>JAIUPH010000002.1 GCA_020161065.1 Pseudomonadota bacterium
AGACCTCCGGCCGTTCGTTGCACGCGCAGGAGATGGACTTCAACGACATCCGCACGACGCTGCAGGCGCTGATCGCCATCTACGACAACTGCAACAGCCTGCACACCAACGCCTACGACGAGGCGATCACGACGCCGACCGACGAGAGCGTGCGCCGGGCGATGGCCATCCAGTTGATCATCAACCGCGAATGGGGCCTGGCGAAGAACGAGAACCCCAACCAGGGCGCCTTCATCATCGACGAGCTGACCGAGCTGGTGGAAGAAGCGGTGCTGGCCGAGTTCGAGAAGATCGCCGAGCGCGGCGGCGTGCTCGGCGCGATGGAGACCGGCTACCAGCGCAGCAAGATCCAGGAAGAGAGCCTGCACTACGAGATGCTCAAGCACACCGGCGAGTACCCCATCATCGGCGTCAACACCTTCCGCAACCCGCACGGCGACGCCGACAAGACCATCGAGCTGGCGCGCAGCACCGAGGACGAGAAGCAAAGCCAGCTGCAGCGCCTGCAAGACTTCCACCAGCGCCACGCCGCCGAGGCGCCGGCGATGCTGAAGCGGCTGCAGCAGGCGGTGATCGACAACGGCAACGTCTTCGCGGTGCTGATGGACGCGGTGCGCGTGTGCTCGCTCGGCCAGATCACCAGCGCGCTGTTCGAGGTCGGCGGGCAGTACCGGCGCAGCATGTAACAGCCGGGCTCGCGCCGCCGCATGGCGGCCGGGTCCAGATAATCGGGACCATGCCGACGCCGCTAGCACCTGCCGACAGCAGTCCCGCCTTGCGTCTGGCGCGCCGCGCCTGGACGCAACTGCAGTCCGACAGCCGCCGTTCGGTGGACGAGGCCGAGCAGGCGCTGGCGCTGGCCAGCGATGTCGACCCCGCCGGCCGCGCCTGGGCGCTGCTGGTGCTCGGCTTCAATCGCCTGAACCTGGCCACGCCGGCGGCAGCGATCGAGACGCTGCAGCAAGCCGGCAACGCCTTTGCCGCCATCGGCCGGCGCGACGGGCAGATCCTGGCCGAAACCGGCATCGCCCGCGCCTGGTGGCGCCAGGGCCGGCTGCAGCAGGCCTACCAGCGCCTGCAGGTGCTGCGCGACGAAGGCCTGCAAAGCCTGCGCGGCGAGCAGCGCGGCCTGCTGCTCAACGCGCTGGCCGGCTGCCTGTCGTCGCTGGGCGATTCGGAGCAGGCCTTCGCCCACATGTACGCCGCGCTGCGCGACACGCCGGCCACCCACGCGCCCGGCTTCGACGTGGCGCTGCACTGCAACCTGGGCCACGAGCTGATCCAGCTGGGCGACCTCGACGCCGCGCTGGCGCAGATCGACGAAGGCCTGGAGCGCTGCCGCCGGCTGACCAACCCGCGGCTGCTGGCCGCGCTGCTGATCAACCGCGCCATCGCGCTGATGGAGCTGGGCCGCGCCCCCGAGGCGCTGCCCGTCATCGACGAGATCTGCACCATCCCCGACGACGAGCAGGGCCGCGGCCGCAACGCCGCCTGCTTCGAGATCCTGGCCTTGGTGGCGCTGCGCGCCGGCGAAGCGCCGCGCGGCCGCGCCTTGATCGCCGCCGCCGAGGCCGCGCACCACGAAGGCATTGCCGACGAGGCGCACGAGCTGGCGCAGGCGCGCTGCCTGCTGGCGCTGGCCGATGGCGACGCGGCCGCCGCCCGCGCCTGGCTGGCGCCTTGCCGCGAGCAGCTGCTGCAGCCGCTGGCCGACGACCCCTTGAGCCCGCGCATCCGCCACAGCGGCCTGCAATTGCTGGCCGAGCTGGCCGAGCGCGACGGCCGGCTCGACGACGCCTTGCTGCTGCTGAAGGCCGACGCCCGCGTGCAGGCCGGGCGCGCGGCCGCCGCCTCGCGCGCCCGCTACCAGGCCGCGGCGCTGCAGACCGAGCTGGCGCGCATGCAGCGCCGGCTGCGCGACCACGAGGCGCGCAGCCGCGAGACCGAGCGCGTGGCCGCCGAATTGAGCGCCATCAACCGCCAGTTGCAGCGCAAGGTGCGCGAGGTGGAAGACCTGCGCGACGCGCTGCGCGAGCAGGCCACGCGCGACGCGCTGACCGGCCTGTTCAACCGCCGCCACTTCAACGACGCGGCGCCGCCGCTGCTGGCGCAGGCGCGGCGTGACGGCCAGGCGCTGGCCGCGGTGATCATCGACCTCGACCACTTCAAGGCCGTCAACGACCGCTACGGCCACGACGTGGGCGACCGCCTGCTGCGCGCCTTCGGCCAGGTGCTGGGCGCCGAGGCGCGCGCCAGCGACCTGGTGTGCCGCTGGGGCGGCGAGGAGTTCTGCCTGCTGCTGCCGGCCACGCCGCTGGACGCCGCCTGCCGGCTGGTGGAGCGGCTGCTGCAGCGCTGGCGTTCGTCCAGCCTGGACATGCCGGGCCAGCGGCTGGAGCGGCTGAGCTTCAGCGCCGGCGTCTGCGACAGCCACACCGAAACGGGCGACATCGGCGCGCTGCTGCGCGCCGCCGACCACGCGCTGCTGCTGGCCAAGCGCAATGGCCGCGCCCAGGTGCTGAGCGCCGCCGAGCCGAGCCGGCTGTAAGCGCCGCCGCTGGTCGGCGCCGCGCGGCCTTGATGCAGGGCAGGCCGGGTCCGCCGGCGCAGCGGTCTTGAAGTAGGTCAAGGACGGCGCCCGCCGGGCTCTGGAACATGCGCCACGGCCTTGCCAGGGCCGCTCGTACCGCTGTCCCTCCCCGCTGCCCCCGCGCCATGTCATCCGCTTCGCTTCCACGTCCGTGGCTCTTGCTGTCCCTGCTGGCCCTGCTGCTGAGCGCCGCTGCCGGCGCCAGCGCCCAGGCACCCGCCACCGTCGAACCCACGCGCCAGCAGGCGCTGCTGCGCATGGTGCGGCAGGATTGCGGCGCCTGCCACGGCATGCAGCTCACCGGCGGGCTGGGCCCGGCCATCACGGCGCAGGCGCTGGCCGAGGGCGAGCGCTCGCCCGAGCTCGTCTTCGCCACCATCTGGTACGGCCGCCCCGGCACGCCGATGCCGCCCTGGCGCGGCCTGCTCAGCGAGGCCGAGGCGCGCTGGATGTCGGCCCAGCTGCTGGCCGGGCTGCCGGCGCTGAACGGAGGCCCGCGATGAAGCGCCGCGCCTTCGTCTCCGGCGCCGCGGCCAGCGCCGTCGCATTGCCCTTGCTCGGCGGCTGCGCGGCGACGCCTTCGATCCAGCCCGCCGATCCGGTCGGCAGCGGCGACCTCGGCCTCGTGGTCGAGCGCGCCAGCGGCAGCCTGGCGGTCGTCAACACCAGCCGCCCCGCGGTGCTGGGCCGCATCGAAGGGCTGGGCGACCTCTCGCACGCCTCCATCGTCTACGCCCGCGACGGCGCGCGCGGCTTCGTCTTCGGCCGCGACGGCGCGCTGACGCGCGTCAACCTGCTGACGCGCCGCATCGAGGCCCGCGTGCAGCAGGCCGGCAACTCGATCGGCGGCGCCATCTCGCAAGACGGCACGCTGGTCGCCGCGCAGAACTACCAGCCCGGCGGCGTCAAGGTCTTCGATGCGCGCACGCTGGCGCTGGTGGCCGACATTCCGGCGCTGGACGCGCAGGGCAAGCGCTCGCGCGTCGTCGGCCTGGCCGACCTGCCGGGGCGGCGCTTCATCTATTCGCTGTTCGACGCCGACGCCATCTGCATTGCCGACCTGTCGGACCCGCAGTCGCCGCGCGTCACCCGGCTCGACGGCATCGGCCGCCAGCCCTACGACGCGCTGCTGACGCCCGACGGCCGCCACTACATCGCCGGCCTGTTCGGCGAGGACGGGTTGGCGCTCGTCGACCTGTGGGCCGAGCGGCCGCAGGTCCAGCGCGTGCTGGGCGGCTACGGCCGCGGCCAGCAGCCGCTGCCGGTCTACAAGATGCCGCACTTGCGCGGCTGGGCCGTCGCCGGGCGCGAGGCCTGGCTGCCGGCCATCGGCCACCACGAGGTGCTGGTGGCCGACACCACCAGCTGGGCCGAGGTCGGCCGCGTCGCGGTGGCCGGCCAGCCGGTGTTCGTGATGGCGCAGCCCGACGGCCGCCGCGTGTGGGTCAACTTCGCGCTGCCCGACTACCACAAGGTGCAGGTGATCGACGTGCCCACGCGCCGCGTGGTGCACGGCTTCGAGCCCGGGCGCGCGGTGCTGCACCTGGAGTTCACGCCGCGCGGCGAGGCGGTGTGGATCAGCGCCCGCGACGACAACCGCGTGCTGGTGGTCGACACCGCGAGCTGGCGCACGCTGGCCACGCTGGACGTGCGCTCGCCCAGCGGCATCTTCTTCACCGCGCGCGCGGCGCGCGTCGGCTTGTGAGCGTGGGCATGAACATGACGCCGATCTTCGACGGCATCGACCAGCGCCTGCTCAACCAGTGGCAGCGCGGCTTTCCGCTGCAGCGCGAGCCCTATGCCGTGCTGGCCGACGCGCTGGGCCTGGGCGATGCCGCCGTGCTGGCGCGGCTGCAGCGGCTGCAGGCGCTGGGCGCCTTCAGCCGCATCGGCGGCGCCTGGGCGGCCGGCGCCGGCGGCGCCGCGCTGCTGTGCGCCTACGCCGTGCCGCCGGCGCGGCTGGAGGCGGTGGCGGCGCAGGTCTCGGCGCAGGCCGGCGTCAACCATAACTATCAACGCGAGCACCACCACAACCTGTGGTTCGTGCTCACCGGCCCCGACGCCACGGCCGTCGGCCAGGCGCTCGACCGGTTGGACGCACAGACCGGCCTGCCAGCGCTGCGCCTGCGCATGCAGCGCGCCTACCGCATCGACCTCGGCTTCGACCTGCGCCAGCGCCTGGCGCACGACCACGCGCCGCAGCGCGCGAATGCCGCGCCGGTGGCCGCCGCCGACCGCCCGCTGGCCGCCTGGCTGGAAGGCGGGTTGCCGTTGCGGCCGCGCCCCTACGACGAAGCCGCCGCCGCCTGCGGCTGGGCGCCCGAGCGCGTGCTGGCCGCGCTGCAGCGCTGGCTGGACCAGGGCACGCTGCGCCGGCTGGGCGTGATCGTGCGCCACCACGAGCTGGGCTTCGACCACAACGCGATGGCGGTGTTCGACGTGAGCGACGCGCAGGTCGACGCTGCCGGCGAGCGCCTGGCGCAGCAGCCCGGCGTCACGCTGGCCTACCGCCGCACCCGCGCGGCGGCCTGGCGCTACAACCTCTACGCCATGGTGCACGGCCGCGCCCGCGACGAAGTGCGCGCCGCGGTGGCCGCCGCCGCGCAAGGCGCCGGGCTGGACGGCGTGCCGCACGAGCTGCTGTTCAGTTGCCGCCGCTTCAAGCAGGAAGGCGGGCGCTACTTCAGCAGCGCGCCGGTGGAAGCCGTTCATGTTTGACGTTATCCACCCTGACGACCTGCGCCTGATCGCGCGGCTGCACGGCGGCCTGCCGCTGGTCGAGCGGCCTTATCGCGCCGTGGCCGACGAGCTGGGCCTGGGCGAAGAGCACGTGATCGCGCGCCTGCAGGCCTTGCTGGCCGACGGCGTGCTCACGCGCTTCGGCCCGCTGTTCCAGATCGAGCGTGCCGGCGGCGCCTTCGTGCTGGCCGCGATGCAGGTGCCGGCCGCGCGCTTCGACGCGGTGGCCGCGCAGGTCAACGCGCGGCCCGAGGTGGCGCACAACTACCGGCGCGAGCATGCGTTGAACCTGTGGTTCGTCGCCGCCGCGACCAGCGCCGACGCGGTGGAGCACGCGATCCAGGCCATCGAAGCGGACACGGGATTGACCGTGCTGCGCTTTCCCAAGGAACGCGAGTTCTTCGTCGAGTTGAAGCTGCCGCTGTTGGAGCCCGTGGAAGCCGACCATGCCGCTGGATGACTTCGACCGCCGGCTGATCGCCGCCACCCAAGCCGGGTTGCCGCTGGTGCCTCGGCCGTTCGACGCCGTCGGCGAACGACTCGGCTGCAGCGGCGAGCAGGTGCGCCGGCGGCTGCAGGCGATGCTCGACCAGGGCCTGGTGCGCCGCATCGGCGCCGTGCCCAACCACTACCGCCTGGGCTTCACCGCCAACGGCATGACGGTGTGGGACGTGGCCGACGAGCGCGTCGACGAACTGGGCGCCGAGGTCGGCGCGCTGCCCGGCGTCAGCCACTGCTATCGGCGCCCGCGCCGGCTGCCGCAGTGGCGCTACAACCTGTTCGCGATGCTGCACGGCCGCAGCCGCGCCGAAGTCGAAGCGCAGCGCGGCCAGGTGCGCGCGCTGCTGGGCGCGGCCTGCCGCGCCGACGACGTGCTGTATTCCAGCGCCATCCTCAAGAAGACCGGATTGCGTTTAAACGAAGGCTGATTCCCATGTTCCGCATCACCCAATACCTGCGCGACCTGGCGCAGGCCGAAGCCACCGGCAGCTACCCGGCGGTCCGCGCCAGTCGGCCGTCAGGGCCGGTCGTCATCTGGAACCTCATCCGCCGTTGCAACCTGACCTGCAAGCATTGCTACGCGCTGTCGGCCGACCACGAGTACGCCGGCGAGCTGAGCACTGCCGAGGTCTTCACGGTGATGGACGACCTCAAGGCCTACCGCGTGCCGGTGCTCATCCTCTCCGGCGGCGAGCCGCTGCTGCGGCCCGACCTGTTCGAGATCGCCGCGCGCGCCAAGGCCATGCGCTTCTACGTCGGGCTGTCGAGCAACGGCACGCTGATCGACGCCGCGGTGGCCGATCGCGTGGCCGCGGCCCATTTCGACTACGTGGGCATCAGCCTCGACGGCATCGGCGCCGTGCACGACAAGTTCCGCCGCAAGGTGGGCGCCTTCGACGCCAGCCTGGCCGCCGTGCACGAGCTGCAGGCGCGCGACGTGAAGGTGGGCCTGCGCTACACGATGACCTCGCTCAACGGCGGCGAACTGCCGGCGCTGCTGCAGTTGATGCGCGACGTGGGCGCGCACAAGTTCTACTTCTCGCACCTGAACTACGCCGGCCGCGGCAACATCCACCGCAGCAAGGACGCCCACCACCAGGCCACGCGCGAGGCGCTGGACCTGCTGTTCGACACCGCCTGGGCCGACGCGCAAGCCGGCGCCGAGCGCGAATACGTCACCGGCAACAACGATGCCGACGGCGTCTACCTGCTGCACTGGGTGCAGCGGCGCTACCCGCGCTGGGCCGGCGCCCTGCGCGAGCACCTCGTCGCCTGGGGCGGCAACGCCAGCGGCGTGATGGTGGCCAACATCGACAACCTGGGCCAGGTGCACCCCGACACGATGTGGTGGCACCACGGCCTGGGCTCGGTGCGCGAGCGGCCGTTCTCGCAGATCTGGGACGACGTGTCTGATCCGCTGATGGCCGGCCTCAAGGCGCGGCCGCGCCCGCTGCAGGGCCGCTGCGCGGCCTGCACCGAGCGCGCCGTCTGCGGCGGCAACACCCGCGTGCGCGCGCAGCAGCTCACCGGCAATCCGTGGGCCGCCGACCCTGGTTGTTATCTCGACGACGCGGAAATCGGCCTGCAGCCGCAGGCGGCGGAGGCCGCGGCATGAAGGCCCTGGCCTGGGCCTGGCGGCTGGCGCTGGCCGGCGCGCTGTGCGCCGCCGGCGCCGAGCTGGCCTCGGCGCAGGGCGTGGACGCCGGCGCGCTGTACCAGCAGCACTGCGCCAGCTGCCACGGCGCGCAGCGCACCGGCGGCATGGGCCCGGCACTGCTGCCCGAAAGCCTGGCGCGGCTGCGCAAGCCGGAGGCGCTGAAGACCATCACCCAGGGCCGCGCCGCGACGCAGATGCCGGGCTTCGCCGACAAGCTGGACGCCGCGCAGATCCAGGCGCTGGTGGGCCTGGTCTACACGCCGGTGCTGCCGGCGCCGCGCTGGAGCGACGACGACATCCGCGCCTCGCGCGAGGCGATGGCCGACGCCGCCAGGCTGCCGGCCAAGCCGCAGTGGCAGGCCGACCCGATGAATCTGTTCGTCGTCGTCGAAGGCGGCGACCACCACGTCTCGCTGCTCGACGGCGACCGCTTCGAGGTCATCCACCGCTTCGCCAGCCGCTACGCGCTGCACGGCGGGCCGAAGTTCACGCCCGAGGGGCGCTGGGTCTACTTCGGCTCGCGCGACGGCTGGATCACCAAGTACGACCTGTGGAACCTGAAGGTCGTGGCCGAGGTGCGCGCCGGCCTCAACATGCGCAACGTGGCCGTCAGCGGCGACGGGCGCTGGGTGATGGCGGCCAACTACCTGCCGGGCAACGTGGTGCTGTTCGACGCCGATCTCAAGCTCGTCAAACGTTGGGATGCCGGCTCGCGCGTCTCGGCCGTCTACGATGCCACGCCGCGCAAGAGCTTCGTCGTCGCGCTGAAGGACGTGCCCGAGCTGTGGGAGCTGGCCTGGGACGGCGCCAGCCTGCGCCGCACCCGGCTGGACGAGCCGCTGGACGACTTCTTCTTCGACCAGAGCTATCGCCACGCCCTGGGGGCGACGCGCGAGCGCGCCGACGGCAGCGCCGGCGCCCAGGTGGTGGATCTGGAGCAGCAGCGCAAGGTGGCCGAGCTGCCGATCGCCGGCATGCCGCACCTCGGCTCGGGCATCACCTTCGCGTGGAACGGCAGCACGGTGCTGGCCAGCCCCAACCTGAAGGGCGGCGCGATCGACGTCATCGACATGAAGGACTGGAAGGCGGTGAAGACCATCGCGACGCCGGGCCCGGGCTTCTTCATGCGCAGCCACGAGGCGACGCCTTATGCCTGGACCGATTCGATGATGAGCCCGACCGCCAAGGACACGCTGACCATCATCGACAAGCGCACGCTGCAGCCGGTGGCCAGCGTGCGCGAGCCCGGCCGCACGCTGGCGCACATCGAGTTCACCAAGGATGGCCGTTATGCGCTGGCCAGCGTCTGGGAAGACGACGGCGCGCTGGTCGTCTACGACGCCGCGACGCTGAAGGAAGTGAAGCGGCTGCCGATGCGCAAACCGGTGGGCAAGTACAACGTGTGGAACAAGATCACGCGGTCGGAGGGCACCTCACATTGATGGGGCCGCCAAGGCCCCGGCGAGGAACGGCGTGGCCAACTGCTCGTGCAACGCCACCACCTCGCCGACGACGATCAGCGCCGGCGGCCGCACGCCTTGGGCGCGCGCCAGGTCGGGCAGCGTGCGCAGCGTGCCGGTGACGGTGCGCATGCCGGCGCGGGCGATGTTTTCCACCACGGCGGCCGGCGTGTCGGCGCCGCGGCCGTGCGCGATGAGCCGCTCGCACAGCAGCGGCAGCGCGCCCACGCCCATGTAGACCACCACGGTCTGCCGCGGGCGCGCCAGCAGTTCCCAGTCGAGGTCCAGCGTGCGCTGCTCGCCGTCGCCGCGCAGGTGGCCGGTGGCGAAGACCAGGGTCTGCGCGTGGTCGCGGTGGGTCAGCGGCATGCCGGCCAGCGCGGCCGCGCCCTGCGCGGCGCTGATGCCCGGAACCACCTCGAAAGGCACGCCGGCGGCGGCCAAGGCCTGCGCTTCCTCGCCGCCGCGGCCGAAGATGTAGGGGTCGCCGCCCTTCAGCCGCAGCACCGGCCGCCCGGCCAGTGCCAGGCGCAGCATCAGCGCGATGATCTGGTCCTGCGGCAGCGTGTGGTGGCCGGCGCGCTTGCCGACGTCGATGCGCTCGGCGCTCGGCGGCAGCAGGTCCAGCACCTCGTCGCTGACGAGCTGGTCGATCAGCACCACCTCGGCTTCGCGCAAGGCGCGCACGGCGCGCAGGGTCAGGAGTTCGGGATCGCCGGGGCCGGCACCCACCAGGGTGACCTTGGCGGGACGGCCCGCCGCCGGCGGTGGCGGCGTCGGCGCCAGGTGCAGCGACAGGTGCAGATCGGACAAGGTGCTCTCCCGGGGAACCAGCGCCGCCGATGTTCCGCAAGAGCCCGGCCGCTTTCCTTGACGTGGTTCAAGCCGGGAAAAAGGCCCAGGGTCGCCCGTGCCCGGGGCGCCGCGACGCCCAAAAAAACGGGGCCCGCACTGGGGGCCCCGAAGTCGTCGCTTCCGATGCGCCGCTCAGGGCTGCCAGGCGATGAGCGGTGAACCCAGTATAGGCAGCGGCCCTGCCGCGTGTTGCGCACAAGCGCACGCTGCCGCTGCGGCTTGGCCCGCGCATCGGGCAACATCGGCCGGGTGCCACACAAGCCACACTTTGGCGCTGCCGGGCGCTTCAAGCGCGGGCCGCCGGCTGCCGATATCTGGGTCGAACCCGGTGGATCGTGCGGCCGGGCGTCGCATGCTGCGCGCCAGCCGTTCCGGGGTGGCGCGCCACTCGGCTGCGTCACGTTTTCCAATGGCCTAGCGATGGTACAGATGCAACAGACGGGGTCTTCGCCCGCTTCGGCGCGGGATGCGCGCCCGCGCGGGCCCGCTCGACGCCCGGCCTCGGGCGGCCGAGCCGGTCGGTGGGCGCGGCGCCTGCCCGTGCTGGCGTGCGCGTCGCTGCTGTGCGCCGCGGCGCAGGCCGCCGACCCCGCGCCCGCGGCGACGACGGCCGGCGCCTCCGATCCGGCCAACTGGCATTTCTCGGGCTTTGCCACGCTGGGGTGGATGCAATCGCGCGCCGACCAGCCCTGGCGCTTCTCGCGCGACCTCACGCAGCGCGGCGCCGGCGGCGACGGCAGCGCGCGCACCGACAGCCGGCTGGGCATGCAGGTGCACGGCGACCTGGCCAGCAACGTCGAGGCGGTGACGCAGGTCGTGCTGAAGGAGCGGCCCTTGAACGCCCGCGCCAGCGAGTACCTGGAGCTGGCCTTCCTCGGCTTTCGCCCGACGCAGAACATGAGCGTGCGCGTCGGCCGCACCAGCCCCGATCTCTTCCTGCTGGCCGACGTGCGCAACGTCGGCATCGCCTACCCCTGGGTGCGGCCGAGCGTCGAGTACTACGGCTGGATGCCGTTCTCGTCGATGGACGGCGTCGATGCCAGCGCGCAGTGGACGCTGGGCGGCGCCAACTGGGTGGCCAAGCTTGGCGCCGGGCAGATCCGCAGCACCATCGGCGTCGTCGACCGCGACACCAGCGTCACCCTCACCGGCCGCGACACCGTGGCCGCCATGGTCTCGCGCGAGGCCGACGGTCTGCTCATCAAGGCCAGCTTCCTGCGCACGCGCATGGACGGCCGCTCGCCGCCGGCCGTGCAGCAACTGCTGCCGGCGCTGGACGCCTTGGCGCAGCTCGACCCCTTGCCGGTGGCCGGCGAAGCGGCCGCGCTGCGCGAGGCGCTGGGCTTCGGCGGCCTGACCCGCTACATGGCGCTGGGCCTGCAGTACGACAGCGGCCCCTGGACCCTGCATGCCGAAGGCAGCCGCGTGCGGCTGGAACGCGGCGTGTCCGGCGGCGACCGCGGCTACGTGAGCGCCAGCTACCGCTGGAACCGTTTCACCGGCTACGTGATGGCGGCCCGCGCGCGCCCCGAACAGCGGGCCATGGGCTTGCAGACCGACTGGGCCGCCGCGCTCACGCCGGTGCTCGGCGCCGCGCAGGCGCAGCAGGCCGCGGCGCTGGGCATGGGCGCGCTGTACGCGGCCAATCAGGCGCGCTTCAACCAGAGCACGGTCAGCCTGGGCCTGCGTTGGGACTTGTTCGATGCGGGCGCGCTGAAGCTGCAGTGGGACAATGTGCATGTCCACGCCGACGGCACCGCCGCCTGGCGCAGCGCTTCACCATCGGACAACCGCGCGCAGGTGTGGTCCGCCGCAGTCGACGTGAGCTTCTGACATGCGCAACCGACTCAAGCAGATTCTTGCGGGTGTCGCGCTGGCGTTGGCAAGCTGGCCGGGCCTGTCCGCGGGGGCGCCGTTGTACGTCGTCGTCAATGCGAGCAACCCGATCCAGAAACTGGCCGTGCGCGACGCCGTCGCGCTGTACACGGGCCGCACCCGCACCTTCCCCGACGGCCGCGAAGCGGTGGCCTACGACCAGGCCGAAGCCAGCGCCGTGCGGGCCGAGTTCTACCGCTCGCTGACCGGCATGGACCTCGCGCGCATCAACAGCTACTGGGCGCGGCTGCGCTTTTCCGGCCAGGTGCAGCCGCCGCGCATGCTCAACGACGACGGCCAGGTGGCCGCCACGGTGCGCGCCGACCCCAACGCCGTGGGCTACCTGCGCAGCGCGCCCACCGATCCGGCGCTGAAGGTGGTGCTGGTCATGACTGCGGCGGCGGCGGATTGATGGCTGCGGGCGTTCAGGCCGCGATGCGCGGCTCGACCAGCCTGCACCGACGCTTCATCGTCGTGCTGGTGCTCAGTGCATCGGCCCTGGCGCTGGTGGCCGCCGCCGTCAGCTACGCCTTCGCGCACCGCTACGCGGTCGATCGCGCGCACAACTCGCTGCGCGCGCTGACCGACGCGGTGGAAAAGACCGTGGCGGTGGCCGTCTACGCCAATGACCGCGTGCTGCTGCAGGAGCTGACCGACGGCATCCGCAAGCACCCGCTGGTGCAGCGCGTGGACGTGCGCGATGCGCAAGGCCGCACGCTGGGCGCGGGCGACGACCACCCCGACGCCGCCGCGCCGCCGGCGCCCGATTCGTTCCAGCGCGACCTGTGGTCACCCTTCGACAGCAGCGAGCGCCTGGGGCGGCTGCACATCAGCGTCGACGGCCGCTCGCTGCTGCAGGAAGCGCGCAGCCAGGCCTCGGCGCTGGGCCTGTTCATGGTGGCACTGATCGCCATCCTGGCCTTCGTGCTGCACCAGCTGGCGCTGCGCCTGCTGTCGCGGCCCTTGACGCAACTGGCCAGCGAGCTGGCGGCCATGGAGCCGGGCTCGTCCAACCGCATCAGCCTGCCCGAGCTGCATGCCAGCGACGAGATCGGCGTGGTGGCGCGCGCCACCAACCGGCTGCTGCAGGCGCACGACGACGCGCTGCACCGCGAGCGCGCCGCGCGCGAGGAGGTGTCGGCGATGGAGGCGCGCTACCGCCACATCTTCGACATCTCCAGCGCCGGCATCTTCGTGCTGACGCCCGAGGGCGAGCTGGTCTCCAGCAACCCGACGGTGGCGCGGCTGGTCGGCAGCACCGCGCAGGCGCTGGCCGCCGACGTCGGCACGCAGTTCATCGACAACGTGTTCCTCAACGCCGAGCGCGCGCGCGAGCTGATCGCGCAGGCCGTGGCCGGGCGCGAAACCACCTCCGGCGACCTCGGCCTGCGCTGCGTGGACGGCGCCTTCAAGTGGGCGCACTGCCTGTTCTCGCAGCACGAAGACCCCAACAACCACGACCACCAGCTGATCCAGGGCGTGATGTACGACATCACCCAGCGCAAGCGCGACGAGCAGGCGGTGCGCCGGCGCATCCACGTCGACCCGCTGACCGAGCTGCGCAACCGCGCCGGCATCCTGGCAGGCCTGGACGAGGCGATCGACGTCGTGCGCGATCCCGACGCCCAGGTGACCATCTTCTACGTCGACCTCGACGGCTTCAAGGGCGTCAACGACCGCTGGGGGCATGCCGTCGGCGACCAGGTGCTGATCGAATGCGCCAAGCGGCTGCTGGCGCTGGTGCGCCGCAGCTCCGACTTCGTCGGCCGCCTGGGCGGCGACGAGATGCTGATGGCCATCCGCGGCATGGCGCCGGACAGCGAACGCGTGCAGGAACTGGCCGCGCAGATCGTGGCCGCGATCTCGGGGCCCGTCGAGATCGGCCAGGGCCGCCTGGCCCAGGTGGGCGCCAGCATCGGCGTGGCCGGCTTCCCGCAGCACGCGCGCACGGCGCCGGAACTGCTGGCCGCCGCCGACCAGGCCATGTACCGCGCCAAGCGTTCGGGCAAGGGCCGCTTCGTGGTCGCGCAAGGCGCGCCCGGCCCGGCGCGGCCGGCCGACGCCGCGCCGCCGCCCGTCGACAAGGCCGCGCCCGCCGAGCCGCCGGCCAGCGACGAAGGGATGGTGGCGGGAGCGCCGCGATGACGGCCGTGCTCGACCCGGCCGGCGAACACGGCCGCCTGGCCGAGCTGGCCCGCTACGACGTGGTGATGGACCGCGAGGAGCCGGCGTTTTCCGACGTCGCGGCGCTGGCGGCGCGCATCTTCAAGGTGCCGCTGGCCGGGGTCAGCCTGGTCGACTCGGCGCACGTCTGGATCAAGGGCCGCCACGGCGTCGACCTCAACTGCCTGAGCCGCGACGGCGCGTTCTGCAGCTTCGCCGTCGAGTCCAACCAGGAGCTGTTCGAGGTCGTCGACACGCGCAAGGACCAGCGCTTCCGCGCCAACCCGCTGGTCACCGGCCAGCCGCACGTGCGCAGCTACCACGCGGCGGTGCTGGTCGGGCAGCGCGGCTACGCGCTGGGCACGCTGTGGATCATGGACGCCAAGGCGCGGCCGCTGCAAGCCGGCGAGGCCGACATCCTGATGGCGCTGGGCGCGCAGGTGGTGCGCCTGCTGGAGCTGCAGTACCGCTCGGCGGCGTCGGGGCTGCCGGCGCGCTCGGCCCTCGTCGCCAACCTGCAATGCGCGCTGAACCAGGCGCGCGGCGGCAGCCAGGCCTGCCGGGTGGCGCACTGCAGCCGGCTGCTGCCCTCGGGCGACTGCATGAGCGCGCGCCAGCGCAAGGCCGCGCGCGTGGGCTTCGTGCAACTGCGCAACCTGCCGCTGATCCACAGCCTGTACGGTCACGACGTGGGCCGCCAGGTGGTGCAGACGGTGGCCGAGCGCATGCAGCAATGGAAGAGCCCCGGCGACATGCTGGGCCAGGTGAACGACGCCAGCTTCGCTTTCGCGATGTTCCAGGGCGCGCGCCGCGACGACGACCGCCTGCTCGACCTGGAGCGGCTGCTGTCGCGGCCGGTGCAACTGGGCGCCGAGTCGATCAGCCTGGGCTGCAGCATCGGCCTGTCGGACAGCGCCGACGGCGCGGGCATCGCCTCGGCGCTGCTCGACCGTGCCGAAGTCGCCGCGTCGCAGGCGCAGCCGGTGGCCCGCACGACGGTGCGCATCTTCGACGACCGGCGCCTGCAGGAAGCGCGCGAGCAGGCGCGCGTCGAGCGCTGCCTGAGCGAGTGCATCGCCACGCGCCAGGTGCAGCCCGGCTACCAGCCGCAGGTGGACGTGGTCAGCGGCCGCGTCATCGGCTTCGAGGCGCTGGGCCGCCTGCAGCACGACGCCGAGGGCCTGCTGCTGCCGGGGCACTTCCTGGACACGGCCTTGTCGACCGGGCAGATCCGCCGCATCGACATGCTGATGGTCGAGCGCGTGTGCCGCGACCTGGCGGCCTGGCGCGAGCGCGGGCTGCCGGTGCTGCCGGTGGCCATCAACCTTTCGCGCGAGTCGCTGCTGCACGAATCGACGATCGAGTCGATCTCGACCATGCTCGAAGAGCTGGAGCTGCCGCCGAGCCTGATCAGCATCGAGATCACCGAAAGCGGGCTGGAGGAATCGGCCGACCTCGTCAACCAGCGCGCGCGCGACCTCAAGCGCATCGGCCTGCGCGTCGAGCTCGACGACTTCGGCACCGGGCTATCCAACCTGGACACGCTGCGCCTGCTGGAGTTCGATTGCCTGAAGGCCGACCGCCAGTACGTGCACGGCGTCTCGGTCAACCTGCACACGGCCGCGCTGCTGCACCTGATCCGCAACGTGTCGGAGCTGTTCGGCGTGCGCCTGATCTGCGAGGGCCTGGAAGACGAGGGCGACCTGCGCTGGGCCGTCAAGCACGGCTTTCGCTACTTCCAGGGCTGGTACTTCAGCCGCGACATCGACGCCGATGCCGTGGCCCGGCTGCTGGTCGACATGGACGCGCAGCCGCCGGCGGCCTTCGCCAACGACCCCGACGCGCTGGCGCGCTTCCTGCAGCGCCCCTGACGTTGCGGCTGACGGCGCGCGGCGCGCCGCCTACTCGCGGCTCGTCACCACGCCGGCGGCATGCGCCTGCTGGTCGGCGTGGTAGCTGCTGCGCACCATCGCGCCCACGGCGGCGTGGCTGAAGCCCATCGCGTAGGCCTCGCGCTCGAACATCTTGAAAGTGTCGGGGTGCACGTAGCGGCGCACCGGCAGGTGGTGGCCGCTGGGCGCGAGGTACTGGCCGATGGTCAGCATGTCGATGTCGTGCGCGCGCATGTCGCGCATCACGGCGAGGATCTCGTCGTCGGTCTCGCCGAGGCCGACCATCAGCCCGCTCTTGGTGGGCACGTCGCTCACCTGCTGCTTGAACTTGCGCAGCAGGCTCAGCGAGAACTGGTAGTCCGAGCCCGGCCGCGCCTCTTTGTACAGGCGCGGGATGGTCTCCAGGTTGTGGTTCATCACGTCGGGCGGCGCGGCCTTCAGGATGGTGAGCGCACGATCGTCGCGGCCGCGGAAGTCGGGCACCAGGATCTCGATCTGCGTGGCCGGCGACAGCTCGCGCGTGCGTTCGATGCAGGCCACGAAGTGCGCTGCGCCGCCGTCGCGCAGGTCGTCGCGGTCGACGCTGGTGATCACCACGTACTTGAGCTTGAGCGCGGCGATGGTGCGCGCCAGGTTCAGCGGCTCGTCGGCGTCCAGCGGGTCGGGGCGGCCGTGGCCGACGTCGCAGAACGGGCAGCGCCGCGTGCACTTGTCGCCCATGATCATGAAGGTGGCCGTGCCCTTGCCGAAGCACTCGCCGATGTTGGGGCAGCTCGCTTCCTCGCACACGGTGTGCAGCTTGTGCTCGCGCAGCACCTGCTTGATCTCGTAGAAGCGCGTGCTCGGGCTGCCGGCCTTGACGCGGATCCACTCGGGCTTCTTCAGCACTTCGGCGGGCACCACCTTGATCGGGATGCGCGAGGTCTTGGCCTGCGACTTCTGCTTGGCGCTGGGGTCGTAGGCGGCGGGGGTGGGGGTGGTCATCGCGGAAGGCCGGGGCTGCGAAACGGGGCCGACAGTGTAGCCAGCGCGGCTTTCCCGGCGCTGAGCGGCGCCTATGCCGGCCGCAGCAGCAGGCGCTGCAGTTCGGCGGCCAGGCGCTCGGCGGCCTCGTTCCAGTCGGCCGACACGCCCAGGCTGCGCAGATCCACCGTCGGCAGCCCGGCATAGCCGCAAGGGTTGATGCGCGCATAGGGCGCCAGGTCCATGGCCACGTTCAGCGCCAGCCCGTGGTAGGCGCAATGCCGCGACACCTTGATGCCCAGCGCGGCGATCTTGCCCAGGCCCGCGAACGGGTCCTGGCCGGGTCCGGCGCTCGGCAGCGCCGCGTGGTCGAAGGGGTCGGCCAGCCGCACGTAGATGCCCGGCGCGCCGCGCACGCGGTGGCCGGTGACGCCATAAGCCGCCAGCGTGCGCAGCACCGCTTCTTCCAGCCGGTAGACGTATTCCTTGACGTAGATGCCCAGCCGGCCGAGGTCGACCAGCGGATAGGCCGTGACCTGCCCGGGCCCGTGGTACGTGACCTGGCCACCGCGCTGCGTCTGCACCACCGGGATGTCGCCGGCGCCCAGCACATGCTCGGCGCGGCCGGCCAGGCCTTGCGTGAACACCGGGTCGTGCTCGACCAGCCACAGCTCGTCGTCGGTCGCGGGGCCCCGCGCGGCGGTGAAGTCGCGCATCGCCGCCTCGATCCCGGCATAGGGCTGGCGGCCCAGCAGCTTGACTTGCATGCGCGGCAGTGTAGGGCCCGATGGACAGCGGGACGGCGCCGCGCCTATCGTGAGCCCCATGAGCACGCCCATCCGCTTCTACTTCGACTTCTCGTCGCCCTACTCCTACATCGCCAACGAATGGCTGGACGCGCTGGCCGCGCAACATGGCCGCGCGGTCGAGCGCCACGCCATCCTGCTGGGCGTGACCTTCCAGGCCGCCGAGCTGAAAAGCCCCGTGTCGTACCCGATCAAGCGTGAGTACTCGGTGCGCGACTTCGCGCGCTCGGCGCGCTTCCACGGGCTCGACTACAAGCTGCCCGACCCGTTCCCGATTCCCACGCAGAACGCCGCGCGCGTGTTCTGGTGGCTCAAGGACAGCCGCGGCGAGGCCGCCGCCGCCGCCTGGGCCAACGCCGGATTGCGCGCCGTGTTCCAGCGCGGCCTGCCGCTCAACGACGCCGCCACGCTGAAGGCCGTGGCGGCCGAAGCCGGCATCGACCCCGCCGAGGCGGAAAGCGTCTGGAACGACCCCGTGTGGAAAGACCGCCTCAAGCGCGCCAACGAGGCCGCCATCGCCGCCGGCGTCTTCGGCGCGCCCTTCTTCATCGTCGACGGCGAGCCCTTCTGGGGCAACGACCGCCGGCCGCAGATCGAGCGCTGGGTGGCGTCAGGGGCGTTTTGAAGATCGCCGCGCCGCGGCTCAGACAAAGGCGCAGAAGCGCACGCCCTCGGCCAGCCAACCCTTGCTGATCATCTGCTGATACACCGCCTTGTCGGTGGTGAAGCGGTGGTTGGAGTCGTTGAACATCCAGCGGTTGTTGTAGACGCGGTAGACCGGCACCGAATCGCCCGGGCAAGTGCCGTCGGGCAGCGGCAGCTTGGCGTAGAAGCCGGTGCCTTCGTAGGTCCAGCCGGGGTCGAGCTTGACCTGCTCGCAGTCGTAGCCGCTGGCGATGTAGACGTGCGAGTTGGGCCCCCGGCCCGGCGTGCCGTAGAAGCGGCAGATCGGAATCGCGCCTTCGACCGCGCTGGTCCAGCCGTAGAAGTAGTCGCCGGTGTCCAGCCAGCCGTGGCCGGCCTCGCCGCGGTTGACGCCGGCGGCGTCGCTCTTCTTGCCGGTGCGGAAGTAGTGGTTCAGGTCTTCGTTGTAGAACTCGTAGACCAGTTGGTAGTCGGCCATCACCACCGCCACGCCGGCCGTCACCAGCGCGTTGGCGATGCCGCTGCCGCAGACCTTGAGCGTGTTGCACGACGACGAGGCCGGGAACTCGCTGGCCGCCAGCTCGATGATGTAGCGCAGCTCTTCGCCGGCGAGCTGGTCGTTGAGCCCGAAGGCCAGGCTGGCAATGCCGGCGACGTGCGGCGCCGCCATGCTGGTGCCCTGCTTGCGGCTGTAGCCATAGCCCGTCAGCGTCGTGTCGCCCAGCCCGACCGTGGAATAGATGCCGCCCGCGGCGCCATGGCGGTCCATGTCGCCGCCGGGCGCCGCCACCTGGCCGGCGAAGCTGTAGTTGCTGTAGGACGCCAGCTCGCCGCTGCGGTCCACCGCCACCACCGTCATCACGCCTTCGCAGTTGGCCGGGACATAATGCTCGAAATCATCGGAATCGTTGCCGGCCGCCACCACCAGCAGCGCGCCCTGGCCGCGCGCCTCGGCGATGGCATCGCGGTAGCTGCGCTGGCAGCCCGTCGGGCTGTAGCCGCCGAGGCTGAGGTTGATCACGTGCGCCGGGTGCGTGTTCTTGGGCACGCCGGGAACGTCGAGCCCCGCCGCCCAGCGGATGCCGTCGACGATGTCGGACACCGTGCCGCCGCAGCGCCCCAGCACGCGCACCGGCAGGATGCGCGTGTTCCAGTCGATGCCGGCCACGCCGAGGTTGTTGTCGCCGCCGGCGGCGATGATGCCGGCCACGTGGGTGCCGTGCCAGCTGCTGGACTCGGCGGCGCTGCCGCTGCCGCAGAGGCCGGCCGTGGTCCAGTCGCCGGGATCGGTGGCGTTGCCGTCGCGCCCGTTGCCGTCGTTGCCGTTGGAGGCGCTGGAAACGAAGTCGTAGCCCTGCAGCAGGCGCGACCCGAAGTCCGGGTGCGCGACCACGCCGCTGTCGACCACCGCGACGACCGTGGCCGTCGAGCCGATGAAGTACTCCCACAGCGCCGGCGCGTCGATCCCGCCGGGATAGCCTTGACTGGCGCCGCGCAGGTTCCACTGTTGGCTGAAGCCGGGGTCGTACGACAGCCGCCGGTGCTGCAGCAGCCAATCGGGCTCGGCCCGCTCCACCGCAGACAGCTGCGCCACCCGCTCGGCCAGCGCCGGCGCCACGCCGGGATCCACCTCGGCATCGAAACGGAAGACGACCTGCCCGCCGCTCATCGGCCGCAGGTAGCTGAGCGCGACGCCGGCGGCAGCCGCGATGTCCGCCACCAGCGCCGCCGACGGCGCCTGCCCGGCCGCCAGCGCGCGGCGGCTTTCGGGGTCGCGCAGCCGCAGCACCAGGCCGACGGCGCGCGCCTGGCCTGCCGCCGGCACTGCCGCGGCCGGCGTTGCGGCCATCGCGCGCCGCATCAGCGCGGCGCGCTGCCGGCGCTGCGCCGCGGCCGCCACCTGCGGCTCGAAGCCCTGGCGGACGAGCACGCGGGCCAGGCGCTCGCGCAGGTTCTCGGCGGGCGAGGCCGTCGGGCCGGCGGCGGAATCGTCGGCGGCCAGGGCCGGCACTGCGACCAGACAAGCGGCCGCCAAGCCCAGCACTCGCGCCATCGAGCGAAAACCATTGCGGCGCTGCCGGCCTCGATTCATTGCCATCTCCCGGGTATGGCCCAAATTACAGCACGGCCTAACGTCCACTCAGCGGCGTCTGCCCCCTAGTCTGCAGCGGATCATCCGTCCAGATCGGCACCATCGCGCCGCAACTGCTGCTGCAGCGCCGCGACGCTGAAGCGCCCGGCCACGCGCAGCGCGGCGGCGGTGCCGGCGGCCTGGCCCATCACGAAGCAGCCGCCGCTGGCGCGCGCGGCGCTCTGGCCGAGATGCTCCATCGACGCGCAGCGCCCGGCCACCAGCAGGTTGGCCACGTTCAGCGGCAGCAGCATGCGCCAGGGCAGGTGGTTGTAGGCGTTGTCGGCGTCGCGCGCAAAGCTCCATTCGATGCGGCCGGCCTCGTGGCGTTCGCAAGGCCAGGCGTTGAGGCCGATGACGTCGGGAAAGCGGGCGCCGCCGATCACGTCGTCGCCCGTCAGGCGGTAGGCGCCGGCGATGCGGCGCGATTCGCGGATGCCGACCTGCGGTGCGATCTCGCTGATCTCGGCGGCCTCAAAGCCCGGCACCTCGGCGCGCAGGAAACGCAGGTACTCGACGATCTGGCGCCGGCCCTCGACCTCGGCGGCGCTGAGCTGGCGCGCGTCGGTGGCGTCCACCGCCTGACCTCGATCGTTGGCCAACTGGGTGACGTTGGCGCGCCATTCGCGCGGGTTGCGCTGCGGCCGCAGGATGGCGCCCTGGCGCGGAAAGCGGTAGCGGCCGGCGGCCTGGGCCTGCGCCATCAGCGCGTCGATGGCCTTGAACTCGCCCACCGCGGCGCGGGCGCGCTCGGCGTCGACGTTGCCGATGCGAAACATCGTGCTGGGGAATAGCGCGCTGCCCGCGCCGTCGCCCAGCTCGTAAGGCACGCCGGCGAAGTGCGCGAGGTCGGCGTCGCCCGAGGCGTCGATGAACTCGGCGGCGCGGATGGCGCGCCGGCCCGAGCGCGTCTCGACCAGCAGTGCGGCGATGCGCTCATCGGCCATCACCGCGCCGACCGCCAGCGCATGGAACAGCAGCGCCACGCCGGCGCCCAGCAGCCACTGGTCGGCGGCGCACTTGTAGGCCGCCACGTCGTAGCTGCGCACGCGGATGCGGCCTTGCAGCCCGTCCTGCGGCGCGTTGAGGCCGCCCAGGGCGTCGATGCGGTCGAGCAGCTCGTCGACCACGCCGCGCACCAGCGGCTGCATCTCGCCGCCGCGCCGGCCGTACAGCCCGGCGAAGTTGGTCACGCCGCCGGCCGTGCCCATGCCGCCGAGGAAGCCGTAACGTTCGACGAGCAGCGTGCGCGCGCCGCCGCGCGCGGCGCTCACCGCGGCGGCCAAGCCGGCCGGGCCGCCGCCGAGCACGCAGACGTCGTAGTCGCCGAAGACTTCCGTCAGCCGCGCCGGCTCGGCGATCGTGGTCATTCAGCCTTGATGCCGCGCATCGCGATGATGCCGCCGAGGATCGCCGCTTCGTTCTTCACGCGCAGCTTCAGCGCTTCCGGCGCCGTGCCTTGCGCGGCCCAGCCGGCGCTGAACAGGCGCTGGCGCACCTCGGCCTCGCGCAGCGCGGCGGGCACTTCGCGCGCCAGGCGCTCCTGCGCGGCGCGGCTCAAGGCCGCCGGGCCGACCAGCGCGGTCCAGACCTCGAGGTCGAAGTTGTTGACGCCGGCATCGCGCAGCGACGACAACTCGGGCGCCAGCGTGCTGCGGCCGGCGGTCAGGCCGATCGACTTGAGCTTGCCGGCCTTGATCTGCGGCAGTGCCAGGCCGGGCGGAATCAGCGCCATCTGCACCTGGTTCTGGATCAGCGCGGTGATGACGGCCGGGTTGCCGTTGTAGGGCACGTGCACGGCGTCGAAGTTGCCGGCGCGCAGCTTGAGGTATTCCACGCCCAGGTGGCCGACCGAGCCGATGCCCACCGAGCCGTAGTTCCACTTCGAGCCGGCATTGCGCGCGGCGAGGAAGAAGTCGTGCCCCGAGGGCTTGTCGGGCTGCGTCACCAGCACCAGCGGCGCGGTGGCCAGCAGCGACAGCAGGCTGAAGTCCTTGGCCGGGTCGAACGGCAGCTTGGGGTTGAGCTGCTTGGCCGAGGTGAGGTTGCCGTTGATCACCACGCCCAGCGTGTGATCGTCGCTGGCCTTGGCCACCAGGTCGGCGGCGATGTTGCCGCTGGCGCCGGCGCGGTTTTCAACCACCACGGTCTGGCCCAGGCGCTTGCCCAAGGCGTCGGCCAGGATGCGCGCCGCGATGTCGGGCGTGGAACCGGGCGGAAAGCCCACCAGGATGCGCAGCGGCCGGTTCGGCCAGGCGCCGCCCTGGGCCTGCGCCGCGGTGGCGCCCAGCATCAGCAGGGGCAAGGCGGCGACGGTCGCGCCGACCAGGCGGCGCCGCGAAGACTTCGATCGGGACATGGACAACCACTCCAGCCAAAAAGGAAAAGGGGAACGCGCCATTGTGCGTCCCCCCAAATGGGCGGCCCGTCGACGGGCCACTGTGCTTACATGCGGCAGCCGCGGCCCGGGTCGGCCAGCGCCTTGACGGCGACGCCGCGCATCTCGTTGTTGTCGCCCTTGGCCTCGCGCAGGAAGATGTCCTGCACCGGGTTGTGCTGCGGGCTCAAAGTGAAGGCGCCGCGCGGGCTGTCGATGCGCACCTTGCGCATGGCGGCGACCATCGCGTCGCGCTGCTTGAAGTCGCCCTTCACCGCGGTGAGGCCGGCGGCCAGCAGTTGCGCGGCGTCGTAGCCCTGCACTGCGTAGACGTCGGCGTTGGACTTGTAGGTCAGCGCGTAGCTTTTGCGGAAGGCGTTGTTGCGCGGCGTGTCCAGGTTGTCGGCGTAGTGCAGCGTGCTCAGCACGCCCTGGCCGCTGGCGCCGGCGGCTTCGAGCGTGCCGTCGGTCAGGAAGCCGCTGGCCACCAGCGGCACGCTTTTCTTCAGCCCGGCGGCGTCGTAGTCCTTCAGGAACTTGGAAGCCGCGCCGCCGGCGAAGAAGGCGAACACCACGTCGGGCTTCTGCGCCGCGATCTCGGTCAGCAGCGCCTGGAACTCGACGTTGGGGAACGGCAGGCTCAGGTCCTTCACCACCTTGCCGCCGCCCTTCTCGAAGCCTTCGGTGAAGCCCTTCACCGTCTCGATGCCGGCGGCGTAGTTCCAGGTGATGGTCATCGCGCGCTTGTAGCCCTTGCCGGAGGCCACCACGCCGGCGGCGTAGCCGGGCTGCCAGTTGGTGAAGCTGGTGCGGAAGATGTTGGCCGCGCACTGCGCGCCGGTGATGGCATCGGCCCCGGCGTTGGGCACGATCAGCAGCGTGTTGCTCTCCTTGGCCGCGCGCGCCATGGCCAGCGCCACGCCGCTGTGCACGGTGCCCACCAGCACGTCGACCTGGTCGCGCTTGATCAGCTTGTTGACGTTGTCGGTGGCCTTCGACGGCTCGCTCTCGTCGTCGACCTTGAAGTACTGGATGTCGCGCCCGCCGAGCTTGCCGCCGTGCTCCTGCACGTAGAGCTTGAAGCCCTTCTCGATGGCGTCGCCCAAGGCCGTGTAGGTGCCGGTGGCCGGCAGCATCAGCCCCACCTTCAGCGGCGCCTGCTGGGCCTGGGCCGGGGTGATCAGGGCGGCCAGCGCAAGGGCCGGCAGGGCAAGCTTGAAAGTCGGGGTCACGGGAGTCTCCGCGGGGTTTGGATCACTCGGCAGCATGCACTGGAGTGCATGCCGGGGCAACGGGGGTTTGCCGGATACTGCGCGCCGCCCCGACCGCGCCCCTCTAACCACCGCCTTTAGCCGCCCCCTTCGCTTGCATGCTGCTGCTGGGTTTCATCTGGGTGCTTGCCGCGCCGCTGCTGCTGCTGCTGCCGTTCGCCTTGCTGGCGCGGCTGCTGCATCGCGCGCGGCCGCAGTGGCCGCGGCGCGCGCGCTGGGGCTTGGCGGCGGCGCTGACCGCGGCCGCGGTGCTGGCGCTGTGGCTGCCGGCGCGGCTGCGCTTCGCGCAGCAGTGTGCAGCGCTCGGGGCGCCGCACATCGACGCGCGGGCGCAGGCCGACGGCTTCTTCCTCGACGACAGCACGGCCAACAGCTTCGGCATGCGCTACCTGCAAGAGGAAGGCTTCGCGTGGATCGAGGCGCGCAGCATCTACCGCCGCGGCGGCTTCACCCGCTACCGCAAGGCGGGCGAGCGCATCGAGGAGGAAGAGATCGACGCGCTGACCGCGGCCTACGTGGTGAAGTCGCAGCGCGAGGCGCAGCCCGGCGGCATCTCGACGCTGCGCACCACCGTCAGCGAACGCGCCAGCGGCCGCGTGCTGGCCAGCGCCGCCAGCGCGCGCTTCGACGGCGGCGCCGCCAAGTGGGTGCTGGGCATCTTCGGCGACGCGCAATGCCCGAACCTGACGACGTCCGCCGGCAGCGCGGCATTCCGCGCGGAAAACCACCTGGCGCGCGACACGCTGCGCGGGCCGTGACGGCGCGGCTTGGCGTCGCAGCCCGCGAACGAACGTCGCCGGCCCGGCGCCCGCCCGGCGCCGGCTCCGATAATCGCCGCCCATGATCGGACGACTCAGCGGCGTGCTGGCCGCCAAGACCCCGCCGCAACTGCTGGTCGACGTGGCTGGCGTCGGCTACGAAGTCGACGTGCCGATGAGCACCTTCTACCAGCTCGGCGCCGTCGGCGAGCGCGTGGTGTTGCTGACGCACTTCGTCGTGCGCGAGGACGCGCAGGTGCTGTTCGGCTTTCTCACCGAGGCCGAGCGCCAGGCCTTCCGCCAGCTGGTGCGCATCAGCGGCGTCGGCCCGCGCACCGCGCTGGCCGTGCTGTCGGGCCTGAGCGTGGCCGAGCTGGCGCAGGCCGTCGCGCAGCAGCAAAGCGGCCGCCTCGTCAAGCTGCCGGGCATCGGCAAGAAGACGGCCGAGCGGCTGCTGCTGGAGTTGAAGGGCAAGCTCGGCCCCGACCTGGCGCTGCCGTCGGCCGGCGCCGCGACCGCCACCGAGGCCGGCAGCGACATCGTGCAGGCCCTGCTGGCGCTGGGCTACAACGAACGCGAGGCGCAGGCCGCGCTGAAGGCCTTGCCGGCCGAGGTGGGCGTCAGCGAGGGCATCAAGCTCGCGCTGAAGGCCTTGTCGCGCTGAACTCGATTCCGGGGCCGCCTTGATCATCCGTTATGCCGTGGAAGCGCAGGCCGCTCGCGCCGACCTCGATGCGGTGGACGCCGGGCTCGATGCCTTCAACGACGCCGAGCCCGAGCTGCGCCGGGTGCAGCCGCTGGCCGTGCTGGCGCGCGATGCGCAGGGCCGCGTGCTGGGCGGCGCGCTGGGCCGCAGCTGGGGCGAATGCGCCGAGCTGCAGCAGTTGTGGGTGCACGACGAAGGCCGCCGCCGCGGCGTCGGCCGCCGGCTGATGGCGCTGTTCGAGGCCGAGGCCGCCGGCCGCGGCTGCCGGCTGGTCTACCTGGACACCTTCTCCTTCCACGCGCCGGACTTCTACCGCAAGCTGGGTTACCAAGAGGTGCTGCAGACCGCGGGCTTCACCGGCGGCATCGTCAAGTTCACCTTCCACAAGACGCTGGCGCCATCGCCGTGAAGCGGCCGACGATCGCCGCGGCGCCGGCCCGCCTGCCAGACCACGCACCCGCCCACGCCCACGCCCACGCCCACGCCCGGCATCCAAACCTATGATGCGTGCGTAAGACGTCATATCCCGCGGCCGCGCCGGCGCGCGTGGTCGAACGAGGTCGAGCGTCGAAACGGGAGGGAATGACGACATGAGGACACTCAGCACGCGGTGCGCGCTGGCGCTGGCGCTGGCGATGGCGATGGGCCTGCCGGCGATCGCGCCGGCGCAGGCCCAGCAGCAGCCGGCGCCGTCACCAGCGCCGTCGCCGACGCCAGCGCCCGCCGATGGCGCCGGCGACCGCGTCGAGATCCGCGCCCACTACGACAACGCGGTGGGCAGCAGCGACGCCGCGTCGCAAGGCGTGATCAACGCCGAACTGCTGAAAAGCCGCCCCGCGCTGCGCCCCGGCGAGGTGCTGGAATTCGTGCCCGGCGTCATCGTCACCCAGCATTCGGGCGACGGCAAGGCCAACCAGTACTTCCTGCGCGGCTTCAACCTCGACCACGGCACCGACTTCGCCACCACCGTGGCCGGCATGCCGGTCAACATGCCCACGCACGGCCACGGCCAGGGCTACACCGACCTGAACTTCCTGATCCCCGAGCTGGTGCAGCGCATCGAGTACCGCAAGGGCCCCTACTTCGCCAGCCACGGCGACTTTGCCGCCGCCGGCGCCGCCGACATCGCCTACCGCACGCGGCTGGACGAGAACTTCGCGCAGCTCTCGCTCGGCGAGCGCGGCTACCGCCGCGGCGTGATGGCCGTCGGCATGCCGCTTGGCGAAGACCTGTCGCTGCTGGCCGCCGTCGAAGCGCTGGACAACGACGGCCCCTGGACCGTGCCCGAAGGCCTGCGCAAGCGCAACGGCGTGCTCACGCTCAGCGGCGGCAACGCGGCGCAAGGCTGGAGCGCCAGCCTGATGGGCTACCGCGCCCGCTGGACCAGCACCGACCAGATCCCGCAGCGGCTGCTCGACGCCGGCAGCCTGGACGGCCGGCCCTTCGGCCGCTTCGACAGCCTGGACGCCAGCGACGGCGGCAGCACCTCGCGCAGCAGCCTGTCGGCCGAATGGCACCGCAACGCCGACGGCGCGGTGAGCAGGCTCTCGGCTTACCTGATGCGTTACGAGCTGGCGCTGTACTCCAACTTCACCTACGCGCTGGAGCGCCCCGACGACGGCGACCAGTTCGCGCAGAAAGACCGCCGCCACGTCGGCGGCCTGCAGGCCAGCCACGCCTGGGGCCACCTCCTGCTGGGCTTGCCGGCGCGCACCGAACTGGGCCTGCGGTGGCGGCAGGACCGCATCCGCGTCGGCCTGTTCGACACCGTGGCGCGGCGCACCACCGCCACCACGCGCGACGACGCGGTGCGCGAGTCGATGCTCGGCGCCTACGCGCAAAGCACGCTGGAACTCGGCCCGCAACTGCGCGCCGTGCTGGGCCTGCGCGCCGACCGGCTGGCCTTGAGCGTCGACGCCTTGAGCCTGCCCGAGAACGGCGGCCGCCGCCACGCGCTGCAGCTTTCGCCCAAGCTGAGCCTGATCGCCGGGCCGTTCGCGAAGACGGAAGTCTTCTTCAACGCCGGCCGCGGCCTGCACAGCAACGACGCGCGCGGCGCCACCGCGCGCGTCGACCCGCGCAGCGGCGAGCCGGTGGACGCGGTGCCGCCGCTGGTGGCCGCGCGCGGCTTCGAGCTGGGCGCGCGCACCGAGGCCTTGCAAGGGCTGCAAAGCTCGCTGGCGCTGTGGACGCTGGCCTCCGACTCCGAGCTGGTCTACGTCGGCGACGCCGGCAGCACCGAGGCCAGCGCCGCCAGCCGGCGCCGCGGCGTGGAGTTCAACAACCGCTACACGCCGCTGCGCTGGCTGCTGATCGACGCCGATTTCGCTTGGACGCATGCGCGCTTCCGCAACGGCGACCGCATCCCCAACGCGGTGGACCGCGTCGCCTCGGTGGCCGCCACGCTGCGCGACATCGGGCCCTGGTCGGCCAGCCTGCAATGGCGCTACCTGGGCAGCGGCGCGCTGGTCGAAGACAACTCGGTGCGCGCGCGCTCGTCGCTCAGCACCAACCTGCGCCTGGGCTACCGCATCGGCGCGCGCGCCGAGCTGACGCTGGACGTCTTCAACCTGTTCGACCGCAAGCTCGACGACATCCAGTACTTCTATGAAAGCCGCCTGCCCGGCGAAGCCGCCGCGGTGGCCGACCGCCACGTGCACCCGGCCGAGCCGCGCAGCGCGCGGCTGAGCCTGCGCCTGGCGATCTGACCGCCGCGCCGGCCGCGCCAGAATCGCGGCCATGGCCGACCACGACGCCGACCCCTTCGACCGCGCGCGCGAACGCTTCAACGCCGGGCTGGCCGCGCTGCAGGCCGGCGACGCGGCGCAGGCCGAGCAGGCCTTGCGCCAATCATTGGCGTTATTGCCCGGTCGCCCTTCGACGCAGCTCAACCTCGCGGTGGCCTTGTTGCGCCAGGACCGCGCGGCCGAGGCGCTGCCGTTGCTGGACGCCGTGCTGGCCGACGCGCCCGACGACGTCGACGCTTTGGGCCACCGCGGCGCGGCGCTCAACCGCCTGCAGCAGCCCGAGCAGGCGGCGCCGGTGTTCCAGCGCCTGGTGCAGCTGGCGCCGCAGCGGCCCGAAGCCTGGTTCCACCTGGCGCAGACGCTGCAGATGCTGGGCCACGCCGAGCCCGCGCTGGCCGCCTACGAACGCTGCCTGGCGCTGCGGCCCGACCACGCCGCCGCCTGCAGCCAGCGCGGCACCGCCTTGCGCGAGCTGGGCCGCGTGGACGAAGCTGCCGCCGCCTTCGAACGCGCGCTGGCGCTGGGCGACGACGATGGCGGGCTCAACGCCTACTACCTGGCCGCGCTGCGCGGCGGCGCCGCGCCGCCGCGCTCGCCGCCGGCCTACGTGCAAGGCCTGTTCGACGACTACGCCGGCGACTTCGAGCGCCACCTCGTCGACGAACTCGACTACCACGCGCCGGCGGCGCTGCAGCGCGCCTTGCTGGGCCTGGGCCGCAGCGACTTCGCCGAGGGGCTGGACCTCGGCTGCGGCACCGGCCTGTGCGCGCCGCTGCTGCGCCCGCTGGCCGGGCGGCTGCAAGGCGTGGACCTGTCGGCCGCGATGCTGCGCGCGGCCGCCGCGCGCGGCCTTTACGACGAGTTGCACCAGGCCGACGTGGTGCAACACCTGCAGGCGCTGGCCGCCGCCGGCCGCCAAGCGGACCTGTTGGTGGCCGCCGACGTGTTGATCTACCTCGGCGACCTGGCGCCGCTGTTCGCCGCCGCGGCGCGCGTGCTGGCGCCCGGCGGCGTGCTGGCCTTCTCGGTGGAGATTGCCGCGCCCGAGCAGCCTTTCGTGCTGCAGCCGAGCCTGCGCTACGCCCATGGCGAGGCCGCGCTGCGCCGCCTGGCCGCCGCTCATGGGCTGCAGCCGCGGCACGAGGAACGCGGCCTGCTGCGCGTGGAGCAAGCGCAGCCGGTGGTCGGCCAGTACTGGGTGCTGCAGCGCGGCGCTCCGGCTTAGGATGAGGCGATGACCCAGCGCATCGAGACCATCGCGGGGCGCCGCGTGCTGATCGACGAACCGGCCGCGCCGGCCACCGCGGCCGACACCTTGCTGCTGCTGCACGGCTGGCCCGACAGCGCCGCGTTGTGGGACGAGACCGTGGCCGCGCTGTCGGCGCGCTTTCGCTGCGTGCGCTTCTCGTGGCCCGGCTTCGCCAGCGACGACGCGCGCGGCACGCATTCGCTGGCCGAGCTGACCGCGCTGCTGCACCAGGTGGCGCTGCAAGCCAATGGCGGCGCGCCGGTCACGCTGGTGCTGCACGACTGGGGCTGCGTCTTCGGCTACCACTTCGCGCGGCTGCACCCGGCGCTGGTGTCGCGCGTGGTCGGCATCGACGTCGGCGACGCCAACTCGCGCGAGCACCGCGCCGGCCTGACCTTCAAGGCCCAGCTGGGCATCGCCGGCTACCAGCTCTGGCTGGCGCTGGCCTGGGCGATCGGCGGCGGCGTGGGCGACCGCATGGCGCGCCGCCTCTCGGCGGCGATGCGCGTGCCGCGGCCGGCCGAGCAGATCCATGCGCGCATGGGCTATCCGTACTGGATGGCCTGGACCGGCGCCAACGGCGGCATGAAGGACGCCAGAACCTTTCACCCGCAGGTGCCGATGCTGTACCTGTACGGCCGCCGCAAGCCCTTCATGTTCCAGTCCACGGCCTGGACGCAGGCGCTGGCCGCGCGCCCCGGCTGCCGCGTGCGCGAGATGGACACGCGCCACTGGGTGATGCTCGACGCGCCGGCCGCCTTCCAGCGCGAGCTGCTCGACTGGCTGGGCCCCACCGCGCTGCCACGGCCGTGAACCCGCGCGACCTGCTCGAACTGGCCAGCTTCGTGGTCACCGTGTTCGGCCTGCCGTTTGCCATCTGGCAGTACCTGAAGCAGCAGCGCGCCGAGCGCGAGAACGAAGAGGAAGAGGCCTACCTGCACCTGGCCGACGCCTACAACGATTTCCTGAAGGTGGTGCTGGCCAACGCCGACCTGCAGTTGCGCAGCGCGGCGGCGCTGCCCAGCCCGACGCCCGAGCAGCGCGAGCGCATGCTGGTGGTGTTCGACATGCTGGTCTCGCTGTTCGAGCGCGCCTTCCTGGTGGCCTGGAAGCCGGCGATGTCCGACCGCGAGCAGCGGCGCTGGAACTCGTGGGACGACTACATGCGCGAATGGTGCCGGCGCGAGGACTTCGCCAACGCGCTGCCCTTTCTGCTGCGCGGCGAAGACCTCGAATTCCAGCGTTATATCCAGCGCGTGGCGCGCGAGGAAGGCGCGTCGGTGTTCGCCGGCGGCTGAACCCTGCCGACGCCTTCGGCGCCCTCCAGCGGCCTCCAGCGGCCTTCGGCCGACTTCAGCGCCGCTGCAGCCGCAGCCGCACCGCCTGCCGCGGCCGCAGCGTGACGTGCAGGCGCGGCGGCGGCAGCGGCTCGGCGGTGGGCGTGATGCGCAGGCGCTGCAGCAGCAGCGCGCCGATCAGCGTCATCTCCAGCAGCGCGAAGTGCTGGCCCAGGCACACGCGCGGCCCGATGCCGAACGGCAGGTAGGCGCCGCGCGCCGGCGGCTCGGCCTCGGGCATGAAGCGCGCGGGGTCGAAGCGCTCGGGCGCGGCGAAGAAGCGCGCGTCGCGCTGCAGCACCCACGGCGTCACGCGCAGCAGCGTGCGCGCCGGCACGGCGTGGCCGCCGAGCGTGATCGGCCGCGTCGTGCGCCGCGTCATCAGCGCGGCGATCGGCGGGTACAGGCGCATCGCCTCCTTCAGCGTCGCGCCCAGCCAGGGCAGCGCGGCCACGTGCTCGGGGCCGGGCACGGCGCCGCGCAGCACGCGGTCGACCTCGTCGGTGGCGCGGGCGGCGGCCGCTTCGTCGCGTGCCAGCAGCGCGGCCCACCAGGTCAGCGCGGTGGCGCTGGTCTCGTGGCCGGCGAGGAAGCCGATCATGCATTGGTCGAAGATCTCCTGCTCGGCCAGCGCGGCGCCGCTCTCGTCGTCGCGCACCGCGCGCAGCATGGCCAGCAGCGTGTCGCCGCGCGCCGCCTCGGGTCGCGCCAGGTGGCCGGCGATGAGGCCGCGCAACTGCCGCAGCGCGCGCCGCTTGGCAGCCTTGCCGGGCAGCGGCAGCCAGTCGGGCAGCGTGCGCGGCCAGAACATCTCGCGAAAGCCGATCTCGCCGAGCCGGCGCACCGCGGCCGCGCTGGCGCGCGCGTCGGCGCCGGCGGCACTGCCGAACAGCGTGTGCAGGATGACGTCCATCGCCAGGCCGCTGAACAGCGCGTCCATGTCGACCTCGGCCGCATCCGCGCCCGCCGGCAGCGCGGCATCCAGCCCGGCGGCGGCGGCATCGGTCATCAGCCGCGCATAGCCGGCCACCTTGCGCGGCGTGAAGGCCTGCATCAGCAGCCGGCGCTGGCGCCGCCAGGTGTCGCCTTCGGTGACCAGCACGTTCTGCCCCGAGATCTCGGCAAAGACCTCGGGCCCGCGCCGCCAGCGCACCAGCGCGTCGGCCTGCTCGACCAGCGCCTCGCGCGCCAGCTCGGGGTGGAACAGGTCGAGCGTGCGCTCGGCCAGTATCGGCACGCGCACCAAGTCGCCATGGCGGCGCTGCAGCGCTTCGCAGTGGCCCAGGTAGTCGCGCGCCATCGCGCGCAGCAGCGGCAGCCCCCACCAGCGCCGCGGCGGGCCGGGGATGGCGTCGAACGGCAGGCTCATGGCGCGATGATGGCGCAGCCGGCCGGCGAGGCGGCTGGCGGCCGACGGCCTCGCGCCGAAGGTCTACGATGCCGCTTGCCGTCCGCCCGATCCACCCACCGCCCGGAGCCCCGCCATGCAAGACCCCATCGTCATCGTCTCCGCCGCCCGCACGCCCATCGGCGGCCTGCTGGGCGACTTCGCCAACCTGGCCGCCTGGGAGCTGGGCGCCACCGCCATCAAGGCCGCGGTGGCGCGCGCCGGCGTGCCCGGCGACAGCGTCGACGAGGTGCTGATGGGCAACTGCCTGATGGCCGGCCAGGGCCAGGCGCCGGCGCGCCAGGCCACGCTGAAGGCCGGGCTGCCGCAGGCGGCCGGTGCCGTGACGCTGAGCAAGATGTGCGGCAGCGGCATGCGCGCGCTGATGTTCGGCCACGACATGCTGGCCGCCGGCAGCGCGCGCGTGCTGGTGGCCGGTGGCATGGAGAGCATGACCAACGCGCCGCACCTGAGCTTCGTGCGCAAGGGCATCAAGTACGGCCACGCGCAGATCTTCGACCACATGGCGATGGACGGCCTGGAAGACGCCTACGAGCGCGGCAAGGCGATGGGCGTGTTCGCCGAGGCCTGCGCCGCCAAGTACGGCTTCACGCGCGAGGCGCAGGACGCCTTCGCGATCACCAGCACGACGCGCGCCAAGACCGCCAACGAAGACGGCAGCTTCGACTGGGAGATGGCGCCGGTATCGCTGCCGGGCAAGTCGGGCGAGACGCTGGTGAAGTTCGACGAGCAGCCGTTCAAGGCGCGCATCGACAAGATCCCGTCGCTGAAGCCGGCGTTCAAGAAGGACGGCACCATCACCGCGGCCAACGCCAGCAGCATCAGCGACGGCGCCGCGGCGCTGGTGCTGATGCGCGAGAGCACCGCCACGCAGATGGGCTGCAAGCCGCTGGCGCGCATCGTCAGCCACGCGGTGCACGCGCAGGCGCCGGAATGGTTCAGCACCGCGCCGGCCGGGGCGATCGACAAGGCCTTGAAGAAGGCCAACTGGGACGCCAAGAGCGTCAACCTGTGGGAGGTCAACGAAGCCTTCGCCGCGGTGACGATGGCTGCGATGGCCGAGTACCGGCTACCGCACGAGATCGTCAACGTGCACGGCGGCGCCTGCGCCCTGGGCCACCCGATCGGCGCGAGCGGCGCGCGCATCGTCGTCACGTTGCTGGGCGCGCTGAAGCAGCGCGGCCTCAAGCGCGGCGTGGCCGCCTTGTGCATCGGCGGCGGCGAGGCCACGGCGGTGGCGCTGGAGATGCTGTGACGGCCACCACCACCGTCGACACCCTGGGCCCGCTGCACGCCGACATGACGGCGTGGCGGCGCGACATCCACGCCCACCCCGAGCTGGGCTTCCAGGAAACGCGCACCGCCGACCGCGTGGCCTCGCTGCTGCAGGCCTGCGGCATCGCGGTGACGCGCGGCGTCGGCAAGACCGGCGTCGTCGGTACGCTGAAGTCGGGCGCCAGCCATCGCAGCATCGGCCTGCGCGCCGACATGGACGCGCTGCCCATCGCCGAGGGCAACGCCTTCGGCCACCGCTCCACGCACGCCGGCGTGATGCACGCCTGCGGCCACGACGGCCACACCGCGATGCTGCTGGGCGCGGCGGTGCAGCTGGCGCGCACCAAGCGCTTCGACGGCACGGTGCACTTCATCTTCCAGCCGGCCGAAGAAGGCCTGGGCGGCGCCAAGGCGATGATCGACGACGGCCTGTTCACGCGCTTCGCGTGCCAGCGCATCTTCGGCATGCACAACCGGCCGCGGCTGGCGGTCGGCCGCTTCAACGTGAAGAGCGGGCCGATGATGGCCGGCGGCGCGTTCTTCGACATCCGCGTGACCGGCCGCGGTGCGCACGGCGCGCGGCCCGAGACCGGCGTCGACGCTGCGCTGGCGGCGGCGCAGATCGCCGTCAGCCTGCAAAGCATCGTCGCGCGCAACGTGGCGCCGCTGGACAGCGCCGTGCTGTCGGTGACGCGCATCCGCGCCGGCGACGCCTACAACGTGATCCCGCAGACGGCCGAGCTGGGCGGCACGGTGCGCGCCTTCTCGCGCGAGGTGATGGACGCCGTGGGCCGCCACATGAAGCGCGTGGCCGAAGGCACGGCGGCGGCCTTCGGTGCCAGCGCCGAGGTCGACTTTCGCGTGCTGTTCGCGCCCACCGTCAACGACCCCGCGCAGGCCGACGTGGCGGCGCGCATCTGCACCGAGCTGGTCGGCGCCGACCAGGTCGACCGCAACCCGCCGCTGGTGATGGCGTCGGAAGACTTCTCCTTCATGCTGGAGCAGGTGCCGGGCTGCTACATCAACATCGGCAACGGCGAAGGCAGCGAAGGCGGCTGCGAGGTGCACAACCCGGCCTACGACTTCAACGACCAGGCGCTGCCGCTGGGCGCGGCCTTCTTCGTGCGGCTGATCGAGAGCGAGCTGGCGGCTTGAAGGCCCGTCAGCGCGTCGGCGCCCACACCATCGCCACCTCCAGCCCCGGCTGCGCGTTGCGGATGCGCAGCTCGCCGCCGTGCGCCTGTGCGACCAGCCGGCACAGGTACAGCCCCAGGCCCACGCCGCCGGCGGCGCGGGTGCGCGCGCTGTCGGGGCGATAAAAGGCTTGCGCCAGGCGCGGCAACTGCTCGTCGGGCACGCCCGGGCCATGGTCGCGCACGCCGAGCGCGAGGCGGCCGTCATCTTCGCGGCGCAGGAACAGCTGCGCCGGCGCCGCCGCGTCGCCGCCGCCGTGGCGGCGCGCGTTGTCGAGCAGGTTGCGCAGCAGCAGCTTCAGCCGCGTGGCATCGGCCTGCACGGGCGGCAGGTCGTCGGCTAACGCCAGATCGAGGCGGTCACGGTCGGCCGCCAGCGCGCGCGCCAACGCCGCCAGGTCCACCGGCTCCAGCTGCAGCGCCTGCGCGCCGGCGGCGATGCGCTCGCCTTCCAGCAGGCTCGTGATCAGCTCGCGCATCTCGGCCAGGTCGCGCAGCAGCGCGGCCTTGGGCGGGCCGTCGTCGACCAGCTCGGCGTTCAGCCGCGCGCGCGTCAGCGGGCTGCGCAGCTCGTGGCTGATGGCCAGCAGCAGCGCGCGCTGGTCTTCCAGCCGGTGGCGCAGGCTGGCGGCCATGCGGTTGACGCGGCCGGCCAGCTCGCCCAGCTCGTCGGGCCGCGGCACGGCGATCGGCGGCTCGAACTGGCCGCGGCCGAAGCGCGCCACGCCGTCGCCGATGGCGCGCAGCGGCCGCAGCAGCCGGTGCACGACGGCGTAGGCCAGCAGCGTCAGCGCCAGCAGCACGGCCAGCGTGGTCCAGGCGATGCGCCGCGAGCGCCCGGCATCGGGCAGCGAAGCCAGGCCGAAGACGATGCGGTGGCCGTCGGCGCTGTGGCGCACCTGGGCCCAGCTGCGCGCCGCATCGCGGTCACCGGGGCCATCGCGGTCGCGGTCGCCGTCGCGGTCGCCGTCGCCGTCGCCGGGGCCGGGGCCGGGGCCGGGGCCGGGGCCGCGATCACGGTAGCGGCCCGGGTGCGAGTCGAAGTGCACCCGTGGCCCGTCGATGCGCACGGTGATCGGCAGCCGCTGCACCAGCGCGCGCGCCTTGTCGGCATCGGGCGGGCTGCCCAGTTCGGCGGCCAGGCGGTCGACGTAGTCGCTGGCCAGCGGCCGCGCCCAGCCCTGCCAGCCGGTGGCCAGCACGCGCTGCATGCCGAACAGGAACACCGCCGCGGTGGCCAGCGCCAGCAGCACGAACAACAACAGCAGCCGCGCGCGCAGCGAATGGGCGAGGCGCCGCCGCGCGTGGCGCCAGGGCTTCACGCCGGCGCCCCGGCCGCGAAGCGGTAGCCGGCGTTGCGCAGCGTCTTGATGCAGTCCAGCGGCTCCAGCTTGCGGCGCAGGCGGCTGACCAGGATGTCGACGGCGCGCGTGTGCAGGTCCAGCGCATCGTGGCCGCGCAAGCGGTTGAGGATCTCGTCGCGGCTCCACACGCGCTGCGGCTCGCGCGCCAGCAGCAGCAGCAGCTCGAACTCGGTGCCGGTCAGCTCCACCGGCCGGCCCTGGCGCAGCACCTCGCGGCGCTGGGCGTCGATCGACAGGCCGTCGAAGTGCAGCTCGGGTGCAACGTTGGCTGCCACCGGGCGCGCGCGGCGCAGGATGGTCGCCAGCCGCGCCGCCAGCTCGCGCGGCTCGAAAGGCTTGGGCAGGTAGTCGTCGGCGCCCAGCTCCAGGCCGACCACCTTGTCCGACAGCTCGCCGCGGGCGGTGAGCATCAGGATGGGCAGCGCGGCCAGCGCGGGGTCGGCGCGGATGCGGCGGCACAGCTCGAAGCCGTCCATCTCGGGCAGCATCACGTCGAGGATCGCCGCGTCGATGCCGCCGCGCGCCAGCCGCGCCAGCCCTGCCGATGGCCGCGCGGCGGCTTCGAGCGTCAGGTCGAAACGTTCGAGGTAAGCCGCCAGCGGCGGCGCCAAGGCTTCGTCGTCGTCGATCAGCAGCACGCGCGGCATCGGGCGACCCGGCCGCGTCAGCCGCGGTGGCGGCGCCCGCCGCGTTCCAGCGCCTCGCGCAGCTTGGCCTGCTGCTCGGGGCGCAGGCTGTCGTAGAAGTCGCCGAAGGCATTGATCAGCTCGGGCGACTTCTGCTGCACGGCGCTGAGCTTGTTCTGCAGCAGGTTGGCGGCCTGGCCGCGGTCGAAGCTGGCGCCGCTGATCAGCGCCTGCAACTCGGCGCGCGGGCGGGCGGGGTCGGCCACCAGCGTCTGGCGCTGCGCCTGCATCAGCGTGGCCAGCGCGTCGAGCTTGGCCTTTTGCGCGGCGTCCAGGTCGAGGCGGCGGCTGGCGTAGTCGACCATGTGGGCGCGCATCTCGGCGCGGTCGCCATGCCAGCAGCCATGCGAATGCGCGGCCCAGGCACCGAGCGCGCCGAACAAGGCGGTGGCACCGAACAGACCGAACAGCGAGCGGCGGATCCAGGGTTTCATCGGGAGACTCCAAACGGGTTGAACGAGGCTCCATGCTCGGCGCCGCCGCGCCGCGCGTCCTTTCGCCGCGGTATCGCCGGGTAACGTTTTATGTCAGTCGCGCCGCCGTATCGCATCGACCGGATTCTCCCCTCGGGGACCGGTCGCCGCAGGCGACCAGGGGGAGCAGCGTTGGCAAGCGGGCCGAGCCCGATCCGGGTCTCCCGGTCGGGTTTCGGAGCCCCCGCCGGGGGGCGGCCGCCCCAGCGGCCGGGGGCCGTCAATGCCTTCAGTCGGCCGGCCAGGGGGTGTTCTTGGGCAGGCGGGCGATTTCGGCATCGGCTTCGGCAGGGCTGACCGGCATGCGCTCGGGCGTGTCGACGGCGCGCCACCAGGGGCTGGCGGTGCCGTCGGCTTGCGCCGGCTCCACCGCTTCGCCCAGGCGCGGCATCAGCAAGGGCACGTTCAAGGCCGGGGCGCGCGCCAGCAGCACCTCGGCCGGCTGGTCCCAGGGGTGCAGCGCCAGGCTGAAGGTGCCCCAGTGGATGGGCAGGAAGGTGCCGCCGCCCAGCATCGCCCAGGCGGCCAGCGCGTTGTCCGGGCCGAGGTGGATGTCGCCCCACGACGGGTGGTAGGCGCCGACCTCCAGCATCACCAGGTCGAACGGGCCCAGGCGCTGGCGGATGGTTTCGTACTCGGTGGTGAGGCCGGTGTCGCCGCTGAAGAACACGCGGTGGCGCGCCGTGCGCAGCACCAGCGACGACCACAGCGTGGCGTTGCGGTCCTTCAGCCCGCGGCCCGAGAAATGCTGCGACGGCGCCGCCGTCACCTCCAGCTCGCTGCCCGGCAGGCGATGGCGCTCCCACCAGTCCAGCTCGGTGATGCGGCCGGAGTCGACGCCGAAGGCCTGCAGGTGGGCGCCCACGCCCAGCGAGGTGACGAAAGGCACGCCCAGGCGCGCCAGCTCGCGGATGCTGGGGTAGTCCAGGTGGTCGTAGTGGTCGTGCGAGACCAGCACCAGGTCGATCGGCGGCAGCGCCTTCAGCGGCACCGGCACCGGCTGGAAGCGCTTCGGCCCCGCCCAGCGCGAGGGCGAAGCGCGCGGGCCCCACACCGGGTCGGTCAGCACGCGCAGGCCGTCGATCTCGATCAGCACCGTCGAATGGCCCAGCCAGGTGGCGCGCAGGCCGCTGGCCGCCGGCCGCGCCCACAGCGGCCGCGGGTCCAGCGCCGGCAGCGGCGCGCCGGGCACGCGGCGGCTGCCGCCGCAGAGGAACTCACGCAGCGTCGGCCGCGGCGCCGAGAGGTCGCGCAGCCCCGGCAGCACCGGGTGCAGGTTGCGAAAGCCGGTGCCCGCCCAGCGCGGCGAGGCCTGCATGCGTTCCAGCCGCAAGCCGCTGGCGCGTTGACCGAGGGAGATCATCGTCGGCCGATTGTGCCTACGCCGTCTTGGGGATGACGCTGGCCATGGGATTCGATGCATAGTGCGTGCCCGCTTGCCAACGCCCAGCCGCCGCGCCCGCCCCACGCCGATGAACCAAGCCCGTCCGCTGCTGGTGATCGCGCGCGGCCGCCGCACGCAAGGCGACGATGCCCTGGCGCCGCTGTTGCTGGACCTGCTGCGCAAGGCGCTCGACGACGACGAGTCGCTGCGCCTGGACCTGCTGGAAGAGCAGCAGTACCAGCCCGAGCTGGCACTGGCGCTGGCCGGCCGCGAGCGCGTGCTGCTGCTCGAAACCGACCTCCATGTCAGCCCCCCGTTCGTCACCGAGACGGTGGAGCCCGGCCGCGACGCCAGCCTGGCCAGCCAGGCGCTGACGCCGGCGTCGCTGCTGGCCGTGGTGCGCGAGCTGCACGGCCGCGCCCCGCCGCCGACCACGCTGCTGCGCCTGCACGCGCACCGCTTCGAGCCCGGCCGCCGCCCCAGCCGCGCCGGCGCCGAGGCGCTGCCGTCGGCGCTGCTGTGGGTGCTGGGCTGGGTCGACGGCAGCCGCGCGGCCGGCCAGCCGCCGGTCAACGGGTGATCAGCGGGTGATTGAGTCCGAAGTCTCGGTGTTGAGCGCCGGCTTGTAGGTGTAGCCGGCGATCGTGACGTTGGTCACCGTGAAAGTCAGCACCCCGGCGGCGCCCAGCGGTGCGGCAATGAAGTTGACGGTGCCGGTGCTGCCGGTGACGCCGCTTGGCGAGCCGCTGGCAATGCCCGACCAGGTGCCGCTGACCGTGGCGCCGGACACGACCGCGCCGAGCTGGTTGACCACCGTGACCGCGGCCGTGCCGTAGGGGCGCTGGCCGCCCGCCGTCTGCAGGCCCATGGTGATGCCGGCGATGCGCACCGTGGGCGCCGGCGCCGCCACCGTGATGGTGGTCGTCTTGGTGCTGCTGAGCCCCAGGTTGTCGGTCACCTTGAGCTGCGCCGTGTAGCTGCCGGCGGCGGTGTAGACGTGGCTGGCGCTGGCCCCGCTGGCGCTGCCGCCGTCGCCGAAAGTCCACTGGTAGCTGGCGATGCTGCCGTCGGCGTCGGCCGATCCGGCGGCCGAGAAGGCCACGGTCAGCGGCGCGGTGCCGCTCACCGGCGTGGCGCTGAGCACCGCCGTCGGCGCCTGGTTGACGACGGCGATCGAGTCCGAGGTCTCGGTGTTGGCCGCCGGCGTGTAGGTGTAGCCGTTGATCGTCACGCCGGTCACCGTGAACACGAAGCTGCCGACGCCGCCGCTGGCCGCGCTGGTGAAGCTGGCGACGCCGCTGCCGTTGGTCGTGACGCTGCCGCTGCCCGTCGCCAGGCCCGACCAGGTGCCGCTGACCGTGGCGCCGGCGATCGCCGCGCCCTGGCCGTTGACGACCTTGACGGCGGCCACGCCGACGTTGAGGCTGCCCGACTTGGCCACGCTCATCGCGATGTCGGCCACGCGCACGGTCGGCGGCGGCGCGGCCGCGCTGACCGTGATGGCCACCGTCTTGCTGCTGCTGGCCCCCAGGTTGTCGGTGACGGTGAGCTGTGCCGTGTAGCTGCCGGCGGTCGAGTAGACGCGGCTGGCCGTCGCGCCGCTGGCGGTGGCGCCGTCGCCGAAGGTCCACAGGTAGCTGGCGATGCTGCCATCGGGGTCGCTCGAACCGGCCGCCGAGAAGGCCACCGTCAGCGGCAGCGTGCCGCTGGTCGGCGTCGCGCTCAGCACCGCCACCGGCGGCTGGTTGGCCACCGCCAGCGAGGTGATCTTCAGGCTGTAGTTGCCCAGGCTGCCGTAGTTGCTGTAGCCGTCGGTCGCCGGGTTGCCCTTGCCGACGCCCTGCACGCTGACGTAGTAGACGCCCGCCGTCGTGACGTTGAAGCTGATGCCGGCGTTCAGCGCGTCGGTCGGGTTGGCGCTGGCCAGCACGGTGCCGGCGGCGTTGCGCAACTGGATCAGCGCGTCGAGGTTGGGCGAGCGCGCGGCCGGGCTCAGCGTCACCGTCACGGCGCCGGCAGCGGCGCTGAAGCTGAACATGTCGACGTCGGTCGGCCGCTCGATCACGCCCGACACGCCATAGCTGTTGATGCCGCCCGCGGTGGTCGGCGTCAGGATGGTTGCCGTGGCCTGGGTGTCGCCGTGGTCGTCCAGGCGGATCGGCAGGCCGTTGGCCTCCATCACCACGTAATCGTCCTGCACGTTGTTGGCGCCGCTGTACTGGCCCTTGCTCCACTGCACCAGCAGCTTGGTGTAGCCCGAGCCCATGATCGGCGCCCAGCCGGTGGCGCCGCTGCCATGGCCGGAGTAGTAGGCCGTGGTCGCGGTGCCGTCGTGCTGCAGCCCCATGTTGTGGCCGGCCTCGTGCGAGACGGCCTCGGCCACGTACTTCTCGTTGCCCGTGCCCAGCATGTCGTAGAACACCAGCGCCGGCTTGTGGCTGTTGCCGACCTCGTCGAAGGCGCCGACGTAGGCCACGCCGCCGCAGCTGCAGTTGTAGACGCCGCTCAACTTCGTAATGACGACCGTGGTGCCGAACACCTGGTCGGCGCTGCTGCTGCGGGTCAGCACGTCGGCCGCCGGTGCCTCGGTGGTGACGTCGACGTCGAAAGGCGCGTAGTCCTCGGCCACGCGCTGCCAGATGGCCTGGATGCGCTGCAGCTCGGCGGTGTTGAACGAATAGGGCAGCCCGTCCAGGTCGAAAGGCAGCGCGGTGATCGTCGTGCTGCCGCTGTTCCAGGCGGTGCCGGCAATCGTCGCGCCCTTGAAGTTGAGGTAGATCGTGCGCTTGGCGCCGGGCCGGCTGTGCAGCAAGAAGGTCTGGTCCACCGGCAGCAGGTTGCCGTCGAGCACGCTCTGCTCGGCCGCCGTGGCCGCCGGCAGCGGGCCTTCGAGCTGGTCTTCGACGAACAGCCGGCCGTTGCGGTCGATGCGCAGGTTGCGGTCGTTCAGCAGCAGCGCCTTGAACTCGTCGGCCGACTTGCCGTAGTACGCCGCCACATCGGGCAGCGCCGTGCCCAGCAGCTCGACGGCGCGCGCCCCGCCCGACTTGGGGTCGATCAGCACCAGCTCGGGGAACGCCGCCTTGGCGCCGTGCACGCGCAAGGCCGCGGGGTTGGGCGGGTCGGCGGCCAGCGTCGTCAGTGGTGACACGACGCCGGCGGCCAACAGCAAGGCCGCCGCGGCCCAGCGCAGCAAGGGTTTCAGGCTCATGGGGGACTACGGCAGGAACGACAACAGCGCGCGACTCTAGGGGGGGCGGCCGGCGCCGCGATGCGGTCAACTGCAAGCGTTCGTTACCAGTGGTCACCGATCGCTCAGCCGTTGGTGATCGTCGGTGATGGGGGCGATGGTGTTGGCACGGCGGTGGCGCCGGCGTCGGGCACCGTGGGCGCGGGCGCTGCCGCGTTTGCAGGGTTCGCCGGGTTCGCCGGCGCGCCGCCGGCCGCGGCTGCGCGGCCGAGCAGCCGCGCCACCACGCCCATCTTGTGCACCACCGCCGGCGGCAGCAGGAAGGGATAGCTGTCGCTCAAGCCCAGGCTGCGGTTCATCGCGTTGAGGAACTGGGCCACGGGCAGCCATTGCGACAGCAGCAACTGGTCGGGCGGCAGCGCCTGCAGCGGCTGTTGCGCCGGGTCGGCCTGGGCGGCGGCGCTGTGCAGGCTCAGGCCCCAGGCGCCGGCGGTCTGCACGGCGTCCTGCACCAGCAGCCAGTGGGCGCAGGTCTCGGCCCAGTCTTCGTGCGGGTGGGCGCTGGCGTAGGCGCTGATGTAGCGCGACGCCCAATCGCCCGGCGGGCCTTCGCGGTGGTAGCGCATCAAGGCGTCGCCGTAGTCGGCGCGCTCGTCGCCGAAAGCGGCGCGGAACTCGTCGGCGGCGGCGGCGTCGCCGGCAATCCAGCGGTGGTGCAGGTAGTGCGCGCCTTCGTGCCGCAAATGGCCCAGCAGCGTGCGCCAGGGTTCGCCGAAAGCGGCGCGCGCCATCTCGCGGCGCACGTCGTCGGCCTCGTCGAGGTTGAGCGTGATCAGCCCGGTGGCGTGGCCGGTCATCACCGGCTCGGCGCCGGGCTGCGGCGCCAGGATGTGCAGGCCGAGGCCGAGCGCATCGTCGGGCCCCTGCTTGGGCTGCGGCGAAAGCCCCAGCCGCAGCAGCGTGTACAGCCAGCGCCGCTTGGCCTGCTCGACGCGCGCCCAACGATCGAGATGCCCTGGCTGCGAGAGGTCGGGGATCGTCAGGTTGAGCCGGCAGCTGCGGCACAGCGGATGCGGGTCACCGGCGTCGAGCATCCAGTTGCACACGCCGTACTGGCTGCTGTTGGCGCAGGGCCGCAGCGGGGCGCCGCTGTCGCCTTCGGCCGGAGCGTCGATCGCCGCGTCGGGCGCCCAGGCCAGCAGCCGCAGCAAGCCCGGCACGAAGCCGAGCCGCGCGCCGCAGTTGCCGCATTGGTGGTTCTCGAAAAAAACGGTTTGTTGGCAGCGGCTGCAGGCGAAAGGCGTCATGACGAGATGAGACCAGCACCGGCCGGCCGCCGGCAGCCGCCGACGGCGCGTGCGCGTGTAGGACGAGGACGACAGCACGCTGGGAACGACACGCAAAAGAGCGACACGCGATTCGGCCCGCGATTCAGCCCACGATTCGGCCGCCGCCGACATCACGTCGGTCGGCCCTTCCCACGCCGGCATGCGACGTTGTCCGACAGCGGCGCCCCAGCCGCGGCGAGACGATGGCGCATCCCTGATCGGAGCCGATCATGCCTACCACCCGCCACCTGCTGCCCCGTCTGTCGATGGTCTTGCTGCCGGCCGCGGCCGTGCTGATGGCTTCGCTCGCTGCGCAAGCGCAGACTGGCGTGCAGAGCGACGTCGAAGCCGCCACCGCCGCGGCGTTGCGCGAGCAATCGTCGCTGCGCGTGGAGCTGACGCAGACCGCCGTGATGCCGTCGTCGGCGGCCACGCCGAAGGCTCCGGCAATGCCGGTCGCGGGCCAGCCCGCCGCCTTCGACGCCGCCACGCAGACCACGGTGTGGGCCGGCGTCGGCCGTGCCGCCATCGGCCTGGGCGTTCAGCAGCCCTGGCGCGCGCCGACCTGGGCCGCGCCGGCGGCGGCCGAACCGCAGCGCGACGGCCACTTGCTGCTGGCCCTGTCGCTCAAGACCTCGGGCAACAGCCGCGTCGTCTGGCAGTCCGAGCCGCTGGGCGCCACGCCGGCCGATGGTGGCATCGCGGCACCGGCGCGCACGCTGGACCTGCGCCGCAGCGACCCCTACCGCAGCCTGCTGCGCGGTTCGCTGCGCATGCAATTGGGTCGCGACACGGCGCTGACGCTCAAGCCGCGCGGCCGCCGCCTCGGCGTGGTGCTCAGCAGTCAGTGGTAGGCGCCCTTCGCGCTCGCCCGTTTCGCGGGGTGCGCGGCCGACTGTAGGAGCCAGACTACATACGCCGCGGCGGCCGCTGGGCAGAATCGCCCGGCCCCATGCCGCCCATGCCGAATACCGCCGACGCCGCCCCCACCGCCGCTTCCGCCGCCACGTCCATCCCCGTTCGCTCGCGCGGCTGGCTGCCGCTAGGCACCGGCGTCGCTTTCGCGGCGGCGCTGGTCGCCATCGTGCTGATCGCGCTGGTGACCTTCTATGCCACGGTCGGCACGCGCGAGGCCTCGGCGCGCACCAAGACCTCGATGGAGACGCTGGAGCAGCTGCAGACCCTGCTGTCGGGCCTCAAGGATGCCGAGACCGGCCAGCGCGGCTTCCTGCTGACCGGCGCCGAGCCCTACCTCGAGCCCTACAACAGCGGCCGCGCCGCGCACGCCGCGCACGAGCAGAAGCTGCGCGAGCTGCTGGCCGACGACCGGCGGCAGATGGAGCGGCTCGACGCGCTGGCGCCGCTGGTGGCGCAGCGCATGGCCGAGCTGGAAGAGTCGATCGAGCTGCGCCGCAAGGGCGACATCGCGTCCGCGGTCGACATGGTGCGCAACAACCGCGGCAAGGCGACGATGGATCGCATCCGCCAGGTGGTGGCGACGATGATCGCCGACGAGCAGGCCACGCTGCAGCAGCGCCAAGCGGGCTGGGACGCCAGCTCCGCGCGCACCGCGCGCATCGTGCTCGGCGGCGCGCTGCTGCTGCTGGCGCTGACGCTGGCGGCGGCGATCGTCGCCGCGCGCGACCACCGCGCGCGCGAAGACGAGCTGTGGATCCGCGCCGGCACCACCGCGCTGGTGCGCGAGCTGCAGGGCGAGCAGCGGCTGGACCAGCTGGCCGAACGGCTGCTGGCGCTGCTCGGCCGCCTGCTCGACGCCCCGCTGGCAGCGCTGTACGGGCGCGAGGCCGACGGCAGCCTGCAACTCCTGGCCGCGCTCGGCGCCGCGCGCGACACGCTGCCGCCGCGCATCGCGCCCGGCGACGGGCTGGCGGCCCAAGCCGCTGCCAAGGGCCGCGCGCTGCATGTGCGCGAGCTGCCGGCCGAACACGCGCTGCAGCTCGGCTCGGCACTCGGCCGCAGCCGCCCGCGCGAGCTGATGGTGGTGCCGGCGCGCCACCACGGCCAGGTGCAGGCGGTGCTGGAGCTCGGCTTTCTGCGCCCGGTCGACGCGGCGCAGCGCAGCTTGCTGGCGCGCGCCGCCGATGCGCTGGCCGCCGCCGTCGACGGCGCTCGCGACCGCAGCCGGCTGGAGCAGTTGCTCGAAGAAACGCGCCGGCAGGCCGAGGAGCTGCAGGCGCAGGAAGAAGAGCTGCGCGTCAGCAACGAAGAGCTGGAGCAGCAAAGCAGCGTGCTGCGCGAATCGCAGGTCGAGCTGCAGGCGCAGACGCGCGCGCTGGCCGCCGCCAGCCGCTACAAGAGCGAGTTCCTGGCCAACATGTCGCACGAGTTGCGCACGCCGCTGAACAGCTCGCTGATCCTCTCGCGGCTGCTGATCGACAACAAGCCCGGCACCCTGGACGCCGAACAAGTGCGTTATGCGCGCGCCATCCACGACGCCAACAACGACCTGCTGGCGTTGATCAACGACATCCTCGACCTGTCCAAGATCGAGGCCGGCCGCGCCGACCTGCACGCCGAAAGCGTCGACCTCGCGGCGCTGGTGCAGCGCCTGCGCAGCGGCTTCGAGATGACGGCGCGCGACAAGGGCCTGCAGTTCGACACCGTCATCGAGCCCGGCACGCCGGCCACCCTGCGCAGCGACGGCCAGCGCCTGGCCCAGGTGCTGAAGAACCTGCTGTCCAACGCCATCAAGTTCACCGCCCAGGGCCGCGTGGCGCTGCGGCTGCGGCCGTCCGCGGCGCTCGGCGGCGACGGCGGCGTGCGCTTCGAGGTGCACGACACCGGGCTCGGCATCGCGCCGGACAAGCAAGGCCTCATCTTCGAAGCCTTCCGCCAGGCCGACGGCAGCACCAGCCGCCAGTTCGGCGGCACCGGGCTCGGCTTGTCGATCTCGCGCGAGCTGGTGCAGCGCATGGGCGGCCACATCGCGGTGGACAGCACGCCGGGCCGCGGCAGCGTGTTCAGCGTGGAGCTGCCGGCCGAGCTTCCGGCGCAGGCCGAGGCATCGGCCGCGCCGGCTGCCCCCGCCGCGGCGGCGCCGTGGTCGGCGGCCATGCCATCCTTGCCGCCGGCGCCCTTGCCACCGCCGGCCGCGGCGGCGGCGCCGGCCACCCCGCGCCCGGCCGACGGCCGCCGCGTGCTGCTGGCGGTGGAAGACGACAGCCGCTTCGCCGACGTGCTGCAAGGCCTGGTGCACGAGGCCGGCTTCGACTGCGTGGTCGCCGGCAGCGCCGCCGAGGCGCTGGCGCTGGCGCGCGAGCTGCTTCCCGCCGGCGTGCTGTTGGACGTGGGCCTGCCCGACGTGTCGGGCCTGTCGGTGCTGGAGCGGCTGAAGGCCGACCCCGCCACCCGCCACATCCCGGTGCACGTGGTCTCGGCCAGCGAGCGCAGCCCGGCGGCGCTGCAGATGGGCGCCATCGGCCACCTCGTCAAGCCGGCGCGGCGCGAGCAGCTCGTCGAGGCCATCGAACGGCTGCGCGACCATGCCGACCAGCGGCCGCGCCGGCTGCTCATCGTCGAGGACGACGCCACGCTGCGCGACAGCCTGCAGCAACTGCTGGGCGGCAGCGGCGTCGAGATCGTCACCGTGGGCACCGTGGCGGCCGCGCTGCAGGCGCTGGCCGGCAACAGCTTCGACTGCATGGTGACCGACCTCTCGCTCCCGGACGGCAGCGGCTTCGACCTGCTGGAGCGCATGGCCACCGACCCGGCCAGCGCCTTCCCGCCCGTCATCGTCTACACCGGCCGCGCGCTGAGCCGCGACGATGAGACGCGCTTGCGGCGTTATTCGCAGTCCATCATCGTCAAGGGCGCGCGCTCGCCCGAGCGGCTGCTCGACGAAGTGACGCTGTTCCTGCACCGCGTGGAGTCGCAGCTGCCCGGCGAGCAGCAGCGACTGCTGCGCGCCGCGCGCCAGCGCGACGCCGTGCTCGACGGCCGCCGCATCCTGCTGGCCGAGGACGACGTGCGCAACATCTTCGCGCTGAGCGCGGTGTTCGAGCCGCTCGGCGTCAAGCTCGACATCGCGCGCAACGGCCGCGAGGCGGTGCAGCGGCTGCAGGCCGCCGACGCGCCCGACATCGACCTCGTGCTGATGGACGTGATGATGCCCGAGATGGACGGCCTGGCCGCGATGCGCGCCGTGCGCGCCAGCGCCGCGCCGCGGCTGCGCGACGTGCCCATCATCGCGCTCACCGCCAAGGCCATGGCCGACGACCGCCAGCAATGCCTGGACGCCGGCGCCAACGACTACCTGGCCAAGCCGATCGACATCGACCGCCTGGTCTCGCTGTGCCGGGTGTGGATGCCCGTGTGGATGCCCAAATGACGGCGCCGCCGGCTGGCGCCGAGCAAGGCGACGGCGCGCTGTTCGACCTCGAGCTCAAGCTGCTGCTGGAGGCGGTGTACCTGCGCTACCAGTACGACTTCCGCCACTACGCCTTGAGCTCGCTGCGCCGCCGCGTGCGCCAGGCGCTGGGGCAGCTGGGCTTCGCGCGCATTGCCGACCTGCAGCCGCAGGTGCTGCGCGACCCACAGCTGTTCGCGCGGCTGCTGCAGTTCCTCACCGTGCAGGTCAGCGAGATGTTCCGCGACCCCGCGCAGTTCGCCGCGCTGCGCCGCCTCGTCGTGCCCGAGCTGCAGACCTATCCGTCGCTCAAGGTCTGGGTGGCCGGCTGCGCCAACGGCGAGGAGGTGTGGTCGCTGGCCATCGTGCTGCACGAGGCGGAACTCCTCGAACGCTGCCTGATCTATGGCACCGACATCAACGCCGAGGCGCTGGCGCGGGCCGAAGCCGGCGTTTATCCGTTGGACCGCGCGGCCCTCTTCAGCAGCAACTACCTGGCCGCCGGCGGCCAGCATTCGCTGTCGCAATACTTCACCGAGGCCTACGGCAGCATCGCGTTCGACCGCTCGCTGCGCCGCCACCTCGTCTTCGCCGACCACAGCCTGGCCACCGATGCCGTGTTCTCCGAAGTGCACCTCGTGTTCTGCCGCAACGTGCTGATCTACTTCGACCGCAGCCTGCAAGACCGCGCCGTGGGCTTGTTCCGCGACGCGCTGGTGCGCCGCGGCTTCCTCGGCCTGGGCAGCCGCGAGACGCTGCAGTTCGGCGCCCACGCCGGCGCCTTCGAGCCCTTGCAGGTGGACGCCGGCGTGCGCCTGTACCGCCGCCGCTGAAGGCCATGGCAGCCGTCTGGCCCGAGGTCGATGCCGTGGTGCTGGGCGCCTCGGCCGGCGGCGTGGAAGCGCTGCTGGCGCTGCTGCCGGCGCTGCCCACCGCGGCGCCGGCGCCTTCTTGGCTGATCGTCCTGCACCGCGGCGTGCAGTCGCACGGCGACCCCTCGCTGGCCGCGCTGCTGGCGCGCGCGTGCCCGCTGCCGCTGGCCGAGGCCGAAGACCGCCAGCCGCTGTGCGGCGGCCAGGTGCTGCTGGCGCCGGCCGACTACCATCTGCTGGTCGACCGCGACGGCGCGCAGCCGGTGGCCGCGCTGTCGGTGGACGCGCGGGTGCGCTGGTCGCGGCCGGCGATCGACCCGCTGTTCGAAAGCGCGGCGCAGGTCTTCGGCGACCGCCTGCTGGCCATCGTGCTGACCGGCGCCAGCGCCGACGGCAGCGACGGCGCCGCCGCCGTGCGCGCGGCCGGCGGCGAGCTGTGGGTGCAAGACCCCGACGAAGCCACCGTGGCGACCATGCCGCGCGCCGCGCGGCAACGCGCCGGCGGCGCCGACCGCGTGCTGACGCTGGCCGCGCTGCGCGCCGCGCTGGCCGCCACCGCCGCGCGCGGCGCAGATCCCTTGTAGTAGGAGCGGAGTAGGACGACATGCCCACGAGAGTGCTCAACATCCTGGCGGTGGACGACACGCCGCAGAACCTGCTGGCGCTGCAGGGCCTGCTCGACCTGCCCGAGACGCGGCTGCTGAGCGCCGAGTCGGGCCCGGCGGCGCTGGAGATGCTGCTGCGCAACGACGACATCGCGCTGGCCCTGCTCGACGTGCAGATGCCCGGCATGGACGGCTACGCGCTGGCCGAGCTGATGCGCGGCACCGAGCGCACGCGCCACGTGCCCATCATCTTCCTCACCGCCAACGGCCCCGAGGAGCAGCGCCGCTTCCGCGGCTACGAGGCCGGCGCGGTCGACTTCCTCATCAAGCCGCTCGACCCGCTGGTGCTGCGCAGCAAGGTGCAGGTCTTCGTCGACCTGTACCGCCAGCGCCTGCAGCTGGCGCAGCGCGTCGACGAGCTGGAGCGCATGCGCCGGCTCAACACCACGATGCTGGCGGCGCTGTCGAACGACCTGCGCACGCCGCTGGCGGCGCTGACACTCAACGCCGAGCTGCTGCTGCGCCGCGGCGACCAGGCCGGCGCCCGCATCAAGGCCGCCACCGTGGTGCTGGCGCGCCAGGTCGAGCACCTGCTCAACCTGGGCGGCGAGCCCTGCGCGCGGCTGCAGCCGCAGCTGGCCGAGCAGGCGCTGGCCGCGCTGGTGCAGCAACGCCTGGCGGCGCCCGCCAACCAGGAGCTGCTGGGCGGCAGCGTGGCCTGCAACGCCGAAGGCGACGACCGCGTGCGCGTCGACGCCGAGCTGCTGGGCCGCGCCATCGACGACCTGCTGCTGCAGGCCGCCACCCACGCCAACCAGGGCCCGGTGCGCGTGCGCATCGACGGCCTGGGCCCGCAGGCGGTGCTGCTGGAGGTGGCCTTCGACGCCCCGCTGCCGACCGCCGCGCGCGAGCACCTGCTCGACTCCGGCCTCGAGCTGCCGCAGCGCGTGGCCCACGCCCACGGCGGCACGCTGATCGCCCGCTCGAAAGAACGCGAGGGCACGCGCTTCGAGATGATGCTGCCGCGCGGCGCGGGCTGAAGCGCCGCGGCGCGCGGCCGGCCGGCGTCAAGGCGGCGGCAGCGGCAGCGTCACCACCCGGACCTCGCCGTCGCGCAGCGCGCGCAGGTCGAGCGGCGCGCCGACGGCCAGCGCGTGGTCGGCATCGGCGCCCTCGCCGCCTGCGCCACCTTTTGTCACCAGCCGCAGCGTCAGCGTGCGGCCGCGGTGGCGCAGCGTCAGCGTCAGCTCGCGCCAGTGCGGCGGCAGGCAGGGCCGCAGGCGCACGGTGTCGCCCGCGCGCGTCAGCCCGGCCAGCGACTCGACGGCGGCGCGCAGCAGCCAGCCGGCCGAGCCGCTGTACCAGCTCCAGCCGCCGCGGCAGGCGTGCGGCGGCCGCGTGTGGATGTCGCCGGCCAGCACGAAAGGCTCCAGCGCATAACGCTCGCCTTGAACGGCATCGCGCCAGCGGTGCGCCGGGCTGACGGCCTGCCAGACCTGCCACGCGGCGTCGGCGTCGCCCTGCGCGGCAAAGGCCATCAGGCCCCAGACGGCGGCGTGGTTGTACTGGCCGCCGTTCTCGCGCACGCCGCCGGGGTAGGCCTGGATGTAGCCGGCGCTCGGCCGCGCATGCTGCAGCGGCGGCGCCAGCAGCGGCAGCAACGCCTGGCGGACATCGAGCAGCTGCTCGCGCACGCTGTGCATCGCCTGCTGCGCGCGCTCGGCGTCGCCGGCGCCGGACAGCACGGCCCAGGCCTGCGCGATCAGGTCGATGCGGCATTCGTCGCCGGCGTCACTGCCCAGCGGCGTGCCGTCGTCGAAGAAGGCGCGGCGGTACCAGCGGCCGTCCCAGCCGTCGGCGTCCAGCGCGCGCTGCCAGGCGCGGCGCGCCGCGCTCCAACGTTCGACGCGATCGGCATCGCCGCGCGCCGCGGCCAGCGGCAGGTAGGCGCGCACCACGTCGCACAGGAACCAGGCGAGCCACACCGATTCGCCGCGGCCCTGGAAGCCGACGCGGTTCATGCCGTCGTTCCAGTCGCCGCTGCCGATCAGCGGCAGGCCGTGGGCGCCGGTGCGCAGGCTGTGGTCGATGGCGCGCGCGCCGTGCTCGTAGAGGCTGGCACGCTCGGCGCTGACGGTCGGCGTTTCGTAGACGTCCTCGCGGTCGGCCGGCACCTCGGCGCCGGCCAGGAAGGGCAGTGGCTCGTCGAGCAGCGCCGCGTCGCCGCCGCGCTCGACGTGCAGCGCCAGCGCGTAGGGCAGCCACAGCAGGTCGTCGCTGACGTGGGTGCGCACGCCGGCGCCGGCGGGCGGGTGCCACCAGTGCTGCACGTCGCCGGCCGCGAACTGCCGCGTGGCGTGCAGGCGGATCTGCGCGGCCAGCCGCTCGGGCGCGTGCCAGACGAGGCCCATCGCGTCCTGCAACTGGTCGCGAAAGCCGAAGGCGCCGCCGGCCTGGTAGAAGCCGGCGCGCGCCCACAGCCGGCAGGCCAGCGTCTGGTACGGCAGCCAGTGGTTGACCAGCGCGTCGAAGCGCGGGTCGGGGCTTTGCACCTGCACCGAGTCGGCGGCCTGCGTCCAGTCCCATTGCGCACGCTGCGCCTGCAGCCGTTGCGCGGGGTCGGTCGCCAGCGCCGACAGCGCCAGCCGGCGCGCCGCCGCCGGCGTCGGCGCATGGCCCAGCAGCAGCGTGGCGCGGCCGCGCGCGCCGGCCGCCAGTGGCAGCGTGCAGGCGATGGCGCCGCAGGGGTCCAGCCCCAGGCCGGCGCGGCGGCCCAGGCGCGCCGGCAGCACGCGGCGGCCGCGCGCGTCGAACAGCTCGCGGCGGTCGCAGGTCCAGTCGCCGTCGTCGCCGCGGTCGTCGCCGCGGTTGTCGTCTTGATCATCGCAGTCGTCGTCGGGCTCGTCGGCCGCGCGCGGCGCGCGCTCGCGCCGCCAGGCCAGGAAGGCGGTGGCCGGCGTGCCCAAGCCGGGCCCGGGGTCGAGCTGCGTGGCCAGCAGCACGGTCTGCGCCGCGGCGGCCGGCAGGCCCACGCCCTGCGGGCCGGTGACCAGCCGCTCGGCGCGCGTGGCCACGCTGGCCGCGGCGGCGCGCGAGTCGCCGAGCTGCCATTCGGCCACCGCCACCAGGCGCAGGCGGCGCGGCTCGCGGCCGAGGTCGTCGATCTCGATGCGCAGTTGCTTGACCGCGTCGTCCGCGTCGACGCACCAGGTGAGCTCGATCTGCAGCCCGGCGATCGCCTGGCGGATGCGCGTCCAGCCCGGCGCGTGCGTCACCTGCGCGGCGGCGGCCGGGCCCAGCGGCCAGACGCGGCCGCGGTCGACGTCGTGCAGCAGCAGCCATTCGCCGGCGGGGTCGCGCAGCGGGTCGTTCGACCACGGCGTGATCTGGTGCTGGCGGCTGTTCCAGGCCCAGCTCATGCCGGCGCCGATCTCCGAGACCTGGCAGCCGAAGCCGGCGTTGGCGAGCACGTTGACCCACGGCCGCTGCGGGCGGCGATCGGGCTCGATGGCAAAGCCGAAGGCGCCGTCGGCGGCGTCGAACGCGCCCTGCGGCGCCGGCAGCAGCTGCGGCGGCAGCAGCGGGTCGTCGACCACCAGGCGCGGCAGCGCGGCCAGGCGCTCGGCGTCGCGCTGCAGCTCGTCGAGCACGCGGTCCAGCTGCTGCGCCAGGCTGCGGCCGTCGGCGGCCAGGCGCACGCGGGCCAGCGCCAGCAGCGTCTGCCGCTCGCCGAGCTGCAGGTCGTCGTCGCGCAGCAGGTGCAGCTTGCAGCGCTGGGGCTCGGGCCAGCGCTCGTCCTGCTGGGCGAGGTGGCGCTCGCGCAGCTGCTGCAACTGGCGCTGCACCGGCATCAGGTACGACGCCGGCTCGCCGTTGACGAACACCAGGTCGACGCCCAGCCCGGCGGCCGACCAGCCGCGCGAGGCGCTCTTCAGCAACTGCAGCAGCGGCAGGCCGCTGTCGTCGGCCACGTGCACCAGCAGCAGCGGCCGCTCGCCCGACAGGCCCAGCCGCCACAGCAGCGCGCGCTCGCAGGCGTCGCCATCGCGGCGCTGGGCCAGCGCCGGCTCGCGCGGGGCCGACCAGGCCAGCAGCGTCTGCAGCCGCTGCAGCGCGTGCCAGTTGGCGGCGTCGACCGCCAGCTCGCGCAGCCGGATGGCCGACATGGTGTGCGCCATCGCGCTGGCGCGCTGCACCTGGGCCGGGTGGCGATAACGGTCGATCCGCGCGGCCAGGGCGTCGGCGTCGCGCGCCGCGGCGCAGGCGAAGACGAGGCTGGTCTTGGCGCCCGGCGCCAGCGTCAGCCGCACGCGCAGCACGGCCACCGGGTCGAGCCCGGTGTCCAGCGGCTGCCCGGGCAGGCCGGCCACGGCATCGGCCTGCGGCAGCGCCTGCGCGCCGCCGTCGCCGCGCGGCCAGGCGCTGCTGCCGTGGCGGCCCAGCCAGCGCGCGCGGTCGACGCAGGCCTGCAGCGGCGGCTCGCCGCCGTCGGCGGTGCCCACGAGACCACTCGCAAGGCCACCCGCGACGCCACCCGCAACGCCACCGCCGGCGACGAAGAAGGCCGCCAGCATCGGCGCTTCGTCGGGCAACCGCGGCTGGCGGTGCAGGTACAGCGCGCGGTCTTCGGCGTCCCAGTGGGCGCGCACGAAGAGGTTGGAGAAGGCCGGGTGCGCCAGGTCGGCGGCCGGCGCGGCCAGCGTCACCTCGGCGGCGAAGCTGATCACCAGCGCCAGCGGCGCGTCGCCGCGGTGCTGCAGTTCCACCTGGCGCAGCTCGCAATCGTCCTCGGGGCTGATCCACACCGTGCTGCGCGCCAGCAGTTCGCCGGGCCAATCGGCGTCGAACACCGCGCGGTCGGGGTGCAGCCGCGTGCGGTAGCGCGCCGCCGGATCGGGCGCCGGGTGCGCCGTCAGCGAATGGCGCCGCGGCGGCGGGCGGGCGCCGGCGTCGTCGGCTTGTTCGTCGCCATCACCATCGCCATCGCCATCGCTATCGCTATCCCCATCGAAGCGGCGCCCGACCTCGCGTTCGACGTACAGCCAGCTGCCGTACGCGTCGCGCAGCAGGTCGTCGCGCCAGCGGGTCAGCGCCACGCCCTGCCAGCGGCTCAAGCCGCCGCCGTCGCTGCGCAGCCAGGCGGCCTGCGCGCCGTTGCCCAGCAGCAGCGTGGCGGGCAGCGCGTCGGCCAGCGGCGTGGTTTCCAGCGACCACTGCTGGCGCGCGCCGCCGCGGTCGGCGCGGCCGGGCGGCACGGCCGGCGGCTCGGCCAGGCGCGGCAGCTCGCGCGGCGGACGTTCGTGCAGCAGCGTGGCGACGGCGCGCAGATACGGCTCGACGCTTGCCCATTGGCGCGGACCCCGATCGCGGTCGGGCAGCACGGCGCGCGGGCCCGCCTCCTCCTGCGTCAGCAGATCGGTGAAGGCCAGCAGGCTCATCGCCTGGTGGTGCGCCATGAAGGTGTGCACCAGCACCGGCCCCGGCGCTTGGCCGCTCTGGCGCTGCGGCGTGTAGTCGAGCGACTCGATGAAGCCCAGCGAGCGCCGCGCGCCCAGGCCCTGCAGCGCCTGCAGGTTGGCCAGCGCGGCGTCGGGGTCGACCAGCGCGGCCAGCGCGGTGGCGTAGGGCGCCAGCACGCGCTCGTCGGCCGGCGTGCGGCGCAGCGCGAGGCGGGCCACGCCCTGCGGGCCGTACTGGTAGGCGAACGTCTCGTCCTGCACCGCGATGGCCGATTCCGAGATGCCCCAGGGCGTGCCGTGCGCCGCCCCCTCCTGCTGCTGCAGCCGCACCGCGCTGCGCGTGGCCTCGGCCAGCACGCTGCCGGCCGGTTCGTCGAGCAGCAACGAAGGCATCAGGTACTCGAACATCGAGCCGGCCCACGACTTCAGCCCGGCATGGCTGCCGCGCGCGAAGAACGGCCGGCCGAGCGCCGCCCAGTGCTCGGCCGGCAGGTCGCCCTTGGCGATGGCGACCAGGCTGGTCAGCCGCGCCTCGCTGGCCAGCAGGTCGTAGTGGCTGTCGTCGAGCTGGCCGCTGTCGGCGCGCAGGCCGATGTGCAGCAGCCGGCGCCGGCGGTCGTACAGGCAGCGGTAGTCGGGCTGCAGCGCCAGGCGGCGCGCGCGCTGGGCCAGCGCGCGCAGCCGCTCGGTGCTGGCCGCGGCGGCGCCTTCGGCCGTGTCGCGCAGCGCCGATTCCAGCGTCGCCAGGTGGTCGTGCAGCAGCCACAGCGGGCCGGTCTCGTCGGCGGCGTTCAAGCCGTGGCCGCCGAGGTTCAAGTCGTCCAGCTCGCGCCGCGCCGCCTGCAGCCGCTGCGCCAGCGCCGGCCGTTCGGCATCGGCCGGCGGCCACGGCGGCGCCTGCGTGGCCAGCAGCGACAGCGCGCCCAGCGTCGGCGCGGCCGCCAGCACCGGCAGCAGCGGCCGCAGCCGGCGCGCCGACTGCTCCAGCGCCTGCTGCACGGCGTGGTCTTGCGCGGCGCCGCGGCAGCCGCGTTCGGCCAGCCGCTCGCAGGCCTGGGCCAGCACCAGCAGCGCCGCCGAGGCGTTGCCGCTGTCGACGGTGGACACGTAGGCCGGCGGCAGCAGCGCCAGCGTGCGGGTGTCGATCCAGTTGTAGAAGTGGCCGCGGTGGCGCGGCAGCCGCTCCAGCGTGTCCAGCGTGGCGGCGACGCGCTCGGCCATGTCGGCGCAGCCGATGAAGCCCAGGCGCTGGGCGCAGGCCACCGCCAGCAGGTACATGCCGATGTTGGTGGGCGAGGTGCGGTGCGCCACCATGGTGTGCGGCTGCATCTGCACGCTGTCGGGCGGCAGGTGGTGGTCTTCGGCGCCGACGTAGCGTTCGTACAGCCGCCAGGTGTCGCGCGCCAGTTCGTGCAGCGTTTCGCGCTCGGCCTCGTCGAGGCGCTCGCGGCGCGGCCGCGCGTGTGGGCGGCTGGCCAGCCACACCCACAGCGGCGCCGCCGCCCACAGCGCCAGCAAGGCCAGCAGCGGCAGCCAGTCCACCGGCGCGCCGGCCAGCGCCAGCAGGCCCGACAGCAGCAGCAGCCCGGCCGCCGCCGCCGGCGTGCGCGCGTGCTGCGCGGCGATGCTGCGCAGGTCGGGCCGCGCCGCGGCCTGCGCGGCGGCCGCGGTGGTCCACTGCAGCAGCTCGCGGCGGGTGACGAAGTGGCGCAGCAGCGCGCGCACGATGGCGTCGCCGTCGAGCAGCGCGCGGTCGAGCAGCAGCGCCACGTGCCACACCGGCGTGAGCAGCGCGCGCGCCAGGTCGGCGCCGCCGGCGCGGAAGAAGGGCGCCAGCGCGATGTCGTCGCGGCTGGGCGCCAGCGCCGCCAGCGCGCCCAGCAACGGGCCGGCGCCGTAGGCGGCGGCCACCACCGCCAGCGTCCAGCCGATGGGCAGCGCGCCGCTCCACAGCACCCACAGCAACAGCAGCGCCGCCAGCGGCGCCACCAGCGAGCGGCGCAGGTTGTCGACCAGCTTCCAGCGGTCGATCATCGGCAGGCCGTCGCGGCCAGCGCGGCGCAGGAAGGGCAGCAACTGCCAGTCGCCGCGCGTCCAGCGGTGCAGGCGCGAGGCGGCCACGTCGGCGTGCAGCGGCGCGTCTTCGACGAAGACGATGTCGCTGACCACCGCGCAGCGCGCGTAGCTGCCTTCCAGCAGGTCGTGGCTAAGCACCTGCTGCTCGGGCAGCCGGCCGACCAGCACGCGGCGCGCAGCGGCCACGTCGATCAGCCCCTTGCCGCTGAAGCTGCCTTCGCCGAACAGGTCTTGATAGACCTCGGAGCTGGCGGCGCTGTAGGGGTCGACGCCGGTGCGGCCGGCGAACAGCCAGTGGAAGCCGGTCTGCGTCTCGCCGGCCGGCAGCGGCGTCTGCAGGCGCGGCTGCAGGATGCCGTGGCCGGCGACGACGCGGCGCTGCGCCGCGTCGAGCTGCGGCCGGTTGAGCGGATGCGCGGCCACCGCCACCAGCGCGTGCAGCCGGCCGGGCGGCATGTCGGTGTCGCTGTCCAGCGTGACGACGTGGCGCACGCCGGCCGCCGGCCGCGACAGCGCGCCGAGGTCGATGAAGGGCGACGGCGTGGCGCCGCCACCGCCAGCAGCGCCAGCAGCGCCCGCATCGACCGCATCGCCCGCACCGCCCGCGTCGCCCGCGTCGCCCGCATCGCCTTCGTCAGCGTTCTCGGCCGCCAGCAGCCGCACCAGCTGTTCGAGCTTGCCGCGCTTGCGCTCCCAGCCGATGAAGCGTTGCTGCGTCTCGCACCAGGTGCGCGGCCGGTGCAGCAGCAAGAAGCGCAGCGGCTGCCCGGCGGCCGCCGGATGGCGCTGGTTGAGGCCGTCGATCGCCTGCCGCGCCAGCGCCAGCTGCGCCTCGTCGGCCGGCGCGCTGGCGGCTTCGGCATCGGGCCAGTCGCTGAGCAGCGCGAACTGCACCGGCCCTTCCGGGTTGGCCAGGTGGTGCTGTTCGAGCTGCGCGGCCAGCGCTGCAATGGCCTCGGCGCTGCCCAGCAGCGCGGGAATGACGACCAGCGTGCGCTGCGCCTCGGGGATGCCATCGGCCAGCGCCAGCCGCGGCAGGCGCTGCGGACGCAGCGATTCGCTGATCAGCCGGTTGACCATGGCCACCACCGCCTCGCTGGCCGGGGCCATCAGCAGCAGCGCGGTGAGCGCGAGCATCCAGCCCGGCAGCGCCGGCGGCGCGGCGTGGTGCAGCAGCCAGGCGGTGCCGCCGGCGCTGGCCAGCAGCAGGCCGGGCAGCATCAGCAACGTGGCCCAGCGGCGCAGCGCCGCGCTGCCCTGGCGCGGCCAGCGGCGCGGCCGCAAGCCCAGGCCCTGGCGCAGCACGGCTTCGCCGTCGCCGTCCCACCACCAGCCGGGGGCGCCGCGCGGGTCTTCGGCGTCCAGCGCGCGGCGGCACAGGTCGCGCAGCAGCCGCGCCACCTCGGCCTCGGACTGGCCCGACTCGCGCGCCAGCCGCTGCACGGCCAGCAGGGTGCGGTTCTGCGTGCCGTCGCTTTCGGCGGCGTAGACGGGGCATTCGGCCAGCCGCTGCAAGGCCTGGCAATCGCGCTGGAACAGCTCGGCCCAGTCGATGCGGTCAATGCGGCGCAGCGAGGTGATCGCGTTGCGCACGCTTTGCTGGTCTTCGATGGCCTGCGCCTGCTGCCGCGCCTCGGCTTCGGCGGCGTGCGGCAGGCGCAGCGTGAGCCAGGCCGCGAGGTCGCGCTCGCGCTCGACGCTCAGCTCGTCCTGGCGCTGTTCGAGCTGCAGCAAGAAGGCCTCGGCAACGCCGCGGCGGTTCAGCTCGGCGTGCAGCGCGTCGAGCGCGTCGATGCTGCGCGCGGCCTCGGGCGTGTCGAACCATTGGTGTGCCGCGTCGCGCGCGGCCTGGGTGGCGACCACGCGCTCGGCCAGCCGGCGCAGGTTCTCCACCAGCACCACGCGCAAGGTGGTGGGCAGCGCCCACAGCTCGGCCAGCGTCAGCGCCTGGCGTCGCTGGTAGGCGCCGAGGTAGGCGCCGAGCAAGGCCTCGTCGAGGTGGCTGTCGCTGTGCGCGACGTAGGCCCAGGCCAGGCCGTAGATGCGCGGCAGGCCGGCCAGCGGGGCGTCGCGCAGGCGCGGCAGCCGGCGGTAGAAGCTGCGCGACAGCGCGCCGCGGATGGCCTGCGACTGCTCGGCGATGAGCGGCGCGTTGTCCAGCAGCCAATGGCCCGCCGGCCCCAGGTGGGCGCCTTCGCGGGCCCGCCGCTCCAGCAGCGCGCCGGCGCGGCGCAGCACGGCCACGTTGTCCTGCAACCGGGGGAAGAAGGGCTCGGCGCGCGCGCCGTTGGCGCGCTCGGCATTGCCGGCGCTGCTGGCGGTGCTGCCTTGGGCTTGCGGCTGCAGCCGGTGCACCGCGGCCAGGCTGTCGCCATGCTGCTCGAAGCGCGCGGGGCCGAAGATCTCGGCGCGGATCGGCGCTTCGACCGGTGCCACCGCCGGCACCACGTAGGCCAGCGCCGGCAGGCCTTCGCCGATGCCCGCGACGCGCGCGGCAGCAGCGGCGGCCCCGGCGGTCACGGCGCCGCCGTCGTCAGTGGCCGCCGGCAGCCGCCACCAGCAGCAGCAAGGCGGCGGTGGCGCCGACCAGCGTGGTGACGAAGCGCGGCGCCAGGCGCTGGTGCATGCGCTCGGCCCACAGCGCTGCGCGGAACCAGCGGCCGCAGCCGGCGCGGCAGTGCTGCAGGTGGCGGCCCAGCGCCTCGGCATCGGCCTGCTGATGGTCGGCCTGACGATGCAACGCCTGCAGCGGCAGCGGACCGGCCACCGCGGCGGTGGAAACGGCCATCGAGGCCAGGGCGCTGGCACGCACGCTCATCGCAATCACTCCACGACAACAACAGGGTTCAACGGGACGGAGGGTCGCCGCGCGGCAGCCGAAGCAGGCTGCCGCGGCGCCGATCAGCTGCCGATTTCGAGCCGGTTCTCGACGTTGGTCACGCCCTTGACGCCGGCGGCCAGGCGCGTGGCGCGCTCGCGCGAATCGGCGTCCGGCGCCTTGCCGGTCAGCGTGACGCGGCCGTTGCTGGTGTCGACGTTGATCTTCAGCGCGCTGAGCTTGTCGTCCTTGGCCAGCTCGCCGTTGACGCTGGCGGTGATGGCGGCATCGCTGACGGCGTCGCCGACGCGGGCGGCGGCGTTCTCCACCTTCTGGCCGGCCTGGTCGGCGGCGCGTTCGGTGGCGGCCTTGGCTTCCTCGGCCTTCTTCTCGACGGTGGCGACGGCGCTGTCGACCTTCTGGCCGACCGAGCGGTCGTCCTGGCGGTTGCAGGCGCCCAGCAGCAGCAGGGCGGCCGCCGCGGTGGCCAGCACGGCGGCGTTGCGGACGGGGTGGCGAACGGGATGGCGGTTGCGGTTCATGGCGGGTCGGTCCAGGCGGGTGATGGGGAGGCCCTCACTGTCGGCCGGCGCCAGCAGCGCGGCCATCGTCCTGGGCGACATTCGCGTGTCGGACAGCGCCGACACCCCGGCTACCTGCCGTTTCAAATGAGCGGCGCGCGCGCCATCTCCAGCGGCCAGCGCAGGCGCGCCATCTGGGCCAGCGCCTTGGGATCGGGCAGCACCAAGCGCCCACCGTCCTGCAGCTCGTACAAGCCGCGCTGGCGCAGCTGGCGCAGCACGCGGTGCGTATGGACCAGCGACAGCCCCATCGCATCGGCGATGTGCTGTTGCGTCAGCGGAAAGCGCAGGCCCAGGGTGGCGGCCTCGTCGTCGTGCGGCAGCGCGCGCGCGTACAGCGTGACCAGCAACGCGGCCACGCGCTCCAGCGCGCTGCGCCGGCCGACGCTGAGCAGGTTGTCGTCGACCAGGCTGTTCTGGTTGGCCGACAGCCAGGTGATGCCGTAGCCCAGCGAGGGCAGCTCGCGGTGCAGCGTCCACACCGCATCGCGCGCGAAGCGGCACACGTGCACGTCGGTCAGCGCCTGCACGCCGTGGCTGGCGGCGTCGCTCATCTTCTGCTGCAGCCCGATGAAGTCGCCCGGCAGCAACACGTGCAGGATCTGCCGGCGGCCGCCGCCCAGCGTCTTGAAGCGAATGGCCCAGCCGCGCAGCAAGGTGAACAGCGGCGTGTCGTCGGTGTTCTCGGCGATCAGCATCTCGCCGGCGCGGTAGCTCACGTCGGCGCGCTTGAGCTCGTCGATCAGCGTCAGCTCGGTGTCGTTGACCGGCTGGTACAGGTCCAGCCGCCGCAGCGGGCACTCCACGCAGCGCACCGCGCCGCCGAGGTCGCCGCCGGCGCTGCGCGCAACAAGCTTGTCGGACACGGCATCTCCTGCTGCTCTGGGGACCTCCGCACCTCCGAAGGCGTTTGCGTCACGCCGCCGCTTGCGGTGCGCCGCCGGCCGGCGTGTCGGGGTCGGGGTCCGTATCGGGGCGCGGTGGCGGCGCGGGCGACGACGCCGCGGCCGCGCCGCTGCCGCTGGCCAGCACGGCGCCGATGATCAGCGACTGCAAGGGCGCGCGGCTCAACTGCCGCAGCAGCCAGCGCCCGGCGCGGCCGGGCAACGGCCGCAGCTGCTGCGCCACCAGCGGCCAGCGCCAGGGCTTGGCCACCGCCACCGCGGCCGCGGCGGCAGCCACCAACGCCACGCTGGCAAAGGGATGGCGGCGCACCACGGGCGTCAGCGATTGATGCACTTCCTCGGCCACCGCTTCGCCGGCGGCGCGCCAGGGGTTGGCGCGCCACCAGTCGGCCGCCGCCTCGAAGACGAAGCCGACGATGGCATTGCCCGCCAGCTGCCGGCGCCAATGGCGCCAGGTGGCCGCCAAGCGGCGCGGACCGCGAGCGCCGCTGGCCGCGGCGGCACGCGGCAGCCACGCCTGCTGAAGCTGGTTGCGCGAGGCCTGCAGACGTGCCAACGCCCGCTGGCGCGGGTCGTCGGCATCGATGCGGTTTTCAGCAGGGGTCGGCAGCGCTTCGTCCACGGATCGACCCCCAGTCTTTCAGCTTCGGTCAGCGGTCGCTGCGGCCCCGCGACAGCCAGCCGATCAGCGCCGCCACCGCGGCACCGGCGACCGCTGCGATCAACACCGACTTGACCGGCTCGTCGCGGATGTAGTCGGCGCTGCGGTCGCCGGCCTTGGCCACTTGTTCCTTCACCTGGTGCGTGGCGTGGCGCGCACGGTCCATGCTGCGACGGGTGAGGTCTTCCACCTGGGCGGCAGCGCGGCTGAGCACGCTGGGGGCCGCTTCACGCAGCTTCTCGATGCCGGACTCCAGCGTGTCGAGGCCGTTGTTGACGAGGTCGCGGGTGTTCTCGATCGCGGCCGCGGTGTCGTTCGTGCCGATGGTGGAACCGATCTTGGCGGTCATGGATTTCTCTCCTGTGGTTGAAGGATAAGCGCTGAGCGCTGGGTCAGGGTCAAGGTTTGCGGATGAGGCCGAACAGGAAGGTGGCGATGGCCATGATCACGAACACGAAGAACAGGATCTTGGCGATGCCGGCGGCGCCAGCGGCAATGCCGCCGAAACCGAACAGCGCAGCGATCAGCGCGATCACGAAGAAGACGACGGCATAGTGCAGCATGATGAGTCTCCTGAGGTTGGGCGGGCTTACGGGGCCTGGGGTCTGTCGGGTTGCTCATCGCAGGCTTGCGGTCTGCGATGGAGTTACTTTAGGTTTGGGGCCGGGCTGTCGGCAGCGGTGGGCATCGCGTGATGCTGTAGTCGCAACCGGCATCGCTGCGTAGGACCGGGCCTACGCGTGCAGCAGGTCGGCCAGTTCGTCGGCGTGCTCTTCCTCGTCGTGCAGGATGTCTTCCAGCAAGCGGCGCGTGGTGGGGTCCTTGTCGCCGATCAGCGTGATCATCTGGCGATAGCCTTCGACGGCCACGCGCTCGGCCACCAGGTTGGCGCGCAGCATCGCCTTGAGGTCGAGCGAGGCGTCGTAGTCGGCGTGGCTGCGCTTGAGCAGCGTGTCGGGCGCGAAGTCGGGCTCGCCGCCGAGTTGCACGATGCGCTCGGCCAGGCGGTCGCCGTGGCCGGTTTCCTCGTTGGCGTGGACGAGGAATTCGCTGGCGATCGCCGGCGAGTTCATGCCCTTGGCGGTGAAGTGATGGCGCTTGTAGCGCAGGATGCACACCAGCTCGGTGGCCAGCGCGTCGTTCAGCAGCTTGACGATGGCGTCGCGCCAGGGCCCGTAGCTCGGCGTGACGGCGCCTTCGTCGAGATGCTGGCGCGCCCGGTCGAGCGCGCTTTCATCGAGCGTCAGCGCGTTGGCGTCGCTGGCGCGTTCGTTCTTCTGGCCGTTCTTCTTCGGGGCGGTCTTGCGGGCGGATGGCTGGCTCATGGCGTTACCTTTCGGGTTCGGGGGTGATGACGGCCTACTTCTTGATCGCGTTGACGCCCATCAGGATCATCGCGACGACGACCAGGAAGGCGACCAGGAACAGCACGAACAGCACCTTCGCGATGCCGGCAGCGCCGGCCGCGACGCCGCCGAAGCCGAGGACGCCGGCGACGATGGAGATCAGTGCAAAGATCAAAGCCCACTTCAGCATGGCGATTCCTTTTCAGCGCAAGGCGGACCGGACGTCGGCCGCGTTCCGACACTGTTCGACCACTGTAGGAATCGTCCGCCGCGCCAGGCATCGGCGCGGCGGACGCGGCGCTGTAGGACGAAGCCGCTTGCGCTGCTAGATCACGTGCAGCGCGCGGCCGCCTGCAGCGCGCGACGGCCGCGCGCCGCGGTTGTCGGACTCGGCCGACACGCCGAGGCGCCATCGGCCGGGTGCGCGGCGCCCGCGCGCCGACGACGATGCGATCGCAACGCGCCCAAAGGAGCCGCACGATGCCCTCCACGCCGACCACGCCCACCCCGACGCCGGCCTCGATGACCGAGCTGCCCACCTCGTTCGGCGCGCTCAAGCCCGTCGGCCACGTGCTGATCGCGCTGCGCACGCCGCAGCAGCAGAGCATCCTCGAAGTGGCGTTGCAGGAAGACGGCTGGCCGCCCGAGCACGTGGCCGAATTCAAGCCGCGCGACAGCGTGCAGGAACTCAGCGCGATGCTCGACAACGCCGGCGCGATGGCCGGGTTCGGCTACGAGATCACGCTGATGCGGCGTTATCTGCAACTGGCGCGCGACGGCCACCGCTGGCTGCTGGTGCGCGCCGACGACGACGCCAGGGCGCAGCGCGTAGGCGAACTGGCGCGGCTGTACGGCGCCTCGGCCGCGGTGCGCTACCGCACGTTCACGATCGAGGAGCTGGTGTAGCCGTCGTCGCCGCCGGCGCACTGTCGCGCCGCGAGCCCACGCGGTGCGCGAAGACCCAGGTGAACTCGGCACCGAACAGGAAGATCTGCGCCGAGTAGTAGACCCACACGAGCACGGCGACCAGCGAACCCGCGGCGCCGAAGCCCGAGCCGACGGCGCCGCGGCCGATGTACAGGCCGATCAACTGGCGCCCCACCGCGAACAGCGCCGCGGTGACGACGGCGCCCACCCAGACGTCGGACCACGCGATGCGCACGCGCGGCATCAGCTTGTAGATCAGCGCGAACAACACCGTGACGAGCGCGAAGTCGAAGATCGAGCCGATCAAGTCGACCACCACCTGCCAGTCGGCCACGTACGGCAGCCACCAGGTGCGCAGCGCGGCCATCGCGGCGCTGGCCAGCAGCGAGACGATGAGCAGGAAGCCCACGCCCAGGATCAAGCCGAACGACAGCACGCGGGCGCGAAAGAAGGCCCACCAGCCGCCGAGCGGCTGCGCCGGCGCGCGCCAGATGTGGTCCAGCGTGCCCTGCAGCTCGGCAAACACCGTGGTCGCGCCGATCAGCATCAGCACGAGCCCGGTGACCGTGGCCAGCGCGCTGCCGGCCGGCCAGTTGACGCTGGCCAGCAACTCCTGCACGGCGGCGGCGCCGGGGCCGCCCAGCAGCCCTTCGAGCTGCGCCGCCACCTCGCCGCGCGCCGCGTCGGCGCCGAACAACAGCCCGGCCACCGAGACCACGATGAGCAGCAGCGGCGCCATCGAGAACAGCGTGTAGTACGACAGCGCCGCGCCCAGGCTGGTGCAGCGGTCGTCCAGCCAGGCCTCGGCGGCCTGGCGCGTGATCGTCCAGGCCTCGCGCGGTGACAGCGCCTGATGCCAGGGCACCGCTTACTCGGTGTCGACCGGCGCGCCGGCGGCATCGGCATCGACGGGGCCGCTGAGCGGCCGCTCGCCGGCCGGCAGTTCGTCGGGCTTGATCTCGTCGAGCTTGACCTCGTCGACCTTGATCTCGTCGGGCTTGGCCAGCGGCTGGTCATCGGCCGCCGGCGAGCGCCGATGGTCGTTGGAAGGCAGCGGCGCGGTGGCCTCGTCGATCAACCGGTCGGTGCTCATGCGTTGATCATCCACCGGCGCGGCAGCGCGCTCGTCGATGGGCGCGGCGACCGGCGCGGCACCGGCCGCGGCCGGGCCGAAGCCGGGCATCGACGCCGGCGCCGCCAGCGGCAGCGTGAGCGCCTGCGTCGCCGGCTGCGGCTCGGATGACGGTGACACCGCGGCCGCGGCCATCGTCACGCCCGCCGCCCGGCTTTGCTGCGCGGCCAGCAGGCGCTGGTGTTCGGCCTCGTAGCGCGCCATCAAGGTCTGCGCCTGCCGCTGGTTGTAGGCGACGCGCGCGCGCAGCAACTCGGGGCGATCGGCCAGTTCGCCGGCGGCCGGCATCAGGCCGGCGCCGCGCGCCTCGGCCAGTTCACGGCGCACGTCGGCGCGCGAGGCCTGGCCGCTGATCATCGCCATCACGCGCCGCTCGACCTCCGGCGGCATCGCTTCGCCGCCGGCGTACACGGCCTCGGTGACGGCAGCCTGCAGCGCCGGCGGCAAGGTGGATGCCGAGCCGTCCGCCGACGCGAAGGCCGGCGCGGCGAGCAGCAGGCCGGCGCCGAGAAGGGCAATCGCCGACGTCGTTCGCGACGGTTGGATGCGTTCGGTTCGTGTGTTAGCAGTCATGAGCCGCTCCGATGCAGTTGCAAAAGAAACCCGGCCGCAGCCGAGCCCTCGCATCGTCACCGCCGCAAGGGCCGGGACTTGTCGGCTGAAAGTGTCGCTTCGTGTCGGCGTCGTCCGACGCCGTCGAAGGCCACGCCTGCCGCAGCCCGCCGCCGCGCGCCGGTCCGACCGCTGCCGGTCGCTGCCGGTCGCTGACCGCGCGGGTTACCGTGGGATACCAATTGGCGGCCATTGCCGGCGACGACGGATGCGACACGTTGCGCCCGAGCCAAGGCCCTGACCAGCGGCAGCGCCAGCGGGCGACCCGCCGGCGTCGAGGGCCTTGCGCGGGCTTTGGCCGTCGAGCTGGCGGCGCGGCCGCTCGATTCAGCCGCACTGCCCCACGTAGCCGCAGGCGGTGCAGAAGTCGCAGCCGTCCTTGTGGATCACGGTGCGGTTGCCGCATTCGGGGCAGGGCCGGCCGGCCTGCGGCGCGGCGGGACCGGCGCCGGCCGCCGCGGCCGGCGCGCCGGGCGGCACTTCGAGCACGCCCATCTCGCGCAGCGGAAAGCCCTGCTCGTCCAGCACGCCCAGCATCGCGTAGCGGTGGATGATCAGCCGCGCCAGGTAGGCCACGGTGGACGGCCACAGCTGCTGGCGCTGCTGGCCGTGCGGCAGCCCGGGCACGAAGGCCATGAAGTGGCCCAGCGGCTCGGCGTAGTTGAGCAGCTTGCGCAGCTTCATGCCGATCCACGCGGGGTCGATGACGCGCATGTCCAGCGACAGCAGCCGCGCCAGCCCGTCCAGCGCGCGCGGGTAGTTGCCCGAGAAGCCGATCGCGCAAGGCCGCGTCACCGGCAGCCCGTCGGGGCCGGGGATGGTGATCTCTTTGAGGGTTAGCGTGAAGCGCTCGTCGGCCGCCGGGTTGTGCAGGTCGACCGCCCAGGCCAGCGTGCCGGAGGGGCCGGTGAGCGGCTCCTTGCGCGCGAAGAGGGCGTCCATCACCGGCGTGGGGCGCCCATCACCGTCCACCGGCAGCGCGCCGAGCTGCTGGCAGCGCCAGCGGATCACGGCCGCCGTGGCGGCCACGACGCCGGGGAACAGCCGCTTCTCGCCGTGCGGCGGGAACGGCATCTCGAAAGAACGCTCTTCGGCGACGGTGGCCAGCGCGTCGAGCTTGAGCTGCAGCCAGGCGGGGTCGTTGGCGCGCAGGTCCATCGACAAGGTCTTGGCCATCGCGCCCAGGCCGCGCGGCTGCTCGGCGCCGTTGACCCAGACCTCGAAGGGGCGCGAGCGCGCCGCGCCATCGTCCGGGATCTCGCCGACGAAGAGGCCGAAGTCGCCGAAGGGGTGCTGCACCATGTAGGTCCAGGCCGGGTTGCCGCCGGGCAGTTCAGGGCGCCCCGGCCAGCGCAGCGAGGCCAGCACCGGCGCCGGCAGGCGGTCCAGCGCGAGGCGGCGGTTGGCTTCGTCGGGCAGCGGCATCGGCTCGGGCGTGGCGGCGGCCGGCGCGGCGCTCAGCACCGAGCCGACCACGGCATTCGGCCGGTAGGTGGCCAGGCCCTTGAGGCCGGCCTTCCAGGCCTGCAGGTACAGGCCCTGGAAGTCGGCGTAGGGGTAGTCGGCCGGCACATTGACGGTCTTGCTGATCGCGGTGTCGACGAAGGGCGCGACGGCGGCCACCATCGCCGCGTGGTCGGCGGCGCGCATCTCCAGCGCGGTGACGAAGGCGGCGGGCAGCGGCGCGTCGGCGCCCTTCAGGTGGCGGAACAGGCGCCAGGCGTGGTCTTCCACCGGGTACTCGCGCAGGCTGCCGTCGCTCATGCGCTTCTTGCGCGTGTAGGTCCAGCTGAAGGGCGGCTCGATGCCGTTGCTGGCGTTGTCGGCAAAGGCCAGGCTGATGGTGCCGGTGGGCGCAATGGACAGCAGGTGCGAGTTACGCAGCCCATGCTGGCGGATGCGCTCGCGCAGCGGCGCCGGCAGCCGCGTGGCGAAGGTGCCGCCGGCGAGGTAGAGGTCGGCGTTGAACAGCGGAAAGGCGCCGCGCTCGCGCGCCAGCTCCACGCTGGCCTCGTAGGCGGCGTCGCGCATCTGCTCGGCAATGCGGCGCGCCATGGTGCGCGCGGCCTCGCTGTCGTAGCGCAGGCCCAGCATCGCCAGCGCGTCGCCCAGGCCGGTGAAGCCCAGCCCGATGCGGCGCTTGCGCCGCGCCTCGTCGGCCTGCTGCGGCAGCGGCCAGACGCTGACGTCGAGCACGTTGTCGAGCATGCGCACGGCCACCTGCACCAGCGCCGCGAAGCCCGCCGCGTCGAAGGCCGCATCGCCCTCGAAAGGCCGCTGCACGAAGCGCGTGAGGTCGATCGAGCCGAGGCAGCAGCAGCCATAGGGCGGCAAGGGCTGCTCGCCGCAGGGGTTGGTGCTGGCGATGGTCTCGCAGTAGGCGAGGTTGTTGTCGCGGTTGATGCTGTCGATGAACAGCACGCCGGGCTCGGCGTGGTCGTAGGTGGACCGCATGATCTGGTCCCACAGCTCGCGCGCCGGCAGCTTGCGGTAGACCCACAAGCCGCCGCCGCCGGGGCCATCGGCATCGCTGCGCTGGTAGGCGCCGGCAGCCTTCAGGCGCGGGCCGGGCTCGGCGCGGTGCACCAGCTCGACCTCGGCGTCGGCCTCCACGGCCTGCATGAAGGCGTCGGTCACGCCGACCGAGATGTTGAAGTTCTTCAGGTCGCCGGCGTCCTTGGCGTGGATGAACTCCTCGATGTCGGGGTGGTCGCAGCGCAGCACGCCCATCTGCGCGCCGCGGCGCGCGCCGGCGCTTTCCACCGTCTCGCAACTGCGGTCGAACACGCGCATGTAGCTCACCGGGCCCGAGGCGCTGCTTTGCGTGCTGCCGACCCAGGCGCCGCGCGGGCGGATGCGGCTGAAGTCGTAGCCGACGCCGCCGCCGCGGCGCATGGTCTCGGCGGCCTCGGTCAACGCGGTGTAGATGCCGGGGTGGCCGTCTTCGATCTGCGCGATGGAGTCGCCCACCGGCTGCACGAAGCAGTTGATCAGCGTGGCCGCCAGCTCGGTGCCGGCCGCCGACTGGATGCGCCCGGCCGGGATGAAGCCCTGCTGCAGCGCCCACAGGAAGCGCTGTTCCCACTCGGCGCGCCGGGCGGGCGGCTCGGCCAGCGCCAGCGCGCGCGCCACGCGCTGGTGGACCTGCAGCGCGGTGGTCTCGTCGCCCTTGGCGTACTTCTCTTTCAGCACCTCGGCGCTGATGGGTTGGGCGGGCAGCTCGGCGCGGCTGGCCGCGGTGGCAGGGGCGGCGCCGGCGGCGGCGGCCGAAGGGCGATCGGTCTCTTGCATGCAGGGGTCTCCTCGGGGGCCGCAACGCGGGCGGCGCGGCACGATAGGGCAGCCGCCGCGGGCCGCCGCTGACCGCCATCAAGCGCGGCCGCCTTCATTGTTGCCGCCCCGTCGACGCCGATGGCGGAGAAACCCTGTCGCTGGTAGAGGCGCCGCGCCGCGCGTGGCGGATCGGCGGGGCCGGCGCGGGACGGCGCGGGACGGCGGCCGTTGCGGGCCCGATCGCCGCGCGGTCAGCCCTTGGCCAACGACAGCAAGGCGTCGCAAGCGCGGGCGATCGCCGCCGGGCCCGATTCGTCCGGCGCTCGCATGCGCTGGGCGATCGCAGCGGCGCGCTCGCGGATCATCGGGTCGCTGCATAACGCCTGAAGCGAGGCACCCGCGCGCTCGGCATCGTAGTGGGCCGGCAGCAGCTCGATGCCAACGCCCAGCCGCCCGACACGCGCCGCGTTGTCGAACTGGTCGTAGGCCACCGGGCGCACGAGTTGCGGCACGCCGGCGCGCAAGGCCTGCGCCGTCGACCCGATGCCGCCATGGTGCACGAAGGCCGCGGCGCGCGGCAGCAGCAGGCCGTAGGGCGCATAGCTCACGGCGCGCACGTCGGGCGGCAGATCGGCCGGCAACTGCTCCGGCACGTGCGACATCAGCAGCCCGCGCAAGCCGGCGCGCCGGCACGCGGCGACCGAGCTTTCGAAGAAGGATCGCGCCGTGCGCGTGGCCGTGCCCGCCGAGAACACCACCGGCGCCGGCCCGGCGGCGAGAAAGGCATCGAGTTCGCGGTCGAGCCGGGGCGGTTCGTCGCCGCCTTCCGAGCCATCGACGCCGAAGAAGCCCGTCAGCCGCAGCCGCTCCGGCCAATCCGCCGCCGGCGGCGCGTACCAGGCCGGGAAGGCACCGATCAAGGCATCGGCACCGTCGGTCCAGCCCACCGCATGCGCGATGGCCGGCAGCCCCAGTTCGTGGCGCCAACGGTTCAGCGGCTTCGTGAAATGGCGGTCGTAGTAGCGGTCGAGGCCCCACCACCACAGCCGCTTGACGAAGCCCGGCGTGTCCGCGCCGATGCCGCGCGCCAGCAGCCGCGGCGGCGCGTCGTTCGAGCGCAGCGCGGCCGGCGCCAGGTGCACCGTGGCGCAAGGCACGCCCGCCCGTTCGCGCCAGACCATGGGCGCGAACAGCAACGGCGGCCCCGCGCTGACGACGGGCTCGGCGGGCTCTCGCAGCCGCTGCAGCGCCGCCAGATACGGCGGCGCCAGGGCCAGCAGCTCGCTGGCGATGCGAGCAAAGGCGAGCCGGGGGTCGTGCTCGACGGGCACGCTGAACATCGCGCGGTAGCCGTCGGCCGTGCCGACCTCGACGAAGTCGAGCCCCGCCGCCGCGGCGTACGGCCGGAACACCGGATTGGCCAGCAGCACCGCGTGATGACCGCGCGCCCGGCATTCGCGGCCGAGGGCCACGAAAGGCAGCACGTCGCCATGGCTGCCGGCGGCGCAAAGCAGAACCTTCATGCGCGCGCGTCGGAGAAGAAGGCCCGCTCGACCGCATCCCTTAGCGGCCCGGATCCCCGAGGCCCAGGGGGCAGGCGGTCGCTGCTGTCGTTGCTGTCGCTGCTGTCGCTGCTGTCCCTGCTGTCCTTGTCGAATGGAACCTTGCTCATCATCGCGTTCGAGCCAGCCAAGTTTGCGAGAGTGTGCACCGCGCGGCGACGGACCGCGCGACCTATCATGCGCCGCACACCAACGCCCGCCGCCAGCCGTGCCCGATTCGCTCCGCCACCTCACGCTGCAACTGAGCCGCTTCGCGCAGGAGCGCGACTGGGAGCAATTCCACTCGCCCAAGAACCTCGCGTCTGCGCTGGTCGTCGAAGCTGGCGAATTGCTGGAGCATTTTCAATGGCTCACCGAAACGCAGAGCCGCGAGCTGCCAACCGACAAGCGCGATGCCATCGCCGCTGAACTCGCGGACGTGCTGCTGTACCTCGTACAGCTGGCCGGTGCACTGGGCATCGATCCCATCCAGGCGGCGCAGCGCAAGCTGGCGGCGAACGCCCTGAAGTACCCCGTCGATCGGGCGCGAGGCACGAGCAAGAAGTACAACGAGCTCTGACCACCGTGGCGGGGGGGCCGCGAAGTTGATCATCTACCAGGCCACGAAGGCGCAGTTTCTCGACCACGCGCTGCGCGACGACATCGAAGACATCGTGTCGCGGCAGTTCGTCAGCGTCACCGGCCACACGGTCGGACGATCGGAGATGCATGCCTGGAAGCACTCGCTGTTGGAAATGGCCAAGGTGCTGCAGGACGAAGAGATCCCGCCTTCGGCCGGCGTGGGCATCGAATACCAGCTACCGCAAACCGCCAAGCGCATCGACTTCGTCATCACCGGCGAAGACGCCCAGGCCCGACCCAGCGTCATCATCGTCGAGCTGAAGCAGTGGTCGGAATCGCGCCACAGCGACAAGGATGCCATCGTCTGGGCCCGCCGCGGCGGCCGCGCGGCGGAGACCGAAGGCCCGCACCCGTCATACCAAGCCTGGTCGTACGCCGCGCTGCTGCAGGACTTCAACGCCGCCGTTCAGGACGGCCAGATGGCGCTGCAGCCCTGCGCCTACCTGCACAACCACCCGCGCGATGGCGAGATCGACCATCCCGCCTACCGCGACCACATCGAACGGGCGCCGCTGTTCTTGAGGCGGGAGCGCGCCAAGCTGCAGGCATTCATTCGCCAGCACGTACGACACGGCGACCGAAAGGGCACGCTCTATGCCATCGAGAACGGCCGCATCCGACCGTCGAAGATGCTGGCCGACAGCGTGGCCGGTCTGCTGCAGGGCAAGCCCGAGTTCGTGCTCATCGACGACCAGAAGGTCGTGTTCGAGACGATCCTGCAAATGGACCAACGCGCCGAACAGCGCAAGCAGGTCGTCATCGTGCAGGGCGGTCCCGGAACGGGCAAGTCGGTGCTGGCCGTCAATCTCGTCGGCGCGCTGCTGGCCCGCGGCCGCAATGTCCGCTACGTCTCCAAGAACGCTGCACCCCGCGCGGTGTACGAAGCCAAGCTGACCGGCAAGTTCACCAAGAGCCGCATCAGCAACCTGTTCAGCGGCTCGGGTGTCTTCGTGAACGTCGAGCCCGACGTCTACGACACGCTGATCGTCGACGAGGCGCACCGGCTCAACGAGAAGAGCGGCCTGTACCGCAACCTGGGTGACAACCAGGTGAAGGAGCTGATCCGAGCCGCCCGATGCACCGCGTTCTTCGTCGACGAGGATCAGCGAGTGACGCTGCTGGACATCGGCAGCGTGGATCAGCTGCGCGATCAGGCCAGTGCAGCAGGGGCGGAAGTGACCGAACTGCAGCTGTCGTCGCAGTTTCGGTGCAACGGCTCGGACGGCTACCTGGCGTGGCTGGACGACGTGCTGGCCATCCGGTCGACCGCGAACACGACGCTGGACACCCGAGCGTTCGACTTCAGGGTGTTTGACAACCCGGCCGAATTGCATGCGCTGGTCGAGCTGAAGAACCGCGCGAACAACCGATCGCGAATGGTTGCCGGCTACTGCTGGGCTTGGTCGAGCAAGCGCGACCCGGACGCGTGGGACATCGAACTGCCCGGGTTCGGCTATCGGCGCCGCTGGAATCTGGACAAGGACGGCAGCCTGTGGATCGTGGCACCGGGCTCGGTGGATCAGGTCGGATGCATCCACACGTGCCAGGGGCTCGAGTTGGACTACGTCGGCGTCATCATCGGCCCGGACTTGGTGTACCGGGACGGACGCGTGCAGACGGACGCAACCCAGCGCGCGAGCTCCGACCAGTCCGTCAAGGGCATCAAGCGGATGTTGCGCGACCACCCGGCCAACGCCAAGGCTCTGGCCGACCGGGTCGTCAAGAACACCTACCGGACGCTGATGACGCGCGGCATGAAGGGGTGCTACGTGTACTGCACCGACTCCGCCTTGGCCGCCTACCTGCGCACGCGGTTGACGGTCCGCGACGATGCGAAGCCGCGGGTGAGTCGACCCGACGTCCAGCCTGCTGCCGAGCGGCCCAGGGCAAACGTCGTGCCGCTGCACCGAGTCACACGGCAGGAAAGAGAGGCGGGCGTCGCCGCAGCGCCCTTGGTCGACCTGCGGTTTGCGGCTGGCGCGTTCTCGAACTTCCAGGCCTTCGAGCAGGACAGCGCCGACTGGGTCGCCCTTCCGGATTGGGTGCGACCACAGCCGGGACTGTTCATCGCGCAGGTTGTCGGCGAATCGATGAACCGACGCATACCCAACGGCGCTTGGTGCCTTTTTCGGTTGCATCCCACCGGTACGCGCGAAGGCAAGGTCGTCGTCGCCGAGCATCGCAGCATCGAAGATCCCGACCTCGGCGGGTGCTACACCGTGAAGCTGTACTCAAGCGAGAAGGTGGCGTCCGACGAAGGCGGATGGCGGCATCGGCGGATTGCCCTGATCCCTGATTCGGATCGCCCGGGCTTCGAGCCGATCGTGTTTCTCGACGCCGAGGACGCGCAGGAGTTATCGATCGTTGCCGAGTTGCTGCTCGTCATGCCGTCTGCATAGCGCAGCGACGTCATGGCTTGTGCCAATGCACATCGTGCCGCAGGCAGGTGTTGAAGTCTTTGCGCGCAAGGCAGGCATGCAGCGTCAGCAAATTGCATCGTGCGAGCCCACTGAGTAGAGGCGGTGCGTGTCGGGAAGCTCTGGCGAACGATGCCCCAAGGCTGATTCGGCGGCCCCGCTGCGGCTGCATGCGATACACCACCGTGCCGGCGGTGATCAGCTCGGCGCACCGGCGCCTACCGCTGGTGCCGGCGCCGAGACAGCATCTCGTCAATGGCACCCAGCATCAACAGCACCGGCCATCCGAGCACGACGGCGGTCACCAGGCCGGCGCCCAGCGCCGTGAGGCGATCGGCACCGACCGCCAGCCCAAGCAATGCCAGCGGCACACCGATGCCCACCATCCAGATGCACCAAACGATGCCTCGCATGGCCAGCTCCTTCAGCGCCACGACTCTACCCGTCAGCGCCGACCTTCGCATCGTCTGGCGCCGAAGGCGCGCGCGTGCGCGCGGTCATGCGTGCTTGGTTGTGACCAACGCGAGCCGCACGATCTGCAGCACAAAGCGGGTCCAGAAGCGACAACGGCGGCCCTTCCGAGGCCGCCGTCCGTTCCAAGTGCATGTCGCGCTTGGAAAGTTTTCTTGGTGGCCTGGGGCGGAATCGAACCACCGACACGCGGATTTTCAATCCGCTGCTCTACCAACTGAGCTACCAGGCCGAGCCCGCGAGTATAGCGGCCCCGTGCCGGCCGAACCGACGAGCCGCCCGTCAGCTGGCGCCGCGCTTGTTGCGGCTGAGGTCCACGCCCAGCTGCTTGAGCTTGCGGTACAGGTGCGTGCGCTCGAGCCCGGTCTTCTCGGCCACGCGCGTCATCGAGCCGCTTTCCTTGGCGAGGTGGAACTCGAAGTAGCTCTTCTCGAAGGCGTCGCGCGCCTCGCGCAGCGGGCGGTCGAGGTCGAAGGTCTGCTCGGCCTGCGGGCCGCTGGGCACCAGCGGCGGCAAGGGCTGCGCGTGGGCGCCGTTGACGCCACCCTCGCCGCCGGCGCCGCCTTCGCCGCGCGCCGCGCCGCCACTGCTGCCGCCGCCGCCGGGGCCGGCGGCGCGCGCGCTGCCGGGCTTGACCAGCGCCTGCTCCACCGCGCGCAGCAGCTTCTGCAGCGTGATCGGCTTTTCGAGGAAGGCGCTGGCGCCGAACTTGGTGGCTTCGACCGCGGTGTCGATGGTGCCGTGCCCGCTCATCATGATGACGGGCATGCTCAGCATGCCGGTGGCGCCCCATTCCTTGAGCAGGCTGATGCCGTCGACGTCGGGCATCCAGATGTCCAGCAGCACGAGGTCGGGCCGCAGGGACTCGCGCACGCTTCGGGCCTGGGCGGCGTTCTCGGCCAGTTCGACGGTATGTCCCTCGTCGCTAAGGATCTCCGACAGCAGGGCCCGGATGCCCAGCTCGTCGTCTACGACCAATATCGTTGCCATGCGCGCATTCAAAGCACCTGGTGCATGCCGCCGCTGCCGGCGGCGGTGCCGTCAGGCGACGGTGCGGCGCCGGACGGGGGTGCGAAGTTGGAAAATGATAGCGAAACTCGTGCGCCCACCATGGGCGCCTCGGGGTCGTCGCCCTCGTGCAGGTTGGCCACCCGCAGGCTGGCGTGGTGTTCGTCGGCGATCTTCTTGACCACCGCCAGCCCCAGCCCGGTGCCCTTGACCTTGGTGGTGACGTAGGGTTCGAAGGCCCGCTTCAGCACCTTCTCGGCGAAGCCGGGGCCATTGTCGATGACGGTCAGGCGCACGGCGAGCAGCTCGCCGTGCTCGCCCACGGCCTTGGAGGTCAGCACCTGCACCTGGCCGTCGTCCTGCTCGGAGACGGCGTCGAGCGCGTTCTGCACGAGGTTGTGGATCACCTGGCGCAGTTGCGTGGGGTCGCCCATCACGCGCGGCAGCCCGGGCTCGGTGTGCGCCACCAACACGCCGCTGTCGTGCGCCTGGCCGTACAGCGCCAGCACTTCCTGCACCAGCGGGTTGAGGTCCAGCGCCTTCAGCTGCGCCGCCGGCAGCCGCGCATAATCCCGAAACTCGTTCACCAGGCGCTGCATGGCCTGCACCTGGCTGACGATGGTGGCCACGCTGCGCAGCAGCAGGCTCTGGTCGGCGCCTTCGAGCTTGGCTTCCAGCCGGTGCTGCAGCCGCTCGGCCGAAAGCTGGATCGGCGTCAGCGGGTTCTTGATCTCGTGCGCCAGGCGGCGCGCCACCTCGGCCCAGGCGGCGCTGCGCTGGGCGGAGACGACGTCGCTGATGTCGTCGAAGACCAGCAGCCGCATGGTGCCCGGCAGGTGGGCGCCGCGCACCAGCAGGCTGATGCCGCTGCCGTCGCCGCGCGCCAGCTCGTAGCTTTCCTGCCAATGGTCGCGCTCGCCGGCCTCGGGGCTGGTGTGCAGCAGCTCGAAGCGCTGCTCGATGCTGCGCGCCAGCGCTTCCAGCTCGGGCACCTCGCCGAGCCGGCGGCCGCGCCAGGCGGCGAAGGGCAGGCGCAGGATGCGCGTGGCGCCGGGGTTGACGGTGTCGATGCGGCCTTCGCGGTCGAGCACGATGACGCCGGCGCTCAGCGTGTCGAGGATGGTCTGCAGCCGCGTGCGCGCGCCTTCGAGCTGGGCCACGCCGCGCTGCACCTGCTCGCGCGCCTCGGCCAGCTGCGCGGTCATGTCGGCGAACGAGCGCGTCAGCCCGCCCAGTTCGTCGCGCGAGGCGAACACCGGCTTGGCCGTCAGGTCGCCGGCGGCCACCTGGCGCACGCCGTCGGCCAGCAGCAGCAGCGGCCGCGCCAGCTGGGTGCCCAACAGGATGGCCAGCAGCACGGCGCCGAACACGGCCAGGATCAGCGCCAGCGTCAGCGTGCCGATGTACATGCGGCGCAGACCGTCGCGGGCCAGCGCGCGCTGCTGGTACTCGGCATAGGCGTCCTGCACGGCCAGCGCGTTGAGCGCCAGCGCGCGCGGCAGCGCCTGCTCCAGCAGCAGGTAGCGCTCGTCGCCGCGCGCCAGCACCATCTCGCTGCCGAGCACGCGCGCCAGCGCGCGCACGCGGGCGCCGCCGTCGGATCGGGCCAGCGTGTCTTCGTCCAGGCCGATGAACTGGCTGGCCACGCCGGTGGCGGCGGCCTGGCCCAGCAAGGTGGCGCTGGGGCGCTCGGGCGCCACGGTGACGGTGCCGCCGCCGGCCGTCAGCAGCACCTGGCCGGTGCCGCCCACCAGCGCGAGGTCGGCCACGCCGGCTTGTTCGCGCAGCCGCTCCAGCGTGACGGCGGTGGTGCCGGCGGCGCCGGCCTCGCGCACGCGCTCGGCGGCCAGCCGCGCCTTGCGCGCCAGGTCGGCGGCCAGCGTGTCGAGCGTGCCCTTGCCGAGCGACAGCCCGGCGTCCAGCGCGCCGGCCATGCGGGCGTCGAACCACACCTCGATGCTGCGGGCGACGAACTGGTACGACACGGTGTAGATCGTCAGCCCCGGCAGCACGCCCACCAGCGCGAAGATGCCGGCCAGCTTGATCAGCAGCCGGCTGCCGAATTTGCCGCGCCGCAGCCGCAGCGCCAGCCGGATGGCGGCGAAGCCGATCACCAGCGTCAGCATCGCGGCCACCGCGACGTTGGCCCAGAACAGCCAGAAGAAGCGCCGCTCGCTGATGGCGCTGCCGGGCGTGTCGGTGCCCATGCGCACGACGAAGGCCAGCACCAGGCCGAGGCCGGTGGTGGCCGTCAGCGCGACGATCCAGGCCCAGCGCGCGGAACGGGTCATTCAGTCCAGCCGGATGGCGCGTTCGACGCCGAGCGCGAAGTCGCTGCCGCCGCCCAGGCCGATCAGCATCGGGCTGGGCAGCTGCGAGGTGTCCAGCCGCCACGAGAACTCGACGTAGTGGCGGCTGTCGGGGTCGATCAGCGACAGCTCGGCCAGCCGCCACTGCGAGGCGCGCGTGACCACCGCCATCGCCTCGGCCAGCGTGGCGTAGGTCTGGTTCAGCCCGCCGAGGCCGACGCGCCAGTTGGCGGTGAGCGGCTGGTAGGCCACGCGCCAGTTGCGGTGCACGCGGGCGATGCGCTCGTCGCGCCAGTACCAGCGGCTGCGCCACAGCGTGGCCTGGGCGACGAAGTACACCGGCACGCCGCGCTGCAGCGCGTCTTCCACGGCGCGCGGCAGTGTCACGCGGGTAATGAAGTCGATCATCAGCGCGCCATCGGCGCGCTGCGCCTGCAGCAGCAGCAACTCCGCCTGCGCCAGCGCCGGCCGCGGCAGCGCCAGGGCGGCCAGCAGCCCCGCCCCCAGCCCCAGCAGCGAGCGTCTGTCGATGTGCCGCCGGTGGTGCATGGTGGGCAGGCCGAAATAGGGGCGTCAGGGCTTGTGGATCAGCGCGTAGAAGAAGCCGTCCTGCCAGGCGACGGACTGCAGCGGCGCGGCGGGGTGTTGGACAGCCTGCGGATTGTCGGCCAGCGGCAGCAGGTGGCCCGGCGAGCGCGGGTCCGGCTGCGCCGCGCCGGCCGGCAGGCGTTGCAAAAATGCGTCGATCGCCTGCTGGCCCTCGGCCTTGAAGATCGAGCAGGTGGCGTAGAGCAGCCGGCCGCCGGGCTTCAGCAGCGGCCACAGCGCCCACAGCAGCTCAGCCTGCACGCGAGTAAGCGCTGACAAGTCGTCGGCGCGGCGCAGCCAGCGGATGTCCGGATGGCGGCGCACGATGCCCGACGCGCTGCAGGGCGCGTCCAGCAAGATGGCGTCGAAAGGCCGGCCGTCCCACCAGGCGGCCGGCAAGCGGGCATCGGCGGCGCGCACCTCGGCGTGCAGGTGCAGGCGCTGCAGCGTCTGGTGGATGCGCGGCACGCGCTGCGGGTCGCTGTCCAGCGCCAGCAGGTCGAGGTCGGCGCGCTCCAGCAATTGCGCGGTCTTGCCGCCCGGGGCGGCGCAGGCGTCGAGCACGCGGGCGCCGGGCGGCAGCGCCGGTTCGCCTGCCCCCAGCAGCAGGCTGGCGGCGCGCTGCGCAGCGGCGTCCTGCACCGAGACCTCGCCTTCGGCGAAGCCCGGCAGCGCCTGCACCGGGCAGGGCTCGGCCAGCAGCACGGCCTGGCCGGCGAGCATGGGGTCGTCCAGCAGCGTGGCGGCGTGGCCGGCGTCGGCCAGCTTGTGCAGGTAGGCCGCGCCGCTCAGGCGCCGGGCGTTGACGCGCAGCGTCATCGGCGGCCGCTGGTTGGCCGCCAGCAGCAGCGCCTGCCATTGCGCCGGCCAGTCGCGGCGCACGCGCTCGATCCACCAGGTCGGGTGGTTGTAGGCGGCCTCGGGCTGGCGCTCGGCCGCCGCCACCAGCACCGCGCGCTCGCGGATGAAGCGGCGCAGCACCGCGTTGATGAAGCCGGCGGCGGCCGGCGTGCGCTGGCGCGCCGCGTCGACGGCCTGGTCGACCAGCGTGTGCTCGGCATAGGGCGGCGCCGGCTGCGGCCACAGCAGCGCCAGCGCGCTGCACAGCAAGGCGTCGACGGCGGGCGGCGGCACCTTGGGCGCGAGTTGCTTGCGCACCTCGGCGGCGGCGCCCAGGCGGCGCAGCACGTCGAAGCCCAGCGCCTGCACGCCAGCGCGGGCATCGGGTGGGCAGCGCGCCATCCAGTCGGTGGCCGAGCGGCCGGTGCGCACCGCCTGCACCAGCTCGGCGCAAAGGTCGAGCAGCCGCGACAGCGGCGGGCCATGCGGGCCGTGCGGGCCGTGTGGGCCATGCGGGCCATGCGGGCCATGCGGAGCGGTGGCGGCGTTCACCGCGGCAGTCTAGGGCCTGCCCCCGACGCGACGATGCCCTTGCCAGCAGAATGCGCAACCCGCCCCGAAGGAGACCGACCCATGCCCCAGCCGCCGACGGCGCCGGCCGATGCACCCGCCCGACTGCTGCGCAGCGAAGACGAACTGGCGCGGCTGCCGGCCTCCGAGCGCATCCGCTACCGGCTGGTGACGGCCGACTGCCGCCACCACGCCAACGACAACATCGCCGCCTACATCCGCCCCGGCGAGCTCGACGAGCTGAAGGCCGAGGTGCAGGCGCGCATGCAGGAGGTGTTGCGCGCGCTGGTGATCGACACCGACAGCGACCACAACACGCAAGACACCGCGCAGCGCGTGGCGCGCATGTTCGTCGACGAGGTGTTCCGCGGCCGCTACGCGGCGATGCCCGCGGTGACCGAGTTCCCCAACGCCGAGCGCCTGAACGAGCTGATGATCGTCGGCCCGGTCACCGTGCGCAGCGCCTGCAGCCACCACCTGTGCCCCATCCTCGGCAAGGTGTGGATCGGGCTGCTGCCCAACGAGCACAGCAACCTGATCGGGCTGTCGAAGTACGCGCGCATCTGCGACTGGATCATGAGCCGGCCGCAGATCCAGGAAGAGGCGGTGACCATGCTGGCCAACGAACTGCAGCAGCGCGTGCGCCCCGACGGCCTGGCCATCGTGATGGAGGCCGACCATTTCTGCATGCATTGGCGCGGCGTCAAGGACGACCAGGCGGCGATGGTCAACAGTGTGATGCGCGGCGCCTTCCTGAAGGACGCCAACCTGCGGCGCGAGTTCCTCTCGCTGCTGTCGCGCAAGACCTGATCACGGGAGACACGGCCATGCTCGTCCGCCTGATGTACGCCAGCCGCGCCGCCGCCGCGGCGCTGGACCACGAGGAGCTGCAGGCCATCCTGCGCCAGTCGCACCACAACAACCCGGCGCAGGGCATCACCGGCGTGCTGTGCGTGTGCCCGGCCAGCGGCATCTTCCTGCAGGTGCTGGAGGGCGGGCGCAGCGCCGTCAACCGGCTGTACCAGCGCATCGTGGCCGACCGCCGCCACAGCGCGGTGGAGCTGCTGGCCTTCGAGGAGATCACCGAGCGCCGCTTCGCCGGCTGGGCGATGGGCCAGGTCGATATGTCGCGCCTGAACCCGGCGCTGCTGCTGAAGTACAGCGAGAAGCCGCAGCTCGACCCCTACGCGCTGCCGGGCTCGGCCTCGCTGGCGCTGCTGCAGGACTTGATGGCCACCGCTTCGGTGGTGGGCAACGCTTGAGCTGACTGTCCGTATCTACTTCGTGCCGAAGATGCGGTCGCCGGCGTCACCGAGTCCGGGCACGATGTAGCCGTGCTCGTTGAGCTGGCGGTCGATGGCGGCGGTGTAGACCGGCACGTCGGGGTGGTGGCCGTGGAAGTTGCGCAGCCCCTCGGGCGCGGCCAGCAGGCTGACGAAGCGGATCGACTTCGGCCGCGTTTCCTTCAGCCGGTCGACCGCCGCGACGGCCGAGTTGCCGGTGGCCAGCATCGGGTCCAGCACGACGGCGTCGCGCTCGTGCATGTCGTGCGGCATCTTGAAGTAGTACTCCACCGCGCCCAGCGTCTTCGGGTCGCGGTACAGGCCCACGTGGCCGACGCGCGCGCCGGGCACCACTTCGAGCATGCCGTCGAGGAAACCATCGCCGGCGCGCATGACGACGACGAAGACCGTCTTCTTGCCGTCGATCACCGGCGCCTTCATCGCTTCCAGCGGCGTCTCGATGTCGATCAACTGCGTCGGCATGTCGCGCGTCACTTCGTAGGCCATCAGCATGCCGATCTCGTGCAGCAGCCGGCGGAAGCTGTTGGTGCTGCGGTTCTTCTGCCGCATCAGCGTCAGCTTGTGCTGCACCAGCGGGTGGTCGATCACGTGCACGCTTGCGTTCATCGCTCGTCCTCTCCAATCCTTAAAAAACGGTGCCGTCGCTGTCGATCTGCAGCGGCGGCGCGCCGCCAGCGCGGCGCTCGGCGGCGATCTCGCGGCCGGCGGCCCAGGTGCCGCCTTCCAGCACGCAGGCCAGCGGCAACTGCTCGGCGCCGACGCCCAGCTCGCGGCGCACCAGCTCGGCCAGCTCGTCGAGCAGCGTGACGGTCAGCGCGCGCCATTCCACCACCGCTTCGTCGCCGGGCTTCCACTTGCGCTGCAGCATCGCGGCCTGGCGCGGCACGATGACGCCGCTGTCCAGCAGCAGGCCGCCGTTGCGGTACTCGGGAAGACCGGTCAGCGCGTCGAGCCCGGTGACCTCGATGCCGGCCCATTGCAGCGGCTCCAACAGCGAGTAGCTCAGCCACTGGCTGAGCTTGTGGAAGGGCACCCAGCCGCGGGTGACGGGGTCGTCGCCAGCGCCCTGCTCATCGGCGGTCGCGGCGCCGGTCGCGGCGCCGGCCCAGCGGTGCGGCCAGACGTCGCCGGCGCGCACGCCCATCACCTGGCTGCCGCTGGTCCAGATCGGCCCCAGCGTCCGCAGCACCTGGCGCAGGACTTCGGCGGCGCTGACGCTGCGCCGCGTGCCGCCGGCACTCAGGCGGTCGAACAGCAGCGCGGGCCGCGCCGGCGTGCCGTCGCGCCGGCTCTCGTCCTGCAAGGCTTCGCCCAGGCGGGCCAGCAAGCCGGCGCGGCCTTCCAGCCCGACCAGCGGGTTGGACGGGCTGGCCTGGAACACGCCGCGCAGCACCGCGGCGTCGATCTGGCGCAGCGCCTTGGCGTCCACGCGGCAGGGCTCGGCCGGCAGCGACGAGAAGGCGCCGGCCATGAAGGCGCGGAAACTGGCGACGCCCAGCCCTTCCGAACGGCCGTAGCGCGCGGCCGCGGGCGTGTCCGGCGCCGGCACCGGTGCGGCCGCCGGCGACGCGGCACTGGCACCGGCGCCGGCCTGGTCCAGCGCGGCCAGCAGTTCGTCGCGGCCCACGCGTTCGGCGGGCAGCGCGCTGGCCGGCAGCGCCGCGGCGGCGTGCTCGGCATAACGCCAATCGCCACCGGCACCGGCGTCGAGCAGCACGCTGACGACGGTGAGGTCGAACTGCGCGCGCGCACGGTCGGCGGCCGGCAGCCCGGCCAGCTTGGCGTCCAGTTCGGCCTTGCGGTCGACGCCGCCGGCCTCGAAGTGGCGCCAGCGGCTGTGGAATGGAATGCGCAGGTCGGGGTAGCGCCGCCGCGTCACCGCGGCGACGCGCGCCGCGGCTTCGGGCAGCCGCGTGCGGTCGAGCCGGAACCAGCCCGAGCGCTCGTCGGCCACCGCCGCGGTGATCGCGGCGCAGCGCACGCGGATGGTCTGCGGGCGGCGCAGCACCGCCAGCAGGTCGGGCCGATCGGAGCCGTCGGCGGCAGCCTCGGAATCACTCAAGGCCGCGGCCTTTCACGCTGGCCAGGCGCTCGCCGTCGGGCACCGCGCCGTCGGTGAAGTAGCCGGCCGCGATCTTGGCCTCGATCTCCACCTTGGCGTCGGCCGGCACCAGCTCGTCGGGGATCTTCACGCGCTCGCCCACCTCGATGCCGCTGCCGGTGATGGCGTCGTACTTGTCGTTGCTCATGCTCACCAGGCGGTGGATGCGGCGCACGCCCAGCCAGTGCAGCACGTCGGGCATCAGTTCCTGGAAGCGCATGTCCTGCACGCCGGCCACGCATTCGGTGCGCAGGAAGTACTTGTCGGCGCGGTCGCCGCCCTGCTGCCGCTTGCGCGCGTTGTAGACCAGGAACTTGGTGACCTCGCCGAGGGCGCGGCCCTCCTTGCGGCTGTAGGCGATGAGCCCGACGCCGCCTTGCTGCGCGCCGTGGATGCATTCCTCGATCGCGTGCGTCAGGTACGGCCGGCAGGTGCAGATGTCGCTGCCGAAGACGTCGGAGCCGTTGCACTCGTCGTGCACGCGCGCGGTCAGCGTCACGCGCGGGTCGGCCAGCGCGCGCACGTCGCCGAAGACGTACAGCGTCTGCCCGCCGATCGGCGGCAGGAAGACTTCCAGGTCGCTGCGCGTCACCAGCTCGGGGTACATGCCGCCGGTCTCTTCGAACAACGCGCGACGCAACTCGGCCTCGCTGACCCTGAAGCGGCGCGCGACGCCGGGCAGCCACCACACCGGCTCGACCGCGATCTTGGTCACCGCGGCGCTGGCGTCGTCGAGCAGCACGCGGCCGTCGATGGCCAGGCGCTGGAAGGCGATCGCCTGCTTGATCTCCGGCAGGTGGATGTGGGCCTTGGTGACGGCGATGGTCGGCCGGATGTCGTAGCCCTGGGCCAGGTAGTCGGCGTAGACCGTCTGCACGCTGGCGCCCCAGGGATCGATGGAGACGATGCGGTCGGCCTCGCCCCACGCCGGGTAGGGGCCGACCGGGTCGGTGGGCGCGGTGTCGGTCAGGTCGGCGCGGTGGCCGCGCGTCAGGTTGCCCGCCGCCACCGCCAGCGCGCGGTAGACGCCGTAGCTGCCGCTGTGCGTGCCCACCACGTTGCGCTGACCGCGGTTGCTGGTGGTGCCGACGATGGGGCCGCGCTGCAAGGGATCGGCCTCGCCCCAGCGGATGACCGGCGCGCCCGCGGGGCCCTGGCCGGGATGCGAGGTCAGGCGGATGTGGCGAACCGGCGCCGGGGTCTGCTCGGGCATGGGGGGGTCTCCGACAAGCGGCGAGCATACTGCCGCCCCGCGCCGGGCCATCACCCTCAGCGCTGGCGGTTGACCGCCAGCGCATCCACCGCCGAGGCGCGGTTGCCGAAGCGCCAGCGCACCTGGCTGACGATGGCGGCCACTTCCTCGTCGCCCAGCAGCGTGGCGAACGGCGGCATGCCCGGCGGCCGCGGCTGCGCGGCGGTGGACGGCCCGAAGCCGCCGCCCAGCACCATGCGCACCACGTTGACCGGCGAGGCCAGCGCGACGGCGCGGTTGCCGGCCAGCGGCGGGCCATCGTCGGCCACGCCTTCGCCTTGCTTGCCGTGGCAATCGCCGCAATGCCGCTCGTAGAGCTTGTCGCCGAGCGCCAGCGTGGCGGCACTGGGCGCCGGCGTCGACCGCGGCGCCGGCGCCGGCAGCGCGGGCAACTGGTGCAGATAGGCGGCGACGGCGGCCGCGTCGGCATCGCTCAAATACTGCGTGCTGTGCGCCACCACCACCGCCATCGGGCCCGACACCGTGGCCTGCGCGTTGCGGCCGTTCTTCAGCAGGGCCGCGGTCTCGGCCACCGGCCAGGCCGAGGCGCCGGCGGCGCGCGGGTCCTGCAGCGACGGCGCCAGCCAGCCCTGCTCCGGAATGATGCCGCCGCGGAAGTCCCAGGCGCCGGCGGTGGCGCCCCAGCGGTCGCGCTCGCCATGGCAGGCGCTGCAGTGGCCGAGGCCGCCGACGAGGTAGGCGCCGCGGCGCAGCGTGCTGTCCGCCAACTCGGGCAAGCGAGCCGGTTGGAAGTGCAGCGCGCGCCACACCGTCAAGGCCGCCGGCAGCGCGTAGGGCCAGCGCAGTGCGTGCGGCGGCACGGCCTGCGCCGCCGCGGGCAGGCTTTGCAGGTAGGCCCAGAGGTCGTCGGCATCGGCGTCGGCGATCAGGCTGAAGTTCGGATAGGGACAGGCCGGCAGCAGCGCGCGGCCGTCGGCCGAGCGCCCTTGCTGTAACGCGCGACGAAAGGCGGCGGCCGTCCAGCGGCCGAGGCCGTGCTGCGCGTCGGGCGTGAGGTTGGCCGCCACCACGGCGCCGAACGGCGTGTTGATGACGCGACCGCCGGCGTAGTCGGCCGAGCCGGGCGAGGTGTGGCAACCGGCGCAGTGGCCGACGCGGGCAAGGTAGGCGCCGCGCGCGACGGCGGCCGCGGCCGGTGGGGCCGGTGCGGCCGGTGCAGCCCGCCGCAGATCGTCGGCGCGGTCCCACCAGCCGGCGCTGGCGGCGACGGCCAGCGCCAGGGCGCCGATGGCCAGCAGGCCGGCCGCGGCGCGCGTCATCACGGCGCCACCGCCACCGTCGTGCCGCAGCGCAGCGGCATCGGCTGCGGCAGCGCCGCCACGGGCGCCGCCGCCGAGCCGGTCGTGGGCACCGGCTGCGCGGCCAGCCAGGCGGCCAGCAGCGCCACCTCGTCTGGCGCCAGGCGGCGCGCCACGTCGGCCATGCAGTCGGGCGCACGGGCAGCGCGCGTGCCGGTGCGCCAGGCGCCGAGCTGGGCGTTGAGGTAGTCGCGCGGCAGCCCCAGCAGCGCCGGCACGCCGGGCAGCGCGCCGGTCAGCTCGGCGCCATGGCAGGCGCTGCAGGCCGGCAGTTGGCGCGCCGCGTCGCCTTGCGTCAGCAGCCGGCGCGCGCGGGCCTGCGCCGCGGCGTCGGCGGCCAGGTCGGGCGGCAGCGGCAGCGGCGGCTCGTAAGGCAGCTTCAACGCCGCGAAGTAGGCGGCCAGGTCGCGCAGGTAGTCGTCGGACAAGGGTTCGAGCAGATGCGTCATCAAGGCGTACTGGCGGCGCCCGTCGCGGAAGGCGAGCAACTGGTCGAACAGATAGGCCGCCGGCTTGCCGGCCAGCCGCGGGTAGTAGCCGTCGGGCGCGGCGCGGCCTTGCTGGCCGTGGCAGCCGGTGCAGGCGCGCGCGCGGCGGGCCAGCGTGTCGTCGTCGGCCGCGGCGGCGGGGCGCGCCGCGAACAGCGACGCCAGCGCAGCCAGCAAACCCACGGTCAGCAAAGCCGCGGCCCGCGGCGAGGCGCGACGGTGCATCGCGCTACAGCTTGAAGTCGTAGTCGATGGTCAGCGGCGCGTGGTCGCTGAAGCGCTCGGCCTTGTAGATCGAGGCCTTGCGCGCCGTCTGCGCCAGCGCCGGCGTCGCGATGTGGTAGTCCAGCCGCCAGCCCACGTTGTTGGCCCAGGCCTGGCCGCGGTTGCTCCACCAGGTGTAGGCGCTGCCGGTGGCCTCGGGCTCCAGCGTGCGGTAGACGTCGACCAGCCCGGCGCGGTCGAACAGCGTGGTGAGCCAGGCGCGTTCCTCGGGCAGGAAGCCCGAGTTCTTCTGGTTGCTGCGCCAGTTCTTGAGGTCGATTTCCTTGTGCGCGATGTTGACGTCGCCCATCAGGATGAAGTCGCGCTGCTTCCTGAGCTTGACCAGGTGCGGGTGGATGGCCGCCAGGAAGCGGTACTTGGCCTGCTGCCGCTCCTCGCCGCTGGAGCCGCTGGGGAAGTAGCAGCTGATCAGGCTGAGCTTGCGCCCGGGCTTGTCGAAGCGCTTCTCGATCCAGCGGCCTTCGTCGTCGAACTCGGGCACGCCGATCTTGGCGACCACGTCGCTCGGCTCGTCGCGCGTGTACAGGCCGACGCCGGCATAACCTTTTTTCAGCGCGTAACAGAAGTGGCCCTTCATGCCGGGCGGGCTGCAGAACACGCCGTCGACGTGCTCGTGCTGCGCCTTGACCTCCTGCACGCCCACGGCATCGGCCTTCTGCAGCGGCAGCCAGTCGAAGAAGCCCTTGTTGGCGGCCGAGCGGATGCCGTTCAGGTTGGCCGAAATCACTCTCAACGCGGGTCCCCTTCGTGCTTGCCTGAGTCCGGGCACCGCGGGCGGTGCCTCCTACAATCCCCGGCCCATGACTGCCGAGCGCGCCACCGACCCCCTTGCCCAGGACTTCGTCCGCTTCGCCGTCGATGCCGGCGTGCTGCGCTTCGGCGAGTTCAAGACCAAGGCCGGGCGGGCGTCGCCGTACTTCTTCAACGCTGGGCTGTTCGACGACGGCGCCAAGCTGGGGGCGCTCGGATCATTCTATGCACGCCGCCTGCTGGCCAGCGGCATCGCCTTCGACATGCTGTTCGGCCCCGCGTACAAGGGCATCACGCTGGTGGCGGCGCTGGCCATCGAGCTGGCGCGCCTGGGCCGCAACGTGCCCTTTGCCTACAACCGCAAGGAGGCCAAGGACCACGGCGAAGGCGGCACGCTGGTCGGCGCGCCGGTGCGCGGCCGCGTGCTGATCGTCGACGACGTGATCTCGGCCGGCACCTCGGTGCGCGAATCGATCGCGCTGATCGAGGCCGCCGGCGCCACGCCCTGCGGCGTGGCGCTGGCGCTCGACCGCCAGGAAAAGGCCACCGAAGACGGCCGCGACCTGCCCTATTCGGCGGTGCAGTACGTCACGCGCGAATGGGCGCTGCCGGTGTGCGCGGTTGCCGGCCTGGACGACTTGCTACAGTATCTGGCGCCCGACCCCGCGCTGCAGGCCCGCGCCGCCGCCGTGCAGGCCTACCGCGACCGATACGGAGTTTGAATGCCTCTCAGCACCCCCGGGCCCGGGCGGCCCCGGCGGCCCGGCCTGCTGCTGTTGCTGCTGCCGCTGTTGCCGCTGCTGTCGATCAGCGCGCCGGTGCTGGCGCAGCAGCCGCGCGCCGACGGCACGCCGATCTACAGCTGCGTCGACGACCGCGGCCGCCGGCTGACCTCCGACCGGCCGATCGCCGCCTGCACGGCCAAGGAGCAGCAGATCCTCAACCGCGACGGCTCGGTGCGCGGCGTGCACCCGCCGACGCTGACGGCCGACGAGCGCGCCGCCATCGAAGCGCGCGAGCGCAAGGCCGGCGCCGAGCGCATGGCGCTGGTCGAAGCGACGCGGCGCGACAAGAACCTCGTCAACCGCTACCCGAGCGAAGCCGCGCACCGCAAGGCGCGCGAGGCGGCGCTGGACACCGTGCGCCTGGCCATCAAGGCCACCGACGACCGGCTGAAGGAATTGCAGGCCGAGCGCAAGCCGCTGATCAGCGAAGCCGAGTTCTACAAGGGCAAGCGGCTGCCGGCCAAACTGCGCGGACAGATGGAAGCCAACGACGCCGCGGTGGACGCCCAGCGCGAGGCGGCCGCCAACCAGCAGGCCGAGTTGGAGCGCGTGAACCGCATCTACGACATCGAGCTGGCGCGGCTGCAAAAGCTGTGGGCCGGCGCCGCGCCGGGCTCGATGGGCCCGCTGCCGACCGACCGGCCGGCCGCCGCCACGGCGGCGACCAAGCCGGCCAGCGCGCCCTAGCGTCGACCGGCGCTAACCCAGCGCCTTCTTCAGCAGCTCGCTGGCCTGCGCCGGGTTGGCCTTGCCGCGGCTGGCCTTCATCACCTGGCCGACCAGGGCGTTGAAGGCCTTGTCCTTGCCGGCGCGGTACTCGTCCACCGACTTGGCGTTGGCGGCGATCACCTCGGCAACGATGGCCGCCAGCGCGCCGCTGTCGTTCATCTGCTTGAGGCCCTTGGCCTCGATCAGCGCGTCGACCTCGCTTCCGTCGCCGCTCCACAGCGCCTCGAAGACCTGGCGCGCGCCGTTGTTGGAGACGGTGCCGTCGACCACGCGCGCGATCAGCGCCGCCAGCTGCGCCGGCGACACCGGCGCGGCCTCGATCGACAGGCCGGCGGCGTTGAGCCGCTTGGAGACCTCGCCCATCAGCCAGTTGGCGGCCAGCTTGGGCTGGCCACACGCATCGCGCGTCGCCTCGTAGAAGCGCGCGAACGGCAGGCTCTGCGTCATCATCGCCGCGTCGTCGGCGGGCAGCGCGTCGTCGCGCTGCAGCCGCGCGGCCATCACGGCCGGCAGCTCGGGCATGTCGCCTTGCACGCGCGCCACCCAGTCGGGCGCGATCACCAGCGGCGGCAGGTCGGGGTCGGGAAAATAACGGTAATCCTGAGCGTCTTCCTTGCTGCGCATCGCCCGCGTCTCGCCGGTGTCGGGGTTGAACAGCACGGTGGCCTGCTCGATCGCCAAGCCGTCTTCCAGGCGGTCGATCTGCCACTGGATCTCGAAGTCGATCGCCTGCTGCAGGAAGCGGAAGCTGTTGAGGTTCTTGATCTCGCGCCGGGTGCCCAGCGGCGCGCCGGGCTTGCGCACGCTGACGTTGGCGTCGCAGCGGAAGCTGCCTTCCTGCATGTTGCCGTCGCAGATGGCCAGCCACACCACCAGCGTGTGCAGCGCGCGCGCGTAGGCCACGGCCTCGGCGCTGCCGCGCATGTCGGGCTCGCTGACGATTTCCAAGAGCGGCGTGCCGGCGCGGTTGAGGTCGATGCCCGACTGGCCGTGGTAGTCCTCGTGCAGGCTTTTTCCCGCGTCCTCTTCCAGATGGGCGCGGGTCAGGCGCACGCTCTTCTTCTGCTCGCCGAGCAGGAAGTCGACGCGGCCGCCCTGCACCACCGGAATCTCGTACTGGCTGATCTGGTAGCCCTTGGGCAGGTCGGGGTAGAAGTAGTTCTTGCGCGCGAAGATCGACAGCGGCGCGATCGTCGCGCCCACCGCCAGCCCGAAGCGGATGGCGCGCTCGACGGCGCCGCGGTTCATCACCGGCAGCGTGCCGGGCAGCGCGAGGTCGACCGCGCAGGCCTGGGTGTTGGGCTCGGCGCCGAAGGCGGTGGCAGCGCCGCTGAAGATCTTGCTGGCGGTGCTGAGCTGGGCGTGGGTCTCCAGGCCGATCACGACCTCGTAGCCGCGGATGAGCAACGCACTCACAGCGTGGGCTCCTCGGCGGCGCCGGGCCGCTCCCAAGCCGCCGAAACCCCCTCGGGGGGCGGCGACCGAAGGGAGCCTGGGGGCTCCTTCAAATGCCAGTCGGTCGCCTGCTGCAGCGCATGCGCGGCGTGCAGCAGCGCGCCTTCCTGGAAGTAGTTGCCGATCAACTGCAGGCCCACGGGCAGGCCGCCCGACCCTGCCGAAGCCGCGAAGCCGGCCGGCACGCTCATGCCCGGCAGCCCGGCCAGGCTGGCGGGCAGCGTGAAGATGTCGGCCAGGTAGTCCTGCAGCGGGTCGCGCTGCTGGCCCAAGGCCCAGGCCACGCTGGGCGCCACCGGGCCGGCGATGAGGTCGCAGCGCTCGAAGCAGGCCTGGAAGTCGTCGGCGATCATGCGGCGCAGCTTCTGCGCCTGCAGGTAGTAGGCGTCGTAGTAGCCATGGCTGAGCACGTAGGTGCCGATCATGATGCGGCGCTTGACCTCGGCGCCGAAGCCTTGCGCGCGCGTCTTCTTGTACATGTCCAGCAAGTCGGCGTACTCGGCCGCACGGAAGCCGAACTTGACGCCGTCGAAGCGCGAGAGGTTCGAGCTGGCCTCGGCCGGCGCGATGATGTAGTAGACGGGAATCGACAGCTCGGTGCGCGGCAGGCTGACGTCGACCAGCGTCGCGCCGAGCTTTTGCAATTCGGCCAGCGCGGCGCGCACGGCGCCGCCGACATCGGCCGCCAGCGCGGCGGGGAAGAACTCCTGCGGCAGCCCGATGCGCAAGCCTTGCAAAGGCTTGCCGGCGGCGGCGCCCTGGCGCGCGGTGCGCATGGCCTGCGCGTAGTCCTGCGGCGGGCGTTGGGCGCTGGTGGCGTCGCGCGCGTCGAAGCCGCTCATCGCCGACAGCAGCAGCGCGCAGTCTTCGGCGCTGCGCGCCATCACGCCGGCCTGGTCGAGGCTGGACGCGAAAGCCACCATGCCGTAGCGGCTGCACACGCCGTAGGTCGGCTTGATGCCGGTCACGCCGCAGAAGCTGGCCGGCTGGCGGATGGAGCCGCCGGTGTCGGTGCCGGTGGCCGCCGGCAGCAGCCGCGCCGCCACCGCGGCCGCGGTGCCGCCCGACGAGCCGCCGGGCACGCGGCCGCGGTCCCAGGGGTTGCGCACGGGACCGTAGGCCGAGTTCTCGTTGGCCGAGCCCATGGCGAACTCGTCGCAGTTGAGCTTGCCCAGCGTGACGCAGCCGGCTTCGGCCAGGCGCTGCACGACGGTGGCATCGAACGGGCTCTGGTAGCCCTGCAGCATCTTCGAGCCGGCGGTGGTCGGCCAGCCGCGGGTGACGAAGATGTCCTTGTGCGCGATCGGCACGCCCAGCAGCGGCGCGGCGTCGCCGGCGGCCAGGCGCGCGTCGGCGGCGCGCGCCTGTTCGAGCGTCAGCGCTTCGTCGCGCGCGAGGAAGGCGCCGAGCGCGGCCTGCGCCTCGATGCGCTGGCCGAAGGCCTGGGCCAGCTCTTGCGCCGAGACTTCGCGCGCCCGCAGGCGGCGCGCCAGCTCGGCGACGCCGGCATCGGTCAAGCCGCCGCTCATTCGATCACCTTGGGCACGAGGAACAGGCCGTCTTCCACCAGCGGCGCGCTGCGCTGGTTGGCGGCGCGCTCGTCGCCTTCGGTGACCACGTCGTCGCGCAGCCGCAGCGCCACGGCCTGCACGGCCGACAGCGGGGTGTACAGCGGCTCGACGCCGCCGGTGTCGACCGCGCTCATGCGCTCGACGATGCCGAAGAAGCCGCCGATCTGCTGCAGCATCGCCGCTTCCTCGGCGGCCGAGAGTTCCAGCCGCGCCAGATGGGCGATGCGGCCGACGTCCTGCGGAGTGAGTGCCATGGGAGACTGTGCAAGCGAGGAAACAAGTGTTGGCGGCGAGGCCGCGCAAAGCCTTGAAAGACGCGCCCGGCAACACCTTCGCAGGCGTCCGGCAAGGCCGTTTTCGAGGGGGGATGCAGTATTATCGCCGGCTACCCGCACCCCAACGGACCGCCTCCCTTTCCTCGTTTTCTCCTTTCGGCGCCTGCCCCGTCGTACCTTCGGTCGGGCCCGGTCAGGACAGCAGGCGCGGCCGCCGCACGAGCGCACCACGCCTGTCCAGACTCAAGCACCATGTTCGCTTCCCTGCGCCGCTATTTCTCGACCGACCTCGCCATCGACCTGGGCACCGCCAACACGCTGATCTACGTGCGCGGCAAGGGCATCGTGCTCGACGAGCCCTCGGTCGTCGCCATCCGCCACGAAGGCGGCCCCAACGGCAAGAAGACCATCCAGGCCGTCGGCGGCGAGGCCAAGGCCATGCTGGGCAAGGTGCCCGGCAACATCGAGGCCATCCGCCCGATGAAAGACGGCGTGATCGCCGACTTCACCGTCACCGAGCAGATGCTCAAGCAGTTCATCAAGATGGTCCATCCGCGGAGCGTCTTGAGGCCGAGCCCGCGCATCATCATCTGCGTGCCCTGCGGCAGCACCCAGGTCGAGCGGCGCGCCATCCGCGAATCGGCGCTCGGCGCCGGCGCTTCCGACGTCTACCTGATCGAAGAGCCGATGGCCGCCGCCATCGGTGCCGGGCTGCCGGTGGCCGAAGCCTCGGGCTCGATGGTGGTCGACATCGGCGGCGGCACCACCGAGGTCGGCGTGATCTCGCTCGGCGGCATGGTCTACAAGGGCAGCATCCGCGTCGGCGGCGACAAGTTCGACGAGTCGATCATCAACTACATCCGCCGCAACTACGGCATGCTGATCGGCGAGCCCACGGCCGAGGCGATCAAGAAGAACATCGGCTCGGCCTTCCCCGGCAGCGAGGTCAAGGAGATGGAGGTCAAGGGCCGCAACCTCTCCGAAGGCGTGCCGCGCAGCTTCACGATCAGCTCCAACGAAATCCTCGAAGCGCTGACCGATCCGCTCAACCAGATGGTCAGCGCGGTGAAGAACGCGCTCGAACAGACGCCGCCCGAGCTGGGCGCCGACATCGCCGAGCGCGGCATGATGCTGACCGGCGGCGGCGCGCTGCTGCGCGACCTCGACCGGCTGCTGGCCGAGGAAACCGGCCTGCCGGTGCTGGTGGCCGAAGACCCGTTGACCTGCGTGGTGCGCGGCTGCGGCATGGCGCTCGAACGCATGGAGCGCCTGGGCTCGATCTTCACCTCGGAGTAAGCGCCGCCGCCGCGGCCGGCTTCGCAAGCGCAAGCCATGCCACTGGGCACGCTGGACCGCACGCCGCCGCCCTTCTTCCGCCAGGGCCCGTCGGCGCTGACCAAGCTGGTCTTCTTCTCGGCGCTGGCCGTGTTCCTGATGGTGGCCGACGGGCGGCTGCGCCTCGTGCAGCCGCTGCGCGCCGGCCTGGCCGTGGTGCTGCTGCCGGTGCAGCGCGTGCTCAACGTGCCGGTGCAGCTGTGGGCCTCGGCGGCCAGCTACCTGGGCGGGCTGGACCACGCGCTGCAGGCCAGCCGCGCCGCCGAGGCGCGGCTGACGGCGCAGGCCGAGACGACCTCGCGCGTCGAGCAATTGCGGCTGGAGAACGAGCGCCTGCGCGCGCTGCTCGAACTGCGCCCGGCGATCGCCACCCGCACGCTGACCGCCGAGGTGCTGTACGAGGCGGCCGACCCCTATTCGCGCAAGCTGTTCATCGACCGCGGCCAGACCCAGGGCGTCAGCGCCGGCTCGCCGGTGATCAACGACGCCGGCGTGCTGGGCCAGGTGACGCGGCTGTACCCGCTGACCGCCGAGGTCACGCTGCTGGTCGACAAGGACGCCGCGATCCCCGTGCTCAACAGCCGCACCCAGCAGCGCGGCGTGGCCTTCGGCGGCCAGCAGCTGGCCAGCGGCGGCGCGATGGAGCTGCGCTTCATGCCCGGCAATGCCGACGTCAAGCCCGGCGACGCGATGGTCACCTCGGGCATCGACGGCGTCTACCCGCCCGGGCTGCCGGTGGGCCGCGTGAGCACGGTCGACCGCCGCACCGACAGCAACTTCGCGCGCATCGTCGTCGAGCCGGCGGCGCAGGCCGACGCGGTGCGCCACGTGCTGGTGCTGCAGCCCATCGGCGAGCAACTGCCGCCGCGGCCGGCCGCCACCGCGGCCGATGCCGGCGCGCCGGCGGCCAGCGCGGCGGGCCCGGCGCCGGTCCCGCGGGGCGCAAGCGGAGGCCGCCGATGATCATGCCGCGCGCCGGCGACCAGCTGCTGCTGCCGGTCAACCCCTTCTTCATCGGCTTCACGCTGCTGGTGGCGCTGGCCGTGAACCTGCTGCCGGCCGGCCGCCACCCGGCGCAGCCCGACCTGCTGGCCGTGGTGCTGGTGTTCTGGAACGTGCACCAGCCGCGCCGCGTGGGCGTGGGCGCGGCCTTCCTGTTCGGGCTGCTGATGGACGTGCACCAGGGCAGCCTGCTCGGCCAGCACGCGCTGTCGTACACGCTGCTCAGCTACGTGGCCATCAGCGTGCACCGGCGGCTCACCTGGTTCGGCCTGGCCGAGCAGGCGCTGCAGATCCTGCCGCTGTTCGCCGCCGCGCACGGCGTGGCGCTGCTGGTGCGCATGATCGCCGGCGACATGTTCCCCGGCTGGTCGCTGCTGCTGGCGCCGCTGTTCGAATCGCTGCTGTGGCCCTTGGCCACGTTGCTGTTGCTGGCACCACAGCGCCGCGCGCCGGACCCGGACGAAAATCGGCCCTTATGACCGAACTGCGCGACCTCGAGCGCGAGCTGGGCGCGTTCCGCGGCCGGCTGCTGGCCGCCGCGGTCTTCGTGCTGTTGCTGTTCGGGCTGCTGCTGGCGCGGCTGGTGGTGCTGCAGGTGGTGCGCCACGACGACCTGGCGACGCAGGCTGAGAACAACCGCATCTCGGTGCTGCCCATCGTGCCCAACCGCGGCCTCATCGTCGACCGCAACGGCGTCGTGCTGGCCAGCAACTACTCGGCCTACACGCTGGAGATCACGCCGTCCAAGGCCGGGCCGCTGGAGCCGCTGATCGAGCGCTTGGCCGCCGTGGTGGACGTGACGGCGCGCGACCGCAAGCGCTTCAAGCGGCTGCTGGAGGAGAGCAAGAGCTTCGAGTCGCTGCCGCTGCGCACCAAGCTCAGCGAGGAAGAGGTGGCCCGCTTCACCGCGCAGCGCTTCCGCTTTCCCGGCGTGGAGGTGAAGGCGCGCCTGTTCCGCAACTACCCGCTGGGCGAGGTCGGCAGCCACCTGCTGGGCTACATCGGCCGCATCAACCAGGCCGAGAAGAAGGCCATGGAAGACTGGACCGACGAGGAGCAGGGCAACTACAAGGGCACCGAGTACATCGGCAAGCTGGGCATCGAGCAGGCCTACGAGCGCGAGCTGCACGGCAGCACCGGCTTCGAGGAGATGGAGACCAGCGCCGGCGGCCGCGCCGTGCGCCGGCTGGCCAGTCAGGCGGCGACCACCGGCAACACGCTGGTGCTGTCGGTCGACATCCGGCTGCAGGCGCTGGTGGAAGACCTGTTCGGCGAACGCCGCGGCGCGCTGGTGGCGATCGACCCGCGCAACGGCGAGGTGCTGGCCTTCGTCAGCAAGCCGACCTTCGACCCCAACCTGTTCGTCGACGGCATCGACGTCGAGAGCTGGAAGGAGCTCAACGAAAGCATCGACAAGCCGCTGCTGAACCGGGCCCTGCGGGGGACGTACCCGCCGGGCAGCACCTACAAGCCGTTCATGGCGATGGCCGCGCTCAACAGCGGCAAGCGCACGCCGCAGACCATCATCAACGACACCCTGGTCTACATGTTCGGCGGCCACCGCTTCGGCAGCCCCGAGACCGAGCGCGGCGGTCTGATGGACATGAACCGCGCGATCGTGCAGTCGAGCAACGTGTACTTCTACAGCCTGGCCAACGAGATGGGCGTGGACCTGATGCACGAGCAGCTCTCGCCGATGGGCTTCGGCCGCAAGACCGGCATCGACCTCGAAGGCGAGGTCACCGGCGACCTGCCGTCCACCGAATGGAAGCGGCGCAAGTTCAAGCGCCCCGAGCAGCAGAAGTGGTACGCCGGCGAGACCATCTCGCTGGGCATCGGCCAGGGCTACAACAACTTCACGATGCTGCAGATGGCCAGCGCCACGGCGACGCTGGTCTCCGGCGGCCAGCGCTTCAAGCCGCGCCTGGTGCGCGAGATCGAAGACGTGGCCAGCGGCCAGCGCCGCCGCCTGGCCAGCGACGCGCTGGAGCCGCTGCCCTACAAGCCCGAGCACGTGGAGGTGATCCGCCACGCGCTGCAGGGCGTGACGCAGGAGGGCACCTCGCGCGCCTCGTTCGGCGGCATGACGGCTTATCAAAGCGGCGGCAAGACCGGCACCGCGCAGGCCGTGGGCGCGCGCGGCGGCGAGCGCTACAGCGCCGCGCGCATCGAGGAGCACCGGCGCGACCACGCGCTGTACATCGCCGCCGCGCCGATCGAGGCGCCGACGGTGGCGCTGGCGGTGATCGTCGAGAACGCCGGCTGGGGCTCGGACTCGGCGGCGCCGATCGCCCGCCGCGTCTTCGACTACCTGCTGCTCGGCCAGTACCCCAGCGAGGAAGACCTCGCCGCGATGCGCCTGGGCAAGGCCAAGGCGCCGATCGGCAAGCCGCGGCCGGCCGCCGACATCCCGCTGCCGGGCGGCGCCGCGCAGGCCGCTGCGGCCGCCGCACAAGCGCAAGCGCCGATGGATGCGCGGCTGGCGGCGCTGGCGGCCTCGGGGGGGCCGCGGTGAGCGTTGTCTTCGAGCGGCCGTCGACGTGGCAGCGATTGAAGCCGGTGTTCAGCGGCTTCGACCTGCCGCTGGCGCTGGCCATGCTGTGGCTGGCGGCGATCGGCCTCGTCACGATGTACTCGGCCGGCTACGACCACGGCACGCGCTTTGCCGACCACGGCCGCAACATGCTGCTGGCCTTGGGCGTGCTGTTCCTCGTCGCCCAGGTGCCGCCGCAGAAGCTGCAGCGCCTGGCGGTGCCGCTGTACGTGGTGGGCGTCGCGCTGCTGGTGGTCACCGCCTTGCCCGGCGTCGGCATCACCAAGAAGGGCGCGACGCGCTGGCTCAACCTGGGCATCGTGATCCAGCCCAGCGAGATCCTCAAGATCGGCCTGCCGCTGATGCTGGCCTGGTGGTTCCAGAAGCGCGAAGGCCAGTTGCGCGTGACCGATTTCGTGGTGGCCGGCAGCCTGCTGCTGCTGCCGGTGGCGCTGGTGGCCAAGCAGCCTGACCTGGGCACCGCGCTGCTGATCCTGTTCGGCGGGCTGTACGTGATCTTCTTCGCCGGTCTGTCGTGGCGGCTGGTGCTGCCGGTGCTGCTGCTGGGCGCCGCGGCCATCACCGCGGTGGTGCTGGCCGAGCCGCAGATCTGCGCCGACGGCGTGCGCTGGCCGGTGCTGCGCGAGTACCAGCAGCACCGCATCTGCACGCTGCTGGACCCCGCGCGCGATCCGCTGGGCAAGGGCTTCCACATCATCCAGGGCATGATCGCCATCGGCTCCGGCGGCCTCTCGGGCAAGGGCTTCATGAGCGGCACGCAGACGCACCTGGAGTTCATCCCCGAGCGCACCACCGACTTCATCTTCGCCGCCTTCTGCGAAGAGTTCGGCATGGCCGGCGCGGCGCTGCTGATCGCCGGCTTCCTGTTCCTGATCCTGCGCGCGCTGATGATCGCCGCCGAAGCGCCCACCGTGTTCTCGCGGCTGCTGGCCGCCGCGGTGGCGATGAGCCTGTTTTCCTACGCGTTCGTCAACATGGGCATGGTCAGCGGCATCCTGCCGGTGGTGGGCGTGCCGCTGCCCTTCATCAGCTACGGCGGCACCGCGATGGTCTCGCTGGGGCTGGCGATCGGCATCCTGATGTCGGTGGCGCGCAGCCGGCGCCTCATGCAAAGCTAACGACGCCGCTCCCCCTGGTCGCCTGTGGCGACCGGTCCCCGAGGGAACGGGGCGCTGGCGGAATTGAGGAGAAAGGCAGTGGACAAGCCCCGCATCGGCGTGATCGGCGTCGGCAACATGGGCCTCGGCATCGCGCTGCGGCTGTGCGATCAAGGCCTGGCCGTCGCGGTGCGCGACATCGACCCCGCGCGCGAGGCGCTGGCGCGCGTCGGCGGCTGCACGGTGGCGCCGACGCCGGCGGCGCTGGCGGCGGCGGTGGATCTGTTGATCATCGTCGTGGTCGATGCCGCGCAGACGCGCGACGTGCTGTTCGGCGCCGACGGCGCGGCCGCCGCCTTGCCGGCCGGCGCCACGGTGATGCTGTGCCCGACCATCGCGCCGGGCGACACCGCCGCGGCCGCCGCCGAGCTGGCGCGCCGCGGGCTGGCGGTGATCGACGCGCCGATGTCCGGCGGCCCGCAGCGCGCCCGCGAAGGCCGCATGAGCCTGATGGTGGCCGCCGACGACGAAGTCTTCGAACGCTGGCAGCCCTGGCTGCAGCGCCTGGCCGAGCCGGTGTTCCGCGTCGGCCGCCGGCCGGGCGACGGCGCGCGCACCAAGCTCGTCAACAACCTGGCGGCGGCCATCAACCTGTCCGGCGCCTGCGAGGCGCTGGCGCTGGCGGCGCGGCTGGGGCTGGACCCGGCCGTCACGCTCGACGTCATCGAGCGCTCCAGCGGCCAGAGCTGGGCCGGCAGCGAGCGGCTGCGCCGCGCGCTGGCCGGGCGCGACGAGCCGCTGGCCCACATGACGCTGCTGGCCAAGGACTCGGCGCTGGCGATGGCCGAGGCGCAGGCGCTGCAGCAGCCGGCGCCGGTGGGCGCCGCGGCCAGCGCCACCTTCGCCCGCGCGCTGGCCGCCGGGCTGGCGCGCCACGACGATTCGGCGCTGTACCGCTGGCTGCTTCAAGCGCAATCGCAGCCGCAAGCGCAGCAGCCGCCGGGCGATGCGCTCAGTCCGCCGCCGCCTGCACCGGAAAGCGCACCGTGAACAGCGCGCCGGCCGGGCCGCCGGCGCCGGCGCGCGGGTGGGCATCGCCGACGCTGATCTCGGCCTCGTGCTGCTGGGCGATCTCCTGCACGATGGCCAGGCCCAGGCCAGTGCCGTCGACGTTGGTACCCAAGGCGCGGTAGAAGGGCCTGAAGATCAGCTCGCGCTCGGCGGCGGGCACGCCGGGGCCGGTGTCTTCCACCTGCAGCACGATCACCTGGCCGAAGGGGTCGGGCATCACGCGGGCGGTGACGGTGCCGCCGCGCGGCGTGTACTGCAGCGCGTTGTCGACCAGGTTGCGCACCATCTCGCGCAGCAGCACGGGCTGCGCCTGGATGGGCGCGATCTGGCCGGCCTCCGGGCCTTCGTAGCCGAGGTCGATGCGCTTGTCCAAGGCCTTGGGCACGAAGTCGCGCACCACGTCGCGCACCAGCTCGGCAAGGTCCAGGCTTTGCCGGCGCAGCGCCTGCTCGCGGTCTTCGGCGCGCGCCATGGCCAGCAACTGGTTGACCATGTGCGCGGCACGCTGGCTGCCCAGCGCGATCTGCTGCAGCGTGTGCTTGAGCGTCTGCTTCAGCGCCTGCGGGTCGCCGTGGCCGCTGTCGAGCTCGCGCTCGGCGATCTCGGCCTGCGTGCGCAGGCCGGCCAGCGGCGTCTTCAACTGATGCGCGGCGTCGGCCAGGAAGTGGCGCTGGGTGCTGATCGACTGGTCCAGGCGCTGCAGCAGGTCGTTGATCGCGCTGACCAGCGGCGCCACCTCTTCCGGCACGTCGCGCTCGCGGATCGGGCTCAGGTCGGTGCTCTCGCGGCGGCGGATGCGCTGCTGCAGCTCGGCCAGCGGGCGGATGCCGCGCGCCAGCGCCAGCCACACCAGCAGCACGGCCAGCGGCAGGATCACGAACTGCGGCAGGATGACGCCCTTGATGATCTCGGTGGCCAGCCGCGAGCGCTTGTCCAGCGTCTCGGCGATCTGCACCATCGGCCCACTGCCCTCGGTGGCGGCCGGGTCGCCGGTGCCGGGCAGCCACAGCCAGGCCACGCGCACCGGCTCGTCGCGCAGCACGTCGTCGCGGTAGCGCACCTCGGTGCCCATGCCCTGCGCGTCCACCGGCACCGGCAGGTCGGCGTCGCCGGCCACCAGTTCGCCACGCTGGCCCAGCACCTGGAAGTAGATGCGGTCTTCGTCGTCGGCGCGCAGCAGCCGCGCCACCGCCAGGTCCATCTCGCTGCGCGCGCGCCGGCGCTGGGCCGCCTCGGGCGCCGACAGCGCGGCGGCCTGCGTCGCGATCTCGCGCGCCAAGTCGCCCAGTTCACGGTCGTAGGGGCGGTTGGCGATGCTTTGCGCCACCAGCCAGGTCAGCGCCACGCTCATCGGCCACAGCAGCAGCAGCGGCGCGAGCATCCAGTCGAGGATCTCGCCGAAGAGGGAGAGTTGTTCGCGGCGGCTGGCCATGGGGCGGCGATGGTGCCATGCCAGCGCCGCTCAACCGGCGCCAACCGTATGCGGCACACGCGCCGCGCACGCCGCGCGGCGGGCGCGGGACTCAGGCGGCGATCTTCTCCAGGCAGTAGCCGAGGCCGCGCACGGTGGCGATGCGCACCGGCCCTTGCTCGATCTTCTTGCGCAGGCGGTGGATGTAGACCTCGATGGCGTTGTTGCTGACCTCTTCGCCCCATTCGCACAGCCGCTCGACCAACTGGTCCTTGCTGACCAGCCGGCCCGAGCGCTGCAGCAGCACTTCCAGCAGGCTCAGCTCGCGCGCCGACAGCTCGATCATCTGCTCGTTGAGGTAGGCCACGCGGCCGGTGGCGTCGAAGCTCAAGGGCCCGTGCTTGATCACGTTGGACGCCGTGCCCAGCCCGCGCCGCGTGAGCGCGCGCACCCGCGCTTCCAGCTCCTGCAGCGAGAAGGGCTTGGCCATGTAGTCGTCGGCGCCCAGGTCGAGGCCCTTGACGCGCTGCTCCACGCTGTCGGCCGCGGTGAGGATCAGCACCGGCACGCTGGAGCCGCGGCCGCGCAGCTTGCGCAGCACGTCGAAACCATGCATGCGCGGCAGGCCGAGGTCGAGGATCAGCAGGTCGAACTCGTGCGAGGCGAGCGCCGCATCGGCCTCGGTGCCGGTGCCGACCTGGTCGACCGCATAGCCCGAGGCGCGCAGCGAGCGCAGCAGCCCGTCGGCCAGCAGTTGGTCGTCCTCGGCAATCAGTATCCGCATCGATGTCTCCTTGGCGCGGGCCAGGCTGCCGGCTTGGGCGCCGGTCGGTGCGATCGCTTCTTGCCCGCTTCGATCCATTCTAGGGACCGCGCCCGATCTTGATGTTGCGGGGCCAAAGATTCGCCGGAATACCTGTACAAACATCCAGCTTTGATGATAATCGCGGCCATGAAGGAGAAGCCCATGGACGCACCCGTCAAAGCATTGAACACCGAAAAGGCCAAGGCCTTGCAGGCCGCGCTGGCGCAGATCGAAAAGCAGTTCGGCAAGGGCTCGATCATGCGCCTGGGCGAAGGCGAGAAGATCGAGGACATCCAGGTCGTCTCCACCGGCAGCCTGGGCCTTGACATCGCGCTGGGCGTCGGCGGCCTGCCGCGCGGCCGCGTGGTCGAGATCTACGGCCCCGAGTCTTCCGGCAAGACCACGCTCACGCTGCAGGTCATTGCCGAGATGCAGAAGCTCGGCGGCACCGCCGCCTTCATCGACGCCGAGCACGCGCTGGACATCCAGTACGCGCAAAAGCTCGGCGTCAACCTGCAGGATCTGCTGATCAGCCAGCCCGACACCGGCGAGCAGGCGCTGGAAATCGTCGACGCGCTGGTGCGCAGCGGCTCGATCGACCTCATCGTCATCGACTCGGTGGCTGCCCTCACGCCCAAGGCCGAACTCGAAGGCGAGATGGGCGACAGCCTGCCCGGCCTGCAGGCGCGGCTGATGAGCCAGGCGCTGCGCAAGCTCACCGCCACGATCAAGAAGACCAACACCATGGTCATCTTCATCAACCAGATCCGCATGAAGATCGGCGTGATGTTCGGCAACCCCGAAACCACCACCGGCGGCAATGCGCTGAAGTTCTACGCCAGCGTGCGGCTGGACATCCGCCGCACCGGCAACATCAAGAAGGGCGAAGAGGTCATCGGCAGCGAGACCAAGGTCAAGGTCGTCAAGAACAAGGTCAGCCCGCCGTTCAAGACCGCCGAGTTCGACATCCTCTATGGCGAAGGCATCAGCCGCGAGGGCGAGATCATCGACATGGGCGTCAACGCCCGCATCCTGGACAAGAGCGGCGCCTGGTACGCCTACAACGGCGAGAAGATCGGCCAGGGCAAGGACAACGCGCGCGAGTTCCTCAAAGAGAACGCCGATCTCGCGCGCGAGATCGAGAACAAGGTGCGCGAATCGGTGGGCATTCCCGCCGTCGGCGCCGATGGCGGAGCGGCCGAGTAAACCCGCCCTCGATCAAGGCCCGCGCGCTGCGCCTGCTGGCGCAGCGCGAACATTCGCGCGCCGAGCTGGAGCGCAAGCTCTGGCCACGGCTGCTGAAGGACCTGGCGGAGCCCGGCGCCGCTGACAACGTCGACGCCGCGCCCCTCGACGAAGACGCGCAGCATGCGCTGCGCGCCAAGCTCCAGCAGACGCTGGACGAACTACAGCAGCGCGGGCTGCTGAGCGACCAGCGCACCGCCGAAGCGCTGCTGCACGCCAAGGCGCCGCGCTACGGCACGCGCCGGCTGTCGCTGCTGTTGCGCGCCAAGTCGCTGGCGCCCGAGCTGGTGGACGAGACCTTGCAGCGCGCCCGCGAGACCGAGCAGGCCCGCGCCTTCGAAGTCTGGCGCCGCCGCTTCCAAGCGCCGCCGTCCGATGCCCACGAACGCGCCCGCCAAAGCCGCTTTCTGCTGGCGCGCGGCTTCGAGGCCGCGGTCGTGCAGCGGGTGCTGAAGCAGGCCACCGACGAGGCCGAGCCCCAAGGTAAACCCTGAGCGGCCTGCTACATTTGGCGGTTGACCCGACCCCACCCTCAGCGAGGACCCGCCCGATGAAGATCCACGAATACCAGGCCAAGGAACTGCTGCGCGCGCACGGCGTGCCGGTGCCGCGGGGCTACGCCGCCTTCAGCGTGCGCGAGGCCGAGGAAGCCGCCGCCAAGCTCGGCGGCTCGGTGTGG
>JAIUPH010000016.1 GCA_020161065.1 Pseudomonadota bacterium
AAATGGCAAAAGGCAAATTCGAACGAACCAAGCCGCACGTGAACGTGGGCACGATCGGGCACGTGGACCACGGCAAGACGACGCTGACGGCGGCGATCACGTCGGTGCTGGCGCAGAAGTTCGGCGGCGAGGCCAAGGCCTACGACCAGATCGACGCGGCGCCCGAGGAAAAGGCGCGCGGCATCACCATCAACACGGCGCACGTCGAGTACGAAACCGCCAACCGCCACTACGCCCACGTCGACTGCCCAGGCCACGCCGACTACGTCAAGAACATGATCACCGGTGCGGCGCAAATGGACGGCGCCATCCTGGTCGTGTCCGCCGCCGACGGCCCCATGCCGCAAACGCGCGAGCACATCCTGCTGGCCCGCCAGGTCGGTGTGCCCTACATCATCGTCTTCATGAACAAGTGCGACATGGTCGACGATGCCGAACTGCTCGAACTCGTCGAAATGGAAGTGCGCGAGCTGCTGTCCAAGTACGACTTCCCCGGCGACGACACCCCCATCGTCAAGGGCAGCGCCAAGCTCGCCATGGAAGGCGACAAGGGCGAACTCGGCGAACAAGCCATCATGAAGCTCGCCGACGCCCTCGACAGCTACATCCCCACGCCCGAGCGCGCCATCGACGGCGCCTTCCTGATGCCCGTCGAAGACGTCTTCAGCATCAGCGGCCGCGGCACCGTCGTGACCGGTCGCGTCGAGCGCGGCATCGTCAAAGTCGGCGAGGAAATCGAAATCGTCGGCATCCGGCCCACGCAAAAGACCACCTGCACCGGCGTCGAAATGTTCCGCAAGCTCCTCGACCAGGGCCAGGCCGGCGACAACGTCGGCATCCTGCTGCGCGGCACCAAGCGCGAAGACGTCGAGCGCGGCCAAGTGCTGTGCAAGCCCGGCAGCATCAAGCCGCACACCCACTTCACCGCCGAGGTCTACGTGCTGAGCAAGGAAGAAGGCGGCCGCCACACCCCCTTCTTCAACAACTACCGGCCGCAGTTCTACTTCCGCACCACCGACGTCACCGGCGCGGTGGAGCTGCCCAAGGACAAGGAAATGGTCATGCCCGGCGACAACGTCAGCATCACCGTCAAGCTCATCGCGCCGATCGCGATGGAAGAGGGCCTGCGCTTTGCCATCCGCGAAGGCGGCCGCACCGTCGGCGCCGGCGTCGTGGCCAAGATCATCGAGTAAGGAACCAGGGTCATCCGCAGGGGCATAGCTCAACTGGCAGAGCGTCGGTCTCCAAAACCGAAGGTCGGGGGTTCGATCCCCTCTGCCCCTGCCATCCGCCGGCCTCGCGACGAGGCGGCGCCGAACAGCCCGCGGGCGCTGATCCAGCCCAGCGGGCTTTGCGTTTGATGTGATCCACCCAACCGCCATGGCTACCCAACCCACCGTCGAGACCGTCTCCACCAGTGCCGACAAGGCCAAGCTGGCCGGCGCCGCCTTGCTCGTCGTGGGCGCGGTCGCCGTCTTCTACGCGCTGGGCAAGCAGGACCTGTGGCTGCGCGTCATCGCGCTGCTGCTGGTGCTGGCCGCCGGTGTCGCCTTGTTCTTCACGTCCGAGCCCGGCAAGCAGCTCATCGGCTTCGGCCGCGAGTCGGTGCGAGAAGTGCGCAAGGTGGTCTGGCCCACCCGCAAAGAGGCCTTGCAGATGACGGGTTACGTGGTGGCCTTCGTCTTCGTCATGGCGCTGTTCATGTTCCTGACCGACAAGACGCTGGAATGGGTGCTGTACGACCTGATTCTGGGCTGGAAGCGCTGAGGACTGCTATGACCGCGGACACCCCCGACACCACGGCGCAGGCGGCTGCCGACGCCGCCGCCGCCCCGGCGCCTTCGAACAAGCGCTGGTACATCGTCCATGCCTATTCGGGCATGGAGAAGGCCGTCGAGCGCAACCTGCGCGAGCGCATCGACCGCGCCGGCATGCAGGACAAGTTCGGCCGCATCCTGGTGCCCACCGAAGAAGTGGTCGAGCTCAAGAACGGCAAGAAGACCGTGACCGAGCGCCGCATCTACCCCGGCTACGTGCTGGTGGAGATGGAGATGGCCGACGACACCTGGCACCTCGTCAAGCACACCAGCAAGGTGACCGGCTTCATCGGCGGCGCGCGCAACCGCCCGGCGCCGATCTCCGAGGCCGAGGTGGCCAAGATCGTCAGCCAGATGCAGGAAGGCGCCGAGAAGCCGCGGCCCAAGGTCGAGTGGACCGTGGGCGAGCTGGTGCGCGTCAAGGAAGGCCCGTTCACCGACTTCAACGGCGCGGTCGAGGAAGTCAACTACGAGAAGAGCAAGGTCAAGGTCAGCGTCACGATCTTCGGCCGCGCCACCGGTGTCGAACTCGATTTCGCGCAGGTCGAGAAAGTTTGACGAGCACCGCTCGTCAAACTTCGCCGTAGGCCCGAAGGGCCGCAGGCAAAAGGTTTGACGCAGGCAAGCCGCCGCAACCCCGGCCTGCCGCAAGCAACAAGGGTTGAGTGACGAGGAGGCTGCTTCGGCGGCCGCTTGAACTCGACAGGAGCCTTTCATGGCAAAGAAAATCGTCGGCTTCATCAAGCTGCAAGTCCCGGCGGGCAAGGCCAATCCTTCGCCCCCGATCGGTCCGGCGCTGGGCCAGCGCGGCCTCAACATCATGGAGTTCTGCAAGGCGTTCAACGCCCAGACGCAGAGCTACGAGCCGGGGCTGAAGCTGCCGGTGGTGATCACCGCGTTCGCCGACAAGTCCTTCACCTTCGTGCTGAAGTCGCCGCCGGCGACCGTGCTGCTGAAGAAGGCGGCCAAGATCGACAAGGGCTCGGGCAAGCCGCACCTGGAGAAGGTGGGCAAGGTCACGCGCGCCCAGCTCGAAGAGATCGCCAAGACCAAGATCAAGGATCTCACGGCCGCCGACATGGACGCCGCCGTGAAGACCATCGCCGGTTCCGCCCGCTCGATGGGCATCACGGTGGAAGGAGTCTGACCATGGCCAAGCTGACCAAGAAAGCCAAGACGCTGCAAGGCAAGGTCGAGAGCACCAAGCTGTACCCGCTGAGCGACGCGCTGAGCCTCGTGAAGGACTGCGCCACCGCCAAGTTCGACGAGTCGATCGACGTTGCCGTGCAACTCGGCATCGACGCCAAGAAGTCCGACCAGGTGGTGCGCGGCGCCGTCGTGATGCCCGCCGGCACCGGCAAGACCAAGCGCGTGGCGGTGTTCGCGCAAGGCGCCAAGGCCGACGAAGCCAAGGCCGCCGGTGCCGACATCGTCGGCATGGACGACCTGGCCGCCGAGATCAAGGCCGGCAAGATGGACTTCGACGTCGTGATCGCCTCGCCCGACACAATGCGCGTGGTCGGCACGCTGGGCCAGATCCTGGGCCCGCGCGGCCTGATGCCCAACCCCAAGGTCGGCACCGTGACGCCCGACGTGGCCACCGCGGTCAAGAACGCGAAGGCCGGCCAGGTGCAGTTCCGCGTCGACAAGGCCGGCATCATCCACGGCACCATCGGCCGCCGTTCGTTCGATCACGACAAGCTGGTGAGCAACCTGCGCGCCCTGATCGACGCGCTGAACAAGGCCAAGCCGGCCACCAGCAAGGGCATCTACCTGCGCAAGGTGGCGGTGTCGTCGACCATGGGCATCGGCGTTCGCGTCGACACCGCGTCGATCGCCGCGCCGGCGGCTGCATAACGAGGATGAAGAGCGGGCTTGGGGCTGAAAGCCCCAAGCCCTTTCAGCAGAGTGGTGGGCCGTGCTGCCTTCGGGCGTCACGGGCCATCCAAGACCGCTGGTGGATGAACGGGGCGGCCCGGCATCCTTAATGTCCAGCGCAGATGGCGAACCCGCCGTGACGAATGCCCGCCAAGGGTGGTTCCGAGCGAAAGGTCGCTGGTTCAACGTGAGGAGCAGACCTTGAGTCTCAACCGCAACGAGAAGGCAGCCGTGGTCGACGGCGTGGCGACGCAGGTCGCACGCTCGCAGACGCTGGCGCTGGCCGAGTACCGTGGCCTCACCGTGGAACACCTGAACAAGCTGCGCGTCGATGCGCGCGCCAAGGGTGTGTACCTTCACGTCGTGAAGAACACCCTGGCGCGCCGCGCCGTCGCCGGCACGCCGTTCGAGGTGGCCCAGGGTGCCATGGTCGGCCCGCTGATCTACGGCTTTTCCGAGGATGCCGTTGCCGCCGCGAAAGTCATCGCCGACTTCGCCAAGGGCAACGACAAACTCATCGTCAAGGGCGGCGCTTATGCCGGCAAGGCGCTGGATGCCAACGGGGTCAAGGCCCTGGCCTCCATCCCCAGCCGCGAGGTGCTGATCGCCCAGGTGGCCGGCTTGCTGAAGTCGCCCATCCAGCGCATGGCCGGCGTGCTGGCCGCCGTCGCGGACAAGAAGGGTGGCGGCGCCGAAGCCGCCGCTGCCGAAGCCGCCCCGGCCGCTGCCTGACATCAACCTTTAAAAATTCTCGAGGAACCCCAAATGGCATTCGATAAAGACGCTTTCCTGTCCGCGATGGACAGCATGACCGTGATGGAACTCAATGACCTGGTGAAGGCCATTGAAGAGAAGTTCGGCGTGTCCGCCGCCGCGATGGCCGCTCCGGCCGCCGGTGGCGCCGGCGGCGCCGCCGCCCCGGCCGCCGAAGAGAAGACCGAATTCAACGTCGTGCTGCTGGAAGCCGGCGCCAACAAGGTGTCGGTCATCAAGGCCGTGCGCGAACTCACCGGCCTGGGCCTGAAGGAAGCCAAGGACCTGGTCGACGGCGCGCCGAAGCCCGTCAAGGAAGGCATTGCCAAGGCCGACGCCGAAGCCGCGCTGAAGAAGCTGGTGGAAGCCGGCGCCAAGGCCGAGCTGAAGTAAGCGACGCCAGCGGGGGGTCGAGGCGCGCCGCGCCCCGGCCCCTTCAGGAGGCTGTTGCAAGCGCCGCGTGCGGCTCTTGCAAGTGTTTCCTGATCCGACTGCAGGGAACGGGTTTGGTCGGACTCCGGTGCAACGCCGGGGTTGTCCGCCAGCGGCAGGTAGTGGCCTGCCACCAGACCTCGAACGCAAGGTTCGAGACAGCCAGTCGCCGCAGAACGCCTGCCTGGGCCCGGTGGGCGTTCTCGACACGGAGTGATCCATGGCGCAAGCAACCCCCTACACCTACACTGAACGCAAGCGCATCCGCAAGAGCTTCGGCAAGCGTGAAAGCGTTCTGAAGGTTCCTTACCTGCTGACGATGCAGCGCGACTCGTACGTCGCGTTCCTGCAGAAAGACGTGCCGCCGCAAAAGCGCAAGCCCGAAGGGCTGCAGGCGGCATTCCTCTCCGCGTTCCCGATCACGAGCCACAACGGCTTCGTGGAGATGAAGTTCATCGAGTTCAACATCGCCAAGCCGGCCTTCGACGTGCGCGAATGCCAGCAGCGCGGCCTGACCTATGCGGCGGCCGTGCGCGCCAAGCTGCAGATGATCATCTACGACCGCGAGTCGCATCCGCAGAAGGTCGCCAAGGAGATCAAGGAGCAGGAGGTCTACATGGGCGAAGTGCCGCTCATGACCGACTACGGCTCGTTCATCGTCAACGGCACCGAGCGCGTCATCGTCAGCCAGCTGCACCGCTCGCCGGGCGTGTTCTTCGAGCACGACAAGGGCAAGACGCACAGCTCGGGCAAGCTGCTGTTCAGCGCCCGCATCATCCCCTACCGCGGCTCGTGGCTGGACTTCGAGTTCGACCCCAAGGACATCCTGTACTTCCGCGTCGACCGCCGCCGCAAGATGCCGGTGACGATCCTGCTGAAGGCGATCGGCCTCAACCCCGAATCGATCCTGGCGCACTTCTTCGTCAACGACAACTTCCGCCTGATGGACACGGGCGCGCAGATGGAGTTCGTGCCCGAGCGGCTGAAGGGCGAGGTCGCGCGCTTCGACCTCACCGACAAGAGCGGCGCCGTCATCGTCGAGAAGGACAAGCGCATCACCGCGCGCCACGTCAAGCAGTTGGAGCAGTCGGGCACCGGCTTCGTCAGCGTGCCGGAAGACTTCCTGGTCGGCCGCGTGCTGGCGCGCAACCAGGTCGACCCCGACACCGGCGAGATCGTCGCCAAGGCCAACGACGAGCTGACCGATTCGCTGCTGAAGAAGCTGCGCGCCGCCGGGATCAAAGAGATCCAGTGCATCTACACCAATGAGCTGAACCAGGGCGCCTACATCAGCCAGACGCTGGCCGCCGACGAGACGGCCGACCAGCTCTCGGCGCGCGTGGCCATCTACCGCATGATGCGCCCCGGCGAGCCGCCGACCGAAGACGCCGTCGAGGCGCTGTTCCATCGCCTGTTCTACAGCGAGGACACCTACGACCTGTCGCGCGTGGGCCGCATGAAGTTCAACGCCCGCGTCGGCCGCGACACGCCCGAAGGCAAGATGACCCTCAGCAACGAGGACATCCTGGACGTCGTGAAGATCCTCGTCGACCTGCGCAACGGCAACGGCGACGTCGACGACATCGACCACCTGGGCAACCGCCGCGTGCGCTGCGTCGGCGAACTGGCCGAGAACCAGTACCGCAGCGGCCTGGCGCGCATCGAGAAGGCGGTGAAAGAACGCCTGGGCCAGGCCGAGACCGAGGCCTTGATGCCGCACGACCTGATCAACTCCAAGCCGATCTCCGCGGCGCTGAAGGAGTTCTTCGGCGCGAGCCAGCTCAGCCAGTTCATGGACCAGACCAACCCGCTGAGCGAAATCACGCACAAGCGGCGCGTCTCGGCCCTGGGCCCGGGCGGCCTGACGCGCGAGCGCGCCGGCTTCGAGGTGCGCGACGTGCACGTCACGCACTACGGCCGCGTGTGCCCGATCGAGACGCCGGAAGGCCCGAACATCGGCCTGATCAACTCGCTGGCGCTGTACGCGCAGCTCAACGAGTACGGCTTCCTCGAAACGCCGTATCGCCGCGTGGTCGACGGCAAGGTGACCAACCAGATCGACTACCTGTCGGCCATCGAGGAAGGCAAGTACGTCATCGCCCAGGCCAACGCCTCGCTGGACAAGGACGGCAAGCTGGTCGACGAGCTGGTGTCGGCGCGCGAGAAGGGCGAATCGATGTTCGTCAGCCCCGAGCGCGTGCAGTACATGGACGTGGCGCCGACGCAGATCGTCTCGGTCGCGGCCTCGCTGGTGCCCTTCCTGGAGCACGACGACGCCAACCGCGCGCTGATGGGCGCCAACATGCAGCGCCAGGCCGTGCCCACGCTGCGCCCCGAGAAGGCCCTCGTCGGCACCGGCGTCGAGCGCGTGGCCGCGGTCGACTCGGGCACCGTCGTCACCGCGCGCCGCGGCGGCGTGGTCGACTACGTCGACACCAACCGCATCGTGATCCGCGTCAACGACAACGAGACGGTGGCCGGCGAAGTCGGCGTCGACATCTACAACCTCATCAAGTACCAGCGCAGCAACCAGAACACCAACATCCACCAGCGCCCCATCGTCAAGCGCGGCGACCAGGTGGGCGCCGGCGACGTGGTGGCCGATGGCGCCAGCACCGACCTGGGCGAGCTGGCGCTCGGCCAGAACATGCTGGTCGCGTTCATGCCCTGGAACGGCTACAACTTCGAGGACTCGATCCTGATCAGCGAGCGCGTCGTCGCCGACGACCGCTACACCAGCATCCACATCGAAGAGCTGGTGGTGATGGCGCGCGACACCAAGCTGGGCTCGGAAGAGATCACGCGCGACATTCCCAACCTGAGCGAGCAGCAGCTCGCGCGGCTGGACGAAAGCGGCATCGTCTACATCGGCGCCGAGGTGAACCCCGGCGACGTGCTGGTCGGCAAGGTCACGCCCAAGGGCGAGACCACGCTGACGCCGGAAGAAAAGCTGCTGCGCGCGATCTTCGGCGAGAAGGCCTCCGACGTGAAGGACACTAGCCTGCGCGTCGACCAGGGCACCAACGGCACCGTGATCGACGTGCAGGTCTTCACCCGCGAAGGCATCCAGCGCGACAAGCGCGCGCAGCAGATCATCGACGATGAACTGAAGCGCTTCCGCCTCGACTTGAACGACCAGCTGCGCATCGTCGAGGCCGACGCCTTCGACCGCATCGAGAAGCTGCTGGTCGGCAAGCCGGCCAACGGCGGCCCGCAGAAGATCGCCAAGGGCACGACGATCAGCAAGGACTACCTGGCGACGGTGGAGAAGTACCACTGGTTCGACATCCGCCCGGCCGACGACGAGGTGGCCAACCAGCTGGAGTCGATCAAGAACAGCCTGGACCAGACGCGCCACAGCTTCGACCTCGCCTTCGAGGAAAAGCGCAAGAAGCTGACCCAAGGCGACGAGCTGCCGGCCGGCGTGCTGAAGATGGTGAAGGTCTACCTCGCCGTCAAGCGCCGCCTGCAGCCCGGCGACAAGATGGCCGGCCGCCACGGCAACAAGGGCGTGGTGTCGAAGATCGTTGCCGTCGAAGACATGCCCTACATGGCCGACGGCACGCCTTGCGACATCGTGCTCAACCCGCTGGGCGTGCCCTCGCGGATGAACGTCGGCCAGGTGCTGGAAGTGCACCTGGGCTGGGCCGGCAAGGGCATCGGCCAGCGCATCGGCGATCTGCTGCAGAACGAGGCCCGCGTGGCCGAGATCCGCGCCTTCCTCGACGAGCTGTACAACAAGTCCGGCGGCAAGACCGAGGAGTTGAAGCAGCTCTCCGACGACGAGGTCGTCGAGATGGCGCGCAACCTGCAGCACGGCGTGCCGTTCGCGACGCCGGTGTTCGACGGCGCGGCCGAGACCGAGATCCGCGGCATGCTCAAGCTCGCCTATCCCGACGACATCGCGGCGAAGAAGGGCCTGACCGCCACCCGCACCCAGGCCACGCTGCACGACGGCCGCACCGGCGACGCCTTCGAGCGCCCGGTGACGGTGGGCTACATGCACGTGCTGAAGCTGCACCACCTGGTGGACGACAAGATGCACGCGCGCTCGACCGGCCCGTACAGCCTGGTGACGCAGCAGCCGCTGGGCGGCAAGGCGCAGTTCGGCGGCCAGCGCTTCGGCGAGATGGAAGTCTGGGCGCTGGAAGCTTACGGCGCCAGCTACATCCTGCAGGAGATGCTGACCGTGAAGTCCGACGACGTGAACGGCCGCACCAAGGTCTACGAGAACATCGTCAAGGGCGAGCACGCGATCGAGGCCGGCATGCCGGAATCGTTCAACGTGCTGGTGAAGGAAATCCGCTCCCTCGGTATCGATATCGAGCTGGAACGCAATTAAGGAAGGAAACGGGAAAGCACCATGAAGGGACTACTCGACCTTTTCAAGCAATTCACCCCCGATGAGCATTTCGATGCCATCAAGATCGGCCTGGCTTCTCCTGAGAAGATCCGCAGCTGGTCGTTCGGCGAGGTGAAGAAGCCCGAGACCATCAACTACCGCACCTTCAAGCCGGAGCGTGACGGCCTGTTCTGCGCCAAGATCTTCGGCCCGATCAAGGACTACGAGTGCCTGTGCGGCAAGTACAAGCGCCTGAAGCACCGCGGCGTGATCTGCGAGAAGTGCGGCGTCGAGGTCACGCAGACCAAGGTGCGCCGCGAGCGCATGGGTCACATCGACCTGGCCGCGCCCTGCGCGCACATCTGGTTCCTGAAGTCGCTGCCCAGCCGTCTCGGCCTGGTGCTCGACATGACGCTGCGCGACATCGAGCGCGTGCTGTACTTCGAAGCCTACGTCGTCGTCGACCCCGGCATGACGCCGCTGAAGAAGTTCAGCATCATGTCCGAGGACGACTTCGAGGCCAAGCACGCCGAGTACGGTGACGAGTTCACCGCGCTGATGGGCGCCGAGGGCATCAAGAAGCTGCTGGAAGAGCTGGACATCGATGCGGAGATCGACAAGATCCGCAACGACATGACCGGCTCCGAGCTGAAGATGAAGAAGAACTCCAAGCGCCTGAAGGTGCTGGAGGCCTTCAAGAAGAGCGGCATCAAGCCCAGCTGGATGGTGATGGAGGTGCTGCCGGTGCTGCCGCCGGACCTGCGCCCCCTGGTCCCGCTGGACGGCGGCCGCTTCGCCACGTCGGACCTCAACGACCTGTACCGCCGCGTCATCAACCGCAACAACCGCCTGGCGCGGCTGCTGGAGCTGAAGGCGCCCGAGATCATCGTGCGCAACGAAAAGCGCATGCTGCAGGAGGCGGTGGACTCGCTGCTGGACAACGGCCGTCGCGGCAAGGCGATGACCGGCGCCAACAAGCGTGCGCTGAAGTCGCTGGCCGACATGATCAAGGGCAAGAGCGGCCGCTTCCGCCAGAACCTGCTGGGCAAGCGCGTCGACTACTCGGGCCGTTCGGTCATCGTGGTCGGCCCGACGCTCAAGCTGCACCAGTGCGGCCTGCCCAAGCTGATGGCCATCGAGCTGTTCAAGCCCTTCATCTTCAGCCGCCTGGAGGCGATGGGCATCGCCACCACCATCAAGGCCGCGAAGAAGGAAGTGGAAAGCGGCACGCCGGTGGTGTGGGACATCCTGGAAGAGGTGATCAAGGAGCACCCCGTCCTGCTGAACCGCGCGCCGACGCTGCACCGCCTGGGCATCCAGGCCTTCGAGCCGGTGCTGATCGAAGGCAAGGCGATCCAGCTGCATCCGCTGGTCTGCTCGGCCTTCAACGCCGACTTCGACGGCGACCAGATGGCCGTGCACGTGCCGCTGAGCATCGAGGCGCAGATGGAAGCCCGCACGCTGATGCTGGCCTCCAACAATGTGTTGTTCCCCGCGAACGGCGAGCCGTCGATCGTGCCGAGCCAGGACGTGGTGCTGGGCCTGTACTACGCCACGCGCGAGCGCACCAACGGCCGCGGCGAAGGCATGGTCTTCGCCGACCTGCAGGAGCTGCAGCGCGCGCTGGACAACGGCGCGGTGGAGATCACCGCCAAGATCAGCGTGCGCCTGACCGAATGGGTCAAGGACAAGAACGGCGGCGACTTCGTGCCCGAGACCAAGCTCGTGGACACCACGGTCGGCCGCGCGCTGCTGTCGGAGATCCTGCCCAAGGGCCTGCCCTTCGCCAACATCAACAAGGCGCTGAAGAAGAAGGAGATCTCGCGCCTGATCAACGCCAGCTTCCGCCGCTGCGGCCTGAAGGAGACGGTGATCTTCGCCGACAAGCTGCTGCAGAACGGCTTCCGCCTGGCCACGCGCGCCGGCATCTCGATCGCCATCGACGACATGCTGGTCCCGAAGGAAAAGCACGGCCTGATCGAGCGCGCCGAGAAGGAGGTCAAGGAGATCGAGCAGCAGTACGTCTCGGGCCTGGTGACCGCCGGCGAGCGCTACAACAAGGTGGTGGACATCTGGGGCAAGACCGGCGACGAGGTGGGCAAGGTCATGATGGCCCAGCTCTCCAAGCAGAAGGTCGAGGACCGCAACGGCAAGCAGGTGGACCAGGAGTCGTTCAACTCCATCTACATGATGGCCGACTCGGGCGCGCGCGGCAGCGCGGCGCAGATCCGCCAGCTGGCCGGCATGCGCGGCCTGATGGCCAAGCCGGATGGCTCGATCATCGAGACGCCGATCACCGCGAACTTCCGCGAAGGTCTGAACGTTCTGCAGTACTTCATCTCCACCCACGGCGCCCGCAAGGGCCTGGCGGACACGGCGCTGAAGACCGCGAACTCGGGCTACCTGACGCGCCGCCTGGTCGACGTGACGCAGGACCTGGTGGTCACCGAAGACGACTGCGGCACGCAGAACGGCATGAACATGCGCGCGCTGGTCGAAGGCGGCGAGGTGATCGAGTCTCTGCGCGACCGCATCCTCGGCCGCGTCACCGCAATCGAGGTGCTGCACCCCGAGACGCAAGAGGTGCTGCTGGGCGCCGCGCAAATGCTCGACGAAGAAGCGCTCGACGTGCTGGAAGCCGCCGGCGTCGACGAGGTCAAGGTGCGCACGCCGCTGACCTGCGACACGCGCTTCGGCCTGTGCGCGCATTGCTACGGCCGCGACCTGGGCCGCGGCGGCCTGGTCAACTCCGGCGAGGCGGTGGGCGTGATCGCCGCGCAGTCGATCGGTGAGCCGGGCACGCAGCTGACGATGCGGACCTTCCACATCGGCGGTGCGGCTTCGCGCGCGGCGGTGGCCTCAAGCGTCGACGCCAAGAGCGACGGCATCATCGGCTTCAACGCGACGATGCGCTACGTCACCAACGGCAAGGGCGAACTGGTCGTGATCTCGCGCTCCGGCGAGATCATCATCAGCGACCAGCACGGCCGCGAGCGCGAGCGCCACAAGCTGCCCTACGGCGCCACGCTCAACATCAAGCCCGACCAGCAGGTCAAGGCCGGCACCGTGCTCGCCAATTGGGACCCGCTGACGCGCCCCATCATCACCGAGTTCGCGGGCCGCGCGAAGTTCGAGAACGTGGAGGAAGGCGTCACCGTCGCCAAGCAGGTCGACGAGGTCACGGGCCTGTCGACGCTGGTCGTCATCGACCCCAAGCGCCGCGGCGCGGCCAAGGTCGTGCGCCCGCAGGTCAAGCTGCTGGACGCCGCCGGCAAGGAAGTCAAGATCCCCGGCACCGACCACTCGGTGACCATCGGCTTCCCGGTCGGCTCGCTGATCCAGGTGCGCGACGGCCAGGACCTGGCGCCCGGCGAAGTGCTGGCGCGCATCCCGATGGAAGGCCAGAAGACGCGCGACATCACCGGCGGCCTGCCGCGGGTGGCCGAGCTGTTCGAGGCCCGCAGCCCGAAGGACGTGGGCACGCTGGCCGAGATCACCGGCACCATCAGCTTCGGCAAGGAGACCAAGGGCAAGGTGCGCCTGCAGATCACCGACCCCGACGGCAAGGTGTACGAAGAGCTGGTGCCCAAGGAGAAGAACATCCTGGTGCACGAAGGCCAGGTGGTCAACCGCGGCGAGCTCATCGTCGACGGCGCGGCCGATCCGCAGGACATCCTGCGCCTGCTGGGCATCGAGGAACTGGCGCGCTACATCGTCGACGAGGTGCAGGACGTCTACCGCCTGCAGGGCGTGAAGATCAACGACAAGCACATCGAGGTGATCGTCCGCCAGATGCTGCGCCGCGTGCAGATCACCAACCCCGGCGACAGCGGCTACATCGCCGGCGAGCAGGTGGAGCGCAGCGAGCTGCTCAACACCAACGAACGCCTGCGCGCCGACGGCAAGATCCCCGCGACACACGCCGACGTGCTGCTGGGCATCACCAAGGCCAGCCTGTCGACCGACTCGTTCATCAGCGCGGCCTCGTTCCAGGAGACCACGCGCGTGCTGACCGAGGCGGCGATCATGGGCAAGCGCGACGAGCTGCGCGGCCTGAAGGAAAACGTGATCGTCGGCCGCCTGATCCCGGCGGGCACCGGCATGGCCTTCCACCAGGCGCGCAAGGCCAAGGAAGACATGGACGAGAGCGAGCGCCGCGCGATCGCGCTGCAGGAGGCCGAGGAACTGGCCGCCGTGCAGATGGCCCACGTCGACGCGGCAGCTGCCGCGGCGGCCGAAGCCGCGCCGAGCGGCGGCGACGCGGCGGGCGAGTAAGCGGCTGCGTCGCCCGGGCGACCCGCCCGGGCAGGCAGCAACCAAGGGGCGGCTTCGGCCGCCCCTTTTATTTGGTTCAGGCCTGGCCCGGCAGGCTGATCATCCAGCCGACGCCGAACTTGTCGGTCAGCATGCCGAACCAGGGCGACCAGAAGGTCTGGCCCATCGGCATCGTCTGCCGGCCGCCTGCGGCCAGCGCGGCGTAGATGCGGTCGGCCTCGGCCTTGCTGTCGACGGTGAGCGAGAGCGAGAAGCCGTGGAAGCCCTGGGCCTGGCCGCTGGGGTCGTCGCTGGCCATCAGCACGGTGTCCTTGCCCAGGTGCATGCTGGCGTGCATCACCAGGTTTTCGCTGCCGGGCGGGGCGTGTTCGGGCGGCGGCGGCTCGGGCGAGTCCTTCATGCGCATCAGCATGTCGATCGGGCTGCCGATCGCGCCGGAATAGAAGTTCATCGCCTCTTCGCAGTTGCCGGCGAAGAAGAGGTAGGGCATCACGATCATGGCCACGCTCCTGAGGGTTGTCGAAGGCACGACGAACCGGTCCGGCCGTTTTCGACAAGCCGTGCCGGCGCGCCGCAGCCTTAGCATGCGCTACCGCGCAAGAAGCCTGCAACATGCAAGACGCCGAGAGGCCAGCCGACCGCGTGGTCGTCGGCGGCCGCTTGGCGCTGGTGGGCACGCCGCTGCAGGCGCGCATGAAGACCCCCGATACGCCCGCGGTCACGCGGCGCCGCCGGCCGTGACGGCCGCGTGACGCCGGCGCGCCTACGCTGCCGGACCGCCGCGGCCACCGGCCTCGGCGATGATGAGCCGCCATGACGTCCCGCCCGCCCGTCACCCTGCGCCTGCACGGCGCGCCGGTGTTGACCTTGCCCGGCGGTCGCGGCGTGGCGCTGGAACCGCGCGCCGCGGCGCTGCTGGCGCTGGCGGCCTTCGAGCGCGGGCTGACGCGGCTGCGCGCCGCCGCGCTGCTGTGGCCCGATTCGGCCGACCCGCGGCGCAACCTGCGCCAGCAGATGCTGCGCTTTCGCCAGCAGCTCGGGCGTGACCTGCTGGTCGGCGGCGCCACGCTGGCGCTGGCCGACGACATCGCGCTCGCCGAGGCCGGCGACCAGCCGCTGCTGGGCAGCTTCGCGCTCGATGGTTGCGAAGAGTTCGGCGCCTGGCTGGCGCAGCGCCGGCGCGAGGCGCTCGCCGTGCGCATCACCGCCGCGCGCGCCCGCCTGGCCGCTGCCGAAGCGGCCGGCGATCTCGACGCGGCGCTCGGCGCGGCCGACGCGCTGCTGGCGATCGACGGGCGCGACGAGACTCATCACCGCGAATGCATGCGCCTGCACTACCTGGCCGGCAACGCGGCCGCCGGGCTGGCCGCCTTCGAGCGGCTGGAGCGCATGCTGCGCGACGAGTTCGGCACGCGCCCCGCGGCGGCCAGCGCCGAACTCGCCGCCGCGCTGCGCAGCGCCCACCGCGGCATCGCGCCGCACGCCACGCGCGCCGCGGCGCCGCTGCCGGTGACGCTGGAGCGCCCGCCGATCGTCGCCGGCCGTGACGCCGAACTGCGGGCGGCGCGGCAGGCGTTGGCTGCGGGCCGCGTGGTCTGGATCGAAGGCGATGCGGGGCTCGGCAAGAGCCGCCTGCTGGCGGAACTGGTGGCCGGCGTGGGGTCGGCGATGAACGCAAGGATCAGCGCGGGGATCAGCGCGGGGATGAGGACCGCTGAGGAGGACGGGTTGCGCGGCGCGGTGGAGACCCGATCGGCCGCCGCTTCGGTGCTGGCCGGCGCCGGCCGCCCCGGCGATGCCGGCGCGCCGTACGCCACGCTGGAACGGCTGTTGCGGCCGCTGCTCGCCGAGGCGCCACGGGCACTCGGCGCGGCCGCGCTTGCCGCGCTGCGCCATCTCGGTCCCTGCGATGGCAACGCGCTGCAGGCCCGGCCAGACCCGCAACGCCTGCCCACCGCCGGCGCCGCGCCGGCGCAGCCCGGCCCCGCGCTGCGTCCCGGCGCCCTGGCTGCGGCGGTCGCCGCGCTGCTGGCCGAGCGGCAGATCGCGCTCGTCGTGCTCGACGACCTGCACTTCGCCGACGACGCCACGGTCGAGCTGGTGGCCGGCCTTGCCGCGGAATCGCGCGGCGAGGGCGGCCCTCGCGCCTGGCTGCTGGCCACGCGCGCGGCCGAGACCGGCGCCGCCGGCCGCGCGCTGCGCGCGTCGCTGATCGAGCTGCAACGGCTTTCCGTGGTGAGCCTCGCGCCGCTGGACGCCGACGGCGTGGCCGCGCTCGTCGACGCGCTGGCGATCAGCGGGCTGCAGGGCCGCGCGCTCGCCGCGCCGCTGTCGCGCCACACCGGCGGCAACCCGCTGTTCGTGCTGGAGACGCTCAAGCAAGGCTTGCTCGACGGCAGCCTGCGGCGCGGCGAGTTGCCGCATCCGCCCAACGTGGCCGCGCTGATCGAGCTGCGGCTGGCGAGCCTGTCCGAAAGCGCGCTGACGCTGGCGCGCGTGGCGGCGCTGGCCGGCGTGGACTTCAGCGTCGAGCTGGCCGAGGCGGCGATCGGCGTGCGCGCCGTGCAGCTGGCATCGGCCTGGCGCGAGCTGCAGCAGGCGCAGGTGCTGCGCGACGAGGCCTTCGCCCACGACCTGGTGGGCGACGCCGTGCGCCGCGGCGTGCCGCAGGCGGTGGCGCGGCGCGTGCACGCGCAATGCGCGCAATGGCTGGCCGCGCACGGCGGCGAGCCGGCGCGCCTGGCGCGGCACTGGCTGGCGGCCGGCCGCGCCGCCGAGGCCGGGCACGCTTTCGTCGCCGCCGCGCGCCGCGCCGAAGCGGCGGCGCGCATCCAGGACGAGGCGGCCTTGCTCGCGCAAGCAGCCGAGGCCTTCGCCGCCGCCGGCCTGGCCGACGCGCGCTTCGAGTCGCTGTGCGACCGCGCCCGCGCGCTGGCCGGCGTCGACGCCGGCGACGCGGCGCTGGCCGAGGTGCGCGCGCTGGTGGCTTCGGCCGCCGGCGACGGCCAGCGCATGCGCGCGCAGCGCGAGCTGGTGGGCCTGCTGGTCGAGCGCGGCGACGCGGCCGAATCGATCGACGAAGGCCGCCGGCTGCTGGCGCTGGCGCGCCAACACAACGACCACGCCTTGCAGGTGCGCACCGCCTGCCACATGGCCACCGCGCTGGGCCGGCTGGGCCGCGCGCACGAGGCCGTGGCACTGCTGCTGCCGCTGCGCGACCGGGTGCTGGCGCAGCCCGACGACACGCTGCGCATGCTGTGGCACGGCGATTGGGCCGCCGCGCTGGGCCACGTCGGGCGGCTCGGCGAATCGGTGCTGGCCTTCGACGCGGCGCGCGCGGCGGCGCGCCGGCTCGGGCTGGTCGACGCCGAGGCACGGCTGATGATGAATGGCGCGGTCACGCTGCGCATGGCCGGCCGCTTCGACCGCGCGCTCGAACTGGCGCGCGCGGGTCACGCGCAGTCGGACCGCGACTCGGCCGACGCCACGCACGTCGCGATCGCACGCCTGGTGATCGCGCGCGACGAGTGCGAGGTCGGCTGCTACGCGCCCGCGTTGGCGGCGCTGGAGGCCGTCGTGCCGCAATTCGATGCGGCCGGGCTGGCGTTCTGGGCGCAGGCCGCGCGCATGGTGCTGTCGGCGCTGTGGCTGCGCCTGGGCCAGCCGGCCCACGCCATGCCGCTGCTGCAGCGCCCCGGCGGCGCCGACGTGCCGCCCTGGCTGGAGGCCGACCGCCTGCTGCTGCGGCTGGACCTGGCGCAGCAGCTGCGCCAGCGCGGGGCGTCGGCTGCCGCGCGGGCAGGTTCGCCGGCCGTAGCGCCGGCCGCTGCGCCGGCCGAAGCACTGGCCGAAGCCCTGGCGCTGGCCGCGCGCGACCCGCAGCGCCAGGCCTGGCTGCGCGTGCGCGCGCTGCGGCATCGGGGCGCGGCCGAGGCGCTGGCCGAAGGCGCCGAACTCGAGCGCGAATTGGCCACCTCGGAGCGCATGGGCGTGCGCATGGCGCTCGACGTTCATCTGGCGCGCGCCGCACTGGCCGTGCGCCAGGTGCACCGCGCCGAGCGCGCGGCCGACGCGCTGCTGCGCGGCTTCGACGAAGGCCATGCGCCCGACGCCGTCTACCGTGCCGAGGCCTGGTGGCTCGCCGCGCAGGCCTTCGCCGCCGCCGGCCGCGCCGCCGATGCGGCGCGCGCGCTCGAACGCGGCGCGCAATGGGTCACGCAGCAGGCGCTGCCGCAAGTGCCGCCGCCGTTCATCGATTCGTTCCTGCACCGCAACCCGGTCAACCGCGAACTGCTGGCCGCTGCGTCGCGTTGAACGAGCAGCGTGCCGCCGCGGCCTTAGCATGCGGCGGCGCCGGGCCTGCCATGCCGGGCGAGGAGCGGTTCGCATGCAGCACGCCGAGGGGCCAGCCGATCTCGTGATCGCCGGCGGCGGCCTGGCCGGGCTGGTCACCGCGCTCGAAGCCTTGCGCGCCGGGCTGCGCGTGACGCTGGTCGACCGCGACACGCCCGAGCGCCTGGGCGGCCTGGCGCTGTGGGCCTTCGGCGGCATGGCGTTGGTGGGCACGCCGCTGCAGGCGCGCCTGAAGATCCCCGACACGCCCGAGGTGGCGCTGCGCGACTGGCTGCGCTTCGGCGAGCTGGACCCCGGCGACACCCATCCGCTGCAATGGGCGCGCCACTACGTCGAGCGCTCGCGCGCCGACGTGTACGACTGGCTCGTCGCCGAAGGCATCAAGTTCGTGCCGGCAGTCAACTGGGTCGAGCGCGGCCGCTTCGGTGAGGGTAACAGCTTGCCGCGTTATCACATCGTCTGGGGCACGTCGCGCGAACTCACGCGGCGCCTGATCGCGGCCCTGCGCGCGGCCGACGGCGGCGGGCGGCTGACGCTGCTGCACGGCCACCGCGTCAGCGCGCTGGAGCAAGAAGGCGGCGCCATCGCCGGTGTGCTGGCGGTGGACGAGCGCAGCGGCGCTGAAAAGCACCTGCGCGCCCCGGTGGTGGTGCTGGCGATGGGCGGCCTCAACGGCAGCCACGACGAGGTGCGCGCCAACTGGCCGCCGCACCGGCCGCGGCCCGAGCGCATGCTCAACGGCGCGCACCCCTTTGCCGACGGCCGCCTGCACCACTGGGCGGCCGAGCACGTCGGCGCCCAGATCGCGCATGCCGGCGAGATGTGGAACTACGCCGCGGGCTTTCCGCATCCGTTCCCGCATTTCGAAGGGCATGGGCTGTCGGCCATCCCCTGCAAATCGGCGCTGTGGCTGGACCACCAGGGCCGGCGCATCGGGCCCGAGCCGCTGGTCACCGGCTTCGACACCCACTGGCTGTGCCGCCGCGTGGCCGAGCAGGCGCGGCCCTGGACCTGGCATCTGCTGAACTGGCGCATCGCGGCCAAGGAGTTCGCGATCTCCGGCGCCGAGCACAACCAGCGCATCCGCGACCGGCAGTTTGCGCAGTTCCTCAAAGAGACGCTGCTCGGCAACCACCGCCTGGTGCGCCAGCTGCAGCGCGAGAGCCCGCACTTCCTGGTCGACGACACGCTGGCCGGGCTGGCCGCCAAAATGAACGCACTGACGCGCTCGCCCGATGTCGACCCCGCCGTGCTGCAGGCCAGCGCCGATGCCTTCGACGCCAACTTCGCGCGCGGCGCCAGCCTGCAAAACGACGACCAGATCCGCCGCATCCTGCACGCCCGCCAGTGGGGCCCGGACCGGCTGCGCACCTGCAAGCCGGCGCCGCTGCAACAAGCCGGTGCGGGACCGTTCATCGCGATCCACATGCAACTCATCACGCGCAAGAGCCTGGGCGGGCTGCGCACGGATTTGCAAAGCCGCGTGCTCGACGCCGCGGGCGAGCCGATCGCCGGGCTCTACGGCGTGGGCGAGGCCGCCGGTTTCGGTGGCGGCGGCGCCTGCGGCAAGCGCTCGCTGGAAGGCACCTTCCTGCCCGGCTGCATCCTCACCGCGCGCGCTGCGGCGCGCTCGATCGCCGGCGGGCGTTGACGCGGCTCAACCACCCTCGAGAGGAGACGCCATGCCCCAAGGCGCCCAAGCCCTGCTGCAGACGCTGGCCGACGCCGGCATCGAAGTCTGCTTCACCAACCCCGGCACCAGCGAGATGCACTTCGTCGCCGCGCTCGACGGCGAGCCGCGGCTGCGCGCCGTGCTCACGCTGTTCGAAGGCGTGGCCACCGGCGCCGCCGACGGCTACGCGCGCATGGCCGACAAGCCCGCCGCCACGCTGCTGCACCTGGGCTGCGGGCTGGGCAACGGCCTGGCCAACCTGCACAACGCGCGCAAGGGCCACGTGCCCATCGTCAACATCGTCGGCGACCACGCGACCTGGCACGTGCCTTTCGATGCGCAACTGCAGTCCGATATCGAGACCGTGGCGCGCAACGTCTCGCCCGGCTTCGTGCGCACCTCGCGCAGCAGCGCCGAACTGTGCCGCGACGCGGCCGACGCCATCGCCGCCGCGCGCGGCCTGCCGGGCCAGGTGGCCACGCTGATCCTGCCGGCCGACGTGTCGTGGGGCGACGGCGCCGAGCCCTGCCCGCCGCCGCCGGCGCCGGCGCCCGTGGCGGCCGACGAGGCCGTCGTCGCCGCGGTGGCCGCCGTGCTGCGTTCCGGCCGCCGCGCCGCGCTGCTGCTGGGCGGGCGCGCGCTGCGCGAGCCGGCCTTGCTGGCCGCCGCGCGCATCGCCGCGCGTTGCGGCGTCAAGCTGCTGGCCGAGGTGTTCCCGACGCGGCTGACGCGCGGCGCCGGGCTGCCGGCGATCGAGCGCGTCGCCTATCTCGCCGAGATGGCCGGCGTGCAGCTGGCCGGGCTGGACGACCTGGTGCTGGTCGACGCCAAGGCGCCGGTGTCGTTCTTCGCCTACCCGGGTAGGCCGAGCGACCTGGTGCCCGCCGGCTGCACCGTGCACACGCTGGCCACGCCGGCGCAGGACGCGGCGGCCAGCCTGGAGCGGCTGGCGCAGGCGCTGGGCGCGGCGCAAACGCCGCCGGCGCTGCAGGCCGCGCAGCGGCCGGGCCGGCCGCGCGGCAAGCTCAGCGCGCCCAAGGTGTGCAAGGCCGTGGGCCACCTGCTGCCCGAGAACGCCATCGTCGTCGACGAGGCCATCACCTCGGGCCTGATGCTGGGGGTGATGACCGCCGGCGCGCCGCGCCACGACCTGATCACGCTGACCGGCGGCGCCATCGGCCAGGGCCTGCCCAACGCGGTGGGCGCCGCCATCGCCTGCCCCGGGCGCCCGGTGCTGGCGCTGGTGGGCGACGGCAGCGCGATGTACACCGCGCAGGCGCTGTGGACGATGGCGCGCGAGCGGCTGCACGTCATCGTCATCGTCTTCAACAACGCCGCCTACTCGGTGCTGAACGTCGAGCTGGAGCGCGTCGGCGCCGCCAAGGCCGGACCGAAGGCGCGCGCGCAGCTCGACCTGCACGCGCCGGTGATCGACTTCACGCGGCTGGCGCAAGGCCTGGGCGTGCCGGCGCTGCGCGTGGACAGCGCCGAGGCGTTGCTGCCGGCGCTGCAGCAGGCGCTGGCCAAGCCCGGGCCGCAGCTGATCGAGGCGATGGTGCCCGAGGCGCTCAGCGGCCTGCGGCGGCGGCTGCTGCCGTGGCTGCTGCGCTCGCTGCCGACGCTGCCGCCACCGCTGGCGCGCACGCTCAAGCGTCGGCTGGCGCCGTAGCGGCGGTTGTCACCGGCGTCGCGGCGGGGTCGGGTGCAACCGGCGCTGCGGCCGTGTCGACCCAGCGCTCGGGCGGGCAGATGCGCAGCCCGCGCAGGGCGGCCTTGCGCGCCAGCTTGAGCAAGGCGCGGTCGCGCGTCAGCAGCCAGGCCGCGCCGTGGTGCAGCGCCAGGTCGACGAACATCTGGTCCTGCGGATCGCTGCAGCGCAGCCGCAGCGCGGGCAGCGGCGCCGGCAGCAGGGCAAGCTGCATGTGGGTATCGACGAATGTGAGCGCCTGCTCAACATCGACCGCGAAGCCGCCCAGCGGCGCGTGCCGCAGCACGTGTGCCAGCTCGCCGCGCATCTCGGCGCAGCCCAGCCAGGGCAGCCGGCCGGCCTGCACGGCCTGGCTTAAGCCCGCCACGCCGGGGTTGCGGAACACCAGCAAGTCCAGCAGCACGTTGGTGTCCAGCACCGCCCAGGAAGTCGTCATATGGACTGTGCCTTGCCGAACATTCGTGCGGGCAATATACTAGAAGGCTTTTCGGCAGACGCTGCCGCGCTCTTTGACGAGCAAGACCTCCACCGGCCATGGGCTCAAAGCCCCTTGCGCCGAGGGCCATGGGCCCGAGGAGGTCCGGGCGGCTTGAAGGCTTCTTCCCGAAAAGAGCGCGTGACTTCAAACGGGAACAAGTTACCTATGCCAACCATCAATCAGCTCGTTCGCCAAGGCCGCCAGGCCGAGGTGATCAAGAGCAAGTCTCCCGCGATGCAGAACTGCCCGCAACGGCGTGGCGTCTGCACCCGCGTCTACACCACCACGCCCAAGAAGCCGAACTCGGCGCTGCGCAAGGTGGCCAAGGTTCGCCTGACCAATGGCTTCGAGGTCATCTCGTACATCGGCGGCGAAGGCCACAACCTGCAGGAGCACAGCGTCGTGCTGGTGCGCGGCGGCCGCGTGAAGGACCTGCCGGGCGTGCGCTACCACATCGTGCGCGGCTCGCTGGACCTGCAAGGCGTCAAGGACCGCAAGCAGTCGCGCTCGAAGTACGGCGCCAAGCGTCCCAAGAAGGCTTGAACGCAAGCCACCCGCGGCCTTTGTGCCGAGTAAGCGAAGGGTCGACCATGGCCCTTCATGGCGGGTCCCCCGCCGGCTGAATTGAAAGAAGGAAGACTCCCATGCCACGTCGTCGCGAAGTTCCCAAGCGCGAGATCCTGCCCGACCCGAAGTTCGGGTCCGTCGACCTGTCCAAGTTCATGAACGTCATCATGGAATCGGGCAAGAAGGCCGTTGCCGAAGCCATCATCTATGGCGCGCTCGACCAGGTCGAGAAGAAGTCCGGCAAGGATCCGCTGGAGATCTTCATGATCGCGCTGAACAACATCAAGCCGATGGTCGAAGTGAAGTCCCGCCGCGTCGGCGGTGCGAACTACCAAGTTCCCGTGGAAGTTCGCCCCGTGCGCCGGCAGGCCCTGGCCATGCGCTGGCTAAAGGAGTCGGCCCGCAAGCGTGGCGAGAAGTCGATGGCCGCGCGCCTGGCCAACGAACTGCTGGAAGCCAGCGAAGGCCGCGGCGGCGCGATGAAGAAGCGCGACGAAGTCCACCGCATGGCCGAGGCGAACAAGGCGTTCTCGCACTTCCGCTTCTAAGCCCCAACGTCCTTCCACGCCTGTCCGGCCGCCTTACGGGTTAGCACCAACCCGAAAGGCGGCCCCTGTATTTGGAGAAAGTTCATGGCCCGCAAGACCCCCATCGAGCGCTACCGCAACATCGGTATCTCCGCGCACATCGATGCCGGCAAGACCACCACCACCGAGCGCATCCTGTTCTACACCGGGGTGAACCACAAGATCGGTGAGGTGCACGACGGCGCCGCCACGATGGACTGGATGGAGCAGGAGCAGGAACGCGGCATCACCATCACGTCGGCGGCCACCACCTGCTTCTGGAAGGGCATGGACCTGTCCTACCCCGAGCACCGCTTCAACATCATCGACACCCCCGGGCACGTGGACTTCACGATCGAGGTCGAGCGCAGCATGCGCGTGCTCGACGGCGCCTGCATGGTGTATTGCGCGGTGGGCGGCGTGCAGCCGCAGTCCGAGACCGTCTGGCGCCAGGCCAACAAGTACAAGGTGCCGCGGCTGGCCTTCGTCAACAAGATGGACCGCACCGGCGCCAACTTCTTCAAGGTCTACGAGCAGATGAAGTCGCGCTTGAAGGCCAACCCCGTGCCGGTGGTCATTCCCATCGGCTCGGAAGACAACTTCAAGGGCGTGGTCGACCTGTTCAAGATGAAGGCCATCATCTGGGACGAGGCCTCGCAGGGCATGAAGTTCGAGTACGGCCCGATTCCCGCCGAGCTGGAAGCCGACGCGCAGAAGTGGCGCGAGCAGATGGTCGAGGCCGCCGCCGAGGCCAGCGAAGACCTGATGAACAAGTACCTCGAATCGGGCGAGCTGAGCGAGGACGAGATCAAGCAGGGCCTGCGGCTGCGCACCATCGCCACCGAGATCCAGCCCATGCTGTGCGGCACGGCCTTCAAGAACAAGGGCGTGCAGCGCATGCTGGACGCGGTGATCGACTTCCTGCCCTCGCCGGTGGACATTCCGCCGGTGCCGGGCACCGATGAAGACGACAAGGAAGTCACCCGCAAGGCCGACGACAACGAGAAGTTCTCGGCCCTGGCCTTCAAGCTGATGACCGACCCCTACGTCGGCCAGCTCACCTTCGTGCGCGTCTATTCCGGCGTGCTGAAGTCGGGCGACCAGGTCTACAACCCGATCCGCGGCAAGAAGGAGCGCATCGGCCGCATCCTGCAGATGCACGCCAACCAG
>JAIUPH010000017.1 GCA_020161065.1 Pseudomonadota bacterium
CGCTTTCTCGACGTTCAGGATCTTGCCGCGCAGCGGCAGGATCGCCTGGAACTTGCGGTCGCGGCCCTGCTTGGCGCTGCCGCCGGCGGAGTCGCCCTCGACGATGTAGATCTCGCACAGCGCCGGGTCCTTCTCCTGGCAGTCGGCCAGCTTGCCGGGCAGGCCCATGCCGTCGAGCACGCCCTTGCGGCGCGTCATCTCGCGCGCCTTGCGCGCGGCCTCGCGGGCGCGCGCGGCGTCGACGATCTTGCCGCAGATGATCTTGGCGTCGTTCGGGTTCTCCAGCAGCCAGTCGGTCAGCGTGCGGCCGACGATGTCTTCCACCGGCGCACGCACTTCCGAGCTGACCAGCTTGTCCTTGGTCTGGCTGCTGAACTTGGGCTCGGGCACCTTGACGCTGACCACGCAGGCCAGGCCTTCGCGCATGTCGTCGCCGCTGACTTCGACCTTGGCCTTCTTGGCCAGCTCGTTGTCTTCGATGTACTTGTTGATCACCCGCGTCATCGCCGCGCGCAGGCCGGTGAGGTGGGTGCCGCCGTCGCGCTGCGGGATGTTGTTGGTGAAGCACAGCACCGATTCGTTGTAGCCGTCGTTCCACTGCATGGCCACTTCGACGCCGATCTCGGTGTTCTGCTCGCTCAGCTTGCTGCCGGTGGCGTTGAAGATGTTGGGGTGCAACACCTTCTTGCCCTGGTTGATGAAGGAGACGAAGCCCTTCACGCCGCCGGCGAAGGCGAAGTTGTCCTCCTTGCCGTTGCGCTCGTCGACCAGGCGGATCTTCACGCCGTTGTTCAGGAAGCTCAGCTCGCGCAGGCGCTTGGCCAGCACGTCGTAGTGGAAGTCGATGTGGCTGAAGATCTGGTCGTCGGGCAGGAAGTGCACCTCGGTGCCGCGCTTCTCGGTGTCGCCGGTGATCTTCATCGGGCTGACTTCGACGCGGCCTTCGGCGCCGTCGCGCTGCTCGAGCACGCGGTCCTGCGTGACGCCGCGCTGGAACTCCAGCAGGTGCACCTTGCCTTCGCGGCGCACGGTCAGGCGCAGCCACTTCGACAGCGCGTTGACGCAGCTCACGCCCACGCCGTGCAGGCCGCCGCTGACCTTGTAGCTGTTCTGGTTGAACTTGCCGCCGGCGTGCAGCTCGGTCAGCGCGATCTCGGCGGCGCTGCGCCGCGGCTCGTGCTTGTCGTCCATCTTCACGCCGGTGGGGATGCCGCGGCCGTTGTCGATGACGCTGATGCTGTTGTCGCTGTGGATGGTGACGACGATGTCGTCGCAGAAGCCGGCCAGCGCCTCGTCGATCGAGTTGTCGACGACCTCGAACACCAAGTGGTGCAGCCCGGTGCCGTCGCTCGTGTCGCCGATGTACATGCCGGGGCGCTTGCGCACCGCCTCCAGGCCTTCGAGGATCTGGATGCTGCCTTCGCCGTAGGCGTTGCTGGCGTTGTCGGGGCTGCTGGCGCCGTTGCCGTTGGCGGCGCCGTTGGCATCTTCGCCGGGCGTCGCCGGCGTCTTCTTGTCGGGGTCGGTCATCGGGTCCTTGTCAGATGCGCATGGGCATGACGACGTACTTGAAGCCGGGCCGCTCGGGCACCGTCAGCAAGGCGCTGGCACTGCTGTCCTGCAGCTCGATCTTCACCATCTCGTGTGAAACGTTGGACAGCACGTCGATCAGGTAGGTCACGTTGAAGCCGATGTCGATGGCGTCGCCGTCGTAGTCGATCTCCAGCTCTTCCTTGGCCTCTTCCTGCTCGGCGTTGCTGGAGGCGATGCGCAGCACGCCGGGCTCGACGTTGACGCGCACGCCCTTGAACTTCTCGCTGGTGAGGATGGCCGCGCGCTGCAGGCAGCCGAGCAGCGGCAGCCGGCCCAGCGTGACGCTGTTGCGGTGGTTCTTGGGGATCACGCGGTTGTAGTCGGGGAACTTGCCTTCGACGAGCTTGGTGACGAACTCCATGCCCGAGAAGGCGAAGCGCGCCTGGTTGCCGGCAAAGCGCATCTCGATGGGGGTGTCTTCGTCCTTCAGCAGCCGCTGCAGTTCGAGCACGGTCTTGCGCGGCAGGATCACCTCCTGCTTGCTCGGCACGTCGGCTTCCAGCGTGGCCTGCGCCAGGCCCAGGCGGTGGCCGTCGGTGGCCACCAGGGTCAGCGTCTTGCCTTCGGCGATGAACAGGATGCCGTTGAGGTAGTAGCGGATGTCGTGCACCGCCATCGCGAAGTGCACCTGGTTGATCAGGTCCTTCAGCACCTTCTGCGGCACGCCGAAGGCGGGGCCGAAGTCGACCGCCTCGTTGACGAGCGGAAAGTCTTCGGCCGGCAGCGTCTGCAGCGTGAAGCGGCTTTTGCCGGCCTGCAGCGTGAGCTTGCTTTGCGCCGCCGAGAGCGTGACCACCTGGTCGGCCGGCAAGGCGCGCAGGATGTCGATCAGCTTGCGCGCGCCGACGGTGGTGCTGAAGCTGCCGCTGTCGCCGCCCAGTTCGGCGCGCGTGCGCACCTGGATTTCCAGATCGCTGGTGGTCAGCTCCACGCTGGCGTCGTTCTTGCGAAGCAGCACGTTGGCCAGGATCGGCAAGGTGTGCCGGCGCTCGACGATGCCGGCCACCGACTGCAGCGCCTCGAGCAGCCGCTCTTGCGGCGCTTTCACAACGATCATGTCTTCCTCTTTTTTAGAACTGGTAGTCGTAGTAAGCGACCGCCGGGTCTGGGGACAAGGCTATTTTCGCCTTTTCTTTCATGGATTTACGTGGCGGTGAACCCTGTGGGCCAGGCCCCGGACGGCGCCGCACCCGATTGGGGGCAAGTGCGGCCGGCGCGCGCCGGCTGTGGACAAGCGCCGACTTCTCCGGGCCTTCTCCACAGGCTTGTTCGTCAGGCCTTGAGCGTCTGCTCCAGCACGTGGAGCTGCTGGTTCAGTTCGCTGTTGCGGCTGCGTTCCTCGCCGATCTTGCGCACCGCGTGCAGCACCGTGGTGTGGTCGCGGCCGCCGAACAGCTCGCCGATCTCGGGCAGGCTTTTCTTGGTCATGTCCTTGGCCAGGTACATCGCGATCTGGCGCGGGCGGGCGATCGAGGCCGGCCGCTTCTTGCTGTACATGTCGGCGACCTTGATCTTGTAGAAGTCGGCCACCGTCTTCTGGATGTTCTCCACCGAGATCTGGCGGTTCTGGATCGACAGCAGGTCGCGCAGCGCCTCGCGCGCCAGCGCGATGTGGATGTCCTTGTGCGAGAAGCGCGCATAGGCCAGCACCTTGCGCAAGGCGCCTTCGAGCTCGCGCACGTTGGCGCGCACGTTCTTGGCGATGAAGAAGGCCACGTCCTCGGGCATCTCGGCGCCTTCGGCGCGCGCCTTGGCGATCAGGATGGCCACCCGCATCTCCAGCTCGGGCGGCTCGATGGCCACCGTCAACCCGGCGTCGAAGCGGCTGGTCAGCCGCTCGTCGATGTCGGGCAGCCCCTTGGGGTAGGTGTCGCTGGTCATGATGATGTGGGCCCGCTTGGCCAGCAGCGCTTCGAAGGCGTTGAAGAACTCCTCCTGCGTGCGCTCCTTGCCGGCGAAGAACTGCACGTCGTCGATCAGCAGCAGGTCCAGGCTGTGGTACTTGGCCTTCAGCTCGTCGAAGGTCTTGCGCTGGTAGTTGCGCACCACGTCGCTGATGAACTGCTCGGCGTGCAGGTACAGCACGCGGGCGTCGGGCCGGTCCTTCAGCAGCGCGTTGCCCACCGCGTGCACCAGGTGCGTCTTGCCCAGGCCGACGCCGCCGTAGATGAACAGCGGGTTGTACATCTGCCCCGGCGCGCCGGCGACGTGCAGCGCCGCGGTGCGCGCCATCTGGTTGGCGCGGCCGGCCACCAGCGTGTCGAAGGTCAGCGCCGGGTTCAGCTTGTGGCGCGTGGCGGCGGGGGCGGCCGGCGCGCGCGGTTCGCGGGCGCTCGCCGCGGGCTCGGCCTCGGCCACCGCGGAGCCGGCCAGCGCCGGCGCCGACGGGCTGCCGGCCGGCAACAGTGCCGCCAGCGGCCGCGGGCCTGCGGTGGTGGCATGGGCGGCGGCGGTGCCGGCGGTGCTGGCGGTCTGCAAGACGACGCCCGAGGCGCGCGGCCCCGCCTCCGGGCCGCCGGCCTCGCGCAAGGCTAGCACCAGGTCCAGCCGCACCGGCTTGCCGGCGATGTCGGACAAGGCCTGCTCGATGCGCCCGGCGTACTGCGAACGGATCCAGTCGAGCTTGAAGCGGTTGGGCGCTTTCAGGCACAGCACCACGCCGTCGGGGCCGTCGCTCACGCATTCGGCCGGCGGCAGGGGGCGGATCCAGGTGTTGAATTGCTGCTCGGGCAGCGCGGCGGCCAGCCGTTCGCAGCCGGCTTGCCAGAGGTCATCGGTCATTGTGGACATCTTCTTGTCTGAGGTCCGCCGGTTGCGCTCTCCTCGTGCCGGCGGGCCGCAGTTATCCACAGTTTTGGGCCGGCGGTCAATCCCCCCGTCAGCCGCGGTTTGTGGTGCAAGTGTTTGACCCGGAAAGGGTTTCTTGCTGTAATCGCGGGTTCCGCCGCAACCGCCAACGAGCGGCGCCCGGCGTAGCGGGCACCCAGGGGGCACCCACGGGCACCCACCGCGCACCCGTTTCGACGCCGCAGGGCGTGCGCGCATCAGCCACGCGCAGCCACGCGCCCGATCACTGGCGAAGCAGCGCCTGTTTTTCAACTTTTCCCCATCCAGACCGGAGTTCAGCCATGGCCATGAAGCGCACCTACCAACCGTCGAAGATCCGCCGCGCCCGCACCCATGGCTTCCTGGTGCGCATGAAGACGCGCGGCGGCCGCGCCGTGATCAACGCGCGCCGCGCCAAGGGCCGCAAGCGCCTGGCGGTCTGAGCGGCCGCTGCTGCTTGCCGCTTTCCGCCGGTGTCCGATGATCGGCCGCTTGGTGCAATCGGCCGATTTCCAACGCCTGCTCGCGGCGCCGTCGCGTTCGCGGAGCGCTCACTTCGCCGTGCACCACGTGGCGGCGGGGCCCGCGGCCACGGCCTGGCAGATCGCCCACAGCCCATCCACCGACTTGTCCACAGATCCGGGACCGCTTTCGGCATCGCCTGTGGATAATTTGCCCGCCGCAGCGCCGCCGGCGCCGACGGGGCATTGGCTGGGCAGCGTCATTCCCAAGCGCCACGCGCGCCGCGCGGTGACGCGCAACCTGCTGCGCCGCCAGATCCGCGCCGTGATGACGGCCCGACTGCATGAGCTGCCGGCCGGCCTGTGGCTGGTGCGCCTGCGCCAACCCTTCGACCGCCAGCGCTTCGTGTCGGCCGCGTCGCCGGCCTTGCGCCGCGAGGCGCGCTGCGAGTTGCAGCAGTTGTTCGAGCGCGCCGCCGCGCGGCGGCCGGCCTGAAGCCATGAGCCCTTGGCTGCAAGCGCTGCCGCGCCGCGTGCTGCTGGCGCTGGTGCGCGCCTACCGGCTGCTGTTCAGCGCCTGGATCGGCAACGTCTGCCGCTACTACCCGAGTTGCTCGCAGTACGCGCTGGACGCGCTCAACCGCCACGGCGCCTTGGGCGGCAGCAGCCTGGCGGCCTGGCGCGTGCTGCGCTGCAACCCCTGGTCGCACGGCGGCGTCGACCCCGTTCCCGATCGCCACCCGCTGCAAGGCCTGTTCACCCGATTGCCGTTGACCGGCCCGCACCACCCATCGATGGCCGGTGACGACCCCTCTCATTCTTCGCAGAAGAAGCTTCCATGACCGATATGCGCCGCACCCTGTTGTGGGTGGTCTTCACGATGTCGCTGGTCCTGCTGTGGGACGCCTGGCAGAAGCACAACGGCCAGCCCTCGCTGTTCGGCGGCGCGCGGCCGGCGGCTTCGGCCGCGGCGGGCCCGCTGCCCGGCGGCAGCGCCAGCACCGCCGGCGTGCCGAATGCCAGCCCCGGTGCAGCCGCCAGCGGCGGCGCTGCGGTGGCCGGCACGGCGGCGCTGCCGGGCGGCGCGGCTGCCGCACCGGCCGGCGAGCGCATCACGCTGCTGACCGATCGCGTCAAGGCCAGCTTCGACAGCACCGGCGGCACGCTGGTGCGGCTGGAACTGCTGGACTATCGCGACAACGCCGACCGCACGCGCAACGTGGTGCTGTTCGACCAGACGCCCAAGCGCCTGTACCTGGCGCGCACCGGCCTCGTCAGCGACCAGGCCGGCCTGGCGCTGCCGACCCACCACACGCCGATGACGGCGCAGCCCGGCGCGCGCGAGCTGGCCGCCGGCAGCAACGAGCTGAGCTTGCGCTTCGAGACCGAGCCGGTGGGCGGCGTCAAGCTCGCCAAGACCTACACGCTCAAGCGCGGCAGCTACGTCATCGCCGTCAAGCACGAGCTGGTCAACACCGGCAGCACGCCGGTGTCGCCGCAGCTGTACCTGCAGCTGGTGCGCGACGGCACGCCGCCCGAGGGCGAGTCGTCGTTCTACTTCACCTTCACCGGCCCGGCGATGTACACCGATGCCGGCAAGTTCCACAAGCTGGACTTCAAGGACATCGACAAGGGCAAGTTCGACCACCTGCCGCAGGCCAGCGACGGCTGGATCGCGATGGTGCAGCACTACTTCGCGTCGGCCTGGCTGGTGCCCGAGAAGGCCGAGCGCCACTTCGTCGTCAAGAAGGACAGCGACCGCGAGTACCTGATCTCCATGCTGCTGCCGCTGGGCAGCGTGGCGCCGGGGGCCAGCAAGGTGCACGAGGCCACGCTGTTCGCCGGGCCGCAGGAAGAGAACAAGCTCGCCGCGCTGGCGCCGGGGCTGGAGCTGGTCAAGGACTACGGCTGGTTCACCATCCTGGCCAAGCCGCTGTTCTGGCTGCTCGACAACCTGCACAAGGTGATCGGCAACTGGGGCTGGGCCATCGTCGCGCTGGTGGTGCTGCTGAAGATCGCCTTCTACTGGCTGAACGCCAGCGCCTACCGCTCGATGGCCAAGATGAAGGCCATCAACCCGCGCGTGATGGAGCTGCGCGAGCGCCACAAGGACGAGCCGCAGAAGATGCAGCAGGAGATGATGCGCATCTACCGCGAGGAGAAGGTCAACCCGCTCGGGAGCTGCCTGCCCATCTTCGTGCAGATGCCCTTCTTCATCGCGCTGTACTGGGTGCTGCTGTCCAGCGTGGAGATGCGCAACGCGCCGTGGATCGGCTGGATCACCGATCTCGCCGACAAGGACCCGTGGTTCATCCTGCCGATCCTGATGACGCTGTCGTCGCTGTTCCAGGTCTGGCTGAACCCGACGCCGCCCGACCCCGTGCAGGCCAAGATGATGTGGTTCATGCCGCTGGCCTTCTCGTTCATGTTCTTCTTCTTCCCCGCGGGGCTGGTGCTGTACTGGCTGACGAACAACATCCTGTCGATCGCGCAGCAGTGGTTCATCAACAAGCGGCTGGGCGTGCAGAACTGACGGCGGGCGGCGTGAGCCTTGTCACGCCGTTCCGAAACATCCCCTGAACAGGGGTTGAGCGGCGTCGCGCTTGTGCCGACGATTGCTTCCATGCGGGCGACCCGGCCGCCAACGGCCGGCTCAGGAGACCAACGCGACACGGCGCGAACCCGTGCGCGACTCCACCCGCGCCATCCAAAGGCGGCGCGCCAGAATCACCACACGATGCGCGCCGCCTTTTCTTTGTCCGCGGGCTGATGCCGATGCTCGCGCGGCTGCAAGACCCCATCGTGGCCATCGCCACCGCGCCCGGCCGCGGCGCCGTGGGCATCGTGCGCGCGTCGGGGCGCGACCTCTCTGCCTTGATCGCCGCCGTCTGCGGCCGCGCGCTATCCCCGCGGGTGGCGAGTTATGGTCCTTTGCGCGACGCCACCGGCGCGGCCATCGACCAGGGCCTGGCGATCCACTTCCCGGCGCCGCATTCCTACACCGGCGAAGACGTGCTGGAGTTGCAGGCCCATGGCGGCCCGGTGGTGCTGCAACTGCTGCTGGCGCGCTGCCTGCAGGCGCTGCCCGGCGCGCGGCTGGCCGACCCCGGCGAGTTCACGCAGCGCGCCTACCTCAACGACAAGCTCGACCTCGCGCAGGCCGAGGCGGTGGCCGACCTCATCGACGCCAGCACCGAGGCGGCCGCGCGCTCGGCCGCGCGCTCGCTGGACGGCGCCTTCTCGGCCGAGGTGGGCGCGCTCGCCGAACGCATCCTGCGCCTGCGCATCCTGGTCGAAGCGACGCTCGACTTCCCCGAGGAAGAGATCGACTTCCTCGAACGGGCCGACGCGCGTGGCCAGCTCGACGCCATCGACGCCGCGCTGCGCGCCACGCTCGCGCGCGCGCGCCAGGGCGCGCTGCTGCGCGAAGGCCTGCGCGTCGTGCTGGCCGGCCAGCCCAACGTCGGCAAGAGCTCGCTGCTCAACGCGCTGGCCGGCGCCGAGCTGGCCATCGTCACCGCCATCCCCGGCACCACGCGCGACCGCGTGGCCGAGACCATCCAGATCGAAGGCGTGCCGCTGCACGTGGTCGACACCGCCGGCCTGCGCGGCGAGCACGAAGCCAGCGACGAGATCGAGCGCATCGGCATCGGCCGCAGCTGGCAGGCCATCCGCGAGGCCGACGCGGTGATCGTGCTGCACGACCTCACGCGCCTCGGCGACGCCGGCTATCAGGCGGCCGACGCCCGCATCGCCGCCGAGCTGCCCGCCGCGGTGCCGCTGCTGCAGGTCTACAACAAGCGCGATGCCTGCGGGCCGCTGCCGCCGTTGCCGGACGGCGCCATCGCCCTCTCGGCGCGCAGCGGCGCCGGGCTGGCAGACCTGCGCCAAGCGCTGCTGGCCCAGGCCGGTTGGCAGGCCACGCCCGAAGGCCTGTTCATCGCCCGCGCCCGCCACGTCGACGCGCTGCGGCGCGCGGCAGGCCATCTGCAGCAGGCCCAGGCCCACGCGCGCCAGCGCGACGCGGCGCTCGACCTGCTGGCCGAAGACCTGCGCCTGGCGCACGACGCGCTGGGCGAGATCAGCGGCGCGACCAGCGCCGACGAGCTGCTGGGGCAGATCTTCAGCCGGTTTTGCATTGGCAAGTGAACGGGCTTTGATCAGCTGTTAGCTCGATCGCTCAAACCCCGTCGAACGCCACCAGCGTGAACAGCGGCAACCCCGCGGCGCGCAGGCGCATCGAGCCGCGCAGCTCGGGCAGGTCGACGATGGCGGCGCCTTCGATCACCTGGGCGCCCAGGCGCTCCAGCAGCTTCTTGCCGGCCATCATCGTGCCGCCGGTGGCGATCAGGTCGTCGACCAGCACCACGCGGTCGCCGGCGCGCACGGCGTCGGTGTGCATCTCGACGGTGGCCGAGCCGTACTCCAGCTCGTAGGTCTCTTCCAGCGTCTGGTAGGGCAGCTTGCCCTTCTTGCGGATCGGCACGAAGCCGATGTTGAGCTCGTAGGCCAGCACCGAACCGATGATGAAGCCGCGCGCGTCCAGCCCGGCGATGGCGGTGGGCCGCACGTCGAAGTAGCGGTGCACGAACTGGTCGATCAGCACGCGGAAGACGCGCGGGTTGGACAGCAGCGGCGTGATGTCGCGGAACTGCACGCCGGCCGACGGCCAGTCGGGCACGGTGCGGATGTGCGACTTGATGTATTGCGACGGGCTGTCGGTGGGCTCGCTGGTCATGGCCGCGACGATACGCCGGGCGCAGGGGCAACGGCCGCGCAATGCCCGCGCGTTGCCCGCGCCACGCCGGCGTCAGGCGCGCAGCAGTTTTTCTTCGGCCAGCGCCAGCGCCTCGGGCAGGCCGGAGAGCACCAGCGTGTCGCCGGCGGCCAGCACGTGCTGTTCGTCGGTCTGCGTCACCGAGCCGGAGGCCAGCCGCACCGAGACCACGGCCACGCCCACCGCGTGCAGCGCCAGCTCGCCCAGGCTGTGGCCCAGGCAGGCGGCGGCCGGCGGCAGCGTGACGGTGGCCAGCCGGGCCTGCGACAGCTCTTCGGCGGTGTCGTCGTCTGCGCCGTGGAAGTAGCCGCGCAGCAGGCCATAACGCGCATCCCGCGCGTCACGGGTCAGGCGGATAACCTTGCGCATCGGCACGCCGACCAGCGCCAGCGCGTGGCTGGCCAGCATCAGCGAGCCTTCGATGGCCTCGGGCACCACCTCGGTGGCGCCGGCGGCGCGCAGGGTTTCCAAGTCGGCGTCGTCGAGCGTGCGCACGATCACCGGCACCGAGGGCGCGTGCTCGCGCACCAGGCGCAGGATCTTCAGCGCCGAGGCGGTGTTGGGGTAGCTCACCACCACCGCGTTGGCGCGCGCCAGGCCGGCGGCCATCAGGCTTTGCGCGCGCGCGGCGTCGCCGAACACCACGCTCTGGCCGGCGGCGGCGGCCTGGCGCACGCGGTCGGGGTCGAGGTCCAGCGCCATGTAGGGGATGCCTTGGGTGTCGAGCATGCGCGCCAGGTTCTGGCCGCTGCGGCCGTAGCCGCAGATGATCACGTGCTTCTCGGTGCGGATCGCGCGCTTGGCGATCTGCGTGAGCTGCACCGACTGCAGCAGCCAGTCGCTGCTGGACAGGCGCATCACGATGCGGTCGCTCCACATCACGATGAAGGGCGTGGCCAGCATCGACAGCACCATGCTGGCCAGCACCGGGCTCATCCACTGCGGCGCCAGCAGGCCGCGGTCGGCGCCCAGCGTCAGCAGCACGAAGCCGAACTCGCCGGCCTGCGCCAGGTACAGCCCGGTGCGCAGCGCGGTGCCGGGCGCCGCGCCGAACAGGCGCGACAGCGCCGCCACCAGCGCCGCCTTGGCGAGCACGGGCACCAGCGTGAGCAGCAGCACCAGCGGCCATTGCGCCATCACCGGCCGCCAGTCGAGCTTCATGCCGATGGTGATGAAGAACAGGCCCAGCAGCACGTCGTGGAAGGGCCGGATGTCGGTCTCCACCTGGTGCTTGTATTCGGTCTCGGCCACCAGCATGCCGGCGACGAAGGCGCCCAGCGCCAGCGACAGCCCGGCGTGCTCGGTCAGCCAGGCCAGGCCCAGCGTGACCAGCAGCAGGTTGAGCATGAACAGCTCTTCGCTCTTGCGCCGCGCCACCAGCGTCAGCCACCAGCGCATGACGCGCTGGCCGCCGACCAGCAGCAGCGTCAGCAGCGCCGCGGCCTTGACCAGCGCCAGCATCAGCGCCCAGGCCATGTCGCCGCCGTCCTGTCCGAGCGAGGGGATCAGCACCAGCAGCGGCACCACCGCCAGGTCCTGGAACAGCAGCACGCCCAGCACCTGCTTGCCGTGCTCGCTGTCGAGCTCCAGCCGCTCGGCCATCAGCTTGACGAGGATGGCGGTCGACGACATCGCCATCGCGCTGCCCAGCACCACCGCGCCCTGCCACGACATCTGCCAGGGCCGGCCGGTCAGCCGCTCGTAGGCCAGCGCCAGCACGGCGTGCCCGGCCAGCGTGCCCAGCATCGTCAACGCCACCTGGGTGAAGCCGAGGCCGAACACCAGCTTGCGCATGCTGCGCAGCTTGGGCAGGTTGAACTCCAGCCCGATCACGAACATCAGGAAGACGACGCCGAACTCGGCCAGGTACTTGACGCCGGCGTTGTCCTTGGCCAGGGCCAGGGCGTTGGGGCCGATGATGACGCCCACCACCAGGTAGCCCAGCGTCGGCGGCAGCTTGAGCGAACGGCAGGCCACGACGCCGAGGACAGCGGCCACGAGGTAGAGCAGGACCAGTTCGAGCGTGGTGGCCATGGGCCGTGGCGACTCCTAGAATGCCCGATCCTAAATGCACGTTCCGGGCCCGCGTGACCCCGTCTCCTGACTTCGATGCCGAGCGCGCGCTGCGCCTGGCCGAGCGCACGATCGCCATCGAGATCCAGGCCCTGCAAGGCCTGGCCGCGCGCCAGGGCGCAGGCTTCGCGCAGGCCGTGCGCGCCATGCTGGAATGCCGCGGCCGCGTGGTCGTGATGGGCATGGGCAAGAGCGGCCACGTCGGCCGCAAGATCGCCGCCACGCTGGCCAGCACCGGCACGCCGGCGTTCTTCGTCCACCCGGCCGAAGCCAGCCATGGCGACCTGGGGATGTTGGCCGCGGGCGACGTGGTGCTGGCCATCAGCAACAGCGGCGAAAGCGACGAACTGGCCGCCATCCTGCCGGCCATCCGCCGCCTGGGCGTCACCCTGGTGGCGATGACCGGCCGGGCCGATTCGACGCTGGCCCGCCACGCGCACAGCGTGCTGTCCAGCGCCGTCGACCAGGAAGCCTGCCCGCTGAACCTGGCGCCCACCGCCAGCACCACGGCGCAGATGGCGCTGGGTGACGCGCTGGCCGTCGCGCTGCTCGATGCCCGCGGCTTCCGCGAGGAAGACTTCGCCCGCTCGCACCCCGGCGGCAGCCTGGGCCGGCGCCTGCTGATGCATGTGCGCGACCTCATGCGCAGCGGCGACGCCGTGCCGCGCGTGGCGCCCGACGCCAGCCTGGACGCGCTGCTGCGCGAGATGACGGGCAAGGGCCTGGGCTTCACCGCGGTGGTCGACGGCGAGCAGCGGCCGCTGGGCATCTTCACCGACGGCGACCTGCGCCGCCTGATCGAAACCGGCACCGAGCTGCGCGGCCTGACCGCCGCCGCGGTGATGCACCGCGGCCCCAAGACCGTGCGCGAAGGCGAGCTGGCGGTCGACGCCGCCGGCGTGATGGAGCAGCACCGCGTCACCAGCGTGCTGGTGCTCGACGACGCCGGCCGCCTGGTCGGCGCGCTGAACTCCAACGACCTGATGCGGGCCAAGGTGATATGACGCCACCCGTTGCGCCCGCGACGCCGGCGCTGCGCTTCGCGCCCGAGCTGCTGCTGCGCGCCCAGGGCGGCGGCCTGGGCATGAAGCTGGCGCTGTTCGACGTCGACGGCGTGCTGACCGACGGGCGCCTCTACATCGGCGAGCACGGCGAGACTGTCAAGGCCTTCAACGCGCTCGACGGCCACGGCCTCAAGCTGCTGCTGCAAGGCGGCATCGAGCCGGTGATCATCACCGGGCGCGATTCGCCGGCCGTGCGCCGCCGCGTGGCCGACCTCGGCCTGCGCCGCGCACACTACGGCGTGCACGACAAGCGCGCCGCGGCCGACGCCGTGCTGGCCGCGGCCGGCGTCGGCTGGGCCGAGGTGGCCGCGATCGGCGACGACTGGCCCGACCTGCCGCTGCTACTGGCCGCCGGCTTCGCCTGCGCGCCGCCCAACGCGCATGCCGAGGTGCAGGCGGTGGCGCACCACGTCACCTCGCGGCCCGGCGGCCACGGCGCCGCGCGCGAGTTCTGCGACCTGCTGCTGATGGCCAGCGGCCGCTACGCCGCGCTGCTGGCCGCCCAGCAGGGCAGCCTGGACATGCGCTGAGGCGCGCGCCCTAAAAGCGTCCCGCTGCTCGAAGCCTTGCCGATGGCCGTCGAACTGCATCTGCCCGACCTGCCCGAGGTGCCGCTCTCGCTGAGCCTGGCGCCCGCGGCGGCGCCGGCGCAGGCGCCGCGGCGCCGGCCCTGGCATCTGCGGCTGGGTGAGCTGCTGTCGACCTACCTGCCGCTGCTGCTGATGGCCTTGCTGGCCTTGTCGACCTGGTGGCTGGTCAAGAACACGCCGCTGCTGGCGCCGGCGCCGGCCAGTACCGAGCAGCGGCGCGATCCCGACTACCTGATGAACGAGTTCGCGATCGAGCGCTTCGACGCCGGCGGCCGCCTGCGCGTGCGCGTCGACGGCCTGCGGCTGCAGCACTTCCCGGCCACCGACCACTACGAGATCGACCAGGCCCGCATCCGCGCCATCGGCGTCGACGGCAAGGTGACCGTGGCGGTGGCCGACCGCGCGCTGGCCAACGGCGACATCAGCGAGCTGCAGCTGTTCGGCGGCGCCAAGGTCACCAGCACCGGGCCGCAGGGCGAGCCGGTGGAGATCCGCAGCGAGTTCCTGCATGCCTTCCTCGTCACCGAACAGGTGCAGACCTCGCTGCCGGTGACCGTCACCGCCGGCAACAACGAACTGCGCGCCGAAGGCCTGCACTACGACAACGGCAAGCGGCTGCTGGAATTGAAAGGCCGCCAGCGCGCCTGGATGGCGGCGCCCGCGACGCCGCCGCGGCGCGAGACGCCGGCGCCGTGATGCCGCCGCCGGCGCCGCTGGTCTACCTCACCGGCGCCTCGGGCGGCATCGGCCAGGCGCTCGCCGAGCGCTACCGCCAAGCGGGCTGGCGCCTGGCGCTGGTCGCCCGGCGTACGCAAGGGCTGAAAGCCTGGGCCGACGAGCATGCGCTCACATCGGAGCGCTGTGCGGTGTACGAAGCCGACGTGCAGCAAATCGACAGCATCGTCGCCGCCGGCCAGGCCTGCGTGCAGGCGCAGGGCCTGCCCAACGTGGTGATCGCCAACGCCGGCATCAGCGTCGGCGTCGACACCGCGCGGCGCGCCGACCTCGACGTCATGCGCGAGGTGCTGGCCACCAACACGCTGGGCGTGGCCGCCACGTTCCAGCCCTTCATCGCGCCGATGTGCCGGCGCGGCAGCGGGCGGCTGGTTGGCATCGCCAGCGTCAACGCGATTCGCGGCCTGCCCGGCCACGGCGCCACTTGCGCCAGCAAGGCCGCGGTCGTCAGCTACTGCGAAAGCCTGCGCGGCGAATGCCGGCCGCACGACGTGCGCGTGGTCACGCTGCTGCCCGGCTACGTGGCGACGCCGCTGACCGCGGCCAACCCCTACCGCATGCCGTTCCTGCTGACGCCGCAGGCCTTTGCCGAGCGCGCCTTCCGCGCCATCGAGGCCGGCAGCAGCTACCGCGTGATCCCGTGGCAGATGGCGCTGGTCGCCAAGGGCCTGCGCCTGCTGCCCAATGCTTGGTTCGACCGCCTGATGGCCGGCCGCGGCCGCAAGCCGCGGCGCGACGCCGATTCGCGGGCCCCTGACTAAAGCGCCCCGATCAAAGCGCCGCTCCAGCAACGACAAAGCCCGCCGGCGGCGGGCTTCGTCAAGCGAAACAGCGAGAGCGGGTGCGGGGTTCAGTAGCCGCCGCGGCCACCGCCGCCGCCGCCATAACCGCCACCGCCGCCACCACCACCGTAGCCGCCGCGGCCACCACCGCCGCCGCCGCCGTACGGGCTGCGGCCGCCGCCACCGCCGCCACCGCCGTAGGGGCTGCGGCCACCGCCGCCGCCACCACCGCCGCCGTAGCCGCCGCGGCCACCACCACCGCCGCCGCCAAAGCCGCCGGGACGCTCTTCACGCGGGCGCGCTTCGTTGACGACGATCGCCCGCCCTTCGAGCGGCTGGCCGTTCATGCCGTTGATCGCGGCCTGGGCTTCGGCATCCGAGCCCATCTCGACGAAACCGAAGCCTTTGGAACGGCCGGTTTCACGATCCATCATGACCTTGGCCGACGTGACGTGGCCAAATTGGGAGAAGGCCTGCAGCAGCGAGTCATCGCGCACCGAGTAGGCCAGGTTGCCGACATAGAGTTTGTTACCCACGGGGAAGCCCTCAACGAAATAGCGAAAGAACCATGTGGAGCTTCAACCCTGCGTGACCTTTGTAAGGCGAAAGGCGCGGCATCCAGACACAGACTCCGTATTAGAGCCCTATGGATGCGTGCCCGTAAAGCGCTGACTCGTCAAGTGTTGTTTTGTCGCTTCCGGGGTAAACCCTGGACGGCGGCTTGGCTAGGGCTTGCCGGTGCCCGGCAGAATCGGCCGGGGCTGAGCCGGAGACGCCGATGAGCGTGGATACAAACACGCACTGGGATTACATCGTGGTCGGCGCCGGCACGGCCGGCTGCCTGATGGCCAACCGCCTGAGCGCCGACCCCGGCAAGCGGGTGTTGCTGGTGGAGGCCGGCGGCAAGGACGACTACCACTGGATCCACATCCCGGTGGGTTACCTGTACTGCATCGGTAACCCGCGCACCGACTGGCTGTACCAGACCGAGGCCGACCCCGGGCTCAACGGCCGCTCGCTGCGCTACCCGCGCGGCAAGGTGCTGGGCGGCTGTTCCAGCATCAACGGCATGATCTACATGCGCGGCCAGTCGCGCGACTACGACCAGTGGGCCGAGATGGTGGCCGATGCACGCTGGCGCTGGGACTTCTGCGTGCCTTACTTCAAGCGGCATGAAGACCACTGGCGCGGCCCCGGCCCGCTGCACGGCGCCGCCGGCTTCGACGTCAGCGGCCGCCGCCCGGGCGGCGAGTGGCGGGTGGAACGCCAGCGCCTGCGCTGGGACGTGCTGGACGCCTTTGCCGCCGCTGCGCAGCAAGCCGGCATTCCGGCCAGCGACGACTTCAACACCGGCAACAACGAGGGCGTGGGCTACTTCGAGGTCAACCAGCGCCGCGGCGTGCGCTGGAACGCCAGCAAGGCCTTTCTGCGCGCCGTGGCCGGCCGGCCCAACCTGGAGGTGCGCACCGGCTGGCAGGTCACGCGGCTGCTGCTGGGCGAGGGCGTCGCGGCGCCGCTGCACGCCCATGGCATCGAGGCGCGGCCCACTGCCGGCGGCGCGCCGCAGGCGCTGCATTGCCGGCGCGAGCTGATCCTGTGCGCCGGCGCGATCGGCACGCCGCAGCTCCTGCAGCTCTCGGGCATCGGCCCGCACAAGGTGCTGCAGGACGCCGGCATCGAGCCGCGGCTGGACCACCCCGGCGTCGGCGAGAACCTGCAAGACCACCTGCAGATCCGCGCCGTGTTCGGCGTCGACGGCGTCAAGACGCTCAACACGATGGCGAATTCGGCGCTGGGCAAGGCGTGGATCGGCCTGGAATACCTGCTGCGGCGCAGCGGCCCGATGAGCATGGCGCCGTCGCAGCTGGGCGCCTTCACGCGCTCGTCCGACCGCCACCGCTGGCCCAACGTGGAGTACCACGTGCAGCCGCTGTCGCTGGACGCCTTCGGCGAGCCGCTGCACCGCTTCAACGCCTTCACCGCCAGCGTCTGCAACCTCAACCCGACGGCGCGCGGACACGTGCGCATCCGCTCGCCGCGGCCGGAAGACGCGCCGCGCATCATGGCCAACTACCTGTCGACGCCGGCCGACCGCCGGGTGGCGGCCGATTCGCTGCAGCTCACGCGGCGCATCGTCGGCATGCCGGCGCTGGCGCGCTACCGGCCGCGCGAGATCAAACCCGGCGTCCAGTTCCAGAGCGAAGAAGAACTCGCGCGCCTGGCCGGCGACATCGGCACCACCATCTTCCACCCGGTGGGCACCTGCCGCATGGGGCGTGCCGACGACCCGCTGGCGGTGGTCGATTCGCGCCTGCGCGTGCTCGGCATCAGCGGCCTGCGGGTCGCCGATGCCAGCGTCATGCCCACCATCACCAGCGGCAACACCAACTCGCCGACGCTGATGATTGCCGAGCGCGCCGCTGAGTGGGTGCTCGCACAAGGCTGAGCCGGCGGGAAAGTCCGGATGCCGCGCCGCGGGGTGCGTGACTACAGTGCGCGCACTCGCAGCACCGGGCCTTGCCGGTTGATCGCCCAAGGGCCGGTGTCTGGACGGGGGGCTCGAGGAGACACCGACACACAACGACAGCGGCCATTCACCGCCGCAACGCATCGAACCGAAAATGACGTTCGGCCGCCCTCGGCGGCCGTTTTTTGAAAGGCGCTTCGCCGGCGACGGCCAAGCGCCTTCTTCTTGGGCGTGTCGCTTTCCTGGCCGTCTTCCCGGCGTTCTTTGCGCTTTCGGCCGCCGGCAGGCGAGCTAGCATCGGCCCGCACCATGGCCGTCAATCCCGAACTGCGAACGCTCGACATCTCGATCCCGGCTCAACCCGAGAGCCTGGTCAAGCTGTCGCTGCTGATGGCCGAGGACGAACTCAACCTGGCGGCCATCGCCGAGCTGATCGAGTCCGACATGGCGCTGGCCGCCGCGGTGTTGAAGGCGGTGAACTCCTCGCTCTACGGGCTGAAGGGTCGCGTGCAAAGCGTGCAGCAGGCCATCACCTACCTCGGCCTGCGCGAAGTGGTCGGCATCACCTTCGAGATGGGCCTGCGCGCCGCCTTCCCGCCGGCGGCCGAGCTGGAGCCGCTGTGGCAGCGCGCCGCGCTTCGCGGCTTGCTGATGGGGCGGCTGGCGCAGCGCATGGCGCTCGACGCCTGGGCCGCGCACTCGGCCGGGCTGTTCGAGGAATGCGGCAAGGCCGTGCTGTTCCGCCACGCGGCCGACCACTACCGCGCGATGCTGCGCGCCGCGACGACCGATGCCGAGCTGCTGACGCTGGAGCACACCGGCTTCGGCGTCAGCCACGACGCGCTGGGCGCGGCGCTGTGCGAGAGCTGGGGGCTCGACCCCAACGCCGTGGCCAGCGTGCGCCACCACGTGGCGGTGCAGGACACGCGGCAGCTCCCGCCCGAGCTGGCGCGGCGCCCGCTGCCGGCGCTGTCGGCCATCGTGGCGGCGCTGATGCAGCAGCCGTCGACGCTGGACGAAACGGTGATGGCCCTCGCGCAACCGGCGGGCCTGGACCCCGATCTTGCGCTGCGCAGCGCGCGGCAGCTCGAAGCCGAGCACCAGCAGGCGCGCGAGCGCCGGCGCACCGGCTGAACGCGGCAAGCCCGATCGGGCCCCAGGCAAGCCCGCTGGCGGCCGCGACCCGGCTTCGCTAGGCTCGCGCCCACCATGGCCGATGTTGTCGCCGCCGATGCGCTGGCCCTGCAGCGCCTGTACCACTGGGAACGCACGCGGCCCGACCGCGTGGTGCTGACGCAGCCGCTGGGCGCCGACGCGCTGGCCACCTACACCTGGCGCCAGGCGCTGGACCAGGTGCGGCGCATGGCGGCGCACCTGCAGAGCTTGTCGTTCGAGCCCGGCTCGCGCATCGCGATCCTGTCCAAGAACACCGCGCACTGGCTGTTCGCCGACTGGGCGATCTGGATGGCGGGCCACGTCTCGGTGCCGCTGTACCCCACGCTGGCGGCCGGCACGATCGGCCAGATCCTGCAGCACAGCGGCGCGCGGCTGCTGTTCATCGGCAAGCTCGACGGCTGGGACGGCATGCGCGCCGGCGTTCCCGAGGGCCTGCCCTGCATCACGCTGCCGCTGGCGCCCGACGACGCGTGCCGCGTCCACCCGGCCTGGGACGACATCGCCGCGCGCACTGCGCCGCTGGCCGGCGAGCCGGTGCGCCCGGGTGACGAGTTATGCACGCTGATGTACACCTCGGGCACCACCGGCGCGCCAAAGGGCGTGATGCACAGCTTCGAGGCCTTCGCCTGGGCCATCCGCTCGGGCCTGCAGCGCGTGCCGGCCATCGACGAAGCGGCCCGCATGCTGAGCTACCTGCCGCTGTCGCACGTGGCCGAGCGCATCCTCGTCGAGCACGGCATGCTGGCCAAGGGCATGCAGGTGTACTTCGCCGAGAGCCTGGAGACCTTCACCGCCGACCTGCAGCGCGCGCGGCCCACGGTGTTCTTCTCGGTGCCGCGGCTGTGGGTCAAGTTCCAGCAGGGCGTGCACGCGCGCATGCCGCCGGCCAAGCTGGCGCGGCTGCTGAAGATTCCCATCCTGCGCGGCATCGTGCGGCGCAAGGTGCTGTCGGCGCTGGGCCTGCAGGACTGCGTGTTCGCCGCCGGCGGCGCCGCGCCGATGCCGCCCGACTTGCTGCGCTGGTACCGCGCGCTCGGGCTCGACCTGGTCGAGGTCTACGGCATGACCGAGAACTGCGGCGTCAGCCACGCCACGCTGCCCGGCCAGCAGCGCCCCGGCACCGTGGGCCTGCCGTACGACGGCATCCAGTCCCGCCTGGACCCGGCCAGCGGCGAGATCCAGGTCAAGGCGCCGTGCCTGATGCTGGGCTACTACCGCGAGCCGGCCCTCAGCCGCGAGGCCTTCACCGCCGATGGCTGGCTGCGCACCGGCGACAAGGGCACGCTGGACACGCAAGGCAACCTGCGCATCACCGGCCGCGTGAAAGACTTGTTCAAGACCAGCAAGGGCAAGTACGTGGCGCCGGCGCCGATCGAAGACCGGCTGGTGACGCATGGCGCGATCGAGGCCTGCTGCGTGACCGGCGCCAACCTCGGCCAGCCGCTGGCGCTGGTGATGCTCAACGCCGAGGCCGCTGCCCGCGCCGGCCGGCAAGAGGGCCGCGCGGCGCTGCAAGCCTCGCTGCAGGCGCACCTGCAGGCGGTCAACGAAGCGCTGGACCCGCACGAGCGGCTGGATTGCCTGGTGGTCATGCGCGAGCCGTGGACGGTGGACAACGACCTGGTCACCCCGACCTTCAAGGTCAAGCGCAACCGCATCGAGGCGATGTTCGCCGCCCGCTACGACGAGTGGTCGGCGGCCGGCCAGCGCGTGCAGTGGTTCGGCGCCTGAGCCCGCGGGCCCGGCATCGGGCGCGGCCATCTGCGCGGCCTGGTTCGTGGCCTAGTTCGTGCCCTTGTGCGCGGCCTTATGCTGGCGCGCCATGCTGATCCGCAACGCCACCTTGCCCGATGGCCGCCAGGGCGTCGACCTGCTGGTGCGCGACGGCCGCATCGCGGCGCTGCAGCCGGGGCTGGCCGCGCCCGAGGGCGCGACGGTCGTCGACGCCGGCGGCTGGCTGCTCTCGCCGCCCTTCGTCGACGCCCACTTCCACATGGACGCCACGCTCAGCTACGGGCTGCCGCGCGTCAACGCCAGCGGCACCTTGCTGGAAGGCATCGCGCTGTGGGGCGAGCTGAAGCCGCAGCTCACGCAGGAGGCGCTGGTCGAGCGCGCGCTGCAGTACTGCGACTGGGCGGTGGCGCAAGGGCTGCTGGCCATCCGCTCGCACGTCGACGTCTGCGACCCGCGGCTGCTGGCCGTCGAAGCGCTGCTGGAGGTGCGGCGCCGCGTCGCGCCTTACCTCGAACTGCAACTCGTCGCCTTCCCGCAGGACGGCGTGCTGCGCAGCCCGGGCGCGCTGGATCAACTGAAACGCGCGCTCGACCTCGGCGTCGACGTGGTCGGCGGCATTCCGCATTTCGAACGCACGATGGACGAGGGCGCGCAATCGGTCAGGCTGCTGTGCGAACTGGCCGCCGAACGCGCGCTGCCGGTCGACATGCATTGCGACGAAAGCGACGACCCGCTGTCGCGCCACATCGAGACGCTGGCCTTTCACAGCCAGCGGCTGGGGCTGCAGGGGCGGGTGACCGGCTCGCACCTGACGTCGATGCACTCGATGGACAACTACTACGTCAGCAAGCTGCTGCCGCTCATGCGCGAGGCCGGCGTCCACGCCGTGGCCAACCCGCTGATCAACATCACGCTGCAGGGCCGGCACGACAGCTACCCCAAGCGCCGCGGCATGACGCGCGTGCCCGAGCTGCTGGCCGCCGGCATCAACGTCGGCTTCGGCCACGACTGCGTGCTCGACCCCTGGTATTCGCTCGGCAGCGGCGACATGCTGGAGGTCGCCGCGATGGGCCTGCACGTCGCGCAGATGACCTCGCAGCAAGGCATGCGCCAGTGCTTCGACGCGGTCACCGTCAACAACGCGCGCATCCTGGGCCTCGACGGCTATGGGCTGGAGGTCGGCTGCCGCGCCGACTTCGTGCTGCTGCAGGCGCGCTCGCCGGCCGAGGCCATCCGCCTGCGCGCGCCGCGCCTGCTGGTGGTGCGCGGCGGCCACGTGCTGGCGCGCGCGCCCGAGCGGCAGGTGGCGCTGCAGTTGCCCGGCCGGCCGCCGAGTGTCGATTTCACGCTCGCCCGCTGAAGCGCGTCCGCACCCCCCGGGCCGCGGCCCCTTCGCACGAAGGGTGCGTGGCTAGAATGACTTCGGATAGGGACGGCGCCCGCCTCTCGCAGGCACAGCACAACACTACATGAAACTGATCGGTTCGCTGACCAGCCCTTACGTGCGCAAGGTGCGTGTCGTGATGGCGGAGAAGAAGCTCGACTTCCAGTTCCTGCTGCAAGACCCCTGGGGCACCGAGTCGGTGATGGCGTCCAACCCGCTGGGCAAGGTGCCGTGCCTGGTGATGGAAGGCGGCGAGGCGGTGTTCGACTCGCGCGTCATCGTCGAATACCTCGACACCTTGTCGCCGGTCGGCAAGCTGATCCCGCCGCCGGGCCGCGAACGCACCGAAGTGCGCACCTGGGAAGCGCTGGCCGACGGCGTGCTGGACGCCGCCGTCGCCGCCCGGCTGGAGCAGACCTGGGCCGGCCGCAGCGCCGAGCAGCGCTGCCAGGCCTGGATCGAGCGCCAGATGTCGCGCGTGCAGGCGGCGCTGAAGGCCATGAGCCAGGGCCTGGGCGACAAGCCCTTTTGCGTGGGCAACCACTACACGCTGGCCGACGTGGCCGTGGGCTGCGCGCTGGGCTACCTGGACTTCCGCTTCGCGCAGATCGACTGGCGCACGCCCTACCCCAACCTCAAGAAGCTGCACGACAAGCTGGCCGCGCGGCCGAGCTTCGTCGACACCGCGCCGCCGGCGGCCTGACGCCGCCCGGCCCGTTGGAGGGCCCCCGGCTGCGGGGCCCCCGCCGAGCCGCCGTCCGGGCGATGGCCGCCGGGCGCGGCCTGGCCGAGCATCTGCCTCCACGAGACCTGGCCACCCGGCCGGGCCGCGAGCGAGGAGTGCTGCGATGAGCTTGTGGATCTGCGTGGAACACTGGTGGCGGCGCGGCGCGCCAGCTGCGGCGGTCGTTCATCGACGGCCCGACGACCCGATGCCCCCGCCGACCGAGCCCGAGCGCGCCTTCGGCTGCGGCTGGTTCGATTCCAGCCTCGACCTGCGCCAGGGGCTGGCGGTGATCGAGCACCAGGACCTGGTGCCCGACCTCGCGGTGCAGCTGATGCTGGCGACCTGAACGCTCCCGCGCGCCGCGCTCAAAATACGGCGCAACAGGCCCCATCGCCGGGGCCGGGAGCAGCGCGATGAAAGCGATCTGGAACGGCACCGTGGTGGCCGAGAGCGACGACACCGTGGTGGTCGAAGGCAACCACTACTTTCCGGCCGAAGCCGTCGACCGCAAGTACCTGCTGCCGAGCAACACCAAGACCATGTGCTCGTGGAAGGGCCAGGCCAGCTACTACACGCTGTTCGTCGATGGCGACGCCAACCCCGATGCCGTGTGGACCTACCCCGAGCCCAAGGACGCCGCGGCGTCGATCAAGGGCCGGCTGGCCTTCTGGAAGGGCGTGAAGGTCGAGCCTTGAGCGGCGGGCACCGCCCATGCAAGAAGCCGCCTCGCGGCGGCTTCGCTTGCGGGGCGTGAGCCGCCGCGTCAGGCCAGCGGGGGCGCCTGGCGCCGGCGCGCCACGCGGGCACCCAGGACGGCAACGCCGAACAGCGCCAGCGACACCGGCTCGGGCACGCTGCCGCTTTGCGAAGGCGAGCAGCTCGTGCCCGGTGCGGTGCTGTTCGTGCACACGCCGGTGGCATAGACCGTGCCCAGCTTGAAGGCGTCGTTGGAGCCGCCGAAGGCCGTCGAGACCAGCCAGTAGCTGGAATAGTAGGTGCCGTCACTGATGTTCTGGCTCAGACCGCCGGTCTTGAAGTCCTGACCTGCTGCCGAGGCCAGCACCCAGGACGACATCGACGAGGGGCTCAGGCTGGTCATCGCGGGGCCGGCGGCCGCCGTCCAGCGATAGACCTGGAAGTCGGCGTCACCGCCGGTATTGTTGGCCCAGGTGGCGACCAGCTGGCTGATGTCGACGGCCTTGGAGAACGACAGCAACACCATTTCGTAGGCGTTGCCGTACGAGGTGTAGTTGTCGATCGCGTGGTTCGGCGAATTGGTGCTGCTGGAGGTGCCGGAGTTTTCGCTCCCGCTCCAAACGCCGGTGTACGAACCGCCGTCGTTGATCGACGCCGCCGAGAAGGTGCTGCCGGTCGACGTGTAGGCCGTGACGTTCATCGTCACGCCGCTGGCGCCGACGCCACCGCAACTGGTGTAGCCGGCGGCGAGCTTCGTGCCGCCGGTGCAAGCGACGATGTCCCAGCTGGCGTCAGCCTGGGCCACCCCGGCGCCCAGTGCGGTCAGCGCGCTCACCGCGAGGGTTCGGCAAAAAGAGTTGAAAGTGGTCATGTCGCGTCCTTTTCTGCTGAAAATTTCTTAGCAGAAAGTGGGCCGGCTTGAAAAATCGCGACAAATCAACCACTTGAATTTGGAAACACCGCGTTGCAGATACAACTGTAAAAATACTTGACGGCCTCGAACCCCCTCAATTGAGGGTCTGCAGCAGGGCTTGGGCATCCTGCTGGCCGTCGAAGGGGCGGTTCGACTTGACGGCGGCCGCCAGCTCGGCCCTGGCCTCGCCGTTGCGGCCCATGGCGGCCAGCGTCGCGCCCAGGTAGTAGCGCGTCTGCGCGCTGTCGGGGTTGCGCAGCCGGGCGTCGCGCAGCAGTTGGAGCGCGCGCTCCGACTGCCCCGCGCGTTGCGCCGCCCAGCCCAGCGTGCCGATGATGTGGGCGGCGTTGGGTTGCAGCGCGTGGGCGCGCTCGGCGGTCTTCAGCGCCGCCGCGTCCTTCTGCGCCAGCAGGACGTTGGCTAGGTTGTTCAGCACCTCGGCGTCGTCGGGGCGCGCCTTCAGCAAGGCTTCGTACGTTCGGCGCGCCGCCGGCCAGTCGCGGCCGCGGGCCTGGGCGTCGGCTAGCGAGCGCATGACGACGAGGTCTTGCGGGTGCTTCTTCAGCCATTGCTCGGCGACGCGCATCGCCTCGGCGGGCTGGCTGCGCGCGAGGTGGCCGAACCAGCGCAGCAGCGCGGCCTGGTCGTTGTCGAGCTCGTAGGCGCGCCGGAAGGCCGCGGCGGCGGCCGCGTCCTGCTTGCGCGCAACGGCGACCTCGCCCAGCAGTGAATGGCCGATGCCCGCCTTGGGCAGCCGTTGGGCCAGCTCGCGCACGCGCTGTTCGGCCGCCGCCAGGTTGCCGAGCAGGATGTCGGTGCGCGCCAGCAAGACCTGGGCGCCGAGGTGCTGCGGCGACGCCTTCAGCGCCTTGCCGGCGCTGTGCGCCGCGCCGGCGACGTCGTCGGCCGCCAACTGCAGTTCGGCGATGGCCACCAGCGGCTCGACCTCGTCGGCCGCCGCGGCCGAGGCGCGCGCCAGCGTGGCCTTGGCAGCGCGCGGGTCGCCGCCGGCCAGCTCGACGCGGGCCTGCATCGCCAGCACGCGCGGCGCGTCCGGCGACTTGGCGGTGACCCGCTTCATGGCCTCGCGCGCGCGATCCACCTGCCCGCGCGCCAGGTGGAACTCGACGAGGCGCATGCCGTGGTCAATGTCGTCGGGGGCGCTGTGGTCGTCGGCCTTCTCGAACCAGCGCTGGGCTTCGTCGAAGCGGCCCTGGCGCGTCATGACCTGGCCGACCAGCGAGAGCAGACCGACGTGCTTGGGTTCGCGTTCGAGGGCGGCGGACAGCCGTCGCTCGGCCGCCGTCACGTCGCCGGCCTGCAGCTCCATTCGGGCCAGCTCGATGTGCGGGTCGACGAAGCGCGGGTCGGCCTTGAGCGCGCCCTCCAACGCCGTGCGCGCCGCCTTCGGGTCGCCCGCTTCGAGGCGCGCCTTGCCCAGCAGGAACAACAGTCCCGGCTGGTCTTTCACGGCCTTGTTGAGCTGCTCGGCCACCTGCACCGCCTTGGCCGGCTGCCCCGTCTGCAGGTACAGCGCACCAAGCGCGGCGCCGGTCGAAACGGCTTTCGGGTCACGCCGGTAGGCCGCTTCCAGTTCGGCCAGCGCGGGCTTCAGCTGGCCGGCCTTCAGGTAGGCCATGCCCAGCGCTTGCTGGAACTCCGGCCGCGGCTCTTGTTGCAGCGCCGCCTGCAGCAGGCTGATCGCGCGCGCGTGGCGTCCCTGGCCGATGTGCGCCGAGGCCAGCAGCACGATGGCCTGCGGATCGCGGGGCTGCTGGCGCCGGTAGTTGTCCAGCGCCTCGACCGCGCGGCCGAAGTCGCGCTGCTGCAGCTGGATGCGGGCCAGCACCTTGGCCGCCGGGCTGCCGGGCTGCTCACGCAGCACGCCTTCGAGGTAGGGCTTGGCCTTCTCGATCTCGTTGAGGCCGAAATGCGCCAGTCCGCCCATCATCAGCAGCTGCGGGCGATAGCGCAGCGCCTCGATCGGAATCGGGTCGAGCACGGCCGTGACGCGCGACAGCGCCGCCTTCGAGTCGGCCGCGCGGCCGTTGCGCTCGGCCAGCAAGGCCGACAGGTACTGGCCGCGGGCGTCGTTGGGAGCCAGCTTGAGCAGCGCGTCGACGTCGCGCGCCGCGTCCGCCGGCCGGTTGAGGTCGAGCAGCAGGCCGGCGCGCGACACCAGGGCGTCCACCTGGTCGGGCTCGGCCTGCAGCGCCTGGTCGTAGAACGACAAGGCGCCCTTCAGGTCGCCCTGCACGTGCGAGACGGTGCCGCGCACGTACGCGGGCATGGCCGCGCGCCCGGCCGTGGCCAGCGACAAGGCCTTGTCGGCCGCCGCCTGGGCTTCGCGCAGCTGGCCCTGGCGGATGCGCAGCTTCGCCTCGGCCACCCAGGCGTCGGGCGCCGACGGGTCGACCTCGCGCGCGCGGTCCAGCAACTGCTGCGCCAGGCGGCGGTCGCCCACGTCGTCGGCGGCGCCGGCCTTCAGCACCAGCAGCGCGAAGCGGGTGGCCGGCCGCAAGTCCTTGTCCGCAAAGCGCTCGTCGTCCAGCACCATGCGGGCCTTGCCACTGTCCAGCGCGGCGCGCGCCATCGGCACCACGATCTCCTCGCGGCTGACGCCCAGCCGCAGCGCCTCGACGAAAGCGGCTTCGGCCGGAATCGGCTGGCCCTGCGCGAGCAGCGACTTGCCGAGCAGCACGTGCACCGGCAGCAGGCTGGCGTCGACCTGCAGCGCGTTCTTCAGCTGCAGCACGGCACCGGCGAAGTCCTTCTTGTCGAAGCGCTGCAGCGCGTCTTCGTAGAGGCGCGACGCCTTGGGGTCGGCTGCGGCCGCCGCGGCCAGCGCCAGTGCCGACAGGCTCAGACACAGCAGCCGTTGGCGCCAGCGGCGGGCGCAGCGGTGCGGCGATCGATTGGTCATGCTGGTGTCCACCGCGGCATGGTAGGCGGGGGGTCACTGCCGGCGGCGTTGCTTTTGCTCGCTCACCGCGCGACTTGGGGCACTCGTCTGCGGGGTGTCCGCGGCCGCCGCACAATCCCGCCGATGAAAAGTTCTCCCTGGTCTTCGCCAGCCGCCTGGATGCTGTCGGCGCTGCTGCTGGCCGCCGGCGCCGGCCCCGCGTCTGCCGCCGTGCCTTCGCCGCAGGTCGCCTGGCTCAGCGCCGCGGCGCCGGCCGACATCGACCGCGCTTTCGCGCAGGCGCGCAGCGGCCACAAGCCGGTGCTGCTGTACTGGGGCGCCACCTGGTGTCCGCCGTGCAACCAGCTCAAGGCGACGCTGTTCAACCGCCAGGACTTCGCGGCGCTGTCGCGCTCGTTCGTCGCCGTGCACGTGGATGGCGACCGGCCCGGCGCGCAGAAGCTGGGCCAGCAGTTCAAGGTCAACGGCTACCCGACGCTGGTGCTGCTCAAGCCCGACGGCGCCGAGCTGACGCGGCTGCCCGGCGAGGCCGATGCCGAACAGGTGATGGCGCTGCTGCGCCTGGGGCTGGCCGGTGGCCGCCCGTTCAAGGCGGTGCTGGCCGACGCGCGCGCCGGCAAGCCGCTGGCGGCGGCCGAGTGGCGGCTGCTGGCGTTCTACAGCTTCGAGACCGACGACAGCCAGGGCCTCGCCGGCACCGATGCCGCCGGCGTGCTGGCCGAGCTGGCGCCGGCGGCCGACAAGCCCGGCAGCGGCGCCGATGCCGAGACCCGCACCCGGCTGTGGCTGAAGGCGGTGGCCGCCAGCGACGACGGCAAGGGCCTGAAGGCCGACGAACCGATCCGCGAGCGCGTGCGCCAGGTGCTGGCCGACCCGGCGCAAACCCGCGCGTTCGCCGACATCCTGGTCAACGCGGCGCCGGAAATGGTGCGCGCACTCGGCGACACGCCGGCGCAGCGGCAGGCGTTCGTCGAGCGCTTCGAGCCGGCGCTCAAGCGCCTGCAGGGCGATGCCGGCCTGTCGCGCGGCGACCGCATGTCGGCGCTGATCTCGCGCATCGACCTGGCCCGCATCGAGCTGCCGCGCAGCGAACTGAACCCGCCGCTGCCGCCGGCGCTGCAGCGCGAGCTGCGCGAGGAGGTGGCCGCCGCCGACCGCGACATCAGCGACGGCTACGAGCGCCAGGCGGTGATCCCGTCGGCCGCGCACGCGCTGCAGCGCGCCGGGCTGTGGCCCGAGGCCGAATCGCTGCTGCTGCGCAACCTGGCGCGCAGCCCGGCGCCCTACTACCTGATGAGCCAGCTCGGCGGCCAGTACCGCAAGCTCGGCCGCAAGGACGAAGCGCTGCGCTGGTACGCGCAGGCCTTCGACCGCAGCCAGGGCCCGGCCACGCGGCTGCAATGGGGCGCCGGCTACCTGCAGGCGCTGGTCGACCTGGCGCCGGGCGATGCCGCGCGCATCGAGGCCGTCGCCGGCCAGCTGTTCGCGGAAGCGGCGGCCGACGGCGGCGCCTTCTACAAGCGCAGCGCGGCGTCGATGCGCCGCGTCGGCCGCAGCCTGCAGACCTGGAACCAGGACGGCAGCCATGCCGTCGCCGTCAAGCGGCTGCAGGCGCGGCTGGACGGCGTGTGCGTCAAGGTCGACGCGGCCGAGGGCCGGCGCGCGGCCTGCCGGTCGTTGCTGGGGGCGGCGGCGGCCGCGGGTGCGGCGGCGCCGAAGCCGGCCGGTTGACGCCGCAGACTGCAGCCGCAGCTTGCAGCCGCCGCGTGCGGCGCGGCGGCTACAACGTGCCCAGCAGCTTGGTGACCTCTTCCTGGTTGGCGAACTTGCGGCCCATCGCCTCGACCTTCTTCAGCTCGTTGCGTGCCATGCCCTTCTGGTCGCTCTGCAGGTAGAGCTTGGCCAGGTTCAGGCGCAGGCCGCCGTCTTCGGGCGAGCGGTCGACGGCCTGCTTCTGCAGCTCCAGCGCGCGCGGCACCTGCTTGTCGGCGGCCAGCGCCGTGGCCAGCGTGTCCATCAGCGGCGGCCGGCCGGGCAGCAGCCGGTTGGCGCGCTCGGCGAACTCCACCGCGCCGGGCTTGCCCTGCTGCACCAGCAGCCAGGCGATGTTGTTCAGCGCCAGCGCGTTGTTGGGCTGCAGCTCCACCACCTTGCGGTAGCGCGCCTCGGCGGCGGCGAAGTCGCGCGCGGCGAGCGCGCGGTCGGCCAGGTAGAAGGGGAAGATCGGGTCGCCGGGGTGGTCGGTGATCCACTTGTTGGCGAACTGCTCGGCCTCGGCGGTCTGGCCCAGCGCGATCATCGTGTTGTGCGTGCGGGTCGAGGCTTCCTGCGGGTTGGCCTTGGCCAGGCCCTTCTGGTAGGCGGCCAGCGCGGCCTTGAGGTTCTTGCGGTAGCCCTCGACGTCGCCTTCCAGCACGTAGCCCACGGCCTCGTCGGGCAGGTCTTTCTGCACTGCCTTGGAAAGCTCCATCGCCTCGCCGACCTGGCGCTCGGCCAGCGCGATGGCCACCAGCCCGCGCCGCGCCTGCAGCAGCCGCGGCTCCAGCTCCAGCGCGCGCTTGAGGTTGCGCGCCGCCGCGGCACGGTCCTTCAACGCCAGGTTGGCGTCGGCCATGCCCAGGTAGGGCTGCGCCGACTTCGGCTGCGCCACGGCGAGCTTGTTGAAGGTGCTGATGGCCTGCTGCATGTCGCTGCCGGCCAGGTAGGCGCGGCCCAGCGCCATCAGGATGTCGGGGTGGTTGACGAGCGTCTTGCTGGCCTCGGTGGCGGCGCTGATCGCCTGCTTGGCCTCGCGCCGTTCGAGGTAGAAGTTGATCAGCATGAGCTGGGCGCGCACGTCGTTCGGGTTCTGCTTGACGGCGTCGGTCAGCAGCTTGGCCACCTCGTCGCCGGTGTGGCCGGTGCGCGTCAGCAACGCGGCCAGCGCCTGCTTGGCGGGCACGTTGTTGGGGTCGGCCTTGAGCAGCGTGTCGAAGTGCTGGCGGGCCTCGGCCGGCTTGTTGGCGGCCAGGTCCAGCGCGGCTAGGCCGGCCACCGCCGGGAAGTAGAGCTTGTCGATCGACAACGCCTTCTGGAACTGCGCGCGCGCGCCGTCGATGTCCTTCTTCAGCACCAGCACGCGGCCGCGCAGCATCGGCGCCAGCGGTTTGTCGGGCTGCTTCTTCTCCAGCGCGTCGATGGCCTTCAGCGCCTTGTCGACCTCGCGCTTGCGCAGGTGCGCGCTGACCAGCGCCAGGTCGGCCAGCGCGCCCTTGTCGCTGCCGGCGATCTGCTCCAGCTCGGAGATGGCGGCGTCGGTCTTGCCCTTGCCGAACTCGCTGAGCGCCAGCGCGGTGCGGATGCGCGGGTCGTCGGGCTTGATCTTGGCGGCCTTCTGGTACAGCTCTTCGGCTTTCTTGGGGTCGCCGCCTTGCAGATGGGCCTCGGCGGCAAGCTGCAGCAGCCCGGCGCTCGGGTTGCGCGCCAGCAGCGGGTCGAGCATCGACAGCGTCTTCTGCGGCTGGCCGGTGCGCAGGTAGATCTGCGCCAGCATCGTGCGCGCGATCGGCAGCTCCGACGACAGCTGCAGCGCCTTGCCCAGGTAGGTCTCGGCCTGCGCGTAGTCGCCCAGCCGGAACTCGGCGGCGCCGGCCAGCTGCAGCGCCAGCGCGTTGTTGGGCAGCGCCACCACCACCGGGCGGATGTGCTCGCGCGCGGCCTTGTAGTCCTTGGCGTTGAAGGCCAGCTCGGCTTCGAAGAACTTGGTGCGCGGGTGGTTGGGGAAGGTCTTCTTCATCTCCGCCACCTGCGCGGTGGCGGCGGCGGCGTCGCCTTCGAGGAACATCGTCGTGACCGCCGAGACATGCGCCGCCAGCAGCGTGGGCTTGGCCGCGGCGGCCTTGCGGAAGGCCTCGATCGCCGCCTTGCGGTCCTTGTCGATGTTGAGCGCCATCTCGCCCTTGAGCATCCAGGCCTCGGCGGCCTTGGGGTCGCCGGCCAGCACCTCGTCGACCAGCGCCTTGGCCTGCGGCACCTGCTGCTTGTCGGCCAGCACGCGGGCGCGCAGCAGCCGGGCCGCCACGTTCTGCGGCGCGGCCTGCAGCGCCTCGGCGATGTAGGCCTCGCCCTGGTCGTTCTGCTTTTGCGCGAAGAAGGCGGTGGCCAGCGCCGCCGACAGCTCGGCCTGCGCCGTCGCGTCGGGCAGCTTGGTGCCGGCGAACTGGCCGGTCAGCGCGCCGTACTCGCCCTGCGCCAGCAGCGCGCGCGCCAGCAGCGGCGTCACCTTGACGGGGTCGTACTTCAGGTCGGCGGCCTTGCGCAGCTCGACCAGCGCCGCATTGACGTCGCCCTGCTCCAGCAGCGAACGCCCCAGCAGGTAACGCGCCTCGCCGAGCTGGGCGTTCTTCTGCAGCAGCGACTTGAGCTGGATCACGGCCGAGCGGTGGTCCTGCTTCTCGATGAAGCCGCGCGCCGCGTTCAGCATGTCGGCTTCGGACGAGCCGCCGCAGGCGGAGATCAACAAGGCGGCGGCCACGGCGACGGCGGTGGCGGCGGCGGAAAGCGGGCGATGCATCATGGTGGCGAAGAAGTGACCCACGGACGGCGAAACCGCGATCATGCCCCGGCCCCGGCCGGGCGGCGTGCCTGATACGCTCGTCCGCGCCGAAGAAGATATGCGCTTTTCACGTCAACAAGGGATGAAGCGGCGGCTTGCCGCCGCCGGCGCCATGGCGCTGCTGCCCACGCTGGCCGCGGCCACGACGCCGCCGGCGCCCGGGCTGCAGCCCTGCGCGCTGCGCGGCGTCGAGCACCCGGCGTGGTGCGGCCAGGTGCAGCGGCCGCTCGATCCGGCGGCGGCCGGCGGCCCGTCGATCACGGTGCACTTCGCCGTGCTGCCGGCGCTGTCGCGCCAGCGCAAGCCGGACCCGGTGTTCTTCATCGCCGGCGGCCCCGGCCAGAGCGCCATCGAGCTGGCCGGCCCCATCGGCCACTGGCTGGCACGCTTTTCCAACCGCCGCGACATCGTGCTGGTCGACCAGCGCGGCACCGGCCGCAGCGCGCCGCTGCGCTGCGACGACGACGAGCAGCCGGGGCGCGAGCTGCGCGACAGCCTGGATCCTGTGGCGCAGGTGGCCGCGCTGGCGCGCTGCCGGCAGGCCCTGCAGCAGTTGCCGCAGGGCGACCTGCGCCGCTACACCACGCCGCTGGCGATGCAGGACCTCGACGCCGTGCGCCGCGCACTGGGCGCCGAACGCATCGACCTGATCGGCGTTTCCTACGGCACGCGGGCGGCGCTGGACTACCTGCGGCAGTTTCCGCAGGCCGTGCGCCGCGTCGTGCTGGATGGCGTGGCGCCGCCCGACATGGCGCTGCCGGATGCCATGGCCGTCGACGCCAACACGGCGTTCGAAGGCCTGCTGGCCTGGTGCGAGGCCGATGCCGATTGCCGCGCCCGCCACCCGCGCTTGCGCGAGCATTGGCAGCGCTTGCTGGCCGCGCTGCCGAAGGAAGTGAGCGCCCCCAGGGCCGGGCTGCGCCCAGCCCGCCCCCCGCGGGGGTCAAGCAAAGTGGCAGAGCCACATTTGCTTGTGAGCGTGCCGCACCCCATCAACGGCCGCGAGCAGCGCCTGCGCCTCACGCCCGACGGCCTGGCCGGCCTGGTGCGCGGGCCGCTGTACGCACCGGCGCTGGCGGCGGCGCTGCCGCCGGCCATCGAAGAGGCCGCCGCCGGCCGCTGGACGCCGCTGGTCGGCCTGGCGGCCGCCTTGTCCGGCGGGCGCGGCGCCGCGCTGGCGCAAGGCATGCACTTCTCGGTGATCTGCAGCGAGGATCTGCCGCCAGCCACGGCCGCGGCGCCGGCGGCATCGGCGCCCTCGTCACCGTCGTCAGCGTCGATCTTCAGTGCCGGCAGCGCGGCGCTCTACCGCCAGGTCTGCGCCGAATGGCCGCGCGCCGAGCTGCCGGCCGATTTCCGCCGCCTGCGCCCGGCGCCGGTGCCGGTGCTGCTGCTGTCGGGCGCGCTCGACCCGGTGACGCCGCCGCGCCACGGCGCGCGCGTGGCCGCCGCGCTGGGCCCGAAGGCGCGGCACTGGGTGGTGCCCAACGCCGGCCACGGCTTGCTGGGCCTGGACTGCCTGCGCGAGCAGGTCTTCCGCTTCGTCAATGCCGACGACGAAGCCCAGGCGCTGGCGCTCGACGGCCGCTGCGCCGACGGCTTGCCGCGGCCGCCGGTGTTCCGCCCGCCGGCCGCGGCCGGAGTCGCGCCTTGATCGAGATCGACGGCCTGCGGCGGGGCTTCGTGCAAGGCCGCGGCCGCCGCCGGCGCGAACTGCTGGCGGTGGACGGCGCCTCCTGGCGCGCCGCCGATGGCTGCATCACCGGCCTGCTGGGCAGCAACGGCGCCGGCAAGACCACCACGCTGCGCCTGGTGTCCGGGCTGCTGCCGCCCGACGGCGGGCAGATCCGCGTCGACGGCATCGACGTTGCGCGCCGGCGCTCGGCCGCGCTGGCGCGGCTGGGCGTGCTGAGCGACGCGCGCGGCCTGTACCCGCGGCTGACGGCGCGCGAGAACATCGTCTACTACGCGCGGCTGCAAGGCCTGGACGAAGCCGCCGCGCAAGCGCGCACCGAGCAGCTGGCGCAGACGCTGGAGCTGCGCGCGCTGCTCGACCGCCGCACCGAAGGCTTCAGCCAGGGCGAGCGCATGAAGACGGCGCTGGCCCGTGCGCTGGTGCACGACCCGCCCAACCTCATCCTCGACGAGCCGACCAACGGCCTGGACGTGATGGCCACGCGCGCGCTGCGCGACACGCTGCGCCGCCTGCGCGACGACGAAGGCAAGTGCATCGTCTTCTCCACCCACGTGATGCAGGAGGTCGAGCGGCTGTGCGACCAGGTGGTGGTGATGGCCGCCGGCCGCACGGTGGCCAGCGGCAGCGTGGCCGAGCTGTGCCGGCGCACCGGCAGCGCCGACTTCGAGCAGGCCTTCGTCGCGCTGGCCTTCGCGGGCCGGGCCGGTTGATGCCGATGTGGGCCGCCTGGATCGTCTTTCGCAAGGAGCTGCTCGACGCGCTGCGCGACCGCCGCACGCTGGCCGTGGTGCTGCTCAGCTCGGTGGCGCTGGGGCCGCTGGTGCTGGCGCTGCTGTCGACGCTGGTGGCCGACGCCGAGCGTCGCGCGCAGGCGCGCGAAGTGGTGGTCGCCGGCATCGAGCACGCGCCCACGCTGCGCAACTACATCGAACGCCAGACCTGGCGCGTGCGCGCCGCGCCGCCCGACTACGAGCGGCTGCTGCGCGACAGCCGGCTCGGCGACCCGGTGGTCGTCGTCGCGCCGGGCTTCGAGGCCGAACTGGCCGCCGCCCGCGCGCCGCTGGTCGAGGTGCTGGGCAGCAGCGGCAACCGCCGCGCGCAGGCCGCCAGCGGCCGCGTGCTGCAACTTCTGCAAGGCTTCAACCGCGAGCAGACGCTGCTGCGCCTGGCCTGGCGCGGCGTCTCGCCGACGCTGCTGGAGGCGGTGCAGTTCGAGCCGCGCGACCTCGCCGACCCGGCGGCGCGCGCGCTGCAGTTCACCGCGATGCTGCCCTTCTTCGTGCTGATGGCCGTGCTCTACGGCGCCTTGAACGCTGCGCTCGACAGCACCGCCGGCGAGCGCGAACGCGGCTCGCTGGAGCCGCTGCTGATGAACCCGGCGCCGCGCGCCGCGCTGGCCCTGGGCAAGTGGGCGGCGGTGTCGGCGGTGGCGATGCTGATCGCGCTGCTGAGCTGCCTGAGCTTTCTGCCGGGCCAATGGCTGCTGCGCAGCGAGACGCTGGCCGCGCTGTTCCGCTTCGGCCCGCGCGAGCTGGCGTTGTTCCTGGCGCTGCTGCTGCCGCTGGCCGGCGCGCTGTCGGGCCTGCTGATGCTGCTGGCCGTGCGCTGCCGCAGCGTCAAGGAGGCGCAGGCCAGCACCTCGGTTCTGGTGCTGGTGGTCTCGCTGCTGCCGCTGCTGTCGCTGTTCGGCCCCGGGGGCGAGCCGCCCTGGCAGCGCTGGGTGCCGGCGCTGGCGCAGGTGCTGCTGATGAACCGCGTGCTGCGCGGCGAGACACTGGCCGCCGCCGACCTGGGCCCGCCGCTGCTGCTGTGCCTGCTGCTCGCGGCCATCAGCGTCTGGGGCGTGGCGCGGCGGCTGCAGCGCAGCGCCCTGGCCTGATCGGCGATGACGCGCTGAATCAGTGGCAGGTGGCCAGCGCGCGCCCGACCGCGTCCTGCCAAGGCAGCGCGTGCACGATGCCGTTGAGGTAGAGCGCGGCTTCGGCGGCGGTCAGCACCTCGCCGGCGTCGCCGACGATGCGCAGATTGGTGATCACCGACATCGGATCGGCCATCGCCACCACGCCGGCGGAAATCTCCACCCAATCCCAGGCCATGCCGGCGTCGCTGCCGCCGACGATGCCCGCCCAGATGGTCTGGCCGGCCACCCGACTGTGCAATCCGCCGTGGTTCGCGGTGACTCGCGTGCTGAGGTGGTGGAACTCCGTAGGTTGGCCGCCGGCGGCCTGCCACAATAGCGGCGGCCATGCGCGCAATGACCACGGCATGACGGCGAGCGGGGCGCGCTCGGCCAGATGAAGTGACGTTGGGTTCATGGGCCGCAGTGTGGTGGGGAGACCGCGGATCGAAAGCTGTAAGGCCTAGCAGGCCTGTAAGGCCTGTAAGGCCTGTCAGGCCCGGCACCGCCGCCGTGGCGGCACGACGTCGTTTGGAACGCAAGAAATCGATGCTCCCGGGTGGCTATACCTCCGTGATGAAGGCGCAGAGTCGCGACGAGTTTCGCGGCGAGGTCGTGCGCTTTGCGCAAGCGCTGGGCTTCGAGACGGTGTCGGCGATGACCGTGGTCGACCGCGGCCTGGGCAGCAGCGAATTCTTCGTCGTCGACAACACGCCGCAGGCCTACGCCGACACCTTCAGCGATCCCGGCAGCGGCCGTCGCGATCCGGTGATGCAGCACTGCCGCCGGCAAAGCGTGCCGATCGTTTGGACTCGCGACACCTATCTGTCGTCGGGTGCGCTGGACAAGTGGGAGCAGCAGGCGCAGTTCGGCTATCAGAACGGCATTGCGCTGGCGCTGCATATGCCCGAGGGGCGCCATTTCTTTCTCGGCGTCGATCGCGACCAGCCGTTGCCCGAGGACAGCCACGAACTGCAGCGCGTGGTGGCCGACCTGCAGCTCTTTGCCGTGCACGCGCAGGAGGCGGCGCTGCGGCTCTTCCTGCCGGACACCTTGCAGGCCGAACGTCCGTCGTTGACGCCGCGCGAGTTGGAAGCGCTGCGCTGGACCATGGACGGCAAGACGGCCTGGGAGGTGGGCGCCATCCTCGGCATCAGCGAGCGCACCGCGGTGCTGCACGTCAACAACGCCATGCACAAGCTGGGCTGCGCCAGCAAGCACCAGGCGGTGCTGAAGGCGTTGCGGCTGGGCCTGATCCACTGATCTGATCCGGCGCAAGGAAGCGGGGCGACGTGCTGCCCACCTGTAAGGGGTGACAGTGGTTGTGAAAGCGCGTCGCTGCTCCAATCTCTCCGAACGTGCACTTTCGCACATCGTTCCAGCCCCGGAGACCCACCATGCTGCCGATCCGCTTCTTCACCCGCCGTGCCCCCGCCGTCCAGGTCAAGCCGGTCGCGCCCAGCCAGCCGGTGCCGCTGCAGCCCGCCGACCTGAAGGCCGTGAGCGGCGCTGGCCCGAACGGTACCTGGGGCCCCAACGGCACTTGGTAAGTCGAAGGCGGCGGCGCGGAATTCGTCCGCGCCTGCCGGCTGATGCTTTCTGCCGGCGCGCCGTTGCGGCGCGCGGCTACGGTTTTCCACGCCCGAGCCGGCGGCCTCGCGCCCCCTCTGTGGCTTCCGGCAACAAGATCGGGCGTGGCTTTATTCCAGCGGTGATCGCCGTCACCGCGCGGGCCTGAGGATCGCCGATGGCTCGCTCGCTGTTTCGAGACGAAGTCCTGCAGGGGCAGCGGGACGCTTGGCTGGGTCGCGTCCAACTGGTTCGCCCCCTGTCGATGGACCTCGTCACGATCGGCGTGCTCGCGGTGGCAGTGGCCATCGCGGGCTTTCTTTTTTCGGCGCACTACACCCGCAAGGCTACGGTCGACGGCGTGCTGTCGCCCGACCGCGGCCTGATCCGCCTGGTGCCGGCCGAAGCGGCCACGGTGATCGAGCGCCGCGTCCAGGAAGGCCAGACCGTGCACGCCGGCGACGTGCTGTTCGTGCTGGCGCTGGAGCGGCCGCGGCTGCTGGCGCAAGCGCAGGCGGACGTCAGGCGCAGCCTCAGCGAGCGCCAGCGCAGCCTGCAGGACGCCGCGCGCCAGCAGGAAGGCCTGGCCGACGCGCAGCGCGCCGCGCTGGACCGCCGGCTGGCCGCATTGCAGGCCGAGCGCGCCCAGGTCGAACGCGAGATCGCGTTGCAGCAGCAGCGGCTGCTGCTCGGCCAGCAGGCGCAGGCGCGGCTGGAGGCCTTGCGCAACGAGCAGTTCATCTCCGACGCCCAGGTGCTGGCCAAGAAGGAAGAGCTGCTGGCGCTGCAGGCGCAAGCCCAGGGCCTGCAGCGCCAGCGCACCGCGCTCGACCGCGAGCAGGCCCAGCTCGAAGGCGAACGGCTGAGCCTGCCGCTGCTGACGCGCAGCGCGCAGGGCGGCATCGAACGCGACCTGGCGGCGCTGTCGCGGGAAGCCGCCGAACAGGACAGCGAGCGCCGGCTGATCGTGCGCGCGCCGCAGGACGGCATGGTCAGCGCGCTGCTGGCCGAGCCCGGGCAGGCGGTGTCGCCGGCCTCGGCGCTGGCCAGCCTGGTGCCGCAAGGCGCGGTGCTGCAGGCCCAGCTCTACGCGCCCAGCAGCGCGGTGGGCTTCGTGCGGCCGGGGCAGGCCGTGCGGCTGCGGCTGGAAGCCTTTCCGTACCAGAAGTTCGGCCAGCTCGAAGGCCGCGTGCTGCAGGTCTCGCGCACGCCGCTGGCCGCCGGTGAACTGGCCGCGCTGGCGCTGGCCGGCACGCAGACGCAGCAAGCGGGGCAGCCCGGGCAAGCGCTGTTTCGCATCACCGTCGCGCTGGACGAGGCCTCGGCCGCCACCCTGCCGCAGCCGCTGGTGGCCGGCATGCGTCTGCAGGCCGACGTGATGCTGGAACGCCGGCGGCTCGTCGAGTGGCTGTTCGAGCCCTTGTTCGGCCTGCAAGGCCGGTTATGAGCGCTTCGGGCCGCTTGCGTTTCGGCGGGCCTGGCGTGCCGCTGGTGATGCAGACCGAAGGCGCCGAATGCGGCCTGGCCTGCCTGGCGATGATCGCCGGCGCCCACGGCCTGCAAACCGACCTGGCCACGCTGCGCCGGCGCTTCCCGATCTCCAGCCGCGGGCTGACCATGGCCGACGTGGTGCGCATCGCCGACGCGCTGCACCTGCAGTCGCGCCCGTTGCGCGCCGAGCTGGAGGAGATCAACCAGCTGCAGACGCCTTGCATCCTGCACTGGGACCTCACGCACTTCGTCGTGCTGGTCGCGGTGCGTCGCGGCGTGGCCACCATCCACGACCCGGCGCGCGGCCTGCGGCGGATGAAGCTGGCCGAGCTGTCGCCGCACTTCACCGGCGTGGCGCTGGAGCTGCAGCCCGGCGCCGACTTCAAGCCCGCCCGCGAGCGGCGCGACCCGCGCTTGCGCGCGCTGCTGGGCCCGGTCAGCGGCCTGCGGCGCGGGCTGACGCAGGTGCTGCTGCTGGCGCTGGCGCTCGAAGCCTTCATGCTGCTGACGCCGTTCTTCATGCAGTGGGTGGTCGACGACGTGCTCGTCAGCGGCGACCGCGACCTGTTGCTGACGCTCGGCCTCGCCTTCGCGATGCTGGTGCTGATCCAGGTGCTCACCGCGGCCGGCCGCGCCTGGGCGGTGCTGGTGCTGTCGGCCACGCTCAACCTGCAGTGGCTGCTCAACGTCTTCGCCCACCTGCTGCGGCTGCCGCTGGAGTGGTTCGAGAAGCGCCAGGTGGGCGACATCTGGTCGCGCTTCATGGCCGTGCAGCAGATCCAGAAAGCGCTGACCACCAGCTTCGCCGAGGCCGTGCTCGACGGCCTGATGGTCGTGCTGACGCTGGCGATGATGGCCGTCTACAGCCTGCGCCTCACCGCCGTGGCGCTGCTGGCCGTGCTGGCCTACGGCGCCTTGCGCTGGCTGTTCCTCGGCCCCTTGCGGCTGTCCACCGAAGAGGCGCTGGTCAACGAAGCGCGGCAGAGCAGCCACTTCCTCGAAAGCCTGCGCGGCATGCAGGCCATCAAGCTGTTCGGCGCCCAGCTCGACCGCCGCAACCGCTTCGCCGCGCTGGTGGCCGACACCATGAACGCCGACATCCGCACGCGCAAGCTCGAGCTGGGCATGGCGCTGGCGCAGCGCGCGCTGTTCGGGCTGGAGCGCGTCGCCGTCATCTGGCTGGGCGCCTTGCTGGTGCTGGAGCGGCAATTGAGCGTGGGCATGCTGTTCGCGTTCTTCGCCTACAAGGAACAGTTCGCGCTGCGCGTCGCCGCGCTGATCGACAAATGGGTGGCGCTGCGCCTGCTGCGGCTGCAGGGCGAACGGCTGGCCGACATCGTGCTGACCCCGCCCGAGGCCGACGACGCCGGCGCCGCGCTGCTGAGCGAGCCGGCGCCCGGCGTCGAGCTGATCGACGTGAGCTTTCGCTACGCCGAGGGCGAGCCCGAGGTGCTGCACAAGCTCAATTTGCGCATCGAGCCCGGCGAGTCGGTGGCCATCACCGGCCCTTCGGGCTGCGGCAAGACCACGCTGCTCAAGCTGATGCTGGGCATCCTGTCGCCCACCGGCGGCGAGCTGCGCGTGGGCGGCGTGCCGCTGGCGCGGCTGGGCATGACGCGCTGGCGCCAGATGGTGGGCGTGGTGATGCAGGACGAGCCGCTGTTCTCCGGCTCGGTGGCCGACAACATCAGCTTCTTCGACCCCCAGGCCGACCGCGACTGGGTGCAGCACTGCGCGCGCATCGCCGCCGTGCACGACGACATCGCCGCCATGCCGATGGGCTACCACACGCTGATCGGCGAGCTGGGGCTGGCGGTCTCCGGCGGCCAGAAGCAGCGCATCCTGCTGGCCCGTGCGCTATACAAGCGGCCGCGCATCCTGCTGCTCGACGAGGCCACCAGCGCGCTGGACGTCGACCGCGAGCGCGTCGTCAACCAGGCCGTGCGCCAGCTGGCGTTGACGCGCATCATCGTCGCCCACCGGCCCGAGACCATCGCCTCGGCGACGCGCGTGATCGCGCTGGCCGACGGCCGCGTCGCGCAGGACCTGCGCGCCGTGCCGCCGTCGTCCAGCATCAACTGAACATGCGTCAGCCGTCCGGCCCGCGCGTGCGGTCGGCCGCGAACGTGGCGCGCCAGGCCTCGAAGCGGCCCTGGTCCAGCGCCTGCCGCACCTCGGCCATCAGGTTCACGTAGTAGTGCAGGTTGTGGATGCTGGCCAGCATCGGGCCCAGCATCTCGCCGCAGCGGTTCAGGTGGTGCAGGTAGGCGCGGCTGAAGTGCCGGCAGGCGTGGCAGCCGCAGCTCGGGTCCAGCGGCCGCTCGTCGCTCTTGTAGCGCGCGTTGCGCAGCCGCAGGTCGCCGAAGCGGGTGAACAGATGGCCGTTGCGCGCATTGCGCGTGGGCATCACGCAGTCGAGCATGTCGACGCCGCTGTTGACCGCCTCCACCAGGTCTTCGGGCGTGCCCACGCCCATCAGGTAACGCGGTTTGTGCGCCGGCAGCCGCTGCGGCGTGTGCGCCATGATGCGGCGCATGTCTTCCTTGGGCTCGCCCACGCTGACGCCGCCGACCGCATAGCCCGGCAGGTCCAGCTCGGCCAGCGCGGCGGCCGACTCGGCGCGCAGGCCTTCGTACATGCCGCCTTGCACGATGCCGAACAACGCGTTCGGGTTGTCCAGGCGCTGGAACTCGTCGCGGCTGCGCCGCGCCCAGCGCAGGCTCAGCTCCATCGACGCGCGCGCCTCGCGCTCGTCGGTCAGCCGGCCCGCCGTCTGGTATGGCGTGCATTCGTCGAACTGCATCACGATGTCGCTGTTCAGCAGCGTCTGGATCTGCATGCTGACTTCGGGCGTCAGCAGCAGCTTGTCGCCGTTGACGGGGCTGGCGAAGCGCACGCCCTCTTCGCTGATCTTGCGGCCCTTGCCATCGGCGCCGCCCAGGCTCCAGACCTGGAAGCCGCCGCTGTCGGTGAGGATGGGCTGCGGCCAGCCTTCGAAGCGGTGCAGGCCGCCGAAGCGCTGCAGCACGTCCAGCCCCGGCCGCAGCCACAGGTGGAAGGTGTTGCCGAGGATGATCTGCGCGCCCATCTCCTGCAGCGAACGCGGCAGCACGCCCTTCACCGTGCCGTAGGTGCCCACCGGCATGAAGACGGGGGTCTCGACGACGCCGTGGTTCAACGTCAGCCGGCCGCGGCGCGCCAGGCCTTCGGTCTTGAGCAGATCGAATTGCAGCATCGTCAGGGCGCGCGGCGCAGCAGCATCGCGTCGCCGTAGCTGAAGAAGCGGTAGCGCGCCTCGATGGCGTGGCGGTACAGCGCCATCACGTGCGCGTGGCCGGCGAAGGCGCTGACCAGCATCATCAGCGTACTGCGTGGCAGGTGGAAGTTGGTGAGCAGCGCGTCGACCACGCGGAACGCGAAGCCCGGGGTGATGAAGATGTCGGTCTCGCCGCGGCGCGGCTGCAGGCGGCCGCCGCGGGCGGCCGATTCCAGCGCGCGCAGCGCCGTCGTGCCCACGGCGACGATGCGCCCGCCGGCGGCGCGCGTGGCCTCGATGGCTTGAACCGCGGCGTCGCCCACCTCGTACCACTCGCTGTGCATGCGGTGCTCGGCGATGCGCGTCACGCGCACCGGCTGGAAGGTGCCGGCGCCCACGTGCAGCGTCACGCGCGCCTGGCCGATGCCGCGCTGCTGCAGTTCGGCCAGCAGCGCCTCGTCGAAGTGCAGCGCGGCGGTCGGCGCGGCCACGGCGCCGGGGCGCTCGGCGAACACGGTTTGATAACGCCGTTCATCAGTGGCATCGTCGGCGTGCTGGATGTAAGGCGGCAGCGGCACGTGGCCGTGCTGTTGCAGCAGCGCCAGCGGGTCGGCCGGAAAGCGCAGGTGGAACAGCGAGCCGTCGGGCCCGCCGCGGCCCAGCACCTGGGCCTCGAAGGCCTGCGCCAGGCGCAGCCGGCTGCCGGCCTTGGGCGACTTGCTGGCGCGCAGGTGGGCCAGCACCTCGTGGCCGGGCAGCACGCGCTCGACCAGCATCTCCACGGCGCCGCCGGTCTCCTTCTCGCCATAGAGCCGCGCCTTGATGACGCGGGTGTCGTTGAACACCATCAGGTCGCCCGGCTGCAGCAGCGCCGGCAGTTCACGGAAGGCGCGGTCCACCGGCGTGGCGGCGCGGCCGTCCAGCAAGCGCGAGGCGCTGCGTTCGGGCGCGGGATGCTGGGCGATCAGCTCGGGTGGCAGCTCGAAATCGAAGTCGGCAACGGTGAAGTCAGGCAAGGGCATGGATGCAGGTGAAGCCATGCGAGGTGGATCGCGCAGCGGCGAGAATTGTTCCATGGCCGACGCCAGCGCTCCCGCCCGCCTGTCAGCACCCGCACAGGCCCTGCGCCGGCTGGGGCTGTTGCGCGACGTGGACCTCGCGCTGCACCTGCCACTGCGCTATGAAGACGAGACGCGGCTGACGCCGATCGCCGGCTTGCGCGAAGGCGAAGCCGCGCAGGTGGAAGGGCAGGTGGTGGACTGCCGCGTCGAGCAGCGCACGCGCCGCCAGCTGCTGGTGCGGCTGCGCGACGATGCCGGCGGCGAGCTGCTGCTGCGGTTTTTGCACTTCCACGCCGCGCAGCAAAAGCAGATGGCCGAGGGCGCGCGGTTGCGCGTGCGCGGCGAAGCGCGCGTGGGCTTTCTCGGCCGCGAGATGGTGCACCCCACGGTCAAGCCGGTGGCCGCCGACGCGCCGCTGCCGCAGGCGCTGACGCCGGTCTACCCGGCCGCGGCGCAGCTGCCGCAGGCCTATCTGCGCAAGGCCATCACCTCGGCGCTGGGCCGCGTCTCGCTGCACGAAGTGCTGCCACCGGGCACCGCGCCGGCGGGCTTGCCGGGCTTGCGCGATGCCGTGCGGCTGCTGCACCAGCCGCCGCCGCAGGCCGACCAGCGCTCGCTGCAGGAGCGCAGCCACCCGGCCTGGCAGCGCCTGAAGTGGGAGGAGCTGCTGGCCCAGCAGCTCTCGCAGCTGCAAGCCCAGCAGGCGCGCGCGCGGCTGCGCGCACCGGCTTTGCGCGCGGCGGCCGACGGGCTGGGCGCGCGGCTGCTGCAGCGGCTGCCGTTTGCGTTGACGGCGGCGCAAACGCGCGTGGTTGCCGAGATCGCCGCCGACCTGGGCCGCCAGCAGCCGATGCACCGCCTGCTGCAAGGCGACGTGGGCTCCGGCAAGACGGTGGTCGCGGCACTGGCGGCCGCCGCCGCGATCCACGCCGGCTGGCAATGCGCGCTGATGGCGCCCACCGAGATCCTGGCCGAGCAGCACTTCCGCAAGCTGGTCGACTGGCTGGCCCCGCTGGGCCTGACCGTGGCCTGGCTCAGCGGTAGCCGCAAAGGCAAGGCGCGCGCGCAGATGCTGGAGCAGGTGGCCGGCGGCGAGGCGGCGCTGGTGGTGGGCACGCACGCGGTGATCCAGCACGACGTGGCGTTCCACAAGCTCGGCCTGGCGATCGTCGACGAGCAGCATCGCTTCGGCGTCGCGCAGCGGCTGGCCTTGCGGCACAAGCTCGAAGGCGAAAAGCTCGAACCGCACCTCTTGATGATGAGCGCGACGCCGATCCCGCGCACGCTGGCGATGACCTACTTCGCCGACCTGGACGTCAGCACCATCGACGAGTTGCCGCCCGGCCGCACGCCGGTGCTGACCAAGGTCTTCGCCGACGGCCGGCGCGAACAGGTGATGCTGCGCATCCGCGACGAGCTGGCCGCCGGCCGGCAGGTCTACTGGGTGTGCCCGCTGGTCGAGGAGAGCGAGCACCTGGACCTGCAGAACGCCACGGCCACGCACGCCGAGTTGAGTCAGGCGTTGCCCGGCGTGATGGTCGGCCTGCTGCACGGCCGCATGCCGGCGGCCGAGAAGGCGGCCGTGATGTCGCTGTTCACGCAAGGCCAGATGAAGCTGCTGGTGGCCACCACGGTGATCGAGGTCGGCGTCGACGTGCCCAATGCCAGCCTGATGGTGGTGGAGCATGCCGAGCGCTTCGGCCTTGCGCAGTTGCACCAGTTGCGCGGCCGCGTCGGCCGCGGCAGCGCGGCCAGCGTCTGCGTGCTGCTGTATGCGGCGCCGCTGTCGGCCACCGCCAAGGCGCGGCTGAAGGCGATGGTCGAGACCCACGACGGCTTCGAGATCGCGCGCCGCGACCTCGAGATCCGCGGCCCCGGCGAGTTCATGGGCGCGCGCCAGAGCGGCGACGCGCTGCTGCGCTTTGCCGACCTGCAGCAAGACGGCGCGCTGCTGCAGCACGCCCGCGCCGCCGCGCCGCGGCTGCTGGCCGAGCACCCGGCCGCCGCGCAGGCGCAGGTCGACCGTTGGCTGGCCGGACGCGCGGAGTTCCTGAAGGCTTGAGCCGGTCAGGGCTTGCGGAAATAGCGCACGCCGGCCAATCCTTCGAAGTGCGCGTCCTGCGTCCACAGCTCGGCGCCGTGGCGTTGCGCGGTGGCGTAGATCAGACTGTCGGCCAGCGGCAAGCCGCGGGTGGCAGCGTCCAGCGCCAGCGGCAGGTCCACCGGCACCACATGGCCGCGCTGCATCAGCGACAGCGCGGCCGACGCCACTTCGTCGCCGGCTTCGCGCGCCAGCTTCTTCACCACCTCGTAGACGGTGATCACCGGCACGATCAGGTGCTCGGTGTGCTAGATGGCGTCGGCGAACAAGTCGGCGCGCTTGGTGTCGGCGAAGAATTCCAGCCAGCACGACGAATCCAGCACCCGCGGCAGTGCGGCCGCGGCTTCGCGGGCCGTGCGCGGCCGGCGTGGCGCGGTCTGCTTCACAGCGCCCGGTCGGGCTCGCGCGAGACCGCGGGGTCGATGCCGCGTGCGATGCCGCGCAAAGCCGACGGCGGCTTCAGCGGCAGCAGGCGCAGGCCGCCGTTGAACTCCACCACCATCAGCTTGGCGCCGGGCCGGAGCTGCAGCCGCTCGCGCACCGCGCGCGGGATCACGACCTGGAACTTGGGCGACAAGGTAACGGTACTCATGTCGATCATGCTAGCGTATGACGCAGCGTCGGTCGATGGCCTGCACCGTCCCCCTCGACCCTTTCACGCCGGCGCGAACTGCCGCCGCAGCAGCCGGAAGCCCTCGCCCTCGGGCTGCAGCGCCGGCATCGCGCCGAGCAGGCGGCGCGTCACCGGGTGGCGGGCGTGGTCGAACACCTGGTCGCGCGCGCCGTCCTCGACGATCTGGCCCTCGTCCATCACCAGCACGCGGTCGGCCACCTGCTCCACCGCGCCGAGGTCGTGCGAGACGAACAGGCAGGCGAAGCCGTGCTTGTCCTGCAGCGCGCGGATCAGCGAGAGGATCTGCTTCTGCACCGTCATGTCCAGCGCCGAGACCGGCTCGTCGGCGACCACGAAGGCCGGCTTGCGGACGATGGCGCGCGCGATCGCGACGCGCTGGCGCTGGCCGCCCGACAGCTCGTGCGGAAAGCGCTCGCCGAACGCGGGGTCGAGGCCGACCTCGGCCAGCGTCTGCCGCACCCGCTCGGCGGCCTCGGGCCGCCGCAGCGCGCGCAGCGCCTCGGCCACCAGCTCGGCAACGCGCATGCGCGGGTCCAGCGAGCCGTAGGGGTCCTGGAACACCATCTGGCAGCCCTGGCGCCAGGCCTGGTGCGCGGCGGCGTCGCGGATGCCGATCGGTCGGCCCTGGAACAGCACCTCGCCGCGGCTGGCCGCCTGCAGGCCGACGATGGCGCGGCCCACCGTCGTCTTGCCCGAGCCGCTGGCGCCGACCAGCGCCACCGTCTCGCCCGCCATCACCTGCAGCGAGACGCCGCGCACCGCCTGCTTGGGCGCGCTCTTGCGCCTGAACAGGCCGCGGCGGCCGGGGAAGTCGACCGCCAGGTCGCGCACTTCCAGCACCGGCACCGGCGTGCGCGCCACGGCACGCGCCGGCGCGCGGCGCGGCAGCGCGTCGAGCAGCCGCCGCGTGTAGGGGTGGCGCGGCTGCAGCAGGATCGCCTCGCTGCTGCCGGTCTCGACGATGCGGCCGGCCTCCATCACCACCACGCGCTGCGCGAACTCGGCCACCATCGCCAGGTCGTGGCTGATGACGATCGCCGCGGCGCCCTGCTCGCGCGTCAGGCCCAGCATCAGTTGCGCCACCTCGCGCTGGATCACGGCGTCGAGCGCGGTCGTCGGTTCGTCGGCGATCAGCAGCGCCGGCTGCATCAGCATCGCCGAGGCGATCATGATGCGCTGGCGCATGCCGCCGGAGAACTCGTGCGGATAAGCCGTCAGCCGCGCACCACCGTCGGGCAGCCCGATGCGCGCGAGCATCGCGACGATGCGCTCGCGCCGTTCGTCGCGGCCGAGCGTGGTCTGCTGCGCCAGGCCTTCGTCGAGCTGGCGGCCGATGGTCAGCGCCGGGTTCAGCGAGGTCATCGGCTCCTGGAACACCATGCCGATGCGCCGCCCACGCACGCGGCGCAGCGCGGCCGGGGCCAGCGCAGCCAGGTCCTGGCCCTCGAAAACGATGCGTCCCGCCGTGCGCCGGATGGCCTGCGGCAGCAGCCCGATGACGGCGCGCGCGGCCATGGTCTTGCCGCTGCCCGATTCGCCGACGATGCCCAGCACCTCGCCGGGGTGCACGTCGAACGACAGCGCGTCGACCACGCTGGCGTGGCGGCTGGCCAGGGTCAGGCCCTGCACGCTGAGCAGCGGCGCGTTGGCGTTGGCGTTCGCGTCGCCGGTCATGCCCGCATCCTCGGGTCCAGCCGGTCGCGCAGGGCGTCGCCCAGCAGGTTGACGCCTAGCAGCGCCAGCGAGATGCACAGCCCCGGAAAGATCGCCAGCCATGCGGCCTGGCCGATGAAGGGGCGCGCGGCCGACAGCATGTTGCCCCAGGTGGCCTCGGGCGGCGGCACGCCCAGGCCCAAGAACGACAGCGCGCCCTCGGCCAGCAGCACCCAGCCCAGCATCGAGGTGGCCAGCACCGTCAGCGGCGCGATGCAGTTGGGCAGCACGTGGCGCCAGGCGGTGTAGGCCTCGCTGTTGCCGAGGATGCGCGAGGCCTCGACGAACTCGCGCGCGCGCACCGACAGAACCGAGCCGCGCACCACCCGCGCCACCGACGGCAGGTAGGCCAGCGCCAGCGCCAGCACGATGCCGTACTTGTTGGCGCCCAGCACCGCCAGCAGCCCCAGCGCGAGCAGGATGCCGGGGAAGGCCAGCAGCGCGTCGTTGAGCATCATCAGCAGCCGGTCGACCCAGCCGCGCGCATAGCCGGCCACCAGCCCCAGCAGCGAGCCGGCGGCCACCGCGCCGGCCACCGTCAGCACGGCGATCAGGAGGCTGTTGCGCGCGCCGGCGATCAGCCGGCTCAGCACGTCGCGACCGAACTCGTCGGTGCCCAGCCAGAAGGCCGTGCCCGGCGGCTTCATGCGCTGCAGGATGTTGATCTTCAGCGGGTCGTGCGGGGTCCAGAAGCAGCCCAGCAGCGCCGCGGCGACGAAGAAGCCGACCAGCGCGAAGCCGATCGCGGCGCCGGCGCGCGGCCGCTGCGACAGCGGCGGCGTCATTCGGCCACCACCCGCGGGTCGAACAGCGGGTACAGCAGGTCGACGACGAGGTTGACCATCACGTAGACGAAGGTGATGAACAGCATGCAGCCCTGGATGACGGGGTAGTCGCGCGCGAAGATCGCGCCCACCAGCAGCCGGCCCAGCCCCGGCAGCGTGAACACCGTCTCCACCACCGCGATGCCGCCCAGCAGGTTGCCCAGCACCAGGCCGATCAGCGTCCAGGTGGGCGCGAAGGCGTTGGGCAGCACGTGGCGCGCCAGCACCAGCGGCTCGGGCAGGCCCTTGGCGCGCGCATGGGCCACGTAATCCAGCCGCAGCACCTCCAGCGCCGCGGCGCGCGCCATGCGGATCAGCACGCCCGACTCCACCAGCACCAGCGTCAGCACCGGCATCACCAGGTACACCAGCCCGGCCTTGAGGTCGGCCGACAGCGAGACGTAGCCCACCACCGGAAGCCAGCCGAGCTTCAGCCCCAGCCCCAGCAGCAGCAGCAGGCCCATCCAGAAGCTGGGGATCGACATCAGCAGCGTCGCGGTGGCGACCACGCCCAGGTCCCAGGCGCTGCCCTGGCGCCAGGCGGCCAGCAGCCCGGCGGGCACCGCGATCAGCGCCGCGATCGCCACCGCGGCCACCACCACCGCGGCGGTGACCATGAAGCGCTCCAGCAGCAGCGGCAGCACCGGCACGGCGTACTGGATGGACTGGCCGAGGTCGCCGCCGAGCACGCGGCCCAGCCAGCGCGCGAACTGCGCGACGATGGGCTGGTCCAGCCCCATCTGCGCGCGCAGGTCGGCCACGCTGGCCTCGGTGGCCATGTCGCCCAGCATCAGCGAGGCCGGGTCGCCCGGCACCGCGCGCACCAGCGCGAACACCGCCACCGCCACCAGCAGCAGCGTGGGCAGCGCGGTCAGCAGCCGCTTGAGCGTGAAGCCGAGCATCGGCGGCCTGCGCCTACTGCACCGACACTTCCCACAGCCGCGGCGTGCTGGCGAACCACGGCGCATAACCCTTGACCCGCCTGGCCAGGGCGCTGAAGTCGACGTTGTTGTAGAGCACGATGATCGGCACCTCGTCGATCTGCAGGCGGTGCAGCTCGTCGAACAGCTTCTGGCGCTCGGCCGGCGCCGTGACCTCGGTGGCCTTGTCCAGCAGCGCCTGCGCTTGCGGGCTGTCCCACACCTTGCGGGGCTGCTTGGCCTTGGGGCCGACGATGGCCTCGTAGCCGAGCGCCGGGTCCAGCCGCGCCGAGTAGCTGAACGACTGCATCTGGTAGTTGCCCTTCTGGTAGCGCTCGAGCTGGGTTGCCCATTCGATGTTCTCGATCTCGACGTTCAGGCCCACCGCCTGCAGCATGGCCTGCGCGATCACCGAGACCTCGAAGCTCGGCACGATCGGCCGCTTGTTGGTCAGCATCCTGATCGGCTCGCCCTTGTAGCCGGCCTCGCGCAGCAGCCTGCGCGCCTTCTCCACGTCGTGCTTGAAGCCCTGCTTCTGCACCGCGGTGTAGTAGGCCGAGGCCGAGGGCACGACCGAGTTGTTGGGCACGCCCAGGCCGTCGGACACGGCCTGCACGATCTGCGCCGTGTCCAGCGCCGCGGCGATCGCCTGGCGCAGCGGTTTGCTGGCCAGCAGCGGGTCCTTGGTCTGCAGGATGATCGTGTGCATCTGCGCCGTCGGCCCGCTGACGACGCTCACCTTGCCGGTGGCCTTCAACTCGTTGACCTGCGAGGCGTCGATGTCGGCGATGTCGATCGCGCCCGACAGCAGCCCGGCCTTGACGGTGGCCGCGTCGGGCACGTGCAGGAAGCGCAGCGTGGGCACCAGCGGCCGCTTGCCGCCGACCGTGCCGTTGGGCGGCCCGGGCAGCGGCTGGTAGGCGGCGAAGCGGCTCATGGTCACGAACTCGCCGCGGCGCCATTCCTCCAGCTTGAAGGGGCCGGTGCCGACGGGCTTGATCCAGGCGCCGTCGGCGCCCACCGAGTCCTTGTGCAGCACCGCGGTGCTGCCGCAGTCGAAGCGCGCCAGCGTGGCCAGGAACAGCGCGCTGGGCTTGTCGATCACCATCACGAAGGTCTCGGCATCGGGCGCCTCGGCCTTCTCCACCTTGACCGCGCCGCGGCCGTCGAACTCCGAGGTGCAGCGCCACTGCGTCCTGGGGTCCATGTAGCGGTTCCAGCTCCACAGCACGTCGGCCGACGTCATCTCGGCGCCGTTGTGGAACTTCACGCCCTTGCGCAGCTTGAAGGTGTAGGTGCGGCCGTCGGGCGAGACCTGCACGCTGCGCGCCAGCATCGGCGCCGCCACGCCCTTGGCGTCGTAGCCGACCAGGCCTTCCACCATGTGCTGCGCGACGGCGTCGGTGTTGCCGTCGCGGTTGACGCCGGGGTTGGTGCTGCGGATGTCCTGGTTCATCGCGTAGGTCAGCGTCTGCGCGGCGGCGCCGCCGGCGGCAGCGGCGCCCAGCGCGGCGGCGGCCAGCAGGCGGGCCGGAGTCGTCGGGCGGAGGCGGTTCGGGGTCATTGGCTTTCCTTCATCGTTTGCGGCTCGGCGCCGAGGCTGTAGCGCGTGAAGACGCCGTTCAGCGCCGGCAGCGGCGCCACGTCCATCCAGCCGCTGGCGGGCTCCATCACGACCATCGCGACGGTGGCCGACAGGTCCTCGTGGCTGCCGGGGCGCGGCGGCCGGCACACCGAGTACGGGGTGCCGAAGCGGTCGAACAGCGCGCGCTTGAGGTCGTCGCTGCCCAGCCGGCTGCCGGCGGCCTGCAGCGCCTCGCGGACGCGCAGCTCGCGGTAGTAGCTGTCGGGCGAATCGGCGATGCCGGTCTCGCGCAGCTTGGCCAGCGCCGCGGCGCTGGTGAAGTGGTTGGCGTGCACCAACAACTGCTCGGCGGGCCAGAGCGCGAAGCTCTCGTCGGGCGCGCATTCGAGGTCGATCGCCACGCCGTCGGCGTGGCTGAGCATCATGTTGTTGGAGCAGGATTTCGGCGTCGTCGCCACGCAGCGGATCGCCAGCGCGAAGTGCTGCTGCTCCAGCACCTGGCGGCGGATCAGCGCCAGCGGCACGCCGGTCTGGCCGTAGTCGCGGTCGCTGCGCAGGTAGTTGGCGGTGATCGCGATGCCGGCGGCGTTGAAGCCGTTGCGCGCCAGGCCGCCGGCCTCGACGAAGGTGACGAAGTCGGGCCCGTCGTCGCGGCGTACGCGCAGCACGATCGCGGTCTCGGCGCACTCGGCGCGCCAGTCCCAGTTCTGGCCGTGGATCAGCCGGCCGTTTGCGCTGCGCCCGGGCAGGATCACGGCGCCGGTGCAGCCGTCGCGCGGCGCCAGCGCGGCGGCGGCGGCCGTGTCGGCCTGCGCCAGCTTGCGCGCCTGGGCGATGACCTCGGTGCGCGCGTTGATCATCACCACCTGCTCGAAGGGCAGGCCGGCGCCGTCGGCGATGCCGCGCATCTCTTCGACGTAGTGGGCGCCGAAGGCCTCGATCTGTTCCGCGAAGGTGCGGATCAGCGCCTGGCCGCGCGCGCCGCCGAAGCCCAGCCGTTCAAGCGTGCCGTTATAGAGCGCGGCGCTGCGCCGCACCCGCGCGGCCACCGCGGCGCCGTGCTGGCGGCCGCGCTCGTACGGCGTGCCGCTGACGCTGACGAAAGGGAACGGGTCGGTCGAGAAGCTCATCGCTCGGGTCCTTTGCAAGGTCAACGGGTCTTGCGCGCCAGCCGGGCGGCGGGCCCGATCGCGGCGGCCGCGCGCGCGGCGGATTCGGTCTGCTCGATGTGCTGGCGCAGCAGCTTCTGCAGCCGCGCGAGCTGGTGCGCCTCGATCGCGTCGACGATCGCGAAGTGCTCGCGGCTGGACTGCTCCATGCGCGCGCGCGTCTTCCACTGGAAGCTCGGCGCCGAGGGGCCGCGGCGGCGGATCTCCATGATCAGCCCGGCCAGCTCGCGGTTGCTGCACATCGCCAGCAGGCGGCGGTGGAAGGCGATGTTGGCGTCGTACTGCTCGAACACGGTGCCGGCCAGCAGCAGCTCGTCGAAGCGCCTGGCCAGGCGGCGCAGCTCGCGCACGTCGGCCGGCGTGGCGCTGGCCTCGATCAGCTCGGCGGCGCGCAGCTCCAGCACGGTGCGGATGTCCTGCAGCTCGGCTTGCATGCGCGAGTCGGCCTCGTAGACGTGATAACCGCGGTTGTGAACGTGCTCGACCAGCCGGTTGGCGACCAGGCGGTCGAGCGCGCGGCGCAGCTCCATGCGGGTGCAGGCGTAGCGCGCCTCCAGGTCGACCTGCTTGAGCCAGGTGCCGGGGCCGAAGGCGCCGGACTGGATGTCGAGCGCGATGCGGTTGACCAGCTCGTCCAGCGGCAGCTTGGGCGCGGGCTCGGCGGCAGTGACGGCGGGGGTGGCGGTGGCGGAAGCCCGGGCGGACGGCATGGCACGGCATCAAAATTGGCGCCAATAATAGTGCCTATCGGGCGGCGGCGGTCAAGCCGCGGGGCGCCCGGTCCACCCAGGAGAACCCTATGCTCGCCCGCCCTGACGATCCGCCCGCGGCCCGCCGCCGCCAGATGTACGAACGCGGCGCGACGCCGGTGTTCGCCTGCCGCGCCGACCCGCGCTTCGGCTACTGCCTGTACGTGCCGCCGGGCTTCGACGACGACCCCGCCGGCCACGCGCTGGTGGTGGCGATGCACGGCTCGGGCCGCACGATGCAGACCTACCGCGACCGCTTCGCCGCCTTCGGCCGCTACCGGCGCTGCGTGATCCTGGCGCCGCTGTTCCCGGTGGGGCCGCTGGGCGACGGCAACGCGCACGGCTTCAAGCTGCTGCAGGAAGGCGAGCTGCGCTACGACCGGCTGCTGCTGGCGATGGTCGACGAGGCCGGCGCGCTGCTGGGCACGCGCTTCGGCCGCTTCCTGCTGTTCGGCTATTCGGGCGGCGGACACTTCGCGCACCGCTTCTTCTACCTGCATCCCGAGCGGCTGCACGCGGTGTCGATCGGCGCGCCGGGCGCGGTGACGCTGCTCGACGACGGCCGCGACTGGTGGGTGGGCACGCGCGACCTGCAGCAGCGCTTCGGCCGCGCCATCGACCTGGATGCGATGCGCGCGGTGCGCGTGCAGCTCGTCGTCGGCGCCGCCGACCTCGAAACCTGGGAGATCCACTACCCGGCCGACAGCGTGCAGTACATGCCCGGCATCAACGACAGCGGCCGCACGCGCATCGAGCGGCTGGCCGCGCTGCGCCGCAGCCTGGAAGGCCACGGCATCGCCTGCCGGCACGACGTGGTGCCCAACGTCGCGCACGACGGCGTGCAGGTGCTGCCGCAGGTGGAGGACTTCTTCGAGCAGGTGCTGGGCACCCTGCGCGAGTCGGCACAATCTCCGCCATGACGCTGACCGAGCTGAAGTACATCGTCGCCGTGGCGCGCGAGCGCCACTTCGGCCGCGCGGCCGAGGCCTGCTTCGTCAGCCAGCCGACGCTGAGCGTGGCGATCAAGAAGCTCGAAGAAGAGCTCGACGTCAAGATCTTCGAGCGCGGGGCCACCGAGGTGACGGTGACGCCGCTGGGCGAGGAGATCGTGCGCCAGGCGCAGCAGGTGATCGAGCAGGCGGCGTCGATCAAGGAGATCGCCAAGCGCGGCAAGGACCCGGTGAGCGGCCCGCTGCGCCTGGGCATCATCTACACCATCGGGCCCTATTTGCTGCCCGACCTGGTGAAGAACGCGATCGAGCGCGTGCCGCAGATGCCGCTGATGCTGCAGGAGAACTTCACCGCGCGGCTGCTGGAGATGCTGCGCACCGGCGAGCTGGACTGCGCCATCATGGCCGAGCCCTTTCCCGACACCGGGCTGGCCGTGGCGCCGCTGTACGACGAGCCCTTCATGGCCGCGGTGCCGGTGGGCCACCCGCTGGCCAAGCGCAAGAACATCAGCGCCGAGGAGCTGAAGAACGAGACCATGCTGCTGCTGGGCACCGGCCATTGCTTCCGCGACCACGTGCTCGAGGTCTGCCCCGAGTACGCGCGCTTCTCGTCCAATGCCGAGGGCATCCGCAAGAGCTTCGAGGGCAGCTCGCTGGAGACCATCAAGTACATGGTGTCGTCGGGCATGGGCGTCACCGTGGTGCCGCAGTTGAGCGTGCCCAAGGACCGGCAGCCGCACATCCGCTACATCCCCTTCGCCGACCCCGTGCCCACGCGCCGCGTGGTGCTGGCCTGGCGCCGCACCTTCACGCGCTACGAAGCGATCGCGGCGCTGCGCAATGCGATCTATGCGTGTACGTTGCCGGGCGTGACCCGGCTGTCGTAGCTACAGGTCGTCGATCGACTTCGGCCAGCTCGCCTTCAGCAGCCGCGACAGCGCGCGGTCGGCCAGCAGCTTGCCGCCGGTCTGGCAGCGCGCGCAGTAGTTCGATTCGTTGTCGGCATGCACGATGCGCTGCACCGGCGCGCCGCACACCGGGCAGGGCTGGCCGTAGCGGCCGTGCACGGCCATCTGCGGGTGGAAGGCGGTCACCTTCTGCGGCCAGTCGCCGGCCTCGGCGCCGAGGCGCTGCGTCCATTCGCTCAGCACCGCTTGCACGGCGGCGTGCAGGCGCTCGACATCGGCGTCGGCCATCGCTTTCGTCAACAGCACCGGCGACAGCTTCGCGCGGTGCAGGATCTCGTCGCTGTAGGCGTTGCCGATGCCGGCAAACAACTGCGGCATGGTCAGCGCGCGTTTCAGCGTGTGGTTCTCCTGCCGCAGCCGCGCCGCGAAGTCGGCCACGCTGCAGCCCAGCGGCTCCAGCCCGCCGGGGTCGGCGGCCTGCAGCGCGGCGCGGTCGGCCAGCAGGTGGATGGAGGCCCGCCGCTGCGTGCCGGCCTCGGTCAGCACCAGCAGCCCGTCGTCGAACTCGAACGCCGCCAGCGACAGCTTGCCGCCCGGCGGTTTGCTGCCCGGCGGCAGCCAGCGCAGCCGGCCGGCGATCATCAAATGGATGACCAGGAAGCTGCCGTTCGCCAGCGCCAGCACGATGCGCTTGCCCAGGCGCTCGACGCCGCTCACCACCTGGCCTTCGGCGCTGGCGATCGGCGGCACCGCCGTGCGCAGCACGAAGGGATTGAGGATGCGCACGCGCTGCAGCGTGCGGCCCTGCACCTTGGCCTGCAGGCGGTCGATGTAGACGGCGAGGTCGGGCAGCTCGGGCATCGCAGCGCGCAGTCTGCCTCAGCTTGCCGTCAGTTCAAGGGATGGTCGTAGCGGATGAAGCCCTTGAACTGCGCCACGCGGTCGTACAGCGTGCGCGCGCTGCGGTTGGTCTCCTGCGTCAGCCAGTACAGCCGCGTGGCGCCGCCTTCGCGCGCGGCCTGGGCCACCTGCTCGATCAGCGCGCGCGCCACGCCGCGGCCGCGCGCCGCCTCGTCGGTGAACAAGTCCTGCAGGTAGCACTGGCGCTGCGTCCAGGTGCTGGTGTGGAACAGGTAGTGGACGATGCCGACGAGGCGGCCGTCGACATGCGCACCCAGGCCCTGCACGCCGTCGGCGGCGCGCAGGCGGCGCCAGGCCTCGTCGTACTCGGCCGCCGTCGTCGGCGTGTTGTAGAAGCGCTTGTAGCCCTCGGCCAGGCGGCCCCAGGCGGCGCGGTCTTCATCGCGCAATGGCTGGATGGTGATCATCGCGGGGCATGCGCCTGCATCCAGGCGGCCAGCGGCTGCTGCTCGTCGCCAGCCTGTTGCCGCAGGCCGGCGACCACGGCGGCCACGTCGGCGGCGCCGCGGTTCTGGCTGAGCTTGAACTTGGCTTCCCAGCGCTGCACCGGGATCTCGATGCCGACGATGGCGCGCAGCATCTGCTCGACATAGTCGGCCGGCGCGTCGCCCACCGCCCAGGGATGCGGCTGCGCGGCCTCGTGCTCATCGGTGAGCGCGCTCACGATGGCCAGCAGCCCCTCGCGGTCGTCCACGATGCGCGGCGTGCCGTGCGCGTGCACGACGGCGTAGTTCCAGGTCGGCACCACCTTGCCGTGCTCGCGCTTGGCCGGGTACCAGTTGGGCGAGACGTAGCCGTCGGCCGCGCGAAAGGCCAGCACGCTGGGCGCCGGCGTGCGCCACACCGGGTTGGCGCGCGCGACGTGGCCGACCAGCGTACCCTGCTCGCCGCGCGTGGCATCCAGCCGGAACGGCACGTGGTTGACGACCGGCAGCCCGTCGGCGCCCACGGTGGCCCAGGTGGCCAGCGGATGGCGCCGCAGCAGCTCGTGCAGCGCGGCGCGGTCGGTGATCTCGAAATGCTTGGGCAGGTACATGGCGTCAGTCGACCAGGGTGGGTTGGCAGCGCACTTCGCAGGCCACCGAGTTGGCGATGTAGCACTGCTCGTGCGCCTCGTGGTGCAGCGCCTCGTGCTCGGCCGCGCTCGGCCGCCGCGGGCCGCTGAAGCGCACCGCAGGGCGCAGCGTCACGGCGGTGATGGCGATGCGGCCGGCCGCGTTGCGCGCCATCGTGCCGGCCGCGGCGTCGGCGTAGTCGTCGACCACGTAGCCGGACTTGGCCGCGAGATGCAGAAACCACAGCAGGTGGCAGCTTGACAGCGCGGCGACGAAGGCCTCTTCGGGGTCCACCGCCGCCGGGTCGGAATGCGGCAGCGGCACCGACTGCGGCGACGACGAGCCCGCCACCACCGCGCCGCCGTCGAAAGCCCAGTCGTGGCGGCGGTGGTAGCGGTTGTCGACGAAGGGTTCGCCGGGCCGGCGCTGCCAGCGCAAGGTGGCGGTGTGGTCTGACATGGCGGATCCAGCGCGGTTTCAATGGCTCCGCAAGATAGCGCAAGATCGGGCCGGTGAAGGAGCCAATTGAGCATGCCGTCGGGAACCAATGAAGCGCCGCTGCGGCTGCAGCTCTACCGCCGCCTGCGCGCCGCCATCGAGCAGGGCAGCCTGGCGCCGGGCGCGCGGCTGCCGCCGTCGCGGCTGCACGCGCAGACGCTGGGCGTCTCGCGCAACACCGTGCTGTGGGCGCTGCAGCGGCTGCAGGCCGAGGGCTACGTGGTGGCGCGCGTGGGCGACGGCACGCGCGTGGCGCCCGACCTGCCGCGGCAGGATTCGCGGCGCGCGGCGCGCGCGCCGGCGCTGCGCAGCACCCGCGGCAGCCACCGCGCGCAGCCGGCGCCCGCGCTGTCGCAGCGCGGCCGGCAGATCGCCGACACCGCCTTGCGCTGGCAGCCGCCGCTGACCGCGGCGCTGCCGTTTCGCATCGGCGCGCCGGAGGTCGAGCAGTTTCCTTTCGCCACCTGGGACCGGCTGACGCGGCGGCTGGCGGCCGGCGAGCGCCGCGCGCTGGCGCAGTATCTCGACCCGGCCGGCCTGGCCGAGCTGCGCGAGGCCATCGCGCAGTGGCTGTGGGCCTCGCGCGGCGTGCACTGCGACGCCGGCCAGGTGCTGGTGTGCGCCGGCTCGCAGCAGGCGCTGGACCTCGTCGGCCGGCTGCTGCTGGACGCCGGCGACGAGGTGATGGTGGAAGACCCTGGATACCCGGGTATCCGAGCGGCTTTGCTGGGCCAGGGCGCGCTGGTGCGCCCGGTGCCGGTGGGCGGCGAAGGTCTGGCCATCGCCGAGGGCGCGGCGCGCTGGCCGCGCGCGCGGCTGCTGGTGGTGACGCCCACGCACCAGTTCCCGACCGGCGTGCGCATGAGCCTCAAGCGCCGGCTGGCGCTGCTGGACTGGGCGCGCAGCAGCAACGGCTGGGTGGTGGAAGACGACTACGACGGCGAGTTCCAGTACGGCCCGCACCGCATCCCCGCGCTGTCGGGCCTGCCGCAGGCCGACCGCGTGCTGCACGTCGGCACCTTCTCCAAGACGCTGCATCCGGGGCTGCGGCTGGGCTTCATCGTGCTGCCGCACGCGCTGCTGCCGGCCTTTGCCGCGGCGCGCGCGCTGGCCGACCGCCACGCGCCCGGCGAGGCGCAGGCGGTGCTGGCGCGCTTCATCGCCGACGGGCACCTGCTGCGCCACCTGAACCGCATGCGCGAGCTGTACCCGCAGCGCCAGCAGGCGCTGATCGACGCGCTGGCGCGCGCCAGCGGCGGCGCGCTGCGGCTGGCGCCGTCGGAGCAGGGCATGCACCTGCTGCACGAGATTCCAGCGCACCGCAGCGATCTGGCGCTGTCGCAGCGCGCCTTGCAGGCCGGCGTGGTGCTGGCGCCGCTGTCGCGCTACACCATCGAGTCGGGCCGCCGCGGCTGGCTGTTCGGCTACGCCGGCTTCGACGCCGCGCTGCTGCGCGAGGCGGCGGCGCGGCTGGGCCGGCTGTGCCGCGCCGGCGGCTGATCAACGCCGATCAGCGCCGATCAGCGCAAAGCCAGGTCCAGCGCCACGCCGGCGAAGACCGCAAAGCCTAACCAGTGATTCAGGCGGAAGGCCTTGAAGCAGCCGTCGCGCGTGCGGCCGCGGATCAGCGTGTAGTGCCACAGCGCCTGCGCCGCCGCGGCGGCGATGCCCAGCAGGTACACCCACCCCAGCCCCAGGCGCAGCCCCAGCCAGGCCCAGATGGCCAGGTGCGCGGCGTAGAAGGCCATCACCGCGGCCACGTCGAAGCGGCCGAGCGTGATCGCCGAGGTCTTCATGCCGATGCGCAGGTCGTCGTCGCGGTCGACCATCGCGTACTCGGTGTCGTAGGCCAGCACCCAGAACAGGTTGCCGACCAGCAGCCCCCAGGCATGCGGCGGCACCGCGGCGTTGACGGCCGCCGGCGACGGGTCCAGCCCGCCCAGCGTTGCGGCAAAGGCCATCGGGATGCCGAAGCTGAAGGCGATGCCCAGCACCGCCTGCGGCATGGCCAGCACGCGCTTGGCGTAGGGGTACAGCAGCGTGATCGCCAGCCCCGCGAACGACAGCCAGATGGTCGGCGGGTTGGTCGTCAACACCAGGCCGAAGGCGCAGAAGGCGAGCAGCGCGCCGAACTGCAGCGCCTGCCGCACGCTGAGGTCGCCCGCGGTGACCGGGCGCTGCGCGGTGCGCTTGACGTGGCGGTCGAAGTCGCGGTCGGCCACGTCGTTGACGCAGCAGCCCGCGCTGCGCATCAGCACCGTGCCGAGCACGAAGACGATCAGCAGGTGCCAGCCGGGAAAACCGTCGGCCGCGATCCACAGCGCCGACAGCGTGGGCCACAACAGCAGCAGCCAGCCCGCGGGGCGGTCCCAGCGGATCAGGTCCAGGTACAGCGCGAGGCGGCTGCGCGGGCGGTGGGGCACGGCTTCGGCGGTCATCGAAGGCGGATTATCGGGACGTAGCATCGAGCGTCATGACGAACGTCCACCCTTCGCACCCACTGCTCGACCTGCACCCCGAGGTCGCGCAGGCGCTGGCCGCCGGTGCGCCGGTGGTGGCGCTGGAATCGACCCTCATCGCCCACGGCATGCCCTGGCCGCACAACCTGCAGACGGCGCGGCGGCTGGAAGCCGAGGTGCGCGCGCACGGCGCCGTGCCGGCCACCATCGCGGTGCTGGGCGGGCGGCTGAAGGCCGGCCTCGGTGACGCGGATCTGCAAGCGCTGGCGCAACGCGGCCCGCAGATCGCCAAACTGAGCCGGCGCGACCTCGCCGCCTGCGTGGCGCGCGGCGAGGACGGCGCCACCACGGTGGCGGCGACGATGATCGTCGCGGCGCTGGCCGGCATCCGCGTCTTCGCCACCGGCGGCATCGGCGGTGTTCACCGCGGCGCCGGCGAGAGCTTCGACATCAGCGCCGACCTGCTGGAACTGGCGCAGACCCCGGTGGCGGTGGTCTGCGCCGGCGCCAAGAGCATCCTCGACCTCGGCCTGACGCTGGAAGTGCTGGAGACCCACGGCGTGCCGGTGGTCGGCTACGGCACCGACACGCTGCCCGCCTTCTACGTGCGCGACAGCGGCATCGCGCTGCCGCAGCGCGTCGATGGCCCGCAGGCGGCGGCGCGCCTGATGCACGCGCAATGGGCGTTAGGCCTGAAGGCCGGCCTGGTGTTCGCCAACCCCATTCCGCCGGAACACGCGCTGCCGCGCGAGCGCGTCGACGCCGCCATCGCCCGGGCCCTGGCCGACGCGCAGGCCCAGGGCATCCGCGGCAAGGCCAGCACGCCCTTTCTGCTGCAACGCGTGAGCGAACTGACCGGCGGCGACAGCCTGGCGGCCAACCTGGCGCTGGTGCTGAACAACGCCGCGGTGGCGGCGCAGGTGGCGGCGGCTGATGCGCGGCTTTGAGCGCCTTCTTCAACCCCGCAACAAATTCCCCAGCGCCCTGCCCGTCCGGTCGCGGTAGACGTCGAAATCGGCGTCGATCGACAGCACGTGGCGGATCTTCAGCCGGGTGGCGGCCTCGGCGATGGAGGCGTCGGCCAGGTCGAAGGGCAGCGACGCGAAGCGTTCGCTGATGCGCAGCACTTCGGTCAGGCTGCCGTCGACGGCGCGGTCCAGCGCCAGGCCGCCGCGCTGCACCCAGCGCAGGAAGTCCAGCGCCGCGTCGTTGTGGATGCGCCGGGCCAGCAGCGCGCAGACCTCGGTGGCCACCGGCCAGGTGCCGACGAGCGTGGCGGCCGGGTTGTGGCGCAGCCAGTCCAGCACCGGCAGGTGCCAGCGGTCGGCGCCGTTGAACAGCGCGATCAGCGGGCCGCTGTCTGCCAGCACCGGGCCGCGGTGCGGCAGCCGGTAGGCCACCGACGGCTCGCGCACCTCGGTTGCCGGTGGTGGCGGCGGCGGCGGCGCGGCAGCGGCCGCTCGGCGGCGCGTGCTGGGCATCAGCGGCGCCGGCCGCGCGCATCGTGCCGTTCGGCCCAGGCGTCGGCGGCTTCGCGGCGGTGGTTGGCGGCCAGGTGCGGCGGGCCGAAGTGGCGGCCGAAGAGGTCGGCGCCCAGCGCGTGCGCCGAGCGCGCGGGCTCGGCCTCGGGCTGGTCGAGGTAGGCCTGCAGCGCGGCGCGGATTACGTCGCTGGTGCTGCGCCCGCTGCTGTGCGCGCGCTGCCGCAAGCGCTCTTCGAGCGTGGCTTCGAGCTTGATGGTGACGGTCATCGCGGTGCCGGCGGGTGGGTAATAGGGATGGTATTACCGAACGGCGCGGAGTGTCAACCGCCCGTCAACCGCCCGTCATGCGAACGCGTCCGACCGCAACCGCGCGTCAACCGTCCAGCTGCTTCTGGAACACCAGCCCGGCGTGCTCGCGCAGCGCGTGGAAGTGGATCTTCGGCCAGTTGTCCTGCATCGCGCGCAGCTCGCCGGCGTATTCCAGCAGCACGCAAGGCGCGTCGACGGCGTCCAGCGCCACGCGGTGGGCGTTGCCGTCGATGAAGCGCTGCAGTTCCTTCGCATCGTCGCAGGTCACCCAGCGCGCCACGTTGTAGCGCGCCGGCTGGATGCGCGCCTTGACGCCGTATTCGTGCTCCAGGCGGTGCGCCACCACCTCGAACTGCAGCTGCCCCACCGCGCCCAGCAGCAGCACGCTGCCGGCCACCGGGCGGAAGACCTGGATCGCGCCTTCCTCGCCAAGCTGCGTCAGCCCGGCGCGGAGTTGCTTGGTCTTCAGCGGGTCGGCCACTTCGACCGAGCGGAACATCTCCGGCGCGAAGAAGGGCAGCCCGGTGAACTGCAGCGGCTCGCCTTCGCTGAGCGTGTCGCCCAACTGCAGCACGCCGTGGTTGGGAATGCCGATGATGTCGCCGGCGTAGGCCTCGTCCAGCAGCTCGCGGCGCTGGCTCATGAAGGTGACCACGGTGTTGGGCCGCAGCTCCTTGCCCGAGCGCGTGACCTTCAGCCGCATGCCGCGCTCGAAGCGGCCGCTGGCCACGCGCACGAAGGCGATGCGGTCGCGGTGCGCCGGGTCCATGTTGGCCTGGATCTTGAAGACCACGCCGCTGAACTTGGGCTCCTCGGGCTCCACCTTGCGCTGCATCGCGGCCTTGGCACCGGGCGGCGGCGCCAGGTCGACCAGCGCGTCCAGCACCTCGCGCACGCCGAAGTTGTTGATCGCCGAGCCGAAGAACATCGGCGTTAGGTGGCCGGCCAGGAACTCTTCCTCGTCGAACGAGGGCGCGGCTTCCTGCACCAGCTCGATCTCGCCGGCGGCCTGCTCGAAGGCGGGGCCGAAGCGCTGGGCCAGCACCGGGTTGGCCAGGCCTTCGATGATCTCGTCGTCGCCGCTGTCGTTGCGGTTCATGCGGTCTTCGCCGGGCGCGAACACGCGCATCTGCTGCCGGCGCAGGTCCAGCACGCCGCCGAACACCTTGCCCATGCCCACCGGCCAGGTGAAGGGCACGACGCCCATGCCCAGCTCGCGCTCGATCTCGTCCATCAGCGCCAGCGGTTCCTGCACCTCGCGGTCCATCTTGTTGACGAAGGTGAGGATGGGCGTGTTGCGCGCGCGGCAGACCTGCAGCAGCCGCCGCGTCTGCGGCTCCACGCCGTTGGCGGCGTCGATCACCATCAGCGCCGCGTCCACCGCGGTCAGCACGCGGTAGGTGTCTTCGCTGAAGTCCTGGTGGCCCGGCGTGTCCAGCAGGTTGATCACGCAGTCGCGGTATTCCATCTGCATCACGCTGCTGGCCACCGAGATGCCGCGCTGCTTCTCGATCTCCATCCAGTCCGACGTGGCGTGGCGGCTGGCCTTGCGCGCCTTGACGCTGCCGGCGATCTGGATCGCGCCGGAGAACAGCAGCAGCTTCTCGGTCAGCGTGGTCTTGCCGGCGTCGGGGTGGCTGATGATGGCGAAGGTGCGGCGGCGCCGCACCTGGGGGCTGAGTTCGGTCGTCATCGGTGGGTGTTCAGGCGCCGCGGCCCAGTTCCTCGGCGCGCGTGCGCGCCGCCAGCAAGGCCTTGACGAAGGCGGCCTGCACGCCGCTGTCGTCCAGCGAGGTGATCGCCGCATGCGTGGTGCCGCCCTTGGACGTGACCTGCGCGCGCAGCTCGGCCGGCGACAGCGGCGAGGCCTGCGCCAGCGCCGCGGCGCCGGCGACCGTGGCCTGCGCCAGGCGGCGGCTTTGCTCGGCGCTCAGGCCCATCTGCGTGCCGGCGGCCATCATCGCCTCGATGACGTAGAAGACGTAGGCCGGGCCCGAGCCCGAGAGCGCCGTCACCGCATCGAGGTCGGCCTCGCGCGCCACCCACAGCGACTGGCCGGTGGGCGCGAACAGCGCCTCCACCTGCGCGCGCTCGTCGGCGCCGACTTCGGGCCGCGCGTACAGCCCGGCGATGCCCTGGCCGATCAGCGCCGGCGTGTTGGGCATGGCGCGCACCACGCGCGCGCTGCCGCTGGCCTGCACGAGGCTGTCGCTGCGCACGCCGGCCATCACGCTGAGCTGCAGCGCGCCGGCCAGCAGGCCGCGGCAGGCCGCCGCCGCCTCGGCAAAGCTCTGCGGCTTGACGGCCCACACCACGGTGGCGGCCTGCTGCAAGGTGGCGTCGGCCGCCGGCCGGGCGCTGATGCCGAAGGCCTGCGCCAGCTTCTCGCGCTGCGCTTCGAAAGGTTCGACCACCAGGATGTCGGCAGCCGGGCGGCCGGCACGGACCAGGCCGCCGATCAGCGCGCTGGCCATGTTGCCGCCGCCGATGAAGGCGATGGGAGCTTGATTCATGGCCGGCAGTGTAGGGCGCCGGCGCCGACATGCGCTCCAATACGCTCCCATGTACGGCCCCTTGCATGGCGACCCGCACGGCCCCTTCTCACGGCGCATGCGCGGCCTGCTGGCGGCCGCCGGGCTGTGCGCGGCGCTGGCGGCCGTGGCCGCGCCCAAGGTGCTGCGGATCGCCAGCGAAAGCGAGACCGGCTTCGACCCCGCGCGGGTGGGCGACGCGCGCTCGTTCCGCGTCACCAGCCACATCTTCGAAACGCTGCTGCACTACGACCCGCTGGCGCGGCCGGTCAAGCTGCGCCCGCTGACCGCCGCCGCGATGCCCGAGCCCTCGGCCGACTTCCGCACCTGGACCGTGCGCCTGCAGCCGGGCATCTTCTTCACCGACGACGCGGCCTTCGGCGGCAAGCCGCGCGAGCTGGTGGCGGCCGACTACGCCTACAGCATCCGCCGCCTGGCCGACCCCGCCACCAAGAGCCCGGGCTGGAGCGCGATCGAGCAGGCCGGCATCAGCGGCCTGGCCGCGCTGCGCCGCGAGGCCATCGATCGACGCAAGCCCTTCGACTACGACCGGGCGCTGCCCGGCCTGCAGGTGCTGGACCGCCACACGCTGCGCTTCCAGCTCGACGCCGGCCGGCCGCGCTTTGCGCAATGGCTGGCCGATGCGGCCACCGCCGCGGTGGCGCGCGAGGTGATCGAGGCCGAGGGCGACCGCTCGATGCAGCACCCGGTGGGCACCGGCCCGTTTCGATTGGCCGAGTGGCAGCGCGCCTCGCGCATCGTGCTGGAGCGCAACTTGCACTACCGCGAGCGCCACTACGACGCCGAACCCGCGCCCGATGACGCCGAGGGCCAGGCCATCCTGGCGCGGCTGAAGGGCCGCCGGCTGCCGATGGTCGACCGCGTGGAGATCGCCATCATCGAAGAGCGCCAGCCCACTTGGCTGGCCTTTCTCAACGGCGAGACCGACTGGATCGAGCTGCCCGACACCTTCACCGCCGTGGCGCTGCCCGGCGGCCGGCTGGCGCCCAACCTGGCGCGGCGCGGCATCCGGGCCGAGCGCGCGGTGCTGCCGTCCACCTACTACACCATGTTCAACATGCAAGACCCGCTGGTCGGCGGTTATGCGCCGCCGCAGGTGGCGCTGCGCCGCGCCATCGGCCTGGCCATCGACGTCGAGCGCGAGATCACGCTGTTGCGCAACGGCTCGGCGGTGCCGGCGCAGTCGCCCGTCACGCTCAACATGAGCGGCTACGACGCCGCCTGGCGCAGTGAGATGAGCGCCTACGACCCGGCCCGCGCCCGCGCGCTGCTGGACCTTTACGGTTACGTCGACCGCGACGGCGACGGCTGGCGCGAGACGCCCGACGGCCAGCCGCTGCTGCTGAAGATGGGCACCCAGCCCAGCCAGGAGACGCGCCGCTTCGACGAGCTGATGAAGCGCGACATGAAGGCCATCGGCTTGCGCATCGAGTTCCACAGCGCCGTCTGGCCCGAGCAGTACAAGGCCGCGCGCGCCGGCAAGCTGATGATGTGGAGCGTGAGCGGCCGCGCCGGCGCGCCCGACGGCATCCAGGGCCTGCTGCGCTACGACGGCGCGGCGGCCGGCGGCGTCAACCTCGCGCGCTTCGACCTGCCGCAGATGAACGCCGCCATCGCACGGCTGCTGGCGCTGCCCGACGGCCCCGAGCGCGAGGCCGCATTCGACCTCGCCAAGCGGCTGACGGTGGCCTGGATGCCGTACAAGCTGCGCACCCACCTCGTGCAGATCGCGCTGTGGCAGCCGCAGCTGGTGGGTTACAGGCGGCCGCTGTTCTGGAACCAATGGTTCGACGTCGTCGACCTCGAATAACGTCTTACATGAACGCCATGACCCTGATCCGCCCCAAGCGCCTGCAGCCCGGCGACCTGATCGGCCTCATCAACCCCAGCGGCGCGATCTACGAGCACGCGCCCTACGAGCAGGCGCACGCGCGGCTGCGCGCTTTGGGCTTTCGCACGAAGGAAGGCGCCAACCTGCGCGCGCGCTACGGCCACATGGCCGGCACGCCGCAGCAGCGCGCCGACGACATCCACGCCCACGTCGCCGACCCCGAAGTGGCCGGCCTGCTGGCCGTCACCGGCGGCTCGGGCGCCAACCGCGTGCTGCCGCTGCTCGACTACGACTTGATCGGCCGCCACCCGAAGTTCCTGGGCGGCTTCTCCGACCTGACGGCGCTGATCAGCGCGGTGCACGTGAAGACCGGGCTCGTCACCTTCCACTCGCCGCTGGCGCGATCGGAGTGGAACGCCTTCAGCGTCGAGCACTTCAAGGCCGTGGCGATGGACGGCCGCGCGCACACGCTGGCCAACACCCTGGTGCCGGCCGACGACCTGGTGGCGGCCGAAGGCAGCATCCACACGCTGCGCGGCGGCCGCGCGCAAGGGCCGCTGGTCGGTGGCAACCTGGCGGTGCTGACCTCGCTGGCCGGCACGCCTTACCTGCCGCGCTTCGACGGCGCGATCCTGTTCCTGGAAGACGTCACCGAATACGTCTACCGCATCGACCGCATGCTTTCGACGCTGATGCTGTCCGGCGCGCTCGCGCGCGTGGCCGGCGTCGCGCTGGGCGGCTTCACCGACTGCCCGCCCAGCGAAGGCAGCTTCGGCAGCCTGACGCTCGACGAGGTGTTCCGCGACTACTTCATGCCGCTCGACGTGCCCGTCTACCGCGGCGCGCAGTTCGGCCACATCAAGCGCAAGTTCACGCTGCCGCTGGGCGTGCGCGCCGAGATCGACGCCGATGCCGGCAGCCTGCGGCTGCTGGAGCCGGCGGTGGTTTGATGGTGCGTGCTTCAGCGTCCGGCGCGCGCCGCTTTGTAGGCCGCCTGCGCGGGGCGCATCATCGACGCGTGCAGGCTGCCCAGCTTCGGCTGCTGCCCGTGCGGCGCGCGCGGCGGCACGGCGAAGAAGTCGTCGGTCCACGGCAGCTCGATCGCTTGCCTGAAATCGAACTTGGTGTCGAACGACAGCCCGGCGCTGGCGTAGGCGGCCGGGTGCGCCTGCCGGGTGATCGCGAACTCGCCGGCGTGCAGCCGGTCCAGGCCTTGCGACGTGCCGTAGGCCACCGTGACCGCGACGCCGTCTTCGCGCTCGGTGACCTCGCAGACCAGCGCCGGCCGCGGCTTCGGCCCCGGGCTGCGCCGCGGCAGTTCGGGGAAGCGGCACCAGACGATGTCGCCCGGCGCCGGCGGCCTCCAGCGCGCGGCCACTTCAGAACAGCGACTGCTTCCTCAGCACCTTGCCCTTGGGCCGCTTCGCCGCGGCGGCCTTGTTCACCGCTTGCAGGTCGCGCGCCGACAAGGGGCCCTCGTCGGCCTCGTAGGCCGGCAGCTCTTCCTGCGCCATGCGCGACAGCGCCATGTGCACGACCTCGGTTTCCGAAAGGTCGAAGCGCGCGGCCATCGCCTTCACGGTCTCGCGCGTCACGCCGAAGGGCGTGTCGCGGGTTCTGAACTTGAGCAGCAGGCTGGAGGTGGCGGCAGGCATGCGCAGGCTCCGGATCGGGCGTATATATGAACTATATACTCGTTGAAGCCGCCGGCCGCCTTGTCCCCCCCGTTCTGATCGCCCGCCCCGCCCTTTGAACACCCTCCCTGCCCAAGCGCTGCGTGGCGCCCAGCGCCTGCAGCGCGCCTGGCGCCTCGTCGTCGTCGCGTTGCTGGGCTTCGCTTCGGGCCTGCCGCTGGCGCTGACGGGCCAGGCGCTGCAGGCCTGGCTGGCCACCGACGGCGTCGACCTGGCGACCATCGGCTTCCTCGGGCTGGTGGGGCTGCCCTACACCTTCAAGTTCTTGTGGGCGCCGCTGATGGACCGCTTCGAGCCGCCGGGCCTGGGCCGGCGGCGCGGCTGGCTGGTGCTCACGCAACTGGCGCTGGCCGCGGCGCTGTTGCTGCTGGCGGGCACCTCGCCGGCCAGCGGCATCCGTTCCTTTGCCTTGCTGGCGTTGACGCTGGCCTTCCTGTCGGCGTCGCAGGACGTGGTGATCGACGCCTACCGCACCGACCTGCTGCCGGCCTCGGAGCGCGGGCTGGGCGCCTCGCTCAACGTGGCCGGCTACCGCGTGGCGATGATCGTCTCCGGCGGCCTGGCATTGATCTGGACCGACGCGGCGCAAGGCGGCGGCTGGACCTGGCCCGAGGTCTACCGGCTGATGGCCGGCCTGATGCTGGCCGCCGCCGCGGTAAGCGCCTTGCTGCTGCCGCGGCTGCCGCCGTTGCCTGCGGCCGCCGGCGCGCCGGCCACCCCGGCGCGGCGCGAGCTGCTGGGCTTTGCCGCCGTGCTGGCCGCCGTCGCCCTGGGCGTGTGGCTGACCGATCGCTACGGCACCGTGCTGGCGCGCGGACTGTTGGGCGGCTGGCTGGCCGCCGGTGCGCTGCCGGCGGCGCTGCAAACGCGCTGGATCGAGCTGGCCGCGCTGCTCGGCGGCATCGCGCTGACGCTGCCGCTGGCCGCCTGGGCGGCGCGGCGCGCGCGCTTCGAGACCTTGCTGGCGGGCTTGCGCGACTACTTCCGCCAGCCCGGCGCCGGCGCGATCCTGCTGCTGATCGTGCTCTACAAGCTGGGCGACGCTTTCGCCGGCGCGCTGCTGACGCCGTTCCTGCTGAAAGGCATGGGCTATGCGTCGGCCGAGGTCGGCGTGGTCAACAAGCTGCTGGGGCTGTGGCTGTCGATCGGCGGCGCGCTGCTCGGCGGCGCGCTGATGCTGCGCCTGGGCCTGTGGCGGGCGCTGATGCTGTTCGGCGTGCTGCAGGCGGCCACCAACCTGGGCTTCTGGTGGCTGGCGCAAGGCGGCCGCGGCCAGCTCGGCGCGGCGCTGCTGCCGGCCTTCGACTGGGGCTTCGTCAAGCTGGCCCAGGCCACGCCGGTGGATGGCGGCCTGGTGCTGGTGGTGGCGCTGGAAAACCTGTGCGGCGGCATGGGCACGGCGGCCTTCCTGGCGTTTTTGATGAGCCTGTGCAGCCAGCGCTTCACGGCCACGCAGTTCGCGCTGCTGTCGGCCTTTGCCTCGGTGGGCCGCGTCTGGGTGGGGCCGCTGGCCGGCGTGCTGGCCGAGACCATCGGCTGGCCGGCCTTCTTCGTCGTCAGCACCGTGTTCGCGCTGCCGGGGCTGCTGCTGCTGTGGACCCTGCGCGCGCCCATCGCGGCACTGGGCCGATCGGCCGACTCCTAGAATTTCCCGCGCCGGCCCCCAAGTGCGGGTTCCTGCCGCCGGCCCCCAGGAGAACCGCCGATGACTGCCGACCGCCCCTGCTCCTGCAGCCTGCACCGCCGCCGGCTGTTCACCGGCGGCCTGCTCGGCGCCGGCCTCGTCGCCGCCTGGCCGGGGGCGGCGCAGGCCGCCGCGATCCCCGAATGCAAGCGCTCGACCTTCACCAAGGCGGTGTCGGCCGACACGGTGGAAGGCCAGGCCGGCCAGCAGTACCGCCGCATGCTGCAGGAGGCCGGCAGCGAGCGCGCGCTGGCGCCGGCCGAGCATCCACAGCTCCAACGTTTGAAGTACATCGCCGCGCGCATCGTGCCCTTCGCCGCCGATTGCAACCCGCGCGCCGCGCAGTGGCGCTGGGAGGTCAACCTGATCGGCAGCCGCCAGCTCAACGCCTTCTGCATGCCGGGCGGCAAGATCGCGTTCTTCTACGGCATCCTGTCGGAGCTGCAGCTCACCGACGCCGAGGTGGCGATGATCATGGGCCACGAGGCGGCGCATGCGCTGCTGGAGCACGCGCGCGAGCAGATGGGCAAGAACGTCATCACCACCAACGGCCTGCGCCTGGGCGCGGCGCTGCTGGGGCTGGGGCAGATCGGCGACCTCGGCGCGCAGATCGGCAGCCAGCTGCTGTCGCTGAAGTTCAGCCGCGACGACGAGTCGGAAGCCGACGCGCTGGGCCTGGTGATGGCCGCGCAGGCCGGCTACGACCCGCGCGCCGGCGTCACGCTGTGGCAGAAGATGGGCGCGGCCGGCGGCGGCGCGAATGCTTCGTTCCTGTCCACCCACCCCAGCGGCCCGCAGCGCATCAAGGACATCGAGGCCAAGCTGCCGCGCGTGCAGCCGCTGTACGACGCGGCGCCCAAGCCCGACCGCCAGTTCGCGCCGGCGCCCAAGCTGGCGGCGGCACCCGCCCGGTAAGTCACCAGCGCGGCGGCAACGGCTTCAATAACTGCAGAAGTCCACGGCTTTCGATGGCCACGTAGCCGCCCTGCTGCAAGTCGTTGAGCTGGCGCGTGATCATCTCGCGCGAGCAGCCCACGCGGTTGGCCAGCTCCAGGTGCGTGAGCCTCTCGTTGAGGCGGCGCGTGCCGTCGGGCTGCGGCTCGGCGCTGGCCTCCAGCAGCATCTTCAGGCGGCCGTAGACGTCGTTGAGCGCCATGCTCTTGGCGCTGAGCGTGGCCGCGCGCGCCCGGCGGATCACCTTGGCCAGCAGCTCGAAGGCGAAGCCCGGGTGCTCGGCCAGGTGCGTTTCCAGCGTGCGCCGCGTCACCATCGAGCAGATGGTGGGCTCCAGCGCCGCCACGCTGGCCGAGCGCGGGCCGCCGTCCAGGCTCATCTCGCCGACGTATTCGCCGGGGCCGTAGGTGCCGTGGGTGATCTCGCGCTCGTTGGCCAGGTGGCTGCCGTAGGCGCGCAGCCGGCCGGCCAGCACGATGAAGATGGTGTCGCCGTGCGAGCCTTCCTGGATCAGCACCGCGCCCTTGGCATAACGCACGAGTTCGCCGCGCCGGGCCAGCTCGCGCACCTCGTCGGACAGCGGCGCGGTCTCGACGTAGTCCTGCGGCGGGGGCTTGGTGTCGCGCGCCATGGCGGTCAGCTGCCCTGCAGGTAGGGGTTGAAGCGGCGCTCGCGGCCGAAGCTGCTTTCCGGGCCGTGGCCGGGGATGAACACGGTGTCATCGCCCATCGGCCACAGGCGCTGGGTGATGCTGGCGATCAGCGTGTCGAAATCGCCGCCGGGAAAGTCGGTGCGGCCGATGCTGCCGGCGAACAGCACGTCGCCGACGAAGGCGCGCCGCGCCTGCGCGCTGTGGAAGACCACGTGCCCCGGCGTGTGGCCGGGGCAGTGGCGCACGTCGAGCACGCATTCGCCCACGCTCACCTGGTCGCCGTCGGCCAGCCAGCGCGTCGGCGTGAAGCCTTCGGCCGGCGGAAAGCCGAACTGCCGGCTTTGCGCGGCCAGCGCGTCGATCCAGAACTGGTCACCGGGGTGCGGGCCGACGATGGGCAGGTCCTGCTCGCGCGCCAGCGCGCCGGCGCCGCCGGCATGGTCGATGTGCGCGTGGGTCAGCCAGATCTGCCCGAGCGTCACGCCCAGCTCGTCCACCGCCGCCAGCAGGCGCGGCAACTCGCCGCCGGGATCGATCACCGCCGCCTGGCGCGTCGCCTCGCAATAGACGATGGAGGCGTTCTGCTGGAAAGGCGTGACGGCGACGGTGCGGTAGTGCAGCGGCATGGGCGCTGCGATCTTAGTCGCTCGATCGGTACAGCGGCGCGGCGCCCAGGCGCTGCTCGATGTCCTCCATCATGCGCTGGTAGGCCGCGGTGCCGGGGGCGCCGAAGCGGCGGCGGAACTCGGCCTCGTTCATGCCTTCGGGCAGGTCCGACACGTCGGGCATGAAGTCGGCCTCGTTCAAGCCGGCGGCCAGGCGCTGCTGCAGCCGCGCGGGGTCGCCGACGGCCAGCGCGCCCATGCGCGTGCCGGCGCGGTTGGCCGCCATGTCGTTGAAGCTGAAGCCGCTGCCCGAGCGCGCGTCGGACAGCTCCTTGTACAGCCCAATCAGGTCGGCCAGCGGCGTGCCGCTTTCGGCCGCCAGCGTGGCCGAGACTAAAAAGTGCTGCGGCGAATCGGGCCGCCCGGCCAGGGTGACGCGGATCGGGTGCGCCGCCAGCTCCTCGCGCCGCTCGGGCAGCAGCGCCGCCAGGCTGATGCCGTTGGCCACCATGCCCAGCACCAGCAGCGCGGCGCGGTTTTCCAGCGCGGGGTCCTGTCCGGCCGCGCTGCGCCGGCGCGCCAGCTCGAACATCGGCGGCAGCAGCTGCGACAGCGATTGCGGCGCGCCCGCGGGCAGCGCGTTCGCCACCTGCGCCAGCTCGGCGGCGTAGACGCGCAGCCGCGCATGCTCGCTCTCGGGCAGCAGCGCGGCCAGCACCTGCGAGCCGGCGTCTGGGCCCCAGGCGTAGACCAGGTCCAGCCGGCGCGGCAGCAGCCGCACGAGCTGCACCGACAGCACCGAGGCCTGGCGCCAGCCCTCCAGCCCGTAGTGCGCCAGCAGCCGCTCGGCGGCCCAGGCGGCCAGCGCCGGCGGCACCTCCAGCCGCCCCAGGCGCAGGTGCACCAGGCGCGGCAGCTCGCGCGTCTGGCGCGCCTGCAGCTCGACGTTGAGCCAGCCGCCGAACGGGTTGCGCGGCAGCGGCAGGCTGCCGCGCAATTGCAGGTCGCCGGCGCCCAGCTCCAGCTGCCAGCGGCTGGGCCGCCAGCGCGCGGCCGTGTGGTTGATGAGCAGCTCGGCCTCGTGCTGCGACAGCCGCAGCGTGCGCACCACGCCGGGCAGCGCGTGGCGCGGGTCGTGCTGGCGCGCCAGGCGCAGCGCGCGCTCGACGTCGGCCACCTCGATCACCGGCTCGCGCTGCACCAGCGGCTCGGCCGCCGGCACGCGCAGCAACACCAGCACCGCCAGCAGGGTGGCCGCCAACAGCGGCACGACCAGCAGCGCGCCGATCAGCCAGCCCAGCACGGAGCGCAAACGAGGCATGTGGCAAGCGAGGACGAATGAGTGGGAGGGCGCCGTCGCCGTAACCCGCCGCGAGCGCTTCAAGCAACCCGAAATACTCTCACAAAGCCGGGCCTTTATCCGTTGATGGCTTGGCTTGCCACGGCTGCGCAAACGGGTCACACTGGATTCGCCGGGTCCCGTATCCGGCTCTCGTTTCAACCCTCTTTTCCATTCCCACCCCTGCTACGTTTTTCCCGCTTTCCCTCCCCCTCTTTTCGGTTCCCTCGCATCTCTTTCCCCTCGATCAGGAGGCATTGAATGAACTTGACGATCAGCGGACACCATCTCGAAGTCACTCCGGCCCTGCGCGAGTACGTGCTCACCAAGCTGGACCGCGTGACGAGACACTTCGATCAGGTCGTGGATGTGAACGTGCTGCTGACGGTTGAAAAGAAGAAGGAAAAGGAACGACGGCAGCGTGCCGAGGTCACGCTGCACGTCAAGGGGCGCGACATCTTCGTCGAGCAGTCGCATGAAGACCTGTATGCCGCGATCGACCAGTTGATGGACAAGCTCGACCGCCAGGTCGTGCGCCACAAGGACCGGCTGCAGGATCACCACCACCAGGCGCCCAAGCGGCTGGACGCCGGCACGCCTTGAACGCCAGGCCCTCCCGCCGGCTTCTGACCGACGGCCCCGCAAGGGGCCGTTTTTCGTCGCCGCCGCCGGGCTGTTGCTGCAATGCCGCAAATTGGCTCAAAAGCACCGCTTCCCCGCGAACGCGGTGCCGACGCGGGCGTTGCGGTCAAGGGTCGCTTCCTATAATTCGCGGCTTCCGTAACACGCGGGTGTCGGCCGTCGCCACGAGCGACCCACCCTCGGGGGACACGCCCAGATGAATCGCCTTGCCGCCATCCTGCCCAGCGCCAACGTGCTGGTGAACGTGGACGCCACCAGCAAGAAGCGGGTGTTCGAGCAGGCTGGCCTGTTGTTCGAGAACCAGCACTCGATCGCCCGCAGCATCGTCACCGACAACCTGTTCGCGCGCGAGCGGCTGGGCTCCACCGGGCTCAGCCACGGCGTGGCCATCCCGCACGGGCGCATCAAGGGCTTGAAGAACCCGCTGGCCGCAGTGCTGCGCGTGCAGCAGCCGATCGCCTTCGACGCGCCCGACGACGAGCCGGTGTCGCTGCTGATCTTCCTGCTGGTGCCCGAGGCGGCGACGCAGCGGCACCTGGAGATCCTGTCGGAGATCGCCGAGATGCTGTCCGACCGCGAACTGCGCGAGCGCCTGAAGACCGAGCCCGACGCCGCCGCCGTGCACAAGCTGATCTCCGACTGGGAGCCGCTGAAGTCGGTGGCATGAACCCAGCCAGCCCGCCCGCAGCGCCGCATCGGGGGGCCGATCCGGATCCGGGTCGCCCGCTGCGGATCGCTCTCCCGCGGGGGGACCGGCGCGCAGCGCCGTAGGGGGCCAGCATCAAACCGACATCCGTCAGCGCCGAAGGGCTGTTCGAAGCGCACCGCGAGGCGATGCACTGGGAGTGGATCGCCGGCCACGCCCACCCCGAGCGCCGCTTCGACGACGCGGCCGTGCGCGACGCGCGCTCCGCCGCCGACCTGGTGGGCTACCTCAACTACATCCACCCGTACCGCGTGCAGATCGTCGGCCGCCGCGAGGTGGCCTACCTCGGCGACGCCTCGCCCGAGGACCAGGAACGCCGCATCTCGCGCATCGTGACGCTGGAGCCGCCGTTCATCATCGTCGCCGACGGCTGCAAGCCGCCCGACCGCCTGGTGGCGATGTGCGACCGCGCCGAGATCCCGCTGTTCGTCACCCGCGAATCGGCCGGCCACGTGATCGACGTGGTGCGCGCCTACGTCGCGCAGTTGTTCGCCGAGCGCACCACGCGCCACGGCGTGTTCATGGACATCCTGGGCCTGGGCGTGCTGCTGACCGGCGAATCGGGCCTGGGCAAGAGCGAGCTGGGGCTGGAGCTGATCAGCCGCGGCCACGGCCTGGTGGCCGACGATGCGGTGGACCTCTACCGCATCAGCCAGACGGCGCTGGATGGCCGCTGCCCCGAGCTGCTGCGCAACCTGCTGGAAGTGCGCGGCATCGGGCTGCTGGACATCCGGGCCATCTTCGGCGAGACGGCGGTGCGCCGCAAGATGCGGCTCAAGCTCATCGTGCACCTGGTGCGCAAGGAGACCATGGAGCGCGAGTTCGAGCGCCTGCCCTACGAGCCGCTGTACGAAGACATCCTGGGCATCGGCGTGCGCAAGGTGGTGATCGCGGTGGACGCCGGCCGCAACCTGGCGGTGCTGGTGGAAGCCGCGGTGCGCAACACCATCCTGCAGCTGCGCGGCATCGACACCTACCAGGAGTTCATCGAGCGCCACCAGAAGGCGATGGAGCAGGGCGAGCCCGAGTGAGCAGCCGGCGCCGCCGCACCGCGGCAGCGCGCCTCAGCGGTTGCGGTGCGGGCAGTCGGCCACCGTGCAGCGGCCGTACAGCGCCAGCGAATGGTCCTGCAGCTCGAAGCCGCGCGATTCGGCGATGGCGCGCTGGCGCTTCTCGATCTCGGGGTCGAAGAACTCTTCCACGCGGCCGCAGCTCAGGCACACCAGGTGGTCGTGGTGATGGCCCTCGTTGAGCTCGAACACCGCCTTGCCCGACTCGAAGTTGCTGCGCGTCAGCAGCCCCGCCTGCTCGAACTGCATCAGCACGCGGTAGACCGTGGCCAGCCCGATGTCCGAGCCCTCGGCCAGCAGGCTGCGGTAGACGTCCTCGGCGGTCATGTGGCGGCGCGCCGTGTGTTGGAACACCTCGAGGATCTTGATGCGCGGCAGCGTGGCCTTGAGCCCGCTGCTCTTCAGTTCCTCGGCATTGGTCATCTGGGGTCCCCGCTAGAATGGTTTTCATCATAGCCAGCCCCTGCGCCACGAGCGGCTGCGCTAGCCCCCACTCCGATCCTGCCCATGAGCCGAACCTTCCTCGTCGCCGGCCTGGCCGCCTTGTCGCTGCTCGGCGGCTGCGCCGCGTGGCGCCAGTCCGAAGAGAGCTTCTTCGCCCGCATCACGCCCTACCGCATCGAGATCGTGCAGGGTAACGTGATCACCAGCGAGCAGGTCGCGCGCATCAAGCCCGGGCTGACGCGCGCGCAGGTGCGCGACATCCTCGGCACGCCGCTGCTCACCGACCCCTTCCACGCCGACCGCTGGGACTACCTGTTCACGCTGCGCCGCGACGGCGTGCCCAACCAGCGCCGCAGCGTGGTGGTGTGGTTCGACGGCGACGCGCTCAAGTCCATCGAGGCGCCCGAGCTGCCGAGCGAGCGCGAATTCGTGGCCGGCATCACCAGCACGCGCAAGAAGATCGAGCCGCGCACGCTGGAGCTGACCGACGCGCAGATCAAGGCCCTGCCCGCGCCGCCCAAGCGCGACGACGCGCCGGCGCCCGAGCCGCAGGGCCCGGCGCGCAGCTACCCGCCGCTGGGCGACTGAGCGGGGCGCGCGCCGTGTCGGCCGAGCAGCCGCTGAACATCGCCGTGGCCGGCGCTTCCGGCCGCATGGGCCGCATGCTGATCGAGGCCGTGCTGGCCAGCGCCGACTGCCGCCTCAGCGGCGCGCTCGACGCCGCCGGCAGCGCCGGCCTGGGCAGCGACGCCGGCGCCTTTCTCGGCCGCGCCGGCGGCGTGGCGATCACCGCCGATCTGCGCCAGGGCCTGGCCGGCGCCGACGTGCTGATCGACTTCACCCGCCCCGAAGGCACGCTGGCCCACCTGGCCGCGTGCCGCGCGCTGGGCGTGCGCATGGTCATCGGCACCACCGGCTTCAGCGCGGCGCAGAAGGCCGAGATCGCCGCCGCCGCGCAGACGCTGGCGATGGTGATGGCGCCCAACATGAGCGTCGGCGTCAACGTGATGCTGCGCCTGCTCGACCAGGCGGCGCGCGCGCTCGCCGAGGGCTACGACATCGAGGTCATCGAGGCCCACCACCGCCACAAGGTCGACGCGCCCAGCGGCACCGCGCTGGCGATGGGCGAGACGCTGGCCCATGCGCTGGGCCGCGAGCTGAAGGACTGCGCGGTGTACGCGCGCGAAGGCGCAACCGGCGAGCGCGACCCCTCGACCATCGGCTTTGCCACCGTGCGCGGCGGCGACATCGTCGGCGACCATACGGTGCTGTTCGCCGGCACCGGCGAGCGCATCGAGATCACCCACCGCAGCAACAGCCGCGCCAACTACGCCGCCGGCAGCCTGCGCGCGGCGCGCTTCCTGCGCGGCCGTCCGCCCGGCCTGTACGGCATGGACGACGTGCTCGGCCTCAAGGGCTGAGCGCTCGCACGACGGTTCGCGCGTGGACGGACTGCTGCACTTCTGGGACCGCAGCGACGGCATCGGCCGCGCCGTGGCCTTGCTGCTGCTGTTGATGTCGGTGACGGCCTGGGTGGTGATCCTCTGGAAGGGCTGGCTGCTGCGCCGCGCGGCGCAGGACGTGGCGCGCGGCGTGGCCGCGTTCTGGGCCGCGCCCTCGCTCGACGAAGGCCGGCTGCGGCTGCAGGCCATCGACCGCGAGCAGATCCTGCAGCCGCTGCTCGACGCGGCGGTTGCCCAGGCGCCGCGCGGCACGCTCGACGGCGGCGGGCCGCTGACGGCGCAGCTGACGCGCCGCTTGCGCGACGCCTTGCACCGCGGGCTGCAGCACCTGCAGGCCGGCCAGGTGCTGCTGGCGTCGGTGGGCAGCACGGCGCCTTTCGTCGGGCTGTTCGGCACCGTCTGGGGCATCTACCACGCGCTGGCCGGCATCGCGGCGGCCGGCAGCCTGTCGATCGAGAAGGTCTCGGGCCCGGTCGGCGAGGCGCTGATCATGACCGCCGCCGGCATCGCGGTGGCCGTGCCCGCGGTGCTGGCCTACAACATCTACGGCCAGCGCATCGCCGCGGCCGAGGCCGAGCTGGAAGGCTTCGCGCACGACCTGCGCGAGATGGCGCTCGGCGCCGAGTCCTGAAGGCGCCGCGCCATGGCCTTCGGCCGCTTGCAGCGCAGCCCGGCCTCGCGGCCGATGAGCGACATCAACATGACGCCGCTGATCGACGTGATGCTGGTGCTGCTGGTGATCTTCATCGTCACCGCGCCGCTGATGAGCAGCAGCCTCAAGCTCGAACTGCCGCACGCCGAGGCGGCGCGCCCGAGCGACGCGCCGGCCTTCATCGCGCTGGCGATCGACGCCGAGGGCCGCGTGTTCCTCGGCGACCAGCCGGTGGCCGCCGAGGCGCTGGTCGAGCGCGTGCGCGAGGCCGCGCGCGGCGACCCGGCCACCGAGGTGCAGCTGCGCGCCGACCAGCGCGTGCCCTACGGCCGCGTGGCCGAGCTGATCGGCGCGGTGCAGCAGGCGGGGCTGACGCGCATCGGCTTCGTCACCGAGACGGCGCCGCGCTGATCGGGGTTCAGGCCGGCGCGGCGAGCGCCGTGCCGTGGGTGCTTCACGCCGGCGCGGCCAGCGCGGCGCCCTGGGCCGCCAGCCAGGCCGTCATCTGCTCGGGCTTGAGCGGGCGCGACAGCAGGTAGCCCTGGCCGATGGGCACGCCCATCGCGCGCAGCTCGGCCAGCTGCTCGGGCGTCTCGATGCCTTCGGCGATGACCTTCTTGCCCAGCGAGCGGCCGAGGTCCAGCACCGCGCGCACGATCTCCACGTTCTGCGGCTTGTCGTGCAGGCCCATCACGAACGAGCGGTCGATCTTCAGGCTGTCGATCGGCAGCGTGCTCAGGTAGGCCAGCGACGAGTAGCCGGTGCCGAAGTCGTCGATGCTGAAGCTGACGCCGATCTCGCGCAGCCGCGCCAGCGCCTGCAGCGCCACGTCCAGCCGGCTCATCAGCATGGTCTCGGTGATCTCCAGCGTCAGGTGGCGCGGCGCCAGCTGGTGGCGCTGCAGCACGGCCTGGACGTGGTCCACCAGCCCCGGCCAGGCGAGGTCGCGTCCGCTCACGTTGACGTGCATGCCCAGCTCGGCCATCGGCGGCGCGCTGCGCTGCCAGGCGGCCAGCTGGCTGCAGGCATGGTCGATCACCCAGGCGGTCAGCGCCTCGATGTGGCCCGACTCCTCGGCCAGCGTGATGAACACCGCCGGGCTGACCGGCCCGCGCTCGGGGTGCACCCAGCGCGCCAGCGCCTCGAAGCCGTAAGGCCGGTAGGGGTCGATGTGATACAGCGGCTGGAACATCACCGACAGCTGGCCGGCGCCGATCGCATGGCGCAGGTCGGCCTCCAGCGCCAGCTTGTCGGCAATGCGCTCGTGCATGCTGCTGTCGAACAGCGCCACGCGGCCGCGGCCGGCGCCCTTGGCCTCGTACATCGCCAGGTCGGCGTCGCGCAGCACCTCGTCGACGGTGCGGTAGCCCATGTCGCTGAAGGTGATGCCGATGCTGGCGCCGGGCAGCACCTCGGTGCCGTTGATCGCCACCGGCTGCGACAGCGCGGCCAGCACGCGCTCGGCCAGGCGCACGCCGCCGGCCTGCGAGTCCAGCGCCTCCAGCAGCACGGCGAATTCGTCGCCGCCCAGCCGCGCCACCAGGTCGGCCGGCCGCAGCGAGGCGCGCAGCCGGCGCGACACCTCGCGCAGCAGCTCGTTGCCGGCCACGTGGCCCAGGCTGTCGTTGACGACCTTGAAGCGGTCGAGGTCCAGGAACATCACCGCGAAGCGCACCCGCTCGTCGGTGCGGCTGGCCTCCACCGCCACCGCCAGCCGCTCCTGGAAGCAGTGGCGGTTGGCCAGGTCGGTCAGCGCGTCGTGGAAGGCGATGTGGTGCAGCTTGCGCTCGGCCAGGTGGCGCGAGGTGATGTCGTGCAACTGGTAGATCAGGCACAGGCCGGTGTTGCCGGGGTCGTCGAAGCGGCTGCAGTGCAGCGCCACCCAGACCTCCTCGTCGGCGCGGCCGCGGCAGCGCAGCTCCATCGTGAAATCGGGGTCGGGCTGGCGCAGCGCGTCCTGCACCTGGCGCTGGAACAGGCCCAGGTCGCCGGCGTGCAGCCGCTCGTCGAAGCGCTGGCCGAGCAGCGCCGGCTCGTCCACCGCGAACAGCGTGCACAGCGCCGGGTTGGCTTGCAGCACGCGGCCCTGGGCGTCGACGATGGCCATGCCCAGCGCGGCATGCGTGAAGGCCGCGCCGAAGCGCCGCTGGTTGACCAGCGCGTCGCGCTCGGCCTCGGCGATGCGCGCCTCCTGCTCGCCGCGCTCGCGGTCGTGGCGGGCCAGCGTGGCGCGCAGCAGCGCGACGATGGCGATCACGACCACCGGGCCGACGAAGACGATGCCGGGCCCGAACTGGCGCACGTTCATGTGCACGATGCCGGCCACCACGGCGGCGCCCAGGTACATCGCGGCCACCCAGCCGTAGCCGTCGAGCCAGGCGCGCCAGTCGAAGCGGCGGCCGCTCTTGAGCGACAGCATCACGCCCAGCGGCAGCGAGGTCAGCGCGAACGGCAGCAGCGCCACCGTGCACAGCGAGGCCAGCTCGGCGCTGGCCGCGGCCAGCCCGATGCGGCTGAGCCCGGCGTGCAGCGCCTCGTGCAGCGCGCCGGTGACCGCCATCGCCGCCAGCGCCGCCGCCGGCGAAGCGAGCCGGCTGCTCAGCCGCTGCGAGGTGCGCCAGCAGGCCACCGCGGCCTCGACGCCGGCGGCCAGCACCGCGGCCGGCGCGCCGGCCATGGCCAGCAGCGTGAAGACGAAGAGGTCGGCGACGCTGTAGGTGAACTTGGTGCGCGGAATCTGCACCGGAAAGCCCGAGGCCAGCGCCGTCAGCGCCACGCCGGCCAGCAGCGGCCACTGCCGGCCCCAGGGCAGCGCCAGCACCTGCAGCAGCGCCCAGGCGCCGGCCAGCGCGCCGCAAGCCACCACCGCCAGCCACAGCCGCCGCGCCGGCGGCTGGTAGTCGAACAGGTAGGCGCGCACGAAGCGCGCCCAGGGGCCGCGCGCCGGCGGCAGCGAGGGCGGCGGGGGCGGCGAGGGCAGCAAAGGGGGCGGCGGGTTGGCCATCGTCAGGTGGCGCGGCTGGCGGTTGCCCTCACGCGCGCCCTCGCTTGCTCACGCAGTCGCGTTCAGTCGTTCACTCGCCGGTGTAGCTGCGGTCGCCCGCCGCTGCCGGGTCGTTGATCGACTCGCTGAGGATGAAGCCCTCGCTCAGGATGAAGCCCTCGCTGAGGATGAAGCCCTCCGACAGGATGAAGCCCTCGCTGAGGACGAAGCCCTCCGACAGGATGAAGCCCTCGCTCAGCACGAAGCCTTCCGAGAGGATGAAGCCCTCGCTCAACACGAAGCCTTCGCTCAGCACGAAGCCCTCGCTGAGGACGAAGCCCTCGGCCGTGAGGCGGCCGCCGTCCTGCGCGGCGAAGCCCGACGACAGCGTGCGCCCCGCGCCCTGCAGCGCACGCGAGCTGAGCAGGCTGACCGGCGTCAGCAAGGCGCGGCCGGCGCCGTCGCTGGCCACGCCGTCGAGCAGCCGCACGCCGGCGGTCAGCAGCGTCTGGTTGCCGGCGTTGCGCTCGATCACCGCCGTCGGCACCGTGTTGGCCGGCACCAGCAGCGCCGCCGGCTGGTACTGCAGCGTCTCGCGCAGCACCACCTGGCGCGCCCACACCAGGCCGGGGTCGTAGATCGGCTGCCAGCGCGTGAACAAGGGGTCGCCGCCGAACAGGTGCGTGCCGCCGGCGGTGATCATGCGGGCCCAGGGCACGCTTTGGCGGCTGAGCGTGGAGCGCGGCTGCGGCAGCACGCGGCCGGCGGCCAGTAGGTTGTCGCCCGCCTTCAGCGTGCCGGCGGCCAGCGCCGGCGCGATGTCGGTGCGCAGCGCCTGCGCCAGGCGCACCGCGCCTTCGAGGTTGAGCGCGCCGGTGCCCTGCTCCAGCAGCCCGGCCATCGGCAGCGGCTGGGCGGTGTACTGCAGGATGGCCTTCACCAGCGGCGGCGTCAGCCCGGGGTTGGCCTGCAGCAGCACGGCCGCCGCGCCGGCCACCGCCGGTGCCGCCACCGAGGTGCCGCTGAGCTGCATCAGCGTCTGCCGCGGCGCCTGCGCCGCGCCCGTCACCTGGGTCAGCTGCGGGTAGTTGCTGGCCAGCAGGTTCCAGTTCTGGCGGTTGCCGACGGTGTCGCTGGCCAGCGCCGCCACCACGCGGTTGCCGGCGGCCACCAGGTCGGGCTTGATCAGGTTGTCGACCCAGCGCTTGCCGCTGGCGTAGGCGAAGGCGCCGCGCGTCGGCCCGCGCGAGCTGAAGCTGGTGACGACGTCGTCGACGCGGCCGGCGCTGTCCATCAGGTTGGCCGCGCCGACGGTGATCACCGAAGGCTCGTGACCGGGCGAGGTGACGGTGCCGTAGACCTTGTTGCCGTTGGCGTCGCGGCCGAAGTTGCCGGCCGCCGCCACCACCACCAGGCCGCCGGCCACCGCGCCGCGCGCGGCGCGCGCCAGCGGGTCGAGCAGGAACGAATCGGTCGACGCCGCGCCCAGGCTCAGGTTCATCACGCGGATGTTGGTGGTGCGGCTGCGCTGCAGCACCCAGTCGATGCCGGCCAGCACGTCGGCGGTGTTGCCGATGCCGCGCTCGTCGAGCACGCGCACGTCGTAGAGGTCGGCGCCCGGCGCGATGCCCGAGCTGTCGGGGCTTTGATAGCCGCCGGCGCCGGCGGCCACCGCAGCGACGTGGCTGCCGTGGCCATAGGGGTCGGCGCGCAGCGTCGTCGGCGGCAGCGTCAGCTTGCCGCCCAGCAGCCCGGCCACGCCGCCCAGCGTGGCCTGCAGCGTGGCCGACAGGTCGACGCCGACGCGCCAGCCGCCGTCGGGGAAGCTGCGGCCCAGCGCCACCAGGTCGACCGCGCCGCGCACGCGGCTGCGGCCGTCGCTGCCGGCGAAGCTGCGGTGGTTCCAGTCGATGCCGGAATCGAGGATGGCGATGCCCACGCCGCGGCCGTCCAGCGCGCTGGCGCCGGCCAGCGCCTGCAGCTCGGTGCCGGCGCCGCTGCCGGCCTGCAGCAGGCTGGCGGTGCGCGAGGCCGGGCGGTTGGGGGTGATGCTCAGCACGTCGCTGCGGGCGCTCAAGGCCGGCAGCGCGGCCACCGGCACCATCGCCGACAGCGCGCGCAGCGAGACGTAGTTGTGGTGCACCGAGCCGCCGCGGGCCAGGATGTCGCGGCGCAGGTCGCTGAGTTCGGGCGCCACGCTGCCCGGCGCGACGATCAGCACCTTCACGTGCGGCCGGCCGCTCAGGCTGCGCAGCCAGGTGACATCGGCCACCGTGCCGCCGGCCAGCAGCGTGCGCAGTTCGGGGGCCAGCTTGGCGCTGGCGCCGGCAGACTGGGCGTAGGCAGGGGCCGTCGGCAGCGCGGCGGCGAACAGGCTCAGCGCGGCGGCCGCCAGCAGGCGGCGCAAGGCGAATCGTCGGTTGGACAAGGCGGGGTCTCCCATCTAGAACACCCTACGCCTTACGTCCGTTGAGCGCCCGACTTGAGCCGGCGCAAACCGCAAAGGCCGAAACTGGCCCGCTTGGCGTGCGCTATTCCACGCATCGAAGCGGCCGCGCCGGGCGCCGCGCGGCGCGCCGGCCGGGCGCGGACCCGTCCCTACAATTGACGCATGAACGAGAAATACGTCCCCGCCGAAGTCGAAACCGCGGCGCAGGCCCACTGGGCGGCGCGCGACGCCTACCGCGTCACCGAGGACGAGCGCCGGCCCAAGTTCTACGCCTGCTCGATGCTGCCCTACCCCAGCGGCAAGCTGCACATGGGGCACGTGCGCAACTACACCATCAACGACATGATGGCGCGTTACTTGCGTATGAAGGGCTTCAACGTGCTGATGCCGATGGGCTGGGACGCCTTCGGCCTGCCGGCCGAGAACGCCGCCATCGACAACAAGCGCCCGCCGGCGGAGTGGACGCGCGCCAACATCGCCGACATGAAGAGCCAGATGCAGCCGCTGAGCCTGGCCTTCGACTGGAGCCGCGAGATCGCCACCTGCGACCCCGGCTACTACAAGTGGAACCAGTGGTTCTTCCTGAAGATGCTGGAAAAAGGCATCGCCTACAAGAAGACGCAGATCGTCAACTGGGACCCGGTCGACCAGACCGTGCTGGCCAACGAGCAGGTGGAAAACGGCCGCGGCTGGCGCAGCGGCGCGCTGGTCGAGCGGCGCGAGATCCCCGGCTACTACCTGGCCATCACCCAGTACGCCGACGAGTTGCTGGCCGGCGTCAACGACCCCACGCACCGCGACTACCTGGAAGGCTGGCCCGAGCGCGTGCGCCTGATGCAGGAGCACTGGATCGGCAAGAGCGAAGGCGTGCGCTTCGCCTTCACGCACGACATCCGCGATGCCAAGGGCGAACTCATCCAAGGCGGCCGCATGTACGTCTTCACGACGCGCGCCGACACCATCATGGGCGTGACCTTTTGCGCGGTGGCGCCCGAGCACCCGCTGGCCGCGCACGCCGCGGCCGCCAACCCGGCGCTGGCCGCCTTCGTCGAACAATGCAAGCAAGGCGGCACCACCGAAGCCGAGCTGGCGCTGCGCGAAAAAGAAGGCATGCCCACCGGCTTGACGGTGACGCACCCGCTGACCGGCGAGGCCGTGCCGCTGTGGGTGGGCAACTACGTGCTGATGACCTACGGCGACGGCGCCGTGATGGGCGTGCCGGCGCACGACGAGCGCGACTTCGCCTTCGCGCTGAAGTACGGGCTGCCGATCACCGAGGTGGTGCACGTCGACGGCGAGCACTTCGACTACCACCGCTGGCAGGACTGGTACGCCGACAAGACCAACGGCGTCACCGTCAACAGCGGCAACTACAGCGGCCTGCCCTACAAGCGCGCGGTGGACGCCATCGTCGCCGCGCTGCGCGCCAAGGGGCTGGGCGAGAAGAAGACCACCTGGCGCTTGCGCGACTGGGGCATCAGCCGCCAGCGCTACTGGGGCACGCCGATCCCCATCATCCATTGCCCGAGCTGCGGATCGGTGCCCGTGCCCGAGAAGGACCTGCCGGTGCTGCTGCCCGAAGACCTGGTGCCCGACGGCAGCGGCAACCCGCTGAACAAGAGCGCGTCGTTCCTCAACGTGCCCTGCCCGCAATGCGGCAAGCTGGCGCGGCGCGAGACCGACACCATGGACACCTTCGTCGACAGCGCCTGGTACGTGATGCGCTACTGCTGCCCCGACAGCGACGACGCCATGGTCGACGCGCGCAGCGACTACTGGATGCCGATGGACCAGTACATCGGCGGCGTCGAGCACGCGGTGCTGCACCTGCTGTACGCGCGCTTCTGGACCAAGGCCATGCGCGACCTCGGCCTGGTGAACTACGGCGAGCCCTTCAAGCGCCTGTTCACGCAAGGCATGCTGCTCAACGAATGCTTCTACCGCGACGAAGAGGGCGGCAAGAAGCGTTGGTTCTACCCGTCGGAAGTCGACATCCGCTACGACGACAAGGGCCACCCCGAGGGCGCCACGGCCAAGGCCGATGGCCTGCCGGTGATGCTGGGCGGCATCGAGAAGATGTCCAAGAGCAAGAACAACGTCGTCGAGCCGCGCGACATCATCGCCCGCTTCGGCGCCGACACCGCGCGCACCTTCACGATGTTCGCCGGGCCGCCCGACCAGAGCGCGGCCTGGTCCGACAGCGGCGCCGAAGGCGTGTTCCGCTTCCTGCGCCGGCTGTGGGCCTTCGGCGTCAAGAGCGCGCCGCGCATCGCGCAGGCGGCGCCCGGCATCGCGGGCGCCAGCCGCGCCGCGATCGACCTGCGGCGCACGCTGCACCAGCTGCTGCGCCAGGTGAGCACCGACTACGAGCGGCTGCAATACAACACCGTGGTCTCCGGCGCGATGAAGATGCTCAATGCGCTGGACGACGCGGCGTTGGCCGACACGGCCGCGAACGCGGCCGGATCCAGCATCACACCGGCCGATGTCGCCGGATCCAGCAGCACGGCGGCCGACGCCGCCGTGGTGCGCGAGGGCCTGTCGATCCTGCTGCGCACGCTGTACCCGGCGGCGCCGCACATCTGCTTCGCGCTGTGGCGTGACCTCGGCTTCGCGACCGCGCTCGGCGAGCTGATCGACGCGCCCTGGCCCGAGGTCGACGAGCGCGCGCTGGAGCAGGACGAACTGGAACTGGTGCTGCAGGTCAACGGCAAGCTGCGCGGCCAGATCCGCGTGCCGGCGACGGCCGACCGCGGTGCCATCGAAGCCGCCGCGCTGGCGCACCCGGAATGCATCCGCTTCGCCGAAGGGCGGACGGCGAAGAAAGTCGTCGTCGTCCCCGGCCGCCTCGTCAATGTCGTCGTTTGATCGGACTCGGCGATCGCTGATCGCCGCCGGCGGTGGCGCGCTGCTGCTGTCCGGCTGCGGCTTCCAGCTGCGCGGCTCCGAGCCGCTGCGCTTTCGAAGCATCGCGCTGACCGGCTTCGCGAAGCGCTCGTCGCTGCACGACGAGCTGAAGTCGGCGCTGCTGGCGCGCCAGGTGACGGTGGAAGAGCAGCCGGCGCGCGCGGAGCTGATCCTGCAGGCGCTGACCGACGTGCGCGAGCGCAGCGTGGTCGCCACCACCGCCGCGGCCCAGGTGCGCGAGCTGAGCCTGCGCCTGCGCTTTCGCTTCCGCACCCACACCCCGGCCGGCCGCGAGCTGACGCCGCCCACCGAGCTGGCGCTGGCGCGCGACCTCAGCTACAACGAAACCCAGGCCCTGGCCAAGCAGTACGAAGAGGCCGACCTCTACCGCGACATGCAGTCCGACATCGTCGCCCAGGTGCTGCGCCGCCTGGCCAGCGTGCGCCTGTAGACGTCGCGCCGCGATGCAGGTCCGCGCCGACCAGTTGCAGGCCCAGCTCGAACGGGGCCTGAGGCCGCTGTACGTCGTCCACGGCGACGAGCCGCTGCAGGCCCAGGAGGCCGGCGATGCGATTCGCACGGCCGCCCGCTTGGCGGGTTATGCCGAGCGCCAGGTCTTCAACGCCGGCGGCGCGCATTTCGACTGGAGCGCCGTGCTCGGCGCCGCGCAGGCGATGAGCCTGTTCGCCGAGCGCCAGTTGATCGAAATCCGCATCCCCGGCGGCAAGCCCGGCAAGGACGGCTCCGACGCCTTGCAGCGCTATTGCCAGGCGCTGTCCGACGACGTGCTGACGCTCGTCAGCCTGCCGCGCCTGGACGGCCAGCAACTCAAGAGCGCGTGGTTCGGCGCGCTCGACGCCGCTGGCGTCAGCGTGCGCGTCGAGCCCGTCGAGCGCAAGGCCTTGCCGCAATGGCTGGCGCAGCGCCTGGCGCGCCAGGGCCAGCGCGTGCAGGGCGGCGAGGCCGGCGCGCAGACCCTGGCCTTCTTCGCCGACCGCGTGGAAGGCAACCTGCTGGCCGCCCACCAAGAGCTGCAGAAGCTGGCGCTGCTGTACCCCGGCGGCGAGCTCGGCTTCGAGCAGGTCGAGGCCGCGGTGCTCAACGTCGCCCGCTACGACGTCTTCAAGCTCGGCGAGGCGATCCTCGCGGGCAACGTTTCACGTGCCTTGCGCATGCTCGACGGCCTGCGCGCCGAGGGCGAGGCGCCGGTGCTGGTGCACTGGACGCTGGCCGAGGACATCCGCGCGCTGCGCCGCCTGCGCGAGGCGGTGGACGCCGGCCGCCCGCTGCCGCTGGCGCTGCGCGAGGCGCGCGTCTGGGGCCTGAAGGAAAAGCTCTTCGAGCGCGTGCTGCCGCAGCTGGCCGACCACCAGCTCGCCCACTGGCTGCAAGCCGCCAGCATCTGCGACGGCCTCGTCAAGGGCCTGCGCCATCCCGATTGGCCGCTGGACCCCTGGGACGCGCTGCGCCGGCTGGTGTTGATGATGGTGGCGCCGCTGCGGCCCGTGCCGCCAGCTTCGCGGCCGGGCGGCGTTGGCGGCACGCGAACGCCGGCGCTGGCGCTGCGCTGAGCGCACGGCCATCGCATCGATCCGGACGCGAAGGTGGTGACGCTCAAGGGTCGAGCCCGATCGAAGGCACGCAGACCGGCATCGAGGACGCGGTGCTGCCGGAAGAGCAGATCTGCCCCGAGAAGCGCGACGACTGGCGCGAGGTACGCAACGACGTGGCCGCCATGAATCAGGCCATCGTCGACCTGAAGCCGCTGCCGCTGTCGAACCCGCTGCTGTGCGCGGCGAGCACAAGCAGCCGGGCGAGTTCCGCCGCTCGCAGAACGGGATCGGCGGCTCCAGTCTGGCCCACGCGGCCTTCATTCGACCTGCGCACGATGGCGTGCCGGCGCTGATCGAGACCATCCACCCTTTCATCGACGCCAACGGCGCAGGCCCTGGGGCGGGACCTCAGCGCCAAGGCCATCTTGACCGAGGCCACGGGCCAGATGCGGGACCGCGTGTACGTCTTCGATCGTTACCTCAAGCTCTTCACTAATTAACGAAGAGACGTTTTCATTAATCAGTCGCACCCTCTACGAAAAGCTGCAGCCGGGCCGCGCTTGTCATTCCCAGCCCTCGGAAACAAGCGATTGAACGCAAGAAACGGTTCTGAATCAACAAATTACGAAGCAGAATGGTTTCCTGCAACGCGGAGAGCCTGCCGCCTGCTGTCAACTAGTACCCCCGCCCGCGCTCCACCAGATGCCGCAGCGGCTGCCTATCGCGCAGCGCGCGCAGGTTGGCGGCGGCCACGGCGGCGGCGCTGCGCAGGTCGGTCTGCGCGGCGACGTGCGGCAGCACGGTGATGCGCTCGTGGCGCCAGAACGGGTGCGCGGGCGGCAGTGGCTCGTGGCCGAAGACATCCAGCACCGCGTGCGACAGCCGGCCATCGGCCAGCGCCGTCAACAAATCCGCCTCGACCAGGTGGCCGCCGCGTGCCAGGTTGACCAGCGCCGCGCCGCGCGGCAGGGCGTTGAACAGCGCGGCGTTCAGGATGCCGCTGGTCGCCGGCGTCAGCGGCAGCAGGTTGATCAGCACCCGCGCGCGCGGCAGCGCCTGCTGCAAGGCGGCGGCGCCGGCGCCGCGCGACCAGGCCTGCACCGGGAAGCCGGCGGCCTGCAGCGCGCGCGCCGCGGTGCCGCCCATCGCGCCCTGGCCGAGGACGAGCACGGGCCATTCGTCGGCGCGGCGCTGCGGGTGCTGCTGCCAGCGGCCCTGGCGCTGCTGGCGGGCATAGACGAAGAAGTCGCGCTGCAACGCCAGCGTGGCCCACAGCGCGGTCTCGGCCATCGCCTGGCTCATGGCAGGGTCGACCATGCGCGCCAGCGGCACGCCGGCCGGCAGTGTGGGGTCGGCCAGCAGGCGGTCGACGCCGGCCCACAGCGACTGGATCAGGCCCAGGCGCGGCAGCCCCTGCAGGCTGCCCGGCGGCGGGTTGGCCACCAGCGCGGCGCTGATCGCCTCGGGCCGCGCGCGCGCCTGCGCCACGTCGTGCCAGCGCAGTTCGGGCAGCGCCTGCGACAAGGCCTGCTGCCAGGCCAGCGCTTCCCCGGCGTCGAGGTCTCCGCACAACAACACGTCCATCGCGCCGAGGTTACCGCTCAAGCTGCGGCCGCGATGGCCGAAACCGACCGCATGCCCGATCCGTCCGCCCGCTCCCGCGCCCCGAGCCTGCGCTCGGCCTTGCTATTGGCGCTGGGCGCCGGCCTGCTGCTGCCGGCGCTGGGCTGGCTGGCCGCCGAACTGGCGCTGGCGCCGGGCGCAGCCGAGGCGCTGCAACGCCACCGCGCGGCCGTGCTGCTGATGGTGACGGTGCAAGCCGTGGCCGCCGCCGGGCTGTGCCTGTGGCTGCTGGACCGCCGGTTCGATTGGCCGCTGCAGCGGCTGCTCAGCCACCTGCAAGGGCTGCTCGGCGGCCGCCCGCTGCCGGCGCTGCAATGGCCGGCGGGCGACGATTTCGCGCCGCTGGCGCGCCAGGTCGACGGCCTGCGCGAGCACCTGGCCACGCTGCAGACGCAGCTGCGCGCCAGCGACGCGCAGTTGCACAAGGCTTCGATGCTGGACGCGCTGACCGGCCTGCCCAACCGCGCGCTGATGCAGGAGCTGTTCGGCCACGAGGCCGCGCAGGCGCGCCGCGGCGGGCGCTCGCTGGCGCTGCTGCAGATCGGGCTGGACCGCTTCCGCACCTTCAACGACACGCTGGGCCACGCCGCCGGCGACGAGCTGCTCAGCGGCATGGGCCGCCGGCTGGCGGCCTGCGTGCGCGACGCCGACTTCATCTGCCGCGGCGCCGGCGACGAGTTCCTGGTGCTGCTGCCCGGCCCCGACGGCTGGGACCGCGTGGCCAGCGCCGCCGAGCGGCTGCTGCGCGCCGTGGAAGAGCCGCTGGAGCTGGCGCACGCCGGCCACGTGGTCAGCCTGTCGGCCAGCGTCGGCGTGGCGATGTACCCGTCGGACGGGCAGGACTTCGAAGGCCTGGCGCGCGCCGCGGCGCTGGCGCTGGACCGCAGCAAGAGCCTCGGCCGCGGCCTCTACAGCTTCTACCAGCCGGGCATGGACCAGGCGCTGCGCGTGCGCATCGCCACCGAGCGCGAGCTGAGCCTGGCGCTGGAGCGCGACGAGTTCGAGCTGCACTACCAGCCGGTGGTCGACGCCGCCGCCGGCCGCGTGGTCGGCTGCGAGGCGCTGCTGCGCTGGCGCCACCCGCGGCGCGGGCTGTTGGTGCCGGCCGACTTCATCGAGGGCGCGCGCCAGTGCGGCCTGATGTGCGACATCGACGCCTGGGTGCTCAACGCCGCCTGCACCGACCTCGCCCACTGGGTGGGCGCCGGCCTGCAGCCGGGGCGGCTGGCGATCAACCTCAGCGTGCAGCAGGCGCGCAGCCCGGCGCTGTCGGACACGCTGCGCGACGCGCTGCAGCGCCACGGGCTGTCGCCGGCGCAGCTGGAGCTGGAGATCACCGAAGACACCTTCCTGCAGGAAAGCGGCGGCGTGCCGCGCGCGCTGGCGCGCTGGCGCGCGCTCGGCCTGGCGCTGACGATCGACGATTTCGGCACCGGCTATTCGTCGCTGTCGCAGCTCAAGACGTTGCGGCCCGAGCGGCTGAAGATCGATTGCAGCCTGGTGCGCGGCCTGCCCGCCGTGGCCGAAGACTGCGCGCTGGCCGAGGCGATGCTCGCGATGGCGCGCGCGCTGGGCATCGAGGTGGTGGCCGAAGGCGTGGAGACGGCGGCCCAGCGCGACTGGCTGCTGCAGCGCGGCTGCGCGCGCCAGCAAGGCCATTGGCACGGCACGCCGGTGCCGGCGCCGGCCTTCGAAGCCTGGCTGGTGCGCGACGGCGTGGCCGTCACCGAGACGGCGGCGCTGCCGGCCTGATCCAGCCGTTCAATTCAAGCGTTAGACGCTGCGCCGCAAGGCCTGCAGCGCCGCCACCACGGTGGCGTGGCGCACGGCGGCGCGGTCGCCATCGAGCTGCAGCCGCCAGGCCTCGGTGCGGTCCGGCTGCGCCAGCGCCAGCCACACCGTACCCACCGGCTTGCCGGGCACCGCGCCGCCGGGGCCGGCGATGCCGGTGACGGCCACCGCGCGCTGCACCGGCGCGCGCTGCAGCGCGCCGGCGGCCATCGCCATCGCCACCGGCTCGCTGACGGCGCCGTGCGCCTGCAGCAGCGCCTCGGGCACGCCCAGCAGCTCGGTCTTGGCCCGGTTGCTGTAGGTGACGAAGCCGCGCTCGAACCAGTCGCTGGAGCCGGCCACCGCGGTGCAGGCGGCGGCGATCAGCCCGCCGGTGCAGCTTTCGGCGGCGGCGATGCACAGGCCCCGGCGGCGCAGCGCCTCGGCGAGGTCCAGCACCAGCGGCTCGGTGTTCACCAGTTCCAGATGCGGATCCATAGCGCGATGAAGAGCAGCGTGGACAAGGCGGCCACGAGGTCGTCGAACAGGATGCCGAAGCCTTGCGCCCAGCCGATGGGCTGGCCGGCGCGCTGCTTGAAGCGGCGGTCGGCCCAGCCCACCGGGCCGGGCTTGGCGGCGTCGAAGTAGCGGAACAGCGCGAACGCCGCCAGCTGCTGCCACCACGCGGCCGGCGCCAGCAGCCACAGCACGATCCAGAACGCGACCACCTCGTCCCAGACGATGGCGCCGGGGTCGGCCACCGCCAGCTGCTGCGCGGTGCGGGTGCAGGCCCACCAGCCGACCAGCAGCGAGGCGACGATCAGCGCCGCCCAGGCGGCATCGCCGAGCCAGCGGTCCAGCACCAGGAAGGCCGCCCAGGCCCACAGCGTGCCCACGGTGCCCGGCGCCTTGGGCGACAGGCCGCTGCCGAAGCCGAGCGCGATCCAGCGCGCCGGGTGGCCCAGCATGAAGCGGGCGGTGGCCTTCATGCCGGCGTGTCCTCAGGCCGCGAAATGGTCGAAGCCTTGCGGCTGCACGGTCTGCAGCCGGCCCTGCGCGTCGAGCAGGCGCAGGCCCGGCTCGGCCTCGATGCGGCCGATGGCGGTGACGGCAACGCCGGCGCGCGCGCCGGCGGCGAGCACCTGCGCCTGCAGCGCCGGCGGGGCGGTGAACAGCAGCTCGTAGTCGTCGCCGCCGTGCAGCAAGCAGCTGCGCTGCAGCTCGTCGGGCTGCGCCGCCAGCAGCGCGCTGCGCGGCAAGGCGGCCAGCTCGATGCAGGCGCCGACGGCCGAGCGCCGCAGCACGTGGCCGAGGTCGCCGAGCAGCCCGTCGCTCAGGTCGATCGCGCTGCTGGCGATGCCGCGCAGGGCCAGGCCCAGCGCGATGCGCGGCTCGGGGCATTCCATCGCCAGGCGCACCTGCTCGAAGTCGTCGCCGCCCAGGCGCAAGCGGCCGCGGAAGACCTCCAGCGCCAGCCGCGCGTCGCCGAGCCGGCCGCTGACCCACAGCGTGTGGCCGGCGCGCGCGCCGCTGCGCAGCAGCGCCTGGCCCGGCGGCACCTGGCCGAAGACGGTGATGCACAGGGCCAGCGGGCCGGCGGTGGTGTCGCCGCCCAGCAGGTCGATGGCGTAGCGGTCGGCCAGCGCCAGCAGGCCTTGCGACAGCGGCGCGACGAAGGCCTCGTCGGCACGCGGCAGTGCCAGCGCCAGCGTGAAGCCCAGCGGCTCGGCGCCGCAGGCGGCCAGGTCGCTCAGGTTGACGGCCAGCGCTTTGTGGCCCAGGCGCTCGGGCGCCACGGTGGACAGGAAGTGCCGCCCTTCGACCAGCAGGTCGCTGGACACCGCCAGCTGCTGGCCGGCAGCGGGCGCGAACAGCGCGCAGTCGTCGCCTACGCCCAGCGCGGCGCGCCGCGGCGGGCGGCTGAAATAACGCTCGATCAGCTCGAACTCACCCATCGGTCTGCGGCCGCTCAATGCCCGCCGTCGCGCAGCTTGTTGGCCAGTTCGACCGCCGACTTGACGTTCATCTTCTCGAACACCCGCGAGCGGTGCACTTCCACCGTGCGCACGCTGATCGACAGCTCGTCGGCGATCAGCTTGTTGGGCCGGCCGGCGATCACCAGCGCCATCACCTCGCGCTCACGCTCGGTCAGCTCGGCCAGCGCGCGCGCGCCGGCGCGGCGCTCGCGGCGCTGCGCCAGCGCCGCGGCCGAGAGCGTCAGCGCCTGCTCGATGCGGTCGACCAGCGCGTTGTTGGAGAACGGCTTCTCGACGAAGTCGAAGGCGCCGCGCTTGACCGCGGCCACCGCGGTGGGCACGTCGCCATGGCCGGTGAGAAAGAGGATGGGCAGCGCCTGCAGCAGCCCGCGCTCGGCCAGGCGCTCGAACAGCACCAGCCCGCTGGTGCCGGGCATGCGCACGTCCAGCACCAGGCAGGCCGGCGCGTCGGGCCAGGCGTCGGCACCGTCGGCCAGGCGCGGCGCCAGCCAGGCCTCGAACGCATCGGCACTGGCAAAGCCTTCGGACAGCAGCCGGCGCGAGCGCAGCAGCCAGGCCAGCGCGTCGCGCACCACCTCCTCGTCATCGACGAGGTAGACGACGGGCAGTCCGAGCTGGGGGTCAAGCGTCAGCGGCATGGATCGAGGGCGGCGGCTCCCTCGATTCTGCCTGCCGGGGCGTGGGCAGCGTGAAGCGGAACTCGGTGCCGTGCGCGGCCGGCGCCGGCGCGGGGCCGAAGTCGAAGGCGCCGCCATGCTGCTCGATCACCGTGCGGCACAGGCTCAGGCCCAGGCCCATGCCTTCGCTGCGCGTCGTGAAGAAGGGCGTGAACAGGCGCGCCGCCACCTCGGGCGCGATGCCGGGGCCGCGGTCGGCGACGTGGAAGCTCACCCAGCCGGCATGCGGCTTGCGCACGCGCAGGCTCAGGACGCGGTCTTCGAGCGCGGTGTCGTTCTCCATCGCCTGGATGGCGTTGCGCGTCAGGTTGATCAGCACCTGCTCGACCATCGTGCGGTCGCAGTGCACGCGCGGCGCGCGCGGCGGCAGGTCCAGCTCGATGCGCGTGCCGCTCTTGCGCGCCTGCAGCCGCACCAGCGGCAGCACGCCTTCGAGCAGCAGGTCGGCGGCGATGGTCTCGCGCTGCTGCTCGCGGCGGCGCACGAAGCTGTGCACGCTCTTGATGATGCGGCCGGCGCGCTCGGCCTGCTCGGCAATGCGTTCCAGCGCTTGATGGAGCAGCGGCGCGGCGGCCTGCGGCTCGGGGTCGTCCAGCAGGTTCAGCGAGCCGGTGGCGTAGCTGGCGATGGCGGCCAGCGGCTGGTTCAGCTCGTGGCTCATCAGGGAAGCCATCTCGCCCACGGTGGCCAGCCGGGCGCTGGCCTGCAGCCGGTCCTGCTGCTGGCGCGACAGCTCCTCCACGCGGCGCTGCGCGCTGATGTCGAGCACGGTGCTCATCCAGCCGGTGTGGCGGCCCTGCGCGTCGAGCAGCGGCGCCTCGTACACCATCACCGGAAAGCGCTCGCCGCCGCGGCGCATGAAGACGGTCTCGGTGCCTTCGCGCTGCTGGTCGGCCAGCGCGGCGTGGCGGCGCAGGTCCTGGCGCTGCTGGTATTGCTCGACGAACTCCGGCGGCCAGTACGGCGGCACCGCGCTGCGCAGCTCGTCGGCCGAGAAGCCCACCATCGCGCAGAAGGCCGGGTTGGCGTAGGTCACCTCGCCGTCGAGGTTGCGCGCGCGCAGCCCGGTGATCAGCGAATCCTCCATCGCCTTGCGCAGCGACAGCGCCTCGGCCAGCGCACGCTCGGCGTCGGCGCGGCGGCGCACGTCGCGCGCCAGCGCCAGCACCACGGCGAAGAGCGCGATCGACAGGCCCAGCACCAGCGCCAGCATCAGGTTGGGAATCAGGCTGGGCCGGCCGGCGGCGCTGTCGGCACGCAGGCGCAGCGGGTTGCCCGGCAGGTCGACCAGCCGCTCGGCCAGGTAGATGCCGGCGCCGCGCGGCCCGCCGGCGCGCGCCAGGCGGGCGCCGTCGCCTTCGATCACGGTCACTTCCGCGTGGCGCGCGTGCTGCGCCGTCATCAGGCCGTCCAGCAACTGCGGCAGCCCGAAGCTGCCGACCACATAACCGTCGTTCTGGCCGGCACGCACCAGCGGGATGCACAGGTCCACCACCTCCAGCCCCTGGCCTTCGCCCTGCGGCACGTAGTAGCTGCGCGAGAACAGCGCCAGCGCCTGGCGGCGCGCCGCCAGGCAGGTGAGCTCGGTGTCGGTGCTGAGGTCGCGGCGCGCCATCTGCACGAACAGCGGCGCCTGCAGCGGGCTGTCGACGAAGTGCTCGACCTGCAGCGCCTCGCCGCGGCGCTCCACGCGCAACAGCTCGGCGTGCTGGCGCATCAGCGCCACGGCGGCCGGCGGCCAGTCGGCCGCGCCCGGGCCCGACCACGGCAGCGCCTGCAACTGCTGCAGGCTGCGCAGCAGCTCGCGCCGCATCTGCAGCGCCACCTCGGCGCCGATGGCGTCGATCTCGTCCTGGCTGCGGCTGGACTCGTAGCTCACCGTCAGCGCCACCAGCAGGCTTTGCGCCACCAGCAGCAGCAGCAGCAGCAGCGTCCACAGCGTGCGCCGGCGCGGGCCGCGCCGCGCCGGCCGCGGCGGCGCGGCTTCGGAGGCGAGGGGCGGCAGGACACGGGCCACGCAGCGAGTATTGGCCGCGCCGGGGTCAGGGCTGATACGCAGTTTTGCGCATGCATCGGGCGCGCCGCCGGGGGCAGACTCGCGCCCCTAGAATCGCGGCCCCCGGTCGGAGACAAGCCATGTCGAGCTACGAAGAAAAGCGCGCCGAACTGCGGCGCGCGGCGCTGGAGTACCACGAGTTTCCGGTGCCGGGCAAGATCGCCGTCGCCGCCACCAAGCAGATGCTCAACCAGCGCGACCTGGCGCTGGCCTACTCGCCCGGCGTGGCCGCCGCCTGCGAGGAGATCGTGGCCGACCCGGGCAACGCCTTTCGCTACACCGCGCGCGGCAACCTGGTGGCGGTGGTCACCAATGGCACCGCGGTGCTGGGCCTGGGCGACATCGGCCCGCTGGCGGCCAAGCCGGTGATGGAAGGCAAGGGCGTGCTGTTCAAGAAGTTCGCCGGCATCGACGTCTTCGACATCGAGGTCAACGAGAAGAACCTGGACAAGCTGGTCGACGTGATCGCCGCGCTCGAGCCCACCTTCGGCGGCATCAACCTCGAAGACATCAAGGCGCCCGACTGCTTCTACGTCGAGCGCGAGCTGCGCAAGCGGCTGAAGATCCCCGTCTTCCACGACGACCAGCACGGCACCGCGATCGTCGTCGGCGCGGCGCTGCTGAACGCGCTGAAGGTGGTGGGCAAGTCGATCAGCGAGATCAAGGTGGTGGCCTCGGGCGCCGGCGCCGCGGCGCTGGCCTGCCTGGGCCTGCTGGTCAAGCTGGGCGTGCGGCGCGAGAACGTCTGGGTGACCGACCTCGCCGGCGTGGTCTACGAAGGCCGCACCGAGCTGATGGACGAGGACAAGGCCTTCTTCGCGCAGCCGACCGCGCTGCGCACGCTGGCCGAGGTGATGCCCGGCGCCGACGTCTTCCTGGGCCTGTCGGCCGGCGGCGTGCTGAAGGCGCCGATGGTGGCGGCGATGGCGCGCTCGCCGGTGATCTTCGCGCTGGCCAACCCGACGCCGGAGATCCTGCCAGAGGAAGTGAAGGCGGTGCGCGACGACGCCATCATCGCCACCGGCCGCACCGACTACCCGAACCAGGTCAACAACGTCCTGTGCTTCCCGTACATCTTCCGCGGCGCGCTCGACTGCGGCGCGACCACGGTCACCGACGCGATGGAGATCGCCGCGGTGCACGCCATCGCCGACCTCGCGCAGGCCGAGCAGAGCGAGGTGGTGGCCGCGGCTTATGCCGGCGCCACCTTGAGCTTCGGGCCCGAGTACCTGATCCCCAAGCCCTTCGACCCGCGGCTGATGATGAAGATCGCGCCGGCGGTGGCGCAGGCGGCGGTCGACTCGGGCGTGGCGCTGCGGCCGATTGCCGACATGCCCGCCTACCGCGAGCGGCTGCAGGGCTTCGTCTACGCCTCGGGCAACACGATGAAGCCCATCTTCACGCTGGCCAAGAAGGCAGCGCGCAAGCGCGTGGCCTACGCCGAGGGCGAGGAAGAGCGCGTGCTGCGCGCCGTGCAGGTGGTGGTGGACGAAGGCCTGGCGCGGCCCACGCTGATCGGCCGCCCGGAGGTGATCGCCCAGCGCGCCGAGCGCTTCGGGCTGCGGCTGAAGGAAGGCGTCGACTACGACATCGTCAACGTCGAGCAGGACCACCGCTACCGCGACTTCTGGCAGACCTACCACCGCATGACCGAGCGCAAGGGCATCACGGTGCAGATGGCCAAGATCGAGATGCGGCGCCGGCTGACGCTGATCGGCTGCATGCTGCTGCACAAGGGCGAGGTCGACGGCATGCTGTGCGGCACCTGGAGCACGACGGCCAGCCACCTGCACTACATCGACCAGGTCATCGGCAAGCGCCCCGGCGGCAGCCCCGGCACCTCGCAGAACGTGCCCGTCTACGCCTGCATGAACGGGCTGATGCTGCCCGGGCGGCAGGTCTTCCTGGTCGACACCCACGTCAACGTCGACCCCTCGCCGGAACAACTGGCCGAAATCACCGCGATGGCCGCCGAGGAGATGGTGCGCTTCGGCATCACGCCCAAGGCGGCGCTGCTGTCGCACAGCAACTTCGGCACCAGCGACGCGCCCAGCGCCGTCAAGATGCGGCGCACGCTGGCGCTGCTGCGCGAGCAGGCGCCGTGGCTGGAGGTCGACGGCGAGATGCACGGCGACGTGGCGCTGGACGGCGCCGCCCGCCGCGCGCAAATGCCCAACAGCACGCTGCACGGCGACGCCAACCTGCTGGTGCTGCCCACCATCGACGCCGCCAACATCGCCTACAACCTGCTGAAGACGGCCGCCGGCGGCGGCATCGCCATCGGCCCGGTGCTGCTGGGCGCCAACCTGCCGGTGCACATCCTGACGCCGTCGGCCACGGTCCGCCGCATCGTCAACCTGACGGCGCTGACGGTGGCGGACGCCAACGCGGCGCGCTGAAGGGCCGCAGCCGCCAACGCGGCGCGCTGAAGCGCTGCGGCCGCCAACGGCGCGCGCTGATGCGGCGCGCTGAGGCGGCGCCGCCGCGTGCACGCCCTTGGGGCGTGCGCCGCGCCGCTCGTCCGAGCGGGCCGGCCGGCTGTCGGGCGCCTTGAACGACAAGGTCGATGGAGTAAGCGGGTGCTCACAAATCCCCGGGTCGTGGTGCCCGTTTTTTGGGCACCGGCTTGAGTTTTTAGGGGGGCTCGGCTAGCATCGCGCCTTCGCTTTCAGGGTTCTCCCGTGTCTTTCACCGGATCGGCCTCTTGGGGGTCTGCGCTTCGCAAGTCAGGGCTCGCTTTCATCGCCGCTGTTTGCCTGGCCTCCGGTTCCGGTCTGCAGGCCAGGCCTCGGGGCTTCGATCTGCCCGAGGTGTCGCTGTCGTCGCTGCCGTCAGAAGCGCAGGCCACGGCACAGCGCATCCGCCAGGGCGGCCCCTTCCCGTACGCCAAGGATGGCAGCGTGTTCGGCAACCGCGAACGGCTGCTGCCGGCCAAGCGGCGAGGCCACTACCGGGAATACACGGTCAGAACCCCCGGATCGCGCGACCGCGGTGCCCGCCGAATCATCTGCGGCGGCGAACGGCCGAGCGAACCCGAAGCCTGTTACTACACCGCCGACCACTACGCGAGCTTCGCCCGCATCGCGCCGTGAACGGCCTTGTTCTTGGTTCATCTTCAATTGATTGACTGAAGGAGGAAGGCGACCATGCTTTTGCAGACCGTCCGTCCGAACATCGTGCAGGCGATTCGGGCCTACCGCGTCGACGACCTGATGAAGGCCGCCGAAGAGGTGGGCCAGCACTTTTTGTACGCCAACCTGTCGCTGGCACAGACCAAGCAGGACGTGCTCGAGCAGATCGCCACGGCCTTCACCTTCCCGGTGCACTTCGGCAAGAACCTCGACGCGCTCTACGACTGCATGACCGACCTCGTGCACAAGGCCGGCCAGCAGCCGGGCTTCGTGGTGGTGCTGGAGCAGTTGCCCGACAACCCGCGCTTCGACCGCGAGGCGCGCGAGCAGTTGCTCGACGTCTTCCGCGACGCGGCCGACTTCTGGGGCGAACGACGAATACCGTTCCGGTGTTTCTATTCTTTTCAGTAGCCCGCTCCCAGGAAATCGGGTCATGGGAGCGGGCTGCTGAGACGGCCCAAGTCACCAACGCCACTGCCCCTGCCGCCGCGCCCAAGCCGGCGCCCAAGGTGGCCGTGGCCAAGAACGGCGTGAACCCCAACTTCGGCATGAACATGCCGATGATGTGCAGCGCCTTCGACACTTCGATGTGGCTCAACGCGGCGTAGGCGGCTGAACGCCGTGCGCCGCCGACACCTGCTGCTGGGCGGCGGCGCGCTGGCCGCTGGTTGCGCGAGCTCCCCGCCGCCGCCCGCCGCCGACGACTGGCACGCCGTGGCTTTGCCGGGCAAGGCGGCCACGCGCTACCACTGGGAGCTGAAGGAAGGCCGGCAGGCGCTGGCCGCGCAGGCCGAAGGCTCGGCCAGCCTGTGGCGGCGGCGGCTGCAGCGGCCGCCGGAGCCGTTGGGCGCGCTGGCGTTCTCGTGGTGGGTGGACCAGCTCATCGCCGGCGCCAACCTCAGCCAGGCCGAGCGCGCCGACTCGCCGGTGCGGCTGCTGCTGGGCTTCGGCGGCGACGTCTCGCGGCTGCCGCAGCGCACGCGGCTGATGTTCGAGCTGGCCGAGGCGCTGACCGGCGAGCCGCCGCCCTATGCCACGCTGATGTACGTCTGGTCCAACGGCGCGCCGCTGGAATCGGTGCTGATCAGCCCGCGCAGCGACCGCGTGCGCAAGATCGTGGTCGACAGCGGCAGCGCCGGGCTGGGCCGCTGGCGCGACCACCGCCGCGAGCTGGCGGCCGACTTCCAGCGTGCCTTCGGCGAGGCGCCGGGCCCGCTGCAATCGGTGGCGGTGATGACCGACGCCGACAACACGCGCAGCCGCGCGCAGGCCTGGTACGGGCCGATCCGCTTCGTCTGACCGATCAGCCGGGCGGCGGCGCTTCGAGCGACTGCACCCGCGCGGCCAGCGCCAGGTACTCGGCCACCGGCACCTCTTCGGCGCGGCGCTGCAGCTCGAAACCCTCGACGCCGCGCGCCTGCAGCCAGCGCCCCAGCGTGTGGCGCAGCAGCTTGCGGCGCTGCGAGAAGGCGACGGTCACCAGCTCGGACAGCAGCGCCTCGCGCAGCGGCGCCGGCTCGGCCAATGGCCGCATGCGCACCACCGCCGAATCCACCCGCGGCGGCGGGTCGAAGGCCTCGGGCGCCACGTCCAGCACCCACTCCATCGCATAGCGCCACTGCAGCATCACCGACAGCCGCCCGTAGTCCTTGTGGCCGGGGCCGGCGACCATGCGCGCCACCACTTCCTTCTGCAGCATGAAGTGCTGGTCGGCCACGCGGCCGGCCTGCGGCAGCAGGTGAAAGAGGATGGGCGTGGAGATGTTGTAGGGCAGGTTGCCGACCACGCGCAGCGGCGCGGCGGGGTCGGCGGCGGCCAGGGCTCGGAAATCGACCGTCAGCACGTCGGCCTCGATCACGTCGACGCGGCCGTCGCGCCGCCAGTGCGCGGCGAGGTCGCGGTCGAGCTCGATCACGGTCAGCGCCGCGCCGCGCGCCAGCAGCGGCTCGGTCAAGGCGCCGAGGCCGGGGCCGATCTCCACCAGCCGCTGCCCGGGCCGCGGCGCAATGGCGTCGGCGATCGCCTCGGTGACCGCGTCGTCGACCAGGAAGTGCTGGCCGAAGCGCTTGCGCGGGAGGTGCTTCATCGCGGCCGCGGCGGCCGCGTCACAACGGCGGCTCGCGCATCTCCACGTAGGCGCGGGCGCGCAGCTCGCGCGCCCACTCGCCGTAGGCTTCGTCGAACTTCTGCTCGCGCAGCAGGTTGCGCGCCTGCTCGCGCAACTGCTTGGTCTCCAGCGCCACCTCGCGGCGCTCCAGCACCTGGATCAGGTGCACGCCGAAGCGCGAGACCACCGGCGCCGAGATGCCGCCCAGCGGCAGCTTGTTCATCGCGTCTTCGAACTCGGGCACGAACTGGCCCGGCCCGGCCCAGCCGAGGTCGCCGCCGTTGGCGGCGCTGCCGTCGTCGGAGACCTGGCGCGCTGCTTCGTCGAAGCTGCGCGCGCCCGATTCGATCTGCCGCCGCAGCTCGTCCAGCCGGCGGCTGGCCGCCTCGGCCGTGAGCTGCTGCGAGGTGCGCAGCAGGATGTGCCGCGCATGCGTCTGCGCCACGCGCAACGCGCCGCCGTCGCGGCGGTCCAGCAGCTTCAGCACGTGGTAGCCGGCGCCGCTGGTCACCAGCGTCGGCGTGATCTCGCCGGGTGCCAGCGGCCGCACCGCGTCGACGAACAGGTCGGGCAGGCGCGACGCCGGCCGCAGGCCGATCTCGCCGCCCTTGGCGCGGTTGCCGTCTTCCGACAGCTCAGCCGCCACCTTGGCGAAGTCTTCGCCGGCGCGCACGCGCGCCAGCGCGGCTTCGGCGCGCGCCTTGCGGGCCTCGCGCTCGGCGGCGCTGGCGTTCTCGGGCACGGTGACGAGGATCTGCGCGATGTTCAGCTCGGCATCGGCCTGCGCGGCGGCGCGCTGCTGGTCGACCAGGCGGTCGATCTCCAGGTCGCTGATGCGGATGCGCTGGTAGACCTCGCGCTCGCGCACGCGCTCGACCAGCATCTGGTCGCGCAGGTTGGCGCGAAAGCGCGCGTAGTCGATGCCGTCGGCGCGCATGCGATCGCGCATCTGCTCCAGCGTGAGCTGGTTCTGCTGCGCGATGCTCAGCACCGCGCGGTCGAGGTCGGGCTCTTCGACGCGCGCGCCCGAATCGCGGGCATAGGTGACCAGCACGCGCTCGTCGATCAGCGAGTCCATCGCCTGCTGGCGCAGCTCGGACTCCGGCGGCAGCCGCACGCCGGTGCGCTGCGCGGCTTCTTGCTGGGCGCGCTCGATGCGGCGCTCGACCTCGCCGGCGGTCACCAGTTCCTGGTTGACGACGGCCACGATGTAGTCGCCGTTCAGCGGCGCGGGCTGGCGCTGCGGCGCCACCGCGGCGGCGGCGGTGCGGCCGGGCGCCGCGGTCTGGGCCTGGGCCAGGGCCTGGGCCGGCGCCGTCAAGGCCAGCAAGGCGGCCAACAAAGGGGCGGCGGCCGCGGCCGCGGCGCGCCGGCAGGGCAGGCAATCAGTCATAGCGTGGGGGCGCGGGTGTCGTTTCGCTGGGCTCTTCGCGCAGCAGGCGGTAACCCGGAATATTGTCCTTCAAGACCTTCAGCGGGTTGGAGCCCAGGCGCGACAGGCCCACCAGTTCCAGCTGCAGCTGGATGTGCGTGGTGGCTTCGCTGCGCCCGGTGGACAGCCGCTCGGCGACCACGCGCATGATCCAGCAGCCGGCGTCGTATTCGAGGCCGAGGATGGAATCGGTGACGCGGCTGTCGCGCAGGCTGTAGTTGACGCGGCCCACGGTGTACCAGGTGCCGCCGCAGGTGTTGCTGCTGCGGTGGCCGCCGCCGCCGGCCGCCGCCGCCGGGCCCGCGGCCGACTTCCAGACCGGCCATTGCCAGGCCAGTTCGAGCTGCTCGGTCGAGCCGCGCGTCAGCCGGTAGGTGGCGCCGATCGTGCGGAACTCGCCCGGGCTCCAGCGCGCCGAGGCGACGGTGCGCACCGGGCGCTGGATGTCGGTGCTGTACTGCAGCGCGCCGTCGACCGAGATGCCGTGCGCCAGGCTGGCCGCGCCCAGCAGGTAGAGGTCGGAGAAGCGCTGGCTGAGCGGCGGCCCCTCGGGCGTGATGCGCTGCGTGCGCAGCAGGTAGCGCTGCGCCATGCCCACGCGCATGGCCTCGGCGCCGTTGTCGTCGAGCAGCCGCGAGATGACGCCGGCGGTGATCTGGTGCGAGTCGGAGACGCGGTCGATGCCCGAGAAGGCGTTGTCCGAGAACATCGAGTCGAAGTTGAAGTCCTTGCCCGCCGAGTCGAAGTTGGGCAGCGCCGACTGGTCGCGGAACGGCGTGTTGACGTACAGCAGCCGCGGCTCCAGCGTCTGCCGCAGCTTGCGGCCGAACCAGTCGATCGGGCGCTCGAACTCCAGGCCGCCTTCGACGCTGAAGGTGGGGATCAGCCGCGAGGCGTTGCGGCGGCCGTCGCTCATGGCCTCGTCGAGCGCATAACTCGCCGCATTAACGGACACGCGCGGCACCACCCACATGCCGGGCTGCCGCCAGGGCCGCGACAGCGACCCCAGCACGTGGGCGCGCCAGCCGGTGGGCTCGGCGGTGCTGCCCTCGCGGTCGGGCAGCACGAAGCGGTTGGCCTCGGTCTGCAGCGCATAGCGCCAGCCGGCGCGCTCGCCGTTGAACTGCAGCCCGAGTTGCGGCTCGCGCTCGTAGGGCGAGACGACGAGCAGGTCGCTGTCCTGCAGCACCTGCCAGCGCAGCACGCGCGCATAGGCCTCGCCGCGGTCCCACCAGGCGCTGTCGAGGTCGTACTCGGCCTCCAGCCGCTGCGGCAGCAGCCGCGGGTTGAGGCTGCGCGCGGTCGCCTTCGGGAAGTCTTTCCACCAGGCGTCGTCGGAGACGCGCAGCACGTCGGCGCGCCAGCGGCCGTGGTCCAGCACGCTGCCCTGGTGCTCGAGGTCCAGCGCCCAGCGCGAGCGGCCGGCCACGCGGTCGTCGGGCAGCAGCTCGGTGTTGACGCGGCCGCCGAAGGCCGGCTCCAGGTAGCGGAACTCGCTGCCCAGCGCCACGCCGCGGCGTGTGATCAGCCGCGGCGTCAGCGTCGCGTCGCGGTTGGGCGCGATGTTCCAGTAGTAGGGCACCGCCAGGCTCAGGCCGCTCTTGGTGTCGAAGTCCAGCGTCGGCGGCAGCCAGCCCGACTTGCGGCCCTCGCCGATCGGAAAGCTGAGCGTCGGCAGCGCGAGGATGGGCACGTCCATGAAGCGCAGCACGGCGCCGGCGGCCACGCCCTCGTTGGCCTCGAAGTCGAGCTGCACGCGGTCGGCCTTCAGCACCCAGGCCGGGCGGTCGCCGTCCTCGCGCGGGCAGCTCGTGTACCAGGCCTCGCGCGCCACCGAGCGCTTGTCGTCGATGAAGTCGATGCGCGCGGCACGGCCGCCGGCCTGCACGCGGTCGATCTCGTAGGCCGGCTGCAGGAAGAAGCCCTCGAAGCGGTCGAGCTGCAACTGCAGCTCGGGCCCGCTGAAGCGGCCGATCGCGTTGCGCACGCGCACGTGGCCGCGGGCGATGGCCAGGTCTTGCGCCTGCTCGTAGCTCAGCCAGTCGGACTGCAGCTCCAGCGGGCCGCGGCGCAACTCGACCTGGCCTTCGGCGACGGCGTCGATGTCGGGGCGGCCGCGGATCTCGCGCGCCTCGATCTGCACCGGGCCATCGGCGGCCGCTGCCGGCGCTGACGCGGGTGATGACGCAGCCGAAGCGGCCGGGGCCGCCGGCCGCGGCGCCTTGTGCTGGGCCAGCGCCGGGCTCGCGGCCAGCAACGCGGCCGCGGCCAACGGCAGCATGCGCTGCGGCGCAAGGCGTCGTCGTGCGGCAAGGGGGGCGGCGGCAGGTGACACGGCGGCTCGGCAAAGGGACTGCGGCACCGTGCGGGCCGGGCGCTGAGGCGACGCGAAAGCCGCTCAGTAAAATGGATTATCCATGAGGGTGCCCGCGCCGACCGCTACCGACACTGCCACCAACGCGGCCACCGACACGGCCACCGACACGGCCGGCAACGCCGCCGCCGTTCCCGCGGCCATCGCCTGGCCTTCGGCCGCCCGCCAAGCCGCCTTCGAGGCCTGGGCCGCGGCCATCGACACGCCGGCCGGGCTGCAGTGGTCGACGCTGGCGCCGGCCTCGGCCGACGCCAGCTTTCGCCGCTACCTGCGCGTGCAGGGCGCCGACGGCGTCAGCTACATCGTGATGGACGCCCCGCCGCCGCAGGAAGACGTGCGCCCCTTCGTCCACGTGGCCGGCCTGCTGGCCGCCGCCGAGCTGCACGCGCCGCGCGTGCTGGCGGCCGACGAGGCGCAGGGCTTCCTGCTGCTCACCGACCTCGGCGACGAGCTGTATCTCGACGCGCTGCGCGACCCGGCGCGCGCCGATGCGCTGATGCGTGCCGCGCTGCAGGCCCTGCTGCGCTGGCAGCTGCGCGTGCCCGCCGCCGTGCTGCCGCCGATGGACGAGGCGCTGCTGCGCGCCGAGCTGGCGCTGTTCCCCGAGTGGTGCGTGCAGCGCGAGTTCGGCGTCACCTGGACCGCCGCGCAGCAGCAAAGCTGGCAGCGCGTGTGCGACCTGCTGGTCGCCAGCGCGCTGGCGCAGCCGCAGGTGGCGGTGCACGCCGACTGGATGCCGCGCAACCTGATGGTCGGCCCGCCGTCGCTGGGCCCCGGCATCCTCGACTTCCAGGACGCCATGCGCGGCCCCATCACCCACGACCTGGCCTGCCTGCTGCGCGACGCCTTCATCAGCTGGGACGAAGCGCAGGAGCTCGACTGGGCCGTGCGCTGGTGGCAGCAGGCGCGCACCGCCGGCCTGCCGCTGGGCCCGGCGCTGCAAGACGACTTCGGCGAGTTCTGGCGCGCGCTGGAATGGATGGGCCTGCAGCGCCACCTGCGCGTGATGGGCATCTTCTGCCGCCTGAAGCAGCGCGACGGCAAGCCCCGCTACGCCGCCGACCTGCCGCGCTTCATGGGCTACGCCACCCGCGTGGCCATGCGCTACGCCCCGCTGCGGCCGCTGCTGGCCCTGCTGGCGCCGCTGTCGGGGCAGGCGGTGGGCAGCGGCTTCACGTTCTGATTGACGGCCCCCCGCCGGCCGGCGCAGCATGGCTGCCTTGGCCGGAGGCTTGCGATGAAGTGGTGCCTGAGCCTGCTGTTGTGCCTGCTGCTGTCGGGCTGCGCCTCGCCGCCGGCGCCGCCGCCCGGCGACGCGGTGTTCCGCGACGCGCTGTTCGCGCCGGCCGACCCCTTGCCCGACGTCAGCGCGTTGTTCGACTTGACGCCGGCGATGAAGCGCTACCTGACCGAGCAGATCGAGCCCCAGGTGCGGCGCAAGGGCGCGCCGATGGCCTTGCTGGACGCCCTCTACACGCAAGGCGACCTGCGCCTGGAGTACGACGCCGGGCGCACGCGCACCGCGGCCGAGGCCTTCGACGCGCGCATGGGCAACTGCCTGTCGCTGGTGATCATGACCGCGGCCTTCGCGCAGGAGATGAACCTGCGCGTGCGCTTCCAGGACGTGCTGGGCGCGCCGGCACTGGAGCAGAACGGCGCCTTCACCTTCGTCGTCGGCCACGTCAACCTGGCGATGAGCGGCGGCCTGGGCAGCGCCGACTGGCTGATCGTCGACTTCGTGCCCGGCGAGGACCTGCGCCGCCAGCACTGGCGCATCATCGACCAGCGCCGCGTGGCGGCGATGTACATGAACAACCGCGCAGCCGAAGAGCTGGCGCAGGGCCGCGTCGACCAGGCCTACTGGTGGCTGCGCGGCGCCTACGCGCAAGACCCGCGCTTCCCCAGCCTCTACAACACGCTGGGCGTGGTCTACCGCCACCGCGGCGCGCTGGCCGAGGCCGAGCAGGCGCTGCAGACGGCCCGCGCGCTGCAGCCCGACGACGAGCACGTGGCCAGCAACCTGGCCGGCGTGCTGCGGCTGCAGGGCCGCGAGGTCGTGGCGCTGCCGGTGGCAACGACGGCAACGACGGCGCCGGCGCCGCGCGCGCTGGCGGCCAACGGCCGCTTCGACCCGGCGCGCGCCGCGCTCGACGCCGGGCAGCTCAAGCAGGCGCTGCGCCTGCTGCAAAACGAACTGGGGCTGACGCCGCGCAATGCCGAGCTGCACTACTGGCTGGCCGTGACCGCGGCGCGCCTGGGCGACGCCGCCGGCGCGCGCCGCCACCTGCAACTGGCCACCGAATACAGCGCCGACGGCGAGCAGCACGCGCTGTACGCCGGCAAGCTCAAGCGCCTGCAGCAGCAGACGCACACCCAGTAGGCGCGGCGGCGCGCTACCCAGTCGGCGCGGCGGCCCGCTAAGGGCAGGCGGCAATCACCTGCGCCACCGCGGCGGTGAGCTTCTTGCCGTAGGGCACGTGCAGGAACTCGTTGGGGCCGTGGGCGTTGCTCTTCGGGCCCAGCACGCCGCAGACCATCATCTGCGCGCGCGGGAAGCCCTGCTGCAGCAGGCTCATCAGCGGGATCGTGCCGCCCTGGCCGATGTAGCCCACCGGGGCGCCGAAGTGCGCGTTCGAGGCCGCGTTCATCGCCTGCTCCAGCCAGGGCGCCAGCTCGGGCGCGTTCCAGCCGGTGGCGCCCAAAGCGCCGGCGCGGCCGTCGGCGTGGAACGTGACCTTGGCGTTATAGGGCGCGTGCTCTTCGAGCAGGCTTTTCAGCTTGACGCTGGCCTGGTGCGCGTCCACCAGCGGCGGCAGCCGCAACGACAGCTTGAACGCGGTGGACGGCCGCAGCACGTTGCCGGCGTTGCCCAGTTCGGGCAGGCCGTCGGCGCCGGTGACGCTGAGCGTGGGCCGCCAGGTGCGGTTGAGCAGCGCCTGCACCGGGTCGGTGGTGGTCGGCAGCGTCGGCCCGCCGTCGGCGCCGCAGGCCCAGGGGAAGCGCTTCCACACCTCGTCTTTCAGCAGCGCGGCGGTGGCCTCGGTCTGCGCCAGCCGCGAGGCCGGGATCTCGCAGTGGAAGAAGGGCGGCAGCAGGCGGCCGCTGGCGCTGTCTTCCAGCCGGTCGAGCACGTGGCGCAGGATGCGGAAGCTCGACGGCACCACGCCGCTGCTGTCGCCCGAGTGCACGCCTTCGCTGAGGATCTCCACCTTCAGCACGCCGCTGACCATGCCGCGCAGGCTGGTCGTCAGCCACAGCTGGTCGTAGTTGCCGGCGCCGCTGTCCAGGCAGACGACGAGGCCCACCTGGCCGAGGCGCGGCTTCAAGGCCTCGATGTAGGCCGGCAGGTCGCCCGAGCCGCTTTCCTCGCAGCTCTCGATCAGGCCCACGCAGCGCGGGTGCGGCAGGCCTTGGGCCTGCAGCGCTTCGAGCGCGGTGATCGCGGCGTAGACCGCGTAGCCATCGTCGGCGCCGCCGCGGCCGTAGAGCAGGCCGCCTTCGTACTTGGGCGTCCACGGCCCCAGGCCCGGGCGCCAGCCGCTGAACTCGGGCTGCTTGTCGAGGTGGCCGTACAGCAGCACGGTGTCGGCCGACGCCGAACCGCTGGCCGGCAGCTCGAAGAAGATCAGCGGCGTGCGGCCTTCGAGCCGCACCACGTCCAGCCTCAGCCCCGGCAGCTTGCGCGCTTCCACCCAGGCGGCGGCGTCGCGCACCACGCGGTCCAGGTAGCCGTGGCGGGCCCAGTCGGCGTCGAACATCGGGCTCTTGGCGGGCACCGCGATGTAGTCGACCAGCGCGGGCACGATGCGCTCGTCCCAGGCGCGCTCGGCATAAGCGGCCAGCGCCGCGGCTTCGGCCTGTCGGGTGGGGGCGTTCATGAAGGGGCTCCTGGCGGCGGGAAAGGGGCTGAGTCTAGAGAAACTGCACGAGCCGGTCGATCACCGCGTCGCGCTCGGGCTCGTTGAAGATCTCGTGCGCCAGCCCCGGCCAGACCTGCTGCTGCAGCACCGCCGCCGGCGCCGCGGCGGCGAAAGCGGCGCTGCCGGCGGGCGCCACGCAGCGGTCGGCGCCGGCCCACATCAGCAGCGTGGGCGTGCGCCAGAACGGCGCCAGCGTGCGCACCCGTTCGCCGCCGTCGACGATGAAGCGCACCAGCCGCGCGCAGATGCGGTCGTGCACCAGCGGGTCTTGCCGGTAGGCCTGCACGACCGCCGGGTCGCGCGAGATCCACGCCGGCTGCAGCCCGTTGCCCAGCAGAACGCCGGGCGCCAGCCGGCTCATCAGCGCCAGCAAGGCCTTTTGCCCGCCGCCGAGGCCGGCGTCCAGCGCCGGGCTGGACAGCACCAGCCGGTCCACCCGCTCCGGCGGCCGCGCCCAGGCGGCCGGCCGCGCGACCAGGTTCTCGGCGACGAAGCGCGCCGCCACCAGGCCGCCCATGCTGTGGCCCAGCAGCACCAGCGGGGCTTGCCGGGGCCAGGCGTCGATGGCCTGCGCGAGGTCGTCGCACAGGCTGTCGGCTTGCGGGACGCAGCCGCGCCGCTCGGGGCTTTGGCCGTGGCCGCGCTGGTCGTAGGCGGCCACCGCGTGGCCGGCGGCAACCAGCCGTTCCGCCAGCGCCGCGTAGCGGCCGCCGTGCTCGCCCAGGCCGTGGACGATCAGCACCTGCGACTTCGGCGCCGGGTGTGGCCACAGCCGGTGGTGCAGGGTCAGGCCGTCGCGCGTGATGATGGGATTCATCCCCGCATCATCGCCGCTGGCACACTGCGGGGATGAGCGAATCCTTCTTCTCCCTGGAAGCGCGCGACGACGGCGTGGCGCTGCTGACGCTGAACCGCCCCGAGCGCATGAACACCATGACGCCGGCGTTCTTCCCCGCCTTGCGCGACGCGGTGCAGCGGCTCGACGCCGAGGGCCGCACGCGCGTGCTGCTGATCCAGTCCAGCGGCAAGCACTTCAGCGCCGGCATGGCGCTGGACGTCTTCGCCGGCGGCATGGCGATCCTCGACACCAGCAGCGCGCGCCGCCGCCTGGCCTTCCAGGACGGGCTGCGCCAGTTGATGCGCTGCTTCGACGTGCTGGAACAGGCGCGCTTCCCGGTCGTCGCCGCGATCCAGGGCGCCTGCGTCGGCGGCGCGCTGGACCTGGCGGCCGCCTGCGACATCCGCGTCTGCAGCGCCGACGCCTTCTTCACCGTGCAGGAAATCCACATCGGCATGGCCGCCGACCTGGGCGTGCTGCAGCGCCTGCCCAAGATCGTGCCGCCCGGCGTGGCGCGCGAGATGGCCTACACCGGCGACCGCCTGTGCGCCGATCGCGCACTGGCCGCCGGCCTGGTCAACGCCGTGCTGCCCGACGCCGCCGCGCTGCAGGCGCACGCGCTGGTGCTGGCGCAGAGCATCGCCGCCAAGTCGCCGCTGGCGGTGGCCGGCAGCAAGGCGGCGATCCACTACGCCGTCGACCACCCGACGGCCGACGCGCTGCAGCAGATGACGCTGCTGCAAAGCGCCATCTTCGACATCGACGAGATGGCGCGCGCGATCGCGGCGTGGCAGGCGAAGTCGGCGGCCGAGTTCGACCCCCTGGCGCCCGTGGCGCCGGTTTGAAGGCCAGCGCCCGTGGCGCCCGTCTAACGAATTACTTCCACGCAAACACCGGCTGCTCGAAATGCGCCACCCGCGTGTGGCGGCCGGCGATGCAGACCTCGCGGAACTGGTAGAGGAAGGCGGCGGTCGGCGCGGCGATCCAGCCGCTGCCGATCGGCATGCGCAGCACCGGGTGCGCGCTTTGCGGGATGCGGTTGAGGATCGGCGCGTCGTCGCGCATCAGCTCGTCGAGTGCGATGCGGTGCACGCTGGCCACCTCCTGCGGGTTGGGCGTCAGCTCGGCGGCGGCGTCCGCCGCGGCCCAGAACACCAGCGGCGTGATGGCGTAGCCCGAGCGCGTGACGTAGTCGTCCAGCCGGCCCAGCAGCGCCGCCGGCGCCAGCGCCAGGCCCACCTCTTCGTGCAGCTCGCGCAGCGCGGCCTGCTCGGCGCTTTCGCCGGCGTCGATGCGGCCGCCCGGCAGCGCCCACTGGCCGGCGTGCTGGCGCAGCGCCGCGGCGCGCCGCGTCAGCAGCAGCGCCGGCCGCGTGCTCCACTGCGCCAGGCGCGGCAGGCCGTGGGCCTCGGCGCCGTGGCCTTCGTCGACCACCACCAGCGCCACCGCGGCGCGGCGCAGCGCCGGCGCGGGCCGTGCAGGTTGGGCGGCCTGCGCCGGAAAGGCCGCCAGCCGCTGCTGCAGCTGCCGGCGCAGCGCTTGCTTGTCGGGCATTGGTGACAGTCGGGGGGCGAAGCAAGGCCGCAGTGTAGGCAAGGCCGGCAGGCCTCTGTATCTTCGCAACCCATGGCAGACCTCTCGGCCGTCGCAGCCGGTGCCGCGCCGCTGGCGTTGGCGGCGCCGCCGCCGGCGTCGGTCCGCGAGGAAGACCACCTGCGCGAGATCGCCGCGCACTTCCCCGGCATGGTCTACCGCGTGCACGTGCCGCACGACCCGGCGCGGTCGATGCGCTACAGCTTCGTCAGCGCCGGCGTGCGCCAGCTCTACGGGGTGGCGCCCGAGGCGGTGATCGCCGACCCCGGCCTGCTGCGGCCGCTGCGCCACCCCGAGGACGTGGCGCGCGTCGACGCCGAGGTGGCCGCCGCGATCGACGCCGACCGCCCGCTGACGGTGGCCTACCGCGTGGTGGTCGACGGCCGCATCAAGTGGGTGCAGATGAGCAGCTCGTCGGTGCGCGGCGGCAGCGACGAGAGCGTGCGCGTGGGCGTGGTGCTCGACGTCACGGCGCAGCACCTGGGCGAGCAGATGCGCGCCGACCGCGACCGCGCCGAGTCCGAGCGCCGGCAGATGACGCAGTTCCTCTCGCGCGTCAGCCACGAGCTGCGCACGCCGCTCAACGCCATCCTCGGCTTCGCGCAGCTGATCGAGATGGAGGACGGCACGCCGCCGCACCAGCGCCGCTGGGCGCAGGCGCTGCTGGACAGCGGCCGCCACCTGCTGGAGCTGGTGGACGACGTGCTCGACCTGAGCGGCGCGCAAAGCGGCCAGATGACGGTGGACCGCGCCGAGGTCGACCTCGGCCTGGTGCTGCGCGACGCCTGGCGCATGGTGGCCGCCGCCGCCGAGGCGCGCGCGCTGCGCTTCGGCGGCGTGCCGGTGGCCGAAGGCGCGCTGCGCGTGCGTGCCGACCGCCGGCGGCTGCTGCAGGTGCTGGTGAACCTGCTGTCCAACGCCGTCAAGTACAACCGGGCGGGCGGCCGCATCGAGCTGCAGGTGCAGGCGCAGGGCGCGCTGGTCTGCGTCGCGGTGGCCGACGACGGCGCCGGCCTGGCGCCCGAGCAGGTGGCGCGGCTGTTCATCCCGTTCGAGCGCCTGGGCGCGCAGCACGCCGGCCTGCCGGGCACCGGGCTCGGCCTGGTGCTGTCGCGCCAGCTGGCCGAGGCCATGGGCGGCAGCCTGGACGCCGCCAGCACGCCGGGCCGGGGCAGCGTGTTCACGCTCAGCCTGCCGGCGGCGGGCCCGGCGACGGCGGCCGGCTGAGCGCCAGTTCAGCGCCAGTTCAGCGCCGGCTAAGCACCGGCTGATCGCCGGCTCAGCGCCGCCTAACGCTCGAAGCGGAACACCGCGACGCTGGCGCGCAGGTTGGGCCAGCGGCGCACGACGCGGCCGTCCTGCAGGCCGAAGCTGTCGGTCACCTTCAGGCCGTTCTTGCGCGCCAGCACCTCGAAGTCGGCCAGCGTGCCGACGCGGATGTTGGGCGTGTCGTACCACTCGTAGGGCAGCGCCTTGGTCACCGGCATGCGGCCCGACAGCACGCGCAGCCGGTTGGGCCAGTGCGCGAAGTTGGGGAAGCTGACGATGCCGATGCGCCCGACGCGCGCCGTCTCGCGCAGCATGTGCTCGGTGTTGCGCAGGTGCTGCAAGGTGTCGAGCTGCAGCACCACGTCGAAGCTGGCGTCGTCGAAGAGGGCCAGCCCTTCCTCCAGGTTGAGCTGGATGACGCTGACGCCGCGCTGCACGCAGGCATGCACGTCGGCGTCGGCGATCTCGATGCCGTAGCCGCTGCAGCCGCGGTGCTGCTGCAGGTGGGCCAGCACCTCGCCGTCGCCGCAGCCGAGGTCGAGCACGCGCGAGCCCGGCGGCACGAGGTCGGCGATGGCTTCCAGGTCCTTTCTTTCAGACATCTTGGACCCCCAGGACGCCTGCGGCGTCGGCCCCCCGAGGGGGCGCGTCCGGCTTGGGGCGGCCCGGCGCCGGACCGGCCACCTTCTCGAAGTAGGCCCGCATCACGCGGTGGTAGCGCTCGTCGTCCAGCAGGAAGGCGTCGTGGCCGTGCGGCGCGGCGATCTCGGCGTAGCTGACGTCGATGCGGTTGTCGACCAGCGCCTTGACGATCTCGCGGCTGCGCGCTGGCGCGAAGCGCCAGTCGGTGGTGAAGCTGACCAGCAGGAACTGGTGCTCGCGCGCCACCGCGCAGGCGCGCGCGAGGTCGCCGCCGTGCTCGCGCGCGGGGTCGAAGTAGTCCAGCGCGCGCGTGATCAGCAAGTAGGTGTTGGCGTCGAAGTACTCGCTGAACTTGTCGCCCTGGTGGCGCAGGTAGCTCTCGATCTGGAACTCGATCTCCTGCGTGCTGTAGCCCAGCTCGGCGGCGCGCAGCTCCCTGCCGAACTTCGCCTCCATCGCGTCGTCCGACAGGTAGGTGATGTGGCCGATCATGCGCGCCACGCGCAGGCCGCGGCGCGGCAGCACGCCGTGCTCGTAGAAGTGGCCGCCGTGGAAATCGGGGTCGGTGATGATGGCGCGCCGCGCCACCTCGTTGAAGGCGATGTTCTGCGCCGACAGGTTGGGCGCCGTCGCCACCGCGATGCAGTGGCGCACGCGCGCGGGGTGGCGCAGCGTCCAGGCCAGCGCCTGCATGCCGCCCAGGCTGCCGCCCAGCACGGCGGCCAACTGGTCGATGCCCAGCCGCTGCACCAGCCGGGCCTGCGCGTCGACCCAGTCTTCCACGGTCACGACGGGGAAGTCGGCGCCCCAGGGGCGGCCGCTGGCGCCGTTGAGGTGCATCGGCCCGGTGCTGCCGAAGCACGAGCCGGGGTTGTTGACGCCGATGACGAAGAAGCGCTCGGTGTCCAGCGGCTTGCCCGGGCCGACGAGGTTGTCCCACCAGCCGGCGTGGCCCTGCTCGTCCAGCCCCGCCACGTGGTGGCTGGCGTTGAGCGCGTGGCACACCAGCACCGCGTTGCTGCGCTCGGCGTTGAGCGTGCCGTAGGTTTCGTAGGCCAGCGAGTAGGCCGGCAGCACGGCACCGCTCTTCAGCGGCAGCGGCTCGCTGAACGACATGAACTGCGCTTGAACCCGACCCAGACTCGCCATCGATGAAAAAACCCGGCGCCGCGGCAAGAGGCGGCCACCGGGTTCGGCGCCCTCTTTAGCGGCATTTGTTAAAGCGCCCGCAATTCGGACAAATCGGCGCTGGAAGCTGCGCTGGAGTATAGCCAGCCCACCCGTTCGGGGGGCCGCCGGCGGCGCGGCAGCCCTACCGGCGCCGTTTACTTACGTTTACATTCCCGCCCCATCCCTGTCTTTCCCGTGCGTGCTCGAGCGCCGCCGCGCCGTCACCACCCCGCGGCCTCGTGGCGACCTTCCTGCGCACGGCCGTTCGCGATCTGGGCCGCGAACGGCGTCTTTCGATCACCGCCCAGCTCGTCTTGCTGCTGCTCGGCCACGTGCTGCTGTGGTCCTGGGTGGGCGTGTCGTCGCGCTCCAACTTCGATGTCCCCGGCGACATGGTCGAGGCCTACGCCTGGGGCCAGGGCTGGGCCTGGGGCTACTACAAGCACCCGCCGCTGTCGGCCTGGGTCACCGGGCTGTGGTTCGCGGTGGTGCCCGAGTCGCACCTCGGCTACTCGCTGCTGGCCGCCGTCAACGGCGCGGTCGGCCTGGCCGGGCTGGCGGTGCTGGCCCGGCGCTTCCTGCCGCCGCCCTGGGTGCTGCTGGCGGTGGCCGTGGCCTCGCTGGCGCCCGGCCTCACGACGCTGGCGATGCGCTTCAACGCCAACGCCATCCTGGTCTCCACCTGGCCCTGGGCGACGGCGCTGTTCCTGCGCCTGATGGAGCGCGGCCGCCGGCGCGACGCGCTGCTGTGCGGGGCCGTCTGCGCGCTGGCGATGCTGGGCAAGTACTTCTCGGCGGTGCTGCTGTTTTCGCTGCTGGCCAGCGCGCTGTGGTGGCCGGCGTGGCGGCGGCGCCTGGCGGGCGGCCCGGTGCTGCTGGCCGTGGCGGTGTTCGCGCTGTGCCTGGCGCCGCATGCGCTGTGGCTGCTGGCGCAGACCGAGGGCCCGCTGCAGTACGCCCGCCAGGCCGGCGGCCATGGCGACGCCGGCGCGGCGCTGCTGCGCGCGCTGCACTTCGCGCTGGCGCAGATCGTCTTTCCGCTGCTCGCGCTGGTGGTGTTCCGCCTGGCGCTGACCGGGCCGCTGCGCCATCGCGCCTTCTTCGCGGCGATGAGCGCGCCGCTGCGGCCGCGCCACGAACTGCCCTGGCTGCTGGCGCTGCTGCCGGTGGCCACCACGATGGCCGTCACCGTGATCACCGGCGCGCGCACCGCCTGGGTCTGGGGCCTGGCCATCGCCGCCGGGCTGGCGCTGCTGGCGGCCTGCCGCGCGCGCGAAGCCGGCGCCGGGCTGGACCTGCGCCGGCTTTGGCGGGTGCTGCTCGCCGTCTGGCTGGCGGTGGCGCTGCTGGCGCCGCTGTGGTGGCAGGCGCGCGCGGCGCTGCGCTCGCCGGCGGTGACCGAGCCGCGCGAGGAGCTGGCGCAGGCCGTCGCCGACACCTGGCGCCGCGAGTTCGGCCGCGCGCTGCCCTGGGTCGGCGGCACGCGCGTGCTGGCCGCCTCGGTGGCCTTCTATGCCGCCGAGCATCCGGGTTATTGGAGCCTGTGGAACCGCAGCGTCGAGACGCCCTGGGTCGACGACGAGCGCCTGCAGGCCGAGGGCGGCGCCATCGTCTGCGAGCGCGACGACGCCGGCTGCGAGGCGCTGGCCGAGTCGTGGTCGGCCGACCGCCGCGTGCTGCGCGTGGCCAAGCAGGCGCGCGGCCACCGCTTCGACGCGCGCGACTACGTCGTCTACCTGGTGGCGCCCGGCGATGAGACCGGCGAGCGATGAAACCGGCGAGCGTTGAGGCCGCGGCCCGGCTCGACGCCCTCGCCGGCGAGGCCGAGGCGCGCCGCGCCGCGGCGCCGGCCATCAGCTGCGTGGTGCCGGCCTACAACGAGGCGGCCAACCTGGCGCTGCTGCTGCCGGCGCTGGCCGCGGCGCTGGACGCACTCGGGCCGCGCTGGGAAATCCTGGTCGTCGACGACGGCAGCCGCGACCACACCGCGCAGGTGCTGCAGCCCTGGCTGCAGCGGCCCGGCGTGCGCCACCTCGCGTTGTCGCGCAACTTCGGCAAGGAGGCGGCGCTGTCGGCCGGGCTGGAGCACGCCGCCGGCGACGTGGTGCTGCTGCTCGACGCCGACGGCCAGCACCCGCTGGCGCTGCTGCCGCGCCTGCTGGCCGGCTGGCGCGCCGGCGCCGACACCGTCTGCGCCGTGCGCGACAGCCGCGCCGACGAGACGGCCGCCAAGCGCCTGGGCACGCGGCTGTTCTACGGCATCGTCAACGCCGGCTCGCCGGTGCCGATTCCGCGCAACGCCGGCGACTTCCGGCTGATGGACCGCCGCGTGGTCGACGCCCTGCTGGCCCTGCCCGAGCGCAACCGCTTCCTCAAGGGCTTGTATGCCTGGGTCGGCTTTCGCACCGAGTTCATCGCCTACACGCCGGCGCCGCGGGCGCGCGGCAAGAGCCGCTTCTCGCTGTGGCGGCTGCTGGGGCTGGCGCTGACCGGGCTGACCGCCTTCTCCACGCTGCCGCTGCGCCTGTGGGGCGGGCTCGGCGCGTTGGTGGCGGCGGCCGCGCTGGGCTATGGTGGCCTGATCGTGGTCGACCATTTCCTCAACGGCAACCCGGTGCCCGGCTGGCCCACCGTGGTGGTGAGCCTGATGTTCTTCAGCGGCGTGCAGCTGCTGTCGATCGGCATCCTGGGCGAATACGTGGGCCGCATCTTCGACGAGGTGAAGCGCCGCCCGCTGTACCTGCTGCGCAGCAGCGCCGGGCGCGGGCGCATCGACGACGGGCCGCCCAACGAATGACCCGCGTGCTGGCCTTGTGCGCCGACGACTTCGGCGCCGGCGCGGCGATCGACGAAGCCATCGTCGCGCTGCTGCGCCAGGGCCGGCTGAGCGCGGTGTCCTGCATCGCCAACGGGCCGAGCTGGGCGAATGGCGCCGCGGCGCTGATGGCGCTGCCCGCGGTGCGGCAAGGCACCGTCAGCGTGGGCCTGCACTGGAACCTGAGCGAAGGCCGCCCGGCCAGCCCCGCGCTGGCGGCGCGCTGGCCGCAGCTGCCGGCGCTGCCGCGCCTGATCGCGATGGCGCATGCCGGACGGCTGCCGTTGGCCGCGCTGCAGGCCGAGCTGGACGCGCAGTGGCAGCAATTCGAGCGTCATGCCGGCCGGCTGCCCGCGCACCTGGACGGCCACCAGCACGTGCACCACCTGCCGGGCCTGCGCCGCCTGGTGCAGGCGCGCGCGCTGGCGCAGCCGGGCTTGCGCGTGCGCGACACCGGCCACGTGCGCGGCCCCGGCTTCGCCGTCAAGCGCGCGCTGATCGCCGCCACCGGCGGCCTCGCGCTCAGCCGCTGGCTGCAAGCGCAAGGCCGCGCCGCCAACCGCGAGCTGCTGGGCGTCTACGACTTCCGCGAGCGCGACTACCGCGGCCTGATGCGCGCCTGGCTGGCGCGGCTGCCGGCCAGCGGCGGCCTGGTCTTCTGCCACCCGGCGCTGGCGGAACGGCCCGGCGACGCCATCGCCGCCGCGCGCTGCCGCGAATGGGCCTACCTGTCCGGCCCGGCTTTCGCCGACGACCTGGCCGAGGCCGGCGTCCGTCTGGCCGGCTAGCATCCGCCCCCAACCGAGGAAGGCCCCACGATGCACGCCTGGCTGCACAAGCTCGACCAGCACTTTCCCGTGCGCTACCTGGCCTGGCTGCTCAGCGCCGTCGGGCTGCTGCTGTTCGGCTTCACCTGGGTGGCCTTCAACGCCAACGGGCCGCTGGCGCTGGCCTGCCTGTTCCTGGTGCTGCTGGGCGTGCGCGACGTGCGCCAGCGCCGCCACGCGGTGATCCGCAACTACCCCGTCATCGGCCACATCCGCTACCTGCTGGAGTACATCCGGCCCGAGATCCGCCAGTACTTCATCGAGAGCGACAGCGAGGCCGTGCCCTTCTCGCGCCAGCAGCGCAGCCTGGTCTACCAGCGCGCCAAGGGCGACCCCGACAAGCGCCCCTTCGGCACCCAGCTCGACGTCGGCGCGATCGGCTTCGAGTGGATCAACCATTCGCTGATGCCGACGCGGCTGGCGACGCACGACTTCCGCGTGACGATCGGTGGCGGTGGCGGTGGCGGTGGCGGCGAGGGCAGCGCCGGCACCAGCTGCACCCAGCCCTACGAGGCCAGCGTCTTCAACATCAGCGCGATGAGCTTCGGCTCGCTGTCGGCCAACGCCATCCTGGCGCTCAACGGCGGCGCCAAGAAGGGCGGCTTCGCGCACGACACCGGCGAGGGCTCGATCAGCCAGTACCACCGCGTGCACGGCGGCGACCTGATCTGGGAGGTGGCCAGCGGCTACTTCGGCTGCCGCAACGACGACGGCACGTTCAGCGCCGAGAAGTTCGCCGCCGCGGCCGCCGACCCGCAGGTGAAGATGATCGAGCTGAAGCTCAGCCAGGGCGCCAAGCCCGGCCACGGCGGCATGCTGCCGGGGCCGAAGGTGACGCTGGAGATCGCCGCCGCGCGCGGCGTGCCGGTGGGCGTGGACTGCATCAGCCCGGCCCGCCACAGCGCCTTCTCGACGCCGGTGGAGATGATGCATTTCATCGAGCGGCTGCGCCGGCTCTCGGGCGGCAAGCCCACCGGCTTCAAGCTGTGCATCGGCCACCCCTGGGAATGGTTCGGCATCTGCAAGGCGATGATGGAGACCGGCATCCTGCCTGACTTCATCGTCGTCGACGGCGCCGAGGGCGGCACCGGCGCGGCGCCGCTGGAGTTCACCGACCACGTCGGCGCGCCGCTGCAGGAAGGGCTGCTGCTGGTGCGCAACTCGCTGGTCGGGCTGAACCTGCGCCAGCGCATCCGCATCGGCGCCGCCGGCAAGGTGGTGGGCGCCTTCGATATCGCGCGCATGATGGCGCTCGGCGCCGACTGGTGCAACGCGGCGCGCGGCTTCATGTTCGCGCTGGGCTGCATCCAGGCGCAGGCCTGCCACACCGGCAGCTGCCCCACCGGCGTGACCACGCAGGACCCGATGCGCCAGAAGGCGCTGGTGGTGCTCGACAAGATGGAGCGCGTCTACCGCTTCCACCAGAACACGCTGCACGCGCTGCAGGAACTGGTGCAGGCCGCCGGGCTGCAGCACCCCGACCAGATCACCGCCTCGCACATCGTGCGCCGCGTCAGCGACAGCGAGGTCAAGCTGCTGGCCAACCTGCTGCCGCTGCTGCGCCCCGGCGTGCTGCTCGACGCCATCGAAGGCCGCGCCGACTGGCCGCACAACGTCTATCGCATGTACTGGCCGATGGCCAGCGCGCACAGCTTCCAGGCCGTGGTGGCGTAGGCTGAGGCCGTGGCTCGGCTTCGGCGTGCTTTGATCGATCTTTCTTCGCATGCGCAGGCCGCCGGCGGGGATTTCGTCCCCGCAGCCGACCTACTTTCTTTGCTGGTGCAAAGAAAGTAGGCAAAGAAAGCACCTCGAATGCAACACCCACGGCTCGTCGGCTGCGGCCCGCTCGCTTGCGCTCGGTGCGGCTGTCACTCGATGCTCTCGCAAAGTCTTGCTCGACAGCGCCGACTGTTCACCGCCCAGGCGAGACGGTACCGCGTCACGCTGGACCACCAGCCATCGGCATGCCACCGCTCCCTGCGGCTGAAGAGCGGACGGTGGTCCAGCGTGACGCCGCCCGCGATCCGCCGCTGGTGAACAGTCGGCGATGTCGAGCAAAACTTTGCGAGAACTGTCACTGTCACCGGCCGGAGCGCAGCGACCGATCACCGAAGAACGAGCCGGGGGTGTTGCATTCAGGGTGCTTTCTTTGCTTCCTTTCTTTGCACCAGCAAAGAAAGGGAGTCGGCTGCGGGGACGAAATCCCCGCCGGCGGCTTCAGCATGCGAAGAAGGATTGATCAAAGCACGCAGCACGCAGCGCGCAACCGCTCAGCCCGCCACCGCCTGCCGCACCGCCCGCTCCCAGCCCTGCATCAGCTCCTCGGCCCGCCCGCGCTCCAGCGCCGGCTCGAAGCGGCGCGCGGCCTGCCATTGGCGGCTGAGCTCATCGGTCGACGCATAGACGCCGCTCGCCAGCCCGGCGAGGTAGGCGGCGCCCAAGGCGGTGGTCTCGGTGACCTGCGGCCGCACCACGGGGATGCCCAGCAGGTCGGCCTGGAACTGCATCAACAGGTCGTTGACGCTGGCGCCGCCGTCGACGCGCAGTTCGGTGATGGGCATCGGCGCCGCGTCGGCGGCCATCGCGCGCAGCAGCGCGGCGCTCTGGAAGGCGATGCTCTCCAGCGCCGCGCGCGCGATGTGGGCGATGCCGCTGCCGCGCGAGAGGCCGACGATCGCGCCGCGCGCGTCGGGCTTCCAGTACGGCGCGCCGAGGCCGGTGAAGGCCGGCACGACGATCACGCCGCCGCTGTCGGGCACGCTTTGCGCCAGCGCCTCGACTTCGCCGCTGGCGCGGATGGCCTGCAGCCCGTCGCGCAGCCACTGCACCACCGCGCCGCCGATGAAGACGCTGCCTTCCAGCGCGTAGGCCTTGGCATCGGCGCCGGTCTGCGCGGCGGCGGTGCCGATCAGGCCGTTGCTCGATTCGCGCAGCCGCGCGCCGGTGTGCATCAGCAGGAAGCAGCCGGTGCCGTAGGTGTTCTTGGCCATGCCGGCCTCGAAGCAGGCCTGGCCGAAGAGCGCGGCCTGCTGGTCGCCAGCGATGCCGGCGATCGGGATCGGCGCGCCGAACAGCGCGGCGTCGGTCTCGCCGTAGACGTGGCTGCTGGGGTGCACGCGCGGCAGCACGCTGTCGGGCACGTGCAGCACCTTCAGCAGCTCGTGGTCCCACACGTTGTGGCGGATGTCGAACAGCATCGTGCGCGCCGCGTTGCTGACGTCGGTGGCGTGCACGCGGCCGCCGGTCAGCTGCCACAGCAGCCAGCTGTCGATGGTGCCGAAGGCCAGCTCGCCGTGCGCGGCGGCGATGTGCGCGCCGTTGACGTGGTCGAGCAGCCAGCGCAGCTTGGTGGCGCTGAAGTAGGGGTCGATCACCAAGCCGGTGGAACGCCGGATCTGCGCCGCCAGCCCCTCGGTGGCGCGCAGCTGCGCGCATAACGGCTCGGTTCGGCGGTCCTGCCAGACGATGGCGTGGTGCACCGGGCGCCCCGTGCGGCGGTTCCACAGCAGCGTGGTCTCGCGCTGGTTGGTGATGCCGATGGCGGCGATGTCGGCGGCCTGCAGCCCGGCCGCCGCCAGCGCCTCGCGCGCCACCGCCAGCTGCGTGGCCCAGATCTCCTCGGCGTCGTGCTCCACCCAGCCGGGCTGCGGAAAGATCTGCCGGAACTCGCGCTGCGCCAGCGCCGCGATGCGCCCGCTGCGGTGGAAGACGATGGCGCGCGAGCTGGAGGTGCCTTGGTCGAGGGCGAGCAGGTGGTCGCGGGGCATGGCGGGGCGTCTCCGGTGGTTTTCGCGCCCGACTCTGCCACAGCGGCCCCGCGCCGCCGCGGCCCGCCGCCAAGGCTCACCGTCATGGCACCAGGTAGATGCGCGGCGGCTCGGCGCCGGCGCCGTTGAGCGTGACGCTGCTGCGCGAGCAGTAGTAGCGCGCCGCCGCGTTGTTGTACTTGCAGCGGTGGTCGCTGCCGTTGGGCGCGGCCGGCACCGTCAGCGCGCTGGCGCGCAGGATCATCGACAGGTCGACCGCCGCGCCGGGGTCGAAGCGGCCCAGGCTCAGGTGCACCACGCGCTGCGTCGACTGGCTGTTGACGGTGGCCGCGCTGCTGTCGTTGCCGCTGCCGGCGTCTTCGTCGTTGGTCGGGAAGCTCATCGCCTGGCCGAACTGCTGCAGCACGATGGTTTCCGACAGGTTGTCGCTCTGCACCTTGGGCTCGATCGTCAGGCGCAGCGCCTCGGTCGACCAGGCGGGGAAGCCGTTGACCAGCACCTCGCCGCGCAGCCGGCTGCGCCAGCGGCCGATGCCGTCCTGCTCGGTGTAGCCGGCCACCGACGCCGGCGGCAGCACGAAGCGCAGCACCACCTCGCGCGAGCCGCCGGCCGGCACCACCAGGCTGGTGGTCCACGAGGCGGTGGCCTCGGCGCCGAACTCGCCGAAGCCGCGGGCGTGCAGATAGGGCTTGCCGTCGGCCGCCATCGTCGCCCACGACTGCGCGTGGTCGCCGGTCTGCGCATGGTCGAACAGCGCGCTGCCGGCCGGCATCGGCGGCAGCAGCGGCGGCGGCGAGGCCTGCACCGGCAGGCTGCGGTACACCGCCGCGGCGGCGCCGCTGCTGCGCTGCACGCCCTGCAGCGGCGCGCCCTTGTCGTAGGCCGAGACCTGCACCGCGGCAGCCATGCGGAAGGTCTGGTTCGATGGGCTCAGGTAGGGCAGGCCGGAGAGCGCGTTGATCTCCGCCGCGCTCATCTCCTTGACGGGCAGCGGCAGGTCGGCCCGCGCCGGCGGGGTGGTGGTGAGCGCGGCGAGGGCGGCCAGGCCGGCCAGCGCCGGCCCGAGGGTTCGATGGATCGTCGTCATGGCATGGGCTCCGGCGCTTCAGCGCGTGTAGACCTGCAGGTCGGGCTTGTGGGCGATGTAGCTGTAGGGGCCGGAGACGACGACCGACTTCGCCGGCAGCGTCATCCCTTCGCGCAGCGCATAACAGCGCCGGTACGTGGTGCCGTAGCTGGCGGCGCTGACGCAGTCGGGCGCGTCGATGCGCGACTCCACGCGCATCACCACCGCCACCGTGCGGCTGCTGCCGGCGGGCAGCTGGCCGAGGTACAGCGTCACCAGGTCGTCGGCCAGCGGCTGGCCCCAGGCCACGCGCAGCGGGTTGAGGTCGGCACCCCAGCGCTGCGGCTGCAGCTGGTGCACGGCCGAGCTCCACACCGGCAGCCCGTCGACGTAGACGTCCACCGCGGCGCGCGTCTGCAGCCGCTCGGCTTCGGTGTAGACCCACTCGAAGCCGCTGGGCCCGCCCAGCTTCTTGGGCACCACCCACGCCGTCAGCAGCGCGGGCACGCGGAACTCCAGGTAGGTGCGCTTCGGTCCGGCGGCCGGCGTGTTGATGCGCAGCCCGTGGCTGACGCCGCTGGCGCCGCTGCCCGTCTTCCACGACTGCACCGCGATGCGTCGAACGGTGTTCAGCAACAGCAGCGAATCGAAGCGCACTTCGGAGGCCTGCTGCACGCCGAGCGAATCGCCGTCCAGCACCTGGCCGGCCGGCGGCAAGGCCACCGCCAGCGCTTCCGAGACGGCGGCCACGCCGGGCTGGCTGCCGGCGTACACCGGCGGCCAGGCGCCGGCCGTGTAGGGCGCCGGCGTCTGCGTGTAGCTGTTGGACATGCCGGTGACCGAGGTGGTGACGTACTGGCAATCGCTGCCGCAGGGCACGGCGGCCGGGCTGCCCGGCAGGTATAGCGGCCAGCCCTGCGCCACGCCGGTCACCAGTTGCGAGACGTTGAAGCTGGCGGCGGCCGCCGGCCCGGCGGCGAGCACCGGCAGCGCGGCGGCGGCGGCCAGCAGGGCGCGGGTGCGGGTGCGGGTGCGGGTGCGGGTGCGGGCACGGGCGCAAGCACCGATGCGGAAATGGTTCGACATGCAAACTCTCCTTGGCGGCTGGCGCCGGCCCGGGTTGGGTCGGCGCTGCAGGCATCCTCGGCCGGCTGCCGTTGCATGCCCGTTGCAAGACCGGCCCCCCAATGCCGCGGCGGCGCGCGCGCATGCGAACATCCGCACGCCTTGCCGCCCGCCCCTGCCTTGCCGCCTTCCATCCGCCGATGCGCAGCGCCGCCACCGCCGCCATGCCCGCCCCGGTCGGCCTGCAGGTCGCCGGTACGCCGCACCTGCACGTCGAGGGCCGCGAACTGCCCACCGGCACCCGCAAGGCGCTGGCGTTGGCGCTGCTGGCGGCGCTGGAGCCCGGCCTGCGCCGCGCCCGCGCGGCCGACCTGCTGTGGCCCGACGCCGACCCCGCCGCCGCCCGCCGCAACCTGCGGCGCGACCTCTTCCGGCTGCGCCAGCGCGGCCTGCTGATCGACGACGGCCCCGGCGACACGCTGCTGCTGGCCGGCTGCGAGATCGCCTGGCCGGTGCCCGCCGCGCTGCCGCCGGCCTGGCTGGACGGCCTGGACGAAGTGGCCGGTGCCGAGCTGGCGCACTGGGTGGCGCTGCAGCGCCGCCAGTTGCAGCGCCGCTGGACCGCCCAGCTTGCCGCCCAGGCGCGCGCGCTGGAGGCCGCCGGCCGCGCTGCCGACGCGCTGCAGGCCTGGCGCGGCCTGCTGGCCGACGGCGCCGCCGGCCCCCGCCACGCCGAGGCGCGCGCCGCGCTGCAGCGCCTGCTGGACGCGGCCGGGGCTGCCGATGCCGAGGCCGATGCAGCCAGCGATGCCGAAGCCGATGCCGCCACCGGCGCCGCGCGGGCCGGATCCACCGCCCCCGCCGCCTCGGCCCCGCGCCAGCCCCGCGTGCCGTTCGTCGGTCGCGAGCGCGAGCGCATGGCCATCGCGCTGGCGCTGGCCGGGCACCAACTGGTGCTGCTCGACGGCCCGGCCGGCATCGGCAAGACGCGGCTGGCGCTGGAAGCGCTGGCCGCGCGCGGCGGCGCGCTGCTGCTGCGCTGCCGGCCCGAGGACGCCGCCGTGCCCTACGCCAGCGCGCTGCGCGGCCTGCAGGCGCTGCGCGAGGCCGCGCCCGACGTGGCGTTGCCGCCGCGGCTGCGCCGCGAGCTGGGCTTTCTGCTGCCGGGCGCGCCGGCCGCCGCCGCATCGGCGCCCGACGCCCCCGGCGCGCTGCGCCTGCGCCGCGCCTACCACGAGGCGCTGGTGCTGCTGGCCGCCGACAACTTCGGCGCCGTCGTCATCGACGACTGGCAATGGGCCGACGAGCCCAGCCAGGCGCTGTGGGACGGCCCCGACGACGCCGCCGCGCCGGCGCTGCCCACGGTCGTCGTGCACCGCTCGGGCGAGCTGCCGCCGGCCGCGCTGCAACGCCGCCGCCGCTGGCTGGACGGCGGCCGCGCCGTCGCCGTGCGGGTGCCGCCGCTGGCCGACGCCGAACTGCAGGCGCTGGCCGCCGGCCTCGGCCACGCCGGCGCCGAGGCGGCCGAGGCCATGCGCCGCAGCGCCGGCCATCCGCTGTTCCTGATCGAGATCCTGCGCCAGGGCGGCAGCGCCGGCGCCGGCCTGCCGGCCACCGTGCAAGACCTGCTGCTGGCGCGCGCCCGCGCGCTGGGCCCCGCCGTACGCCGCGTGCTGGAAGCTGCCAGCCTGGCCGGCGGCGATGCGCTGCAGCCGCGTGCGCTGGCCGCGGCCGCCGGCGTGGCCGAGCTGGCGGCGGCGCAGGCGCTGGACCACGCCGCCGTCGCCGGGCTGCTGGTGGCCGGGCAGGATCACTCGGCCGACGACTACCGCTTCGCGCACGACCTCGTCGCCCAGGCCATTGCCGACGGCCTGTCGCCGCTGCGCCGCCAGGCGCTGCACGCGCAGTTGGCGCAAGGGTTGATCGAGGCCGCGGCCGAGCCGGCGCGCATCGCCGCCCACCTGGACGCCGCCGGCCGCGGCGACGCCGCCGCGCCCTGGCGCTTGCGCGCCGCCGAGGTGGCCTTCGAACGCCAGGCCTGGCCCGAGGCCGTGGCCGCCTGCGAGGCCGTGTGCAGCGCCGCCCGCGACCCCGCGCTGCGGCTGGCGGCGCAGTTGCTGGCCGCGCGTACCTGGCGGCGCCGCGCCGACCCCGCGGCCGCCGAGGCGCTGCTGCAAACGGCGTTGGCCGACGCCGTGCGCGCCGGCCCCGGCGCGGTGATCGACCTCGCGCTGGAGCGCGTGGACCTGCTCAACGCCAGCGGCCACGCCGAGGCCGCGCTGGCCGAGCTGCAGCGCCTGGAGGCCGACCCCGCGCTCGGCGCCGCGCAGCGCCGCCGCGTGCTGCAGGAGCAGGCCAGCGCGCTGGCGCTGCTGGGCCGGCACGGCGAATCGCTGCCGCGGCTGCGCCGGCTGCTGGCCGAGGTGCCCGCCTCGGCGCCGCACGAGCGCCGTCACCTGCTGAACCTGCTGTCGCGCAACGCCTACTGGGCCGGCCGGCTGGACGAGGCGCAACAGCTCGTCGAAGAGATGCTGGCCGTCGGCCGCGCGCTGGGCGACCGCGTGTCCGAGGCCAGCGCGCTGTTCCGCCTGGGCGCGCTGGCGCGCGAGCAGGGCCGCGGCGACGAGGCCGCCGCCTGGCTGCAGGCGTCGGTCGAGCGCTCGCGCCAGGAAGACCACGTCGAGCTGCTGCGCTCGGCGCTGGCCACGCTGGCCAGCATCCACCTCGACCGGCTGCAGCTCGACCAGGCCGAGGCGCTGATCGTCGAAGCCGAGCGCGCCGCGCCGGGCTGGGACTCGGCCGCCCTCGAAGACGTGTTCGACGAGCGCCGCTACCGCCTGCACCTGCTGCGCGGCGAGCTCGACGCCGCCTGGGTCGTCACGCGGCGCAGCCTGGCGCGCAACGCCGGGCACGACCACCTGCATTCCGAGCTGGGCACGCTGCTGCAGACGGTGGAGCTGGCGCTGGCCGGCGGCGACGCGGCGCTGGCGCGCCGCCAGTGGGACGCCGCGGCCGAGCTGCACCGGCGCGGCGGCGGCGCCGAATCGCTGCACGGCGCCGAGCTGGACGTGCAGGCCGTGCAGGTGCTGCGCGCCGAAGGCCGCGCCGCCGAGGCGTTGGCGCGCGCCGAAGCCTGGGCTGCGCAGCCGCAGACGCGCCGCGTGCGCGAGCAGGCGCTGCTGCTGATGGCCGCCGCCGGCGCCGCGCTGGACCTCGGCCGCGTGGGCGCCGCCACGCCGTGGCTGCAGCAGGCCCTGGCGCTGCCGGGGCTGGACCGCCAGCTCGAAGGCGCCCTGCTCGCGCTGCGCCTGCAGCACGCCCGCGCCGGCGGCGAGCCCTGGGCGCCGGCGCGGGCCGCCGCCGAGGCCTGGCTGGCGCGGCCGCCGCTGCCGGCGCTGGAAGCGCGCTCGCTGCGGCGGGCGCTGCAAGACGCCGAGATGAAGCGTTAGGCCAGCGCCTCGTCCAGCACTTCCACCCAGTGCCGCACCGGCGTGTTGGTGCCGCCTTGCAGGTGCTGGATGCAGCCGATGTTGGCCGAGACGATGGCCTGCGCCTGCAGCGGCGCCAGCTGTTCGAGCTTGCGGTCGCGCAGCCGGTGCGCCAGCTCGGGCTGCAGCACGCTGTAGGTGCCGGCGCTGCCGCAGCACAGGTGGTCGTCGGCCACGGCCAGCCGCACCTCGAAGCCCAGCTCGCCCAGGCAGCGCTCGACGTCGCCGCGCAACTGCTGGCCGTGCTGCAGCGTGCACGGCGGGTGGAAGGCCAGCCGCGTGGCGGCGCGCTGCTTGCGCAGCTTGGGCTTGAGCGGCGCCACCAGCGCCGGCAGCAGTTCGCTCAGATCCTTCGTTAGCGCGCTGACGCGGCGCGCCTTCTCGGCGTAGTCGGGGTCGTGGCGCAGCGCGTGGCCGTAGTCCTTGACGGTGACGCCGCAGCCGCTGGCGTTCATCACGATGGCTTCCACCGTGCCTTCGCTGGTGAGGCCGTCGACCAGCGGCCACCAGGCGTCGATGTTGCGCCGCATGTCGGCCAGGCCGCCTTCGGCGTCGCCCAGGTGGCTGCGGATGGCGCCGCAGCAGCCGGCGTCGTCGGCCACCAGGGTCTGGATGCCGGCGGCGTCCAGCACGCGCGCGGTGGCGCTGTTGATGCCCGGCATCATCGCCGGCTGCACGCAGCCCAGCAGCAGCAGCACCTTGCGCGGGTGGCTGCGCGTGGGCCAGAAGCGGGCGCGCGCGCCGGCGCTGCCGGCGGGCACCTTGTCTTTCAGCAGCGCCGGCAGCAGCGGGCGCACGGCGCGGCCCAACGCCATCGCCGGGCCGAACAGCGGCGAGGTCAGCCCGGCCTTCAGCGCCCAGCGCTTGGCGCGCTCGGCGGCCGGGCGCTGCACCTTGCGCTCCACCACCTGGCGGCCGATGTCCACCAGGTGGCCGTACTGCACGCCGCTGGGGCAGGTGCTTTCGCAGTTGCGGCAGGTCAGGCAGCGGTCGAGGTGGAGCTGGGTGTCGCGCGTGACCGGCGCGCCTTCGAGCATCTCCTTGATCAGGTAGATGCGGCCGCGCGGGCCGTCGAGCTCGTCGCCCAGCAGCTGGTAGGTGGGGCAGGTCGCGGTGCAGAAGCCGCAGTGCACGCATTTGCGCACGATGGCCGCGGCCTCCTGGCCTTCGGGCGTGCCCTGGAACTCCGGCGCGAGATCGATCCGCATGGTGCCTTCAGGATAGCCGCAAGGCCGCCGGCGGCCGCCGAGGCGCCGCGCTCGCGCCGTTCAGCGCACGGTCCACGACGCGGCCCAGTAGTGCGTCCACTCGGTCCAGGCGAAATCGGCGGCGCGGCCGCCGAGCAGCGCGCGCGTTTCGTCGGACGTTGGAAAGTTCTTCAGCACCTCGTGCGTGCTGCCGTCGTCGAGGGTGCGCGTCTGGTAGCCGTTGCCTTGCTCGTCGCGGCGCGCCACGGGCGTGCTGCTGCCGGCCACGTAGCGGTTGTCCAGCACCACCACGCGCGCGCCGGGCGCCAGCCGCGCGTGCAGCGCGTCGACCCAGGCCGACAGCCGCTGCAGCGGCACGTGGCTCCACCAGCAGCCGGCGAAGGCGGCGTCGAAGCGGCGCGCCCCCAGTTGCGTGAAGCGGTAGGCATCGACGACCTCGAAGGCCACCTTGCCCGCCGGCAGCTGCTTGGCGCGGGCGACGGCCATCGTCTCGGGGTTGAGGTCGGTGGCCAGCCAGCTCAAGGCGTCGCGCGCGCCATGCGGCGTCCACCAGCCGGTGCCGCAGGCGACCTCCAGCACGCGGCGGCCGGCGAAGGGCTCGCGGATCCAGGCCTCCATCGCCCGCAAGTCGGCCTGGCGCTCGGGCTTGTGGTACACGCGCTCGTAGTAGGCGGCGCGGCGCTTGTAGTAGTCGGGCAGGTCCTGCGCAGGAGCGGGCGCCGAAGGGTCTGGTGGCCGATTGGGGTCCATGGCCGCACTGTAGCGGCAGCCGTGGCAGCGCGATGGACGCGTGGGTCAGCCGGTTGGAAGCGCGCGCCGGCGCAGCGAGCGGCCGGTGACGACGACGAGGTGGCCTTGCACCCATTCGGCGCGCGACAGCAGCGCCTGCACGGCTTGAGCCGGCCAGTCCGGCGCGAAGTTGCCTTGTCGCAGATAGACGATGGCCGGCGGCGGCGGTGCACGGCGCGCGAACACCAGCTCGCCGTAGTCGCGGTCGAAGGTCAACACCCAGCGTCCGGTCTGTGCCGCGTGGCGCAGCACGACCAGGTCGCTGGCAGCGGCCATCAAATCGCCCACCGATTCCACGTCATGCCCGGCCGCGCGCAGCGCCAGCAGCGAAGGCCGCAGCCAGTTTTCGTTGGCCAGCAGCCTGACCGTCATGCCGCTTCGCGGTCGAGCAGCGCGTACGACTCTTCGCGCAGCTTCTCGGCCGCGAAGCCCAGCGCCGCGAGTATGTCGTCGCGGCCGAGCTGCGGGTACGACGCCAGCACCATCTCATGCGTCCAGCCCTGGGCCAGCCAGCCCAGGATCAACTCCACCGACAAGCGCGTGCCCTTGACGCAGGGTTTGCCGACCAGGATGTCGGGGTTGCTCACGATGCGATCGCGCCAGTCCATGTTCAGCCGCTCCACGTCAGGTGAGCGCAGTATGCGCCGAAGCCGCTCACAACCAGGGATACAGCCTCCCCCGGTTGAAGATCGCTTCCGGATCGAACGCCGCCTTCAGCCGCCGGTGGATGGCCTCCAGCGCCGGCGGCAGCGGGGCGAAGACGGCGCCGGTGCGGTCGCCGCCGCGGAACTGCACGGCGTGGCCGCCGGCCGCGGCCGCCGCTTCGCGCAGCGGCGCGGCCGCGGCGCTGGTGCAGATCCAGCGCTGCGCGCCGCCCCACTCGATGAGCTGCTCGCCCGACAGCGCCAGCGGCGGCGCCGTCTGCGGCAGCGACAGCCGCCACAGCGTGGCGCCGCCGGCCACGGCGCGGTGGGCGCCGATGAAGAACTCGTCGTGGTGGTCGCGCAGGCCCTGCCAGAAGGCGGCGGCCAGTTGCGGCTCGACCGGCTCGCCGCCCAGCGCAGCGCAGGCCGAGGCCACCGCGGCGCGCGCGCCCGACAGGCGCAGCACCAGCATGCCGTCCCACCAGGCGCTGGCCGACAGCGGCAGCGGCTGGCCGCCCCACTGGTTGAGCTTCATCAGCGCGGCGGCCTGGTCGAGCTCGAAGCGCAGCGTGGCGGTGGCCACCGGCCGCGGCAGCACCTTCAGGCTGACCTCGCAGATCACGCCCAGCGCGCCCAGCGAGCCGGCGAGCAGCCGCGACACGTCGTAGCCGGCCACGTTCTTCATCACGTGGCCGCCGAAGCTCAAGACCTCGGCGCGGCCGTTGAGCAGCGTGGCGCCCAGCACGTAGTCGCGCACGCCGCCGGTGCTGGCGCGCGCCGGGCCGGCCAGGCCGGCGGCGACCATGCCGCCGACGGTGCCGCCGGGGCCCAGGCGCGGCGGCTCGAAAGGCAGGCACTGGCCGTGCTCGGCCAGCGCCGCCTCCAGCTCGGCCAGCGGCGTGCCGGCGCGGGCGCACACCACCAGCTCGCTGGGCTCGTAGTGGCTGATGCCGCGCAAGGGCGTGACGTCCAGCGGCTGCCCCTGCGGCACGCCGCCGTAGAAGCTCTTGCTGCCGCCGCCGCGGATGTCCAGCGGCGCTAAGGCGTCGCGCGCGGTCTGCACCTGGTCGATCAGGCGGGCGAGGGCGGGGTCGATCGAGGCTTGCATCAGCACCGATCATCCGCCAAGCGCGGCGGTCGAGCATGCTTCACGACGCGCCCTCCACCATTTCCGCGCGGGTCAGGATCGCGTTCAGCGCCTGGTTGACGTAGTAGTTGGAGCGTCCCACCTTCACCTTCTGCACGAAGCCTCCGGCGGTCAGCGCATCGAGATATTTGGTGGCCGTGAGTCGCGAGACCTCGAGGTCGCGCTCGACGAACTCGATCTTCGTGTACGGGTGCATGAACAGGTTGTTGATCAGGTCCTGGCTGTAGAAGCGGTAGCTCGCGCGGATGCGGTGCTTGACGTCCAGCAGCGCGGTCTTGATGTCGGTGACGGTGGTGATCGTCTGTGCGGCGGTCTGCGCCACCGCGTCCAGCAGGTACAGCACCCAAGCCTGCCAGGCGCCCGGCGCGTCGGCCTGCTCGCGCACCGCCTGCAGCAGACGGTAGTAGGCCGGCTTGCGGCGCACGATGGCGCGGCTCAGGTACAGCACGGGCGCGTCCAGCAAGCCCTTGTTCACCAGGTACAGCACGTTGACGATGCGGCCGGTGCGGCCATTGCCGTCGTAGAAGGGGTGGATGCTCTCGAACTGGTGGTGCGCGATCGCCATCTTGATCAGCGGGTCGGCATCGAAAGCCGCGTCGTCGTTGATGAAGCGCTCCAGGTCGCGCATCAGTTCGACGATGGCTGCCGGTGCCTGCGGCGGCGTATAGACGACACGGCCGGCGCCATCCTTCAATGCGGTGCCCGGCAGCTTGCGAAAGCCGGCACGGTTGCGTTCCAGCGCGGCCTGAATCTTGACCAAGTGGTTGGCGGTGAGCAGGCCGTGGCGCTGCACGAGGTCGAAGCCCACGCGCAGCGCCTGGACGTAGTGCCGTACTTCCTTGGCCGCCGGCGAGATGAGCAGCTCTGGTTCAAGGGAGGCGCGGAACAGCTCGTCGTGGGAGGTGACGATGTTCTCGATCGCCGAGCTGTCTTTGGCTTCCTGCAGGCCCAGGGTGTTGATCAGGATGTCCTGATTGGGCATGCCGGCCGCCAGGCCCTTCAGTTCGGCCAGCTTGCGCCCGGCCAAGGTCGTGGCCTTGAGGATGGCGGAGGTCTCGAAGTCGGCTGGCCGGAGGCGGGCCAAGGGCTTGAGCGGCGGCAGATCGGACATGCGAAAGATCTAGCGATTTGCGATGCATGTTCGCATGACGTGTATAGAAACGCCAGATTTTCTATACATGTCGCAGCCCGGCGACCGCGGACTTCAGAACCGCTCCAACTCCGCAAACGGCAGCAGCCCGCGCTTCACGTGCATCTTGCCGTACTCGGCGCAGCGCTGCAGCGTGGGGATCACCTTGCCGGGGTTGAGCAGGCCCTGCGGGTCGAACGCCGCCTTCAGCGCCAGCATCTGCGCGCGTTCTTCGGGGCTGAACTGCACGCACATGCTGCCCAGCTTCTCGACGCCCACGCCGTGTTCGCCGGTGATGGTGCCGCCCATCTGCACGCTGGTTTCCAGGATGTCGGCGCCGAAGGCCTCGGCGCGGTGCAACTGGTCGGCGTCGTGGGCGTCGAACAGGATCAGCGGGTGCAGGTTGCCGTCGCCGGCGTGGAAGACGTTGCAGCAGCGTAGGCCGTAGGTCGCTTCCATCCGCTGGATGGCCAGCAGGATGTCGGCCAGCCGCTTGCGCGGGATGGTCGAGTCCATGCACATGTAGTCGGGGCTGATGCGGCCGCTGGCCGGGAAGGCGTTCTTGCGGCCGCTCCAGAAGGTCAGGCGCTGCGCCTCGTCGCGGCTGACTTCCAGCCGCGTGGCGCCGGCGCCGCTCAGCACGTCGAGCATGCGGTCGATCTCTTCGGCCACCTCTTCGGGCGTGCCGTCGCTCTCGCACAGCAGGATGGCCTCGGCTGCCAGGTCGTAGCCGGCGTGCACGAAGGCTTCCACCGCGGCCGTCATCGGCTTGTCCATCATCTCCAGCCCGGCGGGGATGATGCCGGCGGCGATGACGGCGGCCACCGCGTCGCCGGCTTTGCGCACGTCGTCGAAGCCGGCCATGATGCAGCGCGCCAGCTTCGGCTTGGGCACCAGCCTGACGGTGACTTCGGTGATGACGGCCAGCATGCCCTCGCTGCCGATCACCGCGCTCAGCAGGTCCAGCCCCGGCGCGTCCAGCGCCTCGCCGCCGAAGGTCACCGGCTCGCCTTCGACGGTGAAGCCGCGCACGCGCAGCACATTGTGCAGCGTCAGCCCGTACTTCAGGCAGTGCACGCCGCCGGAGTTCTCGGCCACGTTGCCGCCGATGGTGCAGGCGATCTGGCTGCTGGGGTCGGGCGCGTAATACAGGCCGAAGCGCGCCGCCGCCTCGCTGATCGCCAGGTTGCGCACGCCGCACTGCACGGTGGCGGTGCGCGCCAGCGGGTCGATGGCGACGATGCGGTTGAACTTGGCCAGCGCCAGCGTCACGCCCTCGGCATGCGGCAGCGCGCCGCCCGACAGCCCGGTGCCGGCGCCGCGCGCCACCACCGGCACGCGCAAGGCGTGGCAGGCGCGCAGCACGGCGGCGATCTGCTCCTCGGTCTCCGGCAGCGCCACGGCCAGCGGACGCTGGCGATAGGCCGTGAGACCGTCGCACTCGTAGGGCGCGGTTTGCTCGTCATGCGCCAGCAGCGCATGCGCCGGCAGCAGCGGCGCCAGCGCGGCCGCCACCTCGGCGCGGCGCTCGGCAAGGGGCGGTCGGTCGGCGGGGGCGTTCATCGTGGGGAGTATTCCAGAGTCGTCCTCCGGGCGACGGAACGCCAGCCGGCCGCGCCTCGTCAAGGCAGACGAGGCCTCGTGCCGACGCACGATGTCGGCGGCGCCACGCCTGGCTACCTTGGCTTCACGCCGCATCGCCGGCTTGCGCGCCCCGCGCAGCGGATGCGGCCGTGGACGCTCCAGGAGGGCCTCATGAAAACTCTGTCTTCTTTCGTGCTGGTCGCGATCGCCGCCCTGCCAGCGTTGGCCGCCGCGCAAGCAACCCCTTCGGCCGATCTGCGCACGCTGTGCCCCGGCGCCGAGCAGGCGCTGCAGGCCGAACTGGCGCGCGCCTGGCATCAGGGCGGCTACCCCGCCACGGTGCGCGTGCAGATGCGCGTCGACGGCCAGCGCGTGGACGTCGGCGCGCTCAACGGCGGCCGTGTCGCGCATCGCTACGCGGTCGCGCGTGCCGTCAGCCGGCTGGACTGCAACAGCGTCGTGGCCGGCGGCCAGCCGGTCGACTTCGAGGTGCGCTTCGTCGCGCCCGACCAAGCCGAGGCAACGACGCGGATGGCCAGTCGTTGAGCGGCGCAAACCCCGGCGCCAGGGCGCCGGCTCGCATCGGCCGGCGCAGGCTGGCCGTGCGGCCGCCGCATGTGGCAAGTTGAAAGGCCATCGTGTAGAACTGCCGCCGGCTTCCCATTCGGCGGAGGAATTTCATGCCATGGCCACAACTGACGCCGCGGACGCGGTGGACGGCGGCAGCACTACTGGCCCTGATGGTCGGGGGTGTCGTGGGCATTCTGATTCACGTCAACGCCCCCGAGCCGGGGACGGGCGACTTCAAGCGCTACGCCACATTGACCCCCAACCTGTGGCTGCTCTCGGGCACGGGGAAGTGCGTTGCCACGCGGATCGGCCCACAGACGCTGATTACTGCGCGGCACTGCATCGAACTGAAAACGAGCCATGTGGCTTACCAGGCGGCCACGGGCGCCTCCGCCAACTTTACTTGCACCGGACCGGTGCATGCGTCGACTTCGCCGGACTTGGCCATTTGTCACACAACGGCGACACTGCCCCTCGCCAAGATCTACGAAACGGTCGATCTGCAAGCTCAGATCCAAGTCGGTTCCGAGCTTCACAGCGCAGGGTTCAAGAGTTGCAATGGTTCCGGTCCCACCTATGCGGCCGCCGGCATGGCAAGCCATGTCGTCACTGGCGTCCCGACAGCGTCCAACGATGAACTGACCGCAACCAATAGCGACTGGGGCTTGTGTCGAGGTGACAGTGGAGGGCCGGTGCTGCAGCCCGTGGGTGAGCAGGGCTGGCGCATTGTCGCCATCGTGAAGAAGGCGGACCTCAGTCGGACCCTCGTGGCAACGGTGCTCGGCGCCGCCGACCTGCGATCGATCGCGATCGACCCCGCGACGATGTGCATCAATGCCTCGAAGTCACCGCCGACCTTGGCGGAGTGCCGCAGCCCCTAACGCACGATCACTTGACGATCCAGTCGGCGCGACGAAAGAGATCGTCCTTGGCCGGTGTCGGCGTTGGCCGAGACGCCGCGTCACCGGCGGCGGGTGTTCGATGCAGCCCGTAGAGTGCCGCGAGGCGGTCGCTGTCGACGCCGCAATCGATCTGCGACTTGCCATAGGTGAAGTCGTACTGCGCGTTGGCGATGGCTCGCGCCACGCTGGGCGCCGCCGCGCTGGTGCCCGACAGGCGCGACCACTGCCCCGCCCGCATGCCGGCCACTCGCAGGCCTTGGGCCGCTGGGCTCAGGTCGGCCGGTGCCGTGACGTCCGGGCGGTTGCGGGGGGCGGAGAACACCGGCGTGACACCGGGAGGCTGCGGACTGAAGTTCGGCAACGGGACATTCAGTGAGCGCCGGCCTTGATGCCGGCTGGGCCCGCCGCTGGAATATCGGGACACTTCGCCGTCGGCGATGCGGTGCGCCCCGACCACCACCACCCGCCCGCGCGCATCGTCATCGCAGAAGAATGGGCTGCCCAGTGGCGTCGAGACGCCGGCCAGCGACGCCAGTTCCGGGCTGCCCTGCAACTGGTCGGTCATCTGCACGGCGGGCAAGCCGCTAGCCACCGTTCGCAGATAGTCGGCCGTGGGCGGCGTGAACTCGGTGACTTCCGGAACCGGGTCATCACCGAACACGGTCGCCTGCTGGCCGCGCCGGTTACCGTAGACCAAGTCGTTGCGTTCGGCCCAGGCGTGAACGGCGACGTCGCTGCGGCTTTCGCTCTCCAGGCTTTGGTCCGTCACGTCCACGTACCAGCGGCCGTGCGGCGCGGCGGTGCCGAAGTTCGGGTCTGTGCGAGTTGGCGCCACTGCCACCAGCACCATCGTGCCGCGCAAGCCCTGGGCCACCTTGCGCGCAAAGATGACACCAGCCGTTGGCGGCACCAGGGGGTCCGGCTCCTGCCAGACACGGGCCTCTCCACTGGTAACCCTGACCGGCCGCATCGCGGATCCGGCTGGCGGCCGCAACTCGATGACGAAGCGTTCCTGCCGTTGCCGCGTGATGGCGTCGCCGTTCAGGTCGACATCCGGAATCCAGATTTCCAGAAAGGTCTGCAGCGGGTTGTCGGGCCCAACGGTCCAGACGAAGCTTTTCGATTTGCCGGCTGGCAGCGCCAGCACGGCATGGGTCAGGCTGCCGTGCGAATTGCCGGCGGCGACGCAGACCCAGGTACTGTCGCGGTGTCCGCTATCGGGGTCATGGTCAGGTGCATAGGCGACCAGATCGACGATGGCTTGCTCGACGATCGAAGTCCCGTCGTGCGGCCCGGCCGTCGATCCATAGCTGATGTTGATGATGACGGAATGGCCGGCGAAGTTCCGAGGCAGGTTGGGGTCATAGCCGGGCGTGCCAGGGATGGGGATGTCGACGGCGCCATCCGGTTCTTGGCCGTCCGGCGCGTCGGGGATGCAATCGGCTCGGTCGAGGATGTAGCGGATGCCGTCCAACACATGGACGGCCAGCGAACCCCCGGATGTGTCCAAGATCGTCCGTGTCGGCAACTGCACAAAGATCAACGGCCACTTGTCGGCGTAGTCGCAAGTCCGGTCGGCCGAGGGCTGCGCTCGCTGCCACTGCAGCGGCGTCAAGGTTTCGGCGATTGGCGCCCGCGCCGTAGGCTCGTCGGCCATCGTGCCGGCCGCGAGGAACATCACGCCGGCACCGTGGGTCTTGGCTCGCATGCTGCCGACCGGCAAGTCGCGGATCGTGCCGCTCGCCGCGCTCGCGGGCTGCTGGAACATGGTGCCGAACAAGTCCAGGCCAAGCTGCACCGGCCCGTAGTTCACCTGGGCATAGGCCAGCGATTGCGAATTGGCAGCGCGCGCCGTTCGCGATGCTGCCGTCAACGCAGGATGCTGGAGTTCCGCGCCATAGCCGGCGCGCCGCACATCTTGCCAACCGTTCTCGTTAACGGGGCGGCTGGCCTCCTGGTCCCACAGGAAACGCAGCCTCGCCGCGCCAGTGCCATCGCACAGCGACGGATGCGCAAACGGCACGCCGTCGTCGATGACGCCGACGATGACGCGGTTCTTGTTGCGGGCCGCAAGGCCGAGGCGCGCGCGCTCCGGAAGGGCATTGCCAATGCGCGGCAAGCCAAGTTGCATCCGCCGCACGCTGGGCGACTTCAGCAGCCGCGCAACCGTCTCGACCTGTGCCCTCGCTGTGACGAAGCGGCTGACCAGCGCCTGCTGCGTGTGACCATCATCCAGCGTGAAGTAAATGCCGGGAATGTCCAGTTCACACAGCAGCAGGTCTGGATCGTCGCGGTCGGTGGGGTTCTGACAGGTCTGCGGCGTCAGCACGTTCAGGCGGTGCCGGAACTCGATCGCCAATGCCAGCGGCTTGTCACCGCGACTCAACTGTCGTTGAAAACCTGCAAAGCGCGTGACGTCGGCCCATACCAGATAGGGATCGATGTGGCGGTCGGTGGACAAACAATCTTGCCAATTGACGCAAGTCTCCGGCCCCTTGGTCACTACACGCCAGCGGTCCGCCGGACGTCGACGCGCTTCTTCGCTGGCCTGGCGTGCCAGCGCTTCGGGGCTGCCGTCGGCGCTTTCGCCACCGCTGTCCGGCGCCGAGCCGGACGATGTCGAGTCAGCCATCAAGCCCTCCTGCCGTGCTCAATGAGATGCCTGCGGGCTCATGCCACGCCCAATTCCGTCCACTCCCGCACCGCCTGATGGATCAGCCACTGGATGGGGCTGCCTTCGGCACCGCTGAATCTGAGCGTGTCCAGCGTGATCGACTCGGCGTCTCCCGTCTGCGCGCTGTGGAAGCTGAATCGCGACAGCTCCTTGCGGATCCCCAGATAGTCGGAGTCGCGTTGGCCCAACATATTGAACAACTTGGGCCAGCTGCCCTTCGCCAGTGTCGGAACCCAGGGCGTGGAGACGGCCTGGTTGACGATATGAACGGCCAGCAGCGTACCTAGAACGCAGCCGGCATCGCCGTCGATTGGGTAGTGCAAGCCGGCGACGACTCGGTTGGTGGCGATGCGGTCGGCCTGGCGCCACAGTTGAGCACGCATCTCGCGCCAAGCGCCCTTCGCCGCTTCATCGCCGGCGGCGGGGACGGTCAGGCTGCTCAGCAACTCGGCCATCATGAAGGCCTGGGTCGCATGCCCGCTGGGCCATGAGAAGTGGCCGGGAACGGGAATCATCGGCTGTACGCGCGCCGATAGATCCGATGGCCGCGGGCAACACATCGCGAACTTGACATGCTGCACGACGTTCGAGGCCACCTGGATCGCGACCGCCATCAACTCGTAAGTCGATTGCATCGAGTAGGGGCGCAGGCCGACCACCGAGGTCCAGAACGGAAACTGCGCGGTCATCTGCGCCAGGATCTCCGCGTTGCGCTCAGCGCGCAGCGCCGCCCAGCTTTCGACGCGCAGCGCCTGATACTTGAAGGCCTCCAATTCCGGCCGAACGAACGGGACCGGCAGGGCGCCGAATGTCACCGTGACCGGCGAGGCTGTCTTGTCGAGGCGGCAAAGGCCGATCGTAGACATCAGGTCCATCACGCAAAGCTGTCGGCGAAAGGGGCTGTCCATTCGCGCCAGCAGCCGGGGGTCGGCCATTGCCGGCATCTGCTGGCCGGCGCGTCCCCAGGCCTGCACCAGTGCCGGCGCGAACTCCAACGTTGACTGTGCGCCGCCCTTGATCGGCGTCTGGTCGGGTCGGGCCAGGTGGCCTTCGCGGCTGCGGGTCAGTGCAGTCGCGAGTTGGGAGCCCGCGCGCCGGTGCGGCCTGCCGTCTTCCGCGTCGCCGAAACCATCGAATCCGTCGAACCCGTCGAATCCATCGAAACCGTCCAGCGCATTCATCGTTCGCCTCCTCCAATGGGCTCAAAAAGAGCATCGATTCGATATAGAGCACTATTTCAATGGCAACCCCGCATCTCCCAGGATGCGTGCAAAGCGCTGGCCGATCGGATAAGCCGCGCTTGGCGATTGCTTCAGGAAGCGGGCCACGCTTTGCGACGGATCGAGCGCGAGCAGCCGCTTGACCGTGGTCTCAGCCGCATCGTTGCGCAGACACAGCGCCTGCGCGATCGCCAGCACCCGGTACGTCGACAGGTGCTGTGCGTTGGCGCGCAGCGAGCGTTCGGCGAGCAGCAGGGCCTGTTCGGGCCGATCGGCCGCGAGCTCGGAGCTGGCTGCGTGGCAGTCGTACAGGAAGTGCATCGGGTCCAGGGGCGACAGGCGGGCCGCCTGATGGCTAGCGTCGGTGGCCGCAAGCCCTTCGCCCTTGAAGGCATGGGCGGTGCCGTACAGCGTCCATGCCAGGGGATCGCTGGGGTTGTGATGCAGGGCGGTCTCATACAACTCGATGCCGCGGTCCACGTCCTGCGACAACTGGATCTGCACCGATCCTGCGACGGCGAGCGCGATCGACGACGTGCCGTCCAGATCGAGCGAACGCCGGCAAGCATCGTGCGCTGCCTGCCGGGACTGGACTGGATCCGCGCTCCAACCCTGAATGACGCTGAACAAGTGCCAACGCGCCAGCCAGGCACTGGGGGTGGGTAGCCGCGGCCAACGTTCGACAAGCCCTTCCAGCAGGACGCGGGCGCGGTCAAAGTCCCGGCGGCTGAGGCGGTGCATCAAAGTGATGCCGCCCAGCAGCAGCGTGTGGGCGGCCAGGCTGGGCAGCGCGCTGCGCTGCGCCAGCTGCGCTTGCCGCGCCAGCAGCGCGCCGCCAATGCGATTGACCAGCTCCAGCACCACCGGCGACTCATCGCTGGCCAGCGACGCCAGATCCGCCGTGATGCGGAAGTGTTCGATCACCGACGCCCGGCGCGTGTCAGACAGTTCGGCGTGCAGCACGATCCGCCGGTCGAGCACGTGGCAGACGCCCGCGACCACGTATTCCGCCTTCAGGGCGCGGCCTGCATCGACCGCGCTTGCCGTCCGCTGTCTTGCCTTGCGGGTGGACAGATGCGCGACCAGGCGCACGTCGCCGAGCTGCGACAGCGCATTGATCAAGTCGTCGGCGATGAGGTCGCCCACGTCCAGATTGCCGTCCACGTGGCCGTCGGTGCGGAATGGCAGCACGGCGACCGATGGCCGCAGCACGTCTTCGGATGGCGCCGCCCAGGCCAAGCCGCGGTCGGTTTCGGGCGGCTCGCGAACGCGGTAGCAGCGCACCGGCTCGCTCAAGTGCTTGAGATAGCGATCGCCGAGGTCTTCGGTGGCGATGTCGAGTGCGGGGTGCAGCCGCTCGTTGGCCTCGTCGGTGAGCAGGATCTGATCGGGCTCGGCACTGCCGTTGAGCCGATAGGCCACGTTGACGCCGGCGCCGCGCGCATCCAGGTCATCCAGCACGACGTCGCTCAAGCTGATCGCCGCGCGGAGACGGATCCGCGCTTCGGCATCGTGGGCCTCGTTCAGCTGGCTGGCCAGCTTGCGGGCGGCCAGCGCCGCGGACAGCGCCTCGGGCACGTCGTCGAACGCCAGCAGCATGCCGTCGCCGGTCGACTTGATGAACTGGCCGCCGTACGGCGGCAGGATGTCCTGGCGCGTGCGGTTGACCAACTCCTGCACCGCTCTCGCGCCTTGTTGCCCGGCACGTTCGATGATGCGGACCGACTCGGCCACGTCGAGCACGACGATGGTCCGTCGGCGCCCGGGCAAACCGCTGTCGTTCGCTTCGTGATCTCCCATCGGTCGCATTGTGTTCGCGCCAGCGCGCGCTGTCGATTCTGATCAGCGCATGGCCGCCGCGCAACCAGCCCCGCGACCGCCGGCGACGCTTATCCGCAGGCGGGATGAGCGCGACGCATGCCCGCGGTCGCCGTGTTCACCCATTCCCCCGCAACGCCATCACCAGCGGCGGCAGCGTGGCCACGCGCTGCAGCACCTCGCGGATGCCGCGGGCGCCCACCTTGGCGCGGATGGCGCCGATGTGGGTGCGCACGGTGGTCAGCGCGACGTCGCACTGCTGGGCCACGGTGCGCGGCTCCTGGCCTTCGCACAGCGCCTGCAGCACGCGCGTCTCGCTGGGCGTCAGCGCGTGGCAGCGCGCGAAGAGCTGCAGCGACAGCGCCGCGCACACCTGGCGCCGGCCCATCAGCAGCAGCGTGGCGCGGGTGCCGCCCAGCTCCACCGCGCCCAGCGGCGTCACCGCCAGGCTCAGCGCCGCGGCGCCGCGGCCCAGCAGCACCAGGCGGCGCTGGCCGTTGCGCGCGGCCACCAGCGCGGTGTGCAGCCGGGCGCCGTCTTCGGCGTCGCGCACGCGCAGGCCGCCGCCGTCGTCCAGTTGCAGCGGCTGGCCCGCGCCCAGCGCGGCGCGCGCGGCGTGGTTCATCCAATGGACGAGGCCGCCGTCGCCCAGCATCAGCGCGCCGTAGTCGACCTCGTCGAGCATGCGCATCAGCCAGGCCGCCGGCGGCGCCGCGGTGCGGCGGCGCTCGGGTCCGCGGTAGTGGTGGTGGTCGTGATCGTGCGTGTCGTGCGTGTCGGGCGTGGCGGCCGGTGCCGTGCCGTGCAGCGCTTGTTCGGTGTTCATGTGATCCCCCTTTTGCCTGCTGTCCTTGTGGTGCCCGCCATGGTGCAACGGGTGCCTGCAAGGTAGCCGTGCACGGCGGCGGCGGGTTGCGAGATCTGGCGGCCGCCGCCTGTGATGTCGTTCACAGTCTTCCGCCGGGCAGACGAGGTCCGGAGCCGGCTCGTCCCCCTTGCGGATGTTGCGGCGCGGCTGGCGCCGGATGCTGAAGCCGCCTCTCAAGCCCGCGTGGCGCTGCCACGGTGCTTGACCTCCGAGGGGGGGCGGGTCGGGCGCAGCCCGGCCCTGGGGGAGCTCAGCAACCAACGGGAGCCTGTCATGAAACCTCGCAAGAACGCCTTGTCGCTGGCGCCGCGCGCGCGGCTGACCAGCGCCGTCGGATCGCTGCTGGTGGGCAGCGGCATCGTGGTGGCGGTGTCCGCCGCCTTCTTCCAGGCCGCCGCCGACCCCTGGCTGCTGCCGACGCCGCAGGTGCTGGAGATCGCCGCCGCCTGCCGCGCCAAGCCGCAGCGCCGCGACCAGGACGAATGCCTGCGCACGCTGGTGGCCAGCCGCAGCGGCGAGCGCGCCGGCGAACGCCTGGCGCGCGACGACGATCGGCCGTCCGATCGCCCGGACGGGCGGCTGGGTGCCTTCTGACCAGCGCTTGCCAGCGCCGGCTAACGCCGACGATCAAGGGCAGGCGACCCGCGGCAGCGTGACGGTGAAGCGCGCGCCGCCCTCGGCGGCGTTGTCGGCGGCCAGGCTGCCGCCGTGCTGCTCGACGATGCCGTAGCTGATCGACAAGCCCAGCCCGGTGCCGGTGCCCACCGGCTTGGTGGTGAAGAAGGGGTCGAAGATGCGGCCCAGGTTCTCGGGCCCGATGCCGGGGCCGTTGTCGCGCAGCGTCAGCGTCAGCGTCGAGGGCGCGGCGTCCAGCGTGATCCACAGCGTCGGCTGCGCGCTGTGCTCGCTGGCCGCGTCGTAGGCGTTCTGCACCAGGTTCATCAGCACCTGCAGCAGCTGGCCGGCGCTGCCTTGCACGCAGCAAGGCTCGCCGGCGTGCCAGTGCACGGTGAACGCCGGCGCCGTGCCCTTGCGCACCCAGTGGATGGCGCGCTCGACGACGCCGTTGATCTCCACCGGCGCGTGCTGCTCGCGGTCGACCACCGAGAAGCGCCGCAGCCCCTGCACGATGTCGGCGGTGCGCTGCGCGCCTTCGAGCGTGCCTTCCATCAGCGAAGGCAGGTCGGCCAGCAGCGCGTCGATGCGCAGCTGCCGCCGCAAGGCGGCCTGCTGGTCGGCGTCGCCGCCGCCGTGCACGGCCTCCAGATAACGGGTTAGCCGATCGCCATAGCGCTGCAGCGCGTGCACGTTGCCGAGCACGAAGCTGATCGGGTTGTTCAGCTCGTGCGCCACGCCGGCGACCAGGCGGCCGAGCGAGGCCATCTTCTCCGAATGCAGCAACTGCTGCTGGGTGCGCTTGAGCGCCTCGTGCGCCTCGCGCAGCGCGTGGTAGGCGCGCTTCAGCTCGCCCATCGGCCGGCCCACCAGCACGTGGCCCACGCGGCGGCCGGCGGCGTCGCGCCGCGGCGTGATGTTGAAGTCCACCGGCACCGCCACGCCGCCGGCGCCGCGCAAGGGCAGCTCGACCACCGCGCCGCCGGCGGCGCCGGCGTCGGCCTGCGCCAGCGCGGCCGCCAGCTTCGGCAGCGCCGCGTCTTCGGCCAGCAGCGCGGCCAGCGGCGTGCCGCGCAGCGCCGAGTCTTCGGCGCCGGCCAGCACGCACAAGGCGGCGTTGGTCTCCTCGATGCGGCCGTCGCGGTTGATGGCCACCAGCACGTCGCTCATCGCCGCCAGCAGGCTGAAGATGAACTGCTGGCTCTGCTCCAGCTCGGCGTTCTTGGTCTCCAGCGCGATCTCGTCGGCGACCAGCTGCGAGTAGACCTCGTCCATCTTGTGGATCACGTCCAGCCACGCCGCTTCGTCGACGCCCGCGCCCGACGGTGGCGCCGACGGCGGCGGCGGCGCGCCGGTCGGTGGGCGGGGCGAACGAGCGCGCGGACGCTGTGGATTCACGCCGGCATTCTGCGGCATCGCCCGCCGGCAACGGCGCTGGCGGATCGGCAGCGCCGCTGGCAGCCGGCTATGCAGCCCGCCGGCGCGCGCGGCGGCCCGGCGCCGGCGCCGCGCGCGTTTCGCGTGCGCGATCAAGCACTTGGCGCCGTGCTTCGGTGTTTACCCGCGACGGCCCGCCCGCGGGTACGCAACTTGTGACGGCAATGGCGACACACGACCGATTCAACGCGAGGAGACAGCGTTCCATGGAGACCTTCTACGACGTGATGCGGCGCCAGGGCATCTCGCGCCGCAGCTTCCTGAAGTACTGCTCGTTGACGGCCACCTCGCTCGGCCTGGGGCCGGCCTTCGTGCCGCAGATCGCGCACGCGATGGAGACCAAGCCGCGCACGCCGGTGCTGTGGCTGCACGGCCTGGAGTGCACCTGCTGCAGCGAAAGCTTCATCCGCAGCGCGCACCCGCTGGCCAAGGACGTGGTGCTGTCGATGATCAGCCTGGACTACGACGACACGCTGATGGCCAGCGCCGGCCACCAGGCCGAGGCCATCCTCGAAGAGGTGATGGCCAAGTACAAGGGCAACTACATCCTCGCCGTCGAAGGCAACCCGCCGCTCAACCAGGACGGCATGAGCTGCATCATCGGCGGCCGGCCTTTCGTCGACCAACTGCGCCACGTCGCCAAGGACGCCAAGGCCGTGATCAGCTGGGGAAGCTGCGCCAGCTGGGGCTGCGTGCAGGCCGCCAAGCCCAACCCGACGCGGGCGACGCCGGTGCACCAGGTGATCACCGACAAGCCCATCATCAAGGTGCCCGGCTGCCCGCCGATCGCCGAGGTGATGACCGGCGTCATCACCTACATGCTGACCTTCGACCGCATCCCCGAGCTCGACCGCCAGGGCCGGCCGAAGATGTTCTACAGCCAGCGCATCCACGACAAGTGCTACCGCCGGCCGCACTTCGACGCCGGCCAGTTCGTCGAGGCCTTCGACGACGACAGCGCGCGCCGCGGCTACTGCCTCTACAAGGTGGGCTGCAAGGGGCCGACGACCTACAACGCCTGCTCGACGGTGATGTGGAACGAGGGCACCAGCTTTCCCATCAAGGCCGGCCACGGCTGCATCGGCTGCTCGGAAGACGGCTTCTGGGACAAGGGCTCGTTCTACGACCGGCTGACCAACATCCACCAGTTCGGCGTCGAGGCCAACGCCGACCGCGTGGGCGGCACGGTGGCCGGCGTCGTCGGCGCGGCGGTGGCGGCGCATGCGGCGGTCAGCGTGCTCAAGCGCGTGGCGACCAAGAACGAAACCAACGAGACGGTCTGAGGAGCGAGGACAACATGGGCGCCTACGAAACCCAGGGCTTCAAGCTCGACGACAGCGGCAAGCGCATCGTCGTCGACCCCGTGACCCGCATCGAGGGCCACATGCGCTGCGAGGTCAACCTCGACCGCGACAACGTGATCCGCAACGCCGTCAGCACCGGCACGATGTGGCGCGGTTTGGAGGTTATTCTCAAGGGCCGCGACCCGCGCGACGCCTGGGCCTTCGTCGAGCGCATCTGCGGCGTCTGCACCGGCTGCCATGCGCTGACCAGCGTGCGCGCGGTGGAGGACGCCCTGGGCATCAAGATCCCCAAGAACGCGCACCTGATCCGCGAGATGATGGCCAAGACGCTGCAGGTGCACGACCACGCGGTGCACTTCTACCACCTGCACGCGCTGGACTGGGTCGACGTGGTGTCGGCGCTGAAGGCCGACCCGAAGAAGACCAGCGACTTGCAGCAGCTGGTCTCGCCGGCGCACCCGTTGTCCAGCGCCGGCTACTTCCGCGACATTCAGAACCGGCTGAAGAAGTTCGTCGAAAGCGGCCAGCTCGGCCCCTTCATGAACGGCTACTGGGGCAACAAGAGCTACGTGCTGCCGCCCGAGGCCAACCTGATGGCGGTGACGCACTACCTCGAAGCGCTGGACCTGCAGAAGGAGTGGGTCAAGATCCACACCATCTTCGGCGGCAAGAACCCGCACCCGAACTACCTGGTCGGCGGCGTGCCCTGCGCCATCAACATCGACGGCGACGGCGCCGCCGGCGCGCCGCTGAACATGGAGCGGCTGAACTTCGTCAAGGCGCGCATCGACGAGATCATCGAGTTCAACCGCAACGTCTACGTCCCCGACGTGCTGGCCATCGGCACGATCTACAAGCACGCCGGCTGGCTGTACGGCGGCGGCCTGTCGGCGCTGAACGTCAGCGACTACGGCGAGTACCCCAAGGTCAACTACGACAAGCGCAGCGACCAGCTCCCCGGCGGCGCCATCGTCAACGGCAACTGGGACGAGATCCACCCCATCGACCCGCGCGACCCCGAGCAGGTGCAGGAGTTCGTCACCCACAGCTGGTACCGCTACGCCGACGAGAGCAAGGGCCTGCACCCCTGGGACGGCGTGACCGAGCCCAACTACGTCCTGGGTGCCAACGCCAAGGGCACGAAGACCAACATCGAGCGCCTGGACGAGAGCGCCAAGTACAGCTGGATCAAGGCCCCGCGCTGGCGCGGCCACGCGATGGAGGTCGGCCCGCTGTCGCGCTACATCCTGGCCTACGCGCATGCCAAGCAGGGCAACCGTTATGCGCAGCGGCCGAAGGAGCAGCTCGAATATTCGGCGCAGATGATCAACAGCGCGATCCCCAAGGCGCTGGGCCTGCCCGAGACGCAGTTCGGCCTGAAGCAACTGCTGCCCACCACCATCGGCCGCACGCTGGCGCGCGCGCTGGAAGGCCAGTACTGCGGCGAGATGATGGCCGCCGACTGGCACGAGCTGATGGCCAACATCAAGGCCGGCGACCGCGCCACCGCCAACGTCGAGAAGTGGGACCCGTCCACCTGGCCCGCCGAAGCCAAGGGCGTGGGCACCGTGGCCGCGCCGCGCGGCATGCTGGGCCATTGGATCCGCATCAAGAACGGCCGCATCGAAAACTACCAGTGCGTGGTGCCCACCACCTGGAACGGCAGCCCGCGCGACCCCAAGGGCCAGATCGGCGCCTTCGAGGCCAGCCTGATGAACACGCCGATGGCCAACCCCGAGCAGCCGCTGGAAATCCTGCGCACGCTGCACAGCTTCGACCCCTGCCTGGCCTGCAGCACGCACGTGATGAGCCCCGACGGCCAGGAGATGGCGCGCGTGACGGTACGCTGACGCCACCCACACCACCCCGGAGATGCACCGATGACGAAGACGAAACCGCTTGTGCCTGCGCTGGCGCTGCTGCTGACGGTTGCCGCGGGCAGCGCCGCCGCGCACACCGGCCACGAGACCGCAGGCGCCGTGGCCGGCCTGGCGCACCCGCTGGCGCTGGACCACGTGCTGGCGATGGTGGCCGTCGGCCTGTGGTCGGCGGCCGCGCTGCCGCCTTCGCAGCGGCTGCGCGGCCCTGCCGCCTTCGTGCTGGCGATGCTGGCCGGCGCCAGCCTTGGCACCACGCTCGGCGCCCAGCTGCGCGCGCCGGGCATCGTCGAGGCCGGCATCGCCGCCAGCGTGCTGGTGTTCGGCGCCCTGGTCGCTGCGCCGCGGTTGCTGCCACGTGGCGTCGGCCTGGCGCTGGTGGCCGCGGCCGGCGCGCTGCATGGCCTGGCGCATGGCGCCGAGCTGCCGGCAGGCGGTGGTTTCGCGGGTTATGCCGGCGGCTTCGTCGCCACCACCGTGCTGCTGCACGCCGCCGGGCTGGGCCTGGGCCGGCAGTTGCTGGCGCTGCCGGCGCGGCTGTCGCGCGGCGCGCAGGCGCTGCTGGGCGGCGGCCTCGGCGCCGCCGGGCTGGCGCTGATCGCGCAGCTTTGACGCTGGCATGCAAAGGAGGACCGCATGAGCCCCTCGTCGTCCACCACGGACCTGTCCGCAGCGACGGGCGTCGACCCCGCCGCGGTGGCCGCCGGCCGACGCATCCGCTCGGTCTACGTCTACGAAGCGCCGGTGCGCGTGTGGCACTGGATCAACGCGCTGGCCATCACGGTGCTGGCGGTCACCGGCTACTTCATCGGCCGGCCGCTGCCCACGATGCCCGGCGAGGCCAGCAGCCACTTCCTGATGGGCTACATCCGCTTCGCGCATTTCGCGGCCGGCTACGTGCTGGCCATCGGCCTGCTGGGGCGGATCTACTGGGCCATCGTCGGCAACCACCATGCTCGCGAGCTGTTCACGCTGCCGCTGTTCAGCCGCGCCTACTGGCGCGAGGTGGCCAAGATGCTCAAGTGGTACGCCTTCCTGATCCCGCGGCCGGGCCAGTACGTGGGCCACAACCCGATGGCGCGGCTGGCCATGTTTTTCGGCTACTTCTGCCTGTCGATCTTCATGGTGTTCACCGGCTTCGCGCTCTACGGCGAAGGCCTGCAGACCGGCTCTTGGGCCGACCGCTGCTTCGGCTGGGTGATCCCGCTGTTCGGCCAGAGCCAGGACGTGCATACCTTCCACCGCCTGGGCATGTGGGCGATGGTGAGCTTCGTGATCCTGCACGTCTATGCCGCGATCCGCGAAGACATCATGGGCCGGCAAAGCATCGTCAGCACGATGATCTCGGGCCACCGCACCTTCAAGGACTGACGGCCATGGACGACGGCGACATCGTCGTGCTGGGCATCGGCAACCTGCTGTGGGCCGACGAAGGCTTCGGCGTGCGCTGCGTCGAGGCGCTGGCCCAGGCCTGGCGCTTCGGCGCGCGGGTGCAGCTGGTCGAGGGCGGCACGCAGGGCCTGTACCTGCTGCAGCACGTGCAGGCGGCGTCGCGGCTGCTGATCTTCGACGCGGTGGACTACGGCCTCGCCCCCGGCACGCTGATGCTGGTGGAGGACGACGAAGTGCCGCATTATCTGGGCGCCAAGAAGATGAGCCTGCACCAGACCGGCTTCCAGGAAGTGCTGGCGCTGGCGCGCCTGACCGGCCGCTGGCCGCGGCACATCCTGCTGGTGGGCTGCCAGCCAGCCGAGCTGGACGACTTCGGCGGCAGCCTGACGCCGCCGGTGAAGGCAGCGCTGCAACCCGCGCTGCAGGCCGCGCTGCAGCGCCTGCGCGACTGGGGCGCCGAGCCGCAGCCGGCGCCGGGCGCCGATGCCGCGCCGCCGGCGCTGGCGATGGACGCCTACGAAAGCGGCCGCCCGTCGGCCGACGCGGCCTGCCGCATCGGCGACGAGCGCTTCCTGCCGCCGGCCAGGCCGCATTGACCATGTGCATCGGCTGGCCCATGCAAGTGATCGCGGCGCGCGCCGGCTTCGCGCAGGTGCGCCGCGGCGCGCAGCAGCGCGTGGTGGGCACGGCGCTGGTCGGCGCCGTGCAGCCGGGCGACTGGCTGCTCGTCTTCCTCGACGACGCGCGCGAGCGCCTGGCGCCCGAGCGCGCGGCCGAGATCGACGCCACGCTGGCGCTGGTCGAAGCGGCGCTCGGCGGCGAAGCCAGCGCCGGCGGCGCCGCGCCTTTCGAACTGCCGTCGGCGATCGGCGCCGACCAACTGCGGAACTTCGTGCGATGAACGACACCCTCGCCTCGGCTCCGGATATCGCCGCCGGCGCGCCGCCGCTGCTGCGCCGCCTGGGCGCCGCGCCGGGCAGCCATTGGGTGGCTGCCGCGAACCTCGACACCTTCCTGGCGCGCGGCGGCGAGCAGGTGCTGTTCTTCCAGGGCGATCCGGTCCGCTTCCCCGAGGTGCTGGACGTCGCCGTCGTGCTGCCCGAGCTGCGCCGCCACTTCGGCGCGCGCTTCGAGATCGGCCTCGTCGCCCGCGCCGACGAAGACCGCCTGGCGTCGCGCTTCGCGGTCGTGCACTGGCCCTCGCTCGTCTTCCTGCGCGACGGCCGCTGGGTCGAGACGGTGCACGGCATGCTCGACTGGGACGTCTACGTGCAGCGCCTGCAGGCCGTGTTCGCCAAGCCGGCGACGCGACCGCCCATCCTGCTGCGGCCAGCGCCGGCCGCCGGCGGCTGCCGCTGAAGGAGGCGCGCGATGGCCAGTGGCAAGCCCGTTCCGATCCCCGTCGTCGCCTACGGTCCGGGCAGCCAGGCCGACGACGAAGAGGGACTCGACTACCTGCACCTGCCGCAAGGCATGGACACTTACCGCGCGCCGCGCCTGCCCGAGCCCGAGGCGCTGGCCGGCCGCGGCGGCGCGCTGCGAGTCTTGCGCGCGGTGCTGGCCGCGCTGGCCGGCGAAGGCCTGCCGACCGTCCCGCTCGAAGGCCTGCAGCCCGACGAGCTGGCGCTCGTCAACCAGGTGCTCGGCGAAGGCGAGGTCAGCGCGCAATGGCTGCCGGATGGCAGCGACCGCCGCGCCGCGCAGGTGCAGGAGTCGGTGTTCGCCGGCGTCTGGCGCGTGGTCGAGACCGATGCCGAGGGACCCCAGCACGACCGCATCGAGGTCGGCGCCGTGCCGGCGCTGCTGCGCGCCGCGGCCGCGGCAGACGGCCTGCAGCCGCCGCCCGTGCTAACGCAAATCCCCGACGGCGTGCTGAACGCGCCCCACCTGCTGGCCGAACTGGCGCGGCACCGCGCCGCGTGGCAGCCCGGCCGGCCGAGCGAGGTGATCAACCTCACGCTGCTGCCGATGTCGCCGGCCGACATCGCGTGGCTGGACCATGGGCTGGGCACCGGCCGCGTGCTGCTGCTGTCGCGCGGCTACGGCAACTGCCGCATCACGTCGGCGCGCGTGCCGCACACCTGGCGCGTCGTCTACTACAACTCGCAGGACCAGGTGATCCTCAACACCGTCGAGGTCGGCGCGCTGCCCGCGGTGGCCTGCGCCGCGCCCGAAGACCTGGCCGATTCGCGCGAGCGCCTGGCCGAGGTGCTGCAATGGGTGGCGCAATCGTGACCACGTTCGAAGGCAGCTACCTCGGCGACCGCGCGCGCCTGGCGGCCGCCGCCCGCCTCGAATGCAAGATCTGCTGGTGGGTCTACGACCCCGCGCTTGGCGACGCGGTCTGGCAGATCGCCCCCGGCACGCCGTTTGCCGCGCTGCCCGCGCACTGGCGCTGCCCGCGCTGCGACGGCGACGGCGCGCAGTTCATGGTCGTCGACGGCATGGTCGACGAGGGCAACGAATGACTTCACTGGCCGCACGCGTCCAGGCCCTGGAGGCGGCGTTTGGCCGCATCCAGGCCACGCGCATGGCCGGGCTGCCGCTGCTGCACCCGGGGCTGCGCGTGCAGGCGGTCGGCTTCGCGGCCGATGGCGACGGCCTGGCGCAAGGCGTGCTGGTGACGCCCTGGTTCATGAACCTGGTGCGGCTGCCGCTCGACGGCGACGACGACGATGCCGCCGGCGCGCTGCCGGAGCCGGGCCAGGCGCTGGATCTGCCGGTCGGCGGCTGGCGCATGCGCTTCCTCGGCCAGCACGAGCCGGGGCTGGGCCGCTTCGCCGCCGCCTCGCTGGTCTCGCCGATGAGCGAGTTCGCCGACCAGGCCGCCGCGCTGGCCACCGCGCGCGCGGTGCTGGAAACGCTGCGCCCGCGGCCGGCGCGGCGCGGCTTCCTGTTCGGCGCCGCGCGCGCCGGCGGATGAAGGCGATGCTCGACGTCACGCTGCGCCTGCAGCCCGGCCGCGCCGCCGGGGCGAGCATCGAGCGGCCGCCGCGGCCCGACCTGGCGGCGCTGCTGGCCGTCGGCCGGCCCGCCGCCGAGCTGCCGGCGCTGATGGCCGGCCTGCACGCGCTGTGCGCGCACGGCCACCGCGCGGCGGCCGCGCTGGCGCTGCGCGCCGCGCGCGGCGAGCCGCTGCGCTGGAGCGACGAAGACCGCGTGGCGCTGCAGCACGCCGTGGCGCGCGAGCACCTGCTGCGCATCGCCCACGACTGGCCGCGCCTGCTGCCCGCGGTGCCGGCGCCGGCGCACTCGGGCGCGCCGGTGCTGGCGCCTGCGCTGGCGCCGGCGCTGGTGCATCCCGGCGCGCCGTCGCTGCAGGACTGCCCGCTGTGGCAACCCGCGCTCGGCGCCGCGCAGCAGCTTCGCGCCCTGCCCGGCTGGCTGCAGCAGCGCTGGTTGCACGGCCCGCTGCCGGCGCTGTGCGACGCGCTGGCCGCCGACCCGGCGGCCGCCGCGCTGGCCTGGGCCCGCCGCACGCCGGGCGCGCCGGCGGCCTGGCTGGCCGCGCTGCTGCCGCGCGCGCTGGCGCTGCGCACCGCGCACCGTCCGCTGCGCGAGCAGGTTGCGCCGCCGGCGACGATCGTTCCCGACACCGGCCCGTGGAATCGTCATCACGACACCGCTGCACCCCCCGCCGACAATGCCGGCATGCGCCTGATCGCCCGCCTGCACGAGCTGCTGTTGCTGGCCCGGCCCGAAGGCCAGCAGCGGCTGCAAGTGCATGCCGCCACGGCGGCCGGCGGCGTCGGCACGGCCTGGGTCGAAGTCGGCCGCGGCCGCTTGAGCTACCGCGTGCAGATCGGCGGCGACGAGCGCGTGCAGCGCCTGCAGGTGCTGTCGCCCACCGACTGGAACTTCCACCCCGCGGGCGTGCTGGCCGAGGCGCTGGCCGAGGTCGACGACGCCGACGACGCGCGCATCCTCGCCGTCGCCTTCGACCCCTGCGAGCCTTTCGAAGTGCGCTTGCCGCAGCGGCAAGCGGAGGCCGAGCATGCATGAGCTCAGCCTGGCCGGCGGCGTGTTGAAGGTGGTGGAAGACGCCGCGGCGCGCGAAGGCTTCGCGCGCGTGCGGCGGCTGACGCTGGAAGCCGGCGCGCTGGCCGGCGTCGAGGTGCGCGCGCTGCGCTTTGCGCTGCAGGCGCTGCAGCCCGGCACCTGCCTGGAAGGCGCCGAGATCACCATCGACGAGCCGCCGGCGCCCGCTTGGTGCCACGGCTGCTGCGCCACCGTCGAGGTCCGCAGCCGGCTCGACGACTGCCCGCGCTGCGGCAGCGCGCGGCTGCTGCCCACCGGCGGCACCGAACTGCGCGTGCGCGAGCTGATCGTGCACGACGACTGACGAGGAGACGAACCATGTGCGTGGTCTGCGGCTGCAACGAGGCCGATCATTCCCACCCTCACCCGCACTCTCACCCGCAGGGCCACGCGGCGGCGGCCGCGGCCGGCGCCGACCTGCACTACGGCCTGGGCCGCGCCCGCGTCTCGGTGCCGGGGCTCGACGAAGGCCGCGCGATCAAGCTCGAAGCCGACGTGCTGGGCGCCAACGACGGCTTCGCGAGCGCCAACCGCGAACACTTCGCGGCCCACGGCGTGGCGGCGTGGAACCTGGTCTCCAGTCCCGGCTCGGGCAAGACCACGCTGCTGACGGCAACGATCCGCGCGCTGCGCGAGCGCTGTTCCGCGCTGCCCATCGCGGTGATCGAAGGCGACCAGCAGACCACGCGCGATGCCGACCGCATCCGCGCCACCGGCGTGCCGGCGATCCAGGTCAACACCGGCCGCGGCTGCCACCTCGACGCGCAGATGGTCGGCGAGGCCTTCGCGCGGCTGCCGCTGCACGATCACCAGCATCACGACGACCAAGACCACGACCACGACGCCCCCGCGCTGCTCTTCATCGAGAACGTCGGCAACCTCGTCTGCCCGGCGCTGTGGGACCTGGGCGAGCGCGCCAAGCTCGCCATCCTGTCGGTGACCGAAGGCGAGGACAAGCCCATCAAGTACCCCGACATGTTCGCCGCCGCGCGTCTGCTGGTGCTGACCAAGGTCGACCTGCTGCCGCACCTGGACTTCGACGTGGCGCAGTGCATCGCGCACGCGCGGCGCGTCAACCCGGCCATCGAGGTGCTGCTGGTGTCCGCGAAGTCCGGCGTCGGCATGGCCGCCTGGGTCGACTGGCTGCTGGCCGATGCGCAAGCGCCTGCGACAGTGCCGCCGCCGCCGCCGCGGCCCGCGGGGCAGGTGCCGTCGTGCAGCGCCTGAAGCTGCCCGCGCCCGCGCCCGCCGCGGTGCTGGCGGTCGGCGCCTTCCTGAAGAACCGCGCCTGCCTGCTGCAGGGCGACGAGTTGTTGTGGTCGCCGCCGCACGGCGACCTCGCCACGCCCGCCGCCTGCCGCGCGCTGGACGACTCGATCGCCGCGCTGCTGGCCGCTGCCGGCGAGCCGGTGGCCGCCATCGCGCACGACCTGCACCCCGACTTCCCCTGCACCCACGCCGCCGCCGACTGGGCGGCGCGGCTGGGCGTGCCGGCGCGCGCCCTGCAGCACCACCACGCGCACCTGGGCGTGGTGATGGCCGAGCAAGGCTGGCGCGGCGACGAGCGCCTGCTCGGCTGGGCGCTCGACGGCGTCGGCCTGGGCAGCGACGGCACGGCCTGGGGCGCCGAGCTGCTAACCGTTTATCGAGGCGGCTTCGAGCGCCGCGCGCACCTGGCGCCGCTGCGGCTGCCGGGCGGCGACGCCGCGGCGCGCGAGCCCTGGCGCGTGGCCGCGGCGGTGCTGCACGCGCTGGGCCGCGGCCGCGAGATCGTGCCGCGCTTCGGCCCGGCGGCCGGCGAGGCGCTGGCCGCCGGCGTCGCCACGCTGCTCGAACGCGGGCTGCGCTGTCCGCTCAGCAGCGCGGCCGGCCGCTGGTTCGACGCCGCGTCCGCCGCGCTGGGCCTGGCGCCGCGGCAGCAGGCCGAGGCCGAGGCGGCCATCGCGCTGGAACGCGCCGCGACCCTCTGGCTGGAAGTTCATCCGATGCCGCCGCTGCCGGAACCTGCGCTGGACCTGCACGCGCTGGTCGGGACGTTGTTCGACGACGCCGACGCAGGCAACCCCGGCCGCGGCGCCGCGCGCTTCCACGGCGCGCTGGCCGCGGCGCTGGTGCACGCAGCGCGGCAGGCCGGCGCCACGCGGCTGCTGCTGGCCGGCGGCTGCTGGAACAACCGGCTGCTGTCGCGCCTGGTCGTCGAAGGCTGCCGCGCGCAAGGCATCGAAACCCGGCGGCCGCAGGCCGTCGACTGCGGCGACGCCGGCCTGGCCCTGGGCCAGGCCTGGCTCGTCGCCCACCAACTGGAGACACGCTGATGTGCCTGGCCCTGCCTGCCCGCCTGGTCGAGCGCCGCGGCGCCGACGAGGCCGTCGTCGAACTCGGCGGCGTCAAGAAGACCGTCTCGGTCGCGCTGGTGCCCGATGCGGTGCCCGGCGACTACGTGATCGTCCACGTCGGCCACGCCATCGGCCGCATCGACCCGGCCGAGGCCGAGCGCACGCTGGCGCTGTTCGCGCAGCTACAGCAGGCGCAGGCGTCGCAGCAAGCCCAGCAGGAGGCCAACGCATGAAATACGTCGACGAGTTCCGCGACGGCGCCGTCGCCCAGGCGCTGGCCGCGCGCATCGCGGCCGATTGCCAGCCGAACCGCCGCTACGCCTTCATGGAGTTCTGCGGCGGCCACACGCACGCCATCGCGCGCTACGGCATTCCGGCCCTGCTGCCGCCGGCGATCCGCATGATCCACGGCCCGGGCTGCCCCGTCTGCGTGCTGCCGATCGGCCGCATCGACCAGGCCATCGCGCTGGCGCTGCGCCACGGCGCGATCGTCGCGACCTATGGCGACACCATGCGCGTGCCGGCGTCGCCCGCCGCCGGGCCGCCCCAAGGCGGGCAGCACCCCCTCGGGGGGCGCGAGCCGCAGGCGAGCCGGGGGCTCGGTGAATCGCTGTCGATGATGAAGGCCAAGGCGCGCGGCGCCGACATCCGCATGGTCTATTCCGCCGCCGACGCGCTGGCCATCGCGCGCGCCCAGCCGGCGCGCGAGGTCGTGTTCTTCGCGATCGGCTTCGAGACGACGACGCCGCCGACCGCGCTGGTGGTGAAGCAGGCCGCGGCCGAAGGCCTGCGCAACTTCAGCGTGCTGGCCTGCCATGTGCTGACGCCGAGCGCCATCGCCCACGTGCTGGAGTCGGCCGAGGTCGGCACGCTGGGCACCGTGCCGATCGAAGGCTTCGTCGGGCCGGCGCACGTCAGCATCGTGATCGGCTCCAAGCCTTACGAGCCCTTCGCGGCGCAGCACCGCAAGCCGGTGGTGATCTCGGGCTTCGAGCCGCTGGACGTGATGCAGTCGATCTGGATGCTGGTGCGCCAAGTCAACGAAGGCCGCGCCGAGGTGGAGAACCAGTACACCCGCGCCGTCACGCGCGACGGCAACCTGGCGGCGCAGCGCGCGGTGGCCGAGGTCTTCGAGCTTCGCGAAAGCTTCGAGTGGCGCGGCCTCGGCGAGGTGGCCTTCAGCGCGCTGCGGCTGAAGCCCGAATGGGCCGCGTTCGACGCCGAGCGCCGCTTCGACGTCGGCTACCAAGCGGTGCCCGACCACAAGCAATGCGAGTGCGGCGCCATCCTGCGCGGCGTGAAGCACCCGCGCGACTGCAAGCTGTTCGGCACGGTGTGCACGCCCGAGAACCCGATGGGATCGTGCATGGTGTCGTCGGAAGGCGCTTGCGCGGCGCATTGGAGTTATGGCCGCTTTCGGGACATTCCGGTCGTCGCGGAGGCCGTATGAACGCCGGCGTGAAGAAGGACTACCTGCGGCCGCTCGATTTCAAGCACGGCCGCGTCGACATGAACCACGGCGCCGGCGGCCGCGCGGCGGCGCAGTTGATCGACGAGCTGTTCCTGCGCGCCTTCGACAACCCGGCGCTGCGCGCCGGCGACGACGGCGCGGTGATGGACATACCGAATCTGCCGCCAGGCCATCGCCTGGTGATGGCGACCGACGGCCACGTGATCTCGCCGCTGGTCTTTCCCGGTGGCGACATCGGCTGCCTGGCCGTGCACGGCACGGTCAACGACGTCGCGATGATGGGCGCCGTGCCGTTCGCGCTGTCGGCCAGCTTCGTGCTCGAAGAGGGCTTCGCGCTCGCCGAGCTGAAGCGCATCGTCGAGTCGATGGCCGCCGCGGCGCGCGACGCCGGCGTGCCCATCGTCACCGGCGACACCAAGGTGGTCGAGAAGGGCAAGGGCGACGGCGTCTTCATCGCCACCACCGGCCTCGGCGCGCTGCCGGCGGGCCGGCGCATCGGCGGCGCGCTGGCGCGGCCGGGCGACCGGCTGCTGCTGAGCGGCAGCATCGGCGACCACGGCGTGGCCGTGCTGTCGCAGCGCGAGTCGCTGGGCTTCGAGGCCACGGTGACAAGCGACACCGCGACCTTGCACGGCCTGGTCGCGGCGCTGCTCGCCGCCGTGCCCGAAGGCGCGGTGCACACGCTGCGCGACCCCACGCGCGGCGGGCTCGCGACCACGCTCAACGAGATCGCGCGCCAGTCTTGCGTCGGCATGCGGCTGCAGGAGGCGGCGATCCCGGTGCACGCCGAGGTCGAGGCGGCCTGCGAGCTGCTGGGGCTGGACCCGCTGTACATCGCCAACGAAGGCAAGCTGGTCACCGCCGTCGCGCCCGAGCATGCCGACGCCGCGCTGGCCGCGCTGCGCGCGCACCCGCTGGGGCGCGAGGCGGCCTGCATCGGCCGCGTCGTCGACGACGCGCAGCGCTTCGTGCAGCTGGCCACGCGCTTCGGCGGCGAACGCATCGTCGACTGGCTGAGCGGCGAGCCGCTGCCGCGGATCTGCTGATGCGGACGCTACGATCGCCGCGCCGATGAACGCTGCCGCCGACGCCGAAGAAGACATCGACCGCCCGCTGGTGCTGGTCGTCGACGACGAGCGGCGCTCGCAAGAGGCGATGCGGCGCACGCTGGAGGACGACTTCTGCATCATCACCGCCAGCGACACCGCGGCGGCGCGCGAGCTGCTGGGCCGCCACGCGGTGGCGGTGATCCTGTGCGACCAGCGCATGCCGGGGCAAAGCGGCGTCGATTTCCTGAAGGAGGTGCGCGCCGCCTGGCCCGAGGTGGTGCGCGTCGTGATCTCGGGCTATGCCGACAGCGAAGACATCATCGCCGGCGTCAACGAGGCCGGCATCTACCAGTACGTGCTCAAGCCCTGGGTGCCGCAGCATCTGCTGGACACCGTGCGCGGCGCGGTGGAGGCGCAGCGCCTGCACCGCGGCCTGCAGCGGCTGGACCTCGACCTGCGCGCCGGCGCGCCGGCCTTGCGCGCGCGGCTGGGCGACCGGCTGCGGCAGGCGAAATCGGTGTTCGGCTTCGAGCGCATCGTGCGCGCCGGCGGCAGCCCGCTCGACGGCGTCTGCGCGATGGCCGAGCGCGTCGCGCGGCACGAGCTGTCGGTGCTGGTGCTCGGCGAATCGGGCACCGGCAAGGAGCTGATGGCACGCGCCATCCACTACGCCAGCCCGCGCGGCGGCCGGCCCTTCGTGGTGGAGAACTGCGCGGCGATCCCCGACACGCTGCTGGAAAGCGAGCTGTTCGGCCACAAGCGCGGCGCCTTCACCGGCGCCAGCGAGGACCACGTGGGCCTGATCCAGCGCGCCGACGGCGGCACGCTGTTCCTCGACGAGATCGGCGAGACCTCGCCGCTGTTCCAGGTCAAGCTGCTGCGCGTGCTGCAGGAAGGCGAGCTGCGCCCCGTGGGCTCGGCGCGCACCGTGCCGGTGGACGTGCGCGTGATCGCCGCCACCCACCGCAAGCTGGAAGACGAGGTGCGCGCCGGCCGCTTCCGCGAAGACCTGTACTACCGCATCGCCGGCGTCACGCTGCAGATGCCGCCGCTGCGCGAGCGGCCGGGCGACATCGTGCCGCTGGCCGAGCGGCTGCTGGCCGACGCCGCGGCCGCGCTGGGCCTGCCCGGCGCCGCCTTCGACGACGACGCGCGCGCGGTGCTGATGGGCTACCCCTGGCCCGGCAACATCCGCGAGCTGGGCAACGAGCTGGCGCGCGCGCTGGCGCTGGGCGACGGCGGCCGCGTGCGCGCCGCCGACTTCTCGCCGCGGCTGCTGCAAGGCCAGGCCGGCGCGCCGCGCACGGCCGATGCCGGCGCCGCCGCGCTGCCGGCGCAAGGCACGCTGCAGGAGCGGCTGGACGCCATCGAGGCCATGCTGCTGCGCGAGGTGATGCTGCGCCACCGCTGGAACAAGACGCGCGCCGCCGCCGAGCTGGGGCTGTCGCGCATGGGGCTGCGCGCCAAGCTCGTGCGCTTCGGGCTGGAAGCGCGCAGCGCCGGGGAGCGGCACTGATGGCGCGCAGCGCCGAAGAACGGCACTGATGGCGCGCGGCGCCGCGGAGCAGCACTGATGCTCAACGTCCTCTGGCTGCAAAGCGGCGGCTGCGGCGGCTGCAGCATGTCGCTGCTGTGCGCCGACACGGCCGACTTCCCTGGGCTGTTGCAGGCCGGCGGCGTGCGGCTGCTGTGGCATCCCTCGCTGTCGCTGGAAAGCGGCCACGAGATCGTCGACCTGCTCGGCGCCTGCCTCGCCGGCCGCCAGCGGCTGGACGTGCTGTGCGTCGAAGGCGCGCTGCTGCGCGGGCCCAACGGCACGGGGCGCTTCCATTTGCTGGCCGGCACCGGCCAGCCGATGACGCACTGGGTGGCGCGGCTGGCCGCGGTGGCGCGGCACGTCGTCGCGGTCGGCGCTTGCGCCGCCTGGGGCGGCGTCAGCGCCGCCGGCGCCAACGCCACCGAGGCCTGCGGCCTGCAGTACGAGGACGACCGCGCCGGCGGCCTGCTCGGCGCCGCCTTTCGCGCGGCCGGCGGGCTGCCGGTGGTCAATGTCGCCGGCTGCCCCACGCACCCGGGCTGGGTGGTCGACACCCTGCTCGCGCTGGCCGCCGGCGTGCTGCGCGCCGAAGACCTGGACACGCTGGCGCGGCCGCGCTTCTACGCCGACCAGCTCGTCCACCACGGCTGCACGCGCAACGAGTACTACGAGTTCAAGGCCAGCGCCGAGAAGCCCTCGGACCTGGGCTGCATGATGGAGCACATGGGCTGCAAGGGCACGCAGGCGCATGCCGACTGCAACACCCGGCTTTGGAACGGCCAGGGCTCTTGCACGCGCGGCGGCTACGCCTGCATCAGCTGCACCGAGCCCGGCTTCCAGGACACTGGCCATCCCTTCCACCGCACGCCCAAGCTGGCCGGCATCCCGATCGGCCTGCCGACCGACATGCCCAAGGCCTGGTTCGTCGCGCTGGCCTCGCTGAGCAAGAGCGCGACGCCGCGCCGCGTGAAGGCCAACGCCACCGCCGACCACCTGGTGGTGGCGCCGGCCACCAAGAAGACGCGGCTCGGTTGAGGCGTCGTCAACCGCGCCGGGGCCGCGCGCTATCCTCGGCCGCGATGCCGCCCCGCTCTTCGCCGCAAGCACCGGCCACCCGCCTGGTCGTCGGCCCCTTCAACCGCGTGGAAGGCGACCTCGAAGTGCGGCTCGACGTGCGCGACGGCGCGGTGGCCGAAGCGCGGGTGGTGGCGCCGATGTACCGCGGCTTCGAGAACCTGCTGGAAGGCCGCGACCCGCACGACGCGCTGGTGATCGTGCCGCGCATCTGCGGCATCTGCTCGGTCTCGCAGTCGGTGGCCGCGGCGCGCGCGCTGGCCGATGCGGCCGGCACCGTGGCGCCGCCCAACGGCCGCATCGCGACCGACTTGATGCTGGCGGCCGAGAACCTGGCCGACCACCTGACGCACTTCTACCTCTTCTTCATGCCCGACTTCGCGCGCCAGGCCTATGCGCGCCAGCCCTGGTTCGCCGAGGCGCGGCGCCGCTTCGAGGCCGGCGCCGGCGAGCAGTCGCGCGCCGCGATCGCCGCGCGCCAGCGCTGGCTGCAGATCGTCGGCACGCTGGGCGGCAAATGGCCGCACACGCACGGCGTGATGCCGGGCGGCAGCACGCGCGCGATCGACGGCGCCGAGCGGCTGCGGCTGCTGTCGCTGCTGCGCGAGTTCCGCGCCTTCCTCGAACGCCACACCTTCGCGGCGCCGCTGGACGAGGTGGCGGCGCTCGCCGACGAGTCCGCTTTGTTTGCCTGGCAGGCGCAAGCGCCCGAACGCGGCGACCTGCGCCTGTTCCTGGCCATCGCCGCCGCCGCGGGCCTCGACCGCCTGGGTCGCGGCCCCGGCCGCTACCTGGTGCACGGCAACGCCGGCGCGCCCGCCGGCGTGTGGGACGAGACGCTGGACCAAGGCGCCGGCGCCTTGCTGCCGCTGGACCTGAGCGGCATCACCGAAGACATCAGCCACGCCTGGATGGCCGACGACGGCGTGCCGCCGCGCCACCCCTCGGCCGGCGCGACGCGGCCCGACGCCGACAAGGCCGGCGCCTACACCTGGAACAAGGCGCCGCGCCTGCGCGGCCGCGCCTGCGAGACCGGCGCCATCGCCCGCCGCCTGGCCGCCGGCCAGCCGCTGGTGCGCGCCGCCGTGCGGCGCTGCGGCGGCACGGTCTACACGCGGGTGCTGGCGCGGCTGCTCGAGCTGGCCGAGGTGCTGCCGCAGATGGAGCGCTGGCTCGCCGAGCTGCAGCCGCGCGAACCCTTCTGCGCCAGCGACGCGCTGCCCGACGGCGGCCAGGGCGTGGGCCTGGCCGAAGCGGCGCGCGGCGCGCTCGGCCACTGGCTGCGCATCGAGCGCGGGCGCATCGCCGGCTACCAGATCATCGCGCCGACGAGCTGGAACTTCTCGCCGCGCGACGCCGCCGGCCAGCCCGGTCCGCTGGAGCAGGCGCTGGCCGGCACGCCGGTCGGCGACGGCGAGAAGACGCCGGTCGCCGTGCAGCACGTGGTGCGCTCGTTCGACCCGTGCATGGTCTGCACGGTGCACTAGATGATTGGTTAGTCCGGCGGCGCCGCGCCGCTCACACGCACAGCGCCTTCAGGTCCTCCGGCACCGCAATCGCCTTCAGCCGGCCGTCGACGCGCTGCACGAAGGCGCGCGTCTCCCAGCCTTCGCACAACAGCAGCTCGCCGCGCACGATGCGGTGGTGCTGGATGAAGACCTTGGGCCGCCATTCCTGCACGTGGGTGTGGACGACCAGCGCGTCGCCGTAGGTCGCCGGCTTGTAGAACTTGGTGTTGATCTCCAGCAGCGGCGTGCCGACGATGCCGCGCGTGTTCTCCAGCTCGCGCCAGCGCGGCAGCCCGCACTGGATGAAGAAGCTCTGCGACGAGGCGTCCATCCAGCGGTTGAAGTTGGGGAAGAAGACGATGTCGGCGGGATCGCAATCGCCCCACTGGACGGTGACTTCGATGTGCGTGCTACGACTCATGCGGTGTTTGAAAGCTTCAGCTCGGAATGATCACGCCGGCATCGTAAGGGCTGGCGTACAGGGCTTCCACCTCGGCGGCGCGGCGCTGCAGCACGGCGCGCTGGTTGATGTAGCCCTTGTCGGTGATCTCGCCGGCGTCGGCGCTGGGCGGCTCGGCCAACAGCCGGGCGCGCACCACCGCCATCGAGCTGCCGCCGCCTTCGCGCCGCAGCACGCCCAGGGCGGCGGCGATGCGCTGTTGCAGCTCGGCCGTCGGCAGCTCGCGCGCCTGCGGCGACGGGAACACCAGCGCACAGGCTTCCGAGCGGTCGTGCCCGGTGATCACCACGTCCTGCGCCAGCGGCGCCAGCGCGCTGATGATGCGGATGCGCAGCGTGCCCACGCTGACCCAGGTGCCGGTGGTGAGCTTGAAGTCCTCGGCGACGCGGCCGTCGAAGACCACGCCCGATTCGGGCCGCGCCGGGTCGGCGATCAACCCGGCGTCGCCGATGCGGTAGTAGCCCTCTTCGTCGAAGGCCTGCGCCGTCAGGTGCGGCGCGTTGCGGTAGCCGGGGAAGACGGTGACGCCGCGCACGCGCAGCTCCAGCTTCTGGCCGTTGGGGATGAACTTCAGCTCCAGCCCGGGCAGCGGCAGGCCGATGTTGCCGGCGCGGTCGAGCTGCCAATGCGCGCTGGTGATCGCCGGGCTGGTCTCGGTGGCACCCCAGCTGGTGGTGAACCAAGCCGGTGCTTGCGGCCTTGCGCGGCGCGCCACCGCGGCCAGCCGCTCCCAGGTGGCCTGCGGCAGCGCGGCGCCGGCGTAGAACACCATGCGCAGCCGGGCGAAGACCTCGCGCGCCAGCGCTTCGTCGGCCTCCAGCGCCGGCAGCGCCATCTCGAAGCCGCGCGGCACGTTGAACCACAGCGTGGGCTGCACCTCGCGCAGGTTGCGCAGCGTCTTGTCCACGAGGCCCGGCGCCGGCCGGCCTTCGTCGATGTACAGCGTGCCGCCGTGGCGCAGCACGAGGTCGAGGTTGTGGTTGCCGCCGAAGGTGTGGCTCCAGGGCAGCCAGTCGACGATGACCGGCTTCTCGCGCTCCAGGAAGCGCCACACCTGGGCCATCATCTGCATGTTGGCGCACAGCATGCGATGCGTGTTGATCACGACCTTGGGGTGGCCGGTGCTGCCGCTGGTCAGCAAATACTTGGCGGGGTCGTCGGGCAGCAGGGCCTCGAAGGCCTTCATCACCGCCGGGCTCTCGGCGGTGCGCAGCAGGCTGTCGAAGCTGATGGCGCCAGGGAAGCCGTCGGCGCCCTGGCTGAAGACGACCACGGCGTCGATGCCGGCGCTGTCGATCGGCGGGCCGTAGACCTTGGCGTCCGACGCGTAGACCAGCGCCGGGCCCAGCGTCGCCAGGATGCCGTGGATCTTGCTGTAGTCCTGCGTCAGCCGGCAGTAGGCGCTGCTGACGGTGCACACCGGGCGGCCGACGTGCATGGCGGCCAGCATCAGCAGCAAGTGGTCGAGCCCGTTGTCCGACAGCACCACCACCGGCCGCTGCGGCGGCAGCTTCAGCCCCAGCAGGCTTTGCGCGACGGCGCCGACGGCGCGGCGCAGCTCGCGCCAGTTCAGGCGCCGCCAGTCGCCGCTGTCGTCGCGCTCGGCCACCGCCGGCGCCTCGGGCGTTTCGGCGGCCCAGCGCTCGATCCACTCGCCCACGCAGCGCGCATAAGGCTTCAGCGGCTCCGGCGAGCGCAGCACGAAGCTGCCGTCATCGAAAGCGATGCGCACCGCGCGCGGCGGCGCCAGCGCTTCGGGGTCGTCGAAGAACGAGGTGGGCATGTGGGCTCCGGGGCTGGGGCGCGCATCGTAGGTCTGCAACATAATGCATGAATAGCGGGTTTTCCCGGCATCGATCGATGAACAATGATGCAAAGAAGATCGGCGGGCGGCGGCACGCGGCGGATCGCGCTCGAGGATCGCTTTTGACGATCACGCTTGAGTTCGGCCGCGGCGGCCTCAGGTCGTGAACGAGCCCGTCCGGGGCCGATGCCGAAATGTCGATGCTGCTGCCACTGCTGTTGTTCGCGGGCTCGCTGCTGGCCGTGGCCGGCTGGCTGGCGGGGCCGCCGCTGTGGTGGGCCTGGCGGCGCGCTCGCCTCACCGCGCGGCCATTTCCGCCGGCCTGGCGCGCCGTGCTGCGGCAGCGCATGCCGTTGTACCGGCGGCTGCCGGTGCCGCTGCAGCGGCAGTTGCAGCGCCATGTGCAGGTCTTCATCGCCAGCGTGCCTTTCATCGGCTGCCGCGGGCAGGTGATCACCGACGAGGTGCGCGTGCTGATCGCCGCGCAAGCCGCCTTGCTGTTGCTGGGGCGGCCGGCCGGGCGCTTCCGCGGCCTGCGCCAGGTGCTGGTGTATCCGGGCGCCTTCGTCGTCGAGCGGCCGCTCACCGAGGCCGGCGGCATCGTGCAGGACGCGCGCCGCGTGCTGGTGGGCGAGTCGTGGCAGCAGGGCCAGCTCATCGTCTCGTGGGACGACGTGCTGGCAGGCGCCGCGGTGCCCGACGACGGCCGCAACGTGGTGATCCACGAGTTTGCGCACCAGCTCGACCAGGAGAACGGCCCGGCCAATGGCGCGCCCTTCCTCGGCCGGCGCGACGGCTACCGGCGCTGGGCCGCGACGCTGGGCGCCGCCTTCGACGAGCTGCGTGCCCAGGTGGCGCGCGGCGAGCCCAGCCTGATCGACCCCTACGGCGCCAGCGATGCCGGCGAGTTTTTCGCCGTCGTCTCCGAACTCTTCTTCGAGCGCCCGGCCGAACTGTTGCGCCGGCACCCCGCGCTGTACGTGGAATTCAGCACGTACTACCGCTGCAATCCGGTGGACTGGTAAACATCCCCGCGCTTTCAGCAAATACCTGAATCGAAAGCCGCGGATGCGGCGTTAGGCTCGGCGCCATCGAGGGATTTCGGCCGCGTGCTCGCAAGAGGCGCCGGAGCCGAAACCAATGACCGGTGAACGTCGGGGACGGGAGGAAGGGGCGCTGCGCAGGCAGGGCTGCGCCCCGTGCCTTGACGTGCCGGAATCCTCCGCACGCCAGTCAAGGCCCGATGACCCGATGACGCCCTTCCGGATCCGCTCCGCCGCTACCGCAGCCACCGCCGCTAACGCCGCTTTTGCCGCCACCGCCGCCGGCGCCCGGGTACGCGCCCGCGCGGCCCGCCCGGTCCGCCGGCTGGCCTTCCTGGCCGCCTGGTTGCTGGCCGCCGGCTCCGCCTGGGGCCAGGTGGCGGTCAACCAGATCCTGTTCCCAGTGAACATCGGGCGCACGCTGGACGTCACGGTCGACATCGACTACACGCGCACCAGCGCCGCGGCAGCGGTGATCCAGGTCGCCATTCCGCCGCAGCTCGGCGTCCAGCCGCCGGCCCTGCCCGCCGGCTGCACCGCCATCGTGCTGGCCGGCAACCCCGGCGTGGAGTGCACCGTGCCGGCCGGCGGCGCCGGCACGTCAGGCACGCTGTCGTTCCAGGTGCGCGGCACGACGCTGGGCTCGTTCAGCCTGGTGGCCACCGGCACCGGCGGGTCGAGCGCCAGCAACACCGGCACCGTGCGCAGCTCGGGCGAGCTGACGCTCTTGAAGACCAAGTCGCCGGCCGGCAACCTGCTGCCCGGCCAGAGCACCACCTTCACGCTGCGGCCGCAGCTGGCGGCCGGCGCCGACGACCTGCCCACCGGCAACACCATCACGGTGACCGACCAGCTTCCCGGCACGGTCACCGACTTCACGGTCAGCGCGATCGACCCCGGCATCGCCAGCTGCACCTCGGTGGCGGTGGCCAACAGCTCGGCGCGCACCGTCACCTGCACCTACACCGGCCCGCTGACGGCGGCGGCGCTGAATGCCGCGGCCATCACCATCACCGGCGCGCCCGGCACCTCGGGCACCTTCAACAACACCGGCTCCATCGCCGCCGGCGTGCCCGGCTACTACGACCGCGACACCAACAACAACATCGCCAACGTCGGCTACGTCGTCAACCCCGGCGGCGACGTGCAGGCGCTGGGCAGCTTCCCGGCGGGCGTGCAGTCGCTCGGCAGCGCGCAGACGCTGCAGATGTCCTGGCGCAACAACGGCCCCACGGCCTTGCCGGCCGGCGGCACGGTGAGCACCACCATCCCGGCGGGCTTCACGGTCGTCAGCCTGCCCGCGGGCTGCAGCGGTCCGGCCGTCGGCTCGGTGCTGGGCGCGCCGGCCGTGCTGACCTGCACCGCCGCCGCGGCCGCCTCCGGCAATCGGCAGGACTTCTCGATCCCGCTGCTCATGCCGAGCACGGCGCAGAGCGGCAGCTTCGTCGTCACCGCCGCGCCGCCCAGCGGCTACGGCGACAGCGTGGCCGCCAACAACAGCGTCACGCTGCCCTGGCAGACGGTGACACCGTTTGCCGACCTGCGCGGCGCCAAGTCGAAGTCGCCGGCCAGCGGCCCGGTGGCGCCGGGCACGGTGATCACCACCACGCTGACGGTGACCAACGACGCCGCCAGCCCGGCCACGGCGGCTTTCTCCGCCGCCGGCGGCGGCACCGAGCTGCGCGTGGTCGACTACCTGAAACCGGTGGAAATCGCCGGCGACACGCTCAGCAACGTCAGCGCCGGCTGGCAATGCACCGTCACCAACAACGCCGACCCGGCCGACGCCACGCGCAGCAAGCGCGTCGAATGCGTGCACACCGCCGCCGGCACGCTGGCGCCGGGCGCTTCGTTGAGCGTGAGCTTCGACACCACGGTCGGCGCGGTCACCGGCCAGCTCGCGCTGTCGGACCGCGTCTGCACCGGCGAGACGCTGCTCACCCAGCTCGGCCTGACGCCCGCCCAGGGCCCGCAGCCGCCCGGCAACGGCTCGACGGCCAACGACTGCGCGGTGGCCGGCACCAACCTGATCGCGACTGACGTGATCAACGGCCAGGCCGCCGTCACCATCGTCAAGGAATCGTCGATCGACGGCACGAACTGGGTCGACGCCGTGGCCTCGGCGCCGACGCTGGCGGCCACCGCCGACCGCCAGTACTGGCGCATCACCATCACCACGCCCAGCGGCGGCGCGCAGCAGACCATTCCGACGCTGACGCTGGGCGACACGCTGCCCGGCGTGCTGAACGTCAGCTCGCCCGGCGCGCCGGCGCCCGGCTACGTGACGCCGGCGGTCAGCGTCGGCACCACGGTCAGCGCCGGCGCCGCCGGCGGCAGCTGCCCCAACGTCGCCGCCGGCGCCAACAGCCTGAGCTGCACGTTCACCAACGTCGCGCCGGGCACCACCATCGTGGTCGCTTACGAGGTGCTGCGGCCTTTCGCCGCCGGCACGCTGACCAACACCGCCAACCTGAGCTCGCCCAACGCCTTGCTGACGGGCACGCTGTCCGACGCCGCCGCGCTGGTGGCGGTGCCGCGCATCGACGTCGCCACCACCACCAAGACGGTGACGCCGTCGACGCCGCGCGTCGGCCAGATCGTGCAGTTCACGATCACGACGCAGAACCTGGGCCCCGACAACGTCGCCGCCGCCGGCGACTTCAAGCTCATCGACGACCTCAACACCAGCGTCGGCGGCTCGGCCGTGGCCTTCGGCGACATCGTCGCCAGCGGCAGCGGGCTGAGCTGCAGCCTCGTCAGCAGCGCCGCGGCCGACGAGCCCGTGCTGGCCGCCGACCACGTGCGCGTGCGCTGCGTCAGCACCACGCCGGTGGCGCGTTATGCGACGCGCACGCTGACCATCAGCGCCCGCGTGCTCAAGCCCGCGGGGCTGCCGGTCGCCGGCACCGTCTACCCGAACCAGAGCAACACGGCGCGCGTCGACATCCCGGTCGGCAGCTGCGAGTTCAAGACCGAGACCAGCAGCAACGCCAGCGTCTCGACGGCCTGCAACGACGCCGCGTCGACCAGCAACAACGCGCACAGCGTCAACTTCGACGTGCTGGTGCCGCAGATCGACGTGCAGCAGCGCAAGACGCGCGTGCTGCCGGCCGGGCAGACCAGCTTCGGCCTCGGCCAGCCGCTGCGCTACCGCTTCCGGCTGCAGAACAACGGCCCCTCGCGCGCCGAAGGCGTGACGATGACCGACCAGCTGACGGTGCCCGCCGGCTTCACGCTGGCCTCGCCGCAGGTCTTCAACGTCAACGGCGCGGCGGCCGAGTCCGGCTACCAGCTCGACAACAGCAAGACCGGCAGCGTGAGCTGCAGCCAGAGCGCGGCCAACGCTAACCTGGTGTGCACGCTGGCGCCGACGGCGGCGGCCAGCTTCCTGGACGCCGGGCGCGAGGTCAACTTCGAGGTCGAGCTGACGCAGACCGGCACCGCGCTGCTGCCGGTGAGCTTCGGCAACGAGGCGCTGCTGTGCGCCGACGAAAGCGCCAACTACGAAAGCGCCGGCGCCTGCGCGCGCAACGTCGCCAACAACAACAACGTGGCGGCGGTGAACGACGTGATCTTCCCGCGCACCGACCTGGCGCTGACCAAGACCACGGTGACGGCGTCGCCGGTGAGCATCGGCCAGGCGGTCGAGTACGTGCTGCAGGTGCGCAACCTGGGGCCCAGCCCGACGCAGCAGATCCGCGTCAGCGACCTGTTGCCGCCCGACTTCGAGCTGGTCACCAGCGGCGCGCAGGCGCCCAGCGTGACGCTCGGCAGCTTCGTCACCGCGCCGCCGTCCACGGCCACCGGCGCGACGCTGAACTGCCAGGCCACGCCGGCGACGCTGGCCACCACCGGCCAGCAGCAAAGCGTGGCTTGCGTGATCAACGCGCAACCCGGCCCGCTGGGTGCCGGCACCTTCCCGGGCAGCAACGACGCCGGCAACACGCTGCAGATCCGCCTGTTCGCGCGGCCCAAGAGCGGCATCTACGCCGGCCCCTACGGCAGCGACCGCGTCAACAACGCCAGCGTCAGCCCGGGGCTGGCGAGCGACGGCACGCCGCTGTCGATCGACATCGTGCCCGGCAACAACAACGCCAGCTCGCCGGTGCAGGTGGCGCGCAGCAGCCTGGCCGGCCGCGTCTACATCGACCGCAACGGCAACGGCGTGCAGGACGGCACCACCGCGGCCGAGGACGAAGGCGTCGGCAGCGTGACGCTGACGCTGACCGGCGTGGACATCTTCGGCAACGCCGTCACCCGCACCACCACCAGCAACAACGTGGTCGGCGCCACCCGCGGCGACTACCTGTTCGACCACCTGCCGCCCGGCACCTACACGGTGACCGAGACGCAGCCCGCCGGCTACGGCAACAGCCCCGGCACGCCGCCGGCGGCCAGCGCCGGCGGCACCTACGCCGCGGTGGCCAGCGCCGGCAGCAGCGCCTGGAGCGGCATCACGCTGCCGGCGGCGACGCAGGCCGTCAACTACCACTTCCCCGAAGGCGTGCCGCTGCCCGGCATCAGCGGCCGCGTCTTCGTCGACCGTGCCGACAACGGCCAGCTCGACGCCGACGACCCGGCGATCGCCGGCGTCACGCTGGGCCTGTACCCGGCCGGCACCACCTGCCCGGCAAGCGGCGCGCTGCCCGGCGGCGCGCTGCAGACGGTGCAGACCGACGCCGGCGGCCAGTACCACTTCACCAGCCTGGCCGCGGGCACCAGCTACGTGGTCTGCCAGCAGCAGCCGGCGGGCCACGCCGACCGGCCGCCGCTGCCCGGCACCGCCGGCAGCACGCCGGGCGCCAACCAGATCAACATCACCAACCTGCCGGCCACCGGGTCCAACGGCAACGACTTCCCCGAGGTGCTGGGCCGCATCGGCGGCACCGTGTTCCTGGACTACTTCGCCGGCGCGCCGGGCAACACCAACAACGGCGTGCAGAACGCCAGCGAACCTGGCATCGGCAGCGCCACGCCCGGCGCCGGCGTGCCCGTCACGCTGACCGGCACGCCCAGCGCCGGCCCGAACGCCGGCCAGCCGATCACGCCGCGCACCGTCTTCACCGCGGCCGACGGCAGCTACCTCTTCACCGACCTGCTGCCCGGCAGCTACACGGTGACCGAAGGCGCGATCCCGCTGCAGCTGGGCACCTATGTCGACGGCATCAACACCGCCGGCACGGTGACCAGCGGCACGCCGGGCGTGGCCGGCGCGGTGGGCAACAACACCATCAGCAACATCGTGCTCGGCGCCGCCGGCGCCAGCAGCAGCGGCAACAACTTCGCCGAGCTGCCGCGCACCACCATCTGGGGCCTGGTCTTCGTCGATGCCGACAAGGACGGCCTGCTGACGGCCGCCGACCCCCAGCGCCTGGCGGGCGTGGTGATCGAGCTGCGCCAGGGCGGCAGCTCGTGCGCCGACGCCACGCTGCTGGGCACGACCACGACCGCTGGTGACGGCAGTTATGTCTTCCCCGGCGGCACCGTCACCGCGGGCCAGGTGGTGGCCGGCCAGACCTACCGCGTCTGCGAGCAGCAGCCGGCTGACTTCGCCAACGGCCCCACGCTGCCCGGCGTCAACGCCAGCACCGTGCTGCCCAACGAGATCCTGGTCAGCAACCTGCCGGTCACCGGCTCGGGCATCAACAATTTCGGCGAAACGCGGCGCGTCGTCACGCCGCCCAGCGGCCCGGTGATCAGCGGCACCGTGTTCGTCGACCGCAACCGCGACGGCAACTTCACGTCCGTCGACGAAGGCCGCATCGGCGGCGTCACCGTGCGCCTGGTGGAAGGCATCAGCTGCAGCGGCGCCGAGCTGGCGAGCACGCAGACCACCAGCGACGGGCGCTACAGCTTCAGCCTCGCCACGCTGGTGGCCGGCCGCGCCTACAGCGTGTGCGAGGTGCAGCCGGCCGACTACGGCGACGGCGCCACCCGCCCCGGCAGCGGCAACAGCAGCCCGGCGACCAACCACATCGTGATCGGCAGCCTGCCGGCCGCCGGCTCGCCCGACAACGACTTCGGCGAATGGGGCGGCCGCATCGCCGGCCGCGTCTACCTCGACCGCGACGACAACGGCCAGTTCAACGGCGCCGACAGTGGCATCGGCGGCGTGGTGGTCACGCTCACGCGCGACGGCCAGAGCATCACCCGCACCGCGCTGACGCAGGCCGACGGCAGCTTCGCCTTCGAAGACCTGCCGGCCGGCAACTGGACGCTGACCGAGCAGGCCGCGCAGCCGACGGTGACGATCGACAACGTGACGCAGACCACGTCCGACGGCCGCACCACCGCCGGCACCGGCGGCGGCAACGTCAGCGCGCCGGGCAGCACGCCCAGCCGCATCGGCGCCATCACGCTGCCACCCGGCGGCGCGGCGGTCGACAACCTGTTCGGCGAAGTGGTCGCCGCCAGCATCGCCGGCCGCGTCTGGCTCGACGACAACGCCAATGGCCTGATCGACGCCGGCGAGACGCCGATCGCCGGCGTGACCATCGTGCTCACCGGCACCGACAACCTGGGCCAGGCCGTCAACCTGAGCCAGGTGACCGGCGCCGACGGCCGCTACGAGTTCACCAACCTGCGCCCCGGCACCTACACGGTGACCGAGCCCACGCAGCCCGGCGGCACGCGCAACAGCGCCACCGTGCCGGGCAGCACCGGCGGCACGGCGACGGCCAACGACGTCTACCCCTCGGTGATCAGCGGCATCCCGCTGGTCGCCGGCCAGCGCTCGGCCGAGAACAACTTCGGCGAGACGAACGCGATGCCCGACCTCGTGGTCAGCAAGGCCACGCGCGAGGCGCGCTTCATCGCCGGCCAGCAAGGCCACTACCTGATCGGCGTGCGCAACGCCGGCGTCGGCCCAACGCAGGGCGTCTACACCGTCAGCGACCGCCTGCCCGCCGGCGTGACGCTGGCGGCCGTGCCCGCCGGCAACGGCTGGACCTGCAGCGGCGCGGTCGGCGCCAGCGCCTTCAGCTGCAGCCGCAGCGCGGTGCTGGGCGGCGGCGCCAGCGCGCCGGTGATCGAGCTGCTCGTCAACATCGCGGCCAGCGCGGTCGGCGGCTCGCCGGTCAGCAACGCGGTGCTGGTCGAAGGCGGCGGCGAACCGGGCGAGCGCGGCCCAACGTCCGACGAGCGCAGCCGCTTCGACGGCAACCCCGCCACGCTGCCGCCTTGCGTGCAGCCGGCGCAGCACAACGCCTGCCGCGTGGCCACCGAGGTGGTGCTGCCGGCGGCGCTGTCGGGCAGCGTGTGGCTGGAGACCGGCGGCACGCCGCGCCAGCTGGACGGCGGCGACCGTCCGCTGCCGGGCTGGATCGTCGAGCTGGTGAACCCGGCCACCGGCCAGGTCATCGCCACCCAGACCACCGGCCCCGACGGCCGCTACCGCTTCACCGACCTGGAGCCCGGCGTGCCCTACGGCGTGCGCTTCCGCGACCCGGCCAGCGGCACCATCTACGCCGGCCCGGTGAACGGCGAGGCCGGCGTGCCGGCCGCGGCCTGCAGCAGCTCCGCGCTACCCAGCTCCTGCGGCGCCGGCGCGCGCGAGGTGATGATCACCGTCGTGCTGGCCCCCGGCCAGGAGTTGAAGCAGCAAAGCCTGCCGGTCGACCCCAGCGGCGTGGTCTACGACTCGCAGTCGCGCGAGGTCGTGCCCGGTTCCGTGGTCACCTTCGCGCCGGTCGGCAGCTGCCCGGGCTACGACCCGGCGACGCAGATCGCCGGCGCCACGCTCGGCGGCTACACCATCAACGGCTCGGCCATCCGCATGACCACCGGCGCCGACGGCTACTACAACTTCGTGCTGCTGCCCTCGGCGCCGGCGCACTGCGTGTTCAGCCTGACGGTGACGCCGCCGTCGCAGTGGACCTTCGTGTCCACCGTGATCCCGGCGCAGCCGGGCACGCTGGCGCCCGCCGGCGGTGCCGGCACGGTGCTGGCGGTGCAGCCGCAACCGGGCGCGCCCGGTGGCCCGGTCGGCCCCGACACCAGCTACTACCTGCTGCTCGACGTCGGCAGCGCCACGCCCGAGATCGTGCACAACCACCTGCCGGTGGACGCCGCGCTGCCCGCCGGGCTGGCGCTGCGCAAGACCGGCGACAAGGCGGTGGCCGAGGTCGGCGACAGCGTGCGCTACAGCATCACGGTCAGCGTCAGCGCCGGCGCCACGCCGCGCCAGGTGACGGTGGTCGACCTGCTGCCGCACGGCTTCACCTACATCGCCGGCACCGCGATGGTCGAGGGCAAGCGCATCGCCGACCCGGCCGGCGCGCCCGGGCCGCAGCTCGCCTTCCAGCTCGGCAGCGTGCCGGCCGGCGGCAGCGTGACGCTGCAGTACCGCGTGCGCGTGGGCATCGGCGCGGCGCAGGGCGACGGCATCAACACGGCCATCGCCCACGGCTGCCAGATGACGGGCGGTTGCGTCAGCAGCGGCAGCTTCACGCCGCTGCCGCGCACGCTGCCCAGCAACGAGGGCCGCTACCGCGTGCGCGTGGCCGGCGGCGCCTTCGGCATCGAGGCCTGCATGCTGGGCAAGGTCTTCGTCGACTGCAACGGCAACCACGTGCAGGACCCCGAGGAGCTGGGCATCCCCGGCGTGCGCCTGGTGCTGCAGGACGGCACCTTCCTCACCAGCGACAGCGAGGGCAAGTACTCGATGTGCGGCCTGCCGCCGAAGAGCCACGTGCTGCGCATCGACGAACGCACGCTGCCGCGCGGCGCGCGCCTCACCACGTCGAGCAACCGCAACCTCGGCGACGCCGGCAGCCTGTGGCTGGACCTGAAGATGGGCGAGTTGCAGCGCGCCGACTTCATCGAGGGCAGCTGCTCCAACCCCGTGCTCGACCAGCTCAAGGCGCGCCGCGCGCAAGGCGAGGTCAGCGTGCCGCAGGTGGAGAAACCGGGCCGCCCGGCGCTGCGCTTCGACAGCAAGGCCCATGGCCTGACGCCGCAGACCACCCCGACCCAGGGCACCGACAGTGCCGATCAGAAAGTGCCCAAGACCCGGCCCGCCGCCGACCAGGGGGAGGGCAAGTGATGCAACGCCATAACTTCAAACATGCATGGCTGGCGACGGCGATCGCCGCGTGGTGCGCCGGCGGCGCGCTGGCGCAGAACGCCGCGCCGGCGGGCAGCCCGCCGGACATCAGCTACACCCCGGTGCAAGGCCTGTCGAGCGCGCTCTATCCGCGCCAGCCGGCCGACCTGCGGCCGCTGGGCGCGGCGGCGTCGGCGGCGGTCGGCCGCATCGTCGTCGAGGCTTCGGCCGACGGCGTGCCGGCCGACGGGCAGTCGGTCGTCAGGCTGACGCTGCGGCTGTTCGACGCGTCAGGCAAACCGCTGGCCGACGAGGCGATGGTGACGGTGGAGCACTCGGGCGGCCGCCTGCGCTTCATCGGCGCGCGCAGCGAAGAAGACGGCCCGCGCGCGCAGGACGCCGACCGCGCCGTGCCCGGCGTGCAGCTGCGCGTGCAAGGCGGCGTGGCCGAGCTGGAACTGGTGGCGCCGGCCGAGGCGCAGGACGTGCGCGTGCGCGTCAGCGCCGGCGGCGAGATGGCGCAGGGCCGCATCAGCTTCGTGCCCGACCTGCGGCCGATGATCGCCGCCGGCCTGCTGGAAGGCGTGGTCAGCTTCCGCCACAAGGTGGACGTGCAGCCGCTGCGCCGCGGCGACGTGTTCGAGCAGGAGATCAGCCGCTGGTCGCGCGACTTCGACGGCGGCAAGGCCAGCGCCGCGGCGCGCGCCGCCTTCTTCCTGAAAGGCACGATCAAGGGCGACGTGCTGCTCACGGCGGCCTACGACTCCGACAAGGAAACGCGCGCGCGGCTGCTGCGCGACATCGAGCCCGAGCAGTTCTACCCGGTCTACGGCGACGCTTCGCTGCGCAGCTTCGACGCCCGCTCGGGCAGCCGGCTGTACCTGCGGCTCGACAGCGGCAAGAGCTACCTGCTGTACGGCGACTTCGTCACCGGCGACGGCTTTTCTCAAGCCTTGGGGCAAGGGGCGGTGGCCTCGCTCAAGCAGCGCAGCCTGGGCGCCTACAACCGCACCGCCACCGGCGCGCGGCTGCACCACGAAAGCGGCGGCGTCAGCGGCAACGTGTTCGCCTTCCGCGACACGCTGCGCCAGGTGGTGGAAGAGTTCGCCAGCCAGGGCTCGGGCCCCTACGGCCTGCACAACGGCGGCGTGCTGGAAGGCAGCGAGAAGGTCGAGGTGGTCGTGCGCGACCGGCTGCAGCCGTCGCGCATCATCGCCGTGCGGCCGCTGGTGCGGCTGGTCGACTACAGCTTCGAGCCGTTCTCCGGCCGCATCCTGCTGACGCAGTTCCTCGGCGCGGTCGACGCCGAGCTGAACCCGCAGTCGCTGCGCGTCACCTACGAGATCGACCAGGGCGGCCCGGCCTTCTGGGTCGGCGGCGCCGACGTGCAGGCGCGCATCGGCAGCCAGTTCGAAGTGGGCGGCTCGGTGGTCGAAGACCGCAACCCGCTGGCGCCCTACCGGCTGCACAGCGCCAACGCGAGCTGGCTGATCGGCCCGCGCACCGCGCTGGTGGTGGAAGCCGCCGGCTCGCGCAGCGAGGTCAACACCAACCCCGCCAACCAGCGCAGCAGCGCCGGGCTGAAGGACATCAGCGGCACCGTCAGCGGCCAGGCCTGGCGCGTGGAGCTGGCGCACGAAGGCGAGGGCAGCGAGCTGCGCGCCTTCGTCGGCCGCAGCGACCCGGCGTTCGACAACCCGGCGGCGCCGCTGTATGGCGGCCGCGGCGAGGCGCTGGCCAGCGGCCGGCTGCAGCTCACCCCGGGGCTGGACCTCGTCGGCCAGGCGCAGCGCAGCGAAGACCGCAACCCCGGCGGCGGCGAGACCAGCGGCGCCGACGCCGGCCTGCGCTGGCGCCCGGGCGCCGGCTGGACGCTGGAGGCCGGCCTGCGCACGCGGCGCGAGACCGTCGGCGAGGCCGGCAGCGGCTGGTCGTCGCTGCCCTTCAGTTCCAGCGACGGCCTCGGCAGCAGCCTGGGCAGCGGCGCCGGCGGCGGCGCGGTCGGCTACGGCAACCAGGCGCTGGACCCGGCCACCGGGCTGCCGATCATCAACGCCGGCAGCTGGACCGGCTCGGTCAGCGCGCTGCCGGCCGGCACGCGGCTGTCGTCGGACACCGTGCGCCTGGGCCTTGGCTGGCGCGCCAGCGAGCGCCTGACGCTGGGCGGCGAGATCGAGCACGAGGTCGACGGCGATGCGCGCCGCCGCCTGGCCATCGGCGCCGACTGGAAGCTGGCCGACTGGGCGCGGCTGTACACCCGCTGGGAGCAGCAGACCGGCTGGACCACGCTGCAAGGCGTGAGCGCGCTCGATTCGCGCGCCACCGCGCTGGTCTTCGGCATCGACGGCCAGCCGCTGCAGGACACCCAGGCCTTCAGCGAGTACCGGCTGCGCGACGCCGCCAGCGGCGCCGACGTGCAGCACGCCAGCGGCCTGCGCCGGCAATGGACGCTGGCCGAAGGCCTGGGCCTGCAGGCGGCGCTGGAGCGCATCCAGGTGCTGCGCGGCAGCACGGCCAGCGCCAACGCGGCGTCGGTCGGCCTCGACTGGACGCGCAGCGAGCGCTGGCGCGGCAGCACGCGGCTGGAGCTGCGGCGCTCGGCCGACATCGACGACACGCCGGCCACCGACGAGCGCTTCACCACCACGCTGTGGACCGGCTTGCTGGCGCGCAAGATCGACCGCGACTGGACGCTGCTGGCGCGCCACTACCTGCTGCGCACCGACTACCGCAGCCGCGGCGACGTGCTGCAGAACCGCACCCAGCTCGGCCTGGCCTGGCGCGACACCGACACCAACCGCGGCAACGCGCTGGCCAAGCTGGAGTGGAAGCGCGAGAGCGACGCCAGCAACGCCGACGTGGGTACGCTGAAGACGCGCGCCCTGGTCGCCGCGCTGGCCGGCGAGTGGCATCCGTCGCGGCCGTGGTGGCTGTCGGGCCGCGCCGCCGCCAAGTGGCAGGACGACCGCTTCGAAGGCGGCGTCGAGTCGCGCTTCCGCGGCCAGTGGCTGTCGGGCCGGCTGGTCTACGACCTCGGCAAGCGCTGGGACGTGGGCGTCGCCGCCGCCGTGCAGCGCGGCCAGAACGGCGCCCGCGAGACGGCCTACGGCGCGGAGGTCGGCTACCTGCTGGCCACCAACCTGTGGCTGTCGGCCGGCTACAACCGCAGCGGCTTCCGCGGCGACAACGACCTGTCCGGCTACGAGTACACGCAGCGCGGCGCCTACATCAGGCTGCGCTTCAAGTTCGATGAAACCCTGTTCCAGGCCGCCGACCCCGCGGTCAACCGCAGCCTGCCCCGGTGATGTCCGCATGAACAAGACCGTGCTCTTCCCATCCGTCATGACCCTGGCCTTGCTGGCCGCCGCCGGTGCCGCGCTCGCGCAGACGCCGACGCTGGCGCCGCCGGCCGCGCGCATCGGCGACGCCACCATCAGCGCCGACCAGCGCGGCTACGAGCAGATGCAAGCGCGCATCAAGGCGCTCAACGACGCCGGGCTGCCCTTGCGCGACCGCCACCTCGCGCAGGCGCAGTGCTGGCTGGACGCCAGCTTCCACGAGTACACGCGCAACGACCGCGGCCCCTGGCCGCAGGCGGCGCTGGACCAGGCGGGCCGCATCGTCGACGCGCTGGCCGCGCGCCAGGCGCCGCCGGCCGAGACGCCGCTGGTCGCCGGCGCCGAGCGCATCCGCCCCGACCTGTGGGCGCGCGCCGCGGCCTTGCGCAACCACGCCGGCTGGTCCTGCGCGCAAGCCCGGGCGGCCTGCGGCGAAGTCGAGCTGGTGCACGCCGGCCACGAGCAGGCGCAGCTCGGCTGGCGCCACGCCAAGCCTTATGTGCAGATCGCCGAAGACTTGATCGGCGACGCCGAAGCGCAGGCCCGCGCCTGCGTGCCGCCGGCCGCCCCCACGGTCGCCGCGCCGCAGCCGGCGCCCGTCGCCGCGGTGCCGGCGCCGGTCGCGCCGGCGCCGGCCGTCGTCGCCGCGCCGCGCGAGCCGCAGCCGGTGCTGCTGTTCGCGATGGTGGCTTTCCGCTTCGACCGCGACGCGATGGGCGACATCGCCGCCGGCGGCCAGGTCTCGCTGCAGGCCTTGCTGCAACGCCTGCGCGAGGAGCGGCTGGTCGTGCAAACGGTCGAATTGAGCGGCCACGCCGACCGCCTGAAGCCCGCCGGCCACGCCGGCTACAACCAGGCCTTGTCCGAGCGGCGGCTGCGCGCGGTGCGCGACTACCTCGTCCAGCAAGGGCTGCCGGCCGACCGCATCAGCGCCCAGGCTTTCGGCGACCAGAAGCCGCGCGAAAGCTGCGAGCGCATCCGCGCGCGCGGCATCGCGCTGCGCGACTGCCTGTTGCCCAACCGCCGCGTGGAAGTGATCGTCACCACCCGCCGGCCTTGAGGGCCCGGGCGCGACTTGTGATAGGGTCGGCCGCCCGGCCGCCCGGCCGGCCCCGCCGACCTGAACGACGACAACCGAATGGCCCGCAAATCCTACGAACAGATCCAACGCCAGATCGAGGCCCTGCAGGCCGCAGCCGACAAGCTGCGGCGCAAGGAAGTGGACGAAGTCATCGGCCGCATCCGCCAGGCCATTGATCACTACGGCCTGACCGCCGCCGACCTCGGCCTCGGCCGCGCGGCCCCGGTGGTGCGCAAGAAGAAGGCCGCCGCCGGCCGCGCCAAGGCGGCGCCCAAGGCGTCGCCGGTGGCCTACCGCAACGAAGCCGGCCAGACCTGGGCCGGCCGCGGCAAGCGCCCGCAATGGCTGCGCGACGCGCTGGAGGCCGGCCACACGCTGGACGAATTCCGCGTCAACGCCTAGGGCGTTCACCCCCGGCGTTCACCCCCCGGCGTCCACCGGCCCTAGACGCCGAAAGGCCGCACCCCCAGCCACGCGCCGTGCGCCCAGAAGGCGAACACGGCCCAGGCGGCCACGCCCACGGCGGTGGTCAGCAGCGTGCGGCTCAAGCGGCCCGGCGGGTAGACCGTTCCCGTGGCGGCGTCGCGCCGGCGCGCGGTGCGGAAGTCGAGCACGGCCCACAGCAGGAAGCCGCCGAACAGCAGCAGGTCGGCCAGCGTGTCGTTGGCCAGCAGGTGTGCCAGCGCCCAGACCTTGACGGCCAGCAGCATCGGATGGTGCAGCCGCGCCTTGATGCCGTTGCCCGGCACGTAGGCGGCGGCCAGCAGCACGAAGGCCACCAGCGTCAGCGGCCCGGCCAGATGGCGCGCCCACACCGGCGCCGTCCACAGCGGCAGCGGCGTCAGCCGCGCCTGCGCATAGCCCCAGACGATCAGCGCCAGCCCCAGCCCCGACAGCAGCGAGTAGACGCCTTTCCAGGCGCCCTCGCCCATGCGCGCGATGGTGCGCTGGCGCCACGGCTCGGCGACGATGCGCACCGAGTGCAAGCCCAGGAAGATCAGCAGGCCGAGGATCAGCGCGGTCATGGTCGGTATCGGGGTTGGGGTTGGCGTTGGTGTGCGTGTGGGTGTGGATGTCGGCGGCAGGCGCTGTGAAGCCGCCATTGTGCCGGCCACGGCCGCCATAATCGACCGCACCGCCCGCGTGCCCATCCCGATGCTCGTCCGCCTGATCGCCGTCCTGGTCGCCCTGCTGGCGCTGGCGGCCCTGTATTTTGCAGCCGCTCTGTCTTGGAGTTATTCATCCGGCGAGCGCGCCGGCTGGGTGCAGAAGCTGTCCAAGCGCGGCTGGGTCTGCAAGACCTGGGAGGGCGAGCTGGCGCTGGTCTCGATGCCCGGCGCCACGCCGGAGAAGTTTGCGTTCACCATCCTCGACGACGGCGTGGCCCAGCAGATCACCCAGGTGATGGGCAAGCGCGTGAACCTGCACTACGAAGAGAAGGTCGGCCTGCCGACCAGCTGCTTCGGCGAGACCCGCTACTACGTGAAGGCGGTGACGGTGTCGGAAGAGATTCCGCTGGCGCCCGGCATCACGGTGCCGGCGCCGCGCGCTTCGGCGCCGGCGGCGGCAGCGGCACCGGCCGCGTCATCCGCGCCATCCGCGCCATCCGCACCATCGGCGCCGGCAGCGCTGCCGGCCGCGGCATCACCGCCCGCTGCGGCAGTGCCGGCCGCGGCCGCGTCTCAGTGATCCTCGATGTGGGTGTGCGTGTCCTCGGCCAGACCGCCGGTGTCGGGGTCCAGCCAGTCGGCCAGCCCCAGCGCGCGCTCGGCCTCGGTCAGGCTCTCGTCGGGTTCGAGGTCGTCGTCGTCGGCGGCGCTGCGGTGCAGTTCGGCCAGCGCTTCCTCGGCCGTGTCGTAGGGGCCGAACTGCTCGCGGCCGTCGGCGCTCAGCCAGTAGTAGCCGTCGGGATGACGCACCAGCGCCTGGCTGTCGGGCAGCGACACATCGAGGGCGGCCGCGTCGTCGACTTCGGCGACCGACGGGACGGGGGAAGAGGGCTTGCGCATCACCAGGCTCCGGCACATCACCAACGCATTCTGCGCCGAGCCGGGGTCACCCTGTTGAGATGTCTCAAGACGGCGGCCGCGCCCGCGCGGCGTGCCTTGTGTGGCTACAGTGCGGGCCTATGACCGCCAGCACCGCCGCCCCCAGCATCGTCCATCGTCCCGAAGCCTCGCGCTTCGAGGCCGCGTATCCCGAAGGCCTGGCCGTCTGTGCCTACCGGCGCCAGGGCGAGCTGCTGCTGTTCACCCACACGGAGGTGCCGGTGGCACTGGAAGGGCGCGGCATCGCCGCCGCGCTGGTGAAAGCGGCGCTGGACGGGGCGCGCGCCGAAGGCCTGCGCGTGCGGCCGCTGTGCAGCTACGTCGCCACCTACATGCGGCGCCACCCCGAGACGCAAGACCTGATGGGCTGACGGCGCGTCCCGCGCGCGGTGGCGCAGTGGCGACGTGAATTCGTCACTGCGCGGCGGTGCCATCGGTCACCGCGGCGCAGGCCGCGGGCTGCGCACACTGCGAGGCATGCCGCCACTGCCACGGACGAATGCCATGCCTGCACCCGCCGTCTCCGCCTTGCCGTCGCCCTGGGCCGATTCGGTGCCGGCCGAACCGCTGGCCATCACCCGCCGCCTGAAGGTGCCCAGCGTCGAGCAGGGCCTGGCCTACACCTGCCGCTGGTGGGCCGCCACGGTGCCGGGGCTGCTGCGCCGCCACCGCCTGCAGCCCCGGCGCGCGCGCCGCTACGAAACCAGCTTCGAGCCGCGGCCCGAGCTGGGCGAGCGCTTCGCCGAGCTGTTCGACCTGCCGGACGGCGCCAACGGCCCCGATGGCCTGACCTACCCCTTCCTCTACGCGCAAAGCGTGATCAGCCTGCTGCAGGCGCGCGTGCTGGCCGACCTGGGCGTCAACCGCCGCCACGTGCACCACCTGCGCCACCGCACGCGGCTGCCCGACGGCGCGCAGCCCTGTCTCGACGCCGTGCAGCAGCGCCTGGAATGCCGGCTGCTGCGCGCCGTGCGCGTAGGCCCCGACGAGGCCCTGGTGTTGATGGAGACGCGCATCGCCGACGTCGACGACCGCACGCTGGCGCTGGTGGAAGACGGCTTCGTCGTGCACGAGCTGCCGCGCGCCGATGCGCTGCAGGCCGACGAAGACGACGGCCTGCGCCGCGCCGTCAGCCGCATGCGCCGCCGCACGGCCGAGATCAGCAACACCCACCCCGAGGTGCGCATGCGCACGCTGTTCATCGCGCCCGATGCCGGCCGCCGCTTCGGCGACGTGGCCGGCGAACGCGGCATCGCCCACGTCTCGCGCCTGGGCGCGCGGCTGCTGGGCCGGCGCCGGCCGTTCGTGCAGTCGCAATACCTGCGCAACCTGGTCGCGCGCGAACTGGTCGAGTGGGGGCTGCCGCAGTCCAACCTGCTGCTGACCTTCACCGCCCAGGCCCGGCTCGGCCAGACCTTGCGCCTGCTGCTGCAGGACGGCGCCTTCGAGCTGGTGGACGAGCGCGGCCGGCTGGTGGCCTTCGGCAGCGTGTAGCGTGTGGCCTCGGCGCGGCTACCAGCGCGCCGGCAGCTTCTTCAGCAGCACGATGCGGCGGCCCTCGGTGCTGACGTAGCCGCCGATCGTCAGCTGCTTGAAGATGCGGCTCACCATCTCGCGCGACGAACCCACGCGGTCGGCAATGTCCTGCTGCGTCAGCCGCTCGTCGATGGCCTGGCGGCCGAGCGCGTCGGGCACCGCCAGCTCCTGCAGCAGCTTGGCGATGCGCGTGTACACGTCGTCCAGCGCCAGCCGCTTGACGGTATCGGTCGAGCGGCGCACCAGCGCGATCAGCTTGCGCACCAGGTGCAGCGCGAAGTCGGGGTGCGTGCCCAGGAAGTCGCGCACGTTGGCGCCGCTCACCACCACGCAGGTGGTGGGCTCCATGGTCATCACCGAGGCCGAGCGCGGGCCGCCGTCGAGCGTCATCTCGCCGAAATACTCGCCGGCGCCCAGCGTCGTGTAGACCACCTCGCGGCCGTCGGCGGCGGCGCCGTAGACCTTCACCTTGCCCTTGAGCAGGATGAAGATCGAGTCGGAATCGTCGTCCTCGTTGACCAGCACGGCGTTGGCGGGAAAGGTCTTCACGCCGCCGCGCTCGGCCATCGCCTGCAGCAACTGGTCGGTCAGGGGCGTGGCGTCTTCGGCGTCGCGGCTGCTGTTCATCATGGCGGCGAGTATGCGGCAGGCCCTAGCATCGGCGGTGGGCGCGGCCGCGCCCGATGGGAGGCCGCATGACGGCAATGCGATGGAACGCGTGGTTCGGCGGGTCGCCGCCGGGGACGGATGCGTGGCGCGACTTGCGGCGATGGCTGGCCGCCGCCTGCCTGGGCGCACTGGCCTGCGGCGGCGGCGCGGCGGCGGCCGCGGAGGCGCTGCCGGCCGAGGCCTTCTTCAAGCGGCCCGACATCGAGCGCGCCGTGCTCTCGCCGTCCGGCCAATGGCTGGCGATGACGGCCGGCCGCCCCGACGGCCGCACCGCGCTGGCGGTGTTCGACCTGCGCAACTGGGGCCAGGCCAGCTTCGCCGCGAGCTTCAGCGATGCCGACATCCGCAGCTTCGCCTGGGTCAACGACGAGCGGCTGGTGTTCGACCTGATCGACCGCGAATCGGGCGGCGGCGAACAGCCTTTCGGCGCCGGGCTCTTCAGCGTCAAGCGCGACGGCACCGATCAGCGCCTGCTGGTGCGGCTGCGCGGCGACTGGGTGCGCGAGGCGCGCCTGGCGCGGCGCGAGCCGCTGGAATACAACCACCGCCTGCTGCACGTGCCGGCCGACGGCAGCGACGACGTGATCGTCGGCGAAGTGGTCTACGACAACCAGGACGAGCTGCGCGAGGTGACGCCCAAGCGGCTGAACGTCGTCAGCGGCCGCGTGCGCAACCTGGCCGAGGGCACGCCGCCCGACAGCCGCCTCTGGTGGTTCGACGCCCAGGGCCGGCCGCGCATCGTGCTGACCGCCCGCCAGGGGCGCGACCGCCTGTTCTGGAAGGCCGACGAGCAGGCGCCGTGGAAGCCGATCGCCGAGTTCGAGCGCTACCACGCGCCCTTCGTGCCGCGCTTCTTCGACGCGGCGGGCGACTTCTTCGTCACCGTATCCGCCGGCCCGCAAGGTTATGCCGAGCTGCGCCGCTTCGACTTCGCAGAAGGCCGGCCGGCGGCGCGCGCCCTGGTCAGCGCGCCGGGCTTCGACTTCAGCGGCCGGCTGATCAGCGAGACGCCCGGCGGCAAGACGCTGGGCGTGCGGCTGGAGACCGACGCCGAGACCAGCGTCTGGTTCGACGCCCGGCTGAAGGCGCTGCAGCAGCAGGCCGACGAGCGGCTGCCCGGCCGCGTCAACCGTCTGAGCTGTCGGCGCTGCGACCAGCCCGACATGGTGGTGCTGGTCGAGTCGTTCTCCGACCGCGACCCCGGCACCTACCTGCTGTACCGCGCCGACACCCAGGCCTGGCGGGTGATCGGCCGCAGCCGCACCGGCATCGACCCGGCGCAGATGGCCACGGTCGATTTCCATCGCATCAAGGCGCGCGACGGGCGCGACCTGCCGGTGTGGGTGACCACGCCGCCGGGCAAGTCCGCCGGCGCGCGCCCGGCCGTCGTGCTGGTGCACGGCGGGCCCTGGGTGCGCGGCGGCCACTGGCAATGGGAGCCGATGGCACAGTTCCTGGCCTCGCGCGGCTACCTGGTGATCGAGCCCGAGTTCCGCGGCAGCACCGGCTACGGCGACGCGCACTTCCGCGCCGGCATCCGCCAATGGGGCCTGGCGATGCAGGACGACGTGGCCGACGCGCTGCAATGGGCCGTGGCCCAGGGCCTGGCCGACGGCGGCCGGGCGTGCATCGCCGGCGGCAGCTACGGCGGCTACGCCGCCTTGATGGGCCTGGTGCGCCACCCCGACCGCTACCGCTGCGCCGCCGCCTGGGCGGCCGTCACCGACCCGCGGCTGATGTATGAATGGCGCTTCATCAGCGACCAGAGCGACGAGGTGCGCCAGTTCGACCTGCCCGCGCTGGTGGGCGACCCGGTGAAGGACGCCGAGCAACTGGCCGCCAACGCCCCGGTGGCGCAGGCCGCGCGCATCAAGGCGCCGCTGCTGCTGGCCGCCGGCGCGCGCGACCGCCGCGTGCCGCTGGTCCACGCCACGCGACTGCGCGATGCGCTCGGCGCCGCCGGTCGGCCGCCCGAGTGGGTGGTCTACGACGACGAAGGCCACGGCTGGCTGACGCTGAAGAACAAGGTCGATTTCGCCGGCCGGCTGGAAGCCTTCCTGGCGCGCCACCTCAAGGACGCAACAGCAGCAGCACCGCGTTGATGGTCAGCACCGAGGCCAGCACCGCCGTCAGCAAGGCGGCGGCGCACAGCCGCTGCTGGCCGTAGCGCTGGCCCAGCACCGGGTAGATGGCGATCATCGGCACCGCGGCCATCAGCACCGCCGCGGTGGCCAGCGTGCGGTCGGCCACCGGGAAGACGCGCAGCGCCAGCACCACCGCCAGCGGGTGCAGCAGCAGCTTGCCGCCGACGATCAGCGCCAGCGGCGCCGCCAGCCCGCGCACCGAGCTGCCGTGCAGCATGCCGCCCACCGCGAACAGCGCCACCGGCGCCGAGGCCACGGCCAGCAGGTCGATGGCGCGCATCAGCGGTGCCGGTAGCGGCAGCCGCAGGCCCGAGATCAGCACGCCGGCGACGATGGACAAGATCAGCGGCGAGCGCAGCAGCCGCTGCCCTGTCTCGCGCAGCGCGCGCCGCCAGCCCTGGCCGCGGCTGGCCGCGCTTTCGGCCAGCACCAGCGCCAGCGGAATCACCAGCAGGTTCTCCACCAGCATGTTCAGCGCCAGCGCCACCGCGGCGCCGGGCCCGATGACCAGCACCGCCAGCGGGTAGCCGATGTAGCCGGTGTTGGAGCAGCTCATGCCCAGTGCGGCCAGCGCCGCCGCCTCGCGCGGCAGCCGCAGCAGCCGGGCGCCGGCCCAGCCGAGCGCGAACACCGCCAGCGAGGCCAGCGCCAGTGCCGCCACGTAGTGCGGCTCGAAGACATCGGTCAGCGCGCGCTGCGCGAAGGCGCGCACGATCAGCGCCGGCAGCGCCACGTACAGCACGAAGCGGCCCAGCGTCTGCACCTGCGCGTCGTCGAACAACCCGCCGCGCGCGGCAGCGAAGCCCAGCGCGATCAGCACGAACAGGGGCAGGGTCAGCGTCAGCAGCTCGGACATGCGTGGGCAGTCGAAAGGGGGTGTTGTCGGCGGCGCGGCGCCGGCGCGCGTTGAGGCGCCGGCAGCCCGCATGCTGGCACAGCCCCCGCTGCTACAACCCAAGCGCCGGCCGGGGGCTTGCTGCGTGGCCGGCGCTGCGCCAAGATCAGGACGCACCGATGAAAGAGGTTGACCGGGTGATGATGAAGACGTCTGCACGCAACGCGGTTCGGCCCGATGGCCGCTGGGTGCTGTCGCCCGCGCTGTCCGAGGCGCCGGTGATGGACCTGCTGTGCTCGCACTTCGTGCTGACGCTCACGCTGCACCAGGCGGGCCGCTTCAACCTTCGGCGCGACTGGAGCAGCCTGCTGGCGCTGGTCGGCCGCCACCTGGTGTGGCCGCTGCCGGTGCTGGCGCGGCTGCGCGGCTTTCTGCTCAAGCGCTGCAAGGGCAGCCCGCACTGGCGCGGCCACGACGCGCTGGCCGACGAGGCCTTCATCGAGCGCCACGGCGCCTGGCGCGGCCCGTACGAGGAAGGCACGCTGTTCTTCTACATCGACGAGTACATCAAGGACGCGCCGAAAGACCTGCTGGCCGTGCTGTCGAACAGTTGCGACTGGCTGTCGCGCCGGCTGAAGAAGGAATCGGCGCTGGTGCAGAAGAACATCGACGCGCTGGCCGGGCTGCTGCAGCTCAACCCGGCGGAGCGCGCGCTGCTGCTCTACGGCACGCTGGCGCGCTGCCAGCGCGACCTGCGCGGGCTGCTGGTCGAGTTCAAGGTCTCCAACGCGCAGGAGGCCTACGCCGCGCTGGCCGCGGTGGCCGGCGTCGACGCGCGCGACGTCGCCGAGGCGCTGCGCGCCGGCTCGCGGCTGGAGCGCATCGGCATGATCGAGAACCTGATCTCCGAGCAGAACATCACCGACCTGGCCGACCTGATGAAGGTCAGCGAGCAATTGCCGCCGGTGCTGATGCGCGAGTACGCCGGCCCCGGCGACCTGATGGCGGTGTTCACGCGGCCGGCGCCGAAAAGCGAACTGCAGCCCGAGGACTTCGCTTTCGTCGACGACGACGTGCAAGTGCTCACCGGCCTGCTGCGCCAGGCCGCCGCGCAGCGCGAGGCCGGCGTCAACGTGCTGCTGTACGGCCCGCCGGGCACCGGCAAGACCGAGCTGGCCAAGGTCTGCGCGCAGGCCGCGGGGCTGGAGCTGTACGAGGTGGAATACGCCGACCGCGACGGCAACAGCCTCTCGGGCCGCGATCGCTACCGCAGCCTGCAGATCAGCCAGGTCTTCCTCAAGGGCAGCCCCGGCGTGGCCTTGCTGTTCGACGAGGTGGAAGACGTGTTCCCGCCGATCAGCACCGAGGCGGCGCAGTTGATCGCCCGCCTCGACAGCGCCGACGCGCCGGCCAGCGGCAGCGTCAGCGGCAAGGCCTGGGTCAACCAGATCCTGGAGACCAACCCGGTGCCGGTGATCTGGATCACCAACCGCATCGAGCAGATCGACCCCGCGTTCCGCCGCCGCTTCCAGTACCACCTGCTGCTGAAGTCGCCGCCGCCCGGCGCGCGCGAAGGCCTGGTGCGGCGCGCGCTGCAAGGCGTGACGGTGGGCGATGGCTTCTCGGCGCGGCTGGCCGAGCGCCGCGGGCTGACGCCGGCGCAGATCCGCACCGCGGTGCGCTTTGCGCGGCTGGTCGGCGGCGACGACGACGCGGCGCGCGTCGAAGGCCTGATCCTGCGCCAGCTCGGCAACGCCGACCGCGCGCTGGGCGGCGCCGCCGGCCCGCGCGAGAAGCCGCCGCGGCCGGTGGTCACCGGCTACGACCTGGGGCTGCTCAACGTGGAATCGCGCTTCGAGGTGCCGCGCATCGTCGAGGCGCTGCGCCGCCGCGGCCACGGCACGCTGTGCTTCCACGGCATGCCGGGCACCGGCAAGACGGCGCTGGCCGAGCACATCGCGCAGGCCTTGCAGCGCCCGCTGATGATCCGCCAGGCCAGCGACCTGTCGAGCAAGTACGTCGGCGAGACCGAGCAGAACATGGCGCGCATGTTCGAGGAAGCCGGCACCGAAGAAGCGGTGCTGCTGCTCGACGAGGCCGACAGCTTTCTGCGCAGCCGCCGCCGTGCCGAGCGCAACTACGAGGTCACCGAGGTCAACGAGATGCTGCAGGGCATGGAGCGCTTCGGCGGCGTCTTCATCTGCACGACCAACCTGTTCGACGAGCTGGACGAGGCGGCGCTGCGCCGCTTCACCTTCAAGATCCGCTTCCACCCGCTGACGCGCGAGCAGCGCTTGCGCATGTTCGTCACCGAGGCGCTGGGCGGCGACGCGGCGGCGCTGAACGACGAGCAGCGCCAGCGGCTGGCGCAACTCGACCAGCTGGTGCCCGGCGACTTTGCGGCCGTGCAGCGGCAGGCCGAGATCCTGGGCCAGCATTTCGATGCCGACGCCTTCCTGTCGCAGCTGGAAAGCGAGCACCGCGTCAAGCCCGAGGTGCGGCAGCGCCGCGAAATCGGCTTCCTGTAGCCGCCCCCCGGGGTGTGGGGGGCATGAGGCGAGCGACCCCGTCGCCGGGGTAGGGCGTTAGCGGCGTAGCCCGAACAACTTGAAACCGATGTGCACATTCACTCGAATCCGACACGGACGTAGGGCCGAGCGGGACACTATGCTTGCCGTCTGGCCGCGCCGACCGGCTGCGGGTGCATTGCACCCCGCAATTTCCGCCCCCCAACGTCGGCTGCCCTGAGGAGACCCTGGCCCCATGCTTTCCGTGATCGGCGACTCGTCGGTAATGCTGTGGGTGGCGTCGGCCTGCATCGCCTTTCTGGGGGCGCGCGCCTTCGTCGAGTTTTTGCGCCGCCTGCACTACGAAGGGCCGATTCGCCTGTGGCGTGAATGGCTGTACGGCTCGGCGGCGCTGACCGCGGGGCTGTGGAGCGCGATGATCATCAACATCGGCGCCCGCGGCCTGGCCTTCGAGATCGGCTACCACCCGCTGAAGATCATCGGCGCGCTGCTCGGCGTCTACGTGGTGGTGCTGATGCTGGTGGCCTGGATCACCATCCGCCCGGCCTGGCTCGCGCAACTGGCGGCGATGGTGCTGGTCGCGGTGCTGGCGGTGATTCTGCAGGTGGCCGTCGTCTGGTCGATCGGCGCCGAGCCCGGGCTGGCTTGGCAGATGGAGCCGCTGTCGTTCGCCGCGCTGGTGATGGTGGTGGGCTTCGGCGTCGCCGGCTGGATGGTGGTGGCGCCGCGCCGCGGCTCCAAGGGCGACCGCAACGCGCGCCGGCTGATGGCGGCGCTGGTGCTCACGGCCTGCGTCGTCGCGGCGCAGGAACTGGTGCTGACGGCGTCCAGCCTCGACCGCCAGGTGGTCTCGGGACATGCCCGCTTCCTGCCCGAAATGGTCTTCACGCTGCTGGCCGGCGCTGCCGTGCCCATCACGCTGGTGCTGCTGCTGGTCGACCAGCGCGCCCAGCAGCGCGCCCGCGCCTCCGAGCGCGCGCGCCGGCGCCGCCAGTCGGCCGACCCCGGCGGCGGCGAGTCGATGTTCTCGGAAAACCTGTTCGCCGAAGCCGGCGACACCTCCAAGGGCCCGACGACGCGCTGACAGCGCCGACAATGCGCGGCATGAAGCCTGCCGCCGACTACCACCGCGCCGCCGCCCTGCCCGGGCTGCTGCAGTCCCGCATCGTCATCATCGACGGTGCGATGGGCACGATGATCCAGCGCCACGCGCTGACCGAGGCCGACTTCCGCGGCCGCCGCTTCGCCGACCACGGCAAGGACCTGAAGGGCAACAACGACCTGCTGGTGCTGACGCGGCCCGACGTCATCAGCGGCATCCACGAGGCCTACCTCGCCGCCGGGGCCGACATCATCGAGACCAACACCTTCGGCGCCACCGCCATCGCGCAGGAAGACTACGGCTTGGCCGCCGTCGCGCGCGAGATGAACGAAGCCGCCGCGCGCATCGCCCGCGCCGCGGCCGACCGCTTCGACAGCGCCGACAAGCCGCGCTTCGTGGCCGGCGCCCTGGGCCCGACGCCGCGCACCGCCAGCATCAGCCCCGACGTCAACGACCCCGGCGCGCGCAACGTCAGCTTCGACGAGCTGCGCGCCGCCTACCGCGAGCAGGCTGCGGGTCTGCTGGACGGCGGCTGCGACCTGTTCCTGGTGGAGACCATCTTCGACACGCTCAACGCCAAGGCGGCGATCTTCGCGCTCGACGAGCTGATGGAAGAGCGCGGCCAGCGCCTGCCGGTGATCCTCTCGGGCACCGTCACCGACGCCTCGGGCCGCATCCTCTCGGGGCAGACGGTCGAGGCCTTCTGGCACTCGGTGCGCCACGCGCGGCCGCTGGCCGTGGGCCTGAACTGCGCGCTTGGCGCGGCGCTGATGCGGCCCTACATCGAAGAGCTGGCACGCGTCGCCGGTGACACCTATGTCAGCTGTTATCCCAACGCCGGGCTGCCCAACCCGATGAGCGAGACCGGCTTCGACGAGACGCCGGCCGTCACCGGCGCGCTGATGGAAGAGTTCGCGAAGAGCGGCTTCCTCAACATCGCCGGCGGCTGCTGCGGCACCACGCCCGAGCACGTGGCCGAGATCGCCAAGCGCGTGTCGGCCTACCGGCCGCGCGGGCTGAACAGCCGGATGTTCAGCGGCTTGATGGCCGCCTGAACCTGCTCCCTCTCCCACGCGTGGGAGAGGGCCGGGATGAGGGCGCGTGCCTCACGCCCCGGTCAACAGCCGCGCCGCCTCGGCATAACGCGCCGCCGTGGCGGCCACCACGTTGTCGGGCAGCTCGGGCGCGGGGGCCTGCTTGTCCCAGGGCCGGCCGTCGATGCGCACCGCCTCCAGCCAGTCGCGCAGGTACTGCTTGTCGTAGCTCGGCGGGTTGTCGCCGTCGCGCCAGCCGTCGCGCGGCCAGAAGCGCGACGAGTCGGGCGTCAGCACCTCGTCCATCAGCGTCAACGTGCCCTGCTCGTCGAGGCCGAACTCGAACTTGGTGTCGGCGATCACGATGCCGCGGTCCAGCGCATAACGGGCCGCTTCGCTGTACAGGCGGATCGCCACGTCGCGCACCTCGGCGGCGCGCTCGGCGCCGATCAGCGCCGCCGCCTGCTCGAAGCTGATGTTCTCGTCGTGGGCGCCGGCCTCGGCCTTGGTGGCCGGCGTGAAGATCGGCTGCGGCAGCCGGCTGGCCAGGCGCAGCCCCGGCGGCAGCGCCACGCCGCAGACGCTGCCGCCGGCCTGGTATTCCTTCCAGCCCGAGCCGGCGAGGTAGCCGCGCACCACGGCCTCGATCGGCAGCGGCCGCAGGCGCTTGACCAGCATCGAGCGGCCGCGCACCTGCGCCACCTCGTCGGGCGCGACCACGCTTTCCGGGTCGTCGCCGGTCAGGTGGTTGGGCACCACGTGCGCCAGCTTGCCGAACCAGAACAGCGCCATGCGCGTCAGCAGCGCGCCCTTGGCGGGGATGGGCTCGTCCATCACCACGTCGAAGGCCGAGATGCGGTCGCTCGCCACCATCAGCAGCCGGCGGCTGCCGACGGCGTAGTTCTCGCGCACCTTGCCGCGGGCGACCAGCGGCAGCGAATGCAGCGTCGATTCGTACAGGGCGCTGGTCACGGCGGGCTCAACGCGCGATGACGCGCACCATCTCCAGCACCTTGTTCGAGTAGCCCCACTCGTTGTCGTACCAGGCCACCACCTTGACGAAGGTCTTGTCCAGCGCGATGCCGGCATCGGCGTCGAACACGCTGGTGCAGGGCTCGCCGCGGAAGTCGGTGGCCACCACCTTGTCTTCGGTGTAGGCCAGCACGCCCTTCATCGGGCCCGCGGCGGCGGCCTTCATCGCGCCGCAGATGTCTTCCCAGCTCGCTTCCTTCACCAGCTCGGCCGTCAGGTCGACCACGCTGACATCGGAGGTCGGCACGCGAAACGACATGCCGGTTAGCTTCTTGTTCAGCTCGGGGATCACCACGCCCACCGCCTTGGCAGCGCCGGTGCTGCTGGGGATGATGTTCTCCAGGATGCCGCGGCCGCCGCGCCAGTCCTTGTTGCTGGGGCCGTCCACGGTCTTCTGCGTGGCGGTGGCGGCGTGCACGGTGGTCATCAGTCCGCGCTTGATGCCAAAGCTGTCGTGCAGCACCTTGGCCACCGGGGCCAGGCAGTTGGTGGTGCAGCTCGCGTTGCTGATGATGGCCTGGCCGGCATAACTCTTGTCGTTGACACCGTAGACGAACATCGGCGTGTCGTCCTTGCTGGGCGCGCTCATCACCACCTTCTTGGCGCCGGCGTCGATGTGCTTCTGCGCCGTTTCCTTGGTGAGGAAGAGGCCGGTCGACTCGACCACGATGTCGGCGCCGACGGCGCCCCACTTCAGCGCCGCGGGGTCCTTCTCGGCCGTCAGCCGGATCTTCCTGCCGTTGACGACCAGCGTGTTGCCGTCGACCGCGATCTCGCCCTTGAAGCGGCCGTGCACGCTGTCGTACTTGAGCATGTAGGCCAGGTAGTCGGGCTCCAGCAGGTCGTTGATGCCGACCACCTCGACCTCGGGGAAGTTCTGCACCGCGGCGCGCAACACCATGCGGCCGATGCGGCCGAAGCCGTTGATACCAACCTTGATAGCCATCTGAGCTCTCCTTGCGGTTACTTGGACGATGATTTCGACAAAACCTTGTGCATGGTGTCGGCCACGTTCTGCGCCGTGAAGCCGAAGTGCTTGAACAGCGCGCCGGCCGGCGCGCTTTCGCCGAAGCGGTCGAGGCCGACCACCGCGGCGCAGCCGTACTTCCACCAGAAATCGGTGACGCCGGCTTCCACCGCCACGCGCGGCAGGCCCGGCGGCAGCACCGCCTTCTTGTACTTGACGTCCTGGCGGTCGAACACCGTGGTGCTGGGCATGCTGACCACGCGCACCGCGATGCCGCGCCGCGCCAGCTCGGCTTGCGCGTGCAGCGCCAGCTGCACCTCCGAGCCGGTGGCGATGATCACGCCCTGCGCCTTCTTCTTCAGCCCCACTTCGCCCGGCTCGGCCAGCACGTAGGCGCCCTTGGCGATGTCGTCCAGCGCCGCCTTCGGCGCGTAGGGCAGGTTCTGGCGCGACAGCAGCAGCGCGCTCGGCCGGTGCGTGTTGCCCAAGGCGATGGCCCAGGCAATCGCCGTCTCGGCGGTGTCGGCCGGGCGCCAGACGTCCAGCCCCGGCAGCAGCCGCAGCGCCGCGGCGTGCTCCACGCTCTGGTGCGTGGGGCCGTCTTCGCCGAGGCCGATGCTGTCGTGCGTGAAGACGTGGATCACGCGGCGCTTCATCAGCGCGGCCATGCGGATGGCGTTGCGGCTGTAGTCGCTGAACGTGAGGAAGGTGCCGCCGTAGGGGATGAAGCCGCCGTGCAGCGCGATGCCGTTCATGATGGCGGCCATGCCGAACTCGCGCACGCCGTAGTTGATGTGGCGGCCGCCGTTGGGCGTGCCCGCCGCGTCGAAGCGCAGCGGCGGCGTGCTGCTGGTGTTGGTCAGGTTCGAGCCGGTGAGGTCGGCGCTGCCGCCCAGCAGCTCGGGCATGGCCTTGGTGAAGACCTCCAGCGCCAGCTGGCTGGCCTTGCGGCTGGCCACCGTCTCGGCCTTGGCGTGCGCGGCCACCACCACGTCGACCGCGGTCTGCGCGAAGCCGGCGGGCAGCTCGCCCTTCATGCGGCGCAGGTAATCGGCGGCCAGCTCGGGGTGGGCGGCCTTGTAGGCGGCCAGGCGCTGCGTCCACTCGGCTTCGGCGGCGGCGCCGCTGGCCTTGGCGTCCCAGGCGGCGTAGGCCGCCTCGGGGATCACGAAGGGCTCGTACGTCCAGCCGAGGCCTTGCCGCGTCAGCTTGATCTCGTCGGCGCCCAGCGGCTCGCCGTGCGCCTTGGCGGTGCCGGCGCGGTTGGGCGAGCCCTGCCCGATGGTGGTCTTGCAGATGATCAGCGTGGGCTGCGTCGCCGAGGCATGGGCCTGCGTGAGCGCGGCGTCCACCGCCGCCACGTCCTGGCCGTCGATCGGGCCGATCACGTTCCAGTCGTAGGCCTTGAAGCGCAGCACCGGGTCGTCCACGTACCAGGGCTTGACGGCGCCGTCGATGCTGATGCCGTTGTCGTCGTACAGCGCCACCAGCTTGTTGAGTTTCCAGGCGCCGGCCAGCGCGCAGGCCTCGTGGCTGAGGCCTTCCATCAGGCAACCGTCGCCGACGAAGGCGTAGGTGCGATGGTCCACCAGCGTGTGGCCGGGGCGGTTGAACTCGTGCGCCAGCAGCTTCTCGGCCAGCGCCATGCCCACCGCGTTGGCGATGCCCTGGCCCAGCGGGCCGGTGGTGGTCTCGACGCCGGGCGTCAGGTCGACCTCGGGGTGGCCCGGGGTCTTGCTGTGCAACTGGCGGAAGTTGCGCAGCTCGCTCATCGCCAGGTCGTAGCCGGTCAGGTGCAGCAGCGCGTACAGCAGCATCGAGGCGTGGCCGTTGCTCAGCACGAAACGGTCGCGCTCGGGCCAGTGCGGGTTGCCGGGGTTGTGGCGCAGGTGGCGCGACCACAGCGCCACCGCCATCTCGGCCATGCCCATCGGCGCGCCGGGGTGGCCGGAATTGGCCTGCTGCACGGCGTCCATCGCCAGGGCGCGGATCGCATCGGCCATCAGGGACGTGGGCGGCTGGGGGCGGTTGTCGTCTGGCATGCGGGGCTCGCGGGCGGCAGGGATGGGGGCTTGGGGGAACCACGGATTCTAGGGCGCCCCTTCGTATCATCCACCCCATGCAAGGACTGCACCTGATGGCCGATCTGCAGGGCTGCCCGGTCGACGCGGCGCTGTTCGGCGACCCCGCGGCCTTGCGCGCGCGCTGCCGGCAGGAGGTGCAGCGCTGCGGGCTGACGCCGGTGAACGACGTGTTCCACCGCTTCGGCGGCGCCGGCGGCGTGACCGGCGTGGTGCTGCTGGCCGAATCGCACCTGGCGGTGCACACCTGGCCCGAACTGGCCGCGGTGACCATCGACGCCTACGTCTGCAACGTCAGCGGCGACAACGGCGCGCGGGCCGAGGCCTTGCTGGCGGCGCTGGAGGCGGCGTTCCGACCGCAGCGCGTACAGCGCCATCGCGTGCTGCGCGGCCGTCTGGGTTCAGCTTGACTTAACTCAAGTGAGAAAAGCCCCCGACCTGCGACGCTAGCGCCATCGAACGATCCGATATTGACGACTGCGAGCCCCGCCATGCGCCACCATGCCCTCGACGTGATCCGCGACGAACACCAGGCCCTGGCCGCGATGCTGCGGTCGCTGTCGATGCTGCTGCAGCACGCGCGCCGCGAGAAGCAGCTGCCGCCCTTCGACGTGCTGCGCGCGATGATGTTCTACATCGACGAGTTTCCCGAGCGGCTGCACCACACCAAGGAAAGCGAGCTGCTGTTTCCCAAGCTGCGCGAGCGCGCGCCCGAGATGGGCGAGGTGCTGGACCGCCTGGACCGCGACCATGCCACCGGCGAGCGCGCGATCCGCGACCTGGAGCACGCGCTGCTGGCCTTCGAGGTGATGGGCGAGTCGCGCCGCGAGGCCTTCGAGCAGGCGACCGAGCGCTACATCAACGCCTACCTCGACCACATGGCGCGCGAAGAGACCGACGTGCTGCCCGCCGCCAAGCGGCTGCTGACCGAGGCCGACTGGACCGAGCTGGACGCCGCCTTCGCCGCCAACAAAGACCCGCTGACCGGCCACGAGCCGGAAGACGGCTACCGGCCGCTGTTCCGCAAGATCGTCAACAGCGCGCCGGCGCCCATCGGCCTGGGCTGACGACGCCGCGTGCCGACGCCGCCGGTCACGCTCGTCTTCGAAAGCACGCTGGCGTGCAGCCGGGCCGCGCTGTGGCGCTGGATCACCGACCTGCGCTGCCTGCGCCGCGAGATGATGCCGTTCCTGCGCATGACGGCGCCGGCCGGCGTGCACCGCCTGACCGAGCTGCCGCGCGTCCCCGGCCGGCCGCTGTTCCGCAGCCTGCTCCTCGCCCTGGGCGTCGTGCCGATCGACTGCTCCTGGCTGACGCTGACCGCGCTCGACGAGCAGCAGGGCTTCCACGAGCAGTCGCCGATGCTGTCGATGCGCCGCTGGTCGCACCGCCGCCAGATCCTCGACCACCCCACGCAGCCGGGGCGGCTGCTGCTGCGCGACACGCTCGAGTTCGAGCCGCGCTGGCGCTTCATGCGCGCCCTGCTCGCCTGGTTCGTGCGCCGGTTCTTCGAGCACCGGCATGCGGTGCTGCGCCGGGCCTTCTGCGGCGGCCGCTGAATCAGTTCGCCAGCGGCAGCGCCACGGCGTCGATGCGTGCCAGCACCTCCGGCGTCAGCTTCTCGATGACCGCCAGCGCGCCCAGGTTCTGCTGCAGTTGCTCGACCCGCGAGGCGCCGGTGATCACGGTGCTGACGCGCGGGTTCTTCGCGGCCCAGGCGATCGCCATCTGGGCCAGCGTGCAGCCCAGCTCGGCGGCGATGGGCGCCAGCTGCGCCACCGCGGCGTTCTTGCGCGCGTCGGTCAAGCCTTCGCGCAGGAAGGCGTAGCTCTCCACGCTGGCGCGGCTGCCGGGCGGCACGCCGTCTTGGTACTTGCCGGTCAGCAGGCCGCTGGCCAGCGGGCTCCAGGTGGTCAGGCCGAGGCCGATGTCGTCATACAGCCGCGCATATTCCTGCTCCACGCGCTTGCGGTGGAACAGGTGGTACTGCGGCTGCTCGACCACCGGCTTGTGCAGGTGGTGGCGCTCGGCGATGTCCCAGGCGGCGCGGATCTCGCCGGCGCTCCACTCGCTGGTGCCCCAGTACAGCGCCTTGCCCTGGGTGATGATGTCGCTCATCGCGCGCACCGTCTCCTCGATCGGCGTGTGCGGGTCGGCGCGGTGGCAGTAGATGAGGTCGAGGTGTTCCAGCCCGAAGCGCTGCAGGCTGCCGTCGATCGCCTGCATCAGGTACTTGCGGTTGAGCGTGTCCTTGCGGTTGACGGCCTCACCCTGGCGGTCCAGGCCCCAGAAGAACTTGGTCGACACCAGGTAGTTCAGGCGCGGCCATTGCAGCGTGCGCAGCGCCTCGCCCATCAGCGTTTCGCTGCGGCCGCCGGCGTAGACCTCGGCGTTGTCGAAGAAGTTGATGCCGGCGTCGAAAGCCGCGGCCATCATCTCGACGGCGGCCTTGGCGTCCACCTGGTTGCCGTAGGTGACCCAGGAGCCCAGCGAAAGGGTGCTGACGCGCACCCCGGCGCGGCCCAGGCGGCGGTAAGTCATCGTCATGGTGGCGGGTGTTGCAAGCGGGGAAGCGCCGAGTGTCGCTCAGCCGCCGCAGCAGGGCGCGGCCGCGGCTTCGCAGCCGGCGATGAAGGCTTCCTCGAAGACCGAATAACCCGCCAAGTCAGCGTGCGCAAAGCGCAGCCGGCCGCGGCCGCCGCGCAAGGCCGCGCGCGCCGCGGCACTGCGCGCGCGGCCGGGCCGCGGCACCGCCATGGCGTGGCCGTAGCGCATGAGGTCGATGCGCTGCAGCCGCGCGGGCAGGTCAGGGTGCAGCGCGCTGACTTCGGCCACCACGCGCCGCGCCCAATGCTCGAAAGGCTGCGTCAACAACGCCGCGCGCTCGGCGGCGGGCAGCGTGGCGTAAGCAGTCAGCACGGTGGCGCCGGGCACCGGGCGCAGGCTCTGGTGCATGGCGTCGACGTAGCCGAGCGCCGCGCTGCCGTAGGCCACGCTGTCCCAGGCGGCGGGCAGGCCGGGACGTTCGAGCAGCGGGCGGTCGAGCTGCAGGTTGGCCACCAGCCAGGGCGCGTAGGCCGTTGCCGCGGCGGCGGCCTGCAGCGCGGCCGGCGGTTGATCGAGCACGCGCGCGGCCACGAACAGCGGCAACGCCAGCACCACGGTGGGGGCGGTCCAGGCTTCGAGCGCGCCGTCGGTGCGGGCCGCCAGCACCTGCACGCCGCCGCGTTCTTCGCGCACGCGCAGCACGGTGCGGCCGCCGTGGACCCGGCCGGTCAGCGGTGCCAGCAGCCGGTCCACCAGCCAGGCATTGCCTTCGGGCCAGGTGAAGACCGGCTCGCGGTCGCTCTCGGCATCGCCCGGGGCGTGGAAGCCGTGGCGGCTGCCGAAGTAGTGCAGCCCGGCCCAGGCCGACACTTCCGCGCTGCCGGCGCCGAAGTCGTCGCGGCAGCAGTAGTCCAGGTACCAGCGCAGCCTTTCGTCGTCGAGCTGGTGTTGCGACAGCCAGGCCGCGAAGGGCTGCTCGTCCAGCGCCGCGTGCGCGGCCGTCCACGGCACGCGGTGGCTGGGGATCGCGAAGGCCGGCGCTGCGGCGGCCAGCGCGGCGAAGCGCCGGTACTGCGCCTGCGTGGCCGACGCCGGGTCGGCCGGCGGCAGCAGGCCTTCGTGCCAGGCGCCTTCGAAGAACAGCCGCTCCTGCGGGCTGTGGCACAGGTGGCGCTCGTCGGCGACGCGGCGCCCGGCCTCGTGCCGCAGGAGCCCCACCTCGTGCAGCCATTCGTCGACCTCGCGCGCCGGCGCGCCCGGCTGCGGCAGGTAGTGCGCGCCCAGCGGGCAGGCCATGCCGCCCATGCGGTGGCCGCGGCTGTTGCCGCCGGGGCGGTCTTCGAGCTCCAGCACTTGCACGTCGTCGACGCCCGCGCGCACGAAGCCGCGCGCCGCCGCCAGCCCGGCCACGCCGCCGCCCAGCACCAGCACGGCCGCGCGGCGCGGCGCGCCGGCGGCGGCGAAGTCGGGCCGCGGCGCCTCGCGCAGGCGGTGGCCGCGCTCGTGCGCGGCGCCGATCCAGCCGCCGATCAGACGTTCGGGTAACGCGTTAGGCGAGCATGACGACAGCGCCGTCACCCAGGGCGCCGCCAGCGCCGCGCCCAGCCAGCCGCGCCGACTGAGCTTCAGCGCGACACGCGGCCCCATTCTTCCTCGAAGGTCTGCACCAGCACCTGGTTGGACAGCCGGTTGGGCTCCAACCCGTCGATGCGCGCCATGTCGGGCGGAAACTGCAGCAGCGCGCCAAAGCCCTCGGGCGTGAGGAAGCGCAGGCCCGGCGGCAGCGCCGTCGGCGCGCGGAAGGGCCGGTGGCTGGCGATGATGAAGCCCCATTCGCCGAAGCTGGGCACGTGGGCGTGGTAGGGCGTGACGTTCAGGCCCACCGCTTCCAGCGTGGCGGCCACGGTCCAGAAGCTGCGCCGCGCGATCAGCGGCGAGGTGGTCTGCACCACCGCGAAGCCGCTGGCCGCGAGGTGCTGGTCGAGCAACTGGTAGAAGCTGGTGGTGTAGAGCTTGCCGAGCGCGAAGTTGGTGGGATCGGGGAAGTCGACCACGATGACGTCGAAGCGCTCGTCGTGGCCTTGCAGCCAGCCGAAGGCGTCGGCGTTGACGATGCTCAGCTTGGGCGACGACAGCGCGCCGCCGTTCAGCGCCGTCAGCATCGGCTCGGTGCTGAACAGCCGCGTGATGTGCGGGTCCAGCTCGACCAGCGTGACCTGCTGCACGCCGGGGTGCTTGAGCACCTCGCGCACCGCCATGCCGTCGCCGCCGCCGAGCACCAGCACGCGCCGCGGCGCGCCTTGCGCGGCCATCGCCGGGTGCACCAGCGCCTCGTGGTAGCGGTATTCGTCGCGCGAGTGGAACTGCAGGTTGCCGTTGAGGAACAAGCGCACCCCGGCCGCCGAGCGCGTGACCACCACGCGCTGGTAGGCGCTGTTCTCGCGCAGCACCACGTTGTCGACGTAGAAGCGGTCTTCGGCCCAGGTGGTGATGCGGTCGGCCTGCAGCATGGCCAGCGCCAGCACCGCCACCACCGCGGCGCAGGCCAGCGCGTGCACGCGCCAGCGCCGCAGCTCGCCGCGGAACAGCAGCAGCGCCCACACCGCCACCGCGGCGTTCATCAGCCCGAAGAAGACGCCGGTGCGGATCAGCCCCAGGTGCGGCACGAACAGCAGCGGGAATGCCAGCGCCACCGCCAGCGCGCCCAGGTAGTCGAAGGTCAGCACCTGCGAGACCAGTTCCTTGAGCGCGTAGCGTTCGCTGAAGCTGCGCTTGAGGATGCGCATCACCAGTGGGATCTCCAGCCCCACCAGCACGCCCACCAGCAGCACCAGGCCGTACAGCAGCACGCGAAAGGCGCCCACGCTGGCGACGGGCAGGCTGGCATGGGCGGCGAACAGCGCCGCCGGCATCAGGCCACCGATCAGGCCCACCAGCAGCTCGATGACCAGGAACTGCGCGACGAGCTGGCGTTCGACGAAGCGGCTGAGCCACGAGCCGATGCCCATCGCGAACAGGTAGCAGCCGATCACGGTGCTGAACTGCAGCACCGAATCGCCCAGCAGGTAGCTGGCCAGCGCGCCGGCCGCCAGTTCGTAGACCAGCCCGCAGGCGGCGACGACGAAGACCGAGGCCAGCAGCGCCAGTTCGGCCGGAGCGGGGCGGTCCTGCGGGCTCATCAGGCCAGCGCCGCGTTGTTCGCGCTCCGGCTGCAGCGCGTTGGAGCGGTCATGCGGGCTCATGCCATGTAGGTCATCTGCGCCGCGTCGCCCATCAGGAAGTCGCGGTTCGACTGCACCGTGTCGCGCAGCCAGGCGCAAACGGCGCGCACGCGGGCAACGTTGCGGCGGTCGGCCGGCACCACCAGCCAGAAGGTGCGCAGCACGGTCACCGTGTCGTCGAGCACGGGCACCAGGTCGCTACTGTGCTGGGCCAGGAAGCACGGCAGGATGCCCAGGCCGCGGCCGCGGCACACCGCTGCGTACTGGGCCACCACGCTGGTGCTGCGGAACACCGCCTGCACCGACGGCGCCACCTGGCGCAGGTATTTCAGTTCGGCGCTGAACACGAGGTCGTCGACGTAGCTGATGAAAGGATGCTGCGCCAAGTCCGCCGGCGTGCGGATCGGCGCATGGGCGCGCAGGTAGTCGGCCGTCGCGTAGAGCTTGAGCTTGTAGTCCGACAGCTTGGAGACGACGTAGCTGCCGTGCACCGGCCGCTCGATGGTGACGGCCGCGTCGGCCTCGCGCTTGGACAGGCTGACGAAGCGCGGCATCGGCAGCAGGTCGACGGTGATGCGCGGATGGTGCGCGCAAAAATGCGCCAGGTGCGGCGCCAGCACGAAGCAGCCGAAGCCTTCGGTGGCGCCGATTCGCACCTGGCCCGACAGCGATTCGTTGCGCCCGAACACGGCATCGGCGGCGGCCGACAGCACGCCCTCGGCCTCCTGCGCGTAGTGCAGCAGCTTCTCGCCCTGCAGGGTCAGCGCGAAGCCCTGGCTGTTGCGGTCGAACAGCTGCGTGCCCAGCTCGGCTTCCAGCCGCCGCAGCCGCCGCGAGATGGTCGACGTCGACACGTCCAGCCGCTGCGCGGCCTCCATCAGGCGCTCGGTGCGCGCGAGTTCGAGAAAGACCCGCAGGTTGTCCCACTCCATGGGCGCCGGAGTGTAGGCCTTGCAAATTTGCAAGGCCGCGGCGGCAGCGCTGCTGTTGCCGCAGCCGTGCGCGGATGGCTCAATCCCAGGCCACAAACACAGCCACCGACAGGAGACGACACCATGGCCAAACGGCGCTTTCAGGCCCATCTCATCGCTGCGGCGGCGTGCCTGGCGGCAGGCGCGGCGGCGCTGCCGACGCAGGCGCAGCAGCTGTCCAACGGCGGCGTGAAGATCGGCGTCCTCACCGACATGTCGGGCCCGTATTCGGGCATGGGCGGCCAGGGTTCGGTGGCGGCGGCCAACCTGGCCGTCGAAGACTGCCTGAAGGCCGAGTGCAAGGGCATGAAGATCGAGGTGATCGCCGCCGACCACCAGAACAAGTCCGACATTGCGGCGGCCAAGGCGCGCGAGTGGCTGGACCGCGAGGGCGTCGACGCGCTGGCCGACCTCACCAATTCGTCGGCCGCGCTGGCCATCCAGAAGCTCATCAAGGAGCGCGGCGGCATCGCGCTGTACAGCGGCCCGGCGACGACGCGCATCACCAACGAAGACTGCACGAGCAACGGTTTTCACTGGATGTTCGACACCTACTCGCTGGCCGCCGGCGCCGCCGCCGCGCTGACGAAGCAGGGCGAGAAGAGCTGGTACTTCGTGACCGTGGACTACGCCTTCGGCCATTCGCTCGAAGCCGACGCCTCGGCGATCGTCAAGGCCAACGGCGGCACGGTGGTGGGCAGCGTGCGCCACCCGCTGAATGCGCCGGACTTCTCGTCGTTCCTGCTGCAGGCGCAATCGTCGAAGGCGCAGGTCGTCGGGCTGGCCAACGGCGGCCAGGACTCGGTCACCGCCATCAAGCAGGCGCGCGAGTTCGGCGTCGGCACCAAGGGCCAGCGGCTGGCGGCGCTGCTGCTGTTCCTGACCGAGGTGCATGCGCTGGGCCTGAAGAACGCGCAAGGCCTGATGTACGCCGAAGGCTTCTACTGGGACCAGGATGCCGACACGCGCGAGTTCGCCCGCCGCTTCGAGGCCAGGCACAAGGGCTTCAAGCCGACGATGGTGCAGGCGGGGGTGTACTCCAGCGTGCTGCACTACCTGAAGGCGGTGGCGGCGGCCAAGACCGACGACTGGAAGGTCGTGCAGCAGACGATGCGCGAGATCCCGATCAAGGATCCGGTCATGAAGAACGCGTCGATCCGGCCCGACGGCCGCGTGATCCACGACAACTACCTGGTGGAAGTGAAGAAGCCCGAGGAGTCCAAGGGCCCGTGGGACTACCTGAAGATCATCGACACGATTCCCGCCGCGCAGGCCTACAAGCCGCTGGAGCAGTCGAGCTGCCCGCTGGTGAAGAAGTGAACGCAGGAGAGTCCGCATGAGTGCAGCCAGCCCCGCCGCCGTGGCGATGTTCATCGACGGCAAGCTTGTGGCGTCGCAGACGCAGGAGTGGCGCGACGTCGTCAACCCGGCGACGCAGGAAGTGGTGGCGCGCACGCCGTTCTGCAGCGTCGACGAGGTCGACCGCGCGGTGGCCAGCGCCAAGAAGGCGTTCGAGAGCTGGCGCAACACCTCGCTGAGCCAGCGGCTGCGCGTCATGCTCAAGCTGCAGCAGCTGGTGCGCGACAACGTCCAGCCGCTGGCCGCCGCCATCACGCGCGAGCACGGCAAGACGCTGCCCGACGCCGAAGGCGAGGTCGGCCGCGGGCTGGAGGTGATCGAGCACGCCTGCTCGGTGGCGACGCTGCAGCTCGGCGAGATCGCCGAGAACGCTGCCACCGGCGTCGACGTGTACTCGATCCACCAGCCGCTGGGCGTGGGCGTGGGCATCACGGCCTTCAACTTCCCCGTGATGCTGCCGTGCTTCATGTTCCCGATGGCCATCACCTTCGGCAACACCTTCGTGCTCAAGCCCTCGGAGCAGGACCCCACGTCGACCATGATGCTGGTGGACCTGGCGCACCAGGCCGGCCTGCCGCCGGGTGTGCTCAACGTCGTGCATGGCGGCCCCGAGGTCGTCAACCGGCTGTGCGACCACCCCGACGTGAAGGCGGTGTCGTTCATCGGCTCCACCGCGGTCGGCACCCACGTGTACCGCCGCGCCACGCAAGCGGGCAAGCGCGTGCAGTCGATGATGGGCGCCAAGAACCACTGCGTGGTGCTGCCCGACGCCAACAAGGACCAGGCGATCAACAACCTCATCGGCTCGGCCTTCGGTGCCGCCGGCCAGCGCTGCATGGCCAACTCGGTGGCCGTGCTGGTGGGCGAGGCGCGCCAGTGGCTGCCCGAGATCGTCGAGCGCACGCGGCGGCTGAAGGTCTCCGCCGGCACCACCGAAGGCGCCGACCTCGGGCCCGTGGTGTCGAAGGCGGCGCGCGCGCGCGTCGAGCGGCTGATCGGCTCGGCCGCCGAGCAGGGCGCGCAGATCGTGCTCGACGGCCGCGGCATCAAGGTCGAGGGCTTCCCCAACGGCAACTTCGTCGGCCCCACCATCTTCACCGGCGTCAAGCCGGAGATGGACGTCTACGCGCAGGAGATCTTCGGCCCCGCGCTGGCCGTGGTCGAGACGGCCACGCTCGACGAAGCGATCGCCTTCATCAACGCCAACCCCAACGGCAACGGCACCTCGATCTTCACCGCCTCGGGCTGGGCGGCGCGCAAGTTCCAGAACGAGATCGACGTCGGCCAGGTCGGCATCAACGTGCCGATCCCGGTGCCGGTGGCCTACTTCTCGTTCACCGGCTCGCGCGCCTCCAAGCTCGGCGACCTGGGGCCCAACGGCAAGCAGGCGGCCTGGTTCTGGACCCAGGTGAAGACGGTCACGGCGCGCTGGTTCGAGCCGGACCACGCCGACAGCCAGGTGAACACCACCATCACGATGCGTTGAGGCGCCGTCGCGGCGACCACAGGAGTCCACCCTTGGCAACCAAGATCGTCTTCATCGGCCTCGGCAACATGGGCCTGCCGATGGCCCTGAACCTCGTCCGCAAGGGCGACGAGGTCTGCGGCTTCGACCTGTCGCCGCCGGCCGTCGAGAAGCTCGTGCAAGGCGGCGGCCGCGCCGGCGCCGACCGCGCGGCCGAGGTCGCCGCCGCCGACATCGTGATCACCATGCTGCCCGCCAGCAAGCACGTGGAAGAGACCCTGCTCGGCAGCGGCGGCGATGGCGGGAACGGCGGTGCCGTGGCCGCGGCCAAGGCCGGCGCCTTGCTGATCGACTGCTCGTCGGTGGCACCGGCCACCGCGCGGCGCGTCGCCGACGCGGCGGCGGCGCGCGGGCTGGACTGCCTGGACGCCCCGGTGTCCGGCGGCACGGCCGGCGCCACCAATGGCACGCTAACCTTCATGGTCGGCGGCTCGGCGGCGACGCTGGAACGCGCGCGCCCGACGCTGCAAAAGATGGGCAAGGCGCTCTTCCACGCCGGCGGCCACGGCGCCGGGCAGACGGCCAAGATCTGCAACAACATGATGCTGGGCATCCAGATGGTCGGCGCCTGCGAGGCCATCCGCCTGGGCCAGGCCAACGGGCTGGACGCCGCCGTGCTGTCCGACATCATGGCCAAGAGCTCCGGCCGCAACTGGGTGCTCGAGCTCTACAACCCCTGCCCCGGCGTGATGGACAACGTGCCGGCCTCGCGCGGCTACAGCGGCGGCTTCGGCGTCGACCTGATGCTCAAGGACCTCGGCCTGGCGATGGAGGCCGCCGTGGCATCGAGCGCCAGCATTCCGCTCGGCGCGCTGGCGCGCAACCTGTTCGACCTGCACAGCAAGGCGGGCGCCGGCGCGCTCGACTTCTCCAGCATCTTCCGCACGTTCGAGCGACGGCCGGCCTGAACGGCGCGGCCGCGCGCTAACCGTGCACCGCGGCGGACACGATCAGGCCGATGGCGATGCACATCGCGCCCACCACGATGGCCAGCGCGACGTTCTTGTGCTCGACGATCTCGGCCCACAGGTCGTAGGGCGTGAGCTTGTCGATGATGACGAAGCAGATCCAGAAGATCGCCACGCCCATCAGCGCGAAGACCAGCGAGCCGAAGAAGACGGCCGGCTTGAGCCACTCGATTCCCATCATGGTCGGTTCCTTTCGTGAATCACCACCGCTCTCCGCACGAATCAGCCGGAGCCAAGCAGCCGCCGCGGATCCGGCTTTGCCGGGCCGCTGGGGGCGCCCCCTGGGGGGAGGCGCCGAAGGCGCTTCGGGGGAGTCATTTATGCCCGCCGCCGCTGGAGTATCCGCCCCACGAGCCGCCGATGCGGCTGCTGCCGCTGCTGCCGGTGCGCAGGCATTGCTGGTGCTCCGCACTGTTCGGGCCGAAGGCGCTGCGGGTGTCGTCGCAGGGGTCTTCGCTGCAGCTGAACAGGATGCTCATCACCAGCGCGAACACCACCAGCAGCACCAGGGTCATCGGCCGCAAGCCCGTGGCCTTGCCGCCGGCGGCCAGCGGCGCCGCGTCGCGCTTGAAGGCCTGCGCCAGCAGGTCGCTGACGCCGAAGGCCTTGGCCATCTGCACCGCGTCCAGCGTGCGGCCGGCCGACCACACCACCTCGCCGGCGGTCTGCTCCCGCGACAACCGGCTGGCCGCGGCGCTGCCGCTGCCCTTGTAGTCGGTGACCTCGGCCTGCTCGTCGCGGCGCACGCGCCAGTAGAACTCGCCCTGCACCCAGGTCACCTTGGCGCGGTAGCGGTAGCCCTGGGCATAGGTGGTGCCGTGCCAGCTGACGCGGCCGCCGCTCTCGGCCTGCGGCGTGCCGGTGATGGGGCGCACCCAGCTCCAGCCGTCCTCTTCGCTGTCGACGAGGAAGGCGAAGCCCAACTCGCGGTTGTAGAGCAGGTACTCGCGCCAGAACACCTGCTCGTCGTCGTCGCCGGGGGCCGGCAGGTCGCAACGTTCGAGATAACCCACCACCTGCCACGGCGCCGCCACCGAGGTGCCGAGCATCAGCTGGGCCGTGGCGCCCAGCGGCACCAGCGGCTGCAGGCCGCCTTCGCCGATGTTGTTCTGGCGGTAGTGCGCCAGTTCGCCGCCGACGCCCTTGGAGACGTCGATGACGGTGTTGCACTGCTTGCAGGTGAGGGCCTGCGTGGTCGCCAGCTTGACTTCCAGCGCGGCGCCGCAGTTCGGGCATTCGAAGGCGCGGCCGGCCAGCGTCTTCTCGCTGCCGCCGTCCTTCAAGCCGGCCAGCTTCAGGTCGGCCAGCAGCACGCTACGGCCGCTGGACCAGTGGCCCTGGCGCGGGTCGCTGTAGTCCAGCGTGCCCACCTCGTCCTGCACGTTGCGCAGGTCGGCGACGAGGAACTCGCCGTCGAGCCGCGGCGGCTGCGGCAGCTCGCCTTCGGCGGCGATGAGCTTCGCCTTGACGACCGAGGCCAGCGTCCAGCCGCGGCCGTCCACCTGCAGCGTGCCGCCCACCGGCAGGCGCAGCAGCGCTTGGGCATCGGGCGGCGCATCGGCCGGCCAGGCGGCGTCGAAAGCGAAGACGTAGGCGCCGTTGTCTTCGCTCAGCCAGCCGCTGCGGCCGCTGTCGAACAAGGCATGCCACTCGTTCCAGGTGCCGTCGGCATAGCCGTATTGCAGCCGGCCGACGAGCGTGAAGGCCAGGCCCTTATAAGTGCCCGACGCGCCGAGCTGCAGCGGGCTGTGGTCGTCGAACAGCTCGGCGCTGACGCCGATGCGCTTGAGCGCGTCGCCGTCGCGCACCAGCGTGCTGCGGCAGAAGCTGCAGACGGCGCTGGCCGATGCCGCGGAGGCGAACTCGACGGGCGCGCCGCAGTTGGGGCACGCCGCGCGGTAGGCGCGCTGCGGTGACGTGGCCACGTCGGCGCGCGGCTCAGACCAGCTTCTTCAGCAGCTCGGCCTTCTTGGCGGCGAACTCGTCCTCGGTCAGGATGCCCTTGGCCTTGAGGTCGGCCAGCTTCTCCAGCGTGGCCATCACCTCGTCGGGCTTGATGCCCACCGGCGCTGCTGCCGCTGCCGCGGCGGCCGCGGCCGCCGGGTTGGCGCCGGCCAGCCCGCCTTGCAACTGCTGCGCCATCACCTGGCCCAGCGCGACGCCGGCGCCCAGGCCCATGGCATCGCCGGCGATGCCGCCACCGCCACCGCCCGCGCCTTCGGCGAACTTCGGAATCGCCTGCGCCGTCTGGTACTGCATGAACTTGCCCATGTCGCCGCCGACCATGCCCATGCCGATCTTCTGGTCGAGGATCTTCTGCAGCTCTTCGGGCAGGCTGACGTTCTGCACCGTCACCGATTCCAGCGCCAGGCCGAGCTTGGCGAACTCTTCGGCGTTGGCGTCCTTCAACTGCTTGGCGAACTCCAGCTGGTTGGCCGCCAGGTCCAGGAAGGGAACGCCGCTGGACGCCACCGCGTCGCTGATGTGCTGCAGCATCAGCGCGCGCAACTGGCCGTCGAGGTCGTCGACCGTGTAGCGCTCGCGCGTGCCCGACACCGTGGTGTGGAACAGCTTGGGGTCGGCGATGCGGTAGGCGTAGTTGCCGAAGGCGCGCAGGCGCACGGCGCCGAAGTCCTTGTCGCGGATGGTCACCGGCTGGCTGGTGCCCCAGCGGCGGTCCAGCTGCTGGCGCGTGCTGAAGAAGTAGACGTCGCTCTTGAACGGGCTTTGAAAAAGCTTGTCCCAGTTCTTCAGGTAGGTCAGCACCGGCAGCGTCTGCGTCGTCAGCTTGTACATGCCGGGGCCGAAGACGTCGGCCACCTTGCCTTCGTTGACGAACACGGCCATCTGGCTTTCGCGCACCGTCAGCGAGCCGCCGTACTGGATCTCGTTGCCGGCCATCGGATAGCGCCAGGCCAGCGTGCCGTCGCCCGACTCGGTCCACTCCAGGATGTCGATGAACTGTTTCTTGATGAAATCCATCAGCGCCATGGTCATGCCCTCCAGCATCGGCCCGCGGAAACGGGCCGTCGAATAATACGCGGGCACTTTCGATGTGAACGGAGCACCGATGACGGACACGGCCTTGCGGATGGCGGTGGTGGGCGCCGGGCCCGCCGGGCTGGCGCTGGCGCTGCATGCGGCGCAGTTGCTGCCGCGCGCGACGATCACCGTCTACGACGCGCGCGCAGACGACAAGGACGTGTCGGCCGACCCGCGCACGCTGGCGCTGGCACTGGGCAGCGTGCAACTGCTGCGCCGGCTGCAGGCCTGGCCCGCGGCGCAAGCCGAGCCCATCCTCGAAGTGCAGGTCTCGCAGGCGCCGCCGTCGCTGCCGGGCGCCGAGGTGCGCATCAGCGCGGCCGAGCAGGCGGTGCCGATGTTGGGCGCGGTGCTCAGCTACGGCGCGCTGGTGGCCTGCCTGCAGCGCGCCTGGTTGGCGGCGGTCGCGGCCGAGCCGCAGCGCCTGGCCGGCCGCTTCGGCGCGCCTGTGCAGGCCATCACCCCGCAGCCCGGCGGCGCCGAAGTGCTGGCCGCCGCGGCCGAGGGCTTCGACCTGGTGGTGGTCGCCGAAGGCGGCGTCTTCGCCGAGCAGTCGCGCAAGGCGCTGAGCCACGACTACCGCCAGACCGCCTGGGTCGGCACCGTCGCGCTCGACGGCGCGCCGCGCGGTACCGCCTTCGAGCGCTTCACACGCCAGGGGCCGCTGGCGCTGCTGCCCTTACCTAACGCCGATTCTGAAAGCACCGTCCGCCGCGCCGCGCTGGTCTGGTGCGTCGATGCCGGCGACGACCCGGTGGCCGCGCTCGACGACCGCCAGCGCCGCCTGGTCATCGACAGCCTGCTGCCGGCCGCCGCCGGCCGTGTGGCCGCGATCTCGCCGCTGAAGCACTTCGCGCTCGGGCTCAACGCCGAGCGCACGCTGGTGCAGGGCCGCGTCGTGCGCATCGGCAACGCCGCGCAGACGCTGCACCCGGTGGCCGGCCAGGGCCTGAACTTGGGCCTGCGCGACGCCTACAGCCTGGTCGAGGCGCTGCGCTTCAAGACCGACATCGACGCCGCGCTGAGCCGCGTGGAATGGACGCGCGCGCCCGACCGCTGGGCGACGATCGCCAGCACCGACTTCCTGGCGCGCAGCTTCACCTGGTCGTGGCCCGGCCTGGCCGCGGCGCGCGGCGCGGCGATGGCGGCGCTGCAGGCGCTGCCACCGCTGAAGACCGCGCTGGCGCGGCAGATGATGTTCGGGCGGCGCTGAAACGGCAACGCCCGCCGCATCAAGGCATTCCCCTCGGGGACAGGTCGCCGCAGGCGACCAGGGGGAGCGGCGGTGGCAAGCGCGCCAAACCCGATCCGGGTCCCCCGGTCGGGTTTGGTAGCCCCCATGGGGGGCGGCCGCCCCAGCGGCCGGGGGCCGTCAGTGCCCCAGCGCGACCTGGATGCGCACGCCCTGACCGGCGTCGATCATCGAGCCCAGCAGCTCGCCGAAGCGCGCATCCTGCACGCCGCTGGCGATGTACTGCCAGCGGTAGGCGGCCAGCATCGTCGCGTGGATGGCCTGGCGCTGCGCGGCATCGAAGGCCGTGCCGGCGACCTCGGCGAAGTAGTCGGCGTCGGCCTGGGCCTGCAGCTGGCAGATGCCGTCGACCGCGCCGACCAGGCCGATCAGCTCGTTCACGGCCTGGTCGCGCTGCGCGGCGCTGATCCGCTCGTTCTCGCGCAGCCACTCCATCTCGTCGAGGATGGCGTGCTGCGATTCCTCCTTCCAGTGGAACAGGAAGACGTCCTTCCACAGCGGGTCGATCTGCGTCTCGGGCTCGATGCTGCTGCGGTAGTGCGCCTGCGAGAACAGCTCGATGTCGCACACCAGCGCCAGCACCGCCCAGGTGGACGCCGCGAGCACCGCCTGCGCCACCTCGTTGGGCTGCGGCAGGAAGCGGTAGCCGGCGGGCATGCCGGGGGCCATCATCGCGTCCAGCCGGCGGAACATCTCCTGGTGCTTGAGCTCCTCGTCGGTCAGGCGCACCAGCGCTTCCAGCGCCACCTGGTCGCCCAGCCAATGGCCGCGGCTCAGCTCCAGCACCTTGGCGCCGATGAAGCGCTCCACCAGCGCGAACATGTTGGCGTAGGTGCGGCCCTGCACCTGCGAGAACAGGCGCTTGTCGGCCGCGCTCAGGAACGGCAGCTGCGCCGCCTTCGACAGGCCGTCCGGCAGGAAGGGCTTGCCGAAGTCGAAGCCGCGGCCGCGGATGACGTCGCGGTCGGTGTCCCAGCGGATGCGCTTGGACACTTCCACGCACTTGGCGTAGCGGGCGGAATCGGTCGAATGCTCGTTGACGTGGGACATGGCGCGTGCTCCTTCAAGCCGGGTTGGGTGGGCCCACTCTGCCGAGGCGGTGGCGGCGCGTCGTCCAGCCGGCATCAAAGCTTTTCAAACGCCGTCAAGGACGAATGCGTGCGGCCGGCGAAGCGGGAAAATCCGCCCCGCCCATGGACACTCCGCTGCGCTTCGGCCACTTCGAGCTGCATCCGGCCGAGCGGGTGCTGCGCGTGCGCGGCGAGCCGGTGGCCGTGGGCAGCCGCGCTTTCGACCTGCTGCTGGCGCTGGCCCAGCGCCACGAGCGGCTGGTCACCAAGCAGGAGCTGCTCGACCTGGTCTGGCCGGGCCTGGTGGTGGAAGAGCACAACGTCGCCACGCAGATCAGCAGCCTGCGCAAGCTGCTGGGCCCCGGCGCGATCACCACGCTGCCGGGCTACGGCTACCGGCTGACCGCGCTGCGCGACACGGCCGCTTCCGCTGTCAGTGCACCCGCCGCGCCGCCGCCGCCGCCGCGCCACAACCTGCCGCTGCCGCGCACGCGCTTCATCGGGCGCGAGGCAGCGCTGGCCGACCTGGCGCGCCTGCTGCCGTCGGCGCGGCTGTTGACGCTCACCGGCATCGGCGGCTGCGGCAAGACGCGGCTGGCCTTGCAGCTTGCGCAGCAGCAGGCGGCGGCGTTCGCCGGCGGCGCGTGGTTCGTCGACCTCGCGCCGCTGAACGACGGCCGGCGCGTCGCTGCCGCCTGCGCCGCCGTGCTGGGCCTGCGCGAGGAAGGCGACACGCCGCCCGTCGAGCGGCTGTGCCGGCACCTGGCCACGAGCCCCACGCTGCTGCTGCTGGACAACTGCGAGCACCTGATCGACGCCGCGGCGGCGCTGGTGGAAGCGCTGCTGGCCGGCGACGCGAGCCGCCGCACGACGATCATCGCCACCAGCCGCGAAGGCCTGGGCGTGGCCGGCGAGCAGATCTACCCCGTGCGCTCGCTGTCGCTGCCCGCCAGCGCCGAGCTGCCCGCGGCGCAGGCGGCCGAATCGGTGCGCGTCTTCGTCGACCGCGCGCAGCTTGCGCTGCCCGACTTCGAGCTCGATGCCGGCAACGCCGCGCCCGTGGTCGAGATCTGCCGCCGGCTGGACGGCATCGCGCTGGCGATCGAGCTGGCCGCGGCGCGGGTGACGATGCTGCCGCCGGCCGCGATCGCCGCCCGGCTCGACGACCGCTGCCGCCTGCTGACCGGCGGCAGCCGCGCCTTGCCGCGCCACCAGACGCTGCACGCGGCGATGCAGTGGAGCGACGAGCTGCTGGCGCCGGCCGAGCAGCGCATGCTGCGCCAGTTGTCGGTGTTCGCCGACGGCTGGACGCTGCCGTCCGCCGCCGAGGTGGCGCAGACCGCTGACGAGTACGAGACCCTGGCCCTGCTGACCGCGCTGCACGACAAGTCGCTGCTGGTGGTCGACCGCGGGCAGCCGGGCGGCCGGCCGCGCTACCGCATGCTGGAGACCGTGCGCCAGTACGCGCTGCAGCGCCTGACCGAGTGCGGCGAGGCCGAGGCTGCGCGCGGCCGGCACGTGGCGCACTTCATCGCGCTGGCCGAAGAGGCCGACGCGCAGGTGCGCGGGCCCGAGCAGGACCTGTGGATGAGCCGCTTCAAGCAGGAGCACGAGAACCTGGTCGCGGCGTTCGACTGGTGCTGCGAGGGCGCGCTCGATCCGCAGGCCGGCTTGCGGCTGGCGGCCGCCACCGGCTACTACTGGGGCTGGAACAGCGTCGAGCTGGGCGACCGCCTGGCGCGGGCCGCGCTGGCGCACGACCGCGCGGCCCTGGCCACGCCGGCGCGCGAAGGCACGCTGCGGGCGCTGGCGCGCATCGGCGCATTCCGCGGCCGCCACGAAGAAGCGCTGGGCTTCGCGCAGCAGGCGCTGGCGCTCGCCCGGCAGCTCGGCGCGCCGCTCGGCCTGGCCTGGGCGCTCAACGCCGTCGGCTCGGCGCTGGAGGCCCTGGGCCGCTTCGAGCCGGCGCTGCGCGCCAAGGAAGAAGCCCTGGCACTGGCGCGCGAGCTGGACGACGGCGTGCTGCTGTTCACCCTGCTCAACAACATCGCGTCGCACCAGCAACGGGCCGGGCAGCTCGACGTGGCCGAGCGCTGCTACCGCGAGGCGCTGGGCCTGGCGCGCCGGCATGCGGGCCGGGTGGGCAACGTGGTCGTGCTCGACAACCTGATCCGCACCCTGGTCGCACGGGGCGAACTCGACGAGGCGCGGCAGTTCGCCGTCGAATGCCTGCCGCTGGCCGGCCGCGAGAAGGTCGGCGTCGACCTGCTCGACGCCGTGGTCGGGCTGGCCTCGCGCCGCGGCGAACATGCCCTGGCCGCGCGCTTCTGGGGCGCCTCGGACCGGCAGCTCCTGGCCTGGGGCTACCGGCACGAGCCGGGCGAGATCGAGCACCTGGCGCCGCTGCTCGCGCACTCGCGCCGCGAGCTGGGCGACCCAGCCTTCGCGGCCGCCGAGGCGGCGGGGCGCGCGCTGAGCTTCGAGCAGGCGATGCTGGAGCTGGCGCAGTGGCTGCAGCAGCGCTGATGCGGCGGCGCCAGCGGGCCGGCGCGCCGGGCCACAGCGGCCCCAGCGCATCGAGGCCGTTCTTCAGCAGCAGGCCCAGCTCGGTATCGCCTTCCATCACCAGCGTGCGGTCGAAGAACAGCCGGTCGGGGTCTTCCAGCCCGCGCGCCAGCCGCCACCAGCCGGCGGCGCGGGCGGCGATGCGCAGCGCCGCTTCGGCGCGTTCGCCGGCGGCGACGAAGCCGTGCTCGTGCGCCAGCAGGCGAAAGCGCAGGCCGAGGTCGCTGACCTCCAACGCGACCTCGCGGCCGCGCAGGCCCGCACGCAGCTCGGGCTGCAGCCGCGGCCACCGCTCGCGGTTGATCAGCGCCGCGGCCAGCACCGAGGGCGGCGCGCTGGGCCAGCCGCGCACCACGCGCGCGATTCGCGCCTGGCCTTGCGCCAGCGGCGCGGGCAGCGGGCCCAGGCGATCGAGCCGCGCGGCCGCGGCGTTGGCTCGTGCCAGCAGCCAGGCCGCGGCCGGCATCGTCATGCTTCCTCCCGCTGCCGCATGCCGGCCTCACCGAAGGCATAGCCCGCGACCAGCGGCTGCGGCACGCCCAGCGCCGGCCATTGCGCGGCGAGGCCGTGCGCCGGCGCCCCGTGGTTGAAGACGGCGTCGAAGTCGTTCAGCACCTGCGCAAAAGAAGGCCCAGACCTCGGTCTCGATCGCGCGGCCATCGTGGCCGGCCACCGGCTGGCCGGGCGGGTTGATGCGGGCGACGGCACTCAGCGGCAGCTCCACCGGCGGCACCCAGCGCTGCACGCCCAGGCCGGCGTGCTCCAGCAGGGCCTCGCGGCTGTAGACGTTGATGTGCGGCCCCAGCACCAGCGGCACGCGTACAGCAGCGGGCCGACGGTGAGGCCCCAGCGCGGTACGCTCGCTTGCGGCGTCATGCGCGGCTCAGCGCCAGGGCCGCTCGAAGGCGCTCAGCGTGGTCTGCGCGCCTTCGGCATGGCGCGCCAGCGCCTGCTGCCACTGCGGCTGCGGCTGGAAGTCGCGGCCCTGCTCGACGGCCTGCCAGGCGGCGTCGATCGCGGCGCGCCAGGCGCGCGTCACCTCGCCGACGTAGGCGGCGCTGCGCTGGCGGCCTTCGATCTTGAAGGCGCGCACGCCCATCGCGATGAGCTGCGGCAGGATGGCCATGGTGTTCAGGCTGGTCGGCTCTTCCAGCACGTGCGAGCGCCGGCCGTCGACCTCGAAGCGGCCCTTGCACAGCGTGGGATAACCGCGAGGTTCGTCGGGCGCGTAGTGGTCGATCAGCACGCCGCCCAGCCGCGCGCGCACGCCGTCGGGCCCTTCCTGCCAGCGCACGGCGGCGGCCGGCGAGCACACGCCGGCGTTGTTGGGCGAGGCGCCGGTGGCGTACGACGACAGCGCGCAGCGCCCTTCCACCATCACGCACAGGCTGCCGAAGGCGAAGACCTCGATCTCGACCGAGGTGCCGGCGATGATCCTGGCGATCTGCTCGACCGCCACCACGCGCGGCAGCACCGCGCGCTGCACGCCGTAGCGCCGGCGGTAGAACTCGATCGCCGCATGCGTGGTCGCCGAGGCCTGCACCGACAAGTGCAGGCGCAGGCCCGGCAGGTGGTCGCGGCAGTAGCCGAAGACCGCGGTGTCGGCGACGATCAGCGCATCGGCGCCCAGCGCCGCGGCCTTCTCGGCGGCGGCTTCCACGGCCGTGGCCAGCGCGCGCAGGCTGCCGGCCGGGCAGACCAGGTGAGGCTTGGCCCGGGGTTCGGTGGCGGGGGCTTGCATGATGAGCGGCGCAGTCTGCGCACCTGCCGGCAACGAGGTCTTGTACCAGCGCAAGCTCAAGGCCGCGGCGGCCGCGGCTGCCGCAGCGGCGGCGCCTGCTTAAGCCAGCGGCCGTGCCGCAGCCACCACGCGGCGGCCACGCCGAGCCACAGCCCGCCGGCGGCCAGCAGCAGCGCCGCCGCGGCTTCGGGCCATAACGCGGCAACCACGCGCACTGCGGCGGCCGCCTGCAGCAGCACGAACAGCAGCACTGTCCAGCGGTCGACCGCCTGCGAGCGCCCCTGCTGCGTGGCGACCACGCGCGTCACCATGGCCAGCAGCGTCGAGCCCAGGTAGCCGATGGTCAGCGCGTGCAGCCCGGCCATCTGCAGCGCGTGCGCGAGCTCGGGCCGCGCCGACGGCCACGCCGCGGCGGCCAGCAGCCACAGCGACAAAGGCCACCACAGCGCCGCCCGATGCAGCAGGCGCAGCAGCGGCGCGCGCAAGGGCGGCGCGCCCAGCCAGCGCAAGGTCAGCGCCGCGCTGGCCAGGCCGACCAGCGCGAGGTGCGCGGCATTGACCGCCGCCAGCCACGGTGGCAAGGCCCAGCCGCGGCCCGTCGACGCCAGCGCCAGCGCGCCCTGGGCCGCGGGCGCCGAGAGCAGCAGCCCCAGCGGCCACAGCGGAAAGCGCGCGTCGAGCGCCGGCCAGAAGCCGTAGCCGAGGAACGGCAGCATGCGGTGCGACGCGGTGATGAACACCGCCACCGGCCCCCACCACAGCGCCGCGCGGGCCAGCGCGGCCAGCCAGGCCCATTGGCCCGCCAGCAGCGCGACCGCGGCGGCGGCGAGCGCCAGCGACATCAGCAGCAATGACGCTGTGATGAGGCCTGGATGCAGCACGTCGGCGCGCGTGCTTCGCCGCAGCAGCATCAACGCCTGCGCCGCCAGCGCGCCCAGGCCTGCCGCGGCGGCGAGCAGGCCCACCGCGGCCAGCCGGGCGTCGAACCCGGCGCCCAGCCCCGCCAGCACCCAGCCGGCCGAGAACGCCGCGACGCCGGGGCGCAGCCGCGCGGCGTCCACCTCCGGCGCCTGCACCCACTTCGGCCCGGCGGTGAGCAGGAAGCCGGCGATGAACAAGGGCATCGCGCCCAAGCCGAACCACAGCGCGTGCAGCGTCGTCGCGGGCACGGCCGGCGTCGCCGCGCCCAGCGTCAGGGCAGCGAACCACCACAGCGCGCTGCCGACCCATTGCGCGCCGGCCCAGAAGAAGCACAGGCGGTACGGCGAGCTGAGCAGCGTCTTCGCTTGCCACGGCGCCTCGGTCATGCCGCCGAGCTTAGGGCATCACCTCCACGTACTCGTAGACCTCGCAATCGGTCAACTGCCGGCGCAGCGGCAGCGGCAGCGCCTGGAACCAGGCCTGCGGGTCGTGGCGGTCGACTTCCTCGCCGATGAAACGCAGCAGGCTGCAGATCGGGTCGACCACGTTGCGGCGGTAGCGCTCGTCGTTCTTCACGTAGCCCAGCCACAGGTTCTTGACGCAGTTGCCGCGGCACCAGGCGTAGGCCTCGCAGCCGGCGCAGGGCATCGCCGGCGTCTGCTGCAGCGGGCTGGCGCGCAGCCAGTTGCCCTTGACGTCGCCCATCTGCATCTGCGGCGCGTACATCAGGTCGGGGCAGGGGTAGATGCTGCCGTCGGGCATCACGTTGATCAGGTGCGACGACACGCGGCACTGCGTGTGGCCGGCGTACAGCTCGCGCGCGCGGCCGGGCAGCAGCTTGTTGCGCACGATGCCCATCAGCGGGATCAGCGGGTACAGCGCGTCGCGGCGCTCGAAGAAGCGCGCGATCAAGCGGCGCAGCACCGCGCGCCGGCGCTCCAGCGAATCGCCGTCGTACATCGCGTCGGCGACGAACTGCCAGTACAGCCAGTCGAAGGGGCTGTCGTCGGCGACCAGCGCGTCCAGCTCGTCGAAGCCGGTGGCCGGGTTGCCCCAGGTGACGCGCGCGGTCACGCTGCCGCCGATGGCCGCGCGCACGCTGCGCAGGTTCTTGATCACCTGGCGGTAGATGCCGCGGCCGCGGTAGCCGTCGGTGATGGCCTCGCCGCCGTCGATCGACACCAGCACGTTTGACAAGCGCTGCAGCACCCAGGGCGGCAGGTCGTCGAGCAGCGTGCCGTTGGTCTGCAGTTGATAGCGCCACTGCGGCCAGCGCTGCATCACCGCCTCCATCAGCGGCCGGTTCAGCGTGGGCTCGCCGCCGTAGAAGGTGACGTAGATCTCCTTGCCCGCGAGCTGCGTGCGCACGAAGCGGTCGAGATCGTCGATGTCGTAGCCCAGCACGGTCTGCGAGCCCAGCACGTCGCCGACGCCCAGCGAGCAATAACTGCACTTCAGGTTGCACTTCAGCGTGGTCAGCAGTTGCAGCTCGACGCGGTGGCCGACGATGGCGTCGCCGGCGGCCGGCCGGCGGTGGAACACGATGGGGCTGATGATGGTCACGGCACTTCGGAAACGGAACGACACAGCCGCGGGACCATAGGGCGCCGGGGGTGCCGGGGCAAGCGGCTCCGCACCTCGACGCGCGATTCGTTGACCGGGCTCAGCGCCGCGCGGACAAACCCCAGGGCCGCGCATGACGGCCGGCAAATCGGCGATGACGTCCGCTACAAGCGGGGCTACAAGCGCCGATGCGCCAGCGCCGGCAACTGCAGCCGCACCTCGGCGATGCGCGCCGGGTCGACGGTGGCCATCACCACGCCTTCGCCTTCGGCCTGGCAGGCCAGCACCTCGCCCCAGGGGTCGACGACCAGGCTGTGGCCCCAGGTGCGGCGGCCGTTGGCGTGCTGGCCGCCTTGCGCGGCGGCCAGCACGTAACATTGATTTTCGACGGCTCTGGCGCGCAGCAGCAGTTCCCAGTGCTTCTCGCCGGTGGTGTAGGTGAAGGCCGCCGGCACCACGATCAGGTCGCAGGGCGGCCGCATCAGCGCGCGGTACAGCTCGGGGAAGCGCAGGTCGTAGCAGATCGACAAGCCCACGCGCAGCGCGCCGGCCTGCAGCGCCACCGGCGTGGGGCCGCCGGCGTCGAGCGTGCGGCCTTCGTCGTAGCGCTCGCGGCCGTTGTCGTAGGCGAAGAGGTGGATCTTGTCGTAGCGCGCCGCTGGTGCGCCGTCGGGCCCGAAGACCAGGCAGCTGTTCAGCGCGTGCGCGCCGTCGTGGCCGCGCAGCGGCAGCGTGCCGCCCACCACCCACAGGCGGTGTTCGCGCGCGGCGTCCGACAAGGCCTGCTGGATGGGCCCGTCGCCCGCCGCTTCAGCAATGCGCAGCTTGTCGTCGTCGCGCTGGCCCATCAGGCAAAAGTATTCGGGCAGCGCCACCAGCTCGGCGCCGCCGGCGGCGGCCTGCGCGATCAGCCGCCGGGCGGCTTGGAGGTTGCGGTCGAGGTCGGGCGTGGCGACCATCTGCAGGGCGGCGACTTTCATCATGGGCGCGCATTCTGGACCGCTGCGGCAGAATCCCCACCCGCATGACGGCGCGAGGGGACCGCTAACCTCGCATCGCCACGATCCGGTGCAGCGTGGAGGGGGACTTTGAGCGTGAAGGCAGAGGGCGTGGCCGCAGCCTCGGCGGAACACAGCCGCTTCGTGCAGCGCGTGCGGCGCCGCTACGAGGCCGAGCGCGCGCTGCTGGCGCCGGGCTTGCCCGATGCCGCCGCCGTGAACGCGCTGGTGGCCGCGCTGCAGCAGGGCGGCCGCGCGCTGCCGTCGGCGCTGCGGGTGGCGCGCCAGCTGGTGCTGGAACGCCTGGCCACGCTGGACGTGGAGCAGGCCGCGCCGATGCCGGCGGTGACCGGCGCGATGACGCACCTGGCCGAGGCCACGCTCGAACTGGCGCTGGCCCAGGCGCTGGCCGATGCCGACCAGCGCCACGGCCAGCCGCGCGACGAGGCCGGCCGGCGCATCGACTTCTGGATCGTCGGCATGGGCAAGCTCGGCGCGCGCGAGCTGAACGTCTCGTCCGACATCGACTTGATCTATGTCTACGAGGATGAAGGCCAGACCGATGGTGTCAGGCCATCGCCGGGCCGCTCCCAAGATGGCCTGACCCCCTCGGGGGGCGGGCCGTCGCAAGGCGACGGACCTGGGGGCTCCGTTCGTGCCGTCTCCGCGCACGAGTACTTCAGCGGCGTTGCCAAGCGGCTGTACGCGCTGATCGGCGACACCACCGAGGACGGCTTCGTCTTCCGCGTCGACCTGGCGCTGCGGCCCAACGGCAACTCGGGGCCGCCGGTGTGCAGCCTGGGCATGCTGGAGGAGTACCTGCAGGTGCAGGGCCGCGAGTGGGAGCGCTTTGCCTGGCTGAAGAGCCGCATCGTGGCGCCGGCGGCGGCCATCGTCAGCGAGCGTGCGCTGGCCTTGCGCTCGCTGGTCACGCCTTTCGTCTACCGGCGCTACCTGGACTACGGCGTCTTCGAAGGCCTGCGCCAGCTGCACCGCAAGATCCGCGACGAAGCGCAGCGCCGTGCCGCCGGCCGGCCCGAGCGCGCCAATGACGTCAAGCTCAGCCGCGGCGGCATCCGCGAGATCGAGTTCATCGTGCAGCTGATGCAGGTGGTGCGCGGCGGCCAGTTCCCCGAGATCCGCACGCGCTCCACGCAGAAGGCCTTGCAGCGCCTCGCCGGGCGCGGGCTGATGAAGGCCGAGACGGCCGACGCGCTGTCGGCCGCCTACGACTTCCTGCGCCGCGTCGAGCACCGCATCCAGTACCTCGACGACCAGCAGACCCATCTGCTGCCCACCGCCGATGCCGACCTCGCCTGGATCGCCGCCAGCATGGGCCTGGCCTGCCGCCCCTCGGAAGGCCGCGACGCCTGCGAGCTGATCGAGCGCCTGTGCGAGGTGCGCGAGCTGGTGGCCGGCGAGTTCGACGTGCTGCTCGGCGACGGCCAGGCCGGCCCCGCGCGCAGCGGCGCCAACGGCTGCAAGGCTTGCGGCAACGGTCCGTTGCCGGTGGACAGCGAGGCGCTGCTCGACGCGCTGCCGCCCGAGCTGGCCGAGCGCGTGCGCCCCTGGGCCACGCACCCGCGCGTGCTGGCGCTGCGCGACGAAAGCCGGCTGCGCCTGGGCCGCCTGGTGCAAAAGACCGGCCAGGCGCTGCGCGACGGCGAATGCTCGGCGCAGGCGGCCACGCGCTTCATCGACTGGATGGAGCCGCTGCTGCGCCGCGAGAGCTACTTCGCGCTGCTGGTCGAGCGGCCCGACGTGCAGCGCCGGCTGCTGCGGCTGCTGGACCTGGCGCGCTGGCCCATGCAGTACCTGATGCGCCACCCCGGCGTGATCGACGAGCTGGCCGACCCGCGGCTGCTGCACCAGCGCTTCGACCGCGAGGCCTTCCTGCAGGAGCTGGAAGACCGCCGCGCCGGCTGGGAGCGCTCGGGCGAGGCCGACGAAGAGCAGCTGCTCGACACGCTGCGCCGCGCGCACCACGCCGAGGTCTTCCGCACGCTGGTGCGCGACGTCGAAGGCGAGCTGACGGTCGAGCAGGTGGCCGACGACCTGTCGGCGCTGGCCGACGCGGTGCTCACCATCGCGCAGCGCTGGGCCTGGGCGCGCTTCCCCAAGCGCCACCGCGACGACTGCGGCCTGGCCGTCATCGCCTACGGCAAGCTGGGCGGCAAGGAGCTGGGCTACGGCAGCGACCTCGACGTCGTCTTCCTCTACGACGACGGCGACGAGGCCGACAAGGACCACGCGCTGGAGGTCTACGGCGCCTTCGTGCGCAAGCTCATCACCTGGCTGACGCTGCGCACCGCGGCCGGCGAGCTGTTCGACATCGACACCGCGCTGCGGCCCAACGGCAACTCCGGGCTGCTGGTGACCTCGGTCAGCGCCTTCGAGAGCTACCAGGCGGGCCGCGGCAGCAACACCGCGTGGACCTGGGAGCACCAGGCGCTGACGCGCGCGCGCTTCGCCGCCGGCTGCGAGCGCGTGGCGCCGCGCTTCGAGGCCACGCGCCGCGCCGTGCTGACCGCCGTGCGCGACGCCGCCGCGCTGCGCGAGGAAGTGCGCGCCATGCGCGAGAAGCTGCGCCAGGCGCGGCCGGTGCCGGCCGGGCGCTTCGACGTCAAGCACAGCGCCGGCGGCATGGTCGACGTCGAGTTCGCGGTGCAGTACCTGGTGCTGGCCTACGCCGCGCACCAGCCCACGCTGCTGGACAACGCCGGCAACATCGCCTTGCTGCAGCGCGCCGAAGCGGCCGGCCTGCTGGCCGCCGGCATCGGCCGCGCCGCCGCCGACGCCTACCGCGAGCTGCGCCGCGCCCAGCACCGCGCGCGGCTGGACGAGCAGCCCACGCAATTCCCGCCCGAGCAGTTCGCGGCCGAGCGCGATGCCGTGCTGGCGCTGTGGCAGGCCGTGTTCCATCAGCCCCAAGGAGACGAACGACCATGATCACGCTGTGCGGCTTCGCGATCTCGAACTACTACAACAAGGTCAAACTGGCGCTGCTGGAAAAAGGCCTGCCGTTCGAGGAAGACTGGGTGGTCACCGGCAGCAAGGACGAGGCGGTGCTCGCCGCCTCGCCGCTGGGCAAGGTGCCCTTCGTGCGCACGCCGCAGGGCCCGCTGGCCGAAAGCCAGGTCATCAACGACTGGCTGGAAGCCGCCTACCCCGAGCCGCCGCTGGCGCCGAAAGACGCCTACGCCGCCGCCAAGATGCGCGAGCTGTGCACCTTCCTGGACATGCACGTCGAATTGCTGGGGCGCGAGCTGTACGGCCAGGCCTACTTCGGCGGCACCTGCGCGCCCGAGGTGCAGGAGCGCGTGCGCAAGCAGTTGACGAAGAACCTCGCGGCGCTCAAGCGCCTGGTCAAGTTCTCGCCCTACATCGCCGGCGACCGCTTCACGCTGGCCGACTGCTCGGCCTTCTCGTGCCTGCCGACGGTGGCCAATGCGACCAAGGCGGTGCTGGGCAGCGACCTCGTGGCCGATGCCGGCATCGACTGGAAGGCCTACCTCAAGCTGCTGGGCGAGCGGCCCAGCGTGCAGAAGGTCAACGCCGACCGCAAGCTGGCCGGCGAGAAGTTCGCCGCGATGAGCAAGAAGTAGGCGCGGCCGCGGCGACCCGCGACGGCGATCAGGGCGGCAAGCAGGCCGGCATCAGGCCGGCATCAGGCCCGCATCAAGCCGGCTGCGCGCCGATCGCCGGGCCAGCGCTGCCCGGCGCCGCGGCCACCAGCCGCGCCGCCATCTCCTTGCGGAAGCGGTTGAGCTCCTGCACCGTGGAGAAGCTGCGGTCCATCAGCAGGCTCATGTTGTGCAGGATGCGGTCGACCACCTTGCCTTCCCAGCCGGCGTCGAACTGGATCTGGCGGTCCAGCCAGGCTTCCAGCCACTGCGGGTCGGGCAACCGGCTCTGGATGGTGTCGCGCGGGAACAGCTTCTCGTTGACGTGCAGGTTGGTCGGGTGCAGCGCCTGCGCGGTGCGGCGCGCGCTGGCCATCAGCACGCCGACCTTGGCAAACGCCGCGCGCGCCTCGTCGCCGAAGCGCGACAGCGCCCGCCGCATGTAGCGCAGGTAGGCGCCGCCATGGCGGGCTTCGTCGCGCGCCAGCGTTTCGTAGATCGTCTTGATCACCGGCTCGGTGTGCCATTCGGCGGCGCGGCGGTACCAGTGGTTGAGGCGGATCTCGCCGCAGAAATGCAGCATCAGCGTTTCCAGCGCCGGCGCGGGGTCGAACTCGAAGCGCACCGCGTGCAGCTCGTCCTCGCTGGGCACCAGCTCGGGGCGGAAGCGCCGCAGGTACTCCATCAGCACCAGGCTGTGCTTCTGCTCCTCGAAGAACCACACGCTCATGAAGGCGCTGAAGTCGCTGTCGTCGCGGTTGTCGCGCAGGAACATCTCGGTGGCCGGCAGCGCCGCCCACTCGGTGATGGCGTTCATCTTGATGGTCTGCGCCTGTTCGTCGCTGAGCTGCTGGGCCTCGAAGCGGGACCAGGGGATGTCGCGGTCCATGCTCCAGCGCACGGCTTCGAGTTGCTTGAAGAGTTCCGGATAGAGCATGGCGCGTTGCTGGCAGGGGTTCGCGATTCTAGGTGGCAGCTTGGCCCGCGACGGCACAGAATGACCCGCGCTGGAGGTGCCCATGGCCGCAAGTCGTGCAGCAAGACGAGCAGCAAACCGTGCAATCACCGCCCTCGCAGGGCTGACGCTGGCGTCGGCCATCGCCTTGCCGGCCGCCGCGCCTGCCCTGGCCGCGGCCCCGGCGCAGGCCGCCGCGGCCGCCTGCCCCGAGTTGCTGCAGCAGCGCCAGCCGCGGCTGCAGGACGAGAAGCCCATCGAGCTGTGCAGCTACAGCGGCAAGGTGCTGCTGGTGGTCAACACCGCCAGTTATTGCGGCTTCACGCCGCAGTACAAGGCGCTGGAGGCGCTGTACCAGCGCTACGGCAGCCGCGGCCTGGTGGTGCTGGGCTTTCCGTCGAACGACTTCTCGCAAGAGCCGGGCAGCAACGAAGCGATTGCTGACTTCTGCGAAAACACTTTCTCCGTGCGGTTTCCGATGTTCGCCAAGAGCAGCGTCAAGCCCGGCAGCGGCGTCGCGGTGAACCCGCTGTACACCGCGCTGGCGGCCAAGACCGGCCAGGCGCCGCGCTGGAACTTCCACAAGTACCTGGTCTCGCGCGACGGCCGCCAGGTGATCAGCCGGCCCAGCGCGACCGACCCCTTGAGCCCCGAGTTCGTGCGCGAGGTCGAGAAGCTGCTGGCCGAACCGGCCAATTGATTACAAATCAGCAACGGAACTTCGGCCGACGGGCCCGGTCACAAGGGCCATTGCCAATTTTCCTGTTGTGCGGTTCGGCGGCCTTGCGCTGCCGGAATCCTCGGGCGGTTCTCCTCCTCCTCCCTCCCTCCCTCGTTCGCCCGGGGGCGCCGCACAGCAGTCTTGTCTTCCCCGTCGCTTGCGCCTACTTCAGCCAGCCCTTGCGGCGGAAGTAGATGAAGGGCGCGGCGACCGAAGCCAGCATCAGCCCGATGGCGTAGACGTAGCCGTAGCGCCATTCCAGCTCGGGGATCATCCTGAAGTTCATGCCGTAGATGCTGGCGATCAGCGTCGGCGGCAGCAGCGCCACGCTGGCGACCGAGAAGATCTTGATGATCTTGTTCTGGTTGATGTTGATGAAGCCGACGATGGCGTCCATCAGGAAGTTGATCTTGTCGAACAGGAAGGCGGTGTGCGAGTCGAGCGAATCGATGTCGCGCAGGATCTGCCGCGCTTCCTCGAACTGCTCGGCGTTGAGCATGCGGCTGCGCATCATGAAGCTCAGGGCGCGGCGCGTGTCCATCACGTTGCGGCGGATGCGGCCGTTCAAGTCTTCCTCGCGCGCGATGGCGGTCAGCGCCTCGCCGGCGGCGGCGTCGTCGACGTCCTTGCGCAGCACGCGCGCGCTCACCGCCTCCAGGTTGTCGTAGATGCCTTCCAGCGCGTCGGCGCTGTACTCGGCGTCGGCGTCGTAGAGCTTGAGCAGCACGTCCTTGGCGTCCTCGATCAGCGCCGGGATGCGGCGCGCGCGCAGCCGCAGCAGCCGGAACACCGGCAGGTCTTCGGCGTGGATCGAGAACAGCACCTTGTGGTGCAGGATGAAGGCCACCCGCACGTTGCGGCTGGGCTTGGAGTCGGGGCCGCCGTCGCCTTCGATCAGGAAGTCGGAGCGGATGTGCAGCTCGCCGTTGTCTTCCTCGTAGAAGCGGGCCGACTCCTCGAGGTCGTCGTCGACCACGTCGCTGGGGATGGTCAGGCCGAAGCGGTTGCTGATCCAGCCCTTTTCCTCGGCCGTGGGGGCTTCCAGATCGACCCAGATCGGCTGCAGGTGGGCCAGCTTGGCGGGGTCTTCGATCTCTTCCTGGAACAGCCGGCCATTGGCAAGGGTGAAGACGTTGAGCATGCGAAGCGCTCTCTCCGGCGCGAGGGCGCGCGGATTATGGCCTAGCGAGCGCCCCCATCCAGCCAATCCAGCAGCAGCTGAGTCACCGCTGCGGGCTGCTCCAGCGTCAGCATGTGGCCGGCGCCGGCCACGGTGTGCAGCCGCGCGCCGGCAATGGCCGCGGCGATCTCCTGCGCGCATTCGGGCGGCGTCAGCGCGTCGGCCTCGCCCACCGCCACCAGCGTGGGGCAGCGCAGGCCGGCCAGCCGCGGCCGCAGGTCGGGCCGCGCCATCACCGCGCGGTTCTGCGCGACGAGCTGCGCCGCGCCGGCACGGTGGATCATCGCCAGGTAGGCCTGCGTCAGCGACGCGTCGCGCTGGTGGGCCGGATGGAAGGCGAAGGTCAGGTTGGCGCGCAGCACCTCGTCGACGCGGCCTTGCTCGAACAGCGCGCAGGCCTCGCGGCGCAGGGCGATCAGCTCCGCCGTATCGGCCCGCGCGCTGGTGCCCAGCAGCGCCAGGCTGGCCACGCGCTGCGGCGCGCGCAAGGCGGCATGCAGCGCCACCATGCCGCCCATCGAGGCGCCCACCAGGTGGAGCGCGCCGGCGTGCTCGGCCAGCAGCGCGTCGGCCATCGCTTCCAGGCTGGCGTGCTGCGTGTGTACGCGGCTCACATGCACCGGGCCGCGCGCCGCCAGCGCCGCCTGCTGGTGGGTCCACAGGCCTTCGTCGCAGGCCAGGCCGGGCAGCAGGATCACCGGGGTCATCGAACCAGTGTGCCAGACCCGTGCGCCGGACCCCGGCGTAAGACGGCCGCCCGACCCTGCGCGTATGCTTGCCGGCCATGACCGCCATCGCCCCCTTCCACCTGGCCTTTCCGGTGCACGACCTGGCCGCCGCGCGCCGGTTCTATGGCCAGTTCCTCGGCTGCCCCGAGGGCCGCTCCAGCAACGAGTGGATCGACTTCGACCTCTTCGGCCACCAGATCGTGGCCCACCTGGCGCCGGCGCGCGCGCCGGACCACCACAACCCGGTGGACGGCCACGACGTGCCGGTGCCGCACTTCGGCGTGGTGCTGGACTGGGACGACTTCCACGCGCTGGCCGATCGCCTGCGCGCGGCCGGCGTAGCCTTCGTGATCGAGCCTTACGTCCGCTTCGCCGGCCAGGTGGGCGAGCAGGCGACGATGTTCTTCCGCGACCCGTCGGGCAACGCGCTGGAGTTCAAGTCCTTCCGCGACCGCTCGCAGCTTTTTGCGAAGTGATCGCCAAGTGATCGTCAAGTGAACGTCCAGTGATCATCTTCAAGTGATGGCGCCGCCGGTGCTGCAGCTCAGCGGCCTGGGCAAGACCTATGCGTCGGGCCACGTGGCGCTGAAGGCGGTCGACCTCGAAATCCGGCGCGGCGAGATCTTCGCGCTGCTGGGTCCCAACGGCGCCGGCAAGACGACGCTGATCAACATCGTCTGCGGCATCGTCAGGGCCAGCACCGGCACCGTCACGGTCGACGGCCACGACAACGTGCGCGACTACCGCGCCGCGCGCGCGCTGATCGGCCTGGTGCCGCAGGAGCTGACCACCGACGCCTTCGAGACCGTGTGGAGCACCGTCTGCCTCAGCCGCGGGCTGTTCGGCCGCGCGCCGAACCCGGCGCACATCGAGCAGGTGCTGAAGGCGCTGTCGCTGTGGGACAAGAAGGACGGCGCCTTGCGCACGCTGTCGGGCGGCATGAAGCGCCGCGTGCTGATCGCCAAGGCGCTGTCGCACGAGCCGCGCATCCTGTTCCTCGACGAGCCCACCGCCGGCGTCGACGTCGAGCTGCGGCGCGACATGTGGCAGCTGGTGCGCCGGCTGCGCGAGACCGGCGTCACCGTCATCCTGACCACGCACTACATCGAGGAGGCCGAGGAGATGGCCGACCGCATCGGCGTCATCACCCGCGGCGAGCTGATCCTGGTGGAGGACAAGGCCGAGCTGATGCGCAAGCTCGGGCGCAAGCAGCTCACGCTGCAATTGCAGCAGCCGCTGGCCGCGCTGCCGCCGGCGCTGGCCGAGCGCGGCCTGCTGCTGGCCGACGGCGGCAACGAGCTGATCTACCGCTACGACGCGCAGCAGGGCCCGCGCGTGGGCATCGTCGAGCTGCTGAAGGACCTGGCCGATGCCGGCATCGGCTTCAAGGACCTGCACACCACGCAAAGCTCGCTGGAGGACATCTTCGTCGGCCTGGTGCACGACAAGAGCCGGGCGGCATGAGACACCCTGTGTCAACCCGTCTTCTGCGGGCCGAGCGCTGGGCCGCTCCCAAGCCGGCCCGCATTCCCTCGGGGGATCGGCCGACGTACCCGTCGGACGAGGGGCTGTCATGAGCATGAACCTGCAAGCCATCAAGGCCATCTACCGCTTCGAGATGGCGCGCACCTGGCGCACGCTGACGCAAAGCATCATCTCGCCGGTGATCAGCACCTCGCTGTACTTCGTCGTCTTCGGCGCGGCCATCGGCTCGCGCATTCCGCAGGTCGACGGCGTCAGCTACGGCGCCTTCATCGTGCCGGGACTGGTGATGCTGTCGCTGCTGACGCAAAGCCTGTCGAACGCCTCGTTCGGCATTTACTTCCCGCGCTTCACGGGCACCATCTACGAGCTGCTGTCGGCGCCCATCTCCACCGTCGAGATCGTGCTCGCCTACGTCGGCGCGGCGGCCAGCAAGTCCATCATCCTCGGGCTGATCATCCTGGCCACCGCGGCGCTGTTCGTGCCGCTGCACGTGCTGCACCCGGTGTGGATGCTGGCCTTCCTGGTGCTGACCGCGTTCACCTTCAGCCTGATCGGCTTCATCATCGGCATCTGGGCCGACGGCTTCGAGAAGCTGCAGCTCGTGCCGCTGTTGATCGTCACGCCGCTGACCTTCCTGGGCGGCAGCTTCTATTCGATCGACATGCTGCCGCCGCCGTGGCGCACGGTGGCGCTGTTCAACCCGGTGGTCTACCTGATCAGCGGCTTCCGCTGGAGCTTCTACGGCCAGGCCGACGTGCCGATCGCCATCAGCCTGGGCGTCACCGCGCTGTTCCTGCTGGTGGCGCTGGCGGTCGTGGGCTGGATCTTCAAGACGGGGTATCGCTTGAAGGCTTGACGCGAGCGCGGCGGCGATGGCCGCGCCCGTTCGGGCTCACTGCCAGCTCAACGCCGCCAGATCGTTCGCCGACAGCGGCATGTCCTTCCACAGCCCCTTCACGCGGGCACTGGCCACGGTCAGGCCGGTGGGCTGGAACAGGTAGGCGGCCACGGCTTCCTCGGCCACCATCTTCTGCGCCTCGGCCATCAGCTTGTCGCGGTCTTCCTGCTTGACGGTGGCGTTGATCTTGCCCCACAGGTCGTTGAAGGCCTTGGACTCGTAGCCCCAGTAGTAGTTGGGGCGCGCGAAGTTGCCGAAGTCCAGCGGCTCGACGTGCGAGACGATGGTCAGGTCGTAGGCCTTCTGGCCGTAGACGCCCGACATCCACTGCGCCCACTCGACGTTCTCGATTTTGACGTTGATGCCCACCTTGGCCAGTTGCGCGGCGATCACCTCGCCGCCCTGGCGCGCGTAGCTCACCGGCGGCAGCTTCATCGTCAGCTCCAGCGGCGGCGTCACGCCGGCCTGGTGCAGCAGCGCGCGCGCATGGGCCTGGTCGTAGGGGTTGAGGCTGGTGGTGTCGATGTAGCCCGGCGCGCCCGGCGTGTAGAAGCTGCCGATGGGCACGCCGAAGCCGTCGGCCGCGCCTTCGATCACCGCCTTGCGGTCGATGGCGGCGTAGATCGCGCGCCGCACCAGCACGTTGTCCAGCGGCTTGCGCTTGTTGTTGATCGCCAGGATGGTCTTGGCCCGCGTGCCGCTGATCAGCACCTGGAACTTCTTGTTCTCCTGGAACTGCTTGATGCTGCGCTGCGCGGCCACGCGCGGGAAGACGTCGACGTCGCCCGACAGCAGCGCCGCCACCTGCGCCGAGACGTCGCTGATGAAGCGGATGGTCACGCGGCGCAGCTTCACGTCCTTGGCATTGCGGTAGCCGTCCCAGCGCGTCAGCACCACGTTGCTGCCCTTGTTCCAGGCCTCCAGCCGGTAAGGGCCGGTGCCCACCGGCTGCGTGCCGTTGGTCGGCGCGCTCTTGGGCTCGACGATGATGGCCGTGCCCTGGCCCAGCTGGAACGGCAGGTCGACGCTGCCGTTCTTGAGCTTGAGCACCACGGTGTGCGCGTCCGGCGTCTCGATGGCGTCGATGTTGGCGAACACCGCCTTGTCCTTGTTGACGCTGTCCTTGGCCACCGCGCGCTCGAAGCTGAACTTCACCGCGGCGCTGTCGAAAGGCTCGCCGTTGTGGAACTTGACGCCGTGGCGCAGCTTGAAGGTGTAGGTCTTGAGGTCGGGGCTGACGGTCCAGCTCTCGGCCAGCAGCGGCGTGATCTTGCTGTCGCTGTTGACCTTGGTCAGCGTCTCGAAGATGTTGTAGAGCGAGACCTCGGCGATCGCCGACGCGGCGCCGGCCGTCGGGTCCAGCCCCGGCGTGGGCTCCAACTGCATGCCCAGCACCAGCGTGTCCTTCTTCGACTGCGCCTGGGCGGCAGGCGGCAGCGCGAAAGCCAGGGTCACGACGGCCAGGGCGGCGGTCAGGCGGAAGAGGGTGGTCATCGAAAGGCCTCCGGATGCGAAGGCCCCGATGCTACGGCCGTTGCCGGCCCTGCCGCCGGCGCCGGCCTTGGCCCACACCTGCCCATCCCAACAGCGCGGCGCCGGCCGCCAGCCACGGGGTGGCGGGCTCGGGGACCGGATTCGCGTTCGGCGACGCGATGTCCACGCTGGTCAACCGGAAGCTCACCTGCGTCGTGCCCTGCCCGGGGGTGAACAGCCAGAAGCGGCTGCTGCCGCTGAAGATCGGGTCCACCGCGTAGTGGCCGGTGAGGTGGCTGAACAAGGCGGTCGGGTCGGGCACGGGGCTGGAGAACTGGTCGTCGCCGATGACGGCCAGCACGTCCAGGCCGAGGAAGCTGTAGCCCAGCTCGAACCCCGACACCTTGATACCGTTGGCCAACAGGCCGGTGTTCGTCAGGCTGCCGCCCAGGTCGAAGGCGTTGAGCTGCAAGGCATTGCTGCTGGCGTGCGGCAGCGACACGGTGAGCGCGCTGGTGGTGGCCTGCGCGGGCGTATTCACCGGGTTCCAACGGCCGCTCAAGCCCGTGCCCGTGATCTCGTCCCACAGGTGCGCCTGCGTCCACAGGTCCTGGTACCAGCCCCAAGCGCCGGCGCAGCAGGCCGACTGCTGGAACGGCGGGTCGGGCGACACGCGCAGCGTCTCGGGCCGGTAGTCGCGCAGCGTGAACGTGAAGCTCACGGGCGCCCCGGCGCTGTAGCCGCCGCCGCCGGTCAGCACCTGGCCCGCGAACGTGAAGGTCACCGGCGCGGCGGCCACCGGCCATGCCGCGGCGCCGGCGGCCAGCAAAGCGCCGTGCAGCCAGCGCTGCCATCTGATCGTGTTCATCGCATCCCCCGCTCGTGGTCGACATTGACCGGCGGCCAGCGTAGGCAGCCCGGCGTCACGCGAGCGTCACGCCGCGGGCGATGCGGTCAACCGGCGTCCATCGGCTTGAGGGGGATGCCCACGGGTTCGGGCGCCAGCAGCGAGCCGTCGCGCAGGCCGCGCACGGTGGCCAGCGCCAGCGCGCCGATGACCAGCGTGGCCAGCGCCAGCAGCAGCACGGCCAGCGTGGTCATCGCGCCACCGCTGCTGCCGGCCAGGCGCAACGTCAGCGCCGCCAGCGCGGCCAGCGGGAACGACATGCCCCAGTGCGGCAGCCCGAAAGGCAGCGCCGCCAGCGCGCGCGCCTGCAGCCCCACCCACAGCAGGCTGAACAAGGCCATGCCCCACAGGCCCCAGACCAGCAGCAGCGGCGCGCCGAACTGCAGCGCGGACAAGCCCACCACCGCCGGCGGCGCGATGACGATGAAGCTGGCCGGCCGCAGCCGCTCGGGCCAGGCGCCGCTGACGGCCAGCCGCACGACCACCAGCACCAGCACCAGCGGCCAGAACATCAGCCCGACGCCGAACTGCGCCGCCGACCATTGCGCATGGCCCAGCGGCACGCCGGCCAGCGGCACCAGCACGTTGCCCACCACGGGGATGAAGAGCGCCGGCGTCACGCCGGCCCACACCAGGCCGCCGGCGCCGTTGCCCTGCCACCAGCGGCCCAGCACCCAGGCGGTGACGACCAGTTGCGCCAGCGCGCCAAGCCACCACAGGCCGTCGACCCACAGGCCGTCGAAGCCTTGCGTCAGCGCCACCGTGGCCAGCAGGATCACCGCGATCGGCAGCGTCGCGATGAAGGTGTGGCGCACCGGATGCCGGCGGTCCTCGGCCCAGGCCTCGGGGTGGCGCAGCCCGCGCAGCACGGTGGCCGCCGCCAGCGCGGCGAAGACCAGCGCCGCCAGGCCGGCAAGCAGCAGCGCGGCGAGCCCGGCGCCGTCGCCCATCAGCGGCGTTGCGCGGTGCCAGGCCAGCGACAGCCCGGCCAGCCCCATGACGACCGCGTACCAGCCGGGGAACAGGTACTTCAGCGCGGCGGCGCCGGCCGTCACTTGAGCTGCGCGCCGTGGGCGTCGAACACCGCCACGCTGACCGGGATGCCGGTGCGCACGCTTTGCGTGACGGTGCAGAAGTCTTCGAAGCTGGCCAGCGCGCGGTCGAGGTGCTCGACGGTGTCGCCCGGCACGCCGATGTTCAGCGTGACCGCCATGCCCAGCACGCGCAGCCGGTTCTCGGCGTTGCGGCCGACCTCGGCCTGCACCTCGCAGGCGATGGTGCCGGGGTCCTGCTTGTACTTGCGCACCGCGAACAGCAGCGACGCGCTCAGGCAGTTGCCCACCGCGGCGCACAGCAGTTGCACCGGCGACGGGCCCGCGCCGGCGCCCAGCGGCGGCGGTTCGTCGCAGTGCATCGCGGGGATGTCGCCGCCGAAGGCGACGTCGAAGCGGTAGTCCTGCACCTGGGTCAGGCGCACGGTCTCGCGGGGGCTGGTCATCGGGTCACCTCCGGGGGCATCAACGGACCTTGCCGAGCAGCGTCTGCACGTCGTCGAGCAGGCTGCCGAGCTGGCCTTCGCCCTGGTCGTCGAGTTGCAGCCGCTGCTGCAGCTCTTGTTGCATGAAGCACACCGTCATGCGCACGTAGGTGCTGTCCAGCGCCTTGCGCACGGCGGCCATCTGCGAGGCGACGTCCAGGCAGGGCTGGCCTTCCTCGATCATGCGCTGGATGCCGCGCAACTGGCCTTCGGCGCGCTTGAGCCGGTTGAGCAGGTCGGTGCGGGTGGCGGCGTCGGCAAGCATGGACATGGTGCAGCTCGGTGGGATGGTGACGGCGGTGGCGGCCATTGTGGCCAAATGCCGCGGCGCTGGCCGCGTCAGCGGGTACCGCAGGCGGCGCCGCCGCGGCCTTCGGGCACGCCCAGCTTGCGCAGGAACAGGCCCATCGGGCACCAGTTGCTGAAGCCGAACTGCAGCAGGTTGAGGCCGACGAAGGCGGTGAAGGCCAGCCACCACTTCGAGTGGAACAGCGGGCTGCCTTCGACGCCGAGCGCCAGCGACAGCAGGATGAAGACGCCGGGGATGATGCGCAGCAGGCGGTCGACGGTCATGGTTTGCACTCCTTGGTTGGAACGGTTGGGGAGATTCAGCGGTCGGCCAGGCGCACGATGCCCAGCGCCTTGAGCACGTACTTCTCGTAGACGGGCTCGGCGTTGCCGCTCTTCATCTTGGAGAGGAAGTACTTCTCGAAGGCGATCTTGGCCAGGTGCACCCAACGGCCCTTCTTGAACCAGTTGACGTTGCGCGGCGGGATCTGCGGCAGCGCGACGAAGGCGGCGCCGGTGTCGCCCATGTCGGCCAGGCAGATGGCGTTCCAGGTGGCCTTGGCGGTGGCCGGCTTGCCGGCCAGGTCGTCGGCGATGTTGCGCACGATGGCGCTGACCATGGTCTCGATCATGTAGCCCGTCTTGGGCGCGCCGGTGGCCACCGGCGTGGCTTCCACCGGCGGAATGGCCACGCAGACGCCGGCCGAGAAGACGTTGCGGAACGCCTTGGCGCGCTGGAACTCGTCGATCAGCACGAAGCCGCGCGGGTTGCACAGCCCCGGCACCGCGGCCACCGCGTCCACGCCCTTGAAGGCCGGCAGCATCATGCTCAGTTTGAAGGGCAGCTCGTGCTCCTTGTACACGTTGCCGAGGCCGTCGACCTCGGTCGTGAACAGCCGGCCGGCCTCGACCCTGGTGGTCTTGGCGTTGCAGATCCACTTGATGTCGTGGTTGCGCAGCTCGCTTTCCAGCATGCTCTTGCTGTCGCCCACGCCGCCCAGCCCCAGGTGGCCGATGTAGGGCTCGCTGGTGACGTAGGTCATCGGCACCTTGTGGCGCAGCTTGCGGCGGCGCAGGTCGGCGTCGACGATGAAGGCGAACTCGTACGCCGGGCCGAAGCAGCTGGCCCCCGGCATGGCGCCGATCACCAGCGGCCCCGGGTCCTGCAGGAACTGCTGGTAGTCGGCCCAGAAGGCCTCGGCATGGTCCACCGTGCACACCGAATGCGTGTGCCCGCCGCCGCCCGACGACAGCGGCCCGGCGCCGGGCACCTCGTCGAAGCTGAGCCGCGGGCCGGTGGTGACCACGAGGTAGTCGTAGTCCAGCACCTGGCCGTCGGCCAGCGTCACGCGGTTGGCCGGCGCGTCGATGGCCGTCACCGCCTGGGCGACGAAGGCGATGCCCTTGCGCTCCAGCAGCGGCGCGATCGGCAGCACGATGTCGGACCGCTGGCGCCAGCCCACCGCCACCCAGGGGTTGGACGGCGTGAACTGGAAGTAGCTTTGCGCGCCGACGACGGTGATGCGGTGCTCCCGCGCCAGCCGCTCGCGCAGCTCGTAGGCGGCGGGCATGCCGCCGATGCCGGCGCCCATGACGACGATGTGGGCCATCTGCGTGTCTCCTTGCTCGCTCGGCCGGCCTCAGGCGGGCGCGGCTTGACCGCCTTCGATGCGCCGGCGGAACAGCGCGTAGTACAGGACCGGGATCACCACCAGCGTCAGCAGCGTGGACACCGCGATGCCGAACAGCAGCGAGATCGCCAGGCCGTTGAAGATGGGGTCGTCGAGGATGAAGGCGGCGCCGATCATCGCGGCCAGCCCGGTCAGCGCGATGGGCTGCGCGCGCACCGCGGCCGCGCTGATCACCGCGTCCTTGAAGGCCATGCCGCGCGCCAGCTGCAGCTCGATGAAATCGACCAGCAGGATGGAGTTGCGCACGATGATGCCGGCCAGCGCGATCATGCCGATCATGCTGGTGGCGGTGAACGGCGCGCCCAGCAGCGCGTGCCCCGGCATCACGCCGACGATGGTCAGCGGGATCGGCGCCATGATCACCAGCGGCGCCAGATAACTCTTGAACTGAGAGACCACCAGCAGGTAGATCAGGATCAGGCCCACGCCGTAGGCGGCGCCCATGTCGCGGAAGGTCTCGTAGGTGATCTGCGATTCGCCGTCCCACTTGACGGCGTACTGGCGGAACGGGTCGGCCGGCTGGCGGATCCAGTATTCGCCGACCGCGCCGGCGCCCGGCAGCGCCACCTGCGGCAGCTGCTGGCGGATGGCGAACAAGCCGTACAGCGGCGAGTCGGGGATCTGCGCGCCCTGCGCGCGCCGGCCGACGTCGCCGAAAACATAACTCACGCCTTGCAGGTCCTTGGTGAAGAGCGGCTTGTCGATCACGCCGCGCTCGACGCGCACCAGCTCCGACAGCGGCACCAGTGCCCCCGGACCGGCGGTCCCTGCCGGGGTCGCCGCGCGCATCGGCAGCGCCAGCAGCGCGTCCAGCCCCACCTGTGCCTCGCGCGGCAGCTGCAGCCGCACCGGCACCGGGTACTTGCTGTGGCCGTCGTGCAGCCACGCGGCGTCGACGCCCGAGAGCGCGGCCTGCACCGTCTGCGCCACCTGCGCCGCCGGGATGCCCAGGCTTTCCGCGCGCTGGCGCTGCAGCCGCAGGAAGGCGCGCGGCGCCTCGGCGCGCACGCTGGAATCGACGGCGGCGATATCGGGCGTGGCGCGGAAGGCCTGCTCCAGCCGCGCCGCCAGCTGCTGGCGGCCGGCCTCGTCGGGGCCGTAGACCTCGGCCACCAGCGGGCTTTGCACGGGCGGGCCGGGCGGCACTTCCACCACCTTGAGCTTGCCGCCATGGCGCTGCGCAATGGCGTCCAGCGCCGGCCGCAGGCGCTGTGCGATGGCGTGGCTTTGCTCGTGGCGGTGGTGCTTGTCGACCAGGTTGACCTGCAGGTCGCCCTGCTCGGCGTCGCTGCGCAGGTTGTATTGCCGCACCAGGCCGTTGAAGGTGATGGGGCCGGCGGTGCCGGCATAACCCTGAAGATCGACGACCTCGGGCTGGGCCGCCAGGTAGGCGCCCAGCTCCTGCAGCGCCGCGGCGGTGTCTTCCAGCGGCGTGCCGGCGGGCATGTCCAGCACGAGCTGGAACTCGCTCTTGTTGTCGAAGGGCAGCATCTTCAGCACCACGCCGATGGCCGAGTTGGGCAGCAGCGCCAGCGACACCGACAGCGCCAGCGCCGCCACCACGCCGCCCAGCAACGCCCAGCGGCGCGCGGCGCGGTCCAGCAGCGGGCGCAGCAGGCGCTCGAACAGGCGCGGCAGCCGCGCCGCCAGTCCGCCCGGCGGCGCTGCCGCCGCGTCCGCCGCGCCGTGGGGGCTGCCGCGCATCAGCTTGAGCGCCAGCCAGGGCGTGACGGTGAAGGCGATGGCCAGCGACAGCGCCATGCCCAGGCTGCTGTTGATGGGGATCGGGCTCATGTACGGCCCCATCAGCCCGCTGACGAAAGCCATGGGCAGCAGCGCGGCGATCACCGTCAGCGTGGCCAGGATCGTCGGTCCGCCGACTTCGTCGACCGCCGCCGGGATGATGTCGCGCAGCGGGCGGCCCGGTTCGAGCTGCTGGTGGCGATGAATGTTCTCGACGACGACGATGGCATCGTCGACCAGGATGCCGATCGAGAAGATCAGCGCAAACAGGCTCACGCGGTTGAGCGTGAAGCCCCAGGCCCAGCTGGCGAACAGCGTGGCCGTCAACGTCAGGATCACCGCGGCGCCGACGATCACCGCCTCGCGCCGGCCCAGCGCCAGCCCCACCAGCAGGATCACCGAGCCGGTGGCGAACGCCAGCTTCTGGATCAGCTTGTTGGCCTTCTCGGCGGCGGTGGCGCCGTAGTCGCGCGTGATGCTGGCCTGCACGCCTTCGGGGATCACCGTGTTGTGCAGCGCCTGCACGCGCTGGCGCACGGCCTCGGCCACGTCCACCGCGTTGACGCCGGGCTTCTTGGTGACCGACAGCGTCAGCGCCGGGTAGACGGCGCCGGGCCTGGGGTCGGCGGCATCGGTGGCACCAGCGGCACTGGCCGCGCCGGCTGCACGCTCAGCCCCGGCGGCCGCGCGGGCCGCGGCGCCCGGCGTGAACCAGACATAACGCTGCGCCTGGGCGGTGCCGGCTTCGACGCGCGCCACCTCGCGCAGGTAAACGGGCTTGCCCTCGTGCACGCCCACCACGAGCTGGCCCACCTCGTCGGCGTCGCGCAGGAACTCGCCGGTCTCCACGCTCAGCAGGCGGCCGGCGCCGGCGTCGTCGATCACGCTGCCGGCCGGCAGGCCCTGGTTGGCGGCGGCCAGCGTCTGCTGCAGGCGCAGCAGGTCGACGCCGCGCTCGCGCAGGCGGCCGGGGTCCAGGCTGACGTTGACGGCGCGGCCCGGCCCGCCGATGGTGCGCACCTCTCGCGCGCCGGGCACGCGCTTGAGCTCGGCCTCCATCGTGTGCGCCACGGCTTCCAACTCGGCGGCGCTGCGGCCGTCGCGGCCCCACAGCGTGACGGCCACCACCGGCACGTCGTCGATGCCGGTGGGCCGCACGATGGGCGTCAGCGTGCCCAGGCCGCGCGGCAGCCAGTCCTGGTTGGCGTTGATCACGTCGTACAGCCGCACCAGCGCCTCGGTGCGCGGCACGCCCACCTGGAACTGCACCGTCACCATCGCCAGCCCCGGCCGCGCCACCGAGTAGGTGTGCTCGATGCCGGCGATCTGCGACAGCACCTGCTCGGCCGGTCGCGCCACCATGTTCTGCACGTCGGCCGCCGCCGCCCCCGGGAAGGGGATGATCACGCTGGCCATCGTGACGTTGATCTGCGGCTCTTCCTCGCGCGGCGTGACCCACACCGCGAACAGGCCCAGCAACAACGCCACCAGCGCCAGAAGCGGCGTCAGCGCGTTGGCCTGGAAGGCGGCGGCCAGGCGGCCCGAAGGGCCCAGGCGGGTGTGGTCGTGCATCGGCGCGCCCCGTCGTCAGCGCGCCGGGCGTGCCGGATTCGCTGGACTTGCCAGGCTCGCCGGGCTCGCCGGGCGTGCCGGACTCGCCGGGCGCGCATCGGCCAGGCCGGCCTTCAGCGCGTCGACCGCCACCTGCTCTCCCGGCTGCAGGCCGGCGAGCACTTCGACCTCGGCGCCGGCGCGCTCGGCGCCCAGGCGCACCGCGCGCAGCGCGAAGCCCTGCCCCTGCGCGACGTAGACGGCCGTCAGCTCGCCGCGGCGCAGCACCGCGCTGGCCGGCAGCCGCAAGGCCTGCGCGCCGGCGCCCGCGGGCAGCGCGCCGCCGCTGAAGCGCACGCGCGCGGCCTGGCCCGGCAGCAGGCCGGGCAGCGCCGCGGGCGGCAGGTCGAGCCGCCACTCGACGGTCTGCGACACCGGGTCGGCGCTGGCCAGCTCGGTCTGCCGCAGCGGCTTGACGCGCTGGCCGTTGGCCAGTTCGACTTCGGCCTGCGCCGCCCCGCGCGCCAGCGCCGCCTGCGACAGCGGCACCTGCGTCACCGCGCGCAGCGCGCCGGGCGCATACAGCGTGGCAATGGCGCGGCCCGGCGCGGCGAGGTCGCCGGCCTCGACGTGGGTGGCCAGCACCACGCCGTCGAACGGCGCCACCACGGCGGCGAAGCCGCGCGCCAGAGCCGCCTGCGAGCGCGCGGCCTGCGCCTGCTGCACGCCGGCCTGCGTGGCCTTGAACTGCGTCTCCGCGCTGTCCACCGCGGCCTGGCTGATGAAGCCTTGCGTGCGCAGCTCGCGCGTGCGCTCCAGCGCCATGCGCGCGTTGCGCGCCTCGGCCTCGGCCTGCACCAAGCCGGCCTCGCTGCGCTGCACGCCGGCCTGGGCATCGCGCTCGTCGATGCGCGCCAGCGCCTGGCCCGCCTTGACGCGATCGCCCGCCTTCACCAGCAGCGCCAGCACGTTGCCGCCCAACTGCGCCGCCACCGTGGCCTGGCGCAGCGCCTCGACATGGGCTTCCAGCGACAGCGCGCCGCCCAACGGGCCGCGCCGGGCTTCGGTCAGCGGGACTTCGGCGGCGGGCGCGGTCAGCGCGGCCAGCAAGCCGGCGGTGAGCGCCAGCGCCCGCGTCGCGGCGGTCGGGCGGAGGAGGCGATTGATACCCATGTGGGTATCTTACGGCATACGGGTCACCGTATCAAGCGGGTGCGTGCGTGGGCGGGTGTGGCACGGTCCTGTGGCGGGCCGCGGCGCGTCGGCCGGTGCGTCGCCATGGCGCGAGTGCCACGCGGCGCTGCAGGCTTCAGCCTGCCGACGCCCTTTGCTCATCCGGGCATTCCGCGACTTTCAGAATGTCACCCAGCATCTGGTCGATAGTCAAACCGCGAATTCGCGAGTCGACAATCAGATTCGGCGTCAACGTTCTGGCAGCGAACAATTGACATACAGAATGATGTCGCTGTCTTCATCGAAATACGCGATCGTTCGATACGACCCCGTCACCCAACGATCAATGGGCAGTAGCGGACTGGTCCACTCCGGCACACCCAGCATCTTGTGAACCTCGCCGCGCTCCATCGAGAAGCTCAAGCCATGTGGCAACTCGCCTTGGAATTGTTGATGACCCTGACTACCTTGAGAGAAAAAGAAGATGGCGCTGAGAATCAGCGTGCCCTGCGGCCGACCCTGCGGCACATCGTGCACGGACGGGTCGGAGAAAACGACGTCGATCCCTTTCGCCGGCGCAGCCAGCGCAGTGTCAGATTCACCTCGCTTCAGCTTGATCTTGCTATTGCGAAGTCCGAGTTCGCTCATAAGGGAGACAACCGCTGGGTCCGTGTGCGAACGACCCAAGCTCGAGAGCAACATGTCGGCGGGCAGCATCACTGGATCATTCTCCGCGTTTTGAATCAGTGGTCTCTCGTTGGACCATCAAAATGTGCGGCGGCTAGTCTTACTGTGTCATTAAAATCAAGGCATTATATGCATCTCTTCATCCTTTGCGCGAGGAACGATGGATGCAAGCACCGAGTTCGACCAGTACATGGATCATCTGGCAGGCGGTTTGGGGCACGCGGACCGTCGCGCA
>JAIUPH010000018.1 GCA_020161065.1 Pseudomonadota bacterium
AGGAACTCGTCGCGCCGCGTCGGGCGGCGGAATCGCTCGAAGTTCTCGCCTTGGTCGGCGGCCATCGCAAGGGTTTGCTGCTTCATCGGTTGATAACGTCTAATTGACGCGAGCGGCTGACCTTTTGCAGCGTTGCCCTAACCTTCTACAGGGACTTCCCGCTGAGTCAACGGCGTTTCGGTCTTCTTCCTGTCGAGCGGTATTCCTTTCTCTGGATCGATCGGGCGTGCGGCTCGAAGGCGTTACCGGCGACGGACAGGCTGCACATCTACAGCCCGGCTTCAGTAGGTGGCCCGGGAACATGATTGGGATCGAACGCCTTGCCGCGCGTGAGCACCGCCCACAGGATGCGCGCGTTCTTGTTGGCCAGCGCGACGACAGCCTTCTGCCAGCCCACGCGCTCCTTGAGCTGCACCATCCACTGGTTTATGCGATCACTGCGTTGGCCGGCTCTCATCACCGCGGACTTGGCGCCCTGGATCAGCAGCGTGCGCAGGTAGTCGTCGCCGCGTCTTTTGATGCGCCCGAGGCTGGCTTTGCCGCCGCTGGAGTCCTGGCTCGGCACCAGGCCCAGCCAGGCGCCGAACTGGCACGCATTGGCGAACTGGCCGAAGTCTCCCACGCTGGCCACCAGCGCCGAGGCGGTGATGGGGCCGATGCCTTGCAGCGTGGCTGCCGCCTTGGCGCGCTCGTCGGATCGCACATGACAGGCGATGCGCTCGTCGCACCAGGCCATCTGCAGATCGATGTCGATCCAGTGCAGGTGCGCGCGCTGCAGCGCCAAGCGCGCCACGCCGGACAACTCGTTGCCCGCGTCCTCGATCACCTCGGCCGGCACCGCGCGCAGCGCCTCGGGGCTCGGCCCGGCTACGCGCGAAGGATCAGACTGGGGGAGTTTCAACCGCCCGATCTGGGGAGTATTCAACCGGCGGTGACACCATCAGTTGATTCTGCTGCTCCACGCTCTTGGCCGGCACGAAGCGCTTGTGGGTGCGCTGGATGGTCTCGCTGGATGGTCTCGCAGATGGCCGCGGCATCGGCTGCGTCGTTCTTGCCGGTCTTGCCCGACAGGCGATACGGTGCCACGAACTTCGGAGCCACCAGCCGCACGGCGTGGCCAAAGGCGGAGAACTGCAGCGCCCAGTGGTGGGCGCCGGAGCAGGACGTCATGCCGTTGGTGCACGGCGGCAGTTCGGCCACCAACGCGAGCCGCTTGTCGCGCGGCACGGCGGGCCGCTGCAGCGCCACCCGCCCGGCGGCGTCAACGCCGTGCACGGCGAACAGGTTCTTGGCGAGATCGATGCCGACGAATACGATTGCCATGGCCTTCCCCTTTCGAGCGACAGGATGAGATTCGCAACCCCACCGTGGCACTTGGTTGCCGAAGGCCGCCACACGTCGCGGCGCGTTCGGGATGGGGAAGTCCCTTTCATTCGTTAGGCGTCACAAATGCACCCGGACATTGCGCGGCTCTCAACATTGGTAGAAGAAGCGTCCTCAATACTGCACGCCCACGCGCATCCATCCTGGGCGACCTGGCTTGCCCAGGATGCCCGGCGCATCCGAGCACTTGATTTCTATGGAATCGAGCATCTTCTGTCCGCCTACGGCGGCATGGGAAGCCTCAATGACGTAGTGCTTTCAGCCTCTCAGCACGGCACGAACAAAGACATCAACGAGCGGTTCGATACTGTTCGCCAACAGATCTACGAACTCGCCACAAAGCTGGCCCGCGAGGAGAGGTGAGTGAGCATCTATTTTCTACATGGCCTCGTGGGCACGCCAGTTGGGCTGAGTACGTCCACCATCAATAGCGTTCACGAGGGGGTGTGCACCCAATACCGTCAATTTGAACTATGAACCCCTCACTCGGATTGCCCTTCGACCAAAGCAGTCGCGGTCGCGTTCGCCCCGACGGACTTGGCGCCATCGGCGCTGCAGGCTGCGGCGTGCAATCGATCGGCACTCGGCGCGGCGCTCCCCATTGGAACGCGTGGCAGCGCGAGTTTCTGCGTTTGACCATGCGTGGCGATCGACGCTTGAGGGTTCAGCTTCTTGCAGCGCTGTTCGCTCATCGATCGCAATTCGTGCCAGGAGGTACCCGTGGCTGAGAACAAGACAAAAGCCTCTGCAACTGATCCGTCCGCCTACATTGCGGCAATTGCGGACGAGTCCAGGCGCAACGACTGTGCCGCCCTGATGGCGCTCATGGCCAAGGCAACGAAGGCGCCGCCGGTGATGTGGGGGCCTGCCATCGTCGGCTTCGGCGTCCACCAGTACGAGCTTGCGGGCGGCAAGGTCGGCGAGATCTGCTCGGTCGGGTTCTCCTCGCGCAAGGGCGACATCTCCATCTACGGTGTCACCCGAGGCGAGCGGGCCGACGAACTGCTCGCCAAGCTGGGCAAGCACAAGTTGGGCAAGGGTTGTTTGTACGTCAGCCGCATGACGGACATCGATCCGAAGGTGCTGGAGAAGCTGGTGGTGCAGGCGTTCAAGAGCAAGCAGGCGTAGCAGCCACTCGCACTCGATCAGTCGGCACGCGCGACAGGCTCGTTCGGCATGACCTCTCCCATCGTCACGCTCCGTCTGATGACCGAGCACGATCTGAGCATGCTTCACCAGTGGCTGAATCGACCGCACATCGTCGAATGGTGGGGTGGAGAACGCCCGTCGCTGCAAGCGGTGCACGAGCACTATCTGCCACGGGTGCTGGCGCAGGAGAGCGTCGTCCCGTACATCGGGCTGCTTGACGGCATGCCCTTTGCCTACGCGCAGTCGTATGTGGCGCTCGGCTCCGGGGACGGTTGGTGGCCGGATGAAACCGATCCGGGCGTGCGTGGTATCGACCAGTTCATCGCCCTTCCCGAACGACTCGGGCAGGGTCTCGGCACACAGCTTGTCCGAGCGCTTGTGAGCACGCTGTTCAGCAATCCCGAGGTCACGAAGGTTCAAACCGATCCGGCGCCACACAATCTCCGCGCGATTCGCTGTTACGAGAACGCCGGGTTTCGCCAGGTCAAGCAAATCGTCACCCCCGATGGCCCCGCCATCTACATGCTGCATGACCGGCCTTCGTCACCGAGCGCCGCGAGTGCGGCCTGAATGCCGAGCATGCGGCTTCGTACCGGCCACGAGCGGCCTGACGAGCAAGAAGGATCGCGCCTGGCGTCGAGCGACGCATCTGTACGCCGTGGGCTCGACCATCACGCGAACGGGTGCCTGCCATTCACGGATCCAGCCGGTGCCCCGGTTCAAGCACGACCATGGGCTTGCTCAGCGTGATGCCGGCTGACCTGCGCCCCTCGCCGCCCGCGATGCCGGATGAAGACTTCTTCCGCGCGCTCGAGGTCGAGCGCACGCGGGCGCTCGTTGCCCGAGACGTGGCAGCCATCCGGCGGCCGCATGCGCCGGACTACGAATTAATCAGTGTCCCCGGTCGCGTCATGAGCCTGGAGCGCTACCTCGCCCTGATGGCGCAGGACGTGTTCTATGCAAGCTGGGAACACGGCCCCATGCGAGTTCGAGTGTCTCCGGGCATGGCCGCGGTCCGGTACCAGGCCACGATCACCTTTCCATCGGGCAAGGTCGTCGAGTGCTGGCACACGGACCTCTATGCCTTGCAGGCCGGCGCCTGGCGCGCGGTGTGGTCGCAAGGCACGCAGTTGCCGCAAGACCCGTCGCCCGCGGTTGCGGCACGGGGCGGGCCAGTTGCTTCGTAAGATGTCGACCGACCGGTGGCGGCACGGCAGGGCAAACTCGACCGCCGCTGCTTCGACCCGCATCGAGTTCGGCGAGCGAAGCGTCAACCTCAACCATCCAACTCCATGGTCATGTGCAGCCACAAAATCATCGCGATCCTCCTGCTGCTCGCGGCGTCGGCGGCCCATTCGGCGGACAAGGGCTACATCGGCATCAGCATGGCCATCGATGGCGAGGGCGTCTTCTGGAACCCCACGCTCAAGTCGGTGAAGATCGCCAAGGTGGCACCCGCGTCACCGGCCGCCCTGGCCGGCATCGTCGAGGGCGATTTCATCGTGGAAGTCGAAGGCAAGCCGGTCGCGGGCGCGAAGGCCGGCGATTTGAAGCCCTACCTGGAGCGCAATGTCGGCGAGCAATTGAAGCTCGTCGTCAAAAGCGCCAACGGCGCGTCGCGGCCCGTATCGATAACGTTGGCGCCGAAGCCGGAGTAGAAGAATGCGGGCCGCCGGTGCGGCGGTTTGGCATCGGAGATCCATTCCATGCGGCGTATCGCGATGGCCGGCATCGGCATCTACAAGCGCTTCGTCTCGCCCCACAAGGGCTTCTGCTGCGCCTACCGCACGCACACCGGGCGGGCCAGTTGCTCGACGCTGGGCTCGCGTGCCATCCGGCGCTTCGGCCTCGTCAAAGGCACGGCCGTGCTGCAGGCGCGATTGGCGAGGTGCGGCGAAGTCCACCGCGCGCGACCGTCGCGGGTCGCCGGCCGCGGCGCCGGGCAGCGCGGCGACTGCGACTGCGGCGGCTGCGACTTCGGCGGCTGCGACCTCGGCGGCTTGAACAGTGACACGTGCGACTGCAGCGACTGCGGTGACTGCGGCGACTGGGGCTCGCAGTCGAACCGGAAGAAGGCAAAGAAGCGAAACTCGTGACGACCGGCCGGGCACCGTGGTTCCGCCACGCGCCCCAAACTCCACCGCCACCGACACCGCACCCGCCACCACCATGACCATCGAACTGTCCAAGTAAGCCCGCGCCCAGGCCATCGCGTCGATCGAGCGCTACTTCCGCGAGAACATGGACGAGCCGATCGGCAACATCGCCGCCGGCGGCCTGCTGGGCTTCTTCCTGGAGGAGATCGGCCCCACGGTCTACAACCGCGCCGTGGCCGACGTGCAGGAGCGGCTGCTGGCCCGCGTCTCGGAACTCGACTTCGAGGTGCAGGAAGAAGAGTTCGGCTACTGGCGCAAGTTCGACAAGCTGCGCAAGGGCAAGCCGTAGCGGGCCGCTTGCCACTCCGGCGGAGCAGCTCCTCGCACCGGGCCCCCTTACCGGACCCATGGACGGCTAACTTAGGCGTTATCGCCCCTTGGACTTGCCTTCGGATTCGCAGAATTCAAGCAGCCACGCCGCAGGGCCGCGCATTGGCTCTTCGAATGAACCAATGATCTGCACCAGCGAGAGCCGCGCTGCCGTCGGATGAAGAGCCGGGATCTCCAGCAGGGCGGCAGTAAAGCCGTCATTGTCATGGCCTTCATCGAAACCTCGCTGGTACGCGAGCAAGAGATCGACCAGGACTTTCGGACCCGCCAGCTCGGCCAGCGGCCATGCTGCTGCTTCACGGATGAAGAAGTCATCGATCTTGAGCAGTCCAAGCAGATTCGATACGTCAGCCATACCGGCTTCCGCTCGAAGTCGCTCTGCCGCTTTGACGCACGCATCGACATCCGGATCTGAGAGTCCAGAGACGGCGGCTGACCAAGTGGCGGCGTCCATCCGCACCGGCTACGCCGCCGCCCCGCCCTGCCGCCGGTAGTCGCTGGGCGGCAGCCCCAGGTGGGCGCGGAACACGCGGCTGAAGTGCGCCATGTTCTGGAAGCCGAACGACAGCGCGATGTCGGTGATCGAGCGGTGCGCCTGCGCGCGGTCGTCGAAAGCGTGGCGGCAGGCCGCCAGGCGGCGGCGCAGGATGTAGCCGGCCACGCCGTCGGGCTCTTCGCTGAAGGCGTTGTAGAGCTGGCGGCGGCTGCAGTTCAGCGCCAGCGCGATGGCGTCGACCGACAGCGCCGGGTCGGCGAGGTGCTGGCCCACGTGCTGCTTGATGCGCTCGCGCAGGCTCTCGCGCTGCGTCACCGCGGTGCCGATGCCGGCCAGGTCCAGCATCGACAGGTGCACGAACTGCGTCACCGCGTCGCCCACGCCGCGCGCGGCGGCTTCGCTCATGCCGGGCAGCTCGCGGTAGGCGCTGCGCATGGTCTCCAGCGCCAGGCGGGCCACGCCGCCGCTGCCGCCCAGCCGGCGCGCCATCAGCGGGCCCAGCGCCGCGCCGCCGAGGCCGCGCTCGGCGAGCTGCTGCTTGGGGATCATCACGATCAGGTGCTCCACGCGCACGGGGTTGGCGACCGCGTAAGCGTCGGTGGTGTCGTAGATGCTCCATTGGTCGGGCGTGACCCAGGCCTCGCGGCCCTGCTGCTCGACGCCGGCGCAGCCGACGAAGGGCGCGACGATCTTCAGGTAGCCGACGCCCGATTGCCGCACCTGCGAGGCCGAGCGCAGCACGCGGTGGCGGTTGGCCTCCAGCCGCGTCAGCACCACGTCGCCGGCGTGCACGGTGCTCATGCGGCCGTCGAAGCCGGCGTCGCCATAGCAGTCGTTCTTCAGGCCATGGAACAGGCGGTCGATCCAGTCGCCCCAGAAGCCGGCGCGCTCGCGCGGGGCCACGCTGTCGGTGTTCATCGCGGTGGCGGTGGGTCTCATGGCGCGCGCAGCGTAGCCGTTGCCGCGCCGCGGCTCAAGCCCATGCGGCGCCCAAGGCCGCCCCGCCCGGGAAACCCCCGAGCCGCCGTGCACGGCCGGACAAGCGCCGTGCATGGGCAGCAAAGCGGCCGCGCGGCGGCGCCCGAAGAATGCGGCCGCCGCTGACATCCAAGAACCCATTGCCGGAGACCACGCCATGAACACCCCGCGCATCCCCCGCCGCACCATGTTGCAGGCCGCAGCCGCCTCGCTTGCCCTGCCGGGGCTGGCCGCGGCGCAGCCGGCGCCGGTGCGCATCGGCTACACGATGAGCCGCACCGGCCCCTGGACCACCGGCGCGCAGGTCAGCCAGGAGCCCAACTACCTGCTGTGGGCCGAACAGCTCAACGCGGCCGGCGGCCTCAACGTGAAGGGCACGAAGCGCCCGGTGGAGCTGGTCAGCAGCGACGACCGCAGCGACATGGAAACCGTGGTGCGCAGCTACGAGAAGCTGATGGGCAGCGACAAGGTCGACCTCGTGCTGCCGCCCTGGGGCAGCGGCGCCAACTTCGCGGTGGCGCCGATCGCCAACCGCCACGGCTACCCCTTCCTGGCGCCCACGGCGCTGAGCCGGCGGCTGATCGAGATGAAGCTGCCGTACTTCTTTCTGATGCTGCAGCAGCCCAAGCCGATGTGCGACGCGCTGGTCGACATGCTGAAAGACAGCGGCTGCAAGACGGTGGCGGTGATCTACACCGACGAGCTGTTCGGCCTGGAGAACTACGCCGCCTTCAAGGTGGCGCTGCAGGGCAGCGGCATGCAGATGGTGGACGACAAGAGCTTTCCCACCGGCGCGAAAGACCTGTCGCCGGTGCTGCGCGCCATCAAGGACAAGAACCCCGACGCCTTCGTCGGCTTCACCTACCCGCCCGACACCATCCTCGCCAGCCGGCAGAGCAAGGAGATCGGCTTCAACCCCAAGTTCTTCTACACCAGCGTGGGCACCGCCTTCCAGCTCTACCGCAACGTGATGCAGGCCGGCGCCGAAGGCGTGCTGGGCATGGGCAGCTGGAACGCCAAGACCAGCCCCGGCGCCAAGGCCTACTACGACGCCCACGTGAAGAAATTCGGCGCGCAGAAAGAGCCCGACCGCTGGGCCAGCGGCGCCACCTGGGCGTCGCTGGAGATCCTGGCCGCGGCGGTGGCCAAGGTCGGCCTCGACCGCAAGGCGATCCGCGACTACGTCGCCGCCGGCGACCACGACACCATCATTGGCAAGATCCGCTTCAACGGCAGCGAGAACGTCGGCACGCCGGGCACCGTGAGCCAGTGGCAGAAGGGCGAGTTCGAGGTGGTGTGGCCGAAGTCGCGCGCCACCGCGCCGCTGATGCCGGCCAAGCCGCACTGGGCCTGAACGCGGCCGCTCGCTCGGCACGGCGGCGCGATGTCGTTCCAGGCCTGGTTCGAGCTGATCGCCTCCGGGCTGATCACCGGCGGCATCTATGCGCTGATCGCCCTCGGCCTCAACCTGCAGTACGGGCTGATGCGCGTGCTCAACATCGCGCACGGCGAGTTCCTGATGCTCGGCGCCTTCCTCACCTGGGCGGCGCAGACCGCGTGGGGCGTCTCGCCGCTGCTGATGATCCCGCTGAGCTTTGGCGTGCTGATGGCCGTGGGCCTGCTGGTGCACCGCCTCACCTTCCGCCGGCTGACGCGCACCAGCCCCAACCTCGACGTGTTCGAGGCGCGCGGCCTGATGGTCAGCTTCGGGCTGATGTTCCTGGTGCAGAACTTCGCGCAGATGCTGTGGGGCGGTGAACTGCGCGGTTATGACTACCTGACCGCGCCGGTGGCCGTGCCCGGCATGGCCGGCGCGCAGTTCGCGGCCAACAAGCTGCTGCTGTTCGCGCTGGCGCTGCTGTTCAGCGGCGCGCTGATGCTGGTGCTGCAGCGCACGCTGCTGGGCAAGGGCGTGCGCGCGCTGATGCAGTCGCCCACCGGCGCGCGGCTGGTCGGCATCGACACCGAGCGGCTGCACCCGCTGATGTTCGGCGTCGGCCTCGGGCTCTCGGGCGTGGCCGGCTGCCTGCTGTCGATGAGCTACACCATCAGCCCGGCGATGGGCGAGCCCTACACCGTGACGGCGCTGATCGTCATCACGCTGGGCGGCCTGGGCAGCATGGCCGGCGCGCTGGCCGGCGGGCTGGCACTCGGCGTGGTGGAAGCCATCGGCATGCACTTCACCAACCCGTCGCTGAAAAGCCTGCTGTCGTACGGCGTCTTCATCGCCGTGCTGCTGTGGAAGCCCAACGGCCTGTTCACCCGCACGCGATGAAGCGCGACTGGCTCATCCTCATCGCTTTGACCGGCTGGGCGCTGGCGCTGCCGCACTACGGCAGCGACTTCGCGGTCTCGCTGGCGCTGTCGTGCCTGATGTATGCGGCGCTGGCGTCGAGCTGGAGCCTGTTCTGCGGCGCCACGCGCTACCTGTCGCTGGCCACCTCGGCGTTCTTCGGCATCGGCGCCTACACCAGCGCGCTGAGCCTGGAGCACGTGCCCTTCGCCGTGGCCATCGCGCTGGGCGCCGGCGTCGCGGCGCTGGTGGCACTGGTGATGGGCGCTGCCGTGCTGCATTTGCGCGGCACCTACTTCGCGGTGCTGACCTTCGGCATGACCGAGCTGATCCGCCACGCCATCAGCTATTGGGAGAAGAAGGTCAGCGGCACCGTCGGCCGCGTGCTGACCGTGGTGCCCGAGCGCGACACCGTCTACCTGGCGGTGCTGGCGCTGGCCGTGCTGGCGCTGGCCACGGCCATCGTCGTGCGGCGCAGCCGCTTCGGGCTGGCGCTGGCCGGCATCGGCGCCGACGAGCAGCGCGCGCAGACGCTGGGCGTCGACACGCGGCGGGTCAAGACGGCCGGCTTCGCGCTGACCGCCGCCTTCGCCGGCGCGGTGGGCGCGGCGATGAGCGTGCGCTGGACCTACATCGACCCGGTGACCGTGTTCAACCCCTTCATCGGCTTCCAGACGGTGCTGATCGCGCTGATCGGCGGCGCCGCCACGCTGTGGGGCCCGGTGGTGGCCGCGCTGGTCTTCAGCCTGCTGGCCGAGACGCTGCGGCTGCAACTGCCGCAGCTCTACATGATGGCGCTGGGGCTGCTGCTGATCCTGTGCGTGCTGTACCTGCCGGGCGGGCTGGCCAGCCTGCGCCTGCCGCGCCGCCGCGGAGCCGCGCGATGAACGGCCACCCGCTGCTGGAAGCGCGCTCGCTGACCGTCCGCTTCGGCGGCCTGGTCGCGGTGGACGCGGTCAGCGCCGCCTTCGCGCCGGCCGAGCTGGTGGGCATCATCGGCCCCAACGGCGCCGGCAAGACCACCTTCTTCAATGCCTTGTCGGGCGTGCAGGCGGCCACCGGCGGCGCGCTGTTCGCGCAAGGGCAGTGCCTCACCGGCGCGCCGGCGCACCGCTATGCGCGCCACGGCATTGCGCGCAGCTTCCAGACGCCGCGCGTGTTCGGCGAGCTGAGCGTGGCCGCCAACGTCGGCTTCGGGCTGCAGTTCGCCGGCCGCGGCCGGCCGGCCTCGGCGCTGCTGAAGGACGAGACCAGCATCCTGCAGTTGATCGGGCTGCCGGCGCAGGCCACGCTGCCGGCCGCCGCGGTGACGCCCAGCCAGCAGCGGCTGCTGGAGATCGGCATGGCGCTGGCCACGCGACCGAAGCTGCTGCTGCTGGACGAGGTGGCCGCCGGCCTCACCGAGGCCGAGGTGGAGGCGATGGCGCAGCTCATCCGCCGCCTGCGCGACGAGCTGGACCTGACCGTGATCTGGATCGAGCACGCGGTGACCACGCTGCTGCGCCACGTCGAGCGCGTGCTGGTGCTGCACCAGGGCCGCAAGATCGCCGACGGCACGCCGTCGGAAGTGGTGCGCAACCCGGAGGTCGTCGAGGCCTACCTCGGCGACGAGATGGCCGATGAATGAGCCGGCCGCGGCGCCGAAGCCGGCGCACCTGCAGGTGCAGGACCTGGCGGCCGGCTACGGCGGCTTTCAGGTGCTGCGCGCGCTGTCGCTCGAAGCGCGGCCGGGGCTCACCGTGATCCTCGGCCCCAACGGCGCCGGCAAGAGCACGCTGCTGAAGGCGCTGAACGGCTTGATCGCGCGCCAGGGCGAGGTGCTGCTCGACGGCCGGCCGATCGCCGCCGAGGCGCGCACCGACGAGATCGTGCGCCGCGGCATCGCGCTGGTGCCCGAGGGGCGCCAGCTGTTCCCGCAGATGACGGTGGCCGAGAACCTCGAACTCGGCGGCTGGCTGGCCACCGCGGCCGAGCGCGCCGCGCGGCTGCGCCAGGTGCTGCAGGACTTTCCCAAGCTCGCCCAACGTGCCACGCAGCTGGCCGGCACGATGAGCGGCGGCGAGCAGCAGATGGTGGCCGTGGCGCGCGCGCTGATGAGCGCGCCGCGGCTCTTGATGCTGGACGAGCCCTCGCTCGGCCTGGCGCCGAAGATGGTGGACGAGTTGCTGGCCATCGCCCGCCGCATTGCCGACGCCGGCACCACGGTGCTGATGGTCGAGCAGAACGTGCGCAAGGCGCTGGCCGTGGCCGACCGCGGCTACGTGCTGGAGCGCGGCCGCCTGGTCGCCAGCGGCGCGGCCTTCCTGCTGGCGCGCAGCACGGTGGTGCGCCACGCCTACCTCGGCAAGACGGCGGCGCCGGCCGCCGCCGCTCATCCCTCAACCCCCAAGGAGACGACCATGTCCGATCTGTCGATGCTCATCAACGGCCTGGCGGTCGGCGCCGAGAAGGGCGCCACCTTCGAGCGCCGCAACCCGCTGGACGGCAGCGTGGCCACGCGCGCGCCGGCGGCCAGCGCGGCCGACGCCGTGGCCGCGGTGGACGCCGCGGCCGAGGCCTTCAAGACCTGGAGCCGCAGCGGCCCCAACGAACGACGTGCGCTGCTGCTGAAGGCGGCCGACGCGCTGGAAGCGAAGACGCCGCAATTCATCGAAGCCATTGCCGCCGAGACCGGCGCCACCGGTGCCTGGGCCGGCTTCAACGTGATGCTGGCCGCCGGCATGCTGCGCGAGGCGGCGGCGCTAACCACGCAAGTGGGCGGCGAGCTGATCCCTTCCGACGTGCCCGGCAGCCTGGCGATGGGCGTGCGCCAGCCGGCCGGCGTGGTGCTGGGCATCGCGCCGTGGAACGCGCCGGTGATCCTGGGCGTGCGCGCCATCGCCACGCCGCTGGCGTGCGGCAACACGGTGGTGCTGAAAGGCAGCGAGAACTGCCCGCGCACGCACCAGCTCATCGTCGAGGCGCTGCAGGACGCGGGCTTTCCGCCCGGCGTCGTCAACTACCTGACCAACGCGCCGGCCGACGCCGGCGCCGTGGTGGAAGCGATGGTGGCGCACCCGATGCTTCGCCGCGTCAACTTCACCGGCAGCACGCGCGTCGGCCGCATCATCGCGCTGACCTGCGCCAAGCACCTGAAGCCGGCCGTGCTGGAACTCGGCGGCAAGGCGCCGCTGGTGGTGCTGGACGATGCCGACCTCGACGACGCGGTCAACGCCGCCGCCTTCGGCGCCTTTGCCAACAGCGGGCAGATCTGCATGAGCACCGAGCGCCTCGTCGTCGACGCCAAGGTCGCCGACGACTTCGTCGCCCGCCTCGCGAAGAAGGCCCGCGGCCTGCCGCTGGGCGACCCGCGCAAGGGCGATCCGGTCGTGCTGGGCTCGGTGGTCGGCATGGGCACGGTGGAGCATTGCAACGCGCTGATCGACGACGCGCTGGCGCAAGGCGCCAAGCTGGTGTGCGGCGGCAAGGCCGACAACACGCTGATGCCGGCGACGCTGCTCGACCACGTAACCCCGAAAATGCGCATCTACCATGAAGAGACCTTCGGCCCGGTGAAGGCCATCGTGCGCGTCGACGGCGTCGAGGCCGCGGTGGCCTGCGCCAACGACAACGAGTACGGCTTGTCGGCCGCCGTCTTCGGCCGCGACATCGCGCGCGCGCTGGAGGTGGCGCGGCGCATCGAGTCGGGCATCTGCCACGTCAACGGCCCCACGGTGCACGACGAGGCGCAGATGCCCTTCGGCGGCGTCAAGGCCTCGGGCCTGGGCCGCTTCGGCGGCAAGGCCGGCATCGCCGAGTTCACCGACCTGCGCTGGATCACGGTGCAGACGGCGCCGCGGCACTATCCGTTCTGAACGTCTGCCCCGCGCCCGGCCGCCGCGGGGCGGCCCTCCTACAATGCCGCCCCGCCATGTCATCCCCATCCGAACTGCCGCCCGACCCCGCAGCGCCCGATGAACCAGTGCGCGTGCCGCTGAAGATCGAAGACTGGCTGACGGTGCTGGTGATGGCCGCGCTGGCGCTGATCACCTTCGCCAACGTGCTGGTGCGCTACTTCACCAACCAGTCGTTCGCGTGGACCGAGGAGATCTCGGTCTTCCTGATGATCGTGCTGACGCTGGTGGCCGGCTCGGCCGCCGTGGCGCGCAACCGGCACATCCGCATCGAAGCCTTCGCCGATGCCGGCCCCGAGCGCCGCCGCCGCGCGCTGGCGCGCTTCGGCTCGCTGATGGTGGCGCTGCTGTTCGCGCTGATCGCGGTGCTGGCCGCGCGCATGGTCTACGACGACGTGCGCTTCGGCGAGACCTCGCCGGGCATCGGCGTGCCGCAGTGGTGGTACTCGATCTGGCTGCCGGTGCTGTCGGTGGCGATCAGCGGCCGCGCGCTCGGGCTCTTCATCCGCCAGGGCCGCGGCGCGAAGCCATGATCGGCGCGCTGCTGTTCATCGGCTTCATCGCGCTGATGCTGCTGGGCGTGCCCATCGGCGTGGCGCTGGGCCTGGCCGGCACCGCGGCCATCGCGCTGGCCAACGCCGGCACGCAGTGGTTCGGGCTGCTGGCGGTGCCGCAAAACTTCTTCGCCGGGCTCGGCAAGTACCCGCTGCTGGCGGTGCCGATGTTCGTGCTGGTGGGCTCGATCTTCGACCGCTCGGGCGTCGCGCTGCGGCTGGTGAACTTCGCCATCGCCATCGTCGGCCGCGGGCCCGGCATGCTGCCGCTGGTGGCCATCGTGGTCGCGATGTTCCTCGGCGGCATCTCGGGCTCGGGCCCCGCCAACGCGGCCGCGGTGGGCGGCGTGATGATCGCGGCGATGGCGCGCGCCGGCTATCCGCCGGCTTATTCGGCCAGCATCGTCGGCGCCGCGGCGGCCACCGACATCTTGATCCCGCCGAGCGTGGCCTTCATCGTCTATTCGGTGCTGGTCTCGGGCGCCTCGGTGCCGGCGCTGTTCGCGGCCGGCATGGTGCCGGGCGTGCTGGCCGGCATCGCGCTGATCGCGCCGGCGGTGTGGATGGCGCGCAAGCACGGCATGGGGCAGCTCGAAGCCTCGCTGCCGCGACCGCCGTTCTGGGCCAGCCTGCGCCAGGCCACGTGGGGCCTGTTCGCGCCGGTGCTGATTCTCGGCGGCATGCGCGCCGGCTGGTTCACGCCGACCGAGGCCGCGGTGGTGGCGGTGTTCTACGGCCTGTTCGTCGGCGCCTTCATCCACCGCACGATCAAATGGCGCGACCTGTACCCCATCCTGCGCGAATCGGGCGAGCTGTCGGCGGTGATCCTGGTGGTGGTGGCGCTGGCGGGCATCTTCGCGTATTCGCTGTCGACCATGGGGCTGATCGATCCGGTGACGCGGGCCATCGTCAACTCGGGGCTGGGCGAGTACGGCGTGCTGTCGCTGCTGATCCTGATGCTCATCGTGGTCGGCATGTTCCTCGACGGGGTGTCGATCTTCCTGATCTTCGTGCCGCTGTTGATGCCCATCGCCAACCACTACAAGTGGGACCCGGTCTGGTTCGGCGTGCTGCTGACGCTGAAGGTGGCGCTCGGCCAGTTCACGCCGCCGCTGGCGGTGAACCTGATGGTGTCGTGCCGCATCGCCGGCGTGCGCATGGAAGAAACCGTTCGTTGGGTGGGGTGGTTGCTGCTGGCTATGTTCATGGTGATGGTGGCGGTGATCATCTGGCCCGAGCTGGCCTTGTGGCTGCCGCGCAAGCTGGGCTATTGAATGCAATGGAATGGGTCTTTCACACGACGAGGAGATGACGATGCAAGTGCGTTCCTTTTTGAAATTCACGCTGGCCGCCACGGCGCTGGCGGCCGCTGGTCTCGCCCAGGCGCAGGCGCCGCTGCCGGCCGGCTACAAGGCCGAGTACAAGCTGTCGCTCGTCGTGCCGCCGAGCTTTCCCTGGGGCAAGGGCGGCGAGATCTGGGCTAACCTGGTGAAAGAGCGGACCCAAGGCCGCATCAACATCAAGCTGTACCCCGGCGTCTCGCTGGTGCAGGGCGACCAGACGCGCGAGTTCACGGCCATCCGCCAGGGCGTGATCGACCTCGCCATCGGCTCGACCATCAACTGGTCGCCGCAGGTCAAGGAGCTGAACCTCTTCTCGCTGCCTTTCCTGATGCCCGACTACAAGGCCATCGACGCGCTGACGCAGGGCGAGGTGGGCAAGCAGATCTTCGCCATCGTCGACAAGGCCGGCGCGCTGCCGCTGGCCTGGGGCGAGAACGGCTACCGCGAGATCACCAACAGCAAGAAGCCGATCAAGCTGCCCGAAGACCTGAAGGGGCTGAAGATCCGCGTCGTCGGCTCGCCGCTGTTCCTGGACACCTTCACCGCACTCGGCGCCAACCCGACGCAGATGAGCTGGGCCGACGCGCAGCCGGCGCTGGCCAGCGGCGCGGTGGACGGGCAGGAGAACCCGATGTCGATCTTCACCGCCGCCAAGCTGCAGACGGTGGGCCAGAAGAACGTCACGATGTGGGGTTATGTCGCCGACCCGCTGATCTTCGTCGTCAACAAGGACGTGTGGGCGAGCTGGACGCCGGCCGACCAGGCCATCGTGCGCCAGGCCGCGGTCGACGCCGGCAAGGAAGAGATCGCCATCGCCCGCAAGGGCCTGGCCGAGGCCGACAAGCCGCTGCTCAAGGAGATCGCCGGCCTGGGCGTCACCATCACCCAGTTGACGCCGGCCGAACGCGAAGCCTTCGTCAAGGCCACGCGCCCGGTCTACGACAAGTGGAAGGCCCAGATCGGCGCCGGCCTGGTCGACGCGGCGGAGAAGGCGATCGCGGCGCGGAAGTAAGGTCGAAGATCGGCGCCGCTGGGTCACCGCTACGGCGCCGCGCGCCAGGGGTCGAGCAAGGCGACCCCGGTGCGCTGGAAATCGGCCGTGTTGCGCGTGACCACGGTCATGCGATGGACGAGCGCGGTGGCGGCGATGAAGCCGTCGCGCTCGGCCACGCGGTCGGGCACGCTCAGGGCCGCGCCGCGGCGCGCCACCGGCTCGTCCAGCGGCAGGATGCGGCCCGCAAAACCGGGCAGCACCTGCTCGTCCAGCCAGCGCCGCAGCAGCGCGCCCTGGCGCGGGTCGCGGCGCTCCTTGGCAAGCACGCCCAGTTCCAGCTCGTAGACCGACAGCGCCGACAGGTAGAGGCTGGACGCGGCGACCGACCGCGCCCAGGCGACGACGCGGGCATCGGCCTTGCCGCCCGGCGCCTTGCGCAGTTCCGAGACGACGTTGGTGTCGAGCAGGAACATCGTCAGGACAGATCGGGCGCCTTCGCCGCCAGCCTGGCCTTGGGCGGGCGAAAGTCGATGTCCGCGCCTTCGGCCATACCCAGCAGCGCCACGATGTCGGCGCCGCCGCCGCTCAGCGCCAGGTAGCGGTCATAACTCAGCAACACGTGCGACGGCGAGCCGCGGTCGGTGATGATCACCGGGCCCCGCGCCGCCGCCTTCTTGGCACGCGCCGTGTCCTGGTTGAACTCGCGGCTGGTGAGCGTGGTGATCGACATGTAGCAATGTTACTACTTCACGCCGATGGCTTGGCAGGCCGCGCCTACACCGGCGCCATGCGCAAGGCCGCCGCGTCGGGCGCCAGGCCGTCGAACACCGGCGGATGGGTGACGATGGACTTCAGCTCGGGCCGCGGCTTGCGCAGCGCCGCCAGGTCGGGCCGGGGACGTTCGGTTTCCGGGTTGGCCGCCAGCGCCTGCTGCAGCGCGTGGGCGGCGGCCAGCAACTCGGCGTCGCCGTGCCGGCGGCCGACGACTTGCAGCCCGAAGGGCATGCCTTGCTCGTCGCGCCCGCAGGGCAGCGACAGCGCCGGGTGCGCCGACAGCGTGACGCCGTAGCACAGCGCCAGCCAGCGGTAGTAGTTGGCCATGCGCTGGCCATCCACCACCTCGGCGTACAGCTCGGTCCAGGGGAAAGGCGACACCGGCAGCACCGGCGCGACGATCAGGTCCACGCGCTCCAGCGCCTGCGCGAAGGCGCGCGCGATGCGCGTCTGCGCCTGGTGCGCGCGGGCGCGGTCGGCCAGCGTGATGCCGCGCGCCAGCTCGACATTGGCGCGCACGTTGGGGCCCAGCGTGGCGGGGTCGCAATCGCCGAAGCCGGCGACGAAGGCCTCGGCACGGATCACGTCGAAGGCGAAGTCGGCCTCGCCCAGGTCGATGTGCAAAGGCTCCACCGCAGCCACGTGCGGCGCGAGGGCCGCCACGCGGGCGCGCAGCACGCGGCGGATGGCGGGGTCGACGGCGGCGAAGCCGAAGTCTTCGCTGAACGCGACGCGCAGCCGCGAGAGGTCGCATGCGGGCAGCGGCCAGAAGGCGGCGGCGTCCGCCGGGTACGACAGCGCGTCGTGGCGGTCGAGGCCGACGCAGGCGGCCAGCATCAGCGCGGCGTCGGCCACGTCGCGGCCCATCGGCCCGAGCACCGAGATCGCCGACCAGCCGAGCGGCCGGCTGCGGTTGGCTACCAGCCCCGGGCTCGGCCGCAGGCCAACCACGCCGCACAGCGCCGAAGGAATGCGCAGCGAGCCGCCGGTGTCGCTGCCGGTGCACAGCGGCAGCATGCCGGTGGCCAGCGCGGCGGCCGAGCCGCCCGACGAGCCGCCGGCGTTGAGCCGCGGGTCGAAAGGGTTGCCGGTGGCGCCCCACACCGGGTTGCGCGTGTTGCCGCCGGCGCCCATGTCGGGCGTGTTGGTCTTGCAGGCGACGATGGCGCCGGCCCGCCGCAGCTGCGCCACCAGGCCGTGGTCGGCCGCCGGCACGTGGCCGCGCAGCGCGATGTTGCCGCTGGTCGACAACAGGCCCTCGGTGTCCAGCAGGTCCTTCACGCCGAGCGGCAGGCCGTGCAGCAGCGGCAGCGGCGCGCCGCTCATCACCGCCGCCTCGGCGCGGCGGGCGGCTGCCAGCGCGCGTTCGAAGTCGGTCGCGCAGACGGCATTGACGGCCGGGTTCAGCGCCTCGATGCGCGCGATGCAGGCCTGCATCAGCTCCAGCGGCGAGAGCCGGCGCTGGCCGATCAGCCGGCGTTGTTCGACGGCGCCGAGCGCCAGCAGGTCGTCGTGGGTCATGGCCGCACCTTACCCGCATTGCAAATGGCGACCAAGCGGCCCTCAAGTTCCGCCGCCGGCGGCCGAAGAAGCCCTGACGAACCGCGTCATCAGGAGTCTTCGATGAGCACGCCCGCCAATACCGCCCCTTTCTCCACCGCCAATCCGCACGCGCTGGCCACCATCCTGGAGGCCAGCCAGACCAGGAGCATCATCGCCTCGCGCGACATCTTCGACCTCTCGGGCATCAAGCTGTGGGCGCGCGACCAGCCGGTGTCGGCCGAGTTGCAGCGCAAGCTGCTCGACCGCAAGCTGCGCAACCCGCTGGAAAGCTGCCTGATGGCCGAGGACGGCGTCACCGCGCAGACGCTGCTCGAAGCCACCTGGGCGCTGGTGGACGGCGCCAGCCCGCTGGCGGCGCTGCTGCGGCCGCAGTCGCAGCGCATCCTGCAGGAGGTGGCGCACCTGCCGCTGCACTCGGTGGCGCAACTGCTGCTGACGGCCGGCCAGGCTTCGCGCCCCGAGTCGTTCGACCACGCGGTGCAGGCGATGGCGCTGGCCGGCACGCTGATGCTGCAGCACGGCGGCACGCTGGCCGAGGTGCGGCTGGCCATGCTGGGCGGGCTGCTGCACGACCTGGGCGAGATGTACATCGACCCGCGCTACAACGAGGCCGACGCCGACCGCAGCCTGGACTTCGTGAGCTACCAGCAGCTCGTCGTGCACCCGCACGTCGGCAAGATGCTGCTCACGCAGTTGACCAACTACCCCGGCGCGCTGGCGCGCGCGGTGGCCGAGCACCACGAGCGGCTGGACGGCTCGGGCTACCCGCACGCGCTGCAGCGCGACGCGCTGTCGCCGCTGGGCCGGCTGCTGGCGGTGGTGGAAACCACGCTGGCGGTGCTGCGCGGCGACCAGCCCTGCCTGGCGCGCGCCAGCGTGGCGCTGCGCGTGGTGCCTGGCGAGTTCGACCTCGCGTGGGTGGGTGGCATCGCCGAGGCGGCGCGCGTCGAGCCGGCGCTGGCCGGCGGCTACGAGCCGGCCACGCTGAAGACGCGCCTGGCGCAGCTGGACGACGGCCTCACCGCCGCCCAGGCCTGCGCCCAGGCGCTGGACGGCAGCGCCGAATCGGCCTCGCTGAAGGCCACGCTGACGCTGGCCGGTCACCTGCTGGGCCGCTTGCGCACCGGCTGGACGGCCAGCGGCCTGTGGTGCACCGATTCGGTGGCCGCGCAGGACGCGGCCGAGCTCGACGCCATCGAGAACGAGCTGTCGTTCCGGCTGCGCGCCATCGAACGCGCCGCGCTGCTGCGCGCCGGCGAACTGCCGGCCGAGGACATGAACCGCCTGCACCTGCTGTGCGACAGCCTGCGCTCGGTGGTCGGTTGAGCTGACGGCGGCGCCGAGCGGCGTCCAGCGGCGCCCAGCGGCGCGCCGCGCCGCCCGGCCCGCCCCGCCCCGCCCGGCCCGGCCCGGCCCGGCCGACAATGCCGGCCATGGGCATCGACAACGATCCACTGTGGCGGCTGCGCCATGCGCTGGCCGGGCTGGGGCTGGCGCTGCTGGGCTCGGTCTTCATCGCCGCGCTGCTGGGGCGCGTGCTGGGCGACTGGCTGGGGGACAGCTACGGGCTGCGCGTGGCCATCTACAGCGGCCTGCTGGTCTATGTGATCGCCGGCGCGGTGGTGCTGTTCCTCAAGGTGGCGCAGCACGAGACGCAGCCGCTGGCCGTCGGCCGCGTGCTGCGCTGGCTGGCCAGCCTGTGGCTGTGGCCGCTGCTGCTGCTGGCGCGGCGGCGCACGCCGCCGCCGCCGTGACGACGGCGACGACTGCGACGACGGCGACGACTGCGACGACTGCGACGACTGCGACGACTGCGACGACTGCGACGACTGCGACGACTGCGACTACTGCGACTGCTTGATCAGCCGCCCCGCGGCCTGCTGCACCGGGCGCGCGTTCATCGGGTACAGGCGGGCGAAGATGTCGATCTGCGCTTGCGACACCGCCACCGGCTGGCGCATCACCATCCACAGCACGCCTTCGCTGCAAGGCGGCGTGGTCAGCGATCCCATGTAGGTGTAGTAGCCGCGGTCGGCCGGCACCAGGTGGTTCAAGTCCAGCGAGGCGCCGGACATCTGCTCCATGCCTTTTTCCAGCGGCAGGTTGTTCCACACGCTTTGCACCACCGGCTGCGGCGCGCCGCGCTCGAGCAGCAGGCCCACCACGGCCAGGCGGCCTTCGGGGTCCTTGTGCACGAGGTGCAGGCTCATGTCGTACTGGCGGCCGTTGATGCGCTCTTCCGACGGCCGGTGGAAGTGGAACTGCACCAGCTCGTAGCGCCGGCCGCCCACCTGGATGCTGTTGCCGCCGCCGATGTTGACCTGCACCGTATGGCCGTTGTCGACCACGTTGAAGCCGCTGGCGCGGTAGTCGAACTGCACCGGCTCGAGGTCGACCGCGATGCCGCCGCGCACGTCGATCGGGCTTTGCCGCTGGCCCATGCTGCACAGCTGGAACTCGGGCTTCAGGCCGCCCCAAGCGGCGGGGCCGCCTTCGCCGGCATAACTCCAATGCGCGGCGTGGCCGGCGCCGGCGGCCTGCTCGGCGCGGTGGGCGTCCACCGCGGCCAGCACCGCCGCCGAGGGCCGGCGCGGCGCCGCCGAGCGGCCGGGCGCGGGCGCCGCGCCGTGGCCGTCGTGCGCCGCCGGCTCGGCATCGGCCTTGGTGCTGACGCGCACGAGGTTGGCGCTCTTGGCCTCCGGCGGCCGCGTGGCGCCCAGCTTGGCGGCCAGGCGTTCGCGCAAGGCGTCGAGGTCGCCGCTGGCGGCGGCCGGCTTGGCGGCGGCCGCCTTCGGCTCGGCCTTGGCTTCGGACTTGTGTTCTGCCTTGGCCTCGGCCTTGTGTTCTGCCTTGGGTTCAGCCTTGGGCTCGGCCTTCGGCGCGGCGTGCTCCGACGACGCCGTGGCCGGCGCGGCGCCGAGCGCCGCCGCCAGCGCGAGGCAGGCCAGGGTGAGGGATGTGCGTGCGTGATGTCGGGTCATGGGGCTCTCCGTCCTGACCTATCGGCATGACGGCGGGCCGACTTGAGCCCGCGACCCTCGCGACGCTCAGCCCGGCAGCCGCCGCTTGACCCAGGTCCAGGCCAGCAGCCCGGCGCCGCCCAGCAGCAGCGAGGCCACGGCCAGCGCCAGCGGCGAATGCATCACCAGCGGCGCCAGCACGCCGGCCACCACGCCGTTGGCCAGGCTGCCCAGCGACGACTGCACCGACGAGGCCATGCCGCGCCGCTCGGGCACCAGTTCCAGCAGCAGCAGCGTGACCACCGGCGTCATCATCGACCAGCCGAACGCGTAGATCGCGATCGGCACGATGGCCCACGCCGGGTGCGGCGGCAGCAGCGCGGTCAGCGCCACGTTGAGCAGGCTGATGCCCATCATCACGCGGTAGCCCCAGCGCACCTGCACGCGCGGCGCCACCTTGCCGGCCAGCCGCCCCGAGGCCCAGGCGCCGCCCATCACGCCGCTGACGGTGCACACGAAGAACCAGAAGAACTGCGTCGGCGCCAGCTGCAGGTGCTCGCCCAGGAACACCGGCGTGCTCAGCACGTAGAGGAACATGCCGTTGAACGGAATGCCGCTGGCCACCGACAGCGCCAGGAAGCGCCCGCCGCCCACCATCTGCGCATAGCCGCGCAGCAGCGGCGCGGGGTGGAAGGGCTGCGCCGCGCCCGGCGCCAGCGTCTCGGGCAGCCAGCGCCAGTTGACCAGCCACAGCGCGCCGCCCACGGCCACCAGCAGCCAGAAGATGGCGCGCCAGCCGACGGCGTCGAACAGCAGGCCGCCGACCATCGGCGCCAGCGCCGGCGCGATGCCGAACCAGATCGTCACCTGCGACAGCATGCGCTGCGCCTCCACCGGCGCGTAGAGGTCGCGCACGATCACCCGCGACACCACCATGCCGGCGCCGGCCGACATCCCCTGCAGCGCGCGGCAGGCGACCAGCATGCCGATCGAATCGGCGAGCGCGCAGCCGACCGAGGCCAGCGTGAACACGGCGATGCCGCCCAGCACCACCGGCCGCCGGCCGTAGGCATCGGCCAGCGCGCCGTGGAACAGGTTCATCGCGGCGAAGCCGAACAGGTAGGCCGACAGCGTCTGCTGCATCTGCAGCGGCGTGGCGCCCAGCGAACGCGCGATGCCGGTGAACGCCGGCAGGTAGGTGTCGATCGAGAAGGGGCCGAGGGTGCTCAGGCCTGCCAGCAGCAGGGCCAGCGTCCAGCGCGGGCCGGCCCAGTGGCGTGAAACGTCAGCAGTCAAGCGCGGCAGTCTACGCGCCGCGCCCTGCCCCGGCCGGGTGCCGGGTCATGCGGCGCGTGCTTCAATCGGCGCCGTCACCGCACGGAGGCCCACCCCATGCCCGCACCCCGCCGCCGCCTGCTGCTGGCCGCCGGCCTGGCCTTGCCGGCCTGGCTGGGCGCCGCCACCATCGCCACGCCGCGCCGCGTGATCGCGCCGATGACCGAAGGGCCGTTCTACCCGGCCGCCGGCTGGCGCGCGCGCAACCCCGTCAACACCGAGGACTGGGACGCCGACCTCACCCGCGTGCGCCACGGCGGCCAGGTGCTGCAGGCGCGCGGCGAGACGCTGGGCCTGCAGTTGCGCGTGATCGACCGCGAAGGCCGCGTGATCGACGGCTGCGAGGTCGAGATCTGGCAATGCGACACGCTGCGCGCCTACCGCCACCCAAGCGTGGCGGCCGAGCCGGGGCGCTACGACCCCGGCTTCCAGGGCTTCGGCGCCGCGCGCGGCGGGCGCGACGGCGAAGTGGCCTTCCGCACCATCCGCCCGGTGCCCTACCCCGGCCGCACGCCGCACATCCACGTCAAGCTGCGCCACGCCAGCTTCGGCGACGTGACCTCGCAGTTGTTCGTCGACGGCGACGCCGGCAATGCGCGCGACTTCCTGTGGCGCCAGCTCGACCCCGACGAGCGCGAGGCGCTGGCGATGCGGCTGCAGCCGGCCGCCGCGGCCGCCGCGGGCAGCGAACTGCGCTGGCAGGTGCAGCAGACGCTGGTGCTGCCGGCCTGACCGAACAAACTGTGAAGCAGGCCGATAGGCCGGATTCTGTGCGGCGGCCGCCTTCCGAAAAAGACGCCCGCCGTGACCGCCATTCCTCTGGGCCGGGTGTCGCCACCACGGCTCGATGCCACCTACCCGCCGGCTCCGCGGGCCACGTCAACGCCGGCCTACTTGGTGTTGCTGCGCGCAGAGATTGCCCGTTTCACCCGGCCCTTGCGGGCCGACTCGTCTCTGTTGCTCTGATCCTCACCTCGCGGTGGAGAGCCGTTAGCTCCTGCGCTGCCCTGTGCAGTCCGGACCTTCCTCCAGTGCCGTGTTTCCACGCTCGCACCAGCGGCGGTCTGGCCTGCTTCACGGGGGCGATTGTCCCATCAACGACGCAGGGCCCCGAAGGGCCCTGGTCGTGATCACTGCGCCTGCTGCAGCGCGCGGATGCGGTCTTCGATCGGCGGGTGGGTGGAGAACAGCGCCATCACGCCGCTGGGCTTGCCGCTGATGCCCATCGCTTCCACCGAGCGCGGCAGCTCGCCCGGGTTGAGGCCGCCCAGGCGGGCCAGCGCGTTGATCATCGGCTGCTTGCGGCCCATCAGTTGCGCCGAGCCGGCGTCGGCGCGGTACTCGCGCTGGCGCGAGAACCAGGCCACGATGATCGACGCCAGCAGGCCCAGCACGAGGTCGAGCACGACCGTGGTGACCATGTAGCCGATGCCGACGCCGTCGCGGTCGTTGCGCAGCACCACGCGGTCGACGAAGTAGCCGATCACGCGCGAGAGGAAGACCACGAAGGTGTTCATCACGCCCTGGATCAGCGTCAGCGTCACCATGTCGCCGTTGGCGATGTGCGCCACCTCGTGGCCGATGACGGCCTCGACCTCTTCCCGGCTCATGCTCTGCAGCAGCCCGGTGGAGACGGCCACCAGCGCCGAGTTCTTGAACGCGCCGGTGGCGAAGGCGTTGGGCTCGCCTTCGTACAGCGCGACCTCGGGCATGCCGATGCCGGCCTTCTGCGCAAAGCCCTGCACGGTGCCGACGATCCAGCGGTGCGTCGGGTCGGGCGAGTCGTTGATGACCTGCGCGCCGGTGCTCCACTTGGCCATCGGCTTGCTCATCAGCAGCGAGATGATGGCGCCGCCGAAGCCCATGATCAGCGCAAAGCCCAGCAACTGGCCGAGTTGCAGCCCGTTGGCCGTGAGGTAGCGGTTGACGCCCAGCAGGCTGGCCGCGATGCCCAGCACCAGCATGACGGCCAGGTTGGTCACGATGAACAGCGCGATGCGTTTCATGGAAGGCGGCCCGGCAAGGGGCCCATCGGTTGGAGACAGCGGCGATCTTAGGGCGGCGGCCCGGGTTTCAAGTCGGCCCGCGCCGGCTGGGGGTTTGCACCCGCCCCGGCTGGGGTCTTGAGCCGCCAGTGCAGGGTCTCGCCGGCGCGCAGCGGCTTGATCAGCGCGTCGCCGAAGGGCAGCGTGGCGGGCAGCGTCCAGTCTTCGCGCGCCAGCGTCACGGTGCCGCGGTTGCGCGGCAGGCCGTAGAAGTCGGGGCCGTTGAAGCTGGCGAAGGCTTCCAGTTGCTCCAGCGCGCCGGCGGCCTCGAAGGCCTGGGCGTACAGCTCCAGCGCCGCCGGCGCCGTGAAGCAGCCGGCGCCGCAGACGCTTTGCTCCTTCAGCGCCGCCGCGTGCGGCGCGCTGTCGGTGCCGAGGAAGAACTTCGGGCTGCCCGAGGCGGCGGCCGCCACCAGCGCCAGGCGGTGCTGCTCGCGCTTGAGCACCGGCAGGCAGTAGTAGTGCGGCCGCAGGCCGCCGAGGAACAGCGCGTTGCGGTTATAGAGCAGGTGGTGCGCGGTGATGGTGGCCGCGGTGTGGGCGTCGGCCGCGGCAACGTAGGCGGCGGCCTCGGCGGTGGTGATGTGCTCGAACACCACCTTCAGCGCGGGGAAGTCGCGGCGCAGCGGCTGCATCACGCGATCGATGAACACCGCCTCGCGGTCGAACAGGTCGACCGCCGGGTCGGTCACCTCGCCGTGCACCAGCAGCAGCAGGCCTTCGCGCTGCATCGCCTCCAGCGTGGCGTAAGTCTTGCGGATGTCGGTCACGCCGTCGTCGCTGTTGGTCGTCGCGCCGGCGGGGTAGAGCTTGAGTGCGACGATGCCGGCCGCCTTGGCGCGCACGATTTCGTCGGGCGTGGTGCCGTCGGTCAGGTACAGCGTCATCAGCGGCTGGAAGTCGGCCCCCGCCGGCAGCGCGGCGACGATGCGCTCGCGGTAGGCCAGCGCCTGCGCGGTGGTGGTGACCGGCGGCCGCAGGTTGGGCATGACGATCGCGCGCGCGAACTGCGCCGCGCTGTGCGGCAGCACCGCCGCCAGCGCGGCGCCGTCGCGCAGGTGCAGATGCCAGTCGTCGGGGCGGGTGATCGTCAGCGTCAGGGTGGGCATGGGGTGGGTCATGGTTCAGCGCGCCGCCAGGAAGTCCCACAGCGCCGCGGCCTGCGGCTTGGTGTGGCGCGCGAAGCCGGGCTTCTCGCGGTAGATCAGCACTTCCATCGTCAGTTCATAACATCCATTCTCGGCGGCTGGCACCAGGCGGCGGCTCTTCAGCTCCTTGCGCACCGAGCTGGCGGGCAGGAAGGCCAGGCCGTGCCCTTCGACCGCCATCGCCTTCAGGCCTTCGGCCATGTCGGTCTCGTAGACGGGTTCCAGCGAGGGCATGGCGTCGGCCTCTTTCAGGATGACCTCGACCATGCGCGCCATGTAGGCGCCGCTGGCGTAGGCGAGGAAGGGCACGCGCGCGCCGGGCACGCCGGGCAGGCGCAGCAGCGGCTGGCCGTCGGGCCCGGGGCGGGCATAGGGCGCCAGGCTCTCGGCGCCCAGGCTCAGCATTTCATAGCGCTCGGCGTTCAGCCGCAGCGGCTGCGCCGGGTGGTGGTAGGCGATCAGCAGGTCGCAGCCGCCTTCGGTCAGGCGCAGCACCGCGTCGTGCACGTTGAAGGCGTTGAGCCGGCTCTTGATGGTGCCGAACTGTGGCCGCAGCCCCGTCAGCCAATGCGGGAAGAAGGTGAAGGCCAGCGTGTGCGGCACCGCGAACTCGATCATGTCCTGCCCGGCCACCTGGTGGCTGCGCATCAGGTTGCGCGTGGCCTGCAGGGCGCTGACGATCTCCAGCGCCTGGCCGTGGAAGGTCTCGCCGGCCGGCGTCAGCCGCGTGGGGTAGGACGAGCGGTCGACGAGGTCGATGCCGGTCCAGGCCTCCAGCGCCTGGATGCGGCGGCTGAACGCCGGCTGCGTGACATGCCGCAACTGCGCCGCGCGCGAGAAGCTGCGCGTCTCGGCCAGCGCGATGAAGTCCTCGATCCACTTGGTCTCCATGGGCGGGGGAGTGTATGCCCGGGGCTTCAGTCGGACCCGCTGCGCGCGCGGGCCTCGGCGCTGTGCTGCAACCGCCACATCTGCGCATAACGCCCATCGTGCGCCAACAGCTCGGCGTGCGAGCCGCGCTCGACGACGCAGCCCTGGTCGAGCACGACGATCTGGTGCGCGTCGACCACGGTCGACAAGCGGTGCGCGATGACCAGCGCCGTCTTGCCCTGGGCGGCGCTTTTCAGCTCGGCCTGGATCGCGCGTTCGTTGGCCGAGTCCAGCGCCGAGGTGGCCTCGTCGAAGATGAGGATGGGCGGGTCTTTCAGCAGCGTGCGGGCGATCGCCACGCGCTGCTTCTCGCCGCCGCTGAGCTTGAGGCCGCGCTCGCCGACCATGGTGTCGTAGCCCTTGGGCGTGGCGGCGATGAAGTCGTGGATGTGCGCGGCGCGCGCGGCGGCCTCCACCTCGGCGCGGCCGGCGCCGGGGCGGCCGTAGGCGATGTTGTATTCGACCGTGTCGTTGAACAGCACCGTGTCCTGCGGCACGATGCCGATGGACTGGCGCAGGCTGGCCTGGGTGACGCGGCGGATGTCCTGGCCGTCGATCGTGATGGCGCCGCCGCCCACGTCGTAGAAGCGGTAGAGCAGCCGCGCCAGCGTGCTCTTGCCGGCGCCCGAGGCGCCGACCACGGCCACCGTCTTGCCGGCCGGCACCTCGAAGCTGACGTCGTGCAGGATCGGCCGCGCCGGATCGTAGGCAAAGCTCACGTGCTCGAAGCGGACAACGCCCGACGTCACCTGCAGCGGCCGCGCGTCGGGCGCGTCGGCCACCTCGCGCTCGCGCTCCAGCAGGCCGAACATCTTGTCCAGGTCGGTCAGGCTCTGCTTGATCTCGCGGTAGATCACGCCCAGGAAGTTCAGCGGGATGTAGAGCTGGATCATGAAGGCGTTGACCATCACCAGGTCGCCCAGCGTCAGGCGGCCGTCGACCACGCCTTGCGTGGCGCGCCACAGCATGGCGATCAGCGCGGCGGCGATGATGAGCTGCTGGCCGGTGTTCAGCAGCGACAGCGTGCTCTGGCTCTTCAGCGTGGCCTGGCGCAGCCGCTCCAGGTTCTCGTCGTAGCGGCGGGCCTCGAAGTCTTCGTTGTTGAAGTACTTGACGGTCTCGTAGTTCAGCAGCGAGTCGATGGCGCGCGAGTGCGCGGTGGAGTCCAGCTCGTTCATGCGGCGGCGAAACGCCGTACGCCACTCGGTCACCGACACCGTGAAGGTGATGTAGACCACCAGCGCCAGCGCCGTGATGCCGGCGAACCAGGCGTCGAACTTCCAGCCCAGCAGCACCAGCACCAGCCCCACCTCCACCAGCGTGGGCAGGATGCTGTAGAGCGAGTAGCTGATCAGCGAGTGCACGGCGCGCGTGCCGCGCTCGATGTCGCGCGTCATGCCGCCGGTCTGGCGTTCGAGGTGGAAGCGCAGGCTCAAGGCGTGCAGGTGGCGGAACACCTGCAGCGAGATGCTGCGCGAGGTGCCTTCGGTCGCCCGCGCGAAGACCAGCTCGCGCAGCTCGGTGAACAGCGAGGTCGACAGCCGCAGCGCACCATAGGCAACGACCAGCCCCACCGGCACCACCAGCAGCGCCGCGGGGTCGCCGGGCTTGATCGACAGGCGGTCGACCAGCGTCTTCAGCAGCAGCGGCACGCCGACGTTGGCCAGCTTGGCCGCCAGCAAAAAGGCCAGCGCGATGCCCAGCCGCCAGCGGTAGCGCCACAGGTAGGGCAGCAGCTTGCGCAGGGTGGCCAAGTCGCTGCGGTCGGTGCGGTCGCCGGGGCGGCCGCCGGCCGGCAGCGGCGCCGGCGCCGCCAGCTCGTGTCGTCTCATGGAAGAATCTTCGCTTTCGCGCGAGGGAGGTGGTGCCGATGGCCGAGAGTTCAATCCCGCTGGCCGCGCCACGGCTGGCCAGCCCCGCCAGTGTGCCCGAGGGCAGCGAGCTGGTGATGCGCGTGATGCCGATGCCCGCCGACGTCAACGCCAACGGCGACGTGTTCGGCGGCTGGATCATGGCCCAGGTCGACGTCGCCGGCGCGGTGCTGCCGGCGCGGCTGGCGCGTGGGCGCATCGCCACCGTGGCGGTCAACGAGTTCGTGTTCAAGCAGCCGGTGTCGATCGGCGACCTGCTGAGCTTCTACGCCCGCATCGCGCGCATCGGGCGCACCTCGATCACCGTGCACGTCGAGGTCTGGGCCGAGCGCAACCCGGCCGACCCGCACCTGGTGAAGGTGACCCAGGCCAACCTGACCTACGTGGCGATCGACGGCCAGGGGCAGCCGCGCGCGCTGCTGCTGAAGGACTGACGAAGCCCCATCAACGCGCAGCGGGCGCCGCCGCCGGCCGCCCGCGCGACACGCTGTCGCCGTCGTCGACGTGCAGCGTGCGGAACATCAGCGACGACACCAGCGTCAGCGCCGCCAGCGTCAGGAAGGCGTGGTGCAGCGCGCCGATGACGGCGGTGGGCGAGCTCTGCGGCAGGTCGTCGAGGTACAGCCCCGCCACCAGCGAGCCGCAGGCCAGGCCGAAGCTCATCGACAACTGCTGCAGCGTGCTGGCGATGGTCGAGGCCATCGCCGCGTCGCGGTCGCCGACGTCGGCGTAGGCCATCGAATTCATGCTGGAGAACTGCAGCGAGTTGAACAGCCCCATCGACAGCCCGAGCAGCACGATCACCGCCAGCGGCGTGGCCGGGCCGACCAGCGCGTACAGCGCCATCGTGCAGGCCACCAGCACGGTGTTGATCATCAGCACGCGGCGAAAGCCCAGGTGGCGCAGCATGGTGGCCGAGATCACCTTCATGCCCATCGCGGCCAGCGCGGCCGGCATCATCAGCAGGCCCGACTGCCAGGCCGGCAGCCCCATGCCGACCTGGAACAGCAGCGGCAGCAGGAAGGGCATGCCGCCGACGCCCAGCCGCGTGACGAAGCCGCCGATCACCGAGACGCGGAAGGTGCGCAGCCGGAACAGGTCCAGCGACAGCAGCGGATGCGGCGCGCGCCGCGCGTGCCAGCCGTAGCCCAGCAGCAGCAGCGCCGACACCGCCAGCGGCAGCAAGGCCTGGCGCCACGTCAGGCCGTGCTCGCCGAACACCTCAAGCAGCCACGACAGCAGCGCGATGCCGCTGCCGAACAGCGCGAAGCCGCGCAGGTCCAGCGGGCGCACGGTGTCGGCGCGGTAGTCGGGCATGTGACGCCAGCCGACCCACAGGCACAGCAGGCCGACCGGCACGTTGACGAAGAAGATGTCGCGCCAGCTCAGCCAGTGCACGATCAGCCCGCCCACCGTGGGCCCCAGCAGCGGGCCCAGCAGCGCCGGCACGATGACGAAGTTCATCGCCCGCAGCAGCTCGCCCTTGGGAAAGGTGCGGATGATGGCCATGCGGCCGACCGGCATCATCATCGCCGCCGCAATGCCCTGCGGCACGCGCGCGGCCACCAGCAGGTGCGCGCTGGGCGCCAAGCCGCACAGCACCGACGACAGCGTGAACAGCGCCACCGCCGCCAGGAACACGCGCCGGCTGCCGAAGCGCTCGGCCAGCCAGCCGCTGATGGGGATCGACACCGCCAGGCTGAGGATGTAGCTGCTCGACACCGCCTTCAGGCTGAGCGGCGTCACGCCCAGGCTGGCGGCCATCGCCGGGATGCTGGTGTTGACGATGGTCGAGTCGAGCTGCTCCATGAACAGCGCGATGGCGACGATCCACGGCAGGTAGCGGCGGGTGACGGCGGCGGTGTCGGTCATGGGCGGCGGCGCCATTCTCCACCGCGGGCCTACTCCGGCGGCGGCACCAGGGCGGGCCGCCGCGGCGCGCCGGCGGCCAGCCGGCTGCCGGCCAGCACCATCGCCAGGCCCAGGCCGTACCAGGCGTTGAGCGTCTCGCCGAGCAGCAGCGCCGAGAAGGCCATGCCGAAGATCGGCACCCAGTAGACGTAGACCGTGGCGCGCGCCACGCCGATGCGCGCGATGGCCACCGCCCACAGCCAGTTGCTCAGCGTGGTGGCCAGCACCGCGGAGATGATCACCAGCGTCCACGGCCACCAGCCGGGGAACACGCGCTGCAGCGTCAGCGTGGGCCCCTGCTCGATGCCCAGGTGCAGCAGCAGCATGGCCATGCCCAGCGTGTAGACCCAGGCGTTGAACGACAGCAGGTCGACGCGCGGCGCCAGGTGCTGCACGATCACGCCGCCCAGCGCGTAGGAGACCACGCAGCCGAGGATCAGCAGGTCGCCCAGGCCGGCGGCGCCGAGCGCGGCGCCGTCGCGGTGCAGCACCACCGCGGCCACGCCGCCGAAGCCCAGCGCCAGCGCCGCCAGGTGGCGCCAGTGCAGCCGCTCGCCGAAGGCCAGCGTGGCCAGCAGCCCGGCCACCATCGGCGAGGTGGCCATGATCAGCGCGCCGTTGGCCGCACCGGTGCGCTGCAGGCCGCCGGCGAACAGCACCTGGTTGAGGTAGACCATGGTGAAGGCGCAGGCCGGCAGGCCCAGCCACAGCCGGCCGCTCAAGCGCAGGCGCGGCGGCCGCTGCCAGGCCATCAGCACCCAGAAGGCGATGGTGGCGGCGACGATGCGCGCGCTGGCCAGCAGCGTGGTGTCGAACCACTGCGTCAGCGTCTTGACCATCGGGAAGTTCAGGCCCCAGACCACCATCGTGGCCATCAGGGCCGGGCCCACCCAGGCGTCGCCGCGGCGGCTCACGTCAGGCGTTGCCCGCGCCGTGCTGGCCCAGGTAGGCGGCGCGCACCTGCGGGTCGGCCAGCAGCTCGCGGCCGCTGCCCTGGGCGGTGATGCGGCCGGTGCCCAGCACGTAGCCGCGGTCGGCCACGGCCAGCGCCTGGTTGGCCATCTGCTCGACCAGCAGGATGGTCAGCCCGGCGTCGCGCAGCGCGCGGATGCTGCGGAAGATGTCGACGATGATCAGCGGCGCCAGCCCCAGCGAGGGCTCGTCGAGCAGCAGCAGCCGCGGCTCGCTCATCAGCGCGCGGGCGATCGCCAGCATCTGCTGCTCGCCGCCCGACAAGGTGCCGGCCAGCTGGTGCTGGCGCTCGTGCAGCCGCGGAAAGCGCTGGAACTCGCGCGCCAGCGCGGCCTCGATACGCTCACGTGCCTCGGCACCCGAGCGGCGCGTGTAGGCGCCGAGCAGCAGGTTGTCGCGCACCGTCTGGTCGGGGAACACGCCGCGGCCTTCGGGCGACAAGGCCAGCCCCAGGCCGACGCGGCGGTGCGCCGGCACGCCGCCGCAGTCGCGGCCGTCGATCAGCAGCCGGCCGCCGGCCAGCGGCTCGAGCCCGGCAATGCCCTTGAGCAGGCTGCTCTTGCCGGCGCCGTTGGCGCCGATCAGCGCCACCACCTCGCCGGCGCCGACGCGCAGGCTGACGCCCTTGACGGCCTCGATCGCGCCGTAGGCGATGCGCAGGTCCTGCAGTTCGAGCAGCGGCTGCGTCATAGCGCCAGCGCGTCGGCGCTGCCCAGGTAGGCCTCGATCACGCGGCGGTCGCGCTGCACCGCGGCGGGCTCGCCCTCGGCGATCTTCTGGCCGTAGTCGAGCACGATCACGTGGTCGCTGACGGCCATCACCAGGTCCATGTGGTGCTCGACCATCAGGATGGTCACGCCCTCGCCGCCGATGCGGCGCAGCAGCGCGCCGAGCTCGGCCGTCTCCTGCGGGTTGAGGCCGGCGGCCGGCTCGTCCAGCAGCAACAGCAGCGGCTGCGTGGCCAGCGCGCGCGCCAGCTCCACGCGGCGCTGCAGGCCGTAGGGCAGGCTGCCGGCCGGCGCCGAGGCGCGCTCGGCCAGGCCCAGGCCCTGCAGCAGCGCCAGCGCGCGCTGGCGCGCCGCCGCTTCCTCGCGCCGCGCCGAAGGCAGCGCCAGCAGCGAGGCCCAGAAGCCGTTGCCCATGCGCACGTGGCAGCCGAGCAGCACGTTGTCCAGCACCGACAGCTCGCCGAACAGGCGCAGGTTCTGGAAGGTGCGCGCCATGCCGGCCTGGCAGATGGCATGCGGCGGCAGCGCGCCCAGCTCGTGCCCGGCGAAGCGGATGCGCCCGGCCGACGGCGCGACCACGCCGCTGAGCATGTTGATCATGGTCGACTTGCCGGCGCCGTTGGGGCCGATCAGCGCATGCAGGTGGCCGCGCTGCAGCGTGAACGAGATGTGCTGCGCCGGCTTGACGCCGCCGTAGGCCTTGCTGACGTCGTCGACCTGCAGCAGCGCGCCGGCGGGGGCGTGAGTGTGGTCAGTGCCGGCAGTGCCCGCAGCCGCCGGCCGCACGCCGAGGTCGGTCACCGCCGCCGCCGCTGCCGCCGCCGCCGCGTCCGGCAGCGCCGCGCCGGCCGGCGCGCGCCGCCAGCGCGCGAACACGCCCACCACGCCGCCCGGCATGACGTACAGCGCGAACAGCAGCAGCGCGCCGTACACCAGGTGCTGCACCGCCGGCCAGCGCGCCAGCAGCGCGTCGATCAGCGTCAGCAGCACGGCGCCCACCAGCGGCCCGGCCAGCGTGCCGGCGCCGCCGAACAGCACCAGCAGCAGGATGAAGATCGACAGGTGGAAGGTGATGAAGTCGGAGTTGATGTACTGGTTCTGCTGCGCCACCATCGCGCCGGCCAGGCCGCAGGTGACGGCGGCCACCACGAAGGCCATCACCTTGGCGCGGTAGACGCGCACGCCCACCGAGGCGGCGGCGATCTCGTCGGCCTGCAGCGACAGCAGCGCGCGGCCGAAGCGCCCGCGCAGCAGGTTGCGCAGCAGCAGGTGGGTCAGCGCCGCCAGCGCGATGCCGAACCACAGCCACTGCTTCATGCCGAACGGCGCGCCGTTCCATTCCAGCGGGCGGATGCCGTACAGCCCCTGCGCGCCGCCGAAGACCTCGGTCCACTCCGAGACGATCTTCTCCACCACCACGCCGAAGGCCAGCGTGACCATCGCGAGATAAGGGCCCTTGACGCGCAGCGAGGGCAGCGCGATCAGCACGCCGAACAGCCCGGCGGCGACGCCGGCCAGCGGCAGCGCCAGCCAGGGGTTGATGGCGGTCTTGCTGGTCAGCAGCGCCACCGCATAGGCGCCGGCGGCGTACAGGCCGGCCTGGCCCAGCGACTTCTGCCCCGCGTAGCCCACCAGCACGTTCATGCCGGCGGCGCAGAGGTAGAAGGTACACATCGAAAAGCCGATGCGCAGCAGGTAGTCGTTGTCGACGCCGGCCACCGCCAGCGCCGCGGCCGCCGCCAGGGCGAGCACCAGCGCGAGGTGCTTCATACCTTCTCGACCAGGCGCTGGCCGAACAGCCCGGTGGGCCGGAAGGCGAGCACGGCGATGACCAGCGCGAACACCACCACCTCGCGCCACTGCGCCTGCCACAGGTTGACCAGCGACTCCAGCACGCCGAGCAGGAAGCCGCCGATCACGCAGCCGCGCGGGTTGGACAGGCCGCCGATCATCGCCCCCGAGAAGCCCTTGAGCCCGACCGCCAGCCCCATGTACAGCGAGGCCTGGGCGATGGGCGCCAGCATGAAGCCCGACAGCCCGGCCAGCGCGCTGCTGAAGACGAAGGCGCCGATCATCACCGCCTGCACGTTGATGCCCATCAGGCTGGCGTTGGCGCCGCTGTGCGCCACCGCGCGCATGGCCTTGCCGAGCAGGCTGCGGTTCATCACGCGGTCGAAGACCAGCATGATCAGCACCGCCACGGCCAGCATCAGCAGCTCCTGCGGGCGCACGCCGACGCCGGCCACGCGGATCACCGCGTCGCCCAGCGGCCCCGGCACCACCACCGGCTTCGGCCCCCAGATGGCCAGCCCCAGGCTTTGCAGGATGACGCCGAAACCGAGCGTACTCATGACCCAGGCCATGCCCGGCCGGCCGGCGAAGGGCCGCACGCCCAGCACGTAGAGCAGCCAGCCCAAGGCGCCCATCAGGCCCAGCGCCGCCAGCAGCGCGGCGAACTGCGCCAGCGCGCCGGGCTGGGCGTCGCCGAAGCTGGTGGCGGTGAGCGGCTTGCCCAGCGCGAGGAAGAGCACGCTCATGCCGACGAAGGCGCCGGCGGAGACGAACTCGCCGTGGCCGAAGTTCAGCGTGCGCGTGGTGGTGAAGGTGATCGAGAAGCCCAGCGCCACCAGCGCGTAGGCGCTGCCGACGGCCAGGCCGCTGATCAGCGCCTGCAGCAGGGCTTCGGCGGTCATGCGGCGGCCGCGCTCACTTCTTGAAGTCGCCCGCCGTCAGCGACTTGATGGTCGCGTCGCTGTAGGGCTCGAGCTTGCCGTCCTTCCACTTGATCCACACCAGGTCTTTGGCGGTCAGCGCGTCGTGGTCGGTCTTGCTGAAGGGCTTGTCGTAGGTCTTCAGCACGCCTTGCACGGGGGCCTTCAGGTCTTCCAGCGCGTTCTTCACCGCGGGGCCGTCGGTGCTGCCGGCCTGGCGGATGGCGGCGGCCATCAGCATCACCGAGTCGTAGCCGTGCAGCGCGAAGCTGAAGGCGCTGGGCGCCTTGAGCTTGCTGCCGATGCGGTCGTAGAGCTTTTGCTGCGCGGCGTTGCGGCTCTCGCCGATGGTGCGCATGAAGATCGGCTTCTCGGCCAGCGCCTTGCCGGCGGCGTCGTAGAAGGTCACGTTGTCGGCGGCCCAGCTCGTCAGCGTCAGCGGGAAGTAGTTGATCTTCTCCATGCTGCGCACCAGCTGCGCGATCGGCGTGCCCTGCGCCCAGACGACCACGGTGTCGACGCCGGCGGCCTTCATCTTGTTGAGTTGCGAGGTCATGTCGGTGTCCGACACCGCGAAGCGCTCGGTCGCCGCCGGCTTGATGCCTTGCAGCTCGCCGATCTCCTGCATGTCCTTCAGCCCGCCGGCGCCGTAGCCGGTGGTCTCGGCCATGTAGCCGATCACCTTGCCGGCCTTCTTGGTGTAGGCCATCAGCGAGGCCACCTGCTCGCGGTCGACCATCGAGACGCGGAACATGTAGTTGTCGGCGCCCGGCGCCATCGGCTTGGTGATGTCGGTGCCCGAGCCGACGTTGCCCATCACCGGGATCTTCTTCTGGTTGGGGATGTGCTTCCAGGCCATCGCGTTGCCCGAGTTGGTGGGCCCGAAGACGGCCACCACCTTCTCGTTGTCGATCAGGTCGCTCATGTTCTGGATCGACTTCGGCGGCGCCGAGGTGTCGTCGCGCACCACCAGCGCGATCTTCCTGCCCAGCAGGCCGCCGGCGGCGTTGAGGTCATCGATGGCGGCCTGCATGCCGGTGACGGCGGCGTGGCCGCTTTGCGCCGAGGGCGACGCCGAGAGGTCGCCGTTGTAGCCGAACTTGATCTCCTGGGCCTGCGCTTGCGCGGCGAAGCCGGCCAGGCCGGCCGACGCGGCCAGCGCCAGCAGCGCGCGGCGGGGAAGCGGGAACGACATGCTTGTCTCCTTGGTCGTGGTGGTTGTGGTTGCGTGGGAAGCTAACGGCTGAATCAGACGGCCAGGAAGCCGCCGTCCACCGGCAGGATCACGCCGGTGACGTATTCGGCCAGCGGCGAGCACAGGAAGACGATGGGCCCCACCAGGTCGTGCGGCTGGCCGACGCGGCCGAGCGGGATGCGGCTCATGAAGCGCTCCAGCTTCTCCGGCGCGGCGCGGGTGGCGGCGGTCATCGGCGTGTCGATGACGCCCGGCGCCAGCGCGTTGACGCGCACGCCGAAAGGCGCCAGTTCCTGCGCCAGCGACTGCGTGTACAGCTTGATCGCGCCCTTGCTCGGCGCGTAGCCGAGGATGCCGCCCTGCCCGGCGAAGGCGGCGATCGACGCGATGTTGACGATCTGCCCGCGCGCCGCCTTCAGCTGGCCGCTGAAGGCCTGCGTGACGTTGAAGGTGCCTTGCACGTTGACCTTCATGACGCGCTCGAAATTGGCGGCGGCGTTCGGGCTGTCGCTGCCTTCGCGGATCAGGATGCCGGCGTTGTTGACCAGCAGGTCCACCGCCCAGCCTTCGGCGGCGAGCGCCGACGCCAACGTTCGACAAGCAGCGGCGTCGGTGACGTCGAGCACCGCCTCGCGCACCGCGGCGCCGGCGGCGCGCAGCAGCGCCGCGGTCTCGGCCAGCGTGGCGGCGTTGGAGTCGGCGGCCACCACGCGCGCGCCGGCCTCGGCCAGGCCGATGGCGATGGCGCGGCCGTTGCCCTGGCCGGCGCCGGTGACGCAGGCGGTGCGGCCGGCAAGCAGGCCGGCGTGGGCGCGGCGCTCCATCACGCGGCCTGCTTCAGCGTGGCGGTGGCGCCGGTCGCGGTGGCGGTCGCGGCAGTGGCAGCGGCCGACGCTTCGGCGGCCGGCACCGCGGCGGCCAGCGCCTGCCCGCAGATGTAGCCGAAGGTCAGCGCCGGGCCCAGCGTGATGCCGGCGCCGGGGTAGTTGCCGCCCATGATGCTGGCCGCGTCGTTGCCCACCGCGTAGAGGCCGGGAATGGGCCGGCGCTGGGCGTCGAGCACGCGCGTCTCGGCGTCCGTCGCCAGGCCGGCGAAGGTGCCGATGTCGCCCACCACCAGCTTGATGGCATAGAAGGGTCCGGTCTCCAGCGGCGCCACGCAGGGGTTGGGCTGCTGCTGCGGGTCGCCCTGGTAGCGGTTGTAGGCGCGGCTGCCCTTGCCGAAATCGGGGTCCTCGCCGCGGCGCGCGTGTTCGTTGAAGCGCTGCACCGTGGCCTGCAGCGCGGCGGCGTCGACGCCGATGGCCTGCGCCAGCTCGGCCACGCCGGCGCCGCGCTTGAGGTAGCCGCTGCGCAGGTGGCGGCCGATGGGCATCGGGAACGGCGCCACGCAGCCCAGCCCGTACTGGCGCAGCGTGCGGTGGTCGCACAGCAGCCAGGCGCTGACCTCGGGCCGGCCCTGGCTCGCGGCCACCATCGCCGGCACGAAGTCGTGGTAGCTGTTGCCCTCGTTCGTGAAACGTTGGCCGCGCGCGTCCACCGCAATCACGCCGGGCTTGGCGCGGTCGATGAAGTGCGGCATCACGCCGGCGCTGCCGTCGGGACGCGTGGTCACCGAGGTCGGCACCCAGGCCGCGGCGTGCGGGATCGTCGGGTCGACGTGGCCGCCCGCGCGCTCGGCCAGGCGCAGCCCGTCGCCGGTGTTGCCGGCGGGTGACGGCGTGTAGTGCTCGCGGCCGGTGGGCGCGTGCGGGAAGAGCTGCTGGCGGCGCTGCACGTCGTGCGGGAAGCCGCCGCAGGCCAGCACCACGCCGCGGCGGGCGCGCACCTCCATGCGCTGGCCCTCGCGCTCGACCCAGGCGCCGCGCACGGCGCCATCCTCGATGATCAGCTCGCGCACCGGCGACTCGGTCCACAGCGGGATCTTCAAGTCCTGCGCCGACTTCAGCAGCCGGCCGGCCAGCGCGTTGCCGTTGGCCAGCGTCATGCCGCGGCCGTGGCGCAGCACGTCCCAGGCGTGGCGGGCCAGCCGCTTGCTGACGAAGACGAAGGACTCCAGCGACTTGAAGGCGCGCATGAAGTGCCAGATCTCCTTGCCCGAGCCCAGCATCATGCCGAACACGGTCAGCTCGGGCAGCGGCAGGCCCAGCTTCTTGACGAGCGGGCCCAGCTCGCGGCCGTCGAAGGGCCGGGCGATCATCGAGCGGCCGAGCGCGCCGCCCGGCGCTTCGGCGTGGTAGTCGGGGAAGGCGGGCGCCACGTCCAGGCGCAGCGCCGTCTGGCCGACGAAGAAGGCCACCGCGCGCGGGCCCTGCTCCAGAAAGGCGTCGACGCGCGCGGCGTCGAAGTGCGTGGTGGCCTCGTGCTCCAGGTAGCGGCGCGCGGCGCCGGGCACCTCGGTCACGCCCAGCTCGCGGCCGAGGTGGGTGTCCGGAATCCACAGCCAGCCGCCCGAGCGCGCCGTGGTGCCGCCCAGCCGCGGCTCCTTCTCCACCACCAGCACCGAGAGGCCGGCGGCGGCCGCGGTGATGGCCGCCGACAGCCCGGAGGCGCCGCTGCCGACGACCAGCACGTCGCAGGAATGGGAAGTCGTCGTCGTCATGGCCGCTGCACCTTGTCGCCCGTCATCCGATGTCGGCGGGCAGTGTAGGCAGCCCATCGACAATCGTCAACGCGTTTGATAGTCTCTAACAGTCGGGTTTAATCGGATGGACCCGCTAATCTCAGTGCAAACCCCGAGACCCACGCCATGTCCAGCATCGCCATCGACAAACCCCGGCGCGGCATCCAGTCGGTGGAGATCGGCTGCCAGCTGCTCACCGTGCTGGGGCGCCACGTCACGCCGCTGCCGCTGCGCGAGCTGGCCAAGGCCGCCGGCATGTCCACCGGCAAGGCGCACCCGTACCTGGTGAGCTTTCTGAAGGTCGGCTTCGTCGACCAGGACGCCGCCGGCCGCTACGAGCTGGGGCCGCTGGCGCTGCAGCTCGGCATGGCCAAGCTGCGCCGGCTGGACCCGGTGAAGGAAGCCTCGCCGCTGATCGAAGGCCTGGCGGTGGAGACCGGCCAGAGCATCGCGCTGGCGGTGTGGGGCAACCTGGGCCCGACCATCGTGCGCCTGGAAGAGCCGGTGGAGGCGCTGCACGTCAACCTGCGCGTCGGCACCGTGATGGGCCTGGGCAACACCGCCACCGGCCGGCTGTTTGCCGCCTACCTGCCGCCGCGCGTGGTGGAGAAGGCGATGGCCGACGAACTGGCCCGCCTGGGCGGCCCGCCGGCGCCGGCGCGCAAGGCGCTGGACGCGCAGCTGGCCGAGACGCGCGCGCACGGCCTGTCGCGCAGCCTGGGCCAGCCCATCCCCGGCATCGACGCCTTCAGCGCCCCGGTGTTCGACAGCGGCGACAACCTCGTGCTGAGCATCACCGCGATGGGCCCCGCCGGATCGTTCGACCGCACCTGGAAAGGCCGCATCGCGGGCCCGCTGAAGCGCTGCGCCGAAGCGGTGTCGCAGCGGCTGGGGCAGTTGGCGACGGGGTGAGCGGCGGGTCAGCCGCCGTCGTTCCGAGGAAAGATCCGTTCGACGGTCTTCATCGGCAGGAAAAGCCGCCGCGGCTGATGTTGCAGCGGCAGGAAGTCGAAGCGCCGGTAGAAGGCCTCGGCCTCATCGTCCTTGGCGTCGACCACCACGGCCAGCGCGGCGATCTGCTCCGCGCCGGCCAGGCTGCGCGACAAGGCATCCATCAGCAGCAGGGTGCCGACGCCCTGCCCTTGCAAGCTGCGGTCGACCGCCAGACGGCCGATCAGCGTCACCGGCAGCTGGGGGTAGCGCGGCAGCTTGCGCGCCAGCGCCTGAGGCAAGTCGTCGATGTGGACCGTGAAGGACGACAAGGTGAAGTAGCCCAGCACCCGTCGGCCCGGCGGGGCGACCAGCACGAAGGGCGCCGCCACGCGACGCTCGGCATCCTGGCGCGCCTGCTGCCGCAAGTAACGGTCGAGTGCCTCGCTGCCGCAGGCGAAGGCCGAACGATCGTGAGACCCGGCCAGCGCCTCGATGCGGCGCGGCGTGGCCGTCACGGCCGCCCGACCGCGGCTTTGTAGGTCTTGGCCGCCCGGCGCAGGCGCGCGCTGGGCGCCGGCGGCTCCAGCAGCGCCTGCACGAAGGCAGCCTGCTCGGCGCGGCTGAGCACGATCTGCTCCTGGGCCTGGATGAGCTTGGTGGCCGCCTCCCAGGCACTGGCGACGACGAACTCGGAGACCGTGCGGCCCGAGAGCTGGGCTGCGCGCTGAAACAGCGCCTTCTGCGCCGCGGAGACGCGCGCCTCCAGCCGCGAGCCGCGCTTGGTCTCGGCTGTCTTGGTGGGCGCATCTTGCATGGTCGACCTCCGGCGCCGGGCTCGCCGGCACAATGTCCGTCAATTGTACGGACAGCTCAGTCGACGAAGAAATCCGGCACGAAATCTTTGTTGCCCGGTGTCACCGCATAACGGTCCAGGTCCTGCACGCCGTGGCTGCGCAGCAGCTCGTCGTCGATGAAGAACCGGCCGGTGACGGCGCGGGCATCGCTGGTCAGGATCCACCAGGCGGCGTCGGCCAGGATCTCGGGCTTGCGGCAGCGCTCGAGGTCGACGCCGGGAATCATCTGCAGCGCCGCGGTGGCGATGGCCGTGCGCGGCCACAGGCTGTTGACGGCGATGCCGTGCGGCCGCAACTCGCCGGCGTGGCCGAGCGTGCATTCGCTCATGCCGTACTTGGCCATGGTGTACGCCACGTGGCCCTTGAACCAGTGCTCGCGCATCGACAGCGGCGGGCTCATGTTCAGCACGTGCGGGTTGCGGCCGGCCTGCGCGCTCTTGATCAGCTCGGGCAGACAGGCCTGGGTGCAGCAATAGGTGCCGCGCACGTTGACGCCGAACATCAGGTCGAAGCGCTTCATCGGCGTGGCCGGCGTCGGCGTCAGGCTGATCGCGCTGGCGTTGTTGACGAGGATGTCGATGCCGCCGAAGCGCTGCACCGCGGCCTGCACGGCGGCGGCCACGGCGGCCTCGTCGCGGATGTCGGTGGGCACCGGCAGCGCCTGGCCGCCGGCGGCCACCACCGCTTCGGCCGCGCTGTACAGCGTGCCGGGCAGCTTGGGGTTGGGCTCGGTGGTCTTGGCCAGCAGCACGAGGTTGGCGCCATCGGCCGCGGCGCGCGTGGCGATGGCCAGGCCGATGCCGCGGCTGGCGCCGGTGATCACGAGGGTCTTGCCCTGCAGGCTGCGGTTTTCGCTCATGGTCGCGTCTCCGGGCTCGGTGAGGGGTCGCTGCGCCAGTCCAGCGCCGCGAGGTGCCGGGCGATCGCCTCGGCGCAGGCGCGGTAGACCGGCTCGCCGGGGTGGAAGCCGTCGTCGGCCATCGCCGAGGGCTGCAGCGGCAGTTCGATGTCGACGCACGACACGTCGGCGCGGCTGGCGGCCCAGTCGCGCAGCGCCTGGTTGTGGCGCCGCGCGTCGGCGCCGGCCACCCAGCGCAGCGGCTGCGGCAGCCCCGGAAAGCGGTGCACCGGCGGCAGCGGCGTGAAGGCCACGTGCTGCACGCCGGCGGCGTTGCGCAGCCAGTTGGCCAGCGCCTCGCGCGCCGCCAGCGCGCGCCGCGACGGCACCTGGCCGGTGACGTCGTTGACGCCGGTGACCACCACCGCCAGGTCGGCCAACGGCGGCTGCGGCTGGCGCTGCAGCAGTTCCAGCGTCTGCGCGGTGTCCAGGCCGGTCTGCGCGAGTAACGACCAATGCACGCGCACGCGCCGCCTTTGCGCCAGCCGCGCGGCGAGCGGCGCCGCCAGCGCCTGCTGCTGCAAGGCCACGCCGACGCCGGCGGCCGACGAATCGCCCGCCACCAGCAGCCGCAGCCCCGGCCCGCGGCCGACCTGGCCGCTGCGCGGGCCGGCGGCCTCGGGCAGCCGCGGCAGCCGGGCGCGCGTGAGCATGCCTTGCGCCACCAGCAGCGGCGACAGCGCGAGCTTGACGGTGAGCGACATCGCCGTTGCCGCTTCAGAACTGGCTGAAGTCGGGCTTGCGCTTCTGGAAGAAGGCCTGGAAGGCCTCCATCGCCTCGGGGCTGCGCAGCCGCTGGGCGAACAACTCGCCCTCGGTCTTGATGGTCGCCAGGATGGCCTCGCGCTGCGGGCCGCGCAGCAGCTTCTTGGCGCCTTGCACGGCGCCCGGCGGCAGCGCGTTGAAGCGCTCGGCCACGCGGCGCGCGTGGTTCACCACCTCGGTGGCCGGCAGCACGGCGTTGGCGATGCCGGCGTCCACCGCCTGCTCGGGCGTGAAAGGCTCACCCAGCAGCAGCTTCTCGGCCGCCTTGGCCTGGCCCAGCAACGGCGGCAGCAGCAGGCTGGACGCGAACTCGGGCACCAACCCCAGCGAGACGAAAGGCATCGCCAGCCGCGCCTCGTCGGAGACGTAGACGAAGTCGCAGTGCAGCAGCATCGTCGTACCGATGCCGATGGCCGCGCCGGTGACCGCGGCCACCACCGGCTTGTCGCAGGCCAGCAGCGCGCGCATGAAGCGGAACACCGGCGACTCGGCGCCGTTGCTGCCGCCCTGGCCGGGCGGGCGCTGCATGAAGTCCTCGATGTCGTTGCCCGAGGTGAAGATGCCCGGCTGGCCGGTGATCAGCACCGCGCGCACCGCCTTGTCGGCGGCCGCCGCTTCCAGCGCCTCGGCCATCGCCTGGTACATCGCGACGGTGAGCGCGTTCTTCTTCTCTGGCCGCGCGATCTCGATCGTCGCGACGCCGTTGAGCGTGGCGGTCCTGATGCTCATACGCGTTCCAGGATGCCCGCGGCGCCCTGCCCCATGCCCACGCACATGGTGACCATGCCGTACTTCAGCTTGTGGCGCTGCAGCGCGTGCACGACGGTGGCCGAGCGGATGGCGCCGGTGGCCCCCAACGGATGACCCAAGGCGATGGCGCCGCCCATCGGGTTGACCTTGGCGGGGTCGAGCTTGCAGGTCTCGATGACGGCCAGGCTTTGCGCGGCGAAGGCCTCGTTCAGCTCGATCCAGCCGATGTCGTCGAGCGTCAGGCCGGCGGCTTTCAGCGCCACGGGGATGGCCTCGATCGGGCCGATGCCCATGATGTCGGGCGGCACGCCGCGCGCGGCAAAGCTGACGAAGCGCGCCAGCGGCTTCAAGTTGAAGGTCTTCAGCGCCTGCTCGCTGCAGACGATCAGCGCGCCGGCGCCGTCGCTGGTCTGGCTGCTGTTGCCGGCCGTCACGCTGCCCTTGGCGGCGAACACCGGCTTGAGCTTGGCCAGGCCTTCGAGCGAGGTGTCGGGCCGCGGGCCTTCGTCGATGTTGACGGTGCGCGCCGAGATGTCGACACCGCCGGTGGCCAGATTGGGCACGCGCGAGACCACCTGCACCGGCGTCATCTCGTCGGTGAAGGCGCCGGCCTGGATGGCGGCGAGCGCGCGCTGGTGCGACTGCAGCGCAAAGGCGTCCTGCGCCTCGCGGCTGACCTTCCACTGCTGCGCCACCTTCTCGGCCGTCAGGCCCATGCCGTAGGCGATGCCGACGTTGCCGTCCTTGGCGAAGATCTCGGGGTTGAACGAGGGCTTGTTGCCGCCCATCGGCACCAGGCTCATGCTCTCGGTGCCGCCGGCGATCATCACGTCGGCCTCGCCGACGCGGATGCGGTCGGCCGCCATCTGCAGCGCCGTCAGCCCGCTGGCGCAGAAGCGGTTGACGGTGACGCCGCCCACCGTGTCGGGCAGCCCGGCCAGCAGCATGGCCACGCGCGCCACGTTCATGCCCTGCTCGGCCTCGGGGAAGCTGCAGCCGACCACCGCGTCTTCGATCGCCTTGGGGTCGAGCGTGGGCACCTGCGACAGCGCGTGCCTGACCGCCGTCACCAGCAGGTCGTCGGGCCGCGTGTTCTTGAAGTAGCCGCGCCCCGAGCGGCCGATGGGCGTGCGCGTGGCGGCAACGATGTAGGCGTCTTGAACTTGCTTGCTCATGGTCGTCGTCCTCGCGTTCAGTTGCGCACCGGCTTGCCGGTCTGCAGCATGCCCATGATCCGTTCCTGCGTCTTCGGGTGGTCCAGCAGCGCGCAGAAGCGCTCGCGTTCCATCTGCATCAGGTACTCCTCGCTGGCCAGCGAGCCGGCGTCGACGTCGCCGCCGGTCACCACCTCGGCGATCTGCAGCGCGACGTGCAGGTCGTGCGCGCTGATGAAGCCGCCGTCGCGCATGTTGGTGAGCTGGGCGCGGATGGTGGCCAGCGCGCTGCGGCCGGCCAGCGCAATCGGCGCGCGCGCCGGCGCGCGCCAGCCGGCGTCGGCCATCGCGCGGGCCTGCGCCAGCGCCACGTGCAGCAGCTCGTCCTTGTGCGGCACCACCAGGTCGCTCCACAGCAGGTAGCCGAGGCGGCGCGACTCGATCGCGCTGGTGCCCACCTTGGCCGTCGCGGCGTTGGTGAAGCCTTCGGTCAGGAACTTCAGCGGGTCGGCGTTGGCGTTGGCCGCGTTGGCCATCTCGGCGCCGCGCCGCGCGATGTAGGTCAGCCCGCCGCCGGCCGGCACCAGGCCGACGCCGACCTCCACCAGGCCGACGTAGGTTTCCATCGCCGCCACTCGCCGGTGCGCGTACACCGCCATCTCGCAGCCGCCGCCGAGCGCGATGCCGCGCATCGCCGCCACCACCGGCACCTGGGCGTAGCGCATGCGCAGCATCAGGTCCTGCAGCTTCTTCACCTCGGGCACGATGCCCTTGCCGCCGCTCTTCATGAAGATCGGCATCAGGCTTTCGAGGTTGGCGCCGGCCGAGAACACGTCGTCGGGCGACCAGATCACCAGGCCCTGGTAGCCGGCCTCGGCCAGCTCCAGCGCCTTGGCCAGTGCCTCCATCACGGTCGGGCTGATGAGGTGCAGCTTGGCGGTGATGCTGAGGATCAGCACGTCGCCGTCGAGCGTCCAGACGCGCGCTTCTTCGTTCTTCCAGACCTCGGTGCCGGCCTTCAGCGGCTCGACCGCGCCGCTGCCCAGCACGGACTCGGGGAAGTGCTGGCGCGCGTACACCGGCAGCGCGCTGCGCGGCACGTAGGCCTTCCGGGTGGGGCTCCAGCTGCCCTCGGGCGTGTGCACGCCGGTGCGGCCGTCGAACACCCAGTCGGGCAGCGGCGCGCGGCTCAGCGCCTTGCCGGCGTCGATGTCTTCCTTCACCCACTGCGCCACCTGCTGCCAGCCGGCGTCCTGCCACAGCTCGAAGGGGCCTTGCTTCATGCCGAAGCCCCAGCGCATGGCGAAGTCGACGTCGCGCGCGTTGTCGGCGATGTCGCCCAGGTGCACCGCGGCGTAGTGGAAGCCGTCGCGCAGGATGGCCCACAGGAACTGCGCCTGCGGGTTGCTGGATTCGCGCAGCAGCTTCAGCCGCTCGGCCGCCGGCTTCTTGAGGATGCGATCGACGATGGGGTCGGCCTTGCCGCCCGCCGGGACGTAGTCGCCCTTGGCGGGGTCGAGCCGCAGGATGTCCTTGCCCACCTTCTTGAAGAAGCCGGCGCCGCTCTTCTGGCCCAAGGCGCCCTGCTCGATCAGCTTGGCCAGCACCGGCGGCGTGGCATAACTCGGGAAGAACGGGTCATCGGCGAGGTTGTCCTGCAGCGTCTTGATGACGTGGGCCATGGTGTCCAGGCCCACCACGTCGGCGGTGCGGAAGGTGCCGCTGCTGGCGCGGCCCAGCTTCTTGCCGGTGAGGTCGTCCACCACGTCGTAGCCGAGGCCGTAGGTCTCGGCCTCCTTCATGGTCGCCAGCATGCCGGCGATGCCCACCCGGTTGGCGATGAAGTTGGGCGTGTCCTTGGCGCGCACCACGCTCTTGCCGAGGCCGGTGGTGACGAAGGCTTCCAGCTCGTCCAGCACCTGCGGCTCGGTGGCCGGCGTGGCGATCAGCTCCACCAGCGCCATGTAGCGCGGCGGGTTGAAGAAGTGGATGCCGCAAAAGCGCGGCTTGATCGACTCGGGCAGCGCTTGCGACAGCTTGGTGATCGACAGCCCCGAGGTGTTGCTGGCGACGATGGCGTGCGGCGCCAGCGCCGGCGCGATGCGCTTGTAGAGGTCGAGCTTCCAGTCCATGCGCTCGGCGATGGCCTCGATGACGAGGTCGCACTCGCCCAGCAGCGCCAGGTGCTCTTCGTAGTTGGCCTGGGTGATCAGGGCGGCGTCTTCCGGCACGCCCAGCGGCGCGGGCTTGAGCTTCTTGAGGTTGTCGATCGCCTTGCCGACGATGCCGTTCTTCGGCCCCTCTTTGGCGGGCAGGTCGAACAGCACGACCGGCACCTTGCAGTTGACCAGGTGCGCGGCGATCTGCGCGCCCATCACGCCGGCGCCGAGCACCGCCACTTTTCGAACGTTGAATCGAGAGCTCACGTCAGTTCTCCATGTTGCGTGGCACTGAGGCCTGCGCATGCCACTACAGTCCCGAGCGGCCGCCGCGGAACCGGCCTTGCCGGGCCGCCGGCGGCACTCCCTGGGGGGAGGCGCCGAAGGCGCTTCGGGGGGGTACCGTTCACTCCACGCGGATCCAGGTTTGGGTGCGATAGAACGGGCCGAGGTAGCCGCGCAACTGCAGCTCCTTGCCGCCGTTGCTGGGCTTGAGCCGCGCCCGGTACAGCTTGCCGTTGTTGGGGTCGAGCACGTCGCCGCCTTCCCACACGGTGTTGTCCTCGGCGCTGGGCTTGAGGTTGCGCAGGATGGTCAGGCCGACGATGGGCTGGCCCTTGCGCTCGTCGGTGCACTTGTCGCACAGCGCCTTGGCGTCGCTGGCCGGGTCCAGCAGCTTCTCGATGCGGCCGCTGACCACGCCGCCGTTGTCGACGATGCGCACCAGCGACTTCTCCTGCTTGCTGTCGTCGTCGATGGTCTTCCACAGGCCGACCGGCGTCATCTGCGCGAAGGCGCTGCCGACGGCCAGGGCCAGGGCCAGGCTGGTGAAGGTGGGGGCAAGTCGCATGCGGAAGTCTCCTGGTGTCGATGCGGCGAAGCCGCGCATTTTGGGCATCAGAACAGCGATTCGTCCATCGCCATCAGCGGCGCCACGCCGGCGCGGCAGCTGCGGATGAGGCCGGCCGTCTCGGGCAGCAGCTTGGCGAAGTAAAAGCGCGCGGTGCCGAGCTTGGCCTTGTAGAAGGGGTCGCCGCTGTCCTGCTTGGCCAGCGCCAGCTTGGCCATGCGGGCCCAGAAGTAGGCAAAGCACAGGTGGCCGCAGATGCGCAGGTAGTCCACCGCGGCGGCGCCCACTTCGTCCGCGTTGCCCATGGCCTTCATGCCCAGCTCCATGGTCAGCTTGGTGACCTTGTCGCCCAGCTCGCCCAGCGGGTTGACGAACTCCTGCATCGCCTCGTTGGTGCCTTCGTCCTCGACGAAGGCCTGGATCAGCTTGCCGAACTTCTTCAGCTTGGCGCCGTTGTCGCCCAGCACCTTGCGGCCCAGCAGGTCCAGCGACTGCACGGTATTCGTGCCTTCGTAGATCATGTTGATGCGCGAGTCGCGCACGAACTGCTCCATGCCCGTCTCGCGGATGTAGCCGGAGCCGCCGTAGACCTGCATGCAGGCCGACGTGGCGATCCAGCCGTTGTCGGTGAGGAAGGCCTTGACGATGGGCGTCAGCAGCGCCACCAGGTCGGCGGCGTCGCGGCGCTGGGCCTCGTCGGTGCCGTACAGCTCTTGGTCGATCAGCAGCGCGCAGTACATCGCCAGCGCGCGGCCGCCCTCGGCGTAGGCGCGCGCGGTGAGCAGCATCTTGCGCACGTCGGGGTGCACGATGATGGGGTCGGCCGGCTTGTCGGGCGCCTTGGGACCCGACAGCGCGCGCATCTGCAGGCGCTCTTTCGCGTAGGCGGCGGCGTTCTGGTAGGCCACCTCGGTGAGCCCCAGGCTCTGGTTGCCGACGCCCAGGCGGGCCGCGTTCATCATCACGAACATCGCCGCCAGGCCCTTGTTGGGCTCGCCCACCAGCGTGGCGGCGGCGCCGTCGAGGTTGATCTGGCAGGTGGCGTTGCCGTGGATGCCCATCTTGTGCTCGATGGCGCCGCAGCTGACGGCGTTGCGCGCGCCCAGCGTGCCGTCGGCGTTGACCAGGAACTTGGGCACGATGAACAGCGAGATGCCCTTGCTGCCGGACGGCGCATCGGGCAGCCGGGCCAGCACCAAGTGCACGATGTTGGCGGCCATGTCGTGCTCGCCGGCGCTGATGAAGATCTTCTGGCCGGTGATCTTGTACGTGCCGTCGGCCTGCGGCTCGGCCTTGCTGCGCAGCATGCCGAGGTCGGTGCCGCAATGCGGCTCGGTCAGGCACATGGTGCCGGTCCATTCGCCGCTGGTCAGCTTGGGCAGAAAGGTCTTCTGCTGCTCGGGCGTGCCGTGGGCGTGCAGCGCCTCGTAGGCGCCGTGGCTCAAGCCCGGGTACATGGTCCAGGCCTGGTTGGCCGAGTTCAGCATCTCGTACAGGCACTGGCTCAGCAGCACCGGCAGGCCCTGGCCGCCGTACTCGGGGTCGCAGCTCAAGCTGGGCCAGCCGCCGGCCACGTACTGGGCATAGGCCTCCTTGAAGCCCTTGGGCGTGCGCACCTCGTGGCTGGCGGTGTCCAGCGTGCAGCCCTCGACGTCGCCGGGGCCGTTGAGCGGCGCCGTCACCTCGACGGCAAAGGTGCCGGCCTGTTCGAGCACGGCGTTGAGCGTGTCGGCGTCGACCTCGGCATGCCGCGGGATCCGCTTCAGCTCGTCGACGGCGCCCAGCAATTCGTGCATCACGAACTGCATGTCACGCAGGGGCGGGGTGTACTGGGGCATGGCAGGACTCCTGTGGACGGGGGACAAACGAAGGGGACGGTGATGACGGCGGCGGCGGTGGCGTCGGTGGCGTGGGCGGTGTCAGCACCGTCAACGCCGGCTGCGCGCCGCGCGCGGCGGCGGCGGCGGCGCGGCGGCCGGCGCCACGCTTGCCTGAATCAGCCGTTCGAAGCCGGCGCGCGCGCGTTCGAGCACGCCGTCGTTGCGCAGGAAGCGGGCATCGTGGTGCAGCGCCAGGATCAGGCCGTGGATCTCGAACAGCAACTGCCCGGCGTCGACATCGCTTTGCAGGTGGCCGGCCTCGACGGCGCCCTGGATCGCGCGCTCCAGCGCCGCGTGCCAGGTGCGCACCATCAGCGCCAGCGCGTCACGCACCGGGCCCGGCCGGTCGTCGAACTCGACGGCGCCGCTGATGTAGATGCAGCCCGAGTCCAGCTCCACCGAGACGCGGCGCACCCAGCGCTCGAACAGCGAACGCAGGCGCGGCAGGCCGCGCGGCTCGCGGATCGAGGGGAAGAACACCTCCTCCTCGAAGCGCGCGTGGTATTCGCGGATGACCGAGATCTGCAGTTCCTCGCGCGAGCCGAAGTGCGCGAAGACGCCCGACTTGCTCATCTGCATCAACTCGGCCAGCGCGCCGATCGACAGCCCTTCCAGCCCCATGTGCGAGGCCAGGCCCAGCGCCGCGTCGAGAATCGCCGCGCGCGTCTGCTGCCCCTTGTGCAGCGAGCGCGCGGGCGACGGCGATGCAGCGGCGGCGGAAGCGGGCGGGCGGAGGGCGCTCAAGGCAGGGCGGGGAAAAGCGAACGATCGTTCGATTCTGCACCGCCCGGCCGGCGCTGGGGAAGCGAGGGTGGTGAGAAAAAGTAGAGGCGGCGCTCTAGGGCGTCTTTCTTGGCGTCGAACGCGACCCGACGCCGCTGTGGTGAACGGCAGCCGACCGCGCGTCGGTCTCCGGCTTCATGCGCCTACGATCAGGCGACGACTTCGATGCCGCGCTTTTGCACCAGGTGCAACAGCTTGAGGGCAGTGCCCGTGGGCTTCTTCTGGCCGATCTCCCACTTCTGCACCGTCGAGAGACTGGTGTTCAGCAGACGGGCAAAGACGGCCTGACTGACTCGCGTGGTCTCGCGGATGTGTCTGATTTGCTCGGGTTGCAGCGGCTCGACCCGCGGCAGACAGAGCTGGTCGAATTCACGCAGCGTGACTCGATCCATCACGCCCGCCTTGTGCAGGCCCTTGGCCGTGTCATGCACGGCGGCAAGGATCGGCGACTTGGTCTTTCGCATCGCAATCCACCTCGATCAGTTCATCGGCACGCTGTGCGTTGCGGACCGCTTGCGGCGTCAGGGACAACAAGTGCGCCGCCAACTTCTTCAACGCCTCGGTTTCGTCCTTGTCGATGTTGCTGCGCTCGTTCTTCGGGAAGCCGAACATGAACACCCAGCGGCTGCCCTTGTTGGTGGCGACCAGCGTGCGATAGCCGCCACTTTTCCCTCGTCCGGGCCGCCCAATCCGCTTCTTGACCAGCCCACCGCCGAGGTCGGCATCGATCAAGCCGCGCGTCATTTCGTGCACGGCCGCGCAGAGGCTCGGCGTGTCCAAGCCTTCCCTGCGGGCCCAGCGGTCGAACCACCGGGTCTTGTAGACCGCCACGTACGTCTCCTCGGGCACCAATATATAGCACCTAGTGCTACGGTCTTGCAAGCGGGATTTCTCGTGGCGGGCAGGTGTTCCGGTCTGGGCGCTTTCTCATCCGAATTGCAGGCGCAATGCCCGACGGACGCGCCTCATTCGACCAAGCCCATCAAGCCCAGGAGTTCGCCGAAAGCGTCGCGGTCCGCATGCCCTGACGCGGGGGCCGCCAGCCGCCGCTTCAGCCCGCCACCGGATCGATCGGCGCCACCACGCCTTCGCCCGCCTCCACCACCTCGCCGGCGTCCAGGCACAGGTCTTCGCGCCAGCGGGTGGACATGATCTGGACGCCGGTGCGCAGGCGGCCGTGCGCGCCCACCGGCAGCGCCAGGCCGGGCAGGCCGAGCAGCGGGGCGACGAGCGCCGAGCGCATCGAGTCGAGGATGGCGCGGTGGCCGTCCAGCGTGACGTCGGCGCGCTGCGGCGGCGGCAGGTCGCACAGCACCGGCATCACCAGCAGCGGCCACTGCTCGAACCAGACCTGCCAGCGCATCAGCAGCGCGTCGCGGGCCTGCAGCGTGGCGCTGAAGGTGGCCAGGTCCACCGGCGGGTGCAGTTGCAGCCAGGCGCGCATGGCTTCTTGCGCGTCGGCGTCGCCCACCTGCTGCATCAGCGGCCACAGGCCTAACGCCGAATCGGTGGCGCACAGGCGGTGCCACAGCGCCACCACCTGCGGCAGATCGGGCGGCAGCGTTTCCTCGACCGCGTAGCCGGCCGCCGCCAGGTGGCGGCCGGCCTGGCGCACCGCGGCGGCCTGCGCCGGGTGGGTGGCGCCGCCCGGCGGCTCGGCCACCAGGGCCACGCGGATAGGCCGCGCCGGCGCCGGGCCGGCGAGCGGCATGTCGGCCCACTTCCAGTCGCGGCGGTCGGCCTGCGCCATGGCGGCCAGCGCCAGGCGCGCGTCGCGCACGCTGCGCGTGTGCGGGCCCTGCGTCGACATCAGTTGCCCGCCGATCGGCCGGCCGCCGGGCGCGCTGGGGTTGAAGGCCGGCACGCGGCCGAACGCGGTGCGCAGGCCGACGACGCCGCAGCAGTTGGCCGGGATGCGAACCGAGCCGCCGATGTCGTTGCCGTGCGCGATGGGGCCGATGGCGGCGGCCACCGCGGCGCCGGCGCCGCCGCTCGATCCGCCTGGCGTGATGGCCGCGTCGCGCGGGTTGAGCGTGCGGCCGTGCAGCGCGTTGTCGCTCATGACGCGCATCGAGAACGCCGGCGCGTTGGTGCGGCCGATGAACACCGCGCCGGCACGGCGCAGGTTGGCGACCACCGGGCTGTCTTCGGTGGCGACGAGGTCCTTGTAGGCGACCACGCCGTTGTCGGTGGGCAGGCCTTGCTGGTCGACGTTGATCTTGGTGGTCACCGGCACGCCGTGCAGCGGGCCCAAGGCGTCGCCGCGCGCGCGAGCGGCGTCGGCGGCATCGGCGTCGGCCAGCGCTTGTTCGTCGAAGCGGCGCACGACGGCGTTGATCGCCGGGTTGACGGCGTCCATGCGCGCCAGGCAGGACTGCACCGCCTCGCGCGCCGAGGCGCGGCCGCTGCGGATCAGCCGGGCCAGTTCGGTGGCGTCGAGTTGCCAGAGTTCCATTGCGTTCGCTCCTCGTTGAAGACTGCCAGTGCCGCTCAGCGTTGACGGGGGTCCAGCGCGTCGCGCAGGCCGTCGCCCAGGAGGTTGAAAGACAGCACCAGGCCGAAGATGGCCAGCCCGGGCCACACCGCCATCCACGGTGCCTGGTCGATGTAGTTCTTGGCGGCGTTGAGCATGCTGCCCCAGCTCGGCGCCGGCGGCTGCTGGCCGAGGCCCAGGAACGACAGGCTGGCCTCGGCGATCACCGCGCCGGCCACGGCCAGCGTGGCCTGCACGATCAGCGGCGCGGTGGCGTTGGGCAGCACGTGCCGCCAGGCAATGCGCCACGGCGGGTTGCCGAGTGCGCGCGCCGCTTCGACGTAGGCCTCCACCTTGACGTTGAGCACCTGGGCGCGCGTCAACCGCACGAAGATGGGCGTGGCCGAGATGCCGATGGCCACCATCGCGTTGCTCAGGCTGGGCCCGAGGAAGGCCGCCAGCGCGATGGCGAGGATCAGGAAGGGGCATGCCAGGAAGGCGTCGGTCAGCCGCGAGATGAAGGCGTCGACGCCGCCGCCCAGCAACCCGGCCAGCAAGCCCAGGGGCACGCCCAGCAGCAGCGCGATCGACACCGACACCAGCCCCGCCAGCAGCGAGGCGCGGCTGCCCCAGACCACGCGCGACAGCACGTCGCGGCCGATCTCGTCGGTGCCGAACCAGTGCGCGGCCGAGGGCGGCTTGCGGATGGCGCTCCAGCTCGTGGCGATCGGGTCTTGCGGGCTCAGCCACGGCGCCAGCAGCGCCAGCGCCACGAAGACCGCGACGACGGCCAGCGCCAGCATCGCGCTGCGCCGCCGGCGCAGGCGGCGCCAGGCCTGGTGCCAGGGGCCAGCGTCGCGCATCACACCCTCAGCTTGGGGTTGGCGGCGAAGTAGGCCCGGTCGGCCAGCAGGCTCAAGGCCACGTAGGCGGTGGCGGTGACCAGAACCACGCCCTGCACCACCGCGTAGTCGCGGTTGAAGACGGCGTCGACGATCAGCTTGCCGAAGCCGGGGATGCTGAAGACCTGCTCGGTCAGCACCGCGCCCGACAGCAGCGTGCCCAGCTCCAGCGCGCCCAGCGTGATCACCGGCGTCAGCGCGTTGCGCAGCGCGTGCTTGAGGATCACGGTGCGCTCGTACAGGCCCTTGCTGCGCGCGGTGGCGATGTAGTCGGCCGACAGCACCTGCAGCATGGCGCTGCGGGTGTGGCGCATCAGCACGCCGGCGATGGCATTGCCCAGCACGAACGCCGGCATGATGGTCGACGCGAGGCTGGCCTTCAGGTCTTCGAACGGGCTCACGTAGCCCGAGGCCGGCAGCCAGCCCAGCTGCACGGAGAACAGCAGGATCATCAGGATGCCGAGCCAGAAGTTGGGCGTGCTGATGCCCCACAGCGCCACCGCGTTGGCCAGGCTGTCCCACCAGGTGCCGCGGCCCACCGCGGCGACGATGCCGGCCGGGATGCCGATGGCCAGCGCGATGACGAAGGCCATGGCCGCCAGCTGCAGCGTGACCGGCAGCTTCTGCCGCACGAGGTCGAGCACCGGCTGCTGGGTGCGCAGCGATTCGCCCAGGTCGCCGCGCAGCACGCCGCCCATCCAGTAGGCATAACGCACGGGCAGCGGCTCATCGAGGTGCAGCCGCTCGCGCAGGTGGGCGATCACGGCGGGGTCCTGCTCTTCGCCGGCCAGGATGCGCGCCGGGTCGCCGGGCAGCAGTTGCTGCAGCCCGAAGATCAGCATCGAGACGAACAGCAGCGTGGGCAGCACCTGCGCCAGCCGCCGCAGCAGGAAGTCGAGCATCCGAGAGTGCTGGCCGCGCGCCGGCGGCTACTGCAGCTTGAGGCCTTGCACGCGCAGCAGGCCGTCGGGCACGCCGCGCACGCCGCTCAGCCTGGGGCTGTAGGCCCACAGCCAGTTGCGGTGGTAGAGGTAGATCACCGGCCGCTCCTTCAGCACCTGGGCGGCCACCTGGTCGTAGGCCTTCTTCCGGTCGGCCGGCTCGCGCAGGCTGCGCGCCTGGTTCAGCAGCGCGTCGGTCTCGGCGCTGCAGTAGCCGGCGTAGTTCAGCGGCTGCTTACAGCCGTGGAAGCTGTAGACGTTGCCGTCGGGGTCGGCGCGGCCGCTCCAGGCCAACACCAGCGCTTCGAAGTCGCCCTTGTCGGCCAGGTTCAGGCTGGTGGCGAATTCGGTGGCCTGGATCTTCACGTCGAAGCCGGCGTCGCGCGCCATCGCCTGCACCACCAGCGCCAGGCGCTGCGCGTCGCTGGTGGTCGGCGTCACCAGCGTGAAGCTGGGGTTGGGCACGCCGGCTTCCTTCAGCAGCGCGCGGGCGCGTTCGACGTTGCGCTTGGGCACCGGGAAGGCCTTGGCGTAGTACGGATTGCTCGGCGCCACCCATTGGTTGCCCACCGTGGCCTCGTTGTCCATCACCACCTGGGCCAGGCCCTGGCGGTCGAGCGAGAGCTCGAAGGCCTCGCGCACGCGGGCGTCGCGGCCCAGGGGGTTGGCCTTCGCCTTGTCGCTCTTGCCGACGTTGATGGTGATGCCCTGGTAGCCGATCTCGGTGATGCGCGCGAGCTTGAACTTCTTCTCGGCGACGAGCTTTTCCACGTCGGACGGCGCCACGCGCTCGATGAAGTCGAATTGCCCCGCCTTCAGGTTGGCCAGCCGCACGGTGGCGTCGACCACCGGCGTGTAGATGATCTTGTCGAAGCCGATCGCGGCCTTGTTCCAATAACCGTCGAAACGCTCGAACACCATGCGGTCCTGCGCCACGCGCTCGACGAACTTGAAAGGCCCCGAGCACACCGGCCGCACGCCGAACTTGTCGCCCGCGGCCTGCGCCGCCTTGGGGCTGACCATCATGCCGGCGCGATCGGCCAGCGCCGCCAGCAGCGGCGAGAACGGCGCGCTGAGGTTCAGCCGCACGGTCAGCGGGTCCACCACGTCGACGCTGGCCAGCGGCGCCAGCTCGCCGCGGCGGTTGGAGCCGGCCAGGGTCTTGTGGCGTTCGAGGTTGAACTTGACGGCCGCGGCGTCGAGCTTCTCGCCGTCGTGGAACGTCACGCCGGGGCGCAGCTTCATGGTCAGCGCCTTGGCGTCGGCCGACCAGCTCCAGCTGGTGGCCAGCTGCGGCTGGATGGCCAGCTTCTCGTCGATGTCGAGCAGCTTGTCGCACAGCGCGGCGAAGACGATGCGGCCGACGAAGCTGCGCGCCAGCGTGGGGTCCAGCACGTCGGGGTCTTCGGCCAGGCCGACGCGCAGCGTCTGCGCCGGCGCGGCCAGCGCGGTCAACAAGGCGGCGGCCAGCAAGGAACGCAGGACAGGACTCATCGTGTGGGCTCCAGGGGGGCTTGATCGGGCTCGCGCGGCAGCGCCGCGGTGAACTGCTGGATGCGCGCCTCGATGCGCGCGCGGTCGGTCTCGCCCACCGGGTCGTGGCGGCCGGCCAGGCAGGCGACGAAGGGCTGGAAGCGCTGCAGGCTCACGCGGTACAGGCGCTGCAGTTCGTGCAGCGGTTGCTCGTGATCGTCGACGCGCAGGTCGAGCTCGGCGCGGTCTTCGTCGGCCTGCACGCGCAGTGCGGCCGACTGCTGGCCGCGCTTGTCGCCGCCGGCTGCCTGGCCGGCCTGCATCGCGACGATCAAGCGCTCGGCCAGCGGCAGGCCTTGCGCGGTGGCGGCGGCGAAGGCCTCGGCCGTGGCCTGCAGCACCGCCGCGCCGGCCAGCATGTTGCCGGCCGTGGCGTGGTGCTCGCCCAGCCGCTGGCCGCACCAGTCCACGCAATCGGCGCCGGTGTGCACCGCCGGCGCGCCTTGCGCGCCGAGCACCAGCAACTGGCGCTGGCGGCGGCCGGCGTCGGCCGGCGTCGGCGGCGGTGAGCGCGGCCACCACCTCGGCGGCGCTGCGCCCGGCGGCCAGCGCGTCCAGCGCGGCGGGCCCGTACAGCGGGTTCATCAACGCCTGCGTGGCCACCGCGCCGACGCCGCGCCGCGTGTGGATGCACAAGGCGCCCACCGCGAAGAAGCGGCTGGCGACGATGGCGCCGAAGCGGCCATCGGCATCGCGGGCGAGCAGGGACCAGGTCATCGATCGGACGGAAAGGCGCAAGCGAGTCGACGCAAACGCGCAGTGTGCCGCGGCGGCCGGCGCGCGCCAGTGGGGCCGGCCCTGGGTCGCCCCTGGGTCGCCCCTGGGTCGGCCACCCGGTGCGACGGATGCAGTACCCTTGAGGGATCATGGACGTGCTGCAGCTCGACATTTCGGGTCGGCCCCAGGCGTGGATCGCGCCGAAGGAAGCCGCGGTGCTGTACGCCAGCGACGCGGTGGCCTGGACGCTGGGCCAGGCCTGCCGCGTGCTGCGCGGCGGCATCCAGCGCGCCACCGGGCTGCAAAGCCGCATCGAGCTGCACCCCATCGTCGCGGTGCGCGGCGCCATCCCCTCGCGCGCCTGGCGCCAGGCGCCGGCGCTGGCCAACGCCAAGCTGTTCGCGCGCGACCGCCACGTCTGCGCCTACTGCGGCGGCGACTTCGCCTTCGACGAGCTGACGCGCGAGCACATCGTGCCGGTCTCGCGCGGCGGCCACGATACCTGGATGAACTGCATCACCGCGTGCCGCGCCTGCAACGGCCGCAAGGGCAACCGGCTGCCCGAGGAAGCGCGCATGAGCCTGCTGTACCTGCCCTACGTGCCCAGCCTGCACGAGGACATGATCCTGCGCGGCCGCCGCATCCTGGCCGACCAGATGGACTTCCTGCTGGCCAGCGTGCCGCGCAGCAGCCGGCTGCACGGCTGAGGGGCGTTATTCGCCGCCGTCGGCCAGTTGCACGCGCAGCCGGCCCAGCGATTCGTACAAAGCCTGCTTGTGTTCGCCGTCGAGCCCGGCAAAGAACGACACCACCCAGCCTTCGTGCTCGCGCGCCATGCGCTCGAAGGCGCGGCGGCCCAGCGGCGTCAGGCGCACGCGCACGCTGCGGCGGTCGTCGGGGTCGTCGTCGCGGGCGACCAGGCCTTCCTTGGCCAGCTCGTCGGTCAGCCCGGTGACGTTGCCGCCGCTGACCATCAGGTAGCGCGACAGCGCGTTCATGCGCAGCCCGTCGGGGTGGCGGTGCAGTTGCGCCAGGTAGTCGAAGCGCGGCAGCGAGATGCCGAAGCGCTGGCGCAGGCGGCGGCGGATCAGCGTCTCGATCTGCGTGCTGCAGGCCAGCAGCCGCAGCCACAGCTTCAGCGACTGGTGGTCGGCCTCGCCGACGCGCGCCTCCAGCCCGATGTTCTGGTCGTCCAGCAGCCGGGCCAGGTCGAATGCCCCCGGCCCCTTGCGCTGGCGGGTCACTTCAGCGATTCAACGAGATCGACGTACTCCTGCATCGCCTCGTCCTGCGACTTGCCTTTCAGCCCGGCCCAGGCGTCGTACTTGGCGCGGCCCACCATGTCGCCGAAGCCGGGGCGCTTGCCGTCGACGTCGCCTTCGGTGGCCTGCTTGTAGAGCGAGTAGATTTTCAGCAGCGTCATGTTGTCGGGCTTCTCCGGCAGCTTCTTGCTGTCGGCAACGGCCTGGTCGAAGGTGGCTTTCAGGCTGGCCATGGGTCGATCTCCTGGTGCGGACAAGTCTGGCTTGACGCTGCCGATGTTACCCACCATCGTTGCGCGGTTTGTGTTTCAAGGGAGGAAACCGATGGCCCAGGGAGCTGCCGAGCGCATGTCGCGCGTCGACACCGCGTGGCTGCGCATGGACAACGACGTCAACCTGATGATGATCGTCGGCGTCTGGATGCTGGCCACGCCGGTGACGGTGGCTGCGGTGCGCGAGCGCGTGGCCGACAAGCTGCTGAAGTACGGGCGCTTTCGCCAGCGCGTGCAGCAAGACGCGATGGGCGCGAGCTGGGTCGAGGACGAAGACTTCGACATCGCCCGCCACGTGCCGGCCGGCCGCCTGGCGCGGCGCAAGGGCGAAAGCGAACAGCAGGCGCTGCAACGCCTGTGCGGCCAGCTGGCCGGCACGCCGCTGGACCCGCGGCACCCGCTGTGGCAGTTTCAGGTGATCGAGCACTACCAGGGCGGCACCGCGCTGGTGGTGCGCATCCACCACTGCATTGCCGACGGCATCGCGCTGATCGCGGTGATGCAGTCGATCACCGACGGCGGCAGCGATCCGCCGGCGCGCCGCCGCCGCGCGGCGGAGCCCGATGGCGACGGCGACTGGCTGTCCGACGCCGTGCTCAAGCCGCTGACCGACCTGACGACCAAGGCCATTGGCATGTACGGCGACGGGCTGGCCAAGTCGCTGGAGGCGCTGTCGCACCCGCAGCAGCCGCTGCTGGGCTCGCTGGAGATGGCGCGCACGGGCCTGCGCGTGCTGCAGGACGCCGCCGCGCTGGCGCTGCTGGCCGACGACTCGCCCACGCGGCTGAAAGGCAAGCCCGACGGCCGCAAGCTGGTGGCTTGGTGCGAGCCGCTGCCGCTGGACCAGGTCAAGGCCATCGGCAAGGGCTTGAACTGCTCGATCAACGACGTGCTGCTGTCGTGCGCGGCCGGCGCCATCGGCAGCTACCTGCGCGACCGGGGCGACGACCCCGCGGGCAAGGAGATCCGCGCGATGGTGCCCGTCAACCTGCGGCCGCTGGACCAGGCGTGGAAGCTGGGCAACCGCTTCGGCCTGGCGCCGCTGACGCTGCCGATCGGCATCGCCAACCCGGTGGAGCGCGTCTACGCGGTGCGCCGCCGCATGGCCGAGCTGAAGGGCAGCTACCAGCCGCTGCTGGCTTTTGCCGTGCTGTCGGTGAGCGGGCTGCTGATCAAGCCGGCGCAGGACGCCGTCCTCGGCCTCTTCTCCAAGAAGACCACCGCGGTGATGACCAACGTGCCCGGCCCGGCGCAGCCGGCATCGTTCTGCGGCGCCGTGCTGCGCCAGAACATGTTCTGGGTGCCGGCCTCGGGCGACGTGGGCCTGGGCGTGTCGATCCTGTCGTACGCCGGCGGCGTGCAGTTCGGGCTGATCGCCGACCACCGGCTGTGCCCCGACCCGCAAGCCATCATCGACCGCTTCGGCGCCGAGTTCGATCAGTTGCTGCTGCTGGCGATGATGTTGCCGTGGGCGGGCGAGGCGTTGGGGTGAGGCGCGTCGATCGCGCATGATCAAGCTGCTTCTCACCTCGGCCGGCATCCGGAACGCCAGCATCCGCCGCGCGCTGGTCGACCTGCTGGGCAAGCCCATCGCCGAATCTCGCGCGCTGTGCATCCCCACGGCAGGATACGGCCACCCGCAGTGCACGCCGGAGATGGCCTGGAACTTCATCGGCGGACGCGAGCCGCGCTGTCCGATGGTCGAGCTGGGCTGGCAGTCGGTCGGCGTGCTGGAGCTGACCGCGCTGCCCAGCATCGCCAAGGAACGCTGGATGCCCTGGGTCCGGCAGGCCGACGTGCTGCTGGTCAACGGCGGCGATGCGCTGTACCTGTGCCACTGGATGCGCCAGTCCGGCCTGGCGGCGTTGCTGCCGTCGCTCGACCGCACGCTGTGGGTGGGGCTCAGCGCCGGCAGCATGGTGATGACGCCGCGCGTCGGCGAGGCCTTCGTCGAATCGAAGCCGCCGGCAACCGGCGACGACCGGGCGCTGGGCGTCGTCGACTTCTCCATCTTCCCGCACGTGGATCACCCGGACCTGCCGGAGAACACGATGGCCGCGGCCGAGCGCTGGGCGGCCGGCATCGGCGGCCCGGCCTATGCGATCGACGACGAAACCGCGATCCAGGTGGTCGACGGTGCCGTGGAGATCGTGTCGGAAGGGCAATGGCAGCGCTTTGCGCCGGGGCCGCAGCGGCGTTGATGGACCGACGAGGTGCCGGGCCGACGGCATCGAAGCGCATCGCCGCGGCCCAGGCTCAATCCGGATGCGCGGGATCGAATCGATTCTCCCGCGCCCAATCGTGGAACAGGTCGCGCAGTTCGGGCGGTAGCTGCAGCACCCAGTCGATGTCCAGCGGATACGCGTCGGCCAGGAAGTAGCGGCAAGCGCTCAGCAGCACGCGGCCTTGCCGCAAGTCCTTGGGCTTCTTGAGCGCGTTGCGCCTGGGCTTGCGGGCCAGCCAGAGCTTGTGCAGCGCCATCCAACGGGGGTCGGGCACGTAGAGCGGGCACGCCCGCTGGCGGACCGTCGCGACCACCGCCGACACCGGGTGCCCCTGCAGCAGCCACTCCTGCTCGACCAGCGACACCATGGGCTCGAAGACCTCGGTCTTCGGCAGCGGCGCCAGGCTGGGCGCCATCAGCAGTTCGACCTCATAACCGCTCGAGTTGACGGCCTGATAGGGCTTGCGCTCGTTCAGCCGAAAGCTCGAATCCACGCTTTGCAGCACGGCCATCAGGGAACTGCGCTCGGCAGGCACCGCCGCGGCGCGCGCCAGCGACACGCCGGAGTCGCGGCACCAGGCAAGGTCGAAGTCTTCGGTTTCCTCCACGCCCACGGGAAACCGGACGTTGCACAGCAGCGAATACGCGATGAAGGCATTGGTGCCGACGACCATCAGGTCGTTGCGCAGCAGTTCGGCCACGTCGAGCGCGCGCAGGATCTCGGCCTGGCGGTCGGGGATCGGCGGCAGCCGCAGCGCCCGGTACTGCGCGGCACGGTCGCCGATCGCGGCGTCGGCTCCGGCGGCTTGGTTCTTGAAATCGGCCTTGCGCTGCGTGAATTCGGCGAACCTGGCTTCGGTTTCCGGGGAGCGCGGGCCCACCGTGGTGCCGGAGTCGGATGAGCGTTGCTTGACGGCCAGATACTCGCCGCTGGCCTTGGCCTGCCAATACATCGAGACGGGCAGCTTGGCGATTTGCTGGCGCGCGTTCAGCCATTGGTCGTAGGCCGCTTCGAGGTTGGCCGCGACGCGGCCGGCGTCGGGCGAGAACGGCACGAAGTCGCTGCGGGGATACATCGCCATGGGCGCTGGCTCTCGAAGGCTTTCCACCATTCTTGCGCAAATCTGCGTGCGCATGGTGGAAAACCGTATCGACGTTCGTCGCTTGCCTCAGCGCGCGCTTCGCCGCCGCGTTCGGGCCTTCGCTGCAGACGAACCAACCGCATCGAACCGCATCGCCGCCGCCTGCTGCCGCAGCCAACGATGGCCGGGGTCGTGGGCGCTGCGCCAGGTCCAGTGCATGGCCACGGTGAAGGGCGGCAGGCCGAGGGCGGCATCGATGACCTGCAGGCCGTGCAGCGCGGCGAAGCGCTCGGCCGGGCGCGACGGCAAGATCAACGCCAGGTCGGTGGCCGCCAGGATGGGCGGCACGACCATGAAGTGCGGCAGCGTCAGCCGGATGCGCGGCTGCAGCCCCAACAGGTGCAGCGCGCGCGCCGGCTCGGCGTGGCTGGCGACGAGCACGAAGTCGAGCTTCTCCAGCGCGGCGCGTTGATCGTGAGCCGGCGCCGCGCGGCGGGGTAGCCCGCCCGCCAGCGGATGGCCCCGGCGCAGCAGCAGCACGTAGCGCTCCTGCAGCAGCGGCGCGCTCTCGGTGCCGGCCAGCGTGGGCAGGTAGCCAAAGGCGAGGTCGAGCCGGCCTTCTTCCAGCGCGGGGGCGATGGCGTCGGCCGGCAGCTGCACCGCCTCCACGCGCACGCCGGGGGCCTCGCGGCCGATCGCGGCCATCAGCTGCGGCAGGAACTCGTCGGCGCCGATGTCGCTCATGTGGACGACGAAGCGGCGCTGCGAGCGCGCGGCGTCGAAGCTGTCGGACTCGCGCAGCGCCACGTCCAGCTGGCGCAGCGCCGCCTCCACCTGGCGCGCCAGCTGGTCGGCCTTGGGCGTCGGCGCCACGCCGCCGGTCACGCGCGTGAACAGCGGGTCGTGCAGTGCCAGGCGCAGCCGCGTCAGCGCGTTGCTGACCGCCGGCTGCGACAGCCCCAGCGCCTCGGCCGCGCGGCTGACGCTGCGCGCCGCGTGCACCGCGGCGAAGACGTGCAGCAGGTTGAGGTCGAAGTCCTTGATATTCACGTGATGAATCGTACTCACAAACTCCATCGCATGGACGAATGGACGGGGCGCGCCTAGAGTCCGCCGGTTTGCAGCGACGAGGACAGGCGGCACGCGATGGAAGTGCAGTTCACCGAACAGATCGAGCAGTTGAAGCTCGGTGCCGGCGACACCTTCCATGGCGAAGGCATCCTGGCCATCACCAAGGCGCTGCTGCAGTCGGGCGTGGCCTACATCGGCGGCTACCAGGGCGCGCCGGTCTCGCACCTGCTGGACGTGATGGTGCAGGCGCGGCCCTACGTCGACACGCTGGGCGTGCACGTCGAGGCCTGCAGCAACGAGGCCTCGGCCGCCGCGATGCTGGGCGCGTCGATCCACTATCCACTGCGCGGCTGCGTCACCTGGAAGAGCATCGTCGGCACCAACGTGGCGGCCGATGCGCTGAGCAACCTGGCGTCGCCCGGCGTCGTCGGCGGCGCGCTGATCGTCGTCGGCGAAGACTACGGCGAAGGCGCCAGCGTGATCCAGGAGCGCACGCACGCGTTTGCCATGAAGAGCACGCTGGCGCTCTTCGACCCGCGGCCCGACCTGGCCAAGATGGTCGACCTCGTCGAGCACGCCTTCGCCTTGAGCGAGGCCAGCAACATGCCGGCGGTGATGGAGCTGCGCATCCGCGCCTGCCACGTGCGCGGCACCTTCACGGCGCGCGACAACGTGGCGCCGCGCTTTTCCACGCGCGACCTGGTCGCCGAGCCGGCCGGCTTCGACTACCTGCGCCTGGCGCACCCGCCGGTGACCTTCCGCCACGAGAAGCTGAAGGTCGAGCAGCGCCTCCCGGCCGCGCAGCGCTACATCGCCGAGCACCGGTTGAACGAAACGCTGCCGGGCGAGCTGGCGACGCTGGGCATCGTCGTGCAAGGCGGCCTGTACCCGGCGCTGGTGCGCGCGCTGCAGCGCGCGGGCCTGGCCGACGCCTTCGGCGACAGCCGCGTGCCGCTGCACGTGTTGAACGTCACCTACCCGCTGGTGCCGGCGGAACTGGCCGCGTTCGCCGCCGGCAAGCCGGCGCTGCTGGTGCTGGAGGAAGGCTACCCCGAATACATCGAGAAAGACCTGCTGCTGGCCTTGCGCCGCCAGGACCTGCAGACCGCCGTGCACGGCAAGGACCTGCTGCCCGCCGCCGGCGAGTACACGGTGGAAGCGATGGTGCCGGCGCTGCTGGCCTACCTGGAACGTTACGCGCCACAAGTCGACACCACGGCGGCGCGCGCCTGGCTGGCCGCCACCGCGGCGCGCCGCGCCGACGTGGCCCGGGCGCTGGGCCCGCTGCCGGCGCGGCCGCCGGGCTTTTGCATCGGCTGCCCCGAGCGGCCGGTGTTCAGCGCGCTCAAGCTGGCGCAGGCCGAGGTCGGCCCGGTGCACATTGCCGCCGACATCGGCTGCCACGCGCTGGCCACCTTCGAGCCCTTCAGCAGCGGGCACTCGATCCTCGGCTACGGCATGAGCCTGGCCAGCCGCGCCGGCGTCAGCCCGATGATGCAGCGGCGCAGCATCGCGGTGATGGGCGACGGCGGCTTCTGGCACAACGGCCTGCTCACCGGCGTGCAGGCGGCGCTGTTCAACGGCGACGACGCGGTGCTGGTGATCATGAAGAACGGCTACACCTCGGCCACCGGCACGCAGGACATCCTGAGCACGCCCGACGACGAGGCCAAGGCCGAGGCCGAGCGCAACGCCGCGCTGCACCAGAGTCTGGCGCACAAGAACCAGACCATCGAAGGCACGCTGAAAGGCATGGGCGTGCAATGGCTGCGCGTGGTGCACACCTACGAGGTGGCGGCCATGCAGCGCACGCTGCAGGAGGCGCTAACGACATCGTTCAACGGCTTGAAGGTCATCGTCGCCGAGGGCGAATGCCAGCTCGAACGGCAGCGCCGCATCAAGCCCTGGACCGCGGGACGGCTCAAGCGCGGCGAGCGGGTCGAGCGCGTGAAGTACGGCGTCGACGAAGACGTCTGCACCGGCGACCACGCCTGCATCCGCCTGTCGGGCTGCCCGACGCTGACCGTCAAGGACAACCCCGACCCGCTGCGCGTGGACCCGGTGGCCACCGTGATCGACGGCTGCGTGGGCTGCGGCCTGTGCGGCGCCAACGCGCACGCGGCCACGCTGTGCCCCAGCTTTTATCGCGCCGAGGTGGTGACGAATCCCAAGTTCGGCGAGCGGCTGCTGGCCGGCTTGCGGCAGACGGTGAGCGGCTGGCTGCGCGGAAAGGCCATCGCGTGACCCCGCAGCAGCCCATCTGCATCCTCATCTGCGCCCTCGGCGGTGAAGGCGGCGGCGTGCTCGCCGAATGGCTGTACCAGGCCGCGGTGCGCGCCGGCCACCATGCGCAGGCCACCTCGATCCCCGGCGTCGCGCAGCGCACCGGCGCCACCACCTACTACGTCGAAGTGCAGCCGCAGCCCGGCGGCCGCCGCCCGGTGTTCAGCCTCAACCCGGTGCCTGGCGAGATCGACCTGCTGCTGTCTTCGGAACTGCTGGAGACCGCGCGCCACGTCGGCAACGGCTTGTGCAGCCGCGAGCGTACGCTGCTCATCAGCTCCACCGCGCGCGCGCTGACGGTGGCCGAGAAGATGCAGATGGGCGACGGCCGCCTCGACGGCGCCGCGCTGGTGGCCGTGCTGCAGCAGCACGCGCGCGCCGCCGAACTGCTGGACCTGAACGCGCTGGCGCGCCAGGCCGGCACCGCGATCAGCGCCGTGCTGCTGGGCGCCGCTGCCGCCAGCGGCGCCCTGCCCTTCGCATCGGCGCGCAGCGTCTGCGAGGACGTGATCCGCGCCAGCGGCAAGGGCGTGGAGGCCAGCCTGCGCGGCTTTGCCCTGGCCTTCGACGCGGTGAGCCGGCGCCGCGCGCAGCAGGCCGTGGTCGAAGCAGCCGTCGCTGCCACGATGAAGGCCGCGCCCGCGCCCGACCTGCGCACCCTGGCCCGCCAGCGGCTGGTGGACTACCAAGATGCGCGTTATGCCGAGCTGTTCGACCAGCGGCTGGCGCGCATCGAGGCGCTGGACCGCGGCGTCGCCGACGAGCTGGTGCGCTGGCTGGCGCTGTGGATGGCCTTCGACGACATCGTTCGCGTCGCGGCGGCCAAGCTGGCCGCGTCGCGCCTGCAGCGCGTGCAACGCGAGGTGGGGCTGAAGGACGGCGAGCTGCTCAAGGTCTACGACCACTTCAAGCCCGGCGTGCCCGAGTTCGCGGCGCTGCTGCCGCAGGCCCAGGCCGACCGCCTGAGCGCCTGGGACCGCCGCCGCGTCGCCGCCGGCCGCGAGCCCTGGGCGCTGCCGCTGAAGATCGGCACCCACACGGTGGCCGGCACGCTGGCGCTGCGCTTGCTGGCGTCGTTGAAAGCCTGGCGGCGGCGCGGCAGCCGCTTCGCGCTGGAGCAGCGGCTCATCGAACAGTGGCTGGCCGCCGTCGAGCGCGGCACGCGCACGAGCCCCGCGCTGGGGCTGGAGCTGGCGCGCTGCGGCCGCCTCGTCAAGGGCTACGGCAGCACCAACGAACGCGGCAAGGCCAACCTGCTGCACATCACCGAGCACCTGTCGCAAGGCCCGGCCGACGCGGTGCGCGCCGCGCGCGAAGCGGCGCTGGCCGACGACGCCGGCCGCGGGCTGGACGACGCGCTCAGCGCCCACGGCGCGCCCAGGCGCCCGCCGCGCGAGCAGCCGGTGCGCTGGTTCCAGCGCCGCCCGGCGGCAGGGGCTTCCCCGGCTGTGCGACCGCCGGCCTAGCCCGCAGAATGTTGAGGACTCAATCAACCGAGGAGACACCATCCATGAGCTTCAAGCCTTCGTTGCGGGTACGCGCCGCCTGCGCCGCGGCCTTGTTGGCCACTGCCGGCAGCGCCGCGCTGGCGCAGGACAAGCCGGTGACGCTGAAGCTGTCGAGCTGGGTGCCGGCGCAGCATGCGCTGAACCCCGCGCTGCAGGCCTGGGGCGAGAGCCTGAAGAAGGCCAGCGGCGGCAGCATCAGCTCGACGCTGTTCCCCAGCGAACAGCTCGGCAAGGCCTTCGACCACTACGACATGGCGCGCGACGGCATCGCCGACTTCGCCTACGTCAACCCGGGCTACCAGCCGGGGCGCTTTCCGATCTTCGCCGCCTCGTCGCTGCCGTTCATGACGGCCAACGCCAAGTCGGGCAGCGCCGCGGTCGACGCCTGGTACCGCGCCTACGCGGCCAAGGAGATGAAGGACGTCTACTTCTGCTTCGCCTTCGTGCACGACCCCGGCGCGCTGCACTCGCGCAAGAAGATCGTGCTGCCCGGCGACATCAAGGGCCTGAAGGTACGCCCGGCCACGGCCACCATCGGCCAGATGATCACCACGCTGGGCGGCACCAACGTGCAAAGCTCGGCGCCCGAGGCGCGCGACATGCTGGAGCGCGGTGTCGCCGACGCCATCACCTTCCCCTGGGGCTCGCTGATGCTGTTCGGCATCGACAAGGTGGTGACGCACCACCTCGACGTGCCGCTGTACGTGACGCCCTTCGTCTGGGTGATGAACAAGGACAAGTACAACGCCCTGTCGGCGCCGCAGAAGAAGGCCGTCGACGAGCACTGCACGTCGGAATGGGCCGAGAAGGTGGGCGGCGCCTGGGCCGACTTCGAGTCCGCCGGCCACGCCAAGCTGGCCACGATGCCCGGGCACGAGCTGGTCAAGCTCAACGCCGAGCAGCTGGATGCCTGGCGCAAGGCGGTGGCGCCGGTGGTCGACCAGTGGGGCAAGGACGTGACGCGCGTCGGCGCCGACCCCAAGCAGGTGCTGGATGCGCTGAAGGCCAGCCTCACGAAGTACAAGGCCGCTCTTTGACACCCCCCCGAAGCGCCTTCGGCGCCTCCCCCCCCGGGGGGCGCCGCTGGCGGCCCGGCAAAGCCGGTTCCGCGGCGGCCGCTGGGATCGGCCGTGCCACTGCCAGCGACTGGTGCATTTGCCCATGAAGCAACCCAATGTCGCCGACCGCATCATCGGCGTCATCGAATGGCTGGCCGCCATCTCGGTGGGCATCGTCGCGGCCAACATCTTCATCTCGGTGCTGCTGCGCAAGTTCTTCAACACCAGCATCCCCGACAGCTACGACATCGGCCGCCAGCTGCTGGGCATCCTCATCTTCTGGGGCATCGCGGCCACCAGCTACCGCGGCGGCCACATCACGGTGGACCTGGTGTGGACCAACGCCAGCGCGCGCGGCAAGCGGCTGATCGACGTCTTCGCCACGCTGGTGCTGCTGTTCGTCGTGATCGTGCAGACCATCATGCTGTTCGACAAGGTGCGCCTCACCTACAACGACAACGTGCTGACCTACGACCTCAACCTGCCCACCTGGCCGCTGGCCGCGGTGGCCTGGGCGGGCGACGTCTGCGCGGTGGTGCTGATCGCCATCCGCACCTGGCGGCTGGTGTTCCACCCCGAGCTGCTCGAAGACGAGCACGCCGACCAACGCACGCAGGAGTAGCCCGCGATGGGACTCAGCAACGACGCCATCGCGGTGCTCGGCTTCGTCAGCCTGTTCGTGCTGATGCTGCTGCGCGTGCCGGTGGGCATGGCGATGGGCCTGGTCGGCGTGACCGGCTACGCGATGATTGCCGACGTCGGCCCGGCGCTGAAGCTGGTCGGCCAGACCAGCATGCGCACGGTCACCGACTACACCTTCGGCGTGATCCCGATGTTCATGCTGATGGGCGCCTTCGTCTCGGTGTCGGGCGTCAGCAAGGAGCTGTTCCGCGCCGCGCACGCCAGCTTCGGCCACCTGCGCGGCGGCCTGGGCATGGCCACCGTGCTGGCCTGCGGCGGCTTCGCGGCGATCTGCGGCTCCAGCGTGGCCACCGCCGCCACCTTCTCCACCGTCGCCTACCCCGAGATGCGGCGTTATGGCTACCCGCAGAGCTTCTCGGCCGGCGTCATCGCCGCCGGCGGCACGCTGGGCGCGATGCTGCCGCCGTCCACCGTGCTGGCGGTGTATGCGGTGCTCACCCAGCAGGACATCGGCAAGCTCTTCATGGCCGGCGTGCTGCCGGGCCTGCTGGCGATGAGCATGTACGTGCTGACCATCGCCGTCATCGTGCTCGTCAAGCCCGGCTGGCTGCCGGCCGGCCAGCCGCGCCCCTGGTCGGAACGGCTGCTGGCGCTGAAGGACGTGTGGCCGTCGCTGGTGCTGTTCGCCTTCGTCATCGGCGGCCTCTACGGCGGCCTGTTCACGCCGACCGAGGCCGGCGGCATGGGCGCCGGCGGCGCCTTCTTGCTGGGCGTGCTGCGCCGCAAGCTCGACCGCGAGAAGATCCGCACCGCGCTGCTGCAGGCCACGCGCACCGCGGCCGCGGTGTTCACGGTGCTGATCGGCGCGCTGCTGTTCGGCTACTTCCTGACCATCACGCAGACGCCGCAGAAGGTGACGGCCTTCCTCACCGGATTGGGCATCGGCCGCTACGGCGTGCTGGCGCTGATCATGGTGATGTACCTGATCCTCGGCTGCCTGATGGATGCGATGGCGATGATCATCCTCACCGTGCCCATCATCTTCCCGGTGATCATCCAGCTGGGCTTCGACCCCATCTGGTTCGGCGTGATCATCGTGATGACGGTCGAGCTGGGCCTCATCCACCCGCCGGTGGGCATGAACGTCTTCGTCATCAAGAGCGTGGTGCAGGACTTGAGCTTCACCACCATCTTCAAGGGCGTGATCCCCTTCGTCATCACCGACATCGTGCGGCTGGTGATCCTGATCGCGTTTCCGATGATTGCGTTGTGGTTGCCGGGGCGGATGTAGCCGGCGGGCCGCACACGCCTTGCGGCACGCCGGCTACCGCGACAGCAAGCGCGCGAACGTCTTGGCAAAGGTGTGCGCGTCACCCGGCCAGCGCGCCGAGACGTAGCAGCCGTCGCACACCACCCAGGCCGGTCGCTCGTCGTCCACCGTGTCGCGCGCCAGGCCCAGCGTCTTGCGCAGGTGGTGCGGCGCGTCGGCCGGCACGTCGATGAAATGCTCGGGGCGCTGCAGCGCGCGCGTCACCTCCTGCTGCACCGACATATAGCCCGGCGGCTGGCCGGGCGCTTCGAGGTAGGTGCGGTAGTAGTGCGGATCCCAGAAGCGGCCGATGCGCGCCAGCCGGTCGGCGGTGCGCTCCTGCCGCCACGTCAGCGCGGTCGTGCGGCGGCCGTACAGCACCGAGCGGCCGGCCGCATCGCGGCTGCGCGCGGCCACCAGCACGCCGTGGCAGATGGCGGCCACCGGCCGGTCGGCCGCGAAGAAGCCGGCCACCAACGCTTGAAGCAACTCGCTTTGCAGGTAGGCGCGCATGCCGCGGGCGCGGTGGCCGCCGGGCAGCAGGATGCCGTCGAACGTTGGTGACTGTGCATGTGATTGCGCTTGTGCCTGTGCGTGCGCCTGCTGCCAGCTCAGCGGCGCCACGAACGGCGCGGCCTGCGCCATTTGCGCATAGGCGGCGCGGGCCTCGGCGTTGGCGCGCAGGATCAGCCCGAACCCTTCGAGCCGGCCGAACCCCGGCACGCGGCTCCACGGGTCCAGCCCGCGGCCGCTGAGCATGATGGGGTCGGCGGCGGCCGGCTGGCCGTCGGGCGTGGCGAAGCTGACGCGGTGGCCCAGCCGCGACAGCACGCGCCAACTGACGGCCGCCTCGGTGGGGTCGAAGTCCAGGCTGGGCAGCGGCATGAGGACGTGGGCCATCGCCGATTCTCGGTCGCTGCTGCCCAGCGCGGCGCGGTGCGGCTCGGCCCGGCGCGGCGCGGTGCGGCCCGGTGCGGCGCCACGGCTACCATCCCCGCCCATGCTTCGCCGCCACTGCATCCACGCCGCCGCCCTGCCCTTCGTCGCCCTCGCACCCGTCACGCGGCTGGCCGCCGCGGAGCGCGCCGCGGTGCCGTCGCCGTCGCCGTCGCCGTCGCCACTGTCTCCTGCGCTGCCCAACCCCGCGTCGGTGCCGGGCGGCGTGGCGTTGGTGACGCTGGGCGCGGCTACGGCCGGCCGCCCGCGCGCCACCTACGGCGGACGGCCGGTGATGGTGCGCGAGCAAAGCGCCGACTGGGTGGCCGTGGTCGGCATCGCGCTGGCGGCGGACGCGGCGCAGCCGCAGGCGCTGGCGGTGACCGATGCCGACGGCCGCCAACGCCGCGTCGACTTCCGGCTGCAGCGCAAGCGCTACGCCGAGCAGCGGCTGACGGTGGCGCCGGGCCAGGTGGACCTCTCGGCGGCCGACCTGGAACGCTCGCGCCGCGAATCGGCGCACCTGCGCACGGTGCTCGGCCGCTTCGACGCGGCGCGCGAACCGGCCACGCTGCGCATGCTGCAGCCGGTGGCGGGCCCGCGCTCGTCGAGCTTCGGGCTGCGCCGCGTCTTCAACGGCCAGGCGCGCAACCCGCACGGCGGCATGGACCTGGCCGCGCCCACCGGCACGCCGGTGCTGGCCGCCGCGGCCGGCGAGGTGGTCGACGCCGGCGACTACTTCTTCAGCGGCCGCTGCGTCATCGTCGACCATGGGCAGGGCTTCTTGTCGCTGTACGCGCACCTGTCGGCGATCGACGTCGCCGTCGGCCAGGCGGTGGACGCCGGCGCGCCGCTGGCCAAGGTGGGCGCCACCGGCCGCGTCACCGGGCCGCACCTGCACTTCAGCGTCTACCTGAACGCGCAGGCGGTCGACCCGGCGCTGTTCCTGCCCGCCGTGGCCGCCGATCTGGCGCGTTAGGCGCCGGTGGTTCCGAAGCGCCGCATCAGCTCGGCCTGCGCCTGCGCCGGCGACAACCCCTCGGGCGCGCGCTCGGCCGCGAAGGCGCGGGCGGCAGCCTCGTCGGGGCGGAACTTCAGGTACAGGCGGCGCAACTGGTCTTCGTCGCACAGGCCCAGTTCCACGCGCTCGTCGATGCGGCCGGCGCGGATCAGCGCGGCGTCCAGCTGCTCGGCGTGGTTGGTCGTCATGAACAGCACGTTGCCTTCCTGCGTGGCCACGCCGTCCAGCGCGTTGAGAAAACCCGAGAACGACAGCCGCACCTGCGCATGCGCCGCGTCGCGCTGGCGGAAGAAGGCGTCGACGTCTTCGATCAGCAGCAGCGAGCGTTGCGGCACGCCGGCCAGCAGCGTGTGGATCTTCTCGTCGGTGACCACCGGCGATGCCAGGCTGAGCGTGCAGACGTTGAGCCGCAGCTCCGACGCCAGCGCCGTCACCAGCGAGGTCTTGCCGGTGCCCGGCGGGCCGTGCAGCAGGTAGCCGCGCCGCCACGGAATGCCCAGCTCGGCGTAGCGCTCGCGCGCGCCGTAGAAGCGCTGCAGGTCGGCCAGCAGGCCTTCCGCCTGCCCCGCCTTCAGCACCACCGACGACAGCGGCCGCCGCGAGCCCAGGCGCGCGCGCATCCAGTCGCCGCCGTGGAAGGGGTTGGGGATGTAGACCGACAGCGTGTCGCTCTCGCGGTTGGCGCGCGCCTCGATGGCGCTTTGCAGGAACGCCGCCAGCCAGTCGCCCGAGCGCCCGAAGTGCGACAGGCTGATGCGCTCGAACACCGCCTGCCCCACCTGCAGTTCGCGCCGCATCCACAGCAGCCGGCCGTCGACCCACAGGATGTGCAGGCCCTCGCCGGGCGAGAGCAAGGCGCGCGGCGGCTGGCCGGCGCGCAGGTCTTCCTCCAGGCTTTGGTGCGCCGTGCCGCGGCGCACGCTGCGCGCGGTGAACTGGTTGATCTGGCGCAGCGCGGGGTGCGCATCCATGTACTCGACCAGCGCCGAGAACAGGAACTCGTCGCGCGAGTCGACCGTCAGCGTGGAGATCGCGAAGCGCCGCAGCCAGGCGATCACCAGCCCCGGCACGTCGCGCAGCCAGAAGGCGATGGCGCCGGCCACGGCCAGCAGCGCGGCCTGGGCGATGGGGGAGTGCAGCAGCGAATCCATTGGCGGCGGCGCGTCGGGCGATGGGGCATTGTCAGGGCGGCGGCGCTTCCGGAATGCCGGCCGACGCCGAATGCGCGATGTGATGCCGATCGCCGAACCCCGCACCAGCGCCGACCCGGCGTTCCGCGGCCAGGGGCACGCCGCCGCGATCGCGCTCTACGAGAAGCCGGGCTTCAGCATGCGCCGTGAGATGAGCTTCTTGGTGCTCAGGCGCGATGGCGCTCGAGCGCCCTACATTGCATCAAACCGCGCATCACACCGCGCATCACACCGCGCATCATCGGATGCCACGCCGGATGTAGACTGCGGCCGCAAGGAGCTCGTCATGCGCACCACCGTCACGCTCGACGACGATCTGCTGGCCCAGGCCAGCGAGGCGATGGGCATCAGCGAGCGCTCGGTGCTGTTGCACGAAGGCCTGAAGCTGATCGTGCAGCGCGAAGCCGCGCGCCGGCTGGCCGCGCTGGGGGGCATTGCGCCGGCGCTGAAGCTGGCGCCGCGCCGCCGGCCATCGCCGCCGCGGCGTCCGGCACGAAAGACTCGCTAGCCGGCCGACTGGGCCGCCGAGACCGATGCTGCTCGTCGATACCTCCATCTGGTCCGACCATCTTCGCCGCGGCGACGCCGCGTTGGCCCGGCGGCTCGAAGCCGGGGAGGTGCTCGTCCATGCACTGGTGATCGGCGAGATCGCCTGCGGCGCCTTCCCGCGGCGGCCCGAGGCGCTTGCCTTGCTGACGCAGTTGCCCGCCGCGCCCGTGCTCGGCCTGGCGGAACTGCTGGACTTCATCGATCGCCAGTCGCTGCAAGGCAAGGGCATCGGCTTCGTCGACGTCCATTTGCTGGCGGCAGCGCGGGTCAGCGGCGCCGCGCTGTGGACCCGCGACAAGCGCCTGGCGGCCGCGGCGGCGGCACTGGGCTGCTTGCACACGAGTGCCAGCTAACGGGCGGGGAGGCCGGGGGCACCACCTTAGTCCTCCAACTCCGCCTTCGCCATCTCCACGTCCAGCCTTTCCATCGCGTCCAGCGGCTTGCAGGCCGCGGCGTCGGCGTAGAGCTTCTCGGCTTCCTTCATCTTCTTGTCGCCTTCCAGCATCACCAGGCCGTTGGCATATTCGATCATCGCGATCGCGCTGGTCGGGTTGAGCTTGAGCGCTTCCTTGTACATCTTCAGGCCGGTGGCGGTGTCGGCGCCCTGGGTGCGGCCGAGCAGCTTGCCGACCTTGTCGATCACCTCGGCGTGGAAACTGCCTAACGCGATATGTGCGTCGGCGTGCTTGGGCGCCAGCTTGATCGCCGTCTCCAGCGCGGCCTTGACCTTGCCGCCCAGGCCTTGGGCCAGCGCCTTGGCCACGCTGATGCCCTGGCTGTAGCGGCCCAGCGCATAGGCCTGCCAGTACCAGGCGTTGGCGTTCTTGGGCTCGGCGGCCTGCTGGGCTTCGGCGCGCTCGGCGGCTTCCATGAACATCGCGAGCTTGGTCTTCTCGCTCTTTTCCAGGTAGTTGGCGTAGATGCACTGCGCCTTGTTGGCAACGCTGACGCCGGCGGCGCCGGCCTTCAGCCCCGCCTCGTGCGCCTTGTGGAAGTCGCCGGCATGGAACAGCGCCCAGGCGGCCAGCACCTGCTCGTCCTTCGGGTACGGCTCGGCGTCGCCGGCGTGCAGCCGGGCCCAGTGCTTCTTCAGCGCCGCGGCGTCGTAGACGTAGTCGGCGTTGTCGTAGGGGAAGGCGGTCCATTTGGCCATCGTGCGTCTCCTGGGGTGGAAGTTCTCGTCGTCACTGATAGGAACCGGCCAGCCGGTGCAGGTGCTGGCGCGACTCGCTTTCCAGGTGCGGCAGCAGCAGCGACAGCACGTGGAACGCGCCGCGCCCGAGCGCGCGCGCCGCGGTCTCGGGCTCCAGCGCGTGGCGCGGGTCGCCGACGTATTCATAACTCAGCCAGTACGTGGCCAGCACGACCATCGAGGTGGCCAGCGGCGCCGCCTCGTTGAGGCCGATGGCCAGCACGCCGCCGCGCTGCAGCCCGTCGATCAGCTGCTGCATCGCGCGGCCCTTGTTGCGCAGCACGGTCTGGAAATGCGTCTCCAGCCGGCGGTTCTTGCTGAGCAGGTCGTTCAGGTCGCGGTAGAGGAAGCGGCTGTCCCACACCAGCTCGAACAGCATGTGCAGGAAGAGCCACGCATCCTCGACGTTGGCCACCTGCTCCGCGGCGGGCAGCAGCTCGTTCAGCGCGCGCTCGTAGCGGTCGAACAAGGCGTTGATCAGCTCGTCCTTGGCCGGGTAGTGGTAGTACAGGTTGCCGGGGCTGATGCGCAGTTCGGCCGAGATCAGCGTGGTGCTGACGTTGGGCTCGCCGAAGCGGTTGAACAGGTCCAGCGTCACCTCCAGGATGCGTTCGGCGGTGCGGCGGGGCTTCTTGGGGGGCGCCATGGTCGCAGGATTCTGGCATCGCGGGCGCGCGCCAGCTCTGCCTAGAATCCCGCGGCCGATGACCGCCCTGCCCGCCGTTCGATTCGAGTCCGTCGCCAAGACCTTTCGCGGCCCGCGCGGCGGCAGCCTGCGGGCGCTGGACGGCGTGAGCTTCGAGATCGAGCGCGGCGAGTTCTTCGGCCTGCTGGGCCCCAACGGCGCCGGCAAGACGACGCTGATCTCCATCCTGGCCGGCCTGGCGCGCGCCAGCAGCGGCCGCGTCGGCGTGCTGGGCCACGACGTGGTGGCCGACTACGCCGCGGCGCGCCGCGCGCTGGGCATCGTGCCGCAGGAGCTGGTGTTCGACCCCTTCTTCAGCGTGCGCGAGACGCTGCGCATCCAGAGCGGCTACTTCGGCGTGAAGCACAACGACGCCTGGATCGACGAGCTGCTGGCCGAGCTGGGTCTGGCCGACAAGGCCGGCGCCAACATGCGCCAGCTCTCGGGCGGCATGAAGCGCCGCGTGCTGGTGGCGCAGGCGCTGGTGCACCGGCCGCCGGTGATCGTGCTCGACGAGCCGACCGCCGGCGTCGACGTCGAGTTGCGTCAAACGCTGTGGCAGTTCATCGCCCGCCTCAACCGCGAAGGCCACACGGTGCTGCTGACCACGCATTACCTGGAAGAGGCCGAGGCGCTGTGCAGCCGCATCGCAATGCTCAAGGCCGGCCGCATCGTTGCGCTGGCCAAGACCTCGGCGCTGCTGTCGGGCATGGCCAGCACGATGCTGCGCTTCAAGACCGACGACGCGCTGCCGCCGGCCTTGCGCGCCCAGGCGCGCGTGACCGGCCGCATCGCGCAGCTCAAGGCCCACGACGCCGCCGAGGTGGAACACCTGCTGGCCACGCTGCGCGAGGCCGGCGTTCGCGTCGAAGACCTGGAGATCGGCCGCGCCGACCTGGAGGACGTGTTCGTGCAGATCATGGGCGAGGCATGAGCGCGATCCGGGTCTCCAGGTCGCGCTCGCTCCCCAGGACCAGTAGGGTCCCCTGCTGGGACCGGGGGACGGCGCGCAGCGCCCAGGGGGCGGCATGAGCTTCAGCGGCACCGGCACGCTGTTCCGCAAGGAGGTTCTGCGCTTCTGGAAGGTGGCCTTCCAGACCGTGGCCGCGCCGGTGCTGACGGCGGTGATGTACCTGCTGATCTTCGGCCACGTGCTGGAAGAACGCGTGCAGGTCTTCCCCGGCGTCGGCTACACCAGCTTCCTGATCCCCGGGCTGGTGATGATGAGCGTGCTGCAGAACGCCTTCGCCAACAGCAGCAGCAGCCTCATCCAGAGCAAGATCACCGGCAACCTGGTGTTCCTGCTGGTCACCCCGCTGTCGCACCGCGCCTGGTACCTGGCCTATGTCGGCGCGGCGATGGTGCGCGGGCTGATGGTCGGCGCCGGCGTCTTCGTCGTCACCATGTGGTTCGCGCCGCTGCACCTGGCCGAGCCGTGGTGGATCGTCGTCTTCGCGGCGCTCGGCGCGGCCATGCTGGGATCGCTGGGCCTGGTGGCCGGGCTGTGGGCGGAGAAGTTCGACCAGATGGCGGCCTTCCAGAACTTCATCATCATGCCGATGACGTTCCTGTCGGGCGTGTTCTATTCGGTGAAGTCGCTGCCGCCGCTGTGGCAGGCCGTCAGCCACCTGAACCCGTTCTTCTACATGATCGACGGCTTCCGCCGCGGTTTCTTCGGCCACAGCGACGTCTCGCCCTGGCTCAGCCTGGCCGTCGTCGGCGGCAGCTACGTGGTGGTGGCGGCGCTGTGCCTGACGCTGCTGCGCAAGGGGTACAAGATCAGGGCTTGAGCTGCGGGCCTGCCGGCGCTTACGCGAAGCGCGCCGAGATGCGCAGCTCCATCACCGCGGCCAAGGCGCCCTTGGCCTCCGCCAGCGGCTAGCACGACGGCCTGCCCAGCTTGTGCGCCGCGCGATCGAAGATCACCACGGCCCTTTGGTTGTTGACGTGCCTGGACATGTAGATGAGCCCATCCAGGCGCTGCGGATGCCGGTGCAGCGCGCGCGACCAGCGCTGCGGCACGTCGTAGGGCACGATCGTCGACAACTCGCTGGAGCCCACCAGCGTCTTCAACGCCGCGCCGGTCAGGTCGGCCAGCACCAGCGGCGTGCCGCCGGCGAAGCGCACGCAGTAGCGGCTTTCGAGCTCGGTCGCCGCGATCTCGAAGCGGCCGTTGCGGGGCATCTCGTCGTGCAGCACCGTTTCGGCGATCGCGACCTCCAGGCTCAGGCCCAGGTAGCAGGTGCCGAAGCGCCTGCGCTGCGGGCGGCCTGGGTCGTCGAAGCGGTTGGACGCGCTGCGCCCGAAGAAGGGCTCGCCCGAGGGGTGGCGCGAAATGCGCCAGAGCTTGGCCGGCGCCAGTTGAACCGCGCGGATCGCGAAGCGATCCAGCCGCCGCGGCGGGTCCGGCAGCATGAGCAGGCTTCAGCGTTCCGCGAAGCCCTGCGCCGCGACGCGCACCCGAGAGTACTGGCCGTCGGCCAGCGCTTCGAGCGGCGTCTTGCCGGCCAGCGATCCTTTGCGGGTGGTAAAGAACTGCAGCTTGCTGGCGCCCGGCAACTCGCCCAGCGCCTGGCTGACCGCTTCGACTTGGCGGCGCTCCAGCCGCGAATCGAGGAAGAAGTGCGGCAGGTAGCGCCGGCCCTCGACTTCGACGCTGAAGACGCGATGCGCCTTCAACGCCTTGCTGAGCGCCTGGCGGGTGATGTGCCTGCGCTGCACGAAGTCGGCGGAAGCCACCAGTTCCTGCTCGTCGACCATTCTCTTCATCGCGGCCACGGCCGCGTCGCGCTCGCGGGCCGAGACCAGCTTGCCGTCGCGGGCGGCCAGCCGGTTGCGGATCTCGTTGATCTTGTCGCTCAGGGTGGCCAGCTCGGCGGCCAGCTCGCTGGCCTTGGCCTGGCGCGCGCGCGACCGCGTTCCGGCCTCCACCAGCGCGGCCGGCGTGGCGTTGGCCGCCGCCTTGGCCACGCTGGCGAACTGCTTGGCAACCTCCCAGAACCGCTGCGCCGGCGCGGCGCCGGCCGCTGGCTGACGGGGTCGGGCGGCAACGAAGGGCATGGGTTTCTCCAAGGCGGGAAACCATTCTAGCCGTGGACGTCAACCAAATAAACCTCGTCAACCAAGTCAACCCCATCAACCCGTGGGTTCGGACCGAACGTCCCCGTCGTGCTGCCCCAGCGCCGGCGCCGCGAAGGGCTCGGGGCCCGGGGTGCGGCCGAAGACGATGGAGCGGGTGACGCCGCGGTAGGGGCCGATCAGCGCGTGCTCGAAGCCGCCGACGATGCCTTCGGCCAACACCTGCGGGTGCTCGAACATCGCCTCCACCGGGCGCGCGGCGGCGCAGGGCACCTCGTCGCCGAACAGCGCCTCCCATTCCAGCGCCGTGCGTTCGGCCAGCGCGGCGTGCAGGCGGGGCACGATCTCGGCGGCGGCGGCGGCGCGCTTCTTCACGCTGTCGTAGCGCGGGTCGGCGGCCAGCTCGGCCAGCCCGGTCAGCCGGCACAGCGCGGCCCAGAAGCGCGGCGTGTTGGCCGACAGGTAGAGGTGGCCTTCGCGCGCCGGGTGGATGCCGGTGACGCCGCCCGAGCGCATGTCGCGCCCGATGTCCAGCGGCTCGTTGCCGGCCCACACCAGCCGCGCCGACTGCATGGTCAGCGCGCTGCGCAGCAGCGACACGCCGACGAACTGGCCGCGGCCGCTTTTCTCGCGCTCGTACAGCGCCGAGGCCACGCCGGCGGCCACCAGCGCCGCGGCGTAGTAGTCGACCACCGATCCGTACAGGATCTCCGGCGGCCCGCCGCGCGGGCCTTGCAGCGTGCACATGCCGGTCATGGTCTGCAGCACCTGGTCGTAGCCGGCCTTGTCCTTGAGCGGGCCGCCCTCGCCGTAGCCGGTGACGGCGCAGTAGATCAGCCGCGGGTTCAGCGCTTCGAGCTGGTCGTGCGCGATGCCCAGCCGGCGCGGCACGCCGGGGCGGAAGTTGTGCACCAGCACGTCGGCCTCGCGCACCAGGCGCAGCAGCGCGGCCAGGTCGGCCGCCTGCTTGAGGTCGAGCACCACGCCGCGCTTGCTGCGGTTGACGCCGATGAAGGCGCGGCTCTCGGCGGCCAGCGTCGACGGGTAGTGCCGCAGGTTGTCGCCGCCGGGCGGCTCGACCTTCAGCACCTCGGCGCCCTGGTCGGCCAGCAGCGTGCAGCCGTAGGGCCCGGCGATGTAGGCGCTGAGGTCAAGCACGCGCACGCCGCTCAGCGGCCCGGGCGGCCCGCGGCGGGCCGCCGCCGGCGCGGTCAGGGATGGTTTGGGGCGGGGCATCAGTACCGCCCGGCCGTTCCGAAGGTGCTGAGAGCCCCCCCGGGGGGCCGCGAACGAAGTGAGCGTGGGGGCTTCATCCCAGCAGTCTGCGGCGCGTGGGGCTGGCGACCAAGGGCGCGCCGGTTTGCTCAGGCATCACGGAAACTACGCTGTCGGCGCGGTTTCCTCGGGCGCGGTCGACAGCCAGGTGAGCCGCCAGGCGCCGTCGGCGCGGCCGCCGGCGGCGTAGTAAGGCACGAAGTCGAGCGGCGCGCGCCCCGGCGGCGCCATGCGGATCAGCGGCAGCGGCGCGGTCTGCACCAGTTGCAGCCAGGGCGCCGGCGCCGCTTCTGCCGCCGCCGGCACGCGCAGCGTCTCGTCGGTCTTGTAGCCGTCGACCAGGCCGGTGGCATACACCAACGGCCCGCGCGTCAGCGCCAGGTAGCCGAGGTCCAGCACGGTCTGGCGCACGGCGCCGCCGTCGGGCGCGCGCGATTCCTGCACGTTGGCGTGGCGCCGGCGGTGCGCGGTGATGGCCATCGGCCAGTCGATCTGCAGCGTGTCGCCGCGCTGCCAGGCGCGGTCGATCGCCAGGTACTGGCCGGGCTGCGCCTGCCAGCACTCGCCGCCGCGCCGCACCGTGGCGCCATGCGCCCACGACGGCACGCGCAAGCGCAAGGTGAAGCGCCGCGGCGCCGCGCCGGGGTCCAGCCGCAGCGTGATCGCGCCATCGAAGGGGTAGGCGGTGTCGATCTCGACGGCCACGCGCGCGCCGCCGCGGCCCAGCCCCAGCGTCGCCTGCAGCGGTGTCCACAGGTTGACCGTCAGCCCGTCGTCGCCGGCCTGCAGCGCCAGCGGCGGCAGTTCCTCCAGCGCCATCGCGCCGCTGCTCTTGCAGCAGCGCCAATAGGTGGTGTGCACGCGGCGGCCGTTGGCGAAGCTGTAGTAGCACCAGTCTTCGCCGTTGGGCGCCAGTGCGCCCAGCAGATCGTTGTAGGCCGAGCGCTCGATCTCCTCGGCGTATTGCGGATCGCCGCCGATGCGCAGCAGCTCGCGGTTGAGCTGCAGCCAGGCCAGCGTGGAGCAGGTCTCGACGTAGGCCTGCGGAAAGAAGCCGCCCGGCGCATTGAAGACCTCGCGCGAGCGGTGCGCCACGCCGCCCCAGGGGCCGCCGCCCAGCGTGAGGTGATGGTCGCGAATGGCTTGCCACAGGCGTTGCACCGCCTCGCGCAAATCGGCGCGGCCGGTGGCGCGCTGCAGTTTGGCCAGGCCGACCAGGTTCCAGGCCAGCTGGTAGGCCTTGCCGGTGGCAATCTCCGACGGGTCGGCGCCGGCCAGCGCGCGTCGCAGCAGCATCAGCGGCGGGTGCTCGTCGGCCTGCTGCAGCACGCGCAGCGCGAGATCGAGATAACGCTGATCCTGAGTGGCGAAGAACAGCTCGCAGGCCGGGTCCATCAGCACCGTGGCCGACAGGCCGAAGTGGTTGCCCAGGTCGGTGATGTCGATGGCGCCGGCCTCCAGCGTGCGCGCGCACAGGTCGCCGATGCGGCACGCAGCCTGCAGCCAGCGCGCGTTGCCGCCGAGCTGGCGGTGCGCTTCCAGCAGGCCCAGGATCAGGTAGCTGTGGGTCCAAATGTCCCAGGTGCGAACGCTGGGCGCACCGTCCCAGTTGGGCGGCGTCGGCGGCTTGGGCGGCTGCGGCAGCATGAAGCGGCGCGATGGCGCGTAGGTGCCGAGGTAGCCATCGGCCTCCTGCTGGTCGCACAGGAAGTCGGCGACGCGGCCGACGCGCGCGCGCAGTTCGTCGTCGCCGCTGCGCGCCGCGGCGCGCGCGGCGGCCACCAGCCACTTGCCGGCGTGTTCGCCGTACCAGTCGCCTTCCGTGTTGCCGGCGGCGATGGCGCGGTCGAACAAGCGGATGGCGGCGCTCTCCGGCCCTTCGATGAAGCGGTGCAGCCGCCCGCGGCGGCTGGCCTCCAGCGCCTCGCCCAGCGGGCCGCCGAGGCGGATCTCGTCTTGCGCGTTCATCGCTTCCTTTCCCCGCCCAGCCAGCGGGCCAGCGCGTCGATCTGCGCCGCGCTCAGGCCGGCGGCCTGCGGCTGCATCAGGCCGCCCGTCAGCGCGTCGACGATGCGCGCCGGCGGCTGCTGCGCGAGCAGCGCGCGCGGCGGGATGTTGCCTTGCGGCTGGTCGTGGCAGACGGCACAGCGCTGGGCCCAGATCGTGGCCGGGTCGGCGTTGACCGTCGTGACCGGCGTCGTGACCGGCGCCGCGGCCGGCGCGGCGTCGGCCCCCAGCCCGAAGGCCTGGATGCGATCGGTGCCGACGATGACCTGGCCGCGCGCGATCAGCGGCTCGTTGTACTTGCCGCTGGTGTGCAACTGGCCGGGCGCGCTGCGCCACAGCGGTTGCAGCGTCTCGCCGTCGAAGGCGTGCAGCACCGGCGCCGGTGCGCCGGCGCCGGCCAGCGCGGCCGAGCGGCGCGCGTTTTCGTCCAGCACCCAGACGATGGCGTGGCGCGGCCCGTCGCTGCTGACCACCGGCGACCCCGGGTTGGCCAGCGCCACCGTGGCCTGGCGCTGTTGCACCGCGAGGTAAGGCGCGGCCCCGGCCTCGTCGACCACCTGCAGCCGCAGCAGCGACGGCGGCACCGATTCCGCCGAACCCAAGGCCGCCCGCGTGTTGCCGGTCATGAAGACGGCCAGGCGACCTTCGCCGTCGCGCATCGCCGCCGGCACCGAGCGCGCCCGCGCGAGGTCGAGCGCCGCGTCCTGCTCGCTGTAGGGGCCGAAGGCGTTCAGCGGCCCGCGCCGGCCGCCGAATAGTGGCTGCGACTGCGGCTGCGGCTGCGGCGGCAGCAGCGAGCCGTCGCTCGCCGAATCGTCGCTGCAAGGCGGCCGGCGGTCCAGCCGGCCGGGCAGCCGGTCGGCGTCCAGCAAATAGGCGTTGCCTTGCTTGCCGCCGATGACGAGCAGCCGCTTACCGCCCGCGGCCACCGGCAGCAGCGCCGCGCCGCCGCTGCCCAGGTCGACGTCGTGCTTGGCACTGCTGCAGTGGTTGAACGGCGTGTAGGTGCCCACCAGCCGCAGGCCGCGCGCATCGTCGTCGACCAGTTGCAGCAGCGACTGCGTCCAATCGTTGGGCTGGTCGACATAACCGTCGAAACCAGTGCCCGCGACGACGTGGATGCGGCCGGCCGCGTCCAGCGCCGGGCCGCCGGCGCCCCAGATGCCGCCGCTGCCGCGGTGCGGCATGGCCGACGCGGCAAAGGCGCTGGCGATGCGCGCGCTGCGCGTGTCGATCGAGACCAGCCAGCCGGTCTCGGTCTCGCCGAAGACGACGTACAGCCGCGCGCCGTCGGCGCCGAGGGCCAGCGCGCCGCGCTGCACGCGGAAGTCGAAGCGGCGGCGCGGCGGCACCGGCGCCGGCCCGGCGTTGCGGTTGACGGCGTTCAGCGCCGCCTCGTCCAGCCGCAGCGGCCAGCCGGGCCGCACGGCGCCGCTGGCGATGTCCAGCGCATAGGCCTGCCAGCGCTGACGTTCGTCGCAGGCCGTCACGTACAGCGTGCCGCGCTCGCGGTCGATCACCGGCGTCGACAGGATGCCGGTGGCCACGCCGTCCAGCGGCGCCGGCTGCAGGCGGCAAGGCGCGGCCAGGCGCGCGCGCCACAGGATGCGGCCCGCCGCCACGTCGCCCGATGGCGCGGCGTTGATCGCGTAGACATCGGCGTTGCTGGTGGCGGCGATCACGATGGCGAAGCGCTGGCCGCGGTAGGGGCCGGCGCTGAGGGTCACGCGGTCCAGATACAGCGGCGTGGCGTACAGCCGCGGCGGCGCATCGCCATCGGCGTGCAGCGGTGGCGACTGCCAGCGCAGGCCGAAGCCGGGGCCGGCGACGACGGCCGGCGTGAGTCGCGTCTCGCGCCCATGCCAGCCGCTGCGCGCGGCGTCGCGGTGAAAGGTGAGCACGTCGTCGTCGCTCGGCTCGATGGCGGCCGGCGCCATCGGCCCGTCGTCGGGGCCGAGGCCGGCGGTCCAGCGCACGGCGTTGACCAGCAGCCGCTGCAGCATCGGTTGCGCCAGCGCCTGCGGAAAGTGCGCGCCGGTGTAGCCGACCGAGCGGCCGCTGGCCGGTCGGGTAACGATCGCGCGGCCGCTGGCCGCGGACCGCCGGTACGCCCAGGCAACGATGGCGCGCTGCGGCCAGTCGTCGGCCAGCGCGCGGCCGTCGCGGAACTGTACGCTCACTTCGGCCGTCAGCAACGGCAGCACGCCCTCGGCCGCGAAGCGCAGCGTGGGATAGAACTCGTCGCGCGCGGCGTAGGCCTGCACGCCGCGCGTCACCGGGTGCTCGGCCGCCGGCTCCAGCAGCGCGGTCTGCGTGCTGCGGTCGAAGAAGCCGACTCGCTCGGCGCCCAGCCAGCGCCGCAGGTCCAGCGCGCCGCCGGCCGGCACGGTGCCGGCCTGGTGCAGCGCGACGAAGCCGGCGCCGCGCTGCATCAGCGCCTCGAATTCGCGGCGGTGCGCCGGGTCCAGCAGCGGGTGGCGCGCTTCGCCGTCGGCGTACAGCAGCACGGTGGCCGCACCTTGCAGCGCGCGCGGGTCGGCCGGCCAGCCGTCGGGATAGGCCGCCACCGCCAGATCGGGCTGCGCGCGCAGCCAGCCGGCGATCTGCGCGATGCCTTGCCGGTATTCGTGCCGCCCCGGGCCTTCGCTGCTGGGGCCGCCGATCAGCACCACCTTCAGCGGCGCCGCGGCGCCGGTGGCCAGCGGCAGCGCGAGAACCAGGCAGGCCACCCATCGGGCCGATCGTTGAAGCAACACCCGCACCGCATGCCTTGGCGTCCCCGGGGACCGGTCGCCGCAGGCGACCAGGGAAACGGCGGTGTTAGCGCGCCAAACCCGATCCGGCTCCGCCGGTCGGGTTTGGTCGCCCCAGGACCCGTAGGGTCCCCTTCTGGGACTGGGGGCGACCGCCAGGCGGCCGGGGGCTGTCATCCCGCATCCACGACGCAGCGAAAGCCCAGCATCCCCGAACGGTCCTTGCACGGCGCCATCAGCAAATACTTGCCGTGCTGGTCCAGCCGGTAGGCCTGCGGGAAGTACCAGTGCGAGGTCTGCGGCTGGTAGGCGCTGCCGCCACGCAGCACGGCGGCGCGGGTGTGCTCGTCGTGGAACTCGTCGGTCCACTGCCAGACGTTGCCCACCAGGTCGAGCACGCCGAAAGGGCTGGCGCCGCGCGGGTGCGCCGTCACGTCGGCCGGCGGCAGCAGTGTGCGGCCGCGGTGGGGCGGCGGCACGGCCGACGCATCCCAATCGTTGCCCCAGGGGTAGCGGCGGCCGTCGCCGCCCTGCGCCGCGTACTGCCACTCCCATTCGTGCGGCAGCCGCTTGCCGGCCCAGGCGGCGTAGGCGCGCGCGTCTTCCAGCGCCACCCAGGTGACGGGCTTGTGTTCCCAGCCGGCGGGCGGCGCGCCGTCGACCCAGTGGCGCAGGAAGTGGTGCGCATCCTGCGGCCGGTAGCCGCTGGCGTCGACGAAGGCCTTGAACTGCGCGTTGGTGACCGGCGTGCGGTCCATGAAATAACGCGGCATCTGCAGGCGCCGGCGGTGTTGCCGGCGCGGCACGTCTTCCCAGGGGTATTGCACGTCGAGCCCGGCCCAGGTCTGGCCTTCGATCTCGACGCCGCCGACGATGAAGTCGAACTCGCCCGCCGCGATCTCGACCATGCCTTCGGGCGCCTGCGCGCACAGCGCGGTGGGGGCGATGGCCACCATCTGCTGCGGCAGCGGCTGCCAGGCCTTGCTGAACGAGGCCAGCGGCGCGGTCGCCAGCGCGGCCATGCGCTGCAGCAGCGGCGCCAGGTCGTCGGCGCCCTCGCCGGCGGCCAGCACCAGCAGCGCGCCGAAGCCGCGCGGCTCCAGCGCGGTCTCGAAGCGCGCCTGGCCGCCGATGACCCGCGGCCGCACCTCGCGCCCCTGCCAGAGGTCGAAGTAACGGTTGCCGGCGGCGTGCTCGACGGCGAGCTGCTCGCCGTCCACCGCGTATTCGTTGTGGTTGACCAGCGTCCACAGCCGCCGCCGGCCGAGCGGGAAGCTGCTGGCGAACACGCCGGCCTGCAGCGTGGGCGCGTAGGGCCGCCAGTCGGCGCTGACCAGCAGCGGCGCCAGCGCGCGCCACACGGTGGCCATGCGGCGCAGCGTCTCGCCGTCGCGCGCGGTGAGGCCGTTCCAGATGCCCCAGACGTTCTCCCAGGCGTTGTAGCCGACGCCGTTGAACCAGCAGTACTGGAAGTCGTTGTTGCGGTCGCGGCTCCAGCGGTTCTCCACGTTGATCATGTGGCGCGGTTCCAGCCACTTGAACTTGGCGACCACGGGCACCACGTCGTGCGGCACCTTCTTGCCCCAGCTTTGAACGTTCCAGATGAGCTGCTCTTCGCACGAGATGGTCGACTCGGGCTGCAGCACCACGGCGCGGCCGCGGCGCAGGCAGGCGTCGAAGAAGGCGCGCGGCACGCCGTTGTAGGTGTCGCCGTTGATGCCGTCGGCGCCCACCGCGTCGACGATGGCGGCGATGGCCTCCCAGTCGCTGTCGGCGTTCTCGCGCGTGCCGTGGTCCCAGGGCTTGGTCGGCAGGAAGACCTTGACGCCGCGGCGGTGGAAGGCGTCGACCACGCCCTTCAGGCCGGCCAGGCCGCCGGGCAGGTCGTGCGCCAGCTCGGTCTGGTTGCGGTCGTCGATGCCGATGTTGGGGTAGACGTACCAGACGAGCACGCTGTCGAGCCCGCCGAAGCGCTGCTCCAGGTCGTCGAGGTAGCGGTCCACCGTGTACTCGCCGGTCTGCGGGTCGAAGAAGAAGCGGTCTTCGACCATCATCTGCGCGTGCACGAAGTTGGATTGCGCCCACTGCAGATCGGGCCGGCGGTAGTTGGCGTCGTCCCAGCCGATGCGCACGAGGTGCTCGCGCCGCCAGTCGCGCAGGTCGCGCAGCCAGTCGTCGGCGTTGGCGTTGGCGTCGATCTGCCAGTGGCCGATCTCGGCGAAAGGCCAGCCCGGGGCCTTGCCCGGCGGCGGCAGGTAGCGCTGCGTGGTGACGTGGGAGAACTTGTAATCGGCCATGCGGGAGCGGGCGCCTCAGGTCGCCAGGAATTTCAGGACTTCGTCGCGCGTCGGGATGCTGGCTTGCGCGCCCGGCCGCGTGCAGGCCAGCGCGGCGGCGGCGCTGGCAAAGCGCAGCGCGTTGGGCCAGCCGCTGCCGTGCAGCCGCTCGGCCACCAGCGCGCCGCAGAAGGTGTCGCCGGCGCCGGTGGTGTCGACCACCGGCACTTCGAACGCCGGCTGGTCCAGCCGCACGCCGTCGCAGCGCGCGCGCAGGCCGCGCGCACCGAGCGTGACGACGACGTTGGGCACCGACAGCAGCGACAGCGCGGTGTCCAGGTCGCCGGCGACGCCGGTGATCGCCGCCAGCTCGCCTTCGTTGACGATCAGCAGGTCGAGCGCCGAGCGCAGCTCGGCCGGCAGCGAGAGCGCCGGCGCGGCGTTGAGCGTCACGCTCAGCCCGGCGGCGCGCGCGGCCAGCGCGTAGGCGGTGACGGTGGGCAGCGGCGTTTCCAGTTGCAGCAGCAACTGGCCGATGCCGGCCAGCGGCGGCAGGTGGTCGGGCTGCAGCGCGGCGTTGGCGCCGGGCGCGACGGTGATGGCGTTCTGGCCATCGTCCGACACGCAGATGAAGGCGCAGCCGGTGGCCGTGCCCTCGGCGCGCTGCAGGTGCAGCGCCACGCCGGCCTGCTGCAGCGAGGCCAGCAGCGGCGCGGCATGCGCGTCGTCGCCCAGCGCCAGCAGCATCTGCGTGGGCGCGCCGCCGGCGCGCGCGCTGGCCACCGCCTGGTTGGCGCCCTTGCCGCCCGGCTGGGTGCTGAACTCGCGGCCCAGCACCGTTTCGCCGGGGGCGGGAATGTGCGCGGCGCGCACGACGAAATCGAGGTTGGCCGATCCGGCGACCAGCACGGCTGCGGGGTTGCTCATGGTTCGAGGGCCTGGTAGACGAGGTTGATGAACGGGGCCGTGGGCCTGGCCAGGTCGTGCGCGGCGGCGGCCCGTGGCAGATGTTGCATCAACAGCAGCGCCACCAGGCGCTCTTGCGGATCGACGGTGAAGGTGGTGGTGGCAGCGCCCGGCCAGCCGTAGGCGCCGACCGAGCCCAGGCGGCCGCGGCGCGCCGGGTCGAGCAGCATCGAAACGCCGAGGCCGAAGCCTTCGCCGGGCCCGAGGCCGGCGACCGGCGCCAGGTGCGCGAGCTGGTCGCTGCGCAGCAAGGCCACGCTGTGCCGCGCCAGCAGGCGGCGGCCGTCGCCACCGTGAGCGATGCGGCCCTCGTCGAGCAGCATCTGCGCAAAACGCGCGTAGTCGGCGGCCGTGGAGTACAGGCCGCCGGCGCCGCTGTCGTAGTCGCGCAGCCGAATCCCGGGCGCCGCGGCGCTGCGGTCTTCGCTGGCCAGCTCCAGCCGGTTGCCGGCGCCGACCACGCGGGTGGCGCTGAGGTCGGCGATGCGGCGGCGCTGCGCCGCCGGCACCTCGAAGCCGGTGTCGGCCATGCCCAGCGGGTCGAACAGCCGCTGCTGCAGAAAGCGGCCGAACGGCTGGCCGGCCACCACCTCCACCACGCGGCACAGCACCTCGGTGTGCACGCCGTCGTAGCGAAAGCGCGTGCCGGGGTCGGCGGCCAGCGGCACCGCGGCCACTGCCTTCGCGAAGCCGGCGAGATCGGCCGCGGCCTGCGGCGCGGCGCGTTCCAGCTCGGCGAAGGCCGCGTCGGCGGGGTCGACCGCGAAGCCGGCGGTGTGCGTCAGCAGGTGGCGCAGCGTCGGCGCGCGGCCCGGCGTGCGCAGCGGCAGCGCGGCGAATTCCGGCAAGTGGCGCGCCACCGGGTCGTCCAGCGTCAGCCGGCCCTCTTCCATCAACAGCAGCGCGGCCACGCTGGCGATGGGCTTGCTCATCGAGTAGATGCGGAAGATGGCGTCGCGCGGCATCGCCTCGCGCCGCGCCAGGTCGCGCTGGCCGTGGGCGCGCCAGTGCAGCACGCGGCCGTCGCGCGCCAGCAGCACCACGGCGCCCAGGTGGCCGCCGGGCGCGGTGTCGGCGTCGAGAAAATCGCTCAGGCGCTGCAGCCGCGCGGCGTCGAAGCCGGCCGCCGCGGCGCGCGCCGGCAGCCGCGCCAGCCAGGCGCCGGCTCCGGCCAGCAGCGCGGCGCGCCGTTGCATGCCGATCGCGCGCGCCGCCTGGCCGCCGCGGTCAGAAGGTGACGGTGTGCGTCACCGAGACCACGCGGCCGCGGCCCGACCAGTAGTTGCGGAAGCCCGGCACCTGCGACCAGCTCAGCACGTAGAACTTGTCGGTCAGGTTCTCGATGCCCAAGGCCGTCTTGCCGCCGCGGCCCCAGTCCCAGCCGGCGCTCAGGTCCATCAGCGTGTAGCCCTTGGTGTGCTCTTCGGCGGTGGTGCCGATGTTGAGGTCGCGCGAGCGCAGCGTGGTGAAGCCGAAGTTGACGTCGGCCTGCGGCAGCGGCCGCCAGGTGACGCTGCCGGTCAGCTTGTCGGGGTTGATGTCGGTGGCGCCCATCTGCTTGGTCAGCGGGCCGCCGCTGGTGAACCAGGTCTTGCCTTCGGTGTGGGCGTAGGTGGCGTTGAACTTGAGGCCGGCCGAGAGGCGCAGCTCGCCCGTCAGCTCATAACCCTTGATGTGGACGGGCGCGCGGTTGAGCAGAAAGTCGTTGGTCACCGGGTCGATCGACAGCGCCTGCCCGAGGTCGGACTTCGACTGGTAGTACGAGGCGCCGAACGAGGCCATGCGGCCGCGCCAGTTGACGCCGATCTCGTTGTTCTTGACGATCACCGCCTGCAGGTCGAGGATGCCCGCCACCGACTGCCCGGGGTAGTTGACGTTGCGCAGCGGAATGCCCACGTTGGGCAGCGTGAAGCCCTTGGCCGTGGAGACGAAGGCCGACCAGCCGGCCGGTAGCTTCCACACCAGGCCCAGGTTGGGCAGGTTGGCGGTGTAGTCCAGCGTGCCGCCCTGCACCGCGACGCGGTTGCGGAAGTAGGTGGTGGTGTAGTCGTCGACGTGCAGCTTGCCGTCTTCGCGCCGGATGCCGCCGGAGATCGTCAGCGGCCCGATCTCGTAGCTGGCCTGCAGCCACGGCGCCATGCTGCGGTAGCGCATCGGCGGCACCCACAGGCGGTCGGTCAGCGCCAGCCATTGCGAGGCGGTGTCCTGCGTCAGGTCGACGCCGCCGCGCAGCTCCAGCCCGCTGACGCCGAACACGTCGCCATGCGCGTAGGCGCTGCGCAGGCCGTGCTTGCGCGAGCGCACTTCCGACTGGTCGACCAGCGTGCCCAGCGGGGCGATCAGCGGGTCTTGCCGGTCGGCGCCGTTCTCGGCCGGATAACGCATGAACTGGTTGGCATAGTAGGCGTCCAGCGACAGCGCGCCGCCCCACAGGTTGGCGTGCTTGTACGACAGCGTGGACTGCTCGAAGTCGTTGATCTCCGAGAGCGTGCCGAACAGGCCCGGCTTCTCGGACGTGTTGGTGAGGCCGGTGGCGCGGTCGCCGTCGACCAGGTGGTAGTTGCCGTTGCCTTCGATCTTGAACTTCGACACCGAGGCCTGCAGGCGCTGCTCGCGCTCGGCGCCGAAGTTGAAGCCCAGCTTGGCGTAGGCGTTGTCGGCCACCGAGTCGGCCACCGAGCCGCTGGTGTTGAGGCCGATGCGGCGGCCGTTGCCGTCGTAGGTCATGCCGCGGTCGACGCGCGAAATGGCGCCCAGGAAGTCGAAGGCGTCGGCCTTGTAGGCGTAGTTCAGGCCCAGCTTCCAGCCGGCGCTGTCGTCCTTGAACTGGCTGCTGTAGCGGGCGGTGGCGGTCAGCTCGCTGCCCGGCTTGGTGGGCGTGCGGCTGATGTAGTTGATGATGCCGCCGGCGGCGCCGATGCCTTCGGCCGCCGAGGGGCCGTTGATGACCTCGATGCGGCCGACGATGCCCATGTCGGTGAAGGTGGCGTTGCGCGTGCCTTCGCGCAGCGGCGAGCCCTGCGGCACGCCGTCGAACAGGCGCAGCGCGATGCGGCCGCGCAGGTTCTCGCCGGTGTTGCTCATCGCCTGCGACGATTCGGCATAGCCCGGCACCGTGCGCGCCAGCACCGCGGTGGCGTCGTCGGTGAGGTTGAGCGTCTGCTGGATTTCCTCGCGGCTGACCAGCGTCACCGCGCCGGGGATCTTGTCCACCGCCTTGGGCACGCGGGTGCCGGTGACGATGACGCGCTCGTCGTCGCTGCTGCTGCCGGCGCTGGCCTGCGCGAAGGCCGCCGGCGCCGCCAGCAGCGCGCAACCGGCCAGTGCCACCGGGCGCAGCGTGCGGCCGGGGCGGGTGACGCGCGGCGCGCGGGAGGCTTGTCTCTTCATGTTGGTTCTTTCAGGCAGTTGGCGGGCAGCGTGCAGTCTGGTGCGGCCACCCCCGCACCACCAACCGGCGCTGGCTATGTTCAGGCGCTAGCTTTTGTATGCGATCGCGTCGCAAGCCCCGCGCCGGCGGGCGGCCGGGTCAATCGGCGGCGCCGGAGCGGCCCGACGCCAGCACGTCGACGGCGGCATGCGCCTCGCGCAGGAAGGCCGTCACCAGCCGGTGGCGCACGGTGGCGCGCGACCACACGACGCCGATGCGCCGCGGCTCGCTGGGCAGCGGCAGCGGCAGGCGCACCACGTCCAGCCCCTCGGGCCAGGGGCGCAGCCAGTCGGGCACCAGCGAGACGCCGAGCCCGCGGTCGACCATCACCGCGATGGCGTTCAGCGCGTTCAGCTCGAAGCGCTCGGTCGGCTCGATGCCCGACTGGCGCAGGTAGCGCTCGGCCAGCCGGCCGCCCCATTGCGTGCGGTCGTAGCGGATCAGCGGCTCGCTGGCCAGCAGCTCGTGCGGCTCGCGGCCGGCCCAGCGGCGCGGCGCCAGCAGCACCAGCGGCTCCTCGCGCAGCAGCTCGAAGCCGCAGGTCTTGGGCAGCGCGAAAGGCGCTTCCAGCACGACGGCGGCGTCGAGGTCGCCGCATTCCACCGCGCGGTACAGCTCGGGCGAATAGCCGGGCTTGATGAAGACCTTCAGCCGCGGGTGCAGCTCGACCAGGCGCGCCAGGATGTCGGGCACCAGCCCGGTCAGCGCGTTGGTGCCGGCGCCCAGGCGCAGCTCGCCGGCGGGCGTTTCGTCGGTGGCCACGGCGCGCAGGTCGGCCACGCCGCGCAGCAGCTCGCGGCTGCGTTCGAGGATGCGCGCGCCGGCCTCGGTGACGTGCACCGAGCGCCCGGCGCGGGCGATCAGCGGCGCGCCGATCTCGCGTTCGAGCGTGCGGATCTGCTGCGCCACCGCGGCCGGCGTGATGTCGAGCACCCGCGCCGCGGCCGCCATCGAGCCCTGGTCGGCCACGGCAACGAAGGTGTAGAGGAACTGCGTCTCCACGGGCAGTGCGCCTTCGGTGGCGGCTCGGACGGGCCGCCTCGCGGGCGACAGACTAACCCAAGCCCGCCGCCGCGCCGCGCCCTTGTTGCGCCGATGCCGCTGGGCACGGGCCGACGGCGGCCGGCGGCGACGTCAATCCAGCCGCAGCCGCAGCCGCGCCAGCCGCCCGCTGAAGGCGAACGGCAAGGCGTAGTCGTCGCTGATCGGCGAGGTGTAGGCGCGGCCGATGCCCAGGCTGCCGAGCACCGGAGCGCCCAGCCGCTCGACGCGGCCGCCGCCGGCGGGCTGGCCGTCGATGGTCATCGCCAGCGTCGCCGTGCCGTCGGCGCTGCGCCGCACCTGCAGTTCCAGCCGCGCCGGGCCGGGCGGCAGCGGCCGCTCGGCCAGCACCGTCTGGCGGCGGCCGTAGACGTTGTTGGCGAACACCAGGCGCCCGTCCTGCACGTACCAGGCAAAGCCGCCGAGCCGGCTGCCGTAGGCCATCAGCATGCCTTGCGGCGGCAGCGCGCCGGCGTCGACCTCGGCCGTCAGCGTGAAGCTCGTGCGGTTCAGGCGCGGCAGCACCTTGGTCGGCAAGCGCTCCAGCGGCGGCACGAAGTCGAACGCGCGGCGGCCGCCGTGCACCGTGGGCATGCCGTGGTCCTGGCCTTCGATGAAGTTCTGCAGCGGCAAGACGCCGTTGCGCTGCGCCTCGGCGTCGAACTGCCGGCGCATCGCGGCCAGCCGCTGCGGCTGCTGCGCGGCCAGGTCGTGCGCCTGGCTGAAGTCGTGCGCCAGGTCGTACAGCTCCCAGCGTTCGTCGTCGAAGCCGCTCGGCGGCGCCAGCCACGGCGTCATGTGGCGGGCGCTGGCCAGCCAGCCGTCGGCATACAGCGCGCGGTTGCCCAGCATCTCGAAGTACTGCACGCGCGGCGGGGCGCTCAGCGGCCCGGGGCCGAAGGCATCGGCGAAGCTGACGCCGTCCAGCGGCCGCTGCGCGACGCCGTCGACGCGGGCCGGCAGCGTGGCGCCCAGCAGCTCCAGCAGCGTCGGCACCAGGTCGTTGGCATGCGTGAAGCGGTCGACCTGGCGGCCCGGCCGCGCCAGCCCCGCGGGCCACGAGGCTGCCATCGCGACGCGCAGGCCGCCCAGGTGCGAGGCCACCTCCTTCATCCAGCGAAACGGCGTGCTGCCGACCCAGGCCCAGGCGGCCGAGTAGTCGTTGAAGTGCAGCGGCCCGCCCAGCTCGTGCAGGTGCGCGCGCTGGTCTTCGATGCGGCGCGAGCCGTCCAGGTGCCCTTGCAGCCCTTCCATGCCGCTGGCGCCGTTGTCGCCGGCGATGTAGAAGACCAGCGTGTTGCGGCCGGCCGCGTCGTCGCCCTGCACGACGTCGAGCAGGCGGCCGATCTGCCGGTCGGTGTGCGCCAGGAAGCCGGCAAAAACCTCGGCCTGCCGCGCGAACACTGCCCGGTCGGCCTCGCCGATCGAGGCCCAGGCCGGGATCTCGGCGGGGCGCGGCGTCAGCACCGCGTCCGCCGGCACGATGCCCAGCGCGCGCTGGCGCGCGAAGATCTGCTCGCGCAAGCGGTCCCAGCCCTGGTCGAAGCGGCCGCGGTAGTCGGCGATCCAGCTCGCCGGCACCTGGTGCGGCGCATGCGTGGCGCCGGTGGCCAGGTACAGGAAGTAAGGCCGCTCGGGCGCCACCGCCTGCTGCGTGTGCACCCAGCGGATGGCGTCGTCGACGAAGTCTTCGGTCAGGTGGTAGGGCTGGCCGGGCCGCGCCGGCGGCTCCACCGGGCTGGTGTTGCGGTACAGGCTGGCCGGCTCCCACTGGTTGTCGCCGCCGTGGTTCATGATGCCGTAGAAGTAGTCGAAGCCCAGCCCCGTGGGCCAGCGCTCGAAGGGGCCGGCCGGCGACACCTCCCACTCCGGCGTGTTGTGCCATTTGCCGACCGCCGCGGTGCGGTAGCCCAGGCCGCGCAGCAGCCGGGCGATGGACGCGGCCTCGGGCTTCCACACCGCGTCGTAGCCGGGCGCGGCGCTGGCCCAGTCGGCCACGCGGCCGAAGCCCACCGCATGGTGGTTGCGGCCGGCCAGCAGCGCGGCGCGCGTCGGCGAGCACATGCCCACGGTGTGGAACTGCGTGAAGCGCAGCCCGCCGGCGGCCACGCGGTCGAACACCGGCGTCGCGGCGACGCCGCCGAAGCCGCTGGGGTCGGCGTAGCCGACGTCGTCGAGCAGGATGACGACGATGTTGGGCCGCGGCGCGGCGCTTGCCGATGCTGCTGCCGGCGCCGATGCCGGCGCCGCATACGCGCCGGCCAGCAGCAGCAGCGCCAGCACCAGCGCGATGATCAGCGCCAGGTTCGGCAGGATCGCGGCCAGCCGTTCAAAGCGCCGCATCGCCGACCCCGACCGCGTCCTGCCGGTAGATGGTCAAGCCCTTCAGCGAGCGCGCCGGCGGCGGAAAGGCCAGGCTCGCGAGGTAGCCGATCACGATGCACAGCATGATCGAGATCGCCAGGTAGAAATACGGGTGCAGCAGGTTCATCGACCACGCGATGGTGGTCAGCACGATGCTGGCGGCCACGCCGATGGCCACGCCTTGCGAGTTGGCGCGGCGCGTGAACATGCCCAGCGTGTAGGCGCCGGCGAAGCCGCCGCCGAGCAGGCCGGCCAGCTCGATCGACACGTCGAACAGCGAATGGATGTCGTAGCGCGACAGCAGCAGCGCGAAGCCGATGCCCACCAGCCCGGCGGCCACCGTCATCCATTCGGCGAAGCGCACGCTGCGCGCCGGGTCGGGGTGCTCGACGAGCTTCTCGTAGAAGTCCACCGAGGCCAGCGTCGAGACGCTGTTGATGATGCTGGACAGCGTGGCCATCGCGGCGGCGAAGATGCCGGCGATGATCAGCCCGGTGAGGCCGCTGGGCAGCTCGGCGGCGATGAACAGCGGAAAGGTCGCGTCGATCGGCAGCAGCGGGTTCATCCGCTCGGGGTGGTGCTGGTAGTAGACGAACAGCGCGGTGCCGATGCCGTAGAACACGAAGCCGCCGGGGATCATGATGGCCGCGAAGGCCCAGATCGAGCGCCCGGCGTCGCGCGCATTGGGCGTCGACAGCGTGCGCTGCATCAGCACCTGGTCTTTCGGGAAGGTCAGCACCACGTCGAACAGCACCAGGAACACGAAGCCCCACACCGTGGCCTTGGTGAGGTCGAAGCTGAAGTCGAACAACTTCGTCTTGTGCTCGGCCGCCGCCGCGCGCACGAACTCGGCCGCGCCGCCGTCGAGCGACCACACCATGAAGGCGATGGCGAACAAGGCGCCGCCCATCTTGACGACGAGCTGCACGATGTCGGTCCACACCACCGCCTTCATGCCGCCCAAGGCGGTGTAGACGATGGTGAAGCCGCCCATCAGCAGGATGCTCCACGTCACCGGAATGCCGGTGATGGTGGCAATCGCCAGCGAGGGCAGGAACAGGATCACGCTCATGCGGCTGCCCAGCTGCGTCAGCATGAACAGCGCGCTGGCCAGCATGCGGATGGCGGGGTGGAAGCGCGTCTCCAGGTAGCTGAACACGCTCATCAGGTCCAGCCGGCGCAGCAGCGGCACGATCCACACGGCCACGAACATCAGCCCCAGCACGGCGATGAGGTTGTTGGTCATGTACTGCCAGTTGGTCTCGAAGGCCTTGGCCGGGATCGCGATGTAGCTGATGGAGCTGGTGTTGGCCGCGTACAGGCTGACGCCGGCGGCCCAGAACGGGATGGAGCGGCCGCCGACGAAGAACTCGGCCGTCGACTGGCGTTTCTCGCGCAGGTAGAAGTACAGCCCGATGCCCAGCATGCCGGCGAGGTAGACCAGGATAACGAGCCAGTCGAGCGTCTTCAGCAGCAGCTTGCCCGACTCGATTTCCAGCGTGCGCGCGGCGCCGGCGCCGTCCAGCCACAGCCAGCCGTCGCCGTAGGCCGCGGCCTGCGCCAGGCCGGGCATCGCGCCGTCGGGCAGCGGCGCCCAGGCCTGGGTGATGGTCTGCCAGCTCATCAGCCGCGGCGCCTCGGTGCCGGCCGGCTGCAGCGCGAACAGCGCATGCGCCTGGCCGCTGGCGCGCACGGCGCCGGCCGCCAGCCGGCCGGGCAAGTCGGCGCGCGGCGGCAGCGGCTGCCAGCCGCCGTCGGCCGTCCAGCGCAGCAGGCGCTGCGGCTGCGCCGCGGTGGCGCCGGGCAGCACGACGAAGACGGCGCGGCTTTGCGCCAGCAGCGCCAGCGGTGCCTCGTCGCCGGGCCAGCCCGCTTGCGCGCGCCAGGCCGGCGCCGGCGCGTCCCGCGCCAGTTGCAGCAGCGTGGCGCGGCCGGCGGCGTCCAGGCCGGCCAGCCACAGGCGGTCGGCCGTGGCGGCAAGCCTGGCCTGGCGCAGCGGCGCCGGCAGCGCGGGCAGCGGCTGCAGCGCCGGGCCGCCGGGCGCCAGCGTTAGCCGCGCGACCTGCTCGGCCTGCTGGGCTTGGCCATCACGGCCCAGCAGCACGAAGGCGCGGCCGCCTTGCGAGACGGCCGCCAGCAACGGCAGCGGTGGCGCCCAAGGCTTGGGCTGCCACGTGGTGCCGGCGGGCGGCAGCACCCAGGCCGCATCGGCGCCCAGCGCGATGGCCTGGCCATCGACCACGGCCAGCGCCTGCACCGCGGCGCCGGCGGGCAGGCTGGGCAGCGTGGCGCGGCGCAACTGGGCCAGGCTTTCGGCGCGCGCCGCGGTGGCGGCGGCCAGCCCGAAGATCGACGACAACAGCAGCAACGAGACCAGTCGCCGCAGCCCGCCCCGCATCAGCGCGGCTCCTCGCGCGCGCCGCTGGCGGCCAGGGGCTTGGCGGCCGACAGCAGTGCCTGCGCGCGGCGCACGAAGGGCGCGTCGACCATCAGGCCGTCGACCGTCAAGGCGCCGCGGCCTTCGCCTTCGGCCTGCGCAGCGGCGTCCAGCACGCGGCGGGCCCAGGCCAGCTCGGCCTCGGTGGCGCTGAACACGGCGTTGGCCACGCCCACCTGGTTGGGGTGGATGCAGCTCTTGCCGGTGAAGCCGAGGCGGCGCGCCATCAAGGCCTCGACGCGGTAGCCGTCGGGGTCGCTCAGGTCGGGAAAGGCGCCGTCGTACGCCGGCACGCCGGCGGCACCGGCGGCCAGGCGCAGCGCATGCAGCGTGGCGTGGACGTTGACCGGCTCGCCGCGCGCGATGCCCAACGGTTCATACAAGTCGGCCAGGCCGAGCTGCAGCCCGGCGACGCGCGCATCGGCAGCGCCGATCTCGGCGCCGCGCAGCAGCGCCGCGGCGCTTTCGATGTTGACCAGCAGTCCGCGCGGCGCCAGGCCTTCGACCGCGGCTTCGGCGGCCTGCAGCGCGGCGGCGGCGCGGCGCACGTCGGCCGCGCACTCGGCCTTGGGCAGGTTGATCCAGTCGAGCCCCGGGCGCACGACGGCGTGCATGTCGTCTTCGAACCAGGGCGTGCCGGGCGCGTTGACGCGCACGATGATCAGCGGCCGGCGCGCCGCGGCGGCGCGGCCGCCGGCGATGCCGTCGAGCAGCGCGGCCACGTGGGCGCGCGCCGCCGCCTTGGCCGCCGGCGGCACCGCGTCTTCGAGGTCGAACGACAGCGCGTCGGCGGGGCCGGCCAGCGCCTTGTCGAACAGTTCGGGGCGCGAGCCGGGGACGAACAGCTTGCTGCGAAAACCGCGCTGGGCGCTGAAGGGTGGTATCGGCACGGGCGGCAGTGTGGGCCAAGCGGGGCGCGGCCGTCCCGCGGGCGCGACCATCTTCAAACGATAGCTTTGCTTCGCTGCCGGCCGGCGCGGCTCAACGCGCCGGATCGCCGAACAGCGCGTACGGCGCCCAGTAGAACGGATGGCTCCAGCGGCCGTCGCCGAGGCCGCCGTCGATCATCGCCAGCTGCGCCTGGCGCAGGCTGTCGGCGCGCGAGCTGCCGCCGCGCGCGTGCTGGCGGAACGTGCCGGCGCTGAGCTGCGCGGCCGACGCCGAATCCACCGCCCAGTGCGTGGCCAGCACCGAGCGCGCGCCGGCGAAGAAGAAGCCGCGCACCAGGCCCGACATCGCGGCCCCGCCCTGCTCGCCGGCCGCGGTGTTGCAGGCCGACAGCAGCACCCACTGTGCGTTCAGGCGCAGCGTCAGCACGTCGTCGAGTTCGAGCAAGGGCGACTCGCCGTCCTGCCCGGTGGCCGCCATCGCCAGCGCCGGGCGGCTGATGCCGGGCTGCTCGCCGGGCATCAGGCCGTGGGTGGCGAAGGCCAGCACGCGGCGGTCGATCAGCGGCGTGCCCAGCACCGCGGCGCGCGTGGCCTTGGCACCGAGCAGCAAGTCGGCGGCGGGGTCGGCGCCCAGCGCATCGGCCACGGCGATCAGCTCGGCGCGCGTCTCGGGCAGCGGCGGAATGTCGGCATAACGAAAACCCCACTCGGCGTCGTAGCGCGTGGCGGTGGCGCCAACGGTGCGACCGCCGGCGGCCGCGGCGGGCCGGCCGGCGGCAGCGTCGAACTGCGGGTCGCCGAAGCCGAGCAAGGCCTTCGCGGCCGCCGGCGGCGCCGCGCCGCGGCGCAAGGCGAGCAGCGCCGCCGCCGACGGCAACTGCGTGACTGGCATGCGCCGCAGCAGCCAGGCCGGCGCGGCGCCGGCGGCCGGCGGCTCGGTCACCAGCACGGCCAGCGGCAGGCTGGCCAGCGCGCCGTTGCTGGCGACGATCAAGGACTTCACCTCGCGCAGCGCGCCGTCCAGCGGGCCCAGCAGCTCGCGGTAGAAGGCGTGCAGCGCCGCCGGCTGCAGCGGCGGGCGCTGGGCGGCCGGCTGCTCGCCGATGTCCAGCATGCGGCGCAAGGCGGCCACGCGCTCGCCGAGCGCCGCCGCGCCCAGCGGGCTGATCGCCATGCGCAGCGGGCCGTCGGCGGCCAGCAGCCACAGCAGCGTGTGCGTCTCGGCGGGGTGCACGAGCAGCAGCCCCTCGCCCGGCAGCAGCAGCCGGCGCAGCGCGTCGGCGCGCGGCGTGGTCGGCGTCACCAGGTCGGCGTAGGCCGGAAACTGCGCGGCGATGGCGCCGCGCTGGCCCTCCAGCGCCTGGCGGCCGGCGGCGGCTTCGGCCTGCAGCGCGCGCGCCTCGTCGCGGGCGCGGCGCCACTGCTCCTGCACGGCCTTGCGCTCGGCTTCGGGCAGCGCCTTGAAGCCTTCGGCGCGCGTCTCGCGGCCCAGCCGGTCCTGCTCGGCCAGCGCCGCATTCAGGCGGCGAAAGCTCTGCGCGACGGCCTGGCGTTGCGCCTGCTCCTGCTCCAGCAGGCTGCGCAGCGCCGGCGTGCCGGCCAGCACGCGCGCCGTGCTGTCGGTGATGGCGCGCTGCGTGGCGCCCAGGCTCAGGCGGTCGGCGATCTGCAGCGCGCGTTCGGCCTGCGCCGGCGGCGGCGGCCGGCCCTGGCGCAGCGCCTCGATCTGCACCTGCAGGTACTCGTCGAAGGCGATGCCGAGCACGAAGCCGCGCAGGCCGCGCTCGTCGAGGTCGCGCCAGCCGCCGGGGGTGTCCAGCGTGGCGGCGAACAGCGACTCGTAGTCGGCCAGGGCCGCCGCGGTCTCGCCGCGGCGCAGGCGGACCACGGCGCGCACGCCGGCGGCTTCCTGCGTCAGCGGATGCTCGGCGCCGTACAGGCGGGCGCGGCCGCGGTGCAGCCGCTCGGCCTGTTCGGCCGCTTCGTCGAGGCGGCCGTTCTTCGCCGCCAGCAACGCCAGCAGGCGGCTGTCGGCCGCGCGGTTGCGCGCCAGCGCATCGGCCGACATCTCGGCCAGGTAGGCGCGATAGACCTGGTCGGCCTCGGACCAGCGGCGCAGGCCGATCAGCGCGCGCACGACTTCCTGGCGCGCCAGCCAGCGCGTGTGGCTGTTGACGTCGGAGCCGACGCGCGCGAGCGCCGCGTCGGATTCGCGCGCCGCCGCCAGGCCGGCCTCGTATTGCTGCGTGGCCACCAGGCCGGTGGCCAGCCGGTACTGCCAGCGCGCGCCCAACGCATCACTCGACTGGCCGTTGCGCCAGGCGGCGAGGTTGCTGCGCGCGATCTCGATCGCCTCCTGCGAACGCCCTTCGCGCACCAGCGCATAGACCAGCATGCCTTGCGAGCCGTCGAGCCAGCCGATGGCGTCGATCAGCGCCGGCGTGCCCGGCGCGGTGCCGCGCTCGCGCAGCGCCTGCAGCAGCCGCCGGCTCTGGCCGACGGCCTGGCGCAGCGAGGCGACGGCGCCGGCCAGGTCGCCGCCGTTGGCCTGCACCTCGGACTGCACCTGCAAGCGCTCGATCGCCAGGTCCGCGGGCGGCGTGCCGCCGGCCGCCTGCATGGCCTCGCGCGACAGCGCATCGGCACGGCCCCACAGCCGCAGCAGCCGCGCGCGGTCGCGCTGCTGGGCGGCGAAGTAGGTCTGGCGCAGGGCGACCAGCGCGCGCGCGGCCGGCGACAGGCTGCGGTCGTTGACGAAAGGCTCGGCGGCCTCCATCGCCCGGCCCTGGCTGCCCCAGGTGAACTCGGCGTTGAGGTAGCGGCGCACCCATTCGTCGCCGCCCGGCCGGCCGCGGCCGGCATCGGCCAGGCTGCGCGCCAGCTCCAGCACGCGCGAGCGCTGCTCCAGCCGCAGCGCGGCGCGGTACTGGCGCTGCAGCAGGGCGTAGCGCGCATCGGCATCGGCCGGCAAGGCTTGTTCGAGCACGCGCGCGGCTTCGTCGCGCGACAGCCGGGCCGCGTCGGCATCGGGCGGCTCGGCGGCGCTGGTCGCCGCCTCGTCGTCGCCTTCGGCCTGCGCGCGCGCCGCCGTGGGGCCGCCCGCCAGGCCCAGCAGCACGGCCAGGACCAGCGCGGTCGACCGCGCCGCTGACATCACCGATGAAGGTCGCACCGCGCTCGGCATGGCTTCTCCTGCAGGCGCCGCATGGTAGCGGTGTGGTAGCGGCATGGTGCGGCGTGGTGCGGCCTGCCCCGCCGGCCGGCGTGGCGGGCCCCATTTGCGACAATGCGCGCTGCTCAGGAGTTGCCCATGCCCTTGTCCATGCCCATGTCTCTGCATACCTCAGGCGCCGCCGACGAGGCCCCCGCCAAGACCGACGCCGCCGACCGCCCCAGCGGCCTGGCCGAACAGCTGGCGTTCAAGTCGCGCTTCGTGCTCGTCTTCGGCGAGATCGACGACCAGCTGGCGCGCCGCGTCTGCGAGCGGCTGATCCTGCTGTCGCAGGCCAGCGAAGCGCCGATCCAGATGCTGATCTCCAGCCCCGGCGGCCACGTCGAATCGGGCGACGCGATCCACGACATGATCCGCTTCGTGCGCGCGCCGGTCACCTGCATCGGCACCGGCTGGGTGGCCAGCGCCGCCACCCACATCTACCTGGCCGCGCCCAAGGAACGCCGCGTGTGCCTGCCCAACACGCGCTTCATGATCCACCAGCCCGCGGGCGGCGCCGGCGGCCGCGCCACCGACATCGCGATCCAGGCCAAGGAGATCATCAAGACGCGCGAGCGCATCGCCCGCGTGATCGCCGCCGAGACTGGCCACCCGGTGGAAAAGGTGCGCGCCGACATGGAGCGCGACTACTGGATGACGGCCGACGAAGCCATCGCCTACGGCATTGCCTCGCGCGTGGTGGTGAACCAGAAGGACCTGGCCTGAGCATGGCGACGCCGACCCCGGAACTCGTGCGCCAGTACATCGCCGCCGGCCTGCGCTGCACCCACCTGGACGTGGAAGGCGACGGCCAGCACTTCTTCGCCACCATCGTGTCGCCGCAGTTCGAGGGGCTGCCGCGCGTGCGCCGCCACCAGCTGGTCTACGGCGCCTTGGGCGACCGCATGCGCGAGGAGATCCACGCGCTGTCGATGAAGACGCTGACGCCGGCCGAGTACGAAACGACATGACGACCCCCACGCTCACGCCGTTCGCGGCCCCCCGAGGGGGTGCGTCGGACCCTTCGGGCGGCCGGGCGGGCCCGACGTGATCACCCTCGCCCTCAGCAAGGGCCGCATCTTCGACGACACGCTGCCGCTGCTGCACGCCGCCGGCATCGAGGTGCTGGAAGACCCGGAGAAGAGCCGCAAGCTGATCATCGGCACCAGCCGGCCGGACCTGCGCGTGGTGCTGGTGCGCGCCTCCGACGTGCCCACCTACGTGCAGCAAGGCGGCGCCGACCTCGGCGTGGCCGGCCTCGACGTGCTGCTGGAGCACGACAGCCACGGCCTGTACCGCCCGCTGGACCTGGGCATCGCGCGCTGCCGGCTGAGCGTGGCGACGCGCGCCGACTTCGATTACGCCAGCGCCGTGCGCCAGGGCTCGCGCATCCGCGTCGCCACCAAGTACACGCAGCTTGCGCGCCAGCATTTCGCCGCCAAGGGCGTGCACGTGGACCTCATCAAGCTCTACGGCAGCATGGAGCTGGCGCCGCTGACCGGGCTGGCCGACGCCATCGTCGACCTGGTGTCGACCGGCAGCACGCTGAAGGCCAACCACCTGCTGGAGGTCGAGCGCATCATGGACATCAGCGCGCGGCTGGTCGTCAACCAGGCGGCGCTGAAGCTGCAGCGCGAGCCGATCCGCAAGCTGATCGACGCCTTCGAGGCCGCGGTGGCGGCGCCCGCCGCATGACGCTCGGCATGACGCTCGAATTGCGCAGCCTGTCGACGGCCGATGCCGGCTTCGAGGCCGACTTCCAGCGCGTGCTGCACTGGTCGGCCGAGACCGATGCGGCGATCGAAGGCCGCGTCGCGCAGATCATCGACGACGTGCGCGCGCGCGGCGACGCCGCGCTGCTGGCGCTGACGGCGCGCTTCGACGCCCTGCAGGCCGCCGACATGGCGGCGCTGGAGATCGGCCCGCCCGAGCTGCGCGCCGCGCTGGCGCGCATCACGCCGGCGCAGCGCGCGGCGCTGGAGCAGGCCGCCGAGCGCGTGCGCAGCTACCACCAGCGCCAGCTCGACGCCTGCTGCAAGAGCTGGAGCTACCGCGACGAAAACGGCACGCTGCTGGGCCAGAAGGTCACGCCGCTCGACCGCGTGGGCATCTACGTGCCCGGCGGCAAGGCGGCCTACCCGTCCAGCGTGCTGATGAACGCGCTGCCGGCGCAGGTGGCCGGCGTGCCCGAGATCGTGATGGTCGTGCCCACGCCCGGCGGCGAGCGCAACGCGCTGGTGCTGGCCGCGGCGCGCCTGGCTGGCGCGACGCGCGTCTTCACCATCGGCGGCGCGCAGGCCGTGGCCGCGCTGGCCTACGGCACGCAGACCGTGCCGCGCGTCGACAAGATCACCGGCCCCGGCAACGCCTACGTCGCCAGCGCCAAGCGGCGCGTGTTCGGCCAGGTCGGCATCGACATGATCGCCGGGCCCAGCGAGATCCTCGTGCTGGCCGACGGCAGCACGCCGCCCGACTGGGTGGCGATGGATTTGTTCAGCCAGGCCGAGCACGACGAGCTGGCGCAAAGCATCCTGCTCAGCCCCGACGCCGGCTACATCGCCGCGGTGCGCGAAGCCATCGAGCGGCTGCTGCCCGGCATGCCGCGCCGCGCGGTGATCGCCGCCAGCCTGGCCGGCCGCGGCGCGCTGATCCACACGCGCAGCATGGAAGAGGCCTGCGAGATCAGCAACCGCATCGCGCCCGAGCACCTGGAAGTCAGCAGCCGCGAGCCGCAGCGCTGGGAACCGCTGCTGCGCCACGCCGGCGCGATCTTCCTCGGCGCCTTCACCAGCGAGAGCCTGGGCGACTACTGCGCCGGCCCCAACCACGTGCTGCCCACCTCGGGCACCGCGCGCTTCAGCTCGCCGCTGGGCGTCTACGACTTCGTCAAGCGCAGCAGCCTGATCGAGGTCTCCGAAGCCGGCGCCCAAGTGCTGGGCCCGATCGCCGCCGAACTGGCCGACGGCGAAGGCCTGCAGGCCCACGCGCGGGCGGCGCGGCTGCGGTTGGGTTGAAGGGGAAAGGCAGCGCTTGCTGCACCCCCGCCCCACCGATCACTCAACTTTTCCGAACGCTGCCGACAAGCGCGGGCGCTGGCGCGGCGGGGGTGCGGCGTCGACACTGGCGGCCTGACTGATCAACCGCTGGGAAGACCGACCATGATCGATTCGTTGAAGAACCCGCTGCTCGTCATCGGCCGCGTGCTGCTGGCGCTGATGTTCGTGCTGGCCGGCTTCGGCAAGCTGACCAACATCGCCGGCACCGCCGGCTACATCGCCAGCGGCGGCCTGCCGGCGCCCACGGTGCTGGCGGTGATCGTCGGGCTGTTGGAGCTGTTCGGCGGCCTGGCCATCGCCATCGGCTTCAAGGCGCGCTGGGCCGGGCTGGCGCTGGGGCTGTTCACGCTGCTGGCCAGCGTGCTGTTCCACCAGTTCTGGACCATGCCGGCCGACAAGGCCATGATGCAGCAGCTGATGTTCATGAAGAACCTGTCGGTGGCCGGCGGGCTCTTCATCGTGGCGGCGCTGGGCGCCGGCCCGCTCAGCTGGGACGCGCGGCGCGCGGCCTGAAACGCCGCGCGGCCGGCAGCAGCAGCAAGCCGGCCAGCGCCAGCGCCGCGGTGGCCGGCAACGGCACCGTGGCGGCCGCCGCGGCGTGGAAGACCTCCAGGCTCACGAGGTTCGACACCCAGCGCCCGCGCGCGCTGTCGTTGGGCACGATCAGCCGGGCGAAGCCCGAGGTGGTCAAGGCGTTGCCGTTCAAGTCGAAGGCGATGAAGTCGGGCTGGTTGCCGAACTGCGCGCTCAGCTCGCCCAGCGAGTAGGCGACCTGGTAGCCGTCGCTGCCGGTGGCGACGACGTACATGCCCAGCACGTCGTTCTTCACCGCCGCGTCGATGTCGAGGCCGACGATGGCGCTCAGCAGCCCCCACAGGCTGACGCCGCTGTAGGTGTCGCTGCCGAACGTACGCGTGATGGTCGGCAGCGACAGCGCCTGCAACGCGGCGAGGTCGAAGCTCATCGCGTTCAGCACGTCGCCCGACACGCTGAACTGCGTGGAAGTGCCGCCGGCACCGGCGGCGGCGGTCGACGCCGTGTGCTGCACGTCGAGGTTGACGAGGTTGGACACGTAGCGCCCGCCGCGGCTGTCCAGCGGCGCGGTGCTGCGCGCGAAGCCGTCGCCGGCCAGCGGCTGCGCGCTGCCGCCGATCACTTCCGCATAGGCGGCCAGCGCCTGGCTGTTGCCGAAGTTCGGGCTCAGCTCGCCCATCGAGTAGACGACGCGGTAGCCGTCGGTGCCGGTGGCCACGACGATGCGGTTGAGCGCATCGTTCTTGATCGCCGGGTTGGTGACGACGCCGGCCTGGCCGACCACGTTCCACAGCGCGGCGCCGACGTAGGTGTGGGTCTGCGTGCCGCTGCCGCTGATGAAGGTGTCGGTCTGCGTGACGGCCGGCAAGGCCTGCAGCGCCGCGGTGTCGAAGGTGAGCGGCGTCGCGACGGCGCCCGACACGGTGAACTGCGTGGAGACGGCGGCGGCCGAAGCGCCGAAGCTGGCGCAGGCCAGCGCCAGCACGGCAACGACCTGGCCACGCTGCAGGCGGCAGCGAAGGTGGGACATGGAAACTCCTCCTGGTGACAGACGATCGAAATATACGTTCGGATACGTCGATGTCACAAGACGGGGCGAATGGGCCGAACCCCCCGTTCAGGGTGGATGGGCGCGCCGCCGCCGCGGCCGGTGCCGATGCCTTCGGCCGCGCAGCCAATGCCACAAGAAGAGCGGCAGCGCCAGCAGCCCCAGCAGCAGGTGGCCGAGCCCGGCCACCGCGGCCGCCTGCTCGTCGCCCAGGTAGTACACGCCCAGCGCCGACAGCGCCAGCAGCAGCGCGCCGCCGCCCAGCAGCGCGCCGCTGAAGCGCTGTCGCCGGCTGCGCCAGCCGCTGCGCATGTGCACGGCCCACAAGGCGCCCAGGAACAGCAGCAGCGCGAAGCCGGCCGCGGCATGCAGCGCGACCAGCGCCAGCCGGGCGCCGCCGCCGGCGCGCCAGGGCAGCGCCCAGCCGGCGCGCAGCGCCAGCGTGGTCGGCGCGAGCGCCAGGCCGCTCGCCATCAGCACCGACATAACGGTTAGCAACAACGGCTTGAAGCCGCGCGGATAAGGCCTCATGCGGCGGCCTCGGCCGGCGCATCGATCCAGCGGCCGCCCAGGCGCCGCACGGCCTCGGCGCGCTGCGCCGCCGGGCTGCAGGCGGCCACCTTGGTCAGCGCGTCGGCGCGCCAGGCGCTGCGCGCGATCACAGTCCAGACACCCGGCGCGGCCGGCGTCGCGCCGCCCGAGCGGATGCGGGCGGGAAAGTGCGCCGCGTTCGCTTCGTCGCCGGCGGCCGGCACCCACGAGGTTGCCAGCGCCGCATCGCGCAGGCCGCCCAGCGGCTGCAAGCGGCCATCGGCGCCGCGCCGCTGCAGCGGCAGCGTCAGGGCGCCGAAGGCGCGCAGGTCGCCGCCGGCGTTGATCCAGCCGGCCTCGGCGCCATGGCGGCGCAGCGCCGCGACGCCCAGGTCGACCGCGAAGCCCTTGGCGATGCCGTCCAGATCGATCGTTAGCGGCCCGCGCCGCAGCGCCCAGCGCGGGCCGATCAGCAGATCCTCGGCGGAGCCGCTGCCGCCGCTGCCACCCGTCACGTCGAAGGCACCGGCGCTGGCGCGCATCAAGGCCCGCGCGATCTTCAGCAGCCGCAGCGTCGCGGCCGACAGCGCCAGCGGCTGCCCCGGCGGCGCGCGGTTCAGCCGCGACAGCTCGCTGGCCGGGTCTTGCACGCTCCACAGCGCTTGCGCGCGCTGCAGCGCAGCGAAGGCGGCGTCGATCGCCGCGTCGGCCTGCGCCGGCGCCGGCGCCGCGGCGGCCACCTCGACGAAGGTGCCCAGCAACGGGCGCATGCGACGGCGGCAGCGGTCGATTTGATCCATGTCGTCCAGCAGGGTCGGCGGCCTTGGCGAAGGGCTTGGTGTTGGAGAAACGCAATTGCGAATCGTTCTCACAATCACTAAACTCGGCCACAAATTCTATGGGGTTATCGCTCATGCCAAGGCTTCACCGCCGAATCGTCGGGACCGTCTCGCTGGCCGCGGCGGCGCTGCTGGCCGCCTGCGGCGGCGGCGGCTCCGACGACGCGGCGACCAGCAGCACCCCGCTGTCGGCGCAGGCCGCGCTGGGCGAGAAGATCTTCAAGGACGCCTCGCTGTCGGCATCGGGCCGGCAGTCGTGCGCGAGCTGCCACGTCGGCGATGCCGGCCATGCGCCCGACAACGCGCTGGCCGCGCAGTTCGGCGGCGCCGACCTCGGCCTGCAAGGCGTGCGCCTGGCGCCGGCGATCGGCTATCTGAGCAGCAACACCGCGTTCCACTTCGACGGCGAAGGCACGCCCACCGGCGGCTTCTTCTGGGACGGCCGCTCGGCCTCGCTGGCGGCGCAGGCCGGCGAGCCCTTCCTCAACCCGCTGGAGATGGCGATGCCCAGCAAGGCCGCCGTCGTCGCCCGGCTGGCGCAGGCCTCGTATGCGGCCGACTTCAAGCGGGTCTTCGGCGACGACATCCTCACCCGCCCCGACGACGCCTACGAACGCCTGAAGCTGGCGCTGCAGGCCTATCAGAAGGAAGACGCCGACTTCCGCCCCTTCAGCAGCAAGTACGACGAGTTCCTGCGCGGCAAGGCCACGCTCAACACGCAGGAGTTGCGCGGGCTGGCGCTGTTCAACGACCCGCTGAAGGGCAACTGCGCCGGCTGCCACCCGTCGGCCAAGGGCAGCGACGGCAGCCACCCGCTGTTCACCGACTTCACCTACGACAACCTGGGCCTGCCGCGCAACGCCGAGCTGCAGGCCAACGCCGACCCGGCGTACTTCGACCTCGGCCTGTGCGCCCGCGCCGGCGGCGACCTGGCCACGCGCACCGACTTGTGCGGCGCCTTCAAGGTGCCCTCGCTGCGCAACGTGGCGCTGCGCAAGGCGCTGTTCCACAACGGCGTGTTCAAGACCCTGAAGGACGCGCTGACGTTCTACGTGCAGCGCGACACCAACCCGGAGAAGTTCTATCCGCGCAAATCCGACGGCAGCATCGACAAGTTCAACGACCTGCCGGCCGCCTACAAGGCCAACGTCAACACCACCGAGGTGCCCTACAACCGCCTGCCCGGCGACGCGCCGGCGCTGAGCGACGCCGAGATCGACGACCTGATCGCCTTCCTCGCCACGCTGACCGACGGCTGGCAGCCCTGACCTTCGCCCTTCCACCGCCCACCATGAACCAACCTCGTTTTTCCCTGGCCCCGCTCGCGGCCTGCGTGCTAACGGTCTGCGCCAGCGGCATTGCCTCGGCGCAGACCGCCGCGCCGGCCGCCGCCGGCGTCGAGGCGCTGCAGCGCCGCGTCGAGCAGATGGCCGCCGAGCTGTCGGCGCTGCGCGCCGAACTCGATGCGCTGAAGAAGCAGCCGCCGCAGCCGCAAGCCCAGGCCGCGGCAGCGCCCGCGCCCACGCCGGCGCCCGCACCCACGTCCGCCGCCGCCGCGCCGGCCCGCCCCGTCGAGCCCGACACCGTGATCACCGGCTACGGCGAGATCAACTACAACCGCCCGCGCGACGGCAAGAACGCGCAGACCGACCTGCGCCGCTTCGTGCTGGGCTTCCAGCACCGCTTCGACGACAAGACCAAGCTGGTGACCGAACTCGAGGTCGAGCACGCCATCGCCTCGGCCGACGACGCCGGCGAGGTGGAGATCGAACAGGCTTACGTCGAACGTCAACTCTCGCCGGCCTGGGCGCTGCGCGCGGGCCTGTTCCTGATGCCCGTCGGCCTGCTCAACGAGAACCACGAGCCCACCGCCTTCTACGGCGTGGAGCGCAACTTCGTCGAGACCGCGATCATCCCCAGCACCTGGCGCGAAGGCGGGCTGCAGGCGGTGGGCAGCTTCGGCAACGGCATCACCGTGCAATTCGGCGCCAGCACCGGCTTCGACCTCAACAAGTGGGACGCCGCCGGCACCGAGGGCCGCGAGTCGCCGCTGGGCGCCATCCATCAAGAGCTGCAGCTCGCGCGCAGCCGCGACGTGGCCGTCTTCGGCGCCGTCAACTGGCGCGGCCTGCCGGGGCTGCTGCTGGGCGGCAGCGTCTTCAGCGGCGGCGCCACGCAAGGGCAGATGGCCGCCTCGTCGCGCGTGACGCTGTGGGACCTGCATGCGCGCTGGACGCCCGGCGCCTGGGACCTCTCGGCGCTGTACGCGCGCGGCAGCATCTCCAACACCGCGGCGCTGAACCTGCCGCTGGTGGGCAACCCCACGCTGATCCCGGCCGGCTTCGACGGTGCTTACCTGCAGGCTGCGTACAAGCTGTGGAGCCAGGGCGACATGGCCTTCTCGCCCTTCGTGCGCTGGGAGCGCTTCAACACCGCGCGCCGCTACGCCGAGCTGGGCGCCGGCCTGACGCCCGACGCGGCCGCCGCCGAGCGCGTCTACACGCTGGGCGCCAACTTCAATCTCGCGCAAGGCATCGTGCTCAAGGCCGACGTGCAGAAGTTCAGGTCCAGCCGCGAGCTCGACCGCGTCAACCTTGGACTCGGGTGGTCGTTCTGAAACCGCGGCCCGAACTGGCGCTGGTGGCGCTGGTGGCGCTGGCCGCGGCGCCCAGCGGCGCTTTCGCGGTGGACTATCTCAGCGCCGAGCAGGCCGCGCGGCTGATCTTCCCCGAGGCCGACCGCTTCGAGGCCGCCGAGCTCACGCTCGACGCCGCGCAGATGCGCCGCCTGGAGCAGCGCTCGGGCGTCAAGGCGCGCAGCGCGCGCTGGCCGCTGCAGGCGGCGCGCAAGGGCGCGGCCACGCTGGGCTGGGTGGTCGTCGACCACGTGATCGGCAAGTTCGAGCTGATCGACTACGCCGTCGGCCTGGGCAGCGACGGCGCGGTGCGCCAGGTCGAGATCCTGTCCTACCGCGAAAGCCACGGCGGCGAGATCCGCCTGCCCGCCTGGCGCCGCCAGTTCGCCGGCAAGCAGGGCAGCGACGCGATCGAGCTGGGCCGCGACATCAGCAACATCAGCGGCGCGACGCTGAGCTGCCGCCACGTCACCGAAGGCGTGCGCCGCATCGTGCAGCTGGTGGCGCTGCTGCGCGACGACGGCTTGCTGCGCTGACAAGGCGAGCCGGCCGCGCAGGCCGGCTCAGCCGCCGGTCGCCAGCAGCTCGACGCCTTCGTGCCTGGCGAGCGCCTTGTCGAAGGTGACGGTGTGCAGGCAGCCCAGGCGGCGGTTGCGCGCCACGATCAGGCCGTCGGTGAAGCCGGCCTTGCCGCCGTCGCGGAAGACGGCCGCGGCCCGTTCCAGCGTGGGGCGGTGCTCGAACGCGAAGGTCTTGACCGACAGCAGCAGGTCGATCACGCCGGCCAGCGCCGCCCGGTCGAGCCCGTAGCGGGCCTTCAGCACCCACAGCGTTTCCGCGATGACCAGGTCGCTGAGGAAGACGGCTTCGGGCGTGTCGTTGACCGGCTCCAGCAACGCGCGGACGGCCCGGCTCTGGGCGGCGTCGTCATCGACCAGCAGCCGCACCAGCACGTTGGTGTCGAAGCCGATCATGCCGCCTTGCCCTTGGCGCGCCCGGTCGCCCGGACGAACCGGGCGACGGCCTCGGCTTCGACGGCCTGCTTCATCGCCTGCAGGCTGACCGGCTTGCGGCCCGGCTGGCGCAGAACGCCCAGCAGATCCAGCGCCGTGCGGCTGACCGGGCGCGCGCGGATGGCCCCATCGACGATGTCGAAGTCCAGCCGCGTGCCTTCGGTCAGGCCGAGCTGGTCGCGGATGGGCTTGGGCACGGTGATCTGGCCCTTGCTGGTGATGGTGGCATGCATGGCATTCAGACTTTTGCGGATCAGTCGGAACAAGGCGCGGTGGTAAGGAATTCTATCGCCCGCCTGGTGCCGCCGGCGCCGCGAGACCCGCGATCTGCGCCCGCAGCCAGGCCAGCGCCGGGTCGGCCTCGGCGGCGCCGTGCCAGCGCAGCGTTTCCTGCAGCGGCGGAATGGCAAAGGGCAGCGGCCACAAGCGGATCGGCAGGCCGCGCTTGACCGCGCGCTCGGCCAGCCGGCGCTGCACGGTGGCCAGCCGCGCGGTGCCGACCACCATCTCGGGCAGGCTGATGAAGTCGTCGACGAAGACCTCCACGCGGCGGTCGCCGGCGCCGGGGGGCAGGTGGGCGTCGTCGAAGGCGAAGGGCCGCAGGTCCTGCTGGCGCGAGACGGCGTGCGGCCACGCGAAGTAGTCCTTCAGCCGCGGCCGCCGCGCCAGTTGCGGGTGGCCGGTCCAGGCGATGCCGACGTATTCGTCGCTGAACAGCGGCGCGCTCGGGTGGCCGGCCGACGGGAAGTGCTCGGGCACGATCAGCAGGTCGACCTCGCCGCGTTCGAGCTGGTCTTCGGCGCCCGCGGTGCGGCGCGTGATCGACAACTGCAGCCGCGGCGCGCGCTCGGCCAGGCGCCGCACCACGTCGAACAGCAGCACCTGGGTGACGTAGTCCGACGTGGCCACCGTGAAGCGCCGCTCGCTGGTGGCGGGGTCGAATCCGGGCTGCAGCTGGATGGTCGCCTGCGCCTGGCGCAGCGTGGCGCGCACCGGCTCCTGCAGCGAACGGCCGAGCGCCGTCAGCCGCAGCTCGCGCCCGCTGGCCACCAGCAAGTCGTCGCCGAAGTACTCGCGCAGGCGCGCCAGCGCGGCGCTGGCGGCACTCTGGCCGATGCTCAGTCGCGCCGCGGCGCGGGTGACGTTGCGCTCGGCCAGCAAGGCGTCCAGCGCGACCAGCAGGTTCAGGTCGAAGCGAAGAAAGCGCATCACTGGATCATCGACGACATCGATACCTCATAGCAATCGAAATTGCTTCCGTCGATGGCCCGGTTTTCCTATCGTGCGCTCGCGCCGCGGCTTCGCGGCAGCCAAGGAGACAAGCACATGGCAGACCAACCCAGCGGCTGCGCGCTCGACCGCGTGCTGATCGTCGGCGGCGGCGTCGCCGGCACGGCGATGGCCATCCTGCTGCGCCAGCGCGGCGTCGCGGTCGACCTCGTCGAGATCGACGGCCAGTGGACCGGCCAGGGTGCCGGCATCACCATCACCGGCCCGACGCTGCGCGCGCTGCGGCCGCTGGGCGTGCTCGACCGCTTCTTCGACTACGGCGCCGGCTGGTCCGGCGGCTGGGTGTTCAACCGCCAGGGCGAGTTGCTCGAAGAACTGCACACGCGGCCGCTGGAAGACGGCACGCCGGCCACCGCGGGCATCCACCGCGCCGACCTGCACCGCCTGCTGGTCGAGCGTTGCCAAGCGCTCGACACCTCGGTGCGCCTGGGCGTCACGGTCACGCGGCTGCAAGACCTCGGCGGCGAGGTCGAAGCCACGTTCAGCGACGGCGTCGTGCGCCGCTACAGCCTGGCCATCGCCGCCGACGGCGTGTTCTCCAAGCTGCGCCATTCGATGCTGCCCGACTCCGGCACGCCGCAGTACACGGGGCAGGCCTGCTGGCGCCTCGTCGCCGACATGCCCAAGGGCATGGACCGCTCGATGATGTACCTGGGCGAGAGCGGCAAGATCGGCTTCAACCCGATCGGCCGCGGCCGCATGTACATGTTCCTGCTGGAGCATGCGCCCACCGACCCCTGGCGCGACCCCGAGACGCAGGCCCAGGTGCTGTACGAGTTGATGGACGGCTGGGGCGGCATCGTGCCCGAGGTGCGCGCCGGCGTGCTGCGCAACCCGAGCATCAACTACCGGCCGCTGAAGGGCGGCACCGTGCCGCGGCCGTGGAAGCAGGGGCGCACGGTGTTCGTCGGCGATGCGGTGCACGGGCCGACGCCGCACCTGGCCTCCGGCGCCGGCATGGCGGTGGAAGACTGCGTGGTGCTCGACCAGGAACTGCAGCGCCACGCCGACCTGGCCGCCGCGCTGCAGGCCTACGAAGACCGCCGCCACGGCCGCTGCCACTTCATCGTCTCGACCTCGATCCGCCTCGGCCAGATGGAGATCGCCGGCGCCGACCCGGCCGAGCACACGCGGCTGATGCAAAGCGCGATCGACGCGCTGCGCCAGCCGATCTGACCCGCCCCCCCGAAGCGCCTGCGGCGCCTCCCCCCCAGGGGGGCGCCGCCAGCGGCCCGGCGGAGCCGGTTCCGCGGCGGCCGCTTGGTGGTCGCTGATTCATGCGACGCCGGTGCCGCAAGGCGGTATCAGCAACCGAGAAGCAACCGAGAAGCAACCGAGAAGGAATCGACCATGGCCATCCTCGGCATCGAAGCCGTCGTCTACGGCGCCAAAGACCTCGACACCAACTTCCGCTTCTGGCGCGACTTCGGCCTGCAGCCGCTGGCCGACGGGCCGGAAGAAAAAGTGCTGGCCTGCCAGAACGGCGCGCGGCTGGTGCTGCGCCACCACGGCGACCCGCGGCTGCCCACGGCCTACGCGCACCAGGCCAGCGTGCACGAAAGCATCTGGGGCGTTGACACGCCGGCCGCCTTCGACACGCTGGTGGCCGACCTGCGCCGCGACCGCGAGGTGACGATCGACAGCGACGGCGTGGCGCACTTCATCGCCGAAGGCGGCATCCCGATGGGGCTGAAGGTCTGGCAGCCCAAGCCCTTCGTCTCCTGCCCCGACGAGGTGAACGCGCCGGGCCGCATCCGCCGCCTCAACCAGCACCGCAAGTGGCGGCTGGCGTGCCGGCCCAAGTGCATCAACCACATCGTCTTCTTCGTGCCCGACTACGTGGCCGCCTACGAGTTCTTCCGCGACCGGCTGGGCTTTCGCTACACCGACCACTCGCGCGGCATCGGCATCTTCGTGCGCGCCGACGGCGCCTTCGAGCACCACAACATCTTCTTCGTCTCCATGGACCTGCCGATCTCACCCGAGAAGCCCGGCTTCATGCACCTGTCGTTCGGGCTGGAAGACATCGACGAGCTGATGCTCGGCGTGCAGCGCATGCAGCAGGCCGGCTGGCAGCAGGACGGCTACAACACCAAGTACGGGCTGTGCCGGCACCGCATCTCGTCGGCGATCTACTACTACCACGACATCCCGTCGGGCGGCGAGGCCGAGTACAACGTCGACACCGACTACGTCGACGACAACTGGATCCCGCGCGCCTGGGAGTTCAAGTTCGGCTCGCTGCTGTGGGCCACCCAGGTGCACGAGCTGTGGCAGGGCCCGGTCGAGATGGACATGCAGTTCGACCCCGACGGCGCCTCGATCGCCGCGGTCAAGGCAGCGTCTGCTCGCAGTTGCAGTTGTTGAAGGTTTCCTTGAACGTGCGATACGGCTGCGGCAGCTTGGGCCAGATGACCGCCGGCCGCTGCGGGCTGTAGGCCGGGTAGCTGTACAGCGGCTTGCGAAAGCCCGCCGGGAAGCCGGCGCGTTCGCCGGCCTCGCCGCCCTGCGACGCGAACTTGCCCTTGAACGCCAGTTCGCCGAGCCGGTCGTTGAGCTGGCTGAGCATCGACTCGGGCACGTTGGGCACGAAGTCGTAGGCCATCTGCAGGTGCCAGATCTTCCAGCGGCCGTTCTCCTTGACGAAGTCGGCGCCGTACTTCTCGAAGAAGAACATCGACTGCAGGTGGATCTTGCCGTCGACGTAGAACGGCATCACGCCGACGCCGGGCGAGTACCAGGCGCCCTGCGCCGTCTGGCCGTCGTCGGCCACCTCGATCACCGGCGTGGTGCTGGTGTGCATCACCCATTCGGCGCCGGCGCCGAAGGAAGCCTCGTCGTCCTTCACCGTGCGGTCGATCGCCGCCAGCTTGGTCAAAGCTTCCTTGGCATCCTGGCGGCTTTTCAGGCCGTAGGCGTTGCGGATGGTCTCCAGCCCGTACATCACCCAGGCCGGGCTGCCGAAGGTGGCGGTGGCGGCGAACCGGCCGTCGCGCGCCACCCACATCGAGTCCAGCTCTTCCAGGTTGCGGCCTGCGGCGTGCATGTACTCGTGCCGGCTCATCAGGTTCTGCACCGCGATGGTGGCGGCCGCGCGCTCGCCGTCGGCGATGCGGCGTGCCTTGGCCGGCGGCGCGGCCGCCGCCGTCGTGGCCGCTGCGGCGGCCACGGCCGTCAACACCAGGCCCAGCATCGCGGGCTTGCAGCGTGCAAGATGGTCGTTCAAGAAAGCTCCTTCACCAGGCGGTGGCGCCTGCGTCGATGTTGAAATCAGCCGCCGTCACCCAGCTCGATTCGTCAGAACCCAGGTAGATGGCGAGCCAGCCGATGTCCTCGGGCTGGCCGGTGCGCTTGATCATGAATTTCGTCATCACCTGCTCGCGAAAGCCGGGGATGTTCTCCAGCGGGAACTTGGTGGCCGCCGTCTCCACCAGCGCCGGACTGATGGTGTTGACGCGGATGCCCAGCGGCCCGCCTTCCATCGCCAGCTGGCGGCTCATGGCCAGCACCGCGCCCTTGCCGGCGCAATGCGCCAGCGCCGGCGACAGCGGCAGCGCCATGCGCGCATTGGCGCTGGCGAAGTTGATGACGCTGGCGCCGCGGTGCTTGAGGTGCGGCCACGCCGCCTGGCAGGCGAGGAAGACGACGTCCACCTCGCCGGCCATCGTGCGCTTCCAGTCGCGCTCGAAGTCCATCTCTTCCAGCCACGCGAAGGCGCCGAAGGCGGCGGCGTTGACCAGGATGTCGATGCCGCCGTGGCGGTCGGCCGCATGCGCCATCAAGCGGCGCGACGCGGCCGGGTCGGTGAGGTCCAGCGGGTGCAGGCTGTCGATCGCCAGCCCTTGCGCGGCGGCGGCGTCGGCCGTGGCCTGGGCACCGGCGGCGTCGATGTCGCAGCCGATGACGGCGGCGCCCTGCTGCGCATACATCAGCGCAATGCCGCGGCCGATGCCGGCGCCGATGCCGGTGACCACCGCCACCTTGCCGGCCAGCCGGTCGCCGCGCCGGCCGGGCAGCGCCGGCTTGATCGTGTTGCTCATGGCTAGAACTTCACGCCGACGTTGACGCCCAAGGTGCGCGGATCGGTGATCTGCACGCGGCCGAAAGGCAGCACCTGCGTGGTCTGCGCGTCGTTTTCCAGGTTGCGCAGCCACAGCGCCAGGTTCCAGCGCTCGCTGCCCGGGGCGTACGACAGGCGCAGGTCGGTCTTGTGGAAGCGGCCCTGCAGGGCGTTGAGGTTGCCGCCCGGCATCGCGTCGTTCAGCGAGACGGTGTAGCCGTCGGAGAACTTGGTGCTGAAGCCGGCCGTCAGCGTGCCGCCGGCCACGTCCCACACCTGCTCGGCGCCCAGCGTCAGCGTCCAGCGCGGCGTGCCAACCACGCGCGCGCCGTTCATGTTCTGCAGCGCGGCCACCGCGAAGTCGCCGTAGCGCGCGTCGGTGTAGGTGGCGGCGGCGCGCAGCTCGGTGTCGGGCAGCACGCGCCAGCGGCTTTCCAGGTCCAGCCCGTTGATGCGGCCGGCGCCGGCGTTCACCACGTACTGCATGAACGAGCCGGTGCTGTCGCCCGGAATCGGCGACGGCGCCGCCGTATCCGCGTACATGACCTGGTAGTTGCGGTAACGGTAGGCGAACAGCTCGCCGTTGAGCTGCAGCCGGTTGTCCAGGAAGCGGTTCTTGCTGCCCAGCTCGAAGGCGGTGAGGCGCTCGGGCTCGAAAGGCTGCGGCGGCACGCTGATGCCGAAGCCACCCGCCTTGTAGCCGGTGGCCAGCTGGGCGTAGAGCATGGACTGGCGCGCCACGTCGTACTCGAGCCCCAGCTTGCCGGTGACGGCGCTGTAGGCATTGCTCACCGACAGCAAACCGCTGTCGTAGGGCGCGCCGGTCCAGCTGCTGCTGCTGCGCACGCCGTAGCGCGTGAGCTTCTCGTCGCGCGTGTAGCGCAGCCCCGCGGTGCCGCGCAGGCCGGTGGCCAGCGGCGCCGTCAACTGGCCGAACACGGCCTTCGACTGGTTGGGCACCTGGGTGCCGTAGCTCTCCCAGGTGGGCGGCGGGAACGACGGCGGCACGCCCGTCTGCTCGTTCGCGGCGTCGAACCAGTAGGCGCCGACGACCCATTGCGTGGCCGCGCGCGCCGGCGAGGCCAGGCGCACTTCCAGCGTCTTCTGCGTTTCCTGCCACACCGATTCGGGCAGCGGCAGCGTGGTGCCCGGCACCGCCAGCCCGGCCACCAGGTCGGTCTGCGTCAGGCGGCGGCTTTTCACGTAGGCCGGCTGCACGGTCAGCAGGCCGAAGCCGAGGTTGAGGTCGAGCTGCAGCGAATACGTCGTGAAGCGCGTGCGCTGCACGTCGGCGGGGTGCAGGTCGTCCACCTGCCAGGGGTCGCTGTAGTCGGTGCGCCAGTTGAAGAACGGCGGCCCGCCGGCAAAGGCGCGCGGCACGGTGGTGGCGCCGGCGCCCTGGCTTTCGAAGCTGTCGATGGTGCCCAGCAGCGAGACGTCGGCATTGGGCTTGAACAGCAGCTTGACGCGGCCGGCCGTCAGGTCCGACGCGCGGCCGCCGTTGCTGAAGTAGCCGTCGCGCTTTTCGCGCATGGCCGCCACGCGCAGCGCGAACATCTCGCCCAGCGGCACGTTGACGAAGCCGTCCACGTGCGCGAGCTGGTAGTTGCCAACCTGCGCGTTGACGCCGCCTTCGAGCCGCGTGCCCGGGTTGTTGGTCAGCACGTTGACGCTGCCGCCGGTGGAGTTGCGGCCGTACAGGGTGCCCTGCGGGCCGCGCAGCACCTCCACGCGGTTGACGTCGTACATGCTGGAGAACACGCGCTCGGCGCGGCCGCTGTACACCCCGTCGAGATTCAGCGACACGGCCGGGTCGACGTAGTTGCTGTCGCCCTGCGAGCCGACGCCGCGCACGTAGACCTGGCCGCCCTGCGGCGTGGCCAGCACGGTGACGGCGGGCGTGTCCGACAGCACCGCTTCCAGCGTGGTCTGGCCCTTGGCGCGGATTTCCTCGCCGGTCTCGGTGGCGATCGAGATCGCCGTCTTCTGCACGTTCGCGCTGCGCCGCTCGGCGGTGACCACGATCTCCTGCAGCGTGCCGGCGGCCGGCTTGGCGGCGGCGGTAGCAGCGGACGTAGCGGCGGCGGCAGAGGCGGCGGCGGCGGCCGCCATCAGCGGCGCCATCTTCTTGTCGAAGGCCTTCATCTTGGCCAGCGTGAGGCGGCCGTCGCCGTTGGTGTCGATGCCGTCGGGCGCGGGCACCTTGCTCATCGCCTCGACGGTGACGCAGCCGCGCGCGTCCTTCAGCATCTCGTAGCTCGACATCGGCGCGCCGGCGCGCTGCCACTCTTCGCGCGTGGCGCAACCGTCGCCGTCGAGGTCGACTTCGCTGAAGAAGGGGCGCACGTCCATGGTCTTGCCGGCCGGCTGCGCCGCGGCCGCCGTGGCAGCGAACAAGGCCAGCCACAACGGGGCGCGGGCCAGCGGGGGGATGCGGGTGGATGCAGACATGCGCCAAGCGTAGGCAGCGCCCGCCGGCGCGCCAACGGGACTCGCCATGAGCACATTTTTGTGCCCGCGTCGGAGGCGCCCCAGTCCCGCGCTGAAGTCCTGCGCCTCAGTCCCGCGCCTCAGCCTCCTGCCCCTGCGCGCCGGCAAACTCCGGGTGCTTGCGATCGAACGCCTCGCGGGCGGCGCGCACGGCCGGGGTGGCGCGCTCGGCCCAGCGCACCAGGGCGATGAAGTGGGCGTAGACCTCCTGCCCCATCGCGGTGAGCTGGTACTCCACGCGCGGCGGCACGTCGGCGGTGGCCTGGCGCAGCACGAGGCCGTCGCGTTCCAGTACGCGCAGTTTGAGCGTCAGCATGCGCTGCGAGATGTCCTGCTCGGCCGAGACCAGCGCGATCAGCTTCTTCAGCTCGGCATGGCGCAGCATGCCGCCGCTGAGCAGGTGCATCACCAGCGAACTCCAGCGGTCGCCCAGGTAGGCCGGCGTCGTGCGCACCGGGTCGTCGCGCCGGTTGCCGTGCAGCGCCATGTTGCCCAGCAGCACGCTGATGTTGTCCAGGTGGCGCCGGCGCTCGTCGGCCGGGCGGTCGGCACCGATGCAGGCCAGGGCCTCGGCGGTCTTGTCGGCTGAAGACATGGGGGCGGGCGGCGGGTGGTGCCGGTCGGGCTGCTGCTCAAGCCTAACCGATCCCCGCGCCGCAGGCGCTGCGTCACGATCCCCGGTGACGCCGGCGCTGCGTCACGACGCCTGCTGCCCGCCCCCGCTCGTCACGGCGCCACCAGGCGCCCGCCGCTGGCCAGCCGCTGCTCGCCGGCCGGCAGCGTGCCCACGCCGTTCTTCACGCTGATGGTGACCCCGGGCAGCGCGTCGATCTGCGCCGCCGTCGTGCCGGGGGCCAGCGTGACGCTGGAATCGGCCGTGGCCGTCCAGCGGCTGGCGCCGTCGAGCGCCAGCTCCACGCCCTGGATGCGGCCGCGCAAGCTGCTGCCTTCCAGCCGCACGCGCATCGCGCGGTCGCCGTCCAGGTGCACCAGGTTGCCTTGCAGCCGGCTGCCGCGGATCACGGCGCGGATGCCCGGCACCGCGGCGCCTTGCGTCTTGGTCGCGAAGCCGTCGTCGTTGACCACGCCCAGCAGCAGGTCGCCGTTGCCGGCGCTGATGGCCGCGCGGTCGATCGTGATGTCGGCGTTGGCGCTCTTGACGACGATCGCGGCGTTGCGGCTGCGCAGCTCGCCGCCGCTGATCGTGAGCGTGCCCACCTCCTGCGGCTGGCCCATCACGCTGTGAATCATCACCGCGTTGCCTTGCGACTTCAGCTTCAGCGCGTCGAAGCTCAGCGCGGCCTGGCCGGCGATCACGCCGCCGAAGGTCGGCACGTCCATCGTCGAGTGGCGGATCACCGCGCTGGCGCCGTTGTCGGCGTAGACGCCGTAGCCGCTGCGCCGCACGACGATCGTGCAGCGCTCGGCTTCCAGTTGCGCGCCGCGCGCGGCGTCGGTCGACAGCGCGCCCCAGCCTTCGGCGATGAGGGTCGAATCGGCATAGTAGGCCTTGGCGCTGCCCATCGTCAGCGTGGTGCGCGCGGTGCCGCTGATGCCCAGCGGCGTGGGCGGCTCCATCATGCCGGGGCCGATGCGGCGCGTGTAGCCGCTGGGCAGCGGCCCGCCTTCGGCGACCAGCGTCGAGCGCAGCACGCGCAGCGTGGCCTGGTCGGTGGCGGTGACCGCCGAGGCCACGACGCCGCGCGTGACGATGCGCGCGCCGCGCAGTTCCAGCGTGGCGCCGTCCTTCACCAGCACGCCGGCGGCGATGCCGTCGAAGTCGCTCTTGCCGCGGCCGTTGATCTCGATGGCCGCACCCTGCAGCGCGGTGCGGCCCTGGCCGCGCACGATCAGGCCGTTGACGCGGTCGCGCGTGGAGACGATCTTCAGCGCGCGCCGGGCCGCGGCGCCGGCGCCTTGCACCTGGGCCTGCGCGGCGGCGTCGGCGGGCAGCCAGCGGCCGTCGACGATCTCGGCGGCGGCGACGTAGACCACCGGCTCCTGCGGCGGCATCGGCGGCATGCCGGGCGGCAGCGGCGGGCCGCCGCCGGGCATGCCGGGCGGCGCGCCGGGCGGTGCCCCTTGCGGCGCTCCCGGTGCAGCACCCGGTGGCGCACCCGGCGGCGGCCCGCCGGCCGGTTGCGCGAAGGCGGTGGCCGCCAGCAGCGCGGCGGCAGCAAGGGCCGCAAGCGTGCGGCGGGGCAGGCGATTCATGCGAAGAGGCATCTTCATTGCGGCTTGAGCGGCAGGCGGACCGTGGCGCCGCCTTCTTCCCAGATCTGTCCGTCCAGGGTTTCGATCCACCAGACCAGGTCGACCAGCGGCTGGCCGTCGACGATGGCCTTGGCGACCACGCGCGACTGCACCAGCGCCACGTCCTGCGTCAGGCCGTGGGCGTCGACGTAGCGGCCCTTCATCTCCGGCAGCCAGGGCACCAGCTGCTCCAGGTAGCGTTGGGCGCGCGGGTTGGTCGGCACCGGCTTGCCCTGCGCCGCGTGGCCGCGCGGGTCCATGATCGACCAGCGGATGTTCTGCAACCAGCCGGCGTCGCCCATCCAGTTGTCGAGGTGGCGGATCGCCAGGTCGCGGCCCATGTAGTTGACGAGCGGGCTGCGCTGCTCGCCGTCCTTGTGGATGTCGGTGGTGGTGATGGCGCCGGCATCCGGCGGCGGCGGCGGCGCGCCGCCGGCGGCAGCGGGCTGCGGCGGCGGCGCCGGCACATAACCGCTGCGTTCGGCGGTGCGCCAAATGCCGTCGCGCGCGCCGCGGACCAGCGTGGCGCGCGTCGCGTCGTCGAGGATCTCGCGCTTGAGCGTGCGGCTGCCGCCCGACCCCATGCCCCAGGGCGGCACCGGCGAGACCGAGGCGAGGATGGGCCCGTCCAGCGTGGGCAGCGGCGCGCTGCCGGGTTGCACGTCGTCCCAGTAGCGCGGCGTGGCGCCCTGGCGGCGCTCGGCCTGCCAGAGGGCGCGGATGCGCGCCCAGTCGGCATCGGTGTACACGCGGGCCGGGCGGGCCAGCCAGTCGGGCGCCTCCCACATGTCGAAGAAGCCAGGGTTCTTCGGCGCGTCGGCCGGGTCGCGGTAGAGCTTGATGCTCTCGGTGACGCGGAAGATCACCTCGTTGACCTTCTCGGCGCGCTGGTTGTAGATGCTGCCGCGCGTGTTGATCGCCAGCGTGCGGTAGATCGACCCGGCCGCCGGCGTCAGGTCGATCAGCTCGCGCTCGTCGGCCACCAGGTACAGCGTGTCGCCCGGGTGGATGGGCCTGAGCGCGGTGACGCTGTGGTTGAGGTCGCTGACCAGCAGCGTGTCGCGCGCCGCCGGCGGGTACGGCAGCATGAAGGTGTCGTCGTGCGCGCCGAAGGTGGCGAAGGCCAGGATGTCGGCATAACCCGCACGTCGCGCGTAGTCGCGGTCGTGGCGCAGCGGGTTCTCGGGGTCGATGCGGCGGTTCTGGTAGCGCACCCAGTCTTCGGTGACGCGGATCACCGGGCCCAGGCCCGGCGTGCCGGGCGCCAGCTCGCCCTTCACCAGCCGCGCGGCGTCGATCGGCCCGCGCGCCTTCAGCGCCGCGTTGTCGGCCAGGTACTGCTGCACCAGCGCCTGCTCGCGCGCCGTGTAGCGGCCGGGGTACAGGCGCTGGAACTTCTCGGCCACCACCGCCTTGACCGGCGGCGCCGTCATCGACGGGTTGAGTTGCGCGGCGGCGTCGATCGACAGCGCGGCCAGCAGCGATGCCAGCAACGACGGCAGCACCGCGGCCCGCAACGGCCGCGGCATCGAAGCGCGCCGCGTCGTCACGACGCCGCCTCCGGCCGCAGCACGATGCGACCACGGTAGCGCGCGCCGGGGGCGATCGCCGTCGGCACGCCGTCGACCGTCATCGTCAGGCGCTGGCCATCGGGCGCGCGCAGCTCGGCGCCGTCGCCCAGCTCCAGCGCCGTCAGGTACGACGCGCCGGTGACGGTCCAGCGCGAACGCAGCAGCGAGACGATCACGCCGTTGTTCACGGCCGGCGCCGGCGTGTTGTTCACGCGGCCCAGCCACGCGTAGTCGGCGGCGCCGATCTCGGGCTTCAGGTGGCGCGCCTGCGCGGCCGTCACCACGCCGCGCAGCTGGCTGTCTTCCAGCGTCAGCACCAGGTTGGCGCCGGTGACGCGCGGCGGCTCGCGGCTCGGGCCCTGCGGGCCGAAGCCGCCGCCGACCATGCGCGAACGCATGGCGTTGAAGAAGTCGCCGACCAGCGCGGTCTTGATGAAGCGCAGCGTGGTGTCGGTCGGGTGCCGCGCCGCGAGGTCGAAGCCGGGCACCGGCGCCGGCGGCCCTTCGGGCTCGCGCCAGACGCCGACGTTGGCCATCAAGCCATCGCGCATCACCGGGCCCGGGTCGTCGTTGTCGATGGCCTGCAGGATCACGCCGTTGCGCGGCATGAACTGCGCGCCGCGCGAGCCGTCGACCGTGACCGCCAGCGTCGCGCCCTTGTTGAGGAACACCGCCTCGCCGGTCTCGAACACGGTGGCATCGTCGACCTTGACGGTGGCGTCGCCCCAGCTCATCACCGCGTGGCGGCCGGCGCGCACCACGGTCTGCTGCTGCGGCACGGCGGCCAGTTCGGCGTTGCTCAGGCCCCAGGCCAGCTCGGCGTTCAGCCGCGCCAGCACGTCGGGCCGGCTGGCGCCGAACACCGCGTGGCCGCCGGTGATGATGATGCCGTGCGTCGGCACGTCGATCGTGCTGCCGAGGAAGCGGTTGGTCGAGTTGCCGATCGCGTACGAGCCGTAGCCGCTGTCGCCGCGCAGCTCGATGCGGCTGTTCACGGCGCTGAGCTGCGCGTTCTCGCTGGCGTCGACCGACAGCACGCCCCAGCCGTCGGCCTTGAGCGTGGCGTTCAGGTAGGTCGCCACCGTGCCGTTGCCCAGCAAATTGGTGGCGCGGTTGTTGCCGCGGATGCCCAGCATCCACGGCGCGTCCTTCATCTCGCCCGGCGTCACGTTGCTGACGTAGTCGTCGCCCAGCGTGCCGCCGCGGGCGTCGATCTCGCTGTTGGCCACCAGCAGGTGGCTGCCGCCCGCGGCCACCACCGCGGTGCGCACGGCGCCGTGGGTGACGATGCGCGCGCCGTCCAGCACCAGCCGCGTCGCCGCGCCGTCGGACATCACGCCGGCGCCATAACCCGCGAAATCATTGCCCCCATTGCCGCTGAACGACAGCGCCAGCCCACGCACCCGCCATTGGCCGCCGGCGGCCAGCAGGCCGTTGAAGTTCTCGCCGGCCGAGCGGATGTCCGCGCCGTCGAGCACGCCGCCGGCGACCTTCGGCGCGCCGGCCGCCGCCAGCACCGACTTCGCCGCGACGATGCCGGTGGCGTCCAGGAACAGCGCCTGCCGGAACGGGTGCACCAGCAGCGGCGAGAAAGCGACCGGATGGCGCTCGGTCACGCTGAGCACGACGCGGCCGCGGTAGCGGCCCGGGCGCATCGTGGTCTCGACGCCGTCGACCGTCATCGTCAGGCTCATGCCCGGCGGCGCGGCGATGGCGGCGCCGGGCGCGATCTGCAGGCTTTGCAGCTCGGTCGTGCGGTCGACGATCCATTGCTCGCCGGCCCCGACGCGCGGGTTCAGCCGCGCCGCGGCCACCGCTTCGGGCGGCACCGGCCCGGGCATCTGCGCGTGGGCGCCGGTGGCGGCAATCAGCAGCAGCAGGCAGGTCGCAGCCGCCAGCGCGGCCGGCGTCCATCGCAATCTCGGAAACTGCATGTCAGAAGCGGGTGTTCACGACGACGCCATAGGTGCGCGGCGCGCCGACCATCGTCGAGCCGACGAAGTTGGCCACCTTGGGCACGTAGTCGGTCACGTTCTTGACGTAGAAGTTGATGCCCCACTTGTCGTCGGGGCTGCGGTAGTTGGCCAACAGGTCGATCTGCGTGTACGCCGGCTGCAGCGTGTCGGCGTTCTCGGTGATCGACACGTACTGCTTGGTGGTGTGGCGCACGTCGCCGCGCAGCGTCAGGCTGGAGCCGCTGGCGAAGTCGATCGGCAGCTCGTAGCCGGCCTTGACCGTGAGCTTGGGCGCGTGCGGCAGCGGGTTGCCCTTCAGCGTGGCCTTTGTGAGGTCGAAGTTGGTCTGCGTCAGGTCGCCCAGCGTCGCGTCCAGGTAGGTGAAGCTGGCGCGCAGCTTGCCGGCGCTGCCGGGCAGCAGCAGCTGGGTCTCGGCCTCGACGCCCTGGATGGTCTGCTTGGGCACGTTGAGGAACTGCGCGTAGAGCCCGGCGCTGGTGAAGGCGAAGTCGATCGCCTGGTAGTCGCGGTAGTCGTAGCGGAAGACCGCGCCGTTGAACTGCAAGCGGTTGTCCATCCAGCGGCTCTTGATGCCCAGCTCCAGCGACTTCAGCTTCTCGGCGTCGAAGGTGCCGCTGTTGCCGGGCAGCGTGTTAAAGCCGCCCGGGCGGTAGGCCGTGGCGTAGGTCAGGTAGAGCATCGCCGCGGGGCCGAGGTCGTACTCGACGCCGACCTTGCCGTCGGTGCTGCTCCAGTCGCCGACCGAGCCGTCGACCGCCGTCTTGTGGTCCTTGGTGTGGCGCAGCCCGCCGACCAGTCGCGTGCCCGCGGCCACCGGCACGCTGACCTGCCCGAACGCCGCCTTCGACACCGTGGTGTCGCGCGTGCCCAGCGAGCCGGCGCAGGCCTCGGCGCTGAGCAGGCAGCTCTGCTCGTTGAGCATGTCGTACCAGTAGGCGCCCACCACCCACTGCACGGCCGAACTGCCCGGCGCGGCCAGCCGCACCTCGGCGCTCTTCTGGCGCGCGTTCTTCGGGTCGGCGTTGTACTGTTCCTCCGAGCCCGCGGGGCGCGAGGCGTCCCACTTGCGGTAGACGATGCCCTCGCCGCTTTGGTACGCGGGCAGCACCGTCAGCACGCCGAAGCCGAGGTTCCAGTCGGCCTGCGCCCACAGCTTGGTGGCGTCGTAGCTCTGGTACCCCACCTTCTCCAGCCCCGGCGTCGTCGGGTTGACGGCCGACTGCAGCCGCGTGTCTTCGTCGTTCCAGTTGGCCTGCGGGATGAAGCCCGGCCCCTTGCCGCCGAGGTGGATGCGCTCGCCGCCGACCAGCAGCCGGAAGTCGCCGTTCGGCTTGAACAGCACCTTCACGCGCGCGCCGCTGGCCTGCGCGTCGTTGAAGCCGTCGCTCAGGTAGCCGTCGCGGCTGATGGCCGCGCCCGAGACGCGCAGCGCCACGGTCTCGCCGAGCGGCAGGTTGAAGCCCGCTTCGCCGCGCACCAGGCGCTGGCTGCCCAGCTCCAGCGAAGCGCGGCCGTCGCTGCGGCCGAGCACGGGGTCGCGCGTCACGTAGTTGACGGCGCCGGCCGCGGCGTTGCGGCCGTACAGCGTGCCCTGCGGGCCGCGCAGCACTTCCACGCGGTCGAGGTCGAACAGCCCCAGCGTGTTCATCTCGGCGCGGAAGTTGTAAACGCCGTCGTAGTTGGTCGACACCGCCGACTCGCCCATGCCCGGCGGCAGGTCGGAGCCGATGCCGCGGATGGCGATCACGTTGCCGCGCGCCGCGCCCTGCACCTCGACGTTGGAGACGTTCTTCAGGATCTCGGCGCCGCTGCTCAGGCCTTGCTCGGTGATCTCGGCGCCGCTCACGGCCTGCATCGAGATGCCGGTCTTCTGGATGTTGGCCGCGCGGCGTTCGGCGGTGACGGTCACGGTCTGCAGCTGGCCGCTCTTCTTCTCGGCGGCGGGGCTCGGCTCGGCCGCCGGCGCGGGCTCGGCGGCGGTCTGCGCAAGGGCTTGCAGGCTGCTCAGCGGCAGCAGCGCGACGAGCGCTGCGGCGGCAAGCGGAGTCAGGGCGGGACGCTGTTTCATGATGCTTGGAAGGTGTTGTGTCGATCGAGCGTGGCGGCGGCGGCCCGCAGCAGCGGCAAGCGCTGCCGTGGAGCCTGGCGGTCATGTTCGGCGGCGGCCGTGGCCGCGTCATCCGGGTGACTCCGGCTGTTTGCGTTAAGGGCGGTAAAGGTCGCCGGCGCCGGCCGCGGCCAGCGGCAGCGCGAAGCGCAGTTCGAGCCCGCCGCCGGCGCGCGCCGCCGCGGCGATGCTGCCGCCGTGCGCTTCCACCGCGCGCCGCGCGATGGCCAGGCCGAGGCCGAAGCCTTCGGTGTGGGTGCCGCCTTCGACGCGCACGAAAGGCTCGAAGATGCGCTGCAGCGCGCCGGCCGGCAGACCGGGCCCGCGGTCGGCCACGCTGACGCGCAACATGCGCGCATCGACCTCGGCGCGCACGTCGACGCAGCTGCCTTCGGCGGTGAACTTGACGGCGTTGCGGATGACGTTCTCGAAGGCGCGCAACAGCAGCTCGCCATGCGCGCGCAGCGTGATCGAGCGCAGGCTCGAATCGAAGCGCAGGTCGCGCCCTTTGGAACGCGCCTCGAAGCGCGCGTCCTCGGCCACCGATTCGAGCAGGCCGATGGCGTCGATGTCGCCCGGCGTGCCCGGCGGCGTGCCCGATTCCAGCCGCGCCAGCGTCAGCACCTCGTCGACCAGGCGGTCCAGGCGCTCGACCTCGCGCTCGATGCGGCGCAGCGTGTCCTGCGCGTCGGTGCCCGGGCGCTGCAGCAGGCCGGCCGCCACCTGCAGCCGCGCCAGCGGCGAGCGCAGCTCGTGCGACACGTCGTGCAGCAGCCGGCGCTGCGCGCCGAGCAGCGCGTGCAACTGCTGCGCCATGCGGTCGTAGTCGCGCGCCAGCGCCGCGAACTCGTCGCGCTGGCGGCCGAGCTGCGGCGCCACGCGCAAATCCAGCCGGCCGGCGGCCGCGGCGCCGAAGGCCTGGCGCAGCAGCCGCAGCGGCCGCGACAGCGACCACGCCAGCACGCCGCTGATCAGCGCCGCGATGAGCCCGCCGGTGAGCACCGGCATCAGCACCGACTGCTCGACCTTGGGCGGCACCGGCGGCAGCTCGATCAGTTCCGGAAACAGCCGCGCGAAGACGTTGATGCCGAGACCGGTGAGCAGCGCCGTGAACCAGCAGGCCGCGAAGACCTTCCAGAACAAACCGCCGGGGCCGCGCGGCATGGCGGGCCTGCGCTCAGTGCAGTTCGCGCACGAGCTGGTAGCCCATGCCGCGGATGCCGCGGATGCGCGCCGAGCCGTCGCGCGCGCGGCCCAGCTTGTGGCGTATGGCGCACAGGTGCACGTCGATGCTGCGGTCGTAAGGCCCGATCTCGCGCCCCAGCGCGCGCCGCGAGAGCTGCTCGCGCGGCACGATCTGCCCTTGCTCGCCGGCCAGCACTTCCAGCAGGTTGAACTCGGCCGGCGTCAGCGTCAGCGCCTCGCCCTGCCATTGCGCGCGCCGCTGCTCGGGCCACATCACCAGCGCGCCGGCGCGGATCACGGTCTGCGGCGTCAGCTGCGGCAGCCCGGGCTGCGTGCGGCGCAGGATGGAGCGCACGCGCGCCGTCAGCTCGCGCGGCGTGCAGGGCTTGGCCACGTAGTCGTCGGCGCCGAGCTCGAGGCCGGTGATGCGGTCGGCATCGTCGCCGCGCGCGGTGAGCATCAGCACCGGAATGGCGCTCTTCAGGCGCACGCGGCGCAGCACTTCCTCGCCGTCGACGCGCGGCAGCATCGAGTCGAGCACCACCAGCGAGAAGCCGCCGTCGAGGCAGGCGCGCACGCCGGCCGAGCCGTCGTGCACCGCCTCGACCTCGAAGCCTTCCTGCGCCAGGTAGGCGCCGAGCAGGCCGGTGAGTTCCACGTCGTCGTCGACGAGCAGCAGCCGCGCCATGGCCTTGTCCTCCAGCGTTCAGCGCCCGCGGCGCAGCAGGCCGGCCAGCAGCGCCACCGCGCCCAGCACCAGCAGCACCTGGCCTTCGACGCCGACGGCCAGCGCGCGCGCGCCGCCCAGCGCCTTTTCCAGCCACACCACGAGCACCGGGTTGATGAACATGCCGAAGAACAGGCACGACTGGAAGGCGCCGGTGCCCATGCCGCGGCGCGAGACCGGCAGGTCGCGCATGTTCCAGGTCACCATCGCCGGCAGCAGGATGCCGCAGCCCAGGCCGTTGACGAAGCCGGCCGTGGTCAGCGCGCCGTAGTCGGCGGCGCCCTTCATCAGCAGGAAGCCGGCGCCGCCGATCAGCGCGCCCACCGCGAGTTGCAGCGCCACGTTCAGCCGCGCCGCCAGCACCCAGCCGAACAACAGCGTGCCGGCGATGACGCCCAGGCTGTTGACGCCATAGGCCAGGCCGATCTGCGCCGGCGAGCGCACGCCGATCGCGCCGTGCAGGTAGCCGAAGTGCACCGGCACGGTCAGGAACACGATGCCCAGCACCACGCCCAGCGCGCAGATGAAGCCCAGCAGCCGCGGGCGGAAGGCCAGCGTGTCCTCGGCGAACTGCGCCGCCGTCATCGACGCGCGCGAGCGCGGTTCCCACAGGTAGATGGCCATCAGCGGCGCCAGCACCAGGCTGACCGCGAACACCGCGTACGGCGCGCGCCAGCCGTGCTCGGCGATGGCGCCGCCCAGCGTGTTGAGCAGGAAGGCCGAGGTCGCCGAGACGGTGGTCTGCAGCGACATGAAGCGCTCGCGCTGGCGGCCTTCGTAGTAGTCGCCGATCATCGTGGTGCTGATGGTCATCAGCGCCGCTTCCAGCACGCCCAGCGCGAAGCGGCTGGCGATGATGGCGGTGAGCGAGTCCAGCACCATCGGCGCCGTGCCGACGAAGGCATACAGGAAGGTCGAGCCGACCAGCAGCCGCTTGCGGCCGAAGCGGTCGGCCAGCTCGCCCATGAAGACCGACAGCCCGGCCATCATCAGCATCGGCGCCGTCATGGTCAGCGGCACCAGGTAGTCGGCGCCGGGCACGTCCTTGAAGTGCGCCTGCATCGCCGGCAGGCTGGGGCCGAGGATGGCCGTCACCAGCACCGTCAGCCCGCTGGTCACCAGCAGGATGCAGGCGTGGATCAGCCGCGGCCGGCGCGCCGCGCTGGTGGCGCGGGCGCCGCTGGCAAGGCTGGCGGAAGGGTTCATGCGTCGTCTCCTGGTGATGGCCCGCGGCGGCGCCGGGGCCGGCGGCGTTCGGTGTTCAGTTCAGCTTGAAGGTGAAGTCCTGCGTGGCGACGATCTCGGCGTCGCCGCCGCTGCACTGGTAGGCCAGCATCGCGTGGCGCACCGCGGCGTGGAAGACGCGCGGGCCCGAGACGATGCGCACCTCCACCACCTTGCCGGCGCGGATGCGCGCCTCGGCCTTGACGGTGCCTTCGATGCCGTCGTCGATGGCCTTGGCCGGCACCTCGGGCGGCACCTGCTTCGGGCAGGCCAGCGCGATGTCGGCCTTGGCCGGCGCCGGCGGCGCGGGCGCTGCCACGGGGGCCGGCGGCGCCGGCGGCGCGGCCGGCGGCGGCGCCACCGGCGTGGTCTGCTGCACGGCGGTGATCGCCGGGCCCGGCGCCGGCGGCGCGGCCACCTCGGCCGGCGGCACGTAGGCCGGCGGCGGCGGCGCCGCTTCCTTGGGCGCCTGCACGATCTTCTCGACCTTCGGCCGCGGCGGCGGCGGCGGCGGTGGCGGCGGCGGCAGCCGCACCTCCTGCACGATGGTGGCGTCGAGCGGCTTCTTGATGACCTCCAGCGCCTTGCCGGCCAGCCCGCTGGCCAGGCCGTAGGCCAGCAGGATGTGGGCGGCGGCCATCACGGTCAGCCCGGTCGGGCCGTAGCGGCCCTTGGGCTTGAAGGCCTTCTTGCCAGGGCCCCGTGACGGCGGCGTTAGCGTGGCGGCGCTATTCATGGCAAAAACTGCTCGGAGCCGACGACGCCGATCTTCGTCAGCCCGCTGCGCTGCGCGGCGGCCAGCAGGCCGGCCACCACGTCGTAGCGCGCCTTGCGGTCGGGCCGCAGGTGCACCTCGGGCTGCACGGCGCGGGCGGCTTCGGCCTGCATGCGGCGCTCGGCCTCGTCGCCGCCGGCCAGTTCCTCGCCGTTCCAGCGCACGCGCGAGGCGGCGTCGACGTCGATGCGCAGCACCTCGGGCTTGGGCGCATCGCTCGGCGGCGCGCCGTGCGGCATGTTCAGGTTGACCGCATGCAGTTGCACCGGAATCGTGATGATCAGCATGATCAGCAGCACCAGCATCACGTCGATCAGCGGCGTGGTGTTGATGTCCACCAGCGGTTCGTCGCGCGGCGCCGCCTTGCGGGCGGCCAGGGTCTTCTTCATTGCCGGCTCCTGCTCGTTTTCGCTACAGCGTGCGCGCCGGCGGCTCGGTGATGAAGCCGATCTTCACGATGCCGGCGCGCTGGCAGGCCAGGATGATCTTGCCCACCGGCTCGTAGTCGCTGTGCCAGTCGCCGCGGATGTGCACCTCGGGCTGCGGGTCCATCGCGGCGACGGTCTTCAGCCGGCGCACCAGCTCGTCGACGCCGCTCACTTTGGCGTCCAGCCAGTACAGGCCGCCGCGCGCGTCGACCGAGATCACGATGTTCTCGGGCTTGCTCTCGCGCACCTCGTTGCGCTGCTTGGGCAGGTCCACCGGCACCGAGTAGTTCACGACCGGGATGGTGATCAGGAAGATGATCAGCAGCACCAGCATCACGTCGACCAGCGGCGTGGTGTTGATCGCCGACACCGCCTGCTCCTGGCCGTCGCCGCCGGCCGCGGGGATCTGCATCGCCATCGCCCGCGCTCCTTCAGGCGCCGGTGGCCAGCAGCACGGTGTGCAGCTCGCCGGAGAAGTCGCGCACCTCGTCCATCACCGCGGTGTTCCGGCGCAGCAGCCAGTTGTAGCCCAGCACCGCGGGCACCGCGACGGCCAGGCCGATGGCGGTCATGATCAGCGCCTCGCCCACCGGGCCGGCCACCTTGTCGATCGAGGCCTGGCCGGCGACGCCGATGGCGGTGAGCGCGTGGTAGATGCCCCAGACGGTGCCGAACAGCCCGACGAAGGGGCTGGTGGAGCCCACCGTGGCCAGCAGGCTCATGCCGCCCGACAGCCGGCGCTGCACGCGCTCAGTGGCGCGGTGGATCGACAGGTCGACCCAGTCGGCGAAGTCCACCTTGGCGTGCAGGCCGCCGTGCTTGTGGCTGGCTTCGAGCCCGGCTTCGGCGATGTAGCGGAAGGGGCTGCCGTCGTCGAGCTGCGCGGCGCCCGCGGTCACGGTGCCGGCGTTCCAGAAGCGCTCGTCGGCCTTCTTCGCCTGGCGGCCCATGCGGCCCTGCTCCAGCAGCTTGGTGACGATGACGTACCAGCTGGCCATGGACATCAGCGCCAGGATCACGAGCACGGTCTTCGACACCGCGTCGCCCTGCGACCACAGCGCGTCCAGGCCGTAGGGGTTGGCGCCGGCCGCGGCGGTGGTGGCGGCCGTGGCGGCGTTGGCGGCGCTGGCGGCGCTCGCCGCGATCAGCGCGGCGGCCGCCAGGGCGCGGCGCAGGGTTGGCATCAGATAATCAGGCATGAGCGTGTCTCCAGGAATGAATGTCAGTCGGCGAGGTGGCCGGCCGCCGCCGGCGCCGGCACCGCGATGAAGTTCTCGACCTCGGGTGCGCCCTGCAGCAGGCCTTGCAGGCGCTGGCGCAGGCTGACCAGGCCGGCAGACGGGCGCCAGCCCAGCGTGGGGTCTTCGAGGCGCCGCCACTCGACCAGCAGCGCGTAGTGCTGGCCGTTGTCGACCGAGCGCCGCAGCTCGTGCGACAAGTAGCCCGCGGCGTCGCGCAACAGCGGCTCGGCCTGGGCGATGGTGCGCTCGAAGGCCGCCTCGCAGCCCGGGCGCACCATCAGGGTGGCGACCTGCAGGATCATCGCCGCCTCAACGCGCCGTGGCCGGCACGCGCCAATGCGCCAGCGGCAGCCCGGCCACCGGCGAGCGGAACCACGGCAGCGTGTCGCCCGCCAGGCTGCCCAGGTAGACGGTGCGCAGGTCGGGGCCGCCGAAGGCGATGCTGGCCATCATCGGCGCCAGCGTGCCTTTGCACGAGGCCATCAGCTCCGGCGTCGTCGTGCCGGCCTGGTAGTGCTGCTCGTAGACGGCCAGCGCCGCCGGGTTGCCGTCGTCGAGCAGCGTGAGCAGCTCGCCCTCGGGCGTCAGCGCCACCAGGCGCTCGGTCAGCACCAGCGTGATCCACAGGTTGCCGGCGGCGTCGATCGCGAAGCCGTCGGGAAAGCCGCCGAGGTCGGCCGGGCCGTAGGTCTCGCGGCCGTGCAGCGAGCCGTCGGGCCGCACGCGCAGCCGCGAGATGCGGCGCGCGTTGGTCTCGGCGACGTAGAGCCATTCTTCACGCGCGTCCAGCCGCAGCTCGTTGGTGCCGACGAAGCCTTCGGCGACGATGCGGATGCCGCGCTCGTCGATCAGCCCGACGTAGCCGTCAGCCGTGCGCGCGTTGATCGAGCGCGTCCACGGCACCTCGCGCGTGGTCACGGTGAACCAGGTGCGGCCCTTGGAATCGGTCAGCACGAAGTTGGTCTTGCCCAGCGGCCGGCCGTCGACCTCGCGGTACAGCGTGCGCGAGCGGCCGTCGCGCGTCATCAGCTCGATCGCGTCGGTGCCGAAGTTGGCGATCACGAGGTCGCCGTCGCGGTTGAAGGCAATGCCGTTGGGCAAGCTGCCGCCCATCACCAGCGATTGCGCGTCGAGCGCGCGGTCGCCCTCGATGCCCGACTGGCGGATCAGCGTCTGCGTGCCGTCGGCGGCGATCTTCATCACGCCGCGCGCATCGGCCGTCCAGACGCTGCCGTCGGGCTCGCACAGGATGCATTCGGGGCGCTGCAGGTCGCGGCCCAGCGTGCGGATGGCGGCGCGGTCGACTTGCCAGCCCTTGAGCGGATTGTTTTGCACCGTGGCCATGGGGTCCGAGCTTCGATGGCGGCGCATCGTAGGCAGCGCGCCCGGCTTCGGGAAATCGAATCTGGCGATGCGCCGCATCGCCCGAGCGCATACGTGGGATTACCCTGAACGGCGCCGCACCGGCCGCCCCGCGGCACGGCGCGCGCCTACACTGGCGGCCCGCGAACCCGGCCCCGCCCCCCATGCGCTACCAGCGCCTCGACCTCAACTTGCTGACCGCCTTGCGCGCGCTGCTGACCGAGCGCAACGTGACGCGCGCCGGCGAGCAGCTTCACGTCTCGCAGCCGGCGATGAGCGGCATGCTGGCGCGGCTGCGCGAGTATTTCGACGACCAGCTCGTGGTGCCCGTCGGCCGGCGCATGGAACTCACGCCGCTGGGCGAGCAGCTCGTCGAGAAGGTCAACGACCTGATGCTGCGGCTGGACGCCACGCTGGCCACGCGGCCCGGCTTCGACCCCGCCACCTCGCGCCGGCAGTTCTCGATCGTCGCGTCGGACTACCTGATCCAGGTGCTGCTGCTGGGCGTGCTGCGCGAGGTGCACGACGAGGCGCCGGGCATCACCATCAGCTTCGCGCAGCCCAGCAACACGGCGGCGGTGGACCTCGAAAACGGCGAGGTCGATTTCGTCATCAACCCGGCGCGCTTCGTGACGCCGAACCAGGCCTCGATCGTGCTGTTCGAGGACAGCTACCACCTCGTGGTGGACCCGGCGCACGCGCCGGTCCGCGGCCCGGTGGACCTCGACCGCTTCATGGCGCTGCGCCACGTCACGCTGGAAAGCAACGGCCGGCCGCAGTTCGAAAGCTGGTTCCTCGCCGAGCACGGCAAGCTGCCGCAGGCCGACGTGGTGGTGCACAGCTTCGGCATGCTGCCGCAGCTGGTGCTGGGCACCTCGCGCGTGGCCGTGATGCACACGCGCATGGCGCTGCAAAGCCTGCGCTTCTGGCCGCAGCTGCGCCTGCTGCCCCTGGCCTTCGACGCGCCGCGCCTGGTGGAGACGCTGCAATGGCACCGCTACCGCGACCTCGACCCCGGCAGCCAATGGCTGCGCGACAAGATGATCGAGCATGCGCAGCGGCTGCCGAAGCCGGAGGCGTTGTTACTTGATCGGGGTTGATGCGTTGTTCGCCGACTCGTGCGACGGCCGCCGCGGCAAGGCTGCGGGCGGGCCCTCGCAGCGGCTCAAGATCGAGCCGTTGCGTGGCGCTGCGCGCCACGACCCCTGCGATGCTCGCGCCTGCGGCCCACCGCGCAACTCGCTCCGTTCACTGCGTTCACTATGCTCGGACAGGCGCGGTGAGTCAGTTCACGAGGCGCGCCTGGCGGCGCGCGGCCGCAAGCGCTGCGCTTCTCGGGCGTCTCGATACTCGCCGCCGCGAGGGCCCGCCCGCAGCCTTGCAAGTCGCTCGGTGGCGTGCCACTGGCCGAACACCTCGGTTGGTGTCGCAAAGGGCTGTGCGGGCAACCCGCGAACCATGACCACGGCCGCGCCGCACAGCGAGCGCGAACCCGCGGGGTCAGAACCCGAACCCGCCCCCGTCGACGTTGAGTACCTGCCCGGTGACGAAGCCGGCGTCGTCGGACACCAGGAAGGCCAGCGTGCCGGTCAGGTCTTCGGGTTCCTCGGTGCGCGGGATGAACTGGCGGCGGCGCACGCCTTCGAAGGCTTCGGGCGGCAGGTTGGCGGCGCTGCCGGAGTGGCGCGTGAGGCCGGGCGAGATGGCGTTGACGGTGATGCCCTGGCCGCCCAGTTCGGCGGCCAGCGCGCGCGTGAGGCCGATCACGCCCATCTTGCTGGTCGCGTAGGCCGCCATGCCCGGCGGCGGGCCCCACACGGTGGAGCTGGCGAGGTTGACGATGCGGCCCCAGCGGCGTTCGGCCATGCCGGCGCTGAAGGCCTGGGCCAGCAGGAACGGTGCGTCGACGTTGACGCTCATGGTGCGGCGCCAGGTGCCAGCGTCCAGCTCGCGCAGCGCCACCTGCGGCATGTAGGCGGCGTTGTTGACCAGCACGTCGACGCGGCCGGTCCGCTCGAGTACCGCGCCAGCCAGGCGGACCACGTCGGCCGCGTCGGCCAGGTCGCAGGGCAGCGCCTCGGCCTGGCCGCCGGCGGCGCGCACGCGCGCCAGCGTCTCGGCGCAGTCGCTGCGGTCGGTCAACATCAGCCGGTGGCCGGCGGCGGCCAGGCGCAGCGCGAAGGCCTGGCCCAGGCCGCCGGCGGCGCCGGTGAGCACGGCCACGCGGCCCGCGGTGGCGGTGGGGGTGACGGCCGCGGTGGCGGTGGCGGTGGCGGTGGCGGTGGCCGCGTTCATCGCGGGCGCCCGCCGAAGGCGATGTTGAGGATCGCCGCCTCGCGATCGCGGTTGCGCTGCGCCAGGTCGTCGAGCCGGGTGTCGGCAGTGGCTTGCGCAAAGCCGCCGGCGCGCAGCGCGGCCAGCAGCTCGTCGGCGCTGCGGCCGGCCAGCGGCGCCACGTCCTTGACGGGCGCCGCCATCACGGCACGCAGCGCCAGCATCGGCGGGCTGGCGCCGGGGCGTGCCGACGGGTTGGGGATGAAGCTGCAGGCCAGCACGACCAGCGCCACCGCGATGATGGCGCGGCCGCCGCGGTTGTCCAGCACGTGGCGTTTGAAGGCCGTCCAATTGACCGTGGCGTGCAACGCGACGGCGCCCACCATCACCCAGCTCAGCCACTCGTGCGCCACCTTGTTGAAGCCGCTGTCGAGGTGGAAGAACATCAGGATGCCGGTGGTGGCCATCAGCGCGAAGGCGCCCATGGTCAGCGGCGTCGCCCAGTCGCGGGAAAGTCTCATAGCGGTGCCCTCAGCTTCTCTTGCGCGTCGCGCATGACCTGCGTGTGTTCGTCGAGCGAGCCGCCCTCGCGTTCGATCTGGCCCATGCGGCCCGAGGCGCTGACGACCAGCCGAGCGCGGTCGTAGTGGCGGCCGGCATAGGCCAGCAGCGCGCCTTCCAGCGAGTGCCGGCGCGCCAGCTCCTCGGCCAGCACGATGGCGCCTTCCACCGCGATGCCGGCGCCCGAGGCCAGGTGCGGCGTGGTGGCGTGCACCGTATCGCCCAGCAGCACGATGCGGCCACGGTGCCAGGGCCCGGCGATCATGTGGCCGGCGAGTGGGCGGTACAGCAGCCGCGCCTCGGGCAGCGCGCCGGCGCGCAGCGCGTCGCGGATCTCGCCGACCTGGCCGCCGAACTCGGCCAGCAGCTCGGCCAGCCTGGCCGGCCACTGCTCGCGGTCGATGAAGTCCATGCCTTCGCGCTTGTCCAGCACGAACAGGTAGCACTCGGTCTCGCTGATCGGGTTGAGGCCGGCCTTGGTGGTGCGGCCCATGTAGATGGTGCTGTTGCGGCGCCGGCGCGGCACCACGGCGCGCCACGAGCCCTGGCCGGTGAAGGCCGGGCCGGCAAACGCCGGCAGCACCAGCTTGCGCACGGCGGAATGCACGCCGTCGGCGCCGATCACCAGGTCGTAGCGGCCGCGGCTGCCGTCGGTGAACTGCACGTCGACGCCGTCGTCGTCGGGCGTCATCGCGCTGAAGCTGACGCCCAGCCGCACCTCGGCGCCGGCCGCCTGCACCGCGTGGCCCAGGATGTCGGCCAGCACCGGCCGCATGATGCCGGCGGCGCCGGGCAGGCCTTCGCCGTCGATCGCCGGCAGCACCGGCACGCTGACTTTCACGCTGCCGTCGGCGCCGCAGACGTCGACCGCGTCCCAGTGGCCGCCGCGGCGCAGCACTTCGTCGACCACGCCGATGGTGCGCAGCGCGCGCAGCGTGGGGCCGCTGATGGTGATGCCGGCGCCGTCGGGCGCCCAGCTCGGGTTCTGCTCGACCAGCGTCACCGCGACGCCGAGCTTGCGCAGCTGGATGGCGGCGCACATACCGCCGACGCCGCCGCCGACGATCAGCGCGTTCCCGATCAAGGCCATGCCGGTCTCCTGTGTTCGTTCGTTAGTCGACGTGGCCGCCCAGCACCTCGGCCAGCCAGTCGGCGATGGCGTTGCCGGCGTTGGCCGGGTTGTCGAGCGAGCTGTGCTCGACGCCGCCGGTGCTGTCGTCGAAGATGTACAAGTCCTTGCGCCGCGCGTTGACCAGTTGGGCGTAGGTCTGATGCGCGTACTTCAGCGGGATCTGGCGGTCGTTGGCGCCGTGGGTGACGAGGAAGGGCACGCGGATGCGGTCGAGCACGCCGTTCAGGTGCATGGCTTCGGCCTTGGCGAGGAAGTCGTCCATGCCCTTGGCGCCGAACACCCATTGCACGTGCTGCCAGTAGTGCGGCACCGGGTTCTCGCCTTCGCGCTGCAGCCGCGCGCGCTGCACCTCGCGCCAGTCGTGGTTGGCGCCCCAGACGGCGCCGCAGGCGAAGCGCGGCTCGAAGGCCACGGCCCGCGGGCAGTAGTAGCCGCCCAGCGAGACGCCCAAGGCGCCGATGCGCTGCGGGTCGACTTCGGCGTGCTGCTGCAGCCAGTCGACCACCGGCGTGGCCCAGGCCTCGCTGTCGGGCACCGCGGGCAGGCCGTGCAGGCGCAGTGCCTCGCCGGTGCCGGGCTGGTCGATGAACAGCGCGGACACGCCGCGGCGCGCGAACATCGTGCCCATCACGCTTTTCTGCAGCATCTCCTTGGTGGAGTCGAGCCCGTTCATCACCACGACGATGGGCGCGCGCTGCTCGGGCGGCAGGCCTTCGGCGCGCACGTAGAGGCCGGCGAGCGTGGCGCCGCGGTACGGCAGCTCGACGCGGCGGCAGTTCTCGCGCGCCAGCCGGCGGCTTTGCTCGAACAGCGCCAGCGAGCGCTTGTACAGCGCCAGCCGGTGCTCGAAGCCGTGCGCCTGCATGCGCTCGGCGATGGCCAGGTACAGCGCCGCGCGGCCGAGCTTTTCGCCGGCCGACAGCTTGTGGCCGCGAGCGAGGTCGATCTCGGCCAGCGCCACCAACCGGTCGCCGCCGCCCTTCCAGGCTTCGTAGAAGGCCAGCGTGCCCGGGTCGTCGCCGGCGCGCGCCGCTTCCAGCAGCGGCGCGCACATCGCGTCGACCTCGCCGATGTTGCCGCCGTGGGTCAGCGCAATCATCGTGGACAGGCTCCACACGTAGTTGGTCGGGAAGTACTGGAACATGGTCAGTCGAAGAGGTTGGGCAGCACGGCCGGCACCCACACGTCGCCGTCGCGCAGCGTCACCGGCACCGGCACCAGCCGCTCGCCGGTGCAGGGGCCGGCGAAGCACAGGCCGCTGCGGATGTCGAAGTGCGCCGAGTGCGCATAACAGACGATGTGCGAGCCATCGGCGGCCAGGAAGCGGTCTTGCCGGTACTCCAGCGGGCGGTGCTCGTGCGGGCAGTCGTTGAGGTAGGCGAAGACCTCGTCGCGCTGCCGCACCACGCACAACTGGTCGTCGCCGCCGCGGCGCAGCAGCCCGCGCGAGCCGCCGTCGGGCAGCTCGTCCAGGCGGCACAGGCGCTGCAGGTTCATCGCGGCCGTCGAACGCTCATTCGCCCGGCGCCCACTTCGGCGCGGCGGTGAACAGGAAGATCTGCGAGTTGTCCTTGCCCGGCGGGCAGGTGCGCGGCACCCAGGCGTCGTCGTGCAGGTCCATGTCGGCGTCGATCTCCATCACTGCGCCGAACGGGCTGTTGAAGTACCAGAAGTAGTTGCTGCCCAGGATGTGGCGTCCCGGACCCCAGAAGCTCTTGTAGCCCTTGTCGACGAAGGCCCAGCCGTGCTGCAGCACTTCCGACGCCGAGCCGAGGTGGAAGGTGAAGTGGTTGCAGCCCACCATGTGCTCGTTGAAGCGCTGGATCATGAAGAGCGTGTGGTGGTCCGCCGTGCCGGCCGGCCGCATGAAGGGGCCCAGGTTCTCGAAGCGGTCGGTGACGACGAAGCCCAGGCGCGCGTAGAAGGCCTCGGCCTTGGCGACGTCGGGCACGAACTGCACCAGGTGGCTCAGCGTGCGCGGCTTGATCACCTCGTCGGGGTTGGCCGCGCAGTCGTTCGGCGCGCGGCCCGGCGGCTGGCCCGGCACGTTGAAGCCGAGGTGGCGCGCGGTGTAGGGGTGGCGCACGGTGAGCTGGAAGCCGATGGCGAAGCCGCCGTCGTCGATGGTGTGCAGGCTGCCGTCGGCGTCGACGCGCACCTCGCGGTCGCGGCCCAGCTCGGCGCGGATGGCCGCCAGCGTCGCCGCATCGGCCACGCCGTACACCGTGTCGCGCAGGCAAGGGCTGTGGGCGCCGGGCGGCAGCGGCGGCAGGCCGGGGTCGTCGTCGCGGCGGATGACGATGCCGGTGCCGTCCAGCGCCGTGAAGTGGCCGCCGGTGGCGGCGTCGAAGCCTTGCTCGTCGAGGCCGTAGTCCAGCAGGTACTGGCGCGCGGCGGCGAGGTCGTCGACGCCGAAGACGAGGTGGTCGGGTCCGAGGATGTTCATGCGGTGGCGCGGCGGATGAGGGTTTCGATGTCGCCGTCGTGGCGCAGGCCGAGGCGTTCGGCCTCCGGCGTGGCCAGCGGCGGGTAGGCGGCGAACAGCCGCTCGACGAAGGGGTCGGGCGCGTAGCGCACCAGCGCTTTGCGGTCGGCGCCGTGGCGGGCGGCCAGCGCTTCGACCAGCTCGCCGACGCTGAAGCGCAGCACCGGCATCTGGTAGCTGCGGCGCGGGTTCAGGCGCACCGGGTCGACGGTGGCTGCATGTAGCAGGTTATCGACGCAGGCGCCGACCGAGATCCACCAGGCCACGCCGTCGGCACTGACGGGCACGGTGATGGGCTCGCCGGCGGCCAGCTTCCAGAACAGCTGGCTCATGAAGGCGCTCATCATGCCGGCGCCGTCGCCCGGCCGCGCCACCACGCCGGGCAGGCGCAGCGAGCAGCCCTGCACCCAGCCCTTGCGCGTGGCGTCGGCGACGAGGTACTCGCCGGCCAGCTTGTGCGCGCCATAGCTGAGGCCCGGGTTGGGCAGCGTCGCTTCGTCGACGCGCGGCGGCAGGTGTTCGCCGTAGACCGCGATGGTGCTGGCGAAGACGAAGCGCGGCGCCGGCGCCCCGCAGCCGCGCAGGTCTTCCAGCAGCCCCAGCGTCGCGTCGAGGTTGATGCGGCGGCCCAGCTCGTAGTCTTTCTCGGCCGCGCCGCCGGGAATGCTGGCGAGGTGGAACACGGCGTCCACCGGGTCGCGATAGGCCCGCGCGCGCAAGCCGGGGTCGGCGATGCTGCCGGCCAGCGCCTGCACGCGCGCATCGGCCGGCGGCGCGGCAAAGCCGATGTCGAGCAGCGTCAGCTTGCCGATCGGCTGGCCGCCCAGGCCATCGGCCAGCAGGCGCTGCACCAGTTGGCGGCCGACGAAGCCTTCGCTGCCGGTGACGACGACGTGCGTCATCGGCCGCCCCCCTTGCGAAACGGCAGCGTCGCCAGGAAGGCCAGCCGCGTCCAGCCCAGCAGCTTGAGGCCGGCGCGCGCCGAGCTGGCGTCCAGCCGCGCTGCCATCGGCATCGTGCCGAAGCTCTTGCCCTTGATCACCAGTTCGTCGCCGACGCGCTCGATCGCTTCCACGTGCATCAACTCTTCGTCGGCCGGGCCGCGCAGCACCATGCCTGGCGCCGCGCTCGCGGCCGGCGCCGCCGGGGCGACGTTGGGGTTGGCGCCGTCGTGGCGCACGCCGACGGCGACGCTGCCGAAGTCCATGCCCAGCGCCTCGAACATCTTGATCGCGGTGGCGCGGCCGGCGCCGTAGACGCCGCCGCCCGGGTGCTGGAACGGGCCCGCGAGGAACAATCGCTCGACGCCGGGCACCGTGAACTGGCCCAGCTCGGCCGTCGGCCGCGCGCCGGCGCTCTGGTGGAAGTACGGCGCCACGCCGTGCAGGTCGCCGCGCACCATGCTGTTGGGGCTGGAGCGCTCGATGTCGACCGGGCTCACGATGCTGCGCGCGACGATGTTGTCGGCCGTCAGGTTGCTGACGAAGCGGCGGTAGTGGGCGAGCGAGAGGTCGCCGATTTCTTCCTTGAACTCGTCCCAGTGCTTGCCGGCCCAGCGCGGGTCGGTCACCTGGTAGGGCGCGAATGTGATGCCGTGGAACATGCCCGCGCCGGCGGGCACGCGGCTCTTGTCGCCGATGCTTTCGTCGCCGCCGGCGCACAGCCGGCGCGCCGTGACCAGGCCGCGCTTCAGGTCGTCGAAGTCGGCGATCATGTCGTCGAGCCGGTCGGTCGCCATGAACTCCAGCATCGTGGCATAACCCACTTCTTCGCCGGCGTAGTAGCGGCAGGGCTGCTTCAGGTCGTAGTGGCTGACCATGATGGAAAACGGCGCCAGCTGCGTGCGCTCGGCCTTCTTCAGCACGGGCTCGGGCACGCCTTGCACGAACTTGCGCACCACGTGCGGGTGGATGGCGCCGATCACGCCATCGCGCGCGGCGATGGTCTCGCCGTCGGTCAGGCGCACGCCGCTGGCGCGGCCGCCGCTGGTGGTGATCTGCGCCACCTCGGCGTTGCAGCGCACTTCGCCGCCATGGCTTTCGATGCAGCGCACCAGCGCCTCGGTCAGCTTGCCGCTGCCGCCCACCGGCTGGCTGACGCCGTAGGTGTGGATGATGCCGGGCATCAGCAGCACGCCCATGCCGGTGCCCAGCTCGTTGGGGTGCTGCAGGTTCTCGCTGACCAGGCGCAGCAGGTGGATCTTGATCTTGTCCGATTCGTAGAGGTCGTTGACGAGGCTCAGGCAATCGCGCGTCATGTACTCCAGCATCAGCCGGCCTTCGTCGCTGCGGTCGAGCATGGCCACCAGCTCGCCCAGCGGCGGCGGCGGCGCGTAGAGGCCGGGCATGAAGACCTTCAGCACCTCGGCGCTCATCGCGACGAAGCGGCGATAGGTCTCGGCGTCCTTGGCGCTGACCTTGGCGAACCCCTCGCAGGTCTTGTCGACGTCCTTGTAGGTGAACAGCACCGACTGGTCGGGGAAGATCGTCGCGTGCGGCACCGGCGAGTAGTGGTAGTCCAGCCCGTGCTTGGACAGCAGCCCCAGCTCGTCCTGCCGGATCATCGGGTTGCCCTGGATCATGATGTGCACGCTGGAGTGCTCGTCATGCCAGTAGCCCGGGGTGTTGAGCTGGCGCGTGCTGACGCCGCCGCCCGGCCAGGCCTTGCGTTCCAGCACCAGCACCTTCTTGCCGGCCTTGGCCAGGTAGGCGGCGGCGACCAGGCCGTTGTGGCCGGCGCCCATCGCGACGATGTCGTAGGTCATGCGAACGGCACGAAGCGGTGGTCCACGGCGCCGAAGATGCTCTGCCCGTCGGCGCCGAAGACCTCGAAGCGCAGGCGGTCGCCGATCTTCAGGAACGGCGTCGTCGAGTCGCCGTGCTCGATCTTCTCCAGCGCGCGCTTCTCGGCCAGGCAGGCCGAGCCCACAGTGCGCGCGGCGCGGTTGGACACCGTGCCGCTGCCCAGGATGGTGCCGGCGCGCAGGTTGCGGCTCTTGCCCAGGTGCGCGAGCAGTTCGCCCCAGGACCAGTCCATCTCGCGCCCGTTGGGGTGGCCGAAGGCATGGCCGTTGCGGCTGACCTGCAGGTCGAGGTGGATGCGGCCGTCGTCGCCCCACGCGGCGCCCAGTTCGTCGGGCGTCACCGCCACCGGCGCGAACGCCGTCGCCGGCTTGGCGTTGATGAAGCCGAAGCCCATCTGCAGCTCGCGGAACAGGTGGGCGCGCAGGCTGACGTCGTTGAGGATGGTCACCAGCCGGATCTTCGCGGCGCAGGCCGCCGGCGTAGCGGCCATCGGCGTGTCGTCGACGATGACCGCGAACTCGCCTTCGAAGTCGCCATTGTCGGCCTCGATCAGCGGGTAGTCGTCGGTCGGGCCGCAGAAGTCGTCGCTCTGGCGCTGCACCAGCACCGGGATGCCCGGCGTCTTCTTGACGTCGAGGTCGTAGGCCTGCTCCATGATGTTGCCGTGGTTCAGGAAGGCCGAGGCGTCGACGAACTGGTGCGTGCGCGGCAGCGGCGCGGCGCACTGCGCGGGGTCGAAGGCGAAGGCCTGCGGCACGCGGCCTTCGTTGAGCTGCGCGTACAGCGCCTGCAGCGCCGGGGCGCGGGCGTCCCAGTCCTCGATCAGCTGCTGCATCGTCGCGGCCAGCGGCGCCGCGTCGACGGCGCGGCGCAGGTCGCGCGAGACCAGCACCAGGCGGCCGTCGCGGCTGCCGTTCTTCAGGGTGGCGAGTTTCATCGCGGGGGTCTCCTCGGGTAACGGGTCATGCCAACGGCCGGCCGCCGTCGACCGGGATCACCGCGCCGGTGCTGAAGCTCAACAGCGTGGCCGCGGCGACGACGGCGGCGGCCACCTCGTCGGGCAGCGCCAGGCGCTGCAGCGGCGTGCGCGCCGCTTGCTCGTCGCGCCAGGCGCGGTCCATGCGCTTGACGAAGTCGGTGTCGGACAGGCCGGGCGCGACGCTCAGCACCCGCACCGCCGGCGCCAGCGCGCGCGCCAGCGACTTGGTGAGGTTGTCCACCGCCGCCTTCGACGCGCAGTAGGCGACGTTGCTGCCCATCGCGGTGACGGCGGCGATCGACGACAGGTTGACGACGAGGCCGCTGCCGCCGCCTGCGCGCGGCGCCGCCAGCAGCGGCTTGAAGGCGCGCACCGCGGCGATGATGCCGCGCACGTTGGTGGCCAGGATCTCGTCGATCAGCGCGTCGTCCAGCGCGTCGAGGTCGGCGTGCGGCACGAAGCGCGTGGTGCCGGCGCCGTTGACCAGGATGTCGCAGCGCCCCCAGCGGCGGCCCACCTCGGCGGCCAGCGCGGCCAGCGCCGCCGAATCGGTGACCGGGCAGTGCAGCGCGGCGTGCGGCAGCGCGGCGGCCGGCAGCCGCGCGGCCAGCGCATGGGCCTGCGCTTCCGACCGGTGGTAGCCCACCACCACCGCGCAGCCGGCGCGCGCCAGGCCCAGGCAGATGGCTTCGCCCAGGCCGCCGGCGCCGCCGCTGACGACGGCCAGCCGGCCGCTCAGATCCAGCGTCATGTCAGGCCGGCTGGAAGCGCCGCACGCGGATGTCGGCCTGCTCCTTGTGGCCGCTCATGTGCTCGTAGCCGCACAGGCGCGAGCAGTATTCGCCGACCATCACGCTGGCCTGGTCGGTCAGCACGCGCTGGTAGGTGTGCGTCTTGATGAACTTGCCGACCCACAGCCCGCCGGTGTAGCGGCCGGCGCCTTGCGTCGGCAGCGTGTGGTTGGTGCCGATCACCTTGTCGCCATAGCTCACGTTGGTGCGGTGGCCGAGGAACAGCGCGCCGTAGCGCGTCATGCGCTGCAGGAACCAGTCGGGGTCGGCGGTCATCACCTGCACGTGCTCGGAGCACAAGCGCTCGGCCTCCTGCAGCATCTCTTCCTGCGTGTCGCAGAGGATGATCTCGCCGTAGTCGCGCCACGAGACGGCGGCCACCGCGCGCGTGTCCAGCCGCGCCAGCACGGTCTCGATGGCGGCCGGCAGTTCGGCGGCGATCTTCGCGCTGCGCGTGATGCAGTAGGCCGGGCTGGTGGGGCCGTGCTCGGCCTGGCCCAGCAGGTCGACGGCGACCAGCTCGGCGTCGACCGTGTCGTCGCAGATGACCATCGTCTCGGTCGGCCCCGCGAAGAGGTCGATGCCGACGCGGCCGAACAGCTGGCGCTTGGCTTCGGCGACGTAGGCGTTGCCGGGGCCGACGATCATGTCGACGGCCGCGATACTCTCGGTGCCCAGCGCCATCGCCGCGATGGCCTGCACGCCGCCCAGGCAGTAGATCTCGTCGGCGCCGGCCAGGTGCATGGCGGCCACGATCTCGGCGCAGGGCTTGCCTTCGAACGGCGGCGCGGCGGCGATGACGCGCGGCACGCCGGCCACCTTGGCGGTGAGCACGCTCATGTGGGCCGAGGCGATCAGCGGGTACTTGCCGCCGGGGATGTAGCAGCCGACCGAGTTGACCGGGATGTTGCGGTGGCCCAGCACCACGCCGGGCAGCGTCTCGACCTCGACGTCCTTCATCGAGTCGCGCTGGATCTGCGCGAAGCGGCGGATCTGCGCCTGCGCGAAGCGGATGTCGTCCAGCGTGCGCGCCGGCAGGCTGGCGATGCAGGCGTCGATCTCCGCCTGGCTCAGGCGCAGGGTGGCGGGCGACCAGTGGTCGAACTTCGCGCTGTATTCGCGCACGGCGGCGTCGCCGCGCGTTTCGATGTCGCGCAGGATGGCTTCCACGGTGCTGCGCACCTGCGCCTGGAGGTCGGCCTTGGCCGCGGCGGGCTTGCCTTGCTTGAGATGCTGGACGGTCACGGCGAAAGGCTCCGGTGGTCTCGAATGTCCGATGGCGGCCATGCTAGGCAGCGCCCCCGGCCTTGGGAAATCGTTTGTGCCGATACGGCGCATCGGGCGGCGCAATGCCTGCGCCGCGCCTGCCGTCAAGGCCGCGGCGGCCGGCTTTCGAAAGGCTGCAGCAGCTCGATCAGGTTGCCGGCGCAGTCGCGCACGAAGGCGGTGGGGTTGCCGTCGACCGTCAGCTCGAAAGCGATGTCGGCGCCGGCTTCGCGCAGCCGCGCCACCGCGGCCGGCACGTCGGGCACCTCGAAGCAGGGGTGCTTGTTGCCGTGCGTGCGCAAGTCGAGGTTGGGCACGCGCCGATCGGGCGGCAGCGGCGCCGCGCCTTCGACCTGGAAGATCTCGATGCGGAAGTCGCCGCGCCGCACGAAGGCGATGTGCGCCGGGATCTTGTCGATGAAGAGCCGCTCTTCCAGCTCGAAGCCCAGCATGCGCCGGTACCAGGCCAGCGCGGCGTCGAGGTCGGGCACGCTGATGCCGTAGTGATGGGCGCGCAGCGCGCCGACGACCGATGCTGAAGCTTCGCTCATGCCGTCAGTCGAAGTTGACCGAGAAGCGCAGGCCGGCGTAGCGCCGCGCATCGCGCGCCGGCTGGCCGATCACCGCGTTGGCGGTGCTGCCCCACAGGCCGCTGAAGAAGTCTTCGGCGTTGACGAGGTAGAAGCGGTTGAACAGGTTGTTGACGAACAGGCCCACCGAGTACTTGCCGTCGGGCGACGAGGCGGTGGCGCCGATGTTCATCAAGCCATAGGCCGGCTGCAGCGTCTTCGGGTTCTGGTTGGCCTGCAGGTTGGCCTTGGTGCGGTAGGCGTACTGCGCGTTCAGCCGCAGCTCCCAGGGCAGCCATTGCTGCTGCAGCACATGCTCGATGCCGAGCACCAGCTTGAGCTTGGACGAATCGGGCATGGTCTTGCCCGACAGGTCTTGCGTGCCGAACCAGGTGGACGGGTCGGCCGGGTTCGGCTGGTTCACGGTGCAGCCGTCGGTCTGGCCCGGGTAGCAGGGCGCGCCGCCGAAGCGCAGGAACTTGGCATCGATGTAGGCGGCGCTGAAGTTCACGCGCGTGTCGTCGCCGGCGGCGAGCATGCCGTCGAGTTCCAGCCCCCGCGTGCGCGCGCGCCCGGCGCTCGACAGGATCAGGTTGTTGACGTAGCCGCCGCCGACGTTGTCGAAGATCTGCACCTGGTAGTTCTTGTACTCGGTGTTGAACAGCGCCGTGTTGAGCGTGAGCTTGCCGCCCAGCAGCGTGAACTTCGAGCCCAGCTCGAAGTGGTTGATCTTCTCCTGCTCCACCGGCGCCAGCGGGTCGTTGTTCTGCAGCGTGGCCGCGGTGTTGTAGGCGCGCGGCTTGTAGCCGCGCGAGAAGGTGGCGTAGGCCATCTGGTCCTTGCCCAGCTTCTGGCGCAGCGTGAGGTCGCCGACCACGGTGTGCGAGGTGTCGCTGCCGCTGGAGGCCAGCGCGTGGGCGTGGTCGTCGATGCGGTACTCGATGCGGTCGCGATTCGCGCGCAGGCCGGCCAGCACGCTGGTGGCCTCGCCCAGCGTCCAGGTGCCGCGGCCGTAGAGGCCCAGGCTTTGCGTCTGCGAGCGCACGGTGTCGATCTTCGGGTTCACGAACATCAGCCGGTTCCAGTCCTGCGTGACGTCGACATCGGAGTAGAACAGCCCGGCGACATAGCTCAGCGGCTGGTTCAGCGGCGAGGCGATCTTGAACTCCTGCGTCACCGAGGTCGGCTCGATCCTGATGCGCTGCTCGTTGTAGTAGTACGGCGGCCCGCCGTCGGCCGGCGTCGGCAGCGGGCCGCGCAGGTCGTTCAAGAAGTAGGTGGCGACGATGGGCACGTCCTGCAGGTTGTTCTGCCGGTTGGACATGCGCGCCGTGGTCGAGGTGAAGGTGTAGTCGCCGAAGCGCTTCTCGATGTTGAGGCTGAGGTCGCGGTCGCGCGTTTCCGACTGCATGCGCACCGGCGACGCGTACTCGGTGTTGCCGTAGCCGGGCGTGACGCCGCCCAGCGCCGTGGCCTGGCTCTGGCCGTGGCCGCCGTTCCAGGGGAAGAACGGGAACAGCTCGGCGCCCGGCGTCAGGTACTGGTAGGTGAAGGTGCCGCCGTCGGACGTGCCGTCGGCGACGCGCGCCGTCAGCGTGAGGTCCAGCGTCTTGTCGGGGCTGAGCATCAGCTTGGCGCGCGCGCCGCGCGACTTCGATTGCGATGGCTCGTCGAGCAGCACGTTGCGGATCGGATATTCGCGCCGCGAGCCATACAGCGACAGGCTGTAGGCCAGCATCTCGCCGGCCGGCCCGGTGACGAACAGGTTGCCGCGGTATTCGTGGTCGTCGGTCAGCGTGAAGCCGGCGCTGCCGCTGAAGCTGCGCGATGGCTGCTGCGTCACGAAGTTGATGACGCCGGCCGATGCCGTGCGACCGCCCAGCGTCGACTGCGGGCCCTTCAGCACCTCGACGCGGCGCACGTCGGCGAGGTCGTTGGCGGCGGTGGAGTCCGACGGCACCGGCACGCCGTCGATCATGATCGAGACGCCCGAGGTCAGGCCGATCGCCGCCTCGTTGGCCGTCGTCGAGATGCCGCGCATCGAGTACGGCACGCGGCCGTTGAACGAGCCCTTCAACTGCACCGAGGGCACGAGGTTGTTGATGTCGGAGATGTCGGTCGCGTTGGCCTTCTCCAGCACCTCGGACGACATCACCGAGGCGGCCACCGGCGTGTCCTTCAGCCGCTCGACGCGCTTTTGCGAGGTGATCACCACCTCCTGCAGCACCGGCGCGGCGGCCGATGCGGCGCTGGCCGGCGCCGTCGCGGGGGCCGTCGCGGGGGTCGTCTGCGCAAAGCCGGCGGCCGGCCAGCCGAGGGCGGCCAGCACGGCCAACGCAATGGGGGCGTGGCGGGGGCGGGCAAGGGTCGTGGTCCGGCTCATCTCGTCTCCGTATGCTGGTTCTTGGGGTCCAACGGCCGCCGCCATGGCGCCGCGGCGGGCGGGTCGGATGCTAAGAAGCGCCCCCGCGCGCCACCAATCGAATCTGGCGATGCGCCGCATCAGCGCCGGGCATGGTTGGCCCTGGAAAACCACTAGGCGCGCCGATGGCCCACGGCCGTTTGTGCGACAGTCGCCGCCACTCAGCGGAGGTGCCTCGCGATGGATTCCGAATTCGACCTCGTCACCCTCGGCGCCGGCTCGGGCGGCGTCGCGGCGTCGCGGCGCGCCGCGGCGCTGGGCGCGCGCGTCGCCATCGTCGAAGGCCGGCGCGTCGGCGGCACCTGCGTGCTGCGCGGCTGCGTGCCCAAGAAGCTGCTGATGTACGCCGCCGGCTATGCCGATGCCTTCGGCGAAGCGCGCGGCTACGGCTGGCAGCTCGACGGCGAGCCGCGCTTCGACATGGCGCACTGGGCCGCGGCCAAGGCCGCCGAGACGGCGCGGCTGGAAGGCGTGTACCGGCGGCTGCTCGGCGAATCGGGGGTCGAGATCGTCGAAGGTCAGGGCACGATCGAAGCGCCGGGCGTCGTCGCCGTCGGCGGCCGGCGGCTGCGCGCGCGCCGCATCCTGGTGGCCACCGGCGCGGCGCCGGTGACCGACAGCATCCCCGGCATCGAGGCCTGCGCCACCAGCGACGACCTGCTTGACCTGCGCGCGCTGCCGGCGCGCGCCGCGGTGCTCGGCGGCGGCTACATCGCGGCCGAGTTCGCCGCCATGCTGGCGCGGCTGGGCGTGGCGGTGACGATGTGCTATCGCGCCGAGCAGCCGCTGCGCGGCTTCGACGCCATGCTGCGCGAGGCGGCCGCCGAAGCGCTGGCCGCCGCCGGCGTCGAGCTGCTGGCCGGCCGCGTGCCGCGCGCGCTGAGCCGCATCGACGGCGGCCTGCGCCTCGAATTCGACGGCGGCGACGCCGCGCGCGACTTTCCGTGGGTGCTCAACGCCACCGGCCGGCGCCCCAACAGCGCCGGGCTCGGGCTGGCCACGCGCCAGGGCGGCGGCGTCATCGTCGACGACGAGTTGCGCACCAGCGTGCCCGGCGTGTGGGCGATCGGCGACGTCACCGACCGCCACAACCTCACGCCGGTGGCCATCGCCGAAGGCCGCGCGCTGGCCGACTCGCTGTTCGGCCCGGCGCCGCGCCGCGTCGACCTCTCGCGCGTGGCCAGCGCCGTCTTCATGATCCCGCCGCTGGCCTCGGTCGGGCCCAGCGAAGAACAAGCGCTGGCGACGGGCCGCAAGCTGAAGATCTTCGAGACCGCGTTCCGGCCGATGCGCACGGCCTTCATCGGCGGCGCCGAGCGCACGCGCATGAAGCTCATCGTCGACGCCGCCGACGACCGCGTGCTGGCCGCCCACATGGCCGGCGCCGACGCGCCGGAAATCATCCAGGGCCTGGCCGTCGCCCTCAGCGCCGGCGCCCGCAAGGCCGACTTCGACCGCACGCTGGCCATGCACCCGACGGCGGCCGAAGAGTTCGTGCTGCTGCGCGAGGTGAGCCGCGTCGTGGGTGGTGGTGGCGGCAGCAGCAGCGCGGCTTGAGCGCCCCGTTCACGCCACCGCGGCGCCGTAGGCCTGCATGAACTCCGGCGGCATGCGCCGCGGCCGGCCGCTGGCCAGCTCGATGCACACCAGCTCCCAGCGGCCGCGCAGCACGGTGGCGCCGTCGCGGTCGCGGCGGATCTGGAAGGCGCGCGTCATCGCCAGCTTGCCGTCGCTGGCGGTCAGCCAGGTGGCGACGGTCAGCGCCTCGCCTTCGGTGGAAGGCAGCAGGTAGTCGTAGGCGGCCTGGCGGATGGCCATCGCGCGGTCGAGCCGCCGGTAGTCGGCCAGCGCCAGGCCCAGCGCCTCGGAATGCGCCCAGGCCACCTGCTCGCACCACTGCACGTAGACGGCGTTGTTGGTGTGGTTCAGGCCGTCGATGTCGGCGGCCTGCGGCAGCACGGCCAGCGTGAAAGGTTGTGCGCGGTCCCAGCTCATCGTCGGCGCGATTGTGGCGCCGGCCGCGCACCCCCCTCGCCTACTTCGCCTGGAAGCGGTTCTGCAGCGTGTACTGGCTGACGCTCTGGCCCTGCGCCTCGCCGGCCACCAAGGCCGTGCGGAAGTGCATGCCGCCGTAGATGCGCGCCAGCGTGATCTCGTCGACCAGCGCATCGGTGCTGGCGTAGTGGCGCGTCGTCGCACTGGCCGTGCTGTCGAAGTCGAACGACACCGATGTCGTGCCGTAGAACGAGCGCAGCACCTGCGCCGCGGCCGCGCTGACGCAGCCGTGCGCCGCCGGGTACTCCGGGTGGCCCGGCGTCGGCAGGAACGGCGTCCACGCGGGGTCGGCCGTGGTGGCGGCGTTGTCGTCGGTGTCGGCCAGGTTGATCGCGCTGAACGGGCGCCAGGCCAGGTAGTGGTACTTCGATTCGAAGCAGGCGATGGTGGCGTCGGCATGCGTCACCCACAGCAGCGCGCCCAGCCGCGCCTGTTCGGCCAGGCTGCGGTTGGTCATCATGAAGCGGCGCAGGTTGCGCGGCCACAGCGTGGTCGGCGCTTCGGAATGGAAGCGCGCCATCTCCGCCTGCCCCGCCGTGCGCGTGCTGCTGCCGCTGCCGCCCAGGTCGCGGGTTTCGTTCACGTCGGCGGCGTAGGCCGCGCTGCTCAAGGCCAGCGGCGCCGCGGTGCGGAACTGCGCCGCCGAGGTCAGCGCGAAAGGCCGCACGTTCGGGTAGCTGCGGCCCACGGTGCCCGGCCCGCGGTAGGCGCCCGGCGCGGTGCCCGGCACGAAGGCCGGCAGCGCGGCGGCGCGGCCGTCGTCGGCACGCGCCGCCACCACCGTGGCCGCGACCTCGGCGCCCAGCGCCACGCCCTTGGCGCGCGCGTCGGCATCGGTGATGGTGGCCAGCGCGCTGTCGTAGGCGGCCTGGTAGGTGGCGGTGCGCGTGGGGAACAAGGCCTTCAGCACGTAATAGGCCGCGGCCATGGCGGCGGCGTCCTGCGACGCACCGCTGGTCGGCGAAGCCGGCGCGCTGGCGTAGAACGGCCGGTAGCCGCCGGCGATGGCGATCACCGCGTCGTACATCGCGATGTGCACCGTCGCCAGGTCGAACGCGTAGTTCGACTGCCGCTCTTCCGGCGTGCCGGTGGCGGCGTTGGGCTGGTTGATGGTGTTGGTGGCGATCTCGTCGAAGCGCGACACGGTGTTGGCCGTGCCCGCGTCGATGGTCACCGGCTGGCCTTGGCCGGCCTGCCCGTCGTCGCCGCCGGCGCAGGCGCTCAGCGCCGCGGCGGCCAGCACGGTCATGCCCAGCAGGCGTCGCGTGTTCGATCGCGTGTTCCAGATTTCGAATGTCATCTCGATGCTCCCTGCGCGAAGTGCGGCCGAGACGTTCGGGTCGTCAACCTCGCGGCGGCAGTCTGGCCGGCGCCGCCGGCGAAGCCAACCGCGATGCGACGAGTACGCCAAGCAGCGCTTGAACCGGCCGGCGGCGGGTGCGAACCCGCGCCGCCTACATCTGCTTGAACAGGTGCTCGTGCGCTTCGCTGACCGGCAGCTTCTCGCTGCGCGACTTCAGCAGCACGCGCACGCGGCCGCGGAAGTCGCGGCTGACGCCGGCGATGGCCACGGCGTTGACGATGGTCGAGCGGTGGATCGGCCAGAAGCAGGCGGGGTCGAGCTCGTCCTGCAGCTCTTTGAGCGAGCGGCGGATCAGCGCGTCGCCATCGGCGGTGACCACGCGCGTGTACTTGGTGTCGGCCTGGAAGTAGCACACCTCGTCGACGGTGATCAGGCGCACGCCGCCGCCGTGCGAGGCGTTGATCCAGCGCAGGTGCTGGCGCACCGGCGCGGCGGCGGCCAGCTCGCGCAGCACGCGCTCCAGCGCGCCCGGCGCCACCGAAACGCGGTCGCGCAGGCGGCGCACCGTCATCGCCAGGCGCGCGCTGTCGTAGGGCTTGAGCACGTAGTCGATGGCGCCTTCCTCGAACGCCGCGACGGCATGCGCGTCGTAGGCGGTGACGAAGACGACGTGCGCCTGGCACTGGCGCGCCACGTCCAGGCCGCTGAGGCCCGGCATCTCGATGTCGAGAAAGGCGATGTCGGGCCGGTGGCGCTCCAGCAGGCGCAAGGCCTCGATGCCGTTCTCGGCCTGCGCGACGATCGCCAGCTCGGGCCACAGCGCGGCCAGCTGGCCGCACAGCTGGGCGCGCAGCACCACTTCGTCTTCGGCCACGAGGGCGGTGACGGCGTTCATGCAAGCACCGGGTGACCGCGCTCAGCCCTTGCGCGCCGGCGCATCCTTCAGCTCGACCAGCAAGGTGCGCATGGCCTTGCCCGAGACGTTCTCGACCTCGTGCGTCTCGGCCTCGCTCCAGAACACGTCGCCCAGCCGGTTGATGGCCTCGAAGGTCTTGCCGCCCGCTTCCCTGACGCGCGCCTTGCCGTCGCTGAGCACCACCGTCAGGTGCGCCGGATGGCTGTGCACGCCGACGCCGCAGACGCCCAGCCCCGGCTTGCTGTGGAAGTCGAGCACGCGCACGCGCTCGTTCTCGAAGGCCACGCGAAAGGCGCCGGCCTGCGAGGTCACCGCGTCCAGCGCCAGGGCCTCGCCCGGCAGCGCCAGCGTCGGCAGCAGGCCCAGCAGCACGCGGCGCAGCACGCCTTCGGGACCCGCCGCGCGCGCGGCGGTTTCAGGATCCGCCGCGCGCGCGGCGGTTTCGGGGTCCGCCGCGCGCGCGGCGGTTTCGGGGTCGGCCGCGCGCGCGGCGGTTTCAGGATCCGCCGCGCGCGCAGTGGCTTCGGCGCCGTCCGCTGCGCGGCGATCGGCTTCGACAGGCTTGTTCATGTTCACGCTCCCATGGGTGGTGTCGACCAAGGCTCGGCCGGCGGCCGGCGGCCGCTGCGGCAGTTCGATCAGCACGGCCAGCCCCGGGCCGCCGCCATGCGGGCCGGGCCGCGTGCTGACGCGGCAGGCGCTGCCGTACAAGGTGTGCAGCGCCACCTGCAGGTGGTAGCTCAGCGCCGGCGGCAGGCTGGCGCCGACGGCGTCGCGGTGCGCTTCGATCAGCAGCGTGAGCTTGCCGCCGGCGGCCTGCAGCGACAAGCGGCCGCCGGGCGCCGCCGCCGTCCCCGCGCCGGCCGGCGCCAGGCGGTCGAGCAGCGGCAGCAGCAGGAAGGGCGGAAACGGCAGCGCGGCGGCGTCGGCCAGCGCAGCCAGCGCCGCATCGGGCGCCTCGATCCGCCAGCCGGCCGCCCACGGCGCGACGGCCTGCTGCAAGCGCAGGTAGCGCCGGATCATGTCGACCTCGTGGCCCAGCGTCGAGTGCCCGCTGCGCAGCCCCGGCATGGCCTGGCGCAGGAAGCCGACCAACTGGTCGAGCAGGTCGTGGCCGCTCGCGGCGTCGACGGCATAGCGGCCCTGCACGGCCTGCAGCACGCGCAGCACGAAGGCCGGGTCGACCTGGTTGCGCAGCGCTTCGAGCTGCGCTTCTTTCAGCAGCGCCTGGCTGCTGCGGCGGGCGATCTCGGCGCGGCCCAGCCATTCACGCTGGCGCTGGCCGCGCTGCACCCACACCAGCACGAGCATGAAGACGACGCCGTGGAACAGCGTCATCCAGGCCAGGTAGGCGAAGTTGCTCCACGACGGGAAGGCCTCGCCGGTGAGCGGCACCACCACCTCGTTGAAGCCCCAGCGCGCGGCCAGCGACCACACCAGCTGCATCAGCGCCGCCGTCGACAACGGCGCCAGCGTGACCAGCAGCAACAGCTGCCAGGCGCGCCGCAAGCGCGCTTCGAGCCACAGCGTGAGCAGCGCCAGCAGCCAGCCGCAGAACATCCATTCGACCAGCAGCACGGCCAGGAACAGCAGCTCGGCGCGCGTGTGCAGCCGGCCGAAGGGCAGCACCAGCGCTTCGTTGGCGCTGACCGTCAAGCCCCACAGCGCGCCGTAGACCAGCGCCTGGCGCAGCGGGCGCAAGGGCCGCGATGGGCGCAGCGGCGACCTCATGCGCCCGCCCCCGCCGGCAGCCGCACCAGCGGCACGCGGATCGTCGCGCGCACGCCGCGCGGCTGGTTCACTGCCAGCGCCAGCGCGCCGCGCTCGCCGTACAAGGCGCGCAGCCGGGCGCGCGTGTTGGCCAGCCCCAGCCCCGAACCGCCGCTGCCCGAGAAGCCGGCGCCGGTGTCGGCAACGCCGGCTTCGAGTTGCGCCGGCGCCGACCGGCGCGCGTGCACGGTCACGCTGCCGCCGGCGGGCGCCGGCGCAATGCCGTGCTTGATGGCGTTCTCCACCAGCGTGGCCAGCGTCAGCGGCGGGAAGGCGCAGCGCTGCAGGCCATCCTCGATCTCGAAGCGCACCTGCAGGCGGCCGGCCATGCGCACCTCGACGATGCCGAGGTAGGCGCGCACCAGCTCCAGCTCGCGGCCCAGCGTGTCGGCAGGGCCAGCGATACCGGCGCTGGCCTCGCCGACGTCCGCCGCCGGCAGCGTGGAGCGCAGGTAGGCGACGAACTGCGCCAACAGCCGCGTGCCCGGCTCGCCGGCGTCGTGCAACCGGCGCACCGTGGCCAGCGTGTTGAACAGGAAGTGCGGCTCGATCTGCTGGCGCAGCGCCTGCAGCCGGGCTTGCGCGAGCTGCTGCTCCAGTTGCAGCCGCCGCAGCTCGGTCGCGCGGCGCGCCGATTCGGTGTCGAGCGCGCGCTGCCACAGGTACAGCAGCGACGACACGCCGGTGGCCAGCGTGCACCACTGCACCAGCCGCAGCCAGGACGACAACCGGTCGGGCGGCGCCTGCAGCGCGCCGGCGGCGACCAGCAGGCCTTCGCCGAGCAACGCGCCGGCGACGATGGCCACCAGCAGCAGCGCCGCGCGCAGCCAGGGCCGCGGCGTGGCGATGCGAAACGACAGCGTGACCACCGAAGCGATCGACACCGCCACCACCAGCCGCTGCACCAGCAGATCGAACCACGCGCTCAGCACTTCGTCCACCGGATACTGGCGCCAGACGAAGGGCTGGGCGATCAGCTGCGTCGACATCAGCAGCGCCACCACGGCGGCCGCGCCGAGGGTCAGCGACCAGCGCGGCGGCACCGCCCGCGACGCCGACTGCCGGTCGGCCTGCAGCAGGAAGCGGATGATCGCCAGCAGCGGCGGCATGGTGTCGAAGCCCCCTTCGTCCAATGCGAGGCGGGCCGCGCCCGGCGCGGGCATGCCAGCGCAGCGCAAGCCTCGCGACGATTGGATGACCGGCCCCCGCCGCTGTCCATCCCCAACGCGACCGATGCGGCCAGGCGCCGACGAACGCGGCGTGGCGGCGACGAACGCGGCGGCGCGGGTACGTGTCGTGCCGCGCCGGCGCTCAGTGCTCAGCGCCCGCCGCCGAACACCGGCGCCCGCCGCTCGATGAAGGCGGCCACGCCTTCGCGGCCGTCGGCACTGGCGGCAGCGCGCAGCAGCGCGGCGCGCTCGGCGTCAAGGTGGGCGTGCAGCGGCATCGTCACCGCGTCGTCGCACAGCCGCTTGATGCCGGCCAGCGCGCCGCGGGCACCGCGCGCCAGCGTGGCGGCCAGCGCCTGCGCGGCGGGCAGCAGCGCGTCGGCGGCGTGCAGTTCGTCGACCAGGCCCCAGCGCAGGCAGTCTTCGGCCGTCAGCGGCCGGTTGCTCATCAGGATGTGCTTGGCGCGCGCGGCGCCGGCGCGCCGCGTCAACTGCCAGGCGGCGCCGAGGTCGGGGCTGAGGCCGATGGCCGAGTAGCCGCCGCGCAGCTTCAGCGCCGGCGAGGCCAGCACGAGGTCGGCCGACAACGCCAGCGCGATGCCGGCGCCGCCCACCGGCCCCTGCAGCGCGCTGACCACCGGCAGCGGCAGCGTGGCCAGCGCCTGGATGGCCGGGTGCAGGCCGTCGAGCAGCGCGCGGATCAAGGCCGGCAGGTCGTCGCGGCGCGCCACGAACTCGCGGATGTCGCCGCCGGCGCAGAACTGCGGCCCGCGCGCGCTGATCAGCAGCGCGCCGATGGCGCCTGACTGGTCCGTTAGCTGCGCCTGCTGCACGGCCGCCACCAGCGCGGCGGCCAGCGCCGTATCGATGGCGTTGGCGGCCGCCGGCCGGTTCAACACGAGGTGGCCGACGCCGTCGCCGTCCACCCGCCACAGCACCGGGTCGCGCTCGTTGGCATCGTCGTTCATTGCATCAGTCTCCTTGTTCTTGCGCCGCCGCGCCGGCGCCGCGGTCCCAGTCGTAGGCCATCGGCTGCTTGGCCGCGAAGCGGCGGATGCAGTCGAGGTGCGCCTCGTCGGCGACGCAGATCGCCTGCGCGGCCGACTCCAGCTCGGCCATCGCGCCGGCATCGGTCTCGTAGGCGCGGTTGGCCATGCGCTTGGTCATGCCCAGCGCGACGCGGGCCGCCGGCAGGAAGCGCCGCGCCAGCGCCAGCGCGGCGTCGTCCAGCGCCGCGGGCTGGTGCTGCGCCAGCACCAGGCCCAGGCTTTGCGCTTCGGCGGCGTCGACGCGGCGGCCCGTCATCAGCAGCTCCTTGGCCTTTTGCAGGCCGACGACGCGCGGCAGCAGGTGGATGGCGCTCATGTCGGGGATCACGCCCAGGCGCAGGAACACCATGCAGAAGCTGGCGCGCGGCGTCGCCAGCACGAAGTCGGCGCACAGCGCGATCGCGAAGCCGCCGCCCCAGGCCGGGCCGTCGACGGCGGCGATCACCGGCACTTCCAGTTCGCGCAGGCGCTGGATCCAGCCATTGAGGTCGAGCAGCCGCTGCCGCGTGTGCACCGGCGTGTTGTGCGCCGGGTCGTCGAAGCGCGCCAGCATGCCCTTGACGTCGCCGCCGGCGCAAAAGCTGCCGCCGCTGCCGGCGAGGATCAGCGCGCGCACGCTGGCGTCGCCGCGCAGCTGGTCGACCATCTCGGCGTAGTCGGCGCGCAGCGCCATCGTCAGCGCGTTGCGCGTAGCCGGGCGCTGGTGCTGGAAGCGCGCGATGCCGTCGCCGTCGATCGTCAGGCGCGATTCGCGGTAGTCGATGGTTTGCATCAGATCACGCGTTCGGCGGCCAGCGCGGCGCGCTCGTCGGCCGACAGTTTCAGCCACTGGCCGTAGACCTCGTCGTTGTCCTGGCCGACGCTGCCGCCGGTGGAGCGCACGGCGCCCGGCGCGCGGGTGAAGCGCGGCACCACGCCTTGCACCGGCACGGTGCCGAAGTCGCGATCCGGAACGGCCTGGATGAACTCGCGCGCGCGCATCTGCGGGTCGTCGACGATCTGGCGCGCCGAGTAGATCGGCGCCAGCGTGCCCTGGTGGCGCTCGAAGCGCGCCAGCACGTCGGCGAGGTCGTGCGCCGCGAACCAGTCGGCGAACAGCGCGTTCAGCTCGGCGGCGCGGCCGCAGCGCAGGCGGTTGTCGGCATAGCGCGGGTCGCCGATGAGGTCGTCGCGGCCGATCGATCGGCAGTTGGCGGCGAACAGCGCCTCGGTGCTGCCCGACAGCGAGATCCACTGCCCGTCGCGCGTGCGGTAGACGCCGGTCGGCGCGGCATAGGGGCTGACGTTGCCCGAGCGCTCCTGGCTCTCGCCCAGCAGCATCGCCTTGGCGGGCAGGAAGTCGATCATCTTCAGCATCGCCTCGGTCAGCGACAGGTCGATCTCCTCGCCGCGCGCCGCGGGGTCGCGCATCAGCCGGCACAGCGCGGCGCTGACGCCCAGCGCGCCGAACACGCCGCCGATGGCGTCGCCGATCGGGTAGCCCGGGTGCATGGGCGCGCCGTCGGCCTCGCCCGTGATGTAGGTGAGGCCGCCCATCGCCTCGAAGATGCGCGCGAAGCCGGGGCGGCTGCGGTAAGGCCCGGTCTGGCCGAAGGCAGTGGCGCGCAGGATCACGAGGCGCGGCTGCAGTTCCCACAGCACGTCGCGCGTGAGGCCCCAGCCGTCCAGCGTGCCGGGGCGGAAGTTCTCGATCAGCACGTCGAAGCTCGGCAGCAGCCGCTTCAGCAGCGCCTGGCCCTGCGGCCGGCGCAGGTCGAGCGAGATCATCTTCTTGTTGCGGTTGGTGACCTTCCACCACAGCGGCTTGCCGTCCTTGAAGGGCGGGAAGTTGCGGCAACTGGCGTCGCCGCTGCCGGGCAGCTCGACCTTGACGACCTCGGCGCCGTAGTCGCCCAGCAGCGCCGCGGCGCTGGGCGCGGCGACGACGGTGGCGATGTCGAGCACGCGCAGGCCCGACAACGGGCCGGGGTGGGACGATGGCGTCATGATGCCGTTCCTTTTAGACGTTAGCTGGCCGACCGGCCGGCGGCGACGAAGCGGCCGAGCTGGCAGGCGGCGTCGCCCAGCAGCACGTCGTTGGCGGCCAGGCGCTTGGCGTAGTGGCTGATGGCAGTCTCGTCCTGCAGGCCGACGGCGCCGTGGAGTTGCAGCGCATCCAGCGCGATGGCGCGGCCGGCGCGGCCGGCCATCCATTTGGCGGCGGCGATGCGCCGCGTGCGCTCAGCCGGTGCCGCCGCGGCCCAGCCGGCGGCGGCCTCGCGCAGCAGCGTGGCGGCGTGCACCCATTGGCGGTAGTGCTCGACCACGCGGTGCTGCAGCGCCTGGAAGTCGGCCAGCGCGCGGCCGAACTGGCGGCGCGTACGCAGGTACTCGACGGTGAGCGCCAGCGCGCGGCGCATCGCGCCCACGCTCTCGGCGCAGAGGGCCACGGTGGCCAGCGCCAGCGCCTCGTCGATCATCGCGCCAGCGCGCTCGGGGCCGGCCAGGCGCGCGGCGGCGGCGACGGGCACGCCGTCCAGCCGCAGGTCGGCGGCGCCGCGCGCGTCGTGCAGCCGGTAGCGGCGCAGCGCCAGCCCTTGGGCGTCGGCCGGCACTTCGAACAGGCCGAGGCCGCCGCCTTCGAGCCGCGCGCTGACGATGAAGCGCTGCGCCACGTCGCCGCCCAGCACCAGGCGCTTGGCGCCGCTGAGCCGCCAGCCGTCGCCGTCGCCGTCGCCATCGCCATTGCCATCGCCATCACGGCGCGCCACGGTGGCGATGTCTTCGGCGCTGGCCGCCGGCTGCGCCTGCTCGCCATGCGCGAAGGCGATGCGCTCGCTGCCGTCGACCAGGCCGCGCAGGCGCTCGCCGCGCGCGGCGAAGCCATGCGCGTCCAGCAGCAACTGCGCCGGCAGCGCGGCGCACCACAGCACCGGCTCCTGCACCAGCGCCTCGCCCAGCGCCTGCAGCGGCGCCAGCAGCTCGGGCAGGCCGCCGCCGAAGCCGCCGTCGCGCTCGGGCACCAGCAGCCCGTAGAGGCCCAGCTCGCCGAACTGCTGCCACGCCGCGGCGTCGAAGCCGCCCAGCCGTTCGACGATGTCGCGCCGGCGGTCGAAGCCGTAGCGCTCGGCCAGCAGCCGGCGCAGCGCGTCGTCGAGCATGGCCTGCTCGTCGGACAGGCCTTGTTCGAGCGGGCGCTCGAGTTCCGATTCGCCGGCGAAGATGGCCTTGGCGACGATGCCGCGCTGCACCTCCGACGTGCCGCCGCCGAGCGTGATGCCGCGGTAGCGCCAGACGTGCAGCGCCAGGTTCTGCGCCTGCCCCGGCGACAGCGGCTCGGCCGCCGGCCGGCCTTCGATGGCCTCGGGGTCGAACGGCAGCGCGTCCTGGCCCAGCACGTCCAGCTGCAGTTGCTGCAGGCCTTGCAGCACCTCGTTGCCCTGCAGCTTGAGCAGCGACGCGGCCAGCGCCGGCTCCTGCCCCTGCTGCACGGCGCGCAGCGCCGGCCACCAGGCGGCCTCCAGCGCGCGGGCGCCGATGTCCAGCTCGGCCAGGCGGCGCGCGTGCACGTCCTGCTGCAGCAGCGAGCGGCCGCCCGGGCCGCGGCCGGCGGCCAGCGCCGCGGTGTCGGCGAGGTCGACCTTGCATTCGGCGACGCGCGCGACGAACAGCCGCTCGGTCACCAGCAGGCCCTTGGCGACCGACCAGCCGCCATGCTCGCGGCCGACCAGGTGGTCGGCCGGCACGCGCACCTCGTCGAAGAAGATCTGCACGTGCAGCACGCCGCCGTGCATGAAGCGGATCGGCCGCACCGTGACGCCGGGCGACTGCAGGTCGACCAGCAGCACCGAAATGCCGTCCTGCTTGCGCGCCGCCGCGGGGTTGCTGCGCACCAGCAGCAGCGCCCAGTTGGCCCAGTGGCCGTAGCTCTGCCAGATCTTGCTGCCGCTGACGATGAAGTCGCTGCCCTCGCGCCGCGCCAGCGTGCGCAGCGAGGCCAGGTCGGAGCCGGCGTCGGGCTCGGAATAGCCCTGCGCCCAGAAGTCGTCGAACGACAGCATGCGCGGCAGGAAGCGCGCGCACTGCGCCGGCGTGCCGTGGCGCATCAGCGTCGGGCCGATGGTGTCGAGGCCCAGGTTCTCGAAGCGCGGCGCATCGCTGGCGGCCACCTCCTCGCGAAAGATCGCCTGCTCGACCAGCGACCAGCCGGTGCCGCCATGCTCGACCGGCCAGCCCGGCGCCGCCCAGCCGCGCGCGTGCAGGATGCGCTGCCAGCGCTCGGCCTGCTCGCGCGTGACCAGGCAGTGCGCGCGCACGGCGGCGCGGATGTCGTCAGGGATCGCGCTGGCGAGAAAGCCGCGCACGTCGGCGCGAAAGGCTTCGCGGTCGGCAATGGCGTTGGCGTGCGACATTTTGATAACGCGTTAGATGAGGATTTAGGCCACCGGCGCGTCAACGCGGAGGGTTCAGGTTGCGCTCGCGGTCCCAGTCGAAGGGCGGCGGCTCGCCGCGCGCGATGCGCGCCGCCGCCTCGGCGTGGTAGGGCGTGGCCATGGCGATGGCCTGCGCGTAGGTCTCCAGCTCGGCCATCGTCAGGTAGTCGGTCTCGAAGCTGCGGTTGAGCAGCTTGCGCGTCATCGCGGTGGCTTCGCGCGGCGCTGCGGCCAGGCGGCGCGCGAAGGCGTGCGCGGCGTCGGCCAGCGCCTCGGGCGCATGCACCTCCAGCACGATGCCCAGCGCCTTGGCCTCGGCGGCGTCGACGCGGCGGCCGGTGATCATCAGCTCCTTGGCGCGCGCCAGGCCGACGATGCGCGGCAGCGCGTGCAGCGCGCCCATGTCGGGCACCGCGCCGATGCGCGCGAACGACATGCCGAAGCGCGCGCGCGTCGAGGCCAGCACGAAGTCGGCCTGCAGCGCCAGCGCGAAGCCGGCGCCCATCGCCGCGCCGTCGACGGCGGCGATGACCGGGATGTCGATCTCGTGCAGCGGCGTCAGCCAGCGGTGGATGTCGCCCAGCCGGCGGCGCGTGGCCTCGGGCGAGTTGCGCGCGGGGTCGCTGTCGTGCAGCCGATCGGCCATGTCCTTGACGTCGCCGCCGGCGCAGAAGCTGCCGCCCGAGCCGGTGATGATCAGCGCGCGCAGGCTGCGGTCGGCGGCCACGATGCGCAGCATGCGGTCGTAGTCGTCGCGCAGCGCCATCGAGATGGGGTTGCGCGCCTGCGGCCGCTGGTGCGAGAACTCCGCCACCGCGCCGTGCACGGTGAGGCGCGATTCCTGGAAGGCGACGGTCGTGGCGTCCATGGCGGCGCCGCTCACTTGAACGAGACGTTCAGCTCGCGCGCCAGCCGGGCGACCTGCTCGCGCTGGCGCTGGAAGTAGGCCAGCGCCGCGGCCGGCGTGCCGGCTTCGTCGGGCTCGATGCCGACCAGCGCCAGCGCCTGGCGCATGTCCTTGCTCTTCAGGATCTCGCTGACGTGGCGGTTCAGCGTGGCCACCACCGCGCTCGGCGTGCCGGGCGGCGCCACCAGCATGAACCAGGGCGTGATGCCGTCGAGTTCGCGCGTCAGCCCCTGCTCGCTGCTGGTCGGCACGGCGGGCAGCAGCTCGGCGCGGCGCGGCTCGGTGACGGCCAGCAGGCGCACCGCGCCGCGCTCGACCATCGGCCGCGCCGCGGCGTATTCCAGCATCGCGAAGTCGACCTCGCCGCCGGCCAGCGCCACCGCGGTGGGCGCGTTGCCCTTGTACGGCACCTCGATGGCGTGCACGCCCAGCGACTTCATCAGCAGCAGCGCGGCCAGGTGCGGGTTGCTGCCGTTGCTGCCCTGGCCGAAGCTGATCTTGCCGTCGTTGGCTCGCGCGTAGGCGACGAACTCCTGCACGTTCTTGGCCGGCAGCCCGGCGCGCACGGCGATGAACGACGGCGCGCGCCCGAGCATGGCCACCGGCACGAAGTCCTTGCCGGGGGTGAAGGCGAAGTTGTCGAACATCTGCGGGAACGACGCCGTCACCGCGTTGGCGATGCCCAGCGTGTAGCCGTCGGGCGCGGCGCGCGACACCGCTTCCATGCCCAGCCGCGTGGCGCCGCCGGGCTTGTTGTCGACGACGAAGGGCTGGTGCAGCCGCTCGCCGAGCCGCTGCGCCAGCGCGCGCGCCAGGTTGTCGGTGCTGGCGCCGGCCTGCAGGCCGACGATCAGGCGCACCGGGCGATCGGGGTAGTCGGCGCGGGCGGCCGCCGACGTCAGGGCCAGGGCCGCGCCGAGGGCGGCCAGCCAGGCGTGGCGCGCACGGCGGACAACGGGCTTGAAGGCGGCTGCGGGCATCGCGATGTCTCCGGTCGATGGCCCTCGCCGGGCCGATGCCGGATCATCGCGACGGCCGCAGCGCACCACCCCCACCCGCGATGAGCAGGGCGCGCGCGGCAACGCCGCGCGGCGGCGCGCGGCCTCAGGGCGGCGCCGCGCCGGCGGCGTCGCGCACGCGCAGGATCACCTCGTCGCGGCCGCTCACGCCGAGCTTGCCGTAGACGTTCTTCAGGTGCCACTTGACGGTGTCGATCGACAGATTCAGCGCCCGCGCGATGCGCTTGTTGGACAGCGAGCGCACCAGCAGGCTGACGATCTCCGCCTCGCGCGGGCTCAAGCCTGCGAGCGCGGCGCGCGTGGCCGCCGGCGTGCTGGCCGCCGGCGGCGGCGCGCCGGGCCGCGCCAGCTCGTGCGCCGCGGCCTCCAGCCGTTCGGCGTAGAAGACCAGCCGCGCATCGAGCTGCGGGTCCAGCCGCGCTTCGGCCACCACCGCCAGCGCCTGGCCATGGGCGTCCAGCAGCGTGCGCACCAGGCCCAGCGCATGGCCCAGGCGCAGCGCCTCGCGCGCGTGGGCGCGTGCCTTGTCTTCTTCGCCCAGCCGGCGCGCCACGGCGGCCGATTGCAACTGCAGGTCGGCCACGCGGCGCAGCCGGCCGCGCTGCCGGCAGACCTCGATCAGCGCGCGCAGACGCGACTGCGCGCCGCTCAGGTCGCCGCGGTACTGGCACTGCTCGATGCGCGCGCGCTCGGCGGCCACCAGGATCTCGCTCAGCACGCCGGGCTCGGCTTCGGCGTGGCGCTCGTCCAGCCGCTCCAGCCGCGCCAGCGGCACGCGCGCCGCCGCTTCGTCGAAGCGGCGCAAATGCCAGCGCACCTGCTCCAGCAGCGCGTAGGCGTGCAGCCGGTCGAGCGCCAGCGCCTCGGCCTGGTCGGCGGTCTGTTCGAGGTAGGCGTAGGCATCCAGCGGCCGCCCGCTCAGCCAGCGCGAGCGGCTCACCGCCAGCATCACGCGCACCACGGTGTCGGGGATCGACACGCGGTCCAGCACGTCCAGCCGCGGCTCCAGCAGGCGCAGCGCGGCGGCCGGGTCGTTCAGCTCGTACAGCACCTCGCCCAGCAGCCCGGCGGCCAGGCATGTGGCGTCGATGGCGCCGGCGCCGCGCTGCTCGGCCTCGTGCAGCACGTCGCGGTAGAGGCGCTCGGCCTGGATCATCTGGCCCTGCACCGCATGCGTCAGCCCGACCAGGCTGCGCCCGACCAGCGTGCCGAAGGGCGTGCCGCGCAGATCGTCGCCGGCGTCGTGGCGTTCCAGCTGCACGCGGCGCGCCTGCTCGTAGTCGCCGCGGTACAGGTGCAGCCAGGTCAGCAGGTTGCGGCGGCCGGCCAGCGCCACCGCGTCGGCCGCCGGCGGCGGCTGCTGCAGCTCGGGTTGGATGGCCAGCGCGCCGGCGGTGTCGTCGCTCTGCACGGCGAACATGCCGCGCAGCAAGGTGAGGCGAAAGCGCTCGGCCGGCGCGGCGGCCGCCATCTCTTGCTGCAGCCGCTGCAGGCTGGCGCGGCAGTCGGCCAGCCGCCGCTCGTACAACTGCGCCCACGCCACCCACAGCCGCAGGCCGGGGCGCGCATCCAGCATCGCCGCCGGCAGCAGGCGCACCAGGCCGACCACGCGCTGCACGTCGCCGGCGACGAACAAGCGTTCGGCATGGGCCTGCACGAGGTCGGCGGCGGCAGCGTCTTCGCCGGCCTGCACGGCGTGGCGCACGGCTTCGTGCACGAGGTCGGGCGCCGCGCCCTGGGCGGCGAACCAGCGCCAGGCGCGCGCGTGCAGCGCGCGCTGTTCGGCGGCGGGGCGCGCGCGCAGCCGCGCCAGCAGCACGTCGCGCAGCAGCGGGTGCATGCGCCACCAGGCCTGCGCCTCGCCGCCGGCGGCCGCGGCACCGAGCGGCGCGCCCACCGGCGCGACGAAGAGGCCTTGCGCTTCCAGCTCGGCCAGGCGCTGCGGCCACGCGGCGGCCTGCTGCGCCGGCGAGTCGAGCAGCGCGGCCAGCAGCTCGGCGTTGAAGCGCTCGGGCAGCGCGGCGCACACCAGCAACTGCTGCAGCGGCGCGGCCAGGCGCGACAGCAGCTCGCGCTCGAAGTAGCGCGCAAAGGCCTGCGGGTTCTGCACCCGCTCGTGCGTGCCGGCCGCCGGCGCGCCCTGGCGGCGTTCCAGGCACAGCAGCTTCAGGCCGGCGGCCCAGCCGTCGGTCAGCGCGTGCAGGGCCTGAGCCTGGCGGTCGTCGATGGCGCCCAGCTGCTGGCGCAGCAGCAGCGCCGACTCGTCGGGCGTGAAGCGCAGCTCGTCGGGCCCGATCTCCAGCAGCTCGCCGCGGTCGCGCCAGCGGCCCAGCGTCAGCGCGACGGCGTGGCGCGACGTGAAGGCGCAGCGCAGGTTGGGCGGCCCATGGTCGAGCAGCAACTGCAGCGCCGCCAGCGGGCCCGGCGCGCGCAGCAGGTGGGCGTCGTCGACCACCAGCACCAGTTCGCGGCGCCAAGCTGCGAGGCCGCGCACCAGCGCGATGGCCAGCGTCTCGAAGGCCGCCTCGTCGCTGCCGCGGCCGGCCAGCAGCGAGGCTTCGCGCACGACGCCGGCATCCAGCGCCGCCAGCGCGGCGAGAAGCCGCTCGGCGAAGCGGGCGGGTTCGGCGTCGCCGTCGCCGTCGCCGTCGCCGTCGCCATTGCCATTGCCGGTGCCGGTGCCGTCGGTGCCGCCGGCGCCGCCGCCGTCGTCCACCGCGACCCAGGCCACCTCGACGCCGACGCTGACCAGCTCGCGCCGCCAGGCCTGCAGCAGGCTGGTCTTGCCGCTGCCCGCCGGCCCCTGCACGACGACGCAGCGCCGGCTGCGCGCCAGCGCCAGGCGCTGCAGCAGGCGCGGCCGCTCGACCAGCGCGGCGGCCGGTCGCGTCGTCAGGGGGTTGTCCATGGCCGCCGATTCTCACGCCACCCCACACGCCAGGGGTGGGGACAGCGCCGGGCCGCCGGGCATCTACTGCCGCTGCCGGCCCACAAGGCCAACGCCCACGCCGACGCCCACGCCAACACCAACGCCCTGCCCCGGAAGCCGCCACCGCCATGACCCCCCAAGCCTTGCTGCAGGCACTGCGCCTGCCCGTCGTCGCCGCGCCGATGTTCATCGCCAGCGGCGTCGAGCTGGTGGTCGCGCAATGCCGCAGCGGCATCGTCGGCGCGTTCCCGGCGCTCAACGCGCGCCCGGCGGCCGAGTTCGAGCGCTGGCTCGACGCCATCGAACAAGCGCTGGCCGCGCACGACGCCGCGCACCCGCAGACGCCGGCCGCGCCTTATGCAGTGAACCTGATCCTGCACCCCAGCAACGACCGCCTGGCGGCCGACCTCGCCACCTGCGTGCGCCGCCGCGTGCCCATCGTCATCACCTCGGTCGGCGACCCCGCGGCGGTGGTGCAGGCGGTGCACGGCTACGGCGGGCTGGTGCTGCACGACGTGATCCACCAGCGCCACGCGCGCAAGGCGGCCAAGGCCGGCGTCGACGGGCTGATCCTGGTGTGCGCCGGCGCCGGCGGCCACGCCGGGCGGCTGTCGCCGTTCGCGCTGGTGGCCGAGGTCAAGCGCTGGTTCGGCGGCCTGGTGCTGCTGGGCGGCGCCATCGGCCGCGGCGAACAGTTGCTGGCCGCGCGCGCGCTCGGCGCCGACCTGGCCTACCTGGGCACGCGCTTCCTCGCCGCCGCCGAGGCCAACGTGTCGGCGGCCTACCGGCAGGCGGTGCTCGACGCCAGCGCCGAAGACATCGTCTACACCGACCTGTTCTCGGGCGTGCACGCCAACTTCCTGCGCTCCAGCGTCGAGGCCGCCGGCTTCGACCCCGACCGGCTGCCGCCGCGCGGCGGCCACGGCGAGAACTTCGGCAGCGAGAGCATGGCCACCAGCAAGGTCTGGCGCGACATCTGGTCGGCCGGCCAGGGCGTGGGCAGCATCGACGCGGTGCAGCCGCTGCACGAGATCGTGCAGACGCTGCAGCGCGAGTACCAGGCGGCGCGCCAACGCGTGCTGGCCGATGACGTTCGGATAACAAATTAGCCAGGCGTTTTCACGCCCTTCCACCAGGAGACCGACATGCCCCATCCTTCCGCCCCCGGCCGCCGGCATGCCCTCGGCACGCTCGGCGCCCTCGGCACGCTCGGCACGCTCGGCGGCCTCGGCGCCGCCGCGCTGCTGGCGCCGCGCACTGCGCAGGCCCAGGCCTGGCCGAGCCGGCCGCTGACGATGGTGGTGCCGGCGCCGCCCGGCGGCTCGACCGACGCGGTGGCGCGCACGCTGGCCGAGCAGATCGGCCCGCCGCTGGGCCAGAGCGTGATCGTCGACAACCGCGCCGGCGCCTCGGGCATGCTGGGCACGCAGCTGGTGGCGCGCGCCGCGCCCGACGGCTACACGCTGCTGCTGAGCCATCTGCTGCCCATCGTCTATGCGCCGCAGCTCTTCACCAAGGTCGGCTACGACGTGGCGCGCGACTTCGCCTTCATCACCCAGGTCTGCTCCGCCGACCTCGTGCTGGCCGTCGGCCGCGACGTGCCGGCCACCACGCTGAAGGAGTTCATCGCCTGGGCGCAGGCGCGGCGCGGCAAGCTCAGCTACGGCTCGTACGGCACCGGCTCGCCGGGCCACATGATGGCCGCCTACCTCAGCCAGACGCGCGGCCTCGACATGAACCACGTGCCCTACAAGGGCGAGGCGCCGCTGGTGCAGGACATCGCCGGCGGCCAGTTGCCCTGGGGCTTTGCCACCGTGGGCGCGCTGGCGCCGCTGATCGAGGCCGGCCGCGCGCGCGCGCTGGCCGTCACCGGGCGCCAGCGCGTCGCGCAGCTGCCCGCGGTGCCGACCATGGCCGAGGCCGGCGCGCCCGACCCCGAGTTCAACCTGTTCGGCGGCATGGCGCTGCTGGTGCCGGCCGCCACGCCGGCCGCCGTGCGCGCGCGGCTGGAGACGCTGTCGCAAGCCGCCGTGCAAAGCGCGGCGATGAAGGCGCGCTTCCAGGTCTGGGGCCTGCGCGCCGTGGGCGACGGCGCCGCCGCCGCGCGCCGCCGCTTCGACGAAAGCGGCCCGCTGGTGGCCCGGTTGATCAAGGTGTCGGGCGTGACGGTGGAGTAGCCGCCGCGCGCGCCGCCGGCACTACCCGCATGGGCTGGTTCGCCCCTACCCGCCGCGGCGGGGTGGCCGCGCCGCCGGCGGCGGCAACATGGCGCGCCCGGCTTGACCGATGAGAACGGAGACGACAGCGATGAGCGGCCCCCTGACAGGCATTCGCGTGGTCGAGATGGCCGGCATCGGCCCCGGCCCCTTCGCCGGCATGATGCTGGCCGACATGGGCGCCGACGTGCTGCGCATCGAGCGGCCGGCGTCGGCGGCGCGCGCGCCGCGCGACGCGCGCTTCGACATCAACGGCCGCGGCAAGCGCAGCCTGGTGGTCGACCTGAAGTCGCCCGATGGGTGCGCGCAGGTGCTGGCCCTGGTCGAGCGCGCCGATGCGCTGATCGAAGGCTTCCGCCCCGGCGTGATGGAGCGCCTGGGCCTCGGCCCCGAGCCCTGCCTGGCGCGCAACCCGCGCCTGGTGTACGGCCGCATGACCGGCTGGGGGCAGCACGGCCCGCTGGCCGCCGCCGCCGGGCACGACCTGAACTACATCGCCATCAGCGGCATGCTCGGCGCGATGGGCCGCGCCGGCGAGCCGATGGCGCCGCCGCTGAACCTGGTCGGCGACTACGGCGGCGGCGCGATGATGCTGGCCTTCGGCATCGCCTGCGGGCTGATCGAGGCGCGCGGCAGCGGCCGCGGCCAGGTCATCGACGCGGCGATGAGCGACGGCGCCGCGCTGCTGGGCGCGCTGCTGTGGGGCCTGAAGGGCGCCGGCCGCTGGACCGCGCAGCGCGGCAGCAACTTCCTCGACGGCGCCGCGCCGTACTACGACACCTACGCCTGCGCCGACGGCAAGTACGTCGCCGTGGGCTCGGTGGAGCCCGAGTTCTACGCGCTGCTGCTGCGCCACCTGGGGCTGGACGCCGCCGAGCTGCCGGCGCAGAACGAACGGGCGCAGTGGCCGGCGCTGAAGCAGCGCTTCGCCGCGCTGTTCCGCCAGCGCACGCGCGCCGAGTGGTGCGCGCTGATGGAAGGCAGCGACGTCTGCTTCGCCCCGGTGCTGGACATGGACGAAGCGCCGGCGCACGCGCACAACGTGGCGCGCAAGACCTTCGTCGAGGTCGACGGCGTGCTGCACCCGGCGCCGGCGCCGCGCTTCAGCCGCACGCCGGCGGCCATCCGCCCGCCGCGCGCCGTGGCCACGCTGGACGCGGTGCTGGCGGCCTGGCCGGCCGCCGCGGCCTGACGCCACGCGGCCACGCTGCCGGCGGCGGTGGACGAGCGCGGCATCGCCTTCTCCTTCCGCAAGCGCCAGCCGGGCTGATGCATCAAGCGCCGTTCGGCTTGAGGGGCACGGCCGCCGCGGCGCCGCCCAGCGCCTCGGCCGGCCGGCGCAGGCTGCGGTCCAGCGGGTTGATCTGCTGCTGCAGCGCGCGCGCCTCGCGCTGCAGCAGCTGCACCACCACCGGCAGCCGCTCGCCTTCCAGCCGCGCCGTCAGCGTACCCACGCTCAAGGCCGCCACCACGCGGCCGTTGGCGTCGAACACCGGCACGCCGACGCCGGCCATGCCTTCCAGCAGCCCGGTGTTGGCCGCGGCATAACCCTGGCGTTGCACGCGCGCCGCCTCGGTGCGCAGCCACACCTCGTCGAGCGTGCCGAGCTGGCGGATGCGCGGCACGTTGTGGCGCATCACCTCGTCGCGCTCGGCCTCGGGCAGGTGCGCCAGGATCGCCATCGAGCCCTGGCCCACGCCCAGCGGCACGCGGCCGCCGACGTCGCCGGTGAAGCTGCGGATCGGGAACGGGCCTTCCCAGCGGTCGAGGCACAGCGCGTCGAAGCCGGCGCGCACCAGCAGGAACACGCTGTCGCCCAGCGACGCGCCCAGCCGCAGCAGCGCCGGCCGGCAGCGCTCGCGCAGGCCGCCGCCGTCGCCGGCGCGCGCGGCCAGCGCGAAGAAGTCCAGGCTCAGCGCATAACGCTTGCTGCCGGCGGATTGTTCGGCCAGCCCTTCGTCGACCAGCTGCTGCAGCAGCCGGTGCGTCGTGGCCTGGGTGTAGCCCAGCGCCTTGGCGAGGTCGCTGACGCGCTGGCCGCCCTGCTCGGCGCCGGCGGCCAGCGCTTTCAGGATCTGCACGGCGCGGTGCAGGCTGCTGACGGAGGCTTCTTCGCTGGGCATGGATGTCGATCGGCGGAATGCTGATGGCTGGTTGCCGCCAGTTTATTCCGCCATGCGATTTTCTAAGCGATTGTTTTCCGACATACGGGTTTCGATGCTTGACGCTCGGCGAATGCGCCGGCCACACTGGCCCGCATGGCGTTCCTCGTCGTCGACGGCCTCACGCAGCGCTACGGCAGCGTCACCGCGCTGGCCGACTTCAGCCTGCACGTCGAGCGCGGCGAGTTCATCAGCCTGCTGGGGCCCTCAGGCTGCGGCAAGACCACCACGCTGCAGGCGCTGGCCGGCTTCGTGCAGCCGAGCGCCGGGCGTATCGTGCTGGACGGGCGCGACATCACCGGCCTGCCGCCCGAAAAGCGCGGACTGGGCATCGTGTTCCAGAGTTATGCGCTGTTCCCGCACCTGACGGTGGCCGGCAACGTCGCCTTCGGGCTGGAGATGCGCGGCCTGCCGCGCGCCGAGCGCGAAGGCCGCGTCGCGCGCATGCTGGAGCTGGTGCATCTGTCGGAGCTGGCCGGCCGCTACCCGCGCGAGCTGTCGGGCGGCCAGCGCCAGCGCGTGGCGATCGCCCGCGCGCTGGTCATCGAGCCGCCGGTGCTGCTGCTCGACGAGCCGCTGTCCAACCTCGACGCCAAGCTGCGCGAGACCATGCAGTTCGAGCTGCGCCGCATCCAGCGCAAGCTGGGCACGACGACGCTGATGGTCACGCACGACCAGGCCGAGGCGCTGTCGATCAGCGACCGCGTGGTGGTGATGGACGGCGGCCGCATCCAGCAGGTGGACGCGCCGCACCGGCTGTACGAGCAGCCGGCCAGCCGCTTCGTCGGCAGCTTCGTCGGCAAGACCAATTGGCTGCAAGGCACGGCGCGCGGCGGCGCGGTGGAATTGGCCGGCGGGCTGCGGCTGCCGCTGGTGAACGACGATGGCGCTGGCGATGGCGCTGTCGCCGCCGAAGGCAGCACCGTCTCGCTGGTGCTGCGCCCCGAGAAGCTGCGCCTGCAGCCGCCCGGCCAGGGCCGGCTGCCGGCGCGCGTGGCCGAGCGCTTCTTCCTCGGCAGCCAGTGGTTGTACCGCGTGGAAAGCGCGTTAGGCGCGCTCGAAGTGGCTTGCGCCAACGACGGCCGCGCGCCCTGGCCCGAGCAGGCCGAGGTGGCGCTGGACTGGGCCGACGACGTGGCGCGGCGGCTGCCCGCGGAGGGCCAGGCATGAACCGCAGCCGGGCCGCGCCGTATGCGCTGTCGGCCCCGGCCTTGCTGTTGTTCGCGCTGATGGTGCTGCTGCCGCTGGCGCTGACGGCGCTGCTGTCGTTCCAGCAGTTCAGCTACGAAAGCGGCGTGCAGGGCGGCTTCACGCTCGCTGCCTACGCCGCGGTGCTGGGCGACGGCTTTTATTGGGAGGTGTTCGGGCGCACCGGCTGGGTGGCGCTGCTGGCCACGCTGATCTGCATCGCCATCGGCACGCCCGAGGCCTACATCCTCAGCCGCATGCGCCCGCCCTGGCGCTCGGCCTTCCTGCTGGTGATCCTGGCGCCGCTGCTGGTCTCGGTGGTCGTGCGCGCCTTCGGCTGGAGCCTGGTGCTGGGGCCGGCCGGCTTCGTCAACCAGTTCTTCGAAGCCATCGGCATCGGCCGCGTGCGCATGCTCTACACGCCGATCGCGGTGGTGGTGGCGCTGGTGCACGTGATGCTGCCCTTCATGGTGATCCCGGTGTGGACCTCGCTGCAGAAGCTCGACCCGATGGTCGAGAACGCGGCGCTCAGCCTGGGCGCGTCGCGCTTCACGGTGCTGCGCCGCGTCGTGCTGCCGCAGGTGCTGCCGGGGCTGCTGTCGGGCGCGCTGATCGTCTTCGCGCTGTCGGCCAGCGCGCTCGCCATCCCCGGGCTGCTGGGCGGCCGGCGGCTGAAGATGGTGGCCACGCTGATCTACGACGAGTACCTGCACGAGCTGAACTGGCCGCTGGGCGCGGCCATCGCGCTGGCGCTGCTGGCCGTCAACCTGGCGGTGATGCTGGGCACGCAGGCGCTGATCGAAGGCCACTACCGCAAGCGGCTGGGGGCCTGAGGGCGATGAAGAACGGCCCCGTCGCCTTGGGCTTCCACGCGCTGGTGGTCAGCTTCATGCTGGCGCCGCTGGTCGTCGTCTGCCTGGTCGCTTTCACGCCGGCCGACACGCTGCAGATTCCCTGGGGCGCGTATTCGCTGCGCTGGTTCCGCGCCGTGTTCGCGCATGGCGACCTGGTCAGCTCGTTCGTCAACAGTCTGGTCGTGGCGCTGCTGGCGGCCAGCGGATCGGTGCTGCTGGCGGTGCCGGCGGCGCTGGCCATCGCGCGCCACCGCTTCCCCGGCCGCCAGGCGCTGAACGGCCTGCTGATGAGCCCGCTGATCGTGCCGCACCTGGTGCTGGGCGTCGCGCTGCTGCGGCTGTTCGCGCTGCTGGGCGTGCGCGGCTCCACGCTGTGGCTGACGCTGGCGCACGTGGTCATCGTCACGCCCTACGCGCTGCGGCTGATGCTGGCCGCGCTGGCCGGCGCCGACCCCGCGGTGGAGCAGGCCGCGCGCTCGCTGGGCGCGTCGCGCTGGACGGTGTTCCGCCGCGTCACGCTGCCGCTGATGCTGCCCGGCGTCACCGGCGGCTGGCTGCTGGCCTTCATCAACAGCTTCGACGAAGTGACGATGTCGATCTTCATCACCAGCCCGCAGACGGTGACGCTGCCGGTGCGCATGTACATGATCGCCACCGAAAGCATCGACCCGATGATGGCCGCGGTGTCGGCGCTGATCGTCGCGCTGACCGCCGTGGTGATGCTGGTGCTGGACCGGCTGTACGGGCTTGACAAGGTGCTGGTGGGGCAGCAATGAGCGAAGCGCCGCTGCTGCAGCGATTGCCGGGCCTGGCGGCGCGCCGGCTGCTCGACTTCACGCTGGACGGCCGCCCCGCACAAGGCTTCGAGGGCGACACGGTGCTGACGGCCGTGCTCGTGCACCAGGCGCGCGTGCGCGACAGCGATGCCGGCGCCTCGCCCAGATCCGGCTTCTGCGCCATCGGCGCCTGCCAGGACTGCTGGGTCGACGCCGCCGACGGCAGCCGGTTTCGTGCCTGCACCACGCCGCTGCAGGCCGGCATGGCGCTGCTGACGACGAGGCGCGGACCATGACGACGGTCGCGATCGTCGGCGCCGGCCCCGCCGGCCTGCGCGCCGCCGAGCAGATCGTCGCCGCCGGCCTGCGCCCGGTGCTGATCGACGAGGCGCCGCGCATCGGCGGCCAGATCTATCGCCAGCCGCCGCCGGCACTGCAGCGGCCGCCGCGCGCGCTGTACGGCTTCGCGGCGCCGCGCGCTCAGGCGCTCTTCGAACGTTGGGCGGCGCTGCAGCCGCAGATCGACCACCGCCCCGAGACGCTGGTCTGGCAGATCGAAGGCCGCACGCTGCACCTGCTGCAGCAAGGCCGCCCCGGCACGCTGCAGGCCGATGCGCTGCTGCTGGCGACCGGCGCCACCGACCGCGTGCTGCCCTTCCCCGGCTGGACGCTGCCCGGCGTCTTCACGCTCGGCGCCGCGCAGGTGCTGCTGAAGGCGCAGGCCGCGCTGCTCGGCCCGCGCGTGGTGTTCGCCGGCAGCGGGCCGCTGCTCTACCTCGTCGCCTGGCAGTACCAGCAGGCCGGCGGCGCCGTGCAGGCGGTGCTGGACAGCGCGCCGCCCGCGGCGCCGCGGCGCGCGCTGCCGGCGCTGCTGTCGCGCCCGTCGCTGGCGCTGCAGGGCGCGCTGCTGCTGGCGCGGCTGCGGCGCGCCGGCGTGCCGGTGCGGCGCGGCGTGCGGCTCTTGCGGGCGGAAGGCGATGGCCGCGTGCAGCGCCTGCACTGGCAGCAGGGCGCGCAGGTGCAGGCCACCGATTGCGACGCCGTCGCCTTCGGCCACGGCCTGCGCAGCGAGACGCAGTTGGCCGACCTCGCCGGCTGCGCTTTCGATTGGGACGCCATCGACGAAGCCTGGCTGCCGCGCTGCGATGCGCAAGGCCGCAGCAGCGTGGCCGGCGTCTACCTCGCCGGCGACGGCGCGGCGATCCGCGGCGCCGATGCCGCCGAGAACGCCGGCGCGCGCGCGGGCCAAGCGCTGCTGGCCGACCTGCAGCGGCCCAGCCCGCTGCCGCCGCCGCCGGCGCTGCCGTCGCACGAACGCTGGCGCCACGCGATCAAGGCGCTGGCGCCGCTGCCCGCCGACTGGGCCGCGCAGGCGCCCGACGAGCTGATGGTCTGCCGCTGCGAGGAGATCACCGCCGGCGAACTGCGCGCCTGCGTGCGCGACGCCGGTGCGCTGGAACTCAACCGGCTGAAAGCGTTGACGCGCATCGGCATGGGCCGCTGCCAGGGCCGCATGTGCGGCGCCGCCGCCGCGCGTTTGCTGGCGCAGGCCGCGAACGTGCCGCTGGCCGAGGTCGGCCGCCTGCGCAGCCAGCCGCCGGTGAAGCCGGTGCCGATCGCCGCGCTGGCGCTGACCGCGCCGCCGGCCGCGGCGGTGCCGGCCGAGGAACGCGATGACTGAAGGCGCGCGCCGCCCGTTGCGCGCCGACGTCGCCATCGTCGGCGGCGGCATCGTCGGCAGCGCGGCGGCGTTGTTCCTGCGACGGCGGGGCCTGTCGGTCGTGCTGCTGGAACGCGGCCGCTGCGGCGCGGCGGCCAGCGGCGTCAACTACGGCGGCGTGCGCGCGCAAGGCCGCGGGCCTGAGCAGTTGCCGCTGGCGCTGCGCTCGCGCCGCATCTGGACGGCGCTGCCGGCTTACATCGGCATCGACGGCGAGTACGTGCCTTCGGGCCACCTCAAGCTGGCGCGCAGCGAGGCCGACCTCGCCGCGCTGCAGGCCTACGCGCAGCGCGTGCAAGGCCTCGGCCTCGATCTGGAACTGGTGACCGGCGCCGCCTTCCGCCGCCGCTACCCGTGGCTGGGCGCAGCGGCCATCGCCGCGAGCTGGTGCCCCGGCGACGGCCACGCCAACCCGCGGCTGGTGAGCCCCGCCTTCGCCCGCGCCGCGCAGGCCGCCGGCGCGACGGTGGTCGAGCAATGCGAAGTGACCGAGCTGCAGCACGACGGCGCCGGCTTCGTGCTCGGCGACGGCCGCGGCCTGGTCTTGCGCGCGCCCTGGTTGCTGAACTGCGCCGGCGCCTGGGCGCTGAAGGTCGCGCAGGCCTTCGGCGACGACGCGCCGCTGCACGCCATCCACCCCGGCATGGCCGTCACCGAGGCGCTGCCGCGCTTCATGGACGTCAACATCGGCGTCGAAGGCGGCGGCATCTACGGCCGCCAGACGGCGCGCGGCAACTGCGTGATGGGCGGCAGCCGCGGCACCGCCGATAACGCCTTATACGCGCGGCCTCGCGCGCAGGCGATCGGCGAGCTGTGCCAGCGCATGGCCGAGCTGTTCCCGCCGCTGGCGCAGGCGCAGGTCATCCGTTTCTGGAGCGGCGTCGAAGGCGCGCTGCCCGACCACCAGCCCGTCATCGGCCCCGGCACGCGCCACGCGCAGCTGCTGCACGCTTTCGGCTTCAGCGGCGCCGGCTTCCAGACCGGCCCGGCGATGGGCGAGGCCCTCGCGCACTGGGTGGCCGACGGCCGGCCCACGGTGCCCCTCGATGCCTTCTCGATCCAACGTTTCACCTCAGTCCCAGCCACCTGAAAGGAGCCCGCCATGTCCCTGCCCGCATCCCCGTTCCGACTCTCCGCGCTCGGCCTCGCGCTGCTGGCCGCCGGCGCCGCCGCGCAGGCGCAGACCAAGACGCTCTACATCGGCATGAACGGCGGCGACATGGAGCGCTCGTACACCAAGTACGTGTTCCCGGCGTTCGAGCGCATCCACGGCGTCAAGGTCGTCGTCGTGCCGGGCACCTCGTCGGACATCCTGGCCAAGGTGCAGGCGGCGAAAGAGAAGCCGCCGGTGCACGTGATGTTCCTCGACGACGGCGTGATGATGCGCGCCATCAAGATGGGCCTGTGCCAGAAGATCACCGACGGCGCGGCGCTGAAGGAGCTGTACCCCGCCGCGCAGATGGCCGGCGGCATGGCCGCGGGCGTCAACGTCGGCATGACCGGCATCGGCTACAACAAGAAGCTGTTCGACGAGAAGAAGTGGCCGGCGCCGACCTCGTGGCTGGACTTCGCCGACCCCAAGTTCAAGGGCAAGGTGGTGTTCCAGTCGCTGCCGTCCAGCAGCTTCGGGCTGCACGGCTTTTTGATGTTCAACCGCACGCAAGGCGGCAGCGAGAAGAACGTCGACCCCGGCTTCAGCAAGTGGGGCAGCACCATCGGCCCCAACGTGCTGGAGTACATCCCCAGCTCGGCCAAGCTCAGCGAGATGGTGCAGACCGGCGAAGCCGCGATCTTCCCGCTGACGCCCACCGGCGTGGCCACGCAGAAGGCGCGCGGCGTGCCGATGGAGTACGCGCAACCGAAGGAAGGCTCGGTGCTGCTGATGGTGGCCGAATGCGTCACCGCCAACAACGACGCGCCCGAGCTCGCGCAGAAGCTCGCCGCCTTCCTGCTGACGCCGCAGGCGCAGGCCGCGGCGCTGGAGTTCGGCAACCAGATCCCCAGCAACCAGAAGACCAAGGTGTCGTCGCCGACGGCGCAGGCCACGGTCGACCGCTTCCAGGGCTACATGAAGACCGTGATCACGCTCGACTGGGACAGCATCAACGCCCAGCGGCCGGAGTGGAACGCGCGCTGGAACAAGCAGGTGGAGCGCTAAGCCCTAACGCTGCGGGTTAGCGGTCAGGCCGCGCTCGCGTCGCGGAAGGCCCGAAGAACGGAGTTGATGCGCGTCTGATAGCCGGGGCCCTGGGCCCTGAACCACTCGATGACGTCCTGGTCGATCCGCAAGGAGATCAGCTCCTTGTTCGGAACCGGCTTCAAGCCGCGGCGCACGATGGCCTTGACGACATGGGACGGGTCGAACTCGGGGTGCTCGTCCGAGGGTGCGGCCTTGCTCGCGCCGTCCATCAGGCGGCCCCAGTCAGTCTTGGACTTCACTGAAGTAGCGGCGCGCTTCGCGGGTGGTCGCTTTGCGGAAGGAGACGACGCGGATTTCATCTTCGGTCTCGGTATGGGCGATCGAAACCGGTACCCCGGCCAGGAGGCCCAGCGTGATGAAGCGTTGCTCCCCGTAGGCGAAGCGATCATCCTCGTAGGTGAAAGTCAGTCCTTCGAAGACGCGGGCGGCGTCGACGAAGTCCAGACCGTGATCCTTGAGGTTGCTGGCGCGCTTGCGTTCGGACCATGAGAAACGCATCTGCGCATTGTAGCTACACGACGGCAAGCGGCCGGCCGGCGCGGCGCCTGCCGTTCACGCCCGCCGGCGGCACTTGGCGCCCGCCGGCGCCGCTTCGTCGCTTGCCGGCTGCGCCGCGCGGCGGCTGTGCTCACGATGGCGGCCATGCCATCCACGGAGCCGCCTGCCATGAGTCGCCGCCCCTTCCTCGCCCTGCTGCCGCTGGCCGTTGCCGCGGCCTCGCTGTTGGCGCCGCCGCCGCTGGCGTTCGCACAGCAGCCAGCGCCGGCCGACACTGCCGGCGCCGCCGTCGCGCTGCCGGCCGACCCTGAGCTGGCCACCGCGCTACAGCGCTTCGCCCAGGCCGGGCCCGACAACCACGCCGCGATCGAAGACGCCGCCGCGCGCTTCGACAAGCTCTCCGCCGCGCACCCGGCCGACCCGGTGCTGCGCGCCTACGCCGGCGCCGCCACCGCGATGCTGGCATCGACCACCTGGCAGCCCTGGCGCAAGCTCAGCCTGGCCGAGGACGGGCTGTCGCTGATCGACAAGGCGCTGGCCCAGCTCGGCCCGGCGCACGACGCGCCGCTGCACCGCGGCGTGCCGGCGGCGCTGGAGACGCGCTTCATCGCCGCCGGCACCTTCCTGGCGCTGCCCTCGATGTTCAAGCGCCGCGACCGCGGCCGCCAGTTGCTGCAGGACGTGATGGCCAGCCCGCTGTTCGACGGCGCGCCGGCGCCGTTCAAGGCCGTGGTGCAGCAGCGCGCCGCGCGGCTGGCCGAAGCCGACCGCAAGGCAGGGGCGTGACGATCATGCAAGCCCGCACCGACCCCCACGTGCTGCGCCTGCAGGACGTCCACAAGACCTACCATCTGGGCGCCCACGTCGTGCACGCGCTGCAGGGCGTGGACCTGCAGCTGGCGCGCGGCGAAATGCTGGCGCTGACCGGCCCTTCGGGCAGCGGCAAGAGCACGCTGCTCAACATCGCCGGGCTGATCGACCGCGCCGACAGCGGCACGGTCACGCTGCGCGGCCACGACGCCAGCGCGCTCGACGAAGCCCAGGCCACGCGGCTGCGCCGCGACGCGATCGGCTTCGTCTTCCAGGGCTTCAACCTGGTGCCGGTGATGACGGTGTGGGACAACGTCGACTACGCGCTGTTCATCGCCGGCATGCCGGCACCCGAGCGCCGGCAGCGCGTGCAGGCCCTGCTGCAAGCGGTGGGCCTGGCCGAGCATGCCGCGCACCGGCCCGATGCCTTGTCCGGGGGCCAGCGCCAGCGCGTGGCCATCGCGCGCGCGCTGGTCAAGCGGCCGGCGCTGGTGATCGCCGACGAGCCCACCGCCAACCTCGATTCGCACACCGCCGACCAGGTGCTGGACCTGATGCGCGAGCAAGGCCACGCCCACGGCGCCGCCTTCCTGATCGCCACCCACGACGACCGCCTGCTGGCGCGCTGCGACCGCGTGCTGCGCCTGCTGGACGGCTGCATCCAGACCGACCGTCAACCCTTCCACCGGGTGGCCTGAACATGATCACGATCTCGACCCGCTGGCTGCGCTTCGCCGCCGCCAACACCTTGCGCAACCGCCGCCGCTCGGGCGTCACCGTGGCCATCGCCGCGCTGGGCAGCGCCGCCATCCTGCTGGCCGGCGGCTTTGCGATCTACACCTACGAAGGCCTGGCCGAGGCCGCGGCGCGCACCAGCGGCCACCTGATCGTCGCGCGGCCGGCGCAGTTCAGCCAGGACGAAGACGTGCCGCTGCAGCACGGCCTGGACGACGCCGCCGCGCTGAAGGCCGCGCTGCTGGCCGACCCGCAGGTGCGCCAGGTGCTGCCGCGGGTGGAGTTCAGCGGCCTCATCAGCAACGGCGACAAAAGTACCGTGATGGTGGCCGCCGGCATCGAGCCCGACGCCGAGTTCGCGGTGAAAGGCCCGTTCATGGACGTCAGGTCGGGCCGCGTGCTGGCCTCGGGCCAGAAGCTGCAGGTGATGCTGGGCGAAGGCCTGGCGCGCAGCCTGAAGGCCCAGCCCGGCAGCGGCCTGACGCTGATGGCCAGCACCACCGAAGGCGCGCTGAACGCGCTGGACGTGACGGTGGCCGGCACCTTCAGCACCGGCGTGCCCGACCTCGACAAGCGGCTGGTCTACACCGACGTGGCCACCGCGCAGAAGCTGCTGGCGACGAAGCGCATCTCCAGCCTCGGCGTCTTCCTCGACCGCATGGCGCACACCGATGAAGCGCAGATGCGCATCCAGGCCGCGAACGGCGCGCTGCAGGTGCAGACCTGGCTCGACCAGGCGTTCTTCTACCGCAGCGTGAAGGCGCTCTACAACCGCATCTTCGGCGCGTTGGGTTTGATCATCGGCGTCATCGTCGTCTTCGTCGTCACCAACGCGATGGCGATGGCGGTGATCGAACGCACGCGCGAGATCGGCACCCTGCGCGCCTTGGGCACGCTGCCGGCGCAACTGGTGCGCAGCTTCGCGCTGGAAGGCCTGCTGCTCGGCGGCGTGGGCGCGGCGCTCGGCGCGGCGCTGGCGCTGGCCGTCAGCGTCGGGCTGCTGCTGGTGCCGGTGCAGATGCCGCCGCCGCCCGGGCGCAGCGTGGGCTACCCGCTGCAGATCGCCATCGACCCGCTGCTCTACGCCGGCACGCTGCTGGCCATGGTGGCGCTGGCCGGGTTGGCCTCGGCACTGGTCGCGCGGCGCACGGTCGCCAGGCCGGTGGTCGAGGCGCTGGCCCATGCCTGAACCGGAAAAGACGATGAAGACGCTCTCATTGCTAACGCTGTTTCTGATGAGCTTCGCTGCCCACGCCGGCGACGAGGTGACCACGCTGCTGAAGGCCGCCGACCGCTACCGCACCGGCAGCGACGCGATGCAGGTCGAAACCCGCGTCAGCACCTTCAAGCGCGACGGCCAGCCCGACAAGGAGCGTCTGTACACCGTGTTCGCGCAGCCGCAGCGGCGGTCGCTGGTGCTGATGCGCACGCCGTCGGAAGCCGGCCAGAAGGTGCTGATGCTGGGCGACGACTTCTGGCTGCTGCTGCCCGGCAGCCAGCGGCCGCTGCGCATCACGCCGTCGCAGAAGCTGCTGGGCGAGGCCAGCACCGGCGACATCGCCACCATGAGCTGGGCCGAGGACTACGACGGCACGCTGGGCCCGCAAGGCCCCTGCCCCGCGCCCGACGAGGCGCGCAGCTGCCGCCGCCTGAGCCTGCAGTCCACGCGCAAGGGCGTGACCTATGCGCGCATCGAACTGTGGTTGGGCGAGAAACGCCACGAGCCGGTGGCCGCCGAGCTGTACGTGCAGTCCGACAAGCTGGCCAAGCGCGCGCGCTTCGTGCTGGACAAGAGCGGCACCCAGGTCGACCAGATGCTGCTGCAGGACGAGCTGAGCGGCCAGCGCGAGACCCGCGTGCAATACCTCGCGCGCACGCCCAAGGCCGTGCCCGAGGCCTGGCTGAACCCGATGTTCCTGGCCCGCAACCCCGCCCTGGAGTGAGCGGGATGCGTTGGTTTGCCTGGTTGTCGGCGTTGCTGCTGGCGCTGCCGGCCGCGGCCGCCGCCGCCGATCCCCACGTCGACCTCACGCTGCGCGCCGACGACCGCAGCGCCGCGCCGCAAAGCCTGGTGCCGGCCACGCCTTCGGGCCTGCTGCTGCAGGCCGAAGCGCGCGGCACGCTGCGCCTGGGCGCCGGCCTGGCGCTGCAGGGCAACGTGCTGCTGGCGCACCAGCGGCTGGACGATGCGGGCGGCAGTGACGCCAGCCGCGTCAACGAGCTGCACCTGGCCTGGGACCTGGGCGCCTGGCAGCTCAGCGCCGGCAAGAAGGTGCTGGGCTGGGACGTCGGCTACGCCTTCCGGCCCAACGACGTGGTGCAGCAGGAAGCGCGCCGCACGCAGTTCGAGCAGACGCCCGAAGGCCGGCCGCTGCTGCAGCTGGAGCATTTCGACGCCGACACCGCCTGGGCGCTGGTGCTGGCACAAGCGCAGAACTGGAACGACCGCGCTGCCTTCGGCGCGCAGGAAGCGGCGCTGGCCGCGCGCGTCTACCACCGCGTCGGCGCGCTGGACCTGCACGGCTTCGCGCGCCAGGGCCGCCATAGCGGCCCCAGCCTGGGCGCCGCCGCGGCCTGGGTGGCCGGCGACGAGCTGGAACTGCACGCCTCGGCGCGCGTCTTCCGCCGCCACGACGGCTGGGCTTTCACGGGCGACGCGCTGCAGCCTGCCGTTCAGCTACCCTGGCAGATGCGCACACTCGGCGGCGGCAGCGCCTGGCTGCTGGGCGCGCAATGGACCGGCGGCCCACACCTGAGCGTGCTGGCCGAGGCCTGGCACGACGGCCGCGCGCTGTCTGACCGCGAGTGGGACGACTGGGCCACCCGCAACGCCGCGCTGCGCGCGCTGGCCGCGCAGGCCGCGCAGGGGCCGCAAGCCGCCTGGCGCGCCGCCGCCGCCGGCAACCTGGCCTGGCAGGCCACGCCTTTCGACGCGCCCAGCCTGCGGCGCGACAACCTCTTCCTGCGCCTGGCCTGGCAGCCCGAGGACTGGACGCTGTCCATCGACGCCCTCGTCACCCCGGCCGACCGCGGCCGCGTGCTGACCGCCGCGCTGCAGTGGAAGGGCGACCACTGGCGCGTGGACGCCAGCTGGCGCGCTTACGGCGGGCCGGCCGCGTCGCTGTTCGCGCAGCTGCCGCTGCGCCGACAGGCGCTGCTGGCGCTGACGCGATCGTTCTGATTCAAGAGTGGCGCTGACGCCCCGGTCCACAATGGCCGCCGAGATGAACCCCCTGTCCCGCCACGGCGTCAGCGCCCATGCCAGACTTCAGGCTTGGCGCGAATCGCCGCTGCGCCTGATCGCCTACGAGCTGAAGATCGGCTTGCCGCTGTGCAGCGCCATCGCGCTGTTCCTCACGATCGTCTTCAACGACTCGTTCCTCGACAACCTGGTGTTCTCGCTGTGCATCGGCTTGATGATCCAGGGGTTGATCGAGGTCGGCCGCATCGCGCTGGCGGCCTGGCTGCTGCGCCGCCGCCAGGCAGGTGCCGGCGAGGGCGGCGAGGGCGGCGAGGGCGGCGACGCGGCGCTGCACAACAGCTGGCCGGGCTGGCCCTTGATGCTGCCGTGGATCCTGCTGAGCGTGGTGCTCGGCTACACCGTCGGCTCGCTGCTGGCCAGCGCGCTGACCGGCCACCAGCACCTGCAGCGGCTGTTCTTCGGCGCCAGCCTGCGGCCGCTGGCCATCATCGGCTCGCTGGTGATCGTCGTCTCCACGGGCACCAGCTACCTGTTCTACGTGCGCGGCCGCATGGCGGCGTTCGAGTCGGCCGCCGCCGCCGCCAGCCGCGCCGCCGCCGAGACCCAGCTCAAGCTGCTGCAAAGCCAGCTCGAACCGCACATGCTGTTCAACACCCTGGCCAACCTGCGCGTGCTGATCGGGCTGGACCCGCCGCAGGCGCAGGCCATGCTGGACCGGTTGATCGCCTTCCTGCGCCGCACGCTGGCCGCCACGCGCAACGAGCGCCACGCGCTGGCCGACGAGTTCGAGGCCTTGGGCGACTACCTCGCGCTGATGGGCGTGCGCATGGGCGCGCGGCTGCAGCCGCGCCTGGAGCTGCCCGCCGAATTGCGCGGCGTGCCGGTGCCGCCGCTGCTGCTGCAACCGCTGGTCGAGAACGCCATCAAGCACGGGCTGGAGCCCCAGGTCGAAGGCGGCCGGCTGGAGGTGCAGGCGCAACGCGCCGGCGACCGGCTGCGCCTGCGCGTGCGCGACACCGGCGTCGGCCTGTCGGCCGCCGCCGCCAACGCCGGCACGCAGTTCGGGCTGCACCAGGTGCGCGAGCGGCTGGCCACGCTGTACGGCACGCGCGCGCAGTTCACGCTGCTGCCGGCGGCCGACGGCGAAGGCGGCGCCGAGGCGCTGATCGAACTGCCGCTGGAGCCGGCGCCATGAACACCACCGCTGCTGCGGCCACCACCGGCATCACCACGGCGCTGATCGCCGAAGACGAGCCGCTGCTGGCCGCCGCCTTGCGCAACGACCTGGCCGCGCTGTGGCCCGACCTGCAGTTGCTGCCGTTGCAGGCCGACGGCCGCAGCGCGCTGGAAGCGGCGCTGGCGCTGCGGCCGCAGGTCTGCTTTTTGGACATCCGCATGCCGGCGCTCAGCGGCCTGGACGTGGCCGCCGCGCTGGCCGAAGACTGGCCCGAGCAGGAGCCGGCCGCGCCTTTTCCGCTGCTGGTGTTCGTCACCGCCTACGACCAGTACGCGCTGCAGGCCTTCGAGGCGCAGGCCGTGGACTACCTCGTCAAGCCGGTGCAGCGCGAACGCCTGGCCGCCTGCGTGGCGCGGCTGCAGCAGCGGCTGGCCGACCGCGCGCCGCAGCGCGACGCGCTGGCGCAGGCGGTGGACCAGTTGCGCCACCTGCTGGGCCAGGCCGCGCCGCCGGCCGCGCCGCGGCTGCAGGTCATCCAGGCCCAGGTGGGCGCCACCGTGCACCTGGTGCCGATCGAGCAGGTGCTGTACTTCGAGGCCGCCGACAAGTACGTGCGCGTGATCACCGCCGAACGCGAGCACCTGATCCGCCTGTCGCTGCGCGAGTTGCTGCCGCAACTCGACCCCGCCGTCTTCTGGCAGGTGCACCGCGGCACCGTCGTGCGCACCGCCGCCGTCGCCAGCGCCCACCGCGAAGACAGCGGCAAGGTCACGCTCACATTGACGGGCAGGCCCGAGAAGCTGGTGGCCAGCCGGCTGTATGCGCATTTGTTCAAGGGGATGTAGGGCGGCGTCGGGACGACAGGTGTCGCGCCGGATGAGCGCGCCGGATGAGCGCGCCGCCGGCGCCAGGCGTGACCTCGGCTCGTCCCATCCAACGGCGACGGCTTCAATGCCCGGCCAGATCGCTACGCGGCAACGATGCGGAACTCGGTGGCCTTGGCGACGGGACGCACGAGGTTGCGCTCGCGCTTGAGATCGACGATGCCGTAGTTGGACATGGTCTTGAGCGTGCGCGACAGGTTGCCCGGCTTGCGCCCGGTGGCCTGGGCGAGCGCCGAGATGGATTCAGGCTCGGTCTCGGCAATGACGCGCAGCAACGCGCGGTTGTCATCGCTCAACACCTCGGCCAACGACTTCATCGAGGTGAACCAGATCTTGGGCTCACCGGGCTGCGGCTTGTAGTCGCCGCGCGCGATGGCCAGCACGCGCTGGCGAATCTGATCCTGCGGCAGGATGCCGATCACGATGGCTTTGGTGACACCTGCGGTTTTCATGGCTTGCCGACCTCCGACAGGACGCCGCGTCAGCGAGTACCGGTGCCGTGAGGAATCTGCTCGGACACCCCGACGCGCCACGCCTCCAGCTTGATCCAGTAGCCGTTGCCTTGATCGAGGATCGACTCGTTCAATTCGAGCAGGGTGTCGATGCCGACATCGCGCTTCACGCCGAACTATATCAGCTGATGATACTGCTCGGTAACGTTGCCGGCCGGGCCTGGCACGTGGCCGCACACGGCGGCGAACTCGACACCGCCATCAGCGCTCAAGCGCTGCCTTCGGCCCGCTGGTCGTGAATGCGCGCGCCGAGTGCCGGCCACCTCGAGCACCGTGGCGAAGCTCGGGTTGCCTTGCGCGCTGAGCGCCCGGTACAGGCTCTCGCGGCTGAGCCCGGCCTTCTTGGCCACCTGGAACATGCCCTTCGCGCGGGCGATATCCCTCAGCGCACGGGGGCCATGCCGGCCGGATCGTCGGCGGCCTCTTCGAACCAGGCATTGAGCCAGGCCGCCATTTCTTCAGGCGTGCGAAGCTGCTCGGCCACGTCGTATGGTGTCGCCATGGTCTGCGGCGGCGCATTCTTGGCAGGACAAGGCCGCGGCATGCTCCAGCGCCTACTCCCCCGCATCGCGCACGGCGTCCAGCCAATAGTGCGGGTTGACCTCGTGCAGCCGCCTGGCCTGCCAGCGCCCCGGCTGCCCGGGAACGGCCACCGCGACTTCGACGTCAGCGCCCCACAGCGCCAGGCGTTCCTGGCAGACGCCGCAGGGCGCCAGGATCAGGAACGGCCGGTCCGCCGCGCTGCGCGAGACGCAGACCGACGCGACGACGCGTTCGCCCAGCCGGTTGGCTTCGCAGAAGGCGCCGGTCTCGTGGCACAGGCTGACGCCGGAATTGGGCGCATCGAAGCTGACGCTGGTGATCACGCGGCCGGTCGCCGTGCGCACCGCGGCGGCGCCGGCGTCACCGGACGGAAAGCGCGCCAGCGCCTGCGCGATGGCGGCGTCGACCAAGGCTTGGTCGAGCGGCATCAGGCGCCGATCCGCAGCTCGGCCGCGGCCACCGGCGTGACCCGGGGGCCGAAGCTCGTGATGTTGGCCAGCGTCGCGTTGTGGTGCGCCGTGATCTGCGCCGCGCCGAGCACGCCGTTGTCCAGCGTCGAATGGCCGTCGGCGACCAGCGTCACCGGGTAGCCGAGCGCCAGCGCGCGGCGCGTGGTGGTGTCGACGCAGAACTCGCTTTGCAGGCCGCAGACGATCAGCTCGTGCACCCCGTGCCGCTGCAACAAGGACTGCAGCTCGGTGCCGTGGAACGAATCGGCGGCGCGCTTGCGCAAGCGCACATCGCTCGCCTGCACGTCGAGGGCGGGGCTCAGCTGCCAGCCGGGCGTGCCGTGCCGCAGCAGCTCGCCGGTCGACTCGTGCTGGATCACGACGACCAGCGCGCCGGCCTGCCGCGCCTTCGCGGCGACGAGGTTGATGCGCTCGATCACGCGGTCGACGTCGAAGGCCCGGTACTCGCCCGCGCAAAGCGCTTGCTGGACGTCGATGATGAGCAGCGCGGTGTTCATCTCAGCCCCGCCTTCCCGCCAACCAATAGACCAGCAGCCCCAGCCCCATCGCCGCCTGCACCAGCAGCGCGTGGCGCGCGAAGCGGCGCCAGCCCGGGCTGGCGCGGCCCAGATGGCGGGCCACCAGCCCCAGCACCAGCCAGGCGGCAAAGAAGCCGGCCCAGGCCGCCCACAGCACGCCGAGGCCCATGCAGCCGAAGCTCTCGCAGCGCACGTGCCAGACGTTGAACGCCAGGCCGGCGAGCACGACGACGCCGGCGGCGTGAACGGCGATGAGCGCGCGGCTGACGATCGGCTTCATGGCGCACGAGCCTACCGCAGATGCCGCGGCGCCCCCGGCCCCTACAATTTTCGGCGTCGCTGCGCACGCACCCGCCCATGACCCTCGTCGCCTGCCGCCTGCCCACGCCGCTGGGCGAGATGCTGGCCGTGGCTTCGCCGCGCGGCCTGTGCCTGCTGGAGTTCGCCGGCCAGCCGCGCGTGGACCGCGAGCTGGCCCAGGTCGAGGCGGCGCGCGGTGGCCCGGCGCAGCAAGGTTCGAACGCCGTCACCGAACAGCTGGCCGCCGAACTGGCCGATTACTTCAACGGCCAGCGGCAGGCCTTCGGCGTGCCGCTGGACCTGGTGGGCACGCCGTTCCAGCGGGCCGCCTGGCAGGCGCTGCAGGCCATCCCCTACGGCAGCACGCGCAGCTACGCCGAGCAGGCGCGCGCCATCGGGCGGCCGACCGCGGTGCGCGCGGTGGCGGCGGCCAACGGGCAGAACAAGGTCTCGATCGTCGTGCCCTGCCACCGCGTGATCGGCAGCGACGGCAGCCTCACCGGCTTCGGCGGCGGCCTGCCGCGCAAGCGCGCGCTGCTGGCGCTGGAAGGCCGGGGCCGGCAGCCCTAGCGCCCCTCCTACAATCCGCGCTTTTTAGCGGCGCGCCACCGATCATTGCCGGCAGCGCCGCGGGAGGACCGTTCCGTGTCATTGCCGCCGCCGACATCCGCCGCCGACGCCGCGCCCGGCCAGCACGCCGAGCTCGAGCGCGAGCTGGCCCAGCTCTTCGTCGACGCGCTCAACCTCGAAACGCCGGCGGCCGAGATCGACGTCACCGCGCCGCTGTTCGGCGACGGCCTGGGGCTGGACTCGATCGACATCCTCGAAGTGGCGCTCGAAGTCTCGCAGCGCTACGGCTTCCAGCTGCGCAGCGACGACCAGGACAACGAGCGCATCTTCCGCTCGATCCGCAGCCTGGCCGCGCACGTGGCGCAGCACCGCGCGAAGTAGGCGCCGCCGGCGATGTCGCGCTGGGGCGTGGCGGCCGCGGGTCTGGGCCTGCTGGCGTATTCGCTGCTGTCCTGGGCCTTGATGGCCTGGGCGCCCGACCATGCCTGGACCGTGCTGGCCTTGTTCGGCCCGCTGCTGGCCGGGCTGGCGCTGGCCGGGCTGCAGCGCCGCCACCGCGCCACGCTGGCCGGCTGCGCGGCGCTGGCGCTGCTGCTCGTCTGGGCGTGGCAGCGCGGCGGCGTCGACGTCAACCGCCTGTACGTGCTGCAGCACGCCGCCATCCACGCGCTGCTGGCCTGGACCTTCGCCATCACGCTGCGCCCGGGCGCGGTGCCGCTGGTTTCCGCGATGGCCGCGCACGTGCACGCGCGGCCGCAGAGCGCGCGCGAACGCGCCTACACCGATGCGCTGACCCGCGCCTGGGCGCTGTTCTTCGTCGCCATGATCGCCGTCTCGCTAACGATTTATCTGCTGGCACCGTGGCCCTGGTGGTCGTTCTTCTGCACGGTGCTGACGCCAGCGGCCGCGGTGGCCGGCTTCGTCGTCGAGTACGCCTGGCGGCGCTGGCGGCACCCGGAGTTCCAGCCGGTGTCGGTGCAGCGCGCCATCCGCGCGTGGAAAGAGCAGGCCTCGCGATGAGCGCCCGGGCCCTGCCCTTGCTGGGCGCGCGCGACGCGGCGGCGCCGCTGGCCTGGGCCGGCGGCCAGCCGATCAGCGCCGCGCGCTTCCTGGCCGAGGCGGCGGCGCTGGCGCCGGCGCTGCCGGCCGCCGGGCCGGCCGTCAACCTGTGCCAGGACCGCTACCGCTTCGCGCTCGGCCTGGCCGCGGCGCTGTTGCTCGGCCACACCAGCCTGATGCCGCCCAACGCGCTGCCCGAGACGCTGCGCAGCCTGGTCCAGCCCGGCGGCGCCGAGCCCTATGCGCTGGTCGACCACGACGAGGTCGACGCCGGCGGGCTGAAGCGCGTGCCGGTGACGCGCGTGCCGGTGGAACGGCTGTCGATCGATGGCGCGGGTGCAGGCGGAGGCGCGGCCGAAGTGCCGCTGCTGCCCGCCGACCTGGCCGCCGTCTGCCTGCTGACCTCGGGCTCCACCGGCGCGCCGCAGCCGCACCGCAAGCGCTGGGGGCCGCTGGTGGCCAACATCGCGGCCGAGGCCGCGCGCCTGGCCGAGCTGTGCGGCTGGCCGTCGCTGCAGGGGCTGAACATCGTCGCCACGGTGCCGCCGCAGCACAGCTACGGCTTCGAGTCCAGCGTGCTGCTGGGGCTGCTGGGCGGCGCCGCGTTCGACAGCGGCCGGCCCTTCTACCCGGCCGACATCGTGGCCGCGCTGCAGCGGCTGCCGCGGCCGCGCGCGCTGGTCACCACGCCGTTCCACCTGAAGACGCTGCTGGCCTCGGGCATCGCGCTGCCGCCGGTGGAGCTGCTGCTGTCGGCCACCGCGCCGCTGTCGCCGCAGCTCGCCGCCGAGGCCGAGGCGCGGCTGCAGGGCCGCTTGGTCGAGATCTACGGCTGCACCGAGGCCGGCCAGGTGGCCGCGCGCCGCACGACGGAGGGCGAGGTCTGGACCGCGCTCGGCGCGCTGCGGCTGTGGCAGGAACGCGATGCCGACGGCGACGAGCGCTTCATCGTCGAAGGCGGCCACGTGACCGAGCCGACGCCGCTGGCCGACGTGCTGGAGCTGCTGGACGAGCGGCGCTTCCGCCTGCTGGGCCGCCGCGGCGACCTGATCCACGTGGCCGGCAAGCGCAGCTCGCTGGCGCACCTGAACTTCCAGCTCAACCGCGTGCCGGGCGTGCAGGACGGCGCCTTCTGGCTGCCCGACGAGGTGCCCGACGGCGTGGTGCGGCCGGTGGTTTTCGCGGTGGCGCCGGGGCTCACGGCGGCCGAGGTCATCGCCGGGCTGCGCCGCCACCTGGAGCCGGCCTTCGTGCCGCGCCGCGTGGTGCTGCTGGACGCGCTGCCGCGCGAGGCCACCGGCAAGCTCACCGCCGCCGCCTTGCGCGCGCTGGCGGCGCAGCACCTGGGCGCCGAGCGCGGCGACGACCACGTCACCATCGCCGCCGACCACCCCGCCTTCGACGGCCACTTTCCCGGTCAGCCGGTGCTGCCCGGCGTGGTGCTGCTCGGCCTGGTGATGCAGGCGCTGCAGCGCCGGCCGGCGCTGGCGACCCTCGTCGGCAACGCGCCGGTGATCGAAGCCGTCAAGTTCCTGGCGCCGGTGAAGCCGGGCGCCGACGGCGCGCGGCTGCGCGTGGCGCTGCGCGAAGACGGCCGTGGCCTGGCCTTCGAGGTGCACGACGGCCAGCGCGCGGTGGCCCGCGGCAAGCTGGCGGCCAGCGCCTGAGCATGGCCGGCGGCGACTGGTCGCAGCAGCACGAGCGCGGCAACCTCTTCGCGCTGCGCCTGGCCGCCTGGATCGCGGTGCACCTGGGGCGGCCGGTGGCGCGCGCACTGCTGGTGCCCATCACCTGGTACTTCCTGCTGTTCTCGCCCGACCCCAAGCGGCAGACGCGGCGCTACCTGCGCCGCGCCTTGGGCCGCGAGCCGGGCTGGGGCGACCACTACCGCCAGGTGCACCACTTCGCCTCGGTGGTGCTGGACCGCATCTACCTCGCCCGCGGCGCGCGCGAGCGCTTCGACCTGCAGGTGCTGGGCGGCGAGCTGGTGCACCAGCTGCTGGCCGAAGGGCGCGGCGCCTTCATGCTGGGCGCGCACCTCGGCAGCTTCGAGGTGCTGCACGCGGTGGGCAAGGGCCAGCAGTTGCCGGTGGCGATGGTGATGTACCCCGACAACGCGCGCCTGATCCAGACCGTGCTGCAGGCCGTGGCGCCGGATTCGGCGTTGGAGATCATCGCCATCGGCCGCCCCGGCTCGACGCTGGCGATCCGCGACTGGCTGGACCGCGGCGGCTTGATCGGCGCGCTGGGGGATCGGCTGCCGCCGCGGCACGCCCGCGGCGGTGAGCGGCTGCCGCCGCGGCCTGAGCGCGGCACCGGGCCGCTGCCGCCGCCGCCACACGGCCGCAGCGGCGAGCGCCTGCTGCCCTTCCTCGGCAAGCCGGCCGCGTTCAGCGACGGCCCGCTGCGCCTGGCCCAGGTGCTGCGGCGCAAGGTGATGTTCATGGTCGGCCTGTACGGCGGCGGCAACCGCTACGAGGTGCGCTTCGAGCTGCTGGCCGACTTCACGCAAGTCCCGCCCGACGCCGCCGGACGTGAGGCACAGTTGCAGGCCGCGCTGGCCGACTACGTGCGCCGCCTGGAGGCGCTGTGCCGGGCCTCGCCCTACAACTGGTTCAACTTCTACGATTTCTGGCATGAGGACTGAGCTTTCCCCGTCGCGCCGCGCGCTGCTGCTGCTGGCCGCCGCCTGGCCGCTGGCGGCGCCGGCGCAGCCGGGCCAGCCGCTGACGCTGCCGGCGCTGATGCAGCGCATGGCCGCGCGCAAGGCCGGCGAGGCGCGCTTCACCGAAGAGCGCACGGTCTCCGGCATCGACGGCCCGCTGCTGTCCAGCGGCACGCTCAGCTTCGCCGCGCCCGACCGCTTCGCGCGCCACACGCTGCAGCCCACGCGCGAGTCGATGGAGGTGCAGGGCCGCACGCTGGTGCTGCGCCGCGGCGGCCGCACGCGGCAGCTGGAGATCGACGCCGTGCCCGAGCTGGGCGCGCTGCTGGAGGCCATGCGCGCCACGCTGACCGGCGACGCCGCGCTGCTGACCCGGCACTTCAGCGCCAGCCTGTCGGGCGACGACGCCAAATGGGTGCTGCGCCTGAAGCCGCTGGACGACCGGCTGGCGCAGCAGGTGCGCGGGATCGAGCTGGTCGGCCAGGGCCCCGACCTGCGCAGCATCCTGCTGCAACTGGCCAACGGCGACCGCTCGCTGATGCTGCTCGAACCGCTGGCCGCGCCGAAGTGAAGCCACGCGCTGCATCATCGGCCCTGCTGTCGTGGGCGCTGTTCGTCGCGGCGGCCGTCGCGCTGCTGCTGCGCACGCCGTTCACCGCCGACTTGTCGGCCTTCCTGCCGGCCACGCCCGATGCGCGCCAGCGCCTGCTGATCGAGCAGATCCACAGCGGCGCGCCGTCGCGCACGCTGCTGATGGCCATCGACGGCGGCGACGCCGTGCAGCGCGCCGACGCCTCGCGCGCGCTGGCGGCCGCGCTGCGCGCCGATGCCCGCTTCGAGCAGGTCAACAACGGCCAGAGCGAAGGCTTCGCCGGCTTCGGCCAATGGCTGTTCGAGCACCGCTACCAGCTCAGCCCGGCGGTCACGCCCGAGCGCTTCACGGCGCAGGGCCTGCGCGAGGCGATCGCCGAATCGCTGTCGCTGCTGGGCACGCCGGCGGGCAGCGCGATCAAGCCGCTGCTCGACCGCGACCCCAGCGGCGAGACGCAGCGCATCGCCGAATCGCTGATCCCGGCGCGCGCGCCGCGCAACGAGCAAGGCGTGTGGGTCGCGCGCGATGCGCCGCGCGCACTGCTGATGGCCACCATCCGCAGCGCCGGCGCCGACCTCGACGGCCAGGCCGCCGCCATCGCCGCGGTGCGCGCGGCCTTCGCGCCGCAGGCCGCCAAGGGGCTGACGCTGCAATTGAGCGGCGCCCCGGTGTTCTCGGTCGACAGCCGCAGCCGCATCGAATCCGAGGTGCACAAGCTGGCCATCGCCGGCAGCGTGGTCGTCGTCGCGCTGCTGTGGCTGGCCTTCGGCTCGCTGCGCGCGCTGCTGGTCGCCGCGCTGCCGGTGGCCAGCGGCGTGCTGGGCGGCATTGCCGCGGTGTCGCTGGCCTTCGGCAGCGTGCACGGCATGACGCTGGGCTTCGGCACCACGCTGATCGGCGAGGCGGTGGACTACGCGATCTACTACCTCATCCAGGCGCGCCGCGGCGGCTGGCGGCACTGGCTGCTGACGAGCTGGCCCACCGTGCGGCTGGGGCTGCTGACCTCGGTGTGCGGCTTCGCGGCGCTGGTGTTCTCGGGCTTTCCGGGGCTGGCGCAGCTGGGCGTGTTCTCGGTGGCCGGGCTGGTGGCGGCGGCGCTGGTCACGCGCTTCGTGCTGCCGGCGCTGATGCCCGATGGCGCCCGCGGCGGCGGCTGGCGCGCGCCGCTCGGCCGCGCCACCCGCGCCGCGCTGCGCGTGCTGCCGCGCGCGCGCTGGCCGGTGCTGGCGCTGGCCGCCGTGGCCGCCGTCGTGCTGTGGCAGCGCGGCGACCTGTGGCGCGCCGACCTGGCCTCGCTGAGCCCGGTGCCGCGCGCGGCGATCGAGCTCGACGCCAAGCTGCGCGCCGACCTGATGGCCGGCGACAACGGCCGCCTGGTCGTCGTGCAAGGCCCCGACCTGCAGGCCACGCTGCAGCGCGCCGAAGCCGCGTCGGAACGGCTGGAAGGCCTGCTCGAACGCGGCCTGATCGGCGGCTTCGACAGCGTGACGCGCTTCCTGCCCAGCCAAGCCACGCAGGCGCGCCGGCTGGCCGCGCTGCCCGACGCCGCCACGCTGCAGGCCAACCTGCAGCAGGCCACCGCCGGCGGCCCGCTGCGCGCCGAGCGGCTGGCGCCCTTCCTGGCCGACGTCGACGCCGCGCGCCGCAGCCGCCCGGTGACGCTGGACGAGCTGCGCGCCGGCGGCAGCAACGGCAGCGGCGCGGCCTCCCCCATCGCGTCCATCGTCGATGCGCTGCTGCTGCGCCGCGCCGACGGCAGCGCCGCCGCGCTGCTGCCGCTGCAGCCGGCGGCCGGCGATCAGCCGCTCGACACCGCCGCGCTGGAGCGCGCGCTGCAAGGCCTGCCCGACGTGCAGGTGCTGGACATCGGCACCGAGCTGAGCGGCCTGTACCAGCGCTACCTGCACGAGGCCCAGGTGCAGGCGCTGGCCGGCGCCGTCGTCGTGCTGGCGCTGATCGGGCTGTGGCTGCGCTCGTGGCGGCGGCTGCTGGCCGTCAGCCGGCCGCTGGTGCTGGCGGTGCTGCTGACCATGGGCGGCCTGGCCGCGGCCGGCGTGGCCCTGGGCATCCTGCACCTGGTGGGGCTGCTGCTGGTGGTGGCGGTGGGCTCGAACTACGCGCTGTTCTTCGACATGCTGGCGCAAGGTGGCGAGGCTGGCGCCGACGACAGCGACGACATGCTGGCCTCGCTGCTGCTGGCCAACGTCACGCTGGTGGCCTCGTTCGCGCTGCTGGCGATGTCCAGCATCCCGGTGCTGGCGGCCATCGGCCTGGTGGTGGCGCCGGGCACGCTGCTGGCGCTGCTGCTGTCGGCCGTCTTCTCGGCAAGCGCGGGGCCGGCGCGGCTGGACGACAATCCGCGGCCGTGAACACCGCGTTGCCCCTGCCGCCGCCGGACCGCCGCGCCTGGCCCTGGCCGCCGCTGGTCAAGGCCAGCGCCGCGCTGCACGGCGGCGCCGCGGCGCTGGCGCTGTTGCCCGGCGGCTGGCCCTGGGCGCTGGGCGCGGTGGTCGCCGACCATGCGCTGATCACCGCCACCGGCTTGTGGCCGCGCAGCCGCGGGCTGGGGCCCAACGTCACGCGGCTGCCTTCGTCGCGGCCCGAGGTCGCGATCACCATCGACGACGGCCCCGACCCCGACGTCACGCCCGCGGTGCTGGACCTGCTGGACGCCGCCGGCGCGCGCGCCAGCTTCTTCTGCATCGCCGAGCAGGCGCGCCGTCACCCGGCGCTGCTGCGCGAGGTCGTGCGCCGCGGCCATTCGGTGCAGAACCACAGCGACCGCCACCGCCACGGCTTCTCGCTGCTGGGGCCGCGCGGCATCGCGCAGGAAGTGGGCCGCGCGCAGGCGCTGCTGGCCGACCTCAGCGGCCGCGCGCCGCACGCCTTCCGCGCCCCGGCGGGCCTGCGCAACCCCTTCCTCGACCCCGTGCTGCACCGCCTGGGCCTGCACCTCGTCAGCTGGACGCGGCGCGGCTTCGACACCCGCGAGGCCGACCCGGCGCGCGTGCTCCAACGTCTGACGCAAGGCTTGGGGGCGGGCGACATCCTGCTGCTGCACGACGGCCACGCGCGCCGCGGCGCCGCCGGCCGCCCGGTGGTGCTGGACGTGCTGCCGGCGCTGCTGCAGCGCTGCCGCGACGCCGGCCTGCGCCCGGTCACGCTGGACGAGGCGCTGCCCGCGCGCCACGCGCCATGCCCCTGAGCGCCGCCACCCAGGCCAGCTGGCGCGCGCTGCACGAGCGCGCCTGCCAGCCCTACCGCAGCGCCGGGCGCTTTGCCTGGCACTTCGCGCGCGGCAAGCTCGGGCGCGACCCGGTGTTTCGCGGCATGCTGGAACGCGGCCACCTGTCGCACCTGTCGGCCGATGGCGGCCGCGTCGTCGACATCGGCTGCGGCCAGGGCCTGCTGGCCAGCCTGCTGCAGGCCTGCCGCGAGCACGCCGCGCTGGGCCGCTGGCCGGCCGCCTGGCCGGCGCCGCCGCGGGCCACGGCCTACACCGGCATCGAGCTGATGGCGCGCGACGTGCGGCGCGCCGAGGGCGCCATCAGCCACCTGCCGCTGGCGCCCAGCTTCGTCTGCGCCGACATGCGCCAGGCCGCGCTGCCGCCCTGCGACCTGGTGGTCATCCTCGACGTGCTGCACTACGTGGGCCATGCCGAGCAAGACGCGCTGCTGCGCCGCGTGCGCCAGGCCCTCGGCCGGCGCGGCCGGCTGCTGCTGCGCGTGGGCGACATGGCCGATGCGCGCGGCTTCGCCGCCAGCCAGTGGGTGGACCGCGTGGTCACCGCCGTGCGCGGCCACCGCGTGGCGCCGACCTGGGGCCGCACCATCGGCGACTGGACGGCGCTGCTGCACGCGCTGGGCTTCGCGGTGCAGGCGGTGCCGATGAGCCGCGGCACGCCCTTCGCCAACGTGCTGCTGGTGGCCGAGGTGCCGGGGACCGCGGCATGACGGCCATGACGCCCGTGAGCCCCATGACGCCCCTGCCGCCGCTGACGCCCATGACGCCCACCGCCGTCAGCGCGCACACGCTGGTCAGCGCGCTGGGCCACGGCCTGCAGGCCACGCTGCAGGCGCTGCGCCAAGGCCGCAGCGGCCTGCGGCAGCGCGACTTCGAGACCGCCGCGCTCGGCGCCTGGCTGGGCGTGGTCGACGGCAGCGAGGCGCTCGCCTGGCCGGCGCAGTACGCCGACTTCGACTGCCGCAACAACCGCCTGGCCGAGCTGGGCCTGCGCAGCGACGGCTTCATCGACCGCGTGCAACAGGCGCGCGCGCGCTGGGGCGCGGCGCGCGTCGGCGTCTTCCTGGGCACCAGCACCGCCGGCATCCTGCAGACCGAGCTGGCCTACCGCCGGCGCGACCCCACCAGCGGCGCGCTGCCGGCCGACCTGCACTACCCCGAGACGCACAACACCTACTCGGTAGCGCGTTATGTGCGCGCACGGCTGGCCCTGCAAGGCCCGGCCGCGGTGGTCAGCACCGCCTGCTCGTCCAGCGCCAAGGTGTTCGGCCAGGCGGCGCGGATGATGGCGCTGGGCCTGATCGATGCCGCCGTGGTCGGCGGCGTCGACAGCCTGTGCCTGACCACGCTGTACGGCTTCTCGGCGCTGGAGCTGGTGTCGCCCGAGATCTGCCGGCCCTGGGACGCGCAGCGCCGCGGGCTGTCGATCGGCGAGGCCGCCGCCTTCGCGCTGCTGGAGCGCGACGCCGAAAAGCCCGTCGCCTGGCTGCTGGGCTGCGGCGAGAGCAGCGACGGCCACCACATGAGCAGCCCGCACCCCGAAGGCGCCGGCGCCGCGCTGGCCATGCGCGAGGCGCTGGCCCAGGCCGGCCGCCGCGCCGACGAGGTGGGCTACGTCAACCTGCACGGCACCGGCACGCCCGGCAACGACGCCGCCGAAGACCGCGCGATGCAAGCCGTGTTCGGCCCCGCCACGCCCTGCAGCAGCAGCAAGGGCCACACCGGCCACACGCTGGGCGCCGCCGGCGCGGTGGAGGCCTGCGTCAGCCTGCTGGCGCTGCAGCACGGCCTGTTGCCGGCCGGGCTGAACGTGCAGCGCATCGACCCCGCGCTGCAATCGAACTACCTGCTGCAGCCGCGCGAGCAGCGCGTCGAGCTGGTGGCCAGCAATTCCTTCGGCTTCGGCGGCAGCAACGCCTGCCTGCTGTTCGGGGCGGCGCGATGAGCCTGCAACTCGGCGTGCAAGGCGTGGCGCTGCTCGGTCCCGGCTTTGCCGACTGGGCGCAGGCCGCGCCGCTGCTGCGCGAGCCTTCGCGCTGGCAGCGCACGCCCACCGTGGTGCCGGCGCCGGCGCTGCTGCCGGCCACCGAGCGCCGCCGCGCCGGCACGGTGGTGAAGGCCTCGGTCGCGGTGGCCGACGCGGCTTGCCAGGCCGCCGGCCTGGCGCCCAGCGCGCTGGCCACGGTGTTCACCTCGTCGACCGGCGACCCCGCCAACTGCCACGCCATCTGCGAGGCATTGGCCAAGGCCGAGCGCCTGGTCTCGCCGACGCGTTTCACCAACTCGGTCCACAACGTGGCCTCCGGCTACTGGCACATCGCCACGCAGACGATGCAGGCCTCCACCAGCCTGGGCGCCTTCGATGCCAGCTTTGCCGCCGGGCTGCTGGAAGCCGCCGTGCAATGCGTGCACGGACAGCGCCCGCTGCTGCTGGTGGCCTGCGACACGCCCTACCCCGAGCCGCTGCACGGCGTGCGGCCGCTGTCCGACAGCTTGGCGCTGGCGCTGGTGCTGGTGCCGCAAGGCGGGCGCGGTTTGACCATCGGCATCGCCGGCGACGCGGCGCCCACGCCCTGCGGCGATGCCGCGCTGGAAGCGCTGCGCCGCGAGATCCCGGCCGCCCGCGCGCTGCCGCTGCTGCAGGCGCTGGCCGCGCCGGCGGCGGCGGCCTTGGTGATCGAAGGGCTGGCGGGCCAGTCATTGGCCTTGCAACTGGACGCCGCGGCATGAACCACGTGCTGCCCGCCGATGCCGCCGAGATTGCGCGTTGGATCCCGCACCAGGGCCGCATGTGCCTGCTCGACGCCGTGCTCGACTGCAACCCGGCGCTGATCCGCTGCCGCGCCGGCAGCCACCGCCGCGCCGACCACCCGCTGCGCATGGACGCAGGCCTGCTGTCGGCGGCGGCGATCGAATACGCGGCGCAGGCGATGGCCTTGCACGGCGCGCTCAACGCCAAGCCCGGCGTCGACGGCCGGCCCGGCTTCCTGGCCAGCGCGCGCAACGTCAAGCTGCACGTGCCGCGGCTGGACGACGTGGCCGGCGACCTGCTGGTGCAGGCCGAGCACCTGGCCGGCGACGAGCGCCAGGCGATGTACCGCTTCGCGCTGCACGACGAGGGCGGCCGTTGCCTGGTCGAAGGCCGCGCGACGGTGGTGTTGGACACGCCGTTGACGTGAAGCCGATGACATGAACACCGCGGCAAGACCCCTGGCCGGCAAACGCGCCCTCGTCACCGGCGCCAGCGGCGCCATTGGCAGCGCCATCGCGCGGCGGCTGGCGGCCGATGGCGCGCACGTGCTGCTGCACGCCAACGCCCGGCCCGACCGCGTGCAGATGCTGGCCGACGAACTGGCGGCCGACGGTGCCAGCGCCGAGGCGCTGGCCTTCGACCTGGCCGACGCCGAAGCGGTGCAGGCCGCGGTGGCGTTGATGCTGGCCGGCGGGCCGGTGCAGATCGTCGTCAACAACGCCGGCATCCACGACGACGCGGTGTTCCCCGGCATGCGCGCCGAGCAGTGGCAGCGCGTGATCGACGTGTCGCTCAACGGCTTCTACCGCGTCACGCAGCCGCTGGTGCTGCCGATGCTGCGCACGCGCTGGGGACGCATCGTCAACCTGTCGTCGGTGGCGGCGATCACCGGCAACCGCGGCCAGGTCAACTACGCGGCGGCCAAGGCGGCGCTGCACGGCGCGACCAAGGCCTTGTCGCTGGAGCTGGCCAGCCGCGGCATCACCGTCAACGCGGTGGCGCCGGGCATCATCGAGTCGCCGATGGCCGACGCGCATTTCGACCCCGAGGCCATCCGCCGCCTGGTGCCGGTGCAGCGCGCCGGCACGCCCGACGAGGTGGCCGCGCTGGTCGGCTTTCTCGCCGGGCCGGATGCCGCTTACATCACCGGACAAATCATCTCGGTCAACGGCGGGATGATCTGAAGCGTCAAGGTCCAACCGCCTTCTTCTTTCGGAGCCACCCGCATGAACTTCCCGCGTTCGCTCGCCGTCGTGATCGGCGCCCTGGCCGCCGCGCCGGCGGTTCTGGCCGCCAGCTCGGCCGTGACCTCGGCTTCCGACAGCGCCAGCACTTCGGTGGACGCCACGTCGCGCTCGCTGCACCGCTCCAGCGCCAGCTCGTCGCCGCGGCCGCTGGCGCAGGGCGACTACCGCGTGCAGCGCGTCGCCAAGTTGGCCGACGGCGCCAACGAAGTCGAGCTGCTGGCCGTCGAAGGCGGCGGCGGCGAAGGCGGCTTCTCGCTGCGCCTGGCCGACCGGGCGGTGGCCGACGGCGGCCTGGTCGTCGGCCAGATCGTCAGCGCGCGGCAGCGGCCTTACGGCTACGAGTTCCTGCGCGCCGACACGCGCACCGCGTTCTTCCTGCTGCTGGACGACGACTGGCACCGCGAGCTGCCCTCGGTGCCGGTGCGGTCGTGAACGCTGCGCGCCGGGCCGCCGTTGCGCTGGCGGCCCTGCTAACGCTGATCGCCGCCGGCGCCCACGCCGGCATGCCGCGGCTGTGCGAGCAAGGCGTCGAACTCAGCGCGCGGCAGAAGGACCACCGGCTGCAGCTCGTCGCGCAGGTGCGGCAGGAGCTGCAGCGCTCGGGCCAGGCGGTGGCGCTGGTGGCGCGGTCGGGCGTCGACCTCGGCCGCTTCGACTTGCGCTACTCGCACGCCGGCATCGCCTTGCGCGACAGCCCCAACACGCCGTGGTCGGTGCGCCAGCTGTACTACGCCTGCGACGAGCAGCGCCCGCGGCTGTTCGACCAGGGCCTGGCCGGCTTCCTGCTGGCCGCGGACGACCTGCCCACCGCCCACGTCACGCTGCTGCTGCCGCCGCCCGAGGCCGCGCCGGCGCTGGCCGCCGCCGCGCTGGACGGCGCGCTGGCCTTGGGCCTGCTGGCCGCCGACTACAGCGCCAACGCCTTCGCCTTTTCCACCCGCTACCAGAACTGCAACCAGTGGGTGGCCGAGCTGCTGGCCGCCGCCTGGGGCGGCCTGGGCCCGCAGCCCACGCGCGGCCAGGCGCAAGCGTGGCTGCAGATGGAAGGTTATGAGCCGCACCGCTTCGCCGCCGCGCCGCTGCTCTACCAGCTGGCCCGCCTGGTGCCGCTGCTGCACCACGACGACCATCCCGGCAACGACCAGGCGGCCGCGGTGTTCCGCGTCAGCATGCCCGATTCGCTGCAGGCCTTCGTCGCGCAGCAGTGGCCGCAGACGCAGCGCATCGAGCTGTGCCACGACGAGCGCCACCTCGTCGTGCGCCGCGGCTGGCAGCCGCTGGGGCCGCTGTGCGAGCCGGCGCCCGGCGACGAGGTGCAGGCCTTCGATGGCGACGACTGACGGCCGCCGATGCCCAGGCTGATCGCCAGCACCCTGGCCAGCGCCCACGGCCTGGGGCTGGACGCGCTGGCCGCCGCGCTGGCCGCCAACCAAAGCGCCCTGCAGCCCAACGATTCGCCTGACTGGCCGCTGGCCACCGCGGTGGGCCGCGTCGCCGAGCTGGAGCACCAGCCCTGGCCGGCCGACTGGCAAGCCTGGGACAGCCGCGCCACGCGGCTGGCCTGGCTGGGCCTGCAGGGCGACGGCTTCGCCGACGCGGTGCTGCGCGCGCGCCAACGCCACGGCGCGGCGCGCGTCGGGCTGGTGATCGGCAGCTCGGCCTCGACCATCGGCGCTTCGGAATCGGCCTACCGCCAGCTGGCGGCCGACGGCGGCTTCGCGAGCGCGCAGCGCCAGCCGCGGCTGCACACGCCGCATGCACTGGCCGATTTCGTGCAGCAGGCGCTCGGCCTGCAGGGCCCGGCGCTGACAGTGTCCACCGCCTGCTCGTCGGGCGCCAAGGCGCTGGCCGTCGGCGAGCGCTGGCTGCGGCTGCAACTGGCCGACGCGGTGGTGGTGGGCGGCATCGACGCGCTCAGCGGCAGCCTGCTCTACGGCTTCAACGCGCTGGGCCTGCTGGACCCGCAGCCCTGCCGGCCTTTCGACGCGGCGCGCCGCGGCATCAGCATCGGCGAGGCCGCGGCCTACACGCTGCTGGTGCGCGACGACGAGGCCGCGGCCGGCCCCGATGAAGATGCCGTTCAACTGTTGGGTTATGGCGAGCGCAGCGACGCCCACCACATGTCGAGCCCGCACCCGCAAGGCCTGGGCGCCGAGCAGGCGCTGGACGCCGCGCTGGCGCGCGCCGGGCTGGACAGCGCCGCGGCGATCGACTTCGTCAGCCTGCACGGCACCGGCACCGCCGCCAACGACGAGGTGGAAGCCGCGCTGCTGGCGCGCCGCTACGCGGGCAGCGTGCACGCCTCGGCCACCAAGGGCTTGAGCGGCCACACCATGGGCGCCGCCGGGCTGCTGCAGGCGCTGGTCTGCGTGCTGGCGCTGCAGCGCGGGCTGCTGGCCGGCAGCGGCCCCACCGCGGCGCCGGACCCGGCCTTCGGCGCGGCTTTCGCCGAACGTTGGAAGGCGCGGCCGGCGCAGCGGCGCATCCGCCGCGCCGCCAGCCACGCCTTCGGCTTCGGCGGCAACAACTGCGTGCTGGTGTTCGGATGCTGACGCGCACGGTGCAAGTCCTCGCCCAGGCCGCGTGGACGCCCACGGCCGCGGCGCCGCGCCCGGCGCCGGCGCTGCTGGCGGCCAACGAGCGCCGCCGCGCGCCGCAGGCGGTGTTGATGGCGCTGCAGGCGGCCGAGGCCGCCGGCGCGGGGGCCGCGGTGGACCTCGGCAGCGTGGCCACCGTCTTCGCCTCGGCGCACGGCGACCTGGCGATCGTCGACGCCTTGTGCCGGACCCTGGCCGACGAGCCGCTGCTGCTGTCGCCGCTGCGCTTTCACCACTCGGTGCACAACGCGGCGTCGGGCTATTTCGCCATCGGTGCGCGCAACCGCGAGGCCAGCACCGCGGTGGCCGCCGGGCCCTGGAGCTTCGGCGCCGGCTGGCTGGAAGCCGCCGGCCAATGCGCCGCCGAGCAGCGCCCGGTGCTGCTGGTGGGTTGCGACACCGCGGCGCCGGACGGGCCGCTGCAATCGGTCAACGACAGCCGCGAGGCGCTGGCCGTGGCGCTGCTGCTGGCGCCGCCCGGCGCCGGCGGCCGCGGCGTCCGCTGGCAGTTGCAGCCGGGCCGCTTCACGCCGCCGCCGGGCAACCCGATGGCCGCCGCGCGGCCGCTGCTCGCCGCGCTCGGCGCGGCGCCGGCAGCGCGGCTGGATGTGCCGCTGTCGGCGCAGCTCGGCCTGGTGATCGACGTCGAGGCCGAGGGCGACCGCGAAAGCGGCCCCGCTTGAGACAAGGCCATCCAGGCCCATCTCTGCCCATCCAGGCCCTCGGGCATCATCGCTGCCGTCAACGCCAACGCCCAGGAAGCGCCCATGCCCAAGCCCGCGCCGCTGCACGACGTCGTCATCATGGGCGGCGGCCTGGCCGGGCTGACGCTGGCGCTGCAGTTGCGCCAGCGCATGCCCGATCTCGACGTGCTGGTGCTCGAACGCCGCACGCACCCGGTGCCGGCGGCCACGCACAAGGTGGGCGAGTCGACGGTGGAAATCGGCGCGCACTACTTCGCCGAGGTGCTGGGCCTGCAGGCCCACCTCGCGCAGGCGCAGCTCAAGAAGTTCGGCTTCCGCTTCTTCTGGAGCGACGGCCGGCGCGACATCGAGAACGTCACCGAGCTGGGCGCCAGCCGGCCGCTGCCGGTGAGCAGCTGGCAGATCGACCGCGGCCTGTTCGAGAACTTCCTCGCCGACGAAGTGCAGCGCCGCGGCCTGCGCCTGGAGGCCGGTGCGCTGGTGCGCAGCGTGCGCCTGGGCGCCGGCGCCGAACCGCACGAGGTCGACTGGCAGCGCCCCGGCGGCGCGCTGCAGACCGCGCGCGCGCGCTGGGTGATCGACGCCTGCGGCCGCGCCGCGCTGCTCAAGCGCCAGCTCGGCCTGGCGCGGGATAACGACCATGCCGCGCATGCCGTGTGGTTTCGCATCGGCCGCCGCATCGAGATCGACCGCTGGAGCGACGACGCCGAATGGCGCGCCCGCGTCGCCACGCCCACGCGCTGGCTGTCGACCAACCACCTGGTCGGCGAGGGCTACTGGGTGTGGCTGATCCCGCTGGCCTCGGGCTCGCATTCGGTGGGCATCGTCGCCGACCCGGCCTACCACCCGAGCAGCGCCATCGACACCTTCGACAAGGCGATGGACTGGCTGCAGCAACACCAGCCGCGGCTGTGGGACGAACTGGACGGCCAGCGCGACGCGCTGCAGGACTTCGCGTTCTTCCGCCGCTTCTCGTACGACTGCACCCAGGTCTTCAGCGCCGGCCGCTGGGCGCTGGCCGGCGAGGCCGGGCGCTTTCTCGACCCGTTCTATTCGCCGGGCAGCGACTTCATCGCCATCGGCAACAGCTACATCACCGAGCTGATCACGATGGAACGGGGCGGCCACCGCATCCAGGCCCATGCCCAGGTCTACGAGCAGATCTTCCGCTCGTTCTACGACAGCACGATGGCGCTGTACCGCGGCCAGTACGGCCTGTTCGGCGACCCCGAGGTGCTGCCGGCCAAGATCATCTGGGACTACTGCTACTACTGGAGCGTGCTGGCCCAGCTCTACTTCCAAAAGCGGCTGACCGACCTGGCCTCGCTGTCGCACCTGCGCGACGAGCTGCTGCTGTGCCAGCGCCTGAACGACGCCGTGCAAGACCTGCTGCGCCGCTGGGGCCAGGTGAGCCGCCGCCGCAACGTGCGCCGCATGCTGGACCAGGCCGCCATGCCGTGGTTCGTGGAACTCAACCGCAGCCTGGCCGACCGCCTGGACGACGCCGCCTTCCGCGAGCGCCTGCGCCAGGCGACGGCGCGCTTGCACGCGCTGGCGGCCGAACTGCTGCAGCACGCCCGCGGCGAACACCCAAGGCTGGACGGCGGCGAGCTGCAGGCGCTGCTGCAGGGGCTGCCGGAGGCGGCGGAGACTTACGAGCCGATGCTGTTCAGCGCCACCGAAACGCCCTCTCCCGCGGGCGGGAGAGGGTTGGGGTGAGGGCTGACGGTCGCCGCACTCAAGGTATTCGTGCGGACTTCGACCAAGCCTTGCTCCGGTCGCGACTTCGACGGCCGCACCTCCAGCACTTCGCCGTCAACGCGCAGCTCGTCATGCGAATGCGCGTGCTTCCCGTGAAGCATTGGCCAGGGCGGACGTCCTCCAGGTACAGGGCACGCATCGTGCAACTTCGTTGTTCAAGAGGGCATCGAAGTGCGTGCACGTTCATGCACCCATGCGCGCGCTCATCAGGCATTCGCTGGCGCGGACGCGGCTCGATCGAAGATCAGGCACGTCGTCGTCGCATGGGCGTAGAGCTTTCCGTCCGGTCCGACGATTCGCCCTTCGGCGACCGCGACCTGCCGTCCGGCGTGGATCAATTTGCCCTCGGCGCGCACCAGCCGAACCTGCTCGCTGAGGGCGCGAAGCATATTGACCTTGAGCTCCAGCGTCGTGAAGCCCTTGTCCGCGGGCAACATCGAATGCACGGCACACCCGACCGCGGAGTCGAGCAGCGTGGCGAACCATCCGCCGTGCACGATGCCCATCGGGTTGTAGAAGCGCCGTCGTGGGCGCCCCTGGAAGACGGCGATTCCGGGCTCGATGTGAATGGCAAGGATGTCGGCCGCATCATTGATGGGTGGAGGGGGAAGCTCGCCTGCGAAGATCGCCTGGAACATGTCCATGCCCGAACGGCCGAATGCCGTCCGCCTGGGCTCGACACCCGCAGCCTGCTGACCTGCCCGCACGCGCGCTTCGTCTGCTTCCCAGCGGGCGATCACGTCCTCAACATCCATCGCTTGCTCCCCGGTCTTGCGCTGACAGGTGTAGACGCCGTTGACTGGTGCGCCTACGCCGCGACGACCGGGTAGTCGGTGTAGCCCTTCGGCCCCGGGGTGTAGAACGTCGCCATGTCAGGGGCGTTCAGCGGCGCTTCGACCTGCAGGCGCCGCACCAGATCAGGATTGGCGAGGAACAAGCGTGCGAACGCGACCAGGTCGGCTTGCCCGGCCTGCAACGCGCGCTCCGCGCTCGCGCGATCGAAGCCGCCGGCCAGCATGAACACGCCCTCGAACGCCTCACGCAAGCGCAGCTTGAACGCCGCGGGCACGGGCGGAGCGCCCATGGCGCTGTGGTCCAGTACGTGGACGTACAGCAGCCCCAACGCCGAGAGCGCCTTCGTCAGTTGCAGATACTGATCCTCGACGCCGGGGTAGGGTCCCGTGCCGTTGAACACCCCGTAGGGCGAGAGCCGGATCCCGACACGATCCGCCCCGATGGCGGCCTTCGTGGCCGCGGCGACTTCGAGCGCGAAACGGTTGCGTCCGGCGATGTCGCCACCGTAGCCGTCCACGCGCTGGTTGACGTTCGCGTTCAGAAACTGCTCGAGGAGGTAGCCGTTGGCGGCATGCAGCTCGACGCCGTCGAAGCCGGCCTCGATCGCGAGCCGCGCCGAATGCGCGTACTCCGCCACCGCACGATCGATGTCCGACGCCGTCATCGCGCGCGGCGGGCTGTGAGGCTGCATGCCCTGGGCATCGGTGACCATCTCGCCGGGCAGCACCTGTGCGCCGGGGCCGATCAGTTCGGCGCCGGCCGGCAGGTTGGCGACGTGGCCCACGCGGCCGGTGTGCATCAGCTGCACGAAGATCTTGCCGCCCTTGGCGTGCACCGAATCGGTCACCAGACGCCAGCCGCGCACCTGGCTCTCGTTGAACAGGCCTGGGATGCGCGGGTAGCCCAGACCGTTCGGCGACGGCGAGGTGCCCTCGGTGATGATCAGGCCGGCGGCTGCGCGCTGGCCGTAGTACTCGGCCATCAACGCGTTGGCGGCGTTGCCCTCGACGGCGCGGCTGCGCGTCATCGGCGCCATCACGATGCGGTTGGGCAACTGGAGCGAGGGTGCGACGAGGGGGTCGAAGAGCATGACGGGCCTTTCGTTCATGTCGTGCAGCGGGCGATGGAAGGCTTACCGAGGCAGGTAGCTCGGCCTGGGCGCCGTCAAGCCGCGCCTGACCTGCACCGTGAGTTCGTCGGCCAGGACCTCATCGGCGCCCGATTCCAAACCGTCCAAGGCCCGCGCAACGATGGCTCCCGGGCTGGACTTCGGCGCATCGAGACCGCGCGTGAGATCGGTGTCGACGTAGGCCATGTGCAGCCCGAGCACCTGCGTTCGTTGCGCTGCCAACTCGTAGCGCAGCGCGTTGGTCAGCGACCATGCGGCCGACTTGCTCGCCGAATAGGCGGCCAGTTCCCCGCCGTTCACCCAGGCCGCCACCGACAACACGTTGAGCAGGGCGCCACCGCCGTTGCGGCCGAGAACCGGCGCAAAGGCCTGGCTCATTCGCAGCATGGCGAAGAAGTTGGTCTCGAAGATGCGCCGTGCGACGGCTTCGCTGTCGGCAGCGAGGAACCCGCCGGGTTGGGCGATGCCGGCGTTGTTGATGACCAGGGTCACATCCGAGGCCCGCTGGACCGCGGCGGCAATGTCTTCCGGCTTGTTGACGTCCAACCGCAAAGCCTCCACGCCCGGCTGGGTGAGGGTCGACGGGTCTCGCGCAGCGGCGTAAACCTTGCCGGCGCCACGCTCCAGCAGCGCCTGCGTGAATGCCCGACCGATGCCACGGTTGGCGCCGGTGACCAGGGCGACGGCGTTCTGAATCTTCATCTCGGCTCTCCTGACGATTTCGAGTTTTCGACGAACGTCGGCGCCTCGGACACCGCGTAGGCGTGCACCGCTGTTGCATGGCGTGCGAGGCGCTCAGACAGCGCTTTGGGCTTTGGCCCTGCGAAGAACGCGTCACGATCCCGTGCACTCGCGAAACCGAGGATCAGCGACGCGTGGAACCGCTCTTCATGCGGGTTGTCGTGGGCGACATCGGGCGTCGCCCAGGTCGCCTCGCTCCACGGAAGAAACCACTGCGAGCGCAGTTCGGTCAGCGCTGCGACAGAGGCGAGGGAAGGAACCAGCTCGCCATGCAGAAAGTCCCGAAAGGCCTGGCCATCGACGTCGCTGCGGCGCCGAAGCAGGATGTAGGCGCGCGCGCCGACCGGTGCATTCGGATTGGCGACCGAGTACCAGCGCGAGGCCCCGGGTGGGCCGGCATACAGCAGCGTCCTTCGGAAGACGTTCACCTCGTCCTTGAACGCCAAGCGGGTCCGGTCCAGCCCCTGCACCGGCGCCAGCGCCGACTCGAAGGTCACCTCCGCGACGCCATCGACTCGACGGTCAGGGGGAATCGCGGTCTGCACGCCGGGCGTCGCTGGCCATAGGCCGGCGTTGTCCGCCGCCAGGTGGATCTGTCGATACTCCAGCATGCCTTTGCTGGCCGAGATGATCTTCGAATGCGGCCCCTTCCAGGAGGCCATGCCAGCTTCGCGCGGCTGGTCGGTGCGGACCCACAACAGGATCGACGAAGAAAAGTGCTTGTGCGCGTCGAGCGGCGCCGGACGATCGGCGGAAGTTCCGCCTGCCGTCGCCGACGGTTGCGCGGCATCGCGCTCCGGCGTGCCGTTCAGGAAGTCGGCCGCAAGCGGTGCGAACTGGTCGTGGAACTGAAAGATCGCCCCGTGCCCCGAGTCGGGATAGATGATCAGCCGCGATCCGGCGATGCGCCTGTGCAGGTCGTAGGACAGCACGGACGGCACCATGCGGTCGTTGTCGCCGTTGGCGATGAGCGTGGGCTGCGTGACGCGCGAAAGGTCGCCCGGGGGCGCGTTGCCCCAACGTTTGATGGCACGCAGTTGCATTTGAAACGCCGCGATCGAGATGGGCGCATCGCGATCGGTCTTGCGCTCATGCAAGCGTTCGATGAAGGCGCGGCCCGCGCGCTTGCCGGCGTCGTCTCGATTGAAGAAGAGGAACTCCTTCGGGTCGGACAAGGTCACGGCCGCGCGCAACATGTCGAAGTAAGTCGTGCCGCCGACCTTGTCGATGCCGTTGCCGCCTGCCGGCCCGGTGCCGGTCAGCACCAGCCGGCGCACCAGTGTCGGGTGGGCCAGTACCATCGCCTGCGCGACCATGCCACCCAGCGAGAACGCAAACACGTCGATCGTGTCGTGCCCCAAGGCTTGGATGAACGCGGCGGCATCGTCCGCCATGGCCTCGATGGTCTCGGGGACGTCTCCGCTCGAGCCGCCGACGCCGCGGTTGTCGAACGCGATGACGTGGCGCCTGGCCGCAATGGCGTCGACGATCCGCGGGTCCCAGTTGTCGAGCGTGGCCGCGAGGTGAACGAACAGCACCACCGGGATGTCACCCCTGGGCCCGAGCTCGCGATAGGCATAGCGGACGCCGTCGACGCTGAGCGCCAGGTTCGGCGCTTGCGCGTATGACACGTTGGAGGACGGGCTCTGCGCTTCGGAACTCATGTCTTCTCCGGTTGGCCTTGGATGACGACCTTGCCCTTGCTGCGCCCGGATTCGACGTAGGCCAGCGCTTCGTTCGTCGCCTCGAACGAAAACTCCCGATCGATGACCGGCCGGATGTGACCCGTCTCGATCAGCGCCGAGATCTCGCGCAACTGCTCGCCGCTGGCGCGCATGAACAAGAAGCTGTAGTGCACGCCAAGCCGCGCGGCCTGACGTCGTGCGCTCATGCTGAGCAGCCTCAGCGCCACCCGCACGGGCAGCGGCGCGCCGATGGCTTGGCCGAAGGCAGGATCGGGCGGCCCGGAGATGGAGATCAGCTGGCCGCCGCGCTTGAGCACCCGCAGGGACTTGGCGAGCGTCGCCGCATCCTGGCTGTGCAGGACGACATCCTGGTCGCGCAAGATCGATTCGAAATCTTCGGTTCGGTAGTCGATGACGATGTCGGCGCCCAGCCGCTTCACCAGCGAATGGTTCGCGGCGCTCGCCGTGGTGGCGACCGTCGCGCCGAGCCGCTTCGCCAACTGAATCGCCACCGTGCCCACGCCGCCCGAGCCGGCCTGAATGAAGATCTTCTGCCCCTTCGCCAACTTGGCGCGTTCGACGAGGGCCTGCCATGCCGTGAGGGCAACCAGCGGCAACGAAGCCGCCTGCGTCATCGTCAGCCCCTTGGGCTTGGGCGCGAGGGATGACTCGCGCACCGGCGCGAACGCTGCGAAGGCACCGATCCGCAGATCGTCCAGCTTGGCGTAGACCTCGTCGCCGACCTCGACGCTGCGCACCGCGGCGCCGGTCTTGACCACCTTGCCGGCCACGTCGTGGCCCAGGACGATCGGCAATCGGTAGGGCAGGATCAGCTTGAACGCGCCCTGGCGGATCTTGGCGTCCAGCACGTTGACGCTGGCCGCATCGACGCGCACCAGCACTTCATGGTCGCGCAGCTCCGGTACTGGGATGTCGGCCATGCGCAAGGGACGGCCCTTGCCATAGCGGTCGAGCAGGAATGCCTTCATGGGATTGCGCAGGGGAGATCGAGGAGCGAAGTGGCCGGCAGGTGTTTATGATGACGACCGTACGCATTGAAGTCAAGCCTTTTGCGTACAGTCATAATCAAAAAAAGGGAGTCGTCCTCCGGTCGATCGAGAGACCGGCCGGGCCGGCATCGAACGTCGATCGAGTACCTGGGGCTCACATCGAAGGAATGGCGTCATGAAGATCAGCAAGGTGCAAGCGCAGGCGAATCGGGATCGCATCGTCGAAACGGCGTCGGTACTGTTTCGGGAGCGCGGCTACGATGGCATCGGGGTTGCCGATCTGATGTCGGCCGCGGGCTTCACCCACGGTGGCTTCTACCGACAATTCGAATCGAAGGCCGACCTGATGGCGCAAGCCGCCACCGTCGGGCTCGCGCAGACGCTGGGCCGGATCCAGCAGGCGAAGGGCACCGACTACATTCAGCAGTACCTCTCGCGTGCGCACCGCGATGGGCCCGGCGCCGGGTGCACGCTGGCCGCGCTCGGCGCGGATGCCGCACGTCAGCCGGAGCAGGTCAAGGCGGCGTTTGCACAGGGCCTCGAAGAGACCTTGGCATCCCTGATGCGCGAGGACAAAGCAAAAGGTGCTCCGGCGCTGCACGAGGCCCGCGCGCGTTTACTCGGCACGCTCGCGCAATTGGTGGGCGCGATCGTGCTGTCACGCGCCTGTCCGGATGATTCTCCGCTCGCAGACGAAATTCTCAAGGCTTGTCGTGCGGCCCTGGTGCCCAAACCAGGCGCGAGGGCGGGCGCCAAGTCGTCTGCGAGGACAGATCGCGACGGCAAAGCCGCCGTTCCACGCACCCGCTAGCCCATGGTTCCCGGTGCGGCCGCATCGGGCCAGATCCGGACGAGAGCCCTTCTGCGATGAGATCGCGAAGCCGCTTCCTGGCCTGCGCTTCGAGCTGCTGCCGTTTCACGCCTCACCGCTGAAACGGCGGCCGCCGCGTCAGCCGCCGCCACAGCAGCGCCGGCAGCCGCAGCACGAAGCCGACCATCAGCCGCGCGTGCATCCAGGTCAGCAGCGCGTTGTCGCGCCCGTAGTGGAAGTGCGAGACGCCGCCTTCTTCGGCCGTTAGATACTTCACCGGGGCGTCGAGGTTGATCGGCTTGACGCCGCGCCAGGCCAGGCGCACCACGGCTTCGGGGTCGAAGTCGAAGCGGCGCATCCAGGCGTTGGCGCGCATCACTTCGATCAGCGCGGCCACCGGGTAGACGCGAAAGCCGTACAGCGAATCGCCGATGCCGGCGTTCAGCGTCTCCAGGTTGGCCCAGGCGTTGGAGACCTTGCGCCCGCGCACGCGCAGCAGCGGCGCGCTGGCGTCGAACACCGGCTTGCCCAGCACCATGGCCTCGGGCCGCGCGGCCGAGGCCTGCATGAAGGCGCCGATCAGCGCCGCCGGGTGCTGGCCGTCGGCGTCCATGGTCAGCGCGTGCGTGAAGCCTGCAGCCTGCGCCTGCTGCAGCCCGTGCAGCACGGCCGCGCCCTTGCCCTGGTTGTGCGGCAGCACGAAGACGCGCAGCCCGGCGTCGCGCGCCGCCATCTGTTGCAGGCCCTCGGCCGTGCCGTCGCGGCTGCCGTCGACCACCACCCACACGGGGGTCCATTGCGCGCGCGCCTCGGCCACCGTCTGGTAGACGCGCGCGCCGGTGTCGTAGCTGGGGATCAGCACGAGGTGGCTGCGCGACGGCGCCGGCGCGGCCATCGCGGGGCTGGCGCTCGCGGCGCTCATGGCGCGGGTGCTGCCGTGGTTCGCGGCGGCCGCACGCCGGCGGCGAAGTAGGCCTCCAGTTCGTCCTGGAACGCCGCCGCATTGCCCACCGGCGGCGCAAAGCGCCGGCCCAGCCGCACGCTGAAGACGATGGGCAGCGGCGGCAGCCGCCACAGCGGCCAGCCCTTGCCGAGGTAGGGCGAGTCGGTGTCGATGAAGACGGCCTGCACCGGCGCGCCGGCGCGGCGCGCGATCACGCCCACCGCCGAATGGAAGCGGTTGACCGGCCAATGCGTGGTGCGCGTGCCTTCGGGAAACAGCACGAGTTGGCCGCCGCCGCGCAGGTCGGCCACGGCCAGGCGCACCAGGGCATGCGGGCTGTCGTTGCGGATGTAGCGCGCCAGCCGCGCGCCGGCGGCCAGGAAGGGGTTGCGCGCGAGGCTCGCCTTCATCACGCAGGCGCTGCGCGGCAGCCGCGCCACCAGCATCATGGCATCCAGCATGCTGGGGTGGTTGGCCACGACGATCAGCCCGCGCTCGTCGGCCAGCGGGTCCAGCGCCTGCGCGTCCATGCGCAGCAGGCCGCTGGCCCCGGCCGCCTGGAAGAACCAGGAATAGGCGCGCGCGATGGCGGCGCGGCCGATGCGCAGCCCGCGCTCGCGGCCGAGCAGCGGCAGCAGCACCATGGCGACGGCGTTCCACAGCAGCGAGCCGAGGCCCAGCCCGACGAGCAACGTCTGCAGCATCAGCCAGGCCAGCGGGCGCAGCAGCGGCTGGGCGATCAGCGGCGCGGCCGCCGCGGCGGGCGGGACCGCGGGCTCCAGCGGCGCAGGCTGCAGGCGGTCGGCGTCGTCGGGGATCATTTCAATTCATCGGGGTCCGGCACCAGCCGGTCCGACGACCACAGCAGCCACGAGACCGCGACGCCGAAGCTGAGGTTGCTGCGCCGGCGCACCAGCGGGCTTTCGCTGAAGTTGGCGCCGGCCAGCGAATCGGCGCTGACGAAGGCGCCGATCCAACGCCGGCCGTCGCGCCGCGTGGCGGCCAGCGTGGCCTGCCAGCCGCCGCGGCCGGCGCGCGCGCTGTAGGCCGGGCGCTCAGTGCTGGCGTATTCGGGCGCCACGTCGTAGTAGTAGCGGTGGTAGTCGCGGCTGCCCCACAGCGCCGACAGCTCGGTGCCGACGTTCCAGCCGGCGATGCGCTGGTCGAGGTTGAGCGTGGGCGCCGCCACCCAGCCGACGCCGCGCGATTTGGTCTGCAGCGTGAAGGCGGCGCGGATGGGCAGCCGCGCCTCGACCTTCCAGCCCGGGCCGCTGGCCAGGCGCAGGTTGAGGTTGGGGCCGACCTCGACGGTGCCCTTGAGGTCGGGCATGCCGTGGCGCGCCGGCTCGTCGGCGCTGCGCGAAGGCGCGGTGGCTTCCAGGCTGATGTCGAAGTCGATGCGGTCGGAGTCCAGCAGCTTGGCCTTCAGGCCTTCGCGGTTGGCCTGCAGGATCTCGCCGCGGTACACGCCGTAGGGCATGGGCAGCAGCCAGTTGCGCGACTTCTCGGCGCCGCGGTAGTGCGGCAGCGACAGGCCGGCCACGCCCAGGCCCAGCTCCCACAGCGGCAGTTCGGCGGCCAAGGCCGGCGCGGGCAGCGCGGCGGCGGTGCTGGCAGCGGCGGCTAACGCGGCGGCTAACGTGGAAAACCAACGGCTCATCGGCCGTCCTTCATCACCGTCTCGCCGGGCAGGGCGCCGACGTCGGCCACCAGTTGCGGCCGCATGCGCCAGGCCTTCCAGCTGCGCCGCGCGTTGGCCAGGTTGGCGATCCAGTAGATGCCTTTGAACACCTGCAGGCTGGGCCAGATCGGCGTCTTGCCGTAGAGGTCGCCGGCCAGCAGCGAGAGCACGGCGCTCTTCACGCCCAGCGGGTTGCGCGGGTGCATGAAGAGTTCGCGCATCGCCGGGTTGGTCATGCGGAAGATGAACCACGAGAACTGGCGCGGGCCCTTGCGCATCACGCGCTCGAAGCGGCGGCGCGCCGCCGGCAGCGCGGCCGGCTGCTCGAAGAAGGCCTGCACGACCTTGGCGCCTTCGAAGGCGCTGGTCATCGCCAGGTGCACGCCCGACGAGAACACCGGGTCGATGAAGGCGTAGGCGTCGCCCAGCAGCAGGAAGCGCTCGCCCTGGCAGACGTTGCTGCCGTAGCTGTAGTTGCCGGTGGCGTGGACGAGGTCGTCGATCAGCTCGGCGCCCTGCAGCCGCTGCTGCAGTTCGGGCGCCATGGCGATGGTGTCCATGAAGAACTCGACCAGCGGCTTGCTGCGCGTCTTCAGGTACTTGGGCCAGCAGGTGGCGCCGACGCTGGTGCTGCCGTCGGCCAGCGGGATGAACCAGAACCAGCCGTGCTGGAACCAGAAGATGCTGATGTTGCCTTCCAGCCGCCCCGGCAGCCGCTGCGCGCCGCGGAAGTGGCCGAACAGCGCCGCGCTGTTGTGCAGCGGGTTGCGCTGCTTGCTGCCCATCTGGTTGGCCAGCAAGGTGTCGCGGCCCGAGGCGTCGATGACGAATTGCGCGCGCCAGCGGCGCGGCGAGCCGTCGTCCAGCTCCGCCGTGACCTCGGCGCCATCGGCATCGAAAGCCACGGCGCGCACGCGGCAGCCTTCCAGCGTCACCACGCCGGCGGCCTGCGCGTGGCGGAACAGCAGCTCGTCCAGCTCCGAGCGCCGCACCTGCCAGGCGTAGGGCATGGAACGGTCCCAGGCATCGCCGAACTCCAGCAGCGAGGGCGCGCCGTGCTGCTGCGAGACGAACTCCACGCCCCACTTGGGCATGCCGATGCGCTCGACCGCCTGGCGCAGGCCCAGCGCGTCGAACAGCGGCCCGTTGGCCGGCAGCAGCGATTCGCCGATGTGAAAGCGCGGGTGGTGCTCCTTCTCCAGCATCAGCACGCGCCGGCCCTGGCGCGCCAGCAGCGTGGCCATGGTGCTGCCGGCCGGCCCGCCGCCGATGATCAGGACGTCGACGGCGGCCTCGGGCGCGGCGGTGGCTTCAGGCATGGCGTTAGGGGCGTAGCGCAATCAGGGGACCGATTATCGCGGCCCGCGCCCGGTGATAACCTCCCCCGAAAGAACGCGCCGCCACAGGATCCACCCGCTTGACGCCGACCCCGCCGCTGCCCGGCGCAGCGCCCGCTTGGGCACGCCGACTCAAGCGGGTGTGGCGCGTCCACCCGGTGCTCAAGGTGCTGGGCGTGGTCGCCTTCATCACGCTGTTCTTCCAGGGCTACTTCTTCGTGATGGCGCACCCGCGGCAGCCGCCGGTGCTGATGCCGCTGACGGCCCCGGACCGCTGGATCGGCCTGCAGCCGCTGGCCTTCTGGCCCTATGTGTCGCTGTGGATCTACGTCGGCGTCGTGCCGGCGCTGATGCCTTCGCTGCGCTGGCTGGTGGCCTATGGCGTGTGGGTGGCGGCGCTGTGCGTCACGGGGTTGGCCTGCTTCTGGGCCTGGCCGAGCGCGGTGCCGTGGACGGCGCAGCAGCTCGCGCCGGTGCTGCAAGGCCATGCCGGCTTCGCGCTGCTGCGCGGCGTGGACGCCGCCGGCAACGCCTGCCCGTCGCTGCACGTGGCCACCGCGCTGTTCACCGCGATCTGGCTCGACCGGCTGCTGCAAGCCGTGGACGCGCCGCGCGCGCTGCGCGCCCTCAACGCCGGCTGGATGGCGCTGATCGCGTGGTCGACGGTGGCGACGCGGCAACACGTGTCGCTGGACGTGGTGGCCGGCGCGGCGCTGGGTGCGGCGTTTGCCGCGTTGTCGCTGCACGGCGTGCTGCACCCCCGACGGTGGGCCCGGGACGACGGCAGGCCGGCGCTATGATCCGCCGCCACCTGATTTCGAACGGTCACGGCCCCGGGCACCAGGCCCGCGAAGCCCGCAGAGGCTGGGTCGCGACGGAGCCCCGGACATGAGTTCACTCGAGGAACTGCAGCAGCTCATCCACAAGAAGTACGGCATCGAGCCGGCGCAGCTCGACCCCGAGCAGCCCATGCTCGAAGCCGGCATCGACTCGCTGGCGCTGGTGGAATTCCTGTTCGAGGTGGAAGAGAAGTTCAAGGTGTCGCTCGACGCCTACCCCGACATCCAGACGCTGTCGGCGCTGGCGCAAGCCATCGACGAAGTGCGCGCGCGCGCCGCGCAGACCGCCTGACGCCGGCGGCCATGGCGGTCGTCGTCACCGGCCTGGGCCTGCAGTCGCCGTACGGCGAAGACCCGGGCCTGATGTTCGCCGCGCTGCGGCGCGGCGAATCGGCGGTGGCCGAGGTCTTTGCCGGCCAGCTGCCCAAGCCGGCGGCGGCGGCCACCGTCGCTTTCGACGAAACGCGCTGGTTCACCAAGCTGCAGCTGGCCGGCGTCGACCGCGTCAGCCAGCTCGCCGTGGCCGCCGCCGACCTGGCGTGGCAAGACGCCGGCACGCCCGCCGGGCTGGATGCCGAACGCATCGGCCTCTACGCCGGCTGCGGCATGGGCGGCGCCGCGGCGCTGGACAGCGCCTACCTCAGCGGCACCCAGGGCGGCCGCGTGCCGCCGCTGACCATCCCGGCCTTCATGCCCAACGCGCCGGCCGCGCACGCCGCCATCCGGCTGGGCATCAAGGGGCCGGTGCTGACCTATTCGGTGGCCTGCGCCTCGGCCGCGGTGGCCATCGGCGAGGCCTTGCGCGCGCTGCAGCGCGGCGAGATCGACCTCGCCATCGCCGGCGGCAGCGAGGCGCTGATCGTCCCCGGCGTCGTCGCCGCCTGGCAGGCCATGCAGACGCTGGCCGCCTTCGCGCCCGGCCAGGCGGCGCGGGCCTGCCGGCCGTTTGCCGCCGACCGCGGCGGCTTCGTGCTCGGCGAAGGCGCGGCCTTCCTGGTGCTGGAGCGCGAGGACCAGGCGCGCGCGCGCGGCGCCCGTCTGCACGGCCGGCTGCTCGGCTACGGCCTCAGCAGCGACGCCAGCCACCTGACCAAGCCCGACGCCGCCGGCCAGGCGCGCGCGCTGCGCGCCGCCTTGCGCGAGGCCGGGCTGCAGCCGGCCGACGTGGGCTACTGCAACGCCCACGGCACCGCCACCAAGATCGGCGACGTGGTCGAGTCCGAGGCGCTGGCCGCCGTGTGGGGGCCGGCGCTGGCCGATCTGCGCGTCAGCTCGACCAAGGCGATGCACGGCCACCTGCTGGGCGCCGCCGGCTCGCTGGAAGCGGCCATCACGCTGCTGGCGCTGCAGCAGCGCGCGCTGCCGCCCAACCTGCACGGCGGCGCGGTGGAGTCGGCCTGCCCGCTGAACCTGGTGGCGCCCGACGACACCGCGGCGCCGGCGCTGCGGGCGGCCATCAGCAGCTCGTTCGCGTTCGGCGGCAGCAACGCCGTGCTGGCCTTCGGCGCCGTTTGAAGCACGGTCCCGGCCGATAAAATCGGCCGATGACGGCCTCCGCGAAAGACGAGATCAAGCCCGGCAACTTCCTGCGCGCCATCATCGAGCGCGACCTCGACGCCGGCACCTACGATCATCGGCCCTGGGGCGGCAGCCCCGGCGACGCGGCCCACCAGGCCGCCGGCGCGCCCGACCCGGCGCGCATCCGCACCCGCTTCCCGCCCGAGCCCAACGGCTACCTGCACGTCGGCCATGCCAAGAGCATCTGCCTGAACTTCGGCCTCGCGCAGGACTACGGCGGCATCTGCCACCTGCGCTTCGACGACACCAACCCCGAGAAGGAAGAGCAGGAGTACGTCGACGCCATCGTCGAGATGGTGCACTGGCTGGGCTACGACTGGAACACCGGCGGCGCCAGCCACCTGTACTACGCCAGCGACTACTTCGACTTCATGTACCGCGCCGCCGAGGCGCTGGTGAACGCCGGGCTGGCCTACGTCGACGAGCAAAGCGCCGACGAGATGCGCCTGCACCGCGGCGACTTCCAGACCCCCGGCACCGACAGCCCTTTCCGCAACCGCACGCCGGCCGAGAACCTGGCGCGCCTGCGCGAGATGCGCGACGGCCTGCACCCCGACGGCGCGATGGTGCTGCGCGCCAAGATCGACATGGCGTCGCCCAACATCAACCTGCGCGACCCGACGATCTACCGCATCAAGCACGCGCACCACCACAACACCGGCGACCGCTGGTGCATCTACCCGATGTACGCCTACGCGCACCCGATCGAGGACGCGCTGGAACGCATCACCCACAGCTTCTGCACGCTGGAATTCGAAGACCAGCGCCCCTGGTACGACTGGCTGCTGGAACGCCTGGTGGAGCTCGGCATGCTGAGCCACCCGCTGCCCAAGCAGTACGAGTTCGGGCGCCTCAACCTCACCAGCGTGATGACCAGCAAGCGCAAGCTGAAGAGCATGGTCGACGAAGGCATCGTGCAAGGCTGGGACGACCCGCGCATGCCCACGCTGGCCGGCATGCGCCGGCGCGGCTACACGCCCGAGAGCATCCGCAAGATGGCCGCCGACACCGGCGCCAGCAAGACCAACATCTGGATCGACTACAGCGTGCTCGACATCGCGCTGCGCGACGACCTGGAAGGCAAGGCGCCGCGCGCCATGGCCGTGCTGGAGCCGCTGCCGCTGAAGCTGACCAACTGGACCGAGGTCTTCGGCAGCGAGGCCCACCGCGAGCCCTGCCACGCGCCGGCGCACCCGCAGCGGCCCGAACTGGGGCAGCGCCGTTTCGAGCTGGGCCCCGAGGTCTGGATCGAGCGCGAAGACTTCGAAGAAGTGCCGCCCAAGGGCTTCTTCAGGCTGTATCCGGGCAACAAGGTGCGGCTGAAGTACGGCGTGGTGGTCGAGTGCACCGGCTGCGAGAAGAACGCCGCCGGCGAAGTGACCGCGGTGCTGGCCCGCGTGATCCCCGACACCAAGAGCGGCACGCCGGGGGCCGATGCGGTCAAGGTCAAGGGCACCATCACCTGGGTGGCGCGGCACGACGCGCTGGCCGCCGAAGTGCGTCTCTTCGAGCGCCTGTTCGCCACCGACCAGCCCGAGGAAGGCGGCCGCGACTTCCGCGACAACCTCAATCCGCACAGCAAGCGCGTGCTGCAGGGCTGGGTGGAGCCCACGCTGGCCGGCGCGCCGGCGGCCGCGCACTGGCAGTTCGAGCGCCACGGCTACTTCGTCAGCGACCGCGTCGACCACCGGCCCGAGCAGCCGGTGTTCAACCGCGTGACGGCGCTCAAAGACAGCACCCGCAAGTAGCCGCCGCGGCGGAACCTTTGCGCCGCCGGCGCGGTCGATGCAAGATGGCCGCTTCGTCTCGCGGCCTTCGGAGTGCACCATGCGAATCGCTGCCATCGCGCTGGCCTTGCTGGCCGGCGGCGCCGCCGCCCAGGCGGCTGGCGTCGTGGAAGTCGGCTTCAAGCCGGCCGACCAGTACGTCGACGCCGGCCGCGGCATCGACGGCCAGCGCACGCTGGAGCAACTGGGCGCCTACTTCAAGTCGCTGGGCGCGCGGCTGCCCGACGGCCGCACGCTGAAGATCGACGTGCAGGAACTCGACCTCGCCGGCGAGCAGCGCCCGATGCGCCGCACCGACGACCTGCGCGTGATGCGCGGCGGCGCCGACTGGCCGGCGATGACGCTGCGCTGGACCTTGAGCGAAGGCGAGCGCACGCTGCAAAGCGGCGAAGAACGCATCAGCGACATGAACTACCTGATGCACTCGATGCGCGGCGACAACGACCCGCTGACCTACGAGAAGCGCATGATCGAGCAGTGGTTCGAGCAGCGCTTCGCGCCGCCCAAGCCCTGAGGCGGCGTCCGCCCGCGCGGCCTCAGCGCCAGGCGAGCCACAGCGCCACCAGCGCCAGCGACGCCAGCGTCACCGGCACGCCGGTGCGCGCGTGGCGCGCCCAGTCGATCGTGATGCCGCGCTTGCGCGCCGCGTCGACGACGATGATGTTGGCGATCGACCCGACGATCAGCAGGTTGCCCGCCAGCGTGCTGACCAGCGCCAGCAGCGTGCCGGCCTCGGCGGTGGCGATGCCCGGCCCCTGCACGGCCGGCAGCAGCAGCATCACCGCCGGCACGTTGCTGACCAGGTTGGACAGCGCCAGCGTGGCGGCGAACAGCGGGCCGGTCTGCTCCAGGTGCAGGCCCTGGTCGCGCAAGGCCTGCAGCGCCTGCGCCGTGAGCCCGCTGTGCTGCAGCGCGTGGTTGACGACGAACAGCCCCATGAACAGCACCAGCAGTTCCCAGTCGACCAGGTTCATCACGCGCGACGAGTGGAAGCGCTGGCTGAGCAGCAGCACGCCGGCGCCGACCAGCGCGGCCACTTCGCGCGGCCAGTCGGTGGCCAGGAAGATCAGCATCAGCGCCGCGGCCACCAGCAGGCCCTTGGCGGTCTGCCAGGCGTCGAAGGGCGGCTCGGCGTCGTCGCGGCCGACTTGCGGCGGTGGCGACGGCGTCGGCGCGGCGCCGTCCCGCGGCGCCGGCAGCCGCCAGGCCAGCAGCGCCCACAGCAGGCCCAGGCTGGCGACCACCGGCAGCCAGGCGCGCTGGACATAACTGCCGAAATGCAGGTTCAGGACGGCGCCGATCAGCATGTTCTGCGGGTTGCCGATCAGCGTGGCGGCCGAGCCGATGTTGCTGGCGCAGGCCAGCGCCAGCAGGTAGGGCACGGGGTCGAGCCGGCGGCGCAGGCAGGCGTCGGCCAGCACCGGCGCCATCGCCAGGCAGACCACGTCGTTGGTGAACACCGCCGACAGCGCGCCGGCCACCGCGATCACCAGCGCCAGCCAGGCCGCCGGCGGCAGCGGCAGCGCCGCCATGCGCCGCGTGACGGCCCCGTAGAAGCCGCCCAGCCGCATCTGCGCCGAGATCACCATGAACGAGAACAGCAGCAGGATGGTGGGCAGGTGGATGGCCTGCGCCGCCTGCTCGGGCGTCAGTTCGCCGGCGCCGACGATGGCGATGGCGCCGAGCAGCGCGACGCCCGTGCGGTCCAGGTGCAGCCGCGGCAGGCCGCCGAGGATCATGCCCAGGTAGACGACGGCAAAGACGGCCAGCACGAAAACGCTGTGGGGCAGGTCGGTCATCGGCGCTCGGGCAGCGGGTCGCGGGTGGCGGAATGCAGGTGACGGCTGGCGGGTGGCCGGTGGGCCAAATGCTGCGATGATCGCACCCCCATTTTCGAACCCGGAGTCGCCGCCCGTGCCGTCTTTTCGTTCCCTGCTGATGCCCCTCGCGCTCGCCCTGCCCCTCGCTGCCGCCGCCCAGAACGCCGATCCGCTGAAGGCCGCCGCCGCCGAGAGCGGCGCCGTCGTCACCGACAGCGGCTTGGTCTACCGCTCGCTGAAGGACGGCAGCGGCGCCGCGCCGGCCGCCAGCGACACCGTGAAGGTGCACTACCGCGGCACCTTCCCCGACGGCAAGGAGTTCGACAGCTCGTTCAAGCGCAACCAGCCGGCCGAGTTTCCGCTCAACCGCGTGATCAAGTGCTGGACCGAAGGCGTGCAGAAGATGAAGGTCGGCGGCAAGGCCAAGCTCACCTGCCCGGCGGCCATCGCCTACGGCGAGCGCGGCACGCCCGGCGGCCCGATCCCGCCCAACGCGGTGCTGCAGTTCGAGGTGGAGCTGCTGGGCGTCGCCGGCAAGTAGGCGCGCGGTTCAGGCCGCTTCGACGCGGCCGCCGAACAGCTTCTTGGCAGCGCTGACCACCAGCAGCACCAGGCCGCCCGCGACCACGCCGACCAGCGCGTCGGCCAGCGTCGGCAACAGCAGCGCCGCCAGGCCGCCCAGCGGCTGCGCGAAGGCCTCGATTGCGTGGTGCAGCGGCGCGATGCCGTGCACCAGGATGCCGCCGCCGACCAGAAACATCGCGGCGGTGCCGACGATGGACAGCGCCTTCATCAGCCACGGCGCGGCCTTCAGGATCGCGCCGCCGGCGGCGCGCGCCGCCGCGCCGGGGCGGCCGCTGAGCCACAGGCCCAGGTCGTCGAGCTTGACGATGCCCGCCACGATGCCGTAGACGCCGATCGTCATCACCAGCGCAATGCCCGCCAGCACCGCCACCTGGGTGCCGAACGGCGCGCCGGCCACCGCGCCCAGCGTGATCGCGATGATCTCGGCCGAGAGGATGAAGTCGGTGCGCACCGCGCCCTTGATCTTGTCGCGCTCGAAAGCCACCAGGTCGATCTGCGGGTCGGCCAGCGCGCGCGTCAGCGCCTGGTGCTCGGCGGCGTCGTCGCCGCGCGCGTGCAGCAGCTTGTGCGCCAGCTTCTCGAAGCCCTCGAAGCACAGGAAGGCGCCGCCCACCATCAGCAGCGGCAGCACCAGCCAGGGCGCGAAAGCGCTGATCAGCAGCGCCGCCGGCACCAGGATGGCCTTGTTGACCAGCGAGCCCTTGGCCACCGCCCACACCACGGGAATCTCGCGCTCGGCGCGCACGCCGCTCACCTGCTGGGCGTTGAGCGCGAGGTCATCGCCCAGCACGCCGGCGGTCTTCTTGGCCGCCACCTTGCTGAGAATGGCCACGTCGTCGAGCACGGTGGCGATGTCGTCGATCAGGGCAAGCAGGTTGGCAGCGGCCATGGGTCGGGCAAGGCGCCGGGTCTTGAGGGGCTAGCATCGTCTCATGCTTCGCCGTCGCTTCCTTGGCATGGCCCTGGCAGCCGCCGTGTTGCCGCTGCCTGCCGCCGCCCAGCCGCCGTCGCAGCCACCGCCGCTGCCGCCGCTGGCCGAGGAGGTGCCCTTCATCACCACGCCCGACAACGTGACGCTGGCGCTGCTGCGCCTGGCGGGCGTGCGCCGCGGCGACCACGTGATCGACCTCGGCTCGGGCGACGGCCGCATCGTCATCACCGCGGCGCGGCGCTTCGGTGCCAGCGGGCTGGGCGTGGAGATCGTGCCCGAGCTGGTGGCGCGCAGCCGCGCCGCGGCGGCAAGCGCGGGCGTGGCGGCGAAGGCCGAGTTCCTCGAACAGGATTTGTTCAAGACCGACCTGTCGCGCGCCACCGTCGTCACGATGTACCTGCTGCCCGAGGTCAACCTGCAGTTGCGCCCCGCCCTGCTGGCGCTGGCGCCGGGCACGCGCATCGTCTCGCACGACTGGGACCTGGGCGACTGGCTGCCCGACGAAACCCTGGTGGTCGACGCGCCCGCCAAGACCATCGGCCGCGAGAAGAAGAGCCGCCTCTACCGCTGGGTGGTGCCGGCGCCGCTGGCCGGGCTGTGGTGCGGCGACGGCGGCCTGCAGTGGCGCATCAGCCAGCAATACCAGTTCGTGCAGCTGAGCTGGCAGCAGGGCCCGAGGGGCTGGACGCTGCCGGGGCGGCTGGACGGCGCCGCGCTGCAACTCGTCGGCGCCGCGCCGGGGCCGCTGCGCTGGCAGGCGCGGGGCGATGAACTGGTGGCCGGCGCGCAGCGGCTGCGGCGCCGCGGCGGCGAGGGCTGCTGAGCGACTTCAATCGTCGAACTGCGGCTGCACCGTCGGCGTGGCGAATTCGCGGCCGACCACGGCGCGGGCGTACAGGTAGTTGCAGCGCGCGCGCTCTGACAGGTCGTCGAGCTGCACCTGGCCCTTGCCGTCGCACGGGAAGGCCAGGCCGCGGCCTTGCTGAAACAGCGATTCGAAGCGCAACTGGAAGCGGCCGGTGGGGCTGGCGTGGCTGGCTTGGTGCAGGGCAGACATGGCGTGGACTCCTGGCTGAACGTGTCGCAACGATAGGCAGCGGGCCCCGGCGCCACCATCGCCGGGGCGCGCAATCGGGCCTCGGAAGCGGGCTGCCCGCAGCGTCGGACGCTCGCCGACAGGAGTTCTCGCACCGCCCGCCCACCCGCACGCCCCCCCCCCGCCGGCGGGCCGGTACGATCGCCGGGCCTGCGCCTGCCCATGAGTTCAGCCCCGTCCTTGTCACCGCGCGCCTTCGGCATGCTGCTGTTGCTGGCCTGCATGTTCGGTGGCAACCACGTGGCGGCCCGCTTCGCCTTCAACGACGGCGTCGACGTCGCCACCGCGGTGGCGCTGCGCAGCGCCGCCACCGCGCTGGTGGTGGGCCTGCTGGTGCTGCAGCAGCGCGTGTCGTGGGCGCTGGCGCCGCGCCAGCGGCTGATGCTGGGCATCGTCTCGCTGCTGGTGGCGGTGCAAAGCCTGAGCCTGTATGCCGCGGTGGCGCGGCTGCCGGTGGCGCTGGCGCTGCTGGCCTTCAACACCTGGCCGATGTGGACGGCGCTGTGGGCGCGGCTGCTCTACGGCCGCAGCCCGGCGCGGCAGACGCTGGTCGCGATGCCGGTCATCCTGTTCGGGCTGGCGCTGGCGCTGGACGTCTTCGGCGCCGCCTCGGGCCTGGGCGCGCAGGCGCAGTGGGGCCGCATCGGCGCCGGCGTGGCCTTCGCGGTGGGCGCCGCGGCCACCTTCGGCGTGGTGATGGTGGTCACGCAGCACGAGATCGCCGCGGTCGACGGCCGCTTGCGCAGCGCCGTCACGATGGGCGTGGTGGGCGTGCTGGGCTTTGCCGTCGCGCTGGCCCAGGGCGGGCTGCAATGGCCGCAGCACGCGCCCGGCTGGTGGGGCCTGGCGATGCTGACGCTGCTCTACGGCACCGCGTTCACGATCATGTTCACGCTGCTGCCGCGGCTGGGCGTGGTCGGTTCGTCGCCGATCCTCAACGTCGAGCCGGTGGCCGCGATGGTGCTGGCCTGGGCGCTGCTGGGCCAGCGCATCGCGCCGGTGCAGGTGCTGGGCGCGTTGATCGTGGTGGGGACGGTGATGGTGCTGGGCTTCAGGCGAACCTGAAGCTCACCGACCCCAGCGGCCCGTAGTCGACGTGGAAGGCGTCGCCCGCCCTCGCGTTGACCGGGCGCGTGAACGAGCCGGCCAGCACGACCTGGCCGGCTTCCAGCCCTTCGCCGTAGGGCGCGATCTTGTCGGCCAACCAGGCGACGCCGGTGGCCGGGTGGTTCAGCACCGCGGCGGCGAGGCCGGTCTCCTCGATCACGCCGTTCTTGTAGAGCATGGCGCCCACCCAGCGCAGGTCGACGTCCAGCGGCCGCACCGGGCGGCCGCCGAGCACGATGCCGGCGTTGGCCGCGAAGTCGCTGATGGTGTCCTGCACCTTGCGCATGGCCTTGGTCTCGCGGTCGAACTGCTCGATGCGCGCGTCGATGATCTCGATGGCCGGCGTCACGTACTCGGTGGCCGAGAGCACGTCGAACAGCGTGACGCCCGGGCCCTTGAGCGGCTTGCCGAGAATGAAGGCCAGCTCCACCTCCACCCGCGGCGCGATGAAGCGGCCGATCGGGATGTCGCCGCCCTGCGCGAAGAACATGTCGTCCATCAGCGGCGCGTAGTCGGGCTCGTCGATCTGGCTGCTGATCTGCATCGCGCGCGAGGTCAGGCCGATCTTGCGGCCCTTGATGCGGCGGCCGTCGGCGATCTCCAGCTTCACCCATTCGCGCTGGATGGCGTAGCCGTCGGCCACCGTCATGCCGGGGTGCTGGCGGCTGAAGTGGCGCAGCGGCGTGCGGGTCTTGCGCGCCTCTTGCAGCTGGCGCGCCAGCCGTTGAATGGTGTCGTGATCGAGCATGCGGTGATCAAGGTTTGACGAACAAGGGATGCAGGTTGCCGAACTTGGCGTCGAAGACTTCCGCGCCCACGTCGACCTGCAGCGTCAGGCCGACGCGGCGCTTGTGCAGCAGCGGCGCCAGAAAGGCCTTGGCGGCGTCGGCCAGCGCCTGGCCGGCGGCCTGCTGCACGGCCTCGCTGCGGCCGCGGCCCATGCGCAGGTTGAACCAGCAGAAACCGTGGTCGCCCGAGCCGTCGGCCACCGCGAAATGCGCGGCCGGATAGGCCAGCACGCGCGTGCCGCCGGTCGGGAAGACCTGCGCGCCCTGCTCGTCCTTGACCGTCAGCATCGCGTCGGCCAGGGTTCGGCACAAGGCGTCCATCTCGACCTCGGCCTCGAGGTTGGGCGTGTAGAGGATCACCAGGTGCGGCATGCCGCGGCCCCTACAGGCGGGTGGCCACCGCGGTGTAGCCCTCGGCCGCCGAGGCCATGGCCTTGGGCACGGCGTGGCCGTCCTGCGGCGTGACCGGCAGCACCACGTTGATCTGCCCGGTGCCGCTGGCGCCGAAGTACGGCGTGATCACCTCGGCGCGGCCGTCGTAGGCGCTCCAGCCCAGCAGGCCCAGCAGCATGGCGGTGTCGTGCATGAAGCCTTCGCCGTGGCCCTTGGCGGCGTACTCGGGCAGCATCTCGCAGAAGGCCTGCCACTCGCCCTGCTGCCACATCTGCACCACGCGGTGGTCCAACTGCTCCAGGAACGGGCTCCAGATCTTGAACGCGAACTCGGGCGCCAGGCCGTTCTGCGCAAAGCGGTGGCTCAACGAGCCGCTGGCCAGGAAGGCGACGGTGCCGTCGTAGTGTTCTTCCACCGCGCGGCGCATCGCCCAGCCCAGGCGCGCGCTGTCGTTGAGGTAGTGCACGGTGCATAACGCCGAAACCGAAACCACCTTGAAATGCCGGTCGGCGTTCATGTAGCGCATCGGCACCAGCGTGCCGTACTCGGGCGCCAGCGTGGTCCGGTCGTGCGCCAGCGCTTCCACGCCCATCTCGTTGGCCGTCTTCGCCAGCAGCTGGCCCAGCGCCGGGTTGCCCGGAAAGCCGTAGCTCATGTTGCTGATGAAGTGCGGCAGCTCGTTGCTGGTGTAGCGCCCTTCGAACTGCGGCGCGCAGTTGATGTGGTAGTTGGCGTTGACCAGCCAGTGCGTGTCGAACACGACGATGGTGTCGACGCCCAGTTCGCGGCAGCGGCGGCCGATCTCGACGTGGCCGTCGATCGCGTCCTGCCGCGTGCCGTGGCGCGGGCCCGGCAGCTCGCTCAGGTACATGCTGGGCACGTGGGTGATCTTGGCGGCCAGTGCAAGCTTGCCCATGACGGTGTCTCCTTCAGTCCAGGGTGATGCGCGCGCTGCGGATGACGCCAGCGTACTTCTCGATCTCGCTGGCGATGAAGGCGCCGAAGCGCTCGGGCGTGCCCGGCAGCGCGGTGATGCCGCCGGCCTCGAAGGCCTGCACGACGGTGGGCGCCTTCAGCGCGGCGTTGATCTCGGCGTTCAGGCGCTGCACCACGGCGTCGCTCACGCCGCGCGGCGCCAGCACGCCGTTCCACGAATTGCTCTCCAGCTTGAGGCCTTGCTCGGCCAGCGTGGGCACCTCGGGGGCATAGGTCGAACGTTGGAGCGTGGCCATGCCCACGGCCACCAGCTTGCCGCTCTTGACGTGGCCGCGGAACTCGGGCCAGTTGCCGAACATCACCGTCACCTGGCCGCCCAGCAGGTCGTTGAGCGCCGGCGCCTGGCCCTTGTAGGGCACGTGGATGAGGTCGATGCCGGCGGCGGCCTTCAGCATCTCGCCCGACAAGTGCGCCGAGGTGCCGTTGCCGAACGAGGCATAGCTGAGCTTGCCCGGGGCGCGCTTGGCGGCGGCCACCAGGTCGGCCAGGTTGCGGATCTGGCTGCCGGGGTAAGCCGCCAGCACGTGCTCGGACAAGCCCATCAGCGCCACCGGGCGCAGGTCGCGCTGGCTGTCGTAAGGCAGGCTCTTCACCAGCGTCTGGTTGGCGCAGAAGCTGTTGGCCACGGTCACCAGGCTGTAGCCGTCGGGCGCCGCCTTGGCAACGCTGTCGACGCCGATCACGGTGCCGGCGCCGGGCTTGTTCTCCACCACCACCGGCTGGCCCAGCGCCTTGGCCAGTTCGGCGGCGACCAGGCGGCTGACGACGTCGGTCGTGCCGCCGGGCGGGAACGGCACCACCAGCCGCAGCGGCTTGGCGGGCCAGGCTTGCGCTTGCGCCGCCAGCGGCAGCAGCGCCGCGGCTTGCAACAGGTGTCGGCGCTGCATGCTCAAACTCCCCAATGCGGAATGTGGTGCGAGCCGAGGCTCACGCAGACGTTCTTGGGCTCCAGGAAGACTTCGTAGCTCCAGGTGCCGCCTTCGCGGCCGGTGCCGCTGGCCTTGGTGCCGCCGAAGGGCTGGCGCAGGTCGCGCACGTTCTGGCTGTTGACGAAGCACATGCCGGCCTCGATGCCGGCGGCCACGCGGTGGGCGCGGCCGAGGTTCTCGGTCCAGACGTAGCTCGACAGGCCGTAGGCGATGTCGTTGGCGATGCGCACCGCGTCGGCCTCGTCGTCGAACGGGATCAGGCAGGCCACCGGGCCGAAGATCTCGTCCTGCGCGATCTTCATGCGGTTGTCGACGTCGGCAAACACCGTGGGCTGCACGAAGTTGCCGCGCGCCAGATCGCCCGCCAGCGCCGGCGCGTCCAGCCCGCCGCACAGCAGCGTGGCGCCTTCCTTCGGCCCCAGCTCGATGTAGCGTCGCACCTTCGCCAGGTGCTCGGGGCTGATCATCGGGCCGACGATGGTCTGCTCGTCCAGCGGGTCGCCGACGCGGATTTTCTTCGCGCGCTCAACGAAGCGCGGCACGAAATCGGCATAGATCGAACGTTGGACCAGGATGCGGCTGCCGGCGGTGCAGCGCTCGCCGTTGTTGCTGAAGATCATGAACACCGCGGCGTCGAGGGCGCGCGCGGGGTCGGCGTCGTCGAAGATCACGAAGGGGCTCTTGCCGCCCAGTTCCATGCTGAACTTCTTCAGCCCCGCGGCCTGCACGATGCGGTTGCCGGTGGCGGTGGACCCGGTGAACGAGATCGCGCGCACGTCGGGGTGCGAGACCAGGGCCTCGCCGGCCGTCTTGCCGTAGCCGTGCACGATGTTGAGCACGCCCTTGGGGATGCCGGCTTCGAGCGCCAGCTCGCCCAGGCGCGCGGCGGTCAGCGGCGACAGCTCGCTCATCTTCAGCACCGCGGTGTTGCCGAAGGCCAGGCAGGGCGCAACCTTCCAGGTGGCGGTCATGAAGGGCACGTTCCAGGGGCTGATCAGCGCGCACACGCCGACCGGATGGAACAGCGTGTAGTTCAGGTGCGTGGGCGTGGGGTAGGTGTGGCCGTCGACGCGCACGCACATCTCGGCGAAGTAGTGGAAGTTGTCGGCCGCGCGCGGCACCAGCTGCTTGCCGGTCTGCGCGATGACCTGGCCGGTGTCCATGGTCTCGGTGCGCGCGATCTCGGGCACGTGCTTGGCGATCAGCTCGCCCAGCTTGCGGATCAGCTTGGCGCGTTCGGCCGCCGCCATGCCGGCCCAGGCCGGGAACGCCGCCTTGGCCGCCGCCACCGCGGCGTTGACTTCGTCGGCGCCGCCGCTGGCCACGGTGGCCAGCACGGCTTGCGTGGCGGGGTTGACGGTCTCGAAGCGCTCGCGGCTGTCGACCGCCTCGCCGTTGATCAGGTGCTGGATGTGCATGGCAGCTTGGCTAACGTCTCAATCAATTCGACACGACGGCGTCGGTGGCCTGGCCCAGCCGCGCGTAAAGCGGGTCGAGCCAGTCGCGGTGCTCGGGCTTCATCAGGCAGGCGCGCAGGCAGGCCACGGTGTCGCGGTCCCAGGCGATGTTCCACTGCGGGAACAAGGCTTTCGGGAAGCTGGCCACCGCGAGGTGCAGGCCTTCGCGCGCCGCCGCGTCGAAGATGGCTTGCGAGCGCGCCGAAACCTCCGATGCGCTGGCGCCGCGCGGCGCCCAGACGACGATGTCGAGCTCAGGCGCCAGCGCCGTCAGGAAGCGCGGGTCGGCGGCCAGCCTGGCGTGCAGCGCCAGCGCTGCTTCGCGCCCGGCCTCCAGCCCTTGCGCGAAAGCGCCGCCGCGCTGCAGCGGGAAGAGCTGCATCGTCGCCCACAGCGCCACCGCGGCGGCGCCGGCGCGCGAGCATTCGAGGCTGATCTCGCCCAAGTGCAGCTCTTTCGAGCTGAAGTAGGTGTACGGCGAATCGTGGCGGTAGAAGCGGCCGACCGACGGGTCCTTGAACAGCACGCAGCCGCAGCCGTAGGGCTGCAGGCCGTGCTTGTGCGGGTCGACGACGATGGAGTCGGCCTCGCCGATGGCGTCGAAGGCGGCGCGAGCATCCGCGCCCAGGTTGCCCGCCAGGCGGTGGTAGCCGCCGTAGGCCGCGTCGACGTGGATGCGGAAGCCGTGCCGTTCACGCAGGCGCAGGATGGCCGGCAGCGGGTCCACCGCGCCGGCCGCGGTGGTGCCCAGCGTGACGACCACGGTGCCGACGTCGCCGGCTTCCAGCGCGGCCTGCAGCGCGGCCACGCCCATGCGCGCGCGCTCGTCGTGCGCGATGGCCTGGAACGGGATCTTCAGCACCTGGGTCAGCCGCGCATGGGTGTAGTGCGCCTGCGCCGAGGCGACGATCTTGCGCCCGGGGTGAAGCTGGTCGGCGACCCACAGCGCTTCCAGGTTGGCCAGCGTGCCTCCGCCGGTGAGGTGGCCGAGGTGCTGCGTCCAGCCGAACATCGCGGCGATGCCGGCCACCGCCTCGCGCTCCATCGCCGAACTGGCGCGGCCGCCGTCGAGCGCGTGGTTGTTGGGGTTGACGAAGGTCGCCAGCGCATAAGCCAGGCGCGCCACCGGGTGCGGCGGCTTGAGCATCTGGCCGGCGTACAGCGGGTGCGCGTAGGGGTAGTTGTCCTGCAGGCGGCCGGCCACCTGCATCAGCACCGCGGCCATCGCGTCGCCGTCGGCCGCGGGTTGCGGCGCGCTGCTCACCGGCGGCAGGTCGGCGTGGCCCGCGGCCAGGCGTTGCAAGGCCGGCGCCAGCAGCGCGAGCGATTCGGTGTCGTACATGAGCTCAGATGATCAAGGTGTTGACGAGGCGGCCGATGCCGTCGATCTCGCAGGCGATCTCGTCGCCGGCGTTGCAGTTGACGGTGCCTTCCGGCGTGCCGGTGAGGATGATGTCGCCGCTTTGCAGCGTCATGAAGTCGTTCAGGTATTCGATCAGCGCGGCCACCGAGTGGACCATGTTCGCGGTGCTGCCCTGCTGCACGACGCGGCCGTTGACGGTGGTGCGCAAGGCCAGCGCCTGCGGGTCGCTGACCTCGTCGGCCGACACCAGCCAGGGGCCCAGCACGGTGCCGCCGTCGCGGTTCTTCACGCGCAGGTTGGGGCGGTACCAGTTCTCCAGGTAGTCGCGCACCGCGTAGTCGTTGCAGACGGTGTAGCCGGCCACGTGGGCCAGCGCGTCGGCCGCTTTGACGCGGCGGGCCGAGCGGCCGATGACGACCGCCAGCTCGCACTCGTAGTGCATGAAGGTGGCGTCGGCCGGGCGCCGCGTGAAGCCGCGGTGGCCGATCAGCGAGCCCGGGCCTTTGAGGAAGACCAGCGGCTCGTCGCGGGCCGTGGTCGTCAGCTCCTTGGCCAGTTCCTTCAGGTGGTCGGCGTAGTTCAGGCCCAGCGCGATGATGGTGCCGGGTTCGGCCAGCGGCGGCAGCCACACCACTTGGTCCTCGGCCAGCACGCGGCCGTCGGCCAGTTGCAGGCCTTGTTCGTGCGGCCGCGCTTCGTGCACGGCACCGGCGTAGGCGACGCGGGCGGTTCTCATTCGGCCTCCGGCACCAGCGTGAACGACAGCGTGCCCAGGCCGCTAGCCGAAACTGCCACCGCATGGCCGGCCGCCACGCGCGGCGCGCCGTGCGAGACGCCCAGCAGCAGCACGTCGCCCGGCGCGAGCGTCATGAAGTCGCTGACGTCGGCCAACAGCTTCGCGGCCGGGCGGATGCGCTCGCCGGTGGTGGTTTCGTGGACGACACGGCCGTCGACCGCCACCTGCACCGCCAGCTCGTCCGGCGACGCCACCGCGGACAGCGGCCACACGCGCGGCCCCAGCGGGCAGAAGCCGTCGCGCGCCTTCAGGCGCACCGACGGGCGGTAGAAGCGGTCGTGCGGCACGCTGAGGTCGGCCACGACGACCAGACCGGCCACGTGCTGCAGCGCCTGCGCCTCGCTCACCCGGCAGGCCGTGCGGCCGACCACCAGGCCGAGAGCGGCGCCGATTTCCAGTTCGGGCACGCCGGCCGGCACCGCCACCGCGGCACCGCTGGCCACCTGCGTGTTGCGCGGCTTCAGGTACAGCACCGGTGCCTTCGGCGGCGCCTTGTAGGGCGCGGCGTGCACCGCATCGCCCAGCGACGCCAGCGCCGGCCGGTGGTTGAGCAGCACGCCGACCACCTGGCCGGACAGCCGCCAGGGCGCGAAGTCGAAGGCAAGACGTTCCATCGGCGGCAGCCACGCTCGATCACTCACATCGCAGCAATGTAATTGCTAAGATGTGAGTGGTCAAGCACAATCACGCCATGTCAGACGACGAGGCCGCCAAGGTCTTCCGCCATCGCAATTTGCCGCTGCTGCTGCTGCAGGCGCGCGAGCGCGTGATCGCGCGCTTCCGCCCGGCGCTGAACGCCGCCGGCGTGACCGAGCAGCAATGGCGCATCGTGCGCGCGCTGCTGGAACTGGGGCCGCTGGAGCCGCGGCAGATCGTCACGCTGTGCGCGATCAGCAGCCCCAGCTTGGCCGGGGTGCTGGCGCGCATGGACGATCTGGGCGTGGTCAGCCGCGTGCGGCTGGACCACGACGCGCGGCGCGTGCAGGTGTCGCTGACGCCCAAGGGCCGCGCATTGGCGCGCAAGCTGGCGCCGCAGATCGAGACCGTCTACGCCGCCATCGAGCAGCGCATTGGCCATCGCTTCACGCAGGATTTCTACCGCACGCTGGACGAGTTGATCGTGCTACTGGACGACGACAGCGAGCCGGCGGATTAGCAGTCCCCCAGGGGGACCGGCCGCCGCAGGCGGCCAGGGGGAGCGGCGTCGTTAGCGCGCCAAACCCGATCCGGCTTTGCCGGTCGGGTTTGGTAGCCCCCATGGGGGGCGGCCGCCCCAGCGGCCGGGGGTCGTCAGGTCCTTCGGCCGAGATGCCGGAAGGTGATCCGCCCCTTGCTCAGGTCGTAGGGCGACAGCTCCAGCGACACGTTGTCGCCGGCCAGGATGCGGATGTGGTTCTTCTTCAGCTTGCCGCCGGAATAGGCCACGAGCTGGTGGCCGTTGTCCAGCGTCACGCGGTAGCGTGAGTCGGGCAGCACTTCGTCCACCCGGCCTTGCATCTCGATCAGTTCTTCCTTGGCCATGCGCGGGGGTCTCCGCTCAGAGCGGGCGGATGTTGGAGGCCTGCAGGCCCTTCTTGCCCTCGGTCACCTCGAACTCGACGCGTTGCGCCTCGGCCAGGGTCTTGAAGCCCGTGGTCTTGATTTCGCTGTAATGGGCGAACAGGTCCTTGCTGCCATCGTCGGGGGCGATGAAGCCGAAACCCTTGCCCTCGTTGAACCACTTCACCACGCCGGTTTGCGTTGCCATGTCTTCGATCTTTCCAATAGGTGTTCGCGCATGCCGAAACGGCCATGCGCGTTGCAGAGTCAAACAACAGAACACCGGGGAGAGATCAACCGCGTCGCGCCAGCCTTTGGGGGCGGCCGGTGGGCACTGAGCAGAGTCGCCGTACGACGGTCAGATGAGAGGCCTGCGACCGCGATGATAACCCACTCGGGCCTGCAACGTTGCCGCCAGCCACGAGTCGGGCCAGCATCTCTTTCGATTTTTTCGATTTATTCGATCCTGGTGCTATGCTCCGCACGGCGCAGGACATGGCCATGACGCGAACCCGTTCGACCCCTTCTGCCGAATCAGTGGCCGTTGTCGGTCGCCTGAGGCGTGCGCCGGGCGGCCCCCTGGAGCCGCTGGCGCGCGCCGTGGAGCATGCTTTGCGCCAACGGGCGGCGGCCACCGGCCTCAGGAGCCGCGCGGTCCTTGGCGTCATCGCGCAGGCCTTGGAGGAGACGGTCAGCGCCGAGACCGCCGAGGGCCACAGCCTGCGCATGGCGCTCATCGCCAAGCTGGCCGGGCAGGAAGCCGCGCGGCCCGGTGGAGCGGCGGTCGCGCGGCCGACGGACGCCGCGCTGCTGACCACCGCGCAAGCCGCGGCCTTGCTGCAGGTGAGCCGTCCTTACGTGTCGATGCTGTGCGACGCCGGCAAGCTCGGCGAGGTCACCGTGACCGAAGGCGGCCATCGGCGCGTGCGCGCCGCGGCGGTGGATGCGTACCGCGCGGCGCAGGTCCGCGCCGCACAAGGGGCGCGGACGCCGCGGCAGGCAGGCGTCGACGCCGGGCTGTACCAGCACCGTGACGACCACTACGTCAACGTCGTCCGTGAACAGGACGCGGCCGCGACCGGCCGCAAGCGGCAGCGGAAGACGCGCCCGTGACGCTCGACGGCACGCTGGTCGTCATCGACACCTGCGTGCTGCTGCGGCCCCGGCTTGCCGACGTCTTGATGGACTTGCGGGCAGAGAAGCTCTTCTCCGCGCATTGGACCGACGACATCGACAGCGAGTTCGTGCGCAACCTGCGACTCGTCCATGGCGTCGAGGAGCCGCTCGTCCTGCGACGCCTGGCGGCCATGAAGGCCCGGTGCCCGGAGTGGCAGCTCGCGTTGTCGGCGGCCGATTTCCGTGCCGTGCCGCCGCAGGTCGACCGCAAGGACCGTCACGTCGCAGCGGCAGCCTTGGCGCTCCGGCGCTACTCGGATGGCGATGTCGACACGTGTCTGGACCCGGACGTGCCGCGCGACGTCATCCTCCTGACGGACAACGAGCGAGACATGGCGAAATCCCAGATGGCGGCCCTCGGCGTTCGCGTCCTGCGCCCCGGCGCATTCCTGAACGAACTCGACTCGGCCGCGCCACAGGCCGTTCAGCGTGCCGTGGCAAGGGCACAACAAGACCTGAAGCGGCCGCCGTACACGCTGGCAGAGCTGTTGCACGTCCTCCACCAGGCCGGCGCCCGCGCCATGGTTGCCAGGCTCGAAGCGGCCTGGGGCATCACGCGGCAGGCGAAGCCGCGCCTGCCGCGCAAAGGCGGCAGCCGCTAGAAGATCATCGTCTCGTCGCTGCGCGTGCCCTCGGGCCGCGTGTTGCCGATGAACTCGAGCGTCATCACGCCGGCCAGCGAGACCACGCTGCCGGGCACCACCGGCACCTCGTCGCCGCGCTGCAGCGTCTGGCCGTCGACCAGCGTGGTGTGGCTGGTCACCGAGCGCAGGGCGTAGCCGCCGGGGCGGCGGCGCAGCTCGAAGTGCCAGCGGCTGATCTGCCGCGTGGCCTGGGGGTCGGCCAGCGTCAGCACGACGTCGTTGGCGCTCATGCCTTCGACGATGTCCAGCCGGCCGAAGGAGATCAGGTCCTGCAGCGGCAGCTCGATGCGCTCGGCCGTCTCGCGCACCAGCACCGCCACCGGGAAGCGGCTGCGGTCCAGCCAGTCCAGCGCCAGCAACGCCAGCGCGCGGCCGGCGCCCTTCAGCTCGACTTCGCCCAGCGGGCGGCAGCGCAGCCGGTGCTCGAGCTCCAGCTCGCGGAAGGCGTCGCGCGACAGCCGGATCTGCCCCGGCTCGGCCGAGGCGGCAATGCGCGAGCACAGGTTCATCACGTCGCCGGTGACCTGCACGCCGTCGGTCAGCACGCGGCCCCAGTGCAGCCCGATGCGCAGCACCAGCTGGTGGTCGCGCTCGCGATGCGCGTTCTCCTCGCCCACCGCATGCTGCAGCTCGCACATGGCGGCGGTGGCGGCATTGGCCGACAGGAAGCAGCTCACCGCGCCGTCGCCCGCGGTGTCGACGATGCGGCCGCCGTGGCGGGCCAGCGTGCGGTCGAGCAAATCGATGTGCAACTGCTGCAGCGCGCGGCCGGCCACGTCGCCGAAGCGCGCGAAGTAGGCGGTGGAGCCGACGATGTCGCTGAAGCACACCGCCGCGCTGCTCTCGAAGCGCCGCACCAGCTCCTGCGACAGCAGGTTCTGCAGACGGAAGATCTCCGTCATGGACAGCGTCGCGAGGTCGATCTCGGTGGGCATGGACGGCGGCAGCGGCTGGATGCCCGGAATGCTAGAGCCAATCGGCCGCGCGCGGCCCCCGCAATCGCGCGGCGCATCGCCGATGCGGTGGATCGGCGGCGCCGCCGCCGCGGTTAACATGGTCCGCGTCGCCCCACCCCCGTGCCCCGCCTGGCCGTGAACGTCCCGCCGCCGCGCCACGCCCACCAGGAGGACCTGCTCGGCCGCCTGCTGCAAAGCTGCTTCGGCGAGTTGGGCGCGCCCGAGCTGGCGCTGCTGCGCGAGCAGCTCGAATGGGTGGAGCTGGCCGCCGGCCAGGTGCTGATGACGCAAGGCCAGGCGGCCGATTCGATGTACATCACCGTCAGCGGCCGCCTGCGCGTGTTCGTGCACGACGAAGCCGGCCCGCCGCGCCGCGTGCGCGAACTGGGGCGCGGCCAGGTGATCGGCGAGATGGCGCTCTACACCGGCGAGCCGCGCTCGGCCACCGTGGTGGCGATCCGCGAATCGGTGCTGGTGCGGCTGCCGCGGCACGGCTTCGAGCAGCTCGTCGCGCGCAGCCCGCAGGCCTCGGTGGCGATGACGCGCGAGGTCATCCGCCGCCTGCAACGCCAGCCGTCGCACGACAGCGCCGAGCGCCCGGTCACGATGGGCCTGCTGCCGGTCAGCGCCGGCGTCGACACCGCCGACTTCGCGCGCGGCCTGGCGCAGGCGCTGGCGGCGATCGGCCGCGTGCACGTGGTCGACGCCGCCGCGGTGGACCGCGCGCTGGGCCCCGGCGCCGCGCAGCGCAGCGGCGGCGACGAGCGGCCGCTGGCCCTGCTGCTCGACCGGCTGGAGGCCGAGGCCGACTTCGTGCTGCTGCTCGGCGACGACGCGCCCGGCGGCTGGACGCGACGCTGCGCGCGCCACAGCGACGAGCTGCTGCTGCTGGCCGACGCCACGCAGCCGCCGGCGCTGCACGCCACCGAGCAGCAGCTGTTGCTGCCGGCCGCCGCCGCCGCGCCGCTGCAGGCGCGCGCCGCCGAAGTGCTGGTGCTGCTGCACGACGAACACACCCGGCTGCCCGCCGGCACCGCGGCCTGGCTGGCGCGCCGGCCGCTGGACGACCACGTGCACCTGCGCCGCGGCCACGCCGGCGACCTGGCGCGGCTGGCGCGGCTGCAAAGCCGCACCGCGGTGGGCCTGGTGCTGGCCGGCGGTGGTGCGCGCGGCTTCGCGCACCTGGGCGTGCTGCAGGCGCTGCGCGAAGCCGGCGTCGAGGTCGACCGCGTCGGCGGCACCAGCATCGGCGCCGTGATGGCGGCGATGGCCGCCGCCGATCCGCCGCTGGACGAAGCCATCGGCGTGCTGCGGCAGGCCTTCTCGATCAACCCGACCGGCGACTTCAACCTGGTGCCGGTGATCAGCCTGATCCGCGGCCGCCGGCTGCGGCGCACGGTCAGCCAGGCGGCGCTCAGCCTGCTGGGCGGGCCGGCGGCGATCGAAGACCTGTGGAAGGGCTTCTTCTGCGTGGCCACCAACTTCACGCAGCAGCGCGAGCTGGTGCTCGAGCGCGGCGATCTCGTCACCGCGCTGCTGGCCAGCACCGCCATTCCCGGCGCGCTGCCGCCGGTGCTGCATGGCGGCGAGCTGCTGTGCGACGGCGGCAGCCTGAACAACTTTCCGACCGACGTGATGCGCCGCATGCGCGGCGTCGGCACGGTGATCGGCGTCGACCTCGCGCTGCAGCAGCCGCGGCCGCTGGACCTGGCCGAGCTGCCCGGCGCCTGGGCGCTGGCCTGGGACCGGCTGCGCCCGCTGCGCCGGCGCAAGTACGAGCTGCCCTCGCTGACCTCGCTGCTGCTGGGCGTGACCATGCTCTACAGCGCCTCGCGCCGGCAGCAGGCGCGCGCCAGTTGCGAGCTGTGCTTCAACCCGCCGCTGCACCGCGTGGGCATGCTGCAGTGGAACCGCTTCGACAAGATCCAGCGCCAGGGCCGCGAGCACGCGCAGCAGGTGTTGCGGCAGCTGCCGCCGGGCTTGCGCCGGCGCCTGGGCGCGCGCGAGCCGGGCTGAGCCATGAGTCCCGCCGGCCCGGCCGATGGCACGGTGTTTGCACTGATCGGCCGCGCCAGAATCAACGCCGACAATGCCCCGGCTTGGTGCCGCGCGGCTGTTGCGGCCGGCGGTTGCTGACCCCATCTCGACGAGGATTGCATGAATCACATCTCCCGCCGCCGGCTGAGCCTGGCACTGTCGTCCTTCGCCGCCGCCGCGGCGATGCTGCTGCTGGGCACGCCGCAGGCGTTGGCGCAGACGCCCGACAACAAGGTGCTGCGCATCGTGCCGCACAGCAACCTGGCGATCCTGGACCCCATCTGGACCACCGCCTACATGAGCCGCAACCACGGCTACATGATCTACGACACGCTGTTCGGCACCGACGAGAACGCCAAGATCAAGCCGCAGATGGTGGAGAGCTGGACCGAGAGCGGCGACCACCGGCTGTGGACCTTCAAGCTGCGCAAGGGCCTGGAGTTCCACGACGGCAAGCCCGTCACCGGCGACGACGTGATCGCCAGCCTGCAGCGCTGGGGCAAGCGCGACGCGATGGGCTCGGCGCTGTTCCAGTTCGTGCAGCGCATGGACAGCCCCTCGCCCGACACCTTCCGCATCTTCCTCGGCGAGGCCTGCGGCTTCGTGCTGGAGGCGCTGGGCAAGCCCTCGTCCAACGTGCCCTTCATCATGCCCAAGCGCATCGCCGACACCGATGCCTTCAAGCAGATCGACGAGCACATCGGCTCGGGCCCCTACGTCTTCAAGAAGGACGAGTTCAAGCCCGGCGACAAGGCGGTCTACACCCGCTTCGCCAAGTACGTGCCGCGCAGCGAGCCGCCGTCGGGCACCACCGGCGGCAAGCACGTCTACGTCGACCGCGTGGAATGGAACCTGGCGCTGCGCGACGCGCAGGCCCAGGTCAACGCGCTGAAGAAGGGCGAGATCGACATCATCGAGTCGCTGGGCTTCGACTTCTACGAGAACGCCAAGAACGACCCTGACATGCAGTTGCCGCGTTATGCCAACCTCGGCCTGCAGTACATGGCGCGCTTCAACCACCTGCAAAAGCCCTTCGACAACGTGAAGGTCCGCCAGGCGGCGCTGGCGGCGATGACGCAGGAGCCCTTCCTGCGCGCCCAGGTCGGCGTGAAGGAGTTGTACAAGCCCTGCGCCTCGATGTTCATCTGCAACACGCCCTACGGCACCACCGCCGGCAGCGACATCCAGGCCAAGGGCAACCTGAAGAAGGCGCAAGAGCTGCTGAAGGCCAGCGGCTACGACGGCACGCCGGTGGTGGTGCTGAAGCCGACCGACCTGGCCGCCATCCAGAAGCTGCCCGACGTGGCCGCGCAACTGCTGCGCCAGGCCGGCTTCAAGGTCGACCTGCAGGCCATGGACTGGCAGACCCTGGTCGGCCGCCGCGCCAAGAAGGACGGCTGGGCGATGTTCCTCACCGCCTGGCAGGCCTTCGACGTCTGGAGCCCGATCGCCAACCCGGCGATGGACACGCGCGGCGAGAAGTCGGGCTGGTTCGGCTGGGCCAGCGACGACAAGATGATCACGCTGCGCAACGAGTTCATGCGCAGCACCGACGAGGCGGTGAAGAAGAAGCTGGCCGACCAGATCCACGCCCGCGCCTTCGAGATCGGCACCCACGCGCCGCTGGGCGAGTTCGACCAGCCGATGGCCGCGCGCAAGAACATCAGCGGCTTCTTCATCACCAACGGCAACATCTACTGGAACATCAAGAAGAACTAGTGGACCCCCGGCCGCCTGGCGGCCGCCCCCCGGGGGGGCTGCTGAACCGGACCGGGGAACCCGGATCCGGTTCAGGGCGCTAATACCGCCGCGCCCCCTGGTCGCCTGCGGCGACCGGTCCCCGAGGGGAAGACAAGGCCGCATTCAAGGCCGCATTTGCATGCTGAACTTCCTCTTCAAGCGCCTGCTGTCGACGATTCCGGTGCTGTTGATCGTCGCGCTGCTGGTGTTCCTGATGCTGCGGCTGACGCCCGGCGACCCGGCCGCGGTGCTGGCCGGTGACGCGGCCAACACCGAGCAGATCGCGCAGATCCGCGCCAGCCTGGGGCTCGACAAGTCGGTGCCCGAGCAGTTCGCCATCTGGTTCGGGCACCTGCTCACCGGCGACCTCGGGCAGTCGTACTACTACAAGACGCCCGTCACGGCGCTGATCGGCCAGCGGCTGGAGCCCACGCTGTCGCTGGCGCTGATCACCATCGTCATCGCGGTGGCGGTGGCGGTGCCGCTGGGCGTGCTGGCGGCCTGGCGCTTCGGCGGCTGGCTCGATCGCGCGCTGATGGGCTTCTCGGTGCTGGGCTTCAGCATCCCGGTGTTCGTGCTGGCCTACCTGCTGATCTGGCTGGTCAGCCTCAAGCTCGGCTGGCTGCCGGTGCAGGGCTACCAGCGGCTGGCCGACGGCGTCGGCGGCTGGCTGTACCAGTTGCTGCTGCCGGCGCTGACGCTGTCGGTGATCTACATCGCGCTGATCGCCCGCGTCACGCGCGCCAGCGTGCTGGAGACGCTGGGCGAGGACTACATCCGCACCGCGCGCGCCAAGGGCCTGCCCGAGACCAAGGTGCTGATGCGCCACGCGCTGGCCAACGCCGCGGTGCCCATCGTCACGGTCATCGGCATCGGCATCGCGCTGCTGATCGGCGGCGTGGTGGTCACCGAATCGGTCTACGCCATTCCCGGCCTCGGCCGGCTGACGGTGGACGCGGTGCTGGCGCGCGACTTCCCCACCATCCAGGGCGTGATCCTGTTCTTCAGCCTCATCTACGTGATGATCAACCTGCTGGTCGACCTGAGCTACGTGTTCTTCGACCCGCGCATCCGCTACTGACCGGGCCGACGATGGACGCCAAGACGCTTGAAACGTTGTCGGTCGAATCGGCCACCATCGTCACGCAGCCCAGCGCCTGGCAGCGCGTGCGGCGCAACGGCTCGGTGCGGCTGGGCGGCGCGGTGCTGCTGGTGCTGATCGTCATCGCCGTGCTGGCGCCCTGGCTGGGCACCGTGGACCCGGCCCTGTTCGACCCCGCCAGCCGCGACCTGCTGCCCGGCAAGAGCGGCGAGATCACCACGCTGGAAGGCGAGACGCTGCAGCACCGCTTCCTGATGGGCAGCGACAGCTTCGGCCGCGACATCTACAGCCGCGTGCTGTACGGCACCCGCGTCTCGCTGATCGTCGGCATCTGCACCGCGCTGGTGGCGCTGGCCTTCGGCATCGTGCTGGGGCTGCTGTCGGGCTTCATCCGCTGGCTGGACGGCCCGCTGATGCGCGTGATGGACGGGCTGATGGCGATCCCCGCGATCCTCATCGCCATCGCGCTGGTGGCGATGTGGCGCGGCAGCCTGGCCACCGTGGTGGTGGCCATCGCGATCCCCGAGATCCCGCGCGTCACGCGGCTGGTGCGCAGCCTGGTGCTGACCATCCGCGAAGAGCCCTACGTCGAAGCCGCGGTGTCGCTGGGCACGCCGACGGCGCTGATCATGTGGCGCCACATCCTGCCCAACACCATCGCGCCGCTGATCGTGCAGGGCACCTTCATCTGCGCCTCGGGCATCCTGGTGGAAGCCATCCTGTCGTTCCTGGGCGTCGGCCTGCCGCCCGAGATTCCCACCTGGGGCAACGTGATGGCCGAGGGCCGCGCGCAGTTCAACGAGTACCCGCACAACATCTTCTTCCCCGGCATCTTCCTGGCGGTGACGGTGCTGGCGGTCAACATCCTGGGCGACGGGCTGCGCGACACGCTGGACCCGAAGATGGCGAAGCGATCATGAGCAGCGACGCGCCCATCCTCGAAGTGCAGGACCTCAGCATCGCGCTGCCTTCGGGCGGCGACCGTGCGACCGCGGTGCGCCAAGTCTCCTTCACCGTCGGCCGCGGCGAGATCGTCTGCCTGGTCGGCGAATCGGGCTCGGGCAAGAGCGTCATCGCGCAAGGCGTGATGGGCCTGCTGCCGCCGCAGTTGCCGGTGACGGGCGGCCGCATCCTGCTGCAGGGCGAGGACATCACGCATGCGCCGCTGGCGCGGCTGCGCGAGCTGCGCGCCACGCGCATGTCGATGATCTTCCAGGAGCCGATGACCGCGCTGAACCCGGTGATGACCTGCGGCGACCAGATCGACGAGGTGCTGGCCGAGCACACCAAGCTGTCGCCCGCCGAGCGCCGCGCCAAGGTGCGCGCCATCATCGAAGAGGTGCTGCTGCCCGACCCCGATCGCATGATGGCCAGCTACCCGCACCAGCTGTCGGGCGGGCAGCGCCAGCGCATCATGATCGCGATGGCGCTGGTGCTCGAGCCGGTGCTGCTGATCGCCGACGAGCCCACCACCGCGCTGGACGTCACCACGCAAAAGCAGGTGCTCGAGCTGATGCTGCAACTGCAGCGCAAGCACGGCACCGGCGTGCTCTTCATCACCCACGACTTCGGCGTCGTCGCCGAGCTGGCGCACCGCGTGGCCGTGCTGCGCCTGGGCGACCTGGTGGAAGTGGGCGACAAGCACGCCGTGCTGCAGCACCCGCAGCACGACTACACGAAGATGCTGATCGGCGCCGTGCCCACGCTGCGCCTGCACGCCAAGCCGGCCGACGCCGCCGCCCCGGTGGTGCTGACGGCGCGAGGCCTGGAGAAGACCTACCTCGACAAGAGCTGGTTCGGCAAGGGCCGCACCGTGCACGCCGCGCAGGACGTCAACTTCGAGATCCGCAAGGGCCAGACGCTGGGCATCGTCGGCGAATCGGGCTCGGGCAAGAGCACGGTGGCGCGCTGCATCGTGCGGCTGATCGATCCGACCGGCGGCGAGGTCAGGCTCGGCGCCGACGAGATCGCGCGCGCCCCGCACCGCGCGCTGCGGCCGCTGCGCCGCCGCGTGCAAATCGTCTTCCAGGACCCCTACCGCTCGCTCAACCCGCGGCGCACGGTCGGCCAGGCGATGGTGGAAGGCCCGGTCAACTTCGGCATGGCGCGCGACGCGGCGCTGGCCAAGGCGCGCGAGCTGCTCAAGCTGGTGCGGCTGGACGCCAGTGCGATGGAACGTTACCCGCACCAGTTCAGCGGCGGCCAGCGCCAGCGCATCTGCATCGCCCGCGCGCTGATGCTCGAGCCCGAGCTGCTGGTGGCCGACGAGGCCGTCTCGGCGCTCGACGTCTCGGTGCAGGCGCAGGTGCTGCAGCTGTTCGACGAGATCAAGTCGCGGCTCAACCTGGCGATGCTGTTCATCACCCACGACCTGCGAGTCGCCAGCCAGGTGTGCGATTTCCTGGCCGTGATGAGCAAGGGCCGGGTCGTCGAGTACGGCCCCGCGCACCAGGTCTTCGCGGCCCCGCAGCACGAGTACACGCGCGCGCTGTTCGCCGCGGCGCCGGGGAAGGATTTCGCGTTCGGGGCTTGAGCCTCCCTCTCCCGCACCCTGGTCAGCCCGACGATTGCCGCAGCGCGCGGAGCGCCGGCAGCAGGGCCGGCACGTCGGTGACGACGATGCTCCACAAGGTGTCGTCGTCGATCCCCAGGTAGCCGTGGATCAGGCGGTTGCGCGTGGCCACGATCTGGCGCCAGGGCAGCTGGGGATGAGCCGCTCGAACGTCCTCCGGCACCCGGGACGCCGCCTCGCCGATCAGTTCCAGGTTGCGCAGCGTCGCGTCGTAGACCAGGCCGTTGGCGACGAAGGCCTGCTGGTCCAGCCCGCCGGTGTAGGCGAGCACCTTGCCGGCGAACGCGATCATGTCGTCGACGTAGAAGCGCCACTCGCGCGCCGCGGGCTCAGACATGCACTGCCTCGCGTTCGACGAAAAGGCGCAGCTCGGGCCTCAGTGCCTTGTCGGTGACGAGGTCGACCGGACGACCGAGCAGGTCTTCGAGAAAAAACTGCACGCCGAAATAGCGCTCCGAGGTGGCCGGGCCATCGAAGGCGACCAGGACGTCGACATCGCTGTCGTCCCGGGCCGCATCGCGCGCCGTCGAGCCGAACAGCGCCAGGCGCACGACGCCGTAGCGGGCGGCCAGCGTCGGCTTGCTGGCCGCCAGTTGAGCAAGAACCTCAGCGCGCTTCATGGGAGACACCGGCAGCGACCAGGGACAGGTGGCGATTGTCGCCTGCGCCGCCTCGCCGTCACCCCCCCTGCAACCAGTGCCGCAGCCGCTCGCGCAGCGCCTTGGGGTCGATCGGCTTGGCGACGAAGTCGTCCATGCCGGCGTCCAGGCAGGCCTGGCGGTCCTGGTCGAAGGCGTTGGCGGTGATCGCCATGATCAGCACCCGCGGCTCGCTGGCCGCGGCGGCGGCGCGGATGCGGCGCGTGGCCTCCAGCCCGTCCATGTGCGGCATCTGCACGTCCATCAGGATCAGGTCGTAGCGCGTCGTGGCGGCCATGGCCACGGCCTGCGCGCCGTCTTCGGCCAGCTCGACGTGGTGGCCCAGGTCCTGCAGCAGGAAGGCGGCGATCGTGCGGTTGACGAGGTCGTCCTCGACCACCAGCACGCGCCGCGGCACGGCCGGCGCGGCGCTGGCCGGCGGCGGCGCGTCGGCGGCCGGCGGGCGGCCCTTGTCCAGCCAGGCGATGAACCAGAAGCGGCTGCCGCGGCCGGGCTCGCTGTCGGCGCCGGCGGCGCCGCCCATGCGCTCGGCCAGCCGGCGCGTGATGACCAGGCCCAGCCCGGTGCCGCCGTGCTGGCGCGTGGAGCTGTTGTCGGCCTGCTCGAAGGCGTTGAACAGGCGCGCCAGCGTCGCCTCGTCGATGCCGACGCCGGTGTCCTGCACCTCGAAGTGCAGGCACAGGCGGCGCTCGCTCTCGGCCTCGACGCGCACGCGCACCACCACCTCGCCGGTGCTGGTGAAGCGCACCGCGTTGGCGGCGTAGTTCAGCAGCGCCTGCTGCAGCCGCGTGGCGTCGCCCAGCAGCGGCTGAGGTGGCACGTTGACCTCGCCGACCCAGCGCAGGCCGCGCGCCTGCACCGTGTCGCGCAGCATCTGGCCGACCTCGTCGACCAGCGCCCGCGGGTCCACCGGCTGGCGCGCCAGCTCGAAGCGGCCCGATTCGATCTTGGAGAGGTCGAGGATCGCGTTGATCACCTGCAGCAGGTGGCGCGACGCGGCCTCCAGCGTGTCCAGCCGCCGCGCCTGCTCGGCGCTGACGCCGGCGTGGCGAATCAGGTAGGCCATGCCGGTGATGGCGTTCAGCGGCGTGCGGATCTCGTGCGACAGGTTGGCCACGAACAGCGACTTGGCCACGCTGGCCGCCTCGGCCGCCTCCTTCGCGGCAGCGAGTTGCGCCGTGCGTTGGGACACCTGCTCTTCCAGGTGGTCGCGGTGGCGCGCCAGCTCCGCCTCGGCCTGCCTGCGCGCGGCCACGTCGCGCACCGACGCGGCCAGCGCCGCCTCGGCGCGTTCGCGCGCGCGCACCAGCGCGACGAAGGCCGCCAGCACCGCCAGCGCCAGCAGCCCGTAGGCGGCGCGCAGCCACCACAGCGAGGCCGTGTGCGCGCGCCAGCCGCCGCGCGGCACCGCCGCCATCTGCCAAGAGCCCTGCGGCAGCACCATGTCGGCCAGCACCGGCGACTGGCCGAAGACCTGCGGCCGGCCCAGGAACACCGCGCCGGCGGCGCCCTGGGCATCGACGCCGCGGATCGCCACCTCGATGTCCAGCGTCTCGTCCAGCAGCCCGGCGCTGCGGAACAGCTTGTCGCTGTCGATCACCGCGCTGACCAGGCCCCAGAAGCGCTCGCTGCCGTCGCGGTTGCGCAGGTAGATCGGCAGCCGCGCGATCAGCCCGCTGCCGCCCTGCACCAGCGGCACCGGGCCGGCCAGCACCACCTGGCGCGTGCGCCGCGCGCGGTCGGCAGCCTCGAACTGGGCGGGGGTCTTGGTGTAGTCCAGCCCGATGGCGCGCTCGTTGCCGGCCAGCGGCGCCATCAGCCGGATCACCATGCCCGGCGCCGCGCCGACGTTGCGCAAGTGCGTGCGCCCGCCCAGCAGCGGCTGCACCGCCTGCTCGAAGCGCTGCTGGTCGAGCGTGGGGTCGAGGTTGATCACGCTGACCAGGCCGCGGATCAACTGCAGGTCGCTGACGAGGTCGCTGTTGAGCCGCTCGCGCAGCTCGGCCAGGCGGCTTTGCACCTCGGCGCGCAAGGCGAGTTGGTGGCGCTGGTCGTTGAGCCGGTCGCCGGCCAGCCCCAGTCCCAGCAGGACCAGGGCCAGCAGCACGATCATCAGGCGCGGCTGCTGCAGCGGTTGCAGCCAGCGCTGCGGAAGAGGCGGCTCGTTCACGTCGCGCGCAGTATGCGCCGCGTACCGTGCCGCGCCGGCAGCGCCTGAGTGGCGCGCTTTGCTATGGGCAGCTGGCAGGCTCCGTCGCTGCCGAAGCGGCGCGGCGCAGCAGCAGCGGGCCGAGCAGCGGGTTGCCTGCCGCATCCAGCACCTGCACCTGCAGCAGGTCGCGCAGCAGCGCCACCGGCTGCGGCCACAACTGCGCGGCGCGGGCCAGCGCCGCGTGTTCCGGCCCGATCCAGCTGCCGTAGAAGCGCTCGTCGCCATTGGCGGCGACGCCCCATTCGCCTTCGAAGCGCGCGCCGCTGCAGCGCGCTTCCAGCACGGCGCGGTTGCCTTCGATGGTCAGCCGGTAGGCGCCGCCACCGTCGCTGCCGCTGAAGACGACCGCGCCGCTGCCGGCGAGCTGGGTCACGCCGACGGGCACGAGGCTGGTGCTGCCGCAGTCCAGCGAGGTGGCGATCGGCGACGAGCAGGTGCTGGTGGCTTTGGCGCCGAAGGTGGACAGCGTGAACGCCCCCTCGCCGGTGCCGGTGCCGCCACTGTTGGGGCCGCAACCCGCCAACAGCGCCAGCAGCGCGGCCAGCCCCAGACGGCAAGACATGTTCACGGCTTGTTCTCCCTGTCCTTGTCGATGAAGAAATACATGCCCAGGCGCGCGCGCTGGTCACGCTGCTCGGGCGGGGCCTTGGCGGCATCGGCGTCGAAACGCTCCTGCGCCAGCGCCATGTAGCGGCGGAAGGTGTCCTTCCATGCCGCCACCGCGGCCTTCTGCAGCGCCGCGGCCGAGGCCGCGGTGATCTCGTCGACATGGATCGACTGTTCGAGGAAGTTGCTCTGCCCCTGCAGGTTGGCGGCTGCGGCGGCCAGGTGGTCGTGCAGGTTGTCGGCGAACAGCCAGGTCATCTCCTCGAAGCCCTGGCGCGGCGCGAAGCTGGCCATCAGCAGCCGGACGCCGGCTTCGTCTTCCTCGGCCACGCCCAGGCGCTTGAGTTCGTCGAGCACGGCGCGCGGCCGGATGTCGCTGGAGACGCTGGCCACCAGTTCGTCAAAGCTGTCGGCCTCGGCGCCGCGGCTCAAGGTTCGAGGCACGCCGTCGGGCCCCAGCCAGGGTGTGCTGCTGAGCCAGCGCGCCACCACCTCGCCGGCCATCGACAAGGGCTCGCGCCGCGCCGCGGCGTCATCCTCCGGCGCATTGCGCAGCAGCGTGCGCACGTCGCGCCGGTGCACGCCGGACAGCAGCGTCAACGCGCTGTCGGTCTGCGCCATGCCGCGGGCCTTCAGCTCGTCCTGCGCGGCGGCCAGGAAGATCCGCTTGAGTGCCGTGGCAAATGCGCCGTAGCTGACGCCGTTCTGCAGCAGCAGCCGCGCCGCGGGCTTGAAGACGCGCAGCACCGCGTCCAGCACCAGGGAGGAACGGTCGTTCATCGATCGTGGAATTCTATTCCACGGCGACGCCGGCGGTCGACGCCCCTATAGTCGTTCGCCGCCTGCCGCCCCTCATCGCCAACGCCATGCCCCGCTTCCTGATCGCCGGCTACCAGCACGAGACCAACACCTTCGCGCCCAGCCTGGCCGACTGGGCGGCGTTCACGCGCGGCGACTCGTTTCCCGCCTTCCTCCGCGGGCCGGAAATGGTCGACACGCTCTCCGGCGTCAACATCCCGGTGGCCGGGTTCATCGAGGCGGCGCGCCACCGCGGCTGGACGCTGCTGCCATCCTGCTGGGCCGGCGCCATCCCGTCGAGCTACGTCACGCGCGACGCCTTCGAGCGCATTGCCGCCGCCATGGTCGAAGACGCGCAGGCGGCCGCGCGCTCCAGCGGCGGGCTCGACGGCATCTACCTCGACCTGCACGGCGCCGCGGTCGCCGAGCACGCCGACGACAGCGAAGGCGAGCTGCTCGGCCGCCTGCGCGCCGTGGTCGGGCCTGATCTGCCCATCGTCACCAGCCTGGACCTGCACGCCAACGTCACCGAGCGCATGCTGCGCGAGGCCGACGCGATGGTGGCCTACCGCAGCTACCCGCACGTCGACATGGCGGCCACCGGCGAGCTGGCCGCCGAGCTGATGGCGCGCCGCCTGCGCGCCGGCCGCAAGCAGCCGCTGGCCTGGCGGCGGCTGCCCTTTCTGATTCCGCTGAACGCGCAAAGCACCTGGATGCAGCCGGCCAAGGACCTCTACGACGAGCTGGCGGCGCTGGACCGCGAGCACGGCACGACGCTGAGCTTCTGCATGGGCTTCCCGGCCAGCGACTTCGCCGAATGCGCGCCGATGGTCTGGGGCCACGGCCCGACGCCCGAGGCGACCGAGCGCGCGGTGCAGCGCCTGTTCGAGCGCGCCGCCGAGCCCACGCAGTGGCGGCCCGACTACCTGGACGCGCGCGACGCCGTCGGCCGCGCGCTGGCGCTGGCCGCGGGCGCGGCCAAGCCGGTGGTCATCGCCGACACGCAGGACAACCCCGGCGCCGGCGGCGACAGCAACACCACCGGCATGCTGCACGCGCTGCTGCAGCAAGGCGCCGGCCAGCGCTTCCCCGGCCAGGTGGCGCTGGGCCTGATGTACGACCCGGCGGCCGGCCGCGCCGCGCACGCCGCCGGCGTCGGGGCAACGATAGACATCAGCCTCGGCACGGCGGTGCCCACCTTCAGCGGCAGCCTCAGCGACCCGCCGCTGCGCGGCCGCTTCAAGGTGCTGGCGCTGGCCGACGGCCGCTGCACGCTGACCGGGCCGATGATGACCGGCGTCTCGGTGCAACTGGGCCCCAGCGCCTGCCTGGAAATCGACGGCGTGCGCATCGCCGTGGTCGGCGGCAAGAAGCAGTTGCTCGACCGCCAGCTGCTGCGCATGGTGGGCATCCAGCACGAGCAGATGCGCATCGTCGTGGTGAAGAGCAGCAACCACTTCCGCGCCGACTTCACGCCGCACGCCAGCGCCGTGCTGGTGGCCAAGGCCGCCGGCCCGATGGCCGCCGACCCGGCCGACCTGCCGTGGAAGAAACTGCCCGCCAGCACGCGCACGAGGCCTTGACGTGGACGCCGGCCGCGCTTGCCGTCGTTGCCGCTGTGGCCGCTGTTGCAGCATTCGCAGCCCGTCCGGCAACCCGCCGCTGACCGGCCTGGAGACGCCGTCATGACCCCGCCTGCCCTGCCCCGCCCCTGGTTCGAAGGCGACGCCACCGCCCTGGCGCGCCACATCGCGGCCGGCGGCTGCAGCGCGCGGCAGGCGCTGGAGCGCAGCCTGGCCGACCTCGCCGCCGTCGAGCCCACCTTGAACGCGGTGGCGCTGCTGCGGCCCGAGCTGGGCCACCAGCACGCCGCGGCGCTGGACGGCGAATGGGCCGCCTGCCGCAGCGACGCCGAGCGCGCCGCGCTGCTGCAGCGCCGCCCCTTCTTCGGCGTGCCGCTGCTGCTGAAGGACGTGGGCCCGGCCACCGCGCTGCGCGGCCTGCCCTCGCGCATGGGCTCGCGGCTGTCCGGCGAGGGCATGGAATGGCCGGCCGATGGCACCCTGATTCAACGTTATCTGGCCGCCGGCTTCGTGCCCTACGGCCGCAGCACCAGCCCCGAGCTGGGCATGAACGCCAGCACCGAGGCGGCGGCCTACGGCGGGCCGACGCGCAACCCCTGGAACCCGGCGCATTCGTCCGGCGGCTCCAGCGGCGGCGCGGCCGCGGTCACCGCCAGCGGCGCCAACACGATCGCCCACGCCAACGACGGCGCCGGCTCCATCCGCATCCCGGCGTCGGCCTGCGGGCTGATCGGCCTGAAGCCTTCGCGCGGGCTGATGCCGGTGGGCCCGCTGGCCGGCGAAGGCTGGGGCGGGCTGACCACCGACCACATGCTCACGCGCAGCGTGCGCGACTGCGCGCGCGCGCTGTTCGTCGGCGCCGGTGCCGACGCCGGCGCGCCTTATGCCGCGCCGCCGCTGCCGGCCGACGGCCTGCTGACGCTGGAGCAGCCGCCGCGCGGCCTGCGCATCGGCCTCGTCGACACCTTCTACGAAGGCGACCCGGTGCACCCCGAGGTGGCCGCCGCGGTGCGCCGCTTCGCCGCGCAGCTGGAAGGCCTGGGCCACCAGGTGCAGCCGGTCCGCCTGGCGTTGCGCACGCTGGACGTGCTGCACCCGGTGATGCTGGCCGTAGCCACCGGCACCGCGGTGCTGCTGGACGGCGTGGCCCAGGCGCGCGACCGCGCGATCGGCGCCGACGAGGTCGAGCCCGTGGTCTGGAGCGCCTACCAGACCGCGCGTTCGCTGTCGGCCGCCGACTACCTGCGCGCGGTGGAGCGCTTCCACGCCTTCAGCCGCCACATGGCCGCCTTCCACCAGCAGCACGACTTGCTGCTGACGCCCACGCTGGCCGAGCCGCCGGCGCCGCTGGGCCGCTGGGTGATGGACCTCGGCCGCAGCGCCGACTACATCGACTACCGCCTGGGCCCGCAGGGGCTGTGGCGCTACTCGCCGTTCTGCCCGCTGGCCAACGCCACCGGGGCGCCGGCGATCTCGCTGCCGGCCGGCCGCTCGGCGACCGGGCTGCCGATCGGCGCGATGCTGGCCGCCGACTTCGGCCACGACCTGCTGCTGCTGCGCGTGGCCGCGCAGTGGGAAGCGGCGCACGGCCCGGCGCCGATGCCGTTCAACCGGGAGGACCGCTGGTGAACCGTCGATCTGCCTTGTTAGCTGCAGCCACCGCGCCCGGCGCCTTCGCGCTGGCCGGCTGCGCCGCGCCGCCGCCCGACCTGACCAGCGCCGCCGAGCAGGTGCGGGCCAGCGAGATCGCCTTCGCCGCCAGCATGGGCGCGCGCGACTTCAACGCCTTCGCGAGCTGGATCGCCGACGACGCCACCTTCGTCAACGGCGGCAAGCCGCTGCGCGGCAAGCCCGCGGTGCTGATGCACTGGGAGCGCTTCTTCCGCGGCCCCGCGGCGCCGTTCCTGTGGAAGCCCGAGATCATCGAGGTGCTGGCCAGCGGCAACCTGGCCTACTCCGAAGGCCCGGTGTCGCTGCCCGACGGCCGCGTGGTCTCGCGCTACGTGTCCACCTGGCGGCGCGAGCCCGCGGGCGGCTGGCGCGTCGTGCTCGACAACGGCTTCGACGCCTGCGACTGCAGCAACAACGGCAAGAAGAACTGAGCCATGGACGACCTCACCGCCCTTGACGCCAGCGCGCTGAGCGCCGCCATCCACGCCGGCCAGGTCTCCTGCCGCGAGGTGATGCAGGCCACGCTGCAGCGCATCCACGCGCTCAACCCGCGCGTCAACGCCATCGTCAGCCTGGCCGACGACGAGCAGCTCTTGAAACAGGCCGACGCGCACGACGCGCTGCTGGCGCGCGGCCAGTCGCTCGGCTGGATGCACGGGCTGCCGCAGGCCATCAAGGACACCGGCAACGCGGTGGGTTTTGCCAGCACCTTCGGCTCGCCGCTGCTGGCCGACGTGATGCCCGCCGCCGACAGCCTGTTCGTGCAGCGCATGAAGGCGGCCGGCTGCATCGTCGTCGGCAAGACCAACATGCCCGAGTTCGGGCTCGGCTCGCACAGCTACAACCCCTTGTTCGGCACCACGCTCAACGCCTGGGACCCAGCCGTCAGCGCCGGCGGCAGCAGCGGCGGCGCCGCGGTGGCGCTGGCCTTGCGGCTGCTGCCGGTGGCCGACGGCTCGGACTTCATGGGTTCGCTGCGCAACCCGGCGGGCTGGAACCACGTGATCGGCCTGCGCCCCAGCCAGGGCCGCGTGCCCGGCTGGCCGCGGCCCGAGCTGTTCGTCAGCCAACTCGCCACCGACGGGCCGATGGGCCGCAGCGTGCGCGACGTGGCGCGGCTCTTGTCGACGCAGTCCGGCCACGACCCGCGCGTGCCGCTGTCGATCAGCGGCCCGGTGCCCGACTTCGTGCCGCCCCCCGACGCCGGCGCGCGCGGCCTGCGCATCGGCTGGCTGGGCGACCTGGGCGGCCACCTGGCGATGGAAGACGGCGTGCTCGCCGTCTGCGAACAGGCGCTGGCGCGGCTGCAAGGCGGCGGCGCCGCGGTCGAGCCGGCCGGCCTGGGCGTCGACCTCGACGCGCTGTGGCAGGCCTGGCTGCTGTGGCGCCGCGCACTGGTGGCGCCGGTGGTCGGCGCCGCGCTGGCGCGGCCCGGCGCCACGCGCGAACGCGTCAAGCCCGAGGCGCTGTGGGAGCTGGACCAGGCCGCCGGCCTGAGCTGCAACGACTTCATGCGCGCCGCCGAGACGCGCACGCGCTTCTACGCCCAGATGTTGACGCTGTTCCAGCGTTATGACGTGCTGGCGCTGCCGGTGGCGCAGACCTGGCCTTTCGCCGCCGGCGAGACCTGGCCGCGCACGGTGGCCGGCCGCGCGATGGACACCTACCACCGCTGGATGGAGGTGACGATCTACGCCACCTTCGCCGGGCTGCCGGCCATCAGCCTGCCGGCCGGCTTCCACGCCAACGGGCGCTGGCCGATGGGCCTGCAGCTGATCGGCCCGCCGCAGGGCGACGCCGCTCTGCTGCACGCCGCCCAGGCCTACGAAAACCTGGCCGCCGAATTGATGGCACTGCGGCCGCAATAATCGCCCGATGAAAGTCTTCTACTGGGTGATGGGCGTGCTGATCGTCGGCACCTTCGTGCCGTCGGTGCTGTGCCTGTTGCTCTACGTGATCACCGGCGTCGACGTCTGGTCGAAGCGCGCGCGCGGCTTCTGGAACACGTCCAAGGTGCTGGCGATGTTCTCGCTGAACCTGCTGATCTGGGGCCACGTGGCCGTGGGGCTGTACCAGATCTGGTTCGGTTGAGCCGCCCGGTGAACCCCTTTGACGCTTCGCGTCGTCCCCCCGAGGGGGAGCGAGGGCGACCGGCAGACCCGGATCGCGCTCACTCCGGCTCGATCTTCGCCGCCCGGATCACCGCGCCCCAACGTTTGATCTCGCTGGCCAGCAGCGCCTGCAATTCCGCCGGCGCGCCGGCCTGCAGGCGCACGCCCAGCGGCTGCAGCCGCTCCTGCGCGGCGCCGGAGGCCACCGCCTCGCGCAGCGCGCGGTTGAGCCGTTCCACCACCGCGGCCGGCGTGGCCGCTGGCGCGGCGATGGCGTTCCAGCTGGCCACGTCGTAGCCGGGAACGCCAGCCTGCTGCACCGTGGGCACCTGCGGCAGCGCCGGGCTGCGCCGGCCCGACGACACCGCCAGCGCGCGCACCACGCCGGCCTGCACCTGCGGCAGCATCGGACCCAGCACCTCGAAGGCCAGGTCGACCTCGCCGCTGCGCAGCGCCGTCAGCAGCGCCGGCGATCCCTTGTACGGCACCACCAGCGCCTCGATGCCGGCCACCGTCTCGAACAGCTTGGCGCTCAAGTGCTGGGTGCTGCCCGGCGTGATGGTGCCGATGTTGAGCTTGCCCGGCTGCGCGCGCGCGAAGGCCAGCGCATCGCCCAGCGTGGCGAAGCGCGAGCCGGCGGCCGTGAACAAGCCGATGTCGAAGCTGCCGATCAGCCCGACCGGCGCGAAGTCTTTCACCGGGTCGTACGGCAGCTTGCGGAACAGCCCCACGCTGACGGCGTTGGCATTGGTCATCAGCAGCAGCGTGTGGCCATCGGGCCGCGCCGTGGCCACCGCCTGGCTGGCGACGATGCTGCCGGCGCTCGGCCGGTTGTCCACCACCATCGGCTGGCCGAGCGTGCGCGCCATCTGCTCGGCGACGGCGCGCGCCGTCAGGTCGGCAATGCCGCCGGGCGCGAAAGGCACGATCAGCGTGATCGCGCGTTCGGGGAACGCCGCCTGGGCGGGCAGCGTCAAAGCGGCCGCAGCCGCGGCTAACAGCCAATGACGGCGGCAGGCTTCGGGGGTCGACATGCGGCGCATGCTAGCGCCGCCCGCCGCCCGCCGCCCGCCGCCTCAATCGAGCTGCAGGCCGATCTTCTTGGCCACCGCGCCCCAGACCTTGCCATCGGCCTCCAGCCGCGCGGCGGCGGCCTCGGGCGTCGAGGCCACGACCTCCTGGTCGGACTGGCGCAGCCGCTCCACGACCTCGGGCTGCTTCAGCGCGGCGGCCAGCGCGGCGTTCATCGCGTCGAGCGTGGCCTTGGGCACGCCGCGCGGCGCGTACAGCACCAGCGAGAACGTGGCGTCGAAGCCGGCGTAGCCGGCTTCGGCGACGGTGGGCACCTCGGGCAGCAGCGGCGAGCGGCGCGCGCCCGAGACGGCCAGCGCCACCAGCTTGCCGGCGCGCACCATCGGCAGCACCGTGGGGCCGGCGAGGAAGCCGCAATCGACCTGGCCGCCGATGACGTCCTGCATCGCCGGCGCCGGGCCCTTGTAGGGCACGTGGCTCAGCTCGATGCCGGCCACCGATTTGAACAGCTCGGTGCTCAGGTGCCCCGGCGAGCCGGCGCCGCCCGAGGCATAACTTAGCGGCTTGGCGGCACTCGCCTTGGCCTTGGCAACCAGCTCCGGCACGCTCTTCACGCCCACGCCGGGGTTGCACACCAGCGTCTGGCTGAAGGCGCTGGCGCGCATCACCGGCTGCAGGTCGGCCGGCTTGAAGTTGAGCTTGGGGTAGACGTGCGGATTGACGGTCAGCAGCGTGTCGGTGGTCCACAGCCAGGTGTAGCCGTCGGGCGCGGCGCGCGCGGCCTCGGCGGCGCCCAGGTTGCCGGCGGCGCCGGGCTTGTTGTCGATGACCAGCGGCTGCTTGAGCGTGGCCTGCATCTTCTCGGCGGCGCTGCGCAGCACGATGTCGCTGGGCCCGCCGGGCGGCAGCGGCACGATCACGCGGATGGGCTTGTCGGGCCAGTGGCTTTGCGCCTGGGCGCTCAGGCCCGGCACGGCGGCGGCAGCGGCCGTGGCCGCCAGCAGCAGGGGACGGAAGTTCAACGCGGCTCTCCTCGGGCTAACGATTAGCGTTGGGGCATGTCGGCCACCGAATAGCCCAGGCTGACGGTGGCGTCGGCCGGGATCGGCGGCATCGTCTCTTGCCAGTCGAGCCAGGCCTGGCGCAGCGCGGCCAGGCGCTCGGGCTCCAGCGGCGCGCGGTTGGCGCGCTCGCGCTCGTCGGCGTCGATGTCGAACAGGTACTCGTGGCCGTCGACCTGCAGGTACTTCCAGCGCCCGTCGCGCAGTGCGCGCTGACCGCGGTGGTTCATGCGCCAGTGCATCACGCGGCGGAACTCGCGCCCGCCCTGCAGCAGCGGCAGCAGCGAAACGCCGTCCAGCGGGTGCGTGGGCGCGGCGGCGACGCCGGCGGCATCCAGCACGGTGGCGCTCCAGTCCATCGTCAGGCAATGCTGGTCGCTGACGCGGCCGGGCGCGATCACGCGCGGCCAGTGCGCCACCCAGGGCACGCGGATGCCGCCTTCGGTGAGGTCCATCTTGCCGCCCACCAGCGGCCAGTTGTCGCTGAAGCGCTCGCCGCCGTTGTCGCTGGTGAAGACGACCAGCGTGTCGTCGGCCAGGCCGTGGCGGCCCAACGCCGCCATCACGCGGCCGATGCCTTCGTCCATGTGGTGGATCATGCGGCGGTAGGTGTGGATGTCGCCGCCGTGCAGGTGAAAGAGGTTGCTCTTCACTTCGGCCGTGCGCCGCGCGTCGTCGCGCGTCTCCCAGGGCCAGTGCGGGGCGGTGTAGTGCAGGCTCAGGAAGAAGGGGCGGTCGGCGGCGCCGGCGGCCTCGTCGATCCAGCTCACGGCGCGGTCGGTGATCAGGTCGGTGAGGTAGCCGACGTCCTGCACTTCGTCTTCGCCGGCGAAGAGGTCGTGCGCGCCGTTGGTGCCGCAGTGGCTGAAGTAGTCCACGCCGCCCGACATCGGGCCGTAGAAGCTTTCGTAGCCCGAGCGCAGCGGGCCGAAGTGCGGCGGGTAGCCGAGGTGCCACTTGCCGATCAGCGCGGTGCGCCAGCCGGCGTCGCGCAGCAGCGAGGGCAGCGTGGGGTGCTCGGGCGGCAGGCCCAGCGTGGCGCTGCCGCGCGAGCGCGAGTTGATCGGCTCTTCGGCGGCGCCGCGCAGCCGGTACTGGTAGCGCCCGGTCATCAGCGCAAAGCGCGTCGGCGAGCACACCGGCGAATTGGCATAGCCCTGCGTCAGCCGCAAGCCGCCGGCGGCCAGGCGGTCGATCTCGGGCGACACGGCGCCGAACACCGCCGGCCGGCCGCCGTAGCAGCCGAGGTCGGCGTAGCCCAGGTCGTCGGCGACGATGAAGACGAAGTTGGGTTTTTTCATGACGGGGTTCGACAATGGGCCGCGAAAGCGGCGAGCTTAGACAGCGGCGGACCCGTTGATCAAACGAATCGGGACGCGGAGTTTCCCGCAGTCGGCAGCCGCCGCAGCACCCGCACCGGCGACGCGGCGATCACGCCGGCCTGCAGCACGAAGCCGGCCGCGGCCAGCCACAGGCAGGCCGGCGCGCCGTAGGCGGCGCCGATCCACGCGCCGATCAGCGATCCCACCGGCCTTGCGCCGGCGTTGACGGTGAGGAAGATCGCCCCCACCCGCCCCAGCAGCCCGGCCGGCGTGACGTGCTGGCGCAGCGTGGTGGAACTGATGGTCCAGATGATGGGCCCGGCGCCGAACAGGAAGAACGACAGCCCGGCCAGCGCCGGCAGCGGCCAGCGCGTGCTGGCCGCCATCACGAAGGCCGCCAGCACCGAGACCAGCGGCCCCAGCAGCACCGCGTGGCCGTAGCGCAGCGCCGGGATCAGCCGCGGCGCCGCCAGCGCGCCCAGCACCATGCCGGCGCCGTAGCCGGCCAGCGTCAGGCCCACGCCGGCGGCCGACAGGCCCAGCCGGCTCATCGCATACGGCACGTAGGCCGCCTGCAGCACGCACCAGGCCAGGTTCCAGGCAACCGCCGTCAGCAGGATGGGCTTGAGCAGCGCATGCTGCCAGACGAAGCCGGCGCCCTGGCGGATGTCGGCCAGCGGATGGCGGCGCGGCCCCGGCACGCGCGTCGGCTCTCGCAAGCGCGCCAGCAGCGCCACCGCGGCCGCCGACAGCGCCGCCGCGGCGGCGAAGGCGCTGCCGGCGCCGGCCCAGGCCACCAGCGCGCCGGCCAGCGCCGGGCCGCCGGCATAGGCCAGGCTGCGCGCCAGCTCGATGCGGCCGTTGGCGGGCGCGAGGTGCTGGCGCGGCACCAGGTCGGGCAGCAGCGCCGGCGCCGCGACCGAGAAGCCCACGGTGCCGAGCGCGCCGATGAAGCCCAGCACGGCCAGCGCCGGCAGCGTGACGCGGTCGGCGACGACCAGCAGCCACAAGGCCAGCAGCGTCAGCACGCGCAGCGCTTCGGCCGCCAGCATCAGCCGCCGGCGCGGCCAGCGGTCGGCCAGCAGGCCCAGCGGAATCGACAGCAGCAGGAAAGGCAGCGTCTGCGCGCTGGCCAGCGCGCCCACCGTGCCGGGCCCCGCCTGCAAGCTGAGCACGGCGACGATGGGCACGGCGGCCAGGCAGATCTGCTCGGCCGACTGCGCGGCGAGGTTGGACCAGGCCAGCGGCGCGAAAGCGCGACGGGTTTCGGGGGTCATCGGGTTCGGGTGACGAGAAAACGCGGCAGGCGCCGATGATGCGGCGCGCGGCGGCGGCTGCCGGCCGCTTTCGGACCCGTTGCCGGCCGGCGTTGGCGGCGCCGCCGTGCCGGCACCATCGATCGAAGGCCGCGCGATCGGCGGCGGCCGGTGGACAATCGCGCGCTTCCCGCCCGTTCACCTGCCATGTCCACCGAACCCCAGAACCCGCCTGCCGAGGCCGTCCAGGCCGCTGAAGCCGCTGAAGCCGCGGCGGCTGCCGAACCGGCTGCGCCGGCTGCACCGGTTGCACCGGCTGCACCGGCTGCACCGGCCGCACCGGCCGCACTGGCCGAATCAGCTGCGCCCGCCGACGCGGCGGCAGCGCCCGCCGAGGCCGAAGCCGCGCCCGCCGCGGCAGCCGCCGTGCCGGCCGAAGCCCCGGCGCCGGCGCCCGCCGCCGAAGCGCCAGCCGCAGCATCGGCCCAAGGCCGCCCGGCCGGCCGCGCGCCGGTCGACATCGAAGCCTGTGCCAACGAGTTGAGAACCCGCTTCCCGGCGCTGTTCGGCGGGCCGGTCAAGCCGATCAAGCTGCGCATCCAGACGGACATCCAGCAGCGCGCGCCGGGCGTCTTCACGCGCCAGGCGCTGTCGGCCTTTCTGCGCCGCTACACCGGCGGCAGCGCCTACCTGGTGGCGCTGGGCCAGGCCACGCAGCGCTTCGACCTCGACGGCCAGCCGGCCGGCGAGATCAGCGCCGAGCACCACGAGGCCGCCGCGCAGGAGCTGGCCCGCCGCCGCGCGCTGCGGCGCGAGCGCGAGCAGGCGATGCGCCAGGCCCAGCGCCCGCGCCCGGCGCCGCCGGCGGGCGTGGGGCCGCAGTCATCAGCTAACCCGTCATCTGAACGGCCTGCGGGCGGTGACCGGCCGCAGCGGCCTGATCGCCCACAGCGCCCACAGCGCCCGCAGCGCCCCGATCAGCCCAACCGTGCCGATCGCCCAGGACGTCCCGGCCACCCGGGTGGTTCCGGTGGTCCGGATCGCCGCGATCGCCCGGCGGGTCCCGATCGCCCACCGCGCGCCCAGCGCCCGCAGGATCCGCGCCCCGAGCACCACGAGCGCCCCGAGCGACCCGAGCGCGCCGACGCGCAACGTCCGCCGAGGCCACCCGGCCCGCCACCGGCGGCCGCCGCGCCACGCCCCGCGCCGCCGCCCGCCAGCCCCGAGGACAGCGCCCGCCGCGAGCGCGCGCAACTGCTGCGCGCCTTCGACGGCAGCCCGCTGACCAAGGCCAATTTCTGCGCGCTGAAAGGCATGACGGTCGAGGCGCTCGACGCCGCGCTGGCGCAGGCCCGCCAGGAAGCCGCCGCCTGGGCCGCGGCGCATCCGCCGGCCAGGCCAGCGGAACGGGCACCCGCACGTGCACCGGACCGTGCAGCGGACCGCGCACCGGACCGCGCACCGGCCGGCGCACGCGTCCAGCAGCCGCATCAGCCCAGGCGGCCGCGATGAGCAGCGCCGCCGCGCCGGTGATCATCCACGCCGAACCGCTCGGCCGCTTCGTGCAGGCCGTGGTCGCCGCCGGCGGCTCGGCCGCGGCCGAGGCCGAGGCCGTGGCGCACAACCTCGTCGAGGCCAACCTGACGGGGCACGACTCGCACGGCGTGGGCATGCTGCCGCGCTATGTCGACAACCTGCTGGCCGGCGGCCTGGTCGCCAACCAGCGCCTGCGCGTCGTTGCCGAGCAGGGCAGCCTGCTGACGCTGGACGGCCAGGCCGGCTACGGCCAGGTGATGGGCCGGCGTGCGATGGAGCGCGGCATCGCGCTGGCGCGCACGCACGGCGTCGCGGTGGTCGGGCTGGCCAACAGCCACCACCTCGGCCGCATCGGCGCCTGGGCCGAGCAATGCCTGGCCGCCGGGCTGGTGTCGATCCACTTCGTCAACGTGATCAGCGAGCCCATCGTCGCACCTTTCGGCGGCAGCGACGGCCGCTTCGTCACCAACCCGATGTGCGTGGGCATCCCGATCGAAGGCCGCGAGCCGCTGGTGCTGGACTTCGCGACCAGCCGCGTCGCGATGGGCAAGGTGCGCGTCGCCCACAACAAGGGCGAGGCGCTGGCGCCGGGCATCCTGATCGACGAGCAGGGCCGGCCCAGCACCGACCCCGGCGTGATGTTCCGCGACCCGCACGGCGCGCTGCTGCCCCTCGGCGAGCACAAGGGCTACGGCCTGGCCGTGGCCTGCGAGATCCTGGCCGGCGCGCTGGCCGGCGGCAGCACGCTGCACCACGCCAAGCCCTCGCCCGACAGCATCATCAACAACATGCTGAGCCTCATCGTCGACCCGGCGCGGCTGGGCACCGCGGCGCGGCTGGCGAGCGAAGCGCGCGCCTTTGCCGATTGGGTGACCGCCTCGCCGCCGGCACCGGGCCAGCGCGTGCTGCTGCCCGGCGACCCCGAACGCGCTTGGCGCCGGCAGCGGCAGGCCGACGGCATCCCCATCGACGCCACCACCTGGGCGCAGCTGGGCGCGGCGGCGGCCAAGCTCGGCGTCAGCGCGCCGGCCGCTTGAACGCGGCCGTTTTGATCAGGCGCCGCGGCGGCGGCGGTTGATGGCCGCCAAACCGATCAGGCCCAGGCCCAGCAGCGCCGGCACGCCGGGCAGCGGCACGGCGCTGGCGGCGGGTCCGTATTCGATGATGTAGGGCTGCGCATAGTCGGGGAACGACGGCAGGCCGATGTCGTTCCACAGCCCGGAGGCGACGAAGTTGATGACGACGTCGTCCTCGCCGTCGCTGCAGCAATTGTTGGGTTCGCCGCTGCCCCAGTTGGTGAAGCTGAACGGCTGGCCGGCTTCGGGACCGTTCTGCCAGACGAAGTCGCCTTCGACGGCGCGGTCGTTGCCGCCCAGCCAGGCCTCGGCCGAGAAGTTGCCGGCGATGAAGGCCTGTTCGCCGGCCGAGGTCACGGTGGCCATGTAGCCGGCCTGCCCCAGGTGGCTGCGGGTGGGGGCGTCGGCAAAGGCCTGGTCCCAGGTCATGCCGCCGCCGGTCGGCAGGTAGACGATGTCGTACCAGTGGCCATTGCCACCGGAAGCGACGGTCCACTGCACCGGGGCCGCCTGGCTGGCCAGTGCGGCCGTCAGGGCCGCCGCGAGCGCGACCGATTTCCACAACGTTCGAGCCATGTCACTCCTCCGTCCCGTCGATGTCTTCGAGCGACGACGCCGCAAGCAAGCGCCGGGCCGGCGGCGACTGGCCGAGCCATTTCAAGGCTCTGGCCTCGTCCGCCGAAGTTTCCGGGTAGGCGCTGTCAAGCGGGCCGACGCCGCCTCGCGGCGTCAAGTGAGGTCACGCGGTGCCGCTGTGCCCATCGCCGCGCGCAGGTGCTCGCTCACGGCGCGCAGCCCCTGCGGCGCCGGGAGCGCTGGCGACAGGTCGAGCCGCCGGCCATCGGTGGTGGCGACGTACAGCGCGCGGTGCTCGACGGTGGGTCCGCCGCTGGTGCTTTGGGTGTAGACCAGCCGGTCGGCCAGGCGCTGGACCTCGGCGCGCGACAGCTGCCACTCGCGGCGGAGCAACCACGATCCGCGCGACACGTGCAGCGAGCCCTGGCGCACTTGCCAGGTCCAGCGGCTGCTCAGGCCGTGAACGGCCAGCAGCAGGCCCAGCGTGACGGCCAGCGCCGTGAGCCAGCGGGCGCCGCCCGCGTCGTCCGCCAGGGCGGCCAGCAGCCCCATCAGCGCCAGCACGCCGGCCAGCATGCCCAGCAGCAGCAGCCAGGTGCGCCGGAAGCGCAGCACGCCGCCGCCGTCGAGCCGGCCCGTCACCGAACGCGGCCAGACCGCCGGCCCCTGCGTTTCCGAAGCCGCAGCACCCGCAGCACCCGCGGCGGCCTGCCGCGGCGGCGATGCTGACGACGGCCGGGCCGACGACAGCCGCGGCCGCATGGTCGCGCGCCCCAGCAAGGCCCGGAAGAAGACGAAGGCCGCGCCGACGCCGACGGCGGTGAAGAAGATCGCGAACGGCAGCCGGAAGGCCAGCATGCCCCAGCGCAGCCGGCGCTCCAGCACCGCGCGCTGCGGCCGCTGCGGGTCGACCCAGGCGGCCACCGGCTGTTCGCGCGACCGGGCGTCGCTCAGCCGGTGATGCCAGTCTTCGTGCCAGGTGCCGACGTTGTCGGCACCGCCCCAGTGGTCCAGGCCGACGCGCGTGGACTCGTAGTCGCGGCCGCCGTAGCGGTAGGCATAACGCGCATTCAAAACGTACATGCGGCTGCCCTTGCTGCCGCGCCGCTCTTCGATGCCGACGTCGATGACCTGGGCGCTGACCGGTTGCCAGTCGCGCACCACCCAGGCCATGCGCAGGTTGTCGAGGATCGGGATCAGGCCGAAAAAGAGGCCGCCGGCGCCGAAGCCCAGCATGAACACGCCGCTGAACAGCATCACCACGAGGCGGGCACCCCAGCCCAGGCGGGCCGCAGCGCCCGCCTTGCGCGTGCCGGCGCCGCCGCCCGTCTTGCTCACGCCGGTTGCGCCGCGCGCAGCCGCAGCCCGCCCACGCGGCGCAGCAGGAACAGCGTGACCGAGAGGTTGATCAGGTTCCAGACGATGCCGTTGACGAAGGCCGCCTGGTAGCTGCCGGTGAGGTCGAACACCTTGCCCGACATCCAGCCGCCGAGCGCCATGCCGAACAGCGTGAACATCAGCACCGTGCCGACGCGCGCGCCGGCCTCGGCCGGCGGGAAATGCTCGCGCACGATGATCGCGTAGCTGGGCACGATGCCGCCCTGGAACAGCCCGAACAGCGCCGAGATCACGTACAGCGAGACCAGCCCGTCGAACGGCAGGAACAGCAGCAGCGCCACGCCCTGCAGGAAGCTGCCGAGCAGCAGCGTGCGCAAGCCGCCGATGCGGTCGCAGATGAGCCCCGAGACGACGCGGCTGACGATGCCGGCGGCCAGCATCAGGCTCAGCATCTCGGCGCCGCGGGCGGCACCGTAGCCGAGGTCGCCGCAGTAGGCGACGATGTGCACCTGCGGCATCGACATCGCCACGCAGCACGCGGTGCCGGCCAGGCACAGCAGCGCCTGCGCCTGGCCCATGCTCAGGCCGAAAGGCCGCGTCGATGGCTGCGCGCCGCGCAGCGCAGCGGCCGGCGGCGGCACCGTGGCGGCCGGCGGCCGCGGCCGCATCGCCTGCGCCAGCAGCGGCAGCGTCAGCGCGCAGAAGATGCCCAATCCCACGTAGGTGGCGCGCCAGCCGTGCTGGGCCACGAAGTGCTGCACGATGGGCGGCCACAGCGCCCCCGCCACGTAGTTGCCGCTGGCGCAGATGGCCACCGCGATGCCGCGCCGGCACACGAACCACAGCGAGGTGTCGGCCACCAGCGGCGCGAAGGTGGCCGCCGAGCCGAAGAAGCCCAGCAGCAGCCCGTGCCACAAGCTGAAGGCGCCGATGCTGCCCGAAGCGCCGGCAGCGATGAAGCCGCTGCCCAGCCCGGCGGCGCCGATGAGCAGCGGGCGCACGACGCCGTGGCGGTCGGCCAGGCGGCCCATCCAGATGCCGCCGAGGCCGAAGCCGATCATCATCGCGGTGTAGGGCATCGAGGCGTCGGCGCGCGCCACGCCGAACTCGGCCTGCACCGCCGGCAGCACGACGGCGATGACGTACATCGCGCCCGAGCCGATGGTCATCATCGCCAGCGTGACCATCAGCCGCAGCCACGCGTAGCGCGAATCGGGAAGATGCTGGGCGGCCGCCGTCATGGCTCATTGTCCATGCGCGACAGCGCGCGCGACTCGCGCCGCGCCAGCCACAGCGTGGCCAGGCTGATCAGCGCGCCGCCCAGCAGCGTGCTGGCGCTCGGCCAATCGGCGAACAGCAGCAGCCCCAGCAGCGACGCCCAGACGAGGTCGAGGAACTTCACCGACTGCGTGGCCGAGATGTCGGCGTGGCGGTACGAGCGCGTCAGGCAGTAGTGCCCCAGCGAGCCCAGCAGCCCGCACAGCGCGAAGCCGGCCCACTGCGCCGCCGTCGGCGGCAGCCACACCGGCGCCGCCAGCGGCACGCTGAACAGCATGACCGTCAGCGCCTGCCAGAAGACGATGACCTCGGTGGACTCCACCCGCGTCAGCGCCTTGGTCAGCAGGTACGAGGCGGCGAACACCGGCGCCGAGGCCAGCATCAGCAGATGCCACCAGCCGCCGCTGCCCGAGAACGTGGGCCCCAGCACCACCAGCATGCCGGCGAAGCCGATGCCGGTGGCGGCCCAGCGCTCCCAGCGCATCGGCTCGCCGAGGAACAGCCAGGCGCCGATCATGATGAAGATCGGACCGGTGAAGCCGATGGCCGTCATGTCGGCCAGCGGGATGCGCGGCAGCGCCATGAACCACATCACCAGGCCCACGGTGTGCACGGCGCCGCGCAGGAACTGGCCGCCGATGCGCTGCGGCCGGTAGGCGCGCCAGCCGAAGCGCCACAGCAGCGGCAGCATCACCGCGACGCCGAACAGATAACGCAGGAACTGCGCCTGCATCGGGTGCAGGTGCTGGGTGAGCGCGCGCGCGATGCCGTTGACGCCGCTGAAGAACAGGCCGGCGCCGATGCTCCACAACAGCGCCCGCGTGACCGGGCTGAGGTGCGCGGTGCGCGCGTGCACCGCCTGCTGGATGCGCCGCGCCAGCGGCCACGGGCTGGGAGGAACCTGCGCTGACATGCCGCTTGACGATAGCACCGGCCCCGCGCCTGGCCGCCGCACGCGCCGCACCGCGCGCCACGGGCCTGGGCGGACGCAGACAAAGCCAGCGCATGCTCGCGGCCCGGGCTTCCGGACCGGGCCACGAGCACGGCCGCCTTGCTGCGCCCGCCCAGGCCCGCGGGCGACGCGTGGGCCAGGGGGGGCTGATGGTCCGGTGGGCCGGTGGACCGGTGGGCCGGCCGGCCGCTCACCAGTCCAGCGTCTGCAAGCCGTCGTCCTGCAACACGAACAGTTGCTCGCCCAGCGGCAGGCTGCGCACCGCGCCGATGTCGGCCCAGCCGCTGCCCAGTTCCACCACGGGTCTCTCGCTCAGGCGGCGCGTCGCGCGGTCGACCTCATAACGTCGCACCTGCTGCTGCGGCAACGAGGCGCCTTCGGTCACCAGCAGCATCGGCAAGGCGATGCGCACGCCGCCGGCCACCGCCTGCAGGCCGATGCCTTGCGCGCTGCTGTCCAGCGCCGTCAGGCTGCCGGCGCCGCCATGCGTGCGGCTGTCCAGCAGCCGCGGCTGCGCGGCGTCCTGCACGTCGAACAACGCCAGCTTGACGCCCAGCACGCGGCCGTCGGCGCTGGCGTCGCGGCCCACGCCGAACAGCAGGCCGCCGTCCAGCGGGTACAGCCAGTCGGAGAAGCCGCTCACTTGCAACTCGCCGCCGACCCGCGGGTCGGCCGGGTCCGACAGGTCCAGCACGTACAGCGGGTCGGTGCGGCGGAAGGTGACGACGTAGGCCCGCTCGCCCGCGAAGCGCACGCCGTAGACCTGCTCGCCGGCCTTGCCGATGGCCGCCGGCCGCTGCGCGCTGGGCAGCGTGGCCAGCGGCTGCAGGCTGGCGTCGCTGGCGCCGCTGGTGCGCTCGCGCAGCACGGTCAGCGTGGCGGGCGATGCGGCGAGCGTGGCCGCGTCGTCGACGCTGGCCCAGCCCTCGCTGCCGGTGAAGCTGAGCACGCGCAGGTCGCCGTTGTGCTCGCTCAGGCGATAGGGCCGGCGCGCCGGGTCCCAGCCCAGGTGGCCGCCGACGCTGCCGCTGGCGCGGTAGGCGATGGCGCTGCCGTCGACGCCGAGCTTGTGCAGATCGGTGCGCGCCGTGGGCGCGAAGCGCAGGCGGCCGTCGCTCAGGGTCTGCACCTCGTCGCGCGTGGTGGCCAGGTAGAGGCTGCCGCCGGCGGCCAGGTAGATGGCCTCGGTGCCGCCGGCGAAGCAGCGGCTGCTGCGCGGCCAGGCCGGCGCGCCGAGGTCGATGGCCGTCACCGTGGTCAGCACCACCTGCTGCGAGGCGTTGGCGGTCTGCAGCCAGCAGTCGGTCTCGGCGACCAGCGGCACCGCCTCGCCGTCGTTGATGCTGATGCGCGGCAGCACCTCGGCCAGGGTCAGGCGCTGCAAGGCCTCGGCGCGCGCGGCGGCGCTGGCCGTCGGCGCCAGCTGGTCGTAGGCCAGCGCCGGCGTGTGCGAGGCCACCACGTAGAGCATGCGGCCGATCTGCCGCGCGCCGACGAGGCGGCCGTCGATGCTGATGCGATCGGGCTTGGGCAGCGCCGCCGGCTGGCTGGCGTCGAGCAATTGCAGATGGACCTTGGGCGCCACCGGCACGTAAGGCAGCAGCGTCGTCAGGCAGGCCGAGCCCGGCGGGCACGGCGAGCCGACGACGTTGGCATTGCTCTCGGCCACCACCGCCACGCGCGCCAGCCCATCGGCGAGCAGCAGGCCGCGGGTGGCGGTCCAGGCCGCGTCGCCGTTGACCAGCGTGGCGCTGCCGGCGGCTTGCGCGCGGCCGGCGGCGTCGCGGCGGTAGAGGTCCAATCGCGCGAAAGGCTGGCCGGCCGCGGCGCCGGCCATGGCGTGCAGCGCGTAGAAGCGCGTGCCGTCGGTCTTCAGCAGGTCGGCCTCGTCGACGCCGGCTTCCTGCACCACCGAGCCCGAGTTCGACACCACCGTGCCGCTGGCCGAGACCGCGCTGCTCAGCCACGCCGGGCCGGCCGACAGCACGAAGCCGCTGTTGTTGCCGGTGTTCGCGGCATTGCCAACGCTGCCCAAGGGCCCGCGCGCTTGCAGCCGCGTCTTCACGTAGCCGAGCAACTCGCCGCTGCGCGCCGGGGCCAGCGCGGCGTCATTGCGCGCAGCCGGCGGCTCGGCCGCTGTCGTGGTGCCGCCGCCGCCACCGCAGCCGCCCAGCAGGGCGAGCAGCGCGGCCGCGAACGGCCGCTGCAACGGCAGCCGCCAGCGGAGCTTCGGACGGGACGGGAGCGGGAACATCGCGGCGCTTGTCGGATTCGGTTCGATCGTGGGACAATATTCCACGTTCTCTGAACTGTCAACGCCCGGGAGTCGAGCTTGATCGAATTCGCAGACGGCGCCCACCGCCACGTCACGCTGGGCTGTGACGACCGCGGGCTGCAGCTGGACGTGCACGACCGCCCGCATGACCGCCCGCATGACCGCCCGCATGACCGCCCGCATGAGGGCCTGCGCTTCGTCGGCGACTGGGGCATCCGCGCCGAGGGCGATGCGCGCGTGTTCGGCCGCTGCACCCGCGGCGCCGGGTTGGCGGGGCAGGCCGCGTCGCTGCAATTGCAACCCGGGCCGGGCGGCATGGCCGGGCTGCGCGTCACGCTGCTGGCAGCCGACGGCCAGGTGGTGCTGGGGCCGCTGCTGCTGCGGCCGGTGCGGCCGGTGCGGCCCACGCAGCAGACACCCGCCGGCACGGTCGCATAGCGCGCTATCCGCGGCCACCTTGCGGCGGCGTCGGGCGCTGCCCTAAACTGCCGCAATGAACCAGACGGTACAAAAGGTCCAGAGAAGCGCCGCCAAAGCCGCCAAAGCCGCCAAGCCCGAGGCGCGCACCAACGACCCCGAGCGCACGATGGCCGACATCCTGGCCGTGGCGACGCGCGAGTTCGCCGAGAAAGGCCTGGCCGGCGCCCGCATCGACGACATCGCCGAGGCCATGCGCACCAGCAAGCGCATGATCTACTACTACTTCGGCAGCAAGGAAGGCTTGTACATCCGCGTGCTGGAGGAAGCCTACCGCCGCATCCGCGCGATCGAGTCCGACCTTCACCTAGAGGACCTGCCGCCCGAAGACGCGCTGCGCCGGCTGGTCGGCTTCACGGTCGACTACCAGCGCGAGAACCCCGACTTCATCCGCCTGGTGATGAACGAGAACATCCACCGCGGCGAGTACCTGGCGCAGAGCCAGGCCATCCATGGCCTCAACGTGCCGGCCATCGAAGGGCTGCGCCGGGTCTACCAGCGCGGGCTGAAGGCCGGCGTGTTCCGCACCGGCATCGATGCGGTCGACCTGCACCAGTCGATCAGCGCCTTGAGCTTCTTCAACGTCGCCAACCGGCACACCTTCTCGCTGATCTTCCAGCGCGACCTGGAGTCGCCCGCGGCGCAGATCGCGCGGCGCGACAGCATCATCGAGATGGTGGTGCGCTTCGTGCGGCGCTGAGGGGCCGGCGAAGTGCCGATCACGTGCCGATCACGTGCCGATGAAGCGCCGCCCGCCGGCGGCGCTGCGGGCGTTCACTGGCAGTTGAAGCTGGCCGCGTCCTCCAGGCTGCCGCTGCCGGCGTAACGTGCCACCTTGGGATACGGGCACAGTGGCCGCGTGCGCGTGGCCGACCAGCCGGCCGGCAGTTCGGCGTTGACGCCGCCGGCGTTGCCGGCGCCGCGCGCGGCGGCCGTCAGCCGCTGCGGCGCCGTGCCTTGCTCGACCCAGGCCACCAGCGCGCTCAAGGCGTCGAACTGGTCGGTCGCCGGGCCGCCGGCGCAATGCCCCATGCCGGGCACGCGGAACAGCCGCGCGTAGTCCGACGGGTCGCCGCCGCGCTCGCGCAGGCGGTCGATGTAGGCGGCGCTGTCGTTGACCGAGAAGATCGGGTCGCTGACGCCGTGGTAGATCAGCAGCTTGCCGCCGCGGTTCTTCAGCGTCGACAGGTCCGACGGGTCGGGCGGCGTCATGAAGCTCATCGCCGACTCGGTGTAGACGGTGTTGGTCGCGTTGATCTGCGCCACCATGCTGTCGATCGAGGTCGTCAGCGCCCATTGCGGGCCGTTGAAGCTGGCGGCCTCCGGCGGCACCTTGAAGATCAGGCCGACGGCGCCCGAGTCCAGCGCCAGCGGCGCCGTGAACTCCCAGAACGCGATGCCGCCGGCGCCGAGGCCGGCGTCGTACGGGAAGCTGGCATAGACGGCCGCGCCGCTGCTGGTGACGGCGCCGCTGAAGATCGGCGCGATGGCCGTCTTCTGCGCCGCGCTGAGGCAACTGCCGTCGCGCGCGCCGCTGCAGGTGGGCACGTCGGTCTGCAGGTTGAAGCTGCGCTGGCAGGCTTCCACGTCCTGCACCAGGCCATCGGTGGCGCCGTCCAGCGCATCGCACTTGGCCAGCACGGCGGCGGCCACGGTGGCGCGCTCGGCGGCGGTGAAGGCGCTGGACAGGTCGGCCGAGTTGCTGGCCACGCTGGCATAGCGCTGCGCGCCGAAGATGTTGGCCACCGCCGCCTTGGGCAGGTTGTAGCCCGGCGCGCCGGCCAGGATGCCGTCGTAGTCCGCGGCGTAGCGCGACGCCGCCACCAGCGCGTGGCGGCCGCCGTTGGAGCAGCCGCCGAAGTACGAGCGGTCGGGCCCCTTGCCGTAGGTGGCCTGGATCACGCCCTTGGCCATCGGCGTGAGCTTGCCGACGGCCTGGTAGCCGTAGTCCAGCCGCGCCTGCGGGTCGATGCCGAAGGCCGGGCCCTGCGCCGCGGTGTGGCCGGCGTCGGAACTCAGCACCGCGAAGCCCTGCGCCAGCGCGTGCGTCAGCGGCCCGCCGCCGAAGGCGCCGGTGGCGGCGACCACGTTGCCGTCGATGCCGCCGTTGCCTTGGTGCAGGAAGCGGCCGTTCCAGTTGCGCGGCAGGCGGATCTCGAAGCCGATGGCATAGGCCTGGCCGTCGACGCTGCTGGTGCGCTCGTGCATCTTGCCGCTCACCAGGCAATGCTCGGGCACCGCCTGGCCGGCCACCGTCAGCGTGCCGGCGGCCACGGTGGTGACGGCGCTGATGCGGGTGTTGGCCGGCGTGCCGATGCGCCCCGCAGGTCAGCGCAACTACCGTTGTAGCTGGCCGGCGTCGCCGCGCCCAGCACCGGCAGCGAATCGCCGCCGCAGCCGGCCAGCAGCAGCGCGGCGGCCAGCGCCGGCACGCGGCCGGCATCGGGGAATCTTGGCATGAGGTCTCCTCGGGGTGGCGCCCATCCGCGGCCGGCAACACGCCGCCGCGTCGGACGGGTCGTTAATGTGATTAACTTGTTCGTCACCTGCGATCGGTGTTGTCCCTAGGATGGAGCTACAAATTCAGTTTTCATTTGATATGAATTGGCAACCGATCGGCCGGCGGCCGACAATGCGGCCCATGAAGCCGACGCCCCCCGAGCAGACCCCTTTCGGCCGCCTCGACGAAGGCGCCCTCGCCCAGGTGCTGGGCTACCAGATCGTGCAGGCCAACCTGGCCACGCTGCAGCTCTTCGCCTCGGCGGTGGGCCGCGTTTTCGATCTGCGCCCGGTCGAGTTCACCGTGCTGGCGCTGGTCGACCAGAACCCCGGCCTGGCGGCCACGCAACTGGCCAAGGCGCTGGCGATGACGCCGCCCAACGCCAAGCAATGGATCGACCGCCTGCAGGCGCGCGGCCTGCTGCAGCGCGAGCCGCACGCCACCGACGGCCGCGCGCTGCACATCCGCGCCACCAAGGCCGGCAGCGCGCTGTGCCGCAAGGCCGTGCAGGCGGTGACCGAGGCCGAGCGCCAAGGCCTGCCGGGCTTGAGCGCCGGCGAGCACGCCATCCTGCTGGAGCTGCTGCACAAGGTGGCGCGCAACCGCACCTCGCGCTGAGCGGCGCGCGGCAGCGGCAGCGGCAAGCGACAGCAGCGAGCAGCGAGCAGCGAGCAGCAAGCGGCAAGCCGTCACCGGCCGCCGCGCGACGGGCCCGCCGCGGCCGTCGCGCGGCCCTCGGGTTTTCCCGATATTCAAAACTAACCAGTTCGTACATTCTTCGGCCCCACGCACCGGCTCGACGCCGGACAACGCCCACGACGACGCCCACGAACCGAAGGAGACGAGGTGACCGCAACTGCCGCTGCACCGCCGCCCAGCTCGCTGCTCGACCGCTTCTGCCGCCTGCTGGACCTGGCCTCCGCGCTGGCGCTGGCGCTGATGGCCCTCATGGTCTTCGGCAACGTCGTGCTGCGCTATGCCTTCAACTCCGGCATCGCCGTCAGCGAGGAACTGTCGCGCTGGCTGTTCGTGTGGATGACCTTCCTCGGCGCGATGGTGGCGCTGAAGGAAAACGGCCACCTGGGCACCGACATGCTGGTGGCGCGCCTGGGCCGCACCGGCAAGCGCGTGTGCATGGTCCTGAGCCAGTTGCTGATGCTGGGCTGCACGCTGCTGCTGCTGCAAGGCAGCCTGGCGCAGGTGAAGATCAACTGGGACGTCGAGGCGCCGGTCACCGGCTGGTCGATGGCCATCGTCTACGCCGCCGGCGTGGCGTTCGCGGTGCCGGCCACGCTGCTGCTGCTGCGCCAGCTGTGGCGCACGCTGAGCAACCGCCTGGCCGACGACGAGCTGGTGATGGTGCAGGAGTCGGAAGACCTGGCCGCGCTGTCCCACGACAAGGGCCAGCACGACAAGAGCCAGCAGGACAAGGGCCAGAGCGAAGGAGCGCCGCGATGACCGTCGCCGTCTTCCTGGGCGCGCTGCTCGGCGCGATGGCGCTGGGCATGCCCATCGCGTATGCGCTGCTCGTCTGCGGCGTCGCGCTGATGGCCTACCTGAACATGTTCGACGCGCAGATCCTGGCGCAGAACCTGATCGGCGGCGCCGACAGCTTCCCGCTGCTGGCCGTGCCCTTCTTCATGCTGGCCGGCGAGATCATGAACGTCGGCGGCCTGTCGCGGCGCATCGTCAACCTGGCGCTGACGCTGGTGGGCCACGTGCGCGGCGGCCTCGGCTACGTGACCATCCTGGCCGCGGTGCTGATGGCGGCGCTGTCGGGCTCGGCGGTGGCCGACACCGCGGCGCTGGCCGCGCTGCTGCTGCCGATGATGAAGGCCGCCGGCCACAACGAAGGCCGCGCCGGCGGGCTGATCGCCTCGGCCGGCATCATCGCGCCGGTGATCCCGCCGTCGATCGGCTTCGTGATCTTCGGCGTCGCCGCCAACGTGTCGATCGGCAAGCTGTTCATCGCCGGCATCGTGCCCGGCATCCTGCTGGGCGTGGGCATCGCCATCACCTGGTGGTGGGTGGCGCGCAACGAGAACGTGACGCCGCCGCCCAAGGCCAGCCGCGCCGAACGGATGACGGCCTTCCGCTCGTCGCTGTGGGCGCTGTTCCTGCCGGTCATCGTGCTGGTGGGGCTGAAGATGGGCGTCTTCACGCCGACCGAGGCCGCCGTGGTGGCCGCCGCCTACGCCTTCTTCGTGGCCACCTTCGTCTACCGCGAACTGTCGTTCAAGCAGCTGGTGCCGGTGTTCGTCAGCGCCGCCAAGACGACCGCGGTGATCATGTTCCTGGTCGCCGCGGCCATGGTCTCGGCCTGGCTGATCACGGTGGCCAACCTGCCGGCCGAGTTGACGGCGCTGCTGCAGCCGCTGATCGACCAGCCGACGCTGCTGCTGATCGTCATCATGATCATCACGATGGTGGTCGGCACCGCGATGGACATGACGCCCACCATCCTGATCCTGACGCCGGTGCTGATGCCGGTGGTCAAGGCCGCCGGCATCGACCCGGTGTACTTCGGCGTGCTGTTCATCATCAACAACGCGATCGGCCTGATCACGCCGCCGGTGGGCACCGTGCTGAACGTGGTGGCCGGCGTCGGCCGCATGAAGATGGACACCGTCACCGTCGGCGTGCTGCCCTTCATGCTGGCGCAGTTCGCGGTGATGTTCCTGCTGGTGATCTTCCCCCAGCTCGTGCTGGTCCCCATGAAGTGGTTCTACTGACTTTCGACCCGAGGAGATAGACGATGGACAAGCGTTCGATGATCAAGCCGCTGCTGGCGCTGGCCGCGCTGGCCGTGTTCGGGGGCGCCAGCGCCCAGGTGCAGGAGCGCAGCTTCAAGTTCGCGCTGCAAAACCCCAAGGGCCATCCGCTGGAGATGGGCGCCACCAAGTTCGCCGAGCTGGTGGCCGCCAAGTCGGGCGGCAAGATCAAGGTCAACGTCTTCCCCGGCGGCACGCTGGGCGGCGACGCGCAAACCGTCTCGGCGCTGCAGGGCGGCACGGTGGAGATCACGGCGCTCAACAGCGGCATCCTGGCCAGCCAGGTGAAGGACTTCGCGGTCTACGACTTCCCCTTCATGTTCGCCAACGCGAAAGAGGCCGACACCGTGGTCGACGGCCCCTTCGGCCAGAAGCTGCACGCCAAGCTGGCCGAGAAAGGCATCGTGGGCCTCGGCTACTGGGAGCTGGGCTTTCGCAACCTGACCAACGGCCGCAAGGCGATCAACACGGTGGACGACATCGCCGGCCTCAAGCTGCGCGTGATCCCCAACGCGATCAACGTCGACTGGGTCAAGGCGCTCGGCGCCAACCCCACGCCGATGGCCTTCCCCGAGGTCTACGCCGGGCTGGAGAGCAAGGCCATCGACGGCCAGGAGAACCCGCTGTCGGTGATCCTCGCCAACAAGTTCTACGAGGTGCAGAAGTACCTGGCGCTGACCAACCACCAGTACAACCCGCAGTCGCTGATCTTCAGCAAGAAGGTGTGGGACGGGCTGTCGGCCGACGAGAAGAAGATCGTCCAGGACGCAGCCACCGAAGCCGGGCGTTATCAACGCCAGGTCAACCGCGAGGCGGCGGCCGGCCAGCTTGAACAGCTCAAGAAGTCGGGCATGCAGGTGACCGAGTTCAACGCCGCCGAGCAGGCCAAGCTGCGCGCCAAGCTGGCCCCGGTGATCGAAAAGCACGGCGCGCCCATCGCTGCCACCGTGGCCGATCTGCAGGCCGAGCTGGCCAAGCTCCGCAAGTGAACGCCAAGCCGCTCATCGGCCTGATCGGCGCCGGCATCCAGCGTTCGCTGACGCCGGCGCTGCACGAGGCCGAGGGCCAGGCCCAGGGCCTGCGCCTGCACTACCAGTTGATCGATCTCGACCGTCGCCAGCTCGGCCCCGAGGCGCTGCCCGCGCTGCTGGATGCGATGCGCACCATCGGCTTCGCCGGCTTCAACGTCACCTACCCCTGCAAGCAGGCGGTGATCGAGTGGCTCGACGAGCTGTCCGACGAGGCGCGGGCGATGGGCGCGGTCAACACCGTGGTGCTGCGCGAGGGCCGGCTGGTCGGCCACAACACCGACGGCTCGGGCTGGCGCTGGGGCTTCGAGCGGCTGCTGCCCGGTGCCGACACGCGCTGCGTGGCGCTGCTGGGCGCCGGCGGCGCCGGCTCGGCGATCGCCCATGCCCTGCTGCGCCTGGGCGCCGCCGAGCTGCGCGTGGTCGACAGCGACGGCGCGCGCGCCGAAGCGCTGGCCGACGCGCTGAACCGCCAGTACCCGGGCCGCCGCACACACGGCGGCAGCGACGCCGCGGCCGCGCTGCAAGGCGCCAGCGGTCTGGTGCACGCCACGCCCACCGGCATGGACAAGCTGCCCGGGCTGCCGCTGCCGGCAGCGTTGCTGCACGACGGGCTGTGGGTCAGCGAGATCGTCTACTTTCCACTGGATACCGCGTTACTTGTTGAGGCCCGCGCGCGCGGCTGCCGCGTGGCCGACGGCGGCGGCATGGCGGTGGGCCAGGCGGTGGGCGCCTTCGAGCACTTCACCGGCCTGAAGCCCGACGCGACGCGGATGGACGCGCATTTCCGCCGGCTCGTCGCGCCACGGAGGATTTGATGACGCCCACGCTGGACCGCGAAGCGGTGATCGACGCCCCCAACCCGCTGGGGCTGGCGGGCATCGAGTTCGTCGAATACACCACCCCGCGCCCGCAGGCGCTGGGCCAGGTGCTGGAGCAGATGGGCTTCCGCCCGGTGGCGCGCCACCGCTCGCGCGAGGTCACGCGCTACCGCCAGGGCGACATGAACGTGATCGTCAACGCCCACGGCCTGCCGCCGGGCACCGACGAGGCGCCGCAGCTCGCCGCGTTGTGCCTGCGCGTGCGCGACGCGGCGGCCGCCTGGCGCCGCGTGGTCGGCCTCGGCGCCTGGCCGGTGCCGGTGAACGTGCAGCCGATGGAGCTGCACATTCCCGGCATCCACGGCGTGGGTTCGAGCCGCATCTTCTTCGTCGACCGCTGGAACGAGGCCCCCAAGACGGCGCCAGCGCCGTCGGCCCCCCAAGGGGGCGCTCCCGCGCTTGAGGCGGCTCGGCGCGCGGGCGACTTTTGCATCTACGACGTCGACTTCATCCCCATCCCCACCGTCGACCCCGAGGTGCCGGCCACCGAGGGCCTGCACTGGTTCGGCGTCGTGCAGTACGTGGGCGTCGGCCGCATCGCCGACTGGTGCGAGTTCTACGGCGCCTTGTTCGGCTTTGCGGCGCTGCCCGACGAGCAGCGCTTCGGCATCCTGCCGGCCGGGCGCGTGCTGCGCTCGCCCTGCGGCAGCTTCTACCTGCAGTTGATCGAGCCGCCGCCCGACGTGGACGATGCCGGCAGCGAGCAGTTGCAGCGCCTGGCCTTCGGCGCCGCCGACGTGCCGGCCGCGGTGCGCGCGCTGCGCGCGCGCGGCGTCGAGTTCGTCGACGCCGCCGCGCTGCACCCCGACGCCCGCGGCGCGCTGACGCAAGCGCTGTTCGGCGGCGTGAGGTTCGAGCTGGTCCACCACGTGCAAGGCTGAGCATGGCGCACCGCCACATCGCCGATTTCGGCATGGACACCATCTCGCTGGCCGGCCCGCTGGCGGCCAAGCTGGCGGCCATCCGCGAGGCTGGCTTCGGCCAGGTGATGCTGGCCGCGCGCGACCTCGTCGGCCACGCCGGCGGCTGGCGCGCCGCGGTGCAGGAGGTGCGCGACAGCGGCTTGCGCGTGACGGGATTCCAGGTGCTGCGCGACTTCGAAGGCCTGTCGGGCCATTTGCACGACTACAAGGTCGAGATCGCGCGCTCGATGCTGCAGATGTGCGCCGCGCTCGGCAGCCCGGTGCTGCTGGCCTGCTCGTCGACCAGCCCGCACGCCAGCGCCGACCGCGACGCCATCGCGCGCGACCTGCGCAAGCTGGCGATGATGGCGCTGCCGCTGGACATCAAGGTCGCGTTCGAGGGCCTGAGCTGGGGCCGCCACCTCAACGACCTGGTCGGCGCCTGGGACGTGGTGCGCCGCGCCGACTGCCCCAACCTCGGCGTCGGCATCGACAGCTACCACTCGTTTGCCACCGAGACGCCGCTGGACGCGCTGGCCGAGGTCGATGCCGAGCGCATCTTCCTGGTCCAGCTGTCCGACTTCATGTGGGCGCGCGTGCCCACGCCCGAAGAACGCAAGGAGACGGCGCGCACCTTCCGCGTCTTTCCCGGCGAGGGCGTGCACAGCGAGGCGCTGCAGCGGCTGGTGATCGCGCTGGCCGCCAAGGGCTACCGCGGCGACTACAGCTTCGAGGTCTTCAACGACGACTACGTGCAACTGCCGCTGGAGACGGTGGCCGAGCGCGCCCGCCGCTCGGCCGCCTGGCTGGCCGAGGACGTGCTGCGCCGCGCCGTGCCGCTGCCCGGTCAGGCGTTCATGACGGCGACGGCGCGCACGTTGAGGTAGGCCTCCAGCGCCTCGGGCCCGCCTTCGGAGCCGTAGCCCGAGTCCTTGATGCCGCCGAAGGGCATCTCGGCCGAGGGCATCGCCGGCATGTTGATCCACAGCATGCCGACCTCCAAGCGCCGCGCCAGCAGGTCGGCGTTCTTCAGCGATCGCGTGAACGCGTAGCTCGCCAGCCCATACGGCAGGCGGTTGGCTTCGGCGATGGCTTCGTCGAGCGTGTCGAACGCGCGGATCGCCGCCATCGGCCCGAAGGGTTCGTCGTTGAACACCTGGGCGTCGAGCGGCACGTCGGCCAGCAGCGTGGGCTCGAAGAAGTTGCCGCTGCTGCCGATGCGCTTGCCGCCGGTCAGCAGCGCGGCGCCGCGCGCCACCGCGTCTTCGGTGAAAGCCGCCATCGCGGCCAGCCGGCGCGGGTTGGCCAGCGGGCCCATCTGCGTGCCGGCGGCCAGGCCGTCGCCCACCTGCAGCCGGCGCGCGTGCGCGGTGAAGGCGTCGACGAAATCCTGGCGCACGCTGCGCTGCACCAGAAAACGCGTCGGCGAGATGCACACCTGCCCGGCGTTGCGGAACTTGGCGGCGCCGGCGGTCTTCACGGCCAGCGCGATGTCGGCGTCGTCGCAGACGATCACCGGCGCATGCCCGCCGAGTTCCATCGTCACGCGCTTCATGTGCTGGCCGGCCATCGCGGCCAGTTGCTTGCCCACCGGCGTGGAGCCGGTGAAGGTGACCTTGCGGATCACCGGGTGCGGGATCAGGTAGCTCGAAATCTCCGCCGGATTGCCGTAGACCAGGCCCAGCACGCCCGGCGGCAGCCCGGCGTCGGCAAAGGCGCGCACCAGCGCGGCCGGCGCCGCCGGCGTTTCTTCCGGCGCCTTGACGATCATCGAGCAGCCGGCCGCCAACGCCGCGCTGACCTTGCGCACCACCTGGTTGATCGGAAAGTTCCAAGGCGTGAAAGCCGCCACCGGGCCGACCGGGTCGCGCAGCACCATCTGGCGCAGCGCCAGGCTGCCGCGCGAGGGCACGATGCGGCCGTAGATGCGAAAGCCCTCCTCGGCGAACCATTCGATGATGTCGGCCGCGCTCAGCGTCTCGGCCTTGGCCTCGGCCAGCGGCTTGCCCTGCTCTTGCGTCAGCACGGCCGCGATGGCTTCGGCGCGCTCGCGCATCAGGCCGGCGGCCTTGCGCATGATCTTGCTGCGCTCGGCCGCCGTCAGGTCGCGCCAGGTGGCGAAGCCTTTTTGCGTGGCGGCCAGCGCGGCGTCGAGGTCGGCGCGGCCGGCGTGGGCGACGCGGCCGATCGGTTGGCCGGTGGCCGGGTTGTGGACCGCCAGCGTGCGGCCGTCGGCGGCGTCGCACCAGGTGCCGTCGATGAAGAGTTGGGTGTCGGGGTAGCTCATGTCGCTCCTTGCAAGGTGGAGGGGGTTCACAGCGCCAGCAGGTGCCGCCGCGCCGCGCCGCGCACGGCCGCCAGTGGCACCGCGGCATCGAACGAGGCCAGCGCGCCGCCGCGGCGCACGGCCAGCGCCAGCAGGTAGGCATCGGTGATCTGCCGGTGGCCGTGCAGGCGGCTGAAGTCGACCAGCGATTCGTCGAGCAGCGAGACCTCGTCGGCCCAGAAGGCGTGGTCCAGCCCTTCGGCCAGCGCCTTCAGCCCGTCGGCCACCTGTTCGGGCGAGGCGCGGTGCGTGGCCGAGTAGGCCGGCGCGCTCATGATGCGGATGACGCCGTTCTCGACGATGGGGCAGGTGGCGATGCGCCGCGGCGCGGCGTCCAGCCACTCGTTGGCGCGGCGCGAGAAGACATGCGCATCGTCGAGCAGCGCGATCAGCACGTTGACGTCGAGCAGCGTGCGCGTGGCGGCAGCGTTAGCCGCGTTGGCGACGGCGACGGCGGCGGCCGGCGCCGTGGCCGGCGCCGTCGCCGCAGATGCCTTCGGCATCCTGCTCACACGCCTTCGGCATCCTGCAGCCGCCGCACGTGCTCGGTCGTCACCACCTCGTCGCGCTGCGGCAGCACCGCGAAGCGGCCGCCGCGGCGCGCCGCGCGCTGGCGCGGCGCGGCCGTCGCCGCCGGGCGGCGCAGCGTTTCGCGCGCCAGGCTGGAGATCACCGCGCCGAGCGAGCGGCGCTCGCGCGCGGCGTGCTCGCGCGCGGCGAGCAGGATGTCTTCGTCGATGTCGAGCGTGGTGCGCATGGGATGATGCCTTGATGCGTGCGCATCATAGCATCACGCCGCCCTCCCCTCGCCGGCTTCGCCTGTTCACGCCGCCGGCGGCCCCGCCCGCTGCACCTTCTTCAGCGCTTTCAGCAGCGCCGCGCGGTCGGGCATCGGCGCGCCGCAGGAGGTGCGCTTGTCGATCGCCAGGTCCAGCGCCTGCTCGGCGCCGTGGCGCTCCACCGAAAAGCGCGTGCTGCTGGGCCGGCCGTTGCGCGCGCGCCAGGTGGCCACGACGTAGAGCACGGTCGACAGCGCGAAGCGCGTCCACTCGAAGCGCACGCCGGCGGCCGGCGTGCGGCTGGTGGACAGCAGCCGCCCGGGGCGGCTGCCGCCGCGCTTGCGCGTCTTGGGCAGGCCCATTTCGCGCGCGGCGCGGCGGGCGGCGCGCAAGGCCTTGTCGGAGCCGCCGAGCTTGCGCGCGGCGAAGAACTTCGACATGCCCGGCCCGCCGCCGTTGATGCGCAGCTGGTAGCCCTCGATCACCCCCTGGCGGCGGATGGTGACGATGTGCGCGGAGGTGGCTTCGACGGCGGCGGCTGTGCTCACGGTGGGCCTCCTTGAAAAGGGGCGGGGACAGGAGCGGCCCGCGCCGGTCAGGCGCGGGCCGCGGTGGCCGCGGGCGCGGCCAGTTCGTCGAGGATGGGGCAGTCAGGTCGGTCGTTGCCCTGGCAGCAGGCGGCCAGGGTCTGGATGGCGCGGCGCATGCCGGCCATCTCGGCGATGCGGCGGTCGAGGTCGGCCACGTGCTGCAGCGCGATGCGCTTGACGTCGGCGCTGGCCCGGCGCCGGTTCTGCCACAGCTTGAGCAGTTCAGCGATCTCTTTCATCGAGAAGCCCAACTCCCGCGCACGCCGGATGAAACGCAAGGTATGCACCTCGGCCGGCCCGTACTGGCGGTAGCCCGCGTCGCTGCGCGCCACCTTGGTCAGCAGGCCCAGGCCTTCGTAGTGTCGCACCATCTTGGCCGAAACGCCCGATTGCGCCGCCGCTTCGCCGATGTTCATCGCTTGCCGCTCCCTTCACGCTGCAGCAGCAGCGCGTTGCCGACCACGCTGACGCTGCTGAACGCCATCGCCGCGCCGGCCAGCACCGGGTTGAGCAGCCCGAAGGCGGCCAGCGGGATGCCGATCACGTTGTAGCCGAAGGCCCAGAACAGGTTCTGCCGGATCTTGGCCGTGGTGCGGCGCGACAGGTCGATCGCCTCGGCCACCAGCAGCGGGTCGCCGCGCATCAGCGTCACGCCGGCGGCCTGCATCGCCACGTCGGTGCCGGTGGCCATCGCGATGCCGACGTCGGCCGCCGCCAGCGCCGGCGCGTCGTTGATGCCGTCGCCGACCATCGCCACCACGGGGTTCAGCTGGTGCAGTTCGCCGATCACGCGCGCCTTGTCGGCCGGCAGCACCTCGGCGCGCACGTCGTCGATGTGCAGGGCATTCGCCACCGCCTGCGCGCTGCCGCGGTTGTCGCCGCTGACCAGCACGGTGCGCACGCCCAGTTCGTGCAGGCGGCGCACGGCCTCGGCGGCGTTGGGTTTGAGCGTGTCGCCGAAGGCCAGCAGGCCCAGCAGGCGCGGCGCCGGGGTCAGCGCGGCCAGCCACGACACCGTGCGGCCCTGCGCCTGCAGCGCGGCGGCGCGCTCGGTCCAGGCGCCGGCATCGACGCCCAGCTCTTGCATCCAGCGCGCGCTGCCCAGCCGCAGCTCGACGCCGTCGACCACGCCGCCGATGCCGCGGCCGGCGGCGGCGCGCAGCTCGGCGGCGGCCGGCGGCGCCGGCGCGCGCTCCTGCGCGGCGGCGACCACGGCGCGCGCCAGCGGGTGCTCGCTGCCGGCTTGCAGCGCGGCGGCGCGGCGCAGCAGGCTGTTCTCGTCGCCATCGGTGGCCACCATCTCAAGCAGGCGCGGCCGGCCTTCGGTCAGCGTGCCGGTCTTGTCGAAGGCGACGACGCCGATGCGGTGCGCCAGCTCCAGCGCCTGCGCGTCCTGGATCAGGATGCCGCGCCGCGCCGCGGCGCCGGTGCCGGCCATGATGGCCGCCGGCGTCGCCAGCCCCAGCGCGCAAGGGCAGGCGATGACCAGCACCGCCACCGCATTGAGCAGGCCTTGCTGCCACTGCCCCGCGGCCAGGCCCCAGCCCAGCCAGGTGAGCAGCGCGCAGCCCACCACCACCGGCACGAAGACGGCGCTGACCTGGTCGACCAGGCGCTGGATCGGCGCCTTGCGCGCCTGCGCCGATTCCACCAGCCGCACGATGCGCGACAGCGTGCTCTCGGCGCCCAGCGCCACGGTGCGCAGCGCCAGCAGGCCTTCGCCGTTGACGGCGCCGCCGGTGACGCGGTCGCCCAGGTGGCGCGGCACCGGCAGGCTTTCGCCGGTGATCAGCGATTCGTCGACCTCGCTGCTGCCCTCGACCACCTCGCCGTCGACCGGCACGCGCTCGCCGGGGCGCACGATCACCACGTCGCCCAGGCGCAGCTCGGCCAGCGGCAGCTCGGCCTCGCTGCCGTCGGCGCGGCGCACGCGGGCGCGCTCGGGGCGCAGCGCCTGCAGCGCGCGGATGGCCGCCGTGGTCTGCCGCTTGGCGCGCGCTTCCAGCCACTTGCCCAGCAGCACCAGCGTGATGACGACGGCCGAGGCCTCGAAGTACAGGTGCGGCATGGCGTCGGCGCCGGGGCGCAGCCATTCGTACAGGCTCAGGCCGTAGGCGGCGCTGGTGCCCAGCGCCACCAGCAGGTCCATGTTGCCGCTGCCGGCGCGCAAGGCCTTCCAGCCGGCGCGATAAAAGCGCGCGCCGAGGCCGAACTGCACCGGCGTGGCCAGCGCCCATTGCAGCCAGGCCGGCAGCATCCAGTGCGCGCCCCACAGCATCGCCACCATCGGCAGCACCAGCGGCAGCGACAGCGCGGCCGCGGCGAGCAGCGCCCAGGGCGGGCCGTCGCCGGCCGGCGCGGGCGCGGCGGCGCCGTCGTCCAGCGGGCGGGCGCGGTAGCCGGCGCGCGCCACCGCGGCCAGCAGCGGCGCCAGCGCGTCGTCGCCCGCGGTGGTCTCGACGCGCGCCGTCTCGGTGGCCAGGTTGACGCTGGCCGCGGTGACGCCGGGCACCTTGGCCAGCGCCTTCTCGACGCGCGCCACGCACGAGGCGCAGGTCATGCCCTCGATGCCCAGCGTGATGGCCTGCTCGGCCACCGCGTAGCCGGCCTTGTCGACGGCGGCGCGCAGCGCGGCGAAGTCGACCTCGGGCGCGGCCTGCACCTCGGCGCGCTCGGTGGCGAGGTTGATGCCGGCGTCGAGCACGCCGGGCACCTTGCGCAAGGCCTTCTCGATGCGGCCGGCGCAGGCCGCGCAAGTCATGCCGCGCACGCCGAACGACCAGGCGCGGGCGTTGGCGCTGGCAGCGGCGGCGGCCGGTTCGGAAGCGGCCAGCGCCGCGCGAGCGATCGGAGCGTTCATGACGGGCAGCATCATCCCTGACACCATGGCAAGGTCAAGGGTCGGGGTCTTTCGCGCCTTTGCAAGGCCGGCGGCAAGACCGCCGGCACGACCGACTTGACCTTGCCACGATGGCAAGCTTCAGCATCGGCGGCATCATCCATCCTGCAAACGGAGAACCGTCATGCTCGAATTCGACATCGCCGCCCTGTCCTGCGGCCACTGCGCCCGCGCCGTCACCGAAGCCGTGCAGGCGCTGGACCCCGCCGCGCGGGTGGACGTGGACCTCGGCCGCAAGCACGTGAGCATCGACACCCGGGCCGCGCCCGAGCAGGTGGCGGCGGCGCTGGTCGAGGCGGGATACCCGCCTGCAGCACCCGCCGCACCCGCGGCGCCGGCCGCGGCCTGAGCCGCACAGGAGCCGCACGGCGCCTGGCCGCGGCCTGGGCGGCACGGCCCCCGGCCGCACGGGCGTCGCCGCGGCGCGACGCCTGGGACATCTGTCAGGTGCGCAAGCGCGCGCATTGGGCGACGATCGTCGTTGACGCTACTGACGGACCTCCGCATGAAAGTCGTCATCGCCCAGATGAAGCACGAGACGAACACCTTCTCGCCCGTGCCCACGCCGCTGGCCCGTTTCGCCGGCGACGCCGAGGTGCCGCCCGAGGGCGGCGACGCCTACCAGGCCTACAAGGGCACGGGCTCGGCGATCGCCGCCTTCATCGAGCTGGCCGAGGAAGCCGGCGCGCAGATCGTGCTGCCGGTGGCGGCCAGCGCCTGGCCCAGCGGCCCGGTGGAGGACAGCGCCTTCGAGTACATCTGCAAGCGCATCTGCGCCGCGGTGGCCGAGGGCTGTGACGCGGTGCTGCTGGACCTGCACGGCGCGATGGTCACGCGCAGCCACGACGACGGCGAAGGCGAACTGCTGCGCCGGCTGCGCGCCATCGCGCCCGCGGTGCCGATCGGCGTGGCGCTGGACATGCACACCAACCTGTTCCCGGCGATGGTCGACCAGTCCACCGTCATCGCCGGCTACCAGACCTACCCGCACGTCGACGTCTTCGAGACCGGGCTGCGCGCCGGCCGCGCCGTCTTCGCGCTGCTGGCGGGTCGCGCGCAGCCGGCCATGGCCTGGGGCCAGCGGCCGATGCTGCCGCACGTCATGCGCCAGGGCAGCGACGACAGCCCCAACAAGGAACTGCAGGCGCGCTGCCGCGAGATGGAGCTGCAAGGCGCGCTCGCCGCCTCGGTCTTCGTCGGCTTCCCGAATGCCGACGTTGCGCAGGCCGGCTTGTCGGCCGTGGTGGTGACCGACAACGACCCCGCGCGCGCCCGCGCCTGGTGCGACGAGCTGCTCGACCGCGCCTGGGCCGCGCGCGCCGCCTTCGTCTACAAGCCCGAGCCGCTGGCCACCAGCCTGCAGCGCGCGCAGGCCATTCGCGCCAGCCTGCCCGAAGACGCCGGCCCCGTGGTGCTGCTGGACCACTGCGACAACTGCGCCTCCGGCGGCACGATGGACACGATGACGGTGCTCGGCGGCATCCTCGACGCCGGGCTCGACGGCGTGGCCGCCTTCGCCGTCTTCGACCCCGGCGCCGTGCAGCAGATGATGCACGCCGGCGTCGGCGCCGAGGTCAGCCTGTCGCTGGGCGGCAAGCTCGACATGCCGGCCATCGGGCTGAAAGGCCAGCCGCGCCAGGTGCGCGGCCGCGTGCGCCTGATCTGCGACGGCCGCTACCGCAACCGCGGGCCGATGGGCCGCGGCGAGCTGAACCACATGGGCCCCACCGCGGTGCTGGACACCGGCAAGGTGGAGATCGTGGTCATCTCGCAGCATGTGGAGCCACACGACCTGGCGGCCTTCCAGGCGGTGGGCATCGACCCCGCGTCCAAGCGCTACCTGATGCTCAAGAGCCGCGTGCACTGGCGCGCCGGCCTGCGCGCACTGGCCGGCGCCGTCGTCGAATGCGACGGCAGCGGCGTGTGCACTTCCGACTACGCCCGGCTGCCGTTCCGCCAGGTGCGGCGGCCGATCTATCCGCTCGACGAGTCGTAGCCGCACCGCGCCCGATCGCCGGGACTGGCCGGCCGCCACCCGCCATTTCCGGCCATCGCCGGCGCGCCGGCGGCGCTGCAATCGGCCATGCTGCCCGCATCGTCTCCCGCTCTGCCCTTCTGCCGCGGCGAGCCGTATGCCACGTATTTCGGCCGTTTGGCGCAGGCCGGCGACGCCGCGGCCGCGCTGCGCCGGCTGGTGCCGCAGCTCGACGCCGCGCTCGACGGTGCCGACCGCCTGGCGCTGTGGCAGGCCTTGCACGCCCTGTGGCAGCGCGCCGATGAAGCCCAGCGCCAAGCCGCCGCCGCGCTGCTGGACGGCCGCCACGGCGCCGCGCTGGCGGCGCTGCACCGCCACTGGGCCGACCCCGCGCTGATCGAACACCTGGCCCGCCAGGGCCCGGCCGCGGCGCAGGCCGCCCTGGTGCCCGCGCTGCTGGCCCACCACGGGCTGGACCCGCTGGCCACCTTCGAGGCCGCCCCCGAGGCCGCCGCGCCGGGGCTGCTGCTGGCGGCGGCGCAGGCCGCCGTCACCACCGCCGTGGCGGCCCACCACCGGCTGGACGACGGCCGCATCGACCGCCTGCGCCAGGCCACGCTGGGCGCCTGCGAGCGCAAGCCGGCGCTGGTGCCGCCGGGCCTGGCGCTGCTGTTCGAACTGGCGCTGCAGGCGCGCGATGCCCGCAGCGCCACCGGCGTGCTGGCCGAGTTGCTGGCGCACGGCCACGCCGCGCTGCTGCCGGCCGCGCGCGTGCGCGCTTGGCTCGACGGCACCGCCTTCGACGACGACGCCGACCGCCAGCGCCCGCTGGCCTTGAGCCCCGCCTGGCAACCGCAATGGCTGCAGCCGGCGCGCTGGCTGCAGCCCGGCGTGCTGGCCGACCTGCGCGCCGCGCTGCGCCGCCCCGGCCCGCGCGGCCGGCTGCAGGAACTGGCGGTGCTGCTGCAGCAGCCGGCGCTCGACGCGCATGGCGCGCCGCCGCGGCGCGAGGTGCTGCAGATCCTGGCCGCGCTCGACCGCGCCTACGAGTCGATCGACCGCGGCGGCGACGCCAGCGCCGACATCCAAGCGCTGCTCAGCCGCCAATGCCTGGCGCCCGCCGCGACGGCCGCGCTGCAGCGCCCCGGTGCCGCCGGCGGCGGCGCGTCTTCACCGTTGCCGCAAGCGCACACCGACGGCGAAGACCATCGCTGGATCGAATGCCCCGGCGCGCAGGCGGTGACCATCGTCTTCTCGTCCGCCGCCACCGACGACGGGAACCACGCGCTGGCCGGCCGGCTGCCGGGGCAGCACCTGCTGTTCGTGCGCAGCCGCGACGACGACGGCTGCTGCGACGCCGCCTTCGAGCGCGTGCACGCGCTGCTGGCCGGCACCGTGGCGGCTCGCTTCGCGCCCGAGGCCGTCACCTGCTGGGACGGCGGCCTGGGTGGCCCGGGCGCCCTGGGCGGCCACGCCGCGCTGAAGTTCGCGCTGGCCTTCGGCTGGCGCGCCGCGGTCTTCAACCCGCCGGTCGACCTCGACCTCTGGGCCGCCTTCCGCCCGCGCGAGCGCGCGCTGCTGTGGCGCGCCCGAGCACACCGCGAGCTTGGCGGCAGCGCCGCGGCCTGGGCGCGCGTGCCGGCGTACATCGCCTGCGGCAGCGCCACGGCCGACCGCGAAGCCTTGTCGCTGCTGATCGCGCAGTGGCAGCAATGCCACCAGCTCAGCCTGATCGTCGAGAAGTTCGACGACGCCAGCCACGCCGGGCTGATGCCGCGCATTGCCGGCGGGCCGCCGCACGCGGCGCTGGCGCGCATCACCGGCCGGCTGCGCGCGCTGCAGCAGCTGAGGGCCGCCGAGCCGGTGGCCGCCGGCGCCGCCGCGGCGGCGTTCTGGCAGCAGCTCGACGAGGCGCGCGCGTGCAAGCTGGAGATCACCGTGCGCGAAGGTCGGCTGCGCTGGCAGCCCTCGCGCGGCTGCACGCCGGGGCTTCAGGCGGCGGCCACGCCTTCGCCGCGGCCGTCGCCGCCGTCCTTGCGGCCTTCGGGCGTGGTCACCGGGCCCTTGCCGCTGAAGCGGTCCAGCGTCAGGTAGATCACCGGCGTGATGTACAGCGTGATGGCCTGCGAGAACAGCAGCCCGCCCACCACCGCCAGGCCCAAAGGCTGACGCAACTCGGCGCCGGCGCCGATGCCCAGCGCGATCGGCAGCGCGCCCATCAGCGCCGCCAGCGTCGTCATCATGATCGGCCGAAAGCGCAGCACGCAGGCCTCGCGGATTGCCTGCGGCGGCGTCAGGTGCTGGTGGCGCTGGGCGTCGAGCGCGAAGTCGATCATCATGATCGCGTTCTTCTTGACGATGCCGATCAGCAGCAGGATGCCGATGGTGGCGATCAGCGTCAGGTCCATGTCGAACAGCATCAGCGTGGCCAGCGCGCCCACCGCCGCCGAGGGCAGCCCGGCGAGGATGGTGATCGGGTGGATGTAGCTCTCGTACAGCACGCCCAGCAGCACGTAGATGACGATCAGCGCGCCGACGATCAGCACCACCTGGCTGCCCTGCGAGCTTTGGAAGACCTTGGCGTCGCCGCCCCAGGTGCTGATGATGGACGCCGGCACGCGCAGGTCCTGGCGCACCTGGTCGATGCGCTTGGTGGCGTCGCCCAGCGCGGCGCCCGGCGCGAGGTTGAACGACACCGTCACCGCCTGCAGCTGGCCGGCGTGGTTGATCGCGGTGGGCCCCACGGTGCGCTGCACGGTGGCGAAGCTGGTCAGGGGCACCAGCGCGCCGGTGCTGGCACGCACGTAGATGCCGTTGAAGGCGCTCTCGTCGGCGCGCTCGGCGGGCGCGGCTTCCATGATCACCTGGTAGCTGTCCACCGCGGTGAAGATGGTCGAGACCTGGCGCTCGCCGAAGGCGCTGAACAGCGCCGAGCGGATCGCGTCGATCGGCACGCCCAGGGCGTTGGCGCGCTCGCGGTCGATCTTCAGGCTGGCCTGCAGGCCGCGCATCTGCGCGTCGGAGGTGACGTCGCGGAACAGCGGGTCGCCGCGCAGCTTGTCCTGCAGCTTCTGCGCCCAGTCGTAGAGGTCGCCGGCCTGCACGCTTTGCAGGATGTACTGGTACTGCGCCTTGCTCTGGCGGCCGCCGAGCCGCAGGTTCTGCACCGGCTGCATGTAGACGGCGATGCCGGGCACCTCGCGCAGCTTGCGGCGCAGGCCGTCCAGCAGGTCTTTCATCGCCGGCCGCTCGCTGCGCGCCTTCAGGTTGATGAACAAGCGCCCCGAGTTCTGCGCGCCGGTGCCGCCGTTGAAGCTGCTGACGGTGGCCACCGCGGGGTCGGCGCGGAAGATCGCGGCCACGCGGTCCTGCAGCGCCACCATCTGCTCGAAGCTCACGTCCTCGGCGGCCTCGGTGCTGACCTGGATCTGGCCGATGTCCTCCTGCGGGAAGAAGCCCTTGGGGATGACGTAGAACATCCAGCCGGTGGCCACGAAGGTGGCCAGCGCCACCAGCAGCACCAGCTTGCGGTGGCGCAGGGCGCCGTCCAGGCTGCGCGCGTACAGCGCCAGCGTGCGGTCGAAGCCGCGCTCGAACCAGCGCACCAGCATGCCGGGCGGCTTCTTGTGCGCCTCGTCGGTGAGGAAGCGGCTGGCCATCATCGGCACCAGCGTCAGCGAGACGAAGGCCGAGGCGACGATGGCCAGCGAGACGATGACCGCGAACTCGTGGAACAGCAGCCCGATCACGCCGGGCATGAAGAAGATCGGGATGAACACCGCGATCAGCGACGAGCTGATCGACAGGATGGTGAAGCCCACCTCGCGGCTGCCGCGCAGCGCGGCCTGGAACGGCGGCTCGCCGTGCTCGACGTGGCGGATCACGTTTTCCAGCATCACGATGGCGTCGTCGACCACCAGGCCGACGGCCAGCGTCAGCCCGAGCAGCGAGATGTTGTCGATGGTGTAGCCCAGCGCCCACAGCAGCGCCACCGCGCCGAGCAGCGAGACCGGCAGGCTCAGGGTGGGGATCACCGTCGCGATGAAACGGCGCAGGAACAGGAAGATCACCAGCACCACCAGCACGATGGTGCCGAACATGGTCAGCGTGACGTCGTGCAGCGCGTCGCGGATCGAGATCGAGCGGTCGTTGTTGATCGTCATGCGCACCGACTGCGGCAGCTGCGCCTGGAAGGCCGGCATCTGCGCCTTGACGGCGTCGACCACGGCCACCGTGTTGGCGTCGGGCTGGCGCAGGATGGCCAGCGAGATCGCCGTCTCGCCGTTGAAGTTGGCCGAGGTCTTGATCTGCTCGAAGCTGTCTTCGACCATCGCCACGTCGCGCAGCCGCACCGGGTTGCCGCCCTTGACGCTGACGATCAACTCGGCGTACTCGGCGGCGTTGGTCAGCTGCTTGTTGGCGGTGAGCGTCAGCGTCTGCCGCGGCCCTTCCAGCGTGCCCAGCGGCGAGTTGGCGTTGGCCGCGGCCAGCGCGGTGCGCAGCTCGTCCATCGTCAGGTTGCGCGCCGCCAGCGCCGAAGGAATCACGCGCACCCGCACCGCGAAGCGCTTGGCGCCGAACACGTTGACCTGCGCCACGCCGGGCAGCGTGGACAGCGTCGGCGAGATCAGGTGCTCGGCGTAGTCCTGCAGGTCGCTGATGTTCATCGACGGCGAGGTCAGCGCGATGAACAGCACCGGCGCGTCGGCCGGGTTGACCTTGCGATAACTGGGCAGCTGCGTCATCTCCGGCGGCAGCGCGCGCTGCGCGCGCAGCAGCGCGGCCTGCACGTCCACCGCCGCAGCGTCGATGTTGCGCGCCTCGTCGAACTCCAGCGTCACGCTGGTGCTGCCCAGCGTGCTGGTACTGCTGATGACGTCCAGCCCGGGGATGGTCTGGAACTGCTTTTCCAGCGGCAGCGCCACCGCGGTGGCCATGTTCTCGGGGCTGGCGCCGGGCAGCGAGGCGTTGACGTTGATGACCGGCGTGTTGTAGCTGGGCAGCGCCGCCACCGGGATGCGGCTGTAGGCGATCAGGCCGGCGGCGATGATGGCCAGGTTCAGCAGCACCGTCATCACGGGCCGGCGGATGAACAGTTCGGAGAGGTTCATGCGACTGGTCTTTCCGCGCGCTTCAGGGCGAGGGCGCGCGCGAGGCGGCGGCAGCGGGGGCCGACGCGCCGTCGCCGGGTGCCGAGGCGCCGCCGCCGCGGCGCCCGCCACGGCCGCCGCCGCTGGCGCCTTCGGCCGCGCGCTCGACCACGCGGCTGCCCGGGCGCAGGTTCTGGCGGCCGTCCAGCACCACCTTCTCGCCGGGCTTCACGCCGCTGACGGCGGCGTCGCTGCCCAGCGCCTGCAGCAGCTTCACCGGGCGGCTGGCGGCCAGGCCCTGCTCGTCGATCACGAACAACGAGTGCCCGCGCGCGCCCTGCACGATGGCCGCCTGCGGCACCACCACCGCGCCGGGCAGCGCCTGCAGCGACAGGCTGACGTTGACGTAGGCGCCGGGCCACAGCGCCTGGTCCTTGTTGGCGAACAAGGCCTTGACCTTGACCGTGCCCGAGGCCGGGTCGACCAGGCTGTCGACGAAGTCCAGCCGGCCGATGCGCTGGCCGCGCGCATCGGGCAGCAGCGCCAGCACCTGGCCCGGCGGCAGCACCACCGGCAAGGCCGCGCTGGCGACGCCCGACGCCGGCACCGCCGCCGGCAGCGCGCCGCGGCCGGCCTCGGCCAGCGCCTTCAGCGCGTCGGGCAGGTTGCGCTGCGGCAGGTTGAAGCTCACGCTGATCGGGTCGAGCTGGGTGATGCTGACCATCGCCGCGCCGCCGGGCGCGACCGAACTGCCGGCGAACACCGCGATCTGCCCGACGCGGCCGCTGCTGGGCGCCGCGATGCGGCTGTACGAGACGGTCACGCGCGCCGCGTCGGCCGCCGCGCGGTCGGCCACCACCAGCGCGCGCTGCGCGTCGACGGTGGACTGCGCGGTGTCCACCGCGCCCTGCGAGACGAAGCCCTGCGCCACCAGGTCGCGCGCGCGCGCCAGCTGGCGCTGCGCATCGGCCAGCGTCGCCTGGTCGCGCAGCGTCTGCGCCTCGGCCTTGGCCAGGTTGGCGGCATCGGCGCGGCCGTCCAGCGTGAACAGCAGCTGGCCCTTGGTGACGAACTGGCCGTCCTTGACGTGCACCGCGGTGACCACGCTGCTGATCTGCGGCTTGATGTCCACCGTGGCCAGCGCCGCCACGGTGCCGGTGGCTTCCACCTGCACCGCCACGTCGCGCCGCTGCGCGCGCACCACGCTGACGCTGACCGGCGGCCCCGATGCCGCCGCCGCCGCGGCCGGCGCCGCGGCGCCCGAAGCCGCGGAAGCCGCCGCCGCCGGCGCGGCCGCGCCGGCAGGCTCCGTCGACTTGCCGCCGCAGGCGGCCAGCAGGCCGCACAGCGCGGCCAGGGAAAGCGATCGACGGATCATCAGCTCATTCTTGGCGTGGGCGGGCACAGCGCGCCGCGGCGGCAGCATAGCGAATCGGCTGCCGGCACTGATGTCCGCCTTGCAAAGCGGCCCCGCGGTCAGGGTGGGGGGTGCTGGGGGCGGCCCCAGAATCGACGGGCCCGCCGAGGGGGAGAGAACGCCATGCACCTGCACCCGCAACACGCCACCGCCGCGGCCGCGCGGCCCGACAAGATCAGCAGCGCCGCCGAGGCGGTGCGCCTGATCCACGACGGCGACACCGTGGCCACCGGCGGCTTCGTCGGCATCGGCTTCGCCGAAGGCATTGCGGTGGCGCTGGAAGAGCGCTTCCTGGCCACGCGCGCCGAAACCGGCGCCGGCTCGCCGCGCGACCTGACGCTGGTCTACGCGGCCGGCCAGGGCGACGGCCGCGGCCGCGGGTTGGACCATTGGGCGCACCCGGGGTTGCTGCGCCGCGTGATCGGCGGCCACTGGGGCCTGTGCCCGGCGCTGCAGGCGCTGGCGGTTGCCGACCAGATCGAGGCCTGGAACCTGCCGCAGGGCGTGATCTCGCACCTGTTCCGCGACATCGCCGCCGGCAAGCCCGGCACGCTGACGCGCGTGGGCCTGGGCACCTTCGTCGATCCGCGCCACGGCGGCGGCCGCATCAACGCGCGCACCACCGACGAGCTGGTGCGGCTGCTGCCCATCGACGGCGAGGACTACCTGTTCTACAAGGCCTTCCCGATCCACGTGGGCATCATCCGCGCCACCACCGCCGACCCCGACGGCAACCTGACGATGGAGCGCGAGGCGCTCACGCTGGAGGCGCTGGCCATCGCGATGGCGGCGCACAACAGCGGCGGCATCGTCATCGCGCAGGTCGAGCGCATCGCCGAGCGCGGCTCGCTCAACCCGCGCCAGGTCAAGGTGCCGGGCGTGCTGGTGAGCTGCGTGGTGCCCGCCGCGCGGCCCGAGTACCACCCGCAGACCTTTGCCACCGCGTACAGCGCGGCGTTCGCCGGCGAGATCCGCGTGCCGGTCGACCAGCTGCCGCCGATGGCGCTGAACGAGCGCAAGGTGATCGCCCGCCGCGCGGCGCTGGAGCTGCCGCGCCACGCCGTCGTCAACCTGGGCATCGGCATGCCCGAGGGCGTGGCCGAGGTGGCGGCCGAGGAGCACATCATCGACCTCGTGACGCTGACCGCCGAGCCCGGCGTGATCGGCGGCATCCCGGCCAGCGGGCTGAACTTCGGCGCCGCCGTCAACACGCAGGCGGTGATCGACCAGCCCAGCCAGTTCGACTTCTACGACGGCGGCGGCCTCGACCTCGCCGTGCTGGGCCTGGCGCAGGCCGACGCCGAAGGCAACCTCAACGTCAGCCGCTTCGGCACGCGGCTGGCCGGCGCCGGCGGCTTCATCAACATCAGCCAGGCGGCCAAGGCGGTGGTCTTCGTCGGCACCTTCACCGCCGGCGGGCTGGAGCTGCGCGTCGCCGGCGGACGGCTGGAGATCCTGCGCGAAGGCAGCCTGCGCAAGTTCGTGCAGCGCGTGGAGCAGCGCACCTTCAGCGGCGCGGTGGCCGCCGCGCAAGGGCGGCGCGTGCTCTACGTCACCGAGCGCTGCGTGTTCAGGCTGGCGCCGGGCGGGCTGGAACTCATCGAGATCGCCCCCGGCGTCGATTTGCAGCGCCACATCCTGGCGCAGATGGACTTCGTGCCCGCCATCAGCCCCGAACTGCGCAGCATGGACCCGCGCCTCTTCGCCGACGAGCCGCTGGGCCTGCGCCAGCGGCTGCTGCAGGTGCCGCTGGCCGAGCGCGTGGAGCTCGATGCCGAAGGCCGGCTGCTGTTCATCAACTTCGAGGGCCTGCGCGTCGACGACGCCGCCGACATCGACGAGATCGAGCGCGCGGTGCAGGCCTGCCTGGCGCCGCTCGGCCACAAGGTCGACGTGGTGGTCAACTACGACCACTTCAGCATCCGCCCCGAACTGCTGGACGCCTACGGCGCGATGGTGCAGCGCCTGCAGCAGCGCTGGTACGTCCGGGTCACGCGTTATGCGGCCAGCGGCTTCCTGAAGGCGCGGCTGCGGGGGTGAAGCGGCCTCGCCGACAATCGCCGCCGTGCAATACCCCGACTACCAACCCGCGCTCGACAGCCCGCCGCTGTCCGACGACGAACTGCAAGTGCTCGACGAGTGGCTGGCCGCGCTGCCCGGCGACGCGGCGATGAACGTCGAGATGCTCGACGGCTACCTGACCGCGCTGCTGCTGGCGCCGCAGCCGGTGGCCGGCCGCCGCGGCGCCGACTGGCTGCCCGCGGTGTGGGGCGGCGACGGCAGCGGCGACGCGCCGTTCGGCAGCGGCAAGCAAAAGAAGCGCGTCATCGTGGCGGTGCTGCGCCACCTGCACGCCATCGACCAGGCGCTGCGCCGCGACCCCGAGCAATGGGAGCCGGTGTTCAGCGTCGCCGAAGACGCCGACGGCCGCGAATGGGCCGACGCCGAAGACTGGTGCATCGGCTTCCTTTACGCCACCGCGCAAGACGCCGAAGGCTGGGGCCGCCTGTTCGACGATCCCGAACTTGGGCCGCTGCTGACGCCGATCGGCCTGCTCGGCGGCGCCGACGGCGATGCGACTGAGGATACGGACCGCACGGTCGACCGCGCGGCTGACGACGACCCCGAGCCGCGCGACGCGCTCAGCCGCGCCGTGCCCGATGCCGTGCTGGCGCTGGCGGCGCGGCGCCAAGCGTGATGGATGCGGCAGATCGCCGCGGCGCGCTCGTCCGGCATCCTTGACGGCCGCTGGCCTTGCGCGGCCGGCCTGCCGATACACAGGGCAGCTTTGCGGCGGCCCCATGCAACTCGCGATCTTCGACCTCGACGGCACCCTGCTGGGCGGCGACAGCGACGCGCTGTGGTGCCGCTTCCTGATCGACCACGCGATGCTCGACCCCGCGCTGGCGCGGCGCAGCGACGTGCTGGCCGCGCACTACGCCGGCGGCACCGTGGTGCCCGAGGAGTACGCGCGCTTCCAGGCCGCGCTGCTGACCGGCCACACGCTGGCCGGGCTGCTGCCGCTGCGCGAGCGCTTCCTGCACGACGAGATCGTGCCGCGCATCCCCGCCGCGGCGCGCGCGCTGCTGCAGCGCCACCGCCGCGACGGCGACACGCTGCTGCTGACCACCGCCACCAACCGCGTCGTCAGCGAGCTGACGGCGCAGCACCTCGGCGTCGACGTCTACCAGTGCACCGAACTGGAAAGCCAGCACGGCCGCTTCACCGGCCGCCTGGCCAGCGCGCCCAACATGCGCATCGGCAAGCTCGAACGGCTGCGCAACTGGCTGGCCGCCCAGGGCGAAGGCGCCGCGGCGCTGAAGCGCGCCAGCTTCTACAGCGACTCGATCAACGACCTCGCGCTGCTCAGCGTGGTCGGCCACCCCGTCGTCGTCGACCCCGACCGCCGCCTGGCCGCCACCGCGCTGCGCAAAGGCTGGACGCAGATCGAGCTGCACGGCAGCCGGCGCGCGGTGGAGGCGGCGGTGGTGATCACCTGAGGACCGGCATCACCGGCGGCCGCGCCAATAAGTCGGCCGGCGGCGAAAGTGGGCAACGGCAAAGACGACGATCTCGTCGGGTTCGATGCGATAGACGAGCGCGAACTTGAAGCCCTTTGCAAAGACCCGGCGCGTCCCCAGCTTCCAGGGGGAACCCAGCTTGGGATGCGTGGCCACCAGCGTGGTTGCGGCCAATACGGCGAGGCGAAACCGCTCGCCCAGGCCCTTCTCCCGCTGCTCGTAGAAGTCGACCTGTTCGAGGAACTCTGCCTGGGCTTCTTCGAGAAACCGGACCGGCGTCACCGAGTCAAGCGCCGGGCGGCCTCGAAGACATCGGCGGCGGCGATCAGCTTGGCTTCACCGCGCTCGTACTTCGCCATGCGCGTGGCGATCTCGCCCTCCCAGGCCGCTTGCACCTCCGGATCGGATTCCCGTTCGACCGACGCCAGAAGCTCCTGCGCGAGCTGCGCGCGCTCTTCGAGCGCCAGATCCTGCGCCTTCCTTGACAGTTCATCGAGCAGTGCGGACATCGTCATTCCCCAAAGCGGCCTGCCACATCTTATTCCCGGCAAGGCTGCACCATTGCGGTCCAAGATGGGGCTGCGGCCGCCGGCCCGCAAACCACTGGCGTTACGGTTGGCCCTGCAGGTCGGCCGCCCGCCACTCGGCCGCCAGCAGCGACAGTTGCAGCAGGTCGTGATGCCGGCCGCCCCAGTAGGCCACCTCGCGAAGGCGGCCTTCCTGCACGAAGCCGAGCTTGGCCAGCAAGGCCAGCGATGGCGCATTGTTCGCGTGCACCTGGGCTTCGATGCGGTTCAAGGCCATCTCGCGCAAGCCCCAGGCGATGATGGCCGCCAAGGACTCGCGCATCAGGCCGGCGCCCAGCGCCTCGGGCGCCAGCTCGTAGCCGATGGCGCACTTGCGCCAGTTGCGGTTCCAGGCGAACAGGCCGCAGCTGCCGATGAGCCCGGGCCTGGACTTCCATTCGATGCCCCAGCGCGTACCGGGATTGGGCTGCTGCCGCCAGCCCGCGAACAGCTTGACCAGGGCACGCGCGGCGTCCAGATCGGCCGGCGGGTCGGCGCCGAACCACTTCATGTGCTCGGCGTTGGCGTGGATGGCGAACAGCGCCGCGGCGTCGTCGTCGGTGATCTCGCGCAGTCGCAGGCGCGGGGTTTCGAGCGTGGGGAAGTCAGGCATGTCGGCTGGCGGGGCTTGAGCTTGAAGTGACCGGCGCCGGCGGCGCGCCTTGACTTTTACCGCCGCGCCGCCTGCGCCCGCAGCGTGTGTTCGAGGTCCATGCGGTCGATGTCGTCGATCGACATGATGGGCGCGTACATCACGTCCTGCGGCTGGCTGCTGCGCTTCCAGCCCAGCCGCATCTCGCCGACGATGCGCACCAGCATCTTCAGGGCGCGCAGGCCGATCACTTCGGCGTCGGCGCGCGATCCGTCGGCGTTGTGGACGAGGCGCGCGATCGACAACACCGAGGTGTTCTGCATCGGGCCGTGCAGCGAATACTGGAAGCGGAAGTTCTGCGACCGCGAGTTGATGTCGCGGTCGGTGACGACGATGAAGTAGGTGCGCGGCGACACGTCGCGCAGCGTGCGCGCCAGCCGCGCGCCGATCGGCAGGTAGTCCTCGGCCGGGTACTGGTTGCTGCCGGGGAATGGTTCGTTGACGTCCGATGGCGTCCACGCCGTCGCCTTGACGAGCAGCTTGAAGGCCTTGGTCAGCGTGCGCGCGATGCCGGCCACCGCGTTCTCGCCGATGCCATCGGTCGGCACCACGTAGAAGGCGACGGCGTCGACGGGGCTCGTCTTGTCAAGGTCGAGGTTCTGCGCCGCTGCCGCCAGCGGCAGCGCGATCGGGAGCGTGAACAAAAGATGGCGGCGGTGCATGGGCTGCGGGTGCGCGGGACACGGGACATGAATCAAAGCGCCCGATGTTAGGGCCGCGCGGTCGCATGCCGCTCAAATCCGCCGTCAGGCGGCCGGGCGATCAGGGGATCAGGCGGCCAGCGCCGGCATGCGCGGCGCCGCGGCCGGCCGATGTTGTTCGGCCCAGGCCTCGATGAAGGCGCCCACCTGCGCCGCCGGCAGCGGCTGGCTGATCAGGAAGCCCTGCAGGCGCTGGCAGCCGCGTTCGCGCAGCATCTGCGCCTCGACGCGGCTTTCCACGCCTTCGGCGACGGTGGTCATGCCGAGCGCGCGCGACATCGCCAGGATGGTGTCGACGATGACCTGCGCCTCGCCGTCGTGCGACAAGTCGCGCACGAAGCTGCGGTCGATCTTCAGCGTGTCGAAGGCGAAGCGGCGCAGGTAGCCCAGCGCCGAATAGCCGGTGCCGAAGTCGTCCAGCGCGGTGCGAAAGCCCAGCGCGCGCAGCGCCTGCAGCGTGGCCACGGCGCCCTCGGTGTCCTCGATCAGCGCCGATTCGGTGATCTCCAGCTCCAGCTGCTGCGGCCGCAGCCCGGCGGCCGCCGCGAGCACGCGCGCCGGCAGGCCCGGCGCCGCCAGCTGCGAGGCCGAGACGTTGATCGACACCGACACGTTCGCCGGCCAGCGCGCGGCGTGGCGGCAGGCCTCGGCCAGCACCCAGTCGCCGATGGCCGGCATCAGGCCGCTGCTTTCGGCGATGGCGATGAACTCGGCCGGCCCGACCTCGCCGTGCTCGGGGTGGCGCCAGCGCAGCAGCGCCTCGAAGCCGCACAGCCGGCTGACCTGGCTGTCCACCTGGGGCTGGAACTCCAGCCGGAATTCGCCACGCGCGGCGGCGCCTTCCAGCGCCTGCGCCAGCGCGCTGCGGCGGCGGCCGACCTCGGCCAGCTCGGCGTGGAAGACGCAGTGCCGGTGGCCGCCGTCGCGCTTGGCGGCGTACATCGCGATGTCGGCGTGGTTGAGCAGCGTGTCGACGTCGTCGCCGTGCTGCGGCGCGATGGCCACGCCGATGCTGGCGCGCAGCGACAGCGGCGGCGCGCCGGCCGCTTCGCCGGGCTGCGACAGCGCGGCGTGCAGCCGCTCCAGCAGCGGCTGCAGCGCCGCCGCATCGCTGGCGCCGCGCACCAGCATCGCGAACTCGTCGCCGCCCAGCCGCGCCACGGTGTCGCTGCGCCGCGCCACCGACAGCAGCTGGCGGCCGAAGGTCTGCAGCAGCAGGTCGCCGGCGGCGTGGCCGCGCGTGTCGTTGACCTGCTTGAAGCCGTCGAGGTCGAGCGTGATCACGGCCAGCGCCGGCGGCGCGCCGCTGCCGGGCTGCAGCAGCGCCTGCAGCAGCTCGCGGAACTGCGCGCGGTTGACCAGCCCGGTCAACGCGTCGTTGTGCGCCAGCCAGCTCAGGCGGCGGTGCGCCAGCTGGCGGTCGGTGACGTCGGTGGCCACGCCGCGCCAGCCGAGGAAGGCGCCGCCGTCGCCGACCAGCGGCCGCGCGCTGAGCGACCACCATTGCAGCGCGCGGCCGGCGCGCAGGCACAGCAGGTGGTCGCGGAACGCCGTGCGCCGGCGCAGCAGGCTGCGCAGCCCGGCCCAGTGGCTGCGCGCGTCGTCGCTGTCGTGCACCGCGCGCGCCAGCAGGCCGAAGGCGCGCAGCCGGCGCAGGCGCGCCGGCGGCTGGCCCAGCACGGTGGCCAGGCGCTGCGCCACGTGGGCGAAGCGGCCCTCGGCGTCGGTCTCCCACAGCAGGTCGCTGGCGTGGTCTTCGAAGTCGCGCAGCAGCAGGCCGATCACCTCGTGCTGGTGGTCGGCGCGCGCCTCGGCCATCAGCCGCGCGCCCAGCGTGCGCGCATAGGTCCACACCGAATGGATGACGATCAGCGTGTACAGCGCCAGCACCAGCGCCAGCGGCAGCCCGGTGCCCGGCGGCCCCTGCAGCAATCCGGCCGCGCCGCCGGTGACCAGCGCCAGCACGTACAGCGTGGCGGCCACCGGCAGGCTGGACAAGGCAAAGCCGCCGGCGCAGATCATGCCGGTGGTGACGATGCCGATGAAGAACTGCGACGGCGCATCCACCCGTGCATAGAACAGCGCCGGCAGCAGCCCCCAGACGGCGCCCAGCACGCCGGCGTTGACGGCGGCGCGGTTCAGCACGCGCGGCGGCATCGTGGCCGTCGTGCGGCGCCGGCGCTGGCGCAGCCAGCCGCGCAGGCTGAGCAGCGCCAGCACGCACACCGCGGCGGCCCACAGCGCGACCAGCGGCTGCACGCTCTGGCGGCGCAGCGCCCAGACGATGAACAGCGAATTGAGGATGTTGACCGCCATGCCCAGCCGCGTGAAGCGCATCACCGCCTGCACCTGGCGCGCGCGGAAGCGGCCGGCGTCGCGCTCGTCGGCCTCGTAGGCGCGGAACAGGGCCGGCAGCCGGTGCAGCGCGCCGTGCACGCGCGCAAGGGGGCGGCGCAGCGCCTCAGGCATTGCGCGGCTCGGTCAGCGGCATGCGATCCGTCAGCGGCATGCGGTCGGTCGCTGGCGCTCGATCGGCCAGCGGCATGCGGTCGGTCGCCGGCGCGCGATCCGGCAACGGCGCCGGGCGCTGCACGGCATGGCCCTGCGCGAAGTCGACGCCCAGCGCGCGCAGCTCGGCGATCACCGCGTCGGACTCGGCGTACTCGCCCACCGTGTGCAGGCCCATCAGGTGGCCGATGCGGTTGATGGTCTCGACCATCGCGCGGTCGACCATGTCGCGCGCGATGTTGCGCACGAAGCTGCCGTCGATCTTGAGCACATCCACCGGCAGCGTCTTCAGGTAGGCGAACGAGCTGGCGCCGACGCCGAAGTCGTCCAGCGCGAACAGAAAGCCCTGCTGGCGCAGCTCGCGCAGCAGCAGCCGGGTGCGGCTGATGTTGTTGACGGCGGCCGTCTCGGTGATCTCGAAGCACACGCTGCCGGCCGGCAGGCGGTGCTGGTGCGCCTGCTCCAGGATGTGCTCCAGCAGCCCGTCGGCGTTGAGCGTGGTGCCCGACAGGTTGATCGCGCAGACCAGCCCCTGGCCGAGCTGCGCCGCCAGCGCGTGGTAGCGGCTGAAGACCTGCTCGATGACCCAGCGGTCGATGCGCGGCATCAGGTTGAAGCGCTCGGCCGCCGGCAAGAAGGTGCCCGGCGCCACGAGGCGGCCTTCCTCGTCGATCAGGCGCAGCAGGATCTCGATGTGCGGCTTGTCGGCCAGCGCCGCCGTCAACGCGCGGTAGGGCTGGTGGTACAGCGTCAGCCGCCCCTGCTCCAGCGCATGCGTCACGCGCGCGGCCCAGCCCATTTCCTGGCGGCGCTGCACCAGCTCGTCGTCGCTGCTCTGGTGCACGCACACGCGGTTGCGGCCCTGGTCCTTGGCCCAGTAGCAGGCGGCGTCGGCGGCGCTGAAGATCTCGGCGGTGTTGACGCTCATGTCGTCCACCGCGGCCAGCCCGATGCTGGCGCCGACGCTGAACACGCGCCCCTCCCACGCGAAGCGGTAGCCGCGCAGCGCGCGCAGCATCTGCTCGGCGGCCAGTTGCGCGCGCGACAGGCAGCAGTCTTCCAGCAGCACGCCGAACTCGTCGCCGCCCAGGCGGGCCAGCACGTCGCCCTTGCGAAGCTGCTGCTGCAGCACGCCGGTCAGCGCGCGCAGCAGCGCGTCGCCGGCGGCGTGGCCGCTGGTGTCGTTGACCAGCTTGAACTGGTCGAGGTCGATGAAGCACACCGCGTGGCGGCGGCCGGTACTACGCGCGTTCTGCAGCGCGGCTTCGGTGCTGGACTCGAACTCGCGGCGGTTGAGCAGGCCGGTCAGCGCGTCGTGCGCGGCGGCCCAGCGGATGCGCTGCGCCATGCGACGCAGCGTGGAGACGTCGCGCAGCACCAGCGCGGCGCCGATGGCGCGGCCCTCGGCGTCGTGCAGCCGCGAGGCCGCCACCTCCACCGCCACCAACTCGCCGCTGCCGCCGCGGCGGCGCAGCGCCAGCGCATCGCCTTCGCGGCGCGAGCTGGCCTGCTCGCGCAGCAGCTCGTGCAGCGGATCGGCCAGCGGCACGCCGTCGTTCTCGTCGATGAGCGGACAGATCTCGGCCAGCGGCCGGCCGCGCGCCTGCTCGGCCAGCCAGCCGGTCAGCCGTTCGGCGCTGGGGTTCATCGACTCGACGACGCCGCCCGAGCCGGTGGTGACGACGGCGTCGCTGATCGAGGCCAGCGTCACGCGGGCGTGCTCGCGCTGCGAGCGCGCCTCGGCCTGCAGCAGCCGCGAGCGCGTGCGCAGCCGCCGCCGCCCGAAGCCCAGCCCGAGGGCGGTGGCCAGCGCCAGCAGCAACAGCAGCGCGCCGACCGTGGCCGGGCTGCTGAGGAGGGGCTGGAGGGCGTCAGGAGTCATCGAGGCGCAAAGCCGGCGGCCGCCGGCAGCGGTCACCGGGCCGTCGTCGGGCGTTGTGATCCGTCGTATCGGCGGCCGCCGGCCGAACTTGAGGCAACATCGCTGCCATGCCCGACATCGTCTTCGTCCACCCCGACGGCCGTGAAGAAGGCTTCGAAGCGCCCGATGGCGTCAGCCTGATGCAGGCGGCCACCAGCTACGGCATCGACGGCATCGTCGCCGAGTGCGGCGGCTCGGGCATCTGTGCCACCTGTCACGTCTACGTCGACCCCGCCTGGGCCGACCGGCTGCCGCCGCCCGAGCCGCACGAGCGCGACATGCTGGAAGTCACGGCAGCCGTTCGGCGGCCAACCAGCCGGCTGTCGTGCCAGATCCGGCTGGACCGGCAATTGCAGGGCCTGCGCGTCGAGATCCCCGACCGGCAGTACTGAGCACCCCCAGGTCCGGGCCGGGGGCCCGTCCCGCCCCCCGCGGGGGATCAAGTTGCCCGGCGGAGCCGGATCAACTTGAGAGCGCGGGAGCGCCGACCGGTCAGGCCGGGTACATGCGCTTGATCATCGCGCGGTCGGTGGCCGACAGCGTGCTGTTCTCGTTGGTCGGCCCCAGGCCGTCGCTGAACAGCGCGGCGTCGAAGGCGTAGAGCATGATCGACTGCGGGTCGAAGCTGGTCGCCGACAAGCCCTTGGCCGAGTATTTCTCCAGCACGTTGTGGCGGATGGCGTCGGCGTCCCAATAGTTGGGCGGGCCCTGGAAGTAGCGCATCACCGCCTTCTCGTTCCACTTGCGGTCGAACTTCGGCGACTGGTGCTCGTGCACGCAGCCCAGCGCGTGGCCGAACTCGTGCAGCACGACGGCGCGGTCTTCCACCGCGTCGGAGTCGTCGCGCACCCAGCCGAAGTTCATGGTCGGCTGGGTGATCGGAAAGTAGGCCGTGTTCAGCGCATCGCGGCCGACGGCCGACCACGAACCGGCGTCGGCGTAGAACGAGATGCGGATCTCGGCCGCGCCCTTGGACACGAACTTCAGCTTGACGTTGGCCACCTTCTCCCAGCCGGCGGCCAGCGTGCGCACCTTGCGCTGCATCTTGGCGCTGCCGTCGAGGAAGCGGCAGCGCAGCGTGCTGCCGGCCGGCCACTTCTTGGAGTTGACCAGCGCCATGCGGGTGGTGCCGGCCACCGCGTCCGGGTCGAGCTTGCGGCCGCCGGCGGCGCTGGCCGCGGTGTCCAGCATCTGCTGGCGCAAGGCGCGGCGCACCGCGCGCTCGGGGTCCAGTTCGTCGGGGATGATGCGTTCGAAGCAGATGCGCGGCGCGCGCTGCTGCAGCGCCTGCTGCAACGGCTTGCCGTCATCAGCCGACGTCTTTGCAGCCGGTTTCGGGGACTTGGCCATGGAAGCTCCTGTGGTGAGGCCCGGGGTGCGCGATCTTGCGGCCGGCGCGGCGGCGCCGCCATCCTGTGCCGTAGGGAAGCGGCCCGGCGCTAGGGCTTCAGCCCCGCCCGCCCGAACTGCCACAGCAGAAACGCCCACTCGTCGGCCTGCATCGCGTGGCGCTGCTGCGCGGTGCTGCCGATGCCGTGGCCGGCCTGGGCGTCCAGGCGCAGCAGGATCGGCTTGCCGCTGCTGCTGGCCTGCTGCAGCCGCGCCGCGGCCTTGGCGCTGTGCCAGACGTCGACGCGCGGGTCGTTGAGGCCATGCACCAGCAGCACCGCGGGGTAGGCGGTGCCGTCCTTGATCTGGTGGTAGGTGCTCATCTCCAGCAGCGCCTTGAACTCGGGCTCGACGGCCACGCTGCCGAACTCGCTGGTGTTGGTGGCGCCGTTGGCCGTGGTCTCGAAGCGCACGGCGTCCATCACCGGCACGTTGAAGATCGCCGCGGCGAACAGCTCGGGCGCCGCGGTCACCGCGCGGCCGACGAAGACGCCGCCGGCGCTGCCGCCTTCCACGCCCAGCGTGGCCGGCGTCGCATAGCCCTGCTCGATCAGCCAGCGCGCCGCGGCGATGCCGTCCTTCCAGGTGTTGGGCTTGGTGGCCTTGAAGCCGGCGCGGTGCCAGTCGTCGCCATAGGCGCCGCTGCCGCGCGGGTTGACGAAGGCGAGCACGCCGCCGCGCTCGAACCAGGCATAACGCCTGGGGTCGTACCACGCCTGGGTGGTGAAGCCGTAGGCGCCGTAGCCGTCCAGCAGCGTGGGGTTGCGGCCGTCGAGCGCCAGGCCTTTGCGGTGAACCACCGCCAGCGGCACTTTCACGCCGTCGTGGCTGGGCACTTCGACTTCCAGCGCTTCCAGCTCCGGCACGCCGGCGGCCGGCGGGTTGCGGCGCAGCCCGGTGTCGCGCAGGTGCCCGCCGGCGGAGGACAGGATGCGCGCCGGCGCGGTCCAGCTGCTGGTGTCCAGCCACAGCTCGTCGGCGCCGGCGCCGGGGTCGACGATCGCGTAGGTCGAGCCCTGCAGGCCGGGCGCCACGTCGACGCCGGCGGCGGCGGGGCGCGCCGGGTCGTGGCGCTGCACGCGCACCGAGAAGCCTTGTTGCAGTTCGACGTAGATCGCGCGGCGGCCGGGCACGAAGGATTCCAGCACGCCGCGCTCGGGCTGCGGCACCACCACGCGGGCATCGGCCAGCGACGCGGCCGGCAGCGGCAGCGCCAGCACTTCGCCGCGCGGCGCGGCCTTGTAGCTGCGCAGCAGCAGCTCGCGGCCACGCAGCTGCACGTCGGTGACCTTGTCGGCGGCGGTGGACAGCAGCCGCCAGCGCGGCGGCCGCGGCGCGTCCAGCTCGGCCAGCGGCGCGACGAAGACCTTGCCTTCGGGCACCGTGGTGTCGGTCGCGCGCAGCACCGCCCAGGAACTGCCGGGCGCGAACAGGATGCCGCCGACGTCCAGCCGGTCCAGCCGCAGCTCGGGGTTGACGAGCGGGCCGAACACCGCGCGCGGCGCCCGCCGCGGCTGGCGCGCGTCGATCAGCAGCACGGCCGAGTCGAGATAGAACTCCGACTCCGGCGCCCCGGCCGGCAGCGCGCGCAGCTGGTTGAAGCCCAGCCAGCGGTCGCCGGGGCTCCAGGCCAGGTGCGGCTCCACCACGCGCGGCACCGGCGCGCGCAGCTCGCGGCCGCTGGCGACGTCGATCAGGTGCAGCTCGGCCTGCTCGGAGCCGCCGGCCGAGACGCCGTAGGCCAGCAGCTTGCCGTTCCACGACGGCGCGAAGTAGTTCACCGCATGCGGCACGCCGCCGCTGCGCGCGGCCAACTGCTCGGGGTCGACCAGCACGCGCTCGGCGCCGCCCAGGCCCTGGCGCATGACCAGCTTGAACTGGCCCTCGCCGGCGCGCCGCTTCAGGTAGAAGAGCCGCCCGCCGGCGCGGCGCGTGACTTCGCGCACCACGTCGCCGCCGGCATCGGCCAAGGCGTCGATGCGTTGCAGCAGCGCGTCGCGGCCTTCGATGCGCGAGAGCGTCTGCGTGGCGGCCTCGCCCTGCGCCAGCAGCCATTGCTTGACGGCGGGGTCCTTCAAGTCCTCCAGGTTGCGAAAGGGGTCGGGCACGGCGACGCCGAAATGCGTGTCCACGGCCGGCACGCTGGGTGCCGTGGTGGCCGCGCCCAGCGCCGCGCAGTACAACAGCGAGCCGGCCGATGCGGCCTGGCGAAGAAGATCCATGCTCGATGCTCCCCGATGCAAAACGGCGATGCTAGTGACATTGCCCCCTCCTGAAAGCCCCCCACGATGAGCCTGCACCGCCAACTGCAACAACGCGCCGCCGAGGGCCGGCCGATCCGCGTGGCGCTGATCGGCGCCGGCAAGTTCGGCTCGATGTACCTGTCGCAGATTCCGCGCACGCCGGGCGTGCACCTGCTGGGCGTGGCCGATCTCTCGCCCGAGGCCGCCTGCCGCAACCTGGCGCGCGTGGGCTGGGAGGCGCAGCGCGTGCAGGCGGCGAGCCTGGAAGCCGCGCTGCGCGACGGCAACACGCACGTCGGCGACGACTGGCTCGCGCTGGTGCGCCACCCCGCGGTGGACGTGGTCGTCGAATGCACCGGCCACCCGATCGCCGCGGTGGACCATTGCCTGGAGGCCTTCGCCCACGGCAGGCACGTGGTCAACGTGACGGTGGAGGCCGACGCCTTCTGCGGCCCGCTGCTGGCCCGGAAGGCCGAAGCAGCCGGCGTGCTCTACAGCCTGGCCTTCGGCGACCAGCCGGCGCTGATCTGCGACCTGGTGGACTGGGCGCGCACCTGCGGCTTTCCGGTGGTGGCCGCCGGCCGCGGCCACAAGTGGCTGCCGCATTTCGCGCAGAGCACGCCCGAGACGGTGTGGGGCTACTACGGCCTGAGCCCCGAGCAGGCCGAGCGCGGCGGCCTCAACCCGAAGATGTTCAACAGCTTCCTCGACGGCAGCAAGCCGTCGATCGAAAGCAGCGCCGTCGCCAACGCCACCGGGCTGGACGTGCCGAGCAGCGGCCTGCTCTACCCGCCGGCCAGCATCGCCGACATCCCCTTCGTGACGCGGCCGCGCGCCGAAGGCGGCGTGCTGGAGAAGAAGGGCATGGTGGAAGTGATCTCCTCGCTGGAGACCGACGGCCGCACGATCCCCTACGACATCCGCATGGGCGTGTGGGTCACGGTGGAAGGCGAGACCGAGTACATCCGCAACTGCTTCGAGGAATACAACGCCCACACCGACCCCAGCGGCCGCTACTTCACGCTGTACAAGCGCTGGCATCTGATCGGGCTGGAAGTCGGCTACTCGGTGGCCAGCCTGGCGCTGCGGCGCGAGCCCACCGGCGTGGCCGCCGGCTGGCAGGCCGACGTGGTGGCCACCGCCAAGCGCGACCTGCAGCCCGGCGAGGTGCTGGACGGCGAAGGCGGCTACACCGTGTGGGGCAAGCTGACGCCGGCGGCCGCCTCGCTGCGGGCCGGCGGCCTGCCGCTGGGGCTGGCGCACGGCATCCAACTGCGGCGGCCCGTGAAGCAGGGCGCCAGCCTGTGCTGGGACGACGTGGCGGTGGACACCGGCACCCGCGCCTACCGCCTGCGGCGCGAGATGGAGGCTGCTTTCGCGCGGCACTTGTTGGCGCCGACTGCCGCCGCGTACCCTGACTAAAGCGCCGCGGCGGCATTCGGACCTCAGGCCGGCTCGGCCGCGTGCCGAGGTTGCGCTGGCAGACCGCGCCGCGCGCGCGGCCCGCGCCTTGCCATGCCTGCCGACGACACCCCCGCCCCCGCCTTCCCCTCGCCGCTGGCCGTGGTGTGCCACGACGCTGGCGCGCTGCGGCTGATGCTGCCGTGGCTGGCGGCGCGGCCCACGCTGCGGCTGCGCGCCTGCCTGGGCGGCCCGGCGCTGGCGCTGTGGGCGCGGCGCTGGGGCGGCCGCCACCAGGTGAGCACGCTGCCGCAGGCGCTGGACGGCGCCGCCATGCTGCTGAGCGGCAGCAGCCCGACCGCCGACCTGGAGCACGAGGCGCGGCGGCAGGCCGCCGCGCGCGGCCTGCACTCGGTGGCGGTGCTCGACCACTGGATCGGCTACGCCGCGCGCTTCCAGCGCCACGGCGCGCGGCGGCTGCCCGACGAGATCTGGGTCTGCGACGCCGAGGCCTATGCGCTGGCGCGCGCCGCCTTCCCCGGCCAGGACCTGCGGCTGCAGCCCAACGACGCGCTGCGCGAGCTGGTGGCGCGGCTGGCGCCCTGCCCCGACCCGCAGCGCCACCCCACCATGCTGCTGCTGGCCGAGCCGGCCGGCCCGGCCGCGGCCGATGAGCAGGGCTTCGACTTCCTGGTGGCCAACGCCGCCCGCCTGGGCCTGCCCGAGAGCTTGAGCCTGCACCTGCGGCCGCACGCCGGCGACGCCCCAGGGCGCTGGAACGCCTGGATCGACGCGCGCCGCGCCGAAGGGCACGAGGTGCGCTTCGACACCGCGCCGACGCTGCTGGACGCCATCGACCGCGTGGCCTGGGTGGGTGGTTTCGAATCTAGCGCGCTGGTGCTGGCGCATGCCGCCGGGCGCCGCGCCGTGTGCCTGCAGCCGCCATGGCTGCCGCGCTCGCGGCTGCCGCAACGTGGACTGATTCACCTGCGCGACCTGCCGGCGCGTTGACGCCGGGCCGGCGCGTGCGCGCGGCGCGCGGCCGCCCCGCCGGCGGCCTGGCCGCGCCGGCCGCCCGCTCGGCCGGCGGCGCCAGCGCGTCGCCGGGGCGCAGCGGCAGCGTCAGCCAGAAGCAGCTGCCCTGCCCTTCGACGCTGTGCACGCCGATCTGGCCGCCCATCAGCGCCACCAGGCTGCGGCACAGCGCCAGGCCGAGGCCGGTGCCGCGTTGCTGGTCTTCGATGTTGACCTGGCTGAACTCCTTGAACAGCCGCTCCTGGCCCTGCGCCGAGATGCCGACGCCGGTGTCGCGCACCTCGATGCGCAGCGTGCCCGTGGCATCGCGCTCGGCCGGCGCCGCGGTGGCGGCGGCCGCGGCCGCCGCCGAATCCGCCGAATCCGCCGAATTCGCCAGTGCGGCCGGCGCCGACCACACCGCCTCGACCTCGATGCGGCCCTTGCGCGTGAACTTCACCGCGTTGCTCAGCAGGTTCAGCAGCACCTGCTGCAGGCGCAGCCGGTCGGTCAGCAGCGTGTCGGGCAGCGTGGGGTCCACCTGCACGGCCAGCGTCACCGGGCGGCCCTGCAGCAGCGGCTGCATGACGGCGGCGGCCTCGGCCATCAGCGCCGCCACCGCCACCGGCTGCAGGCTCAGCTCGAAGCGGCCGGCGTCGATCTTGGCGAGGTCGAGCACGTCGTTGCACAGCGCCAGCAGCATCTGCGCCGAGCTTTGCGCCAGGCTCAGGTAGCGGCGCTGGCGCTCGTCGAGGTCGGACATCATCAGCAGCGAGGTCATGCCCAGCACGCCGTTGAGCGGGTTGCGCATCTCGTGCGTGACGTGCGAGAGAAAGCGCTGCTGGCGGGCGACGCGGATGTCGGCCTCTTCGCCGAGGCGGCGCGCCTCGGCCACCGCCGCGTTGACGGCGGCGGTGCGCTGCAACTGCTGCTCGGCCAGGCCGTGTTGCGCGCCGGCGTGCAGCACGTCCAGCCGCGCCTGCATGGCGCTGCCCACCCAGCTGAAGCAATGCGCCTGCGAAGCCTTCAGCGCCTGCAGCGCGGCGCCCACGTCGCCGAGCGCCTCGCAGGCCTCGCTGCGCACGCGGTGCAGTTGGGTCGCGTTCATCGGCGTGATGGCGGCATGGCGCTCGGCCAGCCGGGCCAGGCAGCCCTCGACCTCGTCGCGCGCGGCCTGCGCGCGGCCGTGCAGCAGGTGCACCGTGGCCCGCACCCAGGCGCGGTTGGCCAGCACCGCGGGGTATTTGGACACCCAGTCGGGCAGCGGCCAGTCGAGCAGGCGGTCGGCCTCGTCGCGCCGGCCCTGGCGGGCCAGCACCAGCGCCAGCAGGTCGGCCAGCACCGGCGCGCCGTCGAGCGCCACCGGCTCCAGCAGCCAGCGGTCCTGCGCCACCAGCGTGGCGGCCTCGTCGTTGCGCCCGGCCAGCAGCAGGCACAGCAGCAGGTCGTAGCCGCTGCGCGCCGAGCGGTAGTCCAGCCGCCGCCAGGCGACGACGTTGGCGTGCAGCGGCTCGTACGCGGCCTCGACATCGCCAACGCTGAGGAAGACGTAGCCCAGCGTGCCGCGGAACAGCGCCAGCAGCGCGTCGCCGCCGGGGTCGTGCAGCAGCGGCTGCATCTTCAGGCTGCATTGCAGCGCGCCGTCGAAATCGCCGCTGAAGGCGTGCAGCGCGAACTCGACGAGTTGCACGCAAAAGCGCTCGACCGTGCTGGCCGGCGGCTGCCCGGGGTCTTGCGCTTCCTCAAGCTGGCGCGCCGCCAGCTCGGCCACCTGCGCCAGCGCGCGGCGCTGGGCCTCGGTACCGGCATAGACCTGCAGGTAGGCGCCGGCGGCCTCGCCCAGCCGCTGCGCGCGCCGGCAGGGCGCGGCCCGCACCGTGGCCAGCAGCGCCTGCAGGCGCGCCGAGCGCTCGGGCGTCGGCAACTCCACCAGCGCCAGCCGCACCGCGCCGAAGGCCTGCGTCATGGCCTCCACCTCGAGGTCGCCGCGCGAGCGCGCGGCCAGCAGCAGCGGCTGCGCATGGGCCCAGGCGTCGTCCCAATCGCGGCGGCGGTCGAACCACAGCGCCGCCAGCGTGGCGACGTCGCGTTCGAAAAGGTCCTGGGCCGTGCCGGGCATAGCCTTCGAGTTTAGAGGCAGCCCATGGCGCGCCGGCCCCACACTTGAGGACCCGACGATCCGAGAGCGCGCCATGATCTTCCGCCAGCTGTTCGACCCCGTGTCTTCCACCTACACCTACCTGCTGGCCGACGAGGCCAGCCGCGAGGCGCTGCTGATCGACCCCGTGTTCGAGCAGGCGCGGCGCGACCTGGCGCTGCTGCGCGAGCTGGACCTCAAGCTGGTGGCCACGCTGGAGACCCACGTCCACGCCGACCACGTGACCGGCGCCTGGCTGCTGCAGCAGCGCAGCGGCAGCCGCATCCTGAGCCCGGCCGCCGGCGGCGCGCAAGGCGCCGACCGGCTGCTGCGCCACGGCGACCGCATCGACTTCGGCGGCCGCCACCTCAGCGTGCGCGCCACGCCCGGCCATACCGACGGCTGCCTCAGTTATGTGCTCGACGACCAGTCGATGGCCTTCACCGGCGACGCGCTGCTGATCCGCGGCTGCGGCCGCACCGACTTCCAGCAAGGCAGCGCCGAGCGCCTGTACCGCAGCGTGCACGAGCAACTGTTCAGCCTGCCCGACGGCTGCCTGCTGTACCCCGCGCACGACTACCGCGGCCTGACGGCCACCAGCGTGGCCGAGGAACGGCGCTGGAACCCGCGCTTCGGCGGCCGCAGCGACCTCGGCGACTTCGTCGGCTACATGGCCCACCTGAACCTGCCGCACCCCAAGCAGATGGCCGTGGCGGTGCCCGCCAACCTGCAAAGCGGCCGCCCTGCGGGCGAGCTGGCGCCGCCGGCCGAGCCGGGCTGGGCGCCGCTGCAATGGGCTTTTGCCGGGCTGTGGGAGATCGAGCCCGCGGCGCTGCTGGAGCACCGCGCCGGCGTGCAGCTCGTCGACGTGCGTGAAGCGTTGGAGTTCGACGGCCCGCTCGGCCACATCGAAGGCGCCCGACTGCTGCCGCTGGGCGAGCTGGCCGCGCGCGCCGACGAACTGGACCGCACGCGCCCGGTGGTCGCCATCTGCCGCTCGGGCACCCGTTCCGCGCAGGCGGCGCTGCAGTTGCAGAAGGCCGGCTTCGCCGACGTGGCCAACCTCGCCGGCGGCATGCTGCGCTGGAACGGCGAGCGGCTGCCGGTGGTGGGGGTGGGCCGGGCGCCCTGAGCGCGATCAGCGCGGAGCTTGCCGGCTGCGCGCCGTCAGACGACGCCCTGCGCGCGCAGCGCCGCGATCTCGGCGGCGTCCAGGCCCAGCAGCTCGCGCAGGAGTTCGTCGCTGTGCTGGCCCAGCACCGGCGGCGCCATCGGCGCGCGGTCGGCGACGCCGGTAAAGCGGATCGGGTTGCCGACGAAGCGCGTCGGCCCGGCCTGCGCGTGCTCGGCGGTGATCGTCAGGCCGCGGTGCCGCACCTGCGGGTCGGCGAAGACCTCGGGGTAGGCGTTGACCGGGCCGCTGGGGATGCCGGCGCGTTGCAGCGCGGCCAGCAGCTCGGCGGCGGGCCATTGCGCGGTCAGCGCGCCGAAGGTCTCGGCCAACTCGCGCCGGTGCTGCAGGCGCAAGGCGTTGCTGGCGAAGCGTGGGTCGTCGGCCAGTTCGGGGCGATGCAGCACGCGGCAGAAGTCGCGGTACTGGTCTTCGCTGCCGCAGATCACGATGATGCTGCGATCGAGGCAGGCGAAGGCCTGCGACGGCAGGCCGCCGTTGCCTTCGGTGCCGCGGCGCGGCGGCACGGTGTGGGTGGCGAGGTAGGTGGCCACGGAGTGCGTCTGCGCGGCGATGGTGCTGTCGAGCAGCGCGATGTCGATGTGCGCGCCTTCGCCGGAGCCGGTGTCGCGCTCGTACAGCGCGGCCAGGATGCCGGCGGTGGCGTACTGGCCGGCGATGAAGTCGGCCAGGCTGGGGCCGGTCTTCATCGGCCCGCCGCCGGGCACGCCGTCGGGCAGGCCGGTCACGCTCATCAGCCCGCTCATCGCCTGGAACACGGTGTCATAACCGGGCAGTTGGCTGTAAGGCCCGGTCTGGCCGAAGCCGGTGACCGAGCAGTAGACCAGGCGCGGGTTGACGCGGCGCAGCGCCTCGTAGTCCAGCCCGTAGCGCAGAAGGTCGCCGACCTTGTAGTTCTCGATCAGCACGTCGCTGACCGCCGCCAGGCGGCGCACGAGGTCCTGGCCTTCGGGGCGCGAGAGGTCGATCGTGATCGAGCGCTTGTTGCGGTTGGCGCACAGGTACATCGGCGATTCGCGCGTGTCGCGGCCTTCGCGGTCCTTCAGGAACGGCGGTCCCCAGCGCCGCGCCTCGTCGCCGCGGCCGGGGCGCTCGACCTTGACGACCTCGGCGCCCAGGTCGCCCAGCGACTGCGCGGCCAGCGGCGCGGCCAGGATGCGGCTGAGGTCCAGCACACGGATGCCGGCCAGCGGCAGCCGCTTCATCGCGCGCCCTCCGGTGCCGGATCCGGCCAGGCGGCAGCGGCCGCGGCCGCGAACTGCCGCTCGGCGCCGCCCAGCTCGGCCTGCAGCCGCTTGGCGCGGTAGGTCCAGCGGTGCAGCGGGTGCTCCAGCGTCAGCCCCATCGCGCCCATGAACTGGTGCAGGTCGTAGCAGACCGGCCGCACCGCCTGCTGCGCCTGCGCCGCGGCCAGCGCCGGCGCCACCTGGCCGGCGGCCGCGGCCAGGGCCAGCCAGCGCGCGCCTTCGATCCGCGTGGCGCAACCGGCCAGGCGGTGCTGCACCGCCTGCAGGCTGCCGAGCGGGCGGCCGAACTGGCGCCGGTCCTTGACGTGCGCGAGCACGCTGTCCAGCGCCGCCGCAAGGCAGCCGACGGTCTCGGCCGCGAGCGCGCTGCGCCAGAGGTCCAGCGCCTCGTCGCGGCCGATCGCCGCCGGCTGCCAGGCCAGCGCCTCGGGCGCCGCCAGCACGCCCATCGGATAGGCGAACAGGCTGTCGACGTGCCGGGCGTCGCCGTCGCGCAGCGCCGCGTGGAACACGCCGTCGGGCCCGATCGCGACCACGCTGCGCGCCTGCGGCAGGAAGCGCGCCGGCGCGCCGCGGTCGGCCTCCAGCACCGCGCAAGGCCGCGGCAGGCCGAGCCGCGGCGCCAGCAGCGCCGAGGCGGCGATCTCGGCGCAGGCCGGCAGTTGCGCCAGTTCGATCAGCATCGCCGCGGCAGCCGGCGGGCCCAGGCCGTCGGTGAGCACGGCGTCGAAGTAGCCGCCGGCTTCGAGGTCGCGCGCCAGCGCCGTCGAATACTCGAAGCGCACGCCGCCGGCCAGCGGCAGCGCGCGGTGCACGGCCGCCACCGCGCCCACGGCGTCGAGCAAGGCGCGCTGGTCGTCGTCGAACTCGAGCCTCATGCGCGTTCCCCGCGCGGCAGCTGCAGCCGTTGCTGCGCCACCAGGTTGAGCTGGATCTCGGCCGCCCCCGACGCGATGCCGGCGGCGATCGCGCGCTCGTGGTGCTGCAGGTGCAGCGGAAAGTCGCTGCCGCAGTAGCTGTCGGGCAGGAAGGCGAGGCCGAAGTCCGACACCGCATGGTCGGCCGCCACCACCGCCACGCGCGCCAGGTTGGTGTCGGCGCTGGGCGGCAGGCCGCGGGCGCGCTGGTCGATGACGCGGTAGACCAGCCAGCGCGCCGCCTCGCAGGCCGCCAGCGCCTGGCCGGCGCGCGCGCGCACCAGCGCATCGTCGAAGCGGCCCTGCGCCTGCAGCCGGCGCACCAGGCCGTCGAGCACGCGGCGCGAGAAGGCATAACGCGCAATGCCTACGCGTTCGTGCGACAGCGCCCAGCCGATGATCGGCCAGGCCTGGCCCTCGGCGCCGAGGCGGCAGTCGGCAGGCACCTCCGCGTCGTCGAAGAAGACCTCGTGGATGTCGCCCTCGCCCACCAGCGACGGAATCGCACGCACGCGGATGCCCGGCGTGGCCATGTCGACCAGGAAGATGCAGATGCCCTCGCGCCCGCTGCCGCCGGTGCGCGCGAGCAGCAGGCAGTGCTGCGCGAGGCCGGCGTACGAGGTCCAGACCTTGGCGCCGTTGATGCGGTAGCGCTCCCCGACGCGCTCGGCGCGCGTGCGCAGCGACGCCAGGTCCGAGCCGGCCGAGGGCTCAGAGAAGCCCTGGCACCAGATCGCACGGCCGGCGGCCATCGGCGGCAGCAGCCGGCGCTGCTGCTCGGCCGTGCCGAAGCGGATCAGCGTCTGGCCGATGAAGTTGACGTTCATGTACTGCGGCCCGCGCGGCTCGCCGGCGGCCCACAGCTCCTCGCCGATGATGAAGTGGTGCCAGGGCGGGCTGTCGCTGCCGCCGTGCGCCGCCGGCCAGTGCGGCACCAGCAGCCCCGCTTCCGCCAGCCGGGGGCAGAACTGCAGCGAGAACGCGGTCTGCTCGCGGCTGCCGGGGCCATGGCGGCTGATGCGCTCCCAGTCGGCCGGCAGCTCGCGCTTGAGCAAGGCGCGCACGCGCTCGCGCAAGGCCTGCTGCTCGTCGCTCCAGGTGAAGTCCATCGTCAACCCGTCCGCCGCACCTGGTGCAGGTAGCTCAGGTAGCCCAGCGGCACGAAGCTGCCGCCGTTGACGCCGATCACCGCGCCGCTGGTCCACGAGGCTTCGTCGCCGACGAGGTAGGCGCACAGCGGGCCGATGTCCTCGGGCCGGCCCAGGCGCTGCAGCGGCACGGTGTCGACCTGGCGGCGGATGCGGCTTTCGCTGTCCAGCGTCTTGGCCAGCTCTTGCGTCATCACCACGCCCGGCGCGACCGCGTTGACGCGGATGCCGCGGTGCCCCCACTCGGCGGCCATCGTGCGCGTGAGGTTCTCCAGCGCCGCCTTGGCCGCGCCATAGTGGCCGGTGCCGGGGTTGGGGTGCGAGGCGCTGCGCGAGGTGATGTTGACGATGGCGCCGCCGCGCGTCATCGCGCGCGCCGCGGCCTGGGCGGCGAAGAACGCGGCCTTCAGGTTGAGGTCGAGCACGCGCTCCCATTGCGCCTCGCCGATGCCGTCCAGCGGGCCGACGTCGGCCGGGCTCGCGCTGCCGGCGTTGTTGACCCAGCCGTCGACGTAGCCGAAGCGCTGCAGCGCCGCGGCCAGCAGCGCCTGGCGGTCATCGGCGCGGGTGATGTCGCCAGGCACCGCCAGCGCCTGCGCGCCCAACGATCGAAGTGCGTCGGCCGCGGTCGCCAGCGCCGCGGCGTCGCGGCCGCCGATCACGACGTTGGCGCCGCATCGCGCCATCGCCTCGGCGATGCCGCGGCCGATGCCCTTGCCGCCGCCGGTGACGACGACGGTCTTGCCCTGCAGCGAGAACACGGCGCCTATTCGGGCTTGTAGCCGATCTGCCTGGCGGCCTGCGCCCACATCGCCTGCTCGCCGGCAACCTGGCGCGCGTGCACGCCGGCCTCGCCGCCGACCGGGATCACGCCGGCCTGCGCCAGGCGCTGGCGGATGTCGGCGTCCTTCAGCACCTCGTTGAACGCAGCGTTGAGCTTGTGCACCACCGGCTCCGGCGTCGCCGCCGGCACCCAGATGCCGTACGAGAACGCGAACACGAGGTCGCTCACGCCCACCTCGGCCAGCGTCGGCACCTCGGGCAGCGAGGGCGAGCGCTCCTGGCCGCCGTGCGCCAGCGCCTTGATGCGGCCGTCCTTGATCATGCCGAGGTAGAAGAAGGGCACGTCGATGCCCATCTGGATCTCGCCGGCGATCAGCGCCGTCGAGACCTGGGTCGAGCCCTTGTACGGGATCGCCGTGGCCTCGAAGCCGGCGCGCGACTTCAGCATCTCGGCCGACAGCAGGATGCTGCCCGCGGTGTGCGAGTAGTTCAGCTTGCCGGCGTTGCGCCGCGCGTACTGCACGAACTCGGCGAAGCTGTTGACCGGCAGCGTGCCCGGCACCATCAGCGTCATGCCGCCGCGCGCGATGCAGACCACCGAGCGCAGCGACTTCTGGATGTCGAACTTCAGGTCCTTGATCAGCACCGGCGTCAGGCTGCCACCGCCCAGCCACAGCATCGTGTAGCCGTCGGCCGGCGACTGCGCGACGTAGTCCGAGCCGATCACCGCCGCGCCGCCGGGCTTGTTCTCGACGATCACCTGCTGCCTGAGCTGCGCGCCCAGCTTCTCGGCGAAGGCGCGCGCCATCACGTCGGAGCCGCCGGCGGCAAAGGGCACGACCAGCTTCAGCGGCCGGCTGGGATAGTCGGCCTGCGCCGCGGCCGGCGGCGCGGCCAGCGCCGCCGCCAGCAGCACGCCGCCGCAGCGGCCCAGCCAGCGGCGGCGGGGGTTCGTTGAACGGGGTTCGCGGGTTGTCTCCATGGCGCGGATGCTCCGGAAGCGGCCACGATGTGGACGCATGGCGGCACTCTAGGTTTTCGCCGCCGGCTCCGGCACTGCCCACGGGCCCGAAGCAGGGAAAACAGGCCCGACCCGTTTCAACAGATGGACGCGATGACTCAGGACCAACCCCAGGCCGCGGCCGGCACGCAGGCCGTCCGCCGCGCCGCGGCGATGCTGCGCGCCATCGCCAAGGCCGGCGCGCTGGGCGACACGCTGGCCGGCATCGCACGCAGCACCGCGCTGCCGCGGCCGACCGTGCACCGCATGCTCAAGTGCCTGCAGGACGAAGGCCTGGTCGAGCGGCTGCCCGGCGACAAGTGCTACCGCATGGGCCCGCTGGTCCACGAGCTGGGGCTGACGCCGGCGTCCAGCGCGATGGACGTGGCGCGCTGGCGTCCGGTGGTGGAGGCGGTGGCGCGCCGCACCGGCGTCACCGCCTACCTGATGCGGCGCAGCGGGGTCGAGGCGGTGTGCCTGGTCAAGGCCGACGGCCGCGCGGTGATCCGTTTCGTGCCGGTGGAAGTCGGCCAGCGGCGCCTGCTGGGCGTGGGCGCGGGCGCGACGGCGCTGCTCTCGGCGCTGGACGCGGGTCCGCGCGAGGACGTCATCCGCGCGGTCGTGCCCGGCCTGCAACGCCATCCGCGCCTGGACGCGGAGAGCCTGCGCGCCGCCGTGAAGCTGGTGCAGCGCACCGGCGTCGCCATCAGCCAGGGCACGGTGGTCGAGGACGGCTTCGGCATGGGCGTCGTGATTCCCGCGGCTGCCGGCACGCCGCGCCTGGCCTTGAGCATCGCCGCGCACGCGAGCACGGTGACCGAGTCGCGCATCGCGGCGTGGAAGCGCATGCTGTTCGACGCCGTGGCCGAAGGCGGCGACCAGCCGTCTGAATGAGGCGTTAGCCGTCGCGCCGCAGCAGCGCCATCAGCGCGCGGGTGGACGGCGGCTGCGGGCCCAGCACGGCGTCCAGCACGCGCTGCGCCGCGGCGGCGTCGAGGTGCAGCGTCGCGTTGGCCAGGAACTTGGCCTCGATGTCGGCCGCGTCCAGCGCGCGCGCGCCGGCGCCCTTGTTCACCGCCACGTGGCGGTGCAGGCGCCGGCCGTCGCGCAGCAGTAGCGTCACGCCGCCGGAGAAGTACTCGGGGAAGCGCGTCTCGGGGTCGGCGCGGCAGTCCACGCGCAGCGCGAGCGCGCGCGTCGCCGGGTCGGCCAGCGCCGCGGGCGTGAGCTCGGGCAGGCCGAAGCCGCCGCGCAGCAGCATCGCGGCCACGCAGTGGTGGGCGCTGAACTTGGCCTCGTAGTCGGTGGCGGCGCGCCGCTTGACGTCGGCCGGCTCGGCGACGATGGGCAGCGTGTCGGGCGCCAGCCAGGCGGTGACCTGCTCCACCTCGGCGGGGTCGAAGCGGCCGCCGTGCGCTTGGTGCAGCTCGAGCGCCGCGTCCAGGCAGCCGTGGATGAAGTGGCACACCGGGTAGGGCTTGATCGCGGTGTCCGGCAGGTGCCAGCGCTCGCCCAGGCCATCGGTCAGCGCCGCCAGCGAAGCCGTCTCACCGTGCAGGTGCGACTCGAAGAGTCCGAAGCGCCCCTCGTACGGCCGCGTCGGCGCCTTGAAGCCGGCCTGCGCCAGGTGGGCCGCCGTGATGCCGGCCAGCGCGCCCCAGCCCGGGTGCAGCCGCTTGGACCAGGCGCCTTCCTCCAGGAACACCTGCACGCCGGCAGCGGTGCTGGCCGCGATGCCTTGCGCCGCGGTCAGCCCGGCGGCGTCCAGCCCCAGCAACCGCCCGGCGGCGAGCGCGGCGCCGAAGTGCGAGACCACGCCGGTGGCGTGGAAGCCGGCGTGGTGGAAGCCGCCGTCGACCGCCAGCCCGATGCGGATGGCCGCCTCCACGCCCACCGCATAGGCGGCCAGCACCTCGGTCCACGGCCGGTCCAGCGCCTCGCCCAGCGCCAGCGCCGCCGGCAGTCCCACCACGCTGGGGTGGACGATGCTGCCCTGGTGCGTGTCGTCGTAGTCCAGGCCGTGCATCAGCAGGCCGTTGGCGCAGGCGGCATCGCGCGGCGCCAGGCGGCGCGCGATGCCGATCACGCTGGCCTCGCCGGCACCGGCCGCGGCCGCGATGCCGGCCAGCGCCGGCGCCGCGAAGTCCTGCGTGTGCGAGGCGAGCGCAAGGCCCAGCGCGTCCAGCGCGTGCAGGCGCGCGCGCTGCTGCACGCGCTGCGGCAGCGCGGCCCAGGAGATGCCGACGGCGAAGGCAGCGAGTTGCTGCGCGGCCGAAGCGCCGAGTTGCAGCGCGGCCGAGGCCGGGGCTGGGGCCGAAGCAGCGGTTGTGGAATCAAGCTGTGTCATGGGGTCGATCCGGGTTGACCGGCGAGTTTGTACTCTTTAGTATCCCAGTGTATACATTGAGTGATTCCATCGCAACCGCCCACCACCGCCCCGAGGCCGCCCGCTCCGGGGGCCCGAACCAGGAGACTTTCGTGACCCAGGGGATCTACGTCATCACCGGCGGCGCCAGCCTGATCGGCTCGCACATCGCCGACCAGTTGCTCGCCGCCGGCGCGCGCGAAGTGCGCCTGCTGGACAACTACGCACTCGGCACGCCGGCCGCCGTGGCCCACCTGGAGGGCGATGCGCGCGTCAAGCGCCTGCGCGGCGACGTGCTGCGCCTGCCCGACCTGCTGGAGGCGACGCGGGATGCCGACGGCGTGTTCGCGCTCGCCGGCTACCTGACGCTGCCGATGGCGCAGGACCCGCTGGCCGGCGTCTCGGTCAATACGCTGGGCATGGTCAACACGCTGGAGGCCTGCCGCTTCAACGGCGTGCGGCGCGTCGTGTTCTCGTCGTCGGTGGCGGTGTACGGCAACGCGGCCACGCACCCGATCACCGAAGACACGGCCTACGTCAGCGCCGGGCTGCAGGCGCCGTCGCTGCTGTACGGCGCCAGCAAGCTGATGGGCGAGGCGCTGTGCGCGCGCTACGCCAAGGCCTACGGGTTGCAGTTCAATGCGCTGCGCTTCGCCTCGGTGTACGGCGAGCGCCAGCATGCGCGCGCCGTCAACGCCGTCTTCGTCGCCCAGGTCTGCGACCAGGTGCGGCGCGGTCAGGCGCCGGTGATCGAAGGCGACGGCCGCGAGGTGCACGACTACGTGTACGTGACCGACGTCGCCCGCGCCTGCGTGCTGGCGATGACCGGCGACGCCCACGGCCACGCGCTGACCATCGCCACCGGCGAGGACACCACGCACACCCGCGTGGCCGAGACCGCGCTCAAGCTCTGCGGCCGCAGCGACCTCGCCGTCGACTACCGCGAGGACAAGCGCGCCGTGCGCTCGGCCGCCGGCACGCGGCTGCAGTTCAGCCGCGAGAAGGCCGCCCGCACGATCGGCTGGGAGCCGCGCATCGGCATCGAGGACGGCATGCGCCGGCTGATCGACTGGCAGAGCGCGCAAGAGAAGGCGCAGGGATGAGCACCGCGCTGCCCCACCACCGCCTGTTCATCGGCGGCGAATGGCCCGAAGGCGCGGCGGGCCGCCGCTTCGACGCCGTGAACCCCTACACCGGCCGCGCCTGGGCCACCGTCGCGCAGGCCGAGCCGGGCGACGTGCAGCGCGCCATCGCCGCCGCGCAGCAGGCCTTCGACCAGGTCTGGAGCCGCACCAGCGGCTACGAGCGTTCGCGCCTGATGCTCAAGCTGGCCGACCTGCTGCAGGCCGACGCCGAGCGCATGGGCCGGCTGGAGAGCACCGACAACGGCAAGATCATCCGCGAGACGCAGCCGCAGATGGTGTTCGCAGCGCGCCAGTACCGCTTCTTCGCCGGCTACGCCGACAAGCTGTGGGGCCTGCAGATCCCGCTCGACCAGCGCGACGTGTTCGACTACACCACGCGCGTGCCGCTGGGCGTGGTCGGCCTGGTCACGGCCTGGAACTCGCCGATGGGCCTGCTGGCCAACAAGCTGGCGCCGGCGCTGGCGGCCGGCAACTGCGTGGTGATCAAGCCGTCGGAGCACGCCTCGGTGACGACGCTGGAGTTCTGCCGGCTGGTCGAGGCCGCGGGCTTCCCGCCCGGCGTCGTCAACGTCGTCTGCGGCGCCGCCGAGGTCGGCCGCGCGCTGGTGGATGGCGGCATCGCCCGCATCAGCTTCACCGGCAGCCCCGCCGTCGGCCGCGAGATCGCCGCCGCCGCCGGACGGCGGCTGATCCCGGTCACGTTGGAACTGGGCGGCAAGTCGCCCAACATCGTGTTCGACGACGCCGACCTCGAGCGCGCCACCGTCGGCGCGCTGGCCGGCATCTTCGGCGCCAGCGGCCAGACCTGCGTGGCCGGCTCGCGGCTGCTGGTGCAGCGCAGCGTGCACGACCGCGTGCTGCAGGCGCTGGCCGAGCGCGCCCGCGCGGTGCGCCTGGGCGACCCGCTGGACCCGGCCACCGACATGGGCACCGCGGCCAACGAGCCGCAGTTCCGCCGCATCCTCGGCTGCATCGAGCGCGCCCGCGCCGAGGGCGCGCGCGCGGTGGCCGGCGGCGGCGCGGCGCGCGGGCCGGGGCTGGAGAACGGCTTCTTCGTCGAGCCGACGGTGTTCGCCGACGTGCGCAACGAGATGGAGATCGCGCAGGAAGAGGTCTTCGGCCCGGTGCTGGCGGTGATCCCCTTCGACGACGAGGACGAGGCGGTGCGCATCGCCAACGCCAGCCGCTACGGCCTGGCCGCCGGCGTCTGGACGCAGAGCCTGCCGCGCGCGCTGCGCATGACACGCGCGCTGCAGGCCGGCCAGGTCTGGGTCAACACCTACCGCGCGCTGGCGGCGCAGACGCCGTTCGGCGGCTTCAAGGAAAGCGGCTTCGGCCGCGAGAAGGGCGAGCAGGCGCTCGACGAGTACCTGCAGACCAAGAACGTGATGATCGACTTCTCCAACGACCGGCGCGACCCCTTCGCGATGCGGACCTGAGGCCGGCGGCGATGGACAACGCGTTGCCCTCTTCGCCCGGCGCCCGGCTGCGCGCCGCCGTCGCCGCCGAGCGCCCGCTGCAGGTGCCCGGCGTCTCCAGCGCCTACCACGCGCTGCTGGCCGCTCGCGCCGGCTTCGGCGCGGCCTACCTGTCCGGCGGCGGCGTCGCGGCCAGTTCGCTCGGCCTGCCCGACCTCGGCATCTCGACGCTGGAGGACGTGCTGGTCGACGTGCGCCGCATCACTGCCGTCAACGCGCTGCCGCTGCTGGTCGACGCCGACACCGGCTTCGGCCCTTCGGCCTTTAACGTCGCGCGCACGCAGCGCTCGCTGGAGCGCGCCGGCGCCGCCGGGCTGCACCTGGAGGACCAGGTCGGCGCCAAGCGCTGCGGCCACCGCCCGGGCAAGGAGCTGGTGAACGCCGCCGAGATGGTCGACCGCATCAAGGCCGCGGTCGACGCGCGCGGTGACGCGCAGTTCGTCGTGATGGCGCGCACCGACGCCATCGCCGGCGAGGGCATGGACGCGGCGCTCGAGCGCGCGCTGGCCTACGTCGAGGCCGGCGCCGACATGCTGTTCCCCGAAGCCGTCACCACGCTGGCCGATTACGGCCGCTTCTGCGCCGCCGTGCCGGTGCCGGTGCTGGCCAACCTGACCGAGTTCGGCCGCACGCCGCTGTTCACGTTGGACGAGCTGCGCGGCGCCGGCGTCGCGCTGGCGCTGTACCCGCTGTCGGCCTTCCGCGCCGCCAGCCGCGCCGCCGAGGCCGTCTACGACGGCCTGCGCCGCGACGGCACGCAGCAGGCCGCGCTGCCGGCGATGCAGACGCGCGCCGAGCTCTACGAGCGGCTGGGCTACCACGCCTACGAGCAGCGGCTGGACGCCTTGTTCGCCGCCGGCCGCCCGCTTGCATAACTCGACATCTGGAGCCACCCTGATGACTTTCCCCTTCGATGCCCGCCGCCGCCTGGCGCTGGGCCTGGCCGCCGGCGCGCTGCTGCCGGCGGCGCCGGCGCGCGCCGCCGCCTACCCCAGCGCGCCGGTGCGCGTGGTCGTGCCCTTCCCGCCCGGCGGCACGGTGGACACGCTGACGCGGCTGATCACGCAGCCGCTGGGCGCGCAGCTCGGCCAGCAGATCCTCGTCGACAACCGCGGCGGCGCCAACGGCACGCTGGGCAGCAAGTACGTCGCGCAAGCGCAGCCCAACGGCCACACGCTGCTGCTGACGGCGTCCAACCAGATCATCAACCCGCTGATCCTGCGCACCGTGCCCTACGACGCGATGGCCGATTTCAGCGCCATCTGCTACATCGGCTATGTGCCGCAGCTCGTCGTCGTCGGCCAGGGCTTCCCGGCCAACACCTTCGCCGAGTTCCTGGCGCAGGTGCGCGCGCGCCCGGGCGCCTTGAGCTGGGCCACCTCGGGCATCGGCACCGCCGGCCACCTGGCCGAGGAGCTGATCAACCAGCGCGCACAGCTCAAGATGCCGGTCATCCCCTACCGCGGCGGCGGCCCGGCGCTGACCGACGTCATGGCCGGCCACGTCGCGGCGCAGGTGGAGCCCATCCCCTCGGCGCTGCCGCACGTCAAGTCGGGGCGGCTGAAGGTGCTGGCCGTCACCAGCCCCAAGCGGGCGCTGGCGCTCCCCGAGGTGCCCACCGTCGCCGAGAGCGGGCTGCCCGACTTCGACCTGCCCTCGTGGTACGGCCTGTGGGGCCCGGCCGGGCTGCCGGCCGAGATCGCGCAGCGCCTGCACGCCGAGATGCGCACCGCGATGCAGACGCCCGAGGTCCGGTCGCGGCTGGACGCGATGTCGTTCGAGAGCGTGATCGGCGCGCCCGACGAGCTGCTGGCGCTGATGAAGCGCGAGACGGCCAAATACCGCGCGGTGGTAAAGGACGCCAGCATCGTCGCCGATTGAGGCTGGGCGTCCGGTGAACCAGCCGCAGCTGCGCTTCCACCTCTCGGAGCTGGAGACCTTCCTCGTCGTCGTCGACGAAGGCAGCTTCAGCCGCGCCGCCGAGCGGCTGTGCATCTCGCAGCCCTCGGTGTCCAACCGCGTGAAGAAGCTGGAGGCGGTGCTGCGCGTCAAGCTGCTCAACCGCACCACGCGGCTGGTCGAGCCCACCGAGGACGGCCGGCTGCTGGCCGCCGCCGCCACCGAGGCGCTGGACGGGCTGTTCGAGATCCTCGGTCAGTTGCGCGACCGCTCGGAAGCCGCACGCAACCGCGTCGTCATCGCCTCGACGCCGGTGATCGCGGCGACCTTCATGCCGCGCATCATCCACGCCTTTTGCGAGCGCTTCGGCGACCTGCAGGTGCTGCTGCGCGACATGCCCTACGCGCAGCTGCTGCGCGCCATCGGCGAGGGCGAGGCCGACATCGGCGTGGCCGCGATCGACGGCGACCTCGACCACCTGCTGTTCCGTCCGCTGGCCAGCGAGAACCTGGTGCTGGTGGTGCCGGCGCGCCACCCGCTGGCGCTCTCGCCGCGCGTGGCGCTGGAGGCATTGCTGCCCTACCGCATGCTGTTCCTGGAGCGCTACACGCAGTTGCGCGAGCGGCTGGCCGAAGCCTTCGCGCAGCAGGGCGCGGTGCTGGAGATCAGCACCGTGGCCACGCTGCCCACGCTGCTGGGCATGGTCGACACCGGGAGCTGCATCACCTTCCTGCCGCGCTCGATGGCGCAGAGCAACGCGCGCCCGACGCGCCGCATCGTCGAGCTGGACGACTTCGCCGCCGTGCGCACCTACGGCAGCATCGTCGCGCGGCGCTCGGTGCCCACCGCCGCGGTGCAGAGCTTTCGCGAGCACCTGCACCGCGAGTTCGAGCCGCTGCTCGCGCAGGCCGCGCTCGTCTATGCACAGCCGATATGAATGCATCGACATTTCCCATTGGGCGTTCGCCGGGGCGGCGGGCAAGATGGCTTACGACTGCCGGCCGCGCGCCGCGCCGCAGAACCATGGAGACATCATGAAGCCCACCCCGACGAACGCGGCCGCGCTGGCCGCCCTGTCCACCCTGCTGGCCGCGGCGCTGCCCGCCGCCGCGCAGGATACGCTGAAGATCGGCGCCCACGTCACGCTCTCGGGCCCCGGCGCCGCCTGGGGCCTGGCGATGAAGAACGCCGCCGAGCTGGCGGCCGACCGCGTCAACGCCGCCGGCGGGTTGGACGTGGGCGGCAAGAAGTACCGCGTCGAGATCGTCGCCTACGACGACAAGTACCAGGCCGGCGAGGCGGTGACGGTCGCCAACCGGCTGGTGTTCGAGGACAAGGTCAAGTACCTGATCGGGCCCACCGGCTCGGCGCCGGTGCTGGCGGTGCAGCCCATCACCGAGAAGAACCAGGTGCTGGTGGCGACGCTGGGCTTCACCAACAAGGCGCTCGGCGTCGACAAGCCCTACACCTTCCGCCCGGTGACGACGACTTACGAGTTCGCCGAGCCGCAGATCGCCTGGCTGGTCAAGAGCCACGGCGTCAAGAAGGCCGGCGTGCTGCTGCCCAACGACGAGTCGGGCCAGGCCATCGGGCGCGACCTCGAGCTGGCCTACAAGAAGGCCGGCGGCGAGCTGGCGGTGAAGGAGTTCTTCGAGCGCGACCGCGTCGACTTCGTGCCGCTGATCACGCGCATGCTGGCGCGCGGCGTCGACACCATCGAGCTCGACGGCAACTCGCCGGCGACCGCGGGGCTGATCGTCAAGCAGGCGCGCGAGCTGGGCTTCAAGGGCAAGATCGTGCGCACCGGCGGCCCGGCCACGGCCGAGCTGGTCAGCGTGGCCGGCAAGGCGGCGGTGGAAGGCCTGATCGTCTACACGCCGATCGACCCCGCGCTGCCGCCGACCAAGGCCTACATCGACGCCTACGTCGCCAAGTACAAGGCCGCGCCCAACGGCTTCAGCCCGGCGTTCTACGACTACACCTCGATGCTGCTGGAGGCCATCCGCCGCGCCGGCAACATCAACGATTCGGCCAAGGTGCGCCTGGAGCTGGAGAAGATCAACAACCACCAGGGCGCGCTGGGCCGCGTCGGCTGGACCGGCAAGGCGACCTACGGCATCGACCACCAGATGGACAGCCCCTTCTACCTGGCCGAGCTGAAGGACGGCGCCGAGGTGATCCGCGCGCGCTGCACGCTGGCCGACGGCTGCAAGTGAGGACGGTCGCGCGGTGGACTGGAACCTCGTGCTCGGCCAGGCCACCGTCAACGGCCTGATCATCGGGCTGCTCTACCTGCTGATGGCGGTCGGCTTCACGCTGGTGTTCGGCGTCATGCGCATGGTCAACTTCGCCCACGGCGAGTTCTACATGCTGGGTGCCTTCGCGGCCTACGTCGGCAGCGCGCACCTGGGCCTGCCCTTCCTGGCCGCGGTGGCGCTGGCCGCGGCCGCCGCGCTGCTGCTGGGCAGCCTGGTCGAATGGCTGGTGCTCAAGCCGTTCCGCAAGGACGAACTCAACGGCATGATCGCCACCATCGGCCTGGCGATGATCGTGCAGAACCTGGCGCTGATGGCCTTCGGCCCCGACCCGGTGTCGATGCCCGCGGTGGCCGAGGGCGCGAGCACGCTGCTGGGCATCACGGTGCCCAACTCGCGGCTGTACGTGGTGGTCTTCGCGGCCGCGGTGCTGCTGCTGCTGTACCTGTTCCTGCGCCACTCGCGCGCCGGGCGCGCGCTGCGCGCGGTGGTGGAGGACGCCGAGACCGCCGCGCTGCAGGGCATCCGCGCGCGGCTGTACTACCCGCTGGGCTTCGGCATCGGCGTGGCGCTGGCGGCCGTCGCCGGCGCGCTGATGGCGCCGCTGTTCTCGGTTTCGCCGTTCATCGGCGCCACGCCGCTGCTCAAGGCCTTCATCGTCGTCATCCTCGGCGGCCTGGGCAGCATCGTCGGCGCCGCGGTGGCGGCGCTGTCGCTGGGGCTGCTGGAGAGCTACTCGTCGCTGGTGCTCAGCACCAGCACAGCCGACATGCTGATCTTCGTGCTGGTGATCGTCGGCCTGCTGGCCTTCCCACGCGGACTGATCGGCCGCGGCGAGGCCTGACGCGATGGCTTCGGACGCGATCTCCAGCACCGCCGCCGCCGCGGTGCCTGCCGCCGCCAAGCCGCGGCCGCGGCGCCTGCTGCTGGTGCTGCCGCTGGCGGCGCTGGCCGCGCTGGCCGCCTGGCCCTGGCTGGCCGGGCCCTTCGTGCTGCACCTGGCGATCCTGGTCTGCCTGAACGTGCTGATCGTCAACGGCCTGGCCATCATCGACCGCGCCGGCCAGCTCTCGTTCGGCCACTCGGCGCCGGTGGCCATCGGCGCCTATGCGGCGGTGCTCGGCGCGCAGGCCTGGGGCCTGGGGCCGCTGGCCTCGGCGCTGCTCGCGCTGGGGCTGGTGGCGCTGGTCTCGCTGGCGCTGGGCTGGGTCATCCTGCGCCTGCGCGGCGTGTACTTCGTGCTCGTCACCTTCGCCTTCGCCGAGCTGGTGCGGCTGGCGCTGCTGGACGCCGCGGCCTTCACCGGCGGCGCCAGCGGCATCGCCGGCATCCCGCCGCTGGCGATGGGCGGCTTCGCGTTCGACAGCCGCGAGCGCTTCTACGCGCTGGCGCTGGCCGTCGCGCTGCTGTCAGTGGCGGGCCTGGCGCTGCTGCTGCGGCGGCCGCTGGGGCGCGCGATGCTGGCGGTGGCGGCCAACCCGGCGCTGGCCGAATCGGTGGGCCTCAGCGTGCTGCGCCTGCAGCTCGTGGCCTACGTGATCGGCAGCACGCTGGCCGCGCTGGGCGGCGTGCTGACGGTGCGCTACATCGGCTTCGTGTCGCCCGAGTCCTTCGCCACCACGGCCTCGGTGGCCTTCATCACGATGCTGGTGATCGGCGGCCGCGGCTCGGTCTACGGCCCGCTGGCCGGCGCGCTGGTGCTGACGCCGCTGCCCGAGCTGTTCCGCGGCGCGGTGCAGACGCAGCACGTGTTCTACGGCGCGGCGCTGATCCTGATCCTGCGCTTCCTGCCCGGCGGCATCGCCAGCCTGGCGCAGCGCCGGGGGGCGTCGAGATGAGCACATCCCCCCTGCTGCAGGTGGAGGGCCTGACCAAGCGCTTCGGCGGGCTGGCCGCGGTGCGCGGGCTCGGCTTCACGGTCGCCGCCGGCGAGATCGTCGGCCTCATCGGCCCCAACGGCGCCGGCAAGACCACGGCCTTCAACACCATCAGCGGCGCGCTGCCGCCCTCGGCCGGGCGCGTGCGCTTCGATGGCCGGGACATCACCGGCCACAAGCCCAGCGCCGTGGTCGCCGCCGGACTGGCGCGCACCTTCCAGTCGACCACCACCTTCGCCGCCGAGACGGTGGCGGCCAACCTGGAAAACGCGCTGCTCGCGCGGCTGCAGGGCAGCGCGCCGCAGCGGCTGATGGGCCGCCGCAGCGGCCTCGTCGCCGCCGCCGCCGCGGCCGCCGAGGTCGAGCGGCTGCTCGCCGAGCTGGAGCTGCTGCCCTGGCGCGACACGCCGGCCGGCGCGCTGGCCTATGGGCTGCAGAAGAAGCTGGGCATCGCCATCGCGCTGGCCACGCAGCCGCGGATGCTGCTGCTCGACGAGCCCGCCGCCGGCCTCAACCACGAGGAATGCAACGAGCTGTCGCGGCTGCTGCGCCGCCTGAGCGGCGAGCGCGGGCTGACGCTGCTGCTGGTGGAGCACCACATGGCGGTGGTGATGGAGGTCTGCGACCGCATCGTCGTGCTGGTGCAGGGCGAGAAGATCGCCGAAGGCACGCCGGCCGAGGTGCGCGCCGACCCGGCCGTCGTCGAAGCCTATCTCGGAGCGCCCGACCATGCCCATGCTTGAGGTCGAAGGCCTGCGCGTGCGCTACGGCAGCCTGGAGGCGGTCAAGGGCGTGGGCTTTCACATCGACGAAGGCCAGGTGGTGGCGCTGATCGGCTCCAACGGCGCCGGCAAGAGCACCACGCTGCGCGCGCTGGCCGGCGTGCAGCCGCTGGCGGCCGGGCGCATCCGCTTCCTCGGCCAGGAGCTGCAGCAACTGCCGGCCGACCAGCGCGTGCGGCGCGGCATCGCGCTGTCGCCCGAGGGCCGGCGGCTGTTCGCGCGCATGACGGTGCTGGACAACCTGCTCGCCGGCGCGCACGCGGTGCGCGGCGCGGCGCCGCGGCGCGAGACGCTGGACGAGGTGTTCGCGCTCTTCCCGCGCGTGCACGAGCGGCGCCAGCAGCTCGCCGGCTCGCTGTCGGGCGGCGAGCAGCAGATGGTGGCCATCGGCCGCGCGCTGATGGCGCGCCCGCGGCTGCTGATGCTCGACGAGCCCTCGCTGGGCATCGCGCCCAAGGTGGTGGCCGAGATCGCCGACGCCGTGCAGCGCCTCAACCAGCGCGGCATGTCGGTGCTGCTGGTCGAGCAGAACGCGCGCCTGGCGCTGCGCCTGGCGCACCACGCCTACGCGCTGGAGCACGGCGAGGTGGTGGTGCAGGGCCGCGGCGAGGCGCTGCTCGACGACCCCTTCGTGCGCAAGGCCTACCTGGGAGTCTGAACGGATGAACGAGCCCGCCCGCGACGACGGCAACCCGCCGCTGCTGCCGCACGTGCAGCCCGATGCGGCCTGGCTGGCCGCCAGCGTCGAAGCCGCGCTGGAGCCGGCGCTGCCGATCATCGACCCGCACCACCATTTCTCCGAGCACTGGGGCGGCTACGGCCTCGACGACCTGCTGCGCGACGCCGGCAGCGGCCACGACGTGCGCGCCACCGTCTACGTGCAATGCGGCTGGCGCTGCCGCAGCGGCGGCCCCGAGGCCTTGCGCGCCGTCGGCGAGACCGAGGCCGTGGTGGCGCTGGCCGAGGCCGCGGCCGCGCGCCCGGGCGCGCCGGCGGTGGCCGGCGCCATCGTCGGCCATGCCGAGCTGCGCCTGGGCGACGCGGTCGACGAGGTGCTGGCCGCGCAGGTGGAAGCCGGCCGCGGGCGCTTTCGCGGCGTGCGCAACAGCGGCGCCTGGCACGCCGCCTTCCGCCACGGCGTGCTGGCGCGGCCGCTGCCGGGCCTCTACGCCGATGCCGCGTTCCGCCGCGGTTATGCCTGCCTGCGCCGGCACGGACTGTCGTTCGACGCCTGGGTCTACCACCCGCAACTGGTCGAGGTGGCCGAGCTGGCCGCCGCCTTCCCCGACACGCCGCTGGTACTGGACCACGTCGGCGGCGTCCTCGGCGCCGGGCCCTACCGCGGCCGGCGCGACGCGGCGCTGGCCGAGTGGTGGCCGCAGATGCAGCGCCTGGCGCGCTGCCCCAACGTCAGCGTCAAGCTCGGCGGCCTGGGCACCTCGGTGTTCGGCTTCGACTTCGCGGCGCAGCTGCAGCCGCCCACGTCCGAGCAACTGGCCGCGGCCTGGCGGCCGCTGTTCGAGCCGGTGATCGAGCTCTTCGGCGCCGGGCGCTGCATGTTCGAGAGCAACTTCCCGGTCGACCGCGGCGCCGCCGGCTACGGCGTGGTGTGGAACGCCTTCAAGCGCCTGGCCGCCGGCGCCAGCACGGCCGAGAAGGCGCTGCTGTTCCACGACACCGCGCGCCGCGTCTACCGCCTCTGAGAAGCGCGCAACGGTGCTCGATAATCGCCGCATGGCGTCGACCCGCAAGACCCGGCCCCGCGCAGCAAGCCCGATCGACGAAACCCCCGACGCCCGTGGCGAAGGCCTGCCGCGCGGCGAATCGGCCTACCGCCACATCCGCGCAGCCATCCAGGACGGCCGCCTGAAGCCCGGCGAGCGGCTGCGCGAGATCGAGCTGGCGGCGCAGGTCGGCCTCAGCCGCACGCCCATCCGCGAGGCGCTGGGCCGGCTCAGCGCCGAAGGGCTGGTGGTGCACGACGCGACGCGCGGCGTCGTCGTCGCCGAGCTCGACTACAACATGGTCAACGAGCTGTACTACATGCGCGAGGTGCTCGAAGGCACGGCCGCGCGGCTGGCGGCGCAGCATGCCTCGGAGGTGGAGATCGCGATCCTCGACGAGCTGTGCCAGCAGTACGAGGCCGCCGCCGGCGACCGGGCGGCGCTGACGGCGTGCAACCGCCGCTTCCACGAGACGCTGTACCGCTGCAGCCACAACCGCTACCTGCTGAACATGGTGACGGTGCTGCACGACGCGCTGTCGCTGCTGGGCAGCACCACGCTGGCCAGCGCCGAGCGCGCGGCGCAGACGCTGAGCGAGCACCGTCAGGTCGTCGCCGCGATCCGCGCGCGCGACGCCGACGCCGCCGAGCAGGCGCTGCGCCAGCACATCCGCAGCGCGCAGAAGGTGCGCATGCAAAAGCTCTTCGCGCAGGCGCTGTAGCCGCGCGCGCGGCGGCCCAGTCATCGGGCCCGCCAATAACTGCATGCCCACAACGCAATTGTTCGCGCGGCCCTTTGCGCGAACACTCGCTGCCGGCAAGGACAACCCTTTCGGAGCGAAGCGAATGGCCGATGGCAAGCAATACGACGTGATCGTGGTGGGCGCGGGCAATGCCGCGCTGTGTGCGGCGATCTCCGCCCACGAGGGCGGCGCCCGCGTGCTGGTGCTGGAGAAGGCGCCGCTGGACGAGCGCGGCGGCAACTCGCTGTTCACCGCCGGCGGCTTCCGCTTCGTGCACGACGGCATCGACGACCTGCGCCGCGACGTGCTGACCGACCTCTCGCAGGCCGAGGTCGACCAGATCGTGATCCCCAAGCTGTCGCGCCAGCAGTACCTGGACGACCTGATGCGCGTCACCGAGGGCGAGAGCGACGAGGATCTGGCCGAGATGCTGATCGGCCGCTCGCGCGAGACGGTGGTGTGGATGCGCTCGCACGGCGTGCGCTTCATCCCGATGTTCGGCCGCCAGTCGTACAAGGTCGAGGGCAAGCACCACTTCTACGGCGGCGTCAACATCGAGGCCGTGGGCGGCGGCTTCGGCCTCGTCGACTCGCTGATCAAGCGCGCCGAGAAGCTGGGCATCGAGATCCGCTACGCGACCGAGATGCGCGAGCTGCTGCAGGACCGGCGCGGCGCCGTCACCGGCGTGCGCGTCAAGGGCCCCGAGGGCTACGACGAGATCGGCGCGCGCGCCGTGGTGCTGGCCTGCGGCGGCTTCGAGGCCAACCCCGAGATGCGCACGCGCTACCTCGGCCCGGGCTGGGAGCTGTGCCGCGTGCGCGGCACGCGCCACAACACCGGCGGCGGCATCCGCGCGGCGCTGGACATCGGCGCCCAGCCCTTCGGCGGCTGGTCGACCTGCCACGCGGTGCAATGGGACATCAGCTCGCCGCCCTTCGGCGACCGCGTGGTGCTGGACAACTTCCAGAAGCACTCGTACCCGATCGGCATCGTCGTCAACCTCAAGGGCGAGCGCTTCATCGACGAGGGCGCCGACTACCGCAACCACACCTACGCCAAGTACGGCCGCGAGGTGATGAAGCAGCCGCGCCGCACCGCGGTGCAGATCTTCGACGCCAAGACCGTCGACATGGTGCGCGACGAGTACCGCATCAAGCAGGTCACCAAGTTCACCGCCAACACGCTGGAAGAGCTGGCCGCCGGGCTGGAGATCGACCCGCAGGGCCTGCGGCGCACGGTGGACGCCTTCAACGCCGCCTGCCGCGGCGGCAGCTACAACCCGTCGGTGCTGGACGGCGTGGCAACCGAGGGCATCGAGCCGCCGAAGTCGAACTGGGCGCTGCCGATCGACCAGGCGCCGTACACCGGCTTCGTCGTCACCTGCGGCATTACCTTCACCTTCGGCGGCTTGCGCATCGACCCCGGCACCGCGGTGCTGGACACCGGCGGCCAGCGCATCCCGGGGCTGTTCGCCGCCGGCGAGCTGGTGGGCGGCATCTTCTACGGCAACTACCTCGGCGGCGCCGGGCTGATGTCGGGCTCGGTGTTCGGCCGCCAGGCCGGGCGCAGCGCGGCCGCCTTCGTCGGCGAGCCGGCCAAGGGCTGACGGTCCGTCCGCACGGCCTGCCTCGCCCGCCATGCCGCTTCGCAAGCTGCACGCCGTGTTCGCCCGCGGCGGCACCTCCAAGGCGCTGCTGTTCCACCGCTGGCACCTCCCGCCGCGGCGCGAGGACTGGGCGCCGATCTTCCTGGCCGCGCTGGGCAGCCCCGACGAGCACGGCCGCCAGCTCGACGGCATGGGCGGCGGCACCTCGTCGCTGTCCAAGGTCTGCGTGATCGGCCCGCCGACGCGCGCCGACGCCGACGTCGACTACACCTTCGCGCAGGTCGGCGTCGATCGCGCCTCGGTCGACTACGGTGGCAACTGCGGCAACATGTCGGCGGCCATCGGCCCCTTCGCGGTCGACGAGAAGCTGGTCGCCGCGCCGCGCGACGGCGAGGTCACGGTACGCATCCACAACACCAACACGGCCAAGCTGATCCACGCCCGCTTCGCGGTGCACGACGGCCAGGCGGCGGTGGACGGGCCGCTGCGCATCGACGGCGTGGCCGGCAGCGGCGCGCCGGTGCGGCTGGAGTTCCGCGACCTCGCCGGCGCGCGCACCGGCGCACTGCTGCCCACCGGCGCCGCGCTGCAGACGCTGGCGCTGCCCGGCGGCGGCGCGGTCCGCGCCAGCCTGGTCGACGCCGGCAACCCCTGCGTCTTCGTCGACGCCGAGGCGCTGGGCCTGGACGGCACGGAGACGCCCGAGCGCATCGAGGCCGACGCGGCGCTGATGCAGACGCTGGAAGGCCTGCGCCGCCAGGCCTCGCTGCTGATGGGCATCGCCGCCGACGACGCGGCCGCGGCCGCCAGCCGCGCCGTGCCCTTCATCGGCCTGGTGGCGCGCGTGCGGCCGTGGACCAGCCGCGCCGGCGCCGCGCTGGGCCGCGAGCATGCCGACCTCGCGCTGCGCATGCTGTCCAGCGGCAACGCGCACCGCGCGGTGCCTGTCACCTCGGCGTTATGCGTCGCGGTCGCCTGCCGCAGCGCCGGCACGCTGCCGGCGCTGCTGTGCGCGTCGGCCGCCGGGCCGCTGCGCATCGGCCATCCGTCGGGCGTGGTCGTCGTCGATGCCGAGCCCGAGGCCGGCGGCGGCGGCGTGCGCCACGCCAGCGTCTACCGCACCACGCGTCGGCTGTTCCAGGGCGAGGTGCTGTACCGCGCGCCGGCCGGCGAAGCGGGCTGAGCGCCGCATCTTTGCATTGTTCTCCTGCATCCGAAAGAGCCCCCGTGAACCTGAAGATCCTGGTCTGCGCCAAGCGCGTGATCGACCCCAACGTGAAGGTCCACGTCCGCGCCGACGGCAGCGGCCTGCAACTCGACGGCCTGCGCACCACGCTCAACCCCTTCGACGAGGTGGCGGTGGAAGAAGCGGTGCGCCTGCGCGAGGCCGGCCATGCCGCCGAGGTGGTGGTGGCCTCGGTGGGCCCCGCGGCCTGCCGCGAGGTGCTGCGCACGGCGCTGGCGATGGGCGCCGAGCGGGCGCTGCTGCTGGAGCTGCCGCACGAGCCCGAGCCGCTGGCGGCCGCCAAGTGCCTGGCCGCGCTGGTGCGGCGCGAGAACCCCGACCTGGTGCTGATGGGCAAGCAGTCCACCGACCACGACCACGGCCAGACGCCGGCGATGCTGGCCGCGCTGCTGGGCTGGCCGCAGGCGCTGCAGGCCTCGAAGCTGGAGCCGGGCGACGGCGCGCTGCGCGTGACCTGCGAGCTGGACCAGGGCAGCGAGACCGTCGAGCTGCCGCTGCCGGCCGTGGTCTCGGCCGACCTGCGCCTGAACGAGCCGCGCTACGCCGCGCTGCCCGCGGTGATGAAGGCCAAGAAGAAGCCGCTGGAGCTGCTGCAGCCGCAGGACCTGGGCCTGCCGGCGCCGGCGCCCGCGCGGCTGCACCTGCAGCGTGCCGAGCTGCCGGCGGCACGCGGCGGCGGCCGCGTGCTGGCCGACGCGGCCGGCCTGCTGGCCGCGCTGCGCGACGAGGCGCGCGTGCTGTGACCGCCCTGAACACGACGAACGCCGGGAGGAGAAGACGATGAGCGTGCTGGTTCTGGTGCCCTGCGACGACGGCCGCCCGGCCGACGGCGCGCTGGCCGCGCTGGGCGCCGCGCAGGCCCTGGGGCCGCTGCAGGTGCTGGCCTGCGGCCCCGGCGCCGCCGCGGCCGCGGCCGGACTGGCGCTGCTGCCGCAGGTGCAGCGCGTGCTGGTGCTGGAGGCGCCCGCGCTGCCGCGGGCCGAGGCGATGGCGCCGTGGCTGGCGCAGCAATGCGCCGCGCGCGGCTGCACGCACCTGGTCGCCACCGCGCTGGCCTGGCCGCGCGCGCTGCTGCCGCGCACCGCGGCGCTGCTGGACCTGATGGCCGTCACCGAAGTGGTGAAGATCGTCGACGCCGACACCTTCGTGCGCCCGGTGCATGCCGGCGCCGCGCTGACGACGCTGCGCGTGCCCGATGCGCTGCGCATCCTGACCGTGCGCGCCAGCGCCTTCGAGCCGCCGCAGCCCCAAGTGCGCGAGCCGGCGCCCGTCGAGGCGGTGGCGCCGCCACCGGCCGAGAGCCGCAGCGCCAGCGCGCTGCAGCGCCAGTTGCCGCAGGCCGACGGCAGCGTGGCGTTGATCGGCGCGCGCGTGGTCGTCTCGGGCGGCCGCGGCACCGGCTCGGCCGCGGGCTTCGACCAGCTGCGCCCGCTGGCGCAGGCGCTGGGCGCGGCGGTCGGCGCCTCGCGTGCCGCCGTGGATGCCGGTTATGCGCCGGCCGACCGCCAGGTGGGGCAGACCGGCAAGTCGGTCGCGCCCGAGCTGTACTTCGCGCTGGGCATCTCCGGCGCGGTGCAGCACTGGGCCGGCATGAAAGACTCCAAGGTCATCGTCGCCGTCAACAAGGACCCCGAGGCGCCGATCTTCCAGTTCGCCGACTACGGGCTGGTGGCCGACCTGTTCGAGGTGCTGCCGGCGCTGCAGTCCGGCATCGCGGCGTTGCCGCCCCGGAGCTGAGCATGGCGATGCAACTCAACCGCAGACGAGCCTGCGCGACGGCGGTCGCGCTCGGCGCGGCGCTGGCGTCCGGTCCGGCCCGGGCGCAGGCGGCCTACCCCAGCCGCCCGGTGCGCATCATCGTGCCCTTCGCGCCCGGCGGCGGCACCGACTTTGCCGCGCGCGCCTTCAGCGCCAAGCTGGCCGAGCGCCTGGGGCAGCCGGTCGTCGTCGAGAACAAGCCGGGCGCGGCCTCCACGCTGGGCACGGTGCAAGCGGTCCGCGCGCCGGCCGACGGCTACACGCTGCTGGCGATCTCGGGCAGCTACGTCGTCAACCCCAGCCTCTACAAGCTGAGCTTCGACCCCATCAACGACGTCGCGCCCATCATCCAGCTCACCGAGAGCGGCTACGTGCTGGCGGTGCACCCGAGCGTACCCGCACGCAACCTGGGCGAGCTGATCGAGCTGATGCGGCGCCGCCCGGGCGAACTCAACTATGCGTCCAGCGGCCAGGGCGGCCACCTGCAGGTGGTGACCGAGTACCTGCTCGAGCTGGCCAAGGCGACGGCGCGGCACATCCCGTACCGCGGCACCGGGCCGGCCGTGCTGGACCTGCTGGCCGGCCGCGTGGAGATGATGTTCGGCGGCACCGAGGCGCTGATGCAGCACGTGGCCGCGGGCCGGCTGCGGGCGATCGCGGTGGGCACGCCGCGGCGGCTGGCGGCCTTCCCGGACCTGCCCACCGTCGCCGAATCCGGCCTGCCCGGCTACGAGGTCGTGGCCTGGCACGGCATGCTGGCGCCGCGCGACACGCCGCCCGAGATCGTGGCCCTGCTCAACCGCCACCTGCACGACATCGCGCGCGACAAATCGCTCAACGAGAAGATCCGGCCGCAGGGCGTGGACGGCGCCGGCGGCACGCCCGAGCAGTTCAAGGCCTTGCTGAAGCTGGAGATCGAACGTTATGCGAAGGTCATCCGCGATCCCGACATCAAGGCCGGCGAATAGCGCCGACGAAGCCGCGCTCAGCGAGCGCTTCGAGCGCGCGATGCGCGGCGTCGCCGGCAACGCGCGGCTGGTTTGGCGCGGCCGCACGCTCAACGCCGACGGCCTGGTGGTGATCGGCGCGACGCGCCACCTGCTGCGCATCGAGGCCGGCCGCGTCGTCGCGTGCACGCGCGAGATCCCGCTGCTCGCGGCCACCCGCTTCACGATCCGCGGCAGCGCCGCCGCGTGGTCGGCGCTGTGGCAGCCGCTGCCGGCGCCGGGCTGGCACGACCTGTTAGCGCTGACCAAGCGCGGCGAGATGGCCATCGAAGGCGACACGCAGCCGGTGATGGCGCACCTGCAATACCTGAAGGACCTGCTCGCGCTGCCGCGCGCCGGAGCCGCCGATGGCCGCTGAACCCCGCACCGAGCCCCATATCGAACCGATCGTCGGCCGCTACCTGCATCTTCAGATCGGCGGCCGCGCGCACCGCGTCTACTTCGAGGAGTGCGGCCAGGGCATCCCGCTCGTGTGCCTGCACACCGCCGGCGCCGACGGCCGCCAGTTCCGCCACCTCCTGTGCGACGACGCGGTGACCTGCCGCTTTCGCGTGCTGGCCTTCGACATGCCCTGGCACGGCAAGTCCTACCCGCCGGCCGGCTTCGAGGACGAGGAGTACCGGCTCGGCACCGCGCTCTACGTCGACACCATCCGCGCCTTCTGCGCCGCGCTCGGGCTGCAACGGCCGGTGGTGATGGGCTGCTCGATCGGCGGGCGCATCGTGCTGCAACTCGCACATGCGCACGGCGCCGAGTTCCGCGCGCTGATCGGACTGGAGAGCGCCGACTTCCAGCAGCCCTGGTACGACACGAGCTGGCTGCATCGCGGCGACGTGCACGGCGGCGAGGTCTGCGCCGCGCTGGTGTCGGGCCTGGTGGCGCCGCAGAGCCCGGCGCAGCACCGGCACGAGACACTGTGGCAGTACATGCAAAGCGGCCCCGGCGTGTTCCGCGGCGACCTGCACTTCTACCGCGTCGACGCCGACCTGCGCGGCCGCCTCGGCGGCATCGACACCGCGCGCACGCCGCTCTACCTGCTCACCGGCGAGTACGACTTCTCGTGCACGCCCGACGACACGCGCCGCACCGCGGCATCGATCCCCGGCGCGCGCGTGGTCGAGATGCGCGAGCTGGGCCACTTCCCGATGAGCGAGAACCCGGCGCAGTTCAGGCGCTACCTGCTGCCGGTGCTGGACGAGATCGCGGCCGCAGCGGCGGACTGACGCTCGGATCGACATCCGCTGCCGCACCGCGTCGGCCGCCATGTCGGCGCCGCGGCCGCGCTGCACGGTCTCGCCACGCTCCATCACGAGGTACGGGTCGGCCCGCATGCGGATCACGCGGGCGACCTCCTTGACGATGCGGGGCTGGATGCCTTCGGTCGGCTCGTCCAGCATCCAGAGCTTGCGGCCGGCGGTGCGCGCCGCGTCGCGCGCGCTCAGCCGCCGAGCTTCACCGACTTGCCGCTGGTGGTGTCGAAGGCCGTGCCGTCGGCCAGGCTGATGCGGTAGAACTCGCGCAGCACGTTGCCCATGAAGCCGATCTCGACGATCGAGACGTCGCGGAACTGCGTGCTGATGCCCTCGGGCAGCAGCTTGTTCATCTCGTCGGCCACGGTCTTCATGGCGGCCTGCAGGCGATCGTCGTAGCGCGTCATGCTGTAGACGAGCGTGTTGTGCGGGTTGTGCGACGCGGTCTCCTTGCCGTCCTTGATCACGTTGACGCCGCTGACGCCCACGGTGCGGGTCAGCTCCTTGGCGGCATCGCTCATGCTGGCGTACACCGGCCCGGTGCAGCGCGGCAGCGGGCCATCACGCAGCGGCGTCAGCGCCGCCGTGGCCACGGTGTTGTAGGCCATCATCTCGGTGTAGCCGGGGCCCGACTTCTCCACCCCGAGGTCGAACCACCACGGTGCACCGGCGCCCTTGGCGGCCTCGGTGTTGTAGAAGCCCACGAGCTTGAGGCCGAGCACCGGCGGCACCTTGGCCAGCGCCTTCAGCATGCGCGCCGGCGTGGCCGGGTCGGCGTTGTGGATGTGCACCACCGTCACGTGCTGCAGGTTGAAGGTGCGGGCCTCGTCGACCAGCCCCAGCGCGACGAGGCGCTGGCGCAGCGTCGGGTAGATCTTGTTGTCCAGCACGTCGGTCACGTCCTTCGGCAACCGGTACACCAGCCCGTAGGTGGCCTTGTGCTCGCGAAACTCGGGTTTGCCGATGGCGCTGTTGTCGACATCGGCGGCACGCGCCGCGAGCGCACCGGCCGCGCCGGCCGCCAGGACGAGGATCGATCGACGCGAAGTCGTCATGTTCGGTTCTCCTTGGGTGGTTGCCTGTGTCGGATGCCGACGCACCGGCTGGCGCGCAGCGCTCGACCAGGCCATCGTGTCAGATTGGCACCCCGACATGACATCGGTGTGACCCCGAGTGTCGAGCAAGGCGATCGGAGTCTTGAACGCCACAAGGAGATCCCCGGCTGGCCCCTGAGGGTCCGGATTGCTTGGACCTCGGTGATTGCGGTGCATCGCCACCGTCCGAGCCGGTCGGTCGCTGGCCTTGCGGACGGTCGGCTCCGGAACCGTGCGATGGCGGCCTCATGGCATCGTCAGCCACGAAACGCCCGATCGCTGGCGTTTTCCGCTCCGCTTTCAGCTTCCAACGCCGCTCTTTGGCCGCTTCGACCGCGTCTGCGCTCGTAGACTGCGGCCCTGATGCAGTCACCCGGCCCGGCCAGCCGGTGCGCGACCGAGCGCCGCGCCCTTTTCCCTTCGACCACCGCAAGCACCCCCTTCCGTCGACCGAGGGCAGCCCGATGCGATTGACCGACGACCAGTTGCGCCGCCTCGACGAAGACGGCTTCCTCGTGCTGCCCGGCGTGTTCACGCCGCAGGAGGTGAAGCTGCTGCGCGCCGAGGTGCCGGCGATGCTGCTCGAGCAGCGGCCGGAGAACCCGCGCGAGGCCAGCGGCCGCGCGGTGCGCAACATCCTGTCGCTGCACCGGCGCAACGAGTTGTACCGCCGCCTGGTGCGCCACCCGAGGATGCTGCAGGCCGCATGGCAACTGCTCGGCCCGCAGGTCTACGCGCAGCAGGTGAAGATCAACCTGAAGACCGGCTTCGACGGCGGCGGCTTCGAGTGGCACACCGATTTCGCCACCCACCACCATCGCGACGGCGTGCCCGAGCCGCTGGCGCTGAACTTCCACATCCACCTCGACGAGGTCTCCGAGTTCAACGGCCCGCTGATGTTCGTGCCCGGCTCGCACAAGCGGGAGGTGCCTCTGCAGCGCAGCGTCGACGGCCAGAAGTGGGAGTTGTGGACGGTGCCGCACGACGCGGTGACCGAGCTTGTCAATGAGCTCGGCATGGCCTCGGCCAAGGGGCCGCCCGGCACGCTGCTGATCTTCGGCGACAAGCTGCTGCACGTGTCGGCCGCCAACGTGTCGCCGTGGTCGCGCTGGATCTTCTCGGTCATCTACAACCCCTGCAGCAACCCGGCAACGCGCGAGGTGCCCGAGATGGCGCACGAGCGCGACCGCCGGCCGCTCCAGGCGCTGAGCGACGACTGCCTGCTGCAGCCGCTGTCCGCAGCCACCGCATGACGGCGCCGCGGCGACGGCCGTTGCTTCCCGCCGACCCCGGCGCCGACCCCGACCCCGACCCCGACGCCGACGCCCCCCACGACGTCAGCAACCGCCACCGCCACCGCCAGGAGCCCCTCATGATCCAACGCCGCACCGTTCTGACCGTGGCCGCCGCGCTCGGCGCCAGCGCCGTGGCGCGCGCGCAGGCGCCGGCGAGCGCCGCGGTGCTGACCTTGATGGTTCCGTTCCCGGCCGGCGGCGTGTCCGACCTCTATGCGCGCGCGGTCGCCCCGCGCATGGCCAAGGACCTGGGCAGCACCGTCATCGTCGAGAACCTGCCGGGCGCCAGCGGCAGCCTGGCGGTGGCCAAGGCGCTCGGGCGTGCCGCCATCGGCGACATGCTGGTCGTCGGTTCGCCCACCGAAATGATCCTGGCGCCGGCGACGCTGCAGTCGGCGCGCTACAAGCCGGAGAACTTCCGCCCGCTGGCCCTGCTGTCGCGCTCGCAGCTGGCGCTGTACGCGCGCGCCGACCTGCCGCCGGCGCAGGTGGACGAGCTCGTCGCCTGGGCCAAGGCCAACCCCGACAAGCCGCTGACCTACGGTTCGGTCGGCGTGGGCAGCATCTACCACCTGGCCGGCCAGGCCTTCGCCGACGCCGTCGGCGTGCCGATGAACCATGTGCCGTACAAGGGCGGCGCGCCGCTGCTGCAGGACCTGGCCGGCGGGCACATCGACCTCGTCCTGCTGCCGGCCAACGGCGACATGGCCCGACGCGTCGCCACCGGCCGTCCGAAGGCGCTGGCGGTGACGGGCCAGGCGCGCTCGCCGATCTTCCCGAACGTGCCGACCTTCGCCGAGTCACGCAGCATGCCGAACTTCACGACGGTCGACTCCTGGGTCGGGCTGTTCATCCCGGCGGCCGCGCCGCCCGCGCAGGTGCAGGCGCTGACGCACGCGGTGCTGGCCGCCCTCGGCGACGCCGACGTCCAGCAGCAGTTGCTGGCACTGGCCGGCACGCCGCCGCCGCCACCCGCGCCGGCGGCGCAACTGGCCACCTTTTACGCCACCGAGATCGAGCGTTATACGCAGGCGATCCGCAAGGCCAACCTGCAGCCTTCGTGAGGGCGGGCGGACCTGCGCGTGGACCTGCGCGTGGACCTCCGCGTGGACCTGCACGGCGCGCCCGAGGCCGAGTGCGCCGCGTTCAACGTCTAAGCCAGCAGCGCCTGCGCCTCGGCCGCGCCCATGTCGAAAGGCCCGCAGTGCGGCAACAGGCTGCGCGCCAGGCTTTCTTGCGCGGCCGCCGTGGGGGCGTCGCCTAACGCCCTGGCTGCGTGGCAAGCCAGCACCGCCACGTGCAACTGCAGGCCCGGGCGCTGCTGCACCACGGCGCTGGCGGCCAGCGCCTGCAGCGCCGGCAGCGCGGCGGCGGGTGCGGCCTGGCGCGTGAGCTCCAGCTCCATCAGCGCGCGGTTGAAAGGGCTGGCCACGCGCGCGGCCAGGGCCTGCAGCTCCTGCACCAGCGCGTTGTCCACCTGGCCGAAGCAGCGCTGCCAGCGCAGCCGCAGCGCCAGGCGGCGGCCGTAGAAGCGGTCGGCCACGCCGCTGGCGCCGTGGGCCAGCACGCGCGCCGCGTCGTCGGCCTGGCCGCGCGCAATGAAGATCTGCGCCAGGTGGTTGTCGGCCAGCAGGCATTCGGTGCGGCGGTACTCGTTGTCGGGCCAGCGCGCCATCTCTTGCACCGCGCCTTGCAGCAGCGCCTGCGCCGCTGCGGGCTCGCCGCATTCGTAGAGCACGGCGCCCAGGTGGATGTCGATCTTGATGCCGCTGCCGCTGCTGCCGTAGAGCCTTTCGCGCAGCTCGCGCGCTTGCGTCAGCACCGCGCGCGCGGCCGGGTATTCGCCGCGCCAGTAGTGCATGACGCCCACGTTGCTCATCGCCGGCAGCGCCTGCGGCCAGTCCTGCGCCTCGTGGGCCGCGGCGATGGCCAGGTGGCCATCTTCCAGCGCCTCGGCCAGGCGGTCGCCGAAGGCGAAGATGCTGGAGCGCGTGAGCCGGTAGGTCAGCCGCACGGCCGCGCCGCCTTCGGCCGTGACCCAGGGTTCGCGTTCGGCCAGCAAGGCCAGCGCGTCGGCGGCGCGGTCGTTCATGGCCCGGTGCAGGGCCAGCATGCGGGCCAGGGACCAGGCCAGGTCCGGCCGGCCGACGGCGGGCGCGCGGGCGATGCCTCGTTCGATGGCTGCTTCCTCGATGGGCTGCGCCAGGTTGGCCAACCAGCCGTTGTGGTGGTTCAGCACCGACAGCTGCTGCGCCTCGGTACGCGCCAGCTGGCGCAGCCGGGCAATGAAGCCGGGCCGCAGGCCTTCGTGGTCGTTGGACTCGTAGACGTTGGCGCGTTCTTCCAGCGCGCTGAACAGCTCGGCCTGCGCGGCCGGCTCGCGTTCAAAGGCCGCGATGGCCTGGTCCAGCAGCGCGGCCTGTTCGTTGGCCAGCGCCGCCGCGCCGGCGGCCTGCGCGGCCTGATGGAAGGCCTGGCCGGCGCGGCGCCATTCGCCGCAGGCCAGCCAGTGCGTGGCGACGTGGGCCGCGTCGCCGCCGTGGGCCTGCAGGTGTTCGGCCACGAAGCGGTGCATGAACTCCGCCACCGCGGGCGGCACGCTGCGCGCGGTGACGCTGGCGATCACGTCGTGCACGAACTGGCGGCCGTAGAAGACCTGGCGCCGTTCCAGTTCGCGCAGCGGCTCGCTCAGTTCGATGGGCGCGCAGGCCAGCGCGGCGGCGGCCAAGGGCACGCTGTAGCCGCTGCCGGCCAGCGCGGCCAGTTGCGCCAGGTGGCGCGCACGCGGGCTCAGCAGTTCCAGCCGGCGCTGGATGACGGCCTCGATGCTGGCCGGCAGCGGCAGCGCGGCGTCGCCGCCCGGCACGGCGGCGGTGGTGAGCAGCAGCTTCACGGACTCCAGCAGGAAGGCCGGGTTGCCACCCACCTGCTGCCAGATCTGCGGCGCCCAGCGCCCGCCTTGCAGCGCCGGCACGGCCAGGCTGTGCAGCAGCGCGGCGGCGTCGGCTTCGGCCAGCGGCTGCAGGTCCACGCGCGTGCAGCTGCCGCCGTCGGCCAGGTCTTTCAGCAGCGCCTGGGCTTCGGCGCCGGACTCGTCGGCGCGCAGGCCCAGGGCAAAGCGCAGTGAACAGCCAGTGGGGCCGGCGGGGCCGACTTGGCCGATGGGGCCGGCTTGGTCGATGGGGCCGGCTTGGCCAGCCAGCACGCGCAGCGCGGCCAGGCTGGCGGGGTCGGCGAACTGCAGGTCGTCCAGCACGAAGGCAAGGCAGCCGCTGGCCACGCAGTCGCCCAGCAGCCGGGCCAGCGCCAGCAGGGCTTGCGTGCGTTCGTAGTCGGTGCGCACGGGCTCGGCCGTGAGGCCCGCCAGCGTGGCCAGGCGCGGCAGCAGGCGTGCGGCCTGCAGCGCGTGCGGGCTGGTCAGGTCGGGCTTGAAGCGTTCCAGCGCGCTCAGCAGCAAGCGGCTCAGCGACGCATAGGGCAGCACGGCGTCGCCCGGCCGGGCTGCCGCGGCGGCCGTGCAGGCCACCATGCCGGGCGCCATGCCGGGCACCCCTGGCGCGCCCAGCGTGGCCTGCCACTCCGCCAGCAGCCGGCTCTTGCCCACGCCGGCCACGCCGGCCACCACCAGCGCGTGGCCGGCCTGCCACGCTGCCACCAAGGTCTGCAGTTCGCCCTGGCGGCCCACCAGGCGCGGCGGGCGCAGCACGCTGGGCGGCAGCGGCTGCTGCAGGGCCGGCGTGGGCGCCCAGGCGGCGAGCTCGGCCTGCGCCGCTTCGGCCTGTTGCGCGGCCTGCAGGATGGTCTGGCCCAGCTGCTGCGTGGCGGCCGTGGGCTGCACGCCGTAGAGCTGGCGCAGCATGTCGCGGCAGCGGTCCCAGGCGTTCAGCGCGGCGGCGTGGTCGCCGCGCAGGTAGGACACCTCCATCAGCACGCGGTAGGCCTCTTCGCTTTCGCGGTCGGCCTGCAGCAGCTGGTCGGCGGCATACAGCGCGTCGTCCAGGCGCTGCGAGGCGGCGGCTTCGCGCACCTCGGCCAGCCATTCGCGCTTGCGCCGTTCGCGCGTCGCTTCGCGCCGGCCTTCCAGCCAGCGGGCAAAGGTTTCGCAGTCGTCGAACTCCAGCGCCTGCAGCAGCGTGGCGCCGGGCGGGTCGGGCGGGGCCACCGCCACGTCGGGCTTGAGTGACAGCACGCCGGCCTGGTCGGCCAGCAGTTCGCCCGCTTCCTGGCGCAGCTTGAGCAGCCGCTGGCGCAGGTTGCCGCGCGCGCGGTCTTCGCTGGCTTCCGGCCACAGCAGCCCGGCCAGCCTGGACCGTGGCGTGGCGCCTTCCACCCACAGCCAGGCCAGCAGCGCGGCGTGCTTGCGTTCCAGGGCGCGCGGCGGCCCGCTGCCGTGGCGCCAGTGGGCCACGCCGTGCAGTTGGAGTTGGATGCGCGTGGCGGGCATGACCAGGGACGGGTGGGCGCTGACGCTCCAGTGACGCTGACCAACCGAATGTAGCGGCCAACGTGACGTCCAAGCCTCCACCGCCCGCGCCACCACCCGGGGCGCCATCCGCGCCACCGCCGGCGCCAACGCCGCCGCCCCTTCCCGACCTGTGGCCGGGGCAGCTGTTGCTGCTCTACACGCCCGACGGCCCGCTGGGCGGCACCTTCAGTTGCGTGGGCTGCCGGGCGCAGGCCTGGCAGCCCGACTTGCTGGTGCACGGCGCGGGCTGCCCGTTCGGCTGCGCGGGCCTGTCCCCCCGCAGCCGGTGACGCTGCGGTGACGCCCGCGCTTGCAACATGCGTTCGAGCGGCATCTGGGGTGGCCGCCCCGAGCAACTTGCCCCGGCCCATGACCAGGAATTGACATGAAAAGCGTACTCAGGATGACCGCCGCTGCACTGGGCGCCGCCGCGGCCTTGCAGGCCCATGCCGGCGTGGTGTTCCAGTCCTTCGCCAACTACGCGACGGCCGGCGCCAGCAGCATCAACTCCTGCTCCAGCTGCACCGGCTATGGCGCGCTGGCGGCCAGCTTCACGCTGAGCGCCGACCAGACGCTGAACAAGGCCTTCGTGCTGATCAACCCGCTGGCGGACCCGGCAAATAACTCGTTCACCGTGTCCATCTTCGCCGACAGCGGCAACGACCTGCCCTCGATGACGGCCGACGGCGGCTTCTCCACGCCGCTGTTCTTTCTGGACTACACCTTGCCCACCAACCTGACGGTCGAGCCGGGCGGCAACGTCCTGGCCGAGATGGACCTGCCGGACTGGGACGTGGCGGCCGGCAAGTACTGGATCCGCTTCGCCGGCTACGCCATGACGCTGCCGATCTACACCACCGCCGACCCCGCGCACAGCCGCGTCGTCGGTGCCCAGCTGTTCAACGGCGCGGGCATCACGCGCAACCTGCCGGACGAGGCCATCGGCTTTTCGCTCAACGGCGTGGACCAGGACCCGGGCGGCCCCGGCAACGGCGTGCCGGAACCCGCCAGCGCCGCGCTGGTCATTGCCGCCCTGGCCGGCCTGCGTGCGGCCAACCGCCGCCGCGCGTGAACCGGCGCCAGTGGCTGGGCGCCGCGGCGGGCAGCGCCTGGCTGCCTGGCCGCGTGGCGCTGGCCGCCCCCGGCTTGCAGCCGCTGCCGCACCGCGCCGGCAGCGGCACGGTGCTGGTGCTGCAAAGCCCCGAGCCCAGCGCCCGCGCGCTGGCGCAGCAGGCGCTGCAGGCCCTGGCGCAGCAACTGGACCGCGCGCCCCGCGTGCTGGGCGGCATGCTCAGCCGCGAGGACGATGCGGCGATGCTGTCCTTCGCCGGCCACCAGCGCGGCACACTGATGCAGGGCTACCTGCTGACGCAGCGCAGCGGCAACGGCGCCCGCGTGGTGGTGGTGATGGACGAGCCCGCGCGGCTGGCCGCCAGCGCGCCGCAGCTGCTGGCCGCGGCCGATGCGGCCAGCCCAGCGTCCGCGCCGTCCGCACCGCCCCCTTCGATCCCCAACCCCTACGCCCGGCTGCGCTGGGTGACCGTGCCTTTCGGCAGCGGCCGGGTCCAGCTGCCGGAGACCTTCCGCATCGTCGGCCAGCACCAGGGCGCGGTGGACATCGTGGGCCCGAATGGCGAAGTGGCTTCGCTGGGCGCGGCCAACCAGGTCACCACGCCGCAGGCGGCGCAGTACTGGGCCGCGCGCGGCCTGCCGCCGCAGACCTACGTGGCCGCGGCCACCGGCAACCCGGTGGAGGCGTTTCGCAGCGTGCAGCCGCAGATGGAGCGTTTCGCCGCCGCCCGCGGCAACCCGGTCGTGCGCCTGACCAATGTGCGCGAGGCCGAGCGCATTCCGTTCGGCAACTTCAATGCGGCGCTCGTCGCGTCGGAAGGCATGGGCAGCATCGGCAACCGCCCCTACCGCAAGCTGAGCCTGGTGGCCGCAGGCGGCGTCATGGCCAACGGCAACTGGCTCTACTACCACAGCGAGGTCTACGCGCCCGCGGAGCTGTACCCGCAGGCGCTGCCCGTGCTGCTGAAGATCTGGAACAGCTGGAGCGTGGACACGTCCGTGCTGATGGAACGCCTGGTGAGTGCGGCCAAGAGCATGCGCGAGACCAACGACATCCTGCGCAGCGTGCAAGCCAACCGCGAAGCCGCGCAAGACCGCCTGAGCGCCGCCTGGGGCCACCACCTGCGCGGCACGGTGGTGGTGCGCGATGGCGACAGCGGCCGGCAGAGCACCGAGTGGCTCTACCAGCCGGGGCCGGCGGCCAACGGCGTAGGGTTGGAGCACAACCGCCACATGAGCACGGTGGTGCGGGACGCGAATGCGGCGGCCGGGTATCAGCGCTGGCAGGTGGTGAACCCGTAGCGCGCCGCGTCGTTTCAGATGGCCATGCGCTGGCGCACGCCGTCGGCCGCCATGTCCTTGCCGCGCCCGCGCATCACCACCTCGCCGCGCTCCATCACGAGGTACTGGTCGGCCAGCTCGGCGGCGAAGTCGTAGAACTGCTCCACCAGCACGATGGCCATGGTCTTGCGGTCGGCCAGCATGCGGATGACGCGGCCGATGTCCTTGATGATGCTGGGCTGGATGCCCTCGGTCGGCTCGTCCAGCATCAAGAGCTTGGGCCCGGCGGCCAACGCGCGGGCGATGGCCAGCTGCTGCTGCTGGCCGCCGGAGAGGTCGCCGCCGCGGCGCTGCAGGAAGGGCTTGAGGATGGGGAACAGCTCGAACAGCTCGGCCGGGATCGCGGTGCCGCCGGGCTTGACGGCCAGGCCCATGCGCAGGTTGTCTTCCACCGTCAGCCGGTTGAAGATCTCGCGGCCCTGCGGCACGTAGCCGATGCCGCGGCGTACCCTCTCATAACTCGTCATGCGAGTGATGTCCTGCCCGTCCAGCGCGACGCGGCCGGTCTTCACCGGCACCACGCCCATCAGGCTTTTCAGCAGCGTGGTCTTGCCCACGCCGTTGCGGCCCAGCACCACGGTGACCTCGCCCAGCTTCGCCTCGAAGCCCAAGGCACGCAGGATGTGGCTGCCGCCGTAGTACTGGTTGAGCCCTTCGACCTTCAGCATGTCATCGCCCCAGGTAGACCTCGACGACCTTCTGGTTGGCCTGCACCTCGGCCAGCGGGCCTTCGGCGAGCACGCTGCCTTCGTGCAGCACGGTCACCGTCTTGCGGCCTTGGGTGAGCCGGTCGACGAACGTCATGTCGTGCTCGACAACCACCAGCGAGTGCCGGCCTTCCAGCGACAAGAGCAGCTCCGCCGTGCGCTCGGTCTCGGCGTCGGTCATGCCGGCCACCGGCTCGTCCAGCAGCAGCAGCCGCGGCTCCTGCATCAGCAGCATGCCGATCTCCAGCCACTGCTTCTGGCCGTGGCTCAGCAGCCCGGCCTGGCGCTGCGCCTCGCCCTTCAGGTGGATCAGCGCGAGCACCTCGCCGATGCGGTCGAGCTGCGCGCCCGACAGGCGGCTGAACAGCGCGGCGCGCACGCGGCGGTCGGCGCGCAGCGCCAGCTCGAGGTTCTGGAACACGGTCAGCGGCTCGTAGACGGTCGGCTTCTGGAACTTGCGGCCGATGCCGATCTGCGCGATGTCGGTCTCGGACAGGCGCAGCAGGTCGATGGTGCTGCCGAAGAAGCACTTGCCGGCGTCGGGCCGCGTCTTGCCGGTGATGCAGTCCATCATCGTCGTCTTGCCGGCGCCGTTGGGGCCGATGATGCAGCGCAACTCGCCGACGTCGATGGCCAGCGACAGCTTGTTCAGCGCCTTGAAGCCGTCGAAGCTGACGCTGATCTCGTCGAGGTACAGCGCCACGCCGTGCGCGAAGTCGGGCTCGCCCAGGCGCGCCACGCGGCCGAAGGCGGCGGCGCGGCCGCCGCTGCTGCCGGCGGGGTCGGCCTGGCGCTGCTCGAAGGCCTGCAGCCGCTTCGCGCCGTCTTCCAGCAGGTCCGGCGTCATGGCTGGCCCTTGCGGCGCTTCAACAGCCCCGCCAGCCCGTCGGGCAGGAACAGCGTCACCGCGATGAACAGCGCGCCCAGGAAGAACAGCCAGAACTCGGGGAAGGCCACCGTGAACCAGCTCTTGGCGCCGTTGACGAACAAGGCGCCGACGATGGGGCCGACCAGCGTGGCGCGGCCGCCCACCGCCGCCCAGACCGCCATCTCGATGCCGGCCGCCGGGCTCATCTCGCCGGGGTTGATGATGCCCACCTGCGGCACGTAGAGCGCGCCGGCCACGCCGCACATCACGGCCGACAGCGTCCAGATGCTCAGCTTGTAAGCCACGGGGTCGTAGCCGCTGAACATCACGCGGCTCTCGGCGTCGCGGATGGCCTGCAGCACGTGGCCGTACTTGCTGTTGACGATGGCACGGCTGAGCAGGAACAGCGCGATCAGCACGGCCGCCGTCAGGCAGCACAGGAAGACGCGCATGCCCGGCGTGGCGATCGGCACGCCGAGGATGCGCTTGAAGTCGGTGAAGCCGTTGTTGCCGCCGAAGCCGGTCTCGTTGCGGAAGAACAGCAGCATCGCCGCGAAGGTCATCGCCTGCGTGATGATCGAGAAGTACACGCCCTTGATGCGCGAGCGGAAGGCGAAGAAGCCGAACACGAAGGCCAGCAGCCCCGGCACCAGCACCACCAGCAGCATCTGCGCGACGAAGGAGTCCGACAGCGCCCAGTGCCAGGGAAATGCCTTCCAGTCGAGGAACACCATGAAGTCGGGCATGGGCAGGCGGTACTGGCCGTCGCTGCCGATCTGGCGCATCAAATACATGCCCATCGCATAACCGCCCAACGCGAAGAACAGGCCGTGGCCGAGCGACAGGATGCCGGTGTAGCCCCAGATCAGGTCCATCGCCAGCGCGCAGATGGCATAACAGAGGATCTTGCCGGTCAGGCTGACGGCATAGTCGCTCAGGTGGAACGCGCTGCCCTCGGGCACGGCGAGGTTGAACACCGGCACGCCGACCAGCAGCACGACGCTGGCGGCCAGCACGCCGGCCCAGCCGCGCGGCCCCAGCAGCACGCCGCGCGGCGACGACAAGGCCATGCCGAGGCCGCTCATGCCTCGGCGCTCCGGCCCTTCATCGCGAACAGCCCTTGCGGCCGCTTCTGGATGAAGACGACGATGAACACCAGCACCATGATCTTGGCCAGCACCGCGCCGGCCCAGCCTTCCAGCAGCTTGTTCAGCACGCCCAGCCCCAGCGCCGCGTAGACCGTGCCGGCAAGCTGCCCCACGCCGCCGAGCACGACGACCATGAAGGCATCGACGATGTAGCCCTGCCCGAGGTCGGGGCCGACGTTGCCCACCTGGCTGAGCGCGCAGCCGGCGAGCCCGGCGATGCCGGCGCCCAATGCAAATGCATAGGTGTCGACGCGGGCGGTGTCGACGCCGGTGCAGGCGGCCATGCGGCGGTTCTGCGTCACGCCGCGCACGAACAGGCCCAGCCGCGTGCGGCCGATCAGCCAGGCCATGCCCAGCAGCACCAGCGCCGCGAAGGCCATGATCGCCAGCCGGTTGTACGGCAGCGTCAGGTTGGGCAGCACCTGCACGCCGCCCGACAGCCAGGCCGGGTTCTCCACCGCGACGTTCTGCGCGCCGAAGATCGAGCGCACCGTCTGCATCAGGATCAGGCTGATGCCCCAGGTGGCCAGCAGCGTCTCCAGCGGGCGGCCGTACAGCCAGCGGATCACCGTGCGCTCCAGCACCGCGCCCACCAGCGCGGCGGCGATGAAGCTCGCGGGCACCGCGGCGACAAGGTACCAGTCGAAAGCCTCGGGCCAGGCGCGCCTGAAGGCGTTCTGCACCAGGTAGGTGGCGTAGGCGCCGATCATCATCAGCTCGCCGTGCGCCATGTTGATCACGCCCATCAGCCCGTAGGTGATGGCCAGGCCCAGCGCCACCAGCAGCAGGATGCTGCCCAGGCTGGCGCCGGTGAACAGCAGGCCCAGGCGCTCGCCCCAGGCCAGGCGCGCGGCCACCGCGTCCAGCGAGGCCTGCAGCGCGGCGCGCACCTCGGGGTCGGCCTCGGCGCCGGGCGCCAGGCGCTCGATCAGCAGCGAGCGCGTGGCCGGGCGGTCGCTGGCGGCCAGCAGCTTGGCGGCCGCCAGCCGCTTGCCGCGGTCGGCCGAGGCCACCAGCACCGCGGCGCGCCACTGGCCCAGCGCCGCCTTCAGCGCCGCATCGGGCTCGGCCGCTTCGGCCTTCTCGATCAACGCCAGCCTGGCTTCGTCGGCGCTGCCCTTCAACTCGGCGATGGCCTTGGCGCGCGCCGCGCGGTCGGGCGAGAACAGCCCCAGCGCGGCCAGCGCGCCTTCGATCTCGCCGCGCATGCGGTTGTTGTTGACCACGTCCTCGGCGTCGGCCGGCAGCGGCTGGCCGCCTTGCACCACGTAGACCTTGCCGCCGGCGAGCTTGACCTCGCCGTCGAGCAGGGCACGCAGATAAGCCGGCAGCTCGGCGTCACCCGACGCCACCGCCTCGCCCAGCGCCTGGAGGCGCGCGTCACTGTCGCCGGCGGCGATGCGGTAGGCGAGGTCGGGCGGCAACGCCCAGGCGGGTGAAGCCAGCAACACGCCGGCGAGCGCGCCGACCAGCACGCCGACCAGCAGGCCCAGCCGCCGATGCCATCCGATGCCAACGCCGACTTTCGTCGACCCCCTCGCCACGCTGCGCACGTCTTGCAACCCCTGCTCCAGAGCTTGTTGGCCCAACGGTAGACGGCGCATCGCCACCCACCAATACGCAGCCTGTCGTATGGCCGCGGTGCGGTCCGCGTCGTTTGACGCCGCGCGCCGCTGGTATTACGCTTTTCGCTTTCGTCATGCCGGGAGTCCTGCCGTGTCCGACGCCACCACGATGACCACCAAGGGCCAGGTCACGGTGCCGCGCGCGATCCGCGAGCGGCTGGGCCTGAAGTCCGGCGACAAGATGAGCTTCACGCTGCTGAGCGACGGCACCGTGGTCATGCGCCCGAAAACAAGGCGCATGGCGGAGCTGGGCGGCATGCTGGCGCGGCCCGGCCAGCCGCGGGTCGCCGTCGAGGACATGAAGCCCTTTCGCACGTCCACCGCCACCGCCGAGGCTGCGCCAGCGGCCAAGCCACGCAAGCGGCCCGCGCGATGAGCATCGCGGTCGACACCAACGTGCTCGTGCGCCTGTTGGTGCGCGACGACGAAGCCCAGTACACCGCCGCCCGGCGCCTGTTGGACCGCGCCGCGGCGGCCGACGAGCCGGTGCTGGTGCTGCTGCTCGCGCTGCTGGAAACCGAGTGGGTGCTGCGCAGTCGCTACCGGCTCGACAAGCCCAGCATCGCCGGTGCCTTTGCCGCCCTGCTGGAAAGCGCCGACGTCGAGTTCGAGCACGCGCCCACGGTGGAAGAAGCGCTGTACCGATGGTCGCAGGATGCCCGCGCCGACTTTGCCGACTGCCTGCTGGCCGCCCGCGCGGCGCAGCTCGGCTGCCGCCGCTTCTTCAGCTTCGACGCCGGCGCCGCCCGGCTGCCCGGCGTGGAGTTGCTGAGGTAAATGCACCGTCCCCTCGGGGACCGGCCGCGCCAGCGGCCAGGGGGAGCAGCGGTGTCAGCGCCCTGAACCCGATCCGGCTTTGCCGGTCGGGTTCAGCAGCCCCCTCGGGGGGCGGCCGCACGAGCGGCCGGGGGCTCACTCACTTCTTTTCGGGCTCGTCCTTCTTGCCCTTGTTCTCCGCAATGAACGGACTCCAAGGCTGCGCCTTCACCGGCCCCTTGGTCTTCCACACCACGTTGAACTGGCCGTCGGCCTTGACCTCGCCGATGAACACCGGCTTGTGCAGGTGGTGGTTCTTCGGGTCCATCGTGGAGACGAAGCCGCCGGGCGCCGGCACGGTCTGGCCGGCCATCGCGGCGATGACCTTGTCGGTGTCGGTGCTCCTGGCCTTCTCGACCGCCTGCTTCCACATCATGATGCCGATGTAGGTGGCCTCCATCGGGTCGTTGGTCAGCGGCTTGTCCTTGTGGCCGGCAATGCCCTTGGCCTTGGCGTAGTCGCTCCACTTCTTGACGAACTCGGTGTTGGCCGGGCTCTTGATGCTCATGAAGTAGTTCCACGCCGCGAGATGGCCCACCAGCGGCTTGGTGTCGACGCCGCGCAGCTCTTCCTCGCCCACGCTGAAGGCCACCACCGGCACGTCGGTGGCCTTCAGGCCCTGGTTGCCCAGCTCCTTGTAGAACGGCACGTTGGAGTCGCCGTTGATCGTCGACACCACCGCGGTCTTCTTGCCCTCGGCGGCAAACTTCTTGATCTTGGCGATGATGCTCTGGTAGTCGCCATGGCCGAAGGGGGTGTACTCCTCCATGATGTCGGCGTCGGCGATGCCCTTGCTGTGCAGGAAGGCGCGCAGGATCTTGTTGGTGGTGCGCGGGTACACGTAGTCGGTGCCCAGCAGCACGAAGCGCTTGGCCGCGCCGCCGTCCTTGCTCATCAGGTACTCGACGGCCGGAATCGCCTGCTGGTTGGGCGCGGCGCCGGTGTAGAAGACGTTCTTGCTGAGTTCTTCGCCCTCGTACTGCACCGGGTAGAACAGCAGGCTGTTGAGCTCCTCGAACACCGGCAGCACGCTCTTGCGCGAGACGCTGGTCCAGCAGCCGAAGACCACGGCCACCTTGTCCTTGCTGACGAGCTGGCGCGCCTTCTCGGCGAACAGCGGCCAGTTGGACGCCGGGTCGACGACCACGGCTTCAAGCTTCTTGCCGAGCACGCCGCCCTTGGCGTTGATCTCGTCGATGGCCATCAGCACCGTGTCCTTCAACACGGTCTCCGAGATCGCCATCGTGCCCGACAGCGAGTGCAGCACGCCGACCTTGATGGTCTCCTGCGCGTGGGCGGTCCCGAGGCCGAGCGTGGCCAGACCGGCGATGCTGGCAACGGCCAGCGTGTGAAGCGCGAAGCGGCGGCGAGACGACATGGGCAAATTCCTCCTGGGGCAATCGTTGATCGAGACGGCCCTCAGCTTAGGAACGGCCCGCCGCCGGGCCAATACGACAGATGGCGTAGCCGGCCCGCCGCTGCCACCCCACGTCGCGGGCGCTGGCACACTGCGCGGCTTTACGCCGAACGCCCGCCCGAGCCACCGATCGCCCCCAGCATGAACACGACCGAGCGCTACCTGATCGCGATGCTGATCATCTTCACCGTGCCCTACCTCGCGTGGCGGCTGTGCCGGCTGGAGCGCGTGGCGCCGCTGGTGGTGGTGCAGATCGTCGGCGGCATCCTGCTCGGCCCCGGCGTGCTGGGCGCGGCCTACCCGGGCTACTACGAGTTCGTGTTCACGCCGCAGGTCATCACCGCGCTCAACGGCGTGGCCTGGTGGGCGGTGATGGTGTTCGTGTGGATCGCCGGCATCGAGCTCGACCTCGGCCAGGCCTGGGCGCGCCGGCGCGAGACCGCCGTCACCGCCGGCCTGGCGCTGGCCTGCCCGCTGCTGCTGGGCTGCCTGGCCGCCTGGCCGCTGCTGCTGCAGGGCGCGGCGTGGATCGGCCCGCAGGCGCAAACCTGGCAGTTCGTGCTGGGCGTCGGCATGGCCTGCGCGGTGACGGCGCTGCCCATCCTGATCCTGCTGATGGAGCAGCTCCACATCCTGCGCCAGCCCATCGGCCAGCGCATCCTGCGCTACGCCAGCCTGGACGACGTGGCGATCTGGGGCGTGCTGGCGCTGATCCTGCTGGACTGGACCCGCGTCGGTCGGCAGTTAGGTTTTCTCGTCGCCTTCGCCGTCGCGGCCTGGGCCTTGCGTCGGCTGATGCAGCGCCTGCAGCCGCGCGACCGCTGGCCCGTGGGCCTGGTCTGGCTGGCCGCCTGCGCCTTCGGCGCCGACTGGTCGGGCCTGCACTTCATGGTCGGCGCCTTCCTCGCCGGCGCGGTGATGGAGGCCGAGTGGTACGACCAGGCGCAGATGGACTTGCTGCGCCACCACGTGCTGCTGGTGATGATGCCGGTGTTCTTCCTGTCGACCGGCCTGCGCACGCAATGGGACGTGGGCGGGCTGGCCGTCTTCGCGGCGGCCGGCTGGCTGCTGCTGGCCGCGGTGGCCGGCAAGCTGGCCGGCGCCCACCTCGCCGGCCGCTGGCTGGGCTGGGCGCCCGGCGAAGCCTCGCTGATCGGCTGGCTGCTGCAGACCAAGGCGCTGATCATGATCATCTTCAGCAACATCCTGCTCGACAAGTCGCTGATCACCCACGAGACCTTCACCGCGCTGCTGCTGATGGCCCTCGGCAGCACCGTGCTGACGGTGCCCATCGTGCGGCCCAAGCTGCGGCGGCTGGGCTTGGTGTGATGGGGTTGGTGTGACGGCGCAGCGCTACACTCCCACTCCGGTCGGCAGTTCACCCAGGCGTCGCCGCGCGGCCCGGTCCGCGAGCTAAACCTGCCCTTCGTCATCCCCTGGTCCCGGAATGTCCTGCACGCCCTTGCGGCATGCGGCCCGGCCCGGCAAGTCGGCGGCCCCCGGCAACGCCCGCGCTTCGTGCACGGCGGATCCGAGCCCATGCCCGAGCCCGTGAACAGGAGGCCGCCATGGCCAGAACCCCCACCCCGCTGCACCTGGCGGACCTTTCCGCCTTTGCCCGCACGCTGGGCCGCACCCTGGCCGAGCGCCAGGCCGGCAAGCCGGCGCCGCCCAGTCACCTGGAACTGCTGAACCTGATCGCCCGCGCCGCCGGGCACCGCAACCTGCAGGCCTTGCAGGCCGCCGCGCTGTCCACGCCCGCGGCGCCGGCGGCCGGTGCGCCCAGCGCGGCCTCCGCGGCTGCTGCCGCGGCGCCACCGGCCGCCGCGCCGGCCTTGAGCGCCACCGCCCGCAAGGCGCTGCAGCAGTTCGACGCGCAGGGCCGCTTGCAGCGCTGGCCGGCCCGCTTCGCGGTGCAGCGGCTGGCGATGTGGGTGCTGTGGACGCGCTTCGACGCCAAGCGCCGCTACACCGAGCGCGAGGTCAACGCCATCCTGCGCCAGGCCAACACCTTCGGCGACCACGTGACGCTGCGCCGCGAGCTGATCAACCACCGGCTGATGACGCGCAAGAGCGACTGCAGCGACTACCGCAAGGTGGCCGCGCGCCCCGACGACGAGGCGCGCGCGCTGCTCACGGCCTACCGCGCCGCGGCCGCGTCGCCCCCAGTGCCGCCGACGGCGACGCGGCCGCCGCAACCGCGGCAACCGCTACCGAAGCGATGATCCAATCCCCGCTGCGCCACCGGAGACTTGCGATGCTCTTTCCCACCACCGTCGTCGGCAGCCTGCCGCAGCCCGACTGGCTGATCGACCGCGACAAGCTGGCCGGCACCTTTCCGCCGCGCGTGCGCATGCGCGAGCTGTGGCGCGTGGCCGAGCCGCAGTTGCAGCAGGCCTGGGAAGACGCGACGCTGCTGGCCATCCGCGCTCAGGAAGATGCGGGGCTGGACATCGTCAGCGACGGCGAGATCCGCCGCGAAAGCTACAGCAACCGCTTCGCCACCGCGCTGGAGGGCATCGACCTCGACCGCCCCGGCACGGTGATGAACCGCTCGGGGCTGCCGATCCCGGTGCCGCGCATCGTCGGGCCGATCCGCCGCCGCCACGCGGTGGAGGTGGACGACCTGCGCTTCCTGAAGGCGCACACCACGCGGCGCGTGAAGATCACCGTGCCCGGCCCGTTCACGATGAGCTGCCAGGCGCAGAACGACTTCTATGCCGACGACGAAGCGGCGGCGCTGGCCTACGCCGCGGCGCTGAACGGCGAGATCGCCGACCTCTTCGCCGCCGGTGCCGACGTGGTGCAGATCGACGAGCCCTGGATGCAGGCGCAGCCCGAGAAGGCGCGCCGCTACGGGCTGAACGCCCTCAACGCCGCGCTGGCCGGCATCGACGGCACGACCGCGGTGCACATCTGCTTCGGCTACGCGGCCATGGTGCAGCAGCGGCCCAGCGGCTACAGCTTCCTGCCCGAGCTGCGCGGCTGCCGCTGCCGGCAGGTGTCGATCGAGACCGCGCAAAGCGCACTCGACTGCGCCGTGCTGACCGAGTTGCGCGACGACCAGCAGGTGATGGTGGGCTGCGTCGACCTCGCCGACCCGGCGGTTGAAACGCCCGAGCAGATTGCCGCGCGCATCCGCCGCGCGCTGCCCTTCGTCGCCAAAGAGCGCGTGATCCTGGCGCCCGACTGCGGCATGAAGTATCTGCCGCGCGACGTGGCGCTGGCCAAGCTGCGCGCGATGGTGGCGGCGGCACAGTTGCTGCGCGCCGAGCACGGGCCGGCCTGAACCGCTACGCTCGCGCTCATGAGCGAACCCGACGCCTACACCCCGCCCGCCGTGTGGACCTGGCAGCCCGGCCAGGGCGGGCGCTTCGCCGCCATCAACCGGCCGACCGCCGGCGCCACGCACCAGCGCGAGCTGCCGCTGGGCCGCCACCCGCTGCAGTTGTATTCGCTGGGCACGCCCAACGGCGTCAAGGTGACGGTGATGCTGGAAGAGCTGCTGGCGCTGGGCCACGCCGGCGCCGAGTACGACGCCTGGCTGGTGCGCATCGACAACGGCGAGCAGTTCGGCAGCGGCTTCGTCGCCGTCAACCCCAACGCCAAGATCCCGGCGCTGCTGGACCGCAGCGGGCCCGCGCCGGTGCGCGTGTTCGAGTCGGGCGCCATCGTGCTGTACCTGGCCGAGAAGTTCGGCGCACTGCTGCCCGCGGCGCCGGCTGCGCGCGCCGAATGCCTGTCGTGGCTGTTCTGGCAGATGGGCGCGACGCCCTTCCTCGGCGGCGGCTTCGGCCACTTCTACGCCTACGCGCCGCAGAAGCTGCAGTACCCGATCGACCGCTATGCGATGGAGGTCAAGCGCCAGCTCGACGTGCTGGACCGCCGCCTCGCCGAAAGCCGCTACCTGGCGGGCGACGACTACAGCATCGCCGACATCGCCGTCTGGCCCTGGTACGGCACGCTGGCCAAGGGCCAGCTCTACGAGGCCGGCGAGTTCCTGCAGGTGCAGCAGTACCGCCACGTGCTGCGCTGGACCGACGAGATCGCCCAGCGCCCGGCGGCGCGCCGCGGCCGCATGGTCAACCGCACCTGGGGCCAGCCGTCGAGCCAGCTGCACGAACGCCACGACGCCGGCGATTTCGACACCCGTACCCAAGACAAGCTGCAGAGCCCCTCATGACCATCACCCTGTACGACTGCGCCAGTGCCCCCAGCCCGCGCCGCGCCCGCATCCTGCTGGCCGAAAAAGGCGTGGCCCACGAGACCGTCGCCATCGACCTGCGCAGCGGCGAGCAGCTCGGCGAGGCCTACCGCCGCATCAACCCGCAGTGCACGGTGCCGGCGCTGCGCACCGACGACGGCCTGGTGCTGACCGACAACGCCGGCATCACCGCCTGGCTGGAAGCGCGCTTCCCCGAGCCGCCGCTGCTCGGCCGCACACCGGCCGAGCGCGCCGAGGTCGCCAGCTGGAACTGGCGCGTCGAGTTCGAAGGCCTGATGGCCATCGCCGAGGCGCTGCGCAACGGCACGCCGGCGATGGCCGGCCGCGCGCTGCCCGGCCCGGTGGACTATGCGCAGATTCCCGAGCTGGCACAGCGCGGCCTGGCGCGGCTGCAGCAGTTCCTGCTGACGCTGGACGCGCGGCTGGCCGACCACCCCTTCGTCGCCGGCGCGCATTTCAGCGTGGCCGACATCACCGCGGTGGTGGCGGTCGACTTCGCGCGCGTGGTGCGCGTCAAGCCCGGCGAGCAGCACCCGAACCTGCTGCGCTGGCGCGCCGCGATGGCGGAACGGCCGGCGATGGCTTTGTAGCCGGCATCATCGGGGCTTCGTCTCAGCAACGCCGCCACCATGCCGCTCATCGATCTCGTCGCCCTGCTCGCCTTGCTGCAGTTCCTGGTCTTCGGCGCCCTGGTCGGCCGCGCGCGCGGCCGCTACGGCATCAAGCCGCCGGCCGTCAGCGGCCACGAGATGTTCGAGCGCGCGTACCGCGTGCAGATGAACACGCTGGAGCTGCTGGTCGTCTTCATCCCCGCGCTGTACCTGGCCGCGCGCTACTTCGCGCCGCTGCCGGCGGCCATCGCCGGCGCCGTCTACCTGGTAGGCCGCATCGTCTACCAGCAGGCCTACATGCGCGACCCCGGCCGCCGCAGCCTGGGCTTCCTGATCAGCATGCTGCCCTGCATGGCGCTGCTGGCGGCCGCGGGGTTCGGGGTGCTGCGGGCGATGATGGCTTGACCCTGGCACGGCGTCACGGCCTCACGGCGCCCGTGCCCGCCGCCGCTGCAGCAGCGCCCACACCATCACCGCCACCACCGCCACGTTGACCAGCAGCAGCGCCAGCCCCAGGCCGCTGAACTTGTGCGCCAGCTTGGCCAGTTCCAGCGGCAGGTAGACGGCGCCGCTCAGCGCCGCCAGCCATTCGGCCCAGGCGCGCTCGCGGTACAGGCCCCAGGCCTCGACGAAGCGCAGCGCGGCATAGCCGGCCGCGCCCAGCGCCAGCCAGATCAGATTGGACTGCTGCAAGTGCGAGACCGCGTCCAGGAAGATCTGCGGATACTTCGACGCCGGGTTCAGGTGCGAGTGCTCGACCAGGCGCACGGCCAGCTCGTGCAGGTCCTTGTGCACCAGGCCGAGCAGGCCGCTGGCCGCCAGCAGCACGACCAGGCCCTTGGCCGCCTCGACCGCGGCAATCGCGCGGATGGCGCGGCGCGCGGCACGCTCCGTCGAGGGCGACGTGGCGCTCATGCCGTCCACCGCCGCTCGAACTCGCGGTCGGCGAACTGCTCGACCAGGAAGTCGACGAAGCACCTCACTTTGGCCGGCAGGTGGCGGCGCGTCGGGTAGGCGATGTTCATCACCAGGCGCGACAGCTCCCAGTCCTGCAGCACCGGCACCAGGCGGCCGCCGACGATGTCGTCGTGGATGATGTACAGCGGCTGCAACAGGATGCCCAGGTGGCGCAGCGCCGCCGCGCGCAGCACCTGGCCGTCGTTGGCTTCCAGCAGGCCCTGCACCGTCAGCGTGGTGACGGCGCCGTTGCGCGTGAAGCGCAGCTGGTGCGGCTGGTTGGCCAGGTTGTAGATCAGCAGCCGGTGCGCGCCCAGCTCGTCGGGCGTGCGCGGCGTGCCGTGGCGCTGCAGGTATTGCGGGCTGGCCGCCAGCACGCGCTTGGTCTCGGCCAGGCGGCGCACGGTGATCGCCGAATCGTCCTCGAACTCGCGGTTGCGGATGGCCACGTCGATGCCGCTGTCCAGCAAGTCGGTGTAGCGGTTGGAGACCACCACCTCCACGCGCAGCCCCGGGTAACGTTCGATGAAAGCCGGCAGCAGCGGCGCGATGACGATCATGGAAAACGACAGCGAGGCCGTCACGCGCAGCAGCCCGGTGGGCTTGAGCACCGCCTCGTGGACGGCGCTCTCGGCCTCGCGCAGTTCGGCCAGCAGCGGCTTGCAGCGGCGGTAGTAGCTGTCGCCCACCTCGGTGAGGAACAGCCGCCGCGTGTTGCGCTGCACCAGCCGCGCGGCCAGCCGCTCTTCCAGCGCCGCCAGGTGGCGGCTGGCCGCGGCGTTGGACAGGCCCAGGCTCGCGGCCGCGCGCGTCAGGCTGCCCAACTCGGCCACCTGCACGAACAGTTCGATCTCGGTCCAGCGATCCATGTTTACCCGAAGTTTTCCGGCGCGCGGAACAAAGCTTTGCGGCCTGCGCGCTTGGTGCAGCGGCAGCGGAAGTCTAGAGTCGCCGCGCCGCCGTTGCCGTTCCCCATGCAACTCATCGACGAGGACACCATCACCCAGGCCGTGATCGCCCGCCACGCGCGGGCGGCCGACCCGCGCCTGCGCGACCTGATGACCAGCCTGGTGCAGCACCTGCACGCCTTCGCGCGCGAGGTGCGGCTGACCGACCGCGAATGGCAGGCCGGCCTGCGCCTGCTGGCCGAGGCCGGGCGGCTCAGCCAGGGCCCGCGGCACGAGTTCGCGCTGCTGTCGGACACGCTGGGCGTCTCCGCGCTGGTGGCGGCGATGGCGCCGCGCCGCGCCGCCGGCCGCGCCGACGCCGGCGCCGGCGCCGGCGCTAGCGCTGGCGCGCTACCCGCGGCCATCGAAGCCACCGAGGCCACCGAGGCCGGCCGCGCCGCGCCCTTGCCCAACGCCGAGACCGCCGACGGCGCCGCGCCCTGCTTCCTGCGCGGCCAGGTGCGCGGCACCGATGGCCGCCCCGTGCCCGGCGCCGAGCTGCTGCTGGGCGCCGACGGCACGCGGCTGCCGGCCGATGCGCAGGGCCGCTTCCAGGCGCGCGTCCAGGCCGTGGCGGCGCAGCCGCTGCCCACCGACGGGCCCACCGGCGCGCTGCTGCGCTCGCTGGGCCGCAGCGCGTGGCGGCCGGCGTACGTGCCGGTGTGCATCCGCGCCGCCGGCTACCGCACGCTGCGCACGCAGCTCTTTCGCCGCGGCGACCGCCACCTCGACGCCGACGCCGCCTTCGGCGTGCGCCGCTCGCTGGTGGCCGACTGGCGGCCGCACGACAGCGGCCCGGCGCCCGACGGCAGCCCTTGCGAGCGGCCGTTCCACACCGTCGACTTCGACTTCGTGCTGGAGCCGGCCTGATCACCCCACCGACCCCGATCGCCCCGATCACCCCGACCAACAAAAGGAGACCACGCGATGACCCCCACCGCCCTCAACCGCCGCCACCTGCTGGCCGCCGGCGTGGCCGCGGCCGCCGGGCTGCCCGCGGCCGCGCTGGCGCAGGCCAAGCCCATCCGCATCGGCAGCACGCTGGCGCTGACCGGGCCGCTGGCCGCCACCGCGCAGGTGCACAAGCTGGTCGGCGAGATCTACATCGAGCAGGCCAACAAGCGCGGCGGCTGGCTGGGCCGGCCGCTGGAGTGGGTGCTCAAGGACGACCAGAGCAAGCCCGACCTCGCGCGCACGCTGTACGAGCAGCTCGTCACCGCCGACAAGGTCGACCTGCTGATGGGCCCCTACGCCACCGGCGCCATCCTGTCGGCGATGGGCGTCGCGCAGCGCTACGGCAAGGTGCTGGTGCACCACACCTTCGGCATCCCCTCGCTGGCCAAGTACGACCTCGCGTTCCCGGCCTGGTCGCTGGGCGCCAACCCGCAGGCCACGGTGCCGGCCACCGTGTTCGACGCGCTGGCCGCCGGGCCGAAGCCGCCCAAGACCGTGGCGGTGCTGACCAGCAAGTTCCCGTCGATCCAGTTCATGAGCGCCGGCGCGCGCGAGGTGCTGAAGAAGCGCGGCCTGCAGGAGGTGCTGTTCCTCGAATGGGAGTTCGGCAACCGCGACTTCGGCCCCATCGCCAACCGCGTGAAGGACGCCAAGCCCGACTTCGTGTGGGTGGGCGCGATCGGCCTCGACGGCAACCTGCTGCTCGACGCGATGAAGAAGATCGACTACGTGCCGCCGCAGCACTTCTACCTGTACCCGGCGCCGGGGCCGCTGGTCTCGCTGCCGGAGGCGAAGAACGCGCTGTCGGTGACGATCTTCGAAGACCAGCCGCCGTTCACCAACTCGCCGGTGGCCGCCGAGTTCGCGCGCCTGTACCGCGAGCGCGCCACCGCGGCCAAGCTGCCCGACGCCTCGGTGGAAGTGCAGGCCGGCGCCAGCTACACGGCCTGGCAGATCCTGGAGGCCGGCGTCACCGCCACCAAGAGCCTGGACGACAAGGCCATCGGCGCCTGGCTCAACGCCAACCGCGTCGACACCATCCAGGGCAAGCTGCACTTCGACGGCCCCGGCAACTACGGCGACGACCTGATGCGCGTGAAGCAGGTGCAGGACGGCCACTGGAAGGTGGTCTGGCCCAAGGACTACGCGGCCGGCAACACGATCCGCGCCAATTGATGTCGGGCTTCACGCTGCCCAGCGCCACGCTGCTGGCGCAAAGCGTGCTGTCGGGCGTGTTCGTCGGCGCCCTCTACGGCCTGCTCGGGCTGGGGCTGAGCCTGTCGTGGGGGCTGCTGCGGCTGATCAACCTGGCGCACTTCGCGTTCGCCTTCCTCGCCGCCTACCTGTGCTACCAACTGTCGACGAAAGGCGTCGACCCGCTGCTGTCGCTGGCGCTCATCGTGCCGGCCTTCTTCGCGCTGGGCGCGGCGCTGCACGCGCTGATGGCGCGCTTCGCGATCACGCCGTTCAACTCGCTGCTGCTGACCTTCGGGCTGACGGGCATCGTCGAGGCGCTGATCCAGGCCATCTGGACGGCCGACTTCCGCAAGCTCGAATCGAGCTACGGCGAGCACCGCTTCAAGCTCGGCGCGCTGTACCTGCCGCTGCCCGAGCTGATCACGCTGGCGCTGGCCGTCGGCCTCTCGCTGGCCGTGTGGGCCGTGCTGCGCTACACCGACCTGGGCAAGGCCTTGCGCGCCTCGGCCGAAGACCCGGCGGTGGCCGCCGCCTTCGGCGTGCGCCAGCAGCGCAACGCCTTGCTGCTGGCCGGCACCTGCTCGGCCCTGGCCGCGGTGGCCGGCGTCTGCCTGGCGCTCGGCTACACGCTGGCGCCGTCGCAGATCTACGCCTGGATCGGCGTCGTCTTCGCCGCGGTGATGCTGGGCGGCCTGGGCCGCGCGCTGGCGCCGCTGGTCGCCGGCATCGTGATCGGCGTCAGCGAGGCGCTGACCATGGCCGTCACCGCGCCCTCGTGGGCGCCGCTGGTGTCGTTCACGCTGCTGATCGGCATCCTGCTGCTGCGGCCGGGGAGAGCGGCGTGAAGAAGACGCCCCTCGCGATCATCGCCGCGGCCCTTGCCTTGGCCTTCGTCCCGCAGCTCGGCCTGCCGGCGTTCTACGACTCGCTGCTCTACCTCATCCTGCACTGGGTGGTGCTGGCCACCTCGTGGAACATCCTCTCGGGCTACAGCGGCTATTTCTCGTTCGGCCACGGCGCCTTCTTCGGCGCCGGGCTCTACACCAGCGCCACGCTGATGGCGCGTTATGAGTGGCCCTTCCTGTGGACGCTGCCGGCCGCCGCGCTGCTGGCCTGCGTGCTGGGGCTGGTGGTGGGCGCCATCGTCTTTCGCGTCAAGGGCATCCGCGGCGAGGTGTTCGCGCTGCTGACGCTGGCCGTCACCTTCGTGCTGGGCACGCTGATCGTCAACACGCCGGTCGACGGCGGCAACGGCGTCTCGCTGGCCGCGGTGGCGGTGCCGGCGATCGGGCCCACGCCTTCGGCCACCTTCTACCTGCTGGCGCTGGGCGCGGCGGCGCTGACGCTGCTGGTGGCCTGGTGGATCGCGCAGTCGCGCTTCGGCGCCGGGCTGTTCGCGATCCACGACGACGAAGACGCGGCCGAGGTCATCGGCGTGCCCACCTACCGCTACAAGCTGGCGGCGCTGGGCATCTCCTGCGCGCTGGCCGGCATGGCCGGCGGCATCCACGCGCTGTTCCTCAACTACGTGACGGTGGGCGAGGTGTTCACCATCACCGTGCCGCTGACCGTGGTGCTGATGAGCGTGCTCGGCGGCACGCGCCACTGGGCCGGGCCGGCGGTGGGCGCGGTGGCCATCACGCTGCTGCTCTACGGCTTCACCGCGGCCGACCACGCGCTGGCCGGCAAGGCGATGGTCGGCGTGATCCTGATCGCCGCCATCCTCTTCATGCCCGACGGCATCCTGCCGCGGCTGCAGAAGGCCTGGGCGCGGCGGCGGCCGGCGCCGCTGCCGCCGGTGCCCTTGGACCCGGTAGCTCCTACCGCCCCGACCGCGCCCACCGTGGCGGCCATGACGACCGCCGCGGCCGACGGCGGCGTGCTGCTGCAGGCCGAGCGCCTGGCCAAGTCGTTCCGCGGCGTGCGCGCGCTGGCCGGCGTCGACCTGCAGGTGCGCCAGGGCGAGATCCTCGGCCTGCTGGGCCCCAACGGCTCGGGCAAGTCGACCTTCATCAACGTGGTCAGCGGGCACTACGTGGCCAGCGGCGGGCAGTTGCGCTTCGAAGGCCGCGAGCTGACGGCCGAGCCGGCGCACCGCATCGCGCGCGGCGGCATCGCGCGCACCTACCAGATCCCGCGGCCCTTCGCCCACTTCACGGTGCTGGACAACGTGGCGCTGGCGACGATGTTCGGCGGCGGCGTGGCCTCGCCCGAAGCGGCGCGGCGCGAGGCCATGGGCTGGCTGGCGTTCACCGGCTTGCAGGACAAGGCGCTGGCGCTGCCCGAGGCGCTGAACCTGCACCAGCGCAAGTTCCTGGAGCTGGCGCGCGCGCTGGCCGCAAGGCCGCGGCTGGTGCTGCTCGATGAAGTGCTGTGCGGGCTGACGCCGGCCGAGATCGACGACGCCGTGGCGCTGGTGCGCCGCATCCGCGACCAGGGCGCGACCGTGGTCTTCGTCGAGCACGTGATGCGCGCGGTGATGGCGCTGACCGACCGCGTCGTCGTCTTCGACCAGGGCGGCGTGCTGGCCGCCGGACCGGCGGCCGAGGTGATGCAGCGGCCCGAGGTGATGCAGGCCTACCTTGGCACGGTGGCGCTCGCCGCCGACGCCGCGGCGGCCATGGGACCTGCCCATGCTTGAGGTGAAGGACCTGCAGGTCGCCTACGGCGCGGCGCCGGCGTTGTGGGGCGTGTCGTTCACGCTGCGCCCGCGCGAGCTGCTGTGCATCGTCGGCCCCAACGGCGCCGGCAAGACGACGCTGGTCAACACGCTGGCCGGCATGCTGCGCGCGCGCGGCGGGCAGATGGTGTTCGAAGGGCGCGAGCTGCGCACGCTGCCGCCGCATGCCTTCTGCGAGGCCGGCATCGCCGTCGTGCCCGAGGGGCGGCGGCTGTTCACCACCTTGAGCGTGCGCGAGAACCTGGAAATCGGCAGCCTGCTGCCGGCCGCCAAGGCGCAGCGCCGGCAGACGCTGGACGCCGTGCTGGCGCTGTTCCCGGCGCTCGAAGCCAAGCTGGAGCAGGCCGCCGGCGAGCTCTCGGGCGGCCAGCAGCAGATGGTGGCGATCGGCCGCGCGCTGATGGCGCGGCCGCGGCTGCTGCTGCTGGACGAGCCTTCGCTCGGCTTGTCGCCGCTGATCGTCGGCGAGATGTTCAACGCCATCGGCCGCGTGCACCGCGAGGGCACGGCCATCCTGCTGGTGGAGCAGAACGTGGCCACCGCGCTGCGCGTGGCCGACCGCGCCTACGTGCTGGAAGAAGGCCGCATGGTGGCCGAAGGCACGAGCGACGAACTGATGCAACGCGACGAGGTGCGCCGTGCCTACCTGGGCGTGTGAACCCGAGCGAGGAGGCTGCGCATGATCCGGCACATCGTGATGTGGCGCGTGCGCGGCGACGGCGCCATCGCGCACGCCGCCAACGTGGCGCGCGTGAAGGCCGAGTTCGAGTCGCTGCGCGGCCGCGTGCCGGGCCTGCTGCATCTTGAAGTCGGCGTCGACGAAAGCCGCATCGACTACGCCTGCGACGTGGTGCTGGTCAGCGATTTCGCGTCGCGCGAGGCGCTGGCCGGCTACGCCGAACACCCCGAGCACCTGCGCGTGCGGCGCGCCCTGGGCGACCTGCGCAGCGAGCGCCATCAAGTGGACTACGAAGTCCCTCACCAGCAAGGAGGCGAAACGCCATGAGCCAGCACCAGACCACCGACATCACCCAGGCCGTGCTTGCACGCCTGGCCGACGATTGCGACCCGCGCTTCCGCCAGATCATCACCGCCGTGGTGAAGCACGCGCACGCGCTGGCGCGCGAGGTCGACTTGAAGCCCGACGAGTGGATGGCCGCCATCCAGTTCCTCACCCGCGTCGGCCAGACCTGCGACGCCAAGCGGCAGGAGTTCATCCTGCTGTCCGACACGCTGGGCCTGTCGATGCTGGTGGTGCAGATGGAGCAGGAACGCCGCTCGCAGGCCGCGCTGGCCGACGCCTCGGCCAGCGCCAGGCCCACCGAGGCCACGGTGCAAGGCCCGTTCTACTGGCAGGGCTCGCCGGTGCTGCCGCTCGGCAGCGACATCGGCGAGGGCATGCCCGGCGAGCCGGCGTGGTACAGCGGCCGCATCACCGACACCCACGGCAAGCCGATCGCCAACTGCTGCCTCGACGTGTGGTCCGGCGACGGCGAAGGCATCTACGACATGCAGATCGGCGACGGCAGCGAGATGCGCTTGCGCGCGCGCTTCCACACCGACGAAGATGGGCGTTATCGCTTCTGGTCGATCAAGCCCTACTACTACCCGGTGCCGTCCGACGGCCCGGTGGGCGACATGCTGCGCGCGATGGGCCGCCACCCCAACCGGCCGGGCCACATCCACATGATGGTCTACCGCGACGGCTACGTGCCGGTGACCACCCACCTGTTCGCGCACGACAGCCCCTACCTCGACAGCGACGCCGTGTTCGGCGTGCGCGACAGCCTGATCGTCGAGTACCAACCTCACGCGCCCGGCACCGCGCCCGACGGCCGCCGCATGGACAAGCCCTGGCACAGCGCCGGCTACGACTTCGTGCTGGCGGAGGCCGCGGCATGAAGATCGGCCGCGCCACCGTCGCCGAATCGGCGATCTGCACGAGCGACGACGAGACCATCGTCGTGCGCGGCCGCGACCTGTGCCGCGAACTGATCGGCCGCGTGAACTTCGTCGACTACTTCTGGCTGCTGGTCACCGGCCGCGCGCCCGATGCCGCCGCCAGCCGCGTGCTGGACGCCACGCTGGTGGCCATCACCGAGCACGGCCTGGTGCCCAGCGTGCAGGCCGCGCGCATGACGCTGGCCGCCGCGCCCGACGCGCTGCAAGGCGCGGTGGCCGCCGGCATCCTGGGCTGCGGCTCGGTGATCCTCGGCGCGTCGGAAACGGCCGGGCGGCTGTTCCTGCGCATCGACGCGCTGGCGAAAGACAAGGGCCTGTCGCTGGCCGACGCCGCGAGCGAAGTCGCGCGCGAGTTGCGGGCGCAGAAGCAGGCCATTCCCGGCTACGGCCACCCGCAGCACAAGGCGCGCGACCCGCGCGTGGCGCGGCTGTTCGAAGTGGCGGCCGAGGCCGGCACGCCGGGGCACTTCGTGCGCATCGCCGAGGCCGTGGAGCAGGTGCTGCCGGCCGTCACCGGGCGCGAGCTGCGGCTCAACGTCTCGGCGGCCATCCCCGCGGTGCTGCTCGACGTGGGCTTTCCGGCCGAGGCGCTGAAGGGCGTGCCCATCCTCGCGCGCTGCGCCGGGCTGATCGCCCACCTGACCGAAGAGCTGGCGCAGCCGATCGGCTTTGCGCTGAGCTACCAGGCCACGCGCGAGCAGGTCTACACCGGCGCGCTGCCGGCCGGCGTGACGCTCAAGCCCAAGGGCGGGCATTGATGGCCCAGGTGCTGCGCGGCGTGCGCGTGCTGGAGCATGGCACCTTCATCACCGGCCCGGCGGCGGCCATGCTGTTGGCCGACCTGGGCGCCGACGTGGTGAAGGTCGAGCAGCCCGAGGGCGACCCGTTCCGCGCCTTCCGCGGCGGCAGCTACAGCCCGCACTACCAGACCTACAACCGCAACAAGAAGAGCGTGCGGCTGGACACGCGCCAACCTGCCGACCTGGCGCAGTTCGACCGCCTGCTGGCCGAGGCCGACGTCTACATCCAGAACTTCCGCCCCGGCGTGGCCGAGAAGATCGGCGCCGGCGAGGCGCGATTGCGCGCGCTGAACCCGCGGCTGATCTACTGCGCGATCAGCGGCTTCGGCGCCGACGGGCCTGCCGCTCAACGTCCGAGTTACGACACCGTGGCGCAGGCGGCCAGCGGCTTCTTGAAGCTGCTGGTCAACCCGGCCAACCCGCGCGTCGTCGGCCCGGCGCTGGCCGATGCCATCACCGGCTTCTATGCCGCCTACGGCATCCTGGGCGCGCTGTACGAGCGGGAGAAGCAGCAGTGCGACGCCGGCCGCAAGGTGGAGGTGTCGATGCTGGAGGCGATGACGCACTTCAACCTCGACGCCTTCACGCATTTGTTCTCCGAGCACGAGGTGATGGGCCCGTACAGCCGGCCCAGCGTCTCGCAGAGCTACGTGCTGCCCTGCGCCGACGGCCAATGGATCGCGCTGCACATGTCCAGCCCGCCCAAGTTCTGGCAAGGCCTGGCCCGGGCGATCGAATGGCCGACGCTGTTCGACGACGACGCGCGCTTCGCCACCCGCGAGGCGCGCATCGCCAACCAGGAAGCGCTGATCGAACTGCTGCGCGAACGCTTCGCGCGCCACGGCCGCGACGAATGGTGCCGCCGCCTTCTGGCCGAAGACGTGCCGCACGCGCCGATGTACGCCACCGACGAAGTGCCGCAAGACCCGCAGGCGCGGCACCTGCAGTTGTTCGTCGACACCGCGCACCCGGCCGGCGGCCGCTGGACCACGGTGCGCTCGCCCGTCAGCTTCGACGGCGAGCGCGCGCTGCAGGTCACGGCGCCGCCGCTGCTGGGCGACCACGACACGGCGCTGCGCGAAGGCCGCTCGCCCTGGAACCCGAGGACCGAATGATGACGTTTCACATCACCCGCCGCGTGTTGCTGTCGATCGCGCTGGCCGCTGCCGCCGGCACCGGCGCCGGTACCGCCTGGGCGCAGGCCCAGCCCATCCGCCTGGTCGTGCCTTTCGGCCCCGGCACCACCACCGACATCGTCGCGCGCGAGGTCGGCCAGTCGCTGGGCGCGGTGCTGGGGCAGACCGTGGTGGTCGACAACAAGGCCGGCGCCGGCGGCACCATCGGCAGCGACCTGGTCGCCAAGGCCGCGCCCGACGGCCGCACGCTGGTGATGGGCACCGTGGGCACGCACGCGATCAACGCCACGCTGTACCGCAAGCTGCCCTACGACGCGACGCGCGACTTCGCGCCCGTCGGCCTGGTCGGCTTCACGCCCACGCTGCTGGTGGTGGCCGCCGGCTCGCCGATCAAGACCCTGGCCGACCTGAAGGCCGCGGCCGCCACGCCGGCGGGCATCAGCTTCGCGTCGGCCGGCAACGGCACCTCGGGCCACCTGGCCGGCGAACTGCTGGCCGCGCGCCTGGGCGGCAAGATGGTGCACGTGCCCTACAGCCAGGGCGGCCAGGCGCTGACCGACGTGATGGGCGGCCAAGCGCAGTTCATGTTCTATCACCCGGCCGCGGTGCTGCCGCAGATGAAGGCCGGCAAGCTGCGCGCCATCGGCGCCAGCAGCGCGCGCCGCAGCGCCGCTGCGCCCGAGGTGCCCACGCTGCAAGAGCAGGGCGTGGCCGACTTCGACCTCGTCGCCTGGTTCATGGTCTACGCGCCGGCGGCCACGCCGCCGGCCGAACTGGCCCGTTTGCGCGACGGCCTGGCGCGCGCGCTGGCGCAGCCGGCCACCGCCGCCAAGCTGGCCGAGCTGGGCGTCGAACAACGTTCGATGAACGTCGCCGAGCTGGCCGCCTTCGGGCCGGCGGAGATCGCGCGCTGGGGCGAGGCGGTGCGCCGCTCGGGCGCGCAGGTGGATTGAGGCCACCGGTCTACAGTCCGCCCGAAGGCCCCTCTTCATTCTTCGAAGGCGCGACCATGACCCAGCCCGACGACAACCACGAGCAGATCGCCGAATGGAACGGCGCGCTCGGCCAGCGCTGGGCCACCGGCCAGCGGCAGATCGACGGCATCGTCCAGCCCTTCGGCGAGGCCGCGCTGGCCGCCGCCCGAGCGCGCCCCGGCGAACGCGTGCTGGACGTGGGCTGCGGCTGCGGCGACACCGCCATCGCGCTGGCGCGCGCCGTGGGCGCCGGCGGCGCGGTGCTGGGGCTGGACGTTTCGCAGCCCATGCTGCAGGTGGCGCGCGAGCGTGCCGCGCACGAAGCGCTGCCGCAGCTTCGCTTCGAGGAAGCCGACGCTTCGGCGGCGGCGCTGCCGGCCGACGTCGACTTGCTGTTCTCGCGCTTCGGCGTGATGTTCTTCGCCCAGCCGCAGCCGGCCTTCGCGCACCTGCGGCGCAGCCTGCGCCAGGGCGGGCGCTGCGTCTTCGTCTGTTGGCGCGCGCCGCGCGACAACGCCTGGGCGATGGCGCCACTGGTCGCCGCGCGGCGGGCGCTGGGCATCGTCGACCCGCCGCCGGCCGACCCGCTGGCGCCCGGCCCCTTTGCCTTTGCCGACGGCGACCGCGTGCGCGCCATCCTGGCCGACGCCGGCTTCGAGGGTATCGAGCTGCAGCGCGTCGACCGCCCGGTGCACCTGGGCGAAAGCGCGCGCGCCGCGGCCGTGAACGCGCTGCGCGTCGGCCCCGCGTCGCGGCTGCTGCGCGAGGTGGGCGAAGACCAGCAGCCGCGCCTGGCCGCCGCGATCGAAGCCGCGCTGGCGCCGCACGCCGCGGCCGATGGCGCGGTGGCGCTGAACGGGTCGGCCTGGCTGGTGACGGCGGTCGCCGCGTAGCAGCGGTCGTTGCAATACAATTCGCATGTTCATATTACAGCGGGACCGCCATGACGCTCACCGTCCGCCTGGATGACGCGCTGGACTCAGCGCTGCAGCGCTATTGCCTCCAGCATGGCGTGACCAAGAGCCTGGTGGTCCAGGAGTCGCTGGCCGCCTACCTGCTGGCGGCGGCGCCCGACGCTCCCGCGGGCGCCGCCGACGACGCGCCGGCACCGAGCCTCAATCACCAGGCCTTCGCCGCCGCCGGACTGATCGGCGCCGTGGCCGACGGCGGCGGCGCCGACAAGGCCGCCGTGCGCCGGCGCATGGCACAACGACGAGCCAGCCAGGCCAAGCGCCTGGGTGGTCCGGCCCGACGGGCCAAGCCTTGAGCAAAACGCGCACCCCGGTGCTGGTCGACACCGGCGTGCTGGTGGCGCTGTTCGACCACCAGGACGCCCACCACGCCGCGGCACAGGCCTGGCTGGCGCGCACCCACGACCGGCTGCTGACCGTGGGCCCGGTGCTGGCCGAGGCCTCGTTCTTCCTGCCGGCGCGACTGCGCAGCGGCCTGGCCGGCTTGGCGATGAGTGGCGTGCTGAAGGTCCACCAGCCCGACATCTCCGGCTACGCGCGCATTGCCCAGCTCTTCGACAAGTACGCCGACCAGGACCCCGACTGGGCCGACCTCGAACTGGTGTGGCTGGCCGAAACCGCCCAGACCGCCCGCATCGCCACCATCGACGTGGCCGACTTCAGCGTCTACCGCATCAACGGCCGCAAGCGCTTCGAGTTGGAACTGCTGCGCGGCTGAGCTTCGCTGACCCGGTAAGCGGCCGCTGCCGCTTGGCCAGTGGAATGCAGTCGACCGCCATCGCAAGGAGAGACCCTTGCTCGCCGCCACGCTCACCGAGAAGGGCCAGGTCGTGATCCCGGCCGACATCCGCGCCCGCCACGGCCTGTTCAAGCCGGCGCCGACCCGGCCGCCTTCGGCCAGGTGCTGAACCACCTGCTGGGCCTGCCGCGATAGGCTCGCTCAGCCTCGCGCCAGCTCCCTCACCTTCGACAAGGCCAGCGCCGCGGCCGCGGTGCGGGTCTCGACGCCGAGCTTTTCGAACACGTGTTCCAGGTGCTTGGTGATGGTGCGCGGGCTGGTGCCCAGGATGTCGCCGATGTCGCGGTTGGTCTTGCCCTTGACCACCCAGTACAGCACCTCGGCCTCGCGCGCCGTGAGCTTGCAGGCTAACGCCACGGCCTCAACCACCGCGGCGTCGTCGCTCTCGCGCATCACGACCAGCCATTCGCCGTCGCCGGCGTCTTCCAGCGTCTCTTCGGGCATTGCGTGCAGCGCGAAGGTGATGCGGCGCGAGCCGCGGGCGACGGTCAGCGTCTGCGCGTCGGCGCCGGCGCGGCGGCGCAGCGCTTCGCGCGCCACCCAGGCGATCACCTCGGGCGGCGTCACGGTCTCGGCGCCGCCGAAATGCTCGCCCAGCATGCGGCGCGCCAGCGCCGTCTGCCAGACGCGGCGGCCGTCGCGCTCGCGCACCACCAGCGTGGCGTGGCCGAAGGCGTCCAGCGCGTTGCGCGCCTGGCGCTGGGTGCGCGCGGCCTGCAGGTGCGCGGCCACGCGGGCCAGCACCTCGCGCGGCTTGATCGGCTTGGTGACGTAGTCGATGCCGCCGGCGGCGAAGGCGTTGACGACATCCGCCGTCTCGGTGAGCCCGGTCATGAAGACGATGGGAATCGGCGCCGTGGCTTCGTCGGCCTTCAGCCGGCGCGCCGTCTCGAAGCCGTCGATGCCGGGCATCACGGCGTCCAGCAGCACGAGGTCGGGCTGGGCGCGGGCGGCGAGCTGCAGTGCGGCCTCGCCGCCGCTGGCCACCAGCACGGTGTAGCCGGCTTCGTCGAGCGCGTCGTTGAGCAGCGCGATGTTCTCGGGCACGTCGTCGACCACCAGCACCACGTCGGCGCTGGCGGGCAGCTCGCGCCGCGCGGCGGCATCGGCCGCAGGTTCAGGCAGGTCGGGGTTCATCATGCAAGGCCTTGCTCAGCAGGTCGTTCATGGCGTCGAAACGGAACTGGCGCGCCAGCAGGCGCAGCCGGGCGACGAAGGCGGCGTGCGCGGGGTCGGCGGCCTCGATGGCGTCGATCTGCCGGCCGACGCCGCGCACGTGGCCGAGGCTGAGCGCGCGCTGCAGCGCCTGCAACGCCGGCGCTGGCGGCAGCCGCTCACTTTGCGGGTCAGGCGGTGCCGCCGCCGGCGCCGGCGCGGCCGGCGGTTCGACGCCGATCCACTGCAGTTGCAGCCGCCGGCCCAGCCAGTCCAGCAGCTCGGCGATGCGCACCGGCTTGACGATGAAGTCTTCGGGCGGCAGGCCGACCGGGTTGTCGAGCTTGCGGTCGAAGGCGTTGGCCGAGACCACGGCGGCCGGCAGCGCGGGGTGGGTCTGCCGCAGGCGGCGCAGCGTCTCCCAGCCGTCGATGCCGGGCATCGCCAGGTCGACGAACAGCGCGTCGGGCGGCGCGGCGCCGGGCGCGGCCAGCAGCGCCAGCGCTTCCTCGCCCGAGGCCGCCGTCTGCAGCTCGAAGCCCAGCGGCTGCAGCACGTCCAGCAGCAGGCGGCGGTCGGCCTCTTCGTTGTCGACCACCAGCAGCCGCCGGCGCGGGCCCTGGTAGCCCACGCGCTGCACGCGGCCGGCCGCGGCCGCGGCCACGTCCAGCGCCGAGCCCGCCAGCTCGGGCAGGAACAGCCGCACGCTGAAGCTGCTGCCCAGGCCGGGGCGGCTGCTGACGGTCAGCTCGCCGCCCATCAGCTCGGTCAGCATGCGCGCGATGGTCAGGCCCAGGCCGGTGCTGCCGGCCGACAGCCCGCCAGCGGCGGCGCCGCGCTCGAAGGGCTCGAACACGCGCTGCAGTTCGTCGGCGCTCATGCCGGGCCCGGTGTCGCTGATCTCGAAGCGCGCCATCTCGCGCTGGTGCTGCACGCGCAGCACGACCTCGCCGCGCGCGGTGAACTTCACGGCGTTGCCCAGCAGGTTGATGAGGATCTGGCGCAGCCGCTTCTCGTCGGCGCGCACCAGCCGCGGGAGATGGCCCTCGATCGCGCAGCGAAAGCCGATGCCGCGCCCCGCGGCCTGCAGCTCGAACATCCGCGCGATCTCGGCGATGCCGTCGGCAAAGCGCATGGGCCGCACGTCCAGCGCGAGCTTGCCCGATTCGATGCGCGCGATGTCCAGCGTGCCTTCGATCAGCCCCAGCAGGTGGTCGCCGCCGTGGCGGATCACGCTCACCGCGCGGCGGCGGTGCGCCGGCATCGCCTCGTCCTCCTCCAGCAACTGGGCGTAGCCGAGGATGCTGTTGAGCGGCGTGCGCAGCTCGTGGCTGATGGTGGTGATGTAGCGGCTCTTGGCCTGGTTGGCGGCGTCGGCCATTCGCTTGGCCTTCTGCAATTGCTCGTCGGTGCGGCGGTGCGATTCGATCTCGCGCGTCAGCGCCTCGGTCTGGCGCTTGGATTCCTCCTGCGCCGCCAGCCGGCTGCTGCGCGCCAGCACCAGCCACCACGCCACGATGCCGGCGACGATCAGCAGCAGCAGGTAGGCGGCGACGAAGGCGTCGCGCAGCGGCGCCAGCAGCGTCGCGCCGTCGCCCAGCGCGCGCGCCGTCTGGCGGTGGATCACGGCCAGCAGCAGCGCCAGCGCCGGCGCGATCAGGCCCATCAGCAGCAGGTAGTGCGCCAGCCCGGCGTCGAGCAACGGCCACAGGCGGCGCGGCAGCAACCGGCGCAAGGCCGCCGTCCACTGCGCCGACAGCCGCGCCTCGGGCTTGCAGCGGTCGTCGCAGCGCGCGTCCAGCGTGCAGCACAGGCTGCAGATCGGGCCCTGGTACGCGGGGCAATGCGCCATGTCGGGGCCTTCATAGTCGCGTTCGCAGACGCAGCAGGTCTGCAGCGCTCGATAACGTCCATCTTCGACGGCTGGTGCCGGCGCGGGCACGATGGCGATGCGGCGCCGCGCGAGGTAGTAGCGGCCCTTCGTCGCCCAGGCGATCAGCGGGCTGGCGACGAAGGCGGTGACCAGCGCGATCAACGCCGAGAAGGCCTGCGCCAGCGGCCCGAACGCGCCCAGGTGCGCCACCACCGACAGCAGCGAGGCGATGCCCATCGCGCCCACGCCCACCGGGTTGATGTCGTACAGGTGGGCACGCTTGAACTCGATGCCCGGCGGGCTCCAGCCCATGGGCTTGTTGACGACGAGGTCGGCAACGACGGCCATCATCCACGCGATGGCGATGTTGGCGTACAGCCCCAACACGTGGCCCAGCGCGCTGAAGACGTTCATCTCCATCAGCACCAGCGCGATGGCCGTGTTGAACACCATCCACACCACGCGCCCCGGGTGCGCGTGCGTCAGGCGGCTGAAGAAGTTGCTCCAGGCCAGGCTGCCGGCGTAGGCGTTGGTGACGTTGATCTTGAGCTGCGAGACGATGACGAAGGCCGCCGTCGCCGCCACCGCCAGCCCGTAGTGCGAGAACACCGTCTCGTAGGCCGCCAGGTACATCTGGTTGGGGTCCACCGCGCGCTCGGCCGGCACCATGTGGGTCAGCGCCAGGTAGGCCAGCAGCGCGCCGCCCAGCATCTTCAGCACGCCGGGCAGCACCCAGCCGGGGCCGCCGACGATCACCGCCGCCCACCAGCGCAGCGCATGGCCCGGGCGGCGCGCCGGCATGAAGCGCAGGTAGTCCACCTGCTCGCCCATCTGCGTGATCAGCGCGATGCCCACCGTCGTGGCGGCGCCGAAGGCCTGCAGCTGGAAGCCGCCGCCGCCTTCGCCGGCGTAGCGCACCAGGCCCTGCAGCAACGCGGGGTCGGACTTGAGCACGAAGACGTAGGGCAGCACCAGCATCAGCAGCCACAGCGGCTGCGTCCACACCTGCAGCCGGCTTATCGCGGTGACGCCGTGCGCCACCAGCGGAATCACCACCAGCGCGCACAGCAGGTAGCCCCAGGCCGGCGGGATGTCGAAGGCCAGTTCCAGCGCGTAGGCCATCACGGCCGCTTCCAGCGCGAAGAAGATGAAGGTGAAGCTGGCGTAGATCAGGCTGGTGACGGTGCTGCCGATGTAGCCGAAGCCGGCGCCGCGGGTCAGCAGGTCCATGTCGACGCCGTGGCGCGCGGCGTAGACGCTGATCGGCCAGCCGGCCAGGAAGATCACCGCGCCGGTGACGGCGATGGCCAGCGCCGCGTTGACGAAGCCGTACTGCACCAGCAGCGTGGCGCCCACGGCCTCCAGGATCAGGAACGACGCGGCGCCGAACGCGGTGCTGGCCACGCGCCATTCGCTCCAGCGCCGAAAGCCGTGCGGCGTGAAGCGCAGCGCGTAGTCTTCCATCGTCTCGCGCGCCACCCAGCGGTTGTAGTCGCGCCGCGTCTTGACGACGCGTTGCGGGGCGTTGGGGGCGGTGGCGGGGCTTGCCGAAGCGTGCATGGCAAGGCCGCACTCAAGATCCGCGCCACCGCCGCTAACATGGCCCCGGACGTGCTGAGGACGAGCGCATGGAACTGACCCCGCGTGTTCGGCCGGCATTTGCGGCCGCACGCGCTGACTGAGAGCGAAGCGACATGGAATTGACCCCGCGTGAGAAGGACAAGCTGCTGATCTTCACCGCCGCCTTGCTGGCCGAGCGGCGCAAGGCCCGCGGCCTGAAGCTCAACGTGCCGGAGGCGGTGGCGCTGATCAGCGCGGCCATCATGGAAGGCGCGCGCGACGGCAAGACGGTGGCGCAGTTGATGAGCGAAGGCAAGCAGGTGCTGACGCGCGCCGAGGTGATGGACGGCGTGCCCGAGATGGTCAGCGAGATCCAGGTGGAAGCCACCTTCCCCGACGGCACCAAGTTGGTGACCGTGCACCAACCGATTGCATGAGCGGCGGAGAAAGGCACCAGATGATTCCCGGTGAACTGTTGCCCGAGGCCGGCGAGTTGGCGTTGAACCCCGGCCGCGCGACGTTGACGATGGTGGTGGAGAACAGCGGCGACCGGCCGATCCAGGTCGGCAGCCACTACCACTTTGCCGAGACCAACCCGGCGCTGCGCTTCGACCGCCAGGCCGCGCGCGGCATGCGGCTGAACATCGCCAGCGGCACCGCGGTGCGCTTCGAGCCCGGCCAGCAGCGCACCGTCGAACTGGTGGCTTATGCCGGCGAGCGCCAGGTCTGGGGCTTCCGCGGCGACGTGCAGGGAGCGCTGTGATGGCGAAGATCGGACGCCGCGCCTATGCCGAGATGTTCGGCCCCACCGTCGGCGACCGGCTGCGGCTGGCCGACACCGGGCTCGTCATCGAGGTCGAGCGCGACCACACGCTGGCCGCCGGCGGCCATGGAGAAGAAGTCAAGTTCGGCGGCGGCAAGACCATCCGCGACGGCATGGGCCAGGGCCAGCGCGTCAACGGCCCCGACCACGACCTGGCCTGCGACTGCGTGATCACCAACGCGCTGATCGTCGACCATTGGGGCATCGTCAAGGCCGACATCGGCATCAAGGGCAGCCGCATCGCGGCCATCGGCAAGGCCGGCAACCCCGACGTGCAGCCGGGCGTGGACATCGTGATCGGCCCCGGCACCGAGATCATCGCTGGCGAAGGGTTGATCGTCACCGCCGGCGGCATCGACAGCCACATCCACTTCATCTGCCCGCAGCAGATCGACGAGGCGCTGTACGCAGGCATAACCACCATGCTCGGCGGCGGCACCGGCCCGGCTACCGGCACCTTCGCCACCACCTGCACGCCGGGGCCGGAGAACCTGCACCGCATGCTGCAGGCGGCCGATTCCTTTGCGATGAACCTCGGCTTCCTGGGCAAGGGCAACGCCAGCCGGCCCGAGGCCTTGAGCCAGCAGATCGCCGCCGGCGCCATCGGCCTCAAGCTGCACGAGGACTGGGGCACGACGCCGAGCGCGATCGACAACTGCCTGGACATCGCCGAGGCCACCGACACGCAGGTGTCGATCCATTCCGACACGCTCAACGAAAGCGGCTTCGTCGAAGACACCATCGCCGCGACGCACGGCCGCACGCTGTGCGCCTTCCACACCGAAGGCGCCGGCGGCGGCCACGCGCCCGACATCCTGAAGGTGGTGGGTGAAAGTAACTTCCTACCCAGTTCCACCAACCCGACGATGCCCTACACCGCCAACACGGTGGACGAGCATCTCGACATGCTGATGGTCTGCCACCACCTCGACGCGGCGATCGCCGAGGACCTGGCCTTCGCCGAAAGCCGCATCCGCCGCGAGACCATCGCCGCCGAGGACGTGCTGCACGACCTGGGCGCCATCAGCATGATGAGCAGCGACAGCCAGGCCATGGGCCGCGTCGGCGAAGTCATCATCCGCACCTGGCAGACGGCGCACAAGATGAAGGCGCAGCGCGGCGCGCTGGCGGGCGATTCCGAGCGCCACGACAACAACCGGGTCAAGCGTTATGTCGCCAAGTACACGATCAACCCGGCCATCGCCAACGGCATCGCGCACGAGGTGGGCTCGGTCGAGATCGGCAAGTGGGCCGACCTGGTGCTGTGGAAGCCGGCCTTCTTCGGCGTCAAGCCCAGCCTGGTGCTGAAGGGCGGCTTCATCGCCGCGGCGGCGATGGGCGACCCGAATGCCAGCATCCCGACGCCGCAGCCGGTGCACTACCGGCCGATGTTCGGCGCCTTCGGCGGCGCGGTGGGGCGCGGCTCGCTCAGCTTCGTCAGCCAGGCGGCGCTGCGCGGCGACATCGGCGACGAGTTGGGCTTGAAGAAGCGCCTGGCCACGGTGCAGAACTGCCGCACGGTGAAGAAGGCCGACATGGTGCACAACGGCTACCTGCCGAGGATGGAGATCGACCCGCAGACCTACGCGGTGCGCGCCGACGGCCAACTGCTCACCTGCGAGCCGGCCACCGTGCTGCCGATGGCGCAGCGCTACTTTCTCTTCTGAACGTGCTCGCGCAGCCAGGCGGCGAAGGCGGCTTCGTCCATCTGGCCGGCGGCGACGGCGAGCATCGTCAGCACGCAGGATTCGTCCGACGCCATCAACTCGTGCCCGTTCAGCAACAGGAACAGCTCCACCGCGACGAAGGCGGTCCGCTTGTTGCCATCGATGAACGGATGGTTGCGCGCCAGGCCGAAGCCGTAGGCCGCGGCCAGGTCGCACAGGTCGGGCTCGCCATACACCGCCAGATGCTGCGGCCGCGCCAGCGCCGATTCGAACAGGCCTTCGTCGCGGATGCCGGCGGCACCGCCGTGCTCGGCCAACTGCTCTTCGTGGACCGCGCGCAGCACGGCCGCGTCAAGCCAAGTCCAATTCACTTGGCCAACTCGCGCAGCACGTGGCGCCGCTTCTTCATCACGCGCCGCGCCTCGGCCATCTGCGTTTCGAAAGCCTCGCTGTACGGCGTCAGCATCACCCCGTTGGCCGCATCGGTGACGAACACCGTGTCGCCCTTCTCCAGCTTCAGCCGCGCCAGCACCTCCTTGGGCAGGATGAGGCCGACGGAGTTGCCGATCTGGGTGAGCTTGAGCGCGGTCATGGCCATCCAAACATCGTTATAACGAACGTTATACTAACCCACCGTTCCCCAACGCGCCACCACCTGCCATGCTGACGATCAACAAGCTCATCCCCCAGGGCCAGGGCCTGGCCGCCGCGCTGCTGAAACGAGCGCCCACCATCGAGCTGGACTGGGACGTGCGCAGCAAGAGCCGCTTCGACGCCACCGACAGCAGCGGCCGCGCGTTGGGCGTGTTCCTGCCGCGCGGCAGCGTGGTGCGCGGCGGCGACGTGCTGGTGGCCGAAGACGGCTCGCTGGTACGCGTGCTGGCCGCGCCGCAGCCGGTGCTGGTGGTGCGCCATTGCCCGCAGCACGGCAGCCCCTTCGACCTGACGCGCGCGGCCTACCACCTGGGCAACCGCCACGTTCAATTGCAGTTGGCGCCGGACCACCTGAAGCTGGAGCCCGACCACGTGCTGGCGCAGATGCTCGACGCGATGCACCTGATCGTCAGCGAGGAACGCGCGGCCTTCGAGCCCGAAGGCGGCGCCTACGCGGCCGGCAGCGGACACGGCCACGCGCACGATCATGCGCATGATCAAGACCACGACCATGCGCACGAGCACGAGCACGAGCACGCTCATGGTCACGACCACGGCCACGACCACGACCACGACCACGGCCACGGCCACTGACCGCCCGCCGTGGACCTCTCCCCGGCCGCGCTGCTGCAGTTGATCTGGCTGGCTTCGCCGGCGCTGCCGGTGGGCGGCTTCAGCTACTCCGAGGGGCTGGAAGCCGCGGTCGATGCCGGCCTGGCCGACGACGAAACGCGCGCCCGGCAATGGCTGCTGGACCAGTTGCAGCTGACCCAGGCGCGCAGCGAATGGCCGGCGATGGCGGCCGCTTTCCGCGCCTGGCAGGCGACGGACCTGGCGCGCATCGAAGCCCTCAACACCTGGCTGCTGACCAGCCGCGAAAGCGCCGAACTGCGCCAGCAGACGATGCAGATGGGCCGCTCGCTGGCCGACTGGCTGCGCCAGCGCGCTGCCGCCGACGGTGACGCGGGTGACGACGCCGACCCGCGCGTCGCCCACCTGGCCGCGCTGCGCCCGGCGCCGGCCTGGCCGCTGGTGTTTGCGCTGGCCGCCGCGCGCAGCGGCGCCGGGCTGCGCGACGCCTTGCTGGCCATGGCCTTCGGCTGGGCCGAGAACCAGGTGCAGGCCGCCGTGAAAGCCGTGCCGCTGGGCCAGAGCGCCGGCCAGCGCATGCTGGCCGCGCTGGTGCAGGCCATTCCCGCCGCCGTCGACGAAGCGCTGGCGCTGGCCGACGACGACCGCCAGGCCTTCAGCCCCGGCCTGGCCATCGCTTCGGCACGCCACGAGGCGCAGTATTCGCGGCTGTTCCGGTCCTGAGCGGCGCCGCGCGGGCGCGCAGGCCCGCTTCCTGCATCATCGCGCCGATGACGATCAACAAGCTGCATTCGATTCCCGGCCGCGCCAAGCGGCTGCCGCCGCTGCGCGTGGGCGTCGGCGGCCCGGTGGGCTCGGGCAAGACCACGCTGGTGGAGATGCTGTGCAAGGCCATGCGCGAGCGCTGGAGCCTGGTCGTCGTCACCAACGACATCTATACCAAGGAAGATCAGCGGCTGCTCACCGTGGCCGGCGCGCTGGAGCCCGAGCGCATCATGGGCGTCGAGACCGGCGGCTGCCCGCACACGGCGATCCGCGAAGACGCGTCGATCAACCTCGAAGCGGTGGACCGCATGCTCGAGCGCTTCCCCGATGCCGACATCGTGTTCATCGAGTCGGGCGGCGACAACCTGGCCGCCACCTTCAGCCCCGAGCTGAGCGACCTGACGATCTACGTGATCGACGTCGCCGCCGGCGAGAAGATCCCGCGCAAGGGCGGCCCCGGCATCACCAAGAGCGACCTCTTCGTGATCAACAAGACCGACCTCGCGCCGCACGTCGGCGCCAGCCTGGAGGTGATGGCCGCCGATACGCGGCGCATGCGGCCGAACAAGCCCTTCGTGATGAGCAACCTGAAGACGCGTGAAGGCCTGGCCGAGGTGGTGGACTTCATCGAGCGGCGCGGCCTGCTGGTAGGGACTTGAGCGGTCTGACGTACAGTTGCCAGGTCACTTCTGACTTCTGACTTCTGACCAAGGAGTAGCTCATGGGACTGCTGTCGTTCATCAAGGAAGCCGGCGAGAAGCTGTTCGGCCGGGGCGAGGCCAAGGCCGCGCAGGAAACTGCGGCCGCCGCGCCGTCGCCGGAGAACATTGCCGCGCTGAGCAAGGCCGCGGGCGACGCCATCGCCACCTACATCCGCGCCCAGGGCCTGAAGGTCGACGCGCTGGACGTCGGCTTCGAGGCCAGCACCGGCACGGTCACCGTGGCGGGCGTCGTCGAAGACCAGGCCACCCGCGAGAAGGTGGTGCTGTGCTGCGGCAACGTCGAGCGCGTGGCCGCGGTCAACGACCTGCTGACCGTCAGCGCGCCCGAGCCCGAGTCGCAATGGCACACCGTGGTCTCGGGCGACAACCTGTCCAAGATCGCCAAGAAGTTCTACGGCGACCCCAACAAGTACCCGGTGATCTTCGAGGCCAACCGGCCGATGCTGACGCACCCCGACAAAATTTATCCTGGGCAAATGCTGCGCATCCCGCCGATCTGATCAAGCGCCCGCGGCCATCGCCTCGCCCATGCGGATGGCCGCGCCCGGCGCCCAGCGCGGGTTGAAGCGCAGCGGCCCGGGCGGCAGCAGCAGCACGACGGTGGAGCCCAGCAGGAAGCGGCCCAGTTCGGCGCCGCGCGCCAGGCGCAGTTCGCGCTCGTCGTAGCGCCAGTCGCGCAGCCGGCCCGGGCGCGGCGGGTTGACCACGCCGTGCCACACGGTGGCCATGCTGCCGACGATGGTGGCGCCCACCAGCACCACCGCGAACGGGCCCTGCGCACCATCGAACAAGCAGACCACGCGCTCGTTGCGCGCGAACAGCCCCGGCACGCCGCGCGCCGTGGTGGGGTTGACCGAGAACAGCGCCCCCGGCACGTGGACCATGCGGCGCAAGCGGCCGGCCGCCGGCATGTGGATGCGGTGGTAGTCGCGCGGGCTCAGGTACAGCGTGGCGAAATGGCCGCCCTGGAAGGCGCGCGCCAGCTCGGCATCGCCGCCCAGCAGCGCGGTGGCGCTGTAGTCGTGGCCCTTGGCCTGGAAGATGCGATCGCCGGCGATCGCCCCGAACTGGCTGATCGCGCCGTCCACCGGGCACAGCCAGTCGGCATCGGCCAGCGGCCGCGCGCCGGGCTTGAGCACGCGGGTGAAGAAATCGTTGAAGCGCTCGAAGGCCGCCGGGTCGCCTTGCTCGGCTTCGGCCATGTCGACGCCGTAGCGACCGATGAACCAGCGGATCACCGCGGTCGTCAGCGCCCCGCCGCTGGCGTTGGCCAGGCGGCCCATCAGCACCGTCAGCGCCTGCTTGGGCAGCAGGTATTGCGGCAGGACCGCGAGGCGATCGCGAACGCTCACTGCAGCCGCGGCAACTCGCGCAGCGCCTTGATCGCGCCTTGCCCGATGGCGGCGCCGAAGCGCTTGGCCAGGCGCTCGGCCACGTTGTCGCGCGGCGTGTAGTCGACCACGTCCTCGGCCTTCACCACCTCGCGCGCCACGTAGTCCAGGTTGCCCAGCTTGTCGGCCAGGCCCAGCCGGATGGCCTGCTCGCCGTTCCAGAACAGGCCCGAGAAGGTCTCGGGCGTTTCCTTCAGGCGCTGGCCGCGGCCCTTCTTGACGACGGCGATGAACTGCTGGTGCACCTGCTCGATCATCGCCTGCGCATAGGCGGTCTGCTGCTCGTTCTGCGGCGAGAACGGGTCGAGCATGCCCTTGTTCTCGCCGGCGGTCAGCAGCCGGCGCTCGATGCCCAGCTTCTGCATCGCGCCGACGAAGCCGAAGCCGTCCATCAGCACGCCGATGCTGCCCACGATGCTGGCCTTGTCGACGTAGATCTCGTCGGCCGCCACCGCGATGTAGTAGGCGCCCGAGGCGCACATCTCTTCCACCACCGCGTAGACCTTCTTCTTGTGCAGCGCCTTCAGGCGGTGGATCTCGTCGTTGATGATGCCGCTTTGCACCGGGCTGCCGCCGGGCGAGTTGATGCGCAGCACGATGGCCTGCGCGGTGCTGTCCTCGAAGGCCGATTTCAGCGCCGAGACCAGTTGCTCGGCGCTGGCCTCGTTGCCGGCGGCGATCTCGCCGCGCACCTCCACCAGCGCGGTGTGCGGCTTGGCGCTGGCCGTGGCGTGCTGGCGCTGCGACACCACGCCCCAGACCACCGCCACCACCAGGCCCAGCCAGGCCAGGCGGAAGAAGATGCGCCAGCGGCGGTCGCTGCGCTGCTGGCGGAGCAGCTCGCGCGCCAGGGTCTCGAAGCCGGCCAGGCTGGCGCGCAGCTCCGACGGCGCCGCCGCGTTGGCCGGCGCGGCAGGCGCGGCGGCGGGCGTCGCGGCCGCCGGCGCCGGCGCAGCCGCGGGCTCCGGCGGCAGCGCCGGCGGATTCGTTTCGTCTTGGGGGTTCATCAGGGGCTCCGCGGCGCGGCGGCCGCATCGTCGGAAGGCTTGGGGCCGATGTCGCGGGAAGGATACCAATAGACCTGCCCGTCCTGCTCGTCCACGCGCACCGGCCACAGCCGGCCGCGGCCGCAGGGCCCGCCGATGCAGCGGCCGTCGGCCGGCTCGTACATCGCGCCGTGCAGCGAGCACAGGATCCAGCGCCGCTCCAGGTCGAGAAACTCGCCGGGCTGCCAGTCCATCTGCGTCGGCACGTGGGCACAACGGTTGACGTAAGCCACCACGGCACCGTCGAAGCGCAGCGCGAAGGCGGTGGCCGGTCGGCCCCACTGCAGGATGTCCCAGACATGCGCCTTGCCGCGCTCGGCCAGCTCGGCCGACGGGCACAGCGGCAGCCGCGGCGCCGGCGCCTCAGCCATGCCGCAGCAGCCAGTCGTGCAGTTCGCGCGTGGAATGGGCGACGAACAGCGGCTCGAAGGGCTCGAAGCTCGAATGGTCGTGCGCGCCGAAGCTCACGCCCACGCGCGGCGTGCCGGCGTTGACGGCCAGCTGCAGGTCGTGCGTGGTGTCGCCGATCATCAGCGTGCGCGCCGGGGCCACGCCGAACTCGGCCATCAGCTCCTGCAGCATGCGCGGGTGCGGCTTGCTGGCGGTCTCGTCGGCGGTGCGCGTGGCGTCGAACAGCGGCCCCAGCTGGGACTGCGCCAGCGCCTGGTCGAGTCCGCGCCGGCCCTTGCCGGTGGCCACCGCCAGCCAGTGGTTGCGCGCCTTCAGGTCCTGCAGCATCGACAAGGTGCCGTCGAACAGCAGCAACTCGTCCTGGCGCGCCAGGTAGTGGTGGCGGTAGCGCGCGCCCAGTTCGGGGTAGCGCGCCGGGTCCAGCCCCGGCGCCGCGTGCTTGAGCGCGTCGTGCAGGCCGAGGCCGATCACGTAGGCGGCATCAGCGTCGCTGGGCACCGGCACGCCCAAGTCGCTGCAGGCATCCTGGATGCAGCGGGTGATCAGCGCCGTCGAATCGAACAGCGTGCCGTCCCAGTCGAAGGCGATCAGGTCGAAGCGGCGGGTGCGGCTCATTCAGCGCTCATGATGCGGCCAGCAGTGTCGCGCACTCGGCGGGCAGCGGCGCGCGCAGGGTGATGCGCTGGCCGTCGGCCGGGTGGTCGAAGGCCAGCTCGGCGGCGTGCAGGAACATGCGCGCAAAGCGCTGCGGGCCGCGCGCCAGCTCGCGGTTGAGCGCGAAGTCGCCGTACTTCGGATCGCCGACGATGGGGTGCCCGGCATGCGCCAGGTGCACGCGGATCTGGTGCGTGCGGCCGGTCTTCAGGCCGATCTCCAGCAGCGTGAAAGGGCCGTGCGGATCGGCCTTGCGGATCAGCGTGATCGAGCGCCGGCCCTGCTCGTGCGCCGGCGAAACCACGCGCACGTGGCGCTCGCCGGCGGCGTCCTGCGTCTTGTGCAGCGGCTGGTCGATCACCTTCAGGCTCTTCGGCCACGCGCCCTGCACCAGCGCGAGGTAGATCTTGGCCGTGTCGCGGGCGCGGAACTGGTCCTGCAAGGCCGTCAGCGCGCTGCGCTTCTTGGCCAGCAGCAGCACGCCCGAGGTCTCCTTGTCGAGGCGGTGCACCAGTTCCAGGAAGCGGGCCTGCGGGCGCGCCTGGCGCAACTGCTCGATCACGCCGAAGCTGACGCCGCTGCCGCCGTGCACCGCCACGCCGGCGGGCTTGGCGATGGCCAGCAGGTGGTCGTCCTCGTACAGCAGCGGGAACTCGCGCGCCGGCGGCGGCGCCGCGTCGGCGCGCCGCTCGGCCACGCGCACCGGCGGCACGCGCAACTCGTCGCCCGTGGCCAGCCGCGTGTCGGCGCTGGCGCGGCCCTTGTTGACGCGCACCTCGCCGGAGCGGATGACGCGGTAGACATGCGTCTTGGGCACGCCCTTGAGCAGCCGCAGCAGGAAGTTGTCCAGCCGCTGGCCGTCGGACGCTTCGTCCACCACCACCTGCCTGACCGCCGGCGCGGCTTTGGCCTCTATAATCCGGCGCTCCACGTTCGTGTGATAAGTGCTTGATTCTTCGAAGTTTAGCCGGCACTGAACAAACGGCGTGGCAGCGCACGGGGGCTTCAAGCCCGCGTGTTCGAGGTGATGCAACGCTGGCGGCAGCTTGCAGGCCGGGGCCCCAAAGCGGCCCGGCGGCAGGTTGCAGCCGGCGGCAGAGAACGACGAAGAACCCAGCGGTCCGCACACGATGCCCAGGCGTCGCAGCGGCCGCACCGAAAAGATTCGAAGGGCCAGACGGCATCCCAGATGCCGGCCTGGCCCGCCAGCGACCGGCAACGTTTTCCGGCCCAAGCCCCTTGTCCATCTTGCTCCAACCCGCCCCGCTGAGGCCCCGGCAGACCGCCGGTGCGGCCCGCGGCGTTGCCGGGTGTGCGCCGCGCGGCTCGCGGCTGGAGCACGGTGCCGGGGTGCGCGGCCCCAGCGTCGCCGGCTCGCCAGCGCCAACGCTGCGGGCCTGAGCCTCGACCCTCGCGGTCGCGGCTGCGGCTTGCAGTCCAGGGCATTTCGCGCCAACGGTTCTGCGCCTTTCTCGTGCATCGGTTGATGGAGACCGGCGCGCCGCCGCGTGCGGCAGCGCCGTTTTGGAGCGCACGAGATGAAAAGAATGCTGATCAATGCCACGCAGCCCGAAGAGCGGCGGCTGGCGATCGTCGACGGCCAGAAGCTGCTCGACTTCGAGACCGAGATCGAGGGGCGCGAGCAGCGCAAGGGCAACATCTACAAGGCGGTGATCACGCGCGTCGAGCCTTCGCTCGAAGCCTGCTTCGTCGACTACGGCGAAGACCGCCACGGCTTCCTGCCGTTCAAGGAGATCTCGCGCAACTACTTCCGCGACGGCGCCGACGTCAAGAACGCGCGCATCCAAGACGCCGTGAAGGAAGGCGACAACCTGCTCGTGCAGGTGGAAAAGGAAGAGCGCGGCAACAAGGGCGCGGCGCTGACCACCTTCGTCAGCCTGGCCGGGCGCTACCTGGTGCTGATGCCCAACAACCCGCGCGGCGGCGGCGTCAGCCGGCGCATCGAGGGCGAGGACCGCGAGGACCTGAAGGAAGCGCTGGACCAGCTCGAATACCCCAAGGGCATGAGCCTGATCGCGCGCACCGCCGGCATCGGCCGCAGCGCGGCCGAGCTGCAGTGGGACCTGAACTACATGCTCAAGCTGTGGGACGCCATCGACGGCGCTTCCAAGGCGGGCAAGGGCGCGTTCCTGATCTACCAGGAATCGTCGCTGGTCATCCGCGCCATCCGCGACTACTTCACCGCCGACATCGGCGAGATCCTGATCGACACCGACGACATCTACGATCAGGCGCAGCAGTTCATGAACCACGTGATGCCCGAGACTGCGGCTCGCGTGAAACGTTATCGCGACGACGCGCCGCTGTTCAGCCGCTTCCAGATCGAGCACCAGATCGAGACCGCGTTCAGCCGCACCGTCAACCTGCCCAGCGGCGGCGCCATCGTCATCGACCACACCGAGGCGCTGGTGTCGGTGGACGTCAACAGCGCACGCGCCACGCGCGGCGGCGACATCGAGGAGACCGCCACCCGCACCAACCTCGAAGCCGCCGACGAGATCGCGCGCCAGATGCGGCTGCGCGACCTCGGCGGGCTGATCGTCGTCGACTTCATCGACATGGAGGAGAGCAAGAACCGCCGCGAGGTCGAACAGCGCCTGCGCGACGCGCTGCGCAACGACCGCGCGCGCGTGCAGTTCAGCTCGATCAGCAAGTTCGGCCTGCTGGAGATGAGCCGCCAGCGGCTGCGCCCGGCGCTGTCCGAAGGCAACCACATCACCTGCCCGCGCTGCAACGGCACCGGCCACATCCGCGACACCGAAAGCAGCGCGCTGCAGATCCTGCGCATGGTGCAGGAAGAGTCGATGAAGGACAACACCGCCGCCGTGCACGTGCAGGTGCCGGTGGAGGTGACCAGCTTCCTGCTCAACGAGAAGCGCACCGAAATCACCAAGATCGAGCTCAAGCAGCGCTGCACCGTGCTGCTGGTGCCCAACAAGCACCTGGAGACGCCTAACTACAAGCTCGAGCGGCTGCGCCACGACGACCCGAGGCTGGAGAACCTGCAGGCCAGCTACACGATGATCGAGGAGCCCGACGACGAGGTCGGCATCACCCGCCGCCGCGACGCCAACGACCGCGCCAAGGCGCGCCAGGAGCCGCTCATCAAGGGCGTGCTGCCCGACCAGCCGGCCCCGCCGGCACCGGCCCCCGCGCCGGTGGCCGCGGCGCCGGCCATCGCGCCGCCCGTGGCGCCGCCCCCGGCGCCGGCGCCGGCGGCTGCCGGCAGCGGCTTCTTCTCCTGGGTGCGCAAGCTCTTCGGCGGCGAACCGCCGGCGCCGGCGCCCATGCCGGCGGCAGCCGCCGCCGCCGAGGCCAAGACGGCGCCCGCCGCGGCGGACAAGCGCGAAGGCCGCGGGGAACGCGGCGAGCGTTCCGAGCGCGGCGAACGTGGTGAACGTGGTGAACGTGGAGAGGGCCGGCGCGGCGAGCGCGGTGCCAACCGCGGCGGCCGCGGCGAACGTGGCGAGCGTGGTGAACGTAGCGGCGAACGCAGCAGCGAAGGCCGCAGCGAAGGCCGCGGCAACCGCCCGCCGCGCGACGAGGCCGGCCCCGGCGAGGCACGCGAGGCACGCGAGGCGCGCGAGGCTCGTGAAGGACGTGACGCCCGCGCCGGCGACGAACGCGGCGCGCGCGGCGACCGCCGCGGCACGCGGCCCGAGCGCAACGGCGCCCCGCGCAGCGAAGCCGGCACGGCGGCCGGCGCCGAGTTGGCGCCTTCGGACGCGCTGCCGCTGGCCGCTGCCGAAGGCGGCCTGCCGGTGAGCGATGACGCCGAGCGCGACGGCCGGCGCCGCCGCCGGCGCGGCGGCCGCGACCGCGGCGAAGGCCGGGCCGACGAGGCGACTTCGACCGTGCCCGCCGAGGCCGGCGACGACGCGGCGCCTGCCGCCGATGCCACCGCGCCCGAAGGCGCGCCAGCCGGCGACGACGCCAACGCCGGCGAGCGCGACGGTGCCCGCCGCCGCGGCCGCGGTGGCCGCGACCGCGTGCGCCGCGAACCGCGCGATGGCGACGCCCCGCCGTTGAACGGCGAGGCCGAAGCCGTGGCCGGTGACGCCGAAGCCGCGGTGCCGGTGACCGCGGTGGCGGCGGTGGCGGTGACCGCGGTGGCGGCGGTGACGCCGACGACACCGGCGACGCCCGTGCCCCCCATGAGGCCCGAGCCCGTGGCTGCCGCCGCGGCGCCCATCGCGCTGCCGCCGGCGCCGCCCGTCGTCGAGCCCTACGACCTGCCGATCGAACAGCTGCGCGGCCTGGCGGCCGGCGTCGGGCTGGAGTGGGTGAACAGCGACGCCGACAAGATCCGCGCCGCGCAGGAGGCGATGGCCGCCGAGCCGCGGCCGGTGCGCGTGCCGCGCGTGCCGCGGCCGGTGGTCATCGTCGACGAAGGTCCGCTGGTGCTGGTGGAAACGCGCAAGGACCTGTCGCAGATGCAGCTGCCGTTCGAGCAGCAGGCCGGCGGCCGCGCCGGCTAACGCTCAAAGCTTACGGCAGGCGTTCCAGCGCATGCTGGTACGCCGGGTCCTGCATCAGCTCGTCCCAGGGCAGCGGCGGGCTGGTCGGCAGCAAGGCCAGGCGGCGCGCCTCGCTGTCGGGGTCGCTTTGCCACAGGCCGCGCGCCGCGGCGTCGTCCAGGCCGTCGAGCAAGGCGTCGACCGCCGCGCCGCCATCCAGCGACTGGTTGCACAGCAGCACGAGGTCGCAGCCGGCCGACAGCGCCAGGGCGGCGGCTTCGGCGTAGCTCAGCTCGCGGCCGTGCAGGCGGCGCGCGCCAGCCATGCTGAGGTCGTCGCTGAACACCGCGCCGGTGAAGCCCAGTTCGCCGCGCAGGATCTCTTTCAGCCAGCGCTCGGAGAAGCCGGCCGGCCGGTCGTCGACGCGCGGGTAGATCACGTGCGCCGGCATCACCGAGCTGAGCGTGGTGCTCAGCCATTCGTAGGGCTTGCCATCGTCGGCCAGGATCGCGCGCAGCGCGCGACGGTCGACCGGCACCTCGTGGTGGCTGTCAGCCTTGACGAAGCCGTGCCCCGGAAAGTGCTTGCCGCAGTTGGCCATGCCGGCGCGCAGCAGGCCGTGCATCAGGCTCTTGGCCAACATGGTGACGACGCGCGGGTCGCGGTGGAAGGCGCGGTCGCCGATCACGCGGCTGCCGCCGTGGTCGAGGTCGAGCACCGGCGTGAAGCTCAGGTCCACGCCGCAGGCGCGCAGCTCGGCGCCCAGCACGTGGCCGGCGGCGGTGGCGGCGTCGGTGGCGGCCAGCGCGTCGCGCATCCAGGCCTCGCCCAGCACGCGCATCGGCGGCAGCGCGGTGAAGCCGTCGCTGCGAAAGCGCTGCACGCGGCCGCCCTCGTGGTCGACGCAGATCAGCAGGTCGTCGCGGATGGCCTTGATCGCGGCCGTCAGCGCGACGAGTTGGCGGCGGTCTTCCCAGTTGCGCGCGAAGAGGATGAGGCCGCCGACCAGCGGATGCTGCAGGCGGCGGCGGTCGTCGGCGGTCAGTTCGAGGCCGGCGATGTCGATGATCACCGGCGCGTGTTCCGTCATGGCGCAGTCTCCAGGGTTTCGACGACGACGAAGGATGCCGCGTAGTCCGTCTCGTCGCTGACCGTGACGTGGGCGCGCAGGCGGCGCGCCTCGAACCACGCGGCCAGCTCGCCGCTCAGGCGCAGGTAGGGCTTGCCGCTGGGCTCGTTGAGGATCTCGCAGGCGCTCCAGGTCATCGGCATGCGGATGCCCAAGCCGATGGCCTTGGAGAACGCCTCCTTGGCCGAGAAGCGCGTGGCGAGGTAGGCAACGCCGCGCACCTCGGCGCGCGCGCGGCGGGCGCGGAAGACGGCCAGTTCGCGCTCGCCCAGCACGCGCTCGGCGAAACGCTCGCCGCGGCGCTGCAGCGCGGCGCGGACGCGCCGCACGTCGCAGACGTCGGTGCCGATGCCGTAGATCATCGAGTGCCGGTGGCGCGAATGCAGCGCTGGTACTCGCGCACGGTCTCGGCCATGCCCAGCTCCAGCGCGTCGGCCACCAGCGCGTGGCCGATCGAGACCTCCAGCACGCCGGGCACGGCGCGCAGGAAGTCGCCCAGGTTGTCGCGGTTGAGGTCGTGCCCGGCGTTGACGCCCAGGCCCGCCGCCTGCGCGGCGCGGGCGGCGGCGGCAAAACGCGCCAATTGAGCGGATTGCTGCGGCGTGCCGTGTGCCGCCGCCGGATCAGTCGATGCGGCGGCATGCGCCGCCGCTGGATCAGTCGATGCGGCGGCATGCGCCGCCGCTGGATCAGTCGATGCGGCGGCATGCGCCGCCGCGTAGGGCTCGGTGTACAGCTCGACGCGATCGGCGCCGACGGCGCGCGCCAGTGCCATCGCCTCGGGCAGCGGGTCCATGAAGAGGCAGACGCGAACGCCGAGCGACTGGATCTCGGCGATCAGCGGCCGCAGCCGTTCGCCGTCCGCCGCCAGGTCCCAGCCGTGGTCGGAGGTGAACTGGCCTTCGCCGTCGGGCACCAGGGTCAGCTGCTGCGGGCGCAGTTCGCGGGCAAAGGGCAGCAGGTTGTGGAAGGGGTTGCCTTCGATGTTGAACTCGGCCTGCGGCCAGTCCTTCAGCAGCGCGGCCAGCTCGCGCACGTCCTGCGCGCGGATGTGGCGCTCGTCGGGCCGCGGGTGCACGGTGATGCCGTCGGCCCCGGCCTGCAGCGCCAGCGTGGCGGCGCGCAGTACGCTGGGAATGCCCAGGTGGCGGCTGTTGCGCAGCAGCGCGACCTTGTTGACGTTGACCGACAGCGCGGTGCGCCCGTCGTGGCGCGGGCCGCCGGATCCGGCCTCGTCGGCCACCAGGGGGTTCATGAGCGGACGGCCTCGCGGTCGATGAGCTTGCGCAGGTCCTGCATCACCTGGCGGGTGCGCAGCAGGGGCGAGCCCAGATGATAGTGAAGCACCTGGCGCAAAGGCCCGCGCAGGCCGCCGGTGGCCGTGGCGGCGGCGGCGCGCAGCGCGTCGATGCGGCCCGACTGCAGCGCCGCCTCGATCGACACCAGCACGTGGCCGGCGATGCCGGGCTCGCCGGCCGCCGCGGCGACGACGCCCGACTCGGCGTGCAGCCCGTAGCGCGCACTCGGCGCCAGCGCCTGCTGCGTCAGCGTGACGCAGCCCAGCTCGGGCAGCACGCCCAGTTCGCGCAGCAGCAGCAGCTCGAAGCAGCGCAGCGTGAGCTGCACGCCGGGCTCGTCGGCGCCCTGCAGCGCGGCCACGGCCTGCGCATAAGCGTCGAACAGCGCGGCATGCGGATCGTGCCGGGCCAGCAGCTTGAGCAGCAGCTCGTTCAGATAGAAGCCGGCGAACAGCGCGCCGCCGCCCGGCATCGGCGGGCCTTCGGCGCGCTCGGCGCTGCGCAGCAGGTGGACCTCGGCGGATTCGTCGGCCGGCGCCTTGCCGAGCTGCACCGAGAGCCGCTGGAACGGGATCAGCACCGGGCGCAGTTGCGAGTAAGGCCGCTTGGCGCCCTTGGCCGCCACCGCGAGGCGACCGCGCTCGCGCGTGAACAGCTCGACGATCAGGCTGGACTCGCTCCAGTCCCAGCGGTGCAGCACGTAGGCCGCCAGCGGCGCCGCGGCCGGCTTGCGCGCGGCGGTGCTGGCCACGCTATTCGTAGCCGTAGCTGCGCAGGTGGGCCTCGTCGTCGGCCCAGCCCGAGCGCACCTTGACCCACAGTTCGAGGAAGACCTTGGCGTCGAGCAGCGTCTCCAGCTCTTGCCGCGCCTCGCTGCCGATGCGCTTGAGCCGCTCGCCGCCTTCGCCGATCACCATGCCCTTGTGCGCCTCGCGCTCGACGATGATGGTGGCGCCGATGCGCCTGAGCTTGCCTTCCTCTTCGTACTGGTCGATCACGACGGTGGAGGCATAGGGCAACTCGTCGCCGGTCAGGCGGAACAGCTTCTCGCGCACGATCTCGGCGGCCAGGAAGCGGTCGCTGCGGTCGGTCAGCGCGTCTTCTTCGTGCAGCCAGGGCTGTTCGGGCAGGTACTTTTCGAGGATGCCCAGCAGGCGCTGCACGTCGGCCTCGCGCGTGGCCGACATCGGCACGAACTCGGCGAAGGCGTGGCGCTCCTGCATGCTCTTGAGCCAGGGCAGCAGGTCGTTGCGGCGCTTGACGGCGTCGAGCTTGTTGGCGATCAGCAGCGTCGGCTTGTCCGGCGGCAGCAGCGCCAGCACCTTGGCGTCGTCGAGCCCGAAGCGGCCGGCCTCCACCAGGAACAGCACGGCGTCGACGTCGCCCAGCGCCGCCTGCACGGTCTTGTTGAGGTTGCGGTTCAGCGCGCTGGCGTGGCCGGTCTGGAAGCCCGGCGTGTCGACGAAGACGAACTGCGCCTGGCCCAGCGTGCGCACGCCGGTGATGCGGTGGCGCGTGGTCTGCGCCTTGCGCGAGGTGATGCTGATCTTCTGCCCGACCAGCGCGTTGAGCAGCGTCGACTTGCCGACGTTGGGCCGGCCGACGATGGCGACGAGGCCGCAGCGCTGCGGCGGCACGGCGGCCGCTTCGCTCATGATCGGAGCGGGCCGCCGGGGCGGTCGCTGGCTTTCAGCGCTTCCAGCATGCGGCGCGCCGCTTCCTGCTCGGCCGCGCGGCGCGACTTGCCTTCGCCCTTCTCGCTCATGCCGAGCGCGGCGACGGCGCATTCGACCTCGAAGGTCTGCGCATGCGCCTGGCCGCGGGTGGCCGTGATGCGGTAGGCCGGCACCGCGATGCGGCGCGCCTGCAGCCATTCCTGCAGCTCGGTCTTGGCGTCCTTGGTCCAGGCGTCGACCTCGCTGCCGCCGATCAGCTCGCCCAGCAGGCGCTGCACCACGGCTTGCGCCGGCTCGAAGCCGCCGTCGAGGTAGACCGCGCCGATGATGGCTTCCAGCGCATCGGCCAGGATCGAGGCGCGCTGCGCGCCGCCGCCGCGCTGCTCGCCGTCGGACAGGCGCAGCACCTCGGGCAGGCCGAGCTGCAGCGCCAGGCGGTGCAGGCTTTCCTCGCGCACGAGGTGCGCGCGCACGCGGGTGAGGTCGCCTTCGTCGGAGCCCGAGAAGCGCTCGTACAGCAGGCCGGAGACCGCGAGGTTGAGCACCGCGTCGCCGAGGAACTCGAGCCGCTCGTTGTGCTCGGCGCTGCCGCTGCGGTGCGTCAGCGCGCGGGTCAGCAGCCGGGGCTGGCTGAAGCGGTGGCCCAGGCGCTGCTGCAACGCGTCGATGCGGGGGTCCATGCGGGCGAACGATCGGCGCGCGGCGCCTTACTTCGAGCGGCCTTCGTACTTGATCAGCAGGAAGACCGGGCCGTAGATCGGAATCTCCTTGTCGTAGGCGAAGCCGATCACGATCTTGTCGTTCTCCTTGGTCACCTCGAGGTCCTTGCCGCTGATGGAGCTGATCGAGTACTCGATCTCCTTCTGGCGGTCGAAGGCGGCGCGCACCTCGGCCACCGTGTTGGGGCTGGCGGCGGCCACCTTTTCGATCGAGCGCTTGATCGTCAGGTACTCGTTGACGGTGGGGAACACGCGCAGCACCAGGTAGGCGACCGCGCCGACGACGATGGCCCAGAACAGCAGGCCGAACAGCGTGAGGCCGCGCTGGCGGCTTGGACGGGGCGAAGGCATCGTCATCTTGGTTCCGTCTCCTGCAAGGCCCTTCAATGGAAGGAGCCGATGCGCCCGAGGTTGCCGAAGTTCATCCACACGAAGAAGGCACGGCCGACGATATTCTCATCGGGCACGAAGCCCCAGAAGCGGGAGTCCTGCGAATTGTCGCGGTTGTCTCCCATCATGAAGTAGTGCCCCGGCGGCACCTTGCAGGTCACGCCTTCGGCGCTGTAGCGGCAATTCTCGTGCATCGGAAAGCTCTTGGGGTCGGGCCCATAGTAGGCCTGCCGGCGCGGGTCGACCAGGATGTTGTGCTCGACGGCGCCCAGCTTCTCGCTGAACTGCGGGCTGTAGCGCAGGCTGTCCTCGTCGTAGAACTCGCCCTTGGGCACGGTCACCACCTTCTGGCCGTTGATGGTGAGCGTCTGGTTGGCGTAGGTCACCTCGTCGCCGGGGATACCGACCACGCGCTTGATGTAGTCCTGCCGCGGGTCCACCGGGTAGCGGAAGACCATCACGTCGCCGCGCTGCGGGTCGTGGTTGGCGATGATCTTCTTGTTGATCACCGGCAAGCGCACGCCGTAGTGGAATTTGTTGACGAGGATGAGGTCGCCGACCAGCAGCGTGGGGATCATCGAGCCCGAGGGGATCTTGAAAGGCTCGAACAAGAAGCTGCGCAGCAGGAAGACGATCAGGATCACCGGGAACAGGCCCGCGGTCCAGTCCAGCCACCAGGGCTGCATCAGCAGCCGCGACTTGGCCTCCTGCACGTTGCCGTCGACCTTGTCGATGCCCATCTTGGCCAGGCCGGCGCGGCGCTCGGCGTCCTGGCGCTCCAGTTCGGCGGCCGCGGCCTCGCGCGCGGGCCGGAAGCGCAGGCGCTCGGCCAGCCAGTAGGCCAGCGTGATCACCGTCAGCAGCATCAGCAGCAGCGCGAAGTTGCCGGTCCAGTAGCCGAGGAACCAGCCACCCAGGTAGACGATCAGCGCGCCGTACAGCGCGGCAGTGATTGAGCTCATGCGGTCTCGTGGATGGTTTAGTCGTCGACCTGCAGGATGGCGAGGAAGGCCTCCTGCGGCACCTCGACGGTGCCGATCTGCTTCATGCGCTTCTTGCCGGCCTTTTGTTTTTCAAGCAGCTTGCGCTTGCGCGTGATGTCTCCGCCGTAGCATTTTGCCAGCACGTTCTTGCGCAGCGCCTTGACGTCTTCGCGGGCGATGATGTTGGCGCCGATCGAGGCCTGGATCGCCACGTCGTACATTTGGCGCGGGATCAGGGTGCGCATCTTGGCCACCACCGCGCGGCCGCGGAACTGGCTTTGCGCGCGGTGCACGATCATCGCCAGCGGGTCGACGCGGTCGCCGTTGATCAGGATGTCGACCTTCACGACATCGGCGGCGCGGTACTCCTTGAACTCGTAGTCCATGCTGGCGTAGCCGCGGCTCACCGACTTCAGCTTGTCGAAGAAGTCCAGCACGATCTCGGCCAGCGGCAGCTCGTAGGTCAGCATCACCTGCTTGCCGTGGTAGGCCATGTTCATCTGCACGCCGCGCTTGAGGTTGGCCAGCGTCATCACCGGGCCCACGCTGTCCTGCGGCATGTACAGGTGCACGGTGACGATGGGCTCGCGGATCTCGCGGATGCGGCCCTGGTCGGGCATCTTGCTGGGGTTCTCCACCTGCAGCACGGTGCCGTCGTTGAGCTCGACCTCGTAGACGACCGAGGGCGCGGTGGTCACCAGGTCCTGGTCGAACTCGCGCTCCAGCCGCTCCTGCACGATCTCCATGTGCAGCAGCCCGAGGAAGCCGCAGCGGAAGCCGAAGCCTAAAGCCTGGCTGACCTCGGGCTCGAAGCGCAGGCTGCTGTCGTTGAGCTTCAACTTCTCCAGCGCGTCGCGCAGCGAGTCGTACTCGCTGGCCTCGGTCGGGTACAGCCCGGCGAAGACCTGCGGCTTGATCTCCTTGAAGCCCGGCAGCGGCTCCGTCGCCGGCCCGGCGTTGTTGGGCAGCTTTTTTTCCAGCGTGATCGTGTCGCCGACCTTGGCCGCGTGCAGTTCCTTGATGCCGCTGATGATGAAGCCCACCTCGCCGGCGGCCAGCCGCTCGCGCGGCTCTGACTTGGGCGTGAACACGCCCATCTGCTCGATGCCGTAGACCGCATCGGTGGCCATCAGCCGGATGCGCTCGCCCTTGGCCAGCGCGCCGTCGACCACGCGCACCAGCATCACGACGCCGACGTAGTTGTCGAACCAGCTGTCGATGATCATCGCGCGCGGCGGCCCGTCGGGGTTGCCGCGCGGCGCGGGAATGCGCTCGATCACCGCCTCCAGGATCTCGTCGATGCCCATGCCGGTCTTCGCCGAGCAGGGGATGGCGTGGCTGGCGTCGATGCCGATCACGTCCTCGATCTCGGCCTTGGCGTTCTCGGGGTCGGCCTGCGGCAGGTCCATCTTGTTGAGGACCGGCACCACCTCCACGCCGAGTTCGAGCGCGGTGTAGCAGTTGGCCACCGTCTGCGCTTCGACGCCCTGGCTGGCGTCGACCACCAGCAGCGCGCCTTCGCAGGCCGAGAGCGAGCGGCTGACTTCGTACGAGAAGTCCACGTGCCCCGGCGTGTCGATCAGGTTGAGGTTGTAGACCTGCCCGTCGCGCGCGGTGTACTGCAACGCCGCGGTCTGCGCCTTGATGGTGATGCCGCGCTCGCGCTCGATGTCCATCGAGTCGAGCACCTGCGCTTCCATCTCGCGATCGCTCAAGCCGCCGCAGCGCTGGATGATCCGATCGGCCAACGTGCTCTTGCCGTGGTCGATGTGGGCAATGATCGAGAAGTTTCGGATGTGGTTCATGAGGATCGGATGCGGGCTTCGCTTGCGGGCTGGCAAAGCGGCGAAGCCGCTTCAGCGAAAGCTCACATCGCGCAGCGATGTGAAGGCGCGAGGCGCCGTGCTGCAGCTAAAAAAAAGGCACGTCGAAGTGGTGACGTGCCTTCCAACAGAACGTTTGGCAACTGCTTGTTGGGACTTCATTGTAGCCAAAAGGACTCGCCGAAAAGCCGCGCCAGTGCTTGTTTTCCGGCCGTTGCAGCCCTCCAACAATGAAAACCATCCACAGCTTATCCACATGTTGACCGACGCCATGCCGGGCCAGCCGACGGGTTAGATCTCCGCGGTCGAAATGCAGCTAAAAGCAGACTGCAAGCCCTGGATTCTAGACTGAAGGATTACTAATCCCGAAGAACCAGCGCATTGAAGTAAACGACAGCTAACTTATTCCCGACAAGGCATGCCAGGCATCGACCCTGGCCCGGAACTTGCCGAATTTCGTCTGGCGAAAAGACCCGCCGCCGCACTAGGCTAGTCGGCGGCGGGCACCGGCTTCACCGCACCGGCCGGATCACCAGGTAGTTGACGGCGTCGCCGCGGCGCACCAGCACGCTGACGGTGCGTGCCTTCTCGACCCGCGCGGCCACCGTCGCGAACTGCTTGCTGTCGCTGATGTCGGTGTTGTCCAGCGACAGGATCACGTCGCCTTCGCGTAGCCCGGCGCGCGCGGCAGCGCCATCCACCGCCTCGACGCGCACGCCGCCGCGCACGCGCAGTTCCTTCTTCTGCGCGTCGCTCAAGTCGGCCACCGTGAGACCCAGCGCGCTCTTGGCCGGCGGCGCGGCGCCCGGCTGGCTTTGCTGCGCCTTGCGCGTCGGCTGCTCGGCTTCGAGTTCGCCGATGCTCACCGTCAAGTCGCGCGTGCTGCCGCGGCGGAAGACCTGCAGCGAAGTCTTCGAGCCCGGCTTGAGGTTGCCGATGATGCGCGGCAGGTCGCCCGACTTCTCCACCGGCTTACCGTCGACCTTGACGATGATGTCGCCGGCCTCGACGCCGGCCTTCTCGGCCGGCTGGCCCGACTCCACGCTCTGCACCAGCGCGCCGGCCGGCTTGCCCAGGCCGATCGCCTCGGCCACGTCCTTGGTGACGGGGGCGATCTGCACGCCGATGCGGCCGCGGATCACGCGGCCGTTGGTGCGCAACTGGTCGGACACGCGCATCGCCTCTTCCATCGGGATCGCGAACGAGATGCCCATGAAGCCGCCCGAGCGGCTGTAGATCTGCGAGTTGATGCCCACCACCTCGCCGCGCAGGTTGATCAGCGGGCCGCCGGAGTTGCCGGGGTTGATCGCCACGTCGGTCTGGATGAAGGGCACGTAGTCGCCGGTGTCGCGCGCCTTGGCGCTGACGATGCCGGCGGTCACGCTGTTGTCCAGCCCGAAGGGCGAGCCGATGGCCATCACCCATTCGCCGACCTTGACCTTGTTGCTGTCGCCGATCTTCACGAACGGCAGCCCGGTGGCTTCGATCTTCACCAGCGCGACGTCGGTGCGCTTGTCGGCGCCGATGATGCGGGCCTTGAACTCGCGCTTGTCGGTCAGCGTGACCAGCACTTCATCGGCGCCGTCGACGACGTGCGCGTTGGTCATGATGTAGCCGTCGGCACTGAGCACGAAGCCCGAGCCCACGCCGCGCTGCTGCGGCTCGTCGTCGCTGTCGCTGCGCGGCGTGCGGCGCTGGTCGCCGCGCCCGCCGGGCAGCGGAATGCCGAAGCGGCGGAAGAACTCTTCGACGCTGGGGTCGAGCCCGCCGCCGGACGCCGTGCGGCCACGCTCCAGCGTGCGGATGTTCACCACCGCGGGGCCGACCCGCTCGACCAGTTCGCTGAAGTCAGGCAGTTGCGCGATGCTGCCGCCGCCCTGGGCGTGGGCCGCCGGCACCGGGCCCAGGCTCAGCGCGGCCAGCAGCACGGCCATCGAAGTCCACAGGTGCAGCGAACGAGAGGGCAAGGAAGGCATCGGGACGAACTCCATCTCTAAGCAAACGAATGATTCAAGGCCGGCGCTTGAGCGCGTCGATGAACTGGCGCAGCGTGGCCGGCGGCACGTCGCCCATCGCGGTGACCCAGTGGTCGCCCTTGCGCCCCGTCATCGAATGGGTGGCGCCGAACTGGGCCTGGATGTCCTTGCGGTGGCGCGCCGGATCGAACGGCTCGATGAACAGCGAGACATGCGTCAGCCCGTCGCTGAACACGGCCTGCGTGACCTCGGCCACCGGCTCGGCGCCGGCCGCCACGCTGGCCTGCAGGTCGGCCGGCCGCTTGACGCAGTGCGCCAGGCGAAAGCCCACCACCGGCTGGTTGAGTTCCCAGCCCTGGTCTTCCAGCCGCGTGGGCTGGTAGGCCGGTCGCAGCACGCGCAGGGCTTCGAGCTTGCGGATGGGTTCTTCCACGCTGCGCGGCTGCGCCCGTACGCCGATCTCCACCTCGGTGAAGGCGGCCGATTCCAGCACCTTGCGCGATGGGTCGATCACTTCGGAGCGCAGCATCAGCCCGCTGGCCGTGTCGGCCCACACGCGCTGCGCGTAGCGCCACTCGTCGCGCGGCTGCAGCAGGAAGACGAAGGCCTGGCGGTTGGCCACGCGCTCCTGGCCCTCGGCGCGCAACTCGTATTGCTCCAGCGCCCGCGGCTCCACCGACTGCGTGGACGACGGCAGGTTGGTCAGCATGCTGCGCGTCTCCACCACCGCCAGCCCCGACTGCGGCCACACGGTGTGCACCTTGTCGTTGAGCCGATAGACCTGCCGCTGCTTGCCGTCCAGCGCCTCGATGCGCTCGTAGACGTTGCTGGCCACGCTGAAGTGCGCCACCCGCGAACTGGAGAACACGCCTTCGGTGCTGAAGACCATCACGCCCTGGTAGTTGAGCGCGTTGGCCGCCGTGTGGATGCGCGCCAGCCAGACCCTGGCGTCGGTGGCCGGCGCCGGCCCGGGGCGGGTGTCGGCCAGCGGGCCGGCCCAGGCCGGCAGCAACGCGGCCAGCAGCCAGCACGGCGCCAGCCCGTAGCGCAGTGGGCGCACCCAGCGCCTCACCGCTGCGGCACCAGGATCTCGACGCTGCGCGGGGCGCCGCCGGGCACGGCCGAGGGCACGACGCCGGTGACGCCGCGATGGGCTTCGAAGTAGGCGTCGAGCCGGGCATCGCGGATCAACTGCCGGTCGATCACCAGCGCCTGGGCCGAGGCCGGCACGGCCGCGCGTTCGACGCGCTGCACCGCCAGTTGCCCGGCCGGCGGCGTGGCCGCGATGCGCTGGTCCCAGCCGCTGGGCCCCGTGGCCTCGGGCCGCAGCGCGACGATGGTCACGCCCACCGCCATCACGCCGGCCGCCGCGGCGACCGGTCGCAGCCAGCGCCGCGCGTGGCGCGCTTCGCGCTGCGGCGCCTTCGGCAAGGGGGCCGGCGCCAGCGTCACCGGTTCGGCCGCCAGGCGCACGCGCAGCGCCGCCAGGAAGGCCGCATCGCCCCGCCGCGAGGCGTGCAGGTCATCGGCGCGCAGCACGTCGCCGATCAGGTGATAGGCATGCCATTGGCGTCGGCAGTCGGCATCGTCGCGCCAGCGGCGGCAGGTCTCGTCGGCCGCCGCCGACAGGCATTCGCCGTCGACGAAGCTGGACAACTGCTCGCGCAGCGGCTGGCGCTCGGCCGGATCCGGGGTGAGAGAGGCAGTCATGCGCAAGGGGCTTTCAAGGACGGGGGACCGGCGGCTTACCAGCGTTCGCCGTCGCGGGTGTCGAGCAAGGGCCGCAGGCGGGCGGCGATCGCTTCGCGGGCGCGGAAGATGCGGGAGCGGACGGTGCCGATGGGGCAATTCATCACGTCGGAAATCTCTTCGTAGCTCAGGCCTTCGATCTCGCGCAGCGTGATCGCCTGCCGCAGATCCTCAGACAGCGCCTCGATGGCCGAGTTCACCGCGGCGGCGATTTCCTTGCTCGCCATCAAGGCCTCGGGGGTTTCGCCGTCGGTTAGTTCGTTCTCGACACGGGAAGTTTCCTCGCCATCCTCCCCTCGAACGAGGCTTGACTCGGACACCAGCGGGTCGCGCTTGAGCTCGACCAGCGTCTTCTTGGCGGTGTTGATCGCAATGCGGTACAGCCACGTGTAGAAGGCGCTCTCGCCGCGGAACTGCGGCATCGCGCGGTAGGCGCGGATGAAGGTCTCCTGCGCGACATCCTGCACCAGGTCGGTGTCGCGCACCATGCGCGAGATCAGCCGCTCGATGCGCCGCTGGTACTTGACCACCAGCATCTCGAAGGCCGCCGTGTCGCCGCGGCGCGCGCGGTCGACCAGCAGGGCGTCGGCATCGTTGTCGGCCATTGCAAGCTTCAGGCGGCGTGGCCGCCATGCCCGGCATGGCCGGCGTGGCCGCCATGCCCGGCATGGCCGGCGTGCCCGGCGTGCGCCAGCAGCGCCGCGCGGCACAGGTGGCGGGCCGACGAAGCGGGCGCCGCCGCGCCGCCGCGGCCCAGGCTTGGACCCAGGCTTGGCCCCAGGCTCAAGGGCAGCCAATGGGCGTGGGCGCGGCCGTCGGCGGTGGTGGTCACGCGCAGCAGCAGCCAGTTTCCGAGATCGATCATCAGTTCCACGTCGGCCGCCGCCTCATCCAGGGTCCAGGCACTGCCGTTCCAAATCAGCCGCCGCTCGGGTTGCTGCTGCAGCCGGCGCCAGGCCAGGCCGCCCAGCAGCACGGCAGCCGCCGGCGCCAGCGTCCAGCGCAGCGCCGGCGGCGCCGCCGACTGCCACAGCGCCCAGGCCAGCCCCGTGGCCGACGACAAGGCCGTCAGCGCCGCGACGCCGGCGCTCCAGCGCGGATCGCGGCCGCAGGCCATCTGCACCGGCGGCGCGGTGCGCATGCTGATCAGGCGCGCTTGAACAGCAGCGTACCGTTGGTGCCGCCGAAGCCGAAGTTGTTCTTCATCGCCACCTCGATCTTCAGGCTGCGCGCTTCGTTGGCGCAGTAGTCGAGGTCGCACTCGGGGTCGGGGTCGGTCAGGTTGATGGTCGGCGGCGACACCTGGTGGTGCAAGGCCAGCACGGTGAACACCGATTCGATGCCGCCGGCGCCGCCCAGCAGGTGGCCGGTCATCGACTTGGTGGAGTTGACCACCAGGCTCTTCTTGGCCGCATCGCCGAAGGCCGCCTTGATGGCGTTGGTCTCGTTGACGTCGCCCAACGGCGTGGAGGTGCCGTGGGCGTTGAGGTACTGCACCGCGTCGGGCGCCAAGCCGGCATCGCGCAGCGCCGCCTGCATCGAGCGCCGCGGACCGTCGACGTTGGGCGCGGTGATGTGAAACGCGTCGCCGCTCATGCCGAAGCCGGCCAGTTCGGCATAGATGCGCGCGCCGCGGCGCAGCGCGTATTCGCGCTCTTCGAGCACCAGCACGCCGGCGCCCTCGCCGATCACGAACCCGTCGCGCCCGCGGTCCCAGGGGCGCGAGGCGCCGACCGGGTCGTCGTTGCGCGTGGACAGCGCGCGCGCCGCGGCGAAGCCGCCGACGCCCAGCGCCGAGATGGTCGATTCGGCGCCGCCGGCCAGCATCGCGTCGGCGTCGCCGTATTGAATGAGGCGGGCCGCCAGGCCAATGCCGTGCAGGCCGGTGGTGCAGGCCGTCACCACGCCCAGGTTGGGGCCGGTGTAGCCGAAGCGGATGGAGACGTGGCCCGAGATCATGTTGATGATCGAGGCCGGAATCAGGAACGGCGAGATGCGGCGCGCACCGCGCTCGTGGTATTCCTTGTAGTTGGCTTCGATGATCGGCAGCCCGCCGATGCCCGAGCCGATCAGGCAACCGATGCGCTGCGCGCCCTCTTCGCCCAGCGCCTCGCCGTGCGGCAGCCCGGCATCGGCTACGGCCTGCAGCGCCGCCGCCACGCCGTAGTGGATGAAGGTGTCGACGTGGCGCGCTTCCTTGGCCGGAAAGACGCCTTCGACGTTGAAGTTCTTCACCTCGCCGGCGATGCGCGAGTTCATCGCCGACACGTCGTACTTGGTCACCGGGCCCACGCCGGAGCGGCCGGCGACGAGGTTGGCCCAGGCTTCGGCCACCGTGTTGCCGACCGGGCTGATGATGCCCAGCCCGGTGACGACCACGCGGCGCTTGGTCATGAACGCGCTCAGGCCTTCTGGTGGGCGACCGCGTAGTCGATCGCGAGCTGCACGGTGGTGATCTTCTCGGCTTCTTCGTCGGGGATCTCGATGCCGAACTCGTCTTCGAGGGCCATCACCAGTTCGACCGTGTCGAGCGAGTCGGCACCGAGGTCGGCGACGAAAGCCTTCTCGTTGCTGACGTCGGCCTCGGGCACGCCGAGTTGTTCGGCGATGATCTTCTTGACTCGTGCTTCGATGTCGCTCATGACTCCTCCAGGAGTGGGTATCGGAAAAACAGCGCGCGATTCTACCGATGCGACCCTGGCGGGCCGCCCGGCCGGCGGCAGGCGCTCAACTCATGTACATGCCGCCGTTGACGTGCAGTTCGGCGCCGGTGATGTAGCCGGCCTCGCGCGAGGCCAGGAACGCCACCGCGTGCGCCACGTCGTCCGGGCTGCCCAGCCGCGCCAGCGGGATCACGCCCAGCAGCGCGGTCTTCTGGGCCTCGGTCAGTGCATCGGTCATGTCGGTGGCGATGAAGCCCGGCGCAATGCAGTTCACCGTGATGCTGCGCGGCCCCAGCTCGCGCGCCAGCGCCCGCGTCAGCCCGGCCACGCCGGCCTTGGCGGCGGCGTAATTGGCCTGCCCGGCGTTGCCGCTGGCCCCGACCACCGAGGTGATGTTGACGATGCGCCCGTAGCGCTGCTTCATCATCTGGCGCATGGCGGCGCGGCAGGTGCGGAACACGGCCTTGAGGTCGGTGTCGAGCACGGCGTCCCAGTCGTCGTCGCGCATGCGCATCGACAAGCCGTCGCGCGTGATGCCGGCGTTGTTCACCAGCACGTGCAAGCCGCCGTGCTGCTTGATCGCGGCGTCGAGCGCGGCATCGACCGCCGCGCCGTCGTTGACGTTGAGGCAGATGCCCGAACAGCCCGGATGCGCGGCCAGCGCCGCGCTGATGGCGGCGGCGCCCGCTTCGCTGGTGGCGGTGCCGATGACCCGGAAACCGCGCGCCGCCAGCGCCGCCGCGATGGCGCGGCCGATGCCGCGCGATGCGCCGGTGACGAAGGCGACCTGTGCCTCGGTGCTACTCACGACAGCAGTCCCCTGGTTTCGGCCAGCGAGGCCGGATCGAACAAGGCGCCGGCCACCATCTCCGGCACGATGCGCGGCACCATGCGCGACAGCACCTTGCCCGGCCCGCATTCCACCACATGGCCGATGCCGCGTGCCTGCAGCGCCTGCATCACTTCCACCCAGCGCACCGGGCCGAAGGCCTGGCGGTACAGCGCATCGCGGATGCGCTGCGGGTCGGTCTCGACGGCGACGTCGATGTTGTTGACCACGGCGATGGCCGGCGGCTGGATCGCCACGTCCTTCAGCCGCTCGGCCAGGCGCTCGGCGGCCGGCTTCATCAGCACCGAGTGGAACGGCGCTGACACCGGCAGCGGCAGCGCGCGCTTGGCGCCGGCGGCCTTGAGCAACTCGCTCGCCCGCGCGACCGCGGCCTTGGTGCCGGCGATCACGATCTGTTTGGGTTCGTTGAAGTTGGCGGCCGACACCGGCTCGCCGACCTCGGCACTGGCCTGGGTGCAGGCGGCGCGCACGGCGTCGGCCTCCAGCCCCAGCACCGCCACCATCGCGCCGGCGCCCACCGGCACCGCGGCCTGCATGGCCTGGGCGCGCAGGCGCACCAGCGGCACGGCATCGGCCAGGCTGAAAGCCCCGGCGGCCACCAGCGCGCTGTATTCGCCCAGCGAATGCCCGGCCACTGCGGCCGGCGCGGCGCCGCCTTCGGCGATCCAGGCGCGGTAGCAGGCCACGCCGGCCGTGAGCATCACGACCTGCGTGTTCTCGGTCAGGCCCAGCTTGTCGGCCGGGCCGTCGTGGATCAACGCGGCCACGTCTTCGCCCAGCGCCTGGCTGGCCTCGGCCAGCACCGCGCGCACGGCGGGATGGTCGCCCCAGGCGTCGAGCATGCCCACGCTTTGCGAGCCCTGGCCGGGAAAGACGAATGCGAACGAAGGCATGGTTGGCGAGGAGTTGAAGTCCGTCAGAAGTCGAGCAGCACCGCGCCCCAGGTGAAGCCGCCGCCCACACCTTGCAGCAGCACCGAGTGGCCGCGGCGGATGCGCCCGTCGCGCACCGCGCAGTCCAGCGCCAGCGGGATCGACGCCGCCGAGGTGTTGCCGTGCTCGTTGACGGTGACCACCAGCCGTTCGGCCGGCAGCCCCAGCTTGCGCGCCGCGCTGCTCATGATGCGGATGTTGGCCTGGTGCGGAATCAGCCAGGCCACGCTGTCGGCCGCGCGGCCGGCCCTGGCCAGCACCGAGCGCGAGACGCTGTCGAGCACACCGACCGCCAGCTTGAACACCGCCTGGCCGTCCATGCGCAGGAAGGGGTCGCCGGTCACCGCGCCGCCGCGCACCTGGCCGGGCACGCACAGGATGCCGGCGTGGCGGCCGTCGGCGTGCAGTTCGCTGGCCAGCAGGCCCGGCTGGTCGCTGCCTTCCAGCACCACGGCGCCGGCGCCGTCGCCGAACAGCACGCAGGTGCCGCGGTCCTTGAAGTCGAGGATGCGCGAGAACACTTCCGAGCCGATCACCAGCGCGCGCGTCGCCAGGCCACTGCGGATCATCGAATCGGCCGTCGCCAGCGCGTAGACGAAGCCGGTGCACACGGCCTGCAGGTCGAAGGCCGCGCCGCCGTGCATGCCCAGCTTGCGCTGCACGATGCAGGCGGTGGACGGGAAGATCATGTCCGGCGTCGAGGTCGCGACGATGATCAGGTCGATCTCGTCGGGCCGGCGGCCGGCGGCTTGCAGCGCTTGTTGCGCGGCGATCACCGCCAGGTCGCTGGCGAGCTGGCCTTCGGCGGCGAAGTGGCGGGCGCGGATGCCGGTGCGCTCGACGATCCAGGCGTCGCTGGTCTCGATGCCATCGGCCGCCAGTCGCGCGGCCAACGCCGCATTGTCGAGGCGCGTTTCGGGCAGGTGGCTGCCGGTGCCGGTGATTCGCGAGTACTTCGCTGGGCTGGGATTCATGCGGCGCGGCGGGCCGGATCGACGGGCGGCAGGCCTTCGGTCACGGCGGGGATCGATTGCATGGTCTCGGCGATCCGATCGTGCACACGATCGAGCAGCCGGTTGCGCGCCGCATCATACGCGCGGCGCAAGGCCTGCTCGAACGACAGTGCATCGGCCGAGCCATGGCTCTTGAAGACCAGGCCGCGCAGCCCCAGCAGGGCCGCGCCGTTGTAGCGCCGCGGGTCGACCCGCTTCTTGAAGCGCTTGAGCACCGGCAGCGCCGCCAGCGCCGCCAGCTTGGACAGCGGCCCGCGGGTGAACTCCTGGCGCATGAACTCGGTGATCATCGTCGCCAGGCCTTCCGACGTCTTCAGCAGCACGTTGCCGACGAAGCCGTCGCAGACCACCACGTCGGAGGTGCCCTTGTAGATGTCGTTGCCCTCGACGTTGCCGATGAAGTTGAGGTGGCCGGCCGCCTGCGCCGCGCGCAGCAGTTCGCCGGCGCGGCGGATGGTCTCGCCGCCCTTGATCATCTCCTCGCCGATGTTGAGCAGGCCGACCGTGGGCTCGATCTCGCCTTCGTCGGCGTGCATCGCGGCGGCCAGCGCGCTGCCCATCACCGCGAACTGCAGCAGGTGTTCGGCCGTGCAGTCGACGTTGGCGCCGAGGTCCAGCACGGTGGTGGTGCCGTCGGCCTGGTTGGGCATGGCGTAGGCGATGGCCGGCCGCTCGATGCCTTCCATCGTCTTGAGCACGTAGCGCGCCACCGCCATCAGCGCGCCGGTGTTGCCGGCCGAGACGCAGGCCTGCGCCGCGGGCACTCCGCCGTCCTTGGCCTTGAGCTGGCTGATCGCCACCCGCATCGACGAATCGCGCTTGTGGCGCATCGCGGTCTCGATGGGGTCGTCCATCAGCACCACCTGCGAGGCCGTCACCTGCGTGCAGCGCGGCCAGCCGGCGGTCGGCGCCAAGGCCTCGGCCGAGCCCACCAGCACCAGGCTTGCGTCGGGATGGTGGTCAAGAAAGGCGCGGCAGGCCGGCAGGGTGACGGCGGGACCGTGATCCCCCCCCATGCAGTCGACCGCGAGACACGTCGGTGTCATCGAATCACGGGCCCAGCGCCGCACCTGCGAAGGCAGGCGCCGGCAGCAGGCGCCGCAGCGCCGCGGCTCAGGCGTCGGCCTTGGTCTTCAGGACCTTGCGGCCGCGATAAAAGCCGGTCGGGCTGATGTGGTGGCGCAGGTGCACTTCGCCGGTGGTCGGCTCGATCGCGGTGCCGGGGGCGGCAATCGCATTGTGCGAGCGGTGCATGCCGCGCTTGGACGGCGACTTCTTGTTCTGCTGAACGGCCATGATGATCTCCTGGGAGCGCGGCGCAAAGCCTTCGAGTATATCAGCGCTAGCTTTGCGGACGCCGCAGCGCGGCCAGCGCCGCGAAGGGATGCGCGTCCTGCGGCTCGGCGGCGTCGGCCGCCACCGGCAAGGGCTGCGGGCAGACCTCGTGGCGCGGCACCAGCGGCAGGTCGAGCAGCAGTTCGTCTTCCAGCAGGGCGTGGACGTCGAGGTCGTGCGTCAGCGGCAGCACCTCGTGCTCGACCTCGCCGTCGAGCTTGGCCGCGGCGTCCTCGCCCGGCACGAACTGGAACTGTCGCTGCAGCGCCAGCGGCTGCTGCAGCGGCTGCAGGCAGCGCTGGCAGATCAGCGGCAACACGGCATCCGCCGCCAGATACAGCCAGACCTGCGGCGGCTGCCCGGCGCGCGCCGGGCGCTCTTCGCCGCGCAAGCTCCAGTGCACCTCGGGCGGCGGCTCGCCCTCGGCCGCCGTCGGCGTCGGCGTTGGCGTTGGCGTTGGCGCCAGCAGGTCGCGCAGCCGCCGGAACCCCTGCAGCGGCCAAGCCCCCTCGCGCTGCGCCGCCGCCTTGGCGAACGCCGGCACGTCCAGCCGACGGACATCGAAATCGCGCGCTGTCATGAAGCCAGTGTAGCGGGGCGCCCAACTGGCAGCGGCGATGGAACAATTGCCACCGATGAGCGCCCCTGCCCTGATCCTCGCTTCCACCTCGCGCTACCGGCACGAGTTGCTGTCGCGGCTGCGCTTGGCCTTCACGGTGGTGGCGCCGCAGGTCGACGAGACGCCGCGGCCGCGCGAGGCGCCGGCGGCGCTGGCGCTGCGGCTGGCGCTGGAAAAGGCGCGCGACGTGGCGGCGCGCCATCCCGAGGCCATCGTCATCGGTGCCGACCAGGTGGCCGACCTCGACGGCCAGGCCATCGGCAAGCCGGGCAGCCATGCGCGCGCGGTGGAGCAGCTTCGGCGCATGAGCGGGCGGCGCCTCGTCTTCCAGACGGCGGTGGCGGTGCTGCGGCCGTCCACCGGTTTCGAGCAGGCGCAACTGGCGCCGGTGTGGGTGAGCGTGCGCCGGCTCGCTGACGCTGAGATCGAGCGTTATCTCGAACTGGAGCAACCGTACGACTGCGCCGGCAGCGCCAAGTCCGAGACGCTGGGCATTGCGCTGCTGGAGGCGATCGACAGCGACGACCCGACGGCCTTGGTCGGGCTGCCGCTGATCCGCACCTGCGAGATGCTGCGCCAGGCCGGGCTCGATCCGGTCGCCCACGCCCGTCGATGAGCGACGCCCAGCCCCTGGGCCGGCTGCTGCTGGTGCCCAACACGCTGGACCACGGCAGCGAGCCGCAGCCGATCGACGCCGTCGTCGCCCACGGCGTGCTGCGGCAGGCCGCCGCGCTGGCGCACTGGGTGGTGGAAGACGCCCGCAGCGCGCGCGCCTTCCTCAAGCGCGTGGCCGATCACGTGCCGCTGGCGCTGCCGCTGCAGCAGATCGGCATCAGCGAGTTGCCGCGACCGCGCAAGGGCAGCCGCGAGGGCATCGCCGCGGCGCAGTGGACGGCGCTGCTGCAACCCGCGCTGCAAGGTCATGACCTGGGCCTGCTGTCGGAAGCCGGCCTGCCGGCGGTGGCCGACCCGGGCTCGGCGCTGGTCGCGGCGGCCCATGCCGCCGGCCTGCCGGTGCTGCCGCTGGCGGGCGCCAGTGCACTGCTGCTGGCGCTGGCGGCGAGCGGGCTGAACGGCCAGAGCTTCGCGTTCGTAGGCTATCTGCCGCAGGAAACGGAGGCTCGCACGCGCCGTCTGCGCGAGCTGGAAGCACTGTCCAGGCAGTGGCAGCAGACGCAGCTTTTCATCGAGACGCCGTATCGCAACGGCGCCCTGGCGACCGCCTTGCTGGCGACGCTGCAGCCGGCGACCCGGCTGTCGATCAGCTCGGGGCTGACGCTGGCCGGCGGCTGGAGCCGCACGCTGACCGTGGCGCAATGGCGGCGCGCGCCGCCGCTGCTGTCGGACCGGCTGCCGGCGGTGTTCGCCTTGCTGGCCGGTTGAACGCACGCGGTGGCGCGGGCGATTGTCCAGGCGGCTGGGCGCGGGCGGCTTCAGTGCCCGCCGAGCAGCGAGGCCAGCTTCTTCTTGGGCCTGATGTTGGGCGCCTTGCCGGGCCGCGGCTCGGCCTTGGCGCGCTCCCAGACCGGCGCCGCGTCGGCCGCCGCTTCGTAGGGCTTGTCGAAGAACGGGTCGGCCGACACGGCCGGCGTCGGCATGCGGTAGCGCGGCGCCGGCTCGAAGCGCTCGGCGGCCGGTTCGCGGTCGTCGTCGTCGCGGCTGCGGCGCGGCGGGCGGCGCGGGCGCAGGTCTTCCAGTTCGAAAGGCTCGATCTCCAGCTTCTTCTTGATCAGGCGCTCGATGTCGCCGATCAGCCGCGCGTCGTCGCGCGTCACCAGCGTGACGGCCAGGCCGGAGGCCCCAGCACGGCCGGTGCGGCCGATGCGGTGTACATAGTCTTCGGCGTTGAAGGGCACGTCGAAATTGAACACCGCCGGCAGGTCGGCGATGTCCAGGCCGCGCGCCGCTACGTCGGTGGCCACCAGCAGGTCGACCTCGCCCTTCTTGAAGGCGTCCAGCGACTTCAGGCGTTCGTCCTGCGACTTGTCGCCGTGAAGCGCGGCGGTCTTCAGGCCATCGCGCTCGAAAGACCGCGCCAGCCGCGCCGCGCCCAGCTTGGAGTTGACGAAGACGATGGCCTGCGACAGCTCGCGCTGGCGCAGGATCTGGCGCACCGCGGCGCGCTTGTCGTCGTCGGTCACGTTGTAGAAGCGCTGCTCGACGTTGGTCGCGGTGGCGTTGGGCCGCGCCACCTCGACGGTCACCGGCTCGCGCAGGTAGCTTTCGGCCAGGCGACGGATCTCGGGCGAGAAGGTGGCCGAGAACAACAGCGTCTGCCGATCGCGGGGCAGGTACGACAGGATGCGCTGCAGGTCGGGCAGGAAGCCGATGTCGAGCATGCGGTCGGCTTCGTCGAGCACCACGTACTCGACCTGATTGAGCACCGCGTTCTTGGCCTCGATGTGGTCCAGCAAGCGCCCCGGGGTGGCGATCAGCACCTCGACGCCGGCCTTCAGCGCCAGCGTCTGCGGCTTCATGTCGATGCCGCCGAACACCACGGTCGAGCGCAACTGGGTGAACTTGGCGTAGTTCTTGACGTTGGCGGCCACCTGGTCGGCCAGTTCGCGCGTGGGCGCCAGCACCAGCGCCCGTACCGGGTGGCGCGCCGGCGACATGCTGGCGTTCTCGTGCTTGAGCATCTTCTGCAGCAGCGGCAGCGAGAAGGCGGCCGTCTTGCCGGTGCCGGTCTGGGCGGCGCCCATCACGTCGCGGCCCGCCAGCACGATGGGGATCGCCTTGGCCTGGATCGGCGTCATCGACTCGTAGCCCGATTCGGCGACGGCGCGCAACAGTTTGGGATCGAGCGCCAGGCTGTCGAAGCGTGCCGGCGGCGCAGTTTCTGGGGTTGGGTTCACTTCGCGATTATCGTGCAGCGCCTTCGCCGGCGGCACCCGGCCTCGTGCAGAGCGTTTCCGGCGACAGGGCGTTGCGAATCAGCAACGTCTCCCGCCGTGGATTGACGAGCGGACGCAATTCCTAACCGCACAAGGGCCAGACTTCGAGAACGATTCGGCACTCCACGGCTGCTGCGATGCACAAAACACTGTAACAGCCGACCTCGGGAAAACCACGGCGCTGCCCTAGAATCCAACACAACATGGCTGTGACAACAGAAAAGGCCCCCGAGCCTTCGCAAGCCCGCAGTAACCGCGCCAGGCGGTCGACGGTCGACCAGCTTCTCGCGCCTTGGGAGGAGTTCCGGCGCGTCATCCCGCTGGTCTCGCTGAAGTCGCTGCGCCTTGGCACGAACCCCGCGGTGCCCAAGGTGGCGGTGCTGATGTGCACCATGCAAGGGCAGCATTTTCTGGCCGAGCAGCTCAATTCGATCGCCACGCAGACGCATCCGCGCTGGGCGATCTGGGCCTCCGACGACGGCTCCGACGACCACACGCACGCCATCCTGGAGTACTACCAGTCGCACTGGGGCGAAGACCGCATTTCCATCCACGCCGGGCCGGCGGAAGGGTCGACGGCCAACTTCCTGTCGCTGAGCTGCCGCGCCGACATCGACGCCGACTTCTTCGCCTACGCCGACCAGGACGACGTGTGGGAAGCCGACAAGCTCGAGCGTGCCGTCAACTGGCTCAAGACGGTGCCCGACGACGTGCCGGCGCTGTACGGTTCGCGCACGCTGCTGGTCGACGCGCGCAACCAGCACATCGGCTATTCGCCGCTGTTCGAGCGCGAGCCCGACTTCCGCAACGCGCTGGTGCAAAGCATCGCCGGCGGCAACACGATGGTCTTCAACCGCGCCGCGCGCGACCTGCTGCGCCGGGCCGGCGAGAACGTCGAAGCCGTCACCCACGACTGGTGGGCCTACATGCTGGTCACCGGCTGCGGCGGCCAGGTGCACTACGACCCCTACCCCACGGTGCGCTACCGCCAGCACGGCGCCAACCAGTTCGGCTCCAACGCCGACCCGGTGGCCCAGTTGCGGCGCGCCAAGCTGCTGTTGCAAGGGCGCTTCCGCGACTGGGTCGACCGCAACCTGCGCGCGCTGGAGCGCGTGCGCCCGCTGATGACGGCCGACAACCAGCGCGTGCTGGACGAGTTCATCGGCGCCCGCCGCCGCCACGCGCTGGGCCGCTGGCTCGGCCTGCGCAAGGCCGGCATCTTCCGCCAGACGGCGCTGGGCAACCTGGGCCTGGCAGTGGCCGCGTTGATCAACCGGCTGTAGCACACGTCCCGCCACCGCCGCGTCCGCGGCCGCTCGCCGGCAGTGCTGTAGTACGCTCGCGCCCCGCGTCCCGCTGATGGGCGCGCGACGCGCTAGCCTCTCTTGCCAGATTCCGGGCCGCCTTCCATCCCGCCGCCGGCGTCCATCGCCGCGGTCCTCGTGCTCCATGGTGGCGGCGCTGAGCTTGGGCTGCCGCTGCAAGGCCTGCGGCAAGCGGTCGATCGGCTGGTGGTGGTCGACAACAACGCCGAGCCCCTGGCCTGGCCCGCCGACCCCGGCGTGATCCTGCTGCGCAACGCCAACCGCGGCGGCCTGGCCGGCGCCTACAACCTGGCGGTGCAGACGCTGCAGGCGCAACCCGAAGGCTTGCCGGCGGCCGTCGTCTTCGTCGACCAGGATTCCGATCCCGCCGTGCTGCTGCGCTTCCTGGCCGATGCGCAGGTGCAGTCGCTGCTCGGCCGCGCCGACGTGGCCGCCGTCTCGCCCGCCTATTGCGACCGCGCCACCGGGCTGCGCGGCCGCTACATCGAGCTGGGCCGCTGGCGGTTGCGCCACCTGCCGCGGCGCTTTGCCGGTCTGCGGCCGGTGGCCTTCGTGATCAACTCGATGTCGGTCTGGCGGGGCGCGGCCTTGCAGCGCATCGGCCCCTTCAACGAGGTGCTGGCGGTCGACCATGTCGACACCGAGTACTGCCTGCGCGCCCGCGCGCTGGGGCTTTCGGTCTGGGTGCACGGCGACCACGAGTTCGCGCACTCGATCGGCGAGCGCCGCCGCTACCGGCTGCTGGGCCGCGAGCTGCAGGCCGGCGGCCACGGGCCGCAGCGGCGGCGCCTGATCGGCCGCAACACCATGTGGCTGGCACGCGGCTGGGCCTGGCGCGAGCCTGCCTTCGCCGCGCTGTGCCTGCTGCGCCTGGCTTACGAGGCGGTGGGCATCACGATTGCCGAGGACCGCAAGGCGTCGAAGCTGGCCGCGCTGCTGCGCGGCATCGGCCAAGGACTGGCGATGCCGGTGCGGGTCGCCGTCCGTCGATGACGCCCGCCGTCGCCACGGCGCCGCCGGCCACCGCCGCGCCGGTCCAAGGGCTGTTGCCCTGGCTGCTGATCGCGGCCGCCTGGACGCCTTACCTGCCGCTGGGCTGCCAGTACTTCGCCTACTTGTTATGCGGGCTGCTGGCCTTGCGCAGCCTGCACCGCGCCGGCCACTTGCACGCGGTGGCGGCCGATCCGGTGTTCAAGGCGGCCGCGCTGCTGTGGGGCTGGCTGGCGCTGTCCAGCGCCTGGTCGAGTGCGCCGGCGTCGGCGCTGGCTTCGCACCTGTGGACCTACAGCCTGATGCTGTGGGTGGCGCCGATCGCCCTGGCCTGCCACGCCGCCACCGGCCGCCGCGCGCTCGGCCACTTCGTCGTTGCGTCGTGCCTGCTGGCCTTGCTGGTCACGCTCAATGCCGCCGGCGCGCTGCCGGCCGGCTGGACGTGGCGGCCGTTCGTCGACGTCAGCGGCAACCAGCGCATCGCGTTCTCGCTGCAGCTGGCGCTGGGCGCGGCGCTGGCGCTGCACCTGGGCATGCAGCAGCGCGACCGCCGCGCCTGGTGGGTGGCCGCCGCGGGGCTGTGCCTGGTCGGCCTGGCGCTGCAGGACCGCCGCACCGGCATGCTGGCCGCGCCGGTGCTGCTGGCGGCATTGAGCCTGGCGCATCTGCGCCGCGGCTGGCAGCGCGCGCTGCTGCTCATGCTGATCGCCGTCGCGGCCGTCGCCGCCTGGCACTGGGTGCCCACGGTGCAGCAGCGGTTCGCCGAAGGCCTGGGCGAGTTGCAGGCCTATCACTCCGATGGCGACGTGACCACGAGCTGGGGCATGCGTGCGCGCATGTTCGAAGTCACGATGCGCATGGCCGCCGAGCACCCCATCGCCGGCCACGGCGTCGGCAGCTGGGTCAGCCAATGGCGTCCGCGCGTGGCCGGCAGCGCCGCACTGGAGATCAACACCACGCCGCACAACGAATATCTGCTGCTGCTGGTGCAAGGCGGTTTGGTGGCCTGGGCCGCGGCGCTGCTGCTGGTGCTGCGCGCGGCGCGCGGCGTGGCGCGCCGCGGCAAGGCCGGCGTGCCGGCGCTGCTGCTGTTGACCGCGTTGTGCTGGGCCGGCCTGTTCAACGTGGTGCTGCGCGACGCCAAGTTCGCGCTGCCGCTGCTGCTGCTGTCGGCGCTGGCCTGGGGCGCCGGCGGCGCGGACGGCCGGTGCGCCACGCGCACAATGGCGCCGCCCCGCCACCCGTCCGATCCCGCTGCGTGAATCCAGAAGACCCAGGCCTCGCCGCCTTGCAAGCCCAGTCCGACGCCTTGAGCCAGGATCCGCGCTTTCGCGCCCTGCTGCACACGCATTGGCCGCAGCTCGGCCGCAACGGCGGCGGCCGGCCTTTGAGCACGCGCATCCACCCGGCCGACCAGATGCTGCTGCATTCGCTGCGCCACCACGGCGACCCGAATGCCGCCTTGAGCCAGTACTTCAACGTCGCGCTGCAGCAGTACCACGCGGCGCGGCAGGTGCTCGACGCGTTGCTGCCGCCCGCGCACGGTCGCGTCGAGGTGCTGGACTTCGCCTGCGGCTTCGGGCGGCTGATCCGTTTCCTGTGCTGCTGCGAGCGCGAGCTGTCGATCAGCGCTTCGGAAATCCAGGACGAGGCGCTGCAGTTCGTGGCCGCCGAGTTCGGCGTGCAGACCCTGCCCTCGGCAATGCAGCCCGAAGCCTTCCAGCCGGGCCGGCGCTTCGACTTCATCTGGGTCGCCTCGCTGTTCTCGCACCTGCCCGAAGGCCTGTTCCACCGTTGGCTGCAACGCCTGCTGGGCCTGCTGACGCCCGACGGCGTGCTGTGCTTCAGCGTGCACGACGAGCGGCTGGCGCCGCCGGGCGAGCGGCTGCCGGCCGGCGGCCTGCTGTTCAAGGGCCACAGCGAGAACGCCGACCTCGACCCCGACGCCTACGGCACCACCTACGTCAGCGAAGCCTTCGTGCGCGCCGCCGTGCAGCGCGCCGCCGGCGGGCCGACCGCGCTGCACCGCATCCCCAAGGCGCTGGCGCACGAGCAGGATCTCTACGTCGTGCCGGCCAACGCGCGACGTGACCTGGCCGTGCTGGCCGGCTTCCGCCGCGGCCCCTGGGGCTGGGCCGACGAGCGCCGCATCGACGAGCACGGCCGCCTGGTCGTGCGCGGCTGGGCCGCATCGATCGACGATGGCGCGCTGGCGTCGGTGCAACTGCGCGTCGACGACGCGACCATCGATTGCCCGACCGGCCAACAGCGCCTGGACGTGCGCGACGCCTTCGACGACGCGCGGCTGTCGCACCCCGGCTGGTCGTTCATGCGCGAGCTGCCGGCCGGCCAGCGCCAGCCCTGGGTGCAGGTGACGGCGCAGACGGCGCGCGGCGAATGCGCGCTGCTCTATGCCGGCTGGCCCGGCGGGCGACCAGTAACGGCAGCGGCAGCCACGACGTCGACCGCGCAGCATGTCTACCGCCGCGAAATCGACATGGCCCAGCGCTCGTCGCTGTCGGTGCTGGCCGCGCTGGTGGCCGCCGGCTCGCGCGTGCTCGACCTCGGCACGGGCAGCGGCTCGCTGGGCCGGCTGCTGCAGCAGCGCGGGTGCCGGGTCGACGGCGTGACGTTGAGCCCCGCCGAGCGCGAGGCCGCGCAGGACGGCTACGAACGCCTGGAACTGCTGGACCTGGAGCAGCCCGGCTGGGAGCAGCGCTTCGAGCGCGCGGCCTACGACTACGTGATCTGCGCCGACGTGCTGGAACACCTGCGCGAGCCCGAGCGCGTGCTGCAGGCCTGCCACGGCCTGCTGCGCGCCGACGGCTGGCTGCTGGCCTCGGTGCCTAACGTCGCTTATGCGGGCATGGTGCTGGAGCTGATGCACGGCGACTGGAAGTACGGCCCCGAGGGCCTGCTCGACCGCACCCACCTGCGCTTCTACACGCGGCGCTCCTTCGGGCGGCTGCTGGCCGCGCAGGGCTGGCGCGTCGAACGCGTCGAGCCGATCGACCTGACCTGGTACTACACCGAGTTCTGGACGCCGTTCGACCGCTTGCCGCCGGCCGTCGCGCGTTACCTGCTGGCACAGCCCGACGCCTCGGCGTACCAACTCGTGTTCGCGGCGCGGCAGGCCGATGCCGCGGCCACGGCGCATCCGCAACAAGCCGCGGTGCCGGCCGCCGACCCCGCCGTGCACGTGGCGGTGTTCGCCAGCACGCTGGAAGCGGTCGACGCCGAACAGCGGCCCCTGCGCATCGCCCGCCTGGGCCGTGTCGGCGAACCGGCGCAGACGCTGTCGTTCGAGATCCCGGCGCAGGCGATGCCGGCCGCCGGCCTGCGCTGGCATGCCGCCGACCGACCAGGTTATGTGCACCTGCGGGCCCTCGCGCTGCGCGACCGCGAGGGGCGCACGGTCTGGCAATGGCAGGCCGGCCAAGGCGCCGACGAGCGCATCCGCACCGCCGACCGCCGGCAGGTCGACTTCGGCCAGCTCGACGCCGAGGGCCGGGCGCTGGTGCTGCGCCTGACCGGCGACGACCCCAGCCTGCGCCTCCCGGTCGACGCCGATCAAGCGTTAGGCCACGGCCCCTGGCGGCTGGACATCGTCTGCGGCTGGCCGCTCTCGGCCGACTACCGGGCGGTGCAGGCGGCGCTGCCGCGCGAGGCGGTGGTCGAGGTGATCGTCCCCGTCTACGGCGGCCTGTCGCACCTGCAAGCCTGCCTGGCCAGCGTGCTGGCCGCCCGCTGCCGCAGCGCCTGGCACCTGACGGTGATCGACGACGCCAGCCCCGGCGCCGCGGTGGGCCGCTGGCTGCGCGAGTTTGCCGCGCTGCACCCCGAAGTGAGCGTGCTGACCAACGCCCGCAACCTGGGCTTCACCGGCACGGTGAACCTGGGCATGCGCTTGGCCGGGCGCCGCGACGTGCTGCTGCTCAACAGCGACACCGAGGTGGCCGACGGCTGGATCGACCGCCTGCGCCACGCCGCCGACAGCGGCTCGCGCGTCGGCACCGTCACGCCTTTCTCGAACAACGCGACCATCTGCTCGTTCCCGAACTTCTGCGAGGCCAACGCGCTGCCCGCGGGCCAGAGCACGGCCACGCTGGACCGCTTGTTCGCGAGCCTGAATGCCGAGCGCACGATCGACGTGCCGACCGCGGTGGGCTTTTGCATGTACATCCGCCGCGACTGCCTGGACGAGACCGGCGCTTTCGACGCCGAGGCCTTCGGCGCCGGCTACGGCGAAGAGAACGACTTCTGCCTGCGCGCCAGCGCGCGCGGCTGGCGCCACCTGCATGCGCTGGACGTCTTCGTTCAGCACGCCGGCGGCGTGAGCTTCAGCAGCCGCCAGCAGGCGCTGCAGGCCCAGGCGCTGGCGCAGATGCGGCGGCTGCATCCGCAGTACGAAGCGCTGGTGCGCGCCTACGTGCTGCGCGACCCGGCGCGGCCTTATCGCGACGCGGTGGCTCAGGCGCTGGCGTCGTCGGCCGCGTAGCGCAGCGCGGTGAGCTTGTCGGCCTCGGCGATCGCCGGCGCCGGATGGCCCAAGGCGGCGCGGCGGACCAGCCTTGAAGGCCGCGCCGGCGGCGGCTCAGCCGACAGCCGCCGCCCGGCATGCAGGCGATGCGCTTCGTGCGCGCGACTGGCCGGCGCGTCGATCAGCCAGACCAGTCCGCAGGCGGCGTCGGCCTGGCGGTCGATGGCGGTCTGCAGCAGCACCTCCACGTGGTCGGCGTACAGGCGGTGGCGGGCCTCTTCGGCCAGCAGCACCCAGTCGCCACGTGCCACGTCGGTGGCCAGCGCCGCCAGCGGCGTGCCTGGCGGCACCGTGGCCCATTCGATCGCCAGCGCGGCCTGCCAAGGCTCGCACAGCGCGCGCAGCGCGGGCCGGCTGCCGTCGTCGACCACCACGGTCTGCAAGGGCCGGTGGGTCTGGTTCGCCAGGCCGCGCAGCCAGTGCCGCACATCGTCGTCGCTGCCCTCGGGCCGCAACAGCACGCTGACCAGCGGCCGCGGCTGGACTTGCTCGGCTTGCGACTGGAAGGGATGGAAAGAACCTTCGCGCCGCTGTTCGTAGTCCCAACCATTGAAGCAAGGCTCGAAGCCCGGCCCCGCGGTGCGCGTGCGGCGGAAGTAGGGGTAGTGGCGCGCGAACTTCAGCCCGGCCCGCAGCAGCCCACGGCGGTGGCCGGCAAAAGCCTGCGGGCCGCGGACCTGTCGCCACAGCTGGCCCAGTCCGTCCAGCACATGGCGGCGACCGGCAAAACGCGTGCGCAGGCACAGGTTGGCGAAGGCGCCGCCCAGCGCGGCCAGCGGCTTCATTTCGCCGGCTTCGCTGTAGGTGCGGTGCACGACCGCGCAGCGCGGCAGGTAGCGCAGCCGCCAGCCGCGGCAGCGCAAACGCCACGACAGGTCCACGTCTTCGCAGTACATAAAGAAGCGCGGCTCGAAGCCCTGCACCTCGCGCAGCGCCTGCGTGCGCAGCAGGACCGCGGCACCGCTGCACCAGCCGGTGTCGCCGGTCGCCGGATCGTAGTCCTTGGGATGCTCGTACGGGATCTGGCGCAGCTCCCAAGCGGCGACTTGCGCGTCGTCGTCGCGGGCGCTGTCCCACAAGCGCTGCAGCGCGCCGGGCTCGGGAATGGCGTCCTGGTTGAGCAGCAGCAGATGCGACGCGGCCACGTCCGGCAGCACGGCATTGATCGCGCGGCCGAAGCCGAGGTTGCCGCGGCCGCCGCCGATGCGAACGGCAACACCGCCAGCGCGCAGCCGGTCCACCACGGCGGCCAGCCCGGGCGTGGTCTGTGGACCTTCGTCGTTATGCCAGAGGTGAACGGTGACGACCGAGCCCGGCGTGCAGGCCTGCGCGATGGCTTCGAGCCCGGCCTGCAGCTCGGCCAGCCGCGGCCGATAGACGACGATCACGACGTCCAGCCGCATCGGCTCGCGGCGCACGCAGTCGGCCCGGATCAGGGCTTGGCGGCGGTCTTCTTGGCGTACTCGGCCGCCATCGCCTCCAGGCCCGGCACATCGACCTTGGCGCCGCGCGAGATGGCCTCGACGCGGGTCTGCCGCGCTTCGTTCTGAGCCTTGGCGCGCACTTCGTTCTCCAAGGTCTCGCGCACGTCCTCGAACGGCTGGATCCCGGCCTCGCGACGGTTGACCAGTTGGATGATGTGGAAGCCGAACTGAGTCTCGACCAGGTTGGGGTCGATCTCGCCAGGCTTCGTGAGCTTGCCCACCGCATCCTCGAAAGGCTTGACCATGGTACCGGCCGAGAACCAGCCCAGATCACCGCCCTTGGCGGCACTGGCATAGTCGCCTGAGAACTTGCGGGCTGCGTCTTCGAACGGCAGCCCGCCCTTGATCTTGGCCAGCAGGTCGGCGGCCCGCTCCTTGGCTTTGCCGTCAGCGCTGTGGCCGATCAGGATGTGGCGGGCCCGCGTCTGCGCCGGCGCTTCGAAGCGCTTCGGGTTGCTGCGATAGACGTCTCTCGCGTACGCCGCCAGCGTTTCATCGCTGAGCTTGACGCTCTGCTGAATGGCGCCCAACTGCGCGTCGGACAGGATTCTTTCCCGCGCTTGCGCCAGCGCGGCGGCGACCTCGGGATTCTTGTCGAGGCCGGACTTCAAGGCATCCGCGGCGAGTACGCGGCGGATGTAGACCTGCTCGGCCTGGCGGGACAGGTTGTCGATGCGCGCCATCACGGCGGCACGCGAAGCTTCGGGAACGCGCTCCATGGCCGCTTCGATATCGGCACGGGTGACGACGATGGCGCCGTTTTCACCCGTCACCAGCGGCGCGGAGGATTGTGCAGCGGCTGGCAGCGCGAGGGCCGCGAGCATGACGAGGGTGGTGGCGGCGAGGGAGCGGGAGCGGATGGACACCATGGGTCAAGCGGAAGAAAGTGGACAAGCCGGACTTTGACGGCTTGGTTCGGCAGGGGTTCGGTGGCAGGCCGAAGAAAACAAAAAGGGCCACAGGCGGCACTGCGCCGGCTGCGGCCTTGCGTCGGCTTGGGACGCAAAAAGGGGCGGGTTGCCCCGCCCCATTGCTACCCCAAAAAACCGATCAGAAACGCGTCGTGCGGTGCGGGAAGGTGATCCCGTAGTTGCCCGACACGCCGGCCGCAACTTGGCCGTTCGTCAGCTGCATGAACGAGCCGCCGACGATCGGCAGACCCAATTGCGGGGCGACGGGACCCGGAGCCGTACCGGCCAAGCCAGGCGTCGACAGACGAGCCCAACCGTTGACGTTGGTACCCGTCAGATCCTTCTTGGTCAGTTGCGCGCCCAGGGCACCGCCACCGCTGGCGTTGTTGAAGGTCAGCACGCTGACTTCACCGCAGATGGTCAGCGGCGCGGTCGGCGTTCCCGGAGAGATCACGAACTGGCTGGTCGAACCGACGAAGGTTTCTTCGCGGTCGGCGTTGACAGCCGTCTTCCGGTTGTTCGGCACCGGGCTCGTCAGACCAGCAGCCGTACCCACGCCGGTGACGCAGATCAGGTTGCCTTCGGCCGTGGTGTTCGCCTTCGCGTAGCGATTGCTGGCGCCGCCGACGGAGGCGTTCGTGTCGCTGAACTCCAGGTCAGTGAACACCGTCGTCGCCGTAGCGGCGCTCGTGCCGTAGTTGCGCGCAACGTTGTAGCGACGGGAGGCCGACGAGAACACCCAGTCGGTCTTGGCCAGCAGGCCCGCGTCAGAAACGAATTCGTTCATCACCGAACTCACCGCATACGCATCCGTCAGACGCGACGCTTGACGCTTGGTGGCAACACCCGCGGCCAAAGCACCGAGATCGCCATTCAGGTACGGCGTGGACAGATCCGGGAAGTCGTACAGCGCGGCGGCGACATAGCTCGAGGCCGTCGTCGGGAGTTGCGGGACGCCGCGCAAAGCCGGAGCGACGACGGACTCACTGTCCGCCACCGCGCCACGCAGCAACGGATCGGCAGTCATTGTCTGCGCCTCGGCGTAGGGGACAGGCGTCGACAGCTGCGGCGAGAACACGATGTTGCCGTAGGCAGGCATCGAAACCGCGGTGTCATAGGCCTCAACGGCATCGCCCAGGCCAGCATACGAAGTGGCGAGCGGCACATTGATGATGGTCCAAGTGGCAGTCAGGCCACCCGTCGGGACGTCCAGACCCATCTGCACCGCAGCGGTACCAGCCGGCGCGGTATTGCGCGAAACCGGGACGGTCGCCAGCGCGGCGATGGCGGGGTTGGACTCGGCGCAGTTCTTCGGCACACCGGCGGAGTGCTTGATCGAGTCGTACAGCGGGTTGATATCAGCCGTGGCCGGCAACAGACGCGCCGTGAACGCGTCGCCGATGGCGGGGACGTCACCAGGGTAAATGTCGGCCATGTTGAGGATTTCAACGTAGCCTTCCAGCGTTTCCTTGGCTTGCGCGTCGACCGACTGGTACGAAGCCAGGCGACCCGTGACGAAGGTGGAACCGTCGATCGCGTTGGGGATCGTGCAGCTCTTGTCCTTGGTCAGCAGCTTGGCCTTGCCCGAGGTCGCGTCCTTCGTGACGGTGCCGGTCCAGACATCACCGGGCGACATCAGCAGCGTGAAGTCGAACACGTCGTCGGAGTTGGACGCGCCGCGGAAGCGAACCTTCACCGCCTTGCCGTTGCGCATGTCGGTGTTGGTGATGCTGAGGTACGTATCGTTGCCGCTGGCTGCCGTGTAGTAGGGGACGACGACGATGTGGCCGATGCCCTCCTTGTTGGCGTACAAGAGATCGGCGGCGGTGACATTGTCGATCGCGGGCGCACCAGCCGGTCCGACCACGGCAGCGTTCGCGCCGACGAAGGCGGCTCCGGTGAGCACGGCCGCGGCGCACTGGGCAACAAGGGTTCTCTTCATGATTACGTTGACTCCGGGGTAGATATTGAATAGCGCAACGGAAGCAATCACGCTCCCGTCAATGTAGCACAGGGTTTTGGGGTCACTATCCGGGAAGCACCCCGAATGCCCTGCATGTTGAGATTTCGCAACAGACGTCTGTCCTGTTCACCTCGATAGGCGGGGTCCTCCTGATTTATAGACAAACGAACGGTGAGCATGGGGCTTCAAAGCGTCTGCGGCAGCCACCACTGGCCCGCCTCCAGCAGCCAAGTTTCGTCGACACTGGTCTCGGTGACACCGATGTTACCGCGAGGCATCGCGGGCTGATAGGTGACTTTGATCGTCGCGATGCAACGATCGGCTTGTTCGCACACCACCTTGAACACCTCGGCCGACTTCCACGCGACCACGTTGCCGAAGCGGGCGCGGAATTTTTCGAAGCTGATCACGGCGCGGCTGCCCGGGCTGAGGAACTGGTAGGCCTGTTGCTGGTCGCCGGCCAGCATGGCGTTCCAGCGCGCCTGCGCGCGGGCACGCACGGCGTCTTCGCGGGTGGCGGGCGCCAGACCGGCGCAGGCCGTCAGCAGCGACAACAGGCCCAGCAGCATCGCGTGGCGGACGAGCGGGCGACGCAGAGGCCTAGAGGAAAGGGCAGTCATCTTCGACATCGATCTCCGGGTGATGGATAAGCACACGAACAGGCACAAGGCAGCCGGGCATGTCACGGCGGGGCATGGCCGCCAGGCGACAGCGATTCTGGCACCGGGTTCATCTGCGGCGGCTCCACGCGCGGCGGCTCCAGGCCGCGCAGGCGCTCCTTCAGGTCGCGGCTGATCGCGCGCGCGTCCTCGTCGGAACGCGCGACGCGCGGCGTGATCACCACCAGCAGTTCGGTGCGGTTCTGGTTGCGCGACTTGGTGCCGAACAGCGCGCCGAACACCGGGATCTCGCTGAGCAGCGGCACGCCGGCTGAACCATTGGTGTTGTTCTCGCGGATCAGCCCGCCCAGCACCACCGCTTCGCCGGAGCGCACCGCCACCTTGCTGGCGATCTGGCGTTGCAGGAAGCGCCGCTGGCCGCTCACCGCATCTTCGGCGCCGACGTCGGTGACGGCCTGGTTGATGTCCATCGTCACCATGTCGCCGGCACCGACCGACGGCGTGACCGACAGCGCGACGCCGGTGTCCTTGTACTGGATGGTCGTCGTCCGCGTCGTGCTCTCGGCGCTGATGGTCTCGCTGGTCTGCACCGGCACCTGGTCGCCGACGGCGATCTGCGCCGTGTGGTTGTCCAGCACCATCAGCGACGGCGACGACAGCACGCGCACCAGCGATTTCTCGGCCATCGCGTTGAGCACCGCACGCACGTTGCCGACCGAGTTCTTGATGGTGTACGAGAAGCCGGCCAGCGGCCCGCCCAGCACGCCGCCGGCCGCCGTGCTGAGCACGCTGGTGCCGGTGCCGCCGCTGGCGCGCCGGTCACTGAAGGTCCACTGCAGGCCGTAGTTGGTCTCGTCGGTCAGCGTCACCTCGACGATGCTCGCTTCGATCAGCACCTGAGTGGGCGGCAGGTCCAGGCGGCGCAGCGCGTCCTCGATGCGCTCGAACTGCGCCGTGGTGCCGTAGACCAGGATGGCGTTGTTCAACTCGTCGGCCACGACACGCAGGTTGCCCTCGAAAGGCACCGCGCTAACGGTCTGTCCCGACGTACCGCCGCGGGCCGTCTGGCTGGTGGCCTGGGGGTTGACCGTCAACCCGCCGCTCGACGTGCCGGACGTGCCCGACGTACCGGTGCTGCGCAAGGCACTGCTGCTGGTGACGCTGGCCAGCCCGGGCGCCACGCCGGTGGCCGCCGTGGCCGTGGTCTGCTGGCCGCCGCCGAAGATGTTGGCCAGCACCTGGCCCAGGTGACGCGCCGAGCCGTTGCGCACCGGGTAGACGTGCAGCCGCTGCTCCGACGCGCTGCTGCCCGGCCGGTCCAGCCGCTCGATCCAGCGTCGCGCTTCGTCGAGGTAGGCAGCGCGCGAGGTGACGACGATCACGCTGTTCAACCGCTCGATCGGCAGCACGCGCAAGGCGCCAAACAAGGGCTGCGATTCGGCAGCGGTGGCAGCGGCCGCGGCCGCCGCCGCCTGCTGCTGCGCCGGCGTGCCGGTGCGCGGCGCGGCGGCCGCCGGCGTGAAGAGCTGCATCGCCGCCTCGACGTCGCGCACGGTCACGTACTTGAGCGGGAACACGCCCACCGACATGCCGGCCAGCATGTTGACGTCGAAGGTCGAGACCAGGCTCAGCCAGCCTTCGGCCTGGGCGCGGCTGCCGGCCAGCACCAACAGGTTGCGCACGTTGTCCACGCGCACAATGGCCTCGGGCGGCGCCACGGGGCGCAGGATGGCCGCCATCTCGGCCGCGCCGATGTAGCGCAGCGGCACGATGATGGCGCCGTAGCCCGGCGGCAGCGGCTCGCCGGCCGCGGCCTGCCGGATGCCGGGCACGATGGACTTCAGCGCATCGGGCCGGCCGACATGGAACACGCCGCGCGCATCGCGCGCCATCACCAGGCCGTTGGCCTGCAGCGCCGATTCGAGCAGGAAGACCGCGGTGTCGGGCGTCACCTGCGACGAGGTGACCAGCGTCACGCGACCATCGACCGGCGGGTGCAGCATGTAGTCGAGCTTGAGCAGGTCGCCGAGGATGGCGTGCACCACCTCGCGCACCGGCGTGTCCTCGAAGCGCAGGTCGAGCGGCGCGCCTTGCAGCGCTGGCGGTGCGGCCGGCGTGGCGTAGACGCGGTCGTTGCCCTTCATCAGCCGCGGCTCGCCATCGGCTGTCGACGACGCCGACGAAGCCGCGGCCGAGGGCGCCGGCACGGCGCTCGGCTGCGCCGGCACGGCCAGTGGCAACAGCAGGACCAGCAGGGTGGCAAGGCGTTTTCGGAGATCGGGCATCACGGTCAGGTCAGGGTTCCGGCAAAGGAGGCAGGCCATTGCGCACGCGCAGCGCATTGACGCGCCGCATGTTCTGCCGGGCCTCGTCGACCTGGCGCTGCACCAGCGGGTTGACGCCAGCCGGCCGCGCCGCCGGCTCGCTGCCGGGCTTCGCATTGTCTGCTGTCGCCGGCGGCTCGTCGGGCGCCGGCCGACGAAGCGGATACGCCTGTTCGGTGTCGCCAAGCGCCAGCACCGCCTCGCCGGGGCGCAAGGCCTTCAGCGTCCAGCGGCCCACGGCCTCGCCGATGCGCACGCGCTTCACCTGCCCGTCGACGCGGGCGATCATGCCGCCGCTGCTGCCCGCCGCGCCCTCGCCTTCGGCGCGCCGGCCGTACAGGCCCAGCACGCGCAGATCGGGCGGGGTGTCGACCACCACCGGCGTCGACGGCGGTGGTGGTGGCGGCGGCGGCGGCCGCCGCGACGGCACGAACAGCGGCCGGTCGAGCGTGGCGACATAACGTCCGAGATCAACGTCTGCTACGACCAAGGGCGCAGCGGCTTCGAGCGAAGGCCGCAGCGGTGGCGGTGCCTGCCAGCGCAGCGCCGCACCGTGGCCGTCGGGTCGCAGCCACAGCCAGGCCAGCGCGGCGGCCAGGCCCAGCACCAGCAGCGCCAGCAGCAGCAGCGACCAACGTCTCACGAAACCGCCCTCATGGCCGCACCCGCAGCACGAAGAGCTGCAGCTCGCCGACCACGCGCGCCGGCGCGTTGTCGCCGGTGCTGGCGCCGCTGAAGCTGAAGCCTTCGACGAACAGGCTCGGGCTCAGGCTGGGTAGCGCCGCCAGCGTGGCCTGCATCGCGGCCAGTTCGCCATCGGCACGCAGGCTGATGGGGATGCGGTCGAACTGCTGCTGCACGCGCGCCGGCAGCACCTGAATGCTGACGACGTCGAGCCCGCCCTTGCTGAACACTTCACGCACGCGCTGCTGGGCATCGTTGCCGGCCTGCGTGGCGTCGCGGGTCGACGGGTAGGCATGGCGCTCGACGATGCGGCCGGCCGCCGCCGCGGCGTCCTTCAGCCGGCCGCCATCGGCCGCCAGTCCGGCCAGGCGGGCATAGCGCGGCTCGGCGGTCTCCAGCCGCTGCTGTGCCGAGCGGTGCCGGTCCAGCACCGCCTGCACGCCAAACGCCAGCAGCGCGGCGATCAACAACAGCCAGAAGGCCGCGGCCCAACGGCCGGCACGTTCGGGCGTCACCGGCGCGCTCCGCTCGCAGCAGGCGGCGCGGCCGAGGCGGCTGCAGCCGGCGCAGGAACTGGGGCAGCCGCTGGCGCTGAAGCTGCGGCAGCAGGCGCAGAAGCTGCGGCAGCAGCAGGCGCAGAAGCCGCAGCCGCAGCCGCAGGCGCGGAAGGCACTGCCGTCGGTGCCGCCACCGCCCCCGCCGGCGCCACCGCCACGGGCCGCAGCGCCTCGGGCGCCAAGCTGAACTCGATCGTGAAGTTCTCGCGGCCGCCCATCGCCCGCGTCGCCGGCGCCGGTGCCTTGACCTCGCGCACCTGGGGCTGGCTGCTCAGGCGGTTCATCAGGGCCGCGGTGTTGGGCGTCTGGCCGCTGATCGTCACGCGCGCGCCCTGCAGTTGCAGGCGCTGCAGCCAGGTGTCGTCGGGCACGGCCTGAGTCACGAGGTCCAGCACCGACAGCAGGTCGACGCGCTCGGCCATCAGCCCGCGCAAGGCCTCCACGCGCGCCTGCGCCTTGGCCAGCGCCTCGCGCTGCGCCAGCACCGGCGCCAGACGTTGCTGCAGTTCGGCTTCAGCTTGTTCGGCTTGTTGCGCCTTGAAGCGAAGTTGCAACGTCGGCGTGACCGCCGCCGCCAGCAGCAGCAGCAAGGCCAGCAGCAGCAGCGCCAACGCCAGGCCGCGGCCACGGCCGCTGCGCCGCTGGCGTGCCGCTTCGCCGAAGCCGCGCAGCACCACCGGCCGGCCCTGGCCATCGAAGGCCCACACTTCGGGCGCGGCGCCGCGGCCGACATCGGCCGCCACCGCATCGAGCCGCGCTTGCACGGCGCGGCGCGAGGCCAGCAGCGCCACCCATTCGCCGGGCGCGTCACCAGGCCGCGCGCCCCACACCAAGTCGGCCGGATCGAAAGGGCTGGCCATGCGCACCTGCAGCGCCAGCGCATCGTCGCGGTCGGTGGCGGCCAGCGTCGGCGGCAGCGTGACGCGGCTTTCCAGCACCTGCTCGGCCGGCAGTTCGACGGCCGTGAAAGGCGCGGCCCGCCATTCGCGCTCGGCGGCGGCGGCGCGGCGGCGCTCGCCGATCCACAGCGACGAGGCGCCGTCGGCCTGCAGCAGCCGCACCGCCGGCTGCGGCGCCAGCCAGGCGAAGGCCGGCAGGCGCTGCAGGTCGCGCCAGGGCTGCAGCAGCAAGGCGCCCAGCGCCGCCGCCTCGAAGCCGCCGGGCGCCGCCGAATCAGCCACCGTCATGCGCGGCGCTCACGGCGTCGGCAGGCGGCGCACCGAGGCGCGCAGCGTGCGCCAGGGCGGACCACCGGGCACGGCCATGCGCAGGTCGACGTCGCGCTGCACGGCCCACGGCGCGCCGCCGGGCTCGGGCACGAGAGCGGTGATTCGGTAGCGGCTGCTGACCGTGGCATCGATGTAGTTGCCCTCGAGTCGGGTGGTGTCGATGGCGCCGGCTTCGCGTTGATCGGCGATGCGCTGGGCCAGAACGGCGTCGCCACGGGCCAGCACGAACAGGACCTCGGGCGGAGCGGCGAGCGGATTGACCTTGCCGCTGCCGGCGGAATCGGTGGTCAAGAGGGGCGCGATCTTAGCAAACAGGTCCGCGTCGACCCCCGGCAGCGACAGGAGTTCCTCGATCAGCTCGAAGCGCGCCGGCTGCTCGCCCATGGGCGGGCGCAGCCGGCGTTCCTGCACCGCGGCGGCGAGGCCGCGCGCGGCCGCCTCGTCCAGCCCGCCGGCCAGGCGAAAGACATCGGCCAGCAGCGCCGGCGGCGCGCTGTTGAGGTCGACCAGGCCCGACAGCGGCATCAGCAGCACGTCGATCGCCTGGCCGTCGACGGCGACGCTACGCCGGCTGACGCGGTCGGGCGGCGGCGCCACGCCGGCGAGTTGCTGCAGCGCCAGCTGCACCGCCGCCTGCCCGCTGGCGGCGGCCAGCACCTGCGCGCGCGCCACGCCGGCCAGGCGCAGTTCGCTGCGCTGCGTGGCCACGAGGCCGGTGACCAGGATGGTCAGCGCCGCCACCATCCACAACACGATGACCAGCGTGACGCCTCGCGTCGAACGTTGGGCGTCGTGCGTCATGGCTGCGCACCGCCGCCGACCGTGAAGCGCCCGCCCGGCGGCAGCGGCGTGCGCACGCTCAGCACCAGCGGCGGCCAGTCCATGGCCGCGATGCTCAGGTCGAGCCGCAGGCGCGGCGGCATGCGGTCGAGCTCGGTCCACGGCGCCTGCCAGCCGGCGGCCAGGCCCTCGCCGCCGTAGCCCAGGCTCAGCGTCTCGACGCGGCGGGCCAGCACGCGGTGCTCGGCCTGCGCCCAGTCCGGAAAGCGACCGGCCGGCACGCCCAGCGGCGCATAGCGCAGCACCAGCGACTGGCTGCCGTCGTCGGCCGGCTCCAGGCCCAGGCGGAAGGCGAAGCGCCCGGCGGCGCCGAAGCGCGCCGGCATCACCGCCGCCCAGGCCACGGCCTGCGGCTGGCCGTCGAACAGCAAGCGCCGCCCGCCTTCGGCGACGCGCAGCGGCAGCGTGCGCTCGAACACCTCGTGCAGAAAGGCCGCGCCGACGCGCAGCTCGTCGATGGCTTCGACGCGATCGTCGACACGGGTCGCCGATTGCGCCAGGCCGCGCAGCGAGGCGCCCAGCGCCAGCACCACCAGCGACAGCACCGCCAGCGCGACGACCACCTCCACCAGCGTCAGGCCGGCCGCCCGGCGCGCCGGCGCCTGCACGCGCGTCACGGCAGCTTGTCCCCGGCCTGCGGCAGGGCCTGCGGCAGCAGCGTGCCGAGGTCGATCTGCCGCGGCCCGGCGCGGCCCTGCCAGCGCACCGCGATGCGCACCTCGTGCAGCAGCGGCGTCTTCAAGTCCAGCCCCGGCGGCAACGGCAGCGGCCGGCTGGACACGCTCCAGTCGAAGCCGGCGGCCTGGCCCTGCTCGGCCCAGCCGGTGGCGGGCACGGCCTCGCGCGCGTCCAGCAGCGACTGCGCCAGCACGGTGGCGCGCGCCTGCTGCGACTGGTCGCCCAAACCGCGCAGCACGCCGGCATCCACCTGGTACAGCAGCGTCAGCGACAGCGCCAGCACGGCCATCGCGACCAGCAGTTCCAGCAGCGAGAAGCCGCGCGGGGCCCGGTGGCGCGTCATCGCTCGATCGCGGTCTGCGACACCGCGGCCGACAGCCAATCCACCGTGATGCGCACGCCGCTGCCGTCGGCGCGCAGCACGTCCACGCTGCCGCCGGTGGCGCCGCCCTGCGGCAGGAAGCGGATCGCGCCCACCTGCTCGGGCCGCCACTCGATGCCGGCCACGATCAGGCGCAGTTGCAGCGGCAGCGGCAGCGGGTGCAGCGTGGCGTCGGGGCCGGCATCGAGGCCGAAGCGCCGGCCGGCCAGGTCGACCAGGTAGCGCACCTCGCGGCCTTGCGTCAGCGCCTGTTCGCGCGCCGCGCGCAGCCCAGTGACGATGGCGCGCACGGTGTCGCGGTAGTGCATGCCGTCGCGCAGCTTCTCCAGCGCCGGCGGCACCAGGGCCACCATCAGCGCCGCCAGCGCCAGCGCCACCACCAGTTCGATGAGCGTGAAGCCGCGCGCGCCGCCGCCGCCGCGCGGCCGCGGCTCAGCGGGTGTTGCGCAGATCGGCGTTCTCGCCGTCGCCGCCCGGGGCTCCATCGGCACCCAAGGAGATGATTTCGGTCGTGCCGTCGGCCTTCAGCCCGTACTTGTAGGCCCGGCCCCAGGGGTCGTTGGGCACGCCGCCCTTGAGGTAGGGCCCGTTCCAGCCCGAGGCCACGCTGGCCGGCTTCGCCACCAGCGCCTGCAGGCCTTCCTCGGGGCTGGGGAAGCGGCCGACGTCGAGCTTGAACAGCTCCAGCGTCTTGTCGAGGTCGGCGATCTGCACCTGCGCCGTCTTGGACTTGGCGCCGCCCAGCTGGCTGAGCACGCGCGGCCCCACCAGCCCGGCCAGCAGCGCCAGGATGGCCAGCACCACCAGCAGTTCGATCAGCGTGAAACCCGCGCGGCGCGAACGGGCGGTGGGGGCGAAAACGGTGGAAGACAAAGCGCTTGAGGCCTGCCGAACGGCGGCCGGGAAAAAGGGCTGCGGATTATGCCGCGATCTCGTTGACCGACAGGATGCCCAGCAGGATGGAGACGATGATGCCGGCGATCAACACGCCCAGCACGACGATGAGCAGCGGCTCCAGCAGCGCCAGCATGCGCTTCAAGCCCGTCTCCACGCGCTGGTCGGCGATGCGCGCCAGCTCCAGCAGCAGCGGGCCCAGGCGGCCGGTCTCCTCGCCCACGCGCACCAGGTTGACGGCCAGCGGCTCGAACTGCCTGGTGTCGGCCATCGCCTGCGCGAGGCGCGTGCCCGATTTCACCGGCATCACCATGCCGCGCAGCGCCTGCCGCACCGGCTGGCTGGAGACCGTGTCGACCGCGATGTCCAGCGACGACAGCAGCGGCACGCCGCTGGTGGCCAGCGTGCCCAGCGTGCGCGCGAACAGCCCGAGCTGGAAGCCGTGCAGCAGCCGCCCCAGCAGCGGCAGCCGCAGCAGCAGCGCCTGCCAGCGCACCTGGCCGGCCGGCGTGCGCCGCCAGGCGACAAAGGCCACGGCCAGCAGCAGCAGCACGCCAATCCAGACCAGCCCCCAGTCGCGCGCGTGGTGGCTCAAGGCCAGCACCATGCGCGTGGGCAGCGGCACGGCGTCGCCCATGTCGGCGAACAGCTTCTCGAACTGCGGCACGACGAAGCCGATCATCCCCACCAGCGACAGCAGCGCCACCACCAGCAGGATGGCCGGGTAGGTGGCCGCCGAGATCACGCTTTCGCGCAAGGCGGCCGAGCGCGCCAGGTGCTCGGCCAGCCGCTCCAGCGTGGCCGGCAACTGGCCCGCGGCCTCGCCGGCGCGCACCATCTGCACGTAGAAGTCGCCGAACACGTCGCCCTGGCGGGCCAGCGCGCGGCTCAGCGGCGCGCCGCCCTTGACGTCGTCCAGCACCTGCTGCAGCAAGGCCTGCACCGGTGGCTTGGCGCTCATCTCGACGAGGATGCGCAAGGCATACGCGAGCGGCAGGCCGGCGCGCAGCATCACCGCCAGCTCGTGGGTGGCGGCCAGCACGTCGGCGCGCGTCACACCGCGGCTGCGGCTCCACCAGGGCGCGCGGCGTGCCGTCGGCGCGTCGGCCAGCGCCGCGGCGCTGGCGCCGGCGCCGGCCGGCTGCACCGCCACCGGCACCAGGCCGCGCTGCTGCAACTGGCGCAGCGCCTGCTCTTGGCTGGTGGCTTCCAGCCGGCCGCTGGTCATGCGGCCGCCGGCGGCTTCGACGGCGCGCCAGTCGTACTCAGGCATCGCCGGCGTCCTGGGTGGCGCGCAGCACTTCCTCGATGGTCGTCAGCCCGGCGGCCACGCGGCGCAGGCCGTCCTCGTGCAGCGACAGCATGCCGCCCTTGACCGCCAGCGCCTGCAGCGCGCCGGCGTCGGCCCCTTCGGCGATGGCGCGGCGCAGCGCGTCGTCGACCACCAGCAGCTCGTAGATGCCCAGCCGGCCGCGGTAGCCGCTGCCGCGGCACTGCGCGCAGCCCACCGCGCGGTAGATCGGCGCGCCGGGGCTTGCATAACGCTGCAAGCCGGTGCGGCGCAGCCACGCGGGGTCGGGCGTCTCCGGTGCCTTGCAGTGCTCGCACAGCATGCGCACCAGGCGCTGGGCGACCACGCCGTTGACGGTTGACGTGATCAGGAAGCGCTCGACGCCCATGTCGACCATGCGGATCACCGCGCTGGCGGCGTCGTTGGTGTGCAGCGTGGACAGCACGAGGTGGCCGGTCAGCGCCGCCTGCACGGCGATCTGCGCGGTCTCGCCGTCGCGCATCTCGCCGATCATCACCACGTCGGGGTCTTGCCGCAGGATGGAGCGCAGCGCGTTGGCAAACGTCAGGCCGATCTGTGCGTGCACCTGGATCTGCACGATGCCCGGCAACTGGTATTCCACCGGGTCTTCGACGGTGACGATCTTCTGCGTGCCGGCGTCCAGCCGCGCGAGGCCCGCATACAGCGTGGTGGTCTTGCCGGCGCCGGTGGGGCCGGTGACCAGCAGGATGCCGTGCGGCCGCGCCAGCATCTCGGCAAAGCGCGCCAGCGTGTCGGGCGGCACGCGCATGTCTTCCAGGCTCAGGCGCACGGCGGTGCGGTCGAGCACGCGCATCACCACGCTCTCGCCGTGCACGCTGGGCACGGTGGAGACGCGCAGGTCCAGCTCGCGCCCCTTCACGCGGGTGCGGATGCGGCCGTCCTGCGGCAGCCGGCGCTCGGCGATGTCGAGATGCGCCAGCAGCTTGATGCGCGAGGCCACCGCGGCGCCCTGGCGCGGCGGGATCACCTCGGCGGTGTCGAGCGCGCCGTCGACGCGGTAGCGCAGGTGCAGGCCGTCTTCGAAGGGCTCGAGGTGGATGTCCGACGCGCGCAGCTCGATCACGCGGCCGATCAGCGTGTTGACCATGCGGATCACCGGCGCCTCGCTCGCCAGGTCGCGCAGGTGCTCGACGAACTCGCCGCTGTCGACGTCGTCGTCGGCCGCGCCGTCGTCGTCGGCCGCGGCTTCGGCGGCGCGGTCGGCCAGCGCCTTGTCGATCTCGCCCGGCGCCGCCACCGCCACCTGCAGCGGCAAGCCGGTGGCCAGGCGCAAGGCCTTCTGCACGAAGGCGTCGTCGGGGTCGGGCAGCGCGACGCTCAAGCCGCGCTCGTCCACCGCCAACGGCAGCACGTGGTGGCCGAGCAGGAAGCCGCGCTGCAGCCCGGGCACGTCAGGCAGTTCGGCCGGGAAGTCGTCGCTGGCCAGCAGGCGCAGGCCGTGCATCTGCGCGCGCGCGGCAGCGATGTCGGCCTCCGACACCAGGCCGAGTTGCACCAGCACGTCGGGCAGCCGCTTGCCCAGCTCGGCGCTGGCGGCCTGCGCGCGCTCGAGGTCGCGCGGCGCCAGCTTGGCCGCGGCGACCAGGCTGTCGCCCAGGCGCTGGTCGGCGGGGTGGAGGATCGCGGCGTCAGTGGACATGGGCAGGGGCGACGGCAGCCCGCGGCTTGCGGGTCATGAAGGGCAGTTCGATCAGATGGTAAGAGACGATGGCCACCGCGAAGGTCAGCGGCAGCCCGACCAGCACGCGCGTGGCCAGGCCGAGCTTCAGATGGTCTTCCATGATCAGGAAGATCGGGTGGTGCCAGATGTACAGGCCATAGCAGATGCTGCCCAGAAAGACGGTGGGCCGCGCCTCCAGCAGCGGGTGCAGCCAGCCGCGCCGGCCCAGCACCAGGCCGGCCACGAGCAGCAGCGACAGCAGCATGCACACCTGCGACTGCCACAGGTACCAGGCGCGGTCGTAGTAGCTGGCGGAAAAGCCCCAAACGAACAGCACCGCGGCCACCGGCGGCGTGGCCCAGCCGAGCGCCGCGCGCAGGCGCGGCGACACGCCGTCGGCATGCGCGCGGCGGTAGAAGGCCAGCGCGGCGCCCAGGCACAGGCCGCCCAGCCGCACGTCGGTGCCGTTGTACAGCCGCGCGAAGCCGGCGCCCTGCGTGGCCAGCCACCAGCGCCAGGCGGCCGAGGCGATGGCCCCGCCCACCAGCAGCGCCGCCAGCGGCAGCCAGCGGCGGCCGCGGCGGCCCAGCCGCACCACCAGCAGCGTGAACAGCAGCGGCCACAGCGCGTAGAACTGTTCCTCGATCGACAGCGACCAGGCGTGCCCGAGGTAGGGCGACATCGGCCACTCGAAAGCGCGCGCCCAGTTCATGAAATAGAACAGCGTGGCGCCGATGGCCCTGAACTCCAGCGTGCGCGGCCGCTGCAGCAGCAGGATGACCACGGTGTAGACCAGCAGCATGGCCAGCAGCGCCGGGAACAGCCGGCGCACGCGGCGCTCGTAGAAGCGGCGAAAGTCGACGCGGCCGGCGGCGTCCTGGTCCTTGATGAGCAGCGAGGTGATGAGGTACGAGCTCATCAGGAAGAAGGTGTCCATGAAGATGATGGCACCCGGGTACCAGTAGTAGTGCAGGTGCGCGGCCAGCACGCCCAGCGTCATCAGCCCGCGCGCGCCGTCGAGCGAGGCCGAGTAGCCGAGCGGAAACTCGCGCTGGCGCAAGCTCAGTCCGGCCATCGCTCACCCGCCTGGGCGCGCCTGAACGGCCGCCACTGCGCCGCCCACACCGTGGCCGGCGGGGTCCCCGCCGTGCCGACGGCGGGCCATTGCCCGGCGGACGGCGCGGCATAGGTGCCGAACAGCACGTCCCAGAAGCTGAAGTAGGCCGCGAAGTTCTTGTCGTGGTGCTCGGGCTGCACCGAGTGGTGCACCCGGTGCACGGCGGGGCTGACCAGCACCCGGTTCAGCGGACCGAACGAGATGCGCGCGTTGGCGTGGATGAAGAACAGCCAGGCCGCGCCGATCCAGCCCAGCACCAGCGGCACGCCGGCCGGCGCCTGCACCAGCAGCGACGCCGGGATCAGGACCGTGGCCAGCTTCATCAAGTCCTCCAGCCAATGCACGCGCAGCGTCGTCGTGACGTTGAAGCTGGGATCGGAATGGTGCAGCTCGTGGATGCGCCACAGCGGCGCGAAGCGATGCTGTGCACGATGCGTCCAGTAGTAGAAGAAGTCGAGCACCGCCACCTGCAGCAGCATCTGCAGCCACGCCGGCACCTGCTGCACGGCGGCGCGCCAGGGCGCGAACCAGGCGGCCAGCGGCGTCACCACCGGCTGCGCAAGCTGCCATCCCGCGGCCACCTGCAGCAGGCTGATGGCGATGCCGATGCCGATGAAGCGCAGGTTGAACCAGACGGCTGCGGCATCGGGCTGGCGAGCGCGGAGCAGCCGTTCGAGCACGAAAACCAGCAACATCCAGGGTGCATAGGCTTTGACCTGCTCCCACCAGGGCGATGCCAGCCGATGCGTGAACAGATCGAACAAGGTGTCCACGGGCAGGCGGGTGGGCAACGACAAGGATAGGGGCGGCCGGCGGCGCCAGCCACCGGGCGGAAGCGGCCTGCGATTCTAGGAGGCGGGCGCCGGCGACCTGAACTCGGGCAGCGCGCGCGCCAGCGCTGCGCGCACCTCGTCATCGCCCGGCAAGGGCTGGGCGCGCGCGGCCAGCGCCAGCAGCTCGGCCATCGAGCCCTGCTGCGGCGCCAGCCGCGCGATGCGCAGCCGCTCGAAGGGCGTGGCGATGGTGGTTTCGGCGTCGGACAGCAGCTCCTCGTACAGCTTCTCGCCCGGGCGCAGGCCGGAGTAGACGATGGCGATCTCGTCCGTCGTGTGGCCGGCCATGCGGATGAGGTCGCGCGCCAGGTCGACGATGCGCACCGGCTTGCCCATGTCGAGCACCAGCACCTGGCCGCTTTCGCCGATGGCCGCGGCCTGCAGCACCAGGCGCGCCGCCTCGGGGATGGTCATGAAATAACGAATGATGTCGGGGTGCGTCACCGTCACCGGGCCGCCGCGCGCGATCTGCTCCTTGAACTTGGGGATCACGCTGCCGCTGGAACCCAGCACGTTGCCGAAGCGCACGGCCATGAAGCGCGTCTGCGGGTGCAGCGGCACCAGCGTCGACAAGGCCAGCTCGGCGGCGCGCTTGCTGGCGCCCATCACGTTGGTCGGGTTGACCGCCTTGTCGGTGCTGATCAGCACGAAGCGCTCGACCGCCACCTCGGCCGACGCCAGCGCCGCGTTCCAGGTGCCCAGCGTGTTGTTGCGCAGCGCGGCCCAGGCGTTGTGGTCTTCCATCAGCGGCACGTGCTTGTAGGCCGCGGCGTGGAACACCACCTGCGGCCGCCAGGCGGCGAACGCGGCGCGCAACGCGGCCAGGTCCTTCACGTCGCCGATCAGCCGCACCAGCTCGACCTGCGGGTGGCTTTGCGACAGCTCCTGCTCGATCGAGTAGAGGTTGAACTCGCTTTGCTCCAGCAGCACCAGCCGCGCCGGGCCGTAACGCAGCACCTGGCGGCACAGCTCGCTGCCGATGCTGCCGCCGGCGCCGGTGATCAGCACCGCCTTGCCGCGCAGCGTCTCGCCGATGCCGGCTTCGTCCAGCTGCACCGGCGCGCGGCCCAGCAGGTCGTCGGGCTCGATGTCGCGCAGGCGCTCGATGCGGCTCTTGCCTTCGCGCAGCTCGTCCACCGTCGGCACGGTCAGCACCGGCAGCCCGGTGCTGCCGGCGAGGTCCAACGCACGCCGCCGCTCGTCGGGCGTGGCCGAAGGCAGCGCGACGACGACGTGCGTCGCCGCGCCGCGCACCGCCTTGTCGCGGATGGCCTCCAGCGGCCCCAGCACGCGCACCGAGCCGATGCGCGTGCGACGCTTGGCTGGGTCGTCGTCGAGCAGGCCCAGCACGGTCCAGCCCTGTTCGTGGATGCCGGCCAGCAGCATGCGGCCGGCGGCGCCGGCGCCCATCACGATGGCCCGCCGCGCATCGGCGCCGCTGCCGCTGATGCGCGAACGCGCATGCTCGTAGACCATGCGGTAGACGATGCGCACCAGCGTCAGCCCCATCAGCGTGACGATGGGGTGCAGCGCCAGCACCGCGCGCGGCACCTTGCGCAGTTCCAGCCCCATGACGATGGCGGCCGCGGCCAGGCCGGCTGCGGCGCAGGCCAGCGTCAGCCGCTTGACCTCGCCGAAGCCCGAGAAGCGCCACAGGCTTTGCGGCATGCGCCAGGCGCTCAAGGCCGCCAGGTACAGCGCGACGACGCCCAGCAGCACCCAGCCGTCGTACGACGGCCGCGCGCTGATCCAGCGCTCGAAGCCCAGGCGGAACAGGTAGGTGGCGTTCCAGCACAGCGCCACCACCGCGGCGTCGATCAGCAGCGACAGCGGCACGCGGTGCGGCCGCGCCTTTGCCAGCAGGCGGTCCAGCCGCTGCCAGACGCTTCGGTGGTCGCGCGCCGTCGTCACGCGCGTTGCACCAGCAGCTTGAGCGTGCGCGCGATCACCTGCAGGTCGGTCCACAGGCTGGCGCGCTCGGCATAGTCGGCCGCCGCCTGCAGCTTGCGCGGCAGGATGGTCTCGATGTACTCGCGTTCGGGGTCGGCGGCGGCGGCCAGCAGCGTGCTCTCGTCCAGGTGGGCCAGCGACGAGGGGTCGGTGATGCCCGGCCGCACGGCCAGCGCACGCTCGCGCAGGCCCGGCGGGTAGTGCGCCACATAACGCGGCACTTCGGGACGCGGGCCGACCAGGCTCATGCGGCCCTGCAGCACGTCGATGAGCTGCGGCAGCTCGTCCAGCCGCGTGCGCCGCAGCCAGGCGCCGCTGCGCGTGATGCGCGGGTCGGCGCCCACCGTCAGCGCCGGGCCGCGCTGCGGCGCGTCGGCCACCATGGTGCGGAACTTGTGGATGCGAAACGGCCGCCCGCCGCGGCCCACGCGCTGCTGGCGGAAGAACACCGGCCCCGGCGAATCGAGCTTGATGCGCAGCGCGATCAACGCGAACAGCGGCGCCAGCAGCAGCAGGGCCAGCGCGGCGCCGGCCAGGTCGAACAAGCGCTTGCCCATCAGGACGAGGGCGGCGGGTCCAGCCCGTCGAAGACCTCGGCCAGCGGCACGCTGCAGCCGATGCTGGGCGCGTCGAGCGTGGGGCCTTCGCTCATGTCGAAGAACAGCCACTGGTCCTGCTCGGTGCGGCGATAGCCTTCGACGCGGCGCGCGTCGGGGTCGACGAGGATGAACTCCTTCAACGACGGCAGCCGCCGGTAGGTGGCGAACTTCAGGCCGCGGTCGTAGGCCTGGGTGCTGGGCGACAGCACCTCGATCACCACGGTGGGGGAGCGGAAGACCATCTCGGTGGACAAGTCGGCCTTGTCGCAGGTGATTAGCAGGTCGGGGTAGAAGATCGCGTCGTCGGCAATCTGCAGCTTCATGCCTTCGGTGAACACGCGGCAGGGCGTTCCATCCAACTGCTCGGCCACGCGGCGGTTGAGGTTGGACACGATGCAGCCATGCACCCGCCGCGCCCCCACCATCGCGAACACCTCGCCGCGATAGAACTCGTTCCTGTCGGGCTGCTGGTTCTCCCAGTCCAGGTACTCGGTCAAGCTGAGCTGGGTTGCCGGCACGGCCATCGCAATCACCTCCGTGGCGCCGATTGTGCCGCTCAGGCCTGCAGCGCCCGCCGCACCGCGGCGATCACGCGCTCGACGTCGGCGTCGCTCATGCGCGTGTAGATCGGCAGGCTGACCAGCCGTTCGTAGGCCCGCTGGCTGTGCGGGAACTGTGCCGGCTGCAGGCCGTAGCGGTCGCGCCAGTAGGGGTGCAGGTGCAGCGGGATGTAGTGCACGCTGCAGCCGATGCCTTGCTCGAACATCGATTCGATGAAGCGGTCGCGCGCAATGCCGGCGCCATCGCCCAGGCGCAGCGGGTACAGGTGCCAGGCGTGCAGGTCGCTGGGCGCCGGCAGCGGCGGCGTGACGAGCGGCAGCCCGGCAAAGGCCTCGTCGTAGCGCGCCGCGATCTGCGCGCGCCGCTGCTGGAAGCCGCGTGCGCGCTTGAGCTGATGGATGCCCAAGGCCGCGGCGATGTCGGTCAGGTTGTACTTGAAGCCCGGCGCGACGATCTCGTAGTACCAGCTCGGCACCTTGGCGGTGAAGCGGTCGAAGGCGTCGCGGCTCATGCCGTGCAAGCGCATCACGCGCGCGCGATTCGCCAGCGCCGCGTCGCGCGTGACCAGCATGCCGCCCTCGCCGGTGGTCATGGTCTTGTTGGCGTAGAAGCTGAAGACCGTGGCGTCGCTGTCCAGCGTGCCGACCAGGCGGCCGCCCGTGGTGGTGGGCAGCGCGTGGGCGGCGTCTTCCACCACCTTCAGCCCGTGGCGGCGGGCGATGGCCAGCAGCGCCGGCAGGTCGGCCGCCAGCCCGCCGTAGTGCACCGGCAGGATGGCCTTGGTGCGCGGCGTGATCGCCGCTTCCACCTGCGCGGGGTCGATGCACAGCGTGGCCGGGTCGATGTCGACCAGCTTGACGTCGGCGCCGAGATAACGCACGACCTCGGCGGTGGCGGTGAAGGTGTGGGTGGTGGTGATGACCTCGTCGCCGGGGCCGATGCCGAGCGCTTCCAGCGCCAGGTGCAGGCCGGCGGTGGCCGAGTTGACGGCGATGCACTGCAGACCCTCGTCGCCGAGGAAGGCGGCGAAGTCGGCCTCGAAGCGCCGCGCCTTGGGGCCGGTGGTGATCCAGCCCGAGCGCAGCGTGTCGGCGACCTCGGCGATCTCTTCGTCGCCGATCTCGGGCAGGGCGAACGGCAGGAACGGCAGGAACGGCAGGGAAGGCAAAGCGGGTTCGGTGCTCATCGCGGTTTGGCGACCCAGGCCAGGACATGGGTGCGCAGGAAAGGCAGCAGGTTCAGGGCATCGTGCAGCGCCGGGTGCACGCGGCAGGCCGCGCGCGCCAGCGGCGGCGCCAGCGTGACGCGCCGCGCCGTCACCTGCCCTTGCGGGAACAGGCGGCGCAGCCTTGCCAGCGGCACCCCGCGCACGTCGCGGTTGCGCGGATTATCGACGGTGAAGTCGTACCAGATCACCGCGCCGCCGGGCTTCAGCCAGCGCCACATGGCGTCGGCCAGCGCCTGCTGGAAGGCGTCGTCGAGCAGCGACGAGAAGACGGTGGCCTGCAGCACCAGGTCCTGGCTGGCCGCCGGCAGCGGCGCGGCGCTGGCGTCGCCGGCCAGCAGCGTCAGCGCCGCGGGCAGCCGCGCGCGCGCCAGCTCCAGCCGATCGGGCAGCAGTTCGATGCCGGTGAGGTGGCGCGGCGCGAAGCCGAGCTGCAGCAGCTCCAGCAGGTTGCCGCCGCTGCCGCAGCCGACCTCGGCAAGCCGCAGGTCGCCCACGGCGCCGATGCCGGCGCGCGCCAACAAGCCCAGCAGCGCGCGCTGGCGCTGCTGCAGCAGCCGCTGCACCTCGGGCCGCAGCGGGCTGTAGCGGTCGCCGTCGGCGCGCCGCGCATAACGCTCGATCAACGCCTGCTGCTCATTCATGCCGAGCCGCCTCGATGGCCTGCAGGAAGCGCTGGGCCAGCACCGGGTAGGTGTGGTGCGACAGCACGAAGCCGCGGCCGCGCTCGCCCATCGCGCGGCGCAGGTCGCTGGGCATGGCGGCCAGCTTGCGCAGACCCTCGGCCACCGCGGCCGGCGATTCGGGCGCCACCGTCAGCCCGCAGCCGGCCTCGGCCACCGGGTCGTTGCCGGCCTCCACCGCGTGCAGCACGGGGCAGCCGGCCATCATGTAGTCCATCAGCTTGTTGGGCGCGATGCCGAAGCGGTAGATCGGCACGCGCTGCCAGCCGATGTAGGCGACGTCGATGGCGCCCAGGAAGCTGGGGATCTGCGCCTTGGGGATGGCCGGCAGCAGGCTGACGCGATCCTGCAGCCCCTCGGACGCCACGCGCTGCTGCAGCCGCGCCTTCTCGTGGCCGTCGCCGACCAGCACGAACTGCAGCGGCTCGTCGCGCAGCAGCGCGGCGGCGTCGAGCAGCGTGTCCAGCGCATTGGGCACGCCGTGCGATCCGGCATAGCCGACGATGGTGCGGCCCTGCGCGCGCGCCGCCTGCAGCGCGGCCTGCAGCGCCGGGCCCAGGCTTTCCGGCGCGCCCTGCCATTCGTCGAGCGTGATGCCGTTGGGCACGATGGTCAGCCGCCGCAGGTCGAGCCCGCGCGAGGCCATGTAGTCGTGCACCTTGGGCAGCATCGAGACCACGGCGTCGGCCTGGCGGTAGGCGGTGTCCTCGGCCGCCTGGCACAGCATGATGAAGGGGTGCCAGCGCGGCATGCCGAACAGCTCGCGCGGCGACAGCGGCCACAGGTCGTGCACCTCGTAGACCCAGCGCGCGCGCGCCAGCTTGGCCAGGCGGCGCGCCACCCAGATGTCCATCGGGTAGGTGCTGGAGGCGATCACCACGTCGGGCGCGAAGGCCTGCGCCAGGCGCGGCGCGTCGCGCCACACCGCCGACAGATAGGCCCAGACGTTGCGGCCCCGCGCCAGGCCGTTGCCGCGGTAGGGCGGCGTGTGCAGCCAGCGGTAGTGGATGCCGTCGATCAGCTCGTCGCCGGCGCGCGGCTGGCGCGAGCGCACGTGCGAGTAGTCGGCCGCCACCATCTGCACGCGGTGCCCCGCGCGCACCCATTCGCGCGCCAGGTAGTAGGGCCGGTACTCCATGCCGAGCGATGGCGTGCCGGCGTAGTGGTTCAGGTAGAGGATGTTCATCGCGCCGGGCCGGCGGCCTGCCGCGCGCGCAGCCGCTCGACGAAGGCCTGCACCGCAGGCCCGAACAGGGCATGCCGCTGCACCCAGGCGCGATTCTCGCTGGCGATCGTGTCGGCCCGCTGTTGAACGCGAAACAGAAGGTCAACATCGGGCGGCATCGGGCCCTCCGGGCCTTCCTGCAGGATCAACCCGTTGTCGCCGCTCTGTACCAGCTCGCGGTTGGCCGGCAGGTCCGACAGCAGCGGGATGCAGCCGTGCGCCATCGCTTCCAGCACCGAGACGGCGACCGAGTCGCTTTGCGGCAGCGACACATACCACTGCGCGCGGGCGTACCAGCCGGCCTGGGTCTCGGCGTCGAGCCGGCCGACGAACTGCACGCGCTCGGCCAGGCCCAGCGCCGCGGCCTGGGCCTGCAGCGCGGCGCGCAGCGAACCGTCGTTGGCCACCACCAGGCGCAGCGCCGGCCGCCGGCGCGCCCAGGCGGCGAAGACGGCCAGCACGCGCTCGGGCCGGTAGATGGGCTCCAGGCCGCGGTTGGCGAACACCAGTTCGGCGTCCTTCGCGGCGGGCGCCGGCGGCAGCGCGTCCAGGCCGAAGGGGAAGACCATCACCTCGCGCGCGCCCAGCTCGCGCATGCGAGCGGCCATCACCTGCGAATCGCTGGTGGTCAGCGTGCAGTCGCGCAGCACCATGCGCGTCAGCGCGCGCCAGGGCCAGCCGCGCTGCGGCGTGACGAGGATGTCGCTGCCCCAGGCCGAGCCGACCAGCCGCCCCGGCGCGCGCCCCAGGTGGCGCGCCGCCCAGGCCAGGCTGCCGTGCGAGGTGAGGTAGTGCGCGTGCAGCCAGTCGGCGCGCACCTCGCGCAGCCAGCGCGCGGCGCGAGGCAGTTGGCGCAGCAGCCCGAGGTTGCCGCCGCCGGCGACGGGCCGCGTGTTCAGCGCCAGCCGCCGCGCGGCCGGCACGCAGGCCTCGAAGCCGACGGCGAAGCCGCGGCTCGACAAGGCCCACAGTTCGACGTCAGCCACCGCGGCGAGCGCGCGCGCCCACTTCAGCAGGTGCGGGCTCTCGCCGTCCCCGATCAACACCAGGCGCATCAACGCGGCGGCTCGTCGGTTGGCTTGAGCGCCCAGGCGTCGTAGGCCGCGCGCTCGGCCGGGTGGGCATCCAGCCAGGCGCGGTCGGCCTCGCGGGTGTCGCCCAGCACCACCGCCGGCTGGCCGCCGGCGATGGCGAAGTCGGGCAGCTCGCCGTCGACGTAGCTGTAGGCCTTGACGATCACGCCGCGGCCGATGCGGCTGCCCGGCATCACCACGCTGTGCGGGCCGATGAAGCTGTAGGCGCCGACCTGCGTGGCGCGGCGCACGAAGCCCGGCGGCTCGGCATCGCCCCAGTAGTTGCGGCCGGCCAGCCGCACCGCCTGGTGGCTGCTGTGCGTGAGCAGCGCGCAGTGGGTGGTGATCTGCACGCCTTCGCCGATGTGCAGGCCGCCCGAGGCGTCCAGCAGGTTGAAGGGGCCGACGTAGACGTGGTCGCCGATCGCCAGCCGCTCGGGCGACTCGATGCGCGTGCCGGTGCTGATGCGCGTGTGCGCCAGCCAGCGGCCGTCGGCGCCGCGCCAGCCGTACAGCATGCGCGGCGCCACCAGGGCGCGCCAGCAGCGCTGCAGCCATTCACGCATCAGCGATCTCCTCGGCGCGATGCTAGTACGGCGCGCAGGTCGGCCCCCAGTTGCGGCCCCGGCAGCAGCACGCGCGCCAGCGGCCAGCCGGCATGGCGGGCGAAGCGCCAGGCCAGCAGCAACACGCTGGCCGCATAAGCCGTGCTGGCTGCCACCGCGGCGCCGGCCATGCCCCAGCGCGGCACCAGCGCCAGCGCCAGCGCGGCGTTGATCAGCAGCGAGACCAGCGCCACCTGCGCCGGCACCTGCGGTCGCCCGGCATGGTTGGTGAAGTAGGCCGACAAGGCCGAGGCGCCGCCGAACAGCAGCACGCCGGGCAGCAGGATCAGCAGCAGCGGCAGGCTGGCCGCATAGGCCGGCCCCAGCGCCCACGGCAGCAGCCACCATGCCACCGCCGCCAGCAGCGGCGCCACCGGCAGCAAGGCCGCCACGCCGAGCTGCACCACGCGCACCGTGGTGGCCGCGGCCTGCGCGCGGTCGGGCGTGCCGATGCGACCGTAGACCGCCTGCGTCAACGAGCCGGAGACGAACCACAGCAACTCGGCCACCACCACCGCGATCGAGTAGACGCCGGTGGCCGACAGCCCCAGCATCCGCTCGATCACGAACAGCCCGACGCGGTAGTTCAGCAGCGCCACCACGTTGCTCAGGCCGATGGTGGCGACGAAAGGCAGCTCGCGCCGCAGCGCTTGGAAATCAGGCGCCGCCAGCCGCGCGCCGCGCCACAGCAGCGCCAGCACCAGCACGCCGACCACCACCTTGGCGAACACCCAGCTGGCCAGCACCGCCGGCAAGCCGGCCACGCCGATCAGGCCGGCGCCGAGCAGCAGCGCCAGCGTCAGCGCCGGCGGCGCCAGCGTCAACCGCGCCATCGGTCCCATGCGCCCCTCGCCCAGCCACAGGCCCTGCAGGTTGGGCGCCAGCAGCAGCGCCGGCGCCCCCAGCGCCAGCAGCCACAGCCAGTGGTAGGCCGGCGGCCCCAGCGACGACAGCGCCCACAGCGCCAGCGCCGCCAGCAGCCCCAGGCCGATGCAGGCCAGCACCGTGGCCGCCACCAGCGCGCGCGGCTGCTCGCCATGGTGCGAGACGCGCCGCGCCAGCGCGATGCCGAAGCCCGACAGCAACGCCAGCAGCAGCCCTTCGACGCTGGTGAACAGCGCGAAGGCACCCTGCGTCTGCGGCCCCAGGCGCGCGCTGATGGTGGTGATGGCCAGCACCAGCGCCACGCCCAGCAGCCGCGTGGCCAGGTTGATCAGCGTGCCGCGGGCGACGCTGTCGCGGCGGCTCATCGCTCGGACGGCATGCGCGCGCTGCCGCGGCGCCTCAGGCGATGGGCGCGGCCGGCACCTGCGCCGGCGCTTGCCCCAGCGCCTGGGCCTGCGCCTGCGCCAGCGCCTGCCCCAGCGCCTGCACCACGCGGTCCTGGTCGGCTTCGCTGAGGTCGGCGCTCATCGGCAGGCTCAGCACCTGCTCGGCGGCGCGCTCGGCTTGCGGCAGGCCGCTGGCCGGCGCCAGCTGCGCGTAAACCGGCTGGCGGTGCAGCGGGATCGGGTAGTGCACCGCCGTCGGGATGCCCTGCTCTTTCAACACCGCCTGCACCGCCGCGCGCTGCTCGACGAAGACCGTGAACTGCGCCCACACCGAATCGCGGTCGGGCCGCACCGCGACCTGTCGCACGCCAACGTTCGACAGCAGCCGCTGGTAGCGCGCACCCAATTCGGCGCGGCGCTGCAGCTCCCAGTCGAAGCGCTCCAGCTTGGCCAGCACCACGGCACACTGCAGCGTGTCCATGCGTCCGCCGACGCCGACGCGGGTGTGCCGGTAGCGCGCGCTCTGGCCATGCACGCGGATCTCGCGCGCGGCCTGGGCCAGCGCGTCGTCGTCGGTAAACAGCGCCCCGCCGTCGCCGTAGCAGCCCAGCGGCTTGCTGGGGAAGAAACTGGTGGCGCCGAAGGTCGACAACGCACAAGAGCGCCGGCCCTGGTAGTGCGCGCCGAAGCTCTGCGCCGCGTCCTCGATCACTGCCAGCCCATGGCGCGCGGCGATGGCGTTGATCTCGGCCATGTCGGCCACCTGGCCGTACAGGCTGACCGGCAGGATGGCGCGCGTGCGCGGCGTGATCGCAGCCTCGATCCGGCTGGCGTCGATGTTGCACGTATCGGGCTCGATGTCGACGAACACCGGCACGGCGCCGAGCAGCACGATGGTCTCGGCCGTCGCCGCGAAGGTGAAGGGCGTGGTCACGATCTCGTCGCCGGCTTTCAGGTCCAGCGCCATCAGCGCGATCAGCAAGGCCTCGGTGCCGCTGGCCACGGTGATGCAGTGGCGCGCGCCGGTGAAGGCGGCGAGCGCGGCTTCCAGCTCGGCGACCTCGGGGCCCATGATGTATTGGCCGTGGTCCAGCACGCGCTGCATGCGCTCGGCGATGCGGTCTTTCAGCGCCGCGTACTGCGTCTTCAGGTCGGTGAATTGCATGGCAGCAGCGTCAGGGTGTCGCCGTCGAGTCGGTAGCGTTCGCCGGTGGCGGGACAGACGGCTTCGCCGTGGCCGCCGGCCGGCAGCGCCAGGCGCTCGCCGTGGCGGCTGACCCAGCCGATGCGGCGCGCCGGCACGCCGACCACCAGCGCGTGGGCCGGCACGTCGCGGCTGACCACGGCGCCGGCGCCGACGAAGGCATGCTCGCCGATCGTGACGCCGCAGACGATGGTGCAGTTGGCGCCCAGCGTCGCGCCGCGCTTGACCAGCGTGCGGCGGTATTCGTTCTTGCGCGGCACCGCCGAGCGCGGGTTGTGCACGTTGGTGAAGACCATGCTGGGGCCGCAGAACACGTCGTCTTCCAGCGTCACCGCGTCGTAGACCGAGACGTTGTTCTGCACCTTGACGTTGCGGCCGATCGTCACGTCGTTGCCGACGTAGACGCCCTGCCCCAGCGAGCAGCCTTCGCCGATGCGCGCGCCGGCGCTGACGTGCGCGAAGTGCCAGACGCGCGTGCCCTGCCCAAGCTGCGCGCCTTCGTCGACGATGGCGCTGGGGTGGATCGTCACCGCCATCGTCAGAACACCAGCGGCAGGCCGACGCGGACGCCGTCGCGCGCGCTGCGGTAGGCGGCCAGCACCACCTCCAGCGAGCGCAGGCCTTCATAACCGTCGACCTCGGCGTGCTGCTCGCCGCGCAGGGTGCCGATCACGTTGTCGTAGTACAGCGGGTGGCCGGGGCCGTAGACGCTGGGCGCGGCATAACCGGCGTTGCGCGCCTGCTCGTCCTCGGGCCGCTGGTCGGCGAACTCCCAGTGCTGGATCTGGTTGACCGCCACGCCGCCGATGCGGACCGTGCCCTTCTCGCCGAGGATGGTGATGCTGCCTTCGAAGTTCTTGCCGTGCGTGAGCATGGTCACGTTGATCGACGCCAGGCCGCCGCGGCGCAGGCGCAGGCTCATCACGCCGGTGTCCTCGGCCTCGATGTCGCGCGCCAGCGTGGCGGTGTAGGCATGCACGCTGTCGACCGGGCCGACCAGCCAGTCCACCATGTCCACGTAGTGGCTGGCCTGGTTGAGGAAGGCGCCGCCGTCGAGGTCCCAGCGGCCGCGCCAGCGGGCGTCGTCGTAGTAGCTTTGCGGCCGCGTCCAGAAGACGTTGACGGTGCTCAGGTAGATGGCGCCGAAGCGGCCGCCGTCCACCGCGGCCTTCAGCAACTGCAGCGTCGGGTTCAGGCGGTTCTGCTTGACGACGAAGAGCTTGACGCCGGCCTCGCGGCAGGCGCGCACCATCTGCATGCCCTCGTCCCACTTGGTGGCCATGGGCTTTTCGGTCAGCACGTGGCGGCCGGCCTGGGCGGCGCGCATGGCCTGGCGCGGGTGCAGGCCGCTGGGCGTGGCCAGCACCACGACGTCGGCATCGCTGCCGGCGAGCAGCGCGTCCAGCGAGGCAAAGCCGGCAGCGCCGGTCCTGGCCACCGCGGCGGCCAGCGCCTCGGGCCGGTTGTCGCAAACGGCCACCAGTTCGGCACGGCCGGCGTGCTGGCGCAGCGCCTCGATGTGGTTGGCCGAGATGCGGCCGCAGCCCACCAGCGCGAAGCGGATCGGGCGGTCGGTGATCGGAAACGGAGCGCTCAAGGGCGGTCGGGGCCAGGCGGCGGCAAAGCGCGCGATTGTAAGGCTGGGGTCCGTTTCGGCGCCCGGGCGGCGCCTAAAATTGCAGCAGCTTCAACGAGTCGACCGATGACCTCTCCTGTGCCCACGCCCCCCCAGACCGTCACCCTGGACGAGAACCAGTTGATCGCCGAACGGCGCGAGAAGCTCCAGGCCATCCGGGCCGCGGGCGTGGCCTTTCCCAACGACTTCAAGCCCACCCACCACGCCGCCGATCTGCACCACCGCCACGGCCAGGTGCCCAACGAAGAACTCGAGCCGCAGGGGCTGAAGGTGGCCGTGGCCGGCCGCATGATGCTCAAGCGCGTGATGGGCAAGGCCTGCTTCGCGACGCTGCAGGACGGCTCGCTGGGCGACAAGGGGCGCATCCAGCTCTACGTCACGCTCGACGCCGTCGGCGCGCCGGCGCTGGAGGCCTTCAAGCGCTGGGACCTGGGCGACATCCTCGGCTGCGAGGGCACGCTGTTCCGCACCAAGGCGGGCGAGCTGTCGGTGCGCGCCACCCGCGTGCGGCTGCTGACCAAGAGCCTGCGCCCGCTGCCCGACAAGTTCCACGGCATGACCGACCAGGAGCAGAAGTACCGCCAGCGTTATGTCGACCTGATGACCGACGACACGGCGCGCGCGCGCTTCGTCGCGCGCAGCAAGGCGGTGGCGTCGATCCGCAACTTCATGGTCGAGCACGGCTTCCTGGAAGTCGAGACGCCGATGCTGCACCCCATTCCCGGCGGCGCCAACGCCAGGCCCTTCGTCACCCACCACAACGCGCTGGACCAGGAGATGTTCCTGCGCATCGCGCCCGAGCTGTACCTCAAGCGGCTGCTGGTTGGCGGCTTCGAGCGCGTGTTCGAGATCAACCGCAACTTCCGCAACGAAGG
>JAIUPH010000019.1 GCA_020161065.1 Pseudomonadota bacterium
AGGCCTTGGCCTCGCCGCCGAACTTCTGCGCCAGCACCGACGTGATCGCCGCCGTCAGCGTCGTCTTGCCGTGGTCCACGTGCCCGATCGTGCCCACGTTCACGTGCGGCTTGGTTCGTTCGAATTTGCCTTTTGCCATTTCCTGCGCTCCTGGCGGTAGAAGATTGAATCAGGTGGTGCCCATGGCGCGGATCGAACGCGCGACCTCTCCCTTACCAAGGGAGTGCTCTACCACTGAGCCACATGGGCATCGACACGGGTCTGACGACAAGCTGCCTGGTCGGCAGACCCGTAGCGACGGCGAAGGTTCTCGAAACACCGGCCTTCCTCTGGAGCGGGAGACGGGAATCGAACCCGTGTCATTAGCTTGGAAGGCTAAGGTTCTGCCATTGAACTACTCCCGCTCGGCACAACCATCTCTGGTGGAGGAGGCTGGATTCGAACCAGCGTAGGCGTAAGCCAACAGATTTACAGTCTGCCCCCTTTAGCCACTCGGGCACCCCTCCAGAGAGCCGGTGAGTATAGCACGCGGCGCTTTGCACGCCAGCCACGCTAGCCGGCGCCGCCGTCGGCGCCCAAAGCCCACCAGTCGACGCGGTCGGCCGTGGCCTGGAAGTGGCTGCCGTCTGCCATGAATTGGCGCTGGAAGTCGTGCGACGGATGCCGGGTGCGCAATACCACCGGCTGGGCGGCGGGCGGTCGTGCCGCATCGAAGAAGGCGCTGGCCGGCTTGCCCCACAGCATGAAGACCGGCGGCTGCGGCCGCTCGCACAGAATCTTGACGATTTCGGATGTGAGCGCCTGCCAACCACACTGCAGGTGGCTGCCGGCCTGGCCGACGGTGACCGTCAGCACCGGGTTCAGCAGCAGCACGCCCTGGCGCGCCCAGCCGTCCAGCGCCCATTGCGCCGGCCGTTGCCAGCCCGGGCGGTCGGCGGCCAGCACCTCGAACACGCGGCGCAGCGAATGCGGCTTGCCGTGGCCGGCCGAGAACGCCAGCCCGTCGGCATGACCCGGACGCGGGTAGGGGTCCTGGCCGAAGACGACGACGCGTACCTGCTCCGGCGCCACCAGGCGCAGCGCGCGAAAGGGGTCGGGCGGCGCGATGTCGCGCCCGCCAGCGGCGGCGCGCACGCGCTCGACCACCGCGGCCTGCGCCGCCGCCGTCCAGCCGGGCAGGCCGGCGCGCCAGGCGGCCGGCAGGCGGTCGAACGCCGCCGGCAGCTCGTCGGCCGTCATGCGAAGAAAAGCTGCTGCAGCGCGGCGCCGGGATCGGGCGCGCGCATGAAGGCCTCGCCGACCAGGAAGGCGTTGACGCCGGCGGCGCGCATGCGCGCCACGTCCGGCGGGCCCAGGATGCCCGATTCGGTGACGAGCAACCGGTCGGCCGGCACGCGCGGCAGCAGGTCGATCGTGGTCTGCAGCGAGACCTCGAAGGTCTTCAGGTTGCGGTTGTTGATGCCGATCAGCGGCGTGGCCAGACGCAGCGCGCGCTCCAGCTCGGCGGCGTCGTGCACTTCCACCAGCACCGCCAGGCCCAGCTCGCGCGCGCAGGCTTCCAGCTCGGCCATGCGGGCGTCGTCCAGGCAGGCGGCGATGAGCAGGATGCAGTCGGCCCCCATCGCGCGCGCCTCGTAGACCTGGGCGGGGTCGATCATGAAATCCTTGCGCAGCACCGGCAGGCTGCAGGCGGCGCGCGCCTGGATCAGATAGTCCGCCGAGCCCTGGAAGAAGCGCTCGTCGGTCAGCACGCTCAAGCACGCGGCGCCGTGGCGCGCATAGCCGGCGGCGATCTCGGCCGGCACGAAGGGATCACGCAGCAGGCCCTTGCTGGGGCTGGCCTTCTTGACCTCGGCGATCACCGCGGAGCGGCCGGCGGCGACCGCGGCGCGCAGCGCCGCTTCGAAGTCGCGCCGATCGCCGCGGTCAGCGCGCCGCGCCTCGGCCTGCGCGCGCAGGGTGGCCAGCGGCTGGCGCGCCAGCAGCGCGGCCACCTCCTCGCGCTTGACGGCGACGATGCGTTGCAGGATGTCGGACATCGCGGTCGCTGCCCCTGTCGGCCGCTCAGGCCGCCGGCCGGAAGCGATTGGTCATCGCGACGAACTGCGCCAGCCGCGCCTGCGCCGCGCCCGAGGCCACCGCCTCGCGCGCGCGGCGCACGCCTTCGCTGACGCTGGCGGCCACGTTGGCGCAGTACAGCGCGGCGCCGGCGTTGAGCAGCACCACGTCGCGCACCGGGCCGTCCTCGTTGGCCAGCGCGCGCTGGATGCACTGCACCGACTCTTCCTTGTTGGCCACGCGCAGCACGCGCGAGTCGTACACCGGCATGCCGAAGTCGCTGGGGTGCACCACGTACTCCTTGACCTCGCCGTCCTTCAGCTCGCCGACCAGCGTCTCGCCGGAGAGCGACACCTCGTCCATGCCGTTCATCCCGTAGACCACCATCACGTGCTCGCTGCCCAGGCGCTGCAGCACGCGCACCTGGATGCCCACCAGGTCCGGATGGAACACGCCCAGCAACTGGTTGGGCGCGCCGGCCGGGTTGGTCAGCGGCCCCAGGATGTTGAAGATGGTGCGCACGCCCAGCTCCTTGCGCACCGGCGCGGCATGCTTCATCGCCTGGTGGTGGTTGGGCGCGAACATGAAGCCGATGCCGGTCTCCTGCAGGCAGATGCCCACCTGTTCCGGCGTCAGGTTGATGTAGGCGCCCAGCGCCTCCACCACGTCGGCCGAGCCCGAGGTCGACGACACGCTGCGCCCGCCATGCTTGGCCACGCGCGCGCCGGCCGCGGCGGCCACGAACATCGACGCGGTGGAAATGTTGAAAGTATGCGAGCTGTCGCCCCCGGTGCCGACGATGTCGACCAGGTGGCTGCGGTCGGCCACGGGCACCGGCGTGGCGAATTCGCGCATCACCGTCGCCGCCGCGGCGATCTCGCCGATGGTCTCCTTCTTGACGCGCAGGCCGACCGCCAGCGCCGCGATCATCAGCGGCGACATCTCGCCGCTCATGATGCGGCGCATCAGCGCCAGCATCTCGTCGTGGAAGATCTCGCGGTGCTCGATGACGCGCGTCAGCGCTTCGGTATTGGTGATGGTCATGCGGGGGTCCTTGAATGCGCGCGGCTCATCTGCAGGAAGTTCTTCAGCATCGCGTGGCCATGCTCGCTGAGGATGGATTCGGGGTGGAACTGCACGCCTTCCAGCGGCGTGGCCGTACCGGCCAGCTCGCGGTGGCGCACGCCCATGATCTCGCCGTCTTCGGTCGACGAGCTGACCTCCAGCGCGGCCGGCAGCGAGGCGCGCTCGACCGCCAGCGAGTGGTAGCGGATGACGCTGAACCTGGCCGGCAGCCCGCGGTAGACGCCGCGGCCGTCGGTGCTGATGGTGCTGGCCTTGCCGTGCATCTGCACCTGGGCGCGGATCACCTTGCCGCCCAGCGCGTCGCCGATCGCCTGGTGCCCCAGGCACACGCCGAGGATCGGCAGCCGCCCGGTGAAGTGCCGGATCGCCGCGACGCAGATGCCGGCCTCCGCCGGCGAGCAGGGCCCGGGCGACAGCACCAGTTGCTCGGGCTTCAGCTCGGCGATGCCTTCGAGCGTGATCTCGTCGTTGCGGAAGACGCGAACGTCTTCGCCCAGTTCGCCGAAGTACTGCACCAGGTTGTAGGTGAAGCTGTCGTAGTTGTCGATCATCAGCAGCATGGTGGTCGCTCTTGTCCTGTCGGGTTCGCCGGAGGCGCGGCGGGCATCCGGGTTCGAGGCCCGCTGCATCCGCTGCCCTTGCAAGGCGCAGCGGTCGCGGGTTCGGGGGTCGAGGCGGTGGCGCCGCGAAGGGCGCACAGGAAATGGTCAGGCTGATGGCTTGCGCCAACGCCAACCGGAGCGCGCTGCGGTGATCGGACGGATCGCAGACAACATGGAACGATTATGGCGCGACCGAGGCAGGTGACCCGAGGCGACTTGAGCAAGTCGTGGGCGGTCGCCCACGCTTCCCAGTGGACGACCTCGCTGGTCACAAGCTCCAGCGATGCATCGACGCCCATTCGATCGGTAAAGAGGATCAAGTGGTCGCACGGCCACCTGGCGCAGGGCGCGATCAACCCGTCGCAGCCGAGGAACTCGGTCGCCTCGCCAATCTCTTGCGTCCGCGGCGGGTTGATGCCCACGTAAGCGGCCTCCGGGACGCCGAGCGCCTCCAGGTCAGCCCTCACGAGCTTCAGCGTTCGATCAGCCACCGCCCGCAGCGTATGCACCATCACCGGCTTGGTCGGACGAGGGTCGAGTTGGCCCCAGTGAAACGAGATCTCCGCCAGAGCGCCTTCACGCTCCAGGCTGGTGTAGAGGACGGCAGCACCATCGTGCCTCATCCAACGGCCGCCACTGGCGTCCACTCAACGGGGGCCGGTTCATGGCGCATCCGCGAGCCAGGCTTGTCAGGCATCGCTGGTCAGCGCTGTCAGATTGGGCTGAATCGTGCGCCACACGCCGGCGGCCTGCGCCTCTCGCGTGATCTGCGCCGGCGTGGCCTTGCGTTGCCGCAGCGCCTGGCGCAGGCCTTCGACGGCGACCAGCTCGCCGACCGTGCAGCGGTAGCGGAACAGGTCGGCCACCGTCTTGGCGACGCCGAACACAGGAACGGCCGTGCCTGCGATTTTCTTTTGCTTGACGCCGCGGCGCCGTTGATCGTCGGGAAATCGCGCGACGCGCAGAGGCGGGTAGGCGACGCGCGGGCACCAGTCCTTGCGGCCGATGGCGATCCAGACCTTGGGCGGCATCTGGTCGGTCAAGCCGTGGAAGGCGAGCGCCAAGACGAGACAGATCACGCCCTTGGGTACGAGGCGTGATGCTTCGGCCAGCGACTGGTGTGGGTCGAGCGCGGCATCGGGCAGTTGGTAGAGCCCGCGGCCAAGGCGAACGACCTCCCCGGCGCGCTCCATGCGGCTCACCGTGGTCGCCGTGACGCCTGCGCTGCGGAACTCGGCCAGCCGCATGAGGCAGCGCCGCCGAAGCAGGGCCAGCGCCTGGTCGCGCTGGGTGGAGACGGCGGCAGTGAGGACAGCGGCAGTGAGCACGGCAGCAGTGAGCATGTTGCAAAAGCGCGGACGAATTTGAAACGGATCCTATGATTCATACCATTCATGCACGGCCGGGCAGCAGCGACAATCCCCCGAGCATCGAGCGCGCCACGCAAGCCATGCCCAGCACCCGAGCCCAAGCTCCCAAGGCCGCCAAGGTCTCCAAAGCCCGAAAAGCCGCGACAGCCGCCGCCGAACCCCGCCTCTCGCGCCACCGCCGCCCGCCCGAGCTGCCGGCCGCCGATTGGCAGGCGGCGCTGCGCCGGCAATTCGGCCGCGAGCAGGTCTTCACGCTGCGCAACCTCGGCAGCGAGCCGGTGTTCTCGGAGTTCCTGGTCGGCAACGACGGCAGCGGCAGCAGCTACCGCGTGTCGATCCGCGGCAGCGCGCCGGGCAGCAACGGCTGCACCTGCCTGGACTACGCCACCAACCAGCTCGGCACCTGCAAGCACATCGAGTTCACGCTCGCCGCGCTGGCGCGCAAGCGCGGCGGCAAGTCGGCGCTGGCGCGCGGCTTCACGCCCGCGTACAGCGAACTGCGGCTGGACCACGCCGGCGCGCGCCGGGTGCGCTTGTCGCCCGGCAGCGATTGCCCGCCGCCACTGCTGGCGCAGGCGCGCAAGCTGTTCGATGCCAACGCTGGCTGGGCGCTGCCGCAGGACCGTCTGGCCGAGTTGCCCGCGTTCGTGGCCAAGGCCGCGAAGGCCGGCCACGAGCTGCGCTGCGAAGACGCCGTCTGGCAGTTCGCCGCGCTGCTGCGCGATGCCGATCATCGCCGCACGCTGTTCGCGCAGGCCTACCCCCAGGGCGCGGCCGACCCGGCGCTGGCCCAACTGCTGAAGGTGCCGCTGTATCCCTATCAGGCCGAAGGCGCGCTGTTCGCCGCGCGCGCCGGCCGCGCGCTGATCGGTGACGAGATGGGCCTGGGCAAGACGGTGCAGTCCATCGCCGCGGCCGAGTTGATGACGCGCCACCTGGGCGTGCAGCGCGTGCTGGTGATCGGCCCCACGTCGCTGAAGCACCAGTGGAAGAACGAGTTCGCGCGCTTTGCCGGGCGCAGCGCGCAGGTGGTGCACGGCCTGCGCGCGCGGCGCGAGCAGATCTATGCCGAAGAAGGCGGCATCAAGATCACGCACTACGAAACGCTGGCGCGCGACGCCGACCTCATCGCCGCCTGGGCGCCCGATCTGGTGATTGCCGACGAAGCGCAGCGCATCAAGAACTGGAACACCATCGCCGCGCGCGCGCTCAAGCGCATCGCCAGCCCCTATGCGCTGGTGCTGACCGGCACGCCGCTGGAAAACCGGCTGGAAGAGCTGATCTCGATCGTGCAGTTCGTCGACCAGCATCGCCTGGGCCCGACCTGGCGGCTGCTGGAAGAACACCAGCAGCGCGACGAGGCCGGCCGCGTCGTCGGCTACCAGGCGCTGGACCGCATCGGCCGCACGCTGGCGCCGATCCTGCTGCGCCGGCGCAAGGCCGAGGTGCTGGCGCAACTGCCCGAGCGCGTGGACCAGCGCATCTTCGTGCCGCTGACGCCCGAGCAGCGTTTGCACCACGACGAGAACGGCCAGATCGTCACCCGCATCGTCGCGCGCTGGCGCAAGACGGGCTACCTGTCCGACACCGACCAGCGCCGGCTGCAGTGCGCGCTGCAGAACATGCGCATGGCCTGCAACAGCACGTATTTGCTGGACCGCCGCAGCGACCACGGCCACAAGGTCGACGAGTTGATGGCGCTGCTCGACGACCTGTTCCAGACGCCCGGCAGCAAGGCCGTGGTCTTCAGCCAGTGGCGGCTGACGCACGAATTGATTGCACGCCGCTTGGCCGAGCGTGGCTGGGGCCACGTCCGCTTCGACGGCAACGTACCCGGCGAACAGCGCGGCGCGCTGGTCGAGCGCTTCCACGCCGACCCCGATTGCCGTTTGTTCCTGTCCACCGACGCCGGCGGCGTAGGCCTGAACCTGCAGCACGCGGCCGCCGTCGTCGTCAACATGGACCTGCCGTGGAACCCCGCGGTGCTGGAGCAGCGCATCGGCCGCGTGCACCGCCTGGGCCAACGCCGCGGCGTGCAGGTGGCGCACTTCATCGGCCAGGGCAGCATCGAGGAAGGCATGCTGTCGGTGCTGGCCTTCAAGTCGTCGCTGTTCGCCGGCGTGCTGGACGGCGGCGAGAGCGAGATCTTCCTCAGCGGCAGCCGGCTGTCGAAGTTCATGCAAAGCGTCGAGCAGGTGGCCGGCGCAATGGGCGAGCCCGAGGCGGCGACGGAGCGTTCGGCGGCCTCCGCCGGCGTTGCGCCGGGCCTGTCCGAGGTGGCTGATGCGGCGCCGGCGCCGAGGGCGCCGAACGAGATGGCCGGTGCGGCCGCGGCGAACGAGCCGGAGGATGCGACCGAATCGACCCCCGCGACGTCAACCGCCGCGCCACCCACCATGCTGCCGCCCGACCCCTGGCCCGCGCTGCTGCAGGCCGGCGCCGCGTTGCTGCAGGGCCTGGCCGGCAACGGCGGCGCGCCGGCCTTGCGCATCGAGCGCGACGCCGCGACCGGCCAGCACAGCCTGCGCCTGCCGCTGCCCGAGCCGGCCCTGATGCGGCAGATCGCGAAAGCGCTGGAGCCCTGGCTGCCGCGATGATGCCGGCCGGCGCCGCCGAGCTGTTCCGCCACGTCGGCACCGACAAGGCGGCGCTGTACCGCGCGGTGCTCGACGCCTTCGCCGCCGCGCGGCGCCAGTACCGCCTGCAGTTGCGGCCCGACGAAGTGCTGGCCGAAGCGGCCTGGCCCGGCGGCGCCGCGCCCGGCGTCGACGAGTTGGGCGCGCTGCTCACGTCGCTCGTTGGCTGGGGCAACCTCGAAGCGCAGCCCGACATCGCGCGCGTCACCACGCTGGCCGACTACTACCGCGCGCGGCTGCTGTACCGCCTGTCAGCCGGCGGCGAGGCGGTGGAAGCCTCGCTCGGCCACTTCGCCGCGCTGATGGCGCGCCGCGCCGAGTTGCAGAGCGTGGCGCTGGAAGACATCGCGCACCGACTGCAGGCGCTGGCCGCGCTGCTGGACGACGGCAGCGACGACGTGCCCAAGCTGCACGAGACGCTGCGCGACCTGCTGCGCGTGTTCGAAGGCCTGGCCGACAACGCGCAGGCCTTCATGGCCGGCGTGGCGCGCTCGCTGGAGCTGCAGCGCGCCGAAGAAGCCGCGGTGGCGGCCTACAAGAAGCGGCTGATCGGCTACCTGGAACGCTTCATCGGCGACCTGGTGCAGCGCTCCGAGCGCATCGCGCAGCTCGTCGAGGCGCTGCAAGGCCGCATCGATGCGGCGTTATGGTCGGTCGCCGAACGCGAAGCGCGCGACGCCGCGCCCGACGACCACGGCGATCACGGCGACGACGACGGCGACGGCGGCACCGGCCGCGCCGACGCGCAAGGCCAGCGCTGGCGCGACTGGCGCGCGCGCTGGCAGGGCCTGGCCGCGTGGTTCGTGACCGGCGGCGCCGGCCAGGAGCAGCCGCCGCAGGCCGAGCTGCTGCGCTCGCGCGCCCGCGCCGCCATCCCGCAACTGCTGGCCGCGGTGGCCGCGGTCAACGAACGTCGCAGCGGGCGCAGCGACCGCTCGGCCGACTTCCGCGCGCTGGCCGGCTGGTTTGCCGCCTGCGCCGACGACGACCAGGCCCACCGCCTGGCGCGCGCCGCCTTCGCGCTCAACCCGGCGCGCCACCTGGCGCTGAACCCGCGGTCCGACGACGCCGAGGCCACCACGTCCTGGGCCGACGCGCCGCCGCTGCTGGTGCACCCGCGGCTGCGCGCGCTCGGCCAGGCCAGCCCGCGCGGCCCGCAGCCGCGCGCCCGCCTGCGCGACGCGCAGCGCGCGCAGCTCGCCGCGCTGATGCAGGAAGAATCGCGCCAGCTCGACGCCGCGCGCCGGCGCCTCGCGCAAGGCCGGCCGCTGCGGCTGTCGGAGCTGGGCGCGTTGGACGAGGCCGAGTTCGGCCTCTTCCTCGGCCTGCTGGGCGACGCGCTGGCCGAGCAGCACGGCCCCGACGAGGCGGTCGAGCGCGACAGCGGCGACGGCCAGTTTCACCTCCGCCTGCAGCCGCTGGGCGCCGACAGCCACGCGACGGTGGACACGCCGCAAGGCCGCTTCTCGGGCCGCGACCACGATCTCACGATCACGCCGGCGCATTGATGGCGACCCCCTCGGAAAGCCAACGCATCGTCCAGCAGCAGCGCCTGCAGCAGCAGGACGAGTTGCGCCAGGCGAAGCGCGCCCTGCTGATGACGCCGCTGATGGGCGCCGCGCACCCGGCGCTGCCGCTGGTGCGCCGCCACGCCGAGGCCTTGCGCGAGTGGTTCCAGCGCGAAGCCGGCTGGCCGCTGGTGGTCGAGCGCGACGGCGCCCGGCTGTACAAGCACCCGGCCGACCTGGCCAGCGCGACGCGCGGCCTGCCGCGCTACGACCGCCAGCGCTACGTGCTGCTGTGCCTGGCCTGCGCCGTGCTGGAACGCGCCGAGGCGCAGATCAGCCTGCGCAGCCTGGGCGAACGGCTGCTCGGCCATGCCGCCGAGCCGACGCTGGCCGCGCGCGGCTTCGCGTTCACGCTGCAGACCCAGGGCGAACGCCGCGCGCTGGTCACCGTCTGCCAGACGCTGCTCGACCTGGGCGTGCTGCAGCGCGTGGCCGGCGACGAAGACGCCTACGTGCAAGGCCTGGCGCAGCAGCAGGGCGACGTGCTGTACGACGTGAACCGGCGCAGCCTGGCCGGCCTGCTGGCCGCCGTGCGCGGGCCCTCCAGCTGGCCCGTGGGCCAGGCGCCGGTGAGCCTGGAAGAACGCCTGGCCTCGCTGGTGCAACAGGTGCTGCCCGACCACGACGAAGCCCGCCGCGGCGCGCTGCGCCACGCGCTGGCGCGGCGGCTGCTGGACGACCCGGTGCTCTACCTGCACGACCTGGACGAGCCCGCGCGCGCCTACTTCGTCAACCAGCGCGGCGCGATGGCCGCGCGCCTGGCCGAAGGCACGGGCCTGGTCGCCGAGCACCGCGCCGAAGGCAGCGCGCTGACCGACGACGCCGCCGAACTGAGTGACGTGCTGCTGCCCGCCGAAGGCACCGAGGCGCACGCCACGCTGCTGGTCGCTGAATACCTGGCTAACGCATTATCTGAACGTCAATGCGCAGCGCTGCCGGTGGCCGCCGTCGCCGCTTTCCTGGCCGCCGCGCGCGAGACGCATGGCCGCTTCTGGCGCAAGGCGGCGCGCGAAAGCGGCGGCGAACATGAACTGGCCGCGCAGGCGCTGCAGCGGCTGGCGCGCCTGGGCCTGCTGCGGCTGCAGGGTGACGCCGTGCTGCCGCTGCCGGCCGTCGCCCGCTATCGCCTGGGCGGCGTGCAGACCCTGGACGCGCCGGCGTGACGCCGCTGCCCGAACCCGCCAAGCCGCGCTGGCAGCCGCTGCGCCTGGGGCTGGTGGAGATGTTCCGCTACGACGGCGAGGAGTTCTGGTTCCGCGACGGCCACCTGCTGCTGCGCGGCAACAACGGCACCGGCAAGAGCAAGGTGCTGTCGCTGACGCTGCCGCTGCTGCTGGACGCCAACCTGCGCCCGTCGCGCGTCGAGCCCGACGGCGACCCGGCCAAGAAGATGGCCTGGAACCTGCTGCTCGGCGACGCCTACGAGCGCCGCACCGGCTACAGCTGGATCGAGTTCGGCCGCCTCGGCGACGACGGCCGGCCGCAGTACCTGACGCTGGGACTGGGCCTGCAGGCGGTGGCGGCGCGCACGCAGCCGCTCGACGCCTGGTATTTCATCTCGGAGACTAACGCTGAAGGTCCACGGCTCAATCGCGACTGGTGGCTGCTGTCGGCGGACCGGCCGGTGCCCGGGCGCGACGCCCTGCGCGAGCGGCTCGCCGCCCATGGCCAGGTGTTCGAGCACGCGCACGCCTACCGCCGCGCGGTCGACGAGCGGCTGTACCGCCTGGGCGAGCGCCGCTACGACGCGCTGCTGGACACGCTGATCCAGCTGCGCCAGCCGCAGTTGTCGCGCCGGCCCGACGAGCGGCTGCTGTCGGCGGCGCTGACCGAATCGCTGCCACCGCTGCCCGCGGCGCTGCTGGCCGACGTCGCCGACGCCTTGAGCCAGCTCGAAGACCTGCGCGCCGAACTGGATCGTGCACAGCGGCTGCTGCAGGCGGTGCAGACCTTCGACGCGCGCTACCGCGTCTATGCCGGCATCGCCAGCCGCCGCCAGGCACGCGGCCTGCGGCAGGCACAGACCGAGTTCGACAACGCCAGCCGCGCGCAGCACGAAGCCCGCCTGCGCTTCACCGAGGCGCAGGTCGACGAAAGCCAGGCCCGGCAGCGCCGCGCCAATGCCGAGACGCTGCTGCAGGGCGCGCGCCAGCGCCATGAGACGCTGCTTGGCGACCCGCGCCACACCGATGCGCGCACGCTGCAGCAGGCCGCCGACGAGGCGCGCCGCCTCGACGCCGAACGCGCGCAGGCCGAGCGCGACCACGGCGGCGCGCAGGCGCTGGCCGAGCGCGAAGCCGCGCTGCTGCAGCAGGCGCAGCAGGCCTTGCTGAGCGCCGGCCAGCGCTTGCGCGACGTGCGCGGCGAAGTCATCGCGCTGGCCGCCGACGCCGGGCTGCCCGCCGAATTGAACGCACATGCTTTCGTCGCCGCGACCGACGAGGCGCTGGCCAAGGTCGACCTCGAGCGCGCGCGCCGCGAACTGCAGGCCTGGCCGGCGCGCCGCCGCGACGAATTGCGCCGCGTGCGCCAGCGCGCCGCCGAAGCGCGCCAGGCCAGCGAGCACCTGCTGCCGCTGCGCCAGACGCTGGCCGAGCGCCGCGCCGATGCCGAAGATGCCGCCGCGCGGCAGGCGCAAGCCGAGGGCGGGATCGAACAGCAGGCGCAAGTCCACGAGCAGGCCTGGAGCCGCCACCTGCAAGGCCTGCAGTTGCTGCGCGTCGCCGATGCCGATGGCGTGCTGCAGCAGCTCGCCACCTGGACGCCGCAGCCCGTGGGCGAGCACCCGGCGCGCGCCGCGCTGCACCGCGCGCAGCGCGAAGCCGCGCTGCAGCAGGCCCAGGCCCAGGCCGCTCTCGACGCCCGCCGCGCCGCCACCGAGACTGAGCGCGCGCAGCTCCACGCCGAAGCGCAGGCGCTGCGCAGCGGTGTCGTCCAGCCGCCGCCGGCTCCCGCGTGGCGCGGCGCCGGCACGCGCGACGGCGGCCTGCCCGGCGCGCCGCTGTGGCAGCTGGTCGACTTCCAGCCCGGCCTCGACGCCGCGCAGCGCGCCGGGCTGGAAGCCGCGCTGCTCGGCGCCGGGCTGCTCGATGCCTGGGTCACGCCCGACGGTGCGCTGCTGCCGGCGCAGGGGCCCGCGCGCTGGCTGGATGCGCAATGGCTCGCCCGCCCCGCACGTCCCGAACGCCCGGCGCAGCCGCTGACGCGCTGGCTGCAGCCCGACGCCGCGCCGGCCAGCGCCGTGCCCGCCGCCACCGTGGCCGCGCTGCTGGCCGCGGTGGCCTGCGGCGACGACGACGAGCCGGCCGCCGAAGCCTGGGTGGCTCCCGATGGTCGCTTCCGGCTGGGCGCCCTGGCCGGCACCGCCGCGCTGGCCGAGGCGCGCCACATCGGCGACGCCGCGCGCCAGGCTGCGCGGCAACAGCGCCTGGCGCAGATCGAGGGCCGGCTGCAGGAGCTAACGCTTGAGCTGAACGTCATCGTGCAGGACGCCGCCGTGCTGCAGGCCCGCGCCGCACGTGCGCAGCGCGAATGGGACGAAGCGCCGGCCGAGCAGGCCCTGCTGCGCGCGCACGAAGCCGCGGCGGCCGCTGCGCGCGCATCGACCCAGGCCCGTCAGCGCGAAGCCGAGGCCGAGGCCCGCTGCCGCAGCGCCGAGGCGCTGGCCGACGCCGCGCTGGCGCGGCTGCAGGCCGAAGCCGCCGACCTGCGGCTGCCGGCCGACGCCACGGCGCTGGACGAGGTCGAGCACGGCCTGCACCGCTGCGTCGACGCCCTGCACGCGCTGGAGGCCGCGGTGCGCGAGCAATGCCGCGCGCTGCCGCTGCAGGCGCAGCAGCACGCGCGCGCCGACGAATCGCAAGCCGCGCTGCAGCGCGCCGCGCGCTGGCAGGCCGAGCGCGCGCAGCTTGCCGAGCAGGCGCGCACGCGGCTGTCGGCGCTGGAAGCGGCGATGGGCCAGGGCGTCGCCGAACTGAAGCGCCTGCTCGACCGCGCCAAGGCCCTGGTCGACCGGCTGCAAGCGAGCGAGAAGACTCGCGGCGAGGCCTTGCGCATCGCCACCGAGGCCCGCGCCATCGCCGAGCAGCAGGCCGCCGGCGCCGAGCAGCGCCTGGCCGCCGCCGCCGAGCAGCGCGCGCAGCAGGCGCAAGGCTTGCGCCGCTTCGCCGCCACCGGGCTGCTGGCTTCGGGCCTGGCCGGCCAGCCGCTGGCCGCCGAGTTGCCCGACGCCGCGCCCGCCTGGAGCACCGACGCCGCGCTGACGCTGGCGCGCCGCGTCGAGCAGAGCCTGTCCAGCCTGAACGATGGCGACGAGGCCTGGAAGCGCAGCCAGGACCAGGTGTCGCAAGACCTGCAGGAGCTGCAGCGCGCGCTGTCGGCACTGGCCGCGCAGGCCAGCGCGCAGCCCAACGACTTCGGCTTCGTCGTCCACCTGCAATGGCAGCACAAGGCGCGCCGCCCCGACGAGCTGGCCGCGCTGTTGCAGGCCGAGGTGACGGCGCAGCAGACGCTGCTGTCGGCGCAGGAACAGACGGTGCTGGAAAACCACCTGCAGGCCGAGATCGCGACCCAGGTGCAGGCGCTGATGCGCGGCGCCGCGCAACGCGTGGCCGACATCAACGCCGAGCTGCACCGCCACCCCACGTCGACCGGCGTGCGCTTCCGGCTGCTGTGGCTGCCGCTGCCCGAAGGCCAGGGCGCGCCGGCCGGGCTGCACGCGGCGCGCGAGCGGCTGTTGCAGACCCACGCCGGGCTGTGGAGCGGCGACGAGCGGCGCGCCTTCGGCGCCCTGCTGCAGCAGTGCATTGCCGACGAGCGCGGCCGCGCCGACGCCGGCTCGCTGCTCGAGCAGTTGACGCGCGCGCTGGACTACCGCGCCTGGCACCAGTTCCGCGTCGAACGCTGGCAGGACGGGCAGTGGCGCCGGCTGTCGGGCCCGGCGTCCAGCGGCGAGCGTGCGCTCGGCCTGACGGTGCCGCTGTTCGCCGCCGTCGCCACCTTCTACGGCGCCAGCCCGCAGGCGCCGCGGCTGATCCTGCTCGACGAAGCCTTTGCCGGCATCGACGACGCGGCACGCGCGCATTGCATGGACCTCGTCCGCAAGTTCGACCTCGACTTCGTGATCACCAGCGAACGCGAATGGGGCTGCTACGCCGCGCTGCCCGGCGTCGCCATCTGCCAGCTGCAGCGCCGCGAGGGCATCGACGCGGTGCACGTCTCGCGCTGGTTCTGGGACGGCATCGCACGCCGGCCCGACGCCGAGCCCGGCCCGCGCTGGCCGCCGGCGGCCGACCGCGATGACCACGCCTGAACAACGCCCCCAGGACCGGGCCGATGGCCCGGCCCGTCCCCCGGGGGGAATTGAGTCGCCCGGCGACGCCGGGTCGACTCAAGAGCGCCTGCGCGCGCTGCTGGGCGGCGCCGAGCTGGCGCCGCTGCGCCAGCGGCTGCGCCGGCTGTATGCGCAGGCCGAACCGGGCAGCGCCCCCGGCAGCGGCCCGGGCCTGGTTCGCCTGGCCGGGCTGGCCGCGCACGAAGCCGAGCGCTTGCAAAGCTTGAGCGGCCGCGCGCCGCGGCGCAGCGCCTCGATGCAGATCGACCTCGCGGCGATCGACGAGCGGCTGCGCGCGGCCGGGCTGGCGGCCGGTCTGCGCCAGGCGCTGGAGGCGCTGGACGGCCCGATCGCCACCCGCCACGAGCGCGAGGCCGCGGCCGCCGCCTGGGCCGCGCTGGCGCAGGCCGCGCCGCACGCCGCGCTGCGCTCGCTGCTGGCCGAGCCGCGCGCCCTGGGCCTGCTGAAGCGGCTGGCCGGCGGCGATATCAGCCTTGCTGCCGCGTTATGTGAACACACCGCCATCGTGCTGCTGGCGCTGCCCGCGGGCGGCGCGCCGCGCGCCCGGCTTGCCGCGCAATGCCTGGGCGATGCGCATGCGCTGGACGACGGCCGGCCGGTGGCCACGCTGGTGCTGGCGGCGCTGCGCCGGCAGGCCGCGGCCGACGACGATGCCGACATCGAAAGCACGCGCAGCCTGTGGGCGCGCCAGGGCGTGGGAGTCAACGAACTGGCGCGCCCGGCGCTGACGCTGAACCTGCCATGGCCCGGCGCGGCCGCGTCGACGGGCGAGCCGCAGTACTGGTCGCTGCGCCGGCTGCTGCGCCGGCCGCCGGCCTGGGCGGTGGCCGGCCGCGAGGTCTTCGTCTGCGAGAACCCCAACCTGCTGGCGCTGGCCGCCGATGCTTGCGGGGCGCGCTGTGCACCGCTGGTCTGCACCGACGGCATGCCGGCGGCCGCGCAGCGCAGCTTGCTGCAGCAGTTGCGCGCCGCCGGCGCCCACCTGCGCTACCACGGGGACTTCGACTGGCCCGGCATTGCGATCGGCAACCAGTTGATGCGCCAGCTCGGTGCCGCCGCGTGGCGCTTTGGCAGCGACGACTACCGCGCCGCGCTGGCCGACCCGGCGCGCGAGCGCGCCACGCTGCAAGGCGAGCCGGTCGCCGCCGCCTGGGATGCGGCGCTGGCCCCGGCGATGGCCGCGGCGGGATGCGCATTGCCCGAGGAAGCGGTGTTCGAGACGCTGCGCGCCGATCTTGAGCGTTAGCCCGCCTGCGCTCAGCACAATGCGCTGATCAGAACCCCTCTTCCACCAACTCCGCCGCGCGGATCAGCGCGCGTGCCTTGGCCTCGGTTTCCTTCCACTCCATTTCGGGCACCGAGTCGGCCACCACGCCGGCGGCGGCTTGCACGTACAGCGTGTTGTCCTTGACGATGCCGGTGCGGATGGAAATCGCCACGTCCATGTCGCCGGCAAAGCTCAAGTAGCCGCAGGCGCCGCCGTAGATGCCGCGCTTGACGGGCTCCAGCTCGTCGATGATCTCCATCGCGCGAATCTTGGGCGCGCCGGTCAGCGTGCCGGCCGGGAAGGTGGCCTTCAGCACGTCGAGGCTGCCGATGCCGTCGAGCAGCAGCCCTTCGACGTTGCTGACGATGTGCATCACGTGCGAGTAGCGCTCGATCGCGAAGGCCTCGGTCACCTTGACGGTGCCGGTCTTGGCGATGCGGCCGATGTCGTTGCGCGCCAGGTCGATCAGCATCAGGTGCTCGGCGCGCTCCTTGGGGTCGGACTTCAGCTCTTCTTCCAGCGCCTTGTCGCGCTCGGGCGTGGCGCCGCGCGGGCGCGTGCCGGCCAGCGGGCGGATGGTGATCTTGTCGCCCTCTGGCGTGTGCTCCTGGCGCACCAGGATCTCCGGGCTGGCGCCGACGATGTGGAAGTCGCCGAGGTCGTAGTAGTACATGTACGGCGACGGGTTCAGCGAGCGCAGCGCGCGGTACAGGCTCAGCGGGCTTTCGGTGTAGCGTTTCTTCAAACGTTGGCCGATCTGCACCTGCATCATGTCGCCGGCGGCGATGTACTCCTTGGCGCGCCCGACGGCGGCCAGGTAGTCGGCCTGCTCGAACTCGCGCTCCACCGCGTACGAAGGCCCGCGCTTGACCGGCGGCGCGGTCACGCTGTAGCGCAGCTTGTCGGCCAGCTCCGACAGCCGGCGCTTGCCGCTGAAGTAGGCCTCGGGCTGCGCCGGGTCGGCCCAGACGATGAGGTACAGCCGCCCCGACAGGTTGTCGATCACCGCCACTTCCTCGGTCTGCAGCAGCAGCACGTCGGGCGTGGCGATGCCGCCGCTCTTCCAGGTGGCGGCCAGGCGCGGCTCCATGTAGCGCACGGCGTCGTAGCCGAAGTAGCCCGCCAGGCCGCCGCAAAAGCGCGGCAGCCCCGGCGGCAGCGCCACTTTGAAGCGCTGCCGGTAGGCGGCGATGAAGTCCAGCGGGTTGCCCTCGTGCGACTCGGCCACGCGGCCGTCGGTCACGACCTCGGTCTTGAAGCCGCTGGCGCGCAGCAGCGTCTTGGCCGGCAGGCCGATGAAGCTGTAGCGCCCGAAGCGCTCGCCGCCGACCACCGATTCCAGCAAAAAGCTGTGGCGCTGGCCGCCGGCCAACTTGAGGTACAGCGACAGCGGCGTTTCGAGGTCGGCGAACGCCTCGGCGATGAGGGGGATGCGGTTGTAGCCTTGCGCGGCAAGGCTCTTGAATTCGAGTTCGGTGATCATGGCTCGGCCCTGGAGACGGATGCTTTGGTCAGCGCGGGCCCCGCTCAGCGAGGGCCCGGCTTCAGGCGGGCGACCCCGACGAAGATGTCAGGGGTCAGGCAGCGCGGGGCGAGCGGCGCCAGGGCCAGGCTCCCCGGTCCTGGGACCCGGCCGGCGTTGGCGTGGCGATGGCGGCAAGCGCGAACATGGGGGCGCAGTCTAGCAAAGCTGCCTTGGCCGGCGGAGGGCGGCGCTGCGGCGCCGCGGCCGGCGCGGCCGCCGCCGCTACAGCAGCCGGTCCAACTCGTCGAGCCGGTCGATCACCGCGTCGGCGCCGACGCCGACCACCGGCTCGCCGTGGTTGTAGCCGTAGCTCACCAGCACCACCGGGCAGCCGGCGGCGCGCGCGGCCGCGGCGTCGTTGCTGCTGTCGCCGACCATCAGCGTCGTCGCCGGCGTGCTGCCCAGCGCCTTGCAGGTCTCCAGCAGCGGCAACGGGTCGGGCTTCTGGCGCGCGAAGGCGTCGCCGCCGAACACCTGGTCGAAGTAGCCGGCCACGCCCTTGGCGGCCAGCAGCGGGCGCGCGAAGGCCGTCGGCTTGTTGGTCAGGCAGGCCAGGCGCAGGCCGCGCGCGCGCAAGCGCTGCAGCCCTTCGGCGACGCCGGCGAACAGCGCCGAGTGCAGGCCGTTGATCTGCCGGTAGTGGTGCTGGTAGCGCTCCCAGGCGCGCTCGTAGTCCGCGGCCGGCGCGCCGGCCTGCTGCAGCGTGCGGCGGATCAGGTGCTCCGAGCCCTTGCCCACCGTCGCGGCGATGAAGTCGCGCGCCACCGGCGGCCGGCCCAGGTCGGCCAGCGTGCGCGCCAGCGCCACCTCGAAGTCGCCGACGGTGTCGACCATGGTGCCGTCGAGGTCGACGATCGCGGCCTGCAGGCCGAGCCGGCGGAAGTCCGTTTGTTTCATAAGTTATTCAAAGCGTGGCCACGTGGATCGCCGGGCGGCGCGCCGCCCAGGGCATGACCTGTTCGAGCTGGCCGCCCAGGTTGAACAGCGTGGCCTCGTCGCCCCAGCGGCCGACGAGCTGCATGCCCAGCGGCAGGCCCTCGGCGCTGGTCGCCAGCGGCAGGCTCATGGCCGGCTGCCCGGTCAGGTTGTACAGCGCGGTGAACGGCACGTGGCGGAACACCTCGTGCAGCCAGCCGGCGGCATCCAGGCCGCTGCGGTTGCAGTCCATCACGCCCAGCGCGATCGGCGGCGCCGCGGTCACCGGCGTCAGCAGCACGTCATAACGATCGAAGAAGGCGGCCACCGAGCGGCAGACGATGTTGGCCAGCACGTCGGCTTCTTCCAGATCGACGGCACGCAGGCTCAGGCCGTGCTGCACCGAGGCCCAGGTGCAGGCCTCCAGGTTCTCGGGCGACGGCTGGCGGCCCAGCATCGCCGCCAGCCCGAACACGGCGCCGGCCAGGAACGAGCTCCAGTAGGTCAGGTTGACGCGGTCGAACATCGCCTCGTCGTAGGCGGGCCTGGCCGCCTCGACGTGGTGGCCCAGCGCTTCGCACTGCCGCGCCACCGCCTCCACCGCGGCGCGGCACTGCGGGTCGACCACCGCGTGCGCGCCGCCGTCGGCATGGAAGGCGATGCGCAGCCGGCGCGGCGGCGCGCGGCGCACTTCCTCGGCATAAGGCCGCGCCGGCCGCGCGATGGCGAAGCGGTCGCCGCTGGCCGGGCCTTCCACCGCGTCCAGCAGCGCGGCGCAGTCGCGCAACGTGCGCGTCACCGCGTGCTCGATGCCCATGTCGTGCAGCGGCATGCCGCTCTCGGGGCCCACCGGCGTGCGGCCGCGCGTGGGTTTCAGGCCGACCAGCCCGCATTGCGCCGCCGGCACGCGGATCGAGCCGCCGCCGTCGTTGGCGTGCGCCAGCGGCACGATGCCGGCGGCCACCGCGGCCGCCGAGCCGCCGCTGGAGCCGCCGGCGCTGCGCGACGGGTCCCAGGGGTTGCGCGTGGCGCCGTACAGCAGCGGCTCGGTGGTGGCGTTGAAGCCCATCTCGGGCGTGTTGGTGCGGCCCAGCGTCACCAGCCCGGCGGCGCGAAAGCGCGCCATCAGCTCGGTGTCGTGCGGCGCGGTGAAGGCGCCGGCCGCCAGGCGGCTGCCCATGTCGCAGGGCACGCCTTGCGCGTGCAGCACGAGGTCCTTGATCAGGAAGGGCACGCCGTGGAACGGCGCGCCGGCGTCGCCGGCCGGCGGCTGCGCCGCGACGCGGCCGATCACCGCGTTGATTCGCGGGTTCAGCGCGTCGATGGCCGCTTGCGCCAGCGTCGCCAGCTCGGCCGCCGACACCTCGCCGCGGCGCACCAGCGCCGCCAGGCCCAGGCCGTCGTGGGCGGCGTATTCGTCGAGTCTCATCACGATCGATCTCCTCTTGCGTTGCGGCGCTCCAGCACCCAGCCCCACAGGCCGCGCGGCGCGAAGCGCATCACGGCGATGGCCACCAGTCCCATCGCCACCAGGTACCAGCTGCCCGAGACGCCGGCCCAGGCGGCGAAGCCCTCGCGCAGCGCGAAGTACAGCACGGTGCCGATGATGGGCCCGGCCAGCGTGCCGATGCCGCCGATGACCACGATGAACATCATCGCGACCACCCAGTTGACGTCGAAAGCCGCTTCCGGGCTGACGAACATCGTGCCCATGAACTGCGTTGCGCCGGCCACCGCGCAGCCGAAGGCCGAGATCACGAAGGCCGCCAGCCGGTTGCGCCAGACGTCGACGCCGATGCTGGTGGCGGCCAGCTCGTTGTCGCGCACCGCCATCAGCCCCAGGCCCAGGCGCGAGCGCATCAGCCGCCGCACGCCGGCCACCGCGGCCAGCGCGACGGCGGCCGAGATCCAGAAGCTGTTGCGCGCGAAGTGCTCGACGTCGACGAGCCGGATCGACTTCAGCGGCACGCCGCTGGTGGCGCCGAGTTCGCGCGTCTTGGTCGCCAGCACGTAGACGATCTCGGCGAACACCCAGATGCCCACCGAGAAGTAGGCGTCGCGCAGCCGGAACAGCAGCGGCGCGATCAGGGCCGCCACCGCCGCGCCGGCAACACCGGCCAGCGGCACCAGCGCGAAGGGATGGAGGTCGAAGCGGTCGGACACGTAGAACAGAAAGTACGCGCCGATGCCGATGAAGGCCTGGTGGCCCAGCGACACCAGCCCGGTGTAGCCGGCCAGCAGGTTCCACATCTGCGCCATCGCCAGCATCAGCAGCACCTCGCTGGCCAGGCGCAGCCAGCCGGCATCCAGCAGCGCCGGCGCCGCCGCCGCCAGCGCGGCGCAGACGACGAGGGCGACGAGCGGCCAATGCCTCATCGCCCGCGCCTGGCCAGCCCGGTGGGCCACACGATCAGCACGACGAAGAACAGCAGGTGCGAGTACAGCGAGCCGGCGTTGGAATCGAACTTCTGCCCCAGCAACTGCGCCACGCCCAGCGCCATGCCGCCGGCGAAGGCGCCCCAGAACGAGCCCAACCCGCCGAGGATCACCACCTCGAAGGCGACCAGCAGCCGCTCGACGCCCGAGTACGGCGTGAACGAGGTGCGCAGCGCCAGCAGCATGCCGGCCACCGCGGCGAAGGCCAGCGCCAGCCCCATCACGGTGTTGTAGACGTGGTTCGGCTGCACGCCCATCAGCCGCACGATGCGGAAGTTGTCGGACGTGGCGCGCACGATGCGGCCCCACTCGGTGCGCGACAGCAGCCACTGCAGCGCGAAGAACATCGCCGCCGCCAGCGCCAGCACGGCCAGCGGGAACAGCGCGATGCGCAGGCCCCACAGGTCGAAGCCGGCGCGCGTGAAGGCGCCGCCGTCCAGCGCCTGCGGGTTGGTGCCGAACACCTCCACCATCAGGTTGCGCAGCACCACGGCCAGGCCGAAGGTCAGCATCAGCGGCGTCAGCGGGTCGCCGCTGCGCACCGCGCGGTTGACCAGCAAGGCCTGCAGCGCGTAGCCCACGCCGAACGCCGCCACCGCCACCGGCAGCACCCACCACAGCGGCGAGACGCCGGGCAGCAGCGCCGCCAGCGTGGTGCCGCCGTAGGCCGCCAGCACGATGAACTCGCCATGCGCGAGGTTGACCACGCGCATGACGCCGAACACCAACGCCAGCCCGAGGCCGAACAAGCCGTACAGGCCGCCCAGCATCAGGCCGTTGACGATGGTCTGCAGCCAGTCCACGAGCTAATGTCCAAAGTAAGCGCGTGCGATCTGCGCATGGTCGAAGTCGTCGGCGCGGCCCTGCAGCGTGGCGCGGCCCTTCAGCAGGCAGCACACCGCGTCGGCCACGCCGCAGGCGCGCTGCACGTCCTGCTCGACCAGCACGATGGCCAGGCCCGAGCCTTCGGCGCGGATGCTGGCGAGCGCCGCGTAGATCTGCTCCACCACCAGCGGCGCCAGGCCCAGCGAGATCTCGTCGCACAGCAGCAGCCGCGGGTTGGACAGCAGCGCGCGCGCCACCGCCACCATCTGCTGCTGGCCGCCCGACAGCGCGGTGGCCGGCCGGCCGCGGAACTGTTCGAGGATGGGGAACAGCTGGTACACGCGCGCCAGCGTCCACGGCCCGCGGCGCCGCGTCAGCGTGCCCATCAGCAGGTTTTCCTCGACGCTGAGCGACGGGAACAGCATGCGCCCCTCGGGCACCAGCGCGATGCCTTCGCGCGCCAGCGCCTCGGCCGGGCGGCCCAGCGCGGCGCGCCCGTCGAAGCGCACGGCGCCGGCGGCGCGGCCTTCCAGCAGCCCGCACAGCGCCGCCAGCAGCGTGGACTTGCCGGCGCCGTTGGCGCCGATCAGCGCCAGCACGCCGCCTTCGTCGAGCGCCAGCGAGACGCCGTACAGCGCCTGCAGGTCGCCGTACCAGACCTGCAGCGCATCGACCTCAAGCAGCGGCATCGGCGTCTTCGGCGCTTTCCGCGGCCAAGCCCATGTAGATCTCGCGCACCTCGCGGCTGGCCATCGCCTCGGCGGGCGGCGCTTCCAGCAGCTTGCGGCCGAAGTGCAGCACCAGGATGCGGTCGGCCACCGCGTGCAGCGCCTGCGGGATGTGCTCGATCCACATCACCGCGTACTGCGCTTTCAGCTCGGCCACCAGCGCCGCCAGCAGCGCCACCTCGGGCTCGGTCAGGCCGCCGGCCACCTCGTCCAGCAGCAGCAGCTTGGGCGCGGTGGCGATGGCCTTGGCCAGCTCCAGCCGCTTGCGGTCGAGCAGCGGCAGCCGGCCCGCCGGCTCGGCAGCGCGGCCGGCGAGGCCGCAGCGCTCCAGCGCGGCTTGCGCCTGCGCCGCGGCGCGCGCACCGTCGAGGCCGGCGCCGAAGGTGGCCGCGGCCAGCACGTTCTGGAACACCGTCAGCTTGGGAAACGGCTGCGGGATCTGGAAGGCCCGCGCCACGCCCAGGCGCGCGCGCTGGTGGGCGCGCTTGCCGGCGAGGTCGACGCCGTCCAGCCGGACGTGGCCGGCATCCGCCGCGGCGACGCCGGTGATCAGGTTGAACAGCGAGCTCTTGCCCGCGCCGTTGGGCCCGACCACGCCCATGCACTGGCCGCGCTGCAGCGAGAACGTGATGCCGTCGGCGACGACGATCTCGCCGTAGCGCTTGCACAGGCCCGACACCTCCAGCATGGCCCGGGGCCTCTTTGCGGCGGCGGCCGGCCGTCAGCGCAGCGCCGACAGCAGCTTCAGGCTGGACTCCACCGGGATGTTGGGCGCCGTGGCGTTTTGCGTGATCAGCAGCTCGAACGGGAACTTGCTGCCGGCCTTGGCCTTGCGCCACTGGCCGCCCACCATCTGGGTGACGGCGATGCTCTTGATCGGGCTGTCCTTGAAGTTGATCGGGCCGACGACGGAATCGAGCTTCATCTTCGCGATCGCGTCGCGCACCGCCTTGCGGTCCTTGGGGTCGGCCGCGCCCTTCAGCGCCGCCAGCGCCGTTTCCCACAGCGCGTGGCCATAACCGATGGGTTGCGTCCACTGCTTGCCGGTGGACTTCTCCCAGTCGGCCGCCAGCTCGCGCGCCGTCTGCCCGGTGATCGACGACTTGTACGGGAACGCCGGCGTCCACCAGATCTCGGTGGACATGCCGTCGCCGCCGTCGCCCAGCGACTGCAGCGCGCTGGGGAACAAAAAGGCCGCGGCCATGGTCACCACCTCGGGCTTCAGCCCGGCCTGCTGCGCCTGCTTCCAGAAGGTGGCGAAGTGGTTGGCGAAGGCGAAGCCGGAGACGATTTGCGCGTTGCCCGACTTGAAGGCCTGCACCTGGTTGGAGAAGTCGTCGGTGGAGATCTTGAAGAAGCCGGTGTTGATCTCCTTGTAGCCGAACTGCTTGGCGCCGGCGGGCAGGCCGGTCTTGGCGTCGGCGAAGGCCTGGCCGGGCGGGTTGTCGACGTAGAAGGTGCCCACGGTCTTGTTGGTCTTCACCGCGTTCCACATCGCGAAGAAGTTCTTCAGCACGTCGTCGGCGCCCCAGAAGAAGTGGAACGAGAACGGGAAGCCCTTTTCCGGCGTGGAGCCGCGGCCGAAGGTGAAGGCCTGCCACGGCATCATGGTCGACAGCATCGGGATGCCGTTGACGTCGCACAGCTGGCCGGCGGGGCCGGCGGCGTCGCCGTCCTGCACCAGCACGAGGTCGACCTTGTCGCGCAGCACCGCCTCGTTGGAGACCACCTGCGAGCGGTTGGGGTCGGACTGGTTGTCCTTGGCCACCACCTCGATGTTGTAGGTCTTGGCGCCGATCTTCACGCCGCCCTTGACGGCGGCCTTGAACTTGTCGAGCGTCCAGTTGTCGGCCTCGCCGAAGTTGGCGCGCACGCCCGACAGCGCGGTGATGTAGCCGATGCGGATGGTGTTGCCCGACTGCGCCAGCGCCGGCAGGCCCAGGCTCGCCGCACCGGCGGCGCCGGCCGCGCCGGCCGCCAGCACGGTGCGCCGGCGCAGCGCGCCGCCTGAAGCGGCGGGAGTGACGGTGGATGCGGCCATGGCGGGCTCCTTCGGTGGGGATGGCGGATCGCGACGATCGTAGGAAGACATTGTTTCGTTGTCAACAGAATCAACGAATCAGGCCAGCGGCGGCGGCGGCAGCCGGCCGAAGGCCTGGTCGCACAGCGCCGCGAAGCGCAGCGCCGTGCGGTCGTGCAGGTAGGGGCCGACGATCTGCACGCCGGCCGGCAGGCCGCCGACCCGTTCGTTCAGCGGCCGCGCGGTGCTGGGCAGGTGCGCCACGGTGACGAGGCCCGGCCACATCAGGTTGTCGAGGTAGGGCCGCGCGGCGCCGTCGACGGGCAGCGTGCGCGCGAGCTGCGGCACCGGGCCGTGGCCGTCGTCGGTCTGGTGCGCGAAGGCCTGCGTCATCGCCACCGGGCACAGCAGCACGTCGCACGACTCGAAGAAGGCAGCCCATTGCCGGCGCAGCGCCGCCTGCCGCGCGGCCTGCAGCACCCACTGGCGCAGCGGCTGCGCGGTGGCGCGCGCCAGCCGCGCGGCCGCGCTGTCCGGCGGCGCGCCGGCGGCCGCGGCCCGGTAGGCGGCAAGCTCGGCTTCCGGCGCGCCCGATCCGATCACGCCGAACAGCAAGTCGAGGTAGGTGTCGTGCGAGGCCGCCGGGTCCACCGGCCCCTGGCCGAGGCGCTGCACGGCCACGCCTTCGGCGGCCAGCGCTTGCGCGAAGCGCTCGATGGCCGCGGCGTAGGCGCTGTCCACCGGGTAGGCGTCGAGCCACAGCGCGACGCGGAAGTCGCGCAAGCGCTCGTGGCGCGGCGGCGGCAACTGCAGCGCCCAGGCCGGCGCCTCGTCGTCGGCGGCGCCGGCCAGCAGCGGCAGCGCCAGTTCCAGGTCGGCGGCCGCGCGCGCCAGCGGGCCGATTACCGCCAGCGGCGCCGGCGGCGCCACCACGCCCGGCGGCGGCGGGATGTGGCCGCGGCCCGACACCAGCCCCCAGCTCGGCTTGTGCCCGTAGACGCCGCAGAAGTGGCTGGGCAGGCGGATCGAGCCGCCGATGTCGCTGCCCAGCTCCAGCGCGCTGAAGCCGGCGGCCAGCGCCGCCGCCGAGCCGCCCGACGAACCGCCCGGCGTGCGTGCCGCGTCCCACGGGTTGCGCGTGATGCCGTAGATGGGGTTGTAGCTCTGGTGGTCCGACACGCCCAGCGGGCAGTTGGTCTTGCCGTAGATCACCGCGCCGGCGGCGCGCAGCCGCGCCACCGCATCGGCGTCGCGCGTGGGGCGGTGCTGCGCCAGCTCGGGGATGCCGCAGGTCGCGGGCATGCCGACGACCTCGAAAGAATCCTTGATCGTCATCGTCACGCCGGCCAGCGGCGGCAGCGCAGCGCCGGCGGCGCGGCGCGCGTCGATGTCGCGCGCCGCGCGGCGGGCACCGCCGACATCGGTCGCCACCACGGCGTTGATGGCGCCGTCCAGCGCCGCGCGGCGCGCGAGGTGGTGGTCGAGCAACTCTTCGGCGCTGATGCGGCGCGCGGCCAGTTCGGCCAGCGTTTCGCCAACGGTCCATTGGTGGGGCTCGTGCGGCGCGGTCGCCATCGTGCGGCTCCTCAATGCGTGGGGCGCGGCATGTCGTCCTCGCCCCAGATCAGGTAGACGTCGGCATCGTCGGGAATGCCGGGCATCGTGCGCGCCCAGGCGTTCCATTGCTCGCGCAGCGCGGCCAGCCGCGCGGGCTGGCGCCTGGCCTGGTTGGCGCGCTCGCGCTGGTCGGCCGAAAGGTCGAACAGGTACTCGTGGCCGTCGATGCGCAAATACTTCCACGGGTGGTCCAGGCAGGCCGCCTGCAGGCGGTGCTTCATGCGCCAGTACAGCCGCCGCGGCGGCGCCGCCCAGGCCGCGTCGTCGAACAGCGGCAACAGGCTCAAGCCATCCAGCGGATGGTCGGGGTGCGGCGCCACGCCGGCGGCCTGCAGCAGCGTGGCGGCGCCGTCCATCGTGATGGTCGGCAGCGCGCTGCTGCGCCCGGCCGCGATGCGCCGCGGCCAGCGCATCACCAGCGGCACGCGGATGCCGCCTTCCGTGAGGTCCATCTTGCCGCCGACGTAGGGCCAGTTGTTCGAGAAGCGCTCGCCGCCGTTGTCGCTGGTGAAGACGACCAGCGTGTCGGCGCGGCGCGGCGCCGGAATGGCCGCCAGGATGCGCGCGATGCCTTCGTCCATCTGCCGGATCATGCGGCGGTAGACCTCGATCGAGCCGCCGTCCAGGTGGCCGATGTCCGCGCCGATGCGCTGCGATTCGCGCCGGCCGCCTTCGCGGTCTTCCCAGGGCCAGTGCGGCGCCGTGTAGTGCACGCTGAGGAAGTAGGGCTGCGCGCCGCGGTCGCGCGCGACGAACGCGGCGGCGCGCTCGCTGACCAGGTCGGTCAGGTAGCCCTCGGCGGCGCTCGGCGCGGCGCCGTCCCACAGGTCGCGCTGGCCGCCGAAGTTGAGGTAGGAGAAGTAGTCCACCGCGCCGCCCATCGGCCCGAAGAACTCCTGGTAGCCGCTCTTCAGCGGGCCGAAGGCCGGCGCGTAGCCGAGGTGCCACTTGCCGGCCAGCGCGGTGGCGTAGCCGGCGTCGCGCAGCAGCGAAGGCAGCGTGGGGTGCTCGGGCGGCAGGCCCAGCGTATCGCTGCGCCGGCCCAGCGGTTCTTCCGCCGCGCCGCGCAGCCGGTACTGCCAGCGCCCGGTGATCAGCGCGAAGCGCGTCGGCGAGCACACCGGCGAGTTGGCATAGGCCGTCGTGAAGCGCAGCCCTTCGGCGGCCAGGCGGTCGATGGCCGGCGAGACCGCAGGGTCGCCGCCGTAACATCCCAAATCAGCGGACCCGAGGTCGTCGGCGACGATGTAGATGATGTCGGGCCGGTTCTGCGTGTTGGTCGTCATCGTCATTCGGCGGTGGTCGCGTAGTGCCAGTGCAGCAGCCGGCGGTCGAGCTGCAGGAAGGCCGCATTGACGGCCCAGCCGACGGCCGCGATGGCGACGATGCCGGCCAGCCCGTCGGCGATGCGGAAGGTCTCCTGGCTGCGCAGCAGGTAGACGCCGATGCCGTCGGACGACAGCAGCATCTCGGCCGTCACCGCCACCAGCAGCGCCGCGGCCACCGCCAGCCGGATGCCGGTCATCACCACCGGCAGCGTGGCCGGCAGGTCGACGTGCCACAGCGCCTCGCGCCGCGACAACCGCAGCGAGCGCGACACCGTGTGCAGCAGCGGGTGCGTGCCGCGGATGCCGTCGATCGCGTGGATGAGGATCGGGAACGCCGCGGTGTAGACGATGACCGTGATCTTGGCCGCGTCGCCGGTGCCGGCGAACAGCATCACCAGCGGCACGATGGCCGGCGGCGGCAGCGGGCGCAGCAGGTCGATCACGGGGTCGGCCAGGTCGCCCAGCCAGCGGATGCGGCCGATCAGGATGCCCAGCGGCACCATCGTGACGATGGCCAGCGCCAGCGCGATGAGCACGCGGCGCAGCGTCTGCAGCAGCGCCGGCCCGATGACGGCGGCGTTGCCGGCCAGCGCGCGCAGCACGGCGCCGAAGGTCGGCACGTTGGGGTTGCCGAGGGCGCGCGCCGTCAGCTCCCAGCCCAGCAGCACCGCGGCCAGCAGCACCAGCGCCGGGCCGGCGCGGCGCAGCAGCACGGTCGGCGACGCCATGCCCGCCGTCATGCGCGGTTGCTCTGCGTCATGACCACGTGCCAGCGCACGACGCGGCCGCGGACGGCGCGCACCAGCGCATTGAGCGCCAGGCCGCTGCCCATCGCCAGCAGCAGCGCGGCGAACATCTCGGGGATGCGCAGCGTCATCGCCGATTCGTTGAGCTGGTAGCCCAGCCCGTCGCGGCCGGCCAGCATCTCGGTGACCACGGCGGCGATCAGCGCGACGCCGGCGGCGATGCGCACGCCGATGAAGATCTCGGGCAGCGCCGCCGGCAGCTGCACCTTCAGCACGCGGTCCCAGCCGGCATAACCGAAAGACGAAGCGGTGCGCAGCTGCACCGTGGACACCGCGGCCAGCGCGGCGCCGGCGTTCAGGTAGACCGGCCAGACGCAGGCGAACAGCAGGATGAAAGCGAACAGCAGCGGGCCCAGGCCGAGGAAGAAGATCGCCATCGGCACCAGCGCCGCCGGCGGCAGCGGGCGGAAGAACTCGGCCACCGGGTCGAGCGCGCGCTTCAGCAGCTTGTAGCGCGCCGTCAGCAGCGCCACCGCAATGCCCAGCAGCGTGGCGCCCAGCAGGCCCAGCAGCGCGCGCGCCAGCGTCTGCCCCAGCGCACGCAGCAGCTCGCCGCCGACCAGCCCCGCCCACAAGGCCTGCAGCGTGGGCCCCGGGCCAGGGAAGTACTCGGGGTTGACCCATTGCGTCCAGACGAGGCACTGCCACAGCAGCAGCAGGCCGCCGATCGAGATCACGGCGCGAAAACGGTGCACGGCGGGCGCCCGGCGGCGGCGGTGGTGGTGGTGGCGATGGTGGCGAGGGTGGCGGTGCTGACCGTCGCGGCGGCGCCTACTTCGCCTCGGCCACCACGTCGGTGGCCTTGAGGCCGGGCTTGATCATGCCGTGGCGCTTGAGCGCCTCGACCACCGGCACGATGTCGGCCACGTCCATGCGCAGCTCGGGGTCGTAGTCGGACCGCATCGTGTCGGCCACCGACGCCGGCAGCTTGAACTCGTCGATCAGGATCTTGCGCACCAGCGGCTTGTCGGTGTTCAGGTCCTTGACCGCGCGCGCGACCGCGCGCTTGATCGCGCCGATGGTCTTGCCGTTGGTGGCGATCCAGGCGTCGGTGGCGAACACGCCGTCGATCAGGTAGCGCCGCTTCTCCTCGGCCAGGTAGCCCATGCCCAGCACCACCGGCTTGACCTTGGACGCCTTGATGCTGCTGAAGAAGGGCTCGGGCGTGCACGACGCGTCGGCGTTGCCGACCTCCAGCGCCGCCTGGTGCTGCGGGAAGGGATTGGTCAGCACCTTCACCGAACTCCAGGCGACGTTGTTCTTGGCCAGCCAGTCGCGCCAGGCCAGCTCGCACAGGCCGCCGGGCGGGCCGGCGAGGATGGTCTTGCCGGCCACGTCCTTGAAGCTCTTGATGCCCGAGCGCTCGCTGGCGAGCAGCGGGCCCCACAGCGTGTCGGGCGTGCGCTCCCACTGCAGCCCGATGATGAAGCGGTAGGGCTGGTTCTGGTCGCGCGCGATGATGATGGGCGTGGGCGCGGCATAGCCGATCTGCGCGCTGCCGCTGGCCACCGCGGCGGCCGCCGCCGGGCCGCCCTGCACCGGCACCAGCTCCAGGTCGATGCCTTCGGCCTTGAAGTAACCCTTCTGGTCGGCGTAGAAGAACGGCACCATGGTGGTCGTCTTCAGGTAGGCGAACTTGACCTTCTCTTGCGCCTGCGCCGGCGCGGCAGCGGCAAGGGCGGCCAGCGACAGCGCGGCCAGGGTCGGGCGGATCGGGGTCATGGGCTTGTCTCCTTCAACGGGTTGTCAGTGCGCTGGTCTTCAATGTGCTGGTCTTCAACGCGCTTGTTTTCAATGCGCTTTGGGCAGCGACTTGATCAGCCGCAGCACCTCTTCGCGCAAGGCCAGGAAGCGCGGATGGGCGCGGGTGCTCAACTGGTCGCGCGGCGCCGGCAGGTCGACCGCGATGTCGCGCAGCACGCGCGTCGGCCGCTGCGACAGCACGATCACGCGGTCGGCGAGGTACAGCGCCTCGTCGACGTCGTGCGTCACCAGCACGCAGGTCTGGCGGTACTCGGCGGCCAGCGCCAGCAGCAGGTCTTGCACCTCGGCGCGGGTCTGCGCGTCGACGGCGGCCAGCGGCTCGTCGAGCAGCAGCAGATGCGAGCGCGCGGCCAGCGCACGGGCAATCGCCACGCGCTGCTGCATGCCGCCCGACACCTGCCAGGGGTAGAAGTCCTCGAAGCCTTTGAGCCCCACGTGCTGCAGCAGGTCGCGCGCGCGCTCGGCCTTCTGCGGCTCGGACAGGTCGGCAAGCCGCTTCATGCCGAAGACGACGTTGGCGACGTTGGTGCGCCAGGGCAGCAGCGAGCGGCTGTAGTCCTGGAACACCACGCCGATGCCGGCCGGCGGCCCGCTCACCGGCTTGGCTTCGAACACCACGCGGCCGCTGTCCACCGGCATCAGCCCGGCCAGGCACATCAGCAGCGTGGTCTTGCCGCAGCCCGAAGGGCCGACGATGGCGATGAACTCGCCCGGCCGCGCCGCGAACGCGAGGTCGCCGATGATGGACGTGGCGGCGCGGCCCGACCCGGCGTCGCCGCCTAGCGCCTTGGCGATGTGCTGAACGTCGAGGATGGCGTCGGCGCTGCTCATCGGTGGGCCCGGCGTCAAAGCCCGTGCAGCGCGGCCATCTCGTCGATCAGCTCGCGCTGCAGCGCCATGAAGCGCGCGCCCGGCTGCTGCAGGCCGAAGAACTCGGAGAACGGGTCGGTCACCTCGGTGCGCCGGCCCGCCAGTTCTTCCATCACCGCCAGCCCGCAGAACGGCACGCAGGCTTCGGAATAGCCGCCCTCGTGCACCACCACCAGCTTGCCGCCGGCGTGCTGCGCGGCCATCGCCTTGGCCTGCTTGGTCATCCAGCGGAAGCTCTCGGGGTGCAGTTGCATGCGCGCCAGCGGGTCGACGCCGTTGGCGTCCAGCCCGCTGGCGACGATCAGCAGCTGCGGCTTGAAGCGGTCGATCGCCGGGCGCACGATGCGCTCGAAGGCGTAGACATAGCTCTCGTGGCCGCCGCCGGGCTGCAGCGGCACGTTGACGTTGTAGCCGAGCCCGGCGCCGGCGCCGCGGTCTTCGGCGCCGCTGTAGCCGGGCGGGAAGCAATGTTCCTGGTGCAGCGAGATCGTCAGCACGTCGGGCCGCTCGTAGAAGATCGACTGCGTGCCATTGCCGTGGTGCACGTCCCAGTCGAGCACGGCGATGCGCTCGATGCCGTGGCGCGCCCGGGCCGCCTCGATCGCGATGGCGATGTTGTTCAGCAGGCAAAAGCCCATGCTGTGCTCGCGCAGGCAATGGTGGCCCGGCGGGCGCGACAGCGCGAAGGCGTTGGCGAACTCGCCGCGCCACACGGCATCCACCGCGGCCAGCGCGAGGCCGGCCGACAGCCGCGCGATCTCGTAGCTGCCGGGGCCGAAGGGCGCCACCTCGCCGAGGTCGCCGCCGCCGGCGTCGCTGAGACGCTTGAACTCGTCGAGGTAGCTGCGCGGGTGCACGCGCGCCAGGTCCTCGTCGGTCGCCAGCGGCGCGCTGCGCACGGCGAGGTGGTCGGTCAGGCCCGAGACGTCCATCAGCGACTTGATGCGGCGCTTGCTGTCCGGCGACTCGGCCATGCCGCTGCCGGCCATCGGCTGCACCCAGCCGCCGACCGGCAGGAACAGCGCGTGCAAGCCCCCGGGCACGTGCCAGAAGGTGCGCTCGTCGTGGAAGAAGGCGGTCGGCTTGGCGGTCATGTCGGGCTTCTCCGGATGGGGGACCATCGTAGAAATCAATTGTTTCGTTGTCAACAGAATCAACCCGCGGCGGCGGCGCGGCGCGGTCGTATCAGATCCCGCGCGCGCCGGCGGCGATGCGGCCTCCGCCGTCGGCCACCAGCACCGCGCCGGTGACGAACGAAGCCTCGTCGCCGGCCAGGAAGCGGATGCAGGCTGCCATCTCCGCCGGCTGCGCCAGGCGGCGCAGCGCCAGCCGCGCGGCGATGGCGGCGAACTCCTGCTCGATCGTGGTGCCGGCCAGCGCCGCCGCCTGCTGCATCTCGGCCTCGGCCATCGCGGTGCGCGTCCAGCCCGGGCACAGGCAGTTGGCGCGGATGCCGTGCACCCCGTGCGCGTAGGCGATGCTGCGCGTGTAGGCGACGACGCCGGCCTTGGCCGGCGCGTAGCTGGCGCTGCCAGGCGTGGAGTTGAAGGCCGCCACCGAGGCGACATTCACGATGGCACCGCCACCGACCGTGCGCAGCACGGGAATCGCGCCGCGGCACACGCGCATCGTGCCGCTCAGGTTGACGGCCAGCATGCGGTCCCAGGTGGCGTCGGTCACGTCCTCGGGGTCGTCGGCGGCCACCACGCCGGCGGCGTTGACGACGGCGCGCAAGCCGCAGAGCTCGCGCGCCGTGGCCATCAGCCGGTCGACGTCGGCCTGCTGCGTGACGTCGCCTTGCAGCGCGACGACGCCGTCGCGCGCCGCGATGGCGTCGCGGTCGAAGGCCAGCACGCGCGCGCCGTCGGCGACGAAGCGCTCGACCGCCGCCGCGCCGATGCCGCTGGCGGCGCCGGTGACGAGCACCAGCGGGCCCGTCATGCGCGCGCCTCCGCGCCGGCCGGGATCAGCCCTTGCGCCACCCAGCGGTCGAAGACGCTCAGCACCGCGTCGCAGAACGCCGGGTCGTTGATGTGGGCGTCGATCTCGATGAAGTCGACCGGCGGCCGCACGGCTTGGCGCAGCGCGGCGTTGAAGGCCGCCAGCCCTGCGGCATCGTGCAACGGCTGGCCCGGGCGGTCCCAGCCTTCGATGCCGCCGTTGGGCAGGATGAAGGCGGTGGGGCCGGTGGCGAGCGCCAGCTTGTCGCCCACCACCTGCGCGGCGCGGCAGCGCTCGTCGGGCGTCATCAGCACCGAGGCGATCAGCCGGTTGTGCGCGTGGTAGGGCCGCTCGGCGTGCTCGGGGCGCAGCGGCTTCCAGGTCTGCAGGTCGATCATGTCGAGCGCGCCGGGCGCCACGATCTGCGGGATGCCTTGCGCGCCGGCGGTCTGCAGCCGGCTGGGGCCCGAGGTGACGACCGAGCCGTGCACCTCGTTGCCCACTTCCTGCAGGCACAGGTCCAGCACCGCGGCCACGCGGCGCTGCGCGGCCAGCGACTCGATGGCGCGGCCGCCCATGCCGGTGCAGTGGAACACCGCCACTTCGTAGCCGCGGCGCTCCAGCGCCGGCTTCAGGCTAACCATATAAGTCAACGCACTGCTGCCCAGCGAACTGATGGCCACCAGCGGCTTGTCCGCCGCCAGCGGCCGCGCGCCGCGGCAGGCGCCCAGCACCGCGCCGGCCGCCTGCGACAAGATGGCGCGGCAGATCTCGTTGAGCCCGTAGAGCCCGCCGGCCCACAGGATCATCATCAGGTCGGGCGCCAGCCGCTCGGGCGGGATCAGGTGCGAATACGCGACCGTCGACACCACGAACTTGGGCATGCCCAGCGGCAGCGCGGCGGTGACGTCGAGCGCGAGGTCGGTGCCCATCGTGCCGCCCAGCGCCAGCAGGCCGTGCAGCCGGCCCTCGCCGTACAGGCGCAGCGCCAGCGCGGCGGCGCCGGCGGCCATCTGCGTCATTGCGGCGTTCTCGTCGCCGAGCGCGGCGATGGCTTCGAGGCTCGTGCCGGCGGCCGCCGCCACCTCGGTGTTGGGGTGCTCGGGCGCGAAGCGCGGCTTGCCCAGCACGCCGACGTCCATGATCGCCGCGCTGCCGCCACCGTCTTCGATGCAGCGGCGGATGAACAACAACTCGTCGGCCTTGGTGTCGGCGGTGCCGACGATCAGGATATGAGGCTTCACGGGGGGCGTCACGATCCATCCTTCGCTTGCAGGTTCGCATGGAACTCGTCCATCACCTGGCCCGATTCGGGCAGCGTCATGCCGCCGTCGACCACCAGCGTCTGCCCGGTGACCCAGCGCGCCTGTTCGCTGGCGAGGTACAGCATCGCCCAGGCGATGTCGTCGGGCTCGCCGGCGCGGCCCAGCGGTATCTCGCGCACCAGTTGAGCCTTGGTCTCCGGCTGGCTCAGGCGGCCGCGCGGCTTGGCGACGAAGCCGGGCTCGACGCCGTTGACGGTGATGCCCAGCGGCGCCAGTTCCAGCGCCGCCGAGCGGATGAAGCCGTTGACGCCGGCCTTGGCCGCCGCGTAGTGCGCCGCGCCCAGCATCGCGACCCGCGGGCCGGTGACCGACGAGGTGACGACGATGCGGCCGCCGCGCACTTTCAGCGCCGGCAACGCCGCCTGCGTCAGCCAGAAGCAGCTTTCGAGGTTCAACTGCAGCGCCTCGCGCAGCGTGGCGGTGGTCAAGGTCTCCAGAGCGGACCAGGGGCAGCCGCCGGCGTTGTGCACCAGCACGTCCAGCCGGCCGAAAGCGGCCACGGTGTCGGCCACGGCTTGGCGGCAGCCGGCTTCGTCGGCGGCGTAGGCGCAGGCCTGGGCTTGCAGGCCGCGTGCGCGCAATTCGGCGGCCGGGTCTTCGGCGGCGGCCAGCGAGCGGTTGGCCAGCATCACCGCGGCGCCGGCCTCGGCCAGCCGCGTGGCCACCGCGGCGCCGATGCCGCGGCCGGCGCCGGTGACCAGCGCGGCCTTGCCGTCGAAGCGCAAGGGCGTCATCGCAGTTCCCCGCAGAACTCGCGCAGTACGTCGAGATATCGCGCCGTATCAGCGGCCGTCGTCGCCGGGCACATCAGCAGCATGCAGTGGAAGGGCGTGATCAGCACGCCGCGGTTCATGAAGTAGACGTGCAGCAGCGCTTCCAGCGCATCGTCGCGGCCGCGGCGGAAGGCGGCGGCGTCGCGCGGCGGCGCCGGCGTGAACATGGTCTCCAGCCGGCCGCCGAGCTGGCTGACGCACCAGGGCAGGCCGTGCTCGGCAATCAGCGCGCGCGACGCCTCGGCCAGGCCTTGCGCCAGGTCGGCCATGTGCGCGAAGGCCGGCGGCGTCAGCACCTCGGACAGCACGGCGTGCACGGCCGCCACCTGCAGCGCGCTGCCGGCCAGCGTGCCGCCGAAACCGAGGTGCGCGCTTTGCCGCACCTCCACCGGGTTGACCTTGGGCACCACCTGCCACAGCTTTTGCGCCAGCGCTTCGCTGACGCCGTACAAGCCCACCGGCACGCCGCCGCCCACCGCCTTGCCGACCACCAGGCCGTCGGGCTGCAGCGCGTCGCGCCCGGTCACGCCGCCGGGGCCGCTGGAGAAGGTGTGCGTCTCGTCCAGCACCAGCAGCGTGCCGGTCTCGCGCGTGGCCTCGCGCAAGGCGGCGATGAAGCCGGGTTGCGGCTCGATCATGCCGAAGTTGGTCATGAACGGCTCGGCCAGCACGCAGGCCACGTCGCGGTTGGCCAACGCCTGACGCAAGGCGGCCTCGTCATTGAACGGCACCACGGCCGAGACGCGTGCATGGTCCACCGCGTTGGGATGGATGCCATTGCGCAGCACGACGCGGCCTTGCAGGTCGAGCGCGACATGCGCTTCTTCGACCGAGCCGTGGTAGCAGCCGTCGAACACCAGCACCTTGGGCCGGCCGGTGACCATGCGGGCGATGCGGATCAGCGCGCGGTTGGCGTCGCTGGCCGAAGTGGTGAAGCCCCAGTACGGCAGCCCGAAGCGGCGCGCCAGTTCCTCGCCGACCCATTGCGCCTGCAGCGTCGGCAGCATCAGCGTGGCGCCGCGGCCGAGCTGCGCCGCCACCGCCTGCGTGACGGCCGGGTTGCCGTGGCCGCACATGCCGCCGGTGTCGCCGAGGCAGAAGTCCACGTAGTCCAGGCCGTCGGCGCATTGCACGCGCGCGCCCGCCGCCGACGCCACCGCCAGCGGAAAGCCGCCGGCCCAGCGCCGCATCCAGTGCGAGGGCGCGCCGTACAGGTAATGCTGCTGGCCGGCCTCGAACGCGGCGCGCGAACGCGGGTGGTCGGCCGCAAAGCGTGTCTGCTCGCGCGCCAGCAGCCGCTGCACGGCTTGCGGGTCCAGCGTGGCGGTGCTCATCGTCTGCACCGCGCTTCACTCGACTCGCGACGCATGAGATCGGCGATCGCAAGCGGCTCCTCTCGGCTCGGCGCAGCCGTTCGCGTACGAGCATTGGCGCGAGCAAAGGCGCGGGCGGACAGCCGGCGGGGCGCCACTGCTTGCCCTCGCTGCGCTCGGGTGCCCTGCGATGCTCGGTCTCGCGACCCTGCCGCATAACTCACTGCGCTCACTCCGTTCGCTGCGTTCGGACAGATGCGGCAAGTCAGTGCACGAAGCGCGCTGCGCGCGCGGGTCACGAGCGCTCCGCTTCTCGGCTGCGCACAAGCGCCCCACCGGCTGCCCGCCCGCGCCTTTGCAGATGCACCCAGGACTTCGAAGCACGCACGCCACCGCCGCTCGAACTCGCGCCAGGCGGCGCCCGTCAGGGGCGATTTCTGGGGCGGCGAGAAGCGCAGCGCCGGGGTCGGCGCGCGCGCAGCGCGTGCTTCGTGAACTGACTCGCCGCATCTGTCCGAACGCAGCGAGCGAAGCGAGCGTAGTGAGTTATGCGGCGCGACCCCGGCGCGAGCATCGCAGCGATGTCGGCGCTCAGCGCCGACCGCCACAGCATGAGCCCCTGGCGGGTGCCGCCTGGCGCGATGCGCTGAACAGCCGCATGCACAACGTGGCCGCACGAACGTCTGCTGCGGGCCGCAAGCCGATGAGACGCGCCGTGCGGAGAGCCTTCTTTTCGGTTGAGGGGCGCGCGCCGCGCGCTGGGCGCGGTTCATTTACCGGCCTTCCACTTCGGCAAACGCCGCGTCGAGCACGTCGCACAAGTGGTCGACCTCTTCGCGGCTGATGGTCAGCGCCGGCGACAGGATGATGTTGGCGCCCGAGGTGCGCACCATCGCGCCGCGACGGTAGGCGCTGCGCGCGACGGCGTTGATCTCTTTGGCGCCGCGCGGCAGCGGCGTCTTCTTGGCTTGATCGGCCACCAGTTCCAGGCAGACCATCAAGCCGACGCCGCGCACGTCGCCGATCAGCCGCGAGCGCGAGGCGATGTCTTGCAGCCGCTGCATCAGGTGCGCGCCCTGGCGTGCGGCGTTGCCGACCACGTCTTCGCTTTCCAGGATGTCCAGCGTCGCCAGCGCCGCGGCGGCCGCCACCGGATGGCCGCTGTAGGTGTAGCCGTGCGACACCGAACCGAGCGAGGGGTCGCCTTGCAGGAAGGCCTCGGCCACGCGGCCGTTGACCGCGGTGGCGCCCAGCGGCAGGTAGCCGGCCGAGATGCCCTTGGCCAGGCACCACAGGTCGGCCTGCACGCCCCACAGCCGGGTGCCGAACAGGTGGCCGGTGCGGCCGAAGCCGGTGACCACCTCGTCGGCGATCAGCAGCACGCCGTGCTTGTCGCAGACCTTGCGCACCAGCGGCCAGTAGTTGGGCGGCGGCACGATCACGCCGCCGGCGCCCTGCACCGGCTCGGCGATGAAGGCGGCCACGGTGTCGGGGCCCTGGAACGTGATCTCGCGGTCGAGCAGCTCGGCGCAGATCTCGCCCAGGCGCTGCGGGTCGCTGCTGTAGGGGTTGCGGTAGAGCCAGGGCGTGTCGACGTGGAAGCAGCCGGGCAGCAGTGGCTCGTAGGCGCGGCGGAAGTTGGTGTTGCCGTTGACGCTCATGCCGCCGAAGTGCACGCCGTGGTAGCCCTGGCGCAGGCTGATGAACTTCGTGCGGTCGGATTGACCCTTGAGTTTCCAGAACTGGCGCGCGATCTTCAGCGCGCCTTCCACCGCGTCCGACCCGCCGTTGCCGAACAGCACGGCGGCCACGCCGTCGGGCTGCATGATCTTCACCAGCCGCGCCGACAGCTCGATCGCCCGCGGGTGCGTGGTGCCGCGGAAGGTGTTGTAGAAGGCCAGCTCGTCGAGCTGCGCGACGATGGCGTCGCGGATCTCGGTGCGGCCGAAGCCGAGGTTGGCGCTCCACAGGCCGCCGACGCCGTCGATCATCTTGTGGCCGTCGATGTCCCAGATCCAGCTGCCTTCGCCGCGCGCGATGATGTCGGGCGGCGCGTCGCGCATGCCTTGCGGATGCGCCATCGGGTGCCACAGGTATTGCGCGTTGGCGGCCTTCAGTTCGGCGGGGTTCATGCGGCGCATGCGATCTCCTCGAGGTCGGCAAGGGGCAGCCGCAGGCGCGCGGCGACGGCGGCGATGCTGCCGTCGACGTCGCGCAGGTCGAAGAACTGCGACTGCAAGCCGGCGCGCTGCGCGCCGGCGATGTTGCGGAACTGGTCGTCGACGAACAGCACGCGCGCGGCCGGCAGCGCGAGCTGCTGCACCGCCATGGCGTAGGCGCGCGGGTCGGGCTTGAGTACCTGGGTATGCGTGGCGTCGACGATCACCTGCATGTCGCGCAGGATGTCCATGCGCGCCAGGAACTCGGCGCCGTAGAACAGCTCCAGCTCGTTGCTGAGGATGCCCAGCTTGAGCCCGGCGCCATGCGCGGCCTGCACGAGGCGGCGGATGCCGGGCCGCACCACGGCGTTGGGGTCGGTGTGGCGCAGCCGGGTCAGCATGGCCAGCATGTCCCACTGCGGCTGGCCCACCGCTTGGCCCAGCTCGCGCGCGCGCTGCGCCCAGTAGTCGCGCTCGCTGATCTCGTCGCGCTGCATGGCTTGCCACAGCGCGTCGGTCTCCGGCGCGATCGGGCCGCGCCAGCGCAGCGAGCCGGGCTGCAGGCCCAGCTCGGCCTCGGTGTCGCGGTGGCGTTCGAACAGCGAGACGCTGATCACGCTGCCGAAGTCCAGCAGCAAGGCCTGGGGGATGAGTGCGGTCATGGTGCGGCGACGCTGATCAGCTTGAGTTCGGTGTAGGACAGCAGGCCTTCAAGCCCGCTCTCGTGGCCCAGGCCGCTGTCCTTGACGCCGCCGAATGGCGTCTCGGGCTGCGAGACGCCGAAGTGGTTGATGCCCACCATGCCGGCCTGCAGGCCCTGGCCGAGCCGGTGCGCGGCCGCCAGGTCGTGCGTGAAGCCGTAGGCCGCCAGCCCGTAGGGCAGCGCGTTGGCGCGGCGAACCGCGTCGTCGAGGTCGTCGAAAGCATCGAGCAGCGCGATTGGGCCGAAGGGTTCCTGCCGCTGCACCTGCGCGGCGTCGCTCGCGCCTTCGATCACGGTCGGCGCATAGAACCAGCCCGGCCGATCGATGCGGTGGCCGCCGCACAGGACGCGGCCGCCGCAAGCGACGGCGTCGTCCACCAGGCGCTGCATCTCGGCCAGCCTGCGTTCGTGGATCAGCGGGCCGAATTGCGTGCCGTCGTCGAGGCCGTTGCCCACTTTCAGCGCGCGCGCACCGGCGACGAAGGCGTCGCGGAAGGCATCGATGCGCGAGCGGTGCACCAGGAAGCGGATCGGCGAGGCGCACACCTGGCCGGCGTTGCGGAACTTGGCCGGCACGGCGAGCTTGGCCACCGCCGCGGGGTCGGCATCGGCGCAGACGATCACCGGCGCATGGCCGCCCAATTCGGCGGTGTAACGCTTGAGGTGCCTGGCCGCCAGCTCGCCGAGCTGCCGGCCCACCGGCACCGAGCCGGTGAACGAGACCTTGGCGATGGCCGGGTGGGCGATCAGCGTGGACGAGATCTGCGGCGGGTCGCCCAGCACGAGGTTCAGCACGCCCGGCGGCAGCCCGGCGTCGCGGAAGGCGCGCAGCAGCGCCAGCGCCGTGCCGGGCACCTGCTCGTCGGGCTTGAGCACCACGCTGCAGCCGGCGGCCAGCGCCCCGCCGATCTTGCGCGCCGGCAGGTTGGCCGGAAAGTTCCACGGCGTGAAGGCCGCCACCGGCCCCACCGGCACGCGCGCCACGGTCTGGCTCAGCACATTGGGCAGCCGCGGCGGCACGCCGCGCGCGGCCAGGCGCTTGGCCTCCTCGGCGAGGAAATCGATGATGTCGGCGCTGAGCTGCACCTCGCGCAGCGCCTCGGCCAGCGGCTTGCCCTGCTCCAGCGTCAGCGTGCGGGCGATGGCCGGGGCACGCTCGCGGATCAGCGCCGTGGCGCGCGTGATGAGGCGAAAGCGTTCCAGCGGCAGCGTGCGCGACCACACCGCGAAGCCGCGCGCGGCCGCCCCGGCGGCGGCGGCCAGGTCGGCCTCGTCGGCGGCGGCGTAGTCGGCCAGCGGCGCGCCGTCGGCCGGGTTCAGCACGCGCAGGCGGCGCGTGCCGCGGCCGGCGACGAAGGCGCCGTCGATGTACAGGCTGATCTCGGGGTCCGGCATGGCGGCGCATCATCGCGGCGACTTGTTTCGTTGTCAACAAGTTTGATTGCGGCGGCTGCTGGGCTACACTGATTCCGTGCCCGCCAAACCGCCCACCAAATTGCCCGGCAAATTGCCCGGCAAGGCGCCCGCCAAAGCGCCCGCCAAAGCCCCGAAGACCGCCAAGGTCACGGCCAAGGCGGCGCCGCGCCGCGTGGCCGTCAAGCGCGCCAACCTGGGGCCGATGGGCCGGCTGGACGACTTCATCCCCTACAAGCTGTCGGTGGTGGCCAACCGCGTCTCGCAGTCGATCGGCCGGCTGTTCGAGACCAAGTACAACATCCAGATCCCCGAGTGGCGCATCTGCATGGCGCTCTACGCCTACGGCGACCTGGTGTTCAACGAGGTGGTGGAGCGCACCAGCATGGACAAGGCGCGCGTCTCGCGCGCGCAGCGCCGGCTGGCCGACCTGGGGATGATCCAGACGCGCGACGACCCGGCCGACGGCCGCAAGCTGATCCTCTCGCTGACGCCGGTGGGCGCCAAGCTGTGCGAGAACATCCTGCCGGAGGTGGCGCAGCGCGAGGCCTGGTTCCTGGCCGCGCTGGACGCCGACGAGCACCGCGCGCTCGACCTCATCCTCGACAAGCTGATGAAGCGCAGCCTGGAGTTGCCGGCGTCCTGAGTCGCCTTCAGGCCCTGCCGATGCCATGGCGGCGGCAGGGCCTGCATTGCTTCGCCGGCGGCTTGTCTTTAAGATGCATTCGTCGCGCATCTTCAAGCGATACCGCCATGACCTTCGTCGTCACCGAAGCCTGCATCCGCTGCAAGTACACCGACTGCGTCGACGTCTGCCCGGTCGACGCTTTCCGCGAAGGGCCCAACTTCCTCGTCATCGACCCCGACGAGTGCATCGACTGCGCGGTCTGCGTGCCCGAGTGCCCGGTCAACGCGATCTATGCCGAGGAAGACGTGCCGGCCGACCAGCAGGACTTCATGGCGCTCAACGCCACGCTGGCGCGGCGCTGGAAGCCGATCACCCGCACCAAGCTCGCGCTGCCCGACGCCGACGCCTGGGCCATGGTGAGCGACAAGCGCGCCGAACTCGACCGTGGCGACGCACCGGCGCCGGCGACGCCGGCGCTGAAGGACGGCGGTTGAAGGACGGCAGCGGAGGCGCCTGAATCAGGGCTTGCCGAGCGCGCCGCCGATGGCGGCTTCGAGTTCCTGGCGCACCTCGTCCAGCGGCCGCGTGCTGCGCTCGGCGCGGCACAGCGCCACCGTGCCTTCGATGGCCGCCACCGTCAGCGCCGCCAGCCGGCGCGCGCGCGCGGCCGGCACGCCTTCGCGGCGCAACGCGTCGGCCAGCAGCGCCTGCCAGCGCGCGAAGGCCTCGCGTGCCAGTTCGCGCAGCCGCGTGGCCGAGGGTTCGCCGTCGCCGTCGCCCGCCGCCGAGCGCCCCGTGAAGACGGCGTGCATCCTGTGTTCGCGCAACTGCGGCCTGGACGTGACGGTGGCCGACGGCCACCTGCGCAGCATCCGCGGCGACGCCGACCACGTGACCAGCCGCGGCTACCTGTGCCAGAAGGCGGCGCGGCTGGACCACTACCAGCACCATGCCGACCGCCTGCGCCACCCGCTCAAGCGCACGGCCGACGGCCAGTTCGTGCGCGTCGGCTGGGACGAGGCGCTGGTCGACATCGCGCAGCGGCTGCTGGCCTTGCGCCAACGCCACGGCGGCCGCGCCTTCGCCTTGGTCGGCGGCGGCGGCCAGGGCAACCACCTGGGCGGCGTCTACAGCCGCCAGCTGCTGGCGGCGATGGGCAGCCGCTACACCTACAACTCGCTGGCGCAGGAGAAGACCGGCGACTTCTGGGTCAACGGCCGGCTGTTCGGCAGCCAGAGCTGCCACACCACCGAAGACGTCGAGCACGCCGACTACGTGATCTTCATCGGCTGCAACCCCTACCAGTCGCACGGCATCCCGAATGCGCGCGACACGCTGCGCGCGCTGCAGAAGACGCCCGGGCGGACGATGGTGGTCATCGACCCGCGGCGCACCGAGACGGCGCGCATGGCGCACCACCACCTGCAGTTGCGGCCGGGGACCGACGCCTTCCTGCTGGCCGCGATGCTGGCGATCATCGTGCGCGAAGGCCTGCACGACCGCGACTTCATCGCCGCGCATTGCAGCGGCTTCGACGCCGTGGAGGCGGCGCTGCGCGAGGTGCCGGTGGACGACTACGTGCGCCGCGCCGACGTGCCGCTGGCCGAGGTGCAGCGCGTCGCGCGCGACTTCGCGCGCGCCCAGCGCGCCTGCGTGCGCGTCGACCTGGGCGTGCAGCACACGCTGCATTGCACGCTCAACGGCTACCTCGAAAAACTGTTGTACCTGCTGACCGGCCAATTCGCGCGCGAAGGCGGCGTCAACCTGCACACGCTGATGCTGCCGATGCTGGGCCACACCGACGAGCGCGAGACGCGCCGCGGCCGCCCGCTGGCGCGCACCGCCTGCCACGGCATGCACCCGATCGCCGGCATGTACCCGCCCAACCTGCTGCCCGACGAGATCCTCAAGGCCGGCGAGCAGCGCCTGCGCGCGCTGTTCGTCGACAGCGCCAACCCCGCGCTGACCTATGCCGACGGCGCCGCGCAAGAGGCGGCGCTGCGCTCGCTGGAGCTGCTGGTGGTGGTCGACGTGGCGATGACCGAGACGGCGCGCCTGGCGCATTACGTGCTGCCGGCGGCCACGCAGTTCGAGAAGGTCGAGGCCACCGGCTTCAACCTGGAGTTCCCCGAGAACTTCTTCCACCTGCGCGCGCCCATCCTCGAATCGGCCGACGATACCTTGCCCGAGCCCGAGATCTACACCCGGCTGCTGGAAGCGATGGGCGCCATTCCGCGCCGCTGGCCGCTGCTGGCCGCCATCGCGCGCCGCCAGCCGCGGCGCGCGCGCTACCGGCCCTACCTGGCGGCGCTGCTCGGCACGCTCGCTTGGCGCCGGCGCTGGGCGCCGTTCGCTGCCTCCATCCTCTACCGCACGCTGGGCCCGACGCTGCCGCGCGGGCTGGCCGCCACGGCTTTTCTGCTGCCCTTGTCGGAAGCCTACGCGCGACGCCACCGGGTGGCCGTGCGGCGCGCCGGCCACCGCGACGGCACGGCGTTGTTCGAGGCCATCGTGCACGGCCGCTCGGGCGTGATCCTCAGCCGCCACGAATACGCCGAGAGCTGGCAGCTGATGCGCACGCCCGACCAGCGCGTGCACCTGCAGGTGCCCGAGATGCTGCAGGAGCTGCGCGCGCTGCGCAGCGAGCCGGCGGCGCCGGCGGCGCCGGCGGCGCCGGCCGACGGCGCGTCGCTGCTGCTGATGGCCGGCGAGCGCCGCGCCTACAACGCCAACCAGATCTTCCGCAGCCCCGACTGGCGCAAGACCGATGCCGAAGGCGCGCTGCGCATGCACCCCGACGACCTGCGCCGCCTGGGCCTGGCCGAGGGCGGCCGCGCGCGCTGTCGAAGACGCCGTACCACAAGCACCTGCACGTGCAGGTCGAAGCCGTGGCCGACGCCCCGCGCGAGCCCAGGCGCGCCGAGGCGCACTGAGGCGCATTGAGGCGTGCTACGCCGGCGCGGCGCCGCGCAGCGTGGCGCGCGCCTGGTCGAGGTCTTGCAGCGGGCCTTCGCCGCGCAGCGCGCGCAGCAGCCCGGCGTGGAACCACAGCAGGCTGGCCTCGTTGGCGCCGACGACCACCGGCGGCGCGGCGCCGGCGTCGAGGTTGCGCTGGATGCCGGCGGCGATGGGGAAGTCTTCGGCCTCGATCACCGACAGCGCGAGGTCGACGTTGGCCTGCCAGTGCCGGCGCGCCGAGTCGGTGTCGATCGGTCCCGGCGCGTAGAGCGAGAACGACAGCCGCGCGCGGCCCGGCTCGGCCGCCGGCATGACGCGCCAGATCTCGAAGTGGTCGCCCTGCCAGAAGAACACGGTGTATGGAAACAGCACGTAGATCGCCGCGCAGTGCGGCAGCAGGCCGTCGGCGCGCAGCGACTCGGCGTTCAGGCTGTGCCGCGCCAGCACGCCGCGCGAGCCCCAGCCGTAGGTGTCCAGCGTGCACAGGTTGGGGCGGAACACGGTGGCCACGCTGTCGCGATGCAGCACGGCGAAGTGGTAGGCCTCCAGGAAGGTGTCCATGCCCAGCTTCCAGTCGAAGGCGCCGTCGATCGGCACCGTGCTGAAGTGGCGCGCGGCGCGCAGGTCGTAATGCCGCAGGTCGGGGCACAGCGAATCGACGTAGGCCGCCAGCGCCGCTTCGCGGCCGGGCTCGGCCATGGCCCAGACCAGGCCGTCGCGCTCCAGCACCGGCAGCGGCAGCAGGCCGTGCGTTTCGCGCGGCAGGCCTTCGAAGCTGGCACCGTCGGGCACGCCCAGCAGCGCGCCGTCGAGCCCGTAGCTCCAGCCGTGGTAGGGGCAATTGATGCGCCGCGCCGCCGTGCAGGGCGCGGCGCCGGCGCGGCCCAGCTGCGCGCCGCGGTGGCGGCACTGGTTGGCGAAGGCGCGCACCACGCCGTCTTCGGCGCGCGTCAGCAGCAGCGGGCGCGGGCCGTGGTCGCAGGCCAGCCAGCTGCCCGGCTGCGGCAGGTCGCCCGACAGCGCCGCCAGCACCGGAAAACGCTGCGGCAGTTGCTCGCGCTCCAGCCGCGCGCGCTGCGGGTCGCGGTAAGTCTGGCCGTCGAAGGCCAGCCACTGGCCGCGGTTGTCGTTGCGGCCGCTGGCCAGCAGCGCCAGCAGCCGCGCGCCGACCTGGGCCTGTTCGCTTGCATGCATGTCGATCGCTCCTCGCTCCGATGCCGTCGATCAGGGCTTGGGCGCCGCGCCGCCGGCGCGCGCCTCGATCTGGCGGACCAACTCGCGCGCCTCGTCGCCCTCGGGGATCGGGCGGCCGCTGTCGCGCCATTGCACTGCGGCCTTGAAGCCGTTCTCCTGCGCATAACGCCGGAACCACAGGCCTTCGGGGTTGTGCCGCGTGATGCCGTCGAACACCGTGGCCATCATCTGCGTCTGCTCCAGCCCCATGGTCAGCAGCACCTGGTTGACCACCATCTTGTGCATCGCCAGGTGGCCGCGCGGCACGCCGGCAATGCGCTCGGCCAGCTTCAGCGTGGCGGCCTCCAGCTCGGCGGCCGGCACCGCCAGGTTGGCCAGGCCCCAGTCGGCCGCGGTGCGGCCGTCGATCACGTCGCCGGTGAACATCAGCTGCTTGGCGCGCGCGGCGCCCAGCCGGTAGGTCCACATCGCCGTCGTCGGGCAGCCCCACACGCGGGTGGGCATGTAGCCGATGCGCGCGTCGTCGGCCATCACCAGCAGGTCGCAGCACAACGCGATGTCGCTGCCGCCGGCCACCGCGGCGCCGTGCACCTTGGCGATGGTCGGCTTGGCACTGCGCCACAGGCTCATGAAGTGCTCGGTGTAGCGCTTCATGGTGGCGTAGTCGACCATCGGGTCCCAGGGCGTCTGCTCCTGCTGGCAGGGATGCTCGATGTGGCTTTGCGCGGTGGCCGCCAGGTCGTAGCCGCCGCAGAAGCCCTTGCCCGCGCCGTCGACCACGATGACGTGGATGCCGTCGTCGGCGTTGGCCCACTCGACGGCGGCGCGGATCTCGCCGGGCATCTCGTCGCTGATGGCGTTGAAGCGCTCCGGGCGGTTCAGCCGCAGGCGCGCGACGCGCGGCTGCAGCGGGTCGGCGGCGATGGACAGGGTGCTGAAGTCGGGCATGGCGCCTCCGCAAGGGCAAGGGCAACGGGGGATGAGGATGCAGGTCCCGCGCCGGCGCATATTACACACATGGACATCGGTTGTGCAGTGCCGTAATATCGAACGGTGTCGCCCGATCCCCGTGCGCTGATCTTCAGCCTGATGCTCGGCTCCGCCGCGCGCGGCGACGCGGCGCTGGGCGTGCGCGAGCTGCTCGCGGCCTGCTCGCTGTTCAACCTGCCCGAGAACAACGTGCGCGTGGCGCTGGCGCGCGCCGTGGCTGGGGGCCAGTTGTCGACGCCGCGGCGCGGCGCCTATGCGCTGAGCGCGCAGACCCGCGCGCTGGCCGACGAGGTCGGCCGCTGGCGCAGCCTGCAGGCGCAGGTGGTCGACTGGCGCGGCGACTGGCTGGCCGTCCACGTCGGCGCCACCGGCCGCAGCGACCGCCCGGCGCTGCGCGCGCGCGAGCGCGCCTTCGCGATGCTGGGGCTGGCCGAGTTCGAGCGCGGGCTGCACCTGCGGCCCGACAACCTGGTGGGCGGCGTGGCCTCGCTGCGCCAGCGCCTGGCCCACCTGGTGCCGGCCGGCACCGAGGTCGGCACCGCGTTCGTGCTGAGCGCGCTGGCGCCGGCCGACGCCGCGCGCGCCGGCGCGCTGTGGGACGCCGCCGCGCTGGACGCCCACTACCGCGACACCACGGCGCGGCTGAGCGCCTGGCTGGACGGCGCGCGCAGCCTGCCGCTGCCGCGCGCGGCGCGCGAGTCGTTCGAGCTGGGCCATGCCGCCATCCGCAGCCTGGTGTTCGATCCGCTGCTGCCGGCGCCGCTGGTCGACGCGGCGGCGCGCAGCCGCTTCATCAAGACCGTCGCGCGCTTCGACGACGCCGGCCAGGCCATCTGGCAGCGCTTCCTGACCCGGGCGCGCACGGCCGCGCCCGCGGCGCCGGCCGCGGCGCCGCACCCGTCCGCCGCCACCGAGGAGATCGATCGATGAACGCCCCCGAGCCGCTGCTGTCAGAACCGACCACCGCCAACACGACCAGTGCCACTGCCGGCGCCGCGATGGCCGCAACGGCCGCAATGGCCGATACCCACGAGCCCTTCAACCTGGGCACCGAGCTGGTCGACTACGACATGTACCGCCAGGACCGCGCGCTGGTCGAGGCCGTGCACCGCGAAGGCGCGGCCTGGGCCGACGAGTCGCTCGGCCGCTTCGGACGGCTCACCGGCTCGGCCGACTACCTGGAGCTGGGCGCGCTGGCCAACCGTCACCCGCCCGAGCTGGACACGCATGACCGCTTCGGCCGCCGCGTCGACCTGGTGCGCTTTCATCCCGCGTACCACCAGCTGATGCGCACGGCCATCGAGCAAGGCATCCATGCCTCGCCCTTCACCGATCCGCGGCCCGGCGCGCACGTGGCACGCGCGGCGCGCATGTACCTGCAAAGCCAGGTCGAGGCCGGCCACGGCTGCCCGGTCACGATGACCTTTGCCGCCGTGCCGGCGCTGCGCCACACGCCGGCGCTGGCGGCGCTGTGGGAGCCGAAGATCCTGAGCCCCGTCTACGACCCGCGCAATGTGCCCGACGGCGACAAGCAGGGCCTGACCATCGGCATGGCGATGACCGAGAAGCAGGGCGGCTCCGACGTGCGCGCCAACACCACGCGCGCGCTGCCGGCCGGCGCCGCCGACGGCCCCGGCGCGGCCTACGAGCTGGTGGGCCACAAGTTCTTCGTCTCGGCGCCGATGTGCGACGCCTTCCTCGTGCTGGCGCAGGCGCCGGGGGGCCTGAGCTGCTTCCTCGTGCCGCGCTGGCGCCCCGACGGCAGCAAGAACCCGCTGCAGGTGCTGCGCCTGAAGCGCAAGATGGGCAATACCTCCAACGCCAGCAGCGAGACCGAGCTGCGCGGCGCGCTCGGCTGGATGGTCGGCGCCGAAGGCCGCGGCGTGCGCACCATCATCGACATGGTGGCCAGCACCCGCTTCGACTGCATGGTGGGCTCCAGCGCCGCGCAGCGCATGGCCGTCTCGCTGGCGCTGCACCACTGCAGCGAGCGCTCGGCGTTCGGCCGCCTGCTGAACCAGCAGCCGCTGATGCGCAACGTGCTGGCCGACCTGGTGCTGGAACACGAAGGCTCGCTGGCGTTGACGATGCGCATGGCGCGCGCGATGGACCAGCGCAGCGACCCGTTGCACGGCGCCCACGAGGACGCGCTGGCGCGCCTGGTCACCGCGGTCGGCAAGTACTGGATCTGCAAGCGCACGCCCGGCCACGCGGTGGAGGCGATGGAGTGCATCGGCGGCAGCGGCGTGATGGAAGACAGCCCCTTCCCGCGCCTGTACCGCGAGGCGCCGGTCAACGCCATCTGGGAAGGCAGCGGCAACGTGCAATGCCTGGACGTGCTGCGCGCCATGCGCAAGACGCCGGCCGTGGTGGACGGCTTCTTCGCCGAGCTGGCCAAGGCGCGCGGCGGCCACGCCGCGCTGGACCGCTGGACGGCGGCGTTGCAGGCCGAGTTCAACGATGGGGCCGACCTCGAATACCGCGCGCGCGACGTGGTCGACCGCATGGCGCTGGCGATCCAGGCGGCGCTGCTGGTGCAGCACGCCGGCGCCGCCGTGGCCGACGCGTTCTGCGCCTCGCGGCTGCAAGGCGGCGGCCACCGCCACTACGGCACGCTGCCGCGCGGCGTGGACGTGGCCGCGATCATCGAACGCGCGACGCCGCGGCGCGGTGCGGGATGAACGGGATGAACGTGCTGAACAGGCCGGGGGCGGCGCCGCGCGCGCAGCGCGCGCCGCACGGCCTTCAGTCCGCCGGCCGCGCCGGGATGTTCAGCCCGCGATGCACGGCCGGCCGCGCCAGGAAGGCGGCCACGACGCGCTGCACGTTGGCGAAGTCGGCATAACCCACCAAGTCGGCTGCACCGTAGAAGCCGACCAGGTTGTTGACCCAGGGCCACACGGCGATGTCGGCCACCGTGTAGTCGTCGCCCATGATCCACGGGCGGCCGCCGGCCAGGCGCTGCTCCAGCACCTGCAGCAGCCGGCGCGATTCGGCGGCGTAGCGCTCGCGCGGTCGCTTGTCGTCGTAGTCCTTGCCGGCGAACTTGTGGAAGAAGCCGAGCTGGCCGAACATCGGCCCGACGCCGCCCATCTGGAACATCAGCCACTGCACCGTCTCCCAGCGCCGGGCGGCATCGGCCGGCATCAGGCGGCCCGCCTTGTCGGCCAGGTACAGCAGGATGGCGCCGCTTTCCCACAGCGCCAGCGGCCGGCCGCCGGGCCCGGCGGGGTCGATGATGGCGGGGATCTTGTTGTTCGGGTTGAGCGACAGGAACTCGGCCGAGAGCTGATCGTTGCGGTCGAAGCGCACCAGGTGCGGCTCGTACGGCAGCGCGGTCTCTTCCAGCGCGATCGACACCTTCACGCCGTTGGGCGTGGGCAGCGAGTAGAGCTGGATGCGGTCGGCGTGCCGCGGCGGCCACTTGGCCGTGATGGGAAATTCGGACAGGTCGCTCATGGCGCCGATTGTGCCGGCGCCCCGACGCCGAACACCTGGCGCAGGTAGGCCAGGAAGGTTTCGTCGTCGCACATCGTCTTGCCCGGGCTGTCGGACAGCTTGGCCACCGGCTGGCCGTTGACGCGGGTGAGCTTCATCACGATGTGCAGCGTCTGCAGCCCCATGTCGTTGGACAGATGCGTGCCGATGCCGAAGCCGAGCGGGGTGCGGTCGGCGAAGTGGCGGTACAGCGCCAACGCGGTGTCGATGTCCAGCCCGTCGCTGAACACCAGCCGCTTGGTGTGGGCGTCGATGCGCAGCCGGTCGTAGTGCGCCAGCGCCTTCTCGCCCCACCACACGGGGTCGCCGCTGTCGTGGCGCAGGCCGTCGAACAGCTTGGCGAAGTAGAGGTCGAAGTCGGCCAGGAAGGCGTCCATGCCGATCACGTCGGTCAGCGCGATGCCAAGGTCGCCGCGGTACTCCTGCACCCAGCTTTCCAGCGCGGCGCGCTGCGAATCGCGCAAGCGCACGTCCAGCGCCTGGAAGCTTTGCAGGTACTCGTGCGCCATCGTGCCGATCGGCACCAGCCCCAGCTCCTTGGCCAGCCAGACGTTGGAGGTGCCCTTGAAGTAACGCGGCAGTTCAGCGCGAAAGGTGTCGACCACCTCGCGCTGCCAGGCGCCGCTGTAGCGGCGCCGCAGCCCGAAGTCGAACATCTCGAAGGGGTGCGCGCGCGGCGGCTCGTCGCGATCGAAGGCGCGCAGCCGCGCGATCTTCCGGCTCAGCCGGCGCCGGCCCTCGGCCAGCGCGGCAGCCACCGGGAAGCGGCGGAAGTACAGCTCGTTGACGATGGCCAGCACGAAGATCTCGAAGGCCATCACGTGGACCTGCGGGCCGCGGGCGACGATGGACAGCTCGGGCCCCTCGGCGCGCACCTCGATGAAGTCGCGCTGGAAGCGGAAGATGCGCAGGAAGTCGACGAAGTCGCTCTTGATGAAGCGCCAGCCGCGCAGGTAGGCCAGCTCGTCGGCGCGGAAGCTCAACGCGCACAGGTGGTCCAGCTCGCGCTCGACGTCGGGCAGCAGCTCGGCCAGCGGGTAGGCGGCCGGGCGGCGGCTGTGGAAGCGGTACTCGGCCTGCGTCTGCGGGAAGCGATGCAGCATGGCCTGCCACATCGTGAACTTGTACAAGTCGGTGTCGAGCAGGCTGGTGATGACCGGCGGCATCGCTGGCCTTTCGTTCCGTTCAGAGCAGCGCCAGCGCTTCGCTGCTGGTCAGCGTGCGCAGGCCGAGCGTGCGCATCGCTTCGAGAAAGGCCGCGGCCTGCGGCTCGAAGCCGGCCACCGGGCTCATGCAGTCGGTCAGCAGCACGATGCGCGCGAGGTCGCCGCCGAGATGCTCCGTTAGATCTTCGACCGTCGCGCGCACGCAGTGGCTGCTGGCCTCGCCGGCCACCAGCAGCCGCGAGGCCGGCGCCAGCGCGTCGAGCAGCGCGCGGTTAAGCTGCGTGCCGGCGTCGGCCGCGTCGGGCACCTCGGCCATCAGCGCGCTGTAGTGCTCGGTCCAAGGGTTGCTGCCCTTGTGGACGCGCCGCACGTGGCGGTGGCGCCGCTCTTCCCAGCGGTTGTAGGCGGCGCGCACGTCGGCGTGCACGGCCTGGCCCCAGCTGCCGATCTCGCCGTGCACCGGCCACACCATCAACGTGTAGCGACCGCGGCGCTCCAGCTCGTCCAGGTAGGCCAGCGTGCGCGGCAGCGCGCCGGCGTCGCGCGGGCGGAACTGCCCGGCGCGCACCTGCGCCGCGGTGATGGGCGTGAACGGCGGCACCGCGGCGCCAGCGGCCCCCTGCACGGCGTACCAGAAGCCGGGGTGCGCGATGTCCAGCCGCAAATGGCTGTCCAGCGTGACGGTGATGGCGTCCAGCGCATCGCCGGCAGCGTCGATGAAGCGCGCCAACCGCTGCAGATCGGCATGCGCGCCGGCCACCGGCAGCGCCGGCGCCTCGCCCGGCGGGCAGCGCTCGGGCGGCAGGTCGCAGAAGTCGTTCTGCGGGTCGATGATCAGCAACTGGGTCGCCACGCCCGCAGTATCGGCGATCGTCCGGCCGTGGCCTGGCCCTTGGCCTGGCAGGGCGACGCGGCGGTCACGCCGCAGTCACGCAGCCGTCTTTCCAATGAGCTTCAGCCCGGCCGGTCGGCCGGACGACGAAAGCTCAGCGATGAACCTTGCACAAGCCGCGTCGCCGCGCCAGCCGCTGGCCGCCGGCACCGAGGGCCCCGGCCGCTGGCGGCTGTGGGTGGACCGCGAACTGCGTCCGCTGGCGCCGCCGGGGCCGCCGGGGCCGCCAGGGGCGCCGGCGGCGTCCTCGCGGGTGCCCGGGCTGGCGCTGGCGGCCGGCCGGCTGAGCACCGAGCGCGCCACCGACCAGCCGCGCTTGCGCCGCGCCGTGCGCGAGGCGCTGGACCACGGCCGCGCCGCCTGGCTGAGCCTGACGCGCACGCACCGGCTGCCGCTGATGTTGACGATCGACGCCGAGCCGGCCGCTGTCACCGCGGCCGCCTTCACCGCCTTCACCGCCGTCACCGCGGCTGCCGACGATCGCGCGCCGCCGCGCGCGCGCATCCTGCTGTGCGACCCGCACCGCATCGAGCCCGACCGCGTGGCGCTGCAGTCGCTGTTCGGCCTGACGGCTGCCGAAGCCGCGGTGGCCGCGCGCCTGGCCGCCGGCTGGCACCCACCGCAGATCGCCGCCGAACTGGGCGTGCAGCCGAACACGGTGGCGGCCCAAATCAAGCGCACGCTGGCCAAGACCGGCGCCGGCCGCCAGGCCGCGCTGGTGGCCTTGCTGCGCGGCTGCACCGCCTGCGAGCCGCCGGCCCCCGCGAACCGGGGGGCCGGCTTGCCCGATCAGGCAATGACCGCCGACCGAGGCCTCGCCAGACTCGGCGCCAGCGACTGATGTGTTTCGTTGTCATCACTGCAAACGAGGAGGAAATGATGAGCCAGTGGCATGCAAGAAAGGGCCTGTTGGCCCTGGCCCTGATGGCGGCCGGCGCCGCCAATGCGGCCGCCGTCTACACGGAGACCGAGTGGAGTTCCGTGGTCAATGCGGGAACGGCGATCGTGCCGACTCCGGGCACCACGTCCAGCTTCTCGCTGTCCAACGCCGGCCATCCGGGCGCGGCGCTGCAATTCAACACCTCCGTGACCGTTGCCGCGAACGGCAGCAACGCCTCGACCGGCGTGGCCTTCAGCCCCAACGTGGCGCACGATGGCGCAGCGGCGCCGGTCCAGATGCTCTCGTGGTCGGTAGACGCGCTCTGGACCGGGGCCACGTCGACCGGTCATCAATCCTTCCTGATCGGGCAGCAGACCGGCGGGGTTACCCAGCTCTTCGTCTACCAAGCGCCGGTCTCCGGGCTGCAGCAGGGCGTTTGGCATACCACCGAAAGCGCCGACCTCGAGGCTGCGGATTTCGTGCTGGTGGATCTGCTGACCGGTGAGCTCGACGCGGCCCTGCATCCCGATTTTTCCGCCGCGATGGTCTTCGGCTTCGGCACTGGTCTGACCGTTGTCAATAACAGCAATTCCGCTGAGACCGTCACCGCCACGATCCGCTACGACAACTTCACCGTCACCGTTACGCCCCTGGCACCGCCGAACCCCAACGCCGTGCCGCTGCCCGCCACGTGGATGCTGCTGGCCGCCGGCCTGCTGGCCGCCGCCCGCGCCCGCCGCGCCCGGCACTGACGCCGCACGCCGCGCACCAGCCGCACACCACCCTGCATTCCCCCAAGGGGACCGGTCGCCGCAGGCGACCAGGGGGAGCGGCGTCGGCCAAGCGGGCCGAGCCGGATCCGGGTTCCCCGGTCCGGTTCGGTGCCCCCAGGGGGGGCGGCCGCCAGGCGGCCGGGGGCCGTCAATTCAACCGATGCTCTCCACCTGCCGCGACTGCTGATACGCCCGCCCGAAGCGGTTGGCCAAAAAGGCCGGCAGCGCCACCTGCTCCTGGCGGATGAAACCGCGCTGCGGCAGCGCGCCTTCGCGGAACAGGTCCACCGCGGCGCAGATGCCGGCGGCGGTGGTGATCTGGATCGCCGATTGCGCCGGCGCGCCATCGGCGCCGCTGCCGCCGCGCTCGGCGAAGATCTTGCGCGCGAACACCTCCTGCAGCAGTACGCCGTCGCGCAGCCCGCTCACGGTGACGAAGACCAGCACCACGTCCTGCATGGTGCTGGGGATGGCGCGGCGCATGATGGCCTTCAGCGTCTCGGGGTCGTGCTTGAGCTGCAGTTCTTCCAGCAGCACCTGCATCAGCGCGCGGTGGCCGGGGTAGCGTACGCTCTTGTAATCCAGCATCTGCACGCGCCCGGCCAGCGTCTCGCACAGCGTGCCCAGGCCGCCGGAGGTGTTGAAGGCCTCGTACTCCACGCCGTCCAGCGAGAAATGCTCCAGCCCTTCCAGCGGCAGCAGCTCGATGCGCTGGCCGTCGTGAATGGCCTCGCAGGGGTGGCAGTACTCGTTGATCAGGCCGTCGACGCTCCAGGTGAGGTTGTATTTCAGCGCGTTGGTCGGAAACGCCGGCAGCGCGCCGACGCGCATCTTCACCTCGTGCAGCGCCTCGAAGCCCTGCGCCAGGTGGTTGGCCACGATGCCGATGAAGCCCGGCGCCAGCCCGCACTGCGGCATGAAGGCAGTGGCCGCGCCGTCGGCCAGGCGCTGGATGGCCTGCGTCGCGGCCACGTCTTCGGTGAGGTCGAAGTAGTGGCACGCCGCCTCGCGCGCCGCGGTGGCGGCGGTGGTGGCCAGGTGGTAGGGCAAGGCGTTGATCACCGCCTGCTGGCCGCGCAAGGCCTGCAGCAGCACCGCGGGGTCGGCCGTGTCGGCCGTGCGCGTGCGCAGCGGCAGCGCCTGCAGCCGCGCCAGCGCGGCGGCGTCACGGTCGAGCACGGTCAGCTCGTAGTCGCCGCTGGTGGCCAGCAGGCGGGCAATGGTCTGGCCGATGTGGCCGGCGCCGAGCAAGGTGATGCGCATCGTGAACCTCCGGAGGCAATGCCCCGAAGTCTGCGCAAGATGCTTGCCGGATTGAAGAAGCGTTCCGACGAAAACGACGGCGATTACGTCGTTCTGGCGAGTTCCCCCCGCATCGCGTCGATCACCGCCCGGTAATCCGGCTGCCCGAAGATCGCGCTGCCGGCCACGAAGGTGTCGGCGCCGGCGTCGGCGGCGCGGCGGATGTTGTCGACCTTGATGCCGCCGTCCACTTCCAGCCGGATGTCGCGGCCGCTGCCGTCGATGAGCTTGCGCACGCGCTCGATCTTGCGTAAAGCGCTGTCGATGAAGCTCTGGCCGCCGAAGCCGGGGTTGACGCTCATGACCAGCACCAGGTCGATCTTGTCGATCACCCAGTCCAGCACGTCCAGAGACGTTGCCGGGTTGAACACCAGGCCGGCCTTCTTGCCTTCGGCCTTGATGAGCTGCAGCGTGCGGTCGACGTGCGTGCTGGCGTCGGGGTGGAAGCTCACCCAGTCGGCGCCGGCCTTGCAGAAGGCCTGGGCCAGCGCGTCCACCGGCTGCACCATCAGGTGCACGTCGATCGGCGCCGTGGTGTGCGGGCGCAGCGCCTGGCAGATCATCGGCCCGAAGCTCAAGTTGGGCACGTAGTGGTTGTCCATCACGTCGAAGTGGATCCAGTCGGCGCCGGCGGCGACGACGGCGCGCACTTCGTCGCCCAGGCGGGTGAAGTCGGCCGACAGGATCGAGGGGGCGATTCGATAGCGGGGCATCACGCACGGGATTCTAGAAGCGGCACTAACATGGCCAGATGAGTCGACCCGAGTTCACCTGCGACGTGCGCGTGCAATACCTGCCGGAGCAGTCGCAGCCGCCCGACGGGCCGTTCGCCTTCGCCTACACGGTGACCGTCCACAACAGCGGCGACGTCACCGCCCAGCTCATCGGCCGCCACTGGCTGATCACCGATGCCGGCGGCCAGCAGCAGGAGGTGCGCGGGCTGGCGGTGGTGGGCCACCAGCCGCTGCTCAAGCCCGGCGAGCGCTTCGAGTACACCAGCTGGACGCGCATCGACACCCCGCACGGCAGCATGCGCGGCAGTTACTTCTGCATGACCGAGGACGCTCGCCCCTTCGAGGCGCCGATTCCCGAATTCCAGCTCGTCTTCCCCGGCCTGCTGCACTGACTTCATGAGTTCTCCCTGGGACTTGACCGCCCTGGTCAATGCGGCCGATGCGCGCGTGCCGCAGGCCGACCGCCACCTGTGGCTGGTGCGCTTGATGGAGTGGCTGCGCCACCCGCCGGCGCGGCGCGAGCCGGCGCCCGACCGCGACGACGGCGCCCCCGCCGAGGCGCGCACGCCGCTGCCGCTGCTGCGCCTGCGGCTGCTGCTGAAGGTGATCGACCAGCACCCCGAGGTGCGCGCACAGGTGCAAGGCATGGTGGCCGCCTTCTGGCGCGAGGTGGACGCCGCCGCGCTGTTTGCCGACCATGGCTTCGGCAGCCGGCTGTCGCTGCGCAGCGACCTGGTGGCGCGCCTGCGCCGGCGCCTGCTGCCGGGCACGCCGCAGACGGCCGATTTGGCCGCGCTGTTCGAGCTGCTGTTCGACCCCGCCGACCTGTCGTGGCTGCAACTGCTGGACGCGCCCACGCTGGCGCGCGTGGCCGAGCTGCTGGCCACGCCCGACGCCACCTGGCGCGGCCATCTGCTGGAAGCGATGACCATCCTGGTGAGCGCGGTGCACGCCTCGGGCTACACGCCGGCGCTGCGCCAGCGCATGGACCGCAGCCTGCTGGCGACCGAGCCCTTCCGCGAGCTGACGCAGACCAGCAACGCGCTGCGCCACGCGCTGACGGCCGGCCAGCGCGAGCAGGTGCTGCAGCAGGCGCTGCTGCTGCGCGCCAACCTGGCCGCCTGCCGGCAGGCGGCGGCCAGCGTCTCGGGGCACCTGGAGACCTACGGCGTCTCGGTCGACGTGGTCTACGAGGTCGACCAGCTCATCACGCGCGCCGACCGCATCGAGCTGCTGCTCGACTGCCTGCTCGCCCCCGAGCCGCAGCCCGAGCTGCTGCGCCTGCTGCAGGAGCTGGTGCGCGTCAGCGGCCGCCAGCGCGGCATCCGCCACGTGCTGGCGCGCCACTACTCGCTGCTGGCGCGCCAGGTGGCCGAGCGCAACGCCGAGACCGGCACCCACTACATCACGCGCGACCGCGCCGAATACCGCGAGATGCTGCGCCGCGCGGCCGGCGGCGGCGCGGTGATCGCCGGCACCGTGTTCGTCAAGTTCGCGGTGCTGGCCATCGGGCTGTCGGCCTTCTGGTCGGGCTTCTGGGCCGGCGTCAACTACGCGGTGAGCTTCCTCATCGTGATGCTGCTGCACTGGACGGTGGCCACCAAGCAGCCGGCGATGACGGCGCCGGCGCTGGCCGCCAGCCTGCCGCGCGGCGAAGGCAACGACCAGGCCACGCTGGAAGTCTTCGTCGACCGCGTGGCGCAGATCATCCGCTCGCAGGTGGCCGGCATCGTCGGCAACCTGGCCGCCGTGGCGCCGCTGGTGCTGCTGGTGCAAGTGCTGGCGCGCGCCTTGTTCGGCGTGCCGCTGGTCGGCCAGCACGAGGCCGAGCACACGCTGGAAACGTTGACCCTGCTGGGCCCCACGGCGCTGTTCGCCGCCTTCACCGGCGTGCTGCTGTTCGCCAGCTCGCTGATCGCCGGCTGGGCCGAGAACTGGTTCGTCTTCCACCGGCTGGACAGCGCCATCGCCTGGAACCCGCGCATCGTGGCGCGCCTGGGCGCGGCGCGCGCGCAGCGCTGGGCGCAGTGGTGGCGGCTCAACGTGTCGGGCGTGGCGGCCAACGTCTCGCTGGGCATGATGCTGGGGCTGACGCCGTCGCTGCTGGAATTCGTCGGGCTGCCGATCGAGGTGCGCCACGTCACGCTGTCCACCGGCCAGCTGGCCGCCGCTCTGGGCGCCCTGGGCACGGCCGCGCTGCAGCAGGGCGCCTTCTGGTGGTGCGTGGCGGCGATCCCGGTCACCGGGGTGCTCAACGTCGGCGTCAGCTTCTGGCTGGCCTTCAAGGTGGCGCTGCGCTCGCGCGCCATCCAGGTGCAGGAGCGCTCGCGCATCCACGCGGCCATCCGCCGGCGGCTCGTCAAGCGGCCGCTCGACTTCCTGCTGCCGCCGCGCTGATGGAGCCTTACGACCGGTCGTCGCCGGGCGGTGGCGGCTCGCCCTTGTTGCGGCCGGCGAACATGGTCCACCAGACCAGCAGCAGCAGCACGGCCAGCGCGGCCAGGGCTTCGAGGATCAAGAGCCACATGCGGCGCGTCGTCCGGGGGCTGGGAGGGTCGGCGATGCTAGCAGCGCTGGTGGCCTGCGGCGGCGCGCCGCCGGCGGCGCGCGCGCCGGCGCCGGTGGAGCAGCGGGCGGCGGCGGCCACCGCATCGGCATCCCCATCGACATCGGCGCCGACGCCGACCTCCGCAGCAGTCACCGCCGCGCCGCCCGCGGCCGCCGCGCCCCGGCCCGAAGGCCCGGCTTTCGACCGCGGCAAGGTGCGCTGGGTGGCCGCCGGCTGGGCCGACCTGCCAGGCTTCGCGGCCGACCGCGTGGCCGACGCCTGGCCGGCGCTGCAGGCCTCGTGCACGCGGCCGGCCGCCGGCTGGAGCGAGCTGTGTGCGCGCGCGCTGCTGTTTCCGCCGCAAGGCGAAGACGCGCTGCGCCGCTGGCTGCAGGCGCACCTGCAGCCCTGGCGGCTGGAAGCGCCCGACGGCAGTGCCGAAGGCCTGGCCACCGGCTATTTCGAGCCAACGATCGACGCCAGCCGGCGGCCGCGCGGCGGCTTTCGCATCCCGCTGTACGCGCCGCCGCCGGGCCGGCCCGGCTACACGCGCCAGCAGTACGACAGCCTGCCGGCCGCGCAGGCGCTGCTGAAGGGCCTGGAGATCGCCTGGATCGAAGACCCGCTGGACGCGCTGCTGCTGCAGGTGCAGGGCTCGGGCCGGCTGCGCATCGCCGATGGCGAGGGCCGCGTGAGCCTCGTGCGCCTGGCCTTCGCCGCGCACAACGACCAGCCCTACCGCTCGCTCGGCCGCTGGCTGATCGAGCAGGGCGAGCTGACGGCCGACACCGCGTCTTGGCCGGCCATCAAGTCCTGGGCGCAGAAGAACCCGCAGCGCCTGCAGGCGCTGCTGTGGGCCAACCCGCGCATGGTGTTCTTCCGCGAAGAGCCGCTGCCCGACCCCACCCAAGGCCCGCGCGGCGCCCAGGGCGTGCCGCTGACGCCGGGCCGCTCGGTGGCGGTGGACCCGAGCGCCGTGCCGCACGGCACGCTGCTGTGGCTGGACACCACCGAGCCGCTGTCGGCCACGCCGCTGCGCCGCCTGGTGGTGGCGCAGGACAGCGGCGCGGCGATCACCGGCGCGGTGCGCGTCGACCTGTTCTTCGGCTGGGGCCGCGAGGCCGAGGCGCGCGCCGGCCGCATGAAGCAGCCGCTGCGGCTGTGGGCGCTGTGGCCGCGCGGCCAGGCGCCGGCCGATCTATTGCCCTGACGCGCCGCGCCGGAAGCCGTCGGCCGCCGCCATCAGCGTGCGCGTGTAGTCGTGCTGCACGCGGCGCTGCGCGAGGTCGGCGCTGGCCAGCGTCTCGACGATGCGGCCGCGCTGCATCACGGCCAGGCGCTCGCACAGATGCGTCACCACCGCGAGGTCGTGGCTGACCATCACGAAGCTCAAGCGCCGCTGCCGGCGCAGCGCTTCCAGCAGGTTCAGCACCTCGGCCTGCACCGAGGCGTCCAGCGCCGAGGTGGGCTCGTCCAGCAGCAGCAGCGGCGGCTGCAGGATCAGCGCGCGGGCGATCGCCACCCGCTGGCGCTGGCCGCCGGAGAGCTGGTGCGCATAACGGAAGCGATGGGCGGCTTCGAGGCCCACCTCGTCCAGCGCCTGCACGATGCGCGCTTCGCGGTCGTCCCCCTGGCCGATGCCGTGGATCGCCAGCGGCTCGGCCAGCATGCGGTCCACCGTCTGCCGCGGGTGCAGCGAGGCGTAGGGGTCCTGGAACACCATCTGCACGCGCCGCGCAAAGGCCTTGCCTCCAGGCTGCGCCGCATCGCCATCGAGCGCGATGCGCCCGCCGCTGCGCGGCGCCAGGCCGCAGATGGCGCGCAGCACGGTGGACTTGCCCGAGCCCGATTCGCCGACCAGGCCGAAGCTCTCGCCCGGCGCCAGCGCGAAGCTCACGTCGTCGACCGCGACGAAGTCGCCGTAGGCGACGCGCAGGCCTTCGACGGACAGGCTCATGCCGCCCACTCCGCGCGCCGGTCCAGCGTGGGCAGCGGGTGGCGCGGCTGGTCCAGGCGCGGCAGGCAGTTCAGCAGGCCTTGCGTGTAGGGGTGCTGCGCTTCGTGCAGCCGGCCGCTGTCGAGCTGCTCGACCACCTTGCCGGCGTACATCACCAGCACGCGGTCGCAGAAGCTGGCCACCAGGCGCAGGTCGTGGGAGATGAAGACGAGTCCCATGCCGCGGCGTGCGACCTGCTCGTCGAGGATCTTCAGCACCTCCAGCTGCACCGTGACGTCGAGCGCCGAGGTCGGCTCGTCGGCGATCAGCAGCGCCGGCTCGGCGACCAGCATCATCGCGATCATCGCGCGCTGGCCCATGCCGCCCGACACCTCGTGCGGGTACAGCCGCGCCACGCGCTCGGGATCGTCGATGCGCACCGCCGCCAGGCCGTCGAGCATGCGGCGCCGCGCCTCGGCGCCGCCCACGTCGCGGTGCGCGCGCAGCGTCTCGACGATCTGCGCGCCGATCGTCATCACCGGGTTCAACGAGAACTTGGGGTCCTGCAGCACCATCGCGATGCGGCCGCCGCGCAAGGCGCGGCGCTGGCGCGGCGGGCAGTGCAGCAGGTCGATGCCGTCGAACTGCAGCCGCCGCGCCGTGACGCGGCCGCCGGGCGCCGTCAGACCGAGGATGGCGCGCCCCGTCTGGCTCTTGCCCGAGCCCGATTCGCCGACGATGGCCAGCCGCTCGCGGCCGAGCGTGAAGCCGACGCCGCGCACCACCTCGGTCCAGCCGCCGCCGCGCGCCGGATACGCCACGCGCAGGTCGTCCACTTCCAGCAGCGTGGCGTTCATGAGCCCGTGGCCTTCGGGTCCAACGCATCACGCAAGCCGTCGCCCAGCAGGTTGAAGCCCAGGCTGACGACGAAGATCGCCAGCCCCGGGCCGGCAGCCACCCACCACTGGTCCAGCACGTACTGGCGGCCGCCGGCGATCATCGCGCCCCACTCGGGCAGCGGCGGCTGCGCGCCCAGGCCCAGGAAGCCCAGGCCGGCGGCGGTGAGGATGATGCCGGCCATGTCCAGCGTGACGCGCACGATCAGGCTGGGCAGCGCCAGCGGCATCACGTGGCGCGCGACGATGCGCGCCGGCGAGGCGCCGGCCAGCCGCACGGCGGCGATGTAGTCGCTGCGGCGCACGGTCAGCGTTTCGGCGCGGGCGATGCGCGCGTACGGCGGCCACGAGGTGATGGCGATCGCGATCACCGCGTTCTCGATGCCGGGGCCCAGGGCGGCGACGAAGGCCAGCGCCAGGATCAGCTTGGGAAAGGCGAGGAAGATGTCGGTGATGCGCATCAGCACCGCGTCCACCCAGCCGCCGGCATAACCCGCCACCGTGCCGACCAGCAGCCCCACCGGCGCCGCCAGCACCGCCACCAGCCCGACGACGAACAAGGTGATGCGCGAGCCGTGGATCACGCGCGAGAGGATGTCGCGGCCCTGGTCGTCGGTGCCCATCCAGTGCGCGGCCGACGGCGGCAGCAGCCGCAGCGTGCGCAGGTCGCCTTCGGTCGGCGAATACGGCGCCAGCCAGGGCGCCAGCAAGGCCATCAGCACCAGCCCCAGCACGATGGCCAGCCCCAGCAGCGCCAGCCGGTTGGCGGCCAGCCGCCGCCACGTGGCATAGGCGCGGCCCAGCGCGGCCTGGCGGCGCGACGCGGGGCGCTCGCTTTGCAGCCAGTCGCGCAGCGAAGTCGCGCGATCGCTCATCGCGCGCGCGTCCGCGGATCGAGCCAGCGGTACAGCCCGTCGCTCAGCAGGTTGAGGCCGACGAACACCGTGCCCACCACCAGCGTGCCGCCCAGCACCGCGTTCATGTCGGCGTTCTGCAGCGAGTTGGTGATGTACTGGCCCAGGCCCGGCCAGGCGAACACGGTCTCGGTCAGCACCGAGCCTTCCAGCAGCCCGGCGTAGGACAGCGCGATCACCGTGACCAGCGGCACCATCGCGTTGCGCAGCGCATGGCGCCAGACGATGCGCGCCTCCGACAAGCCCTTGGCGCGCGCGGCGACCACGTATTCCTGGGCCAGCTCGGCCAGCATGAACGAGCGCGTCATGCGGCTGATGTAGGCCATCGAGAACGCGCCCAGCAGCGCCGCCGGCAGCGCCAGGTGCGACAGCGCGTTGCGAAAAGCCTCCCACTCGCCGGCCCACGCGGTGTCCAGCAGCAGCAGCCCGGTGACGGGCGTCAGCGTGTACTCGTACGTCACGTCGATGCGCCCCGGCCCGGCCACCCAGCCCAGCTTGGCGTAGAACACCACCAGCGCCATCAGGCCCAGCCAGAACACCGGCACCGAGTAGCCGGCCAGCCCCAGCACGCGCACCGCCTGGTCGACCCAGCCGCCGCGCCGCACCGCCGCCCACACGCCCAGCGGCACGCCGAGGCCGGCGCCGATCAGGATGCCGGCGGTGGCCAGCTCCAGCGTCGCCGGAAAGGCGCGCAGCAGGTCTTGCAGCACCGGGCGGCTGGTCAGCACCGACGTGCCGAAGTCGCCGGCCGACACCTTCTGCAGATAACGCCAGAACTGCTGGTAGCGCGGCAGGTCCAACCCCAGCTCGGCGCGTACGCGCTGCACCACGTGCTCCGGCGCGCGGTCGCCGGCGATGGCGATCACCGGGTCGATCGGCACCACGCGGCCGATGAAGAAGGTGACCGCCAGCAGCCCCAGGTAGGTGACGGCGATCACGGCGGCGAAGCTCGCCGCCGCGCGCAGCCGACGCATCAGCGTTTGGTCACCTTGAAGAGATAGGTGGAATCGGACGTTGGGCCGAGCTGCAGCCCTTCGACGTTGTTGCGGAACGCCGCCACCTCGATCTGCTGGAACAGCATCACGAAGGGGCTGCTGCGGCGGAACTCGGCCTGGATCTCGTCGTACATCGCTTTGCGCTTGTTGGCGTCGCGCTCCAGCACCGCAGCGTCGCTTTGCCGGGTCAGCTCGGGAATCGCCCAGGCGTTGCGCCAGGCCAGCGGCTTGCTTTTGGCGTCGTCGCCGTTGTCGGGGTTGCGCGCGAAGGTGTCGGCGTTGGTATGCGGGTCCCAGTAGTCGGCGCCCCAGGTGCCGATGTAGATGTCGTGCTGGCGGGCGCGGTACTTGGTCAGTGTCTGCTTGCCGTCGCCGGGGATCAGCTCCAGCTCGATGCCGCCGCGCTTGAGGCTTTGCTGCATCGCCTCGGCGATGGCGGTGATCGGCTGCACGCTGCGCGTGTCCATCGTCACCTTGAAGCCGTTGGGGAACCCCGCTTTCGCCAGCAAGGCTTTGGCCTTGTCGACGTCCAGCTTGTAGGGCTTGGCGCTGGACGCGCCCAGCATCCCCGCGGGCAGGAAGTTCTGGTGCACGACGCCGATGTTCTTCATGATGGTGTCGCCGATCGCCTGGTAGTCGACCAGCCACTTGAAGGCCTCGCGCACCTCGGGCTTGGCCAGCGTCGCGTTCTTCTGGTTCAGGCTGAAGTAGTAAAGCGTGCCCTTGGCGGTGGCGGTGGTCTTCACCTCCTTGTGGACCGACAGCGCCTGCAGGTCCTGCGGGCCCAGGTTGCGCGCGATGTCGACGTCGCCCTTTTCCAGCAGCAGGCGTTGCGTGGCCGGCTCCTTCAGGTGGCGGTAGAGCACGCGCGCCAGCGCCGGCTTCGGGCCCCAGTAGTTGTCGTTGCGCTCCATCGCGACGACCTCGTTGGCGCGCCATTCGCGGATCTTCAGCGGCCCCGATCCGGCGTACGCCGTCTTCAGCCAGCCGTAGCCCATGTCGCCGTTGGCTTCCTTGGACAGCACCAGCTTCTTGTCCACCACCGCGGCGACGTTGGCGGTCAGGCAGTTGAGCACGAAGCTGGGCGCGAACACCTTGTCGGTGGTGAGCGTCAGCGTCAGCGCGCCGGTCTGCTTGATGCGCTCGCGCACGTTGTCCTTGGCGAAGCCGAACTGCGTCAGGATGAAGGCCGGCGTCTTGTCCAGCAGCACGGCGCGCTGCAGCGACCACACCACGTCTTCGGCCGTCAGCGCGTTGCCGCTGGCGAACTTCAGCCCCGGCTTCAGCTCGAAGCTGAAGGTCTTGCCGTCGGCGCTGACGCTCCAGCTCTTGGCGAGGTCGCCCACCAGCTTGGACGGGTCGGAGACGTCGAAGCGCAGCAGCCGGTCGTAGGCGTTGCCCATCACCTCGCCGGCCGAGATCTCGAAGGCCTCGGCCGGGTCCAGCGTGATGATGTCGTCGAAGGCGGCGGCGACGACCAGCGTGTCCTTGGGCGTGGCCGCCTGCAGCGGCGGCGCGCCGGCGGCGGCCAGCAGGGTGAGCAGGGCGGCGGCGGCGGCCGCGCGGCGGTTCAGCGGTGGAAGCGGTGGAAACGACATGGGGGAGGTCCTTGGGTGGGGCCTGTGAGGCGGCGCAACATACCATGCAGCCCATGCGTGCCGCTCTCCTCGCCCCGACGCTGGCCCTCTTGTTGGCCCCCACACTGGCCCCGACGCTGGCCCTCGCGCTGGCCTTGCTCACCGGATGCTCGACGATGCAGCCCCTCCCCGCCCTTGACCGTGAACTGGCCGCGCTGGTCGGCGACCCCCAGGCCACGGTGGCGCCGGTGGCCGCGGTCGCCGCGCTGGCCATCCGCGACGGCCGCGTCGTCTACGCCAACCAGTTCGGCATCCGCCACCCGGCCGCGCCGGCGTTGCCGGTGACCGCGGCCACGCGCTTTCGCGTCGCGTCGATCTCCAAGCTGGTGGTGGCACTCGGCGTGCTGCGCCTGGTCGAGGCCGGCCGGCTCGACCTGGACGCCGACGTCAGCGCCGTGCTGGGCTGGACGCTGCGCCACCCGCAGTTCCCCGAGCTGCCGATCACGCTGCGCCTGCTGCTCAGCCACCGCTCGGGCCTGTCCGACGGCGGCGAGCGATATGGGTTCGACGGCCGCACCAAACTGCAGGACGTGCTGCAGCCGCAAGGCGCGCTCTATGCCGACGGCCTGAACTGGCGCCGCGACACGCGGCCGGGCAGCGACTTCGAGTACGTCAACCTGAACTACGGCGTGATCGCCCAGGTGATGGAGCGCGCCGGCGGCGAGCGCTTCGACCGCCTGATGCAGCGCCTGGTGCTGCAGCCCTTGGGCCTGCAAGGCGGCTTCGACCCGTCGCAATGGCCGCGCGCCGAACAACTCGACGTGGCCGCGATGCTGCGCAAGCGCAGCGACGACGGCGTTTGGAACCCCGCCGGCCTCTGGGTGCTGCAGGCCGACGACTTCCGCGACCGGCCGGCGCCAGCGCCCGCCGGACTGGATGGTTATGTGGTGGGCAGCAACGGCACGCTGTTCGGCCCGCAGGGGCGGCTGCGCATCTCGGTGCAAGGCCTGGGCGTGGTGATGCAGATGCTGCTGGACCGGGGCCGGCACCAGGGCCAGGCCTTTCTGCGGCCCGAGTCGGTGGCGCTGCTGGCCAGCGAGCAATGGCGGCGCACGGGGCCGCCGCCGAAAGACGGCGAGAACGTCGGCGCCTGCGCCTGGGGCCTGGGCGTGCAGATCTTCACCGACCGCGCCGAGCCCGGCTGCGGCGACCGCCTGGTCGACGGCGGCGGCTTCCAGGGCTTCGGCCACACCGGCGACGCCTACGGCCTGATGGGCCTGTTCGCGCTGGACCCGGCCACGCGGCGCGGCATGGTGGTCATCGTCAACGGTCCCGGCGTCGACCCGCAAGCGTTTCCGCCGCACTACTCGGCGCTGTACCGCTGGCAGGAGATTGCCGCCACCGCGGTGTGGCGGCATGCGCTGCAGGGCGCATCATTGCAGCCATGACGCCCCCGACGCCCCTGACGCCCGTGACGCCCCTGAAGCCTGGCACCGAGACCCCGCACGGCGAGCACGCCGAACTCGACCGTTATCCCACCGACCGATTGCTGCGCACGCTGGTCGACGACCAGGCGCAGGCGCTGGCCGCGGTGCAGGCCGCGGCGCCGCAGCTGGCGCGCGCGGTGGACGCGGCGCTGCCGCGCATCAACGCCGGCGGGCGGCTGGTCTACGTGGGCGCCGGCACCTCGGGGCGGCTGGGGCTGCTGGACAGCGTGGAGCTGAACCCCACCTTCAGCTGGCCGGCCGAGCGCGCGCTGGCGTTGATCGCCGGCGGCCGCGGCGCGCTGTTCGAAGCGGTGGAAGGCGCCGAAGACGAGCGCGAGCAAGGCGCGATCGACATCCGCCTGCACGAGCTGGGCAGCGACGACGTGGCGCTGCTGCTCGCCGCCTCGGGCAGCACGCCCTACGTGCTGGGCGCCTGCGAGGCGGCGCGCGCGGCCGGCGCGCTGACGCTGGGCTTTTCCAACAACCCCGGCGCGCCGCTGGTGCAGGCCGCCGAGATCGGCATCGTGCTGGACACCGGGCCCGAGCTGGTGTCGGGCAGCACGCGGCTGAAGGCCGGCACGGCGCAGAAGATCGCGCTCAACAGCTTCTCGACCGCGCTGATGGTGCGGCTGCACAAGGTCTACGGCAACCTGATGGTCGACCTGCGCGCCACCAACGCCAAGCTGCGCCGCCGCGCGCTGGCGCTGACGATGCGCGCCAGCGGCGCCGACGAGCTGGCCGCCGAGCGCGCGCTGCGCGACAGCGGCTTTCGCGTGAAGGTGGCCATCGTCGCGCTGCGCCAGAACGTCTCGGTCCATGAAGCCGCGGCGCGGCTGCAAGCGCACGACGGCGACTTGCGCGCCGCGTTGGCCGCTGCCGGTTGAGCCGGTGTCAGGTCGTCTTCCGCGGGCCGAGCGCCGGGCCGCTCCCAAGCCGGCCCGCATCCCCTCGGGGGATCGGCCGACGTACCCGTCGGCCGAGGGGCTCTCATCCCCATGGTGGTGGGTGCCCAGCCTGTATTACGGCCAGGGCCTGCCCTATGTCGTGGTGATGACGCTGGCGGTCGTCCTCTACAAGAACCTCGGCCTCGACAACGCGGCGATCGCGCTCTACACGAGCTGGCTCTACCTGCCCTGGGTGATCAAGCCGCTGTGGTCGCCGCTCGTCGACCTGCTGCGCAGCAAGCGCTGGTGGATCGTCACGCTGCAGCTCGTCATCGGCGCGGCGCTGGCCGCGGTGGCGCTGACGCTGCCGACGAGCGGCTTCTTCCGCCTCAGCCTGGCGGTGTTCTGGCTGCTGGCCTTCGCGTCGGCCACGCACGACATCGCGGCCGACGGCTTCTACATGCTGGCGCTGCCGCAGCACCAGCAGGCGGCCTTCGTCGGCGTGCGCAGCCTGTTCTACCGGGTGGCGATGATCAGCGGCCAGGGCGGCCTGGTCTACGCCGCCGGCCGGCTGACCGAGCGGCTCGGCGGCCCGGTGCCGGCCTGGCAGGCGGTGTTCTTCGGCCTGGCCGCGATCTTCGGCGGACTGTTCCTGTGGCACCAGTGGCGGCTGCCGCGGCCGGCGGCCGACCACGCCACCACCGCCGGCGGGCAGGACCTGTGGCGCGGCTTCGGGGAGACCTTCGCGTCGTTCTTCCGCCGGCCCGACATCGGCCTCGTGCTGGCCTTCCTGCTGCTGTTCCGCCTGGGCGAGGCGCAGCTCGTCAAGCTGGTCACGCCCTTTTTGCTGGACCCGCGGGCGCAAGGCGGGCTGGCGCTGTCCACCGCCGACGTCGGCCTGGTCTACGGCACCGTGGGCGTCGGCGCGCTCACGGCCGGCGGGCTGCTGGGCGGCTGGGTGATCTCGCGCCACGGCCTGATGCGCTGGCTGTGGCCGATGGTGGCGGCGATCCACCTGCCCAACCTGTTGTTCGTCGCGCTGGCGGCCTGGCAGCCGCAAAGCCTGGCCCTCATCACCGCCGCGGTGGCCTGCGAGCAGTTCGGCTACGGCTTCGGCTTCGCGGCCTACCTGATGTTCATGATCTGGGTGGCCGACGGCCCCGCCAAGACCGCGCACTACGCCTTGTGCACCGGCTTCATGGCGCTGGGCATGATGCTGCCCGGCATGTCGAGCGGCTGGCTGCAGCAGCAGATGGGCTACGCGCCGTTCTTCGGCTGGGTGTGCCTGTGCACGCTGCCCTCGGTGTGGGTGGCGGCGAAGCTGCGCATCCCGGCGGACTTCGGCCGCAAGGAAGCGCAGACGTGAGCGCCCGACCGACTCTCCAACGTCTGGCATCACTGGACGCCTTCCGCGGCTTCGCCATCGCCGGCATGGTGCTGGTCAACAACCCCGGCGACTGGAACGCGCTGTACGCGCCGCTGGCCCACGCGGCCTGGAACGGCTGGACCTTCACCGACTGGATCTTCCCGTTCTTCCTGTTCATCGCCGGCGTCTCGATGACGATCTCGCTCGACGCCCGCGCCGCCGCCGGCGCCTCGCGTCGAACGTTGGCGCTGACGATGGCGCGCCGCGCCGCGCTGATCATCGCCATCGGCCTGCTGCTCAACTGGGTGCCGCGCTTCGACCTCGCCACCGTTCGCATCCCCGGCGTGCTGCAACGCATCGGCCTGTGCGTGCTGCTGGCCGCGCCCATCGTGCTGGCCTGGCGCTGGCGCGGCGTGCTGGCCTGGATCGTCGGCCTGTGCGCGCTGTACGCGCTGCTGATGCTGGCGGTGCCGGTGCCCGACGCGCAAGGCGTGGTCGCCGCCGGCGCGCTGGAGCCCGGCCGCGACTTCGGCGCCTGGCTGGACCGCCTGCTGCTGGGCCCCCATCTGTGGGCGGCGTCCAAGACCTGGGACCCCGAAGGCCTGGTCAGCACGCTGCCGGCGCTGGGCACGCTGCTCTCGGGCGTGCTGGCCGGGCGCTTCCTGGCCGCGCCGCGACCGGCGGCCGAGCGCACGGTGTGGCTGCTGCTGGCCGGGCTGGCGCTGCTGGCGCTGGGCGAGGCGATGGACCGGCTCTTCATGCCCATCAACAAGAGCCTGTGGACGCCGTCGTACATGGTCTTCATGGACGGCTGGGCCTTGCTGGTGTTCGGCGCCTTCTACTGGCTGCTGGACGCAGCGCCGCAAGCCCGGCTGCGCGCGGCCAGCGCGCGCGCCTTCGAGCCGCTGGTCATCTACGGCATGAACGCGCTCTTGATCTTTGCCGTCTCGGGCCTGGTCGCCAAGCTGATGCTGTTCTTCAAGGCGGGCGACCCGCCGCAGTCGTTGAAGGCCTGGACTTACGCGCCGATCCAGGCGCTGCCGCTGGCGCCGCGCGACGCTTCGCTGCTGTGGGCGCTGCTGTTCAACGGCGCGATGTTCGCGCTGGCCTGGTGGCTGTGGCGCCGCCGCTGGTTCTTCAAGGCCTGATCGACGCATGAAGCGCCGTTGGGCATTGGCGTTATTGCCGGCGCTGGGCTCGTGCAGCCTGTGGCCGCCGGTCGGCCCGCCGCCGGCTCCGCCTCCGCTGCCGCGCGAGTTCCGCGCCGCCTGGGTGGCCAGCGTCGCCCACATCGACTGGCCCAGCCGCGCCGGCCTCACCAGCGCCGCGCAGCGCGCCGAGATGCTGACGCTGCTCGACCGCGCCGCGGCCATCGGCCTCAACGCGCTGGTGCTGCAGGTGCGGCCGGCCGCCGATGCGCTGTACCGATCGGCGCTGGAGCCCTGGAGCGAGTACCTCACCGGCGCCAGCGGCCGCGCGCCCGACGAAGACTGGGACCCGCTGGCCGAATGGGTGGACGGCGCGCACCGCCGCGGCCTGGAGCTGCACGCCTGGTTCAACCCCTACCGCGCGCGCCACCCCTCGGCGCGCAGCGAGCTGGCCGCCAATCACGTGGCCAATGCCGAGCCGGCCATCGTCAAGGCCTACGGCGACTACCTGTGGCTGGACCCCGGCGAGCCTCTCGCCGCCGAGCGCACGCGCGCCGTCGTGCTGGACGTGGTGCAGCGCTACGACATCGACGGCGTTCACCTCGACGACTACTTCTACCCCTACCCCGTCGACGATGCGCAAGGCGCGGCGATCGACTTCCCCGATGACGCGTCGTGGCAGCGTTATGCCGACGGCGGCGGCACGCTCGCGCGCGCCGATTGGCGGCGCGACAACGTCGACCGTTTGATCGAGACGCTGCAGCGCGAGGTGCACGCCGCCAAGCCCTGGCTGCGCTTCGGCATCAGCCCTTTCGGGCTGCCGCGGCCCGACCGCCGGCCGCCGGGCATCCGCGGCTTCAGCCAGTACGACAAGCTCTACGCCAACGTCGAGCGCTGGTGGGACGAAGGCTGGATGGACTACCTCGCGCCGCAGCTCTACTGGGCGATCGGCAAGACCGAGCAGGCCTTCGCGCCGCTGCAGGCCGCCTGGCGCGCCGGCAATGCGCAAGGCCGGCACCTGTGGCCGGGGCTGTTCACCAGCCGGCTGCAGGCCGAGCGCGATGCCTACGATGCCGCCGAGGTGCTGGCCCAGGTGGCGCTGACCCGCGGGCCGCGCGCCGACAACGGCCACCTGCACTTCAGCATGGCCGCGCTGCTGCAGGACCGCGACGGCATCGCCACGCGGCTGCGCGAAGGCCCTTACGCGCAAGCCGCGCTGACGCCGGCCACCCCCTGGCTGGCCGAGCCGGCGCCGCAGCCGCCGCACGTCGAGCGGCTGCCGCAGTCCGACGGCTCGCGCGCGCTGTGGCCGCGCCAGGGCGACGGCGCGCCGCTGCGCCAGGCCGTGCTGTGGCAATGGCGCCGCGGCGCCTGGCACTGGCAGGCGCAACCGCTGCCGGCCACCGCGCCGCTGACACTGGCCGCCGACGCGCAAGCCGCCTGGGTGCTGGGCATCGGCCGCAGCGGGCTGGAGAGCGCGGCGGTGGCCGTCGGCCTATCCGCTCCATGACCATGAAAAGGCGCCATCGAATGCAGGATCTTCAAGCCGGCCCACCGCGCGGAGCGTCCGCGCATTCCCCCCGGTTATGTACGCCGCACGAGCTTTCATTGGCCGCGGCCGCGGCCGGTGGCCTAACCTGCGCGTTCTGGCAGCAGACGCAGACGGGACGGACTTGAACGCGGTGGCAGCACGGCAAGGCGGGGCCGCCCTCGGCCTGGGCATCGATGCCGGCGGTACGCAGACCCGCTGGGCGCTGGCCACGCCGGCCGGCGAGTTGCTGGCCGAAGGCAGCGTGGCCGGCTTGAGCGCCATGCAACTGGCCAGCCGCAACGGCCAGCAGGCGGTGCGCGACACGCTGGCCGCGCTGGCCAGCGACGTGCTGGCCGTCGGCCGGCCGAGCCAGGTGCACGCCGGCCTCACCGGCTACGGCGGCGTGCGCGAGCCGCTGTCGGGCCTGATCCGCGCGCCGCTGGGCCTGGGCGCCGAAGCGGTGACCATCGTCACCGACATCGAGGTGGCCTACCTCGACGTCTTCCGCCGCGGCGAGGGCTACCTGGTCTACGCCGGCACCGGATCGATCGCCGCCTTCATCGACGCCGACGGCGGCTTCCACCGCGTGGGCGGCCGCGGCGGCTTGCTGGACGACGGCGGCAGCGGCTTCTGGATCGCGCGCGAGGCGCTGCGCCACATCTGGCGGCAGGAAGACGAAGAGCCCGGCGCCTGGCAGCGCTCGGCGATGGCGCGCGAGGTGCTGGAGCACGTGGGCGGCAGCGACTGGAGCCACAGCCGGCAGTTCATCTACACCGTCGATCGTGGCGAGATGGGCAAGCTGGCGCTGGCCGTCGCCGCGGCGGCCGGCAGCGACCCCGTGGCGCTGCGCCTGCTGGAGGCCGCGGGCAGCGAACTGGGCCGGCTGGCGCGCCTGCTCGTGCAACGCTTCGGCCCGCGCCCGGTGGCGCTGGCCGGGCGCGTGTTCCAGCTGCACCCGGTGATCGAGCAGGCCTGCCGTGCCGCGGTGCCCGAGGCGGCCGCGCTGCACCTGCGCGTCAGCCACGGCCACCACGCGGCGGCACGCATCGCGGCGCGCGCCGTCGTGCAGCCCGGCGCGTCATGACGATGAGCCGACGATTCGCCTGGCTGCTGGCGGCCGCGGCGCTGCTGCTGGCCGGCTGCGCCGGCGGCCCGCGGCTGACGATCGACGGCAGCCACCGCGCCGTCAGCCAGGGCCCGCGGGTGGACCTGCTGGTGCTGCACTACACGGTGCTGGACCAGCCCACCTCGCTGCGCGTGCTGACGCAGCAGGAGGTGTCCAGCCACTACCTGGTGGGCGACGACGACCCGCCCACCATCTACCGCCTGGTGGACGAAGACCAGCGCGCCAACCACGCCGGCGTCAGCAACTGGGCGCGGCGGGTGCTGGTCAACATGTCGTCGATCGGCATCGAGATCGTCAACCCCGGCTACGTCGACACGCCCGAGGGCCGCCGCTACGCGCCGTATCCGGCCAAGCAGATCGACGCCGTCGTCGCACTGGTGCGGGATATCGTCAAACGTTGGGGCATCCCGCCCGAGCGCGTGGTCGGCCATGCCGACGTGGCGCCCGGCCGCAAGCAGGACCCGGGGCCGCTCTTCCCGTGGAAGCGCCTGGCCCAGGAAGGCCTGGCCCAGTGGTTCGACGAAAGCCGCGCCGCCGCGCTGCAGCCGCGCTACGCGGCCAGCCTGCCCGACACCTTGTGGTTCCAGCAGCGGCTGGCGCGCGTGGGCTACGGCGTGCCGCAGGACGGCGTGCTCGACACCGCCACGCTCGACGTGCTGACCTCGTTCCAGATGCGCTTTCGCCCCGCGCGCTACGACGGCGTGCCCGACGCCGAGACCGCCGCCATCCTGGCGGTGCTGACCACCCCGTGACGGGCCGCCGCGCCTTGCCACGTTCCTAGAATCGCGCCCCATGCGGCTGCGCCACATCGAAGTCTTCCACGCCGTGATGCAGGCCGGCACCATCAGCGGCGCGGCGCAGGTGCTGCACATCTCGCAGCCGGCGGTCACCAAGGTGCTGCAGCATTGCGAGCTGCAGCTCGGGCTGCCGCTGTTCGAGCGCATCCGCGGCAAGCTCTACCCGCGGCCCGAGGCGCACCGCCTGTTCGCCGAGACCGAGAAGCTTGCGCGCGACCTCGCCGGCATCCGCCGCCTGGCGGCCTCGCTGAAGAGCAAGTCGGTGGAGACCATCCGCATCGTGGCCACGCCCTCGCTGGGCCTGAGCCTGCTGCCGGCGGCAATGGCCGCCTGGCGGCGCGACTTTCCGCAGACGCAATGCGAGCTGGCGACCCAGCACACCGAGGAGATCGTCAACATCCTGCGCATCGGCGAGGCCGACCTCGGCCTGTCGCTGTGCGACCCGCGCCACCCCACCATCGTCGCCGAGCCGCTGGCCGAAGGCCCGCTGGTGGCGCTGGCGCGCGCCGGCACCTGGCCGGACGCGCCGCGCGGCCAGCCCATCGCCGTGGCCGAGCTGCCCGACGACCTGATCGGACTGCCCAACGCCGACCCGCTGGGCGAGCTGATCGCCGGCGCCTTCGAGGCCGCCGACCGCCAGCCGGTGTACGGCACCGTCGTGCAGACCTACCAGCTGGCGCGCGCGCTGGTGGAAGCCGGCGGCGGCGTGGCCGTGGTCGACCCCTTCAGCGCCGCGCTGCCGCCGGCCGAACGGCTGCAGCGGCGGCCGCTGCAGCCGGCGCTGCCGGTGCGCCTGTACGTGCTGAGCGCCAGCCAGGCGCCGCTGTCGCACGGCGCGCGCGAACTGGTCAAGCACGTCACCCAGGTGGCGCGGCGGGCGCTGGACGCCGGCTGGGCATGACGACCGAAGTGCGCACCATCGGCATCGACGAGCTGCCGGCCCATGCCGACTACCGCGCGCTGGCCGCCATCGCCGGGCTGCAGGTCGACCTGCGCTACGCCAGCCCGCGCAACCTGCTGGGCCGCGACCTTTATTCGCCGCACGACTGCGCCTGGCTGCACCGCGAGGCGGCCGATGCACTGCAGCAGGCCGTGCACTGGCTGCAGCGCGAACGGCCCGACTTGCGCCTGTGCGTGCTGGACGCCGCGCGCCCGCAACGCGTGCAGGAACGGTTCTGGGCCCACGTGCAAGGCACGCCGATGGAGCCCTATTTCGCGCCGCCCGAGCGCGGCTCGATCCACAGCTACGGCATGGCCGTCGACATCACGCTGGCCGACGCGCAAGGGCAAGAGCTGGACATGGGCACGCCCTTCGACGACACCACCGAGCGGTCGCACCCGGCGCTGGAGCACCGGCATGCGGCGGCCGGGCTGCTGAGCGAGGCCCAACTCGCCAACCGCCGCCTGCTGCGCACGGCACTGCTGCAAGCCGGCTGGCAGGCCATCAGCACCGAGTGGTGGCACTTCGACTTCGGCGACCGCGACGAAGTAAGGCGGCGGCTGCCGCGGATCGTTTGATCTGCCGCGCCCTGGAACACAGGCTCAAGCCGCGGCCAAAGCCAGCGAAGGCAGCTTGGCCCGGGTGTGGGACAACAACGAGGACGCCGCTTACGACCGGATGTGACCACGATGGCCAATGCTTCGAGGTTCAGCTTCGGAGACGTGGTGAAGAAGTTCAAACCGCAGCCAATCCACTGATCTCAGGCCGCTGCATGTTCAAAGAAGCGGAGCCGGCTCTGTGTGCGATGTCCGGGACTCTCCTGGGGCTAAAACCTGTCAACACCCTTATAGTGTTTTTTCATGCTACCCGATAAGATCGCATCAGCCAACAGTTTCAGGATGCCGTGACGTCCTTCAAGAGTTCGCTCGACTCCTTGTCATGCCTACCGCAGCCACCCCATCTGCCGCACCCGAGCCCGCCGCACCCGTCGCACGCTTTGCGGCGCGCCTGAGCCAGATTCGCCGGCAGGCGTCCATGACGCAGCAGGCGCTGGCAGACATTGCCGGCGTTCATGTGAACCAGATTCGCCGCTACGAGGCCGGCAGCGCACAACCTACGCTCGAGGCCCTGGTCGGCCTGGCGCGGGCGCTGCACGTGAGCCTGGATCAACTCGTGTTCGACGAGGGCGAGCGTGGGCCGTCGGACGATCTGCGTTTGCAGTTCGAGGCGGTGAGCCACATGTCCGATGACGACCGGCGGATCATCAAGGCGCTGCTCGACGGGATGATCGTCAAGCATCAGACCAAGCAGATGGTCGGCAACCTCAGCAGCTAAGCGCAGAACCCAAGGAACACACGATGACGACCGTACAAATCAACTTGCCCGACGAACTGGCGCAGAAGGCGGCCAGTGCGGGCCTGCTGTCGGCCGAGGCGATGGAGGCGATGCTGCGCGAGCAGCTACGCCGCCGCGCGGGCGACGCGCTGCAAGCGATGTGGCAGCGGGGGCCGCAAGAGGAACTCACGCCCGAGATCGAGCAGGAGATCGTCGAGGAGGTGCGCAAGGTGCGCGCCGAGCGGCGCATGCGCGGGGCGAGTTGATGCCGGGTTTAACGCACCCGCCGCTGCGGCTGGTACTCGATACGAATGTCGTGATGGCCGGGCTGCTGTGGAATGGGCCACCTCGTCGGCTGTTGCAGGCGGCCATCGACGGCGAGGTCGATCTCTTCAGCAGCGCGGTGCTGCTCGATGAACTGGCCCATACGCTGGGCTATTCGAAGTTCACCAAGCGCATCGAGAGCTTCGGCACCAGCATCGCGGCGCTGGTGGCGCAGCACACGGCGCTCGTCAGCCTGGTCGCGCCGGCCAGCGTGCCGCGCCTGGTCGCCAACGATTCCGACGACGATCACGTCATCGCTGCGGCCGTCGCGGCGCGCGCCGAGCTGATCGTCACCGGGGATCGCAAGCACCTGCTGCCCATCGGCAGCCATCAGGGCATCGCCATCGTCTCCGCACGGGAGGTCGTCGACAGGCTTGAGGCAAAAGGCATCGGTTAAGGCCAGCCCGCAATACTGGGTCGGATGTCCACCACTCACATGGCTTGTACGTCTGCAGCAAGAAGCGGGTATAGCTCAGGTCATCAATGACCTTGTGCGCGAGCCCATCCAGCAACATACCGCGCAGCCTCTCGAACTCGATCTCCCAGCCAGCAGGAGCATCGTGATCAGGGATGCTGAGGTAGCGCCAATCGAGCGCACGCCCCGCATCGAACAGATTCCAGCAAGGAGAGGCCAGACGACGCGAGCTTTGCCAGTTGCAGAGAAGCTCCCGAATCGTCGGCAGCGACATCGAATTCGACCTGCTTGGGCCCCCAAATCACCCCATCGCCCGACATAACCGCGCCGCATTACCCACCCCGCAACCTCAAGGTCCCGCCGCCCTGGGCGCAGCAGCAGCGGCCTCGAACCGCGTCCGCCCCACCCAATCGACCAGCGCATCCACCAGCGCCCGCATCTGGCGCGCGGGCAGGCGGTCCTGGTTGAACATCGCGACGACGATCTGCGGCTGGCCGGTGGCGTCGGGCACGGTGCCGGCCAGGGCGACCACGTTGCGCAGGCTGCCGGTCTTCATGCGCGCCGCGCCGGCGGCAGGGCCATCCTTCAAGCGGTTGCGCAAGGTGCCGTCGATGCCGGCGATCGGCAGGCTGGCGACGAACTCAGGCGCCCAGCGGCTGGCCAGGCCGGCGCGCAGCACGCCTTCGAGCTGCGCCGGCGTGACGCGCTCGCTGCGCGACAGGCCCGAGCCGTTGTCCAGCACGAAGCCGGTGTCGTCGATGCCGTGGCCGCGCAGCCAGCCGCGCAGCGCGCGCTCGGCGCGCTGCAGCGTGGGCTCGGCGGCCTCGCCGGGCGCGGCGCGGCCGATGGCCAGCAGCAGCGTGCGCGTCAGCGTGTTGTCCGACGGCTTGTTGATCGCGCGCACCAGCTCGGCCAGCGGGCGCGAGCCGTGCTCGGCCAGCAGCCTGGCGTCGGCCGGCGCGCTGCCTTCGCGCACGCCGCCGCGCCAGCGGCCGCCCAGGCCCGCCCACAGGCCGCGCACGAGGCGGGCGATGTAGTCGTTGCGCTCGATGACGTTGAAGGCCACGCTGCGGTCGCAGCGCGCCGGCCAGGTGCCGCGCAGCACCACGTCCATCTGGCGGCCGGGCCGCGGCGGGCGCAGCTCGGGCGTCTTCCAGCCTTCGTCCCAGCGGCTGCAGTCGCCTTCCACCAGCGTCATCTCGTGCGTCACGCGCACGCCGGCCAGCGGCGTCAACGGCAGCACCTGCAGGCCGCGCTGCTCGTCGACGAAGACGTCCACGCGCAGCAGGTTGTCGTTGACCAGCAGCGCATCGGGGATGACGTTGTAGCCGGCCTCGGGCGCGTCGTCGAAAGGCGGCTGGCCGAGGTCCAGCCGCGGCGGCTGGAAGGCGCTGCGGTCGAGCACGAGGTTGCCGCGCCAGTCCTGCAGGCCGCGGTGGCGGGCGCGCTGCAGCATGGCCTGCAGCGCCTGCTGCGACAAGTCCATGTCGGCGCCGCCTTGCAGCACGAGGTCGCCCTTCAGCACGCCGTCGACGATGGGGCCGGTGGCCAGCAGCCGCGTGCTGCCGCGCCAGGCCGGGCCCAGTTGCTCCAATCCCACAAGGGTTGTCACCAACTTCATGGCCGATCCGGGCTGCAGCGGCCGATCGGCCTGGTGCGCCACGTGGCGCGGCCCGGCGCCCACGGGAGCGACGACCAGGCCCAGCGCGTCGTCCGGCACGCCGGCCTCGGTGAGCAGCCGCGCCAGAGGCGGCGGCAGCTCGGCGCGGGCATCGAAGGCGCACGCGACCAGGGCGACGGCGGCGGCGAACAACAGGGGTGAGAGCAGCGGTGGGCAGCGCATGGCGGGCGGTCGGCGCAGTCTACGGGCGCGGCGCCGGCGGCGGGCATTCCGCGCGGTTATGCGACAGGCAAGCCTTTTCATTGGCCGCTCGCGCAAGCGCTGCCTACCCTGCCCCGGTTAAGCGATGTTGCGGCGCGGTGAAAGCTGTGTCACCGGCACGCCGCACCGGCCCTTCCCACCGCAGGAGAACAACGCCATGAAACTCACGCCCCTGGCCGCCTCGCTGGCCTTGCTCGGCCTGTCCACCGTCGCGCTGGCGCAGTCCGCGCCGCAGCGCGTGGAGATCACCGGCAGCAGCATCAAGCGCATCGCCGACGAAGGCGCGGTGCCGATCCAGGTGATCACGCGGCAGGAGCTGGAGCGCCAGGGCATCGTCACCGCCGAGCAGTTGATCAACTCGCTCAGCGCCAACGGCACCGGCCTCGACAACCTGGCGGCCAACGCCGACGTGGTAGCCGGCGCGGCGCGCGGCAACAACGGCGCCTCGTGCGCCAACCTGCGGCTGCAGGGCTGCGCGGCCACGCTGATCCTGCTCAACGGCCGCCGCGTGGCGGCGCACGGCCTGAATGGCGGCGTGGTCGACGTGCAGCAGATTCCGATGGCCGCGGTGGACCGCATCGAGGTGCTGAAGGACGGCGCCTCGGCCATCTACGGGACGGACGCCATCGGCGGCGTCATCAACTTCATCCTGCGCAAGAACTACCAGGGCCTGGAGGTGCAGGCCTTCACCGACATCACCGAGGCCGGCGGCGGCAACATCAACCGCGTCAAGCTGACCGGCGGCTTCGGCGACCTCGACAAGGACAACTTCAACGTGCTGCTGGCCTTGAGCCGCAGCGAGAACAAGGCGCTGCGCGGCGACCAGCGCGACTTCGTCAACACCTTCCAGCCCAACCGCGGCTTGTCGGTGGACACGCGCGGCACGCCGATCGCCACGCTGTTCACGCTGAGCTCGCTGTACACCGCGCTCAGCCGCGACAACCTCAACAGCACCGGCCGCGGCACCGGGCCCACGGTGGCCGGCGGCACCCAGACCTACAACGGCATCAACGTGCTCGACCTGCCCGGCGGCGCCGGCTGCAGCAGCGTGGACGGCATGGCCGCCTACGACGAGGTGCTGTGGGCCACGCCGGCGGCCAAGTACGGCTGCGCCTGGGACACCGGCCGCGCCGCGGTGCTGCAGCAGCCGGTGACCAACACCAACGCCGTGCTGCGCGGCACGCTGCGCCTGGGCGAGCACCAGCTCTACGCCGAGTTCACCGGCGCCAAGGTGGAATCGAAGAAGAGCTTCTCGGCCAACCAGATCTCCAGCAGCACCAGCACCACCAGCCCGTTCTACAACCTGGCCTACCCCAGCACCGGCAGCTCGTACAACGAGGTCTTCAACGCGCTGGTCGGCACCTTCCCGCAGCTCGAAGCCAACCGCGGCCAGCCGCTGGCCTTCCGCTGGCGCTGCATGCCTTGCGGCAACCGCGAGATCGAGACCGAGAGCGAGACCAGCCGCTTCCTGCTGGCCGCCGACGGCCCGCTGTTCGGCACCTGGAGCTACCGCGCCGGCGCCTCGCGCGCCACCAGCGAAAGCACCTCGGTGCTGGGCAGCGGCTACTTCTACGGCCGTGAGTTCGCGGCGCTGATCAACACCGGCGTGCTCAACCCCTTCTCGCTGACGCAGACGCCCGAGGCCATGGCCGCGCTGCAGAACGTGATGGCCTCCGGCGTCACGCTGTACGGCGGCAAGTACACGGTGGAGCAGATCGACGCCACCGTCAGCGGCCCGGTCTTCAAGCTGCCCGCCGGCGACGTGATGGCCGCCATCGGCACCGACATCCGCACCGAGAAGTACCGCTTCAACGGCAACGCCACCGACCTGACGACGCAGACCCGCATCTTCAACGCGCCGTTCGACAGCATCAACACGCTGGACACCGTCAAGCGCGACATCAAGGCGGTGTTCGCCGAGCTGCAGGTGCCCATCACCAAGCAGCTGGAGCTGAACCTCGCGGCGCGCTACGACGACTACACCGGCTTCGGCAGCACCACCAACCCCAAGGTGTCGCTGCTGTTCAAGCCGCTCAACCAGCTGGCGCTGCGCACCTCGTACAGCACGGGGTTCCGCGTGCCGACGTTCAACCAGCTGTTCTTCGGCGTCACCGAGTCCACCTACGCCGGCAAGGACCTGGCCGACCCGGGCAAGTGCGCGTCCGGCGTGGTCAGCGCCACCACCGGCTGCGAGTCGATCACGCCCATCATCCTGACCGGCGGCAAGCCCAACCTCGGCCCCGAGGAAAGCAAGCAGTGGAACGCCGGCATCGTGTGGGAGCCCAACGCCAACTTCAACGTCAGCGTCGACTACTGGGACATCCGTCGCGACGGCACGGTGCAGACACTGGCCTTGAGCGACCTGGTCAAGAACTACACGCTGTTCCCCGAGAACTTCATCCGCGACGCCAACGGCAACCTGGTGGCCATCGACAACCGCTGGGTCAACGCCGGCCAGACCATCACCAAGGGCGTGGACGTCAACGCCCGCGTCAACGGCCGCCTGAGCGACGCGCGCTGGTCGGTCATCCTCGACGGCACCTACCTGCTGGAGAAGAAGTCGCGGCTGCTCGCCAGTTCGCCTTTCGGCGCCAGCGAGATCGGCAGCTTCACGCGCGCCGGCGACCTGGGCCTGCGCTGGAAGCACACGCTGACCGGCACCTACACCCGCGGCGTGTGGACCGGCATGCTGCAGAACGTCTACAAGAGCGGCTACACCGACTACGTGCTGCCCGGCGTGGCCAACGGCAGCATCGTGCCGCCGGACTGGAACCCCAAGGTCAAGGCCTACCAGCTGTGGAACGCCAGCGTCGCCTACTCGGGCGTCAAGAACCTGACGCTCACCGTCGGCGTGAAGAACCTGCTCGACAAGGACCCGCCGTTCTCCGCCGCCTACGACAGCAACACCGGCGCCGGCAGCTCGTGGGAACCGCGCGTGGCCGATCCGCGCGGCCGTTCGTACACCTTGACCGTCGACTACAAGTTCTTCTGACCCGGCTCCCTCTCCCGCCCGCGGGAGAGGCTTGGGGTGAGGGCTGAGAACCAAGGCCATGCAGCGCCGCCATTGCCTGAGCGCCGCGCTGGCCGCGGCCGTGGCCGGCTGCGCGACGCCGCCCTTGGCGATGCCGCCGCCGCCGCCGCGGCGCCCGCCGCGGCTGCGGCCGGGCGACACCATCGGCCTGTTCGCGCCGAGTTCGCGGCTGCAGCCCGAGCACGTGGCGCGCGCGCTCGACGCCGTGCGCTCGCTGGGCTTCGAGCCGCGGCTGGGCCGCCACGTGCTGGCGGCGCAAGGGCACTACGCCGGCAGCGCCGAGCAGCGCGCCGAAGACTTCAACGCGCTGTGGCGCGACGGCGAAGTGCGTGCGCTGTGGGCGCTGCGCGGTGGCGCCGGCGCGGCGGCCCTGCTGCCGCTGCTGGACTGGGCCGCGTTGCGCGCCGACGCCAAGGCGGTGATCGGCTACTCCGACCTCACGGCCTTGCTGCTGGGCCTGCGCGCCGGCGCCGCGCTGGTGTGCTTCCATGGGCCGTCGGCGGTGTCGCGCCTCACGCCGTTCAGCGCGGCGGCGCTGCAAGCCGTGTTGATGCAAGCGCAGCGCGAGACGGTGCTGACGCGATCGCCCGAACACCGCCGGCGCGCCGAGGCCGAGCCGCAGTTCCGCGAGCGCGCCATCCGCGCCGGCGTGGCCGAAGGGCCGCTGATCGGCGGCAACCTGTCGGTGCTGGCCGCGCTGGTCGGCACGCCCTGGGCCGCCGATTGGCGCGGCGCGCTGCTGTGCCTGGAGGAGGTAGACGAAGAGCCTTACCGCATCGACCGCCTGCTCACCCAGTTGCAGCAAAGCCAGGGCCTGCAGCGCGCTGCGGGGCTGGTGGGCGGCGTGTTCGAGCGCTGCGAGGCCGGCCCCGATTCAACGCCGATGCCGTTGGCCGAGGTGCTGGACCGCCAGTTCGCCAGCGCCGGCGTGCCCGCCGTCTACGGCTACAGCTTCGGCCACGTGCGCGACCAGCTGACGCTGCCGCTGGGCGTGCGCGCGCGGCTGGACACGACGGCCGAGACGCTGACGCTGCTGGCGCCGGCGGTGGATTGATGCGCTCAGGCCAGCGCGCGGCCGCTGGGCTTGGCGAAGTAGAACCATTCGTGGCCCGGCTCGGCCTTCGCGTTGGGGAAGACGATGCGGCCGTCGGCCGGCGCGGCGACGATGTGGCCGTCGTGCCGCACCGCGATCGGCTCGCCGGCCTTCACCGCGTCGAAGCTGGCCCATTCGCGCACGAAGCGGTCGTCGGCGTGCAGCCGGTCGGTCACCTCCGCCAGGCGCAGCACTTCGTGGTCGGTGCGCGGTGGCAGCAGGGGCAGATCGGCCGCCAGGCCCAATAACGCCAATGCCTGACGGATGGCGCGCTCGGCCACGTCGGGCGCCTTGGGGTCGGCGTGCTGGCCGCATTCCAGCGTCATCGCCCAGCCGCCGCGCGAGCGCATGTACTCCGTCGTGCCGACGCCGTAGTTGGGGTCGGCGTCGAGCAGCGTGCCGATGCGCTGGGCGCGCGCGCGGCGGCGCGCCACGCCGGCCTCGTAGACCGGCAGCCAGCCGTCGACGATGCGGCGCACGCCCACGTGGCGGGCCAGCCGCTCTTCGCTGGCCGCGTGGGCGAAAGGCTCCAGCGCGCCGCGGTTGTCGGCGGGGCCGATCATCGCGAAGGCCTCGCCGCCGCCCTGGAACGAATGCAGGTCGAGCAGCGCATCGTGCGCGTCGAGCAGCGGGCACAGCACGTTGGCGATGCGGTCCTCGAAGTCCTGCGGCACCGCGCTCGGCCGCAGGTTGCGGTTGAGGTTGCGATCGCCCATGCGCTGGCCGCGCTCGTGCGCCAGCGGGTTGGTGATGGGCAGCAGGCTCACGCTGCCGTGGCTGATGCGCAGCTCGCCGCGGTCGAGCGCGGCCACCACGCGGCCGATACCTTGCGTGCCGGCCAGCTCGTTGCCGTGCACCGCGCCCAGCACCAGCAGCCGCGGCCCCGGCCGCAGGCCGTGGAACTGGTGCAGGCGCAGCTGGTGGCGGTTCAGCGCGTCGTCGTCGCTCATCGCGGAAGGTCCTCGTCGTCGGCGGGACCGGCAGGATAAGGTCTGATCAGCCCAGGCACACCAGCCGGTCGCGCCCCTGCTGCTTGGCTTCGGCCAGCGCGCGCTCGGCGCGGTCCAGCGTCTGCTCCACCGTCTCGCCGGCGTGGTGCTCGGCAAGGCCGGCCGACAGCGTGAGCTGCAGGTCGCCCGCGGCCACCGCCACGCGCATGCTGCCGACGCCGCTGCGCACGCGCTCCAGCCCGCCCTTGGCCAGCGGCGCGCGGGCGTCGGCCAGCAGCAGCACGAAGCGGTCGCCGCTCCAGCGGCCGAAGGCGTCGGACACGCGCACGCGGCGCAGCGCCTCGTGCGCCACGCTGCGCAGCACGGCGTCGCCGGCGCTGCGGCCATGCTGCTCGTTGATGTCGCGGAAGCGGTCGATGTCGAGCACGCCCAGGCAGAAGGTGCGGCCCGAGCGGATGCAGCGCTGGTGCTCCTGGCTCATCAGCTCGCGCATCTGGCGGCGGTTGACCAGGCCGGTCAGCTCGTCGCGCGTGGCCAGCTCGCGGATGCGCACCAGCGCCGCCTGCAGGTCCTGCTGCTGGCGCTGGCTGCGCGCGCGCATGCGCGCCCAGCGCGACGCCAGCAGCGGCGCCGCCGGCAGCAGCGCGGCCAGCAGCGCCAGGTGCACCGCCTCCACCCACGGCCCCCAGGGCCAGCCGCCGTTGCGCCGCAGCGCGGCGTCGACCATCGCCAGCCCCAGCAGCACGGCGGCGGCGATGCAGCCCTGGCGCATCTGCCGCGGCGTGGCCGACAGCATGGTGGCCAGCAGCAGCGCCATCAGCACCAGGAACACGCCGCCGCGCGCGGCGCCGGCCAGGCTGTAGGCCAGCGCGCAGGCGGCACCGCCGCCGACCATCTGCACCAGCGTCAGCGCCGGGTCGGCGAAGCGCCGCGTCCAGCCGCTGCGCACCAGCGCGAACAGCGCCAGCGAGCCGCCGGGCGCCAGCAGCGCCCACCACAGCACCGGCCGCCGCGGCGCGTGCCCGGCCAGCGCCAGCAGCACCAGCGCCAGTGCTAGCGCGGCCAGTGCCGCCGTCACCATGGCGGCCTGCACCAGCCGCGCGCGCTGGGCGACGTCGGTGGTCAGCAGCAGGTCCAGCAGGTGGCGCATCGCTCGGTCGGCCCCCATCGCCCCGGGGGGCAAGGGCCGAGGGTAGCGCATCGCCGGACGTCAGAACCCCAGGTGGCGCAGGGGCAGCGCGGCGCCTTCCTTGACGTCGCCGAGTGCGAAGCTGGTGTGCAGGTCTTTCACGTTGGGCAGCGAGAACAGCCGCTCCATCGCCCAGCGCGCATAGGCGTCGAGATCGGTGGCCACCACCTGCAGCTCGAAGGTGCCGGTGCCGCTGATGTAGTGGCAGGAGATGACCTCGGGCAGCGCGCGCACCGCGTCTTCCAGCGTCCGCGTGGCTTCGGCGTTATTGCGCTCGGCGTCGACGCGCACGAAGGCCAGCACGCCCAGGCCGACGCGGCGGCGGTCGATCTCGGCGCGGTAGCCGGTGATGTAGCCCTGCTGCTCCAGCCACTTGGTGCGCCGCCACGTCGGCGCGGCCGACAAGCCGATGCGCAGCGCCAGCTCGGTGTTGGTCAGCCGCGCGTCGGCCTGCAGTTCGCGCAGGATGGCCACGTCGTAGCGGTCGAGCGTCGCGCCATGCGGTTCGTCGGCGTCGGGCTCGGGCTTGCGGGTTTTCCCTGTCGATGGCTTCTTGAGCGTCATTCTTTCGCCGATGGGGGCCAGGCGTTTCATTCCTTGCGCGAAGCATGCCTGCGCGGGCATCAAAAGAAAAGACTTGAACGGGCCTTCGTCCTAAACTGCCCGCCCATCGCCAGCCCACGGTTCCCATCCGACGCCCGCCATGAATGCTCCGTTGCCCGACGCGATCCGCAAGGCCCTGGAATCGGTCACGCTCGACGACAAGTACGCGCTCGAAGTCGGCCGCGCCTTCATGAGCGGCACGCAGGCGCTGGTGCGCTTGCCGATGCTGCAGCGCCAGCGCGACGCGCGCGCCGGCGCCAGCACGGCCGGCTTCATCAGCGGCTACCGCGGCAGCCCGCTGGGCGGCTACGACCAGGCCATGTGGCAGGCCAAGAAGCACATGGCGGCGCAGAACATCGTGTTCCAGCCTGGCGTCAACGAAGAGCTGGCGGCCACCGCGGTGTGGGGCTCGCAGATGCTGGACCTGTTCCCGCAGCAGAAGAAGTTCGACGGCGTGTTCGGCATCTGGTACGGCAAGGGCCCCGGCGTCGACCGCTGCAGCGACGTCTTCAAGCACGCCAACATGGCCGGCACCGCCAAGCTGGGCGGCGTGATCGCCGTGGCCGGCGACGACCACGTGGCCAAGAGCAGCACCGCCGCGCACCAGAGCGACCACATCTTCAAGGCCTGCGGGCTGCCGGTGTTCTTTCCGAGCAGCGTGCAGGACATCCTGGACATGGGGTTGCACGCCTTCGCGATGAGCCGCTTCGCCGGCGTGTGGACGGCGATGAAGACCATCCAGGAAGTGGTGGAGTCGTCGGCCTCGGTGCTGGTCGACCCCGGCCGCGTCGACATCGTGCTGCCCGAGGACTTCCAGATGCCGCCCGGCGGCGTGCACATGCGCTGGCCCGACCACGCGCTGGAGCAGGAGGCGCGGCTGTTCGACTACAAGTGGTACGCGGCGCTGGCCTACGTGCGCGCCAACAAGCTCAACCACGACGTCATCCGCTCGGCGCAAGACCGCTTCGGCATCATCGCCAGCGGCAAGGCCTTCAACGACACGCGTCAAGCGTTGTTCGACCTCGGCCTCGACGACGAGGCCTGCCACCGCCTGGGCATCCGGCTGCACAAGGTCAACGTGGTGTGGCCGCTGGAAGCCACCATCACGCGCCACTTCGCCGAGGGGCTGCAGGAGATCCTGGTCGTCGAGGAGAAGCGCCAGGTCATCGAGTACCAGCTCAAGGAGGAGCTGTACAACTGGCGCGCCGACGTGCGGCCCAACGTGCTGGGCAAGTTCGACGAAGGCGAGGGCGAGGGCGACGCCAGCGGCGGCGAATGGAGCCGCCCCAACCCCAGCCAGAACTGGCTGCTGCGCGCCAACGCCGACCTGTCGCCGGCCATCATCGCGCGCGCCATCGCCAAACGTTTGAAGAAACTCGGCGTCGACGCCGACACCGCGCGCCGCATGGACGAGCGCGTCGCGCTGATCGACGCGCGCGCGCAAGGCCTGGCGCAGATTCCCTCCGGCGGCGACCGCCAGCCCTGGTTCTGCAGCGGCTGCCCGCACAACACCAGCACCCGCGTGCCCGAAGGCTCGCGCGCGGCGGCCGGCATCGGCTGCCACTTCATGGCCACCTGGATGGACCGCAGCACCGTCACCTTCAGCCAGATGGGCGGCGAAGGCGTCAGCTGGGTCGGCCAGGCGCCGTTCACCAACGAGCGCCACATCTTCTCCAACCTCGGCGATGGCACCTACTACCACAGCGGCGTGCTCGCGGTGCGCCAAAGCATCGCGGCCAAGGTCAACATCACCTACAAGATCCTGTTCAACGACGCCGTCGCGATGACCGGCGGCCAGCCGGTGGACGGCACGCTGAAGGTGCCCGAGATGACGCGCGAACTGGACGCCGAAGGCGCGCGGCAGATCGTCGTCGTCACCGACGAGCCCGAGAAGTACGACGACGGCGCCGTCAAGGCGCGCCTGGCCCCCGGCGTGACCGTGCGCCACCGCGACGAGCTGGACGCCGTGCAGCGCGAGCTGCGCGAGGTGGAAGGCTGCACCGTGCTGATCTACGACCAGACCTGCGCCACCGAGAAGCGCCGCCGCCGCAAGCGCGGCACGATGGCCACGCCGTCGAAAACCGTCGTCATCAACGAGCTGGTCTGCGAAGGCTGCGGCGACTGCAGCGTGCAGAGCAACTGCCTCAGCGTGGAGCCGGTGGAGACCGAGTTCGGCCGCAAGCGCCGCATCAACCAGAGCACCTGCAACAAGGACTTCAGCTGCGTGAAGGGCTTCTGCCCCAGCTTCGTGACGATCGAGGGCGGCACGCTGAAGAAGGCCAAGAAGGAAAAGCGCGAGCTCGCGCTGCCGCCGGTGCCCGAGCCGGCCATCCCCGCGGCCGAGACGGCCTGGGGCATCCTGGTGGCCGGCGTCGGCGGCACCGGCGTCATCACCATCGGCCAGCTGCTGGGCATGGCCGCGCACCTCGAAGGCAAGGGCATCGTCACGCAGGACGCCGGCGGCCTGGCGCAAAAAGGCGGCGCCGCCTGGAGCCACGTGCAGATCGCCAACCGGCCCGAGGCCATCCACACCACCAAGGTCGACACCGCCAAGGCCGACCTCGTGATCGCCTGCGACGCCATCGTCGGCGCCGCCAAGCCGACGCTGCAGGTGATGATGCCCGGGCGCACCTTCGTCGCGCTGAACAGCCACGGCACGCCGACGGCGGCGATGATCCGCAACCCCGACTGGCAGTTCCCGGCCGGCAGCTGCGAATCGGCGCTGGCCGCCGCCGTCGGGGCCGAGCGGCTGGGCGCCTTCGACGCCGAGGAAGCGGCCACCCAGCTGCTGGGCGACTCGATCTACACCAACCCGCTGCTGCTGGGCTACGCCTGGCAGCAGGGCCGCATCCCGCTGACGCACGCGGCGCTGATGCGCGCGATGGAACTCAACGGCGTGCAGGTGGCCAACAACCAGGCCGCCTTCGAATGGGGCCGGCGCTGCGCGCACGACCTCGCCGCGGTGCGCGCGCTGTACGCCGCGCAGCAGGTGATCCGCATCGTCAAGAAGCCCTCGGTCGACGAGCTGGTGGCGCGCCGCGTCGACTTCCTCACCGGCTACCAGGACGCGGCCTACGCCGCGCGCTACCGCGCCGCCGTCGAGCGCGTGCGCCAGGCCGAGGCGGCGCTGGGCAGCGGCACGGCCTTCAGCGAGGCGGTGGCCAGGTACCTGTTCAAGCTGATGGCCTACAAGGACGAGTACGAAGTGGCGCGCTTGCACACCGACCCGGCCTTCGTGGCGCGCATCGAATCGATGTTCGAGGGCGACTACAAGATCGTCCACCACCTCGCGCCGCCGCTCACCGCGAAGAAGAACGCCAAGGGCGAGCTGGTCAAGCAGCCGTTCGGCCCCTGGGTGCGCAAAGCCTTCGACGTGCTGGCCAGGATGAAGGGCCTGCGCGGCGGCGCCCTCGACGTCTTCGGCCGCACCGACGAGCGGCGCGGCGAACGCCAGCTCATCGTCGACTACGAGGCCTGCATCGACGAGCTGCTGCGCGGCCTGACCGCGGAGAAGCTGCCGCTGGCCGCCGAGATCGCGCGCGTCCCCGAAGAGATCCGCGGCTACGGCCACGTGAAGGAACGGCACCTGAAAGCGGCGCGCGCCAAGTGGGACGGCTTGATGGCGAAGTGGCGGGCAGCGGCCTGAGGGCCGGCGCCGGCGCGCAGGTCGCTTAGCGCGCCACGCGAAAACCGCAGTTGCTGGACGTGCTGTCGGGCGCGTTGCCGTTGCGCGCGGCGACGCGGTAGCGGTGGCAGTACGAGGCGTGGCACAGGAACGAGCCGCCGCGCAGTGAACGCCGGCCGCTCGGCTGTTGCTGCAGCGGGTCTTGCGCGTCGGTGTCCAGGTGGTAGCGCGGGCTGAACCAGTCGGCGCACCACTGCCAGACGTTGCCGGTGGCGTGGTGCAGGCCGTGGCCGTTGGGCGGCAGGCTGTCCACCGGCATCGGGCCGGGGCGCCAGCCGGGGGCCGGGTGCGACGGAAACTCGCCGCGCCAGACGTTGCAGTGCGTGGCCAGCCGCGCCTCGTCGTCGCCCCAGGGGAAGCGCCGGCCCTGCAGGCCGCCGCGCGCGGCCACTTCCCATTCGGCCTCGGTCGGCAGGCGCAGGCCGGCCCAGTCGCAATAGGCTTGCGCGTCGTGCCAGGAGACGTGCACCACCGGGTGGCCGGGCCGGCCGATGATCGTCGAGCCCGCGCCCTCGGGCCGTTGCCAGCAGGCGAACTCGATCGGCAGCCACCACGGCAGGCCGCGCGGCACGTGGCGCACGCGGCGGCGCACGGCCTCGTCGACCTGCAGCCAGAAGACGTGCGAATGGCCGATGCGCTCGGCCTCGGTGACGTGGCGGGTGGCGCGCACGAAGGCGGCGAACTCGGCGTTGCTGACCGCCGTGGCGGCGATGGCGTAGGCGCTCAAGCGCACGCGGCGGCGCGGGCCTTCGCCGTCGGCGACATAACCGTCGACATCGTCGGTGCCGATGTCGTGCTCGCCGCCGGCCAGCTCGACCCAGCGCACGGCGGCGGCGGCCGCGGCACCGCCATCCGCACCACCCGCACGATCCGCACCACCCTCACCAGGCGCCCGTGCGGCCGGCGCGCGACCGCGGTCGCCGCCGCTGCCGCCGCCGAAACCAGCATTGGCCGGCAGGCAGCAAGGGCGCGACGGCTCACTCACGACGGCTCACTCTTCTTCCCAGAACGCGCGCGTCACGCCCTGGCTGCGCATCAGCGCGACCACTTGGTCGCGGTCGAGCACGCCGCAGCGGCGCGCCCAGGCGGCGTACTGCGCCGCCATCTCGCGCACGCGCTCGGGCTGCTGCGCCGCCAGGTCGTTCAACTCGGTGCGGTCGGCGTCCAGGTCGTACAGCTCCCAGTCGTGCGGATGGCGTCGCACCAGCTTCCAGCGGCCGATGCGCACGGCGGCGTTGCCTTCGTGCTCCCAGAACATCGGCGGGCGCGCTTCGATGGCGTCGCGCTCGAACGCCGTCTTCAGCGAATGCCCTTCCAGCGGCAGCACGGCGCGCCCCTGGTGCTGCGCCGGATAGGGCACGCCGGTGACGTCGAGCAGCGTGGCCATCACGTCGGGCAGGTAGCCGGGGGTGTGGCGGATCTGGCCGCGCTGCGTGATGCCCAGCGGCCAGTGGAAGATCAGCGGCGTCGAGATGCCGCCTTCATGGATCCAGTGCTTGTACAGCCGGAACGGCGTGTTCGACAGGTTGGCCCAGGCCGTGCCGTAGCTCTGGTAGGTGTTCTCGGGGCCGGGCATGCGATCGACGTCGTTGCCGATGTGCACCGGCTCGCCGCGGCGCGTGGTGGCGCGCGCGATCATCAGCTTGTCGACCAGCTCCTCGATGCTGACGCCTTGCGGGATGTCTTCGGCGCAGGCGCCGTTGTCGGCCAGGAAGATGATCAGCGTGTTGTCGAAGCGGCCGGTGTCCTTGAGCGCCTGCACGATGCGCGCGATGCCCTGGTCCATGCGGTCGATCTGCGCCGCGTACACCTCCATGCAGCGCAGCAGCCAGCCCTTGTGCTCGGCCGCGGTCCAGGGCGGCTGGCTGGGGTCGCGGCCGCTGAGCTTCCAGTGCGCGGCGAGCAGGCCGTCGGCCACCAGCCGCTCCAGCCGCTCTTCGCGCAATTGGTCCCAGCCGGCGTCGAAGCGGCCCTTGTACTTGGCGATGTCTTCGTCGTGCGCGTGCAGCGGCCAGTGCGGCGCGGTGTAGGCGACGTACTGGAACAGCGGCCGCTCGGGATGCTCGGCATGGTGCTCGCGGATGTAGGCGGCGGCCTGGTCGCTGATGGCGTCGGTGTAGAAGAAGCCGTCGGCATGCGCCTCGTGCTCGACGTTGTCGTTGCCGCGCGTCAGCGTGTTGGGGTCGTAGAAGCTGCCGGCGCCGATGATGGTGCCGTAGAAGCGGTCGAAGCCGCGCTGCATGGGCCACGAGTCGGTGGGCGTCTTCAGGTTGCTCGACACGTGCCACTTGCCGCTCATGCAGGTGCGGTAGCCGCCGCTGCGCAGCACCTCGGCGATGGTCACGCACTGCTGGTTCAGGTTGCCGGCATAGCCCTCGGGGCCCGAGTCGTAGGTGAGGATGCCGATGCCGGTCTGGTGCGGGTGCAGCCCGGTCAGCAGCGAGGCGCGCGACGGGCTGCAGCGCGCCGTGTTGTAGAACTGGCTGAAGCGCAGGCCGTCGGCGGCCAGGCGGTCCAGCGTGGGCGTGTGCACCTCGCCGCCGTAGCAGCCGAGGTCGGAGTAGCCCATGTCGTCGTTGAGGATCAGGACGATGTCGGGGCGTGCGTTGCTCATCGCGCTTGGCCTTTCTTCGTTCAGTTCAATCGCCCGCCGCGCTCGCGGTCGAACAGGTGCGCGGCCGCGGGCTCGAAGCCCAGCCGCACGGTGGCGCCTTCGTGCAGCTCGCCGGCCGTGTCGCTGCGCAGCTTGACGCTGTGGCCGCCGACCGTCAGGTCGACGATGCGGCTGTCGCCCAGCTCTTCGACCAGCTCGACACGGGCCGTCAGTGCACGGTCGGCCGATGCCTCGTCCGCCAGCAGCCGCAGGTCGCCCGGCCGCAGCCCAAGCGTGACCGGGCGCTCGGCTGGCGCCGCCGCGGCCACCGCCGCGCTGCCGGCGCCGTCGACCACCACCGTGGCGCCGCGCCACACGGCGGGCAGCAGGTTCATCGGCGGCGTGCCGATGAAGCCGGCCACGCTGGCCGTGGCCGGGCGGCCGAACAGCGCGCGCGGCGCGGCCACCTGCACGATGCGGCCGTCCATGAACACCGCCACGCGGTCGGCCAGCGTCATCGCCTCTTCCTGGTCGTGGGTGACGTAGACGGTGGTCACGCCCAGCGCGCGCTGCAGCTTCTTCAGCTCGAGCCGGGTGTCCAGGCGCAGCTTGGCGTCGAGGTTGGACAGCGGTTCGTCCAGCAGGAACAGCCGCGGCTGGCGCACGATGGCGCGCGCCAGCGCCACGCGCTGCTGCTGGCCGCCGGACAACTGGCCCGGCCGCCGCGCCAGCAGGTGGTCGATGCCGACCTTGCGCGCCGCGTCGGCCACCGCCGCTTCGACGCGCGCCGCCGGCGTGCCCACCATGCGCAGCGGAAAGCCGACGTTCTGCGCCACCGTCATGTGCGGGTACAGCGCATAACTCTGGAACACCATGGCCACGTCGCGCTCGCCGGGCTCGGCCTGGGTGACGTCGACGCCGTCCATCAGCACCTGCCCGGCGCTCACCGACTCCAGCCCCGCCAGCACGCGCAGCGTGGTGGTCTTGCCCGAGCCTGACGGGCCCAGCAGCACGAAGAACTCGCCGGCGGCGATGTCGAGGTCGACGCCGTGCAGCACCGTGGTGGCGCCATGGCGCTTGACGACGCCCCGCAGCGAGACGGCGCCCGATGCCGCATTCATCGCCGCCCCCCGCCCTTCACGGCACCGACCGTCAGGCCTTTCACGATGTGGCGCTGCGCCAGCAGGCCGATCAGGATCACCGGTGCCATCGCCACCATCGCCCCCGCGGCCAGCTTCGCCCATTGCGTCTGCTCGACCGAGATGAAGTTGAACATCGCCACCGTCACCGGCCGCACGCGGTTGCCGCCCAGCACGACGGCGAAGAGAAACTCGTTCCAGGCGTTGAGGAAGACGAACACCGTCGTCACCGCGATGCCGCCGCGCACCTGCGGCAGCACCACGTGCCACAGCGCGCCCCAGCGGCCGGCGCGGTCGAGCAGCGCGGCCTCTTCCATCTCCAGCGGCACGTCCTCGAAGTAGGTCACCAGCAGCCAGATGGCGAACGGCAGCGAGAAGGTCAGGTAGATCAGCACCAGCCCGAAGTAGCTGTCGAGCGCACCGATGCGCTGCAGCGCCAGGTAGTACGGAATGATCAGCCCCACCGGCGGCAGCATCTGCGTGGCCAGCACGTAAAAGCCGCTGGCGCGCCGCCCCGGGTAGCGCAGCCGCGCCAGCGCGTAGGCCGCCGGCACCGCGAACAGCAGCGTCAGCGCCGTGGTGGCAACCGTGACGATGAGGCTGGACAGCAGGTTGGGCACGATCGACGAAGGCCCCGTCAGCACCTCGCGGTAATGCGCCAGCGTCGGCGTGAACCACCACACCGGCGGGTAGGCCAGCACGTCGCGCTCGCTCTTGAACGAGGTCAGCAGCGCCCACAGCACCGGAAAGGCCCACACCGAAAGCATCAGCCCGGCCAGCGCGTACAGCGCCAGCTCGCGCGGCAGGCGGCGGCGCGCCGTCATGCCGCCGCCTGCCGGCGCCGGAACAGCAGCCACGACACCGCCAGCGTGAGGGCCAGCAGCGCGGTGGCCAGCGCCGCGCCGTAGCCGAGGTTGAGCTCGGTGAACGAGGTGCGGTAGGCGTAGAGGTTGAGGATCTCGGTGGCCGAGCCGGGCCCGCCGCCGGTGGCCGCGAAGATGGCGGCAAAGGCCGACAGCGCCGTCATCGTGCGCAGGATGATCACCATCACCACGGCCGGCCGGATCAGCGGCAGCGTCAGGTGGCGAAAGCGCTGCCAGGCGCCGGCGCGGTCGATGCGCGCCGCCTCGTAGACGTCGGGCGGCAAGGTGGCCAGCGTCGCCAGCAGCACCAGGAAGGCGAACGGCGTCCACTGCCAGGTGTGGATGGCAATCACCGAGATCAGCGCGAGCTGCGGGTCGCCCAGCCAGTTGTGGCTGCCCAGGCCGAGCGCGCGCGTCACCAGGTCGACCAGGCCGAAGTCGGGCGCCAGCACCAGCGTGCGCCAGAACAGGCCCACCACCACCGGCGCCAGCACGATGGGCAGGATGGCGGCCACGCGCAGCAGCCCCTGGCCGCGCGGGATCTGCAGCACCAGCAGCGCCAGCCCGAGGCCCACCAGCACCTGCAGCAGCACCGTGCAGCCGGTGTAGATGGCGGTGAGCAGCAGCGAATTCCAGAAGCGCGGGTCGTCGCCCATCTTGGCGAAGTTGCCCAGGCCGGCAAAGCCCTGCAGCCAGGGCATGCTCATGTCCAGCCGCTGCAGGCTGGTCCACAGCAGGTAGACCAGCGGCGCGGTGGTGGTCAGCAGCAGCAGCGCCAGCGCCGGGCCCAACAGCAGCAGCGCGAAGCGGCGCTCGCGCTGCTCGATGGTCGGCGCTCGCCGCATCGCCGCCGCCGGCGTCAGGACTTGAGGATCTGCTGGATGCGCGCCTGCGCCTCGTCCAGCGCTTCCTTGGGCTTCTTCTGGCCGACCAGCGCGGCCTGGATGGCGGTGGCCATGGCCTCGCCGACGGCCGGCCACTGCGGCACGCGCGGGCGCCAGTCGACGTCGGTGTCCTGCTCCAGCGATTCGAGCGCGGCGGGGATGAAGTTGTCGCCCGCGCCCTTCATCGCGGCGGCGAACTCGGGCGACTTCCACAGCGAGCTGCGGTTGAGCCCCGAACGCTTGGCCGGCCCGGCGAACTTCCACGAGGTGCGCGCCTGCGTCTCGGCCGACGCCGCCCAGCTGATGAACAGCCAGGTGGCGCGGCGCGCCTTGTCCGACAGCGCGGCGTTGATCGGGAAGCCCCAGTTCCAGATCGAGGTCACGCGCTTGCCGTTGGGACCCTTGGGCCAGCGCGCATAGGCCACCTTGCCGACGACCTTGGACTTCTCGGGGTTGGTGATGACGGCGGCCGACGAATGCGCATCCAGGTAGCAGGCCACGGTGCCTTGCGAGAAGGCGTCGGCGATGTCGGGCCAGTTCCAGTTGCGCACCGCCGGCGGCGCGTACTGCGTGAGCGCGCTCACGTACCACTCCAGCGCCTTCACGGCCTCGGGCGAGTTGACCACCAGCTCCTTGCCGTTGAACCACTGGCCGCCGAAGCCGCGCAGGATCGACGGGTAGATGTACATGTTCTGCCCGGCGCCGGCAAAGCCGCGCAGCGCCAGGCCCCACTGCCGCTCGGCCGGGTCGGTCAGCGCCTTGGCGTTGGCCAGCAGCTGGTCGTAGGTGTCGGCCGGCTTCAGGCCCTTGGCGTCGTACAAGTCCCGGCGGTAGACCTGCACCGTCACCTCGCCGTCGTAGGGAATGCCGTAGGGCTTGCCGTCCACCGAATCGGCGTCGCGCCAGGCCTTCAGGATGTCGTCGTAGTTGAACCAGGCCTTGTCGGTCAGCGCCGGGTCGTTGAGGTACTTGTCCAGCGGCTCCACCCACTTGTTGGACACGTACAGCGGGTAGTACATCGGGTCGGCCGCGTGGGTGGCGAAGGTGGCGGTGCGCGACGACAGGTCGAGCATGGCCTTCTGGCGGATCTGCCCCGGCGGCACCTTCTCGACGCGCACCTTCACGCCGCTGAGCGCCTCGAACTGCGGCAGCAGGCCGACCAGGTTGTCGAAGTAGCTGGCCGGAATCACCGCGATGGCGATCTCCTGCCCCTCGGCCTGGCGCCAGTTGATGCGCGCCGCCTTGTACGGCGCCAGGTCGTCGGCCTGGGCCCAGGCGGCGGGCGCCGCGGCCAGCGTGCCCAAGGCCGCGGCCTGCTGCAGCAGGCTGCGGCGGCGGCCATCGAAACCCGGGGTCGTCGCGTCGTCTCGCGTCATGGATCGAACTCCTCGATGTAATCGATTGCAGTCGGGCAATCTAACACCCGTCGGGGCTCGCCGGGCGCCCGACATCGCCCGTGCTTTCCCTAGATCATCGCGGCTTGCGCGCGGGCCCGCTCATGCCAAACTGCAGATGCATATATGAAATCGGTTGCACCCGAACCCCGCGGTTCGGCCGGCGAGAGCGCCGGCCGCAGCGGCGCCAAGCACGTGGCGCAACTGGCGGGCGTCTCCACGGCCACCGTCTCGCGCGTGCTCAACAACACCGGGCCGGTGGACCCGGCCACGCGCCAGCGCGTGCTGGACGCCGCGGCCAAGCTGCGCTACGTGCCGCACGGCGCGGCGCGCGCGCTGCGCAGCCACCGCAGCCGCATGGTCGGCGCCATCGTGCCGTCGTTCGACTACGCGCTTTACGCGCGCACCACCAGCGCCTTGCAGCGGCGGCTGGACGAGCATGGCTACTCGCTGGTGCTGGCCGAGCACCACTACGACCTGGCGGCCGAGTTGCGCATCGCCGGCCAGCTGGTGCAGCACGGCGTGGATGCCTTCGTCTTCGTCGGGCTCGACCACGAGCAGGCGCTGTTCTCGCTGCTGCAGGACTACGGCCGCCCCTACGTGCTGACCTGGGGCGTCGACCCGCTGGGCCGCCACCCGAGCATCGGCTTCGACAACCGCGCCGCCACGCATGCGATGGCGCGCCACCTGCTGGCGCTGGGGCATCGCCGCATCGGGCTGTTGAGCGCGCCGGTGGAAGGCAACGACCGCGCCCGCGCGCGCGGCGAAGGCCTGCGCGCGGCGCTGGCCGAGGCGGGGCTGACGATCGCGCCCGGCCATGCGCAGTACGCGCCGATCTCGCTGCAGGCCGCCGACGAGGCGATGACGCGGCTGCTGGCGCAGCCCGAGCGGCCGACCGCGGTGCTGGCCACCAACGACGTGTTCGCCGTCGGCGGCATGCTGGCGTGCCGGCGCCTGGGCCTGCGCATCCCGCAGGACTTGTCGATCAGCGGCGTCGACAACACCGACCTCGGCGCGACGCAGACGCCGGGCCTGACCAGCCTGCGCACGCCGATCATCGAGATCGGCGCGGCGGCGGCCGAACAGCTCATCGCGCGGCTGGAGGGGCGGCCCTACGAGGCCTTGCAGACCTTCGGCTTTGAGCTGGTGGAGCGCGCGTCGACGGCGCCGCCGCCGCCGTCATGACGCGCGCTGATCGCAAGCGAGGTCGTCAGTGCGCCACCAGCGGCTGCTGCGCCAGCGCGGTGTAGCGGCCGATGAACTCCTCGAAGGCTTCGGGGCTGGGGTTGTGATCGACGATCTGCTGCACGCCGGCCTTGAAGCTTTCGGCCAGCAGCCCTTCGATGTAGATCTCCTTGCGCGCGGCCTTGTCGACGATCTCGAAGCCGCCGCGGCCGATCGTCGGCGCGGCGCTGCCGCCATCGGCCGCCGCATCGGCGCCTTCGGGGGCGATGTCGAACTGCACGACGATGAAATTGTCCGAGTTGTAGAGCATCTGCATGAGCGGTGACTCCTTCGCGCCCAGGTGGGTGCCGGCGGGCGGCATTTCAAGCCCGGGGGCGCCCGAACGACCTGTCGATGGGGCCCGTCGATGGGGCCCGTCGATGGACTCAGGGCTGCAGCAACAGTTCCAGCGCGTCGTTGCCGTTGGCGCTGGCCAGCTTGATGCGCACCGGCAGGTGGTGGCGCTTGGGGTCGAGCCAGACTTCCACCCGCGTGTCGTAGGGCTTGCGCGGCTCGCGGCGCAGCGCCAGCGCGTCGTCGACGCGGGTGCCGCCGGCCACCTCCACCGTCTCGCGGCCGACCACGCCGAAGCTCCACACGTCGACGTCGCCGCGCACGCCGGTGACCTGCATCGCGATGCGGTCGCCCGCGCCGTGGCGGGCCGGCGCCGCCTCGACGATGGCAGCGAGCTGCAGCATCCACGACAGCCGGTCCTGCGCGCCGGGCAGCAGCGGAAACTCGTCGCTGGTCGCCGAGAAGCTGATGACGCCGCGGTCGCGCTGGAAGTTGGCGGCGCGCTGCTCGCGCGCACGCCGGCGCTCGACGAAGCGCTGCGGCGCCAGCCCGGCGGCGTCGAAGCCGCCGCTGCTGGTCTGCGACAGCAGCGACAAGCCGAGCACGCCGCCCTCGATCTGCAGCTCGTAGTGCCGGCCCTCAGGGCGCCAGTGCACCTCACCCTCGCCGCGCAGCGCGCCGCGGCGCAGCTCGTAGCGCAGCGCGGCGGCCGGCGGCACCTTGGTCGGATAGGTGGGCGGCGGCGCGTCGGCGGTGCCGGCGGTTGCGGTCGCCGCGGCCTGGGCGACCAGCGCGACGGGCACCAGCGCCACCGCGGCTTCGGGCGCGCGCGGCGGTGGCAAGTCGGCTTCCGCTTCGACCAGCGCCGGCGGCGGCGTTACGGCGGCCAGCGCCGGCCACGGCGCGGGTGTCGGTGCGCGCCGCGCGGCGGGGCGCGGCGCGGGTCGTGGCGTCGGCCGGAGCGCGAGTCGGGGCGCGATTCGGGGCGGTACGGGCGCCGCCTGCGGCACCGCCGTCGCAGCAGCCGCATCGGGCGTGGCGGCGGAAGCCTCATCGGGCGCGGGGGCATCGACGGGCAGCGGCGCCACCCGCGCGATCTGCCGCACCTGCATGGCCGGCACCGCGGACCGCGGCGCCGCGCTCCAGCCCGCCGGCAGCCCCGCCAGCAGCAGGCCATGCGCCAGCAGCACCAGCGCCACCAGCAGCGCCCAGGGCAGCGCGCGCCGCCGGCGCGGCAGCGGGGTCAGCGGGCTGAGCGCGATTGGCGGGGTTGGCGGAGTTGGCGGCGATCGGCGGTGCGGGCTCACCGGACAATGGTGCCACCGGCGCGCCGGCGCCGCCCATCCTTGCACTCGAACCCCCGCATTCATGAAACTCGCCACCCTGAAGGACGGCTCGCGCGACGGGCAGTTGATCGTCGTCTCGCGCGACCTGGCGCTGGCCCACCTCGCCAGCGGCATCGCCACGCGGCTGCAGCAGGCGCTGGACGACTGGAACTTCATCGCCCCGCAGCTCGAAGATCTGTCGGCCACGCTCAACGGCGGCAAGGCGCGGCATGCCTTCGCCTTCGACCCGCGGCAGTGCATGGCGCCGCTGCCGCGCAGCTACCAATGGTCGCTGGCCGGCGCCGCGGCGCCGGCGGCCGAGGCGCGCAGCGGCGACGCCTGGCTGGGCGCGCACGACGACGCCTTCTTCTTCGACGCCGACGCCGGCATCGACCTCGGCGCCGGGCTGGCCGTGATCACCGGCGACGTGCCGATGGGCGCCACGCCCGAGCAGGCGCTGGAAGGCGTGCGGCTGCTGCTGCTGGTCAACGCCTGGGCGCTGCGCGAGGCGCCGGCGCTGCCGCCGCCGGCCAGCGCCGCTGGCCCGGTGGCCGTCACGCCCGACGAGCTGGGCGCGGCCTGGTCCGGCGGCCTGCTGCGGCTGCCGCTGGCCAGCCACGTGAACGAGCGCCTGCTCGGCGCGCCCGATGCCGGCCAGGGCCCCGATGGCGGCTTCGGCGCCGTGCTGTCGCGCCTGGCGCGCACGCGCGGCCTGCGCGCCGGCAGCGTGGTCGGCGCCGGCACGGTCGGCGAGGCTGGCGCGGCCGACGCGACGCGCGGCTTCGGCAGCCTCGCCGACAAGCGGGCGCATGCAGCGGGCAGCGACGGCGGTGCGCCGCGCAGCGCCTGGCTGCGCTTCGGCGACCGCGTGCGAATCGAGATGAAGGGCCGCGACGGCCAGAGCGTGTTCGGCGCGATCGAGCAGACGGTGACCGGGCCGGCCGCCGCGATGGCAGCCGCCGATGGCGCGCCGCCATCGGCCGCCGCGGCCTGACGGCAAAGCCGCGCGGCCGGCGCACAATGCCGGCGCCCTCCACTCACCCTCTCGTGTCGCCATGGCAACCCCCGACTTCACCAAGATGGTCCCCGGCTTCGACTTCCTGCAAGGCTTGATGAAAGGCGCCGGCTCGGCGATGCCCAGCATGAGCCAGTGGATCGCGCCGACGCTGGACGCCGAGGAAGTCGACAAGCGCATCCAGGAGCTGCGCACCGTGCAGTTCTGGCTGGAGCAGAACGCCAAGATGCTGGGCGCCACCATCCAGGCGCTGGAGGTGCAGCGCATGTCGCTGGCCACGCTGCAGGCGCTGAACCTGCCGATGAGCGACCTGCGCGATTCGCTCAAGCTCGGCGCGCGCAAGCCCGCCGCGCCGCCGCCACCGCCGCCGGCACCCCCGAAAGCCGAGGCGCCCGCCCCGGCGCCGCGCGCCGCGCGCAAGAAGGCCGAAGACGACGACGAGGCCGAAGCCGCGCCACCGGCCGCCGCCGCCGGCATGGTCGACCCGCTGCAGTGGTGGGGCGCGCTGACGCGCCAGTTCACCGAGCTGGCCGCCAACGCGGTGAAGGACACGCCGGCCGAGGCCGTGACGCAGATGGCCGGCGCCGCCTTCAAGCAGGCGGTGCAGCCGATGGCCAGCGCCGCCGGCGCGGTGGTCAAGGCCGTCAAGGCGCCGGTGGCGCGCCGCGCCGCCGTAGCACCCAAGCCGGCGGCCAAGACCCGCGCGCGCCGATGACGCGGCGATGAGCGCCTTCGCCGCCGGCCACGCCACCCATCCCGACTGGCGGATGGCGCTGGCCCTGGCCGCGGCGCAGGTCGACGCCCAGCGCCCGCGGCCGCCGCAGCCGCCGTGGCGGCTGGGGCTGGTGTACTTCACCGACGCCTACGCGCCGCACGCCAAGCCGCTGCTGGCCGAGCTGCAGCAGCGCTGGCCCGGCGTCGCCTGGGCCGGCTGCGTGGGCGTGGGCGTGGCCGCCACCGGCGTGGAATACATCGACGAGCCGGCGCTGGTGCTGCTGCTGTGCGGCCTGCCGCCGCAGGCCTTCGAGGTGTTCTCCGGCGCGCGGCCGCTGTCGCGCATCAAGCCCTTCACGGCGCTGGTGCACGCCGATTCCGGCACGCCCGACATCGGCGAGCTGATCGTCGAGATGAGCGAGCGCACGCACAGCGGCTACCTGTTCGGCGGCCTGGCGGCGTCGCGCGCCGGCGTGCTGACGGTGGCCGACGGCGTCTGGCAGGGCGGGCTCTCGGGCGTGGCTTTCGCGGCCGATCTGCCGCTCGTTTCGCGCGTGACGCAGGGCTGCCAGCCGGTCGGCCCCACGCGCACCATCACCGCCTGCCAGGACCACGTGGTGCTGGCGCTCGACGGCGAGCCGGCGCTGCCGCTGCTGCTGCGCGACCTCGGCCTGCGCGAAGGCGAGCTGGGCCGCGACCATCGCGGCGCGCTGCCACGGCTGCGCGCCACGCTGGCCGGCCTGGTCGATGCCGACGACGCCGCGCTCGACCGCGGCGGCCGCTTCGGCGCCGACGTGCGCGTGCGCCACCTCGTCGGCCTGGACCCAGGGCGCCGGGCGGTGGCGCTGGCCGAGCGCGTGCAGCCCGGCATGCAGCTGGCGTTCTGCGGCCGCGACGTGCAGGCCGCACGGCGCGACCTGGTGCGCATCTGCAGCGAGATCCGCGACGAGCTCGACGGCCGCCCGATGCGCGGCGCCGTCTACGTCAGCTGCGCCGTCCGCGGCGGGCCGCACTTCGGCGCGCCGTCGGCCGAGTTGCAGATCGTGCAGCACGCGCTGGGCGAGGTGCCGCTGGCCGGCTTCTTCGCCGGCGGCGAGATCGCCCACCGCCACCTCTACGGCTACACCGGCGTGCTGACGGTGTTCGCCGCCGACCATTGAGGTTATGAGCGGCGCGCCGCCGGACTGGCCCGCGCTGGCCGCCGCAGCGCAGCGGCGCGTGCCGCGGCTGCCGTTCGTCATCGACGGCATCGAGGTCGGCTCGGTCGCCGTCGAGCACCTGGGCGCGCTGCAGGCCTTCGCGCCGCGGCCGCTGCGCATCGAACCGGCGCGCGTGCGGCTGGACGTGCCGGCCGCGGCGCGCGACGCGGCGCTCGCCGACATTCACCAGCGCCTGCGCGCGCAAGGCCTGATCAAGGCCTGGCGCGACGAGACCTACCCGCTGCCCGACCCGGCCAGCGGGCGCGTGCTGGCGCACATCGAACGCGCGGCCTCGCGCTTCTGGGGCACGCTGACCTTCGGCGCCCACGCCAACGGCTGGGTGGCCGGCGCCGATGGCCGCCCGGCGCGGCTGTGGATCGCGCAGCGCGCCTTCGACAAGGCCACCGACCCCGGCGCCTTCGACAACCTGGTGGGCGGCGGCGTGCCGGCCGATCAAAGCCCGTTCGAGACGCTGCTGCGCGAAGGCTGGGAGGAAGCCGGCCTGGCCGCCGCGGTGATGCGCCGCGCCAGCGCCGGCCGCGTGGTGCGGCTGCTGCGCGACATCCCCGAAGGCCTGCAGCACGAACGGCTGCACGTCTACGACCTGCGGCTCGACGCCGCCGAAACCCCCGTCAACCAGGACGGCGAAGTGCACGCCTTCCGCTGCCTGCCCATCGCCGAGGCCTTGGCGCTGGCCGCCGGCGCGACGATGACGGTCGACGCCGCGCTGGTGACGCTGGACTTCGCGCTGCGCCACCGGCTGCTGGCCGACGACGCCGCCGCCGCGCTGGCCGCGCGCAGCGCTGCGCTATGGGCACCAGCAACCGCGTGAAAGCCACGCCGCCGGCGCGCTACACGGCCACCGCGATCGCCTTGCACTGGGTGGTGGCCGCGCTGCTGGTGGCCGGCATCGGCATCGGCCTGGTGATGACCGGGCTGCCCAACGGCATCACCAAGCTCAAGCTCTACAACTGGCACAAGTGGCTGGGCGCCAGCGTGCTGGCGCTGACGCTGCTGCGCCTGGCCTGGCGCCTGGGCCACGCGCCACCGCCGCTGCCGCCGATGGCGGCCTGGCAGCGCCGCGCGGCGGCCACGCTGCAGGCGGCGCTGTACGCGCTGTGCCTGGCGGTGCCGCTGCTCGGCTGGGCCTACAGCTCGGCGCTCGGCTTCCCGCTGGTGTGGCTGGGCGTGCTGCCGCTGCCCGACTGGGTGCCGCAAGACCGCGCGCTGGCGCAGGCCATCAAGCCCTGGCACGCGGCCGGCGCCTGGCTGCTGGTGCTGCTGGCCGGCGGCCACGTGGCGGCCGCGCTCAAGCACCAGTGGCTGGACCGCGACGGCCTGCTGCGCCGCATGGCACCATGGCGCCGATGAAAGCCGCGCCCGCGCTCCTCGCCTGGCTGCTGGCCGCGGCGTGCGCGCCGGCCGCCGCGCAGACGGTGGTGCCCGCCGGCAGCGAGATCCGTTTCGTCTCCAAGCAGATGGGCGTGCCGGTGGAAGGCCGCTTCGAGCGCTGGCAGGCCGAGCTGCAGTTCGATCCGGCGCAGCCGCAGGCGGCGCGCGTGGCGATCACCATCGACACCCGCAGCATCGCCTTCGGCGCCGCCGAGACCGAGGCCGAAGCGGCCAAGCCGGCGTGGTTCGACAGCGCGCGCTTCGCGCAGGCGCAGTTCCGCGCCAGCGGCGTCAAGGCCCTGGGCGCCGGCCGCTACGAGGTGGCCGGCAGCCTGACGCTGAAGGGCCAGACGCGCGAGCTGCAGCTGCCGGTGACGCTGGCCGCCGGCCCGGCGCCGGGCCAGGCCACGGCCAGCGGCAGCTTCACGCTCAAGCGCATGGACTTCAAGCTGGGCGAAGGCGAATGGGCCGACCTCTCGGTGGTGGCCAACGAGGTGCAGGTGCGCTTCAAGCTGCTGCTGGCGGGCGTGAAGCTGCCGTGATGGCGCGCCCGGCGGTGGCCGCGCTGCTGCTGGTGCTTGCCACCGCCGCGCCGGCCATCGCCGCCCCGCAGGACTACCAGCTCACGCCGACGCACAGCTTCGTGCACTTCGAGTGGTCGCACCGCGGCTTGAGCACGCTCAGCGGCCGCTTCGACGTGGTGCGCGGCCAGCTGCGCATGGACCGCGCGGCGCGCAGCGGCGGCGGGCTCGTCACGATCCGGCTCGACCGCGTGAACACCGGCCGCCCGGCGCTCGACGCGGCGCTGCGCCAGGCGCTGGACGCCGATGGCGGCGAGGCGCCGTCGACCTTCCGCATCGACGGCTTGCGCTTCGCCGGCGACGCGCCGGCGGCCGCGCAAGGCCACTGGTCGTGGCGCGGCCGCGAGCTGGACCTGACGTTGCAAGCCGTTCACTTCAACTGTTATCTCAACCCGCTGCTGCGGCGCGAGGTCTGCGGCGGCGACTTCGAAGCGACGGTCGACCCGGCCGCCATCGGCGTGGCGCTGCCGGCAAGCTTCGGGCTGCAAGGGCCGATCCGCCTGCGCGTGCAGGTGGAGGCCATCCGGCAGGAGCCGGGCGAGCCGCAGGAGCCGCAGGAGGCTGGCTCGTGAGGCGAACGCTGGCCGCCGCAGTGGCTGCACTCACGCCACTCGCCGCGCTGCCGCTGGCCGCCGCGGCCGCGCCGCAGCTCTTCGACCTCGACCCCGAGCAGACCTTCGTGCAGTTCGAGGTGCGGCACTTCGGCGCTTCCACGCTGCGCGGGCGCATCGGTCCGATCCGCGGCGAGGTGATGCTCGACGCCGAGGCCGGCCGCGGCCGCCTGGGGCTGGTGATCGACCTGCGCACGCTCGACACCGGGCTCAAGCTGCTCGACGCGCGCTTGCGCCAGGCCGACCTGCTGGACGTGGCCGGCCAGCCCGCGGCCTACTTCGTCGCCGAGCGCTTCCGCTTCGAGCAGGGCCGGCCGGTGGAAGTGACCGGCGAGTTCACGCTGCGCGGCACCGGCGTGGCGCTGACGCTGCGCGCGCTGCGCTTCGCCTGCCTGAATGACGCGATCGATGCGATCAACGCGAGTGCTACGGGCGATGCAGGCCGGCGCCGCTGCGGCGGCGACTTCGAAGGCGAGGTGTCGCGCAGCGCCTTCGGCGCCAGCTTCGGCGTGCCGCTGGTGGCCGACCGCGTGCGCCTGCGGGTGCAGGTGGAAGCGCTGCAGCGGCCGCAGCCCAGGTAAGCCCCCATTGCGGCGACGCGGCCTTCGCGTCGATAGTCGCGCGGCTTTTCCGGCCGCCGCGCGCACGACGGCGGCCGATCAAAACCACCTCCGGAGACACCAGCCATGACCACCGATTCGAAGCCGGCGCCGCAGCGCCGCCGATTCCTGCGCAGCGGCGCCGCCGCCGGCGTGGGCGCGATGGCCGCGCCGATGATTGCCGTCGCGCAGTCGACCGTCAGCTTCCGCTTTCAGAGCACCTGGCCGGCCAAGGACATCTTCCACGAGTACGCGCAAGACTTCGCCAAGAAGGTCAACGACATGGCCGGCAACCGGCTGAAGATCGAGGTGCTGCCCGCCGGCGCCGTGGTGCCGGCCTTCCAGCTGCTGGACGCGGTGAACAAGGGCACGCTCGACGGCGGCCACGGCGTGGTGGCCTACCACTACGGCAAGAACTCGGCGCTGGCGCTGTGGGGCAGCGGCCCGGGCTACGGCATGGACCCCAACATGCTGCTGTCGTGGCACTACTACGGCGACGGCGAGAAGCTGCTGCAGGAGATCTACAAGGCCACCAACATGGACGTGGTCTCGTTCCTGTACGGCCCGATGCCGACGCAGCCCTTCGGCTGGTTCAAGAAGCCGGTGGCCAACCTGGAGCAGATGAAGGGCATCAAGTTCCGCACCGTCGGCCTGGCGGTGGACATCTACACCGAGCAGGGCGCCGCGGTGAACCCGCTGCCCGGCGGCGAGATCGTCGCCGCGCTCGACCGCGGGCTGATCGACGCGGCCGAGTTCAACAACGCCAGCTCCGACCGCGTGCTGGGCTTCCCCGACGTGGCCAAGAACTGCATGCTGCAAAGCTTCCACCAGAGCACCGAGCAGTTCGAGATCCTGTTCAACAAGGCCAAGTACAACGCGCTGGCGCCCGACCTGAAGAAGATCATCGACTACGCGGTGGAAGCCGCCAGCGCCGACATGAGCTGGAAGGCGATCGACCGCAACAGCAAGGACTACATCGAGCTGAAGAAGGCCGGCATCAACTTCTTCAAGACGCCCGACGCCATCCTGCGCAACCAGCTCGACGTGTGGGACAAGGTGTGCACGAAGAAGAGCGCCGAGAACCCGCTGTTCAAGAAGGTGCTCGACAGCCAGAAGGCCTTTGCCCAGCGCGCCGGCGCCTGGCAGAACGACTACCTGGTCGACTTCCGCATGGCCTACAACCACTACTTCGGCCGGAAGTAGGCTCAAGCCTCGCAGCGGCGTCGCGGCTTCGCCGCTCACCTTCAAGCGGGCACCGCCAGCGGACCGGCAGCGCCGGATCCGCGGCGCGGGCCTGACGCTCAAGTTCCATGCAACGCATCCTGCACACCGCCGAGAGCATCAGCACCTGGGTCGGCAAGGCCTTCGCGTGGCTGATCGTCGCGCTGATGCTGCTGGTGGTGGTCGAGGTCTTCAAGCGCTACGCGCTGAACATGCCCACCGCCTGGGTGTTCGACGCCAGCAACATGCTCTACGGCACGCTGTTCATGATGGCCGGCGCCTACGCGCTGGCGCACGACGCGCACGTGCGCGGCGACTTCCTCTACGGCCGCTTCAAGCCGCGCACGCAGGCGGCGCTGGACCTCGTGCTGTACGTGGTGTTCTTCCTGCCCGGCATCGCCGCGCTGACCTGGAGCGGCTGGACCTATTTCCGCGAATCGTGGGCCATCCACGAGACCACCTTCAACGCCACGCCGCTGCCGATCTACCCCTTCAAGTTCATGATCCCGCTGGCCGGCGCGCTGGTGCTGATGCAAGGCCTGTCGGAGATGCTGCGCTGCGTGCTGTGCCTGCGCACCGGCGTCTGGGCCGAGCGGCTGAAGGACGCCGAGGAGATCGACGTCGTCGAGCAGCAGCTTGCCTCCAGCGAGCACGTCGACGACGAGGCGCGCCGCCAGGCGATCGAGCGCGCCAAATCCATCGACGACGACGCGCGCCAGCGCAGCGCGGGAGGAACGTCGTGAGCCGCCGGGCCGAGCGCCGGGCCGCTCCCAAGCCGGCCCGCATCCCCTCGGGGGATCGGCCGATGGACTCATCGGACGAGGGGCTCCATGTCTAATGCGGCGCTGGGCATGACGATGCTGAGTCTCATCGTCGTCGTCATCATGCTCGGCTTTCCGACGGCGTTCACGCTGATGGGGCTGGGCATGCTGTTCGGCTTCGTCGCCTTCTACGATCCCGCGCAGCCCTGGCTGGACAACCGCGTCTTCGACCTGATGGTGCAGCGCGCCTTCGGTGCGATGAACAACGACACGCTGCTGTCGATTCCGCTGTTCGTGCTGATGGGCTACGTGATGGAACGCGGCGCGCTGGTGGACAAGATGTTCCACAGCGTGCAGCTCGCGTTCCGCCGGCTGCCGGGCTCGCTGGCCGTCACCACGCTGGTGATCTGCACCTTCTGGGGCATCGCCAGCGGGCTGGTCGGCGCGGTGGTGGTGCTGATGGGCGTGATCGCGATGCGGCCGATGCTCAACGCCGGCTACGACGTGCGGCTGGCCTCGGGCGTCATCACCGCCGGCGGCACGCTGGGCATCCTGATCCCGCCTTCGGTGATGATCATCGTCTACGCCGCGGTGGCCGGGCAAAGCGTGGTCAAGCTGTACGCGGCGGCGATGTTCCCCGGCTTCTTCCTGGCCTTTCTGTACCTGGTGTACGTGATCGGTTGGGCGCTGCTCAACCCCAAGGTCGCGCCCAAGCTGCCGCTGGACCAGCAGCGCGCCCCCGTCTCGCCCTGGGTGGCGCACCTGGCGGCGCAGTATTCGCCGCGCCTGCTGGGCGGCCTGCTGCTGGCGCTGCTGGCGCCCAGCCGCGCGCTGGCGCACCGGCGCGGCAACGCGCCCGGCGACCGCAGCATCGGCTACGGCCTGCTGCTGCGCTCGCTGCTGACGGCGCTGGCGCCGGTGTGGCTGGCGCTGGTCTGCCTGGGCTCGGCGTGGTGGTACGTGACGATCTACTCGCAGAAGGTCGACGAGCCCTCGGCGCCACCGGCCGCGGTGTCGGCCGCGCTGTCCGCACCCTCAGGCCCGGCCGCACCGCCCGCCGCCGGCGGGCTGCAGGAACCGCCTGGCGCCGGGCGCGCCAGTGGCGGCCTGCAAGAGCCGCCGGGGGCCGGTGGGCTGCAAGCGCCGCCCAGCGCCGGCGGCCTGCAGGAGCCGCCTGGCGCCAGCCGTTCAAGCGGCGGCTTGAAAGAACCGCCCGGCGCCGCGCCCGATGCTGCGCCGGCGCGCGAAGATACGCTGCAGCGCATGGGCGACGGCCCGGCCGAGGTGCACCACCCGGACGCCGTGCCGCAGGCCTTCTACAGCGGCTTCTGGATCACCTGCGCCTTCGTGCTGGCGCTGCTGGCCTGGTACTACTGGCACTTCGACGCCGAGCAGTACGAGATCCTCTCGATGCTGGTGTCGTCGGTCGCGCCGCTGGGCATCCTGACGCTGGTGGTGCTGGGCGTCATCCTGTTCGGCATCACCACGGCCACCGAAAGCGCCGCGGTCGGCGCCGCCGGCGCCTTCATCATGGCCTTCCAGGCGCGCACGCTGACCTTCCAGCGCATCAAGGAAGCCGTGTTCCTGACCGCCAAGACCACCGCGATGGTGTGCTGGCTGTTCGTCGGCTCGGCGCTGTTCTCGGCGGTGTTCGCCATCCTCGGCGGCCAGGCGCTGGTCGAGCAGTGGGTGATGAAGCTCGACCTGACGCCGCTGCAGTTCATGCTGCTGTCGCAGGCCATCATCTTCGTGCTGGGCTGGCCGCTGGAATGGACCGAGATCATCGTGATCTTCGTGCCCATCTTCCTGCCGCTGCTGCAGCACTTCCAGATCGACCCGCTGCTGTGGGGCACGCTGGTGTTCGTCAACCTGCAGGCGGCCTTCCTGTCGCCGCCGGTGGCGATGTCGGCCTTCTACCTGAAGGGCGTGTCGCCGCCGCACGTCACGCTGAACCAGATCTTCGCCGGCATGATGCCGTACATGCTGATCGTCATCCTGTGCATGGTGTTCATGTACCTCTGGCCGGGGATGACCGTGTGGCTGCCGAACTACCTGTACGGGCGCTGACGAGCGGCGCATCCCCTCGGGGACCGGTCGCCGCAGGCGACCAGGGGGAGAGGCGGCGTCAGCGCCCTGAGCCCGATCCGGCTCTGCCGGTCGGGCTCAGCAGCCCCCTCGGGGGGCGGCCGCCCCAGCGGCCGGGGGCGGTCATTTCGCGAAGGACTGGCCGAAAGCAAACACCGAGTTGGGCGCGCGGCTGCGCGTCGGCTGCGGCACCGGCGCCGGGGCGGGCGTTACGCTGCGGCGCGGCAGCGCCGGCTCGGCGATGACCGCGGCCGTGCCGCCGCGGCTGCGGTGGTCGTCGACGAGTTGCTGCAGCGGCACCGCCGCCATGTGGCGCAGCATCACCTGGTCCAGCTCGGCCCACAGGTCGCGGGTGAGTTGCAGGCGCTCGCCTTCGTCGCCGCCGGTCTCGTCTTCCACCGCGGCCACGATGTCGGCCACCGAGATCTCCGGCGCGCGCCGGCCCAGCGTGTAGCCGCCGCCGGGGCCGCGCGTGCTGTCCACCAGCCCGGCGCGGCGCAGCCGGCTGAACAACTGTTCCAGGTACGACAGCGACACGCCCTGGCGGCCGGCGATCAACGCCAGCGCCACCGGTCCGGAACGCTCGCGCAGGGCCAGGTCGATCAGGGCCTGGACGGCAAAACGGCTCTTCGTGCTCATGCGCATGGTGACTCTCCTGCGAAGCGGCCAGCAACGGTGCTGACCGTGGGGACTTTAGGGACCGCATGACCTCGCGTAAATTCGAACGTTTGGCGCTATCACTTCGGGAAACTCGAAGCGAAAAGAATGAACTTCAAGCACCTCCATTACTTCTGGGCGACCGCCCACGCCGGCGGCATCGTGAAGGCCGGCGAGCAGCTCCACACCTCGCCGCAAACGCTGTCCGGCCAGATCAAGCTGCTCGAAGATCGATTGGGGCGCAAGCTGTTCCGCAAGAGTGGGCGCAAACTTGAGTTGACCGAGGACGGCCGCGTCGCGCTCGGCTACGCCGACGACATCTTCCAGCTCGGCAGCGAGCTGGAAGCCACGCTGCGCGAGCGGCGCAAGGCCCGCCGGTCGATCGACTTCCGCGTCGGCGTGGCCGATTCGGTGGCCAAGACGGTGGTCTACCGGCTGCTCGAGCCGGCGCTGCAGCTCGACGACCCGGTGCACCTGGTGTGCAGCGAAGGGAGCTTCGCGGAACTGCTGGGCCAGCTGGCGCTGCGCCGGGTGGACCTGGTGATCGCCGACGAGCCGCTGACGCGCCGCGTCAGCATCAAGGCCTTCAACCACCCGCTGGGGCGCTCGACGATGAGCTTCTTCGCCACCGCGGCGGTGCGCGCCGGGCTGCGCGGCGGCTTTCCGCAGTGCCTGGACGGCGCGCCGATGCTGATCCCCGGGCCGGCCTCGTCGGTGCGCGCGCCGTTCGACGCCTGGCTGTCGCGGCTGCGGCTGCTGCCGCGCGTGGTGGGCGAGTTCGACGACCTGGCGCTGATGGCCACCTTCGGCCGCGAAGGGCGCGGCGTGTTCGTCTCGCCCACCGCGCTGGAGATCGAGACCGAGGCCTTGCACGGCGTGCAGACCATCGGCCGCGCCGACGAGCTGGTGGAGGAGTTCTACGCGATCTCGGTCGAACGCCGCATCAGCCACCCCTGCGTGGTGGCCATCACGACGGCAGCGCGCGTCAAGCTGTTCGAGCCGATCGGCCACGCCACCGGGCATTGAGCGCCGGCGCCGCGCGCCGCGCCGCGCCTGGCCACTGCGGCCCGCCGCCGTTCGTCGGCAGCGCCGGCAGACTGTGGCCGCCAGGCTGCAGGGCGTCGGCCGCCGCTCGCGCAGCGGCCGGCGGCCTGCGTACAGTGCCGGCCAGACCGATCCCCCGCCGAGCCACCGATGCCTTCCGCCTCCACCCTGCCGCCGCCCTGGGCCGAGCGCTGGCAGCGCCTGTCGACGGCCTTCCTGCGGGCCTTCCACCGCTACGCCAACTGGCTGGTGAGCATCAGTTGGAAGCGCTTCATCGTGCTGTCGCTGGCGCTGCTGATCATCGCGGCCATCCTGTCGGAGCTGCCGCCCTTCAGCTGGCGGGTGACCGAGACCATCGAGGACAGCGGCGCCACGCCGGCAGTCACCTCGAAAGCGCCGAAGGCGCCGAAAGCGCCGAAGACGCCGCAGGCGTCGACCGGCCCGCAACCGCCGCCAGCGCCTGACGCGCCGGCGCCGCCTTCCGACGGCACGCAGATCATCATCGGCGGCAAGCCGGTGTTCAAGATCGATGCCCCGGCCAGCGGCGCCGATGCCGGCAAGGGCGTGGACATCTCGATCGACGAGCGCGGCATCCGCATCAAGCGGCGCAGCGCGGCGCCGGCCGACGCGGCGTCGGCGGCCTCGGCGGCGGCGGCCGCAGCCGCTTCGGCCGCGTCGGCGGCTTCGGCGGCGGCCAGCCGGGCCGCGGCCAGCGCCGACGAGGGCGAGGTGCGCATCCCGCTGGCCCGCGGCGTCGACCGCGAGACCGCGCGCGAAGCGCTGAAAGATGCCCGCGAGGCGATCGAGGATGCGCTGCGCAGCAAGCGCGAGGCCGCCGAAGAAGCCGCCCAGGCCGCGCGCGAAGCCGAGCGCGATGCCCGCGAGGCCGAGCGCGACGCGCGCGAAGCCATCGCCGAGGCCGGCTCGATCGTCGTCAGCCCCAGCGGCCGCATCAAGCGCACGCGCAAGGTGCACTGGGGCGACTTCCTGACCGACCTGGCGCTGGTCTGGATCCTCGCCTCGGCCATCGTCAAGGCCACCTACAAGGGCCGCATCCAGGCCGAGGTGAAGGCCGCGCAGGCCACCGAGACGGCCGAGGCCGAATCGCTCAAGCGCCAGGTGGTCGAGGCGCGCATGGCGGCGATGCAGGCGCAGGTGGAGCCGCATTTCCTGTTCAACACGCTGGCCTCGATCGACCACCTGATCGAGACCGACCCGCAGCGCGCCAGCCAGATGCAGAAGAACCTGATCGCGCTGCTGCGCGCCAGCATGCCGACGATGCGCGAGGCCAATGCCGACGGCGCCGGCAACGGCCTGCGCGACCTGGCGCGCGAGCTGCAGGTGATCCGCCCCTACCTAGAGATCCTGAAGGTGCGCATGGAAGAGCGGCTGGCCACGCAGATCGACGTGCCCGACGGCCTGCTGTCGGCCGAGTTCCCGCCGATGATGCTGCAGACCCTGGTCGAGAACGCCATCAAGCACGGCCTGGAGCCCAAGGCCGAGGGCGGCACGCTGGCCGTCAAGGCCGAGATCGTGCACGGCAAGCTGCAGGTGACGGTGGCCGACACGGGCCTCGGCTTCAGCAAGGCGGCCACCGCCGGCACCGGCGTGGGGCTGGCCAACATCCGCGAGCGGCTGCAGCTTCTCTACGGCCCCAAGGCCGCGCTGGCCATCGCCGAGAACCCCGGCGGCGGCACGCGCGTGAGCATCACCGTGCCCTACCGCAGCGTGGCGGCCGAAGCCGCGGCCTGACGTGCCGTGTCAGACCAGCGCCGCGATCGCCGCGCCCATCTGCGGGGTGCTGGCGCTGCCGCCGAGGTCGCGCGTGACCGGGCCGCGCGGGCCCTGGGCCAGCACCTGTTCGATGGCCTTCAGGATCGCGTCGTGCGCCGCGTGCTCGCCCAGGAACTGCAGCATCAGCGCCGCGCTCCAGATCATCGCCACCGGGTTGGCGATGTTCTGGCCGTAGATGTCGGGCGCCGAGCCGTGCACCGGCTCGAACAGCGACGGGAACTTCCGCTCGGGGTTCAGGTTGGCCGACGGCGCCAGGCCGATGGTGCCGGTGCAGGCCGGCCCCAGGTCGGACAGGATGTCGCCGAACAGGTTGCTGGCCACCACCACGTCGAAGCGCTGCGGCTGCAGCACGAAGCGGGCGCTGAGGATGTCGATGTGCTGCTTGTCCACCGTGATGCCCGGGTAGCCCTGCGCCACCGCGTCGGCGCGGCCGTCCCACCACGGCATGCTGATGGCGATGCCGTTGCTCTTGGTGGCCACCGTCAGGTGGCGGCGCGGCCGCTCCCGCGCGCGCTCGAAGGCATAACGCAGCACCCGGTCGGCACCGAAGCGGCTCATCACCGTCTCCTGCACGACGATCTCGCGCTCGGTGCCGGCGTACATCACGCCGCCGAGGTTGGTGTACTCGCCCTCGGTGTTCTCGCGCACGATCAGGAAGTCGATCTCGCCGGGCCGGCGCGGCCGGCCTTGCGCATCCACCAGCGGGCAGGGCACGCCCTCGAACAGGCGCACCGGGCGCAGGTTGACGTACTGGTCGAACTCGCGGCGGAACTTCAACAGGCTGCCCCACAGCGAGACGTTGTCGGGCACCGTCGCCGGCCAGCCGACGGCGCCGAACAGCAGCGCGTCCTGGCCCTGCAGCTGCGCCTTCCAGTCGGGCGGCATCATCTCGCCGTGCGCGGCGTACCAGTCGCAGCTTGCCCATTCGATGGGCGTGGCGTCGAGCTCGAAGCCGAAGCGCGCCTGCGCCTTCTTCAGCACGCGCAGCGCCTCGGGCATCACTTCCTTGCCGATGCCGTCGCCGGCGATCACCGCGATGCGATGGGTCTTGGTCATTCGCGAGGTCCTCGTCAGAGGCTTCAGTATTCCACGCCGCCCCCGCCCTAGGATTTGCCGATGAACGACGCCGCCCCCGACACCACCGCCGACCCCGCCGCCGCGCCGCGCGCCATCCTGGCCGACGACGAGCGCCTGATGCGCGAACAGCTGCGCGCGCGGCTGGCCGAGGCCTGGCCCGAGCTGCAGATCGTCGCCGAGGCGCGCAACGGCCAGGAGGCGGTGGACCTGGTGGCCGAGCACCGGCCCGACATCGTGTTCCTCGACATCCGCATGCCGGGGCTGACCGGCGTCGACGCGGCGCGCCGCATCGCCCAGCTGCCGCCGCGCGAGGGCCATGACGACGACGACGAACCGCTGCCCGAGATCGTCTTCATCACCGCCTACGACCAGTACGCGGTGGAGGCCTTCGAGCAAGGCGTGGTCGACTACGTGCTCAAGCCGGCCGAACGCGAGCGGCTGCAGCTCACCGCCGAGCGCCTGCAGCGCCGGCTGGACGCCCGCCGCCGCGGCGCCGCGCCGGCCGACGAAGACCGCCCGGCGCAGCCGCTGCAGCAGTTGCTGCACCAGCTGTCGGCGCACCTCGGCGCGGCCGGCGGCGGCGGCAGCGCGCCGGCGCCCTACCTGCAGTGGATCCAGGCCAACGTCGGCGCCACCATCCAGATGATCGCCGTCGACGAGGTGCTGTTCTTCGTCAGCGACGAGAAGTACACGCGCGTGCAGACGGCGCAGGTCGAGGCGCTGATCCGCAAGCCGATCAAGGAGCTGGTCGACGAACTCGACCCGCAGGCCTTCTGGCAGATCCACCGCAGCACGCTGGTCAACGTGAAGGCCATCGCCGGCATCACGCGCGACTTCCGCGGCCGCCAGATCGTCAGCGTGCGCGGCCATCCGCAGAAGTTGGAAGTCAGCCGCAGCTACAGCGGGCTGTTCAAGGGCATGTAACGCGCCCACCCCCCACTCGGGGGCCCCGAAACGAGCGCCTTCCCGGCCGCTGCCGGCTCCGGCACGATAGTCCACCGAGGAGGCAGCGATGGGACGCTTCGTGATCGCCGGCTATCGACCCAAGCCCGGCATGGCCGCCGCGCTGGAACTGCTGGCCCTGCGCCACTGGGAGGTGCTGCACCGCGAGGCGCTGGTGACCGACCGCCCGGCCCACCTGATGCGCGCCAGCGATGGCACGGTGGTGGAGGTGTTCGAGTGGCTGTCGACGCACTCGATCGCGCGCGCCCACAACAGCGCCGCGGTGCAGGCGCTGTGGGCCGAGTTCGCCGCCGTCTGCGAACACGTGCCGCTGTCGCAGCTTCCCGGCGCCGACGTGCCGTTCGCCGAGTTCGACGCGCTGCCGCCCGGCTGAGCGCGCGCCCGCCGGCGCGCGCCGACGCGCGTCGCAACGTTCAGGCGCTGGCCGAGACGAACACGCCTTGGCTGCGCAGCAGCCGCAGTGTCAGCAGCTCGCCGTGCAGCAGCCAGTCGCCGCCCTGGCGGCGGCAGCCCACCACCACGGCCACGGCGTCGAAGTCGGCGGTGATGACGCGCATCGCGCTGCGCTCGGGCGCCGGCACCGGCGACAGCAGGCACAGGCCGCTGAGCGAGAGGTCGCGCAGCCGCGCCGGGTGGTCGCCCGGCCGGCCCGGCAGGCGCAGCGCGGCGGCCAGCGGCCGCGCACTGCGCGGGCTGCGGCGGCGGCCCAGCAGTTCGCCGCGGTCGAAGTGCGGGCGCGGGAACAGCGGGCTGTCGCAGCCGGCGCAGCGGCTGTCGGCCTGCAGCGCCGCCGGCAACGCGTGGCGGCAGAACGGGCAGGCGCGGTCGGCGCGCCAGGTGGCGGCATCGTGCGGCACCACCACCGGCGGGGACGGCGGCGGCGGGGCCGGGCGAGGCGGCGGCGCGGCGGCCGCCGCCGGCTTGGGCGGCGCCGACCTCGCCGCGCCCGGCGCCGCCGCGCGGCCGGCAGCGCGCAGCTGCTGGTCGTAGGCGCGGCGGCGCGCCGGGTCGGTCAGCACCGCGTAGGCGGCGTTGATGCGCGCGGCGGCCTCGGGGTCGCCGCCGAGGTCGGGGTGGGCGCGCAGCGTGCTCATCAGCGTGCGGTAGCTGGCGCGGATGACTTCCAGCGGCGCCTCGGGCTGCACGTGCAGGATGCGGTAATGGTTGCGGCGTTCCGGCGCCATCGGCTGGACTCCTCGTTCTTCGTTCGACGGTTATCGGCCGTCGCGCGCCGGACTTGAGCCCTCAATTGCCCTCTTCGCTGGCCGGCGGCGCCAGCCACGAGGCGATGCACCACTGCGCCGCCCAGTAGCTGGCCAGGATCCACAGCGAAGCCAGCGGCAGCGGCGCCGCGAAGCGGTTGGTGGCGAGCAGCGCATCGCTCAGCAGGAACAGCGCGCCGCCCAGCGCCAGCCGGCGGCCGGCGGCCGCCGCCGCGTCCGTCGCCGGCGCCGCACCCGCCCGCCAGACCACGGCCGCCTGCGCCGCCATTGCCGCCAGGCAGGCCACGTAGGCCAGCACCGGAGCGCGCAGCGCCGCCGGCACGCCGGGCCACAGCCCCGCCAGCACCACGGCCGCCAGCGTGGCGTAGGCGGCGAACGGCCAGCGCCGCGCCGCCAGCGGCTGCACGCGGGTGAAGGCCATCAGGTAGGCCAGGTGCGCCAGCAGAAAGCTCACCAGCCCGGGCAGGAAGCCGCGCTGCGGCCACAGCAAGGCCACGTCGCCGGCCAGCGACAGCAGCAGCCCGGCCAGCACCCAGCGCCGCGCGGCCGGCGTGGCGCGGCCGCGCCGCCAGGCGTAGGCGATGATCAGCACGGTGGCCAGCGGCTTGAACGCGACGTTCAGCCACGGCCGGTCCAGCGCCCACGGCGCCGAGGCGATGGCCAGCGCCGCGCTGGCCAGCAGCGCCAGCGCGTGCAGGGGATGCAGCGGGTGCAGGGCGTGCCGCATCGTCGTCAGCCCAGCGGCGGCGCGGCGGTGGCCTTGGCGGCCAGCTCGGCGCGCAGGCGCTTCAGGCGTTCGCGCGGGTCTTCCTTGGCGCCGGCCACTTCGTCGAGCTTCATCTCGGCGATGAAGCGGCTGGGCACGCCGGCCACGTAGTCGCGCCCGCGCTTGCGCCGGCGCAGGCTGCTGACCACCAGCGTCTGGCGCGCGCGGGTGATGCCCACGTACATCAGCCGGCGCTCTTCTTGCAGCCGCTCGGCGCTCAGCTCCTCGTCGCCGCTGCGGAACGGCAGCAGCCCTTCGTTGACGCCCGCCAGCCAGACATGCGGCCACTCCAGCCCCTTGGCGGCGTGCAGCGTCGACAGCGTGACCACGTCCTGCTCGTCGCCGCGCTCGGCCAGGCTGATGATCAGGCTGATGGTCTGCGCCACCTGCAGCAGGGTCTGCGGCTCGTCGCCGCCTTCGCTTGCGCCATCGCCTTCGCCGCCGCAACGTTTGGCGATCCAGTCGACGAAGTCGAGCACGTTGCGCCAGCGCGCGGCGGCGAGCTTGTCGCTGTCTTCGCCGTCGAGCAAATGCTGCTCGTAGGCGATGGCTTTCAGCCAGCCGAGCAGCAGCGCGCGCGCCGCCTCGCCGCCCTGGGCGTGGCGGGCGCGGTGCTCGAGGTCGTTGACCTCGCGGCCGAAGGCGTGCAGCGCGTCGACGGCCTTGCCTTTCAGCGCCATGCCGAGGCTGGGCGCGAACAGCGCCTCGAACAGGCTCAGCTTCCACCGTGCGGCGAACTCGCCAAGGGAAGCCAGCGTCTGGTGGCCGATGCCGCGCTTGGGCGTGGTCGCCGCGCGCAGGAAGGCGGGGTCGTCGTCGGGGTTGACCAGCAGGCGCAGCCAGGCGCACAGGTCCTTGATCTCGGCGCGGTCGAAGAAGCTCTGCCCGCCCGACACCTTGTACGGAATCTGCGCGGCGCGCAGCTTCTGCTCGAACACGCGCGCCTGGTGGTTGGCGCGGTACAGCACCGCCAGGTCGCGCCAGCGCACCGCGCCGCCGGCGCGCAGCGTCTGGATGCGGGCGACCGCGCGCTCGGCTTCGTGCTCCTCGCCGTCGCAGTCGATCACGCGCACCGGCTCGCCGTCGCCGAAGGCGCTCCACAGCTTCTTCTCGAACAGCTTGGGGTTCTTGGCGATCACCGCATTGGCGGCGCGCAGGATGTGGCCGGTGCTGCGGTAGTTCTGCTCCAGCGCAATGATCTTCAAGCGCGCGAAGTCTTCGGGCAGGCGCTTGAGGTTGTCGATGGTCGCGCCGCGCCAGCCGTAGATGCTCTGGTCGTCGTCGCCCACCGCGGTGAACGGCGTGCGCGCGCCGACCAGGACCTTGAGCAGCTCGTACTGCACGGCGTTGGTGTCCTGGTATTCGTCGACCAGCACGTGGCCAAAGCGCGCCTGCCATTGCGCGCGCGCCTCGGCGTCGCGTTGCAGCAGCTTGAGCGGCAGGCCGATCAGGTCGTCGAAGTCCACCGCCTGGTAGGCCGCCAGCCGCTCCTGGTACAGCCGCATCACGCGCGCCGCGGCGCGCTGCGGCTCGTCGGCGGCGGCGCCTTCGGCGGCGTCGGCGTCCAGGCCCTGGTTCTTCCACAGGCTGATGGCCCATTGCCAGCGCCGCGCCTGCGCGTTGTCGCTGCAGCCGCCGGCGTCGCGCAGCACGCCCAGCACGTCGTCGCTGTCGAGGATGCTGAACTGCGGCTTCAGCCCCAGGCGCTGGCCGTCGCTGCGCAGCATGCGCACGCCCAGCGAGTGAAACGTGCTGATCGCCAGGTCTTTGGCGGCGCGCGCGCCGACCAGCGCCTTGGCGCGCTCGCGCATCTCCTGCGCCGCCTTGTTGGTGAAGGTGATCGCGGCGATCTGCCTGGGCTCCAGCCCGGCCTGCAGCAGCCGCGCGATCTTGTGCACGATGACCCGCGTCTTGCCCGAGCCGGCGCCGGCCAGCACCAGGCACGGTGCGTCGAGCTGCTGCACCGCGGCCATCTGCGCGGGGTTCAGGGTGTCGGGCGCTTCGGCCATCGACTCAATCGCTCAAGGCGCGGCGCTCGCGCTCGATCAACCGCGCCTGCCACGAGGCCGGCAGCCAGGCCAGCAGGCGGCGCAGGCGCTGCGTCAGCCGCGCGTGGCGCTGCTGCAGCGCGTCGAGGGCCTGCTCGGCCGCATCCAGGCGCTGCTGCAGCGCGGCCTGGCGGGCCGCCGCGTCGTCCAGCGCGCGCGCCAGGTCGGTCACCTCGCGGCGCATGAAGGCGCTGTCGAGGTGGCCCTGGGCCAGTGCCTGCAGGCCTTCGTCGGCGGCCGGCGGCGCTACGCCTGTCGATGCCTGCGGGACCGGCAGCGTCGCGTAGATCTCATTCATCGTCGCCATCATCGTCTCCATCGCCGGCAGCGGCGGCGCCAGCGGCACGCCGCCGTCGTGGCGCCGCGCCGCGCGCAAGGCCTGGTCGACGCGCGCCGCCAGTTCGGCCGGCGCGATGCCGGGGTCGTACAAGGCGCCGCCGCCGTGGCGGCGCACGCGCTCGGCCAGCGCGCCGTGGTCGGGCGCCAGCACCGTGAGGCCGCTCATCCAGGCGTCGCTCAAGGCATAGCAATGGCTTTCGGGCATGCCGGGCGGGAACAGCGCCAGCCGCGCGCCGTAGTGGCGGACCAGCGCCGGCAACTCGTCGGGGCCGAACATGCCGTGCACGCGGATGCGACCCTCGGCGGTCCAGCCCGGGCGCAGCTGGCGCTCGGTGTAGCCCAGCACGACGATGCGATGCGGCGGCGGCAGCAGCGCCGACAACGCCTCCAGCGCCACCAGGCCCTTGTGCGCGCCGATGGCGCCGATCACCGCGACGGCGTACTCGCCATCGGGCGGCGGCAGCGCCACGGCCGACGATACGAACGGCAAGAACGGCACGAACGGCCGCGCCCCCATCGGCACCAGCCGGCAGTCGAAGCCGGCGCCGAGTGCCTGGCGCGCGTGCTCGACGATGAAGCGGCTGGGCGCCGTGCAGCGCGCCGCGCCGCGCACGAAGGCCAGCCGCGCGGCGCGTTCGTCGGCGGGCAGCGCCGGGTCGGCGAACCAGATGTCGTGCAGCGTCAGCAAATAGGGCGCGCCGCTGGCGGCGCCGATGCGCGCGCAGGCCGCGCGTACGGCCGGCACGGTGCCGTGCGCGTGCAGCGCTTGCAGCGAGTGCTGCGCGAGTGGCGCGCCGGGCGCCGCGTCGGCCAAGCCAGCGGCGACCCAACGCACGAGATCATCCGGCGCCAGTGGCGTGAAGCGCGGCACGGCGCCGGGCCGCTCCAGCACCCACTGCGCCTGCGCGACGTGCAGCACGCAATCTCCGGGGCGTTCCGCCAGCAGCTCGCGCACGCAGCGCTCGACGCCGCCACCGCCCGGCGGCATCACGTGCAGCACCCGCGGGCCGGCCAATGCGTTCACGACCAGCGGTGGTCGAGCTTGACGAAGCCGGTCTCGCGCGAGCGGCCGGCGATGTCGAAGCGCAACTCGACGTGGTCGAACATGCGCATGCCTTCGGGGTCCATCGCATGGCTGCGCGCGACGTAGGGCCCGGGCAGCAGCGGCAGCTCGGGCAGCACCAGCGTGTAGGCGTAGAGATGCGGTTCGAGCTTGCGCAGCGCGAAGCCGTCCATCTCGGAATAGCAGCCGGCGACCGGCGTGCCGTCGAGCCGCACCATGCCCACCGCCACCTGCGGCACGCGGTCGTCGGGCGAGTACACGGTGCCGCTGACGGTGAGCGTGCCTTTCTCGGGCAGCACCAGCGGCTCGTCGTCGGCGCGGTCGTTGAGCCGCATGCTGCGCACCTGGTACAGGCTGCCGCCGGCGGCCTGCGCCACGGGCTGCAGCTTGCGCGCCGCGGCGCTGCGCTCGTCGTGCCAGGTGAGGTATTGGCGCGTGACCTCGGCGGCATCGTCGGCCATGCGCACGCGGCCGCCGTCGATCCACAGCGCCCGCGAGCACAGCTTCTGCACGTGGTACATGCTGTGCGAGCACAGCAGCAGCGTGCCGCCGCCTTCCAGGTAGCGCTCCATCCAGGCGATGCACTTGCGCTGGAACGATTCGTCGCCGACCGACAGCACCTCGTCGGTGATCAGCACGTCGGGCGTCAGCGCGGTGGCCACCGCGAAGCCCAGCCGCACCACCATGCCCGACGAGTAGTGCTTGACCGGCTGCTCGATATGGGCGCCGATGTCGGCGAACTCGACGATGCGGCCCACGTGCTGGCGCGTCTCGGCCGGCGACAAGCCCATCAGCGCGCAGCTCAGGCCGATGTTCTCGCGCCCGGTGTACTCGGGGTGGAAGCCGGCGCCCAGCTCCAGCAGCGCGCCGACGCGGCCGCGCGTCACCATCTCGCCGCTGCTGGGCTTGACGACGCCGGCGATCACCTTCAGCAGCGTGGACTTGCCGGCGCCGTTGACGCCCACCAGCGCCGTCGATTCGCCGCGCCGCACGTCGAAGGAGATGTCCTGCAGCGCCTGGAAGCTGGACGCCGCATGCGGCACGCCGCGCAGCTTGGCCCACAGCGACGCCAGCTGGCTGGCCGCCGAGGCGTGCACCGGGTAGGCCTTGCCGACCTTGCGCAGCGAGATCAGCGGCGGCTCATCGGGCACGGCACTCACAGCGCTTCCTCGAAATGCGGCGACAGGCGGCGGAACACCAGCCGCCCCGCCAACAGCAGCGCCAGGCACAGCCCGCCGGCTTGCCACTCGGCGGCGCTGGGCAGCAGGCGGCCTTGCAGCAGCGCCTCGCGCACCGCCTCGATCAGCACCGCCACCGGGTTGAGCCACATCCATTCGCGCATCCACGGCGGCACCATGCTCACGGTGTAGAGGATGGGGCAGAGGTAGAAGAGGATGCCCATCAGCGGCACCAGGCCCTGCTCGACGTCGCGCACGAAGACCTGCAGCGCGCCCAGCAGCAGCGCCATGCCGGTGCCCAGGCAGGCCAGCGCCAGCAGGCCGTACAGCACCAGCGGCAGCCCGCTCCAGTGCAGCGCATGGCCGGTGAAGGCCAGGAACGCCAGCACCACCGCGAAGCCGGTGAGCTGCAGCACGAAGCTCGCCGCCACCGCCGCGTAGACCACCAGCTCGTGCGCGAACGGGATCTTCTTGACCAGCGCGGCATTGCCCACCACCGACATGGTGCCGCGCATCACCGATTCGGAAAACGCCAGCCAGGGCCACAGCGCCAGCGCCAGGAAGACGAGGAAGGGCACCGCCGTCTCCGGCGGCGGCCGGATCTTCAGCACCGAGGTGAAGACGAAGTTGTAGATCAGCAGCAGCGCCAGCGGATGCAGCAGCGCCCACAGCCCGCCGAGCAGCGAGCCGGCGAAGCGGTTCGTGACTTCGCGCTGCGCAAAGCGCAGGAACAGCCACCAGGACGAGGGATTCATGCGGCGCGGGAACGGGTGAAGACGGGATCGGCGGGCAAGTCGCAGGGTCGGGGAAGAGCGCCGTGGAACCGGCGGCGCGCAGGCAGCGCGGGCGGGGGCTGCGATGATATCGGCGCCGGCGGTGGCGGCTGGACGCGCGGTCCGCAGCCAGACTAGACTTGGTCAACTCCGGCGAGGCCCGCTTCATGGCAACCGTCAACATCTACGACGCCAAGACCCGTTTGTCGCAGCTCGTGGACGAGGCTGCCGCGGGCGATGACGTGGTCGTCAGCCGCAACGGCAAGCCGGTGGCGCGCATCACGCAACTGGCCCCGCCGAAGCGGCAGGTCCGGTTCGGCGTGCTCAAGGGCAAGCTGAGCATCGCGCCAGACTTCGACGCGCCGCTGCCGGCCGACGTACTGGCCGGCTTCGAAGGGCGCTGATGCGCCTGCTGCTGGACACGCAGGTCTTCCTGTGGGCCGTGGCGGGGTCGCCGCTGCTCAAGCCGGCGACGCGCCGCGTCATCGAGGGCGCCGAAGAAGTCCACGTCTCGGCCGCTTCGCTGTGGGAGATCGCCCTCAAGACCCGCCTCGGCAAGCTGAAGGCCGACCCTGCCGCACTGGCAGCCGCCATCGACGCCAGCGGCTTCATCGAGCTGCCGGTCAGCGCGGCGCATGCCGCGGGGATCGTGCAACTGCCTTTGCATCATCGCGATCCGTTCGACCGGATGCTGGTGGCCCAGGCCTTGGCCGAGCCGCTGCGGCTGCTGACGGCCGACGCCGCCCTGGCCGCCTACGGCGAGATCGTGCTGCCGGCGTGACCACGCCCACGGTCGCCGCCGTGGTGGTGAGCTACCACCCCGACGCCGGCGCGCTGGCCGCGCTGCTGGCGGCGTTGCAGGCCGCGCCACTGCACGCGGTGATCGTGGTCGACAACGCCAGCCCGCAGCCGCCGGTGGTGGCCGGCGGCATGCAACTGATCCGGCTCGACCGCAACCTCGGCGTCGGCGCGGCGCAGAACGTCGGCATCCGCGCCGCGCTGCAGGGCGGCGCCGCCCAGGTGCTGCTGCTCGACCAGGACAGCCTGCCGCAGCCGGGCATGGTGGCGGCGCTGCAAGCCGCGCTGCAGGCCGCCGCCGCGGCGGGGCTGCGGCCGGCGGCCGCCGGGCCGCTGATCGTCGACGAGCAAGGCCACAGCGACGGCTTCGTGCGCTTTCGCCGCGGGCGCTACGAGGCGCTGCTGCCGGCGGCCGGCGAGGCCTGGATCGACTGCGACCTGCTGATCGCCTCGGGCACGCTGATCCCGGCCGCCGCGCTGCGGGCCGTCGGCGAGATGGACGAGGGCTTGTTCATCGACAAGGTCGACACCGAGTGGTGCCTGCGCGCCGCCGCCGCCGGCTGGCAACTGCTCGGCGTGCCGGCGGCGCGGCTGCACCACCGGCTGGGGCAGCGGCAACTGCGGCTGTGGTTCTTCGGCTGGCGGCGGCTGGCGCTGCACGCGCCGTTTCGCTACTACTACATGTGGCGCAACGGCCTGCTGCTGCGCCGGCGCGCCCATGCCACCGCCGCCTGGAAGCGTGCCGATGCGCGGCAATTGCGGTCGCTGCTGCTGTACTTCGGGCTGTTGGCGCCGGGGCGCTGGGCGCGCTTGCGGATGATGGGGCGCGGCCTGGCCGACGGCTGGCGCGGGCACACGGGGGCGCTGGATCGGTGACCGGCCGCCCTGCAGCGCGACAGTAGAATTTTCGGTTCTGCACTCGACGCCGCGCCGGCCGCCTTCCGCACCTTGCCCTCTCACGCCTTGCAGCAGCTGGCCAAGCTGCAGTCCTACCGTCGGCGACTGGGTTGGCGTGCGACCTTGTCGAGGCTGGCGCTGGAAGCCCGGCGCCGGCTCGCGGCACCGGGGCATGCCGAAGCGCCGCCCGCCGCGGCGCCGCGCCTCGGGCCCGACTGGGCACCGGCCGCAGGGCCGCTGTCGGGCAGGCCATCGGCACCGCTCTTCTATCGCACGCCGCGCGCCAGCCGCCGGCGCGTCACGCTGCTGTGCCAGCGCATCGACCCGCCCGGCCAGCGCGATGGCATGCAAGCCGCGTTGGCGCTCGCGGTGCTGAGCGCGAACCGGCTGCAGGCCGACCTGCGCCTGATCGCCACGCAACAGGCCATCGACCCCTGCGCGCTGAACGAGTGGCTGCGCGGCCAGGGCCTGGCCGTGCAGGGCGAGTGCATCCTCGGCGGGCCGGCGCTGCCGGGTTCCAGCCAGGAGTTCGATCGCTTCGACGGCGAACTGATGCTGGCGGCCTGCAGTCGCTGCGCCGCCGACGCCCTTGCCGAACTGCCCGTCGAAGACCTGGTGTGCCTGCTGCACCCCGATGACCCCGGCCTGCGCGACGCCGCGCCGGGCGACGGCGGCAGCGCCGCGCTGCTGGCGCGCACCGACCTGCGCTTCGCGGTCGGCACGCAGCGGTTCCAGCAGCACCTGGTGGGCCGCGGCTTCCCGCATCTGGCGCAGCAGGCCACCAGCTTCGAGCCGGCTGACCGGCAAGCAGCGGCCGCCATGCCGCCGCCGCCCGCCAGCGGCCGCGACGTCTTCCTGTTCGAGGTGATGGCGCCGGTCGACCGGCAACGCTTCGCGATCGGCCTGGACGCCATCGAGCAGGCGCTGGCCCTCGGCGTGCTGGATCCGCAGCGCTGGGACTTCCTGTTCGCGGCGCCAGGCCTGCCGCAGGTCACGCTGCGCCAAGGCCAACGCCCGACGTCGCTCGATCACCTCGATGCCGGCGCCGCCTGGCAGGCACGGCAGCAGGCGTTGCTGGCCCTGCGGCTGCCGCCGCCCGGCGCGGCATTGCCGCCGCCCCTGGGCGTGGCGGCGGAGCACGCCGTCGTCGTGGTTGCCACGGCCGTGCCGGCCGACGCGGCACCCGGCGCGATACATGGCGCGATCCCCGGCGCGATCCCCGGCGCGCTGGTCTGCGCTCTGCAGCGCGACGCCGTCGTGCAAGCCTTGCGCCAGGCCGTCGAACGGCTGGGCGGCGACGCGCACCCCAGCCGCCGCCAGCCCGGCGCCGCGCCGGCCCGCGACGACGCGCCCGGCCTGGCGGCCACCGCGGCACTGCTGACCGCGGGCCGCTGATGTTCGCCACGCCGATTCCCGAGCAGCCGTACGCGGACCCCTGGCTCTCGCCGACGCCCGACCGCCTGGCCATGCTCGCCCGCGGCGAGCACCGCGTCGCCTACTACTACGAGGAACCCAACACCAGCACCTTCCGCTACCGCGCCTACAACATGGCGCAGTTGCTCAACGCCCAGCCGGGGGCCCACTACTCGGCGAGCTGGTTCTTCCGCCGCGACCTCGGGGCGACGCACGAGATCGCCGAGCGCGCCGACGTGCTGGTGGTGTGCCGCTCGGGCTACGAACACCGGCTGGTGCGGCTGATCGACCGCTTCACGCGCCTGGGCAAGCCGGTGCTGTTCGACGTCGACGACCTGGTCATCGACACGCGGCATGTCCACCTGCTGATCAGCACGCTGGGCCTGGACAAGGACGATCCCCGCGTCTGGGACCATTGGTTCGGCACCGTCGCCCGGTGGCGCGCCACGGTGGAGCGCTGCGACGGCGTCATCACCACCAACGCCTTCCTGGCCGAGCGCATCCGCGAGTTCACCGGCAAGCCGGCGGTGGTGGTGCCCAACTTCATGAACCGCGAGCAGCTGGCCATCTCGCAGCGCCTGTGGTCGGCCAAGCACGACGCCGGGTTCGCGGCCGATGGCCTGCCGATGCTGGGTTATTTCAGCGGCACGCCGTCGCACCAGTTCGACTACGCCACGGTGGAGCCGGCCATCGCCCGGCTGATGGCGCGCCGGCCCACGCTGGGCCTGATGCTGGTCGGCTTCATCGCGCCGGGCCCGGCGCTGGCGCGCTTCGACGGACGCATCCGGCGCCAGCCCTTCACCGACTGGATCAACCTGCAGCGGCTGGTGGCATCGGTGGAGGTCAACCTGATGCCGCTGCAGGCCAACGTCTTCACCGACTGCAAGTCGCCCTTGAAGTACTTCGAGGCAGCCGCGGTCGGCACCGTCAGCGTCGCATCGCCGACGGTCAACCATCTGGCGTGCATCGACGACGGCGTCAACGGCCGCATTGCGCGCGGCCACGAGTGGGAGCAGCAGATCGAAGCGGTGCTCGCGTCGCCCGACGCCTATCGGGCCATGGCCGAAAACGCCCACGCCGACGCCATCCGGCACCACGCCTGGACCGAGCAGTTGCCGCTGCTCCTGCAGGCCCTCGGATGGCGATGAGGACCCCCGACATGAACGACACCGCCGCCTCGCCGCTGGTCAGCATCATCGTGCGCAGCATGGACCGGCCCAGCCTCGACGAGGCCTTGCAGTCGGTGGCCGACCAGACCTATGCCGCGGTCGAGATCGTCGTCGTCAACGCCAAGGGGCCGGGGCACCGGCCGCTCGGCGAGCGCTGGGGCCGGCGGCCGATCCGCTGGGTGGACTTCGGCATGCCCTTGACGCGCGCCCAAGCCGCCAACGCCGGGCTGGACGCCGCCACGGGACACTGGGTCGGCTTTCTCGACGACGACGACGTCCTGTTTCCCGACCATCTGCAGGCCTTGACTCAAGGACTCGCCGCGCAGCCATCGCTGCGCGCCGCGTACGCCAACACGCGCGTGGAGTTCTATCAGGATGGCCGCTGCACCAGCGTCCACGAACAGCGCCAGGCCTTCGACCGCCATCGGCTGTGGGGGCGCAACTTCCTGCCCATCCACGCGGTGCTTTTCGAGCGCAGCCTGCTGGCGCAGGGCGTCCGGGTCGACGAGAGCCTGGCGGTCTACGAAGACTGGGATTTCTGGACCCAGTTGTCGCGCCACACCGACTTCCTGCATGTCGACCGGACGACCTGCTGTTACCGCAATGCCGGCCAGTCGGGCTTTGGCGCGCGGCCGGCCGCCGAAGTGGTCCGGCAGGGCATGGCGCGCTACTTCGACAAGTGGCGCCAGCGCTGGTCGGGCGCCGAGCTGCACCAGGTCGTCGCCTGCCGGGAAGCGGCGATGGAGGCCGGCCAGCAGGCGCTGCTGCAACTGCAGCGGCAGCTCGGCGACGAGCGCTCGGCCGCGGCGCAGCAGGCAAGCGAGCTGGCCGCCAGGATCGATCTCGCGCAGCAGCATCACGCCGCGGAACGGGAGGCCTGGCAACAGGCCACGGCCGCGCAGCAACGGCAGTTGCAACAGGTGCAGCAAGAGTCCCGGCAGCACGCCCAGCAGGCCCAGCAGTTGAACGACGAGCTGAGCCAGGCGCAGCGCGATGCGGCGCGGGTGCAGGAGCAACTGCAGGAGCAACTGCAGGCCAGCCGTGCCGAGCTGCAGGCCGTGCTGGCGTCGCGCTCCTGGCGGCTGATGGCGCCTTACCGCAGCGCCGGCACGCTGCTGCGGCGGACGCGGCGCGCCCGCCAGGTCGCCGGCGCCTACCTGCGCACGCATGGCGGCGTGCTGCGCGGCGGCCTGCGGCTGCTGCGCGTGAGCACCCGCGTGCTGCTGACCCAGGGGCCCGGCGGCGTGCTGGGTGCGGCCCGCCGCCTGGCCGCGCGCGGCCACGCGCCGGCAGCGGCGACGGCGCCGGTGCCGTCGGCGCCGTCGGCGGCCTGGCCGCTGCCGGCCACGCTGGGCCACGAGCTGGTGGTCCACGAGCAGCCGGTGGACATCATCGTCTGCGTGCACAACGCGCTCGACGACGTGAAGCGCTGCCTCGAATCGGTGCGCCTGCACACGCCGGCGCCTTACGGGCTGGTGATCGTCGACGACGGCAGCGCGGCGCCGACGCGCGACTACCTGGCCGCCTACGCGCAGCAGCACGGCGCCCTGCTGCTGCGCAACGAGGCCGCCCAGGGCTACACGCTGGCCGCCAACCAGGGCATGCGCCGCTCGACGGCGCCCTGCCTCGTGCTGCTCAACAGCGACACCATCGTCAGCCGCGACTGGCTCGACCGCCTGGTGATGTGCGCCGGATCGGACCCGCTGATCGGCATCGTCGGCCCGCTGAGCAACACGGCCTCGTGGCAATCGATCCCCGAGATCGCCCGCAACGGCGACTGGTCGGACAACGCGCTGCCGCCGGGCATGGCCATCGCCGACATGGCGCAATGGGTGGCGCAGACGTCCAGCCAGTCGTACCCGCGGCTGAACTTCCTGAACGGCTTTTGCCTGCTCATCAAGCGCACGCTGATCGAACGCATCGGCCTGTTCGACGAGGAGGTCTTCGGCAAGGGCTTCGGCGAGGAGAACGACTACTGCCTGCGCGCCGGCGAGGCCGGCTTCAGCCTGGCGGTGGCCGACGACGTCTACGTCCATCACGCTCAATCGAAGAGTTATTCGAACGAACGCCGGCGCCTGCTGGTCAAGGCTTCCGACGAGGCGCTGTCGCGCAAGCATGGCCAGCCGCTGATCGACGCCGGGGTTCACGTCTGCCGCTTCGACCGCACGATGGAAGGCATCCGCAGCCACGCGGCGCAGCTCGCCGCGCGGCACGAGTTGACGGTGCAAGGCCGCCGCCGCTGGGCCGGCCGCCGCGTCATCTTCGTGCTGCCGGTGCAGGACGCGGGCGGCGGTACCAACGTGGTGCTGTGCGAGGCGCGCGCGATGCAGCGCATGGGTGTCGATGTGCACCTGCTCAACTTCGAAGCCAATCGCGCCGCGTTCGAAGCCGGCCATGCGCAGCTGCCGTTCCCGCTGCACTACGCGGCCGACGAACGCGCGGTGGCCGGCCTGTGCCGCGGCTTCGACGCGGTGATCGCCACGCTCAACGTCTCGGTGTACTGGATCGAGCCGCTGCGCCAGGCCGACCCGGCTGCGGTGCTCGGCTACTACGTGCAGGACTTCGAGCCCAGCTTCTACCGCATCGGCTCGGCCGGCTACGAAGGCGCGCTGCGGTCCTACACCGCGATCCCGGAGATGGTGTGCGTGACGAAGACGCGCTGGAACGCCGACCTCGTGCGCCAGCGCACCGGCCGGCAGTGCCACCTGATCGGGCCTTCGTTCGACGTCGACCTGTTCGTGCCGCGGCCGCGCCGCCGCGCCGCCTGGCCGCAAGCGCCGTTGCGCATCACCGCGATGATCAGGCCGTCGACGCCGCGGCGCGCGCCGCTGCTGACGATGCAGGTGCTGGCCCGCATCGCGGCCGAGTTCGGGTCGCAGGTCGAGATCATCCTGTTCGGGGTGCCCTCGTCGGCGCCGGAGTTCAGGGCCTTGCCGGGCGACTTCGAATGGACCAACGTCGGCGTGCTGAACCCGCAGCAGATGGCGGTGCTGCTCAACGAAGTCGATGTCTTCGCCGACTTCTCGCAGTACCAGGCGATGGGGCTGACGGCCATGGAGGCCATGGCCTGCGGCGCCGCCGTGATCGTCCCCGAGAACGGCGGCACTGACAGCTTTGCGGTCCACGAACGCAACGCGCTGTTCGTCGACACCACCAGCGCCGATGCCTGCCACGCCGGCTTGCGCCGCCTGCTGACCGACCACGCCTTGCGCCAATCGTTGCAGCAGCAAGGCGCGCTGGACGTGGCCACCCACGTGCCGGAGCGGCCGGCCTCGCGCATGCTGACCGCCTTGTTCGGCGACGCGGTGGTGGGCCTCCCGCCGCTGTCGAACGAGAACGCGGCCGAGGGCGCGGCTGAGGGTGCGGCTACGAGCGCGGCTGAAGGCGCGGCCGAGGGCGCGGTCGGGGCGGCGCCCGTCTGTCATGAGCCGGCCGGTGCCTCGTCCCCAAGCCTGCCACCGTGGACCGCGCTGCAGGTGTTCCACACGCCGGCGCGCGGACGCAAGCGCATCACGCTGGTGCTGGATGCCGTCGCCAGCGGCAACCCGTCCGATGCCGGCAACCCCGCGCTCGTCCTGGGCCTGCTGCTGGCCCGCCGCTGCGCGGCCGATCTGCGCCTGGTCACGCGCACCCAGCCGGCGCCACCGGCCGCGCTGCAAGCCTTGCTGCAGGCCGGCGGCCAAGCCTGGGAGGGCGAACTGCAACTTCGCTTCCTGCCGATCCAGGACGCCAAGGCCGAACTGGACCTGATCGACGGCGAGCTGCTCATCACCGATGCCTGGTGGAACGCCGCAGCCGCGCTGGCCGCGGTCGAGCCTGCGCGCGTGGTTTGCCTGCTGCAGTCGGACGACCGCCCGGCCGCGGCCGACGACGAGGCCCGCCGGCGCTGCGACGACGTGCTGCGCCGCGGTGACCTGCTGTGCCTGGTGCGCGGCTTCGAGCCCCCGACCGGCGCGGCCGAGTACGGGCCGGCGGCGCTGCAGCCGATCGTCGACCAACTGGTCGCGAGGGTCTGATGTTCACGGCCGAGACGCCCGAGCAAGCCTATGCCGACCCCTGGCAGCTGCCGCTGGCGCAGCGCCTGGAACGGCTGAGCCGGGGCCGGCGCCGCGTGGCCTACTACTACGAGGAGCCGAACACCAGCACCTTCCGCTACCGCTGCTACAACATGGCGCAGCTGCTCGACGCCGGCGACGCGGATGAGGCGGACGACGCGGACGCGGCCGACGATCAGGCCGGCGTGCCGGAACACTCGGCCTGCTGGTTCCATCGGGCCGACCTCGAACAAGCCGCCGAAGAGATCGCCGCGCGCGCCGATCGGCTGGTGGTCTGCCGCTCGGGCTACGAATCCCGGCTGCTGCGGCTGATCACGGCGTTCCACCGGCGCGGCAAGCAGGTGTTGTTCGACGTCGACGATCTCGTCTTCGACACCCGCTACGCGCACCTGGTCATGAACACGCTGGACCAGGACATCGATGCCGCGCACTGGTGGGACTTCTGGTTCGGCTACCTGGGCCGCATGCGGGCGACGCTGGACCTGTGCGACGGCGCCATCGCCACCACCGATTTCCTGGCCGCCCGGCTGGCCGAGTGCACCGAGCGGCCGGTGGCCGTGGTGCCGAACTTCTTCAACCGCGAACAACGGGCGATCTCCGAACGCGTCTGGCACGACAAGCAGGCCAGCGGCTTCGCGCGCAATGGCGAATTCACGCTGGGTTACTTCAGCGGCTCGCCGTCGCACCACCACGACTACGGCATGGTCGAGCCGGCGATCGCCGCGCTGATGTCGCGTCGGCCCGAGCTGCGGCTGCTGACCGTCGGCTACATCGCGCCGGGTCCTCATTTGGCACCGTTCAAGGACCGGCTGCAGCACGCGCCCTTCCAGGACTGGATCAACCTGCAGCGCCTGGTGGGCAGCGTCGAGCTGAACCTGATGCCGCTGGCGCCCAGCGTCTTCACCGACTGCAAGTCGCCGCTGAAATACTTCGAAGCGGCGATCGTCGGCACGCTGAGCGTCGCCTCGCCGTCGCACAACTACGCGGCCGCCATCGAGCATGGCGTCACCGGCTACCTGGCGCGCGGCCATCAGTGGGAAGCACGGATCGAGGAGGTGCTCGACAGCCTGCCGCACTACGCCGAGAGGGCCGCCCAGGCGCGCCAGGATGCCTTGGCCCGCTTCGATGGCCCCGCCCACCGCACGGCCTTGCTGGCGGCGCTGGGCTGGGCAACGGCTTGACCGCCGTGCCGCGCAAGTACCATTCCATGCATGCGTGTCGCCGTCGTCATCCCCAGCTACCGGGTCAGGGCCCATGTGCTGTCGGTGCTGGGCGACATCGGCCCTGAAGTCGAGCGCATCTTCGTCGTCGACGACGCCTGCCCGGAGGCCTCGGGCGACTTCGTCGAGCAGTCATGCCGCGATGCCAGGGTCCGCGTGCTGCGCCACGCGCAGAACCAGGGCGTCGGCGGCGCGGTGATGACCGGGTACCGCGCCGCCATCGACGAGGGCTACGACATCATCGTCAAGCTCGACGGCGATGGCCAGATGAACCCGCAGCTGTTGCCGGCGTTCGTGCAGCCCATTCTGGACGGCCATGCCGACTACACCAAAGGCAACCGTTTTTTCAATCTGGAAGCGGTCGAGCGCATGCCGCGGGCGCGCCTGATCGGCAACGCCGCGCTGTCGTTCATGACCAAGTTTTCCTCGGGCTACTGGCAGTTGTTCGACCCGACCAACGGCTACACGGCCATTCATCGCGACGTGGCCGGCTACCTGCCGTTCGACAAGATCAGCCAGCGGTACTTCTTCGAGACCGACATGCTGTTCCGGCTGAACACCTTGCGCGCCGTGGTCGTCGACGTGCCGATGGAAGCGCGCTACGCCGACGAGGTCAGCAACCTGAAGATCCGCCGCGTGCTGCCCGAATTCCTGGCCAAGCACGCGCGCAACACGGTCAAGCGCATCTTCTACAACTACTACCTGCGCGACCTGTCGATCGCCTCGATCGAGCTGCCGCTGGGCATCGTGCTGCTCGCCTTCGGCATCGGCTTCGGCGCCTACCAGTGGCTGCGCCACAGCGCCATCGGCGTGGCCTCGGCGGGCACGGTGATGCTGTCGGCGCTGCCCATCCTGATCGGCGTGCAATCGCTGCTGGCCTTTCTGAACTACGACATCGCCTCGACCCCCAGCCGGCCGTTCCAGCGCCGGCACCGCCCCACCGCCGCGAAGGAAGCAGGATGAAGCGCTTCGAGGAAGACGCGGCCTGGGTCGACTACCGGCGGCGCTTTGCCGAGGTCTACGACGAGGCGAACTACACGCAGTCGCTGCAGGGCCGGGTGATGCGGGCGAGCCACCAGCTCGTCGAGCGGCCGTTCGGGCCGCAGCGGCACTTCGGCACCGTGGTCGAGGTCGGCGCCGGCACCGGCGAGCACCTGCCGTTCGTGAGGCACTCGTTCGACCGTTATGTGCTGACCGACCACGACGCCGCCACGCTGGCGGTGGCGCAGCGCAAGTTCCAGCAGCGGCCGGCGGTCTCGTACGAGCGCCAGTCCGGCGCCGAGCTGGCCTTCGAAGACCGCTCGGTGGACCGGCTGATCGCCTCGCACGTGCTGGAGCACATCTACCAGCCGCACCTGGCGCTGAAGGAATGGGCCCGCGTCGTGCGCGACGGCGGCGTGCTCTCGGTCGTCATCCCCACCGACCCGGGCATGGCCTGGCGGCTCGGCCGCCACCTGGGGCCGCGCAAGAACGCGCTGGCCCAGGGCATCGCCTACGACTACGTGATGGCGCGCGAGCACGTGAACTCGTGCGTCAACCTGATCGCGCTGCTGCGCCACTACTTCCCGGGCGCCACGCAGGCCTGGTGGCCGACGCCGATTCCGTCGGTCGACCTGAACCTGTTCTTCGCCTACAACGTGGTGCTGGGCGCCGAGCGGCCGTGCTGAGCGTCTACCTCCTGGCACTGGGCTGCGTGCTCGGGCTGGCGGCCGGCCAGGTGCTGTTCAAGCAGGCGGCCATCGGCCTGGCGGCGGCCGGCACCGTGTGGTCGTCGGCAACGCTGCTGCCGATGGTCGCGGCCATCGCCGTCTACGGCGTGTCGACCGTCGCCTGGGTCTGGGTGCTGCAGCATGCGCCGCTCGGGCGCCTGTACCCATTGATGGCGCTGGGCTTCGCGCTGGTGCCGCTGGCCAGCCACTTCGTGTTCGGTGAGCGCTTCGGCCCGCAGTACCTGCTGGGGGTCGCCTTCATCCTGGTCGGCGTCGTGCTGGCCACGCGGGGGTAGCGCCGGGTGTCGCAAGCCTCTGCGGGCGCGGCGGCGGCATCGCGGTGGCTGCTGCTGCTGATCGTGCTGGCCAGCCTGCTGCTGTCGGCGCTGGTGCCGCCGCTGCAGTCGCCCGACGAACTCGACCACCTCAAGCGCGCCTACGTGCTGTCGCGCGGGCACCTGCTGCTGCAGACGCCGCCCGGCGGCAGCGCCTCGGGCGGCGCGGTCGATACCGGGCTGCTGGCGTACCTGGACGCCTACTGGGCGCTGCCCTTCAAGCCGCAGCAGAAGGTCACGCCGGCGCTGCTGGAACGCACGCGCGCGATGCAATGGAGCGGTGAAAAGCGCTTCGACACGGCGCCCGGCACCGGCTACTACCTGCCGCTGGCCTATCTGCCGCAGGCGGTGGCGCTGGCCGTCGGCCGCCACGCCGGGCTGTCGATCGACGTCTCGTACCGCGCCGCGCGGCTGCTGTCGCTGTTGACGGTGCTGGCACTCGCCGGCCTGGCGATGCGGCTGTTTCCGATGCCGCCGGTCGTCATCGGCCTGCTCGCGCTGCCGATGACGCTGTTCCAGCTGTCGTCGGCCACGCTCGACGCGGTGACCTATGCGCTGACGCTGCTGGCGCTGGCCTGCTACCTGCACGCCGCCCGCGCCCGCGCCGCGACGAGGCCGGGCGTGCTGGTCGCGTTCAGCGTGGCGGTGTTCATCGTCATCACCTGCCGCGTCCACCTGTTTCCGCTGCTGCTGCTGTTCGCGGCGCTGTGGCGGATGACGGGGCGCCGCGCGGTGTTGTGGGCAGGCCTGGCGGTCGGCGCGGCGGGGCTGGCCTGGACCGCCTGGGCCCTGCATTCCACCGTGGACACCCGCGTGGTGGTCGGCGCGCCGCCGCGCACCGTGCTGCTTTACTACCTGACGAACCCGGCGGCGTTGCCGGCGGTCATTTCCGACACCGTGGCGGCCTACTGGCACGCCTACGTCGAAACCTTCATCGGCCGGCTCGGCTGGCTCGACGCCGCCTTCGACCTGGAGCAGCGCGCCTGGCTCGGCGGTGGGCTCCTGCTGCTGGCGGCCGCCTCCATCGGGCCCTTCTGGCGCTGGCGCCGCCCGGAGATCGGCTGGCGGCTGCTGCTGCTGGCCTGCAGCGCCGCCAGCGTGCTGCTGATCTTCGTGGCGCTGCTGGTGGCGTGGAATCCGCATCCGGCGCGCTTCATCGACGGCGTGCAGGGCCGCTACTTCTGGGCGCCGGTGCTGATGGCCTGCCTGGCGCTGGCGCCGTCGGCCGAGGCCAGCGGCCGGCTGCACCGCGGCGCGCTCGTCGTCGCGCAAGTCGTCTTCATCGCCTTCAGCGCCTACAGCACGGCCGAGCTGCTGCTGGCCCGCTACTGGGTCGCCTGAGCCCGCAAGCGGCCGCCCCCTCCTCCGCATGGACTTGCGCATGCCGCACACCACCCGCCGCCAACTGCTGCAGCGCGCCTCGCTGCTGCTGGCCGCCCCCGCCTTCGTCCGCCACGCCCGTGCCGCCGAGATACCGCGTTTTGCGCTCGGCGTCGCCAGCGGCCAGCCGCGCGCCGACGGCATGGTGCTGTGGACGCGCCTGACCGGCGCCGAGTTGCCGCCGCGCGTGCCGGTGGACTGGGAACTGGCCGACGACGAAGCGTTCACGCGCATCGTCGCCCGCGGCCGCGAAGAGGCTGAAGCCGCCTGGGCGCACAGCGTGCATGCCGAGCCGGCGGGCCTGGCATCCGACCGCTGGTACTTCTATCGCTTCCGCGCGCTCGGCCAGCAAAGCCGCAGCGGCCGCACGCGCACCGCGCCGGCGCCCGACGCGGCGGCCACGCTGCGCCTGGCCATCGCGAGCTGCCAGCGCTGGGACCAGGGCCACTACGCCGCCTGGCGCCACGCGGCGGCCGCGTCGCTGGACTGCATGGCCTTCCTCGGCGACTACATCTACGAATCGGCCTCGCCGGCCGACGCCCCGCGCCGCCACGACGGCGGCCGCCTGCGCAGCCTGGACGACTACCGCGCCCGCTACGCGCAGTACAAGAGCGACCCCGCGTTGCAGGACGCCCACGCCGCCTGCCCCTGGCTGCTGGTGTGGGACGACCACGAGGTCGAGAACGACTACGCCGGCAGCATGGCCACCACGCCGCGCGGCCTGGACATGGCCGCCTTGCGCGCCGCCGCCTACCAGGCCTACTGGGAGCACCAGCCCTTCGCCAAGGCGCAGCGCCCGCGCGGCATGGACATGCGCATCTACGGCCGCCTGGACTGGGGCCGCCTGGCGCGCATCCACCTGCTGGATGACCGCCAGTACCGCGACCCGCAGGCCTGCCCGGCGCCGCCGCACACCAGCGGCTCCAACGCCGTGCTGCTGCGCGACTGCCCGGCGCTCGCCGACCCCGCGCGCACGCTGCTGGGCCGCGAGCAGGAACAGTGGCTGGCCGACGGCTGGAGCCTGGAGAGGCCCTGGAACCTGCTGGCCCAGCAGACGCTGATGGCTCGTTACACGAGTCGACCCGAAGGCCGCTACTGGACCGACGGCTGGGACGGCTACGCCGCCGCCCGCCAGCGCCTGCTGGCCCCGGTGGCGGCGCGCCGCGTGCCCGGCGTGGTGGCGCTGGGCGGCGACGTGCACGCGCACTTCGTCGCCGACCTGAAGGCCGACTTCGACGACGCCAAGTCGCCCATCGTCGCCAGCGAGTTCTGCGGCACCTCGATCTCCAGCCGCGGCGGCGACCAGCGCCGCGTGGAAGCCGCGCTGGCGCTCAACCCGCACCTGCACTACGCCCACGCCGACCAGCGCGGCTACATGGCCTTCGAGATCGGCCCGCGCGAGCTGAAGGCCAGCGTGCTGGCGGTGGAGCAGCCGCTGGACCCGGCCAGCGCGGTGCAAGTGGCGGCGCGCTTCGTCGTCGACGCCGCGCGGCCGGGGCCGCAGCGGGCCTGACGCGGCAGCCGTCGCCGCCAACGGCGCGGTCACAACAACCATCAAAGTGACACTTGATCTATGTTTCGAACGATAAAGATCATTTTCATGTCACTTCTACTGGCACCGGCCGACCAAGTCCTCAGCGCCCTGGGCGAGCGCCTGCGCGCCCAGCGACTGGCGCAAGGGCTGCCGCAGCGCGAGCTGGCGCAGATGGCCGGCCTGTCGCTGGGTGCTTTGCGGCAGCTGGAGCGCAGCGGCCAGTCGTCGCTGGAAACGCTGGTGCGCGCGGTGCAGGCCCTCGGGCTGGTGGGCGAGCTGGAGCCGCTGTTCGTACTGCGCCGCCAGTCCATCGCGCAGATGGCGCAAGCCGAGGCCGCCGGCCGGCGGCAGCGCGCGCCGCGCCGGAGCCGCGCCTGAAAACGCTGGCCGTCCACTATTGCGGCTGGGGCGAGGACTGGCCGCTCGGCCGGCTGGCCGACGACGGCAGCACGCTGCTGTTCGAGTACGCGCCCGAAGCGCTGGCGCAAGGGCTGGAACTGTCGCCGCTGCACCTGAAGCTGCGCGCCCCGGCCTACGGCGGCTTTCCGGCGCACTTGCAGCGCCTGCCGGGGCTCGTCGCCGACAGCCTGCCCGACGGCTGGGGCCTGTTGCTGATGGACCGGCTGTTCCGCCGGCGCGGCCTGCGCCACCCCGGGCCACTGGACCGCCTGGCCTTCATCGGCGACCGTGCGATCGGTGCCCTGCGCTTCGTACCGGCCGAGGAACCCGACGGCGCGGAGCCCGACTGGAACCTGCCGGCCCTGGCCCGCGAGAGCGAGCGCTTCTTGGCCGGCGAGGCCGGCGCCGCGCTGCGCGAGCTGGCCATGACCGGCGGCTCGCCGCAGGGCGCGCGGCCCAAGGCGCTGGTGCAGTACGACGCCGCGACGGCCCAGGTCAGCACGCGCAGCGATGCCACGGGCGAGCCCTGGTTGGTCAAGTTCCCGGCGCAGGGCGAGCACCCAGAGGTCTGCGCGATCGAGCAGCTCTACGCTGAACTGGCCCGCGACTGCGCGCTGGAGATGCCGGCCAGCCGGCGCTTCGAGCTGTCGCCCCGGCTGGCCGCCTTCGGCGTGCCGCGCTTCGACCGCGAACGCGGCCTGCGCGTGCCGGTGCTCAGCCTGGCCGGCTTGCTGCAGGTGGACTTCCGCCTGCCCGGCAGCACCGACTACACCGCCTTGTTGCGCGCCACCCGGCTGCTGACGCGAGACGAGCGCGAAGTGGCCAAGGCCTATGCGCGAGTGGTCTTCAACGTGCTGTTCCACAACCGCGACGACCACCCGAAGAACATCGCCTGGCGCCTGGGGCAAGACCGCCGCTGGCGGCTGGCGCCGGCCTTCGACCTGGGCTTCAGCGAAGGCCCGGGCGGCCAGCACCACATGGACGTTTGCGGCGAGGCCGGCGCGGTGGAACGCGACCATCTGCTGCGCCTGGCCGCGGAAGGCGGCGTGCCGGCGAAAGCGGCCGCGGCCACGATCGACCGCCTGCTGGCGCAGGCCGCGGACTTCGCCGGCCGCGCCGCGGCGGTGCCGATCCGGCGCGCCACGGTGCGGCGGATGGCGGCAGCCGTCGAGGCCTGCCGCGCGCGGCTGGCACGGCCTTGACGCCATGACCTCGATCTTCGCCGTCACCGCCCCCTTCTTCGCGCTGGTGCTGTGCGGCTGGCTGGCGGCGCGCCAACGGGTGCTGCCGGAGTCGGCGATTCCGGGGTTGAACGGCTTCGTCCTCTACTTCGCGCTGCCGTGCATGCTGTTCCGCTTCGGCGCCACCACGCCGGTGCTCCAGACGCTCAACCCGACGCTGCTGGCGGTGTACCTGGTGTGCGCGGCGCTGGTGGTGGCGTTGACGGTGGTGCTCACGCGATCGGCCACGCTGCCGCTGCGCGACGCGGCGTTCGGCGCGCTGGTGGCCGCCTTCCCCAACACCGGGTTCATGGGCGTGCCGCTGCTGGTGGCGTTGCTGGGGCCGGCGGCCGCAGGGCCGACGATCTGCGTGTTGACGGCCGATCTGGTCGTCACCAGCACCGCCTGCCTGGCGCTGGCCGAAGCGCAAGGGGTGGCCGGCCAGGGCCACGGCTGGTGGCGCTCGGCGCGGCGCATCCTGGGCGGCGTGGCGCGCAACCCCATGCCGTGGGCGATCGTGCTCGGCGCCGCGTTCTCGGCGCTCGGCTGGCGGCTGGTCGGCCCGGTCGATGGCGTGGTGCGCATGCTGGCCGACGCCGCCAGCCCGGTGGCGCTGTTCACGATCGGCGCCGTGCTGTGGCGCGCCGGCCAGCACGCGCACGGCCGCACGCCGCCGGGGCGCTACCTGCCGGTGGCGGCGATCAAGCTGCTGCTGCACCCGCTGCTGCTGTGGCTGCTGGGGCTGGCGGCGCAGGCGCTGGGCTTGCCGCTGTCGGACTTCGCGCTGCTGGTCATCGTGCTGGTGGCCGCGCTGCCCAGCGCCAGCAACGTGGCGATCCTGGCCGAACGCTATGGCGCCGACACCGGCCGCGTGGCGCGCATCATCATGAGCTCGACGGTGGCGGCGTTCCTCAGCTTCACGGCGATTGCCTGGCTGGCCGGCGTGCGGCCGCACTGAGCTGCGTCAGATCACCAAGGGATCGACGTCGACGGCCCAGCGCGCCAGGCCTTTATGGCGTGGCCTGAGACCGTGCAGCGCCGGCAGCCAGGCCGTCAGAAAGCGCTGCAGCGCCGGGCGCGAGGCGGATTCCACCAGCATCTGCATGCGCTCGATGCCGGCCACGCGCGGCACGGCCGGCGGCACCGGCGGGTACAGGGTGACGGCCGGCGCCTCGGCCAGGCCGGCGCCGGCCTCGGCGGCGGCTTGCAGGAAGGCGGTGGCCACGGCGCCTTCGCGCGCCTCGGCGCGCAGCAGCGCCAGGCTGGAGAACGGCGGCAGCCCGGCGCGCCGGCGTTCGTCGAGCTGGCTGTTGGCGAAGGCCTCGAAGTCGTGCTGGACCAGCGCCTGGTACAGCGGGTGCGCGGGGCTGGCGGTCTGGATCCACATCTCGCTGCGCGCGGCCTGCGCGGCGTCGCGGCCGGCGCGGCCGGCCGCCTGCATCAGCAGCGCGAACAGCCGCTCGGCGGCGCGGAAGTCGCTGCTGAACAGCGCGCCGTCGGGGTTGATCGCCGCCACCAGCGTCATGCGGCGGAAGTCGTGGCCCTTGGCCACCATCTGCGTGCCCACCAGCACGTCGACCTCGCCTTCGTGCACCGCGTGCAGGCTGCTTTCCAGCGCGCCCTTGTGGCGGGTGCTGTCGGCGTCGATGCGCGCGATGCGCGCGCCGGGCAGCAGCGCGCCGAGCTGCTCTTCGAGCTTTTCGGTGCCGCGGCCCAGCGGCGCGATGTCGAGGTTGCCGCAGTCGGGGCAGGCGCGCGGCACCGGCTCCGACAGGCCGCAGTGGTGGCAGCGCAGCGAGCGGTCGGCCTTGTGGAACACGCGCCAGGCGCTGCAGTGCGGGCAGCCGCTTTTCCACTGGCAGTCGTGGCAGAACAGCACCGGCGCGTAGCCGCGGCGGTTGAGCAGCAGCAGGCTTTGCTCGCCGCGCGCGATGCGCTGCTGCACCGCGTCCAGCAGCGGCGGTGCCAGCGCCGGCAGCACGCCGCGCTGGCGCACGAGTCGAGCGGTGTCGAGCAGCCGCACGCGCGGCATGGCGCCGTCGCCGATGCGCTGCGCCAGGCCCAGGCGCCGGTAGCGGCCGTCCAGCGCGCGCTGCCAGCTTTCCAGCGACGGCGTGGCCGAGCCCAGCAGCACCGGCAGCTTCTCCAGGTGGCCGCGGTAGACGGCGAGGTCGCGCGCCGAGTAGCGCGCGCCTTCCTGCTGCTTGAAGCTGGGGTCGTGCTCTTCGTCGACGACGATCAGCCCCAGCCGCGGCAGCGACGCGAACACCGCCAGCCGCGTGCCCAGCACGAGGTCGGCGCGGCCCAGGTGGGCCAGCAGCCAGTGGTTGATGCGCTGCGCCGGCGTCAGCGCGCTGTGCAGGCTGACCAGCGTGCGGCCCGGGAAGCGCGCCGCGAAGCGCGCTTCGAGCTGCGGCGTGAGGTTGATCTCGGGCACCAACACCAGCACCTGGCGCCCGGCGGCCAGCGCCTGTTCGGCCGCGCGCAGATAGACCTCTGTCTTGCCGCTGCCGGTGACGCCGTGCAGCAGCGCGGTGCCGGCGGGCAGCCCCGCCAGCGCCGCCAGCGCGGCGGCCTGGCCGGCGCTGAGCTCGGGCATGGCGGCGGCAGGCGGTGCTGCAACCGCGGCCGCCGGCGCTTCGCGCAGCAGCCGCGTCAGCCGGCGGCCGAGCTGGCTGTCGTCGGTCCTGCGCAGCTCGGGCGGCAGCACCGACAGCGCCAGCTCGCCCACCTGGCGCTGGTAGTAGCCGGCGGCGAAGTCCAGCAGCGCCAGCCAAGCCGGCGCCAGCGGCGGCAGGCCTTCCAGCACCTCGGCCAGCGGCCGCAACTGGGCCGCTTCGGCGCGCTGGCCGCCGGCCCGGTTCCACACGATGCCGGGCACCTCGCGCTTGCCAAGTGGCACGCGCACCAAGGTTCCCGGCGGCAGCGGGTGCTCACATGTGTAGTCCAGCAAAGCGCCGATCGCCGCGTGTTGCGGCGTGTCCACGGCGACCGGCAGGCTCAGCATCGCGAAGCCGCCGCCCGATGTCGCAGTTGCGCGCGAAACTTCGGAACCGCATGAGCGTTCGGCCCTAAGCTCATGATTCGGCTGACCTTTTGCAACTGTCCACGGACAATGTGGATAACTTTGTGGGCAAGGTGCGTCCAGGCGCGCCAAGTTCTTGATTCTGCGGCGCCGGCGCTGGATTGCCCGATTTGGTGGCAGACCTTGCTTCGATGAAAAATCAAGGACTTAGCTCGAAATAAGGACTTACCCGGATGGCGCTGACGGGACGCTTGCCGGCAGGCCCGCCAACTGGGGATAAGTCGAGCCCGGCGGGCCGGAAATCACGGCCGCCGGCAGCCTCCGGCGGGCGAAGCGCTCACTTACGCAGGCCCCTAGGACCGGGCGGCGCCCGGCCCGTCCCGCGAGGGGATCAAGTTGCCCGGCAAAGCCGGATCGACTTGAACGCCCGCCCGCTGCCGTCGCGAATGCGCGTGCACCGCCTCGACCAGCGCCGCCACGTGTTCGGGCGGCGTGTGCTGGCTGATGCCGTGGCCGAGGTTGAAGACGTGGCCGTCCCAGGTGCCGTCGGCGCGCTGCGGCGGTCCGAAGGCGTCCAGCACGGCCACCGCCTCGCGCGCCACCGCCTCGGGCGGCGCGAACAGCACGTTGGGGTCGAGGTTGCCCTGCAGCGCCACGCGGCTGCCGACCGCGGCGCGCGCGCGGCCGAGGCCCATGGTCCAGTCGAGGCCGACGACATCGGCGCCGCCGCCGGCGATCTCGTCCAGCCACGGCCCGCCGCCCTTGGTGAAGACGATCACCGGGATGCGCTGGCCCTCCTTCTCGCGCTGCAGCGCGGCCACCACGCGGCGCGTGTAGGCCAGGCTGAAGCGCTGGAAGGCGCCGTCGGCCAGCACGCCGCCCCAGCTGTCGAACACCATCACCGCCTGCGCGCCGGCGTCGATCTGCGCATTGAGGTAGGCCGCCACGGCCTGGGCGTTGATGTCGAGGATGCGGTGCAGCAGGTCGGGCCGCGCGTAGAGCATGCTCTTGACGAGGCGGTAGTCGTCGGAACCGGCGCCTTCCACCATGTAGCAGGCCAGCGTCCACGGGCTGCCGGAGAAGCCGATCAGCGGCACGCGGCCGTCGAGCGCGCGGCGGATCGAGGTCACGGCGTCGAAGACATAACGCAGCCGTTGCATGTCAGGCACCTGCAGCGCGGCCACCGCGGCCTCGTCGCGCAGCGGATGCGCGAAGCGCGGGCCCTCGCCTTCGGCGAAGCTCAGGCCCAGGCCCATCGCGTCGGGCACGGTGAGGATGTCGCTGAACAGGATGGCGGCGTCGAGCGCATAGCGCTCCAGCGGCTGCAGCGTGACCTCGGTGGCATAGCCGGGGTCGGTGGCCAGCCCCATGAAGCTGCCGGCACGCGCGCGCGTGGCGCGGTACTCGGGCAGGTAGCGGCCGGCCTGGCGCATCAGCCACAGCGGGGTGTACGACGTGGGCTGGCGCAGGCAGGCGCGCAGGAACGTGTCGTTGCGAAGGGCTGCAGGCATGGGCGGGATTATCGGCGACGCCCATCGGGCCACCGCCCTTGAACGCACCGCGTCGCGCCCCATGTCAGCCGCAACGGCTAGCATGCGCCGTTTCCAAGGAGGTTCCGAAATGCGCTTGTCCCGTTCCTGGCTGGCCGCCCTGGCCCTGTTGCCGGCCCTGTTGCTCAGCGGCTGCGGCTACAACGACTTCCAGCGCCTGGATGAGCAGGTGAAGGCGGCGTGGAGCGAAGTGCTCAACCAGTACCAGCGCCGCGCCGACCTGGTGCCCAACCTGGTGGCCACCGTCAAGGGCGAGGCCAACTTCGAGCAGGAGACGCTGACCAAGGTGATCGAGGCGCGCGCCAAGGCGACCTCGATCCAGGCGACGCCCGAACTCGTCAACAACCCCGAGGCCTTCAACAAGTTCCAGCAGGCGCAGGGCGAGCTGTCCAGCGCGCTGAGCCGCCTGCTGGTGGTGACCGAGAACTACCCCAACCTGAAGGCCAACCAGGCTTTCCAGGACCTGCGCGTGCAGCTCGAAGGCACCGAGAACCGCATCACCGTGGCGCGCAACCGCTACATCAAGGCGGTGGCCGACTACAACGTGCTGACGCGCAGCTTCCCGACCAACCTGACGGCGATGATCTTCAAGTACCCGGTGAAGGCCAGCTTCACGGTGGCCAACGAAGCGCAGATCTCGGCGCCGCCGTCGGTCAACTTCGACAAGCCGGCCGCACCGGCGGCGGCGGCTTCGCGGTAAGCCGCCGATGAAGCCCTGGCGCGCGCTGGTCGCCGCGCTGCTGCTGGCTGCGCTGGCCCTGGGGGCCTGGGCGCAGCCCGAGCAGCCGGTGCCGGCGCTGAGCGCGCGCGTGATCGACCAGACCGGCACGCTCTCGACCGCGCAGCGCGCGGCGCTGGAGACCAAGCTGGCCGACTTCGAGGCGAAGTCGGGTCCGCAGATCGTCGTGCTGCTGGTGGCGACGACGGCGCCCGAGGACATCGCCTCCTACGCGCAGCGCGTGGCCGACCAGTGGAAGATCGGCCGCCGCGCGGTAGGCGACGGCGTGGTGCTGCTGGTCGCCAAGGACGAGCGCAAGGTGCGCATCGAGGTGGCCAAGGCGCTGGAAGGCGCGATCCCCGACCTCGCGGCGCGGCAGATCATCGACCAGCAGATCAAGCCCGCGTTCCGCGCCGACGACTATGCCGGCGGCCTGAACCGCGCGGTGGACGCGCTGATCGCCCGCATCAACGGCGAAGGGCTGCCGGCGCCGCCGCCGCCGCAGCGCCGCGGCGACACGGGCGGCGGCGGGGTGGGCATCGACCAGCTGGGGCTGTTCTTCTTCATCGTCGTGCCCATCGTCGGCACGCTGCTGACGCGGGTGTTCGGCCGCCGCTTCGGCTCGCTGCTGACCTCGGGCGCGGCCGGCGGCCTGGCCTGGTGGTTCACCGCCAGCATCGCGCTGGCGCTGGGCGCCGGCGTCGCGGCGCTGGTGATCGTCGGGCTGCTGGGCATCGGCTCGGCGCTGCGGCCGACACTGGGCGGCCGCGGCCGCGGCGGGCCGTGGATCGGCGGCGGCGGTTTCGGGGGCGGCGGTTTCGGCGGTGGTGGTTTCGGTGGCGGTGGTGGCGGCGGCTTCTCGTCGGGCGGCGGCGGCGATTTCGGGGGCGGCGGCGCCTCCGGCGACTGGTAGCGGGAGGCGCTGGCGATGAAACGATGGCTGCGCCTGCTCAAGCACCGCTGGCACGACGAGACCGATGCCCGCCGCGCGCTGGACGACGCCGCGCTGGCGCGCCTGGCCGCGCGCGTGCGCGCCAGCGAGTCGGGGCACGGCGGCGAGATCCGCGTCGTCGTCGAGGCCGGGCTGCCGCTGTCGTACCTGCGGCGCGGGCTGTCGGCGCGCGAGCGCGCGATCACGCTGTTCGGCAAGCTGCGCGTGTGGGACACCGAGCACAACAACGGCGTGCTGATCTACCTGCTGCTGGCCGAGCATGCGATCGAGATCGTCGCCGACCGCGCGGTGGCGCGCTACGTGGCGCCGGGCCAGTGGGACGCGCTGATCGCGTGCATGCGCGAAGCCTTCCGCCAGCGCCGCTTCGAAGCGGGCCTGGCCGAGGCGGTGGACGCCGTCGACGCCTTGCTGCGCCAGCATTTCGCGCTGGCCCCGGGCCAGGTCAACCCGAACGAGTTGCCCGACGAGCCGCTGCGCGGCTGATCGGCCCAGTTCGGCCCCGTTTCGGCATCAGGCCGCTTCAGATCGCCTTGAACGGCTTGGCGGGCTTGTCGCGCAGCGGCGCGGTCGCCAGCGGCGGGAACTCGATCAACGCTTCCGGCACCTGGCGGTCGGGGATGCGGTCGAGCAGGTTGCGGATCAGGTGCAGCCGGCCGCGCCGCTGGTCGTTGAAGTCGACCAGCGTCCACGGCGCGTGCTTGGTGTGCGTGGCTTCGAGCATGCGGTCGCGCGCCTTCGAGTAGGCGGCGTACTTCGCGCGCGCTGCCACATCGACGGGCGACAGCTTCCAACGTTTGAGGGGATCGGCCAGGCGCTCGGCGAAGCGCTCTTCCTGCTGCGCCTGGTCGACCGTGAGCCAGTACTTGGCGAGCAGGATGCCGTCGTCGACCAGCAGCCGCTCGAAGCGCGGCGCCTGCTGCAGGAAGGCTTCGGTCTGCGCGGGGGTGCAGAAGCCCATCACCGGTTCGACGCCGGCGCGGTTGTACCAGCTGCGGTCGAACAGCACCAGCTCGCCGGCCGCCGGCAGGTGCGGCACCCAGCGCTGGAACACCCACTGCGTGCGCTCGCGCTCGGTGGGCGCGGGCAGCGCGACGATGCGGCACTGGCGCGGGTTGAGGTCGGCGCTGATGGCGCCGATCACGCCGCCCTTGCCGGCCGTGTCGCGCCCTTCGACGATGACCAGCAGGCGCTGGCCGGTGTGCTGCAGCCAGCGCGCCAGCTCGTTGAGTTCGAGCTGCAGCGGCTGCAGGCGTTCGAGGTACTCGTGCTTGGACAAGAGCGGCCGCGCCGCTTTCGCTTCCGCACGCTGCTTGCCCATGGCGCCGACCGCCGCCGCCGGCGCCTACTTCTTGCGCAGCTTGGAGATGGCCGCGATCTGCGCGGCCATCATCGCGAATTCGCTCTGCGCGCGGGCCAGGTCGACCTCGCTCTTGGCGTTGCGCATCGCTTCCTCGGCCAGCTTCTTGGCCTCGTTGGCCTTGGCCTCGTCGAGGTCGTGACCGCGGATCGCGGTGTCGGCCAGCACGGTGACCGTGCCCGGCTGCACTTCCAGGATGCCGCCGGCGACGAAGACGAACTCTTCCTCGTTGTTGTCGGCGCGCTGGATGCGCACCGCGCCGGGCTTGATGCGCGTGATCAGCGGCGTGTGCCGCGGCAGGATGCCCAGTTCGCCGTTCTCGCCGGGAAGCGCAACGAACTTGGCCTCGCCGCTGAAGATGCTTTCTTCAGCGCTGACGACGTCGACGTGAATGGTTGCCATGTCAGAACTCCAGCACGCCGTTGCCGGCACGCACCGTACCTAACCAAGCGGCCGCCATGGATCCGGCTTTGCCGGTCCAGCGGCGGCGCCCCCCTGGGGGGGAGGCGCCGAAGGCGCTTCGGGGGGGGGCCATCAGTTGATCTTCTTGGCCTTCTCGAAGGCGTCGTCGATCGTGCCGACCATGTAGAACGCCTGCTCGGGCAGGTGGTCGCACTCGCCGTTGACGATCATCTTGAAGCCGCGGATCGTCTCCTTCAGCGGCACGTACTTGCCCGGGCTGCCGGTGAAGACCTCGGCCACGTGGAAAGGCTGGCTCAGGAAGCGCTGGATCTTGCGCGCGCGCGCCACGGCCAGCTTGTCCTCGGGGCTCAGCTCGTCCATGCCCAGGATGGCGATGATGTCGCGCAGCTCCTTGTAGCGCTGCAGCGTGCCCTGCACGGCGCGCGTGGTGCTGTAGTGCTCTTCGCCGACGACGTTGGGGTCCACTTGGCGCGAGGTGCTGTCCAGCGGGTCCACCGCCGGGTAGATGCCCAAAGCGGCAATGTCGCGCGACAGCACGACGGTGGCGTCCAGGTGGGCGAAGGTGGTCGCGGGCGAGGGGTCGGTCAGGTCGTCCGCAGGCACGTAGACGGCCTGGATCGAGGTGATCGAGCCGACCTTGGTCGACGTGATGCGCTCCTGCAGACGGCCCATTTCCTCGGCCAGCGTCGGC
>JAIUPH010000003.1 GCA_020161065.1 Pseudomonadota bacterium
AGCGGGCTCCTGCGGGTCGCGATGCGGAGGGTCGTCATGGCGGGATTATCGCATGGGGTCGCCCGAACCCTCTCCTGTAGGAGCGACGGAAGTCGCGACGATGCGAGGAGCGCCCATCCGCAGCCCGTCGCGACTTCCGTCGCTCCCACGGAGAAGGTCTCGGGAGCCGTCATGCGGGCCTTGGCCCACCCTACAACGCGCTTGAGCCCGCCCTACGGCGCTCTGCCCGCGCCCCTTCCTGTAGGAGCGACGGAAGGAGCGACGATGCGAGGAATACCTGTCCGCAGCCCGGAGTAGGACGGGCTCAAGCCCGCCATTGCGACTCGCCCGTCATTCCGAACGTCGATCGAAACCGCTTGTCACTACAGCGGCGCGCCGACTCATACCCGTCCCGCCCATTCGGCGGGCTTGAGCCCGCCCTACGGTGCTCTCCTGTAGGAGCGACGGAAGTCGCGACGATGCGAGGAGCGCCCATCCGCAGCCCGTCGCGACTTCCGTCGCTCCCACGGGAAAGGCTCCGGGCAGGGTGGCGGTGAGCGCAGCGAACCCCGCCCGGAAAACGCCAGGCGAACGCTTTGCCCCGGCGCGACATCCGGCGATGCAGCGTCGTCGCGGCGGATCGGCACGAATGGCGGGGTCCGCTGCGCTTACCAGCGCCCTACAGCGCGCGCACCAGTTCGCGCAGGTGCGGTACGCAGCGGCGGCTGACTTCCAGCGGTTTCTCGCCGTGGCGGAGCATGGCCTCGATGCGGCCGTCGGCGGCGCGGCGCAGTTCGACCAGTTCGTCGCGGGCGACGAGGCAGTCGCGGTGGATGCGGACGAAGCGCTCGGCGAATTCGGTTTCCAGCGACTTCAGCGATTCCTCGATGAGGTCCTCGCCGCGGGCGTGATGCACGACGACGTACTTTTCCTCGGCGTGCAGGTAGCGGATGTCCTCGATCGCGATCAGGCGCAGGCTGCCGCGCAGGCGGGCGCACAGGTGGGTGCGGCGCTTGCCGGGCGTGGCCTCGGGCTTGGGCGTGCGGCCGGCGACGAAGGTGCGGGCGCGGTCGAGCGCGACGGCGAGGCGCTCGCGGCGCACCGGCTTGACCAGGTAATCGACCGCGGCGGCGTCGAAGGCCGACAGCGCGTGCTCGTCGTAGGCGGTGCAGAACACCACCGCCGGGCGCGGCTCGAAATCGGCGAGATGGCGGGCGGCCTCGAGGCCGTCGAGCCCGGGCATGGCGATGTCGAGCAGCACGATGTCCGGGGTGTGCTCGGCGCAGGCATCGAGCGCAGTGCCGCCGTCGGCGGCCTCGGCCACCAGCCGAAGGTCCGGGTGCTCCGCGAGCAGTGCGCGCAGGCGCTCGCGGGCCATCGGTTCGTCGTCGGCGATGAGGACTTTCACGTCACTGTGCGGCCTGATCCCATGGGTCGATGTTAGCGCTCCCTCGCGCCCCGGTCATCCGTGTCCGGATGCGGCCCGGAACCGGGCCTGCAGCCACGCGCCGAGGTCGCTGATTTCCTGCGGAAACACGTGGTGGGCGATGGGATACGGATGCCATTCGGGCGTGAAGCCGAGCCCGCGCAGGGCCGCGACGCTGCGTTCGCCGATCAGGTAAGGCACCACCGGATCGGCCACGCCGTGGGCCATGAACAGGGGCTGGCGCTCGGCGCCGGGCACGAAGGCCTCGGCGGCGCGCTCGCCGGCCGGCAGGTAGGTCGACAGCCCGACCAGGCCGGCCAGCGGCTCGGTGCGGCGCAGGCCGGTGGCCAGGGCGACGGCGCCGCCCTGCGAGAAGCCGGCGAGAATGAGTCTCGATGCGGGGACGCCGCGCGCGGCTTCGCGCGCGATCAGCGCCTCGACCTGCGCGACGGCGGCGTTCACGCCGTCTATGTCGCCGCGATTGGCGAAGCCGAAATCGGTGATGTCGTACCAGGCGCGCACGCGCTGGCCGCCGAACACGGTGACCGGACGCTCCGGCGCATGCGGGAACACGAAGCGCAGCGACGGCCAGTCGGGGCGCACCAGTTCGCGCACGATCGGCACGAAATCGTTGCCGTCGGCGCCGAGGCCGTGCAGCCAGAGGATCGTCCACTCGGGCGTGTCCTGCCCCGGCGCGGGTCGGCCGGTCTGGAGTTCGACGCAATCGAGCAGGTCGGAGGAAGGCGCGGGGGTCTGCGAAGTCATCGGCCTATTGTTGCCACGAGCAACGCTTCCACGCCACCGCCCGAAGGTCTAGGTCGCCGCCCCGCCTCAGTGCGCGCGGAACAGGTCGCCGATGCCGCTCTCGACCGCACCGCCGATGGCCGACCCCGCCGCCGCCCCGATGGCCCCGCCCACCGCGCCGCCGATCGGGCCGCCGATCGCGGTGCCGGCGGCGGTGCCCGCCGCGCCGCCCGCCGCGCCACCGACCTGGGCGCCGACGCCCGAGCTGCCGGACGCAGGCGCGGGCGCGGGCGCAGGCGCAGGCGCAGGCGCAGGTGCGGGTGCGGGTGCGGGTGCGGGTGCGGGTGCGGGTGCAGGTGCAGGCGCAGGCGCAGGCGCCGGCGCCGGCGCGGCGACGATGCTGGCCGTCAATCCGGTCGGCTGCTGCAGCGTGTAGTTGCCGCTGTCGGCGCCGGCCAGCGCCATCGCGGTGGAGACGGGCTTGTTGTTGCCCACGGCGCTGTCGGCGAAGCTGCCGGTGCTGGCTTGCGTCAGCGTCACGGCATCGCCGGCAACCACGCCGGCGCCGAGCGTCGCGCCCGACAGGGTGGCGGTCGGCGTGCCGTCGTAGGGCTTGTCGTTCGCCGTGGTGCCCACCACCGACAGCGTCAACGGGGTCACGCTGACCGTCGACCCGGTGGTGGACAGCGCGTTGTAGTTGCCGGCCTGGCCGCCGTTGGCGCTGCTGCCCAGCGTCAGGCCCGCCACGCTGGCCAGCGGCGCGGTCTGCACGTTGCGGCTGGCCAGGTTGCCGCTGGCGCCGGCGCCGCTGACGCTGAAGGTCTCGCCGGCCACGCCCACGGCCGTCAGGCGGCTGCCGGCGATGGCGGTGCTGCCGTCGTACTCCTTGCTGCCGGACAGCACGAGGTCGGCCTTGCCGACCGTCAGCGTGGCGCCGCTGATGGCCAGGCCATAGCCGAGCGCGCTGCCGATGCCGGAGCCGGTGAGCGCGTAGCTGCCGGCGTTGACGGCGCCTTGCGCCGCGCCGCCGTAAATCATCGGCCCCTGCAGCGCCTGCGCCGCGGTGTCGCCGTTGACCATGCCCGTGGCGGTGTAGCCGTTGCCGCCGCTGTAGGCCGCGGCGTCGTAGGTCTTGCCGGCGTCGTTGAGGCTGATGGCCAGCATCGGCTGCTCGCGCAGCACGACGTAGCCGCCGCTGCCCAGCGCCGCGGTGTAGGCGCTGTAGCCGGCATCGCTGCCGTAGCGCACGCGCGCGGCGCCGCTGCCCACCAGCGCCAAGGCGTCGGCGCTGCCGGCCAGCGAGCCGCTGTAGACGGTGTAGCGGCCGCCGGTGCCGGTGCTGACGGTGGCGCCGGCGTTGAAGGCGACGTCGCCGCCGCTGGCGGTGCCGGCGCTGCTGTTCTGGCCGGCCGCCAGCACCACCGCGGCGCTGCTGGCGTCGCTGGTCTGCACCGACTGCGCGACCGTGAGCGCGCCGCTGCCGGTGGCAATGGCCACCGGGCCCGAAGCCGAGATGCCCTGCACGCCGCCGACGCTGCCCACCGTCAATGCCCCGGCATTGCGCAGGCTCAGCGTGGCGGCGTTGGCCGCCGCCAGCGTGCCGATGGCGTTGCCGCCGGCCGTGTCGAGCGTGTAGCTGACGTGGTTGCCGTCGAGCAGCAGCGCCGCCGCGGCGAGGTTGCCGCTGCCGCTGACGCTGGCGCCGTTGCCGGCCGTCAAGGTCAAGGTCTGGCCGACGGTCAGCGCGCCGTTGATGGCGATGTCGCCGCCGCTGCGCAGGCTCAGGTCGGCGCTGGGCAAAGGCGCCAGCGGCGCCGACACGGTCAGGTTGCCGGCGGCCGGCCCGTCGTTGCGCCCGATGATCAGCCGGCCGGCGGTGATGCGGTTCAACTCGGCGGCCGTCAGCCCCAGCGTGGCCGGGCTGCCGGCCAGCACGTCGGCGCCGCCGACGTCGATCAGCGTGCCGGCCGTGAGGTTGCGCACGGTGACGCTGCCGCTGCCGGCGGAAACGGTTTCGCTGCCGTCGCCGGCATAGCTGTCGGCGGTGATGGTCAGCGGCTGGTTGGCGCCCGAGCCGATGGCGCCGCCGCCGGCCAGCGTCACGGCCGCCGAGACGGTGCTGCCGGTGCGCGCGGTGATGGCGATCGCGCCGCCGTTGCTGTTGATGGCGCTGCCGGCGCCCTGCACCAGCAGCCCGGCGTTGTCGGCGCCGCTGGGGTTGGTGCTGGTGGCGTTGACGGTCACGCTGCCGCTGCCGGCGGCCGTGATCTGGCTGCCGCCGGTGACGGCCACGCCGTAGCCGCCGGCCGCGCCGTTGGCGCCGTAGCCCTGGCCGGTGACGCTGACGTCGCCGCCGCCGGAGGTGATGCGCGAGCCGCCGTACATGTAGATGCCGGCCTGCTCGGTCATCGGCCCATTGGCGCCGGAACCGTAGACGGTGACGCTGCCGCTGCCGCCGGCGCTGATGGTCGCGCCCTGGCCCAGCGCCAGGCCGTTGCCGGTGGCGGTGACGGAGACCGCGCCGCCGCCCGAACTGATCAGGCTGTTGCCGGAGATCCAGGCGCCGTAGCCGGTGGTCCAGGCGCCGGTGCTGGTCGTCATCGGCACCGCGCCGGTCACCGAGACCGTGCCGCTGCCGCTGCTGGTGATGGTCGCCGAGTCGACGCGCAGGCCGTAAGTGAACACCAACACGTCGGCATTGCCATTGCCGACCACGTTCACCGTGCCGTTGCCGGCGCCGCGGATCGTCGCGCCGGGGCGCAGGTAGACGCCATATTCCGAGTCGCTCGTCGACGTCGCGCTGCCCATGTTGCCGACCACCGAGATCGCGCCGCCGGTGGAGTCGATGGTGGCGCTGGCGCCGTTCAACTGCACGCCGGTGTTGAAGCGCGTGCCCTGGCCGCCGTTGCCCACCAGTTGCAGGCCGCCGATGCCGGCGGTGATGGTGCCGCTGTCGACCAGCACGCCGTTGTTGTTGTCGCCGGTGCCGGCGCCGCCGCTGCCGGTGATGGCAAGCAGCCCCGCGCCGCCGCTCACCGTGGCGTTGTTGGACAGGCGCACGCCGTCGTTGCCGGCGCCGCCGCCGGCGCCCGCCCCGCTGATGGTGACGGCCGCGCCGCCGGCGACGTGGCTGCCGTCGATCAAGACGCCCACGTTGTTCTGCGTGGCGCCGCTGGCCGCGCCGCCGCCGCTCAGCGTGACGCTGCCGCTGGCGCTCACCGTGCTGCCGATCAGCGCGATGCCCGCCTGCGCGTTGCTCGCCGTGCCGGCGACACCCTGGCCGCGAAGGCTGACGTCGCCGCCGCTGGCGTCGACCGTGGCACCGTTGAGCGAGATGCCGGCCGCGTAGGCGCTGTCGCCGCGGGCGCGGCCGCTGCCGTCGCCCGCCGTGCCGCCGGCGAGCGTGATGTTGCCGCCGTTGCTGTGGATGGCCGTGCCCGCGGGCAACACGATGGCGCCGGCGCCGCCGTCCAGGCTGGCGCTGTTGAGCAGCACGTTGCCGCCGTTGGTGGTGAGCCTGGCACCGGCGTCGAAGACGATGTCCGACCCGCCCAGCACGCTGATGTTGCTGGCCAGCGCCGGGCTGATCGCGCCGCTCAGCGTCACCGTGCCCGAGGCCCCGGCGCCGCTGCTTCCGATGACCAGCGTGCCAGTGTTGATGCGGTTGATCTCGCCGGCCGTCAGGCCGAGCGTCCGCGTGCCGCCCGCGACCGCGTCGGCGCCGCCCACGCTGATCAACGTGCCCGCGGTGGCGTTGCGGATCTGCACCGTGCCGCCCTCGGCCGAGACGGTCTCGCTGCCGTCGCCGGCGTAGCTGTCAGTGGTCAGCGTCAGGGTGCGCTTGCCGCCGGCCTGAATGGCGCCGTTCGCGGCGATTTGCAGCGCCGCGGTGCTGCCGGTGACGGTCGACGCCGTGATCGCGATGCTGCCGTCCTGCGTGCTGATCTGGCTGCTGCCGATCACCCGCACGCCGTAGCCGTCGGCGCCGCCGTAGCCGCTGCCGTTGATGTTGATGTTGCCGCCCGCCGCGGTGATGCTGCCGCCGTCGAGGTAGAGCCCGGTCTGGTTGTTCAGCGCCTGGCTGCCGGCCGTGGCGACGATGGTCAGCGTGCCTTTGCCGCCGGCCTCGATGGCGCTGCCGCTGGTCACGGAGACGCCGACGTTGTTGCCCCCGGTCTGGTCGTTGCCGCCGATGCCGGTGACGGTGACGGCGCCGCCGTTGGAGCCGATGCGCGCGCCGCCGGTCATGTCCAGGCCGCCGGCCAGGCCGGCCGAGTGGTTGCCGCCGGTCGCGCTGACCGTGACGGCGCCGCTGCCGGAGCTGGTGATGCTGCTGTCATCGATCCAGATGCCTTCGTTCCAGCTCTGCGGACCAGTGCCGCCGGTGCCTTGCACGCTGACGCTGCCGGTGCCGCTGCCCTGGATGGACGAGCCGTAGAACATCCCGATGCCGTTCGATTCCAGCCCGCCGGGCGCCGTGCCCGTGCCCCCGTAACCGACGACGGAAATCGACCCGCCGTTGGACGTGATGGTGCCGACCTGCATCATCACGCCGTAGCCGTAGTAGGAACCGGTGCCGCCGTAGCCGACGAGCTGCAGACCGCCGGCGCCGGCCGTCACGGTGGAGTCGTCCACGGACACGCCGTATTGCACCCCGTCGTTCGGCGCGTTGCCGCCGGTGCCGGTGATGCGGAGCAGCCCGCTGCCGCCGGTGATCTGGCTGCCATTCCACAGCGCCACGCCGATGTTGCCGTCGCCGGCATTGCCGCCGGTGCCGGTGATCGTGATGGCGGCGTCGCCGACGATCGACGCATTGTTGACGTCGACGCCGCTGCTGTAGCTCGCCCCGGCAACGCCCGCGCCAGTGCCGGTCAGCGTGATCGTGCCGCTGCCGCTGGTGGTCACCAGGGCGCCGGCCGACACGCCGATGCCGAACTGGGTGGCGCCGTTGGTGCCGGCATAGCCCCGGCCGCGCAGCGCGATGTTGCCGCCCGCCGCGTCGACCGTGGCGCCGACCAGGCTGATGCCGGCCTCGTGGTCGGCGCTGCCGCGGGCTTCGCCCGAGCCGTCGCCGGCCGCGCCGCCGCCCATCGTGATGTTGCCGCCGTTGCTGCGGATGGCCGAGCCGCCGTCCACGAAGATGGCGCCGGTGCCGTCGCCGTCGCTGTCGCTGTTCAGCACCACGTGCAGCTTGCCGGCCGTCGAGGTGATCGACGCGCCGCCGGCCACGACGATGTCGTTGTGCGCCTTCAGCGTCAGCGTGGCATCGCCGCCGCCCGACTTGGCGATGCTGGCCACGACATTGATGTTGCCGCGGCCGGCCCCGTCGCCGGCGGCGCCGGTGGTCTGCAGCGTCACGCTGGTGCCGGCGTTGAGCTGTGCGTTGATGTCGGTGTTCAGCACGCTGGTGCCGCCGCTGCCGGAGGTGAAGGTGTACGGCGGGCCGCCGGCCGTGGCAGCGGTGGTGGGGTTGCTCGAAACCGTCAGGTCGTAGGGGTCCAGCAGCCAAACACCGGCCTGGCCGGCCTGCCCGCCGGCGCCGGCCGGGGCCAGCACGCGGATGCCGCTGACGTCGAGCCAGTGGCCCGAGGTTTCGATGCGCCCGCCGTCGCCGCCCTGGGCGCCGCCGCTGGCGCGCAGCGTGCCGTAGGCGCGCGTCGCCGATTCGGCGTTGGCGGTGTCGGACCACAGCACGATCTCGCCGCCGGCGCCGCGCCGCGTGGCGCTGGCGTCGAGCGTGACCTCGCGGCCCATGTAGACCGCGGTGGCCGGCGGCGTGGCGCCGCTGCCCTGCCAGCCGCCGCCGACGTGGATGCTGCCGCCGCCGGTCGCGCCGCTGGCGTCGACGCTGCTGCTGTCGGCCAGCGCGATCTGCCGCGCGCTGATGCTGACGTCGCCGCCACGGCCTTCGGCGTGGCTGGCATCCAGCCGACCGGCGCCGGTCAGCAAGGCCTGGTCGCTGGCTTCGAGCACGATGCGGCCGTTGCGTTCGGCCACGCCGGTGGCGGCGATGGTGCCGCTGTTGCGCACCACGCCGCCGGCCAGCCCGCGCACGGCCTGCGCCGTCAGCAGCACCTGGCCGCCGCTGGCCACCAGCGCCTGGCGGTTTTCCACCAGCACGGCCAGCTGCGCCGGCGTGACGGCCACGCCGAGCAGCGAGCCGCCGTCCATCTGCAGCGTGTAGGTCTCGCCGGCGGCCAGCGCCACGGTGCCCAGGCGGGCCGAGATGACGCCGTCGTTGCGCACCTGCGGCGCCAGCAACGCGACGTAGCCGCCCGGCCGCGCCTGCAGCGAACCCTCGTTGACGACGCCGGCGCTGCCGCTGCCGCTGCCGTTTCCGCTGCTGCCACTGCCTTGCAGCGTCCAGCGGCCGGCCATGAAGTCGTCGTTGCCGATGCTGCCGGTGCTGGCCGCGAGGCCGCCGACGTCGACCTGCGCGCTGCTGCCGAACAGGATGCCGCTGCCGTTGAGCAGGAACACCTGGCCGTTGCTCGTGAGGCGGCCGAAGATCTGGCTCGGCGCGCCGCTCGTCACCCGGTTGAGCACGGCGGCCTGCGTCGAGGGCTGCACGAACTGCACCGAGGCGTCGCGCCCGATGTCGAAGCTGCGCCAGTCGATCACCGCGCGGTCGCTGCCCTGGACGACGGTCATCGCCGGGTTGGCGCCGCCGCGGCTGCTGATGCTGGCCTGGCCCGCGCTGACCTGGCCTTGCTGCGGCAGCGCCGCGGCATCGGGGCCGGCAGCGTGGCCGGCGCCGGCCGCGGCGCAGGCCAGCAGCACCAGGCTGCCCTGCAGGCCGCTGCCGGCACCGCCGCCCCGGCGACGACCCAGCTCCGACGTGACGACGAAGCAGCCGCGGGCGCGGCTCCAGATCATGCGGTAGATGCGGTTCATGGCAAGGGGGCTTAGAAGTTGATGGATGCGGTCAGCCAGACGCGGGTGCCGGGCCGGCTGCCGTCCTGGTCGGCGCCGGTCGTCGGCAAGGCCGCCGGGTTGCGGCCGATCCGCCGCGCCACGGCCACGGCCACCGTCGCGCCGCGCCAGCCCGAGGCCTGCACGCCGACGCCGCAGCCGCGCAGCGTGTAGCCGTTGAGCGCCGGCGCGCCGTCGTAGCCGGCGTCGTGGCGGACGCGGATGCGGCCCTGGTCGCAGAACAGGCTGCCCTGCACGTACGGCCCCAGGCGCTGGCGCAGTTCGATGGTGGCGAGCACGCCTTCGTCGCCGCGGCCTTCCTGCGCCGGGTAGGCGCGCACGCCGTTGATGCCGCCCAGCGTGAAGGCTTCGGCGCCGTCGAGGTTGCGCGTGGCACGTTGGCCCAGCACCGACAGCGCCAGCGACGTGCTGCTGCCCAGCGGCTGCAGCCACGAGGCGCTGGCCGACAGCTTGCCGAAGCCGCCGGCCGTGCGCGGCCCGGCCGCGTCGGCGGCCTGGGCGTCGGCGGGTCCCGTCAGGCTGACCTTGCCGAACGACCACTGGACCGACGCGGCGCCGTAGCTGCCGTCGCCGGCCAGGCCGCTGATGTCGCCCGCCAGCCCGAAGCGCAGCACGCGGTTGCGCTTGTCCGACAGCGTCTCGCCGGCGGCCCGGTTGTCGAGCCTGGCCTCTTCCAGCGAGACGGTGGCGCTGAGGTTGCGGTCCGCCGTGCGCAGCAGCCGCCAGTTGCCGTTCACGCTGAAGGTGGTGGCGCCGCCGCGCACGTCGAGCGCCGCGTACTCCTGGCCGAGGCGGTAGCGCAGGCCGCTGAGTTGGACGCCGAAGCGGGCACCGTCGACGCCGACCGGCAGCGAGTAGCCGACGCGGCCGTACAGGCTGCGCGACGTGGCCAGCGCGTCCAGCGCGAGCTGGTCGCCGAAGCCGTTGGGGTTGTTCAGCGCCAGCATCGCCACCGCGCGGGCGCTGCCGGTGGAGCGCGAGCCGGCGTTGTCGAGCTGGGCCCAGGCGCTGAGCAGCGCGGTGTTGCGCACCTGCACCAGCAGGTCGGCCTGGCCGGCTTCGCGGCCTTCGGCGAGGAACACCGTGCCGGCGACGCCCGGCGTGTCGTTGAGCAGGCGCGTCGCGCGCTCGACGTCGTCGAGCCGCAGCACCTCGCCGGGTTTCTGGCGCGCCGTCAGCACGCGCGTGGGCAGGTCGGCGTCCAGCCGCCCGGGCTCCATCTGCAGCCGCACCTGGCCGAGGCGGCCTTCGACCAGTTGCAGGCGCACGCGGCCATTGGCAATCTCCTGCGCCGGCCACGAGGCGCGCACCAGCCAGCCCCGGGCGGCATACAGCGCCGTCACGGCGATGGCCGCTTCCTCCAGGTCCTGAAAGCCGATCGGCCGGCCGAGCCAGGGCGCCAGCGTGCGCTGGATGTCTTCCTCGGGCACCAGGGTGCGGCCTTCGAGTTCGAAGCGCTCGGCGGTGAAGCGCACGCCCGCCTCGCGCCGCGGCAGCGCGGCGGCCGGCGCCGCGCGTTGCAGGCCGTCGGCGGTGTTGGCGCGCGGCTGCTCGGTCAGCGCGCGCTGCGCGTCGCGCAGCACGGCGCCGGCGTCGGGCAGCGTCTGCGCGAGCGTCGGTCCGACCAGCAAGGACAGCAGCACCACGGTGCCGCGGCGGCGCCAGGCACCGGCGCGTGGCGACTTGCCGCGCGCCTTGCCGGAGTCGCGCGCCGCCAGGCGGCGCACGCTGCTGCTGAGCTGATCCATCGAGTCGTACCAGGCATGTCGATCCCGCCGCGGTGCCCGACCCGCTGCTGGACGCATCGGTCGGGCTGTCGCGGGGTCCGCACGCTGCAAGCGTGGCGGCGGCGACCTGGGCGCTGGCGAGGGACACCCATGCCTGGTATCGACGCGCGCGGCCGCGGCTTGAGCGCCTGGTGCGCCCAATGGCCTGGCGGCCGTGGCTGGAAGCTCGCTGGATGGGCGCGCGCGTGACAAGCGTCACGCCGGCGCCGGGCATCGACCCTCACGCCGGATGGCGCAGCGCCGGGCGGCGCTGGTACGAAGACGAATACGAGGCCGAAAACGAAGCGGCCCCGTTGCGGGGCCGCCGGCTGCGCTTATTCGGCGCTGGTGTCGGCCGACTCGGTGGCGACCGGCTCGGGGCGGTCGACCAGCTCGACGAAGGCCATCGGCGCGTTGTCGCCGACGCGGAAGCCCATCTTCAGGATGCGCGTGTAGCCGCCCGGGCGCGCCTTGTAGCGCGGGCCCAGTTCATTGAACAGCTTGCTGACGACGTCGCGGTCGCGCGTGCGGTCGAAGGCCAGGCGGCGGTTGGCCAGCGTCGGCTCCTTGCCCAGCGTGATCAGCGGCTCGACGGCGCGGCGCAGTTCCTTGGCCTTGGGCAGGGTGGTCTTGATCGCTTCGTGCTGGATCAGCGAATTGCACATGTTGCGCAGCATCGCCAGGCGATGGCTGCTGGTGCGGTTGAGCTTGCGAAGCCCGTGACGGTGGCGCATGGTGCTTTCCTTTCGTTATGTCGGACCCCGGCCGGATCAGGTACCGGGGCTTGCACGCCAGTGCTTGCGTTGGCCGCTCAGCGCTTGTCCAGGCCCTGCGGCGGCCAGTTTTCCAGCCGCGCGCCGAGCGTGAGGCCACGCGAAGCGAGCACTTCCTTGATTTCGTTGAGCGACTTGCGGCCCAGGTTCGGCGTCTTCAGCAGCTCGGTCTCGGTGCGCTGGATGAGGTCGCCGATGTAGTAGATGTTCTCGGCCTTCAGGCAGTTGGCCGAGCGTACCGTCAGCTCCAGTTCGTCGACCGGGCGCAGCAGGATGGGGTCGAAGTTCGGCGCGCGCGTCGGCTGGGCTTCGAACATCTCGTGCGGGTTGACGTCGATCTGCGCGAAGGCGGCGAGCTGCTCCACCAGGATGCGGGCCGACTGGCGAATCGCTTCCTCGGGCGGGATCGAGCCGTTGGTCTCGATCTCCATCACCAGCTTGTCGAGGTCGGTGCGCTGTTCGACGCGGGCGTTCTCGACGGCGTAGCTGACGCGGCGAACCGGCGAGAACGAGGCGTCCAGCACGATGCGGCCGATCGACTTGGTGGGCTCGTCGCCGTAGCGGCGCATGGTGCCGGGCACATAGCCGCGGCCCTTTTCCACCTTGATCTGCATGTCGAGCTTGCCGCCCTGCGCCAGGTGAGCGATCACGTGGTCGGGGTTGATCACCTCCACGTCGTGCGGCGTCTGGATGTCGGCGGCCGTGACCGGGCCCTCGCCTTCCTTGCGCAGCACCAGCGTCACTTCGTCGCGGTTGTGCAGGCGGAAGACCACGCCCTTGAGGTTGAGCATGATGTGGACGACGTCTTCCTGCACGCCGTCGATGGCCGAGTACTCGTGCAGCACGCCGGCAATGGTGACCTCGGTCGGCGCGTAGCCCACCATCGACGACAACAGCACGCGGCGCAACGCGTTGCCCAGGGTATGGCCGTAGCCGCGCTCGAAGGGCTCGAGGATCGCTTTCGCACGATGGCCGCCCAGCACTTCCACCTGGATGGCCTTGGGCTTGAGGAGAGTGGTCTGCATTGAGTGTGTGTTCCTGTCAATACCCTCGGCTCGTTACACCGATAAGGCTGATGGACCGCGTCGGGCGGTGCGCTTGGCGGCTGGCTGCGCGCCCGACGAGCGCAGCAAGGCCCGAAACGGAACCGGCGCGCCCGCGAGCAGGCACGCCGGCCGCCGCGAAGGCGTCAACGCGAGTACAACTCGACGATCAGCGCTTCCTTGATCTCGGCGCCGAACTGGTCGCGGTCGGGCACCTTCTTGAAGGTGCCTTCCATCTTGGTGGCGTCGACCTGCACCCAGTCGCACAGGCCGACCGACTGCGCCAGCTTCAGCGCGTCCTGCACGCGAAGCTGGTTCTTGGACTTCTCGCGCAGCGCCAGCACGTCGCCGGCCTTCACGTTGTAAGAAGGGATGTTGACGACCTCGCCGTTGACCGTGACCGCCTTGTGCGAGACGAGCTGGCGGGCCTCGGCGCGCGTCGAGCCGAAGCCCATGCGGTAGACCACGTTGTCCAGGCGCGACTCCAGCAGCATCAGCAGGTTGGCGCCGGTGTTGCCCTTGCGGCGCTCGGCCTCGGCGAAGTAGCGGCGGAACTGGCGCTCGAGCACGCCGTACATGCGCTTGACCTTCTGCTTCTCGCGCAGCTGGACGCCGTAGTCCGAGGTGCGCGAGCCGCTGGTGCGGCCGTGCTGGCCGGGCTTGCTGTCGAACTTGGCCTTGTCGGCGATCGAGCGGCGCGCGCTCTTCAGGAAGAGGTCGGTGCCTTCGCGACGGGAAAGCTTGGCCTTGGGGCCGAGGAGACGTGCCACGTGCTGTCCTTTTTTTCAGTCTCTTGCTGCGCGGCCAAATGCCCGATCCAACAGGGAAGCGAGCAACTACCGCGGAGTCCGGCTACGGTCTTTCGACGAATCGAAAGCGGCGCGAACGGTGGGCTTGATATCCGGCCGGCGCCGCATGGAGTGCGCGGCCGGGCGGGGGAAAACCAGTAAGTATAGCGTGCCCGGCGATTACTTGCCGGGCACGGCGGGGTCGCTCAGATGCGGCGGCGCTTTTGCGGGCGGCAGCCGTTGTGCGGGATCGGCGTCACGTCGCTGATCGAATTGATGCGGATGCCCAGCGAGGCCAGCGCGCGAACCGACGACTCGCGGCCCGGGCCGGGGCCCTTGATGCGCACGTCGAGGTTCTTGATGCCCTGCTCCTGCGCGGCGCGGCCGGCCACCTCGGCGGCCACCTGGGCCGCGAAAGGCGTCGACTTGCGCGAGCCCTTGAAGCCCTGGCCGCCGCTGGAGGCCCAGGCGAGCGCGCCGCCCTGGCGATCGGTGATCGTGATGATGGTGTTGTTGAACGACGCGTGCACGTGCGCAATGCCGTCCGCAACGTTCTTGCGGATCTTCTTGCTGACGCGGCGGGCGGCGGTGTTGACGGGTGCTTTGGCCATGACGAACTCTGGTGACGGTTGCTGAGGGCGCGGCGGCGGCTTACTTCTTCAGCGCGGCGGCACCCTTGCGCGGACCCTTGCGGGTGCGCGCGTTGGTGCGCGTGCGCTGGCCGCGGACCGGCAGGCCCCGGCGATGGCGGAAGCCGCGGTAGCAGCCCAGGTCCATCAACCGCTTGATGTTGATCGACAGCTCGCGGCGCAGGTCGCCTTCGATCGTCAGGCGGCCGATCTCCTCGCGGATGCGCTCGAGGTCGGTGTCGCTCAGATCCTTGATCTTCTTGGAGTACGGGATGCCGACCACGTCGCAGATCTTCTGCGCCGTGGGGCGGCCGATGCCGTAGATGGCCGTCAAGCCGATCTCGGCGTGCTTGTGCGGCGGAATGTTGATGCCAGCGATGCGTGCCATGCTTGTCCTCTAACTCTTGGATGCCGACGAAGGCGTGTCAGCCCTGACGCTGCTTGTGGCGCGGGTCGGTGCAGATCACGCGCACCACCCCCTTGCGGCGGATGATCTTGCAGTGGCGGCACATCTTCTTGACCGAAGCGGCGACTTTCATGGTCTTCTCCTTGACCTGGATCTCTTACTTGGCGCGGAACACGATCCGCGCGCGACTCAAATCGTAGGGCGTCAACTCCACGGTGACCTTGTCACCGGGCAGGATGCGGATGTAGTGCATGCGCATCTTGCCGGAGATGTGCCCCAGCACCACATGACCGTTCTCCAGCTTCACACGGAAGGTTGCATTCGGAAGGTTCTCCAGAATCTCCCCATGCATCTGGATGACGTCATCCTTGGACATCCTCAGCTCGTCTTGAAGTTCGCCTTCTTCAGCAGGCTCTCGTACTGCTGACTCATGACATAACTCTGCACCTGCGACCAGAAGTCCATCGTCACGACGACGATGATCAACAGCGAGGTGCCGCCGAAGTAAAAGGGCACGTTGTACTTGAGCACGAGGAACTCGGGCAGCAGGCACACGGCCGTGATGTAGATGGCGCCGGCCAGCGTCAGGCGCGACAGGATCTTGTCGATGTGGCGCGCCGTCTGCTCGCCCGGCCGGATCCCGGGGATGAAGGCGCCGCTCTTCTTCAGGTTGTCCGCCGTCTCGCGGCTGTTGAACACCAGCGCCGTGTAGAAGAAGCAGAAGAAGACGATCATCGCCGCGTACAGCAGCACGTAGATCGGCTGCCCCGGCGACAGCGCCGCCGACAGGTCCTTCAGCCAGCGCAGGCCTTCACCGGTGGCGAACCAGCCGACGATGGTGGCCGGCAGCAGGATGATCGACGAAGCGAAGATCGGCGGGATCACGCCCGACATGTTCAGCTTCAGCGGCAGGTGCGACGACTGGCCGCCGTAGACCTTGTTGCCCACCTGGCGCTTGGCGTAGTTGACCAGGATCTTGCGCTGCCCGCGCTCGACGAAGACCACCGCGAAGGTCACCACGACGACCACGGCGATGATGAACAGGCAGGCGATGACGCTCATCGCGCCGGTGCGCACCAGCTCGAACAAACCGCCGATGGCGCTGGGCAGCCCGGCCACGATGCCGGCGAAGATCAGGATCGAGATGCCGTTGCCCAGCCCGCGCTCGGTGATCTGCTCGCCCAGCCACATCAGGAACATGGTGCCGGCCACCAGGCTGACCACCGCCGTCATGCGGAAGCCGAAGCCCGGCGACAGCACCAGGCCCGGCGAGCCTTCCAGCGCCAGCGCGATGCCCAGCGACTGGAACACGCCCAGCAGCAGCGTGCCGTAGCGCGTGTACTGCGTGATCTTGCGCCGGCCCGCCTCGCCTTCCTTCTTCAGCGCCTCCAGGCTGGGCACCACGTAGCTCATGAGCTGCATGATGATCGACGCCGAGATGTAGGGCATGATGCCCAGCGCGAACACGGTGAAGCGCGACAGCGCGCCGCCGCTGAACATGTTGAACAGGTTCAGGATGCCGCCCTGCTGGCCCTGGAAGAGCTGCTGCAGCTGCACCGGGTCGATGCCGGGCACGGGGATGTGCGCCCCGATGCGGTAGACCACCAGCGCCAGGATCAGGAAGACGATGCGGCGACGCAGGTCGCCGAACTTCCCGCTCTTGGCTAGCTGATTGGCGGACGTGGCCACGCTTGAGAATCCTCTCGGGCGCGCCGCGTCAGGCCAGCGAGCCGCCGGCCGCTTCGATCGCGGCCTTGGCGCCGGCCGTCGCGCCGATGCCCTTGAGCACGACCTTCTTGCTCAGCTCGCCCGACTTGACGACCTTGACGTTGCGCACCAGGTCGCGCACCAGGCCCGCGGCCTTGAGCGTCAGCAGGTCGACTTCGTCGGCCGCCAGGCGCTGCAGGTCGGCCAGCGTGATCTCGCCGTTGTACTTGAGCTGCGCCGACTTGAAGCCGCGCTTGGGCAGGCGGCGCTGCAGCGGCATCTGGCCGCCTTCGAAGCCCACCTTGTGGAAACCGCCGGCGCGCGACTTCTGGCCCTTGTGGCCGCGACCCGCGGTCTTGCCCAGGCCCGAACCGATGCCGCGGCCGACGCGCCGCTTGGCATGCTTGGCGCCGCTGCCCGGCTTGATCGAATTGAGTTGCATCACAGCACCTTCACCAGGTACGAGACCTTGTTGATCATGCCGCGCACCGACGGCGTGTCTTCCAGCGCGCGCTCGCTGCCCAGCTTGCGCAGCCCGAGGCCGCGCACGGTGTCGCGGTGCGACTGGCGGGTGCCGGCAACGCTCTTGACGAGCTTGACGGTCAGGGTCTTCTTGTCGGACATGAATCTTCTCCGCAGGGCCTTGGTCGCTGCCGTTCAGTTGAACAGCTCTTCGACCGTCTTGCCGCGCTTGGCGGCCACTTGGGCCGGCGTGGTCGAGCTCTTCAGCGCGTCGAGCGTCGCGCGCACCATGTTGTACGGGTTGGTCGAGCCGTGGCTCTTGGCCACGATGTCGGTCACGCCCATCACCTCGAACACCGCGCGCATCGGGCCGCCGGCGATGATGCCGGTACCGGCCGGGGCCGGCGCCATCAGCACGCGGGCGGCGCCATGCTCGCCTTCGACGTTATGCTGGATCGAGCCGTTGCGCAGGCTGACCTTGACCATGTTGCGGCGCGCGGCGTCCATCGCCTTTTGCACCGCCACCGGCACTTCCTTGGCCTTGCCCTTGCCCATGCCGATGCGGCCGTCGCCGTCACCAACCACGGTCAGCGCCGCGAAGCTCAGCGTGCGGCCGCCCTTGACGACCTTGGTCACGCGGTTGACCGCGATCATCTTTTCCTTCAGGCCGTCGTCGTTGCCTTCGGTCTGGGCGCGGGGAGTGAACTTTGCCATTGCAGTGTTTCCTTGAAGCGCGCCGGGGTCAGAACTGGAGACCCGCTTCGCGGGCGGCCTCGGCCAGCGCCTTGACGCGGCCGTGGTAGGCGAAGCCCGCCCGGTCGAACGCCACCTTCTCGATGCCGGCGGCCTTGGCCTTCTCGGCGATGCGCTTGCCGATCAGGCTGGCCGCGTCGACGCTGGCACCCTTGCCGGCGGCGGCGAGCTGCGAGCGCACGTCCTTCTCGGCCGTCGAGGCCGAGGCGAGCACGCGCGCGCCGTCGTCGGAGATCACGCTGGCGTAGATGTGCAGGTTGGAACGGAACACCGTCAACCGCGCGACGTTCTGCTGGGCGATGCGCTGGCGCGTCTGACGCGAGCGGCGCAGTCGTTGATCCTTCTTGTTCAGCATGGAGCGGCTCCTTACTTCTTCTTCGTCTCTTTCAGCACCACGCGCTCTTCGGCGTAGCGGATGCCCTTGCCCTTGTACGGCTCGGGCGGACGGAAGGCGCGCACCTCGGCGGCCAACTGGCCGACCACCTGGCGGTCGGCGCCGGAGATGACGATCTCGGTCTGCGTCGGCGTGACGACCTTGATGCCGGCCGGCATCTCCTTCACGACGGGGTGCGAGAACCCGATCTGCAGGTTCAGCTTCTGGCCTTGCGCCTGGGCGCGGAAGCCCACGCCCACCAGCGTGAGCTTGCGCTCGAAGCCCTTGCTGACGCCGCCCACCATGTTGGCCACCAGGGCGCGCATGGTGCCGCTCATGGCGCCGGCTTCGGGCGTGTCGTTGGCCGGCGCGAAGCTCAGCGTCGAGCCGTCCTTCTTGACCGTGACCAGCGCCGACAGCGGGCGCGTCAGCGTGCCGTTGCTGCCCTTGACGGTGATCTGCTCGGCCGACAGCGCCACGTCCACGCCTTGCGGGACGGCGATCGGCATCTTTCCTACGCGGGACATTTGTGCTGACCCTCTCTTAAGCGACGTAGCAGAGGACTTCGCCGCCGACGCCGGTCTGGCGAGCCTTGCGGTCGGTCATCACGCCCTTGGGTGTGGTCACGATCGCCACGCCCAGGCCGTTCATGACCTGCGGGATCGCGGCGCGGCCCTTGTAGACGCGCAGGCCCGGACGGCTGACGCGCTCGATGCGCTCGATCACCGGACGGCCCGCGTAGTACTTCAGGGCAATCTCGAGCTCGGTCTTGGCGCCTTCGGCGTTGACCTTGAAGCCGTCGATGTAGCCCTCGTCCTTCAGGACCTGGGCGATGGCCACCTTCAGCTTGGACGAGGGCATCGTCACGGCGGCCTTCTCGACGCTCTGCGCATTGCGGATGCGCGTCAGCATGTCCGCGATGGGATCACTCATGCTCATGGGTTTTCTCCTGCGTGGGCCGCGGTGTCACCAACTGGCCTTGGTCAGACCCGGAATGTCGCCCTTGAAGGCGAGCTCGCGGATCTTGTTGCGGCCCAGGCCGAACATGCGGAACGTGCCGCGGGGGCGGCCGGTCAGCGCGCAGCGGTTGCGCAGGCGCGTCGGGTTGGCATTGCGCGGCAGCTTCTGCAGATCCAGGCGGGCGGCGTAGCGCTCGTCGTCGGACCGCTTGGCGTCGTCGATCACCGCCTTCAGTTCGGCGTACTTCTTCGCGTACTGGGCGACGAGCTTCTCGCGCTTGGCTTCACGCTGCTTGAGGGAGAGTTTGGCCATGCTTGCCTCAGTTCTTGAACGGGAACTTGAACGCGGCGAGCAAGGCCTTGCACTCGTCGTCGCTCTTCGCGCTGGTGGTGATGCTGATGTTCAGGCCGCGGATCGCGTCGATCTTGTCGTACTCGATCTCGGGGAAGATGATCTGTTCCTTGACGCCGATGTTGTAGTTGCCGCGGCCGTCGAACGCGCGGCCGGAAATGCCGCGGAAGTCGCGCACGCGCGGCAGCGCCACGGTGACGAAACGGTCCAGGAACTCGTACATGCGCACGCCGCGCAGCGTGACCATGCAGCCGATGGGCACGCCGTCGCGGATCTTGAAGCCGGCAATCGCCTTCTTCGACTTGGTGACCACCGGCTTCTGGCCGGCGATCTTGGTCAGGTCGCCGACGGCATGGTCCATCACCTTCTTGTCGGACACCGCCTCGCTGACGCCCATGTTGAGCGTGATCTTCTCCAGGCGCGGCACCTGCATCGACGAGGTGAAGCCGAACTTGGCCATCAGCTCGGGCACGATCTTCTCGCGGTAGACCTGCTGCAGGCGGGCCTGCGCGGGAGCCTGGGCCTTGGATTGGGCGGTCGCTTGTTGTTTAGCCATGGTCGCTGCCCTCAAGCCTTGATCTCGGCGCCGCTGGACTTGTAGACGCGCACCTTCTTGCCGCCGTCGAGCAGCTTGATGCCGACGCGGTCGGCCTTTCCGGTGGCCGCGTTGAAGATCGCGACGTTCGATTGGTGGATGGGCATGGTCTTGTCGACGACGCCGCCGGTGGTGCCCTTCATCGGGTTGGGCTTGACGTGCTTCTTGACGACGTTGACGCCCTCGACGACGAGGTGATCGGCATCGGCGCGCGAGGTCACGGTGCCCCGCTTGCCCTTGTCGCGACCGGCCAGCACGATGACGTGGTCACCCTTGCGAATCTTGTTCATGCTCGTTCCTTGCAGGCTGGGCGTCAGAGCACTTCGGGCGCCAGCGACACGATCTTCATGAAGCGCTCGGTGCGCAGCTCGCGCGTCACCGGCCCGAAGATGCGGGTGCCGATCGGCTCGAGCTTGGCGTTCAGCAGCACGGCGGCGTTGCCGTCGAACTTGACCAGCGAGCCGTCCTGGCGGCGCACGCCCTTGGCGGTGCGAACGACGACGGCGCTGTACACCTCGCCCTTCTTCACGCGGCCGCGGGGCGCCGCTTCCTTGATGCTGACCTTGATGACATCACCGATGCCGGCATAGCGGCGCTTGGAGCCGCCCAGCACCTTGATGCACATGACGGACTTCGCGCCCGTGTTGTCGGCGACATCAAGCCGCGATTGCATTTGGATCATGGTTCATCCCCAACTTGTCCCGCTGCGGCAGCAGCCGCGGCGATCAGTCTTGGGCCCCAGGTTCGGGAAGATCGGATCGATCGGATTGGCGAATCTTGCGTCTTCGCTTAGGCCTCGTGCGGGACACGCCGGCGCACGCGATGAGCGAAGCCGCGCATTATGCTCAAATTAACAAGGCCCCGTCAAGGGGCCTTGGCATCCGGCGGCGGCGGCTCAGGCCTTCAGCGCCTTCGCCTGCGCCAGCAGCGTGCAGGCGTCGCTGACCTCGAACTTGCCCGGCGCCTCGACGTTGAGCGTCTTCACCACGCCGTCCTGCACCAGCGCCGAATAGCGGTTGGAGCGCAGGCCCATGCCGCGCGCCGTCAGGTCCAGCGTCAGCCCGGTGGCCTGCGCGAAGGTGGCGCTGCCGTCGGCCATCATGCGGACCTTGCCGCCCGTCTTCTGCTCGCGGCCCCAGGCGCCCATCACGAAGGCGTCGTTGACCGACACGCACCAGATCTCGTCGACGCCGGCTGCCTTCAGCGCCTGGGCGTTCTCGACATAGCCGGGCACGTGCTTGGCCGAGCAGGTGGGCGTGTAGGCGCCCGGCAAGGCGAACAGCGCGATGGTCTTGCCGGCGCTGGCCTTCTCGACGTCGAAGCTGTTGGGGCCGACCGAGCAGCCGTTGCCCTCGACCTCGATGAATTCCTGCAGCGTGCCCGCGGGCAGCTTGTCTCCAACCTTCAGCATGGTTCTTGCACTCCTGGATGTGGGGTCTTGAAAAGCCGAACGGCCGGCGCTGGAGTGTCCAGCATCCGGCCGCGGCCTGCATCGGCGGGGCTTGTGCGCCCCGCCGCGCGACGGGGAAATCAGACCAGCTTGGCCTTCTCGACCAGGCGGGTGACGACCCACGACTTGGTCTTGCTGATCGGCCGGCCCTCGGCGATCTCGACCATGTCGCCCATCTTGTACTCGCCCTTCTCGTCGTGGGCGTGGTACTTGCGCGACTTGGCGACGATCTTGCCGTACAACTCGTGCGCGTTGCGGCGCTCGATCAGCACGGTCACGGTCTTGGCGCGCTTGTCGCTGACGACGCGGCCCACCAGGGTGCGGGTGTTCTTGACGGCAGCTTCGCTCATTTGGCGGCCCTCTTCTTTTCGGCCAGGATGGTCTTGGCACGGGCGATGTCGCGCCGGGTCTTGCCCAGTTGCGAGTTGTTGGCCAGCGCCTGGGTGGCCTTTTGCATGCGCAGGCCGAAGTGGGCCTTCAGGAGATCGGTGATTTCCTTCTCCAGCGCAGCGGCGTCCTTGGCGCGCAGTTCGGATGCTTTCATGGTGCGTCTCTTCTTTGCGATCAGGCGCCGACCTGGCGCGCGACGAAGGTCGTGCGCAGCGGCAGCTTGGCGGCGGCCAGCGTGAAGGCCTCGCGCGCCAGCGCCTCGGGCACGCCGTTGATCTCGTAGAGCACCTTGCCGGGCACGATCTCGGCCACGTAGTACTCGGGGTTGCCCTTGCCGTTGCCCATGCGGACTTCGGCCGGCTTCTGCGAGATCGGCTTGTCGGGGAAGATGCGGATGAAGATGCGGCCGCCACGCTTGATGTGGCGGCTGATCGCGCGGCGGGCCGCCTCGATCTGGCGGGCGGTGATGCGGCCGCGCTCGGTGGCCTTGAGGCCGTACTCGCCGAACGACACGTTGGCACCGCGGGTGGCGATGCCGGTGTTGCGGCCCTTTTGCTCCTTGCGGAACTTACGACGTGCGGGTTGCAGCATCGTCACTCTCCTTTGGTCTCGCCGCCCGCGGGCGGGGCGGCGCGGCGCACACGCTTGACGGCCGGGCCGCGCGGGCCGGTCGGGCCGGCGGGCGCATCGCCGGCCGGACGGTCGGCACCGGCCGGGGCGCCATCGCCGCGCGGGGCACGGTCACCGGGGCGGCCGCGGCCGCCCGGGGCGCCGGGGCGCGGGCCGCGGCGCTGGCGGCGGTCGTCTTCCGGCGCATCGGTCTTGGCCAGCGCCGGCGATTCGCCGTTGGCCAGGCGGTCGCCGCGGTAGACCCAGACCTTGACGCCGATGACGCCATAGGTGGTCTTGGCCTCGCTGAAGCCGTAGTCGATGTCGGCCTTGAGGGTATGCAGCGGCACGCGGCCTTCGCGGTACCACTCGGTGCGCGCGATCTCGATGCCGTTCAGGCGGCCGGCGCTCATGATCTTGATGCCCTGCGCGCCCAGGCGCATCGCGTTCTGCATCGCGCGCTTCATCGCGCGGCGGAACATGATGCGCTTTTCGAGCTGCTGGGTGATGCTGTCGGCGATGAGTTGCGCATCGATCTCGGGCTTGCGCACCTCTTCGATGTTCACCGCGACGGGCACGCCCAGGCGACGGCCGAGTTCGGCCTTCAGGTTCTCGATGTCCTCGCCCTTCTTGCCGATCACCACGCCCGGACGCGCCGAGAAGATGGTGATGCGGGCGTTCTTGGCCGGGCGCTCGATCAGGATCTTCGAGACGGCGGCGTTCTTCAGCTTGGTCTTCAGGTAGTCGCGAACCTGCAGGTCCTCGGCCAGCATGCCGGCGAAGTTGCGGTTGTTCGCGAACCAACGCGAGCCCCAGGCGCGCGTGACCGAAAGGCGGAAGCCGGTCGGATGGATTTTTTGTCCCATGTTTTCCCAGCTCCCCTTTAAGCGCCGACCGACACGAAGATGTGGCAGGTGGGCTTGCTGATGCGGTTGCCGCGGCCCTTGGCGCGGGCCGAGAAACGCTTCAGCGTGGCGCCTTGCTCGACGTAGATCGAGGTCACCTTCAGCTCGTCGATGTCGGCGCCGTCGTTGTGCTCGGCGTTGGCCACGGCCGATTCGAGCGCCTTCTTGATGATGACGGCCGCCTTCTTGGGCGTGAACTGCAGGATGTTCAGCGCTTGGTCGACCTTCTTGCCGCGGATCATGTTGGCCACGAGGCGGCCCTTGTCGACCGACAGGCGCACGCCACGGACGCTGGCTTTGGTTTCGGTTGCCATGTTGCGCGCCCCTTACTTCTTGGCCTTCTTGTCCGCCGGGTGACCCTTGAACAAACGGGTCAGGGCGAACTCGCCGAGCTTGTGGCCGACCATCTGGTCGGTCACGTACACCGGCACGTGCTGCTTGCCGTTGTGCACGGCCACCGTCAGGCCGATGAACTCGGGCAGGATGGTGGAGCGACGCGACCAGGTCTTGATCGGCTTCTTGTCCTTGATGGCGGCGGCCTTCTCGACCTTGGCCATCAGGTGGTGGTCCACGAAGGGACCCTTCTTGAGCGAACGGGTCATGTTCTACGACCTCACTTCTTGCGGCGCGAGACGATCATCGTCTGCGTGCGCTTGTTGCTGCGCGTGCGGTAGCCCTTGGTCAGCGTGTTCCACGGCGACACCTGCGGCTTGCCTTCGCCGGTGCGGCCTTCGCCGCCGCCGTGCGGGTGGTCGACCGGGTTCATCGCCACGCCGCGTACGGTGGGGCGCACGCCCTGCCAGCGGATGGCACCGGCCTTGCCGTACTGGCGCAGGTTGTGCTCTTCGTTGCTGACCTCGCCGATCGTGGCGCGGCAGTCGATGTGGATCTTGCGCACCTCGCCCGAGCGCAGGCGGATCTGCGCGTACGTGCCTTCGCGCGCCATCAGCGTGACGCTGGCGCCGGCCGAGCGCGCGATCTGCGCGCCCTTGCCCGGCAGCATCTCCACGCAGTGGATCGTCGAGCCCACGGGGATGTTGCGGATCGGCAGCGTGTTGCCGGCCTTGATCGGCGCCTCGGCGCCGGACAGCAGCGTGGCGCCGGCCTCGACGCCGCGCGGCGCGATGATGTAGCGGCGCTCGCCGTCGGCATAGCACAGCAGCGCGATGTGGGCGGTGCGGTTGGGGTCGTACTCGATGCGCTCGACCTTGGCCGGGATGCCGTCCTTGTTGCGACGGAAGTCGACCACGCGGTAGTGGTGCTTGTGACCACCGCCCTTGTGGCGCATCGTGATGATGCCGCGGTTGTTGCGACCGGCGTTCTGCTTCTGCGGCTCGAGCAGCGAGGCCTCGGGCGCGCCCTTGTGCAGGTGCTTGTGCACCACCTTCACCACGGCACGGCGGCCGGGCGACGTGGGTTTGACCTTGACGACAGCCATTTAAGCGGCCTCCCCGGAGAAGTTGAGCTCCTGACCGGCCTTCAGCGACACGAACGCCTTCTTGACGTGGTCGCGGCGGCCGATGGAGCGGCCGAAGCGCTTGGTCTTGCCCTTCTGGTTGACGGTCTGCACCGACTCGACCTCGACCTTGAACATCAGCTCGACGGCGGCCTTGATCTCGGGCTTGGTGGCGTCGCGCAGCACCTTGAACAGAACCTGGTTCTGCTTCTCGGCGATGCGGGTGGCCTTCTCGGAGATGATCGGCGCCACCAGCACGGTGGCCAGGCGACCTTCGTCGAACTTCGCGACCTTGGAAGATTGGGCGCTCATGCGTACATCTCCTGCAGCTTGTCGATCGCGCCCTTGGTCACCAGCACCTTCTTGAAGAAGACCAGCGACAGCGGATCGGCGTAGCGCGGCTCGACCACCAGCACGTTGGACAGGTTGCGCGAAGCCAGCGCGATGTTGTCGTCGATCTGGTCGGCGATCACCAGCACCGAGTTCTTGGTGTCGGTGCCCAGGCCCATGGCCTTGAACTTCGACGCCAGCAGCTTGGTCTTGGGCGCGTCGATGCCCAGCGAGTCGATCACCGCCAGGCGGCCGTCGCGCGCCAACTGCGACAGGATGGCCGCCATGCCGGCGCGGTACATCTTCTTGTTGACCTTGTGCGAGAAGTTCTCGTCGGGCCGGTTCGGGAAGATGCGGCCGCCGCCCCGCCACAACGGCGAGCTGGTCATGCCGGCGCGGGCGCGGCCGGTGCCTTTCTGGCGGAACGGCTTCTTGGTGCTGTGCTTGACCTCGCCGCGGTCGAGCTGCGCGCGCGTGCCTTGGCGCGCATTGGCCTGGAAGGCCACGACGACCTGGTGCACCAGGGCCTCGTTGTAGTCGCGCGCAAACACGGTGTCGGGCGCGTCGACCTTGGACGTGGCCTGCCCTTGTTCGTTCAGGAGCTCCAGTTGCATGCTCAAGCTCCCTTCTTGGCCTTGACCTTGATGGCCGGCCGCACGACCACGTGGCCGTTCTTCGCGCCCGGGACGGCGCCGCGCACCAGCAGCAGCGAGCGCGCCTCGTCGACGCGCACGACATCGAGGTTCTGGGTGGTGACCGTCTCGTCGCCCATGTGGCCCGTCATCTTCTTGCCGGGGAACACGCGACCGGGGTCCTGCGCCATCGAGATCGAGCCCGGCACGTTGTGGCTGCGGCTGTTGCCGTGCGACGCGCGCTGCGAGCTGAAGTTGTGGCGCTTGATGGTGCCCGCGAAGCCCTTGCCAATCGAGGTGCCCTGCACGTCGACCTTCTGGCCGGCCGCGAACAGCGTCACCGGCAGCACGGCGCCGGCCTTGTGCTGGCCGGCGATCTCGGCGGTGACGCGGAATTCCTTGAGCACTTCGCCGGCTTCGACGCCGGCCTTGGCCAGGTGCCCGGCTTCGGGCTTGCTGACGCGCGACGCCTTGCGCGTGCCGTACGCCACCTGCAGCGCGCTGTAGCCGTCGGTCTCGACGGTCTTGACCTGGGTGACGCGGTTGTTGGACACGTCCAGCACCGTCACGGGGATGGCGTCGCCATCGTCCGTGAAGATGCGCATCATGCCCACCTTGCGGCCCAGCAATCCGAGGCTTTCGCTCAGACTCATGGAGCTTCTCCAGCACCCGACGAGGGGCGCCTTTGTTCACGATCCCGACATCGATTGGCCGGGGTGATTGCCCAACCGGCCGCGAGGCCGATTGAAGCGAGCCGATGGCGACGGACTACCGGCGCCAGCAAAGCCCGCGAGTATAGCCGAACTTGCGCTTACTGCAGCTTGATCTCGACGTCGACGCCGGCCGGCAGGTCGAGCTTCATCAGCGCGTCCACCGTCTTGTCGGTTGGGTCGACGATGTCCATCAAGCGCTGGTGCGTGCGGATCTCGAACTGGTCGCGGCTCGTCTTGTTGACGTGCGGCGAACGCAGGATGTCGAAACGCTGCATGCGCGTCGGCAGGGGCACGGGGCCCTTGACGATGGCGCCGGTGCGCTTGGCGGTGTCGACGATCTCCAGCGCCGACTGGTCGATCAGCTTGTAGTCGAAGGCCTTCAGGCGGATGCGGATCTTTTGCTTGGACATGTGAGTACCTCTGGTGTGAGTTCAGTGAACCTGCCCCTCGGGGGCGGCCGCGCGGGTGCGCGGCCGGGGCTCACATGTCATTCGATGATCTTGGCCACGACGCCGGCGCCGACGGTGCGGCCGCCTTCGCGGATGGCAAAGCGCAGCCCCTCTTCCATCGCGATCGGCGCGATGAGCTTGACGGTGATGCTGACGTTGTCGCCGGGCATGACCATTTCCTTGTCCTTGGGCAGCTC
>JAIUPH010000020.1 GCA_020161065.1 Pseudomonadota bacterium
ACAGGCCGCCAGGCAGCGCGCAGCCCAGGAGCGCGAGGAGCGCATCCGCGCGGCGCTGGAGCAACTGCCGCAGGTACAGGCGGCCAAGCGGCGCAACGGCGACAAGCCCGAGGACGCACGCGCGAGCACCACCGACGCCGATGCGCGGGTGATGAAGATGGGCGACGGCGGCTTCAGGCCGGCGTTCAACGTGCAGATGGCCACCACCTGCGAGGATCAAGTCATCGTCGGCGTGGACGTGAGCAACGCCGGCAGCGACATGGCGCAGATGGCGCCGATGGTCCAGCAAGTCATCCAGCGCACCGGCAGCACGCCCGAGCAATGGCTGGTCGACGGCGGGTTCCCGGCGCACGAGCAGATCGACGCGGTGCACCAGCACAGCCAAGGCCAGACCGAAGTCATCGCGCCGGTACCCGAGCCCAGGCGCAAGCCAGGCGACGACGACGGCGCGCCGGCGGACAAACACCAGCGCAAGCAAGGCGACTCTGAGCCCGTGGCGCAGTGGCGAGCCCGCATGGCCGACGACGAAGTCAAGCAGCAGTACAAGCAGCGCGCGGCCACGGCCGAATGCGTCAACGCGCTGGCACGCAACCGCGGTCTGCAGCGCATGCCCGTGCGCGGGCTGAGCAAGGCTCGCGCCGTGGCCTACCTGTACGCGCTGGCACACAACCTGATGCGCATGGTCAAGATCGCGCCGCAACTGATCGCTGCGGGCACAGGTGCGTCCGCTGGGGCCGCAGCGGCGGCATGAAAGGGGCCTGAAGTGAACAAGCGGCCCCCAACAAGCTCTGATCGACCCAGGCCGGCGCTCGACCGACTCTGGACCCTCCCAGCGCGCCTGCAAGTCGCCGGCCGCTGCACCTCATCGTGCGTCGGCCGCTCGGCCTGCGGCGATCAAATGCTTCTCAGGCTCTGAGGCGATGGCTGCGCTGGCCGCCGTCGACGACTACCGCGCGCTGGCGCGGCGGCGGCTGGCCCGCATCGCCTTCGACTACCTGGACGGCGGCGCCGAGGACGGCGGCGCGCTGGCGCGCAACCGCGCCGCCTTCGCGGCGCTGCGCTTCGAGCCGCGCGTGCTGCGCGACGTGCGCGAGGTCGACACCGGCGTCGAGCTGTTCGGCCGCCGCCAGGCCTGGCCGGTGCTGGTCGGCCCCACCGGCCTGAACGGCTTGTACGCGCCGCGCGCCGAAGAGGCACTGGCGCGCGCCGCGCGCGACGCCGGCGTGCCCTTCGTGCTGTCCACCGCGTCCAACTCGCTGCTGGAAGACGTGCGCGCGGCGAGCGACGGCGACCTCTGGCTGCAGCTCTACGTCAGCCAGGACCGGCGCATCGCCGAAGACCTGATGCGCCGCGCCCGCGCCGCGCAGTTCAGCACGCTGATGCTGACCGTCGACACCCAGGTGCACGGCAAGCGCGACCACGACATCCGCAACGGCTTTCGCATCCCGATGCCGCTCACGCCGCGGCTCGCCGCCGACGTGCTGACGCACCCGCGCTGGTGCTGGCGCATGCTGCGCCAGGGCGGGTCGCCGCAGTTCCTGAACCTCGCGCGCAGCGCCGGCCTGGGCCCGGGGCTGCGCGCGCAGGCAGGGCTGCTGGGCCGCAGCATGGACACCGGCCTCCATTGGGCCGACCTCGACTGGCTGCGCCGCCACTGGCCGGGCCGCCTGGTCGTCAAGGGCGTGCTCGCGGCCGACGATGCGCGGCTGGCCGCCGAGCATGGCGCCGACGGCATCGTCGTCAGCAACCACGGCGGCCGCCAGCTCGAAAGCGCGCCCAGCGCGCTGCAGGCGCTGCCGGCCATCCAGGCGGCGGCCAGCGGCATGACGGTGATGGTCGACGGCGGCGTGCGCCGCGGCGCCGACATCGCCAAGGCCTGCGCGTTAGGCGCCGCCGCGGTGCTGCTGGGCCGCGCCCCGCTGTACGGCCTGGCCGCCCGCGGCGCGCGCGGCGCCGCCGAGGTGCTGGGCCTGCTGCGCAACGAATTCGAAACCACGCTGCGCCTGATCGGCGAGCCGCAGGCCGCGCGGCTGCACGCCGGCGTGCTGGCGGCCGGCAGCGTGCAGCGGCTGCAGGCCTTGTGACGGCCGGCGGCCGAACCGCGCACCGACCCACACACGCATCCGCACGTCGCGACCTACACGCGCATCCGCACACCCAAGCGCATGACCACCACGTTGCCCGTCATCCCATTGGCCAGCCGCGACAATGCGGCCGTGTCGACCACCGATCCCGAGGCACCCAGCCACCCACCCGCCGCCGCCGCCCGCCCCGGGCCGCGGCGGACCACCGAGCGCTCGTCGCTGTTCGTCGGCTCCACCGAGAAGGCCTTCCAGGTGCTGGAGGCCTTCGACGGCCCGCACCGCCACATGACGCTGGCCGAGATCGCGCGCGCCGCCGAGCTGGACCGCAGCGCCACCCAGCGCCTGGTCTACACGCTGGAGAAGCTGGGCTATCTGCAACGGCTGCCCGACTCGCTGCTCTACGGGCTGACGTCCAAAGTGCTGCGCCTGTCGTACAACTACCTGCGCGCCCATGCGCTGATCGACAAGGCCTCGCCCTACCTGCTGGACATCAGCCGCACGCTGGGCGAGACCACCAACCTGCAGGAGCTGGACGGGTCCGACATCGTCTTCGTCGCGCGCTTTCCGGGGCGCCACCTCGTCAACGTCGACTTCGCGGTCGGCAGCCGGCTGCCGGCGGTGTTCACCGCCTCGGGCACGGCCATCCTGTCGCGGCTGGCGCCGGCCGAGCGGCTGGCGCTGCTGCAGCGCACGCCGCTCAACCCGATCACGCCCTACACCGAGCTGGACCCGCCCAAGCTGCTGGCCCGCATGCAGACCGCTGCGGAACGCGGTTATGCCATGGTGATGAACGAGACCGTGCTCGGCGACATCTCGGTGGCCGCGCCGATCACCAACCACCGCGGCGAGGCGGTGGCGGCGATCAACATCTCGGTGCCCACCACGCGCTGGAGCTGGGAAAGCGCCGAGGCCAAGCTGGTGCCGCACGTGCAGGTGGCGGCCACCTCGATCTCGCAGGCCAAGTTCGCCGGCTACGAAGCCAAGTGAGCGGCCGCCGGCGCCAAGGCGCCGCGCACTTCGGAGACCGGCAAGTGCACGCGCCGCGGCAACAGCGATTGCTCGCTTTCCCCGGCGCGAAGCCGCGCCAGCCATGCATCGGGGTCGTATTCCACGCCGATCGGGTTGGCGCTGAAATGCGGGCCTTCCATGAACGCGTTGGCCTCGTCGTGGCTGGCGAAGCAATCGACCTGGAATTCCATCTGGTTGCCATCCGGGTCGCCGTAATACAACGAGACGGTGACGCCGTGGTGGATGCACCAATAGGGGCGAATGCCTAGCGCCTTCAGCTCTTCATACTTGCCGAGCAATTCGGCGAGCGAGGCGAAACCGTAGGCCACGTGATCGACGCCGATTTCGCCGCGCCCGGCAGCGGGCGCTGCGGCGCCGGGCTTCAGCACGTCGAGATTGGCGATCGCGAAGCGATGGTGTTCATCGTCGTAGGTCAGGAACGCCAGCGCGTCGTTGCCGTATTGCACTTTGGCGCCGAACACGCGCTGGTACCAGCGCAGCATTTCCTGGAAGCGGCGCGTGCGATAGACGACGTGCGCAAACGTGCGGGGGCGGATGGGGTCGGGCATGGCGTCCTCCGTTCAGGGTGGGTACTGCGTCGAGCCGGTGCGGCGGTGCGTCAACGCGGCGGCAATGAGGTCAGGAACTCGGTCAATGCCAGCGTCAGTTCCTGCGGCCGTTCCAAGGGCAGCGAATGGCCGGCGCCGGCGAAGGCGGCAAAGCGCGCCTGCGGCAGCGCGCTGCGGTAGTGGTCGGCCAGCGCCAGCGGTGCGCCGGCGTCGTCTTCGCCCCAGGCGATGAGCGTCGGCATGGCAAGCTCGCGCAAGCGCGCAACGATCGATTCATACGACAGCGGCACGCGCATCGCCAATGCCAGGCCGTCGCGCGGATGCGCCGCAAACGTCGCGCGCGCCGCGCGAACCACCTCGGGCCGGTGGCGCTGCGTTGCGGGGCTGAACATCATGTCCAACGCGCCATCGAACACGGCCGCGCAGCGCGCCGCGTCGCCTTCGGCGAGCGCCGCCGACGACTGCATCAGCCACGCCCGCGCGCCTTCGGCAGCCGCCAGCGGCGTCGCATCCATGACGACCAGCGCGCGCACCATGTCCGGATGCGCAAGCGCCAGCCGCGTGAAAATCGCCGCGCCCTGGCTCAGGCCGACGAAGACGGCCTCGCGCGCGCCGAGCGCCTGCACGAACTCGACGGTGTCGTCGACGAGGTCGCCCGCCGACCAGCCGCCTTCGCGAAAGCCGCTCAGCCCGTGGCCCGGCCAGTCGAGGCGCACGCAGCGATAACGCCGTTGCAAGGCCGCCGCTTGCGCGCCGAACATGCCGCGGTCGAACAACAGGCCGTGTCCGAAGACGACGAGCGGCCCGTCGCCCGCGTCTTCGAACGCGTAGCGCTGGCCGCGCACCATCACCGTCTGGGTCATGCTGCCAGAGGCTGCGCCACGCGGGCGCGGCCGGCCAGGCGATCGAGCAGCGCCTGCGCGTCGCTCGGAAACTGCTCGCCGCACCAAGCCACGTGCTGGTCGGGCCGGATGAGCGCCAGCGCGCAGCCATAGCGGTTGCGCAATTCCGGGTCGTCGATCGGCAGGTGCTTCACGGGCCATCCGGCCGCCAGCAATTGCCGCATCGCCTGCATGCCGGCGCTGCCCGAGCCGATGTCCAGCAGCGTGTACTCGGCGCCGAAGCGGTCGTACAAGGCCGTGCCTTGCGCATCGCGGTGCATCGGCGCGCGGTGGCCCGGCGCGCACCAGGCGATGTTGCGCTGCGGGTCGTAAGGAATCTCGCGCGCCGGCGCTTCAGCGGCGGCGACGATCGGCGAGCCGGTGTAGCGCTGGTCGAGCACGATGCCGTCGTTGCGCCATTGCGGCCGCAGGTGAACGCCGATGTCTTCGCCCATGCGCTTGCGCCGCGCCTGCGCGGCGTCATCGTCGCCTTCGATGGCCAGCCATTGCGCGAGCAACGCGAACGTCGAGAACAGCCGGTCGTGGTTGGCCAGCACCTCGCCCTTGGTGCGCAAGGCCATGCCGCGCCGCTCCGGCGTGTAGCTGTCCAGCAGTTCATCGCCCGCCCACCCGCGCAGCACGTGGGCGAGCTTCCAGCCCAGGTTGACGGCATCGCCGACGCCCAGGTTGAGGTTGTGCCCGCCCAGCGGCGGAATGATGTGCGTGGCGTCGCCGGCAATGAACACATGGCGCCGGCCGTAGCGGTCGGCGATGAGGTCGTAGTACGAGAATGGGAAGCTGCGCTCGAAAGTGAAGGCGATGTCGGGGCCGATCGCCAGGCGCACCAGCGCTTCGGGGTCGACGCCGTCGGCCGTCTGGTCTTCCAGCAGATTGACCTGCAGCTCCCAGCGCGAGCCTTGCACCAGCCGCGCCAGGCCGCGCACCTGCGGCTGCGCGCACAAGTACATCACCGAGTCGGGAATGCCGCGCCGGCGCATGTCGTCCAGCAGCCCGGGGGCATCGAAGAACAGCGCAATCACGCGCGACAGCACGCCGCCGCCCTGGTAGCTCAGGCCGGCCGATTCGCGCACGAAGCTGCGCGCGCCGTCGCAGCCGACCACGTAGCGCGCGTGGAACCAGCGCTCGGCGCCATCCTGGCGGACCTGCACGCGCACCGGGCCGCCCTCGCCTGCCTCGCCTTCCTCGATGGCCGTCGCCTGCGCGCGCATCTCGATCACGGCGCCCAGCTCGCGTGCGCGGCGCAGCAGCACCTGCTGCATCTGCCCCTGCGCGACCCACAGCGAGTCTTCGGCGCTGTCGTCCAGGACGCGATGCCAGCCCAGGCCTTCGCCCCGCACGCAGGTGATCGCCGAACCGCCGAGCGTCTGCACCAGCGTGACGTTGCCGGGCCAATCCTTGGGGACGTAGTTGATGTCCTTCAGCGACTGCGCCACGCCCCAGCGCCGCAAGTGCTCCATCGTGCGCTTGTTGGCGTTCATCGCGCGCGTCCACCAGCTGCCGATTTCCGGCACCTGCTCGACCAGGTGCACGCGAATGCCGCGCAGGCCGAGCTCGATCGCCAGCGCAGCGCCGACCGGCCCTGCACCGACGATGAGGACATCGGTCTCGGTGATGCCGGCGCTGCGCGCCGCGGTGCTTGCTGTCGCTTTCGATGTCATGGCCTGGCTCGTCGGGTCATTCGGGATGGCAGCCACTGTCGCGCCCGCTACGCCGCGGCGCTGCGCGAAAGGTGCGCAAGTGGGCGTTTCTTGCGGTTCGCTGTGCCGTCGCGCGCCGCCTGTTGACGACGGGCAAGATCCGCCGCGTGCAGCACGAATTGCCAAGTGCGCCGAGCTGGCATTCGTCAAAGTTCGCCGCCACATCTGGACACGGCGATGAACTTCAAACCTTCAGCAGCACGACGCATCGACCTGGTTCTCGCGATTGCCGCGTGCTGCGTGCCCGCGGCGCGGGCGATGGAGTTCGAGACCGGCAACACCGATTTCAAGGCGCGCTGGGACAACACGGTGAAGTACAGCGCGGCATGGCGCACGGCCGCGTTCGATGCCGACGTGGCCGGGCCGACGGCCGCGAACCCGATTCCCAACCTCGACGACGGCGACCGCAACTTCCGCGTGCGCGGGCTGATTTCCAACCGCTTCGACCTGCTGTCGGAATTCGACGCCTCGTACCGCAACTTCGGCCTGCGCCTGAGCGGCGCGGCCTGGTACGACAGCGGCTACCACGGACGCAACGACAACGACTCGCCCGCCAGCGCGAACGCGCAATCGGTGCCGCACGACCGCTTCACCGATGCGACGCGAAAGCTGCAGGGCAACAAGGCCGAAATGCTCGACGCCTTCGTCTCCGGGCGCTTCGCGATCGGCGATTCGGCGCTCAACGTGCGCGCCGGCCGCTTCACGCAGCTCTATGGCGAATCGCTGTTCTTCGGCGGCAACGGCATCGCCGCGGCGCAAGCGCCGGTGGACATCGTCAAGGCGCTGGCGGTGCCGAACTCGCAATTCAAGGAAATCCTGATCCCGGTGGGCCAGGTGTCGGCGCAATGGCAGGTCAGCCCGTCACTCAGCGCCGCGGCCTACCTGCAGACCGAATGGCGGCGAACGCGCCTGCCCGCCTCGGGCAGCTATTTCAGCTTCGGCGATGCCTTCGGCGACGGCGCCGAGCGCGTGTTGTTCGGCGCGCCGCTCGTGCTGGGCGGCGGGCCGGCGGCGCTCTGGCGCAGCGCCGACATCACGCCGCGCAACGGCGGCCAAGGCGGCGCGGCGCTGAAATGGAAAGCCGGCGACAGCGAGTACGGCTTTTATGCCGCGCGCTTCCACGACCACGTGCCGCAGTTGTACCTGCAGCCCGGCATCGGCGGCGTCGATCCGCTGAGCGGCCGCGTCGGCAGCTACGCGCTGGTGTACGGGCAAGGCATCACCGCCTACGGCGCCAGCGTCAGCACGGTGCTGGGCGGCGCCAACGTGGCCGCCGAAGTGTCGCTGCGCAAGAACATGCCCTTGAACGCCGTCGGCAACGCGGTGGTCGACCCCAGCGGCACCGGCAACGGCAGCGGCAACGCGCTGTTTCCGGTCGGCCGAACCTTGCATGCGCAGGTGTCGGCGGTTTCGCTGCTGCCCGCCGGCGCGCTGTGGCAAGGCGCCTCGTTCGTCGGCGAGCTGGCCTTCAATCGGCGGCTGTCGGTCACCGCGAACGCGGACCAGCTCGACCCCCACGTGACGCGCGACGCGAGCGCGCTGCGCTTCATCTTCCAGCCCGAGTACTTCCAGGTGCTGCCGGGGCTGGACCTGCAAGTGCCCATCGGCGTCGGCGTCGGCTTGTCGGGGTTCTCGTCGGTCAACGGCGTCGGCTTTCCGGGGCGGCACGCCGGCGACTTCAGCGTCGGCGTGAAGGGCACTTACGGCCAGGTCTGGCAAGGCTCGATCAACTACACGCGCTTCTTCGGCCGCGCCGCCGGCGTCATCGACGCGAACGGCGCGCTCACCGGCGCGCAGTTCCATCGCGACCGCGACTTCATCGCGCTGGCCGTGCAGCGCACCTTCTGACCATCGCAAGGACACCTCCATGACTCACCATCGCCGTACGCTGGTTCACGCGGCCGCATGCGGGCTGCTGCTGGCGGCACGCCTCGCGTCGGCCGCGGTCGGCGCCGATGAAGCGGCCAAGCTCAAGACCACGCTGACGCCGCTCGGCGCCGAGCGCGCCGCCAACAAGGACGGCTCGATTCCCGCGTGGGACGGCGGCTTGACCGCCGTGCCCGGCGGCGCGCGTGCCGGCGACGTGCCGGTATCGCTGTTCGCGAACGAGAAGCCCGTGCTGCAGATCACGGCGAAGAACGCGGCCCAGTACGCCGAGAAGCTGAGCGATGGCACGCAGGCCTTGCTGGCGAAGTTCCCGCAGAGCTTCCGGATCGACGTCTACCCCAGCCATCGCACCGCCGCGGCGCCGGCCTGGGTGTATGAAGCCACGCAGCGCAACGCCACCCAGTGCAGCTTCAAGGACAACGCCTTCGACGGCTGCTATGGCGGGCCGCCGTTTCCGATTCCCGGCAAAGGCATCGAGGTGATGTGGAATGCGTTGATGCGCGTGCAGGGCGAGTCGTACCAGATGGGGTTCAGAAACCTCGTCGGCACCTCCGACGGCCCGCCGACGCTGAATTCGCGCGGCGAAAACAACCTGCAGTTTCCGTACTACTACAAGGACGGCAGCGCCGAGAAATGGTCGAAGCTGATCTTCATGCAGCGCTTCGCCACGCGCGAGCCGCCGGTGCGGGCCGGCGAATCGCTGGTGACGCACGAGCAGACGCAAGCGCGCGAGGCCTGGCAATACCTCGTGGGCCAGCGCCGCGTGCGGCGTGCACCGTCGGTCGGCTTCGACACGCCGGACTTCATGTCGTCGGGCGCGCATTACTTCGACGAGGTGTTCGGCTTCAACGGCAGCCCCGACCGCTACGAGTGGAAGCTGCTGGGCAAGAAGGAGCTTTACATCCCGTACAACAACAACCGCTTCGTCACCGCCGCGCCGAACGAGGCGTTCGGGCGCCAGCACGCCAACCCCGACTTGATGCGCTGGGAACTGCATCGGGTGTGGGTGCTGGAAGCCACCGTGGCGCCGGGCAAGCGCCACGCCGTGCCTAAGCGGCAGGTGTACATCGACGAAGACAGCTGGACGCTGGCGCTGATGGACGGCTACGACTCGCAGAACAAGCTGTGGCGGACGACCCAGGTGCCGACCTTCGCGATGCCGGCGATTCCCGCCGTGCTGGCGATTCCGTCGATCACCTACAACCTGCAGGCCGGCACCTTCAGCGCCCCCGTTTCGCTGAACGGCGAAACCTTGCGGCTGGTGGCGCGCAAGCCCGACACTTTCTTCACCGGCGATGCGGCCGCCGCCGACGCTGCGCGTTGACCAGCGCAGGCGCTGCATGAGCCGAGCCGCGCTGGCGGGTCTGGCGCTGGTCGCGTGCGCCGCAGGGTGCGAAGCGTCGGCAGCGGCGACGGCGCCGCTCGATCCGCTGCAGCGCCCCGCGACGATCGACCGCCGCGCCGGCGCTGCCGTGCTGCTGGCGGTGGCGCGCGCCGGCGAACGCCTGGTCGCCGTGGGTGAGGCCGGGATCGTGCTGTTGTCCGACGATCACGGCAAGACCTGGCGCCAGGCGGCCGTGCCGGTCAGCGTCACGCTCACCGGCGTTCGCTTCGTGTCGCCGAATCGCGGCTTCGCGGTCGGGCACGCCGGAGTGCTGCTTCGCACCGACGATGCCGGCGCCCACTGGTCGCTGCTGCTCGACGGCAACCGCATCGCCGCGCTGGAACTGCAGGCCGCGTCGGCCGCCGCCGCGCCCGCGGCACGCTTGGCCGCCGCGCGCCGCCTCGTGGCCGATGGCGCCGACAAGCCCTTGCTCGACATCGATTTCGCCGACGCGCAACGCGGCTGGGCCGTCGGCGCCTATGGCTTGCTGCTGGCCACCGACGATGGCGGCAGCCATTGGCAATCGGCCATGGGCGCGTTGCCGAACCCCAAAGGCAAGCACCTCTACCGTATACGCGTTTTGGACGGCAGGCCGACCGTGGTGGGCGAGCAAGGCGCGGTGTTCCGCTCGGCCGACGGGGGCCGGTCGTTCACGGAAGTCGCCGGCCCTTACGCCGGAACGTATTTCGACGTGCTGGGCGCCGCCGGCGGCGCCGAGCTGGTGGCGGGCTTGCGCGGCCACGTGTTTCGCATCGACCGCGAGCCGTGGCAGCCGGTGGCGACCGCCTTTGGCCAGACGCTGACCGCCGCAACGCGCCTGTCCGACGGCACGCTGGTGCTCGCCGACGAAGCGGGCCATTTGCTTTGCAGCAGCGACGGCGGGCACCGTTTCAGTGGCGCGACCGGCAGGCGCGGCTGGCCGTGGACGGGCCTGGCGCAGGCCGCCGACGGCGCGGTCGTGCTGACCAGCGCGCGCGGCGTGGCGAGGATCGAGCGATCGGCCCTCTGCCAGGAGGCCAGGCCTTGAACGCCGACCCGCGGGACCTCGACGCCGCGGTCGTGCGCGAACTCGATCAATTCGATGCTTCTTCGGGTTCGCTGCTCGAACGGCTGCTGTTCAACCGCCGCGCCCTCATCGTTGCGCTGTGCCTGTTGGCGACGCTGGCGCTCGGCTGGCAGGCGCTGGGGCTGCGGCTGAATGCCGCGTTCGAGAAGATGTTGCCGCAGCGCCACCCGTACATCGCCAACTACCTGCAGCACAAGGCGCAGTTGCCGGGCTTGGGCAACACGCTGCGCATCGCCGTGGAAGCGCGGGGCGGAACGATCTTCGACGCCGCCTACCTGGAAGCGCTGCGCAAGATCAACGACGAGGTCTTTCTGCTGCCGGGGGTCGACCGCCCGTACATGAAGTCGCTCTGGAGCCCGGCCACGCGCTGGACGGGCGTCACCGAAGACGGGCTCGACGGCGGCCCGGTCATCGCCGACGACTACGACGGTTCGGCGCGCAGCATCGAGCAGGTTCGAGCCAACGTCGAGCGCTCGGGCGAAGTGGGGCAGCTCGTCGCGCCCGACTTTCGATCGAGCGTTGTGCTGGTGCCGATCCAGGAGGCCGACGCCGGCGGCCGCCTCGACTACCGCGCGCTGGCGCGCCGGCTCGACGACTTGCGCCAGGCGCACGAATCGGACCGCGTCAAGATCCACGTCACCGGGTTCGCGCAACTGGTCGGCGACCTGATGGCCGGCCTGCAGCAGATGGCGTGGTTCTTCGCCGCCGCGCTGGCGATCTGCAGCGCCGTCTTGTTCGGCTACACGCGCTGCGCGCGCAGCACGCTGCTGGTGATGGCCTGCTCGCTGGCGGCGGTGGTGTGGCTGCTGGGCGGCTTGCGCCTGCTGCGCATCGACCTCGATCCGTATTCGATCCTGGTGCCCTTTCTCATCTTCGCGATCGGCATGAGCCACGGCGCGCAGAAGATGAACGGCATCCTGCAGGACATCGGCCGCGGCACGCACAAGCTCGTCGCCGCGCGCCACACCTTCCGGCGCCTGTTCCTCGCCGGGCTGACGGCGCTGCTGGCCGACGCGGTCGGCTTCGCGGTGCTGATGGCGATCGACATCCCGGTCATCCAGGACCTGGCGCTGACCGCCAGCCTGGGCGTCGCGGTGTTGATCTTCACCAACCTCGTGCTGTTGCCGATTCTGCTGTCGTACACCGGCGTCAGCGCCGCCGCGGCGCGGCGCAGCCTGTCCGCCCAGGAAGGGCGGCACGCGATGTGGTCGTGGCTCGATCGCTTCACCGAACGACGGTGGGCCGTTGCCACCATCGCCGTGGCGCTGCTGCTCGGCGCCGCCGCTTTCGCGGCCAGCCTTCGTTTGCAGGTGGGCGACACGAACCCGGGCGCGCCGGAACTGCGGCCCGACTCGCGCTACAACCGCGACAACGCCTTCATGGTGGCGCACTACGGCGCCAGCAGCGATGCCTACGTGGTGATGGTCGAGACGCCGAAATTCGGCTGTTCGGCCTATGCCACCGTGGTGGCGGTGGACGCGCTGGAGCGCGAACTGCGCCAGCTCGACGGCGTGATCGCAACCTCGTCGCTGGCCGGCATGAGCCGCCACGCGTCGGCCGCGATGAACGAAGGCAGCTTGAAGTGGTTCGACATCCCGCGCTCGCAGGACATGCTCAACGCCGTGGTCGCGCGCGCGCCGCGTGAACTCGTCACCCAAGGCTGCGACCTGCTCACGCTCAACGTCTTTCTGGCCGACCACCAAGCCGGCACGCTGGAACGGGTGGTGCAGAGCGTCGAGCGCTTCGCGCAGGCGCACGACGGCAACGGCGTGCGTTTTCTGTCCGCGGCCGGCAATGCGGGCATCGAAGCGGCGACCAACATCGTCGTCAAGGACGCCAACCTCCGCATGCTGCTGATGGTGTATGCCGCCGTCGTCGTGCTTTGCTTCGTCACCTTCCGTTCGTGGCGTGCCGTCGTCTGCGCCGTCGTCCCGCTGCTGCTGACCTCGGTGCTTTGCGAAGCGCTGATGGTGCTGCTGGGCATCGGCGTGAAGGTGGCCACGCTGCCGGTGATTGCGCTCGGCGTGGGCATCGGCGTCGACTACGCGCTGTACGTGCTGACGGTGACCTTGCGCCACCTGCGCGCCGGGGAACCGCTGGCAGAGGCGTTCGGGCGTGCACTCGCCTTCACCGGCAAGGTGGTCGTGCTGACGGGTTTGACGCTCGGCGTCGCGGTCGCCACCTGGGCTTTCTCGCCCATCAAGTTCCAGGCCGACATGGGCATCCTACTGGCCTTCATGTTCGTCTGGAACATGCTCGGTGCGCTGGTGCTGATGCCGGCCCTGGCGCACTTCCTCTTGCGCCCTATGGCTTCGCGCGAACCACCGCCCAGCAAACGGCTTTGGCGGCTGCCAGCCCGGCGTCGAACTCCGCGCCCGCGCGGTAGCGGTGCGCCAGCACCATCAAGCCTTCGAACTGGATGGAGATCGTGCGCGCACGGTCTGCGCATTCGCGCGCGCCAAGCCGCGGATTGATCTCGGCGATCAGGCGCGCGATCTCGCGCGTGCCCAGCTCATAGGCTTCGGTGGCCAGTTGCCGGGCGAACGGCACGTGGCGGCCCATCGCCCACACCTCGATCCAGAAGTCGGCAACCTCCGGCGCCGTCAGCTCGGCCATCCCGGCATCGATCAGCGCCTGCAGCCTGGCTTCCGGCGGCACGCCGGCAATGTCGGTGGCGCCGCGAAAAAGCGCGGCGTAACGTTCGATCAGTCCCGATAGCGTGCGCGACAGCAGCTCTTCGCGCGTCGGGAAGTAGTGCTGCAGCGTGCTCAGGCGGATGCCCTCTTCTTCGGCGACGCGGCGCGTGGTGAAAGCGGCGTAGCCCTCGCGCGCCAGCAGCCGCGCCGCGGTCTGCAGGATCTCGGGCACGCGCGTGGCCTTGCTGCCCCTGCGCGTGTCCGTTTTCGACGCCGCGCGCTTGGCGCTAGGGAAAGTTCTCATCATGAACCCGGTCACATGACCTATAAATCTACCTCGCGCCGCCCGCCGGCACAACCGCCATGCTCGACCCTTCCTCCGCCGCCACCCCGCCGCCTGCCGCCGCCCCGGCGCCGCCGGGCATTTCTTTCGACTGGGCGCGCCGCGCGGTGTCGGTGAAGGCGCTGTTCGCGACCGACGCCTTTGCCGTGCACCGCCTGGAGCCCGGCCAGCAGCCGCACGCGGTGAAGATGCAGCGCACGGCCCACACGATGCTGGTGTTCGACAACGGCAGCTTCAGCGACGGCGTCAAGCGCATCGACGGTGTGCCGGCACCGATCTCGGCCGCGCTGGATGGCGGCGTCGATCTGGTGCCCGCCGGTGTCGAGCTGTCGGCGTGGACCGGCACGCGTTGCGAACTGGCGGTGACGATCGTCTCTATCGATCCGGCGCGCATGGACGAGCTGATCGGCGAAGACTCGCGCGTCGGCGTCAAGCTGCAGGCCCGCACCGATCTGCTGCGGGCGCTGGCCGCGCGCGTCAGAACCTGGTCGGTGCACGGCTGGCTGGGGCTGGAGAGCGTGCATGCCGAAACCGTGCTGGTGCTGATGCTGCAGGAGTTCGCCGCGCTGCAGCGCACGGCCCGGCCGGCCACGCCACGCGCGGCGGCCGGCGGCCTGACGCCGCGCGCGCAACGCCTGGTGCGCGAATTCGTCAGTGCCCACCTCGACGCCAACATCGACCTGCAACGCATGGCCGCCGCGGTGGGGCTCAGCCGCTACCACTTCGCGCGGTCGTTCAAGGCCTCGTTCGGCGTCTCGCCGCACCAGTACGTGATTCAGGAGCGCGTGCGCAAGGCGGCGGCGTTGATGCGCGGCTCGCGCGAATCGATCACCGACATTGCGCTCAGCGCCGGCTTCGCCGGGTCGAGCGAACTGAGCCGCCGCTTCCGGCAGGTCATGGGCTGCGCGCCGCGCGAGTTCCGCGCCGGGCTGGCGGAAGCCCCGGCGGCCTTGCCGCATTGAGCGCTCGGACCGCGGCGCGCGCGGCGGCCCGAGCTTCGACCGCGGCCTCAACCCGCCAGCTTGGCCGCGATGGTGGCGACGTGCTTGCCCTGGAAGCGCGCGCCTTCCAGTTCGTTGGCCGAAGGCTGGCGCGAGCCGTCGCCGGCCGAAATGGTGGTGGCGCCGTAGGGGCTGCCGCCGGTCACTTCGTCGAGCTTCATCTGGCCGGCCCAGGTGTACGGCAGGCCGACGATGACCATGCCGTGGTGCAGCAGCACGGTGTGGGTGCTGAGGATGGTGCTCTCCTGCCCGCCGTGCTGGGTGGCCGTGCTGGCGAACACCGAGCCGACCTTGCCCACCAGCTTGCCGGTGAACCACAGGCCGCCGGTCTGGTCGAGGAAGTTCTTCATCTGCGCGGGCATGTTGCCGAAGCGCGTCGGCACGCCCAGGATGATGGCGTCGTAGCTCGGCAGCTCGTCGACGGTGGCGATGGGGGCGGCCTGGTCGAGCTTGAAGTGCGAGGCCTTGGCCACCGCCTCGGGAACGAGTTCGGGCACTCGCTTGATCGCCACCTCGGCGCCGGCGCTGCGCGCGCCTTCGGCGACGGCCTGCGCCATCGTCTCGATGTGACCGTAGCTGCTGTAGTAGAGAACCAGTACCTTTGCCATCGTCGCGCTCCTCGGGGTTTGGAGCTTGCGATTCTGGGACCGGCCCGGCGGCGCGGGTTGCACCCGGGTAACGACAACGTTCAAGCTTGTCGAACGATGGGCCGCGAGGCTTGGCCGGCGGCCGCAGCGCCCTGTCTCACCCGCCCTGCGCCGCCTTCAGCACCTCGGCGCGTACGGCTTCGGTCAGCTCGGACTTCAGCTCGGCGAAGGCCGGCGTCGTCTTCACCGAGTAGTGGCGCGGGTGCGGCAGCGGCACCGTGCGGTCGAGCTTGATGCGGCCCGGGCGCGCGCTCATCACGACGACGCGGCCGCCCATGAACACGGCCTCGTCGATGTCGTGGGTGACGAACAGCACGGTCTTCTTCTGCGCCTCCCAGATGCCCAGCAGCAGCTCCTGCATCAGCTCGCGCGTCTGGTGGTCGAGCGCGCCGAAGGGCTCGTCCATCAGCAGCATGCGTGGATCGTTGGCCAGCGCGCGCGCCAGCGCGGTGCGCTGCTGCATGCCGCCCGACAACTGCTTGGGGTAGTGCCCTTCGAAGCCCTTCAAGCCGACCTTGGCGATGAAGTCGCGCGCGATCTCCAACTGCTGCGCGCGCGGCAGGCCGCGCTCGCGCAGGCCGAAGCACACGTTGTCCAGCACCGTCAGCCAGGGGAACAGCGTGTAGCTCTGGAACACCATGCCGCGGTCGGCGCCGGGGCCGTGCACGGGCTGGCCGTCGAGCAGCACGCGGCCGGCGGTCTGCGTGTCGAGCCCGGCGACGATGCGCAGCAGCGTGCTCTTGCCGCAGCCGCTGGGGCCGAGGATGGTGATGAAGTCGTTCTCGGCGACGTCGAGGTCGGTGGCCTGCAGCGCCAGCGTGCTGCCGTGGCTGGAGACGAAACTGCGGCTCACGCCGCGCACGCTGAGCACTGGGTTCATGGCCACATCACAAAGGCGTCACGGGGATGCACAGCCGGCATTCGAAGGTGCCGCTGGCGGCGTCGTACGAAGCGTCCACTGGGTAGTGCTCCAAAAACGGCCGGCTGTCGAGCTGCAGGCCGCTGCCGGGCAACCAGCCGCGCAACAGCGCCCGCCAGGCCTCGTTGATCGTGTCGACGGTGCCCTTGAACGGCGTGCTGGCATAGCGGCCCCCGGGCAGCACGGCGCGCAGCGGCGAACCCGAGACGACGGCGTCGAGCGCCAGCTCGACACAGGCGTCGTAGCGACAGCGGGCGTGGTCGGTGATGTCGGGGTCGTCCAGCGAGACGCCGTAGCGCGGCTTGCCGAACAGCTGGTTGGTGCCCATCCAGGGCGCCATCTGCTCCTGCCAGAAGCGGCCCACCGGCGGGCCGTAGGGGCCGACGTAGCGAAAGTAGGCCACGGGCGTGGGCGGCAGCTCGATCAGGGTGACGTTCATCAGCGGTGCCTCGTCGAAGCGGGTGGTGGGAAGGCCATGGTCGTCAAGACCATCGACCGGCACCTGACCCGCCTTGCGCAGCACCTGACCGTTCTTGCGGTCCGGCATCGCCGGGACCGCCGCGTCACGGGACGCCTCCCGCCAGCGGCTCGGCGGCTGGCCGAAGCGTTGGCGGAAGGCGCGCGCGAAAGCCTCGCCCGAGCCGAAGCCCACCGCCAGCGCCACCTGCAGCACGCTCAGGCCGGGCTGCGCCAGCAGCCGCACGGCCGCCTGCTCGACACGCCGCCGCCGCACGTAGTCGGCCAAGGTTTCGCCGGTCCATGCGACGAACAGCCGGTGGAAGTGGAACGGCGAGAAATGCGCCACGGCCGCCAGCGTCTCGAGATCGAGCGCCGCGTCCAGGTGCGCATCGATGTGCGCCACCACGCGGTGGATGCGGCGCTCGTACTCGGCGCGGCTGGCGGCCGAGCCCGCATCGCCGGCCGTCGGCTTCATCGCCCCAGCTGCGCCCACGGGAACAGCCGCCGGTTGAGCGCCTTGAACAGCAGGTCGCTCGCCAGCCCGATCAGGCCGATGACGATGATGCCGAAGATGATCTGGTCGGTGGCCAGCAGCGCCTGGCTGTCGGTGATCATGTGGCCGATGCCGCTGGAAGCGCCGATCAGCTCGGCGACGATCACGTAGGTCCAGGCCCAGCCCAGCACCATGCGCAGCGTCTCGGCAATCTCCGGCGCGGCGCCGGGCAGCAGCACGCGGCGGATCAGCCCGCGGTCGCTGACGCCCAGCGTGTAGGCCGCCTCGACCAGGTCGCGCCGCGTGTTGCCCACCGTCACCGCGATCATCAACACCAGCTGGAAGAAGCTGCCGATGAAGATGACGGCGAGCTTCTGCGCCTCGCCGATGCCGGCCCACAGGATGAGCAGCGGGATGAAGGCCGACGCCGGCAAGTAGCGCGCGAAGCTGACGAAGGGCTCGAAGAAGGCCTCCACCGGCTTGTAGGCGCCCATCAGCACGCCCAGCGGCAAGGCCAGCGCGGCGGCGATGGCAAAGCCGCCGAGCACGCGCCACACGGTCATGCCGATGTCGTGCGCGAAGCCCATCTCGGCCAGCAGCGTCCAGCCGCTGCGCAGCATGGTCAGCGGGTCGGCCAGGAAGGTCTTCTGCACGAAGCCGCCCAGCGTGGCCACGGCCCACACGGCGACGAAGAGCACGAAGAACGACACGCCGAGCGCGATGCGCGCGCCCGGCGCCACGGGCTGCAGCGGCCTCACGGGCGGCTTACTTGACGAAGCGCGTGTCGGCCAGCTTGGACAGGTCGGGCACCTGCTTGATGATGCCGGACTCCAGCAGCAGGTCGGCCGCTTCCTTGCTGAACGCCGCGTGCTCGCCGGCGAAGAACTTCTGGTTGGCCTCGCGGTCCTGCCAGCGCAGGTACTTCTGGCTGGCCTCGAAGGCTTCGGCGCTTTGCTTGACGTCGGCGCCCATGATCTCGAAGCTCTTCTTCGGCTCGGCCTTGATCATCGCCAGCGCGTCGAAGTAGCCGTCGGCCAGCGCCTTGGCGGCCTTGGGGTTGTCGGCCAGGAACTTGGGCGTGCAGCCCACGGTGTCCATCACCATCGGGTAGTCGAGCGTCGTCGCGATGATCTTGCCGGCCTCGGGCTTGGCGCGCACGGCGCCGAGGTAGGGCTCGTAGGTCATCGCCGCGTCGATGCCGTCGGTGCCGGCGATCATCGCGTTGGCGGCGGCCTGCGGCTCCAAGTTGACCACCTTCACGTCCTTCACCGACAGGCCGTTCTTCTTGAGCATCCAGGCCAGCGTGAAGTAAGGCGCCGTGCCGGGCGCGCTGGCGGCCACGGTCTTGCCCTTCAGGTCGGCGATCTTGGTGATCGTGGGCTTGACGACCATGCCGTCGGCGCCGTAGCTCTTGTCGAGCTGGAAGATCTGCGTCGTCGCCACGCCGTTGGCGTTCCAGACCACCCAGGTCTCGACCGTCGTCGCGGCGCACTGGATGTCGCCGCTGGCGATCGCCAGGTGGCGGTCTTTCTGCGGGATCTTCTTGAGGCTGACGTCGAGCCCGTGCTTCTTGAACAGGCCCGCTTCCTTGGCCAGCGTCAGCGGCGCGAAGCCGGTCCAGCCGCTGATGCCGATGGCGACCTTGACGTCCTGCGCCTGGGCCACACCCATCGTCCAAAGGATGACAATACTTGTTAAAAATGATTTCATGGTGTTTGTCCTGCGATTTTGTGAGGGGGAATTCAATGCTTCGGACTCATCGTGAAAGGCCGTCGTGCCCGGGCCCGGCACCCGCACCGGCAACCACCGCGGTACCCACATCGGCACCGGCACGCGGCGCGCCATTGTCGCGTGCCCGCGGCTTGGCCCTGGCCGCGCTGGCGTCATGGGCGGCGCTGGCCTCGCTGGTCGCGACGCCGGCACTGGCGGCGCCGCTGCCGGTCGGCGAGCTGGAACTGCGCTGCTGGCTCAGCCACACGCGCGAACGCACCAAGCCCAACCTGCGCGAAACCACCACGGTCGACTTCTCCACGCTGCGCGACGGCATGGCCGTGCGCTCGCCGGTGGCGGTGGATTTCGCGGTGCGCGGCATGGGCGTGGCGCCGGCCGGCGTCAACATCGAAGGCACCGGGCACCACCACCTGCTGGTCGACCGCAGCCTGCCCTACGGCGTGGGCGAGAAGCTGCCGTTCGACGACTCGCACCGCCACTTCGGCAAGGGCCAGACCGGCAGCGTGCTCGACCTGCCGCCCGGCCGCCACACGCTGCGGCTGCTGTTCGCCGACCACGACCACCGGCCGTACTACGTGTACAGCCGCGAGATCCAGATCAACGTGCGCGGCGCGCGCAGCAACACCGGCAAGCCGCAGATCGACCCGGCGCGCTTCGCCGAGACCTGCGCCGCCTGGCATGCCGACGAGCTGTCCACGCCGCCGCCGCCCGACGAGCCGCTGCGCATCCACAACGTGCGCGCCAACGAGCCGCTGGTCAGCCCCTTCAACCTGCGCCTGGGCGTCAACGGCATGGGCATCTGCGCCAGCGGCGGCAAGGCCGAGAACACCGGCCACTTCCTGCTGGAGTTGCTGGACGCGCGCAGCCGCCAGCCGCTGCAGGTGTTTCGCCTGACCAACGGCGCGACGCAGGTCAACGTGTTCGCCGCCAACGGCGACTACGTGGCCCGGCTGCGCCTGCTGGGCGCCGACGGCAACAACCTGCTGCCGCCGCACGAGCTGCCGCTGCGCGTGGCGCGGCAGGAAGCGTTGTAGGCGCTGCCGTTGCCGTAGCCGCTGCAGGCGCCTCAGGCCGGCACCCACAGCGGCGGCATCGCCGGCAGGCCGCGGAAGATGGCGCTCAGCGCGCCCTGGCCGATGTGCTGGGCCGCGGCCTCGATGTCGGTGGCCAGCGAGCGGTCTTGCATCATCGCCGGGCTGAAGGCGCGCAGCAGCGCGTGCGCCTGTTCCAGTGCCGGCGAGCTTTGCAGCGGGCGCAGGAACTCCACGCCCTGCGCCGCGGCCAGCCATTCGATGGCCAGCACGCGCGCCACGTTGGCGATCATCGGCTGCAGCCGGCGCGCCGCGAAGGTGGCCATGCTGACGTGGTCTTCCTGGTTGGCGCTGGTGGGCAGGCTGTCGACGCTGGCCGGGTGCGCCAGCGACTTGTTCTCGCTGGCCAGCGCGGCCGCCGTCACGTGCAGGATCATGAAGCCGCTGTTGAGCCCGGCGTTGGGCGTCAGGAACGGCGGCAGACGTGAAACGTTGGCGTCGATGAGCATCGCGACGCGGCGCTCGGCGATCGCGCCGACCTCGGCGATCGCGTTGGCCATCGCGTCGGCGGCCAGCGCCACCGGCTCGGCGTGGAAGTTGCCGCCGCTGATCATGGCGTTGTCTTCGCCAAAAACGAGCGGGTTGTCGGTCACGGCATTGGCTTCGCGCAGCAGCACCAGCGCGGCGTGGCGAAGCTGGTCCAGGCAGGCGCCCACCACCTGCGGCTGGCAGCGCAGGCAGTAGGGGTCCTGCACGCGGTCGTCGCCTTCTTCGTGGCTGGCGCGGATCGCGCTGCCCTGCAGCAGCGCGCGGTAGTAGACCGCGACGTCGATCTGCCCCGGCTGGCCGCGCAACGCGTGGATGCGCGGGTCGAAGGGCCCGTCGCTGCCGCGCGCGGCGTCGACCGTCAGCGCGCCGATCACCAGCGCGCTTTCCAGCACCGGCTCGAAGCCGAACAGCGCATGCAGCGCCAGCGCGGTGCTGGTCTGCGTGCCGTTGATCAGCGCCAGCCCTTCCTTGGCCTGCAATTGCAGCGGCGCAATGCCGTGCGCGCGCAGCGCCTCGGCGGCGGGGACGCGCCGGCCGTCATCGCCGACGAAGGCGCCCTCGCCCATCAGCGCCAGCGTCATGTGCGACAGCGGCGCCAGGTCGCCCGAGGCGCCCACCGAGCCCTGGCTGGGCACCCAAGGCACGAGGCCGGCGTTGTGCACGGCCAGCAGGCTGTCGATCACCGCCGGCCGCACGCCACTGAAGCCGCGCGCCAGGCTGGCGGCCTTCAGCGCCAGCATCAGCCGCAGCACCGGCGCGGCCAGCGGCTCGCCGACGCCCACGCTGTGGCTGCGGATCAGGTTCCACTGCAGTTGCGCCAGGTCGGCGGCGCCGATGCGCGTGCTGGCCAGCTTGCCGAAGCCGGTGTTGACGCCGTAGACCGGCGCGTCGCCGGCGGCCGCCGCCTGCACGACGGCAGCGCTGGCCTGGATCGCCGGCAGCGCCTGCGGATCGAGTTGCAGCGGCTGGCCGGCGCCGGCGTGGATGGCCTGCAGTTCGTCCAGCGTCAGGCGCCCGGGGCGGATCAGCATCCGGACACCATCGGCAGCTTCAGGCCCTGCTCGCGCGCGCAGGCAATCGCCTCGTCGTAGCCGGCGTCGGCATGGCGCATCACGCCGGTGCCGGGGTCGTTCCATAACACCCGTTCGATGCGGCGTGCGGCGGCGTCCGTGCCGTCGCAGACGATCACCACGCCGCTGTGCTGGCTGTAGCCCATGCCGACGCCGCCGCCGTGGTGCAGGCTGACCCAGGTGGCGCCGCCGGCGGTGTTGAGCAGCGCGTTGAGCAGCGGCCAGTCGCTCACCGCGTCGCTGCCGTCGCGCATCGCCTCGGTCTCGCGGTTGGGGCTGGCGACGCTGCCGCTGTCCAGATGGTCGCGGCCGATGACGATCGGCGCCTTCAGCTCGCCCGACTTCACCATCTCGTTGAACGCCAGCCCGGCGCGGTGGCGCTCGCCGAGGCCGATCCAGCAGATGCGCGCCGGCAGGCCCTGGAAGGCGATGCGCTCGCCGGCCATGTCCAGCCAGCGGTGCAGGTGCTTGTCGTCGGGGAACAGCTCTTTCAGCTTGGCGTCGGTCTTGCGGATGTCCTCGGGGTCGCCCGACAGCGCCACCCAGCGGAACGGCCCCTTGCCGCGGCAGAACAGCGGGCGGATGTAGGCCGGCACGAAGCCGGGGAAGTCGAAGGCGTTCTTGACGCCGGCGTCCAGCGCCACCTGGCGGATGTTGTTGCCGTAGTCCACCGTCGCAATGCCTTGCGCCTGGAAGTCCAGCATCGCCTGCACGTGCAGCGCGCAGCTTTGCGCCGCGGCGGCGCGCAGCGCGGCGTGCTGGCTGGCGTCGGCCTGCGCGGCGCGCCAGCGCTCCACCGTCCAGCCGGCCGGCAGGTAGCCGTTGACGAGGTCGTGCGCGCTGGTCTGGTCGGTCACCAGGTCGGGCTTGGCGCCGCGCTTGACCAGCTCGGGCAGGATCTCGGCGGCGTTGCCGAGCAAGCCGATCGACACCGCCTTGCCTTCGGCGCAGTAGCGGCCGATGCGCGCCAGCGCGTCGTCGAGGTCGGCCGCCTGCTCGTCGAGGTAGCGGCTGCGCAGGCGGAAGTCGATGCGGCTTTGCTGGCACTCGATGTTCAGCGAGCAAAAGCCCGCGAAGCTGGCCGCCAGCGGCTGCGCGCCGCCCATGCCGCCGAGGCCGGCGGTGAGGATCCAGCGGCCGCGCGCCTCGCCGCCGAAGTGCTGGTGCGCGGCTTCGGCAAAGGTCTCGTAGGTGCCTTGCACGATGCCCTGGCTGCCGATGTAGATCCAGCTGCCGGCCGTCATCTGGCCGTACATCATCAGGCCCTTGCGGTCGAGCTCGTCGAAGTGCTCCCAGGTCGCCCACTTGGGCACCAGGTTGGAGTTGGCCAGCAGCACGCGCGGCGCGTCTTCGTGGGTGCGGAACACGCCCACCGGCTTGCCGCTTTGCACCAGCAGCGTCTCGTCGGGGCGCAGCGCCTTCAGGCTGGCGACGATGGCCTCGAAGCAGTCCCAGTTGCGCGCGGCGCGGCCGATGCCGCCGTAGACCACCAGCGCGTCGGGGTTCTCGGCCACCTCGGGGTCGAGGTTGTTCTGCAGCATGCGGTAGGCGGCCTCGATCAGCCAGTTGGCGCAGGCGATGTCGGCGCCGCGCGGCGCGCGCACCGGCCTGGGCTGGGCCAGCGAATGCAGGGCGGAGAGGTCGGTCATGGTGGAAACCCCAGGTTGAGCGGCGAATAGCGGCGCATCGTACTTGTCTAGACATGTCGATGCAAGTAGGATCGCTGCTCATGGTCCTGGCCCCCTACGCCCGCATCAAGCAGCACCTGAAGGACGGCCTGGCCGCCGGCACCTGGGCGCCCGGCGCGCTGATGCCGTCGGAGGCCGAGCTGGTGGCGCAGTTCGGCGTCAGCCGCATGACGGTCAACCGCGCGCTCAAGGAGCTGCAGGCCGAAGGCCTGGTCGAGCGCAGCCAGGGCCTGGGCACCTTCGCGGCGCGGCTGCACCTCGTCAGCAGCACGCTGACGCTGCGCGACCTGCACGAGGAGATCGAGTCGCGCGGCCACGCGCACCGCGCCGTGGTGCAGGTGCAGCGCGCCGAAAAGGCGGCGCCGGCGCTGGCCGCGCAGCTCGGGCTGCGCAGCGGCGCGCGCGTCTTCCACACGCTGATCGTCCACCACGAGAACGGCGTGCCGCTGCAGTGCGAGGACCGCTACGTCAACCCGGCCTGCAGCCCCGGCTATCTGGACGCCGACTTCACCCGCACCACGCCCACGCAGGTGCTGTTCGAGACCACGGCGCTGTGGCGCGCCCAGTACACCGTGCAGGCCAGCGCGCCGACGGCGCAGGAAGCGCGGCTGCTCGGCATCGCCGCGCGCGAGCCCTGCCTGGTGCTGACGCGCCGCACCTTCAGCCGCGACGCGGTGATCACCCTGGCGCGTCTGGTCCACCCCGGCGCGCGCTATCAACTGCAAGGAGACTTCCAGCCATGAACCACGCACCAGCGCAGGAGCGGGCGCGCCGCATCGTCACGCCCGAGCAGGTCGAGGCCTTCCAGCGCGACGGCGTGGTCTGCCTGCGCGGCCTGCTGACGCCCGACGAAGTGCAGCGCCTGGCGCGCGGCATCGACGCCAACCTGGCCGCCCCCAGCCCGCGCGCGCTGGTCGCCAGCCGCCCCGAAGACCCGGGCTTCTTCATCGAGGACTTCTGCAACTGGCAGGACAACGCCGACTACCGCGCCACCGCGGTCGACACCGCGCTGCCGCTGGCCGCCGCGCGGCTGATGCAAAGCCGCACCGCGCGGCTGTACCACGACCACATGCTGACCAAGGAGCCCGGCACGCGCACGCCCACGCCCTGGCACCAGGACCAGCCCTACTACAACGTCGACGGGCTGCAGAACATCAGCTTCTGGATCCCGGTGGACCCGGTGTCGCGCGCCGCCACGCTGGAGTTCGTGGCCGGCTCGCACCGCGGGCCCTGGCTGATGCCGCGCAGCTTCATGAGCAGCCAGGCCAAGTGGTTCCCCGAAGGCAGCCTGGCCGACCTGCCCGACATCGAAGCCGACCGCGGCGCCTTTCCCATCCTCGGCTGGGCGCTGGAGCCCGGCGACATGGTGGCCTTCCACATGCTCACGCTGCACGCCTCGGGCGGCGCCGACCGCCGCCGCCGCGTGTTCTCGCTGCGCTACCTGGGCGACGACGCCACGCACGCGCCGCGGCGCTGGAAGACCTCGCCCGATTTCCCCGGCCTGGCCGAGCAGTTGGCGGCCGGCGCGCCGATGGACCACCCGCTGTTCCCGCTGGTGGTCGACGATGAAGCGCGTTGAACTGCAGCGCTGCGCGCCGCAGCCCTGGCGCAACGGCGGCGGGCTGACGCGCGAACTGCTGGCCTGGCCGGCGGCGGCCGATTGGCAGTTGCGCGTCAGCGTCGCGCACATCGAACGCAGCGGGCCGTTCTCGGCCTTCCCCGGCGTGCAGCGCTGCTTCGCGGTGCTGCAAGGCGCCGGCGTGCGGCTGCAGTTGCCGGCCGGCGAGTGCGTGCTGACGCCGGCCAGCGACGCGGTCGCCTTCGACGGCGCCGCGGCGCCCGGCTGCGAGCTGATCGACGGCGCCACCGAAGACCTCAACCTGATGGCCACCCACGCCGCCGGCCACCCGCGCTTGCTGCGCGCCAGCGCCGGGAGCAGTATCGCGGGCGCGGCGCGCTGGCGGGGGCTGTTCGCCACCGAGCCGGCCGAGCTGACGGTGAGCCAGCAGGCGCAGGCGGTGGCGCCCGGCACGCTGGTCTGGCAGGCCGACCCCGCCGAGCCCTGGCATCTGGCCGCCGGCGCCGGCTGGTGGCTGAGCCTGCACGCATGAAGGATCGTTTCGCCATGGACACCGAGGTCTTCCGTCTGACGCCGGGCACGCGGCCGCTGCTGGTCAGCCTGCCGCACGTCGGCACGCTGATCCCCGATGGGCTGCGCCCGCGGCTGGTGGAACGCGCGCTGGCGGTGGAAGACACCGACTGGTTCCTCGACCGCCTCTACGCCTTCTGCGCCGAGCTCGGCGCCAGCCTGCTGGTGCCGCGACACAGCCGCTTCGTCGTCGACCTCAATCGGCCGAGCGACAACCAGCCGATGTACCCCGGCGCCAACAACACCGAGCTGTGCCCGACGCGCTTCTTCACCGGCGACCCCATCTACCGCGACGGCCAGGCCCCCGCCGATGCCGAGGTGCGCGAACGCGTGGCGCGCTACTGGCAGCCCTACCACGACGCGCTGGCCGCCGAGCTGGCGCGCCTGAAGGCGGCGCACGGCCACGTGGTGCTGTTCGATGGCCACAGCATCAAGAGCGAGCTGCCCTGGCTGTTCGAAGGCACGCTGCCCAACCTCAACCTCGGCACCGCCAGCGGCGCCAGTTGCGCGCCGGGGTTGGCGGCGCGCGTGGCCGCGGTGTTCGCGGCGCAGGCCGACTACAGCCACGTGGTCGACGGCCGCTTCAAGGGCGGCACCATCACGCGCCACTACGGCCGGCCGGCCGACGGCGTGCACGCGCTGCAGCTCGAAATGGCTTGGCGCACCTACATGGACGAGACGCCGCCCGCGCGCTGGCACGACCAGCGCGCGGCCGCCGTCACGCCGCTGCTGCGGCGCATGGTGCAGACCCTGCTCGACTGGAAGCCTGCCGATGGCTGAACTGGCGCTGTGGGCCCCGCAGGCCTGGATCGCCGGCGCCTGGCAGCCCCAGGTGCTGCTGGAGGCCGGCGCGGACGGCCGCTGGCAGCGCATCACGCCGCACACGCCGCCGCCGGCGCAGGCCGAGCGGCTGGCCGGCCCCGTGCTGCCCGGCCTGGTGGATGCGCACAGTCACGCCTTCCAGCGCGCCTTCGTCGGCCTGGCCGAGCGCCGCGACGGCGAGCACGACGACTTCTGGTCGTGGCGCGACCGCATGTACGGCGTGGCGCTGCGCATCACGCCCGAGCAGCTGCGCGCGGTGGCCGCACACCTCTACACCGAACTGCTGGCCGGCGGCTACACCCAGGTCTGCGAGTTCCACTACCTGCAGCACCAGAGCGACGGCCAGCCCTACGCCGACCCGGCGGCCATGGCCTGGGCGCTGGCCGACGCCGCGGCCAATGCCGGCATCGGCCTGACGCTGCTGCCCGCCGTCTACGAACGCGCCGGCTTCGCCGCCGCCGAACTGCGCCCCGACCAGCGGCGCTTTCGCGCCGGCGTGGCCGAGGTGCTGGCGCTGCAACGCCGCGTGCGCGCCGCCGGCCGGCCGCTGCTGGACTGCGGCGCCGCGCTGCATTCGCTGCGCGCGGCGCGCCCCGAAGCGCTGCGCGCGCTGGCCGCGGCCAGCGAAGGGCCGCTGCACATCCACGTCGCCGAGCAGCAGGCCGAAGTGGGCGACTGCCTGGCCGCCACCGGCTGCCGGCCGATCGAATGGCTGCTGCAGAACGCCGCGCTCGACGCGCGCTGGCAGCTCGTCCACGCCACCCACACCGTAACGGCTGAAATCGACGGCGTCGCCGCCAGCGGCGCCGGCGTCGTGCTGTGCCCCGGCACCGAGGCCAACCTGGGCGACGGCCTGCCCGACCTGCGCGGCTGGCTGGCCGCCGGCGTGCCCTTGTCGCTGGGCTCGGACAGCCAGGTCACGCGCGGCTGGAGCGAAGAGCTGCGCTGGCTGGAATACGCGCAGCGCCTGCAACTCCAGCAACGCAACGTGGCCGCCGCGCCGGGCCGGCAAGGCGCCACCGCGGCGCGGCTGTTCGACCGCGTGCTCACCGGCGGCGCCGCGGCGGCCGGCTTCAGCCGCTGGGGGCTGCAAGCCGGTGCGCGGGCCGACCTGCTGGTGGTCGACGCGCAAGAGCCGGCGCTGATCGGCCTGCCGCCCTCGCACGGGCTCGACGGCCTGGTGTTCGCCGCGCCGGCGCGGCCTTTCGCACGCGTGCTGGTCGCCGGCCGCTGGCGCGACACGGCGCACGCCGGCCGCGCGCAGGCGCACCGGGCGGCGCTGCAGGCCTTGTGGGAACCCGCGCCGGGCCCGCACGAAGCTTTGACCGTGCCCACGGGCTGAACTTCCGCCCGCAGGCAGAATGGCGCTCGAAGCTCAGATATTCATGCCACACGATGGATCTTCGGCCCCCTGCCGCCACTTCGCCATCGTCAAGCTGGCTGCCACTGCTGTTCACCGCGGCCGGCGCCGGTATGGGCTGGGCCTGGGGCCGGCTAACGCCATGGCTGTGGTGGCTGCTGGCCTTGGCGCTGCTGGCGACGCTGGCGGCGGCCTCGCAGGCGCGGCGCCGCCGGGCGCGCCGGCAGGCTGACGCGCAGCAGTACCGGCAGGCGCTCGAACAAGCGGCGCGCCAGCTCGACATCGCCGAGCCGCTGGCTGAACTGGCGCGCTTTGAATGGCGGCCCGTCGACGGCCTGCGGCCCGGCTCCGAGCAGATGCAGCGGCTGCTGGGCCCACCGGCGCCGGGCGGCGCGCCCGAGCAGGAACGGCTGAGCGCCCGGCTGCACGCCGACGACGCGGCGCGCGTGCAGGCCGAACTGCAGGCCGCCTGGGACGCCGGCACGCGCTGCGACACGCGCTTTCGGCTGCGCCGCGCCGACGGCAGCCTGCGCCACGTGCGCCTGCGCGCCGAGCCGGCGCTGGACGCCGGCGGCCGCCCCGAGCGGCTGCTGGGCGTGCTGCTCGACGAGACGGCGCGCGTGCAGGCCGAGGCCTCGCGGCGGCTGGCCCAGCTGGCGCTGGACGCGGTGCCCGAGCCGGTGAGCCTGATCGACGAGACCTTGAACTACCAGGTTACGAACGCGGCCTGGTTCAAGGCCACCGGCGTCGCGCCCAAGCACAGCGGGACCATCAACTTCAGCCACGTGTTCCCGATCTACGTCAGCGGCGAGCGGCGGCAGGCCATCGCGCAGGGCTTCAGCAGCGACCAGGTGCACGTGGTGCGCGCGCCGCTGCCGCCGCCGCTGGCGCAAGGCCTGCTGCTGGAGACGCGCTACGTGCCGCTGCGCGACGAGGTGAGCGGCCAGCGCGTGCTGGCGATGGTCTCGCGCGACGTCACCGAAGCCGAGGGCGTGCGCGAGCAGCTGGCCGCCAGCCTGGAGCACCTGACGCTGACGCTCAACGCCATCGGCGACGCGGTGTTCGCCACCGACGCGCTGGGCCTCGACGACCCGGTGCTGTTCGCCAACGACCAGTTGCTGACGATGCTGCGCATCCCGCCGGGCCAGGCGCAGCCGCTGACGGCGCGCACCATCCTGCGCCACGCCGAGCCGCTGTTTCGCGACGTGCCGCGCGAGCTGGCGCGCATCGAATACCTGGCCCGCCACAACGAGGCCGCCGACGACCGCCTGGAGCTGACCGACGGCCGCGTGCTGATGCGCCGCTGCCGCCCCACCGAGCTGCAGCGCCAGCGCCCGGTGCGCGTGTGGGTCTACCGCGACATCACCGCCGAGACGCGGGCGCTGCGCACGCTGGCCGAGACCGAGCAGCGCCAGCGCCGGCTGATGGACGCCTTTCCGGGCTACATCTGGGTGGTCGACCGCCAGCACCGGCTGGTCTACGTCAACCGCGCGGCGACCGATGTCTACCGCGGCGAGCCGCCGGCGCCGGGCATGCCGCTCGACCAGCTGTTCCACCCCGAGACGGTGCAGAACCTGCTGCCGGCGATCGACCGCGCGCTGGCCGGCGAGACGCTGGCCGTGCATTCGCCGCGCCTCGACCCCGCCGTGCGTTCGCCCGAGGACATGCTGGTCAAGCTGACGCCCGGCCCCGGGCCCGACGGCGAGCCCTGCGCCTATGCCTTCGGCATCGACATCAGCCCGCTGAAGAAGGCCGAGGCCGAGCTGGTGGCGGCGCGCGACGAGGCCGAGCGCACCAGCCGCGTGAAGACGCAGTTCCTGTCCAACATGTCGCACGAGCTGCGCACGCCGCTGAACGCGGTGCTCGGCTTCAGCCAGTTGCTGGAGACCAATGCCGACGGCAACCTGCTGCCCACGCAATTGCGCCAGCTGGCCGAGATCCGCCGCGCCGGCAACCACCTGCTGACGCTGATCAGCGACCTGCTCGACCTGGCGCGCATCGAGGCCGGCCGCACCGCGCTGGACCTCGGCCCGGTGGCGCTGGCCGAGCTGGCCGATGGCTGCCTGCGCCTGATGCAGCCGCTGGCGCTGCGCGAACGGCAGACGCTGCTGCCGGCCGCCGGCCCGCAGTTGGCGGTGCGGGCCGATCGCACGCGGCTCAAGCAGGTGCTGCTGAACCTGCTGTCCAACGCGATCAAGTACAACCGCGACGGCGGCCACGTCGGCCTGCGCTGGCGGCGCGACGGCGACGAGGTGCAGATCGAAGTGGAAGACCAGGGCCCCGGCATCTCGGCCGAAGGCCAGGCGCGGCTGTTCAAGCCCTTCGAGCGGCTGCACGCCGAGGGCAGCGACACCGTGGGCACCGGCATCGGGCTGGCCTTGTCGCAGCAACTCATGCTGCTGATGCACGGCCACATCGGCGTGCGCAGCCAACCCGGCGAGGGCAGTTGCTTCTGGCTGCGGCTGCCGCTGGCGGCCGATGACGATGGCGACGCCGGTGCCGGCCCGGGCGTCGGACCTGGCCCCGCCCCTGGCTCGTCAACGCCCGCGCTCGGCGGCGCCTGACGGCGGCGCGGCGGGCCGCCGCCGCTGCTGCTCGCGCCGCAGCGCACGGGCGCGACGCAGGCTCAGCAGCAAGGCCATCAGCAGCGCCACGCCCAGCGCCGGCAGCAGCGCCTGCGCGATCTGCGCATCGGGCAGCGCCGGGCGCAACAGCAGCGCCATCAGCGCCAGCGGCAGACCGGCCGCCAGCAGCAGGCCCAGCACCGAGCGCAGCCAGCGCAGCCACCAGGGCCAGGTGGCGGGCCGCGTCGGCACCAGCACGGGCGGGTCGTCGGCAGCGTTCGCCGGCTGGCCCGGCGCGGCGGCCGGCGGCCGCGAGCGGCCGGACCACGTGCCTTCGCCGGCGCGGCCGTCGGCGTGCGCCGCCTCGGCGCGCCGCGCGTCGCTGCGGGCATCGGCCCGCTCGCGCGCCGCCGCGCCGTGGTCGGCCAGCAGGCGCTGGCGCCAGGCCTCCACGCTGCGCGGGCGCTGCACGGGGTCGGGCTGCAGCGCCCAGTCGATGGCTTCCAGGAAGGCGCGGCCATAGCGGCCCTTGCCGACCTCGGCCGCCGGCTGCAGCGCCAGCCCGCCGGCGCGCGATTCGGCGTCGGGCGGCTTGCGCCCGGCCACCGCCCAGTACAGCGTGGCGGCCAGCGCGTAGAGGTCGGTCCAGGCGCCCTGCTCGCCGATGCCGTACTGCTCCAGCGGCGCGTAGCCGGGCGTCACCACCACCGCGTCCTGGTCGGCCAGCGCCACGGTCTGGCCGGCCGAGCCGAAGTCCAGCAGCACCAGGCGGCCGTCCTCGCTGCGCACCTGGATGTTGTCGGGCTTGATGTCGCGGTGCAGGTAGCCGGCGGCGTGCACCACGGCCAGGCCGTCGAGCAGCGGCTTCATGCGCTGCACCAGCAGCCGCTCGCCGTGGCCGGGCTCGAAGTCCTGCGGCTTCTGGCGCAGCCACCAGGTCTTGAACGAGCGGCCGCGCACGTACTCCATCACCATGTAGGCGGTGTCGTGGGCCTCGAAGAAGCGCGCCACGCGCACGATGTGCGGGTGGCGGAAGCTGGCCAGCGTGCGCGCCTCGGTGAGGAAGTTCTCCAGCCCCTGGTGGTAGCGCTCGCGGTGCTGGCTGGCGTTGGGCAGCACGCTGCGGTCGGCGGCGCGGAAGGCGATCTCCTCGGGCAGGTATTCCTTGATCGCCACCTGCGCGTCGAGGTTGACGTCGGTGGCCAGGTAGGTGATGCCGAAGCCGCCCTGGCCCAGCATGCGCTCGACGCGGTACTCGTGCAGCAGCAGCCCCTTGGGCAGCCCCAGCGACTGGCGCGGCAGCGGCCGCAGCGGCGCGCCGCGCTGCAGCGTGCGCACGACGGTGGCGTCGGGGTCGTCGTCGACCGCCGCGCGCGGCTGCACCTGGGTGGCCAGCAGCGTGGCCTCGGCGTCGCCCGGGCGCAGCGGCCGCACCAGCGTGGTGGGGTCGCGCTCGGCCGGCTCGGCGCTGCGCAGTTCGGCGGCGTCGTCGGGGTTCATCGCACAGGCTTCATAGCGCCAGCTTGCGGGCGGCCAGGTCCTTCATGATCTCTTCGGAGCCGCCGCCGATCATCATCACCTTCACCTCGCGGTACAGCCGCTCGCTGCGCGTGCCGCGCACGAAGCCGGCGCCGCCGAGGATCTGCACCGCCTGGTCGGCGCAGAACTGCATGGCCTGCGTGGCCACCACCTTGGCCATGCAGATGCGCGCCACCAGGTCGCCCTCGGCGCCCAGGCGGTGGTGCAGGCGGTGCGCCAGGTCGTAGACCAGGCTGCGCGCCGCCTCGGTGCGCGCCAGCATGTCCACCAGCTTGTGGCGGATGACCTGGCGCTCGGCCAGCGCGGCGCCGAAGGTGCGGCGCTGGCGCGCCCAGTCCAGCGCGTCTTCGGTGCAGGCCTGGGCGTAGGCGCAGGCCATGGCCGACATCATCAGCCGTTCATGATTGAAGTTATTCATGATGGCCTTGAAGCCCGCGCCCTCGGCGCCGATGAGGTTGGCCGCCGGCACGCGGCAGCCGTCGAAGTGCAGCTGCGCGGTGTCCGACGCCCACCAGCCCATCTTGGCCAGCGGGTGGCGCGTGAGGCCCGGCGTGTCGCCTTCCACCAGCAGCAGCGAGAGGCCGCCCGGCCCCTTGTTGGCGGGGTCGGTGCGCACCGCCACCGTCAGGAAGTCGGCGCGCATGCCGCTGGTGATGAAGGTCTTCTCGCCGTCGACGACGTAGTGCGCGCCGTCGCGCCGCGCCGTGGTGGAAAGCGCCGCCACGTCGGAGCCGCCGCCGGGCTCGGTGATCGCCAGCGCGGCGATCTTCTCGCCGGCCAGCACCGGCGGCACCACGCGCTGCTGCAGCGCGGCGTTGCCGCAGGCCATGATCGGCGGCAGCGCGATCTGGTGCGAGCCCAGCCCGGCCTGCAAGCCGCCGGAGCCGGCGCGCGCCAGCTCTTCGGCGGCGACGATGGTGAAGAACACGTCGGCCGGCGTGCCGCCCAGCGCCTCGGGGTAGCCCAGGCCGAGCAGGCCGATCTCGGCGGCGCGCCGGTACAGCTCGCGCGGGAAGCTGCCGGCCTCGTCCCAGGCCGCGGCGTGCGGCGCGATCTCGTGCGCGACGAACTCGCGCAGGCCGTGGCGGAAGGCTTCGTGCTCGGGGCCGAAGTACTCGGGGCGCGGTGGCAGCTCGAACATGCGGGTGCGGCGTGGAGTGGAGCGGACGTGGCGGCCGCCAGTGTGCCGCGCCGGCGCCCGCGCCCGCCATCGGGGCGCGCCCTGCGCCTGCGGCATGATGCTGGCCGCACCCCGCCAGAAAGCCGCCGCGCATGAACTTCATCCCCGCCATCGACCCGCCGGGCCAGCCCTCGCCGCAGGGCTGGCAGCTGGCCTTCGTCGGCAGCCAGTTGCTGCTGCCCGCGGAGGACGACGCGCTGCTCGGCCCGCTGCCCGGCGGCGGCTGGGCGGCCGACGCCGAGGCCAGCCACTACCTGGGCACGCTGGACGGCCTGGACTGCTGGGCCTTGCGGCTGCCGCAGGCGCCGGCCGGCTGGCGCGCCGTGCCGCTGCGCAGCGCGATGATGGGCTTTGCGCGCGGCCCCGAGGCGCAGGCCACGCTGGCCGCGCTGGCCGGCCGCGCCGCCCAGGTGCTGGAGTGGGACCGCACGCACGCCTTCTGCGGCGCCTGCGGCACGCCCACCACGCTGCAGCGCGGCGAGCGCGCGCGCCGCTGCCCGGCCTGCGGCCACACCGCCTACCCGCGCATCAGCCCGGCGATGATGACGCTGGTGTGGCGGCCCGGCCAGGTGCTGCTGGCGCGCGCGCCGCATTTCGCGTCGCGCATGTACAGCGCGCTGGCCGGCTTCGTCGAGGCCGGCGAGTCGATCGAGCAATGCATCGCCCGCGAGGTGGCCGAAGAGGTGGGCGTGCGCGTGAAGAACCCGCGCTACTACGGCAGCCAGAGCTGGCCCTTCCCGAACAGCCTGATGATCGCCTTCAGCGCCGAATGGGACGGCGGCGAGATCGTGCCGCAGCCCGGCGAGATCGAAGACGCGCAGTGGTTCGACCTGCAAGCGCTGCCGCAGATCCCGCCGCGCTTCTCGATCGCCGGGCATCTGATCCGCGATACGGTGGCGGCGTTGGGCGGCGGTTGAACCGCCGGCGGCGACTACGGCATGCGCTGGCGCGCCCGGCTGAGCCGCTCCTTCAGGTCTTGCGTGGCTTCGCCGTCGCTGGCCGATTCAGGCGTGGTATCCGGTACGCCGAGGTAATAGACCAGCACGGCGGCTTCGTTGGCGCCGGGGGCGTAGAAGCGCAGCTCGGTGCGCGGGTGCTCGCTGAACTGCTTGCGCGGCAGGCGCAGCGTCAGCACGCCGGGGTTGGCCGTCGGCGCCAGCAGCTCGACCGCGGCGCCGCCGAAGGGGTCGCGGCCTTGCGCCGCGATGCGGGCGTGGCGCTGCGGGTCGGCCTCGATGCGGATCAGCACCTGCGTGTCGTCCTCGCGCTTGCCGCGCGCGATGGCCCAGGCCAGCGCCAGCCCGGGCTCGGCCCAGGCGTCGAGCGCGCCGTGCAGCTCGCGCAGCGGCGGGGTCTGGGCGGCAGCGCCGCCGGCGGCGGCCAGCAGCGCGGCCAGGCAGAAAACGCGGCGGCGAAACATCACGTGGCGGTCTCCAAGGGCAGCAGCAACCAGGCTTCGGGGTCGGCGCTCAGCCCCACGCGTGCGCCCACGGGCAGCGCGGCGCCGGGGCCGCCGGGGCGCAGCAGCAGCAGGTGCTGGCCGCCGCAGTCGAGGTGCAACTCGACCTTCTCGCCGAGGAAGGTGCATTCGGTGACGGTCGCCGGCCAGGCATCGGGTGCATCAGCCATGGCGGCCGCGCCCACGCGCATGGCCTCGGGGCGGATCATCAGTTCGGCGGCCTGTCCCGCGGCCATGCCGGCGGCGGCCGCGCCGGGCACGCGCAAGCGCTGGCCCAGCGCTTGCACCTCGGCGCCGCCAGCATCGACCGCCAGCACCTGCGCCGGCAGCGCATTGATGCGGCCGATGAAGCGCGCGACGAAGCCGCTGCGCGGCCGCAGGTACAGGTCTTCGGCCGAGCCGACCTGCACCACGCGGCCCTGGTTCATCACGACGATGCGGTCCGACACCGCCATCGCCTCTTCCTGGTCGTGCGTGACGTACAGCGTGGTGATACCGAAGTGGCGCTGCAGCAAGCGGATCTCGTGCCGCATCTGCAGCCGCAATCGCGCGTCCAGGTTGGACAGCGGCTCGTCGAACAGCAGCACGCCGGGGCGGATGACGATGGCGCGTGCCAGCGCCACGCGCTGCTGCTCGCCGCCGGAGAGCTGGCTGCTGAACTGCGGCTCGTAGCCGTGCAGGCCGACCAGCGCCAGCACCTCGCCGACGGCGCGGCGGATCTCGTCGTCGGCCTTGCCGCGCACGCGCAGGCCGTAGGCGACGTTCTCGAACACCGTGAGGTGCGGGAACAGCGCGTAGTTCTGGAACACGAAGCCGATGTCGCGCCGGTTGGCGGCCAGCGCCGTGACGTCGCGCTCGCCGATGAACACGCGGCCCTCGTCGGGCGTCTCGAAGCCCGCCACCATGCGCAGCGTGGTGGTCTTGCCGCAGCCCGAGGGGCCCAGCAGCGTGAGGAACTCGCCGGGCTGCACGGCCAGGCTGACCTCGCGCGCCGCCCAGACCTCGCCTTTCACGCGGTGCCGGTAGCGCTTGGACAGGCCGTCCACGCGCACGCCGAGCCTGGCTTCAGCCTTCACGGAATCAACCCCCCAGCATGTTGGTGACCGAGCCGGCGCCCGGCGCCTTCAGCCGCGCCAGCAGCGCGCCGATCAGCCCGATCACGATGAAGACGATCACGCACACCAGCACCGAGAACGCCGCCGCCGGGCCCAGCGCCAGCTCGGTGATGTTCTCCAGGATCTTCACGGTGACCAGCGTCCACGACATCGAGACCAGGAAGATGGTGGCGCTGATCGCCGTCATCGAGCGGATGAAGACCACGCCCAGCCCGGCGAAGAAGGCCGGCACGATGAGCGGCAGCGTGACGCGGCGGAAGGTGGTGCCGCTGCCCGCGCCGAGGCTGGCCGAGGCTTCCTCCAGGCTCTTGTCGATCTGCGACAGCAGCGCCACCGTGGCGCGGATGCCGGTGGGGCCGTAGCGGAACACGTAGCAGGCGACGATGATCAGCGCGGTGCCGGTCAGCTCGATCGGCGGCTCGTTGAAGGCGATGAGGTACGCGATGCCGACGATGGTGCCCGGCAGCGCGTAGTTGGCCATCGACACCAGCTCCATCGCGCCGCGGCCGAAGAAGCGCTTGCGTGCCACCAGATAACCCACCAGCACGCCGTACAGGCCGCCCAGCGGCATCGCGAAGGCGGCGATGATCAGCGTGTCGCGGATGAAGCGCGCGCCTTCGGTGAAGATCACGCGGTAATGCTGCAGCGTGAACGCATGGTTGGCGCCCAGCGCCACCACCAGCGAGGCATAGAGCAGCAGCGCGTAGAACCAGGCGATGGCCAGCGTGACCGCCACGCAGGCCGCCAGCAGCAGCCGGCGCACCGCGGGCGAGACGCTGTCGAACGGCGTCTGCCCCGCGCCCTTGCCGGTGACGGTGACGTAGAAGCTCCGCGCCACCCACTGCCGCTGCAGCAGGAAGACGGCCAGCGCCGGCAGCAGCAGCAGAAACGACAGCGCCGCGCCGCCGCGCAGGTCGAACAGCCCGGTGATCTGCAGGTAGGCCTGCGTCGGCAGCACCGGGAACTGGTTGCCGGCCAGGATCAGCGGCGTCGCGAAGTCGGCCAGCGAGGCCGCGAACAGCAGCAGGAAGGCGTTGGCCAGCCCCGGCGTCGCCAGCGGCAGCGTGACGGTGCGGAACACCCGCCAGCGCGACGCCCCCAGCGACAGCGCCATGCCTTCGATGTTGCTGTCGATGCCGGCGAGGATGGGTTTGAGCGTGAGGTAGGCGATGGGGAAGAAGGTCACCACCTCGCTGGCCATGGTGCTGGTGAAGCCGTAGACGCTGGCGCCCTGGATGCCCAGCAGCTCGTGCGTGATGAGCCCGCGCGGGCCGAAAGAGAAGACGATGGCGATCGCCGTGGTGAACGGCGGGCTGACCAGCGGCAGCAGCACGCTGGCGTCGATCAGCCGCTGCACCCACGGCGGCAATTGCGAACGCGCCGCGGTGAACGCGAACAAAAAGCCCAGCGCCGTGCCGACCAGGCCCACCACCGCGGCCAGCAGCAGGCTGTTGCCGAAGGCGCGCCACTGGTGGCGGTCGGCCAGCAGCTTCCACAGCCCGGCGGTCGAGAACTGGCCCTGGTCGACGAACAGCCGCACGCCCATCATCGCCAGCGGGTAGACGACGAAAAGCGCCAGCAGCAGCCACAGCAGCAGCGCGGTGGCGGCGGTGAGGGGGTCGGCGCCGGGGGTGCCGCCGGGCGCGGGGTGGGGGCGGGGGGCGCGCGGCATGGCCGCGCGGGCGGCCGTCAAGGGTTGAGCACCTCGCCGATCCAGCGCTCGACCACGCGCTTGCGGTTGGCGCCGGCGTAGTCGGCGTCGATCGGGAAGATCTTGGCGTTCTTCAGCAGCGCGGCGAGGCCGGCCTCGGGCTGCACGTCGGGGTGGGCCGGCAGGAAGTTGATCTTGTGCTTGGCGAACAGGCCTTGCATCGCCGGCGAGCTGGCCCAGTCGATCAGCTTCTTTGCCGGGCCCGGGTTCTTGGCGCCCTTGATCAGCGCGATGGCCTCGGCCGCGGTGCCGATGCCTTCCTTGGGGAAGCTGATCGACACGTCATAACCCTTGGCCTTGGTATCCAGCGCGTCGACGATGAAGAAGATGCCGCCGCCGGCCTGCCCCAGGCCCACCGGCAGCGTGCCGCCGCCGCCGCTCTTGGTGTAGAGCTGCACGTTGGGGCGCATCTTCTTCATGAAGTCGAAGGCCTTGGCCTCGTCGCGGCCATTGACCTCCAGCACCGAGAAGATGCGCGTCACCGCGGTGCCCGAGGTGCGCGCGTCGGCCATCTGCAGCTGGTTCTTGTAGGCGGGCGCGAGCAGGTCGTTCCAGCTCTCGGGCGGCTGCAGCTTGTTGTCCTTGAGGAACTTGTTGTTGGTCATGAAGACCAGCGGGTCGTCGGCGATCGCCACCCACTGCCCGTCGGCCTGCTTGAAGCGCGGCGCCAGGCGCGCGAACGAGGGCGGCTTGTAGGGCTCGAACACGCCTTCGGCGATGCCGGCGGCGTGCGTCTCCACCGGGCCGCCGAACAGCACGTCGACCTTGGGGTTGCCCTTCTCGGCGATCACCCGCGCCAGCGCCTCGCCCGACGAGAAGCGCACGAAGTTGACCTTGACGCCGGTGGCCTTCTCGAACTCTTCGAACATCGGCCGCGCCCAGTTCTCGGGCCAGATCGAATAGACGTTGACGGTCTCGGCGGCATGCGCCGCCGGCGCGGCGAGAAGGCTGGCGCCCAGCATCGCGGCGGCCAGGAACACTCGGCGAAAAGGCATGGCAACGGCTCGGTGACGAAGGTCGCCGCACCATACACCGCGGCTCCGCGGCAGGGCATGGGGTCTAGCCCCGAGCCCAAGCGGCGCGCCGGCCTACCAGCGCGACGGCTGAAGCGCCGGCGCCGTCATCCTCTCGGGCTCGGGCGCGGGCTCGGGCTCGGGGTCGAGATGAGGCTCACGGCGGACGGGTCACGCGCGCCAGCACTCGAAGGAATTCGATGCCCACGCCGGTGTTAGCCTGCCCCGTTGACCAGCCTGCCAGGAGCCTCGCCATGAGCGCCGACATCCACTTCAGCCGCGACGGCGCGGTGGCCACCATCACCCTGCAGCGCCCCGAGCGCCGCAACGCCGTCGACGGCCCGATGGCGCGCGAGTTGCGTCAAGCGTTCGAAGCGTTCGAGGCCGACGACGCGCTGTGCGTGGCCGTGCTGGCCGGCAGCGGCGGCAGCTTCTGCGCCGGCGCCGACCTGTCCGCGGTGGGCGACCCGGCGCGTGCGCACGAGGTGCACGCCGACGGCAGCGGCCCCGGCCCGATGGGGCCCACGCGCATGGCCTTCGGCAAGCCGGTGATCGCCGCCATCGAAGGCCCCGCGGTGGCCGGCGGGCTGGAGCTGGCGCTGATGTGCGACCTGCGCGTCGCCGCGCGCGGCGCGGTGCTGGGCGTGTTCTGCCGCCGCTGGGGCGTGCCGCTGATCGACGGCGGCACCGTACGCCTTCCGCGCCTGGTGGGCATGGGCCGCGCGCTGGACTTGATCCTCACCGGCCGCGCGGTGGCCGCCGACGAGGCGCTGGCGATGGGCCTGGTCAACCGCGTCGTCGACGACGGCCATGCGCTGGCCGCGGCGCAGGCGCTGGCCGCCGAGATCGCGGCCCTGCCGCAGCAATGCCTGCGCGCCGACCGCGCCTCGGCCTTCGCGCAGTGGCAGCTGCCGCTGGCGCAGGCGCTGCAGCAAGAAGGCGCCGGCGGCCATGCGGCGCTGCAGGCCGAAGGCCTGGCCGGCGCCGCGCGTTTCGTCGCCGGTGCCGGCCGTCATGGAAAACCCGCATGAGCCGCGGGGCGCATCATCCGGGTTGACCCGGGCAACGCCGCCGGGCGCAGGTCCGTTGCTTGAGCCCGGAGCCCGTATCCTCGGCCCTTTCCTCGTTTTCACTGCTCTAGGAGCCAATTGCATGAAGAAGACCCTGTTCGTCAACGCGCTGGCCCTGGCGGCCCTGGCCTTCACCGCCGGCGCCGCCCAGGCCGCCGACACGCTGAAGAAGATCAAGGACAGCGGCAGCATCACGCTGGGCGTGCGCGAGTCGTCGGGCCTGTCGTACACGCTGGGCAACGGCAAGTACGTGGGCTTCCACACCGAGATGGCCGAGCGCGTGATCGCCGACCTGCAAAAGCAGCTCGGCATGGCCAAGCTGGAGATCAAGTACCAGCCCGTCACCTCGCAGAACCGCATTCCGCTGGTGCAGAACGGCACCGTCGACCTGGAGTGCGGCTCCACCACCAACAACGCCGCGCGCCAGAAGGACGTGTCGTTCGCGATGACCACCTACGTCGAGGAAGTGCGCATCGCGGTGAAGGCCAATTCGGGCATCAACTCCATCAAGGACCTGGTCGGCAAGACGGTGGCCACCACCACCGGCACCACCTCCGTGCAGACGCTGCGCAAGCACGAGCGCGCCAACGGCGTGGAGTTCAAGGAAGTGTTCGGCAAGGACCACTCCGACAGCTTCCTGCTGCTGGAAAGCGGCCGCGCCGATGCCTTCGTGATGGACGGCTCGATCCTCGCCGCCAACGTCTCCAAGGCCAAGAACCCGGCCGACTTCAAGATCCTGGGCGAGGTGCTGTCGGTCGAGCCCATCGCCTGCATGCTGCCCAAGGACGACGCGGCCTTCAAGAAGGCGGTGGACACCAGCATCCAGGGCATGGTGAAGAGCGGCGAGCTGGCCAAGCTCTACGACAAGTGGTTCATGCAGCCGATCCCGCCGAGCAACACCAAGATCGGGCTGGCGCTGTCGGACGCCACCAAGGCCGCGTGGAACAACCCCAACGACAAGCCGATGGAAGACTACGCGAAAAAGTGATGTGAGCCCCCAAGGTCCGGGCTGCGCCCGGCCCGCCCCCCCGAGGGGGAGCTCAAGCTGACCGGCGCAGCCGGATCAGCTTGAGGAGCCCCCAAGGTCCGGGCTGCGCCCGGCCCGCCCGCCCGAGGGGGAGCTCGAGCGGACCGGCGCAGCCGGATCCGCTTGCGGCCTCCCCGGGTTGCCCCCGTGGCCGCGGGCCCGGGGATTGCATAGCCTGAGGGACAGCGCGCCAGCTCGGTGCAGCCGGCGCGCTGTTTTTTTGACGTTGGCGAGAACGGACGCGAGGGGAACCGACTTGGCCTCCTGGGATTGGCAGGTGTTCTGCAAGGACACCGTGAGCGGCGAGGTGACCGCAAGCTGCTTCGGCAAGGGCGGCGACATCACCTACCTGCAATGGATGCTGTCGGCCTGGGGCTGGACGCTGTCGGTGGCGCTGCTGGCGCTGGTGGTGGCGCTGGTGGTCGGCTCGCTGATGGGCATCCTGCGCACCACGCCGAACAAGTGGCTGGTCTTCATCGGCGACGCCTGGACCGAGGTGTTCCGCAACATCCCGCTGCTGGTGCAGATCTTCCTCTGGTACCACGTGCTGCCGGCGCTGATCCCGCCGCTGAAGTCGTTCTCCAGCTTCATCCTCGTGGTGCTGGCCTTGGGCTTCTTCACCAGCGCGCGCATTGCCGAACAGGTGCGCGCCGGCATCCAGAGCCTGCCGCGCGGCCAGCGCTACGCCGGGCTGGCGATGGGGCTGACGCTGCCGCAGACCTACCGCTACGTGCTGCTGCCGATGGCCTTTCGCATCGTGATCCCGCCGCTCACCAGCGAGAGCATGAACATCATCAAGAACTCGTCGGTGGCCTTCGCGGTGAGCATCGCCGAGCTGACCATGTTCGCGATGCAGGCGCAGGAGGAAACCAGCCGCGGCATCGAGATCTACCTGGCGGTGACCGGGCTCTACTTCATCAGCGCCTTCGCGATCAACCGGGTGGCCAAGTTCATCGAAGGCCGCGTCGCGATCCCCGGCATGCTCGGGAGCGCGAAATGAACCTGGACTTCGCCTTCCTCAACTGGAACGTCGTTTCCAGCTTCGTCGTCAAGGGGCTGATCTTCTCGGTGCAGCTGACGCTGATCGCGATGATCGGCGGCATCGTGCTGGGCACCGCGCTGGCGCTGATGCGGCTGTCGGGCAAGCGCTGGCTGGTGCTGCCGGCGGCCGGCTACGTCAACCTGATGCGCAGCGTGCCGCTGGTGATGGTGATCCTGTGGTTCTTCCTGCTGATCCCGTTGATCATCGGGCGGCCGATGGGCGCCGAGCTGTCGGCCATCGTCACCTTCACGCTGTTCGAGGCGGCGTACTACTCCGAGATCATGCGCGCCGGCATCCAGAGCGTGTCGCGCGGCCAGGTGCATGCCGGCTACGCGGTGGGCATGACCTACGCGCAGACCATGCAGCTCGTCGTGCTGCCGCAGGCCTTCCGCAACATGCTGCCGGTGTTGCTGACGCAGACCATCATCCTGTTCCAGGACACCAGCCTGGTCTACGCGATCGGCGCCTACGACCTGTTGAAGGGCTTCGAGGTGGCCGGCAAGAACTTCAACCGCCCGGTCGAGACCTACCTGGTCGCGGCGGTGGTGTACTTCATCATCTGCTTCAGCCTGTCCATGGTGGTCAAGCGCCTGCAGAAGAAGATCGCCATCATTCGATGAATTGGAACCCCCGGCTGCGGTGTACCGCAGCCGCCCCCCAAGGGGGCTCCCGACCGGCTTGGGGCGGCCCGGCGCCGGTCGGGCCCGCTAACAGGAGCATCAAGTGATCGACATCAAAAATGTCAGCAAGTGGTACGGCAGCTTCCAGGTGCTGACCGATTGCAGCACCAGCATCCGCAAGGGCGAGGTGGTGGTGGTCTGCGGCCCTTCGGGCAGCGGCAAGAGCACGCTGATCAAGACCGTCAACGCGCTGGAGCCGTTCCAGAAGGGCGACATCGTCGTCGACGGCGTCAGCATCGCCGACCCCAAGACCAACCTGCCCAAGCTGCGCAGCCGCGTGGGCATGGTGTTCCAGCACTTCGAGCTGTTCCCGCACCTGACGGTGACCGAGAACCTGACGCTGGCGCAGATCAAGGTGCTGGGCCGCAGCAAGGACGACGCCGCCACGCGCGGCCTGAAGATGCTGGACCGCGTGGGCCTGATGGCGCACAAGGACAAGTTCCCCGGCCAGCTCTCCGGCGGCCAGCAGCAGCGCGTGGCGATCGCCCGCGCGCTCAGCATGGACCCGATCGTGATGCTGTTCGACGAACCCACCAGCGCGCTCGACCCCGAGATGGTGGGCGAGGTGCTCGACGTGATGGTCAAGCTCGCCAACGAAGGCATGACGATGATGGTCGTCACGCACGAGATGGGCTTTGCCAAGAAGGTCAGCCACCGCGTGATCTTCATGGACGCCGGCAAGATCGTCGAAGACTGCACCAAGGACGAATTCTTCGGCAACCCCGACGCCCGCTCGCCGCGGGCCAAGGAGTTCCTATCGAAGATCCTGCAGCACTGAAAGGACCCCGCCATGTCGTTCCGCCTGCCCATCCTCGCCGTCGCCGCTCTGGCGCTGTCCCTCCCCGCCCTCGCCCAGGTCCCGCCCACGCTGGACAAGGCCAAGGCCAGCGGCAGCATCAGCGTGGCTTACCGCGAGTCGTCGATTCCGTTTTCCTACCTGGGCGCCGACGCCCAGCCCACCGGCTTCGGCTGGGAGATCTGCGGGCTGATCGTCGACCAGGTGAAGAAGGCCACCGGCCGCGCCGACCTGAAGATGACGACGCAGGCCGTGACCTCGCAGAACCGCATCCCGCTGCTGGTCAACGGCACCATCGACATCGAGTGCGGCTCGACCACCAACAACAGCGACCGCGCCAAGCAGGTGGCCTTCGCGATCAACTACTTCTACACCGGCACGCGGCTGCTGGTGAAGGCCGGCTCGCCGATCAAGTCGGTCGACGACCTCAAGGGCAAGAAGGTGGTTTCGACCACCGGCACCACCAACTACCAGGTGCTGCGCAAGCTCAACGCCGACCGCAACCTGAACTTCGAGCTGCTCGGCGCCAAGGACCACGCCGAATCGGCGCTGCTGGTGCAGCAGGGCCGCGCCGACGCCTTCGGCATGGACGACATCCTGCTCTACGGCCTGAAGGCCAGCGCCGCCAACCCGGCCGAGTTCGCGGTGGTCGGCGAATCGATCCAGGTCGAGCCCTACGCCATCATGCTGCGCAAGGACGACCCGGCGTTCAAGAAGCTGGTCGACGACACGCTGGCCGGCCTGATGAAGAGCGGCGAATTCGAGAAGCTCTACGCCAAGTGGTTCCAGTCGCCGATCCCGCCCAAGGGCATCAACCTGCAGGCGCCGATGAGCCAGGAGCTCAAGGACAACCTGAAGGCGCTGTCGGACAAGCCGGCGATGTGAGTCGGCGGCGGCCGCGCGCTCGGTCGGCCGCGCCTTCGGCCGGCTGCGCCTTCAGCCGGCCGCGACGAAGCGCCGGATCAGCGCCAGCGCGCCTTCGGGGTCGTCGCGCCAGGGGCCGTGGCCGACGTTCGTGAATCGTTGGAACTGCACCCACTGCGGCGGCAGCGCGGCGACGATCTCCTCGGCGTCCTCGATCGGCGTCACCGGGTCGGCGTCGCCGTGCATCACCAGCACCGGGCATTGCACGGCGGCCAGGCCGGGGCGCAGGTCCATGCCGGGCATCTCGTGGCGCGCGGTGTGGAACAGGATGTCGTCGACCGCGATGGTGCGCGCCTTGGCCTGCGGGTCGGCCGCCGGCGTGGTGTTGTACAGCGGCCGGCACAAGCGCTCGTACGCGGCCCAGGTGGCGGGCTGCGGGTCGGTCCAGAAGGCCTGCGCCGCGTCGCGCGCCGCCGCGCCGCCCAGGCGCTGGAACATCGCCAGCTTGCGCGGCAGCCCGAAGTGGTGGCTGGTGCTGGAGAGGATCACCCGGGCCGCGTGCGCCGGGTGCCGCGCCAGGTAGGTCTGCGCCACGAAGCCGCCGTAGCTCTGGCCCAGCACGACGGGCTTGACGATGCCTAACGCCCGACACAGGCGTACCACGTCGTCGGCGAAGGTGGCCAGGTTCCAGTGCTCGGGCCCGCAGCGGTCGCTGCGGCCGTGGCCGCGATGGTCGACGTAGACCACCTGCGCCACGTCGGCCAGGCGGCCGAACAGCGGCTTGAAGCTGCTGTGGTCGAAGCCCGGCCCGCCGTGCAGCAGGATCAGCGTGGGCTTCTCGCGCAGCGCGGCGCCGTCGGGCACGAAGCCGGCGCCTTCGACGTCGATGAACAGCCGCACGCCGGGTTCGATTTCGATGCGCATGGAGAAGCTCACCCAGGCTTCAGGCGCCGGCGGCGCCCCCTGGCGCCGCAGTGTAGGGCGCGGCCAGCGGCGGCTGCAGTCGCAGGCGCACGACGCGGCCATCCCAGAACGGGTGCAGCACGCCGGCGCTGCGGCGCGAGATGACGAAGCGCATCGGCACGCGCACGCCGTCGACCAGCCGGTAGTCGCTGCGCGCCACGTGCTCGCCCGAGCCGTGGTACGGCGTGCCGAGGTCGCCGTCTTCCTCGGCCTCGAATGACAGCAGCGCGCCATCCGGCGCAAAGCGCGCCAGCAGGCTGGCCTCGGCGCCGCCGAAGCGGACGACCGCACGCGCACGGTCGTCGGCCACCGCTTGCCAGGCGACGGCGCCGCCGGGCAACAGTGCCTGCGGGTACAGCGGGCTTTCCAGCAGCCAGCGCCGCAGCGAGATGCGGTCGAGCAGCGGCGACGAGCGTTCGTCGAGCACGGTCACGGCCGACAGCAGCCGCGCCTGCATGACCATGCGGCCGTCGATGTAGGCGTCGTAGACGCGCGCGTGGATGCCGGGGACGATCGGCGTGGTGGCGTCGAACATCAGCGCCGGCTGCGCCGAGCTGGCCGACTGGCGCGCCGTGGTCGGCATGAAGGTGGTGGTCTGCGGACGGCGGAAGCGCCCTTCCATGCTCATCTCGGCCGTCACGTGCCGCCCGGGGCCGGACGGGAAGGCGAAGGCCAGGTAGCGCTGCACGGGCAGCGGCAGGGCCTGCCAGCCGGCGCGGCCGGCGACCGGCGCCGCGCCTGCCGGCAGGCGCTTCACGCGCTGATGCTGGGCCTCGATCTCGCGCTCCATCGCCGCCTGGCTGGTCCACAGCCAGACGGCCACCGCCACCAGCACCGCCACCGCGACCATCACCACCATGCCCAGTACGGCACCGCCACGCAGGGCCCATCGTTGCAGATTGCTCGTCATCGCCTTCGGTCCTTGTCACGACCAGGCCACGATAGGCAAGGCCGCGCGGCCCGGCCTTAACCGCGGTTCAGTCGATGGCGGCGGCGGATGCGCGACAGCGCGACATCGGTGATGCCCAGCCACGAGGCCAGGTGGCGCAGCGGCAGCTCGCGCACCCATTCGCCGTGGCGGTCCAGCAGGTCGAGGTAGCGTTCGCCGGCGCTGCAGTGCAGGAACTGGCGCTCGCGCTCCATCTTGTGTTCGAGCAGCGCGCTCAAGGTGCGCTGCTCGAAGGCCTGCCATGGCGGATCGGACCCCGCGGCCGCCTGCCAGGCCGGCCAGGGCAGCGCCCACACGCGGCTGGGCGCCACGGCTTCGATCCAGAAGCCGCAAGGCCCGCTGCGCAGCGCCGGGGTGATCGGCCACACCAGGCCGCCGGCCAGAAAGAAGTTCTTGTTGGATGCCTGGCCCGCTGCGTCCAGGTGGTACAGCCGCAGGCTGCCGCGCGCCACGCCCCACAGGTGCTGCCAGACGTCGTCGGCACCCAGCAGCGTCTGGCCGGCGGCCAGGGCCAGGCAGCGGGCCGCGCCGCAGGCCTGGGCGGCGGCCGGGGACAGCGGCCCCAGGTGCGGGCTCAGCAGCTCGGCCAGCGAGGGGACCGACATGGCGGCGCGCCGCGTCAGAACATCCCCGCGGCGATGTTGATCGCCAGCGCCAGCACCACCGTGTTGAAGAAGAAGACCTGCACGCAATGCACCAGGCCGACGCGGCGCAGCGACGAATCGGTGAACGAGACATCGGCCGTCTGCGCCGAGGTGCCGATGATGCAGGCGAAGTAGAAGAAGTCGCTGTACTGCGGGTGCTCGGTGCCGGGGAACTGCAGCACGTCGGGGCGATGGCCGTCGCGCGCGACGTAGAAGTCGTGCGCGTAGTGCAGCGCGAACAGCGTCTGCGTGAACAGCCACGAGCTGGTCAGCGTCAGGCCGGCCAGCGACACGTGCAGCACCTTGCCGCTGCCGTGCAGGTCCTTCATCGCCGCCAGCTGCGAGCCGGTGGCCAGCAGCACCGCGCCCGAGGCCAGCACCGCCAGCATCAGCACCAGGAAGCGGCCTTCGCTTTCGGCGCGCGCGCGGCGCAGCATGGCGTCGGGCTTGGCGCCGCGCACCATGTGCCCCAGCAACGCCAGGTACAGCAGCGCGCAGGCGTTCCAGCCGATCAGCACCCGCGTCGGGCCGTGGCGCGTCCACTCGTCGGGCAGCGCCAGCGCGACCAGCAGCCCGACCGCCGCCGAGGCCCACAGCCGCGGCCGGTTGCGAATGAAGTGCCAGACGCGCAGCACGGGAGGTCGGGCCGCGGCTACTGGCTGTCGCGCCACTCGATCTGCGCCCCCAGGGCGCTGAGGTTCTCCACGAAGCGCGGGTGGGCGCGGCGGATCGGCGTCGCGTTGCGGATGCCGCTGTTGCCCGGAATGCTGGCCGCCACCATCAGCAGCGCGATGGCCACGCGGATGATGTAGGGGCTTTCCACCGTGGCCGGCCCCAGCGGCTTGCCGCCGAAGGTGATGACGCGGTGCGGGTCGCACATCACCGCGTGCGCGCCGAACTTGGACAGCTCGCTGGTCCAGCCCATCGCGCCGTCGTAGACCTTGTTCCAGAACATCATGCTGCCCTCGGCCTTGACGCCCAGCGCCACGAAGATGGGCAGCAGGTCGACGGGCAGGTAGGGCCAGGGCGCGGCCTCCACCTTCTGCAGGATGTTGCGGGTGAAGGGCTCGCGCACGCGCAAGGGGCCATCGACCTCGGTGCGCGACCAGCCGCCTTCGTGCACGACCTTGACGCCGAACTTGGCGAAGGTGCGGTCGATCAGCGGAAACTGCTCGGGCGTGGAGTTCTTGACCTCCACGCTGCCGCCGGTGATGGCGCCCAACGCGAGGAAGGTGACGATCTCGTGGAAGTCTTCGGCGAAGGTGAACTCGCCGCCGCCCAAAGCGTCGACGCCTTCGACCACCAGCCGCGAGGTGCCCAGCCCCTCGATGCGCGCGCCCAGCATCTGCATGAACTGGCAGAACTCCTGCACGTGCGGCTCGCTGGCCGCGTTCATCAGTTGCGAGCGGCCTTGCGCCAGCGCGGCGCACAGCACGTAGTTCTCGGTGGTGGTGACGCTGGCGTAGTCCAGCCAGTGCTGCGCGGCCTGCAGCGGGCGGTGCGCGCGCATCACGATGCCGTCGGGCCGGCGCTCGACCGTGGCGCCGAAGCTCTGCATCACCTCCACGTGCGGGTCGATCTCGCGCATGCCCAGGCTGCAGCCCTTCACGTCGTCTTCGATGCGCGCGACGCCGAAGCGCGCCAGCAGCCCCGGCACCAGCATGATGCTGCTGCGCATCTCCTCGGGCAGGCGGTGCTCGGCCTCGTCGAAGCGCGTGTGCTTGTGGTGCACGTCGAGCACGCGGGCCTCGAAGTCGACCGTGACGTCGCTGCCCAGCGTGCGGAAGATGTCGAGGATCTTCCTGACATCGGTGATTTCTGGAATGCCGCGCAGGCGCACCGGCTCGCGGGTCAGCAGCGTGGCGCACAGGATGGGCAGCACGGCGTTCTTGTTCGCCGAAGGCACGAGGCGGCCGCGCAGGGGCTTGCCGCCGTGGACGATGAGGTCTGACATGGACGATTCAGGGAAAGGACAACGGCGATTATCGACATATGATGAAAGGCAGGCGCCCTTCGCGGCGCGCCTTCCTTTCCGCCGAAGGAGATCGCCATGGCCGACCCGCGCCACGCCGTGCAACCCGGCACCAGCCCCGCGCCCGACGCGGTGTGGATCAAGGTCACCGCCGGCGGCCCCTACGTGGTGCACGGCGCGCCGCCGCTGGTGCAGATGACGATCGCGGTGGACGCCGCCGGCACCTCCATCGGCTTCGCCACCGGCAAGACCTTCGACAGCAAGGAAGGCATGGCACTGTGCCGCTGCGGCCACAGCCGCCACGCGCCGTTCTGCGACGGCTCGCACCTGAAGGCAGGCATGGACCTGGCCGAGCGCGCCTCGTTCGCGCCGCTGCTGCAGGGCTCGACCGAGATCGACGGCCCCACGCTGGCGCTGACCGACAACGAGGCGTACTGCGCCTTCGGCCGCTTCTGCGATGCCCACCACCAGATCTGGAACGAGGTGCAACTGCCCGGCACCCAGGCCGCCGACAACACCCGGCACATGGCCTCGCACTGCCCCGGCGGCCGCCTGCTGGTGTGGGACCGCCAGACGGGCCAGCCCATCGAGCCGGCCGAGCCCGCCGCCATCCACCCGCTGGAAGACCCCGCCCAGCAATGCAGCGGGCCGCTGATGGTGCGCGGCGGCGTGCGCGTGGAAAGCGCCGACGGGCGCAGCTACGAAATCCGCAACCGCCAGGCGCTGTGCCGCTGCGGCCACTCGTCGAACAAGCCTTTCTGCGACGGCACGCATGCTTCGGTGAAGTACCGCGACGGCATTGCGTGATGGCCGGCGGCCGGGCAGCCGCCTACAACTTCACCGGCCCGCCGCCATCCCCCGGCAGCGCCTGCGCCGCCGCCTGCCGGGCCTGCGCCTGGCGCGTGCGGTCGACATAACTGTCGGCCCGCGCCAACTGCTCGCGCACCAGGGCGTTGTTCTGGCCCATCACGTCGATGGCCTTGGCGCGGAAGTTGTCCATCGCGTCCATGGCCTGGAAGGTCTGGTCGAACATCTCCTTGATCTTCTCGATGCCCAGCATCGGGTTGCTGCTGAACTGCGTCGTCGCGTCGACGTGCTGGTTGAGCGCGCGGCCGGTCTGGCTGATGAGCTCGCCGATGGTCGCGTTGACGCCTTGCAGCATCTCCATCACGCGGATCTGGTTGCCGGTGGCGCGCGCCACCGTCTGCGCGACGGCCAACGCGCTCATGCCGGTGGTGGCCACGCGGGTGCAGCCGTTGATCATCTCGCGGCCGGTCTTCTTCAGCACGTCCAGCGCCAGGTAGCCGTTGACGCACACGGCCTGCTGGGTCTGGATGTCGGCGAGGTTCTGGCGCGCGTAGAACAGCACCTCCTGGCGCAGCGCCTGGGCCTTGGCCGGGTCCGACGCTTCCAGCGACTTCACCTTCTCGTCCAGCCGGCTGTCGAGCTGCTGCGCGAAGCGCTGCGCGGCGGCCAGCTTGGTCATGGCGTCCCACAGCTTGGCACGCGTGGCCTCGATGTCGACCACGTCTTTCTGCATGTCGTCGCGCGCGGCGTAGAGCTGGCTCATGCTGGTCTTCAACTGCTCGGCGGCGCTTTGGTACTTGCGGAAATACGCTTCGAGCTTGCTGCCGAAGGGGATCAGCCCGAGCAGCTTGCGCGGCTGCATCAAGTCGCCGTCACGGCCGGGGTTCAGCTCGTCGAGCTGCGCGCGGATCGCCTCGATCGCCTTGTACGCCGGGCTGTCCTCGATGCCCGCGAAGTTGCGCTGCATGAAGCGCCCCTGCATCAGCGCCGAGGCGTTGCTGATCTCCTCGCGGCCCAGCGCGAAGGCGCTGTCCAGGCGCTGCTTGAAGGCGTCGGAATGCACGTCTTCGGCGGCCAAGGCGTCGATGAAGCGCAGCACCTGCGCGTCCACCTGCTGCTGCAGCTCGGGCTTCAACGGCACGGCCTCGCGCGCCGCTTCCACCGCCACCGGCGTGATGACTTCGGGCGGCTCCAGCTTGAAGGGCGTTTCGCTCATGATTTGGGTTCCTTCTTCGACAGGTTCAGTGCCGGTGCTTCCACCGCGGACGGGGCGAACTTCTGCTGCAGGAAGCGGCTGTGCACCAAGAAGGCATGCGCGTCCTGCGCCGCGAGGTCGTCGCCCAGCTCGCCGACCTTGGCTTCCAGCTCGGCGATGGTGTCCTTGAAGGTGTCGACCGCGGTCTTGCCGTTGTCCAGCAGCTTGGTGGTGGCGTAGCGCGCCGGGATCGACAGGTAGGTGTTCAGCGCCTCGGGCAGGTAGCTGATGGCGATGTGGCGGGCATGGAAGCTGTCCTGCAGCGACAGGCTGCCCTTGCTGCGCTCCCATTGCTGCAGCAGTTCGGCCAGCGACTTGCACAGCTCCAGCACGCGCGCCTGCAGGCTGGCCGGGATGCGGTTGTCGGGGTTGTATTCGGTCAGCCGGCGCACGCCTTGCAGCGCACGCTCCATGGCCTCGCGCGCATCGCCTTCGTCCTTGAAATCCAGCGCCTCCCAGTCGTCGCCGCGCCACGAAGGCAGGCCCAGCCACAGCGCGCCGATGGCCCAACCCGCGACGTAACCCAGCGCGGCCAGCGCCAGCCCCGCGCCGCCCAGCAGCCCCAGTGCCTTGAGCAGCAGCACCGCCGCCGCCATGCCCAGCGCCAGCCAATGCGCGGGGGCGGTCAGCAGGCGCAGCAGCCGCTCACTGGTACGCACGAATGTCCTTGAACACCGAGTACAGGCTGCGCTTGCGCGCGTCGAAGACCTGGCCGCCGGTGAGCTTGGCCAGCTCTTTCAGCGCGCCTTCGTTGGCCTCGCCGAACAGCACCCAGAACACGGGGATGGCTTTCACGTCCTCGGGCAGCGCCGCGTAGTCGCGCTTGAACTGCTCGAGGTCGCGGCCCTTGTTGTTCTCGCCGTCGGTGAAGGCGACCACCGAGTACTGGTACTTCGGGTGCCGGTTGCGCTCGGTCATCATGTGCTGCAGCGACTGGTAGACCGCGTCGTACAACGCGGTGCCGCCCTTCATCTGCAGGCCTTCGGCGAAGTCGCGCACGTGGGTCAGCACCTGCTGCGTGGCTTCGGAGTCGGCCTGCTGCTGCACGCCGCGCGCCGTGGCCTGCAGCGCCGGCAGCTCGAAGCCGGTGCGGCCGTAGGGCGCGTCGGCGAAGGGCTGCAGCCAGATCTTCTCGCGGCCGCTCAGGCGCGCGATGCGCCCGGTCAGCGAGGCGTCGGTGCCGGCCATGTACTGGATGGCTTGCACCAGCTGCTGGCGGCGCCCGCCGCCCTGCATGCTGCCGCTGGTGTCCAGCACGAAGGTGCTGGCGATCGGCGTGCGGAACTCGTTGAGGTAGGCGGCGATCAGCCCGTCGGCCAGCGCCCGGTCGGGCGAGAACGGCAGCTCCACCTGCAGCCCGGCCTTGGGCAGCAGGTCTTCGACGCGCGCCGCCACCTCGGGCCGGATGGGCCGGCGCAGCGTCTGCCGCGCCAGCCAGGTCTGCGCGGCGTCGCCCTTCAGGTAGTCCACCACCTTGACGTAGTCGGCGCGCCGGCTCTCATCCAGCAGCATGAAGGGGTAGTCGGCCGTGCTGACGCCCTCGAAGGGGTAGATCAGCAGCAGCTTCTCGCGCAGCTTGCCGCCGGCGTTCAGGCCGAGCAGCCAGCTTTCGTAGTTGATGAAGGCGTTGGCGCGGCTGCCTTGCTGCAGGATGAACTGCTCCGACAGGTAGGTGGAGTTGTCGCCGGGGATCTTGTAGCCCTTGAGGAAATCGGCGATGGCGCTGCGGTCGACGTCGGCGGCGGTCAGCGCCTCGGTCTTGCCGCCGGCGGCGGCCACCACGCCCATCAGCGCCATGAAGCCCTGGTTGCTGGTGGCCGGGTTGCTCAAGGCGTAGCGCAGCTTGCCGTCGCGCGCGGCGTTGGCGATGTCTTTCCAGGTGAGCTTGAGGCCGGGCTTGTCCCAGCCGTACTTGACGGCGTCGCCCTGGCTGACGCCCACGGCGATGGGCGACAGCATGATCTTCTCCTGCAGCTTGACGCGCGATTGCCCTTCGGGGCTGGCCAGCAGGTACTTGGCGTTGGCGAACCACGCGGCCTGCGCCTTGGCGTCGCCGCTCAGCACCGCCTCGGTGCTTTCCATCGTGCCGCCCCAGCGGAACTTGAGCCTCACGCCGGTGGCCTTGGTCACCATCTCTTCCAGCGGCTGCACGTCGCGCAAGTCCGTCGTGGCCAGCACCGTGAACTCGGGCGCCGGCGCGGCCGGCGGCGCGGGCGGCGGCGGCACGGCCTTCTCGCCGCAGGCGGCCAGCAGCAGCAGCAGCATCGCGAACGCGGCCCACCAGCGCTTCATTGCGTCATCTCCTTGGCCACCACGTCGATCATCTCGGCCATGATCTCGAACGACGGCGGGTCCACCACCTGCGTGATGCGCGGCTCCACCGCCAGCCCGGTGGCCTTGACGGCGGCCATGAAGCGCTCGGTGTCGGCGATGCGAAAGCCGTATTCCACGGCGATGGCCTGCAGCTCGGCGTCGTTGGCCAGCAAGTCGCCCAGCGCCTTGGCGCGCTCGTTCAGCGAGACGAAGACCACCTTGTTGACGATGGTCGGCAGCGGGTACAGCAGCACCATGTCGGCGCCCACGCCCTTCTTGCGCAGCGCGTAGTCGACGAGCTGGTTCTCGTAGATGAAGGCCATCGGCGTCTTGCCGATGCCGATGGCCACGTAGTCGTCGAAGTTGCCGTTGACGTAGTTTTCCTGGTAGCCCTGGCGCTTGAACAGCTCGGCCAGCTTCAGCGCCGCGGCCTGCGCGCTGGCGCGGTCGGTCACCACGTCGCCTTGCAGCGCGGCGCTGGTCAGCGCCAGGTACAGCGCGCCGGAGTTGCTGCGCCGCAGGTCGGTGGTCGACACCAGCACGCTGCGGCCCACGTCGTAGGCAGCGCTCTCCTTCAGGTCCTTCCAGCGCGTCTTGGCCAACATCAGCTGCGTCAGCTTGGCCATGTCGACGCCGTAGACCTTGGGCGACAGCGGCTTGGCGACGCCGTTGGCGACCAGGATCTTGGCGATCGGCTCCCAGCTCGCGATGACCATCGGCGTGAACACCGGCGAGACCTGCGCCGCCGGCAGGTTGGCCTTGCGCGCCGCGTCGGCAATCTGGTTGGCCGCCACCACGCCCGACGGGAACAGGAAGTCGGGCGCCGCGCCCGGCAGTACGCGCGCGGCCATCTCGCGGCTGCCGATGCGCACCACGTCCACCGGCAGCTTCTTGGCGGCCAGGATGCGCAGCACGCGCGGGTCTTTGAAGAAGGGCTCGACGTCGAGCGCGATCACGCCCTTCAGCGCCGTGGTGCTGGCCGCCTCGGCGGCGGCCTGGTGCTCGATGCGCGATTGCTGCTGGCCGCGCAGCGCGAAGAACAGCGCCGAGCCGAAGGCCACGACCAGCAGCGCCGTGATCGCCGCCCGCTTCGCCGTGGACATCGCCATGCCCTGTGCCTCCTCGTCGTGCGCCCCCTCAGGCGCGCGGCAGTGTAGTCGGTGCCGTCAACTCGTCCAGGCTCTTGCCCTGCTGGCGCAGCAGGCCTTCGAGCAGCGGCAGCAAGGGACCCAAGCGCTCGTCGAGCGCGTCGCGCACGGTGTCGACGAAGACCTGCGTCGAGCGTTCGATCTCGATGTTGAACGCGTCGCCCACGGCCTTGTCGCCGAAGGTCGTCATGCGCAGCGTCTCGGGGATCAGCCAGACCTCGAACCAGCCGCTGCCGTCGCGTTCGCGCTGCGCCTCGGCCACCGTCAGGCTGGCGCCGTTGACGGCGACGTAGCCCTTGGCGAACACGTAGCGCATCCACGGCGCCGGCAACGCCAGGCGCAGCACGTGGTTGTTCTCGGGGCGGCGCAGCTCGACCAGGCGCGCCTGGCAGTCGACGTGGCCCGAGAGCGGATGGCCGCCGATCTCGGCGCCGTCCTTGGCCGCGCGTTCGGCGTTGAGGCGGCTGCCCACGCGCAGCGCGGACAGCGTGGTCAGCGCCAGGCTTTGCTGCATGACGTCGAAGTCGGCGGCGTCGCTGCCGTGCAGCGCGGTGACGGTCAGACAGGTGCCGTCGCAGGCGACGCTGGCGCCGATGGCCAACTCGTGCGCAAAGCCGGCCGGAAAGCGCAGGCGGAAACTTCGCAGGCCCGGGCGGTCGACGGCCTGCTCGACGGTGGCGACGCCCTGGACGATGCCGGTGAACATGGTGCGGCGAGCTTATCAGCCCGCCGCGCCGGCGCCCTCAGTCCGGGCACACCCGAGCTCAGCCCGGCTTGTGCGCGGCGCTCTGCGGCTTGAGCTGCGCCAGCTTCACCGCCGCCTGCGTCGACTGCTTGGCCGACACCGGCGCGGGGCTTTCGCTGCGGCCATCGGCCAGCCAGGGCGAGGCGCACAGCACCATCAGCATCGACATCAGCACGGCCGCGAAGGCATGCGAGTCACGGTTGCCGTCGCGCTGCATGTTCAGATGGAAGAAGTTCATGTTGCTGCTCCTGAGTTCGGTCCGGTGTTGCTTGACTGGGGCGCTGCTTGGTTCAACAGCGTGAAGCCAGTGTCTGCTGCCACGCCGCGCGGCGCTGCGCCGCAGGTCACTGCGCGCATGTGACCTAATCACATCGCCGGCGCCAGGCCGCTTCGACCGCCACGGACCCCCACTGACCACCACAGACCACCAACGCACGCGCCGAGGACCGATACTGCGGCCCTGCCCGCCACCACATCCGCCACCACCGATGGACATCAGCGACACCCCCCCGATCGAAGTCCAGCCCCGCGACCTGGAACCCTACCGCCGCGGCAACGTGGGCATCGACTACGTGCACCGCTTCGAATCGGGCAAGCCCGGGCCGCACGTGTTGATCAACGCGCTGACGCATGGCAACGAGTTCTGCGGCATGGTCGCCGCCACCCATTTGCTGGACCAGGGCGTGCGCCCGGCGATCGGCACCTTGACCGTCAGCTTCGCCAACGTGGCGGCCTACCAGAGCTTCGACCCCACGAAGCCGTTCGAGAGCCGGCAGCTCGTGCACAACCTCAACCGCATCTGGTCGGCGGCGCAGCTCGACGGCGCCGAGCGCAGCCCCGAGCTGGACCGCGCGCGCGCGCTGCGCCCGGTGGTGGCCGCGGCCGACCACATCCTCGACCTGCACTCCACCAGCCAGGACGTGGAGCCGTTCTGGGTCTACCCCGAATTCGCGCGCAACGCGCAGGCGGCGCTGGCCATCGGCCGGCCGTCCACCCACCTGGTGATGCCGCAGGGCCTGGGCTCGGGCACGCCGGTCATCCAGCACGGCCTGCACGGCACCGCCGGCCACCACGGCGTGGCGCTGGTGGCCGAATGCGGCCAGCACTTCCGGCAGGCCACGGCCGAGCGCGCCGTCGCCGTCACGCTGGACTTCCTGGGCTTGTTCGGCCTGCTGAGCGGGCGCGAACCGGCGCCGCCGCCGCAGCGCCGCTTCAAGCTGCTGCAGACCTGGGTCATCAAGACGCCCGAGTTCCGCTTCACGCGCCCGCTGATCGGCTTCGAGCGCTTCGCCGAAGGCGAGCTGATCGCCACCGACGGCGAGCAGGAGATTCGCGCGCTGTGCGCCGACTGCACGGTGTTCATGCCGGCGCGCAAGCCCATCGTCGGCCGCGAAGGCGTGTACCTGACGCAACCGCTGGCGGCCTGAGGCGCGCATGGACGCCGGCGCCTTCAGCCTGGCCGCGCCGCCCGCGGGCTTCATCGCCGACCCCTACCCCTGGTACGCCGCGCTGCGCCGGCAAAGCCCGGTGCACCCGCTGGGCGAGCACAGCGTGCTGCTGACCCGCTACGACGACGTGCTGGCCGTCTACCGCAGCGCCGACGTCAGCTCCGACAAGCAGCTCGAGTTCGGCCCCAAGCTGGGCGCCGGCAGCCCGATCTACGAGCACCACACCACCAGCCTGGTGTTCAGCGACCCGCCGCTGCACACCCGCGTGCGCCGCATCCTGATGGGCGCGCTCAACCAGCGCGCCATCACGCGCATGGAGCCGGGGCTGCTCGCCCTCGTCGACACGCTGCTCGACCGCCTGGCCGACGAGCCGGCGCCCGACCTGATCGAGCACTTCGCGGCGCAGATCCCGGTGGAAGTGATCGGCAACCTGCTCGACGTGCCGCACGCCGAGCGCGGCCCCTTGCGCGAGTGGTCGCTCGCCATCCTGTCGGCGCTGGAGCCGGTGCCCGGCCCCGAGGTGCTGACGCCGGCCAACGCCGCGGTGACCGAGTTCCTGGCCTACCTGCAGGACTTGCTGGCGCGCCGCCGCGCCCGCCCCGGCGACCCCGAGTCCGACGTGCTGACGCGGCTGCTGCAAGGCGACGCGCAAGGCAGCTTGAGCGAGCGCGAGCTGATGCACAACTGCATCTTCCTGCTCAACGCCGGCCACGAGACCACCAGCAACCTGATCGGCAACGGCCTCGACGCGCTGCTGAGCCACCGCGACCAGCTCGACCGCCTGGTGGCCGAGCCGGCGCTGATCGCCAGCGCGGTGGAAGAGCTGCTGCGCTACGAAAGCCCGCTGCAGCTGAACAACCGCCGCGCCACCGCGCCGGTGGCCATCAGCGACCGCGTGCTGCCCGCGGGCAGCTTCATCACGCTGTGCATCGGCGCCGCCAACCGCGACCCAGCGGTCTTCGACGACCCCGAGCGCCTGGACCTCGGCCGCCGGCCGAACAACCACCTTGCCTTCGGCCAGGGCGCGCACGCCTGCTCGGGCATGAACGTGGCGCGGCTGGAGGGGCGCATCGCCATCGGCCGGCTGCTGGCGCGCTACCCGCGGCTGCAGCGCCGCGGCCCACCGCAGCGCGACCTGCGCCTGCGCTTTCGTGGATTGCGCACGCTGCCGGTGGCGCTTTGACGGCCGCTTGATCGCGCGCCGGGCGGCCCTCTTGGCAAGGCTCAAGTCCCGGCGCAGACTGCCGATATGACCCGGATGAACCGCAAACCGTCGCTGCTCTCGGGGCTGCTGGGCGCCACCGGGACCGCGCTGGAGGGCGTTCGGCGCTGGCTGCCGGGGCGTCGCAGCGGCGGCCCCGCGCTGCCCACCGACCCGCTGACCGGGTTGCTGACGCGCGAAGCCTTCGAATCGGTGCTGGACGACGCCACCCATCGCTGCGACCAGGCGGGCAGCGCGCTGGCGGTGCTGTACCTCGACCTCGACAACCTGCGGCTGCTGAACGATGCCTACGGTCACGCCACCGGCGACCGCGTGCTGGCTTCGATGACGGCGCGGCTGCAGGCCGCGCTGCCCGAGCTGATCGCCGCCAGCCGCGTGGCCGGCGACGAGTTCGTGATGGCGCTGGCCGGCGGCAGCGCCGAGGCGCAGGCCGCCGCGCTGCGGCTGCGCGACGAGTTGCGCCGCCCGCGCCGCGTGGACGGCCACGAGCTGAGCCTGAGCGCGTCGATCGGCATCGCGCTGTACCCGCAGCACGGCGCGCGCACGCGGCTGATGCTGCAGGCGGTGACGGCGATGCGCAGCGTCAAGCAGGTGGGCGGCGGCGCGCACGCCGAGTTCGAGCCGGCGATGGGCGTCGACATGCGCCAGCAGGCCGAACTGTTGCGCGACCTGCGCCAGGTCGTCGCCGAAGGCCGGCTGCAGCTGGCCTACCAGCCCAAGATCGACGCCCGCAGCCTGCAGGTGACGGCGGCCGAGGCGCTGCTGCGCTGGCACCACCCGCAGCGCGGCGTGATCAGCCCGGCCGTGTTCGTGCCGCTGGCCGAACGCCACGGCCTGATGCCCGAGATCGGCCGCTGGGTGATCGAGGAAGCCTGCCGCCAGGCCGGCGCCTGGCGCGAGCAGGGGCTTCGCATGCGCGTGGCGGTCAACGTCTCGGGCCACCAGCTGCGCCAGGACGGCAGCATCACCCATCTGTGCGAATGCCTGCAGCGCAACGGCGTGCAGCCGGCGCGCTTCACCGTCGAGATCACCGAATCGGTGGCGATGGAGGACACGCAGGTCACGCGCGCCGCCTTCGAGCGCCTGCGCGAGGCCGGCATCCACGTCTCGATCGACGACTTCGGCACCGGCCACTCCAGCCTGGGCCTGCTGCGCAAGCTGCCGGCCGCCGAGCTGAAGATCGACCGCACCTTCGTCACCGACCTCGACAGCAACGCCGATGCGCGCTCGATCGCCGAGACCATCGTGCGCATGGCGCACCAGCTGGAGCTGCGCGTCGTCGCCGAAGGCGTGGAGACCGAGGCCCAGCGCGACTGGCTGCTGCAGATGGGCTGCGACGAACTGCAGGGCTTTTTGTTCGCCAAGCCGATGTCGCCCACCGCGCTGGCCATCTGGGCCAGCGGCGAGCACGGGCCTTCGGCGCTGAAGTTCCGCGACTCGTTGTTCAACGACACCGCCAACGGCGCCACGTCGCAGCACGGCGGCTGAGGGCACCCGCCCGGCGCCCCGAGCGTCCCCGGCTAGCGCGGCGGCCAGCCCGCCGGCTCGAAGCCCACCGTGATGCGCCCGCCGTCCCAGGCGATCACCGGGCGCTTGATGGTGCTGGGGTGCTGCAGCATCACGGCACGCGCGCTGGCAGCGTCGCTAACACCGTTCTTCAACGCATCGGGCAGCGCGCGCCAGGCCGTGCCCTTGCGGTTGAGCAGCCGCTCCCAGCCGGCGCTGGCCAGCCAGGCGTCGAGCGCGGCTTGCGGCACGCCGGCCTTCTTGAAATCGTGGAAGTGATGGTCCACGCCGTGCTCGGCCAGCCAGGCGCGGGCCTTCTTCACCGTGTCGCAGTTGGGGATGCCGTAGAGCACCGTCATCGCCGGCCCCGGTTCAATCGCGCGCGCGGTCGTTGACGTCGCACATCGGGTCGATGCCGTCGCCGGCGCCGATCACCTTGCCATCGGCGCCGATGCTGACCTGGAACCACAGGCAGTTGTTGGTGGGGTAGCGGTACGACCAGGTCTCGCCGCCGCGCAGGCCGCCGTGGGCGCGGTCGCCGGGGCGGCCCAGCTCGCGCAGCAACTCGTCCACGCTCATGCCGGCGGCGCGCTGCTGGAACGCCGCCAGGTTGCGCCAGTCCAGCACCTGCTGCACGCGGCGGCTGCGGCCGTCGGGGCCGATGTCGATCATCCAGGTGTGGCGGCCGAAGGGGCCGGTGGCGTATTCCAGCCGCGTCACGCCCTCGGGCATCGAGTAGCGGCCGGTGGGCACGCCCATCACGGCGCGCACCTCGGCCTCGGTCTGGCCGACGGAAAGCGGCGGCGGGCCGAAGCTGATGCAGCCGGCCAGCAGCAGCGGCAGCAGCAATGCCGAGCACCGCGCCAACGACGGCGCCCGCTTCATGCCGGCGTCTCCACGCGCAGCGAGAGGTCGATGGCCGCCACGTCCTTGGTCAGCTTGCCGCTGCTGATGCGGTCGACGCCGGTGCGGGCGATGGCGCGGATGCTGTCGAGGTCGACGCCGCCGGACACCTCCAGCAACGCGCGGCCGGCGTTCAGCGCGCAGGCCGCGCGCATGTCGTCGAGCGAGAAGTCGTCCAGCAGCACGCTGGTGGCGCCGGCGTCCAGCGCCTGCTGCAGCTCGGCCAGCGTCTCCACCTCGATCTGGATGCCCACGCCGGCCTCCAGCGCCTGCGCCGCGCGCAGCGCCGCCGTCACGCCGCCGGCGGCGGCGATGTGGTTTTCCTTGATCAGGATGCCGTCCCACAGCGCCATGCGCTGGTTGGCGCCGCCGCCCACGCGCACCGCGTACTTCTGCGCCTGGCGCAGCCCGGGCAGCGTCTTGCGGGTGTCCAGCACCAGGCAGCCGCGCGGGTTGGGCGAGAGCCCGGCAATCGCGTCGACGTAGGCGCGCGTGGTGGTGGCCACGGCCGAGAGCATCTGCAGGAAGTTGAGCGCCGGGCGCTCGGCCGACAGCAGCGCGCGCGCATCGGCCTCGATGCGCACCACCTCGGCGCCGCGCGCCACCGCCTGGCCTTCGGCCACCGCCCATTGCAGGCCGGCCTGGCCGTCGAGCGACAGCACGCAGGCATCGAACCAGGGGCGGCCGCAGATCAGCGCGTCCTGCTTGGCCACCACGCGGCCGACCACGCGGCGGCCGGCGGGCACCAGCTGCGCCGTCCAGTCGCCGCGGCCGATGTCTTCCATCAGCGCGTCACGCACGTTGCGCTGCAGCGCTTCGCGCAGGGATTCGTTGCGATCGAACATGGCGTGGGATTGTGCGTCAGGCATCGGTATCCACGTAGCGCGCCGCCGCCTCGGCATGCCGCCGGCGCACGCGCTCGCGCAGCGCCGGCGGCTCGATGACTTCCACCTCGGGCCCCTGGCGCAGGATGTCCATCACCAGCTCGGTGTCGTCGACGTAGGGCACGCGCAGCTCGTAGGCGCTGTCGCCGGGCGCGCCCAGCCAGCGGCCCTGCTGCTCGGCGTGCCACTGCTCGCGGCTGGCCCACAGCGCGGCCTGTGGGTCGAAGCGCAGCAACGCCCAGTGCCGCGCGTCGCGGCTGCCGCCGGCGTAGATGCCGTAGCCGGCGTCCATCTGCGCCTGCACCTCGGCCGGCGCCAGCTCCAGCGCCGGCTGCTCCAGCAGTTCGGCGGCCTCCACCGCGTCGAGCGCGAAGCGCAGCAGCCGCTCGCGGCGGTGGCACCAGGCGTCCAGGTACCAGGTGTTGCGGTAGTGCACCAGGCGCTGCGGCGAAACCTCGCGCTCGCTGCGCTCGCGGCGGCCACGGGTCAGGTAGCGCATGCGCAGCCGGCGGCGCTTGAGCAGGCTCTCGGCCACGCGCTCGAAGAACGGCGCGGCCACCGGGCGCTTGGCCGGGCTAACGATGCGGATGCGGTGCAACAGCCGCGCGCCATCGGCCTCGCTGCTGCCCAGCATCTGGTGGATGCGCGCCAACAGCGGCTGCAGGTGGCGGCTGATGACGCCGCCGCCGTCGAGCTCGGACAGCAGCTCGTGCGCCGTCAGCAGGCTGAGCAGCTCGCGCTCGTCGAACCACAGCCCGGGCAGCTCGTGCTTGTGGCCGCGGTAGGCGGCGCCGAAGCGGTAGGCGTTCAAGTCGCGGTCGTACTCGATCGGCGCGCCCAGGCGGTCGCGCAGGTATTCGAGGTCGCGCTTGAGCGTGGCGGGCGACACCTCCAGCTCGTCCAGCAGGGCCTGGAAGCTGAGGTGCCCGCGGCTGCGGATCAGGCGCTCGATCTTGTAGACGCGGTCGGTCTTGGCCATGCGTGCCGGGGGGCTGGGGCGTGCGGAAGTCGCGCATTCTGACCGGCGCCAGATCAAGAAGTCCTCACAAGACGCTCAAGCCAGGCGCGGTGCCGGCCGATAGCGATGTCGAACGGGCGCTACAAGCCCAATGCCCAGGTTGTTCGCATGCAGACTGCTCCTGCCTCCCTTCCCGCCCCCGCCGCCCCTGCCGCCTTCGACCATGCCCGAGCGGCGGCGCCCGACGACGGCTTCTTCGCCCACCACGGCATCTGGTCGCCCGGCGTCAGGCTGTTCCGGCGCCTGAGCTTCGCGGCCAAGGCGCTGATCGTCTCGCTGGTCTTCGTGGTGCCGCTGCTCAGCATGCTGGCGCACACGCTGTGGACCGTGGGCGAGCAGGCCATGCAGTCGCGCATGGACGCCACCCGCCAGCACGTGGAAGTGGCGCACGGCGTGCTGGCCTGGGCACACGGCCTGGAGCGCGACGGCAAGCTCACGCGCGCGCAGGCGCAGGCGCTGGCCCGCCAGGCCGTGGCCGGGCTGCGCTACGACCGCCAGGAATACTTCTGGATCCAGGACCAGCAGCCGCGCGTGCTGATGCACCCGTTCAAGCCCGAGCTGAACGGCCAGGACGTCGGCGCCGTCAAGGACCCCAACGGCCTGCTGCTGTTCAAGGCCTTCGCCGACACGGTGCGCCAGCGCGGCAAGGGCTTCGTCAGCTACCAGTGGCCCAAGCCGGGCGCCGCCGCGCCCGAGGACAAGCTGTCGTACGTGCAGGGCTTCGAGCCCTGGGGCTGGATCATCGGCTCGGGCATCTACGTCGGCGACGTGCGCGCCGCGCAGACGCACCTGCTGTGGGTGGCCAGCGGCGTGGTGGCCGCGGCGCTGACGCTGGCGGCCTACTTCTTCCTCAGCTTCTACCGCGTGATGGACGGCGGCCTGAAGGAGACGCGGCGCCACCTGCGCGCCATGACCGACGGCGACCTCACCTCGTCGCCCTCGCCCTGGGGCCGCGACGAGGCCGCCGAGCTGATGCTCGACCTGCGCGCCATGCAGACCTCGCTGCGCGACATGGTGCTGCGCGTGCGCAAGGCCAACGACGAGATCGTGCACTCCAGCAACGAGATCGCCAGCGGCTCGCTCGACCTGTCGTCGCGCACCGAGCAGACGGCGGCCAACCTGCAGGAATCGGCGGCGTCGATGGAGCAGATCGCCGCCACCGTGCGCAGCAGCGCCGAGAGCACCAACGAGGCCTCGCAGATGGCGCGCCACAACGCCGAGGTGGCCGCCGAGGGCGGCCGCGTGATGCAGGACGTGATGAGCACGATGGACGCCATCCGCGGCTCGTCGGCGCGCATCGGCGAGATCATCGGCACCATCGACGCCATCGCCTTCCAGACCAACATCCTGGCGCTCAACGCCGCGGTGGAAGCGGCGCGCGCCGGCGAGCAGGGCCGCGGCTTCGCGGTGGTGGCCGGCGAGGTGCGCACGCTGGCGCAGCGCAGCGCCGGCGCGGCGCGCGAGATCAAGTCGCTGATCGGCAACAGCGTCGAGCAGGTGGAGGCCGGCGCCGGCATCGTGCGCAACGCCGGCGGCACCATCCAGGAGATCGTGGTCTCGTCGCAGCGCGTCAACGAGTTGCTGAGCCACGTCTCCAACGCCGCGCGCGAGCAGAGCCAGGGCGTCAGCCAGGTCGGCCAGGCGGTGCAGGACATCGACCGCATGACGCAGCAGAACGCCGCGCTGGTGGAGCAGACGGCGGCCGCCGCCGCCGCGATGAAGGACCAGGCGCGCTCGCTGACGCTGGAAGTCGAACGCTTCCGCCTGCCGACGGGCGCGGCGCTGCTGACGCAAGACGCGGCCGCCGCGCTGCCGCCGGCCGGCGCAGGCTTCGACTTCGACAAGGCCATCGAGGCGCACCGCGCCTGGAAGGTCAAGCTGCGCCAGGCCATCGACCAGCACCAGCGGCTCGACGCCGACACGCTGTGCCGCGACGACCAGTGCCCGCTCGGCCAATGGCTGCACGGCAGCGGCAGCCAGCGCTTCGGCGGCCGGCCCGGCTTCGTGGCGCTGCTGGACAAGCACGCCGACTTCCACCGCGAAGCCGGCACCGTGGCGCGCCGCATCAACGGCGGCCTGTACGACGACGCCGAGCGGCTGATCGGCAGCGGCTCGCGCTTCGCGCAGGTGTCCACCGAGGTCGCCACGCTGCTGATGCAGGCCAAGCGCGGCCTGTAGCAGCGGCCGCGGCCGTTTGCGGCGACACTGCGGGCTGCCACGCAGCAGCCCGCAGCCACGCCACCTCCATGTCAGACGCTTCTCTCGACGACACCGCCGCCGACCGGCCCCGCCTGGTCTATCCCTTCGACAGCCTGCCCCCGCGCGGCCAGCGCGCCGAGGTGGCGCCCGGCGTGCGCTGGATCCGCATGCCGCTGCCCTACCAGCTCAACCACATCAACCTGTACACGCTGGACGAGCCCGGCGGCTTCGCCGTCGTCGACACCGGCACCCGCACCGAAGACGGTGCCGCCGTCTGGCACGAGATCTTCGCCAACCTGCCCGCCGGCCAGGCGCCGACGCGCGTGTTCGTCACCCACATGCACCCCGACCACGTGGGCATGGCCGGCTGGATCACGCGCAAGTTCAACGTGCGGCTGTGGATGACGCGGCTGGAATACCTCACCTGCCGCGTGATGACGGCCGACACCGGCCGCGAGGCGCCGCCCGACGCCACCGCCTTCTACCGCCGCGCCGGCTGGGCCGAGCCGGCCATCGAGTCGTACCGCGTGCGCTTCGGCAACTTCGGCAAGCACATCCACGTGCTGCCCGAAAGCTACCGCCGCCTGTCGGACCGCGAGACGCTGGACATCGGCGGCCGCGAATGGCGCGTCATCACCGGCAACGGCCACTCGCCCGAGCACGCCTGCCTGTACTGCCCGGCGCTCAAGGTGCTGATCTCCGGCGACCAGGTGCTGCCGCGCATCTCGTCCAACGTTTCAGTCAACCCGATCGAGCCCGACGCCGACCCGCTGGCCGACTGGCTGGCCTCGCTGGCCAAGGTCAAGCGCGAGGTGCCCGACGACGTGCTGGTGCTGCCGGCGCACAACGAGCCCTTCCGCGGCCTGCACGCGCGGCTGGACGCGCTGGCCAGCGGCCAGGCGCGCGCGATGGAGCGGCTGAGCCGCCGCCTGGCCGAGCCGCGGCGCGCCATCGACGTCTTCACCTCGCTGTTCGGCCGGCCGATCGACCAGAGCGACGTCGGCCTGCTGGGCATGGCCACCGGCGAAAGCATCGCCTGCCTGAACCACCTGCTGCACAAGGGCGAGGCCGTCGCCGAGATCGACGCCGACGGCGTGCGCTGGTACCGCCTGCGCGGCTGAACTTCCTCCCTCTCCCGCGTGCGGGAGAGGGCCGGGGTGAGGGCGTTTTTCAGCCCACCCGCCGGTAGTACAAATTCTGCGGATGCTGCCCTTCCGCAAAGAAGCACCAGCGCTCGGCCAGCAAGCCCAGGTACTGCAGCACGAAGGCCGCCACCAGCACGCCAGGCGCCGGCGTCGACAACAGCAGCAGCAACACCGGCAGCGCGAAGCCCAGAATAGCCGCCGCCCAGCGCATGCCGCGCACGAAGCCCGGCGTGCGCTGGTGGAAGAACTCGCGCGTGTTGAAGCTGCCGCCCATCGCGCCTTGCGAGATCTGCTCGATGCGCGGATGGCGGATGCCGATCGCCGTCTGCAGCGTGGTCTTGGGCACCAGCGCCAGGTTGCGCCGCAGCGCCAGGCCGCGCGTGACGGCGCCGACGACGGTGGCCAGCAGCGCCGCCTGCGCCAGCGGCACCGCCAGCCCCGGCGCGGTGGCCGCCGCCAGCGCCGCCGCCAGCAGCAGCCCCGAGGCCAGGCCCAGCACGGTGTAGTTCAGCGGCGTCAAGGGATGCGCCCATTCGCGGATGGCCTTCACCGCCGCGTAGATCATCCCGGTGCAGACGTACAGCGCCAGCGCCAGCGCCACCCCCAGCGCGCCGACGCCCAGCGTCGCCGCGCTGCCCGCCTGCATCACGTGCAGCCCCGCCCACAGCGCCACCACCGCCATGAAGGCCGGCAGCGCGATCACCTCGCGCGACAGCCACGAGGTGCGCCACATCGCCACCGCGCGCCAGGCGCGCAGCGGGTGGCCCAGGTGGAAGGTGGCCGCCACCAGCCCCGCGCCGCACAGCAACAGCACCAGCGCCGCGCCGCACAGCCGCCACACGGCCGGCGCCTCCGCCAGCCCCAGCGCCGCCGCGAGGTCGACCCCGAACAAGGCCAGCCACAGCCCCTGCCCGGCGCCGGCCAGCGTGGTGAAGAAGATCATCGACAGCGGCGGGTGCATGTCCTCAATGCTCCCAGTCGCCCGACAACGGCGTGCCGCCCGCCACCGGCTGCGGCTCGCGCCCTTCCACGCGCAGCGGGTTGCGCTGCTTGACCACCTGCAGCGGGTCGGTCTGCGCGTCGGTGCGGCGGCGCGGCAGGTAGTGGTTGGCGGGCTGGGTGCCGAGTTCGGGCATCAGCGCATAACCGCCACGTTCACGGATCGCGCTCGACACCACCGAGGCAGGGTCGTGGATGTCGCCGAACAGCCGCGCGTTGGTCGGGCAGGCCATCACGCAGGCCGGCTTGCGCTCGGCCACGGGCAGCTTCTGGTCGTGGATGCGATCGACGCACAGGGTGCACTTGGTCATCACCTGGCGCTTCTCGTCGAGTTCGCGCACGCCGTAGGGGCAGGCCCAGGCGCAGTACTTGCAGCCGATGCATTTGTCGGCGTCGACCAGCACGATGCCGTCTTCCGCGCGCTTGTAGCTGGCGCCGGTGGGGCACACCGGCACGCAGGGCGGATCTTCGCAATGCAGGCAGCTCTTGGGGAAGTGCACCGTCTGCGTCTCGGGATACTCGCCGACCTCGAAGCTCTGCACGCGGTTGAAGAAGGTGCCGTTGGGGTCGGCGCCGTAGGCCTGCAGGTCGACCAGCGAGCCGGCCGTGCCCGAGGTGTTCCACTGCTTGCAGCTCGTCACGCAGGCGTGGCAGCCGACGCAGACGTTGAGGTCGATCACCAGCGCCAGTTGCGTCACGGCGTGCCCCTCCGGGCGGCGGCTTGCGTCATGCGTTGTTCCCTTGTTCCGGGCGGCCGGCGAACCAGGCGCGCCAGCGCAGCCGGCGCGTGCCCGGCAGCGCCGGCTTGGCGTCGAACTGCGGCAAGGTCTGCCGAGGCTCGGCGTCGTCGGCGCGGCGGATGCGCACGCGCACGTCGTACCAAGCCGCCTGGCCGGTGATGGGGTCGGCGTTGGAGACGCGGCGGCCGCTGCCGTCGGCGGCCGGCAGTTCCTCGCTGATCAGGTGGTTCAGCAGAAAGCCGCGCTCGCTTTCGTTGGCGTCGTCGCTCAGCGCCCAGGCGCCCTTGGCCTTGCCGATGGCGTTCCAGGTCCACACGGTGCCGGGCTCCACCGCCTGGCTGTGGCGGCACTGGCAGCGCACGCGGCCCCATTGCGATTCGACCCAGATCCAGTCGCCGTCGGCGATGCCTAGCGCCTGCGCGGTGGCGGCGTTGACGAACAGCACGTTGTGCGCGTGGATCTGGCGCAGCCAGGCGTTCTGCGAGTCCCACGAGTGGTACATCGCCATCGGCCGCTGCGTCACCGCGGCCAGCGGGTAGGCCTGCGCGTCGCTGGCCTGCACCTCCAGCGGCGCATACCACAGCGGCAGCGGGTCGAAGTAGGTGGCCACGCGCTCGCGCAACGCGGCCGGCGGCTGCCGGCCGCCGCCCTTGCCCTGCGCCGCGAGGCGGAAGCGCTGCATGAACTCGGAGTACAGGTGGATGGTGATGGGGTCGGCGTCGCGCCGCAGGCCGGCGTCCTGCGCCCACTGCAGGTAGCCGCGGTTCCAGTTGCGCATGTACTGGATCTCGGGCGGCATCGCGTGGTGGTGCACGCAGTTGTTGGCGGCGTACTGCTCCCATTGGCGCGGGTTGGGCGCGCCGCGCAGCGACTGGCTGCCGTCGGCGCCGCGCCAGCCGGTGAGAAAGCCGATGCCCGAGCCCGGCGCCGTCTCGTAGCGGACGATGAAGTCGGGGTAGTCGCGGTACTTGCGGCCGCCCTCGGGCGTGGTGAAGGCCGGCAGCTTGAGCCGCGAGGCCAGTTCCACCAGCACCTCCTGGAAGGGCTTGCAGCCGGCCGGCGGCGGCAGCACCGGCACGCGCACGCTGTCGCAGGGGCCGTCGAACTCGCTGATCGGCCGGTCGAGCATCGACATCACGTCGTGCCGTTCGAGGTACGTGGTGTCGGGCAGGATCAGGTCGGCGAACGCGGTGGTCTCGGATTGAAAGGTATCCGCGACCACGATGAAGGGGATCTTGTAGCTGCCGTCGGCATGCTGGTCGACCAGCATCTTGCGGACCTCGGACGTGTTCATCGTCGAGTTCCACGCCATGTTGGCCATGAACAGCAGCAGCGTGTCGATCGGGTACGGGTCGCCGCGCCAGGCGTTGGTGATGACGTTGTGCATCAGCCCGTGCGCCGAGAACGGGTACTCCCAGCTGAAGCCCTTGTCGATGCGCACCGGGCCGCCGGCGTCGTCCACGCACAGGTCGGCCGGGCTTTCCACCCAGCCCAGCGGCGGCGCGTCGAGCGGCGTGTTCGGCTTGACGCTGGCCGGCCCCTTGGGCGGCCGCGCATTGGGCGGCACGGCGCGCGGGTACGGCGCCTTGTGGCGAAAGCCGCCGGGCCGGTCGATGGTGCCCAGCAGGCTCATCAGGATCGACAGCGCGCGGATGGTGTGGAAGCCGTTGCTGTGCGCCGCCAGCCCGCGCATCGCGTGGAAGGCCACCGGGTTGCCGGTGACGCTTTGGTGCTCGCGGCCCCACCAGTCGGTCCAGGCGATCGGCAGCTCGATGGTCTGGTCGCGCGCCGTCACGCCCATCTCGTGCGCCAGGCGGCGGATGGTGGCCGCCGCGATGCCGGTGATGCCTTCGGCCCATTCGGGCGTGCAGTCGCGCACGCGCTCTTCCAGCAACTGGAACGCCGGCTTGACGGGCAGGCCCTCGAAGGGTCCCTCGGGCATGCGGTACTCGCCGAACAGCGCCGGATCGCTGCCTTCGGCATGGTCGGCCACCGGGCGGCCGCGCAGGCGGTCCCACCACCAGAAGTTGTGGTGGCGCAGCGGGTTGATCACGTCGCCATCGGGCTTGCGCAGCATCATCCCGAAGTCGTCGCTGGCCTCGTCCTGGTTGACCAGCTGGCCGGCGTTGGTGTAGCGGGCGAGGAAGTCGCGGTCGTACAGGCCCAGCGCGATCAGCTCGCGGATCAGCGCCATGAACAGCGCCCCGTCGGTGCCCGGGCGGATCGGAATCCACTCGTCGGCGATCGCCGCGTAGCCGGTGCGGATGGGGTTGATCGCGACGAAGCGCCCGCCGTTGCGCTTGAAGGCCGAGAGCTGCGCCTTCATCGGGTTGCTGTGGTGGTCTTCGGCGGTGCCGATCATCACGAACAGCTTGGCGCGTTCGAGGTCGGGGCCGCCGAACTCCCAGAAGCTGCCGCCGATCGTGTAGATCATGCCCGCGGCCATGTTCACCGAGCAGAAGCCGCCGTGCGCCGCGTAGTTGGGCGTGCCGAACTGGCGCGCGAAGAGGCCGGTCAGCGCCTGCATCTGGTCGCGCCCGGTGAACAGCGCAAAGCGCTTGGGGTCGGTGGCGCGCAGGTGGGCCAGGCGCTCGGTCAAGGTGTCGAAGGCTTCGTCCCAGGAGATCGGCTCGTACTCGCCGCTGCCGCGCGCGCTGCCGGGCTTGCGCTTGAGCGGCGTGGCCAGCCGCGCCGGCGAGTACTGCTTCATGATCCCCGACGAGCCCTTGGCGCAGAGGATGCCCTTGTTCAGCGGGTGCTCGGGGTTGCCTTCGATGTAGCGCACCTGCGGGCCGTCGCCGCCGTCGCGCAGGTGCACGCGAATGCCGCAGCGGCAGGCGCACATGTAGCAGGTGGTGGTCTTGACCTCGGTCTTCGCGCCGGGCAGCGGCGGCGCCAGCGGGTCCTGCAAGGGCTTGCTCATGAGGTGGCCGGCACCAGCGCCGCGGTGTGCTGCGCGATCACGCGCTCTTCATCGGTGCGCAGCACCCAGGCCGCGACCGCGCTGTCGGCGCGGCTGATGCGCTCGGGCCGCTTCGCTTCGTTCGCCGGCGCGTCGAGCCGCAGGCCCAGCCAGGCCGCGCCTTCGAGCACGCGCGCGCGCAGCACGGCGGCGTTCTCGCCGATGCCGCCGGTGAAGACCAGCGCGTCCAGCCCGCGCAAGGCGGCGGCCAGGCCGGCCAGCTCGCGCAGGATCTGCTCGACCAGGTAGTCGATGGTCAGCTTCGCGGCCGGCGCCTCGCTGGCCAGCAGGGTGCGCATGTCGCTCGTCAGCCCCGACATGCCGAGCCAGCCCGAGCGCCGCGTCAGCAGGTCTTCCACCTCGGCGGCGCTGCAGCCTTCGCGGGCGATCAGGTGCAGCGCCACGGCGGCGTCGATGCGGCCGCAGCGCGTGCCGCTGGGCAGGCCGTCGAGCGGCGAGAAGCTCATCGTCGTGGCCACCGAGCGGCCGTCGGCCATGCCGCACATCGACGCGCCGTTGCCCAGGTGCGCCACGACCACGCGGCCGCGCGCCAACGCCGGCGCCGCCGCCGCGAACTGCGCGGCGATCGATTCGTACGACAAGCCATGAAAGCCGTAGCGCCGAAAGCCGCGCGCGAACAGCGCCGCCGGCAGCGCAAAGCGCTGGTTGACGTCGGGCATCGTGCGGTGGAAGGCGGTGTCGAAGCAGGCCACCTGCGGCAGGCCGGGCAGCGCCGCGCTGGCCGCGCGGATGCCGGCCAGGCCATGCGGCTGGTGCAGCGGCGCAAGCGGCAGCAGCGCCTCGATGGCGGCCAGCACCTCGGCGTCGATCAGCGCCGGCCCGTCGAAGCGCGTGCCGCCGTGCACGATGCGGTGGCCCACGGCGCGCACGCGCTCGATGCCCAGCGGTTGCAGCGCCGCCAGGATGGCGGCCAGCGCATCGGCATGCGTGCTGGCCGCCGCCAGCGGCTGCGGCGCGGCGCCGTCCAGGCGCAACTCCGGCGCCACGCCGATGGCGTCGACCTGGCCCGCGGCGCGGACCGCGTCGCCGTCGAACAGCGCGAACTTGATCGACGACGAGCCGGTGTTGAGCGTCAGGATCACACGTAGTCGCGGTACTTGTCGAGCAGGCGCACCGGCTTGTTCAGCGCGTCGCGGCGGAAGGGGTCGCCCAGCTCGCGCGTGCACATGATCTCGATGACGCAGGTCTTGCCCTGGTTCATCTGCAGCTCGATGGCCTTGGTCAGCGCCGGGCCTACGTCTTCCAGCCGGTCGACGACGATGGCCTCGGCGCCCATCGCGCGCGCGATGCCGGCGAAGCTCTGGTTGTCCAGCTCGCCGGCGACGAAGCGGCGGTTGTAGAAGTCGACCTGGTTCTTCTTCTCGGCGCCCCACTGGCGGTTGTGGAACACCACGCTGGTGACCGGGATGCCGTGGCGCACGCAGGTCATGATCTCGCTCAGGCTCATGCCCCAGGCGCCGTCGCCGGCGTAAGAGATCGCCGGGCGGTGCGGCGCCGCCTTCTTGGCGCCGATGATGGTGGGCAGCGCGTAGCCGCAGTTGCCGAAGCTCATCGGCGCGAAGAAGCTGCGCGGCTCCTCGAAGCGCAAATAGCTGTGCGCGATGGAGTTGATGTTGCCGATGTCGGTGCTGATCATCACGTGCGGCGGGTGCGCCTTCTCCAGCTCGCGCAGCACCTGGCGCGGGTGCAGCCACTGGCCGCCGGAGAACGGCGCCTCGGTCTTGGCTTCCTCGATCATGTCCAGGCTGTAGGCGTCGCGCTCGTGCGTCCAGTCCGACAGCTCCTGCTCCCACGCCGCCTTCTCCTTGGCGATGCGCGCGGCGCGCTCGGCGCGCGTGGCGTCGCAGGCCAGCTTGCGCTCGGCCAGCAGTGCCAGCAGCGCCTGCGCCGCGGCCTTGGCGTCGCCGCAGATCGGCACGTCGACCTTCTTCACCAGGCCCAGCATCTTGGCGTCGGCGTCGATCTGCACCAGCTTGGCGTTCTTCGGCCAGTAGTCCATGCCGTACTGCGGCAGCGTGCCGAAGGGCCCCAGCCGCGTGCCGAGCGCGATCACCACGTCGGCCTCGCTGATCAGCCGCATGCCCGCCTTGCTGCCCTGGTAGCCGAGCGGACCGCACCACTGCGGGTGGCTGGCCGGGAAGCTGTCGTTGTGCTGGTAGCTGTTGACCACCGGGCAGCCGATGCGCTCGGCCAGCGCGATGGCTTCGGCAAAGGCCTCGCCCATCACCACGCCGCCGCCGCTGATCAGCACCGGGTTCTTGGCGCTGGCGATCAGGTCGGCCGCGGCCTGCAAGGCGTCGGCGCCGCCGGCGCCGCGCTCGATGCGGATGGGCTTGGGAATCTCGACCGTGATCTCGCCATAGAACAGGTCGCGCGGGATGTTCAGCTGCGTCGGCCCCATCTCCAGGATGGCGCGGTCGAAGGCGCGCGCCGTGAACTCGGCCATGCGCTTGTTGTTGTTGACGTGCGCCTGGTACTTGGTGAACTCCTGGAACATCGGCAACTGGTGCGCTTCCTGGAAGCCGCCCAGCCCTTGCGTCAGCGTGCCGGTCTCGGGCGTGATCACCACCACCGGGCTGTGCGCCCAGTAGGCGGCGGCGATGGCCGTCACCGCGTTGCTGATGCCCGGGCCGTTCTGGCCGATGACCACGCCATGGCGGCCGCTGGCGCGCGCATAGCCGTCGGCCATGTGGCCGGCGCCCTGCTCGTGCACCACCGGAATCAGCGTGATGCCGGCCGGCGCGAAGATGTCCATCGCATCCATGAAGGCGCTGCCCATGATGCCGAACATCGTGTCCACGCCCTGCGCGACCAGGGTCTCGACGAAGGCTTCCGACGGGGTCATCTTCTGCACGCCCTGCACGACGGTGCGGGCGGCGACGGGTTGGCTGGGCGCGTTCATGGTGGGCGGTCTCCTGCTGTGCGAATCTCGAATTTCGGGACGGGTTGTTCCGATTATGACCACAACTGCGGCCGAAGCGCTACCATTGCCCCATGAAACGCGACGCCGCCGCGCTGCACGCCCCGGCCGGGCCCGAGCCGGCCGCTGCCGATTCGCCGACGCTGCGCCACTTCGCGCTGCTGGAGCGCATCGCCGCGCAGGACCGGCTGTTCAGCCTGCAAAGCCTGGTCGAAGACACCGGCTGGCCCAAGCCCACGGTGCACCGCATGCTGCAGCAATTGGAAGCCGGCGGCCTGGTGCAGCGCGAGGGCGATTCGCGCCAGTACAGCACCGGCGTGCGCCTGCGCCGCTGGGCCGAGACGCTGCTGGCCAACAACACCTTCCACGGCGCGCGCCACCGCGTGCTGCGCGCGCTGGTCGAGCAGGTGGGCGAAAGCTGCAACATCACCGGCTTCGTCGGCGGCGAGGTGGTCTACCTCGACCGCGTGGAGACCGCGGCGCCACTGCGCTTTTACCTGCAGCCCGGCTCGCGCGTGCCGGCGCATGCTTCGGCCAGCGGCAAGGTCTTCCTGGCGCAGATGAACGCCACGCAGCGCGCGCGGCTGCTGCAGGCCGTGCCGCTGGAGCGCTGCACGCCGGCCACGCTGACCGACCCCAAGGCGCTGGACAAGGAACTGGCCGCCGTGCGCCGCCAGCGCTACGGCCTGGACCGCGAGGAGTTCCTGCCCGGCCTGGTGTGCGTGGCGGTGCCGGTGCCGACGGCCGCCGACACCCAAGGCCGCAGCAGCCTGTGCGTGGCGCTGCAGGCGCCGGCGATGCGGTTGCCCATCGACAAGGCCTTGCAATGGCTTCCCGCGCTGCAGGCGGCGGCGCAGGCGCTGGGCCGCGTCGAGGCCGATGCGCTGGCCGACCCGGTCCTTCCACCCACGGCCGCGCCGCCGCGCCGCAAGCCCCGATGAACGAGCCCGACGACGACTTCAGCGCCTGGCGGCCCGACACCCGCATCGGCGTGCGCGAGGCCTTCGGCCTGGACAGCGACTTGAGCGTACCGGCCTTCAGCCGGCGCGACGCCCACGTGCCCGAGGTCGACCCCGCCTACCGCTTCAACCGCGAGGCCACGCTGGCCATCGTGGCCGGCTTTGCGCACAACCGCCGCGTGCTGGTGCAAGGCCTGCACGGCAGCGGCAAGTCCACCCACGTGGAGCAGGTGGCGGCGCGTCTGAACTGGCCTTGCGTGCGCGTCAACCTCGACGGCCACGTCAGCCGGCTCGACCTGGTGGGCCGCGACGCGGTGGTGCTGCGCGACGGCCAGCAGGTCACCGAGTTCCAGCCCGGCATCGTGCCCTGGGCGCTGCAGCGGCCGGTGGCGCTGGTCTTCGACGAGTACGACGCCGGCCGGCCCGACGTGATGTTCGTGATCCAGCGCGTGCTGGAGCGCGACGGCAAGTTCACGCTGATGGACCAGAACCGCGTGCTCGATCCGCACCCGGCGTTTCGCCTGTTCGCCACCGCCAACACCGTGGGCCTGGGCAACCTCAACGGCCTGTACCACGGCGCGCAGCGGCTCAACCATGCGCAGATCGACCGCTGGAACATCGTCGCCAAGCTCGACTACCTGGGCGCCGACGAAGAGGCCGCCATCGTGCTGGCGCGCGTGCCGGCGCTGGACGACGAGCCCGGCCGCCAGCGCGTGCAACGCATGGTGGCGCTGGCCAACCTCACGCGCCAGGGCTTCGCCGCCGGCGACCTGAGCGCGCTGATGTCGCCGCGCACCGTGATCACCTGGGCCGAGAACCTGCAGATCTTCGGCGACGTGGCCGCGGCCTTCCGGCTGTCGTTCGCCAACAAGTGCGACGAGGCCGAGCAGACGGTGCTGGGCGAGTATTACCAGCGCTGCTTCGACGCGGAGTTGCCGGCATGAGTGACGTGCAGGCCGCGGCCCGCGAGCAGCAGCGAGTTGAAGAACTCTGCGTTGCCGCGATCCGCGCGCTGGCCGGCCAACGCGACCTGCACTTCCGCGGCGGCCGCCTGCACCGCGGCCGCCGCCGGCTGCCGCTGTACGCGCCGCACCTGCACCCGCGGCTGCAGCGCGACGACTTCGGCGCCTTCCGCGCCGCCGCCGACGGCCTGGCGCTGCGCCTGCGCGGCTGCGACGCCGCGCTGCACGAGCGGCTGCGCCCGCACGAGCCGCTGCGCCGCGGCTTGTTCGAACTGCTGGAGCAGTTCCGCTGCGAGGCGCTGGTGCCGGCGGCCTGGCCCGGCGTGCGGCGCAACCTGGCGCATGGCTTCGAACGTTGGAGCCAACAGTTCCACGACGCCGGGCTGACCGACACGGCGCGCGGCATCCTGCTGTTCACGGTGGCGCAGATCAGCCGTGCGCGCGTCACCGGGCAGCCGGTGCCCGAAGCGCTGGAAGACCTGCTGGAAGCCACGCGCGCCGGCATCGTGCCGCTGCTGGGCCCGGGGCTGGCGGCGCTGCGGCGCACGCGCCACGACCAGGCCGCCTACGCCGCCGCCGCGCTGCAGATCGCCGACGCCGTGGCCGCGCTGCTGGCCGACGCCGGCGCCGATGCGCTGCCCGACCCCGACGGCAGCCGCGCCGAAGGCGACGAGCGCGACGAGCGCACCGCCTTCGGCTTCCTGCTCGACCTGGACGACGGCGCCGAGCCCGACGCCATCGCCGCCGTGGCCACCGGCCGCAGCCGCGTGCTGGAAGGCAGCGACGGCGGCTACCGCATCTTCACCAGCGCCTACGACCGCGAACTGCGCCCCGCCGCGCGCCTGCGCCGCGCCGAGCTGGACGAGTACCGCCAGCGGCTGGACGGCCGCATCGCCGCGCAAGGCCTGAACCTGCCGCGGCTGGCGCGCCAACTGCAGGCCGTGCTGGCGCGCCCGCGGCGCGACGACTGGGCCGACGCGCAGGAAGAAGGCCTGATCGACGGCCGCCGCCTTGCGCAGCTCATCGCCTCGCCCACCGAGCGGCGGCTGTTCCGCCAGGTGCAGCGCGAGCCGCGCGCCGATGCCGCCGTGAGCTTCTTGATCGACTGCTCGGGCTCGATGCGCCAGCACATCGAGTCCATCGCCGTGCTGGTGGACGTGCTGGCGCGCGCGCTCGAAATGGTGGCGGTGCCTTGCGAGATCCTCGGCTTTTCCACCGGCGCGTGGAACGGCGGCCGCGCGCTGCGCGACTGGCAGCGCGCCGGCCGGCCGGCGCACCCGGGGCGGCTGAACGAGACCGCGCACCTGATCTTCAAGGACGCCGCCACGCCCTGGCGCCGCGCGCGGCGCGACATCGGCGCGCTGCTGCGGCCCGACCGGTTCCGCGAAGGCGTCGACGGCGAGGCGCTGGCCTGGGCCGCGGCGCGCTTGCGCACGCGCAGCGAACCGCGCAAGCTGCTGGTCGCCGTCTCCGACGGCTGCCCGATGGACGGTGCCACGCAAGCCGCCAATGATGCGCATTATCTGGACCACCACCTGCAACAGGTGGCCGCCGCCATCGAGGCCGCCGGCGACATCGAACTGGCCGCCATCGGCGTGGGGCTGGACCTGAGCCCCTACTATGGCCATTGCCAGGCCGTGGACCTCGACCAAGGACTGGGCCCTGCGTTGTGGCAGGACCTGGTCACCCTGATCGGCCGACACAGCCGACGTTGACGCCAAGAGGAGACTTCACATGCCGTACCTGCTTGCTTCACGCCGCGCCTGGCTGGCCGCCGCCGGCGTTGCCCTGGCCGCCACCGCGTGGCCCGCCTTCGCGCAACCGGCGCCGGCCGCCGGCTACCCCGACCACCCGGTGCGCTTTCTGGTGCCCTACCCGCCCGGCGGCGGCACCGACGTGATCGCGCGCATCGTGCAGCAGAAGTTCGGCCAGTTGCTGGGCCAGCCGATCGTGATCGAGAACCGCGGCGGCGCCGGCGGCTCGGTGGGCACCGAGGTCGTCGCCAAGGCGCCGCCCGACGGCTACACGGTGCTGTTCACCCTCAGCTCGCACACCATCAACCCGGCGATCTTTCCGAAGATGGCCTTCGACACGGTGCGCGACTTCGAGCCCGTGGGCGTGGTCGCTTCGCTGCCGCAGATCCTGGTGGCCTACCCCGGCTTCCCCGCCAACACGGTGGCCGAGATGACGGCGGCCGCCAAGGCCAAGCCGGGGCTGGCCTTCGCGTCGGTGGGCAACGGCTCGCCCGGCCACCTGGCCGGCGAGATGCAGGCGCTGCGCACCGGCGTACAGCTCACGCACATCCCGTACAAGGGCGGCGGCCCCGCGGTCACCGACGTGATGGGCGGCCAGGTGCCCACGCTGTGGGTCAGCATCCCGGCGGCGGCGCAGTTCGTGAAGACCGGCAAGCTCAAGGCGCTGGCGGTGTCCACCGTCAAGCGCAGCGCCGCCTTCCCCAACGTGCCGACGATGCAGGAGGCCGGGCTCGCCGACTTCGAGGTCGACAGCTGGTACGCGATGTTCGTGCCGGCGAAGACGCCGCGCGCGATCATCGACCGCCTGAACAAGGCGCTCAACGAAGTGGTCGCCGACCCCGACATCCGCGACAAGCTGCTCGCCCAGGGCGCCGAAGGCGCCGGCGGCACCCCGGAGAAGCTGGGCCAGATGGTGGCCCGCGAGATCCCCAAGTGGACCAAGCTGGCCAAGGACGCCAACATCAAGGCGGATTGACGTGTTGCACGACTGCGCGTTCCGGCGTTGGCGCGTCGCCGATGCGAAGCAGCCGGCCGTCGGCCCGATTGCTGGCTCTCGCTGCACTCGGGTCCCCTGCGATGCTCGGTTTCGAGTCGCGCCGCATAACTCACTATGCTCGCTGCGCTCGCTTCGTTCGGACAGATGCGGCGAGTCAGCCCACGAAGCGCGCTGCGCGCGCCGACTCGAAACCTGCGCTTCTCGGCTGCGCACACGGGCCGCCGGCCGGCCACCTCGCATCGGCTTGACCACCGACCGTGGCATGCCTGCTTCGACGACCGAGGTTGGTGGCACTCGCGGCAGGCGGCGCCCGCCGGGGGCGATGCATGGAGCGGCGAGAAGCGCAGCGCCGAGGTCGGCGCGCGCCAGCGCGCTTCGTGGGCTGACCCGCCGCGTCTGTTCGAGCGCAGTGAACGAAGTGAACGTAGCGAGTTACGCGGCGCGACCTCGGCGCGAGCATCGCAGCGAAGTCGGAGCGAAGCGCAGACCGCTCCATTCTGAGTCCCTGGCGGGTGCTGCCTGCCGCGATGCGCAACGGAGCGAATGACATGGACGACATCAGCACCCTCGTCGCGCGCGCCCGCGCCGCGCAGCGCATTGCCGACGGCTACGACCAGGCGCGGGTCGACGAGCTGGTGGCCGCCGCCGGCTGGGCCATCATGGAGCCGGCGCGCAACCGCGAGCTGGCCGAGATGGCGGTGGCCGACAGCGGCATCGGCAAGGTCGACGACAAGATCGCCAAGAACCACCGCAAGACGCTGGGCCTGCTGCGCGACCTGCAGGGCGCGCGCTCGGTCGGCGTGATCGCCGAAGACGCCGAACGCGGCATCACCGAGATCGCGCGCCCGGTCGGCGTGGTGTGCGCGATCACGCCGTCGACCAACCCGGCGGCGACGCCCGCCAACAAGATCATCAATGCGCTCAAGGGCCGCAACGCGGTGATCGTCGCGCCATCGCCCAAGGGCTGGAGCACCGCGGCGCGGCTGATCGAATTCATCCACGCGCAGTTCGACCGCATAGTCGCGCCGCGCGACCTGGTGCAACTGCTGCCGGCGCCCGTCACCAAGGCCGCGACGCTGGCCTTGATGCAGCAATGCGACCTGGTCGTCGCCACCGGCTCGCAGGCCAACGTGCGCGCCGCCGCCACCTGCGGAACGCCGGCCTTCGGCGTCGGCGCCGGCAACGTGGCCGGCATCGTCGACGACAGCGCCGACATCGAAGCCGCGGCCGACCGCGTGCTGCGCAGCAAGACCTTCGACAACGCCACCAGCTGCAGCTCGGAAAACAGCCTGGTGCTGATCGGCGCGGCGCGGCAGCCGATGCTGGCCGCGCTGCAGGCCCGCGGCGCGGTGCTGCTGGACGCGGCGCAGAAGGCGTCGCTCCAACGTTTGATGTGGCCCGACGGCAAGCTCTCGGCCGCCGCCACCGGGCAATCGGCCGCCGAGGTGGCGCGCCGCGCCGGCCTGGCCGACATCGCCGCGCGCGCGCCCAGCATGCTGCTGGTGGAAGAAGACGGCTTCGGCGCCGAACACCCGTTCTCCGGCGAGAAGCTCAGCCCCGTGCTGGCGATCTACGCGGCGCGCGACTTCGCGCATGCGCAAGACATCGTGCGCCGCCTCTACGCCTGGCAGGGCGCCGGCCACTCGGTGGGGCTGCACAGCAAGCGGCCGGAACAGGCGCTGCAACTGGGCACGAGCCTGCCGGTCTCGCGCGTGATCGTCGACCAGGCGCATTGCATCGCCACCGGCGGCAGCTTCGACAACGGGCTGCCGTTCTCGCTGAGCATGGGCTGCGGCACCTGGGGCGGCAACCATTTCAGCGACAACCTGAACTACCGGCATTACCTCAACATCACGCGCATCTCGCGGCCCATCGCCGAGCGCGTGCCGAGCGAAGAGCAGATCTTCGGCGACTACTTCCGCCGCCACGGCAGGGCATGAACACCGTCCGCGCGCTGATCGACGCCGCCGCAGCGGCCACGCCGCAGGCCGTCTACGCCAGCGCCACCGAAAGCGGCGCCACGTTGACTTACGCCGAACTGCAACAACGCTGCCGCCGCGTGGCCGCGGCGCTGCAGGCGCAGGGGCTGCGGCCGGGCGACACGGTGTCGCTGGTCATGCCCAACGGCCTGGCCACGCTGCAATGGCTGCTGGGCGCCATGCACGGCGGCTACGGCGTCAACCCGGTCAACCTGCTGTCGCAGCCCGAGCAGATGCGCTACGTGCTGCAGCACAGCGACTGCCGCCTGGTGCTGGCCGCGCCCGACTGGGCCGACAAGGTGCGCGCGCTGGTGCCCGGGATGCCGGTGCTGACGGTGGACCCCGACGATCTGCAGGCGCTGCCGGAAGCGCAAGCCGATCGGCCGCCGCCGGCACCCGATGCGCTGGCGCTGCTGATGTACACGTCCGGCACCACCGGCAACCCCAAGGGCGTGATGCTGACCCAGGCCAACCTGGCGGCCAATGCGAAGGCCATCGCGGCCGAGCACCAGCTAACGCATGAAGACTGCGTACTCGGCGTGCTGCCGCTGTACCACATCAACGCCTTCGCGGTGACCATGCTGGCCCCGCTGGCCAGCGGCGGCCGCGTGGCGATGGCGCCGCGCTTCTCGGCCGCGCGCTTCTGGGACCAGGCCGCAAGCGGCGGCTGCACCTGGATCAACGTGGTGCCGACCATCATCGCCATCCTGCTGGAAGGCGCCGAGGCGCCGCCGCGCGCGGCGCTGGCGCGCATCCGGCTGTGCCGCAGCGCCAGCAGCGCGCTGCCGCCGGAACACTTGAGCGCCTTCGAGCGCAAGTTCGGCATCGGCGTGATCGAGACCATGGGGCTGACCGAGACCGTGGCGCCCAGCTTCTCCAACCCGCTGGATGCGAAGCAGCGCAAGCTCGGCTCGGTCGGCCGCGCCAGCGGCGGCGAGGCGCGCGTGGTCGACGCCGCGCTGCAACCGGTGGCCGACGGCAGCACCGGCGAGATCCTGATCCGCGGCCCGCACGTGATGCGCGGCTACTACAAGAACCCCGAAGCCACGGCCGCCGCCTTCACGCCCGACGGCTGGCTGCGCACCGGCGACCTCGGCCACCGCGACGGCGACGGCTTCTTCTTCGTCACCGGCCGCATCAAGGAGTTGATCATCAAGGGCGGCGAGAACATCGCGCCGCGCGAGATCGACGAGGCGCTGCTCAAGCACCCCGCGGTGCTGGACGCCGCCGCGGTGGGCATCCCCGACCCGCTGTACGGCCAGGAGATCCTGGCCTGCGTGGTGCTGCGCGACGGCCAGGCCACCGACGAGGCCGACCTGCGTGACTTCTGCGAACGCGAGCTGGGCCGCTACAAGACGCCCAAGGCCTTCCGCTTCGTGGCCGAGCTGCCGCGCGGGCCTTCGGGCAAGGTGCAGCGGCTCAAGCTGCTGGGCTAAGGCGCGCGGCCCGGCGGCCGGCCTGGAGGCACCAACGTGGCAGCGTGGGCGGGCACCCTGGCCGATGCCGTGCTCGTGCTGCACGCTGCCATCGTGCTGTTCGTGGTCGGCGGCCTCGTGGCCGTCTGGGTGGGCAACGGCTTGCGCTGGCGCTGGGTCAACGCCTGGTGGTTCCGCCTGGCGCACCTGGCCGCGATCGTCTTCGTCGTCGTCCAGAGCTGGCTGGGCCAGACCTGCCCGCTCACGACGCTGGAATCCTGGCTGCGCGGCCAGGCCGGTACTGCCCGCTACGAGCGCGGCTTCATCGAGCACTGGCTGCAGCGGCTGATCTTCTACGAAGCGCCGGCCTGGGTGTTCGTGCTGGCCTACACGGCGTTCGCGGCGCTGGTGCTCCTGGCCTGGTGGCGCTTTCCGCCGCGGCGGGGTGTCGGCAAGGGCGGCGAAGCTTGAGCTTTCAATCAAGGGCCGAACTTGAAGCCGGCCTTGGTTGCCTCACTGCCCTTTGCGGACGTGGCGAAGCGTCCGCGGCGACAAGTGATTCAACGCTTTGAGTATCGCTGGAACGAGCGGTTCAAGATGCTCCATCCGATTGCTGACCGCCTCCGCGATCAGGACAGCAACGGGGAGCGTGGACAAGTTCTGCTGAAACTCAAGGCCACCGTCCATCGTGAGGAACACGTCGAACTTTGCACCGGCCAGCGCGAGCAGCTTGCCGTTCTTGATCCCCGACCAGCCGGCCCGTTGCACCGTGACGCATTCGTGGCCGACCAAGAGCGCGCCCAGGCGTCGCGGCAAGTCCTCGTCAAGCAGGATGCGCATCGGGCGTCAGCGCAACGCGGGCTTCCTCCAGGACGGCGACGGCAAGCTCTCGGCTCACCGAGGGGAAGTCGTCGAGAAACACCTCCAAGGCATCGCCCGCTTCCAGGTGGTCGAAGAGCGTCTTGATCGGAACTCGTGTGCCCCGAAAGACTGGCGTACCGCTGTGGATCTCGGGGTCGATGGTGATCAACTGTGAGTTCATTGCAGAGTCACCGGAAATTACAAGCATTCAGTCTACCGCCCGCGGCGCCGGGCTTGTCCCCTTGTACTCGTAGGCCTGCCGCACCAGGGCTTTGACGGCGGCCGCCTCGGCATGTGCGAGCGCCACCTTGACGCCGACGACCTTGCCGCCCCACAGCAGCTTCTCGGTGAACCCGGGATGAAGCGCCAACGCGACTTCGCGATCCGGCTCGCTGACGAAGACGTGGAGATGCTCGCGATCCGGCGGCACGGTGACGAAGATCCTGCCCTTGACGCGGAACGAGCCGAAGTGATGGTGCGGCACTTCGGTGGTGTCGGCCAGCGCCAGCGCGAAGCGGCGGACGGTTTCGTATTTCATGCGGCCGCCGGACGCCCGATTCCGGCATCGGCCTGCGGCATCCCGTCCTCGATGAACGGCGCCGCACCGCGCTGAACTTGGAACGGCATGTCGGGCTGCTCGCCGTTCAGTCCAAGAATTTCCAGGTGTCCGCGCCGTCGAAGCGGCGGACCGGCACGGACGCCAGCAGCGCCGGGTCGAAGTTCCGCAGGTTCACGCCATGGTGCGCGCCGGGCTCGGGCTTCAGGGGCTCCCAATGCGTGGTGCACCCGCAGGTGGCGCAGCGCACCGTCCTGAGGGTCTTGTCGCCCTGGATGTATTCCTGCGTGTGCGCCGGATGCCCGGCGATGCGCACGGTGCCGAACTCGTAGTACGCCCACAGCGCGCCCAAGCGCCTGCAGATCGAACAGTTGCAGTCGGTGGCCTTCTCCGGGGCCGACGGCAACTCGATCGTGACCGCGCCGCAGTGGCAGCTTCCTGCAAGCATGAGGTGCCCCCCGGTGATGGATGGCGCGGATGGTGCCATGAACCAAGTCCGTGGCGGCTGCCGGCGCCGATCTCTCCGATGCGCTGGGCCGGAACGCCGATGTCCTTGGCCAGCCGGTACTTCCACTGCACGTTGATCCGGATGCTGTGCCGGCCTTTCCGATCGTCCTTCAGCGCCTCCAACCCATTGGTCGGCCGCCAGCGCCGGCGGTGGTCGCGCGTTGGCCACGGCCCCTCAAGGACAACTCAACACCCCCGCCGCGCTGCTGCACATGCCGCGCGGGCCGATCAGCATCGGCCCTGCGCGCTGCAGCCGGCTGCCGTCGCTGGCCCAGCAGCCGACGGGGTCGCAGCTGGTGATGCTGACCGGCGGCCGCGGCGCGGGCACGGGCGGCGGCGCGGCCGCCGAAGACGGCGATACCAGGCGCGGCACGCCGATGCCCATCGCCGGCGCCGGCGGCAGCACCTGGCGCGCCCCCAGCGGCGGACCGGAAGCCGCGGCTGCGGCCGGCCCCAGGCAGGCCACCGCGGCCTGCCGGCGCGCGGCGGTGAGGCGGCCCGACGAAGTTGCGGCGGACGCGGCGGACGCGGGTTCAGCCGCCGCTTCCGCCACCGTCAATGCCCGCAGCGCCGTGCGGCAGGCTGGCTGCGCCGCCAAGTCGGCGGCGGCCGCGTTCAAAGCGGTCAGCAGCAACGGGGCCAGCAGCATGATTGCAGCGCGCATGGCGCTTGGAGCCTTAGCCCGGCTTCGAGTTCACCCCGAGTTGTCGGCTGGCAGACCGCCCACGCGACCGCCCACGTGACTGCCCACGCCCCCCGGCCCTACACTGCCGCCATGAAAGACGTCGTCATCAGCGGCACCGGCTTGTACAACCCGCCGCACATCATCACCAACGCCGAGCTGGTGGAATCGTTCAACGCCTACGTGGCGCTGCACAACGAGCGCCACGCCGAGGCCATCGCCGCCGGGCACGTGGAGGCGCTGCAGCTTTCGTCGGTGGAGTTCATCGAGAAGGCCTCGGGCATCCAGCGGCGCCACGTGATCGACAAGGCCGGCGTGCTGGACCCCACGCGCATGCGCCCGCGCTTCGCGCCGCGGCCGGACGAGCAGCTTTCGCTGATGGCCGAATTGGGCGTGGCCGGCGCGCGCGACGCGCTGCGGGCCGCCGGCAAGACCGGCGCCGACATCGACGGCGTGCTGTGCGCCGCCGCCAACATGCAGCGCGCCTACCCGGCGATGGCGTGCGAGATCCAGGCCGCCATCGGCGCCAAGGGCTACGGCTTCGACATGAACGTGGCCTGCTCGTCGGCCACCTTCGGCATCGAGCAGGCGGTGAACGCCGTGAAGAGCGGCAGCGCGCGCTGCGTGCTGGTGGTCAACCCGGAGATCACCTCGGCGCACCTCGAATGGCGCGACCGCGACTGCCACTTCATCTTCGGCGATGTCTGCACCGCGGTGATCGTCGAGGCCGCCGACACCGCCACCAGCGCCGACCGCTGGCGCGTGCTGGGCACGCGGCTGCACACGCAGTTCTCGAACCACATCCGCAACAACGCCGGCTTCCTCAACCGCTGCGAAGACACCGACCCCGACGCCCGCGACAAGACCTTCCGGCAAGAGGGCCGCAAGGTCTTCAAGGAAGTGGTGCCGGTGGCCGCCGCGCACATCGAGCGCCACCTCGCCGACCTCGGCCTCAAGCCCGCCGAGGTGCAGCGTTATTGGCTGCACCAGGCCAACCTGGGCATGAACCAGCTGGTGGTGAAGAAGCTGCTCGGCGACTGGGACAGCCGCCGCGCACCGGTGATCCTGGACGACTACGCCAACACCGCGTCGGCCGGCTCGATCATCGCCTTCCACCTGCACCACGCCGACATGGCCGCCGGCGAGCGCGGCGTGATCTGCTCGTTCGGCGCCGGCTATTCGGTGGGCAGCGTGGTGGTGGAGAAGGTGGCCGCGTAGGCTTGCGCCGGGCCCGCGCCGCGCGGCCGGCGCGCCGCCGCCGTCACCCCAGGCTCGGCAGCCAGGTCGCCAGCTTGGGGAACATCAGCAGCAGCCCCACGGCGACGAGCTGCAGCACCATGAACTGCACCATGCCGGCGTAGATGTCCTTCAGCTCCCACTGCGGCACCACGCCTTTGAGGAAGTAGGCCGACAGCGCCACCGGCGGGCTGAGCCAGGCGGTCTGCAGCGTCACCGCCACGAGCGTGCAGAACCACAGCAGGTCGATGCCGGCAGCCGTGACGATGGGCAGCGCGATCGGCAGCACGATCAGCACGATGGGCACCCATTCCAGCGGCCAGCCGAGCACGAAGATCAGCCCGAGGATGACGATCAGCATCAGCATCGGCGGCAGCGACAGGCTGGTCAGCCCCTGCGCCAGGAAGTCGGCGCTGCCCAGGCGCGAGAACACCGCGCCGAACAGGTTGGACGCGGTCACCAGCAGCAGGATCATGCTGCTGATCTCCAGCGTCGCCAGCGCGGCGCGCTTCAGGCGCGGCCAGGTCAGGCGGCGCGACATCAGCGTCAGCACGAAGGTGGCGGCGCAGCCCACGGCGCCGGCGTCGGTGGGCGTGGCAATGCCCAGCAGGATGACGCCCAGCGTCGACATGATCACCACGATCACCGGCAGCACGCCCAGCGCCAGGTCGCGGATCACCGGGCCCAGCGACTTCGGCCGCAGCTCGGGCGGCAGCGCCGGGCCGAGCGCCGGGTTGATCCAGCAGCGCACCAGCGTCCAGACGATGAAGATCGACGACAGCATCAGCCCCGGCAGCACCGCGGCGGCGAACAGGTCGGTGGCCGGCACGCCGGCCACCGGGCCCATCACGATCAGCATCACGCTGGGCGGGATCAGGATGCCCAGCGTACCGCCGGCGGTGATGGCGCCGGCGCTCAGCTTGGGGTCGTAGCCGCTCTTGATCATCGACGGCCCGGCCATCACGCCCAGCAGCGTGACCGAGCTGCCGACGATGCCGGTGGCCGCAGCCAGGATGGTGGCGGTGATCAGCACCGCCAGGTACAGCGAACCGTTCAGCCCCGACAGCAGTTGCTGCACGCCGTTGAACAGCCGCTCCATGATGCCCGACTGCTCCAGCAGAAAGCCCATGAACAGGAAGAAGGGGATGGCGGCCAGCACCGTGTCCTTCATCACCGAGTAGGTCTGCAGCACGCCGAGGTCGAACACCACCGGCCCCAGCGCGAACCAGCCGGTCGCCAGCGCCACCGCGCCCAGCGTGAAGGCGATCGGAAAGCCGATGAAGATGGCCGCGAACAGCACGCCCAGCGCCACGAGCCCCAGCACTTCATTGCTCATGTCATCACCTCGGCCGATTCGGCCTTGGGCGCTGCCGGCCACTGGCCGGTCTGCAGCGTGTGCACGCACTTCAGGCATTCGCTGGCGATCTGCACCAGCAGCAGCACGCCGGCCACCGGCATCATCAGCTTGAAGGGCCAGGTGATGGGCTGCCAGGCGCTGCTGACGAAGGTCTCGTTGCTGGTCCAGGCCTTGACGAAGTAGCCCCAGCCGACGACCGCGAACACCGCCGAGAACGGCACCGCCATCAGCAGATAGCACAGCAGATCGACCAGCGCCTGGCGGCGCGGCGGCCACTCGGCGTAGAACGAATCGGTGCGCACGTGGCCCTTGCGCTGCAGTGTGTAGGCCGCGCCCAGCATGAAGAAGCTGCCGTACAGCATGAAGGTCATGTCGTAGGCCCACTGCGTGGGCGCGTTGAAGCCGTAGCGCGCCACCACCTCCCAGCACAGCGACAGCACCATCGGCGCAATCAGCCAGGCCGCCGCGTGGCCCGACCACTGGGCCACGCGATCGAGCCGGTTCGCCAACGCCAGCGCCGTCACTTCGCGTTGGGCGAGTTCTGCCCGAGGTTGAAGTACAGGCCGTTGATCTTGTTCCAGTACGGCACCACCAGCTTGGCGAAGGCGCGCTGCGAGTCCAGCGCCTCCTTGAAGAACGGGTTCTTCGCCGCCTCGCGGTCGTAGATGGTGTTGGTGGCCTTGATGAAGGCCGGGAAGATGTCGGCCGGCGTGTCGTGCACCTGCACCTTGTGCTCGGTCTGCAGCTTGTGCAGCGCCTGCGCGTTGCGGAAGACGTTGTAGGTGTAGGTCTCGGTCATCGTGGCCATCGCGGCGTCTTCGACGATGGCCTTGTGCTCGGCCGGCAGCTTGCCCCAGCTCGTCTTGTTGAGCAGCAGCTCGCCGACGTCGGTGCTCTGGTGCAGGCCTTGCAGGTAGTAGTGCTTGAACACGTTGTGGAAGCCCAGCGCCATGTCGTCGGCGGGGCCGATCCACTCGGCCGCGTCGAGCACGCCGCGCTGCGCCGCGGGCACGATCTCGCCGCCGGGCATGGCCACCGCGTTGACGCCCATCTCCTTGAAGATCTCGCCCACCAGCCCCGGCGGCGAGCGGTACTTGAGCTTCTTCATGTCTTCGAGGTTGCGGATCGGGTTCTTGAACCAGCCCAGCGGGTCGGGCCCCATCGGCTGCACCATGAAGGGCTCGACGTTGAGCTTGAGCGCGTCGCTGTAGAACTTCTTGTACAGCGCGTAGCCGCCGCCCTGGAACAGCCAGGCCACGTGCGAAAGCTGGTCCATGCCGGTGCCGCCGCCGGCCGCCGGGTTGCTGTACAGGCCGGCGGCGGTGTTCTTGCCGGACCAGTAGTGCGTCCAGGCGTAGCCGCCGTCGACCACGCCCTTGTCCACCGCGTCGACGATCTCGAAGGCCGCCACCACCGCGCCGTCGGGCAGCATCTCGAACTTCAGCCGCCCGGCGGACATCTTGTCCACGCGGTCGGCGAAGCGCTTCATCAGGTCGAAATAGATGCTGGAGCTGGGCACCGCGGTCTGGATCTTCAGCCGCGTGACGTTCTGCGCCAGCGCCGGCGCCGCGGCCAGCGCGCCGCCGGTGGCACCGAGGGCAGCGGCCGCGCGCAGCGCACGGCGGCGGGTGGGGTCGTTCAGGCTCTTCATCGCGTCGTCTCCTTCGTGGGCAGGACTGGGCACATAACCGCGGTGTTCAACGCGCCGCCCGGGCGTCGCCGCGGATCAGATCGGCCGCCTTCTCGGCAATGGCCACCACCGGCGCATGCGTGTTGCCCGACACCAGCGTCGGCATCACCGATGCATCGACCACGCGCAGGCCCTCGATGCCGTGCACGCGCAGCCGCTCGTCGACCACCGCCAGCGGGTCGGTGGCCAGCGGCCCCATCTTGCAGGTGCCGCTGGGGTGGAAGATGGTGGCCCCGGCCTCGCGGCAGAAGGCCAGCAGTTCGGCGTCGTCCACCGCGCCGGGGCCGGGCTTGACCTCGCGGCGCACGAAAGGCTGCATCGCCGGCGCCTGCGCGATGGCGCGCGCCGCGCGCACCGCCGCCACCGCGGTGCGGCGGTCGAGATCGGTCGACAGGTAGTTGGCCAGCATCGACGGCGGCAGCATGGGGTTGGCGGAGCGGATCTGCACGCGCCCGCGCGAGCTGGGCCGCAGCTGGCAGACCGACAGCGTGAAGCCCGACCACGGGTGCGGCTTGCCGCCGGCCATGTCGGCCGACAGCGTGGCCACGTGGAACTGGATGTCGGGCCGCCCGGAGGGCGGCAGCGCGCGCATGAAGCAGCCGCCCTGGTTGATGCCCACCGCCAGCGGCCCGCGGCGCGCCAGCAGCCACTGCGCGCCGACGCGCGCGCGGCCCCACAGGCTGCGCAGGTCGTCGTTGGTGGTGATGGGCTGGCTGCACTCGTAGGTCAGGCGGATCTGCAAATGGTCCTGCAGGTTCTCGCCGACGCCGGGCAGCGCGTGCACCAGCGGCACGCCGTGCTGCTGCAGCAGCGGCGCCGGGCCGATGCCCGAGAGCTGCAGCAACTGCGGCGACTGGATGGCGCCGGCGCACAGCAGCACCTCGGCGCGCGCGCGGGCGCGCTGCTCGCTGCCGCCGGATCCGCCCTGGCGGTAGCGCACGCCCACCGCACGCCGGCCCTGCAGCTCGATGCCGGTGGCCTGCGCCTCGGTGCGGATCACGAGGTTGGGCCGCCGGCGTGCCGGCGCGAGGTAGGCCTTGGCCGCGCTGACGCGCCAGCCGCGGTGGGTGGTCAGCTGGTAGTAGCCGGCGCCTTCCTGCTGCGCGCCGTTGAAGTCGTCGTTGCGCGGCACGCCGCACTGCGCGGCGCCGTCGACGAAGGCGTCGATCAGCGGGTGGCGCGCGCCGATGTCGGACACGCGCAGCGGCCCGCTGTCGCCGTGCCAGCGGTCGGCGCCGCGCTGGTTGGTTTCCGAACGTTTGAAGTAAGGCAGCAGCTCGTCGTAGCCCCAGCCGCGGTTGCCGGCGGCGGCCCAGGCGTCGTAGTCCTCGCGCTGGCCGCGGATGTAGATCAGGCCGTTGATCGAGCTGGAGCCGCCCAGCGTCTTGCCGCGCGGCCAGTAGATGCGCCGCCCGTTCATCTGCGGGTCGGGGTCGGTCTCGAAGCACCAGTTGTAGCGGCGGCTCCACATGGTCTTGCCGTAGCCGATGGGCAGGTGGATCCAGAACGAGCGGTCGGCGGGACCCGCTTCCAGCAGCAGCACGCGCACCGCCGGGTCGCGGCTGAGCACCGAGGCCAGCACGCAACCCGCCGAGCCGGCCCCGACGACGATGTAGTCGAACTCCTCCGCCATCGCGCCCTTTGAAAAAAACGGAACGTTTCGATCGGATTTCTGAAGCATCATAGGCACGCCCCACGGCCGACACAATGGCGCCCGCACCATGCTTACCCTGAGAACGCCCGCGCCCGCGCCCACCGCTGCCGACGAAGGCGGCGGCGATTCGGCCGCCGACCGCGCGCTGCGCCTGCTGGGGCTGCTGGCACGCGCCAGCCGCGCGCTGACGCTGGCCGAGCTGTCGCAGCAGATGGGCCTGCCCAAGGCCACCACGCACCGGCTGTGCAGCCAGCTGCAGGCCAACGGCCACCTGGCGCGCGACGTCGACGGCCGCGGCTTCGCCGTCGGCCCGGCGCTGCGCCGGCTGGCGCTGGACGCGCTGAACCACGGCAGCGTGCGCGGCCTGCGCCACGAGCGGCTGGCCGCGCTGGTGGCCGAGGTCGGCGAGACCTGCAACTTCACCACGCTGGACGGCGCCGCCGTGCTCTACCTCGACCGCGTGGAGGCGCCCTGGCCCTGGCGCCTGACGCTGGACGTCGGCACCCACGTGCCGCTGCACTGCACGGCCAGCGGCAAGCTGTTCCTCGCCTCGCTGGACGACACGGCGCGCGACGCGCTGCTGCGCAGCCTGCCGCTGCCGCGCATGACGGCCAACACGCTGGGCTCGCGCCGCGCGCTGCTGGCCGAGTGCGCCGCCATCCGCCAGCAGGGCTACGCGCTCGACCGCGAGGAGTTCATCGCCGGCCTGGTGGCGCTGGCGGTGCCGGTGCGCGACGCGCAAGGCCAGGTGCGCGCCGCCATCGCGGTGCACGCGCCGGTGGCAAGGCTCACGCTCAAGGGCGCCGTCGCCCGGCTGCCGGCGCTGCAGCGCGCGGCGGCGGGGATGAGCGCGCTGCTGTGAGCGGCCGCGCGGCAAGCTAACGCCGCATCGCGGCGGCGCGGATCTCCAGGCCGGCCATCCGTCGTCGGATGTAGGGCTCCCCCATTTCGACGATGGCCCGTCCGCCGGGCGGTTCTAGGCTGTGGCCGCCGTCGTCCAACGGCCCGGGGTTCCAAGGCGGTTCGGCGCGCGATCTCCGCTTCGCACCCGTCGCTGGCGCCACCGGCCCACCCGCATCCCACTTCAACCACCAGAGACAAGCCCATGAAAGCCATCGTCCTTCCACTCTTGCTCGCCTGCCCACTGTCATGGGCGCAGCCTGCACCATCCGAGTTCCCGGACGGCGCTGCGGCCGTCACGCCGGAGTCACTGAAGGGTTTCGTCTCTGACAAGGTCTTCGCGGTCAATGCTTCGAAGGGGCCGCCATGGCGGTTGCAGTTCAACGCCGACGGCCTCTTCTACGTCAACATCGGCTACTTCAGTGACACGGGCCGGTGGACCATCAAGGACGGTTCCCTTTGCACTGAAGCACCGAAGATCAGGCCAAGTTGCAATGAAGTTCGAGCCAAAGGACAGGAGCTGTACCTGAAGCGAGACAACGGCGAGATCGTCAAGCTCGAGCCTCGATAGCGGTCATGCCGGCCATCCGTCGCCGGATGTAGGGCTCCACCAGTTGGCCGATGGCCCGTTCGCCGCGCGGTTCTAGCCTCTGTCCATCTCGCAAGCCGCACGCGGTGCGTTCCCGGCCCGGCGGACATTGACGGCATTGCAACGAATCCAGTCCAGGAGGAGGATCATGTTCAAACGAGCGCTCGGTATCCTGTGCCTTGCGGCCAGCGCGCTGGCCAGTGCGCAAACGCCGTCAGCCTTCTTGGGGACTTGGACGGTGACCTGGGACGGTGGCAAACGACCCCAGCAGGCCCGGCTGGTGATCACCGAGTCCGGCGGCACGTGGAAACAAGCGGCATCGACAAAGCTCGACCCGTGCCTCGGTCGGGAAGTACCCGTTTCGCTCGAAGGCGTGGACGGCGACGCGGCGACGATTCACCTCAAGTTCTCGGAAGCGCTGCCGGGCTGCACCGACGTGAAGATCAAGGTCAGGAAGCTGAACGACAAGGCGCTTGCCGGCACTCGCGGTCAGGCAGAGGTCGCGTTTGCCCGCGAGTAGCCGCGTCGCGGCCTGACGCCAGGTTCGAGCGTTACGCCGACGGCAGGCGCAAGGCACTCAGGCCTCGAACACCCGCCCGCCCAGCACGGTGCCCCACACGCGCAAATCCTTCAGCCCCTGCGGGCCGCAGGTGGCGGGGTCGTCGTGCAGCACGCAGAAGTCGGCGCGCTTGCCGCATTCGATGCTGCCGATCTCGCCGTCGAGCTTGAGCGTGGTCGCCGCGCCCAGCGTGATGGCTTGCAGCGCCTGGCCGACGCTGATGCGCTGGCGCTCGCCGAGCACGCGGCCACTGGCCGTCAAACGGTTGACGGCGCACCAGGCGGTGAACAGCGGCGCCAGCGGCGTGATCGGCGCGTCGGAATGGATGGCCAGCGTGACGCCGGCGTCCAACGCCGAGCGGCAGGCGTTCATGCGCTCGGCGCGCTCGGGGCCGACGGTCACCGCGCGGTGCTGGTCGCCCCAGTAGAAGTGGTGGTTGGCAAAGAGGTTGACGCACAGGCCCAGCGCCTTGATGCGGCGGAACTGCGCGTCGTCGGCCAGTTGGCAGTGCTGCAGCGTGAAGCGGTGGTCGCTCGCGGGCTGGCGGCCCAGCGCCTGCTGCAGGCAGTCCAGCGCCAGCTCGGTGGCCTCGTCGCCGTTGGTGTGGGTGTGCACCTGCACGCCGTGCTGCAAGGCCAGCTCGTAGCACTCGCGCATCGCCTCGGGCGCCGTGTACCACAGGCCGTTGGGGCTGCCGTTGTAGTAGCCCGGCCAGCGCAGCCGGGCGCTGAAGCCCTGGATCGAGCCGTCGGCCACCACCTTGATGCGGCCCAGGCGCAACTGCTCGGTGCTGCGCTCGGCCAGTGACTTGGCGCGTTGCACGGCGGCGGCCGGCGTCAGGCCGATCAGCCGCAGCAGCGGCACCAGCCGCACGGGGTAGGCAGCGTCGCCGGTGACCTGCAGCAGCGTCTGCAGTTCGGCGTCGCCCAGCGTCGCCGCCAGGTCGGTGGCGGTGGTGACGCCGGCGCGCACGCACAGGCGGCCGAAGTCGCGCATGCCTTGCTCGTCGCCCGACAGGAAGCTGCGGTTCAGGCCCACGTGGTCCAGCACCGGCAGCATGGCCTCGGGGCCCTTCAGCTCGCCGCTGGGCAGGCCGTCGGCGCCGAGCGGAAAGCCCGGGTGGTCGATGCCCGTGCGCAGGAAGCCGGCGCGCTGCAGCGCCGCGCTGTTGACGTTGAGGATGTGCGCGCTGGCGTGCATCAGGCCCACCGGGCGGCTGGCGCTGACGCGGTCGAGGTCGGCGCGGCTGCAGCGCTGCTGGCCGAAGTAGATGGGGTCGAAGCCCCAGCCGACCACCGGCCCGTCGCCGCCGGCCGCCGCCGCGGCCTGCGCCAGCGCCTGCACCACCGCGTCCAGGCTCTTCAGCCCCGGCCAGGTGCGGCCGGCGGGGTCGACGGCGTCGAAGTAGCCGCAGTAGACGTAGCGCCACAGCGTGCCGGCCATCAGGTGGCTGTGGCCTTCCACCAGCCCCGGCATCAGCACCAGGTCGGCGAAGCGCGTGTCCAGCCGGTGCGGGCCCCAGCCGCTCAGCTCGTCCAGGTTGCCGGCGCCGAGGATGCGGCCGTCGCGCACCGCCACGTGCGTGGCCTCGGGCCGCGCCGGGTGCATCGTGAGGATGCGGCGCGCCGGGTAGACGACGGTCTCTGCCGCGGCTGTCACGACGCCAACGCCTCACGCAACTTGGCGACGATCTCGTCGATGTGCTGGCGCTCGGCCACCAGCGGCGGCGCGACGATCAGCGAGTCGCCGGTGTTCTTCAGGTTGAGGCCGATGTCGTAGAGCTTCTTCTGCAGCTCGTGGCCGCGCGCGCCGGGGCTGCCGGCGGGCGCCATCTCGATGGCGCCCATCAGCCCGATCGAGCGCACGTCGGCCACGCCGGGCGCGTCGGCCAGCGAATGCAGGCCGTCGGCGAGGTAGGGCGCCAGCGCGGCGGCGCGGTCGAACAAGCGCTCGTCGCGGAAGATGTCCATCATCGCCAGCCCGGCCGCGCAGGCCGCCGGGTGCGCGCTGTAGGTGTAGCCGTGGAAGAACTCCACGCCCTGCTTCGGCCCGGCCTCGGTGATGGCGTCGTAGACCGCCTGCTGCGCCACCACCGCGCCCATCGGCTGCGCGCCGTTGGTCATGGCCTTGGCCATGGTCATCAGGTCGGGCGTCACGCCGAAGGCCTGCGCCGCGAACGGCGCGCCCAGGCGGCCCCAGCCGGTGATGACCTCGTCGAAGACGAGCAGGATGCCGTGCTCGTCGCAGATCTGGCGCAGCCGCTGCAGGTAGCCCTTGGGCGGCGGCAGGCAGCCGTAGGAGCCGGCCACCGGCTCGACGAAGCAGGCCGCGATGTTCTCGCCGCCGTACAGCTGGCAAAAGCGCAGCAGGTCGTCGGCGAGGTCGGCGCCGGCCTCGGGCTGGCCGCGCGCGAACCGGTTCTGCGGCAGCGCCGTGTGGCGCATGTGGTAGACGCCGCCCAGCCCCACGCCGTAGGCACGGCGGTTGTTGACCATGCCGGCCAGCGCCACGCCGCCCATGTTGACGCCGTGGTAGGCACGCTCGCGCGAAACGAACAGCTGGCGCTGCGGCTGGCCGCGCACGCGGTGCAGCATCAGCGCCACCTTCATCGCGGTGTCCACCGCCTCGGAGCCGCTGTTGACGAAGAACACGCGGTTCAGTCCGGCCGGCGTGTACTCGGCGATGCGCGCCGCCAGCTCGAAGGCCTTGCTCTGGCCGCGCAGGAAGGGCGCGGTGAAGTCCAGCGTCTGCAACTGGCGGTAGACGGCCTCGGCGATCTCCTTGCGGCAATGCCCGGCGGCCACGCAGAACAGGCCCGACGAGGCGTCGATCACCGCGCGGCCATCGGGCGTATAGAAGTACATGCCCTGCGCGCGCGCGAACAGCCGCGGCTCGGCCTTGAACTCCTTGTTCGGCGAGAACGGCATCCAGAACGGCTGCAGGCTGGTGGCGACTTCGGGTTCGGCGTGTCCCATGGCTCGGCTCCGGTGGCGAAGGTGGCGTGACGGCGCATTCTGGCGCCGATCGCGCGCCGCCGGCCAGCGGCGAAACCTGCAGCCAGCGGCGGCGGGCACTGGCATCATTGCGCTCCCGCGCCTTGCGTCGCACGCATCATCACCACCCGGAGGAAACCCGATGAGCCTGATGAAGAGCACCCTGGCCGCCCTGGCGGCCGTCGCCGTCGTCTGCAGCAGCCCGGCGCTGGCGCAGCCGAAGAAGGAAGTGACCTTCGCCCACCAGGACATGCTGGTGCCGCTGCGCACGGTGATGGAGTCGGGCGAGCTGGAGAAGACCACCGGCTACAAGATCAACTGGCGCATGTTCGGCGGCGGCGGCGACGTCATCAAGGCCATGGCCAGCGGCGACGTGCAGATCGGCGAGGCCGGCTCCAGCCCCATCGTCGCGGCGGCCAGCCAGGGCCAGGACATCCAGCTGTTCTGGATCCTCGACGACATCGCCGACGCCGAGGCGCTGATCGCCCGCAACGGCAGCAACATCAACGGCATCAAGGACCTCAAGGGCAAGAAGGTGGCCACGCCCTTCGTCAGCACGGCGCACTACCAGCTGATGGCCATCATGAAGGTCGACGGCGTCGACGCCAAGAGCGTCAACGTGATGAACCTGCGGCCGCCCGAGATCGCCGCCGCCTGGGAGCGCGGCGACATCGACGCCGCCTTCGTCTGGGACCCCGTGCTCAGCAAGATCAAGGGCAACGGCAAGGTCATCGCCACCTCCAAGACCATCGGCGCCAAGGGCTTCCCCACCTTCGACGGGCTGATCGTCAACACCAAGTGGGCCGCCGAGCACGGCGACTTCATGGTCGCGCTGGTCAAGGCGCTGGCCAAGGCCGATGCCGCCTACCGCGACAACAAGGCCAAGTGGACCGCCGACTCCGCCGAGGTGAAGGCGGTGGCCAAGTGGACCAAGGCCGAAGCCAAGGACGTGCCGCCGGTGATGGGGCTGTACAGCTTCCCGACCATGCAGGAGCAGCTCGGCCCCAACTGGCTGGGCGGCGGCGCCGCCAAGGCGATGACGAGCACGGCCGCGTTCCTGAAGGAGCAGGGCCGCATCCAGGAAGTCAAGCCCGACTACAAGGCCTTCGTGACCGACGCCTACATCAAGAAGGCGATGGCGGCCAAGTAAGCCCCGCCCCGCCCGCGCCGCGCCGCCGCCCCGAAGCCCGCATGCCCACGCTCGACATCCGCGGGCTCAGCGTCAACTACGCCGTCAAGGGCGGCACGCTGCAGGCGCTGGCCACCGTCGACCTGTGCCTGCGCGACGGCGACTTCGTCGTCGCGCTCGGCGCCTCGGGCTGCGGCAAGACCACGCTGCTGAACTGCATCGCCGGCTTCCTGCCGCCCAGCAGCGGGCAGATCCTACTCGACGGCCGGCCGGTGCAAGGCCCCGGCGCCGACCGCGGCGTGGTGTTCCAGAAGCACGCGCTGATGCCCTGGCTGACCGTGCGCGACAACGTCGCTTTGGGCCTGCGCCTGCGCGGCGTGGAGCGCGCCGCGCGCGAGCGCGTGGCCGACGAGAAGCTGGCGCTGGTGGGCCTGCAGGGCTTCGGCGCGCGCGCGGTGTACGAGCTCTCGGGCGGCATGCAGCAGCGCGTGGGCATTGCGCGCGCGCTGGCCAACGACCCCGCGGTGCTGCTGATGGACGAGCCGATGGGCGCGCTCGACGCCTTCACGCGCGAACAGGTGCAGGAGATCCTGCTCGAAGCCTGGGCCGCCACGCGCAAGATGGTGTTCTTCATCACCCACTCGGTCGAGGAGGCGCTGTTCCTCGCCACGCGGCTGGTGGTGATGAGCCCCAGCCCCGGGCGCATCAGCCACGTCTACGACGACTTGCCGTTCTCGCGCGAATTCCTGCAGCAGCACGACGCGCGCGCCATCAAGAGCCAGCCGGCCTTCATCGCGCTGCGCGAAGAGGTGCTGGCGCGCGTGCACCACCGCGAAGCGCCGCCGCAGGCCGCCGCCCATGGCTGAAGCGCCGCGCACCAGCCGCTTCCGCGAACCGGGCGAAGGCTCCAGCCTGTGGATCAGCGCGGCCACCATCGCGCTGCTGCTGCTGGCCTGGTTCGTCGTCACGCAGTTCGGGCTGATCAAGCCGCTGTTCCTGCCCAAGCCGCAGACCGTGTGGCAGACCTTCGTCGACTACCTCACCGGCAGCGCCAACGACCAGCCGCTGTGGCAGCACTTCGTGGCCAGCATCCTGCGCGTGACGGTGGCCTTCTGGCTGGCCTTCGTCACCGCGGTGCCGGTGGGCATCGCGATGGGCGTCAGCCGCGTCGCGCGCGGCGTGTTCGACCCGCCGATCGAGTTCTACCGCCCGCTGCCGCCGCTGGCCTACCTGCCGCTGATCATCATCTGGTTCGGCATCGAAGAGATGCCCAAGGTGCTGCTCATCTACCTGGCCTGCTTCGCGCCGCTGGCGCTGGCCGCACGCTCGGGCATGAAAAGCGCCAGCAGCGAGCAGATCCACGCCGCGTATTCGATGGGCGCCACCTACGGCCAGGTGATCCGCCACGTCATCCTGCCGGCGGCGCTGCCCGAGATCCTGGTCGGCATGCGCATCGCCATCGGCTTCGGCTGGACCACGCTGGTGGCCGCCGAGATGGTGGCCGCCCACGTCGGCCTCGGGCAGATGGTGCTCAACGCCAGCAACTTCCTGCGCACCGACATCGTCATCATGGGCATCTTCGTGATCGGCATCGTGGCCTATTTGTTCGACCTGTTCATGCGCTGGGTCGAACGCCGCCTGGTGCCGTGGAAAGGCCGGATGTGAGCTTGCTGCCCCTCTTGCGCCGCCGCCCGCTGCTGCTGGCCGCCGCCGCCGGCGCGCTGCTGCCGCCGGCGCGTGCCGACGAGGAAAAGGCGCCGCCGCTGCCCGCCGTGGGCAGCCGGCTGGACCTGGCCGCGCTGCCCGCCTTTGCCGAGCTGCCGCTGTTCGACGGCGGCCGCTTCCGCGCCGCCGATGCGCAGGGCCAGGTGCTGGTGGTCTACTGGTGGGCCAGCTGGTGCCCGTTCTGCGCCGTGCAGTCGCCGTTGATGAACCAGCTGTGGCTGGCGCAGCGCGAGCGCGGGCTGCGCTTCCTGGGCCTGGCCATCGACAAGAAGCCCGAGGACGCTGCCGCCTACCTCACGAAACGCGGATACCGCTTCCCCTCGGCCTGGGCTTCGCCGGCGCTGGCGACCGCGCTGCCCAAGCCCAAGGGCCTGCCGGTGACGCTGGTGCGCGGCCGCGACGGCCGGCTGCTGATGGCCGAGGCCGGGCAGCTGTTCCCCGAAGACGTCGAAGGCATCGCCCGCTTCCTGTGAACGCGCATGGCCGTTCCACAGCGCTCACACCGGCGCGCGCCGGCGCGACGGTTGCCCGGTGAGCCGCGATGACTGACAAGGTCTTGCGCGAAGTGCTGCTGCCGGTGCGGGCGTTCCTGCTCGGCTTCGGCCCGCTGCTGCTGCTGGCGCTGGCGCTGCTGTGGGCGGCCTACGCCTGGCTGCAGCCGCAGCCGCCGCGCCACGTGGTGCTGGCCACCGGCGTGCCGCAGGGCGCCTATGCCGAGTTCGGCAGCCGCTACGCCGAGCGGCTGCGCCGCCACGGCATCACCGTCGAGTTGCGCGCCACCCAGGGCGCGGCCGAGAACCTGGCGCTGCTGCGCGACCCGAACTCCGGCGTCGACCTCGCCTTCGTGCAAGGCGGCGCCGACGCCGTGCGCCCTGGCCAGCTCGACCCCGACGCCGACCTCGTCTCGCTGGGCAGCCTGTTCCACGAGCCGCTGTGGCTGTTCTACCGCGAATCTTCGGCGCAACGCTTGGCCAAGCGCGACCACATCGACAGCCTGACGCAACTGACCGGCTGGACGGTCAACGTCGGCGCGCCCGGCAGCGGCGTGCCGCCGCTGATGCGCATGCTGCTGGAGGCCAACCGCATCGACCCCGCGGCGCTGACGCTGCAGCAGCAGTCCACCACGCCGGCCGTGGTGGACCTGCTGGAAGGCCGCATCGACGCGCTGGCGCTGGTCTCGGCGCCCGAGTCGCAGATGGTGCAGATGCTGCTGCAGACGCCGGGCATCCGGCTGCTCGACTTCGCGCAGGCCGAGGCCTATTCGCGCCGCTTCCCGTTCATGAGCCCGGTGACGCTGCCGCGCGGCGTGGTCGACCTGGCGCGCGACCTGCCGCCGGCCGACGTGCGCCTGGTGGCGCCCACTGCCACGCTGCTGGCGCGCGAAAGCCTGCATCCGGCGCTGGTGCAGTTGTTCGTGCAGGCCGCGCAGCAGGTGCACGGCGGCGCCGGCTGGTTCCAGCGCAAGGGCGAGTTCCCCAACCCCGCCAACAGCGAGCTGCCCATCGCCCCCGAGGCGCAGCGCATCTACCGCAGCGGGCCGCCCTGGCTGCAGCAGTACCTGCCGTTCTGGGTGGCCAACCTGGCCGACCGCATGTGGGTGGCGCTGCTGGCCATCGGCGCGGTGCTGATCCCGCTGTCGCGCGTGCTGCCGCCGCTGGTGGAGTTCCGCATCCGCTCGCGCGTGTTCCGCTGGTACGGCCAGCTGCGCGCGGTGGAGCGCGCGCAAGGAAAGCGCCCGCGCGCCGAGCTGCTGGCCGAGCTCGACCAGATCGAGCGCCACGTCGGCGAGGTCAGCGTGCCGCTGAGCTACGCCGACGGACTGTACGCGCTGCGCACGCACATCCAGGAAGTGCGCCAGCGGCTGCAGCGCGACTGACGGCGGCGCCCCGGGGATCGCCCGCCTGGGCGGCGCGCGCCGCGGTCCGCAAAATCGCGCGATGAGCAGCGCATTGCAAGGCATCCGCGTCCTCGACCTCACCAACGTGCTGGCGGGCCCTTTCTGCGCCTACCAGCTGGCGTTGCTGGGGGCCGAGGTCGTCAAGGTCGAAGTGCCCGGCGATGGCGACCTGGCGCGCCAGCTCGGCGCCGACCCGGCGCTGAACGCGGCGCGCATGGGTGCTTCGTTCCTGGCGCAGAACGCGGGCAAGCAATCGCTGACGCTCGACCTCAAAACCGAGCGCGGCAAGGACCTGCTGCGCCGCCTGGTGCGCCGCTTCGACGTGCTGGTGGAGAACTTCCGCCCCGGCGTGATGCAGCGGCTGGGCCTGTCGCACGAGGCGCTGGCGGCCGAGAACCCGCAGCTCGTCTACTGCGCGATCTCCGGCTTCGGCCAGGACGGCCCGATGAAGGGCGCGCCGGCGTACGACCAGATCATCCAGGGCCTGTCGGGCATGATGAGCATCACCGGCGACGCCGCCAGCGCGCCGCTGCGCGTGGGCTATCCGGTGGCCGACACGCTGGCCGGCATGACGGCGGCCTTCGCGATCAGCGCCGCGCTGGTGCGCCGGCTGCGCAGCGGCGAAGGCGGCTTCATCGATGTCTCGATGCTCGACAGTGCGCTGTGCTCGATGGGCTGGATCGTCTCCAACCACCTGATCGCCGGCGTCGACCCGCAGCCGCACGGCAACGACAACTTCACCGCCGCGCCCTCGGGCGCCTTCCGCGCGCAGGACGGCATGCTCAACATCGCCGCCAACAAGCAGGAACAGTTCGTCGCGCTGGTGCAGGCGCTGGGCCTCCCCGAGCTGGCCGACGACCCGCGCTTCGCGCTGCGCGAGGACCGCAAGCGCCACCGCGCTGCGCTGACGGCACTGCTGGAGGGACGGCTGCGCCAGCGCCCCTGCGCCGAGTGGGAGGCGCTGCTCAGCCGCATCGGCATCCCCGCCGGCGCGGTGCTGACGGTGCCGCAGGCGCTGGCGCTGCCCCAGGTGCAACAGCGCGCGCTGCTCAAGACCTTCGACGCGGCGCCCGGCGTCGGCCGGCCGCTGCAGGTGGCGCGCAGCGGCTTCAAGCTCTCCGGCGGCGACCCCGACGTGCAGACGCCGCCGCCGCGCCTGGGCGAGCACAGCGAGGCGCTGCTGCGCTCGATCGGCTGCAGCGCCGCCGAGATCGATCAGCTTCGGCAGGAAGGCGTGGTTTGAGCGCCTGGCTCCGCGCGCCGGCCGCGCTCGGCGCCGCCGGCCTGCTGATCGGCGCCGGCGCGCCGGCGCAGGCGCAGACCCCGCCGGCCGCTGCCCCGCGCGCCGAGACCCTCGTCGTCACCGCCACGCGCACCGAGATGCCGGCCTTCGAGCTGCCGGCGTCGATCGACCGCATCGACGGCGAGGCCATCCGCGACGGCCGGCTGCAGGTCAACCTGTCGGAAAGCCTGGCCGGCGTCAGCGGGCTGCAGATCAAGGACCGGCAGAACTTCGCGCAGGACCTGCAGCTTTCGGTGCGCGGCTTCGGCGCACGCGCCTCGTTCGGCATCCGCGGCGTGCGCGTCTACGTCGACGGCATCCCGGCCACGCTGCCCGACGGCCAGGGCCAGCTCTCGAACATCGACCTCGGCTCGGTCGACCGCATCGAGGTGCTGCGCGGGCCGTTCTCGGCGCTGTACGGCAACTCGTCGGGCGGCGTGCTGCAGGTCTTCACCGAAGACGGCCAAGGCCCGCCGACGCTGACGCTGTCGGGCGCCGCCGGCAGCAGCGGCGTGTGGCGCGCCGGGCTCAAGCTCAGCGGCCGCGACGAGGCCTTCAGCTACGTGCTGAGCAGCAGCGCCTTCGCGACCGACGGCAGTCGCGAACACAGCGCCGCGCGGCGGCGGGTGGCTAACGCCAAACTCGGATGGCAACTCGGCGCCGACACGCGCATCGGCCTGGTCGGCAACGCGGTCGCGCTGCCGCTGGCGCAAGACCCGCTGGGGCTGACGCGCGCGCAGTTCAAGGCCGACCCGCGCGCGGCCGACGCCGCGGCGCTGAACTTCGACACGCGCAAGACCTTCGATCAATCGCAGCTCGGGCTGACCGTCGACCACCGCCTGAACGCGAACCACGCGCTGCAGCTGCTGCTGTACGGCGGCCAGCGCGAGACCGAGCAGTTCCAGGCGATTCCGGTTGCCACGCAGGCCAATGCGCTGCACCCGGGCGGCGTGATCCAGCTCGAACGCCGCTACGCCGGCGCCGACCTGCGCTGGCGCATCAGCGGCACGCTGGCCGGCGGCCCATCGTCGCTGGTGCTGGGCGTCGCGCGGGACGGGCTGGACGAGCAGCGCCGCGGCCGGCAGAACTTCAGCGGCGCCACGCTGGGCGTCGAAGGCGCGCTGCGCCGCGACGAGGACAACCACGTGACCAGCCTGGACGGCTATGCGCAAGCGTCGTGGCGGCCGCTGGCCGCACTGCAGCTCAATGCCGGGCTGCGCACGAGCCGCGTGCGCTTTCGCTCCACCGACCACTACATCGTCGGCGCCAACCCCGACGACAGCGGCGCGGTGGCCTTCAGCGCCGCCAACCCGGTGCTGGGCGCGAGCTGGGCGCTGAGCGAGGGCTTGCGCGTCTACGCCACCGTGGGCCGCGGCTTCGAGACGCCCACGCTCAACGAGCTGGCCTACCGCGCCGACGGGCAGACGGGGCTCAACCTGGGCTTGCGCGCCGCGCGCAGCCGCAACGCCGAGCTGGGGCTGAAGGGCCGCCTGGGCGCCTGGGGCGAGTGGAGCCTGGCCGGCTTCGAGGTGCGAACGCGCGGCGAGATCGTCACGCTCGGCAACGTCGGTGGGCGCGCGACCTTCACCAACGCCGGCAGCACGCGGCGCCAGGGCGCCGAGGCGGCGTGGCGCGCGCGCACGCTGGGCGACCTGGAGCTGGCGCTGGCCTACGCCTACCTCGACGCGCGCTACCGCCAGGACTTCTTGACCTGCGCCGCCACGCCCTGCCCGCAGCCGACGCTGCGGATCCCGGCGGGCAACCGCATCCCCGGCGTGGCCGCGTCGACCGCGGCCTTCAGCGCCGGCTGGGAGCCCGAGCGCGGCTGGCGCGCGGCGCTGGAGCTGCGCGCGTCGGGCCGCGTGCCGGTCAACGACGCCAACAGCGACGCGGCGGCCGGCTACGCCGTCGTCAACCTGCAGGCCGGTTACCTGGGACGTTGGGCCGGCGGCCGCTGGTCGGTGTTCGCGCGCGTCGACAACGTGATGGATCGAACCTACGCCGGCTCGGTGATCGTCAACGAAGGCAACGGCCGCTTCTTCGAGGCCGCGCCCGGCCGCAACTGGCTGCTGGGCGGGCAGTTGGTGACGACGTTCTGATGCGGTGGCGGCCCGTTCAAGCCTTCAAGGCAACCGCCAATCGTCCAGCTCGATGCGGAAGTCGAAGCGCCCGCCCACCTTCAGGCTGCGCAGCTCGACGCGCACGCCGCGTTCGTCGAAGCTCAGCAGCCCGTAGTTCTTGCGCAGCGCGCCGAAGACCAGGCCGCGGCGGGCGACGGCCGAGCTGACGAGTTCGATCACGCCGCTGTCGTCGTAGACCGCGTTGCGGTGCACGTCGCCCGACAGCAGCAGCGCGCCGCGCCGCGCGCGCAGCAGGCCGCGCAGGCGGGCGAAGGCGCCGGGGTACCGCTCCCAGCTCTCGTCGGCGAAGTGGTGCAGCGTGATGCTGGAGGCCACCGCGACGAAAGGGGCGCTGGCGGCCCGCAGTTGCTGCTGCAGCCACTGCCATTGCGCGGCGCCGAGCACGGCATCGGCGCCGTCGTCGATCGGCAGCGGGCGGCGGCGGTGGAAGCGCGTGTCGAGCACGATCACGTCGACCAGGCCGAAGCTTTGCCGCCGGTAGACCTCGGCGCCGGTGGTCACGGGATCGAAGGCCTGCACGAGTTCGGCGCGCGCCGCTTCGCGCAGCGCGCCGTCTTCGTCGGCGCCGCAGCGGTCGTCGCCGAGGAAGTCGTGATCGTCGTAGATCGCCAGCACCGCCTTGCCGCGCCGGCGCAGGTCGGCCAGCAGCGCCGCGAAGGAGGGCTCGGCCAGCTGGCGGCGGTAGTGCTGGCGCAGTTCGGCGGCCAGCGCGTCGGCATCGGCGTGGCCGTTGTCGTCGAGGTAGACGTTGTCGCCCAGCAGCAGCAAGGCATCGGGCGCCGCGGCGCGGATCTCGTTCCACGCCGGCTGCAGCGGCAGGTCCTGGATGCGGGCGCACGACGCGAACGCGAGCTTGAACAAGCGGCTTACTCCCCGGGTCGACGGCAACGCCCTGCGGCCGTCCGAATCGCCGCAGTGTGATACATCGGCAGGCCATGAAGCTCAACATCCTGTCCGACCTGCACCTCGGGTTCGGTGAGATGGAGCGGCCGATGAACGACGCCGACGTGGTGGTGCTGGCCGGCGACGTTTCGCGCCCGCGCGAGGCCGTGGCCTGGGCGCTGCGCTTCGACAAGCCGGTGCTCTACGTGCCGGGCAACCACGAGTTCTACGGCGGCAGCATCGACGGCCGGCTGGACGAGTTGCGCCGTTTGTGCGCCGGCACCCGCGTGCGGCTGCTCGACGGCGACGAATGCCTGCTGGGCGGCGTGCGCTTCCTGGGCGCCACGCTGTGGACCGACTTCGCGCTGTTCCCCGACGCGCAGCGCCAGGCCGCGGCCAAGGCCGAGGCGCTGCGCCTGGTGCGCGACTTCAGCCGCATCCGCCGCCATGCCGATGCCGAGGCGCCGTTCACGCCCGAGGACTCGGCCGCGCTGTTCGCGCGCCAGGCGCGCTGGCTGCAGGAGCGGCTGGCGCGGCCGCACGCCGGGCCGACGGTGGTGATCACGCACCACGCGCCGTCGCGCCACAGCATCCACCCGCGCTTTGCCGATTCGCTGCTCAACGCCTGCTTCGTCTCCGACGCCGCGCACCTGCTGGACGGCGAGCGCGTCGCGCTGTGGATCCACGGCCACACGCACGACAGCTTCGACCACCGCGTGAACGGCAGCCGCGTGGTCTGCAACCCGCGCGGCTACGCGCGCACCGGCGTCAACGAGAACGCGGCTTTCGATCCCGACTTCATGGTCGAGGTGGGCGGCTGATCCTGCTGAAGGACGCCCCCTCTCCCACGTGTGGGAGAGGGTTGGGGTGAGGGCCGGACGCACGCAGACACCCTCATCCCGGCCTTCTCCCGCAAGCGGGAGAAGGAGCCAGGACGCGGCGGGGCGCGGCTTCCTCAGCTCCCATCCACCGCCCACCACACAAACGCCCAGCGCATGCCTGCGCCGCCGCGCGCGGCGCGCGCGGGGTCGGCCTCGTACCAGCGGCGCAAGCGCTCGCGCGCCGCGTCGTCGAAAGGCCCGGTCGACCAGGCCAGGCGCTGCGCGAACGCGTCGAAGCCTTCACAGCCGGCCAGCCGGCTGGGCGTTTGCAGGTAGTCGATGCGCGGCTGCAGGCCGCGCCGGCGCAGCATGCCGACCAGCAGCGTCAGATCGGGCACGCGCGGCAGCTCGATGCCCAGCGCGGCGGCGATGCCGGCGTCGATGAAGGCGCCGTCGGCCGGGTAGCTGAGCGTGGCACGCAAGCGCGCGTGGCGCTGCAGCTTGGCCAGCGCGGCGTCGAGGTCGTCGACCGTGGTCGAGCGCGAGGCGATCGCCAGGTCGCACACCGGCACGTTGTGCCAGTCGTCTTCCCAGGCGCGGTGGATGGTCTGCACGTTGGTAAGCTCCTGCTCACCGGCTTTGGCCCGCAGTTGTTCCAGCATCGCGGCGCTGTGGTCCAGCGCGACGACGCTGATGCCGCGCCGGGCCAGCGGCAACGCCAGCGTGCCGGGGCCGCAGCCCACGTCCAGCAACGTGCGCGCGCCGCTCAGGTCCAGCCGCGCCAGGAAGTCCTGCGCGTAGCCGCTGCGGCCGCTGTGGCTGGCGTAGTCGCGCGCGCGGCCGTCCCAGGCGCTGGCCGGCTTGGGCAGCAGCGGCCGGCGCCGAAACTGCGCGCGGTAGACGGCGGCGAAGTCGATGGCGTCGGGGTCGGCGCGGTCGGCTCGGTCGCCGCGGTCGGTCCGGTCGGCGCGGTCGGCGGTCGAAGGCGCAACGGCGGCCGTGTCCGCCGTGTCCGCCACACCGGCCACGCCCGGCACGCTGCGCCGCACCTCCGCGGCGTCCACGCCATACAGCGCGGCCAGCGCCGGCGCCGTCATCACCGCGGCCGGCGCGCCGAAGCCTTGCAGCCTGCCCTGCCCCATCAGCGCCACGCGGTCGGCGATGCGCAGCGCGTGCTCGGGCTGGTGCGTCGACAGCAGCACCGCCACGCCGCGGGCCTTCAGCGCTTCGATCTCGCGCAGCACGAGGCGCTGGTTGCCGAAGTCGAGGCTGGCGGTCGGCTCGTCCATCACGATCACCGGCGCCGCCTGCGCCAGCGCGCGGGCGATCAAGGCAAGCTGGCGCTCGCCGCCGCTGACTTCGGTGCAGGGCCGCGCCGCGAGGTGGGCGATGCCCAGGCGCTGCAGCGCCGCGGCGGCGGCCTCGCGGTCGGCGCGCGAAGGCGTCGAGAACGCGGCCACGTGCACCGCGCGACCCATCAGCACCAGGTCCTGCACCGTGTACGCGAAGACGCCGGCGTGCGCCTGCGGCACGTAGGCCACGCGGCGGGCGATGGCCTCGCGGCCCAGCGCCAGCAGGTCGTCGCCATCGACCCTCACACGGCCGCCCAGCGCCGGAATCAGCCCCAGCAGCGTGCGGAACCACGTGGTCTTGCCGCAGCCGTTGGGGCCCAGCACGGCGACGATCTCGCCGGCGCGCAGGTCCAGGCTCAGCGGCTCGCCGAGGGCGCGGCCGTGGTGCCCGATGACCAGGCCTTGCACGTCGAGCATCGGCGCGGCTTCTCCGGTCATGCGCGCGGGCGCCGCCGCCCCAGCAGCCACAGGAAGAAGGGCGCGCCGACGCCGGCGGTCAACACCGACAGCGGCAGCTCGATCGGCGCCAGCGTGCGCGCCAGCGTGTCGGCCAGCATCAGGAAGGCGGCGCCCAGCGCCATCGCCAGCGGCAGCAGGCGGCTGAACTCGGGCCCGGCGATCAGCCGCGCGACGTGCGGCACCACCAGCCCCACCCAGCCGACGATGCCCGAGAGCGACACCGCGGCCGCCGTCATCAGCGTGGCGCCGACGACGATCCAGCCGCGCAAGCGGCCCACCCGCAGGCCCAGCGCCGCCGCTTCGTCGTCGGGCAGCGACAGCAGGTTGACCCGCCAGCGCCACAGCAGCAGCAGCACCGCGCCGGCCAGCAGCGCTGGCAGCGCGAAGCCGAGGTCGGCCGCCGTCACCGCGTTGAGCCCGCCCAGCAGCCAGAAGGTGATGGCCGGCAACTGCACGCTGGGGTCGGCCAGCAGCTTGACCAGCGAGATGCCGGCGCCCAGCAGCGCGCCCGCGGCGACGCCGGCCAGCACCAGCACCAGCACGGGGTCGTGCTCGCCGACGCGGCGGGCCACCAGCATCACCGCGGCCACCGCCAGCAGCCCGCCGCCGAAGGCCGCGGCCGAGACCAGCGCCACCGGCAGCCCCAGCAGGATGGCCAGCGCCGCGCCCAGCCCGCAGCCGGCCGAGACGCCCAGGATGTCGGGCGAGACCAGCGGGTTGCGGAACATCGCCTGGAACGCCGCGCCGGCCGCGCCCAGCGCCGCGCCCACCACGCCGGCGGCCAGCACGCGCGGCCCGCGCACGCGCCAGATCACCGCCTCGGCGGCCGGCGGCAGCGCCGGCGGGGCGCCGGTGAGCCGCGCCCAGGCCGAGGCCCACAAATCCTGCGGCGACAACGCGAACTTGCCCAGCGCGAAAGCCGCCGTCGTCGCCAGCGCCAGCAAGGCCAGCACCGCGGCCCAGCCCCAGGCGGCGCGGCGGCGGCCGGCCGCCGCGGCAGGGGCCGCTGCTGGAGCTTCAACCACGCCCGTCGAGCCAGGCCTGCAGCGTCTCGCGCGGCGGCGTGATGCCGTAGAACAGCGCGTGAAAGCGCAAGGCCTCGTCCAGCACCGGCTGCAGCGCCGCTTCGCTTGCCGGAGCCGGTGCCGGCGCCGGCGCCGGGCCGCGGCGCAGCACCGCGGCGAGCCATTTCAGCCCCAGCAGCCGGTTGACCGAGGGCGGGCCGTCCAGCCAGCCGAAAGGCCGGTCGGCGGCTAGCAGCAGCCGCCCTTCGCGCAGCGCCGGCAGCGTGCGCCACGTGGCGTCGGTCTGCGCCAGGCGGAAGAAGTTGCGGTCCTGCGTCAGCACCCAGTCGGGCGCCCAGCCCAGCACCTGTTCCATCGAGACGCGGGCGACGCCGGCGCGGCCCGTAACGGCGACGTTGCGCGCACCGGCGGCCTCGATGACCTCGGCATTGATCGCGCCGGCGGTGGCGGTCTCCAGCCCGTCGGCGCCGCGCGCCAGGTAGACCGAAGGCGGCGCGCCGGCGCCGGCCGCGGCCGGTGGTCGCGCGGCACCGGCCGCAGGCCGCGCCACGTCCGCCAGCGCCTGCTCGGCGAAGGCGGCCAGCGCTTCGGCGCGCGCGTCCAATTCGGCCGACGGGCCCAGCAGCCGCGCGAGCTGGCGCAACTGCGCGGCGCTGTCGGCCAGCCGGCCGTCCACCAGCGCATAGGGCACGCCGGTCTGCTCGGCCACGCGCTGCGCGGTGGAGACGTAGGTCGGGTCGACCGTGCCGGCGTCGACGATGAGGTCGGGCTTGAGCGCCAGCAGCGCTTCCAGGCTGACGGTGCTGCCGCGGCCCGACAGGCGGCCGAGCAACGGCTTGTCGCGCGCCGCGGCCGGCAGCCAGGGTTTGGCGGCGTCGCTCAGGCTCATCGGCCAGCCCAGCAGCCGCTGCGGCGCCAGGCAGGCCAGCAGCACTGCCGCCGGCGGCCCGGCGGCGAACACGCGCGCCGGCGAAGGCGACGGGCGCCCAAAGAGTTGGATCAGGTTGCCGCCGGCGGCCGTGGCGGCGCGCGCCGACGGCAGCCACCCCAGCGGCCACGGCAGCGGCAGGCCGGCGCTGCCGGCACTGCCGGCAGTCGCCAGCGCGGCGCCCAGCCAGGCGCGGCGCGAGGATGACGGCGGCGGCGACGAAGACGACGAAGACGACGAAGACGACGAAGACGACGAAGACGGCGAAGACGGCGACCACGGCGCCACGGCCGCGCGGCGCGGCCGCCGCGGCTCAGGCATGCAGCGCGGCGGGGCCGCGGGCCGGCGGTGCGGCGTCGTCCACCGCGCCCAGCGTCGTGCGCAGCCAGGCGGCGATGGCGTCGGGCCGCGCCGGCAGCACGGCGGCGCCGCCGGAGAACTGCCGCCAGGCGTCGAGGTGGCGGCTGGTCACCACCGTCAGCAGCGGCAGGCCGAGCGCCAGGATCTCCAGCAGCTCGGCGCGAAAGCCGCGGCCTTCGGCTTCCTGGTTGCCGAAGCGGTTGCTGATCACCAAATCGGGCGTCTCGTCGGCCGCGCGGCGCAGCACCTGGCTGGCGCGCGCAAAGCCCTGCGGGTCGGCGCGGCAGCCGACGGCGGCGCTGCCCAGCGGCTGCGAGACGAGGTACTCGTCCAGCGTCTCCAGGTCGACCAGCACCATCGCCTCGGCGCATCCGCAAGCGTCGTCGGGGTGCGTCATCACCAGGCCGCGCACGCGGCGCCCGGCGCGCCGCTGCTGGCAGGCCACCGCGGCCAGCAAGGCATCGGCGTCGACGGCGCCGTCGTCGAGGATGGCGGCGGCGCGTACGGTCACGGAGTCATCGGCGGCCGTCATGGCGACCTTTCTTCGCAGCGGATATGCACTGGCGAATATATCGCAGCCGCCGGCGGCGGCGGGCCTTCGCCGTCAGCGCGCCAGCATCGCCATGATGCGGCGGATGTCGGCCTTGCAGGCAGCGGCCGCGGTCTGCTCGACGCGGCGGTACAGCGTCACCAGCTCGCGGCCGGCCTCGGTGAGCACGCTGCCGCCGCCGGCCGTGCCGCCCTTGGCCGAATCGACCGCCGGCTGCTTGAGCGAGCGGTTGACTTCGTCGAGCAGCAGCCAGGCGCGGCGGTACGACATGTCCAGGCTCTTGGCCGCCGCGGTGATCGAGCCGCTGTGCTCGATGGCCTCCAGCAGCGCGATCTTGCCGGGGCCGATGGCGATGCGCTCGCCGGCGGTGATGCGGGCGCGGAAGCGCCATTGCGGTGGCGGGGATGGCGACGGCGATGGCGACGGTGCTGCCGCCGCCGCGGCGCGGGCGTTGGGGGTGTTGCTGGAGGCGTCGGTCTTGGCGGGCAGGCGCGGCATCGGCGGGTCCTCGGCACTCGCCAGCGCGGGCGCGGGCTGGCGGCAGGTAGCGGGGGCGATTGTGGATCGGCCGGCCGCTCGATCACCGCCACGGTCATCGCCACCGCCCCGGCCCCGGCGATGTAGTACCCTGCCATACCAGATGCCAGTGCCAGTGCCAGTGCCGCCCAGGCGCGCCCGGCACGCCCCAACCGCGACACCCACCGATGGCGACCACCCGACGACCCGCCCGCCAGACGCCGGCAGCGACCACAGCCCCCACGCCGGCCGGCCGGCGGCCGCGCCAAACTGCGTCCGACCGCGCGCTCGACGCGGCGCGCGCCAAGGCCCGGGCCGCGCTGCCCAAGCCGCTGGATGCCGAGAACTGGGACCAGCGGCTGGGCTTTCTGATGCACGACGTGTCGCGCCTGCGCCGCACGGTGTTCGACGACTTCGTGCGCCCGCTGGGCGTGACGCGCTCGCAATGGTGGGTGCTGGCGCACCTCGCGCGGCACGACGGCATGATCCAGAGCGACCTGGCCAAGGTGCTCGATCTCGGCAAGGCGGCGCTCGGCGGACTCGTCGACCGCCTGGAGGCGACCGAGCTGATCATCCGCCGGCCCGACGAGATCGACGGCCGCGCCAAGCGCGTCTTCGTGTCGACCAAGGGCTACGCGCTGATCGCCAAGCTGCGCGGCGCCAGCCACGCGATGAGCGAGCGCATGCTCAAGGGCATCAGCCCGGCCAAGCGCCACGCGCTGGTCGAGCTGCTGACGGCCGTCCGCCACAACCTCGTCGACATCAAGGCCGAGAGCGGCGCCGAGGACGGCGACGCCGATTGATCCCGCCGCGCCGGCCGCGGCGCGTGCCGGCCGGGTTCCCGCCGCCGCGACGAACTGGTATGCTGACATACCAATTGTCGAGGAGTCGTCGCCGATGGACCGTCTGGCGGATCGAACGGTGCTGGTCTCGGGCGGCGCCGGCCCGATGGGCGAGGCCATCGCCGAGCGCTGCCTGGCCGAAGGCGCGCGCGTCGTGCTGGCCGACCGCTCGGCCAAGCGCGTGCAGGCCGCGCAGCAGCGGCTGGCGCCGGCCGACCGCTTGCTGGCCGAGACGGCCGACATGCTCGACGCGGCTTCCGTGGCCGCGCTGTTCGCGGCGACGCGGGCGCGCTTCGGCGAGGTCGACGGCATCGTCAACGTCGTCGGCGGCGTCGCCGGCAGCGCCCTGCGTACGCCGCTGCTTGAACTCGGCGACGAGCAGTTCGACGCCACGCTGCACGTCAACCTGCGCGGCATCCTGCAGACCGCCCGGCAGGCGGTGGCCGCCATGCGCCGGCGCGGACGCGGCCGCATCGTCAACGTCTCGTCGGTGTCGATGGCCGGCGAGGCCGGCCAGGCCGACTACAGCGCCGCCAAGGCCGGCGTCGCCGCGCTGACGCGCACCATGGCCATCGAGTTCGCGCCCGAGGTCACGGTCAACTGCATCGCGCCGTCGTTGATCCGCACGCGCGTGCTCGAACGCGTCGACCCGGCGCTGCTCGCGCAATGGCGCGACCGCACGCTGCTCAAGCGCCTGGGCGAGCCGATCGACGTGGCGCACGCCGCCGTCTTTTTGCTGTCGGACGAATCGTCGTTCATCACCGGCGTGCAGTTGCCGGTGTCGGGCGGCATCTGGCCGGCGCTGTAGGCGCCCGATCGCGATGAACGCCTTCGACGGCCTCCACGTCAGCGAGCACGGCGCGCGGCTCGATGTCGTCTTCGACCGCCCCGACAAGCTCAACGCGATTTCCGACGCCATGCTGCAAGGGCTGCGCGCGGCGCTCGACCACTTCGCCGCGCAAGCGCATTTGCGCGTGCTGCTGCTGCGCGCCCGCGGGCGCTACTTCTCCGCGGGGGCGGAGATCAGCCCGGCGCTGTCGCCGGCGGCCGGCACCGGCGGCATCGACGGCCGCGCCTGGTACCGCCATAAGTGGCACCGGCTGTTCGACGACTTCGAAGCGGTGGAGAAACCCATCGTCGTGGCGCACCAGGGCCCATGCCTGGGCGGCGCGCTGGAGCTGTCGCTGTCGTGCGACTTCCGCCTGGCCGCCCGCAGCGCGCGCTACGGCCTGCCCGAGATCGAGTTGGGCGCGCTGCCGGGATCGGGCGGCATCAGCCGTCTGGTGCGGCTGGTGGGGCCGCACTGGGCGCGCTGGATCGCGATGGCCGGGCGGCCGGTGGACGCGGCGCAGGCGCAGCAGATCGGCCTCGTCCACGAGACCTTTGCCGACGACGAGCTCGACCGCGAAGCCGAAGCCTTCTGCCGGCACCTGGAAGGCCTGTCGCCGGAAGCGCTGGGGCTGGCCAAGCTGTCGATCGAACTGGCGGCCGACCTCGACCGCACGCAGGCGCGCAACGTCGAACGCATCGCCAACAGCCTGCTATTCACCAGCGCCGACCACAAGGAGCGGCTGGCCGCCTTCCTGGCGCGCCAGGCCGCCCGCCGCCGCCGGCGCGAGGGCAGCGATGGCAGCGATGGCAGCGGCCAAGCCGCCTGAGCCCAGCGGCAAGCGACGAGCGGCAAACGACCAGCGGCAAGCGATGGAACTGACCCAGATGCTGCACCGCGCCGCGCGCCTGGAGCCCGGCGCCACGGCGGTGGTCGATGGCTCGTTGCGTTGGCGTTATGCCGATCTGCTCGACGAGGTGGCGCGCCGCGCCGGCCAGCTGTCGTCGGTCGGCATCGGCCACGGTGACCGCGTGGCGCTGCTGGCCACCAACTCGGCGCCCGCCATCGGGCTGATGTTCGCCTGCTGGTGGGTGGGCGCGGTCTTCTGCCCGCTGAACACGCGCTGGGCCGATGCCGAGCTGGCGCACGCCCTCACCGATTGCGAGCCCGTTGCGGTCTTTGCCGATGCCGCGCATCGGCAGCGCGTGGAGGCGCTGCTGCCGCTGCAGGGACTGCACGGCGCGGACACCGGCAAGCCGCGCTGCCTGCGCATCGACGAGCCGCCGCCGGCCGCCGCCTTGCTGCGCGACGCCCGCGCCGGCGGCGCCGACCTGGCCGCGTTGATCTACACCGGCGGCACCACCGGGCGCGCCAAGGGCGTGATGCTGAGCCACGGCAACCTGCTGGCCTCGGCGGTCTGCCGGCTGGCCGACAACGACTCGCTGCGCGGCAGCGTCGGCCTGGTCTCGACGCCGGTGTTCCACATCGCCTCGATCACCCGCGTGCTGCCGCACCTGCTGGCCGGCGGCTGCCTGGTGATGTTCCCGGCGTTCGAGGCCGGCGCGGCGCTGGACCTCATCGAGCAAGAGTCCGTCACCGACGCGCCGCTGGTGCCGACGATGCTGCAGATGCTGCTGGAGCACCCGTCGTTCCGGCCGCAGCGCCTGCGCAGCGTGCGGCGGCTGAGCTACGGCGCGGCGCCGGCCGCCGGCGCCTTGCTGCTGCGCGCGATGGCCTTGCTTCCGTGGGTGGCGCTGCACCAGTACTACGGCATGACGGAGTCGAGCGCGGTCGCCACCATGAGCGCCGCGTCGGACCACGACGAGGCCGGCTGGCGCGACGGCCGCGCGGCATCCGCCGGCCGCGCCTGCGCGCTGGTCGAGATCCGCGTCGTCGACGCGCAAGGGCACGAGCGGCCGGCCGGCGCGATCGGCGAGATCCTGGTCCGCGGCCCGGTGGTGTCGCCCGGCTACTGGCGGCGCCCCGAAGAAAGCGCGGCCACCTTCCGCGACGGCTGGCTGCACACCGGCGACGCCGGCCGCCTGGACGGCGGCGGCTACCTGACCGTGGTCGACCGCGTGAAGGACATGATCGTCAGCGGCGGCGAGAACGTCTACAGCGCCGAGGTCGAGAACGCGCTGGCCGCGCACCCCGATGTCGCCGCCGCGGCGGTGATCGGCATCCCGAACGAGCGCTGGGGCGAAGCCGTGCACGCGCTGGTGGTCCGCCGCGCGGACGCCGAGGGCCTCGACCAAGCCGCGCTGCAAGACCATTGCCGGCGGCTGATCGCCGGCTACAAGGTGCCCAAGCGCATCGAGTTCATCGAGCGCCTGCCGCTGACGCCGGCGGGCAAGGTGAACAAGGCGTTGCTGCGCGAACCGTACTGGTCGCACCTCGGCCGCGGCGTGAACTGAGCATCAGCGTGAACCGAGGCGCGGCGTGAACTCAGGCGCGGCGCGAACCAAGGCGCGGCGTCGATCGCCGCCGGCGCCGCTCGTCAGTCGACGCGCGCGCGCCCGTTGTTCAACACCACCACGCCGCGCTCGGCCACCCGCGTGCGGAAGCTGACGAACTCGCCGTCGCGCCACAGCTCGGTGACCAGCGTCTCGCCCGGATACACCGGCGACGCAAAGCGCAGGGCGAGCGAGCGCAGCCGCGCCGGATCGTCGCCGCAGGCCGCGCGCAGCACGGCGCGCGTCGCCACGCCCAGCGAGCACAGGCCGTGCAGGATGGGCCGCTCGAAGCCGGCCTTCCGGGCCATCGCCGGGTCGGCGTGGATCGGGTTGTAGTCGCCGCTCAGCCGGTAGATCAGCGCCGCCCGCGCCGAGGTGGCAAGTTCCACCGCCTGGTCCGGCGCACGCTCGGGCAGCGCGTGCGGCGCGGGCGCCGCGTCCATCGTGGAGCCGCAGCCGCCGTCGCCGCGCAGCACGTAGGTGCTGTCGACGGTGCTGACCAGTTCGCCGCTCGCCGCCTCTCGCAGTTCCTTGCGCAGGTACAGCAGCGCGCCCTTGCCCTCGCCCTTGTCGACCACGCCGAGCACGCGGCTGTCGGCCCGGTAGTCGGTGCCGGGCCGCAGCGGCCGCCGCATCTCGAAGGCCTGCTCGCCGTGCAGCAGCCGCACCCAGTCCACCGCCAGCTCGGGCGCCATGATCCAGCCGCCCGGGTGGCACAGCACGTTCACCATCGACGGCATAACGGCGAACGACGGCGCCCGTTCGTAGAGGAACTGCAGGTCGGCCGCGTCGTCGGGCCGGTCGCCGACGCCGATGCCCAGCGCGTACAGCGCCGCGTCGCGCGCCGTCAGCGTCGCGGTCGGCGACGGGATCTGGAAATCGAGCAGCCGGTCGAGCTTCATGGCGTCCTATCGGAGATTCGGGATGCAGCGGTTCACAGCAGCCCCAGAATCGAGATCGCGGCGACGCCGAGGTACGGCACGCCGCCCAGATTGTGCGTTAGCCCCAGCGCCGGCGGCCGGGCCAGCTGGCGTTCGCCGGCGCGGCCGAGCAGTTGCGTGTAGACCTCGTAGGCCATGCGCAGCCCCGAGGCGCCGATCGGGTGGCCGAAGCACTTGAGCCCGCCGTCCACCTGGCAGGGCACGCCGCCACCGTCGCGGTCGTAGAAGCCGTCGAGGATGTCGGCCACGGCGCGGCCGTCGTCCGAGATGCCCAGGTCTTCCATCGTCACCAGCTCGGTGATCGAGAAGCAGTCGTGCACCTCGATCAGCGACAACTGCCGCCGCGGATCGCCGACGCCGGCTTCCGCGTAGGCGCGGCGCGCCGCGTTGCGCGTGGTCCTGACGTGGCTGCCGTCCCAGGACGCCGTGCCGGACTCGACGCCCGACGCCGCGGCCAGCTGCAGCGCCTTCACCGTCACCAGCTCGCGCTTGCCGAGCGCGCGCGCGATCGCCGGCGTCGTCACGATGGCGCAGGCCGCGCCGTCGCTGACGCCGCAGCAGTCGTACAGGCCCAGCGGGTCGGCGATCATCGGCGCGCCGATGATCTGCTCCATGCTGACCGGCTTGCGCAAATGCGCCTTCGGGCTGAGCGCGCCGTTCTGGTGGCTCTTCCACGACACGTGCGCCAGTGCGCGCTTGAGCGTCTCTTTCGTCGTGCCGTGCTTGGCGCGGTAGCCGGCGGCCAGTTGCGCGAAGCCCGCGGGCGCCGAGCCCATCGGCATCCACAGGTCGTTCAGCGTGCCCTTGAAGGCCGAGGGCAGGCCGCCGTAGCCGGTGTCCTTGAGCTTCTCGGCGCCGATCGCCAGCGCGATGTCGACCGCGCCCGACGCCACCGCGTAGGCCGCGCCGCGCAGCGCCTCGGTGCCGGTGGCGCACATGTTCTCGACGCGGCTGACCGGAATGCCTTCCAGGCGCAGCGCCATCGCCGCCGGAATGCACGAGTTGCCGACGTTGATCTGGTCGATGCCCGAGCCGTACCAGGCCGCTTCGATGCGGCCGCGCTCAATGCCCGCATCGGCCAGCGCTTCGTCGAAAGCCTCCGCCATGAGCTGCGGCGTGCCGACGTCCCAGCGCTCGCCGAAGCGCGAGCAGCCCATCCCGAGGATGGCAACCTTGTCCTTGATGCCCGTGGCCATGTCGATTCCTTTCAAGCCTGCAGCGGCGTCGCCTTCCAGAAGTAGCGCGGCGAGCTGCGCGCACGGTCGAGCTCCTTGATCCGGTGCACCACGCGCAGCGGCGTGCCGACCTCCAGCCCGGCGCTGCCGACCTCCACCATCTCCATCAGCAGCCGCGCGCCGTTGTCGAACTGCACGAAGCCCACGTACAGCGGCGGCGACGGGTGGTACGACAGCCAGTCGGCCGTGTACGTCAGCACCCGGCACGGCACGTCGGCCAGCGGCGTGGCGTCGAACTGCGCGGCCGGCGCGTGGCAGCCCGGCGTCACGCAATAGGCGAGCTGCGGAAACTGCACCTGGCCGCACTGCCGGCAGCGGCCGGCGACGAAGGCGCCGAGCTGCCCGCGCGAGCGCCATTCCTCGGTCTGCGCCGTCTTCACCGGCTTCTCGGCGCGCATGCCCCATTCCAGCTCGATGGCGTCGTCGTACGACAGCATGCGCAGGTAGGCGTCGTGCACCTGGCCGTCGGCCAGCGCGCCGGCAACGCCGCGCGCCGGCTTGAAGTCCTGCAGCGCTGGCGTCGTTCGCAGCACCAGCACGTCGCAACCCTGGCCGAAGCCAACCAGCACGATGACCTCGCCAGGCCGCGCCCGCTGCAGCGTGTGCGCCAGCATCAGCAGCGGCTGCGCACAGCCGGCGAAGCCACAGCCGTCGTCCAGCGCATCGGCCTCGCTGCCGGCGGGCAGCCCCGCCGCCTTGGCCACCGCCGCCGCCGTGCCGCGCCAGGGGCTGGCCAGCACGAAGTGCTTGACCTCGGCGGCCGCCACGCCGGCCTTGGCCAGCGCCGCGCCGATCACCGGCGGCACGCCGGCCAGGTAGCCTTCGTCGCGGATCCAGCGCTCTTCCCAGGCGTAGTCGTAGCGCTTGCCGGCGGCGCGGAAGTGGTCGACGAAAGGCACCGACTGGCTGGCCGCGCCGAGCAACTCGGCCAGCACGCCGTCGCCGCCGACGGCGAAGGCCGCCGCGCCGGCGCCGAAGCCCATCTCCTGCACGCTGGCCGGCCGCGCGCGCGGCCGGTCGGCGGCGATGACCAGCGAGCCGCGGTCGGCCGCGCCGCGCAGCGCATCGAGCAGCGCGGCCACGCCGGCGCGCTGCGAGTGGCCGACGTCGAGCGTGAAGACCTCGTCGCCGAGGCCGAGCGCCGAGCCCACCAGCACGGCGTTCTGCAGGTCGTCGTAGGGCAGCGTGGTCGATGCCAGCACCAGCCGCTCGACGCCGTGCGGGCCGTGCAGGGCGCGGCCGGCCGCCAGGTCGCGCGCCGCCTCGACGGCCATGGTCACGCTGTCTTCGTCCCACGAGCAGAACGCGCGGCGGCCCTTGGCCAGGCCGCGCAGCGCAGGCGCCATCCACTGGTGGGCGGCCGCGATGGCGCCGCGCTCCATGCGCAGCCGCGGCACGTAGGCGCCATAGCCGGTGATGCCGGTCGTCTTGCGAGTCATTGCTTGCCCTTCCTCATCCGGCGGCGCCGGGGCGGCGATCGAACCCATCGAAGAGATCGTAGTATGGCATACTGTCTGCAAGCATACGATTTTCGGAGCAGGAGACCACCATGCCGGGACTCGATGATGAAGCCAGGGCGATGCTGGCCAGCGCGCTCGAACGCTTCGTCGCCGCGCACGGCGACCCGGCGGCGCGGCTGCAGCGGCTGCGCCGCGCGGCGGTCGACCGCCGGCTGCTGTGGCCGCGGCTGGCCGAGCTGGGCCTGCCCGCGCTGCTGGCCGGCAGCGAGCGCGGCGGCATGGCCGGCGGCGCCGCCGACTTCGCGCTGGCCGCCGAGACGCTGGCGCCGGCACTGCTGCTGGAGCCGCTGATCGAAGCCGTGGTCGGCGCCACGCTGCTGGCGGCGATCGAACACCTGCAGGCCGACGCGGCGCTGGCCGGCGAGCGGCTCGTCGTCCCGGCCGGCTTGCGTGGTGGTGGTGGTGGTGGTGGTGGTGGTGGTGGTGGTGGTGGTGGTGGT
>JAIUPH010000021.1 GCA_020161065.1 Pseudomonadota bacterium
CCCGAGGCCATCGAGTGCGGCTGCGTCGCGCCCCACGTGAACGAGTCGATGTTCGTCCAGCCCTTGTGGTTGGCGTCTTGCGACTCGCCACTGGCTCCCTCCACCTTCATGAACATGTCTACGGCCATGCGATTGCTCCTTTCTTGCTGGCAACAGATCTGAGCGGATTTTGCACGGCAGATCCGCTGCAGCCTCCCTAGATCAGGGGAGTTCGGGTCGCCGTTTTTGTAACGGCGAATTCACGAAATGGCTCGGGGCGAACGGGCTTGGCCCGGCCCCCGGGGGAACTTGCTCTAGAACGGAATGTCGTCTTCCATGTCGTCGAAGCCGGTGGACGACTTCGGCGCCGGCTTCGGTGCCGGGGCGCTGCGCGGCGCCGGCGCACTGCGCGGGGCCGGCGCGCCGCCGCCGCCGCCGCCCATCTCGTCGCCGCCGCCACCGCCCTCGCGGCCGCCCAGCAGTTGCATCTGGTCGGCGATGATCTCGGTGGTGTACTTGTCGACGCCGTCCTTGTCGGTCCACTTGCGGGTCTTCAGCCGGCCTTCCACGTAGACCGGGCGGCCCTTCTTCAGGTATTCGCCGGCGATCTCGGCCAGGCGGTCGTAGAAGACCACGCGGTGCCATTCGGTTTCTTCCTGGCGCTCGCCGCTGGTCTTGTCCTTCCACTGGCGGCTGGTGGCCAGCGTGACGTTGCAGATCGCCGAGCCGCTGGGCGCGTAGCGCACCTCGGGGTCGCGGCCCAGGTTGCCGATGAGGATGACTTTGTTGACCGAGGCCATGGCGTGCTCCGCGCGGTGATGGGATGGGGATGCGGCCGATTATCCGTGCCGGGTTCGCCGCGCCGCCATGCCCCGGGCGGGCGCCCCCGTCGGCGGGCCCCCGTTTCAGTGGCGCAGCCACAGGATCAGCAGCACCGCGGACAGGCACATCACGCCGTTCATCAGGCTGATGAGCACCGCACGGTCGAGCCGGCCGCCGCAGCCGCGGTCGCGCTCGAACAGCCACAGCGCCATCGTCAGGTTGGCCATCATCCAGGTGCCCCAGGTCCACAGCGAATGCTGCGAGGTGTCGCCGCTGGCGTGGATGGCCCACAGCGTCGGCAGGTAGGCGAACACGCGGGCGCCGTTGCACAGCAGGAAGGCGGCATCCAGCAGCCGCCGCGCCAGCGGCGCGGCCGCGGCGGCGGCGGCCGTGGCGGTGCCCGGCAAGGCGGGCATGGTTTCGGTGCTGTCGTTCATGGCGTCACCAGCCAGACGTGGGTGAGCCCGCCGTCGGCCAGGCGGTTGGCCGCCGCGGCGGCCAGGCGCAGGTCGTTGCCGCGCACCAGCACGGGGGTCTGCGACGGCAAGTCGCGCGCGGCCTGCAGGCCCCAGCTGATGCCCACGGCCTGCTCGACCGCCTCGGCGCCGCAGCAGCCGACCTCGATCTCGATCGCGTCGGCACCCAGCGCGTCGGCGAGCTGGCGGGCCTGCGCGGCGCTGGCGTAGCGGCCGGCGCGGGTGCGCGCGCCGGGGTCGGCCGGCTCGGTGCCGGCGGCCGCGGGGGCGACGCTGCCGTCGTTGTCCAGCAGCGGCGGGATCACGCTGGTCGGGCCCACGCGGACCGTGGCGTCGGCGGCCGTCGCCGCGGCAGTGGGCTCGCCGTCGCCACCGCCGCCACCGCCGCAAGCCGCCAGGGCGGCGGCGAGCAGGCAGACGCAGGAACGGCAAACGATGGCGGATGTGATGGTTCGCATGGCGGCTTCTCCCCGTTGGCACGCCCGATCGGCGTGTCGCCAGTGAAGCGCCGGGCGGCGGGCAAGTCCTCAAGCCGCGCTGAAGATGTTCTGAATCGGCCTCAGGAAAGGCTGAACGCCGGCCTCAAAGCCCCAGTTGCCGGCGCTGCTGCGCCGTGCGGGCATCGATGTCGGCCAGCAGGCGCTGCAGGCGGGCGTCGCTGCGCAGCGGCGCCAGCGCCGGGTCCAGCCGCAGCCACCAGCCGCGGCGCAAGCCGGCGCCGACGGCGCGCTCCAGCGCCGCCGGCACCTCGGCCGGCCGGCCGCGCAGCGCCAGCAGCCGGGCGCGGTGGAAGTCCAGCATGGGCCAGCGGTTGCCTTGCGCGGCCAGCGCGTCCAGCTGGCGTTCGACGGCGTCCAGCGTGGCCGCCGCGGCCTGCGTTTGGCCGAGCTGGTGTTGCACGGTGGCCAGGTTCAGCGGCCGGTGCCAGCCCTGGAACACGAACCAGGCGTCCGGCGCCTCGGTCTGCTGGCCGCGCGCGTTGGCGACGTCCTGGCTGCGCTGCAGCAGGCCGGCGTCCAGCGGCAACCCGGCCAGAGCGCGCACGAAGCACAGGTCCGTGAAGACGGCGCCGCGGTCGGCGGCCTGCGTGGTCAGCGCCAGCGCGCTCGGCGGCTCGCCGCGGGCCGCCGGGTCGGACCGCGCCGCCCAGGCGTAGGCGGCGTGCACCGGCAGCCAGTCGGTGGCGGGCAGGTGCTGCAACGCCTGGGCGAAGGCGGCGGCCGCGTCGTCGGGGCGCTGCAGGTCGAGGTACAGCCAGCCCAGTTCGTGCCACAGGTAAGGCCGCCGCGGCTCCAGCGCCAGCGCCTGGCGGTAGCCGGCCACCGCCTGCACCAGCTCGCCGGTGGCATAGCCCAGCATGCCCAGGCCCCAGGCGCCGTTCGGGTAGCGCGGGTCGAGCGCAATGGTGCGACGGAAGGCCTGGGCCGCCGCCTCGTGCCGGCCGGCCAGCAGTTGCGCGATGCCCAGCCGCTCGACCACCGCGGGGGACAAGGGGTTGAGCGCGGCGGCGCGCTCGAAGTGGTCGATGGCCTTCAGCGGCCGGCCGTCCTGGAACTCGACGATGCCCCAGCTCATGTGCGCCTGGGCGTAGTTGGGCTGCAGTTCGACGGCGCGCGCCAGCAGGCGGCGGGCGACGTCGAGCTCGCCGGCAAACTCGTGCAGCAGCGCCTGGCCGGTGATGGCGTCGGCGGCGTCGGGTTCGAGCGCCAGCGCGCGCTCGAACAGCGGCGTCGCGCGCGCGATGGCCGGCGGCAAGTCGAGCCCGGCACCGGTGGTGGCCTGGCCCATCCAGGTCCAGGCCAGGCCGACGTAGTTGCGGGCGAAGCCCGGGTCGGCGTCGACGCCGCGTTGGAAGTAGATGCGGGCGCGCTCGAAAGCCTCCGGCGTGCGGGGGCGCCAGGCGTTCTCGCCCAGCACGTACAGCTCGTAGGCCTCGCTGGGGCCGGGCTGCGCGCGCTCGCCGGCCAGCGGCGGCAGGCCCAGCGCGGCGGCCACCTCGGCGGCGACGGCCAGCGGCAACTGCGACACCACCGCCGGCGAACGCTCGAAGCGCCGCCGCCAGTGCTCGGCCGGCGGCGCGGCGGCGGCGTCGAGCAGCCGCAGGTCGAGCTGCAGCAGGCTGCCCTGGCGCTGCAGGCTGCCCAGCAGCAGGTGGCGCACGCCCAGGCGCTGCGCCAGCCCGGCCGGCTGGGCTTCGGCATCGGCGGGCACGGCGAGCACCGAATCGGCCGCCAGCACCGCCAGGTCGGCATGACGGCCGAGCGCGCGGATCACGTCCAGCGCCAGCCCTTGCGCCAGCGCCTGCTCGGCGCCGTGGCGGTCGCGAAACGGCAGCACCGCCAGCCGTGGCACGGCCTGCGGCGCCGCCGGCCGGGTGAGCCGCCAGCCGGCGATGGCCACCGCGGTGGCGGCGGCGGCGCCCAGGCCCAGACGCTGCAGCCAGCGGCGGCGCGGCGGGCCGGGCGCTGGCGGCGCCGGGTTGGGCCCGGGCAAGGCGGTGGGCGCCGCGGCGACTGTCGGGACCGGCGCGGCGAAGGGCGCTGCGGCGCGTGGCGGTGGCTCCTGCGTTGCCACCGTGACCGGCGCCGGCGCCGGCGTCGTCACCGGCGGGCTCACGGGCGCCACCAACCGGTAGCCCTTGCGGTGCACGGTCTGGATGTAGGTCGGCTCGGCCGCGGTGTCGCCGAGCTGCCGGCGCAGTTGCGCCACCGCCTGGTAGACCGAGTTGGGCGTGACCACCAGGTCGCGCCAGACTTCGTCGAGCAACTCCTGCGTCAGCACCACCTGGCCGGCGCGGCGCGCCAGCATCAGCAGCAGCTTCATCTGCTGCGGTTCGAGCTTGACCACGCGGCCCTCGGCCACGATCTCGTCGGCGTCGCCGTCGACCCGCCAGCGCCCGATGGTCCATTGCGCTCCCGGCTGGATGTCCATGCGCACCTCGCTCCGGCTCCCCTGGCGCCGGCTTAGCTGCCGGCGGCATTGTGGATCGTGCGGGTAGCATCGCCGCCGTGAGTGCCGTGCCCCAGCCGTCCGCCGATCCTGCCGCGATCTTGCATCAGGTCTACGGTTATGCGGCGTTCCGCGGCCCGCAGCAGGCCATCGTCGAGCACGTGGCCGCCGGCGGCGACGCGCTGGTGCTGATGCCCACCGGCGGCGGCAAGAGCCTGTGCTACCAGGTGCCGGCCATCCAGCGCCACCGCGCCGGCCACGGCGTGACGGTGGTGGTGAGCCCGCTGATCGCGCTGATGCACGACCAGGTGGGCGCGCTGGAAGAGCTGGGCGTGCATGCCGCGTTCCTGAACAGCACGCTCGACGGCGACGAGGCGCGCCGCGTCGAGCGCGAGCTGCTGGCCGGCCGCCTGGTGATGCTCTACGCCGCGCCCGAGCGGCTGCTGACGCCGCGCTTCCTGGCGATGCTCGACTCGCTGCACGAACGCGGCCGGCTGTCGCTGTTCGCGATCGACGAAGCGCATTGCGTCAGCCAGTGGGGGCACGACTTCCGCGAAGATTACCTCGGTCTGTCCGCCCTGCACGAGCGTTATGCCGACGTGCCGCGCCTGGCGCTGACGGCCACCGCCGACGCCCATACGCGCGCCGACATGGTCGAGCGGCTGGCGCTGCGCGAGGCGCGGCTCTTCATCAGCAGCTTCGACCGGCCGAACATCCGCTACACCATCGTCGAGAAGGACGAGCCCAAGCAGCAACTGCTGCGCTTCTTGCGCGACGAGCACGAGGGCGACGCCGGCATCGTCTACTGCCAGAGCCGCAAGAAGGTGGAAGAGATCGCCGCCTGGCTGAGCGCGCAAGGCGTGGCCGCGCTGCCCTACCACGCCGGGCTGGACGCCGACGTGCGCCGCCGCCACCAGGACCGCTTCCTGCGCGAAGACGGCCTGGTGATGGTGGCGACCATCGCCTTCGGCATGGGCATCGACAAGCCCGACGTGCGCTTCGTCGCCCACCTCGACCTGCCCAAGAACATCGAGGGCTACTACCAGGAGACCGGCCGCGCCGGCCGCGACGGCGAGAGCGCCGACGCCTGGATGGCCTACGGCCTGGCCGACGTGGTCAACCAGCGCCGCATGATCGACGAAGGCGAGGCCGAGGAAGAGTTCAAGCGATTGCAGCGCGCCAAGCTCGATGCGCTGCTGGCGCTGGCCGAGGCGCACGACTGCCGGCGCGTGCGGCTGCTCGCGTACTTCGGTGAAGCGTCCGAGCCCTGCGGGAACTGCGACAACTGCCTGCATCCGCCGGCCACGTGGGACGCGACGGAGGCCGCACGCAAGCTGCTGTCGTGCATCTACCGCTTCCGCCAGGTGACGGGCTTGAGCTTCGGCGCCGGCCACCTGATCGACGTGCTGCGCGGCAAGATGACCGACAAGGTGCGCCAGTTCGGCCACGACCAGCTGTCCACCTGGGGCATCGGCGCCGACCTGCCCGAGGCGCAGTGGCGATCGGTGCTGCGCCAGCTCGTCGCGCTGGGCCACGTGCGCAGCGAGGGCGAGTTCAACACCCTGGTGCTGACCGACAGCGCGCGCGACGTGCTGCGCGGCGGCGTCGCGCTGCAGTTCAAGCTGCCGAACGAAGCGCCGCCCCGGCGCGGCCGCGTGGCGCGCGGCGCGGGCAAGGCGGCCAAGCCGCCCCCGCTGCCGCTGGACGACGCCGCGCACGCGCGCTTCGACGCGCTGAAGGCCTGGCGCGGCGAGGTCGCGCGCGAGCACAACCTGCCGGCCTACATCGTCTTCCACGACGCCGCGCTGGCCGAAATGGCGCGCGAGCAGCCCGGCTCGCTGGCGGCGCTGGGCGCCATCAGCGGCGTCGGCGCCAAGAAGCTGGAAGCCTACGGCGAGCAGATCCTGCGCGTACTGGCCGACACCGCCTGAAACCGGCTCGCCGCTATCATGCTCGGTTGCCCTGCACCCGCGCCATGCCGACCGAGCCGACCCCCGACCTTGCCCAGCCGCCGCTGCCCGACGCCGGCGTGCTGCGGGTTCGGGGGGCCCGCACCCACAACCTGAAGAACGTCGACCTCGACATCCCCAAGCACGCGCTGGTGGTGATCACGGGGCTCTCGGGCTCGGGCAAGTCCAGCCTCGCCTTCGACACGCTGTATGCCGAGGGACAGCGGCGTTATGTCGAGAGCCTGTCGACCTACGCGCGGCAGTTTTTGCAGTTGATGGACAAGCCCGACGTCGACGTGATCGAAGGCCTGTCGCCGGCGATCAGCATCGAGCAGAAGGCCGCCTCGCACAACCCGCGTTCCACCGTCGGCACCATCACCGAGATCCACGACTACCTGCGGCTGCTGTACGCGCGCGCCGGCACGCCCTACTGCCCCGACCACCACCTGCCGCTGCAGGCGCAAAGCGTGGCGCAGATGGTCGACACGGTGCTGGCCTGGCCGGCCGACACGCGGCTGATGATCCTGGCCCCGGTGGCGCGCGACCGCAAGGGCGAGTTCGGCGAGCTGTTCGACGACATGCGCGCGCGCGGCTACGTGCGCTTTCGCATCGGCAGCGGCGGTGCCGAGCCCAAGGTCTACGAGGCCGACGCGCTGCCGGCGCTGAAGAAGACCGAGAAGCACGACATCGACGTCGTGATCGACCGCCTGCGCGTGCGGCCCGAGATCAAGCAGCGCCTGGCCGAAAGCTTCGAGGCGGCGCTGCGCATCGCCGACGGCCGCGCCATCGCGATGGAACTGTCGGGCGACGTGGGCGGCGACCAGCAGTCGCGCTCGCACCTGTTCAGCAACCGCTTCGCCTGCCCGATCTGCAGCTACGCGCTGGCCGAGCTGGAGCCGCGCCTGTTCTCGTTCAACTCGCCGGTGGGCGCCTGCCCGCAGTGCGACGGCCTGGGCCAGGTGACGGCGTTCGACCCCGAGCGCGTAGTCGCCTTCCCCAGCCTGAGCCTGGCGTCGGGTGCCGTCAAAGGTTGGGACCGGCGCAACGCCTACACCTTCAGCCTGCTGCAAAGCGTGGCGGCGCACGACGGCTTCGACATCGACCAGCCGTTCGAAGAGCTGCCGGCGCCGGCGCAGCAGCGGCTGCTGTACGGCTCTGGCGACGAGGCGATCGAGTTCGTCTACCGCGCCGAGGGCGCGAACGGCCGCACGCGCAGCGTCAAGCGCCGTCATCCTTTCGAAGGGATCATCCCCAACTTCGAGCGGCGCTTTCGCGAGACCGATTCCGCCGCCGTGCGCGAAGACCTGGCGCGCTACCAGGCGGCGCGGCCGTGCCCGGCCTGCCAGGGCACGCGGCTGCGGCGCGAGGCGCGCCACGTGCTGCTGGACCACCAGGGCGCGACGCCGGGCAAGCCCATCTACGAGGTGGAGCGCGCCACGCTGGCCGAGGCGCAGGCCTTCTTCGACACGCTGCGGCTCGAAGGCGCGCGCGCCGAGATCGCCGACAAGGTGGTGCGCGAGATTCGCGCGCGCCTGCGCTTCCTCAACGACGTGGGGCTGCCCTACCTGAGCCTGGAGCGCAGCGCCGACACGTTGTCGGGCGGCGAGGCGCAGCGCATCCGGCTGGCCTCGCAGATCGGTTCGGGGCTCTCGGGCGTGATGTACGTGCTGGACGAGCCCAGCATCGGCCTGCACCAGCGCGACAACGCGCGATTGATCGGCACGCTGCGGCGCTTGCGCGACCTCGGCAACTCGGTGCTGGTGGTCGAGCACGACGAGGACATGATCCGCGCCGCGGACCACGTGATCGACATGGGCCCCGGCGCCGGCGTGCACGGCGGCCGCGTCATCGCCCAGGGCACGCCCGCGGCGGTGGCGGCCAACGCCGAGTCGCTGACCGGGCGCTACCTCGCGCATGCTTTGCGCATCGAGGTGCCCAAAGTACGACGTCAGGCGGCTGGCGAGATCGACGCGCGCGCGATCCGCATCGTCGGCGCGCGCGGCAACAACCTGAAGGGCGTCGACGTCGAGTTTCCGGTCGGGCTGCTGACCTGCGTGACCGGCGTCTCCGGCTCGGGCAAGAGCACGCTGGTCAACGACACGCTGTACGCCGCCGTGGCGCGCAAGCTCTACCAGAGCCACGCCGAGGTGGCGCCGCACGACCGCATCGAAGGGTTGGAGCTGTTCGACAAGGTGATCAACGTCGACCAGAGCCCGATCGGCCGCACGCCGCGCAGCAACCCGGCCACCTACACGGGGCTGTTCACGCCGATCCGCGAGCTGTTCGCCGAGGTGCCGGCCGCGCGCGAACGCGGTTATGGCGCGGGCCGCTTTTCCTTCAACGTGGCCGGCGGCCGCTGCGAGGCCTGCGAAGGCGACGGCGTGCTGAAGGTGGAGATGCACTTCCTGCCCGACGTCTACGTGCCCTGCGACGTGTGCGCCGGCCGGCGCTACAACCGCGAGACGCTGGAGATCCTCTACAAGGGCCGCAACATCGCCCAGGTGCTGGAGCTGACGGTGGAGGACGCGCACGCCTTCTTCAGCGCGGTGCCGACCATCGCGCGCAAGCTGCAGACGCTGCTGGACGTGGGGCTGGGCTACATCCGCCTGGGGCAGAGCGCGACCACGCTGTCGGGCGGCGAGGCGCAGCGCGTGAAGCTGGCGCTGGAGCTGTCGAAGCGCGACACCGGGCGCACGCTGTACATCCTGGACGAGCCGACCACCGGGCTGCACTTCCACGACATCCAGCTGCTGCTGAAGGTGCTGCACCAGCTGCGCGAGGCGGGCAACACCATCGTCGTGATCGAGCACAACCTGGACGTCATCAAGACCGCCGACTGGCTGATCGACCTCGGCCCCGAAGGCGGCGCCGGCGGCGGCCAGGTGTTGATGGCCGGCACGCCCGAGCAACTGGCCGCCGCGGGGCTGGGCCACACGGGGCGCTACCTGGCGGCCGTGCTAACTGCCGAATAGCGGTTGCTGCAGGCGCGGCGGGGCGTCGTCGCGGTCGGCGGGCGGCTCCTTGTCGCCGCCGCGGCCGCCGCGCTGCTCGGCGGCGAGCTGGCGGCGCTGGTTCTCCATCTCGCGCAGGCGCGCGTCGATGATCGAGGCCTCGATGAAGTCCTGCCCGCTGACGCCGCTGCGCGCCAGCTGGCGGCCGCTGCGCAGGCGGTCCATCGCGCCGCGCAGGTCGCCCACCAGCAGGCGCGACTCGGCCTGCGCGCGCAGCGCGCGCAGGCGCAGGCCCAGCGCTTCGGCGGTGTTGCCCAGCAGCAGCCAGGCGTAGGCGTCGCGCGGGTGTTCGGCCACCCAGGTCTGCAGCGCCTCGGTGCTTTGGCGCAGGCGCTCTTCGCGCGCCGGCGGCCGCGTCTGCAGCGCGGCCTGCGCCTGCATCAACAGCGGCGGCCGCGCCTGCGCGGCGTCGGGCCAGCGCTGGCGGGCATCGGCCAGCACCTTGGCGGCGCCGTCCAGGTCGCCGGCGGCCAGGCGGCCTTCGGCATCCAGCAGCCACAGGCTGCGCGCCACGGCGGCGTCGGCGCCGGGCGTTTCGGCCAGCAGCGCGCGCGCTTCGCGGTTGCGCTGCTCGGCCATCGCGTGGTCGCGCAGCAGGCTGGAGGCCAGCGCGCTGGAGTAGAGGCCGGCCAGGCGCTCGGCGGCGCCGTGGCCGGGGCGCAGGGCGGGCAGGTCCTGCTGGCGGCGCAGCGCCGTCACGCTGGTGTCGACCAGCACGCGGGCGCGCGCCGCCATCAGCGCGTGCAGCAGCGGCGACACGGTCTTCGTCGCGTGCGGCGGCAGGCCTTGCAGGCGCATGCGCGCTTCGCTCTGGCGCTCCAGCGTCAGCGGGTGGCTGCGCAGGTAGGGGAAGGCGCCGTTGTCGTTCAGGCGGTTGGCGTTGTCGAGCTTCTCGAACATCGCGGCCATGCCGCCGGGCTGGTAGCCGGCCTGATCCAGCACGGCGAAGCCGATGCGGTCGGCCTCGCGCTCCATGTCGCGCGAGAAGTTGAGCTGGCCCTGGATCAGCGCGGCCTGGCCGCCCACCAGCGCGGCCTGCGCGACATCGGGGTTGCCGCTGCGGCCGGCGGCCAGCAGCGCGAGGATGAGCCCGGCCATGCCCAGCAGCGACTGCCGCTGCTGGCTGGCGATGCTGCGCGCGATGTGGCGCTGCGTGACGTGCGACAGCTCGTGCGCCAGCACCGAGGCCAGCTCGTCGCGGCTGGCGGTCATCGCGATCATGCCCAGGTGCACGCCGACGAAGCCGCCGGGCAGCGCGAAGGCGTTGACGCTGCGGTCGCGCACCAGGAAGGCTTCCCAGGCGAACTGGCCGGAGACGTCGACGTCGATGTCGCCGCGCGCGCGCGCCGCCTCGACCAGCGGCTGCCACAGGCTTTGCAGGTACTCCAGCAGCACCGGGTCGTCCAGGTAGTCGGGGTCGCGCCGGATCTCGCCCATGATCTGGTCGCCCAGCCGGCGCTCGGTGCCGACGGTGAAGTCTTCGGCCGCGCTCTCGCCCAGCGCCGGCAGCCGCACGGCGGCCGGCGCCGCCGGTGCCGGCAACGGTGCCGCCCCCTGTGCCGACACCTGTGCCTGCAGCGGCAGGGCCAGCGCCAGCAGGCAGCACAGCGCGGGGCGGACGAAGGCGGTGGACAGGCTCACGGCAACTCCAAGGGGGCCGCCGGTATCATGACACCGCCCCGTTGCCCCCGTGTAAAGCCGCCATGTCGTCGCCATTGACTCATTTCGACGCCCAGGGGCAGGCCCACATGGTGGACGTGTCGGCCAAGGCCGAGACGCACCGCGTGGCCCGCGCTAGCGGCGCGATCCGCATGAAGCCCGAGACGCTGGCCCTGGTGGCCACGGGCCGCGCGAAGAAGGGCGACGTGCTGGCGGTGGCGCGCATCGCGGCGATCCAGGGCGCCAAGCGCACGGCCGAGCTGATTCCGCTGTGCCACCCGCTGCCCATCACCCGCGTGGCGGTGGACTTCGAGCTGGACGAGGCTAACAGCGAAGTGCGGTGCATCGCGCAGGTCGAGACCTTCGGCCGCACCGGCGTGGAGATGGAAGCGCTGACGGCGGTGCAGGTTGGCCTGCTGACCGTCTACGACATGTGCAAGGCCGCCGACCGCGGCATGGTGATGGGCGCCATCCGCGTGCTCGGCAAGCGCGGCGGCCAGTCGGGCGACTGGACGGCCGATCCGGCGTGACGGCAGCCGGTCAGCGCCCCTCGAAATCGCGCCAGCCGTAGCGCCGGGCCGGCGGTGCGCACTGGAAGGGCGCGGCCTGGCTGGCCGCGGCCGCCCGGCATTCGTCCAGCCAGTCCTTCGACAAGGGGTTGTGGAACTCGCGCAGCCGCGCCGCCAGGTGGCGCGCGCGGTCGACGTCGCCGCGCGCCGCCAGCTCTTCGGCCCAGGCCATCATCAGCCGCGTGTCCAGCAGGTAATGCGTGGCGCCGCGGAAGGCGCGCTCGCGCAGGCGCGGCTCGGTGTCGGTGGTGGCGGCGGCATAGTCGGCATGGTGGGCGAAGAACACGCTGTGCTGGCCGCGCTCGATGCGGCGGGCCAGCGGCGCGGCGTCGTCGTCGGCGGCAAAGATCGCGGTGACGCGCGTGTAGTCCCACACCGAAAAGGCCGCGCCCAGCACCAGCAGCGCCGCGGCCGGCGCCAGCCAGCGATGGCGTGCGGTCGATGAGGCCGATGAGGCCGGCGCCGGCGCGGCGGCCGCAGCGCCGCCCAGGCCGAAGCCGAAGGCCCAGGCCGTGGGCAGCAGGAAGTAGGCGTACCACAGCGGGTACTCCAGCAGGCTGTGCAGGCCGATCATCAGCACGAACATCGTCGCCGCGCGCCGCGTGACCGAGGCATCGCCCTGCACGGCCCAAGCCTGCAGCGCCATGCGCAGCAGGCCCCACAGCAGCAGGGCGAGCAGCAGCGCCGCGAGCGGCAAGCCCAGTTCGACGGCGAACTGCAGCACGAGGTTGTGCGTGTGGTCGAAGAAGGCCGTGGGGCGGCCGGGGAAGGGCGTCAGCGTCCACGCGAGGTTGAACTCGCCGAAGCCGACGCCGGTCCACGGGTTGGCCTTGATCAGCGCCAGCGTGTCGGCCCAGATGCCGAAGCGCGAGCCGGAGACGTCGGTCTCGGCCAGCCGCGCGGCGCCGCCGAAGACGTGGTGGCTGAGCTCGGCCCAGCCCGCCAGCGCCAGCCACGACAGCGCATACACCACCGGCGCCGCCAGCAGCAGGCCGCGCGTGGGCCGCGTCAGGCGGCGATCCAGCAGGCCCCACAGCGCCAGGATGCCGACGCTGACCAGCCCGGTGCGCGAGGCGCTGAGCACCACGCCGAACACCAGCGCGACGAAGGCCGCCTGCCCCCAGCCGCGGCGCAGCCGGCGCAGTTCCAACAGCGCCACGGCGCAGATCGCGGCCCACAGCAGCAGGCTGCTCAGGTGGTTGGGCTGGCGCAGGTTGCCGACCGCGCGGCCGGGGATGTTGCTGGCGGCGATCCAGTTGCCGTCGGCCACGTCGGGCGCGAACACCTGCACCAGGCCGACCGCCAGGTTCAGCAGCCCGGCCACCAGCCAGCCCCAGGCGAAGCAGGCGAACAGCGCGTCGCCGTCGGCGGCGCTGCGCGCGGCCGAGCCGCTGTGCACCAGCAGCGCGGCGGCGGCCAGCAGCCCCAGCGCCGACAAGCACAAGCCCGACGGCAGCGCGCCCAGCGTGCCCGAGACCGCCGCCGCCAGCACCAGCAGCGCCAGCGCGGCCTGCAGCGGCCAGGCGTTGCGGCTGGCGCCGAGCTGCGGCAGCGCCGGCCGGCCGGCGGCCAGCAGCAACGCGAAGCCGCCCCAGCAAGCCAGCGCCAGGGCCTGGTTCAGAAAGGTCGGCGAGGGGGAAACGTTGTAGGCCAGCAGCGACGGCGCGGCGGCGGCCAGTACCGCGGCGGCCAGCAGCAGCGGCTCGCGCTGGGGATCGGCTCTCATGCGGCGGCGGATGCTATCAGGCGCGCTGCGCGCCTTCGGGGCGCTATGCTGGCCGCACAACCACACGGAGCGAGACATGCCGCGCACCTTCGTCGACCTGTCGATCTTTCTGGAAAACGACGTGCTGTCCGATCCGCCGGCCTTCGCGCCCAAGATCCAGTACTTCACCCACGACAACACCTACGAGCAGATCGCGCCCTTCTTCCCCGGGCTGCAGCAGCAAGACCTGCCCGACGGCGAAGGCTGGGCGGTGGAGACGGTGCAGCTGTCCACCCACAACGGCACGCACCTCGACGCGCCCTACCACTTCCATTCGACGATGGACAAGGCGCTGGGCGAGAAGAAGCCGTCGATCGCGATCGACGCGGTGCCGCTGGAATGGTGCTTCCAACCCGGCGTCAAGCTCGACTTCCGCCACTTCGCCGACGGCTACGTCGTCACCGCGGCCGACGTCGAGGCCGAGCTGCGGCGCATCGGCCACGAGCTGCAGCCGCTGGAAATCGTCGTCGTCAACACGCGCGCCGGCTCACGCTACGGCCAGGCCGACTACGTCAGCGCCGGCTGCGGCATGGGCTACGAGGCGACGATGCACCTGCTGCAACGCGGCGTGCGCCTGACCGGCACCGACGCCTGGAGCTGGGACGCGCCCTTCGTCCACACCGCGCAGAAGTACGGGCAGACCCACGACGCAGGGCTGATCTGGGAAGGCCACAAGGCCGGCCGCGACATCGGCTACTGCCACCTGGAGAAGCTGCACAACCTGGAGAGCCTGCCGGCCACGGGCTTCTTCATCAGCTGCTTCCCGCACAAGATCCGCGGCGCCAGCGCCGGCTGGACGCGCGCGGTGGCGATCTTCGACGACCGGCTGCAACGCGACGTGGCCGCCTGAGGGCGGCCACCGACGCGGATCGCGCTGCGCGCGCTCAGGCTCGACGGCGACGGACCATGACCAGCAGCAGCCCGCCGGCGGCCAGCGCCAGCGTCGCCGGCTCCGGCGCGGGCAGCGCCGCCAGGATGTCGCCGGCCAGCAGGTTCGACGCTGCCGTCGTGGGGTGCAGGGCATCCCAGAAGAAGTAGGTCGAGCAGTCAGCCGCCGGCGAGTCCTTGCAGGCGTCGGTGCCGTTGACCAAGCCATAGGCGGCGGGGTCCGCCAGGATGGCGGTCTGCGTCGCGTAGCCGTCGTAGATCAGCAACTCGGCGTCGGGCAGCATCGCGGCCAGCTGTGCATAGCCGTCTGCCAGCACGCTGTTGATGCCCCAGCTCAGTTCCGACAGGTCGTTGGCCAGGCCCATGCCGGCGGCTTCGGGCGTCAGCCCCATGTTGGGCAGCAGCGGCAGCACGAAGCTGCGGGCGCCCATGGAGTAGAGGTCCTGCACCGCCTTCGCCAGGTTGCCGACCAGGCCGCCGACGAAGGCGTCGAGCACCGCCGGGTCGGACAAGTCCTGCGACAGGATCGCGTCCAGCACGTCGTTGGAGCCACCCGATACGAAATACAGCGCCAGCGGGTCGGCGTTGTTGGCGACGTCCAGCCGGAACTGCTCAATCTGTACCTGCACCCCGGATTGCGCCAGCGGACCGGTACTGAAGTCGGAGTTGCCGCTGTCGCTGCGCGCGCCGCCGACGGCATAGTCCTTGAGCGTGATGCCCAGCGCCTGCGCCACGTACTCGACAACCACCGCCCCGTCGCTGGCGCGTGGCGTCGGCCCGCCCTGCGGATCCAAGGTTTTGGCCAGCAGCGAGGCCCCGTTGTCGGACAGGCTGTCACCAAAGGCAACGAGCGCGGAGTAATAAGCTGCCTGCGCCGGCATCGACGCCAGCGCCAGGAGCGCCAGTGACCATGCGACGACCGATCGGAAAACGTTCATGGCTGACACTCCCTGTAGCGTCTTGTGATCAGTTATTGCAGCACAGCAACGCCAGCAAAGCGACAGGGCAATCGGCTGCTCCCCCCATCAAGGGGATGAGAAGCGCCGGCGTTCGTCATTTCGTCACGAAGATTCGGCTAGACGGGCCTCAAGTTCCCAGCCATTCGTGCACCAGATCGACCCAATAGCGCGCGCCAAGCGGTAGCAAGGCGTCGTTGAAGTCATAACTGGCGTTGTGCAGCATGCAGGGGCCGTCGGCGTGGCCGGCGTCGCGGTGCAGGCCGTCGCCGTTGCCGATGAAGGCATAGGCGCCGGGCTTGGCGCGCAGCATGAAGGCGAAGTCTTCCGACGGCATGGCCGGCTCCTGGCGCAGCGCCAGGCCGGGGCCGACGAGGCGCTCGATGACGCGCGCGGCCACCGCCGCCTCGCGCGCATGGTTGACCACCGCCGGCGCGCGGCGCTCGAAGCCGAACTCGCAGCCCGCCCCGAAGCCGGCGCAAAGCGCCTGCGCGATCTGCCGCATGCGCCGCTCGATCAGGTCCACCACCTCGTCGCGGTAGGCGCGCACCGTGCCTTCCAGCGTGCAGGCGTCGGGGATCACGTTGGACGCCTCGCCGCCGTGGATGCAGGTGACCGACAGCACCGCGGTGTCCAGCGGGCGCTGGTTGCGGCTGACCACGGTCTGCCAGGCCTGCACGATCTGGCAGGCCAGCAGCAGCGGGTCGACGCCGCGATGCGGCGCCGCGGCGTGCGAGCCCACGCCCCGGATCGTCAGCTGGAAGACGTTGGCCGAAGCCATCACCGGCCCGGCGCTGCAGGCCATGCTGCCTTGCGGATAGCCGGGCCAGTTGTGCAGGCCGAACACGGCCTCCATCGGAAAGCGCTCGAACAGGCCTTCGGCCACCATCGCCTGCGCGCCGCCGCGGCCTTCCTCGGCCGGCTGGAAGATCAGGTAGACCGTCCCGTCGAAATGGCGGTCGCGCGCCAGCCGGTGCGCGGCGGCCAGCAGCATCGCCGTGTGGCCGTCGTGCCCGCAGGCGTGCATCACGCCGGCATGGCGGCTGGCGTGGGCGAAGCGGTTGTGCTCCTGGATCGGCAGCGCGTCCATGTCGGCGCGCAGGCCCAGGGCGCGGCCGCAGGCGCCGCCGTCGCGCCCGCGCACGGTGCCGACGACGCCGGTGCGCGCCAGGCTGCGGTCGACGGCGATGCCCCAGGCCGCCAGCCGCGCGGCCACCACGTCGGCGGTGCGGTGCTCCTCGAAGCCGAGTTCGGGGTGGGCGTGCAGGTCGCGGCGCAAGGCCACGATGGCGTCGGCGCCGAACTCGGGGATCGGCCGGGCCCGCGCGTCGGAGTGCGCCTGCGCGTGCGCGTGTGGGTCCGCCTGGGTGTCCATCCGGTCGATGTTGCCATGCAGGGCTGCGGGCGGCGTGAATAAGCACGAATGCGGCGCTGCGGGCCTTTTTAGCCCGTTTCGCTAGCGCTTGGCTAACGCTGGCCGCCGACGATGCCGCCACACCACGCAGGAGCCCAACCATGAAGACCCCGATGACCCTGGCCGCCGCGGCCGCCGCCTTCGCCGCCCTGATGACTGCCGCCGTTCCGGCGCAGGCGCAGGACTACGGCGCGATGATTCAGCAAAGCATGGCGCGCATGAACGCCATCGTCGGCCAGGCCGAGCAGCGCGTGAACGGCGCCGTGCAGCAACGCATGCAAGACCCCGCCGTGCAGGCCGCCTGGCAGCAGTACGTGGCGCGCTCGGGCGGCCGGCCGTCGATGAACTACGCGACCTTCACCTACTACTACATCTACACCAACGGCTTCTCGGCCGGCGGCATGGCGCACATGCGGGCCACCGAGTCGGGCATCCAGCAGCGCGAGATGCAATCCTGGCAAGGCCTGCGCCAGGCCGAGGCGCAGCGCGGCGCCGCCCAGCAGCAACAGCGCGACGCCTACTTCGCCAACCAGCAGGAGGCCGGCCGCGGCCTGATGGGCCAGAGCACCTACACCGCGCCCAACGGCTACCGCCTGCAGTTGCCGCACACCTGGCAGCCCAACACCACGGTGCAGTACCAGGGTGCCAACTACCACGTCGACGCCGGCGGCCGCTACTACGTGCAGGGCAACGATGGCTGGTGGTATCCGCTCGCCGGCAGCCGCTGAGTTTGCCAGTCAGGCGCGCGCCCGCGCCAGCGCCTGTTCCAGGTCGGCGATCAGGTCGCCGGCGTCTTCGATGCCCACCGACAGCCGCAGCAGGTCGGCCGGCGCCGGCGTGCCGGCGCCTTCGACGCTGGCGCGGTGTTCGATGAGGCTCTCGGTGCCGCCCAGCGAGGTGGCGCGCTTCCACAGTTCGACGTGAGCCGCGGTGGCGATGGCCGCCGCCTCGCCGCCCTGCGCGCCGGCCTGCGCGGTGGTATGCGCGCCGGCCTTAACGCGCAGCGACAGCATGCCGCCGAAGCCGCCTTGCATCTGCCGCGCCGCCACGGCGTGGCCGGCCGCATCGCTCAGCCCGGGGTAGAGCACGGCCTCGACGTGGCGGTGCTTCGCAAAGTGCTCGGCGATGCGCTGCGCCGACGCGCTGGCCTGGCGCACGCGCAGGAACAGCGTGCGCATGCCGCGCAGCAGCAGCCAGGCTTCGAACGAGCCCAGCGTCGCGCCGACCTGGGCGCGCACGGCGCGGATGCGCTGCCAGTAGTCGTCGTTGGCGCGTGACACCAGCGCACCCGCGATCAGGTCGCTGTGGCCGCCCAGGTACTTGGTAGCGGCGTGCATCACGAGGTCGGCGCCCAGCGCCAGCGGCTGCGTCAGCACCGGCGAGGCCACCGTCGAATCCACCGCCAGCCGCGCGCCGGCCGCGCGGGCGATGGCCGCGGTGGCGGCGATGTCGGTCACCGTCCACAGCGGGTTGGCGGGCGTCTCCACCCACACCAGCTTGGTCTTGCCGGGGCGGATGGCGGCCTGCACCGCGGCCGGGTCGCTCATCTCGACCAGCTCGACCTGCAGCCCCCAATGGGTGGCGAAGTTCATCAGCCAGTTGCGCAGCGACCAGTACATCACCTTGGGCGCCAGCACGTGGTCGCCCGGGCTGAGTGCCAGGAACGCCGCGGTGGCCGCCGCCATGCCGCTGGCGAACAGCAGCGCGTGGCTGCCCTGCTCCAGCCGCGCCAGCAAGGCCTCGGCCTGGTCGAAGGCGGGGTTGTCGGCGCGCGCGTAGACGCGGCCGCTGCGGTACTGGTTGTCGGGGTCGCGCAGGAAGGTGCTGGACAGGTGGATCGGCGGCGTGATCGCGCGCGTCTTCTCGTCTACCCAGCCCAGGGCCTGGGCGGCGATGCTTTCGGGATGCAGTTGGTTCGGGTCCATGTCGGCAACGGGTTGGTTCGTCGCCCACGATACGCCCGTTGGCCGCGCGTCGACTGCTGACACCGCGCTGGCAGCAGGCGCGGCGCAGCATCGGGCCTCCTTCAACCGCCCTTCATCGGAGAGCCTTCATGTCCACCCCGACCCATGCGCTGAACTGGTTCGAGATCCCCGTGCGCGACCTCGACCGCGCGCAGCGCTTCTACGAACAGGTGCTGCAGCGCGCCCTTACGCGCGAGCCCCTGGGCCCCGAGCTGACGCTGGCCGTCTTCCCGCATGACCAGGCCCAGGGCGCCGGCGGCTGCCTGATGGCCGGCGGCCCGCTGCAGCCGGCCGCCCAGGGCACGCTGGTCTACCTGGACGCCGGCCCGCGGCTCGACGACAGCGTGGCGCGCGTGGCCGGCGCCGGCGGCCGCGTGCTGCAGCCGCGCGTCGACCTGCCCGACGGCATGGGCGCCTTCGTGCACATCGAGGACCCCGAGGGCAACCGCGTCGGCCTGCATGCGATGGCCTGAGCCGGGTCCATCGGCGACACTGCCGCGCCATGCGCCGCGCCGACCGCCTGTTCGAACTGGTCCAGTTGATCCGCGGCCGGCGGCTGTCCACCGCGGCCTGGCTGGCGGCGCGGCTGGAGGTCTCGGAGCGCACCGTCTATCGCGACGTGGCCGACCTGATGGCGCAAGGCGTGCCGATCGACGGCGAGGCCGGCGTCGGCTACCGCATGCGCGCCGGCTTCGACCTGCCGCCGCTGATGTTCACGCAAGACGAGGCGCGCGCCCTGGTGGCGGCCATCCGCATCGCCCAGCCGCGGCTGGACAGCGGCCTGGCGCCGCAGGCCGAGCGCGCGCTGTCCAAGATCCTGGCCGTGCTGCCGCCGGCGGTGCGCGCCGCGGCCGAAAGCCTGGCGCTGTTCGCGCCCGGCGCGCCGGCCGACCTGGCCACGCGTGACCGCCTGGCCGTGCTGCGCGAGGCCATCGAACAGCGGCGCAAGCTGCGCGTGCGCTACCGCGACCTGGCCGACAGCGAAAGCACGCGCGTGCTGCGCCCGCTGGCCTGCCTGTACTGGGACGCGAACTGGACGCTCGCCGCCTGGTGCGAGCTGCGCCAGGACTTCCGCAGCTTCCGCGTCGACCGCCTGCTGGACCTGCAGGTGTTGGACAAGCGCTTCCGCGACGAGAGCGGGCGCAGCTTGACCGACCTGCTGCGCCAGCACCAGGTCGAGACCTGAGCTAACGCCGCGGCAGCGCGGATGCCTTCTCGCCGAGGTCCCAGAACCGCCCGGCCATCAGCTGCAGCGCTTCGCGCGCCACCGGGGCCAGCAGGTGTTCGTCGCGCGCGTGCTGCTGGCCGGCGGCGTAGCGGTGCGAGATCCACACCGTGGGCAGGCCGAGCATGTCGGCGAAGACGTCGTTGGGCTGCGGTCGATTGCCGTTTGACGAGGCGTGCGCAAAAGCGTACGCTTCAGTACTTCTTTCCGGGGGTCATCATGACGGTGCTCACCGCATCCGCAGCGCGGGCCAATCTCTATCGCTTGATCGATCAGGCGGCGCAGTCGCATCAGCCGATCGTCATCGCCGGCAAGAGCGCGTCAGCGGTCCTGGTCTCGGCCGAAGACTGGGCCGCCATTCAAGAGACGATGCACCTTCTGTCGGTGCCCGGCATGCGCGAATCCATCCGCAAAGCCATGGCTGAGCCGTTGTCGAAGAGCGCGCGCGAGCTGAAGTGGTGAAGCCATGGGAACTGGCCTACTCGAAGCAGGCGCTCAAGGACGCCAGAAAGGTGAAGGCGGCCGGCCTGAAACCGAAGGTCGAAGAACTGCTGGTCATCCTGGCGCATGACCCGTTTCAGACGCCGCCGGCCTTTGAGAAGCTCGTCGGCGATCTTGCGGGCGCCTACGCCCGGCGCATCAACATCCACCACCGCCTCGTCTACGAAGTCTTCAGCAAGGAGCGCGTCGTCCGCGTGCTTCGCATGTGGACCCACTACGAGTGACGGCCAGCCTCCACCGCCAACGCGCTTGACCGCTGCCGCGGCAGCGCGGCCGCCTGCTCGCCGAGGTCCCAGAACAGCCCGGCCATCAACTGCAGCGCCTCGCGCGCCACCGGGGCCAGCAGGTGTTCGTCGGGCGCGTGCTGCTGGCAGGCGGCGTAGCTGTGCGGGATCCACACCGTGGGCAGGCCGAGGATGTCGGCGAAGACGTCGTTGGGCAGCGATCCGCCGAGGTTGGGCAGCAGCACCGGCGGCCGGCCCGTGCTGCGCTCGATGCTGGCCAGCGTGAAGCGCACCCAGGCGTCGTCGGGGTCCAGCCGGCTGGCGTGCATCACCACCGGCTCGCTCACCTGCAGGTCGGCGAAGCCGTGCGCCGCGAGATGCTCGCGCACCGCTTCGCGCAGCCGCGCCACGTCGGTGCCGACGACGAAGCGCATGTGCATCGCTGCCCGCGCCGCCGGCGGGATCGCGTTGACCGGATGCTCGGGGTTGCCGGCCGTCATCGCCAGCACCTCCAGCGTGTTCCAGCCGATCACGCGCTCGGCCGGCGTCAGCCCGGGCTCGCCCCAGTCGGGGTCGACCGCGGGGTCGCCGGGGTCGCCGCCGAACACCAGGCCGTGCAGCGCTTGTCGAACGTTGGCCTGGATGGGCGGCGGTCGCAGGGTCGGCACGCGGATCACGCCGCGCCCGTCGACCAGGCAGGCGATGGCGTTGGCCAGCACCGTGCCCGGGTTGCGCAGCAGGCCGCCCCAATTGCCGCTGTGGTGGCCGCCGTCGCGCAGGCGCAGCGACAGCTCGAAGTTGGCCACCCCGCGCGAGCCCAGGAAGACGGTGGGCCGCTCGCGCGACAGCCGCGGCCCGTCGCTGGCGATCAGCACGTCGGCGCGCAAGGCCTCGCGCTCGGCGGCGCAGAAGTCGGCCAGGCCGGGCGAGCCGGTTTCCTCGCCGGTCTCGAACAGCCACTTGACGTTGAAGCCCAGGCGGCCGCGCAAGGCCAGCACCTGGGCGAGTGCGGCGATGTTGATCGAATGCTGGCCCTTGTTGTCGGCGCTGCCGCGGCCGTACAGGCGCTCGCCCTCGGCCGCCAGCGTCCACGGCCCTTGGCCGCGGGTCCACGACGCCTCCTGGCCGCGCACCACGTCGCCGTGGCCGTACATCAGCACCGTGGGCAGATCGTCGCCTTCGTGGCGATGGGCAATCAGCAGCGGGCCGCCGCCGGGCTGCGGGTTGTCGTGGACCGTCGACGCGAAGCCCAGCGCGGCGAGGCTGGGCGCGATCTCGTCGCTCAGGTAACGCGGCAGTTCGGCGGCCGAGGCGGCGACCTGGCTCTCGGTCCGGATCGCCACCCGGCGCGCCAGGTCGCGCGCGAAGGCGCCGCCGTCGAAGTGCGCGGCCGCGGCGGCCAGCGCGTCGCTGCGCGTCGCGGGCGCGGCCGCCGCGGTCATGCCGACGGGTCCAGCAGCGTGAAGTGCTCCACCACCGGCGGCGCGGCGAAGAAGGGGCCGACGATGGCGCGCCACTGCGGAAACAGCGGCCCGTTGCGGAAGTGCACGGTGTGGTCTTCCAGCGTCTCCCACTGGATCTGCAGCACGTAGCGCTCGGGGCTTTCGATGCCCTTGTGCACCTGCCAGCCCTTGAAGCCGCGGGCCTGGGCGATGACGGTGCTCACGCCGCGGCGGATGGCTTCGTCGAAGGCGGCCTGTTGGCCGGGCTGGATGCGGATGTCGGCAAGTTCGAGGATCACGGCGGTCTCGCAGCGTTGGAAGGAACACGCCGCAGTGTCACATGCCGAGGGGCACACGCCGAGGGGCACGCGCCCAAGCTCACACGCCCAGCAGCCGCGTCAGCGCCTCGGGGTCGTCGGCCAGCCGGGCCGAGGTGCCGCTCAGCACCACGCGGCCTTTTTCCAGCACCACCGCGTCGTCGGTGTGGGCCAGCACGGCGCGCACGTTGCGATCGACGATCAGCGTGGCGATGCCGGTCTTGCGGATCTGGCCGATCACGCGCCAGATCTCCTGCACGACCAGCGGCGCCAGGCCTTCGGTGGCCTCGTCCAGGATCAGCAGCAACGGGTTGGTCATCAGCGCGCGGCCGATCGACAGCATCTGCTGCTCGCCGCCGGAGAGCTGCTGGCCGCCGTGCGACAGCCGCTCGGCCAGCCGCGGGAAGGTGGTCAGCACGCGGTCGAAGGTCCATTCGCGGCGGCCGTCAGGGCCGGCGCGCGCGCTCATCACGAGGTTCTCGCGCACCGACAGGTTGGGGAAGATGCCGCGGCCCTCGGGCACGTAGCCGATGCCCAGCCGCGCCATGCGCTCGGGCGGCCGGCCGGTCACCTCGCGCCCCAGCCAGCGCACGTGGCCGGCAGCGGCGGGCACGTAGCCCATCACCGTGCGGATCAGCGTGGTCTTGCCCATGCCGTTGCGGCCCAGCAGGCCCAGCGCCCGGCCCGACGGCACGCGCAGCCCGGCACCGCGCAGCACGTGGCTGTCGCCGTAGTAGGTGTCCAGCGCCTCGGCTTCCAGCAGCACCGCGCTCACGCGTGATCCCCCAGGTAGGCCACCTGCACCTCGCGGTTGTTGCGGATGGCGGCCGGCTCGGCGCTGGCGATGACCTCGCCGTTGACCATCACGGTGATGCGCCCGGCGATGCGAAACACGGCGTCCATGTCGTGCTCGACCAGCAGCACCGCGTGGCCGGCGCGCAACTCGCGCAGCACGTCGAGCATGCGGTCGGTTTCCTCGGCGCCCATGCCGGCCAGCGGCTCGTCGAGCAGCAGCACGCGCGGCCGCGTGGACAGGCACATCGCGATTTCCAGTTGCCGCTTGCCGCCGTGGCTCAGCAGCCCGGCCGGCCGCGCCGCCAGCGGCGACAGCCCGGTGGCGCGCAGCGCTTCGGTGGCGATGTCGCCGCTGGTCTTGCAGCGCGCGGCGTTCTCCCACAACGCCAGCGGCCGCGGGTGCGCGGCCTGCGCGCACAGCCGGCAGTTCTCGAACACCGAGAACTCGGGAAAGATGGTGCTGCGCTGGTAGCTGCGGCCGATGCCGGCGCGCGCGCGCCGCGGCTGCGACCACGCGGTGACGTCATCGTCGCCCAGCAGGATGCGCCCGCCGCTGGCCGCCAGCTCGCCGCTGAGCATGTTGATCAGCGTCGACTTGCCGGCGCCGTTGGTGCCGATGACGGCGTGCACTTCGCCGAGCGCGAAGTCGAGGCTCACGTCGTTGACGGCCGTCAGTCCGCCGAAGCGGCGCGTCAGGCCTTCGCAGCGCAGCAGCGCGGTCATCGAGCGGCTCCCTGGTCGGCCGCGCGGCGCGGCGGCTTGCGGGCGCGCCAGCGCTGCGGCAGCCCGATCAGCCCCTTGGGCAGCAGCGCGACGAAGGCGATGATGGTGATGCCCAGCGTCAGCTGCCAGTGCTCGGCCAGGCGGTCGCCCACCAGCGCCGGGGTCGAGAACAGCTCTTTGAGCAGCACGAAGGCCACCGCGCCCAGCACCGCGCCGCGCAGGTGGCCGATGCCGCCGAGGATGATCATCAGCAGCACCGCGCCGCTTTCGTGCCACGACAGCAGCTCGGGGTTGACGAAGCCGTCCTTCACCGCCAGCAGAAAGCCCGCCAGACCGGCCAGGGCGCCGGCCAGCACGAAGGCGGCCAGCTTGTAGGCCGTGGTGTTGAAGCCGGCGGCGCGCATGCGCTGCTCGTTGACGCGGATGCCGGCCAGCGCATGGCCGAAGCGCGAACGCCGCAGCAGCGCCAGCAGCGCGTAGGTGAAGGCCAGCGCGCCCAGCACCAGGTAGTACAGGTGCAGCTTGGCGCCGCTGTCGATGGGCCCCAGCACCGGCCGCAGGTTGAGGTAGATGCCGTCGGTGCCGCCGCCCAGCTTGGTGTCGTGGAACACGAAGTAGGCCATCTGCGCGAAGGCCAGCGTCACCATGATGAAGTACACGCCCTTGGTGCGCAGGCTCAGGGCGCCGACGAACAGCGCATACAGCGCCGCCGCCGCCACCGCGGCCGCCAGCAGCTTGGGCAGCCAGCCGGGGTCGGCCTCGGGCGACAGCAGCACCGTCACGTAGGCGCCGATGCCCAGGAACGCCGCGTGCCCCAGCGAGACCAGGCCGGTCATGCCGACCAGCAGCTCCAGGCTGAGCGCGAACACCGACAGCACCATGATCTTGACCACCAGCTCGTGCATGTACGGCGTCAGCCCGAGCGGCAGCGCCAGCAGCGCGGCCAGCGCGATCCACGGCAGGACGCGGTTGAAGGCCATGGTCAGGCGCGCTTCATCAGCCCTTCGGGCCGCCAGACCAGGATCACCGCCATCAGCAGGTACACGCCGATGCCCGACAGCTCGGCGAAGAACACCTTGCCGAAGGTGTCGACCACGCCGACCAGCAGCGAAGCCACCAGCGCCCCGGTGATGGAGCCGATGCCGCCGATCACCACCACCACGAAGCTGATGATCAGCACGTGGCCGCCCATGCCGGGGTAGACGCTGCTCATCGGCGCCGCGATCATGCCGGCCAGCGCCGCCAGCGCCACGCCGCCGGCGAAGACGATGCGGTACAGCCGCGTGATGTCGATGCCCAGCCCGCGCACCATGTCGCGGTTGCTGGCGCCGGCGCGGATCATCATGCCCAGCCGCGTCTTGTTGACCACCAGGTACAGCGCCAGCGCCAGCACGATGCAGGCCGCCGACGCGAACAGCCGGTACACCGGGTACGTCATCAGATCGCCCAGCGGCACCGTGCCGGCCAGCCAGTCGGGCGGCTTGACGCCATGCACATCGTTGCCCACCAGGATGGAGCGCAGTTCCTCGAACACCAGGATCAGCGCATACGTCATCAGCACCTGCTGCAGATGTTCTCGCTCGTACAGGTAGCTGTAGAAGGCCCATTCGAGCACGTAGCCGAACAGCGCCGACAGCAGCAGCCCGGCCAGCAGCATCAACAGGAAATGCTGGCCGAAGAAAGGCGCGATCGAAAACGCCAGGTAGGCGCCCAGCATGTAGAAGCTGCCGTGCGCCAGGTTGATGACGCCCATGATGCCGAAGATCAGCGTCAGCCCCGAAGCCACCAGGAACAGCAGCAGGCCGTACTGGACGGCGTTGAGGCACTGGACGAGGAAGGTGGCGAGGTCCATCGGCGGGCTGGCGAAGGCGCGCGAGCTTAGCAGGCCGCTTGGCGCCGGGGCTCTCAGCGGCGGGCCAGCGCTTCTTCGTACAGCGCCCGGTAGGCCTGCACGCAGCGCTGCCAGCTCCATTGGCCGGCGAGTTGGCGCGCTGCGTGGCGGGCGGTGCGCAGCCGTGCCGGGTCAGCGGCGAGAGCGCTCAACGTTTCGCGCAAGGCGCCCAGCGGATCTGCGCCCTGCAGGTCGACGTCGAACACGCAGGCCTCGTCGCGCGCCGGAAAGGCTTGTGCCACCTCGCGGCTGACCAGCACCGGCGTGCCGCAGGCCAGCGCCTCCTGCACCACCAGCGGAAAACCCTCGCCGGTACTGGGCAGCACCAGCAGATCGGCGGCCTGATAGTGCGGCACGATGGCGTCCGGCGGCAGCCGCCCGGCCAGCGTGACCTGCGGCGTCGACGCCGGCGCCGGCGGCACCGGACCCCAGCCGATGAACGTCCAGTGCAGCCCGGGCAGGTCCAGGCAGCGGCGCAGCAGCGGCAGGCCTTTCTTCTCGACGAAGCGGCCGACGAACAGCAGCCGCAGATCGCCGCTGCGCGCCGAGCGATCTGCGGGCGGATGGAAGCGCTGCAGGTCCACGCCGTTGGGCACCAGGCAGGGCGGCCGCTTGAAGCGGGCATGCTGTTCGAAATACTGCATCACCGGCGCGCCGACGAACACCGCCCGCGCCGCGCCGGCCAGCACGCGGGCGCCCAGCTGGCGGTTCAGTATCGCCAGCAACGCGCGCAGGCGTGGCGAGCGGAACGGGATCTCACCGATGTGCTGGGTGACGACATAGGGCCGGCGCCGCAGCCGGGCGAAGACGATCGCGGCCAGCGAAGGCTGGTACAGGTAGTCGTGCACGTGCACGAGGTCGGCGCGACCGACCGCGCGCCACAGGCGCAGCAGGCCGCATGGTCCCCACAGCGGCATCGGCAGGCCGAGGCGGCGCTCCAGCGGGTCGAGGCAGCGCATGGGCTCGACGTCCAGGCCTGCCGGCAGCGGCTCGGCCGGCCGATCGGCCGTTGTGCCGCTGGCCATCCAGTGCACCGTCAGGTCAGGGCCGGGCAGGCGGCGGGCGAGTTCATCGGCCACCACCTCGATGCCGCCGCCATGGCTGCGGAAGAAGGCGCTGACCTGCAGCAGCCGCAGAGGGCGCGGGCCGCGGCGCTCAGTCGCCGGCATCGTCCGGTCCGGCCTTCAGGCTCCAGCGGCCGTGAAGCTGGAAGTTCAGCACCGCCATCGTCAAAGCCACCAGGGCACAAGCCAGCAGGTAGTGCAAGCCGGCGGCCGACACCAGCAACGCCAACAAGGCCAGTGACACGCCGGCCGCCAACAGGTTGACGCCGGCATAACGCAGAAACTCGGCGAGCGTGCGGCGGCGCCGCAGCTCATAGGTCCACGAGCGGTTGAGCAGCCAACCCAGCACGTTGGCGCCCAGCATCGCCAACACCGTGGACACCAGGTAGTGCCAGCCCAGTCGTTCGGTCAACAGCCACACGCCCAGCATGCCGACGCCGAAGCAAAGGCCGCCGACCAGGCCGAAACGCAGGAAGGCGCTCCAGGACTGCAGGGGATCGCGCCGGGTCGTCATCGGCGCCGCCACAGGCCGACGAACTGCAGTCCGTTGGTGGCGCGGCCCATCAGGCCGGCGTGGCTGGCCGCCGGGTGCTGCCAGTGCACGCGCTCCAGGCCCTGGCTCTCCAGCCAGCGCGCCCAGGCCCAATCGCGCTGGTAGCGGCCGGGCGATGGAATGCCGAAGCGGCGGTTGCCCAGTTCGTCCAGCACGGCCAGCGTCAGGTGGCCCAACGGGCCCTGGCAGTTGTGGTCCTTCAGCAGCAGCCAGCGGCGGCTGCAACGAAGCATCTCCGCCAGCGCGGCCAGCGGATCGGGGCAGTGGTGCACCACGTCGACCGCATAGCAGAGGTCGAAGCTGGCATCGGCAAAAGGCAGGCGCCGGCCGTCGTAGAGCCGAGGGCGCACGAAGCTGTGCCGCCGCTCCACCACGTCGACGGGCGTGATCGTGCCGATGCGGCCGCTGGCGCTCAGGTGGTGGCAGAAGAAGCCGTCGCCGGAGCCGAAGTCGAGCGCCGTCGAGACCGGGCCCGCCGGCTGCAACGCGGCTTGCAGGTGCAGCAGCGTGCGCTCGCGATATTGGGTGATGGCCATCAGCGGGCGGTCGCCTTGCGCGCCTGGACGAGATACACGGCCGCGTTGTCGTCGATCCAGCCTGCGGGTGTGAGCGCGTCCTCGACGATCATGCGCAGGTGGTACAGGCTGGACAGCAGCCCGGCCAAAAGAGAACCCAACAACGGAAAGCGGCGCAGCAACTGCGCGGCACCGATGGCGCGAAACTGCGTCGTCCAGGCCAGGGGGCCGACCAGGCCGACGGTTCTTTCGCAGACGAAGCCGCGGCTTTGCAGTTCGGCTTGCAAGCCGGTGCGCGTCCAGCGGCGGAAGTCGGTGGGGTGCGGGTGATACAGCCAGGTGCCGTGGGTCGACAGCACCAGCCGGCCGTCGTCGGCCAGCAGGCGATGGGCCTCGCCGAGATAGGCGTCGAGGTCCCAGACATGTTCCAGCACCTGGAACGACAGCACCAGCGCGGCGCTGCCGGCGGCCAGCGCCAGCGGCTGCCCGGGCACGATGCGCAGCGGCGCTGGCGCATCGATGTCGCAGGCCAGGTAGTCGTAGCCGGCGGCTTCGAACAAGGGCCGGTACGGCGCATCGCCCGCTCCCAGATCGACCGCTCTCGGTGCCGTGCGCTGCACCGGCGGCAGGCCGGCGATCAAGCGCCGCAAGGCGCCGGCCAGCCGGCGCAGCGTGTAGGCATCGTGCTGCCAGAACGGCGGTTGCAGCCGGGGCGCGGTCACGACGGCAGCGGTGCCTCGCCGGCCGCGGTGCGCGGTGCCAGCCGCAGGTACTCCATCATGAAGGCCGACGTGGCGACCAGGATGCCGGCCATCATCAGGCCGGCGGCGGGAATGGCCACCCGCATCAGCCGGCCGGGGTCGATGGCGCGGAAATCAGCGCCCGACCACATCCACAAGGTGACGCCCGCCAAGACGGCGCCCAGCAGGAAGATCGCCAGCCCGGTCAGCAGCGCGGCTTCGAGCGACACCGTGCGCGCCCAGGCCAGGCCCTTGGGCATGCGTGGCAACACGCCGATCTGCACCGCGTGGCTGGACGATGCGCCGGCGAACAGCAGCATCTGCAGGCCGACGCACGCCATCACCACTGCGTACAGCAGGGTGTGGATGTCGAGCGTGAAGCGGCCCAAGGGCAGCGGCCCCCTGGCCAGCGGCACGGCGAGGCCGATGCCCAGCAGCAGCAGCGCGAGGCCCGGGGCCATGAACAGCCACGCCGGCGCATGCACCAGCAAAAAGCGAAGATGGCGCCAGCCGTCGCGCCAGCTGCGCAGGTGCGGCGGCCGATCGCGGCCGTCGGGCGAAAGCGTGGTCGGCACTTCGGCGATGCGCAGCCCGCCCAGCGTGGCCTTGACCACCATTTCGCTGGCGAATTCCATCCCGGTGGATTGCAGCTCCAGCGCCAGCATGGCCTGGCGGTCGAAGCCGCGCAGCCCGCAATGGAAGTCGCGCACGGGGCTGCGAAAGAACAGCCTTCCGACGAAGCTGAGCACCGGGTTGCCGAGGTATCGGTGCAGGGCCGGCATGGCGCCGGGCTTGATGCCGCCGGCGAAGCGGTTGCCCATCACCAGCTGATGGCCGTGGCGCAGTGCGTCGACGAAGCCCTGCAACTGCGAAAAGTCGTAGCTGTCGTCGGAGTCGCCCATGATCACGTAGCGGCCGCGGGCGGACTCGATGCCGGCCCACAGCGCGGCGCCGTAGCCGCGCTGGCCGACCTGTATGACCCGCGCGCCTTCGGCGCTGGCCAGCGCCTGCGAACCATCGGTCGACCCGTTGTCCGCAATCAGCACTTCGCCGTCGGTGCCGGTCTGACTCAGGAACGCGCGCGCCTTGCGGATGCAGGACGCCAGCGTCAGCGCCTCGTTCAGGCAGGGCATCAGGATGGTCACTTCGACCATCGGGTCGGTCGTGCCCCGACTACGGGTCACGAGGGGTTCAGCAACAGTTTCCATGCTGCACAGGGATCGTGCATGCGGCCCGAGATGACATCATCGACCGAGCCGAGACGAACGGTCTCCATCGAGCGGTGATGCGATACGACGACGTTGTCGGCAGCATCGATGGTGACACGGATATCGGTGTTCGCGTAGCGGCGCTGCCATTCGTTCAAGCCGGCGTCGCTGACCAACGGTGCCGGTGCATAGGCTTGCGGACAGCGGGCTTCGACGACGGCGAAGACGCGGTCGGCCCGGAGGCGGGCGGCGGCGTAAGTCGGATCGTCGTGCGGCTGCGCAACGGCGTTGCAGCTCAGCAGCGTCCTCCAGATGAGCGATTGCTGGAAGATGGCAATGCGCTCGCAATCCGACCAGTCCACGCGAAGGCCCAGGCCGTAGGTGATGCGGTCGGAACGGCGGGCCAGCAGCGCAGGTCGTGCCGGCGGCTGGTCGTTGTCGGCCAGGAACAGGAACCGCACCCGCCCCTGCCAGGCCTTGACCTTTGCGTCGAAGGCATCGCGCAAGGGGCCCGACGGTGGGATGCTCATCTGGCCGACGGCATTGATCATGGCGCCATCGGGATGCAGGAAAGCGGCGACGGCCGCATTCGTCTGCAGGCCCAGACTCAGATGCAGGGCGGGTTGCTCGCGCAGGCGCTCCGGCACGCGGATGTCGAGATAAGGGCCGCTGGTCCAGGGCGTCGGTGAGAACCGGTGTTCGTACTGCAGCCCATAGTTCAACAATTGCAGGCCGAGCAGCAGCAAGACCGCACTCCGCGCCCAGCGCTGCGGCAGCAGCGTCTGCAAGCCCCGCACCAGCAAGACGCCGGCAACGGCCAGCAATGGCAGGGCGTAACGAGCGTTGCCGCTCAGCTTCATCCACAGCACAAACGCGACGGCGGCAAACACCACCAGATAGCGGGTCGCATGGGTGCCGCTTTCAAGCCTCAGCGGCTGACGTCTCAGCGCCCGGGCGAATGCCCAAACCGCGCCGGCAACCACCACCACGCTGAGGGCCAGTGGGCGCAGATCCGGTGCGAAGGCCTCCGTGGTTGCGAAACGCCGCGTCTGCGCGAACAGCAGCGGGCGCAATACCCATTGCCGCCAGTCTTCGGGCAGGAAACGGCGGTCGACGACCGCCTGCGTCCAGGCGAAGGGCGACTGGAAGACCTCGTTGTAGAGCGGAAACAGCGGGTTGTGGAACCGCATCCACAACCAGTAGGCCCACGGACCCCAGAAGACGAGCAGCGCCAGGAAAGCCACCGACACGAAGCCCAAGACCTGCCGCCATGCCATCTCGCGGGCGAGCCATCGCATCACCAGTACCGCGCCAATCGCCAGTGCGAAAAGCGCCGTGGTCGGCTTGATCGCCACGGAGAGGCCGAGGCCCGCGGCCGACGCCAGCAAGTGACTTGTCCGCGGCTTGGGTGCCAGCGCGGCTGCCAGCGCCAGCAGCACCAACAGGTGGCCCAACGGGTCGACGGACGACGTCCCGACCGTCAGCAGATAGACCGGCGACGCCCACGCCATCGCGACCGCGAGCCAGCGCCACAGCCTAGTCTGCGAGTCGGTGCCCCAGATCGATTGCACGATGGACACCAGCGGCAGGACCGACAGCGCATGCACGATGGTCAGCACGGTGCCAACGGCCCAAGCGGGCAGTCCCGCTTGCGTCAGCAGATAGAACGGGACGTAGCCGATCGGGTTTTGATAGCTCTGTGGCCCCGCGGCCAGCAGATCGGTGGCAAAGCGGCCACTCAGCAAAGAAAACGGCAGGTAGACGTGATGATTGAACACATCCCAGCTCTGGTCGCTGCCCACCGCCATCACCCAGATCCAGGTGAGAGCGATGAAGACCAGGGCCATCGCAGCGTGGTCCGAGTGCTCTTTCAAGGTCACCCGATGGCTGTGCACGGCCGCGCTCGAGGGAGTGAAGGAAACCGTCATGCTGCCGGTTTTCGAGAAAGCGCAAGGCCCAAAGAAAAAGTGCCACAAGGGCACTTTTTCGAAGGGGTATCAGGAACTGCAGCTTACTTGCACGAACCCGGCAGGTACTTGTTGGGCATCGGGTTGGTGGTACCGGGACCGCACTTGAACGTGCCGACCTGCGTGCCGTTGAAGCTGTAGGTCAGCGCCGTGCCCGTGGCAGTGCTCGGGGTCAGCTTGATGGTCTTGCCGGCGGCGTCGCCCAGATCCGTGGCCGTCGACGAAGAGGTGACGGTGATCACGCCATTGGTATCGGTATTGATCGCCGACACGTACTTGGTCGTCGTGGAATTCTCGCCGCAGCCCCAACCATCGGCCACCATCGCAGCCGTGCCGGTCTGGTACACCTCGGCCACCGTCGTCCGGCACTGCGAGGCCGCCAGAATAACTTCCGAAACCTTGGCCTTGATCGTGTAGTCGCGGTAGGCCGGCAACGCTACGGCAGCCAGAATGCCGATGATCGCCACGACGATCATCAGTTCGATCAGGGTGAAACCTTGTTGGACACGCTTCATGAAGAGACTCCTAGGGATTGAGAGGGGCTGCAGACGTCCCCCATGAATGCAGGGGCCGTGCCAGGGCCGAGTCGCCATGTTTTCGTGACCGATTCACGCCGAGTGACGCTTCCTGTCGCCGAAACGTGTTGTTACGCGGCGCTGGAGCGCCCAAGCTGACGGAAATTGTCAGCCGCGCCCAGGCGCCGTCACAGCGTGAACACGTGGCCGGCGTCCAGCGCCTGCACGCGGTGGGTGCTGGCTTGGGCGGCGATCTCGGCCATTACGGCGTCCACTTCACCCGGCTTGATGTGGGTGATGAAGACGTCGGTCGGTTGGCGCAGCGCAGCAATCTCGGTGCGCAGCCGTTTCGGGCACAGGTGCTGGCTGATCTCGGCCAGCGCGTGCTCATCGTCGCGGAAGGCCGTCTCGATGACCAGCGCGTTCACTTTCGCAGCGGCCAGTCGCGCCCACAGCGCGGGGTTGGGGCCGGTGTCGCCGGTGAAGACCCAGGCGCCGGCGTCGGGCCTGGCCGCGGGGCTGACGGCAAAGCCGACGGCGGGCACGGTGTGCGACGCGGGCAGCACCTCGACGCGGGCGGCGCCGGCGCTGATGACGTCGCCGGTCTCGAAGGGCACCAGGCTGAGCACCGGCGCCGCGGGGTCGGGCAGGCGCGTGAAGTCGGGCCAGATCACGCCGTTGAAGACGTGGGTGCGCAGCGCCGCCAGCGTGGGCGCCAGCGCGTGCACCTGGATGGCCGGCCGGGCGCGCGCGCGCCGGGCGCGCGTCACGCTGTCGGCCAGCAAGCCGATGGCCAGCACATGGTCCAGGTGCGAATGGGTGACGAAGATGTGATCGACCTGCGCCATCTCGTCGAGCGTCAGGTCGCCGACGCCGGTGCCGGCGTCGATCAGCACGTCGTGGTCGACGAGGAATGAGGTCGTGCGGCTGCCGGCCGCGATGGAGCCGGAACAGCCGAGAACACGGATGCGCATGTCGCAGAAGTCGGTGGGTCCCGGCCGTCTGCTGCGACCGTGTTTGGGTTCGATGGAAGCGCTCCCCGGGCGCGCCGCCCGCCATCGATGCAACGACGCGGGAAGAATGCGGATGCTGAAGCGGCCCCTGCGCCGGTGCAAGCCTCCGATGCCGCAATCTTCATCAAGGCGTGGGGTGCCGTGTCAGGCCGACGACACTGCCGTGACGGGCTTCACGGGCGCAAGATCGCCACCGGCGGCGCGGCCGCGCCGCGCCGGCAACCGCCGCGCGGTTCAGCGGTGGATGAACTGCATCTGCGTGCCGGCGAGCTCGATCACGTCGCCGTTGCGCAGGGGCACCGAGTCGCCCACCAGCGGAACGCCGTTGACGCTGGGCCGGGTGCCGCCTTCGACGTGGGCGAAAGCGTAGCCGTTGGGGCGCTTGGTGATCGATGCCACTTGCACGCCGGGCTTGCCGACGGTGGTGACCACCTTGGTCAAAGCCACTTCGCGGCCGGCGGCGGCGCCGTTGAGCACCTTGATCACGGCCGGCTGCGAGGGCATGCCGCTGGCCGGGCTGCTCATCGCCGGCGCGGGGCCGGCGGGCGCGGAGAAGGCCGGCGGCGCCGTGCCGGGCCGCATGATCATGGTCTTTTCGTAGTCGGCACCCTCGTCGACGAGGTACTTGATCTTGTACTTGCCGATCTCGACCGTGTCGTTGTGGGTCAGCAACTGCTTCTTGATGGCCTTGCCGTTGATGTAGGTGCCGTTGGTGCTGTTGAGGTCTTCGATGAAGACGTCGGCACCCACCATCTGCAACACGGCATGCTCGCCGCTGACGGCCAGGTTGTCGATGACGATGTCGTTGTAGGGGCGCCGACCAAGGGTGGTCTTGTCCTTGGTGATTTGCACCTCCTTGATGACCACCCCGTCCAGAGATACGACCAGCTTGCCCATGCATGACCCCGTTGTCGTCCACTGCCGGCTGCAGCGGACTGGGCGCTCTGCGGCGCCGATCAAGACCTGTGTGTCGACCCGCCGTCAGCGCCGAAAAGGCCACCAGAAGCGGCTGGTCGTGCTCGCACCGCCGGAGGCGCGCACCAGGACCACCGAGATATTATCCTTTCCGCCTGCGTCATTGGCGGCGTCGATCAGCGCCTGGCAGGCGGCCGCCAATGAGTCGTGCGCCAACAACAACTGGCCGATGCTGGCATCGTCGAGCATGTCGGACAAGCCGTCGGAGCACATCAGGTAAGTGTCGCCGGGCTGCACGTCGTGCTGGTGGGTTTCCAGCAGCACCGTGTCTTCCACGCCCACCGCGCGCGTCACGAGGTTCTTGTTGGCCGAGAAGGCGGCCTGCTCGGGCGTGATCAGGCCGGCGTCGATCTGCTCTTGCAGCAGCGAATGGTCGCGCGTGATCTGCTGCAGCCGGCCGCCGCGCAGCCGGTAGGCGCGCGAGTCGCCCACGTGTCCCACCAGCAGCCGGTTCTCGCGGAACAGCGCCACCACCAGCGTGGTGCCCATGCCGGCGTATTGGGGGTTGGAGTTGGCGGCGTTGAAGATCGCGCGGTTGGCGTTGTCCACGCAGATGTCCATGGCGCGCCGCACCTCGCCGTCGCTGGCGTGCGAATGCGCTTCGCGCAGCCAGCGGCCGAGTTCGTTGCGGATGAACGAGGTGGCCATGTTGCTGGCCACCTCCCCGGCGTTGTAGCCGCCCATGCCGTCGGCCAGGACGGCCAGTGCAACGTCGTTGTCGAGGGCGACCGAGTCCTCGTTGTTGCTGCGTGCCCGGCCAGGGTCCACGGCGGCGGAGAGCTCGATCGTCAGAGGCACGGGCAGGCGCTGCGGCAAGGGCGGAGTGGGCGGATTGTGCATCGGATCGCCTGCGGCGCCGCGGGGCTGCGGACCTCAGCCGCGTGATTTCGGACCGCCGCCGGCGCTGCGCGACAGGCTCAGCAAGCGCTCGGCGACCGCGGCCGCGTCGGCCGGGCGCTGGGCCGGGCGCCGCTCGAGCAACTCGGCCACCAGCGCCGACACGGCGGGCGGCACCTGCGGCAGCAGCGACTGCAGCGTGGGCGCCGTGCGGTTGGCCACCTGCGACAGCAAGGCGCCCAGCGAGCGGGCCTCGAACGGCAGCCGGCCGCTGATCAGCTCGAACAGCGTCACGCCCAGCGAATACAGGTCGGTGTAGGGCCCGATCACGCCCTCGGCCAACTGCTCGGGCGCCATGTAGCCGGGCGTGCCGGCCACCACGCCGGTGCGGCTGCGGAAGGCGTCGCCCAGCCGGGCCAGGCCGAAGTCGGCCACCTTGACGGTGTCGCTCGGCCAGTGCACCAGCACGTTGCCGGGCTTGATGTCGCGATGGATGACGTGGATCGCGTGCGCCGCCGCCAGCGCGCCGGCCACCCGCGAGCCGGTGCGCAGCAGCAGCGGTAGCGGCAGCCGATTGGCGGCGGGCACGTGGCGGCGCAGGTCGTGGCCGGGCACGAACTCCATCACGAGGTAGGCGTACTCGCCCTGGCTGCCGCGATCGAGCACGCGCACCACGTCAGGGTGCTGCAAGCGCTGGCCCAGGCTGGCCTCGCGCACGAAGGCGGCGGCCGCCAGGCCCTGGTCGTCCTCGCGCAGCAGAAAGGCCTTCAGCGCGACGATGCTGCCGTCGGGCGCCGCGGCTTCGAAGACTTCGCCGAGCCCGCCCTTGCCCAGGCTGCGCAGCAGCCGGTAGCCGGCGAGGTCCCGCATGCCCGCCACGCTGTTGGCAGGGGCTGCGGTTCGATTCATTGCGCGCGCGGGCCCATGTCGTCACCACGGTAACACAGGGGCACTCGGGCCCTGCGCAAAGACACCCGAGCGTCGCGGGTGACCGATCTCGCTCGGCCGCCCGCTCGGGTGGATCAGTCGACCAGCGCGAGCACCACCGCGAGGCTGGAGCCGACGGCCAGCGGCGCCTTCCAGCGGTCGTCACCGGGCGCGGCTTCGCCCGGCGCCAGCTGCGGCAGGTTCTGGCCGACGCGCGGCTTGCGCAGGTCCATCACCTGCAGCCCGGTGCCCAGCCGGCGCCGCAGTTGCGAGGTGGTGTCCTGCGGCCGGCCGCTGCTGGCGGTGGTCCATTCGATCTGCGGCCCGGCGGCCGCGGGCAGCAGCCCCTGCAGGTCCTGGCGCAGCCGCTCGGCCCAGGTGCGCTGCCAGTGCTGGCGCTGGCGGTTGGACAGCCACTTGCCGACGCGGTGCGTCAGCATCGGTGGGCACAGCACCATGGTGCACGGCGTGTCGCCCCGTTCGGCCAGCAGCGGTTGCAAGACCCGGTGTGCGTACGGTGCGTCGTTCACGTAGATCGCGAGGCGTTCCATTTCTGCTTCCTTGGTCACGGGGTTGAGGGGCGTTGTTCGGGCGGTGGTCGCTCAGGTGGTGGAGGTCTCGAGCGCGGCGGCGCTGCGCTGGCGCGTGGCCCACCAGCCGGCACCCAGCACGCCGGCCACCAGCGTGGCATACAGCGCCAGGCGCGCGGCGAGGTTGGGATCGAACACGCTGTCGAGCAGCGGCTCGCCGACGATCATCTTGGCCGCGGTGAAGGCCAGCACGCCGGCGCCGAGCTGGATGATCACCGGGAAGCGCTCCACCAGCTTCAGCACGATGGCGCTGCCCGAGACGACGATGGGCACGCTGATCAGCAGGCCGATGACCACCAGGTCAAAGGCGCCGTGCGCGGCGCCGGCCACGCCCAGCACGTTGTCGACGCCCATCAGCGCGTCGGCGATGACGATGGTCTTCATCGCACCCCAGAAGGTCGTGGCCGACGCGCCGCCGTGGCCGTCGCCGGCGCCGGCGGGCACCAGCAGCCGGTAGGCGATCCAGATCAGGCCGATGCCGCCGACGAGCATCAGGCCGGGAATCTTCAGCAGCCAGACGACGGCCAGCGTCATCACGGCGCGGACGACGATGGCGCCCACCGTACCCCAGATGATGGCGCGCCGCTGCAGGTGGCTCGGCAGGCTGCGGGCGGCCAGCGCAATGACGATGGCGTTGTCGCCGGCCAGCACGATGTCGATCAGGACGATGGCGGCCAGGGCCGACAGCCACTGGGGGGACAGGAACTCCATGCGAACTCCAACGCAAGCATCAGACAAAACGATGCGTGGCGTGGCGGGCACGGACGAATGCAGCCGTCAGGACGACGGGCGACCTCGAGCCGGTGCCAGCGGCAACCGCGCATCGAAGGTCTTGCTCGGCATGGAGTGATTGTTGTGGCCTGGCAGACCGGAAGCTCGCGCTTCGTATTGACGATCTGCCTGAACCGCGGCACGGTCCCGTGAGGGCGTCAGGCCGCGGTCGAGCTACTCCCCTTCGCGTGAACGCATTCAAACACAGAAGCGCGGCGCGGTGCAATTGCGGGCAGTGCGTATGCCCCGCTGCCGTGAAGGGCTGTCTGCGTCGGCTGGCGTCGGGGTCAGGCCGCGGCCTTGGCCGCGTGGCGCTTCTGCAGGTACAGCCCGATCAGCACCACCAGCGCCGCGCCGATGGCGCCGGCGGTGTTGACGATGCCGTGCGACAACTCGCCGAAGCGCGCGGTGACCGCGGGGTCGGTGAGCAGCATCTCGCCGGCCAGGAAACCCAGCAACGCGGCGCCGACCGTGATGATGATCGGGAAGCGCTCCATGATCTTCAGCAGCAGCGTGCTGCCGAAGACGATCAGCGGAATGCTGATGGCCAGGCCGATGATCAGCAGCGCGGTGTTGCCCTTGGCGGCGGCCGCCACGGCGAGCACGTTGTCCAAGCTCATCACGAGGTCGGCGATCAGGATGGTGCGCACGGCGGCCAGCATGCCGGCATTGGCGTTGTCGTTGCTGCCGCCTTCTTCCTCGTTGTCCTCCAGCATCAGGCTGACGCCGATGTACAGCAGCAGCAGGCCGCCGATGATCTTGAGGTAGGGCCACTTCAGCATCTCGGCGGCCAGGATGGTCAGCGCGATCCGCATCACGATGGCCGCGCCGCTGCCGAAAAGGATGGCCTTCTGCTGCTGCTGCGGCGGCAGCGAGCGGGCGGCCAGCGCGATCACCACGGCGTTGTCGCCCGACAGCAGGATGTTGGCGAGGATGATCGAGCCGAGCGCCGCCCAGAAGGCGGCCGACGTGAGGTCCATGAAGCGCTCCAGCGTTGTTATAAGCATGCGGCCGCGTCTTGCACGCGGCCGCTTGTCGTGGAGCGCAAGTCTACGAAGCGGGCGTCGACTCCCCGGTTCGTAAAACTACGAACCCATCCGGGCTCAGATCAAGCCCTTGAGCAACCTTCCCATCTCCGAAGGATTGCGCGTGACCGTGAAGCCGCACGCTTCCATGATGGCCAGCTTGGCATCGGCCGTGTCGGCGCCGCCCGAGATCAGCGCGCCGGCGTGCCCCATGCGCTTGCCCGGCGGCGCGGTGACGCCGGCGATGAAGCCGACCACGGGCTTCTTCATGTGTTCCTTGCACCAGCGCGCGGCTTCCGCCTCATCGGGCCCGCCGATCTCGCCGATCATGATCACCGCGTCGGTC
>JAIUPH010000022.1 GCA_020161065.1 Pseudomonadota bacterium
AGACAAGGCGGGGCAGGAGCAACTCTGGCTGCACGCCCAGAAAGACCAGCTCACCGAAGTCGAGCACGACGAGGACAAGTGGGTCGGCAACGACCGCCGCAAGACCATCGACGGCAACGAGACCAATGTCGTCCACAAGAATCGTACGGAGACGGTCGACCAGAACGAGACCATCACCGTGCACCAGAACCGCACGGAGACCGTCGACCTCGACGAGACCATCACCATCCACCACAACCGCAGCGAGACGGTGGACCTGAACGAGACCATCTCGATCGGCATCAACCGCACCGAGACGGTGGGCGCCAACGAGACCGTCAGCATCGGGGCCAACCGCAGCGAAAGCGTGGGCGCCAACGAAGAAATCGCCATCGGCGCCAACCGCAGCGTGAGCATCGGCGGCGCCAAGACGGAGACCGTTGCGCTGGCCAAGGCCGAGAGCATCGGGCTGGCCAAGATGCTCAACGTGGGCGCGGCCTATAACGTCAACGTCGGCGGGCTGATGGCCACCCTCGTCGGCGCCCAGCGCTCCGACGTCACCGCGCTGAACCACGACGTGCAGGTGGGCAGCGACCTCGTCATCACGGCGGGCAACTCCATCACCTTGCAGGTGGGCGAGTCGGTGCTGGTGATGGCCAAGGACGGTGCCATCACCATCAACGGCAAGACCCTCGATGCGGTGGGCTCCAGCCACATCGGGCTGGAGTCCAAGCGCATCGACATCAACTGAGCCCGCCGCGAGGACTGGATGGACCGCCCCGCCCATGTGCTGCCCAGCCCGGTGCAGCCCGCGCCGCTGCCCGAGGTGGTCAACCACACGCCCTGGCCGGCTCAGTACTTCCAGCATGTGGACCCGCGCGGCGAGGGCTTTCACGTGCTGGTCTGCCGCATGAGCTACGACTTGCGCGGCCTGGACCACGAGGGACCTGCGCCGCCCGAGCCGCGCCTGATGGCGCCCGAGGAACAGACGCCGCTGTGCGAGGCCGATCAGTTCCTGGCCGAGCCCAATGCCAGCTCCACGCTGCAGGAGAGCGACTTTGCGCCCTACAAGCCGCTGTGCGACGTGCTCGTCGTCAACGTCAGCGCCCATGCGCCTGGCGGCAAGCCGCTGCGGCGCTGGCCGGCTGGCCTGCGCTTCGGGCTTCCGGGGTCGCCTCCGGCCATCGACAAGCGCTTCCACGTCTGCGGCCCGCGCCGCTTCGAGCGCGGCATCACCGGCTGGCGCCTGGGCGAGCCGCAGGCCGCCGTCGAAGTGCCGCTGGTCTATGAGCTCGCTGCCGGCGGCCCCAACCTCGTGCGGGCTCGGGACCGGCTCGAAGCCCTGCAGCAAGAGCCCGCCCCCGACGGCGCGCGGCGCCAGGCCGCGGCGCAGCTCCTGAAACACCTGCCGTCGCCCCACTTGCCCAATCCCATCGGCTGCGGCCTGGCGCCGCAGGATTGGGTGCGCGCACAACAAGCCATCGGCGCCACCGTCAGCGGCGTGCCAGGGCCGCAGATCGAAGCCTGGCAGCCCCCTTGTCGCGGTCAGGCCGATGACCCGGTCATCGGCTTGGGGCCCATCGGCCGCTGGTGGCATCCGCGGCTGGAACGCGCGGGGACGCACGATGAAGCCTGGCGTCGTACGCAATGGCCGCGCAGCCCCATGGACCACGACTATCGCTACTGGAACTGCGCGCCCGACGACCAGCAGATCGACTATCCGCAAGGCGGAGAGGTCCTGGCAATGGGCAACCTGCTGCCGGCGCATGAACTGGTCGCCTTCAAGCTACCGCGCCAATCGATGAGACTTCTGGTGCGGCTGCACGCCGGGCCGCTGGCGCTGAACGATATGCACATCGACACCATCATCGTCGATGTGGCCGCGGCCACGCTGTCGGTGGTGCGGCGTGCCTGCGTCAGCGCCAGAGAGCCGGTGCGCAAGCTCGAACTCGGCACCTGGGGCGATGACGCCGAAGTGTCGTTCGGCACCGCGTTGCCGTAGCCGCCGCCTGTTTGATCACTCAACGCCGCCACCGATCATGGCCCTCGAACACCTGGTCTCGCGCGATGGACAGTTCGTCGTCGTCTGCCTGACGCCCGACGTGTGCCTGACGCCCGGCAAAACCGGCTACCCCATTCCCTATCCGATCACCCACAAGCTCGACGAAGCGCGGCAGTGCAGCGCCAACGTCTTCCAGCAGGGCGAGCCGGTCTACCTGGACAACGAAAGCTACGTCGACAACGTCCACGGCGACGAGCCGGGCAAGGGCGGCGGCGTCATCAGCCAAGTCAACGTCAAGATCAGCCACAACATCGCCAAGAGCGCCAACGTCTTCATCAACGGGCGTTCCGCCGTTCGCACGGGCGACGCGATGTGGATGAACTGGAAGAGGCCCTGACGAGCGCGCGCCGGAAAACGCCGATGGCAACCCGCAAAGCCCGCATCAAGCCCAGCGGTCAGACGCCGCCCGGGCCGCTGGGCAACGCGCCCGGCGTCATCGTGCCCAAGACCGAACCGAACCTCTCGGGATCGAGTTCGGCGCCACCGATCCGGACCGAAACCGCCGAGGAAAGTAGCCTGCTGCAGAAGGCTGCCGGGTTGTTGGAGAAGGGCGAGATCAAGAGGCTCAACGACGCCAAAGGCTGGGTGCAGGGCGGTGTCGACCAGGGCGTGCAGGCGCTGGGCGGCGGCGCGCTGGCCTCCGGCGCAGGCGTCGTCATCAAGGGCGCCGTCGAGGTCTTCTTTCCGACCAACATCATCGACTTCGTCCCCTTCGGCAAAGTCGCCAGCGCGGGCGGGAAGGGGGTGAAGCTCGGCGAGAAGTTGGTGAAGAACACCGCTGAGAAGACCGCCAGGGAAGCTGCAGAGAAGGCTGCGAAGGAAACAGCCGAGCGGCAGACCGCGCAAGCGGCCGCAAAGCACGGCAAGCAGGCCGGTGGTAGTGGCGGTGCGTACGGTAAGGGCAAGCAGCAGAAGAAGAGCAAGGATCCGTGCAAACACCCGCGAGACGCTAAGAAGAAAAAGTATGTCGTCTACAAAGCTGACGAATTTGACGCCAACGGCAATAAGATCGGAACCTATGTGGGCAGAACAAGTGGAGCCCCCGATGAGTCGACGAGGTCGATTCTGAAGAGAAGAAGATCAAATCACCACCGTAAAGGACTGGGAACTTTGGAAGAACTATTTGAAACGGATTCCTACGCAGGCGTCCGCGGTGCCGAGCAGATCCTCAAAGACCAGCACTCTACGTCGAAGCAGACTGAGCCAATCAGCGACAGGAACAAGCGCAAGCAGGATTACCTCGATTGCGCACAAAGCAAGGGTGCCAAATGACTACTAAGAAATTCAGATGGCCGCATGGCAAGAATTACCCGCCGGGCGCCATCGTGGAGATCCCGCTGCCTGACGGCCAACTCTGCTATGCAAAGATCCTGGCTGACGGCGATCTGGCCATACTTAATGTTCTGACGAGCGTCAGACCCAAGGTGCGGGAATTCTTGGGTGCACGCATTTCGTTCTATCAATGTATCGGCAACCACATCCTGAAAACCAGTGGTTGGCCCGTCGTCGATATTCAGCCGCTGTCTCCTGCCGAGCAATCCATTCCGCCCATGGCGACGTGCTATGTACGTGATGCCAATGCTTGGACAATGGGCGGTGTTCCCTATTATACCCACCAAGGCGTCAAGCATCAGATGACGTTTGAACAGGCAGAAGGAATGAACATCTGGTCAGTTGCCATCTCTAGTGAAGCGCTCATTCGAGTCATCGTCGATCGACTCGTGAAGGGCAATCACGAAAATTACAAGGTGCGTTCGACATGAGCATCTGGGGATCGAATTTCGAAGACAACGACGACGCGGCCGACTGGCTTTCGGACTTTTTGGACGAACCATCCATCGCATCCTTGAATGACGCCTTCGACGAGGTGCTTGCGCATGGCGAGCAGGACTACGTCGAAGTGACCGAAGGCGCTGCGGCCTTGGCCGCGGCCGCAATCACCGCGTCGATCTTCGATGGAACTGCCACCGAACTGGTGGTGGACGAAGAAGCAGTCGCCGACCTAAAGGCGCAGGCTCGCAAGTTGGCAAAAGGCGCCCGTCGCAGCCTCGTCGAGCGGGCCTTGAGCTGCGTCGACGCCGTTGGCGCCACGCGCAGATCCGAACTGCGGCAGCTCATCTCGGAGCGCCTGGATTGGTCGGCCGAGTGGACGAGCCGCGTTGCCGCTTTGCACGATCGTCTGCATCTGCTTGTCCAGACGGTCGCGGGTTGAATACCGCTGCGACAGGCGCGGCCTGTACGAACTACGCCGGTCAAGGCATCAAGGGCGTCAACTGGCTGACCTTCCTGCACCCCAACTTCGTGCAGCGCATGGGCGGACGTGCGGCTCTTGGCGCGGCGCTGGATCTGCCCGGCGTGGAGGTGCTGGACCTGCCCAGCGGCCTGATGATCCAGGCGGGGCCGGCGCCCGAGATCGGCGACACCAACGCACAGCAGGACTGCCCCTATTACCACCAGGTGGGGCGCGTACTGGCGCCGATCCGGGACAAGAAATTCCCAGGGCTCTTCGGTCCGCCAGGCAGCACGATGTCAGACGCCGAGACGACACGCGAATGGCTGTCGCGCTTCGACCACTGATCGGCGCAAACGCAGTTCACCCGTCCTGATGACGTTCGACACGAAGGCAAGCAACTTCAAAGCTCGGTATTCCTTCATCGAGCCGTTTCACGTCTATCCGAGCCGCGACATCACCAAGCAGCAGATTCACGAACTCGAGTACATCAAGCTGTGTTTCGTGCTTCACCTGTACTGGATCGGCCCGCTGGCCGAGCATGCGCCGGGCCTGTTGAAGTACTTCGACATCATCTGGCCCAACATCGCGCCGCACGTGACGCATTTCAGAGACAACAAGAAGCGCGGCGTACCAGGCAAGTTCAAGAAAGAAGGGCAGATCCTGCGTTCGTGGCTGGAAGACCCCGCCAATGCGCCCAAGGCAATGGCGTTGATGGACATCTTCAAGAAGACCTGGGATCCGGAAGCGACGGACGTTCGCTTGAATTTTGAAGGACAGGATTTCATCGGCGGCGGCGGTGTCGAGTTGTACCTTCCCGCAGAGTGGGCAGAGTCTCAGCCAGCGCAGATGCGCGATCTCTGCGCACAATTGGCGGGGAGGTTTGAGTTCTGCAGCGGCATCGCTGGCTTTGGCCTGTGCAGGGGAAAGGACTACGGCTATACCGCCTCTAAGCCGCACCTATACGGACTGAGCAGGCATCACGTCGGCCTAGATATCTATCCAGGGCTATCCCACCACGCCGGCCAGGGCATCAAAGGCGTCAACTGGCTGACCTTCCTGCATCCCAACTTTGTCCAGCGAATGGGTGGCCGCGCGGCCTTGGGCGCAGCGCTGAGCCTGCCCGGCGTGGAAATAACCGATCTGCCCAACGGCCTGATGATCCAGGCCGGCCCGGCTCCCGAGATCGGCGACACCAACGCGCAGCAGGACTGCCCTTACTACCAACAGGTGGGGCGCGTGCTGGCGCCGATCCGGGACAAGAAGTCCCGGCTGACCTTCCGCCGGCGGGCAGCTATAGCGCCGACCGTGAAACATCCGATCAGTGGTTGTCCCGCTTCGACGACTGACCGCCGCAGCCGCATCCCCCTATCGACAACGACCCGGAATCCTCCATGCCCCCTCGGCTCGCGTCCAAGCTCATGGCCTTGCCACTGCCGGCAGACGACCGCGGCAGCCCGTGGCGAGGTTCGCTGCTGCTGCAAGGCGCCGACGATGGCGCGGAGTTCGACGCCACCGCCGAACTGTTGTCCTACTTCGTGCGCTTCGCGGCCACGGGCGCTTTCGGCGCCGGCAGCATCGCCATCGACGTTCGACGCCGGCGCGGACGGCTGCAGGCCGAGGTGGCGGCTTCGGGTCTGCACCCCGGCACCTGGCGCGTGCTGGTGCAGATGCTGGCGCATTGCCGCCAGATGGAGCCCTATGACGACTTCGCGCTGCAGGCCCTTGACCAGGCCTCCGGCTGGCACGCCGACCGGCGCCTGCTGCTGCAGCCCTATCCGACGCTGATGGCGCCGCCGGCGGGCGTGGAACTGGCGCTGGACGAGGACGCGCTGACCGGCGACAGCCTGGACCTGCGCCTGACGAGTGCGCGCAAGCTCGGCTCGGCCGAGGTCAAGGCCTTCGGCGAGCGCGTCAAGGACTGGGGATCGCTGGCCTACACCGGCGGCTTCACGGCCGTCGACCAGGCGATCGACGAGCCGCTGCTCGACCAGCCCAGCACCTCGCGCGCCGGTCCCCAGGCGATCGACGTGGTGGTGAGCCAGCTGGCAGCGCCGGCCGAGGCCTGGTGCTCGCTGGTCAACCTGGGCCTGGCGATGGCTTCGCGCCTGGGCCTCGTGCGCATCGAGGCGGCGTGAGCGGCACGGCGCCAGCGTCCGGCGCGAGCATCGCGGCGGCCGGCTGCGTCTTTGCCAGCGGACCCGGCCTCGCGCTGGCCCGCATCGCGCTGGTCACCGGCACTTCGCTGCACCGGCGGCACCCTTTTTTCGTCGATCGCTGCGGCGAGGCGGTGCCGGTGTCGTACTTCCCCCGACAGCCGGGCACCGATGAACTGCAACCCTGGGTGGTGCTGGCTCGGTCGGCCTTGCTGGACCTGCAGGCGCAGTTGCCGCCGCCGGCAGCCGCGGCCTGCCCGGGCGGCCGCCTGATGCTGGTGTTGCCGCCCGCCGGGCGCCCCGGCGTGCCCGGACAGTTGGCCGAACGGCTGTGCGATGCCTTGCGGCATCGAGGCCTGGCCTTCGAGTCCGTCGAGGTCCTGGAAGGCGGTCACGCCGCGGCAGTCTTCGCCGTCGAGCGCGCGGCGCGGTCGCTAGGCACGGCGGGCGTGACGGTGCTCGCGGTCGACTCCTGGCTGCACGCCAAAGCTTTGCGCTGGCTGGAGTCGCAAGACCTGCTGCACGGCGCCGGCAAGCCTTACGGTGGCGCGGTGCACCGCAACCCTTACGGACGCATTCCCGGCGAAGCGGCCGCCGCCGTGTTGCTGAGCCAGCAGCCCGGCGGCTGGTGCAGGCTCGTCGGCCTCGGCCTGGCCGACGAGCCCGTGCTGCGTACCGACGCGCGCCCCTGCACGGGGCAGGGCTGGACGCAGGCGGCGCAACAAGCCTTGCAGCATCTGCCGGCCGGCCGGAGCGTCGCCCGCGTCTTCTGCGACCTCAATGGCGAGCCTTATCGCGCCGACTCGTTCGGATTCACCTGCCTGCGTGTGGCCGATCGGCTGGCGCCGGGCTGGCAGCCGGTCACGCCGGCCCTGGTCAGCGGCGACGTGGGCTGCGCGACCTCGCTGCTGCAGATGGCGCTGTCGGCCGGCAGCCTGCGCCGGGCGGACACCGAGCCGCCGATCCCCGAGGCGCACCTGCTGCTGGCGAGTTCGGACGACCGCCTGCGCAGCGCGGTGGTGCTGGAGCGCTGAGCGCGGCGTCGCGGCTCAGGATCGGCCCGGGCTTGCCAGCCGCCGCCGCACCAGCTAGATTGTCGACAATCGATCATCGAGCCCACACGGCGCACCGCGCCCCTTCCCGATGCCCGCCGCCACCGCCGCTCCCGCCAAGGCCGCCCCGCTGCCGCTGCTGGCGCGCGTGCCCAAGGCCACGTTCCGCGCCCACATCGCCGACCGGCTGCGCCTGGCCATCCTCAGCGGCGAGCTGGCGCCCGGCACGCCGCTGACCGAGACGGCGCTGGCCTTGCAATTCGAGGTCAGCCGCGCGCCGCTGCGCGAGGCGCTGCGCCAGCTGGTCGAGGAAGGGCTGATCGTCTCGGTGCCCTATACCGGCACGCGCGTCACCGAGCTGTCGGTGGACGACCTGCACGAGATCCAGTCGATGCGCGTGACGCTGGAGCGCTTCGCCTTCGAGCAGGCCTGGCCGCGGCGCGACGCCGCGTTCCGCCGCGAGCTGAAGCGCCGCCACGCCGCGCTGACCGCCGCGATCGATCGCGGCGACGCCGCCGCCTGCATCGACGCCGAGCTGGCGCTGCACGGCCTGGCCTACGAGGCCAGCGGCCACCGATTGCTGCAGCACACCTGGGCCAGCCTGCGCGGCCGGCTGCAGCTGTACTGGGCCGCCCACCACCGCGCGCACGGCGCCCGCGGCCCGCGCCGCGACAGCCACGACCGTTACGTGAAGCTGGCGCTCGGCGACGACCTCGACGCGATGCGCGCCGAGCTGGGCGAGCACATGCAGCGCGGCGCCGCGCAGACCGAGCGCTTCCTGCGCAGCCTGTTCCCTTCCCCGTCAACGTCCCGCACCGGAGGCTCCCGATGAACCCGTCCCGCCGTCAACTCGTTCAAGTGCTGGCGCTGGCGCCGCTGGCCAGCGGCGCATTCGCACAGACCGCCGGCGGCACGCTGGCGCAGATCAAGCAGCGCGGCAGCCTGCGCGTCGGCGTCACGCAGGCGCCGCCCTGGTACAGCAAGGACCCCAAGAGCGGCGAATGGAACACGGGCCTGGGCGTCAGCATGGGCCGTGCGATGGCCGCCGCGCTGGGCGTCAAGTTCGAGCCGGTGGAAGTGACCTGGGGCACCGCGGTGGCGGCGCTGCAGGGCAACAAGATCGACCTGATGTACATGATGGACGCCACGCCCGAGCGCGCGCAGGCGGTGGACTTCCCGGCCTCGCCGCTGCTCTTCTATTCGATGGCGGTGCTGGCGCGCGACGACCTCGCGGTGCAGAGCTGGGCCGACCTCAACAAGGACAGCGTGCGCATCGCCGTGCCGCAGGCCAGCAGCATGGACAAGCAGGTCAGCGAGGCAACGCCGAAGGCGCAGATCCAGCGTTATCCCGGCAACGCCGAGGCCATCGCCGCGTTCCAGGCCGGCCGCGCCGACGCGGTGTGCCTGTTCCACCCGCCGCTCTTGGCCGCGCGCCAGCGCCTGGGCCGCGGCAAGATCGTGGTGCCGACGCCGGTGCTGTCGCAGCCGTCCAGCGTGGCGGTGCGCAAGGAGGACGACAAGTCCTTCGTGCAGTGGGTCGACAAGGCGATCGCCGGCTACTACGCCAGCGGTCAGACGCAGAAGTGGTACGAGGAGTTCCTGGCCGGCTTCGGGCTCGACCCCAAGACCGCACCGCCGGTGATGAAGGAAATGCTCGGCAAGGGCTGACGCCGGCGCGCGCGCCATGCACCGCTGGGACTTCGGCCCCGTCTGGGCCAACGCCGAGCTGCTGCTGCTGGGCCTGTGGCACACGCTGCAGGTCACCGGCACCGCGCTGGCCTTCGGCGTGCCGCTGGGGCTGGCGCTGGCGCTGATGCGGCTGTCGCCGCGGCGCGCGTGGCGCTGGCCGGCGGGGCTGGTGATCGAGGTCTTCCGCACCACGCCGCCGCTGGTGCAGCTGTTCTGGTTCTTCTTCGCGCTGCCCATCCTCATCAAGGTCGAGATGACGCCTTTCGTCGCCTCGGCGCTGACCTTCTCGATCCAGTCGGCGGCCTTCTTCGCCGAAGTGTTCCGCGGCGGCATCGTCTCGGTCGAGCGCGGCCAGTGGGAAGCGGCGCGCGCGCTGGGCATGGACCATCGTCAGACGCTGCGCCGCGTGGTGCTGCCGCAGGCCGTCAAGCGCATGCTGCCGGCCTTCCTGGAACGCGCGATCGAGCTGATGAAGACCACCACGCTGGTGGCCACGGTGAGCTACGCCGACCTGCTGTTCCAGGCCAACGAGGTGGCGCAAAAGACCTTCCGCCCGCTGGAGGTGTTCACGGTGGCGGCGCTGATCTATTTCGTGGTGATCTTCGGCGCCAGCCAGGTCGCGCAGGTGTTCGAGCGGCGGCTGGCGGTCAGCGGCGAAGGGATGCAGCGATGAGCGGGCCGAGCGCCGGGCCGCTCCCAAGCCGGCCCGCCATCCCCTCGGGGGAACGGGCGACGTACTCGTCGCCCGAGGGGCTCACATGACCTATCAGTGGAACTTCCAGCCGCTGCTGGAGAACGCCGACGTGCTGCTGCAAGGCGCCTTCGGCACGCTGCGGCTGTTCGCGATCTGCGCCGTGGCCGGGCTGCTGCTGGGCCTGCTGGTTGGCCTGGCGCGCTCGTCGCCGCGGCGCTGGCTGGCCTGGCCGGCGCGCGGCTTCGTCGAGTTCTTCCGCAACACGCCGGTGCTGGTGCAGATCCTGTGGTTCTTCTTCGCGCTGCCGATCCTGTTGCCCTTCGAGATCAGCCCGCTGGCGGCGGCGGCCCTGGGCATCTCGCTGAACTCGGCGGCCTTCACCGCCGAGATCGTGCGCGGCGGCATCGCGTCGATCGACCGCGGCCAGTGGGAGGCGGCGCGCGCCTTGGGCATGAGCGGCGCGCAGGCCATGCGCCGCATCGTGCTGCCGCAGGCGCTGCGCCGCATGCTGCCGGCGTTGACCAACCGCGGCATCGAGATCTTCAAGATGACCACGCTGGCCTCGGCGGTGGCTTACGTCGAACTGCTGCAGCAGGGCAAGCTGCTGGCCTCGCTGAACTTCAACCCGATCGAGACCTACACCGTGATCGCGGCGATCTTCTTCCTGTGCCTGTTTCCGCTGGTGCAGGCGACCTATGCCCTCGAACGGCGCCTCGGCCGCGGAGACCACTAACGATGGATGACGCTCCCCTGCTGCAAGTGCGCGGCCTGCGCAAGCGCTTCGGCGCCGACGAGGTGCTGCGCGGCATCGACCTCGACGTCGCGCGCGGCGACCGCATCGCGATCCTCGGCGCCAGCGGCTCGGGCAAGAGCACGCTGCTGCGCTGCCTCAACTTCATGGAGATGCCCAGCGCCGGCAGCGTGTCGCTGGCCGGGCAGGTGATCGGCACGACCGAAGCCGAGCTGACGCGCGTGCGCCAGCGCGTGGGCATGGTGTTCCAGCAGTTCAACCTGTTCCCGCACATGACGGTGCTGGCCAACGTGATGGAAGGGCTGCGCACCGTCAAGCGCCTGCCCGAAGCGCAAGCACGCACCAAGGCGCTGGCCGAGCTGCACCGCGTGGGCCTGGCCGACAAGGCCGAGGCCTGGCCGGCGCGGCTGTCGGGCGGGCAGAAGCAGCGCGTGGCGATCGCCCGCGCGCTGGCGATGGAGCCCGAGCTGCTGCTGTTCGACGAACCCACCTCGGCGCTGGACCCCGAACTGGTCGGCGAGGTGCTGCGCGTGATCCGCAGCCTGGCCGACGAGGGCCGCACCATGCTGCTGGTGACGCACGAGCTGGGCTTCGCCTACCACGTGGCCAGCCGCGTGCTGTTCATCGCCGACGGCGGCATCCACGAGCAGGGCCCGCCCGAGCAAATCCTCAAGCACCCCACGCAGCCGCGCACCCAGGCCTTCCTGGCGCGGCACCGCGAATTCGAGTTCTGAAGCCATGAGCACCGTCGCCACCGCCGCAGCCACCTCCGACAGCGCCCAGGGCTACCTGGCCGACCCGCGTAACGACCACGTAATGGTCTACCTCAACGGCAACTTCGTGCCGCGCGACGAAGCGCGCGTGTCGATCTTCGACGCCGGCTTCGGCCTCGGCGACGGCGTGTGGGAAGGGCTGCGCCTCGTCAACGGCCGCGTCATCAGCCTGCAGGCCCATCTCGACCGGCTGTACGAAGGCGCGCGCTCGATCGCCATCGACATCGGCCTGACGCGCGAGCAGATGGCGCAGGCGCTGATGGACACGTTCGCGAAGAACGGCATGCACGACGGCGCGCACGCGCGGCTGATGGTCACGCGCGGCCTCAAGCGCACCGTCAACCAGGACCCGCGCTTCGCGCTCGGGCCGCCGACGATCGCCATCGTCGCCGAGTTCAAGACACCGCGGCCGGAGAGCAAGGCGCGCGGCCTGAGCCTGTTCACCAGCACCTTCCGCACCAGCGGGCCCGACGTGTTCGACCTGCGGCTCAACTCGCACAGCCGGCTCAACCTGATCCAGGCGCTGCTGCAGGCCATCCACGCCGGCGCCGACGAGGCGCTGATGCTCGATCCGCGTGGCTTCGTCGCCAGCTGCAACAGCACCAACTTCTTCATCGTGCGCGGCGGCGAGCTGTGGACCAGCACCGGCGCCTACAGCTTCAAGGGCATCACGCAGGCCAGCGTGATCGCCGCCTGGCGCGCCGCCGGCGCCACGGCGCGCGAATGCGACTTCACGCTGGCCCAGGTCTACGCCGCCGACGAGGCCTTCTGCAGTGGCACGCTGGGCGGCGTGACGCCGGTGGTACGCGTCGACGGCCGCGTGATCGGCAGCGGCGCGCCGGGGCCCGTCACGCAGCGCGCCGGCGAGTTGTACCTGCAGCAGGTGCTGGCCGAAGCAGCCGGGCCGTGATGCCGGGCCGCCGCACAATGCGGCCATGAACACCTTGATCATCGGCGCCAGCCGCGGCATCGGCTTCGAGCTGGCGCGCCAATACCTGGCCGAGGGCGCCGCCGTCACCGCCACAGCGCGCGACGGGCCCGGCCTGGCGCGCCTGCGCGAGCTGGGCGCCACCGCGCTGCGGCTGGACGTGGCCGACCCGGCCGCCGCCGGGGCGCTGGCGTGGCCGATCGACGGCGAGCGCTTCGACATCGTCTTCTTCGTCGCCGGCGTGATCGGCGAGCGCGCGCCGGCGCTGCAGACGCCGACGGTCGCCGACTTCGACGCCGTGATGCACACCAACGTGCTGGGGCCGATGGCGGTGCTGCCGCAGCTGGCCGACGCGCTGGCGCCGGGCGCGCGGCTGGCGCTGGTGTCGTCGCGCATGGGCTCGATGGGCCTGCGCGAGAACAACGGCAACTGGCTGTACCGGGCCTCCAAGGCGGCCGCCAACTCGGTGCTGAAGGACGTGTCCATCGCCTGGGCGGGCAAGGCCATCTGCCTCAGCCTGCACCCGGGCTGGGTGCGCACCGACATGGGCGGCGCCGGCGCCGGCATCGACGTGGCCAGCAGCGCCGCCGGCATGCGCCGCGTGCTGGCCGAGGCGCGGCCGCAGGACCACGGCGGCTTCTTCAACTTCGACGGCACGCCGCTGGCGTGGTGAACTCATGTTGCTGTCAGACGACCACCTGGCCGTGCAGGACGCGGTGCGCACCTACGTGCAGGCCGAAATCGCGCCGCACGCGGCGGCCTGGGACAAGAGCCACCAGTTCCCGAAAGCGCAACTGCGCGGCCTGGCGCAACTCGGCTGTTATGGCGTGGCCGTGCCCGCCGAGTGGGACGGCGCCGGGCTCGACTACCTGGCGCTGGCGGTCATCCTGGAAGAAATCGCCGCCGGCGACGGCGCCACCAGCACGGTGATCAGCGTCAACAACTGTCCGGTCTGCTCGATCCTGATGGCCTTCGGCGATGACGCTCAGAAAGAACGTTATCTGAAGCCGCTGGCGCGCGGCGAGATGCTCGGCGCCTTCTGCCTGACCGAGCCGCACGTCGGCTCCGAGGCCGGCGGGCTGAAGACCACGGCGCGGCGTGACGGCGACCACTACGTGATCGACGGCGTCAAGCAGTTCATCACCAGCGGCAAGAACGGCGACGTGGCCATCGTGATGGCGGTCACCGACAAGGCCGCCGGCAAGAAGGGCATCAGCGCCTTCCTGGTGCCCACCGCCACGCCCGGCTACACCGTGGCGCGGGTGGAAGACAAGATGGGCCAGCACGCCAGCGACACGGCGCAGATCGTCTTCGAGGGCTGCCGCGTGCCGGCCGACCACCGGCTGGGCGACGAAGGCATGGGGCTGAAGATCGCGCTGTCGGGGCTGGAAGGCGGGCGCATCGGCATCGCGTCGCAGTCGGTCGGCATGGCGCGCGCGGCCTTCGAGGCGGCGCTGGCCTACGCCAAGGAGCGCAAGGCCTTCGGCCAGCCCATCTTCGAGCACCAGGCGGTGCACTTCAAGCTGGCCGAGATGGCGATGCGCATCGAGGCCGCGCGCCAGCTCATCTGGCACGCCGCCAGCCTGAAGGACGCCAGCCGCCCCTGCCTGAAGGAAGCGGCGATGGCCAAGCTGTTCGCCAGCGAGATGGCCGAGGCCGTGTGCTCGGCGGCGATCCAGGTCTTCGGCGGCTACGGCTACGTCAGCGACTTCCCGGTGGAGCGCATCTACCGCGACGTGCGCGTGACGCAGATCTACGAAGGCACGAGCGAAGTGCAGAAAATCCTGATCGGCCGCGCCCTGGCCTGAGCGGCGCGAAACGAAGGCCCGACCGACGCCATGGACCGCCGCCCCGACTTCGCCATCAACGAGCGCAGCGCGCGCGAGATGCTGCTGCTGCGCGCCTACGAAACCACCGACGACCCCGCCTGGACCGCCGCCGACCGTGAATGGGCCACGCGCGTGGCGCGTGCCAGCCTGGGCGACGACGACCGCCCCGGCCGCCTGCTGGCCGAACGCACGCGCCACGCCATGCAGCGCCTGGCGCCGCGCGAGGCCGGCGTGCGCGCGGCGCTGGACACGCGCGTCTCGCTGCGGCCCTGGGCGGCGCTGGCCGTGCTGCTGGGGCTGGTGGTCGGCGCCGTGGTCGACCACATCGGCCCGGCGCAGCGCATCAACCTGCTGGCGCCGCCGATCTGGGTGCTGGTGGTCTGGAACCTGCTGGTGATCGTGCTGATCCTGCTGCGGCCACTGCTGCCGGCGCGGCCGCCGGGCCGCGTGCGGCGCTGGCTGGCCGCCGCCTGGCAACCGCCGACCGGGCGCAAGGGCCGCGCCGGGCGCGAGGGCGCGCTGCAGCGCTTTCGCGCCGACTGGCTGCGCGCCGCGGCGCCGCTCAATGGCGCCCGTGCCGCCTTCGTGCTGCACCTGGGCGCGGCGGCGCTGGCGCTGGGCCTGCTGGGCGGCTTGTACCTGCGCGGCCTGGTGCTGGACTACCGTGCCGGCTGGGAAAGCACCTTCCTCGGCGCCGACAGCGTGCATGCGCTGCTGGCGCCGGCGCTGGCGCCGGCCTCGCTGCTGACGGGCATCCCGGTGCCCAGCGCCAGCGAATTGGCGGCGATGCAGGTCGGCCCCGGCAAGCCGGCGCAAGCGCCGGCCGCGCCCTGGCTGCACCTCTACGCGGCGACGCTGGGGCTGTTCGTGATCGGCCCGCGCCTCGTGCTGGCGGCGCTGGCACGGGCCCAGGTCTGGCGCCTGCAGCGGCGGCTGCCGTTGCCGCTGCAAGACCCCTGGTTCCAGCAATGGCTGCGCCCCGCCGGCGGCCTGGCCGGCAGCGTCTGGCTGCTGCCGCACGCCGTGCCCGTGCCGGCCGCCACGGCGCTGGCGCTGCAGGCCGCGCTGGACGGCCTGACCCAGGGCCGCGCCCGGCTGCAGGCCGCGCCGCCCGTGCCTTATGGCGACGAAGACCAGCCGGCCGCCACCACGCCGCCGCCCGATGCTGCCGCGGTGCTGCTGCTGGTCGACATGGCCAGCACGCCCGAGGCCGAGGTCCACGGCCGGCTGCTCGACCGCCTGGCCGCCGCCGCCCCCGGCGCGCACCGCCTGCTGCTGGTCGACGAAGCCGCCTTCCGCCAACGCCTGGCCGCCACCGGCGGCCGCCTGGACGAACGCCGGCAGGCCTGGCAGGAACTGGCCGATGCGCATGGCACGCCGCTGCTGGCGGTGGATCTCGGCACATCGGCGGATGAACTGCGGGCGGCGCTCGGCCAGTCATTGGCGTGAGGGTGTCGAAAAATTTGTCACATCTGTCGATTCGCAGAAATCATCATTAATGATGATTAGCGGAATCAATGACTTAGATGGCGTGGCACAGCGCTTGCTCCCTGACGGGCGAACGCCGAATCCGGCGTCCACATGACTTCAAACGGAGCTTCTATGCGAACTCTCAATTTTCTGGCAGCAGCAGCCCTGGCCATGACGGCGGGCCTGGCTCAGGCCGGTACGGTCATCATTGATGACTTCTCCGCGGCCCAGGGCCCCATCAGCGACACCACGGTCAACGGCACCGCCGTCGTCAGCACGCTGGGCAACCGCACGATCAGCACCAACATGTTGTCGTCGACCACGCCGCCGGTGTCCAACACCGTCGAAGTGACCGGCGGTGCCACCGGCATCCTGGACATCACCAACGGCGGTGGTGACGACTCCGAGGTCATCCTGACCTGGGCCTTGAGCGCTTTCAGCTTCCCGGCCGGCGCCACCAACTTCAAGTTCTCGTCGCTGATCCTGCAATCGGACGGCAACCCCACCGAAGTCGAGTTCCTGCTCGGCAGCACCTCGCTGCTGTCGAGCAGCATCGACGGCAACACGATCAACAAGGTCGTGGGCTTCAGCATCGACCCGGCGCTGATCGCCGCCGGTGGCAACCTGACGCTGAAGATCAACGGCGCGGCCGGCTGGGACTTGTCGATGGACAACTTCGCCGTCACCTTCGACGATGCCGTCACCCCCCCGAGCGTCCCCGAGCCCGCCACCCTGGGCCTGCTGGGCCTGGCCATGGCCGGCGCCGCGGCCGCCCGCCGCCGCAAGGCTCGCTGAACGTATTGATCTGGCCTCGTGCCATGATCCAAGCCCCGGCTCGCCGGGGCTTTTTTTATTTGCATGCCCGAGACGATCGCCCTCAGCCTCGTGTCCCACACCAACGTGGGCAAGACCACGCTGGCGCGCACGCTGCTCGGCCGCGATGTCGGCGAGGTGCGCGACGCGCCGCACGTCACCGAGTTCAACGACGCACACGAGCTGCTGCGCACCGACGACGGCGACGTGCTGACGCTGTGGGACACGCCGGGCTTCGGCGACAGCGTGCGCCTGCTGCGCCGGCTGCGGCAGTCGGCCAACCCAATGGGCTGGTTCCTGTCGCAGGTGTGGGACCGCTGGCGCGACCGGCCGTTCTGGGCCGCCCAGCAGGTGCTGCGCCACGTGCGCGATTCGAGCGACGCGCTGCTGTACCTGGTGAACGCCGCCGAACCGCCGGCCGCGGCCGCCTACGTCGCCGCCGAGATGGAACTGCTGACCTGGGTCGGCAAGCCGGTGCTGGTGCTGCTCAACCAGCTCGGCCCGCCGCGCGCCGGCACGGCCGAGGCCGCAGATCTGAGGGTGTGGACCGATCACCTGCGCACCTGGCCGCTGGTGCGCGCGGTGCTGCCGCTGGACGCCTTTGCCCGCTGCTGGGTGCAGGAGGCGGCGCTGTGGCAGGCCGTGCACGACGCGCTGCCGCCCGATCGCCAGCCGGCGATGGCCGCGCTGCAGCAGGCCTGGGCGCGGCGCAACGAGGCGGTGTTCGACGCCGCGATGCAGGCGCTGGCCGACGGCGTGGCGCGGCTGGCGCTGCTGCGCGAGCCGATCGAGGCGCCGCCCGGCGTCAAGGGCTGGCTGCAGCAGGCCGGCTCGGCGCTCGGCCTGCGCGGCGACGCCGGCGGGCCGCTGCAGGACGCGCAGGCGCGGCTGTCGCAGCGCATCGCGCGCGAGTTGCAGGCCGGCACCGACCGGCTGCTGCAGATCCACCACCTCGCCGGCAGCGCGGCGCCGCTGGTGCTGCAGCGCGTGGCCGAGCAGGTGCAGGCCCGCCACCACGTGGCCGAAGACCGCGCCGCCTGGCTGGGCGGGCTGGTCAGCGGCGCCTTGGGCGGGCTGGCGGCCGACCTGGCGGCCGGCGGCCTGACGCTGGGCGGCGGCATGCTGGCCGGCGGCCTGATCGGCGCGCTCGGCGGCGCCGGCGTCGCGCGCGGGCTGAACGTCGTGCGCGGCACCGACCGCAGCTGGCTGGCGCTGGACGACGGCGCGCTGACGCCGCTGCTGCAGGCCGCGCTGCTGCGCTACCTGGCGGTGGCGCATTTCGGCCGCGGCCGCGGCAACTGGAGCGAGGGCGAGGCGCCGCCGCACTGGGCCGAGGTGGTGCAAGGCGCGCTCGACGAGCAGGCCGCCGCGCTGCAGGCGGCGTGGGCCGGCCGCAAGTCGGCGGCCGGCGCGCCTGCCGATCGGGGTCGTGATCGTGATCGCGACGGTGGCCCCGACCGCAACGGCAGCCCCGATGCCGAGGTCACCGCGCTGGCCGCCCGCCTGGCGCCGCTGCTGGCGCGCGCCGCGCGGCGCAGCCTGGCCCTGCTCTACCCCGCCGCCGCGCCGGTCGCGGCCCCTGCACAAGCACAGCCCTCATGAAGATCCTGATCCTCGGTGCCGGCCGCGTCGGCGAAAGCGTGGCCGAGAGCCTGCTGTCGGAACGCAACGACATCACCATGATCGACACCGACCCGGTGCGCCTGCGCGCGCTGCAGGACCGCATGGACCTGCGCGGCGTGGTCGGCAACGGCATCCAGCCCAGCGTGCTGCGCGATGCCGGCGCCGAAGACACCGACATGCTGATCGCCTGCGCGCCGGCCGACGAGACCAACCTCGTGGTCTGCAAGATCGCACACGACGTCTTCAACGTGCCGACCACCATCGCGCGGCTGCGCAGCAACGAGTTCGACGAGCGGCCCGAGTTGCTGGGCAAGCAGGGCTTCGCGGTCGACAAGGTGCTGCACCCCGAGAGCAGCGTCACCGCCTACATCCGCAAGCTGATCGAATACCCCGAGGCGCTGCAGGTGCTGGAGTTCGCGCACGGCCTGGTCAGCCTGATCGCGGTGCGCGCGGTGGCCGGCGGGCCGCTGGTGCAGCACACGCTGGCCGAGACGCCGCGCCTGGTGCCCGGCGTGGACATGCGCATCGTGGCCATCTACCGCCAGGACCAGGCGCTGCCGCAGCTCGGCGGCGAGACCCGCGTCGAGCCCGGCGACGAGGTCTTCGTGCTCGCCGCCACCGAGCACATCCGCACCGTGCTGGGCGCGCTGCGCAAGATGGACCGGCCGGTCAAGCGCGTGATGATCGCCGGCGGCGGCAAGGTCGGGCTGCGGCTGGCGCGCGAGATCGCCGGGCGCTACCAGGTGAAGATCATCGAGCCCAACCGCGCGCGCTGCGACTACCTGGCCACCGAGCTGCCGGGCAGCGTGCTGGTGCTCAACGGCGACGCCACCGACGAAGACCTGCTCAGCGACGAAGGCGTGGCCGACCTCGACCTCTTCCTCGCGCTGACCAACGACGACGAAGACAACATCATGGCCTGCCTGTTGGCCAAGCGCCTGGGCGCGCGGCGCGTTCTGGCGGTGATCAACCGCCGCGCCTATGCCGACCTGGTGCAGGGCACGCAGATCGACATCGCCATCTCGCCCAGCCACGCGGTGATCGGCGAGCTGCTGGCGCACGTGCGGCGCGGCGACGTCGAGGCCGTGCACAGCCTGCGCCGCGGCGCCGCCGAGGCGCTGGAAGGCATCGTGCGCGGCGACGCCAAGACCTGCCGCATGGCCGGCCGCCGCGTCGACGAGATCGCGCTGCCCGAAGGCACGCACATCGGCGCCCTCGTGCGCGGCCTGCACCTGGCCGACGGCAGCGAGGTCGAGCCCGGCTATGCCAAGCCGCGCGTGCTGATCGCCCACCACGACACCACGGTGCTGGCGCACGACCACGTGATCATCTTCGTGCCGCGCAAGCGGCTGATCCGCCAGGTCGAGAAGCTGTTCCAGGTCAGCGCGACCTTCATGTTCTGACGGGCGCCGCAACCGATGGGCGCACTTGCCGTCATCGCGCTGGTCGGGCGCCTGGTCGTCATGTTCTCGCTGCTGTTCGCGGTGCCGCTGGCCTTTGCGATGCACGAGCACGACGACGCCGAAGACGCCTTCGTGCTGTCGGCCGCCATCACGCTGGCCGCCGGGCTGGCGATGAGCCTGGCGACGCGGCGCTTCCGCCGCGAGCTGCTGCCGCGCGACGGCTTCCTGCTGGTCACGCTGGTGTGGCTGCTGCTGCCGGTGTTCGGGGCGCTGCCGCTGCGGCTGGCGATTCCCGGCCTGAGCATCACCGACGCCTACTTCGAGGCCGCGTCGGCCTTCACCGCCACCGGCGCCACCGCGCTGTCGGGGCTGGACGCGCTGCCGCTGTCGGTCAACGTCTGGCGCTGCTTCATGACCTTCGTCGGCGGGCTGGGCATCGTGGTGCTGGCGGTGGCCATCCTGCCGATCCTGGGCGTCGGCGGCAGCCAGCTGTTCAAGGCCGAGACGGCGGGCCCGATGAAGGACCAGAAGCTCACCCCGCGCATCGCCGACACGGCGCGCGCAATCTGGGTCAGCTACGGGCTGCTGTCGCTGGCCTGCCTGTGGTCGTACCACGCCGCCGGCATGAGCTGGGTCGACGCCTTCCTGCACATGTGCAGCACCGTCAGCCTGGGCGGCTTCTCGCGCTACGACGCCAGCTTCGGGCACTGGAATTCGCCGGCCATCGAGGCGGTGGCCATGTTCTTCATGATGCTCTCGGGCGTCAACCTCGTGCTGTACTTCGTGAGCTGGCGCGCGCGCTCGCTGCTGCCGCTGCTGCGCAACGCCGAGGCGCAGGCCTTCGTCGGCGCGGTGCTGGGCACGATCTTGCTGATCGCCGGCTACCTCACGGTCGACGGCGCCTATGCCGACTTCGGCGAGGCGCTGCGCCACACGGCCTTCCACGTCGTCTCGGTGGCCACCACCTCGGGCTTCACGACGCTGGACTATGCGCAGTGGCCGCTGTTCGCGCCGCTGTTGATGATTTTGCTCGGCTGCTTCGCCACCTGCGCCGGCAGCACCGGCGGCGGCATCAAGATGGTTCGCATGCTGCTGTTGCTGAAGCAGTCGCGCCGCGAGCTGATCCGCATCCTGCACCCCAGCGCGGTGACGCCGGTGGTGCTGGGCGGCGTGGCGGTGAGCGAGCGCGTGATGCACAGCGTCATCGCCTACATGATGATGTACGGCGCCTCGCTGGTCGGCCTGACGATGCTGCTGCTGTTCAGCGGCCTCGACGCGGTGACCGCCTTCACCGCCGTGCTGGCCTGCGTCAACAACATCGGCCCCGGCCTCGGCGAGGTGGGCCCGGCCGTCAACTACGGCAGTCTGACGGATTTCCAGACCTGGGTCTGCACGTTTGCCATGTTATTGGGGCGGCTCGAGTTGCTGACCGTGCTCGTCCTGTTCACCCCCAGCTTCTGGCGCCGATAGGCGCGGCGCCGGTCAGATCACGCTGTCCCAGGGCGCGCTCAAACGCATCGCGCCGTTGACGATGCCCACCATCGAATAGGTCTGCGGGAAGTTGCCCCACAGCGTGCCGCTGGCCGGGGCCAGGTCTTCGCTGAGCAGGCCGACCGGGTTGCGCGCGGCCAGCAGCGCCTCGAAGGCTTCCAGCGCCTGCTCGCGGCGGCCGATGCGGGCCAGCGCGTCGACCAGCCAGAACGAGCAGACGTTGAACGCCACCTCGGGGCGGCCGAAGTCGTCGGCGGCCTCGTAGCGGCGCATGCAGGGGCCGTCGCATAACACCTCAACCAGGCGGTCGACGGTGCTGACGAAGCGCGGGTCGCGGCCCGGCAGGAAGCCCACCTCGGCCATCAGCAGCACGCTGGCGTCGAGGAACTCGCCGTCCAGGCTTTCGACGAAGGCGCCGCGGCCGGCGTGCCAGGCGCGCGTGAGGATCAGCTCGCGGATGTGCGCCGCGCGCTGCGTCCACAGCGCGGCGCGCGGCTGCAGGCCCAGCGCCTGCGCGATGCGCGACAGCCGGTCGCACGCCGCCCAGCACATCAGCACCGACGAGGTGTGCACGCGGGCGCGCGTGCGCAGCTCCCAGATGCCGGCATCGGGCTTGTCGTGCAGCGCCCAGGCCTGCTCGCCCATCAGCTCCAGCGCCGCGAAGTCGTCCACCGTGCCGCGGCGGAACAGCCGGTGGTCGTGGAAGGCCTGCGCCGCGCCGAGCACGATGCTGCCGTAGACGTCGTGCTGGAAGTGCTCGTGCGCCTGGTTGCCCACGCGCACCGGGCCCATGCCGCGGTAGCCGGCGGCCTGCGCGACGATGGATTCGGGCAGCGCGCGCTCCAGCCCGATGCCGTACATCGGCTGCACGTGGCCGCCGTCGGCGCCGCGCACCACGTTGTAAAGCCACTGCAGGTAGCCTTCCATGGTGCCCATCTCCGACAGGCTGTTGAGCGCGCGCACCACGAAGAAGGCGTCGCGCAGCCAGCAGAAGCGGTAGTCCCAGTTGCGGCCGCTGTCGGGCGCCTCGGGGATGCTGGTGGTCAGCGCGGCGACGATGGCGCCGGTGTCTTCGTACTGGCACAGCTTGAGCGTGATGGCGGCGCGGATCACCGCGTCCTGCCACTGCAGCGGCACGGCCAAGCGCCGCGTCCAGTGCTGCCAGTGCAGCCGCGTGCGCGACTCGAAGTCGCCGGCCGTCTCGTCGATGCCGCCGGCCAGCGTCTCGTCGGGGCCGAGCAGGAAGCTCAGCTCGCCCGACAGCTCGAACGCCGTGCCCTCGGCCACGTAGGTCAGCGGCGCCGTGGTGTTGAGGCGCAGCGTGATCTCGGGCAGCACGTAGCGCAGGTGGTGGCTGCCGCGGGTGACCAGCGCCGCCGTCGCGCCCCAGTCGCCCTGCGGCAGCAGCCGCACGCGGATGCGCGGGTGCCCGGCCAGCGGCCGCACGCGGCGCACCAGCTGCGCCGGGCGGAACAGGCGGTCGTGGTGGATGAAGCGCGGCGCGAAATCGCAGATCTCCAGCCCCTGGCCCTGGGCGTCCCACAGCCGCGTGCGCAGCACCGCGGTGCCGGGGTCGTAGGCCTGCTCGTGGCGCGCCATGCCTTCCAGCTCGATGGCGAAGCTGCCGGCCGCCGGCAGGCCGTCGCGGCTGTTGAGCAGCGCGTCGAACACCGGCGTGCTGTCGAAGCGCGGCAGGCAGCACCAGACGATGCGACCGTCGGCCGCCACCAGCGCGCCGACGCTGCCGTTGCCCACCAGGGCGAGGTCCAGCGAAGCGGCGGTGGCCGCCAGGGCGGCGGGCCGGGCGCGCGCGGGCGCCGTCGAAAGCGGGGTTGGCGAAGTGGGCATGCTCACGGTGGGGATTCCTCGGCGGGCGGTGGCAGCCATGGTTATACATTTGTGGCAATGCAAATGCGATTTCTCCCCCCCTCATGGCCCTGAAGACCCTGCGCCTTCAGTTGAGATTCCTGCTGCCGCTGACCTTGACGCTGCTGGCCGCGGCCGTGCTGTCGGTGCCGTTGCTCGACCAGATGACGCTGCGCTGGTTCAGCCGCGACCTCAGCAGCCGCGGCCTGCTGGTCGCGCACGCGTTGTCGGATTCGATCACCGATGCGCTGGCCGCCGGAAGGCCCGGCCGGCTGCAGGGCTTGTTCGAGCGCGCGACGCAGGACGAGCGGCTGGTCGGCATCGGCCTGTGCAGCGCCGACGACCGGCTGCTGCAGCGCACCGAGCGCTTTCCGACCGAGCCGAGCTGCGTCAACTGGCGCGAGCGGGCCGCCGCCACCGACCCGCAGGTGACGCTGGCCGGCGGCCGCGTGCTGGTGACGGTGCACCCGGTCTACGGCGCGGCGCCGGGCACGCCGGCCGCCGCCGAGGGCCCCGGCCCCGACTGGGCGCCGGGCGAAATCGAGCCCGCGGTCGCGCCCGCAGCGCCGGCCAGCGCGGCCATCGCCGATGTGCGGCCGCCGGTGCTGGCCGGCCACCTGGTGCTGCTGCACGACCTCAGCTTCATCGACCGCCGCAGCCAGGACAGCCGCCGCTACCTGATCGGCCTGCTCGCCGCCTTGGGCCTGGCGATGGCGCTGATCACCGTGGTGGTGGCGCAGATCAGCTGGCGCGGCTGGGTCAAGGGCGCGCGCGCGCTGCTGCGCGGCGAAGGCCTGTTGACGCCGTTCTCGCCGGCGATGGCGGCGCCCGAGCTCGAACCGCTGGCCGGCGAACTGCGCGGCCGCCTGCGCGAGCTGGAAGACGAGTACCGCCGCTCGCAAGGCCCCGAGCGCGAATGGACGCCCGAGCGCCTGCGCGGCCTGCTGCGCACGCAGTTGAGCGGCGACCAGATCATCGTCGTCTCCAACCGCGAGCCCTACCTGCACGAGCGCGAAGGCGACCAGATCGTCGTGCGCCGCCCGGCCAGCGGCCTGGTGACCGCCGTCGAGCCGGTGATGCGCGCCTGCTCGGGCACCTGGATCGCCCACGGCAGCGGCAGCGCCGACCGCGAGGTGGTCGACCGCGGCGACCGCGTGGCGGTGCCGCCGGGGCACGACGACTACTGGCTGCGCCGCATCTGGCTGACGCCCGAGGAGGAGCAGGGCTACTACTACGGCTTCGCCAACGAAGGCCTGTGGCCGCTGTGCCACGTGGCCCACGTGCGGCCGGTGTTCCGCGAAAGCGACTGGCAGGCCTACCGCGCCGTCAACCAGCGCTTTGCCGACGCCGTGGTGGCCGAGGCGCGCAGCGAAGACCCCGTGGTGCTGGTGCAGGACTACCACTTCGCGCTGCTGCCGGCGATGGTGCGCGAGAAGCTGCCGCAGGCCACCATCCTGACCTTCTGGCACATCCCCTGGCCCAACCCCGAGAGCTTCGGCATCTGCCCCTGGCGGCGCGAAATCCTGCAAGGCATGCTGGGCAGCACCATCCTCGGCTTCCACACGCGCTACCACTGCAAGAACTTCATCGAGACCGTCGACCGCCACCTGGAAGCGCGCATCGAGCACGAGCACTCGACCATCGCCTTCGGCGGCAAGGAGACGCTGGTGGAGAGTTATCCGATCTCCATCGCCTGGCCCGACGAGGCGCTGCAGGACGCGGCGCCGATGCCGCCGGTGGCCGAGTGCCGGCGCCGCGTGATCGAGCGGCTGCAGCTGCCGCCCACCGCCTGCCTGGCCGTCGGCGTCGACCGCTTCGACTACACCAAGGGCATCCTGGAGCGGCTCAACGCGGTGGAGCGGCTGCTCGACAAGCACCCCGAGTGGATCGAGCGCTTCGTCTTCGTGCAGGTGGCCGCGCCGACGCGCAGCGCGCTCGACGAATACCGCAGCTTCCAGCAGCGCGTGCAGCAGACCGCCGACCGCATCAACAGTCGCTTCGGCCGCCCCGGCTACCAGCCGGTGCACCTGCTGGCCACGCACCACGAGACCGACGCCGTCAACGAGCTGTTCCGCGCCGCCGACATCTGCGTGGTCACCAGCCTGCACGACGGCATGAATCTGGTGTGCAAGGAGTTCGTCGCCGCGCGCGACGACCTGCAAGGCGTGCTGGTGCTCAGCCGCTTCGCCGGCGCCGCGCGCGAGATGCCCGAGGCCTTGATCGTCAACCCGTACCACGTGGAAGAAACCGCCGACGCGCTGCACCGCGCCGCCACCATGCCGGCGGCCGAGCAGCGCGAACGCATGGCCAGCCTGCGCAGCACGGTGCGCGAGTTCAACGTCTACCGCTGGGCCGGCCGCATGCTGGCCGACGCCGGCCGCTGGCGCTTGCGCGCGCGCATCGAGGCGCGGGTGCGCCGCCACCAGCCCAACGACGTGAATGTCTAGCCGCCCGCCGCCGCCGGCGCATTTGTTCTCCGCCGCCGGGCTGGCCGCGCTGCAGCGGCTGTGCAGCGGCCGGCCGCTGCTGGCCTTCGACTTCGACGGCACGCTGGTGCCCATCGCGCCGCGGCCCGATGGCGTGCGCCTGGCCGCCGCGGTGGCCGACGACCTGCGCCGCCTGGGCCTGCGCTGGCCGGTGGCGGTGATCAGCGGCCGCGCGCGCGGCGACCTGCGGCCACGGCTGGGCTTCGAGCCGCAATACCTGGTGGGCTGCCACGGCGCCGACGACGGCAGCGCGGCCGTCGCCGCGTGGAGCCAGCCGCTGCGCGAATGGCACGGCGGCCTGGCGGCACAGGCCGCCGCGCTGGACGCCGCCGGCATCCGCGTGGAAGACAAGGGCGCCGCGCTGGCGCTGCACTACCGCGGCGCGCCCGACCCGGCGCGCGCGCTGCGCCTGCTGCAGGCGCTGCAAGCCACGCTGCCGCCGGCGCTGAAGGGCTACGGCGGCAAGCAGGTGTTCAACGTGGTGGCCGCCGCCGCGCCCGACAAGGCCGACGCGCTGCACGCGCTGCTGCAGCGCAGCGGCTGCGACAGCGCACTGTTCGCCGGCGACGACGTCAACGACGAGCCGGTGTTCCAGCGCGCGCCGCCGCCGTGGCTGACGGTGCGCGTCGGCCGCGCCGGCGCGCGCACGCAGGCGCGCTTTGCGCTGCGCAACCCGGCCGAGGTGGCACAGTTGCTGGCCCGCCTGGCCGCCGACGGCAACCCGCCGCGGCCCGGCACGCCCAACGATCCACGAAGCTCGCCCGTTCCGCCATAAGCGCCATAACCGCCATCACCGCCATCACCGTCATGACCGCCGCCGCCGACCGCAGCGTGGCCAGCACCCGCGTGCTGCGCCAGTTCCGCCGCATCTTCAACACCGTGAAGACGCATTTCCGCCAGGTGGAGAAGAAGGCCGGCATCGGCGGCGCGCAGGTGTGGGCGCTGAGCCTGATCGCCGAGCAGCCCGGCATCGGCGTCACCGGCCTGGCGCAGCGCATGGACATCCACCAGACCACCGCCAGCAACCTGGTGCGCGCGCTGGCCACCGCCGGGCTGGTGGTGGCCGAGCGCAAGGGCAGCGACCGCCGCGCCGTGCAGTTGCGGCTGCTGCCGCCGGCCGAGCGGCTGCTGCGCAAGGCCCCGGGCCCGCTGGCCGGCGTGCTGCCGGCGGCGCTGGCCGAGTTGGACCCGCCCACGCTGCAGCGGCTGGAGGCCGACCTCGACACGCTGCTGGCCGTGCTGCAGGCCGACGAGCACGGCGGCGGCATCCCGCTGGCGCCGCTTTGATGAAGCGTTAGCTCAGTCGCGCCAGCGGCGGTCCTGGCGGTCGACCAGGCGCACCAGGGCGTCGAAGTTCTCGCGCGCGAAGTCGGGGTTGGTGTTCACCACCTTGGCGTCGGCCTGGCACTTGAGCTGGATCTCGCGCGGGATCTCCAGCGCCGGGCCCAAGGCGGCGCCGGCGAGCTGAATCTCGCAGGCGCGCTGCAGGATCCACAGCGTGTACAGCGTGCCCGGCAGCCGCGGCCCCCAGGCCAGCAGGCCGTGGTTGCGCAGGATCACCGCGGGCTTGTCGCCGATGGCCTGCAGCATGCGCCGTCCCTCGTCGGCATGCACGGTGATGCCTTCGAAGTCGTGGTACGCCACGCGGCCACCCAGCTGCGCGGCGTAGAAGTTGGTGATCTGCAGCCCCGCCGCCGACGACGCCACCGCCATGCCGGCGGTGGTGTGCGTGTGCATCACGCAGTGGCAGTCGTCGATCTGGCCGTGCAGCGTGGCGTGCGGGTGGAAGCCGGCGGCGTTGACCTTGTAGGCGCTGTCGCCGATCACCTGGCCCTGCAGGTCCACCTTCAGCAGGTTGCTGGCGCAGACCTCGCTGTAGTGCAGGCCGAAGGGGTTGATCAGGAAGTGGCGCTCGGGGCCGGGCACGCGCAGCGAGATGTGGTTGTAGATCATCTCGGTCCAGCCCAGCAGGTGGAAGATGCGGTAGCAGGCCGCCAGGTCCTGGCGGGCCTGCCATTCGGCGTCGGAGCAGTCGGCGGGACGGGCCATGCGAAGCCTCCTTCGGGCGGGTCAGGGTCGAGGGCTGGGCGGCAGGTACAGCCGGTCGGCGTAGGTGGCCAGCCACTGCGGATGGTAGGCGACGAAGATCGCCGCCAACAGCCCGCACAACCAGGCGTCGCCCCAGGCCGCCAGCCAGCGGCCCAGCATCAGGTCAGCGGCGCCCAGGCCGCCCGGCGTGCCGTGCAGCCAGGTCGAAGCCACGCCAGCCAGCGCGGTGCAGATGGCGGTGCCGAAGAAGCCGCGGCCGAGGATGTAGATGAACAGGTGGTGCGGCAGCCAGCGCCGCAGCGCCATGCCGAAGCCGAGTGCCAGCGTGCCCGGCACCACGCCCAGCCAAACCGCGCGGTGCAGCGCGTCGGCCGGCGCCAGGCCGCCGGCAAAGGCCGCCAGCAGCGTCACCGGCAGCAGCGACAGCATGGCCAGCGGCCAGCCCATCATCAGCACCAGCAGGCAGGCGCCCGACAGCGGCTGGATCAGCGGCACGTGCACGAAGCGGTCGGCCACCCACAGCAGCGGCATCACCGCCGCCCAGGCCAGCCACGGCCACGGCGGCCCGCCCGCGCCCACCGCGCGCCAGGGCCGCAGCGCCAGCGCGGCCAGCAGCGCGGCGGTGGCCAGCAAGGCATCGAGCCCGGTCGTCATGGCCCATCGTAAGGGCGCGGCGGGTCGGGCGTGAGTCGAGCTTGCCTGTCAGCGCTCGCGCCGCGGCACCAGCACCGCGGCGATGGCCAGCACCATCAGCGCGACGGCGGCGAAGTCCTGCCAGTGCAGCGGCTCGCGCAGCGCGAGCGCGCCGCTGAACACGCCGAGCACGGGGATCAGCATCACGCTGAGCGTGCTGGCGATCGGCGGAAGGCTGCGCGCCAGCACCAGCCAGATGACTTGCGCGAACGCGAACACGCCGATGGCGTTGTAGACGATGGCGAACTGCGTCTGCGGCGGCGGCCAGCGCCACTGCGGCTGCTCGAAGGCGATCGACGCCAGCGCCACGCCGGCGCCGCTGATCGCCGTCATCCACAAGGCGGCCGCCGGCATCGGCACCGGCAGCGTGCTGCGGCGCAGCCGGTGCGTGCCGTAGGCCCAGACGCAGGCCGCGGCCAGCACCGCGCCGGCGGCCAGCGGCGCGCCGGCCAGCCGCGTGAACTCGTGCGCCAGCAGCAGCACCACGCCGAGGCCGGCGGCCGCCACGCCGGCCCATTGGCGCGCGCTGAGCCGCTCGCCGAACACCCAGGCGCCCCATAACGCCGAAAACACGGGCATCGTGTAGCCGAGGATGGCCGCGCGGCCCGAGCTGAGCGCCTGCAGCGCCACCACCAGCACCAGGTGCCAGACCAGCATGTTGCTGATCGTCAGCCGCAGCAGCTCGCCCCAGTAGGCGCGCGGCACCGCCAGCGGCACGCGCATCAGGCGCAGCGCCAGCGCCAGCAGCGGCAGGCCGAGCGCGATCGACAGCGCGCGAAAGGCCAGCGGCGGGTACGGGTCGGGGGCGCCCGGCCAGCCGCTGATCGCGACCTTCATCACCGGCCAGTTGAAGCCCCAGACCAGCGTCAGCAGCACCAGCAGGACGAGCTGGCGGCGCGTGAAGCTCATCGGGGCAGCCGGCCCAGGTAGCGCTTGCGCCAGAAGTAGCCGACCAGCACGACGAACACCACCACCATCATGCCGGCGGCGATCCAGATGCCGGTGGACGAGTGGATCAGCGGCAGGCCGTCGAAGTTCATGCCGAAGAAGCCGGTGATCAGGTTGAGCGGCAGGAAGACGGCGGTCAGCACGGTGAGCGTGCGCATGATGTCGTTGGTGCGGTGGCCGAGCGCGGAGAAGTGCATCTGCACCGCGGCCTCGGCCGATTGCTCCAGCCGGCGCACGTGGGTCAGCACGCGCTCCACGTGCTCCAGCACGTCGCGCGAGCGCACGCGCAGCAGCTCGCGCTCGCGCCGGCGCGCGGGGTCGCCTTCGGTCGGCCATTCGTCCATGGCGTCGATCCACTCCTGCATCGCGGCGCGCTGGTCTTCGCACAGGTCGTCCAGCAGGTGCAGCGTGTTGCGCGCGTCGAGCAGCACGCGCCAGTCGTTGAAGCGGCCGCGCGGGTCCAGCAGCTCGTGCTGCAGGGTGCCGAAGTGGCGCGTCAGCAGCCGGCGCAGGTCGAGGTAGCCGTCGACCATGTGGTTGCACATGCGCAGCATCAGGTCGGCCGGGCTGGTCGGCAGCCGCGAGGCGCCGCGCTGCTCCTGCCCCGAGGCCATGGTCTGCAGCCGCTGGGCGAAGAACTCGCGCACCGCGCAGTCGGCCGGGTGCACGGTGACGAGCACGCGGTCGAAGATGGCAAAGCCCACGGGGCTGGTGTCGATGGCCTCCAGCGCCTGCCGTGCCGAGGCCAGCGTGCCGTGCTCGTCGTCGACGAACAAGCCTTCGCTGCCGGCGCCGGCGGCCAGGCGGCGGAACACCATCAGGTCGTACCACGAGGTGTCGTCGAAGTGGCTGGGCAGCTGGTTGTTCAGCAGGTCGGAGACGTGCAGGTCGACCAGCTGGCCGCCGGTCCAGCGCAGCAGCGCGGCCTGCAGCTCGGCGTTGCGCAGCTCGAACTCGCGCCGGCCGCTGCCCACCCAGATGAAGCCGCTGGGCGGCAAGGCCTCGGGCAGATCGTCCAGCGGGGTGAAGCGGTCGGCGGTGATCAGGAACACGCGCATCGCGCCGGGCCCCGGGGTTGCGCCTCAGGCGGCGCGCAGCTGGCGCGCGGCGTCGAGCGCGAAGTAGGTCAGCACGCCGTCGGCGCCGGCGCGGCGGAAGGCGAGCAGCGACTCCATCATCACCGCGTCGTGGTCCAGCCAGCCGTTGGCGGCAGCGGCCTTGAGCATCGCGTACTCGCCGCTCACCTGGTAGGCGAAGGTCGGCACGCGGAACTGCTCTTTCACGCGACGCACGATGTCGAGGTAAGGCATGCCGGGCTTGACCATCACCATGTCGGCGCCTTCGGCGAGGTCCAGCCCGACCTCGCGCAGCGCCTCGTCGCTGTTGCCGGGGTCCATCTGGTAGACCTTCTTGTCGGCCTTGCCCAGGCTGCCGGCGCTGCCCACCGCGTCGCGGAAGGGGCCGTAGAAGGCGCTGGCGTACTTCGCGCTGTAGGCCATGATGCGCGTGTGAATGAGGCGCCGTTCTTCGAGCGCGCTGCGGATGGCGCCGATGCGACCGTCCATCATGTCGCTCGGCGCCACGATGTCGACGCCGGCCTCGGCCTGCACCAGCGCCTGCTGCTGCAGCACGGCGACGGTCTCGTCGTTGAGGATGTAGCCGTTGTCGTCGAGCAGGCCGTCCTGGCCGTGGCTGGTGAAGGGGTCGAGCGCGACATCGGTCAACAGGCCCAGCTCGGGGAAGCGCTTCTTCAGCTCGCGCACGGCGCGCGGCACCAGGCCGTCGGGGTTGGTGGCTTCGCGGCCGTCGGGCGTTTTCAATCCCGGGTCGATTACCGGGAACAGCGCCATCACCGGCACCCTCAAGGACAGGCATTGCTCGGCCACGCCGAACAGCAAGTCCAGGCTTTGCCGCTGCACGCCGGGCATGCTGGCCACGGCCTGCTGCTGGCGCTGGCCGTCGAGCAGGAAGACGGGCAGGATCAGGTCGTCGCTGGCGAGCGTTGCCTCGCGCACCAGCGCGCGGGTGAAGCCGTCGCGGCGCAGCCGCCGCGGCCGGTTGGCGGGGAACGGCGCTTGCGCGGCATGGGGATGGGGGACGGGCATGAGGCGTGGCCTTTCGGGCGCGGCGGCAGGCATGCGGGGAGCAACGACAAAGCCAGCGACAACGGTCGCGGCGTCGGTTTGCCAATGCCGAACGGCGCCGCCGGCGGCTCGCCGACGCTGTCGTTCGCCCCATGGCGCGCGCCCGGAACGTCTGCTAGAGTGGTCGGCGAATGATAGCTGCGAGGCTGTCGTTCCCTGCTTTTCCTCCCTGAGCAGGTGCCTTACCGTGATGACAGCGATAAGGCTTGCCGGCCCCGACTTGGTTCGGGGCCTCTTTTTTTGTGCAGGCCAATGGCACGCCAAATGAGCCGCCGATAATCGATCGATGGGCAGTTCGTACCTGTGGGTCAAGGCGTTCCACATCGTCTTCGTCGCCAGCTGGTTTGCCGGTTTGTTCTACCTGCCGCGCATCTTCGTCAACCTGGCGCAGGTGGCGCCCGACAGCCACGCCGAACGCGAGCGGCTGCTGCTGATGGCGCGCAAGCTCTACCGCTTTGCCAACGGGCTGATGGTGGTGGCGCTGCTGCTCGGCTTCCTGATGTGGCTGGGCTACGGCGTCGGCCTCGGCCGTGGCAACAGCTGGATGCACGCCAAGCTGCTGCTGGTGCTGGCGACCATCGGCTACCAGCATGTCTGCCGCCGGCTGCTGCGCGACTTCGAGCAACTGGCCAACAAGCGCAACCATCGCTGGTACCGCGTGTTCAACGAAACCTCGGTGCTGCTGTTCACGGCCATCGTCGTGCTGGTGGTCGTCAAGCCCTTCTAGCCTTTCCGAGCGGACGCTTCGCGTGTACACCGGCCATCGCAGTTCGGCCGTCCCGCTGGCCCTGGCCTTCACGGCGCTGGTGCTGTATGCCAGCTTGTATCCCTTCGCCGGCTGGCGCTGGCCGGCGGGCCATCGCCTGCCCGAGTTGCTGCTGCTGCCCTGGCCGCCGTGGAAGACGCCGCTCGACGACGCCTTCAACTTCTTCGGCTACCTGCCGCTGGGGCTGCTGATCTGCATCGCGGTGCTGCGCGGCGGCGGCCACGTGACCACGGCGCTCGCCGTCGCGATGTTCAGCGCCTCGGCGCTGGCCTACGCGACCGAGGTCACGCAGCACTTCCTGCCCAGCCGCCACCCGTCGCTGAAAGACTGGGCGATGAACAGCCTGGGCGCCGGCAGCGGCGCCGCGCTGGCCTCGCTGCTGTACCTGGGCGGCTGGCTGCAACGCTGGCACCGCGTGCGCCAGCGCTGGTTTGCCGGCCACAGCGCCGGCGCGCTGGCGCTGCTGATGCTGTGGCCTTTCGGGCTGCTGTTCCCCACCCCCGTGCCCTGGGGGCTGGGCGCCGTCGGCGAGCGCCTGCGCGAAGCCGTGCTCGACGTGCTGCAGGACGTGAGCTGGGCCGAGCCGCTGGCGCGCGCACTGGCCGCGCCCGACGCGGCGCCGGTGCGCGGCCCGCTGGCCGAGCCGCTGGCTTCCACGCTGGGCCTGCTGGCGCCGGTGCTACTGGCCTACGCCGTCACGCTGCCGGGCCTGCGCCGCCTGGTGCTGGCCGCCGGCGCGCTAGTGCTGGGCTTCACGGCGATGACCTTGTCGACGCTGCTCAACTTCGGCCCCGCCCATGCGCTGGCCTGGATGACGCCGGCCGCCGCCTACGGTGCCGGCGCCGCTGCGGTGCTGGCGCTGCTGCTGGCGCCGTTGCCGCGGCGGCTGGTGCAAGGCCTGGCGCTGGTGGCGCTGACGGCGCTGGTCGTGCTGGTGCCGCAGGCCGGCGGCGACCCCTACTTCGCGCAGAACCTGCAGGACTGGGAGCAGGGCCGCTTCGTGCACTTCCACGGCCTGACGCAATGGCTGGGGCTGCTGTGGCCGTATGCGGCCATCGTCTGGCTGCTGACGGGCCTGGCGCGGCCGCCGCGCGACTGACCGCGGCATGGCTTTCCCGGCTTCCTAGAATCGCGCCATGGGCTACTACAAACACCACATCTTCTTCTGCCTGAACGAGCGCAAGAACGGCGAAGCGAGCTGCGCGCAGCACGACGCCCAAGGCGCCTTCGAGCATTGCAAGTCGCGCATCAAGGCCGAGCGCCTGGCCGGCCCCGGCGGCGTGCGCGTCAACAAGGCCGGCTGCCTGGACCGCTGCGCCGGCGGCCCGGTGGCCGTGGTCTACCCCGACGAGACCTGGTACACCTACGTCGACCGCCAGGACATCGACGAGATCATCGAGCGCCACCTCCAGCACGGCGAGGTCGTCGAGCGGCTGCTGCTGCCCCCCAACGTCGGCCGATGAACGCCGGCACCCAGCGGCGCAGCATCGCCGGCCCGGCCGGCGCGATCGAATGCGCCGTCGACGAGCCGGCGGCCGCGGCCGCCGCCGACGGTAGCGCGGCGCCGCGCGGCGTGGCCGTGCTGTGCCACCCGCATCCGCAGCACGGCGGCACGATGGACAACAAGGTCGTGCAGACGCTGGCGCGCGCTTTCGTGCAGATCGGCTGGCGCGCCGTGCGCTTCAACTTTCGCGGCGTCGGCGGCTCGGCCGGCGCCTGGGACCACGGCCGCGGCGAGGTCGACGACGCGCTGGCCGTGATCGAGGCCCTGCGCGCGCCGGCGCTGCCGCTGGCGCTGGGCGGCTTCTCGTTCGGCGGCGCCATCGCCACGCAGGCCGCGGCGCGGCTGGCGGCCGCCGGCGCGCCGCCGCAGCGCCTGGTGCTGGTGGCGCCGGCGGTCGTGAACTTCCCGGCCGAGCCCGTATCACACGACACGCTGCTGATCCACGGCGAGACCGACGACGTGGTGCCGCTGGCCGCCGTGCTCGACTGGGCGCGGCCGCAGGCGCTGCCGGTCACCGTGGTGCCGGGCGCGGGCCACTTCTTCCACGGGCAGCTCGCGCTGCTCAAGCAGATCGTGGTCGGCGCCTGGCGCTGACCGTTCCTTTCGACCCTTCTTCGACTCTCCTCTTCTTCCGATGCGACGCTTTCTCCTGCTGCTGGCAGCCCTGTTGTCCCTTGCCGCCGTCGTGCCCGCGCACGCGCAACTGCCGCAACCGCCCGAAATCGCGGCGCGCCAGTACATCCTGATCGACCTCGGCAGCAACCAGGTGCTGGCCGCGCGCGACGCCGACGCGCAGGCCGACCCCGCCTCGCTGACCAAGCTGATGACGGCCTACCTGGTGTTCAACGCCATCCGCGACAAGAAGCTCACGCTGGAGCAGACGCTGCCGGTCTCGCTGCGCGCGTGGCAAGAGCGCAAGGGCGGCGGCTCGCTGATGTTCATCGACACCACGATGACGCCCAAGGTCGACGAACTGCTCAAGGGCATGATCGTGCAAAGCGGCAACGACGCCAGCGTGGCGCTGGCCGAGGCCGTGGGCGGCACGCTGGAGAACTTCGTCGCGATGATGAACCGCCAGGCCCAGGCCTGGGGGCTGAAGAACACGCAGTTCAAGAACGTCACCGGCCTGTCCGAGCCGGGGCACTACGTCAGCGCGCGCGACGTGGCCACCATCGCCGGCAAGATCATCACCGACCACCCGACGTTCTACCCGCTGTACTCGCTGCGCCAGTACAGCTACAACAACATCCGCCAAGACAACCGCAACATGCTGCTCGGCCGCGACCCCACGGTCGACGGCATGAAAACCGGTTACACCGAAGCTGCCGGTTATTGCCTGGTGGCCAGCGCGGCGCGCGACACGCCGGCCGGCAAGCGGCGGCTGCTGTCGGTGGTGATGGGCACGGCCTCGCGCGAAGCGCGCGCCGCCGAAAGCCAGAAGCTGCTGAACTGGGGCTGGCAGGCCTGGGACACGCTGCGCCTGTTCGAGGCCGGCAAGGAAGTGCAGCTGGCGCCGGTGTGGAAGGGCAAGAGCGCCACCGCGCGCCTGGGCGCGCCCGGCGCCATCTACGTCACCGTGCCCAAGGGCGAAGGCGACAAGCTCAAGACCACCATCGAGCGCAACGACCCGCTGGTGGCGCCGCTCGCGGCCGGCCAGCGCGTGGGCACGCTGAAGGTGGCCACCGCCGCCGGCAGCACGGTGGCCGAGGTGCCGCTGACGGTGCTGGAACCGGTGGAGCTGGCCGGCATCTTCGGCCGCGCCTGGGACGCCATCCGGCTCTGGATCAAGTAGCGACGACGCGGAGGCCGGCGATGCTCGACGTGCTGATCGAAGGCGGCGAGGTCATCGACGGCAGCGGCGCGCCGCGCCAGCGCGCCGACGTGGCCATCGAAGGCGGCCGCATCGCGGCCATCGGCGCGCTGCAAGGCCGCGCGGCGCGGCGCCGCATCGACGCCGAAGGCCAGATCGTCGCGCCCGGCTTCATCGACTGCCACACGCACGACGACGCGCTGCTGCTGGAGCACCCGCTGCCGCACCCCAAGCTGGCGCAGGGCGTGACCACGGTGATCGCCGGCAACTGCGGCGTCAGCCTGGCGCCGCTGGTCACCGACGATCCGCCGCCGCCGCTGGACCTGATGGGCCGCGAGCGCTTCCGCCACGCGCGCTTTGCCGACTACCTGGCCGCGCTGCGCGCCGCGCAGCCGGTGCTCAACGCCGCCGCGCTGGTGGGCCACACCACCTTGCGCATCGGCCACGTGGCCGACCTGTCGCGCGCCGCCACGGCGGCCGAGACGGCGCGCATGCAGGCCGCGCTGGCGGAGGCGCTGGACGCCGGCGCGATTGGCCTGTCCACCGGCGTCTACTACCCGCCGGCGCGCGCGGCGACGACCGAAGAGCTGATCGCCGTCGCCGAGCCGCTGCGCGACGGCCGCGGCCTGATCACGATGCACATCCGCGACGAGGCCGACGCGATCGACGACGCGCTGCGCGAGGCGCTGGCGGTGGGCCGCGCCGTCAACGCGCCGCTGGTGCTGTCGCACCACAAGCTGATGGGGCGCAGCAACCACGGCCGCTCGGTCGAGACGCTGGCGCTGATCGAGGCCGCGGCGCGCCAGCAATCCGTCTGCTTCGACTGTTATCCCTACGTCGCCTCGTCGACCATGCTGCTGCCGGCGCGGGTGGCGCAGTCGGCCGACGTGCGCATCACCTGGTCGCGCGCCGAGCCGGCGGCGGCCGGCCGCTCGCTGCTGGCGATGGCCGCCGAGCGCGGCGTCGACCCGGTGGCGCTGGCCGAGCGGCTGCAGCCGGCCGGCGCCATCTACTTCGCGATGAGCGACGAGGACGTCGACCGCATCCTCGCGCACCCGCTGGCGATGATCGGCTCCGACGGCCTGCCGCACGACGCCGTGCCGCACCCGCGGCTGTGGGGCAGCTTCCCGCGCGTGCTGGGCCACTACGTGCGCGAACGCCGCGTGCTGGCGCTGGAAGCCGCGGTGCACAAGATGACGGGGCTGACGGCGCGCCGCTTCGGCCTGGCGGCGCGCGGCGAGCTGCGGCCCGGCTGGGCCGCCGACGTGACGGTGTTCGACGCGGCGCGCGTGATCGACGGCGCCAGCTTCGACGAACCCACCACGCTGCCGCAAGGCATCCGCCAGGTGCTGGTCAACGGGCAGCTGGCGCTGGACGGCGGCCGCTGGACCGACGCGCGCGCCGGCCAGGTGCTGCGCCGCACGGCGGCGTAAACCCACGGTGTAGCAAGGGCGCGTGCCACAATCTTTCGCATGAACGACAACCTCTGCTTCCTCAACGGCGAGTACCTGCCGCTGTCGCAGGCCAAGGTCAGCGTGCTCGACCGCGCCTTCATCTTTGGCGACGGCATCTACGAGGTGACGCCGGTGTACGGCCAGCGGCTGTTCCGCTTCGACGAACACATGGCGCGCATGGCGCGCGGCCTGGCCAAGATCCGCATCGCCAACCCCGCCACGCGCGAGCAGTGGCTCGAACGCTGCCGCCGCCTGGTGGCCGCGCTGCACGAGCGCACCGGCGCCGAGGACCAGGTGGTCTACATCCAGGTCAGCCGCGGCGTGGCGCCGCGCGACCACGTCATGCCCGAGGGCGTGACGCCCACCGTCTTCATGATGTGCAACCCGATGAAGCCGGCCAGCGCCGAGCAGCGCCACCACGGCGTGGCCTGCGTCACCGCGCGCGACTTCCGCTGGGAGCGCGGCGACATCAAGAGCACCAGCCTGCTGGGCAACGTGCTGGCGCGCCAGATCTCGGCCGACCACGGCGCGACCGAGACGCTGATGTTCCGCGACGGCTGGCTGACCGAGGCGGCGGCCAGCAACGTGTGGATCGTCCACGAAGGCGCGCTGCTGGGCCCGCCCAAGAGCGAGCATGTGCTGGAAGGCATCCGCGTCGAGCTGCTGCGCGAGCTGTGCGAGGAAACCGGCATCGCCTACAACCTGCGCCCCATCTCCGAGGCCGACGTGCTGGCCGCCGACGAGGTGATGCTGAGCTCGGCCACCAAGGAAGTGCTGCCGGTCACCAAGATCGACGGCCAGCCGGTGGGCCACGGCGCGCTGCGCGGCAAGCCGGGTCCGGTGTACGCGCGGCTGTACGAGGCCTACCAGGCCGCCAAGCGCACGATGTCGATCTGAAGGAAGCGAGAGTCCCGCGATGGCTGCCGACATTCCGCCCGAACAAAGCCTGATCGAGTACCCCAGCGCCTTCCCGATCAAGGTGATGGGCGCCAACGTCGACGGCTTCGCCGAGGCCATCGTCGACGTGGCGCGGCGCTTCGACCCCGGCTTCGACGCCGCCACCGTCGAGCGCCGCCTCAGCAAGGAAGGCCACTACCTGGGGCTGACCATCACCATCACCGCCACCAGCCGCGAACAGCTCGACGAGCTGTACCGCACGCTGAGCTCGCACCCGATGGTCAAGGTGGTGCTGTAGCCGCCGCGGCGCCGGCCGCGTCCAGCGCCTTCAGCTTGCCCGGCGCCGCCTCGTCGCCGTTCTTCGCCGCCGCCTCGTACCAATAGCGCGCCAGGCGCAGGTCGCGTTCGACGCCGTCGCCGTGCTCGTACATCGAGGCCAGCAGGTATTGCGCGGCCACGTCGCCGCCCTTGGCCGCCTCGCGGTACCAGCGCGCCGCCTCGGCGGCCGATTGCGGCCGGCCGCGACCGAGGAAGCTCGCCGTGCCCATCTCCAGCTGCGCCGGCACGCTGCCGGCCAGCGCCGCGCGCTCGTACCACTGCAGCGCCTGCGCCAGGTCGCGCCGGCCCAGGCGGCCGCTTTCATGGAGTTGGCCGAGCGCGAACTGCGCCGTCACGAAACCGGCGGCCGCGGCGCGCTCGAACCAGCGCCGCGCCTGCTGCACATCGGCGTGGGGCACTTCGCCGTCGAGGTGCATCACGCCCAGGTTGAAGGCCGCCGCCGGCACGCCGCGGCGGGCCAGCGCCTCGAAGGCGCGGCGCGCCGCGTCGAGGCGGCCTTCTTCGTGGGCCTGCACGGCCTGCTCCAGCTGCGCCTGCAGCGCGGGCGGCGGCGGCGCGGCGGCGATGGCGGCCGCTGCTGTCATGCCGACCAGCGCAACGATCAGTGGGCGCGGCGTCTTCATGAGCTAACGCCGATACGGATCGGCAAAGCCGAGCGCCTGCACGATCTCGCTTTCGCGCGCTTCCATGCGGCGGGCGTCGGCGGCGCGCTCGTGGTCCCAGCCCTGGGCGTGCAGCACGCCGTGCACCAGCAGGTGGGCGTAGTGCGCCTGCAGCGGCTTGCCCTCGGCAGCGGCCTCGCGCTCGACCACCGGGGCGCAGAGCACGAGGTCGGCCAGCACCAGGGGCTCGCGTTCGTAGTCGAACGTGAGGACGTTGGTCGCGTAGTCCTTGCGGCGCCAATCGCGATTGAGCGCGCGACCTTCGTCCTCGCCGACGATGCGCACGGCGATCTGCGCCGGCGCCTGCAGCGCGGCGCGCATCCAGCGCCGCACGTGGTGGCGCGGCAGCTCGGCACGGTGGCGCGGGTCGGCGAACTGCAGCGACAGCTGCAGCGCGGGGGTCATGCGGCGTCGCCCGGCGGCAAGGCCTTGGCGGCCTTGGCCGCCAGCGCGTCGGAGCGCTCGTAGGCCTGCACGATGCGCGCCACCAGCGGGTGGCGCACCACGTCGGCGGCGGTGAAGCGCGTGAAGGCGATGCCTTGCACGCGCTGCAGCACGCGCTCGGCGTCGAGCAGCCCGCTGTCGACGCCGCGCGGCAGGTCGATCTGGCTGGTGTCGCCGGTCACCACGCAGCGGCTGCCGAAGCCGATGCGGGTGAGGAACATCTTCATCTGCTCGCGCGTGGTGTTCTGCGCCTCGTCGAGGATCACGAAGGCGTGGTTGAGCGTGCGCCCGCGCATGAAGGCCAGCGGCGCGATTTCGATCTGCCCCTTCTCGAAGGCGCGGCCGACGCGGTCGAAGCCCATCAGGTCGTACAGCGCGTCGTACAGCGGGCGCAGGTAGGGGTCGACCTTCTGCGCCAGGTCGCCGGGCAGGAAGCCCAGGCGCTCGCCGGCCTCCACCGCCGGGCGCGTCAGCACGATGCGCTGCACGCCCTGGCGCTCCAGCGCGTCGACCGCGCAGGCCACCGCCAGGAAGGTCTTGCCGGTGCCCGCCGGGCCGATCCCGAAAGTGATGTCGTGCTGCAACATCTGGCGCAGGTACTGCATCTGGTTGGGCGTGCGGCCGCTCAGCTCGGCATGGCGGGTGCGCAGGACGATGGGCGCGTCGTCGCCGGCCGCGGCGGCCGCCGCCGGGCCGTCGGCGGCGAGCAGCCGCGCCAGCTGCGCCTCGTCGATCGGCTGGGCGGCCTGCGCGTACAGCGCGTCCAGCAGCGCGGCGGCGCGCTCGACCGCGGCGCGCGGGCCGTCGATGCGGAATTGCTGGTCGCGCCGCGTCAGCGTCACGCCGCAGGCGGCTTCGATGCGGCGCAGGTTCTCGTCGAGCGGCCCGCAGACGTGGGCCAGGCGGCGGTTGTCGGTGCCGGGCAGGGTGTGGCGGCGGATCACGGCGGTGGGTGCGAGGGCTTGGCGGCGGCAGAAGTGCGCATTGTCGCGCTGCGACGGCGCCGTGCCCGCGCAGGGCCGCCGCCACAATCGCCGCTGCCGCCATGCCCCGCCGCCGAAGCCCCCCGTCGTCGACCCGTCTGCTGTTGTCCATCGGGCTGTGGCTGCTGGCGGGGATGCTGCTGGCGCTGGCGCCGCCGCCGGCCGCCGCGCAGGCGCTGCACATCGATTCGGCGCTCAGCGCCGAAGGCGACGACAGCCGCTTTCCCGAAGGCGCGCCGGCGCGCACCGTGGCGCTGCCCGACGACTGGTCGCGCAGCCACCCCGGCAGCAGCGGGCCGGTGTGGTACCGCGTGCGCTTCAATGCCGCGCCGGCGCCGCAGGCCGACGACCCGCTGGCGCTGCTGGCCACGCATGTCTGCGCCAGCTTCGAGGTGCAGCTCAACGGCCACGTCGTGCACCGCGGCACGCAGATGGACGAGCCCTACACGATGGACTGCGACCACCCGCAGCTCGTCACGCTGCCCGCCGCCCTGCTGCGCGCCGGCGTCAACCAGCTGGACCTGAAGGTGGTGGGTTATCCGCTGGCACAGGTCGGCTCGCGCCACCGCGCGGGCGCGCTGTCGGCGCTGGCGCTGGGCCCGCTGCCACAGTTGCAGGCGCGCCAGCGCTGGCGCACCGCCGTGCAGGTGACGATGCCGCAGGCGCTGGGCGCCACGCTGCTGCTGACCGGCGGCTTCATGTTCGTGCTGGGCTTCTTCAACCGCCGCGAAAGCCACCTGGCCTACTTCGGCGCGCTGTCGGTCGGCTGGGCCTTGCTGGGCGCGCGGCTGTGGCTGCGCGACTGGCCGCTGCCGCAGCCCGCGGCCGAGCTGCTGCTGGCTTCGCTGCTGCCGCTGGTCACCTGGGCCGGCGTGCAGTTCCTGCTGCGCTACGCGGGCGCCCGGCTGCGCTGGGTGGACGTCGGCCTGCCGCTGCAGGCCTTGCTGATGCCGCTGAGCCTGGCGCTGGCCGGCGCGTCGTGGCTGTACCCGCTGGTGACGGCCTGGGCCGCGCTGCTGGCGCTGGAGGCGGTGGCCGCCGCCGTCTTCCACCTGCGGCGGCAATGGCGCGGCCGCTCGGCGTCGTTCTGGCTGATGGCGGCGCTGCTGGCGGCGATGGCGGTGTCGGCGCTGATCGAGGTCTGGGCGCAGCGCGTCAGCACGCCGTCGATGCTGGCGCGGCTGGCGCAGCTGATGACGCCGCTGCTGCTGGTGCTGATGGGCCTGCGCCTGGTGCAGCAGCACGGCCAGGCGCTGCGCCAGGCCGAGGCCGGGCGCGCACTGCTGGAGCAGCGCGTGCGCGAGGCCACGGCCGAGATCGAGCGCAACTTCCGCCAGCTCTCGGAGCTGAAGATCGAGCAGGTGACCGAGCGCGAGCGCAAGCGCATCGCCGCCGACCTGCACGACGACCTCGGCGCCAAGCTGCTGACCATCGTGCACACCAGCGAGAACGACCGCATCAGCACGCTGGCGCGCGAGGCGCTGGAAGAGATGCGGCTGTCGGTGCGCGGCCTCACCGGCCGCGCCGTGCGCCTGGCCGACGCCCTGGGCGACTGGCGCGCCGAGGTGGTGTCGCGCCTGGCGCAGGCCGGCATCGAGGCCGACTGGTCGGCCCCCGAGGACCTGCCGCAGACGCTGTCGGCGCGCGCCTACGTGCAGACCACGCGCATCCTGCGCGAGGCCACCAGCAACATCATCAAGCACTCGGGCGCCAGCTACTGCAGCGTGCAATGCCAGGTGGCCGACGGCGACTTCCAGCTCGTCGTGCAGGACAACGGCGAAGGCATCAGCAGCGAGGCCGACGGCCGCCTCGACCGCGGCCACGGCATGGCCACGATGAAGCAGCGCGCCAAGCAGTTGCAGGGCCAGTGCCTGGTGGAATCGGGGCCCGGCTTCGGAACCGTGATACGCCTCACGCTTCCGCTCGATCGCGCCCTCGAAGCTTCCTGATCGGCTGCCGATAAGCCGTAGCATGAATTGCTGCGGCCTTGCCGCCGGGACGCCATGAAGACCATCCTCCTGCTCGAAGACCTGCCCGAGATCCGGGCCTGGCTGCGCAAGCTGGTGCTGCAGGTCTTCCCCGACTCGCAGATCTCCGAGAGCGCCCGCGTCGCCGACGCGCTGGCGCTGGTGACGGCGGTGAAGTTCGACCTCGCGCTGGTCGACCTCGGATTGCCCGACGGCTCCGGCGTCGACGTGGTGACCAAGCTGCGCGACGTGCAGCCCGAGACGCAGTCGGTCGTCGTCACCATCCACGACGACGACGAGCACCTGTTCCCCGCGCTGCAGGCCGGCGCCTTCGGCTACATCCTGAAGGAGCAGCCGCGCGAGCTGATCACCGAGCAGTTGCAGCGCATCAGCCAGGGCGAGCCGCCGCTGTCGCCCAGCATCGCGCGCCGCGTGATGGCCTACTTCGCCAACAAGGCCAAGCCGCAGGTCAACACGCAGCTCGTCAACGTCTCGCTGACCGACCGCGAAAGCGAAGTGCTGCTGCGCGTGGCCAAAGGCTACACGCTGCCCGAGATCGGCGTGCAGCTCGGCCTGAGCCGGCACACCATCGCCGACTACGTCAAGCAGATCTACCGCAAGCTCAACGTCAGCTCGCGCGCCGAGGCGGCGCTGGAAGCGCAGCGGCTGGGCCTGTTCGGGCGCTGACGCCTACACCCTTTCCAGGATCACCGCGATCCCCTGCCCGACGCCGATGCACATCGTGCACAGCGCGTAGCGGCCGCCGCTGCGGTGCAGCTGGTTCACCGCGGTGGTGGCCAGCCGCGCGCCGCTGGCGCCCAAGGGGTGACCCAAGGCGATGGCGCCGCCGTTGGGGTTGACGCGCGCATCGTCATCGGCCAGGCCGAGGTCGCGCAGCACCGCCAGGCCTTGCGCCGCGAAGGCTTCGTTCAGTTCGATGACGTCGAGCTGCGCCAGGCTCAAGCCCGTCAGCGCCAGCACCTTGCGCGTGGCCGGCGCCGGGCCGATGCCCATGATGCGCGGCGCCACGCCGGCGGTGGCCATGCCGACGATGCGCGCCCGCGGCGTCAGGCCATGGCGCGCCGCCGCGGCCTCGCCGGCCACCAGCAGCGCGCAGGCGCCGTCGTTGACGCCGCTGGCATTGCCGGCGGTCACGCTGCCGTCGGGGCGCACCACGCCCTTGAGCTTGGCCAGCGCCTCCAGGCTGGTCGCGCGCGGGTGCTCGTCCTGGGCCACGACGACGGGATCGCCCTTCTTCTGCGGCAGCGTCACCGGGCAGATCTCGGCGTCGAAGAAGCCGCTCTTCTGCGCCGCCACGGCCTTGAGCTGCGAAGCCAGCGCCATGCGGTCCTGCGCCTCGCGCTCGATCCTGAAATCGGCGGCCACGTTCTCGGCCGTCTCGGGCATCGAATCGACGCCGTACTGCTCCTTCATCAGCTTGTTGACGAAGCGCCAGCCGATGGTGGTGTCGTAGACGGCGTTGCTGCGGCTGAAGGCGCTCTCGGCTTTGGGCATCACGAAAGGCGCGCGGCTCATGCTCTCCACGCCGCCGGCGATGGCCAGCTGCAGCTCGCCGGCCTTGATCGCGCGCGCCACCGTGCCCAGCGCGTCCAGGCCCGATCCGCACAGGCGGTTGACGGTGGCGCCGGGCACGGCCTGCGGCAGCCCGGCCAGCAGCGCGGCCATGCGCGCGACGTTGCGGTTGTCCTCGCCGGCCTGGTTGGCGCAGCCGTAGATCACGTCGTCCACGGCCTCCCAGTCGACCTTAGCGTTGCGCGCCATCAGCGCCCGGATCGGCAGTGCGCCAAGGTCGTCGGTGCGCACCGACGACAGCGCGCCGCCATAGCGGCCGAAAGGCGTGCGCTGGGCATCGCAGATGAAGGCTTGTGGGGTGGTCATGACGGGCGTCTCCAGCTGGGTTTTCACGGCAATGCTAGCGGCGCCGGCGGCGCGGCCGCGGCATGACCGATTGCACGTTTCGCGCCGCGCTGCCGCCGCGCCACGCGGCGCGATTCAAGTCGCGGCCTCGCGATGCCGAAAGCGCAGCCAAGCGCGGCGTTGCCGTGCACCGTTTTCAAGACTTCGCCCATGTCCACCGCGATCGCCGTCCAGGACCTGAAGATCGGCATGTTCGTCCGCCTGGAACTGGGCTGGATGTCGCACCCGTTTCCGCTGTCGAACTTCCGCATCGCTTCGCGCGAGCAGATCGCCACCATCCGTGGCCTCGGCCTCAAGCAGGTGATCTGGGTGCCGGAGAAGAGCGAGCTGGTCGACGACGACGGCGCGGCCGGCGGCGTAGCCGACGGCGTGGTGCCACTGGCCGGCGGCGCGGCCGCGGCCGATGAGGGCGCCGCCGCCGCGGCCAGCGCCGCGGCGCAGGCCGCCGAGCGCCGCGCGCTGCTGCAGCGCCAGCGCGACGCGCTGCAGCGCTGCGAGGCGCAGTACGACGAGGCCTCCGCGGCGCTGCACGAGGTCAACGGGCTGCTCAATCCCGACCCGCCCGCCGCCGCGCGCCAGGCGCAGGCGCTGGCGCGCGCCATGCTCGACAAGATGCTGGGCGACGGCGAGCTGTGCATCCGGCTGCTGTCCACCCAGGGCGGCGACCGCATCACCGCGCACGCGCTCAACGTCACCGTGGTCTCCATGCTGATGGGCCGCGCGCTCGGCCTGCCCGAGGCCGAGCTGCTCGACCTGGGCACCGGCGCGCTGCTGCACGACATCGGCAAGCTCGACCTGCCGGTGCGCGTGCACCACCCCGACGAAGCCTTCTCCGCCGCCGAGCTGAAGGCCTACCGCGACCACGTGAGCCTGGGCGTCGCGCGCGGCCGCCGCATGGCGCTGGGCCCCGAGGTGCTGCAGATCCTGGCGCAGCACCACGAGCTGGCCGACGGCAGCGGCTTCCCGGCCCGCCTGGGGCTCGACGCGATGAGCGCCGCGGCCCGCCTGGTGGCGCTCGTCAATCGTTACGACAACCTGTGCAACCCGGGCCCGCGCATGACGGCGCTGACGCCGCACGAGGCGGTGTCGGTGCTGTTCGCGCAGAGCCGCAGCAAGTTCGACATGCCCATCCTCAGCGGCTTCATCCGCATGATGGGCGTCTACCCCGCCGGTTCGGTGGTGCAGCTCACCGACGACCGCTACGCGATGGTCATGCAGGTCAACAGCGCGCGGCCGCTCAAGCCGCGGGTGCTGGTGCACGACCCCAAGGTGCCGCGCGACGAAGCGCTGCTGCTCGACCTGGAGCGTCAGCCCGACCTCGGCATCCGCCGCAGCCTGCAGCCGGGCAAGCTGCCGCCGGCGGCCGCCGCCTACTTGGCGCCGCGCGGGCGCGTCGCCTATTTCTTCGACGTGCAGCCGGCCGCCGACGACGCGCCGGCACCGGCGGCCACCGCGCCGCCGCCGCCCCTGCATTGACGCGTGCCCGTTGCCGTTGCCGTTGCCGTTCCCAGCAGTACCCGATGTCCTCCGCCTTGCGCCGCAGCACGCCCTACGTGGTCGCCACGCTCCCGCCGCCCCCGGCCCCGCCCTGGATGGCGGTGCTGGAAGGCCTGCCGCTGGCCGCCTGGGTGGTTGCGCTGGCCGACCGCAGCGTGGTGGCCGCCAACGCCCAGGCCTGCGCGCTGCTGGGCCGGCCGCTGGCCGAGTTGCTGGACGCGCCGGCCGCCAGCCTGCTGGCCACGCCCGAGGACCTGAGCTACTGGGAGGGCCTGGACGAACAGGCCCCCGCCAGCCTGCACTCGCAGGCGCTGCTGTGCGCCGGCGACGGCCGCCTGCTGCACGTGGAGCGCTGCATCCGCCCCGTCACCGCGCCCGGCGCGGCGGCCGCCAGCCACCTGCTGGTGAGCCTGCGCGACCGCAGCGCCGAGCAGCAGGCCGGCGACGACCGCGAGACCGCCGCCGCCGAGCTGCGCGCCACGCTGGAAGCCACGGCCGACGGCATCCTCGTCACCGACCTGGCGGGCCGCATCCGCTCGTTCAACCACCGCTTCGCCCAGCTGTGGAACATGCCCGAGTCGCTGCTGGAGGTGCGCGACGACGCCAAGGTGCACGACTGGATGCGTCGCAGCGTCGACGACCCCGAGGCCTACCAGCGCCGGCTGGCGGCGGTGCAGGACGCCGCGCTGCTGTCGAGCAGCGAGCAGCTCCGGCTGCACGCCGGCCAGGTGCTGGAGCGCGTCAGCCGCCCGCTGTGGCAGCGCGGCCGCCCGGCCGGCCGCGTCTACAGCTTCCGCGACCTGACGCGCCAGCTCGCCGCCGACCGCCGCATCGAGCAGCTCTCCACCACCGACGGGCTAACCGGGCTGCCCAACCGCAGCCGGCTGTCCGAGCGCGTGCTGGAAGCCGCCGCGCAGTCGCGCCGCGCCGGCGAGGCCTTCGCGCTGATGCTGATCGACCTCGACCGCTTCCGCCAGATCAACGACAGCCTGGGCCATGGCGTCGGCGACGAGGTGCTGCGCACCGCGGCGCAGCGCATCCAGGGCTGCCTGCGCCACAGCGACGACATCGCGCGCGTCGGCGGCGACCAGTTCGCGGTGCTGCTGCCCGGCGCCGACAGCGCCACCGCCGAGACCCTGGCGCGCCGCGTGCTGACCGCGGTGGCGCAGCCCAGCCACGTCGACGGCGCGCAGTTCACGCTGACCTGCAGCATCGGCGTGGCCTTGTGCCCGCAGCACGGCCGCACGCTGGACGACCTGGTGCGCCACGCCGAGGCGGCGATGCGCGAGGTGAAGGACGCCGGCCGCGGCAACTTCCGGCTGCACCAGCCGCGCGTCGAGGACGACCTGCGCCAGCACATGCGGCTGGACCACGCGATGCGCCAGGCCCTGGTCAGCGGCCGCTTCCGGCTGAACTACCAGCCGCAGGTCGACCTGGCCAGCGGCCGCGTGGTCGGCTCCGAGGCGCTGATCCGCTGGCGCGACCCCGAGCTGGGCGACGTCTCGCCGGCGCGCTTCATCCCGGTGGCCGAGGAGACCGGCTTCATCATCGCCATCGGCGACTGGGTGCTGTCGCAGGCCATGCGCCAGGCCACGCTGTGGAAGGAGCGCGGCACGCCGATGCCGATCGCCGTCAACGTCTCGGCGCTGCAGTTCCAGCAGATCAACTTCATCGACCGCGTGGCCAGCATGCTGGCCGTCAGCGGCCTGCCGCCGCATTTGCTGGAGCTGGAGCTGACCGAATCCATCCTGGTGCGCCATGCCGACGAAGCGCTGCGCCGGCTGCAGGCGCTGTCGCGGCTGGGGCTCCGGCTGTCGATCGACGACTTCGGCACCGGCTACTCCAGCCTCGCCTACCTGAAGCGCTTTCCGATCGACAAGCTCAAGATCGACCGCAGCTTCGTGCGCGGCCTGCCCGACGACGAGAGCGACGCCGGCATCGTGCGCGCGATCCTGCAGATGGCGCGCGCTTTGGGCAAGCAGGTGATCGCCGAGGGCGTGGAGACCGAACCGCAGCGCGCCTTCCTGCAGGCCGAGGGCTGCGCGCAGTTCCAGGGCTTCCTGTTCTCGGCGCCGCTGGACAGCCTGAGCTTCGAGCAGCGGCTGCTGCGGCGCGGCGGCGCGGCGGTGGGTTAAGCGCAGCGCCTGGCGCAAAGCTCGGCGCACAATCAGCGCTGACGGCGGCCCTTTTCCCCGCCGTCGAGGCGAGGCTGATGATCTACAAGTTCAAGAGCAAGGCCACCGGCGACCTGATCATGCTGGGGCCCAACGGCGACCAGTTGCTGCGCCTGCTGGGCCGCGAGCCGGCGGCCAGCGGCATCTTCGAGGTGGCCGACCTGGCCGCCCTGCAGCGCCGGCTGGAAGCGGCGGTGGCCGAGGCCGAAGCCGCCGCCGGCAAGCGCGGTGACGGCAACGGCAACGGCGGCAGCGACGGCGACGACCAGGAGCAGCCGCAGCTCGAAGCCGGCGTCGGCCTGCGCCAGCGCGTGTGGCCGATGGTGCAGATGATGGAGCGCTCGGCCGCCGCCGGCGAGCCCATCGTCTGGGGCGTCTGAACGGCGTGGCCGACGCGGCCCACGCGGCATCGACCCGCGTCATCGCCGTGCGCCACGGCGAGACGGCGTGGAACGCCGAGACGCGCATCCAGGGCCACACCGACATCGCGCTCAACGCGCGCGGCCGCTGGCAGGCCGAGCGGCTGGCGCTGGCGCTGGCGCACGAGACGGTGCACGCCATCTACAGCAGCGACCTGCAGCGCGCGCGCGACACGGCCGCGCCCTTCGCGCGCGCCGCCGGCCTCGACGTGCAGATGGCGCCGGAACTGCGCGAGCGCCGCTTCGGCGCTTTCGAAGGATTGAGCTTCAGCGAGATCGAAAGCCGCTGGCCCGACGACGCGCGGCGCTGGCGCAAGCGCGAGCCGCAGTTCGCGCCGGCCGGCGGCGAGACGCTGGCCGAGTTCAACGCCCGCTGCGTGGGCGCCTGCGCCGCGCTGGCCGAACGGCATCGCGGCCAGACCATCCTGCTGCTGTCGCATGGCGGCGTGCTCGACTGCCTGTACCGCGCCGCCACCCGCGCCGCGGCCGACGCGCCGCGCAGCTGGCAGATCGGCAACGCCAGCGTCAACCGCCTGCTGCAAAGCGACGCCGGCTTCACGCTGGTCGGCTGGGCCGACACCAGCCACCTGGACGAAGAGCCCGACGGCGGCTGACCGCGCGCGCGGCCTCGTCTACAACAACAGCACCGACAGCAGCGCCAGCGCGACGACCGCCAGCGCGGCGGGCGCCAGCCAGCGTTCGATCTTCTCGTTGACGGCCGGCGGGGCTTCGTCGGCGGCCGGCAGAACCTGCAGCGAAACAGCCTTCATCGCATTGCTCCGGACAAGCCCCGCGCGCCGATGGCGATACGGGGCAGGGCCAGCGTAGCGAGGCGGCGGCGGCGGCGTCCAGCGACTTATTCACCTTGACGGCCGCGCCGCGGCCGCGAGCGCCTACCTTCGCACGTCGCGCCAGGCGTTCTTGTTGGGGGCGATGATCTTCTTGGGCGTGACGTTCACCTTGAACGGCTTGCCGTCGGTGGTCTGCCCGGTGCCCACCACGTCGCCCGTCTCGGTCAGCCACAGGCTGGCGCGCGAGCTGTTGGCGGTGGCCGAGATGGTGGTGCCGACGAAGTTGGTCGCGGTCGATTTGTCGCCGGTGACGAGGTTGATCACGTACAGGTACGACGAGGCCGAGCAGTCGGTCGCGCCGGCCACGTTGGTGGTGAAGGCCACCAGCCCGCGCGCCACCGCCGGCTCGGTGTTGGCCTGTTCGCCGGCCGGCAGGTCCATGTACCAGCCGCGGCCGGTGGCCCAGTCGACCGTCGGCGCGGTGATGGTGTCGGTGCCCTTGGTGTAGACCACCTGGGCCAGGCCGGAGCGGGCGTTGGGCAGCGTGGTGCCGTCGGCGATGGCGTAGAAGGTGCGCACCGCCGAGCTGCCGAAGTCGCCGATGTCGAGCAGGCGGCCGGTGCCGATCAGGATGATGCGCTTGTTCTTGTACGACACCAGCTCGGGCGGCGCCGTCACCGGCTGCGCGTTGCCGCTGCCGTCCTTGAGCACGGCCACCAGTGACGGGGTGGTCTGCGCCTGCAGGTCGAACTGCCACAGGTTGCCCTTGAGGTCGCCGCCGTAGACGTAGCGCACCGAGCCGTCGGGCTCGTAGAAGGGCTTGATGTGGGCGAGGCCGCCCTCGTCGCCCAGCGTGCCGCCGGTGGTCACGAACTCGTAGATCGTCGCGCCCGTGGCGGCGTTGAGCATCCACATCCGGCCCTTGCCGTCGAAGCTGCTGTTGTAGCCCGAGGTCACCAGCACCACGTAGCTGCCGTTGCCCAGGCGCACGACGGCCGGCTTGCCCATGGTCTGGCCGACCTTGCTCTGCGTGCTGGCGTCGCCGGCCAGCGGGAACTCCCACTTCACCTTGCCGGCCAGCTGCGTCTCGGTCAGGCCGCTCGGGCTGCTGACGTCGATCGCGTAATACGAGCTGCCGGCCGCGCCCATGCCGGCCACCAGCAGCTTGCTGTTGGCGCCGCTCTTGCCGACCACCGGCGTGCCGTCGAGCTGGGTCTTGAACGAGTACGAGCGCGACGTGGTCTGGCCGATGTCGGGCAGCACGGCGCGCGGCACGTAGGCCCACAGCTCCTTGCCCGGATCGCCCTTGGTGTCGAAGGCATGCAGCATGCCTTCGCCCGACGCCACGTAGGCCACGTTGGTGTCGCGGTCGACGGCGGGCTCGGAGTTGATCACCGCGCCGATCAGGCTGACGCGCGTGCGGAAGGCCGTGCCTTCGCCGCTGCGGTCGCCGCGTAGGTAGTTCATCACATCGTTGGTGTTGCCCCAGGCGTTGCCCGGGTTGACCAGGCTGCCGACCGCGCCGGCGGTGAAGCCGACGCCGTTGGTGCCGTTGAAGCTGGCGATCACGCGGTCGGTCCAGTTGCGCGCCAGCAGCAGCGAGCCGGCCGACCACGTGGCCGTGGTGTTGACCACGCCGGTCGCCTTGTCGATCGGGTTGGCCGTCAGGTCGCCGGTCCAGCCCGCCGGGTTGTAGGTGCCGTAGTAGGCCTTGGAGTCGCCGCGCTGCAGGTTGACGGTGCTGACCGCCACGCCGCCCTGGGCGCCGACCTGGCTGAGGATGTCCTGCAGGCCGGAGCGGATGGCGTTGGCCGTGCCTTCGGCGTCGCTCGAACCGTACATCTGGCCGCGGCCGTTGATGGTGGCGTGCCAGAGGTCGTCGATCATCGACGCGGTGTTGGACACCGGCACCGGCCAGACCGGCGGCGAGGTGAACGGGTTGGTCGCGCTCGGCCACAGCGTGCCCTTCATGCCCAGCGTCAGCGCATAGGTGGTCAGGTGCAGGTTGGGGTTGGGGTCGGGGTTCTGCACCGTCTGGTTGCCCAGCGGCACCTTGCCCAGGGGCAGCGGCGAGGTGGTCGTGCGCAGCGGCAGCGTGAAGTAGGCCAGCGCCTTGTCGGCCAGCGAGCCGGCGGTGATGACCTGATAGGGCGTGGCGGCGCCGTAGGTCGCCTGGCTGTAGGCGGGCGGCGCGACGAGGCCGTCGTTGGCGAAGCCGTCGGTGATGATGAACGACGAGTTGCGCTGGCACGCGTACTGCACGATGCTGGTGTTCGTGTTGAACTGGTTGCGGATGTAGGCCATCGTGGTGTTCGTGGGCGTGCCGCCGTCGCCTTCGGCCGTGTAGAACTTGCCGATCACCGCCATCCGGTTGGACGCCACCGCGGTGGCGTCGGCGTCGTACATCGTCGGCGCCACGTTGTTGTTGAAGGGCACCACGCCCATGCGCAGGCCGGTCATGTTCTCCAGCACGCCACCCATCGCCGCGCCCAGCATCAGCCGGCGCTTGCGGTAGTAGGTGAACCAGTTGGCGAAGTTCTGCAGCTCGGCGGCGTAAGCGCGGCCCGAGGGGAAGGTGTTGCCGGCCTTGATTTCGTAGCGCTTGAGCGTGGCGCCGTCGTAGTTGCTGATGCAACTGCTGCCGTTGAGGGTGCAGGCCTCCTTCTTCCAGAAGGTGGCCGGGTAGTAGGTCATCGTGGCCGTGCACAGGCCGCGGCTGGTGGGCACCGTGTACGGCAGCCCGCCCGGGTAGGCGGCGAAATAACACTGCACGTTGGCGGCACCCGCCGGGATGGTCATGCCCGCCAGGAAGGTGAACTTCCAGTCGGTCGCGTTGGCCGTCAGGTCGGCGTTGAGCGCCATCGTCGTCGTGCCCAGCACCGGGTGCGAGCGCGCCGACGTGGTGCTGGCGGCGCCGAAGCTGGTGACCGTGGTGCCGCTGATGTAGCCCGGCGACCAGGGCACGTAGGTCTTGTTGGAGTCGTAGTAGATGGTGTTGTAGTCGGCCGAGCGCGTCCAGGCCACTTCGTTGGTCGGTGGAATCGCGTAGCCGTAGGCTTTGTCGGGATCGCCGTAGACCCGGTTGCCGGCGCCGGTGCCGTTGGGAAACAGGTAGAGCAGCGCCCAGTCGTAGGTGGCCGATCCGGTGCGGCGCGTGCCGTTGGGGTAGAGGTCGGTGCTCTGGTAGTTGCCGTAGAACCAGCCCTGGAAGGTGCCGTCGATCATCACCTCGGCGTCCATCGAGCCCGACTCGTCCATCGCGAAGATGACGTTGGGCTTGGCCAGCACCGAGGCCTTGAGCGGCAGTTCGGCCACGTTGGTGGCCTGCGAGGCGGTGCTGCCCAGCAGTGCGCCGAGCGCGAACACCGAGACGACGAAATTGAGGGCGATCTTCATGGCGGACCTCGCGGGCGGCAATGGCAGGCGGCAGCGCCGTGCTTACTTGTTGACCAGGGACTGCACCCAGACCCGGGTGTCCTTGGGCCCGGTGATGCGGGCGGTGATGCGGTACTGCGTGGTGGTCGGCGGGTCGACCTTCTTGTTCGGGTCGTTGGTCTCGGGCTTTTCCGGATCGATGTCGACCTTGACCAGGCACTGGCGCATCGGGTCGACGACGGGCATCACGCCGCCGCACTGGCGGTCGACCAGGAAGTTGGCCGTGTAGGCGCCCACCGTCACCTGCGCGGCGTTGTCGAAGTTGAAGGTCGGCAGGCCGCTGGCATCGTCGGCCAGCGTCGCGGCGCGGTACCAGTTGCCCTGGTCGGTGTTCTCGTTGGCCAGCACGGCGACCGACGCGAACGCGGTGTTGATGCCGACCTCCGAGGCCTGCACCGCCGATTCGCGGAACGCCGCGTTGCCGGCGGCCAGCGTGCCGACCTCGGTCATGCGCGCCAGCGCCAGGCCGCCGAGCAGCATCACCGTCAGCAGGATCAGCACGACGACCATCGTCACGCCGCGTTCATGTCGTCGGGTTCTCATGCCTTGATCCCCAGGACCAGGTTGCGCAGCGGCACGACCACGGTGACGCTGCGGAAGCGATAGCACTGCGGGTCGGCCACGTCCACCGCGATGGTGTTGGCGGGCTCCAGCGGGTCGGCCACCGTGGTGGGGCCGGTGCAGTCCTTGTCGCGCTGCGGGCTGCGCGTGACGACGCCGATGCGCACCGCGCGCACGCGGGCGATGGTGGTCGAGTCGACGGTGGCCCAGGCGCCGGTGGCGTCGACCCAGTTCTGCAGCGTCTTGCTGCCGGCCACGCCGGTGGACACGCCGTACTGCAGCCGGAAGGCCATCACGTTGCGCGCCAGCACGGCGCTGCCGCCGTCGAGCACGCGGTCCAGCACGAGGTCGGTGCCGTTCAGGCGGTAGCGGCTCCAGCCCACGCCGCCCAGCAGCGTGACGCTGCCGCCGGCGGCGCTGAAGGTGGGGTTGGTGGCGAAGCCGCCGTCGTTGAAGGTGCCGCCGGCGGCGAAGGCCAGCTTCTGCGGGTCGTCGCTGGTGGCGGCCGTGATGCCGGTGATGTTGCGCAGCAGGCAGGGGTCGCCGGGGGCGGCCGGCGACAGCACGACGGCGTCGCCGACGTTGCCCGGCAGGTTGGACACCAGCGCGGCGTCGGCGCCGGTGGTCGGCATTTGCAGCCGCGCGCTGGCGCCGGCCTGCACGCGCGAGGCCTGGATCACGTCCAGCCGGTCGAGCCCGGCCACGCGCGAGATGCGCACCGGCACGAAGGCGGCGCCGTCGGACAGCACCGTCACGCCCTTCGAGATGTTGATCTTGTCGCAGAGGTAGACGCCCTCGCCGAAGAAGCCCAGGCCGGCGCTGGCGGCGTCGTTCTTCAGCGCCGCCAGCACGGTGGTGACGTTGACGGCGACGCCGCCCACGCCCATGCCCTGGCGCTGCGAGGCGGTGAAGACGATGGCGCTGCTGGAGGCGGCGATGCCGACGATCAGCGCGACCACCATGCCGACCATCAGCTCGATGATCGAGAAGCCGCGCTGGCGGCGCGGCGAGAGCGGGCGTTCAGCGCACATCGGTCACCACCTGGATCTGGCGCGGGTCGGGCGCGCCGTTGTATTGCTCGCGCGAGGTCCAGCCGACGCTCACCGTCATGCGGCCGGTCGCGGCGTCGAGCGCCACGGCCCTGGTCACCGTGCCGGGCAGCGTGGCCAGCACCTTGGCGGCCCAGGCCGTGGTGCGCGCGGTGGCCGCGGCCGAGCCGCAGACGCCGGCCTGCGGCAGCGTGTAGCACGCGGCATTGGCGTTATCCACCAGCACCGTGTTGAGCAGCTCGTCGGCCAGCGCGGTGGCCGCGGTGCGCAGTTGCGAATCGGTGGCCGAGCTGACCATGCGGCCCTGCATGCGGCTCATGCCGATCAGGCCGAAGGACAGGATGGCGATGGCGATCAGCGCGTCGATCAGGCTGACGCCGCGCTGCCGCCGGGAGGCGCGGGCGCGCGTCATGGGCAGCTCACCAGGTAGTTGCCGCAAAGCCGCACGGCGCCGCCGGCGTCCACGCGCAGCCCCGGGCAGCGCAGGTCGTCGGAGCAGGTGGCGCTGGCGGCGGCGAGGTTGACCGAGACCGCGGTGCCGAACGGCGCCGGCCGGCCCTCGGGCCCGAAATCGAAGGTCTTGGCCGGCGCCTGCACGGCGCCCGGCAGCGTGCGCGCGCGCAGCACCACCGGCGTGGCCGGCACCGTCATGTCCAGCGTCTGCACGCTGCTGCCGTTGGTCGACACGCGCACCGTGGTGTTGCGCTTGATCGCCTCGCTCTGCGCCAGCAGCGTTTCGCCGAACAGCAGGTTGCCGGCCTCGCGCAGGCGCGAATTGGCCACCATGTCGCCCAGGAACGGCGCCGCGGCGGTGGCCAGCACGGCCATCACGGCCAGGCCGACCATCAGCTCGATCAGCGTCATGCCGCGCGAGCGGGACTTCAGGCGTCGCATGACCCCCCCTTGATCGACCAGCAGTTGGCCGTCGGCGCGCCCTTGGGATGGGCCGCGGTCTTGCGCGTGCCGGTGGCGTCGATCGTGTACTGGTAGCCGTAGATGGCCCCGCTGCCGGTGGCGGTGGCCTTGTAGCCGGTGCCGACGAGCTCGCAGGTCACCGTGTAGTTGGTCACCGAGTTGGGCGGGTCGATGGCGCAGGCATCGACGCCGGCGGTGGTCTTCTTGTAGCTGCCGGTGTCCTGGAAGCGCTGCTCCATGCGCGTGAAGTACGACTGCAGCGCATCCAGCCCGGCCGGCACCTTGGCGCGCTGCAGGTAGGCGCTGTACGACGGCATTGCCACCGCCGCCAGGATGGCGATGATGGCCACGACGATCAGCACTTCGATCATCGTGAAGCCGCGCGCGCTGGCGGTGGCGCGGCGGCGGGCGTTGCGGCAGAGGGTGTCGATCAGCATGGGCAGCCTTCCCGGCGGGGCCCGATGCACCAGCAGCGCCGAAAAGCCGGCTGCGCGCGAGGGTCCTCACCTGTTCCTCCGCGCTATCGGCCATTGGCAGCGGCGACTTGAGCGGCTGGGCGTTTGCAGGTGTTACGCGGGGCCTGCGTCGCCGAGGGCCATGACATTCGTCACGGCCGCTGCGTCTCGGAACGTGCGCGGTCCTCCCCGTTATCGGCCGCCGGGCCCCGCAGGCGAGGGGCGCCAGCCCCCACCAACGCCCACAAACCCGCACAATTGCGGCCCGTCCCAACCGCCGCGTTGCAGTCCCCGATGTTCGAGCTTCCATTCCGCCCCGGCAGGCCGCTGGCCGCCCTGCCGGCGCTCGTGTCGGTGCTGCTGCTGACGCTCGCCCCGCCGGCGCAGGCGCAGGCGCAGCCCTACGGCTGCAACAGCGGCGGCCGCAACAACGTCTACGGCAACCGCCCCTGCCCGGCCGACGGCAGCACGCGGCTGGGCGGCTACGGCCCGGTGGAAGAAGCGCCGCCGGTGCGCCGCAGCGCGACGCCGGCGCCGGCGGCGCGCGCCCCTGACTATCTGAGCTACATGAGCAGCGAATGCGCCAGCCTGAACGACGGCTTGCGCACCGCCGGCCAGCGCGGGCTGGCGATGTCGACCCAGGCCGAGTTGCGCGACGACTACAACCGCCGCTGCTCGGCCAACGAGTCGCAGGCGCGCCAGCGCTGGAGCCAGGAACAGATGCGCGGCAAGCAGGGCCAGCGCGAGGAGCAGCATCAGACGCGGCTGGAAGCGCAGCGCGACCAGGCCCAGCAGCAGCAGTTCATGGCGCAGTGCGTCGAGATGCGCCGCATCATCGCCGCCAAGAACGAGCGCCTGGCGACGCTGACGCCCGGCGAGGTGAGCGACCTGCGCCGCTTCGAGGCGAATTACGCGGCGCGCTGCGTCACGCGCACGCAGTAGCGGTAGCCGTAGCAGTCGCAGTCGCAGTCGCGCGCCGCTCGTTCAGAACAACTCGCCGCCGCGCGCCGGCGGCAGCAGCCCCAGGTGGCGGTACGCGGCCTGCGTGGCCACGCGGCCGCGCGGCGTGCGCTGCAGGTAGCCCTGCTGGATGAGGTAGGGCTCGATCACGTCCTCGATCGTGCCGGCTTCCTCGCCGATCGCCGCGGCCACGTTCTCCAGCCCCACCGGGCCGCCGTCGAAGCGCTGGATCACCGCGTCCAGCAGCTTGCGGTCCATCACGTCGAAACCCTGCGGGTCGACGTCCAGCATCTGCAGCGCGCGGTCGGCGATCAGCGCGTCGACGCGGCCGCTGCCCTTCACCTGCGCGTAGTCGCGCACGCGGCGCAGCAGCCGGTTGGCGATGCGCGGCGTGCCGCGGCTGCGGCGCGCGATCTCCAGCGCGCCGGCGGCGTCGACCGGCACCGTCAGCAGCCCGGCCGAGCGCGTGACGATGCGCGTCAGCTCCTCGGCCGTGTAGAACTCCAGCCGCGCGACGATGCCGAAGCGGTCGCGCAAGGGGTTGGTCAGCATGCCCGCGCGCGTGGTCGCGCCGACCAGCGTGAAGGGCTGCAGGTCGAGCTTGATCGAGCGCGCGGCCGGGCCCTCGCCGATCATGATGTCGATCTGGTAGTCCTCCAGCGCCGGGTACAGGATCTCCTCGACCACGGGCGAGAGGCGGTGGATCTCGTCGATGAAGAGAACGTCGTTGCGCTCCAGGTTGGTCAGCAGCGCCGCCAGGTCCTTGGGCTTTTCCAGCACCGGGCCGCTGGTCTGGCGCAGGTTGACGCCCAGCTCGGCGGCGATGATGTGGCTAAGCGTGGTCTTGCCGAGGCCCGGCGGGCCGAACAGCAGCACGTGGTCCAGCGCCTCGGCGCGGCCGCGCGCGGCGTGGATGAAGATCTCCAACTGTTCACGTGCCTTGGCCTGGCCCACGTAGTCGGCCAGGCCCTTGGGGCGCAGCGCGCGCTCGATGGCTTCCTCGCCCGGCGACGCCGGCGCGGCGCTGACCACGCGGCGCGCGGGCTCGAAGTCGTCGGTCTGGATGGCCATCCAGTGATTATCGGCGCGCTTACACTGCACGGCCGTGCCCGCCGCCCGCTGTCATCGCCGCCTGAGCACCTGGATCGCGCTTGCCGCGATGCTGGCCTTTGCGCTGGTGCCGACGCTGTCGCGCGCGCTGGCCTTCGCGGCCGGCAACGGCACGGCCTGGGCCGAGGTCTGCACGCCGCAAGGCCTGAAGCTGGTGTCGACGGCCGCGGCCGACGCCGATGGCGGCGGCGCGCCGGCATCAGCGCCGGCCCAGGCGCTGTCGCTGGACCCCTGCAGCTTCTGCTCGCTGGCCGGCGCCGGCCTGGCGCCGCCGCCGGCCGTGCCGCCGCTGGTCAGCCTGCCCTTGCGCGGCGCGGCGCCGCCGCCGCTTTTCCTACAGGCGCCGCGCACGCTGCACGCCTGGGCCAGCGCACAGCCGCGCGCGCCACCCGTCATCGCCTGATCCGCCAAGCCCGATCGCCCCGGCGCCTGCACTGAAGGCGCCCGCGCGGTCGATCCCTTGTCCGTGGCCGGCCGCCCCATGCGCTTCGTGGGCCGCCGGCGATCAGGAGACTTCCCGTGCATTCCTTTCAGCGTGTCTGGTGCGCGCTGGCGCCGCTGGCGCTGGCCGCCCAGGCTCAAGCCCAGACCCAGGAACCCCCGCCGTCGGCCGCCGCGCCGACGGTCACCGTCACCGCCGCCCGCGGCACGCGGCTGCAAGACCTCGACGTCAGCACCACCGTGCTGCGGCGCGAGCAGATCGAGCAGGCGCCCGAGACCACGGTCGAGCAGATCGTCAACCGCATCCCCGGCGTGTTCGCGCTCAACCAGCCTTCGGGCCAGTTGCATCCCACCTCGCAGGTCTTCAGCATCCGCGGCTTCGGCACCACCACCAACGTCAACACGCTGCTGATGGTCGACGGCGTGCCAGCCAACGACCCCTACTTCCGCACCATCGACTGGCGGCAGATCCCGAAAGAAGCGATCGAACGCATCGAGGTCATCCGCGGCGGCGGCGCCTCCAGCCTGTGGGGCAACCTGGCAATGGGCGGCATCGTCAACATCGTCACCCGCGACCCCGTCGGCGGCGAGCGGCGCGTCAGCCTCAGCGCCGGCAGCTTCGGCACCTGGTCGGCCGACGCCGGCCTCACGCTGCTGGCCACCGAGACGCTGCGCCTGGGCCTGCTGGCCGGCGCCTCGGGCAGCGACGGCGACCCGCCCACGCCGGAGGCCTACCGCAACCCGCGCATGGCGCCCACCGCCTCGCGCTCCGACGACCTGCAGCTCAGCGCCGTCTTCACGCCCGCCGCCGACGCGCGCTACGACGCCCGGCTGTCGGCGCACCGCGCGCGCGAATCGTCGCTGGTGTGGGACCTCGCGCACAACGCGTGGAGCAGCTACAAGCTCAGCGCCGGCGCCAGCTGGCGGCTGGCGGCGCCGGGCAGCAGCGTCAACGCCAACGCCTGGCTCGGACGCTCGGCGATGGACACCACCAACGCCGGCCAGAGCCCCGCCTACAGCAACGCCGCGCCGGCCGCCGCCGTGCCCTACGTGTCGCAGATCGAGGCCGCGCGCTACCGCCACGCCGGCGGCTCGGTCTTCCTGCAGACGCGGCTGGGGCCGGTCAGCGACCTCAAGATCGGCGTCGACGCGCGCCGCATCGCGGCCGACGACGATCTCGCGCTGTACGGCCCCAGCGCGCAGACCGCGGCCATCGTCGCGCGCGGCGAGCACCGCTTCCTGGGCGTCTTCGCGCAAGGCAGCTGGCGGCCGCTGGACGAGGTGCCGCTGGAGCTGACGATCGGCCTGCGCCAGGACCTGTGGCAGGCGCGCGCGGCCAGCGTCGACGGCCGCATCATCAGCAACGGCAGCACGCTGGCCAACCCCGTGCCCGACACCTCGACGCAGCGCTTCGACCCGCGGCTGGGCTTGAAGTACACCGTCGACGAGCACTGGGCACTGCGCGCCGCCGCCTACCGCAACTTCGCCGCGCCGGGCATGAACCAGATGTACCGCAGCTTCGTCAGCGGCAGCAGCTACACCGCCACCAGCCCGGCGCTCAAAGCGCAGACCAACGTCGGCGCCGAGATCGGCTGGGACTTCCAGCGCCCCGGGCTCAGCGTCTCGTTCACGGCCTACGACAACCGGTTGGACGACTTCATCGAATTCGCGCCGCTGTGCACCACGGCCGCCACCTGCAACCCGCTGATCGCCGGCAGCGGGCTGGCCGCCGGCAGCGTGACGCGCGTGAACCAGTACGTCAACGCCGGCCGCGCGCGGCTGCGCGGCGCCGAGCTGCTGGGCCGCTGGCAGGCGACGCCCGAGCTGGCCATCGACGGCGGCGTCTCGCGCACCAGCGCCTACCTGACGAATTCAGCGTACACGACGCCGGCCGCGACGCCGCCCGACCCGGTGGGCAAGCAGCTCGGCCAGGTGCCGCCGTGGACCGCCAACCTCGGCCTGCAATGGCGCTTGGCGCCGGGTCTCACGCTGTCGCTGCAGGGCAAGGCCTTCCCGCCGTACTGGAACAACACCGCGCACACCCAGCGCAACGACGGTGCCGCGCTGCTGGACGTCGGCCTGAACTGGACGCTGCGCTCCGGCCTCGCGCTGTGGGCCAGCGTGCAGAACCTCGGCGACCGCCGCTATTACGACCAGGGCTTGACGGTGACGACCATCGAAGGCGGCACCGTCGCCACCAGCAGCATCCCGGCGCTGGGCCCGCGGCGCACGCTGACCGCCGGGCTACGGCAGCTGTTTTGACACGGAGGACGACCATGCACCGGATCCTCATGCGTAGCGGGTTATGCAGGAGCCTCGTGCGGGCCGCCGCCTTCGGCCTGCTCGGCCTGCTCGGCGCCGCGTCCGCCGCGCTGGCGCAAGGCCATGGCGCGGCGTATGCCGCGATGTCGCCGTTCCAATGTGCCGGCAACGGCCTCGATTGCGCCACCGCGGCCACGCCGGCGTGGGGGCCAGACGGCGCGCTGTGGCTGGCCTGGGTGGCCAACGGCGACGTGGTCGTCGCGCGCTCGCCCGACGGCAGCGGCGCGGTGCAGCGCCCGGTCGTCGTCGGCCGCTACGGCGCTTTTGCCGACATCGGGCCCGATGCGCGGCCGCAGATCGTGGTCGGCGCCGGCGGCCGCGTGATCGTCGCTTTCGGCGTGTTCAAGGACGAGCAGTGGAACGCCCGCGTGCTGGTGGCGACGTCGGACGACGGCGGCGCCAGCTTCGCCGCGCCGCGCCCGGTGTCCGACGACGACGCCAGCCAGCGCTTCCCGGCGCTGGCATTGGCGAGCGACGGCGCGCTGTTCATCGCCTGGGTCGACAAGCGGCTGGTCGCCGCCGCGGCGCGCCAGGGCCGCCGCGTGGCCGGCGCGGCAATCGCCTACGCCTGGTCGGCCGACGGCGGCGAGCACTTCGGCCCGGCGCGCATCGCGCATGCCAGCAGTTGCGAATGCTGCCGCATCGGCGCCGCGCTGCCGGCCGTCGGGCACCCGGTGCTGGTGTTCCGCGACCTCGCCGCGCCCGGCGTGCGCGACCATGCGCTGCTGGCCTTCGCGGCCGCCGACGAGCCCGGCCCGCTGCGCCGCGTGGCGGTCGACGACTGGCAGATCGACGCCTGCCCGCACCACGGCCCGGCGCTGGCCGTCGGCCCGCAAGGCCTGCTGCACGTGGCCTGGTACACGCAGGGCCGGCGCCGCCAGGGCGTGTTCTACGCCCGCTCCGCCGACGGCGGGCGCCGCTTCAGCGCGCCGATGCGCCTGGGCCGCGCGGAAGATGGCACCGGCCGCCCGGCCGTGCTGGCGCGCGCGGGCAGACCGGCCGCGCTGGCGCGCGCGGGCAGACCAGCCGTGCTGGCGCGCGGCGTCGACGTGTGGCTGGCCTGGAAGTCGTTCGACGGCCAGCGCAGTACCGTGTTCGTCCAGCGCTCGCGCGATGCCGGCCGCACCTGGGCGGCGCCGCAGGCGCGGCTGGCCAGCGCCGGCTACAGCGACCACCCGCTGCTGGGCTGGCGCGGCGACGCGCCGATGCTGAGCTGGCTGACGCACGACGAAGGCCTGCGCCTGCAAGACCTGAGGAGCGCCCCATGAAGCGCCGTGACGTGCTGCGGCTGGCGCCCGCGCTCGCCGCCGCGCTGCTGCCGGGCGCCGGCCACGCCGCCACCGAGCTGCTGACGCTGGAACTGAGCGGATGGCCGGCCTTGCGCCGCTCGCTGGCAGGGCGGCGCGCCATCGTCCACCTGTGGGGGCTGAGCTGCGCGCCCTGCATCGACGAGCTGTCGCGCTGGGCCGCCTTCATCGCGCGCCAGCCGCAGGCGCGCGTGGTGATGATCGAGGTCGAGCCGGCCGACCCGGCGCGCATCCTGGCCACGCTGCGCCGCGCCGGCATCGCGCTCGGCGTCAGCGCCGGACACCACTACGCCGTGCAAGGCTTTCCCGACGAACGCTGGCGTTATTCGATCGACCCGAGCTGGGGCGGCGAACTGCCGCGCACGCTGTTGCTGGAGGCCGCCGGCGCCATGCGCGCCTTCAGCGGCACGACCGACTTCGCGGCGCTGCAGCGCTGGCTGCAGCGCTGACCATGAGAACTGCGTAACCTGTTGCTTGAAGGGTGCTGCGGCAGCTTGCAGGCCTGCCCGCCCCCACCCGAACCCGCCTGCTGCGAAAGACCAAGCCATGACCCCGATCCGACTCATCGCCGCCGCGCTGGCCCTGACGGCGGCCGCCGCCGCGCAGGCGCAGACCACCGTCAAGGACGCCTGGGTGCGCGGCACCGTCGCCCAGCAAAAGGCCACCGGGCTGTTCGCGCAGATCACTTCCGCGCAGGGCGGCAAGCTGGTGGCCGTGCGCTCGGCAGTGGCCGGCGTCGCCGAGATCCACGAGATGTCGATGGACGGCAACGTGATGAAGATGCGCGCGCTCAGCGGCGGGCTGGAGCTGCCGGCGGGCAAGGCCGTGGAACTCAAGCCCGGCGGCTACCACGTGATGCTGCTCGACCTGAAGCAGCCGCTGAAGGAAGGCGACAGCGTGCCGGTGACGCTGGTCGTCGAAGGCAAGGACGGCAAGCAGGAGACAATCGAGCTGAAGGCGCCGGTCAAGGCGCTGAAGACGCCGGCCGGCGAGTCCCACAAGCACTGAAGCCTTCGCACCATGGCCCTGCAAGCCCTCCAGCTGAACATCGACGACGGCGTGGCCACGCTCACGCTGGACCGCCCCGACGCGCGCAACGCGCTGTCGCCCACGATGAAGGACGAGCTGGCCGCGGTGGTGCCGCAGCTGGCCGCCGACGCCGCGGTGCGCGCCGTGGTGCTGACCGGCGCCGGCGGCGTGTTCTGCGCCGGCGGCGACCTGCGCGGCATGGAAGCCGCGCGCGAGCAGATGACGGTGGAAGGCTGGCGCGAGCGCATGCGCGCGGTGCAGCCCTGGATCCGCGCGCTGGTCGAGCTGGACAAGCCGCTCGTCGCCGCCGTCGACGGCGCCGCCTACGGCGCCGGCTTCAGCCTGGCGCTGATGGCCGACTTCGTGCTGGCCAGCCCGCGCGCGCGCTTTTGCATGAGCTTCATGCGCGTGGGCCTAGTGCCCGACTTCGCGGCGCTGTACACGCTGCCGCGCGTGGTGGGCGTGCAGCGCGCGCGCGAGCTGATGCTGTCGGCGCGCGAGGTGGCGGCGGCCGAGGCGCTGCAGCTCGGCATCGCGATGGAAGTGCTGCCCGCCGAAGCGTTGCTGCCGCGCGCCCAGGCGCTGGCGCGCAGCTTCTGCGGCGCCTCGCCGCTGGCGGTGGCGCTGGTCAAGGACGCGCTGGGCATGAGCCTGGCGACCGATCTGCGCAGCACGCTGGCCACCGAGGCCGCCGACCAGGCGCTGTGCTTCGAGACCGAGGCCCACCGCGGCGCCGTGCGCCGCTTCCTGGACAAGCAGCCGGCGGCGTTCCAGTTCCCGGCGGCAAAGGGCTGATCGGGCGCGGCGTTGCGCCCGCGTCAATCCGCCGCTGCTTCGGCCGCGGGGGCGGCAGTGGCAGCAGCGGCCGCGTTGGCCAGGTCCACGCGCGGCGGCGCGAAGCGCTTGCCGGGGTCGTAGGGGAACACGTCGTGCACGTGGCCGGCCTTGATGCGGTCTTTGTGGGTCTGCCAGAAGCCGGCGTCCAGCAGTTCGGCGTGGTGCTTCATGAAGACCTCGCGCACGCCCGGGTTGCCCAGCAGGAAGGGGCCGAAGGTCTCGGGGAACACGTCCTTGGGGCCGACGTGGTACCAGATCTCGCCTGACATCTCTTCCTCTTCGGTGCGCGGCTCGGGCACGCGGCGGAAGTTGCAGTCGGTGATGTACTCGATCTCGTCGTAGTCGTAGAACACCACCTTGCCGTGGCGGGTGACGCCGAAGTTCTTCCACAGCATGTCGCCGGGGAAGATGTTGGCGGCCACCAGGTCCTTGATGGCGTTGCCGTACTCGACCACCGCACGCTCGATGGCGCCGCCGTCACCCTGCTCGCTGGCGTCCTGCAGGTAGATGTTCAGCGGGATCATGCGCCGCTCGATGTAGAGGTGGCGGATGACGATGCGGTCGCCGTCCTCCTCGACCTGGCTGCCGCAGAACTGCTTGAGCTCGGCGATCAGCTCGTCCTCGAAGCGGTGGCGCGGAAAGGCCACGTTGCTGTACTCCAGCGTGTCGGCCATGCGCCCGACGCGGTCGTGCTGCTTGACGAGCAGGTACTTGCCCTTGATCTGCTCGCGCGTGGTGTCCTTCTGCGGCGGGTAGTAGTCCTTGATGACCTTGAAGACGTACGGATAACTCGGCAGATCAAACACCAGCATCACCATGCCCTTGATGCCGGGCGCGATGCGGAAGGCGTCGGAGCTGTGCCGCAGGTGGTACAGGAAGTCGCGGTAGAAGATGTTCTTGCCCTGCTTCTGCAGCCCGAGGGCGCTGTAGATCTCGCTGCGCGGCTTGCGCGGCATCAGCGCGCGCAGGAACTGCACGTAGGCGCTGGGGATCTCCATGTCGACCATGAAGTAGGCGCGCGCGAAGCTGAACACCAGCAGCAGGTCGTCCTCGTGGAACAGCGCGGCATCGATGCGCAGCTGGCCGCCGTCGTCGTAGACCAGCGGCAGGCACATCGGGATCTCGGTGAAGCCGTTGATCACCTTGCCCACGAGGTAGGCGCCCTTGTTGCGATAGAACAGGCTGGACAGCACCTGGATCTGGAAGTTGGCGCGCAGCCGCCACTCGGCGAAGCGCAGGTTCACGCGCGCCTGCAGCGCCTCCAGTACGGCGGCCACGTCGCGGTCGAGGTTCTCGAACGGCGCGCGCAGCTGGAAGTTGTGCACCATGCGCACCATGGTCTCGTGCAGCGTCTCGCGCGTGGGGTAGTAGGCGCGGTAGGTGGGCACGGCGGCCGGCTTGTCGTTCTCGATGTACTCGGTGCTGATCGCCGGGCGCACGAAGATGAAGTCGTTGTTGAAGTAGCTGCGGTGCAGCAGCTTGGCCGTCACCGAGTTGAAGAAGGTCTCGGCCAGCTCGGGCTGGTGGTGGTTGGTCAGCAGCCCGATGTAGTGCAGCTTGACCTGCTGCCAGCTGTCCATCGACAAGGCGTCGACCCGGAACTCGTTGCGCAGCCGGTCCACCGCCTCGTTGACGCGCTGGTCGTAGAACTCGATGCGCTGCGCCTGCGCGTGCTGCTGGCCGTGCCAGTCGCGCTGCTCGAAGCGCGCCTTGGCGGCGGCGCTGGTGGCGCGGAACAGCCGGTAGTGGCGGTTGAAGCCCTCCAGCATGGCCTGGGCGACGCCGAAGGCGCGGTGGTCGGTCAGCTTGTGCGGGAACATGGTCAAGCGCGGCCGTCGTCTTCGTCGTCGTCGCCGTCGTCGGGCTGCAGGTCGTCGCCGAACCCGGTGTCGGCGCCGGCGCCGGCCACCCGCGGGTAGCGCTTGATGGCCGCGCCGAACACGGTCACCACCGTGTCGGGCTGGTCCATGGTGACGTCCAGGTCCTTCAGCAGGCCATCGCGCAGGCCGTAGACCCAGCCGTGCACGGCCACCCGCTGGCCGCGCGCCCAGGCGTCCTGGATTACGGTGGACAAGGCGACGTTGCCGACCTGCTCGATGACGTTCATCTCGCACAGCACCTCTTCCTGCTGCTCCGGCGGCAAGTGATCCAGCCGCTTGCGGTGGCGCAGGCGCACGTCCTGCACGTGGCGCAGCCAGTTGTCGGCCAGGCCGACGCGGATGCCGCGCATCGCCGCGCGCACGCCGGCGCAGCCGTAGTGGCCGACGACGATGATGTGCTCGACCTTCAGGTGCTCCACCGCGAACTGGATGGTCGACAGCGCGTTCAAGTCGCTGTGCACCACGACGTTGGCGACGTTGCGGTGCACGAACATCTCGCCCGGCGCCAGGCCGACCAGTTCGTTGGCCGGCACGCGGCTGTCGGCGCAGCCGATCCACATGTAGCGCGGCGACTGCTGCTGCGCCAGGCCGGTGAAGAAGCCGGGCGAGCGGGCTTCGGTGGCGGCGGCCCAGTGGCGGTTGCGTTCGAGCAGGTCGTCCATCGGCTCGGGCGCGGTGGCGGGCCGGTCGTCGGGGGCGGTGGGACTCAAGGGCGTGGCCTTTTCGTTCCGGCTCGGGGCGGCCGGCATCGGCGGCAGTTTAGGGGGCTGCCGCGATCGGCGCCGCGACGGGCGTCTCTAGCGCCGCGGCCCGTCGTCGCCGGCCGAGTCGCGGCGCCGTTTGGCGCGCCGCTCGTGCGGCGCGGCCCAGAAGCGTTCCATGCAGATGTACAGGAACGAGGCCGACCAGCCGATCAGCAGCAGGCCGTTGAGCGCCTCCACGCCGGCCAGCATGCGGATCGGGCCGACCGGCATCAGGTCGCCCATGCCGAGCGCGGTGTAGGTCTCGGTGGAGAAGTAGAAGCAGGTCGTGAGCGTCGACTCGGCGCCCGACATGCGGCCCACCGGGAAGTGCGTGGTCAGCAGGTAGATCGCCGCGCCGTACAGCGTGATCTCGACGATGTGCGCCAGGAACACGCCCAGCAGCGCCGCCACCACCTTGACGCGGTTGCGCATCGGCGACGCCGCCAGCCAGGCATTGAGGCCACCCAGCGCCTCGTAGTGCACCAGCGTCGTCATCACGACGAGCAGCGCGCAGGCAAAGGCGACGACGCCCATCGACTCAATCGGGCAGCGACAGGGGCGGCACGCTGCGCGTCGCCTACATCGTCTCCGCGAACAGCTCGCGGCCGATCAGCATGCGGCGCACTTCGGAAGTGCCGGCGCCGATCTCGTAGAGCTTGGCGTCGCGCCACAGGCGGCCGAGCGGGTAGTCGTTGATGTAGCCGTTGCCGCCGAACACCTGGATGCCTTCGCCGGCCATCCAAGTGGCCTTCTCGGCGCACCACAGGATCACGCTGGCGCAGTCCTTGCGCACGCGACGCACATGCTCGGCGCCCATGCGGTCGAGGTTCTTGCCCACGGTGTACAGGTAGCTGCGGCCGGCCTGCAGCACGGTGTACATGTCGGCCAGCTTGCCCTGGATGAGCTGGAACTCGCCGATGCTCTGGCCGAACTGCTTGCGGTCGTGCACGTAGGGCACCACGTTGTCCAGCACCGCCTGCATGATGCCGACGGGCCCGGCGGCGAGCACGGCGCGCTCGTAGTCGAGCCCGCTCATCAGCACCTTGGCGCCGCCGTTGAGGCCGCCGAGGATGTTCTCGGCCGGCACCTCGACGTTGCTGAACACCAGCTCGCCGGTGTGGCTGCCGCGCATGCCCAGCTTGTCGAGCTTCTGCGCGACGGAGAACCCCTTCATCGTCTTTTCCACCAGGAAGGCGGTGATGCTGCGCGCGCCCCCGCCGGCCGCTCGGCCGCCCGAAGGCCGGCCAGCCCCGTCGGGGGGTGGCGCCGCCTGGGGGTCGTCAGCTCCGGGTTCGGTCTTGGCGTAGACCACCAGGGTGTCGGCGTCGGGGCCGTTGGTGATCCACATCTTGCTGCCGTTGAGCAGGTAGTAGCCGCCCTTGTCCTCGGCCTTCAGCTTCATGCTGATGACGTCCGATCCGGCGCCGGGCTCGCTCATCGCCAGCGCGCCCACGTGCTCGCCGCTGATCAGCTTGGGCAGGTACTTCCGCTTCTGCGCTGCCGAGCCGTTGCGCTTGATCTGGTTGACGCACAGGTTGCTGTGCGCGCCGTACGACAGGCCCACCGAGGCGCTGGCGCGGCTGATCTCTTCCATCGCCACCATGTGCGCCAGGTAGCCCAGGTCGGCGCCGCCGTATTCCTCGGGCACGGTGATGCCCAGCACGCCCAGCTCGCCGAGCTTGGGCCACAAGTCCATCGGAAAGCAGTCGCTGCGGTCGATCTCGGCGGCGCGCGGCGCGATCTCGGCGTCTGCGAAGGCGCGCACCGCGTCGCGCAGGGCGTCGATGTCCTCGCCGAGCTGGTGGTCGAGGCCGGGCAATCCGCTCATGTCGTGTCTCCGTTCGTTGCAGGTTTCGGGGTCCGCCGCGAGCGCGCGGCCGCCAGCAGGCCGCGGCAGCGCGCCTCGTGCTGGGCGATCTCGGCCAGCGTGATCTCGATGTCCTCGCGCTGCTGTTCGAGCTGCCCGCGGTGCGCCGCCAGCACCTGCAGGAAGGCGCTGAGCTGCGGCGTCTGGTCGGGGTGCGAGTCGTACATCTCGACGAGCTGCTTGATCTCCAGCAGCGACAGCCCCAGCCGCTTGCCGCGCAGCGTGAGCTTGAGCCGCGTGCGCTCGCGCTGGCCGTAGACGCGGTTGCGGCCGGCGCGCGCCGGCGTCAGCAGGCCCATGTCTTCGTAGAAGCGGATGGCGCGCGGCGTGACGTCGAACTCGGCCGCCAGCTCGGTGATGGTGTAGGCGCGGCCGTCCTTGGCGCGCCCTTGCGGGGGCGCCGCGGCGGAGCGGGTGCGCGCGGATGGAGCCATGGCGGCGGATCTGACGTTGACGTAAACGTCAATTTAACCCGGAACCGCCGCTCCAAAGGACAACCGGCGGCAGAACCCGTGAAGGTCCTGCCGCCGGTGGCCGCTGGGGTGCCTTTTGGCCCCTCGTCGTCTTTCGCCCCTGAGCAGATGACAGCGTTGCGCCGGAGTGTGCCGGCGCCGGCGCCGGCCGGCCATCCCCAGAAATGATTAGAAACGGGTGGCGCGCCGCCGTCACTCCAGGGTAGGCAGCACCTGCTGGCGCAGGGTGCCCAGCGCCTGCTGGTAGTCGGGCAGCACCGAGCGCACCACGTCCCAGAACGCCGGGCTGTGGTTCATTTCACGCAGGTGCGCCAGCTCGTGGGTGACCACGTAATCGATGACCGGCAGCCCGAAATGCACCAGCCGCCAGTGCAGCCGGATCGAGCCGTCGGCGCTGGCGCTGCCCCAGCGCGTGGTGGCCGAGCTCAAGGCCAGGCGGCGCACGCGCACGCCCAGGCGCTGGGCGTAGAGGGCGCAGCGCTCGTCGAACACCCGGCGCGCCTGGCGCTGCAGCCAGCTTTGCACCAGCTCGCGCACCTGCTCGGGCCCGGCGGCCTGCGGCAGGCCCAGGTGCAGCGTCAGCCGCGGCACGCCGGGCAGGGCGCCGGCATCGGTGTTGAGCACCGCGCCCTGGGCGCGCGGATCGAGCACCAGGATGACGGTCTCGCCGAGAAAGGGGATTTGCGCGCCGTCGCGCCATTCGATGCGCTGGGCCTGCGTGCGGTGGGCGCGCTCGGCCTGCTCCTGCAGCTTGCGCAGGATCCAGCGCTGCTTTTCGCGCAGCGCCGCCTCGACCTCGCCGACGCCCACCCAGCGCGGCGCGCTGACGCTCAGGCCCTCGGGGCCGACGACGAAGCCGATGCTGCGCCGGCGCGCGCGCCGCAGCTCGTAGTGCACGCGGTGCTCGCCGAAGCGGATCTCGCGCTGGGCGCGCGGGTGGCGGTAGGTGGGCGGGGCGATGGCCGCGGGTGGCGCGGGGGGCGCGGCCGCCGGCTCGGGCTTGGGCGCAGGCACTGGCGCCAGCGCGGTTGCGACGGCGACGGCCGGCGGCACCAGGGCGCGCGCCGGCGCGGCGGCCTCGGCCCCATCGTCGAACAGCGACAGTTGCGCGGGCGGCGGCGCGGCCGGGCTCCGAAACGACATGGGCCGCGATTCTAGGAGGCCACGGCGGCGGCCTTCGCGCGCGCGAAAGCCGCGCCCGGCCCCAAGCGATCAGCGGTCCTTGCGCAGCACGCCGGTGGGCGTGCTGTTGCCGCCCAGCAGGAAGGCCGTGTAGACGCCCAGCGCCTGCAGGTTGACCTCGGTGGCGGTGTACAGCGTCTCGGCGGCCGAGACCGAGCTGATGTCCACGCGAGCGCTGCTGTTGGCGGTGAGCGTCGTGAACGCCGAGGCGCTGCCCAGCGGCAGGTCGCTGATCAGCGCCGCGTAGTCGATCGACAGCGTCAGCGCGTCGGCCGTCGCCGCGCCGTGGATCAGCCGCAGCTTGACGCGGCTGGTCGACGAAGGCAGCCGGTTGTCGTCGCTGATCAGCGACAGCTTGGGCGCCGCGGCGTCGCCGTAGGCCAGCAGCGTGTAGTCGGCGCCCGGGCTCAGCACGGCGTCGCCGGTGGAGGCCACGATGCCGTTGATGCGCAGCTCCAGCGCATGCGTGCCGGCCGCCACCAGCGCATAGGGCGCCACCGCCGGCGAGCGCAGGCCCGACGCCTGCGTGATGCCGTTCCAGGCCACGCCGACGCTGCCCTTGGACTCCACGCCGGCCACCACGCGCAGCCGCGCCTGGGTGTTCTTGGCCGTCGCCACGCCGCTTTGCTGCTGCACCAGCACGGTGGCGTGCACCAGCACGCCGCCGGAGCCGGCCGTCAGCACCAGGGTGTTGTACTTCTTGTCGCTGAGCGCGACGGCGGCCACGTCCAGCCGCACGTCGCTGCTGTCGCCGGCGCCGGTGACGCGCAGCCGCCAGCTGCCGCTGTCCAGCGTGGCATAACTGCTGAGGCCAGCGGAGGCCACCGACGACGCCACCGGCGTCGTGCTGTCCAGCGCCGTGTCGTCGCGCGTCAGGTAGACGTCCACGTTGCCGAGGTCGGCGGTGGCGCTGAAGACGCGCAGCTTGGCCTTGCCGGTGCTGATGTCGGCTTCGTCGTCGTCCTCGGGCAGCGTCGACAGCTTGATCGCGCTTTGCCGGCCCCACACCACGGCGGTGTAGTGCTTGTCCTTGCTGAAGCTGCGGCTGGAGTTGTTGAGCGAGCTGCTGTTGCCGGTGGCCAGCACGTCGACGTCGTAGGTGTCGGCGCCGATGCCGACGTAGCTGCTCAGCGAGTCGATCGCGACCGCCTGCACCTTGGTGGTGTCGTCGAGCGACAGGTCGACGCTGGCGACGTCGCTGGAGACGTTGAGCACGCGCAGTTGAACGTCGCCGCTGCTGCTGGAGCCACCGCCGCAGCCGCCCAGCGCCAGGCCCAGCACGGCAGCGGTCAGCAGCCAGGCGCGCCGAGTCGAAAAAGCCATCATCGAATCCCTCGTCAACACATCAGCCAAATGGCCAGCGATTGGGACGCGCCGGCGTTGCCGCGGGATGTCTCGAAGATGTCGGCGCCGATACGAACGCCGGCGCAGCGGCGCGGCGGCTGTTCAGCGGCTCAGCGGTAAGCCTCGGGATCGAGCCGGCGCATCTCGGACTCGATCCAGTCTTCCACCTCGCGCATCAGCTCGTCGGCCTGGCGGCCGCGGCTGGCGATGGGCTGGCCGATCGAGACGTCGATCACCCCCGGGCGCAGCAGGAAGCTCTTGCGCGGCCAGCAGCGCGCCGAGGTGGCGGCGATCGGCACGATGGGCACGCCGGCGTCGATGGCCAGGCGCGAGGCGCCAGTCTTGTAGTTGCCGCGCTGGCCGCGCGCGATGCGCGTGCCCTCGGGAAACATGATGACCCAGATGCCCTCGGCGAACAGCCGCCGCCCTTGCGCGGCCACCTTGCTCCAGGCTTCGTTGCGCTTGGCGCGGTCGATGTGCACCATGTCGAGACGCCCCATCGCCCAGCCGAAGAAGGGCACGTACAGCAGCTCGCGCTTGAAGACGTAGGCCAGCGGGTGCGGCATCAGCGTCGGGTAGGCGAAGGTCTCCCAGGTGCTCTGGTGCTTGCTGGCCAGCAGCACGGCGGCGCGGCGGTCGCTGGCCGCCGGCAGGTGCTGCATGCCGTGCACGCGGTAGCGCACGCCGCAGATCACGCGCGCGCCCCAGATCGCCAGCACCAGCCAGCGCGTGGTGGGCCAGTACAGCCGGGTGCCGCGCAGCACGATGGACAGCAGCAGCGAGCCGATCGCCCAGGGGATCACTGTGGCCGCCATCCACAGGAAGAAGAGCGCCGAGCGCAGCGCCCACCACCATCGCCTCACGAAAGGTCCCCGGCGTGCGAATCGGCCACGTGTTCGCGGCGCATCAGGTGGTCGGCAAAGTCCTGCAGGTCGTCGTGCACGGTGGTGGCGGGCACCTGCTCCAGGTAGCGCAGCAGCGTGGGCTCGTCCAGGCCGGCGGCACGGCCGGTCAGCACCAGGTGCGGCTCGCAGCCGGCGGTCTGCGCGGCCTGCAGGTCGCGCAAGGTGTCGCAGACCATGGGCACGCCGGCGAGGTGGATGCCGTAGCGCAGCGCGATGTCCTTCATCATGCCGGGCAGCGGCTTGCGGCAGTCGCACTGGTCTTCGGGCGTGTGCGGGCAGAAGAACACGGCGTCGATGCGGCCGCCCTGCTCCATCAGCTTGCGGTTCATCCAGGCGTGCACGGCATTGACGCTGGCCATGTCGATCATGCCGCGGCCGATGCCGGCCTGGTTGGTGGCCACCACGGCGTGCCAGCCGGCGTGGTTGAGCCGCGCCACCGCCTCCAGCGCGCCCTTGATCGGGACCCACTCCTGCGGCGCCTTGACGTGGTCGTCGCGGTACTCGTTGAGGATGCCGTCGCGGCCGAAGATGACGAGCTTGACGCTGTGCATGGGCATGTGACCTCAGTCCGGCGCCGCGCCGCCCCAAGCCGGACGGCGCCCCCTCGGGGGGCAGCGCCGGAGCGCAGCGACAAACGTGGGGGCAGTCATGTCGCCAGACGGGAGAGATCGGCCACGCGGTTCATCGACCGGTGCAGCGCGGCCAACAGCGCCAGGCGGTTGTTGCGCAGCGCGGGGTCGTCGGCGTTGACCATCACCTCGTCGAAGAAGCGGTCCACCGGGCCGCGCAGCGCGGCCAGCGCCTGCAGCGAGGCGGTGTGGTCGCCGCGCTCGAAGGCCGCATCGGCGGCCGGCGCCACGGCGGCCAGCGCGGCGGCCAGCGCCTGCTCGGCGCCCTCTTTCAACAGCGCGGGGTCCGGCTCGGCGGCGGCGGCGGCGCCTTCGCTCTTCTTGAGGATGTTGCCGACGCGCTTGTTGGCCGCCGCCAGCGCCGGCGCCTCGGGCAGCGCGGCGAAGGCGCGCACCGCGGCCAGGCAGCGCGGCAGGTCGCCCCAGGCGCCGCCGGCGCGCACGGCGACGACGGCGTCGACCTCCTGCGCGCTGTAGCCCAGTTCGCGCAGGTAACCCGTCAGCCGCTCGTGGATGAAGTGCAGCACCTCGGCCTGCGCCTGGCCGTGGCCGCTGGGAAAGGCCTTGAACGCGGCCGACACCAGCGCCGGCAGCGCCAGCGGCAAGCGGCGCTCGACCAGCATGCGCACCACGCCCAGCGCGTGGCGGCGCAGCGCGAACGGGTCCTTGTCGCCGCTGGGCACCTGGCCGATGCCGAACAGACCGGCCAGCGTCTCCAGCTTGTCGGCTAGCGCGACGGCCAGGCCGGCGTCGTTGCGCGGCAGCGCGTCGCCGGCATAACGGGGTTTGTAGTGGTCTTCGACGGCCGTCGCCACGGCTTCGGTCTCGCCGTCGTGGCGCGCGTAGTAGCCGCCCATCACGCCTTGCAGCTCGGGGAACTCGCCCACCATGTCGGTCAGCAGGTCGGCCTTGGCCAGCAGCGCGGCGCGGTCGGCCTGTTCGGCGAGCGTGGCGCCGCCGATCTGCTCGCCGACGTGGCGGGCGATCGCGCGCACGCGCTCCACCCGCTCGCCCTGGGTGCCCAGCTTGCCGTGGTAGACCACCTTGGCCAAGCCCGGCACGCGCGAGGCCAGCGTGCGCTTGCGGTCCTGGTCGAAGAAGAACTTGGCATCGGCCAGCCGCGGCCGCACGACGCGCTCGTTGCCCTGGATCACGCGGCTGGGGTCGGCCGGGCTGATGTTGCTGACGATCAGGAAGCGCTCGGTCAGCCGGCCCGCCGCATCGAGCAGCGGGAAGTACTTCTGGTTGGCCTTCATCGTCAGGATCAGGCATTCCTGCGGCACGGCCAGGAACTCGGGCTCGAAGCGGCAGGCCAGCACCTTCGGGCGCTCGACCAGCGCCGTCACCTCGTCGAGCAGCGCGTCGTCGTCGATCGGCTTCAGGCCCTCGCGCGCCGCGGCTTCGGAAAGCTGGCGCACGATCTCGGCGCGCCGCGCCTCGAAGCTGGCGATCACCGCGCCGTCGTCCAGCATCTGCTGGGCGTAAGCGTCGGCGTCGCGCAGCGCGACGCTGGCCGTCTTCGCCTCGAAGCGGTGGCCTTGCGTGCTGCGGCCAGCCTGCAGGCCCAAGGCCTGCACCGGCACCACGTCGTCACCGTGCAGCGCCACCAGGCCGTGTGCCGGGCGCACGAAGTTGACGCTGGTCCAGCCGTCGGCCAACTGGTACTGCATGACCTTCGGGATCGGCAGCTTGGCGATCGCTTCGTCCAGCGCCTTCTGCAGCCCTTGCGCCAGCGTGGCGCCGGGCAGCACGCTGTCGAGATACAGCGTCTCGGCCTTGCCTTCGCCCTGGCGCTTGAGTTGCGGGACAACGGCGGCATCGGCGCCCAGCGCGGCCAGCTTCTTCAGCAGCGCCGGCGTGGGTTGGCCTTGCGCGTCCAGCGCCACCGCCACCGGCATCAGCTTGGTCTGCTGCGCGCGGTCGGCAGCTTGCTCGCGAACATTCCGGACCAGAACAGCGAGCCTTCGTGGCGTTGCATATTCGGTCCAGGGCCCAGCGATCAAGGAGGGCTGTATGGAACTCTCAATGAGACCAACACTGTTGAGATAGACGCCAATTCGATTGGCGAACTCCAGTCCCAGTTTCCTCAGCGCCTTGGGCGGCAGTTCCTCGACGAACAGTTCGACCAGCAGGTTGCGGTGGGCCATGGCGTCAGGCCGCCTTCTTCGCGAGCTGGGCCGTCACCTCTTCGGCCCAAGCCCGCGGGGCCAGCGGGAAGCCCAGGCGCGCGCGGCTGTCGAGGTAGCTCTGCGCCACGCTGCGCGCCAGGTTGCGGATGCGGCCGATGTAGGCCGCGCGCTCGGTCACGCTGATGGCGCCGCGTGCGTCCAGCAAATTGAAGGTGTGCGCAGCCTTCAGCACCTGCTCGTAGGCCGGCAGCGCGAGCTGCTGCGCCATCAGGTGCTGGGCCTGCTTCTCGTGCGCGCCGAAGGCGGCGAGCAGGAAATCGACGTCGCTGTGCTCGAAGTTGTAGGTGCTCTGCTCCACCTCGTTCTGGTGGTAGACGTCGCGGTACGTCAGGCCGTCGGTCCACTGCAGGTCGTAGACGTTCTCCACGCCTTGCAGGTACATCGCCAGCCGCTCCAGGCCGTAGGTGATCTCGCCGGTCAGCGGCTTGCAGTCGATGCCGCCCACCTGCTGGAAGTAGGTGAACTGCGTGACTTCCATGCCGTTGAGCCAGACCTCCCAGCCCAGGCCCCAGGCGCCGAGCGTGGGGTTCTCCCAGTCGTCTTCGACGAAGCGCACGTCGTTGGCCTTCAAGTCGAAGCCCAGCGCTTCCAGCGAACCCAGGTACAGCTCCAGGATGTTGGACGGCGCGGGCTTGAGCACCACCTGGTACTGGTAGTAGTGCTGCAGGCGGTTCGGATTGTCGCCATAGCGGCCGTCTTTCGGGCGGCGGCTGGGTTGCACGTAGGCGGCCTTCCACGGCTCAGGGCCCAGCGCGCGCAAAAAGGTCGCGGTGTGGCTGGTGCCCGCGCCGACCTCCATGTCGTAGGGCTGCAGCAGCGCGCAGCCTTGGCGCGCCCAGTAGGACTGCAGCTGGAGGATGATCTGCTGGAAGGACAGCATCGGTGCGGCGTGAGGCTTCGCTCGGCGAAAACCCTTGATTTTACGGGCGCCGACGGCACGGCCCGCACTCGACGCCACCAAGGTCGCGCCGCGCGGCGGCGCGGCCACGCCGCCGGCGCTGCCGATTAGCCGACGCGGCGCAGCGCGCCGGCCGCGAGCACCGCCAGCGCCAGCCCCCACAGCGGCCACAGCCCCGCCGCGGCGGCCCAGCGCGCGAACGGCGTCAGCCCGTGGCGGCCCTGCACCTGGCCGTCGAGCACGGCGGCGGTGAACGACGGCAGCCGCGCCAGCACGCGGCCGCGGTGGTCGATCACCGCGGTGGCGCCGGTGTTGGTGGCGCGGATCATCGGCCGCTGGAACTCCAGCGCGCGCATCCGCGAGATGGCCAGGTGCTGGTCGATCGCGATGGTGTCGCCGAACCAGCCGATGTTGCTGAGGTTGACGAACAGCGTCGGCGCCGTCGCGGGGTCGGCGAAGCGCTGCGCCAGCTCTTCGCCGAACAGGTCTTCGTAGCAGATGTTGGGCGCCGCCCGCTCGCCGCCGGGCAGCGCGAACGAGGGCTGGCGCAGCCCGCCGCGGTTGAAGTCGCCGAGCGGGATCTGCATCAGCTCGGTGAACCAGCGAAAGCCGGTGGGGATGAACTCGCCGAAGGGCACGAGGTGGTGCTTGTCGTAGCGGTACTCGCCGGCGCCTGATGCCGCCGTCGCGGCCGACAGGCCAGCCACCGAGTTGGTGTAGCCGCGCTGGTAGTCGCCCAAGGGCACGCCGAGCAGCGCCGCCTGCGGCCCTTGCGCGAAGCGCTGGCGCAGCGCGGCCCAGTAGCCGGGCGCGAACTCGTCCAACTGCCCGGGCAGCAGCGGCACCGCGGTCTCGGGCGCCACCACGAGGTCGGCGCGCGAGGCCAGCAGCGCTTGCGCCACCCACTCCAGCGTGGCGGGCATGCGCTCGGCAGCGAACTTCTCGTCCTGCGCGACGTTGGGCTGCAAGAGCTGCACGCTGAAGCTGCGGCCCGCGCGGCCATGCTCGCCGGGGCCGGCGATCAACAGCGCCGCCACGGCCGCCAGCGCCGCGCCCCACAGCCAGCGCCGGGCGGGCTGGGCGCGCTGGGCGTCTAACGCGGCCACCGCGGCCAGCGCGGCCAGCGCCGCGCCGATGCCGTAGACGCCGACCCAGGGCGCCAGCGCCGCCAGCGGGCCGTCGACCTGCGAATAGCCGCTGGCTGCCCAGGGAAAGCCGGTGAACCACATGCCGCGCGCCAGCTCGGCCAGCAGCCAGGCGGCGGCAAACAACAGCACGTCGAAGGCGGTGCCGCGCTGCCAGCGGCGCACTGCGGCCATCGCCAGCGCGAGGTACAGCGACAGCGCCGCCGCCAGCGTCGCCACCGCGGCGGCGGCCAGCCAGGCCGGCAGGTGGCCGTAGCGGTGCATGCTGATGAACAGCCACCAGGTGGCGGCCAGCAGCCAGCCCACGCCATAGGCCCAGCCCAGCGCCGCGGCGTGGCGCGCGCCGGCGCTGACGCGCACGCGCCACGCCAGCAGCGTCGCGGCCAGCAGCGGCAGCCACCACAGCGCGGTGACGACGAAAGCGGTGGTCTGCACGGCGCCGGCGGCGGCCAGGGCCAGCGCCTCGGCCCAGCGGCCCGGCGCGAGCGGGCGCGGCTTCAAAAAGCGCGACGTCAAGAGGCGCGGCTTCAAGCGGCGCCGTCGTCCTCGGCGGTGCCGGGCGGCAGCCGCTCGACGCGGAACCAGCGCACGGCGCCGCCGCGCGTCAGCATCACCGTGAAGCGCAGGCCGCCGAAGGGCACGACCTCGCCGCGCCGCGGCACGCGCCCCCATTCCTGGGCGATGAGGCCGCCGATGGTGTCGAACTCGGCCTCGGGCAGCGCGCTGCCGAAGAAGCGGTTGACGGCCTCGATGCTGACGTCGCCGGCCACGCGGTGGCTGCCGTCGGCCAGCGTGTAGATGCCGTGCTCGGCCTCGCCTTCGTCGAACTCGTCCTCGATCTCGCCGACGATCTCTTCGAGCACGTCTTCGATGGTGATCAGCCCGGCGGTGTTGCCGAACTCGTCGATGACGATCGCCAAGTGGTTGCGGTTGCTGCGAAAGTCGCGCAGCAGCTCGTTCAGCCGCTTGCTCTCGGGCACGAAGACGGCCGGCCGCAGCAGCGTGCGCAGGTTGAGCGAGGGCGCGCGCTGCAGCTTGAGCAGGTCCTTGGCCATCAGGATGCCGATGACGTTCTCGCGCTGGCCCGCGTAGACCGGGAAGCGCGAGTGCGCCGTGGTGATCACCAAGCCGAGCAGCGCTTCGTAGTCGGCATCGATGTCCAGCAGGTCCATGCGCGGCGCGGCCACCATCACGTCGCCGGCCGTCAGGTCGGCCATGCGCAGCACGCCTTCGAGCATCTGCCGCGATTCGGGCTCGATCAGCTCGCGGTCCTCGGCGTCGGCCAGCGTGCGCATCAGCTCGGCCTTGCTGTCGGGGCCGGGCGAGACGAACTCGATCAGGCGCTCGAACAGGTTGCGCTTGTCGGCGCGGGCGCCGGGCCGACTCGGGTGGGGGTCTGACACGGAGCGGTGTCGGTAGTCGTGGTCGGCGAAGAATACCCCACGCGCTTGACACGGCCAGGGGCTTGAACCACAGTCCGGCGCCCCCACATTCCTGGGCTTCCATCCAGCACCCGCACACCGATCATGAGCAACGGCCTCATTCCTGCAACCATCCTCACGGGCTTTGGCTACGGCCGCCCGGCAGAGCCGGGCTTCACGTCCGCGCTGCGGACGTGAGCCTTCGCCGAAGCCCGTCCTTCGTTCTCCGCATTCAGCTCATCACCTCCTCATCATGTCGAACGGCCTCATTCCTGCAACCATCCTGACGGGCTTTCTGGGCAGCGGCAAGACCACGTTGCTCAAGCGCGTGCTGTCCGAGGCCCACGGCCAGAAGATCGCGGTGATCGAGAACGAATTCGGCGCCGAGAACATCGACAACGACATCCTCAGCGTCAATTCCGAGGAGCAGATCATCCAGATGAACAACGGCTGCGTCTGCTGCACCATCCGCGAGGACCTGCGCAGCACGCTGACCGATCTGGCCGAAAAGCGCCGCAAGGGCGAGCTCGACTTCGACCGCGTGGTGATTGAGACCACCGGCCTCGCCGACCCCGGCCCGGTGGCGCAGACCTTCTTCATCGACGACGTGGTGGCCGAGAGCTACCTGCTCGACTCCATCCTGACGCTGGTCGACGCCAAGCACGCCGAGGGCCAGCTCGACAGCCGCCAGGAAGCGCGCCGCCAGGTCGGCTTTGCCGACCAGATCTTCATCAGCAAGACCGACCTCGTGGCCAAGGACGAGGTCGACGCGCTGGTGCACCGCCTCAAGCACATGAATCCGCGCGCGCCGCAGCGCCAGGTGCACTTCGGCGAGGTGCCGATCGCCCAGGTGTTCGACCTGAAGGGCTTCAACCTCAACGCCAAGCTCGACATCGACCCCGACTTCCTGAAGGACGACGACGGCCACGGCCACGATCATCACCACGATCACGACCACGACCACGAGCACGGCGAGCACTGCGACCACCCGCACCACCACGCGCACGACGACGACGTGAAGAGCTTCGTCTTCAAGTCGAAGAAGCCTTTCAACCCGGCCAAGCTGGAAGACTTTCTGGGCGCCATCGTGCAGGTCTACGGCCCCAAGATGCTGCGCTACAAGGGCGTGCTGTACATGAAGGGCAGCGACCGCAAGGTGGTGTTCCAGGGCGTGCACCAGCTCATGGGCAGCGACCTCGGGCCCAAGTGGGCGCCGGGCGAGGAGAAAGGCAGCAAGATGGTGTTCATCGGCATCGACCTGCCCAAGGACGTGCTGCTGCAAGGCCTGGAGCAATGCCTTGCCTGAAGCGATCGGTTACGCCGCCGTCGCGCTGCCGTCCGCCGGCGCCCAGGCGTGACTACAATCCGCGCGCCTCGGCCAGCCCGCCGGGGCCCGACGAACCGCAGGTGATCAAAGAGGCGAGGAGATCCCCGTGAGCAAGCCTCCGGCCAAGCCGGCCGCCAAGACCGCGCCCAAGGCGACCGGCGCCACCGCCACTGCCAGCGCAACGACCAGCGTCACCGCCACCCCCGTCGCGGCGAGTACGGCGACCGTGGCGCCGGCGCCGGCGTCCAACCGATTCACCGATCGGTTTGCCCCTGCCAAACCGACCCCGAGACCCGAACCCTTGCCGATGGAAGCCGTCAAACACGCCGCGAAGGCGGACCCCAAGCTCGCCAACGCCTGGAAGCACAAGGCCGGCCGCGAGCTGACCGAGCCTGAGCTGCTGGCCATGCCCGACAGCGAGTACATGAACGACAAGCAGCTCGAGTTCTTCCGCGCCCGGCTGCAGCAGCAGAAGGACGACCTGCTCAGCAACGCCGGCGAGACCACCGAGCACCTGCGCGAAGACACCACCATCGTGCCCGACCCCGCCGACCGCGCGACCATCGAGGAAGAGCACGCGCTGGAACTGCGCACCCGCGACCGCGAGCGCAAGCTGCTCAAGAAGATCGCCCAGTCGCTGGCGCGGCTGGACAGCGGCGACTACGGCTACTGCGACGAGACCGGCGAGCCCATCGGCCTGGCCCGGCTGTTGGCGCGGCCCACGGCCACGCTGTCGCTCGAAGCGCAGCAGCGTCGCGAGCTGAAGCAAAAGATGTTCGGCGACTGATTCGCGGCGGCGCGCGTGCCGCCGGCCCCATGGCCCGGGGGGGCGCCCCGGCGCCCTGCACCGGGTACGATTGCCATTCAAATGGCCGAGAACGAGAGCTTCTTCCGCAAAGTGGTTCGCTTCGTCGCCAACCCGGCGACCGATTGGAACGAGCTGAGCTCGCGCCGCGACGAAGCGCGCGAGATGGAGCTGGAGAAGTCCGAGCTGAAGGCCATGATCGAGCGCAAGCGGCGCAACGACTTCGTGCGCAAGCGCGAATTCGACATGCTGCGCAAGGTGCGCCGCGAGGGCTTGTCGCCCGAACAGCTGGCCGCGCTGGGCAGTTCGTCGCGGCTCGACGACTCCGAGGTGCGCATGGTCGACGGCGACAGCAAGTCGTCGCGCACCGACGTCGTCAAGGCCAAGATCGACGAGATCGAGCAGCAGATGACGGCCGAAACCAGCGGCTTCGCGCCGGTGTCGTCGGTGCCGCCGTCCTCGCGCAACAAGCCGGTGTACTTCGACCCGCAGCCGCCGCGCCCGCCGGCGCCGCCGTCGGCGCGCGTGCCGCTCGCTGCGCCGCAAGGCGTGCCGCTCGGCGCGTCCGGCGTCACGCCCGACATCGACCTCGGCGCCGAGCTGGTCGACGACGACCGGCTGCCCGCGCTGCCACCGCTGCCGCCCGACCTCGACTTCCCGCCGCGCGCCGCGCCGGCGCCGGCGCCGACACCCCTGGCCGGCGGCCTGCCGCCGGCGCCGCGCCCGGCCACCGCCCACGCCATCGACGCGGTGGACTTCAACAGCCCGCTGGCGCTGGAGGTCAGCGAGGTCATGCACGACCCCGACCTCGACGAGCCGGTGATCGCCTTCGCGAATGCCGATTTCGACGGCTGCGAGCAGGCGCTGCAGCGCGTGACGCATGCCGGCGGCGCCCGCCACGACCATGCCGAGACCTGGCTGGTGCTGTTCGACCTGTACCGCGCCACCGGCCAGCAGGCGCGCTTCGAAAGCCTGGCGGTCGACTACGCGCAGCGCTTCGGCTGGTCGGCGCCGCAGTGGTATTCGCTGCCCAAGATGGTGGCCGACGCGGTGGCCGAAGACGCGCCGGTGCACGGCAGCAGCAGCGGCGGCGCCGTCGGCTGGACGGCGCCGGCCGAGCTGGACGCCGACGCCGTGGCGCGGCTGCGCTCGCAAACGCTGCAGATGCCGCTGCCCTGGGTCTTCGACTGGGAGCCGCTGCAGCGCGTGGACACCGACGCCGCCATGCAGCTCTCGACGCTGTTCCGCCTGTGGGCCGGGCAGCCGCTGGAGATGCGCTGGATTTCCGGCGAGCGGCTGTTCACCGTGTTGCAGGAAGCCGCGCCGAGCGGCATGCGCGACGCCGACCCCGCCTTCTGGCTGACGCGGCTGGATGCCTTGCGTTTGGTCAACCGCGTCGACCAGTTCGACGAGACGGCCATCGACTACTGCGTGACCTACGAGGTCTCGCCGCCGTCGTGGGAGCCCACGCGCTGCAACGTGCGCATCAGCGCCTCGGCGCTGTCGACGCGGCAGCCGCAGACCTCGGGGCTGACCGAGCCCAGCGCCAGCTTCGTCGAATCCAGCCTGCTCGAAGGCACCGAGGTCGCCGACGGCGTGGCGGCGCTCGAACTGTCGGGCCAGCTGGTGGGCGACATCAGCGGCACGCTGTCGGCGCTGAACGCCGGCGTCGGCGCGGCATCGACCATCAGCGTGTCGTGCATGCGGCTGATCCGCGTCGACTTCATGGCCGCCGGCGACCTGCTGAACTGGGTGCTCGGCAAGAAGACCGAGAACCGCGCCGTCCACTTCGTCGACGCGCACCGCCTGGTGGCGCTGTTCTTCGGCGCCATGGGCATCAACGAGCACGCCCGGGTTCAGGTTCGCAAGAACTAGTCCCTCTCGGGTGGGCCTTGCAGATGGCGCGGGCAGCCCCATCTGCCATCACCCTATGGAACCCTATCACGGCACCACCATCGTCAGCGTGCGGCGCGGCAAGCGCGTCGCGCTGGGCGGCGACGGCCAGGTCACGCTTGGCAACATCGTCGTCAAGGCCAGCGCGCGCAAGGTGCGCAAGCTCTACCGCGACCAGGTGCTGGCCGGCTTCGCCGGCGCCACCGCCGATGCCTTCACGCTGTTCGAGCGCTTCGAGGCCAAGCTGGAGAAGCACCAGGGCCACCTGGTGCGCGCCGCCATCGAGCTGACCAAGGACTGGCGCACCGACCGCGTGCTGCGCCGCCTGGAGGCGATGCTGGCGGTGGCCGACGCCGAGGCCTCGCTGATCATCACCGGCAACGGCGACGTGCTGGAGCCCGAGCAAGGCATCGTCGCCATCGGCTCCGGCGGCGCCTTCGCGCAGGCCGCCGCGCGCGCGCTGCTCGACCACACCGAGATGCCGCCCGAGGCCATCGTCAAGCGCTCGCTGGAGATCGCCGGCGACCTGTGCATCTACACCAACCAGAACCACGTGGTGGAGATTCTGGGATGAGCGCGATCCGGATCCCCCGGTCGCGCTCGCTCCCCCTCGGGGGGACGGCGCGCAGCGCCAAGGGGGTCGAAGAATGAGCGCACAGTCGATGACGCCCTCGGAAATCGTCTCCGAACTCGACCGCCACATCGTCGGCCAGCACAAGGCCAAGCGCGCGGTGGCCATCGCCTTGCGCAACCGCTGGCGACGCCAGCAGGTCGACGAGAAGCTGCGCGCCGAGATCACGCCCAAGAACATCCTGATGATCGGCCCCACCGGCGTCGGCAAGACCGAGATCGCGCGCCGCCTGGCGCGGCTGGCCGACGCGCCTTTCGTCAAGGTCGAGGCGACCAAGTTCACCGAGGTGGGCTACGTCGGCAAGGACGTCGACGCCATCATCCGCGACCTGATGGAAGTGGCCGTCAAGCAGGAGCGCGAGCGCCAGATGCGCGCCAAGGGCGCGCTGGCGGAAGACGCCGCCGAAGAGCGCATCCTCGACCTGCTGGTGCCGCCGCCGCGCAGCGTGGGCTTCGGCAGCGGCGAAGCGCCACCGGCCGCCGACAACACGGCGCGCCAGGTGATGCGCAAGCGCCTGCGCGAAGGCGCGCTCGACGACAAGGAACTCGAGATCGACCTCGCCGAGCCGCGGCCGTCGCTGGAGATCCTGGGCCCGCAGGGCATGGAAGAGATGGCCGAGCAGTTGAAGGGCCTGTTCTCGCAGATGGGCCAAGGCAAGCGCAAGACGCGCAAGCTGCCGATCGGCCAGGCGCGCCGGCTGCTGGTCGACGAAGAGGCGGGCAAGCTGGTCAACGAAGAGCAGATCCGCAGCGCCGCGCTGGCGCAGGCCGAGGCCAACGGCATCGTCTTCATCGACGAGATCGACAAGGTGGCCAGCCGCAGCGAGGTGGGCGGCGCCGACGTCAGCCGCCAGGGCGTGCAGCGCGACCTGCTGCCGCTGGTGGAAGGCACCAGCGTCAACACCAAGTACGGCATGGTCAGGACCGACCACATCCTGTTCATCGCCAGCGGCGCCTTCCACCTGTCCAAGCCCAGCGACCTGATCCCCGAGCTGCAGGGCCGCTTCCCGATCCGCGTGGAGCTGGATTCGCTGTCGGTCGACGACTTCGAGGCCATCCTGACGCGCCGCGAGGCCAGCCTGGTGGCGCAGTACCAAGCGCTGCTGGCCACCGAAGGCGTGACGCTGCAGATCACGCCCGAGGCGGTGCGCCGCCTGGCGCAGATCGCCTGCGACGTCAACGAGCGCACCGAGAACATCGGCGCGCGCCGCCTGGCGACGGTGATGGAGCGGCTGCTCGACGAGGTGAGCTTCGACGCGCCCAACCGCAGCGGGCAGACGATCGCGCTCGATGCGGCGGCCGTCGACGCCAAGCTGGCCGAGTTGGCGCGCAACGAGGACTTGTCGCGCTACATCTTGTAGGTCGTCACAGCGCCATGCGCCTTGCCTGGATCGCCAGCAGCCCTTCGAACAGCAAGGTGTCGGCGATCTCGAACGGCAGCTCCAGCGTCGGCGCCAGCTTGGGCGCGGCGCCGCCGGCCATCAGCAGCAGCGGCGCCTGAGCGCAGTGCCGCTGCAGGCGGCGCTGCTGGCGTTCGATGGCGCCGGCGATGGCGTTGGCGCCGCCGCTCATCAGCGCGTCGCTGGTGTTGGTGGGAAAGTCCACCACGTCGCCGGTGGGTACGCGCAGGCCGGCGGTGCCGTGCTCCAGCGCCTTCAGCATCAGCCCGAAGCCGGGCAGGATCAGCCCGCCCAGGAAGCGGCCTTCGGCGTCCAGCGCGTCCACCGTCACCGCGGTGCCCACCATCACCACCAGCGCCGGGCGCGGCGCGCCGCCGGCCTGCGCGCGCTGGCGCGCGCCGACCAGCGCCACCCAGCGGTCGGCGCCCAGCCGGTGCGGGTGTTCGTAGCCGTTGACGACGCCGGCGTCGTGCGCGCCGGGCACCACCCAGCGCGGCTCCAGGTCCCACAGCTCCATCTGCTGCTCGACGCGGCGGCGCACCGCATCGCCGGCGACGATGCAGCCGAGCATCGACTCGGGCGCCGGCAGCGCCTTCCACTCGCCGTCGGCCAGCTCGTCGATGGCCTCCAGGAACGCCGCGCCGTGCCGCAGCAGCCGCGCGCCCGGGCGGCCGTGGTCGTAGAGCGCCCATTTCAGGCGGGTGTTGCCGGTGTCGATGGCGAGGAACGTCATGCCACCAGCGTAGCAGCGGCCGGTCGCGTGCGGGTAAACCATGAGGTTGACGCGCCAGCACGTCAGCCTTGCCACAGCCGCCGCTGGCATGATCGGCCGATTGACGTTAACGTAAACGTCAATTCACCGAGCCTCGCCATGACCGACCTGTCCGCTGAAGCCCGAGCCCTGGCCGACTACCGCCCACAGCACAAGGTGCGCTTCGTCACCGCCGCGTCGCTGTTCGACGGCCACGACGCGGCGATCAACATCATGCGCCGCATCCTGCAGAGCATGGGCGTGGAGGTGATCCACCTGGGCCACAACCGCTCGGTCGACGAGGTCGTCACCGCGGCGCTGCAGGAAGACGTGCAAGGCATCGCGATCAGCAGCTACCAGGGCGGCCACGTCGAGTACTTCAAGTACATGGTCGACCTGCTGCGCCAGCGCGGCGGTGCCCACGTGCAGGTGTTCGGCGGCGGCGGCGGCGTCATCGTGCCGGCCGAGATCCGCGAGCTGCACGACTACGGCGTCGGCCGCATCTACAGCCCCGAAGACGGCCAGCGCATGGGCCTGCAGGGCATGATCGGCGAGATGGTGATGCGCTGCGACGTCGACCTGTCGCCGCACGCCCCGAAAGACGCCGCCGCGCTGCAAGGCCACACCGAGGCCGCCTGGCGCGCCCTCGCCCAGGCCATCACCGCACTGGAAAACGGCAAGGCTTCGGCCGAGCTGAAGGCCTCGCTCGCGGACGCCGCCGCGGGCCGTTCGATTCCGGTGTTAGGCATCACCGGCACCGGCGGCGCGGGCAAGAGCAGCCTGACCGACGAGCTGATCCGCCGCCTGCGGCTGGACCAGAACGACGGCTTGCGCGTGGGCGTGATCAGCATCGACCCCAGCCGGCGCAAGAGCGGCGGCGCGCTGCTCGGCGACCGAATCCGGATGAACGCGATCAGCCCGTGGCAAAACGGCCCGCGCGTGTTCATGCGATCGCTGGCCACGCGCGACTTCGGCAGCGAGATCAGCCAGGCGCTGCCCGACGTGGTGACCGCCTGCAAGGCCGCCGGCTTCGACCTGATCGTCGTCGAGACCTCGGGCATCGGCCAGGGCGACGCCGCCATCGTGCCGCTGGTCGACGTGCCGCTGTACGTGATGACGCCCGAGTTCGGCGCCGCCAGCCAGCTGGAGAAGATCGACATGCTCGACTTCGCCGAGTTCGTGGCCATCAACAAGTTCGACCGCAAGGGCGCCGCCGACGCGCTGCGCGACGTGGCCAAGCAGGTGCAGCGCAACAAGGAGGCGTTCAAGACGCCGCCTGAAGCGATGCCGGTGTTCGGCACCATGGCCAGCCGCTTCAACGACGACGGCGTGACCGCGCTGTACCAGGCGCTGCGCCCGCGGCTGGCCGAGCTGGGGTTGGCGCTCGGCGAAGGCCGCCTGCCCGTGGTCCACACCCGCCACAGCACGCACCAGACGCCCATCGTGCCCGGCGCACGCGTGCGCTACCTGGCCGACATCGCCGACACCGTGCGCGGCTACAAGGCGCGCGCGCGCGAGCAGTCGCGCATCGCGCGCGAGTTGCAGCAGCTCCGCGAAAGCAAGCGCATGCTGGCCGAGCGCGCCTACCCCGAGCATGGCGACATGAACCTGCGGGCGAGCGAGACGCTGGACTTCCTGGTCGCCGAGCGCGCCGCCAAGCTCGACCCGCAGGCCAAGAAGCTGCTGATGATGTGGCCCGAGATGCAAAAGGCCTACGCCGGCGACGAGTACGTGGTGAAGATCCGCGACAAGGAGATCCGCACCGGCCTCGTGCACACCACGCTCAGCCGCAACAAGATCCGCAAGGTGGCGCTGCCGGCCTACGAGGACCACGGCGAGTTGCTGAAGTGGCTGATGCTGGAGAACGTGCCCGGCAGCTTCCCCTACACCGCCGGCGTGTTCGCCTTCAAGCGCGAGAACGAGGACCCCACGCGCATGTTCGCCGGCGAGGGCGACGCCTTCCGCACCAACCGCCGCTTCAAGCTGGTGAGCGAGGGGATGCCGGCCAAGCGACTGTCGACCGCCTTCGACTCGGTCACGCTGTACGGCAACGATCCCGACCTGCGGCCCGACATCTACGGCAAGGTGGGCAACTCGGGCGTCAGCATCGCGACGCTCGACGACCTCAAGGTGCTGTACTCGGGCTTCGACCTGTGCAGCCCCAGCACCTCGGTCAGCATGACCATCAACGGCCCGGCGCCCAGCATCCTGGCGATGTTCATGAACGCCGCCATCGACCAGCAGCTCGACAAGTTCAAGGCCGACAACGGCCGCGGGCCGACCGACGACGAGGCGGCCAAGATCCGCGCCTGGACGCTGGCCAACGTGCGCGGCACCGTGCAGGCCGACATCCTGAAGGAAGACCAGGGCCAGAACACCTGCATCTTCTCCACCGAGTTCAGCCTGAAGGTGATGGGCGACATCGCCGAGTACTTCGTGCACCACGACGTGCGCAACTTCTATTCCGTCTCGATCAGCGGTTATCACATCGCCGAGGCCGGCGCCAACCCGATCAGCCAGCTCGCGTTCACGCTGTCCAACGGCTTCACCTTCGTCGAGGCGTATCTCGCGCGCGGCATGCACGTCGACGACTTCGCGCCCAACCTCTCTTTCTTCTTCAGCAACGGCATGGACCCCGAGTACACCGTGCTCGGCCGCGTGGCGCGGCGCATCTGGTCGGTGGCGATGCGCGACCGCTACGGCGCCAACGAGCGCAGCCAGAAGCTGAAGTACCACATCCAGACCAGCGGCCGCAGCCTGCACGCGCAGGAGATCGCCTTCAACGACATCCGCACCACGCTGCAGGCGCTGATCGCGATCTACGACAACTGCAACAGCCTGCACACCAACGCCTACGACGAGGCGATCACCACGCCCACCGAAGAAAGCGTGCGCCGCGCGATGGCGATCCAGCTCATCATCAACCGCGAGTGGG
>JAIUPH010000023.1 GCA_020161065.1 Pseudomonadota bacterium
TGATGAAGACGATCGGCCGGTGCCGCGCCTTGACCAGCTCGCGCGTCTCGTAGACGTAGAACTCCATGCGGTCGATTTCGCGCAGCAGGTCGTTCGGGAACTCGATGTCGGCCTTGTCGATCTCGTCGATCAGCAGCACCGTCGGCCGCTCGGCCGTGAAGGCCTGCCACAGCACGCCTTGCACGATGTAGTTGCGGATGTCGCGCACGCGCTCGGCGCCGTCGGCGCCGGCGAGCTGGCTGTCGCGCAGGCGGCTCACGGCGTCGTACTCGTACAGCCCTTGCTGGGCCTTGGTGGTGCTCTTGATGTGCCACTGCAGCAGCGGCATCTGCAGCGCGGCGGCCACTTCTTCGGCCAGCATCGTCTTGCCGGTGCCGGGCTCGCCCTTGACGAGCAGCGGGCGCTGCAGCGTGACGGCCGCGTTGACGGCCAGCATCAGGTCCTGGGTGGCGACGTACTGGTCCGAGCCCTGGAATTTCATGGGTGAAATGGCGGCAAGAGGCCTGAGCGAAAGGGGGTTCGAGCCAGTATAAGCGGCCCCTATAATCGTGAGCTGCATCAAACATCGCGCAGAAAACGGCTGGCGCTTTTTCTGCAGGCGACGACCCATCACCCCAACGTGGCCGACATGACTACAGCCAAAGTGCTCACCCTCCTGCTGGCGCTGGCCGGCACTGCTTCCGTGGCCCAGGCGCAGGATGCCGCGGCCGGCCAGAAGAAGGCCGCCATGTGCATCGGCTGCCACGGGATCCAGGGCTACCAGGCCAGCTTCCCCGAAGTGCACAAGGTGCCGCGCATCGCCGGGCAGAACGCCAAGTACATCGCCGCCTCGCTGGCCGCGTACAAGAAGGGCGAGCGCAAGCACCCCACGATGATGGCGATCGCCACCACGCTGTCCGACCAGGACATGGCCGACCTCTCGGCCTTCTACGAAAAGCTGGGCCAGCGCTCGGTGAAGACGGTGGCCGACACGCCGGCCGTCACGCCCGCGGCCGACGTGGCCGCGCTGCTGGCCAAGGGCAACTGCGCTTCTTGCCACGGCGCCAACTTCAGCAAGCCCATCGACCCCAGCTACCCGAAGATCGCCGGCCAGTACGCCGACTACCTGTACGTCGCGCTCAAGGCCTACCAGATCGAAGGCAACCCGCAGATCGGCCGCAGCAACGCCATCATGGCCGGCCAGGTCAAGCAGTTCAAGCGCTCGGAGCTGAAGGCCATTGCCGGCTACCTGGCCGCGCTGCCGGGCGAAGTGCAGACGGTGTCGGAACCCGAGTTCCGCTGATCCAGCGCAAACGCCTCGGCAAAGCCGCTGCCCCGCAGCGGCTTTTTGCATGGTGCGGCGGGCTCAATTTCGGCATGCTGCGGCCGATAAGCAGACAACCCGGCGCCCCAGGCCGGCCGTTGACGCCCCATGCTCAAGAAGATCCCCGTTGATCAGGCCCGCCTCGGCATGCATTTGCATGCCATGGAAGGGGCGTGGATCAACCACCCGTTCTGGAAGACGCGCTTCGTGATCAACGATCCCGAAGACCTGCGCAAGCTGGCGAGCAGCAGCGTGCGCGAGGTCTGGATCGACATCACCAAGGGCCTGGACGTCGCCCCGCCCGAGGAATCGCTGCCGACGCCGTTGCCGGCGGCGGCCTCACACGCATCGCACGCACCGCACGCGCCGCATGCGCCACACGTACCGCACACGCCGCACGCATCACACGCATCACACGCATCACACGCATCACACGCATCACACGCGCCGCACCCGCCCGCGCCGGCGCAGTCGCGGCCGGCGCAGCGCTCGATGGCCGATGAACTGCACGAGGCCGCCGCCATCTGCAACCGCAGCAAGACGGCGGTGCTGTCGATGTTCCGCGAGGCGCGGCTGGGCCATGCGGTCGACGCCGAAAGCTGCCTGCCGCTGGTGGAAGAGATCAGCAACTCGGTGACGCGCAACCCCGGCGCGCTGGTCAGCCTGGCGCGCCTGAAGTCGCAGGACGAGTACACCTACATGCACTCGGTGGCGGTGTGCGCGCTGATGGTGGCGCTGGGGCGCGAGGTCGGCATGGACGACGACGCCTGCCGCAGCGCCGGCCTCGCCGGCCTGATGCACGACCTGGGCAAGGCGGCGATGCCGATGGAGGTGCTGAACAAGCCCGGCAAGCTGACCGACGAGGAGTTCGCGCTCATCAAGGGCCACCCCGAGCGCGGCCACGAGATGCTGCTGGAAGGCCGCGGCGCCAACGCCGACGTGCTGGAGGTCTGCCTGCACCACCACGAGAAGGTGGACGGCAGCGGCTACCCGCACCAGCTGGCCGGCGACCAGATCCTGCCGCTGGCGCGCATGGGCGCGATCTGCGATGTCTACGACGCCATCACCTCCAACCGCCCGTACAAGGCGGGCTGGGACCCGGCCGAGTCGATCGCCCGCATGGCCTCGTGGCAGGGCCACTTCGATGCCGCGCTGTTCAACCGCTTCGTCAAGAGCCTGGGCATCTACCCGGTGGGCTCGCTGGTGCGCCTGCACTCGGGACGGCTGGGCGTCGTCGTCGAGCAGAACGCGGCGGCGCTGACGGCGCCCGTCATCAAGGTGTTCTTCTCGACCAAGAGCAACATGCCGATCAGCGTGCAGCGGCTCGACCTGACCGGCGGCAGCGATCGCATCGTCGGCCGCGAGTCGGTGGCCAAGTGGGGCTTCAAGAACCTCGACGCGCTGTGGGTCGACGGCGCGATGCCGTTGAAGGGCTGAAGCAGCCGCTTCAGCCGTCGGCCGTGGCGCGCCGGCGCACCGCGTCCAAGTAGGCCTGGCCGTCGGGCGGCAGCCCGCTGCGCTGGCTGGCCCAGATCATCTCGCCCAGGCATTCCATCACCTCGTGGTGCGCCGCGTGCAGCGAGCCGCGGCGCGCGGCCAGCAACTGCACCGCCTGGCGGATGCCGTGCGGCTGGTCGATGCCGCATTGCTCGTCGATGGTCAGGTGCATCGACAGGTGCAGGAAGGGGTTGCTGCGCCCGCCCTCCACCGTGTAGACGGCGGCCAGCGCGGCGGCTTCGTCGGCCAGGTCGGCGTGGTACTCGGGGTGCTGTTCGATCCAGTCGATGGCGCGCGCGTCCATCGGCGACAGCGGCTCGCCGGCGCCGTGGCGGCGCCAGGCGGCGCAGAAGAAGCGCCGCACGTCGTTCTGCGAGGGTTGGAACATCGGCAGAATTGTCGCCGTCTCCGGCCAACCCTCTTCGCCCGCACCATGAACGTCACGACCGAACAACTCTTCACGCACGCCCGCACGCAGAACGGCTACCTCGACCAGCCGGTGTCGGACGACACGCTGCGCGAGATCTACGAGCTGATGAAGTGGGGCCCCACGGCGGCCAACGGCACGCCGGCGCGGCTGATCTTCGTGCGCACGCCCGCAGCGCGCGAGAAGCTGCTGGCCTGCATGAGCCCCGGCAACGTGCCCAAGGTGACGCAGGCGCCGGTGACGGTGATCGTCGGCATGGACCTGGCGTTCCACCACCACCTGCCGCGGCTGTTTCCGCATGCCGACGCGCGCTCGTGGTTCGAGGGCAAGCCGGCGCTGATCGAGGCCAGCGCGTTCCGCAACTCCAGCCTGCAAGGCGGCTACCTGATCATGGCCGCGCGCGCGCTCGGCCTGGACTGCGGCCCGATGAGCGGCTTCGACGCCGCCAAGGTCGATGCCGAGTTCTGGGCCGGCACGGCGGTGAAGACCAACTTCATCTGCACGCTGGGCAAGGGCGACCCTTCGAAGGTGTTCACGCGCAACCCGCGGCTGCCGTTCGAGGAAGCCTGCCAGCTGGTGTGATCACCGGCTGGGCCTTCTATGCCGCGGCGGTGCCCGCGGTCTTGCTGATCGGCTTGTCCAAGAGCGGCTTTGCCAGCGGCTTCGGCGCGCTGGCGGTGCCGTTGCTGGCGCTGACCGTGCCGGTGCCGCAGGCGGCGGCCATCCTGCTGCCGGTGCTGTGCGTGGCCGACGTGCTGGGCCTGACGCAGTTGCTGCGCGAGCGCGACCGCGATCTCGTGCGGCTGCTGCTGCCGGCCGGGCTGGCCGGCATCGTGCTGGGCGCGCTGAGCTTCGGCCTGCTGCCGGTGCCCGTGGTGTCGGGCGTGGTGGGCGCCATCACGCTGGCCTTCCTGGCCGTGCGCACCGTGTTCCCGCCGCATGCCGACGCGCCGCCGCCGCCGCGCTGGCTGGGCCGCGTGCTGGCCGTGGTGTCGGGCTACACCAGCTTCGTGGCGCACGCCGGCTCGCCGCCGATCGCGTTCTACGTGCTGCCCTTGAAGCTCAAGCCGGTGACCTTCGCGGCGACGATGGCGGTGTTCTTCGCTGCCATCAACCTGTCGAAGTGGCTGCCTTATGCGTGGCTGGGGCTGATCGACTGGCGCAACCTGTCGACCTCGGCCGTGCTGCTGCCGCTGACGCCGTTGGGCGTGTGGATCGGCGTCAAGTTCGTGCGCCGCGTGCCGCAGGCGCTGTTCTACCGGCTGTTCAACCTGGGCCTGCTGCTCACCGGCAGCAAGCTGCTGTGGGACGCCTGGCGCTGACGCCGGCTGCCGTCGCTGCACATCCTTTGGTGTGGGCCTGCTCCTACAGGCATTCGGCATCGAGGACGATGGAGCGCGCCGGCCCCGGCGGGCACAAAGGGAACCCCGGGGCGGCGACTCCCGCCGCCCGATCGACAAGGAGTTCCGACATGTCCAACCCCGTGATCTCTTCCGACAAGGTGAACGGCACCAAGGTCTACAACCCGCAGGGCGACCGGCTGGGCTCGATCGATGACCTGGTCATCGACAAGCGCTCGGGCCTGGTGCGCTACGCGCTGCTCGAGTTCGGCGGCTTCCTCGGCATGGGTACGGACCACTATCCGCTGCCCTGGAGCATGCTGAAGTACGACGTCGAGCGCGACGGCTACGTGGTGCCGCTGGACAAGGCGCAGCTCGAATCGGCGCCGCACCATCCGGTGGACGAGCGGCCGCCCTACAGCGACGAGTACGGCCGCAAGGTGTACGACTACTACGGTGTCGGCTGGATGTGAGGAATCCGGCCACCGGCAGGACTCGTCATCGGCCCTCGATGGGCCGATGATGGAGGCCCTGCCGAATCACCGTAGAGAGCCGCGCCGATGACCGTTCGCCTTGCTACCCTGTTGCTGCTGGCTTGCGGCCTTGCCGGCAACGCCGCCGCCCAGCGCGTCTACCGCTGCGACGTGGGCGGCAAGGCCACCTACCAGTCAACGCCTTGCAATGAAGGCAAGGCCAGCTCGGTCAGCATCGTCGGCGGGCCGACCGCCGCCGACGCGTCGGCGGCACGCATGCGTGCGCAGCGCGACCAGCAAGACGCCGACCAGCTCAGCCGCAAGAAGGCCGGTCCGCAGGCGGCTTCCGGCTTCAGCAACGGCGACAAGGCGCCGGCCGCGGCGGCCGGCGATTGCGAACGCCTGGCGCGCCAGCGCGAAGACGCCTACAGCCGCCGCAACGCGGCGCTGAACCGGGCGCGGCGCGGCACCATGGGCGTGGCCGCCGGCAGCAACCAGGACCAGGCCATCGGCCAGATGAACGCCGACATCTCGGGCCTGGAAGCCGGCATGCAAAGCCGCGGCTGCAAGCTCGACTGAGGTTCGATCGCGGCGCTCAGTCGGACGCCGCGGGGCGCGGTGTGACGGGCGTGGCGGTTGCGGCGGCCGTGGCGGACACGGCGTCCAACGGCGTCGGCCGTGCCGCGGCGGCCGCTTCGCGTTCGGCGCGTTCGTGCGCCCAGGTTTCCTCGAACTGCTGGCGTCCGACCTTGGCCAGCGCGATCAGCCGCGCCTCGTCGCCCTGGTGCGGCGCCATCTGCTCGATCAACTCGACGCTGTGCGCGCGAAAGCGCTCGGCCGCGGCCTGCGCCGACAGCGGGTCGAGCCCCAGCGTTTCCAGCACGCTGCGCGCCGACAGCAGCGCCGAGTCGAGCGTCTCGCGCTCGATGAGCGTCACGCCGAGTTTCCTCAAACGGTAGTAGTGGTCGACGTTGCGGGCGCGCGCCACCAGCGTGAGCTGCGGGAAGTGCTCCTTCACCAGCCGCGCGCAGTCCAGGCTTTGCTCGACGTCGTCGATCGCCAGCACGAAGACCTTCGCCTCGTCGGCGCCGGCGGTGCGCAGCAGGTCGAGCCGCGTCGCGTCGCCGTAGAAGGCCGGCCAGCCGAAACGGCGCACGGCCTCGACCTGCTCGACGTCGTGGTCCAGCACCGTGGCCGACCAGCCGTTGGCGCTGAGCAGCCGGCCGATGATCTGCCCGTAGCGGCCGAAGCCGGCGATGATCACCGGCGCGTGCTGCGGCTCGGTGAGCTGCGGCAGCCCCGCGGGCAGCGGCTGGCGCGCCAGCGCGCGCGCCGCCCAGCGCTCGGCCAGCAGCAGCAGCAGCGGCGTCAGCAGCATCGAGATGGCGACCGCGGCCACCAGCAGCGACGAGGTGGCCGCGTCGATCACGCCGGCGCCCTGCGCCGCCTGGAACACGACGAAGCCGAACTCGCCGCCCTGCGCCAGCAGGATGATGTACACCGGCCGTTCGGCCACCGCCAGCGGGATGCGCGCGGCCAGCAGCGCCAGCACCAGCGCCTTCAGCAGCAGGAACACGGCGACCACCGCCAGCGTCAGCAGCGGCTGGCGCAGCACCGCCGCGAAGTCGATGCTCATGCCCACGGCGATGAAGAAAAGGCCCAGCAGCAGGCCCTTGAAGGGCTCGAGGTCGGTCTCCAGCTCGCGCCGGTACTCGCTCTCGGCCAGCAGCACGCCGGCCAGGAAGGCGCCCAGCGCCATCGACAAGCCCACGCTTTGCATCAGCGCCGCGGTGGCCACCACCAGCAGCAGCGAGGCGGCGGTGAAGATCTCCGGCGTGTCGCTGCGCGCGATCCAGCGCAAGGCCGGCCGCAGCAGCAGCCGGCCGCCGAAGACGATGGCGACGATCATCGCCAGCGCCTTGGCGGCGACGAGCCAGCCGTTGCCGCCGCCGTCTTGCGCGCCGCCGAGCGCCAGCAGCGGAATCACCGCCAGCACCGGAATGGCGGCGATGTCCTGCAGCAGCGACACGCTCAGCACGCCCTGGCCGGCGCCGGTGCCCATCAGGTTGCGCTCGTTCAGCACGGCCAGGCCGATGGCGGTCGACGACATCGCCAGCCCCAGCCCGGCGACGACGGCCAGCCGCCAGTCGATGCCGAAGGCCAGCGCGGCCGCCGCGATCAGCGCCGCCGAGCACAGGTACTGCAGGCTGCCGCCGCCGAAGATCGGCCGCCGCAGCGCCCACAGCCGCCGCGGCTCCAGCTCCAGCCCCACCATGAACAGCATCAGCACGACGCCGAACTCGGCGAAGTGCAGCATCGTCTGCGCATCGGTCACCAGGCGCAGCCCGAAAGGGCCGATGGCGATGCCGGCGGCCAGGTAGCCGATGATGGCCCCCAGGCCCAGCAAGCGCGCCAACGGCACCGCCAGCACGGCGGCGCTCAGGTAGATCAGGCTGGCGTGGATCCAGCTCGGGCCGTGTTCCATGGCCGCATGCTAGCGGCTGCGTCGGGGTTGCCCGGCCTGCGCTTCACGCCGGATGACGGCTCGCGCCGGTGCATCAAGCGCCGAGCGCGGCCAGGGCGTCCACGCAGGCGGCGCGCAGATCGTCGTCGGGCATGGCGGCGAGCAGGGTGCGCATCTGGCGCTGGTGTTCGGCCGCGCCCTCGCCGTTGCCCAGCGCTTGGTGCGCGCGCGCCAGCACCTCGTGCGCGAAGAATCGCTCCACCGCATCGGCACCCTCGGCTTCGCAGCGCGCCAGGCAGGCCTGGGCATGGCGCAGCGCCGGCTCGCCCTGGCCCAGCACGGCGTGGCAGCGCGCGAGCTGGTAGTCGGCGCGCTCGATGTTCAGCCAGGCGCCGGTGGCCGACCACAAGCGATGGGCCAGCGCCGCGGCTTCCAGCATCAGCGCGTCGCGCGCGGGCTCGCGCGGCAGCAGATCGCAGATGTCGTTGGAGGTGTTGTGCGCGGTGGCGGCATAACCGCGCAATGCGTCGGCATCGGCATCGGCATCGGCATCGGCTTTGGTGTCGGCATCGTCATCGTTGTCGGCCGCCGCGCGGCCCAGCATGGCGGCCTCGTCGGCCAGCAGCAGGCGGCGTGCGCCGGCCGTGTCGCCGCGGTGCAGCAGCACCATCACCACGCTGTGCAGGCCGCGCAGGCGCGAGGCCTCGGGCAGCGCGGCGGCGGGGCGAGCGGCCAGCGTGTCCAGCACCCATTGCGTGCGCCGGCGCTGCGCCGCCAGCGCGGCATGGGCCGGCACCTGCGGCAGCAGCGCCTGCAGGCCCGCCGCATCGCCCTGGTGCACCAGCCACAGGTGCTCGGCCAGGCGCAGCGCGTCGGCGCCGTCGGCGCTGTCGGGCAGTTGCGGCGCGCGCCGGCGCAATTCGGCCATCGCTGCGTCGGGCGTGTCGGCGTGGGTCTGCCAGGCCTGTTGCAGCCAGGTCTTGAAGTCGGCATCGGCAGCCGGTTCGATGCTCATCTCGGGGTGCCTCCGGTCATTGACGTCCAGCGTTCGAGCATTTCAATTGCGCTGGCAACTACGCACATCCCTCGCCCAACCCTTTCCCGCACGCGGCGGAGGAAGCCTGCTTCGCCAGGGCAGCAGTCCAGCATGCAGCATGCTAGCGTCGGCTTCGTCCCCTCGGGGACAGGTCGTCGCAGACGACCAGGGGCAACGGCGGCGTTAGCGCCCTGAGCCCGATCCGGCTCTGCCGGTCGGGCTCAGCAGCCCCCTTGGGGGGCGGCCGCCCCAGCGGCCGGGGGCGCCATCAGCTCTGCGCGTACGCCAGCCGCACGTAGATGGGCGCGAAGGCCTCGGCCTGGGTGATTTCGATCAGGCTCTCGCGCGACAGCTCGAGCATCGCGACGAAGGTCACCACCACCACGGGCATGCCGCGCGACGGGTCGAACAGGTGCTGGAACTCCAGGAAGCGGCGGCCCTGCAGCCGGCGCAGCACGATGCTCATGTGCTCGCGCACCGACAACTGCTCGCGGCTGATGGTGTGATGCTGGTTGAGCCGCGCGCGCTGCAGGATCTCGGCCCAGGCCTGGCGCAGGTCGTCGGCATTCACGTCGGGCAGGCGCGGCGTCAGGCTTTGCTCGACGTAGACCTGGGCGCGCAGGAAGTCGCGGCCCAGCAGCGGCAGCGTGTCCAGCCGCGCGGCGGCCAGCTTGATCTGCTCGTACTCGACCAGGCGGCGCACGAGGTCGGCGCGCGGGTCGTCGCCTTCGCGGCCGTCGTCGCGCGGCTTGGGCGGCAGCAGCATGCGCGACTTGATCTCGATGAGCATGGCCGCCATCAGCAGGTACTCGCTGGCCAGTTCGAGGTTGCGCTTGCGGATCTGCTCGACGTAGTCGAGGTACTGGCGCGTCAGGTCGGCCAGCGGGATGTCGAGGATGTTGAAGTTCTGCTTGCGGATCAGGTACAGCAGCAGGTCCAGCGGGCCTTCGAAGGCTTCGAGAAAGACCTCCAGCGCGTCCGGCGGGATGTACAGGTCCTGCGGCATCCGGAACAGCGGCTCGCCGTACAGGCGCGCCACGGCCACCTGGTCGACGACCTGCGGTTCCAGTTCGCCGGCGGCCAGCGCCGCGGTCTCGCTCACTTCGTCTGGTACACGTAGGGCTGCTGCGGCACGCGTGCGGCGCGCCAGCGGGCCTGGGCCTCGCGGTCGATCGAGCGGTCCCACAGCAAGGCGCGGCCGGCGCGCTGCTCGGCCTCCAGCGTGGGCTTCTTGGCCTTCAGCTCGTCGATGAACTGGGTGACGTCGGACTTGTAGGGCTTCCAGAAGAGCGGCATGGCAGGGATGGGCAGCGGCACAATGCGAGCCGTCCATTTTATCGGGGAGATCTGATGCGGACCTTGCTTGCCTTGCTGGGCGCTGCGGCCGCGCTGGTGGGCTGTGACCCGGCGCGCGTGGCCAAGCTCGAAGAAGGGGTTTCGACCGAGGCCCAGGTGCGCCAGGAGTTCGGCGAGCCGGTGACGGTGACCGTGCTGCCCGACGGCCAGCGCGTGCTGGACTACCCGCGCCAGCCCGAGGGCTGGACCAACTACCGCATCACGATCGGCACCGACGGCAAGATGAGCTCGCTGCGCCAGCTGCTCAACGCCGACAACTTCGCGCGCGTGCAGCCGGGCCTGACCGAGATGCAGGTGCGCGAGCTGCTCGGCCGGCCGGCGAAGAGCCAGCCGTGGCCGCTGAAGAGCGAGACCGAGTTGCTGTGGCGCTTTCGGCCCGATGCCAACGCCTCGAAGATCTTCAGCGTCTACTTCGACACGCAAGGCCGCGCGCTCCGCACCACCATCACCGACGACCCGCGCACGCAGGCGCAGATGGGGAACTAGGTTCCCCGCCCGCGCACTGCAAGCTGCGCGCTGCGCGCCGCGGCGTCAGTCGTCCTTGTAGATGTCGACGTCCTTGGTTTCCTTGAGGAACAGCGTGCCCACCACGAAGGTGATGGCCGCGATGACGATGGGATACCACAGGCCGCTGTAGATGTTGCCCTGGGCGGCGACGATCGAGAACGACACCGCCGGCAGGAAGCCGCCGAACCAGCCGTTGCCGATGTGGTACGGCAGGCTCATCGAGGTGTAGCGGATGCGCGTGGGGAACAGCTCGACCAGCATCGCCGCGATCGGCCCGTACACCATGGTCACGTAGATCACCATGATGGTGAGGATCAGGATGATCATCCACCAGTTGGCGCTGCCCATCGGGATGGGGTCGGCCTTGGCCGGGTAGCCGGCGGCGTTGAGCGCCTCGCGCACTTCCTTCTCGAAGCGCGGCTTGGCGTCCTTGGCGTCGGGCTGGTTGGCGGCGTAGGTGGGGATCTGCTTGTCGCCCACCTTCACGTAGCCCTGCTGCAGCGAGGCGTCTTCCACCAGGTCGTAGTTGACGCCCGAGTTCGACAGGTAGGTGCGGCTGAGGTCGCAGCCGGTGGTGAACTTGGCGGTGCCCGTCAGGTTGAGGATCAGCCCGCAGTTCTTGGGCGGCGCCACCACCGTCACCGGCGAGGTCTGGATCGCCGCGGCCAGCTTCGGGTTGGCGTACAGCGTCAGCGCCTTGAACAGCGGGAAGTAGGTCAGCACCGCCAGCAGGCAGCCGGCCATGATGATGGGCTTGCGGCCGATGCGGTCCGACAGCGAGCCGAACAGCAGGAAGAACGGCGTGCCGATGATCAGCGAGATGGCGATCAGCACGTTGGCCGTCGGCCCGTCGACCTTCAGGAACGACTGCAGGAAGAACAGCGTGTAGAACTGGCCCGTGTACCAGACCACCGCCTGGCCGGCGGTGCCGCCCAGCAGCGCCAGGATCACGATCTTCAGGTTGCTCCACTGGCCGAACGATTCGGTCAGCGGCGCCTTCGAGGTCTTGCCCTCGGACTTCATGCGCGCGAAGGCGGGCGATTCCGACAGCTTCAGCCGGATCCACACCGACACCGCCAGCAGGATGCCCGAGACCGCGTACGGGATGCGCCAGCCCCAGTCGGCGAACTCTTTCTCGCCGACGTACAGCCGCGTGCCCAGGATCACCATCAGCGCCAGCATCAGGCCGACGGTGGCGGTGGTCTGGATCCACGCCGTGTAGGCGCCGCGCCGGCCGTGCGGCGCGTGCTCGGCCACGTAGGTGGCGGCGCCGCCGTACTCGCCGCCGAGCGCCAGGCCCTGCAGCAGCCGCAGCGCGATCAGCACGATCGGCGCCGCGATGCCCCAGGTCTTGTAGGTGGGCAGGAAGGCGACCAGGAAGGTCGACAAGCCCATGATCAGGATGGTGATCAGGAAGGTGTACTTGCGCCCGACCAGGTCGCCCAGCCGCCCGAAGACGATGGCGCCGAAAGGCCGCACCGCGAAGCCGGCGGCAAAGGCCAGCAGCGTGAAGATGTCGCGCGTGGCCGGGTCCAGCGCGGTGAAGAAGCTGTTGGCGATGATGCCGGCCATCACCCCGAACAGGTAAAAGTCGTACCACTCGAAAACGGTGCCCAGCGACGACGCGAAGATGACGCGCTTTTCTTCCGCGCTCATGGGCCGCGGTTCGGCTGCCCGGTGATGCTGGCTTCCAGCCATTGCCATGGTGTTGTCTCCTATTGTGTTCAGCGCTTGAGATGACGGGCCCGTGACGTGCCCACGCGCCAAGCGTGTTTGTCAGCGGCCCGTCAGCCACTGTTGGCGCCTTGGCTGAACGTTGGCTGACAACGCGGGCAGCCGGGCTTCTTCCGGCGGCCCGCTTCGCGGGTTTCCCCAGGTATGAAAAACCCGGCCGGGGTGGGTGCAAAGCGGCCGCGGCGCCGCCTGCGGCCTTTCGGAGCTGGGCGAGAATCGGCGCGTGAGCAGTGCCGGCGACACTCCCGCTGCGTCGACCGCGAGCCCGGACGCCCGGCTGCATCGCCGTTACCTGGTGTTCGCCGTCTGCCTGGGCCTGTTCATCGTGGCCACCGGCGTGCTGGAACGCATGGGCATGCCGCGGCTGTGGATCGGCGTGGCCTTCATGGCCGGCACGGTGCTCATCTACGCCGGCATCGGCTTCCTGTCGCGCACCTCCGACGAGGCCGAGTACTACGTCGCCGGGCGCCGCGTGCCGGCGGTCTACAACGGCATGGCGACGGCGGCCGACTGGATGTCGGTGGCCTCCTTCATCGGCACCGCCGGCGTGCTCTACCTCAACGGCTTCGGCGGCCTGGCCTACATCCTGGGCTGGACCGGCGGCTACTGCCTGGTGGCGCTGCTGCTGGCGCCCTACCTGCGGCGGCTGGGCCAGTACACGGTGGCCGACTTCCTCGGCGCGCGCTACGGCGGCGCGGCGCCGCGGCTGATCGGCGCGCTGTCGACCATCATGGTGTCGTTCGTCTACGTCGTCGCGCAGATGTACGGCGTCGGGCTCATCGCCTCGCACCTGCTGGGGCTCGGCTTCGAGGTCGGCATCTTCATCGGCCTGGGCGGCGTGCTGGTGTGCTCGTTCCTCGGCGGCATGCGCGCCGTCACCTGGACGCAGGTGGCGCAGTACATCGTGCTGATCGTCGCCTACCTCGTGCCGGTGGTCTGGCTCGGCTTCAAGCAGCCGGCGATGCAGGCGCCGGTGCTCGGCTACGGCGGCGCGCTGGCCATGGTGAGCGAGCGCGAGCAGGCCCTGCTGGCCGACCCGCGCGAGCGCGAGGTGATGGCGCTGTGGCAGGCGCGCGCCGCCGCCGCCACCGCGCAGCTGCGCGACGTGCCCACCGCGATGCGGCGCGAGGCGCGCGAACTGGCCGCCGAGGCGGCGCGGCTGCGCGCCGAGGGCGCGCCGCTGGCGCGCATCCAGCAGGTCGACCGCCAGCTGCGGCTGCTGCCCAAGACCGAGGCGCAGGCGCGGTTGCGCTACGAGCAGGCGCGCGACGACGCCCTGCAGCGCGCGCGCCCGCTGGGCGGCATGGCGCCGCAGGCCCAGCCCTTCGCCCGCGGCGACCCCGACGGCAACGCCGAGCAGCGCGCCACCTACCGCAGCGAGCGCATGAACTTCGTCGCGCTGGTGTTCTGCCTGATGCTGGGCACCGCGGCGATGCCGCACGTGCTGACGCGCTACTACACCACCACCTCGCCGCAGGCGGCGCGGCGCTCGGTGGGCTGGTCGCTGTTCTTCATCACGGTGCTGTACCTGGCGGCGCCGGCGCTGGCGGTGCTGGTCAAGGCCGAGGTGCTGGTCGACCTGATCGGCATGCCCTTCGACCAGTTGCCGACGTGGGTGCGGCGCTGGTCGCGGCTCGACGGCAGCCTGGTCTCGGTGGAAGACATCAACGGCGACGGCGTGCTGCAGCTCGGCGAACTGCGCCTGGGCAGCGACGTGATCGTGCTGCTGGCCCCCGAAATCGGCGGACTGCCCTTCGTCGTCAGCTACCTGGTGGCCGCCGGCGGCCTGGCGGCCGCGCTGTCCACCGCCGACGGGCTGCTGCTGTCGATCAGCAGCGCGCTGTCGCACGACGTGTACTACCGCGTGCTCGACCCGCAGGCGCCGGCCATGCGCCGCGTCATCATCTCCAAGGCGCTGGTGCTGCTGGTGGCGGTGTCGGCGGCCACCGTGGCCTCGCTGAAGGTGGCCAACGTCGTGCACCTGGTGGCCGCGGCGTTCTCGATCGCCGCCTCGGCGCTGTTCGCGCCGCTGGTGCTGGGCGTGTTCTGGCGCCGCGCCACGCGCTGGGGCGCGGTGGCCGGCATGGCCGCCGGGCTGGTGACCTGCATCTACTACATGCTGGTCAACCTGCCGTGGAGCCGCCAGTGGCTGGGCGTGGCGTGGCCGCTGGCCGAGATGCGCTGGTGGGACGTCGACCCCACCTCGGCCGGCTTCTTCGGCGTGCCGGCCAGCCTGGCCGCGATGGCGCTGGCCAGCCTGCTGACCCAGCGCGACGGCCCGGCGCAGATGGCGGTGGTCGACCGCCTGCGCCGGCCCTGACGGACGCCTGCCTTGACGCTGGCTATGATCGGGCCCCTGCGCTGGGGACCCACGTTGTTGCAGTTCATGAACCCGGGCGATCTGGTCGACAAGACCGACAGTGGCTTGCAGGAGTTGCGCACGCGCACCGCAGGCCTGCCGCCGCGCTTGCGCAGCCTGCTGATCCTGGTCGACGGCCGCCGCACGCTGGCGCAATTGCAGGCCGCGGCCGGGCAGATCGGCGCGCCGGCCGACGCCATCGAACAACTGCTGCAGCGTGGCCTGGTGGCCGTGCGCCCGCCGGCCGCGGCCAGCATGATGCCGGCCTCGGCGCTGGCCGACGGCACCGAGCACGTCGATTTGCCGCTGGACGCCGCCGCCGCCGCGGTCGATCGCTTTCGCGGCGCGCTCAAGCTGATGAACGACAGCGTGGTCGACGCGATCGGCATGCGCGCCTTCTTCTTCACGCTCAAGCTCGAACGCTGCGCCACGCTCGACGACCTGCGCGCGCTGCTGCCCGAATACCGGCGGCTGCTGGCCAAGGCCGCCCATCCGGCGCGCGCGCTGGCCGCCGAGCAGCGCGTGGAGGGCTTGCTGTCATGAGCGATGAAGCATGAGCGACGAAGCGCCAACCACCAGCGCCGCCGTCACCGAGACGCCGTACTGGCAGCGCACGCGCCGCTTCAGCGCCTGGCTGCTGCTGCTGTGGTTCGGCGTGACCTTCGTCGCGGCTTTCTTCGCGCGCGAGATCGACTTCAGCTTCTTCGGCTGGCCCTTCAGCTTCTGGTTCGGCGCCCAGGGCGCGCTGCTGCTGTACCTGCTGGTGGTGGCGGGCTATGCCGGCTGGATGGAGTGGCTGGAGCGGCGCGCCGACGACGAGGCTTGACGGGCCAGCCCGCGGCGCGGGCGGCCCGGCTCAGAACGGAAACACCGCGCGCAGCCAGAGCGAATCGCCGGCCGCGCGGTTGCGCACGCCGGTTTCCTTGTAGAGCTTCAGCGTGAGGAACCAGCCCTTGCCGCCGTCGTAGCGGATCGACGGCCCGATCGCGAAAGCGCGCCCCTTGTTGTCCGCCACCGCGACGCCGGCGTGCTGGTCGTTGCTCGTTTGTCGGTAGGCATAGCCGCCCACGCCCAGCGTCCAGCCGTTGCCGAAGGCCCAGCCCGCGGCGTAGTCGACGATGAACTCGTCGCCATCGCGATAGCCGGTGTCCTTGTTGCGCGCATTCAGCGCATACATCAGCTTCGCATCGGCGTTGAAGCCCGCGCCCTGGATGTACGAAGCGCCGCCGACGAGGTGCGTCGCCCAGTGGTTGCGGCCGATGTTGGCGATGCCGTTCTGGTCGTAGGCCCCGGTGGGCGCGAAGAAGTCGATCGCCGCCACCGTGTGCAGTTGCGGGCTGTGATGCCAGCCCAGCGCCGGGCCGAACACCACGTCGCCCACGCCGGTCTTGCTCTGCGACGCGCCGGGAACGCTGACGTCGAGGTTCACCACCGGCACGATGGCGTGCACGGCCAGCGCGCCGCCCAGCACCTGTTGCGGGGTCACCCAGATGAAGCGCGGCGCGATCGCGTCGGCGCGCACCTTGAAGCCGGGAATGGGCAGCGTGTGGCCGCTGTTGTCCTTGACCTCGTCGGCGCGGTAGTGCTGGGCGTCGACCATCAGGTAAGTGCCCGGCGGCGGCAGCGCGCAGCAGCTGAAGCCGGTCACGCCCACGGGGTAAACGCTGCCGCCGCCTTCGGTGGCCTGCGCGGCGCCTGGATGGGCCAGGGCCAGCACGGTGGCGGCGGTGCTAACGAATATAATGAACGTCTTCATCGGAATGATCCTGGTGGGGTTGCGGCGAATGGGGTCCTGCGGCGCTCGCGCGCTGCATGGCGTTTTGGAAAGCAAGGGGCGGGCTCGGCGCCCGCGAAGCGTCAGCCGCTGGCGTACAGCGGCGACATGTCGGGCAGCGGCGCGGGCTGCAGCAGCCGCACCTCGCTGGCCACCGCCAGCGGCGCCAGCGTGCGCAGGAAGCTCAGCCAGGCCGGGTGCCCACGCAGGCGCTCGCGGTGCGCTTCGAGCGCGGCGCCGCTGGCGAACTGGCGCAGCAGCAGCACCTGGTTGAGCGGCCCGACCACCGTGTTGAAGGCGCCGAGCAGGCCGTCGACCGCCGCCGGCTCGTCGCCCAGCGCGTGCTGGCGCCACGCTTCCCAGCAGGCCGGCACGCCGCCCGCGGCGAAGCGCAGCACGGTCTCTTCGACCACGCTGCCCTGCGCCGGCTGGCGCAGCAATGGACCATCCACGGGCAGCCAGTCGCGGCCATTGCCCCAGTGCGGTGTCAGGCCCGGCAGCGGTGCCGGCGCCAGCAGGCAGTTGTCCTGGCGTGCGATCAAGGGCCTAACGACGCGGAAGTACGGCTGCAGCCGGCTCTGGCCATAGAGGCCCATCAGCCGCGACTGCCAGTCGTCGAAACCGTCGTAGCGGTAGAGGCTGACGATCTGGTCGTGCGCCCCGCTGCGGGTGGCGAAGCTGCCGATCAGCCGGTCGAGGATGGGCCGCAGGCCGTCCGGCCCGCGCTCCTTCTGCGCCTCCCAGAAGCGGGCCTCGGCGCCCAGGTGCAGCGTGTAGGCGCGGTGTTCGATCAGCATCGTTGCCTCACGTCAGGTCACTGCGGCTGTGCGCCGTCGAACGCACGCTGCAGCAGCGCGCGCACGGCGCCGCGCTCCAGCGGACGCGGGTTGGGATAGGGCGCGGCGGTGACGAGGTCGGCGGCGCGGTCGAGCCCGTCGGCCGGCATGCCGATCGCACGCAGCGACGTGGGCACGCCCAAGCCGCGTTGCAGTTCGGCAAGACGGTTCACCGCATCCGCCGCGTCCGCGCTGCCCAGCGCTGCCGCCAGGCGCGCCATCGCCTGCGGCGCCGCCGCGGCGTTGTAGGCCAGCGCATGCGGCAGCATCACCGTGTGCAGCTCGGCGTGCGGCAGGTTGAAGCTGCCGCCCAGCACGTGGCACAGCTTGTGGTGCAGGCCCATCTGCACCTGGCCCAGCACGCTGCCGCACAGCCAGGCGCCGACCAGCGCGTCGTCGCGCGCCGATGCGTCGCGGCCATCCAGCTTCAGGCGCGGCAGCGCGCCGGCCAGCGCACGGATGCCTTCTGCCGCCATCAGCTGGTGGATCGGGCTGGCGTCGGCCGCGTACAGGCCTTCGGCAGCATGGGCGATGGCATTCATGCCGCTGGTCAGGCTGATCGCGACCGGCAGGCCGAGCGTCAGATCGGGGTCGTAGACCACCGTGCGCGGCAGCACGCGCCAGTCGCGGCCGGTGCGCTTTTCGCCCCCATCGGTGATGCCGTAGAGCGGCGTCATCTCCGAGCCGGCATAGGTCGTCGGCAAGGCCAGGATGGGCAGGCCGGACTCCAGCGCGATGGCCTTGGCCAGGCCGATCGTCGAACCGCCGCCGGCAGCGATGCAGGCCTGCGCACCGGCGTCCCGTGCGGCCTGGATCGCCGCGCGCGCCGCGGCGATCGGCACGTGCATCACCGCGCCGGCATGCACGCCGGCGCAGCGCGACGCGCCGAGCAGGCCCGCCACCTCGTCGCCCAGCGCGCGCTGCTCGGGCGTGGTCAAGACCAGCGCGCGCTTCACACCCAGCGCATCCAGCTCGGCCGGCAATTGCGCCCGCCGGCCGCGGCCGAACACCACGCGCGAAGGCCGCGCCTCGTGCACGAACGAAGGCATCGTCATCATCAGCTCCCTTGCGGCACGGCGGCCGCGGCCAGCAGGGCGCGCGCCTGTGCAATTTCGTCATCGCGGATGCCGTGCGCCTCGGCCGCGCCGACGTGCAGCCGCACCTCGGCGCCGGCCTGGCGAAACCACTCCGCGCTCTCCTGCACCGAGGCCAGCGGCACGTGCGGATCGGCGTCCCAGGTCGACAGCAGCACCGGCAGGCCGGCCAGCGCCGCTGCCGACGCCGGCGGCACACGCGGCGCGCCGGGCTCGCCGATCAGGCCGCCGGTGAAGGCCACCAGCGCGTGGTAGCGCTGCGCGCTGCGCCAGGCGAACTCGCTGGCCAGGCAGGCGCCCTGCGAAAAGCCCATCAGCACCTGGCGCGAGGTCGGAATGCCCTGGTCCTGCAGCGCCTGCGACAGCCGCGCCAGCGCTTCGAGTGCCTGGCCCAGGCGCGGCTCGTTGTGCTCGGCGGGCGCGATGAAGCGCTGCGGATACCACGAGGCGCCGTCGGCCGCCGGCGCATGCCAGGACAGGCGTGCGTCGCCGAAGCGCTCGACCACCTGCTCGCGCATCCAGTCGGGCGACTGGCCGCGGCCGTGGACGAGGATCACCGCCAGCGCGGCCGACGCGGCGGGCGCGCCATAGACCGCCGGCGGCGCGGCCCGATGCGGGTGGTGCAGGGGGTCCATGTCGAAGCCTCAGCGTCGCTTCGATAACTCAGTACTTCAACGGTTCGAGCGACTTCAGGATCTGCTCGCGCTGGCTGCGGAACTGCGGTGCGATCTGCAGCTCCGAGCCCATCGCCTCGTAGTTCTCGTCGACCAGGAAGCCTTCGGGCTTGGACACCGTGGCCTCGAACATCGCGCCGGCCGGCGTGCGCACGTAGATCGACTCGAAGTAGCCGCGGTCCTTGCGCTCGGAGGTGTCGGTGAAGCCCATGCCTTCGAGGTGGGCCTTGACCAGGTCCTGCACCGTATGGTCGGCAACCTGGAAGGCGCAGTGGTGCACGATGCCTTCGCCATAGGTCCAGCTGGCCTGCGGCAGGTCGTTCTCCAGCGCGTAGTCCACCAGCTTGCCCGAGCTACCGTCGCCGAAGGCAAAGCGCGTGTGCTTGCCGTCGCGCGCCACTTCGCGCGACGACCAGCCGCCTTGCATGAACTCCTGCGTCGGCTCCATCGCCGGCGTGTTGACGACGATGGTGTGCAGGCCGCGGATCGCCAGGTCGCCCGGCACCTCGCCGTTGGACCAGGCCTTGCGGTCGTCGTCGGCGATGCCGATCAGCTCGTAGGGAATGCCGCAGGGGTGGGCGAAGCTCAGCAGCTTCTCGCCGAAGCGCTCCGAGCGCTTGACCTTCAAGCCGCTGGCAGCCAGGCGCTGGGCCCAGAAGTCCAGCGACGACACCGGCACCGACAGGCTGACGGTGTTGATCTGGCCGTTGCCGCGCTGGCCCTTCTTGCCGAAGTGCGCGACCGGGAAGCAGGTCAGCAGCGTGCTCTCCTCGCCCAGGTCGTTGCCGTAGTACAGGTGGTAGAACGGCGTGCCGCCGTCGTAGATCAGCGTCTTCTTGACGCTCTTCAGCGACAGCAGCTTGGTGTGGAAGTCGTAGTCCTGCTGCGCCGAGCCGACGCACAGGGTGATGTGGTGGTGGCGCTCGATCGCGCTGGCGGTGGGGTTCATGGAGGTCTCCGGTGGAAGTCGCCAATCGGTGGATGTCGCTCGGAAGGCTTGGCGTGGCCTTCAGGCGGCGGGCTTGGAAGCCGGGGATGCGAGCGAAGCGGGCGGCGCCTCGCCCGGGGACATGGAACGATCGACCAGGTCCCAGATGAAGCGCAGCGACGGGTCGCGCTGTTCTTCGGCGATGTGCGCCACCAGGCCGGCGGCGCGGCTCAGCACCGCGAAGCCGCGCATCAGGCGCACGGGGATGCCGATGTCGCCCAGCAGCGCCGCGACGGCGCCGGTGGCGTTGATGGTGATGTGGCGTCCGGCCGCCGCATCGACCGCCTGCGCCAGCAGTTCCAGTGCGGCGCAGCGCGGGCCGTGGCGGCCGACTTCGCGCGCCAGCTGCAGCAGCGCCAAGGCGCGCGGGTCGTCGGGCTTGTGCAGGTGGTGGCCGAAGCCGGGCACCGGCTCACGGCGGGCCCGGTGCTCGGCGGCGATGGCCTGCGCTTCGGCCCGGGCCGCGTCGGGGCCTTGCGCCGTAGCGGCGACCAGCCTGTCCAACAGCTCGGCCGCCGGCTCCATGGTGCCGACGAAGCGGCTGGCCACCGCCAGCAGGCCGGCGGCGACGCCCGCCTGCAGGTTCTCCGGCGAGCTGGAATAGACCATGCGCGCGGCGATCACGCTGGGCGTCATGCCGTGCTCCATCAGCGTGACCAGCACCGCGTCGACGATGCGCCGCTGGCCGGCGTCGAGCTCGATGCCGAAGGCCTGCAGCATGAAGACCTCGACGAAGCTGCGCTGGCCGAGCAGGTCGCCCACCAGGTCGGCGTCGCGGTAGTGCACCGCCGTTTCGCTGTAGCGGCACAGAGCGGTTTGCGGCGTCGGGTTCATGCGGCCCCCTGCTGGTCGAGGATGGCCTGGCGCACGGCCGGCTTGAGCACCTTGCCCACCGGGCTGCGCGGCAGGGTCTCGAACACGTGCACCTGCTTGGGCGTCTTCACCGAGCCCAGTTCGCGCTTGATCAGGCCGATCAACTCGTCTTCGCTGGCCTGCATGCCGGCGCGCCATTGCACGGCCGCATGCACCGCCTCGCCCCACTTCGCGTCGGGGATGCCGACCACGCTGCAATCGGCCACCGCCGGGTGGGCCGACAGCACCACCTCGACGTCGCTGGGGTAGACGTTGAAGCCGCCGGTGATGATCACGTCGCGCAGGCGGTCGCGCAGGTAGAGGAAGCCTTGCGCGTCGAAGACCCCCGCGTCGCCGGTGCGCAGCCAGCCGTCCACCAGCGTCTTGCTGGTCTCCTCCGGGGCGTCGAGGTAGCCGCCCATCACCAGGTCGCCGCGCACGGCGATCTCGCCTTCCTCGCCCGGCGGCAAGGGCTTGCCCTGGCGGTCGACGATGGCCACTTGCGTCAGCAGCGTGGGCCGGCCGACCGACTGCAGGCGCTCGCCGTGCATTTCCTGCGGCGGCAGGAAGGTGATGATCTGCGGCGCCTCGGTCTGGCCGAACGAGGTGCACAGCACGGGGCCGAAGACGCTTTGCGCGTCGCGGATCTGCTCGGGCCGCATCGGCGCACCGCCATAGACCAGGTAGCGCAGGCTGGCCAGCCGGCGCGGCTGGCCGCGCTGTTCTTCGACCAGGGCCTGGATCAGCGTCGGCGGCGCGAAGAAGAGGCTGCAGTCGTGGTCCTGCGCGGCGTCCAGCAGGTACGACGGCTTGGCGCCGGCCGGGAACACCAGCGCGCCGCCCACGCCCAGCAGCGGCAGCATGTACGTGGAAGTGCCGTGCGTGATCGGCGCGGCGACGAGGTAGCGATCGGCCTCGGTCAGGCCGAGTTCGTGGATCTGCGTGGCGATGTTGGTGTTCCAGGTGCGCAGGGTCTGGATCACGCCCTTGGGGAAGCCGGTGGTCCCGCCGGTGAACTTGATGGCCTGCGGGCTGTCCAGGCCGGCGGTCAGGCGCGCGTGCGGGCCCATCGCGATCTCGGTCGGCCCGGCGTCGAGCACGGACCGCTCGGCCCGTTCGGCCAGCCCGGCCAAGGTCAGCACCGGCGGCTCGATGCCTTGCAGGCGCTCGCGCATCGGCGCGTCGACCAGCACCAGCGAAGGCTTGACGAACTCGACGATGCGGCGCAGCTCGGGGTCGCCATTGCGCGGGTTCAGCGGCACCCACACCTTGCCGGCGGCCAGCACCGCGAGCAGCGCCACCAGGTGGTCGACGCTGTTGGCCGCGCCGATGGCCACGCGGCCGCCGGGCTGCGGATCGCGTTGCGTCAGCGCCGCCGCGCGCCGCTGCACGAGTTCGGCCAGCGCCGCAAAGCTCAGCGTGCCTTCCGGCGCGATGACGGCCGCGCGCTCGGGGAATCGGCGCGCCGCGCGCCACAGGTAGTTGATCGGGACCATGTTCGACCTCGTTGCCAGGTGCGACGGCAGCGCCATCGCGTGGCAGGAAATCTCCTATTTGTCCGAACATTTGAACATTCGTAGAAACCCGATGGCGTTTGCGGCGGCCTGCAGGCCGACCTGGGGCAACATCGGCACTGAGCTGCTCATCCGCCGCACCCGCCATGCCTGAACCGACCGATGCCTCCCACGCCGACGCGCTGGCGCCCAGCACGCCGCGCCACCTCGACCTCGCGCGCAGCCTGATGCAGGAGATCCGCAACGGCCATCCGCCCGTCGGCGGCCTGCTGCCGCCGGAGCTGGAACTGTGCGAACGGCTCGGCATGAGCCGCTATGCCGTGCGGCAGGCCGTGCAGAAGCTGTGTTCGCTGGGCATGCTGACGCGGCAGGCCGGCGTCGGCACGCGCGTGGTGTCGGCGACGCCGGTGTCGCGCTACGTGCAGAGCATGGACGACCTGGGCGACCTGGCGCGCTACGCGCAAGGCACGCGGCTGGCGGTGTCGACGCGGGCCCGGATCACCCCGGGCGACGATCTCTCCGAGCTGCTGCGCAGCGCGCCTGGCGAGAAATGGCTGCACATCGCCGGCGTGCGCCACGGCCGCGAGCGCAAGGACGAGCCCATCGCGCTGGTCGACATGTACGTCGCCGCGCCCTACAGCAAGCTGCCCAAGCTGGCCGAGGAGCTGACCGTGCCGATCTACACGCTGATCGAGGAGCAGTTCGGCGTCAAGGTCACGCGCGTGGAGCAGGAAATCCAGGGGCTGACCATCGACGGCGACAACGCCGAGGCGCTGCGCGTCCCTGCGGGCAGCGCGGGCCTGCGCATCGTGCGCAGCTACTACGTGGGGCCCACGCTCGTCGAGGTCACCACCGGCATCCACCCGGCCAGCCGCTTCAGCTACCGGATGAGTTTCCAGCTCGCGCGCGCCGGCGGCTGAGGCCGCCGCGCCGGTCCGCGCGTCGCCTCAGCGCCTGGCCCGCTGGGCGCCCCTCACCGCGAATTTCGGCGCCGCGGTTTCGAGCATGCGCTGCAGCAGGCCGAGCAGTTGCCGCTGATCGGCGGCATCGAGATGGGCGGTGAGCGGCGCCAGCGCCTGCTGCGTCTGCGCCCGCAAGCGCTTGACGAGCCGGGCGCCCTCGCTGGTCAGGAAGACGTCGGTCGCGCGGCCGTCGTCGGCGTTCGGCGCGCGCGCCACGAGGCCGCGCTTCTCGGCCCGCGCAATCAGCCCCGACATCGTCTGCTTCTCCAGGCCGAGGTAGTCGGCCAGCTCGGCCATGCGCGGGCGCCGGTCGAACAGGATGCCCAGCACGCGGATCAGCGTCAGCGACAAGTCGTTCTCGGCGCCGATGCGGTTGAGGACGGCCATCGTCACGAAGGCGGTCGGCGCCAGCGCATCGACCAAGGCTTCGTCGGTGGCGGCAGCTTGCTTCGCGGATCCTGGCTTCTTCATCGTGGCCGCGATCTTGACATGGTACGTATCACGCACCAATAATAGATCGTATCACGAACTTGATGCGCGGCCTTTGCCGCTGCCGGAGCCCCTCATGCAAGCCGCCATCGTCACCGCGTTCGACCAGCCGCCGCACTACGGCACCGTCGCCGAGCCGGTGTCCCAAGGCCCCGGCGAAATGTTGGTCGACGTGCTCGCCGCCGGGCTGCACCGGCTGACCCGCGCACGCGCGTCGGGCGTGCACTACTCCAGCCGCGGCGGCCTGCCGCTGGTGCCGGGGGTCGATGGCGTCGGGCGCGGCAGCGACGGCAAGCTGCGCTACTTCGTGCAGGCGCCGGGCCCGATGGGCACGATGGCCGAGCGCACGGTGATCGAGCTCGACCACAGCATCGAACTGCCGGCCGACAGCGACCCGGTCACCCTGGCCGGCGCGATGAATCCGGCCATGGCGTCGTGGCTGGCGCTGCGTTGCCGCGTGCCGTTTCGCAGCGGCCAGAAGCTGCTGATCCTCGGCGCCACCGGCAGCTCGGGCCGCATGGCGGTGCAGATCGCGCGGCACCTGGGCGCCGCGCAAGTCATCGCCGCGGGCCGCGACGAACGCAAGCTGGCCCAGCTGCCCGCGCTCGGCGCCACCGAGACCGTCACGCTGGCCGATGCGCGGCTCGGCGGCCTGGCCGGCGAGGTCGACGTGGTGCTCGATTTCCTCTGGGGCGAGAGCGCCGTGCGCGTCATGGAGGCCGTGCTGCGGCAGCGCGCCGATCGCAGCCGCCCGCTCGGCTGGATCCACCTCGGCTCGATGGCGGGCGAGGTCGCCGCCATTCCCGGCGCCTTCCTGCGCAGCGCGAATGTGCAGATCATGGGCAGCGGGCTCGGCGCCGTGTCGGCCGGCGACATCCTCGGCGCGCTGCCGGCGCTGGCGCAGGAAATCGCGCGCGGCCGTTTGCGCATCGACCTCAAGGCCGTGCCGCTGCGCGACGTGGCGCAGGCCTGGCCGGCGGCCGCCGACGGCGGCGAACGCATCGTCTTCACGCCGTGAAGGTGAAGGCGATCAGGCCGGCGCCTGCTCCTCGAACGCCGCCGCCACCGTCGGCACGATCTGGTCGGGGCCCAGGCGCTGCTCGAAGCCCGAGCGGCGGATCAGCGACAGCGGCTGCTCGTTGACGTTGGCCAGCACCAGCGCCTGGCCCTGGCGCTGCAGCGTGCGGTGCAACTGCTCCAGCGCGTCCAGGCCCGAGGTGTCCATCGAGATTAGGCGGTGCATCTCCAGCACCACGGCGCGCGTGTCGGGCGGCAGTTGCGCGGGCAGCGTCTCGATCTTGCCCACCGCGCCGAAGAACAGCGAGCCGAACAGCTCGAACACCTGCACGCCCTCGGGCAGCGCGCCGCGCGGCAGCGGCTGCACGCGGAACAGCGTGCCCATGCGGTAGATGAAGAAGGCGCAGGCCAGGATGAGGCCGACCTCCACCGCCACCGTGAGGTCGAAGATAACCGTTAGCAAGAACGTACCGACGAGGATGGTGCGGTACTGCACGCTGAACTGCTTGAGGCGCACGAACTCGCGCCACTCGCCCATGTTCCAGGCCACGAAGGCCAGGATGCCGGCCAGCGCGGCCAGCGGCACGTTCATCGCCAGCGGCGCCGCCAGCAGCACCACCAGCAGGATGGTGCCCGCGTGCACCAGGCCGGCCACCGGCGTGCGCGCGCCGGCGCGCACGTTGGTCACGGTGCGGGCGATGGTGCCGGTGGCCGGGATGCCGCCGAACAGCGGGCTGACGAAGTTGGCCACGCCCTGCGCCATCAACTCCTGGTTGGGGTCGTGGCGCGGGAATTCGGTCATGTTGTCGGCCACGCGCGCGCACAGCAGCGACTCGATGGCGCCGAGCAGCGCGATGGTGATGGTCGGGATCACCAGCTGCTTGGCGGTGGCCCAGCTGAACTCGGGCAGCGCCAGCGCCGGCAGCGCCTGCGGGATGCCGCCGAAGCGCGTGCCGATGGTCTCCACCGGCAGCTTGAACAGCGACACCGCCAGCGTGGCCAGCACCAGCACGATGATGGTGCCCGGCACGTGCGCGGCCAGCCGCCGCAGCCGCGCCACCAGCCCCAGCGGCCCGGTGGGCATGGCGTAGCTCTTGGGCCAGACCACCACCAGCAGCAGGCTGGCGCAGGCGATCAGCACCGCCCAGGGGTTGACGGTGTGCGCGTGGCGGACCAGCACCTCCAGCAGCGCGAAGAAGTCGCCCGGCAGCTTGGGCGTGGTGAGGCCGAAGAAGTCCTTCACCTGCGACAGCCCGATCAGCACCGCGATGCCGTTGGTGAAGCCGATGACGATGGCCACCGGCACGTAGCGCACCAGCGCGCCCAGCTTGAACAGGCCCATCAGGAACAGCAGCACGCCGGCCATCGCGGTGCTGATCAGCAAGTTGGCCAGGCCGTAGCGCTCGACGATGCCGTAGACGATGACGATGAAGGCGCCGGCCGGGCCGCCGATCTGCACGTTGGAGCCGCCCAGCGCGGCGATCAGCGCGCCGGCGATGATGGCGGTGAACAAGCCCTGCTCGGGCTTGACGCCCGAGGCGATGGCAAAGGCCATGGCCAGCGGCAGCGCGACGACGCCCACCGTCAGCCCGGCGCCGATGTCGGCCATCAGCGCGGCGCGCCCGTAGCCGGGCACGGTGTCCATCAACCGGGGGTGAAAGCGGTGGAAGCGGTTGGAAAGCATGCGGTCTCCTGAAGGGCGGCGGGGCGGGCGAAGCCGCTGCCGGGAGGACCGCAGTGGTGGGCGCGCACGATGAAGCGCCGGCGCCGCGACGGCAGGCACACGCGGGGATCGACGATCCACCGCAACACGCTGACGGCGCTCACCGGCATGACCGTCATCATGCCAGCCGGCGGCGGCGCGAACTTGGCAAAGATCAAGACAAGCCCGGGGGCGGCCATCAAGACCAGCGCAGCAGCCAGTCCTGCACGATGGGCAGCTTGAGGCCCCAGCGCACCGCCAGCACCGCGACCGCCAGCAGCAGCGCAATGCCCAGCAGCCACGCCAGCGGCTTGAAGCGCCTGGCCTTCAGCCGCCAGCGCAGCGCGCGGTTGGGCTTCAGCGCCGGCGGCAGGCCTTCGCCGTGCTCGCCTTTTAACGCGCGGTGCAACTCGGCCACGCTTTGCGGGCGCGCGGCCGGCGGCACCGCCAGCATCCAGTCGAGCAGCGCCAGCAGTTCCAGCGAATAGCGCTTGTCGCTGCGGTACAGCGACAGCGCCACGCGGTCGCCGGCGCGCGCGCGCTCCGGGGCCGGCGGCGGCGGCCGGCCGGTCATCATGTAGAACAGCGTCGCGCCGAGTGCGTAGAAGTCGGTCCAGGGGCCTTTCTCCAGCGCCTTGGCCTCGCCCTTGGCGGCGCGGTTGCCGTACAGCTCGACCGGCGCGAAGCCGTCGCGCGGGCCGGTGGGCCCGGTCTCACCGAGCGCCGAGGTGACGCGGCGCGCGGCGCCCAGGTCCATCAGCACGAGGCGGCCGTCGGGCTCGACCATGATGGTCTGCGGCGAGATGTCGCGGTGCTGCAGGCCGCCCTTGTGCAAGGCGTCGATCGGCCCCAGCAGCGCGGCCAGGATGTTGCGCAGCCCCGGCTCGCGCGGCGTGCGCCAGCGCGTGGACATGGTGTCCTGCAGGTCGCGCCCGGTGTAGAGGTCCATCGCCAGGAAGGCGGTGCCGCGCTCCTGCCAGATTTCGTGCACCTTCACGAGGTTGGGGTGGTCGATCTGCAGCAGCAGCTTGGCCTCGTTGACGAAGAAGCGCAGGCCATGCTCGAAGACCTCGGCATCGGCCGCCGAGCGCGGCACCACGCTGCCGTCGGCGGCGCGCTGCGCCAGGCTGCCGGGCAGGTATTCGCGCAGCGCGAATTCGAGGTCCGACTCGGGCTCGATCGCGCGGTAGACGATGCTGAAGGCGCCGATGCCCAGCACCGAGCGCAACTCGTAGCGGCCCAGCCGCGTGCCGATGACCAGCGGCGTGGGCGGCGGCAGCTTGCGGCGCGGCTTCGGCGTCGGGGTGGGGGTGGACGGCATGTCAGCGCACGCGCAACCCCGGCACGGCGCCGGCGCCGGGCTCCAGCAGGTACAGGCCCGGCGCAGCCTTTTCGTCGGCATGGCTGGCGGCCAGCACCATGCCTTCGGAGACGCCGAACTTCATCTTGCGCGGCGCCAGGTTGGCCACCAGCACGGTGTGGCGGCCGACCAGGTCTTCGGGCTTGAAGGCGCCGGCGATGCCGCTGAAGACGTTGCGCAGCCTGGGGCGACCTTCAGGGTCGCGGCCTTCGCCGGCGTCCAGCGTCAGCCGCAGCAGCTTGACCGAGCCTTCCACGCGCTCGGCGGCGACGATCTTGGCGATGCGCAGGTCGACCTTGGCGAAGTCGGCGATGCCGATCTCGGCGGCCAGCGCTTCGCCGCCGGGCAGGGCCGGCGGCGGCGGCGCGGCGTCGGCCGGCGGCTCGAACAACGCGTCCAGCAGCTTCGGGTCGACGCGCTGCATCAGGTGCTGATACGTGCCGATGGTGTGCGCGCCCATCGCGCGCTGGGCATCGGCCCATTGCAGCGGCGCGATGCGCAGAAAGCCTTCCACCTGCGCGGCCAGCGCCGGCAGCACCGGCTTGAGGTACAGCGTGAGCAGCCGGAAGGCCTCGATGCAGGTGCTGCAGACGTCGTGCAGCGCCGCGTCCTGCCCGGCCTGCTTGGCAATCTCCCAGGGCTTGTGCGCGTCGACGTATTCGTTGACCTTGTCGGCCAGCAGCATCACCTCGCGCAGCGCCTTGCCGAACTCGCGCTCCTCGTACAGCGTGGCGATGGTCTCGGCGTGCGCGCGCAAGGCGTCGAGCACGATGCGGCCTTCGACGCCGACGTCGGCCGACAACCGGCCGCCGAAGCGCTTGCCGATGAAGCCGGCCGCGCGGCTGGCGATGTTGATGTACTTGCCCACCAGGTCGGCGTTGACGCGGGCGGCAAAGTCGTCGGGGTTGAAGTCGAGGTCTTCGACGCGCGCATTGAGCTTGGCGGCGATGTAGTAGCGCAGCCATTCGGCGTTGAGCCCCAGCTCCAGGTAGCGCAGCGGGCTGATGCCGGTGCCGCGGCTCTTGCTCATCTTGGCGCCGCTCACCGTCAGGTGGCCATGGACATAGATGCGGTCCGGCGTCTTGCGGCCGCTGAACTTGAGCATCGCCGGCCAGAACAGCGTGTGGAAGGTGACGATGTCCTTGCCGATGAAGTGAATCTGCTCGACCTCGGGCTGCGCCAGGTAGGCGTCCATGTCCAGGCCCAGCTGGCCCAGCCGGTTCTTCAGGCTGGCCAGGTAGCCGACCGGCGCGTCGAGCCAGACGTAGAAGTACTTGCCCGGTGCGCCGGGGATCTCGATGCCGAAGTACGGCGCATCGCGGCTGATGTCCCAGTCGTTCAGCGCGACGCGGCCGGCGTCGTCGCGCGTGAACCATTCGCGCACCTTGTTGGCCACCTCGGGCTGCAGGCGGCCATCCTGCGTCCAGGCTTCGAGGAATTCCACGCAGCGCGGGTCCGACAGGCGGAAGAAGAAGTGCTCGCTGCTCTTGAGCACCGGCGTCGCGCCCGACAGCGCCGAGTACGGGTTCTTCAGGTCGGTGGGGGCGTAGACCGCGCCGCAGACCTCGCAGTTGTCGCCGTACTGGTCGGGCGAGCCGCATTTCGGGCACTCGCCCTTGATGAAGCGGTCGGGCAGGAACATGCCCTTCTCGGGGTCGAAGAACTGCTCGATCGTGCGCGTCTCGATCAGCCGGTTCTCGCGCAGCGCCAGGTAGATGCGGCGCGCCAGCTCGTGGTTCTCCGGCGCGTCGGTGCTGTGCCAGTTGTCGAAGCCGATGTGAAAGCCGTCGAGGTAGCGCGCACGGCCGGCGGCGATCTGCGCGACGAAGTCCTGCGGGCTCAGCCCGGCCTTGTCGGCGGCGATCATGATCGGCGCGCCATGCGCATCGTCGGCACAGACGAACTGCACCTCGTGCCCGCGCATGCGCTGGAAGCGCACCCAGGTGTCGGCCTGGATGTACTCCATCATGTGGCCGATGTGGAAGGCGGCGTTGGCGTAGGGCAGCGCGGTGGTGACGAAGAGCTTGCGGGTCATTGACGGCTTTGCAGTTGATCCGCCTTGGCCGGGCAACTTGATCCCCCGCGGGGCGGCGGGCCGGGCGGGCCCGGCCCTTTTTGGGGTGCACGGAAAGCGAGACCAATTCTAGGGGGGGCCTCCTATGATGGAAGCCATGGCACACCACCTGGATCCGGGGTCCTGGCCGCGCCGCGCGACCTTCGACCACTTTCGTCACTTCGACAACCCGTACTTCAACGTCTGCACCCGGCTCGACCTGACGGCGCTGGTGGCCTTGAAGGCGCGGCTGCCGGGCAGCCTGAGCCTGGCCTACCACCACCTGGTGCTGCGCCTGGCCAACGAGCTGGAGCCCTTGCGCCACCGGCTGGACGGCGAGCGCGTGCGCGTGTTCGATACGGTGCACGGCAGCACGACGGTGCTGCGCGCCGACGACAGCATCGCCTTCGCCGACCTCGTGTGGCAGCGCGACTTCGGCCGCTTCGCGGCGCAGGCGGCCGAGCGCATCCGCGCCGTGCGCAGCGGCGAACTGCCGTTCGACGCCACGCCCGATCGCCAGGACGTGCTGCACTTCACCACGCTGCCGTGGCTGGACTTCACCAGCTTCTCGCACGCCCGCAACTGGGGCCGCGACGACGCCGTGCCGAAGATCGCCTTCGGCCGCCTGCAGGCCGAAGCCGGCGGCCGCTGGCGCATGGCGATGGCCATCGAGGTGCACCACGCGCTGATGGACGGCCTGCACGTCGGCCGCCTCGTGCAACTGCTGCAGGCGCGGCTGGACGACCCGGCGCCGTGGTTGCTGTGACGCCGCGCTGACCCTACCGCCAGGGCTGCCGCACCCCAGCGGCTAGACTGCGCGCGCCTCATTTCCCAGCGCACCCGAAAGCCAGCCGCCCGCCATGCCCGCCGTCACCGAAGCCGCCCTCAACGCCGCCCTGCAGACCGTCGTCGACCCGCAAACCGGGCGCGACTTCGTCAGCACCCGCCAGTTGCGCAACCTGCGCGTCGACGGCGGCGACGTGTCCTTCGACGTCGAGCTGGGCTACCCCGCCAACAGCCAGCACGGCGCGTTGCGCAAGGCGCTGATCGCCGCGGCGCGCAGCGTGCCCGGCGTCGGCAACGTCAGCGTCAACCTGACGACCAGGATCACCGCCCACGCCGTGCAGCGCGGCGTGGCGCTGCTGCCCAAGGTGAAGAACATCATCGCCGTGGCCTCGGGCAAGGGCGGCGTCGGCAAGAGCACCACCACCGCCAACCTGGCGCTGGCGCTGGCCGCCGAGGGCGCCAGCGTGGGCGTGCTCGACGCCGACATCTACGGCCCCAGCCAGCCGATGATGATGGGCATCGAAGGCCGCCCCGAAAGCCACGACGGCAAGACCATGGAGCCGCTGGAGAACCACGGCGTGCAGGTGATGTCGATCGGCTTCCTGGTCGACCCCGACCAGGCGATGATCTGGCGCGGCCCGATGGCCACGCAGGCGCTCGACCAGTTGCTCAACCAGACCAACTGGCGCGAGCTGGACTACCTGCTGGTCGACATGCCGCCGGGCACCGGCGACATCGCGCTGACGCTGAGCCAGCGCGTGCCGCTGACCGGCGCGGTGATCGTCACCACGCCGCAGGACATCGCGCTGCTCGACGCGCGCAAGGGCCTCAAGATGTTCGAGAAGGTCGGCGTGCCCATCCTCGGCATCGTCGAGAACATGGCTGTCTACTGCTGCCCGAACTGCGGCCACGTCGAGCACATCTTCGGCGCCGACGGCGGCAAGAAGATGGCCGCCGACTACGGCGTGGACTACCTCGGTGGCCTGCCGCTGACCATGGCCATCCGCCAGCAGGCCGACAGCGGCCGCCCGACCGTGGTGGCCGAGCCCGAGGGCGAGGTGGCCGCCATCTACAAGGCCGTGGCGCGCCAGGTGGCGGTGAAGATCGCGCTCAAGGCCAAGGACTTCTCGGCCAAGTTCCCGACCATCACGGTGAGCAAGAGCACCTGATCGACCGCGGGTGATCGGCAGCGCGTGATCGGCAGCGCGTGATCGGCCGCAGCCGATTCGCCGGCGCCTGATCTGCAGGATGGTGCGCGCCGAGCCGAGATTTGGCCCAGAATGGCGCCGTGACCAGCATTTTCCTGCAGGAACCGACCACCGCCCACGCGCCGCCGGCGCCGGCTGAGGCCGCGGCCGACGACAAGAACCCCTTCCTGGTGGCGCTGGGCGAGCGCGTGCGCGGCTTGCGCGCGCGCCGCGGCATGACGCGCAAGGCCGTGGCGCAGGCGGCCGAGGTGTCGGAGCGCCACCTCGCCAACCTGGAATACGGCGTCGGCAACGCCTCCATCCTGGTGCTGCTGCAGGTGGCCGGCGCGCTGCAGTGTTCGCTGGCCGAGCTGGTCGGCGACGTCACCACCTCGTCGCCCGAGTGGCTGCTGATCCGCGAGCTGCTGGAGCACCGCGACGAGGCCAGCCTGCGCCGCGTGCGCGTGGCCATCGGCCAGCTGCTGGGCACCGGCGGCGCCAACGGCGCCAGCCCGGCGTCGCGCAGCGCGCGCATCGCGCTGGTGGGGCTGCGCGGCGCCGGCAAGAGCACGCTGGGCCAGATGCTGGCCGACGACCTCGGCTTTCCTTTCGTCGAGCTGAGCCGCGAGATCGAGAAGTTCGCCGGCTGCAGCATCAACGAGATCCAGGCGCTGTACGGCCAGAACGCCTACCGCCGCTACGAGCGCCGCGCGCTGGAAGAAGCGATCCAGATCTACCCCGAGGCGGTGATCGCCACGCCCGGCGGCCTGGTGTCGGATGCCGCCACCTTCAACCTGCTGCTGGCCCACTGCACCACCGTGTGGCTGCAGGCCGCGCCCGAAGACCACATGAAGCGCGTGGCCGCGCAGGGCGACCTGCGGCCGATGGCGGCCAGCCAGGAGGCGATGGACGACCTGCGCCGCATCCTCTCGGGCCGCGCGGCGTTCTACTCCAAGGCCGAGTTCCGGCTCGACACCAGCGCGCAGCCGCTGCAGCCCAGCTTCCTGGCCTTGCGCCGGCTAGTGCGCGAGGCGCTGGGCCTGCCGGCCTAACCGGCAACTTCAACGGCAGGTGCCTCGGCGGGCGGTGCCGTCGGCAGTTCCAGCTCGAACCAGAAGCAGCTGCCGACGCCGAGTTCGCTGTCCAGGCCGATGCGGCCGCCCAGGCGTTCGATGAACTGGCGGCACAGCGCCAGGCCCAGTCCGGTGCCGCCGTAGCTCGCCGCGACGGCGGCGTCGGCCTGCACGAACTCCTGGAACAGCCGGCCCTTGGCGGCGGGCGCGACGCCGCAGCCCGAATCGCGCACCTCGCAGCGCAGGCGGTGGCGCGCCGCGCCGGCACCGGGTCCGAGGCTGCTCAACGCCACCTCGATGAAGCCCTTGCGGGTGAACTTCATGGCGTTCGACACCAGGTTCACCAGCACCTGGCGCAGCCGCCCGGCATCGAAGACCAGCCGCGCCGGCAAGCGGGAGTCCAGGCTCGACCGCAGCGCCAGGCCCTTGAGGCGGGCGGTCTCGACGAACGGCGCCAGCGCATCGGTCAACCACGCGTCGAGCGCCGTCGGCGCGGGCTCGAACTCGAAGCGGCCGGTTTCCAGCTTGGCCAGGTCCAGCACGTCGTTGACCAGCGTCAGCAGCGTGTCGGCCGAGCCGCGCATCAGCTCGACGAAGCGGCGCTGCCGCGGGTCCAGCGACGAATGCATCAGCAACTGCGCGATGTTGGTCACCGCGCCGATCGGGTTGCGCAGCTCGTGCACCACGTAGGCCAGGAACGGCGGCACCGTCGGCGCCGGCGCTTCGGCCTGGCGCTTCAGCTCGGCCAGCTGGTGCAGCTCGCGGTCGTGCTGCTCCTGGGCGGCGCGTTCGAAGGCCAGCAGGCGGCGGCGGTCGACCGGGCCCAGCGCCTCGGCATTCGGCAGGCCGGCTTCCAGCTGCGCCACCAGGTAGCGCGCGCGGCCCGAGCGCTTGACCGCCGGCAGGCAGGCCCGGCGCGCGGCGATGGCGGCGTCCAGCGCGCCGCGGATGTCGCCCAGCGCCGAGCAGGCCTGGCGCAGGCATTCGTACATGGTCGCTTCGTGCAGCGGCTCGCGGCTGATCGCATCGAACTCTTCGAGGCTGGCCAGCGCGTAGGCCTTGGCCTCCTCGTGGCGGCCGCGCGCGCACAGCAGCCGCATGCGGCCGGCGCGGTAGGCCTGGCGCCGCATCATCTGCATGCGGCTGTTGCCGTCGATGCCTTCCTCGCCCAGCCAGGCCTCGGCTTCGTCGAGCAGGCCCTTGCCGATCAGCGCCGCCACGGTGAAGGCGGCGTAGGGCCGCGGCAGGCGGTCGACGCCGGGGCGCGACAGGTCGGCCGCGAAAGCCTCGTACGCCTCGTCGTGGCGGCCCAGCATGTCCAGCGCCTGCACGCGATTGCCCAGCACCGCCAGCCAGCCGGGCGTCACCGGGTCGGGCAGCAGCAACTCGCGCGCCTCGTCCAGCAGGACGAGGGCGGCTTCCGGGTCGAAGGCCAGCGTCGTCAAGCCGCCCGCCAGGTTGTTGCGGACGCCGGCGCGCGGGTAGCGCGGGCCGGCCTCGTCGGCCAGCGCCACGGAACGCTGGGCGTGCTCGAAGAACTGGTCGGCGTGTCCCGACCACTTGTGCGACAGCGCCAGCGTCTGCAGCAACTGCAGCCGCTCCAGCGGATGCAGCTCGCAAGGGTCGGCCAGCACGTGATCGGCGATCTGGATCGCCTCGACGAAGCGGCAACTGCTGTACAGCCAGTTGGTTCGCGTCGCCTGCATCAGCTGCGTGCCGTGGCTCGAACCCAGTTCGCGGCAGCGCCGCAGGGCGTCGTTCAGCAGCCGCTCGCCTTCGGCGGCCGGTGCCGTGACCACCGCGCGGTGCCAGGCGTAGTGCAGGGCCACGGCCTCGGACTCGGTGTCGCCGGCTTGCTGCGCCGCGGCCAGCGCGGCGCGGCCGAAGCGCGACATGTCGGAATCGTCGCCGCCCTGGCCGCGCATGATCTCCGCGCGGGCCAGGGCCAGCCAGTGCGCGGCGTCGCGCGGCGGCGCCGTGGATGGCGTTTCCGGGCCAAGCGGTTGCTCCATCTCGTTGCTCCTCCCGAAGGGCCTGCCGGTCGGGTCTTGCCGGCGCCGCGCGCCGCGCGGGACCGCCCCGGCGTTTGATCGAGATTACATCGCAGCCGGCGCCGCCGTGGCCGACCGCCGTGCCGAACCCACCTGCCGGCGGCGGGTTGATCGGGATGAAGGGCAAACGAGCGGCGAAATGTCGAGCGTCGATGACCGGCATCAAACCCACGTCACCACCCTGGGTTTGCGGTTGACCTGGGACAAACCCGAGGCGCGGGCTTGGCGTTCAATCATGCTGCGCTGCGGAAAGGGTTCGCAACGCAGGGGCGGCGGGCCTGGGTCCCGGCCGGCCGCCCGCCGAACAGCCCAGGATCAAATCAGGAGCAAACATGTCGACCCGTCTCGCCCCACTGTCGCTGGCGGCCGTGGCTGCCGCCGTTGCGCTGCTGGCCGCCGCCAGCACCGCGATGGGGCAAAGCCAGGAGCCCATCCAACCCATCGTGCCGCCGCAGCAGGTCAACCTCGGCATGGTCGAGTTGGGCAAGAAGCTGTATTTCGACCCGCGGCTGTCCAAGTCCGGTTTCATCTCGTGCAACTCGTGCCACAACCTCAGCATGGGCGGCACCGACAACATCAAGACCAGCATCGGCGACAAGTGGCAGCAAGGCCCGATCAATGCGCCGACGGTGCTGAACTCCAGCCTCAACGTCGCGCAGTTCTGGGACGGCCGCGCCTCCGACCTGAAGGCGCAGGCCGGCGGCCCGATCGCCAACCCCGGCGAGATGGCCTTCAGCCACACGCTGGCGATCGGCATCCTGGCGTCGATCCCGGCCTACCAGCGCGAGTTCAAGCAGGTCTTCGGCAAGGACAAGATCGACATCGACCAGGTGACGCTGGCGATCGCCGAGTTCGAGAAGACCCTGGTCACGCCCAACTCGCGCTTCGACCAGTGGCTGCTGGGCAAGAAGGACGCGCTGACGTCCGATGAACTGGCCGGTTATCAGCTCTTCAAGAACAGCGGCTGCGTGGCCTGCCACAACGGCCCGGCGGTGGGCGGCAACTCGTTCCAGAAGATGGGCATCGTGCAGGCCTACAAGGCCACCAGCCCGGCCGAGGGCCGCAGCGCGGTGACGGGCAAGGAGATCGACCGCTTCACCTTCAAGGTGCCGACGCTGCGCAACGTGGAGATGACCTATCCGTACTTCCACGACGGCGCCGCCAACACGCTGCCCGAGGCGGTGGACGTGATGGGCCGCCTGCAGCTCGGCAAGAACTTCACGAAGGAAGAGAACGCCAAGATCGTGTCGTTCCTGAAGACGCTGACCGGCGACCAGCCCAGCTTCCTGATGCCGATCCTGCCGCCGTCGAGCGACACGACGCCGCGGCCGGATCCGTTCAAGTAGCGGCTTGAAGCGGTGGCGGGCTGGCGAGGGATCTACTCCCTCACCACCGTCACCGTGCACCCCGCCTGCGCCACCACCTGCGAGCTGACGCTGCCGAAGTGCCGGCGCAGCGCCGAGGCGCCGCGCGCGCCCATCACGATGTGGTCGACCCGCGTGCGCTCGGCGAAGTCGACGATGGCGGCTGCCGCGTCGGGCGACTCCAGCACGTGGAAGGTCAGCCGCGCCTCGTCGAGCTCCAGCGCCTTGACCATCGGCCGCGCCCAGTGCTTGAGCGCGACGAGCTGCTTGACGTGATGGCTGTGCCCCTGCTCGTCGACGCGGTCGTCCATCGCGATGCGGCCGGTGCGCATCACGCTGACGCAGGCCAGCCGCGCGCCGGGCTCGGTCAGCACGATGCGGCGCACCGTCTCGCGCAACTGGTCCAGCAAGCCTTGTGAAGCGTTGTTGACGTCGACCGCGGCCAGCACGATGGGGCTCTTCATCAACTGGCTGCTGGCGCCGGGCTGGGGCAGCCGCTCGCTGTCCTGCCCGGCGGCGCGCAGCCGGCGCTTGAAGCGCTGCCAGCGGCTGTCGGTGCCCAGCTTGGCGGCGCGCTCGGTCAGCGCCACCTGCGCCGGGAACTGCAGCGCCAGCGCCAGCTGCGCGCCGCTCTGGAAGCGCCTGGCGGGGTCGACCTCCAGGCATTGCAGGATCACTTCCTGCAGCCAGGGCGGGCAATCGGGCCGCAGCCGGCGCGGCGGCACCGGGTCTTCGTACAGCCGCCGGCGCAGGCCGCGGATGTTGTCGGGCTGGCCGAACGGGCGCTGCCCGGTCGTGAAGTGGTAGAGCATGACGCCCAGCGCGAAGAGGTCGCTGCGCGGGTCCTTGCGCACGAACTGCACCTGCTCGGGCGACATGTAGGGGCCGGTGCCCATCGGCAGCTCGAACTCTTCTTCCAGCAGGTCGGGCAGCTTGTCGTGGCGCGACAGCCCGAAGTCGACCAGCACCGCGCTGCCGTCGGCGCGGAACATGATGTTGCTGGGCTTGACGTCCAGGTGCACCAGCCCCTGGCGGTGCAGGTCGTGCAAGGCGGTGGCCACGCGCGAGCCGATCTCGATGACCTCGTCGATCGGCAGCGGCGCGGCGTCCAGCCGCGGCCGCAGCGACGCGCCTTCGATGCGCTCCATCACCAGGTAGGGCTGCAGCGTGATGTCGCCGCGCGCCACATAACGCGGTACGTGAGGACCCGTCAGCGCCGGCAGGATGAGCTGCTCGACCTCGAAGCCGACGATCGAGGCCGGGTCTTCGCCGCCCTTGATGCGCGGCACCTTCATCACCAGCGGCATGGCGTCGCCGGCGCTGCTGCCGCCGTCACCAGCACCATCGGCCGGCGCTTCGCGGTGCACGGCCCAGATCACCGCCATGCCGCCCTGGTGCAGCCGCTGGTCGACGACGAAGCCGTCGATGACCTGGCCTTCGTGCAGCCGCGCCGCCGGCGCCGGCGACGGCGGCGCGGTGGAACTTTCGTCAGACGCCATGGGCCAGGCGTTCGGCCAGCGCCGGCGGCAGCCCGGCGGCGCGGATCTTGGCGGCCGCCGACTCGTGGTCGTAGGGCACGCGCCAGAAGCTCAGGCTGCCCTCGGCCTCGTCGTGGATGGCGTAGCAGGCGGCGGGGTCGCCGTCGCGCGGCTGGCCCACCGAGCCGGGGATGACCAGCCAGCGCCGCTGCGGCAGCAGCGGAATCGGCACGCCCGGCGTCGGCACGAAGTCGGCCGCTTTGCCGGTGGTCGACAAGTGGTACAGCCGCGGCTCGTGCACGTGGCCGCAGAAGGTGATGCGCGCGCGCGTGGCGTGCAGGCTGCGCATGGCGTCCATGCGGCCGAGGATGTAGCCCCATTCCAGCGGCGCCCAGGCGTTGGCGTGCACGTACAAGACCTTGCCGGCCTCGTGGCGCGCCGGCAGCCGCGCGAGGAAGGCGATCTGCTCGGCGCTCAGCTGGCTGCGCGTCCACTCGATCACCTGCCGCGGCTCGGGCCGCATCTCGGGCGAGGCGCCTTCCACCGTGGCCAGGTCGTGGTTGCCCTGCACGGCCGGCGCGCCGGCGGCCACCAGTTCGCGCACGCGGTCGACCACCCAGCCGGGGTCGGCGCCGTAGCCGACGAAGTCGCCCAGCAGCGCATAGCCGTCGACGGCCTGGCCGGCGACGTGCTCGAGCACGGCTTCCAGCGCCTCGCGGTTGGCGTGCAGGTCGGTGAGGACGGCGGTTCTCATCGGAGGCTGCAGTCTGACATGAGCCGCCGGCGGCCGTCGGGCCAGGCCGGCGCGGGGGACGGGGCGAGGCTCAGCCGCGGCCGACGAAAGGCATCTTGGTGGCCATCACGTTGACGAACAGCATGTTGGCCGACAGCGGCAGCCGCGCCATCGTCAGGAAGGCGTCGACCACGCATTGGATGTCCATCCGCGGCTCGGGCCGGGTGCTGCCGTCGGCCTGCGGCACGCCTTGCGACATGCGCTCGGTCATCTCGCTGGCGGCGTTGCCGATGTCGATCTGGCCGACCGCGATGTCGAACGGCCGGCCGTCCAGCGCCGCGGTGCGCGTGAGGCCGCTCACCGCGTGCTTGGTGGCGGTGTAGGCGATCGACCCCGGCCGCGGCGCATAGGCCGAGATGCTGCCGTTGTTGATGATGCGGCCGCCCTGCGGCTGTTGCGCCTTCATGATGCGGAAGGCCTCGCGCAGGCAGTAGAAGCTGCCGTTCAGGTTGGCGTCGACGACGCTGCGCCATTCGGCCGGGGTGACGAGGTCGGGCGTCTTCGCGCCCAGCCCGCCGCCGGCGTTGTTGAACAGCAGGTCGAGGCGGCCGAAGTCGCGCTCGATGGCCGCGAAGGCGGCGGCCACGCTGTCGTCGCGGGCTACGTCGCAGGCCAGCGGCAGCACGCGCGCGGCGGCGTCGCCGGCCAGGCGCGCGGTCTCCTGCAAGGCCTCGGCGCGGCGGCCGAGCACGGCGACGGACCAGCCCTCTTGGACCAGGGCGAGGGCACAGGCGCGGCCGATGCCGGAGCCGGCGCCGGTGACGGCAGCAAAGCGGGAAGGCGTGTTCATGGTGGGGTGGGCTTGGGTGCGTTGGACGGCGCCATTGTCCATGCCGCGGCGCTCGGCGGCGGCAACCAGGCGAGCAGCGCCGCGAACAGCGCGGCCGGCTCGACCGGCTTGGCCAGCACTTCGTTCATGCCGGCGTCCAGGCACTGCTGCTTCATCTCGGCCTCGGCGCTGCCCGTCAGCGCCACGATCGGCGGGCCGCCGCCGGGGCGGCGGGCACGGACCCGGCGCGCCAGCTCGATGCCGTCGAAGCCGGGCAACTGCAGGTCGCTGAGGATCACGCTGTAGGGCTGCGCCAGCGCCAGCCGCGCCGCCTCGGGGCCGCTGGCGGCTTCGTCGACCTGCAGGCCGCATTGCACCAGCAGTTCGCGCACCACCTCGCGGTGCAGCGCCTCGTCGTCGACGACCAGCACGCGGTGCCCGGCAGCGCGCGCGCGCAGCGCCGCCTCGGCGGCGGCCACTTGGTCGTGCGCGTCGCTGCTCGCCGGCATGCTGGCGGCCGGCGGCAGCCGGGCGGTGAACCAGAACAGGCTGCCCTGGCCGGGCACGCTGTCGGCACCGGCTTGGCCGCCCATCTTCTGCGCCAGCGCGCGCGTGATCGCCAGGCCGAGGCCGGTGCCGGCGCCGCCCGTGGCACCCGCGGCGCCCGGCGCGTGCGGCTCGCGCACCTGGACGAAGGGCTCGAACAGCCCGGCCAGCGCCTGCGGCGCGATGCCGATGCCGGTGTCCTGCACCTCGAAGCGCAGCAGCGCCGCGCCGGCGTCTTCTTCGAGCAGCCGCGCGCGCAGCGTGATGCTGCCGGCGCGCGTGAACTTGACGGCATTGCCGGCATAGTTCAGCAGCGCCTGGCGCAGCCGGCCGACATCGCCGTGCCGGCGCGCCGGCGGCGGCGGCGCCTCGATGCGCACCGCCACGCCTTGCGCGGCGGCGCGGTCCTCGACCATCGCGCGCACTTCCAGCAGCAGGCCTTCGACGTCGAAGTCGGCCTCGTCCAGCTCGTCGCGACCCGACTCGATGCGCGCCAGGTCGAGCACCTCCTGGATGATGCCTTGCACGTGCCGCAAGGCGGCGTCCATCTTGTCCAGCCGGCTGGCGCGCGAGGCGGCCGACGCATCGCTGCGCAGCAGGTGGCTCAAGCCGACCACGGCGCTCAGCGGCGTGCGCAGCTCGTGGCTCATCTGCGCCAGGAACACGCCCTTGGCGCGGCTGGCGCGCTCGGCGGCGGCGTGTGCCTGTTCGAGTTCGAGGTTGAGCGAGTGGATGCGCCGCGCCGACAGGCGCAACTCCATCTGGTCCATCACCACCGAGGCCAGGTCGGACAGCAGGCTCAGCTCGGCGGCCGTCACCTGGCGCGGCTGGTGGTCGATGGCGCACAGCACGCCCAGGCGGTGGTCGTCGTGCGTCTTCAGCGGCACGCCGGCATAAAAGCGCAGGCCGAAAGCGCCGGCCACCAGCGGATTGGCCAGCGAGCGCGGGTCGACGCGCGCGTCGGTCAGCACGTAGGGCAGGTCGCTCAGGATGGCCGACGAGCACAGCCCCGGGTCGCGCGGAATCTGGTCCAGCTCGAGCCCGGTGTGCGACTTGAACCAGATGCGGTCTTCGTCGACCAGGCTGACGATGGCGATGGGCACCTGCAGCTCGCGGCACACCAGCCGCGTGATGGCGTCGAAGGTGCCGTCGGGCGGCGTGTCGAGGATGGCGTAACGCCGCAGCGCCTCGAGTCGCGCCTTCTCGATGGACGGTAGGCTTCCCATGTTGACCTGCCTTGCAAGCAATGGGCCGGTTGGCCGAAGCACGGTGGCCGCCCGCTCACGCCGGCAGTCTTGGCTGCCGGTTCCCGCTCGGGCGCAACATCTTGTAGCACGCTGGTGGCGGGCGCGGCTTGCGGCAGATCGTGCTCGGTGGCGGTGTCGGCGGCCGGCGCTTCGCGCCTCGACTTCGCTGCGCGACGTCAGCCTGCAACGCAAGCGTCGAGCGGCTGGCCGCTCAATGGTTGTCCTTCGGCACGAAGGCGCCGCGCTGGCCGACCAGGAAGTCGAGGTCGGCGCCTTCGTCGGCCTGCAGCACGTGGTCGATGTAGAGCTTCCAGTAGCCGCTTTGCAGCGGCGGCACGGGCGGCTGCCAGGCCGCCCTTCGACGGTCCAGTTCGGCGTCGTCGACGTGCAGGTGCAGCCGGCGCGCCGCCACGTCCAGCGTGATCAGGTCGCCGTCTTGCACCAGCGCCAGCGGGCCGCCGGCCGCCGCCTCGGGCGCCGTGTGCAGCACCACGGTGCCGTAGGCGGTGCCGCTCATGCGCGCATCGCTGATGCGCACCATGTCGGTCACGCCCTTCTTCAGCACCTTGGGCGGCAGCGGCATGTTGCCGACCTCGGCCATGCCGGGGTAGCCCTTGGGGCCGCAGTTCTTCAGCACCAGGATGCAGGTCTCGTCGACGTCCAGTGCCTCGTCGTCGATGCGGCGGTGGAAGTCGTCGCTGTCCTCGAACACCACGGCACGGCCGGTGTGCTGCATCAGCGCCGGCGTCGCCGCGCTGGGCTTGATGACGGCGCCGCGCGGCGCCAGGTTGCCGCGCAGGATGGCGATGCCGGCCTTGGCCTTGAACGGCTGGGCCATGGTCTTGATGACGCGCGGGTCGAAGTTCTGCGCCTCGGCGAGGTTCTCGCGCACCGTCTTGCCGCTGACGGTGACGAGGTCGAGGTGCAGCGTGGACTCGATCTCCTTCATCACCGCGGGCAGGCCGCCGGCGTAGCAGAAGTCTTCCATCAGGTGCTCGCCGCTGGGCTGCAGGTTCAGGATGCAAGGCATCTCGGAGCCCAGGCGCTCGAAGTCGTCGACGCCGAGCTTGACGCCCAGGCGCCCGGCGATGGCGATCAGGTGGATCACCGCATTCGTGCTGCCGCCGATGGCCGCCAGCGTGCGGATGGCGTTCTCGAAGGCCTCGCGCGTCAGCACGTCGGTGATGGTCTGGTCGGCGTGCACCATCTCGACGATGCGGCGCCCGGCCAGCCGCGCCAGCACGTTGCGGCGGCCGTCCACCGCCGGGTAGGCGGCGTTGCCGGGCAGGCCGATGCCCAGGGCCTCGACCATGCTGGCCATGGTGCTGGCGGTGCCCATGGTCATGCAGTGGCCGTGGCTGCGGTGCATGCAGCTCTCGGCTTCCAGAAAGTCCTGCAGGCGCAGCGTGCCGGCGCGCACCTGCTCGCTCATGCTCCACACGCCGGTGCCGCTGCCCAGTTCCTGGCCGCGCCACTTGCCGTTGAGCATGGGCCCGCCGCTGACGCCGATGCTCGGCAGCCCGCAGCTGGCCGCGCCCATCAGCAGGCTGGGCGTGGTCTTGTCGCAGCCGAACAGCAGCACCACGCCGTCGACCGGGTTGCCGCGGATGCTCTCTTCCACGTCCATGCTGGCCAGGTTGCGGTAGAGCATCGCGGTCGGGCGCATCAGCACCTCGCCCAGCGACATGACGGGGAATTCGAGCGGAAAGCCGCCGCCTTCGTAGACGCCGATCTTCACCTGCTCGGCCATCGTGCGGAAATGGCTGTTGCAGGGGTTCAGCTCGCTGAAGGTGTTGCAGATGCCGATCACCGGCCGGCCGTCGAACTGGTCGTGCGGCAGGCCCTTGCCCTTGAGCCAGCTGCGGTAGGCGAAGCCGTCGCGGTCCTGGCGGCCGAACCACTGCTGGCTGCGCAGGTCTTGGGGTCGCTTGCGGGGCTTGGCGCTCATGGGTGATGGCTTTCCCGGGGTGGCCGAAAGGGGCGGCATCATATTAAGGTATGACGATTGAGTTGCCCCACCCTTTGTTGCCCGAGGAGCCGCCCGCCGTGCCTGCCACCGACGTTCCCGCGATCGACGTTCTCGCCGTCTCGCGCCTGCCGCCGCTGTACCTCGACCCGCTGCGCGCCGCCTACCGCGTGCACGACCGCCTGCACGAAACCGACCCCGCGGCCTTCGCGGCGGTGGCGCCGCGCATCCGCGCGGTGGCCGGCAGCGGCGAGTCCAAGGTCAGCGCCGAGCTGATGGCCCGGCTGCCGGCGCTGGAGGTCGTCGCCATCATGGGCGTCGGCTACGACGGCGTGGACGTCGAAGCCGCCAAGGCGCGCGGCGTGCGCGTCACGCACACGCCCGACGTGCTGAACGACGAGGTCGCCGACACCGCGCTCGGCCTGATGCTGTGCGCCGCGCGCCAGTTGCCGGCGGCCGACCGCTTCGTGCGCGCCGGCCAGTGGCCGCAAGGCGCGTTCCCGCTGCAGACGCGCATGTCGGGCAAGCGGCTGGGGCTGCTCGGCATGGGCCGCATCGCCAAGGCCATCGCGCAGCGCGCGCAGGCCTTCGGCATGTCCATCGCCTACACCGCGCGCTCGGCCAAGCCCGAGCTGCCCTACCGGTTCTGGCCGACGCCAGCGGCGCTGGCCGCCGAGAGCGACTTCCTGGTCGTCATCACGCCCGGCGGCGCGGCCACGCGCAAGCTGGTCGACGCCGCGGTGCTGCGCGCGCTGGGCCAGGGCCGCGGCAACGGCTTCCTGGTCAACGTGGCGCGCGGGCCGGTGGTCGACGAAGCGGCGCTGATCGAGGCGCTGGAGGCCGGCACCATCGCCGGCGCCGCGCTCGACGTGTTCGAGCAAGAGCCGCAGGTGCCGGCACGGCTGATGGCGCTGCCGCAGGTGGTGCTGACGCCGCACCTGGGCAGCGGCACCCGCGAGACGCGCCAGGCCATGGCCGACCTGGCGCTGGCCAACCTGCAGGCCCACTTCGCCGGCCAGCCGTTGCCGACGCTGGTGCCCGAACTGCGCTGACGTTGCGCTGAAGCGGCGCCGAAGCGACGCCGCCACGCCGCCGCAGCGCCGGCGCTCAGGCCTGCCCGCTTCGCCGCGCGCGCCCGGCGTTCACCGGCGCCCGAGGCCTGGTCTTGCGGCCGGCCTCTTCGCCGCCCAGGCTTTGCGCCACGGCGAGAAACGAGCGGATGACTTGCGCCTCGCGTCGGCTCTGCAGGCAGAACAGGTGCGTCACCAGTTCCATGCGGCCGTCCGAGAAGCGCAGCATGCGAAGGCGCGGGTCTGACGGGACGGCGGCTTCCGACACCGTGCCGATGCCGATGCCGGCCGCCACGGCTTCGCGCAGGGCTTCGCGACTGCCGAGTTCCATCGCGACCACCGGCTTCGCGCCCGCGCTCGCCAACGCCGCCTCGACGATCGTCCGCGCGGTGGATCCCTGCTCACGCACCACCATGCGTTGCCCGTCCAGGTCGGCGATGCGGATGCGCTTGCGCGAAGCCCATTCATGCTCGCGCGAAACCAGCGCCACGATGGGGTCCCGCCGGTAGGGCATCCCCAGCAGCCGCGGGTCGTGCGCCGCGTGGGCGAGCACGCCCACGTCGACGCGGGCGTCGAGCAGTTCGCGCAGGACGGCATCGGAATTGCCGAACCGCACCTGCACTTTCATCTGCGGATACCGGCGGCCGAACTCGGCAAGGATCTGCGTGACGTGATAAGGGCTGACGGCGCCGAGCCGCAGCACGCCGCCTTTCATGCCGCCGACGTCGGTCAGCAGGTGCACCACGTCGGCTTCGATCGTGGCCAGCGGGGCGGCCAGCGCAAGCAGGCGCTGGCCGGTCTCGGTCAATCGCAGTCCACGCCCCACGCGCACGAACAGCTCCACACCGTAGCGCGCTTCCAGCTGATGCACCTGGATCGAAAGCGCCGGCTGGCTGACATGCAACTGCTTGGCGGCGGCGCCGACCCCACCCGCCCGCGCAATGGCCACGAAGGCACGAAGCTGGGTCAGTCGCATGGCCAACACATAAGCAATTGATATGAATGCACGCAAATATATGTATTTGTGCGCGAGAGCACAACCGCCAACACTTTGGCTGCCGCATGGAGGAGCGTGGCGCGCATGCAGATCATCAGAACCCCCCAGGGCCCGGCGGCTTCGGACCAGGCAAGGTTCAGCTTCGTCGTCGTGGCCGACACCCACATCAACGAGTGCGAGGACGCGAGCACCTCGCACTTCGAGACCAACGCGCGTGCCAATGCCAGGGCGCGCCACGTGTTCCGGGAGATCGCGGCGATGCAGCCGCCGCCGCGCTTCGTGATCCACCTCGGAGACATCGTCCACCCGGTGCCGCGCCTGGCGGCCTTTCACGACGCGGTCGCCAACTACCGCGAGATCGTCGCGCCCCTTCGTATGCCGGTGCACCTGGTCCCGGGCAACCACGATGTCGGCGACAAGGCGATCGAGTGGGCGCCCTCCGACCGCGTCACCGACGCCTTCCTCGCGCAATACCGCGCCGCGTTCGGCGCCGACTTCCATTGCTTCGACCACGGCGATCTGCGCTTCGTGGTGGTCAACGCCCAACTGTTCAACTCCGGCCTGGCGGACGAGCCGGCGCAGATGACGTGGCTGCAGGCGGTCCTCGCGCCGCAGGCCGGCCGGCGGACCTTCGTCTTCCTCCACTATCCGCCCTTCATCTACGACCCGGAGGAACGCGGCAACTACGACAACATCGACGAGCCGGCGCGCGGGCAGTTCCTGGCGCTGGTGCGCGCGTCGGGCGTGGAAGCCGTCTTTGCCGGGCACGTGCACAACTTCTGGTACGCCAGCATCGGCACGGCGGACTTCTACACGCTGCCGTCCACCGCCTTCATGCGGCACGACTTCACCGAGTTCTACCGCGTCGGCCCCGCGACGGAGTTCGGCCGCGGCGACCTCGACAAGTTCGGCTACTTCATCGTCGACGTCTACGACTGGGGGCATGTCGCGCACCCGGTGCGCAGCCAGGGCCGCGAGGCGGCGAAGGACGCCACGGCGCCGGCCTCGCCATCGCGTTTGCTGGCCAGCCCGCAGACCAGCGGCTTCGACCGGGTCGGGGTCGAACTGCGCCACGCCTGGATGGAGGCCATGCAGATCCCCGCGACGGGCGGGGTGCAGGATTTCGGCCGCAAGTGGGCGCGCAACGACTACCCGGTGCTTGGCCTGTGGGAGATGGGCTGCCGCCTCGCGAAAGTGCCTGACATCGATTGGGCGGAAGCCGCATCGCGACAGCGGATGCGCCTGCTGGCGGCCAAGGGTTCGCGCTTCATCGTGACAGGGCTGCGGCTCCTCGGCGACGGGGCGAGCCGCCAAGAACTCGAGGCCTGCGGCGTCGTCGGCTTCGAGTTCAACGCCACGCTCGGCGAGTTCGCCCGGCGACGCGGTGCGCTCGTCGAGTGGCGCGAGCGGTCGGGCGTTGCCGTGTTCTTCTCGAAGATCCTCTCCGGCGACGATGCCCAGTTCAGCGGCGGCAAGTTCAACCACGCGGTGCGGGCCGGCTACGAAGCGGCGGAGCTGCGCGAACACCGCGAGCTGCTGGCCGGCGCCATCCGCGAGGGTGCCATCGACGGCGTCACGCTTCGCATCGAGGCCGATGGGTCGTGGGCCGCCACGGCGCAAGCGGCCGCGGCCTTCGCGGAAGCGACGCACGGCAAGCTGCTGCTGTCGGTCAAGCTGGGCAGCGGCTCGGTGGCGCGGGAGCGCACCGACGATCGCGCCAACGCGGCCTTGGTGGCCCGCGCCATGCTGCTGTCGCGCGCCTCATCCTCGCTTCACGTCGTGTTCGACACCTTCGTCGACGTGGACCGCGGCTATGCCCCGCGCCACGGCTTCCTGGATCGCCGCTTCGCCCCGCGCGCGGCGGCGCACGTCTTCCGCAGCCTGTCGGCGCTGCTGCCGCGCCATGGCGCGATCCGGCTCAGCGAAGGTCTCGCCGGCCTGGATGGGGCGGTGGTCGGCTTCGAGGCCGCGGGCCGCGCGTACCGGCTGCTGGTGGGCACGCCGCAAGCGCTGAGCCGGCATCTGGCCCAGGGCGACGACCGGCTCTTCGACCTCTGCACGGCCGAGGAGATCGGGAGCGCGCAGCGCCTTGCACCCGGCGAACTTCAGGTGCTGCTTGCCGGCGCGGCGTAGCGCGCCGTCGCCGCCCTTCACCGTCACCCACGAGGAGCATCCCATGAGCCATCCCATCGCGCGTCGCGGCACCAACGGCCGCCTTGCACGCACCCTCTGGGGCCTGGCGCTCGCGCTGCCCACGTTGGCCGCGCAGTCGCAGGAGTCCTATCCGAGCCGTCCGGTCACCCTGCAGGTCGGCTACGGCGCGGGCGGCACCACGGACAAGGTCGCGCGTCTCGTCGCGCTGGCGATGAAGGAAACGCTGGGCCAGTCGGTGGTGGTCGAGAACCGCCCGGGCGCCGGCGGCAATCTTGCCGCTGCCGCCGTGGCGAAGAGCCCGCCTGACGGCTACACCCTCTACATGGCCACCGTCAGCAGCCACGCCATCGGCCCGGCCATGTACCAGAGCCTGGGGTTCACCCCGCTGGGCAGCTTCGAGCCGGTGGCGCTCGTCGCGCAGTACCCGCTGCTGGTGATGGCCAGTGCCGACTTTCCGGCCAAGACCGCCGCTGCGTCGCTGGCGTACCTCAAGGCGAATCCGGGCAAGGTCTTCTTCGGGTCGGCCGGCGTCGGGTCGGCGGGCCACCTGACCGGCGAATTGCTGGCCGCCCGGATCGGGACCACCATGAACCACGTGGCCTACAAGGGCGGCAGCGCAGCCTCGATCGCGGCCATGGGTGGCGAGATCTCGTTGATGATCGACCCGCTGCCCGGCCTGCTGGGCAACGTGCGTTCGGGGCGGCTGCTGCCGCTGGCCGTCTCGTCTTCGCGCCGCTCCACGGCGTTGCCAGACGTGCCGACGCTGGCCGAAAGCGGGCTGGCAGGCTTCGAGACGAACTCCTGGGCCGGCATCGTGGCCCCGGCAGGCACGCCGGCGGCCGTCGTCGCGAAACTGCAGCGGGCCATCGACGCCGCGTTGAAGTCGCCGGCCGTCGCTGCCTCGCTGTCGGCAGACGGCGTCGAGTTGACCTACCTGCCGGGCGAGCCGTTCCGGCAATTCATGGCATCCGAGATGCAGCGCTGGGGCCAGGTGGTCAAGGCGAACCGAATCAAGGGCGAGTGAGCGATGGAGCATTCGCCGTATCTCCTGACGCCCGGGCCGCTGAGCACGTCGGCGCGCACCAGGCACAGCATGCTGCGCGACTGGGGCAGCTGGGACGCCGACTTCAACCAGATCACCGAGCGATTGCGTGGCAGGCTGCTGGCCATCGTGAACGGCAGCGCGACGCACGAATGCGTGCCCCTGCAGGGCAGCGGCACCTTCGCGGTGGAAGCCGCCATCGGCACGATCGTGCCCAGGGACGGGCACGTGCTCGTTCCCCTCAACGGCGCGTACTGCCAGCGAATCGCCCGCATCTGCAAGGTGCTCGGCCGCCGCCTGACCACGATCGAGTTCGCCGAAGACGCTCCCGTGCTGGCGGCAGCGGTGGACCGCGCCCTCGCCGCCGATCCTTCGATCACGCATGTCGCGCTGGTCCATTGCGAGACCAGCACCGGCATCCTCAACCCGCTGCAGGCCATCGCCGATGTGGCGCGGGCCCGCGGCAAGGGCCTGATCGTCGACGCCATGAGTTCCTTCGGCGCCCTCGAGATCGATGCCCGCACGACCGCCTTCGATGCGCTGATCGCCGCATCGGGCAAGTGCCTGGAGGGCGTGCCCGGCATGGGCTTCGTGCTGGTCGAGCGTGGTGTCCTGTCGCGATCCGAAGGCAACAGTCCGTCGGTCGCGCTCGACCTGTACGACCAGTGGACCTACATGAACCGCACCACCCAGTGGCGCTTCACGCCGCCGACGCATGTCGTCGCCGCGCTGGACGCCGCGCTGACGCAATATCTCGAAGAGGGTGGCCTGGCCGCACGCGGCGCCGCGTACGCGAAGAACTGCGCCCAACTCGTGGCGGGCATGGCCGCGATCGGGCTGCGGCCATTCCTGCCGGCGCCGATACAGGCGCCGATCATCGTGACCTTCCTCGCGCCCGAAGACCGCCGCTATGACTTCAAGGCCTTCTACAACGCGGTGAAGGCGCGAGGCTACATCCTGTACCCGGGCAAGCTCACCACCCGCGAGACCTTCCGCGTCGGCTGCATGGGGCAACTCGGTCCCCGCGGGATTTCGGGCGCGGTGGCGGCCGTGGGCGAGGCGCTGGACGAGCTGGGCATCAAGGGACGCGAAGCGCTCGCCTGACGCGCTTTCCACCTTGCAGGCGCCGCCGCCGCGGGAGCGGGCGATGCGGCCGGACGACCCCTGGCTGGTCGTCGAGGGTACGGGAAAGTCCCGGCCGGCCCTGAAATCAATGGTCATACGATATGACGACAACAGCGGCGGCGCCAAGACCGCTGCCCCTTTCATGCACCGCAAGGAGACACGCTCGATGAGACTCAAGACCTCGATCGTCCTGGCGCTGGCCGCGGCCGGCCTGCTGGCCGGCGGCGCCGCGCAGGCGCAGGAAAAGCTCACCGTCTGGTGGGTCAAGGGCTTCTACAAGGCCGAGGACGACGCGCTGTTCGAAGCCATCAAGAAGTTCGAGGCCAAGAACAAGGGCATCAAGGTCGAGTTGTCGCAATACCCGGTGCAGGACACGATTCCGAAGACGGTGTCGGCGCTCGATTCCGGCAACCCGCCCGACGTCGCGTTCTCTGACGTCTACGACTTCCAGGTCACCGCCAAATGGGCCTACGACGGCAAGCTGGAAGACATCTCCAGCGTCATCGACCCGCTGCGCGCCAGGTTCGAGCCGGTGGCGCTGTCGACCACCTTCCTCTACAACAACGCGACGCAGAGCCGGGCCTACTACGCCTTCCCGATCAAGCAGCAGACCATGCACATCCAGTACTGGAAGGACATGCTCGCCGACGCCGGGTTCAAGGAAGCCGACATCCCCAAGACCTGGAAGGAATACTGGAGCTTCTGGTGCGACAAGGTGCAGCCGGCCTACCGCCAGAAGACCGGCAACCGCGGCTTCGGCATCGGCCAGCCGATGGGCGTGGACTCCAGCGACTCGTTCTTCTCGTTCCTGACCTTCATGGACGCCTACAACGTCAAGCTGGTCAACGATTCGGGCAAGCTGCTGGTCGACGACCCCAGCGTTCGCCAGGGGCTGATCAACGCGCTCAACGACTACACGGCGCCCTACACCAAGGGCTGCACGCCGCCGTCGTCGACGAGCTGGAAGGACCCGGACAACAACGTCGCCTTCCACAACAAGACCACGGTGCTGACGCACAACGCGACGATCTCGATCGCCGCCAAGTGGCTGGACGACGCCAACAACGCGACGTTGACCGACGCGCAGCGCGCCACCGCGAAGAAGAACTACACCGAGCTGATCGCCACCGCCGGCTTCCCGGCCAAGCCCGACGGCGGCAAGATGGTGTACCGCGCCGCGATCAAGACCGGCGTCATCTTCAAGGATGCGAAGAACAAGGCGGGGGCGAAGAAGTTCGTCGCCTTCATCCTCGACGAAGCCAATCTGCAGCCTTATGTCGAAGGCTCGCTGGGGCGCTGGTTCCCGGTCATGAAGGCTTCGCAGCAATCGCCGTTCTGGAAGGCCGACGCGCACCGGCTGGCGGTCTACAACCAGTTCATGGCCGGCACGGTGCCGTTCGAGTTCACCAAGAACTACAAGTTCACGGTGCTCAACAACGAGAACGTCTGGGCCAAGGCGATGAACCGCATCGTCAACGAGAAGGTGCCGACCGACAAGGCCGTCGACGAGCTGATCGCCCGCATCAAGACGGTGGCCGGCAACTGAGGCCTTTGGCCATCACGTCGCGGACGGCCCGATGACGACCACGGTGCTGGGCGCGGCGGCGCCCAAGCCGCTCAGCCCCTGGACGTTCTGGGGCCGCGCGCTGGTGCTGCCCTACCTGCTGGTGTTCGCCGTCTTCGTGGTGTTCCCGGTCGGCTACGGCCTGTGGCTGGCGCGCCACCCGGCCAGTTACGTCAAGCTGTTCGACGACCCGATCTTCTTCCGCACGGCGATCAACACGCTGGTGTTCATCGTCGTCGCCATCAACCTGAAGATGATGGTGGCGCTGGCGCTGTCGGGCTTCTTCGTCGTCAAGCGCTGGTGGATCAGCGTGGTGGCCGCGCTGTTCATCCTGCCCTGGGCGGTGCCCAGCATCCCCACCATCCTGTCGGTGCGCTTCATGCTCAACCCCGAGTGGGGCGTGATCAACAGCACCTACTTCAGGCTGACCGGGCTCGACGGCCCCAACTGGTTGAACGACCCGCTGCTGGGCCTGAGCTTCTCGATGCTGATGCACGTCTGGAAGAGCCTGCCGTTCTGGACGCTGATCCTGGTGGCCGGCCGGCTGGCCATTCCGGCCGAGCAGTACGAGGCCGCCAGCGTCGACGGCGCCACGCGCTGGCAGAAGTTCCGCTTCATCACCTGGCCGGCGATGAAGTCGCTGTACCTCACCTCCACCATCCTCTCGATGATCTGGACGCTGGGCGACTTCAACAGCGTCTACCTGCTCACCGGCGGCGGGCCGGCCGACCTCACGCACGTGCTGGCGACCCTGGGCATCCGCTACCTGCGGCTGGACCAGGTGGACCTGGCGATGGCCTCCATCGTCGTCGCGCTGCCGCTGGTGCTGCCGCTGGTGTTCTTCATGATGCGGCGGCTGGGCAAATGAGCGCCTCGTGGAAGAAGGTCGGCAACGAAGCCCGGCTGCTGCTGATCGGCATCCCGGTGCTGCTGTGGACGCTGGTGCCGGTGTACCACCTGTTCCTCTTCGCCATCAGCGAGCGCGACTCGGCCACCTCGGGCCGGCTGTGGCCCAAGCACCCGACGCTGCAGAACTTCGAGATCGTCTTCCAGCAGAAGCACTTCTACCTGAACCACTTCTGGCTGCAGATGTTCAACTCGCTGGTCATCGCGCTGGCGGTGGGCGCCATCACGCTGTTCGTCGCCACCACCGCGGCGTTTGCCATCAGCCGGCTGAAGGTGCGCGGCGGGCGCACGGTGATGAACATCGCGCTGTTCACCTACTTCATCCCGGCCGCCTTCCTGGCGGTGCCGATGTACAAGACGATGAGCATCTACGGGCTGCTGAACAACCAGTGGTCGCTGATCCTGGCGATGGTGACCATCGCCTCGCCGTACTGCATCTGGGTGCTCAAGCAGGCCAGCGACAAGCTGCCGTGGGAACTGGACGAAGCGGCGCGCATGGACGGCGCCGGGCCGCTGCAGTTGTTCCGCCTGGTCTACCTGCCGCTGATGGTGCCTTCGCTGGTGGCGGTGGGCACGTATTCGCTGCTGCTGGCGTGGAACGAGTACCTCTACGCCTTCCTGCTGCTGAGCAACGACACCGACGTCACGCTGGCGGTGGCGCTGGGTCACTTCCTGGCCGCCGACGATTCGCCGTGGGAACTGCTGATGGCCACCGGCTTGATCTACGCGCTGCCGCCGGCGGCGATCTACTACGCCTTCAAGCGCTACATGGTCTCGGGCCTCACGGCCGGTGCGGTCAAGAGTTAACAAGGGCCGTCGCGATGGCATCCGTCTCGTTCCAGAACATCCAGAAGGCCTACGGCCGCGTCAAGGTCATCCACGGCATCGAGTTCACCATCAACGACGGCGAGTTCGTCGTGCTGGTCGGTCCCTCGGGCTGCGGCAAGAGCACGCTGCTGCGCATGCTGGCCGGGCTGGAAGAGATCAGCGGCGGGCAGATCCTGATCGACGGCACCGTGGTCAACGAGCTGGAGAGCAAGGACCGCGACATCGCGATGGTCTTCCAGAGCTACGCGCTGTACCCGCACATGACGGTGCGCGAGAACATGGGCTTCTCCTTGCGGCTGCGCAAGGCCGACGCCGCCACCACCGCCGAGCGCGTGGCCGGCGCGGCGCGCATCCTCAACCTGGACGCGCTGCTGGACCGTTATCCGCGCGAACTCTCGGGCGGCCAGCGCCAGCGCGTGGCGATGGGCCGCGCCATCGTGCGCGACCCCAAGGTGTTTTTGTTCGACGAGCCGCTGTCCAACCTCGACGCCAAGCTGCGCGTGGCGATGCGCGCCGAGATCAAGGCGCTGCACCAGCGGCTGAAGACGACCACGGTCTACGTCACGCACGACCAGATCGAGGCCATGACCATGGCCGACCGCATTGTGGTGATGCACGACGGCATCGTCGAGCAGATCGGCACGCCGCTGGAACTGTTCGACCGCCCGGGCAACCTGTTCGTCGCGCAGTTCATCGGCAGCCCGGCGATGAACGTCTTCAAGGGCACGGCCCAGGGCGGCACGCTGCAGGCGCTGGGCGCGAGCTGGCCGCTGCCGCCGGGCGTGGCCGTCGGCGCGGGCCGCGAGCTGCACTACGGCATCCGCCCGACCGACCTGCGCCTGGCCGCGGAGGGCGGCATCCCCGCCAAGGTGGTGGTGGTGGAACCCACCGGCGCCGAGACCGAGCTGCTGGTGGACGTGGGCGGCCAGCGCCTGGTGGTGGTGATGCATGGCCGCACCGCGGCGCGGCCCGACGACACCGTGCAGTTGCAGCTGGACGGCGCCAAGGCCCATGTCTTCGACGCGGCGGGCGGCCAGCGCCTGTAGGCGGCGATGGCGGCCCCGCGCGTGGTGGTGATGGGCGTCAGCGGTTGCGGCAAGAGCACCGTGGGCCGGCTGCTGGCGGCGCTGCTCGACGTCCACTACGTCGAAGGCGACGAGCTGCATCCGCCCGACAACGTGGCCCGCATGGCCGCTGGCGTGCCGCTGACCGATGCCGACCGCCACGGCTGGCTGCAGGAGGTGGCCGGCCAGCTGGCCAACGCCACCAGCCGCGAGCTGGGCGTGGTGGTGAGCTGCAGCGCGCTCAAGCGCCGCTACCGCGACCAGCTGCGCGCCGCCGCGCCAGACCTGCGCTTCATCCACCTGCAAGGCCCCGAGCCGCTGCTGCGCGCTCGGCTGGCCGCGCGGCGCGGGCACTACATGCCGGCCTCGCTGCTGCAAAGCCAGCTCGACACGCTGGAGCCGCCGGCCGCCGACGAGCCGGCGCTGAGCCTTGGCATCGACCAACCCCCGCAACAGCTGGCCGCCGAAGCCGAACGCTGGCTGCGCACCACCTGGCGGCCCGGCGCACCATGAGCACCTTCACCAAGACCATCCTCTTCACCGACGCCGACGGCCGCGCGCGCTGGCGCGACGAAGCCATCGCGCTGAGCGAAGGCAAGCCGCAGGCGCTGCTGTCGCCGCTGCAGCCCAGCGGCGGCTACCAGTTGCGCCACAGCCCGGTGGGCTTTCGCAGCCAATTCCACTGCACCGAAACGCCGCAATGGGTGTTCATCCTCGGCGGGCAGATGGAGATCGGCCTGCAGGACGGCAGCTCGCGCGTCTTCAAGCCGGGCGAGCATTTCTTCTCCGACGACCGGCTGCCGCCGGGCGCCGCGTTCGACCCCCAGGTGCACGGCCACTGGAGCCGGCAAGTCGGCCCCGATCCGCTGGTCACGCTGTTCGTGCGTGCTTGATGGCCGCGGTCAAGAACGTCCACGGCCATACGCTCGACCAGTTGGGCGAGGCCGTCGTCAGCGGGCGTTATCCGCCGGGCACCGCGATCCCGCCCGAGCCGCTGCTGTGCGAGGAACTGGGCGTCAGCCGCACCGTGGTGCGCGAGGCCGTCAAGTCGCTGGTTGCCAAGGGCATGCTGGTCACCGGGCCCAAGCTGGGCACGCGCGTGCTGGCGTCGGAGCAGTGGAACTGGTTCGACCCCGAGGTGGTGGCCTGGCAGGCCAAGGCCGGGCTGACGCGCGACTTCCTGCGCGACCTGCAGGAGCTGCGCCGCGTCGTCGAGCCCGCCGCCGTGCGCCTGGCCGCCGAGCGCGCCAGCGCCGCCGACATCGCGCAGATCGAGGCCGCCTACGCCGGCATGAAGGACGCCATCGACCACGGCGGCGACTACGTGCGCCACGACCTCGCCTTCCACCAGGGCCTGCTGCGCGCCTGCCACAACCGCATGGTGGTGCAGATGAGCAAGGCGCTGGGCGCGCTGCTGCGCACCAGCTTCGAGATCAGCACCTCGCGCCCCGACGGCCCGGCCACCAGCCTGCCGCTGCACCGCGCGGTGCTGGATGCGGTGATCGCGCGCAACGCCGCCAAGGCCGAGCGCGCCAGCCTGCTGCTGATCGACAGCGCGGCCGACGACATCGAGGCCGTGCTCGCCTCGCGCCGCAAGCTGCCTTCGCTGTCGCTGCCGGCGCCGCGGCTGTCGCCCAGGCGCGCCAAACCAGCCGTTCGGGTCGAGCGTTAGCCTGTCTTGCCGACGTCGAAGGCGTCGGCTCTCGGCGCTGAAGCACCGACCGGCGTCAGATGACCCGTGCTTCGCGCAGCCGGGCCAGCTCGGCGGGGCTCAGTCCCAAGGGGCCGAAGACCTCGGCGTTGTGCTCGCCCACGCCGGGCCCGCTGCGCGGCACGACCGAGGGGTGGCCCGAAAACCGCGGCACGGCGCAGGGCGCGGGCAGGGCGCCCAGGTCGGGATCGGGCATGCGCACGATCGCCTGGCGTGCCTGGAACTGCGGTTCCTTCAGCACGTCCTCGATGCTGTTCACCTTGCTGAAGGGCACCTCGAAGCGTTGCAGCGTGGCCGACAAAGCGTCGAAGCTCAGCGAGCGGCACCAGGCCTCGATCAGGCCGTCGAGTTCGTCCACATGCTGCAAGCGCAAGGGGTTGGTCGCGAAGCGCGGCTCGTCGGCCAGTTCGGGGCGGCCCATCGCCTCGCACAAGCGCCTGAAGATGGCGGCCGACGAGCCGACCACCGTCACCCACGCGTCGTCGGCGCTGCGGTACAGGTTGGACGGCGCCGTGTAGGTGGCCCGCGAACCGGCGCGCCCGCGCGCGACGGCCAGTTGCTCCCACTCGACGGGCAGCGTCTCCAGCAGCCGCAGCAGCGCTTCGGTGGCCGAGAGGTCGATCTCCTGGCCGGGCGCGTCGGGAAGGCTGCGCCGTTCGACCATGGCGGCGGCGATCGAGAAGGCGCCGAACACCGCGGCCACGGCATCGCCGAGCGGGAAGTTCATGTGCTGCGGCGGCCGGTCGGCTTCTCCCGTGAGGTGGGCCAGGCCGCTCATGGCCTCGAAGATGCGCGCAAAGCCGGGGCGGGCGGCATAGGGGCCGGTCTGTCCGAACCCCGTCAGGCGCAGCACCATCAGCCGCGGGTTGGCGCGCTGCAGCGCCTCGATGTCCAGCCCCCAGCGGTCCATCGTGCCGACGCGAAAGTTCTCCACCAGCACGTCGAACTGCGGCAGCAGGCGCAGCAGCAAGTCGCGGCCCTCGGGCTTGCGGACATCGAGCGAAATGCCGCGCTTGCCGCGGTTGGTGACCTTCCAGTGCAACGAATGCTCGTCCTTGACGGGCGCCAGCGAACGCAGCGAGTCGCTGCCGTCCGGCAGTTCGAGCTTGACGACATCGGCACCGAGGTCGGCGCACAGCGTCGCCGCCATCGGCGCCGCAACCACCGTGGCCATGTCCAGGATGCGCACGCCCGCCAGCGGGCCGGTGCGAGAAAGGCTTGGGTCGTTCATGGATGTTCAAGTGGGTTGCGGCGGCCGGTCGGCTTCACTCGGCCTTCAGGCCGGTCGGCTTCACTCGGCCTTCAGGCCGGTCGCTTTCACCAGGGCGCGCCACGCGAGCACCTCGTCGCCGATCATCTTCGTGGCATCGGCGCGGCCCTTGAATCGCGGCGAGGCGCCGGCCGCTTCCAGCGCGGCGATGACCTCCGGCGAGCCGAGCGCCGCCTTGACCTCGCCCTCGATGCGCGAGACCACGGCCGCCGGCGTCGCTGCCGGCACCAGCACGGCAAACCACGGCGCCACCACCGCCTTGGGATAGCCGGCCTCCGCCATCGTCGGCACGTCGGGAAACTCCTTCGTGCGGGCATCGCCCACCACCGCCAGCACCTTGACGCGGTTCGACTTGCCCTGCGCAATGGCCAGCGACGAGGGCATGTAGGTGGCCGACAACTGGCCCGCGACGAGATCGGGAATGATCGGCGGCGCGCCCTTGTAGGGAATGGCGACCACGTCGATGCCCGCGACATGCTTGAACAGCTCGAACCCCAGGTGGGGCGTGGAGCCGATGCCGCTGCTGCCGTAGCTCAAGCCGCCGGGCTTGGACTTCGCCAGGGCGACATACTCCTTCACGCTGGCCACCGGCAGCGAGGCCGGCACGACGAAATAGTTGGGCGACACCGCGAACTGCGCGACCGGGACGAAGGCCTTCATCAGGTCGGTGCGGATGTTCGGCATCAGCGCCATGTTGGCCGCATTGCTGGTCGTCGCGATCAGCCACGTGTAGCCGTCCGGCCGCGACTGCGCGACGAAGTCGGTGCCGATGTTGCCGCCGCCGCCGGACTTCGACTCGACGACGAAGGGCACGCCCATGCTTTTGCTCATGCGGTCGGTCAAGGCCCGGGTCAGGATGTCCACGATGCCGCCGGGCGCGTAGGGATTGATCACCTGGATCGGCTTCGACGGGAACGCGTCCTGTGCCCGTGACAGGCTGGGCGCCGAAGCCAGGGCGAGGGCCAGGAGCGGAATCGCAATTCGGTTGCGGGCGTTCATTGCGTGGTCTCCAAGCTGCGGGCCACGGCATCGCTCAGCAACCGCTTGCCGATGGTGATCTGGTGGATCTGGCTGGTGCCTTCGTAGATGCGGAAGGCGCGCACGTCGCGATAAAAGCGTTCGATGCCGCTCTCCTTCACGTAGCCCTGGCCGCCGAAGATCTGCACGACGCGGTCGGCCACGCGGCCGCACATCTCGGTGGCGTACAGCTTGCACATCGAGACGTCCATCGTCACGTCTTCGCCGCGGTCGCGCTTGCGCGCGGTCTCCAGCACCAGCGCCTTGGCGGCCTCGATCTCGACCTTGCAATCGGCCAGCATGGCCTGCACGAGCTGGAAGCCGCCGATGGGCTTGCCGAACTGGCGGCGCCGGTTGGCGTAGGCCACGGCTTCATCGAGCATGCGGATCGCCGGGCCGATGGCGAGCGCGGCCAGGTTGATGCGCTGCTTGTTCAGCGTCTTCATCACGGTGCGGAAGCCCTTGCCGGGCACGCCACCGATGATGGCGTCGGCCGCGGCGCGAACATCGCGCAGATGCACCTCGCCGATCGGCCCGCCTTCCTGGCCCATCTTCGGCGTCGGCGCGGAACAGGTCATGCCGGCGGCGCCGCGCTCGATCAGGAAGGCGCTGATCGAATCGGCCGGGCGGCCGCCTTCTTCGCTGCGCGCGAACACGGTGATCAGGTCGGCAATCGGCGCCAGCGTGATGTAGCGCTTGTGGCCGTTGATCACGTAGCCGCCGGACGCGTCGCGCCGCGCCACGGTCTGCAGCGCGGTCGCGTCGGAGCCCGCTTCGGGCTCGGTCAGCGCCAGCGCGCCGGTGAACTCGCCCGACGCCAGCCGGGGCAGGTAGCGCTGCTTCTGCTCGGGCGTGCCGTCCTGCACCAGCGACTCGGAACCGACGCCCGTGTTGATGCCGATGCGCACGCGGTACGCCACCGAGCATTGCGAGATCTCCATGTTGGCCAAGGCCAGCTCCTCGGTCGTCAGGCCGCTGCCGCCGTAGGCTTCGGGGATCGACCAGCCGAACAGGCCAAGCTCGCGCATGGTCTGCACGATCTCGTCGGGAATGCGGTCCTCGCGTTCGACGCGCGCTTCGTTGGGCATCGCGAGCTCGCGCACGAACTGCCGGGTCGTGGCGAGAAGCTGGTCCAGCCGCTGCTTGTCTCTGATCATTCCCGTCTCCCGCCGATGAAGGTTCGGCGATTCGGGAATGCTAGGAAGCGGCGCGCCGCTTGTGACCGATGTGTCCCACTCTGCGGGAGGGTTTGGCCGCGCCGTGGCCGCACGATCGCCCCACGATCGCAGCACAATCGCCAGCCATGCCGAAGTCATCGTCCCCCCGCGCGACGCCGGCGGCGCCCGAAGATGCTTCCGTCGACCCCACGCGCAACTTCGGCATCGCGATCGCCAGGGCTTTCGACATCCTGCGCTGCTTCACGCCCGAGCGCTCCTTGCTCGGCAACAGCGATCTGGTGCGGCTCAGCGGCTTGCCGCGGTCGACCGTCTCGCGCCTGGCGTTCACGCTGGAAGAACTCGGCTATCTCTATCGGCTGAGTCCCATCGGCAAGTACCGGCTCGGCTGGGGCGTCGTTTCGCTGGGCTACCCCTTGCTCACCAGCATGGCCTTGCGCCACATCGCGCGGCCGGAGATGCATGCGCTGGCCGCGCGGCTGAAGGTCAACGTGAACATGGGCACGCTGCACCGCACCTCGGTCGTGTACCTGGAGTCGGTGCACTTCGACGAGACCAGCACCACGCGGCCGGACATCGGCGCGCCGCGCAGCCTGCTGAGCAGTGCCATCGGCCGTGCCTTGATCTGGAGCCTGGACGAGCGCCGCCGCACGGCGCTGCTGAACCGGGCCGCCATCGCCGAGCCGGAGGCGTTCGCGCGCACCAAGGCGAAGCTCGCGCAAGCCCGCAAGAGCTTGGTGGCCAGCGGCTTTTGTCTTTCGTTGGGCGAGACGCGCCAGGGCTACAGCGCCGTGTCGGTGCCGATGCGCGTGGTGTCGTACGAGGAGCCCATCGCCTTCAACTGCGCGACGGCCGACCATCGGATGCGCAAGGACCGCCTGCAGAACGAGGTCGGCCCGGCGCTGGTGGCGATGGTGACGATGCTCGAACACCGGGTCGGCATTCGCTGACCCCTGATCAGACGATCAGACGATCAGACGATCAGCCCATCATCGCGTCAGACCATCAGCTGGACACCCGCGCGTAGACGCCGCGCCGCCCCGGCGGCGACAGCACCCATTGCCAGAGCTGGATGTCGCGCGCGCGAAAGGCGCCGGCGCAGCTCAGCAGGTAGTAGCGCCACATGCGCTGGAAGCGGCTGCCCAGCCGCTCGGCAAAGCGCGGCCACGCAGCCTGCACGTTGGCGTGCCAGCTGAGCAGCGTGCGGTCGTAGTCGGCGCCGAAGTTGTGCAGGTCTTCGACGACGAAGCGGCGCTCGCAGGCGCGGCCGATCTGCGCGATGGTGGGCAACTCGCCGTTGGGGAAGATGTAGCGGTGGATCCACGGGTCGGTGCCGTGGCCGTGCTCGTTGCGGCCGATGGTGTGCAGCAGCGCCAGCCCGTCGGGCGCCAGGCAGCGCTTGATCACGTCCATGTAGATGGCGTGGTTCTTCTGGCCGACATGCTCGAACATGCCCAGGCTCGCCACGCGGTCGAAGCGCTCGTCGAGCGACCGGTAGTCGGCCAGGCGGAACTCCACCGGCAGCCCGGCGCAGCGCTCGGCGCCCAGCGCGGCCTGCTCGGCCGAGATCGTCACGCCGACGCAGTGCACGCCGTAGCGCTCCGCCGCGAACTGCATGAAGCTGCCCCAGCCGCAGCCGATGTCCAGCACGCGCATGCCGGGCTCGAGCTGCAGCTTGCGGCACACGAGGTCGAGCTTGCGCTCCTGCGCCGCGTCGAGCGTGGCCGCGCCGTCCCAGAAGGCGCAGGTGTAGGTCATGCGGCGGTCCAGCATGGCCGCGTAGAAGTCGTTGCCCAGGTCGTAGTGGATGCGCCCCACCTGCCAGGCGCGGGCCTCGGTCTGCAGGTTCAGCCAGCGCGCGCGCAACTGGTACAGCACCGCGGCCACGGGCTGCAGCCGGCTGCCGAGGTCGGCGCGCAGCAGGCGGTCGAACAGCTCGTCGAGTCGCTCGCAATCCCACCAGCCGTCCATGTACGACTCGCCGAGGCCCAGCGTGCCCTGCTGCACCGCGCGCTCCAGCACGCCGGGGCGCAGCAGCCGCATGTCCCACGGGCGCTGGCCGTCGAGCCGGATGTCGGCGGCCTCCAGCAAGGCCTGCGCGGCGCGCACGCCGCGGCGCGACGGCGGTGTCGGCGGGGTCGGCGCCTGAAAGCCCCGAGACGAATCAACGGTCGAAGAGCCAGCCATCGCCGCATTCGAGCAAGATTTCGGCGCGGCTGCAAATAGTTATCACCCCAATCGGGTGATTGACGTTGTCGATGGTGGCGACCGCGGCCGCTGCTGCTGCCGCCGCGTGGCGCTCAATCCACCGGCAGCGCCGCGGTGCACTTGATCTCGTCCAGGCAGACGGTGGAGCGCACCGCCTGCACGCCGGGCGTGCGCATCAAGGTGTCCATCAGAAAGTTCGACAACGACTTGAGATCGCGCGCCACCACCTTCATCACGTAGTCGGAATCGCCGGTGACGGCGTAGCACTCCTGGATCTGCGCGAGGTCGCCGACCAGCGCCTTGAACTTCGACAGCTCGCGGATGTGGCCGCGCTCCATCACCACGTTGACGAAGGCCACCACGTGCAGGCCCAGCGCGGGCGCCGCCAGCCGCGCCTCGTAGCCGCCGATCAGGCCCAGTTCCTCCAGCCGCCGGTGGCGGCGGTTGCACTGCGCCGGCGACAGCCCGGCGGCCTGCGCCAGCTCCAGCGTGGTGGCGCGGGCGTTGGCCTGCAGGTGGGCGAGGATGCGGCGGTCCACGGCGTCCAGCGTGATCGGTGTCATGTTCGTCTCGCGAAGCCCTTGTTCGGCGCGAAATTCTTGCATGACCCCGGTCAAGCCCGGATGCCCCATGCGCGCACATTGCGAAGCGGCTTGCCTACAGTCACGCCCCAACGCAACGCTGCACGGAGCAAGACCATGGCCGACCTGTTCGACAACCCGCTGGGCCTGATGGGCTTCGAGTTCGTGGAGTTCGCATCGCCCACGCCCGGCGTGCTGGAGCCGCTGTTCGAGATGATGGGCTTTCGCCAGGTGGCCCGCCACCGCAGCAAGGACGTGCTGCTGTTCCGCCAGGGCGACATCAACTTCATCGTCAACCGCGAGCCCAAGAGCCTGGCCGGCTACTTCGCCGCCGAGCACGGCCCCAGCGCCTGCGCGCTGGCGTTTCGCGTGCGCGATTCGCACAAGGCCTACGCGCTGGCGCTGGAGCGCGGCGCGCAGCCGGTGGACGTGCCCACCGGCCCGATGGAGCTGCGGCTTCCGGCCGTCAAGGGCATCGGCGGCGCGCCGCTGTACCTGATCGACCGCTTCGAAGACGGCAAGAGCATCTACGACATCGACTTCGAGTGGGTGCCCGGCGCCGAGCGCCACCCGCGCGGCCACGGCCTGCAGACCATCGACCACCTGACGCATAACGTCTATCGCGGGCGTATGGCGTACTGGGGCAGCTTCTACGAGCGGCTGTTCAACTTCCGCGAGATCCGCTACTTCGACATCAAGGGCGAGTACACCGGCCTCACCAGCCGCGCGATGACGGCGCCCGACGGGCTGATCCGCATTCCGCTGAACGAGGAATCGGGCAAGGGCGCGGGCCAGATCGAAGAGTTCCTGATGCAGTTCAACGGCGAAGGCATCCAGCACATCGCGCTGTCGACCGCCGACCTGCAGGCCAGCGTCGACGCGCTGCAGCTCGCCGGCATCCCGCTGATGACGGCGCCCAACGACGTCTACTACGAGATGCTCGACGAACGCCTGCCCGGCCACGGCCTGCCGGTGGACGAACTCAAGACGCGCGGCATCCTGGTCGACGGATCCACCGCCGGCGGCGAGAAGCGGCTGCTGCTGCAGATCTTCAGCCAGACGCTCCTGGGCCCGGTGTTCTTCGAGTTCATCGAGCGCCGCGCCGACCAGGGCTTCGGCGAAGGCAACTTCAAGGCGCTGTTCGAATCGATGGAGCGCGACCAGGTGCGCCGCGGCGTGCTGAAGACCGAAGCGGCCTGAGGCGACGCCGATCAGTGCAGCGTCAATAAGGTTTCAGGCAACTCGCGGCCGGTGGCCCGGAGGTAGGCCTCGCGCGCCTGCTGCAGCCGCTGCGCGGCGGGCGCCGCGGCGTGCTGCGCCTGCAGCACTTCGGCCTCGGCGGCCAGCAGCTCGGCGCGCAGCGCGTGGCCCGGCGGCCAGGTGGCCGACAAGACTTCTTGCGCGCGCTGCAGGGCTTCGGCCGGCACCGGCGCGGCGGGGTCCAGGCCCTGCAGCCAGGCCTGCACGGCTAGGCAGCGCTGCTGCCGCGGGTTGCCGGCGCCCAAGGCCGCGCCGAAGGTCCCGCAGGCCTGGGCCGCCAGCGCAGCGGCGGCCCGCGGGTCGACCCGGCGCGACGCCAGCGCCAGGCTCAACTGCTTGCCGGCGCGCTCCAGCGGGTTGTCGGCACGGCCCATGGCGGCGGCGTGGTCGATCGACGCGCGCAGCGCACGCAGCCCCTCGTCGCGCCGGCCGGCGCCGAACAGTGCATCGGCCAGCAGCGCGCGGGCCTGCTCGCGGTAGCGGGTGGGCTGGGGGTAGCGCTGGTCGAAGAAGGCCGACAGCTCGCGCGCCAGCGCCACCGCCTCGTCGTGCCGGCCGTCCAGCGTGAGCAGGCGCACCAGTTGCAGCTTGGCCAGCGCCAGGGCCTCGGGCTCCACCTGGCTGCGGCGGGCCACCGCATCGACGTTGGCGCGCTGCTCGCGCACCGCCTCGGCGTAGTGCCCGCGCTCGGCCAGCACGCGGGCCAGCAGCGCGCGCGCCACCACGCTGCGGTCGTGCAGCGGGCCGAGGTGGCGGTCGAAGGCGGGCATCAGCTCGCGCATGCGGCGTTCGACCTCGGCGAAGTCGCCGCGGTTGAAGGCCAGCGTGGCCAGGCTGTAGCGATTGCCCAGCAGGTCGGTGACGGGGTAGTCGGGCAGCCCCGGGCCGACGCGCTCGATGTGCGCCAGCAGCGCCTGCGCGGCCGGCAGCTCGCCGCGCGCGATCAGGTTGCTGGCGATGTGGCTGGCCACGGTCAGGTAGTCGGCCGAGGCCTCGCCGCTGACTTGGGCCTGCGCCGCCAGCGCCTGCCGCCCCAGCGCGGCGCTGCGCTCGAGCTGCCCTTGCTGCGAGGCCAGCCAGGCCTGGTAGGCGAGCACGCGGCCGGTCCAGCGGTTCGGCGGCGGCTGCAGCCGGTCGGCCGCCGCGGTGGTCTGCGCCAGCGCCGCGGCGGCGGCCTCGAAGTCGCGCAGCTCGACCTTTGCCTGGGCCAGCCGGAACAGCAGCTCCACGCCGCTTTCGTCGTCGGCCAGCGCGGCCTGGCGGCGCGCCTGCAGCGCCGCGCCCAGGTGGCGCGCGGCGGCGGCCATGTCGCCCAGCTCGATGAAGATGCCGCCCACCACCTGGTGCAGCCGGGCCTGCAACTCGGGCTGGCCGGCGAACTCGGTGTCGATGCGGCCGGCGGCGCGCTGCAGCAGTTCGCGCGCGCTCAGCTCGCGGCCCTGCGACTGTTGTGGATCGTTGTCCGACAGCAGCCGCGCCAGGAAGGCCTGCGCCGCCTGGCTGCCGCGCGCCTCGGCGCGCGCGCGCCCGGCCTGCCACAGCGCCAGCCCGGCGCCGGCCAGCAAGGCGACGGCGACCAGGGCCGACGCGGTGGCCATCAGCGCATGGCGGCGCAGCAGCCGGCCGGCGCGGTACGCCAGCCCGGCCGGCCGCGCCAGCACCGGCTGGCGCTGCAGGTGACGCTGCAGGTCCTGCGCCAGCGCCTCGGCCGAGGCGTAGCGCTGTTCGGGCTGCAGGGCCAGCGCTTTCAGCAGCACGGTGTCGAGGTCGCCGCGCAGCGCGCGGCGGGTGGCGGCATCAGCCGCGGCCTGGCTGGGCGCGCGGATGGCGGCGCCGAGGATGGCTTCTTCCAGCGCCGCCGGCGTGTCGCGCGCCAGCGTGTAGGGCCGCGTGCCGGTGAGCAGCTCGTACAGCAGCACGCCCAGCGAGTAGACGTCGCTGGCCGTGCCCAGCGGCCGGCCGGCCACCTGCTCGGGCGAGGCGTACTGCGGCGTCAGCGCGCGGCCGCCCCAGCGCGTGAGGTCGGTCGTTGGCGTGTCCGACTCGGTGCCGGTGTCGGCCTCCAGCAGCTTGGCCACGCCGAAGTCGAGCAGCTTGACCTGGCCTTGCTCGTCCACCAGCACGTTGCCGGGCTTGATGTCGCGGTGGATCACCAGCCGCGCATGGGCATGCTGCACCGCCTGCAGCACCTGCAGGAAGAGCCGCAGCCGCGCGGCGGTGTCCAGCCGCCGCGCGTCGGCCCATTGCGTGAGCGGCTCGCCCTGCACGTATTCCATCGCCAGCCAGGGCTGGCCGCCGTCGCTGCCGGCGTCCAGCACGCCGGCGATGTGCGGGTGCGCCAGCGACGACAGGATGCGCCGCTCGCGCACGAAGCGCTCGGCAATCAGCCGCGAGCGTGCGCCGTCGACGAAGGGCAGCTTCAGCGCCACCGGGCGCTGGTGCGCGCCGTCGGCGCGCCGGGCCAGCCAGACGCAGGCCATGCCGCCGCGGCCGAGTTCGGCCTGCAGCAGATAAGGCCCCACGCGCTGGCCGGCCGCGGGGCCGGCGCTGGCGGCCGGCTCGTCCAGCGCGGGCAGCGCGGCCAGGAAGTCGTGGGTCTCGATCGCCTGGCGGTCCTGCAGCAGCTCGGCCAGCGGCGCCTGCAGCTCGGCCGGCTGCCGCTGCAGCCACGCGGCGCGCTCGGGCGCCGGCAGTTCCAGCGCATCGTCCAGCAGCGGCAGCAGGCGGGCCCAGTCGGCGGCGGAGAGCTTCATGGCGGTGGATACGGAATGCGCCGGCGCCGGCCGCCATGCCGCGTGGACAGAGGAAGGAGGCTAACCCGATTTCAGCGCGGCCTAGAGAAAGCGGCGCGCCTTCTCCCAGTCCCCAGTCGCGCTCGACCGTGCGCTTGCCGACGCCCAGCGCGGCGGCGATCTCGTCCATCTCCAGCCCGCCGAAGTAACGCATCTCCACCACCTTGCACCAAGCGCGCGTAGACGTCGGCCAGCGCCTGAAGGATCGAACCCCAGCATAGCCCATGCCCTGCCCGTCGAACGAGGGGGGGCTGGCGGACGGCGGCGCCCGGCTCCGTATGGCTGGGTAGGCGGTGCCGTCGCGCCGCTTGTGGGAGACCTCCTCATGCCTTCGATCGTTTCATCCGCGCGCCGCCGCGGGCCGGCGCTGGCCGGCGTGCTGGCCGTCCTGTCCACGCTGGGCGGCCTGCCGGCCGCGCAGGCGGCGGGCTGCCCCGTCTTCGTGGAAGCGCCGCACCTGCCGCCCAAGTCCAGCCAGGCGGCGGTGTTCTTCATCCCGCCGTCGGCGCCCTCGCAAACCATGGCTTTCGGCGCCGACTGCGCCGCCGCGGCATGGTCGGGCACGGTGGCCGGGCCGGGCAGCACGACGCTGGACTTCGTGGGCTGGAACTACCACGGCGCCGGGCAGGCCAGCCCGGCGGCGGCGCATGTCTCGGCGTCCAGCCACCGCGCGGGCACCGGCGACGCCGGCATCGGCGGCTCGGTGGGCGTCACGGCGCGTTCGGTGCTGCCGTTCTGGCTGACGCCGCTGGCCAGTGCTTCGACCAACCCATTGTTCGCCATGCAGTTCGACGTTCTCGGCGAAGGCGAGTACGGCGGATCGAACGTCCCCGGCAAGCTGGGCAGCGCCAGCGTGCACCTGGCGGCGAGCGGCGGCGTCGGCTTCACCGAGGTGGTCCACGCGCACTACGGCGACAGCGACGGCACCTCGCACGACGGCGCCGGCGGCAGCGTCTCGGGGCCGTCGGTGCACGCGGAGTTGTCGATCATCTACATGGCCGGCTTCGCTGCCGGCGCCAACGCCTTCCAGATCGACTTCGACACCTTGGTCGGCGGCGAAGGGTTCTCGGACTTTGCGCATACCGCCAAGATCACGGGCATCACGCTGCTGTCCGACGACGTGCAACTGGTGCTGCCCGAGGGCTACTTCGTGCAGGACGGGCCGCGGCACTGGTCGCTGCTGGGCGACGGCTCCGGCAACCCCGGCACCGACCCGTTGACGGTGGCCGAGCCGGCGCCCTTGGCGCTGGCGCTGGCCGCCGGCCTGGCCGGCGTGGTGCAACGCCGGCGCCGGCGCCCCGGCCGCGGGTGAGCCCCGATCCGGCGGCCGCCGGGGCGGGCGCACAATCGTCATACCTTTGACGAGGGCGGAGCCCGCCATGAAGATCCTCATCACCGGCGGCGCCGGTTTCGTCGGCGCGCGCCTGGCGCAGCGCCTGCTGGCGCGCGGCACGCTGGGCGGCCAACGCATCACGCAACTGGTCATCGCCGACCAGGCGGCGGCACCGGCCGCGCTGCTGGCCGACGCGCGCGTGCAGGGCCGCGTCGGGGCGCTGCTGGCGCAGGCCGAAGGTCTGCGCGACGAGGCCTTCGACGGCGTCTTCCACCTGGCCTCGGCCGTCTCCGGCGAATGCGAGGCCGACTTCGAACTGGGCCTGCGCTCCAACCTCGACAGCACGCGCGCGCTGCTCGACGCGCTGCGCCACCGCCGCGAGCAGGGCGCGCCGCCGGCGCGGCTCGTGTTCAGCAGCTCGGTGGCGGTGTTCGGGCCCGACCCGGCCGTGCCGCTGCCGCCTGTCGTCGCCGACGACACGCTGCCGACGCCGCAGACCAGCTACGGCACGCACAAGCTGATCTGCGAGCAGCTCATCGCCGACTACACGCGCAAAGGCTACCTCGACGGCCGTGCCGCGCGGCTGATGACGGTGACGGTGCGCCCCGGCCGGCCCAACGGCGCGGCCAGCTCGTTCTTCAGCGGCATCATCCGCGAGCCGCTGGCGGGCGAAGCCTCGCTGTGCCCGGTGGACGCCACCGTCTCGCACCCGGTCACCTCGGTCGGCAACACGGTCGACGGCCTGATCGCGGTGTACGAAGCCAGCCGCGAGGCCTTCGGCGGCCGCACGGCGCTGAACCTGCCGGCCATCAACATCACGGTGCAGCGGATGCTCGATGCGCTGCAAGCCGTGGCCGGCCCGCGCGTGCGCGAGCGCGTGCGCTTCGAGCGCGACGAGCGCATTGCCGGCATCGTCGCCAACTGGCCGAAGGGTGCCAGCGCGGCGCGTGCCGCCAAGCTGGGGCTCAAGCCCGAGCCAAATTTCGAAGCCATCATCGAGCAATACATCGCCGACTGCCGCGCGACGAATCCTGCGGCGCTGAAAGGGCTGGACGCATGAACCACATCGACCTGCAAGGCCGCGTCGCGGTGATCACCGGCGGCGCGCAAGGCATCGGCCTGGCGAGCGCCGAACGCTTCCTGCGCTCCGGCGCCACGGCGATGCTGTGGGACATCGACGAGGCCCGCCTGGCCGAGGCGCAGGCCGCGTTGCAAGGCCTGGGCCCGGTGCTGACGCGCCGCGTCGAGCTGACCGACGACGCCGACGTGGCGGCGGCCACGGCCGATGCGCTGGCGCGCGCCGGCGGCCGCATCGACGTGCTGGTCAACAACGCCGGCATCACCGGCGGCAATGCCAGCACCTGGACGCTGGACCCGCAGGTGTGGCGGCGCGTCATCGAGGTCAACCTGATCGCCCCCTACCTCACCTGCCGCCACGTGGTGCCGGCGATGCTCAAGCAGGGCTACGGCCGCATCGTCAACATCGCCTCGGTGGCGGGCAAGGAAGGCAACCCCAACGCCAGCCACTACAGCGCCAGCAAGGCCGGGCTGATCGCGCTGACCAAGTCGCTGGCCAAGGAAACGGCGACGCAGGGCGTGCTGGTCAACGCCATCGCGCCGGCGGCGGCGCGCACCGCGATGTTCGAGCAGATGGCGCAAAGCCACATCGACTACATGCTGGGCAAGATCCCAATGGGCCGCTTCGTCGAGGTGCAGGAGATCGCCGCGCTCGCCGCCTGGCTGGCCAGCGAGGACTGCAGCTTCAGCACCGGCGCGGTGTTCGACATCAGCGGCGGGCGCTCGACCTACTGAAGCGCGCGCCCACCCGACGCCTTTTGCGCGCGACGCCGCGGCGATGGCCATCCACCGCATTCCGCCGATCCAGTGCCTGATGACCTTCGAGGCGCTGGCGCGGCTGCGCAGCGCCACCCGCGCCAGCGAGGAACTGTGCGTGACCGCCAGCGCCGTCAGCCACCGCGTGCGGCAGCTGGAAGACCACCTCGGCTTCAAGCTGTTCGGGCGCGAGTTCTCGCTCACCACCGACGGTGCCGCCTACCTGAACCAGGTGCGCGCCGGCCTGGCCTTGCTGCAGCACAGCGGCGGCCACGGCACGCCGCAACGCCGCGCGCGCCTGCGGCTGGCCGCGCCGCCCACCTTCTGCCGCCAGTTCCTGATGCCGCGGCTGGAGCTGTTCCGCACCCAATGCCCCGACGTCGACCTGGTGCTGCACGTGGCCATCCCGCTGGCCGACGTGACGGCCGAACAGGCCGACCTGGAGGTGCGCTTCGGTCCCGGCGGCTATGTCGATTGCGAGTTCAGGCTGCTGCAGTCCGACCGCCTCACGCCGGCCTGCAGCCCGGCCTTCGTCAACGAGTTCGGGCCTTTCAACGGCTTCGACAGCTTGGCCGAGCTGTCGCAGACGCGGCTGATCCGCAGCCCGCTGGAACCCTGGGCGCCGTGGTTCAGGCACTGCGGCGTCGAGCTGCCCGAGCCCAGCGGCTCGCAGTTCAACGACATCGGCCTGGCCTACGACGCCGCGGCCTCGGGCTTCGGCGTGATGCTGGTGCGCCCCAAGCTGGGCGCGGCCTGGCTCGATTCCGGGCGCCTGGTGCCGCTGTCGGAGCACTCGGTGGCCAGCCCGCACAACTACTACCTGTGCCACGCGCCGGGCGCGCTGGAGCGCTGGGAGTGCGCGGCTTTCGCCGACTGGCTGCTGCAGACGGTGGGCTGAGCACGGCCTTCGGGCGCGTGAAATTTCTTGGCCGCGGCGCGGCCGAAGTTTCAGTTGCCGGCCGGCGCGGCGGCCGCGAACATCGCGCCCCAGCCCCACCGCACAGCGCCGAAAGACCCGCGATGCGACTGTCCCACTGCCACAACTTCCACGACTTCCGCCAACTGGCTCGGCGCCGGCTGCCGGGGCCGATCTTCGACTACATCGACGGCGCCGCCGACGACGAGCGCACGCACCGCCGCAACACCGACAGCTTCGACGACTGCGACCTCGTGCCCAGCGTGCTGCGCGGCGTGACCGACGTCGACCTCTCGGTCACCGTGATGGGTCAGAAGCTGGCGGTGCCGTTCTATTGCTCGCCCACCGCGTTGCAGCGGCTGTTCCACCACCGCGGCGAGCGCGCGGTGGCCGCCGCCGCCGCCGGCCTGGGCACGATGTTCGGCGTCTCGTCGCTGGGCACGGTGAGCCTGGAGGAACTGCGCCAGGCCTACGACACGCCGCAGGTCTACCAGTTCTATTTCCACAAGGACCGCGGCCTCAACCGCGCCATGCTGCAGCGGGCCAAACAAGCCGGCGTGCAGGTGATGATGCTGACGGTGGACAGCATCACCGGCGGCAACCGCGAGCGCGACCTGCGCACCGGCTTCTCGATCCCGTTCCGGCTGACGCTGGGCGGCATGGCGCAGTTCGCGCTGAAGCCGGCGTGGGGCATCAACTACGTGACGCACGAGCGCTTTCGCCTGCCGCAGCTCGAAGAGCATGTCGACATGGGCGGCGGCGCGATGTCGATCGGCCGCTACTTCACCGAAATGCTGGACCCGGCGATGAACTGGGACGACGTGGCGCAGATGGTGCGCGAATGGGGCGGCCCGTTCTGCCTGAAGGGCGTGATGTCGGCGGCCGACGCCCGCCGCGCCGCCGACATCGGCTGTCGCGGCGTCGTGCTGTCCAACCACGGCGGCCGCCAGCTCGACGGTTCGCGCAGCGCCTTCGACCAGCTGGCCGAGGTGGTGGACGCCGTGGGCGACCGCATCGACGTGATGATGGACGGCGGCGTGCAGCGCGGCACCCACGTGCTGAAGGCGCTGTCGCTCGGCGCCAAGGCCGTCGGACTGGGGCGTTATTACCTCTACCCGCTGGCCGCCGCCGGCCAGGCCGGCGTGGAGCGCGCGCTGCAACGGCTGCGCGACGAGATCGTGCGCGACATGAAGCTGATGGGCTGCACGTCGACCCGCCAGCTGACGCGCGCCAACCTGCGCTTCAGGGCCGGCTGAGCCACGCTGCCGCAGCGGCGCCGCGACCGAAAGCTCAGCCGATGCGGCCGAGCAGCAGGTACTCCATCAGCGCCTTCTGCACGTGCATTCGATTTTCGGCTTCATCCCAGACCACGCTTTGCGGCCCGTCGATGACCTCGGCGGCGACCTCCTCGCCGCGGTGCGCGGGCAGGCAGTGCATGAACAGCGCGTCGCTTTGCGCAAGCTGCATCATCTGCGGGTCGACGCACCAGTCGGCGAAGGCCGCCTGGCGCGCGGCGTTCTCGGCCTCGAAGCCCATGCTGGTCCAGACGTCGGTGGTCACCAGGTGCGCGCCGTCGCAGGCGGCCGCCGGGCTCTTGAAGGTCTTCAGGCAGGCCGGCGCGGCGCCGAACAGCTTGCTGTCGATCTCGTAGCCGCTGGGCGTGCTGACGTGCAGTTCGAAGCCCAGGATCTCGGCCGCCTGCAGCCAGGTGTTGGCCATGTTGTTGCCGTCGCCGACCCAGGCCACCACCTTGCCCTTGATGTCGCCGCGATGCTCGATGAAGGTGAAGATGTCGGCCAGGATCTGGCAGGGGTGGTACTCGTTGGTCAGCCCGTTGATGACCGGCACGCGCGAGTGCGCGGCAAAGCGCTCGAGCTTGCTCTGCTCGTAGGTGCGGATCATCACGATGTCGACCATGCGGCTGATCACGCGCGCGCTGTCTTCCACCGGCTCGGCGCGGCCGAGCTGGCTGTCGCCGGTGGTCAGGTGCACCACCGAGCCGCCCATCTGGTACATGCCGGCCTCGAAGCTGACGCGCGTGCGGGTGCTGGCCTTCTCGAAGATCATCGCCAGCGTGCGGTCGGCCAGCGGCTGGTAGCGCTCGTAGTTCTTGAAGCGCGTCTTGATGATGCGCGTGCGCTCGAAGAGGTAGGCGTACTCCTCGGCACGCAGGTCCTTGAACTGCAGAAAGTGTTTCATCAGCGAGAAGCCGGGCTTCATGCCCGCGGTTCCGCGAGGAAGGCCTTGACCAGCGGCACCAGGATCTGCACGAGCTGATCGCATTCGTCGGCGTTGATCACCAGCGGCGGCAGCAGCCGGATCACGCTGTCGGCGGTGATGCTCATCAGCAGTCCGGCGTCGGCCGCGCGCTGCAGCAGCACGCCGCAGGGGCGGTCGAGCTCGATGCCGATCATCAGGCCCTGGCCGCGGATGTCCTTCACGCCGGGCAGCGGCTTGAGCTGCGCCTCGAAGGCCGCGCGCAGCTGCTCGCCGCGCGCCGCGGCGTTGGCCAGCAGGCCGTCGTCGCTCATGATGCGCAGCGTCTCGACGCCGGCGCGCATGGCCAGCGGGTTGCCGCCGAAGGTGGTGCCGTGGTTGCCGGGCCCGAAGATGCGCGCCGCGCGCGGCCCGGCCACCACCGCGCCGATCGGCACGCCCGAGCCCAGGCCCTTGGCCAGCGGCATCACGTCGGGCTTGATGCCGGCCCACTGGTGCGCGAACCACTTGCCGGTGCGGCCCAGGCCGCACTGCACCTCGTCGAGCATCAGCAGCCAGTCCTGGCGGTCGCAGATCGCGCGCAGGCCTTGCAGGATGTCGGCGCGCGTCGGGTTGATGCCGCCTTCGCCCTGGATGGTCTCCAGGAACACCGCCACCACGTTGGGGTTGCTGCGCGCCGCCGCCTCGACCGCCGACAGGTCGTTCAGCGGTACGCGCACATAACCTTCCACCAGAGGGCCAAAGCCGGCCTGCACCTTGGGGTTGCCGGTGGCCGACAGCGTGGCGATCGAGCGGCCGTGGAAGGCCTTCTCGTAGACGATGATCTCCGGCCGCTCGATGCCCTTGTCGTGGCCGAACTTGCGCGCCAGCTTGATCGCGGCCTCGTTGGCCTCCAGCCCGGTGCTGCAGAAGAAGGCGTTGTCCAGGCCCGAGATCTCGCACAGCCGCGCGGCGAGCTGCTCCTGCAGCGGCACCTCGTAGTAGTTGGAGCAGTGGATGATCTTGGCGATCTGCTCCTGCAGCGCCGGCACCAGCTGCGGGTGGTGATGGCCCAGCGTGCTGACGGCGATGCCGGCCAGGCCGTCGAGGTAGCGCCGGCCGTTGGTGTCCCAGACCCAGCAGCCCTGGCCGTGCGACAGCGCGATCGGCAAGCGGCCATAGGTGTTCATCACGTGCGGCATCGGCGAGGTGGGCACTTTGTCCGGGGCGTTCATGCGGGCCTTTCTGCGATGGAAACAAATCGGCCGGCGAGCCACCTTCGCGGTCGCTGCCGGCCGGGCGGAAATTCTAAAGGTCGGGCCGCAATGGCCGAGAACGAAGGGGTCAGGTGCCGCTGGACCGATTCATGCTTGCTGTTGCTCAACCGCTTCGATGCACAATCCGAAGCGCGGGTTTACCCGCGTCAGGCGCTGGAAACCTGCGCTTGCTACAACCGCCGGCCGGCATCCAGGCCGCACCGCAGCCGCCCATGAGCCTTGCCGTTCCGCGCCAGTACTACATCCAGGGAGTGACGAAGGACGGCCGCACCTTTCGCCCCAGCGACTGGGCCGAGCGGCTGGCCGGCGCGATGTCGATCTTCAGGCCCGGCGGCGGGCAGGGCGGCATCAGCGCCGCGATCGGCTATTCGCCGTACTGCGTGCCGCGCGTGGTCGACGGCATCAAGTGCGTGATCGTCAGCGACGCGCTGCGCGGCATCGAGCCGATGGCCTGGGACTTCGTGATGAACTTCGCCCGCGACAACGAGTTGCAGGTGGTGGAAATCACGGCCCCGAAATGACAAAGGGCCTGCAAGCGCAGGCCCTTTGCTGGCACCGGGAAACGCTTCGGCTCAGGCGGCGAGCGCCAGCGCCTTGACCTTGGCGGCCAGCCGGCTCTTGATGCGGGCGGCCTTGTTCTTGTGGAAGATGCCCTTGTCGGCCACCGAGTCGATGACGCTCTGGCCGCTCTTGAACAGCTCGGTCGCCTTGGCCTTGTCGCCGCCGGCCACCGCCTTCTGCACGTTCTTCACGACGGTGCGAAAACGCGAGCGCAGCGAGGTGTTGGCGGCATTGATCGCCACGTCCTGCCGGGCGCGCTTGCGGCCCGAGGCGAGGCGGACGGTCTTCTTCTTGGCTTTGGACGAGGTGGCCATGCGGGTGTAGAGCTTTTCGGGCGCGTGTTTGGTGCGAAGCCGGCGACTATACCACGCCCGCCTATACTCGCGCGCTGATCGCCCGTGAACCTCCTCAAGGCCGCCTCCACCGTCTCGCTGCTGACCCTGGCCTCCCGCGTCACCGGGCTGGTGCGCGACCAATTGGTGGCCGCGCAGTTCGGTGCCGGGGCGCTGACCGACGCCTTCAACGTCGCCTTCCGGCTGCCCAACCTGCTGCGCCGGCTGTTCGCCGAGGGCGCGTTCTCGCAAGCCTTCGTGCCCTTCCTGGCCGCCACGCGCGAGCGCGAGGGCGACGAGGCCACGCAGTCGCTGATCGACGCCGTCGCCACCGTGCTGCTGTGGGCGCTGCTGCTCACCTGCGCCGTCGGCGTGGCGGCGGCACCGCTGCTGGTGTGGCTGCTGGCCGCCGGGCTGCAGGAGTTCGACCTCGCGGTGCTGATGGCGCGCTGGATGTTCCCCTACATCGGCTGCATGTCGCTGGTGGCGCTGTCGGCCGGCATCCTCAACACCTGGAAGCGCTTCGCGGTGCCGGCGCTGACGCCGGTGCTGCTGAACCTGAGCCTGATCGCCGCCGCCTGGGGCGGCGTACCGCTGTTCAAGGCCTGGGGCGTGCAGCCCATCCTGGCGCTGGCCGCCGGCGTGATGCTGGGCGGGCTGCTGCAGCTGGCGGTGCAGGCGCCGGCGCTGGCGCGCATCGGCCGGCTGCCGCACTTCGGCATCGGCCCGGCGGCGATCGTCCGCGCCTGGCGCCACCCCGGCGTGCACCGCGTGCTGCGGCAGATGGCGCCGGCGCTGCTGGGCGTCTCGGTGGCGCAGATTTCGCTGCTGATCAACACGCAGATCGCCTCGCAACTCGGGGTCGGCGCGGTGTCGTGGCTGTTCTATGCCGACCGGCTGATGGAGTTCCCGACCGGGCTGCTGGGCGTCGCGCTGGCCTCGGTGCTGCTGCCGCAGTTGTCCAGCGCGCAGGGGCGCGGCGACGCGGCGCACTACGCGCAGTTGCTGGACTGGGGCCTGCGCCTCGTGCTGCTGCTGGCGCTGCCGTGCGCGGTGGCGCTGGCGGTGTTCCCGGCGCCGCTGATCGCCGTGCTGTTCCACCACGGCGCCTTCAACGCGGCGGATGTCGTGCAGACGGCGCAGGCGCTGCGCGGCTACGGCTTCGGCTTGCTGGGCATCGTCGCCGTCAAGGTGCTGGCGCCGGGTTTCTACGCGCGCCAGGACGTGCGCACGCCGGTGCGCATCGCCATCGGCGTGCTGCTTGCCACGCAGGCGCTGAACCTGCTGCTGGTGCCCTGGCTGGGGCCGGCCGGGCTGGCCTGGTCGATCGGCCTCGGCGCCACCGGCAACGCGGCCTTCCTGCTGCACGGCTTGCGCCGCCGCGGCGCCTACCAGCCGCAGCCGGGCTGGCGCCGCTTCGTGCTGCAGGTGGGGGCCGGCTGCGTGCTGCTGGCGCTGCTGCTGGGCTGGGCGGGGCATGCGATCGATTGGCTCGGCAGCGCCAACCCGTGGCGCCGCGCCGGCTGGATGGCGCTGCTGCTGCCGGCCGTGGCGCTGGCCTACCTGGGCTGCCTGCGGCTGTGCGGGCTGCGCTGGCAGCAGTTCCGCCGGCGTGGCTGACCTACACTCGCGGCCAACCGACCCATGCCAGGCTCGCTGCACTTCGAAACGCCGACCGCGCTGCAATACTTCGCCACCCTGGTGGCGGACGACGCCAGCCTTTCGGCGTTGGAAGCCGCCATTTCGGTGGCGCAGGACGAGTATCCGCGCCTGGACGTGCAGGACGTGCTGGCGCAGATCGACGAACTCGCCGTGCGCCTGCGCCGGCGCCTGCCGGCCGACGCGGCGCCGCTGCCGCGGCTGCGCCTGCTCAACCGCTACTTCTTCCAGGAGCTGGGCTTCGCCGGCAACGTGAACGACTACTACGACGCCCGCAACAGCTACCTCAGTGAGGTGCTGCGCACGCGGCGCGGCATCCCGATCACGCTGGCGCTGCTGTACATCGAGTTCGCCGGCCAGGTGGGGCTGCAGGCGGCGGGCATCTCGTTTCCGGGGCATTTCCTGGTCAAGCTGCACCTGCCGCGCGGCGAGGTGGTGATCGACCCGTTCAGCGGCCAGTCGCTGTCGCGCGACGAGTTGGACGAGCGCCTGCTGCCGTACCGCCGCCAGCGCGGGCTGACGGGCGATTTCGAGGCGCCGCTGGGCCTGTTCCTGCAGCCCGCGCCGCCGCGCGACGTGGTCGCCCGGCTGCTGCGCAACCTGAAGGAGATCCACCGCACGGCCGAAGACTGGCCGCGCCTGCTGGCCGTGCTGGAGCGCCTGGTCGTGCTGCTGCCCGAGGCCTGGGACGAGCGGCGCGACCGCGGCCTGGCGCGCGCCGAGCTGGGCCGCTACGGCGAGGCCGCCGACGACCTGGGCTGTTATCTCGAACACCACCCGCAGGCCGACGACGCCGCCGCGCTGCAGCGCCGCCTGGCCGAGTTGCGCGGCGGCGGGCCGCATTGGCATTGAGGCCGATGATGGTCGTGCCGACGATGCAGCAGATCCCGCTGGCCATCGGGCCGGAGCCGCTGCCCACGTTCGAAAGCTTCCTGCCCGGCCCCAACGCCGCGGCGCACGCGCAGTTGCAGGCGCTGCAACTGCCGGCGCCGCCGATCTACCTTTGGGGGCCGGCCGGCAGCGGCAAGACCCACCTGCTGCGCGCGCTGGCGCACCGCCAGCAGCAGCAAGGCCAGCGCGTGGGCTGGTTCGATGCCCGCGACGCCGTGCCCTGGACGGCGGCGGCCGACTGGTCGCTGGTGGTGATCGACCGCTGCGAGGCGCTGGACGTCGCCGCCCAGCAGGCCGCCTTCGCGCTGTTCGTCGAGGCCACCGGCCAGGGCGTGCCGATCGCCGCTGCCGGCCGCCTGCCGCCGGTGGACCTGCCGCTGCGCGACGACTTGCGCACGCGGCTGGGCTGGGGCCACGTGTTCGCGCTGCAGCCGCTGTCGGAAGCCGAAACGCGCGCCGCGCTGCGCCGCGAGGCCGACCGCCGCGGCATCTTCTTGTCCGATGAGGTGATGGACCACCTGCTGACGCGCTTCGAGCGCGACATGGGCAGCCTGATCGGCCTGCTCGACCGGCTGGACCAGTTCTCACTGGCGCGCTCGCGCGCCGTCACCGTGCCGCTGCTGCGCAGCATGCTGGCCGAGGAAGGGCGATGAAGCTGGCGCTGTTCGACCTCGACGGCACCTTGCTGCCGATCGACTCCGACCACGCCTTCGGCGAGTTCCTGATCGAGCTGGGCTGGGCCGACGCCGCCGAGTACCGCCGCCGCAACGACGCCTTCTACGAGCAGTACAAGGCCGAGCGGCTGGACATCGACGCCTACGTCGACTTCTGCACCGCGCCCTGGCGCGACCGCCCGGCGCCGGAGCTGGCCGCGGCGCAGGCCCGCTTCATCGACGAGCGGGCGCGCCCGGCGCTGCACGAGCGCGCGCTGGCGCTGGTGCAGCGCCACCGCGAGGCCGGCGACCGGCTGGCCGTGGTGACGGCGACCAACGACTTCATCACGCGGCCGATCGCGGCGCTCTTCGGCATCGAGACGCTGATCGCCACCGAACTGCAGCGCGACGCCGCCGGCCGCGCCACCGGCGCCATCAGCGGCACGCCGGCGTTCCGCGCCGGCAAGGTGCAGCGCGTGCACGACTGGCTGCGCGGCCAGGGCGCCGACTGGGCCGACTTCGAGGCCCAGGTGTTCTACAGCGATTCCATCAACGACCTGGCGCTGCTGGAGCACGTGAGCCACCCGGTCGCCACCAATCCCGGCCCGGCGCTCGAAGCCGTTGCGCGGCAACGCGCCTGGCCCATCCTCAGGCTCTTCGAATGATCAAGCGATTCATCAACCGGCTGCTCGGCAAGGAGGCGCCGGCCGCGGCGCCGCCGGCGGAAGCCGCGGTTCCCCTGATTCCCCTGGGCCGGCGCGTCGAGATCGCGGCCGCCGAGCACGGCATCGACCCCAAGCTGCTGGACGACAACGCGGTGCGCGTGGTGCGCACGCTGAAAGATGCCGGGCACGAGGCCTACATCGTCGGCGGCGCGGTGCGCGACCTGCTGGTCGGCCTGCGGCCGAAAGACTTCGACGTCGCCACCGACGCCACGCCCGAGCAGGTGAAGGCGCTGTTCCGCCGCGCCTTCATCATCGGCCGGCGCTTCCGCCTGGTGCACGTGGTGTTCGGCCGCGGCCGCGAGCACGAGGTGATCGAGGTCTCGACCTTCCGCGCCTACCTCGACAGCGCCGCCGCCGAGCAGGTCAGCGGCAACGAGAAGACGGCCAAGCAGCAGATCAGCGACAAGGCCCACGTGGTGGACGCCAGCGGCCGCGTGTTGCGCGACAACGTCTGGGGCCCGCAGATCGAGGACGCGGCGCGGCGCGACTTCACCGTCAACGCGATGTACTACGACCCGATCACGCAGACCGTGGTCGACTACCACGGCGGCCTGGCCGACGCCCGCACGCGCGTGCTGCGCATGATCGGCGACCCCGCCACGCGCTACCGCGAAGACCCGGTGCGCATCGTGCGCGTGGTGCGCTTCGCGGCCAAGCTGGGCTTTGCGCTCGACCCCGCGACGCAGCAGCCGGTGCGCGAGATGAGTGCGCTGCTGGCCAACGTGCCGGCCTCGCGGCTGTTCGACGAGATGATCAAGCTGCTGCAGACCGGGCATGCGCTGCGCAGCATCGAAGAATTGCGCAGGCAGGGCCTGGACCGCGGCGTCTTCGCGGTGCTGGACGCCGTGCTGCACCCCGACGTGGCGCACCCGGCGCGCGAGAAGTTCGTCGAGCTGGCGCTGGCCGACACCGACCGCCGCGTGGCCGAGGGCCGCGCCGTGGCGCCCAGCTTCATGCTGGCGTGCATGCTGTGGCACGACGTGCAGGGCCGCTGGCAGGCGCTGCGCGACGCCGGCGAAAGCCCGTTCCCGGCGCTGCAGCAGGCCATCGACGCGGTGTTCGACGCGCGCATCGGCGACATCTCCGGCCGCGGCAAGCTGGCCGCCGACATGCGCGAGATCTGGCAGATGCAGCCGCGCTTCGAGCGCCGCACCGCGGCGTCGGCCGCCTCGCTGGCGGCGCAGCCGCGCTTTCGCGCCGGCTACGACTTCCTGCGCCTGCGCGCCGATGTCGGCGAGGTCGACGCCGAGCTGGCCGACTGGTGGGAGGACTACCATCTGGGCAGCGACGAGGAACGCGAAGCGCTGGTGCGCACGCTGCGCGAAGCGCAAGGCCAGCGCAAGACGGGCACCGTGCGGCGCGTGCCGGCCGCGGCGGCGGCACCGGCGGCGACCTCGGCAGCGACCTCGGCGGCGACCTCGGTGCAAGTCGCAGCCGAGCCCGGCGCCGAGCCGGCGGCCGGGCCCGCGGCCGACGACGCCGTCGCCGCGCCGGCCAAGCGCCGCCGGCGCCGCCGCCGCAAGCCGGCGGCGGGCGAGGCCGGCGGCTCCCTACAATCCGACGATTCAGCCCAGGGGTGACGCGGATGGTTTTCGGCAAGCTGTTGCCCAAGGAAGGCAATTTCTTCGAGTTGTTCAACGAGCACGGCACGCACATCGCGCAGGGCGCGCGCTCGTTCATGGCGATGGTGGAGAACTACGCCGACCGCACGCTGCGCGAGAAGTACGCCGCCGAGGTGGACGGCGCCGAGCGCGCCGCCGACAAGATCACCGCCGAGGTCAGCCGGCTGCTGCACCGCACCTTCATCACGCCGATCGACCGCGAGCAGATCCACGGCCTGATCAACGCGATGGACGACATCCTCGACCTGCTGCAGGACTCCAGCGAGGTGATGTCGCTGTATGACGTGCAGCGCATCGGCGAAGACGTGGTGCGCCTGACCGAGATCTCGGTGCGCTGCTGCGAGCGCGTGCAGCACGCGCTGACGCTGCTGCCGCAGCTCTCGCGCGCCGACGTCGCCGAATCGGCGATCAAGACCTGCGAGGAGATCGACCGCCTCGAAAGCGACGCCGACCGCGTGATGCGCTCGGCCATGTCGCGCCTGTTCCGCGAGGAGCAGGACACGCGCGAGCTGATCAAGCTCAAGGCCATCTACGAGCACCTGGAGTCGATCTCCGACCGCTGCGAGGACGTGGCCAACCTGATCGAAGGCGTGGTGCTGGAAAACTCCTGAGTGCCGCGCGGCTGCGCCGGCCGCCGGCGCGCGCAACCCGACTCGACAAACGATGGAAACCGTACCGACCGCACTGTGGGTCGTCGTGATGCTGGTCGTGCTGGCCTTGCTGTTCGACTTCATGAACGGCTTCCACGACGCCGCCAACTCGATCGCCACGGTGGTCTCCACCGGCGTGCTGAAGCCCCAGCATGCGGTGGTCTTCGCCGCCTTCTTCAACGTGGTGGCGATCCTGGTCTTCCAGCTCAAGGTGGCGGCCACCGTCGGCAAGGGCATCGTCGAGCCGGGCATCGTCGACCAGCACGTGGTGTTCGGCGCGCTGATCGGCGCCATCGCCTGGAACGTGATCACGTGGTGGTATGGCATCCCGTCGAGCAGCTCGCACGCGCTGATCGGCGGCATCGTTGGCGCCACCGTGGCCAAGGCCGGCACCGGGCCGTTGATCGGCTCCGGCGTCTTCAAGACGGTGCTCTTCATCTTCGTCTCGCCGGTGATGGGCTTCCTGCTCGGTGCGCTGATGATGGTGGCGGTGGCCTGGATCTTCAGGCGCACCTCGCCGCTGCGGGTGGACAACTGGTTCCGGCGGCTGCAGCTCGTCTCGGCCGGGCTGTATTCGCTGGGCCACGGCGGCAACGACGCGCAGAAGACCATCGGCATCATCTGGCTGCTGCTGATCGCCTCGGGCTACACCAGCGCCGCGTCGACGGCGCCGCCGATGTGGACCATCTGGTCGTGCTACATCGCCATCGGCCTGGGCACGATGTTCGGCGGCTGGCGCATCGTCAAGACCATGGGCCAGCGCATCACCAAGCTCAAGCCGGTGGGCGGCTTCTGTGCCGAGACCGGCGGCGCGGTGACGCTGTTCGTGGCCACCGGGTTGGGCGTGCCGGTGTCGACCACGCACACCATCACCGGCGCCATCTTCGGCGTCGGCTCGGTGCGCAACGCCTCGGCCGTGCGCTGGGGCCTGGCCGGCAACATCGTGCTGGCCTGGATCGTCACGATCCCGGCCACCGCGTTCATCGCCGCGGTGTTTTACGGCTTGAGTCTCCTGCTGTTCTAGCGCGTTTAGCGGCGTCGGCGCGGCGCCCGCCGTGTGGATGCAGCACGGTGCGGATGGCGACGACCGTGGCATGCCGGCGCATAATTGCGCCGGTTTCTCGATCCAATGTTGCCTCGGCCATGAGCCTCGCCGCCCGCATCTACGACCGCGTCGTTTCGCTGCCTCAGCAGGCGGCAAGCGAGGTGCTGCAGTTCGCCGATTTCCTGGCGGCCCGCTACGGCAAGCCCGAGGCCGCCGGCTCCGCGCAGCGGCAGGACGCCGCCGCGTTCTACATGCGTTTCCAGGCCGACCTATCTTCGTATCGCTTCGACCGCGACGAAGCCAATGCCCGGTGAGTCTTCCGCCAAGACGTTCCTGGACAGCAATGTCTTGATCTACGCGCTTGGACGAGAGGCGGACAAGAAAGCTGCAGCCATCGCCTTGATGCTGCCGTCGGCGACGATCTCAAGCCAAGTGCTGGGTGAGGTTGCCAACGTGATGCGGCGCAAGCTGGGCTTTACGCCACAGCAGGCTGCCGAGGTGGTTGTCGATCTCATCGGGCGCATGGACGTCGTGCTGGTGGGCACGCGAACCATGCTGATGGCGCTGGATTTGGCGCAGCGCCATTCCTTGTCTCATTTCGACAGTCAGATCGTTGCCAGTGCGTTGGAGTCCGGCTGCGAGGTGCTCTACTCGGAAGACATGCACGCAGGGCAGGTTTTCGAAGGGCGTCTTCGCATCGTCAATCCGTTTGCTGCGCCACGGCGTTGAGGCGGCGGCGACCGCTGACTGGGCATCGCACCGTTTGAACCGGCAAGGTTGACCGGGCGCGGGGCCCGTGCATGCTGCCCGCGCACGGGGCGCTGGATGGGCGGGTCAGCCAAGCAGCGACTCGAACAGCTTCTGGAAGCCGAAGGCGATGGTGCTCATCAGCGCGATGCCGCCGAGCAGCAGCGCCAGCATGGCGCCCAGCACCGGGCCCCAGCGCGTCGCTTGCGGCGGCTGGCCGGGGGCGTGGCGGGCGGCCCAGCGCTCGTCGCTGGTCAGGCCGTAGACGATGGCCGTCAGCATCGCGGCCGACAGCGACAGCCCCAGCAGCGGCAGCAGCGCCCAGGCCAGGCGGTCGTCCTGGCCCAGGTCGCGCAAGCGCCAGGCGCCCCACAGGCCCAGCAGCGTGGGCGGCACGTACAGCCAGCCCCAGCGGTCGCCGGCGCCGTACAGGTAGAAGCGGTGCAGGCCGAGGGCGCCGCCGGCCAGCGCGATCCAGGTGGCCAGCGTCTTCGATCGGCCGCGGCCGGGGGGTGGACTCATGGTCGGCCAAGTCTATAATGCGCGGTTCCCGTCGCTGGCCATGCCAATGGCGTATCTACTTCGCCGGGACAAAAGGTTTTGCTTCGATCGCCCAGGCTCGTGCGTGTCCCCCGGCTGCGGTGGTCTCTTCGACTATCCAAGGAAATCTCAACATGGTCGTGATCCGACTGGCTCGTGGCGGCGCCAAGAAGCGCCCGTTCTACAACGTGGTGGTGGCCGATTCGCGCGAGCGCCGTGACGGCCGCTTCATCGAGCGCGTGGGCTTCTACAACCCGATGGCCGCCGGCGGCGAGCAGCCGCTGCGCCTGGCGCTGGACCGCGTGACCTACTGGACCGGCGTCGGCGCCCAGGTCTCGCCGACCGTGGCGCGCCTGGTCGGCCAGGCCAAGCAGGCGGCCTGAGGCCGCGCGCCAAGGCGCCCACGGTGTCCCGCGGAGCAGGCTCCGCAGCGAAGCCGGATCCCCGCGATCCGGCTTCGTCGTTTGCGGCCGACGATGCCGCGCCGCCGGCCGACGCCGTGGAAGTGGCGCGCGTCGTCGGCGCCTGGGGCATCAAGGGCGGCATCAAGCTGAAGGCTTTCTCGGCCGACCCGCAGGCGCTGTTCTCGTCCAAGCGCTGGTACCTGGCGCCGGGGGAACGCGTGCTGGCGCGGCCGCCCGGCGCGGCGGCCGCGCTGCCGCGGCTGCTGAAGGTGGTGCAGGCGCGCGAGCAGGGCGAGTTCATCGTCGCCACCGCGCAAGACCTGGACGACCGCAGCGCCGCCGAGGCGCTGGCCGGCGCCCGCGTCTTCGTCTCGCGCGCCAGCTTCCCGACGCCGGATGCCGACGAGTTCTACTGGGTCGACCTCATCGGCCTGGCGGTGCGCAACCGCCAGGGGCTGGCGCTGGGCCGGGTCAGCAACCTGATCGAGACCGGCCCGCACTGCGTGCTGCGCGTGCAGCCGGCGGCGGCCGATGCCCACGAGGTGCTGATTCCCTTCGTCGACGCCTACGTCGACCGCGTGGACCGCGAGGCCGGGCTGATCGAGGTCGACTGGGATCCGGCTGACTGACGGCGGCGCGGCATGCGCTTCGACGTCGTCACGCTGTTTCCCGAACTGTTCGCGCCGCACCTGGCGCAGGGCATCACGCGGCGCGCCTTCGAGTCGGCGCAGGTCGACGTGCGGCTGTGGCCGCTGCGCGACTTTGCCGACGGCGCCTACCGCCGCGTCGACGACCGCCCCTTCGGCGGCGGCCCCGGCATGGTGATGCTGGCCGAGCCGCTGCAGCGCGCGCTGGACGCAGTGCGCAGCGACCGCGCCGATCGCGCCGATCGCGCCGATCGCGCCGATCGCGGACAGCCGGCCGCGGTCGTGCACTTCACGCCCACCGGGCAGCGGCTGGACCAGGCGCTGGTGCAGCGGCTTGCCGCCGGGCCGGGCGCGGTGCTGCTGTGCGGGCGCTACGAAGGCATCGACCAGCGCTTCATCGACCGCAACGTGACGCTGGAGATCAGCCTGGGCGACTTCGTGCTCTCCGGCGGCGAGTTGCCGGCGCTGGTGCTGCTCGACGCCGTGGCGCGGCTGCAGGAAGGCGTGCTGAACGCGCCGTCGCACCAGCAGGACAGCTTTTCCGACGGCCTGCTCGAAGGCCCCGCCTACAGCCGCCCCGAGCGCTGGGACACGCCCGAGGGCGAGCGCGCGGTGCCGCCGCTGCTGCTGTCGGGCCACCACGGGCAGATCGCCCTCTGGCGGCGGCAACAGGCGCTGGCGCTGACGGCGCGGCGGCGTCCCGACCTGCTGGCCGCGGCGCGCGCCGCGGGGCGGTTGTCGGCCGCCGACGAGCGCTTCCTGGCCGGCCTCGGCCCGTAGCTGCCGGCAGGCGCTACAATGCGCGGTTTTTCGATCCTCTGCCGGGATCTTCGATTCCTTCAACCCACCCGCGCAAGATCGTTCGTCTGGAGCCCTCCGTGGACCTCATCGCCACCCTCGAGCAGGAAGAAATCGCTCGCCTCAACCGCAAGATCCCCGCTTTCGCCCCCGGCGACACGGTGATCGTCAACGTCAACGTCGTCGAAGGCACCCGCAAGCGCGTGCAGGCCTACGAAGGCGTGGTGATCGCCAAGCGCAACCGCGGGCTGAACAGCAGCTTCATCGTGCGCAAGATCTCCAGCGGCGAAGGCGTCGAGCGCACCTTCCAGCTCTACAGCCCGCTGCTGTCCAGCATCGAAGTCAAGCGCCGCGGCGACGTGCGCCGCGCCAAGCTGTACTACCTGCGCCAGCGCAGCGGCAAGTCGGCCCGGATCAAGGAGAAGCTGGCCTGAGCGAAGCTCGGGCAAGGGCCGCAAGGCCCTCATCGCGCGCAGCGCGATGCACAGCGAACGCGCGAAGCGCAGAAGCTGGCCTGAGCGAAGCTCGGGCAAGGGCCGCAAGGCCCTCATCGCGCGCAGCGCGATGCACAGCGAACGCGCGAAGCGCAGAAGCTGGCCTGAGCGAAGCTCGGGCACAGCGCACGCGCTTCAGCGCCGAAGCCGCCGCCAGGCGGCTTTTTGCTGCCGGGCGGCGCACAATTTCAGCATGAGCCCGCCGCGCATCATCGACCCGCATGCCGTGCCGGTGGCGGGGCACGACCAGCACCTCGACCCGGTGGCGCCGGACCGCCTGACGGCCGCCGGCGTGCGCCAGCAGTTCCACGCCGCGCAGGGCTTCGAAGCGCCGATCCGCGGCGACGGCGGCCGCCTGGGCGACCCCAGCCGGCCGGCCGCGTCGGCCGCGGTGCTGGTCGGCCTGGTCGAGCGCGACGACGGCCTGCAAGTGCTGCTGACGCGGCGCACCGAGCATTTGCGCGACCACGCCGGGCAGATCAGCTTTCCCGGCGGCCGCGCCGAGCCCGAGGACGCCAGCGCCGAGGCGACCGCGCTGCGCGAGGCCGAGGAAGAAGTGGGCCTGGCGCCGGCGCGCGTGGAACTGCTGGGCCGGCTGCCCGACTACACCACCGTCACGCAGTACGTGGTGACGCCGGTGGTCGGCATCGTGCACCCGCCGTTCGATCTGCAGCTCGACGCCTTCGAGGTGGCCGAAGCCTTCGAGGTGCCGCTGGCCTGGCTGATGACGCCGGCGCACCACCGCCGCCACGTCTTCCAGTACGACGGCGGGCAGCGCCAGTTCCTGTCGATGCCCTGGCGGCGCGACCCGCACGCCGGCGAGTACTTCATCTGGGGCGCCACCGCGGCCATGCTGCGCAACCTGTATCACTTCCTGCGCCATTGACAGGCGGCCCCGGCGCGCGCCCTATCATCGGCGGCGATGAGCTTCTTCGCCGTCTTGCTGGCCCTGCTGCTCGAACAGCTCAAGCCGCTCCCGCGCGACACCTGGGTGCACGAGGCGCTGTTCGCCTGGGTGCGCTGGACGGGCCGCAACTTCGACGCCGGCAAGTCGCACCACGGCTGGATCGTCTGGTGCGTCTCGGTGCTGGTGCCGTCGGCGCTGGTCTGCGGCGTGTACCTGCTGGTGGCGCGCTACAGCCTGCTGCTGGCGCTGGCCTTCGATGTCGCGCTGCTGTACCTGACGCTGGGCTTCCGCCAGTTCAGCCACTACTTCACCGACATCCGCGACGCGCTGGACCGCGGTGACGAAGACCTGGCGCGCCAGCGCCTGGCCGAGTGGCGCCACCTCGATGCCAGCGAACTGCCGCGCACCGAGGTGCTGCGCCATGTCATCGAGCATGCGCTGCTGGCGGCGCACCGCCACGTGTTCGGCGTGTTCTTCTGGTTCGTTGTGCTGTCGGCGCTGGGCCTGGGGCCCACCGGCGCGGTGTTCTACCGCATGGCCGAGTTCTGCAGCCGCTTCTGGGGCTACCGCCACCGCATGCTCGACGCGCCGGCCGACGACCACCTGCTGGCACTGTCGCGCCGCATCTTCCAGTGGATCGATCACGTGCCGGCGCGGCTCACGGCCTTCGGCTTCGCGGTGGTCGGCAACTTCGAGGAAGCCATCGGCGCCTGGCGGCGCGACGCGGCGCTGTGGTACTACGGCAATGAAGGCATCATCCTCGCCGCCGCGGCCGGCGCAGTGGGCGTGCAGTTGGGCGGCGCCGCGGCGCCGGGCGTCACGCCCGACCGCAGCAAGACCTTCACCACCGGCTTGCCGGCCGACAGCACCGAGGCCCAAGGCTCCACCGCAGGCGTGCCGCCGGTGGCGGGCCACCTGCAAAGCGTGGTCGGCCTGGTCTGGCGCTCGGTGGTGCTGTGGATGCTGCTGGTGGCGCTGCTGTCGCTGGCTAACGTGGTGGGTTGACGGCCTCACCAGCGCGTCTGCGACAGCTCGGCGTACAGCTCCTGGTAGATGCGCCAGCGCGAGGCGCTGATGCGCCCGGCCTCCAGCGCGGCGCGCAGGCCGCATTGCGGCTCTTCGCGGTGCGTGCAGTTGTGGAAGCGGCATTGCCCCAGCTCGGCCGCCAGGTCGGGCATCAGCGCGGCCAGTTCGGTGGCCTGCAACTGGCGCAGGCCGAACTCCTGGAAGCCCGGCGAATCGAGCACCGCGCCGCGCCGTTCGGCGTCCAGCCAGTACCAGGTGGTGGTGGTGGTGGTGTGCCGGCCGCTGGCCAGCGCCACCGAGATCTCGCCCACCTGCGCGCCGGCGCCGGGCACCAGGCGGTTGATCAGCGTGCTCTTGCCGGCGCCGCTGGGGCCGAGGATCAGCGTCGTGCGCCCTTCCAGGCGCGGCCGCAGCAGCGCCAGCGCTTCGTCGGGGGCGGCCTTGACGGCCAGCTCCAGCACCTCCACGCCCATCGCGCGGTAGGGCTGCAGGCGCTGGCGCGCGGCGGCGGCCACCGGCAGGTCGGTCTTGTTGAGGCCGATGACCGCCGGGATGCCGGCCGCGGCGGCGGCGATCAGCGCGCGCGCCAGCTGCGATTCGCTGAACGGCGGGTCGGCCGCCACCAGCATCAGCAACTGGTCGAGGTTGGCGGCGAACGACTTGCTGCGCCACTCGTCCTGGCGGAACAGCAGGTTGCGGCGCGGCTCGATGGCCTCGATCACGCCTTCGTCGCCGGCGCGCTGCCAGCGCACGCGATCGCCGACCACCACCTCGCTTTTCTTGCCGCGCGGGTGGCAGCGCCAGCGCTCGCCTTCGGGCGTTTCCACCACCGCGTGGCGGCCGTGGGCGGCCACCACCAGGCCGAGGTCGAGGTTGGCGCCGGCGGCGCCGCGGCCGGGCGTCGGCCGCGGGTCGCGGCTCAAGGCGCGAGGGCCGTCATGCCGGCTGCGGCAGCGCCGCCAGGCGCTCGGAGGCCGGCGGGTGCGAGTAGTAGAAGCGCACGTACACCGGGTCGGGCGTCAGCGTCGAGGCGTTGTCCTCGTGCAGCTTCAGCAGCGCCGAGGCCAGGCTGCGGCCATCGGCTTGCGCGCAGGCGTAGGCGTCGGCCTCGAACTCGTGGCGGCGCGACAGCTGCGACGCCAGCGGCGTGATGAAGAACAGGAACGGCGGCAGCGCCAGGCTGAACAGCAGCAGCGCCAGCGCGTCGTTGGGCGCCGCCAGGTTGGGCGCCACGCCCAGGCCGGCGTAGAAGCCGCTGTCGCCCGCCAGCCAGCCCAGCAGCGCCAGGCCGGCGCCGCTGGCGCCGAAGATCATCAGCATGCGCTTGAGCACGTGGCGGTGCTTGAAGTGGCCCAGCTCGTGCGCCAGCACCGCCTCCACCTCGGGCGGCGACAGCCGCGCCAGCAGCGTGTCGAAGAACACCACGCGCTTGGCCGCGCCCAGGCCGGTGAAGTAGGCGTTCGCGTGTGCCGAGCGCTTGCTGCCGTCCATCACGAACAAGCCCTTGGCCGCAAAGCCGCAGCGCTGCATCAGCGCCTGCACGCGGGCCTTCAGCGCCTCGTCGGGCAGCGGCTCGAAGCGGTTGAAGAGCGGCGCGATCACGGTCGGGTACAGCACCAGCAGCAGCAGGTTGAAGCCGACCCACGCCACCCAGGCCCAGAACCACCAGCTCGTGCCCAGGCTGCCCATGATCCACAGGATCAGCGCGGCCAGCGGCAGGCCGATCAGCGCGCCGACCAGCGCGCCTTTCAGCAGGTCGGCGACGAACAGCGCCGGCGTCACGCGGTTGAAGCCGAAGCGATGCTCCAGCACGAAGGTGGCGTAGACGTCGAACGGCAGCTCCAGCAGGCCGCCGATCAGCGTGAACGCGGCCAGCAGCGATAGCTGGTAGGCCATCGTGCCCCACCGCGGCAGCACGGCGTCGCGCAGCGCGACGTTGAGCGCGTCGAGCCCGCCCAGCAGCGTCCAGCCCAGCAGCACGGCGGCGCCGAAGGCCATGCTCAGCAGCCCCAGCCGCGCCTTGGCGATGGTGTAGTCGGCGGCGCGCCGGTGCGCCGCCAGCGTCACGCTGCCGGCAAAGGCCGGCGGCACCTGGTCGCGGTGCCGCGCCACGTGGCGGATCTGCCGCGTGGCCAGCCACAGCCGCAGCGCCAGCCAGGCCAGCACGACGGCGGCGAACACCAGGGAGACGAACGATGGCTGCATGGGGCCCGAAGTGTAGGCTTGGGCGAGAATCGCAAGCCCTTCCGAACCGCATGACCATGAGCGAAGCCGCCGCCCCTGCACCGACCCTTGCCGCCAGCGAACACAACCTGATCTGGATCGACCTCGAAATGACGGGGCTGTACCCCGACCGCGACCGCATCATCGAGGTGGCGGTGGTCGTCACCGACCCGCAGGTGAGCGTGCGCGTCGAAGGCCCGGTGCTGGCGGTGCACCAGAGCGACGCCGTGCTCGACGCCATGGACGCCTGGAACAAGGGCACGCACGGCAAGAGCGGGCTGATCGACCGCGTCAAGGCCTCGGCCGTCGACGAGGCCGCGGCCGAGGCCGAGGTGATCGCCTTCTTGCAGCGTTATGTGCCCGCCGGCAAAAGCCCGATGTGCGGCAACTCGATCTGCCAGGACCGCCGCTTCCTCGCCAACACCATGCCGCGGCTGGAAGCCTTCTTCCACTACCGCAACCTCGACGTCAGCACGCTCAAGGAACTGGCGCGGCGCTGGAAGCCCAAGGCGCTGGAAGGCTTCAAGAAAGCGCAGGCGCACACGGCGCTGGCCGACATCCACGAGTCGATCGACGAGCTGCTGCACTACCGCCAGCACCTGCTGGCGGTTTGACGGTCCGCGCCAGCACCTGCTGGCGGTTTGACGGTCTGCGTCAGCACCTGCTGGCGGTTTGACGGTCCGCGCCAGCATCTGCTGGCGGTTTGATAGGCGCGATCAGGCCGGCGCGCGCAGCACGTCCTGCAGCCGCGGCAGCGCTGCGCTGCCGGGCAGCACCTCGCGGTCGAGCGCGGCGCGCGCCACCTGCAGATGGTCGGCCAGCACCGGCCGCAGCACGGCGCGCAGGTCGGTGGTGATGCGCAGGTCGCGGCCTTCGTAGCGGTCTTTCGCGGCCAGGCCCGGCCAGTCGGCCAGCACGCGGCCGCCGCGCACGGCGCCGCCCAGCAGCAAGGCCGCGCCGCCGCTGCCGTGGTCGGTGCCGCCATTGCCGTTGGCCGCCACCGCGCGGCCGAACTCGGTGGCCACCAGCACGACGGTGTGCGCCCAGGCGCTGCCGTCGCCTTGCAACAGCCCCTCGCGCAAAGCCGCCAGCATGCCGTCCAACGTGCGCAGACTGTTGGCCGTGGCGCCTTGCGGCGCGGCCTGGTTGGTGTGCGAGTCCCAGCCGCCCAGTTCCAGCACGGCCACCGTCAGCCCGCCGGGGGCGCGCAGGAACTCGGCCGCCTGGCGCGCCAGCGTCAAGGCGATGCGGCCGCCGCCTGCCGCGCCCGGCGTGGCCAGGCGCTCGCGCATCGCGGCTTCCTCGTGCAGGCCGCGGGCACGCGCCAGCGCCGGCGCCAGTTCGGCGTCGGCTTCGTACAGGCTGGCCAGCCGCGCCACCAGGTCCGCCGCCGGCTCGGGCAGTTGCGACGGCGCCCAGGTGTCGACCGCCGTCGCGCCGCGCAGCGCCAGCGGCACGGCGGTGCTGAGCGCCACGCCGCGCCGGCCCGAGGCCTGCAGCGCGCGGCCCAGCCAGCCGCTCGTCAGCTCGTGCGGCCGGCTGCCGCCGGACTCCAGCACCTGTTGCGCGTCGAAGTGCGAGCGCTCGCGGTACGGCAGCCCAGTGGCGTGCACGACGAGCAGTTCGCCGCTGCCATAGAGGCCATGCGCCTGCGCCAGCAGCGGGTGCAGCGCGAACGGGCCGCCGGCCAGCGGCAGCGCCGCATCGGCCGCGGCGGCCAGCGTGCCGCGCGCCGCCGCCCAAGCGGGGTCGCCCGGCGCGGGCGCGGCCATCAGGCCGTCCATGCCGCCGCGCAGGATCAGGAACACGAAGCGCTGGGGCCGTGTGTCGCCGGCGCTGCCGGCCAGGCTCAGCCGCGCCCAGGGCGCCAGCGTGCCGCCCACAATCGTCGTTAGCGCGCGGCGGCGGGTGGCGTTCATCATTTGCGTTGGCTCCTTGCGCTCAACGGCGCTGGAACTCGGGGCTCAGCAGCAGCAGCGCGAACGCCTGCGGGCCGTCGGCGGCGCGTTCGATCTGCTGGCGCGTGGCCTCGCCCAGCAGCGGGCCCAGGCTTTGCGGCGCCAGCGCGCGGGCGTCGACCTGCGGCCCCAGGCGCTCGGCCAGGCGGGTGGCCCATTCGATGCGCTTCCACAAGGCGTCGGGACCCAGCCACTCGTCGGCGCGATCGGGCCAGCCGGCCGGCGACGGCGCGGCCTGCAGCCGCTGGCCGAGCTGCGTGACGCCGCCGTCGCCGGCGCGGCGGAAGGCCGCTTCGCCCAGGCCCAGCAGCCGCGCGCTGCCGACTACGAACTCTTCGGGCGTCTTCAGCTTGCGCGGCGCCGGCAGCCAGGCTTCGGGGCTTTGCAGCAGCGCGGCGTAGACCGCGGGCAGATCGCCGCCGCTGCGCCGGTAGGCCTGGGCCAGGCGCTCGACCACCGCCGCCGGCGGCTCGTCGGCGATGAAGTGGCGCGCCAGCTTGGTGGCGATGAAGCGCGCCGTCGACGGGTGCTGCGCCAGGTCGCGCAGCAGTTCGTCCAGCGCCTGCGGGCCCTCGGCATAACGCCGGTTCAAAACGGATTTGGCGCCGGGCTGGTGCCAGGCGGGGTCGAACACCGTCGCCGAGACGGCGGCCGGCGGCGCGTCGCCGGCGAAGTCGCGCAAGGGCACGCGCCAGCCGGTCAGCACGCGGGCGAACTCGGTCACGTCGGCTTGGGTGTAGCCGCCCCAGCCGCCGTAGGCGGCGCCGCCGCCGCTGACGCCCAGCGTGTGCAGCTCCAGCACTTCGCGCGCCAGGTTTTCGTTGAGGCCGCTGAGCCGCGGCGCCTGCAGCCGCTGCAGGCGCTGCAGGCGCAGAACCACGCGCGACTGCGGGCCGGCCGACTGGTCGTTGTCCAGGTACCGCAGCATCGCCGGGTGCTTGACGGCGGCGGCCAGCAGCGTCTCGAAGCGGCCGGCGATGTGCGGGCGGATCGCTTCGCGCTCGAACGCGCCCACCAGGCCGCGCGCGCTGGCCTTGGCCATCGACACTGTGAAGTGGTTGGCCCAGAACAGCGCCAGCCGCTCGGCGAAAGGCCGCTCGGTGGTGGCCGCGGTGAGCAGCCGGGCGCGCAGGTCGGCCTGCACGATGGCGCGGAAGTGCTCGGCAAACGGCTGCTCGGCCGCCGGCGCCGCCGCCGGCATTGCGCCCGCGGCCGGCGGGCGCTGTGCTTGCGGTTGCGGTTGCGGTTGCGGCTGCGCTGGCGGTTGCTGTTGCCGCAGCTGCCGATAGCGCACGATGGCGCGCAACCCGGTCGCGGCGTCGGCCAGGTCCTGGCCGCGTTGCGGGTCGGCCGGGCCGATCTGCGCCAGCAGCCAGCCGCGTGGGTCGGCGGCCATCGCGTCGAGCCGCGCTTCGCCGAGGCCGAAGCGATGGGCGGCGATGGCGGCAGCGGTGGGCGCGGGGTTCATGGCCGCCGCAGTGTGCACGAAGGGCGGCCGCGCCGCCGTCGCGCGACGGTAAGCGGCCGGTGAAGAAGCGTATCGTCGCGCCGGCTCAGCGGGCCAGCAGGGCGTTGATGGCCTCGATGTCGCCGGCCGCCAGCTGGCCCGCGGCCTGACGCAGCCGCAGCGTATTGACCAGCACGTCGTAGCGCGCCTTGGCGAGGTCGCGCTGCGTCTGGTAGAGCGCGGTCTGCGCGTTCAGCACGTCGAGGTTGACGCGCACGCCGACGCGGTAGCCGAGCTGCGTGGCCTCCAGCGCCAGCTTGCTGGAGGCTTCGGCCGCTTCCAGCGCCTTCACCTGCGCCTGGCCCGACTGCACGCCGAAGTAGGCCACGCGCGTGCCTTGGGCGATGGCGCGGCGCGCGGTGTCGAGGTCTTGGCGCGCCTTCTCTTCGAGCAGCAGCTTTTCCTGGATGCTGTTCTGCGTGCTGCCGCCGGTGTAGAGCGGCCAGTTGAACTGCAGCCCGATGGTGGCGGTGCGCGTGGTGCCGGGCAGGCCCGACAAGGTGCTGCCGCTGAGCCGCTGGGCGCCGACCGAGCCCACCGCGTCGAGCGTGAACTTCTCGGCGGCGCGCGCCTTCTCGGTTTCGAGCTGCGCGATGTCGACCGCGACGCGGGCGCGCCGCACCGTGGGGTGCTGGGCGTCGGCGCTGCCGACCCAGGCTTCCACGTCGGCCGGCTGGATGGGCGGCAGCACGGCCGGCAGCGCCAGCGGCCGCGGCTCGGTGCTGCTGCGGCCGACCAGCTGGTCGAGCGCGATGCGCTTGGTGCGCAGGTCGTTGTCGGCGGCGATCTCGTCGGCCTGCGCCTTGTCGTAGCGCGCCTGGGCTTCGCGGGTGTCGGTGATGGTGGCGGTGCCGACCTCGAAATTGCGCTTGGCCGAAGCCAGCTGCTCGGTGATGGCCGCCTTGTTGGCGCGCACCGTGCCCAGCGTGTCCTGCGCGGCCAGCACGTCGAAGTAGGCCTGCGACACGCGCAGCAGCAGGTCTTGCTCGGCGGTCTCGAGGTCGGCCTTGGCGATCTCCAGCGTCTTGCGGGCCTGGGCGATGATCGCGTCGTTGCTGCGGTTGATGACGGCGTAGCGCCCGGTCAGGTTGGCGGCCAGCGCGTTGCTGTCGCCGCTGCCGCCGATCGGCGGGTCGATGCGCGAGGTGGTGGCGCTGCCGCTCAAGGCGGCCTGCGGCCTGGCGATGCCTTCGATGGCGGCGACGCGGTAGTCGGCCGAACGGTACAGGGCCTGCGCCGACAGGAAGGCCGCGTCGTAGGGGCGCGCGGCCTCGTACAAGTCCTTCAGGCTTTGCGCCTGCGCGCCGCTGCCGAGCAACAGGGTCGCCGCCAGGGCCAGGGCGGACAGGAGGGGCGGGCGCAGCAAGGGCATTGAGGGTCCTCGATCGGAAGGCGGGGATAGCGGGGAAAGCGAAAGGTCAGTAGCGCGGCACGCTGGCGTCGACCTCGCGCGACCAGGCGTCGATGCCGCCCGTCAGGTTATAGACGGCGCCGTAGCCCTGCTGCACCAGGAATGCGACGACCTGCGCGCTGCGGGCGCCGTGATGGCAGATGCAGACGACGGACCGCGCGCGGTCGATGTCGGCCAGGCGCTGCGGGATCTGCATCATCGGCACGAACAGCGCGTCGCCGCTGCCCGCGGGGATGCGCGCCAGCGCCGTCTCCCAGGGCTCGCGCACGTCCAGCAGCAGCGGCCGCGCCTGCGCGTCGGCGCACAGCGCGGCCAGTTCGGGAGCGGTGAGCGACTGCACGGGGCGAGGGGCCGTTCGGACGCCGCCGGCTTCAGAAGTGGAACGCCGGCTTCTCGGCGAAGCCGTCGAGCCGCGGCGCCACCACGTCGAACAGCTCGCGCTGCTGCCAGCCGGCGTCGCCCGTGCGGGTGAAGAGGGTGGCGCGCATCATCGGCTCGTCGCCGACGATGGCCAGCAGCCGGCCGCCGGGCTTGAGCTGCTCCAGCAGCACGCGCGGCACCTCGGCCACCGAGCCGGAGAGCAGGATCACGTCGTACGGCGCCTCCGGCGCGTGGCCGCGCGCGCCTTCGGCGGCGCTGCAAGCCGCCACCTGCACGTTCAGCAGGCCGTTGCGGCGCAGGTTCTCGCGCGCCATCTTGGCCAGCTCGGGCCGGCATTCCAGCGTGACCACCTGCTGCGCGCGGTGCGCCAGCAAGGCCGCCATGAAGCCCGAGCCGGCGCCGATCTCCAGCGCCTTCTCGTGGCGCTGCACCTTCAGTTCCTGCAGCAGCCGGGCCTCCAGCCGCGGTTCCAGCATGCACTGGCCGTCGGGCAGCGGCACTTGGGTGTCGAAGAAGGCCAGCGCGCGCAAGCCCGGCGGCACGAAGTCCTCGCGCCGCACGGTGGCCAGCAGCGACAGCACGTTGGCATCGAGCACGTCCCAGGGGCGGATCTGCTGCTCGATCATGTTGAAGCGGGCGGTTTCGAGGTTCATTTGTTTACCGTGGGGGGTATTGTAGGGCAGGGCGCCGAAATTCTAGGCGCTGAGCTTGACGGCAGCCTGATCGGCCGCCGGCCGGCGCCGGCGGCGGCGCGCCCAGGCCGCCAGGTCGTCGAGCCAGCAATAGATGACCGGCACCACCACCAGCGTCAGCAGCGACGAGGTGATGACGCCGCCGATCACCGCCTGCCCCATCGGCGCGCGCTGCTCCGAGCCTTCGCTGACGGCAAAGGCCAGCGGCACCATGCCGAAGACCATCGCCAGCGTCGTCATCAAAATGGGCCGCAGCCGCACGCGCGCGGCGTGCAGCAGGGCCTGGTTGCGGTCCATGCCGGCCTCTCTGGAACGGATGGCAAAGTCGACCAGCAGGATCGCGTTCTTGGTCACCAGCCCCATCAGCATGACGATGCCGATGATCGAGAACATGTTCAGCGTGGAGCGGAAGAACAGCAGCGCCAGCACCACGCCGATCAGCGTCAGCGGCAGCGAGCTCATCAGCGCCAGCGGCTGCAGGAAGCTCTTGAACTGGCTGGCCAGGATCATGTAGATGAAGACCACGGCCAGCGCCAGCGCGGCCAGCGCGTAGCCAAAGCTCTCCTGCATGTTCTTGGTCGAGCCGCCGAAGCTGTAGCGGTAGCCCGGCGGCCAGGCGATGGCGTCGAGCGCGCGGCGGATCTCGGTGGAGACGTCGCCCGAGCTGCGGCCCAGCACGTTGGCGTCGACGTTGATCTCGCGCGTGAGGTCGCGCCGGTTGATCTGGTTGGGCCCGGTCGACGGCAGCACCTCGGCCACCTGCGACAGCCGCACGATGCGCGGGCTGCCGTCGGCCGCCGTGCCGACGATCAACGGCAGGTTGGACAGGTCCGCGCCGTCGGCGCGCGCCTCGGGGCCCAGGCGCACGATCACGTCGTAGGTCTCGCCGTCGGCGGCGCGCCAGTTGCCCACCGTCTGGCCGGCCACCAGCACGCGCAGCGCGGAGGCCACGGCGTTGACGTTGAGGCCGAGGTCGGACGCCGCGTCGCGCCGCATGCGGATGGCCACGGTCGGCTTGTCGGGCTTGAGCGTGCTGTCCACGTCCACCAGGCCGGGGATGGCGGCCAGCTTGGGCGCCAGGCCGCGCCACAGGCGTTCCAGCTCGGCGAGGTCGGGGCCCTGGATCGAGAACTGCAGCGTCTTGCCGCCGCCGAGGTCGGTGACGCCGATGTTGGTGACGGTGATGCCGGGAATGCGCGCCAGCTTCTCGCGCAGGCTGACGGTGAGGTCGTCGACGCTGGCCTTGCGGTTCTTGCGGTCGACCAGGCGCACGTAGGTCGAGCCGTAGATCTTGCCGGCCGCGATGCCGCTGTTGATGGTGGTCACCGTGTACTGCACCTCGGGCATGGCGCGCAGCGCCGTGTCGATCTGGCGCGCGCGCGTCTCGGTGACTTCCAGCGCCGATCCCACCGGCGTGTAGAAGTTGACCACCGTCTCCGAGAAGTCGGCCTTGGGCACGAACTCGGCGCCGAGGATGGGAATGATGAAGAAGCTGGCCGCGAAGGTGGCGGCGGCCAGCAGCACGGTCTTGACCTTGTGCACCAGCGACCACGCGAGGATGGCCTGGTAGCCGTCGGACAGCCAATGCGTCAGCCGGTCGAAGGCGCCGGTGACGCGGCCCACGGTCTTGTCGTACAGCGTGACCGGCGCGCCGGGGTGCGCGCCGTGCGCGTGCGGGTCGTTCCACACGCTGGACAGCATGGGGTCGAGCGTGAAGCTGACGAACATCGAGATCAGCACCGCGGCGACGATGGTGATGCCGAACTGGTGGAAGAACTTGCCGACGATGCCGCCCATGAAGCCGATCGGCAGGAACACCGCGACGATCGACAGCGTGGTGGCCAGCACCGCCAGGCCGATCTCGTTGGTGCCGTCCAGCGCCGCGTCGTGCGCGCTCTTGCCCATCTGCACGTGGCGCACGATGTTCTCGCGCACGACGATGGCGTCGTCGATCAGCAGGCCCACGCACAGGCTCAGCGCCATCAGCGTGACGGTGTTGATCGTGAAGCCGAAGACGTACATGAACAGGAAGGTGCCGATCAGCGCGATCGGCAGCGTCAGCCCGGTGATGACGGTCGAGCGCCAGCTGTTGAGGAACAGGAAGACGATGGCGATGGTCAGCAGCGCGCCTTCGACCAGCGTGCGCTGCACGTTGGACACCGCGACGCGGATGGCGCGCGAGTTGTCGCGGTTGATCTCGGTCGTCACGCCGGCGGGCAACTGCCGCGCCACGTCGGCCAGCGCCGCCTTCAGGCCGTCGACCACGTCGATGGTGTTCTCGCCCTGGCTTTTCTGCACCGACAGCAGCACCGTGCGCCGGCCGTTGTAGAGCGCCAGGCTGTCCACCTCCTGCGGGCCGTCGACCACGTCGGCCAGCTGCCACAGCTTGACCGGCTGGCCGCCGTGGCGCGCGACGATGATCTCGCGGAACTCGGCCGGCGCCTTCATGCGCGCGTTGACCTGCACCACCGCCTCGCGCTCCTTCGAGCGCACGGCGCCCATCGGCAGCTCCTGGTTCTCGCTCTTCACGGCGGCCACGATCTGGTCGATGCCGATGCCCAAGGCCTCCATCGCCGCCGGCCGCACCTGGATGTTGATCTGCCGCGCCACGCCGCCCACCACGGTGACGGCGCCGACGCCGCGCACGTTCTCCAGCCGCTTCTGCAGCACCTGGGTGGCCCAGGTCGTCAGCTCCTGCGCGCTGCGGCTGCCGTCGGGCGAGAGGATGGCGACGTTGAAGATCGGCTGGCTCGCCGGGTCGAAGCGCGAGACGCGCGCGTCCTTCACCTCGTCGCGCAGCGTGGGCTTGATCAGCGCCACTTTCTCGCGCACGTCTTCGGCGGCGCGGCGGCCGTCGGCGTCCAGCTTGAACTGCACGACGACGACCGCCGTGCCTTCGTAGGAGCGCGAGAACACGGTGTCGATGCCGGCCACCGTGTTGACGGCTTCCTCGATCTTCTTGGTCACCTCGGCCTCGACGATCTCGGGCGAGGCGCCGGGGTAGTCCATCTGGATCACCACGGTGGGGATGTCGATGTCGGGGAACTGGTCGATCGACAACCGCTGGTAGCTGAACAGCCCCAGCACCACGAAGGCCAGCATCACCATCGTGGCCAGCACCGGGTTGTGGATGGAAACGCGCGTGAACCACATGGCGGCGGCGCTCCGCTCAGGGCTTGGGCGCCGAGGCCGGCACGGCCGCGCGCGCCGATGCCGACGCCGACGCCGACGCCGGCAGTTGCACCGCGGTGCCGGCCGGCAGGCTGCCGACGCTGGCGCGCAGCACCGGCTCGCCCTCGGCCAGGCCGGACAGCACTTCCAGCGCCGGCTCGCGGCCGTTGCCGAAGTCGACCTCGCCGCGCGCGCCGATCTGCACCGCGCGCGGCTGCGCGCGGCCGCGTTCGACCACCAGCACCGTGGGGCGGCTTTGCTCGGTGCGCAAGGCGGCGGCCGGAATCGTCAGCGCCGTGCGGCGGTCGAGCTCGATGCTGCCGCGCGCGAACAGGCCCTGGCGCAGCCCGGGCTGCGCGGCCACCGCCAGGTAGGCCGTCACCGCGCGCGTGCCGCCCTGCGCGCTGGGGTTGATGCGCGCCACGGTGGCGGCCAGCGGCGCGCTCAGCCCGTCCACCTGCAGCGTGGCGCGCTGGCCGACGCGCACCGCCACCACGTCCTCGGGGGCGAGCGCGGCTTCCAGTTCGAGCCGGCTCAGGTCGACGATCTCCACCAGCTTGGCGTCGACCGATACGCGCTCGCCCGGCTGCACCAGGCGCTGCGCCACCAGGCCGGCCAGCGGGGCGCGCAGCTCGGCGTCCTGCACCGCCTTGCGCGCCAGCTCGGCGGCGGCCTTGGCGGCCTGCAGCGAGGCGCGGGCGCCGTTGGCGCTGCTGAGCGAGGTGTCGAGCGCGGTCTTCGAGATGAAGCCCTGGTCGACCAGCGCCTTGTTGTTGGCCAGCGTGCGCTCGGCAATCTCCAGCTGCGACTGCGCGGCGCCGGCCTGCTCTTCGGCTTGGCGCAGCCGCCACTGGTATTCGGTGGCGTCGAGGCGGCCCAGCAACTGGCCGGCCTGCACCGCGTCGCCCTCGCGCACCAGCAGCGTCTTCACCTCGGCCGCCACCTTGGCCTTGACGAAGGCGCTGTTGACGGCCTTGATGCCGCCCGACACCGGCAGCGTGGCCACCAGCTCGGCGCGCCGCGCCGGCGTGACGTCGGCCGCCGTCAACTCCAGGGCCAGCGCCGGCGCCGAAGCCGCCGTGGCCACCGCCGAGACCTGCGTGCGCTTGGACAGCAGCGCGCGGCCGATGCCCACGGCCAGCAGCAGTGCGGCGACGGTGACGATCAAGGTCCAGCGGAAACGACGGCTCATCGCGCCTTCCCCGGCCGCCGCAGCAGCCCGTGCAGGATGAGGTCGGCATGCGCTTGCAGCGTGGGCAGCGGGTCGACCTTGCCGCCATGCACCTGGCAGGCGCCGATGGAGTATTGGTGCAGCATCAGAAAAACCATGGGGATGATCAAGGCGTGGGCGGTGCTGGCGGGGTCGACCTTGCGGAACTCGCCGCTGGCGATGCCGCGTTCGATCAGCGCGATGAAGATGCGGTGCGCCGGCGCGATCACCTCGTCGGCATAGAACTGCGCCAGCTCGGGAAAGTTGCGCACCTCGGCCAGCACCACCTTGTGCAGGCCGCCGACGCCGGTGTCGGCGACGCGCAGCCACCACTCCTTGTACAGCGCCAGCAGCAGCTCGGCGCTGCTGCCTTCGAAGGCGGCCACGAACTCGGCGCCTTCGCCGATCAGCTTGGTGAGGTTCTGCCGCACCACGGCCTTGAACAGCTCTTCCTTGCTGGGGTAGTACAGGTACAGCGTGCCCTTGGAGACGCCGGCCAGCGAAGCCACTTCTTCCGAGCGCGTGGCCGCGAAGCCCTTCTCGACGAACAGGCCGAGCGCCGCGTCCAGCAACTGCTGCGGGCGGATGTCCTTCAGCCGCTGGCGAGGGGGGCGCGAAGTGCTCATCGTTAATGACTGGTTGGTCATTAATATAGCCGGCCCGTCGGTTCGCGGTCAAACGCGCGCGGGCCGCGCCGACCCGCTGGCTATCATCCGCCGCTTTGCCCGCGCCGGAGAACGCCGCCGCCATGGATTTCCTGCTGCTTGCCAAGGCCGCCGTGATGGGCGTGGTCGAAGGCCTGACCGAGTTCCTGCCCATCTCGTCCACCGGCCACCTGATCCTGGCCGGCACGCTGCTGGGGCTGGACGATGCCAAGGGCAAGGTGTTCGACATCGCGATCCAGACCGGCGCCATCGTCGCCGTGGTGCTGGTGTACTTCGACCGCCTGCGCGCCGTGGCGCGCCAACTGCCCGGCAGCCCGCAGGCGCGGCGCTTCGTGGCCAACGTGGCCATCGGCTTCCTGCCGGCGGCACTGGCCGGCGTGCTGTTCTACAAGGCGATCAAGGCGCACCTGTTCAACGGGCCGGTGGTGGCGGCGTCGTTCATCGTCGGCGGCTTCATCATCCTGTGGGCCGAGCGGCGGCAACAGCGGCCGCGCGTGCTGAGCGTCGACGACATGCGCTGGCCCGACGCGCTGAAGGTCGGCCTGGTGCAATGCCTGGGCATGATTCCCGGCACCAGCCGCTCGGGGGCCACCATCATCGGCGGCATGCTGCTGGGACTGTCGCGCCAGGCGGCCACCGAGTTCAGCTTCTTCCTGGCCATTCCCACGCTGATCGGCGCCGGCGTCTACAGCCTGTACAAGGAACGCGCGCTGCTCTCGATGGCCGACCTGCCGATGTTCGCGGTGGGGCTGGTGGTCAGCTTCCTGGCGGCCTGGGTCTGCGTGCGCTGGCTGCTGCGCTACGTGGCCACGCACACCTTCGTGCCGTTTGCCTGGTACCGCATCGGCTTCGGCGCGCTGGTGCTGCTGACGCACGTCATGGGTTGGATTCGCTGGTCCGACTGAAGACCAGGTCCCACACGCCGTGGCCGAGTTGCAGGCCGCGCGCCTCGAACTTGGTCAGCGGCCGGTAGGCGGGCCGCGGCGCGTAGCCGCTGGCGGCCGGCGCGGTGTTGGCCAGCAGCGGCTCGGCGGCCAGCACCTGCAGCATCTGCTCGGCATAGGGCTGCCAGTCGGTGGCGCAATGCAGGTAGGCGCCGGGCTGCAGCCGGCTGGCGACCAGCGCCACCAGCGCCGGCTGGATCAGCCGCCGCTTGTGGTGGCGCTTCTTGTGCCAGGGGTCGGGAAAGAACACGTGCACCGCGGCCAGCGAGCCGGGGGCGATCATGCGCTGCAGCACCTCCACGGCATCGTGGCGCACGATTCGAAGGTTATGCAGGTCCTGCTCGCCGATGCGGCGCAGCAGCGCGCCGACGCCGGCTTCGTGCACCTCCACGCCGATGAAGTCGACCGCGGGCTGCGCGGCGGCGATCTGCGCGGTGGCGTCGCCCATGCCGAAGCCGATCTCCAGCACGCATGGCGCACGCCGGCCGAACACGGCCGCGGCGTCGAGCGGCTGCGCCTGGAACGGCAGCACGAAGCGCGGCCCCAGCTCGGCCAGCGCCCGGTGCTGCCCGCTGCCCATGCGCCCGCCGCGCAGCACGTAGCTGCGCACGGGGCGGCGGGGCGTGGTGGTCGTGGTGGTGGTCGTGGTCGGGGTCGAGGGGGTCTCGTCGCTCATCGCCCGCGATTGTGCCGCCGCGGCCGGCGCTAGAATCGGCGCCCAGCGCGGGTGTAGTTCAATGGCAGAACGGCAGCTTCCCAAGCTTCATACGAGGGTTCGATTCCCTTCACCCGCTCCACAGGCTGCCGAACGATTGGGGCTGCTGGCACACCACACGCAGCTCGTCAGCCCCGCCTTGCGGGTGGCTTGCCGGTGGTCACCACCTTGCGGCCTCAGGCCAGCGCCACCTTCGGAAAATCCACCGGCACGTCGAGCGCCACGTTGACGTAGTTGGTGAACAGGTTCAGCGCGACGTGGGCGATGATCTCGACGATCTGCCCGTCGCCGAAGCCGGCCTCGCGCAGCATCGCCACGTCGGCTTCACTGACCTGGGCGCGCTGCTCGACCATCTTCAAGGCAAAGGCCAGCGCCGCGGCGGTCTTGCCGTCGGCCGAACGGCCGGCCTGCGCCGCCGCCATCTCGGCGGCCGAGGCGCCGGCCTGCTGGCCCAGCACGGTGTGCGCGGCCAGGCAGTATTCGCAGCGGTTGCGGTTGGCAATGGCCACGGCGATCTGCTCGCCGAGCCGGGCGCCCAGCGTGCCCTGGCCCAAGGCGCCGAAGGCACCCCACATGCTCTGCAGCGCGGCCGGCGAATTGGCCACCGCCTTGAACATGTTGGGCGTGACGCCGAAGGCCTGGTGGATCTGCGCCAGCAGCGGCTGGCTGGCGGCGGGGGCACGTTCGGTCTGGATGTTGACGCGGGGCATCACGGTCTCCTGGCGGGTTGCGGGAGGCGCCAGTCTGCGCGGCCGCTGCGTATGATTGGGTGCAATCCATTCAAAGAACATACCGAATCGTTCAGATGAAGGCCGCCCCGCCTGCCATGCCCGCCGCGCCCACCATGCCCACGGTGCCGGTCGATCGTCTGTCCGGCCTGCTGGAGCGCTTTCGCGTTCGCGCTCAGTTGCACCACGCCGGCGCGCTGTGCGGGCTGAACCATTTCGATGCCGCCGAAGGGCACGGTTATCTGCACGTGCTGCGCCGTGGTCGGCTGGAGGTCAGCCACCCCGGCGCGCGCCGTGCCGCCCGGCGGCTGCGCTTCGACGAGCCCACGCTGCTGCTGTACCCGCGCCCGTTCACGCACCGCTTCCACAACCCGCCGGCCGAAGGCGCCGACTTCACCTGCGCGCGGCTGCATTTCGACGGCGGCGCGCAGCACCCGCTGGCGCGCGCGCTGCCGCCGCTGGTGGCGTTGCCGCTGGCGCAGGTGCCGGGCCTGCATGCGGCGCTGGAGCTGCTGTTCGCCGAGACCGACCAGGTGCGCTGCGGCCAGCGGCTGCTGGCCGACCGGCTGTTCGAAGTGGTGCTGCTGCAGTTGCTGCGCTGGCTGCTCGACCATCCGCAGCAGGCCGGCGTGCAGCCGGGGCTGATCACCGGGCTGTCGCACCCGCGGCTGGCGCGCGCGCTGGTGGCGCTGCACGACGCACCGGGCGAGCCCTGGACGCTGGCGCGCATGGCCGCTTGCGCCGGCATGTCGCGCACGGCGTTCGCCACCGCCTTTCGCGCCGTGGTCGGCCAGACGCCGGCCGACTACCTGAGCGGCTGGCGCATGGCGCTGGCGCAGAGCCGGTTGCGCGAAGGCCGGCCGGTCAAGGCGCTGGCCGACGAGCTGGGCTACGCCAACCCGTCGGCGCTGTCGCGCGCCTTCGCGGCCAAGGTCGGGCTGGCGCCGCGCGACTGGCTGGCGCAGGCCGGGCGGCTATGACGCGCCGGCGTGCTGCAGCGCCTGCCAGGCGCCGCGCACGTGGCCGATGCTGATCGCCGCGCAGGCCAGCGGCTCGGGCTCGTACTCGAAGGGTTCGAGCGCCACCCAGCCGCGGTAGCCGGCTTGGCGCAACACCCGCAGCACCGGCGCGACCGGCGTGTCGCCCTGGCCGGGGCCGCGGCCGTTGCGGTCGTTCAACTGCACGTGGGCGACGTGGCCGCTGGCCAGGTGGCGGGCCAGCACCTGCTCCACCGGCTCGGTCTCTTCGGCCGACGCGGCGCAGAGGTCGAACACCATGCGCAGCGCCGGCGAACCGATGTGGTCGACCACCGCGGCGGCCTCGGCCGCGGTGTTGAGCACCGGCGTCTCGCGGCGCGCCAACGGCTCGATGCAGTAGACCACGCCGGCCGCCCGCGCCGCGTCGGCCAGCTGCGCCCAGCCGGCCTCGCAGCGCGCCAGCGCGTCGGCCACGGTCTGCCCCGGCAGCGGCGAGCGCTGGCGCGGCGAGCCGTGCACCAGCACGCCGGCGCCGCAGGCCTGGGCAAAGTCGACCAGCCGGCGCAGCAAGCCCACGGTCCGCGCGTGCAGCGCGGCATCGGGCGTCGACAACGACAGGCCTGCGGGCTGCACCAGCAGCCAGTGCAGGCTGCAGATCGACAAGCCGTGGTCGGCGGCCATGCGCTGCAGCCGCCGGCCGTCGGCCGCGGTCAGCGTCGACGGGTCGTCGGCCACCGTGAACGGCGCCAGTTCCAGCGCCGCGTAGCCGAGGGCGGCGGCCAAGCGGCATTGCTCGGCGAAGGGGCGGTCGCGCAGCACCTCGTTGCACAGGGCGAGCTTCATCATCAGGGCCGATTCTGGGCCCCGGCGGCCGGGGTAAGATGATTTCAAAGCCGCCAGCCGATCCACACCATGAGCGCCCCGTTCCAGGTCCTGTGCGTGTCGGCCCGGCCCGCCGATCTCTGGGGCTCGCCATACGGCCCCTTCGTGCTGCACCCGGTGGCCGGCCTCGACGAGGCGGCGCGCGAGCTGCAAAGCCGCGCCCACGACGCCTTGCTGATCGAGTTGCCGACGGCGGCCGACCTGGCGGCGCTGCAGGCCTGGCCGGCGCTGTCGCACGCGGTGCTCGACGCGGCGGTGGTGCTGGTGCATGCCGAGCCCGAGGTGCCCACCGTGCTGTCGCTGCTGCAGTTCGGCGTGCAGGACGTGCTGCCGCCCACCGACGCGCCGGGCCTGGCGCGTTCGCTGCGGCTGGCCATCGAGCGCAAGCGCATCGAGATGGCCGCGCGCAAGGCCTACGCCACCGACCTGGCCACCGGGCTGCCCAACCACACGCAGTTGCTGGAGCACATGACGCACCTCGTCGCGCTGCGCGCGCGCGAGCCGGCGCCGATGGCGCTGATCGTGCTGCGCATCGAAGGCCTGGCCGCCACCGAGGCGGCGCTGGGCGCCGAGGCGGCCAACGTGCTCAAGCGCAAGGCGGCGGTGCGGCTGCGCTCGGGGCTGCGCGCCAGCGACGTGGTGGCCTCGATCGGCGGCGACGCCTTCGCCGTGCTGCTGGCCTGGATCGACGCGCCGGGCGACGGCGAGCGCGTGGCCGCCAAGCTGGCGCAGTCGCTCACCCAGCCCTTCAACGTGACCGGCCGCGAGCGCCGGCTTGGCGTGCGAGTGGGCCTGGCGCAGTTCCCGGCCCATGGCGACCGCGTGGAAGACCTGCTGCGCCGCGCACTGGGCCAGGCGGCATCGGTGGCCACCATCGGCAAGGCCGACTACGCCCACGCTGCCGATCGCGGACCGTCGGCGGCGGCCAACGACGAGGGCTGAGCGGCCTCGGGCTTCCACGCCTCGTCGGCGCGCACCGCGTCGTCGCCGATCCGCAGGCTTCGAGTCTTGCGATGATCGGGGCGTCGCAGCCCCCGAATCACCGCCATGGATCTCGCCCCCGCCTTCGATCGGTTGATGGCCTCGCACCGGTCGATCCGCAGCTTCAAGCCCGACCCGATCGACCCCGCCGAGGTCGACCGGTTGCTGCACGCCGCGCTGCACGGCACCTCGTCGAGCGGCAACCTCAACATGGTCTCGGTCGTGAAGACGGCCGATGCCGAGCGCAAGGCCCATTTGTGCGAGCTGCACGGCGGCCAGCCGATGGTGCTGCAGGCGCCGCTGCTGCTGACCTTCTGCGCCGACACCTTCCGCACGCGCGAATGGCTGGCGCTGCGCGGCGCGCGGCCGGGCTTTGCCGACTTCGTGAGCTGGCACACCGCGGCCTTCGACGCGATGATCTTCGCGCAGACCGTCGCGCTGGCGTTCGAGAGCCGGGGCCTGGGCATCTGCTACATGGGCACCACGCTGTTCTCGATGCGCGCGATCGCCGACTTCCTGGAGTTGCCGCCGCAATGCCTGCCCGCCACCACGCTGGTCGTCGGCTGGCCCGACGAGGCCCCGCCGCAGCGCGACCGGCTGCCGCGGCAAGCCTGGATCCACGACGAGCGCTACCAGCGCCCGAGCCGCGACGACATCGAAGAGCGCTTCCGCGACCGCGAGGCGCGCGGCCGTGCGCGCTACATGGAGTCGTCGCCGGAGATGGCGCAACTGTGGCGCGACCACGGCATCACCTCGCTCGCGCAGTACTACACGAGCCGGATCAAGTACGACCCGGACCGCTTCGCGGTCTTCTCGGCGGAGATCGAGGCGCTGCTGCGCGAGAGGGGGTTTGGGGTGGCGTCGGCGCCGTAGCGGCGGATGGCTGACGGCTCGAGACTGGTTGCGGTCGATCTGGGTGTGGGCGTTGTACGTTCGCTGGCGCGGACATCTGACACAACAACTGACCAGCGGAACGCAGCAGTTCGTGGGCCTTGTTGCTGCTCTGCTAATCTGGCGCGTGGAATGACATCTGCGACCCCGATCCGGCTACTCCAACGCGCTTGGTACGCTTCATCGTTTGATGTCTTCAGTGCCCAATCCGAAGATGAGATCGTTGGCCACCTCACCCAGCAAAGCAACCACGCGATTGAGTTGACACAGCGCGACGCGTGGCTGGCGGAAATCGAACTGCTGCGGCGCTGGCTGAAGGGACGCAACGGGACCCTGCTACTGGAGTTCAACATCCCGCGGATGGGCTTACGGGCCGACGCGGTGCTGGTGATCGCTGGATTCATCGTTATTCTGGAGTTCAAGGTGGGCGACTCCACCGTGGGCCAAGGCGCGCTGAACCAAGTGTGGCAGTACGCGCTCGACACCAAGAACTTTCATGAGCCCAGCCACCGGCTGCCGATCATTCCGGTTCTTGTTCCCACCGGGTTGGCGGTCAGCGAGCCAGCAGCGCCAAGCTACGCGAGCGACTGGGTGAGCGACCCCATCGCGCTCGCACCACAGCAGGTGCCCGGATTGTTGGACGAGCTCAGCCAGCGATTTTCCAGCCCGATCGACTCGGATGCTTGGCAGGCTGGGCGCTATCGCCCCACACCCACCATCATCGAAGCGGCCCGGCATCTGTATGCCCAGCACGATGTCGCCGACATCGTGCGGACTGAGGCCGATGCCACCAACCTGACCGACACCGCACACAGGCTCGAAACGCTGATCCAGCAAGCCCAGAGACACGATGAAAAGCTGATCTGCTTTGTTACTGGCGTGCCCGGTGCCGGCAAAACCTTAGTCGGTCTAAACCTGGCCACCGCACGGCGCGACATCGGCGACTCACATGCGGTGTTTTTGTCCGGCAACGGACCGCTGGTTTCGGTGTTATGTGAGGCCCTGACGCGCGACGACGTGCGGCGGCGCAGACAGGCGGGCGAATCGGTCACCAAGGCCAGCGCATCCAAACCCATCAAGGCTTTCATCCAAAACGTTCACCACTTTCGAGACGAAGCACTGCGTGCGGCGCAAGCGCCGGTGGACCGCATCGTGATCTTCGACGAGGCCCAGCGCGCCTGGAACTTGCAGAAGACCACGCTGTTTATGCGGCAGAAGAAGAACCAGCCCAACTTCAACCGATCGGAGCCTGAGTTTCTGATCGAAACCATGGACCGGCACAAGGGCTGGGCCGTGATCGTGTGCCTGGTGGGCGGTGGCCAAGAGATTCACACTGGCGAAGCCGGCATCGGCGTTTGGATCGATGCGTGCCGAGAGCGCTTTCCGCACTGGCGCCTGTGCCTGTCTGACCAACTGTTGGAGGCCGAGTACGGCGCGGGCGAACCACTCAGGCGCGCCCGTGCAGGCACCCAAACCGAGCTCTATCGAGACCTGCACCTGTCGGTATCGATGCGCTCGTTTCGCGCCGACAGCGTGTCAGCCTTTGTGAAAGCGCTGCTGGATGAGGACCAAGATGCCGCGCGGAACGCGCTGAGCCACTTCAACGACCGATACCCCATCGCCATCACCCGCGACCTGAACGCCGCGAAGCAGTGGCTGAAGCGCCAGGCCCGAGCCAACGAGCGCTACGGCCTACTCAGCTCATCCAAAGCCATGCGCCTGAAACCGTACGCCGTGGATGTGCGGCTGGCGGCCGACCCGATCCACTACTTTCTGGCTGAGCGCGAGGATGTGCGCTCCAGCTTCTACCTGGAAGAGTGCGCCACCGAGTTCCAGGTTCAGGGATTGGAACTGGACTGGGCCTGTGCGGCATGGGATGCCGACTTGCGCATGACTTCCACAGGGTGGCGCCACTACGACTTTGCTGGGAGCCGGTGGAAGAACATCCACAGCACTGAGAACCAGCGGAATCTGAAAAACGCCTATCGAGTGCTGCTGACTCGGGCGCGACAGGGCATGGTGATCTTTGTGCCTGCTGGAGATGAAGAGGATGCGACCCGAGCTCCTGGTTACTACGCTGAGACGTTTGACTACCTTCAAGGACTTGGGCTTTGCGTGATTTAATCAGCGCCCGACATCAGGCATTGCACCATTTCGTGGCCAAGGCCCAGTGGTCCGATCGGGAGATGCTGCGCCGGGTCTGCCAGTGGGTCGTGCCGCAGATGGACTTCAGCCGCGGCGGCTGGTGGATCATCGACGACACGGGTTTCCCGAAGAAGGGCAAGCACTCCGTGGGTGTGACCCGGCAATACTGCGGGATGCTGGGCAAGCAGGACAACTGCCAGGTCGCCGTGAGCGTGTCGCTGGGCCGCGGATCCGGTGCGCAGGCAACAGGCCGGCGTGCCCGAGGCGTTGCGCTTCGCCACGAAGACGCAGATCGCGCTGGCGCAGTTGCGCGCTCTTCTGGCCGAGGGCGCGCCGCACCACTGCGTGCTGGCCGACGCGGGCTATGGCGTGGACACCGCGTTTCGCCAGACGCTGAGCGACATGGGTCTGCTGTACGCCGTAGGTGTGACCTCGGCGATCGTGGTCTGGCCACCTGGCGTCGAGCCGCTGCCACCCAAGCCCTACAGCGGCATGGGCCGCCCGCCGGTGAGGCCGCGGCGTACTGCCCGGCGTCAGCCCATGAGCGTCAAGGCACTGGCCCTGTCGCTGCCGGCGCAGGCGTTCCATACGATCAGCTGGCGCGAGGGCACCAATGAGACGCTGAGCGGGCGCTTCGCGGCAGTTCGAGTGCGTCACGCCGGCGGCAATGCCGGCAAGGCGCGATTGCGCCCGCTGGAGTGGCTGCTCATCGAATGGCCCGCGCACGAGCAAGAGCCAAGCAAGTACGTCCTGTCCACGCTACCCGAAGACACGCCGATCAACGAACTGATCGGTGCCGCTCATCAACGCTGGCGCATCGAACGCGACTACCAGGATCTGAAGCAGGACTTCGGGCTCGGGCACTACGAAGGGCGCGGCTGGCGTGGGTTCCACCACCATGGCAGTCTGAGCATTGCAGCCTACGGGTTCCTGATGGCGGAGCGACTCATTGCAGACAAACCCGTCGGCAGCAAAAAAA
>JAIUPH010000024.1 GCA_020161065.1 Pseudomonadota bacterium
GGCGCAACTCAATCAGCGCCAGCGCCCTGAGCGGCAAGACGTAATTGCAGGGCCGCCGGAAAGACGCAAACCCATTACATCGACGGGCTTGTCCAACAAACGGATCAGATCGCGGCTGCGCGCGATCTATCCTTAATCGTTTTAGGCCTCACTTCGGCACGATGGCTAGAGCCATGTTCTTGTACAACTCCGCATAGGCCGCGAAGTGGTTGTGATTGCCTTGCTTGAAGGCATGTGGGAACAGCTGGGTTACTGGAGCCAGCAATAGGTTGCCTGGCATATAGCCTTTGGTCAGCTTGCCGTTTGGCGGCTGCAGGAATGCTAGTGCTGTGGCCTTAAAGTCCGCGCGGCACTTCTCCGAACTGTGCGCAACACGATTTCGAATGGATGTTGCATGCTCTAGGAGGACTGTTTGGGCGTGCGGCACAGAAAACTGATGCTGCCTAAAGAAATAGTCAGCGTTGTTCTTCACCCACTTTGTATCGGTGACCTTCAAGTAGTGCTTGAGGGGGTCGTAGTTGGAGTTGCCGGACAGTAAGGCGTAGGCGTGCGCAATGTTGTTTGCCTGACCGAACTTTGGCGTGGGCGCGTATCCATTCTTGGCCTTTGCGCCAGCAACATATCGGACCAGGGCTCGCTCCAAGAACTCTTCCCACGACGCGACCATTGCCATGAATGCAAGCTCAACCACCTGCAACTGGTGTTTCGGGTGGATGCCGGCCGGGGCATTTGGGTTGACCTGTACCGGAAGCGCTCGAATTGCGGCCACTAGCGAGCTGGCCTTGTCGATCTCGTAGTACAGCTCATCGCGTGTGGGATCAACCTCAGGTGGCCTTCCTGGCATCGAGAGTCTCCAATCGGTAGTGTGTGAAACGAATAGCGTTTATCAGCCGCGTCTCCGAGTTTGCCCGGGGCGCGGTGTGGGTCGCGGCGGATAAACCTCGTTGGACTTGGCCGCCGCGCCGACGGTTGAAGGGGAATGTAAGGTCAGCGGCCTGATCGGGCAATTGCGCGGGGGTGGCAGGCGATCGATGGAAGTGGCGGCTGACGCCGGATGGTGTGGCTTTTGCTTCGCTGAGCGGCTGCGTTGCGGTGATCGCCGGCTGCGGCTTGCAGTGGCCAAGGTGGCGCGCGGTGCCGCACGCGCAGAGGTGCCCAGCGACGGCACGATCCGCCGCGATGTCCGTCTGCGGTGGTGGCAATGCGCAAGGGCGTCATGGTGGCCCCCTTGGTGCGTGGGCGCACGCCGTTGCGCTGGCCGCGCGCGCAGGCGCCTGGCACGCCACGGCCTGCCAGCGGCCGTGGCCGCAGTGCGTGCATGTCTGGATGTCGATGGTGGCCACGCGGCGCATGAACTGCGCCACGTCCTCGGCCACGGCGGGGTTGGCTGCAGGCATGCCCAGCAGCGCTCGCGCGCAGGCCAATCGCTCGGTCTTGGCTGCGGGGGCCAACAGCCCGTAGTGGCGGATGCGCTTGAAGCCGCGCGGCACCACGTGTTGCATGAGCCGCTCGATGAACTGGACGCCTGGCAGTTGGGTGATGCGGCTGCGCGGGGCGTCGGCGGTCGCGTCTGATGACGGGTGCTTGCGGTTCACCCGCGTCCTGAACCAGACCTGATCGCCATGGATGCCCAACAGCCGCTCGTTGCCGATGGCGGTGCGGTGGGTATAGCGGCTCAGGTAGTCGAGCACCGCCGCGGGGCCTGCCAGCGGCGTCTTGGCATAGACCACCCAGGGCTTGGCGCGCAGTTCCTGCAAGGGCAGCGCAATCGGCGGCGCAATCGGCGGCGCAGATGGATCGGCGCGCAGGCGCTGGCTGTCCTGCGCCTGGATCAGCACGTCGACGAATCGCGCGCGCCAGACCTGCGACAGAGCGCGCACCGGGAACAGGAAGGTGGGGCTGCGCCGCGGCGCCTGCCATTGCGGCTGGCCCTGCGCATCGGTGCTCAGCGCGCCGCAGGCCATCAGCACATGCACATGCAGATGGCGGCTCAGGTCCTGCGCCCAGGTGTGCAGCACCAGCGTGAACGCGCCTGTGCCGCCCAGCCACCTGGGATCGGCCGCAAACGTCGTCAAGGTGTCGGCCACGGTGTCCAGCAGCGTGTCGTACACCCAGCGCGGCCGCACGGCGGCCAGGCGGTTCAGCTCATGCGGCAGCGTGAACACCAAGTGGCAGTACGGCACGTTGAGCAGTTCGGCCCCGCGTGCGCGGCGCCAGGCCTCGCGTTGGCGCGTCTGGCACTGCGGGCAGTGGCGGTTGCGGCAGGCATGCCAGCGCCATTGCTCGGTCTGGCAACCGTCGCAGCGCAGCAGTTTGCCGCCCAGCGCCGGCGTGCGGCAAGTGCGGGCGAAGCCCGGCGCAGCGAACACTTGACGCCGACGGGGCGGCCCACATGCTTGTGGCCGTCGAATGCCGCCGGCACACCGGCGCATTCGACGTGGAAAGCCTGCGGCGGGTCCTCAGCACGCCGTGCGTTCCAGCGCACGTGCATGCGCCCGCCCAGCGTGTCCACCACCTGCGGCGCGCTGCCCGCCGCCTCGGCCGCCAGGGCCACCTCGCGCTTGCGCTTGCTCTCACCCATCGGGTGAGTGTGCCAAGACCGAGCAAGGCCGCGCCAGTGCTCGCTCAGCGCTCGATCACGGGCAGGGAACTGCCGGATCCAGGATCACTGGCTTGCGCCTGGGTGCCAAGCAATCCTTCAAGTCGCCGCTAGACTTTGCCGCGTATGGAGGCGCGAACCATTTCGCCGTCGCCGCTGCGTTTCGGGCGCTTCGAGTTGCGGCCGGCGGAGCGTGTGCTGCTGGACGGCGGCCTGCCGGTGCCGCTGGGCGGGCGTGCCTTCGACGTGCTGGTGGTGCTGGCCGCGCATGCCGGCCGCCTGGTGCCCAAGAGCCAACTGCTCGACGAAGCCTGGCCCGGCCTCGTGGTGGAGGAAGGCAATGTCGCGGCGCAGATCATGGCGCTGCGCAAGGCCCTGGGCGGCGACGCGATCGCGACGATCGCCGGGCATGGCTATCGCTTCACCCTCGCCGCCGAACCGCTTGCGCCGGCCGAGCCGGCGCGCCCCGCCGCAGCGCCGGCGCCGCACAACCTGCCTGCCGCGACGACCTCCTTCGTCGGGCGCGCGGCCGAGTTGGCCCAGATCGCCGGGCTGCTGCAGGACCACCGCCTGGTCTCGCTGCTCGGCCCGGGCGGCATCGGCAAGACGCGGCTGGCGCTGCAGGCGGCGACGGGCCAGCTCGGTCAGGCCGGGGCCTTCGTCGACGGCGTTTGGTGGATCGAGCTCGCGCCGCTGTTCGAGGCCTCGCTGGTGGCGGCGCAGGCCGCGTCGCTGTGGGGCCTGCGTGCCGGTGACGGCGCGTCGATCGAGGCGGTGCTGCTGCGCCACCTGGCGCCGCGCCGCCTGCTGCTCGTGCTGGACAACTGCGAGCACCTGCGCGAGGGCACCGCCGCGCTGGTGCGCCGCGTGCTGCGCCAAGCGCCCGGCGTGACGGTGCTGGCGACCTCGCGCGAGTCGCTCGGCGTGGCCGGCGAGGTGGAGCTTCGCGTCGGCACGCTGGCGCTGCCGGCCGAGGGCTGCGCCGACACCGACAGCGACGCGGTGCGCCTGTTCGTGGAGCGGCTGCAGGCGGTCCGCCCGGGCGCCGCGCTGTCGGGCGACGAACTGCTGGGCGTGCTGCGCGCCTGCCGGCGCCTGCAGGGCATGCCGCTGGGCCTGGAGCTGGCCGCCGCGCGGCTGCGCACGCTGACGCCGCAACAGCTCGCGGACCGGCTGGACGAATCGTTTCGCGTGCTCGGCACGGCGGCCAAGGACGCGCCACTGCACCAGCGCAGCCTGGACGCCGCGCTGGACTGGTCGCACGCGCTGCTCGCGCCCGACGAGCAGGCGCTGCTGCGCCGCTTGTCCGTCTTCGCGGGCGGCTTCGATCTCGAGGCCGCCGAGGCGGTGGGCGCCGTCGACCCGGAGGCCCGCGCGGTGCCGCTCGAGGCGGTGGTCGGCCTGCTCGACGCCCTGGTGGACAAGTCCCTCGTGCTGCCGCTGGCCGGCGCCGCCGGGCATGCCCGCTTCCACCTGCTGGAGCCCACGCGCCAGTACGCGCTGCAACGCCTGCGCGCCGCGGGCGAGGAGCGCGCGGTGGCCGCCGCGCATGCGCGGCACTTCGCCGCCTTCGTCGCCGCCGCCGCGCCGGGGCTGCGCGGGCCGGCGCAGGTGCAGGCGCGCCAGCGCATCGAGCGCGAACTCGGCAATGTGCGCGTGGCGCTGCGCGCGCTGCTGGCCCACGGCGAGCACGAGCGCCAGCTGCGCCTGGCCTTCGACCTGTTCGGCTTCTGGTGCCATGCCGCGCTGCACGTGGAGGGCTTGGGCGTGCTGCTGGAGGGCCTGCGCGAGGCGGGCGAGGATGCGCCCGCCGCGGTGCGCGCACGGGCCTGGTTCGTGGCCGCCGAGCTGGCCGCGCAGTTGAGCGACCCACGCTCGGTCGAGCATGCGCGCGCGGGCCTGCGGGTCGCCTCGGCCGCCGGCCTGCCGGCCGAGGCCGCGCGCCTGCGCCTCGAACTCGCGGCGTCGCTGCACCGCACCAGTACGGACTTCGAGGCCTTCCGCCGCGAGCTCGACGCGGCCGAACGTGCGCTCGCCGAGCACCCCGGCCCGCCGTGGTGGGAGCCGGCCTGGGACGCCGCCTACCTGCACCTGCTGCTCGTGAGCTCGGAGTGGAGCGCGCACCCGCAGTACGAAAGCCATCAGCGCGCGGCACTGCAGGGCTTTCAGCGTGCGGGCGACGTGGCGATGGCGGCACTCGCGCTCGCCTACAGCGCGATGCTGGCGGGCCGCGTCGAGGCCGCCACCATCGTGGCCAACCTGGAGCAGACGCTGGCCATGCTCGCGGCCTCGCCGTCGCCGCACATCGAGGGCCACTGCGAGCTCATCCTCGGCCGCGTGCTCGCCGCCCGTGGCGACGGCGAGCCCGCCGGCCGCTACCTCGCCAGCGCGATGCGCAAGCTCATCGGCCTGGGCGACGTGAACTGCTGGTCCAACGCCTGCCGCACGCTGGCGGCCATCCAGCTCAAGCGCGGCGATGCGGCGACGGCCTGCGAGCACGTGGAGGCCGCGCTGCGCGCGCTGCCGCAGGTGCTGTCGCCGACGGCGGCGGCGGCGCAGTCGCTGGACCTGGCGGCCGAGGCCCTGCTGGCGCAGGGGCGCCTCGACGAAGCCGCGTTTGCGCTCGGGCTGGACGCACGCCGCATCGACTTCGGCGCCCGCGCCGAGCAACCGCCCGTCGCCTGCGAGCCCGCCCCGCGGCAGCGCCGGCTGCGCGTGCGGCAGGCGCTGGAGCAGCGGCTGGGCGCAGACGGCGTGCAGCGGCGCGTGGACGAGGCGGCGGCGCAACCGGCCGACACGGCGCTCGAGCGCGTCATCGGCTGGCTGCGCGGCTGAAGCGCGGCCGGGTCACTTCTCCCCGCCGAAGTCGCGCTTGAACTTCTTCAGGTCGACCTGCTGGCCGTAGAAGATGGCGCTCCACTGGCGCGTCATCCCCGCCACCGTGATGGCTTCGCTGATCTCCTGGTCGCTGGCCCCGGCGCGGCGGGCGTCCGCCGTGTCCATCGCCACGCAGTATTCGCAAGGGATCTGCGCGGCAACGGCCAGCGAGATCAGCGAACGGTACTTGGGCGGCAGCTGGGTGTTCGGGCCGTACAGGCCCTTGTAGGCCGACCAGATGCCGGGCAGCGCCGCCGGTGGCAGCTTGGCCATGAAGTCGGGCACCATGCCCAGCGTGGCCCGGATGTCCTGCAGGGTCGCGTCGTAGGTCTGCGCGTGGGCCGGCAACACGGCCAGCGGGGCCGCGGCCATGACGGCGATGGTGGCGGCGCGGCGCAGGATGCGGTGCAGGCGAGTGGCTTGGCGGTTCATGAGGTTTCCTTTCGGTGCTCAGGGGACGGATAGCCGGGCTCAGGCCGCGGCGGCGGAAAAAGCGTCGGCCGGCGCCAGCGCGCCGGTGAAGAAGTCGCGCACGCGGCGCACGTAGCCGTCGGGATCGCTGCGGTAGGACGAGAGGTGGCCGGTGCTCGGCGTCGTCCACAGCGACGCCCCGAACGCGCGCGCCAGCCGGTGCGCGTGCTCGCAGGGCACGACGCGGTCGCCTTCGCTGTGGATCAGCAGCACCGGCCGCGCGGCCAGCGTGGCCGCCAGGTCCAGCGGGCGAAAACGCCGCAGGTTCACGCCGGTGAGCCACTGCGCCACCAGCGCCGAGGCCGGGAACAGCGCCGCCGGCAGATGCGTCAGGCGGCGGTAGTTGCGCTGCAGGACCTCGCCCAGGTCGGCGAACGCGCTGTCGGCAAGCGCGGCGCTGGGCGCCCCGAGCGCGTTGCCGCGGCAGGCGTCCTTGCCGTGCACGATGACGATGGCCGGTGCGCCGGGCCGGGCGCCCAGATAGCTGCCCTCGATGCGCGTGAGGCCGTCGCGTGACGGGAAGCCGACCGCCCGCGCATCCGCCTGGCCGTCCGAGGCCGCCGGCAGGCGCTGGCGGCGCGGCCGGGTGAAACGCGATCCGACCAGGGTGCTGCACGCCGCGTAGGCGGTCAGGCCGAGGCCAAGAACGTCGGGAATGAACATCGTGCGGCTCCTTCCTGTTCTGCCAGCGGATGGGCTGGCTGAGCCGCACTGTCGGCCTGCGGGCGCGCCCCGTCATGAAGGCGCGATGAAACGTGCATCAAGCGTCTCGCATGGCGCTTCATCGACGGGCTGTCGCCCGCCAGCCGGCACCGGCGCTTCCATGCGGGTGTCGCGCGCTGCTCAGCCGCATGGGCCGAGCAGCTCGTCGCGAGCGACGGCGTGCGCCGCTTCGTGGTCGTCGCCGAGGAGGCCGCCTCCTGCGCCCTGCTCGGCGAGGCGCGCTGGGTGCGCGACCGGGCAGACCCCGCGCAGGCCGAGATGGCCATCGCCGTGGCCGATACCTGGCAGGGTCGCGGCGTGGCCGACCAACTGATGGCGCCGCTGCTGTCCAGCGCCTGCGGCGCCGGCATCTCGCGCCTGGTGGCCAACGTCCGGTACGACAACGAACAGGTGCAGGGCTTCCTGCATCGCCACGACTTCGAGGCCGCCGCCGCCGAAGGCGACGACGACTTGCGCCTGCTGCGGGCGCTCGGCCCCCAGGGCTGGCCGGCGGGCGCCAGGCGAGCCCGAACTTTGACGGCATCCTCGGCGTAAGTCCTTGCTCCCGCTGCGAAAGCGGGTTCAGGCAAGCGGGGTTTACTGGGAACCGTTCGGGTTCAGCCCGAGCAGCTCGAAGGCCTTGGCCTGGATCGGTGTGGGCCGTGCGGTGACGACGATGGCGGCGTTGGGGTTGGCCGGCGGCGCCGTGCGGTCACCGCTGGATGCGCTGGCCGACCGGGGCCGCTGACCCGCCAAGGAAGTCCGCCGCTCAGCCGCCGCCTTCCAGAAAATCGCAACTCAAATGCAGCAGCGAACGCAGCCCCAGCACCAGCGCGCTCTCGTCGACCGCGAAGCGCGGTGAATGGTTGGACGCGGCCTTGGCCGGGTCTTGCCCGGGCGGCGTGACGCCGACGAAAAAGAACAGCCCCGGCACCAGGCGCTGGAAGTACGAGAAATCCTCCGAGCCGGTGACCTTGGGCACGTTGTGCACCTGCTGGTCGCCGCCGGCCACGCGCTGCAGCGTGGGCAGCATCAGCGCGGTGAGTTGCGGGTCGTTGACGGTGACCGGGTAGTTCTTCTCGATGCACACCTTGCAGCCGGCGCGCGAGCCGCGGGCCACCGCCTCGGCCAGCGTGGTCACGCGCTCGTGCACCTCGTCGCGCATCGCTTCGTCGAAGGTGCGGATGGTGCCGCGCATCTCCACGCTGTCGGGGATGATGTTCTCGCGCACGCCGCCCTTGATCATGCCCACCGTCAGCACCGCCGGCTCGCGTGAGATGTCCAGCCCGCGGCTGACCACGGTCTGCAGCCCCAGCACCACCTGGGCCGAGGTGACGATGGGGTCGACGCCCAGCCAGGGCGCGGCGCCGTGCGTCTGGCGGCCCTGCACGGTGATGCTGAAGCGGTCGGAGCTGGCCATCGTCGGCCCCGAGCGGTAGCCCAGGAAGCCGGCGTTCTGGCGCGAGGTGACGTGCAGCCCGAAGATGGCCTGCGGCACCGGGTTCTGCAGCGCGCCTTCTTCGATCATCATCTTGGCGCCGCCGTTCTCGCCCTGCGGCGGCATCTCCTCGGCGGGCTGGAAGATGAACTTGACGCTGCCGCGCAGTTCACTGCGCAGCCCGGCCAGCACCTCGGCCACGGCCATCAGGATGGCGGTGTGGCAGTCGTGTCCGCAGGCGTGCATGGTGCCCACGGCCTCGCCGTTCCAGGTGCTGCGCGCCTTCGACGCGAACGGCAGGTCGACCTCCTCGGTGACCGGCAGCGCGTCCATGTCGGCGCGCAGCGCCACCACCGGGCCCGGCAGCGCGCCTTTCAGCAGCCCCACCACGCCGGTGTGCGCAACGCCGGTGCGCACCTCGTCGAAACCCAGCCCGCGCAGGTGCTCGGCGACGATGCCGGCGGTTCGCGTCTCGCGGTTGCCCAGTTCGGGGTGCTGGTGGAAGTCGCGCCGCCAGGCGATCAGCCTGGGTTCGATGGCGGCGGCGGCAGCATCGAGTTTGGCGCCCAGGCGGGTGGGGGTGATGGTGGTGGGCAGGGTCATGAGGCGCACCGTAGCACAAGGCGTCAGGCCGGATCGCGCAACCTGAACCGCTGCAGCTTGCCCGTCTCGGTGCGCGGCAGGCTCGTTCGGAACTCGATGGCGCGCGGGTACTTGAAGGGGGCGATGGTCTGCTTGCAGAAGTCCTGCAGTTCCTTGACCAGCGCGGCGTCGCCGTTGAAGCCGGGCTTCAGCACGACGACGGCCTTGACGATCTGGCCGCGGGCTTCGTCGGCGGCGCCGATCACGCCGCATTCGGCCACCGCGGGGTGCAGCAGCAGCGCGCCTTCGACCTCCGGCCCGGCGATGTTGTAGCCGCCGCTGACGATCATGTCGTCGGTGCGCGCCTGGTAGACGTACTGGCCGTCGGCGTCGACGAGGTAGGCGTCGCCGGTCAGGTTCCAGCCATTTTGAACGTAATGCGCCTGGCGCTCGTCGGCCAGGTACTTGCAGCCGGTGGGGCCCTTCACCGCCAGGCGGCCCACCTGGCCGGGCGGCAGTTCGCGGCCCTGCTCGTCCAGCACGCAGGCGCGGTAGCCGGGCACCGGCACGCCGGTGGCGCCGGGCCGGGCCTGCGCTTCGTCGGCGCTGATGAAGATGTGGAACAGCTCGGTGGAGCCGATGCCGTCGATCAGCTCGATGCCGGTGGCCTGCTTCCACAGCAGCCGCGTCGCCGCCGGCAGCGCCTCGCCGGCGGAGACGCATTTGCGCAAGGACGACCAGTCGTGCTGCGCGGCCTGCGCCGCCATCGCGCGGTACGAGGTGGGCGCGGTGAAGCACACGCTGGCCCGGTACTGCGCAATGGCCTGCGGCAGCACGTCGGGCGAGGCCTTTTCCACCAGCACGGTGCTGGCGCCGATGGCCAGCGGAAACATCAGCAGCCCGCCCAGCCCGAAGGTGAAGGCCAGCGGCGGGCTGCCGATGAAGACGTCGTCTGCCCGCGCGCGCAGCACGTGCCGCGGCCAGCAGCGGCAGGCGGCGATCACGTCGCGGTGGAAGTGCATGGTGCCCTTGGGCACGCCGGTGGTGCCGGAGGTGAAGGCGATCAGCGCGCAGTCGTCGGCCGCGGTGTCGACGGTGGCGAAGCTCGGTGGCTGCGCGGCCATCGCCGCTTCCAGGCTGCCGGCGCCGCCGCCGCCGTTGAAGTGCAGCACCTGCGCCAGCCGCGGGCGGGCGGCCTGAACGGCGTGCAGCGCGTCGGCCAGCCGGGCATCGCACAGCGCGTGGGTGATCTCGGCCTTGTCGACGATGGGCAGCAGCTCGCGCTCGCGCAGCAGCGGCATGGTGCCCACCGCGATGCCGCCGGCCTTGATGACGCCGAACCAGCAGGCCGCCAGCATCGGCGAATTGGCGCCGCGCAGCAGCACGCGGTTGCCGCTGACCAGCCCCATCTCGTGCACCAGCACGCGGGCGATGCGGTTGGCGCGCTGCTGCAGCTCGGCATAGGTCCAGCGCACGGGCTGGCCGTCGATCTCGCCCTGCACGCACAGCCGGTCGCCCTGGCCTTGCGCGACCCAGGCGTCCAGCAGTTCGGCGGCCACGTTCAGCCGCGGCGGCAGCTGCAACTCGGGCCGATCGAACAGGAATTCGGGCAGCGCCGAAGGCGGCGGCAGGTGGTCGCGGGCGAAGGTGTCGACGTGGGCGCTATCGGCCATGCAGCAATCGCTTCCGGGGCAAGGCGTTCGGCGGCATTCTTTGGCGATATAGTTTAGTTGTCAACTATCTGCAGGAGACCGCGGTGCGCTCGGCACGACGACTGTGGGACATCTCGCCGCCGGTGCACGCCGGCTCGCCGGTGTTTCCCGGCGATACCGAATACCGCCAGACGTGGAGCGCCACGCTGGGCCCGGGCTGCCCGGTGAACGTCAGCGCGATCACGCTGTCGCCGCACGTCGGCGCGCATGCCGACGCGCCGCTGCACTACAGCGCCGACGGCGCGGCCGTCGGCGCGCTGGACCTCGAGCCCTACCTCGGCCGCTGCCGCGTGATCCACGCCATCGGCCGCGGGCCTCTGCTGCAGTGGGACGACCTGGCGCATGCCATCCCGGCGCTGCACGAGCTGCCGCCGCGCGTGCTGCTGCGCTGCTACCAGCGCATGCCGCAGGACCGCTTCGACGCCGATCTGCCCGCCTTCGCGCCGGAGACGATCGAGCGCCTGGCCGACGCCGGCGTGCGGCTGATCGGCATCGACAGCGCCAGCATCGACCCCGCCGCGAGCAAGGCGCTGCCCAGCCACCAGGTGATCCGCCGCCGCGGCCTGCGCGTGCTGGAGAACCTGCTGCTCGACGCCGTGCCCGAGGGCGACTACGAGCTGATCGCCCTGCCGCTGAAACTGAGCACCGCCGACGCCTCGCCGGTGCGCGCCGTCCTGAGGGAACTGCCATGACCGCCCTGCCCTTGCCCACCACCCGCGACGCCGCGCTGGCGCTGGACGCCGCCGACCCCTTGCGCGGCTTGCGCGATCAGTTCGAGATCCCGCCGGGGCTGATCTACCTCGACGGCAATTCGCTCGGCGTGCTGCCGCGCGCCACCGCGGCGCGCGTGCAGCAGGTGGTGCAGGACGAATGGGGCCGCGGCCTGATCGGCAGCTGGAACCAGGCCGGCTGGATGGCGCTGCCGCAGCGCGTGGGCGACAAGATCGCGCGCCTGGTCGGCGCCGGCGCCGGGCAGCTCGTCTGCGCCGATTCGACCTCGGTCAACCTCTTCAAGGTGCTGGCGGCGGCGCTGGCCATCGCGGCGGCCGACGCGCCCGCCGCGCGCGCGATCGTGTCGGAGCGCAGCAACTTCCCCACCGACCTGTACATCGCCGAGGCGCTGGCGCGCGAGCGCGGCTGCACGCTGGAGCTGGCCGAGGCCGACGAGCTGCCGGCGCGGCTGGCGCGCGGCGGCGTCGCGGTGCTGATGCTCACCCACGTCAACTACCGCACCGGGCGCATGCACGACATGGCGGCGCTGTCGCAGGCGGCGCATGCGGCCGGCGCGCTGGTGATCTGGGACCTCGCGCACAGCGCCGGGGCGGTGCCGGTGGACCTGCTGCGCGACGGCGCCGACTTTTCGGTGGGCTGCGGCTACAAGTACCTCAACGGCGGCCCCGGCGCGCCGGCCTTCGTGTGGGCGCACCCGCGGCATGCCGATCGCTTCTGGCAGCCGCTGGCCGGCTGGATGGGGCATGCCGCGCCGTTCGAGTTCAACCCCGGCTACCGGCCGGCCGTCGGCATATCTCGTTATCTGTGCGGCACGCCGGCGGTGCTGGCGATGAGCGCGCTGGAATGCGGCGTCGACAGCGTGCTGGCCGCCGAAGCCTTTGGCGGCATGGCCGCGCTGCGCGCCAAGTCGCTGGCGCTGACCGACTCGTTCGCCGGCCTGGTGGCCGCGCGCTGCGGCGGCCACGGGCTGCGCCTGGTGTCGCCGCAGGCCGCTGCGCAGCGCGGCTCGCAGGTCTGCCTGGCGCGCGACGAAGGCGCATACGCCATCGTGCAGGCGCTGATCGCGCGCGGCGTGGTCGGCGACTTCCGTGCCGGCGACGGCGCCGCCCTGCCCGACATCCTGCGCTTCGGCTTCACGCCGCTGTACACGCGCTTCGTCGACGCCTGGGATGCCGTCGAACACCTGCGCCAGGTGCTGGCGTCGGGCGAATGGCACGAGCCGCGCTTCAACCAGCGCCACGCGGTCACTTGAACGAGGAGCCACCGATGTCCAACCCCAGCCCCGGCGCCGAACCTGCCGAACACGCCGCACGCGGCGAAGACGTGGTGCGTGCCGAGCACGCCCAACTCGACTTCAGCCGCAGCATGAGCTATGGCGACTACCTGCACCTCGACCAGGTGCTCTCGGCCCAGCACCCGCTGTCGCCCGGCCACGACGAGATGCTGTTCATCGTGCAGCACCAGACCAGCGAGCTGTGGATGAAGCTGATGCTGCACGAGCTGGGCGCCGCCATCACCAACGTTTCACAAGACCGCATGGCGCCGGCCTTCAAGATGCTGGCGCGCGTCTCGCGCATCATGGAGCAGCTGGTCCACGCCTGGGACGTGCTGGCGACGATGACGCCGCCCGAGTACAGCGCCATCCGCCCCTACCTGGCGCAAAGCAGCGGCTTCCAGAGCTGGCAATACCGCTGCATCGAATTCAGCCTGGGCAACAAGAACGCCGCGATGCTGCGCCCGCACGAGCATGCGCCCGAGCGCCTGGCCCAGGTGCGCGCGGCCTACGAGTCGCCGTCGCTCTACGACGAGGCCTTGCGGCTGCTGGCGCGCCGCGGCCTGCCGGTGCCGCAAGACCATCTGCAGCGCGACTGGACCCAGCCCTACGTCGCCAGCGACGCGGTGGAAGCCGCCTGGCTGCAGGTCTACCGCAACCCCGAAGCGCACTGGGACCTGTACCAGCTGGGCGAGGAACTCACCGACCTCGAAGACGCCTTCCGCCTGTGGCGCTTCCGGCACGTGACGACGGTGGAACGCATCATCGGCTTCAAGCGCGGCACCGGCGGCACCAGCGGCGTGGGCTATCTGCGCAAGATGCTCGACACGGTGCTGTTCCCGGAGATCTGGAAGCTGCGCACCGATCTTTGACGGCAAGCCTCAGGCGCGCTCGATCACCACGTGCGTGGCGCGCTCGCCGGCTTCCACGCCGGCGCAGCGGTAGCCCAGCGCCGGCAGGTCCAGGCCGGTCAGCAGCGGCTCGCCCTGGCCCAGCAGCACCGGCGCCAGCGCCAGGTGCATGCGGTCGACCAGCCTGGCCTGCAGCGCCTGGCGGATGCTGGCCATGCCGCCGCCCAGCCGCACATCGAGCGCGCCGGCCGCGGCGCGGGCGCGCTGCAGCGCCACGCTCAGGCCTTCGGTGACGAAGTGGAAGGTGGTGCCGCCCTGCATCGCCAGCGGCGGCCGCGGGTGGTGCGTCAGCACGAACACCGGCACGTGGTACGGCGGCTCGTCGCCCCACCAGCCTTGCCAGCTTTCGTCGGGCCAGGGGCCGCGCACCGGGCCGAACATGTTGCGGCCGAGGATCCAGGCGCCCAGGCCTTCGAATCCGCGCGCGGCAAAACGCTCGTCCACGCCTTCGGTGGCGCCGCCATCGCTGCCCAGCGCGCGCTGGTGGAAGGTGCGCGTGGCCAGCGCCCATTCGTGCAGCGCCATGCCGCCGCGGCCCATCGGCTGCTGCAGGCTCTGGTCGGGGCCGGCGCCGAAGCCGTCGACGGACAGCGAGACGCTTTCAACGCGCAAACGAGACATCGGGGACATCGGTGACATCGCGGATCTCCTGGAAGTGGACGTTGCGGCATCACGGCCACGACGCGGCAGCCGCCGCGGATTCGACACGATGCCGGCAGAATCGACCCCATCATGTCGACTTTCCGCGCCCTGCGCCCGGGCCTGGCCATCCTGATCGGCGCCTCGGTGATGCTGAGCCTGGCGATGGGCTTGCGCCAGAGCCTGGGCATCTTCATGCCGCCGCTGACGCGCGACCTGGGGCTGCGCGTGTCCGACTTCACCGTGGCCATCGCCGTGCAGAACCTGGCCTGGGGCCTGTTGCAGCCGCTGGCCGGCGCCTGGGCGGTGCGGCTGGGCATGCGGCGGCTGATGGTCGGCGGCGCGCTGCTCTACGCGCTGGGGCTGGTGCTGCTGGCCACCGCCGGCGGCGTGCTCGGCGTGGTGCTGGGCGCCGGCGTGGCCATCGGCGCCGCGCTGGCCTGCAACGGCAGCGCGCTGGCGCTGGCCGCGGCTTCGCGCCCGGTGCCGGTGGTCATGCGCAGCACGGTGCTGGGCATCGTCTCGGCCGCCGGCTCGGTGGGCGCGATGATCGCCGCGCCCATCGGCCAGGCGCTGGCGCAATCGCAGGGCTGGCGCGTCGGCGTGTGGGGCTTCGTCGCGCTGTCGCTGCTGATGATCCCGGCCGCGTGGACGGCCGGCAAGGTCGACGCGCTGCCGCTGCCGCACCAGGCCGGCGAAGGCGACAGTGCGCGCCAGGCGCTCGGCGTGGCGCTGCGCAACCCGTTGTTCGTGGTGATGTCGCTGACCTACTTCGTCTGCGGCATGCAGCTCGTCTTCCTGACCACGCACCTGCCCTCTTACCTGGAGATCTGCGGCATGGACCCGATGCTCAGCGCGCAGGCGCTGGGCGTGATCGGCGGCTTCAACGTGCTGGGCAGCCTGTTCTTCGGCTGGGCCGGCGGCCGCCTCAACAAGCTGATGCTGCTGGGCCTGATCTACAGCCTGCGCTCGGCCGCGCTGGCCTGGTACTTCGTCGCGCCGCCCACGCCGGCGGGCACGCTGGCCTTCGCGGCCGTGATGGGCTTTCTGTGGCTGGGCGTGGCGCCGCTGGTCTCGGGCTGGATCGCCGACACCTTCGGCCTGCGCTGGCAGGCCATGCTGGGCGGCACGGCCTTCGTCTGCCACCAGCTCGGCAGCTTCGTCGGCGCCTTCGGCGGCGGCTTGATCTACGACGCCGCCGGCTCCTACGACCTGGCGTGGAAGGCCGGCGTCGCGCTGGGCCTGACGGCCGGCATCGTGCAGACCGGCTTCGCCTGGTGGCGCGGCGGCCGCAGCGGCCGGCCGCCGGCGCCGCTGCCGGCCTGAAGGAGCTGAGCATGACGGCCTTGTCGCTGGCCCGCGGCCCCGATCAACCGCCGCTGCTGGAGCTGACGATCGGCGCGCTGCTGCAGCGCGCCGCGGCACAGGCGCCGCAGGCGTTGGCGCTGGTGGCCGGCAGCCCCGACCCCGCGCAGCGCCGCCAATGGACCTATGCCGAGCTGCTGGACGAAGCCACGCGCTGCGCCCACGCGCTGCTGGAGCGCTTCGAGCCCGGCGAGCGCGTGGCCGTGTGGGCGCACAACATCCCGCAGTGGCTGGTGCTCGAGTTCGGCGCCGCGCTGGCCGGCGTCGTGCTGGTCACCGTCAACCCGGCGCTGCGCGCGGCCGAGGTCGAATACGTGCTGTCGCAATCGCGCGCGGCCGGCGTCTTCACGCTCGACGGCCTGCGCGGCTTTGCGATGCTGGAGGCCGTGCAGGCCCTGCAGCCGCGCTGCCCGGCGCTGCGCCACGTGATCCGCTTCGCCGAGTGGGACGCCTTCATCGCCGGCGCGGCGCCGCGCCCGCTGCCGGCGGTGCAGCCCGGCGACGCGGCGATGATCCAGTACACCTCGGGCACCACCGGCTTTCCCAAAGGTGCGCTGCTGCACCACCGCGGCCTGGTCAACAACTCGCTGATGGTGCACCAGCGCATGGGCCTGACCGAGCCGCCGGTGTGGATCGGCACCATGCCGCTGTTCCACACCGGCGGTTGCGCGCTGGCGGTGCTGGGCACGGTGGCGCGCGCCGGCACCCTGGTGCTGGTGGAAAGCTTCGAGCCCGGCCTGGTGCTGGCGCTGACGCACCAGTTCGGCGGCCACGTGGTGACCGGCGTGCCGACCATGCTGATCGCCATGCTCGAACACCCCGACTTCGAGCGCACCGACTTCAGCCGCGTCAAGGCCATCTGCTGCGGCGGCAGCACCGTGCCGCCCGAGCTGGTGCGCCGGCTGGAGCAGCGCCTGGGCGCGCCCTTCACCATCGTCTACGGCCAGACCGAATGCTCGCCGGTGGCGACGATGACGCACCCCGGCGACCGCATCGAAGACAAGGCCGGCACCATCGGCCGGCCGCTGGCGCACGTGGAGATGAAGGTGGCCGATCCGCTGGACGGCCGGCCGCTGCCGCAGGGCGAACTGGGCGAGCTGTGCACGCGCGGCTTCCACGTGATGCGGGGTTACTTCGACATGCCCGAGGCCAGCGCCGCCGCCGTCGACGCCGAGGGCTGGCTGCACACCGGCGACCTCGGCCGCATGGACGCGCGCGGCTTCTGCACCATCGAAGGCCGGCTCAAGGACATGATCATCCGCGGCGGCGAGAACATCTACCCGCGCGAGATCGAAGACCTGCTGTACCGCCACGCCAGCGTCGGCGAGGTGGCCGTGCTGGGCCTGCCCGATGCGCGCTGGGGCGAGCAGGTGGCGGCCTTCATCCGCCCGGCGGCCGGGCAGCGCGTCGACAAGGACGAGCTGTTCGCCTGGCTGCGCGAGCAGCTGGCGCCGCACAAGACGCCGCGGCTGTGGTTCGAGCTGCAGGCCTTTCCGCTGACCGGCTCGGGCAAGATCCAGAAGTTCAGGCTGCGCGAGATGTGCGGCAGCGGGGCGTTGCGGCCGCTGTAGCGGGCGCGGTGGGTGATCGGCGCGGCGATCAGCGCGGTGATCAGCGCGGCGATCAGCGCGGCGGCCAGGCCGCGGGGTGCGAGCCCGGCGGCATCGACGGCCGCAGCGTCGCCGACCACGGTGGCGAGAAGCGCGCCGCGTGGCGCACCGCGACCAGGCGGCCGAAGCCGCTGTCCAGCGTCTCCAGGTGCGGCTCCAGCGCCGGCTTGGCCACCGTCTCGAAGCCTTGCACGCGGCCCAGGCTGCGCAGCCACGAGGCGGTGCGCGCCAGCGTCAGCCGCGCCTGCCAGAAGCCGCCTTGCTGCGCACGCCGCAGCAGCGCCGCCTGCACCGCAAAGGCCATCAGGAAGCCGGCGCTGTAGTCCAGCGCCTGCAGCGGCAAGGCGCGCGGCTCGGCACTGCCGAAGGCTTCGGCCTCGGCCAGGTTGAGCCCGCTGGCCGTCTGCACCAGCGAGTCGAAGCCGCGCCGGCCGGCCCAGGGGCCGCTGTCGCCGTAGGCCGACAAGGCCACGTCGACCAGGCCCGGGTTCAGGCGCTGCAGATCGGCGCGGCCGAAGCCGAGCGCCGCCAGCGCGCCGGGGCGATAGGCGTGCACGAACACATCGGCCTCGCGCAGCAGCGCGCGAAGCTGCTCGCGGCCGGCCGCCGTCTTCAGGTCGACATGCGCCGACCGCTTGCCGCGGCTGGTGTCGGCGATCGATTCGATGTTGGGCAGCGTCGGCGAGTTGACCAGCAGCACGTCGGCGCCATAGGCGGCCAGCACGCGGCCCGCGGTGGGGCCGGCGAGGATGCGCGTCAGCTCCAGCACGCGCAGGCCTTGCAGCGGCGGCGCGCCCGGCGGCAGCGGCGCCCAGGGGCGCGGCGGGCCGCCATCGAGCCGCTGCAAATGCAGCAGCGGCTGCGCCGCCACCGCCGCGGCTTGCGGATGCGCGTCCCATTCGTCGAGGCGGCGCGCCGCGGCCACCACCAGGCCGGCATCGGCCGCGGCCTGCTCGAAGTCCAGCGCGCGCCGCTGGGCCAGCGCGGCGGCCACCGCGGCGCGCTCGGTGGCATCGCCCGGCGGCAGGCCCAGCAGGCGCAGCACGCCGTCGCGGTGGTACGCGAAGTTGGCATGCACGCGCAGCCAGCCGTCGGCCGCGCGGTACAGGCCCGACAGCTTGTCCCACACCGCCGGCACGCGGCCGTCGACGCTGAAATGCGCGCTGGCCTCGGCCGCCACGGCCTCGGCATCGACGCTCACCTGCTGCGCCGGCCCGCCGCGCGCCAGCCCGATCTGCGCCGCCGCCAGCGCCGCCGCGCCCAGCGCGGCCTGCAGCGCCGTGGCCAGCGCGAACGACGACGGCAGCACCGGCGGACCATCGGCAGCCGGGCCTGGCAGTTGCAACGGGTCCAGCGCCGCCGGCGGCAAGCCGGCCTCGCGCCACAGCGCGGCGGCAGCGTCGAGGGCCGCAGGCGTGCTTTCGGTGGCCATCAAATCAGCGGCCATGCCCAGCAATGCAATGTGGCGTGCACGCGCAGCCGGCGCTCAGGCACTTGGACTCGGCGCCAGCCAGTTGTCCAACTGCAGCCCGGGCACACGCTGGAACTCGCGCAGGTTGTCCGTCACCAGGGTCGCCTGCATCTGCAGCGCCTGCGCAGCGATCCACAAGTCGTTGGCGCCGATCGGCGTTCCCTGGCGTTCGAGATGCGCGCGGATCGTGGCGTAGTGCCGCGCCGTACCGTCGTCCACGCCGACCAGCGGCAAGCGCTGCACCAGCGCCGCCAGATGTGCGCGGTTGCGGTCGCCGTGGGCGCTCTTCTCCGCGCCGAAGGCCAGTTCGCCCAGCACGATGGCCGACAACCTAACAGCGGCCAGCGCAGTGGCTTCCAGACGACTGCGCACGTCCGGATGCCCCTTGAGGGCGGCGATCAAGATGTTGGTATCCAGAAGGTACAGCGCCGCCATGCCTCAATCATCCAGGCTGGCCACGTCCTCGACCGGCATGTCCGGCGGAGACTGCAACTCGATGTCGCCGGCCCGCCAGAAGTCTCGGAAGGCATCGGCGGCAGGCCGCGGACGGTCCGGCACCAAGCGGGCCACCACCTTGCCGTGGCGAGTGACGGCAATCTCCTCGCCCTGCTCGACCTCTGCCAGCAGGGCAGCAAGGCGGGACTGGGCTTCAGCAACGGAAATGCTCTTCATCGGGCCGGCTCCCAGGGTTGACCAAGAGGCCACTCTATCGGAAGCCTGCGCACCCCCGCCAGCGCTGCGCGCAAAGGGCCTGGCGAACTTCGCTCAACGCCGCAGCAACGCTTCCAGCCGCTGCATCGCCCATTCCATCGCTGCCGTGCCGTCGGCCTTGACGGCCACTTGCGCGTTGGCGCGGGGCAGCGCCGGGGCGCGCAGGTCGCAGACGGTCATGCCGCGGGTGAAGCGGCCCTGCAGTTCGACGTCCACGCGCGCCGGCTGCAGTTCGAACAGTTCGGGCCGCGCCAGCCAGATCACCGGCGTCGGGTCGTACAGCGACTGCACCGCGCGCCCGCGGCGGCGGCCGATCTCGACGTAGCCGTCGACATAACCGGCGAACAAGGCGGCTCGATCGCCGCCCAGCGCCTTCAGCCGGTCGACCTGCGCCTGGCCGATCGGCACCTGGCGGCAGACGTTGAGGCCGAACATCGCCACCGGCACGCCGCACTCGAAGACGCGCACCGCGGCTTCGGGGTCGGCGTGGATGTTGAACTCGGCGGCCGCGGTGGCGTTGCCGCCGACGGTGGAGCCGCCCATGATGACCAGGCCGGCCAGGAGCGAGGGCAACTCGGGCGCCAGCGCGAAGGCGGCGGCCACGTTGGTCAGCGGCCCCACCGCCAGCAGCGTGACGCGGCCAGGCCGCGCGCGCACGCCGTCGATCAGCGCCTGCACGCCGTGGCCGGGCGCCGGCTGCGCGGCGGCGCCGCTGGCCGCCGGCAGCGCGGGGCCGGTGGTCTCCATGCCTTGCGCGCCCAGCACGTCCTGCGCGGTGACCTGGGCCTGCGCCAGCGGACGGTCGCAGCCGGCGTGCACCGGCGCCTGGAAACCGTGGAAGGCCTTGATCGCCAGCGCATTGGACAAGGTCACCGGCAGCGGCGCGTTGCCCGCCACCACGCTGACGCCCAGCAGCTTGAACGCCGGCTCGGACTCGATCAGCGCCCAGGCCATCCAGTCGTCGAAGCCGGGGTCGGTGTCGTACCAGATTTCCATCATGCGCGGCCTCCTTCGGCGATCAACGCGGCGCGCGCCGGGTCGAGCACGACGCCGACGCTGGTGCCTTCGAGCCATGGCGAGTCGAGCGCGCCGCTGCCCTTGATGGCGCCCAGCGGCGTCTGCACCAGGAACTCGATGCGCTCGCCCAGGTAGCTGCGCGCGCCGACGCGGCCGTCCAGCGTGCCGCGGCCGGCGTCCACCACGGCCACGTGCTCGGGCCGCCAGGCCAGGTGCGACGCGTGCCGCGGCAGCGCCAGCGGCACGCGCGCGTCGCCGGCGTGCAGCGCGCCGTCGCGCCAGGCCAGCAGGTTCTGGTAGCCCATGAAGGCGGCGACGAAAGCGGTGGCCGGCCGGTGGTACACGGCTTCAGGCGTGCCGTCCTGCTCGATGCGGCCTTCGCGCATCACCACGATGCGGTCCGACAGGCTCAAGGCCTCTTCCTGGTCGTGCGTGACGTAGAGCATGGTGATGCCCAGCTCGCGCTGGATGCGGCGCAGCTCGGCGCGCATCTCCACGCGCAGCCGCGCGTCCAGGTTGGACAGCGGCTCGTCCAGCAGCAGCAGCCGCGGCTCGATGACGATGGCGCGCGCCACCGCCACGCGCTGCTGCTGGCCGCCGGAGAGGTTGGCCGGCAGCCGCGCCTCGAAGCCCTGCAGACCGACCGAGGCCAGCGCCGCGGCCACGCGGCGCTCGATCTCGGCGGCCGGGCGCTTGCGCAGCTTGAGGCCGAAGGCCACGTTGTCGCGCGCGCTCAGGTGCGGGAACAGCGCGTACGACTGGAACACCAGCCCGATGTCGCGCCGGTGCGCCGGCTTCGTGGTGATGTCCTCGCCGGCCAGCCGGATGCGGCCCGACACCGGCGGCAGCAGCCCGGCCACCGCCCGCATCGTCGTCGTCTTGCCGCAGCCCGATGGGCCCAGCAGGCTGACGAGCTGGCCCTGGTCAATGGCGAGGTCGAGGTCGCGCACCGCGGCGGCCTTGCCGTAGGCGAGGTTGAGCTGTTCGAGGGTGAGATGGCTCATACGTATTTGGAGATGCCCAGCAGCTTCTCGGTGGCCGCCACCAGGGCGATCGTGAACAGCACCAGCAGCGTCGACAGCGCGGCGATCGACGGGTCGTAGCTGGTCTCCATGTAGGCCATCATCTCGATCGGCAGCGTGCTGACGCCGGGCCCGGTGAGGAACAGCGACACCGGCACCTGGTTGAAGCTGGTGATGAAGGCCAGCACGAAGGCGGCCGCCACGCCGCCGCGGATGTTGGGCAGCACCACCTGGAAGAAGGCCTGCAGCCTTGTCGCGCCCAGCGTCACTGCGGCGTCGTCGATGTCGAGCCGCAGGTTGGCCAGGCTGGAGGAGACCACGCGCACCGCATAAGGAATCAGCAGCGTGGTGTGGCCGATCAGCAGGCTCAACGTAACGGGCAGGTTCAACGCCAGCACGCCATGGTTCAGCAGCGCCAGGCCGACGATGATGCCGGGCACGATGAGCGGCAGCGTCAGCACCAGGCGCACGGCCTCGGCGCCCGGCAGCCGCGCGCGCGACAGCGCATAGGCCACCGGCACGCCCAAGGCCAGCGCCAGCAGCGTGCTGCCGAAGGCCACCACCAGGCTGGTGAGCAGGCTGCGCTGGAAGGCCTCGACCGTGAAGACATGCGCCAGCCAGCGCAGCGAATAGCCTTGCGGCGGAAAGCGCAGCGTCTCGTCGGCCGAGAAGCCGGCGACGAAGATCACGACGAAGGGCCCCAGCAGGAACAGCAGCGCCAGCACCAGCATCAGCAGCGTGGCCTTGGAGAGGCGGTTCATCGCGCCACCCGCTTCAGCAACTGGTTGACCACCAGCGTCGTCACCAGCAGCAGCACGGCGATGACGCTGGCCGCCGCGGGGTCGGACATCACGTTGACCTTCTGGTACAGCAGCGTCTCCAGCATCAGCACCTGCGGCCCGCCCAGCAGCGCCGGCGTGATGTAGGCGGTGACGCAGCCGGTGAAGACCAGCGTGCCGCCGACGATCAGCCCTTCCTGCGTGAGCGGCAGCACCACCTTCGTGAAGGCCTGCCAGCGGTTGGCGCCCAGCGTGGCGGCGGCGGCCAGCACGTCGGCCGGCAGGTTCTCCAGCGCCGACACCAGCGACAGCAGCATCAGCGGCATCATCAACTGCAGCAGGCCGACGAAGACCGCGCCTTCGGTGAACAGCAGCTTCAGCGGCTCGTCGGCCAGCCCGGTGGCCTGCAGCAGCGCGTTGACGCCGCCGTTGCGGCCCAGCAGCACGATCCAGGCGTAGGTGCGGGCGATCGGCGAGACCATCAGCGGCAGGATCACCAGCCCCGTCAGCAGCCCGCGCCAGCGCGGCGAGACGCGCACCATCGCCAGCGCCGCCGGGTAGCACACCAGCGCGCTGGCGATCGTCGCCAGCCCGGCGATGCGCAGCGTGCGCCAGTAGACCTCGCGGTGCAGCGGCTCGTCGAAGAAGGCCACCAGCGGCGACAGGCCGAAGCCGTCGCCGACGCGGAAGGCCCCGGCCAGCAGCGCCAGCACCGGCGCCACGAAGAAGGCCGCGATGAAGATCAGCGCCGGCGCCAGCAGCGCCCAGGCCAGCTTGCGCCTCACGGCGGCGTCACTTGGTGCTGATCATCCGGTTCCACTGGTTGACCCAGCCGGTGCGCTCGCGCACCACCACCTCGGGCTTCATGAAGACCAGCGAATTGATCTGCGCGGTGCCCACCGTCAGGCCGTCCAGCGCGTCGGGCCGCGGCTGCACGTTGCGGTTGATCGGGCTGTCGACCTGGTCGTTGGCCAGCGCGGTCTGCACCGGGCGGCTGAGCCAGAAGTCGATGAGCTGCTGCGCCAGGTCGGCGTTCTTCGCGCCCTTCGGAATCGCCAGCACGTTCATCATGCCGAGCTGGCCTTCCTTGGGCACCACCCATTGCAGCGGCTTGCCGGTCTTCTTCAGGTTGGGCCAGGCGAAGCGGCCCACGGGCGCGACCCAGGCTTCGTCCTGCGCGAACAGCGCCGTCATCTGCGCCGTCTGCGTGTAGAAGGTGACGGCGTTGCCCTTGATCTCGGCGATCTTGGCGATGCCGGTGCTCATGTCGGTGGCCAGTCCGCCCCAGGCCTTGTCGGCCATGAACAGCGTGGCCAGGCCCTGGTTGCCGCTGATGTTGGCCAGCATCAGGTGGCCTTTCAGGTCGGGCTTCCACAAGTCCTTCCAGCTGGTGATGCCGGCGCTGGCCGGCTTGTCGCTGCGCACCACCAGGCCCACGGCGTAGACGGTATAGGCCACCGCTTCCTGGTTGCGCAAGGGGTCGCGGCCGAAGTCGTAGACCTCGCCCAGGTTCTTCAGCTTGGCAAAGGCGATCGGCTGCAGCAGGCCCTTGTTCGAGGCTTCCAGCGCCGTGAAGTCAGGCATCTGGATCAGGTCCACGCTGGGGTTGGCGCGCCGCGCTTCCAGCTTGGCCATGCGCTCGGCGACGTTGCCGGTCTCGATCACCAGGTCGCACTTGCACATCGCCTTGAACGGCTCGTAGACATGCTTCTTCAGCAGCTCGCCGTTGAAGCCGTAGGTGCTGATCACCAGGCTGCGGGACTGCGCCTGCGCGGCGCCGGGGGCAGCCAGAGAAACGGCCAGGGCCAGCCAGGCGGCGGTGAACAGGGCGTGGCGAAAAGGTTTCACGTTCGGGGTCCTCCAACGCAGCCGACGATAGCAGCGCGCCGGCGGCCGCGGCCGCCGCCCCGCTGCCGCTACCATTGCCACCCTTGTCAAGCGAGCGCCTCCGGCCCCAAGCAGTACCGCCATGCGCCACCACCGCCGGTTTTCGCCCGTCTGGCTGCAGGCGCTGGGGGTCGTGGCCAGCCTGCTCGCCGGGCTGATCGTCGAGCTGTTCGTGGGGCTGTTCGTCGGGCTGATGCCAACACCCGTGCACGCGGCCGAGGGGCCGCGCATCACCATCGTCGATGGCGACGCGCTGCTGGTCGACGGCAGCCGCGCCTGGCAGGCCGCCGAAGGCCTGGGCCTGGGCCCAGCCACCCTCGTGCACACGGCGGTCGGCAGCCGCTTGCTGCGCGTCGAATGGCCCGACGGCACGGCCGCCGACTTCGGCCCCGACACGCAGGCGATGGTGGCGCCGCCGGCCCTCGGCGGCCGCGCCAAGCCGGCCGCGGTGTACCTGCTGCGCGGCTGGCTGAAGCTCAGCAGCCTGGGCAGCGGGCCTGCTTCGATGTCCCCGGGCGCCACGACGCCGGCGCTGGAGTTGCTGGCCCACCAGGGCGCGGTGGTGCTGATGGTGGCCGGCGGCGAGACCTGGGCCTTTGCCGAATCGGGCCGCGCGCCGCTGCAGGAGCGCGAGGCCGCGTCGCCCGCGCGGCCGGTGCTCAAGCCCGGCGAGGTCTACCGGCGCGACGGCCAGGCCGCCGGCGCCGTGGCGCCGCGGCCGACGCCGGCGCAGATGCAGCGCGTGCCGCGCGGCTTTCGTGAATCGTTGCCCTTGCGGCGCGCCGCCGTCGCCGGCCGCGCCGTGACGCCGCGCGCCGCGCCGGCGCCGCGCTACGCCGAGTTGCGCGACTGGCTGGTGGCCACCGACCCCGCGTTGCGGCGGCCTTTCGCGCGGCGCTTTGCCGCCCGCGTGCGCGAGGCCGACTTCCGCAGCGGCCTGCTGGCCGACCTGCCGCGCCACCCGGAGTGGGAGCCGCTGCTGTTCCCCGAACGATCCCCCGCCAAGCCCGCCACCGCCACCCGCTGAAGGCCGCGCAGAAAGCCCCATCGCATGAAGCTGCTCGTCAAGTTCAACCTCATCTACGTCGGCGTGATGGCGCTCGGCCTGGCCGTCAGCGGCCTGATGGCGCGCAGCCTGCTCGTCGACAACGCGCAGGAAGAGGTGCTCAACACCGCGCGCATGCTGATCGACAAGGCCAACGCGGTGCGCGGCTACACCACCAACCAGATCACCAAGCTGCTGGACACGCAGATGAAGTACGAGTTCCTGCCGCAGTCGGTGCCCAGCTACTCGGCCACCGAGGTGCTGGGCACGCTGCAGAAGACCTACCCCGACTACCTGTACAAGGAAGCCGCGCTCAACCCCACCAACCCGCGCGACCGCGCGGTCGGCTGGGAGGTCGACGTGGTCAACCAGTTCCGCGCCAACCCCGATCTGCCGGAATACAGCGGCCGGCGCGAGACGGCCACCGGCGCCTCGATCTACCTGGCCAAGCCGCTGCGCATCACCAACCCGGCCTGCCTGCAATGCCACAGCAGCGTGGACGCGGCGCCCAAGACCATGGTCGACCGCTACGGCGCGGCCAACGGCTTCGGCTGGAACTTCAACGAGGTGATCGGCGCGCAACTGGTCTCGGTGCCGCTGGCGCTGCCGATGCAGCGCGCCGAGAAGTCGTTCAAGGTGCTGATCGGCTCGCTGGTCGGCGTCTTCGTCGTCGTCGGCATCGTGCTCAACCTGATGATCTGGCTGGTGGTGGTGCGGCCGGTGACGCAGCTGTCGGCGCTGGCCGACCGCGTGAGCCAGGGCGACTTGGCGGCGCCCGAGTTCCCGGCCACCGGCTCGCGCGACGAGATCGGCGTGCTGGCGGCCAGCTTCTCGCGCATGCGCACGAGCGTCGTGCAGGCGATGAAGATGCTCGAGCCCTGAGGGGCGCCTCGGCCCTTTGCAGCGCGCCGCCATGAACCACCCCGAACGCCTGGGCAAGTACCGCATCACCGACGTGCTCGGCGAAGGCGCGATGGGCATCGTCTACAAGGCCTTCGACCCCGACATCCGGCGCGCGGTGGCGTTGAAGACCATCCGCAGCCAGGTGGCCGACAGCGGCAGCGCGCAGGCGCGCTTCCGCAACGAGGCGCAGGCGGCCGGCCGGCTGGCGCACCCGGGCATCGTCGCGGTATACGACTTCGGCGTCGATGCCGACGTCGCCTTCATCGCGATGGAGTTCGTCGAAGGCCACACGCTGGCGCACTACCTGCTGAACCGCGTGCGCTTCACCGACGCCGACATCCCCGGCGTGATGTGCCAGGTGCTGGACGCGCTGGACCACGCGCACGAGCAAGGCGTGTGGCACCGCGACGTCAAGCCGGCCAACATCATCATGGCCAGCAACGGCCGGCTGAAGGTGGCCGACTTCGGCATCGCGCGCATCGAGGACACCCAGCTCACGCAGGCCAACGTGATGATCGGCACGCCGACCTACATGGCGCCCGAGCAGTTCCTCGGCACGCCGATGGACCGCCGCGTCGACGTCTACAGCGCCGGCGTGCTGCTGTACCTGCTGCTGACCGGGCGGCCGCCGTTCCTCGGCAACCAGGAGCAGCTGACCTACAAGGTGGTGCACGAGGCGCCGCTGATGCCCAGCCAGATCGAGAACGCCGACCGCCCGCGCTTCTACGACGCCATCCTCGCGCGCGCGCTGGCCAAGCACCCGGACGAGCGCTACGCCAGCGCCGCGGCCTTCAGCGACGCCATCCGCCACGGCGTGGGCCAGCCCTTCGACACCACGGCGTGGGAGCAGACGCTGGTCAAGGCCGCCGGCCGCATCGCCAAGCCGGCGGCGCCGGCCGCCGGGCGCGCCGGCACCGGCGGCAGCAGCGCCGGCTGGTCGGGCGTGCCGGCGCACTGGGACCTGGCGGCGCTCAAGCGCGCCGAGCAGTCGCTGGCCCGCCACGTGGGCCCGCTGGCCGGCGTGATGGTGCGCCGCGCGGCGCGCGAATGCGCCGACCTGCCGTCGCTGCTGGCGCGGCTGGCCGAGCAGGTCGGCAACCCGGCGGCGCGCAGCGCTTTCGTCGGCGAGACCACCGCGATCATTCCGCGCGGCGGCGGCGGCGTGGCGCCCCCGAACGCGGCCTCGAATGCACCGCCGCCGGCCGCGGCCGGCAACGCCGCGCCGCTGCCGCAGGCCCTGGTCGACGCCGCGCAAAAGCTGCTGGCCCAGCGCGTCGGCCCGATCGCGCAGGTGATGGCGCGCAAGGCCGCCGGCCGCAGCAGCGACGCGCAGGCCTTCTTCGTGCTGCTGGCCGAGCACCTGCCCGAAGGGCCGGCGCGGCAGCAACTGCTGGCCGAGTTGCGCCGGCTCGGCTGAAGCGCCGCGCGCCGGCTCTCAGCCCAGCTTGCCGCTCACCCAGCCGGCCACCGAGGCCAGGGCCTGCGGCAGCGCGGCGGCGTCGGTCCCGCCGGCCATCGCCAGGTCGGGCTTGCCGCCGCCCTTGCCGCCGACCTGGCCGGCCACATGATTCACCAGTTCGCCGGCCTTCACCTTGGCCGTGGCGTCGGCCGTCACGCCGGCGGCGAGCTGCACCTTGCCGCCGTCCACCGCGGCCAGCACGATGGCCGCGCTCTTGAGCTTGTTCTTCAGCTGGTCCATCGTCGTGCGCAAGGTGTTGGCGTCGGCGCCTTCCAGCCGCGCGGCCAGCACCTTCAGGCCCTTGACGTCCACCGCCTGCGCCGCCAGCTCGTCGCCCTGCGACGAAGCGAGCCGGCCCTTGAGCGCGGTGACCTCTTTTTCCAGCGCGCGCAACTGCTCCAGCAGGCCGTCGACGCGGCCGCCCACCTCGGCCGGCGTGACCTTCAGCCGCGCCGAGACGCCGTGCACCGTGCCTTCCAACTGCTGCAGGTAGGCCAGTGCGTTGTCGCCGGTGACGGCCTCGACGCGGCGCACGCCGGCGGCGATGCCGGTTTCGCCGACGATCTTGAAGAGCCCGATGTCGCCGCTGCGCTGCACGTGGGTGCCGCCGCACAACTCGCGGCTGCTGCCGATGTCCAGCACGCGAACGGTGTCGCCGTACTTCTCGCCGAACAGCATCACGGCGCCGAGCTTCTGCGCTTCGTCGATCGGCAGCACGCGCGCCTGCGTGGCGGCATTGGCCAGGATCTCGGCGTTGACCAGCGATTCGATGTGCGCAATCTGCTCGTCGGTGACGGGCGTGTTGTGGGCGAAGTCGAAGCGCGTGCGCTCGGGCGTCACCAGGCTGCCCTTTTGCTGCACGTGGCCGCCCAGCACCTCGCGCAGCGCCTTGTGCATCAGGTGCGTGACGCTGTGGTTGCGCATGGTGCGCGCGCGCTGCTCGGCGTTGACGCGGGCGGTGAACACGTCGCCCAGTTCCACCTCGCCTTCGACGATGCGGCCCTGGTGGCCGTGCACCGCGGCCTGCACCTTCACCGTGTCTTCCACCAGCACGCGGGCGCGTGCGTTGCGCAGCTCGCCGGTGTCGCCCACCTGGCCGCCGCTCTCGGCGTAGAACGGCGTGTGGTCGAGCACGATGACCACGTCGTCGCCGGCCTTGGCGCGCGCCACCGGCGTGCCGTCGGCGTAGATCGCCACCACCTTGCTGTGCTCGCAGACCAGGTGCTCATAACCGTGGAACTGCGTGTTGTCGCCGCTGTAGTCGAGCCCGGCGGCCATCTTGAACTTGGCCGAGGCGCGGGCCTGCTCGCGCTGGCGGTTCATCGCCGCGTTGAAGCCGGCCTCGTCGACCGTCACGCCGCGCTCGCGGCAGACGTCGGCCGTCAGGTCGAGCGGGAAGCCGAAGGTGTCGTGCAGCTTGAAGGCGGTCTCGCCGTCGATGGTCTTGGTGCCACCGGCGAGCGCGGCTTCCAGGATCTCCATGCCGTGCGCGATGGTCTGGAAGAAGCGCTCTTCCTCGACCTTCAGCACCTCGGTGATGCGCACCAGGTCGCGCCGCAGCTCGGGGTAGGCCTCGCCCATCTCGGCGGCCAGCGGGGCCACCAGCGTGTGGAAGAAGGGCTTGCGCGCGCCCAGCTTGTAGCCGTGGCGGATGGCGCGGCGCGCAATGCGGCGCAGCACATAACCCCGCCCTTCGTTACCCGGGATCACGCCGTCGGCCACCGTGAAGCTGCAGGCGCGGATGTGGTCGGCGATGACGCGCAGGCTGGGCGTCTGCAGGTCGGCCAGCGGCGCGGCGCCGGCGGCCGCCACGGCGTCGCGCGTGGCCGCCAGCAGGTGCTCGAAGAGGTCGATCTCGTAGTTGCTGTGCACGTGCTGCAGCACGGCGGCCAGCCGCTCCAGGCCCATGCCGGTATCGACACTGGGCTTGGGCAGCCGGTGCATGGTGCCGTCTTCGCTGCGGTTGAACTGCATGAAGACGTTGTTCCAGATCTCGATGTAGCGGTCGCCGTCCTGCTCGGGGCTGCCCGGCGGGCCGCCGGCGACCGCGGGGCCGTGGTCGTAGAAGATCTCGCTGCACGGGCCGCAGGGGCCGGTGTCGCCCATCATCCAGAAGTTGTCCGACATGTAGCGGCCGCCCTTGTTGTCGCCGATGCGCACGATGCGCTCGGCCGGCAGCCCGATGACGTTCTTCCAGATGTCGTAGGCCTCGTCGTCCTCGGCGTAGACGGTGGCCCACAGCTTGTCGGCCGGCAGCTTGAAGTGCACGGTCAGCAGTTCCCAGGCGTACTGAAGCGCGTCGTGCTTGAAGTAGTCGCCGAAGCTGAAGTTGCCCAGCATCTCGAAGAAGGTGTGGTGGCGCGCGGTGTAGCCCACGTTCTCCAGGTCGTTGTGCTTGCCGCCGGCGCGGATGCACTTCTGCGCCGTGGCCGCGCGGCTGTAGGGCCGCTTGTCGAAGCCGAGGAACACGTCCTTGAACTGGTTCATCCCGGCGTTGGTGAACAGCAGCGTGGGGTCGTCGCCCGGCACCACGGGGCTGGAGGCCACGACCTGGTGGCCCTTGGACTCGAAGAACTTGAGGAAGGTGGAGCGGATCTCGGCGGCTTTCATCGGCGGCTTTCTGCTGAATTCAGGTAGATCGGGATGCCCACGCGGCGCGCCGCGTCGGCCAGTTGCTTGTCCTTGGTGGCCAGCGGCAGGCGCTGCTGCAGCGCGGTGTCGAGGTAGCAGGCATCGTAGGCGCTCAGGCCCCAGTCCGACGCGCGCTGGGTCCAGTGGCGGGCGTCGCCATGGAAGGGCAGCACCTGCAGGCCGATGGCGGCCATGCGGGCCCAGCAGTCGTCCAGCGCGTCGGTGCCGATGCGCCCGGCCCGCAGCGCGCGCGACAGGATGTTGCCCATCTCCAGGTGCCACAGCGCCGGCACGAAGCCGGGCACGTCGACCAGCGAACGCCAGACGCTGACGCAATAGTCGTTCTGCTCGTCCTCGAAGAACGCGCCCAGCGCGACCGAGCTGTCGAGCAGGAAGCCGGCGTGGGCGCTCAACGGCGGCCCTCGTCGCGCAGCACGCGCCAGTCGAGGCCCAGCACGCGGCCGCGCGCGCCGCGCAACAGGCCGTTGATCGCCGCGCGGCGCGCCGCGGCGTCGGTCTCGGCCGAGACGATGGGCACCAGCTTGGCCACCGGCTTGTTGTGGCGCGTGATCACCACTTCCTCGCCGCGCTCGGCGCGCGCCACCAGTTCCGACAAATGGGTCTTGGCTTCGAACAGTCCGATGGCTGCCACGGCGCGCCCGCTCAGTTGGTTGAATCAACCAGATTGTAGGCCAGCGGCGGGCGGCCGCCGGGCCTTGCTATCGTGGCGGGTTTTCAAAGCCGAACCGGAGACGACGACCATGGCCCGCGCTGCCGCTTTCGCCTGGGACGACCCGCTGCTGCTGGAGCAGCAGCTCAGCGACGATGAACGCGCCGTGCGCGACGCCGCGCGCGCCTACTGCCAGGAGAAGCTGGCGCCGCGCGTGCAGCAGGCCTTCCGCCACGAGCAGACCGACCCGGCCATCTTCCGCGAGATGGGCGCGCTGGGCCTGCTGGGCCCGACCATCCCCGAGGCCTACGGCGGCGCCGGGCTCAACTATGTCTGCTACGGGCTGATCGCGCGCGAGGTCGAGCGCGTCGACTCGGGCTACCGCAGCATGATGAGCGTGCAAAGCTCGCTGGTGATGGTGCCGATCAACGCCTTCGGCAACGAGGCCACCAAGCGCAAGTACCTGCCCAAACTCGCCACCGGCGAATGGATCGGCTGCTTCGGCCTGACCGAGCCCAACCACGGCTCCGACCCCGGCAGCATGATCACGCGGGCGCGCAAGGTCGACGGCGGCTATGCCCTCAGCGGCAGCAAGATGTGGATCAGCAACAGCCCGATCGCCGACGTCTTCGTCGTCTGGGCCAAGGACGATGGCGGACAAATACGCGGCTTCGTGCTGGAAAAGGGCTGGAAGGGCCTCTCGGCCCCCGCCATCCACGGCAAGGTGGGCCTGCGCGCCAGCATCACCGGCGAGATCGTGCTCGACGAGGTGTTCTGCCCCGAGGAGAACGCCTTCCCCGAAGTGCGCGGCCTCAAAGGCCCCTTCACCTGCCTGAACAGCGCGCGCTACGGCATCGCCTGGGGCGCGCTCGGCGCCGCCGAAGACTGCCTGCACCGCGCCCGCCAGTACACGCTGGACCGCAAGCAGTTCGGCCGCCCGCTGGCCGCCAACCAGCTGATCCAGAAGAAGCTGGCCGACATGCTGACCGACATCGCGCTGGGCCTGCAGGGCTGCCTGCGCCTGGGCCGCATGAAGGACGAAGGCATCGCTTCGGTGGAGGTCACCAGCATCCTTAAGCGCAACAGCTGCGGCAAGGCGCTGGACATCGCCCGCTTGGCGCGCGACATGATGGGCGGCAACGGCATCAGCGACGAGTTCGGCGTGGCCCGCCACCTGGTCAACCTGGAAGTCGTCAACACCTACGAAGGCACGCACGACATCCACGCGCTGATCCTCGGGCGAGCCATCACCGGCATCGCCGCCTTCGCCAACTAACTGATGAGATGAGCGACGCGAACAAACCACTGGCCGGCGTGCGCGTGCTGGACCTCTCGCGCGTGCTGGCCGGGCCCTGGTCGGCGCAACTGCTGGCCGACTACGGCGCCGAGGTCATCAAGGTCGAGCGCCCCGGCGCCGGCGACGACACCCGCGCCTGGGGCCCGCCCTGGTGGGGCGACAAGGCCGACAAGATGGCCGCCTACTACCTGAGCTGCAACCGCGGCAAGCGATCGGTGGCGGTGGACATCGCCACGCCAGCAGGCGCCGAGTTCGTGCGCGGCCTGGCGCGCGATGCCGACGTGGTGCTGGAGAACTACAAGGTCGGCCAGCTCGCCAAGTACGGCCTGGACCACGCCGCGCTGGCGGCGCTGAACCCGCGGCTGGTGTACTGCTCGATCACCGGCTACGGCCAGGACGGGCCGTACGCGCAGGCGGCAGGTTATGACTTCGCGATCCAGGCCACCGGCGGCCTGATGAGCGTGACCGGCGAGAAGGAAGGCACGCCGGGCACCGAGCCGCAGAAGGTGGGCGTCGCGGTGGCCGACCTCTTCACCGGCCTGTACGCCGCCACCGCCATCCTGGCCGCGCTGCGCCGCGCCGAGGCCACCGGCCACGGCTGCCACATCGACGCCGCCTTGCTCGACGTTCAGGTCGCCATGCTCGCCAACCAGGCCAGCAACCACCTGGTGGGCGGCATCACGCCCCAGCGCATGGGCAACGCGCACGCCAACGTGGTGCCCTACCAGGTGCTGCCCACGCAGGACGGCCACATCGTGCTGGCGGTGGGCAACGACGGCCAGTTCCAGCGCTTCTGCCAACTGGCCGGCCACCCGGAGATGGCGCGCGACCCGCGCTTCGCCAGCAACTCGGCGCGCATCGAGCACCGCGACGAGCTGATCCCGCTTATCGCGCGCTGGCTGCTGACGCGCACGACGCAGGGCTGGTGCGACCTGCTGGAGCCCAACGCCGTGCCCTGCGCGCCCATCCTCAACCTGCCGCAGGTGTTTGCGCATCGCCAGGTGCAGCACCGCGGCCTGAAGACCACGCTGGCCGACCGCCACGGCCGCGCGATGCCGCTGGTGGCCAACCCGATGCGCTTCGACGGCCAGCGCGCGCTGGCCGCAGCGCCGCCGCCCGAGCTGGACCAGCACGGCGACGCCATCCGCGCCGGCCAGGGCTGGACCGCGCGCTGATCCACAACGTTCGACGAGACTGAAACGCCATGGACACCAAGACCTCTCCGCTGTCGGCACTGGCCGACCCCGGCCTGCTGAAGACCGACGCGCTGATCGGCGGCCAATGGGTGGCCGGCGGCGGCACGCGCTTCGCGGTGACCGACCCGGCTACCGGCCTGAAGCTGGCCGACGTGGGCAACCTGACGGCGGCCGACACGCAAGCCGCCATCGCCGCGGCCGACCAGGCCTGGCCGGCCTGGCGCGCGCGCACCGCGAAGGACCGCCACGGCATCCTGATGAAGTGGTTCCAGCTGCTGCACCAGCACGCCGACGACCTGGCCCGCATCATGACCGCCGAGCAGGGCAAGCCGCTGGCCGAGGCGCGCGGCGAGGTGGTCTACGGCGCCAGCTTCCTGGAGTGGTTCGCCGAGGAAGGCCGCCGCATCTACGGCGAGACCATTCCCGCCACCGACCCCGGCAAGCGCTTCCTCGTCATCAAGCAGCCGATCGGCGTCTGCGCGGCCATCACGCCGTGGAATTTTCCGATCGCGATGATCACGCGCAAAGTGGCGCCGGCGCTGGCCGCCGGCTGCACCGTGATCATCAAGCCGGCCGAGGCGACGCCGCTGTCGGCGCTGGCGGTGGCCGAGCTGGCGCAGCGCGCCGGCATGCCCGCCGGCGTGCTGAACCTCGTCACCGCCGACGGCGCCGCTTCCATCGAAGTGGGCCGCGCGCTGTGCGCCAGCGACGTGGTGCGCCACCTCTCCTTCACCGGCAGCACCGAGGTCGGCCGGATCCTGGCCGCGCAATGCGCGCCCACCGTCAAGAAGCTAAGCCTGGAACTGGGCGGCAACGCGCCCTTCATCGTCTTCGACGACGCCGACATCGACAGCGCGGTGGAAGGCGCGATGGTCAGCAAGTACCGCAACGCCGGCCAGACCTGCGTCTGCGCCAACCGCCTGTACGTGCAGGACAAGGTCTACGACGCCTTCGTCAGCAAGCTGGCCGCCAAGAGCCAGACCATCAAGGTCGGCAACGGCTTCGAGGCCGGCGTGGCCCAGGGCCCGCTGATCGACGACGAGGCCATCGCCAAGGTCGAGAGCCACGTCGCCGACGCCGTCGCCAAAGGCGCGCGCGTGGTCGTCGGCGGCAAGCGCATCGGCGAGCGCTTCTACACCCCCACCGTACTGGCCGACGTCACCGCCGAGATGAAGTGCGCCAAGGAAGAGACCTTCGGCCCCGTGGCGCCGGTGTTCCGCTTCAAGACCGAGGCCGAGGCCATCGCCCTGGCCAACGCCACCGAGTTCGGCCTGGCCAGCTACTTCTACAGCCGCGACGTGGGCCGCATCTTCCGCGTGGCCGAGGCGCTGGAATACGGCATGGTCGGCATCAACACCGGCCTCATCAGCACCACCGAGGTGCCCTTCGGCGGCGTCAAGCAAAGCGGCCTGGGCCGCGAAGGGGCGCGGCAGGGGATCGACGACTACGTGGAGGTCAAGTACTTGTGCTTGGGGGATTTGTTGAAGTGAGGCGGGGGTGGTGGTGGTCCCTGTCCGCCCGTCAGACTCGATCCGACCCAAAGCAAAAGGTTAGCCGTGCGCCGGATGCCCGCAGGAACTTCCCATTCCTCTAGTGGCCGCGCTGCAGCCGCACCGAGAGCGATTGCTTTATCAGAAGGAGAGCCTCCTCGACGGCGCCACCAAGCGCTCCACCGATGCTCCCGGCAATAGAAGCTCCAGCTTCACAAGTTTCAATCGCGAAGTGTGCTGCCGCGTGGCGCTTCTCATCGGTGCGCGGAATTGAGTTCCAGTATTCGTAGAACGCACTCCTTAGCCTTCCGAGCAGAGACCTCTTCGCATGTCCGACGGGGCCAAGCAACTGATGGTCTTCCAGCAAGGTATGCGTGATCGCATCCCTGCGGGCGCCCGCCTTCGCTGAACGCGGCGTATCAGCTAGTACGCGAAGTTCTTGGGCCAGTTGAGAAAACGCCTTCTGGCTGCAATTCCAAGCGGAAGATAGTTCATCCGCTGCTTCCCCAGGCAAGAGCTCAAGTCGATGCTCAACAATCACCGCCACCATGCTCTGAAGGCCAGAGAACGCCTCAGCCAAGAGACGCATTTCCTCATACTGTCCTGGCCCTGATTCGAAATTGGATTCCTCGGGCATAGCGTTGCCTCCAATAGGGCATTATGTGAAGGGCATCGTGGGGGCCTCGCGACTTCATGCAAAGAAGCTCTGCGCCGGAGGCAGTCACCCCAATGCGCTCGAAGTCAATCGTCCGTCCTCTTGCTCCGCCAATAGCGCTGCCGTTATACGCTTCCTAGTCGGAGGCACAACATGCGCTACATCCCTAGAGTGAACTGATGTCGCTTTGCGGCTAGTCTTACTGTGTCACAAGAGCAGCTTTGCGCTTGCTCTGCCGCAGCAGGGGCCCCCCGCGGCAGAATAGTTGTCGCCCCGATAGGACTTGGCTCCTGTGGAGTTGAAGTCTTTAAGGATGGTGGTGGGAGGCTGTGGAGCGTGTGGTCGAAGGCCGGCGCGGTGGGCAACGCGACAGCGTTGTCCACGGCAAGCCGGCCGGTGCGCGAAGCGCATCGTCCACAAATCCACAGCCTGGGCCTGCTGCCGCTTCAAGCAACTCGGGGGCGAAGCAAGAGACTGGGAATTGGCTCGATACGGACAAGCATTCAA
>JAIUPH010000025.1 GCA_020161065.1 Pseudomonadota bacterium
CCCGTGTGCGCCACCCACGTGCCGCGCGCCAACCTGCTGTACAGCCCGCGCAACAAGATCCTGGCGACCTCGCTGCTGATCGAGGCCTTCCTCTACGAAGAGCAGACGCGCCGCGGCGTCAGCCTGGCGCACTGGGCCGACTTCGAGGACGTGGCCGACCACTGCACCGTCTGCCACAAGTGCCTGACGCCGTGCCCGGTGAAGATCGACTTCGGCGACGTCACGATGAACATGCGCAACCTGCTGCGCAAGATGGGCCGCAAAAGCTGGCGCCCCGGCAACGCCGCGGCGATGCTGATGCTCAACGCCACCAGCCCGCAGACCATCAAGCTGGCGCGTGCCGCGATGGTGGGCCTGGGCTTCAAGGCGCAGCGCCTGGCGCACGACCTGCTCAAGCCGGTGGCGCGGCGCCAGACGGCGCAGCCGCCGGCCACGCTGGGCCCGGCGCCGGTGAAGGAGCAGGTGATCCACTTCATCAACAAGAGGCTGCCCGGCGGCCTGCCCAAGCGCACCGCGCGCGCGCTGCTCGACATCGAAGACCGCGACTACGTGCCCATCATCCGCGACCCGGCCCGCACCACGGCCGAGAGCGAGGCGGTGTTCTACTTTCCCGGCTGCGGGTCGGAGCGGCTGTTCAGCCAGGTCGGCCTGGCCACCCAGGCCATGCTGTGGGAGGCCGGCGTGCAGACCGTGCTGCCGCCGGGCTACCTGTGCTGCGGCTACCCGCAGCGCGGCAGCGGCCAGTACGACCGCGCCGAGCAGATCATCACCGACAACCGCGTGCTGTTCCACCGCGTCGCCAACACGCTGAACTACCTGGACATCAAGACCGTCGTGGTGAGCTGCGGCACCTGCTACGACCAGTTGCAGGGCTACCAGTTCGAGGACATCTTCCCCGGCTGCCGCATCATCGACATCCACGAGTTCCTGCTGGAAAAAGGCATCAAGCTGGACGACCCGAGCGGTGCCTACCTCTTCCACGACCCCTGCCACAGCCCGATGAAGCTGCAGGACCCGATGAAGACCGTGAAGGCGCTGCTCGGCCCGCAGGTGATCAAGAGCGAGCGCTGCTGCGGCGAAAGCGGCACGCTGGGCGTGACGCGGCCCGACATCAGCACGCAGGTGCGCTTTCGCAAGGAAGAAGAGATCCGCCAAGGCGAAGCCGCGCTGCGCGCGCTGCCCGGCGTCGGCGCGAAGACCGACCTGAAGATCCTGACCAGCTGCCCGAGCTGCCTGCAAGGCCTGACGCGCTACCAGGGCGACCTGAGCAACGGCCTGCTGGAGGCCGACTACGTCGTCATCGAAATGGCGCGCCGGCGCCTGGGCGAAAGCTGGCTGCAGGACTACGTGGCCAAGGCCAACCAGGGGGGGATCGAGCGGGTGCTGGTGTAGGTTCGTGCGCGGCGGCCGCCACGTCGGACCATGACCCCGTGCCCGTGCAGCCCTTTCGACAGCACGGATGAGCGCTGCGCATCAGCGTGCCGTCAAGGGCGGCGGATAGACTCCACGGCTCGTTGCGGCTGAACCCCGATTCGATGCCTGCTCCCACCGTCCAACCCACCGCGGTCACCGTCCATCAAGCCTCGCGCGTGCTGGAGATCGGCTTCGACGATGGCGCCCGCTTCCGCATCCCCTTCGAGCTGATGCGCGTGTTCTCGCCGTCGGCCGAGGTGCAGGGCCACGGCCCCGGGCAGGAGACCTTGCAGACCGGCAAGCGCGAGGTGTTGATCACCGACATCGCGCCGGTCGGCCATTACGCGCTGCAGCCGCGCTTCTCCGACGGGCACGACAGCGGCATCTTCACCTGGGCCTACCTCTACGAGCTGGGCGCGCGGCAGCCCGAGTTCTGGGCGCGCTACGAGCAGCGCCTGCAATCCGCCGGCGCCGACCGCGACGCCCCCATGCCCCAGGCCGGCGGCAGCGCCTGCGGCCACCACCACTGAACGCATCGCGCAAGGCGCACCATGGCCCAGACCCACTTCGGCTACGAAACCGTCGACGAGCAGGACAAGGCCAGCCGCGTGCGCGGCGTCTTCGATTCGGTGGCCCGCCGCTACGACGTGATGAACGACCTGCTGTCGTTCGGCCTGCACCGCGCCTGGAAGGCCTACACCGTGGCGGTGGCCAACGTGAAGGCCGGCGACAAGGTGCTGGACATCGCCGGCGGCACCGGCGACCTGGCGCGCGCCTTCGCCACGCGCGTCGGCCCGCAGGGCGTGGTGGTGCTGACCGACATCAACGAGGCGATGCTGGGCGTCGGCCGCGACCGCCTGCTCGACCAGGGCCTGCCCGTGCCCACGCTGAGCTGCGACGCCGAGAAGCTGCCCTTCGCCGACGCCAGCTTCGACCTCGTCAGCGTGGCCTTCGGGCTGCGCAACATGACGCACAAGGAAGGCGCGCTGGCCGAGATGGCGCGCGTGCTGCGCCCGGGCGGCAAGCTGCTGGTGCTGGAGTTCTCGAAGATCGCCGAGCCCTTGCGCAAGCCCTACGACTGGTACTCGTTCAAGGTGATGCCGCTGATCGGCAAGCTGGTGGCCAAGGACCCCGAAAGCTACCGCTACCTGGCCGAGTCGATCCGCATGCACCCCGACCAGGCCACGCTGAAGGCGATGATGAAGAGCGCGGGCTTCGGCCACGTCGACGTGCACAACCTGGCCGCCGGCGCGGTGGCGCTGCACGCGGGGATCAAATGCTGAGGCGGCTGTCGCTGCTGGGCCTGGCGCAGCGCCGCGCGCGCGGCCCGGCGCAGCCGGTGCTTCGTGCAACGCCGGTGCCGTCGCCCGGCGACGTGGCGGCCTTTCTCGAAGCGGCGCGGCGCAGCTTCGTCTGCATCCAGCAGGCCTGGGACCGCGCCGACCTGGCAGCCTTGTCGGCGATGGCCAGCGGCCCCTTGCTCGAAGAACTGCGCAGCCAGCTCGCCGAGCGCGGCCCCGGCCCCAACCACACCGAGGTGATCCGCGTCGAGGCGCGGCTGCTGGCGGTGGAGAACCTGTGCGAGGCGCAACTGGCCAGCGTCGAGTTCTCCGGCCTCATCCGCGAACGCCAGGACGCCTGCGCGACGCCGTTCCGCGAGTTGTGGATGCTGGCCCGTCCGCAGCGCGCCGATGCCGGCTGGCAGGTGGCGCGGGTGCAGGCGCTGGGCTGAGCCCGGACGCAGGGGCCCGGAAGGGGCCCTGCGCCTGGCGAAGGACCGAGCGCGATTTCACGCGCGAGGGCTGAGAGCGTGAGAGTTTTTCTCCGCCCCCCCGAATCTGGCATGCCTCTGGCTTGGCAACGGGCATGAGTCATCCCAAGCACCAAGACAGCGCGACAGGGGTTCTGTTCGAGGACCTGGCGCCGGCGCACGAGCACCTGACATCGGCGGCGGTGAAGGCACGAGCCGACGCTGTGCGCAGCCATCCGCCACGGCTGCTGCAGCCCAACCGCAAGCAGATCGAGCTGCGTGCGTCGGACCTGGAGTCGCTGCTGGGCGAGGAGCACCGCGCGCGGCTGGTGTGGGGTTACGTCGAGCGGCAGGACTTGAGCCGGCTGACCGAGGCGATCAAGGCGCGGGGCAGCAACGCCGGGCGCGCGGCGATCGAC
>JAIUPH010000026.1 GCA_020161065.1 Pseudomonadota bacterium
CTGCGCGACGGTCCGCGTGCCCCAAACCGCCTGCCAGATGATCCATGTACTGGTCGAACTCGGTGCTTGCATCCATCGTTCCTCGCGCAAAGGATGAAGAGATGCATATAATGCCTTGATTTTAATGACACAGTAAGACTAATGTTCGAAGTCACGCGGGGCCGACGGTGGGACGGCAGGCCCGCCGTCGGGCCTCGCGTTGACCGAGGTATTGGGCCTCACCGGGGCTGCTCCTTGGCCGGTGGAACACCGCCAAGGTTGGTCATGCCAGGGAGCAGACTCCGCCTGCATTTGAGTGTGGTCACCTTGGTGCCACCAGCATCTCGGCGATCGGTCGCCGTGACGCCGGCCCAAGACGGTACGTCGGGCTCCGTCGAGACGACTCGAATCACTGAGTAGGAGAACTTGCCAATGCTGAAGTTGACCGACTCGTACTCGATTCCGTGCGGACGGTGCGTCTCCAGTTCGAATCGCCTTTGAGTTCCAGACTTGGTTCGTGGATGTTCCAACTCGACATGATCGATGCGCCCGTAGCGATACTGAAGATATCCCGCCGTCTCGTTGAATTCTGGTGAGGTGCAAAGGGAGACGATCTTTTCGTTCCGAAGGAGGCAGGAGAAGGCAACTCGCTCAGCCGGGCTGCACAGCGACGGCTCAGCGTTCTCTGCCCGCGCCAAGATGGACACAAACGCGACAGCGATGGCGAGCGGGCGGCGCATGTTGCGTGAGGTCTAACGTTCGACATGAGCGGCAGGCGTAGGCATGGCGCGTAGGCCGCGAGGCGCAACATGAGCCTCCGCGTCTCGCGGCCTTAGCGCCGTGCCGGAGCCTGTCCGCTCGATGGAGGGGTTAGACGTCACCCCACTTGCCTGTTCCAGTCACGTGCAATGCTTTCGATTCGGTCGATCTCTAACTGCGGCAGTGTTCCGGTGTGCATGATGATGTTCCGGGACATTTCAAGGTCGTTGAACCTAGACATGATCCACGCCTGATCTGGAAACAGATCGGAGAAGTTGTCCCAATTGGCGATGATGATCTGCGCCAAGTTGCCGAACATGGTGTAGCCGATCAATGCCGCAGAGCGAGGTGTGTGATACCGCGCATCCGACTCTTTCTCCTTGAGCTTCTCAACGGAGGAGCGAATCTTCTGAGGGACCGCCGTCTGCCACCACTCGGTGCCGACTCGGGCAAGCAGTCGCTCAGTTATTAGTTCGCGGACTGCGTTCTCCAAGCAGAAGAAGGCCACGAAGACCGAGGCCATTTGCGTGGCCTCATAGACAACGCGCGGACTGAAGCCGGCTTCCTCAACGTTTATCGTCGGTGGGGTAGCGGCACTACCGCGAACGGAGATTCCTTGCTCGTTGAGGCTCGCCAACGAGTTTTCGGCGAGCATGGCATTGAAGACGAAGCGACGGAGCACGTCAGACTCCCAAGTTTTCTTTCAGACTCCTAAAGATTGCGTTGTAGACAGTGATATCGGTGGTTACAGGCAGATGGATCTGAATGTTGTAGTGGAACTCCGTCGAGCGAGTACGCGAAGGATCTACGGGCTGAACATCAGTCGTTGCACTTGCGGTCGGCGTGGGCTCAACCTTCGGTTCCACAGTTGCCGCTGCTGCTCTCGAAGGCTTCGCGTCGAACCTTGCAAGTCCTACGAGTGTCTTGAACGTAGCGTAGTACCTGTTGACGGATTCTTCATCCTTCCCGGTAATGCGCAGCATTGCGCCCTTGATCTCTGTCTCGGGTGCGGAATTCATGTTCGAGTCGATCGCAAAAAGATCGGAGTACGCCGTACGCACGCGCTCCGCAAGAACGTACTTCCAATCGTTGGGGTCGCGCAAGCGGTCGTAGACCTCAGTCGGCGCGCCAGCTTCCGTAATGAATCCAAGGCCCTTCATCACGCCCACCATCGCTCGATCGTTCGACGCAGTGAACCCCCACGTCGCGAGCGTCTCCCGTGTGAAGCGTTCGGGCTTGGCGGCAGAGCGGACTCGAGAAAGGATCGGGTCGATCTTGTTGTTGGAGATGATGTACGCGTATGAGTCGGGCATTGCTTCTCCCTTTGGTCTTCGCGAGCGGGGACCCTACTGGTGGCGTCTAACGTTCGACGTAAGGGGCCTGCCGCAGGCAGGTCCCCTTTGACGGAGGGGTTAGGGCGCATTCTGGCCGAAGCGCCTATTCGGGGTAGAACAACCATACGCTCTCTATGAGTCCCTCATTGACGACGTAAGCTGCTACTGCCTCGACGGGCTGAGGCCTCAGCCCAGAAATGCGTTCGTGATCAACGACCTTGCTGCCCACAACTGTGCGATGCAGCAACTCGGCATGAAGATTTGGCAGATTGAAGCGCGACGTTCGATAGAACTCGCCCAACTGCTGCTTGCCCGAGATTACAGGCGTTGTGCCAGGAATTCGATAGAGAAGGACGCGATCGCTGTAGGTGGCCAGAAATGCATTGAGATCGTGTTTGTTATAGGCGTCGAGTTGCTTCTGAACTACCGCAGATGGGTCAGCGACGGCGGCCGAGCTTGCAGGCTGCGATGTGTTGATGCTCATGCAGCCTCCCAAGAGCAAGCCGGACAGCAGCAATGGAAGAGCAAGGCGGCGATGTTGCATGACGCGAATGATGCGCCCTAACGTAGAGCTAACCGGGCGACAGCGGCGAGGCGCCTGGCCCGCGCGGTGCATGATGGACCAACGCGCCGCGCGGGCCAGGCGGCTTGCCGTTGGCGCTCCCGGTTGAGCGACATGTTAGGCCCCACTGCGGAAGATGCCCAGTGGTTGACCAGCATGAACGATTTGCTCCACTCGCTGCCAACCAGCGCGCTCCAAGAGCGAACCGGCGGTGCTGGTTCCACAGTAGACGTTCGGGAACCCGAGTGTCTTGGCGTGTCCCACGATGGCGCCAAGAAGGATAGCGCCGACTCCTTGCCTTCGATGACTCGGCTTGACATAGCCAGTGGCTGCCCAGGGCGACAAGTGCGAATGGCTAGGGATGGACTCTTGCTTCAGGGCTCCAAAGCCGACCGGCTCACCAGCTGCGAAGACTACAAAGCCAACCGGAAGCAAGGTCTCCGATCGAGCAAAGGCCTCAACATCTTCGACGAGAGTCCCTGGCCCACCTGCTCCATACCAGTCGGGCCACTCTGATAGGAGCCAAGCGCGGATCGTTGGCTTCAATGCCGGGAACCGGGCCATGACCTCGACTACAAGCATACGCAGAACTGTGGGGCCTAACCTGATCTCGGGCGCACAACGCGCCCCGTATCCGGATACGCTGGCCATTCTGTCAGGCGTATCCGGATACGCCTGACACGGTCGTCGACTGCACACGACTTGGCAGTCGCCGGTCATGGCGCCTCCCGGACGCGCTTCGCGAGCGGATCCGACTTCTGCCCCGCAGCTTAAGCACCGGGCAGGCGCATGTCCATCGGGCTCGTGTGTACGCGCGGTTCGCACGGCATGCGCCGCCCCACCGGCAGGGGCGTTGCGGTGTAGAGCCCTTCTCTCGTGGCTGGCTGGCCGCTGCGGTCGGCTCGGGCTAGGGAACGAGGGCGACGCTGCCGGCGCCGCAAGGCATCAGCGCTCGGGCGGCGGCGCTTCGGGCTTGGCGGGCGGCAGCAGCTTGGGCAGCAAGGCCAGCACCGCCAGCGCCAGCAGCGTGGCCAGCACGGCGGTTGCTTCCAGGCCCAGCCCGCAGGCGATGCCGATGGCCGCGGTCATCCAGACGCCGGCCGCGGTGGTCAGGCCTTGCACGTTCTCTTCGGACTGGCTCTTGATGATGGCGCCGGCGCCGAGAAAGCCGATGCCGGCGATCACGCCCTGGATCACTCGGCTCATCTCGGCTGGCAGCAGCCCGCCTTGCTGCGGCACCAGCACGAACAGCGCGGCGCCCATCGCCACCAGCATGTGGGTGCGGACGCCGGCGGCCTTGCCCTGCTGTTCGCGCTCGTAGCCGAGCACGCCGCCCAGCAGCGCGGCGATCAGCATGCGCAGCAGCAGCCGCGTGATGTGCTCCAGGTCGCTGGCATCGGCGAATTCGGCGGCCAGCGTGGCGATGATGCGATCGGTCATTTCGGCGGTCTCCCGCGAAAGCTTACCGGGGCGCCCGATGACCTCACGCGCCCAGCGCCGTCAGCAGCGCCAGCCACAGCGAGGCGGTGGCGATGAAGCCGACGGTGCTGATCACGATGGTGGCGGTGGTCTCGGCCTGCAGCGTGGCGTAGCGCTGGCTGAAGATCAGCGCATTGCTGCCGGCCGGCAGCGCCGCCATCAACACCACCACCGACAGCGGCAGCCCCGAGAGCCCGAAGCCCCAGTGCGCGGTGGCCAGCACCAGCGCCGGCAGCGCCAGCAGCTTGAGCGCGCTCAGCACGAAGGCCGCGCGCAACTGGCCCTGCAGGTCGTAGTAGGCAAGCGTCAGCCCGATCAGCACCAGGCAGATCGGCACCACGGCCGAGCCCAGCAGCGCGAGCGTCTCGTCCACCACCGGGTGCAGGCCCAGGCCGGTGGCGTGCCACAGCATGCCGGCCAGCACGGGCAGCACCACCGGGTGGATGATGGTGTTGCGCAAGGTCTGGCGCAGCATCGGCCACAGCCGCGTGGCCTGGCCGGTGGCGGCGCGCCGGCGTTCGATGTCGAGCTCGGCCAGCGTCGTCAGCACCGACAGCAGCACGATCGCGTGCAGGCTGACCAGCGCGATGTGGATGGCCAGCCCCGCTTCGCCGAACAGCGCGGCCGCCATCGGAATGCCCACCTGCACCGAGTTGCCGAAGGTCGCGGCGATGGCGCGCACCGAAGGCGCCGCGGCGCCGTGCCGCGCCGCGCCGGCCCGGCGGCGCTGCCAAAGGTACACGCCGAACAGGAAGACCAGCGCCGGCACGAAGTAGGCCGCGACGGTGCGCCAGGGCATGGTGGCGAAGTCCAGCCGCACGGTGGTGCGGAACAGCAGCGCCGGCACGAAGATGTAGAACGCCGCGTTGCCGAGCAGGCGCGCCGGGTCGGCCTGCTCGCTGCCGCCGCCTGGCTGGGGCGCCACGTCCAGCCAGCGCATGCGGCCGGCGACCCAGCCGAGCGCAACGGTCAGGAAGATCGCGGCCAGCTTGTAGAAGATCGCGACCGTCATCGCCGCGGCGCCTGCCTGGGCTTCAGCTCGTGGCCTTCTTCGCTGCCGCCTTCTTGGCCGCCGGTGCGCGCGGCGCGCGCGGCTCGAACTCGAACACCACCTTGCCTTCCTTCTTGTCGTAGACCAGGAAGGCCTTGAACTTGCGCCGCGTCTTGTTCGACACGAAGCCGTCGAGCAGCTTGGTCTTGCCGCTGCTCAGCAACTGGTGCATGTCGTCGTGCGACACCGGCTGCTGCAGGATGATCTTGCCGGTCTTGAAGTCGCAGGTGACGTGCGCGCCCACCGCGTGCTCGCAGACGTACGAATTGCCGTGCTCGTAGACATGGCCCTTGCACTTGGGGCAGGGGCCCAGGCTTTGCTGGGCCGAGAAGTCGACCGGCTCGCCGTCGCCCTGCGCGGCCTTGGCGTCGTCGCCGAAGTCGAACTCGAGCTTCCAGTTGTCGATCTCGTCATCGAAGGCCAGCTTCAGCTCGGCGGTGAAAGGCCAGCCGGCCTTGGAGCGAAAGCCCTCCAGCGGGCCGATCTTCTTGTCGCGGATGAAGGCCTCGGCCTCGGCCGTCTCGAAGGCGCGGCCGGCCGGGATCTTGGTGATGGAAAAGCCGCAGCCTTCGCCGCCGCCGCCGTCGCTGCCGGTGCAGGCGAAGCGGCGGTAGTTCTCCTTCACCACGCCGCCGCAGCGCGGGCAAGGCACGGCCAGCGTCGCGTAGTCGCCGGGGATGGTGTCGCGGTCGTATTCCTTGGCCTTCTTGACGATGCGCTCGGCCATCTTGGCGATCTCGGCCATGAAGGCGTCGCGCTTCAGGCGGCCGTGCTCCATCTCGGCGAGCTGGTATTCCCAGTTGCCGGTCAGCTCGGGCTTGGTCAGGTCTTCGATCGCCAGCCCGCGCAGCAGCGTCATCAACTGGAAGGCCTTGGCCGTGGGAATGAGCTCGCGGCCTTCGCGCAGCATGTACTTTTCGAGGATCAGCCCTTCGATGATGGCGGCGCGCGTGGCCGGCGTGCCCAGGCCTTTCTCGGCCATGGCCTCGCGCAGTTCGTCGTCGTCGATCAGCTTGCCCGCGCCTTCCATCGCCGAGAGCAGCGTGGCCTCGGTGTAGCGCGCCGGCGGCTTGGTCTGCAGCGCCTTCACGTCCACGCTCTCGGTGCGCACCACTTCATCGGGCTGCACCGGCACCAGGTTGGCATCTTCGTCCTGAGCTTCCTTGCCGTAGACGGCCAGCCAGCCCGGGTTGACCAGCACCTTGCCGTTGGTCTGGAAGTGGTGCTCGGCGGCGCCGGCGGCATCGGCCGTCTTCACCTTGCTGATGCGCGTGGTGACGAGGTACTCGGCCGCCGGGTAGAACACCGCGAGGAAGCGCTTGACCACCAGGTCGTAGAGCTTGAGCTCGATGTCGCTCAGGCTCTTGGGCGCCTGCAGCGTCGGGATGATGGCAAAGTGATCTGAAACTTTGGCGTTGTCGAACACGCGCTTCAGCGGCTTGACGTAGCCTTCCTTCAAGCCCTTGGCGGCGTGGCCGGACAGCTCGCGCAAGGGGCCGGGCAGGTCTTCGCCGGCGATCATCTCGAAGGTCTGCCTGACCACGCCCAGGTAGTCTTCGGGCAGGTGGCGCGAGTCGGTCCGCGGGTAGGTCAGCACCTTGTGCTTCTCGTACAGCGCCTGCGCGATCGACAGCGTGGTCTTGGCCGAGAAGCCGAAGCGGCCGTTGGCCTCGCGCTGCAGCGTCGTCAGGTCGTACAGGCCGGGGCTGCTTTGCGTGCTGGGCTTGGATTCCTCGCTCACCGTGGCCGGCTGGCCGAGGCAGGCCTTGGCAATGGCCTCGGCGTCGGCGGCGTTCCACATCCGGTCGGCGCGCTGTTCGGCGTCGTCGGGGTTCTTCTTCCACTTGGGGTCGAACCACTTGCCTTCGTAGAGGCCCGCCTGGGCGTCGAAGCTGGCGCGGATCTCCCAATAGTCGCGCGGCACGTGGCGGCGGATCTTCTCCTCGCGCTCAACCACGATCGACAGCGTGGGCGTCTGCACGCGGCCCACGGTGGTGAGGAAGAAGCCGCCGTCGCGGCTGTTGAAGGCGGTCATCGCGCGCGTGCCGTTGATGCCCACCAGCCAGTCGGCTTCACTGCGGCTGCGCGCGGCGTCGGCCAGGCCTTGCATCTGCGCGTCGCTGCGCAGTCGCTCGAAGCCTTCGCGGATGGCCTGCGGCGTCATGCTCTGCAGCCACAGCCGCTGGATGGGCTTGGGCACCGGCTTGTCGCCGAAGGCGTATTGCACGATCAGGCGGAAGATCAGCTCGCCCTCGCGCCCCGCGTCGCAGGCGTTGATCAGCGCCGAGACGTCCTTGCGCTTGACTTGGCGCACCACGGCCGTGAGCCGCGACTTGGCCTTGTCGATCGGCGCCAGGTCGAAGTGCGGCGGCACCACCGGCAGGTGGGCGAAGCTCCACTTGCCGCGCTTGACGTCGTAGGCCTCGGGCGCCTTGATCTCCACCAGGTGGCCGACGGCCGAGGTGACGACGTACTGCTCGTTCTCGAAGTGGTCGGCCTCCTTGTCGAACTTGCCCGAGACGGGCGTGAGCGCGCGCACGATGTCCTGCGCGACGCTCGGCTTCTCCGCGATGATGACGGTCTTTCCCATGTGCTTGTGATCAGTCTGGCCCGCGAACGGGCGTGCCTACAATGCCGAGGTTCTCGCGCGCGCATGCACACACGCGCGCGCCCATGATTTCAATGTACCGAATGAAGAAGACCGCGCAAGCGCCGCGCCGCAACAACCCGGCAAGCAACCATCGCACGGGCCGCCGCATCCAGGTGCGCCGCTCCGGCGTGCACGGCAAGGGCGTCTACGCGCTGCAAGCCATTCCCGCCGGCGAAACGCTGATCGAATACGTCGGCGAGATCATCACCTGGCCCGAGGCGCTGCGCCGCCATCCGCACGACCCCCAGGACCCCAACCATACCTTCTACTTCAGCCTCGACGACGGCAGCCACGTGATCGACGCCAAGGTGGGCGGCAACGCCTCGCGCTGGATCAACCACGCCTGCGAGCCCAATTGCGAGGCCGACGAGGAACAGGGCCGCGTCTTCATCAAGGCGCTGCGCGACCTGCATCCCGGCGAAGAGCTGTTCTACGACTACGGGCTGGTGATCGACGAGCGCTACACCCCGAAGCTCAAGCGCGACTACGAATGCCGCTGCGGCAGCCCGCACTGCCGCGGCACCATGCTCGCGCCCAAGCGGCGCTGAGCGCGGCGGCGCGGCCGTGACGGCGTTGCTGGACTGGGGCCTGGCCGCGCTGCAGCCGCGCCTGCAGCCCTGGCTGCCGGGATTGCGTCTTCAGGCGCTGGCCGAGGTCGGCTCCACCAACACGCTGCTGCTGGAACGCCTGCGCACCGAGGCCGTGCCGCAGCTCGCGGTGGCCGAGGCGCAGACCGCCGGCCGCGGCCGCAACGGGCGCCAGTGGCAGTCGGCGCCGGGCGCTTCGCTGACCTTCTCGCTGGGCCTGCCGTTCGCGCCGGCTGATTGGGCGGGGCTGTCGCTCGCCGTAGGCGCGGCGCTGGCCGACGCCATCGAGCCGCAGCCCGCGCGGCTGATGCTCAAGTGGCCCAACGACCTGTGGCTGGACGACGGGCCCGCCGCGCCGCCTGAGCGGCGCTGGCGCAAGCTGGGCGGCATCCTGATCGAGACCGTCGCCGGCGGCGCCGCGGCGCGCGCCTGCGTGGTCGGCGTCGGCCTCAACGTGCTGCCGAGAAACGATGTCGCCGACCTGGCCAGCGGCTACGCCTGCGTGCAGGAGATCGACGCCGGCCTGACCGCGCCCGCGCTGCTGGCGCGCGTGGCGCCGCTGCTGGCAGCCGCGCTGCGCCGCTTCGAGCAGCGCGGCCTGGCGCCGTTTGCCGAGGCTTTCGCGCGCCGCGACCTGCTGCGCGGGCAGGCGGTGCAGACCACCTTGGCCGGCGCCCCGCAAGGCGTGGCCGACGGCGTGGACGGCAGCGGCGCCTTGCGCCTGCGCCATGCCGGCGGCGTGGCGCTGGTGGCCAGCGGCGAGGTCAGCGTGCGGCCCTTGCCGCCGCCGGCGGCGGGGGCCTGATGCTGCGCGTGCTGGTGCTGCTGCTGGTCGTGGCCAACGGCCTGTTCTTCGCGTGGTCGCAAGGCTGGCTGGCACCGCTGTTGCCGCCGCGCAGCGACGCGCGCGAGCCCGAGCGCCTGGCGCAGCAACTGCGGCCCGAATTGATCACCGTGCTGACGCCCAAAGCCGCCAACGAGGCCACGGCCACGGCGGCCAACGCCGGTGCCAGTGCGGCGACCGGTACGGGCGCCAGCGCCGCCGCGCCCGAGGCCGAGCCGCTGCCGCTGTGCCTGGAGGCCGGGCCTTTCACCGAAGCCACGGCCGGCGCCGCCGAGCGCGTGCTGGCGGAGCACGGCGTGCCCGACGGCGGCGTGGCGCGCGAGCCGAGCTGGAGCCAGTTCACCTGGGGCGTGGTGATGGGCCGCTTCGCCGACCGCGACGCGATGCGCGCCAAGGCCGATGAGTTGAAGCGCCTGGGCGTGCGCTCCAGCGAACTGGCCGCGCCGCCGGCCCTGCTGCCCGGGCTGCGGCTGGGCAACTACAGCGACCGCTACGGCGCCGAGTCGGCGTTGGGCAATCTGGCGAAGAAGGGCGTGCGCAATGCCCGCGTGGCGCAGTTGCCGGCCGGCGCCGCGCAATGGTGGCTGCGCGCGGCGCGCGCCGATGCCGAGCTGCAGACGCGGCTGAAAAGCCTGCCCGGCGAGCCGCTGCGCGGCGGCTTCAGGCCTTGCGCCAAGCCGGCCACCTGAGCTGGCCTGGCCGCTTCGGCCGGACGCCGGCGGCGCCCTGGCGCGAAGGCGCGTTTCAGGTCCGCCAGACGCGCGGCGGCCCGGCGTCCAGGTCCCAGGCCAGGCGGCGCCAGGCGGCGCGCACGGCTTGCAGCAGGGCCATCGCCGGCTCGACGCGCGGCGCCAGCGTTCGCAGCACGAGCACGCGCTCGTCGAGGGCGGTGACACCCGCCTGCAGCGCTGGCAAGCTGGTAGCGGCCTGCAGCGCTGGCGCGCTGGTGCCGGCCTGCAGCGCTGGCGCGCTGGTGCCCGTCGCCAACGAGTCGATCACCGCCCGCGCGGCCTCGGTCAGCGCCTCGCGTCGTGCGTTGGGCCACGGCGTGCCGGCGGCGAACCACAGCGTGCCGCTGACCGGCTGGCCGGCCAGGCCCAGCGGGCTGTCGAGCAGCACGCGGTCGTCGCCGCGGATGCGGCCGCGGTCCAGCCACACGCCGGGCCAGTGCAGGCATTGCGTGAAGCAGCCGCGGTCGAAGGCCTCGCCGGCGGCCGGCAGGCCCAGCGCCAGCAGGTCCCAGCCCAGGCATTCGGCGCCGGGCGCGAGGTCCAGCGTCACCTGGTTCTCGGCGCTGCAGCCGGCGTGGGCGATGGTCTCCAGCGGCAGCCATTCCAGCCGCGCGCCGGCGGCCAGCGTCAGCGTCGCCTGCTGGCGCGCGGCGGCGCCGTCGCTGCGGTAGAAGCGCGTCGCGCCCGGCGTGGTGATCAGCGCATGGGCGCCGCCGTCGAGCGTGGCGTCGATGCGCAGCGTGTCGCCGCCGACGACGCCGCCCGGCGGGTGCACGACCACGTGGTGGCAGATGCCCTCGCCTTCCGGGTACAGCGCCTTCAGCACGCGCAGCGGGCCGGCGTGGCGGTCCTGCGCCACGGTGCGGTTGCCGTCGCGTCGGTAGTGCAGGCGCAGGTGGGCCTGCCAGCCGGCGGCCGCCGTCAATCGTCAATCGGCCTGCGAGCCGCGGTGCGCCCAGCCGGTGGTGCGCTTCTCGACCCAGCTGAACAGCTCGTACATGGCCATCGCCATCGCGCCGATGGTCACCAGGCCGGCAAAGGCCAGCGACATGCGCTGCTGGCTGCCGGCGGTCTGCATCAGGTAGCCGATGCCCGAGTCGCCGGCCGTCATCTCGGCCAGCACGGTGCCGACGAAGGCCAGCGTGATGGCGATCTTCAGGCTGCCGAAGAAGTAGGGCAGCGAGCGCGGCAGGCCCACCTTGACCAGCACGTCCCAGCGCCGCGCGCCCAGCACGCGCAGCACGTCTTCGAGCTCGGGCTCCAGCGTCGCCAGCCCGGTGGCGATGTTGACGGTGATCGGGAAGAAGCTGATCAGGAACGCCGTCAGCACGCCGGGCCCGAGGCCGATGCCGAACCACACCACGAGGATGGGCACGATGGCCGCCTTGGGCACCGCGTTGAAGCCGATCATCAGCGGGTACAGCGCGGTGTAGGCCAGCCGCGAGCTGCCGATCAGGAAGCCCAGCAGCACGCCGACGACGATGCTCAGCGCGAAGCCCAGCATCGTGACCCAGAAGGTCTTCCATGCCGCTTCGAGCAGCGGGCCCTTGAACTCGGCGAACTGCGCGGCAATCTGCGTCGGGCTGGGGAAGATGTACTCGGGGATGGAAAAGCCCATCACCGCCAGCTGCCACAGCAGCAGCACCGCCAGCAGCACGACCAGCGGCGACCAGCGCTCCATCGTCTTGGTGATCACCATCGCGCGGGCCTGTGCTTTCTCATTGCGGCACCGCGATGCCGCTCTTGCCGTCCTTGTTGCGGAAGGCGCCGATGTGCCCGCGCAGCTCATGCACGATGTCGGTGAACTGCGGCGTGTAGGTGACCTCCAGGTCGCGCGGGCGCGGCAGTTCCACCTCGCGCCGCACGACGAAGCGGCCGGGGCTCTTGCTCATGCAGTACACGGTGTCGGCGAGGAACACGCTTTCGCGCAGGTCGTGGGTGACCAGGATGACGTTGAACTTCTGCGCCGCGTGCAGGTCGCGCAGCGTGCACCACAGCTCTTCGCGCGTGAAGGCGTCGAGCGCGCCGAAGGGCTCGTCGAGCAGCAGCATCTTGGGCTCGTGCACCAGCGCGCGGCAGATGCTGGCGCGCTGCTGCATGCCGCCCGACAGCTGCCACGGAAACTTGTCCTCGTAGCCGCCCAGGCCGACGCTTTGCAGCAGCTGGCGCGCGCGCGCCTCGTACTCGTCGCGCCGCGCCTTGAAGCTGGAGCGGTAGGGCTCGACGATCTCCAGCGGCAGCATCACGTTGCGCACCGTCGTGCGCCAGGGCAGCAGGCTGGGCGCCTGGAAGGCCATGCCGGTGATCTTGAGCGGACCGTTCACCGCCTGGCCGCCGATCGTCACCGTGCCCTTGCTCGGCCGGCGCAAGCCGGTGGCCAGCTTCATGAAGGTGCTCTTGCCGCAGCCCGAAGGGCCGACGATGGCGATGAACTCGCCCTCGCCGACCTGCAGGCTGATGTCCTCGACCGCGTATTGCCCCTGCGCCAGCAGTTCGTCGTTGTAGGCGAGCCAGACGTTGCGGAAATCGACGAAGGCCATGCGCCGTCCGCGCCTACTTCTTCAGCGGCGGGAAGACGTTCAGCTCGGCCTTGGCCGGCAGGAACTGGTCGCTCCAAACGGCGGCGGGGTCGACGCGCGTCTTGGTGCCGAAGGCGTCGGACACCTGCGAGGCCATCAGCGACAGCCGGCCCGGGTTGAGCACGCCGAAGCCTTCGGCGCGCGCATCGGCGCTGGCCACCACGTAGTCGATGGCCATGCGCAGGCGGCGCTTTTCCAGCGCCACGTCGATGATGCCGTCGCGCGCCTTCACGTAGTCGATGGCGGCGTCGGGGTTGGCCATCACCTCCTTGGCGCCCTTGCTGAAGGCCGACAGGAAGGCCTTGATCGCCTGCGGGTTGTCCTTGATCAGCTTGGGGCTGGCGATGACCACGTTGCCGTACAGCTTGACGCCGTAGTCGGCGTAGGGCAGCACCACGATGTCGGCCGTCTTGACGCCGCGCGCTTCGAGGTTCAGCACGCTGGTGAACGAGAAGCCGGTGATGGCGTCGATGTCGCCCTTGGCCAGCATGGTCTCGCGCAGCGGCGGGTCCATGCTGGTCCAGGTGAAGCCGCTCACGCCGTTGGCCCTGGCGAAGATCGGAAAGGCGCGGCGGCCGGCGTCGAAGCCGGGCGCGCCGAGCTTCTTGCCGTTCAAGTCGCCGGGCTTGGCGATGCCGCTCTTTTTGAGCGCCAGCACCGCGGCCGGCGTGTTGTTGTAGACCACCATCACCGCCACCGGCTTGTTCGGCGCGTCGGGGTTGTTGGCGTGGAACTCCATCAGCGCGGCGAGGTCGGCAAAGCCCATGTCGTAGCTGCCGCTGGCCACGCGCGTCACGGCGCCGCCGCTGCCGTTGCCGGCGTCGATGGTCACGTCCAGCCCCGCGGCCTTGTAGTAGCCCTTGGCCTGCGAGGCCAGGAACAGTGCGGCCGGGCCTTCGAAGCGCCAGTCGAGCTGGAACTTGATCGGCGTCTGGGCCAGCGCGGGCGTGCTCAGCCAGGCGGCCGTGGCGGCGGCCAGCAGGCCACGGCGGGCGCGGCTGAACAAGGCGGGGCGGTGCGGCATCGGGGGTTCTCCGTGGAAATGAAATGAAGGGCGGCTTGCGGCCGATTCTGCAAGTTCCATGCGCGGCGCGGTCTCGGGGCTTGCACCAGAAGCGGGCCCCGATGCCCGCGGCTGGGGCAGCGCCGGGCCAAGAGGCCGGGATAGGAGGCCGAGGCTGGGGCCAGGGCTGGGGCTACGATGCGGCGCCGGCGCCCGAAGACGCCGACCAGGAGACCCTTCCATCATGCAAGCCCAAGCACCGTTTCGCGCCGACCAGGTCGGCAGCCTCTTGCGCCCGGCGGCGCTGGCCGAGACCCGCGCGCGCTTCAAGCGCGGCGAGGTCGACGCCGCTGCGTTGCGCGCCGCCGAAGACGCCGCGATCACCGAGGCCGTGCGCCGGCAGGAGGCGGTCGGCCTGCAAGGCATCACCGACGGCGAGTTCCGCCGCGACTGGTGGCACCTGGACTTCCTGGCGCAACTCGACGGCGTGACGCTGCAGGACAACGAAGGCCCGAAGTTCAAGATCGCCGGGCAGGAGCAGCCGCCGATCGCCACCGTCACCGGCCGCGTCGCCTGCAGCCGGCCGATCATGGCCGACGACTTCGCGTTCCTGGCCCGCACCACCACGCGCACGCCGAAGATGACGATCCCCTCGCCGTCGATGCTGCACCTGCGCGGCGGCCGCGCCGCGATCTCGCGCGAGGCCTATCCCGAGCTCGACGCCTTCTGGGCCGACGTGGCCGCGGCCTACCGCCAGGCCATTGCCCACCTGTACGGCGCCGGCTGCCGCTACCTGCAGCTCGACGACATCACCTTCGCCTACCTGTGCGACCCGCAGATCCAGGCCAAGTGCCGCGCCAACGGCGACGACCCGGCGGCGCTGCCGGCCACCTATGCGTGCGTGATCAACGAGGCCTTGCGCGACAAGCCCGCCGACCTGCGCGTGACCATCCACACCTGCCGCGGCAACTTCAAGAGCGCCTGGGTCGCCGAGGGCGGCTACGAGCCGGTGGTGGAGGCGATGTTCTCCACCGCGGTCGACGGTTATTTCATGGAGTTCGACAGCGTGCGCGCCGGCGGTTTCGAGCCTTTGAAAGTGCTTCCGCGCGGCAAGAAGGTGGTGCTGGGCCTGGTCACCACCAAGGTCGGCGACCTGGAGTCGGCCGACGCGCTGAAGCGCCGCATCGACGAGGCCGCACAGTTCGTGCCGCTGCAGGACCTGTGCCTGTCGCCGCAGTGCGGCTTTTCCAGCACGCACCACGGCAACGCGCTGTCGGTCGACGACCAGTGGCGCAAGCTGGAGCGCGTGGTGGAGGTGGCGCGCGGCGTGTGGCCCGACTTCGGCGCGTGAGCCCAGCCGCGGCGCCGGCCGCATGCAGCAGAATCGCCGCAACCCCAACGACCAGGAGACCCCGATGCTCGGCCAGATGATGCAGCAGCCGCTGCTGATCTCCACGCTCATCGTTCATGCCGAACGCCACCACCCGGAACGCGAAATCGTCTCGCGGCGGGTCGAAGGCGACATTCACCGCACGACGTACAAGGAATTGGCGTCGCGCTCGCGCCGCATGGCCAAGGCGCTGGCGCGCCTGGGCGTGAAGGCCGGCGACCGCGTGGCCACGCTGGCCTGGAACGGCTACCGGCACATGGAGCTGTACTACGCGGTCTCGGGCTCGGGCGCCGTGCTGCACACGGTGAACCCGCGGCTGCACCCCGACCAGATCGTCTACATCGCCGACCATGCCGAAGACCAGGTGCTGTTCTTCGACCTGACCTTCCTGCCGCTGGTGGCCGCGGTGGCCGGGCGGACCAAGACCGTGCGCCACTGGGTGGCGATGAGCGACCGCGCCCACGTGCCGGCCGAGGCCGCCGCCAAGATCCCCGGGCTGCTGTTCTACGAAGACCTGGTGGCCGCCGAAGACGATCGTTATGACTGGCCCAGCTTCGACGAGAACAGCGCCAGCTCGCTGTGCTACACCTCGGGCACCACGGGCAACCCCAAGGGCGTGCTGTACAGCCACCGCTCGACGCTGCTGCACACCTTTGCGGCCGCGCTGCCCGACGCGCTGAACTGCTCGGCCAACGACGTGATCCTGCCGGTGGTGCCGATGTTCCACGTCAACGCCTGGGGCCTGCCCTACGTGGCCTGCCTGACCGGCGCCAAGATGGTCTACCCCGGCGCCGCGCTGGACGGCAAGTCGCTGTACGAGCTGTTCGAGAACGAGCAGGTCACCGTCTCGGCCGGCGTGCCCACCGTGTGGCAGGGGCTGCTGGCCTACGTGCAGGCCAACGGGCTGAAGTTCAGCTCGATGCGGCGCACGGTGATCGGCGGCTCGGCCTGCCCGCCGGCAATGCTGCGCACCTTCGGCGACGAGTTCGACGTGCACGTGCTGCACGCCTGGGGCATGACCGAGATGAGCCCGCTGGGCACGGTGTGCAGCTTCAAGCCGGCGCACCTGAAGCAGACGCAGGAACAGCGTTATGAGGTGATGGCCAAGCAGGGCCGCGCGGTGTTCGGCGTCGACATGAAGATCGTCGACGAGGCGGGCCAGGAACTGGCCTTCGGCGGCGAGGCCTCGGGCGACCTGCTGGTCAGCGGGCCGTGGATCGTCACCGAGTACTTCAAGGGCGAAGGCGGCAACCCGCTGGTGACCGACGAGGCCGGGCGCGGCTGGTTCCCGACCGGCGACGTGGCGAAGATCGACGCCGACGGCTACATGCAGATCACCGACCGCAGCAAGGACGTCATCAAGTCCGGCGGCGAGTGGATCGGCTCGATCGACCTCGAGAACATCGCGATGGCGCACCCCGCCGTGGCGATGGCCGCCTGCATCGCCGCGCCGCACCCCAAGTGGGACGAGCGGCCGCTGCTGGTGGTGGTGAAGAAGCCCGGCGCCGAAGTCACGCGCGAGGAACTGCTGGCCTTCTTCGACGGCAAGATCGCCAAGTGGTGGACGCCCGACGACGTGGTCTTCGTCGACGCCATCCCGCTGGGCGCCACCGGCAAGATGCAGAAGAACAAGCTGCGCGAGCAGTTCAAGGACCACAAGCTGCCGACGGCCTGAGGCGCGGTGCACGAAGCCGACGCCACCACCGGCTACTGGCAGCAGTTGCTGGACGCGGCGCCGGCCGACGTGGCGCCGCCGTGGCGGCGCAGCGTGCCGGTGGCGCTGCCCGACGGGCGCTGGCTGCGCTTGCCGATCCGGCCGTTGCCGGCGGAGCCGGAGCCCGAGGTCCGGCCCGAACCAGGCCATGCCGTCGCCTCGCTGCTGTGCAACCACGCGTCGCTGGCGGTGCTGGACGCGCTGGGCGAGTTGCTGGCGCGGCAACTCGCGCCGCTGGGCGCCGAGGTCGTGGTCGGGCTGCCGACGCTGGGCCTGGCGCTGGCGCCCATCGTCGCGCGGCAACTGGGCCATGCGCGCTACGTGCCGCTCGGCTATTCGCGCAAGTTCTGGTACGACGATGCGCTGTCGGCCGCGGTGGTGTCGATCACCAGCCCCGGCGCGGCCAAGCGCGTGTACCTCGATCCGCACCTGCTGCCGCTGGTGCGCGGCCGGCGCGTGCTGCTGGTCGACGACGCCGTCAGCAGCGGCCGCACGGCGCGCGCGCCCTGGGACCTGCTGCAGTCGCTGGGCGCCGAGGTGCTGGCGCTGGGCGTCGCGATGCGCCAGGGTCAGCGCTGGCGCGCCGAGCTGGGGCCCGAGCGCGCCGCGCGCGTGGAGGGCGTGTTCGACAGCCCCTTGCTGCGCGCCACGCCGGCGGGCTGGGTGCCGCGGGACTGATCGGTCCGCGGCCCCGCGCGGCCTACTTGCCGCAGTCGCGCACCAGCAGCTCGACGCGGCGGTCGAGCGCGTCGGACAGGTCGTCGCGGCCGTTGCCGACCAGCGTGAACTTCGAGCCGTAGCCCTTGGCGTCCATGCGCTTCTTCAGCGGCGGCGAGTAGGCGGCGATCGACTTCTCCACCGACTCGGCGCGCAGCAGCGACAACCGCTCGTTCACCGGCTCGGCGCCGCTGGCGCTGGTGTGGCCGCCCAGCTCCAGGCAGGTCTGGCGCTTGCTGGCGCGCGCGGCGATCTCGCTGATCCACAGCGGGTACGGCTGCGGCCCGGCCTTGGGGTCGGTCCACGGCGCCGCCGTGCCGGGGCGGAACAGGAACTTGATGCCCAGCCGCTTGGCGTCGAGCCCGCGGTCGACCACCTCGCCGAAGGCCTTGCGCGCCTGCGCCATGCGGCGCAGCTTGAGGTTGGTGAGGTACAGGCCGGTGTGCACGCGCAGTTGGTCGCCGCCGGGGCTGGTCAGCGCGGTCTCGTAGAGCTTCAGCGCATCGGCGTACAGGCCGTTGCCGTAGGCGTCGATGGCCTCGGCGACGACGGCCGCGGTGAGGATGCGGTCGACATAGGCCGGGTTGATGGGGTCGCCGGCGCGCGTGCCCTGGCAGGTGCGGATGTAGCCGGTGGTGGCCGAGTCGTCCATCCAGGCGGGGGCATCGCGGAAGAACGGCGTCGGCGACGAGTCGATGCCGTCGGCGCGCGCGAAGGCCAGGCCCTTGCTGACCAGCTTGCCGGTCTTCAGGTCGGCCAGCGCCAGGCAGATGCGGAAGGCCTCGCGCCTGCCTTCGGTCTTGCGCTCGTTGTTCACGCCGGTGAAGGTGCCGATCAACACCAGCGGCCCGCGCTGCACCGTCACCGCGCGGAAGGGCTGCACGTGGTAGCGCGGATAGCTGTCCTTGATGAGCTGGGTCAGCCGCTGGCCCATCGCCTGCGTGGTGACGGTCTGCGCGCCGGTCATGCCGTCGATCAGCGGGTCGATCACGAGGTCGAACTTGGCGTCGGCCGGCAGTTGCGCCTTGCCCAGCAGGTTGTTGGCGGCGCTGAGCACGGCCTCGTCGAACGGCAGGATGGGCGGCGGCGCGGCCGGGGCCGGCGGCGCGGCGGGCGGCGGCGCGACCGGCGCCGGCGCGGGCGCCGGCGCGGCGGCCGGCGCCGGGGCTTCGGCGCTGGCCGCGGCCGGCCCTGCCGCCGGTGGCGGCGCGACGCAGGCGGCGAGCAGCAGCGACGTCAGCGCCGCGAGCAGCGCGGTCGCGGAGCCGTTGGGCCGCAGGCTGCGACGGGCGAGGTGGGAAACGCTGTTGTTCTTCAGGCACGGATGCATCGCGGTTCCTAAAGCGTTGGGCGGGTGCGGACGAGTATGCCCGCGCGGCGGCGGCGGCACATCCCCTCCGATGCGCAGGCCGGCGGCCCGGCGTGGCGGCTTCGTCACGCTCAGCGCGTGCAGCGGGTCTGGAAGAACATCGTCTGCTCGGTGCTCAACGGCTCGCCGAGCTGCATGCGCTGCAGCAGGTCGCTGCAACGCGGCTCCAGCGTGTTGCGCGGTTCGCTGCGCGGTTCGGTGCGCGGCTCGTTGCGCACCGCGGCCGGCCGGGTGCCGCCCTCGGCCGCCGGCGTCTGGCGGCGCGGCGGATTGCGCACGGGGGGCGGCGCCGGTGCGGGTGTCGCCGTGGTCTCGGCCGGCGGCGGGCTCGGCACTGAATTGGGCGCGGGTGCCGGCGCGGGCGTCGCTGCGGGCGCGGGCGCGGGCGCGGGTGCGGGTGCGGGCGCCTGCGTTGCCGTGGGGCTGGTCGTGGCGGCGGGCACCGGCTCGGGCATGGCGGCCGGCGTCGGTGCCGCCGCGGGGCTGGGTGCCGGCGCGGGATCGGCGCTGAGCGGCGCCGGTGCCGGCACCGGCGCGGGGTTCTTGCCATCGGCCCAGGGGCGCGCCACCGCCAGCCAGCCGGCCAGCACCAGCAGCGCCACGCCGGCGCCGGCGGCCACCGGCATCAAGGTGCTGCGCGTGGCCGCGCGCGGCGGGGCGCTGGCCGGCGGCGGCGGAAGCGCGGCGCCGGGCTTGCGGCCGGCGGCCGGCTGGAAGCTGCGCTGCGGGCCCTGCGTGGCGGGCGGCATGCGCGGCACCGCCATCGTCGGCGGGCTGGCGGCCATCATCTCGGCGGCGCTGGGCATCGGCCGCGGCGCCGGCGGCGCGGCGGGCGGGCGCGGCGGCGCTGCCGCGCTGGCCGCACCCTGCGCGGGCGGTGCCGGCGGCTGCCGGGGCGGGGGCTCGGGCGCCGACGGCCTGAACATGATCACCGTCGCCTCGGGGTCGGGCGGCAGGCCGTCGCCTTCGGCCGGCGCCGGCCTGGCGTCGCCGGGGGCGACCAGCGGCAGGTCGCTCAGCAGCTTGAGGTCGGGCAGCGGCGCCGGCGCCGGGCTTTGCGCCGGCGTGGGCGCCGGCGGCGCGGCTGCCGCTGGCGGGCTGCCGGAGAAATCGAGGTCGATCAGCGGCACGTCGCGCGGCAGCGCGGCGCCGATGCGTTCGAGGTCGGCGGCAAAGGCGGCTGCGGTTTCGTAGCGGTCTTCGGGCTGCTTGGCGAGCGCGCGCGCGATGATGATGTCGAAGCCCGCCGGCAGCTGCGGGTTGGCCTGCGACGGCGGCTCGGGGTCGTCCTGGACGATCTTGCGCTGCACGCCGAAAGGCCCGCCGCCGCTGAACGGCCGCTTGCCGGTGAGGAACTGGTAGAGGATGACGCCGGCGGCGAAGATGTCGGCGCGCGAGCCCACCGCCAGCCCGAGGATCTGCTCGGGCGACATGTAGCTGGGCGTGCCGACCAGCGTGCCGGGCATGGTGCGGTCTTGGTTGGCGCTGACGACGCGCGCCACGCCGAAGTCGGTGAGCTTGACGTGGCCGCCGGCGTCCAGCATCACGTTGGCCGGCTTGATGTCGCGGTGGACGATGCCTTGCTGGTGCGCGTAGTCCAGCGCCAGCAGCAGCTCGCGCATGATGCGCACGGCCTCGGGCAGCGCGAAGCGCTCGCCGGCCTCGAAGGCGTGGTTGAGCTCGCGGCCGCGCACGAACTCCATCACGATGTAGGAGATGTCTTCGTGCTCGCCGAAGTCGTGCACGGTGACCACGTGCGGGTGCGCCAGCCGCGCCGCGGCCTGGGCCTCGCGCTCGAAGCGCGTCGCGTACTCGTTGGCCGTGGTCTCGTCTGCGAGGTGGCTGCGCAGCACCGTCTTGATGGCCACGGTGCGGTTGAGCCGGGTGTCCACGGCCTCGTAGACGACGCCCATGGCACCTTGCCCCAGCACCTTCACCAGCCGGTAGCGGCCCAGAAAGCTCTGAGTGGCGGAGTTCATCGGCGGCGCGCGACAGGCTGCCGGCACGAAGCCGGCGGCGGCAGGACGAAACGGCCCAGTATAGGCGGGGCGCCCCGTTGCGGCCACGCCGCCGGGCTGCGCAGGACCTCACGCGGCTTGCCGCCGGCCGCGCCGCGGCGCGCTTTGCATCAGCAAGGCGGATGACGCCGCGGCGGCGCGGTGTGGCGTCGCCGCGTCAGGTCACCGGCGCCGGGTTGAACAGCACCAGCGCGTTGGCCAGGCCATGCTGCTCGGCCCAGGTGCGCCGCCCGCTGGCCACCTGCAGCAGCAGCTCGAACAGGGCGCGGCCCATCTGCTCGACGCTGGCCGTGCCGTCGGCGATGGGGCCGGCGTCCAGGTCCATCAGGTCGTGCCAGCGGCGCGCCAGCTCGCTGCGCGTGGCCACCTTGACCACCGGGCATTCGGCCAGGCCGTAGGGCGTGCCGCGGCCGGTGGTGAAGACGTGCAGGTTCATGCCGGCGGCCAGCTGCAGCGTGCCGCAGATGAAGTCGCTGGCCGGCGTGGCCGCGTAGTTGAGGCCGCGGGTGAGCACGCGCTCGCCGGGCGCGACGACGCCGACGATGGGCGCCGTGCCGCTCTTGACGATCGAGCCCATCGCCTTCTCGACGATGTTGGACAGCCCGCCCGCCTTGTTGCCCGGCGTGGTGTTGGCGCTGCGGTCGGCGCCGCCGCGCGCCAGGTAGGCGTCGTACCAGGCCATCTCTTCGATGATGCGCTGCGCCACCTGCGGCGTGGCGGCGCGGCGGGTGAGCTGGTCGACCGCGTCGCGCACTTCCGTGACCTCGCTGAACAGCACGGTGGCGCCGGCGCGCACCAGCAGGTCGCTGCAGTGGCCGACGGCCGGGTTGGCGGTGATGCCGCTGAAGGCGTCGGAGCCGCCGCACTGCACGCCCACCACCAGCTCGGCAGCCGGCACGCGCACGCGGCGGCGCTCGTTCAGGCGCTGCAGGTGGGCTTGCGCGGTGCTCATGATCGAATCGACCATCGAGGCGAAGCCGACGTGCTTGTCGTCCTGCAGCCGCACCTGGCCGCCGATGGCGATGCTGCCCGGCGGCAGCAGCCGCTCGGGCTGCAGCTTCTCGCAGCCCAGGCTGAGCACCATCACCTCGCCGCCGAAGTTGGGGTTGAGCGCAATGTGGCGCAGCGTGCGGATGGGGATGGCCGCATCGGGCGCGTCGATGGCGACGCCGCAGCCGTAGGCGTGCTCGATGCCGACCACGCCGTCGACTTGGCGGTACTGCGGCAGCAGCTCGCGCCGGATGCGCGCCAGCGCATGGTCCAGCACGCCGGCCACGCACTGCACGGTGGTCGTGATGGCCAGCAGGTTGCGCGTGCCGACCGAGCCGTCGGCGTTGCGATAACCGTCGAAATAGTGGCTTTCCAACGGTGGCAGCAGTGGCAGCGCGGGCGGCCGGGCGCTGTCTGCCGTGGGCATCGGCAGCCCGGCCAAGGGCGGCGCCGCCGGCATCTGCAGCACGCGCTCGTGCACCCAGCCGCCGGCCGGCACGTCGCGCGTGGTGCGGCCGATCACCACGCCGTAGCGCCGCACCTCGCTGCCCGCGGGCAGGTCCACCAGCGCCAGCTTGTGCGCCTGCGGCACGCGCTCGCGCAGCGTGGGGCCGCCGTCGACCACGGTGCCGGCGGCCAGCCCGCCCTCGTTGCCGACGACGGCGACGTTGTCCGACGCGTGCAGGCGGATCAGCACCGGCTTCATGGCCACCACTCTATTGCACCAGCCGCGGCAGCCACAGCGAGAACGCCGGCACGTAGGTCACCAGCGCCAGCGTCAGCGCCAGCGCGCCGTAGAACGGCGCGATGCTGCGCATCACGCGGCCGACGCTGACCTCGCCGATCGCGCAGCCGACGAACTGCACCGTGCCCACCGGCGGCGTGTTGAGGCCCAGCGCGCAGTTGATCAGCATCACCACGCCGAACTGCAGCGGGTCCATGCCGAACTGCATGGCGATGGGCATGAAGATCGGCGTGCAGATCAGGATGGTCGGCGCCATGTCGAGGAAGGTGCCCAGCAGGAACAGCAGCACGTTGATCATCAGGAAGATCACCCAGGGCTCGCTGGAGAAGGCCTTCATCAGCTCGCCGGTCTTCTGCGGCACCTCGTACAGCGCCAGGAAGTAGCCGAAGGCCGCCGAGATGCCGATCAGGAACAGCACCACGCCGGTGGTCTTGCAGGCCTTGGCGCAGGCCTTGAGGAAATGCGTCCAGCTCAAGGAGCGGTAGACCAGCACCGTGATCAGCAACGCCCAGGCCACCGCGATGGCCGCCGATTCGGTGGCCGTGAAGGCGCCCGAGAGGATGCCGCCGAGGATGATGACGACCACCAGCAGCCCCGGCAGCGCCGCCGCGAAGGCCAGCGCCACCGCGTGCCAGCCGGGAAAGGCGCCGTGCGTGGGATAGCCGCGCCGGCGCGCCACCCACCAGGCCGCGCCCAGGTTGCACAGCGTGAGGATCAACGCCGGCACCACGCCGGCGAGGATCAGCCCGAGCGCGCTGACCGACGCCAGCCCCGAGGTGGCCAGCGTGAAGAGGATCAGGTTGTGCGAGGTCGGCATCAGCGCGCCGACCAGCGCCGCGTGCGTGGTGACGTTGACGGCGTAGTCGGCGTCGTAGCCCTCGCGCTTCATCAGCGGGATCATCACGCTGCCCATCGCCGACACGTCGGCCACCGGCGAGCCGACGATGCCGCCGAACAGCGTGCAGCCCAGCACGTTGCTCATGCCCAGGCCGCCGCGCACGTGGCCCACCAGGCTGTTGGCCAGGCGCACGATGCGCTCGGCGATGCCGCCGTGCAGCATCAACTCGCCGGCGAACACGAAGAACGGGATGGCCAGGAAGCTGAACACCTGCATGCCGCCGACCATCTTCTGGAACACCACGGCCAGCGGCAGCCCGGCGGCCGCCATCGTCGCCAACGACGACAGGCCGATCGAGAAGGCCACCGGCACGCCGAGCAGCAGCAGCACGGAAAAGCTGACGCACAAGACGATCAGTTCCAAGAGCCCCCCAGCTCGCTGCGCTCGCGGCCCCCCAGGGGGGCGCGAACTGACTTGGGGCGGCCCGGCGTCAGTTCCACGCCGGCTCCACCACGGTGCCGCGCAGGTTGGCGACGATGTGCTCGATGGAAAACAGCACGATCAGCACGCCGGCGATGACCAGCGGCACGTAGTCGATGCCGTCGGGCAGCGGCAGCATGGGCTTCTTCTCGGCCCACTTGGCGCTGGCCCATTGCCAGCCGCCCAGCGTCATGAAGACGCCGAAGATGCCCACCAGCGCGTGGATCAGCAGCTCCACGCGGCGCTGCCAGGCGGCCGGCAGCAGCGCCACCAGCGACTCCAGCCCGATGTGGCCGGCGTCGCGCACGCCCACCGCCAGCCCGAAGGCGGTGACGAACAGCACCAGCAGCATGGCCAGCGCCTCGGCCCAGGTCGGCGTGTCGTTGAAGACATAACGGCCGACCACCTGCCACTGCACGCACAGGATGACGGCCACCAGCCCGGCCACCGCCGCCATCAGGCTCAGGCGCGACAGCGCCGCGCACAGCCGGGTGTACATCGGCTCGCGGCGCGCGGCCGGCCTACTTCGTTTCCTGGATGGTCTTGACCAGCCGCTTCATCTCCGGCGTGGTCATGAACTTGTCGTAGACCGAGCCCATCACCGCCTGGAACGACTTCTTGTCGACCTCGACGATCTCGGCGCCCTGCGCCTTGACGTTGGCCAGCGACTTGGCTTCCTGCTCGTCCCACTTCTGGCGCTCGAAAGGCACCGATTCCTTGGCCGCGGCGCGGATCATGTCCTGCTCGGCCTTGGGCAGCTTGTCCCACACCAGCTTGCTCATCACCAGGATCTCGGGCGCCATCGAGTGCTCGGTCTTCGAGTAGATCTTCACCGCCTCCACGTGCTTGGCGGTGTCGAACGAGGGGATGTTGTTCTCGGCGGCGTCGATCAGCCCGGTCTTCAGCCCGGTGTAGACCTCGCCATAAGGCATGGGCGTGGGGTTGGCGCCCATCGCGCTGACCAGCGCCACCCACAGGTCGCTTTGCTGCACGCGGATCTTCAGGCCCTTGGCGTCGGCCACCGTGCGCACCGGCTTCTTGGCGTAGATCGAGCGCGCGCCGCTGTCGTAGAAGGCCAGGCCGACGAAGCCGGCCGACTCGCAGCTCTTGAGGATCTCGTCGCCCACCGGGCCGTCCAGCACCTTGCGCATGTGGGCGATGCTGTTGAACAGGAAGGGCATGGTCGGCACCTGCGTCAGCGGGCAGACGCCGTTCATCGGGCCGACGTTGACGCGCGTGAAGTCGAGCGCGCCGATCTTCACTTGGTCGATGGTCTCCTTCTCGCTGCCCAGCGCCTGCTTGTTGAAGACCTTGATGCGGTGCTTGCCGCCGCTTTTCTGCTCCAGCAGCGTGCTCATGTAGCGCACCGCGGCAACGGTCGGGTAGTCGTCGGCGTTGTGGGTGTCGGCCGAGCGGAACTCGGTGGCGCGGGCGGCGGGCGCGGCGATGGCGGCCGCCGCGGCGGCGGCGGCCAGCGCCAGGTTGCGCAGGATGGATGTCACGTGAGGTCTCCTCGTCGTCGGTCGCTTCGTCATTCGAACGGGCCCTTGATGCAGAAGGCGCCGCCTTGCAGCCGCGCCTCGGGCCGGGCGGGGTCGATCAGCGGCTGGCGCGCCTCCAGCTCGGCGCGGAAGGGCTCGGAACTGTCCTGCGGCCGGTAGCCGACGTGGCTGGCGGACGTGTTGTCCCACCAGACGCCGCGGTTGTCGGACATCCCATAGATCACCGTGTGGCCGACCACCGGCGCCGTCAGCGCGGCGCGCACCAGGCGTTCCAGGTCGTCGTAGCTCAGCCAGGTGGCCAGCATGCGGCGGTCGACCGGCGCCGGGAACGACGAGCCGATGCGCAGGCTCACGGTCTCCAGGCCATGACGGTCGAAATAGAACTGCGCCAGGTCTTCGCCGAAGGCCTTGCTGAGGCCGTAGTAGCCGTCGGGGCGCTTGGGCATCCGCGGGTCGATGGTCTCGCCCTGCGAATAAAAGCCCGTCGCGTGGTTGGAGCTGGCGAACACGATGCGGCGCGCGCCGTGGATGCGCGCCGCCTCGTAGACGTGGTAGGTGCCGACGATGTTGGCGGCCAGGATGTCTTCGAAGGCGTGTTCGGTCGACAGCCCGCCCAGGTGCACCACGGCCTGCACGCCTTGCAGCAGCGCCAGCACCGCGGCCTTGTCCTGCAGCGGCGCGCGCATCAGCTCCTCGCCGGCGGCGGCGCTGCCGAGCTCGGCGATGTCGCTCAGCCGCAGCACGCGGCACAGGCCGCGCAGGCGCGGCCGCAGCACGCGGCCCAGGGCACCGGCGGCGCCGGTGAGCAGCAGGCGGTCGAACATCGGCGGGGACGGTGGGGAGGCTGCCACGGCAAGACCGACTTGTCAGTTGTCGTACGACATGCGATGCTGCGCCAACCCGGCTTTCCCCGTCAAGCGTGCAAACCTCAGGGGCCCGTTCCCGCACCACCGCCCGTGCCGACCCCCGCGCCACTGCCGCCAACGGCGGCGGTGCGCCGCGCACGCTGGCGCTGCGGCTGGTCGACACGCTGGCCGCGCGCATCCGCGGCGGCCAGGTCGCCGCCGGCGCGCGGCTGCCGACCGAGGCCGCGCTGATGGCCGAGCAAGGCGTCAGTCGCACGGTGGTGCGCGAGGCCTTGTCGCAACTGCAGGCCGCCGGGCTGGTGCAGACGCGCCACGGCATCGGCACCTTCGTGCTCGGCGCGGCCGAAGGCGCGGCGGCCTTCAGCATCCGGCCGCAGCAGCTGTCCACGCTGCACGACGTGGTGGCGGTGCTGGAACTGCGCATCGCCGTCGAGACCGAGGCCGCCGGCCTGGCGGCGATGCGCCGCAGCGAGCGCAACCTGGCGGTGATGCGCAGCGCGCTCGACGCCTTCGAGCAGGCGCTGGCGCGCGGCGAGGACGCGGTGGCCGCCGACTTCCGCTTCCACGCCGAGGTGGCGCGCGCCACGCAGAACAGCCACTTCGCCGGGCTGCTGGCGACGCTGGGGCCGCGCAGCATTCCGCGCGCGCGGCTCGGGTCGGCGGCGCGCCGCGCGGCGGCCGAGGACGCGCAGCGCGCCTACCTGCGGCGCGTCAACGCCGAGCACGAGAACATCTACGATGCGATCGCCCGGCAGGACGCCGACGGCGCGCGCGCCGCGATGCGCATCCACCTCAGCAACAGCCGCGAGCGCCGCCGCCGCGAGGCCGCCGCGGCGCGCTGAGCCGCCCATGTCCCCACGATGTCATACGATGTCGTACAACTGGAGAGCCACCCCATGAGAGAAAACCGCCTGCGCACCCTGTGGGCCCAGGACCGCGCCGCCGTCAACGGCTGGCTGGCCGTGCCCAGCAGCTTCAGCGCCGAGGTCATGGCCCACCAGGGCTGGGACACGCTGACCATCGACCTGCAGCACGGCGTGATCGACTACGCGCAGATGGTGGGCATGCTGCAGGCCATCAGCACCACGCCCACGGTGCCGGTGGTGCGCGTGCCCTGGATGGAGCCGGGCATCATCATGAAGGCGCTGGACGCCGGCGCCTACGGCGTGATCTGCCCGATGGTCAACACGCGCGAGGAAGCGCAGCGCCTGGTGGCCTACACCCACTATGCGCCGCAGGGCGCGCGCAGCTTCGGCCCGGTGCGCGCCGCGCTGTACGGCGGCGCCGACTACGCGACCGAGGCCAACCGGACCATCGTCGCCTTCGCGATGATCGAAACGGCGCAGGCGCTGGACAACCTCGACGCCATCCTCTCGGTGGAGGGGCTGGACGCGATCTACATCGGACCCTCGGACCTTTCGCTGGCGCTGGGCTGCAAGCCGGTGTTCGACGACGTCGAGCCCAAGGTGGCGCAGGCCATCGAGCACATCGTCGCGCGCGCCCGCGCCCACGGCGTGCAGGCCGGCGTGCACAACGGCCGCGCCGACGTGGCGCTCGCGCGCATCGCCAAGGGCTTCCGCTTCGTCACCGTGGGCTCCGACGCCCGGCTGCTGGCCTCCGGCTCGCAGGAACTGCTGGCCGCCATGCGGGCATGACGGCCCCGGCCGCTCGGGCGGCCGGGGCCGTCACACCCATAATGCGTGCCATCACATGGCACAGCGGGTGAGGTGAATGGAGTCCAGCATCGTGGCGGTCGTCCTGGCGCTGACGCTGGCGAGCACGGGCTGCATGTTCCTGGTGATCTCCAAACAGGTCCGGGGACGCAGCGGCATGGCCACGTTCGCGCTCGGCCTGGTGCTGTTCGGCCTGGTGTTCGCGATTCCGGCGCAGTTCGACCGCAACGCCCCGCTGCTGCCCGGCGTGCTGATCGACTCGGTGGCGGTGGCCGCGGTGCTGCTGCTGCGGCGCGGGCTGCAGCGCTTCATGCACCGAGACGAGTTGTCGTGGCGCGCGCTAGGCCTGCTGCTGCTGGGCTTCGCGGTGATCTCCGGCGGCTTGCACCTGGCCTTCGGCCAGACGGCGCGGCACGCCGTGCTGCCGCTGGTGCTGGGCGGCCTGTTCGCCTGGCTGGCGTTGACGGCGCTGCGCGACGCGCACCGCGACAACCCGCTGCTGCGCACACCGCTGCTGATCCTGTCGGCGGTGCTGGGCGCGCTGGCGGTGCTGAGCCTGGGCGAGGCCGTGCGCACCGCGTTCGGCGGCCCGGCGCCTGGGCCGGCGGGCCCGACGGGCGCCGTCGACTCGCTGTACGAGGCGGTGCTGATGCTCAGCGCGCTGCTGCTGGGCCCGACGCTGCTGTGGATGCACACCGTGCAGCTGACGCGCCAGTTCGACGAACTGGCCACGCGCGACCCGCTGACCCGGCTGCTCAACGAGAACGGCCTCGACGACGTGCTGCGCCGCCACTTTTCGCGCCGCCAGCACGAGCCGGTGGTGCTGATGCACGTCGACATCGACCAGTTCGGCCGCGTCAACCGGCTGCATGGCGAGGCCGCCGGCGACGACGTGCTGCGCACGATCGGGCTGGCGCTGGAATCGGCGCTGCGCGCCGACGACGTGGTGGCCCGCGTCGGCGACGACGAGTTCGTCGTCGCCTGCCTGAGCGCCGACGTCGACAAGGCCGCCGTGCTGGCCGAGCGCATCCGCACCGGCGTCTCGGCCACGCCCACCGGCCTGAGCGAAGGCGGCACCCACCTGCGCTGCACCGTCAGCGTGGGCTTGTCGCGGCCTTTCAACGACATCGAGCACTGGCGCAGCGCCTGGGGCGAGGCCGAGGTTTCGCTGAACGCGGCCAAGGACGCCGGCGGCAACTGCGTGGTGCACCCGGCGACGGCGCCGGTCCCTGCATGAACGGCACCGCGCCGCCGGCCGCCGCCGACCCGCGCGCGCTGCTGCTGTCGCTGTACCGCGCCGCCGTCGAGCGCGCGCTGCCTGAACAGGGCCTGGCCGGCGCCTTGCCGGCGCCGCCGGCGAAGGGCCGCACCGTGGTGGTCGGCGCCGGCAAGGCCGGTGGCGCGATGGCCGCGGCGCTGGACGCCGCCTGGCCGGCCGACGCGCCGCTGTCGGGCCTGGTGGTCACTCGCTACGGCCATGTACCGCCGGCCTGGCGGCAGCGGCCGGGGCGGCTGGAAGTCGTCGAGGCCTCGCACCCGGTGCCCGATGCCGCCGGCCAGGCGGCCGCCGAGCGCATCCTGCAAAGCGTGCGCGGGCTGTCCGCCGACGACCTGGTGATCGCGCTGATCTCCGGCGGCGGCTCGGCGCTGCTCAGCCTGCCGGCGCCGGGCCTGAGCCTGGCCGACAAGCAGGCCGTCAACCAGGCCTTGCTGGCCAGCGGCGCGGCGATCGACGAGATGAACGGCGTGCGCAAGCACCTCTCGGCGATCAAGGGCGGGCGGCTGGCGCAGGCCGCGGCGCCGGCGCGCGTGCTGACGCTGTTGATCAGCGACGTGCCGGGCGACGACCCCGCGGTGATCGCCAGCGGCCCCACCGTGCCCGACGCCAGCACCTGCGCCGATGCGCTGGCCACCTGCCGGCGCTACGGCATCGAGCTGCCGGCCGCCGCGCGCCAGGGCCTGGAAAGCGGCGCCTTCGAGACGCCCAAGCCCGGCGACGCCTGCTTCCGCGGCCACGAATGGAAGCTGATCGCCACGCCGCAGGCCAGCCTCGAAGCGGCCTCCGACCGCGCACGCGCGCTGGGCCTGCCGGCCCACATCCTCAGCGACGAGATCGAAGGCGAAAGCCGCGAGGTCGGCAAGGTGCACGCCGCGCTGGCGCGTGCCGTGGCGCGCCGCGGCGCGCCTTTCGCGCGGCCCTGCGTCATCCTGTCCGGCGGCGAGACCACGGTGACGCTGCGGCCGCGTGCCCCCGGCGCCGCGCGCGGCCGCGGCGGCCGCGCCACCGAGTTCCTGCTCGGCTGCGCGATCGCGTTGCAAGGCCAGGCCGGCGTGCACGTGCTGGCGGCCGACACCGACGGCATCGACGGCATCGAGGACAACGCCGGCGCCATCGTCGCGCCCGACACGCTGGCGCGCGCCGCCGCTTTGAGCCTCAAGCCCGCCGAGCGGCTGGACGCCAACGACGCCTACGGCTTCTTCAGCGCCCTCGGCGACCTCGTGCACACCGGGCCGACCTTCACCAACGTCAACGACTTCCGCGCGCTGCTGGTGCTGTAGCGCGCTGCAGCCGATGAGCGACGCCGCCGTTCCCGTGCCGCCGCCGCCGCCGGAGCCCAGCATCCGCGCCACGCTGCGCCACCGCGCCTTTCGCGTGCTGCTGGCCAGCGGCACCGTCTACTTCATCGGCAATGCGATGCAGGCCATGGCCACCGCGTGGCTGATGGTGGAGCTGACGCGTTCATCGTTCCTCGCGGCGCTGGTGCAGACCGCGGTCTTCCTGCCGATGTTCCTGCTGGCGCTGCCCGCCGGCGTGCTGGCCGACACCACCGACCGCCGCCGCCTCATCCTGCTGGCGCTGCTGCTGCAGGCGGCCACGGTGGCGCTGCTGGCGCTGCTGGTGCTGGTCGGCTGGGCCGGCGCGCAGACGCTGCTGGTGCTGACCTTCATGGCCGGCTGCTGCACGGCGGTGCTGTCGCCGTCGTGGAACTCGGCCATCGTCGACGTGGTGCCGCGCGACGAGCTGCCGCAGGCCATCACCGCGGTGGGCATCGGCTACAACGCGGCGCGCGCGCTGGGCCCGGCGGCCGCCGGCGCGGTGTTCGCGGTGGCCGGCAGCGGCTGGGTGTTCGTGCTCTCGGTGCTGGGCGTGATGGTGCTGTTCGAGGCCGTGCGCCGCTTTCCGCCGCGCCCACACCCGCCCAGCCGGCTGCCGGCCGAACGGCTGTGGGGCGGCATGCTCAGCGCGCTGCGCTTCGCGCGCCATTCCGAGACGGTGCTGGCCCAGCTGGTGCGCACCATGGCCTACGGCGCCGCCGGTTCGGCGCTGTGGGCGCTGCTGCCGGTCATCGCGCAAAGCCAGCTCGGCCTGGGCGCCACCGGCTTCGGCCTGCTGATCGGCTGCCTGGGCGCCGGCGCGGTGGCCACCGGGCTGGTGATCGGCCGCCTGCGCGTGCAACTGGGGCTGGACCGCCTGGTCGCGGTGGGCTGCGTGGCCTATGCGGCGGTGATGGGGGTGTGCGCCTACTCGCGCAACGCGTGGCTGGTGTACGCCGCGCTGTTCGTCGCCGGCGGCTGCTGGATGGCGGTGATGTCGACCTTCAACACCGCCACCCAGACCAGCGTGCCGCCGTGGGTGCGGGCGCGCGCCACCTCGATGCACACGCTCAGCGCGTTGGGCTCGTTCGCGCTCGGCTCGGCCTTCTGGGGCGCGCTGTCCGACATCGCCGGGCTGGCCGCCGCGCTGACGCTGGCGGCGCTGGTGATGCTGGGCGGGCTGCTGCTGGCGCGGCCCTTCCCTTTGCGCATCGGCGGGCTCGGCGAGGTCACGCAGGTGAAGCCCGGCGAGAACCTGTTCATCGTCCACGAGCCCGACCCCGAGTCGGGCCCGGTGGCGGTGGAGATCGCCTACCGCGTGCAGCTCGACCGCGCCGACGCCTTCCTCGACGCCGTGAGCCTGCTGCGCGCGCCGCGGCGGCGCGACGGCGCGACCTTCTGGCGCGTCTACCGCGACCTGTCGGACCCGTCGCGCTTCGTCGAGCGCTTCATCGTCACCAGCTGGGCCGAATACCTGCACCAGCGCGCTCGCGCGACGCTGGCCGACCAGGCGCTGGAAGGGGCGCTGCGCGACTACCTGCTGCCCGGCGAAGCGCCGCGCATCGCGCACTACGTCGCCGAACGCTGAGGCATCGCACCGCATCGGCGCCGATGCCCCGCGGCCGGCCGCGCCGCCGTTGATCTGGCGCAAGGGCCGCCGGTCGGCCCTGCCCGACAGTGCGCCCACGCACGCTTTTGACGCGGCTCCGGCGCAGACCCTTTTCCCTCGGAGCCCGGCTTGGGGGCGGCGGCAAGGAGGGGCTACGCGCCGAAATTCATGGGACACCTGCACGTGATCGACATCCGCCCGGACAGCATCGCCAAGCACGCCAGCGCCCCCTTGCTGTCGGAACGGCCCCTGCGTGCGGCCGAGCCCGCCATCAACCCCAGCCTGCACCGCGCACTGCGCCCGGCCGATGCGCTGATGCCCGATGCCCGCGCCTGGAACGAACTGCTGGGTGCGCCCACGCTCAGCCCGGCCGAGCTGTCGGCGCTGGCGGCGCTGGCGCGGCCGCGCTTCGTGCCGCAGGGCGGCACCGTCTTCAGCCAGCAGGAGCTGGCGCGCGCGCTGGTCTTCGTGCGCGACGGCGACGCGGCGCTCGGCTACTGCACGTCGGACGGCCAGTTCCGCATCGAGCGACCGGTGCGCGGCCCCGGCTGGCTGGACCAAAGCTCGGCCTGGATCGAGGCCTGCCACGCCATCGACGCGCGCGCCGTGACGCCGCTGGTGGTGGTGGAACTGCCGCGCGACGACCTGCCCGCCCTGCTGGCCAGCCAGCCGGCGCTGGCGCGGCGGCTGATCGGCAGCCTGGCGCGCGAAGTGCACGCACTGGCCGTCAACACCCACGGCCTGATGCACAAGGACGCGCCGGCGCGCTTCGCGCAATGGCTGGTCGAGCGCTTCCAGCCGGCGGCCGACAGCCCGCGCCGCGGCATCGTCAAGCTCGGCGAGCGCAAGCGCGACATCGCCTCGCAGCTGGCGATCACGCCGGAGACGCTGTCGCGGCTGATGCGCAGCCTGAGCCGCCAGGGCTTGATCCACGTGGCCGGCTACACGGTGCACGTGGCCGACGTCGATGGCCTCAGGCGCGTTGCAGAGGGCGAGTAAGTAGAAGCTGGGCGACCACGCCCAGCGCGATCACCGCCGGCTCCTTGCCTTCGATGCCCGGCAGCCCGATCGGGCAGGTCAGGCGCTGCAGCACGTCTGGCGCGATGCCGCGCGCCTCGAAACGGTGGAGAAAGCGCGCGCGCTTGGTCGCCGAGCCGATCAAGCCCAGGTAAGCGAAGTCGCCGCGGCGCAGGATGGCCTCGGTGATCGCCAGGTCGAGGTCGTGGCTGTGCGTCAGCACGAGGTAGCGGCAGCCCGGCGGCGCGGCGGCCACCTCGGCTTCGACCGGCTCGACGCAGACGCGCTCGATGTGCGGCGCCGACGGCGCGGCCGGGAATTCGCTGTCGCGCTCGTCGATCCACTGCACGCGGCAGGGCAAGTCCTCCAGCAGCCGCACGATCGCGCGGCCGACGTGGCCGGCGCCGTAGAGCTGCAGCGTGAAGCGCGGCGCCGGCAGCGGCCAGTCTTCGGGCCGCGCGTCCGGCAGCGCCAGCCAGCGCAGGCTGAGCGCGCCGCCGCAGCACTGGCCCAGCGTCGGCCCGAGCGCGATGCGCTGCTCCAGCGGCTCCGGCAGGCCTTGCAGCAGCCGCCGCGCGCGCGCAATGGCCTGCAGTTCCAGGTGGCCGCCACCGATCGTGCCCAGCACCTCGTCGGCCGCCACCAGCATGCGCGTGCCGGCCTCGCGCGGCACCGAGCCCTGCGTCTGCAGCACCTCAACCACCACCGCCGCGCGCCGCGCGGCGCGCCAGGCCAGCGCCGGGCCGCGCAGGTCGATCATGTCGCCGCCGGACGCTGCACGGCCTGCACCGCGCGCAGGATGGCCTCGGGCGTGGCCGGTGCGTTCAGCGGCACCTCGGCGCGCGGGTCGGCGGCGGCAGCGGCCACCGCGTCGCGGATCGCGAAGAACACGCTGAAGCCCAGCAGCAGCGGCGGCTCGCCGACCGCCTTGCTGCGGTGGATGCTGTCCACCGCGTTGGGCGCGTCGAACAGCGCCGTGCGGAACACGGCCGGCGCGTCGTTGGCGGTGGGGATCTTGTAGGTGCTGGGCGCGTGCGTCAGCAGCGCACCGGTCTGCGGGTGCCAGACCAGCTCTTCCATCGTCAGCCAGCCCATGCCCTGGATGAAGGCGCCTTCGACCTGGCCGATGTCCAGCGCCGGGTTCAGCGAGCGGCCGGCGTCGTGCAGCAGGTCGGCGCGCAGCAGCTTCCATTCGCCGGTCAGCGTGTCGACGATCACCTCGCTGACCGCCGCGCCGTAGGCGAAGTAGTAGAACGGCCGGCCCTGCAGCGTCTCGCGGTTCCAGCTCAGGCCCGGCGTCGCGTAGAAGCCGTCGCTCCACAACTGCACGCGGGCCAGGTAGGCGGCGTTCACCAGTTCGGCAAAGGGCTGCGAGCGCTCGCCCAGCCAGACGCGGCCGTCGCTGAAGCGCACCGCGGCCGCGTCGCCGCCCCACTGCGCGGCGGCCAGCGCGGCCAACCGTTCACGCAACTGGCGCGCGGCGTCCTGCGCCGCCTTGCCGTTGAGGTCGCTGCCGGTGGAAGCCGCGGTGGCCGAGGTGTTGGCCACCTTGGCGGTGTCGGTGGCGCTGACGCGCACCTGCTCGAAGGCGATGCCCAGCTCGTGCGCGACGACCTGCGCCACCTTGGTGTTGAGGCCCTGGCCCATCTCGGTGCCGCCATGGTTCACCAGCACCGAGCCGTCGGTGTAGATGTGCACCAGCGCGCCGGCCTGGTTGAGGTGGACCACGTTGAACGAGATGCCGAACTTCACCGGCGTCAGCGCCAGCCCCTTCTTCAGCACCAGGCTGGCGGCATTGAAGCGCGCCGCCGCCGCGCGCCGCGCCGCCAGTTCGCTGCTCGCTTCGAGCTGCTGCACCAGCGGCTCGATCAGGTTGTCGTCCACCGGCTGGCCGTAGGGCGTGACCGAGCGCCCGGCGCCGCCGTAGAAGTTGAGCCGGCGCACCGCCAGCGGGTCGCGGCCGAGGCGGCGCGCCACCAGGTCCATCAGGTGCTCGACGGCGATCGCGCCCTGCGGGCCGCCGAAGCCGCGGAACGCGGTGTTGCTCTGGGTATTGGTACGCGCCGAATAACCATGAAGTTCGACGTGCGGCAGCCAGTAGGCGTTGTCGAAGTGGCACAGCGCGCGCGTCATCACCGGGCCCGAGAGGTCGGCCGAATGGCCGGCGTTGGACACCAGGTGGCACACCGCGCCGAGGATGCGGCCTTCGTCGTCGTGGCCGGCCTCGATCTCGAAATGGAAGCCGTGGCGGCGGCCGGTGATCAGGAAATCGTCGTCGCGGTCGGGCCGCAGCTTGACCGGGCGCTGCAGCCGGTCGGCGGCCAGCGCGGCGATGCAGGCGAACACCGCCGACTGCGACTCCTTGCCGCCGAAGCCGCCGCCCATGCGCCGGCATTCCACGCGCACCGCGTGCGCCGGCCGCTGCAGCGCGTGCGCCACCACCAGCTGCATCTCGCTGGGGTGCTGGGTCGAGCACCAGACCTGCAGCCCGCCCGATTCGGTGGGCGCGGCGTAGGCGATCTGGCCTTCCAGGTAGAACTGCTCCTGGCCGCCGACCGCGAAGCGCGTGTGCAGCCGCTGCGGCGCGGCGGCGATGGCGGCGCGCGCGTCGCCACGCTTGAGCGTCATCGGCGGCAGCACGTACTGCCCGCCGGCGGCGTGGGCCTGCAGCGGGTCGAGCAGCGGCGGCAGCGGCTCGCAGCGGATCACGTCCTTGGCCCGCGCCGCGGCGCGGCGCGCGGCGTCGCGCGTTTCGGCCAGCACCACGAATACCGGCTGCCCCAGGTAGCGCAGCGTGGCGCCGGCCTCGCCGGCGAGGATGGGGTCGTCGTGCAGCAGCGGCCCGCAGTCGTTGCGGCCGGGAATGGCGGCGGCGCTGAACACGTCGACCACGCCGGGCAGCGCGCGCAGCACGTCGAGGTCGAGCGCGACGATGCGGCCATGCGCCAGCGGCGACAGCCCCAGCGCCGCGTGCAGCGTGCCGGCCAGCTCGGGCAGGTCGTCGGTGTAGGGCGCGCGGCCGGCGACGTGCAGCGCGGCCGATTCGTGCGGGCGGCTGCGGCCCACGCCGTCTTGCGGCGCGGCCGGCACGGGCGGCTGCAGCGCCAGCGCGGCGTCGTCGATGGGCTTGTTCATGTGCTGGTCTCCCGCGCCCACACGGTCACCGCGGCGGCCGGCAGCGGCGCGTCGCGGCGCGTCTCCAGCCAGAAGCGCCGCAGCAGGTTACCCGCCACCTGCAGCCGGTAGCCGGCGCTGGCGCGCAGGTCGCTCAGCGGCTGGAAGTCCTGCGCCAGCGCGGCGGTGGCGGCCTGCAGCGTGGCCTCGGTCCAGGGCCGGCCCTGCAGCGCGGCCTCGGCCTGCGCGGCGCGCTTGACGGTGGCCGCCAGGCCGCCGAAGGCCAGGCGCGCGGCGCGTACCGTGTCGCCGTCGAGGTCGATCGCCAACGCCGCGCACAGCGCCGAGATGTCGCTGTCGAAACGCTTGCTGATCTTGTAGGCGCGCAGCGCGGTCTGCGTCTGCTTCCGAGTTTGCGACTGCATCTGCGACCGCGCCTGCGGCAGCGGCACGACCAGGCCGCGCACGAACTCGCCGGACTGCAGCTCGTTCTTCATGTAGCCGGTGTAGAAGTCGGCCAGCGCCAGCTCGCGCAGGCGCCCCCGCTGCTGCAGCACGATGCGCGCGTCCAGCGCCATCAGCACCGGCGCCGAATCGCCGATCGGCGAGCCGTTGGCGACGTTGCCGCCCATCGTGCCGGCGTGGCGCACCGGCGGCGACGCGAAGCGCAGCCACAGCTCGCGCAATTGCGGCCAGTATTCGCACAGCGCGGCCCAGGCGGCTTCCAGCGACGCCGCGGCGCCGATGCGCAGCGTGCCGTCGACCACCTCGATGCGCTGCAACTCGGCCACCGCGCCGACGTGGATCAGCTCGGGCAACTCGCGCATTTGCTTGTTGACCCACAGCCCGATGTCGGTGGCGCCGGCCAGCAGCCGCGCCTGCGGGTGGTCGGCATACAGCGTGGCCAGCTCGTCGGCCGTGCGCGGCGCCCAGAAGCGGCCCTGGTAGACCAGCGGCGGGTCTTGCGCCAGGGTGCGCAGCGCGGCGATGGTGGCGGCGTGGTCGGGCTCGGGCGCGGCGCTCTGCAGCGCCTGCTCGCCGGCGTCGAGGATCGGCCGGTAGCCGGTGCAGCGGCACAGGTTGCCGGCCAGCGCGTCGGCAAGGTCCTGCCGCGACGGTCGCGTGCCGGCGGCCTGGTGCTGGCGCCGGCAGGCCCACAGCGACATCACGAAGCCGGGGGTGCAGAAGCCGCATTGCGAGCCGTGGCAGTCGACCATCGCCTGCTGCACCGGGTGCAGCGTCGCCGCGCCGTCGCGCGCCGGCGGCGACAGGTCTTCGACCGTGAACACCGCCTGGCCGTCGAGCATCGGCAGGAACTGGATGCAGGCGTTGACGGTCTCGGTGTGCAGCCGGCCCTGCGCGTCGAGCCGCCCCAGCGCGACGGTGCAGGCACCGCAATCGCCCTCGGCGCAACCCTCTTTGGTGCCGGTGCAGTGCCGGTCTTCGCGCAGCCAGTCGAGCAGGCTGCGGGTCGGCGGCGCGTCGGCGATGCTGACGATCTGTCCGCGGTGGACCAGGCGGATCGGGCGCTGCGTCATCGTGGTTCCTGGGCTCTCGGTGTTTGCCCGAAGGTAGCGCGATGCGTGCCTGCGTGTATACGATGGCACGCATACTGCATATTGCCGCAAGCATATGGCCCGCCGCACGGAACTGGCGACGATAGACCTCCACCTCATCCGGGTCTTGCACACTTTGATCAGTGAACGCAGCGTCTCGCGGGCGGCCTTGCGCCTGGCCAGCAGCCAGCCCGCCGTCAGCGCGCAACTGCGCCGCCTGCGCGAGTTGACGGGCGACGCGCTGCTGGTGCGCGCCGGCGGCGGCATGCAGCCCACCGCCGCGGCGCTGCAGTTGCTGGAGCCGGCGGCCCAGGTGCTGAGCGGCGCCGACCGGCTGTTCAACCGCCGGCTGCGCAGCCAGCCCTTCGACGCCGCGGCCAGCGAGGCGCTGCTGCGCATTGCCGCCAGCGACTACCTCGACCCGCTGTTCCTGCCCGCGCTGGTCGGCCAGGTCAAGCGGCTGGCGCCCGGCGTGCGGCTGGAGCTGATGCCGCTGACGCGCGAGTACGACTACCGCCGCCACCTGGCCAACGGCGATGTCGACCTGGTCATCGGCAACTGGCTGCAGCCGCCCGCCGAGCTGCACCTGGCGCGGCTGATCAGCGACGAGGTGGTGTGCCTGGTGGCCGCGGGCCACCCCGCCGCCGCCGGCCGCGGCTGGACGGTGCAGACATACCTCGACTGCGAGCACGTGGCGCCGATGCCGCTGCACCCGGGCGCGCTGGGCGTCATCGACGAGCACCTGGCCGCGCAGGGCGCCGAGCGGCGCATCGCGGTGCGCGCCTCGCACTTCGGGCTGATCCCGCTGATGGTGGCCGAAAGCCTGCTCGTGCTGACCACCGGGCGGCTGTTCTGCAGCCGCTACGCCGGCGCACTGCCGGTGCGCATCGTGCGCTGCCCGGTGGCGTTTCCGCCGCTCACCTACTACCAGCTGTGGCACGAGCTGACGCACCAGGCGCCGGCGATGCGCTGGTTCCGCGAACAGGTGCGCGACGTGGCGCGCCAGCTGCCGCAGCGCGCGTCGCCGCTGCCGGCGCCGTCGGGCCGCGCATGATCGCCATCCGCGCCGACCTGCTCGACTTCACTGCGGCGCCGCGCTGGGGCGACACGGGCGATGGCGGCCACAGCGGCCACGGCGGTGAGCCCGCCGTGCGCTGGCGCCCCGACCACTGGCTGCTGGTCGACGCGCAAGGCCGCATCGCCGGCGTGCAGCCGGGCGCCGTCGAGCCGGGCCCCGCCTACGCGCGCGACGACCAGCGCGGCCGGCTGCTGCTGCCGGGCTTCATCGACACGCATGTCCACAGCCCGCAGATCGAGGTCATCGCCAGCTTCGGCACCGAGTTGCTCGACTGGCTGCAGCGCTACACCTTCCCCGCCGAGCGCGCCTGGGCCGACCCCGCGGTGGCGGCCGCCGGCTCGGCGCGCTTCCTCGACGCCTTGCTGGCCCACGGCACCACGGCCGCGGTGGTGTTCCCCACCGTGCACAAGGGCTCGGCCGAGGCGCTGTTCCAGGCGGCGCAGCAGCGCGGCATGCGCCTCGTCGCCGGCAAGGTGCTGATGGACCGCCACGCGCCCGACGGCCTGCGCGACGACGACTTGGCGCAGGCCGAGCGCGATTGCGTCGACCTCATCGAGCGCTGGCACGGCCGCGGCCGCAACGCCTACGCGGTGACCGTGCGCTTCGCGCCGACCAGCACGCCGGCGCAATTGGCGATGGCCGGCGCGCTGTGCCGCGCCGACGCCAGCCTGTACCTGCAGACCCACGTCGCCGAGAACCGCGTCGAGGTGCAGTGGGTGCAGCGCCTGTTTCCCGCGGCGCGCAGCTACCTCGACGTCTACGCGCAAGCCGGGTTGCTGCACCCGCGCTCGGTACTGGCGCACGGCATCTGGCTCGACGAAGCCGACCTCGGCACGCTGCGCGACAGCGGCGCGCAGATCGCCTTCTGCCCCAGCAGCAACCTCTTCCTCGGCAGCGGGCTGATGGACTGGCCGCAGCGCCAGGCGGCCGGCGTGGCCGTCAGCGTGGGCAGCGACGTCGGCGGCGGCACCAGCTTGTCGCTGCCGCGAACGCTGGCCGACGGCTACAAGGTGCAGGCGCTGGCCGGCCACCGGCTGACGGCGTGGACCGCGCTGCACGCCGCGACGCGCGGCGCCGCCGACGCCTTGAAGCTGGCGCACGAGATCGGCAGCCTCGACGCCGGCTGCCTGGCCGACGTCTGCCTGTGGGACTGGTCGCGCGACGCCGTCGGCGAGCGGCGGCTGGCCGTCGCGCAAGACCTGCACGAGAAACTCTTCGCCTGGATGACGCTGGCCGACGCCGGCCACCTGGCCGCCACCTACGTGGCCGGCCGCAGGCTTTACACGAGGGCCGACCGATGAAGCAGCACGCCGCAGCGACGCCGCGCCTGGCGCTGGCCGGCATCAGCAAGCAATACCCCGCCGTGCGCGCCAACGACGGCGTGTCGCTCACCGTGCAGCCCGGCGAGATCCACGCCGTGCTGGGCGAGAACGGCGCCGGCAAAAGCACGCTGATGAAGATCATCTACGGCGCCGTGCAGCCCGACGAAGGCAGCATCCGCTGGAACGGCCAGCCGGTGCAGATCAAAAGCCCGGCGGCGGCGCGCGAGCTGGGCATCAGCATGGTCTACCAGCACTTCTCGCTGTTCGACACGCTGACCGTGGCCGAGAACGTGTGGCTCGGCCTCGACAAGGCCGGCAGCCTGGCCGCGGTGGCGCGGCGCATCGGCGAGGTGGCGCACACCTACGGGCTGGACCTCGATGCGCAGCGCCCGGTGCATTCCTTGAGCGTGGGCGAGAAGCAGCGCGTGGAAATCGTGCGCGCGCTGCTGACCGACCCGCAGTTGCTGATCCTCGACGAGCCGACCTCGGTGCTGACGCCGCAGGCCGTGGACAAGCTCTTCGTCACGCTGCGCCGATTGGCCGACGGCGGCTGCAGCATCCTCTACATCAGCCACAAGCTCGACGAGATCCGCAGCCTGTGCCACCACTGCACCGTGCTGCGCGGCGGCAAGGTCACCGGCGAGGTCGACCCGACCAAGGAGACCAACGCCAGCCTGTCGCGGCTGATGATCGGCGCCGAGCCGCCGCCGCTGCAGCACGTGGCGCGCGCGCCGGGGCCGGTGGTGCTGGCGGTGCAGGGCTTGTCGCTGCCGCGCCAGCACCCGTTCGGCGTCGACCTGCGCGACATCGCCTTCGAGGTGCGCGCCGGCGAGGTGCTGGGCATCGCCGGCGTCTCGGGCAACGGCCAGCAGGAGTTGATGGCCGCGCTCTCGGGCGAAGACCGGCGCGCCGCCGCCGCCAGCATCCGCCTGAAGGGCGCCGCCATCGCCGCGCATTCGCCGCGCCGCCGCCGCCACGAAGGCCTGCACTTCGTGCCCGAAGAGCGGCTGGGCCGCGGCGCGGTGCCGACGCTGAGCCTTTCGAATAACACATTACTCACGAGGACCGGTCCGGTGCGCAAGAGCGGCTGGATCGCCAGCGCCGAGGTGCGCGCGCTGGCCGAGCACCTGATCCAGCGCTTCCAGGTCAAGGCCGGCGGCCCCGGCGCGGCGGCGCGCAGCCTGTCGGGCGGCAACCTGCAGAAGTTCATCGTCGGCCGCGAGATCGACGCCGGCCCGACGCTGCTGATCGTCAGCCAGCCGACCTGGGGCGTCGACGTCGGCGCCGCGGCGCTGATCCGCGGCGAGCTGCTCAAGCTGCGCGACGCCGGCTGCGCGCTGCTGGTGGTCAGCGAGGAACTCGACGAGCTGTTCGAGATCAGCGACCGGCTGCTGGTGATGGCGCAGGGCCGCGTCTCGCCCGCGCTGCCGCGCGCCGAGGCGACGGTGGAGCGCATCGGCGCCTGGATGAGCGGGCTGTGGCCGGGCGCGGCCCCGCAGGAGGCGAGCCATGCTGCGGCTTGAAGCGCGGGCGCAGCCGTCGCGGGCGCTGTCCATCGCCTCGCCGCTGCTGGCGCTGGCGGTGACGGTGCTGATCGGCATCGGCCTGTTCGTCATGCTCGGCAAGGACCCCTTGCGCGGGTTGCAGATGTTCTTCGTCGAGCCGCTGAAAAGCGGCTATGCGCTGTCGGAACTGTCGGTCAAGGCCACGCCGCTGGTGCTGATCGCGCTCGGCCTGGCGTTGTGCTTTCGCGCCAACGTCTGGAACATCGGCGCCGAAGGGCAGTTCGTGATCGGCGCGGCCGCCGCCGGCTGGGTGGCGATGCAGGCCGGCCCGGGCACGACGCGCTGGATCGTCGTCGCGATCCTCGTCGCCGGCGTACTCGGCGGCATGCTGTGGGCGGCCATCGTCGCGCTGCTGCGCGACCGCTTCAACGCCAACGAAATCCTGGTCAGCCTGATGCTGGTGTACGTCGCCGACATGCTGCTGTCGTACCTGGTCTACGGGCCCTGGAAGGACCCCAAGGGCTACAACTTCCCGCAGACCATCACCTTCGACGCGGCCACCAAGATCCCGCGCCTGCTGCCCAATTTGCGCGCCAACGTCGGCGTGCTGGTGGCGCTGGCGGCGGTGGCCGGCATGTGGGTCTTCATGTTCCGCATGTACCGCGGCTTTGCGCTGCAGGTGGGCGGGCTGGCGCCGCTGGCGGCGCGTTATGCCGGCTTCTCGTCGCGCAGCGCGCTGTGGACGGCGATGCTGGTCTCCGGCGGCCTGGCCGGGCTGGCCGGCGCGCTGGAAGCGGCCGGGCCGCTGGGCCAGCTCACGCCCTACGTGCCGGCCGGCTACGGCTTCGCGGCCATCATCGTCGCCTTCGTCGGCCGGCTGCATCCGGTGGGCATCGTGTTCTCGGCGATCCTGATGAGCATGTTCTACATCGGCGGCGAGCTGGCGCAGTCGCGCCTGGGGCTGCCCAAGTCGCTGACCGGCGTCTTCCAGGGCCTGCTGCTGTTCACGCTGCTGGCCTGCGACACGCTGATCAACTACCGCGTGCGCTTCGGCCGCCGCAAGGGTTGAGGGAGCCGCCGCCATGGAGAGCTTTGCACTGCTGATCGCTGCGACGCTGAACGCCGGCACCGTGCTGGCAATCGCCGGCCTGGGCCTGTTGATCAACGAACGCGCCGGCGTCGTCAACCTGGGCGCCGAGGGCATGATGCTGGTGGCCGCGATCGCCGGCTTCGCCGCCACCGCCACCACCGGCAGCGACCTGCTGGGCTTTTGCGCCGGCGCGGCGGCCGGCGCGCTGCTGGCGCTGGCCTTCGGCGCGCTGGTGATCGGGCTCAACACCAACCAGTACGCCACCGGGCTGGCGCTGTCGCTGTTCGGCGCCGGCTTCTCGGCCTTTGCCGGCATCGGCTTCACGCAGGCCAAGCTGGGCGAGCGCGCCGCCTTCGCGGTGCCGGGGCTGGCCGATCTGCCCTTCGTCGGGCCGGCGCTGTTCCGCCAGCACCCGATGGTCTACCTGGCGATGGCGCTGGCCGCGGCGCTGGCCTGGTTCCTCTACCGCAGCCGCGCCGGGCTGGTGCTGCGCGCGGTCGGCGAGTCGCCCGAGTCCGCTCATGCGCTGGGTTATCCGGTGCGCTTGATCCGCCTGGCCGCGGTGTGCGCCGGCGGCGCGCTGTGCGGGCTGGCGGGGGCTTACCTGTCGGTGGTCTATTCGCCGCTGTGGATGGAAGGCATGGTCGCGGGCAAGGGCTGGATCGCGCTGGCGCTGACCACCTTCGCCACCTGGCGGCCGGCGCGCGTGCTGCTGGGCGCGTATCTGTTCGGCGGCGTGACGATGCTGCAGTTCCACCTGCAGGGCCAGGGCGTCGAAGTGGCCAGCCAGTTGCTGACCATGCTGCCGTACCTGGCCACCATCGTCGTGCTGGTGCTGATTTCGCGCGACGCCGGCTTCATCAAGCTCAACATGCCCGCGTCGCTGGGCAAGCCTTTCCATCCCGGCGGCTGAGGATAATTCGCCGCCATCCACGTCCAACCCCCAGGAGCGAGTTCCCATGACCGACACCTCCAAGCGCCGCTGGCTCAAGCTGTCCAGCCTGTCCGCCGTGGCCGCCGCCGCGGCCCTTGCCGGCTGCGGCAAGAAGGAAGAACCGCCGGCCCCGGTGGCCGCCGCCCCGGCCCCCGCCTCGGCGCCGGCGCCCAAGCCCGAGCCGCTGAAGATCGCCTTCGCCTACGTGGGCCCGGTGGGCGACGGCGGCTGGACCTTCGCGCACGACAACGGCCGCAAGGCGGTTGAGAAGGAATTCGGCGACAAGGTCGTCACCAGCTTCGTCGAGAAGGTGCCCGAGGCGGCCGACGCCGAGCGCGTGTTCCGCGACATGGTGGGCCAGGGCAACAAGCTGATCTTCGGCACCACCTTCGGCTACATGGAGCCGATGCTGAAGGTGGCGGCCGACAGCAAGGACGTGAAGTTCGAGCATGCCACCGGCTACAAGCAGGCCGACAACATGCGCACCTACGACAGCCGCACCTACGAGGGCGCCTACCTGGCCGGCGTGATCGCCGGCGGCATGACCAAGAGCAACACGCTGGGCGTGGTGGGGTCGATTCCCATCCCCGAGGTCATTCGCAACATCAACAGCTTCACGCTGGGCGCGCAAAGCGTGAACCCGAAGGTCAAGACCAAGGTGGTGTGGGTCAACACCTGGTACGACACCGCCAAGGAAACCGAGGCCGCGCAAAGCCTGATCAACCAGGGCGCCGACGTGCTGTTCCAGAACACCGACAGCTCGGCCGTGCTGCAGACCGCCGGCAAGAACAAGAAGTACGCCTTCGGCTGGGACAGCGACATGACCGCCTACGCGCCCGAGGCGCACCTGGCCAGCGCGGTGATCAACTGGGCGCCGTACTACATCAAGGCCGTGAAGGAAGCGCTGGACGGCAGCTGGAAGGGCGGCGGCCACACCTGGTGGGGCGTCAAGGAAGGCGCGATCGACATCGTCTCGATCAGCGACAAGGTGAGCGCCGAGCTGAAGGAAAAGGTCGAGAAGGCCAAGGCCGGCCTCAAGGACGGCAGCTTCGCGATCTGGAAGGGCCCCATCGTCGGCCAGGACGGCAAGCCCGTCGTCAAGGCCGACGAAACGGCCGACGACAAGTTCCTCTCGGGCATCAACTTCTACGTCAAGGGCGTGGAAGGGAAGATCCCGAGCGGCAAGTGATGCCGGCGTAGCCGGCCGCCGCGCCGGTTGGCGGCACGAGCCCGTTCGCATGGCGCGGACGGGCTTTTTCATCAGCGCAAGCCATCGAGATGATTCGCATCGGCCTGATTTCCGACACCCACGGCCTGCTCAGGCCGGAGGCGGTCTCGTTCCTGGCGGGCAGCGATCTCATCCTGCACGGCGGCGACATCGGCGGGCCGCAGATCCTGGACGAGTTGCGCCGCATCGCGCCCGTCACCGCCGTTCGCGGCAACAACGACCATGGAGATTGGGCGCAAGCCGTGCGCGAGTTCGAGCGGATCGAGGTCGGCGAGCACGGCATCTACCTGCTTCACGACCTGGCGCGGTTGGACATCGATCCGCAGGCCGCCGGCGTCCGCGTGGTCGTCTCCGGGCACTCTCATGTGCCGTCGGTCGTCGAACGCGAGCGCGTCTGGTTCGTCAACCCCGGCAGCGCCGGGCCAAGACGCTTCAAGCTTCCGGTCGCGGCCGGGGAACTGTGCATCGAGAATGCTCGGGTCTCGGCCAGGACCGTCGTTCTGATCGAATGACGGCGGCTGCCGGACCTGGCAAAGGAACCACCATGACGACAAGCGCCGTGACCAAGCGGATCGAGTGGGTCGCCGTCGCGACGGCACTGCTGCTGCTCGTGCCGCTGATCGCCATGCGGTTCACCGGCGAAGTGGCCTGGGGCCCCGGCGACTTCGTCGTCGCCGGCGGGCTGCTGTTCGGTGCCGGAACGATCTATTCGCTGGCCGCGGCCCGCGTGAGCGGCCTGCGCCGGAAGTTGCTGCTGGCCGCCGCCGTCTTGCTGGGCCTGGCCATCGTTTGGGCCGAGTTGGCGGTCGGCCTCTTTCACTAGCGCGGGCGGGCATGGCCCGGCGTGTCATCGGCAACACGCGCTCGACGGCATGACCCGCCTTGCGCCTGCCGTTCGCGCCCTCTGTTTCGACTGGGGTGGAACGCTCATGTCGGAGCAAGGGCCGCCCGACATTCCGATGGCGAGATGGCCTTCCGTATCGGCCTTGCCCGGTGCAGCGCAAGCGCTCGACGGCCTCGCCGGCACGCGCCGGTTTCGGCTGGCGATCGCCACCAATGCCAGCCTCTCGCGCAAGCCCGACATCTGGGCGGCGCTCGAGCGCGTTGGACTGCGAAACTACTTCGAGGAGGTGTTCTGCTTCACCGAGCTTGGCTTCAAGAAGAACCAGGTCGAGTTCTGGCAGATCGTGTCGCGGCAGTTGCGGGTTCCGCTGCCGTCCATCGCCATGGTCGGCGACTCGCTGGAACACGATGCAAGCGCGCCCAGGCGGTTCGGCGTTCAAGCCTTCTGGCTGGCCCCGCTCGGATCGGTTCCGGCCCAGGTCACGTCGGTGCCTGCCGTCCACTCGCTGCTCGAGTTTGCCGCTTGGGCCCGATCACAATCGTCGTGATCCCAGCCGGCGAGCCGGCGGGCAACGAACGGGCATGCACGCTATGCCATTCATGAAACGAGTTATCTGAGCATCAAATGCTGCACCACCTGTCGTTTGCCGTGGCGAACCTTCAGCTCAGCGGCGCCTTCTACGACGCGGCCTTGGGTGCCCTCGGCTATCGGCGCGTGTTCGAGGATGACACCGCCATCGGCTATGGGGTGGAAGACGGGAAGGACAAGTTCTGCCTCAAACTCCGCTCACCCGTCATCGCGCCAGGTCCGGGCTTTCATCTCGCCTTCGCAGCGCCCAGCCGTGATGCCGTCGATCGCTTTCACTCGGGCGCCCTGGCGGTGGGGGGCCGAGACAACGGGCCGCCGGGCCTGCGGCAAGACTACGGGCCGAACTACTACGCGGCGTTTCTCGTCGATCCCGACGGTCACCGCATCGAGGCGGTGATCAATGCGGTACCAGGGCCGCAATCCAGCAGCGAACGGGTCAGCGTCAATGCCTAGAGCCTCGTCGGCGGTTTCCTGGCTGCCGCGACCCTGTCCCCGCCGCTGCGCCGCCGGAAAAGCTCAAGCCACCACCACCCGATCCCGCCCCGCCGCCTTGGCGCGGTACAGCGCCGCGTCGGCGCAGGACAGCCAGGTGTCGAGGTCCTCGCCCACGCGCCAGGCGGCGACGCCGGCCGACACGGTGAACGACAGCGCCACCGCCTGCGTCTGGCGGTCGCGCAGGCGGATGCCGCGCACGCGGGTGCGCACGGTCTCGGCCAGCGTCTTGGCCTTGTCCAGCGTGGTGGCCGGCAGCAGGATGGCGAACTCCTCGCCGCCGTAGCGCGCGCAGGTCATGCCCGGCTCCTGCGGCATGGTGCGCAGCAGCGTGCCCAGGCCGGCCAGCACGCGGTCGCCCACGGTGTGGCCGTGCTGGTCGTTGACGCGCTTGAAGTGGTCGATGTCGATCATCACCAGGCCGTGCACGCAGCCGTCGGGCGGCGGCTCGCGCTGCAGGAGCTGCATGCGCTGGTCGAAGCCGCGGCGGTTGAGCACCTGGGTCAGCGGGTCCAGCATCGATTCCTCGCGCGTGCGCTCGAGGTCGGCGCGCAGCCGCTCGATCTCGCGCTGCGCGGCCTGCACCTGCTGCTGCAGCGTGTGCACCGAGTCGCGCATCACCTGCGTGCCTTCGCGCGCGGCGTCGAGCTGCGGAACCAGTTCGTCGCGATCGGTGCGCAGCGCGTTGGACAGGCCTTCGAGCTGTTCGTCGAACAGCCCGGCGGCGTGGCCGGTGCGCTCGGCCGACTGCGCGATTTCCTTCATCAGGCGTTGCATGTCGACCTGGATGCGCTGCGACCGGGTGCCGTCGGCAGCGCCGCCGCCATCGGCCTCGGCGCCGGCGTCGGCCACGTGCTCGTCGTACAAGCGGTGCAGCGCCCCGTTGTCGAGCCGCGGCGACTGCCGTTGCACGCGGCTCAGGGCCTGGCTGAGCGGCGGGTTGATGCCGGCCAGATGGTCGTAGAAGACGGCAAACGTGACCGGGTTGAACGCGGCATCGTGCTGGCCCATGGCCGCCAGCACCTGGCGCACCAGGCTCACGCTCTCTTCACGACTCTGCAAATATCTCATCATGTCCGCTTCCTCGCGCCAAACAGCGGCGCTGTGGGGGGCTCTCCACTGCTATCGGCAGCGAGCCCGGCGGACTTGAGGATTCCCTACGTCAGGCCTTGGCCTTGGCCTTGCGCTTGCCGTGGTGGCGCGCCGGCGCCTCGGAAACCACCTCGATGCGGGCGTCGATGACGCCGCTGCGCATCATGCCCAGGCGGCGGGCGGCGGCGCGCGAGACGTCGCCGACGCGGTCGGCCTGGGTCGGGCCGCGGTCGTTGACGCGCAGCACCACGCTGCGGTTGTTCTTGAGGTTGGTCACGCGCACCTTGGTGCCGAAGGGCAGGTCCTTGTGCGCCAGGGTCATGGCGTCGGCGTTGTAGCGCTCGCCGCTGGCGGTGCGGCGGCCGTTGAACTTGCGGCCATACCAGGCCAGCTTGCCTTCGTTGGCGCTGGCGGTGGCCGGCGCGGCGGCCGGCGCGGGCGCCGGGGCGGGGGCCGCGGCAGGGGCCGGTGCCGCCGCCGGGGCCGAGGCGCCAGGCTGCTGGGCTTGGGTGCTGATCGCCAGGCCGGCCAGGCTGAGGGCCAGGGCCACGCGGGTCAGGGTGGACAGTGTCTTCATCGAAAGGATCCCTCCGGATCGGGTTGAGTCAGGTTTGCCGCTGGTGATCATAAGTTACTCACACCTCGCCCAGCGCGGCGATCGAGGCGTAGCTCGCGTTCATCCACATCTTCAGGCGCTGGCGCTCCATCAGGCCGAGGCCGGGGCCGTCGGCGCCGCCGCCCTGGCGGGCCAGCCAGAAGCTGGCGTTGCGGGCGTCGATCTTCTGCACCACGGTGTCCTGCAGCTTCTTCAGGTCCATCACCTTGGCGCCCAGGCCGCGTGCGCGTTCGAGCTGGCCCGAGCGGTCGAGCTGGCCGAAGTCGTCACCGCGCAGCTGGTTGCGCACCACCACGTACTGCAGGCGCTGGCCGAAGCGGTCGAGCAGCCGCGCCAGCAGGTCCACCGAGTCGCGGCCGGCGTCCATCACGTGCCAGTAGTGCAGCGCCAGGCCGGAGAGGTCGGCCATGTCGAGCACGCCCGACTCGTCCATCCACTTGACCAGCGGCTCGTGCGTCTGCGCCGCCAGGTCGACCAGCACGCGGCGGCCGGGCTGCTCCACCGCGGCCTCGATGATGGCGTCCAGCGCCTCGTAACGATCGATGAGCGCCGGCGAGGTGTAGTCGGCATAGAAGCGCAGCAGCGAGCCGTGCGAGCGGTCGGTGTCGAAGCCGACGAAGGGCCGCTCCTGGTCGATGAAGTACTGCGCCAGCAGGCGCGCCACCATCGACTTGCCGACGCCGCCCTTCTCGCCGCCGATCAGGTGGATGCGCGACACGACGGGGTTGCTGATGGTGGGGATCTCCATGGCGCGACGGCCCTCGCGGGCAGGTTTGAGCTGAACGCATTGTGCAAGAGCGGCCCGGCCGCCGCCGGCCACCGCCAGCCGCCGCCGTCAGGCCCCCACCGGCTGGCGCCGCAGCAGCCGGCGCGCCGCCTCGGCGATGCGGCCGGCGTCGATGCGCGCGTGCGCCTCCAGCACCGGCGCGTAGCCCACCGGCACGCGCGGCGCGCCCAGGCGGGCGACGCGGCAGCCGGTGTGCTCGGCCACCGTGGCGGCCACCTCGGCGCCGAAGCCGGCGGCCTGGATGGCCTCGTGCACCACCAGCAGGTGGCCGGTGCGCGCGGCGTCGGCCAGCACCGCCTCGCGGTCCCAGGGCCACAGCGTGCCGAGGTCGATCACGCTGGCGTCGATGCCTTCGGCCGCCAGCGCCGCCGCAGCCTGCGTGGCCGCGTGCACCGCGGCCGACCACGAGACGATGGTCAACTGCTGCCCGTGGCGCAGCACGCGCGCGCGGCCCAGCGGCGCGGCGCGCGCGTCGTCGACCTCGCCCTTCAGGCCCCACAGCTCCTTGTGCTCCAGGTAGATCACCGGGTCTTCGCCGCGCAGCGCGGCCAGCAGCATGTCGTGGTTGTCCTGCGGCGTCGCCGGGCAGGCGACGACCACGCCGGGCAGGTGCGCGAACCAGGCCTCGAAGCTTTGCGAGTGCTGCGCCGCCGAGCTGCTCCACAGCCCGATCGGCAGCCGCATCACCAGCGGCACCCGGCCCTGGCCGCCGAACATGAAGCGGTTCTTGGCCGCCTGGTTGACGATCTCGTCCATCGCGCACATCGCGAAGTCGGCCACGCGCATCTCCACCACCGGGCGCAGCCCGGCCAGCGCCATGCCGACGCCGGCGCCCATGATGGTGCTTTCGCTGATCGGCGTGTCGATCACGCGCTCGGGCCCGAAGGCCTGCAGCAGCCCGCGGTACTGGCCGAACACGCCACCGCGGCCCAGGTCTTCGCCCAGCGCCACCACGCGCGGGTCTTCGCGCATCGCGCGCGCCAGCGCCGCGGCGCCGGCCTCGGCATAGGTCATGGTGCTCACAGCCATTGGCCTGCTCCCAGGGTCTGCACGTCGGTGAAGGCCGCGGCCGCGTCGGGCGGCGGCGAGGCATCGGCAAAGGCCACCGCGGCGGCGATCTCGTCGTGCGCGGCAGCGTCGATGGCGTCGATCTCGGCGGCGCCGACGTCCAGCGCCAGCAGCCGCGTTCGCGCGCGCTGCAGCGGGCAGGTGGCGCGCGCGGCAGCCACGTCGGCCGGGTCGCGGTAGGCCTGGCCGTCCACCGACACGTGGCCCTTGACGCGCCAGGTCAGCGCGTGCAGCAGCCGCGGGCCGCTGCCGCCGCGGATCTGCCCGACCAGCGCGCCCGCCGCTTCCGACACCGCGGCCACGTCGTTGCCGTCCACCGTGACCGCCGGCACGCCGATGGCCTGCGCGCGCGCCGCGGCACCGTCGCCGGCCGTCATCGGCTGCGTGGCGGTGGTGGCGCTGAAGCGGTTGTCCTCGCAGACGAAGAGCAGCGGCAGCTGGTAGATCACCGCCCAGTTCAGCGACTCCATGAACGGCCCGCGGTTGATGGCGCCGTCGCCGAAGAAGCAGGCCACCAGCGGCGGCCTGCCCTGCAACTTGAGCGCATGCGCCGCGCCGCAGGCGATCGGCAGCCCGGCGGCCACCACGCCGTTGGCGCCCAGCATGCCGACCGAGAAGTCGGCGATGTGCATCGAGCCGCCCTTGCCGCCGTTGCTGCCGCCGCTACGGCCGAACAGCTCGGCCATCATGCGGTTGACGTCGGCGCCCTTGGCCAGCGTGTGGCCGTGGCCGCGGTGGGTGCTGGTCAGCAGGTCGGCGCGCTGCAGGTGGGCGCAGACGCCGGCCGCCACGGCCTCCTGGCCGATCGACAGGTGCAGCGGCCCGCGCACCTTGGCGCTGCCGCTGACGGCGGCGGCGCCGAACGCCTGCACGCCGCCCTGGCTGGCCCGTTCGGCGGCTTCTTCGAAGGCGCGGATGCGCGCCATCGTGCGGTAGAGGGATAGCAGTTGTGGGGTGTCCATGGCGCTGACTCTAAATGGATAGGCTGCCCAGCCCGCCGTCGACCACCAGGCACTGGCCGGTGATGTAGCCGGCGGCGTCGCTGGCCAGGAAGAGCGCGGCGTTGGCCACGTCCCAGGCCGTGCCCTGGCGGCCCATCGGCGTCTTGGCGTTGCGCTGGGCGATCATCGCCTCGGGGCTGTCGTACTGGCCGGCAATCTGCTGATGGATCAGCGGCGTGTCGATCATCCCCGGCAGCACCGCATTGGCGCGGATGCCCTGCTTCGCGAACTGCAGCGCCACGCTCTGCGTGAGCTGGTTCAGCCCCGCCTTGCTGGCCTGGTACGAGGCATAGGGGTAGCTGTAGCGCAGGCTGGCCAGCGACGAGACGTTGACCACCGCGCCCTTGCCGCGCGCCAGCATGTGCGGCAGCACGTGCTTGCAGGTGAGGAAGGCGCTGGTCAGGTTGACGTCCAGCACGCGGCGGAAGCTCTCCTCGCTTTCGTCCAGCACGCCGCCCATCGCGGTGATGCCCACGTTGTTGTGCAGCACGTCGATGCGGCCGTGGCGCGCCGCCACGCCGTCCGCCAGCGCCAGCACCTCGGCCGAGCGGGTGACGTCGCACGTTGCCGCCTCGGCGCGGCCGCCTTCGCCGGCGATGATCGCGCGCGTCTCCTCGGCGGCCGCCGGGTTGATGTCGACCGCGATCACCGTCGCGCCGGCGCGCGCGTAGGTCACCGCGGCGGCCTTGCCGTTGCCCCAGCCGGGGCCGGCGGAGCCGGCGCCGAACACCAGCGCGACGCGGCCTTCGAGCAGGAACGACGACAGGCTGGCAGCGACGTTCAACGAACCCCCAGCAGGTGCGGCACGGCCAGGCTGATCGCCGGCACGTAGGTGATGAGCAGCAGCACGCCGACGGCGGCCAGCAGGAAGGGGATGACCTCGCGCGTCACCTCGCGCTGCGGCGCGCCGGCGATCACCGCGCCGATCGACAGGCTGATGGCCACCGGCGGCGTGATCAGCCCCAGCACGAGGTTGACCGCGACGATCATCGAGAAGTGGTAGGGGTCGATGCCGAACTTGGCGGCGATCGGGTAGAGCACCGGCGTGAGGATCACCAGCGCCGGGCCGTTTTCCATGAAGGTGCCCACCAGCAGCAACAGCACGTTGACGGTCAGCAGGAACAGCCACGGATGCCGGATCGCGCCCAGCATCCAGTCGGCCACCGCCTGCGGGATGTTCTGATAGGCCAGCAGCCAAGCCACCACTTGCGCACCGCCGAGCACGATCATCACGATCGCGGTGGCGCGGCCGGTGCGCACCAGCGCCTGCCACACGTGCACGAGCGTCAGCTCGCGGTAGACGAAGAAGCCCACCAGCAGCGCATACAGCACCGCCACCGCCGAGCACTCGGTGACGTTGAAGACGCCGGTGCGGATGCCGGCGAGGATCAGCACCGGCATCATCAGCGCCCAGAAGGCACGCCGGAAGGCGCGGCCGATCTCGGCGAGGCTGGCGCCGGCATGCACCGGGTAGCGCCGCCGGCGGCTGATGGCGTAGGCCGTGCCGGCCATCACCAGGCTGTACAGCACGCCCGGCAGCACGCCGGCGAGGAACAGCTTGGTGATCGACAGGTTGGTCAGCACGCCGATCAGCACGAAGGTGATCGACGGCGGGATGATGGGCCCGACGATGTTGGCCGCCGCCGTCAACGCGGCGGCGAAGCCGCGGCTGTAGCCTTCTTTCACCATCGCCGGGATCAGCACCCGGCCCAGCGCGCTGGTGTCGGCCACCGCCGAGCCCGAGATGCCCGACATCACCGTCGCCGAGGCCACGTTGCTCAGCGCCAGCCCGCCGCGGAAGCGGCCGACCAGCGCGTTGGTGAAGTCCAGCAGCCGCTGCGTGATGCCGCCGCTGTTCATCAGGTCGCCGGCCAGCAGGAAGAAGGGGATGGCCAGCAGCAGCAGGCTGTCGATGCCGCCCACCACCTGCTGCGGCACGGCCATCAGCGGGATGTCGCCGGCCCAGGCCATCGCCGCGGCGCCGGCCACCAGCAGGCTGAAGGCCACCGGCACGGCCGCCAGCAGGCAGGCCACCAGCACCAGCGACAGCAAGCCGGCCAGCAGCATCAGAACACGCCTTCTTCGGCGCTGCCGGGCTGGGTGGCGAAGGGCCGGCCCAGCAGCCGCGCCAGCAGCACCATCACGACGATCAGCGCCGCGCCCACCGGCAGCGCGGCGTAGGGCAGGCTCATGGTGATCTCCATCGCCGCCGACTCCTGCACGCCGTTGAGCTGCGCGAACAGCAGCCCCTGCCAGGCCAGCAGCCCGCAGGCGGCCACCATCACCGCGTCGCGCAAGCCCATCACCGCGGCCAGCGCGCGCGGGCCCAGCACGTCGACCAGCGAGGTCACCGACAGATGCCCGCCGCCGCGCAGCGCCGCGGCCGAGCCCAGCATCGTGATCCACAGCATCAGGTAACGCGCCAGTTCCTCGCTCCAGCCGGGCGCGTGGCCGAAGACGTAGCGGCCGATCACCTGCCAGACCAGCGCGACCACCATCACGCCGATGCCGACGCCCAGCAGCGCGTCGATGCCGCGCTCGATGCCGCGGGCGATCGAAGCCGGCCTCACTTGACGGCCTGGATCTTCGCCACCCAGGGCGCCATCTCGGGGAACTCCTTGCCCATCGGCGCCAGCGCGTTGGCGAAGGCGGCGCGGTCGACGGCGATGAACTGCATGCCCTTGGCCGTCAGCCGGGCCTTGATCTCGGCCTCGGTGCGCGCCATGCGCTCGGTGGCGGCGTGCATCGCGGCCTCGCCCTCGGCCTTCAGCAGCTTCTGCTGGTCTTCGGGCAGCCTCTTCAGGCGTGGCTCGTGGAAGATCCAGGTCATCGCGCCGGAGACGTGGCCGGTCTCGACCACGTACTTCTGCACCTCGTTGAACTTCATCGACTCGATCACTTCGAGCGGGTTCTCCTGCCCGTCGACCACGCCCTGCTGCAGCGAGGTGAAGAGTTCCGCCGCGCCCATCGGCACCGTGCTGGCGCCCAGCGTGTCCCAGGTCAGGCGGTAGATCTTGAGCGGCGGCACGCGCAGCTTCACGCTCTTCACGTCGGCCAGGTTGCGCACCGGCTTGTTGCTGCTCATCTGCCGCATGCCGCGGTAGCCGGCGCCGATGATGCGGAACGTGGTCTTCTTCGCGATCTCGTCGTACAGCTCGGCGCCCACCGGGCCGTCGTAGACCTTGCGGAAGTGGTCGAGGTCGCGGATCAGGTAGGGATAGGCCTCGACGCCGGCCACCACGTGGTAGCGGTCCAGCGTGCCCACGCTTTGCAGCACGATGTCGTTGGTGCCGATCTTCAGCCCTTCGATCGACGCCGGCCAGTCGCCGGTGCTGCCGTTGGGCGCGATCTGGATCTTCAGCTTGCCGCCGCTCTTGGCCTCCACCGCCTTGGCGTAGGCCTCGGCCGTCTCGTACCAGATGTTGCCGGGCGGGTAGATGTGGGCCATCTTCAGCACGGTCTGCGACCAGGCGGGGCCGGCCGCGATCAGCAGGCCGACGGACATCAGCAGGGCGGGAAGCGGGGGTCGGGCCATCGGCGGGTCTCCTGGGGATGATCGTTAGACGGGCTCAACATGTGAACCGGCGCTTGAAATGCTCGCACGGTCCACCGCAGAATCGGCCTGCTCCCGCTGCAAAATCGGCACGCAACGGATCAACATATGAACCATCGTCCTGGGGTAAATGCCGATGTCGAGACCGCCGGCGCGCAGACGCTGCGCCGCGGCCTGGCGGTGCTGCGGCTGCTGACGCGCGTGGGCCCGGGCGGCCTGCGCATGGCCGAGATCGGCCGCCGGCTGGCGCTCAACAAGGCCACGGCGGTGCGGCTGACGCGCACGCTGGTCGACGAGAAGTTCCTCTTGCACGACCCCGGCACCCGCACCTACCGGCTGGGCCCGGAGGCCTTCGCCGTCGGCCTGGCGGCCGAGCCCAGCTACGCGCTGCAGCGCCTGGCGGCGCCGCGGCTGCGCGCACTGGCGCTGGAAAGCGGCGACTGGATCTACTTCTCGGTGCCGCACGGCTTCGAGGCCATCTGCCTGTCGCGCGACGAGGGCGACATCCCCATCCCGCCGGCGGCGCTGAAGGCCGGCGACCGCACGCCGCTGGGCATCGGCGGCGCCGGCGTGGCGCTGCTGGCGGCGCTGCCCGACGCCGAGGTCGACGCCGCGCTGGCGTGCAACGCCGAGGCCATCGAGCGCCAGTACCCGCGCTGCGGCGTGGCCGTGATCCGCCGCCTGGTGAAGGAGACGCGCGAGCAGGGCTTCAGCGTGATCCCGGGGCTGATCGTGCGCGACTACTGGGCCCTGGGCGTGCCGCTGGTCAACGCCCAGGGCCGGCCCGAGGCCGGGCTGAGCCTCGTGGCGGCCGCGCCGCGCTTGCGCGTGGCCCGCCGCGCCGCGCTGGCCGAGCGGCTGATGCGCGTCAGCCGCGAGGTAATGGAAGCCGCCGCCGGCCACGGCGCCCCGGTGGCCTGAAGCCGCCGGCGCCGAGCCGACGGACAATCGCGCGATGCCGAACGCACCCCATCCCCTGGACGCCGCGCTCGCCCTGCAGCCGCTGGGCGCCGACCGCTGGCAAGGCCACACCCACCCCGACTGGGGCAACATGGTCGGGCCTTACGGCGGCATCACCGCGGCGCAGTTGCTGCAGGCCGCCTGCCTGGATCCGCGGCGCCTGGGCGAGCCGCTGGCGCTGACGGTCAACTACGCCGCCGGCATTGCCGACGGGCCGTTCGAGATCACCGCCACGCCCAGCCGCAGCAACCGCACCACGCAGCACTGGACGCTGCAAATCCGCCAGGGCGACCAAATCTGCACCACTGGCAGCGCGGTGTTCGCGGTGCGGCGGCCCACGTGGTCGGCGCCGGAGCTGGCGATGCCCGCGGTGCCGCCGGCCGAGCAAGTCGGCATCGAAACGCGGACGCCGCCGGTGGCCTGGCCGCGGCGCTACGAGTTCCGCTTCGTCGAAGGCGGCTGGCCCGACTACCGCAGCGCCCTGCCCGAGCAGCCCGATTCGCGCACCGTGCTGTGGGTGCGCGACCAGCCGCCGCGCCCGCTGGACGCGCCGGCGCTGGCCGCCGTCGCCGACGTGTTCTACCCGCGCGTGTTCCGCCGCCGCCAACGTTTCACGCCAGCCGGCACGGTGAGCATCACCACCTACTTCCACGCCGACGCCGCGGCGCTGGCGGCGCAGGGCACGCGGCCGCTGCTGGCGGTGGCGGTGGGGCGGCGCTTCACGCAGGGCTTCTTCGACCAGAGCGCCGAGCTGTGGAGCGACGACGGCCATCTGCTGGCCAGCAGCCACCAGATCGTCTACTTCAAGGAGTAGCCGCGCCATGTGGGAGCCTGCCTGGCGGCGCGGCGGCCGCGAACCCGACTACCGCTTCACGCTGGCCAACGAGCGCACATTCCTGGCCTGGATCCGCACCGGCCTGGCGCTGATGGCCGCCGGGCTGCTGCTGGCGCAGTTTGCCAACCACACGCGCATGCCGCGGCTGGCGGTGGGCGCGGGCACCGGGCTGGTGGCCTTTGCCGCGGCGCTGGCCTGGATCGCCTACCGCCGCTGGCGCGCCAACGAGATCGCGATGCGCCACGAAGCGCCGCTGCCCGCCGGCCGCGTGCTGCCCTGGACCGCCGCGGTGCTGGCGGCGCTGGCCGTGTGCATGGTCACGCTGGCGCTGCATGGCTGAGCCGCTGCCGGTCATCGCCGCCACGCGCCCGCGCGACCCCGGCCTGCAGCCCGAGCGCACGGTGCTGGCCTGGGTGCGCACCGCCGCGGCGATGATGGTCTGCGGCGTCGTCGCGCTGCGCGAGGCGCTGGTCGAGGAGCAGCTCTTCCTGGCCCTGGTCGGCCTGACGATGCTGCTGGGCGCCGCCACCGTGATGGCGCTGACCCGCGTGCGGCACCGGCGGCTGATCGACGGCAACGGCGCGCGCAGCGTCGACCCGATGCTGGCGATCAAGCCGCTGGTGGTGTCGGCGGCGCTGGCGATCAGCGGCGTGGTCGCCGCGCTGGGCCTGTTGCTGGGGCGCTGACGGCGCGGCGCCGTCAGCCGGGGTGGGGCACCGCCTCGCCCAGCGTCAAGGCCAGGCGGTCGTCGCCGGCCGCGGCGGCGGCGGCGTGCACCGCGTCGAGGATCTCCAGCTCGCTGCAGCCGGCGGCGCGCAAGGCTTCGATGCGGCCCGCGGCCACCCGCGGCTGCACCGCGGCGAGGTCGACCGCCAGGTCGACCAGCGCGCGCCGGCGCGGCGGCAGCGGCAGGTTGACGCCTTGCGCGAACAGCATGCCCATCACCTCGGCATCGCGCGTCATGCGGCTGACGATGCGGCCCAGCATCGACGCGCCGAAGGTGCAGCCGTCCTGCCGCGCGACGGCGGCGGCGACCAGCGCGCGTTCCGACCACGGCAGGCCGCCGGCGGCGCGCGAGGCCTCGGCCAGCAGCCGCGACTGCGGTGCGCGCAGCGACGGCGTGTGCAGCATCGTCAGCTCGAAGCTCGATCGGCGCGAGGCCGGCGACCACTGCGCCAGCAAGCCCTGTTGCGCCGGCGTGGCCTGCGCCGGATCGACCGGCGGCAACCAGGGCCGCCAGGCCAGGCCGTCCATCGTGAAGCGGCCGCGCAAGGCGCGCGCCGGCGCGGCCGGGTGGTGGCCGGGCAGCAGGCCGGCCGCCGCGCCAGGGCTCGCGATGGATGGCGCGGCGCCGCGCTCGCCGGCGGCGGCGATGGCGCGCACGCCGGCCACCACGCGCGCCAGCACGGCCATCACCGCCGCGCCCTGCGCCAGCCCGACGATGGCCGCCGGCCCGAAGTCCAGCCGCGCCATCGCTTCGAGCTGGCGCGCCGTGCCGGCGGCCGGCTGCAGCGTGATGCGGTCGACGAACATCAGCAGCGTCGTCAGCCGCGCATTCAGCGCGGTCAGCGTGTCGGCTTCGGAAGCCGGCATCGCGCGCGCCAGCTCGGCCGCGCCGGCGCCGGCCTTCAGCGCCTGCGCGCGACAGGCGGCGACCAGCGGCGCGTCTTCCAGCAGCGCGGCCACGCGCAGCGCCACCAGGCTGCGCTCGTGCGCGACGCGCGAGCGGCCCTCCGGCGCCAGCCACAGCGCGTCGAAAGCCGATTGCGCCGCGGCGCGCAAGGCCGGGCGCTGGTGCCGCAGCAGGGCCACCGGGTGCGCGGGCGGCAGGCCGGCGCAGTGGTCGAGCGTGTCGCCGGCGGCGGGGTCGGCGGGGGTGGCGTGGGTGGCGTTGGCGGCGTGAGCGGCGGCCGGGGGCTTGGGGTTCACGGGCGGGGCGCGCGGGTCCACGAAGGCCGCCATTGTGCGCGCGGCGCCGGCGCGCGCGCTGCCCGCCATCAAGCGATGGTCGACCGGCGCCGCGTGCCGCAGGTTCAGCCGCCGCGGGATCGGCTTGAAATCGAGCATGGTGTCGGCGATCGCCCGCTGCTCGGCCAGGAGGTCGTCCGTGACGGCGGTGGTGCCGAAGGCGTTGCGCCCGGACAGCGCTCAGCGATCGCGCGGTCCAGGCCCGGCACGCGACGCAGCTCGGTGGCTTCAACTGCCGTGTTAGCCGAGGCCCAGCGGTCGACGGCGTCGATCTCCTCGAGCGCGATCGTCAGCACGTTGCCATCTGCAGCCGCGGCGCGCTGGCCGGGCTGGCCGGGCTGGCCCTCAGCGGCGGCCCGGGGCTGCTGGCCGGGCTGTTGACCGGCAGCCGCCGCGCCGCCGAGACACGACTGAACACCAGCCTGCTGACGCTGCGTCATCAGCCCCGCACTGGCACTGAGCCCGCTGGTCATCCTGTGGTTCGGCATCGACGAGAGCGCCAAGCTGTTCCTGGTCGCGCCCGGCGTCCTCTTCCCGATCCATCTCTGCCCGGGGCGTTGCCGTTGGTGCACGCGCCGCGCCAACTGCTGCTGGACGAGCCGCAGGATGCGCTGGACGCGCCGACGCACGTCGAGATGCAGCAGTTGATCGAGAACCCGTGGCTGCAGCAGCGCTGCAACGTGCTGCGGGTCACCCACGATGTGGCCGGCGGCGATCGAGCAGCGGGTGCTGCAGCGGGCGCTTGGGCGGGGCGCGAACCAAGCCGGCGTGCCGATCGGCATTGGCGGCTTCATCGGCCGCCTCATGCGAAGCGGTCCCGGCGCTTGCGCACCTGCCACGCCGCAATCGCGTACAAGGCCGCCGCCGCTGCGAACGTCGACACCGTGACGGCGGCCACTCCCATGCCGAGGTTGGACGGCCCCTCCGGAAGCAGCTTGGCGACCCCGGCCACCAGCGTCGGCGCGGCGGCGCTGGCCAGGTTCGTCATGGCATGGGCCACGCCGGTACCCATGCCCCGCCGGCCCGCAGGCATCAGCGCCTGGATGGCGACGTAGGCCACCGTCATCGCCATCACCGACAGCACGCCGCTGACGAGCAGGCAGCCCACCAGCCAACGTGCATCGGTGCTGGCGAAGGCGGCGAGCATGGGTGCGCAGATCGCGCTGGCCAGGCTACAGGTCACCAGGCTGGCCACGATGCCATGGCGGGCATGCAAGCGATCGTCGAGCACACCGGCGAGCACCGGGCCTGCGATGCCCGCCACCGTCGCGATGACGCCGAAGGTGAACCCGGTCTGCCGGGTGTCGAACCCGTACTGTCGCTTCAGGACCGTCGGAAGCCAGCCGAGGTTGGCGGTGTCGGCAAGCGCCAGCAGTGCTGCGCCACCGATCAAGGTCGCGCTCAGCAGCACGGGAAAGGCGGCTGGCTCCGGCGTCGACACGGCCGACAGGGAGTCGGGAGCCGTCGTCGAGCCCTCGCCAGGCGCCGGCCTGACATCGTTCAGCGAGGCAACCCAGGGCAGCGGCAGCAGGTTCGCGGCGGCCAGCAGCAGCATCGCGGCGCGCCAGGGTTCCAGCGTCCCGATCAGCGGCAGCCAAGCCAGCGCGCCGGACTCTGCCGCATGGTGCGCCAGCCCTCCCAGCGAGGCACTGATCGCCGGGCCGACGTTGAGCACCACGAACAGCCCGCCGATCGCCTTGGCGCGGCGGTGCGGCGGGAATGCGTCGCTGACCCACGTCATCGCCAGCGGGAACTTCGTGCCGGCTGCTGCCGCGACCACCATGCGCGCCAATGCCAGTTGCTCATAGCTGGTGGCCAGCGCGGTCCAGATGGCGCCGGCGGTCCAGACCATCATGGCCACCAGCATGAGCCGGCGGCGCGAGCAGCGATCCGCCAGCCAGCCCCCGGCGACACTCATCAAGGTCGAAGGAACGGCGAAGAAGGCGCCGAGCAGCAGGCTGAATTGCAGGTCGTCGAGCCCGAAGGACCGACTCACCGGATCGGCGACCTGCGCGAACGGCAGGATGACGATGTTCAGCGTGATGCTGACGGCGATCATCGCCAGCAGCACCGACATCGCGTCCGAGAGCCGGAACGAACGGGTCTCGACCGCAGGCGCTGCAACGCCCGAGCGCATCGTGCCGGTGGTCGGCTCTCTTTGCATCGTCAGCCCCACAAGGCGGGGTCGGGCGGCTGCAGCTGCCATTGCTCGATGCGCATGGCGGGCTCCCGGTCCTCGACGAGGAACCCGAGCTCCAAGTCCACGAGCTCGAGCCCCTGCGCCAGCAAGGAGGCGGGCGCCACGGCCAGCGAACTGCCGCTCATCATGCCGACCATCACGGCCAGCCCGCAACGCTCGGCCAGCTGGCGCAGGGCCAGCGCCTCGGTCAGGCCGCCCGTCTTGTCCAGCTTGATGTTGATGCACTGGAAGCGGCCCTTCACGTCCGGCAGGCTGTTGCGATCCAGGCAGCTCTCGTCGGCGCAAAACATGACATCGCCAGGCGGTGGCGGCATCTCGGCATTCAGGGCCGGGTCGAGCGGCTGCTCGATGACCCGCACGCCGAGGCGCTGGCACAGCGGCAGCATCGAGACCAGCGTGGCGGGCGTCCAGCCGGCATTCGCATCGAGCAGCAGCGAGCTCCCTCGCGCCACCGATGCCACCGCCTCGATGCGCTCGGCGTCCAGGCCGTCGGCACGGCCGACCTTCAGCTTGAGCCAGCGGGCCGTGCGGTGCGCCTGGGCGGCTGATGCCATCGCCTGCGGCGTGTCGATGCCCAGAGTCGGCATCACCGGCAGCGGCGCCCACTCCATGGCGGCCAGTTCGCTGGCGCGGACGCCACGAGCCTTGGCCTCCCAATCCCACAGCGCGCAGTCGATGGCGTTGCGCAGCGCCGACCGGGGCAGCAGGTCCAGCAGGCGCGTCCTCGTGATGCCGGCCGACCACTCGGGCACGATGCGAACACCGGGCACGAGTCCGGTGTCGGCGATGAGCTGTCGGGCGCCTGCCTCATCCCACTCATGCGGTTCGCACTCACCGCGCCCGGTCGGCCCCCGGTCGCCGGCGACGGTGACCGTTGCGGTCAGGCTGTCGTGGAACGTCCGGCGCGAGATCGTGAAGGGCTCGCGCAGCGGCAGACGCTGCAGATCGACCGTGAGGGCGCAGCGGCCAGGGCCCGGCGTCAAGGCGTGGCCCTCGCGGCGGAGGCGAACCCCAGCGCCTCGGCCAGTCGCAGCGAGTCGCTCACCCAGCCGAAGTTGTGGTTCTCGCTGTAGATCACCCGCAGCGTCGCTTCATGGTCGGCGGGGTCGTAGGCCGCGCACGCGTCCTGCAGCAGCACGCAGGCATAGCCGTGGTCCACCGCCGACCGCAGCGTCGAAGCCACACAGCATTGCGTCGTGAGACCGGCCAGCAGCAGGGTGTCGATGCCGCGGACCCGGAGCACCGTGTCCAGCCTCGTCTGGTGGAAGGCACTGAAGCCGGCCTTGTCGATCACTGGCTCGCGCACGACGGGGCGCAGCGCGGGGATGATCTCGGTCCCGGCCTCGCCCTTGATCAGGAAGCGGCCGAGCGGGCCGGGCGAGCCGATCGCCGTGTCGTACCGGCGGCGGAACTGGTTCAGGTCGGACAGGTCCGGTGCGTAGCACTCCCGGGTGAAGAACACGAACAGGCCGGCATCGCGCGCCGCCGCCAGCGCACGCTGTGCGGCGAGCAGGGCGGCGGCGAGCGGGCCCACGTCGGTCCCGGCCCGGGCGGCACGCCCTTCGGGCAGCACGAAATCCACCTGGAAGTCGATGCACGCCAGCGCGGTGCGGGCGGGATCGAGGTCGATGGAGCGACCTCGCTCGCAGGACAAGGTGATGCGTGACAACTCGGGTCCTCAGAATCGGGTGCCCACGCGCAACTCCACCGTGCGCGGCGCGGCGTAGGTCTCGATGTCGGCGAAGCCCGCGCTGTACGTTCGGTTCGAAAGGTAGGTCTTGTTCGTCAGGTTGCGCCCGATCAGCGAGACGTAGGTCCGCTGGTCCGCGAAGCTGTAGCGCAGGTTCGCGTTGACCAGCGTGACCGCAGCGCGCCGTTCGATCGTGGTGTCCTGCAGCGCCGGGAAGATCACGCTGCCCTGGCGGCTGATTTCGGCGCGTGCCGTGAGGGACCTTCCGTCGCCGAGCCCGAACCGGTACTGCGCGCCCGCCGTGCCGCTGAACCGCGGCGACAGCGGCAGCGGCATCCCGCTCAAGTCGGTGCCCGTGGCGGGCGACACGTAGTCCTTCAGCGCGCTGTCGACCCAGGCCGCGTTGAAGTCCAGTGTCAGATCCTTTGAAGGGCGCGCGACGACGGCCAGTTCCAGTCCCTTGACGCTGGCCTTCGACACGTTCGAGATCGGCGCCTGGTTGCCGACCACGGTGCGAAGCTGCAGGTCGCGGTAGTCGTAGTGGAAGCCCGCCACATCCAGTTCGACCATGCCGCCGGCAAAGCTGCTCTTGCTGCCCAGTTCGAGCGCGACGATCTTCTCGGGCCGGTAGCTGCGCACCGGCGGGTTGAAGTTGATGCCGCCGCTCTTGAAGCCGCCGGTCACGCTGCCGTACAGCATGTGTTCGGTCGAAGGCTTGTACTGCAACAGAACCTTGGGCGTGAACCGGCTCGAAGTCGTCGATTCCGCGCCGGAGAACGGCACCTGGTCGAAGGTGGCGAAATCGATGTCCGAGCCCTGGGACGCGCCGCTCAGCGTCTCGCGGGTGTAGCGGGCACCGGCCACCGCGGTCCATCGCGGCGACAGCGCGTAGGTCAGCTCACCGAAGACGGCCGAGGTCCGGCCCCTGGCTTCGAACTGCGCGGTGTAGAACGTAAACGGCGTCAGGTCGGCGGGATAGGCGTTGGAGTCCTCGACCAGCGAGAACCCGCGCGTCGTCTCCCGCGACAGATAGACGCCCGAGGTCCACGACAGTCCCTTCGCCGCTCCGCCGCTGAGCTGGAACTCCTGCGACCAGAATTTCGAGTGGTCGTCGCCGCGGGTCGTTTCGATGAAGCCGCCCGTGCCGTCGGCATCGTAGAAGAAGCGGCTGTCGTAGCGCACGTAGCCGGTGATGGACTTGAGCTCGATGCCGTTGCCCAGATCGGCCGCGATCTGGGCCGAGACCAGGGTGCCGCGACGGTGCACATCGGGCGGCGTGTCGACCTGGATGCGCCTGACGCTTTCGCGTTGCGGCGGCTGCAGCGAGTTGACGAAGTTGTCCGCCTCGGGGTTCTCCTGCACGCCGTAGCCCAGCGTGCCGCGGTCCTCCACGTGCTGCACGGTCACGCGTGCCGTGACGGCGGTGCCAAGCTGGAACGCGCCCTTCAGGCGCACGGCCTTGAAGTCCCTGCCATCGATGCGCCCGCCCGACGGATGCAGGTTCTCGGTGTAGCCGTCATCGCGCGCGCCGGCCGCGCTGATGCGGAATCCGGCCGACTCGCCGGCGGCGATGTTCACCCCCGCCTGCGCACGGCGCAGTCCGAAGGAGCCGACGCCCACGAAGCCGTCGAAGCCGGTCTCCCCTGCCGGATCGCGTGTCAGGTAGTTGACGACGCCGGCCGTCGCGTTGCGTCCGTACAGCGTGCCTTCGGGGCCCTTGAGCACTTCGATGCGATTCAGGTCGAAGGTCTCGCCCAGCGCCATCTCGGGCCGCGGCAGGTACACCCCGTCGATGTGGACGGCGGTCGACGGTCCGCCGCCGCGCTGCGATGCGTTGTTGCTGACGCCCCGGATCGACACCTGGTTGCCTGGCCCGCTGACGGCGGCCACGCCGGGCGTCTTGAACTGCAGTTGTTCGAGCGAGGACACGCCCGCGGCCTCCAGCCCGGTGCCGGAAAAGACGTTCAGCGACTGCGGGACGTCCTGGCCCCGCTCCTCACGCTTGCGCGCGGTCACGACGACTCGATTGAGCTCGGTCGCCTGGGCGTCGGCTGCAGGCGTTGCCGGCTCGGCGAGCGCGGTCTGCGCCAGCACCGGCTGGCCGGCCGCCACGGCGCAGAGGGTGCCGATGAAGCTCAGGCCCTGGAGGGCGCGGGCAATGGCGGAGGGGCGAGGCCGCATGAAGGGTGCTCCTGTGCAACGGTGATGGAACCTGTTGCACGAAGCGTAGGAGCGCCCTCCGGCGCCATCCATAGCAAGAACATGATGGCCGGCCGGTGCAACGACGCGACGCGTCAAGCCGGCCTCGGCTCGCGGGAGAGCGTCTCCAGGAACAGCGAGAAGAGTTGGCTCTGGGAGTGCACGCCGAGCTTCTCGTACACGTTGCGCTTGTGGTTGGTGACCGTGCCCTCGCTGATGCCCAGCCGGTGCGCGATCAGCTTGGAAGAATGGCCGCGCAGCGACAGCGCGATCACTTCCGCCTCGCGCGGCGTCAACTGGCCGGCGCCCATGTTCCGGATCACACCGTCGATGCCGCCGGCGGACCGGATGGGCGCGGCCTGAGAAGCCGCCAGGGCCCTGTCGCGCCACGCCCAATGCCGCCGCACGGCGCGGTCGATCAACGGCGTGAGCGCGTGAAGCCTGGCCAGCTCGGCCGGCGAGAACCGGGCCGCCGGCGACTCGCGCTCCAGGAACAGGTGGACCGATCGCCCCGGCGCCAGCGGGACGACGTAGTGAACTTCATCGAGCACGCCGACAGACGCGTAGAAGGCGACGAAGAACTCGGTCTGCTCGAAGTCTTCGGGCGCGACTTCGTGCAGGTGCAGCAGGCCCTGCCGGCGCTCCTGCATGTCCGCGACATAGAACGGATCCAGCATGTACAGCCCGTTCGTGTACGGCTGCATCTGCCGGCTCAGGTGCTCGATGTCGAGATTCGAGTGGACCAGCTCGGCGGCGAAACCCTGCCGGTACGCAAAGACGATGAAGTTCCTGATCGCCACTTCGCGCGTCAGGCCCTCGAACAGCGTGGGCAGGAAGCGGCCGCCGTCGAGCTGTTCGATGAGTTGCGCCGCCAAGGCAATGGCATCGGCGCCGCCGGGCGGCGCAGCAGGAGAAGCGTCTGGCTTGCCCATGCCGGCGAGTATCGGCCATCGGTCGCCGCGCCTCGTGCAGCGACGCCCGGCCGGCGCGCCGGGCGGCTCAGGCGGCCGTGTCCCTGTCGAATCGAAGTGCGCGCGTGCGGCCCGTGCTGACGACCACGGCCGTGACGCGGCCGTCCTGCCGCTCGATCCGGACCATCTTGGAAACCGGGAACCGGGGCGGCCAGAAGCGCACCAGGTCGGGGGTCCAGACTTCCGCCTCATAGAGGCCCGCACCGTGCTCGCCCCTGACCTGCACGGCCAGGCCGTCGGCGCGGAGTTCGAAGCGCATCGTCGCGCCGGCCTCGCCGCTGCAGAAGACGCCCGCCAGTTCACCGGCCAGTTGGCGAAGATCGACAGGCTGCCGCGCGAAGCGCAGCGCGCGATGCCAGGCGACGCCGTCGAAGTAGTCGAGTTCTGCCACCTGGCCCGCCGAGTCTCGCGCTCGCACCCTGAACCAGGTGTCGCCGGTGCCGATGTCTGCCACGAAGGGCAACACCCGATCGTCGGCGGGCCGCAGCCCGTCGAGCGGGAAGCTGCGGTCACCGAACAAGCCGAGCGCCAGGCTGCCGCCATCGTCCTCGAAGCCGAACACCCAACCCGTCTCCTCGCAGCGGTAGACGCCCAACAGGCCGGCGTGCCGGCACGCCTCGGGCCTGGGCAGCGGCGGCGCCAGCGCGTCGCCCAGCAGCCGTTCGGCAAGACCGTAGCCAAGGTCCACCGCCGGACCGGGGCGGTTGAGCAGCACGACGATGTGCAGTTCTTCGTCGGGCAGCATCATCAACACACTGTTGGCGCCCGGCAGTCCACCGGCATGCTGCACCACCCAGCGATCGCGCCAGCGCTGGCTGATCAGCCCGAAGCCGTACCGTGACGGCTCGCCCGCGTTCACGCGCGGCACGAAGCGGTCCAGCAGCCGCCGCCCCGCCACCGCGCGCTCGAGATGAACGGCCCAGCGCAACAGGTCGCCGGCGCTGGACACCATCCCGCCGTCGCCGTACCGGTCGTCGGTCATGTCGGGCGGCGATGTCCAGCCCTCGGCGTGCTGCCGGTAGGTGCGCGCGACGTCGTGCTCCGATGCCGCCCGAGACGCCGGCAGTTCGGTGGCGTGAAGCCCGAGCGGACCCAGCAGATTGCGCGTGAGCAGGCGCGCGAAAGGCATCGACGCAGCCCGTTCGGCCGCCAGCGACAGCAGCACGTAGCCTCCGTTGCTGTAGCTGGAGGCGGTGCCGGGTTCGAAGTTCAACAGCTGCTGCCGGCGAAGCCGATGCCACGGGTCGCCGGGCGGCATGGTTCGATAGCCGTCGAACATCCACTGATCCAGGTGACAGCGCATGCCGCCGGTGTGGTTCAACAACTGAAGCAGCGTCGGCGCCTGCACCGGCGGCGCCAGTTGCGGAAGCCAGCGCCCCACCGGGTCGTCCAGCGACAACAGACGACGCTCGACCAGGTCCAGCACCAGCGCCGCGGTGAACTGCTTGGTGATCGATCCGATGGGCAACCGGCTGTTCCACTGCACGGCGATGCCCTGCTCGAGGTTCGACAGTCCGAATGCCCGCCTGACGATCAGCCGACCCCGGTGCAGCGCGCCGACGACACCGCCCGGGCCGTCGCCGGTGGCCACGCGAGCCAGCAGCGCGTCGACGCTCTCGCGGCTGATCGGTGACGGAACCGGCGTCGGCGTCATGCGGCGCATGCTAGGCGAGCGGATGGGGCTGCGGCATGTCAAGAACTCGACATGCGGCTGCCGCGGCATGCCGCCGAGAATCGGGCACCGCTGAACGAAAGGCCTGTTGGATGTCGGCTCGCCCGCCTGCCACGTCAGTCGACGACGCGATGCTCCGGGCGCTCGATGCGATCTTCGATCCGCTGCGCAGCACGGACGCGCCGGGCGGCCTGGTCGGCATCGCGTTGAACGCAGAGGTCATCTACCGCAAGGGATTCGGGCTCGCCAGCGTCCAGCACGGGGTGGCCAACCGCCCGGAGACGCGGTTCCGGATCGCCTCCACCAGCAAGCACTTCACCTGCCTGGCGGTGCTGCTGCTGGCCGAAGACGGCCTGCTCGACATCGATGCGCCGGCAGCGCGCTACCTGCCCGGCCTGCCGGCGCCGCGGGGCGCGCCCACCTTGCGCGACTTCATGGCCCACACCAGCGGCTATCGGTGCACGCTGGAGATGGGCACCATCGCCAACGGCTACGCGGCGCAACCGCCGGCGTGGCAGTTGCAGGCGCTGCTGCGGCAGCGCGACGTGCACTTCGCCCCTGGGGACGGCCAGCTGTACTGCAACGGCACCTACCACGCCCTGTCGACCATCATCGAGCGGGTGTCCGGGATGGGATTCGAGGACTTTATGCGCCAGCGGATATTCGAGCCGCTGCAGATGTTCGACACCGCGTCGGTGCCAGACGACGCCCTGATGGTTCCGGGCCTGTCGTCCCCGCACGTGCCGGATGCCCTGGGCGGCTGGCGCCGGCCGCCGGTGGACAGCGAACTGCGCGGCGACGGCGGCATGGTGTCGACGCTCGACGACATGTTGCGCTGGCTGGCCCATCTGAACGGACCCAGGCGAATCGGTGACGAAGCCACGTGGCAGGCGATGCTCGCGCCGACCCGTCTTCGCAACGGATTCCGGTCCACCTACGGACTGGGCCTGAAACGGCACGACTACCGCGGCGTCGAGATCGTGCATCACTCCGGCGGACTGCTCGGCCTGAGCGGGCAGATGCTCACGGTGCCCGCGATGGGCCTGGACGTGATCATCCACGTCAACGGCGCACGCGCGAGCGCCGGCGGGCTCGCCAGGCAGGTGGTGGATGCCGTGCTCGGTGAAAGGCTCGCGAGCCTGGCGCCGCTGCCAGCGGCCGCAAGCGACTTTGCGAACGTGGTCGGGCATCGTTTCGCCGGACCGGGCGGACTGCTGCTGGGCTTCGACGCGGTCGACGACCACCTGGCGCTCTCCCTGATGTTCATGCACCCCCAACTGGTGCTCCAAAGGCGCGGCGATGAGCTCATCGCGACGTTCGAGGACATCGGCTTCGGCCCCCTGACGTGGCGGGTGTCGGAGCTGGCGCAGGTCGGCCGCGGCGACGACGGCGACCTGCTGCCGCTCACCATCGCCGGTCAGCGGGTGCTGATGCGACGCATTGCCGCTCCTGCCGAAGTGCCCGCGGCCCTGGCCGCGGCCTGGCCCGGTCGCTACGTCTGCAAGGACCTCGGCTGCGAAGCCGAGGTGGCGGACCGGCGGGACGGGATCGTTCTGAGACTGAGGGGCGACTACAGCGGCTGGCGCAGCTTCCACGTGAAGGCCTTGGGACGCCATCACGCAGGCCTGGAGAGCGAGTCACGGGATGAGCGATACGCCGCGGAGATCGATGTGCCGCCCGGCAGCGGACACGCCGCCGGATTCTGGATCGACAGCTATCGTGCCCGGCGCCTTCGCTTCGAGCGAACCGGTGCCTGAGGAGCCCCGGTGATGAAGGTCTATGTCAGCGTGGACATCGAGGGTGTCGCCTGCGTCGCCGCCCCTTCCGAGACCGACATCGGACAACCGGCCGAGTACGGGCCCTTCCGCGAGCAGATGTCGCGGGAGGCCGCCGCGGCCTGCGAAGCCGCCTTCGCGGCGGGCGCCGACGCCGTGGTGGTCAAGGACGCGCACGCGACGGGGCGGAACATCGATCCACGACTTCTGCAGACGCCGCAAGGCCGGCAACTCGAGCTGATTCGCGGCTGGAGCGGGCATCCTTTCGCGATGGTGCAGGGCCTGGACGATTCGTTCGACGCGGTGGTGTTCGTGGGGTTTCACAGCGCGGCCGGCAGCGACGGCAGCCCGCTCGCGCACACGGTCAACGGGCGCCTGTTCACCGCCGTGAGGCTCAACGGAGAGCCCGCCTCGGAGTTCCGCCTCTACGCCATGGCGGCCGCTTCGGTCGGCGTGCCGGTGGTGTTCGTCTCCGGCGACGACGCCTTGTGCGGCGAGGCGCGCCGGCTCATCGAGGGCATCGGCGCGGTGGCCGTGCTCCAGGGCTCAGGTCAGTCGGTACGGTCAGTGCTTCCCGGCGAAGCCACCCGCCGCATCCGCGAGGGGGTCGAGCGCGCGATCACCTCCCCCTGTACCAGCCGGATCGACGTGCCGCCCAGGCTCAGCTTCGTGCTCGAGTTTGCCAAGGCGGCGGACGCCTACGCCCGGTCGTTCTACCCGGGCGTTCAGCAGATCTCGCCGCGCGAGCTGCAACTGGACACGAATCGCCTGATGGACGTGCTGACCTTCCTGCGATTCGCGGCGAGGTACCAGTGAGCCGAAGGCGCTCAGCCGCCGCGCCGCGCGCCCCCGCGCTGCAGCGCGGCACCCGCCAGCATGGCCGGCACGAACCACAGCGCCTCGGGGTTGAGCAGGCCCAGCGCGGCGACCGCGGGGCCCGGGCAATAGCCAACCAATCCCCAGCCGACGCCGAACAGCGCCGAGCCCAGCAGCAGCGGTGCGTCCAGCCGCGGCGCGGCCGGCGGCTCGAAGGCCGGTGCCAGCCACGGCGCGCGGCGCCGGCGCAGCAGCAGCGCGAAGCCCGCCGCGGCCACCGGCACCGCGCTGCCCAGCACGAACAGCAGGCTGGCGTCCCAGGGGCCCAGCAGGTCCAGGAAGTTCAGCACCTTGCGCGGGTCGCTCATCTGCGAGACCACGAGCCCGGCGCCGAACACCAGCCCGGCCAGGGCGGCGGCGGCCAGTGTCGGCCAAGGTGACAGGCCCTCGTCCCCCGCCTGCTCCCGCACGCGGGAGCAGGCGCCCGCGTCGTGGTGTGCGGCGCGCTTCATGCCAGCGCCAGCCCATGGCGCAGCAGCACCGCGGTGGCGATGCCGGTGGCCAGGAACACCGCCACCGCGGCCAGCGAGCGCGGCGACAGCCGCGCCAGCCCGCAGACGCCGTGGCCGCTGGTGCAGCCGCGCGCCAGCGCAGTGCCGTAGCCCACCAGCAAGCCGCCGGCCAGCAGCAGCAGCGGCGGGTAGCCCATGCGCGGCGCGCCGAAGCGGCCGCCGAGCACGGCGCCCGCCAGCGCGGCGCCGGCGACCAGGCCCAGCACGAAGGCGACGCGCCAGCCGCGGCCGCCGGCGGGGCGGCGGTCGAGCAGGCCGCCGACGATGCCGCTGATGCCGGCGATGCGGCCGACCAGCCCAAACAGCAGCACGGCGGCCAGGCCGATCAGCGCGCCGCCGGCCACCGCGGCCAGCGGCGTGAAGGGAGTTGCAGTGACGAAGTTCATGGGCGGCGACTCTAGCGGCCCCGCCACAGGGCCTGGCTGGTGGCGGCGCACGGCCGTTCAAGCCGACGCTTGCCGGCGTTCGTGACGAAGTACCGGCGGCCGGCCATTTGTCGCGCAGGTCATAAGTTTTCCCGACGCAAGGACGAGGGGGCGCCGTCCGAAGTTGCGGCATCCCTTGTCAAGGCATGTTTGAGGAGCCCTTCGATGAATCTTCCGCGTCTCACCATCAAGGCCAAGCTGGGCCTGGCCTTCGGCGGCCTGGCCGCGTTGCTGCTGCTGGTGGCCACGATCGCGCTGCTGGCGCTGGGCGAAGCGAACACGCGCTTCAGCCGTTATGTCGAGGGCGTCAACGCCCGCGCCGTCCTGGCCGCGCAGGTGCGCCAGGCGGTGGACGCGCGCGCCATTGCCGCACGCAACATGGTGCTGGCCACGGCGACGGCCGATGCCGAGTCGGCGCAGGCCGCCGCCAAGGCCGCGCACGCCACCGTGCAGACGCAACTGGCGGTGCTGAAGAAGCAGCTCATCGATGCGCCCGACGCCACCGACAAGGGCCGCGCCATGGTGGGCGAGATCGACCAGATCGAAGCCAAGTACGGCCCGGTGGCGCTGGCCATCGTCGAGCTGGCCGCCGCCGGCAAGCGCGACGACGCCATCGCCAAGATGAACCGCGACTGCCGGCCGCTGCTGACGGCGCTGGGCAAGGCCTCCGACGACTACGCCTCGTTCAACGAAGACCGCGCGCGCCAGCTCGTCGTGCATTCGGCCGAGGAATATGCGCAGCAGCGCGGCATCGCGATCGGCGTGTGCGCCGTCGCCTTCCTGCTGGCGGTGGCCGCCGGCGTGTGGATCACCCGCGGGCTGCTGCGCGCGCTGGGCGCCGAGCCCGACCACCTGAGCCAGGCCGCCGACCTGGTGGCGCGCGGCGACCTGAACGCGATCGCCGGCGCCGAGCGCGCGCCGTCGGGCAGCGTGATGGCGTCGCTGTCGGCCATGCAGGTCAGCCTGGCGGCCATCGTGCGCCAGGTGCGCGAGGCTTCCGAAGGCATCGCCAGCGGCTCGTCGCAGATCGCCCAGGGCAACGCCGACCTGAGCCAGCGCACCGAGGAGCAGGCCAGCGCGCTGCAGCAGACGGCGGCCACGATGGACGAGCTGAGCTCCACCGTGCGCAGCAACTCCGACAACGCGCGCCAGGCCGACCAGTTGGCCAACGGCGCCTCCACCGTCGCCAGCCAGGGCGGCGAGGTGGTCGGCCAGGTGGTGCAGACGATGCGCGACATCAACACCACGTCGAAGAAGATCGCCGAGATCATTTCGGTGATCGACAGCATCGCGTTCCAGACCAACATCCTGGCGCTCAACGCGGCCGTCGAGGCGGCGCGTGCCGGCGAGCAGGGCCGCGGCTTCGCGGTGGTGGCCGGCGAGGTGCGCTCGCTGGCGCAGCGCAGCGCCAGCGCGGCCAAGGAGATCAACACGCTGATCAGCGGCAGCGTCGACCAGGTGGAGCAAGGCGCCGTGCTGGCCGAGAAGGCGGGCTCGACGATGGCCGAGATCCTGGCCGCCATCCGCCGCGTCGGCACCACGGTGGCCGAGATCAGCGCCGCCAGCGCCGAGCAGAGCACCGGCGTCACGCAGGTGGGCCAGGCCGTCACGCAGATGGACCAGGTGACGCAGCGCAACGCGGCGCTGGTGGAAGAAAGCGCCGCCGCCGCCGAGGGCTTGCGGCAGCAGGCCGACCAGCTGGTGCAGTCGGTGGCGGTGTTCAAGCTGGCGCTGGGCTGAGCTGAGCTGAGCTGCCGGAACGGAACGCGCAGCGCGCGCGGCGGGCCGGACGGCCGGCCGCCGCCGCCGCGCTTCAATCGATCACGACGTTCGCCTGCTTCACGAGCCGGGCGAACTTTTCCGTCTCCTCCCGGATCTGCCGCGCCATCTGCTCCGGCGTGTTGCCGATCGGCTCGGCGCCGATCTCGTCCATGCGCTTTCTGAACTCCGGCGTGCGGATGATCTTCTGCATCTCGTCGGACAACCGGGTCGTGATGGCCTTGGGCGTGGCCGCCGGCGCCAGCACGCCGAACCAGGTGCCGATGTCGAAGCCGGGCAGGCCCGACTCGGCCAGCGTCGGCACCTGCGGCAGTGCCGACGAGCGCTTGGCCGTCGTCACCGCCAGCGGGCGCAGCTTGCCGGCCTGGATGTGCGGCAGCACCGGCGTGATGGTGTCGAACGACATCGTCACCTGGCCGCCGAGCAGGTCGGTGGTCAGCGGCCCGCTGCCCTTGTAGGGGATGTGCAGCAGCGTCGTGCCCGTCTGGTTCTGGAACTGCGTGCCGATCAGGTGCTGCGCGGTGCCGTTGCCGTTGGAGCCGAAGCTCAACTCCGGCTTCGCGGCCTTGGCCTGCGCGACGAGGTCGGCCACCGACTTCGCCGGCGAGGCCGCGCTGACGACCAGCACGTTGGGCACCATCGCGATGAGGGTCAGCGGCTGGAAGTCGCGCTGCAAGTCGTACGGCAGCTTCTTGTAGACGCTGGTGGCGATGGTGTGGTGCACCGCGCCGACCAGCAGCGTGTAGCCGTCGGGCCTGGCCTTGGCGACGACGTCGGCGCCCAGCGTGGCGCCGGCGCCGGGCTTGCTTTCGACGATCACCGCCTGGCCGAGCGCGGCCTGCAGCTTCTCGGCCAGCGCCCGCGCCAGCACGTCGGTCGTGCCGCCGGCGGGAAACGGAACCACCAGCGTGATCGGCCTCTCGGGCCAGGCCTGCGCGCCGGCGCCGCCGGCCAGGCACAGGGCCGCGGCGGCCAGCATCGCGCGCCGCATGGGCGTCGTTCTCGTCATCGAATGTCTCCGCGGGTTGGACGTGGGTGGGACAGCGCGTGGCAACGGCGCCGCGCGCGGATGCTCAGCGTGTAGCGGCGCCGCGGCTCAGCGCGCGGCCGCGGCCAGCTGGCGGCAGACCGCTTGCGTGACCTCGGCCGTCGTCGCGCGGCCGCCGAGGTCGCGCGTGTGCAGCGCCGGCGTGGCGGTGACGGTCTCGATCGCCTGCATCAGGCGCCGCGCCGCGGCCGCCTCGCCGAGGTGCTCGAGCAGCATCACGCAGCTCCAGAAGGTGCCCACCGGGTTGGCCAGGCCCTGGCCCATGATGTCGAAGGCCGAGCCGTGGATCGGCTCGAACATGCTGGGGTAGCGGCGCTCGGGGTCGAGGTTGGCGGTCGGCGCGATGCCCAGGCTGCCGGCCAGCGCGGCCGCCAGGTCGCTGAGGATGTCGGCATGCAGGTTGGTCGCGACCACGGTGTCGATCGACGCCGGCCGGTTGACCATGCGCGCGGTCATCGCGTCGACCAGTTCCTTGTCCCAGCGGACTTCGGGGAAGTCCTGCGCGACCTGCGCGGCCACCTCGTCCCACATCACCATCGCGTGCCGCTGCGCATTGCTCTTGGTGACGACGGTCAGCAGCCGGCGCGGCCGCGAGCGCGCCAGCTCGAAGGCGAAGCGCAGGATGCGCTCGACGCCGACGCGCGTCATCATCGAGACGTCGGTGGCCACCTCGATCGGATGGCCCTGGTGCGCGCGGCCGCCGACGCCGGCGTACTCGCCCTCGGAGTTCTCGCGCACGATCACCCAGTCCAGGTCCTCGGGCCGGCAGCGCTTCAGCGGCGCGTCGATGCCCGGCAGGATGCGCGTCGGCCGCACGTTGGCGTACTGGTCGAAGCCCTGGCAGATCTTCAGCCGCAGGCCCCACAGCGTGACGTGATCGGGGATGTGCGGGTCGCCGGCCGAGCCGAACAGGATCGCGTCCTTGCCGCGCAGCGCCGCCAGGCCATCGGCGGGCATCATCTCGCCGTGGGCGCGGAACCAGTCGCCGCCCCAGCCGAAGTCTTCGAACTCGAAAGCGAAGCCACCCGAGGCGGCGGCTACTGCTTCCAACACCCGGCGCCCCGCGGGCACCACTTCCTTGCCGATGCCGTCTCCGGGGATGGTGGCGATGGCGTAGGTCTTCATGGGTCTCGTCCTGTCGTTGCTGGCCGTGGCCCGGACTGTAGGCAAGCGCAGCGGAAAAAATCGCGCCAGAATTCAATCCATGATGAACCGCAGGTTCACGCTCGGCGCGGCGGCATGAACAAGGTGATGCCGGCCGACCTGGCCTTCTTCTCGGTGCTGGCGCGCGTCGGCAGCCTCAGCGCCGCGGCGCGCGAACTGGGCATCTCGACGCCCGCCGTCAGCAAGCACCTGGCGCAGATGGAGTCGCGCGTGGGCGTGCGGCTGCTCAACCGCAGCACGCGGCGCATGAGCCTGACGCCCGAGGGCGAGCTCTACGTCGAGCACGCGCGCCGCATCCTGGGCGGCATCGAAGAACTCGAGCAGGCGCTGGGCGCCGTCAAGGCCACGCCCAAGGGGCTGCTGCGCGTCAATGCCACGCTCGGCTTCGGGCGCAGCCACGTGGCGCCGCAGATCTCGCGTTTCAACCGCAAGTTCCCGCAGGTCGAAGTGCAGCTGCAGTTGTCGGTGGAGCCGCCGCCGCTGACCGACGATGCCTTCGACGTCTGCGTGCGCTTCGGCGCGCCGCCGGAATCGCGCGTCGTCGCGCGGCGGCTGGCGGCGAACCGCCGGCTGCTGTGCGCGGCGCCGGCGTATCTGGCGCGGCATGGCACGCCGCGCTTCCCCGAAGACCTGGCCCGCCACCAGTGCATCACCATCCGCCAGGGCAACCAGGCCTATGGCGTCTGGCGCCTCACCGGCCGCGGCCGGCGCGGCACGTTGCAGTCGGTCAAGGTGGGCGGCGCGCTGTCGACCAACGACGGCGGCATCGCCGTCAACTGGGCGCTGGACGGCCACGGCATCCTGATGCGCGCCGAGTGGGACATCGCCCGCCACCTGCGCAGCGGCCGGCTGGTGCAGGTCTTGCCGCAGTACGCCACGCCGGATGCCGACATCTTCGCGGTCTACCCGCAGGGCCTGCGCGGCTCGCAGCGGGTGCTGGCCTTCGTCGACCACCTGGCGCTGGCCTTCGGCGGACGCGAGATCGGCGCGACCTGAGGCCGGCACCGGCGCACGCCCTGGCTTCGCCCAACCCCGCCCAACGCGGAACGCATAAGCATCGTCGCTTTCATTCGTTTCCCGTTGCGGCGCCGCTTCCTAGCATGCGGGCATCGAATCTCACCGATGCGGAGCCCCGTTCATGCGCTTGCCTTCCCTTCGCCGCCGCGCGGCGCTGGCCTTGTCTTGGTCCTTGTCGTTGTCGCTGGGCGCCTCGCTGGCCGCCGTGGCGCTGCCGGCCGCGGCGAAAGAGGTGGCGCTGCTCAACGTCAGCTACGACCCCACGCGCGAGCTGTACGCCGACTTCAACAAGGCCTTTGCCGCGCACTGGAAGGGCAAGACCGGCGACACCGTGGCGGTCAAGCAAAGCCACGGCGGGTCGGGCAAGCAGGCGCGCTCGGTGATCGACGGGCTGGATGCCGACGTGGTGACGCTGGCGCTGGCCTACGACGTCGACGAACTGGCCGCGAAGGCCAAGCTGATCCCCGCCGACTGGCAAAAGCGCCTGCCGCACAACAGCTCGCCCTACACCAGCACCTACATCTTCCTGGTGCGCAAGGGCAACCCCAAGGGCATCAAGAACTGGGACGACCTGGTCAAGCCCGGCGTCTCGGTGGTCACTGCCAACCCCAAGACCAGCGGCGGCGCACGCTGGGGCTACCTGGCAGCTTACGGATACGCGCTGAAGCAGCCCGGCGGCAATGACACCAAGGCGCGCGACTTCGTCGCCAAGTTGTTCAGCAACGTGCCGGTGCTGGACAGCGGCGCCCGCGGCTCCACCGTGACCTTTGCCGAGCGCGGCATCGGCGACGTGCTGCTGGCCTGGGAGAACGAAGCGCACCTGTCGCTCAAGGAATTCGGCGCCGACAAGTTCGACATCGTCTACCCGCCGCTCAGCATCCTGGCCGAGCCACCGGTGACCGTGGTCGACAAGAACGTCGACCGCCGCGGCACGCGCGCCGTGGCGCAGGCCTACCTCGAATACCTGTACTCGCCCGAAGGCCAGGAGATCGCCGCGCGCCACTTCTACCGTCCGATCGAAGCCAAGGTGGCGGCCAAGTACGACAAGAGCTTTCCGAAGCTGAACCTCTTCACCATCGACGAGGTGTTCGGCGGCTGGACCCAGGCGCAGAAGACGCACTTCGCCGACGGCGGCGTGTTCGACCAGATCTACACCCGAAAGTAAGCGTACCGCCGGCGCTGCGATGATCTTTTCCCGCACCCTGCTGCGGCGGCACAGCGTGCTGCCCGGCTTCGACCTCGCGCTGGGCTTCGCGCTGCTGTACCTGAGCCTGATCGTGCTGATCCCGCTCTCGGCGGCGTTCCTCAAGACCTTCACGCTGAGCTGGGCCCAGTTCGTCGACGCGGTGGCCACGCCGCGCGTGCTGGCCTCGTACCGGCTGACCTTCGGCGCCTCGTTCGCGGCGGCGGCGCTGAACACCGTGTTCGGCCTCGTCATCGCCTGGGTGCTGGTGCGCTACCGCTTCCCGGCCAAGCGCTTCGTCGACGCGCTGGTCGACCTTCCGTTCGCGCTGCCCACCGCGGTGGCCGGCATCGCGCTGACGGCCATCTACGCGCAAAACGGCTGGATCGGCCGCTGGCTGCCGTTCAAGGTGAGCTTCACGCCGCTGGGCGTGTGGGTGGCGCTGGTCTTCATCGGGCTGCCCTTCGTGGTGCGCACGCTGCAGCCGGTGCTGGAAGACCTGAACCGCGAGCTGGAAGAAGCCGCCGCAACCCTGGGCGCCAGCCGGCGGCAGACCTTCGCGAAGGTGATCCTGCCCATCGTCACGCCGGCGCTGCTGACCGGCTTTGCGCTGGCCTTCGCGCGCGCCTTGGGCGAATACGGCAGCGTGATCTTCATCGCCGGCAACCTGCCGATGGTCAGCGAGATCACGCCGCTGCTCATCATCACCAAGCTGGAGCAGTACGACTACGCCGGCGCCACCGCGATCGCCGTGGTGATGCTGGTGGCCGCGTTTGCGTTGTTATTGATCATCAATCTGCTGCAGGCCTGGTCGCGCAAGCGGCAGGGGGGACTGTGAGTACCGTGGCAGCCGGGCAGAGGCCCTCACCCCTGACCCTCTCCCGCAAGCGGGAGAGGGAGTCCACGCCCCCTCTCCCGCTTGCGGGAGAGGGTTGGGGTGAAGGCCGGCGCACCGCAACGGCCGAGCCGCGCTGGGTGCAATGGACGCTGATCGCGCTGGCGCTCGGCTTCATGACGCTGTTTCTCTTCATCCCGCTGGCCACCGTCTTCGCCGAGGCTTTCAAGAAGGGCTGGCAGGTCTACCTGACGGCCATCACCGAGCCCGACGCGCTGGCGGCGATCAAGCTGACGCTGATCGCCGCCGCCATCAGCGTGCCGCTGAACCTGGTCTTCGGCCTGGCGGCGGCCTGGGCGATCGCCAAGTTCGACTTCCGCGGCAAGCAGCTGCTGCTGACGCTGATCGACCTGCCGTTCTCGGTGAGCCCGGTGATCGCCGGCCTGATCTACGTGCTGGTGTTCGGGCTGCAGGGCTGGTTCGGCGAATGGTTGCGCGAGCACGACCTGAAGATCATCTTTGCGGTGCCCGGCATCGTGCTGGCCACGGTGTTCGTGACCTTCCCTTTCGTCGCCCGCGAGCTGATTCCGCTGATGCAGGCGCAAGGCATCGAGCAGGAAGAGGCGGCGCGCGTGCTGGGCGCCGGCGGCTGGCAGATCCTGCGCCGCGTGACGCTGCCCAACGTGCAGTGGGCGCTGCTGTACGGCGTGATCCTGTGCAACGCGCGCGCGATGGGCGAGTTCGGCGCCGTCAGCGTGGTCTCGGGCCACATCCGCGGCCAGACCAACACGATGCCGCTGCACATCGAGATCGCCTACAACGAATACCAGTTTGCCGCCGCCTTCGCGGTGGCATCGCTGCTGGCCGCGCTGGCGCTGGTGACGCTGGCGCTGAAGTACCTCGTCGAACGCCGGCTGCAACAGGAAAAGCGCGGGATCCCTCAAGTTGATCCGGCTCTGGCGGTCAACTTGAACCCCCGCGGGGGGCGGGCCGGGCTGGCCCGGACCAGGGGGCACTCATGAGCATTGCCGTCCGCCAGCTGAACAAGCGCTTCGGCGCCACCGTCGCCTGCGACCACATCGACCTCGACATCCCGTCGGGCGAACTGGTCGCGCTGCTGGGCCCTTCGGGCTGCGGCAAGACCACGCTGTTGCGCATCATCGCCGGGCTGGAAGTGCCCGACTCGGGCCACGTGCTGTTCCACGGCGAAGACGCCACCCACACCGACGTGCGCGAACGCCAGGTCGGCTTCGTCTTCCAGCATTACGCGCTGTTCGGCCACATGACGATCTTCGAGAACGTGGCGTTCGGGCTGCGGGTACGGCCCAAGTCCACGCGGCCGCCCGAAGCCGAGATCCGCAAGAAGGTGATGGCGCTGCTGGAGCTGGTGCAGTTGGCGTTCCTCGCCGACCGCTACCCGCACCAGTTGTCCGGCGGCCAGCGCCAGCGCATCGCACTGGCCCGTGCCTTGGCCGTCGAGCCGCAGGTGCTGCTGCTCGACGAACCCTTCGGCGCGCTCGACGCCAAGGTGCGCAAGGAGCTGCGCCGCTGGCTGCGCCGGCTGCACGACGAGGTGCACGTCACCAGCGTCTTCGTCACCCACGACCAGGACGAGGCGATGGAAGTCGCCGACCGCGTGGTGGTGATGAACCACGGCAAGGTCGAACAGCAGGGCAGCCCCGACCAGGTCTACGACCACCCGGCCACGCCTTTCGTGCTGCAGTTCCTGGGCGACGTCAACCTCTTCCACGGCCGCGTGGAACAAGGCGCCGGCGAGGTGAGCTACGTGCGCCCGCACGAGCTGGAGATCGTCGCCGAGGCCGGCGCCGACACCTGGCCCGTGACGCTGGCGCAGACCCTGACCGTGGGCCCGCAGACGCGGCTGGAGTTCCGCCGCGACGGCGACCAAGGCTTCATCGACGTGGAACTGCCGCGCGAACGCTGGAACGTGCTGCGCGAGCAGCTGCGCCTGGCGCCCGGCATCCGCGTGCACTTGCGGCCGCGGCGGGTGACGCGGTTTCAGGCGGGAGCTGCGGTCGCCTGAGCGCCGGGAAGCGCCGGGAAGCGCCGTAAAGCGGCGGGCCGCTTGCGCGGACGGCCCGCCCCGCGTCGCCCGCCAACCCTCAATACCGCGTCTGCGACCGGATCTGCTCGGCCATCACCTCTTCGGCCACGCGCAGCTGGCGCTGCGAGCAGGGCGGGCTGCTGCGCACGCGGCGGCCGCTCGCGCTGAGTTGCACCACGCAGTTGTTGGTGTAGATCGCCTCGCCGCTGCCGTTGGGGCTGACCACCAGATTCGGCGGCGTGTTGTCGTCGCCGCGGTCGCCGCGGTTCCACGAGCGGTCGTTGTCGTAGCGGTCGTGGCCTTGCTGGTCGCGGTAGGCGCGCATCGCCTCGTCGGCGCGGCGCACCTGGCGTTCGTTGCAGCCGCCGCGCGACTGGCCGCGGCGGCCCTGCGGGTCGTAGAACACCATGCAGCCGTTGTCGAAGATGACGCGGCCGAAGCGGTTGCCGTCCATGTGGATCTGCGGCGCGCGGTCTTCGTTCCAGCGGCCGTCGCGGCGGTCGACCTCGCGCACCGACGAGACGTTGTCGTTCAGCCCCATCGGCCGCAGCGACGGATAGCGCCCCGGCCCCAGCGTGATGCACTGGCCCTTGAAGTCGGCGTCGGTGCACAGCAGCCAGTTGCCGCTGCGGATCATCACCGACGAGACGCGGTCGTTGAAGCCTTCGTCGGTCAGGTTGCGCACGGCCTGCCCGACGACCATCGAGCGGCCGCGGAAGTCGTCGTCCTGGTACAGCGCCAGATCGGCCTTGGCGCCGGCGGCGGCCAGCATCAGGCCCACGGCGGCCAGCGCGACACGTGCATCGAGTTTCATTGCAGCTCTCCATGCCGGGTGGTCCGGCTTCGGCAACGGTACCGCAGCGGCGCGCGGCGGCGCAAGCGGGCCGCCGATGGCGGCGACGGCCGCGGCCGCGGCCGCGGCAGGCAACGCGGCGTTACTTCTTCTTCGCCGCCGCCTTCTTCGCCGCCGGCGCGGCCTTGCCGCCCTGGCTCTTGGCCAGCAGTTCGTCCAGCGTGCCCTGGATTTCCGACTCGATGGTCCTGGCGAAGGCGCCGAGCAGGAAGCCGAGCTTGGCATCGAGGTCGAAGTGGTCGGCCGCCACGATCAGCCGGCCATTGACGCCGGCGCGCGTGAACTCCACCGTGTCGCTGGTCTCGCCTTCGATCACCGTGCACTGCATGTCGAAGCGGCGCTCCGCCTGCTCGGCCCAGGTCCAGGCGACCTTGCGCGCCTTGGGCAGGCCGAGCTGGTGTTCACGGTGGATGCGGATGTCGGGCACGGTGGCGGTCTCCTTCAGCGGACGATGGCGTCGAGTGTGGCGCGCCGCTCGGCCTTCGGCAAGGCGGCCAGGCGCCGCACTTCGGCATAGAAGCGCGGGAAGTCGCCGCCCTCGCGCGCGAACAGGCGCTCGAAGGCCGGCACCAGTTCGTGGTAGGCCGCCTGCACGCCGAAGCTGGCGTTGTTGGCGCGCGCCACCACGCCGTCGTAGCTGGCGTCGCCGCCCCAGTGCTGGGCCTTGAATTGAGCGTACTCGGCGCGCCACTGGCTCATCAGTTCGGCCTTGCGCGCGCGCTTGGCGGCATCGTCCAGCGTGCCGGCGTACAAGGCCAGCAGCCGCTCGCGCTGGGTCTGCATCAGCACGCGGAATTCGGCGCGCCGGCGGTCGGCGCGCGCCAGTTCGGCGCGCGCCTGCGGCCGGTCGGCCAGCCAGCGGTCGCCGCCCAGGCGCTCCACTGCGGTGGCGAAGCTTTCGTTGAAGGTGGTGTCGTCGGCCGCGTAGGCCACCTGGTGCGCCAGCTCGTGGAAGATCAACCGCGCCAGGTCGCCCTCGGGCCAGTCGATGAAGGTGTTGAGCAGCGGGTCGCCGCCGATCCAGTTGCTCCAGCCCAGGCTGGAATAGGCCGGCACGCCGTAGACGCTGACCTCGAAGCCCTCGCCCTGCAGCCGGTCGCCCAGCGCCTGCGCGGCGGCGCGGTCGAAATAACCCCGATAGCCCACGCACCCCATGACGGGAAAGCACCAGGTCTTGAGCGTCAGCGACAGCTCGGGCGCCGCCACCACGTTCCACACCGCGGCGGCTCGCTGCAGGTCGGCATAGGCGCGGTAGCTGCGGTTGTCGGGCAAAGCCAGCTCTCGGCTGGCGAAGTCGCGCATCCGCTGCGCCAGCGCCAGGCGTTCGCGCAAGTGCGGCGACATGTCGGGCTCGGCCAGCCAATCAGCCACCGGCCGCGCGCGGTGCATCAGCTCCAGATGCCCTTGCAGCGCCTGGCCGTAGTAGCCCAGCGTCGAGCAGCCGCTGCCCAGGCAGACGGCGGCGGCCGCCAGCGCCGCCGTGCCCGCAAGGCCGACCGAGGCCATCAGCAGCCGGCGCCTAACCCGCGGCCACGTCCACCAGGCAGTCGTAGAACGTGGGCCCACGGCCGATGTCGGTCAGGCGCTGGTGCGTCAGCTCGTTGACGTTGCGGCCGTCGAGGCCGAACTTGCGCCACCAGATGCCCAGCCCGTTGACGACGCCGGGCCGCGCGCGAACGCTGACCTCGGCCTTGCAGCGGTAGCGGCCGCGATCGTTGAAGACGGTGACGGTCTGCCCGCTTTCGATGCCGCGCGCCGCGGCGTCGTCGGGGTGGATCTCCACGATCGGCTCGCCTTCCACCGAGCGCAGGCTTTTCACGTTGACGAAGGTGGAGTTGAGGAAGTGCCGCGCCGGCGGCGAGATCATCGCCAGCGGGTAGCGCGCCGCCAGTTCGGGCGTGCGCTCGGCCGATTCGTGGTTGGCCACGTGGTCGGCCACGCCCAGGCCCGGCGGGTCGGCCTGGGCACGGCCGTTGGCGGTGTGGAAGCCGCCGTGGGCAAACGGCGCGTCGGGCACCGGCAGCGGCGCCCAGCCCTCGCGCAGCAGCCGCTCGCGATCGACCTGCGCGGCGCTGAAGGCGCTGCAGGCCAGCGCCTCGTCGCCGTCGGCGAAGCAGGGATCGTCGAAGCCCAGGCGCGCGGCCAGCAGGCGGAAGATCTCGGCATTGGACTTCGCCTGGCCTTGCGGCGCCACCGCCGGGCGGTTGAGGATGACGTCGGTGTGGCCGTAGGTGCCGTGCACGTCCCAGTGTTCGAGCTGGGTCGTGGCCGGCAGCACATAATCTGCGAAATCAGCGGTATCGGTCAGGAAGTGCTCCAGCACCACGGTGAACAGGTCTTCGCGCGCGAAGCCGGCCGCCACCTTGGCGCCTTCCGGCGCCACCGCCACCGGGTTGCTGTTGTAGACCACCAGCGCCTGCACGCGCGGGCCGAAGGCGGGCGAGGCTTCGCGCAGCAGATCGTCGCCGATCGTGCTCATGTTGATGGTGCGCGGCCGGCGGCCGGCCAGCAGGTCGGGCCGCTGCAGCGCGGCGTCGTCGCGGGCGCGTGCGAACCAGCCCGACGACGACAGCAGCAGCCCGCCGCCGCGCTGCCGCCAGGCGCCCACCAGGCAGGGCAGCAGCGCCGCCAGCCGCACCGCGCTGCCGCCGCCGTGCACGCGCTGCATGCCGTAGTTGAGGCGGATGGCCGCGGGCTTGATGGTCCCGTAGTCGCGCGCGAGTTGGCGCACCTCGTCGGCCGTGATGCCGCAGGTGGCGGCCACGCGCTCGGGCGGCCATTGCAGCGCGCGTTCGCGCAAGGCCGGCCAGCCGTCGAGATGGCGCGCGATGTAGTCGTGGTCCAGCCAGTCGTGCCGGATCAGCTGGTGCATCAGGCCGAGCGCCAGCGCGCCGTCGGTGCCGGGGCGCAGCGCGATGTGCTGGTGGCACTTCTCGGCCGTCTCGCTGCGCCGCGGGTCGATGCAGACCAGCTTGGCGCCGTCGCGCTTGGCCTGCTGCGCCAGCGTCCAGAAATGCAGGTTGGACGCGATCGAGTTGCTGCCCCAGATCAGGATCAGCCGGCTCTCGGTGAAGAAGCGGGTTTGCATGCCCACCTTGCCGCCGTAGGTGGCGGCCAGCGCCTCGCCGCCGGCGGACGAGCAGATGGTGCGGTCCAGCCGGCTGGCGCCGAGCTTGTGGAAGAAGCGCATCGCCATCGTCTCGCCCTGCACCAGGCCCATGGTGCCGGCGTAGCTGTAGGGCAGGATGCCCTGCGGGTCGCGCGCGGCGATGGTCTGCAGCCGCGCGGCGATGTCGGCCAGCGCGGCGTCCCAGCTCACCGGCTCGAAGCGGCCCTCGCCCTTGGGCCCCACGCGGCGCAGCGGCTGCAGCACGCGCTCGGGATGGTAGGTGCGCTCGACATAACGGCTGACCTTGGTGCACAACACGCCCTGCGTGTTGGGGTGGCCGGGGTTGCCGGTCACGCGCACGGCGCGGCCGCCGGCCACGCTGACCTGCAGCGAACAGGTGTCGGGACAATCGTGCGGGCAGGCCGCCAGCACGGTGCGAAGCTCGGCAGGGGCGTTCATCGGTGAAACTATGGCACAGCGCGTGGGCCGGGTGCGGCGGGCGGCGGGCGGCGGGCGGCACTCGGGGCCGTCGAAGCCCCCTGCACCCTCGGGGTCCTCGGGTGACGCACCGATGCCCGACGGCCGCGCGACGCGCTAGGCTAGTGCCCCCGTTGTTGCAGCCTCTCCGCAGTACCCCCATGACGCAAGTTTCCGCGCGCCGCCGCGCGCTGGGCCACCTGGCCGGCGCCGCCGCGGCACTGGCGCTGCCGGCCCTGGCGCAGGAGCGCCCGCTGCTGCTGGGCCAGTCGGCCCCCACCACCGGCGCCGCCGCGCAACTGGGCATCCAGATGCACCACGGCGCCAAGCTCTACCTCGACCATTTCAACGCGCAAGGCGGCGTCGGCGGGCGGCCGGTCGAGCTGCGGCTGCTGGACGACGGCTACGAGCCCGACCGCTGCAAGGCCAACACCGAGCAGTTCATCCGCGACGACGCCTTCGCGCTGCTGGGCTACGTCGGCACGCCCACCAGCCTGGCGGTGCTGCCGCTGGTCAACCAGGCGCGCATTCCGTTCTTCGGCCCGTTCACCGGCGCGCAGGCGCTGCGCGAGCCGCTGTCGCGCTGGGTCTTCCACGTGCGCGCCTCGTATTTCGACGAGACGGCGTTGATCGTGCGTCAGCTGACCGAGCTGGGGCTCAAGCGCATTGCCGTGTTCCGCCAGAACGACAGCTACGGCCAGGCCGGGCTCGACGGCGTGCTGCGCGCGCTGGCGCCGCAGGGGCTGCAGCCGGTGGCGGTGGGCACGGTGGAGCGCAACAGCGTCGACGTGGCGGCGGCGGTCAAGGCCATCGTGCCGCAGATGCCGCACGCGGTGGTGCAGATCAGCGCCTACAAGAGCTGCGCCGCCTTCGTGCGCGCGGCGCGCCAGGCCGGCTACGGCGGCACGTTCTACAACGTGAGCTTCGTCGGCAGCCAGGCGCTGGCCGACGAGCTGGGCGGCGACGGCCGCGGCGTGATGATCAGCCAGGTGATGCCGCACCCGTCGTCCACCACCACCGGCATCGCGCGCGAGTACCTCGACGCGGTGCGCCGCGCCGGCGGCGGCACGGCGCCGAACTACAGCAGCATCGAAGGCTACGTGGCCGCGCGCGTGTTCGCCGAAGGCCTGCGCCGCGCCGGCAAGGCGGCCACGCGCGAGGGCCTGGTGTCGGCGCTGGAAGGCCTGTCGCGGCTGGACCTGGGCGGCTTCGCGGTGGGCTTCAGCCCGCGCAACCACGCCGGGTCGAGCTTCGCGGAGCTGACGGTGCTGACCGGCGACGGCAAGGTCAGACGGTAGCTGGAGCCCCCGGCCGTCGGGCGGCCGCCCCCCGTGGGGGCACCGAACCCGACCGGCAAAGCCGGATCGGGTTCGGCCCGCTTCTCACCGCCGCTCCCCCTGGTCGCCTGCGGCGGCCTGTCCCCGAGGGGGAAGGCGGCGCTGCGTACGACGGGTATCGGGTAGCGGCGTAAACTGATTCGCTCCCCTCTTTGCCAGCAGCAGGCCCGCCATGCAGATGATCGAATCCATCCTCGCCGACGCCGCCGCCATCACCGCGCTGCGCCGCGACATCCACGCCCATCCCGAGCTGTGCTTCCAGGAGCAGCGCACCGCCGACCTGGTGGCCAAGGCGCTCACCGATTGGGGCATTCCCATCCACCGCGGCCTGGGCACCACCGGCGTCGTCGGCATCGTCAAGAACGGCACTTCAGCGCGCGCCGTGGGGCTGCGCGCCGACATCGACGCGCTGCCGATGACCGAGCACAACCACTTCGCCCACGCCAGCACCCACCAGGGCAAGATGCACGCCTGCGGCCACGACGGCCACACCGCCATGCTGCTGGCCGCGGCCAAGCATTTGTCCAAGCACCGCAACTTCGACGGCACGGTCTACCTCGTCTTCCAGCCGGCCGAGGAAGGCGGCGGCGGCGCGCGCGAGATGATGAAGGACGGCCTGTTCGACAAGTTCCCGATGGAGGCCATCTTCGGCATGCACAACTGGCCGGGCATGAAGGTCGGCCAGTTTGCGCTGACCCCGGGGCCGATGATGGCCAGCTCCAACGAGTTCAAGATCACCATCGTCGGCAAGGGGGCGCACGCGGCGCTGCCGCACAACGGCGTCGACCCGGTGCCGGTGGCCTGCCAGATGGTGCAGGCCTTCCAGACCATCGTCACGCGCAACAAGCGGCCGATCGACACCGCGGTGATCTCGGTGACGATGATCCACGCCGGCGAAGCGAGCAACGTGATTCCCGACAGCTGCGAGATCCAGGGCACCGTGCGCACCTTCAGCAGCGACGTGCTCGACCTGGTGGAGCGGCGCATGAAGACCATCGCCGAAGCCACCTGCGCGGCCTTCGAGGCGAGCTGCGTCTTCGAGTTCCACCGCAACTACCCGCCCACCATCAACCACGCCGCCGAGACCGAATTCGCGCGCAGCGTGCTGGCCCAGGTGGTGGGGCCCGAGAACGTGCTGCCCTACGAGCCGACCATGGGCTCGGAGGACTTCAGCTACTTCCTGCAGGCCAAGCCGGGCTGCTACTTCGTCATCGGCAACGGCGACGGCAGCCACCGCGCCATGGGCCACGGCGAAGGCCCTTGCATGCTGCACAACCCGAACTACGACTTCAACGACGAGTTGATCCCGCTGGGCGCGACGGCCTGGGTGCGCATGGCCGAAGCCTGGCTGGCCCAGCCGCGCTGAGGCCGCGATGGCCGACGACGCTGCTGCCGAACTCCCCGCCGCCTTCGCCCAGAGCTACGCCGAAGCGCGCAACAAGTTCCTGCAGGCCGCCGCCGGCGCCGGGCTGGCGGTGCACGCCCACCGCCACCCGCTGCTGGGCCGCGACGGCGAAGAGCTGGCCGTCGACGTGGCCCGCCATGGCGCCGCCGATGCGCCAAGCCTGCTGATCGTCACCAGCGGCTGCCATGGGTTGGAGGGCTTCTGCGGCTCGGGCATCCAGGTGCGGCTGCTGCAACAGGGCCAGGTGCTGCGCCAGGCGGCGCAGGCCGGCGTGGCGCTGCTGTTCGTGCACGCGCTCAACCCCTGGGGCTTCAGCTGGTGGCGGCGCACGACGCAGGAGAACGTCGACCTCAACCGCAACTTCGTCGACTTCGGCCAACCGCTGCCGGCCAACCCCGGCTACGACGAGCTGGCCCACGCGCTGGTGCCGGTGCACTGGCCGCCCGCGGCGGCCGCCGAGCAGGTGATTGCCGGGTTCATCGCCCGCCACGGCATGAAGGGCTTCCAGACCGCCGTCAGCAGCGGCCAGCACGATCACCCCGAAGGCCTGTTCTTCGCCGGCCGCAACCCGAGCTGGAGCCAGCGCACCTGGCGCGAGATCCTGCGCGAGCACGCGCAGCGCTGCCGCCGTCTGGGCTGGATCGACCTGCACACCGGCCTCGGGCCCAACGGCCACGGCGAACGCATCTTCAGCGCCCGCGAAGACGCCGCCACGCTGGCGCGCGCGCGGCAGTGGTGGGGCGAGCAGGTCACGTCGATCTACGACGGATCGTCCACCTCGGCGCGGCTTTTCGGCATGGCCTTCGAGGCCGTCTACCAAGAATGCCCGCAGGCCGAGTACACCGGCATCGCGCTGGAATACGGCACGCTGCCGATGACCGAGGTGATGACCGCGCTGCGCGCCGACCAGTGGCTGGAGAACCACCCCGAAACGCCCGACGACGTGCGCCGCACCATCAAGCGCCAGACGCGCGACGCCTTCTACACCGACAGCGACGACTGGAAGCGCCAGGTGGTGGCACAGGCGGACGAAGCGGTGCAGCAGGCGCTGGCGGGATTGGCCGCACCCGGACGCTGACGCCGCCGACGTGGATTCGCTGACCCACGTCGCGCTGGGCGCCGCGGTCGGCATGGCGGTGCTGCGCCGGCGCACGGCGCCGTGGAAGGCGGCGCTGTGGGGCGCGGTGGCCGGCACGCTGCCCGACCTGGACGTGCTGGTCGACCACGGCGACCCCATCCTCGACATGGTGCTGCACCGCGCCGAGTCGCACGCGCTGTTCTGGCTGACGCTGGCGTCGCCGCTGCTCACCGCGCTGGTCGTCGCCGTGCACCGCGAGCAGGCGCATTGGCGCGCGTGGTGGCTGGCGCTTTGGCTGGCGCTGGTGACGCATCCGCTGCTGGACGCCCTCACCGTGTACGGCACGCAGCTCGCGCTGCCGTTCTCCAACCGGCCGTTCGGCGTGGGCAGCGTCTTCATCATCGACCCGCTGGTCACGCTGCCGTGGCTGGCCGGCGCCGCCTGGGCACTGGCCGCGCGCGGCAGCACGGCCGGGCTGCGCGCCAATGCCATCGGACTGGCGCTCGGTGGCGCCTACCTCGCCTGGGGCCTGGCGGCGCAGGCCATCGTCACGCAGCGCGCGCAGGCCGCGCTGCAGCCGCAAGGCATCGTGGCCGAGCGGCTGCTGGTCACGCCGGCGGCCTTCAGCTCGCTGTTGTGGCGCGTGGTGGCGGTGTCCGGCGCGCAATACCACGAAGGTTTTCACTCGCTGCTGGACGCGCCGGAGCCGATCGCCTTCGATCGCTTCGAGCGCGGCGCCGCGCTCGACGAGCAGTTCCGCGCCAACGCCGATGTGCAGCGCATCCGCGACTTCAGCCGCGGCTTGTACAAGCTGCACGCCGCCGGCGAACGCGTCGTCGTCGCCGACCTGCGGATGGGCGTCGAACCCGACTACACCTTCGCTTTCGCGGTGGCCGAGCGCGGACCCCCACCGCGGCCGCTGGCGCCGCCGCAGGCCGTTGGCCGGCGGCCCGACCTCGTGCGCGCCTGGCCCTGGCTGTGGCGGCGTACGCTGGGCGATCCGCTGCCACCGCCGCGCTGAGCGGCACAAATCTTCATCGAGCCGCGCCGGCCGGCAGCCAGCCGCGCTGCCGCAGCGCCTGCTCGCACGACGTGGCATCGGCGAACTGCAGCGTCTGCCAGCCGCGGCCGGCGGCGGCCTGCACGTTGCCGGCGTGGTCGTCGATGAACAGCGTGTGCGCCGGGTCGAGCGCGAAGCGCGTTTCCGCCAGCGCATAGATCGCGGCATCGGGCTTCATCAGCCCGACGCGGCCCGAGAAGATGCCGTCGGCAAACTCGGCGATGAAGGGGTTGCAACGTTCCAGGTGATCGGCATACGGCCGCGGCATGTTCGACAGGTAGAACAGCCGGTGCCCGGCGGCGCGCAGCGGGCCGAGCAGCGCCACAGTGGCGGGCTGCGGCTGCAGGTGCGGCGGGATGGCGTCGATCACGCGCCGGGCCTGCGCCGCGCCGATGCCGATGCGCGCGGCGATGCGCTCGGCCAGCTCGGCCTCGGCGATGCGGCCGAGGTCGAAGCGCGCCCAGTCGCTGTCGGGCGTGAAGCTCTCGAAGATCTGCGCCGCCAGCCGGCGCGCGGCGGCGTCGTCGGTGGCCAGTTCGGGCACGCAGCCGCGCAGCAGCGCCAGCGGCTGCCACTGGAAGAGCACGGCGCCGAAGTCGAAGACGACGGCGCTCATCGCATCAGTCGCTGCAGCAGCCCCGCGGTGGAGCCGTCCAGCCCTGCCGCATCGCCATTGGCGAAGCGCGGCAGCAACTGGTTGCACAAGGCCTTGCCCAGTTCCACGCCCCATTGGTCGAAGCTGTTGATGCCCCACAGCGCGCCGCTGGTGAACACGCGGTGCTCGTACATCGCCAGCAGCGCGCCCAGCGAACGCGGCGTCAGCTCGTCCAGCACGAAGGTGGTGCTGGGCCGGTTGCCGGGAAAGCTGCGCTGCCGCGCCAGCGCCGCGCGGTCGACCGTGGGCGATGCGGTGGGCGGGTGCTCGGTGGCCGCCTCGGCGGCGGTCTTGCCCTGCATCAGCGCCTGGCTTTGCGCCAGGCAGTTGGCCAGCAGCATGGTGTGCAGCGCCGGGTAGTCGTGGCCCGGCCGCTTGACGGCGATGAACTCGACCGGAATCACGTCGGTGCCCTGATGCAGCATCTGGAAGTAGGCATGCTGGCCGTTGGTGCCGGGCTCGCCCCAGACCACCGGGCTGGTGCCCAGCGTGGCGGGCAGCGGCTCGCCGTCGGCGCCGACGCGCTTGCCGTTGCTTTCCATCTCCAGTTGCTGCAGGTAGGCCGGCAGCCGGCGCAGGCCCTGGTGATAGGGCGCGATGCTGCGCGAGGCGAAGCGGTGGAAGTTGCGGTACCAGACGTCCAGCAACCCCAACTGCAGCGGCAGGTTGGCGGCGGGCGCGGCCTCGACGAAGTGGCGGTCCATCGCGTGCGCGCCGGCCAGCAGCGCGCGGAAGTTCGCCGCGCCGATGGCGATGGCGATCGGCAGGCCGATCGCGCTCCACAGCGAGTAGCGGCCGCCCACCCAGTCCCAGAAGCCGAAGGTGCGCGCGATGCCGAACGCGGCGGCCGCCTGCACGTTGGTGGTGGTGGCGCAGAAGTGGCGGCCGATTTCGCTTTCGGCCATGCCCTGCGCCAGGAACCAACGCCGCGCCACGGCGGCGTTGGCCATGGTCTCCTGCGTCGTGAAGGTCTTGCTGGCGATGATGAACAGCGTCTGGCGCGGCTGCAGTTCGCGCAGCACCGGCGCGATGTCGTGGCCGTCGACGTTGCTGACGAAGTGCAGCCGCAGGCCGCGCTGGCCGAAGGCGTCGAGCGCCGGCACCGCCATCGCCGGGCCCAGGTCGCTGCCGCCGATGCCGATGTTGACCACGTCGGTGAAGGCACCGTCGCCGCGCACCTGCTCGGCGAAGGCCAGCATCTCGTCGAGCACGCCGTGCACCTCGGCGCTGAACGGCGCGGTGCCGGGCGGCGCGCGCAAGGCGGTGTGCAGCACGGCGCGGCCTTCGCTGGTGTTGATGGGCGCGCCGGCGAACATGGCGTCGCGCCGCTCGGCGATGCGGCATTCGCGCGCCAGGTCGAGCAGGAAGCGCCGCGTCGCCACGTCGATGAGGTTCTTCGACAAGTCGGCAAAGACCTCGGGCGCCTGCAGGCTGAAGGCGTCGAAGCGGCCGGCGTCGCGCGCGAAGGCCTCGCGCAGGTCCAGCTCGCGGCCATGGGCCTCGAAGTGGCCTTGCAGCGCGCCCCAGGCCTTGGTGCGGTCGCAGCGGGGCGCGGTGACGACGGCGGCGGCGGCGGCGGAGGCCGCGGCGGCGTTCATGCGCGCGCCTTGTCGATCAGCGCGTCCAGCTTCACGGCATCGGCGGCGAAGGCGCGGATGCCTTCGGCCAGCTTGTCGCTGGCCATCGCGTCTTCGTTCAGCGCCCAGCGGAAGCTGCGCTCGTCGTGGTGCACGGCCGGCAGGTCCATCGCCTGCGCGGCGGCCGCGTCCAGCGCGCGCGGCACCGGCGCGTCGGCGCCCTGCAACTGGGCCAGCAGCTCGGGGCTGATGGTCAGCAGGTCGCAGCCGGCCAGCGCCAGCACCTGGCCGACGTTGCGGAAGCTGGCGCCCATCACTTCGGTCTTGATGCCGTGGCGCTTGTAGTGGTTGAAGATCGCCGTCACCGAGCGCACGCCGGGGTCGTTGGCGCCGGCGTTGGCGGCCTCGTCCCAGGCCGCGCCGGCGGCCTTCTTGTACCAGTCGTAGATGCGGCCGACGAAGGGGCTGATCAGCCGCACGCCGGCGTCGGCGCAGGCCACGGCCTGGCAGAAGGCGAACAGCAGCGTCAGGTTGCAGTGGATGCCTTCGCGCTCCAGCGTCTCGGCGGCGCGGATGCCTTCCCAGGTGGCCGCCACCTTGACCAGCACGCGCTCGCGGCCGACGCCGGCCGCGGCGTAGAGGTCGACCAGCCGGCGCGCGCGCGCCACGCTGGCCGCGGTGTCGAACGACAGCCGCGCATCGACCTCGGTGCTGACGCGGCCGGGAACGATCTTCAGGATCTCCAGACCGAAGCGCACCAGCACGCGGTCGACCAGCGCGTCCAGCGGCTCGCCGCGGTGCGCGGCCACCGCGTCGGCCAGCAGCGGCGCGTAGTCGGCCTGCTGCACCGCCTTGAGGATCAGCGACGGGTTGGTCGTGGCGTCGCGCGGCGCGAAGGCCGCCATCTGCTTGAAGTTGCCGGTGTCGGCGACGACGACGGTGTACTGCTTCAGTTGATCGAGCTGGTTCATGCCGGCATTAGAACCCGAGCGCGCGCGAAGGGGTTACCAACGGGGTACGGGCTATGCTGCCGGCCATGTACGCGCCCTTCTTCGGCCTGCGGCAGGAGGCGTTCGCGATCGCACCCGATCCGCGCTTCCTGCACCTGAGCACGATGCACCGCGAAGCGCTGGCGCATCTGCTGTACGGGCTGCAGGGCGGCGGCGGCTTCGTGCTGCTGACCGGCGAGATCGGCACCGGCAAGACCACGGTGTGCCGCTGCTTCCTCGATCAGATTCCCCCGGGCCACCGCGTCGCCTACGTCTACAACCCCAAGCTCACGCCGGTGGAGCTGCTGCAGACCATCTGCCAGGAGTTCGGCATCGCGCTCGATGCGGCGGCGCCGCCGCCGGCCACCGTCAAGCCGTACATCGACGCGCTCAACCGCTTCCTGCTGGACACGCACGCGCGCGGCGAAAAGTGCCTGCTGGTGGTCGACGAAGCGCAAGCCCTGTCGGCCGACCTGCTGGAGCAATTGCGGCTGCTGACCAACCTGGAGACCACCGAGCGCAAGCTGCTGCAGATCGTGCTGATCGGCCAGCCCGAGCTGCGCGACAAGCTGGCGCGGCCCGAGCTGGAGCAGTTGTCGCAGCGCGTGATCGCGCGCGTGCACCTGGGGCCGCTGACCGCCGCCGAGACCGCCGACTACGTGCAGCACCGGCTGACGGTGGCGGGCTTGAGCGGCCCCTCGCCTTTCGACCGCCGCGCGCTGGCGCGCGTGCACGCCTTGAGCGGCGGCGTGCCGCGGCGCATCAACCTGCTGTGCGAGCGCGCGCTGCTCGGCGCCTACGCCGAAGGCCGCCCGCACGTCGACGCGGCCACCGTGCGCCGCGCGGCGCTGGAAGCCTTCGGCGCCGAACGGCCGCGCGGCCGCCGCCGCGGCTGGCCCTGGGCCTGGCCGGCCGGCCTGCTGGCGCTGGGCGCCGCGGTGGCGGTGGCGGTGGCGGCGGTGCTGCCGCGGCACTGGCCGTTCGCGGGCACGGCGGCGCGGCCGGCGGCATCTACCGCATCGGCCGCAGCGGCCGCAGCGGCCGCAGCGGCGGCAGCGACGGCCGGCTCGGCGGCGTCGGCCGCATCCGCACCATCGGCCGCCATCGCCGTCGTCGACACGCCCACGCCTTTTGCCGATGCCGAGGCCGCCGGCGCTGCACTGGCCGCCGCCTGGGGGCTGGCGGCGTCGGCCCCTGGCGGTGCTGCCGGCGCGAACGGCGCGAACACCGCGACCGGCGATGCCTGCAGCCGCGCGCGCACGCTGGGCCTGGCCTGCCACCAGGGCCGCGGCGACCTGGCGCTGCTGCGCCGCCTGGACCGCCCGCTGCTGCTGACGCTGAACGGCGACGGCATGGTGCTGCTGCAGGCGCTGGGCAGCGATCACGCGCTGCTGCGCGGCGCCGCCGGCGAGCAGCGGCTGTCGCTGCAACGCCTGCCGGCGCTGTGGAGCGGCGAGTGGCTGGCCTGGTGGCGGCCGCCGCCGCTGGCGGCCGACCGGCCCGCGGCCGACTGGGCGCTGGAGCGCTTGCTCGCGCTGCAAGGCGCCGACAGCCCCAGCGCCCCGCCGGTGGCCCGCGACGAAGCCTTGCGCCGGCGCGTCTACGCCTTCCAGCTGGCGCAAGGCCTGCCGGCCGATGGCCTGCTGGGCCCGCTGACGCTGATGCAGATCCAGCGCGCCGCCGGCGCCGACGAACCCCAGCTGCGCGCGGAGCCCTGATGTCGTACATCCTCGATGCCCTGCGCCGTGCCGAGGCCGAACGCCGCCGCGGCGAGCCGCCGGCGCTCGACCAGGTGGCGCGCTGGCCGACGCTGGACACCGCGCCGGCGAGGCCGCGCGACGGCCGCGCCGGCTGGCTGCTTACGTTGGCGGCGGCGCTGTGCCTGGCGCTGGCCGTCGCGGCTTGGTGGGGCTGGTCGAGGCCGTCGCCGACAGCGGCGCCGCCCTTGGCCACGGCACCGGTCACGGCGCCGGCGCCACCGCCGCCAAGGCCGGTGGTTGCTCAGCCCAGCGCCGAGCCGGCTGCGACGCCCCTCACCCCTACGCTCTCCCCGCGGGGAGAGGACACGAACGCCCTCTCCCGCAAGGCGGGAGAGGGCCGGGGTGAGGGTGGGAGCGCCGGCCTGAACCGCACGACATCAAAGCAGTCCACAGCCGCAGCCAAGCCCGCCGCATCGACCGCCAGCGCGCCCGTCGCACCCGCCGCCAGCGCCCCCGCGCCGCCCCCGGTCAACGCCGCCACGCTGCCCGAAGCGCAGCGCAGCGCGCTGGCCCGTCTGGGCCTGGCCGGCGGCGTCTACTCGCCCGAGCGCAGCCAGCGCTTCGTGCTGGTGGGCGGGCAGATCGCGCACGAAGGCGACCCGCTGGCGCCGGGCATCGTGCTGGAACGCATCCAGCCGCGCTCGGTGCTGCTGCGCGTCGAGGGGCGGCTGGTCGAGATGCCGTTGTGATGCGGCGTCAGCCCGCCTCGACCACCGACACCCCGCTGCCCGACAGCCGCAGGTGCAGCGCCTCGCCGACGCGCCAGTCGCGCTGCACGTCGGGCGAGACGACGAAGATCTCGCCGATCGCGGTGCCGACGGTCAGCTCCTGCAGGCTGCCGAGGTAGGCGCCCTTCAGCAGGCTGCCGGGCAGCGCGTCGGCCGCGGCGTCGCAGACGGTCCAGGCCTCGGGCCGCACCGCCACCTTCACGGCGCCGGGGCGCACCGGCCGCCGCGCCGGCAGCCGCAAGGGGCCCAGGCGCACCGTGCCGTCGGCTTCCGCGATGGCGTCGAACAGCATGGCCTCGCCCATGAAGCCGGCGACGAACTCGCTGCCCGGGTGCTCGTACAGCTGGCGCGGCGTGCCGGCCTGGGCGATCAGCCCGGCGTTCATCACCACGATCTGGTCGCTGACGGCCAGCGCCTCGCTCTGGTCGTGGGTGACGTAGGCCACCGTGAGGCCCAGGCGTTGCTGCAGCGCGCGGATCTCCTCGCGCATGCTGCGCCGCAGCCGCGCGTCGAGGTTGGACAGCGGCTCGTCGAACAGCATCACGCTGGGCTCGAGCACCAGGCTGCGCGCCACCGCCACGCGCTGTTGCTGGCCGCCCGACAGCTCGCTCGGCAGCCGGTCTTCGTAGCCCGACAGGCCCACGCTCTCCATCGCCGCGCGGGCGCGGCGCGCCGCCTCGTCCTTGGACACGCCGCTGACGCTGAGGCCGTAGCAGACGTTGTCCAGCACCTTCATGTGCGGGAACAACGCATAACTCTGGAACACCATGGACACGTTGCGCTCGGCGGGGCCCAGCGTGGTGACGTCCTGGCCGTCGATCAGGATCTGGCCCGAGGTCGCCGCGTCGAGCCCGGCGATCATGCGCAGCGTGGTCGTCTTGCCGCAGCCCGAGGGGCCGAGGATGGTGGTCAGCGTGCCCTTCTCCACCACCAGGTCGATGCCCTTGACGACCAGCGGCGACTTGGCGTCGCCGTAGCGCTTGCTGACCTGGCGAAACTCGATTCCTGCGGGCATGTTGTCAGTGTCCTTGCGTGCCGCGGCGGCCGAGCTTGCGCTCGCCGACGATGAACTGGATCAGCGCGGTGGCCAGCGACATCAGCACGATCAGCACCGTGCAGTAGGCCAGCGCGACGCCGTAGTCGCCGTTGCCGACGCGGCCGATGATGTAGGTGGTGGCCAGCTCGTTCTCGGCGGTGACCAGGAAGACCACGGCCGAGACCGTGGTCATGCTGCGCACGAAGCTGTAGACCAGCGCCGCCACCACCGCCGGCTTGAGCAGCGGCAGCACCACGCGGCGCAGCGTGGTGGCGGTGCCGGCGCGCAGCATCAGGCTGGCCTCGTCGAGGCTCTTGTCGAGCTGCTTGAAGCTGGCGGTGCCGGCGCGCACGCCGACCGGCAGGTTGCGGAACACGAAGCACAGCACGATGATCAGCGCGGTGCCGGTCAGCTCGAAGGGCGGCACGTTGAAGGCCAGGATGTAGCTCACGCCGAGCACGGTGCCGGGGATCGCGAAGGCCAGCAGCGCGCCGAACTCGAAGGCCTTCTGGCCGACGAACTGCGTGCGCGCCAGCAGCCAGCTGATCAAGAGGCCGATGGCCGCGCAGATCGGCGCCGCGATGGCCGAGAGCTTGAGCGTCGTGAAGAGCGAGTTCCAGGCGGTGCCGGCCCAGACCAAGCCGTAGTCGCCCCATTGCAGGTCGAACGCGGTCTTGAAGTGGCGCAGCGTGGGCGTGTAGTCGCGGCCCCAGGTCTGCACGAAACCGCCGGTGAAGGCGAAGACGTAGACGATCACCGTGAACGCCAGCCAGGGCAGCGCCACGCCACGACAGAGCTTGCGCACGCGCTCGGGCAGCGGCATCGCGAAGCCCGAGTCGCCCTTGCCGGTCAGCGTGGTGTAGCTGCTCTTGCCGAGCAGCCGCTGCTGCAGGAAGAACACCGCCAGCGCGAAGCCGGTGAGGATCAGCGCCAGCGAGGCGGCGCGCCCCTGGTCGTACTGCGCGCCGACGATGGCGAAGAAGATGTCGGTCGACAGAACCGCGTACTGGCCGCCCACCACCACCGGGTTGCCGAAGTCGGCCATGCTCTCGATGAAGCCGACCAGGAAGGCGTTGGCCAGACCCGGCTTCATCAGCGGCAGCGTCACCGTCGTGAAGGTCTGCCAGCGGCTGGCGCGCAGCGTCTGCGCCGCCTCTTCCATGCTGGGGCTGATGCCTTGCACGACGCCGCGCATGATCATGAAGGCGATCGGCGTGAAGGCGAACAGCTGCGCCAGCCAGATGCCGAACAGCCCGTAGAACCAGCGCGAGGGCGTGATGCCGAAGGCCCATTCGAGGAACTGGTTGACCAGCCCGGCGCGGCCGAACAGCAGGATCAGCCCGAGGCCGACGACGAAGGGCGGCGTGATGATGGGCAGCAGCGCCAGGATGTTCAGCGGCTTGGCGTAGGCGCGGCTGCCGCGCTCGGCCATCAGGGCGATCAGCGTGCCGAGAGCCGTGGTGCCGGCGGCCGTGAGCAGCGCCAGGAACAGCGTGTTCCAGGCCACGCCGCAGCGCACGCCGCCGACCAGGCACGACAGGCCCCACACGCGGTCCTGCCCCAGCCGCTCGGCCAGCGCCTGCGGCGAGAAGGCGCCGCCCTCGTCGAGGAAGGCGCCGATCAGGCTCTTGCCGACCGGCAGCGCGACGAACAGCAGCAGCAGTGCCGCGCACAGCAGCACGGCGGCGGCGACGAAGAGGTCGCCGCGGAAGAAGCCCAGCCGGGCGACGCCGGCGCCCATCAGCATCAGCAAGGCCAGCAGCGCCAGCGCGGCGCCGAGGCCGATGCCGAACTGGCCACCGCCCAAGTCGCCGAAGATGCGGGTTAGCCATTCGTACGACCAGCCCTGCGCGCCGATGGCAAAGCCGCTGGCCAGCAGCCCGAAGAGCCCGAGCGCACCGCCGCCCAGCCACAGCTTGCCCTGCGTGCGCCCCGCCGGCAGCCACCAGCCGGCGGCCGCCAGCAGCAGCCCGGCGACGCCGACCCACAGCCAGGGCTTGTGGTGCACCGCCGCCTGCACCAGGCCGCTGGCCGTCTCGCTGCCGCCGAAGATGCCGGGCAGCGACTTCAGCAGGCTGAGGTTCTGCGGAAAGTACCAGGGCAGCAGCGTGTACGCGGCCAGCCCCAGCAACAGCCAGCCTGCGACGATGCGGCGCGACCGGACCTGGCCGCGCGTGAGCGAAGACGTCACCGGATCAGCGCGGCAGGCTGTTGACGTCCTTCTCCCACTTGCCGATCAGGCGCTTGCGTTCGTTGCTGGCGCCGTACTTGGCGTAGTCGTAGTTGATGAACTTGATCTTCTTGAAGTCGGGCACGCGCGGGTCGATCTTGGCGGCCTTGTTCGACGGCACCTGGAACTGCTTGGCGGCGGCGCCCATCTCCTGCGCCGCCGGCGTCAGCGCCCATTCGTAGAACTTCTTGGCGTTGTCGAGGTTGCGCGCGCCTTTGATGATGGTCATCGAGCCGATCTCGGCGCCGGTGCCTTCGGAGGGCGTGATGGTGGCCACCGGAAAGCCCTGCATCGCCTCGCCCGGGCCGTCGTGCACGAAGCTGATCGACAGCGTGGTCTCGCCGCGCGCCACCGCCTTGATCGGCCCGGTGCCGCTGCGCGTGTAGGCGGCGATGTTCTTGTGCAGCGCCTTCAGGTAGTCGAAGGCCTTGTCCTCGCCCATCAGCTGCACCAGCGTCGCGATCATCGTGTACGCGGTGCCGCTGCTGGCCGGGTTGGCGACCTGGATCTCGCCCTTGTAGATGGGCTTGAGCAGATCGGCCCAGCTCTGCGGCACGGGCAGCTTCTTCTTGGCGATCAGCTCGGTGTTGTAGCCGAAGCCCAGCGGGCCGCTGTAGATGCCCACCGTCTTGTAGCCGCTTTGCTGGGCCTGCTGCTGCGCCCAGAGGTGGAGCTGGCCTAAGGCCGGGCTCTTGTACTCGAGCGCCAGGCCTTGCTCGGCGGCCTGCAGGTGGGGGTCGCCGGTGCCGCCGAACCAGACGTCGGTCTTCGGGTTGGCGCGCTCGGCGATCAACTGCGCCAGCGCCTCGCCCGAGCCCTTCAGCGACATGTTGACCTTGATGCCCGTGGTGCGCGCGAACACGGTCTGGATCATGTTGCACCACTCGGCCTGCACCGAGCAGATCACGTTGAGCTGGCCGGCGTCTTGCGCGCGCGCGGCGCCAACGGGGACGGCCAGCGCGGCCAGCACGGCCAGGGACAACGACAGGGACCGGGACCGGGACCAGGTACAGGCGATCGGGCCTTGCTTCATGAAGCGACGCTCCTAGATTCTTGGCAAAGGAAGAAGGGAAAGGGAAAGAACGGAAATGATCGCACGAGGATGACAGCCCCCTCGCCGGCCGGCCAGCGGGGAAGCCCCAGCAGTGCAACGATCGCGGCGCCGGGTTGGATGGCCCCCGGATGGCGCCAGAATCGGCCGCATGCCGATGTCGTTGTTGTCTCGCCTGCCCGCCCGCCGTTCGGGCCTGGCCGCCGTCCTCGTCTTGTGGGGTGGACTGGCCCAGGCCGCCACCTGGATCGTCGGGCCCGACAAGCCGTCGATGACGCTGGCCGAGGCGCTGGCCGCCGCGGCCGACGGCGACACCGTGGCGTTGATGCCCGGCCGCTACAAGGGCCAGACCGGCGTGGTGACCAAGCGGCTGACGCTGCGCGCCGTGGCCGAGCGCCCGGTGCTCGAAGCCGCCGGCCAGATGGCCGAGCGCAAGGGCATCCTGGTGGTGCGCGGCGGCGAGGTCACGGTCGACAACATCGAGTTTCGCGGCGCCCGCGCGGCCGACGCCGACGGCTCGGGCATCCGCCACGAAAGCGGCAGCCTCACGGTGCGCAACTGCCTGTTCTTCGACAACGAGAAAGGGCTGATGAGCACCAACGACGAACAGGCGCGGCTGGTCATCGAAGACAGCGAGTTCGGCCTGGCGCCGCACGTCGAAGGCGGCTTGCCGCACCTGCTGTACGTCGGCCGCATCGCCAGCTTCAGCCTGCGCGGCAGCCGCTTCTACGGCGGCTACGAAGGCCACCTGGTGAAGAGCCGCGCGCGCGAGAGCCGCATCACGTACAACCTGATCTACGACGGCAACGAAGGCCAGTCCTCGTACGAGATCGACCTGCCCGAAGGCGGGCTGGCCTGGATCATCGGCAACATCATCGGCCAGAGCGAACACGCGCAGAACCCGGTGGTCGTGGCCTACGGCGCCGAGGGCGGGCACTGGCCGAAGAACGCGCTGTATCTGTCGCACAACAGCTTCATCGGCAACCCGTGGCCGCCGAGCTGGAACCTGCGCGTGTTCGAAAGCCGGCTGCCCGGCCCGGTGGACGTGAAGGCCGTCAACAACCTCAGCCTCGGGCTGGGCGTGTTCAGCCCCGGCACCAGCGGCGTGTTCGAAGGCAACCGCTGGGCCTTGCGCCGGCGCGCCGTGCAAAGCATTTACACGCTGGAGTTCGGCCTCACCGAAGCCTCGGGCCTGCGCGGCAGCGTTGGCCCCGCCGGCCAGGGCGGCGGCGAGTCGCTGCAGCCCACGGCCGAGTTCAAGCTGCCGCGCGGCACGCGGCCGATCCAGCCGCCGGCGGCGTGGTCGCCGGGCGCGATGCAGACGCCCTGACGCCGTGACGCCCTGACGGCCGCCCGCGCCGGCCGCGGCCGGCGCCGCGACCGCGTTGCGCCGCGACCGCGTTGACCGGCGGACGAAACTCATGCATAGTGAAGTTCGTAACTAAATTACGAACCCACTCCTTCTGCGCATGTCCTTCGATCTCGTGTTCTTCGGCGGTACCGGCGACCTCACCTGGCGCAAGCTGATGCCGGCGCTGTTCCAGGCCTTCCGGCACGGCAAGCTGCCGCCCGGCGGCCGCATCCTGGCGGTGGCGCGCGACGAGCGCAGCGACGAGCAGTACCGCGCCCTCATCCGCGAGCGCTTCGCCGAGGTCGAGCCCTCCAAGCGCCCCAGCGACGAAGAGTTCGCGCGCTTCGCCGAGATGCTGCACTACCGGCGCATGGACTTGTCGCAGCCCGAGCACTACGCCGGCCTCAAGCAGTGGATCGACGCGCGCGACGCCGACACCGCGGTGCTCTACCTGGCGACCAGCCCCTACCTGTTTCCGGTGATCTGCGAGCAGCTCGGCGCCGCCGGCCTGAACGGCCCCAAGGTGCGCGTGGTGCTGGAAAAGCCGCTCGGCCACGACCTCGACAGCGCGCGCCAGATCAACCGCGTCGTGCGCTCGGCCTTCCACGAGACGCAGGCCTTCCGCATCGACCACTACCTGGGCAAGCCGGCAGTGCAGAACCTGATGGCGCTGCGCTTCGGCAACACCTTGTTCGAGCCGCTGTGGCGGCGCGAGTGCATCGCCAACATCCAGATCACGCTGGCCGAGGCGCTGGGCGTGGGCACCCGCGGCGACTACTACGACAAGACCGGCGCCTTGCGCGACATGGTGCAGAACCACGCGCTGCAGTTGCTGACGATGATCGCGATGGAGCCGCCGTCGACCAACGACGCCGACGCCATCCGCGACGAGAAGCTCAAGGTGCTGCGCTCGCTCAAGCCCTTCACGCCCGACAGCGTGGCGCGCGACGTGGTGCGCGGCCAGTACCGCGCCGGCAGCGCCGACGGCAAGCCGGTGGTCGGCTACCTCGAAGAAGTGAAGGTGCCCCCTGGCAGCCATTGCGAGACCTTCGTCGCGCTGCGCACCGAGGTGCAGAACTGGCGCTGGGCCGGCGTGCCCTTCTACCTGCGCACCGGCAAGCGGCTGGCGGCGCGCGACTCGCAGATCGTCGTCAACTTCCGCGAGGTGCCGCACCCCATCTTCCCCGGCACGCGGCGCGCCAACAAGCTGGTGATCAAGCTGCAGCCCGAGGACGGGCTGGAGCTGCACCTGCTGGCCGTCAAGGGCGGCGGCACCAACGAGCGGCTGACGCCGGTGTCGCTGGACCTCGACTTCGACAAGGCCTTCCCGACCGAGCGCGTCGGCGCCTACGAGCGGCTGCTGCTCGACGCCATCGCCGGGCGGCTGAACCTGTTCGTGCGCAGCGACGAGCAGGAGCAGGCCTGGACCTGGGTGATGCCCATCCTCGACGCCTGGGCCGCCGACCCCGCGGGCCCGCGGCCCTATGCCGCCGGCACCTGGGGCCCGGCCGCCGCCAGCGCGCTGGTGGCGCGCGACGGCTGCGCCTGGGACGAAGAGGAATGACCCCGGCGTGAAGCGCCGCACCGGCCTGGGCGCGCTGCTGGCCGCGGCCTGCGTGCCGGGGCTGGCGCGCGGCCGCACGCTGCGCGTGGAGCCGGGCGACAGCCTGCAGCAGGCGCTGGACGGCGCGCGCGACGGCGACCTCATCGAGCTGGCCGAGGGCGAGCATCGCGGCCAGGCCGCCATCATCACGCAGCGCGCGCTGACGCTGCGCGGCGCCGGCCGCGGCGCGCTGCTGCACGCCGACGGCGCGCACGCCGAGGGCAAGGCGCTGCTGGTGGTGCGCGGCGGCCGCGTGCGCATCGACAACCTCGAATTCCGCGGCGCGCGCGTTGCCGACGGCAACGGCGCCGGCATCCGCTTCGAGCGCGGCGCGCTGGACCTGCGGCGCTGCCGCTTCTTCGACAACGAGATGGGCCTGCTGTCGGCCAACGACGAAGACGCCGAGCTGGCCGTGCACGACTGCGACTTCGGCGACGCGCCGCGCCACGAAGGCCTGCTGCACCACCTGCTGTACGTGGGCCGCATGCGCAGCCTGGTGCTGACCGGCAGCCGCTTCGGCAACGGCTGGCGCGGCCACCTGGTGAAGTCGCGCGCGGCGCGCAACCTGGTGGCCTGCAACCAGTTCGTCGACGGCGGCGACGGCGAATGCAGCTACGAGCTCGAATTCCCCAACGGCGGCCTGGTCTGGGTGATCGGCAACGTGCTGGGCCAGGGGCCGCGGCCGCAGAACACGACGCTGCTGGCCTATGGCGCCGAGCGCGACGCGCACGCCGACAGCGCGCTGTTCGTCGCCCACAACAGCTTCGTCAACGACGCCGGGCTGCCGGCGGTCTTCGTGCGCCGGTGGCCCGAGCGGCTGCCGGCCGACGCCGGACTGCAGCTGGCCAACAACCTGCTGCTGGGCGAAGGCACGTGCGCCGAGGCCGGCGTCGACACGGGCAACGTTTCACGTGAGCTGGCTGCGCTGGACCGCGCCCGCGGGCTGCTGGCCGGGCTGCGCGCGCTGGCGCCCGCGCTGCCGGCGGTGGCCGCGGCCGGCTGCGCGCGCGGCGTCGCCCTGGCGCCGGCCGACGAGATCGACGCGCCGCTGGGCGTGCGGCCGCTGGCCGCGCCGGCACGGTGGCGCCCCGGCGCCTTCCAGGACTGACCCCCGACGAACCCACGACGAAAGACGGAGACAAGCCCATGCTGGACCGCATCCGCGCATCGATCCCCGCGCTGCCGCCGGCCGAGCAGCGCGTCGCGCGGCTGCTGCTGGCCGACCCGCGCAGCTTTGCCACGCTGCCGGTGGCCGAGCTGGCCGAGCGCTCGCATGTCAGCAAGCCCACCGTGGTGCGCTTTTGCCGCAGCGTGGGCTACGACGGGCTGGCCGACTTCAAGCTCAAGCTGGCCGGCAGCGTCAACGAAGGCGTGCCCTTCGTGCACCGCGCGGTCGACGAGGACGACAAGGCCGGCGACATCACCGTCAAGGTGATCGACAACGCGGTGGCCGCGCTGCTGCGCTACCGCAACGCGGCCGCCGGGCAGGCGGTGGAGCGCGCCATCAAGGCGCTGGTGCGCGCCGGCAGCGAAGGGCGGCGCATCGAGTTCTACGGCGTCGGCAACTCGGGCATCGTCGCGCAGGATGCGCAGCACAAGTTCTTCCGCCTGGGCGTGCGCTCGTCGGCGGTCAGCGACGGCCACGTGCAGGTGATGAGCGCCACCATGCTGGCGCCCGGCGACTGCGCCGTCATCATCTCCAACAGCGGCCGCAGCAAGGACTTGCTCGACGTGGCCGACATCGCGCGCCGCAAGGGCGCCACGGTGATCGCCATCACCGCCAGCGGCTCGCCGCTGGCGCACGAGGTGCAGGGGCCGCAGCACGTGCTGCTGGCCGCCGACCATCCGGAAGACGCCGACCGCTACAGCCCGATGGTCTCGCGGCTGCTGCACCTGTTGATCGTCGACATCCTGACCACCGGCGTCGCGCTGCGCTTAAGCAGCGCCGGCCTGCGGCCGCTGCTGGCCGAGATGAAGAAGAACCTGCGTCTAAGGCGTTATGTGGGCGCAGCGCCGGGCCCGGGGTCGAGCGACAACAGCCCGAGCACGCCGTAGAGCTGCGCCAGCTCGCGCAGCTTGGCCGGCGCGTGCAGCACCTGCAGCCGGCTGCCGCGCGCGCGCACGACGCGCTGCGCGTGCAGCAGCAGCGCGATGGCCGAGCTGTCGAAGCGCTGCAGCGCCGCGGCGTCGATCTGCAGGCCCTCGGCCGCCGTGGCGCCGGCGGCCGCGGCGTCAACCGCGGCCAGCAGCGCGCCGGCCTGTTCGAGGCCGGCCTCGGCCGGCAGCTGCAGGCTGGGCATCGCCTCAGCTCTTGGCGGCGGCCTTGTTGCGCTCGGCCAGCTTGCCGATCAGCCCGTCGATGCCGCCGGCGCCCAGCTCCTGCGCGAACTGCGAGCGGTAGCTCGTCACCAGCCAGATGCCGCCGACGTTGACGTCGATGATCTTCCAGTCGGCGTCGAACTTGTCGAGCCGGTAGTCGAGCTTGATCGCGTCGCCGCTGCCGCGCACCTCGCTTTGCACGACGACCTGGTTGCTCTGCGGCACGGCCTGGGTCTTGGTGATCTCGACCGTCTGGTCCTTGATCTGCGTGAGCGCGCCGGCATACACGCGCACCAGCAGCGTCTTGAATTCGGCCTGCAGCCGGCTGCGCTGCTCGGGCGTGGCCTCGCGCCACTTGGGGCCGACGGCCGAGCGCGTCATGACCTCGAAGTTGACGCTGGGCATCACCTTGGCGTCGACCAGCGCGATGATCTTGTTGATGTCGCCGCCCTGGATGGCCTTGTCGGCCTTGGCGGTGTCGATCACCTCGGTGGAGATGCGCTTCACCAGGGCGTCGGGCGTCGCCTGGGCGAGCGCGGCCCCGGCGAGCGAGAGCGCCATCCAGGCACCGATCAGCAGCTTCTTGAACACGTTCTTCATCCTTTCGGCCAAAACGGCCCTTGGGTGGCCGCCCGGCTACAACGCAGCGCGGGCCGCCGCGGTTGGCCCGCGCGCTCAGCTCCCCTTCTTGGGTGGTGCGTCGGTCGTCTTGGGCGCGGGATCGTCGGCCCCTTCGTCCTCGAACTTCTCCAGCGGCGGCGCGCCGTCGTAGACCTGGTCGCGCCGGCGCGCGAAATAGGCATCGCGCAGGAAGCTGTACTTGTCCAGCGAGATGTCGCTCAGCAGTTGCGTGGTGGCCAGCAGCTCGGCGCGGACGCTGACGAGCTGCAGCGCGCTGGTGGCCCAGACGTTGGCGTCGAAGTACAGGCTGGTCGAGCCGGCATAGCGGTCGAACGGCAGCGCCGCGGCGTCGCGCACCGACGACGGCCCGAACACCGGCAGCACGACGTAAGGCCCGGCCGGCACGCCCCACACGCCCAGCGTCTGGCCGAGGTCTTCCGAGCGCCGCGGCAGCCGCAGTTCGGTGGCCGGGTCGAGGATGCCGCCCAGCCCGAACAGCGTGTTGCTGAGCACGCGCATGCCCATCTCGAAGCCCGAGCCCACCTTGCCTTGCAGGAAGTGGTTGGCGGTGGACCAGACGTCGCCGATGTTGCCGAAGAAGTTGCCGACGCCGGTGCGCACCAGCGGCGGCACGACGTCGCGATAGGCCTGCGCCACCGGCCGCAGCACGGCTTCGTCCAGCGCTTCGTTGAAGGCGAAGACCTTGCGGTTCCAGCGCTCCCACGGGTCGACCGGGTTGACCACCGGGGTGGCCTTGGTCGTCGCAGTGGCCGCGGTGGCCGTGGTGGCCGTGGTGGCCGAGGTGGCCGTGGTTGAGGCCGCCGGCGGCACGCTGGCGCAGCCGCTGGCCAGCGCCAGCGTGGCGGCGGCGCAGGCGAGGCCGAGGGCGCGCCTCACTTGAGCGCTCCGCTGGCGGCCGGGGCCGGAGCCGGCGCGGTGCCCGCCTCGGCGGCCTTGCCGGTGAGGAACTGGCCGATCAGGTTTTCCAGCACCACGGCCGACTGCGTCTGCGCGATGGTGTCGCCGGGCTGCAGGTTCTTGTCGTCGCCGCCGGGCTCGATGCCGACGTACTGGTCGCCCAGCAGCCCGGCGGTGAGGATCTTGGCCGCCGAATCTTTCGGGAACTGGAAGCGGCGGTCGACGTCGAGCGTCACCACGCCCTGGTAGCTCTTGGCGTCCAGCGTGATGCCGGTGACGCGGCCCACCACCACGCCGGCGCTGCGCACCGGGGCACGCGCCTTCAGGCCGCCGATGTTGTCGAAGCGCGCGCTCAAGGTGTAGGTGGCGCCGCCGCTGAAGCTGGTGAGGTTGGCCGCCTTCAGCGCCACGAAAACCAGCGCCAGCAGGCCCAGCAGCACGAACAGGCCGACCAGGATCTCGATGTTTCTTTTCGCCATTGCCTTGTTCCTTGCTCAGCGCCCGGTCGAGAACATCAGCGCGGTGAGGATGAAGTCCATGCCCAGCACGCACAGCGACGAGACCACCACCGTGCGCGTGGTGGCGTAGGCCACGCCTTCGGGCGTGGCCTCGGTCTCGTAGCCCTGGTACAGCGCGACGGTGGTGCAGATGATGCCGAACACGAAGCTCTTGAGCACGCCGTTGCCGACGTCGCGCCAGACGTCGACGCCGTTTTGCTGGATCGACCAGAAGTTGCCCGGGTCGATGCCGATCAGCCCCACCGCCACCAGCCAGGCGCCGAGGATGCCGATCGCCGAAAACAGGATGGCCAGCAAGGGCATCGAGACGATGCCGGCCAGGAAGCGCGGCGCCAGCACGCGCTGGCGCGGGTCGAGCGCCATCAGCTCGAGCGCGGCGATCTGCTCGCCGGCTTTCATCAGCCCGATCTCGGCGGTCAGCGAGGTGCCGGCGCGGCCGGCGAACAGCAGCGCCGTCACCACCGGCCCCAGCTCGCGCACCAGCGAGAGGTTGACGATCAGCCCCAGGCTCTCGGCCGCGCCGTAGGTGACCAGCGCGTAGTACATCTGCAGCGCCAGCACGAAGCCGACCGCCATGCCCGAGGCCAGGATGATCAGCAGCGAGCGGTTGCCGATGGCGTGCACCTGCTCGATCACCAGCCCGAAGCGGCGCAGCGACGCCGGCAGCGCGCGCAGCAGGTCGGCGAAGAACAGCGCCGCGCGGCCCCAAGCGCGCAGCATCTGCAGCGCGCGGCTGCCCAGGCTGGCCAGCAGGTCCATCATGCGGCGGGGCCTGCGGCAGGGCCGGCAACGGGGCCGGCCGCGTTGGGAGCAGCCAGGCCGAAGTCTTCGGCGATCGGCACGGCCGGGTAGTCGAACTTGACCGGGCCGTCGGGCTCGCCGCGCACGAACTGGCGCACCTCGGCGTCGGTGGAGGCCATCAGCTCGGCCGGCGTGCCTTGCGCCACCAGGCGGCCGCCGGTGGCCAGCAGCACCACCCAGTCGCTGATGGCCATGCATTCGGGCACGTCGTGGCTGATCACCAGCGAGGTGGCGCCGGTGGCGTCGTTGAGCGTGCGGATCAGCTTGGCGGCGACGCCCATGCTGATCAGGTCGAGCCCGGCGAAGGGCTCGTCGTACATGATCAGCTCGGGGTCGAGCGCGATCGCGCGCGCCAGCGCGATGCGGCGCGCCATGCCGCCCGAGACCTCGCTGATCTTCAGCGGCGCGGCGCCGCGCAGACCGACGGCGTTGAGCTTCATCAGCACGATGTCGCGGATCATCTCTTCCGGCAGATCGGTCATCTCGCGCAGCGGGAAGGCGACGTTGTCGAACACCGTGAGGTCGGTGAACAGCGCGCCGAACTGGAACAGCATGCCCAGGCGCCGGCGCAGCCGGTAGAGCTGGTCGCGGTCGTGCACGTCGACCACTTCGCCGTCGAACACCACGCGGCCGCTGTTGACGCCGTGCACGCCGCCGATCAGCCGCAGCAGCGTGGTCTTGCCGCACCCCGACCCGCCGAGCACCGCGGTGACCTTGCCGCGCATGAAGCGCAGGCTCAGGTCCTTGAGGATGGTGCGCCTTTCGTCGTAGCCGAAAGTGACGTGGTCGATCTCGATGAAGGCGTCGGACTTCAAACCGGAGGGGCGGGGCCTGGGGTGATGCGAAACATTGTCGCATGCACCCCCGGGGTAACCCCCAGGCCGCTTACGCAAAGGCTTGTAGGCGGCTTGTAGCCGCTTGTGTCAGCGCGGCAGGCTGCTGGCGCCCATCAGGAACTCGTCGACGGCGCGCGCCGCCTGGCGACCTTCGCGGATGGCCCAGACCACCAGGCTTTGGCCGCGCCGCATGTCGCCGGCGGCGAACACGCGCTCGACGCTGGTCTGGTAGCAGCCCGGGCCGTCGGTGGCGGCGCGAGCGTTGCCGCGCGCGTCCTTGTCGACGCCGAAGGCCTCCAGCACGCCGGCCACCGGGGCGACGAAGCCCATCGCCAGCAGCACGAGGTCGGCCTTCCATTCCTTCTCGGTGCCCGGCACCTCGGTCATCTTGCCGCCCTGCCACTGCACCTGAACGGTCTTCAGGCCGCCGAGCTTGCCGCCCTTGCCCGAGCCGGTGCCGACGAAGGCCTTGGTGGCGATGGCGAAGGTGCGCTCGCAGCCTTCCTCGTGGCTGGAGCTGGTGCGCAGCTTGTACGGCCAGTAGGGCCAGGTGAGCGGGCCGTCTTCGTGCTCGGGCGGCATCGGCATCAGCTCGAACTGCGTGACGCTGGCCGCGCCGTGGCGGTTGCTGGTGCCCACGCAGTCGCTGCCGGTGTCGCCGCCGCCGATCACGATCACGTGCTTGCCGGCGGCCGAGATCTGGCCCTTGAGCTTGTCGCCGGCGACCACCTTGTTCTGCTGCGGCAGGAACTCCATCGCGAAGTGCACGCCGTCGAGCTCGCGGCCGGGCACCGGCAGGTCGCGCGAGATCTCGGCGCCGCCGGTCAGCAGCACGGCGTCGAACTCGGCCTTCAACTGCTCGGCGCCGATGGTCTCCTTGGCGTCGTTGGTGACCTTGCTCTCCTTGGGCACCGCGCCGACCAGCACGCCGGTGCGGAAGACCACGCCCTCGGCCTTCATCTGCTCGACGCGGCGGTCGATGTGCGACTTCTCCATCTTGAAGTCGGGGATGCCGTAGCGCAGCAGGCCGCCGATGCGGCCGTTCTTCTCGAACAGCGTCACCGCATGGCCGGCGCGCGCCAGCTGCTGCGCCGCCGCCAGCCCGGCGGGGCCGGAGCCGACCACCGCGACCGTCTTGCCCGTCTTCACCGCCGCCGGCTGCGGCTTCACCCAGCCTTCGGCCCAGGCGCGGTCGATGATGGCGTGCTCGATGCTCTTGATGCCCACCGGGTCGTCGTTGACGTTGAGCGTGCACGCCGCCTCGCACGGCGCGGGGCAGACGCGGCCGGTGAACTCGGGGAAGTTGTTGGTCTGGTGCAGCACGTCGATCGCGGCGCGCCAGTCGTCGCGGTACACGAGGTCGTTGAAGTCCGGGATGATGTTGTTGACCGGGCAGCCGTTGTTGCAGAACGGCGTGCCGCAGTCCATGCAGCGCGCGCCCTGGATGCGCGCCTGCTCGGCGTTCAAGCCGATCACGAACTCCTGCCAGTTCTTCAGCCGCACCTGCACGGGCTGGTAGCCCTCCTCCAGGCGTTCGTGTTCGAGAAAGCCGGTGACCTTGCCCATGATGTTTGCGCTCTTCGGTTCTTCGCTTCGGTTGTCTTGGTTTACTTGGCCGCCGCGGTGGCGGCGCTGGCCTTGGCCTTGGTGGTGACGGCCGCGGCCTCGGCCTTGGCGGCACGCTCGGCCAGCACGCGCTTGTACTCGTGCGGGAACACCTTGACGAAGCGCGCCCGCGAGTCGGCCCAGTGGTCGAGGATCTCGCGCGCGCGCAGGCTGCCGGTCCACTTGTGGTGGTCTTCGATCAGCTTCTTCAGCAGCACTTCGTCGGCCGTCTCGCGGTGCCAGCCCACCGCCGGCGCGGCCTGCTCGGCCTGCGGCAGCACCTTGTCGAGCGCCACCATGCTGGTGTTGCAGCGGCGCGCGAACTGGCCGTCCTCGTCGTAGACATAGGCCACGCCGCCCGACATGCCGGCCGCGAAGTTGCGCCCGGTGCGGCCCAGCACGACGACGGTGCCGCCGGTCATGTATTCGCAACCGTGGTCGCCGGTGCCTTCCACCACCGCCGTGGCGCCCGACAGCCGCACCGCGAAGCGCTCGCCGGCCACGCCGCGGAAGAAGGCCTCGCCGCTGGTGGCGCCGTACAGCGCGGTGTTGCCGATGATGATGTTCTTGGTGGCCTCGCCGCGGAACTCGATCGACGGCCGCACCGCGATGCGGCCGCCCGACAAGCCCTTGCCGGTGTAGTCGTTGGCGTCGCCGATCAGGTACAGCGTGATGCCCTTGGCCAGGAAGGCGCCGAAGCTCTGGCCGCCGGTGCCTTCGAGCTGCATGAAGATGGTGTGGTCCGGCAGCCCTTCGGGGCGGCGGCGGATCAGCTCGCCCGAGAGCATGGCGCCGACCGAGCGGTTGACGTTGCGCGCCTCGTCCATGAACTGCACCTTCTCGCCCTTCTCGATGGCCGGGCGGCAGCGCTCGATCAGCTTGACGTCCAGCGCCTTGTGCAGGCCGTGGTCTTGCGCTTCCACCTGATAACGCGGCACCTCGGCGCTCACCGGCGGCTGGGCCAGCACGCGGCTGAAGTCCAGGCCGCGCGCCTTCCAGTGCGCGATGCCCTTTCGCATGTCGAGCAGGTCGCTGCGGCCGATCAGCTCGTCGAAGCGGCGGATGCCGAGCTGCGCCATGATCTGGCGCGCTTCCTCGGCGACGAAGAAGAAGTAGTTCACCACGTGCTCGGGCCGGCCCGAGAACTTCTTGCGCAGCACGGGGTCTTGCGTGGCCACGCCCACCGGGCAGGTGTTGAGGTGGCACTTGCGCATCATGATGCAGCCCTCGGCCACCAGCGGCGCGGTGGCAAAGCCGAACTCGTCGGCGCCCAGCAGCGCGCCGATGACGACGTCGCGCCCGGTCTTCATCTGGCCGTCGGCCTGCACGCGGATGCGGCTGCGCAGCCGGTTGAGCACCAGCGTCTGCTGCGTCTCGGCCAGGCCCAGCTCCCAGGGCGTGCCGGCATGCTTGATGCTGCTCCACGGCGAGGCGCCGGTGCCGCCGTCGTGCCCGGCGATCACCACGTGGTCGGCCTTGCACTTGGCCACCCCCGCGGCCACGGTGCCGACGCCGACTTCGGACACCAGCTTGACGCTGATGCCGGCGCGCGGGTTGGCGTTCTTCAGGTCGTGGATGAGCTGCGCGAGGTCTTCGATCGAGTAGATGTCGTGGTGCGGCGGCGGGCTGATGAGGCCGACGCCGGGCACCGAATAACGCAGGAAACCGATGTACTCGCTGACCTTGCCGCCGGGCAGCTGGCCGCCTTCGCCGGGCTTGGCGCCCTGCGCCATCTTGATCTGGATCTGATCGGCGCTGACCAGGTACTCGGTCGTCACGCCGAAGCGGCCCGAGGCCACCTGCTTGATCTTGCTGCGCAGGCTGTCGCCGGCCTGCAGCGCGTAGTCGACCTCGATCACCTTGTTGCCGATGACGTCCGACACCTTGGTGCCGGCGGCGATCGGGATGCCCTTGAGCTCGCTGCGGTAGCGCGCCGGGTCTTCGCCGCCCTCGCCGGTGTTGCTCTTGCCGCCGATGCGGTTCATCGCCACCGCCAGCGTGGCATGCGCCTCGGTGCTGATCGAGCCCAGGCTCATCGCGCCGGTGGCGAAGCGCTTGACGATCTCGACGGCGGGCTCGACCTCTTCGATCGGGCAGGCCTTCGCCGGGTCGACCTTGAACTCGAACAGGCCGCGCAGCGTCATGTGGCGCTTGCTCTGGTCGTTGATGATCTGCGCGTATTCCTTGTAGGTCTCGAAGCGGCCCGAGCGCGCGCTGTGCTGCAGCTTGGCGATGGCGTCAGGCGTCCACATGTGCTCTTCGCCGCGCGTGCGCCAGGCGTACTCGCCGCCGGCGTCGAGCATGGTCGCCAGCGTGGGGTCGTTGCCGAAGGCGGCCGCGTGCATGCGCAGCGCTTCCTCGGCGACCTCGAACACGCCGATGCCGCCCACCTGGCTGGCGGTGCCGCGGAAGTACTTCTGGACGAAGTTCTTCTGCAGGCCGATGGCCTCGAAGATCTGCGCACCGCAGTACGACATGTACGTGCTGATGCCCATCTTGGACATGATCTTCGAGAGGCCCTTGCCGATGGCCTTGACGTAGTGGTAGATCGCCTTCTCGGCCGACAGCTGCCCCGGCAGCGTGGCGTGCAGCGCGGCCAGCGTCTCCATCGCGAGGTAGGGGTGCACGGCCTCGGCGCCGTAGCCGGCCAGCACCGCGAAGTGGTGGACCTCGCGCGCGCTGCCGGTCTCCACCACCAGGCCGGCGGTGGTGCGCAGGCCTTCGCGCACCAGGTGGTGGTGGATGGCCGAGAGCGCCAGCAGCGCGGGAATGGCGACCTGGTCGCGCGCCATCGCGCGGTCGCTGATGATCAGGATGTTGTGGCCGCCGCGGATGGCATCCACCGCCTCGGCGCACAGCGAGGCAAGCTTGGCCTCCACCCCTTCGCGGCCCCAGGCCAGCGGGTAGGTGATGTCGATGACGTGGCTCTTGAACTTGCCGTTGGTGTGCTGCGCGATCGAGCGCAACCGCGCCATGTCGTCGAAGTCGAGCACCGGCTGCTCGACCTCCAGCCGCATCTGCGGGTTGACGGCGTTGATGTCCAGCAGGTTGGGCTTCGGGCCGATGAAGCTGTTCAGGCTCATCACGATGGCCTCGCGGATCGGGTCGATCGGCGGGTTGGTCACCTGCGCGAAGAGCTGCTTGAAGTAGTTGTACAGCGGCTTGTTCTTGTCCGACAGCACGGCCAGCGGGCTGTCGTTGCCCATCGAGCCGATGGCTTCCTCGCCGGCGGTGGCCATCGGCGCCAGCAGGAACTTGATGTCTTCCTGCGTGAAGCCGAAGGCCTGCTGGCGGTCGAGCAGGCTTTCGGTGAAGGCCGGCGGCTGCTGGCCGGGAACGTCGATCGAGTCGAGCTTGATGCGCACGTTCTCGATCCACTGGCGGTAGGGCTTGGCCGAGGCGAACTGGTTCTTCAGTTCCTCGTCCTCGATGATGCGGCCCTGCTCCAGGTCGATCAGCAGCATCTTGCCCGGCTGCAGGCGCCACTTCTTGACGATCTTGTTCTCCGGGATCGGCAGCACGCCCGACTCGGAGGCGCCGACCACCAGGTCGTCGTCGGTGACGATGTAGCGCGTGGGGCGCAGGCCGTTGCGGTCGAGCGTGGCGCCGATCTGCTTGCCGTCGGTGAACACCATCGCGGCCGGGCCGTCCCAGGGCTCCAGCATCGCGGCGTGGTACTCGTAGAAGGCGCGCCGGCGCTCGTCCATCTGCTCGTGCTGCTCCCAGGCCTCGGGAATCATCATCATCGCCGCGTGGGCCAGCGGGTAGCCGGCCATCACCAGCAGTTCCAGCGCGTTGTCGAAGGTGGCGGTGTCGCTCTGGCCTTCGAAGCTGATCGGGTAGAGCTTGCCCAGGTCGTCGGCGAGCACGGGCGACTTCATCACCCCTTCGCGCGCGCGCATCCAGTTGAAGTTGCCCTTGACGGTGTTGATCTCGCCGTTGTGCGCCACCATGCGGTAGGGGTGGGCCAGCGGCCATTCCGGGAACGTGTTGGTGGAAAAGCGCTGGTGCACCAGCGCCAGCGCCGAGACGGCGCGCGGGTCGGCCAGGTCGCGGTAGTACTGGCCCACCTGGTTGGCCAGCAGCAGGCCCTTGTAGATGACGGTGCGGCAGCTCATGCTGGGCACGTAGTACTCGCGGCTGTGCGTGAGCTTGAGCTTCTGGATCGCCGCGCTGGCGGTCTTGCGGATCACGTAGAGCTTGCGCTCCAGCGCGTCGGGTACGATCACGTCGGCGCCGCGGCCGATGAAGATCTGGCGGATCACCGGCTCCTTGGCGCGCACGGTCGGCGACATCGGCATGTCGCGGTCGACCGGTACGTCGCGCCAGCCCAGCAGCACCTGGCCTTCGGCCTTGACGGCGCGCTCCAGTTCGTTCTCGCAGGCCAGGCGCGAGGCATGCTCCTTCGGCAGGAAGATCATGCCGACGCCGTATTCGCCGGGCGGCGGCAGCTCCAGCCCTTGTGCTGCCATTTCGGCGCGGTAAAAGTCGTCGGGGATCTGGATCAGGATGCCGGCACCATCGCCCATCAGCTCGTCGGCGCCGACGGCGCCGCGATGGTCCAGGTTCTCCAGGATCTTCAGGCCCTGGCCGATGATGGCGTGCGACTTCTCGCCCTTGATGTGGGCCACGAAGCCGACGCCGCAGGCGTCGTGCTCGACCGCCGGGTCGTACAGGCCGTTTTCGCGCAGCACGCGGATCTCGTCGTCGGTGGGGGTGCGCAGGGGATGCTGGCTCATGGCTACTCCAGGCGTGCGAATCGCGGGAGGCGCGAGCCTACCGCAGTGCAGCAATAGGGACAATCGGCAATAAATGGGGTCAGGTTGCTTAAACGGCTGCGCGTTCGATCGAAGTTTTTAAAATGGGGACATATTGAAGACACGGGCGCGCGGCGGCATCCATGCACGCAGCGTGCCGGTCCGGCAAAAAAGCGGTCAGGCGGGGGCGCTGCCGCGGCGCGGCCGCCCGCGCGGACGCGGCTGCGCCGGGCGGCGGCTGGCCTGCGCCAGTCGCTGCAGGAAGCCGGCGCTGCCCAGCGCCCAGCCGCGCGACAACGCGCTGCGCAGCGCGGCTTGGTCGGCGTCAGTCAGCGCCTCGGCGAGCAGGCGGCGGTACTGCGACTCGCGCTCGAACGGCGTGTTGCCGAGCTGCCAGTAAGCCGGCGGGTCGACCAGCGCGGCATCGCGGCGCTGGCCCAGGCGGTGCGGCAGGCTGCTGCGCTCGATGCCTTCGCCGGCAGCGGCGGCTGCGGCGTCGGGGCCTGCGGCCGCGGGCGCCTGCGCCGGCGCCGACTCCACCAGGCGCAGCGCCAGCAGCGCCGCCGGGCCCGACTCGATCAGCGCCGAGCGGAAGCGGCCGTCCCACAGCGCGCCGCTGCGGCCGTGGCGGCGGTTGAAGGCGGCAGCATGGCGGCGGCCCAGCGCCTGCATGGTGCGGCTGATGCCTTCGGCCGTGTCGGGCGTGGCCAGCAGGCGCAGCTCGCTGGCGGTCACGGCGTAGGCATGCAGCGCCACGCCGTGCAGCCGGGCGGCCTCGCGCAGGGCCTGCAGCAGCTGGTCGCTGTCCTGGGCGTCGAGCACGATCGCACCACCGTTGTGCCCGCGCTGCTGCACGAGGTGCATCACGCCGGGCAGCGACAGGCGCGGCTGTCGGGCCATGGTCGCCGGCCTCGTGGCGCGTCAGGCGCCGGCAACGGCCGGCGCCGGGTGCAGCGCCGCCGGGAACGGCACGCGGCCGGTCAGGCGGTGGTATTCGCGCAGCGCGAAGCGGTCGGTCATGCCGGCGATGTAGTCGGCGACTGCGCGCGGGCGATCGTCGGCGGCGCTGAAATCGGCCGGCATTTCCTGCGGCGCGGCGGCGTAGGCGTCGAACAGCTCGCTGACCACCTGCCGCGCCGCGGCGGTGGTCTGCATCACCTGCGGGTGGCGGTACAGCGCGCTGAACAGGAAGCGCTTGAGCTCGTCGAACTCGGCGCGCGCCGGCGGCGGCAACTGGGCCAGCAGCGGCAGCCGGCGCAAGGCGTCGGCGTCGGCGGGCGCGTGCTCGCGCAAGGCCTGGCGCAGATGGTCGACCAGCTGCCGCACCTGGCCGGCGAGCATGCGGCGCAGCACCTCGAACAGCAGCCGGCGGCCGGCGGATTCGAGCCCCGGGTGCTCGGCCAGCACCTCGCGGCGGATGCGGCCGTAGGCGGCCAGGCCGACGAGCTGCGCCTCGTCGAGCAGGCCCGAGCGCATGCCGTCGTCGACGTCGTGCGCGTTGTAGGCGATCTCGTCGGCGAGGTTGACCACCTGCGCTTCCAGGCTGGGACGGGTGCCCTCGATGAAGCGGCGCGCCACGCCGCCGGGCTCGGCCGCTTCCAGCGCCTCGGCGCGCCGCCGCGAGCAATGCTTGAGGATGCCTTCGCGCGTCTCGAAGCTGAGGTTGAGGCCGTCGAACGCCGGGTAGCGCTGCTCCAGCCGGTCCACCACCCGCAGGCTTTGCAGGTTATGTTCGAAGCCGCCGTGGGCGGCCATGCAAGCCTGCAGCGCGTCCTGCCCGGCGTGGCCGAAGGGCGTGTGGCCCATGTCGTGGGCCAGCGCGATGGCCTCGACGAGGTCTTCGTTGAGCGCCAGCGTGCGGGCCACCGAGCGCGACAGCTGCGCGACCTCCAGCGAATGCGTCAGCCGCGTGCGGAACAGGTCGCCTTCGTGGTTGATGAAGACCTGGGTCTTGTACATCAGCCGCCGGAACGCCGTGCTGTGGACGACGCGGTCGCGGTCGCGCTGGTGTTCGCCGCGGTCCAGCGCCGGCGGCTCGGGGTGGCGGCGGCCGCGGCTGCGGGCCGGGTCCACCGCCCACGGCGCCAGCGCCGCGGTCACGCCGCCGCCGGCTGGGTGTGGCGGGCGATGACCTCGCGCACCAGCGCGTCGGGCGCCGGACGCACGGCCGCGCGGCCCAGCGCCTCGATGACGACGAAGCGGATCTCGCCGCCCTCGGCCTTCTTGTCGACGCGCATCAGCTCGATGAAGCGCTCGACGCCGATCGCCGCCGGCGCCTGCACCGGCAGCCCGGCGCGCTGCAGCAGGTGGCGCAGGCGCTCGACGAAGGCTTCCGGCATCAGCCCCAGGCGCCGCGACAGGTCGGCCGCCATCACCATGCCGCAGGCCACGGCCTCGCCATGCAGCCACTGGCCGTAGCCGAGGCCGGCCTCGATCGCATGGCCGAAGGTGTGGCCGAAGTTGAGGATGGCGCGCAGCCCGCTTTCGCGTTCGTCCTGGCCGACGACCCAGGCCTTGATCTCGCACGAGCGGCGCACCGCGTGCAGCAACGCCGCCGGCTCGCGCGCCAGCAGGGCGTCGAGCTGGGCCTCGATCCAGTCGAGGAAGGCGACGTCGGCGATCGGCCCGTACTTGATGACCTCGGCCAGGCCGGCGGCCAGCTCGCGCGGCGGCAGCGTGCGCAGCGTGTCGAGGTCGCAGACCACGCGCTGCGGCTGGTAGAACGCGCCGATCATGTTCTTGCCCAGCGGGTGGTTGATCGCGGTCTTGCCGCCGACCGACGAATCCACCTGCGCCAGCAAGGTGGTGGGCACCTGCACGAAAGGCACGCCACGCATGTAGCAGGCGGCGGCAAAGCCGGTGAGGTCGCCGACCACCCCGCCGCCCAGCGCGAAGAGCACGGTCTTGCGGTCGCAGCCGGCGGCCAGCAGGTGGTCGAACACCTGGTTCAGCGTCTGCCAGTCCTTGTAGGCCTCGCCATCGGGCAGCGCCAGCACCGCGACGCGGCCGTAGTGCGGCGCCAGCGCCCGCTGCAGCGCCGCGGCATACAGCGCCTGCACGGTGGTGTTGGTGACGATCACCGCCTGCGCGGCGGCCGGCAGGCCCTGCCAGGCCGCCGGGTCGGCCAGCGCGCCGGCGGCGATGTGGATGTCGTAGCGGTGGCCGGGCGTGCTGACCGGCACGTCGGCGCGCAGAAGCAGGGGCGCGGCAGTCGAACTCATGAAGGGCAGTGTACGGCGCGGGCCTGCGGCACTGCGGCGCGGCCGCACCGCCGCTGCTCAGGTGGGTTCGCGCGGCGGCGCCAGGCCGGCCAGTTCGAGCTGCATCAGCACCATGCCGGTCAGCGCGTGCACCGAGGGCCGCGCCGCTTCAACCACGAAGTGGGCAGTGCGCCGGTACAGCGGGTCGCGGTCGCGGTAGAGCTCGCGCAGGCGCTTGAGCGGATCGTCCACCTGCAGCAGCGGCCGCTGGGTGTCGTGCCGCAGCCGGCGGAACAGCTCCTCGGGGCTGGAGCGCAGGTAGAAGACGTGGCAGCGCGAATGCAGCGCGTTGCGGTTGGAGGGCCGCAGCACCGCGCCACCGCCGGTGGCCAGCACGGCGCCGTCCTGCTGGCTGAGCTCGTCGATCACCGCCTGCTCAGCGTCGCGAAAGGCCTCTTCGCCGTGCTGCGCGAACCAGTCGCGGATCGGCATGCCCAGGCGGCGTTCGACGACGTGGTCGCTGTCGACGAAGGCCAGTTCGAGCTGGCGGGCCAGTTGGCGGCCCACCGTCGACTTGCCCGATCCGGGCATGCCGACGAGGGCGATGGTCATGGCCGGCGTCAGTTCGGGTTGGTGCAGGCCGACGCGTTGCCGTAGGGGCTGAGCACGAACGACGGCGCCACCGTCTCCACCGTCAGCTCGGAAGCCATCACCGGCAGGATGCCCACGTAGCGGGCGCGCGCCTCGGTGCCGGCGACGCCGGAAGCAGTGACGGTGATCGTGTACTTCAGCCAGCTGCCCAGGCTCTTGCCGTACTCGATCTGCAAGACGGCCAAGCCGTTGGCATCGGTCTTCGCGGAACCGACCATCGTGATCGCGACGTCGGACTTGCGCGGATCGAGCTCGCCGTTCCAGTTCATGTCTTCCTGGCGCGCCGCCAGCGCGGGCGCCACGCCGGCGCCGAAGCTGCCGGCCTCGCGCACGCCGTTGCGGTTGACGTCTTCGTTCGGGCAGATGACGTCGGCGGCGCCGGTGTTGAGCTCCCAGGCCGAGCCGTTCCAGACGTATTTCTCGGTGCTGGCCAGCGTCATCACCTGCGCCCAGGTGGTGCCGTTCCAGCTGTAGTGGCCCTTGTAATAACCGTCGAGATCGACGGAAGGCGTGATCTGCGCGTCGGGCTTGGCCTGGCCGGCGGAGTCGACCACCATCACCACGTATTCCTTGATGTAGGTGAGCCCGTTGCGGCCTTCCTTGATCTGGTTGTTGGTGCGGATGCTCACCGCCAGCGCCTCGGACGACACCGTCAACGTCGCCGTCGCGGTGTGCGCGGCACCGTCGCAGGAGGTGGGGCTCGGGCTGGCGAAATCCACCGTGTCGTAGCAGACGCGAACCGTCACGCCGTTGGTCGGGCTGGAACGCTGGCCCGGCGTGAAGGTGGCGCGCGCGATGCCGTTGTCGTCGGAGTACGCATAGCTGCCGACCATGCTGATCACGCCGTCGGTGTTGCTGGCGTTGCCGGCGAGGTCGAAGCGCGCACGCACGTTCTTGATCGGCTTGTTGTTGGCGCCGACGAAAAGGGCGCGCAACTCCACCTGGTTGCTGCTGCTGCCCACGGTATTGACGGTCACCACGGTCGGCGTGGGCGTCACCGACGCCGATTGCGGGAACTCGGCCGCCGCCGGGATGCCCGTACCGGCCGACGTGACCGACACCGACTGCGTGTTCTGGTCGCCGGCCGCGGTGGCCACGATGGTCAGCGTGGTCGGCGATGCCGGGGCGGTGTAGTTGTAGCGGAACTTGCCGTTCAGGTCGGTCGTCCCGGTCACCGTGGGCAAGCCGTTGCCGGAGACGGTGATCGACTGGCTGGCCATCGCGATCGCGTTGAAGTCGACCAGCGTGTACTCGATGACGTTGGCGCTGCCCGCCACGACCAGCGGCGACGCGGAAGCCGTCAGCTTGGCACCGGTGACCGCGAACGAGGCCGTGCGCACCAGCGTGCCGGACGTGGCGGTGACCGTGATCACGCGGTTGGAGCGGTCGGAGCCGATGCCGATCGTCGCCGTGATGACGCCCGAGGGGTTGGTCGTGGCGCCGCTGACGGTGGCGGTGGCGCCGCCGTCGACCGTGAAGGTCACCGGAATGCCGCCCACGGCGTTGCGGTTGCTGTCCACCGCCGTCACGGTGGCCGTGACGGTGGAGCCGCCGCCATTGGTGACGCTGGGCGCGCTGAGGGTCAGGCTCAGGTCGCTGGCGACCGGCGTGCCGCTGTTGGGGTCGGTCACGACGCGCAGCACGGTGCTGCGCGTGATGCCGCCGGCCGACGCGGTGACGGTGATGTTGCGGTTGCTGCGGTCGGAGCCGATGCCGATGGTGGCGGTGACCGAGCCGGTGGCGTCGGTGGTGGTGCTGCTCTGCGAGACGACGGCGTTGTTGTCGACGCCGACCGTGACGGTGACGCCCGAGACGCCGCGGCGATTGCTGTCGACGGCCGTCACTGTGGCGGTGACCGTCGCCGCGCCGGTGTTGGCGATGGTGTCGGAACTGAGCACGATGACGAGGTCGGCCAGGCTGCCGCCGCCGCCGCCCAACCCCGGCGTGCCGGCATTGCCGCTGCCGCCGCCGCCACAAGCCGCCAGCCCGATCAGGGCCAGCCAGGCCAGCAGTTGTTTCAGATACCTCATGTCCTGGTCCCTAATGTCTGGAGTCGCTGCCCGGCCGCTGTGGCGTGGCTCAACGGATCGCCGACCGATCGGTCACGATCTTGGGGGTGATGAAGATCAGCAGTTCGGTCTTGTTGGCGATGCGCGTCTTGCTGCGGAACAGGGCGCCGAGGTAGGGGATGTCGCCCAGCAGCGGCACCTTTTGCACATCGTCGCTTTCGTCGAGCTGGAAGATGCCGCCGATGACCACGGTGCCGCCGTTTTCCACCAGCACCTGGGTGTCGGCGCGCTTGGTGTTGATCGCCGGGCCGGCGTTGGGCGTCAGCGCGCCGCGGCTGTCCTTGCTGACGCTGACCAGCATGATCACATTGCCTTCGGGCGTGATCTGCGGCGTGACTTCCAGGCGCAGCGAAGCCTTCTTGAACTGGATCGAGGTCGCGCCGCTGGAGGTGGCCACGTTGTAGGGGATTTCTTCGCCCTGCTCGATGCTGGCCTTTTGCTGGTCGGCGGTGACGATGCGCGGGCTGGAGACGATCTTGCCCTTGCCCTCCGTCTCCATCGCCGAGAGTTCCAGGTTCAGGAAGCGGTTGGCCGCGGCGCTGAACAGCGACAGGCCCACCGTGGCCGCCGAGGCCACGCCCAGTGCGCTGGCGTTGGCGGGCAGGTTGACCATCTGCGAATCGGGCGTGTAGCTGGTCGACGTGTTCGGCGTCTGCACGGTCTGCACGCCGACGTTGGAGTAGTTGCCGCCGATCGTCACGTAGTTGCCGCCGCCAACGCTGTAGCCCGGGATGCCGCCGCGCAGGCCGCGCAGGTCGGTGGTGCCCAGCTTGACGCCCAGCGCGCGCCCGAAGCTGTCGTTGGCTTCGACGATGCGCGCCTCGATCAACACCTGGCGCACCGGGATGTCGATCTTGGCGATCAGCGTCGTCACCTCTTCCAGCTTGGACGGGATGTCGGAGACGAAGAGCTGGTTGGTGCGCGTCTCGTACAGCACGCTGCCGCGCGGCGACAGGATGCGCGTGGTGGTGGACTGGTTGCTGCCGCCGCCGCCGCCCTGCCCGGGGGTCTGCCCGGTCAGGCCCTTGGCGATGTCTTCGGCCTTGGTGTAGTTGAGCTGGAACGCCTGCGTGCGCAGCGGCTCGAGTTCGGCCACCTTCTTCTTGGCTTCCAGGTCGACCTGCTCCTTGGCCGACAGCTCGTCCTTGGGCGCGATCCACAGCACGTTGCCGGACTTGCGAACGCCCAGGCCCTTGCTCTGCATGATGATGTCCAGCGCCTGGTCCCAGGGCACGTCTTTCAAGCGCAGCGTCACGTTGCCGGTGACGGTGTCGCTGGTCACCACGTTGAAGTTGGTGAAGTCGGCGATGACCTGCAGCAGCGCCCGCACCTCGATGTTCTGGAAATTCAGCGACAGCTTCTCGCCCTGGTAGCCCGGGCCTTGCGTCAGCTTGTTGGGGTCGACCTTCATCGGCCGCACTTCCAGCACGAACTGGTTGTCGGTCTGGTAGGCGCTGTGTTCCCAGGCACCGCGCGGCTCGACCACCATGCGCACGCGGTCGCTCGACTGGAAGGTGGAGATCGACTGCACCGGCGTCCCGAAGTCGGTGACGTCCAGCCGGCGGCGCAAGTTGTCGGGCAGCGACGAACGCAGGAACTCGACCACCAGGTTCTGGCCCTGCTGGCGGATGTCAACGCCCACCTGGTTGCTGGGCAGGCTGACCACCACGCGCCCGGCGCCGTCGGCGCCGCGACGGAAGTCGATGTCGCGCAGGCTCTGCACCTCGGTGTTCTGCGCCGGCGCGAACTGCACCGTCGGCGGCTGGCCGCCGCCGGCCGCCGCCCTCGCGGCGCCCCTGGGCTCCAGCACCACCAGCAAGGCCTTGCCCTGCACCTGCGTCTTGAAGCTGGCGGCCTGCTTGAGGTTGAGCACCAGGCGCGTACGGTCGCCGGCCTGGGCCACCGCCACCGAGCGCAGGTTGCCCTGGTTGATCTCGACGGTGTTGCGGCCGAGCGCGTTGCCGACGCCGGGCAGGTCGATCGCCACGCGCGGCGGCGCCTGCACCGCAAAGCCGGTCGGCGGCGCGGCGAGGGCTTCGCTCAGCTCGATGCGCACGACCTCGGTACCGGCTTGCTGGGTGCTGGTGATGGCCTGGATCGCGTTCTGGGCCCACGCGGCAAGCGGCGCGCAGATCGTCGTGCCCAGCAGCACGAGCGCAGCCGGCAGTGTTCGCCACTTGCACATGTTGGAGATCTCCTCAGTCTTCCTCATCGCGCCTTCTCCTGCAGTTGCAGGGAGCTCATCCGTTCGGTCCATTCGCCGGCGGCGTCCTGCACCACCTCGCGCAGGCTGACCTCGGTCTCGCCGATCTTGGTGATGCGGCCGTAGTTCTGCCCCAGGTAGTCACCCACCTTGACCTGGTAGATCAGGTTGTCCACGCGCAGCAGCGCGAACGGGCGGCCGCCGCGGGTGAAGCTGCCGACCATCGCCATGTTGTCCAGCGGATAGGCTTCCAGCGGCTCCTTGCGGCGGTTCAGCTCGGAGGCCAACAAGGGGTTGAGCTGCCGCGCTTCCTGCTTGAGCGCCACCGTCAGCTTCTGGATGCTGAACGGGTCGACGGCCTGCGCCGAGGTGTAGGGCTCGGGGTCGAACTTCTTCGGCGGCTGCAGCTTGGGCACGCTGGGCTTGGCCTCGCGCCGCTTGGCGTCGGTCCACTGCTGCAACTCGTCCAGGTCGCTGGAGCAGCCGGCCAGGCCGCTCAACATCAAGGCCAGCATCAGGGCCGGCAGCAGGCCGCGGCCGGCAGGGGAAGTGCCGCGGCCGTTCATGGCTTCTTCGCTCCCGCCACCTTGGCGGCGGCGGCCTTCTTCTGCTCGGCCACTTCGCTGGCGTCCAGGTAGCGGTAGGTGCGCGCCACGGCGTTCATCCACAACTGGCCGCCGGGCGCGTCCCGGGACTGCTGCACCGGCACGACGTTGAGGTTGTGCAGCGTGACGATGCGCGAGAGGTTGGCCACGTCGGCCGCGAAAGCGCCGATGTCGTGGTAGCGGCCGCTGACGCGCACTTCGATCGGCAGCTCGGCGTAGTAGTCCTTCACTTCGACCTGCCCGGGCTTGAACAGGTCGAACACCAGCCCGCGGCCGAGGCCGGCCTGGTTGATGTCGGACAGCAGCGCGTCCATCTCGGCCTTGCCGGGAAGCTGCTTCTCCAGTTGCGTCACGTATTCCTGCACCTGCAGCTTCTGCTTGCGCAGCTCACCCAGGTTGACGGCCTGCGCCAGCTTGGACTCGAACTGCTGGCGCAAGCCGGGCTCGCGGTCGCGCTCGGCCTGCAAATCGTCGACCGCCGAACTGAGCAGCGCGAACCAGCCGACGACGACGACGGCCACCGCCACCGCCAGGAACACCGCCGCCTTGGGCAGCCACGGCCATTGCCCGGGCTCGCTGGGGTTGAGGCCGCGGAACTGCGAAACCGCCTGGTCCCAGAGGCCCGAGGCGTCGAAGCCGCTGGAGGTCGTCGGGTTGTTGCTGGTGGTCGCCATCGCGTCCCTCACGAAGCCTTGGCCACGGCCTTGACGGGCGCCGACGCGGCGGAGGCTGCCGCCGCCGCGGCGGGCACCACCGGCTGCTTGATGCGCACCTTCAAGGTGTAGCGGAACAGGCGCCGCAGTTCCTTGCCGCCGGTGTTGACGCTCTCCGCGCGGATTTCGCCGAGTTCGGGGTGCTCCAGCCAGGTGGAGTTGTAGAGCAGGTTGCGCAGCAACTCGGCCACGCGCTCGTTGGACTGCGCGATGCCTACCACCTCGACCAGGTAGCCGGTCTGCTTGATCGAGGTGATGTAGACGCCCTCGGGCCACTGCTTGACCAGTTCGTCGAGCAGGCGCACCGGCGTGTTGCGGTCGGTCTGCAGGTCTTCCACCGCCTTTTGCCGCGCCTTGAGCGCGTCGATCTCGGCGCGCAGCGAGGCGATGTCCTTGATCTGCACGTCGAGCCGGGCGATCTCTTCGTTGAGGAACTGCGTGCGCGCCTGCTGGTTGGCCATCAACTGCTGCAGCACCAGGTACCAGACGCCCGCGATCACGAGGCCGGCGACCACCGCCGCGGCAACGCCAGCGAAGAACGCCTGCTTGCGTTGGCGCCGCTTCGCCTCGCGGTGAGGCAGCAGGTTGATCAGGATCACTGCACGAATCTCCGCATCGCGAGGCCGCAGGCCGTGAGGTAGGAGGCCGCCTCACGCCGGATCCGGTTCTCGCGCACCGACGATCCGAGCTGCATGCTGTCGAAGGGATTGACCACCATCGAGGCAAAGCCCGTCAGGTCGGTCACGCGGTCCTTGAGGCCGGGCAAGGTGGCGGTGCCGCCGGCCAGCATCACGTAGTGCACCTTGTGGTGCGGGGTGCTGGTGAAGAAGTACTGCAGCGCGCGCCCGATTTCCTGCGACAGGCTGTCGACGAAGGGGCCGAGGATGGTGGTCTCGTAGTCCTCGGGCAGGTCGCCGGCGAGCTTTTTCTGCTCGGCCTCTTCGAACGAGAAGCCGTACTGGCGCGAGATCAACTGCGTGAGCTGGGCGCCGCCGAAGGCCTGGTCGCGGTCGTAGAGCTGCTCGTCGTCGCGCAGCACCTTCAGGCTGGTGGTGTCGGCGCCGATCTCGAACAGCGCCACCAGCGCATCGCGCCCTTCGTTGGGCAGCGCGGCGATCACGCGGCTCATCGCCAGCCGCGAGGCATGAGATTCGATGTCGAGGATCACCGGCGTCAGCCCGGCCGCCTCGGCCAGGCCCTGGCGGTCTTGGACGCGGTCTTTGCGCGAGGCGGCAATCAACACTTCAACATCGCCCAGCGAGGCGGGGCTGGGACCGATGACGCAGAAGTCGAGGCTCACTTCGTCCAGCGAGAAGGGGATGTACTGGTTGGCTTCGGACTCGACCTGCAGTTCCATCTCTTCTTCACGCAGGCCGGCGGGCAGCACGATCTTCTTGGTGATGACCGACGACTGCGGCATCGCCATCACCACCTGCTTGGTGCGCGTGCCGCTCTTGCTGACCACCTTGCGGACCGCTTCGGCCACTTCGTCGAACTTCTCGATCTGGCCGTCGGTGATCCAGCCCTTTTCGAAAGGCTCCAGCGCAAAGCGCTCGAGCACGTATTCGCCCGACGCGGTCTGGCCCAGTTCCACCAGCTTGACGCTGGACGAACTGACATCCAGGCCGATCATCGGCGGCGATTTACGGCCCAGCAGTCGATCCAGAAAACTCACTTCGGAGCACTCCTCATGCACCCAGCGAGGCGCCAAGCTTGTTAAGAAGTTACTTCAATGCTAGCAGTAAACCCCTTGTACTCCAATGAAAAATGGCGCGTCCAATCCCCGCTGCCGTTGTGATTGACCGACGAATCCGGAACCAGCTGAAACAAGCCGCATACGCATTTTGAGGGTTTCTACGGATCAGCCGGTAATGATGCACACGAAGCGTCGCCGCGCGCCATCCAAAGCCCTGGGGAGGCGGTTTCTATAATCCGCCCAGCACTTCCCGGGACTCCCATGCCCGTTGACGAGCCCGAGAACACGCCACCGCCCACCGCCGACGGTACCCCCGCCACGCCGCGCCGGCGCGCCCGGCACCCGCTGGTCCGCGGCCTGCTGTGGCTGCTGGGCGGATTCGCCGCCGCGCTGGTCGGCCTGTTGCTGGTGGCCGCCGTGGCGCTGGCCGTGGCCTACCCCAACCTGCCCGACGTCGCCAGCCTGGCCGACTACCGGCCCAAGCTGCCGTTGCGCGTGTTCTCGTCCGACGGCGTGCTGCTGGGCGAGTTCGGCGAGGAGCGGCGCAACTTCGTGCCGATCGGCCAGATCCCGCAGGTGATGCGCGAGGCCGTCATCGCCGCCGAGGACGCGCGCTTCTACCAGCACGGCGGGCTCGACTTCAAAGGCATGGCGCGCGCCGCGCTGGAGAACCTGCGCGAGGCGCGCAGCCAGGGCGCGTCGACCATCACGATGCAGGTGGCGCGCAACTTCTATCTCAGCACCGAAAAGACCTTCACGCGCAAGATCTACGAGATCCTGCTCGCCTTCCGCATCGAAAGCGTGCTCAGCAAGGACCAGATCCTCGAGCTGTACATGAACCAGATCTACCTCGGGCAGCGCGCCAGCGGCTTCGCGGCGGCAGCGGAGGTCTATTTCGGCAAGGCGCTCAAGGACATCACGATCGCCGAGGCGGCCATGCTCGCCGGGCTGCCCAAGGCGCCGTCGGCCTACAACCCGATCGCCAACCCCAAGCGGGCGCGCGCACGCCAGCGCTACGTGATCGACCGCATGTTCGACAACGGCTTCATCACCGAGGAGCAGCACGACGCGGCGCAGGAAGAGGTGCTGCGCTACCGCACGCCGTCCGACGCTTCGGTGCACGCCGAGTTCGTGGCCGAGAACGCGCGCCAGCTGGTCTTCGCGCAGTACGGCGAGGAGACCTACAGCCGCGGCCTGAACGTCTACCTGACGCTCAACGCCGCCGAGCAGACGGCCGCCTATCGGGCGCTGCGCCGCGGCTTGATGGACTACGAGCTGCGGCAGATCTACCGCGGCCCGGAGGCCTACGTCGACCTGCCGGCCGACCCGGCGCAGATCGACGCCCGCGTCGCCGAGGCGCTGAACGACCACCCCGACAACGACGACCTGCGCTCGGCCGTGGTGCTGGAAGCCTCGCCGCGCAAGGTGGTGGCGATGCTGCAGTCCGGCGACACCATCACCGTCAGCGGCGACGGCCTGAAGCCCGTCACCTCGGGGCTGGCCGAGAAGGCCGGGCCCAAGGTGCAGATCCGCCGCGGCGCCGTCGTGCGCGCGCTCAAGGGGCCTAAGGGCGACTGGCGGCTGACCCAGTTGCCCGAGGTGGAAGGCGCCTTCGTCGCGCTCGACCCGCGCACCGGCGCCATCCGCGCGCTGGTCGGCGGCTTCGATTTCGGCAAGAGCAAGTTCAACCACGTCACCCAGGCCTGGCGGCAGCCGGGTTCGAGCTTCAAGCCCTTCATCTACTCGGCGGCGCTGGAAAAGGGCTTTACGCCGGCCACGGTGATCAACGACGCGCCGCTGTTCTTCGCCGCCGACGTCACCGGCAGCCAGCCCTGGGAGCCGAAGAACTACGACGGCAAGTTCGACGGCCCGATGCCGATGATGACGGCGCTGGCACGCTCGAAGAACATGGTGTCGATCCGCATCCTGCAGGCCATCGGCCCGGCCTACGCGCAGGGCTGGATCCAGCGCTTCGGCTTCGAGGCCGACAAGCACCCGGCCTACCTGACGATGGCGCTCGGCGCCGGTTCGGTCACGCCGCTGCAGATGGCGGTGGCCTACAGCACCTTCGCCAACGGCGGGCTGCACGTCGCGCCGCACCTGATCGCCCGCATCGTCGACGGCAAGGGCCGCGTGCTCGTCAACTCGCCGCCGCTGCCGGCCGACGAGCAGGCGCGCACGCTCGACGCCCGCAACGCCTTCGTGATGGATTCGCTGCTGCAGGCGGTCGCCCGCTACGGCACCGCCGCGCGTGCGCAACAACTGCTCAAGCGCACCGACATCTACGGCAAGACCGGCACCACCAACGATTCGATGGACGCCTGGTTCGCCGGCTTCCAGCCGACCGTCACCGCCGTGGTCTGGATCGGCTACGACAACCCGCGCAAGCTGGGCGACCGCGAAACCGGCGGCGGCCTGGCGCTGCCGGTGTGGATCGAGTGGATGGCACAGGCGCTCAAGGGCGTGCCGGTGCAGGAACTGACCGCGCCGCCCGGCGTGGTGCCCAGCGGCGGCGGTTGGGCCTACGAAGAGTTCTCGCAGGGCGCCGGCGTGCAGAGCCTGGGCCTCGAAGACACCGTTCCGGCGGCGCCGACCACCGAAGAGCGCAACAGCATCCTCGACCTGTTCAAGCGCTGATCAGGCGCCGCCGAAGTCGAGCCGGCGTCCGCCCTGAGCGCTGGCATGGCGCGACAAGGCGGCGACGAATTCGCTGCCGTCGCGCGTGTCGCACCACTGCCGGCCGTCCCAGCGGTAGTGAAAGCCGCCGGCTTTGGCCGCCAGCCACACCTCGTGCAGCGGCGGCTGGGTGTTGACGATGATCTTGCTGCCGTCGGGAAACGCCAGCTCCAGCAGCCCGCCGGTGCGCTGGCTGTCGATGTCGATCAAGTCGTCCTGCAGCCAGCGGTCGATGCGCGCCTCGATGCCGTCGAGCAGCGCCTGCGTCAGCGCCCGGTAGTCGCTGTCGCTGAGGCTGGGTGTGCGCGCGTCGGCAGTCATGGTCGCTAGAATGATTTCGATGTCTGCAACGAGTGTAGCGGCCGTGGTCCGGCGACAAGCCGGCCGGTGGGCCAAAGTCCTCTTGGTGGTATCTGCCATCGGCGTCGCCGGCTGCGGGCAAAAGGGCCCGCTGGTGTTGCCGTCGGCCGCCGCCGCGTCGGCCGCTTCCGCCGCCCAGCGCTAGCGCAGCAAAGCTGCAGGCGCAAAAAAACCGCCCCGAGGGGCGGTTTTCGCTTTGATCGAAACGGGCTTGACGCCCGCGGTGGATCAGAAGGAGTGACGGACGCCGAATTCCACGCCGCTCGCGTTGCCGCCCGGGGAGGCGTTCGGCGAGGTCAGGCCGTTGTTGGCGACCGTGCGGTTCTGCGTGCCCTTGTTGCTGACGCGCGCGTAGGTGGCGTACAACGCGGTGCGCTTGGACACGTTGTGCACGTAGCCCAGGGCGATCTTGTTCCAGTCGTTGTCGCTGTTCTTGATGTCGTGACGGGCATACGAAGCGCGGATCACGCCCGGGCCGACCGGCACCAGGATGCCCGGCTCGATCGACTGCACCTTGACGCCAGCACCGTTCTTCTCCTGGTGGATGACCAGGGTGGGCTTGACCACGCCGGCGTCGAACGACGCGCCGAAGTTCAGCACCTTGTAGTCGGCGGCATCGGTGGCGCCTTCGGTCTTGCTGTAGGCCACGTGCGCCGAGATCGGACCGGCGGCATAGCCCAGGCGGAAGCCGAGGTAGTTGTTGGTCTTGATGCCACCGGTGTTCTCGCCGAAGGCATACATCACCTGGCCCTGGAAGCCACCCAGGCTGCCCGGCAGGAAGTAGCTGATGCTGTTGTTCGAACGGACGGCGGTCGCCGTTTGGGCCGCCGAGCCGCTCCCGGCGATGGCGCCGATCGTCATGGCCTGGCCGATGCCGTTCGTGCCGAACGGGTCATAGACGGTCAGGTTCCAGAAGGTCGGGGTGTAGTCGCGGCCGAGGCGGATTTCACCGAAGTTGCCGACCAGGCTGACGGTCGAACGACGGCGGAAGTCCAGCGAGCCGCCGGTGGAGGAACCGTCGCCGCTGTCGTTGAACAGCTGGCCTTCGAGCCAGAACTGGGCCGACAGGCCGCCGCCCAGATCTTCAACGCCACGGAAACCCAGACGGCTGCTGTTGTAGCCCGAGTTCGTCATGCCGGTGACGTGCGTACCACCAGCGGAAATGCGGGCGACACCCGCGTCAACGATACCGAACAGAGTCACCGACGACTGGGCGGATGCGGCACCGGCGAACGCGGTCAGCGCAGCCAGGGCGAGCAGAGATTTTTTCATTGCAGCTATCTCCTAGGTTGAACAAGAGGTCCCGATCGGGGAGGTCACCCGGCTAGGGGGGCTGATCAGGCCAACCTCCGCAGCGGAAGTTGCCGTCATTTCACCAGACCCCCCCACCGCTTGCAAAGAACAAGGGCCTGAATTCGGGCTGCGCTGTGGTACCGCAACAACGTGAAATGCTTGGCACCCCAAGCCGGCCGCCGGCGCCCGCTGGGCTATGCTCGTCGGCGATCATGACCCCTATCGACAAGCTGTTAGTAAGCGCTGACAACGCGCTCCGGACCTTGGCTGGCGCGCCGATCGCGTCGCGCCCGAGCCCGGGCGACCGGCAGCCCGAGGCGTTGCCGGCGGACCAGCGCCCGCTCTCCGGCGCCCTGATGCGCGTCAATCACGTCGGCGAGGTCTGCGCCCAGGCGCTGTACCAGGCCCAGGCGCTGACCGCCCGCACGCCCGAGCTGCGCCAGCGCATGCAGGCCGCCGCCCGCGACGAGCAGGACCACCTGGCCTGGACGGCGCAGCGGCTGCAGGAACTGGGCGACCGCCCCAGCCTGCTGAACCCGCTGTGGTACGCCGGCTCGTTTGCCATCGGCGTGCTGGCGGGCCGGCTGGGCGACACCCGCAGCCTGGGCTTCCTGATCGAGACCGAGCGTCAGGTCGAGCAGCACCTGGCGGGCCACCTCGACCGGCTGCCGGCCGCCGACGGCCGCTCGCGCGCCATCGTCGAGCAGATGCGCATCGACGAGGCCCGCCATGCCGAAGACGCGGCCGCCGCCGGCGGACAGCCCTTGCCGGCGCCGGCGCGCTGGCTGATGCGGGCGGCCGCCAAGGTGATGACCACCACGGCCCACCGCATATAACAACAGCCGGCGCCCCGATCGGGCGACCAGCCCGTGGGCCAATCGGGCGACCAGCCCGTGGCTCGATCGGTCGGTCGATTGGTCGATCCGTCGATCCGTCGATCGGTCAACCCTCGACGATCTCGTGGCTGGTGCTGATGGCCGCCGTCTTGCCGAGCATGATGCTGGCCGAACAGTAGCGTTCGTGCGACAGCTCGATCGCGCGCTCCACGGCCGCCGCGGGCAGCCCCTTGCCGGTGACGGTGAAGTGCATGTGGATGCGGGTGAAGACCTTGGGGTCGGTCTCGGCGCGGTCGGCCTCGACGCGCACCTGGCAGCCGCGCACCTCGTGGCGGCCGCGCTTGAGGATCAGCACCACGTCGTAGGCCGTGCAGCCGCCGGTGCCGGCCAGCACCGTTTCCATCGGCCGCGGCGCCAGGTCGCGGCCGCCGCCGTCGGGCGCGCCGTCCATCGTCAAGACGTGCCCGCTGCCGGTCTCGGCGACGAAGCCCATGCCCATCGCGGGCACCCAGTTGACTGTGCATTCCATCACCGCCCATTGTGACGCCCGGCACCTGCGCTGGAGAACTCCCCCTAAAGACCCCCCGATGGCGTATTGCACTGCAGCAACGAGGTGCTAGACTCACTCGCATCGGTCTTCGCTGCAGCACTGCAAACAAGACCGGCCGCTTGTCTCCTCCACCTCCTCCAATGGTGGATTCGACCCCGGTGCCCCAAGCACCGGGGTCTTTTTTCGTCGGTCGACCCCCTTATGATCCGCCGCCCCAAGGCCAGCACTCGATCCAGGTCCGACATGCCCCGTGGCGCCGCCGCCGCCCCGAAACCCGAGCCGGCCGCGATCAGCGCCGCGAGCGCTGCTCCCATCAGCGCCGCGAGCGCTGCCCCCATCAGCGCCAAGGGCGCCCGCATCGCCGCCGACTACCTGCGCCGCATCCTCTCGGCGCGCGTCTACGACGTCGCGCGCGAATCGCCGCTGCAGCCCGCGCGCAGCCTGTCGCGGCGCCTGGGCAACCACGTGCTGCTCAAGCGCGAGGACCAGCAGGCCGTCTTCAGCTTCAAGCTGCGCGGCGCCTACAACAAGATGGCGCACCTCACGCCGGAACAGCTGCGCCAGGGCGTCATCTGCGCGTCGGCCGGCAACCACGCGCAAGGCGTGGCGCTGGGCGCGCGGCGCCTGGGCTGCCGCGCGGTGATCGTGATGCCGGTCACCACGCCGCGCGTCAAGGTCGACGCCGTGCAGGCGCTGGGCGGCGAAGTGGTGCTGCACGGCGACAGCTATTCCGACGCCTACCTGCACGCCGCGGCGCTGCAGCAGGAGCAGGCGCTGACCTTCGTGCACCCCTTCGACGACCCCGACGTGATCGCCGGCCAGGGCACGGTGGGCATGGAGATCCTGCGCCAGCACCAGGGCCCGCTCGACGCCGTGTTCGTCGCCATCGGCGGCGGCGGGCTGATCTCGGGCGTGGCCGCCTACATCAAGGCGGTGCGCCCCGAGGTGCGCGTGATCGGCGTGCAGACGGTCGACAGCGACGCCATGCTGCGCTCGGTGCGCGCCGGCAAGCGCGTGCAACTGGCCGACGTCGGGCTGTTCGCCGACGGCACGGCGGTCAAGCTGGTCGGCGAGGAGACCTTCCGCGTCGCGCGCACGCTGGTCGACGACTACGTGGTGGTCGACACCGACGAGGTCTGCGCCGCGATCAAGGACATCTTCCAGGACACGCGCAGCGTGATGGAGCCTTCGGGCGCGATGGGCGTGGCCGGCATCAAGCAGTGGGTGGCCCAGCACAAGTGCAAGGGCCAGACCTTCGTGGCGGTGACCTGCGGCGCCAACATGAACTTCGACCGCCTGCGCTTCGTCGCCGAACGCGCCGAGTTCGGCGAGCAGCGCGAGGCGCTGTTCGCGGTGACCATCCCCGAGGAGCGCGGCTCGTTCAAGCGCTTTTGCGAGCTGATCGGCCCGCGCTCGGTGACCGAGTTCAACTACCGCATCTCCGACGAGCGCGTCGCCCACCTCTTCGTCGGCTTGAGCATCAGCCGCCGCGACGAGGCCGAGCGCATTGAACGCCACCTCGTGCGCCACGGCTTCGCCACCGTCAACCTGACCGACGACGAACTGGCCAAGGAGCACGTGCGCCACATGGTCGGCGGCCACTCCGAGCTGGCGCACGACGAGCGGCTGTTCCGCTTCATCTTCCCCGAGCGGCCCGGCGCCTTGATGCGCTTCCTCGCCGCGCTGCAGCCAAGCTGGAACATCAGCCTCTTCCACTACCGCAACCAGGGCGCCGACTACGGCCGCATCCTGGTCGGCATCCAGGTGCCGCCGGGCGACGAGAAGGCCTTCCAGCAGTTCCTCAAGTCGCTGGCCTACCCGCACGTCGAAGAGACCGCCAACCCGGTCTACCGGCTGTTCCTGCGCTGACGGCGCCGGCACCGCGGCCGCGACTGCGTAGACTGCCGCCCATGCAGCCCAACCGTTCGCTGGTCTCGCCCACTTCCCACCCCGCGCTGGAGCACGAGCTGGAGCAGACGCTGCGCCGGCGCGGCGAGGTCGGCGGCCACCTCGGGCAGCTCGAGGCGCTGGCGCTGCGCCTGGGGCTGATGCAGCGCAGCCTGAAGCCGCGCTTCACCGATCCGCAATTGCTGGTGTTCGCCGCCGACCACGGCATCGCGGTCGAGGGCATCGCCCCGGCCGACACGCCGCAGACCCACGAACAGGTGCGGCTGCTGCTCGACGGCTACCTGCCGCTGGCGGCCTTCGCCAAGACGCAGCAGCTCGAGCTGTCGGTGGTGGACTGCGGCGTCGCCAGCGAGCTGCAGGCGCACGACCGGCTGTTGATGCGCAAGATCGCCCACGGCAGCCGCAACGCGCGCATCGGCGCCGCCATGTCGGCCGACCAGGCGCAGGCCGCGATGCGCGCGGGTATGCAGTTAGGTCAGCGGCTGCGCGGCAACTTCGCCGTCTTCGCCGGCCTCGGCGTCGGCGCCGACTTCAGCGCCGCGCTGCTGCTCTCGCGGCTGACCGACTGCCCGCTGACCGACCTGCTGCGCAGCGGCCCCGACATGGGCCGCGACGAATTGTCGCGGCTGGTCCGCCTGGGCCAGGCCGCGCTGGCGCGCCACCGCGAGGCGGTCGAGCCCTCGCCGGCGCTGGCCGCGCTCGGCGGCTTCGACATCGCGATGATGGCCGGCGTGATGCTGGTGGCCTCCAGCCGCCGCCACCTGCTGGTCGTCGACGGCATGGCCGCCTGCGCCGCGCTGATGGTGGCCTCGCGCATCGCGCCCGCGGTCACCGACTACTGCGTGTTCTGCCGCAGCCGCCCGCACCAGGGGCTCGACCAGGCGCTCGGCCTGTTCCACGCCTCGGCGCTGCTGGAGCTGGGCATGGACAGCATGGACGGCACCGGCGCCACGCTGGCCTGGCCGCTGATCCGCTGCGCCGCGGCGCTGCTCAGCGACGTCGCCGACGACCACGCGCCGCCCGAAGACCAGCGCTTCGACAGCCAGCATGGCGAACTCGACGCCGACCCGCTGGCCGGCTTCAGCGGCCCGGCGCTGTACTGAAGCTCTGAAGCGCTGAAGCCCTCAGGCCCGCTGCCCCGCCTCAGCGCTGGCCGGGCGGGTTGATGACCTGCGCGCCTTCGGACACCACCGGCTCCGTCCCCTGCATCTGCGGCTGCATCGGTTGCTGCATCTGCGGCTGCATCGGCTGCTGCATCTGCGGCTGCGCCGTGCCCGGCAAGCGCACGCCGCGCACCCCGGCGTTGACCGGCGGCGGCACGATCACCGGGCCGCCCGGGTTCACGCCCGCCGCGGCCGGTACGCCGGTGGCCGGCGGCGGCAGCGGCGCCAGTTGCAGCGCGATGGTTGCCGGCCCCTGCCGCGGGCCAATGGCCACGGCGCGCGCCTGCACCGCTTGCAACACATGCTCACCATCGATCACCGCGCCCACGCGGTAGGCGCGCGGCGGCTTGCCGTCCACCGCGATCAGCGCCACGCCTTGCGAGCGCGCGGCCGCCGCGCGCGGCGCCACCACGCCGATCAGTTGAAAGCGGCTGCTCTCCGGTGGCGCCGCCGGCGCGGCCGCCACCACCGGCGGCGGCGCCGCGCCGAACAGCGGCGACCAGTCGCCGCCGGCGCCCGGCGTGGCCTGCGCCAGCACCGTCTGCGGCGGCGCCGACAAAGGGCTGGCCGCCAGCTTCAGGCCCCAGAACACAGCGCTGGCCGCCACCAGGGCCCAGACCAGGAACGTCGACCATCGTGCCCACATGCGGCGATTATGATTCTCCGCATGCGAGCCTCTTCCCCGCCCCGCCACGCGCGCGGCTTCACGCTGATCGAGCTGATGGTCGTGGTCGTGATCATCGGCGTGCTGGCCGCGCTGATCGTGCCCAACGTGCTCGACCGCACCGACGATGCGCGCGTCACCGCCGCCCGCACCGACGTCAACAACCTGGTGCAGGCGCTCAAGCTCTACAAGCTGGACAACCAGCGCTTCCCCAGCGCCGAGCAAGGGCTGGACGCGCTGGTGCGCAAGCCCACCGCCGGCACCATTCCGCCCAACTGGAAGCCCTACCTCGACAAGCTGCCGGCCGACCCCTGGGGCCGCCCTTACCAGTACGTCAACCCCGGCGTGAAGGGCGAGATCGACGTCTTCAGCTACGGCGCCGACGGGCAGGCCGGCGGCGAGGGCAAGAATGCCGACATCGGCTCCTGGCAGTAGCCGCCGCGCGGCCCTCGGCTTCACGCTGATCGAAGTGATGGTGGTGGTGGCGCTGGTGGCCATCGCCGCCGGCGTCGTCTCGCTGGCGCTGCGCGACGGCCGCCAGGACCGGCTGGAGCGCGAGGCCGCTCGCCTGTCCGCCCTGCTCGAATCGGCGCGCGCCGAAGCCCGCGCCGCCGCGCTGCCGGTGCAGTGGCTGCTGACGCCGGAAGCGGCCGACGGGCAGTTCCGCTTCGTCGGGCTGCCGCCGTCGCGCGCGCTGCCCACGCGCTGGCAGGACGCCGAGGTGGTGGCCCGCATCGACGGCAACCGCGCCAGCCTGGCGCTCGGCCCCGAGGCGCTGATCGGGCCGCAGCGCGTGCTGCTGGCCATCGACGATCAGGTGATCGCCGTCGCCACCGACGGGCTGCGGCCTTTCAGCGTGCAGCCCGTCGACGTCGCCAACGGCGGCACGCGCTGAGCCGCGGCCCAGGCCACGCGACCACGTCACCACGCCATGCGGCGGCCACGCGGCTTCACGTTGATCGAGGTGCTGGTGGCGCTGGCGGTCGTCGCCATCGCGCTGGCGGCCGGGGCGCGAGCCGCCGGCGCGCTGACCGACAACGCCGAGCGGCTGCAGCAGGTCACGCTGGCCCAGTGGTGCGCCGACAACCAGCTCGTCAACCTGCGCCTGGCGCGCACGCTGCCGGGCATCGGCGACGTCGACTTCAACTGCGAGCAGCTCGGCCGCAGCTTCGCCGGCAAGCTGGTCACGCGGCCCACGCCCAACCCCAACATGCGCCGCATCGACGCCGTGGTCAGCGACGAGGCCGGCCGCCCGCTGCTCACCTTGTCCACCGTGATGGGCCGGCCATGACGACGCGCCGCCGCGCACGCGGCTTCACGCTGGTGGAGGTGCTGGTCGCCCTCTTCGTGATGGCGCTGATGGCGGCGCTCGGCTGGCAGGGCGTGGACGGCGTGCTGAAGAGCCGCGACATCAGCCGCGACGCCGTCGACCGCAGCCTGCTGCTGACGGCGCTGATGTCGCAATGGGAGACCGACCTGCAGATGCTGCAGGCCGACACCGGCGTGCCCAGCGCCTTGAGCTTCGACGGCCGCACGCTGCGCCTGGTGCGGCGCAGCCCCGACGGCGCGGTGCAACTGGTGGCCTGGCAACTGAGCGAGCGCGCCTGGCTGCGCTGGGCCTCGGCGCCGACCACGCGGCTGGCCGCGCTGCAGCAGGCCTGGCTGCGCAGCCAGCAACTGCAGGGCGCCGAGCCCGAACAGGTGCGGCTGCTCGACGGCGTCGACAGCTGGCAGATCTACTTCTACCGCGGCAACGCCTGGACCAACGCGCAGTCGACCGGCGACTTCTCGTCGTCGCCGCCGACGACCGGCGGCAGCGGCGCGCCGCCGCGCCAGGTGGAACTGCTGCCCACCGGCGTGCGCCTGGTGCTCACGCTCGACGGCAAGACGCTCACCCGCGACATCATGGTCGCCCCGGCCACATGACGCGCCCATGCCCACGCCAACGCGGCGCCGCGCTGCTGATCGCGATGATCATCGTCACGCTGGTGGCCACGCTGGCTTCGGCGATGGTCTGGCACCAGCAGCGCGCGGTCGACGTCGAGACGGCCGAGCGCGCGCGCGCCCAGGCCGCCTGGCTGCTGGAAGGTGCGCTCGACTGGGCCAAGGTGCTGATGCGTTCCGGCGCCGACAAGGCCTTTCCGCCCAGCGCCGGCTGGGTCAGCAAGCTGGAGGAGTCGCGGCTGTCGCAGTTCCTCGCCGCCGACCGCGACAACAGCGCCGATGCCAACCTCGACGTCTTCCTGTCCGGCGAAATCGGCGACGCGCAAGGCCGCTACAACCTGCGCCGCCTGGTCGGCGACGACGGCAAGGTGGTGCCGGCCGAGCTGGCCGGGCTGCGCCGCTTGTGCGAGGCCGCCGGCGCCGGCGCCGAGCTGGCCGACGGCCTGGCCGCCGGCCTGGCCGATGCCTGGTACGGCCGCAGCGAGAGCGCGGCGCTGCCGCCGGTGCGCATCGAACAGCTCGCCTGGCTGGGGCTCGACGCGGCGCGGCTGGCGCAGGTCGCGCCCTACGTCGCGCTGCTGCCGGTGCGCACGCCGCTCAACGCCAACACCGCCGAGGCGCCGGCGCTGCTGGCCGCCATCGACGCGCTGGACCTGGGCAACGCGCAGCGGCTGGTGCAATCGCTCAAGCGCAGCCCGGCGGCCAGCAGCGACGAGCTGCGCGCGCAGCTGCCGGCCAGCGTCACCATCGACGACGGCCGCGTCGGCGTGCGCTCGAGCTACTTCGAGGTGCTGGGCCGGCTGCGCTACGAAGACCGGCTGCTGCAGGAGCGCTGGCTGCTGGCGCGCAGCAACAACGGCCTCACGCTGCTGCGGCGCGAGCGGCTGTCGTTCGTCGGCGACGCGACGCGGTGACGCTGCGTTCACACGCAGCGTGGCCCCTGCCCCCGGCCGGGGGCGCCCGACTTCGCGGCGACAATACAAATCGTCGCGCCCGACGCGAAGCCGCAACCCTTCTTTGCCGGCCGCGGCCCGCGGCGCCCACCCGCCGCGTAGTAGCCTTCAACGTCCGATGTCCGTGCTCGTGATCCTCCTGCCCCCGCGCCTGCGCGAGGTGGCCGATGCCGGTGCCGATGTCGACCGATCGGGCGGCTTCACCTTCGTCTACAGCAGCGATGGCCAGACCGTCGCGCGCCAGGGCCGCGCCGCCGCCGCCGAGTTGCCGCGCGCCGACAGCGTGTGCCTGGCCCTGGCCGATGCCGACGTGAGCTGGCAGCCCCTGGCGGTGCCCAAGGCGCCGGCGGCGCGCCTGCGTGCCGCACTCGGCGCGATGCTCGAAGACGCGCTGCTCGACGACGACGACGCCGTGCACGCCGCGCTGGCGCCGCAACTCACGCCCGGCCACCGCGGCTGGGTGGCCGTCACGCACAAGGCGCGGCTGCAGCGCGCGCTGGCCGCGCTGCAAGGCGCCGGCATCACGGTCCACCGCGTGCTGCCGCTGGCCTGGCCCACGCCGCAGGGCCAGGTCCACGTCCTGCCGGCCGAAGTGGAAGGCGAGGAACCGCTGCTGGTCTGGAGCCACGCCGAGGGCGTGGTCGGCCTGCGCGCCGGCAGCCTGGCGCGCCAGCAGCTCGCCGCCGTCGACCGCAGCCAGCTCGAACGCAGCGCCCACCCGGCGGCGGTGGCCGCGGCCGAGCGCTGGTTCGAAGGCCCGGTGGCCGTGCGCACCGATGCCGAGCGCGCGCTGCTGGCCACCCGCTCGGGCTGGAACCTGCTGCAGTTCGACTTGGCGCCGCGCCACCGCGGCCTGCAGGCCGTGCGCGAGGCGCTGCGCCGCCTGGCCGCGCCCGAGTGGCGGCCGGTGCGCATCGGCGTCCTGGCCTTGGTGGCGCTGCAGGTGATCGGCCTCAACGCCTGGGCCTGGACGCTCGACCGCGCGGTGCAGGACAAGCGCCAGGCGCAGACGCGCTTGTTGCAAAGCGTGCACCCGCAGGTGCGCTCGGTGCTCGACGCGCCGCTGCAGATGCAGCGCGAGACCGAGGGCCTGCGCGCCGCCGCCGGCCACAGCGGCCCGGCCGATGCCGAGCCCTTGCTGGCCGCCGCCGCCGCCGCCTGGCCGCCGGGCCAGCCGCCGCTCGCGGCGCTGCGCTTCGAGCCCGGCCGCCTGCTGCTGACGCCGGTGGGCTGGGCCGACGCCCAGCACCAGCAGTTTGCGCAGGCGGTGCGCGCCGCCGGCTACCAGGCCGAGCGCCAGGGCCCTGGGGGCGGTGCCGGTGGCGCCGGTGGTGCTGGTGGTGCTGGTGGCGCGGGCGGCCAGGTCGTCGTCTCGCTGCGCGGAGGGCGTTGATGGCCGGCGCCGCCACTTCCTGGGCGCAGGCCCGCCAGGCGCTGCGCGCCGCCTGGGCCGCGCGCGACGCGCGCGAGCGCCGGCTGCTGCTGCTGGCCGCCTGGACCGTCGGCCTGTTCCTGCTTTGGACGCTGGCGCTGCAGCCGGCGCTGCGCACGCTGCGCGAGGCGCCGGCGCGGCTGGACGGCCTGGAGGCCCAGTTGCAGGCCATGCAGGCGCAGGCCGCCGAGGTGCGCGGCCTGCGCGCCACGCCGCCGCTGCCGCGCGCCCAGGCCGTGGCCGCGCTGAAGGTCGCCAGCGAGCGGCTGGGCGACCGCGCCCGGCTGCAGGAGCAAGGCGAGCGCGCCGTGCTCACGCTCAACGGCGCCAGCGGCCAGCAGTTGCAGGCCTGGCTGGCCGAGGTGCGCAGCTCGGCGCGCGCGCGCGCCGTCGACATCAACCTGACCCGCGGCGAGCAGGGCCTGTCCGGCGCGGTGATCGTCACCCTGCCGGGCGGCTGAGGGCTGGCGTGGCGATGGCCCCTCTGGCGCAGCGCCCGGCCCGCCGCCGCTGGCGCTGGGCGGCCGCCGGCGCGTCGGCCGGCGCCGCCGTCGCGCTGGCGCTGCAGCCGCCGGCCAGCTGGCTGGCGCAGGCGCTGGCCGACGCCACCGGCGGCCACCTGCTGCTGGCCGATGCGCGCGGCAGCCTGTGGCACGGCAGCGCCGCGCTGGTGCTCAGCGGCGGCAGCGGCGCCCGGCAGGCCAGCGCGCTGCCGGGGCGGCTGCAGTGGTCGCTGGGCCTGGCCGACGAAGGCTGGCGCCCCGAGCTGCGGCTGCAGCAGCCTTGCTGCATCGAGGGCACGCTCAAGCTCGGGCTGGAGCCCGGCATCGGCCGCCTGCGCGTCAGCTTCGGCGCCGGCCGCGTCGCCGTCGGCCGCTGGCCGGCGAGTTGGCTGGTGGGCCTGGGCGCGCCGTTCAACACGCTGCAGCCCGGCGGTTCTCTGCAGTTGTCGGCCGACGCGCTCAGCGTCGAATCGGTGCAGGGCCGCTGGCGCGTCAACGGCCAGGCCGAGCTGGAGCTGCTGGCGCTGTCGTCGGCGCTGAGCCCGCTCGACAGCCTGGGCAGCTACCGGCTGCAGCTCAGCGGCGGCGGCCCGGCCGACGAAGGCGCCAAGCTGAACCTGGTGACGCTGCGCGGCCCGCTCAACCTGAGCGGCGCCGGCCAGTGGGTGGGGCCGCGGCTGCGCTTTCGCGGCCAGGCCCGGGCCGACGCCGGCAGCGAGGCGCTGCTGAACAATCTGCTCAACCTCATGGGCCAGCGCCAGGGTGCGCTGGCCCTTCTCGCGATCGGATGAGAATGACCCGAGCCCGACGACCCCACCGTGCCCGCCTGCTGGCTTCGTGCCTGACGCTGGCGATGGCCCTGCCGCCGCCGGTGCTTGCACAAACCGCCGGCGCGGCCGGGGCCGCCACGCGCGGCGCGGGCCGCGCGCCGGTGACGGTGAACTTCGTCAACGCCGACCTCGAAGCCGTGACCCGCGCCTTCGCGGCGATGTTGAACCGGCCGATCGCGGTGGACCCGCGCGTCAAGGGCACGATCACCGTCTACAGCGAGCAGCCGCAAAGCGTGGCCCAGGCCTACCAGACCTATCTGTCGGCGCTGCGCGGCCTGGGCTTCGCCGTCATCGAGACCGGCGGGCTGCTGAAGGTGGTGCCCGAGGCCGAGGCCAAGCTGCAGACCAGCACCGTCTCGGTGGGCGACGTGGGCCGCCGCGGCGACGTGATCATCACGCAGATCTTCACGCTGCGGCACGAGAACCCGAACAACCTGGTGGCCGTGCTGCGGCCGCTGATCACCGGCAACAACACCATCAACGCGAGCCCGGGCAACAACTCGCTGGTCATCACCGACTACGCCGAGAACCTGCAGCGGCTGGCCAAGATCATCGCCGCGCTCGACCAGCCGACGGCGTCCGACGTCGAGGTCATCCCGCTCGAACACCTGGTGGCCGCCGACGTGGCGGCCATGGTGCAGCGCCTGGCCGACGGCACGCCCACGGTGGCGGTGCCGGGCGCCGCCGTCGGCGGCAGCACCACCGTGCTGGCCGACGCGCGCACCAACTCGCTGATCGTGCGTTCGAGCAACGCCGCCCGCGTGGCCGCCGTGCGCGCGGTGGTGGCCAAGCTCGACCGCCCGGCCCTGGGCGGCGGCGTGCCCGGCGCGCCCGGCATGTGGGTGGTGCACCTGAAGAACGCCGACGCCGCCAAGCTGGCCAGCGTGCTGCGCGCCGCCTTCGCGGCCACCGGCGGCAGCGGCAGCAGTGCCGGCGGCAGTGGCAGTTCCAGCCTGCCGGCGGCCGCCACCACGCCGACGGCGGCGCCGGCCATCGGCGCCACGGGCACGACCAGCGGCAGCAGCCAGGCCACGGCGCCGCTCAGCGCCTCGGCGCAGCCGTCGACCGGCGGCTTCATCCAGGCCGACCCGGCGACCAACTCGCTGATCATCACCGCGCCCGAGCCGCTGTACCGCCAGCTGCGCGCGATGATCGAGCAGCTCGACTCGCGCCGCGCCCAGGTCTACATCGAAAGCATGATCGTCGAGGTGGCCGGCGGCGACGCCGCCGACTTCGGCTTCGAGTGGCTCGGTACGCTCAACGGCAACGGCAGCACCGCGCTGCAAGGCCTGCAAAGCCTGACCACCGGCGCCGCGCCCAACATCGTCAGCGTCAACTCCAGCCTGGCCAGCGGCACGGTGACGCTGGGCGACGGCCTGAGCCTGGGCATCGTGCGCACGATCGACGGCGTGAAGTCGCTGGCCGCCGTGCTGCGCCTGCTGCAGAGCCGCAGCCAGACCAACATCGTCAGCACGCCCAACCTGATCACGCTGGACAACGAAGAGGCCAAGATCGTCGTCGGCGAGAACGTGCCCTTCATCACCGGCCAGTACACCAACACCGTCAGCGGCACCAGCAACCCGTTCCAGACCATCGAGCGCAAGGACGTCGGCATCACGCTGCGCATCAAGCCGCAGATCGGCGAGAACGGCGCCATCCGCATGCAGATCTACCAGGAGCAAAGCGCCGTCAAGAGCACCACCGCGGCCGGCACCAGCAACGCCGGGCCGTCGACGACCAAGCGCTCGATCGAGAACATCGTCACCGTCGACGACGGCCAGATCCTGGTGCTCGGCGGGCTGATCGAGGACACGTACACCACCACGCTGAGCAAGGTGCCGCTGCTCGGCGACATCCCCTTCGTCGGCGCCCTCTTCCGCAGCGAAAGCCGCGAGCGCAAGCGCACCAACCTGATGGTCTTCCTGCGCCCCATCGTGCTGCGCGACGCCGAGGCGCAGGCGCGGCTGACGATGGACCGCTACGACGAGATCCGCGCCCGCCAGATCGGCACCCAGCCGGTCCCGAGCTTCGTGCTGCCGATCGAGAAGTCGCCGGTGCTGCCGCCCGCCGTGCCGGGGCAGCCGGTGCCGATCGCGCCCTTCGAGCCGCCGGCCTCGGCGCCCGCGCCCAAGGCGCCGCTGATGACGCCGGTGCCGCCGCCGGCCACGCCGGAGTAGGCGCGACATGGGCGCGCGACATCCCCTGCCGTACGCCTTTGCCAAGGCGCACACGCTGCTGCTGGAAGACGACGGCCGCGAGCGCGTGCTGTGGGCCGCCGAGACCACGCCGGCCAGCGCGCTGTCGGAAGTGGGCCGCGTCTACGACGTCTCGCGCCACGAGTACGAGGCCGCGGCCACGCTGGCCGGCCGCATCGCCGCGGCCTATGCCGGCGGCGGCGGCAGCGCCGCCGCGGTGATCGGCGAGGTGGAATCGGGCGTCGACTTGAGCCGCATGATGCAAGACCTGCCGGCGGTGGAAGACCTGCTGGAAGCCGCCGACGACGCGCCCATCATCCGCATGCTCAACGCGCTGCTGACGCAGGCCGCGAAGGACGGCGCCAGCGACATCCACATCGAGCCCTACGAGCGCAGCAGCTCGGTGCGCTTTCGCGTCGACGGCACGCTGCGCGAGGTGGTGCAGCCCAACAAGGCGCTGCACGCGGCGCTGATCTCGCGCCTGAAGATCATGGCCGAGCTCGACATCGCCGAGAAGCGGCTGCCGCAGGACGGGCGCATCAGCTTGCGCATCGGCGGCCGCGCGATCGACGTGCGCGTGTCCACGCTGCCCAGCGCGCACGGCGAGCGCGCCGTGCTGCGCCTGCTCGACAAGACCGAATCGAAGTTCACGCTCGAAGGCCTGGGCATGAGCGGCGAGGTGCTGGCCGCCTTCAGCCGGCTGATCCAGCAGCCGCACGGCATCGTGCTCGTCACCGGGCCCACCGGCTCGGGCAAGACGACCACGCTGTACGCCAGCCTCGGCCGCGTCGACACCAGCACCACCAACGTGCTGACGGTGGAAGACCCGGTGGAATACGAGCTGCCCGGCATCGGCCAGACCCAGGTCAACCCGAAGATCGACCTCACGTTCGCGAAGGCGCTGCGCGCCATCCTGCGCCAGGACCCCGACGTCATCATGATCGGCGAGATCCGCGACCACGAGACCGCGCAGATCGCGATCCAGGCCAGCCTGACCGGCCACCTGGTGCTGGCCACCGTGCACACCAACGACGCGCCCAGCTCGGTGACGCGGCTGGTCGACATGGGCGTCGAGCCCTTCCTGCTGGCCAGCAGCCTGCTCGGCTCACTCGCGCAACGCCTGGTTCGCAAGTTATGCACGGCCTGCCGCCAGCGCGGCGACGACGGCCACTGGCACCCGGTGGGCTGCCCGGCGTGCAGCCACACCGGCTACAAGGGCCGCACCGGCGTCTACGAGCTGATGGTGGTCGACCCCGTCGTGCAAGGCCTGATCCACTACAAGGGCGGCGAGCAGGAGCTGATCGCCGCCGCCCGCAACGCCGGCCTGCGCGCCATGCGCGAGGACGGCGAACGCCTGGTGCGCGACGGCATCACCTCGCCCGAAGAAGTGATCCGCGTGACGCGAGATTGAGGGCCTCGGTGTCTGCCTTCGCCTCTTCCCGCCCGCACGCGCGCAGCCTGACCGGGCAGCCGCCGCGGATCCGGCTTTGCCGGTTCGCTGGCGGCGCCCCCCTGGGGGGGAGGCGGCCGCAGGCCGCTGCGGGGGGGGGCCACTGATGCCGGCCTACCGCTATGAAGCGCTGGACGCGAATGGCAAGGCCGCCAAGGGCCTGGTGGAGGCCGACAGCGCGCGCGCCGCGCGCGCCGCCTTGCGCGCCAAGGCGCTGGTGCCGCTGGCCGTGCTGCCGGTGGCCGAGCAGGCGGCCGGCAGCGGCGGCGGCGCGCGCTTCACGCGGCGCGTGTTCTCCAACGCCTCGCTGACGGTGTGGACGCGCCAGCTCGCCGGGCTGGTGGGCTCGGGCCTGCCGCTGGAGCGCGCGCTGACCGCGCTGGCCGACGAGAGCGAAGACGCGCGCCAGCGCGAGCTGCTGTCGCACCTGCGCAGCGAGGTCAACGCCGGCAGCAGCTTCGCGCGCGCGCTGGCCACCGCGCCGCGCGACTTCGACGAGGTCTACCGCGCCGTGGTGGCCGCCGGCGAGCAAAGCGGCGCGCTCGGCGCCGTGCTCGAACGCCTGGCCGACGACCTGGAAGAGCGACAGGCGCTGCGCGCCAAGCTGCTGGGCGCGATGCTGTACCCGGCCATCGTCTCGCTGATCGCGGTGGTCATCGTCACCTTCCTCGTCACCTACGTGGTGCCGCAGGTGGCCTCGGTGTTCACCAACTCCAAGCGCGCGCTGCCGACGCTGACGGTGCTGATGCTGGCCGTCAGCGGCTTCGTGCGCCACTGGGGCTGGGCGGTGACGTTGGCCGCCGTCGGCGCCGGCACGCTGTTCGCGCTGGCGCGCCGCGGCGAGGCCTTTCGCGAACGCAGCGACGCGCTGCTGCTGCGCCTGCCGCTGGCCGGCCGCCTGGCGCGCGGCTACAACGCGGCGCGCTTCGGCGGCACGCTGGCGATGCTGGCCGGCGCCGGCGTGCCCATTCTGAAAGCCTTGCAGGCCGCCGCCGAAACGCTGGGCAACCGCGCGATGCGCGCCGACGCGCTGGACGCCCTGGTGCAGGTGCGCGAAGGCGCGCCGCTGGCCAGCGCGTTGGCCGGCAAGAAGCGCTTTCCCGGGCTGCTGGCGATGTTCGCCCGCCTCGGCGAGCAGACCGGCCAGCTGCCGCTGATGCTGCAGCGCGCCGCCGCGCAGCTCTCGGCCGAAGTGCAGCGCCGGGCGCTGGCCGCCGCCACGTTGCTGGAGCCGCTGCTGATCGTCGCGATGGGCGGCGTCGTGCTGCTGATCGTGCTGGCCGTGCTGCTGCCGATCATCCAGTTGAACACCTGGGTGAAGTAGCGGCCGCTGCGGCCTTCAAGCCGGCGACGAGCGCAGGCCGTAGGCCTTGCCGGCGGCAAACAGGTATTCGGCGCGCAGCACCGCGTCGCCCTTCTCGCCGCCGAAGGTGTAGCCCAGCACGCCGACCGTGTCGCCCACCTTCAGCGGCGCCACGGCCCAGGCCTGCAGGCGCGTGAGCGGCGCCAGCTCGACGTGCCAGCGCCGGTCCTTGCGCGTCGGCAGCCGCGCCTCTTTCAACAGCCGCGCGCCGTCGACGGTGGCCGACTGCGCCGGCAGCGCGCGCTGCGCCAGGTCGGCCGGCAACCGCGGCGGATCGGGCAGTTCCAGGTCGAACTCGGCATGCGGGTTGCGCCAGGCCACCTGCGTCACGCGGCCTTCCAGGTACAGCGGCCGCTCGACATCGAAGCTGCTCCAGCCGTGGTGGGCGCGCGCGGCGAATGGCGCGATGAGCAGCAGCGGGGCGGCGGTGATCAGCGCTCGGCGTTGCATGGCGGTCTCCTTCAGCGGTACGCGATCCAGCGGCCGCAGATGATCACCGCCAGCCAAAGCCCCAGCGAGAGCACGGTTTGCAGCCGCGCTGTGCCGTCCAACCGGCGCAGCCCGCCGCGCGAGTGGAAGAGCGCGGCGTTGACGCCGGCCAACATCACCAGCCCCATCTTCAGCGTGAAGGCGCGGTTGGCCAGCAGCTCGCCGGGCTGGCTGGCAAACATCAGCAGCCCGCTGGCGGCAACGAGGCCGAAGCCGGCCAGCGACAGCCCCAGGCACAGCCGCGCCAGCGCCGCCAGCGGCAGCGCCGGCGCCAGGCCCCAGACGCGCAACTCCAGCGCGACGAGATTGCCCAGCAGTAGCGCGATGCCGACGATGTGCGCCACTTCCAGCGCCGGGTAGGCCCAGGGGTGGGTGGCGATGGCAGCGAAGGGGCTGGTGATGGCCGTCATGCGCGGTCGATCCGCCGCGACAGCACCACCGAGGTCGTCGTCTGCTGCACGCCGTCGAGCGCGCGGATCTGGTCGAGCAGCGCGTCCAGGCGCTCGGCCGAGTCGGCGCGCACCAGGGCCACGTAGTCGAACTGGCCGCTGACCGAATCGAGCTGCTTGACCTCGGGCAGGCGCTGCAGCAGCAGCACCACGTCCGCGCCGGCGCGCGGCTGCACGGTGATGCCGACGAAGGCCGACAGCCCCTGCTGCGCCAGGTCGTGCCGCAGGCGCAGCGTGTAGCCGCTGACGATGCCCTCGCGCTCCAGCCGCGCCAGCCGCGAGACGATGGTGGTGCGCGCCACCTTCAGCTTGCGCGCCAGCTCGGCGGTGGAGGCGCGGGCGTTGACGGCCAGCAGCGCCAGCAGCTCGTGGTCCAGCGCGTCGCGCGGCTGGGCCAGGAGCTGCAGCGGCTTGGCCATGACGTCGATGTACCGAGTTAGTCGAGCGTCACTTCGCTGCGCACGGTGCCGGCGCGGTCGGCGCTGGCCGTCAGCGCCACCGCGGTGCCGCGCGGGCCGTGCAGCACCCATTCGACGACGGCGCGGTCGGCCGTCACCTCGCGGTTGGGCAAGAAGGCCTGCAGGCTGGTCTTCGGCGCGTGGCCGTCGAGGTGGCCGGCCTCCACGCGTTCCTTGCCGCTGACGAGGCTGACGCCGGGCGGCAGGTGGATGCTGAAGACGGTGCCGCGCGCCACCTTGCGTTCGATGGCGCGCTTGCTGACGTTGCTGGGCAGGTAGCCGCTGTTGGCCACCGCGAAGCGCACGCGCCAGGTGTCCGGCCCCAGCGCGCGCACCTCGGTGCGCAGCACTTCCAGCCGCGGCAGCGCCAGCGCCAGCTGCGTCAGCCAGGCGGGGAAGCGCGACGCTTCGCGCTCGCGCAGGTGCGGCGGCGGGTTGCGCCAGTAGTTCATGCGGTCCCAGCCGCCCAGCTCGACGCGGCCGAGCTGCGGGTGGCGGAAGGGGTACCACTCGACGTGGGCGCGGCCGCCGCAGTGCTCGTCGCTCCACTTCAGCAGCTTGAGGTCGTCTTCGACCGGATGGTCGCGGTACCACTCGATCCACTGGTAGTCGTCGATGCCGGCCTCTTTGTTGGGCGCCCAGATCTCCACCGTCCAGAACAGCGCGCCCAGGTGCTCGTACACCCAGTCCTGCGTGCCGGTGATGACTTCCTTGGGGTGGTACTTGAAGTCGTGGAAGGTGCTGATCGCGGGGTAGCCGGTGAGCTTGGCGCCGATTTCCGACAGCCGCTTGTACATCCACAAGTCCTCGGGCGTCATGTCGTCGTCGCTTTGCGTGCCCATGGGCCGCAGGATCACGCCGCTGTGGGTGTGGAAGCTCACCGCGGCGCCGATGTTGGGGTGGCGCACGATGAAGTCGACCATCGAGCGCACCTCGGGCTCGCTGGTCGGATACGGGCCGGCGCCGGACTGCTCGAACTCCTGCCGCCAGTAGGCGGGGAAGTTGCGGTTGAGGTCCAGGCCTTCGCGGTCCTTGTTGACCTTGATCTGCAAGCCGTCCCAGTTCTGCAGCGTGCCTTCGGGCATCAGCCGGTAGTAGCGGCCGCCGAACTCGCCGGGCTCGCGCGGCACCATCAGCCGCGGGTCGGCGTCGCTCGCCTTGAAGCCGCCGTGCGGATCGGGGATGCGCATGTAGAGCACGCGGCCGTCGCCGTCGACGTCTTCGACCGTCAGGCCTTCGATCGCCGGTTCGTCGTACGGATAAGGCCGCGTGCCGGAACGGATGTGGCGCGGCCGGTCGGCCAGCGCCAGCTCGGCGCCGTCGGGGTTCAGGCGCGGGCACAGGTAGACGGTGCGGGTGTCCAGCAGGTGGCGCAGCTTGGGGTCGTCGGCACCGGTGGCCAGCTGGTGCAGGAAGTACAGGCAGGCGGTGGAGGCCGTCAGCTCGGCAGCGTGGATGTTGCCGTCCACCCACAGCGCCGGCTTGTCTTCCGCGGCGCCGGTGACGCTGTTGGTGACGGTCACCAGCCAGATGTCGCGGCCTTCGTGGCTCTTGCCGATCGACTGCAGCTTCACCAGCCCCGGCAGCGCGGCGGCGTAGTCCTGCACCAGGCGGGTGAGCTCGGGGTGGCGGTAGAACTGGTCGAAGCGGGGGACGGGGATGGCAGCAGGCATCTCAGTACCGCCCGGCCGTTCCGAAGGTACTGAGCGCCCCAGGACCAGCAGGGTCCCCTGCTGGGACCGGGGGCAGCGAGCGAAGCGAGCGTGGGGGTTCCATTTCAGGGATTGTGCTGCGCGGCGCCCTGCACGAACACCCGCAACTCCTTGCAGGCGAACGGCACCCAGGGCTCGCCGGTGGTCAGCGGCTCGGTGGCGACGATGCTGACGCGGTCGTCGGCCGAGGTCAGCGCGGCGAAGTCGACGCTCAGGTCTTCGTCGGCCAGCGTCGCCGCGCCGAACGGATGCTGGCGCTGCAGCGACCACAGCTTGGTGGTGGCAAAGGCCCACAGCGCCTGGCCGTTGGACAGCAGCAGGTTGAAGGTGCCGTAGCCCGCCAGCACCGGCAGCAGCTCAGCGAGCGTGCGGCTCAGCTCGGCCACCGTGGGCACGCCGGCGTGCGACTTGGCCAGCTCCTGCATCAGCCAGCAGAAGGCGCGCTCGCTGTCGGTGTCGCCCACCGGCCGGAAGGCGCCGTGCAGCCGCGGCGCGAAGCCTTCCAGGTTGCCGTTGTGCGCGAACACCCAGTAGCGGCCCCACAGCTCGCGCACGAAGGGGTGCGTGTTCTCCAGCGCCACGTGGCCCTGCGTGGCCTTGCGGATGTGGGCGATGACGTTGTCGCTCTTGATCGGGTAACGTTTGACGAGATCGGCCACCGGCGAGTGCCGCGCGCCGTGGTTGTCGATGAAGTGGCGCAGGCCCTTGTCCTCGAAGAAGGCGATGCCGAAGCCGTCCTTGTGTTCCTCGGCGCGGCAGGCCAGGCCGGTGAAGCTGAACATCACGTCGGTCGGCGTGTTGGCATTCATGCCCAGGAGCTGGCACATGGTTCACTCCAGCATCAGCTTGGTGATGCCCCGCCACGACAGCAGTCGGCCCGGGTTCTGCGTTTCTTCCAGCACGCCGCTCATGCGGCGCAGGATGCCGGGGCTGCGGCGGGCGCGCCAGATCACCAGGTCGGTCAGCCAGGGCCGGTGGTTGACGTGGGCCGCCTTCTCGTACAAGCCGAAGCGCGGCTTCAGCGCGCGCAGGCTGGCTTCATAACGGTCTTGGATGGCGGCATCGGCGGCCGCCAGGTCGACCGCTTCGGCCGCCAGCAGGCCGGTCTCCAGCGCCTTGCCGATGCCTTCGCCGGTGAAGGCGTAGGTGCTGCCGGCAGCCTCGCCGGCGACCAGCAGGCCCGGGCGCGACCAGCGCGCGCCGCCGAGCGAGCAGCGCAGCGGCGCACCTTTCAGCTCCGCCAGCAGCGTGCCGCCGCGCACCAGCTCGGCGGCTGGCGCGTAGACCTCGCAGAAGGCGTCGAACATGCGGCGCAGGTTGACGTCCTGCATGCGAAAGCCGCCGTCGCCGCGCTCCACCGCGTGGCTGCCGGTGAGGCCGGTGCCGATGTTGAAGACGCCGTCGGGCGCCGGGAAGATCCAGCCGTAGCCGCCGCTGAGCTTCTTGTGCCAGAAGATCTCCAGCGTGTTGATGCGGCCCACCATCGCGTCGTTCTTGACGTAGCCGCGCAGCGCCACGCCGCTGGGCGTGCGGCGCTCGCACATGCCGGCGGCCATCAGCCCTTGCGGCACGGCGCCGGTGGCCAGCAGCACCCAGCGCGCCTGCAGCTCGTGCTGCGCCTCGCCGGCGCGCAGGCGAACGCCGGCCACGCGGCCATCGGCATCGAGCAGCGGCGCCTCGAAGCGCGCCGGCATCCACGGCCGCGCGCCGGCACGCTCGGCAGCGCGCAAGAGGATGTGGTCGAGCTGCAGCCGCGGCAGCACGGCCAGCGTGCCCGGCACGTCGACCTGGCCGCCCCGCGGCCCCGTGCAGCGCACGTGCGCGACGCGGCGCGACCGCGCCATCACCTCGTCGAGCACGCCCATGCGGCGCAGCGCGGCGTGGGCATCGGGGATCAGGCCGTCGCCGCAGACCTTGTCGCGCGGGAACACGTGCTGGTCGACCAGCACCACGTCGAGCCCGCGGCGTGCCAGTTGCCAGGCCGCCGCGCTGCCGGCGGGGCCGGCGCCGATCACCGCAACGTCGCAGCGGCGGGGAAAATTAGCCTCTTCCATGGCGCGGGCATTGTAGGCAGCGACCCCGCCGCTTGACCGGTCTCAAGCCGTTGCTGCAAGCTCGCGCGCATGATCCAAGCCAAGGCGATGCAGCCGAGGCCCATCAGAAGGACGACACGCCATGAGCCATTTGACCGCCGGGCAGCGCGCGCTGCTCGAAGCCGCGCTGGTGCAGCGCCAGCATCAACTGGACCGCCGCCTGGCCGAACACACCGGCGGCCTGTCGCGCGCCGAGCATGCGCGCGAGGTGCTGCTGCAAGACGGCGACGACGCGCCGCAGCGCGAGAGCGAACGCGAGATGGACCTGGCGCTGACCGACATCGAGACGCAGGAGCTGGGCGCCGTCAGCGCCGCGCTGCGCCGGCTGCCGGACCCTGACTTCGGCCAATGCGCCGACTGCGGCAACGAGATCCCGTTCGACCGCCTGAAGATCGAGCCCTGGGCGCTGCGCTGCGTGGCCTGCGAGTCGCGGCGCGAACGCGGCGGCCGCGCCTGAACCACCACCTTCTTCCACACTCCCAACGAGGATGACAACGATGACGATGTTCCATGCCGTGGTCTGGATCGACCACCAGAAGGCGCAGGTGCTGCAGTTCGACACCGAGCACGTGCTGGCCCACAAGGTCAAGGCGCACACCCACCACACGGCGCAGCACGGCAGCAGCGTGCGCACCGAGCACGAGTTCTTCGGCCAGGTGTGCGACGCGCTGGAAGGCATTCCCGAAGTGCTGGTGGTCGGCCCCAAGACCGGCATCGCCGCCTTCGAGCACTACGTGACCAAGCACCGCGCGGCGCGCGCCAAGCAGATCGTCGGCTATGAAGTGGTCGACCACCCGAGCGAGAACCAGCTCGTCGCGCTGGCGCGGCAGTACTTCCTGAAGTACGACCGCATGAACGGGGTGCCGACGCCGACTTGAACTGACAGCCCCCGGCCGCTGGGGCGGCCGCCGTCGGGCTTGCAGGCCCGACGGCCCTCGCAGGCGAAGAACAGTCCGCAGGGACTGTTCTTCGTCCGGGCTCGGCCCACCCGAGGGGGCTGCTGAGCCCGACCGGCAGAGCCGGATCGGGCTCAGGGCGCTAACACCGTCGCTCCCCCTGGTCGCCTGCGGCGACCGGTCCCCGAGGGGATACCGATACGGAGCGGCGCTACCCGCTACCTTCTGATCACTCGACGACCTCGCCGAAGCGAATGGCGTTTCCATAGGGGTCGTCGATCTGCATCTCGTTCATGCCCCAAGGCTGCTTCGTCAGGCCGTAGCGGAACTTGGCGCCGCGCGCCTGCAACTCCTGATAGAGCCCCTCGATACCGGTCACGCGGATGTAGCAGCTACTCGCTTCGCCGTAGTGCCGGGCGAGTTCTTCCGTGTCGGCTTGCCAAAAGTGAATCTCGGCCGCTTCGCGCCGGACGATGAGGTGCTTGTGCTCAGGAAAGATCGCAGCGACCTCGAAGCCCAGCGCGGTCTTGAAGAAGTCGGCCGTCAGCTGGATGTCGCCGGACGGAAGCTGCGGTATCGCTGGCGAGAGCTGAATCGCTGGCATCGTGAACTCCTCGGCTTGCCCGATGGGTGGTCCCGGATTTCTGCATCAACCCGGCAGCAGCCGCACCTGTGAGGGCTCCAGCCGCAGGCCGAGTGGCGCGCCGGCCGGGAACCGCGCGCGCCCGGCGCGGTGCGCGTGGTCGACCACCAAATCCTGTACGCCGACGCGAACCCGGTAGCGGGTGAACTCGCCCAGGAATTCGCTGGCTTCCACCGTGCCGGCCAGGTGCAGCGCGGCGGCGGCGTCGTGGACCGCTGCCGCGTCGCCAGCACCATCAACGGCGCCGACTTGCAGCGCGTGGGGGCGGAAGCTCACCAGCAGCCGCTCGCCGGCCGGCTCGTCGGCGGGCGCCGGCAAGCGCCAGTCGCCGACGCCGTCGATGTCCAGCAGCAGGCAGCCGCCTTCGCGCGAGCGCACCCGCGCCGGCAGCAGATTCATCGTGCCCACGAAGCCGGCGACGAAGGCGTTGGCCGGCTGGTCGTACAGCGCCTGCGCGCTGCCCACCTGCTGCAGCACGCCGTGGTCGAGCACCGCCATGCGGTCGGCGGTGGTCATCGCCTCTTCCTGGTCGTGGGTGACGAAGATGGTCGTCAGGCCCAGCCGGCGCTGCAGTTCCAGCAGCTCCTGGCGCATCTGCACGCGCAAGGACTTGTCCAGGTTGGACAGCGGCTCGTCGAGCAGCAGCACCTGCGGCTCGATGACCAGCGTGCGCGCCAGCGCCACGCGCTGCTGCTGGCCGCCCGAGAGCTGGCCGGGCCGGCGCTCGCCGTAGGCGGCCAGGCCCACGCGTTCCAGCGCCTCGGCCACGCGCCGGCGCAGCTCGGCCTTGGGCGTGCGCCGCTCCACCAGGCCGAAGGCCACGTTGTCCCACACCGACAGGTGCGGCCACAGCGCATAACTCTGGAACACCATGCCCACGTTGCGCTCCCAGGGCGGGCGCGCCGAGACCTCGGCGCCGTCGATCAGCAGCTCACCGGCGTCGGCCTGCGCGAAGCCGGCGATCAGCCGCAGCAGCGTGCTCTTGCCCGAGCCCGAAGGCCCGAGCAGCGCGAAGAACTCGCCCGGCTCGATGGCCAGGCTGATGTCGCGCAGCACCGCGGTCGCCCCGTACGACAGCCGCACGCCGCGGCATTCGACGCTGACTTGTCTCATGCGTTGGAACTCCCGGATCCCTTGCCCGCCGGCGCCAGCCGGCCCTGCGTGCGTTCGACGACCACGTGCGACAGGTAGGTGCCCACCGCCACCACCACCACGGCCAGCACCCCCAGCGCGGCACCGGGGCCGCGGCCGGCCACGCTTTGCATGTACAGGTAGATGCCGTAGCTCATCGGCGCCTGGCTCTCGGCCGAGGTCAGCAAGATGGTGGCCGACAACTCGACCGCGGCAGTGATGAAGCTGGTGACGAAGCCGGCCAAGATGCCGCCGGCCATCAGCGGCACCACCACGCGGCGGATGGTGCGCAGCGGCGTCGCGCCCAGGTTCTCGGCCGCCTCTTCCAGCGAGGCGTGCAACTGCTGCAGCGCGGCCACGCAACTGCGCAGCGCGTAAGGCAGCCGGCGCACCGCGTAAGCCAGCATGATGAGCAGCCAGCTGCCGGTCAGCAGCACATCGGTGCCGGGCAGCATGACGCCCTTGTACAGCCGCAGGTAGCCGATCGCCAGCACGATGCCGGGCACCGCCAGCGAGGCGGTGGCGATCCAGTCCAGCCAGCGCCGCGCCGGCAGCGTGGTGCGCAGCATCAGGTAGGCGATGGTGACGCCCAACACCACGTCGAGCCCGGCGGCCAGGCCGCAGTAGAGCAGCGTGTTGCGGATCATGCCGCCCGAGTCCTGGAACACGGTGGCGTAGTGCGCCAGCGTGTAGGCATCGGGCAGCGGCGAGAAGCTCCAGACCTTGGCAAAGCTCAGCAGCAGCACGCCCAGGTGCGGCGACAGCACGACCAGCAGCACCAGCGCGATCCAGCCGTAGGCGGCCACGGCGCCCAGCGGCGACAGGCGGCGCCGCTGCAGCGCGCCGCCGCCCTTCTGCGTGGTGGCGTAGTCGCGGCCGGCCAGCAGCTTGGCCGACAGCGCCATCGCGGCGATCGAGAAGACGATCATGATCACGCTGATCACGTAGCCCAGCGGGTCCTCCAGCCCGACCTGCGTGATGCGCAGGTAGGCCTGCGGCGCCAGCAGGTTGGTCTGCCCCAGCACCAGCGGCGTGCCGAGGTCGTCGAACACCTTGACGAAGACCAGCGAGGCGCCGGCCACGAAGCCCGGCGCCGCCAGCGGAAAGATGATGCGCCAGAACAGCCGCCAGCCGCGGCAGCCGAGGTTGAGCGCGGCTTCTTCCATCGCGCCGTCGATGCTGCGCAGCGCGACGGTGAGGTTCATCAGGATGAAGGGAAAGTAGTGGATGGCCTCGACGAAGACGACGCCGGCCAGGCCTTCCATGATGGGCAGGTTCCAGCCGAACCATTCGCCGAGCAGCAGGTTGACGCTGCCCGAGCGGCCGAAGATGAGCTGCATCGCCACCGCGCCGACGAAGGGCGGCATGATCAGCGGCAGCACGCCGAGCGTCTGGATCAACAACGCGCCACGAAACTGGAAGCGCACCGTGAAGTAGGCCAGCGGCACAGCGATCAGCGCCGCGAACAGCGCCGACAGCCCGGCGACCAGCAGGCTGTTGAAGAAGGCCTCGCGCATCAGCCCCTGCTGGAAGAAGGCCGCGAAGTGGCCCAGCGTCGGCGTGCCGTCGCCTTCGACGAAGGCGGTGACGAACACCTTGCCGACCGGCAGCAGCAGGAACAGCAGCAGGAAGGCCAGCACCAGCGCGCCGGCCACCCAGGCGCCGACGCCGGGGCGGCGCCCGCCGGGTGCCGCGCCGGCGCCGGCGCGCCGAAGCATCACTTGGCCAGCGCCAGCGCTTGTTCAGCCAGGCCCTTGGCGCGCTCGTAGTTGGCGCGGGCGCCGCTGTTCCAGTGGTCTTCCAGCGCCGTCACGCGCTTGTTCACCGCGGCGTCCTTCTTGCTGGCGGCAAAGACGGCCAGGAACTCCTTGTCGGCCGCCTTGGCGGCGTCGACCACCGGCGTGTAGGCCAGCTCGCGCGCTTCCTTCAGCAGCGCCGCGGCCTTGGGGTTGGGCTTGTGCGCCAGCGCCGCGTCGGCCGCGTGGATGGCCTTGGTGGCGGCCTGCAGCTCCTTCAGGCGGAAGGTGATGGTCTGGTCGAACATCGCCGAGACCACGTTGTAGCGCGACTCGGACCGCTCGGAGTCGAAGTGCACCTTGGCGCGCTTGGCGATCTCGAAGGCGTTCGGGTAGCCCTGCGGCGCCTTGCCGCCCATCGCCTCGGGCGGCAGGATCGGCAGGCGCGAGATCTTCGGGTCGTACAGCAGCTGCTGGCCTTCCTGCGAGACGGTGTAGGCGATGAACTTGCGCGCTTCGTCGGCGTTCTTGGCGCCGGCCACCAGCGCGATGTTGGCCGGCACCACGGCCGTCACGTCGGGGTAGGCGAACTCGACCGGGAAGCCGCTGTACTTGCCGGCCAGGCCGAAGAAGTCGATCACCAGGCCGATGCCGAACTGGCCGTTGTTGACGCCGTCGGGCACGCCGAAGCTGCGCTCGGTGACGGCCGCGCAGTTGCCGGCGATCTGCAGCAGCTGCGTCCAGCCCTTGGCCCAGCCTTCGCCTTGCAGCAGGGTTTCCACCGTCAGGTGCGTGGTGCCCGAGCGCGAGGGCGAGCTGGTCGCCACGTGGCCGAAGTACACGGGCTTGACGAGGTCGGCCCACTGCCGGGGCGCCGGCAGCTTGTTGGCCGCCAGGTAGCGCGTGTTCCACATCAGCCCGTAGCCGGCCAGCGCCTGGCCGAGGTAGCGGCCTTGCGGGTCGTTGATGGGGTAGTTGCCCACCTTGGTCGGCGCCGCCTTGTTGACCAGGCCGGCCACGTCGTCCAGCAGCTTGAGGCCGGCCAGCACCTCGAAGGCGTCGGGCGCCGAGGCCCAGAAGACCTCGGGCCGCTGGCCCGCCGGCAGCTCGCGCACGTAGGCGATGCCTTGCACCGTGTTCTTGTTGAGGATCTCCAGCTTGATGCCGGGGTTGGCCTTCTCGAACGCGGTCTTGTAGGCCTGGGTGAGTTCCTTGGGGAACGAGGTGACGACGGTCACCGTGCCGGCCTGCGCGACGGCCGCCGCCGCGAGGGCCAGCGCGGCCATGGCTCGCTTGAACATGTGGTCTCCTGAAAATGCCGAGGTCCGGCCGCACGATAGCCGCGCAGCCGCACCTCGGGTATCAGGACTTGCGCCGGATCAGGCGGCGCGCTGCTTGACCTTCAGCCGCGAGGCGTGGAGCAGCGGCTCCGTGTAACCACTAGGTTGCGCCGTGCCCTCGAACACCAGGTCGCAGGCCGCCTTGAAGGCGGCGCTGTCGTCGAAATGGCCGGCCATGTCGTGGTAGGCGCGGTCGCCGGCGTTCTGCTGGTCCACCACCTTGGCCATGCGCTTGAGCGTGCTGCGCACCTGGGCCTTGGTGACCACGCCGTGCAGCAGCCAGTTGGCCATGTGCTGGCTGCTGATGCGCAGCGTGGCGCGGTCTTCCATCAGGCCCACGTCGTGGATGTCGGGCACCTTGGAGCAGCCCACGCCCTGGTCCACCCAACGTACGACGTAACCGAGGATGCCTTGCGCGTTGTTGTCCAGCTCCTGCTGCTTCTCGGCCTCGGTCCACTTCGCCGTCTTGACCACGGGCACCGTCAGCAGGCCTTCGAGGATGGCGTCGCGCTCGGCGTCAAGGTCGACCTTCTCCAGCTCTTTCTGCACCTTGAACACGTCCACCTGGTGGTAGTGCAGCGCGTGCAGCGTGGCCGCGGTGGGGCTGGGCACCCAGGCGGTGTTGGCGCCGGCGCGCGGGTGGGCGATCTTCTGCTCCAGCATGGCCTTCATCAGGTCGGGCATGGCCCACATGCCCTTGCCGATCTGCGCCTTGCCGCGCAGGCCGCATTCGAGGCCCACCAGCACGTTGCTGCGCTCGTAGGCGGCGATCCACTCGCTGGTCTTCATGTCGCCCTTGCGGCGCATCGGGCCGGCGCGCATCGCGGTGTGCATCTCGTCGCCGGTGCGGTCGAGGAAGCCGGTGTTGATGAAGGCCACGCGGTCGGCCGCCGCCGCGATGCAGGCCTTCAGGTTGACGCTGGTGCGGCGCTCCTCGTCCATGATGCCCAGCTTGACCGTCGCCTTGGGCAGGCCCAGCAACTGCTCGACGCGGCCGAACAGCTCGCTGGCGAAGGCCACTTCGGCCGGGCCGTGCATCTTGGGCTTGACGATGTAGACGCTGCCGCGCCGGCTATTGCGCAGGCCCTCGGTCTTCTTCAGGTCGTGCAGCGCGATCGTCGTGGTGATCACCGCGTCCATGATGCCTTCGGGCACCTCGCGGCCTTCGTCGCCCCACAGGATGGCGGGGTTGGTCATCAGGTGGCCGACGTTGCGCACGAACAGCAGGCTGCGGCCGTGCATCGCCACGTCTTCGCCGCGCGGGCCGGTGTACAGGCGGTCGGGGTTGAGGCCGCGCGTGAAGGTCTTGCCGCCCTTGCTGACCTGTTCGGTCAGCGTGCCCTTCAGGATGCCCAGCCAGTTGCCGTAGGCCAGCACCTTGTCGTCGGCGTCGACCACGGCGACCGAATCTTCGAGGTCGAGGATGGTCGACAGCGCCGCTTCCAGCACGAGGTCGGCCACGCCGGCGGGGTCGGTGCGGCCGATCGGGTGCGCGCGGTCGATGCGGATGTCCAGGTGCAGGCCGTGGTGCGACAGCAGCACGCCCGAGGGCGCGTCTTCCTCGCCCTGGAAGCCGACGAACTGCGCCGGGTTCTTCAGGCCGACCGTGGCGCCGTTCTTCAGCGTCACCGCCAGCTGGTTGTCGACCACGCGGTAGCCGGTGCTGTCGAGGTGCGATCCCTTGTTCAAGGGCACGCAGCGGTCCAGCACGTGGCGGGCGTACTCGATGACGCGGGCGCCGCGCACCGGGTTGTAGCCGCTGCCCTTCTCGGCGCCGCCGGTTTCGGGCAGCACGTCGGTGCCATACAGCGCGTCGTACAGGCTGCCCCAGCGCGCGTTGGCGGCGTTCAGCGCGTAGCGGGCGTTGGTGATCGGCACCACCAGCTGCGGGCCGGCCTGCAGCGCCAGTTCGGCGTCGACGTTGCGGGTGGTCACCTTCACGTGCTCGGGCACCGGCACGAGGTAGCCGATCTTGCGCAGAAAGGCCTGGTAGGCCTTCATCTTGCGGATCGGCCCCGGGTTGGCGCGGTGCCAGGCGTCGATCTCGGCCTGCAGGCGGTCGCGCTCGGCCAGCAGCGCGGCGTTCTTGGGCGCGAGGTCGTGCACGATGGCATCGAAGCCGGCCCAGAAGGCCTCGGGCGTGATGCCGGTGCCGGGCAGCACCGCTTGTTCGATGAAGCGGTGCAGCACGGTGGCCACCTGCAGGCGGTGCGCGGGGGTGCGGTCGGTCATGGTGATCTTGATGGACGGAATGAGCCAAGCGCACTCTATTCGAACCGCGATCAACTATTAACAGCGGCTAGATACAGAGATTCATGCAGATTTGATGCATAGTCTCGCTCGATGGACCGTCTCAAGCAGATCGAGACCCTGGTCGCCGTGGCGGCCAAAGGCAGCCTGACGGCCGCCGCCCGGGCCGAGGGCGTGGCGCCGGCGGTCATCGGCCGGCGCATCGACGCGCTGGAAGAGCGCCTGGGCGTCAAGCTGCTGCTGCGCACCACGCGGCGGCTGTCGCTCACCCACGAAGGCAGCGCCTTCCTCGAAGACTGCCAGCGCGTGCTGGCCGACCTGGCCAACGCCGAGGCCAGCGTCAGCGCCGGCGGCGTCAAGGCCAGCGGCCATTTGCGCATCACCGCGCCGGCCGGCTTCGGCCGCCGCCACGTGGCGCCGCTGGTGCCGCGCTTCATCGCCTTGCACCCCGACGTCAGCGTCTCGCTGAACCTGTCGGACCGCGTGGTCGACATCGTCAACGAAAGCTACGACTGCGCGGTGCGCGTCGGCGACCTCGGCGACTCCACCCTGGTCAGCGTGCGCCTGGCCGACAACCGCCGGCTGTGCGTGGCGGCGCCCGGCTACCTGCAGCGCGCCGGCGCGCCGCGCAGCCCCGCCGACCTGGCGCGGCACGAGTGCCTGACGCTGTCGTCCGAGGCCAGCCAGACGCGCGGCTGGGCCTTCATCGTCGACGGCGCGCTGGTCCACCTGCGGCCGCGCGGCCGCGCCGACTGCAGCGACGGCCAGGTGCTGCACGACTGGTGCCTGGCCGGCCTGGGCATCGCCTGGCGCAGCACCTGGGAGGTCGAGCGCGAGGTGGCGGCCGGCCGCCTGCAGACGGTGCTGGACGAGTTCGCGGCGCCGCCCAACGGCATCTTCGCGCTGTTTCCGCAACGCAAGCACCTGCCCTTGCGGGTGCGGTTGTGGATCGACTTCCTCAAGCAGAGCTTCGGCGACCCGGGCTACTGGACGGCGGCGTAAGCAAACGCAAGGGGCGCTGCAGCGCCCCCCGGGAAAAGGGGCGCCGCAGCGCCCCTGGTGGCCGAGCCTTGCTCGGGCTTACTTCTTGGCGCCGGAAGCGGCCGGCATCGCGGCCGCGGCGGCCGGCTTGGCGTCGCCGCCCTTCATGTCGGCCTCGCACTTCTTGACGAAGCTGGTCTTGGCCGCGCCGTGCAGCGCCTTGCCGCTCTTGTCCACCGCCTTGGCGTCGCAGGACGAGGCGCCGTCGGCCTCGCACTTCTTCAGGAAGCTGGTCTTGGCGGCGCCGGCCAGCGCCTTGCCGTTCTTGTCGACCGCCTTGGCCTCGCAGTCGGCGCTGGCGGCCGCGGCGTGGAAGGGCACCGACAGGGCGACGACGGCGGCACAGGCGGCCAGGATCGGGGACAGGGTCTTGAACATGCTTGCCTCTTTCGTTGCAGGATGTGGATGGGAACCGACGACAGCACCGACTGCAGCATGCGATCTGCACCCCGGCCAGCCGAGAACGCGCCAGCGCGCCGGCCGGCTGACAGGAAAACGTCGGCCCGGCCCTAAAGAATGCGCCGCGGGTGCGCCAGCGCCTCGTGCGCGGCGTGCAGCCGGCGCACCAGCACCTGGATGAAGGCGGTGTCGAACAGGTGGCGCGTGGCCATCGACAACTGGCCCAGCGAGTGCGGCGTGAACGAGATGGTGGTCGCCGGCTCGGCGACGATCACGTCGGCGCTGTGCACGCGCAGGTCGGGGCTCGGCGCCAGGTAGGCCATCTCGCCCACCGAGTCGCCGGCGCCCAGTTCGGCGACGTTGCGGCCTTCGCGGAAGACGTCGACGCGGCCGCTGGCCAGGATGTGGAAGTCGTCGCCCTCCTGGCCCTTGCGGTAGATCGCATGGCCGAACGGCAGCCGCTGCCAGCGCGCACGGTGCACCACTTCCCACAGTTCGACGTCACCGAAGCCCTTGAAGAAGGCCAGCGTGCGCAGCAGGTTGAAGCGCTCGGAGTCCAGCACGCCCTGCACCTGGCCGCGCGGCACCTCGTGGTCGGTGATCAGCGCCGACAGCGCCTGCGCGAAGCGGCCCCAGTCGGCCGGGCGCTGGTCGCGGTCCTTGGCCAGCGCGCCCAGCACCACCTGGTCGAGCCGCTCCGACACGCCTTCGCGCAGGCCGCGCAGCGAGGCCGGCTCGACGTTGTAGATCTGGTGCATGATGGCCTGCTGCCGCGTGGCGTCGAAAGGCGGGCGCCCGGCGATCAGGTGGTACAGCACGGCGGCCAGCGAGTAGATGTCGGCACGGCAGTCGAGCGTGTCGCCGTCGAGTTGCTCGGGCGACATGTAGGCCAGCGAGCCGACGCGGTAGACCTGGGTGGCGTCGGAGGTCTGGTTGAAGGCGCTGCCGAAATCGCTGACCTTGACGTCGAGGATGCGCTCGCCGTCCATCACCGTCAGCAGGTTGGCCGGCTTGACGTCGCGGTGGATCACGCCCTGGCGGTAGACGTAGTCCAGCGCCATCGCGCACTTGAAGCCGATCTCGACGATCTGGTCCAGCGGCAGCAGCGCGTCGGCGCGGCAAAAGCGCCGCAGGGTCACGCCGTTGACGTACTCCATCACCAGGTAGGGCGCCGCCTCGTCGAACACGGCGTCGTAGATCTGCACCACGTTCGGGTGGTTCAGCCGGCCGACCAGCGCGGCCTCGGCGGCGAAGAAGCGGCGCTGGAAATGCGACTCGCGCGAGTCGGGCATCAGCCCCAGGCGCACGCGCTTGATCGCCACGTCGCGGCCGCGGAACTCGTCGCGCGCCAGGAAGACCTCGCTCGTCGCGCCTTCGCCCAGGCGGGCCAGCACGGGGTACTTGCCGATCTGCGCGGGCAAGGCGGCAGCAGCGGCGCGCAGCGGGGGCAGAGGGGATGTCGGCATGGCGAGCCCCTGCATGGTGCATGAGATCGCCGTGGCTGAAATCCCCAAAAGACGGGCATTGCCGGCCCGTCTGCGAGCGATCGGCCGCCGCGCGGCGGGCCGGCCCCGGAGCCGGGTCGCCGCGGACCCCGCCCGTAGAATCGCCGCGATGATCCAAGCCAAGCAAGAGCTGCTGCAGGCGCTGGAGCGGGCGCTGGCGCGGCTGGCTCCCGACGCGCCGCCGGCCGCCGCCTTCGAGTCGCCCAAGCAGGCCGCGCACGGCGACCTGGCGATCACCGCCGCCATGCCGCTGGCGCGCAGCCTGAAGAAGAACCCGCGCGAGATCGCGCAGGCCCTGGTCGACGCGCTGCGCGCCGAGCCCGCGGTGCAGCGCTGGGTGGCGGCGCTGCAGATCGCCGGCCCCGGCTTCGTCAACCTGCGGCTGACGGCGGCCGCCCGCCAGGCCGTGGTGGCCGAGATCCTGGCCGCCGGCGACGGCTTCGGCCGGCGCGCCGCCAACGGCCGGCACGTGATGGTGGAGTTCGTCTCGGCCAACCCCACCGGGCCGCTGCACGTCGGCCACGCCCGCCAGGCCGCGCTGGGCGATGCCTTGTGCAACCTGCTGGCCACCCAGGGCTGGCAGGTCACGCGCGAGTTCTATTACAACGACGCCGGCGTGCAGATCAACACGCTGGCGCAGTCGACGCAGTGCCGGCTGCAGGGCCTGAAGCCGGGCGACGCGGGCTGGCCCGAATCCGCCTACAACGGCGACTACATCCAGGACATCGCCGACGGCTTCAGCGCCGGCCAGACCGTCAGCGCCGACGACCGCCGCTTCACCGCCAGCGGCGACGCGGCCGACCTCGACGGCATCCGCCAGTTCGCGGTGGCCTACCTGCGCCACGAGCAAGACCTCGACCTGCTGGCCTTCGGGCTGAAGTTCGACCGCTACTTCCTCGAATCGGGCCTCTACGCCAGTGGCCGCGTGCAAGCCACGGTGGACCGCCTGGTCGCCGCCGGCAAGACCTACGATAAAGACGGCGCGCTGTGGCTGCGCAGCACCGAGTACGGCGACGACAAGGACCGCGTGATGCGCAAGTCCGACGGCAGCTATACCTACTTCGTGCCCGACGTGGCCTACCACATCGACAAGTTCGAGCGCGGCTTCGTCAAGGTCATCAACATCCAGGGCACCGACCACCACGGCACCATCGCGCGCGTGCGCGCCGGGCTGCAGGCGGCCGGCGTCGGCATTCCTGCGGGCTACCCCGACTACGTGCTGCACAAGATGGTCACCGTGATGCGCGGCGGCCAGGAGGTGAAGATCTCCAAGCGCGCCGGCAGCTACGTCACGCTGCGCGACCTGATCGACTGGACCAGCCGCGACGCGGTGCGCTTCTTCCTGATCAGCCGCAAGGCCGACACCGAGTTCGTGTTCGACATCGACCTCGCGCTCAAGCAGAGCGACGAGAACCCGGTGTTCTACGTGCAGTACGCGCACGCGCGCATCTGCTCGGTGCTGGCGCAGCACGCGGCGCAGGGCGGCGACGCCGAATCCGTAGCGGGTGCCGACCTCTCACTGCTGGCCGCGCCCACCGAGCAGGCGCTGCTGCTCAAGCTGGCCGACTACCCCGAGATGCTGACCCGCGCCACCGCCGAGCTGGCGCCGCACGACGTGGCCTTCTACCTGCGTGACCTGGCCGCGTCGCTGCACGCCTGGTATGCGGCCGAGCGCTTCCTGTCCGACGACGCGGCGCTGACGCGCGCCCGCATGGCCTTGCTGGCCGCCACCCGCCAGGTGCTGCGCAGCGGCCTGGCGGTGCTGGGCGTCAGCGCCCCGCAGGCCATGCAGCGCAGCGAGGCGCCGGCGGAGGCCGCGGCATGAAGACGGCGCAGCGCGGCGCCTTCGCCGCCGGCCTGGTGGCGGGCCTGCTGATCGGCCTGGCGCTGGCGCTCGGCGTGGCGCTCTACATCACCAAGGCGCCGGTGCCCTTCGTCAACAAGGTGCCGCAGCGCACGGCCGAGCAAGACCAGGCCGAGCAGGCGCGCAACAAGAACTGGGACCCCAACGCGCCGCTGGCCGGCAAGCCGGTCAAGCCGACGGCGGGCGCCACCCCGCCGCCGCCGGTGGCGGCCGCTTCGGCGACGCTGCCGCCCGCAGCTTCGCCTGCCTCGGCGCCGCGCGGCGCGCGCGACCCGGCGGCCATCCTCTCGGGCGCGGTCACGCCGGGGCCGGCCGTCGGCGCGCGCGGGCCCGAGCCGTTCGTCTTCTTCGTCCAGGCCGGCGCCTTCACGCGCCAGGACGAAGCCGAGCAGCAGCGCGCCAAGCTGGCGATGGCCGGCCAGACGGCGCGCATCACCGAGCGCGAGCAGAACGGCCGCGTCGTCTACCGCGTGCGCATGGGCCCGTTCGAGACGCGCAACGAGGCCGAGAGCCTGCAAGGCAAGCTGCAGGACTCGGCGATCGACAGCCAGCTCGTGCGCGTCGAACGGCCTTGATGCAGCCCAACCCGGCAACGGAACTCCGGCGGCGGCCCCGACTCCACCTCGGCGCGACAACCGTCCCGAACACGAAAGGAACTCCATGAAGCGGCGCGATTTCTCCATCCAACTGGCAGCCGGCGCGGGCCTCGCCCTCGGCGGGCTGCCCCTTGCGGCGCAGGCCCAGGGACAAGCGCCGGTGGAAGGCAGCCAGTTCATCAAGCTGTCGCAACCCCTGCCGGCCAGCATGCTGCCGCCGGCCGGCAAGATCGACGTGAGCGAGTTCTTCTGGTACGAGTGCCCGCACTGCAACACCTTCGAGCCGCTGCTCGAAGCCTGGGTCAAGACCGTTGCGGCCGACGTCGCCTTCCGCCGCGTGCCGGTGGGCTTCACCGCGCGCCACCAGGTGGGGCAGAAGATGTTCTACGCGCTGGAGGAGATGGGCGCGATCCCGGCCGTCCACCGCAAGGTGTTCGCCGCCATCCACGGCCAGGGCCAGCGCCTCACCAGCGAGAGCGACGCCGTCGCCCTGGCCGCCGCGGTGGGCGTCGACAAGGCCAAGTTCGCCGAGGCCTACAAGTCCTTCGCGGTCAACACCAAATGTGCCAAGGCGCGCCAACTCTCCGACGCTTACAAGGTCGACGGCGTGCCGCTGATGGGCATCAATGGCCGATACTTCACCTCCGCCTCGCTGGCCGGCAGCCACGAGCGCGCGCTGGCGGTGGCCGACTACCTGATCCAGCGCTCGCGCAAAGGCGGCTGAAGTCACGGTTTTCGCGCTCCCGGGGCCGGTCTTGCACCTATACTGATTGCAAGATTCGTGCCCCAGATGACTCCCTACCCTTCGCTCCGTCCCCTCCGCATCCTCGCGCTGCTGGCCGCCGTCACCGCCGGCGGGCCGGCGCTGGCCGAGAAGGCCGACCGCGGCAAGCCGATGGAGGTGCTGGCCGACAAGTCCAGCACCAACAACCTGAAGGACCAGATCAGCCGCTTCAACGGCAACGTGGTCGTCACCCAGGGCACGATGACGCTGAAGGCCGACCGCGTCGAAGTGCGCCAGGCCACCGATGGCTACTACGCCGGCACCGCCTGGGGCACCCCCGGCGTGCCGGTGACCTACCGGCAGAAGCGCGACAACGTCGATGAATGGCTGGAGGGCGCCGCCGACCGCGTGGAGTTCGACGGCCGCACCGAAGTGCTCAAGCTGATCGGCAGCGGCGTCGTCCGCCGGCTGCGCGGCAAGGAGGTGGTCGACGAGATCACCGGCAGCCTGATCACCTGGAACCAGGGCATCGAGGAATTCGCGGTGCAAGGCGCCAGCGCCGCGCCCGGCGGCAGCGCCTCGGCGCCGCGCGCGCGCATGGTGTTCACGCCGCCGCCGGGCAGCGCCGCGGCGTCGCAGGCCGGCAGCGGCCGCGCGCCGGCGCGCGCCGCCTCGGAGCCGCGTTGACGGCGATGCAGGCCGCCCGGCCCGCGGTGAGCCGGCTGCAGGCCGAGCACCTGGCCAAGACCTACGGCGCGCGCCGCGTGGTGCACGACGTGCACCTGGCCGTCAGCGCCGGCGAAGTGGTCGGCCTGCTGGGCCCCAACGGCGCCGGCAAGACGACGACCTTCTACATGGTGGTGGGCCTGGTGCGCGCCGACGAAGGCCGCATCAGCATCGACGGACAGGCGATCGAGGGCATGCCGATCCACCGCCGCTCGCGCATGGGGCTGTCGTACCTGCCGCAGGAAGCGTCGATCTTCCGCAAGCTCAACGTCGAGGAGAACATCCGCGCCGTGCTCGAGCTGCAGATCGGCCCCGACGGCCGGCCGCTGCCGCCGACGCGCATCCGCGAGCTGCTGGAGCAGTTGCTGCACGAGCTGGGCATCGAGAAGCTGCGCGACTCGCCGGCGCCGGCGCTGTCCGGCGGCGAGCGCCGGCGCGTGGAGATTGCGCGTGCGCTGGCCACGCAGCCGCGCTTCATCCTGCTCGACGAGCCGTTCGCCGGCGTCGACCCGATCGCGGTGATCGAGATCCAGCGCATCATCGGCTTCCTGCGCCAGCGCGGCATCGGCGTGCTGATCACCGATCACAACGTTCGAGAAACGCTGGGCATCTGCGACCGCGCCTACATCATCAGCGAAGGCCGCGTGCTGGCCGAAGGCACGCCGGCCGAGATCGTCGAGAACGCCGAGGTGCGCAAGGTCTACCTCGGCGAGAACTTCAAGATGTGACATGGCGCCCCCAGGCTGGTCGCTTCGCTCCTTCGCCACCCCCCGAGGGCGCCGTCGCTGCGCCAGGGCGACCCCGACGCAGCGAGCCTTCGTGTGATGAAGCCGTCGCTACAGGTCCGCCTCTCGCAGCACCTCGCGCTGACGCCGCAGTTGCAGCAGTCGATCCGGCTGCTGCAGCTGTCGACGCTGGAGCTGCACCAGGAGGTCGAGCAGATGCTGGAGCAGAACCCCTTCCTCGACGTGGAAGAGGACGCTGCCAGCCCCTTCGAGACGCCGCTGGACCGCACGCTCAAAGACGACCGCGCGGCCGAGCGCACCACGCCCGCCGAGCGTGACGACGAAGCCGCCGGCAGCGCCGCTGCCGATGGCGGCGACGGCGGCGACGGCGAAGGGCTGGCCGAAGTCAGCGGCCAGGAGTTCGGCACCACCGAGCGCGAAGACTGGGAAAACGGCACCGAGGGCGACGACTTCGACGGCATCCGCGAGACGCCGTCGTCGGCCGCCAGCGGCAGCGGCGACGACGACGGCCTCGAAGCGCAGGACCGCCGCGCCGCCGGCGCCAGCCTGCAGGACCATTTGCGCGCGCAGGTCGCCGGCTTGCGGCTGTCGGCCGACGACCTGGCGGCGCTGAACGTGCTGATCGAATCGCTCAACGACGACGGCTACCTCGACGGCCCGCTGCACGAGATCGCCGAGCGCCTGGCCGAGATGCTGGGCCTGGCCGGCGCCGATGCCGAGGCGCGCGAAGAGCTGGCGGCGCGGCTGCAGATGGCCTTGCGCCTGCTGCAAAGCCTGGAGCCGGCCGGCGTCGGCGCGCGCGGGCTGGAGGAATGCCTGGTGCTGCAGCTGCGCCAGACGCCGCCCTGCCGCGAGCGCCGGCTGGCCATCACCATCTGCGAGAAGTACCTCGAACTGCTGGCGCGGCGCGACATGCGCCGCCTCACCGCGCTGACCGGCGGCACCGAAGACCAGGTGCGCCGCGCGCAGGCGCTGATCGTGCAGTGCGAGCCCAAGCCCGGCCGGCCCTTCAGCGACGCCGAGAGCAACATCATCGTGCCCGACGTCATCGTGCAGCGCGCCGGCCGCGGCCTGAAGGTGGTGCTCAATCCCGACGTCATGCCCAAGCTGCGCATCAACGACCTCTACGCGCAGGCGGTGCGCGGCCAGCGCGGCAACGGCAGCGGCGGCGGGCTGTCGTCGCGGCTGCAGGAGGCGCGCTGGTTCATGAAGAACATCCAGCAGCGCTTCGACACCATCCTGCGCGTCAGCAAGGCCATCGTCGAACGGCAGAAGAGCTTCTTCACCCACGGCGCGATCGCCATGAAGCCGCTGGTGCTGCGCGAGATCGCCGACGAGCTGGGCCTGCACGAAAGCACCATCTCGCGCGTGACCACCGCCAAGTACATGGCCACGCCCTACGGCACCTACGAGCTGAAGTACTTCTTCGGCTCCAGCCTCAACACCGATGCCGGCGGCAACGCCTCCAGCACCGCGGTGCGCGCGCTCATCCAGCAGCTCGTCACCGCCGAGAGCGCGGCCAAGCCGCTGTCGGACAGCCAGCTCTCGCAGATGCTCGAAGAGCAGGGCATCCACGTCGCGCGGCGCACGGTCGCCAAGTACCGCGAAGCGCTGAAGATCGCGCCCGCCTCGCTGCGCAAGACCATTTGATGACGGCGATCTTCGTGCCCTGCGCGCAAGGGCTGGAAGCCTTGCTGACGGCCGAATTGAGCGGCATCGCCGGCCGCGCGGCCGAGGCCGGCCGCGGCGGCGCCTGGGTCGACGGCGACCTGGCGCTTGCGATGCGCCTCAACCTCGAATGCCGGCTCGGCCAGCGCGTGCTGTGGCCGCTGATCGACGGCCCCTACCGCGACGAACACGCGCTGTACGAACTGGCGCGCCGCGTGCCGTGGACCGACTGGATCACGCCCGAGCAGACACTGCGCGTCGACGTGCAGGCCCAGCATTCGCCGCTGAAGAGCCTGAACTTCGCCGCGCTGCGCATCAAGGACGCGCTGTGCGACGTGCTGCGCGACGCCACCGGCGCGCGCCCCAGCGTCGACACCCGCCACCCGACGCTGCCGCTGCTGCTGTTCCTCGGGCCCGAGCACGCCACGCTGTACGTCGACACCTCGGGCGAGGCCCTCTTCAAGCGTGGCTGGCGCGACGCCCGCGGCGGCAGCCAGGCCGTCAAGGGCGAGGCACCGCTGAAGGAAACGCTGGCCGCCGCCATGCTGGCTGCCGCCGGCTGGCAGGGCCGCGCCGAAGACGGCCCCTTGCTCGACCCCTGCTGCGGCGCCGGCACCATCGCCATCGAGGCGGCGCAACTGGCCTGCGGCATCGCGCCCGGCGCGCAGCGCCGCTTCGCTTTCGAGCGGCTGCGGCCCTTCCAGCCGCTGCGCGCGCGCTGGCAGCAGATGAAGGCCGAGGCTCAGGCACGCGTGCATGCGCCGGCAGTGCCGGTCTTCGCCGGCGACGTGAGCTTTCGCATGACCGACTTCGCCGCGCGCAATGCCGAGCGCGCCGGCGTCGCGCACGCCATCGAGTTCAAGACCGCCGACGCCTTGCAGCGCCCGCCGCCGGCCGCCGCCGGCACGCTGATCATGAACCCGCCCTACGGCGAGCGCATCGCGCCGAAAGGCCAAGGCCAAGGCCACCAACCCCAGCATGCGCCGCGCGAAGCCTTCGAAGGCGGCGCCGACGCGCCGGCCTTCTTCTCCGCGCTGGCCGCAAACTGGAAGCGCCACTACGGCGGCTGGACCGCGTGGTGCCTGAGCCCCGAGATGAAGCTGCCCGGCCTGATGCGGCTGAAGGAATCGCGCCGCGTGCCGATGTGGAACGGCGCGATCGAATGCCGGCTGTTCCGCTTCGACCTGGTGGCCGGCAGCCACCGCGATCGGCCGTTAGCCTGAGCTCACCCGAAGGCCAGCAGCCGCCCCTTGACCACCTTGGACGGCCAGCGCTGGAGCGGCGCGTCGCCCACCGCCACGCAGTCGCCGCTGGCCAGGTCGAACACCCAGCCGTGCTTGGGGCAGGTGAGGCGGCAGCCGTCCAGCGCGAGCGGCGGGATGTCGGTGGTCTGGTGCGGGCAGCGGCTGTCGTAGACGCGCCATTGCCGCGCGCCGCGGTGCACGAAGACGGCGCGGCCATCGCCCAGCGCCAATCGCTGCGTACTGCCGGCCGGCACGCCCGGCGTGGTGGCCATCAGGTCGTGCCACTGCGGTGCCGGTGCCGGCAATGGTGCTGGCGCCGGCGCCGGCGATGGCACGGCCGCCGCCTCGGGCGCGAAGCCCGGCAGGTCCATCGCCAGCATCACGTCCACCGCCCACAGGATCTTCGTCAGCCCGAGGGTCGGGAACGCCATCAGCAGCGCGTCCAGCACCTCGGCCGGCGAGCAGCCTTCCTTCAGCGCGCGCTTGAGGTACTGGCGCAGGCCGCGCTCGGTCTGCGCGTGGACCTTGGTGATCACGCTGATCAGGTTGCGCGTCTTCGGGTCGAGGTGCCGGCCGCAGTCCTTCAGGAACGCGAAGTAATGGCCCATCGCCTCGGGCCGGGCCTTCAGCAAGTAGCTCAACGCATCGCTCATGACGGCCCCTCGTCCGACGGGTACGCCGGCCGATCCCCCGGGGGGATGCGGGCCGGCTTGGGAGCGGCCCGGCGCTCGGCCCGCGGAAGATCGGCTTCCGCGACCTGCACCAGCACCGGGCAGGTGGCCAGCCCCAGCACCTTCTGCGCCACGCCACCCAGCCAGGCGCGCTGCAGGCTTTCGGCGCGGTGGCGGCCGATCACGATCAGGTCGGCGCCGGCATCGGCCGCGGCCTGCAGCACGGCCTGGTGCGGGCGGCCGCTGAGCAGTTCGCCATCGGCCGCCACGCCGGCGACGTGCGCCTGCGCCACCGCGGTGGCCAGCACCGCCTTCGGGTCGCCGCCGCCGTCGGCCACGCAGACCACCAGCAGCGGCAGCGCCCAGGCCGCGGCCAGCGCGGCGGCCTGGGCCACGGCGGCGCCATCGGGCGCCAGCGGGTCCAGCGCCAGCAGCACGCGGCGCTGCCACGGGCGGGCGTCGCGCGGCACCACCAGCACGCTGCAGGGCGAGTGGGCGACGACCTTGGTGACCATCTCGCCGACCAGCAGGTTGGCCAGGAAGCTGCGCTGGCCGCGGCGGCGGATGATCAGCAGGTCGTGCCGGCCCTCGGCCGCGGCGGCCACGATCTCGGCATAGGGCTCGGGGCCGCGGCGCACCGCCACCTGAAGCGCCACGCCGGCGGCCGCGGCCTGGGCCAGCAGGTCTTCGCGCCGCGCCGCGGCGGCGGCCTCGGCACGCGCCGCCCAGGCCGGCGCCACGGCCTCGAACTCGGGGTTGCTGGCCAGCGGCAGCACGGCGGCCAGCGGCAGCGCGGCGCGCTGCGCCAGCGTCAGCGCCAGGCCTTCGGCGCCGCGATCGAACTCGCCGTGCTCGGTGGCCAGCAGCCAGCGCGTGAAGACCGGCGGCGCCGTCATCCCGCGCCCCCGGTCAGCCAGCCCGAGGCGGCCAGCCCGATCACCGCCACCTGGGCCAGCACCAGCGCCGCGTAGACCCGGTCGCCACCCCTCAGATAACAAGGCAGCAGCGCAAACAGCGCCGGCAGCGAACAGCTGGCCAGCCAGGCGATGCCGGCCAGCGACAGCATGTCGCCCTGCTGCAGCCGGCCCAGCCAACCCCAGCCGGTGGGCGAGCCCGACTGCCGCAGAAACTCCGCCAGCGGCAGCGACCACCACTCGGGCAGCCGCTGCAACGGCACGCCGGGCGCCAGCAGCCCGCTGCCGTAGGCGGCGAAGGCCAGCAGCGACAGCAGCAGCCCGGCGCGGGCGCCGCCCTCCAGCAGCCGGGCATAACGCCGTTGCTCAACGCTTTGTTCGACGCCTTGTTCGACGCCGGTTCCGGCGCCGTCGGCCGTGGTCGTCATGGCCACACCCCCAGTCCCTTGAGCAGCGCGCGCAGGCCGGCGAACAGCAGCACGACGATCACCAGGCGGCGGATCGCCGAGGCCTTGAGCAGGCCCAGCAGCCGCGCGCCGATGCGCGCGCCCAGCATCATGCCCACCACCGAGGGCACGGCGATCACCGGCAGCACCGCGCCCTTGTTGAGGTAGACCCAGGCCGCCGAAGAATCCACCAGCGACAGCACCAGCCCCGAGGTGCCGGCCGCCACCTTCAGCGGCGCGCCCATCAGCAGGTTGAGCGTGGGCACGTTGGCCCAGCCGGCGCCGATGCCGAACAGCCCGGCCAGCACGCCGATGCCCAGGAACAGCAGCAGGCCGGGCGCGGTGCGGTGCACCTGCCAGGCCACACGGCGGCCGGCCGCGCCGTCGACGAACACGCCGTGCAGCGCCAGCGCCTGCGACAGCCGGTCGGGCCGCTCGACCAGCGGAAACTCCGAGCGCCGCGCCAGCAGCATCAGCGCGACGATGGCCAGCACCACCACGCCCAGCATCACCTGCACGACGTTGGCCGGCAGCGCCAGCCCGAGCATGGCGCCGCCGATCGAACTGGCCGAGGCCAGCAGCGCCAGCGGCAGCGCCAGGCGCAGGCTGGCCAGCCCGCTGCGCAGCAGCAGCGGCCCGGCCGCCAGCGCGCTGGCCAGCGCCACCAGCAGCCCGGCGCCGCGCACGAAATCGAGGTGGAAGGGAAAGAAGCTGCCGACGATGGGCACGAACAGCGTGCCGCCGCCGATGCCGGCCGGCACCGCGACGATGCCCAGCAGGAAGCAGACGACGAACAGCGCCAGCGGCCAGATCCACCAGGACAGCCACCAGGCCGGCGCTGCCGCGGCGTCGGCGACGGTGGCCGCCCCGACGGCCTGCGCCGAGGCGCCGGCCAGCAGCAGCACCAGGCCCGGCAGCGCGCGAGCGGCCGCCGGCATTCAGCGGCGCAGCAGCGCGCCGAGCAGGTCGCCCGCGTTGCCCAGGCCGCCCGCCGGCGCCTGGCCGTGCGGCGTGAGGTGGTCGATGATCTGCGGCAGCACCTGCGACAACTGCCCCGCCGCATCGCCCGGCGACAGGCCGAGCTGGCGCGCCAGCGCGCCGATGACGTCGCCGCCCAGCACCTCGTGCAACTGGTCGCCCGAGACAGGCTGGTTCTGGCCGGTGCCGATCCACGACTGCAGCACGTCGCCCAGGCCGCCGCGCTGGAAGCGCGCCGCCAGCCCGGCCAGGCCGCCGAGCGCGGAATCGTTGCCCAGCATCGACAGCACGGCGCCGAGCAGGTCGCCCTGGCCCTGGCCGCCAAGGCCGCCCAAGCCGGGCAGGCCCGAGCCGCCTTGCTGTCCCTGTTGCGCCTGGCCCAGCGCACCGATGACCGAATCCAGCAGACCCATGTTGGCTCCCTTGCGAGGTGAATGAGAGATCTGATTCTGGGCAGCGCTGGAGGGCCGGTCAAGCTGAGTTGCCAGGGCCGGCGGACTGCCACGCCAGCACCGCCAACGCCGCCAGCGGCGCGGTCTCGGCGCGCAGCACGCGCGGGCCGAGCTGCACGGGCTGGAAACCCGCCGCCAGCGCCGCGGCCTCCTCGGCCGGCGACAGGCCGCCTTCGGGGCCGCTCAGCAGCAGCGTGGGCGCCGCCGGCGTCGCGGCCGCCGGCAGCGGCTGCGCGCCCGCGGGGCTGAGCAGCCAGCGTCGCACCGATTCGGTTGTTAGCATCGGCAGCCACTCGGGCAGGCGCAGCGGCCGCGCGATGTTCGGCACGCGCGTGCGGCCGCTCTGCTCGGCGGCGGCCACGGCCTGGGCCTGCCAATGCTCGCGCTTGCGCTCGGCGCGCTCGCCTTCCAGGCGCAGCACCGAGCGCTCGCACAGCAGCGGCTGGATCGCCGCGGCGCCCAGTTCGGTGGCCTTCTCCACCAGCCAATCCATGCGCTCGTTGGCGGGCATGCCGACGGCCAGCGTCACGGCCTGCGGCAGTTCGCGCTCGATGGCTTCGTGCGCGCCGATGCGCAAGCGCACCTGCTGCCGGCCCATCGCCAGCACCTCGGCCTGCCATTCGCCGCCGCGGCCGTCGAACAGCCGCAGTTCGTCGCCCGGCTGCAGCCGCCGCACCTGCACGTGACGCGCAGGGCCGGGGGGCAGTTCGAGCGTCAGGCCGGCCGCGAGCGGGGCGCCGGCGCCATCGACGAAGAGGCGAAGCATGGGGCGGCGATTGTCGGCCAGCGGCCGCGGTCGATGAAAAGCGCCAGATGACGAACTTGTCATCTGGCTGTCCGCTGGCGAGCGTTTGCGCTTTTCAGAATTTCTTCCGTGGACAGCAAGTCCGCCGCCCACTGAAGCAACGAAACCTGAACCCCCCCCTTCTACCGAGAGGAACCGATCATGAACCGCATCACCCGCATCGCCGCCATCGCCCTGTCGTTCGCCGCCGCCGGTTCGGCCTTCGCCGACGACATCACGATCGACCCCGTGCAACACCAGTCGCTGAAGAGCCGCGCCCAGGTGCAGACCGAGCTGGCGCAGTTCCAGGCCGCCAAGGTCAACCCCTGGAGCACCAGCTACAACCTGTCGACCGGCTTCCAGCCGCAAGTCAGCCGCGCCGAAGTGCGCGCCGAAGTGAAGGCCGCGCTGGCCAGCGGTGAACTGCAGCGCCTGACCGGCGAGGACGAGCTGTCCCGCATGCACGCCACCCCCGCGGTGCGCACCACCACCACCGTGGTTGCCGGCCGCTGAGTTTCGATGTCAGCCCGAAGCCCTGCCGCCGCCGCCCGCGGCGGGCGGCAGGGTGCTAACCCCGCAGTTCGCGGCGCAGGATCTTGCCCACCGGGGTCTTCGGCAGTTCGGTCCTGAACTCGATGATCTTCGGCCGCTTGTAGCCGGTGAGGTTGGCCTCGCAGAAGGCGCGGATGTCGGCCTCGGTGATCGCCGGGTCTTTCTTGACCACCACCACCTTGACCACTTCGCCGGCCTTGGCGTCGGGCACGCCGACCGCGGCGCATTCCAGCACGCCGGGCATCTGCGTGATCACGTCTTCCACCTCGTTCGGGTAGACGTTGAAGCCGCTGACCAGGATCATGTCCTTCTTGCGATCGACGATCTTGAAGTAGCCGCGCTCGTCGACCAGCCCCACGTCGCCGGTGCGGAAGAAGCCGTCGGCCGTCATCACCTTGGCCGTCTCGTCGGGGCGCTGCCAGTAGCCGGCCATCACCTGCGGGCCGCGGATGGCGATCTCGCCGGGCGTGCCCATCGGCACCTCGTTGCCGTCGTCGTCGAGCAGCCTCAGTTCGGTGTTGGGCATCGGCAGGCCGATGTTGCCGCTGTAGGCGGTGCTGTCCACCGGGTTGCAGGTGGCCGACGGGCTGGTCTCCGAAAGGCCGTAGCCTTCGCAGATCGGACAGCCGGTCTTCTCCAGCCACAGCTTGGCCGTCGCCTGCTGCACGGCCATGCCGCCGCCGACACTGATCTTCAGGTGGCTCCAGTCGACCTGGCCGAAGTCGGGGTGGTTGGCCAGCGCGTTGAACAGCGTGTTGACCGCCGGCAGACTGTGGAAGCGGTGCTGCGACAGCTCTTTGAGCATGGCCGCGAAATCGCGCGGATTGGGAATCAGGATGTTGGCGCCGCCCATGCGCATGCCCAGCATCATGTTCGTGGTGAAGCCGAAGATGTGGTACAGCGGCAGCGCGCAGATGGTCACGATCTGCTCGCCGGGCGGAATCTTCTTCAGCGCCGGCTGGTACCACGCTTCCGACTGCAGCACGTTGGCCACCAGGTTGCGATGCAGCAGCACTGCGCCCTTGCTGACGCCGGTGGTGCCGCCGGTGTACTGCAGCACCGCGATGTCGTCGGGCCCCACGTTGGGCGGCGTGTAGGGCTTGTTGCGGCCGCTGGCCAGCGCGTCGTTGAAGCGCAAGGCACCGGGCAGCCGCCAGGCCGGCACCATCTTCTTGACGTTGCGCACCACGTGGTTGACCAGCGTGCCCTTCAGGAAGCCCAGCATGTCGCCGAACGAGGCCACCACCACCTTCTTGCTTGGCACGGCGTCGATCACCTGCTGCAGCACGGCGGCGAAGGGCTCGAGGATGACGATGGCCTTGGCGCCCGAGTCCTTGAGCTGGTGCTCCAGCTCGCGCGGCGTGTACAGCGGGTTGACGTTGACCACCACCATGCCGGCGCGCAGCACGCCGGCCACCGCCACCGGGTACTGTGGCACGTTGAGCATCATCAAGGCCACGCGGTCGCCCGGCGCCAGGCCGATGGACTGCAGGTAGGCCGCGAAAGCGCGCGAGTGGTCATCGAGCCAGCCGAACGTGAAGGCCTTGCCCATGAACAGGTAGGCCTTCTGGTCGCGGTGCTTGCGAAAACTCTCCTCCAGCAAGGCCATCAACGACGGGTAGACGTCCGTCTTGACCTCGGCAGGAACGCCTGCCGGGTACTGCTTCAACCAGATCTTCTCCATTCAGCAGGGCTCCATCCGTTGCGGACCATTCTGACCGAGCGCTTGCGGCACCAGCATCAGGGGATTCGATGAGCATCTCCGGCCCCTATGATTGCCCCGGGCGCCTCGATGGACATTGAACAGACACAAGCCGTGCCGCACCGCCGCGGCCCTGCGATGGCATCGGGCCGCTGGCACGTGCGCCTGCTCGGCGGCTTGCAGTTGCAGGGCGCCGATCCGCGCCTGGGCCCGGTGCGTCTGCCCAGCCGCGCCTGCGGCGCCTTGCTGGCCCGGCTGGCGCTGTGGCCCGAGCGCGAACACGGCCGCGAGGAACTGATCGAGCTGCTGTGGCCCGGCGTCGATCTCGGCACCGGCCGCAACCGGCTGCGCCAGACCTTGTCGACGCTGAAGGCCTTGCTCGAACCGCCGGGCGCCGCCGCCGTGATCGTGGCCGACCGCCGCTCGCTGCGCGCCGCGCCGGGCGCGTTGAGCAGCGATGCCCAGCAGTTCGAACAACGCCTGCGCGCCGGCCAGCCGCAGGCCGCCGCAGCGCTGTACGGCGGCGAACTGCTGCCCGGCTTCTTCGACGAGTGGATCTGCGACGAGCGCCGGCGCCTGTGCGGCCTGGCCGAGCGGCTGCACGATCGCCTGCAGGGCGGCGGCGGCCATGGTCATGTCGATGGCGATGGTGGTGACGCAGCCTCGGCCCGCGCCGCCAGCACCACGACGGCGCCAGACGCCCCGCTGCATGCGCCGCACGCGACACACGCGACACACGCGACACACGCGCCGCACGCGCCGCCCGCGGCGACGCCGGCGCCGGCATTGTCGCGCCACGCGCTGCCGACCTACCTGACGCGTTACTTCGGCATCGAGGCGCGCGCCGCGCGGCTGCGCGGGCAGGTCTCGGCGCACCGCCTGGTCACGCTGGTCGGCCCCGGCGGCATCGGCAAGACGCGGCTGGCGGTGGAACTGGCGCAGGCGCTGCGCGACACGCCCGACCTCGCCGGCGACGACGGCGAGCACCCGCGCTTCGACCTCGTGGCCTTCGTCGCGCTGGCCGGCTGCGACCACGTCGACACCATGCTCGACGCGCTGGGCCGCGCCTTCGGCCTGGGCGGCGCCAGCGCCGACCTCGGCGAGCGGCTGGCCACAGCGCTGGCCGGCCAGCGCGCGCTGCTGGTGCTGGACAACCTGGAGCAGTTGCTGCCCGCGGCGGCGAGCGTCGTCGCCGCGCTGCTGCAGCGGCTGCCGGCGCTGCACGTGCTGGCCACCTCGCGCCGCGTGCTGGCCATCGATGGCGAGCGCGAAGTCGCGCTGGCCCCGCTGCCGCTGCCCGCCGCCGACGCCGACCTCGCCGGCCAGGCCTTCAACCCCGCGGTGGCGATGTTCATCGACCGCGCCCGCGCGGTGCGTGCCGACTTCCACCTCAACCCGCGCAACGCCGATGCCGTGGTGGCGCTGGTGCGGCTGCTGGGCGGCGCGCCGCTGGCCATCGAACTGGCGGCCGCGCGGCTGCGCAGCGTGCCGCTGGCCGAGATGCTGCAGCGCCTGGACGGCCGCGCCGACGGCCGCTTCAACGGCGCCCCCGGCGCCGGGCTGGCGCTACTGGCGCGCGCCGGGCCGCGCGGCGGGCTGGACGCGCGCCACGCGGCGATGGCCGAGGTCATCGCCTGGAGCTGGAAGCTGCTGCCGCCGGCGCTGCAGCACACGCTGGCGGCGATGACGGTGTTCGTCGGCGGCTTCACCGCCGAGGCCGCCGCCGCGGTGCTGGGCACTGACGTGGCGCTGCAGCTCGACGAGGCGGTGCAGCACTCGCTGCTGACCGGCGAATGGCAGCTTGGGCAAGGCACCCCAGGTGCGCAGGGCGGGCCGGGCGGGCCGGGCGGGCCGGACGCGCCCGACCGCCCAAGCGACGACACCCTGCGCTTTCGCTTCACCGAGCCGGTGCGCGAGTTCGCGCTCGCCTGGCTGCTGCAGCAGCAGCCGGCCGCCGAGGTGGCGCGGTTGCGCCGCGCCCACCGCGACTGGTGGCCGCGCTGGATGGCGGCGCTGGGCCCCACCGTGCCGCTGGCCGCCTTCCGCGCCGAGGGGCCCAACCTGGTGGCGGCGCTGGCCAGCGCCGAGGCCGACGGCGAGCCCGAAGCCGGCGTGCGCCTGGCGCTGGCGCTGCGCAGCGGCCTGGCCGTCGTGCCGCTGGCCGGCAGCGGCATCGACACCTTGCAGCGCCTGCTCGCGCGGGTCGACGACGCCGCGCTGCGCAGCGCGGGCTTGAGCCTGCTGGCGGTGCAGGAATACGAAGCCGGCCTGCGCGAACGCGCCGAGCAGCATGCGCAGCAGGCGCTGGACGCGGCGCCGCCGCGCTCGGCCCCACGCGCCAGCGCGCTGCAGATGCTGGCGCGGCTGCGCTGGACGGCCCACAACGACCGCGACGGCGCCTGCCGGCTGCTCGACGAAGCCGAGCCGCTGGCCGAAAGCCTGGGCGAGCACGCGCTGCTGGGCACGCTGCTGGCCCAGCGCGCCTACATCGATTGCCTGTCGCGTGGCCGCGCGGCCGAGGCCGGGCGCCTGTTCGAGCGCCAGCGGGCGCTGCTGCAGACGCTGGGCAACCGCCACGACTGCAACGCCGCGCTCTACCACCGCGTCAACCTCGACTACCAGCTCGACCGCTACGCCGAGTGCCTGGCCGGCGCCCGCGACCTGGCCGACCGCGCCCGCGCCGAGCAGGACTGGGCCTTGCTCAGCAAGGCCGACAACGTGCTGGGCGGCGCCTACGCCGAGGTGCGCCAGTGGCGGCACGCACTGCCGTGCTTCCTGGAGGCGGCCGAGGTCGCCTGGGCCGACGGCGCCCACTTCGCCTGGGCCTATGCGGTGTGGAACGTGCCGACCTCGCTGCTGCGCTGCGGCCAGGCCGAGGCCGCGGCGCGCCTGATGGCCTTTGCCGCCCGCCACTGGAGCAGCCGCTACGGCGAACTGAGCGCCTCCGACCTGCGCGCCCAGCAGCGCCTGGAACGCCTGGCGCGCCACCTGCTGGGCGCCGGCCGCGCGGCCGAGGCAGCGGCGCAAGGCCGCGCGCTGAACCCGGCGCAGGCCATGCAGGCGCTGCGCCGCGCCGTGACGGCCGCCACGTCCGACCCCCGGAAACCGGTGACACCCCCGCGAACAGGTGGGTGAACACTGCGCCTCGGCGCCACGACCTCTAACGCTTGCCTAACGGTCGCTGCCCATCCTCGGCGCAAACCGCTCACGGGAGTCTGCGCATGACCGTTCTTCGCCGCCCACGCACCCCTCAGTCGGCCCTGGCCCTGGCCGCCACGCTGGCGCTGGGCGCCGTGCCCTGGCACGACAGCCTGGCCGCCGCCTGCACCTTCATCCCGGCCAGCGGCAACTGGAACGTCGCCGGCAACTGGAGCTGCGGCGCGCTGCCCGGCGCGCTCGACACGGCCACCGTCGCCGCCGGCCGCGCCGCCGCCACGCAGGGTGGCACGTCCGCGGGGCCGACCAACCTGAGCAACGCCGGCAGCGTCACCATCAGCGACAACAGCGGCCTGACGCTGCTGGGCAGCAACCAGAACACCGGCAACATCGCGATCAGCTCGGGCGGCAACTTCACCGAACTGCGCATCAGCGGCGCGATGTCGCTGAACGGTGCCGGCACGGTCACCACCAGCAACAGCCTGAACAACCGCATCGTCGCCGCCAGCGGCGCCGGCGACGTGCTGACGCTGGGCGTGGGCCAGAGCATCCAGGGCGCGGCCAGCATCGGCGGCGGCGGTGCGCTGGGCGTGGTGAACAACGGCAGCATCATCGCCAACCTCAGCTCCGGCATCACGCTCAACGCCCAGGGCGGCGTCACCAACAACGGCGTGCTGCGCGGCGACGGTGCGGTGCTGACGATCCAGGGCTCCACGGTCGGCCAAAGCAGCAGCGGCGCGCTCAACGCCATCAACGGCGGCAGCGTGCGGCTGTCCAGCAGCAGCATCAGCGGCGGCATCTTCAGCACCGCCAGCGGCGGCACCATCAGCACCGCGTCGGGCACCAGCAACTCGCTGGCCGACGTCACCAACACCGGCGACCTCGTCATCGTCGACAACAGCGCCCTGCGGCTGACCGGCACCTTGACGAACAACGGCAAGCTGGCCATCAGTTCGGGCGGCAACTTCACCGACCTGGTCATCGTCGGCGCGCAGACGTTGGCCGGCACCGGCACGGTGACCTTGTCGAACACCACCAACAACCGCATCTCCGGCGACAACGCCACGTTCACGCTGGGCAGCGGGCAGACGCTGTCCGGCTCCGGCCAGATCGGCGCCGGCTCGGCCAACTTCCGGTTCAACAACGCCGGCACGGTGGTGGCGACGCAAGGCGCGCCGCTGCAGATCAACGCATCGGCCGGCGTCAACAACACCGGCACCTTGCGCGCCGACGGCGGCACGCTGCAACTGCAGACCACCGTCGACAGCGCCGGCGGCCAGATCGAAGCGCGCAACGGCTCGCGCGTCGAGCTGCTCAACGGCAGCGTGATCAACAACGCCGCGTTCTCGGCCACCGGCGCCGGCAGCGTGATCACCACCGTCGGCGGCGCCACCGTCAGCATGGGCGGCGGCACGGTCAACGGGCCGATGACGATTGCCGACAACTCGGCGCTGCGGCTGACCGCCAACGCCACCTACAACGGCGTGCTGAGCATGGCCTCGGGCGGCAACTTCACCGAGCTGCGCATCGACGGCGCGCGCACGCTCGGCGGCACGGCGACGATCGAGACCTCGAACACGCTGAACAACCGCATCATCGCGGCCAACGCGTCCGGCGACTCGCTGACGCTCGGCGCCGGCATCACGGTGCAGGGCGCCGCCAGCATCGGCGGCGGCGGCACGCTCGGGCTGGTGAACAATGGCTCGCTGATCGCCAAGCTGAGCAGCGGCATGACGCTCAGCACCAGCGGCAACGTCACCAACAACAAGCTGATCCGCGGCGACGGCGCCACGTTCACGATCAGCGGTACCACCGTCAACCAGGGCGCGTCCGGCGTGCTCAGCGCCATCAACGGCGGCAGCGTTCGCCTGACCGGCGGCAGCAGCATCGTCGGCGGCAGCCTGGCCAGCGCCGACACCGCCGCGGTGATCACGGGCAGCGGCAGCAATGCGCGGCTGAGTGGCGTCACCAACACCGGCACGCTGGTCGTCGTCGACAACTCCACCTTGTTCCTCGACGGGACGCTCACCAACAACGGCAGCTTGAACCTGAGCTCGGGCGGCAACTTCACCGACCTGGTGACCACCGGCAACCGCCTGATCGACGGCACCGGCACCATCACGCTGTCGAACAGCGGCAACAACCGCATCTACGCCGCCGGCGCCGGCAACAGCCTGACGCTGGGCGCCAACCAGACGCTGCAAGGCGCCGGCAACATCGGCGCCGGCGGGTCGCTGAAGTTCACCAACAACGGCACGGTGATCGGCAACCTCGGCGCGGCGCTCACGCTGTCGAGCACCGGCACCGTCACCAACAACAAGACGATGCGCGCCGACGGCGGCACGCTGGCGATCACCGGCACCAACGTGGGCCAGAGCGCGGCCGGCTTGATCGAGGCGATCAACGGCGGCAACGTCACCCTGGGCGCCAACGCCTCGATCAGCGGCGGCACGCTGGGCTCGGCCACCGGCGGGCAGGTGCGCACGGTGTCCGGCCAGACGGGGACCATCGGCAACCTGGTCAATGCCGGCACCTTCGCCGTCGTCGACAACTCGACGCTGGTGCTGCAAGGCACGGTCACCAACAACGGCGCGCTCAACGTCAGCTCGGGCGGCAACTTCACCGACCTGCTGGTCGCGGGCAATGCGACGCTGGGCGGCAGCGGCGTCACCACGCTGAGCAACACCACCAACAACCGCATCATGGCGCAGGGCGCGGGCAGCCAGCTGACCATCGGTGCCGGGCAGACGCTGCAGGGTGCGGGCAGCTTCGGCAACGGCAGCGCGCTGAACATCGTCAACCTGGGCACCGTCACCGCCAACCAGGGCGCGCCGTTGAACATCGCGGTCAGCGCGGCCGGCAGCGTGCAGAACCAGGCCGGCGGCCTGCTGCAGGCGACGAGCGGCGGCACGCTGAACCTGAACAGCGCGGTGCTCAACGGCGGCACCATCGGCGCCAACGGCGGCCTGGTCAACGCCAACGCCGGCTTCACGGGCAACGGCACGGCCATCACCACCGGCACCGGCGTGCTGACCCTGGGTGCCGCCAGCACCGTGGGCACGCTGCTCAACAACGGCAGCAGCGGCGGCGCGCTGGCGCTGGGTGGCAACAACATCACGGTGTCGGCCGACTACACCAACGCCAATGCCGGCAGCGGCAACAGCTTCAACCGCCGCGCCAACGTCACCGGCAGCGGCCAGATCCTGGCCGGCGGCAACGCCAGCCAGGTGATCAGCGGCAGCGCGGTCAGCGGCGGCAACACGAACAACGCCACGCTGACGATCGGCAACGTGCACGTCGGCGCCAACAGCTACAACTACACCATCGGCAACGGCGGCACGACCGGGCCGACGCTGCGCGGCGCGATCCAGACCTCGGTCAACGGCGCCAACATCAGCGATGCGCGGCTGTCCGGCAGCGGCGTGATGGCGGCCAACTACAACGCCGGCGCGCCGGCCGGCGCCGGCGCCGGGCAGACCGTGGTCTTCACCGCCGCCAGCGCCGGCACGCTGGCGCCCATGAGCGGCCAGGTGGTCAACCTGCGCAGCAACTTCGACAACATCGGCGACCAGAAGCTCAACATCGTGCTGGGCGCCGGCGCCGCGGCCTACAACCTGGCCGGCGGCAACGCCACCTCGCCGGTGACGGTGGCCAACCAGCGCGTCGGCGGCAGCAACACGGTGGCGCTGAACATCAGCAACACCGCAGCGAGCGGCAGCTTCAGCGAAGACCTGAACGCCGGCGTCGCCTCGGTCGGCGGCGCCGCCACGGCCAGTGGCGCGGTCACCGGCCTGCTGGCCGGCGCCAACAACGCCAGCGGCATCAACGTCGGCGTGAACACCGCCTCGGCCGGCGCCAAGACCGGCACCGTCAACCTGGCCTACGCCTCCGCCGGCACCGTGAACGGCGTCAGCAACGGCCTCGGGCAGACCAGCGTCGGCAACCAGGCGGTGACGGTCAACGGCAACGTCTACCAGGCGGCAGCCGGCCAGCTCGTCGGCAATCCGCTGAACTTCGGCACCTTGCAGGTGGGGCAGAACATCAGCCAGGACCTGGTGGTGCGCAACACCGCCAGCGGCGCGGCCGGCTTCGTCGAGGACCTGAACGCCTCGTTCGGCGCCGCCGGCAACAGCCAGATCAGCGGCAGCGGCTCGCTCAGCGGCATCACGGCCGGCAGCAACAGCACCGGGGCTAACGGCAAGATGACGGTCACCGTGACCGGCACGACGGCCGGCGCGCTGAACAGCAGCATCACGGTGAACTACGCCAGCGCCGGCACCGTGGGCGGCGTCAGCAACGGGCTGGGCGTGCTGGCCGTCGGCTCGGAGGCCTTCGGCGTCAACGGCACGATCAACGCCACGGCCAACGTCATCAACCTGGCCAGCCCGCAGTTCGGCAGCACCAGCATCAACCTGGGCGCGGTGCGCGTCGGCGCGGCGTCGCCGACGGCGGCCCTCACGCTGACCAACCAGGCCACCACGGCCCCGCAAGCCGCGTTGAACGCCAGCATCAGCAGCAACACCGCGGCGGTCACCGCCAGCGGCAGCGTCAACCTGCTGGCGCCGGGCGCCAGCAGCAGCGCGCTGCAGGTCGGGCTGAACACCGCAGTGGCCGGCAACTACACCGGCGCGAACGCCGGCAGCGCGACGGTGCAACTCGTCTCCGACGCCTCCAACGTCGGCGGCTGCGCGCCGAACTGCCAGGTCAGTCTGGCGCCGCAGACGGTCATGGTCTCGGGCAAGGTCTACACCGCGGCGGTGGGCCAGCTCGGCACGCCGGTGGTCGACTTCGGCATCGTCCGCGTGGGCGACACGGTCAGCGCGAAGAACATCACCGTCAGCAACACGGCCGCGGTGTCGGCGCTCAACGACACGCTGCGCGCCACGCTGTCGGGCGTGGCCGGGCCGTTCACCGGCGGCGCCGCGGCATCGGGCATCGCCGCGGGCAGCAGCGGGCAGATCAGCGTCGGGCTCAACACCGCCGGCGCCGGCGTCTTCACGAGCAACGGCAGCGTCGGCTTCCTCAGCCAGAACCCCGACATGGCCGACGTCGCCGCCGGCGCCAACGCCGCCGTGCAAGTGAAGGCGCAGGTCAACAACCTGGCCAACGCCGACTTCGACCTGCTGTCCGGCCTGGGCACGCTGACCGACCTGGGCAACGGCCACTACCGGCTCAACCTGGGCAACCTGGCGCTGGGCAGCAACGGCCACTGGACGCTGCAGATCGATAACGAGGTGACCGGCCCGGCCGACGCGCTGAAAGGCAGCTTCGACCTCGGCAGCGTCGACGACTTCTCGCTCGGCGGCTTCGGCTTGGTCGGCGTGCTGGAGGCCGGCCAGGCGCAAGGCGGCCTCGGCGTCGACTTCATGGCCACGCAGCTCGGGCAGTTCGAGGACACCATCACCTTCAACGGCCTGAGCTTCAACGCGTCGGACCCCAACGGGCTGTCGCTGATCCGCAGCCTGCAGATCGTCGCCACCGTGTTCGACCCCAACGGCAACGGCACCGTGCCCGAGCCCGGCACGCTGGCGCTGCTGATGCTGGCGGCACTGGGCGTGTGGCGCGGGCGCGCCGCGGCCTTGCGGCGGCAGGCGAAGGAGCCGGCATGAGCCGCTTCGTGCAAGGCCTGAGCACGCTGCTGGCGTTGCTGGCGCTGGCGGCCGCGGTGGCGCTCGTCGGCCTCGGCCAGCACAACGCCGCGGCGCGGCGCGAGCTGGCGCAGCAGCAGCAGTACGTGCAGCAGTCGGTGCAGCTCGAAGGCCTGTACCGCGAGATGGTGCGGGCGCTGGCCGAGCTGTCGGCGCGCAACGGCGACGAGGCGCTGCGCTCGCTGCTGCAGCGCCACGGCATCAGCTACAACCTGCAGGCGCCGGCCGCCGCCCCCGCCAACCCGCCCGCCACCTCGAAAGCCAAGCCTTGAGCAGCCTGCACAGCAACACCGTGGTCGCGATGCGCGACACCAAGCCCGGCGACGTCGACGGCGCCGCCGCCGAGCGGCCGGCCGCCGCGCGGGCTTCAGCGGCAGCGCGGACGCCGGCGCCGGCGCCGACGGCCGTCCACGGCCTGGCGCTGCCATTGCTGATCGGCCTGCTGGCGCTGCTGGTGTCGCTGGGCTACCAGGTCTGGCTGCTCGACCAGGACCGCCAGCAGCTGCAGCAGGCGCAGGCGCAGTTGCAGCCGACGGTGGAAAACGCGCAGCGCCTGCGCCGCTCGCTCGACCTGCTGGCCGCCGACACCCAGCGCCTGGCCGACGCCGGCAACGGCAGCGCGCGCGTGCTGGTCGAAGAGCTGAAGAAGCGCGGCATCACGATCAACCCCGCCGCCACGTCGGGCGCGGCCGCCGCTGCGGCCACGGCGGCCAGCGGCGCGGGGAACTGAGCGGTCCGGCGCCACCGGTGCACGCCGCGGCGGAGGCAGCCCCCGCGTTTCGGGGGGCCGCGGGCGGCTTGCGCCCGCGAGCGTGCATTCGTGGCGCCGGCCGCGCCTGGGGGCTGGCCGAGCCGTTCCTAGAATGGCGCGGCCCATGGCCAGCGTCAGCCCCGACCCACCCGACCTGCTGCCGGGCGCCACCGGCGCGGCGCCGGCCGAGGCCTTGTGGACGCTGCGGCTGCTGGGCACGGTGGAGGCCCGGCGCGGCGCCGAGCGCATCACCCGCTGGCCTTCGCGCGCCGCCGCGGCGCTGCTGGCGCGGCTGGCGCTGGCGCCGCAGCGCTCGCACCCGCGCGAGGAACTGGTCGAGCTGCTGTGGCCCGGCGTCGCCCTCGACGTCGGCCGCAACCGGCTGCGCCAGGTGCTGTCCACGCTGCGCAGCCTGCTCGAAGGCGACGACGAAGACTCGCGGCTGATCGACGCCGACCGCCACAGCATCCGCCTGCGGCCCGAGCGGCTGCATTGCGATGTCGCCGATTTCGAGCGCCAGGTGCGCGCCGGCGACTGGGCGGCCGCGCGGCGCAGCTACGGCGGCGAGTTGATGCCCGGCCACTACGACGACTGGGTGCTGGAAGCGCGCGCCCACCTGGCCGCGCTGTTCGACCGCGTCGAGGCGCAGGCCGCCGTGGCGCCACCGCCACTGCCGCCGCCACCGGCGACACCCGCCGCGCCGACGAGCTGGGCCGACCCGCCGCTGCCGGCGAGCTGGACGCGCGTCTTCGGCATCGAGCACAGCGCGGCGCGGCTGCTGGCCTTGCTGCGCCACGAGCGGCTGGTCACCGTGGTCGGCCCCGGTGGCTGCGGCAAGACGCGGCTGGCGCTGGAAGTGGCGCGCGCGCTGCGGCAGACCGCGTCGCTGCCGCCGTGGCCGCCGGGCAGCACGGCAGTGGCCGATGCGCCGGCGCGCGTGATCTTCGTGTCGCTGGTCGAATGCGGCGACGAAGCGCAAGCGCTGGCGGCCCTGGCGCTGGCGCTGCACGTCAGCGGCCGCGAGCCGCTGCAGCAGATCCAGGCCAAGCTGGCCGACGCGCCGGCGCTGCTGGTGCTGGACAACTTCGAGCAACTGGTCGGCCGCGCGCAAGGCCTGCTGCTGCGGCTGCTGGAAGCGGCGCCTGGCCTGCGGCTGCTGGTCACCTCGCGGCTGCGGCTGAACCTGGCCGGCGAACAGGTCTTCGTGCTGCGCGGCCTGCCGCTGCCCGACGACGGCACGCCCGCCGACACCGACGCGACGCTGCTCAACCCCGCCGTCGCGCTGTTCGTCGACCGCGCCCGCGCGGTGCGGGCCGATTTCCATCCGTCCGCGGCCGAGCTGCCGGCGCTGTGCGCGCTGGTGCGCTGGCTGGCCGGCATGCCGCTGGCGCTGGAACTGGCGGCCTCGCGGGTGGCCAGCTTCGCGCCGGCGCAGATGCTCGAACTGCTGCGCCAGGCCGATGGCGGCGGCGACGGGCTCGACCTGCTGGCGCGCCGCGGCCCGCGCGCCGGCCACGACCCGCGCCATGCCTCGATGAGCGAGGTGATCCGCTGGAGCTGGCGGCTGCTGCAACCCGCCGAGCAGCGCCTGCTGGCCGCCTTGAGCGTGTTCGCCGGCGATGCCGGCGTGACCGGCGTCGCCGCGGTGCTGGGTCATCAGGCCGCGGGCCAGGGCCGGGATCACGGCATGGCCGGCGCGGCTGGCATGGCTGGCATCGCTGGCGTGACGAGCGTGACGAGCGTGGCGAGCGTTGCAGCAGGGCTCGACGATCTCGCCGGCCAGTCGATGCTGCAGACGCTGGCCGGGGCCGACGGCGAGCCGCGCTTCGCGCTGCTGGAGCCGGTGCGCGAGTTCGTGCGCAGCCGTTGGCCGGCACCCGAGCTGCAGGCGCTGCAGCAGGGCCTGCTGCGCTGGCTGCTGCAATGGGCGCGCTCGCTGGGCCGCTCGCCCAAGGCCGCGGCGGTGGCGGCCGAGATGCGCAGCGTGCTGTCGCTGCTGCAGCAGCCGGCGGCCGACGCCGAGAGCCGCATCGAGCTGGCGCTGGCGCTGCGCGCCACCTGGGACAGCGAAGGCCTGCCGCTGGCCCAGCAGACCGCGCTGGAGCAGGCGCTCGTCCAGTGGCCCGACGCGCCGCCGCTGCTGGCGAGCGACCTGCACGAGATGCTGGCCTACCTGCGCTTTGAGGCCGGCTTCCTGCCCGCGGCGCGCGAGCATGCCGAGGCCGCGCTGCAGGCCGCCGGCAGCGATGCCGGCCGCCGCGCCCGCGCGCTGACCCGCCGCGCCTGGGTAGAGCTGGCCGCCTGCCGCAGCGACGACGACAGCAGCCCGCAGACCGATGGCCTGCAGGCCGATTTGCAACAAGCGTTGAGCCTGGCCGAGGCCGCCGGCGACCGCGAAGCGCAGGCCCGCGCGCTGCACCAGCTGGCCGTCGTCACCAGCCAGATGCGCGACGACTGGGCGGCCGCCGAGGCGCTGCTGGCGCGATCGCAGGCCTTGTGGACCGAGCTGGGCGACCGCCGCAAGGCGGCCGCCCGGCTGCGCAACCGCGGCCAGTGCTGGACCCGCCTGGGCCGCGGCGACGAGGCGTTGGCCTGCTTCGAACAGTGCGAGCAGCAGGCGCGTGCCGACGGCGACTGGCTGGGCCAGATCGACAGCCTGCTGTCGCTGTCCACGCTGCGCGCCGAGCGCCGCCAATGGGCCGCCGCGCTCGCGCTCGACCGCACCTGCGTCGCGCTGTGCTGGCAACGCTGGCACCGGCACGGGCTGGCCTATGCGCTGTGGAACCCGCCGCTGGCGCTGGCGCGGCTGCGGCGGCCGGAAGCGGCGCTGCGCCTGATGGCTTTTGCCGCACGCTTCTGGGAGCAGAACTTCGGCCCCCTGGGCCGCGCCGACCGCCGCACGCTGCGCCGCGTGCGCCGGCTGGCGCAGGCGCAGCTCGGCGCGGCGCGCGCGCAAGGGCTGTGGGACGAAGGCCTGGGCCTCGACGTCGACCGCGCGGTGGCGCTGGCGCTGCAGGTTTGACGGCGGCTCCGCCGCACCCCTGAAACCGGGGGTGCTCCGCGGCGCGGATGACGCCAATGGTTACCTCATCCCCCTAGGGCTGCGATACGCTCGTCGGCTCGTCCAAGGGAAGGGAGCACGTCATGCAACGAAATCTGGCCTTGCCGCTTGCCTCGGCCGCAGCCGCCTGCTCGCTGCTGATGTCCGGTGCGCTGGCGTCCACCGTCAGCAGCACCTTCGACGGCGGGCTCGACGGCTGGACCACCTACGCCAACGGCGGCGATGCCAGCCTGGTTTGGGAGCCCACCGACGGCCAGTCGGGCGGCTACCTGCGCGACATCGACACCACCGACGAATGGGGCTGGCTGCTGGCGCCCGCGACCTACACCAATCCGCTGCGCACGCCCGATGCCGGCGGCAGCCTGAGCTTCTACCTGCGCACCTTCTCCGGCAACGATGCGCCGCAGTATCCGGTGCGCATCGCCATCAGCAACGGCAGCCTGACGTTGATGGCCGCAGGGATCCCCTTTCCCAACGACAACAGCTTCAACGCCTACAGCTTCAACTTCGACGCCAGCACCGCGTGGCACATCGTGCGCAACGATCTGCAGCAGGCCTTCGACAGCACCGACCCGTTGGCGAGCAGCGCCCAGATCGCCGATGTGCTGGCCGGGCTGACCGGGCTCTACATCGCGGCCGACTACAACAGCAGCAACGTCGCCGTGGGCGGCGTGGACCACACGCTGCTGGACACGGTGGCACTCGACGTCGTGATCCCCAACGCGGCGCCCGAGCCTGTCAGCGCCGGCCTGGCACTGGCGGCGATGGCCGGGCTGTTGGCGCAGCGCCGCCGGCGCCGCGGCTAACGATCGACGAACGGTGACGGCGCAAGATCGCCGGCACGGCAACCCCCTCTTCTTCATCTCGAGATGTTGTTCGACATGAAACCGCTGTCCGCCTCCCGCCGCAGCCCGTCGCGCGATTTGCGCTGGCGCGGCGTCGTCCACCTGCTGACCGGCGGCACCGGCTTGTTGTTGCTGGCCGGCGCCAGCGTGCTGGGCCTGCAGCACGGTGCGCCGGCGGGGTCGCAGCACCTGCTGGCGTTTGCCCCGTCGCTGGCCTTGCTGGCCTTCCCGTGGTGGCGGCAGCGCGTGCGCGTCAGCGAGCAGGGCCTGCGCGTCAACTTGAGCTTTGCCCGCAGCCGCGGCTGCGCCTGGGACGACATCGCGGCCAGTTCGGTGCGCGGCGTCGACCCGCTGCTGCGCAGCAGCGGTCACCTCGATCTCTACATCGATGCCGCGGGCCGGCGCGAGATGCTGTCGATCACGCTGACACCGCTGCGCGCCGAAGACCGGCGCTGGCTGCTCGACCGCGTCGAGCAGGCCACGCAGTGCCGCCAGCAGCGCTCGGCCGCGGCGGCGGCAGCCGCTACTCCACGGCCTTGACCATCTCCTCGACGACCTTCTTGGCGTCGCCGAAGACCATCATGGTCTTGTCCATGTAGAACAGCTCGTTGTCCAGCCCGGCGTAGCCGCTGGCCATCGAACGCTTGTTGACGATCACCGTCTTGGCCTTGTAGGCCTCGAGGATGGGCATGCCGTAGATCGGGCTGCCCTTTTGCAGCGCCGCCGGGTTCACCACGTCGTTGGCGCCCAGGATGATGGCCACGTCGGCCTGGCCGAATTCGCCGTTGATGTCTTCCATCTCGAACACCTGGTCGTAAGGCACCTCGGCCTCGGCCAGCAGCACGTTCATGTGGCCCGGCATGCGGCCGGCCACCGGGTGGATGGCGTACTTGACGGTCACGCCTTTCTCGGTGAGCTTGGTCGCCAGCTCCTTCACCGCGTGCTGCGCGCGCGCCACCGCCAGGCCGTAGCCGGGCACGATGATCACGGTCTCGGCGTTGCCCAGGATGAAGGCCGCGTCGTCGGCGCTGCCGCTCTTGACGTTGCGCTGCTGCGCGCCGCCGGCGGCCGCCGCGCCGGCGGCTTCGCCGCCGAAGCCGCCGAGGATAACGTTGAAGAACGAGCGGTTCATCGCCTTGCACATGATGTAGCTCAGGATCGCGCCCGAGCTGCCCACCAACGACCCCGCGATGATCAGCATGCTGTTGTTCAGGCTGAAGCCGATGCCCGCCGCCGCCCAGCCCGAGTAGCTGTTGAGCATGCTCACCACCACCGGCATGTCGGCGCCGCCGATCGGGATGATGATCAGCACGCCGAGGATGAAGCCCAGGGCGCAGATCAGCGCGAAGTCGAGCGCGCTTTGCGAGTGCCAGAAGCCGAAGACGAAGAACACCGCCGCCAGCCCGAGCGCGAGGTTGAGCTTGTGCTGGCCGGCAAACACCACCGGCGCGCCCTGGAACAGGCGGAACTTGTACTTGCCGCTGAGCTTGCCGAAGGCGATGACCGAGCCGCTGAAGGTGACCGCGCCGATGAAGGCGCCGAGCGCCAGCTCGATGCGGTTGCCGCCCGGGATGGCCCCGCCCTTGGTGGTGATCTGGAAGGCCCAGGGCTCGGCCACCGCGGCGATGGCGATGAACACCGCGGCCAGGCCGATCATGCTGTGCATGAAGGCCACCAGCTCGGGCATCTTGGTCATCTCCACGCGCTGCGCCATCGTGGCGCCGATGCCGCCGCCGACCACCAGGCCGAGCAGCACCCAGCCCAGGCCGCTGGCCGAGCCGGCGAGCTTGACGATCAGCGCCGCGGTGGTCAGCACGGCGATGGTCATGCCGACCATGCCGAACAGGTTGCCGCGGATGCTGGTGGTCGGGTGGCTCAGGCCCTTCAAGGCCTGGATGAAGCAGACGCTGGCAACGAGGTACAGCAGCGTGACGAGGTTCAGGCTCATTCTTGTTCTCCGCGCTGCTTGAGCTTGGACTGCGCAAAAGCCGTGGCCAGCGCGCCGGCCGCGATGGCGATGACGACGCGGAACTCGCCGCCGAAGTCCATCAGGTTGAGCAGCAGCACCAGCGGGATCGACACCGCCAGGAACACCAGCACCGGCACCCAGTGTTGCGGCTTCACTTGGCGGCCTCCTTCTTGGCGGCCGGCCGTTCCTTCTTCTTGAACATCTCCAGCATGCGCCGCGTGACCAGGAAGCCGCCGAAGACGTTGACGGCCGCCAGCGCGACGGCCAGCACGCCCATGGTCTTGCCGACACCGCCTTCGGTCAGCGCGGCGGCCAGCATGGCGCCGACGATCACGATGGCCGAGATCGCGTTGGTCACCGCCATCAGCGGCGTGTGCAGCGCGGGGGTCACGGTCCACACCACGTGGTAGCCCACGTAGATGGCCAGCACGAAGATGATCAGGTTGGTGATGGTGGGGCTGACGATGTCCATGACTTACTTCCTCTTCACTTCGCCGGCCTGCGTCATCAGGCAGGCGGCGACGATGTCGTCGTCCATCGGCACCTGGAAGGCGCCTTCCTTGGTGATCACCAGCTTCAGGAAGTCCAGCACGTTGCGCGCGTAGAGGCTGGAGCTGTCGGCCGCCACCAGCGCCGGCAGGTTGGTCTCGCCGACGATGGTGACGCCGTGCTTGACCACCGTCTTGCCGGCTTCGGTGAGCGGGCAGTTGCCGCCGGCGGGCGCGGCCATGTCGACGATCACGCTGCCCGGCTTCATGCTCCTGACCATCTCCTCGGTGACCAGCACCGGCGCCGCGCGGCCGGGGATCAGCGCCGTGCTGACCACCACGTCGGCCTGCGCCACGCGCTTGGCGACCTCGAGCTTCTGGCGGTCGAGCCAGCTCTGCGGCATCGGCCGCGCGTAGCCGCCCACGCCTTCGGCGGCTTCCTTCTCCTCGGCCGTCTCGTAGGGCACGTCGATGAACTTGGCGCCCAGCGATTCCACCTGCTCCTTGACCGAGGGCCGCACGTCGCTGGCCTCGATCACCGCGCCCAGGCGCTTGGCGGTGGCGATGGCCTGCAACCCGGCGACGCCGACGCCCAGGATCACCACGCGCGCGGCCTTGATGGTGCCGGCCGCCGTCATCAGCATCGGGAACAGGCGCTGGTACTGGTCGGCGGCGATCATCACCGCCTTGTAGCCGCCGATGTTGGCTTGGCTGGACAGCACGTCCATGCTCTGCGCGCGCGTGGTGCGCGGCGCGGCTTCCAGCGCAAAGCTGGTCAACCCGGCGGCCGCCAGGCGGCCGAGGCCGTCGCGGTCGAAGGGGTTGAGCATGCCCACCAGCGCGGTGCCGGGCTTCATCAGGCTCAGCTCGTCGGCATCGGGGCTGCGCACCTTCAGCACCAGCTCGCAGGCGAAGGCGCCGGCGCGGTCGGTGATCTCGGCGCCGGCGGCGGTGTAGGCCTCGTCGGTGGCGCTGGCGGCCACGCCGGCGCCCGACTGCAGCCGGATCACGTGGCCCTGGGCCTTGAGCTTCTTGGCCGTCTCTGGCGTGACGGCGACGCGGGTTTCGCCCGCCGCGGTCTCGAGCGGGACTCCGATCAGCATGCAGATCTCCTCGGCACGGTTGTTTCCGTGTGCGCGCCACGGCGCACCCACGGCTTGTGGCCAGCGAGCTTACCTTACACGCCACGGCGCGCCCGACCCGTCCGGGACAATGCGCTGCATGAGTGCTGCACGCTGGACCCCGAACGTCACCGTCGCCGCCATCATCGAGGCCGATGGCCGCTACCTGCTGGTGGAAGAAGAAACCCGCGAGGGCCTGCGACTGAACAACCCGGCCGGCCACCTGGAGCGCGGCGAATCGCCGCTGCAAGCCGTGGTGCGCGAGGCACTGGAAGAGACTGCCCGCACCTTCAGCCCCGCGGCGCTGGTGGGCATCTACCTCGCGCGCTTCGACATCGGCGGCGGCGGCGCCGACGACGACGTGACCTATTTGCGCTTTGCCTACGCCGGCACGGCGGGCGAGCCGCTGCCGGGGCGAAAGCTCGACACCGGAATCGTGCGCACGCTGTGGCTGACGGCTGCCGAGGTGCGCGCCAGCGCCGCGCGCCACCGCAGCCCGCTGGTGCTGCAAGGCATCGAAGACCACCTGGCCGGACGCCGCCACCCGCTGGACGTGGTGAGCGCGCACCCGAGCCTGGCGCGGCCATGGCGGCCGGGATAATCCAGGGCATGGGCGAACGAGTGGTGGTGGGCTTGAGCGGCGGCGTCGATTCGGCCGTCACGGCCTGGCTGCTCAAGCAGCAAGGCTTCGAGGTCGTCGGCATCTTCATGAAGAACTGGGAGGACGACGACGACAGCGAATACTGCTCGTCGAACGCCGACTTCGTCGACGCCGCCGCGGTGGCCGACGTGGTGGGCATCGAGCTGGAGCACGTCAACTTCGCCGCCGCCTACAAGGACCGCGTGTTCGCCGAGTTCCTGCGCGAGCACCAGGCCGGCCGCACGCCCAACCCCGACGTGCTGTGCAACGCCGAGATCAAGTTCAAGGCCTTCCTCGACCACGCGATGCGGCTGGGCGCGCGCAAGATCGCCACCGGCCACTACGCCCGCGTGCGTGAGGTGGCCGGCCGCTTCGAGCTGCTGAAGGGGCTCGACGACGCCAAGGATCAGAGTTATTTTCTGCACCGCCTGACGCAGGCCCAACTGTCGAAGTCACTGTTCCCGATCGGCGAGATGCGCAAGACCGAGGTGCGCCGCATCGCCGCGCAGATCGGCCTGCCCAACGCGAAGAAGAAGGACTCCACCGGCATCTGCTTCGTCGGCGAGCGGCCGTTCCGCGAGTTTTTGCAGCGCTACCTGAAGAACGAGCCAGGGTCGATGCTCGACGAGCGCGGCCGCGAGGTCGGTCGCCACGTCGGCCTGTCGTTCTACACGCTGGGGCAGCGCCAAGGCCTGGGGATCGGGGGAGTCAAATCGGGCGGCGGCGCACACGAGCCCTGGTACGCGGCGCGCAAGGAGATCGAACGCAACGTGCTGCGCGTGGTGCAGGGGCACGACCATCCTTGGCTGCTGTCGTCCACGCTGCAGGCGGGCGATTGCAGTTGGATCGCCGGCACGCCGCCCACCCTGGAGCGCGTGGCCGCCAAGACGCGCTACCGCCAGGTCGACGCGCCGTGCCGGCTAGCCTTGCGGCCGGAGGCCTTCAGCCTGCAATTCGACCAGCCGCAATGGGCGGTGACGCCGGGGCAATCGGCCGTGCTCTACGACGGGGAGGTCTGCCTCGGCGGCGGCGTGATCGACGCGGCGGCGGACTAACCGGCGCCGCGCGGCGCTCACGCGCGCGATGTGAATCAGGCGGCACCGCGCTCACGCGCGGTGGGGATCAGGCGGCACCGCGCTCACGCGCGATGTGAATAAGGCGGCCCCGCGCTCACGCGCGGTGAGGATCCGACGGCGCCGCGCTGCCGCTGCGCCCGCGGCGCCGCCGCGAGCGGCCGCCCTTCGCATGCTGCGTCGTGCCGTCGCTGTGGCGGTGCCGGTGGTGGCGCCACTGCTGCGAATTGACCCACAACAGCGCCATCGCCACCAGCACCAGCGGCAACACCACCCATTGCAGCGTGGCGCGCTGCTGGCGCAGCGCTTCGACGTCGGGCAGCGCCGTGCCGGCCGACGGTGCGGCGGGCGTCGCCGGCGAGGTGGCGGCCTCGGCGGCGATCGGCCGCTCGTCCAGCGCGTCGTCGCCATCGCTGCCGTCGGGCGAGGTCTGCGGCGCGAAGTCGCCCAGCGCCTGCTCGGCGGCCAGCGTCTTCTCCACCGCCGGCAGCCCCACTTCGGCGGGGGCGGCCAGCGCCAGGCCGCTGATCTCGGTCACCGGCTCGATGATGACGTGCGGCAGCGTTTCGGTGGCGCCCAGCGGCACCTCTTCGTCGGGTTCGGCCGACGGCGCCGCCGACGGCTGGCGCCCGGCCACCACGTACTGGGCCTGCGGGCTGGCGCCCGCCTGCTCGGCGGCCAACTCGGGCGCGTCCAACGCGGCCAGGCTGACCTGCAACGGCATCGCCGCTGCCGGTTGGATGGATGCGCACAGGCCGGCCATCGCCAGGGCCAGCACCCACATCGGGCGTTTGGGTCGTTGAGGGCTGTCTTGCATCACGACGTGAATCTAGTGCGAAAAAATGCCGTATGCGCGCCGCAAACGCAAACGCCCGCTGGATTTGCAACCAACGGTTGCGCAACGGCGGTGTTAGGCCCGCCAAACCTTAAATCTTCTTGCGGCCGGGGCTTGAAGCGACAATCGCGGGCCACCAAGAACCACAACAAAGGCCCGCATGACCGCCCTGCCGCTCTTCATCGCTCCCATCCGCTTCGACGACGCCGAATCGGCGCTGGCCCAGGTGCGGCGCATCTACGACGCCAGCATCGCCCATTTGCGCGACAGCCTGCAGCGCTTCGTCGCCGGCGACGACGTCGGCGACCACGTGCGCGCCTGCTACCCCTTCGTGCGCGTGCACACCAGCACCGTGGCGCGCGCCGATTCGCGCCTGGCCTACGGCTTCGTCGCCGGCCCCGGCACCTTCGAGACCACGCTGACGCGGCCCGACCTGTTCGGCCGCTACTACCGCGAGCAGTTCGAGCTGCTGCTGAAGAACCACAACGTCGCGCTGGAGGTGGGCACCAGCACGCAGCCGATCCCGCTGCACTTCAGCTTCGCCCAGCACGACCACGTGGAAGGCGAGTTGCCGCGCGAGCGCCGGCTGCGCCTGCGCGACGTGTTCGACCTGCCCGACCTCGCGGCGATGGACGACGGCATCGCCAACGGCACGCACCAGGTGCGCCGCGGCGACCCCGAGCCGCTGGCGCTGTTCATCGCGCCGCGCGTCGACTACTCGCTGCAGCGGCTGCGCCACTACACCGGCACCGCGCCCGAGCACTTCCAGAACTTCGTGCTCTTCACCAACTACCAGTTCTACATCGACGAGTTCATCAAGCTCGGCCACGAGCAGATGCAGGACCCGGCCAGCGACTACCTGGCCTTCGTCGAGCCCGGCAACGTGGTGACGCGCCGCGCCGGCGAAGCGCCGCAGCCCGGCGACGAACTGGGCCTGGCGCCGCCGCGGCTGCCTCAGATGCCGGCCTACCACCTGATGCGCGCCGACCACGCGGGCATCACGATGGTCAACATCGGTGTCGGCCCGGCCAACGCCAAGACCATCACCGACCACATCGCGGTGCTGCGCCCGCATGCCTGGCTGATGCTGGGCCACTGCGCCGGCTTGCGCAACAGCCAGCAGCTCGGCGACTATGTGCTGGCCCACGGCTACGTGCGCGAAGACCACGTGCTCGACGAAGACCTGCCGCTGTGGGTGCCCATCCCGGCGCTGGCCGAGGTGCAGGTGGCGCTGGAGCAGGCGGTGGCCGATGTGACGCAGTTGAGCGGTTATGAGCTCAAGCGCGTGCTGCGCACCGGCACCGTGGCCAGCACCGACAACCGCAACTGGGAGCTGCTGCCCTCGCGCGGCGCCAGCTCGCCCGAGCGCCGCTTCAGCCAGAGCCGCGCGGTGGCGCTGGACATGGAAAGCGCCACCATCGCCGCCAACGGCTTCCGCTTCCGCGTGCCCTACGGCACGCTGCTGTGCGTGTCGGACAAGCCGCTGCACGGCGAGATCAAGCTGCCCGGCATGGCCAACCACTTCTACCGCGAGCGCGTCGACCAGCACCTGCGCATCGGCATGCGCGCCATCGATCTGCTGCGCCAGCAGCGCCCGGGCCGCCTGCACAGCCGCAAGCTGCGCAGCTTTGCCGAGGTGGCGTTCCAGTAAGGGTTGATCGGGCGCGGCGGCTTTACTTTACAAACGGGCCATAGTGGGGCCATGCCGCCCGCGTACAAACCCGCAGTGCACGCCCGACGCCCTTTCCCCTTCCGCTCTCGCTTGCGGTCCCCGCGCCTGCCGGGATTGATCGCCGCCGCCGTCCTGGCCGGCTGCAGCAGCCTGCAGCCCTCGCCGCCGGCCGGCGACACGCCAGCGCCGCCATTGCCCACGTCCTGGCAAGGCAGCGCGCCGGCGGCCGAATCTACGGGCGACGGCCTGGCCGGTGGCGCCTGGCAAGGCTTTGCCGATCCGCTGCTGGCCGCGCTGGTCGACGAGGCGCTGGCCGCCAACCTCGACCTGCAGACGGCGCAGGCGCGGCTGGCGCAGGCGCGCGCGCTGGTCGACGTGGCGGCCGCCGGCCAGCAGCCGACGCTGGGCAGCAGCGCCAGCGCCGGCCGCAGCCGCAGCAGCAACCAGACCGGCAACAGCCTGCGCGTCGGGCTCGACGCCAGCTGGGAGGCCGACCTCTTCGGCGCCAACGCCGCCGCCACGCGCGCCGCGCGCGCCGGCGCCGAGTCCAGCGCTGCCACGCTGCAGGCAACCCGGCTGGCGGTGGCCGCCGAAACCGCGCTGGCCTACGTCGCCTGGCAGGGCGTGCGCGAACAGTTGCGCGTGGCCGAGGCCAGCCTGGCCAGCCAGCGGCAGACGCTGGAACTGGTGCAGGCGCGCGTCAGCAGCGGCCTGGCCGATCACCTGGAACTGCAACAAGCGAACAGCACGCTGGAACAAGTGCAGGCGCGCGTGCCGGCGCTGCGCCTGACGCTGGCGCAGAACGAACACGCACTGGCGCTGCTGCTCGGCCAGCCGCCGGCCGCGCTGTCGGCGCGCCTGGCGGCCGCGCCGCAGGCGCTGCCGCGGGCACCGGCGCTGCCCGCGCTGCCGCTGCCGGCCGAACTGCTGCGCCGCCGCCCCGACCTGCGCGCCGCCGAACTGCAGATCGACGCCGAACTGGCCACGCTGGCGCAAACCGAGGCGCAGCGCAAGCCGAGCTTCACGCTCAGCGGCAACCTCGCGCTGCAGGCGGCCACGCTGGCGGGCCTGGGCCATGCGGCGGCGCTGGTCGCCGGGCTGGCGGCCGGCGTCGACTGGACGATCTTCGACGCCGGCGCCGGCGCGGCGCGCGTGGCGGCGCAGCGCGCCGCGCTCGACCTCGCGCGCATCGCCTGGCGCAGCGCCGTGCTGGTGGCCTTGCAGGACGTGGAAGACGGCCTCGCCGCGCTGGCGCTTGGCGAGCAGCGCGTGGCCACGCTGCAGCGCGCCAGCGCCGCGGCCGACGAGGCAGCGAGCTTCGCGCGCATCCGCTGGCAGGCCGGGCTGACCGACTTCACGACGCTGCTCGACGCCGAGCGCAGCGCGCTCAATGCCGGCGACAGCCTGGCCAGCGCGCGCACCGACCTCGCCAGCGCCCACATCCGGCTGCTCAAGTCGCTGGGCGGCGGCATCGGAATTCCTTCTTCCGCCCTTTCATCATGACCGACTCCGCCGACCTGCAGACCTTGCTCGAACAGCACCAGCGCCCCTGGTGGAAGCGCGCCACCACGTGGATCGTGCTGGCCGCGCTGGCGCTGGCCGCCGGCGGCTGGTGGCTGTGGCAGGACCATTCGCGCGCGGCCGCCGCGCCGCGCTACGTGACGCAGCCGGTGACGCGCGGCAACCTGGCCATCAGCATCACCGCCACCGGCACGCTGCAGCCCACGCGCTCGGTGGCGGTGGGCAGCGAGCTGTCGGGCACCGTCACGCGGGTGCTGGTCGACGTCAACGACCGCGTCAAGAAGGGCCAGCTGCTGGTCGAGCTCGACCGCGCCAAGCTGCAGGACTCGGTCAACGCCTCGCGCGCCGCGCTGCAGTCGGCGCGCGCCACGCAGACCCAGGCCGAGGCCACGCTGCGCGAGTCGAAGGCCAGCCTGGCGCGGCTGGTCGAGGTGCAGCGCCTGTCGGGCGGCAAGCTGCCGGCGGCCACCGAGCTGGACACCGCGCGCGCCACCGCCGACCGCGCCGCCGCCGCGCAGGCGGTGGCGGTGGCCGGCGTCGCGCAGGCCGCGGCCGCGCTGGCCACCAACGAGACCAATCTGTCGAAGGCGGCCATCCGCTCGCCGATCGACGGCGTGGTGCTGGCGCGCAACGTCGAGCCGGGCTATGCGGTGGCGGCTTCGCTGCAGGCCGTCACGCTGTTCACGCTGGCCGAAGACCTGGCGTCGATGAAGCTTTCGGTCAACGTCGACGAAGCCGACGTCGCGCAGCTCAAGAATGGCCAGCGCGCGCGCTTCACCGTGGCCTCGCAGCCGGGGCGCGACTTCGCCGCCGTGGTCTCGCGCGTGGCTTTCGGCTCGACCACCACCGACAACGTGGTGACGTACACGACGCAGCTCGACGTCGACAACAGCGACCTCGTGCTGCGCCCCGGCATGACGGCCACGGCCACCATCGCGACCACCGAGCGCAGCGGCGTGCTGCTGGTGCCCAACAGCGCGCTGCGCTTCACGCCGACCGGCGGCGATGCGGCCGCGCCGGCGCGCGGCGGCAGCGGCGCCAGCGAGCCGGCGGCCGCCGGCGGCATCCTCTCCAAGCTGATGCCGCGGCCGCCGGGCATGAACCGCCCGCGCCGCGCCGGCGGCAACGCGCCCGGCGGCGCCGCCGCCAACGTGCCGCGCGAAGGCACGGTGTGGGTGCTGCGCGATGGCCAGGCGGTGGCGGTGGCCGTGCAGCGCGGCCTGTCCGACGGCCGCCAGACCGAGGTCAGCGGCCCCGGTCTGGCCGAAGGCATGGCGGTCATCGTCGACCAGAGCAGCGCGCCGAAATGAGCGCGCGTGGCCGCTCCCAAGCGCTCGCTCCGGAGCGCGCCAGCGCGGAGGTTGCCCGATGAGCGCTTTGGTTGCGCTGCGCGGCATCACCAAGACCTATGGCAGCGGGCCGGCGGCGTTCCAGGCCCTGCGCGGCGTGGACCTCGACATCGAACGCGGCGAGTTCGTCGCCGTGATGGGGCCCAGCGGCTCGGGCAAGTCCACCGTGATGAACCTCATCGGCTGCCTGGACACGCCCACCAGCGGCAGCTATCGCTTCCAGGGCGTGGCGGTGGAGACGTTGTCGCGCGACCAGCGCGCGCTGCTGCGGCGGCACAAGATCGGCTTCATCTTCCAGGGCTTTCACCTGCTGGCGCGCACCTCGGCGCAGGAGAACGTCGAGCTGCCGCTGCTGTACCGCGGCGCCGGCGCGCGCGAGCGCAAGGCCGCCGCGCGCGAGGCGCTGGCCCAGGTGGGCCTGACCGGCTGGGAGCACCACACGCCGGCGGAACTGTCCGGCGGCCAGCAGCAGCGCGTGGCGATCGCGCGCGCACTGGTCACGCGGCCTGAGTTGCTGCTGGCCGACGAGCCCACCGGCAACCTGGACAGCGAGCGCTCGCGCGAGATCATGGTGCTGCTGTCGACGCTGCAGCGCCAGCGCGACATCACCGTCGTGATGGTCACGCACGAAAGCGACATGGCGGCCTACGCCGGCCGCGTGGTGCGCTTCAAGGACGGCGTGATCGCCGGCGACGAACGCCAGCATGCGCTGGGGGCCGCTGACGGAGCTGACGCTGCCGACGCCGCCGCCGGCGCGGAGACGCAAGCATGATCGGCCTCAACACCCTGTGGCTGGCGCTGCGCGCGATCCGTCGCAACCTGATGCGCTCGGTGCTGACCACGCTGGGCATCGTCATCGGCGTCGGCGCCGTCGTCACCATGGTCACGGTCGGCAACGGCGCCACGCGTTCGGTGCAGGCGCAGATCGAAAGCCTGGGCAGCAACCTGCTGATGATCCGCCCCGGCCAGCGCCTGGGCCCGGGCCAGGGCGCGGCCGGCGCGCCGGCGTTCAAGCTGGCCGACCTGCAGGCGGTGGCCACGCAGATCGGCGGCGTGGCCGCGGCCGCGCCCGAGGTGCGCGCCGGCGTCACCGTGGTCGCCGACGGGCGCAACTGGTCGACCACGGTGACCGGCAGCAACAACGACTACTTCGCCGCCAGCAACTGGAAGCTGGCCGAAGGCCGCTTGTTCGAGCCGGCGGAAGAGACCGCCGGCGCCGCCGTCTGCGTGATCGGCGCCACCGTGCGGCGCGAGCTGTTCGGCGCCGCCGACCCGCTGGGCCAGCACCTGCGCATCCGCAACTTCAGTTGCGAGGTGATCGGCCTGCTGGCCAGCAAGGGCCAGGCGGCGATGGGCATGGACCAGGACGACCTCATCGTCGTGCCCACCGCCACCGCGCAGCGGCGCATCACCGGCAGCACGCGCGTCAACTCGCTGCTGGTCTCGCTGCAGCCCGGCAGCGACACCGAGCGCGTGAAGAAGAGCATCGGCGAGCTGCTGCGCGAGCGCCGCAAGCTGAGCCCCGCCGACGACGACAACTTCAACGTGCTGGACACCCAGCAGGTGGCCGAGACGCTGTCGGGCACGACGCGGCTGCTGACCAGCCTGCTCGGCGCGGTGGCCGCGGTCAGCCTGCTGGTGGGCGGCATCGGCATCATGAACATCATGCTGGTCAGCGTGACCGAGCGCACCCGCGAGATCGGGCTGCGCCTGGCCATCGGCGCCTTCGAACGCGAGGTGCTGGCGCAGTTCCTGGTGGAAGCGGTGGTGCTGGCCGCACTCGGCGGGCTGGTGGGGCTGGTGCTGGCGCTGGGCGCGTCGATCGGGCTGTCGGCGCTGCTGCAGGTGCCGTTCGAGTTCATGCCCGGCATCAATTTGCTGGCCTTCGCGTTCTCGGCGGCGATCGGCGTCGTCTTCGGCTACGTGCCGGCGCGCCGCGCCGCAAGGCTGGATCCGATCGAGGCGCTGCGGCACGAGTAAGCGGCCGCTGTACTCCCTCTCCCGCGTGCGGGAGAGGGCCGGGGTGAGGGCTCTTTCGCGCGACACTCCCACGATGAACGAGCTGCAGCTTTGGCACCACGCCCGCCTGGCCACGCTGGCCGGCAGCGATTGGGGGCTGATCGACGACGGCGTGGTCGTCACCGAGGGCGATCGCATCCGCTGGGTCGGGCCGGCGGCCGAGCGGCCGGCCGAACTGCGGCCGGCGCTAACGCACGATCTCGGCGGCCTGCTGCTCACGCCGGGGCTGGTCGACTGCCACACCCACCTGGTCTACGGCGGCCAACGCGCCGACGAGGCGGAGCTGCGGCTCAACGGCGCCAGCTACGAGCAGATCGCGCGCGCCGGCGGCGGCATCCGCTCCACCGTCGCGGCGACGCGCGCGGCCGACGAGGCGGCGCTGTTCGACGCCGCCGCCGCCCGCGCGCGCGCGCTCATCGCCCAGGGCGTGACGACGCTGGAGGTCAAGTCGGGCTACGGCCTGGCCGCCGAGGCCGAGGCGCGCTGCCTGCGCGTGGCGCGCCGGCTGGGTGCCGAGCTGCCGGTCACCGTGCTGACGAGTTATCTCGGCGCCCACGCGCTGCCGCCGGAGTTCGACGGCCGCACCGACGACTACATCGACGCCGTCTGCGCCTGGCTGCCGGCGCTGCAGGCGCAAGGCGTGGTCGACGCGGTCGACGCCTTCTGCGACACGATCGGCTTCACGCCGGCGCAGACGCGCCGCGTGTTCGAGGCCGCGCAACGCCTGGGCCTGCCGGTGAAGCTGCACGCCGAGCAGTTGTCCGACCAGGGCGGCGCGGCGCTGGCCGCCTCGTTCGGCGCGCTGTCGTGCGACCACCTGGAGCATTTGTCGGCCGACGGCATCGCCGCGATGCGCGCCGCCGGCAGCGTGGCGGTGCTGCTGCCCGGCGCCTTCTACATGCTGCGCGAGACCAGGCTGCCGCCCATCGACGCCTTGCGCGCCGCCGGCGTGCCGATGGCGGTGTCCACCGACCACAACCCCGGCACCTCGCCGGCGCTGTCGCTGCCGCTGATGGCGCACATGGCCTGCAGCTTCTTCCGCCTGACGCCGCTGGAGGCGGTGCAAGGCATCACCGCGCACGCCGCGCGCGCGCTGGGCCTGGCCGACCGCGGCCGCCTGGCCGCCGGCCAGCGCGCCGACTTCGCGCTGTGGCGCTTGAGCCACCCCAACGAGCTGTGCTACTGGTTCGGCGGCAACCCCTGCCGCGGCACGGTGGTGGGCGGTCGCGCGACGGCGGCTGCTGCGGCGACAGCGGCGACTTTGAGCTGAATCAGACCCTTCGTCGTCGCCGCACTTGCTAATGCGAATTGTTCGCATTAGAGTCGGTGCATGTCGATGGCCCTGCCCGCTTCCAACGCCGCCGCGCGCTCTGCCGCCGCCAGCGCGATCGCGCCAGAAGCGCCTGCCGCGCGGGTGCCATCGCCATCGCCATCCCCGCCGCCCCGCGAGACGGCCATCGCCGCCGGCTCGCCGCGCTGGCAGACCGAGCATCTGTTCGGCACGCGCAGCGAGGTGGAGATCGAGCACCGCGGGGCGATCTACCGCTTGCGCATCACCTCGCTCGGCAAGCTGATCCTCACCAAGTGAGGCGGCGCCGCCTGCCGCCCCGTTCCCTCCCGCCGTCAATGCACCAGCCAGCGCCGCGCCAGCACGTGCCCGATCTTGCGAAAGGATCGTCCCGTGCCGCTTGTCTGCCTGTTGCCCGCCGTGGCCCTGCCGCGGCCCCTGCCGCCGTTCTGGCGATCGCCCACTGAAGCCCCGCCGGCGCGCCCGGCGGCCTTCGAACCCGGCGCGCAACGCGACCTGGACTGGCCCTGCCTGCGCCAGCGCGACGCCGCCGAGGCCTTGCACGACCTGCTGTGGCGCGCCCTGCAGGCCGGCGTGGGCCTGCGCCTGGGCCTGCACGGCGGCGCGCGGTCGCTGCAGGTCGACTGCGAACTGCGCCGCCTGTGCGCCGACGGCGGCCGCCTGCGGCTGGAAGCGCCGGGCCTGCAATGGCAGATCGACGAGGCGGCGATCGCCGAACTGCGCTGCCTGCGCCTCAGCACCGCCGGCGGCGTGCGCCATCGCATCGAGGCGCTGGATGCCAGCGGCCAATGCCTGCTCGACCTGCAGGCCCAGACGGCGCCCGGCCGCCGCGAGCCCTGCGCCTGGCGGCTGCTGGTCGACAGCGTCGGCCGCGACGCGATGGAGCCGGAGCGCCCCCAATGACCGCCCGCTTCCTGCGCCGCCGCGCGCCGCTGGAGCAGATGCTGCACCTGCTGCAGGACGACATCGACCAGGGCCGCGTGCGCCAGCGCCTGCAGGCTTACCGCCGCATGCGCACCGTCGCGCTGGGCCCTTGCATGCGGCTGCAGTTCGAAGACCCGGTGACCGTGCAGCACCAGGCCTACGACAGCCTGCCGCCGCCGCTGCGCCGCGACGGCGCCGCGCTGGCGCGCGCGCTCGCCGAGCGCCGCCACCTGCTGCCCGAGGGCCTGGACTGGCGCGCCACGCTGCAGCTCGGCTTGCAGGACCTGCGCCGCGTGCCGCGCCCGGGGCTGCCGCCGGTCGACGCGCTGCAAGCCATCCACCTCGACGTGGCGCCCGGCACGCCGGCCGCGACGCGCGTGCGCGCCGAGCTGCGGCCCGGCGCCGGCGCGCACCCGCTGCTGCGCTTCGCCCTCACGCCGCGGCTGGCGCAGGCGCTGCTGGCCGGCGCCGGCGCTTCGCTGGGCTGCAACCACCCGGCCTACGCCTGGCGCCACCTGCTGCCGCCGGCCACGCTGAAGCTGCTGCGCCGCGACCTGCACGGCAGCCGCGCCAGCGCCGCCGACGGCTGGCAGCCCGCCGCCGAACCACTACCGCTGCCGCTGGGCCAGGCCGCCTGACACCCGACGATGCCGAACGCCATGCCGCCGCTCGAAGCCCGCCCCATCGTGCCCCTCCTCAGCACCCAGCCCACGCCCAACCCGTCGCTGCCGGGTTCGCGCCGGCGCCGGCTGTGGGAGCTGCCGGGCCATGCGCATTGCCCGGTGGTCGGCGTCTGCCTGCCGCTGCCGGCGCTGCGCCGCCTGGTGGCCAAGGCCGGCGGACCCGCCCAGCGGCTGGACGACTACGAGCTGCACTGCACCGCCGTCAGCGAATGCAAGCGCCGCGGCCCGCTGACCGAGGCGCTGCAGCGCGAGCTGGACCGCCGCGGCCTGCTGGCGCTGCGCCGCGCCGCGCAGGCCAAGGACGAGCCGGCGCTGGCCGCGTGGTGGCGCGAGGCCTCCGCCGGCAAGGACCTGGGCAGCGCGCTGTGGGCGCTGCTGACGCACCCGTCGTGCACGCCGGCGCTGGAAGACCGCGTGCTGGCCGAGGTGCACATGCTGCAGCACCAGGTGGGCATGGCCACGCGCGTGGAGCTGGCGCGCTTCGAGGCGCTGATCGACGAGAACGCCGTACTGGCGCGCGAGCTGGCCGGCGCCCAGCAGCGCTGCCTGCGCCAGGCCGCCGACTTCGGCCGCCGCAGCCAGGCGCTGGAGGCGCAAGCGCTGCGCACCCGCGCCGACCTGATCACCCGCGGCACCGAGCTGGCCCAGGCGCGCGACGAACTGCAGGCGCTGCAGCAGGCCGACCCCGCGCTGGCCGACCGCCTGGCGCTGGCGCAGGAGAACGCGGCGCTCAAGCAGCGCCTGACGGAAGTGCAGCGCGCGCAGCAGGCGGCCGAGCAGCAAGCCGAACGCCAGCGCCGCCGCGCCGACGACGCGCAAGCGCTGCTCGCCTTGCGCCAGCAGGCCGCGGCCGCCGAGCCGCCGGCCGCCGCCGCAACGGCAGCCGGCCCCTGGCTGGCCGAACGCGCGGTGCTGTGCGTGGGCGGCCGCTCGGCCAGCGTGCCGGTCTACCGCCGGGTGGTGGAAAGCACCGGCGGCCGCTTCCTGCACCACGACGGCGGCTCGGAAGACAGCCCGCACAAGCTGGACGCCACGCTCGCCGCCGCCGACCTGGTGATCTGCCAGACCGGCTGCGTCAGCCACGACGCCTACTGGCGCGTGAAGGACCACTGCAAGCGCACCGGCAAGCGCTGCGTCTTCGTCGAGGCGCCCAGCCGCGCCGCGCTGGAACGCGCGCTGGCCGCGGCGGCCACCGAGGTGGACGCATGAAACAACAGGTCCAGGACCTGCCGCGCGAGGTGTTCCTGCGCCAGCGCTGGGACCGCATCGGCCTCGGCGTGCGCCTGGCCTACAACCCCTGGTACCCGGGCGTCATCCGCTGCTACCTGCAGGCCGGCGCGCTGCTGGTCCGCGCCGGCGTGCTGCCCGAGCTAACGGTGCAACAGCGCATGCTGCAAGTGCTGCTGCAGACCGCCGCCGACCCCGGCCTGCCCTGGGCCTGGCGCAGCGCCTGCCACGAACACATGGTGTTCCCGCTGGCCCGCCTGGCCACCCTGGCCCGCCTGGGCCTGGGCCCGGCACCCACGGCGTGGCAGCAGCGTGTCGACGCCTGCGCCCGCTTGCTCGACCGCTGCCGCCCCGGCGCCGGCGGTCCGCAGCGACCGTCCTGATTTCCCGCCACCGCCAGCTTCGCCGCCAGCCGCCTCTCGACGACATCCCCACCCCCTTCCAGGAGACCCTGCCATGGCGCGCGCTCGCCTTCTTCGTCATGCCTATCCTCGCCCGCCGGCGGCTGCCCCGGCGCTGACGCCGCTGGCCACGGCCGCGTTCGCCGCGTTCGCCGCGTGCACCGCGTGCGCCGCGTTGCTGGCCCCGGCCCCGGCCCGCGCCCAGGCGCAGGCCGCGGCCCAGCCGCCGACCGCACCGAAGCTCACCGTCTCGGCCACCCGCATCGAAAGCGCCGAGGACGCGGTGCCCGCCACCGTGACCAGCAAGACCGCGCAGGAGATCGAGCGCGCCGCCGCGCGCGACCTCAAGTCGCTGCTCGAAGACGAGCCCGGCGTCGCCGTGCGGCTGCAGCCGGCGCGCATGTCGGCGGTGTTCGGCGCGGTCGGCCGCGGCGGCAACGAGGGCATCAACATCCGCGGCCTGGAAGGCAACCAGGTGCTGCTGCAGACCGACGGCGTGCGCCTGCCGATGACCTATGCCAGCGGCCCCTACGTCGCCGGCCGCGGCGACTACATCGACGTCGAGGCCTACAAGCGCGTCGAGCTGCTGCGCGGCCCTTCGTCCACCTCGTACGGCAGCGACGGCCTCGCCGGCGCGGTGAGCTTCGTCACCAAGGACCCGGCCGACCTGCTGCCGCTGGGCAAGGACTGGCAGGGCTCGCTCAAGCTCGGCTACTCGTCGGCCGACCAGGCCTGGCTGGCCGTGCCCTCGTTCGCCATCAAGAGCGGCGGCCTGCAGGCCATGCTGCTGGCCAGCGTGCGCCGCGGCCACGAGCTGGAGAACAAGGGCACCAACGAATCACTCGACTGGAACCGCACCGCGCCCAACCCGCAGGACCGGCGCTCCGACTACCTGCTGGGCAAGCTGATCCTCGACGTGGCGCCGGGCCACCAGCTCAAGGCCTCGCTGGAGCAGATCGACCGCGACATCACCACCCGCCCGATCTACACCGTGGTCGGCATGCCCTTCGTCAACGCCAACATCATCGACGCCGACGCCAGCGAGCACGTCAACCGCCGCCTGGGCAAGCTGGAGTACCAGTACGCCGACAACCGCAACCCCTGGCTGCAGCGGCTCAACGCCTACGTCTTCGACCAGGCGGCGACCAACCGCCAGCTCGGCAGCGAGCGCTACCGCAGCCCGCCGGCCTCGTGGGCGCGGCGCGACCGCGACACGCTGTACGGCGAAGACAGCCAGGGCCTGGGCCTGCAGGCCGAAAGCAACTTCGGCGGCGCCGCCGTCGCGCACCGGCTGCTGTGGGGCGTGGACGCGTCCGACACCCGCGTCTACTCGCTGAAGAACGGCGCGCACTACACGGCCGCCGGCACGCTGATCACCGGCAGCCTGGGCTTCGTGCCCAACCAGAGCTTCCCCGATACCGACTACCGGCTGCTCGGCGCCTTCGTGCAGGACGAGATCAGCATCGGCCCGGTGACGATCACGCCGGCGCTGCGCTTCGACCGCTTCGAGCTCGACCCCGAGGTCGGCAACCCGCTCTACACCGTCAACAACAAGGTCACGCCGTCCAAGCTGTCGGGCGACGAACTGTCGCCGCGGCTGGGCCTGACGTGGACGCTGGCGCCGCAGCTGCAGCTGTTCGCGCAGTACGGCCACGGCTTTCGCGCGCCGACGCCCAGCCAGGTCAACGGCGGCGTCAGCAACACCACGGCCAACCCGCCGTATCGCTCGATCGGCAACCCCGACCTCAAGCCCGAGACCAGCGACTCGGTGGAAGTCGGCGCGCGCGGCCGCTTCGGCCCGGTGAAGCTCGGCCTGGCGGTCTTCAAGTCGCGCTACCGCAACTTCATCGACGCCGACATCGACGTCACCGCCAGCACCACGGTGCCGCTGGACCCCGGCATGGCGGCCAACACGCGCACCTTCCAGTCGGTCAACCTGCGGCGCGCCGAGATCAGCGGCGTCGAGCTGTCGGCGAACTGGACGATCAGCCGCGAATGGTCGGCCGAGGCGCGCTACGCCCACGCGCGCGGCACCGCCATCAGCGACGGCACGCGCACGCCGATGGCCAGCATCGAGCCCGACAAGCTGCTGCTGAAAGGCATCTACGAACGCAAGGGGGTGTGGGGCGCCGAGCTGTCGCTGGTGGCGCAGCAACGCCAGAAGCGGCCCTATGCCGACGGCCTGTACCTGCCGGCCGGCTACGTCGTCGCCGACCTCTCGGCCTGGTGGGACATCAGCCGCCAGTGGCAGTTGCTGGCCGCCGTGCACAACCTCGGCGACCGCAAGGTCGTGCTGTGGAGCGACGTGCGCGGCCTGGCCGCCAACACCACGCTGGCCGATGCTTACTCGCAACCCGGGCGCAACTTCAGCACCAGCCTGAAGTACGTGTTCTGAGCATGCGCGCCTTCTTGCTCGGCCTGCTGTGGTTCGTGACGATGGCGGCGCCGGCCGCGGCGCAAGCCGCCGGCCGCGTGCTGATCGTCACCGCCAGCCCGGTGGCGCCGGGCAAGTTCGTGACGCTGGCGCGCGAGGCCCAAGCGCAGGGCCTGAGCATCGAGGCACGCTACGCCGAGAAACTGGGCGCCGAGCCCGGCCCGGCGTTGTGGGACGGCGCCGACCTCGTGCTGATCGACGCGCCGCGCCAGCACATCGAAGACTACGTGCGCGCCAAGCTCGGCGCCGCGCTGCCGGCGCTGGCGGCCAAGCCCCACGTCTGGCTGCCGACCCAGGCGCCCAAGCCCGGCGGCGGGCTGGACGCCGCGTTCGCGCAGCGGCTGCACGCCTACTACGTCAACGGCGGCCGCGCCAACACGCGCGCGCTGCTGCAGTTGCTGGACGCGCAGATCCGCCGCCAGGACTGGCGCGGCCTGCCGCCGCCTCAAGTGTTTCCGCCGGCCGCGCTGTACCACCCGGCGCTGCCGTCCACCGTGGTCGCCACGGCCGCCGAATACCTGGCCTGGAAAGGCGTCGACCCCAGGCAGCCGCACCCGCCCATCGTCGGCATCGCCTTCCACCAGCAGACGGTGTCGGCCGAGCAGACCGGCCTGATCGACGCGCTGGTGCAGCGCATCGAGGCCGGCGGCGCGATCGCGATGCCTTTCTACAGCCCGGTGCTCGACCCCGACGCAATGCGCCGCCTGCTCAGCGTCGACGGCAAGCTCATCGCCGACGTGCTGATCAACACCCAGATCACGCTCAGCCCCGAGCTGCGGCGCAACGAGCTGCAGGCGATGGGCATCCCGGTCGTGCAGGCCATGGTCTACCGCCGCGGCGACGCCGACGCCTGGCGCGCCGACCCGCAGGGCGTGCCGCTGATGGACGTGCCCTTCTACCTGGCGCAGGCCGAGTACACCGGCATCAGCGACATCCAGACCGCCGCCGCCACGCGCAAGAGCGACGAGCAGCTCGAAGCCATCGCGCCGCAGGCCGACGCGGTGGCCGCCAAGGCGCTGAACCTGGCGCGGTTGCGCCACCTGCCGGCGGCCGACAAGAAGCTGGCGATCTTCTTCTGGAACTACCCGGCCGGCGAGAAGAACCTCTCGGCCAGCTTCATGAACCTGCCGCGCAGCCTGAGCGGCACGCTGGCCGCGCTGCACGACGCCGGCTACCGCACCGAGCGCGTGGCCGAGACGCCGCTGACGCTGCAGCTCCAGCGCCTGCTGGCCCCTGGCTACCGAGCGCCGCAGGACCAGAGCGCCTTGCGCGAACTGCTGCGCGACGGCCTGGCGGCCAAGCTGCCGCTGGCCGCCTACCGCGCCTGGCTGACCACGCTGCCGGCCGCGGTGCAGGCGGCGCTGCGCGACCGCTGGGGCGACCCGGCGCGGTCGAGCATGGTGCTCGACGACGCCTTCGTGATCCCGCGGCTGCAGCTCGGCAACGTCACGCTGCTGCCCCAGCCCGGCCGCGGCGAGCGCGGCGACGACCGCGAGAAGGCGCTGTACCACTCCACCAGCGCCGTGCCGCCGCACCACTACCTGGCCGCCTACCTGTGGGTGCGCCAGCCGTTCAAGGCCGACGCGCTGGTGCACTTCGGCACCCACGGCACGCAGGAATGGCTACCCGGCAAAGAGCGCGGATTGTCGGTGCATGATTGGCCGATGCTGGCCGTCGGCGACGTGCCGGTGCTCTACCCCTACATCGTCGACAACATCGGCGAGGCCACGCAGGCCAAGCGCCGCGGCCGCGCGGTGATCATCAGCCACCAGACCCCCGCCTTCGCGCCGGCCGGGCTGCACGACAAGCTCACGCGCATCCACGACCTGCTGCACCAGTGGCTGGCGCAGGACGCCGGCGGCGTGAAGGACCGGCTGCGCGCGCAGTTCCTCGACGGCGTGCGCGCCGAGCGCATCGACCGCGACCTGGGCTGGGCGGCCGAGCGCATCGAGCAGGACTTCCCGCGCTTCCTGAGCGAGGTGCACGACCACCTGCACGAGCTGGCGCACAGCGCGCAGCCGATGGGGCTGCACAGCTTCGGCCAGGGCAGCGGCGAGCAGTGGCGCATCGCCACCGTGCTGATGATGCTGGGCAAGGATTTCTGGGAAGGCGTGGCCGACACCGCGGCCGGCGAGGAAGCCGACGAGATGCTGGTCGGCGACTACACGAAGCTCCCCGAGTCCAAGCCCTATCGAACCTTGGCCGCGCTGCTCAAGGACGGCACGCTGCCGCCCGGCCTGAAGCCCGAGCGCGCGGGGCAGGCGCGCGACTGGTACGACCAACTGGGCGCGCAAGGCGAGCTGCGCGGCCTGCTCGACGGGCTGGCCGGCCGCTACATCCCCACCAGCTACGGCGGCGACCCGATCAAGAACCCCGACGCGCTGCCCACCGGGCGCAACCTCTACGGCTTCGACCCCAGCCGCGTGCCGACCAAGGCCGCATGGGAGGCCGGCCAGCAGGCGCTGCAAGCGCTGCTGGCGGCGCACCGCGCCAAGACCGGCAAGCTGCCGGCCAAGCTGGCCTTCACGCTGTGGTCGGTGGAGACCATGCGCCACTTCGGGCTGCTGGAAGCGCAGGCGCTGTGGGCGCTGGGCGTCGAGCCGGTGTGGGACGCCGGCGGCCGCGTCAGCGACGTCAGGCTGGTGCCGCGCGACCGATTGGGCCGCCCGCGCGTCGACGTCGTGCTGTCGGCCACGGGCCTGTACCGCGACCACTTTCCCAACGTGATGAAGCAACTGGCCCGCGCGGCGCAGCTGGCATCCGAGGCCGACGAGGCCGACAACCCGGTGGCCGACAACGCGCGCCGCATCGGCGCGCAACTGCAGCGCCAGGGCGTGCCCGCGGCGGAGGCCCGGCGCGCCGGCGCGACGCGCATCTTCTCCTCTGAATCCGGGCGTTATGGCACCGGGCTGGACGACGCCGCGCTGGCCACCGACAGCTGGAAGACGCAAGCCGAGGGCGACCGCAAGCTGGCGCAGCTCTACCTGTCGCGCATGCAATACGCCTACGGCCCGGACGAAGCCGAATGGGGCCGCTCCGGCGTCTCCACCGCGGGCAAGTTGAACCTCTACGCCGAGCATTTGCGCGGCACCGAGGCCGCGGTGCTGGCGCGCAGCAGCGCGCTGTACGGCATGCTGACCACCGACGACCCCTTCCAGTACCTGGGCGGCATCGGCCTGGCGGTGCGCCAGCTCGACGGCAAGGCGCCCGAGCTCTACATCAGCAACCTGCGCGGCAGCGGCGCCGGCAAGGTCGAAGGCGCGGCCGGCTTCCTGGCCAAGGAGCTGGCGACGCGCAACTTCCACCCCGGCTACATCCAGGGCCTGATGGCCGAAGGCTACGCCGGCACGCTGCAGGTGCTGGACGGCGTCAACAACTTCGCCGGCTGGCAAAGCGTGGCGCGCGAGATCGTGCGCGACGACCAGTGGCAGGAATTCATGGACGTCTACGTGCGCGACAAACATAACCTTGGACTCAAACGCTGGTTCGAGGCCCACAACCCGCACGCGCTGGCGCAAAGCATCGAGCGCATGCTGGAAGCCGCGCGCCTGGGCCAGTGGAAGGCCGATCCGCAAAGCGTGGCCGAGTTGAAAGCGCGCTACCGCGAGCTGGCCCAACGCCACGACGTGCGCAGCGACAACGCCACCTTCAAGGCCTACGTCGACGCCGGCTTCGGGCTGCAGGCGCCGGCTGCCGCGCAGCCGCCGGCTGCGGCCGCCGCGGCGCAAGCCGCGCCAGCCACCGCAGAACCGCCATCGCCGGCACCGCCCCCACCGCCGCCGATCCGCGGCCTGCGGCTGGACCGCGTGCTGCCCACCGTCACCCCCAGCGACCTGCCCGGCACGCTGCTGGCGCTGCTGCTGATCGTGCTGGCCACCGCCGGCGGCGCGTGGCGCGCGCGGCCGCTGTCGCGCCCTGAATCGACACCCTTGACCCCGAGCCCCGCATGACCCCCTGGATCGAAAACACCATGTACGCGGTGGCGCAGCTCTTCTTGCTGCCCACGCTGGCGCTGATTGCGCTGCTGTTCCTCTACGCCTTCTGGCTGCTGGGCGAGTTCGCGGTGCTGGCTTGGGCGCGGCGCCACGGCGGCGGGCGCCCGCTGGTCGCGGCGCAGCGTGCGCAAGGACCCTTGAGCGCCGACGAACTGGACCTGCGCGCCCACAAGCTGCTGGAAGGCCCGCGCATCGCCAGCCGCGTGGCGCCGCTCTTGGGCCTGGTGGCCACGATGATCCCGATGGGCCCGGCGCTCAAGGGCCTGGCCGACGGCAACCTGGCGCAGGTCTCGCAGAACATGACGGTGGCCTTCTCGGCGGTGATCCTGGCGCTGATCGCGGCGGCCCTCGCGTTCTGGATCTCCAACGTGCGACGTCGCTGGCTGGCCGAGGAGCTGCTGGAGATCGGCGCTGCGGCCGCGCCCAAGGCCGGGGCCTGAGCGATGGCCATCAAGCTGCTGCACGAGCCCGACAGCGACGACCCCATCCTGTCGGTCGTCAACCTGATCGACATCTTTCTGGTCATCATTGCGGCATTGCTGATCACCGTCGCGCAGAACCCGCTGCTCAACCCCTTCAACCCGCGCGACGTCACCGTCATCACCGACCCCGGCAAGCCCAACATGGAAATCGTCGTCAAGAAGGGCGAGAAGATCGAGCGCTACAAAGCCAGCGGCGCCATCGGCAGCGGCGACGGCGAGAAAGCCGGCGTCGCCTACCGCATGAAGGACGGCTCGATCGTCTACGTGCCCGAAGGCGCCAAGGCCGGTGGCGGGCCGTGATGCGCCGACGTCAAGTGTTAGGCAGCGGCGGCTTGCTGCTGGCCGGCTGCGCCGCAACGCCGGCCGCGGCCGAAGACCGCATCGTCGACACCGCCAGCGGCCGCGAGATCGGCCGCGGCGAACTGGTGGCCCGCCTGCGCGCCGCCGACCTCGTGCTGCTGGGCGAGCAGCACGACAACGTGCACCACCACCGGCGCCGCGCCGCGCTGATCACCGAGCTGAGCGCGGCGCCCGGCGCGGCCACCGTGATCGTCGCCGAACACCTGCCGCGCGGCCAGCGCGTGGGCCCCGGCGCCGAGCCGCTGTCGCGGCTGCAGGCCGCCGGCTTCGACCCCAAGGGCTGGGGCTGGCCGCAGCACGAAGGCCTGTTCGCGCCGCTGCTGGCCGCCGGCATCCCCGTGCTGGGCGGCAACGCGCCGCTGGACGTGGTGCGCGCCGTGGCCCGACAGGGCGACGCCGCGCTGCCGCCCGACCTGGCCGCGGCCATCGCCGCCGCGCCGCTGCCGCCCGCGGCCCAGGCCGCGCTGGACCACGAGCTGCTGGACAGCCACTGCGGCCAGTTGCCCGCGGCCCGCGTGCCCGCCATGCGCGCCGCCCAGCGCCTGCGCGACGCCAGCATGGCCGCCGCCTTGCTGGCCGCCGCCGACGCCGGCGCCAAGCCCGCCCTGCTGGTGGCCGGCAACGGCCACGTGCGCAGCGACCTCGGCGTGCCCGTGCTGCTGCGCGCGCAGCGCCCGGCGCTGCGCATCGTCAGCGTCTGCTTCGTCGAGTCGGATGCATCCACCATGCCCTGCGACTACCGCTGGATCACGCCCGGGCCGCCAACGCCGCGGCAGGACCCTTGCGCGGGGTTCAAGATGCCGGCGCGTGGGTGAATGCCGAGGTGCTGCGAGTCGTTGTCCTCCGCAGCCGCCTTGCGCTTAACCTCCCCCCATGACCACCCTGCACCCCTTCTGCACCCGGATGGGCCTGCGCCATCCCATCATCCAGGCGCCGATGGCCGGCGTGGCGACGCCGGCGCTGGCGGCGGCGGTCAGCGGGGCCGGCGGCTTGGGCTCGCTGGGCATCGGCGCCAGCACGGTGGCGCAGGCGCGGCAGATGATCGAGCAGACGCGCGCGCTCGGCGTCGGGCCGCTCAACGTCAACGTGTTCTGCCACGCGCCGGCGGTGCGTGATGCGGCGCGCGAGGCGGCCTGGCTGCAGCACCTGGCGCCGCTGTTCCGGCCATTCGGCGCCACGCCGCCGGCGGCGCTGGCCGAGGTGTATCGCAGCTTCGTCGGCGACGACGAGGCCTTCGAGATGCTGCTGCAACAGCGGCCGGCGGTGGTCAGCTTCCACTTCGGGCTGCCGCCGCGCGAGCGCATCGCGGCGCTGCAGGCCGCCGGCTGCCTGACGCTGGCGACGGCCACCAGCCTCGACGAGGCGGCGCAGATCGAAGCGGCCGGCGTCGACGCCATCGTCGCCCAGGGCATCGAGGCCGGCGGCCACCGCGGGCTGTTCGACCCCACGGCCGACGACCAGCGCTGGAGCACCGCCGTCTTGCTGCGGCTGCTGCGGCGGCACACGCGGCTGCCGCTGGTCGCTGCCGGCGGCATCATGGACGGCGCCGGCATCCGCGCGATGCTGGACCTCGGCGCCGCCGCGGTGCAGATGGGCACGGCTTTCGTGCCGTGCCCGGAGTCGTCGGCGTCGCCGGCCTATCGGGCGCAGTTGAAGGACCCGCGTCGCGCGGCGCGCACGCGGCTGACGGCGGTGCTCTCCGGTCGCCCGGCGCGCGGCCTGGTCAACCGGTTGATCGAGCATGGCGAGGCGCCCGGCAGCCCGCCGCCGGCGGCCTATCCGCTGGCCTACGACGTGGCCAAGCAGCTTCACGCCGCGGCCGCCGCGCAGGGCCAGCACGAGTTCGCCGCGCACTGGGCCGGCCAGGGCGCGCCGCTGGCGCGCGAGCTGCCGGCGGCCGAGCTGGTGGCGCGGCTGGTGGACGAGTGGCAGGCGGCTGAGTAGCGGGCGAAGTGAGGCGGAAGGGCGACGGACGGGCGGCCGAGCCGCCTGCCCAATCAGCCCAGCGGCACCAGGTGGTTGTCGATCGCCAGCGCGATCGGCCAGCGCAGCATCTTGGCCGGCTGGCTGGGGTGCCAGCGCGCCAGGCCGCGCGCGGCGGCGATGTACACGCCGTCGGGGCTGGTGCGGCCGTCGTCTTCGGTGCGCCAGGGCGCCAGCGCCCCGGCGCGTTCCAGCTCGCCCACGGTCTGCAGCGTCTCGGGCCGGCGCGGGTCCCAGCGCAGCACGTGATGTGAGCGTTCGCTCGCCAGGAAGAAACCACCCACCGGGCCGGGTGCGATGTCGCTGGAATAGCCTTTGCCGATGGCCTGGCGGCTGGGGACGACGAATCGCTGGCCGTCGCAGACGGCCAGCAGCGGCGCTTCGGCGCGGCGGCCGGGGTCGTCGTGCTCGGCCTGCAGGGCCACGCCGACCAGCGGCTCGCTGCCGTGGCCGATGGCCAGGTGGCGCAGGCTCAGGCGCGGGTCGTCCAGTTCCCAGCGGCCGATCTGGGCGCCGCTGGCCACGTCCAGCGCCACCAGCGAGGGCTGCATGCGGTCGAGGTCGCGCTTGCGGTCCAGCGCGGCGCGCAGGATGCCGCCGTTGGCGATCCACAACCGGCCCGCGGCGTCGAAGCGGATGTCGTGCGGCTCGATGCCGCCGCTCGGCCACTCGCCCACGCGGCGCAGCGTCTGCGGGTCGCGCAGGCTGATCCAGCCGGCGCTGTCGGCAGCGTCGGTCTCGCTGGTGACGAGGTGGCGGCGATCGGGCGTCCAGGTCACGTGGCCGTTGAAGGTGCGGCGGTTGCCTTCGTCGGCCAGCGCGTGGCGCGCCAGCACCTCGCCGCGGCCGCCCACGTGCAGCAGCCAGCGGCCCGGCCGGTAGGCCACGGCGAAGAAGCCGCCGCTGCCGTCGGCCAGCAGGCCATGCACGCGGTCGGGCACCGGCACGGCGGCGCGGATCAGCAGCCGGCCGTCGTCCCAGTCGGGCTCCAGGATGCCCACGTGGTCGCGCTCCGGCCCGTCGCCCAGCACCTCGCCCTGCGGCGAGAGCGTCTGCGCGCAGCGCCAGGCGGCGGCCACGGCCATCGGCTTGGCGGCGCCGGCCTGCGCGGCCGCGCCCAGCGGCCAACCGGCCATGACGGCGGCGGCGGCCAGCCAGTGGCGACGGCGCTGATCGATCGGCAAAGGCATGGCGGATCTCTTGAGAATGAGAATGAATCGCGATTGTGCAAAGTGCGGCCGGACCCGGTTTGCGGTGGCGCAAGCCGCCGGCGTTCTGCCGGGCGCCGACGCGACAGGCCGGCGCCGCCGCCCGGCTGCTGGTTGTGGCGCGGCGCCGAAAGGCGTACGCTGGCTTTCGCGCCCGTGCGAGCCTGAACACGTTTTTCAACGACACAGCCCGCCAAGTGGCGCAAGGGCCGGCTGCAGGAGATGACCTCATGCCAAGCCCAGCCCACGGCGCCAGCGCCGCGATCGAACGCATCCGCACGCTGGCGCTGGTCGGCCCTTCGGCCGCCGGCAAGACGCTGCTGGCCGAAGCGCTGCTGCAACGCGCCGGCGCCATCGGCGCCATGGGCAGCATCGAACGCGGCAGCACGGTCAGCGATGCCGACCCGCTGGAACGCCGCATGCAGCATTCGCTGAACGGCAGCGTGCTGCACCTGGACCACGCCGACACCCGCATCCACCTGATCGACACCCCCGGCGGCGCCGACTTCCTGGGCCAGAGCCTGCCGGCGCTGGAGGCGGTGGAGACCGCGGCGGTGGTGATCAACGCGGCCACCGGGATCGAGCCGATGGCGGTGCGCATGATGGAGTACGCCGCCTCGCGCCACCTCGACCGGCTGATCGTCGTCAACCGCATCGACGCCGCGCCCGAGAAGCTGCCCGCGCTGCTGGCGCAGATCCAGGCCACCTTCGGCAAGGAGTGCCTGCCGCTGAACCTGCCCGACAACGGCGCCGCCCGGGTGGTGGACTGCTTCTACAACCGCGAAGGCCACAGCGACTTCGGCGCCGTCGACGCCGCGCACCGCGCGCTGGTGGAGCAGGTGGTGGAGGTCGACGCGGCTTTCGTCGACCGTTACCTGAACGACGGCGACGTCGACGCCGCCGAGCTGCACGCGCCGCTGGAGCAGGCGCTGCGCGAGGGGCACCTGATCCCCGTGTGCTTCGTCTCCGCGAAGACCGGCGCCGGCGTGGCCGAGCTGCTGGACGTGATCGTCAAGCTGCTGCCGAACCCGACCGAAGGCAACGCGCCCGACTTCCTCAACGGCGAGGGCGAGGCCGCGCAGCCGATGCACGCCACGCCCGACCCGGCGCTGCACGTGCTGGCGCATGTCTTCAAGGTCACGGTGGACCCCTACGTCGGCAAGATGGGCATCCTGCGCGTGCACCAGGGCACGGTCACGCCCAACAGCCTGCTGTACGTGGGCGACGGCCGCAAGCCTTTCAAGGTGGGCCATTTGTTCCTGCTGCAGGGCAAGGAGCACGTGGAGGTCAACAAGGCGCTGCCGGGCGACATCGTCGCCGTCGCCAAGGTCGACGAACTGCACTTCGACGCCGTGCTGCACGACGCCGCCGAGGACGACCACATCCACCTGGCGCCGCTGGAGTTTCCGGTGCCGGTGCACGGGCTGGCGATCGAGCCCAAGCGCCACGGCGACGAGCAGCGCATGTGGGAGATCCTGACCAAGCTGGTCGACGAAGACCCGTGCCTGAAGGTGGAGCACGTGGCCAGCACCAACGAGACCATCGTCTACGGCCTGGGCGAGCTGCACCTGCGCGTGCTGCTGGAGCGGCTGCGCGAGGTCTACAAGTTCGAGGTCAACACGCGGCCGCCGCGCATCGCCTACCGCGAGACCGTCACCGCGCCGGCCGAAGGCCACCACCGGCACAAGAAGCAGACCGGCGGCGCCGGGCAGTTCGGCGAGGTGTTCCTGCGCATCGAGCCGCTGCCGCGCGGCGGCGGCTTCGAGTTCGTCGACCAGGTCAAGGGCGGCACCATTCCCGGCCAGTTCATCCCCGCGGTCGAGAAAGGCGTGCGCGAGGTGCTGGCGCACGGCGCCATCGCCGGCTACCCGGTGGTGGACGTGCGCGTGGTGGTCTACGACGGCAAGCACCACAGCGTGGACAGCAAGGAGATCGCGTTCGCGACGGCCGGCCGCAAGGCCTTCCTCGACGCCATCGGCAAGGCCCGGGCCATCGTGCTGGAGCCCATCGTCGCGGTGGAGATCAGCGCGCCCGACCAGTCCATGGGCGACATCACCGGCGACCTGTCGGCCAAGCGCGGCATGGTGACCGGCACCGCCAACCTGGCGATCGGCACCGTGGTCATCAAGGGCCAGGCGCCGATGTCGGAGCTGTCGGCCTACCAGAACCGGCTGAACGCGCTGACCGCCGGACAGGGGCGCTACACGATCGCCTTGTCGCACTACGAGGCGGTGCCGCCGGCGGTGCAGCAGCAGCTCACGAGCGGCTTCAAGATTCGCGATGAGGAGTGAGCGAGGCGCGTTCCTCGCCGTCTGACACAGCCGGGGCCGCGGTCCACTTCGTGGCCCGCTGCATGGCCCGCGTCATGGCCCGCTTTGCGCCAACGCAAGGCCGGGCCGCGCCTGTCGTTTTGCGACAACGTAATTGCGAATCATTCTCAGTAAAGTTATAGTTCACGGCTGAAACCGAACTTTGCCGGCCGCTTGGCGGACCGCGAAGACCTCGTCGTCGACTGCCTTGAACACTTCCGCGCCACCCCCGCCGCTGCCCGTTGCGCTGCTCAGCCAGCACGACGCCGAATTGCGCCCGGCCGAACGGCGGCTGCTGGTCGGCGGCGTGGGGGCCGTCCACGTGTTGGCGCTGTGGGGGCTGCTGCAGATCGACGTGGTGCGCAACGCCGTGCGCGACGTGGCGCCGCTGGTGGTCGACTTCGTGACGCTGGCGCCGCCCAAGCCCGAACCACCCGCACCGCCGCCGCCCCGGCCGCCGCGCCCGCAGCCGCAGCGCCAGGCCGTGCAGCCGCCGCCGGTGCTGTCGGCGCCGCCCACGCCGCAGGCGGCGCCGGCCGCCTTCGTGGTGCCGCCGCCGCCCGTCGAGCCGGCGCCCGTGGTGCAGCACGTGGTGCCTGCGCCGGTGGCCGCCCCGGCACCGCCCGCCCCGCCGCCCCCGGCACCGCCGCCGCCCAAGCAAATTCCGGCCAGCGAGGTGGCCTACCTGGTGCCGCCGCCGATCGAGCTGCCGATGGCCTCGCGCCGCCTGAACGAGCAAGGCACCGTGGTGCTGCGCGTGCTGGTGGGCACCGACGGCCAGCCGCGCCAGGTGAGCCTGCAGCGATCGTCGGGCCACGGCCGGCTGGACGAGCAGGCGATGTGGGCGATGAGGCGCGCCCGCTTCAAGCCACAGACGGAAAACGGCGTGCCGATCGAATGGATCGTGATCGCGCCGCTGCAATACGAACTTCAGTGAAGGACTGACAGAGATGGACGCCACGCAAGGCCTGGGCTTCGGCCACTTCCTGAGCCAGAGCGACGCCGTCGGCAAGACGCTGCTGGTGCTGCTGCTGGCGATGTCGATCGCCTCGTGGGTGCTGATGGCGCTCAAGGGCCTGGCGCAGGCGCGCCGCCGCCGCCGCGGCGCCGCCTTCCTGGAACTGTTCTGGAACGCCAGCACGCTGGACCAGGTGCGCCACGAGTTGCAGACGCACGGCGCGCACGACCCCTTCTCGCACCTGGCCGCACACGCGCTGCACGCGCAAGGCCACCACGCCCGCCACGGCGCCACCCGGCTGGCCGACGCCGGCAGCGCCAGCGACTTCATCACCCGCACGCTGCGCAAGGTGCTTGATGAAGAAACCTTGCGCATGGAGCGCGGCCTGACGCTGCTGGCCACGGTGGGCGCGACGGCGCCTTTCGTCGGCCTGTTCGGCACCGTGTGGGGCGTGTACCACGCGCTGGTGGCCATCGGCATGAGCGGCGCTGGCACGCTGGACAAGGTGGCCGGCCCGGTCGGCGAGGCGCTGATCATGACCGGCCTCGGCCTGGCCGTCGCCATCCCCGCGGTGGTGGCCTACAACGCCTTCACGCGCGCGAACCGCGTGCTGGCCGCGCAGCTCGACAGCTTCGCGTTCGAGCTGCACAGCTTCCTGACGCTGGGCGAAGCGCCGGGCGCCGCCACCGCGCACGCCCAAGGCGCCGCCGGCAAGGTGCAGGCGCTGCGGCCGGCGGCCGCCTGACGCGAGGACGGGAGACCTGCGATGGCCTTCGCCTCCTTCGACGCCAAGCGCACGCCGATGCCGATGTCGGAGATCAACATGGTGCCGTTGATCGACGTGATGCTGGTGCTGCTGGTGATCTTCATCGTCACCGCGCCGCTGCTGACGCACGCCGTCAAGCTGGAACTGCCCAAGGCCAGCGCCGAGGTCAACCAGCTCAGGCCCGACAAGATCGAGCTGGCCATCGACGCCCAGGGCCGGCGCTTCTTCAACGGCGAGCAGCTCAGCCGGCAGCAGATGGCCGAACGTTTCACGCAAGCCGGCAAGGTGCAGCCGCTGCCCGAACTGCACCTGCGCGCCGACCAGGCCGTCAGCTACCGCGTGGTGGCCGAGACGCTGGCCGATGCCTCGCGCGCGGGGCTCAGCAAGATCGGCTTCGTCAGCGAGCCTGAAGCCCCTTAGCCCCTTAGCCCCGATTTCACTTCCCTCGGTACGCCCAGCCACGCGGCAGCCTCGATCGCTGCGCCAGCCAAGCCAACCGCCTGACTGACCCACGAACGAGAGAGAGAGACCGCCCATGAGCCGAAGCGCCGACGCCAAACCCTCCCACCCCTTGCTGCCGCTGGCCGCCTTGGCCGCCGGCCTGGGCCTGTCGGCCGGTGCCGGCGCCCAGTCGGCCACCGCCCCTGCCGCTGCCGCCGCGCCGGCCTCGGCCGCCGCCGCCTCGGCGCAGGCCACCACCATCGCGCAGGCCCGCTCCGAGACCGTGATGCCGGTGGTCACCGTGACCGGCGCGCGCGAGCCGCAAGGCAAGGACAGCCTGCAGGCCACCACCAGCAACATCGGCAAGGGCAAGCAGGAGCTGCGCGACATCCCGCAGTCGGTGACCGTCGTCACCGAGAAGCTGATCGACGACCGCCACCTCGACACGATGAAGGAGGTGCTGAAGAACACCGCCGGCATCACCTTCATGGCGGCCGAAGGCGGCGAGGAAGACATCCGCCTGCGCGGCTTCCCGCTGCAGGGCTCGGGCGACGTCTTCGTCGACGGCATGCGCGACCCGGCCTTCTACGACCGCGACACCTTCTTCTACGACCGGCTCGAAGTGCTGCGCGGCTCGGCCTCGATGCTGTTCGGCCGCGGCTCCACCGGCGGCGCGGTCAACCAGGTCAGCAAGCTGCCGCGCACGGTGGACGAGCACCAGGTCGACCTGACGCTGGGCAACCACAACTACGGCCGCGTGGTCGGCGACTTCAACTTCCGCCTGGGCGACGAGGCGGCGCTGCGCATCGGCGCCATGGCCACCAAGGCCGACAACAACGGCGCCGGCAGCTCGATCGACAAGAACGGCGTCGCCGCCACCGTGCGCTGGGGCATCGGCACGCGCGACGAGTTCTCGGTCGCCGGCTACTACCTCAACAACAACAACGGCATGAACTACGGCATGCCTTGGATCCTGCCGCGCGCCGGCGCCGCCACCGCCGAGACCACGCTGCTGCCGCTGGACCCCAAGGCCTACTACGGCATGGCCAGCGACTACAACGCCGGCGATGCCGCGACGCTGACCGGCACCTGGACGCACCGCTTCGACCGCAACAGCGAGATCACCACCAAGATCCGCCACGGCCAGTACGAGCGCGACCAGCGCGCCGGCACCGTGCGCTTCGCCGGCGCCGCCTCGCAGCCCGACCGCACGGCCGTGACGCTGGCCACCTTCGGCCCCAACTCGGTGATCAATCGCGGCACGCAACTGAAGATCCAGGACCTCGACACCTGGTTCGCGCAAAGCGACTACAGCGGCAAGTTCAATGCGCTGGGCGTCAAGCACGAGGTGCTGGCCGGCATCGACTACGCGCGCGAGGAGAAGAAGGTCTACGGCGCGCGCACGGCCGCCCAGGGCGGCGTCAACCTGACCAAGCCCACCACGACGGTGGGCACGCCCGACGACGGCACCTGGATCGACGAAGGCAGCCGCGTGCTGCGCACGACCAGCGACTACAAGTCCGACGGCTTCGGCGTTTATGCGCAAGACCTGGTGGAGGTGATCCCGAACTGGAAGCTGCTGGTGGGCCTGCGCTACGACAAGCTGACCGGCGACTACAACACCTACGCCATCCCGAACAACGCCGCCGGGCCCGAGACCGTCGCCAGCTACCGCATGACGGTCTCCGAATGGAGCAAGCGCCTGGGCGTGCTGTTCCAGCCGACGCCGCTGGCTTCGTTCCACTTCTCGGCGGCGACGTCATTCAACACCTCGGGCGACGCCTATTCGCTGTCGGCCGCGAACGTCGACATCCCGCCCGAGCAGTCGATCAACCTCGAGCTCGGCGCCAAGCTGGACTCGGCCGACGGCAAGCTCTCGACCCGCATCGCGGCGTTCCGCTCGACCAAGCTGCACGAGCGCAACACCGATCCGCTGGTGAACCTGGTCACGCTGTCGGGCAAGCGTCACGTGGCCGGCATCGACATGGACGTGGCCGGGCGCATCACCTCGGCCTGGGAGCTGTTCTTCTCGTACATGTGGCTGCCGGTGGCCAACATCGACGAAGGCGTCGAGGGCAGCGAAGGCAAGGGCACGCGGCCGTCGCTGACGCCGAAGCATTCGGGCACCGTGTGGTCGACCTACCAGGTGACGCCCAAGCTGCGCGTCGGCGCCGGCATCAACTTCCGCTCGTCGCAGACGCCCAACCGCAACCCGGGCTTCGCGGCGCCGAGCTTCATCACCGGCGACCTGATGGCCGAGTACGCGGTGATCCAGAACCAGCTGACGCTCAAGCTCAACGTCACCAACGTCAGCAACAAGCTCTATGCCGATTCGCTGTACACCGGCCACTACATCCCAGGCGCCGGGCGCTTGGTGCAGTTGACGGCGAGCTGGAAGTATTGAGTTCGCACCGAGGGCCGGCTCAGCCCGGCCCGCGTCTCCCCTCGGAATAGCCGCCGTCAAGGCGGCTTTATCATTGCGGCCGATGACGAACGGCCCTCCCGATCTGGCGCAAGTCCGCCTGGACAACGCCATGCTGCTGTTCGAGGAATTCGTGCGCCAGACGGCGCGCCATGCCGATGCGGCCACCCTGCGCGGCCTGGAACGGCGCTTCGCCGAGCGCGTGCAGATCCAGCCCAGCTACTGGAGCCAGATCAAGAGTCGTTCACGCCAGATCGGCGAACGCCTGGCGCGCCAGTTCGAGCACCTGTGCCACAAGCCGCGCGGCTGGATGGACGTGCCGCACGATGCCGCCGCCGTGGCGACCGATGCGGAGGCGGGCCGCGGCAGCGAATCGGAGCCGCGCGACGACGACGAGCGCTTCATCGTCGGCCTGGTGCTGACCTACTACCGCCGGCATCCGCAACGCGCGCGCGGCCGCCTGCTGGACCTGCTGGGTGAAGTGCTGTTGCCCTCCGCGGCGCCGCCGCCGGGCGCGGCCGCGCGTGCGGCGGGCGGTGTGACGGGCGGTGCGACGGGCAGCGCGACAGGCAGCGCGTTGCCCGCCAAGCCGCCAGGCGCCGACGACGGCACCGAGCTGTGGCGGCGCTCCAGCAGCGGCGTGGCGCCGCTCAAACAGAAGAAGTAGCTCCCTACCATTGGGGATGCCACGCGCTTGCGCACAGATAACGTCATCTTTATCATCCGCGCAAGCTTGTGAATCGACCTTGCCCTGTCGATCAGCCGGCGACACCCCGCCCCTCAACCTTGCCCGGAGCCTCATGTCCCTCACCACGCCATCGCCGTTGAACCGCCTGCCCCTGGCCGGCGCGCACGACGGCGGCTGGGTCGGCATGGCGGCGACGTGCCTGTTCAGCGTCGGCTTCAACGCCAGCCGTTGCCCGGTTGCCTCGATGCGTTGAGAGAACCTGCTCTCAGCCGCGCGGCCCGGGTTGCATCAGCACCCGGGCCGCTGTGCTTTGGGGCCCGACAACCGAAGGAGTCACTCATGAACCGCATCAGCATCAAGACCCTCAAGCCGCGCAACCCGCTGGCCGTCGCCGGCCGCCTGCGCCACGCCGGCGTGCACCGCCGCAGCGGCGGCGGCCAACGGCAAGGCGCCGAGCGCGGCCTGCAACGCGAGCTGGCGGACCTGCGCCGCCTGCGACACAGCCCCTGAAGAACGAAACCCTTGGACGCGCGCCGCTGGAGGCGCCGCGTCGGGAGACCTCACGATGACCACGAAGGAATGGTTCTTGCGCCCCGAGGCGCACCCCGGCAGACGGCTGGCGGCGCTGGCGCTGCGCGGCGCGAGCCGGGTGCTGAGCCGGCTGGCGCGCCGGCTGGCGCCCGCGCGCCGGGGGCCGGCGCTGCCGCCGGTGCTGGAGTTCTACGCCGAAGCCGGTGCGCCCGAAGGCGCCTTGTACGTGGACGGCAAACTCGTCGGCCACTTGCCCGGAGTGACGCGGCTGTGAACGGCGGTCTCGACGCCGGGCTGCGCTTGCTGGTGGCGGGCCGCTCGCTGCAGCACTTGCGCTGGACGACCGAGCCCGACGCGCCGGCCGGTCGCCCGCTGGTGGAGGGTGAAGTGCGGCTGGCCATCCACGGCGTCGACTTCGGGGCGGCTGACTTGGCGCGGCTGCAGGCCAGGCTGCTGCACGCCGAGGCGGGCGGCGCCCAGCGCTGGCTGATGCTGGAAGCGCCGGGCCTCGGCGAGGTGGTCGAGTCGCGCGCCGGCGGCTGTCCGGTGGGCAGCATCCTGCGCGGGCCGCTGCACTTGGGTAGCCATCGCGTGCTGCGTCCGGCCGCGATCGATGCGCACGGCATCGTCGCGGTAGCGGTAGCGGCTGGGGCTGGGGCTGGGGCTGGGGCCGGGGCAGAACCGGCACCGCGCTATGCGTGGTCGACCGGGCCACTGCACGGGCACCGCGCGATGGGGATCGACGCCGTCGAGCGGGCACTGCTGCCCTTGCGTGATCAAGCCCACGGTGTTGAGATTGCCCGACCGCTGAGCTTGTCGGTGCTGGGCTCAAGGCGCGACGCACCGCTTCCGATAAACCTTGCATCATGTCTGCGCACCCGGACTTCGCACGCTTCGGCGCCGGGCTGACAGGCCGCGCGCCTGGCTCGGTGGCGGAATGGGCCGCCTGCTTCGACGCCGGCAGCCTGCCGGTGCTGCGCAGCTCGGCCCTGGCCATCGAAGAACTGCGCGCCAATGAAGATGCGGTGGACGCCCACCTACTGGGCGAGACCCTGGCCGACGACCCGCTGTTCACGCTGAAGGTACTGGCGCACGTGGCGCAGCTTCGCCGCGGGCGCGAGGGAACCGATGCCGAAACGCTGACCGCGGCGCTGGTGATGCTGGGCATCCCACCCTTCTTCCGCCACTTCGGCCCGCAGCTCTGCGTGGAAGATCATCTGGCCGCCCAGCCGGAAGCGTTGGCCGGGCTGCAGGCGGTGCTGCACCGATCGCACCGCGCCGCCCGCTTTGCGCTGGCGTTCGCCGTTCATCGGATGGACCACGACGCCACCGTCATCCGCGAGGCCGCGCTGCTGCACGACTTCGCCGAACTGTTGTTGTGGCTGCATGCGCCCGCGCTGGCGCTGGAAATCCAGCGCCGACAAGCGGCTGACGGGCAGTTGCGCTCGGCGGCGGTCCAGCGTGAGTTGCTCAACATCGAGCTGCCGCAGCTTCAGCATGCGCTGATGCAGAAATGGCGGCTTCCCATGCTGCTGGTCGACATTGCGGACGACCAGCGCCAATCCGTCTCGGTGCAGGCGCGCAACGTGCTGCTCGCCATCCGGCTGGCTCGGCACACGGCGCAGAGCTGGGACAACCCGGCGCTCGGTGACGACATCCGCGACATCGCCGCGCTGCTCAACATGGCGCCCGAGCCGACCTTGGCCTTGCTGCGGGATCTTGACGATCAGGCTTGACTGACCGTCGAAGGCTCGAAACCGCCGCCGGCGGCCACATATGCCGCTGATGACCGAAGAAGCGCTGCAGCAACTGGCCGTCGTCGACGCCGAACGCCGGGCGCGGGCGGCGGATCCGGCTTTCGCCTCGCGTGTCCTCAAGATCAAGCGATATCAGCAACGTCGCTTCGAGCTTTGCTACGCCGATCTGCTGGCGTCGGCTCGCTACCAGCCCGCAGCGCGCTTCTTTTTGCAAGAGCTTTACGGCCCCACTGACTTCGTCGAACGCGACCGGCAGTTTGCGCGCGTGCTGCCGAAGATCGCGGCGATGATGCCGGCTGAAGTGATGGCGACGGTTGGCGACTTGGCGCGATTGCACGCGATTTCCGAGCGGCTGGACAGCGAAATGGCTCGGGCGCTGGCCGGCGATGAGGTCGACCCGGCGTCCTACGTGCGCGCTTGGCAGCGCGTCGGGCAGGACGGGCTGCGCCGGGCGCAGATCGAACTGGTGCTGTCGATTGGCGCGGCGCTCGATCGCTTTACCCGCCGTGCCTGGATCCTGGCCGCGCTGCGCTTCATGCGCGGGCCCGCTCACGCGGCAGGGCTGGCGGCCTTGCAGGCTTTTCTGGAATCAGGCATGGGCAGCTTTCGATCGATGCGCGGCGCCACAGAATTCCTGTCCATCGTTCGCGAGCGGGAAACCGCGCTGATGAACGCCTTGTTCGACACCGAACTGGAGGCGGGTTTCAGCAACGCCAAATTGACCGAAAAGCTATCGAGCCCGCTGCAGAAACTACCAGAAACGGCTTGATCAAAAAAGGCAGGGCAGAAATGGAGAAGGGCCCGATCTTTCGATCGGGCCCTTTCGCAATATTAGCCTGACAATGTCCTACTTTCACACGGGAGTCCGCACTATCATCGGCGCTGAGGCGTTTCACTGTCCTGTTCGGGATGGGAAGGAGTGGGACCACCTCGCTATGGTCATCAGGCTTGACGGGTTGCCATCCTGCAGTTGGCAGGACAGCCAATTCATAGAATCGATTCAGCTTGATTGCGTCACACTTGGCATAACACTTCGACTCATCGTCAAAGTTATAGGGTCAAGCCTCACGAGCAATTAGTACCGGTTAGCTTAACTGGTTACCCAGCTTCCACACCCGGCCTATCAACGTCCTGGTCTCGAACGACTCTTCAGGGGGCTCGAGGCCCCGGCAAGACTTATCTTAAGACGAGTTTCCCGCTTAGATGCTTTCAGCGGTTATCTCTTCCGCACATAGCTACTCGGCAATGCCACTGGCGTGACAACCGATACACCAGAGGTGCGTCCACTCCGGTCCTCTCGTACTAGGAGCAGGCTCTCTCAATCTTGCAGC
>JAIUPH010000004.1 GCA_020161065.1 Pseudomonadota bacterium
CTTGGCGTCGATGCTCTTGTCGGTGCTGAGCAAGTCGATGTCCAGCGCGTAGAGCTCGCTCAAACCCTCGTGGCCGCGCAGCTGGCGGAACTGCAGGGCCTGGCCCAGCGGGGTCTGGATGGTGACGCGGCGGGTCATGCGCTGGCCCTCCCGGGCTGTTCTTGTTGCTGACGGCAGATCCGAGCGGATTGTGCAACCCGGATCCGCCGCGACTCCTGCCTAAAGCGGAGTATTCGCCTTGATGCCGCGCAATTAAGAAGTCTTCAGGTCTGGCGCCGGGATGCTTGCGAAAGGCGTCGATGGTGAAGATCAAATCTCGGAAGACCGGCGCAGTGCGGGCCGTCTGAATGCCTCGCTACGCAGCCGCAGCCGCGCCGACGTGCCGCTGTCGTTCTCGACCACGCAGCCGCGGCCATCCAGCAACAGGCGGCTGCCGGGATCGATGAAGTGGTCGTCGGGGTCGCCGCTGCGCGTCAGCCAAAGGCGGCCGCTCAGCAGGTGCAGGTGCAGCGCGGCCCGCGGCGGCAGGGTCAGCGCGGCGCCGGGGGGCAGTTCGAGGTCGAGGTCTGTGTCCATGGCCGGCAGCATCGGCCGCCGTGCCGGGCCGCGACAGCCCCAGCGCGGCACCGGCTGCAGCGGCACAGCGGTCGCCGGCGGCCGCGCTGTATCGCCTGCGCTGGCGGCCATCTGTACTGCCCGCGCGCCGCGTCAGCGATACAGAATGGCCCATGGCCAGCAACACCGGCAAGCTCTACCTCGCAGTGGCCGAGGGCATCGCGCGCTCCATCCGCAGTGGCGTGCTGCCGCGCGGCGAGCGCATTCCCTCGGTGCGCGCGCTGGCGGCGCAGCAAGGCGTGTCGGTGTCGACCGCCATCCAGGCCTACCGCGCGCTGGAAGACGCGCGGCTGATCGAAGCGCGGCCGCGCTCGGGCTACTTCGTCGCCGCGCGCCCGGCGCCGCTGCCCGAGCCCGAGACCACCCAGCCGCCGGCCGCCTCGCAGCCGGTGCAGCCTTCGGCGCTGGCGGCGCGCGTGATGCAGCTCGCCAGCGACGCGCGCTACGTCTCCTTCGGCGCCGCCTGCCCGGGGCCCGAGCTGTTCGACCAAGACCGCATCCGCCGCGCCATCAGCCGCGCCGCGCTGCGCCATCGCGATCAACTGGCGCGTTATGCCTTCGGCAGCGGCCAGGAAGCGCTGCGCCGCGCCATCGCCCGCCACGCGCTGGCGATGGGCTGCCGGCTGGACCCGGCGCGCATCGTCGTCGCCAACGGCTGCCGCGACGCGCTGGTGCTGGGCCTGCGCGCCGTCACCCGCCCCGGCGACGTCGTGGCGCTGGAATCGCCCACCTACTTCGGGCTGCTGGAGATCCTGCGCCACCTGGGCCTGCGCGCGCTGGAGATCCCCACCCATCCGCGGCACGGGCTGTCGCTGGACGCGCTGCAGTTCGCGCTGGGGACGCAGCCGGTCAAGGCCGTGCTGGCGGTGCCCACGCTCAGCAACCCGATCGGCGCCTGCATGCCGGTGGCCGAGCGCCGGCGCCTGGCGCGGCTGCTGGCCGAGCACGACGTGCCGCTGCTGGAAGACGTGATCTACAACGACTTGTGCGAGCAGCCCGAATTCAGGCGCGCGGTGAAGTCCTTCGACGCCAGCGGCCACGTGATGCTGTGCGGGTCGTTCAGCAAGACGCTGGCGCCGGGCATGACGCTGGGCTGGATCGAGCCCGGCCGCTGGCATGCCCAGGTGGCGGGGCTGAAGGCGGCCACCAGCGGGTCGCAGACGGCGGTGCTGGAACTGGCGATGGCCGACCTGCTGGCGCAGCCCGGCAACGAGAGCAACTACCGCCAGCTGCGTGCCGCCTTCGCGCGCCAGGTCGACGAGGGGCGGCAACTCGTCGGCGCCCACTTCCCTCGCGGCACGCGCGTGACCGATCCGCCCGGCGGCTACATCCTGTGGCTGGAGCTGCCCGAGGGCGCCGACTCGCAGGCCTTGTTCGAGGCGTGCCTGGCCGAGCACATCGTGATCGCGCCCGGCGGCATGTTCAGCAGCAGCGACCGCTACCGCCGCTGCATCCGCCTGGGCGTGGCCAGCACCTGGGGCGAGGCCCAGCGCCGCGCGCTGCGCCGCGTGGGCGAACTGGCCGGCCGGCTGCAGCGGCAGGCGCGCCAGGCGGCTTGAAGCGGCACGAAGCCGCGTGACGCCGCCGAACTCCGCGTAACGCAACGCGTTGCGGCGCCGGCCGCGTTCGGCGGCGCTGAATAGCGGCCGTATCCCGCGCGCATGCCGGGCGCGGCGCGGCTATGCTGATCGCTCGCGCGAAAAGGCCGCCTGGCCTGGGAATGTCGATCGATGGACGAGTGGATCTGGTGGCTGCTGGCGATGGCCCTGCTGGTGTTGGTGTTGGGGCGGGCCGCCCTGCGGCGGGCGCGCCGGGCGCAGCGGTTGCCCGAGCGCGATGCGCCGCCGCCGCGCCCGCCCGCGCCGCTGCCGACGCCGCCGACCGAGCCGTCGTCGCTGGACCCCGGCGTCAGCGACGACGCGCACGAACGCGCCGCCGCGGCCGCCGAAGCAGCGCTGCGCGAGGCGCAGGACAGTGCGCGCCGCGAACTGGCGGCGCGCGAGGCCGCCGAGCGCGAGGCGGCGGCGCGCGCGGCAGCCGAACGCGCCGCAGCTGAACGCGTTGCAGCTGAACGCGCTGCAGCCGAGCGCGCGCAGGCCGAACGCGTGCAGGCCGAACGCGAGGAACGGCAGCGCCGCGAAGCCGAACGGTTGGAGCGCGAACGCCAGGCGCGCGAAAGGCTCGAAGCCGAGCGTCTGCAAGCCGAGCGCCGCGCCGAGGCCGAGCGCCGGGCCCGTCTCGAAGCCGAACGCGTCGAAGCTGAACGTCGCGACGCCGAGCGTCGCGAAGCCGAGCGGGTCGAAGCCGAGCGGCTGGCCGCTGAACGGCGCGAAGCCGATCGCCGCGAAGCCGATCGCCTGGCCGCTGAACGAGCCGCTGCCGAACGCGCCGCCGCCGAGCGCGCTGCAGCCGAACGCGCCGAAGCCGAACGCCGCCGCCAGGCCATCGAAGCCGCGCCCCCGCCGGCGCCCGTTCCGCCTGTACTGCCGCCGCCCCCGCCGCGCCGCCCCGAGCAGATCCTCGTGATGGTGGCCGACGACTCCAAGGTCGTGCGCGTCAAGACCAGCCGGCTGCTGGCGGCGCATCAGTTCCGCGTCGTGCTGGCGGAGGACGGGCGGCAGGCGCTGGCCTTGATCGGCCAGGAGACGCCGCAGGTGCTGATCACCGACGTCGAGATGCCCGGCATGGACGGCCTCGACCTCACTCGCGCGCTGCGCGCCGACGCCCGCACCGCGGCGCTGCCGGTGGTGATGATCACCTCGGCCGACGACCGCCTGCGCGACCAGGCGCAGCAGGCCGGCGTCACCGTGCTGATGGGCAAGCCTTATGCCGAGGCCGACCTCGTGGCCCACGTCGCGCGGCTGGCCGGCGTCGGCACCGGCGCGCCTTCGGCTTGAGCGGCGGCCCGATCGTGCGCCGCCGCGCGGCCGCGCCGGCGCGGCATCATCGGGGTTGACCCCGCGCCACCCCCCGCGATGAGCCTTTCGCTCGCCCTCGCCGCCGACGCTCCCTTGCCGCCCCTGCCCGGCGGCGGCGATGGCACGCGCGCGCGCCTGCGCCGCCCGACGCTGGCGCAATGCCTGCTGCTGGCCGGGCTGCTGCACCTGCTGCTGGTGGCGCTGGTCGGCACCGCGCCCGGCGGCCCGGCGGGCAGCGGCGAAGGCGCATGGGGCGCCATCCAGATCCGCCTGGGCGGCAGCGGCCCCGCCGACAGCCCCGGCCGCAGCGACGCGCCGCAGCCCGGCGCCGGCCCGGCCGGCCCGGCGCCCGAGCCGCGCTTCGGTGGCACGCTGCGCGAGGCGCAGCCGCAGCCGTCGCCGACGCCCGGCGCGGCCGAGCTGGGCGACTGGCAACTGCAGCCGACGCCGCTGCCGCGCAGCCCGGCGCAGCCGGTGCCCGCGGCGGCCGACCCGGCGCCCGCCGCGGCGCCGCCGCCGGTGCTGCAGCGCCGCGACCGCCCCGGCCCCGAACGCCGCGAAGACGCCAGCGCCGCCCCCGCGCCGGCGGCCGCCGTCGCGCTGCCCGAACAGCCGCCGCGGCCGGCGACCGATGCCGCGCCCTCGTCGTCGACCGCGCCGCGGCTGGCGCCGGCGGACACCCGCGAAGCCCCCGTGCTGCAGCCGCCGCAGCAGGCCCAGCACGAGATTGCCGACCCCGCGGCGCAGCCGACGCCGGCGCCGCGCCCGCAACCCACCCCGGCGCCGCGGCGCGACAGCCCCACGCCCGCGCCGCCGGCCGCCGTGGTGCCGCCGCCCCCGCCGCTGCCGCAGGTGGAGCCGGCGCCGACGACCGTGGCGCCCGCGCAGGCGCCGGCGACACCCAGCGCCGGCGCGGCGCCGGTGCCGCTGCCGGCGCCGCCGGAAGCCGAGCCGCGTGCCTTGCCGCCGCCGGTAGTGCCGCCGGTGGCGTCGCCGGTCACGCCCTCGGCGCAGACCGTCGCGCCCCCGGCGCAGCCGGTCACACCCCCCGCGCAGCCGGTCACACCCCCGGCGCAGCCGGTCACACCGTCCCTGCAGCCGCCGGCCCTGCCGGCCGCCCCGCTCAGCGCCCCGGCGGCGCCGCGCGTCCCCAGCCTGGCGCCGGTGGACGCCACCGCCTTGCCGCGCAGCGCCGCGCTGGAGCCTGCGGCGCCGTCGGCGTTGCCGGGCACCGCGGTGCCGGCCGCCAACCCGTCGGCCGCAGCGCCGGCGGCCGGGCGCGGCGCCGTGCCGTCAACGGCACCGGGCGCGGCGGCTGGCCCGGGCCCCGGCGCCGGCGGCCCGGCCGCTGCCGCAGCCGGCGGCGCACCGCCGCCGCTGAAGCTCGATCTGCCCAGCGCCCGGCCGGGCGCGCGGCCCGGCCCCGCCGGGTCCGCCAGCCCGCGGCTGCTGAACCTGGTGCCGCCGCCGCCGGAACGCAAGTCGCCGCTGGCCGAGGGCATCGAGAAGGCGGCCAAGCCCGATTGCCGCAAGGCCTACGCCGGGATGGGCCTGCTGGCCGCAATCCCGCTGGCCATCGACGCCGCGCGCGAAGGCGGCTGCCGCTGGTAGCGATGGCCACCGCCGCCAGCGACCTCGACGACGCCGCGCTGCAGACCTTGCTGGCGCGCATCGCGCTGCAGGACCGCGCGGCGCTGCGCGCGCTGTACGACGCCAGCGCCGGGCGCCTGCTGGCCATCGTGCAGCGCATGCTCGACGATCGCGCCGCCGCGGAAGACGTGATCCAGGACACCTTCGTCACCGTCTGGCAGCGCGCGCCGCAGTTCCCGCAGCTGCGCACCAGCCCGCTGGCCTGGCTGACCACCATCGCCCGCCATCGCGCCATCGACCTGCTGCGCCGCCGCCGCCCCGAGACGCCGCTGGCCTGGACCGATGCCGACGGGCAGGAGCACCGGCACGACGTGGCCGACCCCGGCGCCACGCCGCCCGAGCAGATCGAGCAGCAGCAGGATGACGGCCGCCTGGCCGCGTGCGTCGGCCGCCTGGCCGACGAGCCGCGCCAGGCCGTGCTGCTGGCCTACTACGAAGGGCTCACGCACGAGCAGCTGGCGCAGCGGCTGCGGCGGCCGCTGGGCACCGTCAAGGCCTGGGTGCGGCGCAGCCTGCAGCAGTTGAAGACCTGCCTCGAAGGCGCGGAAGCCGTCGGATGACGATTCACCGCCCCAGCGACGAGCTGATCGACCGCCTCGCCGCCGACTACGCGCTGGGCACGATGAGCGGCGGCGCGCGCCGCCGCTTCGAGCGCGCGCTGCGAGAGGACGCGCGCGTCGCGCAGGCGGTGATGCGCTGGCAGCAGCGGCTGCTGCCGCTGGACGCGCGGCTGCCGCCCGCGCCGGCCGGCGCCGCGCTGTGGGCGCGCATCGAGCGCCAGGCGTTCGGCGGCGCGACGGTCGCAGCGGCCGATGCGGCGCCGGCCCAGGCTCGGCGCTGGTGGCAACGCTGGTTCGCGCCGCTGCCGGCCGGCGCGCTGGCGATGGGCTTGCTGCTGGGCTCGCTGGCGCCGGCGTTGTACCGCCAGCTCCAGGCCGATGCCTTCGAGACCCAGTTGCCTGAAAGTTATGTCGGCGTGCTGGCCACCGCCGACGGCCGGCCGGGGCTGATCGTCTCCAGCCTGCGCCGCGGCCGCGTGGTCGACCTCAAGCGCCTGGCGCCGGTGGCGGCCACCGCCGCTCAGGTGCCGTACCTGTGGACGCTGGACGCGCAAGGCCGCGCGCAAGCCGTGGGCCCGCTGCCGGACTTCGACGGCCGCGGCCTGGCGAGCCTAAAGCTGGCGCAGCCGGCCGAGGCGCTGTTCCAGCGCGCGGTGGAACTGGCGGTGTCGCTGGAAGCGGCCGGTGCCACGCCGGCGCAGCCCAGCGGCGCCTTCGTCTACCGCGGGCTGTGCGGCAAGCTGTGGCCGCCGGCGCCGGCCGCCGCCGGGTCACGCTGACACGCGGCGCCGGCCGGCGCCGCGTCACGCCGACACGCGGCGCCGCACGCGCCACTCGCCTTCTTGTTCGGCCGGCTCGCTGAGCTCGATCAGCCAGCGCTTGGCCGCGATTGCCGTGCCGCGCGCGGTGGCATGCGCGCTGACGGCCAGCGTCGCCTCGCCGTCCGCGGCCGCATCCACACGCGCCGCAGCGCTGCCGAGGTCGCTGAACTCGATCGTCAGCCGCTGGCCGACGCGCAAGGCCAACGGGCCGCGCAGCCGTGCACCGGGGTACAGATGGGTGTTCGTCGCGCGCAGCAAGGCAGTCGCCTCATTCGTCGGACAGCGCCTCGGCGACGATGTGCATCGTGCTTTCGATGTGACGGCGCGCCGCGGTCTCGGCCGTCGCGCCGTCGTGATCCTTCAAGGCCTGGAACAGCGCGCGGTGCTGCTCGGTGGAAACCGCGAGCTGCTCCTTCAGGAAGACCACCGGCAGCCGCAGGTTCCAGTACTGGAACTGCGTGCGCTCGTGCATCTCGACGAACAGCGTGTTGCCCGAGGCCTTGACGATCTCGACATGGAAGGCGCGGTTGAGCCGGTTGATCTCCGAGCGCGGCTTGTCGGCCACCTCCATCGCCGCCATCAACTGCTCCAGCCGGGCCAGGCCTTCGCCGTCCAGCCGCTCGGCGGCCAGGCGCGCGGCATAGCCCTCGATCGCGATGCGCGCCTCGAAGATGCTGCGGAAGTTGGCCGGGTCGGTGGCCTCGACGATCCAGCCGCGTTGGCGGCTGACCAGGCCTTCGCCCTGCAGGCGCAGCAGCGCCTCGCGCACGGGGGTGCGGCCGGCATTGAAGGTGGCCGTCAGCTCGTCTTCGACCAGCCGCGTGCCGGGGCGGAACTCCAGCGTCAGGATCTTGGTGCGCAGCCGGTCGTGGACGTCGGAGGCAATGAGCTCGGTGCCGGTGCGTTTCATCGGGGCGATCGTGGCGGGGCTGTCCATTGTGTGATCAGTCCGTTGTCGCCGACGCGGCCGCCGCGCCGGCATGGCGGGCCACGAAGGCCTTGGCACGCTCGTGCTGTGGCGCGCTGAAGAAGCGGCGCGCCGGCGCGTCTTCCACCACCTCGCCCTGCACCATGAAGAGCACGCGGTCGGCGAAGTCGGCGGCGATCGCCATCTCGTGCGTGGCGATCATCAGCGTCAGGCCCTGGTCGGCGAGTTGGCGGATGGTCGCAATGACCTCCTGCGACAGCTCGGGGTCCAGCGCGCTGGTCGGCTCGTCGAGCAGCATCACGCGCGGCTGCATCGCCAGCGCGCGGGCGATGGCCACGCGCTGCTGCTGGCCGCCGGAGAGCTGGTTGGGATATGCCTTCGCCTTCTCGGCCAGCCCCACCTGGGCCAGCAGGGCCTGCGCGCGCGCCTGCGCCTCGCCGCGCGGCAGTCCCAGCACGTGGACGGGGCCGGCCATCACGTTGTCGAGTGCACTCAGGTGGCGGAACAGGTTGAAGCTCTGGAACACCATGCCGATGCGCTGGCGCTGGCGGCTGCTGGCGAGATCCGGCAACTCGTGCAGCGCGTCGCCGCGCTCGCGGTAGCCGATCAACTCGCCCTCGACGAAGATCTTGCCGCCGTCGATGGTCTCCAGGTGGTTGATGCAACGCAGCAGCGTCGACTTGCCGGCGCCCGAAGGCCCCAGCAGCGCCACCACCTGGCCGCGCGGCACGTCCAGCGTGACGTCCTTCAGCACCTGCAGCGGGCCGCGGAACTTGGCTAGGCGCTGGATGCGGATGGCGGGCTCGTCCATGCGATTGGCCATCAACGGTGAGGGAACTTCTTCTCGAGCACGGTCTGGATCGCGGTCGCGAAAGCCGTCATCACCAGATACCAGAACGCGGCCACGGTCAGCAGCTCGACGACGCGGAAGTTGGAGGCATAGATGTCGGTGCTGATGCGCAGCAGTTCCAGGTAGCCGATCGCCGAGGCCAGCGAGGTCGACTTCAACAGCATGATGTACTGGTTGCCGGTGGCCGGCACGATGATGCGCGAGGCCTGCGGGATCACGATGTGGCGCATCAGCCGCCCAGTGCTCATGCCGAGCGATCGCGCGGCGTCGCGCTGGCCGGCGTCGACCGCCAGGATGCCGCCGCGGATGATCTCGGCCATGTACGCGCCTTCGGCCAGCGACAGCCCCAGCAACGCCGCCGCGTAGGGCGTGATGAGCTGCGTCATCGGCACGTGGGCCAGCACGACGCCGAACAGCTCGACGTGCAGCTCCTTGAACATGGTCGGGAAGGCGTTGAACCAGAAGATCAGCTGGATCAGCATCGGCGTGCCGCGGAACAGGTACACGTAGGCCGCCGACACCGCCACCAGGATGGGGTTGCCCGAGACGCGCATCAGCGCCACGACCAGCCCCACCAGCACCGCGATGAACAGCGCCACCGTGCCCAGCGCCAGCGAGTTGCGCGCCCCGATCAGCATCTGCGGGCTGAACAGGTATTGGCCGACCACGCCCAGGTCGACGATGCGCGCCGTGACCGCTGCCTTCAGCAGCGCCGCCAGCAGCGCCAGCACCAGCGCACCGAAAAGCCACGCCCCCCAATGGCGGCGGTGGACGATGCGCTGCGGCGGCGGCGCGACGGCGGCGGCTTTGTCTTCGCTGAGCACGGCGCCGATCATCGCTGCCTTCAGCGCGTCGGACGCTTGTTGGCCGGCAGGTTGATCGAGATCTCGGGCAGCGCGCCGCCGGCCACGCCCCACTTGTCCATCAGCTTCTTGTAGCTGCCGTCGGCCGCCATGCCTTGCATCGCCTTCTGCACCGCGTCGCGCAGCGCGGCGCGGTTCTTCGCGAAGCCCCACGAGGTGATGTAGGGCGTGAGGATGTAATTGCCGCCGACGATCCGGTAGCGCCCGGGGAACTGCGAGCCCATGTAGACCAGCGCCGGAAAGTCGCCCATGTAGGCGTCCACGCGCTTGAGGTCGAGCTGCATGCGCGCGTCGGGCGCTGACGGCAACTGCTCGGTCTTGATCGCCGCCTTGCCGCCCTTGGTGCAGCGCTCGGATGCCGCCTCCACCACGCCCATGATCACGCGGCTGCCCAGCAGCGTGGCGGTGGTGCGGCCGCAGAAGTCGTCGATGGTCTTCGCGCTGGCCGCCAGCGGGCTTTCGGCCAGCACCATCATCGCGCCGCCCGAGTACATGTAGTTGACGAAGTCGAGCTTCTGCTCGCGCTCCTCGGTGTCGCTGATGCCGCCGGAGGCGAGGTCGAAGCGGTCGGCCTCGACGCCCGATATCAGCGAGGCGTACTCGCCCTGGATGTATTCGAGCTTCAGGCCCAGGCGCTTCGCCACTTCGGCCAGCAGGTCGGCGCTGACGCCCACCACCTCGGTCTTGCCGGGCTCGCGAAACTCCACCGGCGGAAAGGTCTGCTGCGAGCCCACGCGCAGCGTGCCGCGGGCGCGCACCTCGGCGGGCACCAGCTTGGCGGCATCGCCGGCGGCGGCCTGGGCCAGCGCGGGCAGGGGCGCGGCGCCGGCCGTCAGCAGGGCCAGCGCGCACAGGAAGGACAGGCGTCGTTTCATCGCAGGGCTCCGAAGTCGATAGGCAGAGGTCAGCGGGTGTCGGCCGATTTGCCGGGAATCGCCGACGGGTTGGGCCGGTCGGCGCGCGGGCAGGGGGAGCAGGCTTCGTACATCGCCAGCACCTGGTCGACGTAGGCCTGCGGGAAGCCGTGGTGCTTCATCCCCGCGGGGATGTGCTCCCAGTAGAAGTTGGGCGGACGCATCGCGACGCCGGGCTGGGTCATGCGGTAGGTCCAGCAGTCGTAGGCCTTGCCGTCGTCGCCGTGCACGGTGACCGCGCAGCGCTCGAAGTCGTCGTAGTCCTCCTCGAAGTGGTGCTCGGGATGCTCGAAGACGACGCCCAGGCAGTCGCTGCCCCAGGCGGCGGCGCTGCTGTTGAAGTGGCACCAGCCGCGGTCGCTGCGGCCGGCGGCGGCGTGGAACTCCAGCCGGTGGTTCTTGGCCACCGCTTTGGTGACCTCGCGCGCCTCGGGAAAGTAGCGGCGCAGCTCGGGATCGTTCAGCCAGGTGCAGTAGGCGAAGTAGTACATCGATTTCTCCGGGACCTTCATGTTCGTATACGACGCAGTATATGTTATCGTGTATGCCTGTCCATCCCCGGTTCAACCCTGATGAAGCCGCTGTTCGACAGCCTCCACCACGTCTGCATCGTCGTCCATGACCTGGAGCGCGCCGTCGCCTATTGGCAGCGGCTGGGCGCAGGCCCCTGGTTCGATTACCCGAAAGCCGGCACTTACATCGACTTCGACGTGCCGAACGCCGAGGCCTCGCAGGCGATGCGCTACAAGTGCTGTGATTTGGGCAACGTGCAGATCCAGCTTTGCCAGCCGCCGCTGCTGGACTGCCCGCAGCGCCGCTTTCTCGACGCGCACGGCGAGGGCGTTTACCACCTGGGCTTCGAGGTCGCCGACCGCGATGCGGCCGAGGCGCAAGGCCGCGCGCTGGGCCTGGCGGTGACGGCCCGCGGCCGCCGCGCCGACGGTTCGGGCTTCGCCTACTTCGACACGCGTGATGCCGCCGGCGTCACGCTGGAGATCCGCAAGACGCCGGCCGCTGCTCCTTCGAGCGAAGGCTGATCAGGCGCTGGCCTGGGTCAACGCCTCGGCCACGTCGTCGGGCAGTTGCAGCGTGGCGGCGGCGGCCAGTTCGCGCCATTGCGCCAGCGAGGTGGCGCTGGCGATCGGCGCCACGATGCCCGGCTGGCGCATCTGCCAGGCCAGGGCCACGGCGGCCAGCGGCGCGTTCAGGCGCTCGGCCGCGGCGTCCAGCGCGGCCAGCACGCGCCAGCCGCGGTCGTTGAACGCCAGTTCCTTGACGCCGGGGCCGCGCGGGCTTTTGGCAAGGTCGGCCTCCGAGCGGTACTTGCCGCTGAGGAAGCCGCGCGCCAGGCCGAAGTAGTTGATGACGCCCAGCCCTTCGCGCACGCACAGCGGCTGCAGTTCGGCCTCGTAGGCGGCGCGGTCCACCAGGTTGTACAGCGGCTGCAGCGTTTCGTAGCGCGGCAGCCCCAGCTCGGCGCTGGTCTGCAGCGCCTGCTGCAGCCGCGCCGCGCCGTAGTTGCTGGCGCCGATGGCGCGCACCTTGCCGGCCCGGATCAGCTCGGCAAAGGCGCCCAGCGTCTCGGCCAGCGGCGTGTCGGCGTCGTCAGTGTGAGCCTGGTAGAGGTCGATGCGGTCGGTCTGCAGCCGGCGCAGGGAATCGTCGACCGCCTGGCGGATCCACGCCGGCCGCAAGCCCTTGTGGTCGCCGCCCATGTCCATGCCGACCTTGGTGGCGATGACCACGCGCTGGCGCATGCCCGGCCGCGCGGCCAGCCAGCGGCCGATCACGCTTTCCGATTCGCCGCCGTGGTGGCCCGGCGCCCAGCGCGAGTAGACGTCGGCGGTGTCGATCAGGTTGAAGCCGTCGCCGACGAAGGCGTCGAGCAGCGCGAAGGAACGGGCCTCGTCGGCCGTCCAGCCGAACACGTTGCCGCCGAAAGCCAGCGGCGCCACCTGCAGGCCGCTGCGGCCGAGGGATCGGGTCTGCATCAGCGTGCTCCCGGGAGTTGTTGAAGATGCGGGCGCAGCCATTGTGGCGCTGCTGCCGCCGTGGCCGCGGCCGGCCGGCGCGTCAGCGCTTCTGGCCGCGGCGGCGCGCCATCTCCAGCCCCATCTCGTGCTGGTGGGCGGCGTCCAGCGTGGCTTCGACCACCGGGAAGGCGTGCGCGTCTTCCGCCGCGGCGTGGGCGCGGTACAGCTCGGCAAAGCGCTGCCAGCGCGCGTAGTCGGCCGCCGTGGCGGTGGTCCAGCGGCCGGCGGCCACCTCGGCCAGGTCGCGCCGCAGCGCCGTCCAGCGGCGCTTCATCTCGCGGTGCTCCTGCTCGATCTGCGCGGCGAAGGCCTCGTCGCCGTTGGCGCGCAGCACGGGCAGCACGTGGCGCTCTTCGTCTTCGTGGTGGGCCGGCGCGGCGAGGTCGAAGTAGCGCATCAGGTCGCGCGCCGCGTCGGCGGCCTGCGCGTCGCAGCCCTGGCGCGCCAGGTGCGCGGCCAGCCGTTCCAGCAGGCGCAGCGAGCGCTCGACGCGCTCGTGGCAGGCGGCCAGCATCGCAAAGGGTTCGTCGAAGCCGGCGGCGGGGGCGGCCGGGTGCAGCAGCGGGGAAGCGGGCATGGGCGAATCCTCCTGCAAAGAAAGACGGACCCGCCACAGCTTGCCGCGCCGCGCGCGGCCCGACCTTGACCCGGTTTTGCTTTTCCGCAGGATCCGCGGCGCTTGAACTGGTTCAAGGACGGCATGCCCGGCGCTGCCGACCATCGCCGCCGACATCCAAAGTCAGACAACCGCAAACCGAGAACCGAAGGAGCTCCGATGAAAGGGATCACGCTCAATGTCGCCGCGGCCGCCGCGCTGCTGCTCGTGGCCGGCGCCGCCTGGGCGCAAGACAAGAAGCCCGTCACGCCGGCCGAGATGAACTACCAGGCCGGCGCGTCGCCGCTGGCCAACGAGCCGATGTACCAGGCCAGCAATCCCAAGGCGCCGCCGATGACGCAGGCCGAGTTCGACACGGCGCGCCAGATCTATTTCGAGCGCTGCGCCGGCTGCCACGGCGTGCTGCGCAAGGGCGCCACCGGCAAGCCGCTGACCCCCGACATCACCCAGGGCAAGGGCACCGCCTACCTGAAGGTGTTCATCGCCTACGGCTCGCCCGCGGGCATGCCCAACTGGCTGACCAGCGGCGAGATGGACGAGAAGACCGTCGACCTGATGGCGCGCTACGTGCAGCACGATCCGCCGGTGCCGCCCGAGTTCGGCATGGCCGACATGAAGAAGACCTGGAAGGTCATCGTGCCGCCCGAGGCGCGGCCGAAGAAGAAGATGAACAACTACAACATCGACAACATCTTCTCGACCACGCTGCGCGACACCGGCGAGGTGGCGCTGATCGACGGCGACACCAAGCAGATCATCAACATCGTCAAGACCGGCTACGCGGTGCACATCAGCCGCCTGTCGGCCTCGGGGCGCTACCTGTTCGTGATCGGGCGCGACGCCAAGATCAACATGATCGACCTCTGGATGGAGAAGCCCGACAACGTGGCCGCGCTGCGCGTGGGCCTGGAGGCGCGCTCGGTCGACACCAGCAAGTACAAGGGCTACGAAGACAAGTTCGCCATCGCCGGCAGCTACTGGCCGCCGCAGTACGTGATCATGAAGGGCGACACGCTGGAGCCGCTGAAGATCGTGGCCACGCGCGGCATGGTCGTCGGCACGCAGGAGTACCACCCCGAGCCGCGGGTGGCCTCGATCGTGGCCAGCCACTTCAAGCCCGAGTTCGTGGTCAACGTCAAGGAGACCGGCAAGACGCTGATGGTGGACTACTCCAACATCGACGCGCTGAAGACCACCGAGATCGGCTCGGCGCCCTTCCTGCACGACGGCGGCTGGGACTCGACCAAGCGCTACTTCATGGTGGCGGCCAACAACAGCAACAAGATCGCCGTGATCGACGCCAAGGACGGCAAGCTGGCCGCGGTGACCGAGGTCAGCAAGATCCCGCACCCGGGCCGCGGCGCCAACTTCGTGCACCCGAAGTTCGGCCCCGTCTGGGCCACCGGCCACCTGGGCGACGAGAACATCTCGCTGATCGGCACCGACCCGGTGAAGAACAAGCAGTACGCCTTCAAGGAGGTCGCCAAGATCAAGGGCCAGGGCGGCGGCGCGCTGTTCATCAAGAGCCATCCGAAGAGCCAGCACCTGTACTCCGACACGCCGCTGAATCCGGACCCGAAGATCGCGCAGTCGGTGGCCGTCTACGACATCAAGAACCTCGACAAGGGCTTCACCGTGCTGCCGATCGCCGAGTGGGCCGGGCTCAAGGACGACGGCGCCAAGCGCGTGGTCCAGCCCGAGTACAACAAGGCCGGCGACGAGGTGTGGTTCGCGGTGTGGAGCGCCAAGAACAAGGAAAGCGCGCTGGTGGTCGTCGACGACAAGACGCTCAAGCTCAAGGCCGTGATCAAGGACCCGCGCCTGATCACGCCGACCGGCCACTTCAACGTCTACAACACGCAACACGACGTGTATTGATGGGCGGCTGGTGCGGCTGGACCGGCGCGGTGATGGGGGTCACCGCGGTGGCCACCGCGGCGGCGGCCAGCGCAGCCGCCGCCGGCCCGCAAGCCGCATCCGCCGACGGCCAGTGGACGCTGGCCGCCGACGACGAAGCCCAAGGCCTGGTGCTGCGCGACGCCGCCGGCGCCGTGCAGCGCCGCTACCCGGCGCGCTCGCTCGATGGCCGCGAGCGCGGCCGTGCGCGGCAGGTGCTGGCGCTGGCCGCGCGGCGCAGTTTCCTGGTCAGCTTCGACGGCCTGCCGGAATGGTGGGAGATCGCGCTCGACCCGCGCGCCGAGCCGGTGTTCGACGGCCTCGTGCACGACTACCGCATGGGCGAAGGCCTGGCCAGCGCCGGCTTCCTGGGCGTGCGCCGCACGCGCTTGAGCGAGCCGCTGCTGATCGTCTCGACCGACGGCGCCGGCTTCGCGCTGGGCCGCGGCGCGGCGCAGGCCGACGGGCGCTTCGAGCTGCAGGTGGTGCAGCTCGACGTGCGCAAGGCGGTCGCCCGCTTCAACGTGGCGGCCGACCTGCAACCGGGCCGCTAGCCACAGGCGTTAGCCCGGCTGGTAGCCGGCCAGCGCGTGCACGTCGAGGATGTGCACTTCGCGCTTGTCGATGCGCACCAGCCCCGCGGCCTCCAGCTCGTGCAGCACGCGCGAGAAGTATTCCGGCGTCAGCGACAGCCGCGAGGCGATGGTCGCCTTGCTGACCGGCAGCGAGACGGTGACCACCTCGCCGCTGACGCAGTCTTCGGCCGTCTGGTCGCGCAGCAGGTAGCCGATGACGCGCTGCAGCCCACTGTGCAGCGCATAACTCTCCACGTCATGGACCAGGCCGTGCAGCCGGCGCGAGATGCCGGCCAGCATGCGCAGCGCGAAGCGCGAATCCTGCTCGATCTCGCCCACCACCGCGGCCTTGCCGATCGACAGCACCAGCGAGTCGGCCAGCGCCTGCGCGTTCACGATGTAGGGCCGGCCGGTGAACATCAGCGCCTCGGCAAAGCTCTGCCCGGGGCCGACGATCTCGATCACCTTCTCGGCGCCGGCCGGCGAGATGACGAACAGCTTGACCTGCCCCGTCACCGCGACGTGGAAGGCCTCGCAGGGCTCGCCGACGCGGAACACCATGTCGCCGCGCGCCAGCCGGCGCAGCGTGCAGCCGGCGGCCAGGCGGTTGAGTTCGGCCGCGTCCATCTCTTGGAACAGCGGCTGCATCGACAGGTAGCGCGGCAGGTTGAAGCCGCTGCTCTGGCGGACCACCGTGGTTTCCATGGGCATGTCTCCGACTGACTGAACCCCAGTGTCACGAGGTGAGGGTCCAGTGCGATTGATGAACGTCAATGTGAAGAAGCGTCAGCATACAATTGCCGAAGGTCAACTTGGCGCGCGACGCCCGCCGGCACAGTGCGCGGCCGCCGGTTTTCGGCGGGGAGCGTCGTTGTACACATGACCATTCTGGGCGTCATCGTGCGTTGCCGGCCGCAGACCGCGGCCGCCGTGGGGCAGCGCTTGCGCGAGCTGCCGGGCGTCGAGCTGGCGCCGTGCGCCGACGCGGCCGACGACGGCCGCTGGGTCGCCGTGATCGAAGACCACGCCGCCGGCGCCGCCGCGGCCACGCTGGGCGCCATCGCGCTGTGGCCCGAGGTGCTGAACACCTCGCTCGTCTACGAGTATTCGGGCCCCGATTCGCCGCCGCCGGAATCCGAGGAACTGCAGGGTTACCGCGACTGGCGGCGCAGCCTGGTGCCGGGTTCGAGCGGAACTTGAACCGCTTCAAGGACAAAACCCGAATACGCGATCAGCATCCAGATCAAGCAAGGCCCTGTCGTCAACGGGGTCAGTCCAGCGCAAGACCCGAGACAGCGAGAGAGCCGAGATGAAGACCGAGCGCCGCACCTTCCTCAAGAGCCAGGCCCTGGCCGCCACCGCCGCGGCCGCCGGCATTCCCATCATGCCGGCCAGCGCGCAGCAGCAGCCGCGCAGCGCGGCCGACGTGGGCGTGCGCTGGGACAAGGCGCCGTGCCGCTTCTGCGGCACCGGCTGCGCCGTGATGGTGGGCGTGCAGGACGGGCGCGTCGTCGCCACCCAGGGCGACCCCGACGCGCCGGTCAACCGCGGCCTCAACTGCATCAAGGGCTACTTCCTGTCGAAGATCATGTACGGCAAGGACCGCCTGACGACGCCGCTGCTGCGCAAGAAGAACGGCCAGTACGACAAGAACGGCGACTTCACGCCGGTGAGCTGGGACGAGGCCTTCGACATCATGGCCGCCAAGTGGAAGCAGACGCTGAAGTCCGACGGCCCGGCCGGCGTCGGCATGTTCGGCAGCGGCCAGTGGACGATCTTCGAGGGTTATGCGGCCGCCAAGCTGTGGAAGGCCGGCCTGCGCAGCAACAACATCGACCCCAACGCGCGCCACTGCATGGCCAGCGCGGTGACCGGCTTCATGCGCAGCTTCGGCATCGACGAGCCGATGGGCTGCTACGACGACATCGAGCAGGCCGACGCCTTCGTGCTGTGGGGCAGCAACATGGCCGAGATGCATCCGGTGCTGTGGAGCCGCATCACCGACCGCCGGCTGTCGCACCCGCACGTCAAGGTGGTGGTGCTGTCCACCTACGAGCACCGCAGCTTCGACCTCGCCGACAGCGGCCTGATCTTCCGCCCGCAGACCGACCTGGCGATCCTCAACTACATCGCCAACTACCTCATCAAGAACGGCAAGGTCAACCAGGACTTCGTCAAGAAGCACGTCAACTTCAAGAAGGGCGTGGACGACATCGGCTACGGCCTGCGCCCCGGCCATGCGCTGGAGAAGGACGCCAAGGCCAACGGTTATGCCGGCGCCGACGGCAAGCCCAAGGGCAACCCCAACGACAGCACGCCGATCAGCTTCGACGACTTCGCCAAGTTCGTCAGCGAGTACACGGCCGAGAAGGTGAGCGCGCTGTCCGGCGTGCCGGTCAAGCAGCTCGAAGACCTGGCCAAGGTCTACGCCGACCCGAAGACCAAGGTGATGAGCCTGTGGACCATGGGCTTCAACCAGCACACGCGCGGCACGTGGGCCAACAACATGGTCTACAACATCCACCTGCTGACGGGCAAGATCAGCCAGCCCGGCAACAGCCCGTTCAGCCTGACCGGCCAGCCCAGCGCCTGCGGCACCGCGCGCGAGGTGGGCACCTTCGCGCACCGGCTGCCGGCCGACATGGTGGTCACCAACCCCGAGCACCGCAAGCACACCGAGGAGATCTGGGGCCTGCCCGAAGGCACCATCCCCGACAAGATCGGCCTGCACGCGGTGGCGCAGAGTCGCGCGCTGAAGGACGGCAAACTCAAGTGCTACTGGACCAGCACCACCAACAACATGCAGGCCGGTCCCAACATCAACGGCGAGGTGCTGCCCGGCTGGCGCAACCCGGCCGCCTTCGTGGTGGTGAGCGACGCCTACCCGACGGTGAGCGCGATGGCCGCCGACCTGGTGCTGCCCAGCGCGATGTGGGTGGAAAAGGAAGGCGCCTTCGGCAACGCCGAGCGGCGCACGCAGTTCTGGCGCCAGCAGGTGGCCGCGCCCGGCGAGGCGCGCAGCGACCTGTGGCAGTACATCGAGTTCAGCAAGCGCTTCAAGGTCGAGGAGGTCTGGCCCGCCGAGCTGCTGGCCAAGAAGCCCGAGCTGAAGGGCAAGACGCTGTTCGACGTGCTGTTCAAGAACGGCAAGGTCAACAAGTTCCCGCAGGCCGACCTGGTCAAGGTCAACGGCAAGTACATCGCCGACTACGCCAACGACGAGAGCAAGGCGCTGGGCTTCTACCTGCAAAAAGGCCTGTTCGAGGAATACGCCGAGTTCGGCCGCGGCCACGGCCACGACCTGGCGCCGTTCGACACCTACCACGAGGTGCGCGGGCTGCGCTGGCCGGTCGTCAACGGCAAGGAGACGCTGTGGCGCTTCCGCGAAGGCTACGACCCCTACGTCAAGGCCGGCGAAGGCGTGCGCTTCTACGGCTTCAAGGACGGCAAGGCCAACATCTTCGCGCTGCCCTACCAGCCGGCGGCCGAGAGCCCCGACAAGGACTACGACCTGTGGCTGTGCACCGGCCGCGTGCTGGAACACTGGCACACCGGCAGCATGACGCGCCGCGTGCCCGAACTGCACCGCGCGGTGCCCGAGGCGCAGCTCTTCATGCACCCCGACGACGCGCAGGCGCGCGGCATCCAGCGCGGCATGAAGGTCAAGGTGGCGTCGCGCCGCGGCGAGATCACGCTGGCGGTGGAAACCAAGGGCCGCAACAAGGTGCCGCGCGGCCTGGTGTTCGTGCCCTTCTTCGACGAAGGCCGGCTGGTCAACAAGCTGACGCTGGACGCCACCTGCCCGATCAGCAAGGAAACCGACTTCAAGAAGTGCGCCGTGAAGGTGGTGCGCGCCTGAGTGCCTGAGCCCGCGCCGGCCGCCATGGACCTCAACCGCCGCTCGCTGCTGCAAGGCAGCGCCACCGCCGCCACCGCCGCGTTGATCGCCGGCGGCGCCGCGCTGGTGGCGCCGCCGGCCGGCGCGCGGCCGGCGCAGGCGCTGCGGCCGCCGGGAGCCATCGCCGAAGACCGCTTCCTCGGCGCCTGCGTGCGCTGCGGCCTGTGCGTGCGCGACTGCCCGCCGCAGAACCTGAAGCTGTCCACCTGGGGCCGCGGCCTGGCGCGCGGCGTCGCGGTGGGCACGCCGTACTTCGTGGCGCGCGAAATCCCCTGCGAGATGTGCGAGGACATCCCCTGCGTCAAGGCCTGCCCCACCGGCGCGCTGGACCCCGCGCTCACCGAGATCAACCGCGCCCGCATGGGCCTGGCGGTGCTGATCGACGAAGAGAACTGCCTGAACTTCCTGGGCCTGCGCTGCGACGTCTGCTACCGCGTGTGCCCGGTGATCGACCAGGCGATCACGCTGGAGAAGGTGAGCAACCCGCGCAGCGACCGCCACGCGATGCTGCTGCCCACGGTGCACGCCGACCACTGCACCGGCTGCGGCAAGTGCGAGAAGAGCTGCGTGCTGGAGCAGGCCGCCATCAAGGTGCTGCCGGCCACGCTGGCGCGCGGCGAGCTGGGCCACCACTACCGCAAGGGCTGGGACGCCGCCAACCAGGGCGGCCGGCCGCGCTTCGAGCAGCCGGTGCAGAACCTGCCCGCCGCGCCGGTGCCCGGCGACCTGGCGCCGCTGCGCTCGGGCCGCGACCCCTACGGCCCGGGCAGCGCCGCGTCCGGAGCCAAGCCATGAACCGCGCCATGAACCGCGCGATGAGCAGCGCCGCGGTGCCGCCGCACAGCTGGTGGCGCTCGCACCGCTTCCTGTTGCTGCGCCGGCTGTCGCAGGCCGGCGTGCTGGCGCTGTTCCTGCTGGGGCCGCTGGCCGGCTGGTGGATCGTCAAGGGCAACCTGTCGTCCAGCCTGACGCTCGGCGTGCTGCCCTTGACCGACCCCTTCGTGCTGGCCCAGGTGCTGGCCAGCCGGCACTGGCCGGCGGCCAGCGCGCTGATCGGCGCGGCCATCGTCGTGGCCTTCTACGCCCTGGTCGGCGGGCGCGCCTTCTGCAGCTGGGTGTGCCCGGTCAACGTCGTCACCGACGCCGCCGCCTGGGCGCGCCGGCGCTTTCGCATCACCAGCGGCCGCGCGCCGCGCCCCGGCCTGCGCCGCGCGCTGCTGGTGGCCGTGCTGCTGGCCAGCGCGCTGGCCGGCCAGGCGGTGTGGGAGACGGTCAACCCGGTGTCGCTGACGCAGCGTGCGCTGATCTTCGGCGGCAGCCTGGCCTGGGGCGCGGTGGCCGCGGTCTTCCTGTTCGACCTGCTGGTCGCGCCGCGCGGCTGGTGCGGCCACGTCTGCCCGGTGGGCGCGGCTTACGCGCTGATCGGCCAGGCCAGCGTGCTGCGCGTGTCGGCGCGCCACGCCAGCCGCTGCGACGACTGCGCCGACTGCTATGCCGTCTGCCCCGAGCCGCAGGTCATCGTCGGCCCGCTCAAGGGCAAGGGCGGCGCCGGGCCGGTGATCAACGACAGCGCCTGCACCAATTGCGGCCGCTGCATCGACGTCTGCGCGCCGGCGGTGTTCGGCTTCACCCATCGATTCGACAACAGAAGGGACTGATCCATGCAAGTCCGCGACTTGATCAAGCTGGCGCTGGCCGTCGGCCTCATCACGCTGGGGGCGCAGCTCGCCCAGGCGGCGGACCCCGCGCCGGTCAAGCTGCAAGGCCTGCGCGGCGGCACGCCGGTGAGCGCCGACAACCCGCCCGGCGCCTCGCACCAGGAGCGCGACCACGCGCCCGCGCCGCGCGACTACGTGCAGCAGCCGCCGCTGATCCCGCACACCACCAGCGGCTACCAGATCACCAAGAACTTCAACAAGTGCATGGACTGCCACGCCTGGTCGAAGGCCGAGAGCACCGGCGCCACCAAGGTCGGCGTGTCGCACTTCCGCACGCGCGACAACACCGAGCTGGACAACATCAGCCCGCGGCGCTACTTCTGCACGCAGTGCCACGTGGCACAGACCGACGCCAAGCCGCTGGTGGGCAACGCCTTCCAGCGCGCCCGCGGATTGCAGTGACGGGTCGAGGGCACCATGGCAGAACAAGAAAAGCGCAGCGGCTGGTTCGGCAGCCTGGCCGGCAAACTGTGGGCACTGGCCACCGGCGCCGTCGGCGTGGCCTTCGTGCTGGGCATCATCTTCTGGGGCGGCTTCAACACCGCGATGGAGTGGACCAACCGCGAGGCCTTCTGCATCTCGTGCCACGAGATGCGCGACAACGTCTACGTCGAGTACCGCAACACGGTGCACTACCAGAACCGCACCGGCGTGCGCGCCACCTGTCCCGACTGCCACGTGCCCAAGGAATGGGTGCCCAAGATCATCCGCAAGATACAGGCCAGCAACGAGGTGCTGCACAAGGTGCTGGGCAGCATCGACACGCCGGAGAAGTTCAACGCCAAGCGCGCCGAGCTGGCGGGCCACGAGTGGGCCCGCATGAAGAAGAACGACAGCCAGGAATGCCGCAACTGCCATAACTTCACGTTCATGGACTACGCGGAGCAGAACCGGCGCGCCGCCACGCGGCACCAGACGGCGTTCAACGAAGGGCAGACCTGCATCGACTGCCACAAGGGCATCGCGCACACGCTGCCGGGCATCGAGCAGAACATCGGCGCGCCCAAGATCGACGCCGCCGAGCTGCCGTCGTCGCAGGCCGAGCCGGCCACCCGCGCCCAGCGCGCCGAGCAGGCCGACAAGCCGGCTTCGAACTGAGGGCTTGACGGGCCCCGCGGGGCGGCGCTGGCACACTCCCGGCGCATGCCCTTCGACGTTGACGCCAACGCCGACCCTAACGCCGACGCCGACCCCGACGCCGACCGCTGCATGGCGCTGTTGCTGGCCGACGACGCCCAGGCGCGCCAGCCGCTGCAGCAGGCCTGGCAAGCCGCCGGCGAACGCGGCGACGCCGCGGCGCAGCACCTGCTGGCCGGCCTGGCCTTGCTGGCCATCGAGACCGAGATGGCCGACTTCCGCGGCCTGCACGACTGGCTGGCGCGCTTCGCCGACGGCGAGGCCGCCGCGCCGCCGCCGCGCCGCGCGCTCGACGCGCTGCGGCTCGATGCCGCGCGCCTGGTGCTGCCCGCGCTCGACCACCGCTTCGCCTACGGCAGCAGCAGTGCGCATGGCGCCGCCGCGCGGCTGCTGCAGGCGCTGCGCGACGGCGCCTGGCCGCCCGGCGACGAGCACGCGCTGCTGGCCAAGGTGCTGCACGAATACCACGGCATGGAGTACCAGGCCGCCGCCTGCGAACGCGTGGCGGCATTGGTCGCGCCCGCGCTGGCGCTGGCCAGCCCGGCGTGGCAGGCGCGCTGGTGGGTGCAGCTCGAAGACTGCCTGGGCTTCTGGGGCCATGCCGAGGCCGCCGCGCAGGCGCGCCAGCAACTGGCTGCGTTGGCCGCGCTGGCCGCGGTGGCGGACCTGCAGGGCACTGGGCTGCCGGCCTGGTCGCACGCCGTGGTCGAGCTGCGCCACGCGCTGCGCGGCAGCGACGCCGCGGCGCAGGACCGCGCCTACGCCGCGGTCGACCGTTTGCGCACGCTGCAGCGGCCGGGCCGCGCGCTGCAAGGCCTGCGCTGGCAGGCCATGGTGCTGCTGCAGCGCGGCCGCTTCCGCGCCGCGCTGGAGAAGGCCGAGCTGCTGCTCGACCTGAGCGCCGACGTCGAGGTGCCCGAGCGCGACCGCGGCGTCTACCACGACCTGCGCGCCCAGGCGCTGGCCGGCGTCGGCCGTTGGGACGAGGCCTTGCAGGTGCTGGACGCGCTGCGCCAACACCAGACCGGCGCGCAGGCGCGCATCGTGGCGGCGCTGCAGGCGGCCATGCGCGCCGCGCAGGCGTTGGCGCAGGGCGCGGCCGAGGCGCCGGCGCTGTGCCTGCAGGCGCTGCTCGCGGCGGCCGCCAACGACTGGCCGCGCTTCCTGGGCTACTTTCCCGACTGGGCGGCGCAGGTGGCCGACGCCGGCTTGCGCGCCGGCGTCGAGGTCGAGTTCGCCAGCGCCGCCATCCGCGAACGCCGGCTGCTGCCCAGGGCGCGCTGGCGCGACGACTGGCCCTGGCGGCTGAAGGTGCGCGTGCTCGGCGCGCTGGCCATCGAGCGCGACGGCCGGCCGCTGGTGATCGGCGGCAAGACGCCGCGCAAGCCCCTGGAGCTGCTGGCGCTGCTGGCCGCCCACGGCGGCGGGCCGCTCGACGCGCAGGCGGTGATCGACGACCTCTGGCCTTCGCTCGACGCCAGCACGCCGCGCGCGTCGCTGGACATGGCGGTGTCGCGCCTGCGCCGCCTGCTCGACCTGCCCGACGCCGTGGTGCTGGCCGACGGCCGGCTGGCGCTGCACCCGGCGCTGGCGTGGACCGACGTGGCCGCCTTCGAGCAACTCGCCGACGCGGCCGAGGCCGGTGACGTCGATGCCGCCGCTGCCGCCGATGCCGCTGACCGCGCCTTGCGGCTGCACGCCGACCGGCTGCTCGGCAGCCAGGCGCTGGCCGGCCTCAACGCGCGCCGCCGCCGCCAGTTGCTGCAACGCCAGGCCACGCTGGCGTTGGGCCGGGCGCGCACGCTGCTGGCCGGCGGCGATGCCGCCGCCGCCTGCCACGTGCTGCAGCGCGCGCTGCGCTGCGACCCCGGCGCCGCCGCGCTGGCGCAGGCGCTGGCCGATGCGCAGCAGCACCTGGCCGCCGAGCTGCGGCCGCCCCCTGCAAACGGGGGGAGTGTGGCCCAGGCCTAGCCATCGGTTAGTCATCGGTTGGAGCGGTTCGGCGCCGGCTTTCGTACCGTGCGCGCGTCGTCCACTGCCCGAGGTTCCGCGCCATGACCGCACCCGCCTTCGCCGCCGCCTTGCTGTGCGGCGCCGCCACCGTGGCCGGCGCCGCGCCGCTCACCCTCTACCTGCAGCCGGTGGACCTGGCCTGGGCGACGCGCTTCGAGGCCGCCGCCGGCCACGCGGTGCACAGCGAGGTGCGCGACGAAAAGTCCACCGAGGCGGTGCTGATGGGCCCGGTGATCGCCAGCGGCACCACCAGCAGCAACCAGGTGCTGCGTTATGCGGGCCAGGGCTATGCGACGCAGGCCAGCAGCGTGGTCGGCGCCACCGTCAGCGCCGGCGCCGCCCTGCTGCTGCAGCAGACGAACGGCCAGCCGACGCCGTTGCCGGGGCAGGGCGCGCCCGACACCCAGGCCAGCGCGCGCGCGCAGACCGGCACGCTGGGCGGCCTGCAGGGGCAGACGCTGGTGGACTTCTGGACCTCGCGCGTCGAGACGCGGACCAACCGCGTCGGCCTGCTGACCGGCAGCCACACCTACCAGAACCAGTACCAGTGCGCGTCGGCCACCGATCCCAACGGCACCGTGTTCTGCCTGACCGACCCGATCACCGTGAGCCTGGGCACCGCCAGCCACCACCAGGCGGGCGCCGAGTCGTGGTGGATGGACACCTGGACGCCCAGCGCCGACACGCTGGTGACGCTGAGCTTCGGCGTGCACATGAACCTGGGCGCGGTGTTCGGCGACCGCAGCGACAGCTTCGTCGAACTGACCCCGGGCCAGTTGACCGGCCAGGGCTTTGCCGGTGGGCCGCTGTTCGACATCGTGCAGCAGCAGCGCGCCGACGTCGAGCCGCTGCTGGCCGGGCTCGGCGTGTGGGACTTGTCGGTGCGCTCGCCGATGCAGTGCGCCGACTACCCCGAGCTGCCGCCCGCGCTGCAGGAATCGGGCTGCCCCGAGGCGGTGGCCAGCCAGTTCGTGAGCGCCAGCACCGCCTTGCGCGAGTTGATGGAAGCCGGCGGCACGCTGGAGGTCGACACCGTGTTCGAGCTGCAGTTCCTGGCGCTGGCCGGCCACCAATACCGCGTGGTCGGCGGCATCGAGGTGCAGACGTCCAACGGCGCCGACCTCGACGGCTTCAACACCTTTGCCTTGAAGAGCGTGGCGTTGACCAACGGCGCGACGCTGCACTCCAGCGCGGCCGCCGCCTACGGCCTGCAGTTGCCGGGCACGACGGCCGACCCCGATCCCGACCCGCTGGCCGTGCCGGTGCCGCCGACGGCCGCGCTGCTGCCGGGCGCGCTGCTGGCGCTGCTGGCGGCCGGCCGCGCACGGCGGCGCCGCTAGCCGCCGCTAGCCGCCGCTAGCCACCGACCACCACCGCCCGCGTCATGGCTGGCGCGGGCCGCGGCTCGCGTCGTTCTTCGGCCCGCCTGCCGCGCCGCGCCGCGGCCACGCCAGCGCCGCCACCGCCAGCGCCAGCCCGAGCAGCCAGCCCGGGCTGGTGGCGCCGCCGCCACCGCCGCCGCCGCTGCTGGCGGTCGCCTGCGTGACCGTCACCGTGCTCGTGCGGCTGTCCTGCGCGCCGCTGCTGTCGGTCACGGTCAGCGTGATCGTGAAGCTGCCCGCCGCGCTGGTGCTCACCGTGGCGCTGGCTGCCGTGCTGCTGCCGCTGATGGCGGCGATGTTGCCGCCGCTGGTGATGGCCCAGCGGTAGCTGCTGATGCTGCGCCCGCTGGGTGCCGTCGAGCCGCTGCCGTCGAAGCTGACCGTGCTGCCGGCGCTGACGCTGGCCGCCGAGGCGCCGATGCTGGCCGTCGGCCCCAGCGCGGTGACGTTGATGGTCAGGCTGGCGTTCGACTGCTGGCCCAGGCTGTCGGTCACCGTCAGCCGCACCGTGAAGCTGCCGCTGCTGCTGCCGGTGGTGGCGATGCTCACGCTCGACGCGGTGGCCGTCGAGGTGATGCTGGCCAGGCTGGCGCCGCTGGTGATGGCCCACTGGTAGCCGGCCACGCTCAAGCCCGCTGCCACCGTGGAGCCGCTGCCGTCGATGGTGACCGTGCTGCCCGCCGTCACCACCTGCGACGAGGCCAGCAGGTTCACCGTCGGCGCCGCCGGCGCATTGACGTTGACCGTGCTGCTGGCGCTGGCCTGCGCGCCGGCGCTGTCGGTCACCATCAGGCGGATGGTGAAGCTGCCGCTGCCCGAGGTCAGCACGCTCACCGTGGCGCCGCTGCTGCTGCCGCTGATCGCCGCGATGCCGCTGCCCGCGGTGATGGCCCACTGGTAGCTGCTGATGCTGCGCCCGGCGGCCGCCTTGGAGCCGCTGCCGTCGAAAGCCACCGTGCTGCCGGCCAGCACGGCCGTGCCGCCGCCGCTGATGCTGACGCTGGGCGCCGAGTTGGCGGCCGCCGCGGCCACCGCGGCGCCGGCGTCCAGCATGCCGGCGCCGCAGGTGGAGGTGGTGCACAGGCATTCGTCCTGCGGCACGCTCGTGGGCGCCTTGCACTGCGCCACTGTGGGGTCGCTGCTGGTGGTGGGGAAGGCGCGCGCGCTGCCCTGGATCAGCGACTTCACCTGCGCCGGCGTCAGGCTGGGGTTGACCGAGAGCATCAAGGCCGCGGTGCCGGCGACCAGCGGCGCCGAGAAGCTGGTGCCCACCGAGTAGTTGCTGCTGTCGCTGTAGGTATTGGCCGCGGGGCCGGTGTTGCCGCTGTTGATGGTGGTGAGGATCGGGTACAGGCAGGCGCCGCTGGTGTTGACGCAGTTGCCGCCCGGCGCCGACACCGTGACCTGCGGCCCGATGCTGGAAAAGCCCACCTTGGTGCCGGCGTGGCGCAGCCCGGCCACCGCGATCACGCCGCTGCAGTTGGCCGGCGTGGCGACGGCCAGGCCTTCCTCGTTGCCTGCCGAGGCCACCACCACCACGCCGGCGGCCGTGAGCTGGCCGATCACGTCGGTGTAGGCGGCGGTGCAAGAGCCGGCCGAGCCCAGGCTGAGGTTGATCACGCGCGCCGGGTTGGGGTTGGCCACGGGGCTGCTGCTCAGCCCGGCGGCCCAGCGCAGGCCGGCCAGGATGTCGGAGTCGTAGCCGCCGCAGCGGCCCAGCACGCGCACCGGCAGCACCATCACGTTGAAGCCCACCGACGCCATGCCGACGCCGTTGTTGGTTTGCGCGCCGATCAGCCCGGCCGTCTGCGTGCCGTGCCAGCTGCTGGGGGCGGCGGCTTCGCCGGCGTCGCATTGGTTGGCGGTGGTCCAGTCGCCGGGGTCGCTGGCGTCGCTGTCGCGGGCGTTGCCGTCGTTGGCGGTGTCGGTGTCGCTGATGAAGTCGTAGCCCGGCAGCAGCTTGGCCGCCAGGTCGGGGTGGTCGAAGCGCACGCCGGTGTCGAGGTCGGCCACCACCACCTGCGCCGAGCCGGTGCTGATGTCCCAGGCGCCGACGGCGTTGATGGCCGAGACGAAGGTGCTGTCGGGCGCGCGCAGGTACCACTGCCCGGCGGCCGGCGAGATCACGCTGTTGGCGGCGAACAGCGGGTCTGACGGCACGGCCAGCGCGCGGCGGCGCTCGTCGGGCACGGCGTATTCCACGTCGTCGTCGGCCGCCAGCTTGGCGGCCAGTTGCGCCGAGCTGAGGTCGCGCCCGCCCAGCAGCACCTGGGTGCGGCGGTCGATGCCGCGGCCGTCGGCCAGGCTCAGGCCGTGGCGCTGCGCCATCGCGGCGGCCAGCCGCGGGCCGGCGGCGCCGACGGTGGCGGCGCTGGCCTCGCGCATCAGCCGGCCCAAGGCCTTGTACTTGACGATCACGCGCGCCGCCGGGCGCTGCGGCGTGGTGGTGTCGGCGGCCCAGGGGCCGCCGCTGATCGAGGGCAGGGCCAGCAGCATGGTCATCAGCAGGGCCAGGGCGAGCAGGCGCCGAAGTCGCATCGGAGTGGAGGCCATGGGCATCAGGGTCGAGGGTTGACGGGCGGACGACGGGCCGGCGCAGTGTCGGCCGCGTGGGTGTCCGGCGTGGCAGCGGTCTGTGTCGGCGCCGACACATGGCGGCGGCGGCCGAACATCATCGACAGCGAGGTTAGCAGCCCGGCCACCGTGCCGCTGAGGTGCGACCAGGGCACGATGGCGATGTCCCAGCCCGACCGCATCTGCAGCGCCGGGCCCCAGGGCGTTTCGAGCACGAGCTTGAGCGCCAGCCCGAGCAGCAGCGCGGCGCCGATCCAGCGCTGCCGCGGCTTGCGGGTCGGCCACAGCAGATGCAGCGCCGCCACCGCCACGCCGGCGTGCAGCACGCCCGACAGGCCGCCGAAGCGCGGCAGGTCGGGCCGCAGCGCCAGGCCGAGCTGCGTCAACGGCCAGGCCAGCGCCCAGGCCCAGGCGGCGCGCCGCGGCAAGCGCGCCAGCAGCCCCAGCGCCGCCAGCAGCATCAGGCCGGCCAGGTTGGCGGCCAGGTGCAGCTTGCTCCAGTGCACCCAGGCGGCGGTCCACCAGCGCCAGGGCTGCGTCCAGGCGAGCGCCGGCTGCCAGTCCAGCCAGGCGGTGGGCAGCTTCGTCGCGGCCAGGCAGCCGGCGGCCAGCAGCGCGGCCAGCGCCACCCAGGCGCGGGCCGGTGCGGCGCGGAGCCGATCAAGTCCGCTGGCCACCGTGGCGCCGCACGGCGTCTTCGAGCAGCTCCAGCATCTCCGGCCCGTCTTCGAGGTTGGGGTTGGCCTGCAGCGCACGGGTGTAGGCCTGCAAGGCCAGCTCGGCGTCGCCGCGGCGCAGGTGGATGTGGGCCATGCCCGACAGCGCGCCGAAGTGCAGCGGGTTGCGCTTGAGCGTCTCGCGGCAGTCGTGCAGCGAGGCCTCGTCGTCGCCCAGCATGAAGTGCACGGTGGCGCGCTTGTTCCAGCCTTCGGCGAAGGCCGGCTTCAGGCGCACCACGCGGTCGAAGCTGGCCAGCGCGGCGTCGAGCTCGCCTTCGCCCATCTGGCGCATGCCGCGCTCGAACAGGCGGTCGATGGCCTTGTCGCCCGAGCGGCTCCAGATCATCCACAGCGCCGAGCCGGCCAGGCGGCGCACGTCGGCGTCTTCGTCGCGCAGCCGCTCGGCCACGCGGCGGCTGTCGGCCATCTGCCCGAGGTCGGCCAGCCGCGCCACGGCGGCCTGGCGCTGCAGCGCCTGCGGGTGCGACAGGGCCTGCAGCGCCTGCTGGCGCGTCATCGGCGGCGCGGCGGCCGTGGCGCCACCGCCCGGCAGCAGCAGGCACAGCGTGAACAGCCGCAACCAGCGGCCCAGGCTCGTGATGGCAGGCGCCATGGCCCATCCTCCCCGCGGCCCTGAACTGCGGGGCCGGTGCGGCGATTCTGCGGCCGCCGGCGCCGTCGGTGCGAGGCTTGACACGCCTCAAGTGTGGTGGCGCGGTGCTTGCCCACACTGCGGCGGCCGATTCCGGATCTCCCGCGCGGCCCACGCGCCCGCTCGCCGCCATGCAAGCCAGCTTCTACGACCTTTCGCCCGCCGGCCAGTTGCTGCTGATCGGCGGCCTCGCCGCCACCCTGGTGTTGACCTGGATCCTGCGGCGCGAGCGTGGCGGCGGCTGGCCCGCCCGCTGGCGGCTGCTCACCCGGCTGCTGCTGGTGCTGACCTTCGACCTGGTGCTATTCGGCGCCTTCACGCGGCTGACCGATTCCGGCCTCGGCTGCCCCGACTGGCCGGGCTGCTACGGCAACGCCAGCCCGCTGGGCGCACGCCACGAGATCAACGCCGCGCAGGCCGTGCTGCCCGACGGGCCGGTGACCCACGGCAAGGCCTGGATCGAGATGGTCCACCGCTACCTGGCCACGTCGCTGGGGGCGCTGATCACGGTGGCCATGCTGGCGAGCTGGTGGCTGCGCCGGCGCGACCACACGGCGCCACCGGCGCCGCCATGGCCCACGGCGGCGCCACCGGCGCCGCCATGGCCCACAACAGCGGCGGTGTCGCCAGGCCTGGCCACGGCGGCCTTCGTCTGGGTCTGCGTGCAGGGCGCCTTCGGCGCGCTGACGGTCACGCTCAAGCTCTACCCGGCGATCGTCACGCTGCACCTGCTGGGCGGCTACGCCGGGCTGGCGCTGTTGACGCTGCAGGCGCACGACCGCCGCTTGGCCGCCGTGCCCTGCAGCGCCGGCCTGCGCCGTGCCGCCTGGGCCGTGCTGGCGCTGATCGTGGTGCAGAGCGCGCTGGGCGGCTGGGTCAGCACCAACTACGCAGTGCTGGCGTGCAGCGAGTTTCCGCGCTGCCAGGGTTCGTGGTGGCCGCCGATGGACTTCGGCCACGGCTTCACGTTGTTGCGCGACCTGGGGCAGACCGGCGACGGCCAGGGCCTGCCGTTTGCGGCGCTGACGGCGATCCACTACACGCACCGGCTGGCGGCTTACGTCGTGCTGGCCTCGATGGCCGCGCTGGCCTGGGCGCTGCACCGGCACGGCGGCGTTCATTTACGACGTTATGCGCAAGGCCTGGCGGCGCTGGCGGCGTGGCAGTTCGCGAGCGGGCTGTCCAACGTCGTGCTCGGCTGGCCGTTGCTGGCGGCGCTGGCGCACACCGGCGGCGCTGGCGCGGCGATCGTGCTGATGACGCACCTGCTGGCGCGCACGCGCGCCGTGCCGGCGGTGGTGGCACCGCTCGCGCCGCCGCTCAGACCAGGCGCGCCAGCAGGGCGAGCAGCGCAGCCGCGATGAGGTTGTGCAGCAGCACGGCGGCCAGCGGCAGGCCGCTGGCCGTCATCCACAGCCCGAGCAGCGCCTGCAGCAGCAGCAGCGCGCCGATGGCGAGGCCGGTCGCGCGGCGGCCCAGGCGCAGCGCCAGCCAGGCCACCACGGCCAGCAGCGGCAGCAGCAGCGCCGCGCCGCCGCGGTGCAGCAGGTGCAGCCAGGCGCCGCGCGGCTGGCCGGGCGCCGCGGCGGCATCGGGCGCCAGCCAGGGGTTGAGCGCCTGCGCGTCCCAGCCGGCCTGACCCGCGATGCGGCTGCAATCGGCCCAGTCGCCGCAGGCCTGCGCGGCCGCGGCGCCGCTGATCAGCGCGCCCAGCGCCGCTTGCAGCACGACGGCCAGCAGCGCGACGGCGGCCCAGCGCCTCAACTGAAGCGTTGGCCGCGTTGACGCTGGCGGCGTCGGCGGCGCCGCCAGCCGCACGCTGAGCGCCAGCAGCACGAAGCCGCCGAGCAGGTTGCCCAGCGTCACCGCCGGCAGCGTGGCGCCGCGCGTCACCACGCCGAGTGCGGCCAGCGCCAGCGTCAGCACCAGCAGCGCCAGCGCCAGCGGGCCCTCGGGCCGCAGCGCCGGGCGCGGCCGGTGGCTGATCACCAGCAAGGCCACGGCCAGGCCGAGGAAGACGGTGGCCACGATGCGGTGGGCCAGCCGCGCCAGCCCTTCGGCAACGCCGGACGCGGCGGCCGGCGGCGCACCGGCCTGCGACAGGCGCAGGTAGGCGCTGAGCACGATGGTGGCCAGCATCAGCGCCACGCAGACGCGGGCCAGGCGGCGGATCTGCGCGCGGCGGCGCGCGGGCTCAGGGGCGGCGAGGGCCATCGATGGGCACGGCGGGAGCGGCAAGCAAAACCCGCGAAAGCAGCAGGGATTCGATGCTAGCCGCGCGCGTTGCCGGGGCGGTTTCGGGCTTCGTTTTTCTTGACTTGGTTCATGTCCCGGCCCAGGGGGCGGGGCAAAGAATGCGCCGCATCCGGGGGGCTCGCGAGGGGAGCCGTCCGTCCATTTCAGTCCTCACGACGAAGGAGCGCTCATGACGACACCGGCACACGACGATCCGAACGAACCCGTGCCCTGGATGCAGCAGTTGCTGGACAACCCGTTCCTGCTGTTGTTCCTCGGCGTGTTCGTGCCCATGATGGTCTACACGGTGTGGGGCGTGGTCGACATCCTCACGCTGCCGGTGGCCAAGTAGGAGAACGGCATGAGCGCCATTCTTCCGCCGGCCGAGCGGCTTTGGTACAAGCACCCGATCGACCGTGTCGAAGGCACCTGGATCGCCATCGCGCTGACCTGGTGCCTGATCATGTTCTTCATGATGGTCGGCTGGCACATCTGGGGCCAGCAGAACCTGTCGACCGAGACCTACCGCACCACGCCTGACAAGTTCATGCCCAAGGTGCAGGCGATGGTCGACAAGTACACCGTGCGCACCGAGACCGACGAGAAGACGCCGGTGGTGGCGCCGCCGGCGGGCAGCGACGTCTACATGCTGGCGCGGCTGTGGAGCTTCTACCCGATCCTGGAGTTGGAGAAGGGCAAGACCTACAAGCTGCACCTGACGGCGATGGACTACAACCACGGCTTCTCGCTGCAGCCGGCGAACATCAACATCCAGATCGTGCCCGGCTTCGAGCACGTGGTCACCGTCACGCCCAACCAGTCGGGCACCTACTCGGTGGTCTGCAACGAATACTGCGGCATCGGCCACCACAAGATGGTCGGTCGCATCTACATCAAGTGAGGAGGACGCGATGAGCACCGCGACGACGTATCGCACCTGCCCGCGTTCCGGGCTGCAATTCGAGCGCCAGGCCGAATGGCTGATCAAGGCCAACGCCTTCATCGCCGTGGTCTGGCTGCTGATCGGCGGCCTGCTGGCCATCGGCGTCGTGCTGACGCGCTGGCCGGCGGTGCGCTGGCTGGAGGCCGACACCTTCTACATGGTGCTCACGGCGCACGGCATCGACATGCTGATCTTCTGGATCATCTTCTTCGAGGTCGCGGTGCTGTACTTCTGCGCCTCGACGCTGCTGCGCTGTCGAATCGCGACGCCGAAGATCGCCTGGCTGGCCTTCGCGCTGATGCTGATCGGCTCGGTGGTCAACAACATCTCGGTGTTCCGCGGCGCGTCCAGCGTGATGATGACCTCGTACGTGCCGATGATGGCCGAGCCGAACTTCTACCTCGGCCTGATCCTGTTCGCCGTCGGCGCGCTCGTCGCCTGCTTCGTGTTCTTCGGCACCCTGGTGGTGGCCAAGCGCGAGAAGACCTACACCGGCTCGGTGCCGCTGGTCACCTTCGGCGCCATCACGGCGGCCATCATCGCGGTGTTCACCATTGCCTCGGGCGCGATCATCCTGATCCCCACCTGGCTGATGTCGCTGGGCGTCGTGAAGTCGGTCGATCCGCTGGTCTACCGCACCATCTGGTGGGCCTTCGGCCACTCGTCGCAGCAGATCAACGTGGCGGCGCACATCTCGGTGTGGTACCTGGTGGCGGCCATCGCCTTCGGCGCCAAGCCGATGAGCGAGCGCGTCAGCCGCACCGCCTTCCTGCTGTACATCCTGTTCCTGCAGCTCGCCTCGGCGCACCACCTGCTGGCCGACCCGGGGCTGTCCACCGGCTGGAAGGTCGTCAACACCAGCTACTTCATGTACTTCGCGGTGCTGGCCTCGATGCTGCACGGACTGACGATCCCCGGCGCGATGGAAGTGGCGCAGCGCCAGAAGGGCTACACCAAGGGCCTGTTCGAGTGGCTGCGCAAGGCGCCCTGGGGCAACCCGACGTTCTCGGGCGTGTTCATCTCGATCATCGGCTTCGGCTTCCTCGGCGGCATCTCCGGCGTGATGATGGGCACCGAGCAGCTCAACATGATCATCCACAACACCATCTACGTGCCGGGGCACTTCCACGCCACGGTGGTGGTGGGCACGACGCTGACCTTCATGGCGCTGACCTACTACCTGATCCCGGTGCTGTTCAAGCGCGAGATGATCCTGCCCGGGCTGGCCAAGTGGCAGCCCTACCTGTTCGGCTTCTCGATGTACTTCTTCTGCCTGGTGATGATGGGCGCCGGCACGCTGGGCGTCTCGCGCCGGCACTGGGACATGGCCTTCAACGGCCACGCCCTGGCCTACGAATGGCCCGGCGCCGCCTACCTGATGATGGCGCTGGTGGGCATCGGCGGCGTGGTGGCGATCGCCGGCGGCGCGATCTACATCCTGATCACCGTCGGCTCGCTGCTGTTCGGCCGCAAGCTCGACGAAGGCGCCACCAGCCCGAAGTTCACGCCGATCCCGCGCACCGCGCCGACCGGTGCCGCGCAGACCTACGGCTCGATGGGCTTCGCGGCGCCCGGCACCTTCGCGCTGGCGATGGTCTTCCTGCTGGCCTTCGTGCTGTACTACTTCATCAACTGGAAGTACCTCTCGACCTTGTGGGGCTTGTCGTGAGTCCCGCCCGGCCGCCCGAAGGGATTCACACCGCAGTGCGGAGCACGGAGGTTTCACCATGACCCAGGGTGGCCGCTGGCGCCTGGTGGCGAGCGTGTTCAAGCTGCGCATCGGGCTGCTGATCATGCTCACCGCCGTCGCCGGGCTGGCCATCGTTCCCGGGGGCGCGTCGGTGACGGCGCTGCAGGCCCTGGTGCTGGCGTTGTCGGTGTTCGTCGCGTCGGCCAGCGCCGGCGCCTTCAACCAGTTCGTCGAGGCCGACAGCGACCGCCTGATGCCGCGCACGCGCGCCCGCGCGTTTGCCAGCGGCGCGCTGCCGCGCAGCGCCGGCTGGCTGAGCATCATCGTCGGGCTGCTGGTCGTCGCGGTGGCCGCCGCGGCCTGGTGGGTCAACGCGGTGGCCGCCACCTTCGTGCTGCTGGGCGCGCTGACCTATGCGGTGGTCTACACGCTGGGGCTCAAGCGCCGCACGGCCTGGAACATCGTGGTCGGCGGCCTGGCCGGCAGCTTCGCGGTGCTGGCCGGCGCGGCGGCGGTGAACCCGCAGCTCGGGCCGCAGGCGCTGCTGCTGGCGCTGGTGCTGTTCCTGTGGACGCCGCCGCACTTCTGGAGCCTGGCCATCGCCAACGAGGCGCAGTACGCCGCCGCCGGCGTGCCCATGCTGCCGGTGGTGGTGGGGCCGGCGAGGGCCGCGCGCATCGTGCACGCCAACACCGTGGCACTGGTGGTGGCCTCGCTGCTGCCGCTGGCCTTCGGCGCCGGCTGGGCCTACGGCGCGGGCGCGGTGATCGGCGGCGCCTACTTCCTGCGCAAGACGCACGCGCTGGCGCGCGCGCCGCAGCGCAGCACCGCCATGGCCTCGTTCTTCGCGTCGATGCTGCAGCTCAGCGCCTTGATCGCCGGGGTGTTGATTGACGCTGCCTTGCGTTGAACGCCTTGCCGCCGCGCTGCTGGCCGCCGCGGCGCTGCTGCTGATCGGCGGCGGCGCGCGCGCGGCCGCCGCCGAAGCCGAGGCTGCCACCACCACCACGACCCCCACGACCCCCACCGCGGTGCCGGCGCTCGACGAGCGCGAGGCGCTGCGCCTGGGCGACGCCGCCATCGGCCGCGCGGTGCCCGAGCTGGCGCTGCGCGACCGCCAGGGCCAGCTCGTGAACCTGTCGCGCTACCGCGGCAAGCCGCTGCTGGTGAGCTTCATCTACACCGGCTGCTTCCAGATCTGCCCGACGCAGACGCGCGCGCTTTACGAAGCCGTCAAGGGGCTCGACCGCATGCTCGGCGAGCAGCAGTTCAACGTCGTCAGCATCGGCTTCAACCAGCCCTTCGACACGCCCGACGCGATGCGCGCCTTCGCGGCGCAGAACCGCATCGGCTACCGCAACTGGGAGTTCCTGAGCCCCACGCGCGAGCAGGTCGAGCCGCTGACGCGCGCCTTCGGCTTCAGCTACGTGGCGACGCCGGCCGGCTTCGACCACGTGCTCGGCGTGACCGTGGTCGACGCGCAGGGCCGCATCCACGCCCAGGTCTACGGCGACCGCCTGCGCGCCGACCGCCTGGGCGAGCCGCTGCGCCAGTTGCTGCTGGCCGCGCCGCCGCAGGCCGCGCCGGTGACGCTGGCCAGCATGGTCGAGCGCGTGCGCATCCTGTGCACCATCTACGACCCCGACAGCGGCGAGTACCGCTACGACGTCAAGCTGATCCTCGAAATCATCGGCGGCGCCGGCTTCTTCCTCACGGTCATCGTCTACGGTCTGCTCGAATGGCGCAGCCAGCGGCGCGCGCGCCGGTCAACATGTCAGCCTCCGCAACCAGCCTCCGGCAGCGCGGCCTGAAGGGCTGGCAGGCCGTCGAAGCGCTGTTCGACGCCGCCTTCGGCTCGCGCCTGAACCCGCTGCGCCACCTGGGCGCGATCGGCGTGCTGGCGTTCTGGCTGCTGGCGGCCAGCGGCATCGTGCTGTACGCGGTGCTCGATACCTCGGCGGCCGGCGCCTGGGCGTCGGTCGAGGCGCTGGCGCATGTGCCGTTGGGCCTGGGCCTGCTGCTGCGCGGCCTGCACCGCTACGCAGCCGACGCGCTGATGCTGGCCATGCTGCTGCACCTGCTGCGCGAATGGCTGCACGCGCACGAGCGCGGCGTGCGCCGCTTCCACTGGCTGACCGGCGTGGTGCTGATCGGCTTCGTCTTCGTCGCGTCGATCGGCGGCTTCTGGCTCAACTGGGACCAGCTCGGCCAGTACTCGGCCATCGCCACCGCCGAGTGGCTGGACGCGCTGCCGCTGCTGGCGGCGCCGCTGGCGCGCAACTTCCTGGCCGGCGCGGTGGGCGACCGGCTGTTTTCGCTGTTCGTCTTCGTCCACCTGGGGGTGCCGCTGCTGCTGCTGTTCGGGCTGTGGTTCCACGTGCAGCGCCTCAGCCGCGCCGAGTGGCTGCCGCCGCGGCCGCTGGCGCTGGGCGTCACGCTGACGCTGGCCGCGCTGGCGCTGGCCTGGCCGGTGCTGAGCCAGCCGCCGGCGGCGCTGGACCGCGTGCCGCAAAGCCTGCAGCTCGACTGGCTGCTGCTGTGGCTGCACCCGCTCACCGATGCCGGCTCGGCCGCGCTCACCTGGGCGCTGGTCGGCGGCGCGGCGCTGCTGCTGCTGACGCTGCCGTACTGGCCGCAGCCGGCCAAGCCGGCGGTGGCGCTGGTCGATGCGGCCAACTGCAACGGCTGCCGGCGCTGCTTCGCCGACTGCCCCTACGCCGCGGTGACCATGGTGCCGCACCCCAACCAGCGCATCGGCCGCCAGCTCGCGCAGGTCGACGCCGACCTCTGCGTGGGCTGCGGCATCTGCGCCGGCGCCTGCCCGTCGTCGACGCCGTTCCGCGGCGCGGAGCGGCTGGTCACCGGCATCGACATGCCGCAGCTCGGCGTCGACGGCTTGCGCCGCCGGCTGCGCGAGGACCTGGCGGCGTCCAAGGCCGAGCGGCCGCTGGTGGTGTTCGGCTGCGACCACGGCGCGCGCCGCGGGGCCGCGGCTAACGCCGATGATGATGATGTCAGCGGCTGCAGCCTGCTTTGCGCCGGGCAGTTGCCGCCGTCGTTCGTCGAGTACGCGCTGCGCGACGGCGCCGCCGGCGTGCTGGTGGCCGCCTGCCGCGAAGGCGGCTGCGAGTTCCGCCTGGGCGAGCGCTGGACCGCCGAGCGCCTGGCCGGCCGCCGCGAGCCGCACCTGCGCGCCCAGGTGCCGCCCGAGCGCGTGGAGCTGGTCTACGCCGGCCCCGGCGACGAGGCGCTGCTGGCCGCCGCGCTGCAACGCCTGCGCCGGCGCGTGCAGGCGCTGGCCCCGATTCCTTCGGATCCCGAACGGCGCCTGCGCCATGGCTGAAACCTTGTCTTCTTCTCCGTCACGTCCTTCCGATGCGCCGGCCGGCCCGGCGCGCTGGCTGGGCCAGGTGCTGCTGTACGGCCTGTTCGCGCTGGCGATCGGCGTCTTCTCGCACTGGCCGCCGTACCACCACCTGGGCCCCGGGCAGGCGCTGATCAAGGTCAGCTTCTCGCGCGTGGGCAAGCCGGTGGGCGACTGCCGCAAGCTCAGCGACGCCGAGCTGGCCAAGCTGCCGCCCAACATGCGCGCCACCGAACAGTGCCCGCGCGAACGCTCACCGGTGACGATCGAGGTCGACGTCAACGGCGCCAACGTGCTCAGCCGCACGGCGCCGCCGAGCGGCCTGTCCAAGGACGGCGCCTCGGCGCTTTACCAGCGCCTGGTGGTGCCGGCCGGCGAGCAGCGCATCGCGGTGCGCTTTTCCGACGACGTGCGCGCCCGCGCCACGCCGTACCACCGCGAAGCCACGGTGAAGCTGGTGCCGGGCCAGGTGCTGGTCATCGATTTCGACGCCGAGAAGGGCGGCATCACCCTGCAATGAACACCCTCGTCGCCTTGCGCAAGCATTCCCGCGCCGTGCCTGCCACGGCATCCACCCCGTCCGACTACGTGCTGCCGGTGGCCGGCGCCGAGCGCATCGCGCTGGCGCGGCGCTGGCTGCTGCTGGCGCTGGCGGCGCTGCTGGGCTCGGGGCTGTTCTCGGTGCTGCTGGTGCTGGCGCGCACGCCGGGCATCAACGCCTGGCTGCCGGCCGGCGACTTCTTTCGCGTGGCGCTGGTCGTGCACGTCGACCTGTCGGTGCTGGTCTGGTTCGCCGCGATGGCCGGGCTGTTGTGGAGCCTGAACCTGCGCGAGCCGCAGACGCCGCGCGCGCGGCTGGCGGCGCGCGTGCCGCTGGCGCTGTGCGCGCTGGGCGCCTTCGGCATGGCGCTGGCCGCCTTCGTCGAGCCCGGGCAGGCGGCGGTGATGGCCAACTACATCCCGGTGCTCGACGGCGTGGTCTTCCGCGGCGCGCTGGCGCTGTTCGGCGCCGGCGCGCTGGCGCTGGTGGCGCTGGGACTGGCGCGCGCCCTGCCCGTGGGGCTGGCGCCCGACGGCAGCGGTGCCTTGCGCTTCGGCCTCAACGCCAGCGTGGTGGCGGCGGCGGTCGGGCTGCTGGCCTTCGGCTGGTCGCTGGCGGTGGTGCCGGCCGATCTGCCGGCCAAGGCCTATTACGAGATCCTGTTCTGGGGCGGCGGCCATGCGCTGCAGTTCACCTGGACGCTGCTGATGCTGGTCTCCTGGCTGGCGCTGGCGCAGGCCTGCGGCGGGCGGCTGCCCTTGAGCCCGCGCGTGGTGCTGCTGATGTTCGCGGTGGCGCTGGCCAGCGTCTTCGTCACGCCGCTGGCTTATCTGATGCACGACGTGAGCACGGTCGAGCACCGCGACATGCACACCTGGGGCATGCGCTTCGGCGGCGGCGTGGCCATCGTGCCGCTGGCGCTGGCGGTGCTGGTGGCGGTGGCGCCGCTGCGCTCGGTGGGCGCGCTGCAGCGGCCGCTGCGCGCGGCGCTGCTGGCGTCGATGCTGCTGTTCGTCGCCGGCGGGCTGATCGGCCTGGGCATCCAGGGCAGCAACGTCAAGATCCCGGCGCACTACCACGGCTGCATCGTCGGCGTCACGCTGGCGCTGATGGGCATGGTCTACCACCTGCTGCCGCGCCTGGGCTACGCGGCGCCCAGCGGCCGGCTGGCGGTGGCGCAGCCCTGGGTCTACGGCATCGGGCAGTTGATGCACATCGTCGGCCTCGTGTGGTCGGGCGGCTACGGCGTGCAGCGCAAGGTGGCCGGCGCCGAGCAGGTGCTGCGCAGCACCGGCGAGGTGGCCGGCATGGGCTTGATGGGCCTGGGCGGGCTGCTGGCGGTGGTCGGCGGGCTGCTGTTCGCGCTGGTGGTGTGGCGCGCCATGCGGGCGGCGGCGCGATGATCGCCTTGCTTCAGCGCGTGCTGCGCGCCGGCTTCATGCGCGCCGAGGCGCTGTTCAACCGCGCCTTCGGCGACCGGCTGAACCCGCTGTACCACCTGGGGGCGATCACCTTCTTCCTGTTCTGGGTGGTCGGCGGCACCGGGCTCGTGCTGTATGCCTTCTTCGACACCAGCGTCAGCGGCGCCTACCGCTCGGTGGAGGCCATCAGCCACGGCGCCTGGGGCGCCGGCGGCGTGCTGCGCACGGTGCACCGGCATGCGTCGGACGCGATGCTCTTGAGCATGCTGATCCACCTGCTGCGCTACTTCGCCTTCGACCGGCTGCGCGGCTTTCGCTGGTTCTCGTGGGTCACCGGCGTGGTGCTGCTGTGGCTGGCCTACATCGCCGGCGCCAACGGCTACATGCTGCCGTGGGACCGGCTGGCGCAGTTCGTCACGCAGGCCAGCTTCGAGTGGCTGGACTGGCTGCCCGGCTTCGGCGGCCGGCTGATCCGCAACTTCATCCTGCCCGAGCACGTCAACGACCGGCTGTTCTCGCTGCTGGTCTTCATCCACATCGGCGTGCCGCTGCTGATGCTGCTGCTGATGTGGGTGCACGTGCAGCGCGTGCCCAAGGCCGCCACGCAGCCGCCGCGGCCCATCACCGTGGCGCTGCTGGTGATGCTGCTGCTGCTGGCGCTGCTGGCGCCGGTGGTCAGCCAGGGCCCGGCCGACCTGCACACGACGCCGGCGGTGCTGTCGATCGACTGGTTCATCCTGCCCATCTTCACGCTGCTGTACGCTTGGCCGCTGGCGGGCGTGTGGACGCTGGTGCTGGGCGGCACGGCGCTGCTGGCGCTGCTGCCCTGGCTGCCGCCGCGGCGCCGCGCCGGGCAGCTGCGGCAGATCACCGCGCACCCGGGGCCGGCGCGCATCGCGGCGCGGCCGGGCGAGACGCTGCTCGAAGCCGGGCTGCGCGCCGGCCTGGCGCTGCCCTACGACTGCCGCGCCGGCGGCTGCGGCCAATGCCTGTGCACGGTGCTCAACGGCCGCGTCGACCAGGGCGCCTTCCAGGCCGCGGCGCTGACGCCGGCCATGCAGGCGCGCGGCCAGGCGCTGATGTGCTGCGCGGTGGCGCTGGAAGACGTGGAGATCGAAGTCGAAGGCGTTGCCACGCTGGGCAGCGCCGACGCCACGCCGCTGGGCCGCTGGCAGGCGCGCGTGCAGCGCATGGAACGGCTCTCGCCCGACCTGATGCGCATGCACATCGCGCTGCCCGAAGGCCAGCACCTGCCCTTCACCGCCGGCCAGTACATCAACATCCTGCTGGCCGACGGCGAGAAGCGCGCCTTCTCGTTCGCCAACGCGCCGGCCGACCCGGCGCAGCCGCCGTCGACCGCGGGCGACGTGATCGAGCTGCACGTGCGCTGGATTCCCGGCGGCCGCTTCACGACCCAGGTTTTCGAGCAGATGAAGGTCGGCGACACGCTCGATTTCGAAGGGCCGCTCGGCCGCTTCACGCTGCACGACAGCGAGCGGCCCATCCTGATGCTGGCCGGCGCCACCGGCTTCGCGCCGATCAAGAGCATTCTCGAAGACGCCTTCCGCCGCGGCGTGCAGCGGCCGATGCAGCTCTACTGGGGCGTGCGCAAGGCCGGCGACCTGTACCTGCAGGAGCTGCTGCAGCGCTGGCAGGCCGAGCACCCCAACTTCCGCTACGTGCCGGTGCTGTCGGAGGCCGACGACGACGCACGCTGGAGCGGCCGCCGCGGCTACGTGCACGAAGCCTTGCTGGCCGACCACCCCGACCTCGGCGGCTTCGAGGTCTACGCCTGCGGCTCGGTGCGAATGGTGCAGGCGGCGGTGCCCGACTTCCTGGCGCACGGGCTGGGCGAGCAGTTCTGCTTCTCGGACGCGTTCGTGCCCTCGCCGCGTAGCGGCGGCTGAGGTGGAAACGCGTAGCGGCGGTTGAGGCGGAACCGCGTAGCGGCGGTTGAGGTGGCACCGCGTAGCGGCGGCTGAGGTGGAACCGCACAGCGGCGGCTGAAAGGGCGCCGGCAATCGTCGGAAAGTGCCGGCCCCGCGGCGAGGCGGGCCGCTAGACTGCAGCGCTTTGCCCCGTCCTCCCGCCCCTCAACCCCCGCTGCCGCGCATGAAGATCCTCGTCACCGGAGCCGCCGGCTTCATCGGCATGACCACCAGCCTGCGCCTGCTTGCGCGCGGCGACGAGGTGGTCGGCCTCGACAACCTCAACGACTACTACGACGTGCAGCTCAAGCGCGACCGCCTGGCTCGGCTGACGCCGGCGCCGGGTTTCCGCTTCGTGCAGATCGACGTCGCCGACCGGCCGGCGATGGAGGCGCTGTTCGCCGCCGAGCGCTTCGACCGCGTCATCCACCTGGCGGCGCAGGCCGGCGTGCGCTACTCGCTGCAGAACCCGCACGCCTACGTCGACAGCAACGTCGTCGGCTTCATGAACGTGCTGGAAGGCTGCCGCCACGGCGGCGTGCAGCACCTGGTGTACGCGTCCAGTTCGTCGGTCTACGGCGGCAACACACGCATGCCGTTCTCGGTGCACGACCGCGTGGACCACCCGGTCAGCATGTACGCGGCCACCAAGAAGGCCAACGAGCTGATGGCGCACACCTACAGCCACCTGTTCGGCCTGCCGACCACGGGCTTGCGCTTCTTCACGGTCTACGGGCCCTGGGGGCGGCCGGACATGGCGCTGTTCCTGTTCACCAAGGCCATCCTCGAAGGCCGGCCGATCGACGTCTTCAACCGCGGCAACATGCGGCGCGACTTCACCTACGTGGACGACATCGTCGAAGGCGTGATCCGCGTGACCGACCGCGTGGCCACGCCGTCGGACCGCTACGACGCCGAGCAGCCCGACCCCGCCACCAGCCATGCGCCGTACCGCGTGTTCAACATCGGCAACCACCAGCCGGTGCCGCTGATGGACTTCATCGCCTGCATCGAGGACGCGCTGGGCCGCAAGGCCGAGAAGAACTTCCTGCCGCTGCAGGACGGCGACGTGCCCGCCACCTACGCCGACGTGGCGGCGCTGGAAGACTGGGTGCAGTTCAAGCCGGCGACCTCGATCAGCGCCGGCATCGGCCGATTCGTCGACTGGTACCGCGGCTACTACAAGGTCTAGGAGCGGTTCTCGGCGATCAGCGCGTGCAGGTAGCGCACCGGCAGCGCGTAGGTGATGCCGGTGGGCTGGCTGAGCGCCGATTCGCGGCCGCCCTTCACCAGCCCCATGTTGACGACGCCGATGACGCGGCCGGTCTCCAGCTCGAACAGCGGCCCGCCGCTGTTGCCCGGATAGGCGGTGGCGTCGAGCTGCAGCAGCTCGAAGCTGCCCTCGCGCAGCCGCGTCACCGTGCCTTCGTCGAGCTGGCGGGCGCCGGCCGTCGGCAAGGCGCTGGCGACGATGGAAGCCACGATGCCGCGGTGGGTGACCGGCTTGAAGCCCAGCACGCCGCCGATCGGGTAGCCGATCAGCGCCACGTCCATGCCTTCGCGCGCCGTGCCGGCCGCCGCCAGGGGCAGGGCCGGCCCCGGCTGCCCCTTGATGCGCAGCAGCGCCAGGTCGTGCGCGCGGCTGCTGCCCAGCACTTCGGCGTCGCGCTGTTCCAGGCTGCCGTCGGGCCGGGCCGTCTGCACGGCGATCGAGGTCACGCCCGCCGTGCGGTTGGGCGCCGTCAGGTCGGGCAGCACGTGCCAGCAGGTGGCCACGATGCTGCCGTCGCCGATGAAGAAGCCGCTGCCGCGAAAGCCGAAGCGCGGGCTGTCCATCATGTTGAAGGTGCCGACGGCGCACACCGACGGCTTGGCCGTGGCGATCAGCTCCGGCAAGGGCGTCGCCGCCCAGGCCGGCAGCGCCACAGCGCCGCCGGCCAGCGCCAGCAGGCGGCGGCGCCGCAGATCGGGGGGCTGAGGGCGGTGTTGCTGCATGCGCTGTCGCCGGGCTGTCATCGACGCGGCGCATTGTGCGGGCCGGTGGCCACGATGTCTGCGGTGGCGCGAGGTGCGTCGTCGTGGACGAGTACCGAAACTATCCGTGACGGGCGCAATGGCGGCTGCAATCATCCTGGGCCTGTGGACAACAATAATTGCAAGCGGGTGTCAACTGTTGGGCATGGACCACGGTGCGCCCCCCTAGGCCGGGGGTTGTTCGGCCGGAGACCGGCTCCTTACAGTCGTCGCCCGGTGTCGGGAGATCACTCATCTCAAAGCGTCCGCGTGGCGCCAGCTCCCACCGGGCACGTGCTGCCGACTGTGAATAACTGGCCTGCCGATCGGCCAGCCGGTCTTACGAATTGATCCGAATCACAGGTTTCTCTCGATGATCCGCATCTTCAGCCACTACGTAAGCCGGCAAAGCATGCTGCGGGTGCTGTTCGACCTGGCTTTCCTGCTGCTGGCCATGTTGGTCGTGTTCGTGGCGTTCGCCGACGGACTGTCCGCCATCGGGGCGCAGGCCGGCGCGCCGGTGCTGTCGGTCGCCGCCGGCATGTTCATCGTCAACTCGGCTTCGGGTTTTTACCAACGCTCCAGCAACTTCACGGCGTCCCAGGCGCTGGGCCGTGCGACCATCGCCTTGTTGATCGTGCTGCCGTTGACGTACTTCGTCTTCGACCTGCTGCCCCCCACCGTCACCAATCGCGAAGCCATCAAGTACGCCGCCATGTTCGGCGCCGGGGCCGTGGTGCTTCGCCGCCTGTACGTCACGCTGTGGGGCGCCGACCCCCTGTCGCGCACGCGCATCCTGATCTTCGGCGCGGGGCCTGCCGCGGGCATCGTCGGCGCCACGCTGAAGGCGTCGGACCCCAACGCGCACATCGTCGGCTACGTCTCGGGCCCCAACGAAAAGGAAGTCTCCGTCGCCAGCGGCGAGTTGCTGTCGACCGACGGCCAGTCGCTCACCGAAACGGCGCGGCGGCTGCAGGTCGACGAGATCGTCGTCGCGCTGACCGAGCGCCGCGCCGGCAGCATGCCCTTGCGGCAACTGCTGGACTGCAAGCTCAGCGGCATCAAGGTCTACGACATCGCCACGCACTTCGAGAAGACGCTGGGCCAGATCCGCATCGACTACGTCAACGCCGGCTGGCTGATCTTCGGCAGCGGCTTCAACCAGGGCGTGGCGCGCAGCCTGATCAAGCGCAGCTTCGACCTGCTGTGCTCGTTCGTGCTGTTCGTGCTGGCGCTGCCGATCATGCTGGTGACGGCGCTGCTGATCAAGCTGGAAAGCCGCGGCCCGCTGCTGTACCTTCAGGAGCGCGTGGGCCAGAACGGCAAGACCTTCAAGGTGTGCAAGTTCCGCAGCATGCGCACCGATGCCGAGAAAGACGGCCGCCCGGTCTGGGCCGTGGCCAACGATTCGCGGGTGACGCGCATCGGCGCCATCATCCGCAAGCTGCGGGTCGACGAACTACCGCAGCTCTTCAACGTGCTCAAGGGCGAGATGAGCCTGGTCGGCCCGCGGCCGGAGCGGCCGTTCTTCGTCGAGCAGTTGACGGCGCAGATCCCGTACTTCGCGGCCCGCCACAGCGTCAAGCCGGGCGTGACGGGTTGGGCGCAGGTGCGGTATCAGTACGGATCGACGGTGGAGGACTCGCAGGAGAAACTCCAGTACGACCTGTACTACGTGAAGAACCATTCGCTCTTCCTCGACATCGTCATCCTGTTCGAGACGGTCTTCGTCGTGCTCACCGCCAAGGGCGCACGCTGAACGCTCGCGGCGGCTTCGCCGCACGAGCGGGCGCTGACCCCGGCCCCGATGCTTGAACCCTCGCTCACGCTGCCGTTGGTGGGCCACGCGATCGCGGCGGCCGTCTACGCGGCGTTCGCCATCTACCTGCTGAAGCACGGCTACGCCTCGCGGCGCGGCGCCCGCGTGCAACAGGCGATGCTGGGCGCCGTGGTGCTCAGCCTGGGCTGGGCGCTGGCCGGCGTCGGCGATCAACTCTCGCCCTACACCTGGCCCGGCTACGTGGCCGCCGGCTTCGACCTCGCGCGCTACGCGGCCTGGCTGATCGTGCTGCTGTTGATGCTGCGCCCGGCGGGCGGTGGCGGGGCGTCGCAGCCGGGCCCAGGCGGCCGCAGCTTGCCCCGCGCGAGCGCGTGGCTGACCGCCGCGCTGCTGGCCGCCGCCGCGCTGGCGCTGGCCGAGCGCGTGCGCCAGGGGCAGTACGAGCCCGATGCTTCGCGCAACTTCCTGCTGGTGGCGCTCGGCCTGCCGGTCATGGGCCTGGTGCTGATCGAGCAGATCTTCCGCAACCTGGCCGACGCGCTGCGCTGGTCGGCCAAGCCCTTGTGCGTGGGGCTGGGCTTCATCTTCGTCTTCGATGTCTACCTCTACGCCGAAGGCGCGCTGCTCGGCCGGATCGACCCCGACGTGCTGGCGATCCGCCCGCTGGCGCATCTGCTGCTGATCCCGCTGCTGGCGCTGGCCTCGTGGCGGCGCGTCGACTGGGTGCAGACCATCCAGGTCTCGCGGCGCGCGGTCTTCTACTCGGCGACGCTGCTGCTGGCCGGCGGCTACCTGCTGTTCCTGGCGCTGATCGGCTACTACGTTCGCTACTTCGGCGGCCAGTGGGGCCGCGCGCTGCAGTTCGGGCTGCTGTTCGCCGGCGGGCTGACGCTGGTGCTGCTGGTGCTGTCGGCCTCGCTGCGCGCTCGCGTGCGGGTGTTCATCGGCAAGCACTTCTTCAGCTACCGCTACGACTACCGCGAGGAGTGGCTGGCCTTCACCGCGATGCTGTCGTCCGACTCGTCGCCGCAGGAGGTGGGCGTGCTGGTGATCCGCGCGCTGGCCAACATCGTCGAATGCCCGGCCGGCAGCCTGTGGACCCGGGCCGACGATGGCGCCTACCGGCAGGCCGCGCACTGGAACACGCCCGAGCAAGCCAACCGTGAGCCGGCCGATTCGCCGCTGATCGGCTTCCTGCGCGAGAAGGCCTGGGTCATCGACGTGGAGGTCTTCCGCCGCGCGCCGGCCGACTACGGCAACCTCGACCTGCCGCCGTGGCTGCTGGCCAACGACCACGTGTGGGCCGTGATCCCCTTGCACGACGGCTCCGAACTGCTGGGCTTCGTGGTACTGGCGCCGCCGCGCACGCCGGTCGACCTGAACTGGGAAGCGCGCGACCTGCTCAAGACCGCCAGCCGGCAGGCCGCCGGCTACCTGGCGCAGATGCGGGCGACCGAGGCGCTGCTGGAGTCGCGCAAGTTCGACGCCTTCAACCGCATGTCGGCCTTCGTCGTCCACGACCTCAAGAACATCGTCACCCAGCTCTCGCTGATGATGAAGAACGCCGCCCGGCTGCGCGACAACCCCGAGTTCCAGGAGGACATGCTGCTCACCGTCGAAAGCTCGCTGGAGAAGATGCGCCGCCTGATGCTGCAATTGCGCGAAGGCGTCGCGCCGCCGGGCGGCGTGCGCGGGGTGGAACTGGCCGGCATCGTCGAGCGATTGGGCCACCTCGCCGGCCAGGCCGGGCGCCGCCTTGACATCGAGCTGGCCGAACCCCTGGCCACGCGTGGCCACGAAGACCGTCTGGAGCGCGTACTCGGCCACCTTGTGCAGAACGCACTCGACGCCACGCCGCCTTCAGGCAGAGTCTGGGTGCGTGTCAACCGCTTTGGCGGACAGGTGCGCGTCGAAGTCGGAGACACGGGTCAGGGCATGAGCGAGGAATTCGTCCGCACGCGGCTGTTCAAGCCGTTCAGCAGCACCAAGCACAGCGGCATGGGCATCGGCACCTACGAAAGCGCGCAGTACATCCGCGAACTCGGCGGCTCGATCGAGGTCGACAGCCAGCCCGGGCGCGGCACGACGCTGACCGTACTGCTGCCGCTGTTCGACAGCAGCCGCGGCTCCGACCTGCGGGCGGCGTGAGGTCATGAGCACCGATGCCAGCCCGCCGCTGCTGATCGTCGAGGACGATCTGGCGCTGCAGAAGCAGATCAAGTGGTCGCTCGACCGCTTCGACTGCGTGACCGCCAGCGACCGCGAAACCGCGCTGGCCGCCTACCGCCGCCACCGCCCGGCCGTCGTCACCATGGACCTGGGCCTGCCGCCCGACCCCGACGGCACCGGCGAGGGTTTCCGGCTGCTGGGCCAGTTGCTGGAACTGGACGCCGACCTCAAGGTCATCGTGCTGACCGGCCAGAACGACCGCGCCAACGCCTTGCGCGCGGTGTCGCTCGGCGCCTACGACTTCTTCGCCAAGCCCTTCGAGCCCGAACTGCTGGCGCTGACCATCGAGCGCGCCTACCGGCTGTGGGAACTGCAGGCCGAGAACCGACGCCTGCAGGCCCAGCAACCCAGCGGCGCCTTGGGCGGCTTGATCACGCGCGACCCCGAGATGCTGCGCATCGGCCGCGTGATCGAGCGCGTGGCCAGCTCCGACGCCACCGTGATGCTGCTGGGCGAAAGCGGCACGGGCAAGGAAGTGCTGGCGCAAGGCCTGCACCAGGCCAGCAAGCGCAGCGGCAAGTTCGTGGCGATCAACTGCGCCGCCATCCCCGAGGCGCTGCTGGAAAGCGAACTCTTCGGCTACGAAAAAGGCGCCTTCACCGGCGCCGCCAAGACCACGGTCGGCAAGATCGAGACCGCGCACGGCGGCACGCTGATGCTCGACGAGATCGGCGACCTGCCGCACCCGCTGCAGGCCAAGCTGCTGCGCTTTTTGCAGGAACGCAAGATCGAGCGCATCGGTGGCCGGCAGGAGATTCCGGTCGACGTGCGCGTGGTGTGCGCGACCCACCAGGACCTGCAGGAACTCATCAAGCAGCAGCGGTTCAGAGAGGATCTGTACTACCGGCTGGCGGAGATCGTGGTCAACATCCCGGCGCTGCGCGAGCGGCAGGGCGATGCGCTGCTGCTGGCGCAGGCGTTCCTGCGGCGGTTTGCGCAGGAGCAGCGGAGCAACCTGAGTTTCAGCGAAGATGCCGTGACGGCGATTGAGCGGTTCGACTGGCCGGGGAACGTGCGCCAGTTGCTCAACGCCGTCAAGCGTGCGTCGATCATGGCCGACGGCAGCCGGGTCAATGCGCAGGACCTGAGCCTGCCGGCGACGGCGTCTTCCTCCGCCTTGGCGGATGACGGCGCCAAGCCGCAGTCGCTGGATCTGCGCCTGGCCCGTGAAACGGCCGAGCGGCAAGTCGTGCTGACCGCGCTGGCGCGCACGGCGGGCAACATGGCCAGAACAGCGGAACTGCTGGGGGTCAGTCGTCCAACCCTGTATGACCTGATGAATCGGTTGGCGATTCGGCAGCAGATCGAAGGCTGATCGTCGGATCAGGGATCGCCGGCGGCGACTCGTCCGCACGCGCAGGCGCGGCGCGACACAGCCACCATCGGCAAATGACTGGGGAAGTTGTCCACATGAGCACACGTGCAAGAACAGCAATCGCGGCGGCCGTCATCCTCACCAGCTTGCTGGCGGGCTGCGATCGGCCGGCGGCCGAAGGCAATCTGGACAGCGCGCGCAAGCATCTGGCGCGTCATGAACACGTGGCCGCGGTCATCGAACTCAAGGCTGCCCTGCAGAAGGCCGAGACGGGAGAGGCCCGCTATCTGCTCGGCACCGCCTTGCTCGAGCAAGGCGATGCGGCGGCGGCGCTGTTGGAGTTTGCCAAGGCGCAGCAACTGCAATTCGATCCGGACCAGCTTGCGCCTCGCCTGGCGCACGCCATGGTGCTGGCCGGCAAGGCCAAGGAAGTCATCGACCAGTTTGTCGGCAACGAGCTTCATGCTCCTGCCCATACGGCAGAGCTGTACACCGCGTTGGCGCTTGCGCATTCAAGACTGGGCCACCGGGCGGAGGCGGATGCCGCTCTGGCCAAGGCCCTGGCCAGCGACCCCAAGTATCCCTGGGCCCTGCTGACGCAAGCGCGCAAGCTGGTCGGCCAGGGCAAGGTCGATGAAGCCCTGGCGACGGCGGAGCAGGCCCGCCTGCCCGGCGGCCCGAATGGCGAAGTCGACTTGTTCCAAGGGCAATTGCTGGCCGCAGCCAACCGGCCACCCGAGGCCGTCGTCAAGGCATTGACGGCCGCTGCCGAGGACCCCCTGCAGACGCTGCGCGCACGCACCCTGCTGGCCGAACACTACCTGCGCCACAACAACCTGCCGGCGGCCAAGGAGCAGCTGGCGATGTTGCAGAAGCTGGCGCCGCAGAACCTGCAGACGGTGTACCTCGACGCGGCGCTGGCGTTCGAGGAGGGTGCCTACGCGCGCAGCGAAAGCGTCGTCGACACGCTGTTGCGCGTGGTGCCCAACAACGCGCAGGCCTTGGTGCTCGGTGGCGCGGCCAGCTTGCGGCGGGGGTCGCTGATCGCCGCCGAAACCAAGCTCGGCAGGGCCGTGCAGACGACCGAGAACGCCGTGGTCGCGCGACGGTTGCTGGCCGAAACCTACTTGCGCATGGCGCAGCCCGCCAAGGCGATGCACGTGCTCAAGCCGTTGATCGAGCGCCCGCGTCCCGATGTCGATGCGCTGGTTCTGGCGGCACAGGGCAGCCTGATGTCGGGTGACATCAACCGCGCCGAGTCGCTGTTCGCGGCGGTCGCGTCCAGTCGACCCGACGACATGACGGTGAAGACGGCACTGGCGCTGATCACGCTCGACCGCGGCAACTCGAACGAAGCATTCAACGCCCTGCGTTCGATCTCGCAACGCGACACCGGCGACAGTGCCGACCTCGCCACGATCAGCCGGCGCTTGCGCCGGCAAGAGTTCGACGAGGCCCTGACGGCAATTGCCGCGCTGGAGAAAAAGCAGCCGACCGCGCCGACCGCTGCCTACCTGCGCGGCCTGGCACTGGCCGGCAAGGGCGACGTGGCGGGAGCCAGGCAGTCGTTCGAGGCGGCACTCAAGATCGCGCCGACCTATCAGGCGGCGCTGCTGGAGCTGACGCGCTTGGATGTCGAGGAGCAGAAGCTGGACGCGGCCCGCAGCCGCCTGGCGAAATGGGTGGAGGCGCATCCCACCGACGTCGCCATGCGCATGGCGCTGCTCGATGTCCGGCTGCGGCAGAACGCGCCCGGCGAGGAACTGCTGTCGGCCATTGACGAGGCCATCCGCATCGCACCCACCGAGCCGGCGCCCTATCTGGCCAAGATCGTCCAGACCAAGCGCATCAAGGGCACGCGTGACGCGGTGGCGGCAGCCCAAACGGCGCTGGCAGCGCTGCCCAATCATGTCTCGGTGCTCGATGCGGCCGGCGTCGTCTTCTCGGCGGCCGGCGAAGACCAGCAGGCGATTTCCGTCTTCAACCGCATGGCGTCGCAGGCGCCGGCATCGGCCGTGCCCTTCCTGCGCTTGTCCGACGTGCACAGCAAGCTGGGCAATGTCGCGGCCGCCACCTCTGCCCTCGAGCGCGCCTTCGATCTGGATCCGGTGTCTCCCGACGTGCACCGGCAACTGCTGGCCTACGCGGCGAAGTACAAGGACTTCAAGATGCCGCTGTCCGCGGCCAAGCGCCTGCAGCAGCGCTACGGGGACCGACCGGCCGGCTTCGAACTGGAGGGCGACCTCGCGGCGGCGCAACGTCGCTGGGACGCCGCGGCTACGGCTTATCGCGCCGGCTTGGCGCGGGGCGCGGGGACGCGCCTGGCGATCAAGACCTGGGACGTGCTGGCGCTCGGAGGTTCGGGCCATGCCGGCGCCGAAGCCTTTGCCCGCGAATGGATCGCCAAGCACCCGACCGACAGTGCGTTCCACGCATTTCTGGCCGACCGCGCCCGCGGTGCGAAGGACTACGCTGCAGCCGAGCGCAACTACCGCAGGGTACTGGAACTGCGGCCCGAGCATGGCATCGCCATGAACAACCTGGCCTGGGTGCTGGGACAGTCGGGACGCCGCGCTGAAGGCATCGAGTGGGCGCAGAAGGCGACTCGCCTATACCCCAAGGCGGCGCCGTACATGGACACGCTGGCCAGCCTGCTGGCGGCCGATGGCCAGGCCGCTGCTGCAATCGATTGGCAGCGGCGTGCCGTCGGCGCTGACGACGGCGATGTATCGCTCAAGCTCGGCCTGGCCAAGCTGCTGCTGGATGCCGGCCAGAAGCAGGAGGCGCGCAGCCTGCTGGCGACCTTGGCCAAGAGCAATGCATCGGCGCCGGCCTCGGCGGAAGTTCAGCGGCTGCTCAAGCTGGCATCTTGATCTGGTGTCGACTGTCGAGATTTTTTTCATCTGCGCCATTCGACCACCCGATCAAGCTGATAAGTGATTGTTTTTAAAAGATAAAAATCTCTTGGCACTGTGGATGCATAAAAGATGACGAAGGCCGATCAGTGGCATCGGCCGACAGATCAAGGCCCTCCAAAGGAGATTGAAAATGGCGGGTTTCAAAGTTAAGTCAGTAGCGTTGTCGGCTCTGCTGGCAATCGGCGGTGTGGCTCAGGCGAACGTGGTCGATCTGTTCACCGATCCGCCCGGCGGCCAGATCACGAACTGGGCGAAGAGCGAAGGCTTGGTGACCAAGGTCACGGAAGCGGGCGCCTACCCCAGCACGATCCTCGGCGGCTACCGCGATATCGTGCTGCAGATCACCAACACGGCGGGCAGCGGCAACTTCGCCACGGCTTCCGCTTCGGTTGCTGACGGCAAGTTCGAGTTGGCCACCTCGCCGAACATCACGGCCATTGCTCGCGTGCAGTGGGACGGCGGTGACAACAGCGCGGCGCTCAACACCCAGGGTCTCAACCACGCCAATCTGGTGGTCCAGAGTGGTTGCCCGGCCACTGGTTGCGATCGTTTCGTGGCAGACGTGTCGTTCGCTGACCTGCAGTTCCAATACCAGATCGTCATTTATGACATGACGGGGAACTTCTCGATCCTGACGAGCGCTGCGCCTGGCGGCATCACGTCCGACACGCCGATCGACTTCCCGTTCGAGTGGTGGGGCCTGAGCGCTGGTGCGCACACCATCGATGGCGTCACGTTCAATATCACCCGTAGCGCGGGCGCCGTTGACTTCACGAACATCGGCGCGATGGAGTTCGTGGTCAACAGCGACGGTCAGACCGTGTCGGTTGACTTGGCTCTGGGTGGCGTGACCAAGACGGGCGTGCCTGAGCCGGCGTCGATCGCTCTGGCTGGTCTGGCGTTGCTGGGCCTGGGCGCCGCTCGCCGCCGCAAGATGTGAGATGAAGCCTGCGTCGGCCGAGTCAGGCCGACCAGCTGACAAAAGGCGGGGCCAGTGGCTCCGCCTTTTTTCTTGGTGCGCCCGGCACGGGCGCCCACCCGAAGCTTCGAGGCCGCGGGCTGGGCTGGGGCACATCGCAGATACACTCCACAGCGGTGGGCGCGGGATGCGCATCGCCACCTGCACCAACCGTTACCGGCACGTCCAGGCAAAGGCTCAGCAACCGTGGTCGACGAAGCAGTCGCTTCACTCAGCGACGTGGTCAAGTCCTATCAGATGGACGACGTGGTCGTTCCCGTATTGCGGGGCATCGACGTCGCCATCAGGCCGGCCTACTTCACCGTATTGCTGGGCCCTTCGGGCAGCGGCAAGACCACGCTGCTGAACCTGCTGGGCTGCCTGGACCGGCCCAATCAGGGCAAGGTGATGGTTGCGGGAACCGATGTCAACAGCCTGAGCGACGACGAACTCTCCGACTTCCGCAGCGAGAACATCGGCTTCGTCTTCCAGTCGTTCAATCTGGTCCCCGTATTGACGGCGTTCGAGAACGTCGAATATCCGTTGGTACTGGCCGGCATGGACCCTGTTCGGCGGCAGCGGCGCGTCAAGCGCCTGCTCGAAGCGGTGGGCCTCGATGAACGGGCCCACAACCGTCCGGGCCAGCTCTCCGGTGGCCAGCGCCAGCGTGTGGCGATCGCGCGCGCCTTGGCGCGCAAGCCCAAGCTCGTCATCGCCGACGAACCCACCGCCAACCTCGACAGCCAGACCGGCGCCGCGATCATCGCGCTGATGCGCTGGATGCAGCAGAACTTCAAGATCTCGTTCATCTTCTCGTCGCACGACTCGGGGCTGATCAAGGCGGCGGACGACCTGATCGTGCTGCGCGACGGCGTGATCCAGTCGGTGCGTCGCAAGCCCGGCGAAGCCGCGTCGCTGACGAGCGAGTTCGAGACTGACGACGATAGTGGCCCGCGCTGGGGCGAGGATCCTGCAGCGACGGATTTCTCGGCTTTGGACGACGCGACGAGGCCCAGCGCGTGAGGATGACCCTCTCGCTGGCAACACGCAACCTGCTGCGCAACCGGCGCCGCTCGCTCGCGACGTTGCTGGCCCTGGCAATCGGGGCGACGTCGGTGTTGCTGTTCGGGGGCTACAGCGCCGACATCAAGTACAGCCTGCTTACCGGTTATGTGCAGGGCGGCGGCCACCTCCAGGTGCAGCACAAGGATTTCTTTCTTTTCGGCAACGGCAACCCCACGGCCTATGGCATTGCGGGCTATACGCGGCTGATGGAGGCGATCGGCAACGATCCCGAGCTCAAGCCCGAGGTGCGGGTGATTTCGCCGACGCTGCAGTTCGGAGGCTTGGCCGGCAACTACGAAGCCTCGGTCTCGCGCACGGTGATGGGCGTGGGCTACGTCGCCTCGGATGTCGCCAAGATGCGCGAATGGAACGAGTTCGGCATCCCGCCGCTGTCGCCGCCCTTTGCCCTGGTCGCGGCCCCGGAGGACGCGGTCATCGTTGGCCTCGGGGTCGCTCGGGTGCTGTTGCTGTGTGACCGACTGGGACTGAAAAACTGCCCCAAGCCGGCGGTTGGCGACAAGCGCGCCGGCGCCGGCGGGCCGGCGTTGCCTGCCGACATCATGGCGCTGGCCGAAGGTGACCCCCAGCGGCCGGCCGGTGCGCCGGCGGCGGCCGTTGAACGTCCACAGATCGAACTGCTGGCGACCCAGCCCCGCGGATCGCCCAACGTCGCCGCGGTGAAGGTGCTGGCGGCCGAGGACCAGGGCTTCAAGGAGCTCGATGAAGTCACCGTCATCCTGCAGCTGAGCCAGGCGCAGAAGCTGGTCTACGGGCGCGGCGAGCCGCGGGCCACCTCGATCATGATCCAGCTCGAGCACACCGACTCGATCCCGGATGCTGCCAAGCGCGTGCGGGCCGTGCTGGACCAGGCGATGCCGGGTCATCCCTTGGCGGTGCTGGACTTCAGGCAGCTCAACCCCTTCTACGGTGAAACCATCAATCTGTTCAACACGATCTTCGGCTTCATCTTCGTGCTGATCGGCGGCATCGTGCTGTTCACGGTCAGCAACACGATGATGGCCGCCGTCATGGAGCGCACCACCGAGATCGGCACCGTCCGCGCGGTCGGCCTTCGCCAGAGCGGGATCCGCAAGCTGTTCGTGACCGAAGGCTTCCTGCTCGGCTGTGTCGGTGCGACACTCGGCGTCGTGCTGGCGCTGGTCTTGGCGGCGATCGTCAAAAGCCTGCATCTCACTTGGCTGCCGCCGGGATCGTCGACCCCGCTGCCGCTGACCATCCGCGTGGCGGGCGAGTACGGCATGATCGTTGGTACCATGCTCGGCTTGATCGTTATCGCAACCGTGTCGGCGTGGCTGCCGGCCTGGCGTGCCGCCAGGCTCAGCATCGTCGATGCGTTGAGGCACGCCTGATGGACCGCTCCCGAATCCGCTTTCTGGCCTGCATGGGCTTCGCCGCGCTGACGGCGTGGGGTGCTGCGGGCGCCGCGCCGGATGCCCAGGCCCTGCTGACGGCCAGCGATGCCATCCGCAACCCTTCGCAGCCGTTCAAGGTCACGGTCACGCTGACGGAATTCGAGAAGGGCCAGCAGGTCGACTCCACCACGCTGGTCAGTTATGCGCGTACGTTGGAGAACGGCGGGCAGTTCGCGACGCTGGTGCGTTTCGTCGAGCCGGCGCGCGATGCCGGCAAGCTGATGCTCAAGAACGGCAACGACTTGTGGTTCTATGACCCCGCCACCAAGTCCAGCGTGCGAATCTCGCCGCAGCAGCGCTTGATGGGCGAGGCGGCGAACGGCGACGTGATCACCGTGGCCTTGGCCCGCGACTACAAGGCGAAATACGAAGCCGAGGAGACCGTGACCGACGGCGAGCGCAAGCCGCGCAAGGCCCACAAGCTGCTGCTCGCCGCGGCCTCGGAGGACGCCACGTATGCCACCGTCGAGCTGTGGGTCGACGCCGAGAACCGGCGGCCGATCAAGGCGCGCTTTTTGGCGGACTCGGGGCGGCTGCTGAAGACGGCCTTTTATCGCCGCTTTCAGCCGCAGTTGGGAACCGAGCGGCCCACCGAGACGGTGATCATCGACGGCCTGAATCCCCAGCAGGTCACGCTGGTGCGCTTGACGGACTTCGTGGCTCGGAACATCCCGCCAACGTGGTTCCAGCGCGATTTCTTGCCGCGTTTTCAGGGGGAATGACCACCATGGTTCATGGCCGCACGCTGCTGAGCGCAGGCTTGGCTCTGGCCTTTCTGGCGGTGCAGCCTGCGTTCGCGGCCAGCGAAGAGGATGCCGCGCTGGACCTCGCGCCGGCGGCCGAAGCGGCGCCCGCCGCACGCGCCGAGCCGGGCCTGCGCGTGTTTGTCGAAGGCACCGCTGGCCGGTTGACGCAGCGCTACGGCTTGCCCAGCGAGGATGTGCGCCGCCTGTCGCTCGACCTGACCTGGCAGTTCAAGCCCGCGGCGCAATGGCGGGCGGTCTTGTCCAATCGGCTCGACGACATCCATCCGGCCGAGCAGGGCAGCCGGTCCACCTTGAACAGCCTGCGCGAGGTCTACGTCGGTTGGCAAGCGGCGGACGGGCAGTGGGCTGCGGACCTGGGGCGCGTCAATCTGCGCAACGGCCCGGCCTATGGCTTCAACCCGACCGACTACTTCCGCGATGGCAGCGCGCGTGCCGTGACGAGCGCCGATCCGCTGGCGCTGCGCGAAAACCGCCTGGGTACGGCCATGCTGCGGGCGCAGCGGTTGTGGGAGGGCGGCAACCTCACCCTGGTGGCGGCGCCCAAGCTGCGCGATGGCCCCAGCGACTCGTCGTTCAGCCCCGACTGGGGCGCGACGAATCACGCCGATCGGGTGTTGATGTCGGTGACGACCCAGGCCGGCAGCAACGTCAACCTGCAGGGCTTTGCCTTCCATGAACAAGGCAAGGGCGCCCAAATCGGCGCCAGTGGGACGGCCCTGCTGGGCCGATCGACGGTGGGCTTCTTCGAGTGGTCGGGCGGCAAGGATGCCGAATTGCTGAGCGAAGCGCTGACCCCGTCGCCTCGGATCATCACCGGCCACCGCGCGACGGTGGGCGCGACGTTCACGTTGCCGACCGGCCTCGCCTTGACGGCCGAGTTTGAGTACAACAAGTTCGCCCTCGACAAGGCCGGTTGGAACGAAGCGTTGGCGACCTACGGGCTCGAGCCGTTGGGCACCTACCTGTTCCATGTCCAGCGCCGGCAGGACATCGCGTCGCGCAAGGCGGCGATGGTCTACGCTTCGCAACGCAATGCGTTCGTGAGAAACCTCGACCTGACCGGGCTGGTCCGCTACAACACGGAGGATCGCAGCCGCTTCTACTGGGTGGAGGCGCGCTACCACTTCCCGAAGGTCGACGTAGCCTTGCAATGGCAAGGCAACCGCGGCGCCGCGCAGACCGAGTATGGCGCCGTGCCCGGCCGCACGTTGGTGCAGTTGTTGGCGGCCGTCTACTTCTGAGCCTGGCGAACGGCCAGCACGACGTTGCTGCCGCCGAACGCGAACGAGTTGGACAGCGCAAACGGCAGCTTGCCCACGTCGCGCCCTTCGCCGAGGATGTGATCCACGCCGGTGCAGGCCGGGTCGATCGCCGAACGGTGGGCCGTGGGCGGCAACTGGCCGTGGTGGACGGCCAGGATGGTGATCAAGGCCTCGATGGCCCCCGACGCACCCATCAAGTGGCCGTGCATCGACTTCGTGGCGCTGACCGGCAGCACGGCCGCACGGTCGCCGAAGAACTGGCGCAACGCATCGATCTCGACGGGGTCACCTTCCGGCGTGGCGGTGCCGTGAGCGTTGACGTAGCCGACTTCGTCCTTGTCGGCTTTGGCGTCGCGCAGCGCCGCCGTGAGGGCGCGAAGCTGGCCGGCCGCCGACGGCGCCGTGATGTGGCCGTGATCGCACGAACTGCCGGTGCCGGCAATCTCGGCATAGATGCGCGCGCCGCGGGCCTGCGCGCGTTCCAGGCTTTCCAGCACCAGGACCGCCGAGCCTTCGCCCAGCACCAGGCCGCCTCGGTCGGCGGCAAACGGACGGCAGGCGGCCCGTGCCGACGCTTCGTCGGCAGCCGGTGCCAACACCTGCATCGACAACCAGGCCTTGACCACGCCATAGGGCAAGGCGGCTTCCGCCCCGCCGGCGAGCACGACGCCGGTCTGGCCGCTGCGGATGCGTTGCACGCCGTCGGCGATGGCCGCCGCCGCCGACGCGCAAGCGACCGAGTACGTGTAGCAGGCGCCGCCCAGGCCGAAATGCTGCGCGACATGCGCCGCCGCCGCGTTGTTCATGCACTGCACGACGGTCAGCGGCGACAAGCGGTTGCGATTGCGCAGGAAGAGGTCTCGATAGCCCTTTTCAGTCGTCTGCGCGCCGCCGACGCCGGTGCCGAACAGCACGCAGGCCGTCTCGCGCTCTTCGGCCGACATGGCATCCATGCCGGCATCGTTCCAGGCCGCGCTGGACGCCAGCATCGCCAACTGGCTGACCCGGTCGAGCACGGCCGATCGACCGCGGCCCAGGATCGGTGCCGCATCGACCTCCTTGCAAACGGCGCTCGCGATGGTGGCCGCGTGGGGAGCGTCTCCGACGGTGTTCAGCGAGATCGCGCTTTGCCCGGCCATCAGCGCTTGAAAGGCCGCCGACGCATCGCAGCCATGGGGACCGGCCAGCCCAAGGCCGGTGACGACGACTCGCACCCGATCCGCGCTGGCGACGGTCATCAGGAGGTCTTGGCCTTCTTGGCCAGCTCGCTCATGAAGGGTTCGATCAGGCGCTGCAGATCGGCGACCGTTTGCGGCCGCTCGGACGGCTCGGCGATCGAGGTGCCCAGCGTGTCTTCCAGCGCGAACAGCATCTCGGCCAGCGACAGCGAGTCCACGTTCAGGTCGGCCAGCGTGGCCGAGGGGACGATCGATTCGACCGGCGCGTCGCAGTACTTGACGATCACCTGCCGGATCAGCGACAGCGAATCCACCTCAGAGTCGGGCATGTTCTAAGCTCCTGGTTCCATGGGTCGAGTTGATGGGCGCTGCGCCGGACTCCGTCGCTGCGGACGCCTGAGAGCCACCCTGCAGGAAGTCTTTCATCTCGGCAAGGACTCGGGCCTTCTCCCGGTCGATGCTGATCATGTGGTAGCAGTCATTCAAGACGAGACAGTGCACGCGCTCTGACCGGACGCTGCTGGCGACTTCGAACGCGCTGCGCGGCGACGCGCAGTCATCTTCGCGGGCATGCAACAGCAGCGTGGGCGCGACGATGCTCTTCAGTTCGGGCCGCACGCGACGCATGAGATTCTGCGCCTCCAGCAGGTCTTTCACGCGCAGCGAGGCAGCGCCGGCATCGGACCCGCCCGACTCGCGCATCTGCGCCGCAATCCAGGCGCGCAGACGCTCGTCCTTCAGGCCGAACGGCTCGCGCTCGGTCACCGCCAGTTTGCCGAAGGCCGGCATCATGCGCGCCAGCGGCAACAGCCAGCGGCTGCGCGGCGCAGCCCAACCGTCGTAATGCAAGGTGGTCGACAGGGCCAGCACGTGAGAAACGGCCTTCGGCCGCGTGCCCGCGACATGCAGCGACAACAAGGCGCCGATGCACAAGCCGCCGACGGCCAGCGAATCGTGCTGCGAGCGCATGCGGTCGAACTCGGCGACGGCGGCGTCTGCCCATTGACGGTGCCCGGACGGCGTGGGCGAAGGCAGGCCGTGCGAATAGCCTTCGATCACCGCCACGCGGACCGAATAGCCGGCGCGATGCAGGCCGCGAGCCAGGAACTGCAACTCCAGCGGTGTGCTGGAGAGGCCGTGAAACAGCAGCACGCCGCGGCGGCCGCCCGGCAGGCTCAGGGCGCGTGGCCCGGTCGGCTTGTCGGCTTGCGGCTTCGGCGCGGGCGACGGCGGCGGCAACGTCGGCGTGCGGACCATCGTCAGCCCGGTCACCGTGCCTTCGCCGGTGCCGGGGCGGTACAGCCCGGTTACCCGGCCCTGCGCATCGGGCCGACCTTCTTCAAGCCAAACCCCGCTGGTGCCATGCCCGCCGAAGCGACTGGGCCCGAACTGGCTCTCGCCGAACCGGCTGGGACCGGCGTCCGGTTCGGGCGCTCGCGGGGGTTTGAAATCCATGGTTGATGTTGCGCAACGATCACCGATCCGTGATCCGCCGAAGAAAGGCCAGCCCCGGCGGCGGCATGCACCATAGCAGACTGACGCGCAGTCGCCTGCAGCGCGTTGCCCGGGAAGCTAATAGTTCATGGCAGACAACAAATGTTACCAGTGGGGCTGCCCGGTCGTGCGTCCATCAAGAGGGTGACGCAGGCAGAAGTCTGCCGTGAATATTGCGCTGGACCCTCGTTCGTGGCCCTAGAAGCTTGCCGAGTGCCATCGACGCTGTGCGAAGATCTTGACCCCATGCTTCGGTGGCGGGGCCGGATGAAGGCTGCGCACGCTGCGCCCGAGGAGATCGGCGCTGGCCATGGCCCCTGCTCAAGACCAAGACAGACCCGCAACGAGGTAACCGCAGTGAACCTTCCGATGTCGATCGCCACCCTTTCGCGCCGCCTGCTGGTGTTGCTTGCCGTCGCCATCGTGGGCTGCGCAGGCCCGAGCTTCCCGCCCGCGCCGGCCGCGTTGCCGGCGTCGCAGGACTACACCTACGTCATCGGTCCGGGCGATGGGTTGCACGTGATGGTCTGGCGCAACCCCGAGTTGTCGATGGCGGTCTCGGTGCGGCCCGACGGCAAGGTCAGCGCGCCGCTGGTCGACGAACTCGTTGCCCAAGGCAAGACGCCCGAGCAACTGGCGCGCGATGTCGAGAAGGTGCTGGGCAAGTACGTGCGCGACCCGGTGGTCACGGTGATGGTGACCGGCTTCGTCGGACCCTACAGCGAGCAGATCCGCGTGGTGGGCGAGGCCGCCAAGCCGCAGTTCCTGCCGTACAAGAACAAGATGACCTTGCTCGACGTGATGATCGCCGTCGGCGGGCTGACCGACTTCGCCTCCGGCAACAAGGCCACCATCCTGCGCACGGCCGAAGGCAACAAGCAGTACTCGGTGCGCGTGCAGGACCTGATCCGCCGCGGCGACGTGACGGCCAACGTCGAGATGCGGCCGGGCGACATCCTGATCATTCCGCAAAGCCTGTTCTGACCGGCCTTCCGGGCTGACCAGACCGTTCCTCTTTCAACCGACCCCGTACGCCATGCAAGATCTTCTGCGTCAAGGCCTTTCGCTCCTGCGCGGCATGTGGAAGTACCGCTGGCCGGGCCTGCTCACGGCCTGGGTGGCGGCCATCGTCGGCGTGGTCATCGTCTTCAAGATTCCCGACCAGTACGAGGCCTCGGCCCGCATCTACGTCGACACGCAGTCGATCCTGAAGCCGCTGATGGCCGGGCTGACGGTGCAGCCCAACGTCGAGCAGCAGGTGTCGATGCTCAGCCGCACGCTGATCAGCCGGCCCAACGTCGAGAAGCTGATCCGCATGGCCGACATGGACCTGAAGGCCAGTTCCAAGGTCGAGCAAGAAGCGCTGATCGAACGGCTGACCAAGGAAATACAGGTGCGCAACACCGGCCGCGACAACCTGTACTCGCTGGCCTACAAGGATTCCGATCAAGAGAAGGCCAAGCGCGTGATCCAGTCGCTGGTGTCGATCTTCGTCGAATCGAGCCTTGGCGCCAGCCGCAAGGACACCGACTCGGCAAAGACCTTCCTGAACGACCAGATCAAGCAGTACGAGGCCAAGCTGGAAGAATCCGAGGCGCGGGTCAAGGAGTTCCGGCTGCGCAACCTCGACAGCCAGTCTGCCGACGGCAAGGACGCGGCGACGCGGGTCGGCGAACTGGGCCGCCAGCTCGAACAGGCCAAGCTCGAATTGCGCGAGGCCGAGAACGCGCGCGATGCCGCCAAGCAGCAGTTGGCGGCTGAAAAGGGCCAGGGCAACAATCTGGCGACGCAAAGCCTGCTGCAGGAATCGTCGATCTCCGTGTCGACGCCCGAGATCGATTCCCGCATCGAAGCACAGAAGCGCAACCTCGACGCGCTGTTGCAGCGCTACACCGAAGCGCACCCCGACATCATCCAGACCCGCCGCCTGCTCAAGGAACTGGAAGAGCAGAAGAAGAAGGAAGTGGCCGAACTGCGCAAGACCGCGCTGGCCACCACCGGCGGCTCGACACCGCAAGCGACCTCCAGCCTGGCGGCGCAGGAGCTCAGCCGCCTGCTGGCCGGCACCGAGGTGCAGGTCGCGTCCCTGAAGGCGCGCGTCGGCGAGTACACCGCGCGCTACAACGCGGCCCGGGCCTCGCTGAAGACGGCGCCGCAAATCGAGGCCGAGGCGGCGCAACTCAACCGCGACTACGCCATCGTCAAGAAGAACTACGAAGACCTCGTGGCCCGGCGGCAGTCGGCCGTGATGTCCGGCGAACTCGACGTCGCCTCCGGCGTCGCCGACTTCCGCCTGATCGACCCGCCGCGCGTGTCGCCCAAGCCGGTATCGCCAAACCGGCTGGCGCTGCTGCCGCTGGCGCTGGTGGCCGCGGTGATCATCGGACTGGCCGTCGCGCTGATCGCCAGCCAGTTGCGCCCCGTCTTCAGCGACCCGCACGAGTTGCGGGTCAAGACCGGCCTGCCGATGCTGGGCGTCATTTCGATGGCGCTGAGCGACGGCGAACGCCGCTCCGAGCGGCGCAGCATGATCCAGTTCTACGGCGCTTCCGCCGCGCTGGTCGGGGTGTTCGTGGTCGGGCTGGTGGCCATGGCTTTCATGACCCGCAACTTCGGATAAGCGCATGAGTCTGATCGAACAAGCCGCTCGCCGCCTCGAACAACTGCGCCAGGCCGGCATCGCCGTCCCTGACGCCGACCCGGCGCTGCAGGACGTGGCCGTGCGCCAGCCGGAGCCATTGCTGCGCGCGCCGCAGCCGCCCATCGGCGGCGTGCCGACCTCGAAGGCCGTCACGCTCGATCTCGAGATGCTGGCCGCCAAGGGCATCGTCACGCCCAACGCCCCGCGCTCGTTCATCGCCGACCAGTACCGCGTGGTCAAGCGACCGTTGATCGCCAATGCCATCAGCCGCGGCGACTCGGCCGTCAAGCACTCCAACCTGATCATGGTGACGAGCGCCTTGTCCGGCGAAGGCAAGAGCTTCACGTCGATCAACCTGGCGATGAGCATCGCGGCCGAGCTCGACCACACCGTGATGCTGGTCGACGCCGACGTGGCGCGCCCCTCGGTGCTGAAGGTTCTGGGTCTCGACCCGGCGCCGGGGCTGCTGGAAGTGCTGGAAGGCAAGTCCGACCTCGCCAGCACGCTGCTTCGCACCAACGTCGACAAGCTGACGCTGCTGCCCAGCGGCACGCCGCACCCCAAGGCCACCGAACTGCTGGCCTCCGATGCGATGGGCGCCTTGCTCGACGACATTGCCACCCGCTATTCGGACCGCATCGTCATCTTCGATTCGCCGCCGCTGTTGCTGACCACCGAATCACGCGTACTGGCCTCGCACATGGGGCAGATCGTGGTCGTGGTCCACGCCGGCCGCACCTTGCAGGCCGAGGTCCAGCATGCGCTGTCGACCATCGAGTCGTGCCCGATCCGCATGACGCTGCTGAACAAGGCGCGCTCGATCGGCAAGGACTCGTACGGCTATGGCTACGGTTATGGCTACGGGTACGGCTATGGCTATGGCTATGGATACGAGGACCAAGGCGTCGCTGCCGCCGCGGATGCCAAGAGCTGAATGAGCCCTGACAATCGCAATCCAGGTGGCTGCAATCGGGAGAGGCTGGGCCGCATCAAGCTGCTGGCCGTGGCTGCCGCTGCGATGTGCTGGGGCGCCGCCCAGGGCCAGGCATCGGACCAGGCGTTGGCGCAAGGGCAGGTACAGACCCTGGGCAAGGGACTGACCCTCACGCCGACCTTCAACCTGACCGAGACCTGGACGAGCAACCGCGATCTGTCGTCGGTTGACCGGCGGCCCGACTACGTCACGCAGATCAGCCCGGGCCTGTCCATGAGGGCCGGGCGCGGGCCGCTGCAAGGGACCTTGTCGTACGCGCTCAATGGCCTGATCTACGCCGACCAGACCTCGCTCAACACCGTCTACCACACGCTGGCGAGCCAGGCCAGGCTGAGCTTGCTGGACGGGCGCGCCGGCGTCGAAGGCACGGCGACGGCCAACCGCCAGATCGTCTCGGCCTTCGGCACGCAGTCGAACGAGCAAGCCCTCAACAACGCCAACCAGACGCAGGTGTTCAGCTACAGCCTGGCGCCCTACCTGACGGGGCGGCTGCTGGGCAACGTGGACTACGGCTTGCGCCTGAACTACGCGGCATCGCACACCAACGAGACGTACACCGGCGACACCTCCTCGTTTTCGGGCCAGGCCAACCTGACGGGCCGGCTCGGGCTGTTCGACTGGGCGTTCGACTTGAGCAGGGTCATCTACGGCAGCCAGAACCGCTCGAACAGCCACATCGGCAGTGTCGGCGGCACCTTGCTGTACACGCCCGACGTCGACTTGCAGTTCCGTGCGCGGTTGGGCAGCGAAAGCAACGACATCCGTACCGGGCAGTCGGAGCGCACCACCACCTGGGGCGCCGGCGTCACCTGGCGGCCCGGCCCGCGCACCAACCTGGTGGCCGACTACGACCGCCGCTTCTTCGGCAATGCCTACGCGCTGGGCTTCTCGCACCGCATGTCGAACACGATCGTGAACTTCAGCGACTCGCGCTCGCTGCAGTCCGCCGGCTCGACCGGACGCACGGTGCTGTCGCTGTACGACTTGCTGTTTGCCCAGACGGCGTCGATCGAGGCCGACCCGGTCAAGCGTGACATCTACGTGCGCAACCTGATCGCCGCCAACGGCCTGGACCCCAACGGCCAGGTCATCGTCGGCGGCTTTCTCTCCAACGGACCCACGATCACGCGCTCGCAGGTCGCCAGCCTGGCTTACCAGGGCTTGCGCATGACGGTGTCGGTCGCTTTCGTGCAGACGCAGACGCGCAGCGCTTCGGTCGACCCGCTGACCGGTGACGACCTCGCCAACGGCGTGCGGCTTCGCCAGAAGGGCGCCACGCTGATGGTGAGCCATCGCCTGACGCCCGAGTCGTCGGTGATGCTGTCCTTCGGCGAGCAGCGCACGGCCGCTGACATCAACCAGGCGGCCAACGACCTGCGCACGATCACCGCCACCTGGACGGCGCGGCTGGGTCAGCGCACCACCGTGTCCCTCGGGGCTCGACGCGCCCGCAACACCAGCGAGACCACGCCCTACCAGGAGTCCGCGGTCTTCGGCACGCTCAACCTGCGCTTCTAGCCATGTACGAATCGTTCTACGGGCTGACGAGCAAGCCGTTCCAGCTCAACCCCGACCCCAGCTTCTTCTTCGGCAGCAAGCAGCACCGGCGCGCCAAGGCCTACCTCGAGTACGGTGTCTCGCGCAACGAGGGCTTCATCGTCATCACGGGCGAGATCGGTGCCGGCAAGACGACCGTGCTGCGTTCGCTGATCGACGGCCTGCACGGCACCAACGTCATCGCCGGTCATCTGGTGACGACGCAGCTCGGCGCCGAGGACACGCTGCGCATGGTCGGCGCGGCCTTCGGCTTCCGCGTCAAGGACGTGCCCAAGTCGGAGCTGCTGATCACGCTGGAGGCCTTCCTGATCAGCCAGACCAGCAAGGGCAAGCGCTGCTTGCTGATCGTCGACGAGGCGCAGAACCTCTCGCCGCGCGCGGTGGAGGAACTGCGCATGCTGTCGAACTTCCAGTTCGGCAACCAGGCCTTGCTGCAGAGCTTCCTGATCGGCCAGCCCGAGTTTCGCGAGATCCTGCAGCGCCCGGAGATGGAGCAGTTTCGCCAGCGCGTGGCGGCCACCTGCCACATCGGGCCGCTCGACGCCGATGAGACCAAGAGTTATGTCGAGCACCGCCTGAAGTGCGCCGGCGCCACCGACAAGCCCAGCTTCGATGACGGCGCCTTCGACGGCATCTACCAGGCCAGCGGCGGCATCCCGCGCCGCATCAACTCGGTCTGCGACCGGCTGCTGCTGCTGGGCTACCTGAGCAACCGCACGCACCTCACCACCGAAGACGTGGCCGAGGTCGCCAAGGAGTTTGCGCAGGAAGCGCAGGTGCCGGTGCGGCCCGCGCCCGAGGTCGGCGGCGGCGCCGAGCCGGTGGCCGATGGCGTCGCCGAGCTCGACGTCGACCTCTCCAAGCTGAAGCTCGACGTGCACGAGGCCGAGGTGATGAACCGCCAGATCGCCTCGCTGACGGCCGACCAGCGCGCCGACCAGTTGCAGCGGCTGGAGCGCAGCCTGCTGCGCCTGGAGCGCATCAACGTGCAGACGCTGGCCATGCTGCAGAAGCTGGTCAACGCCGCCAAGCGGCCGTCGGAAGGCGGCGGCCAGTGAACGCGCCTGCCCAAAACCCCGGGCTCGGGCCCGTGATGTGCGTCGTCGGCGCGCGCCCCAACTTCATGAAGATCGCGCCCATCCTGCGCGCCTTCGCGGCGCACCAGCCGCCGGTGCCGGCCTTCCTGGTGCACACCGGGCAGCACTACGATGCCAGCATGAGCGACAAGCTGTTCGAAGACTTGGCGCTGCCGCGGCCCGACCTCAACCTCGAGGTCGGCTCGGGTTCGCACGCGGTGCAGACGGCCGAGGTGATGAAGCGCTTCGAGCCGGCGCTGGACGAGCACAAGCCGTCCTGCGTGCTGGTGGTCGGCGATGTCAACTCCACGCTCGCCTGTTCGCTGGTGGCGGTGAAGAAGGGCGTGCCGGTGGTCCATGTGGAAGCCGGCCTGCGAAGCGGCGACCGCCGCATGCCCGAGGAAATCAACCGGGTGCTGACCGACCAGATCTCCGACCGCCTCTACACCACCGAGCGCAGCGCCCTGGCCAACCTGCAGCGCGAAGGCGTCGCGGCCGAGCGCGTCTGCTTCGCCGGCAACGTGATGATCGATTCGCTGCACGCCTCGCGGCCGCGCGCGCGCAACGCGGCCGACACGCTGCGTGCCCACGGCCACGATGCCGGCGTGCTGAATGGCGCGGCCGGCTACGGCGTGGTCACGCTGCACCGGCCGTCGAACGTCGACCATGCCGAGGTGCTGCGCGCGCTGCTGGAAACGCTGCGCACCGTGGCGCAGCGCCTGCCGCTGGTCTTTGCGCTGCACCCGCGCACGCGCGCCAACATCGAGCGCTTCGGCCTCGCCGAGCTGGTCGACCCGGCGCGCATGATCCTGCTGCCGCCGCAGGGCTACCTGGAGATGCTGGGCCTGATGGGCGGCGCCGCGCTGGTGCTGACCGATTCGGGCGGCCTGCAGGAAGAGACCACGGCGCTGGGCGTGCCCTGCCTGACGCTGCGCGAGAACACCGAGCGCCCCATCACCGTCGAGCAAGGCACCAACACCATGGTGGGCCGCGACCGCGCCGCCATCCTCGCCGGCGTCGACGACATCCTGGCCGGCCGCGGCAAGCATGGCCGCGTGCCCGAGTATTGGGACGGCCACGCCGCCGAACGCATCGCGGCCGACCTGTGGCGCTGGCTGTCGCAGCCGCGCGCTGAACACTGAGAGGCCGACCGTGCTGGCGCCCGCCATCAGCAATGCGCTGACCATCGACGTCGAGGACTACTTCCAGGTCTCGGCCTTCGCGCCGTACATCGCGCGCGGCGACTGGGAGCAGCGCGAGTGCCGCGTCGAGGCCAACGTGCAGCGCATCCTGGCGCTGCTGGCCGAGCGGCAGACCCGCGCCACCTTCTTCACGCTGGGCTGGGTGGCCGAGCGCTACCCCAAGCTGGTGCGCGACATCGTCGCCGGCGGCCACGAACTGGCCAGCCACGGCTACGGCCACCAGCGTGCCAGCGACCTGGACCACGCCGCCTTCCGCGAAGACGTGCTGCGCGCCAAGCGCGTGCTGGAAGACGTGGGCGGCGTCGCCGTCAAGGGCTACCGCGCGCCGAGCTTCTCGATCGGCAAGGACAACCTCTGGGCGCTGAACACGCTGCTGGAGACGGGGCACCAGTACAGCTCCAGCATCTACCCGATCGCGCACGACCACTACGGCATGCCCGACGCGCCGCGCTTTGCGCACCGCACCGCGCAAGGGCTGCTGGAGATTCCGGTCACCACGCTGCGCCTGTTCCAGCGCAACCTGCCGTCCAGCGGCGGCGGCTACTTCCGGCTGCTGCCGTACGGCGTGTCGAAGTGGATGATCCGGCGCGTCAACCGGCTCGAAGGCGAGAGCGCCATCTTCTACTTTCACCCCTGGGAGATCGATGCCGGCCAGCCGCGCATTGCCGGCATCGACGCCAAGACGCGCTTCCGTCACTACGTCAACATCGAGCGCAACGAGCACAAGCTGCGCCGCCTGCTCGACGATTTCCGTTGGGGGCGGATGGATGACATTTTTCTCGGCCGGCAGCCGCTGCCGTCGCCGCCCGTCCTCGCAAATGCGGTGTGATTGCAAGCCGTGCCGAACAACGCCGTTTCCATCAGCCGACTCGACCTGAACGATGCCTCCGGCCACGCGGCCTGGGACGCCTACGTCATGCGCGCGCCGGCGGCCACCTTCTTCCACCGCGCCGGCTGGCAGCGTGTGCTGAAGCAGGTCTTCCGCCACGACACCCACTTTCTGAAGGCCGAGCGCGAGGGCCGCATCGTCGGCGTGCTGCCGCTGGCGCACGTCAAGAGCTTCCTGTTCGGCAGTTCGCTCACCAGCCTGCCCTTCGCCGTCTACGGCGGCGTGGTGGCCGACGACGAAGCCGCGGCCACGGCGCTGGAAGCCGAAAGCCAGCGCCTCGCGCAGCGGCTTGGCGTGCAGCATCTGGAGATGCGCAACCTCGAGCCGCGCCACGCCGACTGGCCCAAGCAGGACCTGTACGTCACCTTCCGCAAGGACATCCTGCCCGAGGAAGAAGCCAACCTGCTGGCCATTCCGCGCAAGCAGCGCGCGATGGTCCGCAAAGGCATCAAGAACGGCCTGCAAAGCCGGCTCGACGACGACGTCGACCGCTTCTTCGCGCTCTACGCCGACAACGTGCACCGCCACGGCACGCCGGCCATGCCCAAGCGCTACTTCCGCGCGCTGCGGCAGGCCTTCGGCCGCGACTGCGAGGTGCTCACCGTCAGCGCCGCCGACGGCCGGCCGCTGTCCAGCGTGATGAGCTTTTACTTCCGCGACGAAGTGCTGCCCTACTACGCCGGCGACGACGAAGCGGCGCGCGAGCTGGCCGCCAACGACTTCAAGTACTGGGAACTGATGCGCCTGGCCTGCGCGCGCGGCATCAAGGTCTTCGACTACGGCCGCAGCAAGCAGGGCACCGGCTCGTTCTCGTTCAAGAAGAACTGGGGCTTCGAGCCCAAGCCGCTGCACTACGAATACTGCCTCTACAAGCGTGACTCGGTGCCCCAGAACAATCCGAACAACGCCAAATTCAAGCTGCTGATCGAGACCTGGCGCCGCATGCCCATCGGCATGGCCAACTGGCTGGGGCCGCACATCGTGCGCAGCCTGGGGTGAAGGACAACATGGCCGCGCTTGCCGCTCCGATCGACGCCATCCCCAACGCACTGCGCCGGACGCTGCTGCTGCTGGCCGCGCTGGTGCTGGGCCTGCTGCTGCTGTTCCACGACACGGTGGCCGGCATGGTGGGCATCTGGTCGCGCTCCGACACCTTCGCCCACGGCTTCCTGGTGCTGCCGATCTCGCTGTGGCTGATCTGGCGCGACCGCGATCGCTTGCTGCCGCTGCAGCCGCGGCCCAGCCTGCCCTGGCTGCTGCCGATGGCCCTGGCCGCGCTGGCCTGGCTGCTGGGCGACGTGGCCGGCGTCAACGCGCTGTCGCAGTTTGCGCTGGTGGCGATGATCGTCATCGCCGTGCCGCTGAGCCTGGGCTGGCCGATGACGCGGGCCATGCTGTTCCCGCTGCTGTTCCTGTTCTTCAGCGTACCGGTCGGCGAGTTCCTGCTGCCGCTGCTGATGGAGCGCACGGCCGACTTCACGGTGGCGGCGCTGCGGCTTTCGGGCATTCCGGTGTTCCGCGAAGGCCTGCAGTTCGTGATTCCCAGCGGCAACTGGTCGGTGGTGGAGGCCTGCTCGGGCGTGCGCTACCTGATCGCCTCGTTGATGGTGGGCTCGCTGTTCGCCTACCTCAACTACCAGTCGCTGGGCAAGCGCCTGGTCTTCGTCGGCGTGTCCATCGTCGTGCCCATCGTGGCCAACTGGATCCGCGCCTACATGATCGTGATGCTGGGCCACCTGTCCAACAACCGCATCGCCACCGGCGTCGACCACATCGTCTACGGCTGGGTGTTCTTCGGCATCGTGATCATGATCATGTTCATGATCGGCGCGCGCTGGGCCGAGCCCGACCGGCCGCGGCTGGCGGCGCCGGCCGCCGGCACGGTGTCCGGCGGCGCTTCGGCTTCGCGGCAGTTCACGGCGCTGGGCCTGGCGCTGCTGATCGCGGCGCTGCCCGTGGTGGCGGCGCACGGCATGCGCAGCCAGGTGGCGCAGGCGCCGGTGACGCTGCCCTCGCCGGTGGTCGCCGGGCAGGCAGGCTGGACGGCGACGGCCGATGCCGCCGACTGGCAGCCCGTCTTCCACGGCGCTGCCGCGCAAAGCCACGTGCTCTATCGCCGCGGCGACCAGGTCGTCGGCGTCTACGTCGGCTACTACCGCAATCAGGATCGCGAGCGCAAGCTCGTCAGCTCGATCAACGTGCTGGTGCCGTCGAACCATCCGATCTGGAACGCGGTTGGCCAGTCGCAGCAGGCGCTTCGCGTCGGCGATGCCGAGGTCGACTGGCGCAGCACCCACCTGCTGGGCGCCACCGGCGGCGTGTCCGCGCCGCGCCGGCACCGCAGCGTCTGGCAGACCTTTTGGGTCGACGACCGCTTCACGCCCAGCGACGTGCAGGCCAAGCTGTCGGGCATGACGGGGCTGCTGGCCGGCCATGGCGACGATGGCGCGGTGATCATCCTGCACACCGACCTGGCGCCCGAGGAGGGCGGCAACCGCCTGCTGGCTGAGTTCGCCCAGGCCCACCTGCCACCCTTGCACGATGCGCTGCGGCGCGCGCGTGCGGCGCGCTGACGCCTCTTTCGCTTTTCTTTCCTTCTGTCGCCACCACTCATGAGCACACTCGCAGTCATCGGCCTGGGCTACGTCGGCCTGCCGCTGGTCGTCGAATTCGGCAAGCACATCCGCACCATCGGCTTCGACATCGCCAAGAACAAGGTCGACGCCTGCAAGCGCGGCACGGACCCCTCGCGCGAGCTGGAAGACGCGCAGATGGCCGAGGCCAAGCACGCGATCTACACCGACGACCCCGCGCTGCTGGCCGAGGCCGACATGATCATCGTCGCCGTGCCGACGCCGGTGGACGAGGCGCACATTCCCGACTTCAAGCCGCTGATCGGCGCTTCCACCAGCGTCGGCCGCCACATGAAGAAGGGCGTCACCGTGGTCTACGAGTCCACCGTCTACCCCGGTGCGACCGAAGAGGTCTGCATCCCGGTGCTCGAGAAGGAGTCGGGCCTCAAGTGGAAAGAGGACTTCTTCGTCGGCTACAGCCCCGAGCGCATCAACCCCGGCGACAAGGAACACACGCTCACCAAGATCCTGAAGATCGTCTCCGGCGACAGCCCGGCCACGCTGGACAAGGTGGCCGCGCTGTACGAGAAGATCATCGTGCCCGGCGTGCACCGCGCCAGCAGCATCAAGGCGGCCGAGGCGGCCAAGGTGATCGAGAACACCCAGCGCGACCTCAACATCGCGCTGATGAACGAGCTGGCGATCATCTTCGACAAGATCGGCATCGACACCAGCGAAGTGCTGCAGGCCGCCGGCACCAAGTGGAACTTCCTCAAGTTCAAGCCCGGCCTGGTGGGCGGGCACTGCATCGGCGTCGACCCCTACTACCTGACGCACAAGGCCGACATGCTGGGCTACCACCCGCAGGTGATCCTGGCGGGCCGGCGCATCAACGACAGCATGGGCAAGTTCATCGCCGAGCAGACCATCAAGCACATGATCGCCTGCGGCAGCTACATCAAGGGCGCCAAGGTCAACGTGCTGGGCCTGACCTTCAAAGAGAACTGCGGCGACCTGCGCAACAGCAAGGTCATCGACATCATCAACGAGTTGAAGAGCTATGGCGTCGACGTCTTCGTGACCGACCCGCAGGCCGAGAGCGACGAGGCCATGCACGAATACGGCGTGCGCCTGACGCCCTGGGCCGAGCTGCCGCGCGCCGACGCCATCGTCGCCGCGGTGGCGCACCGCGAGTTCGCGGCGCTGTCGGCCGAAGACCTCGGCAAGAAGCTGGTCAAGGGCGGGGCTTTCATCGACGTGAAGGCCGGCTTCGACCAGCAGGCATTGGGGGCGGCCGGCTACCGCGTGTGGCGGCTCTGAGCCCGTGGGGCCGGCGATGACCGCCGGGGCCGCCAAGCCCCTGGTCGCGCACGTGGTCTACCGCTTCGACGTCGGCGGGTTGGAGAACGGCGTCGTCAACCTGATCAACCGCATGACCGACTGGCGGCACGTGGTGATCGCGTTGACCGAAGCCGTGCCGGCGTTCTGCGCGCGCGTGCACAACCCCGAGGCGCGTTTCGTCTCGCTGCACAAGCCGGCGGGCCACGGCGTCAAGCTCTACCCGGCGATGCTGGCGCAATTGCGGCAATGGCGGCCGCAGGTCGTGCACACGCGCAACCTGGCGGCGCTGGAGATGCAGGTGCCGGCTTGGTGGGCCGGCGTGCCGCTGCGCGTGCACGGCGAGCATGGGCGCGACGCGCACGACGTCGACGGCACGATGCGGCGGTACCAATGGCTGCGGCGCTCCTACCGCCCCTTCGTGCACCACTGGGTGGCGCTGTCGCGCGACCTCGCGGCCTATCTGGAGCAGGCCGTCGGCGTGCCGCGGCGGCGCATCAGCCAGATCTACAACGGCGTCGACAGCGAACGCTTCGCGCCGGTGCCGGCGCGGCAGCCGATCGACGGCAGCCCGTTCAACGACCCCGCGTTGTGCCTGGTGGGCACCGTCGGCCGCATGCAGACGGTGAAGGCGCAGCCGTTGCTGGTCAAGGCCTTCGCGCGCGCGCTGGCGCTGCAACCGGCGCTGCGCGAGCGCCTGCGCCTGGTGCTGGTGGGCGACGGCCCACTGCGTGCCGAGTGCGAAGCCTTGCTCGACGCCGCACACCTGCGGCCGCTGGCCTGGCTGGCCGGCGAGCGCGGCGACGTGCCGGCGGTGATGCGCGGGCTGGATGTCTTTGCGCTGCCCTCGCTGGCCGAAGGCATCTCGAACACCGTGCTCGAAGCGATGGCCAGCGGGCTGCCGGTCATCGCCACCGACGTCGGCGGCAATGCCGATCTGGTGACCGATGGTGAGAGCGGCAACATCGTGCCGCCCGGCGATGTCGATGCATTGGCCGCGGCCTTGCTGCAGTGGTCGGCCGATCCGGCACAGCGCCGCGAGGCCGGGCGCCGGGGCCGGGCGGCCGTGGAACAGCGCTTCAGCCTGCCGGCGATGGTGGATGCCTATCGCCGCGTGTACGAACGCTAGGCGTGTGGCGGAAGTCATGGCGTTTCGCGCCTTGTTCGGCCGCCGGCGGCGCCCAGGCCCGGCGCTGAACTAGCATCCTGCAGATTCGGGCGCTGCGGCCGCACGGCACGTCTGCCCGACGACGATCGATCGGAGCAACCACCACCATGTGCGGCATCACCGGCCTCTTCGACACCCGAGGCAAGCGCCCCGTCGACGACGGCATCCTGCGCCGCATGAACGCCTCGCAGGCCCACCGCGGGCCCGACGAAGGCAGCCTGCACATCGAGCCCGGCGTCGGCTTCGGCCATCGGCGCTTGTCGATCATCGACGTCTCCACCGGCCAGCAGCCGCTGTTCAACGAGGACGGCTCGGTGGTCATCGTCTTCAACGGCGAGATCTACAACTACCAGGAACTGATCCCCGAGTTGCAGGCGCTGGGCTACGTCTTTCGCACCAAGAGCGACACCGAGTGCATCGTGCACGCCTGGGAAGCCTGGGGCGAAGACTGCGTCAAGCGCCTGCGCGGCATGTTCGCCTTCGTGATCTGGGACCGCAACCGGCAGACCCTGTTCATGGCGCGCGACCGCCTGGGCGTCAAGCCGCTGTACTACGCGCTGCTCGACGACGGCACGTTGCTGTTCGGCTCCGAGCTGAAGTCGCTGCTGGCCCATGGCGCTTTGAGCCGCGAGATCGACCCGCTGGCGCTGGAAGAGTATTTCGCGCTCGGCTACGTGGCCGAGCCGCGCACCGTGTTCCGCCGCGCGCGCAAGCTGTCGCCGGGACACAGCCTGCTGGTGCGCCACGGCCAGCCGCTGGCCGAGCCGCGCGAGTTCTGGGACGTGCGCTTCACGCTCGACAACCCCATGAGCGCCGCCGATGCCCAGGCCGAGCTGGTGCACCGGCTGAAGGAATCGGTGCGCCTGCGCATGATTTCCGAGGTGCCGCTCGGCGCCTTCCTGTCGGGCGGCGTCGATTCCAGCGCCGTGGTGGCGATGATGGCCGGCCAGTCCGACGGGCCCGTCAACACCTGCTCGATCGCCTTCGACGACCCCGCCTTCAACGAGAGCGAGTTCGCGCAGATGGTGGCCGACCGCTACCACACCAACCACCGCGTGGAGACGGTCAAGAGCGACGACTTCGACCTCATCGACACGCTGGCGCGGCTGTACGACGAGCCCTATGCCGACAGCTCGGCGATCCCCACCTACCGCGTCTGCCAGCTGGCGCGCAAGCACGTCACGGTGGCCTTGTCGGGCGACGGCGGCGACGAGATGTTCGGCGGCTACCGCCGCTACCGCCTGCACCTGATGGAAGAGCGCATGCGCGCGGCCTTGCCCGCAGGGCTGCGGCGGCCGCTGTTCGGGCTGCTGGGCCGCGTCTACCCCAAGGCCGACTGGGCGCCGCGCGTGCTGCGCGCCAAGACCACCTTCGAAGGCATGGCGCGCAGCGCAGTCGAGGCTTACTTCCATTCGGTGTCCATCCTGCGCGGGCCGATGCGCCAGCAGCTCTTCAGCAACGCGCTCAAGCGCGAGCTGGCCGGCTACGATGCGCTGCAGCTCTTCGAGCGCCACGCCGCGCGCGCCGGTACCGACGACGCGCTGGCGCTGATCCAGTACCTGGACATCAAGACCTACCTGGTTGGCGACATCAACACCAAGGTCGACCGCGCCAGCATGGCACACAGCCTGGAGGTGCGCGAGCCGCTGATGGACCACCCGCTGGTCGAGTGGCTGGCCACGCTGCCTTCGTCGCAGAAGATCGTCGGCCAGGAAGGCAAGCACCTGTTCAAGAAGGCGATGGAGCCGCACCTGCCGGCCGACGTGCTGTACCGGCCGAAGATGGGTTTCTCGGTGCCGCTGGCGCGCTGGTTCCGCGGCCCGCTGCGCCAGCGCGTGCGCGACGCCATCCTCGGCCCGCGGCTGGAGATGACCGGCTGGTTCAACCGCAACTACCTGCAGCACCTGGTGGACGCCCACCAGTCCGGCGCGCGCGACTACAGCGCGCCGCTGTGGACGCTGCTGATGTTCGAGGCCTTTCTGCGCAACGTGGTCGACCAGGCCAACGCGCCGCTGACCGCCGCCGGCAGAGGGCGCGCCCTGCCTGCAGCCGTGAACTGAACCCGACGGAGGTCTTGCACTTGTCGACTCTCATCCGTGCCCGCGCGCCGCTGCGCCTGGGCCTTGCCGGCGGCGGCACCGATGTATCCCCCTACTGCGACGAGTTCGGCGGCTGGGTGCTCAATGCGACGCTCGACAAGTACGCCTACGCGATCATCGAGACCGAGCCCGCCGACGGCGGGTTGTGCTTCGAGGCCGCCGACCGCGCCACGCGGTGGGCGGGCCCGCTCGCGGCGCAGGTGCCGCCGGATGGATCCGAGGCCTTGCACAAGGCCGTCTACAACCGCATCGTCCGCGAGTTCAATCGCGGCCAGCCGATCAGCCTGAAGCTCACCACGTTCTGCGATGCGCCGCCCGGCTCGGGGCTGGGTTCGTCGTCGACGCTGGTGGTGGCCATGCTCAAGGCCTTCCAGGAACTGCTGCGGCTGCCGCTGGGCGAATACGAGATCGCGCAACTCGCGTTCGACATCGAGCGCAACGAGATGGGGCTCAGCGGCGGCAGCCAGGACCAGTACGCGGCGACGTTCGGCGGCTTCAACTTCATGGAGTTCTATGGCGGCGGCCGCGTCATCGTCAACCCGCTGCGCATCAAGAACTGGATCATCTCGGAGCTCGAGAGCTCGCTGGTGCTGTACTTCACCGGCATCTCGCGCGAGTCGGCGGGCATCATCGACGAACAGCGCCGCAACGTGACCACGCGCAACGAAGCGGCCATCCAGGCCATGCACGAGGTCAAGCAGGAAGCCCAGGCCATGAAGGAGGCGCTGCTCAAGGGCGACTTCGAGTTGTTGGCGCACTCGCTGCGGCAGTCGTGGGAAAGCAAGAAGCGCATGGCCGGCAGCGTCAGCAACTCGACCATCGAGTCGGTGCTCGACCTGGCGATGAATGCCGGCGCACGCGCCGCCAAGGTGTCGGGCGCCGGCGGCGGCGGCTTCATGATGCTGCTGGTTGATCCGGTGCGACGCATGGAAGTCTTGCGCGCGCTGCAGAACTGCAGCGGCCAGACGCTGAGTTGCCAGTTCACCAAGCACGGAACACAAGGATGGACGATTCGATGAAGGCCTTCATTGCAGAGCAGCTTGCCGCCAGCCGACAGGTCGTTCAAGCCATGGCGGAAGACGCCGCGCTGTCGCAGGTGGTGCAGACGGCGGCCGACGCCTGCGTCGCCGCGCTCAAGCGTGGCAACAAGATCCTGTTCGCCGGCAACGGCGGCAGTGCGGCCGATTCGCAGCACCTGGCGGGCGAACTGGTCAGCCGCTTCGCTTACGACCGGCCGGGGCTGCCGGCCTTCGCACTGACCACCGACACCTCGGTGCTGACGGCCATCGGCAACGACTACGGCTACGAAAAGCTGTTTGCCCGCCAGGTCCAGGCCGTGGGCCAGAAGGGCGACGTGCTGGTGGCGTTCTCGACCTCGGGCAAGTCGCCCAACATCCTGGCGGCGCTGCGCGAGGCCAGGTCGGCCGGCATCTACACGATCGGCATGACGGGCAACCGGGGCGACGCGATGGCCGCCGACTGCGATTGCCTGGTGCGGGTGCCGTCGTCGGAAACGCCGAAGATCCAGGAAGGCCACATCATGCTCGGCCACATTCTGTGCGGCCTCATCGAGGTGGCCTGCTTCCCGCGCGCGTAGTGCAAGCCATCCTGTTGGCCGGCGGCCTCGGCACCAGGCTGCGCAGCGTCGTCGCCGACCGGCCCAAGGTGATGGCCGAGGTGGCCGGGAAGCCCTTCCTGGAACAACTGCTGTTGCGCCTCGCGGCGCAAGGCGTCGAGCGCGCCGTGCTCGCCGTGGGCTATCTGCGCGAGCAGATCGTGTCGCACTTCGGCGCGAGTTTCGCCGGCATGGAGATCGTCTATTCGATCGAAGAGACGCCGCTCGGTACCGGCGGCGCGATCCGGCAGGCACTGGGCGACGCCGGCGGCGCGCCCAGCTTCGTGCTCAACGCCGACACCTGGCTCGACTTCGACATGCGTGCGATGCTGCACGCGCATCGGGCCGATCGGGCGCGGCTCTCGATGGCGGTGCGCCAGGTGGCCGAGGTCGGCCGTTTCGGCGCGCTCGATGTCCGCGACGGCCATGTGCTCGGCTTCTTCGAAAAGGGTCGGCAGGGGCCGGGCGTGATCAACGCCGGGGTCTACCTGCTGCCGACCGATGCGTTCCAGGGGCTGGATCTCCCGGCGCGCTTCTCGATCGAATCGGACTACCTGATGCCGCAAGTCGCTCGCCTGCGGCCGCTGGCCTTCGAGGTCAGCGGCGACTTCATCGACATCGGCTTGCCGGAGGACTACCGCCGGGCCCAGCGGCTCTTTGCCGAACGTGCTTGACGTGACCTGCCCGTGCAGCGTGCCGGGACGGGCGACCGCGCCGCCGGCGCCCGGCGCCGCGGCGCTGTTTCTCGATCGCGACGGCGTCATCAATTTCGACTCGGGCTATACGCACCGACGTGAGGATTTCCGCTTCATGCCGGGCATCTTCGAACTGGCGCGCGAGGCCTGCCGCCGGGGCCTGCGCGTGGTGGTGATCACCAACCAGGCGGGCATCGGGCGCGGGCGCTACGACGAGCCGGCTTTCCTGGCGCTGACGGACTGGATGCTCGATCGCTTTCTGGCCGAAGGTGTCGCCATCGATCGCGTGTACTACTGCCCCCACCACCCCGAGGCCAGCGTGCCGGGCTACCGCGTGGCCTGTCCCTGTCGCAAGCCTGCGCCCGGTATGCTGACCGCGGCGGCGCGCGACCTCGGCCTCGACCTGCCGGCCAGCATGCTGGTGGGCGACAAGGCGGGCGACGTCGAGGCCGGCGCGGCGGCCGGGGTCGGCACGCTCGTATTGCTGGGCGACGATGCCATGCCGGCCGCGGCCCGCGGCGCGCGGCGCGGCGCCGACCTCGCCGCCGTCCGCCAACTCCTGTTCGGTGCCTGATCGTGGAAGACCTGCTTTTTCTCGCGCAACGCTGCCCTTATCCGCCCAACAAGGGCGACAAGATCACCACTTGGAACATCCTGAAGCACCTGGGCGCGCGCTACCGGATTCACCTGGGAACGTTCATCGACGATCCGGTCGACTGGCAACACGAAGCCGTTCTGAGGGACAACTTCGCCTCGGTGATGCTGCGCCCCATGGGGCGCAGCGCGGGGCTGACGCGCGCCGCATCGGGCTTGCTGACGGGGGCGGCGCTGAGCGTTGCGTACTACCGCGATGCCGCCATGCAGCGCTGGGTCGACGATCGGCTGGCCGACGGCATTCGTCGCGTCTTCGTCTATTCGTCGGCGATGGCGCGCTTCGTGCTGAATGCGTCCGGTTGCCAGCGTGCCATGCATTTCGCCGACATCGATTCCGACAAGTGGCGCCAATATGCCGGCGCGTCGCGCTGGCCCATGTCCTGGGTCTATGCGCGCGAGGCGGATACGCTGCTGGCCTGGGAGCGCCGCATTGCCGCCACCTTCGACCGCAGCTTCTTCATCTCCGCTGCCGAGACGGCCGATTTCCACCGCATGGCGCCCGAGTCGGCGGCCAAGGTCGGGGTGCTGTCCAACGGCGTCGACGGCGGCTACTTCGCGCCGCGTCCCGACTATCCCAACCCCTACCCCGACGCGGTGCCGCGCGTGGTGTTCACGGGGGCGATGGACTACCGCCCGAACATCGACGCCGTGGCCTGGTTCGCGCAAGAGGTGCTGCCGCGCCTGCAACGGCAGTTCGGGCCGGTGCATTTCTGCATCGTCGGCAGCCGCCCCGCCGCCGAAGTCCAGGCGCTGGCCACCGACCCGCACGTGCAGGTGACCGGCCGCGTCGACGATGTTCGCCCCTACGTGGCCCATGCCGGCGTGGTCGTCGCGCCGCTGCGCATTGCCAGGGGCATCCAGAACAAGGTGCTCGAAGGCATGGCCATGGCCAAGACGGTGGTCTGCACCCCGCAAGGACTGGAAGGCATCGACGCCGAACCCGGGCGCAGCCTGCTGGTGGCGGGCGATGCCGACGAGTTTGCGGCCGTCTGCGCAAGGGTGCTGCGCGGCGACGTGGACCTGGGCCAGGCGGCGCGGGACTGCATGCTTGCCCGCTACGACTGGAACGCGGCGCTGTCGGTGCTGGACACCTTGTTCGACGGTGCCGATCCTGCCGCCTGGCCGGCGCGCGCGGCGGCCGCCAACCCGCCTGCCCTCGACCACGCCACCCCCCACGGCATCGGGAGCCGAACGACATGAGCCGGCTGCGCGTCCTGCACATCCTCGACCACTCGCTGCCGCTGCATTCGGGCTACACGTTTCGCAGCGCCAGCATTCTTCGCGAGCAGCGCAAGCTGGGCTGGGAGACCTTCCACCTCACCAGCACCAAGCAAGTGGGCGGCAAAGGGCTGGAGGAAGAAGCCGACGGCCTCCACTTCTTTCGAACGCCGCCCGCCGACGGGCCGCTGGACCGTTTGCCGGTGCTCAACCAATGGGCCGTGACGCGCGACACGGCGGCGCGCCTGGACGAGCTGGTGCGCCAACTCAAACCCGATCTGCTGCACGCGCATTCGCCGGTGCTCAACGCCATGGCGGCGCTGCGCGTCGGCCGGCGGCACGGCATTCCGGTGGTCTACGAAGTGCGCGGCTTCTGGGAGGACGCCGCGGTCGACCATGGCACCCAGCGCGAAGGCGATCTGCGCTACCGGCTGAGCCGGGCGCTGGAAACGCGCGCCGTGCGCCAGGCGGATCAGGTGGTCACCATCTGCGAAGGCCTGCGCGGCGAACTGGCCGGCCGCGGCATCGACGAACGCAAGATGACCATCGTGCCCAACGCCGTGGACGTGCAGCGGTTCCAGCTGCGGCGGCCGGCCGACCCCGCCCTCAAGCAGCGCCTGGGCCTGGCCGGCGCCCGCGTGATCGGATTCGTCGGTTCGTTTTACGCCTACGAGGGGCTGGACCTGCTGATTGCCGCCATGCCCGACATCATGTCCGCGGCGCCGGACGTCAAGCTGCTGCTGGTCGGCGGCGGACCGAAAGAGGCCGAACTCAAGCAGCAGGCCGAACGAATGGGCCTGCTAGGCAAGGTGGTGTTCACCGGGCGCGTGCCGCACGACGAGGTCGACCGCTACTACGACCTCATCGACCTGTTGGCCTACCCGCGCCATCCGATGCGCTTGACCGAACTCGTGACGCCGCTGAAGCCGTTGGAGGCCATGGCGCAGGGGCATTTGCTGATCGCGTCGGATGTCGGCGGCCATCGCGAGCTCATCCGCGATGGTGAAAACGGCGTGCTGTTCAAGGCGGGCAGCGTCGGCGACCTGGCCGCCAAGGCGGTGTCGACGCTGGCCTTGCCGGATGGCGGACGCCGCTACCGGGAGGCCGGCCGCGCCTATGTCGAGCGCGAACGCAGCTGGGCCGCCAGCGTGGCGCGCTACCGCGCCTGCTACGGCGCGGCCCTCGGGCGCGCGATTTGACCGCGCGCCGTTTGGCGCGGTGACGTGATGCTTGCCTCGAATGGGGCCCGCTGCGGTCGACGACGGCGCCGCTACCATTCCCGTTTCGCCGCGCCGGCCCTTCGAGCCTTGTGAAGAGTGCCTGCAGCAGCATCCCATTGCGCACGTGAACTTTTCCGATTCATCTCCTCTTGCGGCGGCCGCGGCATGCCATGCCGGGCCGTCGGCGGAGCCGGCAGTGCCCCCATCCGCGGCGAGGTTGTTTCCCCCCATGCGGCTGGCACTGGTCGGGCCGGTGCCGCCGCCGGCGGGCGGCATGGCCAACCAGACGCGCCAGATGGGCGAATTGCTGACGCGGGCCGGCGTCAAGGTGACGATGGTGCCGACGACGCCGCCATATCGCCCGGCCTGGGTGGCATCGTGGCCGGGTCTGCGCGCGGTGTTTCGACTGGTCGGTTATGTCGGCGTCCTGTGGCGGGCGACGGCGCGCGCCGATGTTCTTCACGTCATGGCGAACTCCGGCTGGTCGTGGCATCTGTTCGCGGCGCCGGCCATCTGGGTGGCGGCCGTGCGTCGCGTGCCGGTGGTGGTGAACTACCGCGGCGGCGAGGCGGCCGCCTTTCTGGCGCGTTCGCACCGGCTGGTCCGCTGGTCGATGCGCCGCGCCGCCGCGCTGGTGGTGCCGTCGGGCTTTCTGCAGCAGGTCTTCGGCGGTCATGCGATACCGGCCCTGGTGGTGCCCAACATCGTCGACCTGAGCCGGTTCCGCCCGCAGGCGGACGGCGAAGCCATCGCCTTGCACGTCGTGGTGGCGCGCAATCTCGAGCCGATTTACGACAATGCGTCGGCGCTGCGGGCTTTCGCGCTGCTGCGCAAGGCGTTGCCGCAGGCAAGCATGACCATCGCCGGCAGCGGACCGGAAGCCGCCATGCTCGAGCGGCTGGCGCACAGCCTGGGCGTGGCTGATGCCGTGCGCTTTGCCGGCCGTCTGGACCGCGACGAAATGGCGGCGCTCTACCGGTCGGCCGATGTGATGCTCAATCCCAGCCAGGTCGACAACATGCCCAATTCGCTGCTGGAAGCGCTGGCCTCGGGGGTGCCCATCGTCAGCACGGATGTGGGCGGGGTGCCCTTCATGGTGCAGAACGGCAAGACGGCGCTGCTCGTGCCGGCGGGCGATGCCGCCGCCATGGCCGCGGCGCTGCAGCGCGTGCTCGCCGAGCGCGGGCTTCGCCGGCAGTTGGTCGACGCCGGCTTGCAGGAAGTGCAGCGTTATGCCTGGGACCAGGTGGCGCCGCTGCTCGCGGGTGTGTATCGCAGCGCGGCCACCGGGCGGAAATGACGATGTACACCCGTCTGGTTTCGCAACTGCTGTTCCCCGTTCACGAGCGGCTGAAACATCACGACAGCGTAGCGCGGCGCCGGGAGCTGGAACGCAGCCAATGGCTCGACCCCGAGCAGTTGCAGCGCTTGCAGGCGCGCAAGCTGCGCAGCTTTCTGGCCGACCTGGGGCGGCACGTGCCGTACTACCGGGATCTGTTCAAGGCGCAAGGCTTCGATCCCGAGGCATTGCAGTCGGTCGCCGACCTGCAGCAGTTGCCGTTTCTCACCAAGGCCATCATCCGCGCGCACGGTGCCGAGCTGCGGCACGAGAATGCCGGCCCGCTGGTGCGCCACAACACGGGCGGCTCGTCGGGCGAGCCGCTCATCTTCTACGTCGGCCTGGATCGCGTCAGCCATGACGTGGCGGCAAAGTGGCGGGCCACGCGCTGGTGGGATGTGGACATCGGCGACCCGGAGATCGTCGTCTGGGGGTCGCCGATCGAACTGGGCGCGCAGGACCGCGTGCGCCAGTGGCGCGACCGGCTGCTGAGAACCGAGTTGCTGCCGGCGTTCGAGATGTCCGACGCCAACCTCGACCGCTTCGTCGCCACCATCGCCGAGCGCAAGCCGCGCATGCTGTTCGGCTATCCCTCTGCGCTGAGCCACATCGCACGCCATGCCGAGGCCAAGGGCGTGCCGATGGACAAGCTGGGCATCGCGGTGGCGTTCGTCACCAGCGAGCGGCTCTACGACGAGCAGCGCGCCACCATCGAGCGCGTGTTCGGCTGCCGCGTGGCCAACGGCTACGGCGGCCGCGACGCCGGCTTCATCGCGCACCAGTGCCCGGCAGGCGGCATGCACGTGACGGCGGAGGACATCGTGGTCGAGATCGTCGGTGCCGACGATCGCCCCGTGCCGCCCGGGCAGGCGGGCGAGATCGTCACCACGCACATGGCCACGCGCGGCTTCCCGTTCGTGCGCTACCGCACCGGCGACGTGGCCGTGATGGATACGCGGCGGTGCGAATGCGGGCGCGGCTTGCCGCTCATCCGCGAGATCCACGGCCGCACCACCGACTTCGTCGTCGCGGCCGACGGGACGGTGATGCACGGCCTGGCGCTCGTCTACATCGTGCGCGACCTGCCCGGTGTTTCGTCGTTCAAGATCATCCAGGAATCGCTGCAGCGCACGGTGGTGCAGCTGGTGGTCGACGGCAGCTTTCCGGCGGCTGCCAACGAGGAGATCGTGACCGGCTTCAAGAAGCGACTCGGCCCTTCGGTCGACGTCGAGGTTCAGCTCGTCGACAACATCCCGGCCGAGCGTTCAGGGAAGTTCCGCTATGTCGTCAGCCGTGTGCAGCAGGGTGCGCCGGCGGCGGCATGAAGGTAAGCCATGCTGCGTGACTATGTGCTCTTGTTGATCGTCGGCGTTGCCGCGTTGGCGGCGCTGCGGCGGCCTTGGATCGGCGTGATGCTGTGGACCTGGCTCAGCATCATGAATCCGCACCGCTATTGCTACGGCATCGCCTACAGCGCGCCGCTGGCCTTGACGGCCGCCGTGGCGACGGCGGTGGGTTTCGTGCTCACCAGCGACGAGCGGTCCTCGCCATTCCGCAGCAGCGCGGTGATCGCCTTCTTCCTGTTCATGTGTCTGATCACCCTGTCCTGGGTGCTGGGGCTGGATGTCGCCGGCGACCTGGAGCAGTGGACGAAGGTGATGAAGATCGACGTCATGGTGCTCGTCGGCTTGATGCTGCTGCATAGCAAGAAGCACATCCTGGCCATCCTGTGGGTGTCTGCCGGATCCTTGCTGCTGCTGGGTGCCAAAGGCGGCCTCTTCACGCTGGTGCTCGGTGGCACCGAGCGCGTCTGGGGACCGCCCGGCAGCTTCATCGAAGACAACAACGAATTCGGCCTGGCGTTGATCATGGCGATTCCGCTGTTGCGCTTCCTGCAGATGCAATTGCGCTGGCGCAGCGGCCGTTGGCTGATGACCGCGGGCATGCTGCTGTGCGGGGTGGCGGCCATCGGCACGCAGTCGCGGGGTGCCTTGCTGGCCATCTCGGCCATGGTCCTGGTGTTGTGGTGGCGCGGCAAGAATCGAATCGTCGCGGGCGCGCTGATCGTGATGGCGGTGGTGGCCGTGCTGGCGTTCATGCCCGACAAGTGGTACGACCGCATGAACACGATCGAGACCTACCAGCAGGATTCATCGGCGCAGGAACGGCTGGCGGCCTGGTCGGCGTCGTGGAACATCGCGCGCCACTATCCGCTGGGCATCGGTTTCAACATCGTCAACCAGGACCTGTTCGACAGGTTCTCGCACAACCCCGAGGCCGGGGCGCGTGCTGCGCACAGCATTTATTTCCAGGTCCTCGGCAACCACGGGTTCGGTGGCTTGTTCCTGTTCCTGATGATCTGGCTGATCACCTACCGCCATGCCGGCTGGTTGCGAAAACGAGCGGCCAAGATCCCCGAAGCGCGATGGTGCGCGGACCTCGGCGCGATGGCGCAGGTGTCGCTGGTCGGCTATGCCGTGGGCGGCGCTTTCCTGAGCCTGGCGTATTTCGACCTGCCCTACACCATCATGATGGTGGTTGCGCTGGCGCGTGTGTGGGTCATGAGCGAGGCCTGGAAGCGCGAGCCGGCCCAGCCCGACCGCTGGTTTACGCTGCCGGGCCTGCTGGGCCCGTCGCGCGCCGCCGGGTAGCGGCCGAAGTGCGTTCGCTGCTCAACCTCGTTTCGCCGTCCGGTGCGAAAGGCCGGCTCAGCGTGCTCGTCCTGCATCGCGTGCTGCCCGAGCCGGACCTCATGTTCGCCGACGCGATGCACGCGGCGCGCTTCGTCGAGTTGTGCCGCTGGGTGCGATCGATGTTCCAGGTGCTGCCGCTCGACGAGGCTGTCGGGCGGCTGCAGACGGGCACGCTGTCGGCGCGTGCGCTGGCCATCACCTTCGACGATGGCTACGCCGACAACCTTGAGGTGGCGACGCCCATCCTGCGCGCGCATGGGCTGACGGCGACGGTCTTCGTCACCACCGGCATGCTCGGCGACGGCTGCATGTGGAACGATGTCGTCATCGAGTCGTTCCGTCGCACGGCGGTGGCCGAGGTCGATCTGCGCGATGTGCTGGGCGTGGCCGGCGGTCCTTTCCGGCTCGGCTCGCCCGCCGACCGGCGGCATGCGGCTGAAAGCGTCGTCAATGCCATCAAGTACCTCGCAACCGATCAGCGCACGGCCATGGTCGCGCAAGTTTCTGATCGCACCCTCGTGGCGCCGCCCGTTGATCTGATGTTGCAGCCGTCACAAGTGATCGAACTACGGCGCGCCGGCATGCAGGTAGGCGCGCATACCGTGTCGCATCCAATCCTGACGCGGCTGTCGGCGCCGCAAGCGCGGCACGAAATAGGGCACAGCAAGGCGTTCCTCGAAGACCTGCTCGGCGAGCGAGTCGGTCTGTTCGCGTACCCCAACGGCAAGCCCGGCGAGGACTACGACGACGCCTGCGTGGCCATGGTGCGCGAACTCGGGTTCGATGCCGCCGTCACCACCGTGCGCGGCGCGGCGATGCGCACGACGGACCCGTTTCAGATCCCGCGTTTCACGCCTTGGGACCGCTCGCGGCTGCGCTTTGGCGCGCGCATGGTGTCCACGCTGTGGGCTTCGCGCAGGGGCTTGACCGAGGCCACGCAAGCGGGTTATTGAAAGTGCCCGAAGACGCGGCTGCGCAATCAGCAGACCGCGCAGCGTTGTGCCCCAATTGATCGGGGCCAAACGGTGATGCCCGCCATTGCGCACCATGCGCGGCGAATCAACGTAACCGACTGATTCGCAGGCCTCATCCACCGTCACTTGCGGGGGTCGCGGCGATTGACAACTGGGGTTGAGCACTCTAGTGTCGATGCCATTGCCGCAGATGTGGCGTGGCTCGGTTGCTCATTCCCTGTGGGGATCGTGACTGCAGACCATTGCCGAGTGTGTTCTCCCTAGCATCTGTTTCAGTTGGTGTTTTTGGCGTCGCGTTTCACGACGCAAATTGACGTTGTCGTCCGCACGGCGTTCACGCCTTGCGCGGCCGGCTCAATAACAATTAAGAGGGTGGCTATGCACGAACCTGGAGTCCAGAGGGGGCGGCGCGCCATGCGCTTGATCTCTGGCATGCGCAGTCTGTTCCGAGGCTTCGTCGCGGCCGCCTTGATCCTGTTGACGCCGATGTGGGTGTCGGCAGGGTCGTATCAGCTGTCGCTCGACTCGGAGTTGGGCAAGCGGCTGGCCAACCTGCCCGAGAACAGCTGGGTCAAGCTCAGCGCGAATCAGTTCCAGGACGTATGGACCCCGTTGGACCAACGTCCCAAGCCGGCGAACGTGCCGTCGGTCGGCGGGCCTTGGGCGGTCACCGGTGCGTGGAGCTCGATGGCCTGGGACAGCAACCGCGGCAGCCTGATCTTCTTTGGCGGCGGGCATGCCAATTACCCCGGTAACGAGGTCTATCGCTGGAACGGCAACACCTTGTTGTGGGAGCGTGGGTCGCTGCCGTCCGACGTCGTCCGCAACACGCAATCGGTCTTTACGACACTTTACGAAGCGGTCGACGGGCCGTTCGCAGCGCCGGCCTCGGCACACACCTACGACAACTCCGAGTTTCTGCCGCTCAGCGATCGATTCGTGACCTTCGGTGGTGCGGCGTTCAATACCGGCCACTTCTTCGAATTGGGCACCGGCGAACGGACCGGCCCCTATTTCTGGGACCCCTCGCGCGCATCGCCCAATGCCGTGGGCGGCACGCTGGGCTCGCAGGTCAAGCCCGACGTGTACACGACGGTGACTGCCGGCAACATGTGGCAGAACCGGAACAACCTCCAGCCGGCCTATGTGGGTGAATACAAGCCCGGCTACGGCGGTACCGAGTGGATCGATGGCACCACTGCCTACGCCGAGGAGAACGGCAAGGACGTCTTGTACATCGCGGTGTCTTCGCAGTTGTTCCGCTACACCGTGAACGACCTGTCGGACCCGACGAAGGACACCTACGAACTGCTCGGGCGATACATCGTTTATCCGTTCACGGGCCAGGGTGCGGGCGCATTCGATCCATATCGACGCTTCTATCTCCGGACGGCGGGCGTTCAGTTCACCTACTGGACCGTGGACAACCCCGGTCTTTACAACCAGAACGTCATCGTCACGCCGACGGACGCATCGGGAACGTTCCCGTTCTCCGGCTTGGCCATGCTGGGGATGGATTTCGATTCCGTCAGGCGCTCGTTCCTGTTGTGGGGTGGTCAGCGCAACGTCTGGCAATTGACCGCGCCAACGAACCTGGCGTCGGGCACCTGGACGGTGACGCCGCTGTCACCTGCATCCACGGCGGCACCGGATATCGCCAACATCGGCTTCGCGAACGTTGGCATTCTGGGCAAATGGAAGTACGCGCGCGCCTTGGACGTGTTCCTCGGTGCATTGCCCGGCAACTCGGGCGAAATCTGGGCCTACAAGCCTGCCAATTGGTCGCCGACGGTCGTCGAAGCATTGCCGTTTGTCGTTTCGCCGGCTGCCGGTTCGGCTTTCGACGTCGGCGCCAATGTTCCCATTACCGTCGATTCAGTCGACAAGACGGTTTCCTATGTCGCGGTCTACGTGAACGGCAATGCCGTTGGCGTCGGCAGCGCCGTTCCGCTGACCGTCACCTGGACGCCTTCGGTGGCCGGCGCGTACGCGATCACCGCGCGGGCCATCGGTGCCGACGGTATCGAGCGCACGTCCACGCCGGTGTCCGTCAGCGTCGGCACGCCGACCAACGTGGCGCCGACCGTGGCGCTGACCTCGCCGGCAGCAGGCCAGAGCTTCACGCAAGGCAGCGCGATTGCGCTGGCGGCCAGCGCAAGCGACAGCGACGGCACGGTGGCGCGGGTGGAGTTCTACGCCGACGGCGTGA
>JAIUPH010000027.1 GCA_020161065.1 Pseudomonadota bacterium
AGGTTGGCGCGCGGCACGTGCGTGGCGCACACCGGCTTGCACTTGCCGCAGCGCAGGCAATCCTTGATGCTGTCGCTGATGGCGCCGATGTCGCTCTGCTGCATGATCAGCGACTCGTGGCCCATCAGCCCGAAGCTGGGCGTGTAGGCGGCGCTGAGGTCGGCGGCCCAGGCCTCGGGCTGCACCTGGCGCAGCAGCTTGCCCTTGTTGAAGCGGCCCTCGGGGTCGACGCGGGCCTTGTAGTCGGCGAAGCTGGCCAGCTCGTCGTCGGACAGGAATTCGAGCTTGGTGATGCCGATGCCGTGCTCGCCGCTGATCACGCCGTCCAGCCGTCGCGCCAGCGCCATGATGCGCGCCACCGCCTCGTGCGCCGTCTGCAGCATCTGGTAGTTGTCGCTGTTGACGGGGATGTTGGTGTGCACGTTGCCGTCGCCGGCGTGCATGTGCAGCGCCACCCAGACGCGGCCGCGCAGCACCTGCTGGTGGATGGCCTTGCAGCGCTCGACGATGGGCGCGAAGGCGGCGCCGGAGAAGAGCTGTTGCAGCGGCTTGAGGACTTGCGCCTTCCACGAGGCACGCAGGCTGTCGTCCTGCAACTGGGCGAACAGCGTGCGGCCCGAGTCAGCTTGCACCACGTCGAGCTGGTCGAGCCAGAACTGCCACAGCGCGCGCACCTCGCGCAGCAGCGCCAGCGCCTGCTGCACGCGGTCTTCCAGCAGCTCGGCGCTGGGGATCTCGCCGGCGTCGGCGTCGCGCGCCAGCGGCAGCGCGCCGGCGGCAAACAGCTCCAGCAGCCGGTCGGCCAGCTCCAGCTTGTTGCGCAAGCTCAGCTCGACGTTGATGCGCTCGATGCCGTTGGTGTACTCGCCCATGCGCGGCAGCGGGATCACCACGTCTTCGTTGATCTTGAAGGCGTTGGTGTGGCGGGCGATCGCCGCGGTGCGCTTGCGGTCGGCCCAGAACTTCTTGCGCGCATCGGCGCTCACGGCGATGAAGCCTTCGCCATGGCGGCCGTTGGCGATGCGCACCACCTCGCTGGCGGCGCGTGCCACGGCGGCTTCGTCGGCGCCGACGATGTCGCCGATCAGCACCATCTTCGGCAGCCCCTTGCCCGACAAGGCACGCTTGCTCTTGGTGCTGTAGCCCACCGCCTTCAAGTAGCGGTCGTCGAGATGTTCCAGGCCGGCCAACAGAACGGGGGAGGGGCCCCGTTCTTCAGGTTCACGCCGCCGGGACAGGCCGAACAGGTAGTCCTTGATCTCGACGATCGAAGGCACCGCGTCCTTGGCGTTGCCGAAGAACTCCAGGCACACGGTGCGCACATGCTCGGGCATGCGGTGCACCACCCAGCGCGCGCTGGTGATCAGGCCGTCGCAGCCTTCCTTCTGCACGCCGGGCAGGCCGGCCAGGAACTTGTCGGTGACGTCCTTGCCCAGGCCTTCCTTGCGGAACACGCGGCCGGGGATGTCCAGCCGCTCGGTCTTCAGCAGCTTCTTGCCGCCGGCGTCGAAGGTCTTCAGCTCGAAGCTGGCTTGCTCGGCGTCGTGGATCTTGCCGAGGTTGTGGTCCAGCCGCGTCACTTCCAGCCACTGCGCGTCGGGCGTCACCATGCGCCAGCTGGCCAGGTTGTCGAGCGCGGTACCCCACAGCACGGCCTTCTTGCCGCCGGCGTTCATCGCGATGTTGCCGCCCACGCAGCTGGCCTCGGCCGAGGTGGGGTCGACCGCGAACACGTGGCCGGCACGCTCGGCCGCATCGGCCACGCGCTGCGTGACGACGCCGGCCTGCGCGTGGATGGTGGGCACGGGCTCGGCGAGGCCGGGCAGTTGCACCCACTCCACCTCGCTCATCGCTTCGAGCTTCTCGGTGTTGATGACGGCGCTCTGCCAGGTCAGCGGCACCGCGCCGCCGGTGTAGCCGGTGCCGCCGCCGCGCGGGATGATGGTCAGCTTCAGCTCGATGCAGCCCTTGACCAGCGCGGCCATCTCGGCCTCGGTGTCGGGCGTCAGCACGACGAAGGGGTACTCGACGCGCCAGTCGGTCGCGTCGGTGACGTGCGAGACGCGCGACAAGCCGTCGAACTTGATGTTGTCCTTGGCCGTCACGCGGCCCAGCACGCGGCGCGTGCGCTGGCGCAAGGCGGCCACCGCGTCGAAGCGCTGCGCGAAGGCCTGCACCGCGGCGCGCGCGCTGGCCAGCAGCTCGCCGACGTAGCCGTCGCGCACCGCGTCGGTCGCGCTGCGGCGGCGCTCGATCTCGGTCAGCCGGTGCTGCAAGGCGTCGATCAGCAGGCCGCGGCGCTTGGCGCTGGCCAGCAGGTCGTCTTCGAGATACGGGTTGCGCTGCACGACCCAGATGTCGCCCAGCACTTCGTACAGCATGCGCGCCGAGCGCCCGGTGCGGCGCTCGTCGCGCAGCAGGTTCAGCAGTTCCCAGGCGCGCGCGCCCAAGAGCCGCAGCACGATCTCGCGGTCGGAGAACGAGGTGTAGTTGTACGGGATCTCGCGCAGCCGCGGGGCCTGCTCGTCGAGGGCGGCCGCGGGGTCGCCGGCGGGGTCGCCGGGGCCCTTCAAGGCGATGGCTTGCGGTGCATTCATGGCGAACCGGCGATCGTATCGCAGTGCAGCATTCGCGCCGCCCACCGCGGCCGTCGGGGCCGGCGGCAGCGGGGTTATCCCCCTTGCCCGGGCTTGCGCTTCCATGACAGAAACCCGGCTGTCACGGACGGCCGCCACACTGGCGCGCTCGACCGTCCGCCCATCCAACGGAGCATTCATGACCCGCAAGGCTTTTCTTCTCGCCGCCCTCGGCGCCGCCGCCGCCATCAGCGTCGCCGCACCGGCCCACGCCCAGACCGAGATCGTCTGGTGGCATTCGATGAGCGGCCAGCTCGGCGAATGGGTCAACGGCCTGGCCAAGGACTTCAACGGCAAGCAGACGCAGTACAAGGTGACGCCGGTGTTCAAGGGCACCTACCCCGAGTCGTTCGCCGCCGCGATCGCCGCCTTCCGCGCCGGCAACGCGCCGCACGTGCTGCAGGTCTTCGAGGTCGGCACCGCCAGCATGATGGCCAGCAAGGGCGCCATCAAGCCGGTGTCCGAGGTCATGCAGATGGGCGGCGCCAAGTTCGACACCTCGGTCTACGTGCCGGCGGTGTCGGGCTACTACACCGCGCCCAACGGGCAGATGCTGAGCCTGCCGTTCAACAGCTCGACCACGGTGCTGCACTACAACAAGGACGCCTTCAAGGCCGCCGGGCTGGATCCCGAGGCGCCGCCCAAGACCTGGCCCGAGCTGACGCTGGCCGCTGCCAAGCTGAAGGCCAGCGGCCACAAGTGCCCGTTCACCACCAGCTGGCAGAGCTGGACGCAGCTGGAGAGCTTCAGCGCCTGGCACAACGTGGAGTTCGCCACCCAGCGCAACGGCTTCAACGGCCTGAACACGCGGCTGGCGGTGGTCACGCCGCTGCACATCCGCCACATCGAGAACCTGGCCAACATGGCGCAGCAGGGCCTGTTCGTCTACAAGGGCCGCAACAACTCGGCCGACGCCACCTTCGTCTCGGGCGAGTGCGCGATGGTCACCGGCTCGTCGGCGCTGTACGGCGCGGTCAAGCGCAACTCCAAGTTCACCGGCGGCATCAGCACCCTGCCCTATTACCCCGACGTGGCCGGCGCGCCGCAGAACACGGTGATCGGCGGCGCCAGCCTGTGGGTGATGAGCGGCAAGAAGCCCGACGAATACAAGGGCGTGGCGGCGTTCTTCAAGTACCTGTCGGACGCCAACGTGCAGGCCAAGAGCCACCAGGAGACCGGCTACCTGCCGATCACCACCGCGGCGTTCAAGCTGACCGAGGACTCGGGCTTCTACAAGGCCAACCCGGGCACCGACGTCGCCGTGACGCAGATGATCCGCAAGACCACCGACAAGTCGCGCGGCATCCGGCTGGGCAACTTCGTGCAGATCCGCACCATCATCGACGAAGAGCTGGAACAGGTGTGGGCCGGCAAGCACAGCGCGAGAGACGGCCTGGTCGCGCTGAAGAAGCGCAGCGACGAGCAACTGGAGCGCTTCGAAAAGGCCAACAAGTAAGCGCCGCGCCTTGACCGTCGAAAAGCGCGTCCGCTTCAAGAGCTGGTGGCTGCCCTGGGTGCTGGTGGCACCCCAGATGGCCATCGTGCTGGTGTTCTTCTTCTGGCCGGCCGGCCAGGCGCTGTTCTACAGCGTGCTGCAGCAGGACGCCTTCGGCACCAGCAGCGAGTTCGTGGGCCTTGAGAACTTCAGGACCCTGTTCGCCGACGAGACCTACATCGCCTCGTTCAAGACGACGGCGGTGTTCTCGCTGCTGGTGGCCGGCATCGGGCTCTTGCTGTCGATGATGCTGGCGGTGATGGCCGACCGCGTGGTGCGCGGCGCGGCCGTCTACAAGACGCTGCTGATCTGGCCCTACGCGGTGGCGCCGGTGGTGGCCGGGGTGCTGTGGCTGTTCATGTTCGCGCCGTCGATCGGCGTCGTCAGCTACGCGCTGCGCGCCGCCGGCATCGAGTGGGACCACCTGCTCAACGGCACGCACGCGATGATCCTCATCGTGCTGGCCGCCGTGTGGAAGCAGGTGTCGTACAACTTCCTGTTCTTCCTGGCCGGGCTGCAATCCATCCCCAAGAGCCTGGTGGAGGCCGCGGCGATCGACGGCGCCGGGCCCTGGCGGCGCTTCTGGACCGTGCAGTTCCCGCTGCTTACGCCGACCACCTTCTTCCTGCTGGTGATCAACATCGTCTACGCCTTCTTCGACACCTTCGCCATCGTCGACGCCGCCACCTCGGGCGGGCCGGGCAAGGACACCGCGATCCTCGTCTACAAGGTCTACTTCGATGGCTTCAAGGCCATGGACCTGGGCGGCTCGGCGGCGCAGTCGGTGGTGCTGATGGTGATCGTCATCGCGCTCACGGTCATCCAGTTCCGCTACGTCGAGAAGAAGGTGAACTACTGATGGTCGAGAACCGCCCGCTGGCGACCACGCTCTCGCACCTGGTGCTGGTGCTGGGCGTGATCATCGTCGCCTTCCCCGTCTACGTCACCTTCGTGGCCAGCACGCATACGGCCGAAGAGATCGTGCGCAACGTGCCGATGCCGCTGGTGCCCGGCAGCAACATCGTCGAAAGCTACAAGCTGGCGCTGCTGGGCGGGCAGACGGCCTACGGCAGCACCATCCCGCCGGTGGCGCCGATGATGGTCGTCAGCCTGGTCAGCGCGCTGGTCATCGCCATCGGCAAGATCGCCATCTCGCTGCTCTCGGCCTTCGCGGTGGTGTACTTCCGCTTTCCCGGCCGCAGCCTGGTGTTCTGGATGATCTTCGTGACGCTGATGCTGCCGGTGGAAGTGCGCATCCTGCCGACCTACAAGATCGTCTCCGACCTCGGCATGCTCAACACCTATGCCGGGCTGACGGTGCCGCTGATCGCCTCGGCCACCGCCACCTTTTTGTTCCGCCAGTTCTTCCTGACCGTGCCCGACGAACTGGTGGAGGCCGCGCGCATCGACGGCGCCGGCCCGATGCGCTTCTTCAAGGACGTGCTGCTGCCGCTGTCGCGCACCTCGATCGCGGCGCTGTTCGTCATCCAGTTCATCTACGGCTGGAACCAGTACCTGTGGCCGCTGCTGGTGACCACCAGCGAAGACATGTACCCGGTGGTGATGGGCATCAAGCGCATGATCAGCGGCGGCGACGCCGCCACCGAATGGAACGCGGTGATGGCCACCGCGATGCTGGCGATGATCCCGCCGGCGCTGGTGGTGCTGCTGATGCAAAAGCAGTTCGTCAAGGGCCTGGTGGACACCGAGAAATAAGCATGGGCGCGATTTCGCTGCGAGCGGTCGAGAAGACCTACGGCCACGGCGCCAAGGCCGTGAAGGTGATCCACGGCGTCGGCGCCGAGATCGCCGACGGCGAGTTCATCGTCATCGTCGGCCCCAGCGGCTGCGGCAAGAGCACGCTGCTGCGCATGGTGGCCGGGCTGGAAGAGATCAGCGGCGGCGAGATCGCGATCGGCGGCCGCGTCGTCAACCAGCTGGAACCGGCCGAGCGCGACATCGCGATGGTGTTCCAGAACTACGCGCTGTATCCGCACATGACGGTCTACGACAACATGGCCTACGGCCTGAAGATCGCCAAGCGGTCGAAGGACGAGATCGAGCAGCGCGTGCAGAAGGCGGCCAAGATCCTGGAACTGGGCGGGCTGCTGCAGCGCACGCCGCGGCAGCTATCCGGCGGCCAGCGCCAGCGCGTGGCGATGGGGCGCGCCATCGTGCGCCAGCCGCAGGTCTTTCTGTTCGACGAGCCGCTGTCCAACCTGGACGCCAAACTGCGCGCACAGACGCGGCTGGAGATCCAGAAGCTGCACCGCGAACTGGGCGTCACCTCGCTGTTCGTCACCCACGACCAGGTGGAGGCGATGACGCTGGCGCAGCGCATGATCGTGATGAACGCCGGCCGCATCGAGCAGATCGGCACGCCCGAGCAGGTGTACGGCCGCCCGGCGTCGACCTTCGTCGCCGGTTTCATCGGCAGCCCGCCGATGAATTTGCTGCAAGGGCAGGCCGAGGGCGCGAGCTTTCGCATCGGCAACGCCAGCCTGCCGCTGCCGGCGGCCGCGCCGCGCGGCGGGCCGCTGCTGCTGGGCCTGCGGCCCGAGCACGCGGGCCTGGGCCGCGACGGCGAAGGCTGGCCGCTGCAGGTGGAGATGATCGAGATGCTGGGCGCCGAGCGGCTGGTCTACGGCCGCCTGGGCGACGCCGCGTTCACGCTGCGCATCGACGGCACGCTGCCGGCGCCGCGCATCGGCGACACCGTGCGGCTGCAGGTGCCGGCGTCGCAACTGCACTGGTTCGATGTCGGCAGCGGCCGGCGCGTGGGCGCCGAAGGAGCCGCGGCTTGAAGCCCTGGCCGTTGCCGCGCTGGATTGCCCACCGCGGCGCCGGCACGCTGGCGCCGGAGAACACGCTGGCCGCCTTCCGCCTGGGCGCGCAGCACGGCTATCGCGCCTTCGAATGCGACGTCAAGCTCAGCGCCGACGGCCAGGCCTTCCTGCTGCACGACGCGACGCTGGAGCGCACGACCAACGGCCACGGCACGGCGGGCGAGTTGCCGTGGGCCGAGCTCTCGCGCCTGGATGCGGGCAGCTGGCAGGGCCCGCGCTACGCCGGCGAGCCGCTGCCGACGCTGGACGCGCTGGCCACCTGGCTGCGCCGCAACGGCTTGGCGCTGGACCTGGAGATCAAGCCGACGCCCCAGCACGAAGAAGCCACCGGCGCCGCCGTGGCGCACGCGGTGCGGCGGCTGTGGGCCGGTGCCGCGCAGCCGCCGGTGCTCAGCTCCTTCCGCCCCGAGGCGCTGCTCGCCGCGCAGGCGGTGGCCCCCGAACTGCCGCGCGCGCTGCTGCTCGACGAGCTGTGGCCCGGCTGGCAGGGCGTGGCGCAGGCGCTGGACTGCCATGCGGTCGTCACCAACCACCGGCTGATGGACGCCGCGCTGCTGGCCGAACTGCATGGTCGGCACTGGCGCGCGCTGTGCTACACGGTCAACGACGAAGCCGACGCCCAACGTCTGATCGCACTCGGCATCGACGGCCTGATCACCGACGCGGTGGACCGCTTTGCGCCGGCGTTAGCTTGAGGGCGACGCCTCACCCCAGCGCCGTCCACTCCGACTCCACCTCCTCCAGCCCCGGCTCGCACTCGGGCCTGGGCAGGGCCTTCAGGCCGCGGATGATGGGCAGCTGCCAGGCCACCGCGGCCAGCAGCAGCGAGACGCCGGCGGCGAAGCCCAGCGCGGCGCGCAGGCCGACGTGCTCGCCAAGCCAGCCGCCGAGCAGCGAGCCGGCGGGCGCGGCCACCAGCGACAACCAGCGCATCGTGCTGGTCATGCGGCCCAGCAGCGGCTCGGGCGTGGCGGCCTGGCGCAGCGCCAGGAAGTTGATGAAGATGAAGACCGCGCCCATCGTGAACATCGCCATCATCAGCGCGAAAGCGGCCACGCCCCAGCCGTTGGCCGGCGCCAGCGCCGGCAGCAGCCAGCCGCAGCCGGTGATCACGTAGCCCAGCACCAGGCAGGGCCCGGGGCCGATGCGGTGGCTGATGCGGCGGCCCCAGATGCTGCCGCTGATGGTGCCCACGCCCATGCCCATGTAGCACAGGCCGACGGTCTGCTCCGACAGGCCCAGCGTGCGCGTGGCCACGAGGATCTGCACCACCAGCGCCGCGTAGTGCGCCATCTGCCAGACGGCCATCAGCGCGGCCAGCACCACCAGCAGCCGCGTGCGCGCCACGAAGCGCAGGCCGGCCACCAGGTCGCGCCAGAAGTTGGCGGCGGCGTCGACGCGCACTTCTTCGCGCACGTGTACGCCGCGCAGGATCCAGGCCGAGCCCAGCAGCAGCGCGGCGTTGACCAGCATGGTCCACGGCGCGCCGAACAGCTTGATCAAAAAGCCCGCGAAGCCGGGCCCCGCGACCTCGGCGCCCGAGGTGGCGAGCGCGTTCTTGGCGTGCGCTTCCACCAGGCGCCGGCGCGGCACCACCTGGGTCAGCACGATCTGCGCCGCACTGCCCGAGACGGCGTGCACCGCGCCGACGATGAAGCCCACCGCGTACAGCCAGCCCATGCTCAGGATGCCGGCCAGCCAGGCCACGGTGACGCTGGCCGCGGCCAGGCCGACCAGCAGTTCGCCGGCCACGTAGACCGGCAGCTTGCGCACGCGGTCCAGCCAGACGCCGGCCGGCAGCGACAGCAGCAGAAAGGGCGACAGCTCGATCGCGGTGAGCGTTCCCATCTGCGTGGGGCTGGCCTTCAGCAGCACGGCCGCGGTCAGCGGCAGCGCCAGCAGCATGACCTGGCCGCCGAACGACGCGGTCAGGATCGACAGCCACAGCCGGCCGTAGGTGCGGTCGCGCCAGAGGTCGCCCTCGGGCAGCCGGCGCAACAGCGTTTGCAGGGCCAAAGGCGGCGGTCGCTCAGGAACGGTAGTCGGCGTTGATCGACACGTAGTCGTGCGAGAGGTCGCAGGTCCAGACCTCGGCGCTGGCCGCGCCGCGGTGCAGGTTCACGCGCACCAGGATCTCGGCCTGCTTCATCACGCGCTGGCCGTCTTCCTCGCGGTACTCGGGGCGGCGGCCGCCGCGCTGCACCACGTGGACGTCGTCGAGGTGCAGGTCGATCAGGCCCTGGTCGAGGTCGTCGATGCCGGCATAGCCCACCGCGGCCAGGATGCGGCCGAGGTTGGGGTCGCTGGCGAAGAACGCGGTCTTGACCAGCGGCGAATGGGCGATCGCGTAGGCGGCCTTGCGGCACTCGGCCTCGTCGCGGCCGCCGTCCACGCGCACGGTGATGAACTTGGTGGCGCCTTCGCCGTCGCGGATGATGGCTTGCGCCAGCCGGCGCGAGACCTCGATCACCGCGTCGGCCAGCGCGCGGCCGGCCGGCGATCCGAGGTCGGTGATCGGCGCATGCCCGGCCTGCTGCGTGGCCACCAGGATGAATGAATCGTTGGTCGAGGTGTCGCCGTCGATGGTGATGCGGTTGAAGCTCTCGTCGGCGGCCTCTTTCACCAGCGCCTGCAGCAGGCCCGGCGCGACGACGGCATCGGTGGCCACGAAGCCCAGCATGGTGGCCATGTTGGGGCGGATCATCCCGGCGCCTTTGCTGATGCCGGTGACGCTGACGCTGCGGCCGTCGACCTGGATCTGCAGCGACGCCGCCTTGGGCACGGTGTCGGTGGTCATGATGCCTTCGGCCGCTTCGGCCCAATGGTCGGCCGCCAGGTCGGCCACGGCGGCGGGCAGGCCAGCCTCGATGCGCTCGATGGGCAGCGTCTCCATGATCACGCCGGTGGAAAACGGCAGTACCTGGCGCGGCTGCAGGCTCAAACGCGCGGCCACCGCATCGCAGCTGCGGCGCGCGCGCGCCAGGCCATCGGCGCCGGTGCCGGCGTTGGCGTTGCCGGTGTTGACCAGCAGCGCGCGGATGCCGTCGCCGCCGCCCGCGGCCAGGTGCTCGCGGCACAACTGCACCGGCGCCGCGCAGAAGCGGTTGGTGGTGAACACGCCGGCCACCGCGGCGCCTTCGTCCAGCGCGAACAGCACCAGGTCGCGCCGGTTGGGCTTGCGCACGCCGGCCTTGGCGGTGCCGATGCGCAGGCCGCGGACGGGGTGCAGTTGACTCGGGTCGATGGCGTTCAGGTTGACGGGCATGAGAAATAGTCGATGCGAAAGGAATGGGGAATGGCGGGCCGGCCGGCGCCATGGCGGCGCGGCAAGCCGCTGCCGGGCCGGGGGTGATCAATTGATTGTAGGAAGGCTGCAACGCACCCCCTGGACCGCGGGGGCCGATCGACCGCTTCCCCGGGTTTGCGTGAAGCAAGTCGGTGTTCTTGTATCACTACAGTCGATGCCCTGTCACAGTGATTCCAGGCTGTTTCAGGATCGACACGGGCAGGACTCTTGCTTCGCCGCATGGCAGCGGGCGCTGCGCCCCATGTTCGATCCCGGCCGGCCTTCACTGCGCGAGCCGTCATCGACTTCAACACATGCTTCAAAGGCTGCACATGCGAACCTTCTTGCGACACTTGGCTGCGGCGCTGACTCTCAGCGCCTGCTTCGGCACGGCACAGGCCAGCCCCGCGGTGATCGACTTCGACGCCGGTCTCGACACCACGTTCGCGCCGTCCGCGCCGTTCGTGACGAACGGCGATTTCCTGCTCCAGGGCGCCTTCTTCGTGGGCACCGTTTCCACCAAGGCCGACGCCCTGCCGGGCGATCTGGTCGGCCTCGTGATCGATGGCACCGACGTCGCCAACACCTGCTTCAACCTGACCTGTCCCGGCAACAACGCCACCAACTTCCTCGCGATGGTCAACGACGGGCTGCCCTGGCTGGGCCGCCTGGACGGCGGTCTGTTCACGATTTCGTCGTTCGACGCCGCCTTCGTCGCCGCCTCCGGCGCGCCGGTGCCGACCTTCCCGCTGCTGCTGCGCGTCTACGCCTGGGACATCGACGGCAACCTCTACTACGAAGACGTGCTGCCCAGCGGCCTCAACAACGGCCAGTTGGAATTCAACACCTACACGTTGAGCGACGAGTTCGCCAGCACGCAGTTCGTCGAGGTCGACTTCTACGGCTACGCGTGCAACAACGCCGGCACCTGCAACCGCACGTCCAACGCCGCGCAGTTCGCGCTCGACAACATCGCGCTCAACGCCATTCCCGAGCCCGCTTCGCTGGCACTGGTCGGCCTGGCCGTCGCCGGCCTGGGCGCCGCCCGCCGCCGCCGCGTGAGCGCGGCCTGAGTGCCGCCATCGGCATCGACAAGGTCTACGGAGGATTCATGATGATGCAACGACGTCCCGTCGCGATCGCCGCGCTGCTGGTGCTGGGCGGTCTTTCCGGCGCCGCGCTGGCGCAATCGCGCAGCCCCTACATCGTGCAGCTGGCCGGCGAGCCGGCCGCCACCTACCAGGGCACCGTGGCCGGCTATGCCGCCACCGCACCGGCGGCCGGCAGCCGCTTCAACGCGCGCTCGAGCGCAGCCGCTGCTTATCGCGGTTATCTCGACAGCCTGCAGCTCAGCGTGGCCGCCACGGTGGCCAACGCCCCCGTCACCGCCCGCTACAACACGGTGTTCAACGGCTTCGCTGCCCAGCTCACCGACGCCGAGGTTGCAGCGCTGCGCGCCAACGCCAACGTGGTGGAAATCTTCCCCGACCTGCCGCGCAAGCTGGACACCATCTCGACGCCCGCGTTCCTGGGGCTGTCGGCCAGCGGCGGCGTCTGGTCGCAGTTGGACGGCGCGGGCAAGAGCATCAAGGGCGAGGACATCGTCATCGGCGTCGTCGACGGCGGCGTCTGGCCCGAGAACGCGGCTTATGCCGACCGCGTGGACGGTGCCGGCAAGCCGGTGTTCACCGGCGGCACGCTGGCCTACGGCCCGCCGCCGGCCAGCTGGCAGGGCAGTTGCGTCGCCGGCGAAGGCTTCACGCCGGCCCTGCACTGCAACAACAAGCTGATCGGCGCCCAGTTCTTCAACGCCATCTGGGTCAGCCAGAAGGGCTCGCTCAAGCACTGGACCGAGTTCTACTCGCCGCGCGATTCGGTGGCCGGCGCCAACGGCCATGGCGGCCACGGCTCGCACACCTCGTCCACCGCCGGCGGCAACGCCAACAACGACGCCACGCTGCCCGGCAACCCGCCGGTGCCGCTGGGCCCGGCGTCGGGCATCGCGCCGCGGGCGCGCATCGCGATGTACAAGGTGTGCTACACCTTCATCGACCCCGGCGCCACCGACGGCACCGGCAGCACCAACACCTGCTACACGGGCGACAGCGTCTCGGCCATCGACAAGGCGGTGGCCGACGGCGTCAACGTCATCAACTTCTCGATCAGCGGCAGCCAGACCTCGGTCAACGATCCCGTCGAGCAGGCCTTCCTGCGCGCCGCCAGCGCCGGCGTCTTCGTCGCCACGTCGGCCGGCAACAGCGGCCCGGCGCAGGCCGTCGCCCACGTCAGCCCCTGGCTGACCACGGTGGCGGCGTCGACCCACGACCGCGCCTTCATCGGCAGCACCACGCTGGGCAACGGCGCCACCTACACCGGCGCTTCGACGGCACCGTACGCGGTGCCGCAGACGGCGCTGATCCGCGCCGAGGACGCCGGCGTGCCCGGCGCCAACGCCACCAACCTGAGCTTGTGCTACTCGAACCCGGTCGTGCTCGACCCCGTCAAGGTGGCCGGCAAGATCGTGATCTGCACGCGCGGCAGCAACGCCCGCGTCGACAAGAGCCTGGCGGTGTTCAATGCCGGCGGCGTCGGCATGATCATGGCCGACAACGGCGCCGGCCTGGTGGCCGACGTTCATTCGGTGCCCACGGTGCACGTCTCGCAGGCCGACGGCAACGCGATCAAGGCCTACGCCACGAACAACGGCAGCGCCACCGCGTCGATCGCCAAGTTCACGCGCGGCACGCAGCCCGCGCCGGTGATGGCCAGCTTCTCGTCGCGCGGCCCCAATGCCGGCGACGGCAACATGCTCAAGCCCGACCTGACGGCGCCCGGCGTCGACATCATTGCCGCGGTGACGGCCGGCCTGACCCAGGCGCAACGCGACCAGGTGGCCGCCGGCACGCTGGTGCCGCCGGCCGAGTTTGCGTCGTACCAGGGCACGTCGATGTCGAGCCCGCACGTGGCCGGCCTGGCCGCGTTGCTGAAGCAGGCGCATCCGACGTGGTCGCCGCAGGCCATCAAGTCGGCCTTGATGACCACCGCGACCTCCACGCTGAACGACGGCCTGACCGGCCTGCAGAACGGCCTGCTGCCCTGGGCACAGGGCGCCGGCCACGTGGCGCCCAACAAGGCCATGGACCCGGGCCTGGTCTACGACAACAGCAGCGCCGACTTCACGCGCTACCAGTGCAACGTGAACAAGGCTGCAGTGTCGCCGGCGTCGCTGTGCACGACGCTGGGCACGCTGGACCAGACCTACAACTACAACCTGCCCAGCATCACCGTGGGCTCGGTGTCCGGCGTGGTGACGGTCACCCGGCGCGTCACCAACGTCGGCGGCTCGGCGGCCACCTACACGTCGGCGATCTCGGTGCCCGGCTTCACGGCCGTGGTCACGCCGCCGGCGCTGTCGCTGGCCGCCGGCGAGACCAAAAGCTTCACGGTCAAGCTGACGGCCAACGGCGCGGTCGACAACGCGTGGAACTACGGCTCGCTGACCTGGACCGACGGCACGCACGTCGTCCGCAGCCCGGTCACCGCGCGCCTCGGCAAGCTGATCAGCGCGCCGGCTGGGCTCACCGGCACCACCGTCTCGGGCAGCCGCCTGATGACGGTGCAGACCGGCTTCAGCGGCCGCATGGGCTCGGTGAAGGGCGGCCTGAAGCCGGTGACGATGGGTCCCGTGACCGTCAAGACGCCCAACCCGATCGGCTCGACCGCGCTGTACAACGCCTGCGTGGCCGGCAACGACACGGCGGCCATCAAGGTCTACCCGGTCACGGTGCCGGCCAACGGCCTGGTCGCCCGCTTCGAGCTGCGCCAGGTCGACACCGGCGGCGCATCGCAAGACCACGACATGGTGGTGGTGCTGCCCAGCGGCGGTGGGCTCTACTCGGGCAACGACGGCTCGGACGAGGCCATCCAGATCGCCAACCCGGCCGCCGGCAACTACAAGGTCTGCGTGCTGGCCTGGGGCGGTGCATCGTCGATGTCGCACAAGCTGTCGAGTTGGGTGGTCAGCACGGCCGACCAGCCGGGCAACCTGACGGTGCTGCTGCCGGGCCAGGCCTACACCGGCGGTTCGGCGACGGTGGGGGTGTCCTGGAACGGGCTGACCAGCGGTGAACGCTACGTCGGCGCCTTCGGGCTGACCGACGCGGCCGGCGCCCTGCAGTCGACCACGGTGCTGCGCGTCAACCCGAACGGCAGCGTGCAAAGCGCGGTCAACCAGCACCCGGTGACCACCAACGACCTGAAGAAGTAAGCGCCCTGCGGCGCCGCGACGAGGGCTGCAAGCCGCCGGCGTGCAGCCCTTTTTCATGTGCGCTGCCAGCGCTCGCGGATGGCGGCTTCCAGTGCCTGGGCGAAGCCATCGGCGTCGCACAAGGGCGAGGCCAGCAGGCGGCCGCGCAGCGTCTGCCGCAGCGCGGCCAGCGCCGCGCGGTCGGCGGCCAGGCGCCGCGCGCGGCCGACATAATCTTCGATGTCAGCGGCCACCCAATCGTCCAGGCCCAGCGCTTGCAGCAGGGCGGCGCCCTGGCGGCCCAGCGCCGAAGCGCCGGCCAGCGTCAGCACCGGCACGCCCATCCACAAGGCCTCCAGCGTGGTGGTGCCGCCCGGATAGGGAAACGGATCGAGCGCGAAGTCGACCGCGCGGTAGGCGGCCAGGTAGGCGTCGCGCGGCTGCGCCGGGCGCAGGCGCAGGCGCTGCGGGTCGATGCCCCGTGCCGCGAAGCGCTCGCCCAGGCGCCGGCGCACGGCCGGGCTGGCCAGCGCGCGGTCCTGCAAGGCCAGGCTGCTGCCGGGCAGCGCCGCCAGGATGGCGGCCCAGGCCGCGATCACCTCGTCGCCGATCTTCGCCAGGCGGTTGAAGCAGGCCAGCCGCAGGCCCTCGCCGGGCGCGGCGGCAATCGGCGTGGCCTCCACCGGCACGGCCGGCGGCACGAAGCACAGGAAGCCCTGCGGCAGCCGCAGCAGCGGCTCGACGAAGGCCGCCTCGGCGCCCGCCGGCGCGAGCCGCGGGTCGACCACCAGCGCGTCGACCTCGGCCAGCCCGCTGCTGGCCAGGCTGCCCAGCCAGCTCAACTGCAGCGGCGCGGGGCGCCAGGCCAGCGCCGGCAGGCGGTTGTGGCGGGTATGGCCCGAAAGGTCGATCAGCACGTCGATGCGGTCGTCGTGGATCAGCGCGGCCAGCGCGGCGTCGTCCAGCGCCTCGACCTGCCGCCACTGCGCGCAATGGCCGCGCAGGCACTGCGTCAGCGCGTCGGCCTGCGGTTGCGTCGCATAGGCCAGCAGCGTCAGCGCCGGCCGCTGCGACCAGCGCGCCAGCAGGGGTTCGACGAACCAGCCCACGGGGTGCGAGCGCAGGTCGCCCGACATCAGGCCGATGCGCAGCGGCGCCTGGCGGTCCCGGCCGCCGGCGGCGTGGCGGTAAGGCCGCGCCCGCCCCGCCGCCGCGCCGAAACGGCGCGCCGCCGCCAGCGTTTCGGCGCGCTCGGCTTCGCTGCGGTCCAGGTACTGGCGCGTGAACAGCCATTCGCTGCGCCACGCCAGGCGTTCGGGCTCCAGCGCCTGCGCGCGTTCCAGATGCGCCAGCGCCTGCGCCGGCTCGCCGATCAGGTTGAGCGCATGGGCCAGGTTGCCGCGCAGCGACGCGAAGTCGGGATCGCCATCGACCGCGACGCGATAGGCCGCCAGCGCATCGTCGATGCGGCCCAGCGCCAGCCAGGCATTGCCGAGGTTGCTGCGCACCGCCGGCTGCGCCGGCTCGCGCGCCAGCGACTGCTCGAAGGCGGCGGCGGCTTGCGCATGCCGCCCCAGCGCCATCAGCGCCACGCCCAGGTTGACCAGCAGCTCGGGGTGGCCGGGCTCGATTGCCAGGGCCTGTTGCCAGGCAGCGGCCGCTTCGTCGAAGCGACCACGTTCAGCTAACAGGTTAGCCAAGCGGCGCAGCGCCACGCGGTCGCCCGGCTGCAGCGCCAGCGCCTGTTGCAGGCTTTGCACGGCTTCGTCCGCCTGGCCCTGCGCCTGCAAGGCCAGCGCCAGGCCATGGTGGGCCTGGGCCAGGCGCGGCTGCAGCGCGATGGCCCGGCGGTAGCTGGCCGCGGCATCGGCAAAGCGCTGCTGGCCGGCGCGGGCACGGCCAAGGTTGTTGTGCGCCGCCGCCAGCGCGGGCTGCAGGCGCAGCGCCTGCTCGCAGCTGGCCGCCGCCGCGTCCCACTGGCCGAGCGAGGCCAGCACGTCGCCCAGGTTGCTGTGGGCCTCGGCGAAATCAGGCTTGAGGGCAAGCGCGGCGCGGTAGTGCTGCGCCGCCTGCTGCGGCTCGCCGCGCGCGGCGAGCAGGCCGCCCAGGTTGCCCAGCACCTCCACGTCCTGCGGCAGCAGCGCGGCGGCGCGCTGCAGCGCCGCCAGCGCGTCCTTGCCTTGCGCCAGCTGCGCCGTGCCCAGCGCCTTCCAGGCCATGCCGTCCTGCGGATGGCGTGCCGCCAGCGGCGCCGCCAGCGCTTCCATCTCGCCATGGCGCCCGGCGCTGAACAGGCGCAGCAGTTGCAGCAGATCGGCCTGCGGCACGCGGCCGCCGGGCGGCGTGGCAATGCTCATCGCGCGATTGTCATAGCATGCGCGCCATGCCTCGTTCCACCGGCTGCATCCTTGCACTCGGCGCCCGCCGCGGCGCCGTGCTGCTGGCCGGGCTGCTGATGCTGGCCGGCTGCGGCGCAGCCTCGGCACCGGCGCCGACCACCCACCCGGGCGGCGCGTTGGCGGAGATCGAAGGCCTGATCGGCGCCGCGGCCTGCCGCCACGACGCCGACTGCCGCGTCATCGGCATCGGCGCGCGGGCCTGCGGCGGCCCCGAGGCGTATCGCGCCTGGTCGGTCATTGACACCGACGAGCGACTGCTGACCGAACGCGTGCAGCGCGACGCCACCGTGCGCCGCGCCGAGATGGACCGCCTCGGCGTACGCTCCACCTGCACCATGCTGCCGCAGCCGCGCGTGAGCTGCGTGCTCGGCGCCAGCACGGCCAGCGCGACCACGACCGCGCCAGGCCGCTGCGTGCTGCAAAGCGGACGCCAGGCCGACTGACGTCACGGCCGCGCGCTCAACGCGCGAGCAGACGACCGCGCGCTGACCGCGCGAGCAGAGGGCCGCGCGCTCAACGCGCGAGCAGACGACCGCGCGCTGATCGCGCGCTCAGGCCAACCTGCCGTGGCACTGCTTGTACTTCTTGCCGCTGCCGCACGGGCAGGGGTCGTTGCGGCCGACCTTGGGCACCTGCTGCGCCAGCGTGGCGGGGTCGGCTTCCTGCGTGACCGAGCCGTCCTCGTTGGGGTGGGTGTAGGTGACGTTGGCGACGTGGCTGGCCTGCTCTTCCATCGCCTCGGCGGCCTGCGCCACCTGGTCCTGGCTCTGGATGCGCACCGTCATCAGCACGCGCGTGACCTCGTGCTTGACGGTGTCCAGCAGCTGCGAGAACAGCTCGAAGGCCTCGCGCTTGTATTCCTGCTTGGGGTTCTTCTGCGCATAACCGCGCAAATGAATGCCTTGGCGCAGGTAATCCAGCGCCGCCAGGTGCTCGCGCCAGTGGCTGTCCAGCGTCTGCAGCAGCACCATGCGCATGAAGGGCGTGAACTGCTCGCTGCCCACCTGGTCGACCTTGGCCTGGAACACCGCGTCGGCGCTGCCCTGCACCTTGTCCAGCAGGTCGGCGTCGGTGATGCTGTCGGCCTTGTCGACCTGGCCCTTGAGGTCGAGCTCGAGTTGCCAGTCGTCGCGCAGCGCGCGCTGCAGGGCGTCCAGGTCCCACTGCTCTTCCAGGCTCTCGGCCGGCACGTGGGCGCGCACCACGTCGGTCATCGCCGCGTGGCGCAGGTTGCGGATCTGGTCGTCCAGCGCCGCGGCTTCGAGGATCTCGTTGCGCTGCTGGTAGATCACCTTGCGCTGGTCGTTGGCAACGTCGTCGTACTCCAGCAGCTGCTTGCGCACGTCGAAGTTGCGCGCTTCCACCTTGCGCTGCGCGCTCTCGATGCTGCGGTTGACGATGCCGGCCTCGATGGCCTCGCCCTCGGGCATCTTCAGCCGGTCCATGATCGCGCGCACGCGGTCGCCGGCGAAGATGCGCATCAGCGGATCGTCCAGGCTCAGGTAGAAGCGGCTGGCACCGGGGTCGCCCTGGCGGCCGCTGCGGCCGCGCAGCTGGTTGTCGATGCGCCGGCTCTCGTGGCGCTCGGTGGCCACGATGCGCAGGCCGCCCTGCGCCTTCACCTGCTCGTGCAGGCCTTGCCATTCGTCGTGCAGCGTCCGGGCGCGCGCCTGCTTCTCGTCGTCGGCCAGATTGGGATCGGCTTCGAGGAACTGCACCTGCTTCTCGACGTTGCCGCCCAGCACGATGTCGGTGCCGCGGCCGGCCATGTTGGTGGCGATGGTGATCATCTTCGGCCGCCCGGCCTGGGCGACGATCTCGGCCTCTTTGGCGTGCTGCTTGGCGTTGAGCACCTGGTGCGGCAGCTTGGCCTGCGTCAGCAACTGGCTGATGAGCTCGCTGTTCTCGATGCTGGTGGTGCCCACCAGCACCGGCTGGCCGCGCTCGAAGCAGTCGCGGATGTCGTTGGTGACCGCGTCGTACTTTTCCTTGGCGGTCTTGTAGATCAGGTCGTTGTCGTCCTTGCGGATGGTCGGCTTGTTGGGCGGGATGACCACGGTCTCCAGGCCGTAGATCTCCTGGAACTCGTAGGCCTCGGTGTCGGCCGTGCCGGTCATGCCGGCCAGCTTGCCGTACATGCGGAAGTAGTTCTGGAAGGTGACCGAGGCCAGCGTCTGGTTCTCGCTCTGGATCTGCACGCCTTCCTTGGCCTCCACCGCCTGGTGCAGGCCGTCGCTCCAGCGCCGGCCCGTCATCAGGCGGCCGGTGAACTCGTCGACGATCACCACCTCGCCGTTCTGCACCACGTAGTGCTGGTCGCGGTTGTAGAGGTGGTGGGCCCGCAGCGCCGCGTAGACGTGGTGCATCAGGCTGATGTTGGCGGGGTCGTACAGGCTCGCGCCCTCGGCCAGCAGGCCGGCCTTGCCGAGCACGTCTTCGGCCTTCTCGTGGCCGGCCTCGGTCAGGTAGACCTGGTGCGTCTTCTCGTCGACGGTGAAGTCGCCGGGCTCGATCACGCCTTCGCCGGTGCGCGGGTCGGCCTCGCCGATCTGCTTCTTGAGCTGCGGCACGACGGCGTTGATGCGCACGTACAGCTCGGTGTGGTCCTCGGCCTGGCCGCTGATGATGAGCGGCGTGCGCGCCTCGTCGATCAGGATCGAATCGACCTCGTCGACGATCGCGAAGTTGAGCCCGCGCGAGACGCGGTCGGCCACCTCGTAGACCATGTTGTCGCGCAGGTAGTCGAAGCCGAACTCGTTGTTGGTGCCGTAGGTCACGTCGGCGGCGAAGGCCGCCTGCTTCTCCTCGCGCTGCATGCCGGGCACGTTGACGCCGACGCTCAGCCCGAGAAAGCCGTAGAGCCGGCCCATCCATTCGGCGTCGCGGCGGGCGAGATAGTCGTTGACCGTCACCACGTGCACGCCCTTGCCCGACAAGGCGTTCAGCACCACCGGCAGCGTCGCCATCAGCGTCTTGCCTTCGCCGGTGCGCATCTCGGCGATCTTGCCTTCGTGCAGCGCCATGCCGCCGATCAGCTGCACGTCGAAGTGGCGCATCTTCAGCGTGCGCTTGCCGGCCTCGCGCACGACGGCGAAGACCTCGGGCAGCAGCGCGTCCAGCGTCTCGCCCTTGGCGATGCGGGCGCGGAACTCGTCGCTCTTGGCGCGCAGCGCGGCGTCGTCGAGCTGCTCGAACTGCGGCTCCAGCGCGTTGATCTGCAGCACCGTCTTGCGGTAGCCCTTGAGCAGGCGGTCGTTACGGCTGCCGAAAATCTGGGTCAATATCTTGGGAAGCATGCGACGGCAAGGCCTTGTGGTTCTTGGGCGGGCGCGGGCGGCGTGGCGGCGGCGTGGAGGAGACGAGCTTGCGGCGGGCTTGCGGCAGATGGCGTTGCCGCAGCGGATTTGCAAGACACCGGATCCGGGTGGGACCACGGGACGCCTCGCGCGCGCAAAGCGTCGCAGTTTAGCACCCGGGGTTACGGCCTCCGGCCGCCGGGCGGCGGCCGGCGCGACGTGCCGGCGGGCGGCGACCCCGCAGGCGCCGTCAGCGGCGCGCCAGGCCGCCGGCCGCCGGCGCCGAGGCACCGCCGGCCAGGAAGCGCGCCGGGTCCTGCGGCGCGCCGTCCACCAGCACCTCGAAGTGCAGGTGCGGCCCGGTCGAGCGGCCCGACGAGCCGACCTCGGCAATCACCTGGCCGCGCTTGATCAACTGCCCGCGCTTGACCAGCAGCTTCTGGCAATGCGCGTAGCGCGTGACGAGGCCGTTGCCGTGGTCGAGTTCGAGCATCTGGCCGTACTCGGGGTGGCTGTCGGCGAACAGCACCACGCCGCCGGCCGAAGCCTTGATCTGGGTGCCCGGCTCGGCCGGAAAATCCAGCCCGGTGTGCAGCGCCTCGCGCCCGGTGAAGGGGTCGGCGCGGAAGCCGAAGCCCGAGCCCACGGGGCCCTCCACCGGCGGCGCGCTGGGCACGCGCATCGCGTCGAGCTTGACCTGCAGCAAGCGCGATTCGCTGAACGTGAAAAGGTCGGTCTGCCAGTCGGCCGCCTCGTCGAGGCCGCTGACCTGGCGCTGCAGTTCTTCCAGCGAAGGCCGGCGCGCCGGAATGTAGGGGCCGCCGCGGCCGCCTTCGGCCGTGCGGCGCTGCGGCTTGACGTCCTCGGCCTTCAGCCCGGCCAGGCCGCTGACGCGGTCGCTCACCGCTTCGAGCTTGACCATCTTGGCCTGCATCTCGCCCACCTTCTGCGCCATCGCGTCGAGGTTGTCGCGCATGTAGCGTTCGCGCTGCGCGATCTCGTCGCGCACCACCAGGCGCACGATGGAGCTGACCACCGGCCAGCCCTCGCGCGCGGCGGTGAGGAACACGAAGTGGTAGATCGCGCCCGACAGCATCAGCAGCACGAAGACCACCGCCGCGCCGGCCAGCGCCGCCTGCAGCGCGCTGAACTGCAGGGCCCGCGTGCGCGCCAGGCGGCCGTGGGTGATGAGGATCTGCATCGCCAATAAACTCCTGCCATGGTTGCACCACAGCCCAAGGTGTCGACGTTCGGCATGGCCGCCGCGCTGGAGCGCTGCGAGCCGTTGGGCCAACTGCTGCGCCGCCTGGACGAGGCCCGCAGCCTCTACGAGGCCGCGGCGCCGCTGCTGCCGCCGGCGCTGCGCGCCGACGTGCGGACGGGGCCGGTCGACGCCGGCTGCTGGACGCTGCTGGCCGCCCACAACCCCGCGGCGGCCAAGCTGCGACAGATGCTGCCCCTGCTGCTGGACAAGCTGCAGACCGAGGGCAGGCAGGTTACTTCAATCAGGGTGCGGGTTCAACCACGTTCGCCCGGCCCGCGCGGCTGACGAACCCGGCGACGGCGATGAACGCCAGCCTTGGATTCACCTGGGCGCCCGATCGGCCCTGCGTCCTCGTGCGACGCTGAAGTGGTGCCGGCTGTCCGAATCGAACGGACGACCTTCCGCTTACAAGGCGGGTGCTCTACCAACTGAGCTAAGCCGGCGCTGCGCGCGGATTCTAGGAGGCGCGGGGCGGCATCGGCCGCCTACTTGACGCGCTTGAGCGATGGCCGTTGCGGGCCGCCGGGCTGGGGATCGGGCGGCGGCGGCTCGTCGTCGCCGGCCTCGGGGTCGACGGTGGCCAGCCGCAGGCCGCGCGCCGGCGCCGGGGCCGGCGTGGCGCCCTCGCCTTCGGCCGCGGCGGGGCCGGCGGGCACGGGGAAGGCCATGCCCTGGCCGTTCTCGCGCGCGTAGATCGCCACCACGTGATCGACCGGCACGACGATGTCGCGCGGCACGCCGCCGAAGCGGGCGCGAAACTCGATGAAGTCGTTGCCCAGCTTCAAGCCGCTGGTCGCCTCGAAGCTGACGTTGAGCACGATCTCGTTGTTCTTCACGTACTCCATCGGCACCTGCACCGAGGCGTCGACGTACACCGCGACGTAGGGCGTGAGCCCGTTGTCGGTGCACCAGTCGTGCAGCGCGCGCAGCAAATACGGCCGCGTCGAACTGCCCTGGTTGTCGGGAGCCTGTGGACCACTCATGGGGCGGGCGGCGGGCGGCTTACTTGCGCATCACCTTTTCGGACGGCGTCAGCGCCTCGATGTAGGCGGGGCGCGAGAAGATGCGTTCGGCGTACTTCAGCAGCGGCACGGCGTTCTTGCTGAGGTCGATGCCGTAGTAGTCCAGCCGCCACAGCAGCGGCGCGATCGCCACGTCCAGCATGCTGAAGTCGTCGCCCAGCATGTACTTGTTCTTCAGGAAGATCGGCGCCAGCTGCGTCAGGCGGTCGCGGATCTGGCCGCGCGCCTTCTCGAGCTGCTTGTCGGTGGCCTTGACACCGCGGCCTTCGAGCAGGTTGACGTGCGCGAACAGTTCCTTCTCGAAGTTGAACAGGAACAGCCGCACGCGCGCGCGCGCCACCGGGTCGCCCGGCATCAGCTGCGGGTGCGGAAAGCGCTCGTCGATGTACTCGTTGATGATGTGGCTCTCGTACAGGATGAGGTCGCGCTCCACCAGGATGGGCACCTCGTTGTACGGGTTCATCAGCGCGATGTCTTCGGGCTTGGCGAAGAGGTCGACGTCGCGGATCTCGAAATCCATGCCCTTCTCGAACAGCACGAAGCGGCAACGGTGCGAGTAAGGGCAGGTGGTTCCGGAGTAGAGCACCATCATGGTGGCAGACCTCGATCAAACGGCGGGGGCCGCATGCATGCGGTCCCCTGAAAAAACCAGGCGCAGTGGACGCTGGACAAGCCCCCACTGCGCCGACCCGGCTGCAACGAGCCGGGGCTGAATGCTACTTGACGTCCTTCCAGAACGCGGCGTTGAGGCGCCAGGCGATCACGGTGAAGATCAGCAGGAACAGGATCACCCAGACGCCCAGGCGCACGCGCTCGCCCTGCACCGGCTCGCCCATCCACTGCAGGAAGGCGACGAGGTCGGCCACCGCCGAGTTGTATTCCTCGGCGCCGAGCGTGCCCTTGGTGATGGGCTCGAAGCCCTTGAACACGTGCGAGGTCTTGGCCGGGTCGTGCGCGTCCTTCTCCTCGGCGAACACGGCGCGCTGCTGGCCCTGCAGTTCCCACAGCACGTGCGGCATCGCCACGCTGGGGAAGGCCAGGTTGTTCCAGCCGGTGGCCTTGGTGTCGTCGCGGTAATAACTGCGCAAATAGGTGTAGAGGTAGTCGGCGCCGCTGCCCTTGGAGGCGTCGGCGCGCGAGCGCGCGATCACCGTCAGGTCGGGCGGCACGGCGCCGAACCATTCCTTGGCCTCCTTGGGATCGACCGCGACCTTCATCGTGTCGCCCACCTTGACGCCGGTGAACACCAGGTTCTTCTTGATCTGGTCTTCGGTCAGCCCGATGTCGCGCAGCCGGTTGTAGCGCATGTAGGCCGCGGCATGGCAGTTGAGGCAGTAGTTGACGAAGATCTTGGCGCCGTTTTGCAGCGCGGTGACGTCGGTGACGCGTTCCTTGGGGAACTTGTCCCACGCCGGACCTTCGGAGGAGGCCTGCGCGCCCGAGACCAGCGCCAGGCTGCACAGCAACCAGAGGATCAGTTTCTTCATGGTCTTATGGCTTTCGGTCGGCTCTTCTTCAATGCGGCTGGAAGGTCACGCGATCGGGCACGGCCTTGAACTCGCCGATCTGGCTCCACCACGGCATCAGCGCGAAGAAGCCGAAGTAGAAGACGGTGCCGATCTGGGCGATCAGCGTGCCGATGTCCGACGGCGGCTGGATGCCCAGGTAGCCCAGCACGAAGAAGAACACGACGAAGATCGCGAACATCACCTTGTGCCAGCGCGGGCGGTAGCGGATCGACTTGACCGGGCTGCAGTCCAGCCAGGGCAGGAAGAACAGGATGATCACCGCGCCGCCCATCACCACCACGCCCCAGAACTTGGCGTCGAAGGTCTTGAGCAGCGCGATCACCACCAGCCCCGCCACCACCACGCCGATGCGCGCCAGGCCGCTGAGGCCGCCCTTGAGCAGCGCACCCACGGTGCCCAGCGCGGTGATGACGACGAAGACGTTGACCATCGGATCGGTGGTCGCGCGCAGCATCGAGTAGTACGGCGTGAAGTACCACACCGGGGCGATGTGGGCCGGCGTCTTCAGCGGGTCGGCCGGGATGAAGTTGTTGTATTCGAGGAAGTAGCCGCCCAGTTCCGGCGCGAAGAAGATGATCGCGCTGAACGCCAGCAGGAACACGCCGACGCCGATCATGTCGTGCACCGTGTAGTACGGGTGGAATGGGATGCCGTCGAGCGGGATGCCGGTCCTGGGGTCCTTCTTGGCCTTGATCTCCACGCCGTCGGGGTTGTTGGAGCCCACGTCGTGCAGCGCCAGCAGGTGCGCGACGACCAGGCCCAGCAGCACCAGCGGGACGGCGATCACGTGGAAGCTGAAGAAGCGGTTCAGCGTCGCGTCGCTGACGACGTAGTCGCCGCGGATCAGCAGCGCCAGGTCGGGGCCGACGAAGGGGATCGCCGCGAACAGGTTGACGATCACCTGCGCACCCCAGTACGACATCTGGCCCCAGGGCAGCAGGTAGCCGAAGAAGGCCTCGCCCATCAGGCACAGGAAGATCGCGCAGCCGAAGATCCACACCAGCTCGCGCGGCTTGCGGTAGCTGCCGTACAGCAGCCCGCGGAACATGTGCAGGTAGACGACGATGAAGAACGCGCTGGCGCCGGTGCTGTGCATGTAGCGCACCAGCCAGCCCCAGGGCACGTCGCGCATGATGTACTCGACCGAGGCGAACGCCAGGTTCGCGTCGGGCTTGTAGTGCATCACCAGGAAGATGCCGGTGACGATCTGGATCACCAGCACCAGCAGCGCCAGGCTGCCGAAGAAGTACCAGCTGTTGAAGTTCTTCGGAGCGTAGTACTCCGACATGTGCTTCTTGTACTCGGCGAAGGCGGTGGGGAAGCGGTTCTCGAACCACACCGTCGTCTTCTGAAGCATCGAGGCGCCGGGTGGCGCGTCCTTGAATTCAGCCATCGCTAGACCTCGCTCCTCAAGCCTTCTTGTCCTCGCCGATCACCAGCGAGGTATCCGACAGGAACATGTACGGCGGCACCTCCAGGTTGTCGGGCGCCGGCTTGTTCTTGAAGACGCGGCCGGCCATGTCGAAGGTCGAGCCGTGGCAGGGGCACAGGAAGCCGCCTTGCCAATCGTCGGGCAGCGAAGGCTGCGGGCCGGGGGTGAACTTGTCGGTGGGCGAGCAGCCCAGGTGCGAGCAGATGCCCACGGCGACGAAGACGTCGGGCTTGATCGAACGCCACTCGTTCTTGGCGTAAGCCGGCGTCGGGTAGGCCTTGCGGTCGGAGTTGGGGTCGGCCACCAGCGAGTCGGTCTTCTTCAGGCTGGCCAGCTGCTCGGGCGTGCGGCGGATGATCCACACCGGCTTGCCGCGCCATTCGACGGTCATCTTCTCGCCCGGCTTGAGGGCGCTGAAGTCCACCTGCACGGGCGCGCCCGCGGCCTTGGCGCGCTCCGACGGCGCGAAGGTGCTGATGAAGGGCACCGCGGTGGCCACGCCGCCGATGGCGCCGGCCCCGCAGGTGATGGCGATCCAGGTGCGACGGGAGCCATCGACGGCGCCTTCGGTTGAACCACCGGGCGGCAGGGCCGCTGCGGAATCACTCATGGGATCCTCGGCAAGATTGTTCGTATGGGCTTGACGGTCAACCTGGGATTCTAGCTGCAGCCTCCAGGGTCATTCGCCGGGTTGCAGCCGCGGCCCAACACCCCGCGTCGCACTTGACGTGAAGCAGGCGCAGGCTCTACCGTCGCCACCGGCCGTCGTTCGTCAGAACTTCGTCATCGAGTGCACAAACCCAGGAGGTCTTCGTTCATGAGCTTCTCGTCAGAATTCAAAGAGTTTGCCGTCAAGGGCAACGTCATCGATCTCGCCGTCGGCGTGATCATCGGCGGCGCCTTCGGCAAGATCGTCGACTCGCTGGTCGGCGACTTGGTGATGCCCATCGTCGGTAAGATCTTCGGCGGGCTGGACTTCAGCAACTACTTCATTCCGCTGGCCGGCCAGACGGCCACCAACCTGGTCGACGCCAAGAAGGCCGGCGCCGTGTTCGCCTACGGCAACTTCATCACCGTGGCGATCAACTTCTTCATCCTGGCCTTCATCATCTTCCTGATGGTCAAGCAGGTGAACCGCCTCAAGCGCGCCGAGCCGCCGCCGCCGCCCCCGGCCACGCCCGAAGACGTGGTGCTGCTGCGCGAGATCCGCGATTCGCTGAGAAAACCCTGATCGTCCTGCGCGGCGGGCGGCCGCGCCGCTGGCCCAGAATAGCGGTGTCGCCCGACTGCGCATGACCGACCTTTCCACCCCGCGCTTCCATCCGCTGCTCGACGCTGCCATCCAGCGCGTCAAGCAGGCGGTGCTGGCCGCTGCCGAGCGCACGGTCGAGAGCCTCGGCCTGTCGGCGATGGGCGCCTTCGGCTCGCAGCGCGACGCCTTGCTCGCCGCGCAGTTCGAGCTGAACCGCAAGCTGGTCGGCTTCGCGCAGGCCTTCGACCACGCCTTCGACCAGCAACTCAACCAGGAAGCCGGCGGCGGCCGCGGTGGTGCCGCCGTCGTCGGCCCGGCCGGCTGGGAAGCGCTGACGCTGGTCGAAGACCGCGAACTGGAGATCAAGGTCCAGGCCGAGCGCTTCGGGCTGGAGATCAGCCACGCCTGCGAGTGGGAACTGCGCGAGCTGGAGGCCTACGTCGGCTCGCTGCTCGACCATGGCCGCGCCGACCGCGAGCGCAACCCGCTGCGGCCCGAGCTGATCGGCCACGGGGTGATCCGCGCCGTCGACGCCACGGCCGACCGCCCCGACGTGCGCCGCGTGCTCGATGGCGAGCTGCAGCGCTCGCTGGCCGCCGTGCTGCGCAGCACCTATGCCGAGATCGTGAGCGAGCTGCGCAAGGCCGGCGTGCAGCCGGTGTCGCTGACCGTTCGCACCACCGAGAGCGCCGGTGGCGGCGGTGGCGGCGGCGAGCATGCCCACAGCCGCGCGACGCCGCTCGACGCCAAGCGCGGCGAGGCCGACGACGGCGGCGGCGGCGGTGGCGGCCGATCGTCGGCCGCCGGCGGACTGGGGCCGCACAGCGCGGCCGGCCGCTTCGAGCATGGCGCCGATGCGCGCCACAGCAGCAACACCGGCCACGGCAGCCTGCGCCCGCGCGGCAGCGGCGGCGCGCGCGGCACGCCGATCGGCCAGGTCGACGCGTCGATGATGGAACTGCTGCGCCGGCTGGCCCATGCCGATGCCGGCAGCTTCGACGCTTCCGGCTCCGGCTCGGCCTGGGGCGGGGATGGCGGCGGTGGCAGTGGTGGCGGAGCGGCGGCCGCGCTGCCCAACCTGATCCACGCCAACCGCGACGAGCTGAAGCAGGCCTCGCGCGGCGCGCTCGATCACATGGTGATCGACGTCATCGGCAGCCTGTTCGACCAGATCCTGTCCGACCCCAAGGTGCCGCCGCAGCTGGCGCGCCACATCGCGCGGCTGCAGTTGCCGGTGCTGCGCGCGGCGCTCGGCGACCCCAGCTTCTTCTCCAGCCGCAAGCACCCGGTGCGGCAGTTCATCAACCGCATCGCGTCGCTGGGCCAGGGCTTCGACGACTTCTCCGGCCCGCAGGCGCAGACCTTCCTGGCCAAGGTGCGCGACCTGGTGCAGGAAATCGTCCAGGGCGACTTCGACCAGATCGAGACCTACGCCACCCGGCTGACGGCGCTGGAGGCCTTCGTCGCCGACCAGGCGCGCCGCGCCGTGGAAGCGCACAGCGGCGGCGCCACCGCCTTGCTGCAGCAGCGCGAAGAAGCGCTGCGCCTGTCGCAGCACTACGAGCAGCGGCTGGACGACGAGCTGCAGCCGCTGGCCGCGCCGGCCTTCGTGCGCGACTTCGTCTCGCGCGTCTGGAGCCGCGTGATCCTGAAGGCAGCCGAGCGCGACGGCGTCACCAGCGAGCGCGTGCGCGCGCTGCGCCAGACCGGGCGCGACCTGTTCATGAGCGTGCAGCCCAAGACCTCGCCGGCGCAGCGCAAGGCCTTCCTGGCCGAACTGCCGACGATGATGCAGCACATCGCCGAGGGGCTGAACGCGATCGGCTGGCCCGAGGCGCGCCGGCGCGAGTTCTTCGGCCAGCTGATGCCCGCGCATGCCGAGGCGTTGAAGGCCGCCACCGGGCGCGTGCTGGACTTCAACATGCTGGCGCGCCAGGTCGACCAGGCGCTGGAACGCCACCTGCCCACCCGCAAAGACCTGCCGCCGGCGCCGATGGCCGCGCCGCTGGACGACGCCGAGGCCGAGGCCGGCTTCACGGCCGAGGAAGCGGCGCGCATCGGCCTGGTGCAAGAGTCGGCGGTCGACTGGAACGCCCCGCTCGACATCGACTTGAGCGCCGGCCCCGAGCTGAGCGCGGTCGACCTCGAACTGCCCGGGCTGCCGGCGCCCGCCGACCTTGCCGAGCCGGTCAGCGGCCGCAGCCTGGCCGACCACGTGCAGATCGGCTTCAGCTACCAGATGCAGCTGGAAGGCAGCTGGCAGAAGGTGCGGCTGGCCCACGTCAGCCCGGGGCGCAGCTTCTTCGCCTTCACCCACGGCGCGCGCCACCAGCGCACGATTTCGCTGACCCACCGCATGCTCGTCAAGCTGTGCGAAGCGGGCCGCATGCGCGCCTTCGAGAACGCCCAGTTGCTGGAGCGCGCCACCGCGCGCGCGCGCCAGCAGCTGGCGTCGCTGGCCGGCAGCGCGCCGCGATAACCTGCTATGCGAGCGGCTTGGCCATCGCGCGCGCGGTAGCGATCGCCGCCGCCAGGCTGGACGCATCGGCCACGCCGCGGCCGGCGATGTCGAAGGCCGTGCCGTGGTCGGGGCTGGTGCGCACGAAAGGCAGGCCCAGCGTGACGTTGACGCCCTGCTCCACGCCCAGGTACTTCACCGGAATCAGCCCGTGGTCGTGCGTCATCGCCACCACCACGTCGAAGGGCTCGACGTAGCCGGTGCGGCGGCGCGCGCGCATGAACACGGTGTCGGGCGGATAGGGGCCGCTGGCATCGATGCCTTCGGCGCGCGCCGCGGCGATGGCCGGCGCGATGATGGCCTGCTCTTCGTCGCCGAACAGCCCGCCTTCGCCGGCATGCGGGTTGAGCCCGGCGACGGCGATGCGCGGTGCCCCGCCGGCCCAGCCCGGCACGCCCTGGTGGGTGATGCGCAGCGTGTGCAGCACGGCGTCGAAGGTCACCGCGTCGATCGCCCGGCGCAGCGCGAGGTGGATGGTCACCAGCACCACGCGCAACTCGTCGTTGGCCAGCATCATGCGCACCGGCGGCGGTGGCGCGCCCGGCGCGGCGGCCAGCGCCTGCAGCATCTCGGTGTGCCCCGGAAACGCGACGCCGGCGGCGTGCAGCGCCTCCTTGTGGATCGGCGCGGTGACGATGGCCGCAGCCTGCCCCGCCTGCACGCGCGCCACCGCCTCGCGGATGCAGGCCGCCGCCGCCGCGCCGCAGCGCGCGTCGACGCGGCCCCAGGGCAGCTCGGCCAGGCCTTGCGGCAGGCCGGCCGGCTGCAGCACCGGCACGCAGCCGGCGGGAAGGCCGGCGGCGTCGGCCGGCTCGTCGACCAGCGCGATCGGCTGCGCCAACGGCGGCGCCAGCCGCGCCGCGCGGCGCAGCACCGCCGCATCGCCGATCACCACGCTGCCCGCCGCCTGGCCTTGCGCGAAGGCGCGCAGCACGATCTCGGGGCCGATGCCCGCGGCGTCGCCCATCGTCAACAGCAGCGGCTTCATGCCGGGTTGTCCACTTCGATGAAGCGGTGCTCGATGCCGAGCTGCCGCGCCAGCCACTCGCCGACCGCCGGGGCGCCGTAGCGCTCGGTCGCGTGGTGGCCGCAGGCCAGGTAGGCGACGCCGGTCTCGCGCGAGAGGTGGGCCTGCGGCTCGGAGATCTCGCCGGTCAGGTAGAGGTCGGCGCCGGCGGCGATCGCGGCCTCGAAGTAGCCTTGCGCGCCGCCGGTGCACCAGGCCACGCGCCGCAGCGGCCGCCCGTCGCCGGGCAGCAGCAGCGGCGGCCGGCTCAAGGCCTGGCCCACGCGCTCGGCCATTGCCGCGGCGTCGCCCAGCGGGGCCGCGCCGATGAAGCCGAGGTCCTGCTCGCCGAAGCGGGCGTCGGCCACCAACTGCAGCCGCAGGCCGAGCTGCGCGTTGTTGCCCAGCTCGGCATGCGCGTCCAGCGGCAGGTGGTAGGCGAACAGGCTGACGTCATGCTGCAACAACCGGGCGACGCGCTCCTTCAGCCAGCCGGTCAGGCGGCCGTCCTGCCCGCGCCAGAACAGGCCGTGGTGGACCAGCAGCGCATCGGCGCCGGCGGCCAGCGCGGCGTCGATGAAGGCCAGGCTCGCGGTGACGCCGGAGACCAGCCGCCGCACCTCGGCGCGGCCCTCGACCTGCAGACCGTTCGGCCCATAATCCTTGAACAGCGCCGGCCTGAGCAATTCGTTCAGACTGGCCTCGATCAGACGGCGCTCGGCCATGGCTGCCGACCTTCAGCGATGTGGCGTAGACATTGGCTCGTATTCTCGCAGGCGGTCACGGTTGCGCTGGCGGTGCTGTTCGTGGTCGACACGCTCAAGCCCGACTGGCTGGCCGCCACGCTGAACGTGCGCCGCGCTGCGCCGCTGCCCGCCCCCACCTACGTGCCGCCGGTGGCTGCCTTGCCGGCGCCGTCGCCAGCGGCGACCTCTTCATCGGCGGCACCCGCGGTGGCACCGTCCGGCGGCCTGGCGCTGGCCGCGCGGCGCGCGGCGCCGGCGGTCGTCAGCGTGCTGGCCAGCAAGGCCGGCCGCACCACCAACCCGCACGCCGACGACCCGCGCTTCCGCTTCTTCTTCGACGGCATGCCCGATCGCGCGCCGGTGCCGGCCGGCCTGGGCTCGGGCGTGATCGTCTCGACCGAGGGCTACCTGCTGACCAACAACCACGTGGTCGAAGGCGCCACCGAGATCGAGGTGAAGCTGGCTGACGGCCGCCAGGCGCGCGCGCGGCTGGTCGGCACCGACCCCGAGACCGACCTGGCGGTGCTGAAGATCGACCTCGACCGGCTGCCGGTGATCGCGCTCGGCCGCCTGGCGGACTTGCAGGTGGGTGACGCGGTGCTCGCCATCGGCAACCCCTTCAACGTGGGCCAGACCGTCACCGCCGGCATCGTCAGCGCGCTGGGGCGCAGCCGACTGGGGCTGTCGACCTTCGAGAACTTCATCCAGACCGACGCCGCGATCAACCCCGGCAACTCCGGCGGCGCGCTGGTCGACGCGCAAGGCAGCCTGGTGGGCATCAACACCGCGATCTTCTCGCGCAGCGGCGGCAGCATGGGCATCGGCTTCGCCATTCCGGCCGACAGCGCGCAGCAGGTGATGGAAAGCCTGGTGCGCGACGGCCAGGTGCGGCGCGGCTGGATCGGCGTGGAACCGCGCGACCTGACGGCCGAGATGGCCGAGACCTTCGGGCTGCCGGTGCGCCAGGGCGTGCTGATCACCGGCGTGCTGGCCGACGGGCCGGCCAGCAAGGCCGGCCTGCGGCCGGGCGACGTGGTGCTGCGCGTGGGCAGCCAACCGGTGGCCAACACCGCCCAGTTGCTGGCCGCGGTGGCGGCGCTGGCACCCGACAGCGAGGCCACGGTGGGCCTGCAGCGCGGCGACCAGGCGCTGGACGTGACGGTGAAGGTGGCACTGCGGCCGCGCGCGCCGCAGGCGCAGCGGCGGCGTTGACGCCCGCGCCGCGCTGCGCCAGCGCTTCGCCCCCGCCTCAACTCAAAGCCAGCCCGATGGCCGTCAGCAGCGGCAAGCCCAGGCTCAGCAAGACCTGGCTGCGCATCGCCGGCAGCAGGCTCGGCGTCATGGCGTCGGCAGGCCGCCGTGCCGCCCGCCGCGCGCCAATGGCCGCCTGCAGCGCCAGCGGCGCGGCCAGCAGCCCGCAGGCCGCGCCGGCGGGCAGCGCGCCGGCCAGCACGCCGGCGGCCAGCGCGGCCAGGGCGGCTGCCAACAGCGCGGCGTACAGCGCGGCCGCGCGCGGCAGCCCCCATTGCAGCGGCAGGTTGCGGCGTCCGACGCTGCGGTCGGCGTCGACGTCGGGGAACTGGTTGATCAGCAGCAGCGCGCTGGTCAGCAAGCCGGTGACCGCCACCAGCACGAGGGCGCCGGCGAGCCCGGTGCCGCCGACGGCGACCCAGGTGCCAAGGCCCATCAACGGGCCGAAGCCGAGACCGGGCGCCGCCAGGCACCACCAAGGCCGGCGCGTCACCCAGGGCGTGTAGGCCGCCACCAGCCCCAGCCCGGCCAGGCCGATGGGCAGCAGCGGCCACAGCCGCGCGACGCCGCGCAGCAGCAAGGCCAGGCCGCAGGCGGCGGCCAGCGCCAACAGCAGCAGGCCCAGCGCCAGCGCCGCCGGCGCCGCCTGCGGGTCGGCCGGCAAGGCGCCGCTGCCGCCGGAAAACGGGGTGCGTCGGGTGCGCAAGTCGAGGCCGCTGCGCCAGTCCTGCCATTCATTGAGCACGTTGACGCTGGCATGCGCCGCCAGGCCGCCGGCGAGCGTCAGCGCCAGCGCGGCGCGGTCGGCCAACTCGGTTGCTTGGCCTTGGTGCAGGGCCAGCGCCAGCAGCGGCGCCATGCAGGCCGGCGTCAGTAACAGGAACGGCGGGCGCAGCGTCGCCAGCAGCGTGGCCAGCCGGCGCGGCGGGGCCGTCACGCCGCCGGCTTGCTGCCGGAATCGGCCGCCTCTTCGTCGGGCGCCTTGGTGTTCTTGATGAAGGCCACCGCGGCGAGGATGCCGAGTTCGTACAGGATGCACATCGGCACCGCCAGCGACAGCTGCGAGATCACGTCGGGCGGCGTGACGACCGCGGCGACGATGAAGGCGCCGACGATGAAGTAGCCGCGGAACTTGCGCAACTGCGCCACCGTGACGAGCCCGATGCGCGCCAGCACCACCACCGCCACCGGCACCTCGAAGGCGATGCCGAACACCAGGAACAGCGTCAGCACGAAGCCGAAGTACTGCTCGATGTCAGGCGCCGCGGTGATGGCCGTCGGCGCGAACGACTGGATGAACTTGCTCATCGCCGGGATCACGAGGAAGTAGCAGAAGGCCACGCCGATGAAGAACAGCACCGTGCTGCTGACCACCAGCGGCAGCACGAACTTCTTCTCGTGCGAGTACAGCCCCGGCGCGACGAAGGCCCACACCTGGTACAGCACGTAGGGCAGCACGACCAGGAAGGCGGCCATCAGCGTGATCTTCAGCGGCACCAGGATCGGCGAGATCACGTTGGTGGCGATCAGCTTGGTGCCTTCGGGCAGGTGCGCCACCATCGGCTGCGCCAGCAGGTCGTACAGCGCGCCCATGCCGGGCCAGAAGGCCAGCACGCCGAAGGCGATGCCGACGGCGATGAGCGAGCGGATGAGCCGGTCGCGCAGTTCGATCAGGTGCGAGACGAAGGGCGCTTCGGTGCCGGCCAGTTCGTCTTCGGGTTCCTTCTTCGGGCTTGGGTCGCTCATCGCTCGAAGCCGCTCACGGCCGCTTGAGGCCCGGCGGCCTGAAGCGCGCGACGCGGGCCGCGCCCGATTGCGCCTTGGTGCGGATGCCGCTGCGCTGTTTGTACCACTGCGGCGTGGCGCCGCGCTTGAGGCGCCAGTTCTTCTTCGGGTGCCGGTAGGCCGGCGCCGGCGTGTCGAGCGAGGTGCCGTCGGGCAGGCTGGCGGCGCTGCCGGTCATGTCGAGATCGGATTTCCATTCGGCGCCGATGCTGTTGAACTCGGCGGCGGCCTGGTTCACTTCCTGGTTGACGCTCTGTCCGACATCGCGCGCGGCGTCCTCGAACTGCGTCTTCATCTTCTTGAGCTCTTCGAGCTCGATCGAGCGGTTGACCTCGGCCTTCACGTCGGCCACGTAGCGCTGCGCCTTGCCCATCAGGTGGCCCACGGTGCGCGCCACGCGCGGCAGCTTCTCGGGCCCGATGACGATCAAGGCCACGGCGCCGATCAGGGCGATCTTGTCGAATCCGAAGTCGATCATGCGTCAGCCGCGGCGGGCGCCGGAGCACCCGCCGCTCGGGCCTGTCAGGACTTGGTCTTGGCCTCGACGTCGACCGTGTTGCCGTCGGCCTGGCGCTGCGCGGCGGTGACCTGCTGCGGCGGCGCGGCGGGGGTGGCCGCATCGTTGCCTTCGGCACCGCCCTTGACGCCGTCCTTGAAGCCCTTGACCGCGGCGCCAAGGTCGGAACCCATGTTCTTGAGCTTCTTGGTGCCGAAGATCAGCACCACGACCAGCAGCACGATCAGCCAATGCCAGATGCTGAACGATCCCATATCGACTCTCCTGCAGACGAACCCGTCATTCTAGGTGAGGGCAATGTCACCCCTTGGCCCAGGGCCGCGGCCCGCCCATCACGTGCATGTGCAGGTGCTGCACTTCCTGGCCGCCGTCGCGCCCGGTGTTGATCACGGTGCGAAAGCCGTTGGTGACGCCCAGTTCGCGCATCAATTGCGGCGCCAGCGCCAGCATGCGGCCCAGCATCGGCGCCTGCTCGGGGCCCACGTCGGCGTGGCTGGCGATGTGCGCCTTGGGAATCACCAGCACGTGCACCGGCGCCCAGGGGTGGATGTCGTGGAAGACCAGCAGCTCGTCGTCTTCGTAGGCCTTCTTGGCCGGGATCTGGCCGGCGACGATCTTGCAGAAGATGCAGTGGGGGTCAGCGCTCATGCGGCAGGTCCTTCTCGGTCGCGTTCCTGATCTCGTTGGGCGGCCTTGCGCGCCGCGAACTCTTCCAGCCCCGACTGGCCTTCGCGGCGCTCCAGCTCGGCCAGCACCTCGGCCGGCGTGAGGCCGTAGTGCGCCAGCGCCACCAGCGTGTGGAACCACAGGTCGGCCACCTCGTAGACGATCTTGGCGCGGTCGCCGTCCTTGGCGGCCATCACCGTCTCGGTGGCTTCCTCGCCGATCTTCTTCAAGATGGCGTCGGGGCCTTTGGCAAACAAGCGCGCGACGTAGCTGCTGGCCGGGTCGCCGCCGCGGCGCGATTCGATCACCGCGGCCAGCCGCGCCAGCGTGTCGTTGGAGCTTGGGCTCATGATTGCTTGTAGATCGCAGCCGGGTCCTGCAGCACCGGCGCCACGCTGCGCCATTGGCCGCCATCGAGCTGCTGGAAGAAACAACTGTGGCGACCGGTGTGGCAGGCGATGCCGGGCTCGTGGCCGAGCTGGGTGACGGTGAGCAGCAGCACGTCGTTGTCGCAGTCCATGCGGATGGCGTGCACCTGCTGGAAGTGGCCCGATTCCTCGCCCTTGTGCCACAGCCGCTGGCGCGAGCGGCTCCAGTACACGGCTTGTTGCCGGCGCACGGTCTCGGCCAGCGCCTGGCGGTTCATCCACGCGAACATCAGCACGTCGCCGCTGCCCAGCTCCTGCGCGATCACCGGCACCAGGCCGTCGCGGTCCCACTTGATGGCATCCAACCAGTCCATGCCGAAAGTCTAGTGCGTGGCGCCCACGTGGCCGCGCTCGGCGGCGAACCAGTTCAGGACGGGAATGGTGCCCGGCAGCACCGGCGCCACCTGCACCGGCAAGGTCTGCCAGCTCATCTGCTGGCCTTCGCGCATCTCGAAGCGGCCCTGCCAGTCGTAGACCTTGCAGAAGTGCAGCCGCACCAGGGCATGCGGGTAGTCGACGATCTCCTGCTGCCACGGGTGCGCGGCGGCGATGGTGATGCCCAGTTCCTCGTGCAGCTCGCGGCGCAGCGCCTGCGCCACCGTCTCGCCGGGTTCGAACTTGCCGCCGGGGAACTCCCAGTAGCCGGCGTAGACCTTGCCGGCGGGGCGGCTGGTCAGCAGGAAGCGGCCTTGCGCGTCGAGCAGGACGCCCACCGCGACGTCCACCGGACGGCGCGCCTCCTGATCCGCGACGTCGACCGGCACGCGCTCATCCGCCATGGTGCCGCCCGGCATAGTCCTTCGCGAACTGGAACGCCACCCGCCCCGAGCGCGAGCCGCGCTCCAGCGCCCACACCAGGCTTTCCTGCCGCGCCGCGGCAATGGCGTCTTCGGCCACGCCGAAGCTGCGCAGCCATTGCGCGACGATGGCCAGGTACTCGTCCTGGCTGAAAGGGTAGAAGCTCACCCACATGCCGAAGCGTTCCGACAGGCTGATCTTCTCTTCCACCACCTCGCCGGGGTGGACCTCGCCGTCCTCGGTGTGCTGGTAGCTTAGGTTCTCCTTCATGTACTCGGGCAGCAGGTGGCGGCGGTTGCTGGTGGCGTAGATCAGCACGTTGTCGCTGCTTTGCGCCACGCTGCCGTCGAGCATGCTCTTCAGCGCCTTGTAGCCGGCCTCGCCTTCGTCGAAGCTCAGGTCGTCGCAGAAGACCACGAAGCGCTCGGGCCGCTCGGCCACCAGGTCCACCAGGTCGGGCAGGTCGACGAGGTCGGCCTTGTCGACCTCGATCAGGCGCAAGCCCTGGCCGCTGAACTCGTTCAGGCAGGCCTTGATCAGGCTGCTCTTGCCCGTGCCGCGGGCACCGGTCAGCAGCACGTTGTTGGCCGGCAGCCCGGCCACGAACTGCTGCGTGTTGCGCAGCAGGCGCTCCTTCTGCGCGTCGACCTCCTTCAGGTCCGACAAGCGGATGGTCGCCACGTGGCGCACCGGCTGCAGCAGGCCCGAGCCGCCGCGCTTGCGGTAGCGAAAGGCGACCGAGGCGGTCCAGTCGGGCGCCGCCGGCGCATGGGGCAGCACGGCTTCCAGCCGCGCCAGCAGCCGCTCGGCGCGGCTGATCAGGGTTTCGATCGAAGCAGACATGGGCTCCAAGTTTATTCAGCCCGGCACGGCCAGCACTTCGTGGCCGCGCACGACGAACACGCGTTCGCCATCGCCGCGGCGCAAGGCATGCATGCCGGTGAACTCGCCGAAGGCCGGCAGCACGCCGACCGCGGGGCCGAAGTGAAAGCACGGCAGCCGCAGCCGGTCGTGCGCGCGGCCGCCCAGCACCACGCAGGGGTGGACGTGGCCGGCCAGCACGTAGGCGCCGTCTTGCGCCTCGGGGTGGTGGCGCAGCGCCAGGCCGCCCAGCATGAAGGGCTCGTCGGCCACGCGCACGCGCCAGTCGGCCGGCGGGTCGCCGGCGTGGCGGTCGTGGTTGCCGCGCAGCAGCAGGCAGTCGAGTTGAAGGTGCGCGGCGCGCCAGCGCTGCACCGCGGCCAGCGTCTCGGCGCCGCGGCCGCGCGCCGAATGCAGCAGGTCGCCGAGGAAGATCACGCGCTCGGCGGCGGTGGCCTGCAGCGCCTCGTCCAGCCGCGCCAGCGTACCCGCCGTGGTGCCGGCCGGCACCGGCACGCCGAGGCGCCGGAACGACTGCGCCTTGCCGATGTGCGCATCGGCCACCAGCAGGCTGCGGTGCAAGGGCAGGTAGACGGCGCGCTGCGGCAGCAGCAGCAGCGCCTCGCCGCCGGCCTCGATGCGCATGCGGCCCGAACTCAGGCGCTCAGCCGCTGCAGGGGCGCTTCGACGGCTTCGGTGGGCAGGCGGCGGAAGCCCGAGCGCGCGTAGCGCTGCAGCCGGCCGATGATCAGCGCGGTGATGGCCGCCGCCATCGCCTGCGTCTCCACCGTCGGCGTCGGCGAGGCGTTGGCCTCGGCCACCGGGCGCAGGCATTGGCGCAGCTGCGACTCGACGCGGTCGAAGAACTGGTTCATGCGCGCGTTCAGCCGTTCATGCTCGAAGACCAGCGCGTCGCCGACCATCACGCGCGTCATGCCCGGGTTCTTCTCGCCGAACTGCAGCAGCATCAGCGCGATGCGCTGCGCCTGCAGCGAGCCCGACTCGTCGCGCTCGACGATCTGCCGCACCAGCGTGAAGACGCTCGACTCGATGAACTCGATCAGCCCCTCGAACATCTGCGCCTTGCTGGCGAAGTGGCGGTACAGCGCGGCCTCCGACACGTCCAGCCGGGCCGCCAGCGCCGCGGTGGTGATGCGCTCGGCGCCGGGTTGCTCCAGCATGCTGGCCAGCGTCTGCAGGATCTGCACGCGGCGCTCGCCGGGGCGCGGCCGCTTGCGCGCCGCCGGGGCGGGATCGGGGACTGGAGCGGCGGCGGCGCTGTCGGCGACCGGGTCTTCAGACGTATCGGACATCGCGCTGCGCGAGAGGCGGCTGTGTGGCTTGTGATCGAGCGGTCAAGCAATTGCTTGCAATCGATTCTGGCATAGGCCCCTGGCGGCTCCGGCTGCAGGTAAACACCAACATTCCAACGATGTTCAAGGCAAGCGCCGGCGCAGCGCCTGCAGGCTGTTGACCTTGCGGTCGACGTAGGGCGGGCAGCGCGCGCGGTCGCGCCGCGCGGCCAGTGCGTTGGCACGGATCCAGCGCCGCAGCCACACGGTCTTCATGCCCAGGCGGCGCGCCGCCTTCTGGTGCTGCAGCGTGTCTTCCACCAGCACGCATTGCGACGGGTGGACCTTGAGCCGCGCCGCCACCGTGCGCAGCATGCGCGCGTCGGGCTTGGGCCGAAGCTGGCCGAACATCGCCATGTCCTCGATCGTGATGACGCCGTCGAAGAGGGGCAGCAGGTCCAGCGTCTGCAGCACCCGCATCGCGTAGGCGCGCGGCGCATTGGTCAGCACGACCTTGCGGCCGGGCAGCGCGGCCAGCGCCGCCACGTCGTGCGGGTGGCGGCGCAGCCGGTCCTCGAGCCCAGGCAGCAGGTGGGTGTGGTGCAGGAAGTGCGCCGCCTTCACCGCGTGGTGGCGCACCAGGCCCAGCAGCGTGGCGCCATAACGCTGGAAATAGCGGCGCCGCAGCGCGTCGGATTCGGGCTGCGTGAGTTGCAGCTCGCGCCGGATGTATTCGCCCATCGCCAGCGACAGCGCCGGCATCGCCGAGCGGTGCGCGTCGTGCAGCGTGTCGTCCATGTCGAACAGCCAGACGCGCGGCTTCATGCGTGCCTCCGGCCGCGTTGCGACAGCCCCCAGATCGCCGACAACAGCAGCGCCGCGCCCAGCCATTGCGCCGGCCCCAGCGCCTGGCCCAGCAGCAGCGCCGCCAGCAGCACCGCGGTGAGCGGCTCCACCAGGATGGCCACCGTCAGCGCCGTGGGCGACAGGCGCTGCGCGCTCCAGCTGAAGGCCAGCAGCGCCAGCGCCGCGGTCACCACGCCCAGGTACAGCAGCCAGGCCTCGGGCGCGGCATCACCGGGCCAGCGCAGCGGCTCGATGAAGCCGCTGAAACCCATCACGCCGACGGCCACCACGGTCAAACAGGTGGCGGCACGGCCCGAGCCCAGCCCCGCCGACAAGCGCCCGCTGACCAGCGAGAACGCGGTGTGCAGCAGCGCCGCGCCCACCGACCAGGCCACGCCCTCGGCCAGCCGCCAGCCGCGCGGCGCCTGCGCGCCGGCGCCGTGGCCCAGCACGATGAGCGCGGTGCCGCCGACGGCGGCGCCCAGGATCACGGCCAGCGGCAGGTCCAGCCGCTCGCGACCGCGGCCCACCGCGATCAGCGTCACCAGCACCGGCGGCAGGCATTGGGCGATCAGCGTCGGCACCGCGGCGCCGATGCGCGCGATGCCGATGAACCAGCACAGCACGGACAAGGCCATGCACAGCCCGGCGGCCAGCACCAGGCCGAGTTGCGGCCGCACCGCGCGCCACAGCCCCGGGCGGCCGAACAAGGCCAGCAGCACCAGCGCGCCGACGGCAAAGCGCCAGAACGAGATGGTCTCGGGGCTGAAGCCGTGGCGGGCGATCAGCAGGTTGACCACCAGCGCGCCAGTGCCCCACAGGAATCCGGCGCCGCAGGCCGCCAACAAGGCCAGGCGGCCCAAGTGGTCGGGGTTCAAGATCGAAAAGCGTTGATGCGTCCGCCGCGAACGCACGCGGCGCGCGCATCGTAGCCGGGCGAGCGGGCCGCGGCTTCAGCGCGGCGGGCGGAGCACCCGCATCGACGCCGACGCCGTCGTCGACCCGCTCGCCATCAAGGCGCGCCGGCCAGGTGCGCGACGGCGTAGCGCCTGGCCAGCAACTCGAACACCACGTGCGGGTCGCCGCAATAACCGTTGGCCTGCAGCAACTCGGGCAGCAGCCGATCGAGCTTGGCCGACAGCGCTTCGAACGTGTCGGCCTCGGCCACCAGGCCCGGCACGTCGTCGGACATGGCGACCCAGACCCCGGCTTCGGTGTCCCACTCGGCGTGGATGAACAGGGCTCTTCCCACGTGCGCCTCGCCCGGTTCGCGCCGCCCTTACGACGCCATGCGCCGCCGGCGCAGCACCGCCACCAGCCCCAGTGCCGCGAAGGCCAGGCCCACGGGCTCGGGCACCTGGTTGGGGTCGACGTTGACGGTGATCGGCGTCTGCGTGCCGGTGAACTGCCCGGCGCCGGTGAAGGTGAGGCCGGTGACGAAGGCCGTGGTGCTGCCCGGGTTCAGACCGGCGCTGGTCTCGATGCCCAGCACGCGGAAGCGGTCCACGCCGTCGGGGCCGAAGCTGTAGACATTCGCGCCGTTCCAGTCGTGCGCCAGCAGCACCAGTTGCCCGGCGGCGTCGTAGCCGTAGATGTCATACAAGCCGTCGCCGATGTCGTCGGGCAGGTCCACGGTCAGGAACCACGGGTCGCCGACGCCGGTCGCGTAGTCGTAGCCGACCGCGACCTCGGGGTCGATGTAGTAGGTGACGCCCGGTTTCACCGTCATGTTGAACAGGAAGGAGCCGTCGGCCTGCACCACCGGCAGGTTGACCACCGGGCCGCCGGTTTGCGTGGACCTGAAGTCCGCGTACATGCGGGCAATGGCCTGGATATTGGAGTTGGCGAGACTGGAGGATGAAGTGTTCTTGGTCTGAATCAGCGAGATTTCGATCATGTAGTCGACGCCGTCTTGGAACACATAACCATTGGCCTTGTTGCCTGTGAACTTGGCAGGGTCGACGGTGAAGCTGGTCACGTTCGGCTGGAAGTTCTCGCTGTAGACCTGACCGCTGTTGCTGGCGGTCATCAGGCTCTTGTCGTAGATGTTGACGCGATAACCGTTGACCACCGCGCCGTCCGGCGGCGACCAGCCGAAAGTGGGCTTCTGGCTCGTGCCCGACAAGGTGATGTTGGCTACCTTGGGCGCCTGCGTGGCCGCTGGGTCGAGGAATACCGACTGCGACTTGTAGTCGCTGCCGTTCTGGAAATTGAGGTACCAAGTGCCGCGGTACAGCGAACTGTCGGCGTAGTAGCCGGCTGCCATGAACATGTTCAGCGGACTGGGTGACGAATAGATGCGCCGGCAGACGACCGTGCCGCCGGCCGACTGGCAGGTGTGGGCGGCGTCGGACCCGTCGGTCGGCACCGACTGGCTGGCCCAGGCGACCGTGCCCGCGCTCCAGTCGATCGGATTGCTGTCGGTCACCACCGGCGAAACGGTGTTCGCCCCAAACCGTACGAGGCTGCCGGGGGTCCAGCCGACGGAATTGGCGCCCCGGTACTCCAGGTTGAAAAACGGCGTCGACACGTTGACGGGCGTCGCTTGCGCCGCGATCGAGGCGATCAGCAGCGCCGCCGCGGCGGACAGGGTGTGCACTTGCATGGCTTCTCCTCCGTTGTTGGCGCTGACTGTGCGCGCCGGGCATGGGCGCCACATCAGCCATTTGAAGGAGACGCATCGCCGAGCCACCCCCCGGAATCCGGGGGTCGGGGCCGGCGAAGCGGCAAGCCGCCAAGCCTCAATGCGAGCGGATCATCGTCCCGTAGGCTTGGTCGGTGAGGATTTCCAGCAGCATCGCGTGCGGCACGCGGCCGTCGACCACGTGCACCGCGTTGACGCCGCTCTTGGCGGCGTCGATCGCGCCGGCCAGCTTGGGCAGCATGCCGCCGCTGATGGTGCCGTCGGCGATCAGCTCGTCGATCTGGCGCGGCGTCAGCTCGGTCAGCAGCTCGCCGGCCTTGTCCAGCACGCCGCGAATGTTGGTCAGCATCACCAGCTTCTCGGCCTTCAGCACGGTGGCCAGCTTGGCGGCCACCAGGTCGGCGTTGATGTTGTACGACTCGTTGCGCTCGCCGAAGCCGATCGGGCTGATCACCGGGATGAACTGGTCGTCCTGCAGCGCCTTGACCACCGAGGGGTCGATCGCGGTGATCTCGCCCACCTGGCCGATGTCGTGGTGCTTGCTGGGATCGTCCTTGTCGGCCAGCTTCATCTGGTGGGCGCGGATCAGGCCGCCGTCGCGTCCGGTCAGGCCCACGGCCTTGCCGCCGGCGGCGTTGATGAGGCCGACGATGTCTTGCTGCACCTCGCCGGCCAGCACCCATTCGACGACTTCCATCGTCTCCTCGTCGGTGACGCGCATGCCTTGCACGAAGGTGCCCTTCTTGCCCACCTTGGCCAGCGCATCGTCGATCTGCGGGCCGCCGCCGTGCACGACGATGGGGTTCATGCCCACCAGCTTGAGCAGCACGATGTCTTCGGCGAAGTCCTGCTGCAGCGCCGGGTCGGTCATCGCGTTGCCGCCGTACTTGATGACCAGCGTCTTGCCGTGGAAGCGGCGGATGTAGGGCAGCGCCTGCGCCAGGATCTCGGCCTGGTCGCGCGGGGTGATGTGGTCCAGCGAATGTTCGGCGGCGGCTTGGTTCATGGCGGCGCGGGCGGCGGTGGGTTGCAGCGAAAAACCATTGTAGGAAGGTCGGCGTGGCGCGGCGCCGGCGCGTTAATCTCGCGGCCCCGCCATCATGTCCCACCCCGAGGAGCGCCCCGCATGAAACGTCGCCGCCTGCCCATCGTGGCCACCGCGCTGTTGGCCGCCGCCTGCCTGTGGCCGGCGGCCTGGGCGCAAAGCACCGCCGTCGACGGCGAGGTGACCAAGATCGACCGCGCGCAAGACCGCGTCACGCTCAAGCATGGCGAGATCAAGGCGCTGGACATGCCGGCCATGACCATGGCCTACCGCGTCGCCGACTCCAAGCTGCTGGACGGCGTGGCCGTCGGCGACCGCGTGCGCTTCACGGCCGCCAAGATCAACGGCAGCTACACCCTCACCAGCCTGAGCAAAGCACCATGAGCACCCCGATCGACGCCGTCAACCACCAGGTGCGCCTGGCCGCGCGCCCGCAGGGCCTGCCGCGCGCCGGCGACTGGCAGTTCACGCAGGAGCCGGTGGCCGCGCCCGGCGCCGGCGGCGTGCTGGTAAAGACGCTGGCGTTGTCGCTCGACCCCGCCATGCGCGGCTGGATGAACGAAGGCAAGAGCTACATCGCGCCGGTGGCCATCGGCGAGGTGATGCGCGCCGGCGGCGTGGGCGTGGTGGTGGCCTCCGACGCGGCGGCCTTTCCGGTCGGCGCGCACGTCAGCGGCACGCTGGGCGTTCAGGAATACGCCGCCCTCGGCGCCGAGGCGCTGCGCAAGGGCGCGCTGGCGCGCATCGACCTGACGCTGGGCACGCTGGCGCAATGGCTCAACGTGCTGGGCATGCCCGGCATGACGGCCTACTTCGGCCTGCTGGAAGTCGGCCGGCCGCAGCCCGGGCAGACCGTGGTGGTCTCGGGCGCCGCCGGCGCGGTCGGCCAGACCGTCGGCCAGCTGGCGCGCATCAAGGGCTGCCGTGCGGTGGGCATTGCCGGCGGCGCCGCCAAGTGCGACTGGGCGGTGCGCGAACTGGGCTTCGACGCCTGCATCGACTACAAGAACGGCGACGTGAAAGACGGCCTCAAGCAGCATTGCCCGCAAGGCGTGGACGTCTACTTCGACAACGTGGGCGGCGAGATCCTCGACACGGTGCTGACGCGCATCACGCGCGGCGCGCGCATCGTCATCTGCGGGGCGATCAGCCAGTACAACGCCACCGGCGCGGTGCAGGGGCCGAAGAACTACCTCTCGCTGCTGGTCAACCGCGCGCGCATGGAAGGCATGGTGGTGTTCGACTACGCGGCGCGCTACCCGCAGGCGGTGGCCGAGCTGGCCGGCTACTTGAAGGACGGCCGCCTGAAGAGCCGCGAAGACGTGGTGACCGGCGGCGTGCAGGCCTTCCCCGAGACGCTGCTCAAGCTGTTCAGCGGCCAGAATTTCGGCAAGCTGGTGCTGCAGGTGGCCGCGGGCTGACGCGCCCGCCGGCGCTCAGGGCGCCACGCCCCGCTCAGGGCTCCACGCCCAACTGTCGACACAACTCGGCCCAGGGCGCCGGGTGCTCCGCCATCTCGACGTGCGGCACGCCGGCCAGGTGCACGTTGCGCGCGCCCGCCAGCGTGGCCGTGCTGGCCGGGAAGACGATGTTGTCGCAGTGGCTGTAGAAGCAGGTGAAGCCATGGTGGTCGGCCACGCCGTGGCGGGCTTCCGCCGCCTGCAGCGCCGCCAGCCACGCGCCGCCGCGGCGCATCTGCCGCCCGTTGGTGCTGAAGGCCCAGCGCGCCAGCCAGGTGCCATGGTGCGGCGTGCCCAGCGTCAGCGCGGCGGCCAGGCGCGCCGCGTGGCCCGGCGCGGCGGCACGCCAGCAGCGCAGCGCCAGCCCGCCCATGCTGTGCGCCACGGCGACGGGCGGCAGCCCGGTGGCGGCGTGCAGTTGGCGCACCGCGGCTTCGATGCGCGGCGCGGTGTCGTCGATCGAGCCGAACACCGGCTCCAGGTTCACCGCGACGAAAGGCACGCCGCGCCGCCGCAACCGCAGCAGCCAGGGCCGCCACAGGCCGCGGTTGCAGACGAAGCCGTGGACCAGCAGCACGCCGGTGCGGCCTTGCGCATCGGCCGGCAGGTGGTCGGCCGGCGTCGCGCTGCGCCAGGGCTGGCGCCACAGAAAGACCCGCGGCGCGGCCAGCGATTCGGCCAGCCAGGCGCGCAACAACTGGCCCACGCCGGGGCGCGGCGCGGGGTCGGCGCGGTTGACGTGGTGGATCAGCACGAACTCGTAGCCCAGGAAGAGCGCATGGCCGGCCAGCAGCAGCACCAGCACCACCGCCTGCGCGACGCCGAAACCGCTTGCGCCGGTCCAGCCCGCCCACAGCAGCAGCGCGCCCAGCCAGGCCAGGCTGATGAGCTGCTGCAGCCGCGCCAGCATCAGAGTAGCAAGCGGCCGCGAAAGCCGCGCGCCGCGTAGTACGACTGCACGCCGTTGTGATAGACGAAGACCTGGCCGTAGCGCCGGTCGCCAAACAGCGCGCCGCCGAGCGCGCGCACCGCCGGCGGCGTGGCGATCCAGCTCGAGGTCTTCAAGTCGAACTCGCCCTGGCGCTGCAAGGCGCGGTACTGCGCTTCCGTGAGCAGCTCGATGCCCATCGCCTGCGCCATGTCCAGCGCGCTGCCGGCGGGCTTGTTCTCCTTGCGCGCCGCCAGCGCCTGGCCGTCGTAGCACAGGCTGCGGCGGCCGGCCGGGCTTTCGGGCGCGCAGTCGCAGAAGACGAAGCGGCCGCGGTCGCCTTCACCGTCGCCTTCACTGTCACCGTCGTCGTCATCGCGGCCGATCACGTCGGGCTCGCCGCCGCTGGCTTCCATCCGCTGCAGCGAGGCCAGCGCGCCGGCGTCGGCTTCGAGCCGGGCCAGCACCGCCGCCCAGGCGATCCCCGGGTGGCGTTGCGGGTGCTGCTCGAAGCGGCTTTGCAGCGTGCGCAGCAGCGCCGTGCGTTCCAGTGCCTTCATGGCCTGCGCGCCTTCGCGAAACCGTCAGCGCCTACGGGCGCAGCGCCACGGTCACCAGCGCCGAGCAGTCCTGCAACGCCAGCACGCCATGCGTGACGCCGCCGGCCAGGTACAGCAACTGCCCGGCGTGCAGGACGTGCGACTGGCCGTCGACGCTGACATCGAGCGCGCCTTCGATGCACTGGATGGTGATCTCGCCCGGCACGCGGTGCGGCGGCAGCGACTTGCCGGCCGCCAGCACCAGGCGCATGACTTCCAGGTCCTGCGCCTTGAACAGCGCGAGCGTCTTCTCCTGCCCGAGCCGGGCGCCGAGCGGCCCGACATCGACGGCCTGGCCTGAGCTTGCGTGCGGGATTGCCATCGCCGCAGTATGCGCCCGGCCGGCCGCGGGCCGCCATCAAGCGCCCTTCGCACGGCCTTCAAGACGCCCTTCAAGGCGCCCTTGACACGCCCTTCACACGCCCTTCAGCCGCCCCCGCACCGCCGCCGCCGCGTCGCGCAGCGCGCCGACGAAGGCGTCGCGCAAGGGGTTGGGTGCGCGCAATTCGGGCAGCACGAGGCTGACGCGAAACGGCACGTGCACGGTCAGCGCGCGCACCTGGAGCTGCGGGCCGGCGGCGTCCAGCGCGGTCAGCGGGTTGACGATGGCCACGCCCAGCCCTTGGCGCACCAGCGCGCACACCGCGGCGGCGCTGCCGGCTTCCAGCGCCAGCCGCCGCGCCACGCGCTGGCGCTCGAACAGCGCGTCGATCTGCTGCCGGTAAGGGTCGCCGGCGGCCAGGCTGACGAAGGCCTGGCCGGCGAAGTCGGCCGGCCGCAGCCGGCGCCGCGCCAGCAGCGGGTGGCCGGCGGGCAGCACCGCCACCTCGTCGAGCTTCAGCAGCGCCTCGGCGCGCGTGCCGGGCGGCGCGGCGTCGTGCTCGGTGAGGCCGAGGTCGCAGCGCTGCTCGGCCAGCCAGCCTTCCAGCAGCGGCGATTCGAGCGGCGTGATGCTGACGCTGGCCTCGGCCTGCGCGGCGCAGAAGCGGCGCACCGCGTCGGGCAGCAGCGTGTGCGCCAGCGCCGGCAGGCAGGCCACGTCGAGCCGCCCCTGCGCGAAGTGGCGCAGCGCGGCCGCCGTCGCGGCGATGCGCTCCAGCCCCTGGTAGCTGCGCTCGACCTCGTCGCGCAGCGCCAGCGCGCGCACCGTGGGCCGCAGCCGGCCGCGCACGCGGTCGAACAGGTTCATCTGCAGCAGCTGCTCCAGCCGCGCCAGCTCGCGGCTGACGGTGGGCTGCGAGCTGTGCAGCAACTCGGCCGCGCGCGTCACGCTGCCGGCCAGCATCAGCGCGCGGAAGACCTCGACGTGGCGGTGGGTGAGGCGTGGCCCTGTCATATCCGATTTGAATGGCCTACCGACGATAAAGCATTTGCCGGCATGGCCGGTGGCCGGGCATCATGCGCACGATGAACCCTTTCGCCCCCGAGCTGCTGCGCGCGCTGGCGCAGGCCCACGGCACGCCGCTGTGGGTGTACGACGCCGCCACCGTGCGCGCGCGCATCGCCGAGCTGCGCGCCTTCGACACCATCCGCTACGCGCAGAAGGCCAACTCCAACGTGCACTTGCTGCGCCTGATGCGCGCGCAAGGCGTGGCGGTCGACGCGGTGTCGGCCGGCGAGATCCAACGCGCGCTGGCCGCCGGCTACGACGCGCGCGATGCGCTGGCGCCGGGCCTCGTCTTCACCGCCGACCTGATCACGCGCGACACGCTGGACCTCGTGGTGGCGCACGGCATTCCGGTCAACGCCGGCTCGGTGGACATGCTGCACCAGCTGGGCGCCGTGTCGCCCGGCCACCGCGTGTGGCTGCGCATCAACCCCGGCTTCGGCCACGGCCACAGCAACAAGACCAACACCGGCGGCGAGCACAGCAAGCACGGCATCTGGCACGCCGAGCTGGACGCCGCGCGCCAGGCCGTGCAGCAGCACGGGCTGGACCTGGTGGGGCTGCACATGCACATCGGCTCGGGCGTCGACTACGGCCACCTGCAGCAGGTGTGCGACGCGATGGTGGGCATGGTGGCGCGCCTGGCGCTGCCGGTGCGCGCGGTGTCGGCCGGCGGCGGACTCTCGGTGCCGTACCGCGCGGGCGATGCGCGGATCGACACCGCGCACTACCACGCGCTGTGGCACGCCGCGCGCCAGCGCATCGAGGCCGCGCACGGCGGCCGCCCGGTGCACCTGGAAATCGAGCCCGGCCGCTACCTGGTGGCCGAAAGCGGCGTGCTGCTGGCCGAGGTGCGCGCCGTCAAGCGCATGGGCAGCCGCTTCTTCGCGCTGGTCGACGCCGGCTTCAACGAGCTGATGCGGCCCGCGATGTACGGCGCCCACCATGAAATCTCGCTGTTGGCCGCCGACGCCGTGCCGCGCGCCGTGGTGCCCACCGTGGTGGCCGGGCCGCTGTGCGAATCGGGCGACGTCTTCACGCAGGGCGATGGCGGCGTCGTGCTGTCGCGCGAGCTGCCGCAAGCCCGCGTCGGCGACCTGCTGGTCTTCCACGACGCCGGCGCCTACGGGGCCAGCATGTCCAGCAACTACAACAGCCGCCCGCTGGCGGCCGAAGTGCTGGTCGACGGCGCCGAGGCCAGGCTGGTGCGCCGCCGCCAGCGGATCGACGCGTTGCTGGCGTTGGAGGACGGGTTGGGTTGATCAATCTCCACCAATTGGTGGAGAACGGCTTCGTGAAAGTCCCAGCCGGCGGCTGATCCGCCGTCCCGGATACTGGCGGCAAACCGTAGCCATGGCGGGGGCTTTGATGGCTGACGAAGACGCGTTCGATTGCGCGGTGGCCGAGTTGTACCTGGCGGCCGTCGGCGAGTTGCCTTGGCGGCAGCCGCTCACGCGCATCGTCGAGATGCTCGACGCCTTCGGCGCCTACCTGCACGGCATCAACCTGGCCGATGGGACGGTGAACTTCGGCTACGACGTCGGCGGATTTGCGCCCGAAGCGGCGCTGCACTACATCCGCGACTACCACGCCATCGACCCGCGCGTGCCCCTCGTGGCCCATGCCGAAGTCGGCGAATGGGTCAGTTGCCATCACCACATCGACGACGCGGCGGTGGCCTTGAGTCCGTTCTATCAGGACTTCCTGATCCCCTCGGGCGGCCGCTACGTCAGTGGTGCCAAGGTCTATCAGGACCGCGAGATCATCGCCATCCTCGGCATCCATCGGGGCATCGGCATGCAGCCGCTCGGCGAAGCCGAACTGGCCATCGGGCGCAGGCTCGGCGTGCACGTTGCCAACGCGCTGGGCATCTGGCGGCGCCAGCGGCGCAAGCTGCGCGAGACCTTGCTGGGCACCGCCGTCCTGCAGCGCATGACGCAGCCGCTGCTGCTGCTCGACGAGCAGCTTCAGCTTCACTTCTGCAGCGAGGCGGCCCGCACCGCGCTGGCCGCCGACCCGCGGCTGCGCATCGCCGACAAGGCCTTGCACTTCGGCTCGCGGCACGATCGCGCGCAACTCGTGCTGGCCTTGCGCGAGCTGTCGCTCGGCGCCGAAGCGGCGTTCGGCCGCATCGCCGCCAGCCAGGACCGCAAGGTCGTGCGTATCGACTCGCCGGCGGGCGAGCCGCCATTGCTGCTGGTGCTGCTGGCGCTGCGGCCGCAGGAGACCCTGGGCGCCTTCGGCCCGGTGCCGCTGGCCATCGCGCTGGTGCACGACCTGGCCGCGCGGGCAACGCCCGACCCGCTGCTGGTGGCCGCGGCCTTCGGCCTGACGCCGGCGGAGTCGCGGGTCGCCGTGCAACTGGCCGCCGGCGCCAGCGTCCCGGAGACGGCCGATACCCTCGGCGTGGCGCGCTCCACCGTGCGCACGCACCTGCTGCAGGTGTTCCAGAAGGTCGGCGTCAACCGGCAGCAGGACCTGGCGTTCGCGCTGGCCGGGCTGGGCGTGCTGGCCGCTGCCGAGCCGCCGCCGGCCCCGGCCCCGGCGCCGGCCGTCCTGCCCGAGCCTGGCCGCCGCGAAGCGGTGGTGGCGCCGGACGGCCGCGACTAGAAGTGGATCCCCTTCATCATCTGCGACAGCGCGATCGCCTCGGCTGACAGCTGCGGCTTGGCGCCCTTCTCGCCCTTGGCGGCGGCGCTGTCGGGGAACATGCGGAAGGTGGTGTTCATGATGATCTGCGTGACGCGCGGTGCCAGCGCGTGCAGCACGGCGCCGAAGGTGCCCAGCCGGGAGGCCACCTGCACCGGCTTGTCGATGCAGGCCTGCACGATCATGTCGGCCGCCTCCTCGGGCTGCAGCAGCGGCATGCTGTCGTAGATCTTGGTCGGCGCCGTCATCGGCGTGCGCACCAGCGGCATGTTGACGGTGGTGAAGGTGATCCCCTGGTCGGCGAACTCGCTGCTGGCGCAGCGCGTCCAGGCGTCCAGCGCAGCCTTGCTGGCGACGTAGGCCGAGAAGCGCGGCGCGTTGACCAGCACGCTGATCGAGCTGAGGTTGACGACGTGCCCGCGCCGCTTGGCCACCATGCCCGGCAGCAGGCCCATGGTGATGCGCAGGCTGCCGAAGTAGTTGAGCTGCATGGTGCGCTCGAAATCGTGGAAGCGGTCGTAGCTGCTCTCGATGGCGCGGCGGATCGAGCGGCCGGCGTTGTTGATCAGGTAGTCGACGCCGCCGTGCTCGCGCTCGAGCGTGGCCACGAAGTCGGCGCAGCTCTCGGCGTTGGCGATGTCGACCTGATAACTGTGCACCTGAGGTGAATCGTTGCCGCGCTCGCGCGCGTAGGCAACGATCTCCTTCACCGCGCCGGCCAGCTTGTCGCCGTCGCGCGCGCAGATCACGGTGATGGCGCCGGCCTCGGCGAAGCGGCAGGCCGCCGACAGCCCGATGCCCGAGCTGCCGCCGGTCACCAGCACCACCTTGCCGCCCACCGCGCCCTTGAGGCTGCGGTCGACGAACAGCTGCGGGTCGAGCCGGCGCTCCCAGTAGTCCCACAGCCGCCACGCGTAGTCGCGCAGGTTGGGGCATTCGATGCCGCTGCCCTTCAGCGCCGCGTCGGTGGCGCGGCGGTCGAAGCGCGTCGGGTAGTTGACGAAGTTGAGGATGTCCTCGGGCAGGCCCAGGTCCTTCATCACCGCGGTTCGAACGCGGCGCACCGGCGCCAGCGCCATCAGCCCCTTCTTCACGCTCTTGGGAATGAAGCCGAGCAGCGCCGCGTTGACGAACAGATTCATCTTCGGCGCGTGCGCGGCCTTGCAGAAGATGTCGAGCACGTCGCCCACGCGGTAGCCGGTGGGGTCCACCAGGTGGAAGCAGCCGCCGCTGGCGCGCGCATGGTGGTGGCTGATGTGGTCGAGCGCGGCGACGACGAAGTCCACCGGCACGATGTTGATGCGCCCGCCTTCGAGGCCGACGTTCGGGAACCACGGCGGCAGGATCTGCCGCATGCGCTGGATGAGCTTGAAGAAGTAGTACGGGCCGTCGATCTTGTCCATCTCGCCGGTGGTCGAGTCGCCGACCACCATCGCCGGGCGGTACACGGTCCACGGCACCTTGCACTCCTTGCGCACGATCTTCTCGCTCTCGTGCTTGGTCATGAAGTACGGGTGGTCGAGGCCCTCGGCCTCGTCGAACATGTCTTCGCGGAACACGCCTTCGTACAGGCCCGCGGCGGCGATGCTGCTGACGTGGTGCAGGTGCTTGGCGTCGATGGCTTTCGCAAACTCCACCAGGTTGCGCGTGCCTTCGATGTTGACGCGCATCTGGCTTTCTTCGTCGGCCGAGAGGTCGTACACCGCGGCCAGGTGGTAGACGTGGTCGATCTGCCCCTTCAGCGCCTTGATCTCGTCGGTGGCCACGCCCAGCTTCTTGGCGGTGAGGTCGCCGCTGACCGGGCGCGCGCGCGTCTTGTTCACGCCCCAGTAGTCGTACAGTTCGGCCAGCTTGCCCTCGCTGCCCGGCCGCACCAGGAAGTGCACCGTGGTGCCGCGGCGCGACAGCAAGGTCTTGACGAGGCGCTTGCCGATGAAGCCCGTGGCGCCGGTGACGAAGTACTGCATGCGGTCTCCTCCTGATCGTGCGAGAACCTCGCGGTGGACAAGGCTGCGGAGCATAGAGCCGTCTCACTAGAGAATCAGGCTGTGCGCTGCCGGGGTGAACCCTATATTCCTGCGGCGCCTTCTCCCGCCACGATCCACCCACGATCCACCCACGCACCGAGGAAGCCATGGTCAAGAAGCTCAAGAGCATCTCCGCAAAGAAGACGCAAGCCGCCGGCGGCCTGCTCGACAGCCATCTGGCGCAGACCGTCAAAGACTCGGCCCAGCAGATCTGGCTGGCCGGCATGGGCGCGTTCTCCAAGGCGCAGGCCGAAGGCGGCAAGGTGTTCGAGACGCTGGTCAAGGAAGGCCTGAACCTGCAGAAGAAGACGCAAGGCATGGCCGAGGAGAAGATCAGCGAAGTGACCGGCAAGATGAGCGCGATGGCCGACACCGTCAGCGCCAAGGCCGGGCAGAACTGGGACAAGCTGGAAGCCATCTTCGAGCAGCGCACCGCCAAGGCGATGGCCAAGCTCGGCGTGCCCACCGCCAAGGACGTGGCGGCGCTGAGCCAGCGCGTGGAAGAACTGGCCGCCGCGGTGGCGCGGCTCAACAAGGGCGCGGCGCCGGCCAAGGCCGCGGGCCGCAAGCCGGCGGCGAATGCCGCGGCGAAAACGGCAGCGAAGGCCGCGCCGCCGATGAAGGCGCCGGCCAAGCGCGCGGCGCGCAAGGCCGCCTGAGACCATGGCCGCGCGGCCGCGCATCGGCCTGGCGCTTGCCGGCGGCGGGCCGCTGGGGGCGATCTACGAGATCGGCGCCTTGTGCGCGCTCGACGAGTCGGTGCTCGGCCTCGACCTCAACGAGCTGACGGCTTATGTCGGCGTCTCGGCCGGCGGCTTCATCGCCGCCGGGCTGGCCAACGGCATGCGGCCGCGCGAGTTGTACGACTCGTTCATCGAGAACACCGGCCCGGCCGACGACGTCATTAGCCCGGCGCTGTTCGCGCGCCCGGCCTGGGGCGAACTGGCCGGTCGCCTGCGTCGGCTGCCGGCGCTGGTGCTGCAGGCGGCGGCCGACTTCGCGTTCGGCGGCGGCCGTTGGCTGCCGGCGGTGGAGCGGCTGGGCCGCGGCCTGCCGACGGGCCTGTTCAGCAACGGGCCGCTGGAAGCGCAGATGCGCCGCGTGCTCTCGGCGCCGGGGCGCAGCAACGACTTCCGCCAACTGCGCCGCAAGCTGGTGCTGGTGGCCACCGACCTCGACAGCGGCCAGTCGCTGCCCTTCGGCCAGCCGGGGCTGGACCATGTGCCGATCTCGCAGGCCATCGCCGCCAGCGCGGCGCTGCCGGGGCTGTTCCCGCCGGTGACGATCGACGGCCGCAGCTGCGTCGACGGCGCGCTGAAGAAGACGCTGCACGCGCGCGTGCTGCTCGACCTCGGGCTCGACCTCGTGCTGTGCCTGAACCCGCTGGTGCCCTTCGATGCCAGCCGCGGCCGCCACCGCATCGGCGACCGCGACCGCATCCCGCGCCTGGTGGACGGCGGCCTGCCGGTGGTGCTGAGCCAGACCTTCCGCACGCTGATCCACTCGCGGCTGGAGCTCGGCCTGCTGGGCTACCGCAGCAGCCACCCCGACACCGACATCGTGCTGTTCGAGCCCGACCAGCGCGACCCCGAGATGTTCCTGGCCAACACCTTCGCCTACGGCCAGCGGCGCGCGCTGGCCGAGCACGCCTACCAGCAGACCCGCGCGGACTTGCGCGCCCGCCGCGGCCGCTTGCGCGCCACGCTGGCGCGCCACGGCCTGCGGCTGGACGACGCGGCGCTCGACGAGCGCCGCCATCTCGGCAGCCGTCTCGGCCGCCACCTCGGCGCCATCGGCGCCCACAGCGGCCCCGCGCTGCAGACCCTCAAGCGCCTGGACGAAGTGCTGACCGACCTCGAGCAGGCGCTGCCGCGCTTCGATCAGCGCGCGGCGGCAGCAGCGGCGGGCGCGGCGGCAGCGGCGGGCGCAGCGGCAGCGCCGTCCAGCAGCCGCCGGTACAGCGCCACGTAGCCGTCGACGCAGGCCGCCCAGCGGTAGCGCGCCGCCCAGCGCCGCACGGCCTCGGCACGCGCCGCGTCGTGGCGCGCCAGGCCGGAGAGCACGGTCTGCCGCATGCCCTGCGGCTCGAAGCTGTCGAAATAGTACGCGGCGTCGCCGCCGACCTCGGGCAGGCAGGTGCAGCGCGACAGGAACACCGGCCGCCCGAAGTGCATGGCCTCGATCGGCGGCAGCCCGAAGCCTTCGGCCAGCGACGGGAACAGGAAGCCGGCGCAATGCGCGTAGAGCCAGGCCTTCTGCGCGTCGTCGAGGTCGAGCAGCAGCTCCACGTTGTGCAGCCCGAGCGCGCGGATGCGCGCGGCCAGCGCGTCGGTGTAGCGGCTGCGCGGCCCGGCCAGCAGCAGCCGTTGTGCCGGCCAGTGCAGCGCCAGCCGCAGCAGCGCCTCGATGTTCTTCGAAGGCGCCATGCGGCTCAGGTGCAGCAGGTAGGGCGCGCCTTGCGCCTGCGGCACCGGCTGCGCCGGCGCGCCGCTGAGATCGGTGGCGCCGTTGACGATGACCTCGGCCTGCGCGCCGGTCTCGCGCGCCAGCTCGCCGGCCACGTAGCGCGTGATGGCCACCGCGGTGGCGCCCTGCAGCCGCTGCTGCAGCCGCCAGCGGTAGCGCGCCAGCGCCAGGCCGCGCTTGTCGTGCAGGAAGTTGAGGTCGTGCACCGTCTCCAGGCGCAGCGCCGCGCCGGCCGCCGGGCGCAGCCGGTTGTGCTGGTGCAGCCGGTGCCACAGCGCAAACGGCTGCAGCGGCCGGTGCCACCAGCGCTGCTGCGGCTGCACGTCGAGGTAGCCGAGCCGCTCGCCGAACAGGCCGTGCCAGCGCCGCGGCAGGTGCAGGTGCAGTTGGATGGCGTCGCGTCGGCGCAGTTCGTCGGCGCGCTCGGCCAGGCCTTCGGCGAGGCGGCGCGAGAACTCGCCCAGCCCGTCGTGCCAATGCTGCAAAGCGCCCAGGCTGACGCCGACGTGGCGCAGCGGCAGCGGCAGGGCTGCCGTCCTCGCGGTTCCCGGCATCAACGCATCAGGCTCAGCGCGCCCGCCGGCTCGGCCTGGCGCGGCGGCGGCACCGCCAGCGCGCCGGGCGCCGGCAGGCCGGCCAGGCGGCGCTCGGTGGCCAGCAGCACCTCGTCGACCGACGGCCATTGCGGCCAGCGCCGCAGCACCTGCACGCCGCTGCCCCAGGGGCCCCAGAACTCCGGCGGCGTCGGGCCGAGCACACTGAGCACCGGCGCGTCGACGGCGGCGGCGAGGTGCGCCGGGCCGGTGTCGTTGGCCACCACCAGCGCCGCGCGGCGCAGCAGCGCGCCGTAGGCGCCCAGGCGCACGCCGGGCAGCAGGGTCACGCCGGGGTAGTCGGCCTGCGCCTGGGCTTCCTCGCCGGGGCCGGGGCACAGCAGCACCTCGCGGCCCAGCTCGCGCAGGCGGCGGGCAAAGGCCGGGAAGTCGGGCCAGTCCTTCCGCTGCTTTTCGTACAGCCCGCCGGTGAAAGGGCAGATGACGATGAAGCCGGCGCCGATGCCGCGCAGCAGCGCGTCGGCCTGCTGCTCGCCGGCTTCGGGCGTGCGCAGGCCGATGCGGCGCGGCGCCGGCAGCGGCTGGCCCAGCAGGTGGCCGGCGAGGTCCCAGTAGACCTGCAGCGCGTGGTCGCGGCGCTGCAGCGGCGCGGCGCGGCGCAGCAGCAGGCTGCGGCCGTCGGTGGCGTAGCCGATGGCGCGCAAGCCGGCGCGCCGCGTCTCCCAGGCGCTGGAAAAAGAGTGCGTCAGCACCAGGGTGTTGAGCCGGCGGTCGAAGCCGGCGTCGACGGCCAGCGCTTCCTGGCGCAGACGGCGCCACAGCGCCACGCGCTCGGCGCCGGTGGCGGGATGGCGGTGCACCGGCCAGCCGTGGCCGGCCAGCAGTTCGCTCGCCCAGCCCGGGCCGACGAGCTGCAACCGGTAGCCGCGCGCGGCCAGCCACTGCAGCGCCGGCAGCCCCAGGATCACGTCGCCCACCCAGTTGCGCAGACGGACGAGCAAGGGGCGATCGGGCGACGGCATGCAGGGGTCGAAAGGCAACAGCAACGGCTCCGACGATGCTGTCGTCGCCGTGTATCCGCTCTGTTGCGCTTGTGTCACGGGTGTGAAGCGATCGCCTCAGCCGCCAAGGTAGCGCGCTTCGAGGTGCGCTTTGAAGTGTGCCGGATTCAGCGCCTCGCCGCTGGCGCGCAGCGCCAGTTCGTCGGTGGTCCAGCGGCTGGCCTGGGTCCAGATGTTGCGGCGCAGCCAGTCGAACACCGGCGCCAGGTCGCCCTGGCCGATGCGCGCGTCGAGCTCGGGCTGCGCGCGGCGCATCGCGGCGAACCACTGCGCGGCGTACATGGCGCCCAGCGAATAACAAGGGAAATAGCCGAACAAGGCCTCGGGCCAGTGCACGTCCTGCAGCGGCCCGTCGCGGAAGTTGCCGCGCGTGTCGACGCCCAGCAGCTCCATCATCCTGGCGTCCCACAACGCGGGCACGTCCTCGGGCTCGATCTCGCCTTCGATCAGCGCGCGCTCGATCTCGTAGCGCAGCATGATGTGCGCCGGGTAGCTGACCTCGTCGGCATCGACGCGGATCGGCCCCGGCTTCACCCGCGTCAGCAGCCGCTGCAGGTTGGCGGGCTCGAACGCCGGCTGCGCGCCGAAAGCCTCGGCGATCAGCGGCGCGATCAGCGCGACGAAGCCCGGGTGCGCGCCGAGCTGCATCTCGAAGGCCAGGCTCTGGCTTTCGTGGATGGCCATCGAGCGCGCCAGCGCCACCGGCTGGCCGAGCAGTTCGCGCGGCAGGTTCTGCTCGTAGCGGCCGTGGCCGGTCTCGTGCACCGTGCCCATCAGCGAGACGAGGAACTCGTCGTCCTGGAAGCGCGTGGTCAGCCGCACGTCCTCGGGCACGCCGCCGCAGAACGGGTGCGTCGACACGTCCAGCCGGCCGGCTTCGAAGTCGAAGCCCAGCAGCCGCATCACGCGCTCGCACAGCGCGCGCTGCGCCGCCGGCGGGAACGGGCCCTGCGGGGCGACCACCAGCGGCTGCTGCGCCTGGCGCTGCAGCACCTGGCGGATCCGCCCCGGCAGCCATTGCCGCAGCTCGCCGAACACGCGGTCGACCGTGGCGCAACGCAGGCCCGGCTCGTACAGGTCCATCAGCGCCTCGTAGCGCGAAGTGCCGCTGCGCTCGGCCAGCAGCGCGGCCTGCTCGCGGCCGATGGCCAGCACCTCGCGGAAGTTGGCGACGAAGCCGGCCCAGTCGTTGGCCGGGCGCTGCCGGCGCCAGGCGTGCTCGCAGCGCGCGGTGGCCAGCGCGCGGCGCTGCACCAGCGACTCGGGCAGCGCCGTGGCCTGCAGCCAGCCGCGGCGCATCTCGCGCAGGTTGGCGCGCTGCAGCTCGCCCAGCGGCTCGGCCTCGGCGGCGGCGATGCGCGGGCCCAGCGACGGGTCGGTGCCGACGCGGTGCAGCAGCGCGGCGATCTCGGCCAGCGCCGCGGCGCGCGCGTCGTTGCCCTTGGGCGGCATGTTGGCCGCCTGGTCCCAGCCGGCCATGGCCTGCAGGTGGCCCAGGTGGTGCAGCCGCAGATGGGTGCCGGCCAGTTCGTCGTAGGCCGGCGTGGCGGTGCTGGACATGCCGCACGCTCCTGTGGTGGCTTCGCTCAAGGCGGCGATTGTGGCCGCCCCTGGCTTACGGGTGCAGGTGCTGCGGAAACACCCACAGCAGCGCCGCCGTCATCACCACATAACGGCCAAATTTGCCGACCGCCATGTAGGCCACGCAGGGCCAGAACGGCATGCGCAGCCAGCCGGCCACGGCGCACAGCGGGTCGCCCACGCCGGGCAGCCAGCTCAGCAGGCAGGCCTTGGGGCCGAAGCGCTGCAGCCAGGCCAGCGCCTTCACTTCCAGCGGCTTGTGGTGGGCCACGCGCTCGTAGGCGCGCTCGATGCCGTAGCCCATCCACCAGCTGATGGCGCCGCCGATGGTGTTGCCCGCGGTGGCCACCAGCACCGCCGGCCAGAACAGCGCCGGGTTGAGCTTGACGAGGCCGAAGACCACCGGCTCGCTGCCCAGCGGCAGCAGCGTGGCCGAGATCAGGCTGACCAGGAAGGCCGTGGACAGGCCGAACTTCGGCAAGGCCAGGGTGGCCAGCAGTGCTTCGATCCACGCCTCCATCGGCGCGGATTATCAGCGGGGCAGCGTCGGCCCTTCTCAGTCCTTGCGGGTGGCGCGAATGGTGGGGACGGCCGCCGTGCGGCGGCGGCGCAGCGCGATCAGCGCCAGCCCGGCCATGCCGGCCAGCGCCACGCTGCCGGGCTCGGGCACGGTGTTGGCGGGGGCGTCGGGCGCCGGCGTCGGCGGCGGCAGCGCGCCGGCGTCGCCGGCATGCGCCCACAGCGGCGCGCTCAGCGCGGCGGCGATCAGGGTGGCTTGCAACCAGGGTTTGCGCATGGTCGGGAACTCGCTTGTCGTTGAAGAGTGGCGGCCACCTTAGCCGGCACGCCGGCCGGCGCGGCGCCCACGCCCGCCGGGCCGTGCAAGTTGCCCGCGAAGTCCCCGCGTCCGGGGGTGAAACAGCCCTTGCGCGCCCCGGTCGCCACCCGGGGGCGGCGGCAGCGCGCCGCTATACTGCGCGTCCTTTTTCGGGCTGCCGCCGGCGCCCGTTGGCCCCTCCCCTTTCACCGTTTGCGCCCGCATGAAGATCGGCCCGTACGTGCTGCCGAATGCGCTGTTCGTTGCACCGATGGCCGGCGTCACCGACCGTCCGTTCCGCCAGCTGTGCCGCCGGCTGGGCGCCGGCCATGCGGTCAGCGAGATGGTGACTTCCAAGCGCGAGCTGTGGGGCACGCTGAAGACCTCGCGCCGCGCCGACCACGCCGGCGAGCCGGGGCCGATCGCGGTGCAGATCGCCGGCGTCGACCCCGCCGAGATGGCCGATGCCGCGCGCTACAACATCGACCGCGGCGCGCAGATCATCGACATCAACATGGGCTGCCCGGCCAAGAAGGTGTGCAACGTCTGGGCCGGCTCGGCGCTGATGCGCAACGAAGCGCTGGCGCTGCGCATCGTCGAGGCCGTGGTCGCCGCCTGCGCGCCGCGCGGCGTGCCGGTGACGTTGAAGATGCGCACCGGCTGGTGCGATGCCGAGCGCAACGCCTTGCCGCTGGCGCGCGCCGCGCAAGACGCCGGCATCGCGCTATTGACGATCCATGGCCGCACGCGCGAGCAAGGCTACAAGGGCCAAGCCGAGCACGACACCGTGGCCGCGGTGAAGGCGGCGCTGACCATCCCCGTGGTCGCCAACGGCGACATCGACTCGCCCGAGCAGGCGCTGGCCGTGCGGCGCCGCACCGGCGCCGACGCGCTGATGATCGGCCGCGCGGCGCAGGGGCGGCCGTGGATCTTCCGCGAGATCGCGCACTTCCTGGCCACCGGCGAGCGGCTGCCGCCGCCGGCCACGCACGAGGTGCGGCGCTGGCTGCTCGACCACCTGCAGGACCACTACGCGCTGTACGGCGAGGACAGCGGCGTGCGCAGCGCGCGCAAGCACATCGGCTGGGCGGTGCAGGCGCTGCCCGGCGGCGCCGCCTTCCGCGCGCTGATGAACACGCTGCCCGGCGCGCAGGCGCAGTGGCAGGCGGTGGCCGGCTTCTTCGACGAACTGGCCGACCGCCACCCGCTGCTGCCGCTGCCGGCGGCCAACGACGAGCGGCTGCGGCTCCTGGCATGAGCGCGCCGGGCCGCTCCCAAGCGCTCATGCCGGAGCGCGCAGCGCGAAGGCGAGTCCAGTGACCCGCAAGCCCCAGCACATCGACGAGTGCATCCGCAACGCCCTCGAACAGTACTTCGAGGACCTGCGCGGCACCGAGCCCGATGGCGTGCACCACATGATCATCAACGCCGTCGAGCGGCCGATGCTCGACGTGGTGATGAAGCACGCCGAAGGCAACCAGAGCAAGGCGGCCGAGTGGCTGGGCATCAACCGCAACACGCTGCGCCGCAAGCTGCTCGACCACAAACTGATCAAGTGACCGCCATGCCCCAGCTCACCGCGCTCATCTCCGTGTCCGACAAGACCGGCGTGGTCGACTTCGCCCGCGCCCTCGACGCGCTGGACGTGCAGCTCGTCTCCACCGGCGGCACCGCGCGGCTGCTGGCCGATGCCGGGCTGAAGGTGACCGAGGTGGCCGAGCTGACCGGCTTTCCCGAGATGCTGGACGGCCGCGTCAAGACCCTGCACCCGCGCGTGCACGGCGGCCTGCTGGCGCGGCGCGACCTACCGGCGCATATGGCGGCGCTGAAAGAGCACGGCATCGGCACCATCGACCTGCTGGTGGTCAACCTCTACCCCTTCGCGCAGGCCACCGCGCGGGCCGACTGCACGCTGGAAGACGCGATCGAGAACATCGACATCGGCGGCCCGGCGATGCTGCGCGCCGCGGCCAAGAACTGGCCCGACGTGGCGGTGCTGATCGACCCCGCCGACTACGCGCCGGTGCTGGCCGAGCTGCAGGCCGGCGCCATCACGCGGCGCACCAAGTTCGGCCTCGCCCGCAAGGTCTATGCCCACACCGCGGCCTACGACGGCATGATCGCCAACTACCTGGGCGCGCTGGCCGACGGGGCCGAGGACAACGTCGCTGCCGTGCCGGCGCGCGAGCCCTTCCCCGCCGTCTACAGCCTGCAGCTGCACAAGACGCAGGACATGCGTTATGGCGAGAACCCGCACCAGGCGGCCGCCTTCTACCGCGAGGGCCGCCCCGGCGCCGGGCTGCTGGCCGGCTGGACGCAGCTGCAGGGCAAGGAGCTGAGCTACAACAACATCGCCGATGCCGACGCCGCGTGGGAATGCGTCAAGAGCTTCGAAGGACCGGCCTGCGTGATCGTCAAGCACGCCAACCCCTGCGGCGTGGCGGTCGGCGCCAGCCTGGTCGAGGCCTACGCCAAGGCCTGGCAGACCGACCCCACCTCGGCCTACGGCGGCATCGTGGCGCTGAACCGGCCGCTGGACGAAGCCACCGCGCGCCGCATCGGCGAGAACAAGCAGTTCGTCGAGGTGCTGATCGCGCCGGCCGTCACGCCCGAGGCGCGCGCCGTCTTCGCCGCCAAGCACAACGTGCGGCTGCTCGAAGTGGCCGCCGGCGCGGCCGTCAACGCGCTGGACTTCAAGCGCGTGGGCGGCGGCATGCTGCTGCAGACGCCCGACAGCAAGAACGTCGCCCGCGCCGAGCTGCGCGTCGTCACCAAGCTGGCGCCCACGGCGGCGCAGATGGACGACCTGCTGTTCGCCTGGAAGGTGGCCAAGTTCGTCAAGAGCAACGCCATCGTCTTCTGCGGCGGCGGCATGACGCTGGGCGTCGGCGCCGGCCAGATGAGCCGCGTCGACAGCGCCCGCATCGCGCGCATCAAGGCCGGCCACGCCGGGCTGTCGCTGCAGGGCTCGGCGGTCGCCAGCGACGCCTTCTTCCCGTTCCGCGACGGCCTCGACGTGGTCATCGACGAAGGCGCCGCCTGCGTCATCCAGCCCGGCGGCAGCATGCGCGACGACGAAGTCATCGCCGCCGCCGACGAGCGCGGCGTCGCGATGGTGTTCACCGGGACGCGGCACTTCAGGCATTGAGCGCCCCCACGGCGGCGCCGCCTTACGCGATCCCACGTAAGCTTGGCGAACCGCTTGACGGCGTACCATCGTGGCGCAGGCTGCCGGCACCTTGGCGGCCAATCACCCCTGGAGACGAGAGATGAGCCAACGTGATGTGGTTGTTCTGAGCGCGGTGCGCTCGGCCATCGGCACCTTCGGCGGATCGCTGAGCGGCATCGAGCCGCCCGAGCTGGCCGGCACGGTGATGAAGGAAGCGGTCGTGCGCTCGGGCGTCGACCCCAAGCTGATCAATTACGTGACGGTGGGCAACACCATCCCCACCGACTCGCGCTACGCCTACGTGGCCCGCGTGGCCAGCATCCAGGCCGGGCTGCCGATGGAAAGCGTGGCGATGGCCGTCAACCGGCTGTGCTCGTCGGGCCTGCAGGCCATCGTGACCAGCGCGCAGAACATCCTGCTCGGCGACTGCGACTACGGCGTGGGCGGCGGCGTGGAGGTGATGAGCCGCGGCGCCTACCTGATGACCACGCTGCGCAACGGCGCGCGCATGGGCGACACCAAGGCGCTGGACGCCATGGTGGCGGTGCTGACCGACCCCTTCGGCGTCGGCCACATGGGCATCACGGCCGAGAACCTGGCCACCAAGTGGAACATCACGCGCGAGCAGCAGGACGCGCTGGCCGTCGAGTCGCACCGCCGCGCGGCGGCCGCCATCGCCGACGGCCGCTTCAAGAGCCAGATCGTGCCGATCACGCTGAAGAGCAAGAAGGGCGACACCGTGTTCGACACAGACGAGCACGTGAAGGCCGGCACCACGCTGGAGTCGCTGGGCAAGCTCAAGCCCGCGTTCAAGAAGGACGGCGGCACGGTGACGGCGGGCAACGCCTCGGGCATCAACGACGGCGCCGCGTTCTTCGTGCTGGCCGAAGCCGGCGTGGCCGCCAAGGCCGGCCACAAGCCGCTGGCGCGGCTGGTCTCCTACGCCGTGGCCGGCGTGCCCAACGACGTGATGGGCGAAGGCCCGATCCCGGCGTCGCGCCTGGCGCTGAAGAAGGCCGGCCTCGCGGTCAGCCAGATGGACGTGATCGAAAGCAACGAAGCCTTCGCGGCGCAGGCGATCACCGTCTCGCGCGGGCTCGAGCTCGACGCCGCCAAGACCAACCCGAACGGCGGCGCGATCGCGCTCGGCCACCCGATCGGCGCTTCCGGCGCCTTCATCGCCACCAAGGCGCTGTACGAACTGCAGCGCATCAACGGCCGCTACGCGCTGGTGACGATGTGCATCGGCGGCGGCCAGGGCATTGCCGCGGTGTTCGAACGGCTCTGACGCGCCGGGCCGGCATCGGGCCCTGCGCACGTAGAAACGCCCCGCGACGCGGGGCGTTTTGACGTGGGACGCCCCTCATCGCGGGGCGTTGGCTTCTCGGCCGGCGCGCGCTTACTTCTTCGCCGCGCTGGCGGCTTCCTTGGCGGCGGTGGCCTTGTCGTCCTTGGCCTTCTTGGCCGCTGCCTTCGCCGCGGCCTTCTCTTCCTTGGCCTTTTGCTTGGCGGCAGCCTTCTCTTCCTTGGTCATCTTGGCGGCGGCGGCCGGCGCAGCCGCGGTGGTGGCGGCGGTCGCCGTGGCCGCGGCGGGGGTGGCCGCAGGTGCCATGGTGGGCGTGGCGGCGGGCGCGGCCGGGGTGGGCTTGGCGGCCGGCGCGGCGGTGGTGGTGGCAGGGGCGGCGCTGGTCCTGGCCGTCGGCTTGGCGGCCGCGGCCGGCGCGCCGGCGAAGCTGGCGCCGTTGACCGTCAGGCCGGCGGCGGAGAAGCCGGCCGCGTTGTGTTCGCCGACGCCCTTCACGCGGTCGATCAGGTCCTGCCAGTCCTTGAACGGCGCCTTGCTGCGCGCTTCGACGATCTTGCTGGAAATGGCCGGGCCGATGCCCTTGACGCCGTCGAGTTCGGCCGGCGTGGCCTTGTTGGCATCGACGGCGGCGAACGCCACCGCGGCGTACAGCGCCAGCACGAAGGCGAATATCTTCTTGAACATGGTGATGGTCCTCGAAAGGGTTGGCAAGACGATCGGCGCCGGACGCACGGGCTTCAGCACGGAGGGCCGGCGGCCGCTCCATAACGGCGCGCCGCCGCGCGGCGTTGACCGCCGCCCTTGCGCAAGCGCTCAGCGGCCGGCCGGCGGCCGGCTAGCATCGCCGCCATGACGCGCGCCGAGGCCATGGGGCTGCTGATCGCCTTCATCGCCCGGCTCGTCACCGGCGCGCAAGGGCATTGGAAGGGCTGCGCGCCCAAGGCCGAGCAGCGCATCTACTTCGCCAACCACCAGAGCCACCTCGACTGGGTGCTGATCTGGGCGGCGCTGCCGTCGGAGTTGCGCGCGCAGACGCGGCCGATCGCCGCGCGCGACTATTGGACCGGCTCGCGCTTCAAGCACTGGCTGACGCGCGAGGTCTTCAACGCCGTCTACGTGAACCGCCAGCGCAGCGACGACCAGGACCCGCTGGAACCGCTGGCCGCGGCGCTGCAAAACGGCGACTCGCTGGTCATCTTTCCCGAAGGCACGCGCAGCAACAAGGGCGAGCCGCAGCCCTTCAAGAGCGGGCTGTACCACCTGGCGGCGCAGTTTCCGCAGGTGCCGCTGGTCCCGGCGTGGATCGACAACGTGCAGCGCGTGATGCCCAAGGGCGAGGTGGTGCCGGTGCCCATCCTGTGCACCGTGACCTTCGGCGCGGCGCTGCAGCTGGCGCCCGGCGAGGACAAGCGCGCCTTCCTCGCGCGGGCGCGCGACGCCGTGCTGGCGCTGCGCCCGCGCGAGTCGGAGTCATGAACCGCCTCAGCCAGTTGAGCACCGACGAGCAGGTGGCGCTGCTCTTCGTCGGCCTGTTCGGCCTGCTGCTGCTGGCCAGCATCGTGATGGCCTTGCGCTCGATCACGCGCGACGACGACGAACGCTTCCAGCGCGAACGGCCGTACCGCCGCGACCTGCGCGCGCTGTGGCTGGGCGCCGTCGTCTTCTGGGTGAGCTGGATCTCGGGGCCGGTCGGCGCGACGCTGGCCTTCGGCGTGCTGTCGTTCCTGGCGCTGCGCGAGTTCATCACGCTGGCGCACACGCGGCGCGGCGACCACCGCAGCCTGATCCTCGCCTTCTTCGTCGTGCTGCCGCTGCAATACCTGATCGTCGGCCTCAAGCGCTTCGACCTGTTCTCGGTCTTCATTCCGGTCTACGTGTTCCTGGCCATTCCCGTCATCAGCGCGCTGGCCGGCGACCCGCGGCGCTTCCTGGAACGTAACGCCAAGATCCAGTGGGGCATCATGGTCTGCGTGTTCGGCCTCAGCCACGCGCCGGCGCTGCTGCTGCTGGACCTGCCGCGCTTCCAGGACCGCGGCGCCTTCCTGTTGTTCTTCCTGGTGATGGTGACGGCGGCGGCGCAAATCGCGCAGGAGCTGGCCAGCCGCCGCCTGCGCCGCGCGCCGGTGGCACGGCAGATCGACCGCAGCTTCTCGTGGCGCGCCTTCGGCCTGGGCGTGGCGGCGGCGGCGGTGGTGGGCGCGCTGCTGTTCTGGATCACGCCCGTCAAGCCCGGCACCGCCGCCGCGATGGGCGCGCTGGCCGGCGGCTGCGGCACGCTGGGCGAGCTGGTGATGCGCGCGCTGAAGAAGGACGCCGGCGTGCGCTGGTGGGGCAACCGTAGCTCGGTCACCGGCGCCGTCGGCCTGCTCGACCGCGTGGCACCGCTGTGCTTCGCGGCGCCGGTGTTCTTTCATGCGGTGCGCTGGTACTTCTGAACCCCGGGTCGCTGTGATACGGTGTGACGGTACGACACCGACTTCCTTGCCCCGCCATGGCCTTGTCCGTCCGCCTCGACCCGACGCTGGAATCCCGCCTCGAACAAGCGACGCGGCGCCTGGGCATCACCAAGTCCGAGTTCGTCAAGGACGCCATCGAGCGCGTGCTGGGCCTGAAGGACCCGGCCGCGCTGCTCGATCAGGTGCGCCGCGCGGGGGCGATGGGCCGGCCGCAGGCCTCGGCGCAGACCGGCCAAGGCCTGAAGGCCCGGCTGCGTGCGCAGCGTCCTGCTTGATGCCGGGCCGATGGTGGCGCTGTTCGCCACCGACGACCTGCACCACGCGCGCTTCGACGCCACGTTGCGCCGCCTGGCCAAGCAAGGGCTGCGCTTGCTGAGCACCTGGCCCTGCGTGGTCGAGGCGTCCCAACTGCTGGATGCGCCGCAACGCTTCGAGCTGCTGCGCTGGATCGAACGGGGCGCGGTGCAGATGGTGGACGAGGCCGGCTTCAGCCGCTACCGCCTGCCCGACGGCAAGCGCTTCGAGATCCTGTAGCGCCATGCGCATCCTCGGCATCGACCCCGGCCTGCAACGGACGGGCTTTGGCGTGATCGATGTCGAGGGGCAACGATTGACTTACGTCGCCAGCGGCACCATCAGCACGCTGGAAGCGCCGCGCGGCGACCTGCCGCTGCGGCTGAAGATCATCTTCGAAGGCGTGCAGCAGGTGGTGCAGCGCTACACGCCCGACTGCGCGGCGGCCGAGATCGTCTTCGTCAACGTCAACCCGCAGAGCACGCTGCTGCTTGGCCAGGCGCGCGGCGCGGCGCTGGCGGCGCTGGTGGCCGCCGGGCTGCCGGTGGCCGAATACACCGCGCTGCAGATGAAGAAGGCGGTGGTCGGCCACGGCCTGGCCAACAAGGGCCAGGTGCAGGAGATGGTGCGCCGGCTGCTCACGCTGCCCGGGCTGCCGGGCAAGGACGCCGCCGACGCGCTGGGCCTGGCCGTCTCGCATGCCCATGCCGGCGCCTCGTTCGCGGCGCTGGCGGCACAGTCGCCGCTGCAGCGGCGCCAGCACGCGCAGTACCGCAAGGGCCGCACCTACTGACCCACCCCCCCACCCCGCGAAAGGCCTGTCCATGACCGAACCCGTCAGCACCCAGTGGATCGACATCGCGCCCGGCTTCGCCGGCTACCTGGCGCTGCCGCCGGCGCGCAGCGGCCCGGGGTTGCTGCTGTTCCAGGAGATCTTCGGCGTCAACCCGCACATCCGCGCGGTGGCCGAGCAGTACGCGCTGGACGGCTTCGTCGTGCTGGCGCCCGATGTCTTCTGGCGCCAGGCGCCGCGCATCGAACTGGGCTACGTGGGCGACGAGCGCCAGCGCGGCATGCAGATCGCCCAGTCGCTGCAGCCGGCCGAGGTGCTGGCCGACATCCACGCCGCGCTGGCCGCCCTGCGCGCGCGGCCCGAAGCGGCCGGGCGCAAGGCGGGCACCCTCGGCTACTGCATGGGCGGCCGCCTGGCCTACCTGGCCGCCGCCAGCACCGACGTCGACGCCGCCGTGCCCTTCTACGGCGGCGGCATCCACACCATGCTCGACCGCGCCGCGGCCATCCGCTGCCCGGTGCAGTTCCACTACGCCGAGCACGACGACCACATCCCGCTGGACGCCGTGGAGCGCGTGCGCCAGGCGATGGCGGGCAAGTCCGCCGAAGTACACGTTTATGCCGGCGCCCAGCACGGCTTCAACTGCTGGGCGCGGGCTTCGTACCAGGCCGCCGCGGCCGCGCGGTCGCACGGGCGGGCGACGGCCTTCCTGGCGCAGCAACTTTTCTAAGGCAATGCTGAACAACCCATCGCATCGTCCGGGCCGTTCAGCGTGATTTCACAATACTGAATCTGAGCGTCCAAATCGAGCGAAATCGGGCGCTTTGCAGCCCGAATCGGGCCTCGAGGCGCCTCGTGCGCCCGAT
>JAIUPH010000028.1 GCA_020161065.1 Pseudomonadota bacterium
GATGGGTTGAACCATGAGTACATGGGCTCAACCGGGGCGCCTCCGGCGGCCTGGCAGGGGCCTGGGATTGAAAAAGTTCAAACCGCAGCCAATCCACTTATCTCAGGCTGTTGCGTGTTCAAACGAGCGGAGCCGGCTCTCTTGTGCCCAGTGATGGATGCGACCTCCATCGGATTCAGCCCCTTCTCGAAGAGCCGAGAAGCGGCCTCGTGGCGCAGGTCGTGCCAGCGCAGGCCGACGATGCCGAGCCGCTTCAAGGTCTTCTTCCAGACGCAGACAATCGAGTTCTGCGTCGTTGGGAAGACCCGGCCGTCGGTCGACCTCGGCATCGACCGCAGGACGCTGACGGCCTTCAGCGACAGAGGAAGCGCGGGCGGCACTCCCTTGTTCCCGTGGCGACGAAACTCAGCAGGGACCCAAATCACCTGGCGCGACAAATCGATCCAATCCCATCGAAGGGCGATCAGCATCCCCTGTCTCAGCGAAGTCTCGATTGCGAGATCAAACGCCGGCCGAACCCACGGGTTGTCGGACTTCGAGAGCGCTTCCGCCAGTTGGTCGTACTCGCCTTCCCGCAGGCGCCGATCTCGCTCGTTGGAGCCCGACCGCTTCCTGATGTTCTTGAGGGGGTTCATCAGGCCTTCCATGCCCCACTCCTTGCGGCAGATCTCGAACAGATGGCTGACCAATGCCAGTTCCAGGCGCACCGTGTTCGCAGCCCGCCCTGCGGCCAGGCGCTCGTCTCTGTACTTCGCGAAGTCGGCACCGCGGAGGTTGGCCAGGAAGTGGTGGGCCAATGGTTGCCGGAGCCAGTGGCGGATCCGTTGGTTGTCCTGGGCGGGATGAGCCTTGCCGACCGAGATCTCCCGCTCGTACCGCTTCAGGGCCTCGGCGAGGGTGGTTCGCTCGGCTTCCGCGCGCGAGACGAAGATGCCGCGGTCCATCTCGGCCTCGAGCACGCGCGCCCATGCTTCGGCCTCTGACCGGCTGTCGAAGGTGCGGTACTGCGGCGGGTAGCCCCGCCTGATGATCTGCGCGCGCCAGAAGCGACCGCGCTTGGTGATGCTTGCCAAGGTGACTGGACTCCGGGTTGGAGCGGTGTCACCAGTCTTCAGCTATGGCAGATTTGTGGCAAAGACCCGTAATGGCGCGGTCTGGCCAAGAAAAAAGGACTTGCACTCGCGTGCAAGTCCTTGTTCTTCTTCGGCTTTCTTTGGCTCCCCGACCTGGGCTCGAACCAGGGACCTACGGATTAACAGTCCGGCGCTCTACCGACTGAGCTATCGGGGAATAGCCTCGCATTATAGCACGCGATGCTCCTCGCTCCGGGGCGTCAGAGCGTGAACTGCGCCGTGATGCTGACGGTGCGCGGGGCCAGCGGGTACAGGTAGGCGTGGTCGTACTGGTAGGGCGACTCCTTCCACGCGCGCTGGTCGGCCACGTTGTCGATGCCGGCGCGCCAGACGATGCGGCGGTTGGCGTCCAGGCGCTGGGTGTAGCGCAGCGCAAGGTCGACGCGCGTCCAGCCCGGCGTCTGCACGCTGTTGTCGGGCAGCACCATGCGCGAGCCTTCGTGGCTGACGAAGCCCAGCAGCGCCAGCCCGGGCACGGCGGCGAGGTTGTACGCGGCCTGCGCCTTCAGGCTGTAGGCCGGCACGTTGGTCGGGCGCAGGCCGTCGATGCCCGCCTGCGCCGAGCCTTCGCGCCGCGCGTGCAGCCACAGCGCGCTGCCGCGCAGCGAGAGCGCGCCGCGGCGCCATTCGGCTTCGGCCTCCACGCCGCGGTGGCGCGAGGCGCCGTCGGCCTGGCGCGTGCAGCTGGCGTCGACGTCGCAGGCGCCAAGGTCGGCCCACTCGGGGCGGCGGATGTCGAAGGCGGCGACGTTGACGTCCAGCCGCTCGCCGTGGTGCTTGTAGCCCAGTTCGATCTGTCGGCTCTTCAACGCCGGCAGCGCCTGGCCGGCGTTGCTGTAGCGGCTGCGGTTGGGCGCCACCGCGCTTTCCACGCCCTCGCCCCAGCTCGCGTAGACCATGCCCTGGCGGCTGAGCTGGTGGCTGATGGCCAGCCACGGCGTGGTGAACGACTGCGTGTATGCGGTGGGCCGCGAGCCGTCGGTGCGCACGCTGCGGCGGTCCAGCGCGCTGTGGCGCAGGCCCAGCCAGGCGCTTGTATTGCTGGTTAGCACCACGCGGTCCTGCAGCCGCCATTCGGTGCTGCGTTCGTCGCGGTCGGTGTTCTCGTCGGTCAGCGCGGGGTCGCTGGGCACGACGCTCAGGCCGTCGATCGTGCCGATGCCCACCCAGTTGTAGGCCTGGCGGTTGAAGCGCGCCTCGAAGTGCGTGCGCAGCAGCCCGACGGTGTACTGATGCCGCCAGCCGCCCCAGGCGGCCGCGCCTTGCAGCGACAGGTCGACGGCGTCGGTGGTGCGGCGCTCGCCTTCGCTGCGGAAGTCGTAGAGGTCGAAGCTGCCGTCGCTGCAGTAGCGCGTGTAGTCGTTCTCGGCGCTGCAGCCGAAGGGGAAGGCGATGCGGTCGTCGCTGTCCAGGCGCTGGCGCATCGCGTGGGCGACAAACTGCAGCTCCTTGCCTAACGATTGAGTCAGCCGGACCGATCCGGTGCGGCCTTCCATCACCACCGGCAGCCGCCAGGGCTGGTCGTTGAGGTTGATGCGCGGGTCGATCGCCTTGGCGTCGGGCAGCCGGTTGCCCAGCAGGCTGAAGCCGGGCGTGCTGGGCTGGGTTTGCAGGCTGTACTCGGCCTCGGCCTCGATCAGCGTGCCGTCGGCCGGGCGGGCGTCGACGGCCAGCGCCAGCAGCTTGCGGTGGCCGCGGCTGTCGTCGGTCTGCGGCTGCAGGTGCGCGTACTCGGCGTTGACGCGCCAGCCCCAGCGCGCCGTGGCGTCGCCCAGGTCGACGGCGACGCTGCGCGTGTCGTCCTCGGTCCAGCCCAGCATGGCGTTGCGCAGGGGGCCGGCCGGCCGCTTGACCTGCAGGTTGACCAGGCCGCCGGGCGCGCTGGTGCCGGCCTGCAGGCCGCTGGTGCCTTTCAGCAGTTCCAGGCTGCGCTTGTTGGCCAGCGGCAGCACGCTCTCCGCATTGACGGGCAGCCCGTCGCGGCGGTAGTTGAACTGCGGGTCGAGCGTGAAGCCGCGCACCGCCAACATGCTCCAGTAACCGGGCGCGTTGTAGGCGTCGGTGGTCGCGGCGTCCAGCCGCGTCAGGTCGCCCAGGCCGCTGATGCCGGCGTCGGCCAGCTGCGCGGTGGAGATCACGCTGGCCGCGAAGGGCGCGCGGTACAGCGGCTGGTCGCCGAAGCCGGCCACGCTGGCGGCGTTGCCGCTGCTGCGGCCGGTGATGGTGACGGTCTGCTGCGCCGATGCGGCCAGCGCGGCGCCCAGCAGTGCGGCGCCGGCGGCCAGGGCCAGCGGCGACGGGCGGGAAGGAAATGCAATGAGTGCCATCGTGACGTCCATGTCGATGGCAGGTGGGCAACTTGGAGGCGGCACGCGGAGAACCCGCGGCCTGTGTTCCGGCTGCTTCCCTGCGCGAGGATTACCTCAAGTCCTTGCGGACTCTGTGACCCGCTTGCGCGGGCCCCAACAGGTTCAAAGGGACTTTCTCAGTCGCACCGGCCGTTTCGGGCCGGGGCAACACCCCTAGCGAAGTGACGCTGCCAGGCAGCAGCGCCGATGCGGATTATGGGCCACGAAACGGCGACGGCCCGCACGTCGGCGGGCCGTCGAAGCGTGGCGTTAGGCGCCGCGCCGGTGGACCAGACGATCTGACGATCAGTCGAACACCGGCGTCTCCACGCCCAGCACCTTGTGCAGCTTGGGGCTGGTGGTGGTGTACTGCAGCAGCACGCGCTTTTCCGGAAAGATGTACGGGCTGGCGCCGAAGGCGGCCAGCGCCGCCTCGTGGAAGCCCGAGAGGATGAGCTTCTTCTTGCCCGGGTAGGTGTTGATGTCGCCCACCGCGAAGATGCCCGGCACGTTGGTCTCGAACTTCTCGGTGTCGACGACGATCTGCTTGCGCTCGATGCCCAGCCCCCATTCGGCGATGGGGCCGAGCTTGGGGCTCAGGCCGAAGAAGACCAGCAGCACGTCGAGCGGCACCACGCGCGTGACGCCGTCGCCGCCGGTGACCTTGACGTTGGCCAGCCGGCCGTCGACCTCGTCGAAGCCGGTGATCTGGCCGACGATCAACTGCATCTCCATCGCCTCGCACAGCTCGCGCATGCGCGCCACGCTGGCCGGCGCGGCGCGGAAGCCGTCGCGCCGGTGCAGCAGGATCACGCTCTCGGCCTTGTTGGGGCCGTCCTGCACGAAGTTGAGCGTCCAGTCCAGCGCCGAGTCGCCGCCGCCGACGATCACCAGGTTCTTGCCCGCGAACTGCGCCGGGTTCTTGACGCGGTAGAAGAGCTGCGTCTCGCCGAACTTGTCGAGCCCGTCGACCTTCAGCGTGCGCGGCTGGAAGCTGCCCACGCCGCCGGCGATGAACACCGTCTTGGTGAGGAACTGCGTGCCCTTGCTGGTCTCGACGTAGAAGCGGCCGTCGTCCTGCTTGCGCACCACGCTCACCTCCTGCCCGAAGTGGAAGGTGGCGCCGAAGGGCTCGATCTGCTTGAGCAGGTTGTCGGTCAGCTCCTTGCCGGTGCACACGGGCACGGCCGGGATGTCGTAGATGGGCTTGTCGGGGTACAGCTCGATGCACTGGCCGCCGGGGTAGCCCAGCGTGTCGATGACGTGGGCCTTGATCTCCAGCAGCCCCAGCTCGAAGACCTGGAACAGGCCGACCGGGCCGGCGCCGACGATCACGGCGTCGGTCTCGATGGGGCCGTCGTGGCGGCGGGCGGTGTCGGCCACTTCGGCCTTGGGGCTGGGTTCCATGGTGCGGCGATGAAGAAGTTCAGCGGATCAACTGGTCGAGCTTGTCCTTGCGGTCTTTCCACTCCTCGGCGTCGGGGAGGGCGGCCTTGCGCTTGGTGATGCTGGGCCACTTGCGCGACAAGTCGGCATTGAGCTTGATGTACGAGACCTGGTCGCCGGGCACGTCTTCCTCGGGCAGGATGGCGTTGACCGGGCACTCGGGGATGCAGACGGCGCAGTCGATGCACTCGTCGGGGTCGATGACCAGGAAGTTCGGACCTTCACGGAAGCAGTCGACGGGGCAGACATCGACGCAGTCGGTGTACTTGCAGCGGATGCACGATTCGAGGACGACGTGGGTCATGGGCAAAGGCTCGGGGCAATGGCTGGGGGCAAATGGCTCGGGGCAGAAAGGCTCGGGCGGGCCGGCCGCGGCCGGCCCGAAGCGGCCGCGCCGCGCGCAGCCGCCGGGCGCCATCCGTCATGCCGCGCCAGCGCAAACCCGCGATTTTAGGGTGGCCGGCTCTATATCGACGCTTGTGATGTCTCAAGCGCCCCGGCTTTGTGCGTCGGCGCCACGGCCGCGGCGCCGGCGCCCACCGTCACCACGGCCGGCCGGCCGGCGTGCAGCAGCGCGGCGCGGGCCAGATCGTCCAGCCGGTGCTCGCTGTGCAACTGGTCGGGCCAGCCGGCGCGCGAGACCACGCTCACCGGCGTCGCCGCGTCCCAGCCTTGCTCGCACAGCCGGCGGCCGAGCGGGGCCAGCCGGCGGCCGGCCATGTAGAACACTTCCGTGTCGGCGTGGCGGCCGGCGTGGACGCTGCCTTCACGCGTCATCGCCGTGGCCAGGCTCACGCTGCGGCCGTGGCCGCGACGCGTCAGCGGGCGCTGGGTGTCGGCGGCGGCGGCCAGCGCCGCGGTGACGCCGGGCACCACCTCGCAGGCGATGCCGGCGGCCTGCAGCGCCAGCAGCTCTTCTTCCAGCCGGCCGAAGACGCTGGGGTCGCCGCCTTTCAGCCGCACGACGACGGCATGCTCCTGCGCCAGGCGGACCAGCAGCGCGTCGATCTCGGACTGCGCCGCCGCCTGGCCGTAGCCGCGCTTGCCGACGTCGAGCCAGCGCGCGTGCGGCGCGTAGACGCGCAGCGCGGGGTCGGTCAGCGCGTCGAACAGCACCACCTCGGCGGCGGCCAGGCGCTGCGCGCCGCGCACGGTGATGAGGTCGGCCGCGCCGGGGCCGGCACCGATGAAGACCACGCGGCCCATGGCGTGCGCGGCGTGCTTCAGGCCGTCACGGCGTGGGGCCGGCTGTGCAGCCCGCATTCGCGGGCGCCGCCTTGCTCCCACCACCAGCGGCCGGCGCGGAAGTCTTCGCCCGGCGATACGGCGCGGGTGCAGGGCTGGCAGCCGATGCTGGGGAAGTCCTGGTCGTGCAGCGCGTTGTAGGGCACGTCGTGCACCTGCACGTAGTGCCACACGTCCTCCAGGCTCCAGTCGGCCAGCGGGTAGAACTTGGCGCGGCCGTCGGCATCGGTCTCGCGGAAGGGCACGTCGGCGCGGTGGTCCGACTGCTCGCGCCGCAGCCCGGTGATCCAGGCCTCGTGGCCGGCCAGCAGGCGTTCCATCGGTTCGAGCTTGCGCAGCGCGCAGCAGGCCTTGCGCAGCGCCACGCTCTGGCGCATGGCGAAGGGGCCGTGCTCGCGCACGAAGTGGACCACTTGTTCCGGCGCCGGCGCATAACGCTCGACCTTGATGCCGTAGCGCGCCTCGATGCGCGGGATCAGCGCCAGCGTCTCCTCGTGCAGCGCACCGGTGTCCAGCGTGGCGACGACCACCGGCAGCTGGTGGCGGGCGATCAGGTCGGTGATGACCATGCCTTCCACGCCCAGGCTGCTGGCCTGCACGATGCGGCCCTTGTGCGCCACCGCGGCCTCGCGCAGCAGCGCCAGCGCGTGGGCCACGCGCTGCTCGTGGCCGGGGGTCTTGACGGCGTGGCGCGCGATGGCCGGGGTCTCGCTGCGGTCGCTGCTCTGGCTCATGCTCAGGCCGCCTGGCGGTGGAACAGCGGCTGCGGCTGCACGGCGTCGCCCTGGTAGTGGCCATCGAAGAAGCGCAGCGCGCGGCGCGCGCTGTCGATCTTCTGGTCGGCGCGCAACTGCGCGCTGGAGAATCCCGTGCGCTGCAGCAGCGGCACCATGTCGACCAGCACGTCGCCGCTGGCGCGCAGCTCGCCGTCGAAGCGGTGGCGGGCGCGCAGCAGCCGCGCCTGCGAATAGGCGCGGCCGTCGGTCCACTTGGGGAACTGCAGCACCACCAGCGCCAGGCGCGGCAGGTCGGCGGCCAGCGCGGCCACGTCGGCGGTGTTGGGCAGCAGCACGCCGGTGGGCAGCTCGCTGGGCCAGTGCTCGCGCACGGCGTGCCACTGCTCCAGCGTCAGCAGCGCATGCGGCCGCGGGGTGGGGTGGGGCTGCGGGCCGTCTTCGCCGGCCAGCAGCTGCCAACGGGGGTCGTGAACGGGGATGAAGTCCATGGCGGCGGGGTGGGGCTGGGTCCAGGGGGTCATTCGGCGGTGGCCGTGGCGGTGCTGCGGCGCGCGGCGTCGGCCACGCGGCGGAAGGCCTGCGGGCCCAGGCGGTGGGCGGTGTCGACGAAGCGCTCGCCGCGCTGGCGCTCGCGCTGGTACAGCTCGATCACGGCTTCGATGACGTCGGGCACCTCGTCGGCGGCGAACGAGGGGCCGATCACCTTGCCGGGCAGCGCCGGGCCGCCGAGCGTGGAGCCGTCGGAGCCGCCCACCGTCACCTGGTACCACTCGCTGCCGTCCTTGTCGACGCCCAGCACGCCGATGTGGCCGCTGTGGTGGTGGCCGCAGGAGTTGATGCAGCCGCTGATGTGCAGGTCGATGTCGCCGATGTCGTAGAGCCGGTCGAGGTCGTCGAAGCGCTCGTTCAGCGCCGCGGCGATGGGCAGCGAGCGCGCATTGGCCAGCGCGCAGACGTCGCCGCCGGGGCAGGTGATCATGTCGGTCAGCAGCCCGATGTTGGGCGTGGCGAAGCCGCCGGCCTTGGCGGCCTGCCACAGCGCGCGCAGCTCGGCCTCGTGCACCCAGGGCAGCAGCAGGTTCTGGTCGTGCGTGACGCGCAGCTCGCCGCGGCTGAAATGGTCGGCCAGCGCGGCGGCGCCGTCCATCTGCGCGGCCGTCACGTCGCCAGGCGACTGGCCGGCGCGCTTGAGCGACAGCGTCACCGCACGATAACCGCTGATCTTGTGGGCATGCACGTTGCGCTCCAGCCAGCGGCGGTAGGCGGGCGGGGCGTCGGTGTCGTCGCTCACCGCGAAGCCGGGCGCCAGCACCGGCGGTGCGCTGAAGTGCGCGGCCACGCGGTCGAACTCGGCCTGCGGAATGATGTGCGCGCCGGCCTGGGCGTCGTCGCTCAGCAGCGTGGCGAACTCGGCGTTGACCGCGTCGATGCAGGCCTGGCCCTCGGCCTTGACGAGGATCTTGATGCGCGACTTGTAGAGGTTGTCGCGCCGGCCGTGCTGGTTGTAGATGCGCACGATGGCTTCGATGTACAGCAGGATCTGCTGCCAGGGCACGAAGTCGGCGAACAAGGCGGCGATCACCGGCGTGCGGCCCATGCCGCCGCCGGCCCAGACGCGAAAGCCCACCTCGCCGGCCGCATTGCGGTGCAGTTGCAGCCCGATGTCGTGCCAGCCGGTGGCGGCGCGGTCTTCGCGCGCGCCGTGGATGGCGATCTTGAACTTGCGCGGCAGGAAGGCGAACTCGGGGTGCAGCGTGCTCCACTGGCGCAGGATCTCGGCGTAGGGCCGCGGGTCGACCTCCTCGTCGGGGGCGATGCCGGCCAGCGCATCCGTCGTGATGTTGCGGATGCAGTTGCCGCTGGTCTGGATGCCGTGCAGGTCGGCTTCGGCCAGCAGTTCCATCACGTCGGCCGCTTCCACCAGCGGGATCCAGTTGAACTGCAGGTTCTGGCGCGTGGTGAAATGGCCGAAGCCGCCGCGCTCGCTGGGCTTGCCGGCGTCGCGGTGGTCGTGCTCGCGGGCCACGCGGGCCAGGGTGCGCAGCTGGCGCGACGACAGCTCGCCATACGGCACCGCAATGCGCAGCATCGGCGCGTGGCGCTGGATGTACCAGCCGTTCTGCAGGCGCAGCGGGCGGAATTCGTCGTCCGACAGCTCGCCCGCCAGGTTGCGCTGCAACTGGTCGCGGAACTGGGCCGCGCGGGCGCGGACGAAGTGGCGATCGAAAGCAGTGTATTGATACATGACGGGCCGCGGCAAAGGAAGCGGTCCGGACTCTAGGCAGCAGCGATATGGCTGTGAACTACATATTCGTGAGTTGGATATTCTTGGTCGATATATGAATGAGCCGGATCGCCGCCGCCGGGTCTGGCTGGCCGCGGCAGCGGCGGTGCTGGCGGGCTGCCAGTCGGCGCCGCCGGTGCAGCCGCCGCCGGCCGTCCCTCCGCCGCCGGCGCCACCGCCCCCGCTACCACCACCGCCGCCCAAGCCACCGCGCATCGGGCTGGCGCTGGGCGGCGGCGCGGCTCGCGGCTTTGCCCACATCGGCGTGATCCAGGTGCTGGAGGAAGCCGGCATCCGGCCCGACCTGGTGGTCGGCACCTCGGCCGGCAGCCTGGTCGCGGCGCTCTACGCCGCCGGGCTGGGCGGCGCGGCGCTGGCCGAGCTGGCGCGCCACATGGACGAAGGCGCGCTGACCGACTGGACCTTTCCCGGCCGCGGCCTGCTGCGCGGCGAGGCGCTGGCGCGCTTCGTGCGCGAGCACACCGGCGGCCGGCCGATCGAGAAGCTGGCGCTGCCGCTGGGCATCGTCGCCACCGACCTGGACAGCGGCGAGCCCATCCTCTTTCGCGTGGGCGACACCGGCACCGCGGTGCGGGCGTCGAGCGCCGTGCCGGCGGTGTTCCAGCCGGTCAGCATCGCCGGCCACGAATACGTCGACGGCGGCCTGGCTTCGCCGGTGCCGGTGCGCTTTGCGCGCCAGATGGGCGCGCAACTCGTGCTGGCGGTGGACATCTCGCAGGCGCCCGAGGGCGGACCCACCGGCGACGCGCTGCGCATGCTGCTGCAGACCTTCGCCATCATGGGCAAGAGCATCAACCGCTTCGAGCTGCGCGAGGCCGATGTCGTGCTGCGCCCGGCGCTGGCCGGCATGGCCGGCGCCGACTTCCGCTCGCGCGAGCGCGCGGTGGCCGCCGGCCGCGCCGCGGCGCTGCAGCAGTTGCCGGCGCTGCGGCAGAAGATCGCGGAGCTGACGCGCTGAGCGCGGCGTCGATCAGCGAGCGCAGAAAAAGAAACGGCCCGGTGTCGCCACCGGGCCGCGAAGGTACCTTGACGGGGTCAGGGGTACCGAGGAGACAACCTTCCAGAGAGAGAACCCCCGCGCGGCGCGCGAAGGTCTCCGTCTGACTCGGCGTCTCGGATTCGGTTCCGTCGCCGTCAGCTGATCAAGCGATCGGACACTTAGGCAGCGCGCTTGCCCTTGGCGGCCGTCTGCGTGGCCTTGACGGCGGTCGTCGTCATGGCCTGGAAGTTGGACTCGGCCACTTCGGCGGCCTGCTTGGCGGCCTTGTGCACGCTTTCGTAGGCGTTGTTGGCGGCGGCCACGGCCGACTTCACCAGCGCGACGGCGTTCTCGGTGCCGGCGGGGGCGTTCTTGACGGCGGTGTCGACGGCGGCCATCACCTTGCGCTGGGTGTCGGCAAAGGTCGCTTCGGCGACGCGCGCCACTTCGGCGTTGGTGCCGGCCATGATGTCGTACACGTGGCGGCTGTAGGCGGCGGCCTTCTCGGCGCTGGGCTGCAGCAGGCTGGCTTGCAGGGCCAGCAGTTCCTGGGCGTCCTTCACCGACAGCGCGGCCTTGGTCGTCTCGGCCACTTCGTCCAGCGCGGTCTTGGCGACTTGCAGGTTCAGTTCGACGAGGCGCTCGACGCCTTCGAAGGCCTTGTTGGTCAGGCCGAACAGGGTTTCGACATTGGCCTTCTGGACGGCCAGCAGTTGGTCAGGGGTGAAGCTCATGGGTTTCTCCAGTGGCAAAGAGGTTGGAACGGATCTGTTTTGCGGCTACTGCGCTTTGCTGCGCTGCAACATGACTTGAAGTATAGGGGCCTGCCGAGGCATTGCAAGCCTTTTTTGTTGCACCGCAGCAAGCTAGGGGGATCTTTCTAGAATCCGTGCACCGATGCAGGCCTTTCATGCCGACACCTTCGTGCTGCCGCTGCCGCCGGGGCATTCGTTCCCGATGGGCAAGTACCGGCTGCTGCGCGAGGCCGTTGCGCAGCACCTGCCCGAGCTGCAGGTGATGCCGGCCGAGCCGGCCAGCGACGGCGAACTTGCGCTGGCGCACGACCCGGCGTGGATCAGCGCGGTGGCCGAAGGACACACCACGCCGGCCCAGCAGCGCGAAATCGGCTTTCCATGGTCGCCGGCGATGGTGGAACGGGCGCGGCGCTCGGTCGGCGCGACGGTGGCCGCCGCGCGCGCCGCCTTGTTCGACGGCGAGGGCGTGGCCGCCAACCTGGCCGGCGGCACCCACCATGCCGACGCGCACAAGGGCTCGGGCTACTGCGTGTTCAACGACGTCGCGGTGGCCGCGCGGCTGATGCAGGCCGAGATGCACCGCCGCCAGCGCCGGCTGCTGCGCGTGTGGGTGATCGACCTCGACGTGCACCAGGGCAACGGCACGGCGGCGATCTTCCGCGACGACCCCACGGTGTTCACGCTGTCGCTACACGGCGCCAAGAACTTCCCGTTCCGCAAGACGGCCAGCGACCTCGACGTCGAACTGCCCGACGGCTGCGCCGACGCCGCCTACCTGCGCGCGCTGGACGACGCGCTGGACAGTGCCTGGCAGCGCCAGCAGGCGGCGCCGCCGGGCCTGGCCTTCTACCTGGCCGGCGCCGACCCGCACGAGAGCGACCGCCTGGGCCGCCTCAAGCTCAGCCTGCAAGGCCTGGCCGAGCGCGACCGGCGCGTCTTCGCGCGGCTGGCGGCCTTGCGCGTCCCGGCCGCGGTGGTGATGGCCGGCGGCTACAACCGCGACATCGAGACCACGGTGGCCATCCACCGCCGCACGCTGGAACTGGCGCAGGCGCACTGGCTGGCCTGGCGCAGCGCCGCCGGCGGCTGATGGAAGAATGCGCCGCCATGATCGACAAAACCCCCCGACCCCAGGCCCAGGGCCGCGAGCGCTACGCGCAGTTCCGCGAGATCGGCACCCGCTGGATGGACAACGACGCCTACGGCCACGTCAACAACGTCGTCTACTACAGCTTCTTCGACACCGCCGTCAACGCCTGGTTGATCGAGCGGGGCGCGCTCGACGTCGAGCACGGCGCGGTGATCGGCCTGGTGGTCGAGACCAGCTGCAACTACTTCGAGCCGCTGTCGTTTCCGCAAGTCGTGCAGGCCGGGCTGCGCGTGGCGCACGTTGGCAGCTCCAGCGTGCGCTACGAGGTGGGGTTGTTCGGCCACGGCCAGCCGCTGACGGCGGCCGCCGGCCACTTCGTGCACGTCTACGTCGACCGCGTCACAAGGCGGCCCGTGCCGCTGCCGCCGGCGCTGCTGGCGGCCTTGCAGCCCTTGCGTCAGGCGCAATGAGCCTGGCCGGGGGCGGCCCGTCGGCGGCACTGTCGGCCTGGTGGGGCCTGCCGTTCGCCGGTGTGCTGCTGTCGATCGCGCTGCTGCCCTTGCTGGCGCCGCTGGTCTGGCACCGGCACTTCGGCAAGATCAGCCTCGGCTGGGCGCTGGCTTTCGTGCTGCCCTACGCCTGGGCCTTCGGGCCGGGCGCCGCGGCCCAGGTGTTCACGCACACGCTGCTCGACGAGTTCATCCCCTTCATCGCCTTGCTGTGCGCCTTGTTCACCGCGGCCGGCGGCATCCACGTGCGCGGCAACCTGCACGGCAGCCCGCGCACCAACGTCACGCTGATGGCCGTGGGCGCGGCGCTGGCCAGCGTGATGGGCACCACCGGCGCCTCGATGCTGCTGATCCGCCCGCTGATCCGCGCCAACGACAACCGCCGCCACGTCGCGCACGTGGTGGTGTTCTTCATCTTCACGGTCAGCAACGCCGGCGGCGCGTTGACGCCGCTGGGCGATCCGCCGCTGTTCCTGGGCTTTCTGCGCGGCGTGGACTTCTTCTGGACCGTGCGCCACCTGATGGCGCCCACGCTGTTCCTGCTGGGCGCGCTGCTGGCGATCTTCTACGCCATCGACTGCTACTGGTACGGTCGCGAAGGCGTGCTGCCGCGCGACCCGACGCCCGACACGCCCGGCCTGAAGCTGGAGGGCATCGTCAACGTGCTGCCGCTGGCCGCCGTGGTGGCGCTGGTGCTGGCCAGCGGCCTGGGGCTGCCGCCGCTGCTGCGCGACGGCCTGCTGGTGGCGGTGACGCTGCTCTCGCTGGCCATCACGCCCAAGGGCGTGCGCCAGGCCAACCAGTTTTCGTGGGCGCCGATGCAGGAGGTGGCCAAGCTTTTCGCCGCCATCTTCCTCACCATGGCGCCGGTGCTGGCGATGCTGAAGGCGGGCGAGCAGGGCGCCTTCGCTGCGGTGGCGCGCACCGTCACCGGGCCCGACGGCCAGCCGCAGCCCTGGGCCTACTTCTGGTTCGCCGGGCTGCTCAGTTCGTTCCTCGACAACGCGCCGACCTACCTGGTGTTCTTCAACCTCGCCGGCGGCGACCCGGCCGCGCTGATGACCACGCTGGCGCCCACGCTGGCGGCGCTGTCCGCGGGGTCGGTGTTCATGGGCGCCAACACCTATATCGGCAACGCGCCCAACTTCATGGTCAAGGCCATCGCCGAAGACCGCGGCATCCGCATGCCCGGCTTCTTCGGCTACATGGCCTGGAGCGGCGCGCTGCTGCTGCCGCTGTTCCTGCTGATGACCTTCATTTGGTTCCGCTGAAGGAGACTGCCGTGACCGACCGCCCGTCCATCCTGATCGCGCGCGCGATCTTTCCCGAGGTGGTGGCGCGGCTGCGCGGCCACTTCGAGGTGGAAGACAACCCTGGCGACCAGATCCACGGCCGCGCCGAGCTGATCGCGCGGCTGCACGGCAAGCGCGGCGTCATCGCCACCGGCAGCGAGCGCATCGACGCCGAACTGCTGGACGCCAACCCGCAGTTGCGCGCCGTCTGCAACATGGCGGTGGGCTACAACAACATCGACGTGCCGGCCTGCACGGCGCGCGGCGTGATGGCCACCAACACGCCCGACGTGCTGACCGAGACCACCGCCGACTTCGGCTTCGCGCTGATGATGGCCGCGGCCCGCCGCATCACCGAGAGCGAACGCTTCCTGCGCCGCGGCGAATGGCAGCGCTGGGCCTACGACATGTTCATGGGCTGCGACGTGCACGGCGCCACGCTGGGCATCCTGGGCATGGGCCGCATCGGCCAGGCCATCGCGCGGCGCGGCGCGCTGGGCTTCGGCATGCCGGTGATCTACCACAACCGTTCGCGCCTGCCGGCGGAGACCGAAGCCGCCTTGAACGCCCGTTATGTCGACAAGGCCACGCTGCTGCGCGAGGCCGACCACCTGGTGCTGGTGCTGCCCTACAGCGCCGAGAGCCACCACGCCATCGGCGCGGCCGAGCTGGCGCAGATGAAGCCCGGCGCCACGCTGACCAACGTGGCGCGCGGCGGCATCGTCGACGACGCGGCGCTGGCCGCCGCGCTACGCGACGGCCCGATCGCCGCCGCCGGGCTGGACGTCTTCGAAGGCGAGCCGCAGGTGCACCCGGCGCTGCTGGAGCGGCCCAACGTCGTGCTGACGCCGCACATCGGCAGCGGCAGCCTGCGCACGCGCCGCGCCATGGCCGACCTGGCGGCCGACAACCTGATCGCCGCGCTCAGCGGTGCGCGGCCGCCGTCGCTGATCAACCCCGAGGTGCTGGCCGCGCGGCCCGCCTGAGACCATCGACAATCGAACGATGGCGGACTGGCTTGCGATCCTGCTGCTGGCGCTGGCGGCGCTGAGCACCTTGCTGCTGCTGGCCTTGCTGCTGCGCCGGCCGGACCAGACCGAGTGGCGCCAATCGTTGGAGGTGCTGGAGCGCGAGCTGCGCGACGAACTGGGCCGCATGGCCAGCGGCCAGCGCCAGGAGCAGGCCGGGCTGCAGGCGCTGCTGGCGACGCAGACGCAGTCGGCGCGCGGCGCGCAGGACCTGGCGCTGCAGCGCTTCGGCGACGGCCTGGCGGCGCAGTTGCGGCTGCTGGCCGAAGGCAACGAACGCCGGCTGCTGGCGCTGCAGGAAGGCAACGAGCGCAAGCTGGAGCAGATGCGCGCGACGGTCGACGAGAAGCTGCAGGCCACGCTGGAGCAGCGCCTGGGCCAGAGCTTCAAGCAGGTGGCCGAGCGGCTGGAGCAGGTGCACCAGGGCCTGGGCGAGATGCGCACGCTGGCGCGCGACGTCGGCTCGCTCAGCCGCGTGCTGGGCAACGTCAAGACCCGCGGCCTGTTCGGCGAGGTGCAGCTCGCGGCCCTGCTGGAACAGGTGTTCACCGCCGAGCAGTACGCGACCAACGTGGCCACCGTGCCCGGCAGCGCCGAGCGCGTGGAGTTCGCGCTCAAGCTGCCCGGCCAGCGTGCCGACGGCGCGCCGCTGTGGCTGCCGATCGACGCCAAGTTCCCGCGCGAAGACTACGAACGCCTGCTCGACGCCCAGGAACGCGCCGACGCCGTGGCCGCCGAGGCCGCCGCCCGCGCGCTGGAGCAGCGGCTGCGGCTTGAAGCGCGCGCCATCCGCGACAAGTACCTGGCGCCGCCGCACACCACCGACTTCGCGCTGCTGTTCCTGCCGGTGGAAGGCCTCTACGCCGAGGCGCTGCGCCGGCCGGGCCTGAGCGACGCGCTGCAGCGCGACGCCAAGGTGGTGCTGGCCGGCCCGACCACGCTGCTGGCCTTGCTCAACAGCCTGCAGATGGGCTTTCGCACGCTGGCGCTGGAGCGCCGCTCGGCCGAGGTCTGGGAGGTGCTGGGCGCGGTGAAGACCGAGTTCGGCAAGTTCGGCGAAGTGCTGGACAAGACCCGCCGCAAGCTGGAGGAAGCCACCAGCACGCTGGACGCGGCGCAGACGCGCACGCGGGTGATGAGCCGCACGCTGAAGGCGGTGGAAGCGCTGCCCGAGGCGCGCAGCCTGGCGCTGCTGCCGAACGCCGCTGCCGGCGACGACCCGGAAAGGCCGGCGCCCGGTGCCTGAACCCGCCGACGACCGCGGCGACGACCGCGGCGACGACCGCGCCGCCGCCAGCCCGGCGATGGCCAGCCGCCAGGTGCTGCTGGCGCTGATCGTCGGCCAGCTCGGGCTGCACGCCACCATGGCCGGCCTGCGCCTGGCCACGCCGCTGCAGGCGCTGCGCCTGGGCGCCGGCGCCTGGACGCTGGGCCTGCTGATGGCCTTGTTCGCCGCCGCCCCGGTGCTGCTGGCCATGCACACCGGGCGCCTGGCCGACCGGCTGGGCTACCACCGGCCGGTGCAGGTGGCCGTCGGCCTGGCGCTGCTGGGCATGGGCTTCGCGCTGGCCTCGGTGTGGCTGCCGGATGTCTGGGCGCTGGGCTGCCTGTGCGTGGCCGCATCGCTCACCGGCACCGCGGCCAACATGGGCATGCTGACCATCCAGCGCACCGCCGGTCTCGCGGCGCGCAACGCCACCGAGCGCATGCGCATATTCAGCTGGCTGGGCGTGGCGCCGTCGTTTTCCAACGTCGTCGGACCGGTGGCCACCGGCTTGATGATCGACGCCAGCGGCTTCGGCGGCGCCTACGCGCTGCTGCTGCTGATGCCGCTGGCCACGCTGGCCACGGCGCGCGCGGTGCCGGTGCTGCCGCCGCCCGGCCAGTCCGCCGGCCACGACCGCCGCGCCTGGGACCTGCTGGCCGTGCCGGGCATGAAGCGGCTGCTGGCCATCAACTGGCTGTTCTCGATGTGCTGGGACGTGCACACCTTCGCGGTGCCCATCCTCGGCCACGACCGCGGCTTCAGCGCCAGCACCATCGGCTTCGTGCTGGGCGCCTTCACGCTGGCCGTCACCGGCGTGCGGCTGCTGGTGCCGCTGCTGGCGCACCGCATCGAGGAAAAGCGCGTGCTGGCCGCCGCGATGATCGGCACCGCCTTGGTCTTCACCGTCTACCCCCTGGCCGCCACGCCGTGGCTGATGGGCGCCTGCGCGGTGCTGCTGGGGCTGACGCTGGGCGTGGCGCAGCCGCTGATCATGACCACGCTGCACCAGGTGACGCCCGAGGGCCGGCACGGCGAATCGCTGGCCTTCCGCTCGATGGCGATCAACGCCTCCAGCACGCTGATGCCGCTGCTGTTCGGCGCGCTCGGCACCGCCATCGGCGCGGCGGCGCTGTTCTGGGGCGTGGCCGGCGCGGTGGGCGCGGGCTCGTGGCTGACGCGGCGGCTGGCCAGCGTCGAAGGCCGGCTGGAATAGGGCGCTGCGGCCTCAATTGGCCACGGCGGCCGCGCCGCTGAGCAGTTCCCGATTGACCGGGTTTCGACTCCGGAAGCTCTCTCGATAACTCTCCGGAACGTTCGGCAGCGCCCGCGCCAGCCATTCGACGCCGCTTTGCAGCGCCGCCGCGGCCGTTGCTTCGTCGCCGGCGAAGCGCGCCGACCGATGGACCAGCAGGCACAGGCTCGGATGGTCGATGTCCAGCGTGGGCGCATCGGCGCCGAAACCCCAGGCCAGCCGGGCGCAGCGGCCGGCCCCGGATCGGTTGCCGAGCTGCGCATGCGCTTGCGCCATGCGCGCCGCCGCGTGCCGGGCCGCAGGGGCGTCGTTGGAGCGCGTGGCCGCCTCATGCACGTCGGCCGCCAAGCGCAGCGCGTCTGCGGGCGGAAGGTGAGCCGACAGCAGCAGTTGCAGCGCGCGGCGGTCCATCGGCGTCAGCTGGTCGCCGAGACGGTCCGCGAGGGCTTGCAGCCGGTCCGCCACGGGCTTGCCCGCCAGGTGGTCGAGGCGGCACTCGATCATGGCCCGCGTGGCTTGGCGCCCTTCGTCGGCCTCCGGCGGCAGCGGCGTCATCACCTGCCGGGCGCGGGCCGGTTGCCCCAGGCGCGTGTAGACGGCCGCCAAGCGATGCTCGGTGATGGTCTGCCAGCTGGGTGGCCCCAGTTCGCGGAAGCAGTTCAGCGACCCCTCCAGCAGCTCCAGCGCCTCGCGGAAGCGCCCGTTGCCGTAGTAGCTGGCCGCCAGCTGAACCTGCACGGCCGCGCCGGTCACGCTCTTGGGCTCGCCCAGACGGCGCCACAGCTGGAGCGCGACTTCGCCTTGCTCGATGGACGCCTTCGTTCGCCCCAGCGTGCCCAGGCACGTGGCCGTGTTGCTGGCTTGCTCCAGCGCCTCGCCGAGGTCGCCCACGGACTCGGCGACCGCGGCTGCCGTTCGGAAGGCGTCCAGCGCCTCTTCGTAGTGCCCCGCGAGGTGCAGCGCATAGCCCAGGCTGCCGGCGAAGTCGAGCCGTACCCGGGGGTCTTCGACCCGCGTGGCCGACGGCGCCTGGCGCCTCAGCAGCGCCAGGCCGTCGGGCATGCGCCCGGTCATGGCCAGCGCCAACCCATGCCAGCCGGCGGCGGCGACCTCGCGCGGGGCGTCCTGCAGGCGCTTGGCGATGGCCAGCGCCTCTTGTGACGGCTCGATGGCGCCGGCGCCGGCGCCGGTGTTGAGCATGGCCCGCGATCGGGCCAGCAGCACGGTCAGGCGCCCCTTGTCGTCGGGCACCTGCCGCTCCATGCCGTCCAGGCGTTCGGCCAGGGCCTGGCCGCTCTCGGCGATGTGGGCGGCCGGCACCGCGCATTCCATGGCAACCCAGGCGCGCGCCAGATCGCCTGCTTCGGTGAAGCATTTCGCCGCGTGGTCCCAATAACGAAGCTGCTCGGCGGTTCGTCGGGTGGCGCCGGCCGCCCGCGCGGCCTGCTCGAACTGCTGTCCGGCCTTCGCCCATTGGCCGGCTGCGAGGTGGTGCGACGCCAGGACCTCGGGCCTCGCCGGCAGCGCGGCCAGGTGGTCAGCGATGCGCGCGTGCAAGGACACGGCAACCGCCTCGGGGGTGTCCTGCGTCACCGCCTCGCGGACCACGTCGAGCAGGTGGCCGTTCTCGTCGAGCAACTGGCCGTCCTTCAGCCCCTGCGCGACGCGGGCCCGTGCGGCCGCCGACAGGTTCAGCACCTCGGCCGCCATCGGCAGCGAGAACGAGGGCCCGGACAGTGCCGCGACCCGGACGGCGCGCTGCAACGCTGCCGGCAGCCTGGCGATGCGCTGCCGCAGCAGCGCGCCAAGTTGGCCCGCTGGCAGACCCGTCCGATCGGCCGCGCTGCGCCACGTCCAGCTATCGGGGTTGGCGCGCAGCAGTTCGAGCAGCACCATTGGATGACCCGTGGTCAGCCGCAGCAGATTCTTGGCGGCCTCGGCGTGCGTTTCTGGTGGCAGCGCGGGCAGCGCCAGAGTCGAGACCAGTTCTTCGACCGCCGCGCGGTCCAGCGGCCCCAGCGTTTCGCGGTGCACGCTGCTCGCCGGCTGCCGGGCCATCCACTCGGCGAGCGCGGCTGGAAACTCCTCGCTGCGAACGCACAGCACGGCCGCGGGCCGTGTCTCCCGGCCGCCCGAAAGCCAGGCCAGCAGCAGCTCCAGCGACGCGGCATCGGCCCACTGCACATCGTCGAGCACCAGCAGCGCGTACGGCTGGCGCGACCAGGCGGCCATGGCGGCGATGAAGGACTGCCGCAACCGCATGGGCTCGGCCGGCGTGCTCGGCGCCGAACCCCAATCGGGCATGAACCGCGCCAGTTCGGCTTTGGCCCAAGGCGCAATGGCCTCGACGTCGTGGCCAAGGCCGAAGAGCACGCGGCGCGCGACGGCGAAGGGCGTGGCGCGCTCCGCGTCGTGCGCCTTGACCATCAAGGATGGCGACTTGCCTTGCGCGAAGTCCGTCGCGAGCCGCGTCTTGCCGATGCCCGCTTCGCCTTGCAACACCAAGCTCAACCGGCCGTCGCGGGCTTCGTCCAGCAAGCCCCAGATGCGTTCCCGGCCCACCAGCCGCGGCGGCTTGAGCAAGGCCGCCGCGGCGCCTGAGTGCGCGGCCAGCCGCCCCGGCAGTTCGCCAGCGGTGATGACCTGGGCCAGCTCGACGGTTTCCGGGGCGGGGTCGACGTCGAGCAGGGCCCGCAGCTTGGTCCGGCAGCGCTCGTAAGCCGCCAGCGCGTGGCTGCGATCACCGCGCAGGTAGTGCAGCGTCATGCACAGGCGGTGCGCCCCTTCGCTGGTGGGCTGGCACAGGGCCAGTCGCTCGGCCATGGCGGCGGCCGGGTCCAATTGCCCCGCCTGCTGCAGCCGCAGGGCCTCGTGCTCCAGCCTGCGCGCGCGTTCCACCGCCCACTGTTCGCGCAACGCGGCCACCAGCTCGCCCAAGGCATCGCCGGCGGGGTAGTGCAGGTTGCCGAGCAGTTCGAAATCGCGGGGGGCCTGCAGCAGTTCCTCGGCGGCCAGGTCATGCTGCAGCTCGGGCTCCAGCCACAGCCAGTCCTTGTCGCCCGTCAGCACGCCCGGCGTGGTCTTGCGCAAGCGGTACACCCGCTGCCGCAGGCTGGCATGCGCCTGCTTCGGCGGATCGTCGGGCCACACCAGTTCGGCGAGCAGGCCGCGCTGCATGCGGCCGCGCAGCGCCAGCAGCGCCAGCAGCGCGGCGTCGTGGCGCTCCAGCCGCTCGGGATCCTCGTTCCCATGCCGTTCGATGAGGGGCTCCCCCAGGAGCCGTAGCCGCATTGCCATGTCGCCCGCCTTGTACCTGGGCGCAGGGTAACGCAGCACTAACGTCCGAGATCGACTGGTCTGCCGATTGCGGCACGGCCTTGGGCCGACGCGGCGGCCGCTCAGCGGCGAGGGCCGAGGATCAGAAGCGGATGCCCGAGGCCGGCGCTTCGGCGGTGGGGGCGTTGGCGGGCTGCGTGGGCGGCGCGGCCGGCGCTGCCGCCGGCGTTGGCGCCGGTGACGGCGCCGGTGATGGCGCGACCGCCTCGCGCGCCACCAGCGGCGTGGCCGGCGGCGGCTGCCAGCCGCGCGGCAGGCGCGATTCGCGCGGGTAGCCGGCGGCGTCCAGCGTGCTGGCCCAGTCGCCGGCGTTGAAGCCGCGCAGCGCCTGGCTGCCCACGGTCAGCGCAGGGATCGTGCGGCCGCCGGACAGGCGTTCGAGCGCGGCGCCGTCTTCCTCGCTGGTGACGCGGCGCTCGCTGTACGGCACGCCGCGCTGCTGCAGCATGAGGCGCGCGTTGTCGCAGGGCACGCAATTGGCGCCGGCGTACAGCGTGACCGGGTAGCGCGCCGCCACCTGGCGCAGCGCGAAAGGCAGGCTGGCGTCGCCGCCGCCGGCAGCCGCGGCCGACGCGGCCGGCGCCGACGCCGGTGCGCCGCCGCGGCCCAGGCTGCTCACCTGGCCGGGCGTGGCCACCGGCGGCCGGTCGGTGTAGGTGATGCGGCCGTCGGGCCCGACCACCTTGTATTGCGCCGCTGCCGCGCCGGCGATGCCGACGCCGGCCAGCACGATCAACCACGGCCTGGTCTTCATGGTGTGTGCCCCCTGCGAAGAACTGGCGCGATTATGTTGTCGTCGCCGCGGCGCCGGCTTGCGCGGCCTGCAGGGTGTTGACCAGCAGCATCGCGCGCGTCATCGGGCCCACGCCGCCGGGCACCGGGGTGATCCAGCCGGCGACCTCTTTCACCGCGGCGAAGTCGACGTCGCCGCACAGCTTGCCGGCTTCGTTGCGGTTCATGCCGACGTCGATCACCGCGGCGCCGGGCTTGACCATGTCGGCGGTGATCATGTTGCGCCGGCCGACCGCGGCCACCAGGATATCGGCCTGCCGCGTCATCGCGCCGAGGTCGGGCGTGGCGCTGTGGCAGATGGTGACGGTGGCGTTCGCCTGCAGCAGCAGCATGGCCATCGGCTTGCCGACGATATTGCTGCGGCCCACCACCACCGCGTGCTTGCCGCGCGGGTCGACGCCGGCGGCCTGCAGCAGGCGCATGCAGCCGTGCGGCGTGCAGGGCTTGAAGCCGGGCAGCCCGGCCATCAGCGCGCCGACGTTGGCGACGTGGAAGCAGTCCACGTCCTTGGCCGGCGACAGCGTGGCGATGACCTGGTTGGCGTCGATGTGCGGCGGCAGCGGCAGTTGCACCAGGATGCCGTGCACCGCGGGGTCGGCATTGAGGGCGCGGATGCGCGCCAGCAGCGCCGGCTGCGGCGTGTCGGCCGGCAGCCGGTCGAGGACGGAGCGCATGCCCACGCTTTCGCAGTCGGCGACCTTGTGCTTGACATAGACCTGCGAGGCGGGGTCGTCGCCGACCAGGATCACCGCAAGCCCGGGCTGCACGCCGCTGTTCTTGAGCGTTAGCACGCGCGCCGCCACCTCGCTGCGGATCTGCGCCGCCAGCGCGTTGCCGTCCATCAGTTGCGCCGTCATGAAGGATCTCCGAGCGGTGCGAGGGGTTGCCAAGCAGCCGCCGCGGAACCGGCTCCGCCGGGCCGCCAGCGGCGCCCCCTCGGGGGAAGGCGACCCGGGAGGTCGCTTCGAAGGGGGGCCGTTTACGCCTTGGTCGGCGCGCCGAGCGCGATCTTCAGCAGGTCGGCCACCGTGTTGGCGTTGAGCTTTTCCATGATGTTGGCGCGGTGCGCCTCCACCGTCTTGATGCTGATGCCCAGGTCGTCGGCGATCTGCTTGTTCAGCCGGCCGGCGACGATGCGCTCCAGCACCTGGGCCTCGCGCGTGGTCAGGCGGCTCAGCAGCGCGTCGCGGCTGGCCTGCTCCTGGTGCTGGCTGAAGGCGTTGCGCGCCTGGTCCAGCATGCGCTCGACCAGGCCGAGCAGTTCTTCTTCCTTGAAGGGCTTCTCGATGAAGTCCATCGCGCCCTTCTTCATCGTCGACACCGCCATCGGCACGTCGCCGTGGCCGGTGATGAAGACGATGGGCAGCGGGCTGCGGCGTTCGAGCAGCCGGTCCTGCAGTTCGAGGCCGCTCATGCCGTCCATACGGATGTCGGCGATCAGGCAGGCCACCTCGCGCGGGTCGAAGCGCGACAGGAACGATTCCGACGAGTCGAAGCACTTGACGCGGTAGTCCTTGCCTTCGAGCAACCACTGCAGGGAATCGCGCACGGCCTCGTCGTCGTCGACGACGTACACCGTGCCTTTCTTCGGGATCAGGCTCATTCGGAGGTGGTGACGGCTGGGTTCGGGGCGGTGTCGGCGCGGGGACCGGCGCCTTCGGCGAATTGCAGACGCGGCGGCAGTTCGACCGGCAGCGTGAAGGAAAAACGGCATCCCACGATGGAATCGCCATTGTAGAGGTTCTGCGCCTTCATCCGGCCGCGGTGCGACTCGACGATCGAGCGGCACAGCGACAGCCCGATGCCCAGGCCTTCGGCCTTGGTGGAGAAGAAGGCCTCGTACAGCCGCGCGATCACCTCGTCCTTCAGCCCCGGCCCCATGTCGGTGACGGCGAACTCGATGACGCCGCCTTCGTCGACGGTGTGGCGCGGCACGACGCGCAGCTCGATGTGGCGGCGCGCCGAGGCGAGGCCCGCGTTGTCGATCGCCTCGGCCGCGTTCTTCAGCAGGTTGAGCACCACCTGCTCGATCAGGATGGGGTCGACCATCAGCTCGGGCAGGTGCTGCGCCACGTAGGTGTGGATGGCCACGTTGCGGCGCCGCAGCTCGATGCCGGCCAAGTCGACCGCGTCCTCGATGATCTGCCGCGCCTGCGCCCGCTGGCGCTGCGGCTCGCTGCGCTTCACGAAGGCGCGGATGCGCTTGATGATCTGCGCCGCGCGCTCGGCCTGGCGCGCCGTCTTCTGCAGCGCGGCGACGAGGTCTTCGCGCTCGATGGTGCCCGAGATCACGCGCGAGACCATGCCGTTGCAGTAGTTGGTGATGGCCGTCAGCGGCTGGTTCAGCTCGTGCGCCACCGAGCTGGCCATCTCGCCCATGGTCACCAGGCGGCTGGTGACCTGCGCCTTCTCGGCCTGCAGCGAGGCCTGTTCCTCGGCGCGGCGGCGCGCGGTGATGTCGGTGGCGATCAGCATCTGCGCCAGGCGGCCGTCGGTCCACTGCAGGTAGCGGGCGCGGACGTCGAACCACTTCTGCATGCTGTCGACGAACACCTCGCGCGGGCTGGCGCCCATCTCGGTGAGCTCCTGCGCCGGCAGGCCCGAGAGGTGGTCGACCGATTCCTCGCCCTCGTCCTCGAAGTCGACGCTGGTGCCGCCGGCCATCAGCGTGTGGCCGCGCGCGTCGGCGCCGAACCACAGCCGGTACGAGCGGTTGACGAACAGCAGCTCGCCTTGCTGCACCGAGAGCACCGAGACCGAAGCGTCCAGCCCCTCCAGCACGGTGGTGAAGCGCTCGTGGCTGGCCGAGAGCTGGTCGCGGATGCGCTTGGCCTCGGTGATGTTGGTCATGCTGGCCATCCAGCCGGTCTGCTGGCCGCGCGGGTCGATCAGCGGGCTGACGTACATGCGCGCATCGAAGCGCGAGCCGTCCTTGCGCATCACCTTCATCTCGATGCCGCCGGTCGGGCTGCGGCCCTGCAGTTCCTGCTGCAGCAGCCGGTTGTTCTCGTCCACGCGCTCGGGCGGCCAGTAAGGGAAGGGCGGCTGGCGGCCGATCAGCTCGCTGTCGGCAAAGCCCGTCATCTGGCAGAACGCGGCGTTGACGTAGCTGATGCGGCCTTCGAGGTCCATCGCGCGCATGCCGGTGGGCATGGAGTTCTCCATCGCGCGGCGGAAGTTGGTCTCCTGCACCAGCGCGGCCTGGATCTGCGCGCGGCGGCGCACGTGGCGCCAGGTGCCCAGCAGCATCCACACCGTCAGCACCGACAGCGCCACCACCATCCAGAACAGCGTGTTGCTGATCAGGCCGATGGAGGTGCGGTAGCCCTGGCCGCGCAGGCTGAGGCCCAGCGCCGGCGGGCCCAATGGCGCGTCGATGACGATCGGCGCCAGCCGCGCGCCGGCGCCCACCGCGCCGGCGGTGCTGGCCAGCGTCTGCTGCTGCTCGCCCAGCACGGCCATCGTGTGCCGGCGCACCACCTCGGCGGGCACCAGGTTGCGCAGCAGCGTCTCGACCGAATACTCGACCATCAGCGCGCCGGCGAAGGCATTGCGCTCGATCAGCGGCAGGTAGAGCTGGAACACCGCCAGGCCCGAGGCCGAGGTGAGGTAGCGCGAATACGCCGGCTGGCGCGTCTCCCAGGCGGCGCGGAAGGCGGCCTCGGGCTCGCTGTCGCGCCCGGCCACCGGCAGCGAGGGGTCGGGCGTCGCCGGGCCGCCCATCGATTCCGGCAGGTACAGCAGCGGGTAGTGCGTGGCCTTGACGTTGCGCCGCGCGCCCAGCCAGTTGAGGTGCGTGACCTCGGGGCGCTCGCGCGAGAAGTCGGCCGACATCGCCGCGAAGGCGGCCTGGTCGACCTCGCGCGAGACCAGCTCGCGCGCCATGCGGATCAACTGCTCCTGGTTCTGCAGCAGCCGCAGGTTGAACTGCTGCTGGGTGATCTCGATGTCGCGCTTGACCGACTCGGACTCCCGCTCGATTTCCTCATTGCGCAAGTACCAGAAGGCCGAAATGATCGCCGCCAGGAACAGCAGCACCGAGAACAGCGGCGCCAGCGTGGCCAGCCGGTCCTGCCGCGCCGGCGACTGGCGGCGCCACCACAGCCCGAACAGCCGGCGGGCGTCGGGCAGACCGGTGGGCGCGAGGTCGGGCGCGGGGTCGGACGCGGGGTCGGACGCCGTTTTGGGCGTGGCCGCGGGGCCGGTGTCGGAAGGCATCGGCGGATTATCCCGGCGCGCCTTCGTCCGGCGGAGGGCCGGAGGTGAAAACGCTTGCAGAAAGCGTCGGCCATAATTTCATATTAAGAAATCAAGTGGCACTATTTGAAAAGTCGCCGACTTGTGCCACACTGCGCGCCAATCAAATTTCAACCCTCGACAGGAGACAAGCATGTCAGCAGTGCCCGAGTCCGTCGGCGGCGCCGCCGCCAACGACAGCGACGCGCAGGAAACCCGTGAATGGCTGGACGCGCTGCAGGCCGTCATCGCCAGCGAAGGCGAGGAGCGCGCGCACTACCTGCTGGAATGCCTGATCGAAGAGGCGCGCCAGGCCGGCATCGACATGCCGTACTCGGCCACCACGGCCTACGTCAACACCATCGAGCCGGCCGACGAGGAACGCAGCCCCGGCAACCTCGAACTCGAAGGCCGGCTGCGCGCCTACATGCGCTGGAACGCGATGGCGATGGTCGTCAAGGCGAACCGGCTCGACCCCGAGGACGGCGGCGACCTCGGCGGCCACATCAGCTCGTTTCAATCGTTGGCCCACATGCTGGCCGCCGGCTTCAACCACTTCTGGCACGCCGAAAGCCCCGACCACGGCGGCGACCTGCTCTACATCCAGGGCCACAGCGCGCCGGGCATCTACGCGCGCGCCTTCATGGAAGGCCGGCTGAGCGAAGACCAGCTGCTGCACTTCCGCCAGGAGGTCGGCGGCAAGGGCCTGCCGAGCTACCCGCACCCCAAGCTGATGCCCGAGTTCTGGCAGTTCCCCACCGTCAGCATGGGCCTCGGGCCGCTGATGGCGATCTACCAGGCGCGCTTCCTGAAGTACCTGCACGCGCGCGGCATTGCCGACACCTCCAAGCGCAAGGTGTGGGTGTTCTGCGGCGACGGCGAGATGGACGAGCCCGAGAGCCTGGGCGCCATCGGCCTGGCGGCGCGCGAGAAGCTCGACAACCTGGTCTTCGTGATCAACTGCAACCTGCAGCGCCTGGACGGCCCGGTGCGCGGCAACGGCAAGATCGTGCAGGAGCTCGAAGGCGAGTTCCGCGGCTCGGGCTGGAACGTCATCAAGCTGCTGTGGGGCAGCAACTGGGACCCGCTGCTGGCGCGCGACAAGGAAGGTGCGCTGCGCCAGTTGATGATGGACACGCTGGACGGCGACTACCAGGCCTTCAAGGCCAACGACGGCGCCTTCGTGCGCAAGAACTTCTTCGGCCGCGATGCGCGCACGCTGGAGCTGGTGGCCAAGCTCAGCGACGCCGACGTCTGGAGCCTGCGCCGCGGCGGCCACGACGCGGCCAAGGTCTACGCCGCGTTCCACCGCGCCAACAGCCACCAGGGCCAGCCCAGCGTGCTGCTGGTGAAGACCGTCAAGGGCTACGGCATGGGCAAGGCGGGCGAGGGCAAGAACACCGCGCACCAGACCAAGAAGCTGTCGGACGACGACATCCGCTACATGCGCGACCGCTTCAACATCCCCATCCCCGACAGCGAGCTGCCCAAGATCCCGTTCTACCGCCCGGCCGACGACACGCCGGAGATGAAGTACCTGCACGAGCGACGTCAGGCGTTGGGCGGCTACCTGCCCAAGCGCCGCACGCGCGCCGACGAGAGCTTCACCGTGCCGGCGCTGGAGAACTTCAAGGCCGTGCTCGAGCCCACCGCCGAGGGCCGCGAGATCAGCACCACGCAGGCCTACGTGCGCGTGCTGACGCAATTGCTGCGCGACCAGGCTTTGGGCCCGCGCGTCGTGCCCATCCTCGTCGACGAAGCGCGCACCTTCGGCATGGAAGGCCTGTTCCGCCAGATCGGCATCTACAACCCCGAAGGCCAGAAGTACACGCCGGTCGACAAGGACCAGGTCATGTACTACAAGGAGGACAAGGCCGGCCAGATCCTGCAGGAAGGCATCAACGAGCCCGGCGGCATGGCGAGCTGGATCGCCGCGGCGACCTCGTACTCGACGAACAACCGCATCATGGTGCCGTTCTACATCTACTACTCGATGTTCGGCTTCCAGCGCGTGGGCGATCTGGCCTGGGCCGCCGGCGACATGCAGGCGCGCGGCTTCCTGCTGGGCGGCACCAGCGGCCGCACCACGCTCAACGGCGAAGGCCTGCAGCACGAGGACGGGCACAGCCACATCCTGGCCGGCACCATTCCCAACTGCGTGAGCTACGACCCCACCTTCGCGCACGAGGTGGCGGTGATCATCCACCACGGCCTCAAGCGCATGGTGGAGAAGCAGGACAACGTCTTCTACTACCTGACGCTGCTCAACGAGAACTACCCGATGCCCGGCCTCACCCCCGGCACCGAGGAGCAGATCATCAAGGGCATGTACCTGCTGCAGGAAGGCGCCAAGAAGACGCCGCGCGTCAACCTGCTGGGCAGCGGCACCATCCTGCGCGAGAGCATCGCCGCCAGCAAGCTGCTGGAAGACGACTGGGGCGTGGCCGCCAACGTCTGGAGCTGCCCCAGCTTCAACGAACTGGCGCGCGAAGGCCAGGACTGCGAGCGCTGGAACCTGCTGCACCCGACGGCCGAGCCGCGCGTGCCTTTCGTCAGCCAGCAGCTCGGCGGCCACGCCGGGCCGGTGGTGGCCAGCACCGACTACATCAAGGCTTATGTCGAGCAGATCCGCGCCTTCATTCCCAAGGGCCGCGCCTACAAGGTGCTGGGCACCGACGGCTTCGGCCGCAGCGACTTCCGCAGCAAGCTGCGCGAGCACTTCGAGATCAACCGCCACTACATCGTGGTGGCCGCGCTGAAGGCGCTGGCCGAGGAAGGCACGGTGCCGGTGGCCAAGGTGGCCGAGGCCATCGCGAAGTACCAGATCGACGCGAACAAGATCAACCCCCTGTACGCCTGAAGCGGCAGCACGGAGACAACACGACATGGCACTGGTGGAAGTGAAGGTCCCGGACATCGGCGACTTCAAGGACGTGGCGGTGATCGAGCTGCTGGTCAAGCCCGGCGACCGGGTGGCGGCCGAGCAGTCGCTGCTGACGGTGGAAAGCGACAAGGCCTCGATGGAGATCCCGTCGTCGCTGGCCGGCGTGGTCAAGGAGCTGAAGGTGCAGCTCGGCGACAAGGTCAACCAAGGCAGCGTGATCGCGGTGCTGGAGGCGGCAGAGGCGGCGGAAGTCGCGGAGCCTGCACCTGCCCCCGCCGCTGCACCTGCAAGCGCTGCGCCGGCCCCTGCGCCTGCGGCCGCGCCGGTGGCTGCTGCCGCGCCGGCGGCGCCGGCCGCGGGCCCGGTGCAACTGCTCGTCCCCGACATCGGCGACTTCGCCGAGGTCTCGGTGATCGAGCTGTTCGTCAAGCCCGGCGACACGGTCAAGGTCGAGCAAAGCCTGATCACGGTGGAAAGCGACAAGGCGTCGATGGAGATCCCGTCGTCGCACGCCGGCGTGATCCAGGAGATGAAGGTCCAGGTCGGCGACAAGGTGTCCAAGGGCAGCCTCTTGGCGTTGCTGCAACCCAGCGGCGGCGCGGCGGCCGCACCGGCGCCTGCCGCTGCAGCGGCGCCGGCCTCCGCCCCAGCATCCGCACCCGCACCCGCATCCACACCGGCCGCGGCGCCTGCATCGACACCCGCACCCGCTGCAGCGCCGGCCCCCGCCGCGCTGCCGGCGCACGAGCCCGGCGCCGCCAAGGGCGAGCTGCCGCATGCCTCGCCGTCGATCCGCAAGCAGGCGCGCGAGCTGGGCGTGCCGCTGGCCGAGGTGAAGGGCAGCGGGCCCAAGGGCCGCATCCTGATCGAGGACCTGCAAGGCTTCGTCAAGCTGGTGATGAGCGGCGCCACGCAGACCGCGGCGCAAAAGGCCAAGGCGCCGGCGGCCGCTGCTGCGGGCGGCACGCTGCCGGGCCTGCTGCCGTGGCCGCAGGTCGACTTCACGAAGTTCGGCCCCATCGAGCGCAAGGACCTCAGCCGCATCAAGAAGATCAGCGGCGCCAACCTGCACCGCAACTGGGTGTTGATCCCGCACGTCACCAACCACGACGAGTGCGACATCACCGAGCTCGAAGCCTTCCGCGTGCAGCTCAACAAGGAGAACGAGAAGAGCGGCGTCAAGGTCACCATGCTGGCCTTCATGATCAAGGCGGCCGTGGCGGCGCTGAAGAAGTTCCCCGAGTTCAACGCCAGCCTGGACGGCGAGCAGCTGGTGCTGAAGAACTACTTCCACATCGGCTTCGCGGCCGACACGCCCAACGGCCTGGTGGTGCCGGTGATCAAGGACGCCGACAAGAAGGGCGTGCTGCAGATCAGCCAGGAGATGGGCGAGCTGGCCAAGAAGGCGCGCGACGGCAAGCTCAGCCCCGCCGACATGAGCGGCGGCTGCTTCAGCATCAGCAGCCTGGGCGGCATCGGCGGGCGCTACTTCACGCCCATCATCAACGCGCCCGAGGTCGCCATCATGGGCGTGTGCAAGAGCAGCGTGGAAGCCCAGTGGGACGGCAAGGCCTTCCAGCCGCGGCTGATGCTGCCCCTGAGCCTGAGCTGGGACCACCGCGTGATCGACGGCGCCGCGGCGGCGCGCTTCAATGCCTACTTCGGCTCGGTGATGACCGACTTCCGCCGCGTGCTGTTGTGAGCACCGTCGTGGTCGCCCGCAAGGGCAGCACGGTGGCGATCGGCGCCGATTCGTTGATCACCTTCGGCGAGATGCGGCTGCCGCACGGCTACGAGGCCAACGCCAAGGTGTTCGAGGTGGGCGGCTCGTGGGTGGGCGCGGTCGGCAGCACGGCGCACTTCCCGGTGCTGCGCCAGGCGCTCGGCGCCCTGCCGGCCGGCGAGCTGAAGCTGGGTTCGCGCGACGAGGTCTTCGACACCTTCCTGAAGCTGCACCCCACGCTCAAGGAGCGCTTCTTCCTCAACTCGAAAGAGCATGATTCCGACCCCTACGAGAGCAGCCAGTTCACGATCGTGATCGCCAACCGGCACGGCATCTTCGGCGTCGAAAGCTACCGCGAGGTGTTCGAGTTCGAGCGCTTCTGGGCCATCGGCTCGGGCCGGCGCTTCGCGCTGGGCGCGATGCACGCGGTGTACGGCAAGGCGAAGTCGGCGCGCGAGGTGGCCGCCGCCGGCGTCTCGGCCGGCTGCGAGTTCGACACCAATTCGGCGGCCCCGGTGCGGCTGCAGACCCTGAAACTGAAAAGCTGAGAGACATGGCCCTGATCGACATCCTCATCCCCGACATCGGCGACTTCAAGGACGTGGCCGTCATCGAAGTGCTGGTCAAGCCCGGCGACAGCGTGAAGGCCGAGCAGAGCCTGATCACCGTGGAGAGCGACAAGGCGTCGATGGAGATCCCGTCGTCGCATGCCGGCGTCGTCAAGGCGCTGAAGGTGGCGGTGGGCGACAAGGTGAATCAGGGCAGCGTGGTGCTGGCGTTGGAGACGGCGGAAGCCGCTGCGACCTCTCCCCAACCCTCTCCCCAACCCGCTCCCGCAAGCGGGCAAGGGGGTCAGGCTCCCGCTCCCGCCCCGCGGGAGAGCGCGGGCGGTGAGGGTGCGGGTGCTGCCGACCTCGACTGCGACCTCCTCGTCCTCGGCGCCGGCCCCGGCGGCTACTCGGCCGCCTTCCGCGCCGCCGACCTCGGCTTGAAGACCGTGCTGGTCGAGCGTTATCCCACGCTCGGCGGCGTCTGCCTCAACGTCGGCTGCATTCCCAGCAAGGCGCTGCTGCACGTGGCCGCGGTGATGGACGAGGTGAAGCACTTCGCCGACCTGGGCGTCAGCTTCGGCGCGCCGACGGTCGATGCCGCCAAGCTACTGGCGCACAAGAACAAGGTGGTGGGCAAGCTCACCGGCGGGCTGGCCGCGATGGCCAAGATGCGCAAGGTGACGGTGGTGCAGGGCAGCGGCCGCTTCGCCGGCGCGCACCGCTTGAGCGTCGCCATGGCCGACGGCAAGACGCAGACCATCGCCTTCAAGCAGGCCATCATCGCCGCCGGGTCCGAGGCGGTGAAGCTGCCCTTCCTGCCCGACGATCCGCGCATCGTCACCTCCACCGGCGCGCTGCAGCTGCGCCAGCTGCCACGGCGCATGCTGGTCATCGGCGGCGGCATCATCGGCCTGGAGATGGGCACCGTCTACAGCACGCTGGGCGCGCGGCTGGACGTGGTGGAAATGCTCGACGGCCTGATGCAGGGCGCCGACCGTGACCTCGTCCGGGTCTGGCAGAAGATGAACGCCGCGCGCTTCGACAACATCCGCCTGAAGACCAAGACGGTGGGCGCCGAGGCCACGGCCGACGGCATCCGCGTGCAGTTCGAGGGCCTCGACGGCAGCAAGAGCGACGGCGTCTACGACCTCGTGCTGCAGGCGGTCGGCCGCCGGCCCAACGGCCGTGCCATCGGTGCCGAGCAGGCCGGCGTGGCCGTCGACGAGCGCGGCTTCATTGCGGTGGACGTGCAGATGCGCACCAACGTGCCGCACATCTTCGCCATCGGCGACATCGTCGGCCAGCCGATGCTGGCGCACAAGGCGGTGCACGAGGCGCACGTCGCCGCCGAGGTGGCGGCCGGCGACGCGAAGGCGCAGTTCGACGCCCGCGTGATTCCCAGCGTCGCCTACACCGACCCCGAGGTGGCCTGGGTCGGCCTCACCGAAGACGAAGCCAAGGCCAAGGGCATCGCCGTCAAGAAGGGCCTGTTCCCGTGGACGGCGTCGGGCCGCGCCATCGCCAACGGCCGCGACGAAGGCTTCACCAAGCTGCTGTTCGATGCGCGTCCCGATGGCGGCCACCGCATCCTCGGCGGCGGCATCGTCGGCACCCACGCCGGCGACATGATCGGCGAGGTGGCGCTGGCCATCGAGATGGGCGCCGACGAGGTCGACATCGGCAAGACCATCCACCCGCACCCGACGCTGGGCGAGAGCATCGGCATGGCCGCCGAGGCCGCGCACGGCACCTGCACCGACCTGCCGCCGGCGCGCAAGTGAGGCGGCAAGGGATGCGGCAAGTGATGCGGCCGATGAGGCCGCAGCTTCAGGCGATGTCGCCCGCGTGCACGTCGAAGCGGCCGCTCTTGCGGTCGTCGAAGTAGTGCTCCAGCGTGCGGCGCACGGTGCGGAAAGCGATCTCGTCCCAGGGAATCTCGTGCTCGGCGAACAACTGCGCCTCGATGGTCTCGGGGCCGGGCGCGAACTGCGTGTCGAGCAGCCGCGCCAGGTAGAACAGGTGCACCTGCCCGGCGCGCACCACGTTGAGCACGGTGAACAGCGCGCCCAGTTCGATGTGCGCGCCGGCCTCCTCGTCGGTCTCGCGCCGCGCGCCGTCGGAGGTGCTTTCGCCCAGTTCCAGAAAGCCCGCCGGCAGCGTCCACAAGCCCTTGCGCGGCTCGATGTTGCGGCGGCACAGCAGCACCTGGTCGCCCCACGCCGGCACGGTGCCGACCACGTTGATCGGGTTCTCGTAGTGGATCTCGCCGCAGGCGGGGCAGACCGCGCGCTCGCGGTTGTCGTCGACGGGAACCTGGTAACTCACGGCCGTGCCGCAGACGCGGCAATGCTTGATGCGGCGGGACATGAACATCGGCCCAGTGTAGCGGCGGCGCTGCGTGGCATGATGGCCGCGCCGCCCAACCGTCCAGCCAGGAGAACCCGATGAGCTTCGTCGTCGCCCCGCCGCCCACCGTGGCGGTTCCCGTCGCCGGCGGTGGCGCCTTCCCGGTGCACCGCATCTACTGCGTCGGCCGCAACTACGTGGAACACGCGCAGGAAATGGGCTTTTCCGGCCGCGAGCCGCCGTTCTTCTTCATGAAGCCGGCCGACGCCGCGGTGCCGGTGGTCGACGGCGAGACCGGCCGCATCGAATACCCCAGCCTCACCGGCAACCTGCACCACGAGATCGAGCTGGTGGTGGCCATCGGCATGGGCGGCCGCGACATCAAGGCCGCCGACGCAGCCCGTCACATCTGGGGTTATGCGGTCGGCCTGGACATGACGCGCCGCGACCTGCAAAACGAGATGAAGAAGCAGGGCCGCCCCTGGTGCATCGGCAAGGCCTTCGAGCAGGCGGCGCCGATCGGGCCCATCGTGCCGATCGCCAGCACCGGCGAGCTGACGCACGGCGCGATCACGCTGGCCGTCAACGGCCAGCCGCGGCAGAAGGGCGACCTCAAGGAGCTGATCTGGAACGTCAACGAGATCATCGAGCACCTCAGCGCCGCCTGGACGCTGCAGCCCGGCGACCTGATCTTCACCGGCACCCCCGCTGGCGTGGCCGCGGTGACGCGCGGCGACGTGATGGAAGGCCGCGTCGAAGGCCTGCCCGAGCTGCGCGTGGCGGTGGCCTGAGCGCGGCGGCCGCATGGCGATGGAACTCTTCAACTACTTCCGCTCCAGCGCCTCGTACCGCGTGCGCATCGCGCTGGCGCTGAAAGGGCTGGACTACGACTACCGCGCCTTGCAGTTGACGCGCAACGAGCATCTGCAGGAGCCTTACGCCGCCGTCTCGGCGACGCGCCTGGTGCCAACGCTGGTCGACGACGGCCAGGTGCTGACGCAGTCGCTGGCGATCATCGAGTACCTCGACGAAACCCATCCGCAGCCGCCGCTGCTGCCGCCCGATGCGGTCGGCCGCGCCCGCGTGCGCGCGCTGGCGCTCGACATCGCCTGCGAGATCCATCCGCTGAACAACCTGCGCGTGCTGCGCTACCTGGTGGGGCCGCTGAAGGTCAGCGACGACGACAAGAACCGCTGGTACCGCCACTGGGTGGAAACCGGCCTCGACGCGGTGGAGCGCCAGCTCGCCGCGCGGCCGTCGACCTTCTGCCACGGCGACGCGCCGACGCTGGCCGACTGCACGCTGGTGCCGCAGATCTTCAACGCCCAGCGCTTCGGCTGCCGGCTGGACCACGTGCCGCAGGTGATGCGCGTGTTCGACGCGTGCATGAAGCTGCCGGCCTTCGAGAACACGCGCCCCGAGGCCTGCCCGGACGCCGCTTGAGGATGCCATCCGCAGGGCCCGACGCCGGCCACTGGCTGCGCCCCGATTGGCCGGCGCCCTGCGCCGCGCGCGCGCTGGTCGGCACGCGGCACGGCGGCAGTTTGCGGCTGGACGCGGCCGACCCGCAGGTGGCCGAGCGCCGCCGCCGCTTTGCCGCCGAACTGGGCGCCGAGCCGACCTGGATGCACCAGGTGCACGGCGTGCGCGTGCTGCGGCTGAATGCCGAATCGGCCGCGCAGCCGCAGACCGCCGATGCCGCGATCACCCGCACGCCGGGCCTGGCCTGCGCCGTGTTCGCGGCCGACTGCCTGCCGGTGCTGCTGAGCAGCGACGACGGCCGCATCGTCGGCGCCGCGCACGCCGGCTGGCGCGGCCTGGCCGCCGGCGTGCTGCAGGCCACCGTGCAGGCGATGTGCGACGAGGCCGGCTGCGAGCCCGACGCGCTGCAGGCCTGGCTGGGCCCTTGCATCGGCGCGCGGCAGTTCGAGGTGGGCGCCGAGGTGTTGCAGGCCTTCGGCGCCGATCCCGATGATCACGCCGCCACCGATGCGGCCACCGACGCCGCCTTCGTCCGCCGCGACCGCCCCGACGGCGCCGCGCGCTGGCTGGCCGATCTGCCGCTGCTGGCGCGCCGGCGCCTGCAGGCCGCCGGCGTGACGCGCATCGGCGGCGGGCACTGGTGCACGGTCGAGCAGCGCTCAGGCTTCTTTTCGTTCCGCGGCGGCGACCGGCTCGGCCGCTTCGGCGCCGCCATCGCCTGCGCGGCCCCGTGATGCGGCGGCCTGTTCCTGCTCTCGCCGCGCACGGGCGCGCCGGCGCAGCGGCGTGCCCAGGATGTAGACCACGATGGACAACGGCAGCACGCCGTACAGCACGAACGTGAAGACCGCGCCCAGGACGGTGCCTTGGCTGGACAGCGCCTCGGCCACTGCCATCATCAGCACCACGTACAGCCATGCGATCACCACCACGTAGATGCCCACCACCGCCCCTTCATCGTTGCCGGCCACCGCGAGGCGCATGATGATGTCATGCCAAGGTAAGCCAGCGCACCTAAGCTGCCCTTCGCAGCACCCGATGCCCGCCGCATCACAGAACAAGCCCTTCAGGAGACAAGCGTGCTCAAACCCCTGCTGAACCTGCCTGCGTTCGACCCCGCGGCCAACCCCTTGGGCCCCGTGCTCGACGACTTCATGAAGTCGATGAGCGGCCTCAGCCTGCCGCCGGCCGAACTGGCGCGGCTGCAGGCCGAGTACCTGACGAATGCCGCCGAGATCTGGAACCAGCAGCTCGAGCGCGTGCAGCCCGAAGGCAAGGCCAAGGCCGCGCCGATCGGCGACCGCCGCTTCGCCGGCCAGGAATGGCTGGCCAACCCGGCCTCGGCCTACACGGCGCAGATGTACCTGCTGAACGCGCGCACCCTGCTGCAGATGGCCGAGAGCGTGCAGGGCGACCCCAAGACGCGCGGGCGCATCCGCTTCGCCGTGCAGCAGTGGATGGACGCCGCCTCGCCCAGCAACTTCCTCGCCTTCAACCCCGAGGCGCTGAAGAAGGCCGTCGACACCAAGGGCGAGAGCATCGCCCAAGGCATGCGGCTGTTGCTGGAAGACGTGCAGAAGGGCCACGTCTCGCAGACCGACGAGAGCGTGTTCGAAGTCGGCCGCAACGTGGCCGTCACGCCGGGCAGCGTGGTGTTCGAGAACGCGTTCTTCCAGCTCATCGAGTACACGCCCACCACCGCCAAGGTGCACGAGCGGCCGATGCTCTTCGTGCCGCCCTGCATCAACAAGTTCTACATCCTCGACCTGCAGCCCGACAACTCGGTCATCCGCCACACGGTCGACCAGGGCCACCGCACCTTCGTGGTGAGCTGGCGCAACCCCGACGACGGCCTGAAGGCCGCCACCTGGGACGACTACATCGAGCACGGCGTGATCGAGGCCATCCGCACCGTGCAGGCCATCAGCGGCGTGCAGCGCTACAACATGCTGGGCTTCTGCATCGGCGGCACCCTGATTGCCACCGCGCTGGCCGTGCTGGCGGCGCGCGGCGAGCAGCCGGCCCATTCGCTGACACTGCTGACCTCGCTGCTGGACTTCGCCGACACCGGCGTGCTCGACCTCTTCGTCGACGAGGCCTCGGTGCAGTTGCGCGAGCTGACGCTCGGCCCCAAGGCGCCGACCGGGCCCGCGCTGCTGAAGGGCCAGGAGCTGGCCACCACCTTCAGCTTCCTGCGCCCGAACGACCTGGTGTGGAACTACGTCGTCGGCAACTACCTCAAGGGCGAGGCGCCGCCGCCGTTCGACCTGCTGTACTGGAACGGCGACTCGACCAACCTGCCGGGCCCCATGTACTGCTGGTATCTGCGCAACACCTACCTGGAAAACAAGCTCAAGGTGCCCGGCGCCACCACGGTGTGCGGCGAGAAGGTCGACCTCGGCTCCATCAAGGCGCCGGCCTACATCTACGGCTCGCGCGAGGACCACATCGTGCCTTGGACCGGGGCCTACGCCTCGACCCAGGTGCTCAAGGGCGACAAGCGCTTCGTGCTGGGCGCCTCGGGCCACATCGCCGGCGTGATCAACCCGCCGGCCAAGGGCAAGCGCAGCTACTGGACCAACGCCAAGCTGCCGGCCAAGGCGGCCGACTGGTTTGCCGGCGCCACCGAGCACCCGGGCAGCTGGTGGACCGACTGGAGCAGCTGGCTGCGCGGCATGGGCGGCAAGCTGCAGCCGGCGCCCAAGACGCTGGGCAACCGCCAGTTCAAGCCCATCGAGCCGGCGCCCGGCCGCTACGTCAAGGCCAAGGCCTGATCCCGCCGGCGGGCACGGCCGTCATCGGGCGAACCCGGTTGACGGCCCGTGCCGGCACGGTCAACCTCTCACACGACCTCATCAGAAACGCAAGGAGCGAGCAATGGCAAAAGTGGCTTACGTAACCGGCGGCATGGGCGGCATCGGCACCGCAATCTGCCAGCGCCTGGCCAAGGAAGGTTTCAAGGTGATCGCCGGTTGCGGCCCCAGCCGCGACTTCCGCAAGTGGCTGGACGAGCAGAAGGCCCTGGGCCACAGCTTCTACGCCTCGGTCGGCAACGTGGCCGACTGGGACTCCACGGTGGAGGCGTTCCAGAAGGCGATTGCCGAGCATGGCCAGATCGACGTGCTGGTCAACAACGCCGGCATCACGCGCGACCGCATGTTCCTGAAGATGACGCCCGACGACTGGAAGGCCGTCATCGACACCAACCTCAACAGCATGTTCAACGTCACCAAGCAGGTGGTGCCGGGCATGGTGGAAAAGGGCTTCGGCCGCATCATCCAGATCTCGTCGGTCAACGGCGAGAAGGGCCAGGCCGGCCAGACCAACTACTCGGCCGCCAAGGCCGGCATGCACGGCTTCACGATGGCGCTGGCGCAGGAACTGGCCAACAAGGGCGTCACCGTCAACACCGTGAGCCCGGGCTACATCGGCACCGACATGGTCCGCGCGATCAAGCCCGAGGTGCTGGAGAAGATCGTCGCCACCATCCCCGTCAAGCGCCTGGGCACGCCGGAAGAAATCGGCTCCATCGTCGCCTGGCTGGCCGGCGAGGATTCGGGCTTCACCACCGGCGCCGACTTCAGCTGCAACGGCGGCCTGCACATGGGCTAAGCCCTCGGCACCGCAACGGCCGTCATCGATGGCCGTTGCGGCGCCATGCAAAATGGCGGGGATAACCCGGAAGCTCGCCAATGGCACAGGAAGACGGCGGCAGTTCGCCGCGCAAAGGCAAGAGCAGCGCATTCACGCTGCTGACCTCGTGGCTGTTCAACAAGCGCAACCCGCAACCGGTGCAGGCCGAGACCGAGTTCCTGAACACGCGCGACGGCTACGAACTGGGCAAGTTCGCGCAGAAGGCCTTCGGCAACGACGCCGAAGCCAAGCGCCGCCACGAAGCGATGGTGGACGCCGAGCAGGCCGAGATCGACGCGCTGCTGCAAGGCACCGGCGCCGTGCCGATGCCGGTGGTGCCCAAGGTGGCCGCACCCGCCGCGACCAGCGGCAAGCCGCTGGACCTGGCCGTCGCCGCGCTCGACAAACTGCATGCGCAAGGCCTGTCGGTCGAGACCCTGGCCGAGGCGCTGATCATCATCGAGAGCCGCGAGGTCAAGCAGCGGGCAGGCAAGGCGGGCTGAGGCGGCTCGCTCAGCAATAGCCAATCAGCCGGCGCCTGCCGGTGCGTGGAGACGGACACGGGGCGCGCGCCTGCGAGCGCTAGCCGAGGAAGGCACGGACCTCGGCCTCGCCCATCGGCCGTGGGTGACGAATCTCGTGAACGCGGACAAACGACCGCACCCAATGGACGCAGGCTTCCTCGGTTCGTATGCTGTAGTGTCGATACCGGATCGGCTCGCGAAGCTGATCCAGCAAGCGCGGTGCGGCCGAGACAACAGCCGACGTGGGGAGGGCCATGCCAATCTCGATACTGTATGCATGTCCAGTGCGCACGAATGCACGCGGGCAATCAAGTACCCGATGTCGGCCTTGCGCCTTGCGCCTTGCGCCTTGCGCTTTGCACGACGCCCGGCGGCCGCCGAGACGTGCGGCAGACGGCCGTGTCAGGCGTATCCGGATACGCCTGACAGAAAGGCCAGCGTATCCGGATACGGGGCGCGTTGTGCGCCCGAGATCAGGTAGGCGTCAACAACACCACTTCACGGAGGTCCATTGTCTGCACCACTTGAGTCACAGGCTATTGCGCTCCTAGAAAAGCGGCCTTTACTGCGTCGCTTATTGCTGATAGTCGCAGTCATCGGGATCGCGAAGGGCGCGTACGACACGCTGTCTGGCGCAGTTGAGCCGCTAATTGCACCAATAAAACGTTTACTTCCAATCAGCCCAACCGATGTCGAAGCCGAGCGATTTTATTGCGCAGTGAGGATTCCTCGCTTGATCTGGTCAGTTAATACTTTCACCCAAGACAGACTCAACGCCAAAATAGCACCCAACGCATTAGCAAGACAGACCCTCATCATTTTCAATAGAGATATCTCGACATGCCACCGCCTGTTAGGCTTCTCCAATACCCCACTCAAGGAAGTGAGCAACGTCCCCGAGCAACTTGCGCAAGCCTTGTCTTCGGCGTTTGATGAAATATTGCAAAATCATGCTGCATTCAAGGGCTTCATTGCCAACGCAGACCGCCCCGTGGCAAAAGTTCTCGCCCTCAGTGAACAGATCGAATTGCTGCACAACTCGCTGACCGATTCATGTACGCCAGGGAAGGGCAATTGCGTTGATGCTCTACGAGAGCATGAGCTGCAAATGGTTAAAGACATTGAGTTCGCGCAGAGACAAGTCGAAGAAACATTCCCATACAAGCTTGTCCCGCCACGCCTTAACACTGGCGATCGATTTCAACTGCGCGATTCAGTCTTGTGCTATCGGATCGAATTGGACAACATAGTGGGACCAGCCAAACCCGAGAAAATCGAGGTTAAAGAGGCTGCTGTTCAAGATGGCTTGGGACTATCAGTTCAACAAATTAAGATCCCAATTCCATTACTTAAATGTCCGTCGCGCTAAGTTGATGCCTAACCCAATACCGTTAACTTAGTCGGCCCGGCAAAACCCTGGCGGCCTGCATGAACACTGGCGTTGCGGGGTGATTGCCGACGGCGAGAACTCCTGGAATCGGGTCCAATGACCCGCAGTTTCTGAGAGTTTTCGACTCCCATCGCCGATGGCCACAGACGACTTCGTCCGCACGCGACTGCAGACGATGATCGACCTGCGACACCCGCTGGCGGTGTTGTCGGCGCGCTTGCCCTGGGCGGCCATTGAGGCGGCGCTTGCTGCCAAGTTCGGGCACGAAGACAGGCCACCGAAGTCCGCAGCCGTCGATGATTTGTTTGGCGCCACGTCGCTGGAATTCGGCGGTGGCATCAGCCGCGCAGGCCGGCCGCGGCTGCCCATCCGCCTGATGGCCGGACTGCTGTACCTGAAGAACAGCTTCAACCTCAGCGACGAGGATCTCGTGCAACGCTGGGCGGAGAACGTGTACTGGCAGCACTTCTGCGGCATGGAGTACTTCGAGCCGAGGCTGCCGTGTGACGCCACGCAGATCGGCCGCTTTCGGCGCGCCATCGGCGAAGAGGGCCTGGAGTTGCTGCTTAAGGCCACGATCGAGACGGCGGTGGACAGCCGTGTCATCAAGCCGCAGGAACTCGAGCGCGTGATCGTCGACTCGACGGTGCAGGAGAAGGCCATCGCGCATCCGACCGACAGCCGCTTGCTGGACATCGCTCGGCGCAAGGTGGTGGGCGTGGCCAAGCGCCTGGGCCTCAAGCTCAAGCAGACCTTCGAGCACGAGGGTGCCGAACTGCGCCGCCGCGCCGGCGGGTATGCCCACGCCAAGCAGTTCAGGCGGCTGCGCAAAGTGCTGCGACGCCAGCGCACGGTGCTGGGCATCGTCATACGCGAGGTCCGGCGCAAGCTCGCCGAACGCCTTCAGCCGGGCGCGCACAACACCGAGCCGCCCAGCGCGCTGACGCTGGTGGCGATCAACACCTGGCTCCCGCGCGCAGAGCGCATCCGCGTGCAGCAGCCCAAGAGCAAGAACAAGCTGTACGCGCTGCATGCTCCCGAGGTGGAGTGCATCTCCAAGGGCAAGGCGCGCAAACCCTACGAGTTCGGCGTCAAGGTCGGCATCGCCGTCACGCACAACAGCGGCCTGATGGTCGGTGCGCGCAGCTTCCCCGGCAACCCGTACGACGGGCACACGCTGGCAGCGCAGCTCGAACAGGTGCGCAACCTGTACCAGGACCTGGGCGTCGAGCCCAAGACCGCGGTAGTGGACCTGGGCTACCGCGGCGTCGATGCCGACAACCCCGGAGTCGAGGTCATCCATCGAGGCAAGTTCAAGAGCCTGACGGCGATGCAGCGGCGCTGGCTCAAGCGCCGCCAGGCGATCGAGCCGGCCATCGGACACGCCAAGGCCGACCACCGCATGGATCGCTGCTGGCTGCAAGGTGCCCAAGGCGATGCGCTGCACGCGCTCAGCTGCGCCCTGGGCTACAACATCCGCTGGCTGATGCGCGCGCTGCTGGCCAAAGCCCTGAAGGCCTTGGCGTGCCTGCTCCAAATGGTCGTGGCAGGCAGCAAACAGGGCTTGTCGGCGATGTGCGAGCATCTGTGGCAGTTGCTACCGCTACTGCGGGACAACTTGCGCGCGTCGCCGTCGCTCGGATGGCCGCGGCGCTGGAGTCTGCTGGGTTGCTGACCGGATTTTGCAGGGCCGACTACCATACACAGACACAGTTCAAGGAGCGATCCATGAGCACTCCGGCAGCGACTGACACGCCTGAATCCAAGAAGGCGGTGTTCCGCAGGTTGGTCGACATCTATGCAACTGGCAACCTCTCCGCACTGGATGAAGTGATTGCCGCTGACTACGTTGGTCACGCGTCTGCCGGTGACCGTGATTTCGAAGGGTTCCGGCAGAGCATCCTGTACTTTCACAACCTCTTCATCTACGACGAAGACTCGTTTCAAGTCAACGACCAGTTCGTAGAGGGCGAGAAGGTTGCCACGCGCATGACGGCACACGTCAAGCTACGCGCGACGGGCGAGCTGATGACGCTCATCGGCATCAATCTCGCGCGCATTGTGAACGGCAAGATCGTCGAAGAGTGGAACACATGGGAGCAGCTTCAGCCCCCAGGAGCACGACAGCAACCGTAAGGGCAGGCCCGCCGCTCAGCCGGACCGCCCACCGCCGGCTTCGCCGTCCGGGGTCGTCCGTTCAGCACAAACGTTAGCCTTCACGAGACGGTTCGCCTCATGCGTCTTCATGCCCTTGCCATCGCGGCGGCTGCCATGGCGTCAGCAACTGCCGCGTTAGCCGATCCGATCGATCCGTGCTCGCTGCTCACGAGCAGTGAGATGGAGGAACTCGGCATCCCGAAGGGAGCAACGCCCTCGCGCGAATTGCAACCGGGTGGCGTGCAGGCATGCAGGTATGAGGGCGTCGGCACCGGCAGTACCGTTTCAGTCATCATCTCTCAGGGCGTACCGGATCGTGCGCGTCAACTGCGGGCGATGCAAGGCTTGGCGCAACGGGAGGGCACGGCGGAGCAATTGAGAGCGCGCGGCGAGTACTTTCAGGGGAACGTCATGTGCAAGGTGGTCGTCACCTCGGAGACAGAGAAGAGTCAATGCCTGGGTGCCACCGAGCAATCCGTCGTCGGCTTGAGTGTGTCTCGCGCTGGCGAGTCGAAGCAGGCGACATCCCCCGCCTTGCAGTTGCGAGTCATCGGCACGCTCGTGTCGCGGGTCGCATCGAGCGGCGGCTAACCATCGGTTCAAACGGTTTGGAGAGCGACGACTCAGCTTCGGCTTTCGTGTGAGCGCAGCACCTTCGTCGCGATGGGTTCGACACCTGCGGCCACACCCGCTCTCGCGCTTGAGAAATCGGGCCCGGCCCCGGCCCCGGCCCCTGCGTTCGCAAGAGTGGTCCAGGCGCCGCGAAGCGCCCGTCATAACGGATTCCTAACGCCCGGTTTTGAACAATGAGCCTCCAGCCCGCACACCGCGCGGGCGCTCGGTCAAGGAGGTTCATCGATGAAATCGAAGCTTGCGGCGCTCGGCGCCACCATCGGCCTCGCGGCCGCCACGCTGGCCCCGGGCGCGTCGCACGCGGCCTGGGTGCATCTCGACTACGCCGGCAGCGTGTTCGACTACTACCCCCTGCCGATCGTCGAGGACGACTTCCCGCTCGGCACGCCCTATAGCGCGTCGCTCACCTTCAACGAGGACTTTCGGCAAATCACTGCGGGCCATCTGAACCTGGGCCTCAGGCGCAGCGTGTGGGGCTCGATGCAACTGGGCGCGAACACCTACGTGTTCAGCGAGATGCAGCTCACGCAGTTCGACTACGACGGCACCACGCCCAACGGCATCGGGCACTACGGCTTCCATGTGTTCGGCAGCGGGCCGAGCACCGACGATGGCGAGGTCTTCAAGGGCCTGTTCATCTACATGCCATCGGTGGGCGCGACCACCAACGCCATAGGGATCTTCTTCGGCCAGGGCCAGTTCGGGACCGACGGAGCGATCGTAACGGGCGACGCCGATCTGACGCCGACCGGGTCGCCCGTGAGCGCGCCGGGCAGCGCCGCGCTGGCGTTGGCCGGCCTGGCCGCGTTCGGGGCAACGCGGCGCCGGCGGCGCGACGGCATGGCGCCGCGCTGACCGTTGTGCGTACGGCGACGCGTTCGGGAAAGCGGCTCGGAAATCACCTCGGCGGGCTACGGCGCGTAGCGAAGCGTAGGATCTAGGTCGACCTGCAGCCCAGCCGCAGGCCGCCAATTCCGCGTTACCTCGAAAGTTGGGCGCCATCCATGCAACCCTGGTTGCTGACGTCTGTTCTGCTTTGCGTCGTTCTGCCGCTGCTACCGCGCACCGGCTGGCCGATGCTTGCGTCGGAGATCTACTGGTGGTTGCTTGCAGCGGCAGTTCTCGTGGCCGTGCGGCGGGAGGGGCGTCCGCTTTCTGTCTTGGGGCTCAAGCGCCCGACCGTGGCCACGGTCGGGTTCGGCATCGCGGGGGCGTTGACGCTGGTCGTGGCGACCTATGTCGTGGTGGTTCTGGTCCTGCCAGCGCTGGGCCTTCGTGACGATGGTTCCTCGGTCTCGCAGCTGGGCGCCCTGTCTTTGCCGGTGCAGATCGCATTGGCGGTTCGCGCTGGCGTCGTCGAGGAGCTTCTGTACCGCGGGTACCTGATCGGACGGGGAACCGAAGTGATCCCTAGTCGATGGTTGCCGGCGATTTTGTCGGTCGCGGCATTCACGGTCGCGCATGCGACGAGCTGGTCGCCGACGCATTTGATCTTCGTGGCGATTTCAGGCGCGTTGCTCGCCGGGCTTTTCGTCTGGAAGCGCGACCTTGGCGCCAACTTCATTGCTCACGCCGGCGCGGACCTCATGCTCTTCCTGTTGGCCAGCTTGGCCGCACAGGGTGGCTCTGGCGCCGCCTAGCCTTTTACGGAGACTTCAGCCCAGGCCGCGTCTGGCTCGTTCAGTGGCGGCAATCGTGCGCATCGGCAACCGCCTCAGCATTCCACGATGTTCACCGCCAGCCCGCCGCGCGCCGTTTCCTTGTACTTGGTCATCATGTCGGCGCCGGTCTCGCGCATGGTCTTGATGACCTGATCCAGGCTGACGTGGTGCGTGCCGTCGCCGCGCAGCGCCATGCGCGCGGCGTTGATGGCTTTCACCGCGGCGATCGCGTTGCGTTCGATGCAGGGGATCTGCACCAGCCCGCCGACCGGGTCGCAGGTGAGGCCCAGGTGGTGTTCCATGCCGATCTCGGCGGCGTTTTCCACCTGCGCCGGGCTGCCGCCCATCACCGCGCACAGCGCGCCGGCAGCCATGCTGCAGGCCACGCCCACCTCGCCCTGGCAGCCGACCTCGGCGCCGCTGATGCTGGCGTTCTCCTTGTAGAGGATGCCGATGGCCGCAGCGGTCAGCAAAAAGTCGTGCACGCCGGCCTCGCTGGCCTGCGGCACGAAGCGGCTGTAGTAGTGCAGCACCGCCGGCACGATGCCGGCCGCGCCGTTGGTGGGCGCGGTGACGACGCGGCCGCCGGCGGCGTTCTCTTCATTGACCGCCAGCGCGTAGAGGTTGACCCAGTCCAGCACCTGCAGCGGGTCGCGCAGTGCCTCTTCGGGCCGCGCCGTCAGCGCGTCGCGCAGCGCCTTGGCGCGCCGCCGCACCTTGAAGCCGCCGGGCAGCACGCCGTCGCTGCGGCAGCCGCGCGCCACGCAGTCCTGCATCACCTGCCACAGGCGCGACAGGCCGGCGTCGATGTCGGCATCGCTGCGCCAGTGTCGTTCGTTGCGGCGCATCAGCTCGGCGATGCTGCAGTTCAGTTCGCCCGTCAGGCGCAGCAGCTCGGCGCCGGTGCTGAAGGGGTGGGGCAGCACGGTGGCGTCGGGCGCCACCACCTTGTGGCGCGAGCCGTCGGCGGCCACCTCGTCGCTGACCACGAAGCCGCCGCCCACCGAGTAGTAGCAGCGCTCGGCCAGCACGGCGCCGCCGGCGTCGAAGGCCAGGCAGCGCATGCCGTTGGCGTGGAAGGGCAGGCTTTCGCGGCGGCGGAACACGAGGTCGGCCTTCTCGTCGAAAGCCACCGCGTGCCGGCCCAGCAGTTCGATGCGGCCTTCGCGGCGCATCGCGGCCAGCAGCGCCGGCACGGCCTCGACGTCCACCGTGTCGGGCTCGTGCCCGGCCAGGCCCAGCAGCACCGCCTTGTCGCTGCCGTGGCCCTTGCCGGTGGCGCCGAGCGATCCGTACAGCAGCACCTGCACGCGCGCCGTGCGCGGCAGCAGGCCGTCGGCCGCCAGGCGCAGCGCGAACAGCCGCGCCGCGCGCATCGGCCCCACGGTGTGGCTGCTGCTGGGGCCGATGCCGATCTTGAAGAGGTCGAAGACGGAAACCGCCATCGCTGCCGCCGGTTCGTCGCGTCAGCTCATTCGTCGGCGTAGGCCGAGAGCGGCGGGCAACTGCAGACGAGGTTGCGGTCGCCGTGCACGTTGTCGACGCGGGCCACCGGCGACCAGTACTTGCCGCGCCGCAGCGCCGGCACCGGGTAGGCGGCCTGCTCGCGCGAATAGGGGTGCGGCCAGTCGGGCTTGAGCAGCGCCTCGGCGATGTGCGGGGCGTTCTTCAGCGGGTTGTCGTCCTGCGGCAAGGCGCCGGATTCGATCTGCGCGATCTCGCCGCGGATCGCGATCATCGCGTCGCAGAAGCGGTCGAGCTCGACGCGCGGCTCGCTCTCGGTGGGCTCGACCATCAGCGTGCCGGCGACCGGGAAGCTGAGCGTCGGCGCGTGGAAGCCGTAGTCGATCAGCCGCTTGGCCACGTCTTCGGCGCCGACGCCGCTGGTCTTCTGCAACGGGCGCAGGTCGAGGATGCACTCGTGCGCCACGCCGCCGCCATTGATGCCCGCCGCGCCGGCGCTGAAGTGGATGTCGTAGTGCGGCGCCAGCCGCGCGGCGATGTAGTTGGCCGACAGGATGGCCGTCTCGGTCGCCTGCTTCAAGCCTTCGGCACCCATCATGCGCACGTACATCCAGCTGATGGGCAGCACCGCGGCGTTGCCCAGCGGCGCCGCCGACACCGCGCCGACGCGCTGCGCACCGTCGATGCCGCCGGCGCGGTGGCCGGGCAGGAAGGGCACGAGGTCGTCGACCACGCACACCGGCCCCACGCCGGGGCCGCCGCCGCCGTGCGGGATGCAGAAGGTCTTGTGCAGGTTGAGGTGGCTGACGTCGCCGCCGAACTCGCCCGGCGCGGCCACGCCGACCAGCGCGTTCATGTTGGCGCCGTCGACGTAGACGCGGCCGCCATGGCGATGGACCAGCGCGCACAGATCCTTCACGCGCGCCTCGAACAAGCCGTAGGTGCTGGGGTAGGTGATCATCACCGCGCACAGGCGGTCGGCATGCTGTTCGCACTTGGCGCGCAGGTCGTCGAGGTCGACGTTGCCGTTGGCGTCGCACTTCACCACCACCACCTGCAGGCCCACCATCTGCGCGCTGGCCGGGTTGGTGCCGTGCGCCGATTCGGGAATCAGGCAGATGTCGCGCTGGCCCTGGCCGCGCGCCGCCTGCCAGGCGCGGATGACCAGCAGCCCGGCGTATTCGCCCTGCGAGCCGGCGTTGGGCTGCAGGCTGACGCCCGCGTAGCCCGTGGCCTGTGACAGCCAGGCGCCGAGCTGACGGTCGAGCTCGGCGTAGCCGGCGCGCTGGTCGGCCGGCGCGAAGGGGTGGATGTCGGCGAACGCAGGCCAGGTGATGGGAATCATCTCGCTGGTGGCGTTGAGCTTCATCGTGCAAGAGCCCAGCGGGATCATGCTGCGGTCCAGCGCCAGGTCCTTGTCGGCCAGGCCGCGCAGGTAACGCAGCATCTCCGTCTCGCTGTGGTGGGTGTTGAACACCGGGTGCGAGAGGAAGGCGCTCTTGCGCTGCAGCGCCGGCGGGATCATCGGCGGCGTGGCGGCCAGCGCGTCCAGCTCGGGCAGCGCCTGGCCGTCCTTGGCGAACACGCCCCACAGCGCGGCGAGGTCGGCGCGCGTGGTGGTCTCGTCGAGCGCGATGCACAGGTACTCGCCCCAGGCGCGGCGCAGGTTCATGCCGCGCGCCAGCGCGCGGGCCAGCAGCCGTTCGGTCTCGGCGCCGGTCTTCAGGCAGATGGTGTCGAAGCTGCCGCGGTCGGCGTGGTGCATCAGCTCCGGCCCCCAGCCGAGCTGCTCCAGCCCCTTCTGCAGGATGGCCGCATAACGCGCCACCCGGGCGGCGATGCGCTTGAGCCCTTCGGGCCCGTGGTAGACGGCGTACATGCTGGCCACCACCGCCGGCAGCACCTGGGCGGTGCAGATGTTGGAGGTGGCCTTCTCGCGGCGGATGTGCTGCTCGCGCGTCTGCAGCGCCAGGCGCAGCGCCGGCCGTCCGGCCGCGTCGACGCTGACGCCCACCAGCCGCCCCGGCATCGAGCGCTTGTGCTCGTCGCGGCAGGCCAGGTAGGCGGCGTGCGGGCCGCCGTTGCCCATGGGCATGCCGAAGCGCTGCAGGCTGCCGACGGCGATGTCGGCGCCGAACTCGCCCGGCGGCTTGATCAGCGCCAGCGCCAGCGGGTCGGCGGCGACGATGAAGAGCGCCTTCTTGGCGTGCAAGGCCTCGGCGTCGGCGCTCCAGTCGTGCAGCCAGCCGCTGCTGGACGGGTACTGCACGAAGGCAGCGAAGCAATCCTGCGCCAGCGCGGCCTGCCACTCGTCGGCCGAGTTGCAGATGCGCAGCTCAAGGCCCAGCGGCGCGGCGCGGGTGCGCAGCACCTCCAGCGTCTGCGGGTTGACGTCGCCCGAGCACACCATCACCGGGCTCGGGTTGCGCGACGAGCGGCGCGCCAGCGTCATCGCCTCGGCGGCGGCGGTGGCCTCGTCCAGCATCGAGGCGTTGGCGATCGGCAGCGCGGTGAGGTCGGCCACCATGGTCTGGAAGTTCAGCAGCGCTTCCAGCCGGCCCTGCGAGATCTCGGCCTGGTAGGGGGTGTAGGCGGTGTACCAGGCCGGGTTCTCCAGGATGTTGCGCAGGATGACGCCCGGCGTCAGCGTGCCGTGGTAGCCCTGGCCGATGAAGCTCTTCAGCACGCGGTTCTTGGCGGCGATGGCGCGCAGCTCGGCCAGCGCCTGCGCTTCGGTGACGGCGGCCGGCAGCGCCATGGCTTGCGCGCGCACGATGTCCGGCGGCACCAGCGCTTCAACCAGCGCCTGGCGCGACGCGGCGCCGACCACCGACAGCATCAGCGCTTCGTCGGCGGCATCGGGGCCGATGTGGCGGGCGCAGAACTCGGCGTCGTTTTCGAGTTCGGCCAGGGGAGGGAGGGCGGACATCAGCATGGCGGCACGCGGCAGGCAAGCAAAGGCGAGGGGATCAGGACAGGCTCTTCAGCAGCGCGTCGTAGCCCGGCGGGTCCATCAGTTCGTCGAACTGCTCCATGTGCGTGACGTGCACCTTGAAGAACCAGCCTTCGCCCATCGGGTCGCGGTTGGCCAGCGCGGGGTCGTCCTTCAGCGCCTGGTTGATCTCGACGATCTCGCCTTCCACCGGCATGTAGATGTCGGCCGCGGCCTTCACCGACTCGACCACGCCCGTCACCTCGCCCTTCTTGTAGGTGCGGCCGACCTCGGGCAGTTCGACGAAGACCACGTCGCCCAGCGCGTCCTGCGCGTGCAGCGTGATGCCGACGACGGCGGCTTCGTGGTCTTCGATGTTGATCCACTCGTGGTCGGGGGTGAACATGGTCGTCATCGGCTTGCTCCTCGGTTGGCTCGTGTGGAAGGGGACGGGGTTTCAGCGGCGGTAGCGATTCGGCACGAAAGGCATCGCGGTCACGCGCATCGGCAGGCGGCGGCCGCGCACCTCGGCGTACACCTCGTGCTGCGGCAGCGCGTGGTTCAGCGGCAGGTAGGCCATCGCGATGGGTTGGTTGGCGGTGGGCGCCAGCGTGCCGCTGGTCACCTTGCCCAGCGCGCGGCCCTGGGCGTCGACGATGGGCGTGCCTTCGCGCACCGGCACGCGCTCCAGGCCGACCAGGCCGACGCGCTTGGACGGCGGGTTGGCGGCCAACTGGCGCTCGATGGCCGCGGCGCCGGGGTAGCCGCCGGCGCGCGCGCCGCCGGGGCGGCGCACCTTCTGGATCGCCCATTGCAGGCCGGCTTCCACCGGGCTGGTGCGCTCGTCGATGTCGTGGCCATACAGGCACAGGCCGGCTTCCAGGCGCAGCGTGTCGCGCGCCCCCAGGCCGGCGGGCTTGACCTCGGGTTGCGCCAGCAGTGCCTCGGCCAGCGCCACCGCCTGGTCGGCGGGCACCGAGATCTCGAAGCCGTCTTCGCCGGTGTAGCCCGAGCGCGTGACGAAGCAGCGCGCGCCGGCGATCTCGAACACGCCGCCGGCCATGAAGACCAGCTCGGCCGTGCGCGGCGCCAGCCGCGCCAGCGCCTGGGCGGCGGCCGGCCCCTGCAGCGCCAGCAAGGCGCGGTCGGGCAGCGGCACCACCGTGCAGCGGCTGCCGGCCTGCGTGCGCAGGTGGGCGATGTCGGCGGCCTTGCAGCCGGCGTTGACCACCAGCAGCAGGTCGCCGAAGTCGGCGTCGGTGGCCTCGGCCGGGCGCGCGATCATCAGGTCGTCGAGGATGCCGCCGCTGGCATTGGTGAAGAAGGCATAACGCTGGCGGCCGGCGGCCAGGTCGATCACGTCCACCGGCACCAGGGTTTCCAGCGCGGCGGCGCTGCCGGCGCCGACCAGCTTGACCTGGCCCATGTGCGACACGTCGAACAGCGCGGCCGCCTCGCGGCACTGGCGGTGCTCGGCCATCAGGCCTTCGGGGTATTGCACCGGCATCGAATAGCCGGCGAAAGGCACCATGCGCGCGCCCAGGCGCAGGTGCAGCGCGTGCAGCGGGGTCTGCAGCAGGGTTTGCGGCAGCTCGGTCGGGGTGCTCATGGTCGGATCTCCTCGTGAAAGGCAGGCCAGCAGCCACCGGCCTGAGCCAGAGGCGGAAGGTCCCCGCTGTCCGCTTTACCTGAGAGATTCGGCGCCGCCGCGCATTGCTGCCGGCGGCCCTTGCCCCTTCGGTGGGCCGCCTCGCGGACGGCCTCTCTCCAGTGAGGTTCGATCCCGTCAGTCCTTTTGCCTGAGCGTTCGAGGCCACCGCCTCTGCGCCTTCGGCGGCCGGCTTCGCGCATGCGCCCGAGGCCGGCTCTCTCCTGACCCGGGGCAGTGTAGCAGCGGCTACAGTCGCCGCATGAACGACGACATCGCCAGCCTGCGCCGCATCCTGGGCGCATGCCGCACCATCGCCGTGGTGGGCTTGTCGGCGCAGTGGCATCGGCCGAGCTATTTCGCCGCCAGCTACCTGCAGGGCAAGGGCTACCGCATCGTGCCGGTGACGCCGGCCTACGCCGAGGTGCTGGGCGAGAAGGCCTACGCGCGGCTCTCGGACATCCCGTTCCCGGTCGACATGGTCGATGTCTTTCGCAAGACGGGCGAGGTGCTGCCGATTGCGCGGGAAGCCATCGCCATCGGCGCGCGCTGCCTGTGGCAGCAGCTGGGCGTGGTCAACACCGAGGCCGACGCGCTGGCGCGCGCCGCGGGGCTGGACAGCGTGATGGACCGCTGCGTGAAGATCGAGCACGCGCGGCTGTTCGGCGGCCTGCACTGGGCCGGCGTCAACACGCGGGTGATCTCGGCACAGCGCGCCGCGGTGCCGGCGCTGCGCCAAGGGCAGGGCGGTGGCCATGGCTGAGCGCGCCTTCAAGCCCGAGACGCTGGCCATCCACGCCGGCCAGATTCCCGACGCCGCCACCGGCGCCCGCGCGCTGCCGATCTACCAGACCACCAGCTTCGTCTTCGACAGCGCCGAGCACGCGGCGGCGCTGTTCAACCTGCAGACCTTCGGCAACGTCTACTCGCGGCTGTCCAACCCCACCGTCGCGGCGCTGGAAGAGCGCGTCGCCGCGCTCGAAGGCGGCCGCGCCGCGGTGGCCGCGGCCAGCGGCATGGCCGCCGAGGCGCTGGCGCTGATGACGCTGCTGCACAGCGGCGACCACGTGGTGGCCGCCGGCGCGCTGTACGGCGGCAGCGTGACGATGCTGGCGGTGAGCCTGGCCAAGTTCGGCATCGAGACCAGCTTCGTCGACGCGCGCGATCCCGCGGCCTTTGCCGCCGCCATCCGCCCCAACACCCGCGCGCTGTTCGCCGAGAGCCTGGGCAACCCCAGCCTGGTGGTGCTGGACATCGCCGCGGTGGCCGAGGTGGCGCACGCGCACGGCTTGCCGCTGGTGGTCGACAACACGGTGCCCAGCCCCTTCCTGTGCAACCCGATCGCGCTGGGCGCCGACGTCGTCGTCCACTCGGCCACCAAGTACCTGGCCGGCCACGGCACCACGCTGGGCGGCGTGCTGGTGGAAAGCGGCCGCTTTCCCTGGGACAACGGCAAGTTCCCCGGCATGACCGAGCCCTCGCCCGGCTACCACGGCGTGAAGTTCTACGAGACCTTCGGCGACTTCGGCTTCACCATGCGCTGCCGCATGGAAACCCTGCGCGTCTACGGTGCGGCACTGTCGCCGATGAGCGCGTGGCAGATCCTGCAAGGCATCGAGACGCTGCCGCTGCGCATGGAGCGCCACGGCGCCAACGCGCTGGCGGTGGCGCGCTTCCTGCAGCAGCACCCGGCGGTGAGCTGGGTCAACTACCCCGGGCTGCCCGAACACCCGCAGCATGCGCTGCTAACCAGGCAGATGAAGGGTGCCTCCGGGCTGCTGGCCTTCGGCGTCAAGGGCGGGCTGGAACGCGGCGTGCGCTTCATCGAAAGCGCGCAGTTCATGAGCCACCTCGTCAACATCGGCGACACGCGCACGCTGATCAGCCACCCGGCCAGCACCACGCACCGCCAGCTCGACGAATCGCAGCTGGCCGCCGCCGGCGTCGGGCCCGACATGATCCGCATCTCGGTCGGGCTGGAGCACATCGAGGACATCCTTTGGGATATTGACCAGGCACTCGCCCGCGCGAGCGCGTAGCGACCCAGCGCTGCGCAGAGGCATCACCACGGAGACGAAAGCATGTACCAAGCAGACCTCTTCAACGGCCAGCGCATCCTGGTCACCGGCGGCGGCACGGGGCTGGGCAAGGCGATGGCCGAGCGCTTCCTGTCGCTGGGCGCCGACATCGCGATCTGCGGCCGCCGCCAGGCCGTGCTGGACGACACCGCCGCGGCGTGGCGCGCGCAGTTCCCGCAGCGCCGCGTCGACACCTTCGGCGTCGACATCCGCGTGGCGCAGGCGGTCGACGAGATGGTCGAGGCGCTGTGGCAGGGCGGCGGCCTCACCGGGTTGGTCAACAACGCGGCCGGCAACTTCATCGCGCCGACCGAGAGCCTGTCGCCGCGCGCCTTCGACGCCATCGCCGGCATCGTCTTCCACGGCAGCTTCTACGTCACGCACGCGGTCGGCCGGCGCTGGGTGGCCGAGGCCAAGGCCGGGCAGTGGCAGCCGGGCCGGCCGCTGCGCAGCGTGATGAGCATCATCGTCACCTGGGTCGACAACGGCGGCCCCTACGTGGTGCCCTCGGCGATGAGCAAGGCCGGCATCGAGGTGATGACCAAGAGCCTGGCCGTCGAATGGGCGCGTTATGGCGTGCGGCTGAACGCGGTGGGCCCCGGCGAGATTCCGACCGAAGGCATGAGCAAGCGGCTCAACCCCGGCGAGGAACCCGGCGCGCGCAGCCGCGAGCGCAACCCGATGGCGCGCACCGGCCAGATGAGCGAGCTGCAGAACCTGGCCGCCTTCCTGATGGCGCCGGGCCAGTGCGACTGGCTGACCGGTCAGAGCATCATGATGGACGGCGGCAGCGCGCTGGCCACCGGCGGCAACTTCTACGAACTGCGCAGCTGGTCCGACGACGACTGGCGCCAGGCCCGCGAACGCATCGAGTCGCAGAACCAAAAAGACAAAGCGGGGCGCTGATCCTGGCCCGCGCCAGGTTCATACCGGCGCCGGTCGCGGTGGCGCCGCTGTGTTCAAGCCCATCCACGGCCGCAGCGCCGGGACGCCGCGCACCAGTCGCCACGCCGCCAAGCCGCCGGCGAAGGTCAGCGCGACGATCAGCGCGGCCTCCACGCCGGCCGGCAGGCCCAGCGGGCGCAAGGCAACCGCGGCGCCGACGATGATGGTCTGGTGCACGATGTAGAGCGGGAACACCGCCTCGTTGAGCGGCCGCCGCCAGCGGTGGTCGACGTTGAGGTGAAGCCGGGCGAAGCCGAAGGCGGCGACGATGGCGCCCCACTGCTCGGCCGCGAACACCCAGCGCAGCGCCCAGCGCGAGCCGTCGCCCAAGCCCTCGTTGCCCACGCCCCAGGCCGCGGCCAGCGTGGCCCAGGCCGCGACGGCCAGCACCAGCGCTGGCCAGCGCAGCGCCTGCAGGCCATCGAACAGCGCCGTGCGGCGGGCCAGCAGCACGCCGAAGGCGAACATCGGCCCGTACGTGGCATGCGCCCACACGTCGTCCAGCAGCGCATGGGTTTCGCCGAAGCGCGGCAGCAGCAGCGCGCGCAGCAGCCCCAGCACCGCAATCGGCAGCAGCAGCCAGGCCAGCGCCGGCGCCGCGGCCAGCCGGTCGGCGGCGCGCCGCAGCGCCGCCCGCGGCAGCCAGCGCCAGGCCGCCAGCAGCACGAGCGTGTACACCCACAGATAAGGCAGGAACCACAGGTGGTTCCAGGTCGGCAGGATCAGGCATTTCCTGCCCTGGCAGAAGCCGCCGTAGCCGCTGAGGAAGAGGCGCATGAACTCCAGGTACGAGCCGGCGTAGCCGAACTGGTCGCGCACCTGCAGCCAGGCCTGCGGCGGCACGATCACCAGCATGCCGAACGCCAGCGGCAGCATCAGCCGCGAGGTGCGCTGCCGCGCCAGCCGCGGCCGGCCCAGCATCAGCCCGGTGGCCAGGCCCGAGACCACGAACAGCAGGCTCATGCGCCAGGGGTTGGTCAGCCGCATCAGCGGCTCCAGCGCCGGGTAGACCGGGTCGTGCTTGACGTGGTAGGGCCACGGCACGTAGACCATGCCGACGTGGTAGAGCACCAGCAGCGCGAACGCGATGATGCGCAGCCAGTCGGCGAAGAAGAGGCGTTGGCGGCTTGCGGTGTCCATGCGGCGCAGGGTAGGCAAGGCCGGCGCGCGCGGCCAGCGCCGCGGGGCCAGGCGGGCCCGGCGTGGGGCGAGCCGGGTCGTGGACAGCGCAGCGCGCCTTTTTTTTGGCGCGATGCCGGCCGATGTCGCTTTCGCAAACGACTCGGTACAAGGCGTTGCCGATCTCCATGCGATCATGTCAACAATGACATTAAGCGTTTACAGCATGACGGTTTCGCAATGCCGACTGACCTGGATCTCCCTGATGTGCGCCGTGGTGGCCGGCTGCGGCGGCGGTGGCGGCGGCGATAGCACCATCGCCGCGGCGCCGTCACCGGCGGGTGACGTGACACCGGCGCCGGTGCCGGCTCCGGCTCCGGCTCCGTCGCCTGCACCGGCTCCTGCGCCCGAGCCGGCACCGGCACCTTCGCCCGCACCAGCGCCTTCTCCTGCGCCAGCACCGTCACCTGCTCCTGCTCCTGCTCCTGCTCCGTCACCGGCGCCAGCACCAGCGCCCACGCCGGCGCCAGCGCCTGCACCAGCGCCCGCGCCGGCACCTGCGCCTTCGCCTGCACCAGCGCCTGCTCCTGCTCCCGCTCCTGCTCCCGCTCCTGCACCTGCACCTGCACCTGCACCTGCACCTGCTCCCGCGCCGGCGCCGGCGCCGGCACCCGCTCCCGCACCCGCGCCGGCACCTGCGCCAGCGCCAGCACCGGCACCCGCACCCGCCCCCCCGCCATCCCCGCTGTCCATCGCACTCACCACCGGCAACGCCGCCGGCGTCAGCCAGCAGGACCTGCTGACCGAACTCGGCGCCACGCTGACGCGCTACCAGCAATACGACGCCGAACGCAAGACCGTCTTCGGCCTGTCGGCCAGCGGCGCCGCGCAGGCCGGCACGCTCAGCGGCGTCGACTGGGACCCCAGCAACGACAGCATCGTGCTGATGCCCACCGACACCGCGCGCAACCACGTGCTGGTGGCCAGCAACTGGAAGTACGCCTGGGGCCAGGCCGGCAGCGGCAGGGCGCTGGCGGTGGCCGGCACCAGCGCCACGCGCGGCACGCGCTTCATCGCTTTCGGCGGCACGCCGTTCAACGGCAACTTCGACCCCGCCAACACGCGGCTCGGCGATCTCGTCAAGCGCAGCATCGCGTGGCTGACGCCGCGCAGCGGCGCCAGCAACTTCAAGGTGGTGATGGCGCAGCTGCCCAACCGCCAGACCGCCTACTGGTACCCGCACGAAGAGAACACGCGGGCCTGGCTGGCCACCACCTACGCCGGCATCACGCTCAACGGCGTGGCCGGCACCGGCGCGGCCAGCGGCGCCTGCAACGGCCCCAAGCTGGCGGGCTGCCTGGCCGCCGGGGCCGACCTGCTGATCGTCGGCCGCGACGAAACCGGCGCCGTGCCGGCCACGGTGCGCGCCAACGTGCAGGCGGCGCTGGATGCCGGCATCCCCGTGCTGTACTTCCACCACTACCGCGAGGCCGGCGGCCTGGCCGCCCTGCTGCTGCAGGACTTCGGCATCGCCGCGGCCAGCAATGCCGATCTCGGCGCCGAAGGCTTGAAGGCCTACGACCCGGCCAGCGCGCCGCTGTCGACCGGCACCATCCGCATCGCCGACGCCGTGAGCTTCGCGCAGCGCGTGGCCAACGGCACCGTCACCGACCGCGCGACGCAGTTCGACGCGCAGGCCGCTTCGCTGCGCGACCAGTTGCGCCTGCTCGACGCCGCCAACGTGACGATGTTCGGCCGCGGCGGCTACGACGCCGAGAAGCTGCTCGTGCTGCTGGCCGACAAGCTGCGCCAGGGCGTGAGCTACCCGCTGGCCGATGCCAGCCCGGCCTTTTATCGCGCCCTGTTCAGCGACCGCGCGGTCTACATGAGCCGCGGCTACAGCAGCGTGGCGCAGAACCTGGGCGACTTCTCGGCGCAGTTCCCGGCGGGGCTGGCGACCGTGTCGCGCACCGTCGCCGCCACCATGCCGGCCAACCGCAGCCTGCAGTACGCCACCGGCCTGTACGCGCTGCCTGGACGAACCGTCACGCTGCGCCGCAACGACAACAGCGCGGTGGCGCTGACGGTGGGCCTGAACATGCTGCGCAACACCACGTTCTCGCAAGGCCAGTACGACCGCCCCGACCAGCTGGCCAGCGCGCGCGTGAGCATCGCCCCGGGCGCCACGGTGACGCTGACCAGCCCGCACGGCGGCCCGATCTTCCTGTTCGGTGCCCAGATTGCCGGGCAGCCGAGTGTCAACGTGACAGTGTCGGGCGTGAGCACGCACCCGATCCTGCGCAACCCCAACGACGCCGCCGAGGTGGCCGCCTTCAAGTCCGACCTCGACAACACGCTGGCCAACTGGGTCGTCATCAGCACCGAGTACCTGATGGTGCATTCGCGGCTGGACCTGATGCGCCAGTCGCTGGCCGGCAACGTGCCGTATTCGGGCGGCCCGTCCACGCCGTACAACGGCAACGTGCCGCTGTTCGCCAGCGACCTGTGGACCTACATGGCCAAGGACACCTACGAGCTGGCCGGCCTGAAATCGTCCAACGGCACCGACTTCGTGCTGCCCGCTTCGGTGCAGGCCTTCTGCGCCGCCAACGGCTGGGATTGCAGCAGCAACGTCCACCTGTACACGGGGCTGCAGCACGTGGTGGCCGACCGGCCGCTGTGCGGCGCCGCCTGCAGCGGCAACCCCTACGACCAGGGCTGGCCGCTCAAGCCGCTGGGCTGGGGCGAGTCGCACGAGATCGGGCACGGCCTGCAGCGCAGCCACTTCGACATCTACGACGGCGCATCGGGCGAGGTGTCGAACAACATCTTCCCGATGCACAAGATGGTGCACTACAGCAACGTCAACCAGCTCAGCAGCAGCGACGGCGACGCCAAGACCGCGTTCAACCTGCTGGTGGCCGCGCAAGGCACGGCCAACCCGACGCAGACCGTCTACGCCAACGTCTGGAACGACAACACCTACACCTTCTGGGAGGCGCGCATCCAGTGCTACCGCCAGATGGTGGAGTACGCGCGCTACTACAACAGCGGCTTCGTCGATGGCTGGGAACTGTTCACCCTGCTGTATCTGATGGACCGCCAGATCGACGCGTCGCAGGCCACCTGGGCCGCGTCGGCGGCGAAGTTCGGCTTCGGCAACTATGCCGGCAGCTTCCCGTCGTCGATGCCCGGCAACGACTTCATGCTGATCGCGATGTCGCGCATCATCGGCCGCGACATGCGGCCGTTCTTCGACCTCTGGGGCATCACCTACTCGACGGCGGCGGCCAACCAGGTGGCGGCCTTCAACACCGCGCCGGTGGCGCGGCTGTTCTTCCCGATGAAGAGCAAGGTCAGCCGCAATGCCGACATCGGCGCGCCGGTGCCGGTGGCGGCGGGCGCGGTGTATCCGGCGGGGTACTAGAGCCGGAACGCGGCGGCGATCATCGCTGCAGCGGCGTGAATCCGTCGGCGCTCCAGCGTTCGCTGCCGACGCCGTGGTGCGCGAAGAAGAGGCCCTGCGGGTCGTAGCGCTGCTTCACCGCCAGCAGCCGGTCGTAGTGCTCGCCCCAGAAGGCGCGCTGCCAGTCGCGCTGGAAATAGTCGCTCTCGGCGACGTAGGCGCCGCCGTCGGGCGCGACGCGGCGAACCTCGGCCATGCAGCGGCCGATCGCCGCCGCGTTGCTGCGCGCGGCAGCGAGGTCGGGTTCGTGCCCCGCCACGCCCGGGTAAGCCGGCTGCTGTTCGGCGCCGCTGATCAGCAGCGCGAACGCGTCCAGCACGGCGGGGTTCATCGCCGAATCGCGCGCCCCGGCCAGCGCCGCCGGCGGCGCGCCGGCCAGGCCTTTGTTGAGGTGCAACGAGACGCCGCGGTGCCGGGTGGCGGCGAACAGCGCGTCGCCCAGTGACGCGCGGCGTTCGTCGTCCAACAGGCGCCGCGGCAGCCAGGTCGACCCATAGCCGTGCAGCACCTGCCCGGCCTGCGCCTGGTCGCCGGGCCAGAACACGTTGCCCGGGGCGGCGCCCGGGCGGTCGTCCGCCGCGATGAAGCCCAATGCGCGCTTGAAGAACGTCGGCGACCAGAAGTCGCGCGCCGACGTCGAGACGAACTTCAAGGGCGAGAAGTCGACGCTCAAATCGGGCAACGCGCTCACGGCATCGAGAAACGGCTGCCACGCGGCGGCGGCCTGGCTGCGGCTCAGGCCTTGAAACACCATCGCGACGGCCAGCGTGTCGTCGCGGCGAAAGCGCAGTTGCTCGCCCCAGTGCGGCCCGACGAGGGTGCGCGCGCAATGGTCGAGCGTGAGGCCGATCAGCCGTCGATAGGCGTCGGGCGTTTCCGCCCTGACCTTGAAGTTCACGGCGCCGAAAGGCTCGGGCAGCGGGTGCACCTTCAGCGTCAAGCGCGTGACGATGCCGAAGGCGCCGCCGCCGCCGCCTTTGAGTGCCCAGAACAGATCCGGGTTCTTGCGCGCATTGGCGATGCGCAGCACGCCGTCAGCGGTCACGAGCTCGGCCTCGATCAGGTTGCCGGAGGCGGTGCCGAAGGCCTTCGAGAAACTGCCGAAGCCGCCGCTTTGCACCAGCCCGGCCACGCCCACGGTCATGCAGCCGCCGCCCTGCACATAACCACCGTTTCGAGTGGTCACGGCGTCGTAGACGTGCGCCCACAGCGCGCCGGCGCCGACGCTGACGGCGCGGTTCGGCGGCAGGTCTTCGCAGCCGCGGGCGACGAAGGCATCGTGCAGGTGGATGTCGGCCATCGCCCGGGTCCAGACCAGCAGCGAGTCGGCCGCGTTCGACGTGCCCTGGTAGCTGTGGCCGCCGCCTTTGACGACCAGGCGCAGCCGGTGCTCGCGCGCGAAGTTCACGGCCGCGGCGACGTCCGACGCATCGCGCGCGGCCACGGCATGAACGCTGGGCCGCGAGGTCCAGGCGTCGACCCAGCCCAGGGTCTGCGTCAGCGCCACGTCGTCGCCGATGAAGTACGGGTTCTTCAGCGCCGCGAACAGGCGCGCGCAGTCGGGCGAAGGGCTCGCCGCGGCGCAGGCATCGAGCGGCGAGCGCACGTCGACGAATGCGCCGCCGACCGCTTGCCGCAGCCGGCGCCACTCGTCGGCCGACGGCCAGGCGCTGTCGCCGGGTCGAACCCGGGGTTGCAACGCGGTCGGTGACGCTGGCGCTTCGAGCGCCCGCACGGGCGCGGCGACAGCCGACAAGACCGGCGCCGCCGCCAGTGCCAGCAAGCGTCGGCGTTCGAGGCCGCGGCGCTGCAAGGAAGTCGTTCGAGCGTTGTCCATGGCGGCGCAGGGTAGGCCGGCACGGCAGCCGCCGCCAGCGCGGCGGGGCGAAGCGGGACCGGCGCGGGGCGAGCCGGGATCAGCGCAGCGCGTCGACCAAGGCGGCGCGATACGCGCGGCTGCAGCCGATGGTCGCGCCGTTGCTCAAGCGCACGCTGGCATCGCCCTTGGCCGTGGCGTCGACGCCGACGACGGCGCTCAAGGCCACCGCGCGGCTACGGTGGATGCGCACGAAGCCCGGCCCCAGGTCGGCCAGCAGGCCTTCCAGCGTGCGCCGCAGCAGGTGCTGGCGGTGGGCGGTGTGCACGTCCACGTAGTTGTCGGCGGCCTGCAGCCACAGCACGTCGGCGCGTGCGATCACCTGCACCTGGCCGCGCTCGACCACCACCAGCCGCTGCGCCGCCGGCCGCGGCGCGGCGCGGCGGTGCCGGCGCAGCCGCTGCAGCGCCTGCGCCAGCCGCGCCGGGTCCACCGGCTTGAGCAGGTAGTCGACGGCCGCCGCGTCGAAGGCCGGCACGGCGTAGTCGTCGAAGGCGGTGACGAAGACCACCGCCGGCCCGTCGTCGGGCAGCGACGCGGCCACGTCGAGCCCGCCGACCTCGGGCATCTGCACGTCCAGCAGCAGCGCGTCGGGCTGCAGGCGGGCGGCCAGCGCCAGCGCCTGCAGCCCGTCCTCGGCCTCGCCGACCACCTGCACGCCGGGTTCGGCGGCCAGCAGCCGCACCAGCCGCGCGCGCGCCGGCGGCTCGTCGTCGACGACCAGCAGGCGCAGCGGCTCAGCCATCGGCGGGCAACTCCATGCGCGCGATGCAGCCGCCGCCGGGGCGCGGCTGCAGCGTCAGCCCGGCGCGCTCGCCGTGCAGCGCCTGCAGGCGTTCGCGCAGGTTGGCCAGCGCGACGCCGGGCGCGCCGTGATCGCGCGGGCCGTCGCCGTCGTCGCTGACCGACAGCGCGAGGCGACCGTGCTCGCGCTCGACGGCGACCGTGATCGTCGTCAGCGCGCGCCGGCGTTCGACCGCGTGCACGAAGGCGTTTTCCAGCAGCGGCTGCAGCGACAGCGCCGGCACCGGCGGCGCGCCGGCCGCGTCCACCTGCCACAGCACCTGCACGCGCGCGGCGCCGTAGCGCTGCTGCATCAGCTCGGCGTAGTGGCGCGCCAGCGCCAGTTCGGCGGCCAGCGGGTGCACGGGCTGGCGCGTCACGTCGGTGGCGGCGCGCAGCAGCGCGCTCAGGCGCAGCAGCGCGGCGTCGGCGGCATCGGGGTCGCCGTGGATCAGCGAGGCGATGGTGTTCAGCGCGTTGAACAGGAAGTGCGGCTGCATCTGCTGCGTCAGCTGCGCCAGCCGGGCCTGGCTGGACAGCCGCTCCAGCTGCTCGCTGCGCAGCCGCTCGGCGGCCAGCGCGCGGAAGGCGCGCAGCGCGTACTGCACGCCGGCGAACAGCAGGTAGAAGATCGAGAACTTGGCGCCTTCGTAGACCACCACCTGCGGCCAGGGCTGGTGCGCGTAGCCCAGCCCGAACGCGGCGCGCACGCCGTGGCGCAAGCCGTACAGCGCGCCGATGTAGACCAGCGCCACCAGCGGCGTCCAGCGCAGCACGCGCCAGAACCACGCCGCCGGGCGCATCAGCCAGGCATCGTCGCGCGGGCTGCGGCGCCAGCGCCAGGCGGCCACGCCGCTGGCCACCAGCATCGCCGAGGCTTCGTAGAACAGCGGCCAGGGCCACAGCCGCTCGCCGGCGTACCAGCGGTCGAGCAGGCCCACCATCACCATCAGCGCGCAGAACACCAGCCAACCGGTCAGCAGGCGCGGGCCGATGGCCGCCGGGGCGGGAGGGTGCCTTGGCGCAGACATGGGCGCGATGATGCCGCGCGTCAGCCTGTGCAAGGTCGGCGTGGCTAAGATGACCCGACCACCGCCGTCCCTGCAGGAGAGCCACCGCGATGAGCATCTACGACCAGCACCTGGACCCGAACGCCGCCAACCACGTGGCGCTGTCGCCCGTCAGCTTCGTCGAGCGCAGCGCCGAAGTGTTCGGCGACCTGCCGGCCGTGGTGCACGGCGCGCGGCGCTACACCTGGGCCCAGGTGCGCGAGCGCTCGGCGCGGCTGGCCGCGGCCTTGCGCGCCCTCGGCGTCGGCCGCGGCCAAACGGTCAGCGTGATGCTGCCCAACACGCCGGAGATGGTGGAAGCGCACTACGCGGTGCCGGCGCTGGGCGCCGTGCTGAACACGCTGAACACGCGGCTCGACGCGCCGCTGCTGGCCTGGCAGATGAACCACTGCGAGGCCGCGGTGCTGATCACCGACACCGAGTTCGCCGCGCTGATGAAGCCGGCCCTGCAGGCCTTGCGCACGGAGCATGGCCGCGAGCCGGTGGTGATCGACGTCTGCGACAGCGAATACGCCGGCCCCGGCGAACGCCTGGGCACCCACGAATACGAGGCGCTGCTGGCCGCGCACGCGCCGCTGGAAAAGCTGGAAGGCCCGGCCGACGAGTGGGACGCCATCGCCGTCAGCTACACCAGCGGCACCACCGGCGACCCCAAGGGCGTGGTCACGCACCACCGCGGCGCCTACCTCAACGCCGTGTGCAACGCCGCCACCTGGACGATGCCGCACTTCCCGAAGTACCTGTGGACGCTGCCGATGTTCCACTGCAACGGCTGGTGCTTCCCATGGACGGTGGCGATGCTGGGCGGCACCCACGTCTGCCTGCGCCGGGTGGAGGGCAAGGCCATCCTCGACGCCATGCGCGAGCACGGCGTCGACCACTACTGCGCCGCGCCCATCGTGCACAACCTGCTGATCAACGCGCCGGCCGAGCAGCGCGAGGGCATTACGCAGAAAGTGCGCGGCATGGTGGCCGGCGCGGCGCCGCCGGCGTCGATGATCGAAGGCATGGCCAAGCTCGGCATCGATATCACCCACGTCTACGGCCTGACCGAGGTCTACGGCCCCGCGTCCGTCGCCGTCAAGCGCGACGCCTGGGCGCAGCAAAGCCTGTCGGAGCAGACGCGCCTGAACGGCCGCCAGGGCGTGCGCTACATGCTGCAGGAAGGCATGACGGTGCTCGACCCCGAGACGCTGCAGCCGACGCCGGCCGACGGCCAGACCATGGGCGAGATCATGTTCCGCGGCAACATCGTGATGAAGGGCTACCTGAAGAACCCGCAGTCCACCGCCAAGGCCTTCGAAGGCGGCTGGTTCCACACCGGCGACCTGGGCGTGATGGAGGCCGACCGCTACGTGAAAATCAAGGACCGCAGCAAGGACGTGATCATCAGCGGTGGCGAGAACATCAGCTCGATCGAGGTCGAGGACGCGCTGTACCGCCACCCCGCGGTGCTGGCCTGCGCCGTGGTCGCGCGGCCCGACCCCAAGTGGGGCGAGACGCCGGTGGCCTACGTCGAGACCAAGGCCGACGCCACGGTGACGGCGGCCGAGCTCATCGCGCACTGCAAGTCGCTGCTGGCCGGCTACAAGGTGCCCAAGGAGATCCGCTTCGAGCCGATCCCGAAGACCAGCACCGGCAAGATCCAGAAGTTCGAACTGCGCAACCGCGCGCGCTCGACCGGCGCGATCGACGTCTGAACGCCGGCGCCGGTCAGGCGCCGGGTCGGACGTTGATCACGCGTTGATCACGCCCCCACGCCGGCCAGCAGCTTGTTGAAGGTGGCGCTGGGCCGCATGACCGCCTTCACCTTCTCGGCATCGGCCATGTAGTAGCCGCCGATGTCCACCGGCTTGCCCTGCACGGCGGCCAGCTCGGCGATGATGGTGGCCTCGTGGTCGGCCAGCGCGCTGGCCAGCGGCGCGAACTGCGCGGCCAGCGCCGCGTCCTCGGTCTGCGCGGCCAGCGCCTGGGCCCAGTACATGGCCAGGTAGAACTGGCTGCCGCGGTTGTCCAGCTCGCCGGTCTTCGGGCTGGGGTTCTTGCGGTTGTCCAGCAGCTTGCCGGTGGCGGCGTCCAGCGTGGTCGCCAGGATCTTGGCGCGCGCGTTGCCGGTCTTCAGGCCCAGGTCTTCCAGGCTGACGGCCAGCGCCATGAACTCGCCCAGCGAATCCCAGCGCAGGTGGTTCTCTTCCACCAGCTGCTGCACGTGCTTGGGCGCCGAGCCGCCGGCACCCGTTTCGTACATGCCGCCGCCGGCCATCAGCGGCACGATGGACAGCATCTTGGCGCTGGTGCCCAGCTCCATGATGGGGAACAGGTCGGTCAGGTAGTCGCGCAGGATGTTGCCGGTGGCGCTGATGGTGTCCATGCCGCGCACCACGCGCTCCAGCGTGTAGCGCATCGCGCGCACCTGGCTCATGATCTGGATGTCGAGCCCGTTGGTGTCGTGCTCGTGCAGGTACATCTTCACCTTGCGGATCAGTTGCGCCTCGTGCGGGCGGTAGGCGTCGAGCCAGAAGACCACCGGCATGCCGGAGTTGCGCGCGCGGTTGACGGCCAGCTTCACCCAATCGCGGATGGCCGCGTCCTTGCACTGGCACATGCGCCAGATGTCGCCCTGCTCGACGTTCTGCGTCAACAGCACCTCGCCGGTCTCCAGGTCGGTGATGTTGGCCACGCCGTCCTCGGGGATCTCGAAGGTCTTGTCGTGGCTGCCGTACTCCTCGGCCTGCTGTGCCATCAGGCCCACGTTGGGCACGGTGCCCATGGTGCGCGGGTCGAAGTTGCCGTGCCACTTGCAGAAGTTGATCATCTCCTGGTAGATGCGGGCGAAGGTGCTTTCCGGCATCACGGCCTTGACGTCCTTGAGCCGGCCGTCGGCGCCGTACATCTTGCCGCCGTTGCGGATCATGGCCGGCATCGAGGCGTCGACGATCACGTCGTTGGGCGAGTGGAAGTTGGTGATGCCCTTGGACGAATCGACCATCGCCAGCTCGGGCCGGTGCTCGTGGCAGGCGTGCAGGTCGCGCATCACCTCGTCGCGCTGGCTCTGCGGCAGGGTCTTGAGCTTGTCGTACAGGTTGACCATGCCGTTGTTGACGTTGACGCCGAGCTCGTCGAACAGCTTGGCGTGCTTGGCGAAGGCCTCCTTGTAGAAGATGCGCACGCAGTGGCCGAAGACGATGGGGTGCGAGACCTTCATCATCGTCGCCTTGACGTGCAGCGAGAACATCACGCCGTACTTGCGGGCGTCTTCGATCTCGCGCTCGTAGAACTCGCACAGCGCCTTCTTGCTCATGAACATCGAGTCGATCACCTCGCGGTCGAGCAGCGAGACCTTGGGCTTGAGCACGATGGTCTTGCCGCTCTTGGTGATGAGCTCCATCTTCACGTCGCGCGCCTTGTCCAGCGTCATCGACTTCTCGCCGTGATAGAAGTCGCCGGCGTGCATGTGCGAGCAATGCGTGCGCGAGGCCTGGGCCCATTCGCCCATGCTGTGCGGGTTCTTGCGCGCATATTCCTTCACCGCCCGCGGCGCGCGGCGGTCGGAGTTGCCCTCGCGCAGCACCGGGTTCACCGCGCTGCCGATGCAGCGGCCGTAGCGGGCGCGGATGGCCTTTTCCTCGTCGGTCTTCGGATCTTCCGGGTAGTCGGGAATGGCGTAGCCCTTGGCCTGCAGCTCGCGGATGCAGGCCACCAGCTGCGCCACCGAAGCGCTGATGTTGGGCAGCTTGATGATGTTGGCATCGGGCTGCAGCGTCTTCTTGCCCAGCTCGGCCAGCGTGTTGGGCACGCGCTGGGCTTCGCTGAGGTATTCCGGGAACTCGGCCAGCACGCGCGCGGCCACCGAGATGTCGCTCTTGTCGATGCGGATGCCGGCCGGCTGGGTGAAGCTGCGGATCACCGGCAGGAAGGCGCAGGTGGCCAGCAGCGGCGCCTCGTCGGTGAGGGTGTAGATGATGGTGGGCTGCGGGGTGCTCATGGCGGGGGTGTCTCCTGATGGGATCGGGCGATTTTCGTGACCGGGCGAAGGGGTGAGCATTTCACCCCAAGTTGACGACAGGCTAACGGCGATTGGATCACTCGTGGCGCTGGCGGTCGGCGCCGGCGGTCGGCGCCGCGGCGCTTTTGCCACCGCCGGGCACGGCGGCCGGACCCGTCGAGCCCTTTCAGGCGGCCGAGATCCCGCCGTTGACGCTGACCGCCTGTCCGGTGACGTAGGCAGCCTGCGGGCCGGCCAGGAACACCGCCATGCGCGCCACGTCGGCCGGCGCGGGCAGGCCCAGGCGGGCGCGGCGGGTCGCCTTCTCGAAGATCTTGCGGCTGAAGTCGGAGGCCATCACGCGGTCGTGCGCCTGGGTGTCGAGCACCAGCGACGGCGTCACGCAGTTCACCCGCACGCGGTGGCGGCCGAGCTCCAGCGCCAGCGTGCGCACGAACATCACGCTGGCCGCCTTCATCGCGCCGATGATCGATTCGCCCGGCGTCGCCAGCTTGCCGGCGTCGGAGGCGATCACGACGATCGAACCGGCGTTGCGCGCCACCATCGCCGGCGCGACCACGCGCATGCAGTGCAGCAGGCTGGCGAAGTGGCCGTCGATCAGCGCGCGGTAGTGCGCCGGGTCGATCTCCACGAAGGGCCGCGGCGAGACCTCGGCGCCGCAGGCGTGCACGAAGACGTCGATGCGGCCGTGCGCCTGCAGCGCGGCGCGGCAGACCGCTTCGGCCGCGGCGGGGTCGGTCAGGTCGCCGGGCAGGAAGCGCACCTCGGGCGCCTCGGCCGCGGGCCCTGCCAGCGCCCGCACGCGGGCCGCGGCGCGCTCGCCGGCTTGCGCGTTGCGGCCGTTGATGAAGACGGCGCGCGCGCCGCCGGCCGCGAACTGCTGCGCGGCGGCCAGCCCGATGCCGCTGGTGGCGGCGGTCAGCAGCACCACCTGGTCGGCGAAAGGCGCGGCGTCGTCCGGGCTCATGCTCGGCGTCACCGCGGGCCGCGGCTCTCCAGCTTGGACAGGTAGTGGCGGTGCGTGCCGCGCAGGAAGCGCGCCATCTCGGCGATCGCGGCGTCGGCGTCGCGGCGGCGCAGGTGCGCGATGAAGCGCTTGCGCGAGGCGTAGACCTCGTTGCCGGTGGGCGGCCCCAGCGTCTCCATGAAGTTGTGCATCACCGCGATCAGGCCGTTCATGATGGCCACGAAGACCGGGTTGCCGGTCTGCGCCGCCAGCAGCTTGTGGAACTCCATGTTGATGCGCGAGCGCGCGGCCAGGTCGCCGGCGTCGCTGGCCTGGCGCGAGGCTTTCACGTTGTCTTCCAGCGCCTGCAGCGCCGCTTCGTCCAGCCGCTCGCAGGCCAGGCGGACGACGTTCTCGGTGATCAGCAGCCGCGCCTCGGTCAGCTGCGCCGGCGTGACGCTGCCGAGCTGGAACATGTCCTGCAGCGCGGTGGAGACGAGCTGCCCGTCGGGCGCCACCACGCAGGCGCCGCCGGCCGTGCCCTTCATCGAGCGCAGCACGCCGGCCATCTCCAGGCCGCGCAGCGCCTCGCGCACGGTGTTGCGGCTGACGCCGAGCTTGAGCGCCAGGTCGCGCTCCGACGGCAGCCGGTCGCCGGCGCGAAGCTGGCCGTGGATCACGCGGCGGCGGATCTGCGCCGACACCTCCTCGAAGGCGCGCGTGGTCTGGATGCGTTCGAAGCCGGGTTCGTGGTCCGCGGGGCTGGTGCTCATCGGGGGGCCTGTGCGTCGGCAAAACGATGCCGGTGGCGCCAATTGTGGCGATGCCGCGGCGGCGCCGGCGGCAGCCGCGCCAGCGCCTCGTCGGCCTGCGCCGACAGGCCGCGCAAATCGCCGCGGCGCACGGTCACGCGCTGGCGGTCCAGGCACTCCAGCCATTCGATCGCCAGGCCGCGCCCGGTGCCCAACGCATCACGAAACTGCGCGGCCGAGAAGCAGCCGTCGGCCTGGCCGCCGGCCACGCGCTGCGCCACCTGGGCCACCGGCAGCGCCGCGCTGCGCAGCGCAAAGCGGTCGGCCGCCAGCCGCAGCACCGCGCCGCCGGCCACCTGGGCCTGCAGCAGCGCCTGGATGCGCGCCGGCGGCAGGTCCAGCCGCTGCGCCAGCTCGGCCACGCGCGGCGCCGCGGGGCCCAGCTGCTCCAGCTTGCGCCGCAGCCGCGCCCAGGCGGCGCCGTCGTCGCCCAGCAGCCGCGCCGCATGCGCCGGCAGGTGCAGCAGGCCGGCCTTGCGGCAGGCCAGGCCGCGGCGCAGCGCCTGCTCGACGACGGCCGCGAACACCGCCGGCGGCAGCCGCGCCGGCAGCGCCGCGGCCACGGCGGCCGGCGTCTCGCCGGCGCGCTCGGGGTGCGCGCGGTGGCCGTGCGCCAGCGCGGCGGCCAGGCTGCCGAGCGCTTCGTCCAGGCGCTCGGGCGCGACGGCATAACCTTGATGATGAACGCCATCGGCGGCGGCGTCGATCGCCACCAGCCCGGCGGCCGCCATCACCTCGTCCAGCGCCTGGCGGTGCAGCCGGCACAGCCGTCCGAACCAGGCCAGGTCGACGAAGCCCGGCGCCTGCCGGGCCAGGGCGGCCAGCACCTCGTGGTCGGCGCCGGCCTGCAGCGCCTGCAGCCGCGCGGCGTGCGCGGCGCCGCGGCGCGAGACGGTGCCGACCGTGGGGTCCAGCACCACGCCGCCGGCGGCGATGCGCGCACCCGCCGCGTCGCGCAGCAGCAGGCGGTCGCCGCGCCAGGCCGGCAGCTCGGCGCGCAGGCGCAGCGTGGCGCAGGCCGCGCTGCCGGGGAGCAGTTCGCGCGCCGGCGTCAGCAGCACGCGGGCGTCGATCGACGAGGCCGCGAGGTGCAGCACCAGCGTCTGCTCGTGGCGCAGCGGCGGCGCGCCGGCGGGCACGCTCAAGCGCACGTCGAGCGTGCGCGCCGGCGCGTGCAGGGCAGGGGCGACCAGCCAGTCGCCGCGCTGCAGCCGCGTGCGCTCGATGCCCGCCAGGTTGACGGCGCAGCGGCTGCCGGCGTCGACCGCGGGCAGGGTTTCGTCGTGCACCTGCAGCCGGCGCACGCGCGCGGCCAGGCCCGAAGGCGAGACCCGCAGTTCGTCGCCGACGGCCAGCCGCCCTTCGACCAGCGTGCCGGTGACCACCGTGCCGGCGCCGGCGACGCTGAAGACGCGGTCGACCGCGAGCCTGGCGGCGCCGGCGCGGCCCGGTGCGGCGGGCGTGCGCCGCGCCTCGGCCTGCAGGTGCGCGGCCAGCGCCGCCAGCCCAACGCCGCTGGGCGCGCAGACGCGGAACACCGGCGCACCGCGCAGCTCGCCGGCGGCCAGCAGCAAGCGGGCCTCGGCGGCGGCTGCAGCTGCGCGGCGCGCGTCGACGCGGTCGATCTTGGTCACGACGATGGCGGCGCGCTTCAGGCCCAGCAGGTCCAGCGCGGCGGCGTGCTCGCGCGTCTGCGGCATCACGCCGTCGTCGGCGGCCACCACCAGCAGCGCCAGGTCCACGTGGGCCAGGCCGCTGAGCATGTTGCGCAGGTAGCGCTGGTGGCCCGGCACGTCGACGAAGCTGATCGGCTGCCGGCCGTCGCCCTCGGCGCGCAGCGCCGCGAAGCCGAGGTCGATCGACAGCCCGCGCGCCTGCTCCTCGGCCAGGCGGTCGGTGTCGACGCCGGTCAGCGCGCGCACCAGCGCGGTCTTGCCGTGGTCGACGTGGCCGGCGGTGGCGACGATCATGGCCGGTCCGGCTCCGGCCGCGCCAGGCGGACCAGCGCGTCGAGCGCCAGCACGTCGCCGCGGGTGGTCAGCGCGAGCGGGTTGACGTCGATCTCGGCCACCTGCTCGCGCCAATCCCAGGCCAGCGCCGCGATGCGCGCGACCGCGGCCGCCAGCACCGCCTTGCGCTCGTCGTCGAGCAGCGCGACGCGGCGGTCCTGCAGCTCGGCGATGGCGGCGCGGCAATCGGCCTCGGTCACCGGCAGCAATCGCATCGCGACGTCGGGGCGCGACTCCACCTGCGCGCCGCCGATGCCCACCACCAGCACCGGGCCGAACTGCGGGTCGCGATAGGCGCCGGCCAGCAGCTCCAGCTCGATGGCGACCATCGGCGAGAGCAGCACGCCGTCGATGCGCGCCGCCGGCGCGTGGCGGCGCACGCGGTCCATCATCGCGGCCCAGGCTTGCGTGACGGCCTGCGGCGAGTCCAGGCCGAGCGCGACGCCGCCCGCCTTGGCCTTGTGCGGCAGGTCGGCCGAGAGCACCTTCATCGCCACCGGCAGCCCCAGCTCGGCGGCGGCGCGGCCGGCGGCGGCGGCATCGGCCGCGTGACGCTCGGGCAGCAGCGCCACGCCGTAGGCGGCCAGCAGCTGCTTGCCTTGCGCCTCGTCCAGCACGCCGGCATAACCCGGCAGCAAAGCGGCTGCGCGCCGGGCAGCGCCGGGCGGCGCGGCCACCGGCGCCGCATCGCCGGCGGCGGCGTGTTGCCGCACGTCGCGCAGCGCGGCCAGCGCGCGCGCGCAAGCCGCGGGGTCGTCGAAGCAGGGCACGTCGGCGCTGTCGTGCAGCCGCGCCACAGCGGCCGCGTTCTCGTGGCCGGCGTACCAGACGGCGAGCAGCGGCTTGGGCAGCTGCTCGGCGGCCTGCGCCATCAGCGTGGCCACGTTCAGCGCCGGGCCGGGGAAGCGCGCGGCGTTGGGAAAGACGAGGGCGTCGACGCGCTCGTCTTCGGCCACGATCTGCAGGATGTCGGCCAGCGTCTCCTCGCTGCGCTGGATGGCGGCGGTGGTGTCCACCGGGTTCAGCGTGGAGCCCAACTTCAGCGGCAGCGCGGCCAGCTTGGCCTGCGTGGCGGCCGACAGCTCGGGCAGCGTGAAGCCTTCGGCCGCGAAGTGGTCGGCCATGATCGCGCCCAGCCCGCCGGAGATGGAGACGACGCCGATGCCGCGCGGCGGCCGCGGCGCGCGCGCGCCGGCCTTCAGCAGCAGCATCGGCACCTCGATCAAGTCGTCGAGGTGCTGCGCCTCGATCACGCCGAGCTGGCGGAACAGCCCGCGGTACAGCGCCGGCTCGCCGGCCACCTTGGCGGTGTGGCTCAGGGCGGCGCGCGCGCCGAAGGCCGACTTGCCGACCTTGTAGACCACCACCGGCTTGCCGGCGGCCACCGCGCGCTGCAGCGAGCAGCGCAGCCGCGCGCCGTCGGCCACGCCTTCGAGGTAGATCGCGATGACCTCGGTCTTGGCGTCGGCGACCAGGAAGTCGACGTAGTCGGCCACCGAGACGTTGGTCTCGTTGCCGGCCGAGATCACGAAGCTGGTGCCGATGCGCCGGTCCATCGCGCGCGCCAGCAGGCTGTTGCCGATGGCGCCGCTTTGCGTGACGATGCTCAAGGCCCCCGGCAGCGGCCGCTGCTCGCCCAGCAGGCAGGGGAAGTAGCCGGCGAGCACGCGGTCCCACACATTGAGGTAACCCAGTCCGTTGGGCCCGCAGATCGGCAGGCCATGGGCGGCCGCGGCCTGTTGCAGCTCGCGGCCGAGGCGTTCGCCTTCATCGTTGGCCAGCTCGGCGAAGCCGGCCGACAGCACCACCGCGGCGCGGATGCCGCGCTGGCCGGCCTGCGCCACCAGCGGCGGCACGGCGGCGGCGGGCAGGGCCAGCAGCAGCAGGTCGGCCGGCTGCGGCAGCGCGGCGATGGAGGCCGCCGCGGGCAGCCCGCGCAGCGTGCCGCCGCCGGGGTGCACGAGGTCGATGCGGCCGCCGAAGCCCAGGCGCTGCAGGCTTTCGAGGATGGTCGAACCGCTCATCGTCGGCTGGGCGGAGGGTTCGCGCGACACGCCCAGCAGGGCAATCGAACGCGGGCGCAGCAGCGGGTCCAGCTCGGTGGGGTTCATGCAGGGCCTGCGGAGGTGAATCGGGAAGGGCTCCGGCGCGGCCATCGGCCACTTGCGGCCGCGCCGGAGCACACGGGTTCAATCGGGCCTTTGCAGGAGCCGATCCAGCACCTCGGGCACGATGGTCGTGGCCAGGGCCTTGATCTGGTCTTCCGGCAAGTGGGACGTGGGATGCGGCACCACGATGGGTTTGAAGTTCAGCATCCCCGAGGTGTCGGCCTGGTAGTCCGCCTCACGCACGAATGCGGTCGTGATCACGGCTGCCGTCGGCACACCAGCCCTTTCGAGCCTTGCGGCGTCGAGCACACTGCTCAACGTACAACTGCCTCAGTCGGCCAGCGCGGTCACGACCACGTCGGCGCCCAGGGTCAGCTGCTCGATCATCTCGGGGAACGCCGGGCGCGAGAAGTAGGGCTTGCGGAGGTAGACCACCTCCTTCAGCGCGAAGCGCTGCTTGAGCTCCACTTCCATCTGCCGCAGCAGGCGCTGGGCGTTCCACTTGTTGTTGTCGAGCAGGCCGAGCACCAGACCGTCGAGCGTCGGAACCCGCCGGGCCAGGTCGAAGCTGGTCTTGACGACCTTGCCGACCGGCGTCAGCACACGCAGCACATCGGCACCTCCTTTCATCGGGGTTGAAGAAGACGGTTCAGGCGCCGGCGGCGGCGTCGGCCACGCTGCCGGCGGGAAAGCGCACCTTGGCGATGGTGCTGCGGCCGCCCAGGCCGCCCCAGCCGGGGATCACCGCCGAGAAGCGCCCCGCGGGCCCGCCGGCCACGAAGATGTGGATGTCGTCGGGGCGCACGACGACGGGCACTTCCTCGTCGTCGCGCGAGCGGTCGAACCACTTGGGCCACATGCGGTTGTAGAAGCGGCCGTAGCGCTGGCCGAACATCAGGTCGCCGATGCGGTTGCGCGCCTTCTGGTACAGGTACAGCCGCAGGTCGTCCTTGGACCATTTCTCCTTGCGGAAGAACTCGGCGTGCTCGGGCCCGACGACGACCACCACCTCGCCCATGCCGAAGGCGTTGTTGCTGCCCAGCGATGACATCGCGCTGGCGATCGAGATGCCGACGCCGAAGGTGTCGGTGGCCACGTGGTTGGTCACGCTGTGCGGCCCTTCGGCCGAGAACGCGGCGACGATGGTGTCGCCGGGCGCGAAGCCGTGCTCCACGCGGTAGGGCTCCCAGGGGCTGGCTTCGTCGTTCTCGGCCAGCAGCAGGCCGAATTTGCTGGGCGAACCCATCGCCGCGAGGTCGGTCTCGCCGGGCCGGCCGCCGCCGACGTTGATCATGATCAGCCGCAGCGCGCGCGCGATCGTCGCGTTGGCGCGAAAGCCTTGGCCCATCACGTTGTGGCCGGCGTTGAGGCCCAGGCCTTTCAGCTCGGGGCCGCTGACGACGAGCAGCGGCGTGGCGCAATGCGTGGTGGCCTGGATGCCGGCGAGGTTGAAGCCGGGCTCGATCACGGCCTCCACCGCGGCCAGCACGATGGGCATGTAGATCGGCAGGCAGCCCGCCATCACGGCGTTGACGGCGCACAGGCGCACCGTCGCCTGCGCCCAGCGCGGCGGCACGGTGCCCAGCACCTCGTCGGGGTCGCGGTCGGGCACGCCGGCCAGCATGCGCTGCACGGCCTCGGGCGTCGGCGGCACGACGGGCAGGCCGTCGGTCCAGCCCTGGTCGATGAAGTATTCGACGCCCGCGGTCCAGTCCGCGACCTCGATCTCGTCGGGCACCACGTCTTGCTTGGCCATCGCGCTTACTCGTCGTCCAGCGGGTAGACCAGCTCGAAGCCCTCGGCCTCGATGCCGCCTTCGGCCAGCTCGCGGCCGAGGATGGCTTCGAAGATGCCGCGCGGCACCAGGCATTCGGCGCAGGCGTCGGCCCCGGCCTCGACGGCGAAGCGCAGGCGGCCGCCGCGCTCGGCGACGTCGATGCGAAAGCCCGAGGCCGCCAGCCCTTCGCGGGTGGCGCCGATGGCCTGCGTGACGCGTTGCAGATCGATGCTCATCTTGTTCACTCAGCTGGTTCATCGGTTGGTTGGTTGGACCATCCTACCAGTGCTAAACTAAATTTGTCCAGCCATCGAACCCGCACACCCATTCCAAGGAGACAGCGATGCGTGCGACTCTTTCTTCGCGCCGCCGCGCCGCGGCCGCGCTGTTGGCGGCCGGCCTCGGCGCCACCGGCTGGGCCCGGGCTCAGGCGCCGGACGCGCCCTGGCCCACCAAGCCGATCCGCCTGGTGGTGCCCTACGCGCCGGGCGGCGGCGTGGACCTGACGGCACGCGTGCTGGCGCAGCGCCTGAGCAGCGTGCTGGGCCAGCAGGTGGTGGTCGACAACCGCCCCGGCGGCGCGACGGCGATCGCCGCCTCGCTGGTGGCCAAGGCCGAGCCCGACGGCCACACGCTGCTGCTGGCGGCACCGGCAGTGCTGACGGTCAACCCGGTGCTCTACCCCACGCTGTCGTACAAGGCCGAAGACCTGGCGCCGGTGGCGCTGGTGGGGCGCATCCCGCTGTTCGTGGTGACCTCGCCCGACAACCCGGCCAAGACCGCCAGCGAGCTGTTCGACCGCGCGAAGACGCAGAACCTCAACTTCGGCAGCGCCGGCAACGGCTCGATGACGCACCTGGGCGCCGAGCTGATCAAGTTCCAGCTCGGCCTCAAGCTGACGCACGTGCCGTACAAGGGCACGGCCGCCTTGATGCCCGACGTGGCCACCGGCCGCGTGGACCTGGCGCTGGCCGACTACGGGCCGATCAAGCCGTTGGCCGATGCCGGCAAGATCAAGGTGCTGGCCACGGCGTCGGCCGCGCGCTCGGCGCTGATGCCGAACGCGCCTTCGATGGTGGAAGCGGGCATCCGCGGCATCGACGTCGCCACCTGGGTTGGCGTGGCAGCGCCGGCGGCGACGCCCGAGCGCATCCTCAAGCGGCTGTCGGCCGAAGTGGTGCGTGCCGCGGCCGACCCCACGCTGCAGCGCGAGCTGGCCACCGCCGGCGTCGAGACCACGCCGATGGACCAGGCGGCCTTCGGCCAGATGGTGGTGGACGAGCGCGCGCGCTGGAAGCGGGTGATCCAGGCGGCCGGCATCACGGCCGATTGAGGCTCTGCGGGGCCGTCGGCCGCCCGCGCGCTAGGATGCGGCGTGACCGCAAGCGGCGCGCGCCGCAAGGAGAACCCGCATGAGCAGCGATCAAGACCTGGTGCTGGCGCAGACCGACGCGCGCGGCGTCGTCACGCTCACCCTCAACCGGCCGTCGGCCTTCAACGCCTTGTCGGAGGCCATGCTGGCCGCGCTGCAGCAGGCGCTGGAGCGCGTGGCCGCCGACCCCCAGGCGCGCGTGGTGGTGCTGGCCGGCGCGGGCAAGGCCTTCTGCGCCGGGCACGATTTGAAGGAGATGCGCGCCGAGCCTTCGCTGGCGTACTACCAGCGGCTGTTCGGGCAATGCGCGCAGGTGATGCTGGCGATCCAGAAGCTGCCGGTGCCGGTGATCGCGCGCGTGCACGGCATCGCCACGGCGGCCGGCTGCCAGCTGGTCGCGATGTGCGACCTGGCGGTGGCGTCCAGCGATTCGCGCTTCGCCGTCAGCGGCATCAACGTCGGGCTGTTCTGCAGCACGCCCAGCGTCGCGCTGTCGCGCAACCTGTCGCGCAAGGCGGCCTTCGAGATGCTGGTGACGGGCGACTTCGTCGGCGCCGAGGAAGCGCGCGCCAAGGGCCTGGTCAACCGCGTGGCGGCGCCCGAGCAACTGGATGCCGAGGTCGAGCGCCTGGTGGCCAGCATCGTCGCCAAGCCGCAGGCGGCCATCGCCACCGGCAAGGGGCTGTTCTACCGCCAGCTGGAAAAAGGCATCGCCGGTGCCTACGACGATGCCGGCCAGGCCATGGCCTGCAACATGATGGAGCCCTCGGCGCTGGAAGGCGTGCAGGCCTTCATCGACAAGCGCAAGCCGAATTGGTGACGGCGGTTCCTACTTCCAATCGAGACTGATCTTCTTGCCGGACGCCGCGCAATCCTTGAGGTACAGGTTGATCAGGCTCTGGTAGGGGATGCCCGTCTCCTCGGCCATGGTCTTGAAGTATGTGATGGACCCTTCGTCCAGCCGGATCGTCACCGACTTCTTCAACTGGGCCGCGTACGGGTTCTTTCTGGCATTCGTGAAGTCGTAGTGCTTGCGCATGGGGGCACCTATCGGTACTGGCTCTGCTCGTCGGCGTCGGCCTTGCGGGCCGAAATGATGCGGATGACGTTCCCGCTCGCCCGGTAGCAGTGCGCCACGACCAGCAGGCGCAGGCTGCGGCTCAGGCCGAGGAGGATGAACCGCTCTTCGTCTTCGGAATGGTCGGGGTCGTCGAGCAGCAACGCCCGCTCGTCCGAGAAGACCGACTGCGCGTCTTCGAACGAGACCTTGTGCTTGCGGAGATTCGCGGCCGCCTTCCTGGGATCCCACTCGAAGCGCAACGAAGACACGGCGCGATTGTACGGACGCTGTATTTACAGCACAACCGCGCGCGTCGAGTCTCTACATCCCCGCGTAGTTCGGGCCGCCGCCGCCCTCGGGCGTGACCCAGACGATGTTCTGCGTCGGGTCCTTGATGTCGCAGGTCTTGCAGTGCACGCAGTTCTGCGCGTTGATCACCAGGCGGTCGGTGCCGTCGGTGTTGACGAACTCGTAGACGCCGGCCGGGCAGTAGCGGCTTTCGGGGCCGGCATAACGCGCCAGGTTGATGGCCACCGGCACGGTGGGGTCCTTCAGCGTCAGGTGCGAGGGCTGGTTCTCTTCGTGGTTGGTGTTGCTGATGAAGACCGATGACAGGCGGTCGAAGGTCAGCTTGCCGTCGGGCTTGGGGTAGCGGATCGGCTCGACTTGGCCGGCGGCGTGCATGCGGCCGTAGTCGGGCGCGTGGCGGTGCTTGGTCCACGGCGGGCTCTGGATGCCCAGCTTGGGCAGCAGCCACTGCTCGATGCCGGTCATCACCGTGCCCACCATGTTGCCGTACTTGAACCACTGCTTGAAGTTGCGGCTGGCGTGCAGCTCCTGGTGCAGCCAGCTCTTCTCGAAGGCTTCGGGGTAGGCCGTCAGCTCGTCGCCGCTGCGGCCGGCCTTGATGGCCGCGGCCGCGGCGTCGGCCGCCAGCATGCCGGTCTTGATGGCCGCATGGCTGCCCTTGATGCGCGAGGCGTTCAGCGTGCCCGCGTCGCAGCCGACCAGCGCGCCGCCGGGGAACACCAGCTTGGGCAGGCTCAGCAGGCCGCCGGCGGTGATGGCGCGCGCGCCGTAGCCGATGCGCTTGCCGCCTTCCAGGTGGGCGCGGATGGCCGGGTGCGTCTTCCAGCGCTGCATCTCCTCGAAGGGGCTGATCCAGGGGTTCTGGTAGTCCAGGCCGACCACGTAGCCCAGCGTCACGCGGCCGCCTTCCATGTGGTACAGGAAGCCGCCGCCGTAGGTCTGCTCGTCCACCGGCCAGCCGGCGGTGTGCACCACGAGGCCGGGCTTGGCCTTGTCGGCGGGCACCTCCCACAGCTCTTTCACGCCGATGGCATAGCTCTGCGGGTCGCGGCCTTCATCGAGGCCGTAGCGGGCGATCAGCCGCTTGCCCAGGTGGCCGCGCGCGCCCTCGGCGAAGATGGTGTACTTGCCGCGCAGCTCCATGCCGAGCTGGAAGTTCTCGGTCGGCACGCCGTCCTTGCCCACGCCCATGTTGCCGGTGGCCACGCCGCGCACGGCGCCGTGCTCGTCGTACAGCACCTCGGCGGCGGCGAAGCCGGGGAAGATCTCGACGCCCAGGCCTTCGGCCTGCTCGGCCATCCACTTGGTGACGGCGCCCAGGCTGATGACGTAGTTGCCTTCGTTGTGCAGGCACTGCGGGATCAGCCAGGCCGGCGTCGGGCGCGCGCTGTCGCGGTCGAGGAACAGCACCTCGTCGCCGCTGACCGGCTGGTTCAGCGGCGCGCCGCGCGCCTTCCAGTCGGGGAACAGCTCGTTGATCGCGCGCGGGTCCATCACCGCGCCCGACAGGATGTGCGCGCCGGGCTCGGAGCCCTTCTCGAGCACCACCACCGACAACGCGGCATCGATTTGCTTGAGCCTGATCGCCGTGGCCAGCCCCGCGGGGCCGGCGCCGACGACCACCACGTCGTAATCCATGGCCTCGCGCGGCCCGTACTGCTGGAGGATCTCCTCGCTGGTCATTCGCCATCTCTCCTAGTGCCTTGCCGCATTCTAGGGCGGGGCTGCGTGCTATCGTCCTCTAGCGAACCATCCAACGGGAGAGGCGCCTTGGCCTATCAGATCGATCTTTCCGGCCGCGTGGCCATGGTCACCGGCGCGTCCAGCGGGCTGGGCGAGCAGTTCGCGCGCATCCTCAGCCGCGCCGGCGCCGGGGTGGTGCTGGCGGCGCGCCGCATGGAGCGCCTGAAGACCCTGCGCGCCGAGCTGGAAGCCGAGGGCGGCGACGCCCACGTGGTGGCGCTGGACGTGTCCGACGTCGACAGCATCCGCGCCGCCGTGGCGCATGCCGAGACCGAGATGGGCACGATCGACATCCTGGTCAACAACGCCGGCATGGGCACCACGCAGCACCTGACCGAGGTGACGCCCGAGATCTACGACGACGTGATGACCACCAACACGCGCGGCGCCTTCTTCGTCGCGCAGGAAGTGGCCAAGCGCATGATCGCGCGCAGCAAGGGCACGGCGCCGGGCACCTTCACCGGCGGGCGCATCGTCAACGTGGCCTCGGTGGCCGGGCTGCGCGCCAGCGCCCGCATCGGCGTGTACTGCATGAGCAAGGCCGCGGTGATCCACATGACGCGCGTGATGGCGCTGGAATGGGGCCGCTACGGCATCAACGTCAACGCCTTGTGCCCCGGCTACATCGACACCGAGATCAACCACTACCAATGGCAGGGCGAGGCCGGGCAGAAGCTGATCCAGATGCTGCCGCGCAAGCGCGTGGGCAAGCCGCAGGACCTCGACGCGGTGCTGATGATGCTGTGCGCCAACGAAAGCCACTTCGTCAACGGCGCCGTCATCAGCGCCGACGACGGCTACGCCGTCTGACGCGAAGGTCCCCGCCGATGCGCCGCCTGACGCCGCTGGAAGCCCGCGTGCTGGGCGTGCTGGTGGAAAAGCAGGCGACGGTGCCCGACACCTATCCGCTGTCGCTCAACGCGCTGCTCGCCGGCTGCAACCAGAAGACGGCGCGCCACCCGGTGATCGAGGCCACCGAGGCCGAGGTGGTGACCGCGGTCGACGCGTTGAAGGCCTTGTCGCTGGTGTTCGAGGGCTCGGGCGCGCGCGTGGTGCGCTACGAGCACAACATGGCCCGCGTTCTGGGCGTGCCCGGCGCCGCGGTGGCGCTGCTGGCCGTGCTGATGCTGCGCGGCCCGCAGACGGCCGCCGAACTGCGCCTGAGCAGCGAGCGGCTGCACCGCTTTGCCGACGTCTCGTCGGTCGAAGGCTTCCTGGAAGAGCTGGCCGCCCGCCAGCCGGCGCTGGCCGTCAAGCTGGCGCGCGCGCCCGGCACGCGCGAGGCGCGCTGGGCGCACCTGCTGTGCGGCGAGGTGGCCGACCTGCCGCCAGCCGCTGCGGCCATCGGCACGGCCGCCGGCAGCGCCGCGGGTGCCGCCGAAATGGGCAGCGCCAGTGCCGGCGAATTGGCCGCGATCAAGGCCGAGCTGTCGCGCCAGGCCGTGCTGATCGAAGCCCTGCAGGCGCAACTCGCGCGCCTGAGCAGCGAACTGGGCCTGGCCGCCGATTGACCGCACGCCCGGCGGGGCTGGCCGGGGCTGGCTGGGGATGGCGCCGGCCGACATGTGTCGCGCGTGTCACGCGCGCTACACACACTGTTGCCAGACTGCAATCGAAGTTAACCTCGCCCGCCGTAGCGGACATCGTTCAACACTTCGAGGGAGCACCCAGATGGCACATTCGGGTTGGAGCGGATTTCCTCGCACCGTCGTCGCCGTGGCCGTCGCGCTGGCCGCGGCGCCGGTGCTGGCGCAGAACACCACTTCGGCCGTCGCCGGCCTGGTGACCGGCGCCGACGGGCTGCCGCTGGCCGGCGCCACGGTGCAGATCCTGCACCGCGACTCGGGCGTGACGGTGAACGTCACCACCGGCGCCGACGGCCGCTACGCCGCCCGCGGCCTGCGCGTCGGCGGGCCCTACACCATCACCGTCAGCAAGGACGGCCGCAGCGAAAAGCGCGACGACGTCTACCTGGCGCTGGCCGAAACCGCGGCGCTGGACATGCAGCTCGGCGCGCCGGCGGCCACCACCGTGGTGGTGACGGGGCAGGGCGCCGGCTCGGGCCGCTTCAGCAGCGCCGCGATGGGCGCCGGCACCAGCCTGGGCAACCGCGAGCTCAACGCGCTGGGCTCGATCCAGCGCAACCTGCAGGACTACGCGCGCACCGACCCGCGCGTGGCGCAGACCGACAAGGAACGCGGCGAGGTCTCGGCCGCCGGCATGCACGTGCGCTACAACTCGGTGACGATCGACGGCGTCACCATCAACGACACCTTCGGCCTGGAGTCCAACAACCTGCCGACGCTGAAGCAGCCGATCTCGATCGACGCCATCCAGTCGGTGCAGATCAACCTCAGCAACTACGACGTCACGCAGAAAGCCTACGTCGGCGCCAACACCAACGCGGTGACCAAGAGCGGCACCAACGAGTTCCACGGCAGCGTCTACTACGTCTACCGCGACGACAAGCTGGCCGGCGACCGTTTCAACCGCACCACCGGCGCCTACACCGCGCCGGCGCCGTTCGAAGAGACGACCAAGGGCTTCGTGCTCGGCGGCCCGATCATTAAGGACAAGCTGTTCTTCTTCGGCAGCTACGAAGAGTTCAAGAGCTCGCGCGCCAGCCCCGACTTCGGGCCGCTGGGCAGCAGCGCCACCAACGTGGGCATCACGCAGAGCTCGATCGACCAGGCGATCGCGATCGCCCGCGACACCTGGGGCATGGACATCGGCAGCCCGGCCATCCCGCAGGGGCTGGCGGTCAACGTCAAGGACGCCCTGCTCAAGCTCGACTGGAACATCAACGACCGCCACCGCGCCAACCTGCGCTTCACGCAGACCAAGCAGACCGAGCCGACGCTGGCCGGCTTCAGCGCCACCGGGCTGTCGCTCAGCTCGTACTGGTACGTCGCCGACAAGGACCTGAAGAGCGTGGTCGGCCAGTGGTTCGCCGACTGGAGCGACGACTTCAGCACCGAGCTCAAGGTCTCCAAGCGCGACTACTCCAAGGTCGAGGCCTCGGCCACCGGTGCGCAACTGCCGCAGATCGGCCTGCGCTTTTCCGGCGCGCTGCCGGAGGGCACGCCCTCCAGCGTCAGCAGCAACAACCGCTTCCTGAACTTCGGCACCATCAACAGCCGCCACCGCAACATCCTGGACACCGAGACGGTCGACCTCTACGCCGGCGGCACCTGGACCAAGGGCGCGCACGAGCTGAAGTTCGGCCTCGACTACGTCGACAACAAGATCTACAACGCCTTCCTGCAGGACATCTTCGGCAACTACACCTTCGGCTGCGAGCCGGGCACCTACTCGTTCGGCACCTTCGCCAACTGCAACGACATGACGCCGGCGCAGCGCGACCTGGCGACGCTGGAGAACTTCCGCCTCGGCAAGCCTTCCAGCTACACGCTGGTGTCGCCGCAGACGGGCCGCACGCTGGATGACGCGGTGGCCATCTGGTCGCTGAAGAACATCGGCCTGTTCGCGCAGGACACCTGGAAGATCGACAAGCGCCTGAGCGTCTCGCTGGGCCTGCGCATCGACCAGCAGGACGTGCCGACCAAGCCGCTGGCCAACGCCGCGGCGGCCGCGCCGCGCGTGCCGGGCAGCGTCAACGCCAACGGCACGCTGACGCGCGACAGCGGCGGCTTCGGCCTCGACAACACGGTCACGCTGGACGGCAACCGCTTGGTGCAGCCGCGCGTGGGCTTCAACTGGAACCTCGGCACGCCCGAGCGGCAGATGCAGTTGCGCGGCGGCTTCGGCCTGTTCCAGGGCGCGGCGGCCAACGTCTGGCTGTCCAACCCGTTCACCAACACCGGCATGGCCAGCGCTTCGCTGAACTGCCAGAACTACAGCACCTGCGCCGCGGCCAACGCCATCTTCAGCCCCGACGTGACGCGCCAGCCCGGCCTCACCGGCACGCCGCCGGCGCCCAACATCGACTTCATCTCGCCGACGCTGGAGCAGCCCTCGGTCTGGAAGGCCAACCTGGCGTTCGACGCCGAGACGCCGGCGCTGCCCTGGGTCGGCAAGCTGCAGTTCGGCGCCGAGTGGCTGCACACCGAGGTGGAAAGCGCCATCTACTACCAGCACATGAACCTGGGCAACCCGACGGCCACCGGCAACGACGGGCGCCAGTTGTTCTACACGCCCAACGGCTACAACGGCGCGTGCTGGAATGCCAACGGCACGTCGATCACCACCGGCACCACCTGCGCGGGCCTGCGCAACCGCGCGCTGTCCAACCCCAACTGGGGCACCAACGTGCTGCTGGCCACGCGCACCGGCAAGGGCGAGGGCGACGCGATCACGCTGTCGGTCGGCCAGCCGGCGGCGATGGGCTTCGGCTGGAACCTGGCCTACACCAAGACGCGCGCCACCGAGGTGAGCCCGATCACCTCGTCGACCTCGAATTCGAACTGGAGCAACCGCAACATCTTCAACCCCAACGAAGAGACGCTGCAGAACTCCAACTACCTGATCAAGGACCGCGTCAGCGCCACGGCCACCTGGGCCAAGGCCTTCGTCGCCGACTACCGCACGACGGTGGGCGTGTTCTACGAAGGCCGCCGCGGCAAGCCCTACAGCTGGACCTACATCAACGACCTCAACGGCGACGGCATCTCGGGCAACGACCTGATGTACGTGCCCAGCGCCGCCGGCTCCGGCGAGGTGGTGTTCCGCGGCGGCGCGGCCGAGGAGGCGCGCTTCTGGGAGATCGTCAATGCCAACCCGGGGCTGCGCTCGGCCGCCGGCGGCGTCGTCGGCCGCAACAACAACTACGCGCCCTGGGTCAACAACTTCGACCTGCGCTTCAAGCAGGAACTGCCCGGCTTCACCAAGAGCCACAAGGCATCGCTGACCTTCGACATCTTCAACTTCGGCAACCTGCTGAACAAGAAGTGGGGCCGCATCGACGAGATCGGCTTTCCGTCGAACCGCAGCTTCGTCAACTACAACGGCCGCGACGCGCAAGGGCGCTACATCTACAGCCTGGGCAGCCTGGAAGACTACGTCACCAAGCAGGCGGCCGGCGAATCGCAGTGGGCGGTGCAGATCACGCTGCGCTACGAGTTCTGAGCAGCCGCTGACCGCGCGCTGATCAGCCGGTCAACAGCTTGTTGACCAGCTCGGCCGTCGTCGACGCGCCGAGCTTGCGCATCAGCCGCGCGCGGTAGACGTCCACCGTGCGCGGGCTGATCGCCAGGCGGCGGCCGATCTGCTTGCTGGTGGCGCCTTCCACCAGCAGCGCGGCGATCTCGCGCTCGCGCGCGGTGAACTCGGCCTTCAGCACGCGCCGCGACGACAAGTCCTCGAAGGCCCAGATGCCGGCCGCGTGCGGCTGCCGCGCATCGAGCGCGCGGCCGGCCACGTGGCACCAGAACAGCTCGCCGCGGCCGCCCACGCGCTTCATCACGCGGTCGTCGGCATAACGCCCATGTTCGTCGAGCTGGGCGACGATGCGCTCGCCGGTGCGCTGGAACTCGTCGGCCGTGGGGTACAGCACCTCGAAAGAGCGGCCGACGATCTGCTCGCGCGCGGCGCCGAAGATGGCCAGCAGCTCCTGGTTGCAGTCGATCATCAGCCGGTGGCGCGACAGCACCAGGCCCACCGGCGCCTGGTCGAAGGCGACGCGGTAGTCGAGCAGCGGTGCGTCCACGCGAAGGCGGCGCGGCCGGCTACAGCAGCGCGTAGGTGGTGGTGGCGTGCGCGGCCAGGTCGCCGCCGCGGCCGTGCAGCAGGATCTCGCCGAACACCAGGCTCTTGCCCATGCGCAGCACGCGCGCCAGCAGCCGCGCCTCGCCGCCGTCGCCGGGCACGGGCTTGAGGAAGCTGGTCTGCAACTGCACCGTGGTCATCGGCTTGAAGCCGCCCAGCCGCGTCATCACGGCCAGGATCATCGCGGTGTCGGCGGCGGCCATCATCGCCTGGCCGCACAGCACGCCGCCGCCGTGCACCACCAGCGGCGTCACCGGCAGGCTGAGCACCACCTCGCCGGCGCGCGCCTCGGTGACGCGCATCGAAAGGCCGCGCACCCACGGCGCCACCAGGGTGGCCAGCGCCTCGTTGAGCATCTCGATGTCGGCCGGCGAGCCTTTGTTGTCGTGGTCCATCGGGCAAGTCCCTCGTCGCCCTCGCGGGCCGCGCTGATCGCGCGCCATTCTACGGAGCAGGCCTTAGTGAAATCTACGTAACGCCGCGCGGGGCCAAGGCAGGGTAGCCTTCCGGCCCTGAACTTCCAGGAGCGATCCTTCATGAACAAGATCTACCCGAGCGCCGAGGCGGCGCTCGCGGGCATCGTGCGCGACGGCCAGTTGCTCGCCGTCGGCGGGTTCGGGCTGTGCGGCATTCCCGAGGCGCTGATCGCCGCGCTGCGCGACAGCGGCGTCAAGGACCTGAGCGTGGTGTCCAACAACGCCGGCGTCGACGGCTTCGGCCTCGGCCAGCTGCTGGAAACGCGGCAGATCAGGAAGATGATCTCCAGCTACGTCGGCGAGAACAAGGAGTTCGAGCGCCAGTACCTGGCCGGCGAGCTGGAGCTGGAGTTCACGCCGCAGGGCACGCTGGCCGAGCGCCTGCGCGCCGGCGGCGCCGGCATTCCGGCCTTCTTCACGCGCACCGGCGTCGGCACGCTGGTGGCCGAGGGCAAGGAAACGCGCGAGTTCGACGGCAAGACCTACGTGATGGAGCGCGCGCTGCTGCCCGAGGTGTCGCTCGGCAAGGCCTGGAAGGCCGACCGCTCGGGCAACCTCGTGTTCCGCCGCACGGCGCGCAACTTCAACCCGGCGGTGATCATGGCCGGGCGCATCAGCGTGGTGGAGGTCGAGGAGATCGTCGAGACCGGCAGCATCGACCCCGACGCCGTGCACCTGCCGGGCATCTACGTGAACCGCCTGGTGCTCAACGCCAAGCCCGAGAAGCGCATCGAGAAGCGCACGACGAAGCAGAACCCCAAAGGAGCCTGAGCATGGCCTGGACCCACGACGAGATGGCGGCGCGCGCCGCCAAGGAACTGGCCGACGGCTTCTACGTGAACCTCGGCATCGGCTTGCCCACGCTGGTGGCCAACTTCGTCGACCCGAAGATCGAGGTCTGGCTGCAAAGCGAGAACGGCATGCTGGGCATCGGCCCCTTCCCCGACGAGAGCGAGGTCGACGCCGACCTCATCAACGCCGGCAAGCAGACCGTGACCACGCTGGCGGGAAGCAGCATCTTCGGCAGCCACGACAGCTTCGCGATGATCCGCGGCGGCAAGATCAACCTGTCGATCCTGGGCGCCATGCAGGTCAGCGAGAAGGGCGACCTGGCCAACTGGATGATCCCCGGCAAGATGGTCAAGGGCATGGGCGGCGCGATGGACCTCGTCGCCGGCGTCAAGAGCGTGGTGGTGCTGATGGAGCACGTGGCGCGCAAGAAGGACGGCGGCTTCGACCTGAAGATCCTGCCGCAGTGCACGCTGCCGCTCACCGGCGTGGGCGTGGTCGACCGCATCATCACCGACCTGTGCGTGCTGGACGTGACGCCGCACGGCCTGAAGCTGGTGGAACTGGCCCCCGGCGTCAGCCGCGACGAGGTGCAAAGCAAGACCGGCGTGGCGCTGGCCTGAGGGCCGTCACGCCGCCGCGGCATCCAGCAGGTGCCGCACCAGTTCCTGCGGGGCGCTGACCATCGGGCAGTGCCCCGTCTTCATTTCGACGACGCGAAAGCCGGGCAGGGCGCGCACGCGCTGGCGCATCGCGTCGATCGTTGGATAGGCCGGCGCCGTGCAGTCGATGAAGCTGCGCGGCAGCCGCGCCCAGCGCTCGCCGTCGTAGGGCAGGCTTTGGCGGTAAGGGCCGAAGGGGTGCGGCACCTGGCGGCGCAGCAGCCAGTCGCGGTCGGCGCCGGTCAGGCCGAAGCCGGCGGGGTCGGGCGGCGGCAGCGCGTTGCCGTTGGCTTGCGCGGCGGCCGTGCGGCCGGCCACGACCTCGGCGCTGTGGCCGTCGCCCCAGCCTTCGCCGGGCAGCGGCACCATCGCATCGACGTAGACCAGGTGCCGCACCGCCTGCGCGTCGGCCTGCAGCAGCCGGTCGGCAGCGCCGGTCGCGACCATGCCGCCGTAGCTGTGGCCGACCAGCACGATGCCGCTCAGCTCTTCGGCCTGCACCAGGGCCACGACGTCGTCGATGTGGTCGAACAGGTCGATGCCGGCCCGGCGCAGGTGGGCGCGCTCGCCGTCGCCGGTCAGCGTGACGGCATGCACCTCGTGGCCGGCGGCGCGCAGCGGCGGCAGCACGCGGCGCCAGATCCAGGCGCCGCCCCAGGCGCCGTGGACGAGGACGATGGGCGGTTTCGCGGACATCGCTGCAGCATAGCGCGTGGTCCGGCGCGCGCGCCGATCAGCCCTCGGTGCCCTCGGCGCCGACCTGGGCCGCGACGAAGCGCAGCAGGGTGCGCGTCGCCTCGCCGCGCAGTTGCACCGGGTGCAAGGCACCGATCGGCGCGAACGGCGTTGGCAGTTCGATCGGCAGCGCGACGATCTGCCCGGCCGCGACGAAGGGCCGCGCCACGCTGTGCGGCACCAGCGAGAGCAGGCGGTCCTGGCCGAGCATGGTGACGAGCACCGCCGTCGAGCGCGAACTCACCAGGCGATAGCGCGGCGCGCGTTCGCGCTCGCTGGCCAGCCGATCGAGCGCGCGCCGCGGCGCGCTGTCCACCGGGCCTTGCAGCCAGGTCTCGCGCCACAAATCGTCCAGCGCCAGCCGCTTGCGGCGCGCCAGCGGATGCCGAGGGCCGCAGACGACGATCAGCCGGTCGGCCACCAGGGGCTCGAACTGCCAGCCTTGCGGCACTTCGTCGGGCGTGCGGCAGTACACGACGTCGATGCCGCCGCGCGCCAGCACGGCGCCGATCTGCGCCACGTCCACCTCCTGGAGGTTGACCAGCACCTCGGGGTGCCGCTGGCTGAAGCGCGGCAGCAGCGGCGCCAGAAGCCCGTTGATGGCGCCCGTGATGGCGGCCACCTGCACGACGCCGCCGGCATCGTTGGTCATGGCGGCCACGGCATCGGCACATTCGTTGACGGTGTCCAGGATGCGGCGCACCAGCGGCAGCAGCTCGATCGTCACCGGCGTCGGCGTGACGCCGCGCGCGTGCCGGTCGAACAGCCGGCAGCCGAGCAGGCGCTCCAGTTCCGCCAGCACATGCGTCGCCGACGGTTGCGTCAGGCCCACGGCCGCGGCCGCGCGCTGCACGCTGCGCAACTCGGCGGCCTTGGCCAGCACGTGCAGATGGCGCAGCCGGGCGCGCACCAGCAAGCGCGACACCAGCGCCGTGGCCGAAGGCTGCATGTATCGAAGGCTTCGATGGGTGAGGCGCCGATTCTATTGGTCGTCTATGGATCGGCCTTCCAGAATCGCGGCCACGACCTCAGCACCCCCGGAGATGCCATGCCCGCCAGCCGATCCCGCCGCCAGGCCTTGCTGGCCTTGTCAGCCTGGGGCTGCGGCTTTGCCGCGCCGTCGCTGGCGCAGGGCGGCTACCCCGCCAAGCCGGTGCGCATCCTGGTGGGCGTGAACGCCGGCGGCGCGGCCGACCTGTTTGCGCGCACCTTCGCGCAGAAGGTGGGCGAGGCCACCGGCGGCAGCTTCGTCGTCGACAACAAGCCCGGCGCTGGCGGCACGCTGGCCGCCGATGCCGCGGCCAAGGCGGCGCCCGACGGCTACACGCTGGTGGCCGCCGCACCCACCGCGATGATCGTCGCCCCCTGGCTGTACAAGCAGCTCGGCTACGCGCCGGCCACCGACTTCACGCCGGTCACCGTGCTGGCCGGCGGCCCGCTGGTGCTGGTGGTCAACGCCGAACTCGCCGCCGCCAACGTGGCGCAACTGGTCGCGCTGGCCAGGGCCAAGCCGGGTGAGCTGGCCTTCGGCTCGGGCGGCCAAGGCTCGGCCGGGCACCTGACCACCGAGATGCTGGCTTCGATGGCCGGCTTCAAGGCCGTGCACGTGCCGTACAAGGGGGAAGGGCAGGCCATCAACGACCTGCTGGGCGGCCAGGTGAAGCTGATGTTCACCGGCTACAACCTGGTGGAGCCGCACGTCAAGTCGGGCCGGTTGCGCGTGCTGGCGATCTCCGGCAAGACGCGGTTGCCGTCGCTGCCCAACGTGCCGACGGTGCAGGAGTCGATGCCGGCGCTGGCCGGCTTCGAGTCGCTGGGCTGGATCGGGTTGTTCGCACCGGCGCGCACGCCACCCGAAGTGACGCACTGGCTGGCCGCCAAGTGGCGCGACGTCCGCCAGCAGCCCGACATCGTGGCGCGCTTCGAAGCCATGGGCATGGGCATGCTGGTCACGCCAACGCCGGAAGACTTCGCGGCGCTGCTGAAATCCGAAACGACGCGCTGGCAGAAGGTGATCGCCAGCGCCGGCGTCAAGCCCGAATGAAGCCGACGCGAATCGCCCAGCTGGAGACCTTTCTGGTCGACCGCTGGTGCCTGCTGCGCGTGACCTGCGAAGACGGCACCGTAGGCACCGGCGAAGCCGGGGTGCACGGCTGGCCGCGCCCCACGGCGGCGATGATCGACGCCATGGCCTCGTACCTCGTCGGCCAGGATCCGTCGCGCATCGAGCACCACGCGCAAGCCCTGCAACGCAGCTCGCACTTCATGGGCGCCGTGGTGGCGGGCGCCATCTCGGCCATCGACATCGCGCTGTGGGACATCCTGGGCAAGCGCCTGGGCGTGCCGGTGTACGAGCTGATGGGCGGCCGCACGCGTGACAAGGTGCGTTGCTACGTCCACGCCCAGGGGCAGACGGCGGACGAGCTGGTGGCCGATGTGCGCGCCCTGGTGGCGGCGGGGTTCACCGCCGTTCGCTTCTCGCCTTTCGCGCCCGACTTCCACCGCCATCGCTCGTTCGAGGAATGGGCGCGCCAGGCGGTGCAGCGCGTGGGCGCCGTCCACGAGGCCCTGGACGGCGCTGCCGACCTGTGCATCGAACTGCACCGGCAGATGAACCCCGCCGAGTCGATCGCGCTGGCCCGGCGGCTGGCGCCGTTCCAGCCGTTCTTCTACGAAGACCCGATGCTGCCCGACAGCCCGCGGCTGATGGGCGACGTGCAGCGCCAGTGCGGGCTGCCGGTGGCCACCGGCGAGCGCTTCACGTCGATCTTCCAGTTCCAGGAATTGCTGGCGGCCGGCGGCTGCGCCTACGTGCGGCCCGACGTCTGCCTGTGCCTGGGGCTGACCGGCAGCAAGAAGGCGGCGGCGCTGGCTGAAGCGCACCATGTGAAGGTGATACCGCACAACCCGCTGTCGCCGATTTCCACCGCGGCCTGCGTGCAGCTGGACGCGGCGATTCCCAACTTCGCGCTGCAGGAATACACCGGCGAATCGACCTCGCCCAAGCGCGAACTGGTCGTGCAGCCGCTGCAGCTGGACCAGGGCTACCTCATCGTGCCCGAAGCACCCGGCCTCGGCATCGAGCTGAACCTGCAGCACCTGGCGCAATTGCCGGCGCAGACCCGCACGCCCTCGACGCCGATCGGCGTCGACGGATCGGTGCAGGACTGGTAGGGCGAAGCGCGAATCCTGGCCGTGAATGAGTTGGCGCCCGGCGTTGCTTGGCTCGTGCCGGCCGAAACGCGGCCGCACCGCCGGCAGGACAATGCCGGCATGACTACGCTCTCGGCCATCAGCCTCAGCGGCATGAGCGCCGCGCAGACGGCGCTCGAAACGTCGGCGCACAACGTGGCCAATCTGGCGATGGACGGGTTTCGCCGTCGTCAGGTGACGCAGAGCACCGCGGCGGACGGCGGCGTGACGACGTCACTGACCCAGGCGACGCAGCCGGGCGACGATTTGGCGGGCGATCTCGTCGGCCAGTTGGTCGCGAAGAACCAGTTCCTGGCCAATCTGGCCGTCTTCAAGACCGGCGACCAGATGATGGGCACGCTGCTGGACGCGACGAGCTGAGCAGCGGCTGCGGGCCTTCCAACAGCGCATCAACAGCGCATCTTTAAGTTGACATAAGAAACATTGTGCGCACTTACAGGCGCGAGCGACCCCCGAATCTGGTGCTCGAATCACGCCCACCGCCGGCGACCCGATCCCTAGAATCCCGGCCATGTATCGAAATGCATCTTCGGTGCTGCTCCTGCTGCTCGGCTGGTCCGTCGCCTCGGCCGCGCCGATGGCCTCGATCGACGCTACCGAGACGGCTACGCCGAAGCCGGTCGACATCGGCGCGCCGGCGCCAAGTGCTCAGGCATCGGCCGGCGGCGCGATCGGGATTCCGCAGTCGCGGACGGTCGAGTTGTTGCTGCAGATGCAGGACCAGTCGGCAGCCTCGTCGGCTGGCGGTTCAGCGGCCATGCGGCGCGGCCTGCCGGCCCGCGCGGCGGCGGCCGACGTGGTGGCCGCGCCGGCCGAAGAAACGCCGCTGGGCGCGCTGAAATCGGCCATCGCGAACAGTCCGTTGGGCACGACGCCTGGCGACGCCGCGGAGACTTCGGATCAGGCGCAGCGCGCCAACCTGCGGATGGAACCATCGAGCCCGCTGCCGGCTGGCACGCCGAAGGCCGCCGGCGAGCCGACGTCGTCGCTGCTCAACCAGCCGGTGATTCGCTTCATCCGCGAGAACCGCGCCCTGACCGTGCTGGGCGGCGCCCTGGTGCTGGCCGCGGTGTGGGTCACCGCGACGTTCTCTTCGTCGCGGCGTTCGCGCTCCCGGTCTCGCTGACCGGACGCGCGCCGTCGCTCAGTGCGCGCCGTCGGCGTCGCTGTCCGATTCGGCCTCGTCGATGTCGTCATCGGCTTCGACCGCGGGTGCCTGGCCGACCACGGTCTGGCGGTCGAGCGGGCGGCACAGGTGCCGGTTCAGGCGCCCCAGGCGCTCGGACTTTTCGATGGCGGCCAACACGACCTCGGGCTGGACCATCAGCATGAACGGATTGGCGACGACGGAGTGCTCTGACATGTCGGTGCTCCCGTGGCCCGTGGATGGGGCCTGCACAGGGTGCACTGTAGTGAGGGCCTGCCATGGCTGACCAGTCGGCGGCCGCCCAGACCGCGTGTCGGATGACTTCCGACACGGCGACAGTTCACGATCGACGCGGCGTCGGCGCCTCGCCGACATCCGGTAGGCGCATTTGCCGCGTCATTTAGCGGCTTCCAGCGACTTTCAGGGATTGCCCGTTTCGAGCCGGCGCGCCAGCGATTCGCGGCCGTCCAGGCGCGCCGTGTCGGCGGCGGTCTGGTTGCGGTCGTTGCGCAGCTTGCGGTCGGCGCCCTTGGCCAGCAGCAGCGCCACGCTGTCTTCGCTGCCGTAGCGCGCGGCCAGCATCAGCGGCGTGTTGCCGTTGGGCGAGCGCGCATCGACGGCGGCGCCCTGCTCCAGCAGCAGCTTCACCGGCGCGGCCGAAGGGCTGCTGGCGGCGTAATGCAGCGGCGTCCAGCCGGGGCGGTTGACGGCCGCGCCGCGCGCCATCAGCGCACGCATCGCGTCGACGTCGGCGCGCAAGGCGGCCATCATCAACGGCGTTTCGCCGGCGGCGTTGGCGCTGTCGATGCGCGTGTCGGCAGGCTCCAGCAGCGCCTGCACGGCCTTGGCCGCGCCGCCGCGCAACGCCAGGAACAAGCCGTGCTGGCCCTTGGGGTCGAGCGTGTTGGGGTCCATGCCGCGGGCCAGCAACTCGCGCAGCCGGGCCGCGTCGTCGAGCTCGATGGCGCGGAAGAAGTCTTCGTAGGCGCCCGCATGGGCGCGGCCCGCCAGCAGCATCGAGCCGCTGCACAGCACCAGCAGCCGGGCGTTGAACGAGCGTCGATGCAGCTTCATGAGGTCGTGGCGCGCGCAAACAGGCGGTCGAAGTTGTCGCGGGTCTGCGCGGCCACCTGTTCCAGGCTCAGGCCTTTCAGCTCGGCGAGGCGTTCAGCGACGTGCGGCACCCACGCGGGGGTGTTGGTCTTGCCGCGGTGCGGCACCGGGGCGAGGTAGGGGCTGTCGGTCTCGATCAGGCAGCGATCCAGCGGCACCAGCCGCGCCACCTCGCGCAGTTCTTCGGCGTTGCGGAAGGTCAGGATGCCCGAGAACGAGATCATGAAGCCGAGGTCCAGCGCCGCGCGCGCCACCTCGCGCGTTTCGGTGAAGCAATGGAAGACGCCGCCGACGCGGCCCTGCCCTTCGTCGCGCAGCACGGCCAGCGTGTCGTCTGACGCGCTGCGCGTGTGGATCACCAGCGGCAGGCCGCTCGCCCGCGCGGCGCGGATGTGCACGCGAAAGCGCTCGCGCTGCCATTCCATCTGCGCCACGCTGCGGCCGTTGAGACGGTAGTAGTCCAGGCCCGTCTCGCCCAGGCCCACCACGCGCGGCAGCGCGGCGCGCTGCAGCAGATCGTCCAGCGTCGGCTCGTGCACGTCTTCGGAATCGGGGTGCACGCCGACGGTGGCGAAGAGCTTGTCGTGCGCCAGCGCCAGGCCGTGTACGGTCGGGAACTCTTCGATCGTCGTGCAGATGCACAAGGCGCGCTCGACGCGCGCGGCGGCCATGTCTTGCAGCACGGCGTCGACGCGGCCGTGCAGTTCGGGAAAGCTCAGGTGGCAATGCGAGTCGACGAACATCGACAGCGCGGTTCAGATCGTCTGCGTCGGCTTGACCGAGGAGATCGCGGTGCCCAGGATCTCTTCGATGCGCAGCTTCAGCGCGCGCGTCTTCTCGTCGGCCGGAAAGCGCACGCCCACGCCCTGGGTGCGGCCGCCGGAGGCGTTGGCCGGCGTGATCCAGGCCACCTTGCCGGCCACCGGATAACGCTGCGGGTCGTCGGGCAGCGACAGCAGCAGGTAGATGTCCTCGCCCAGCTTGTAGTCGCGCGTGGTCGGCACGAACAGGCCGCCGTCGGTCAGCAGGGGCATGTAGGCGGCATACAGCGCGCCCTTCTCGCGGAACACGAGCTGCATCACGCTGGGCCGCGCCGCCGCGCCGGCCGGCGCCAAAGGCGCCATGCCGCCCCCTGCGGAGGCCGGCCGAATTGCAGGCTTATCGCTCATGCGGCGAGTGTATCGGAGGCCTCCGCGCTGCGGCCTTTCCAGGCCTCGCGCGCCTGCAGCAGCAAGGCGTCGATCAGCAGCGGCTCGCTCCACGGGTGCTCGATCTGCCGCGCCAGCCGGTTCAGGCCGCGGCTCCAGGCCGCCAGCGCGGCGGCCGATGCCGGCCGCACGGAAAAGGCCGCCGCCGGAAAGAAGCGCGGCGCGGCGCCGAGGGCCAGCGCCAGGCCGTCGTGGCAGAGCTTTTGCAGCGCGTCCAGCACCTGCGCCGCCGGCCAGCCGGCGACCGCCTGGGCCTGGCCTGCCAGCACCGCGGCCGGCAGCGCCTGCCAGCGCGCGGCGTCGATGCCGGCGGCGGCCAGCGCCGCGGCTTCCAAGGGCCGGCCCGAGGCGGCCGCCAGCAGCACCTCGGGTTGCGCCAGCCCCTGCCCGGCCAGCCATTGGCGCGCCGCCTCGGCGGCCGGCGGCGGCAGCCGCAGCACCTGGCAGCGGCTGCGCACCGTGGGCAGCAACTGCGCCGGCTGCGCGGCGGCCAGCAGCAGCCGGGCGCCGCGCGGCGGTTCTTCCAGCGTCTTCAGCAAGGCGCTGGCGGCCTGCAGGTTCATCGCCTCGGCCGGGTAGATCAGCACCACCTTGGCGCGGCCGCGCGCCGACGTGGTGGCCACCCAGTCGATGGCCGCGCGCACCTCGTCGATGCGGATCTGGCGGCTCGGCTTGCGCTTGGCGGCCTTGGTCGTGCCTTCGGACTCGGCGGCCTCGCCGCCCTCCGCAGCACTGCCGCCCAACGATTGACGCAAGGCTTCGGGGAACAGGCGGAACAGGTCGGGGTGCAGCCCGCCTTGCAGCAGATGGCAGGCGGCGCAGCGCCCGCAGGGCCTGGCGGCCGCGTCTTCGGCCTCGCACAACCAGGAGCGGGCGATCGCCTGCGCGCCTTCGAACAGCCCGTCGCCGGTGGCGCCGTGCAGCAGCAGCGCATGCGCCTGCGCCATCGCGCGGGCCTGCTGCGGCAGCGGCCGCAGCCAGGGCATGCCTTCACTTAACGCGTTACTCGTCACCACCACCCCGTGGCGGCCAGTGCCGCCTGCACGTCGGCCCACACCTGCTGGCGGCTGCCCAGCGCGTCCACGCGGCGAAAGCGCGCGCCGTGCTCGGCGCAGCGCGCCGCGTAGCCGGCGCGCACCCGCTCGAAGAAGGCCAGGTCCTGGCGCTCGAAGCGATCGGGCGAGCGCACGGCGGCGCGGCGCTCGGCCGCCACCGCGGCCGGCAGGTCGAACCACAGCGTCAGGTCGGGCTGGCGGCCCTGCTGCACCCAGGCTTCCAGCTGCGCCAGCACGCCGCGGTCGAAGCCGCGGCCGGCGCCCTGGTAGGCGAAGCTGGCATCGGTGAAGCGGTCGCAGACGACGGTCTGGCCGGCGGCCAGTGCCGGCTCGATGCGCTGCGCCAGATGGTCGCGCCGGGCGGCAAAGACCAGCAGCGCCTCGGTCAGCGCATCCATCGGCTGGTGCAGCACCAGCTCGCGCAGCGTCTCGGCCAACGCGGTGCCGCCGGGCTCGCGCGTTTCCAGCACCGCATGGCCCCGCTCGCGCAGCCATTCGACGGCCTGCGCGATCTGCGAGCTCTTGCCGGCCCCGTCGATGCCTTCGAAGGTGATGAAGCGGCCCGGCTTCATCGTTGCGCCGGCCCGCGCTGATAACGGTTCACCGCGCGATTGTGCTCGGCCAGGCTGTCGCTGAAGGCCGAGCTGCCGTCGCCGCGGGCCACGAAGTACAGCGCCTTGGTACGTTCGGGCTGCACCGCGGCGCGCAACGAGGCCAGGCCCGGCAGCGCGATGGGCGTCGGCGGCAGGCCGTTGCGTGTGTAGGTGTTGTAGGGCGTGTCGGCTTGCAGGTCGCGCTTGCGCAGGTTGCCGTCGAAAGCCTCGCCCAGGCCGTAGATCACCGTCGGGTCGGTCTGCAGCGGCATGCCGATGCGCAGCCGGTTGCTGAAGACGCCGGCGATCAGCGGCCGGTCGGCCGCGGTGCCGGTCTCTTTCTCGACGATGGAGGCGAGCACCAGCGCCTCGTCGGCCGATTTCAGCGGCGTGTCGGCGGCGCGCGCGGCCCAGGCCTCGGCCAGGCGCTGCTGCATGCTGCGCTGGGCGCGGCGCAGCACCGTCAGGTCGCTGACGCCGCGCGCATAGGCGTAGGTGTCGGGGAAGAAGCGCCCCTCGGCTGGCACGCCGGGCAGCCCCAGCTCCTGCATCAGCCGCGGCTCGTCCCAGTCGCGCGTGACGGGCTTCAGGCCCGGCGCGGCGGCCAGCGCCTGGCGCATCTGGCGCACCGTCCAGCCTTCGGTCAGGCGCACGATCTGCAGCGTTTCGCGACCCTGCACCAGCGCTTCCAGCAGGCCGCGCGGCGTGGTGCCGGCGTGGATCTCGTAGCTGCCGGCGCGGATGCGCCGCGCCTGGCCGGAGGCGCGGAACCAGGCGTAGAGCCAGCGCGCGTCGGTCTGCACGCCGGCGTCGACCCAGGCCTGGGCGATGTCGCGCGGGCTGTTGCCGGTTTCGATCGACAACTCGATGCTGGGCTTGGCCAGCGCCAGCGGTTGCTGCAGCCACCACCAGGCGACGGCGACCAAGGCGATGGCGGCCGACGCACAGAAGGCGGCCAGCCATGCCAGCACCTTCAAGCCCTTGACCCCCTGCCGCATAGGGGGCTGATGATAATGGGGCATGACGCCCCCAAGCTCACTTCGTTCGCGGCCCCCCGAGGGGGCGCTCAGTACCTTCGGAACGGCCGGGCGGTACTGATGACCAGCACCACCTTGCCCAGCGGCGCCTTGCGCCTGGCCGACTGGGGACTGATCCGCGCCCACGGGCCCGACGCTCGCAGCTTTCTGCACGGCCAGCTCACGCAAGACGTTCAAGGACTGCAGCCCGCCGAGGCGCGGCTGGCCGGCTACTGCTCGGCCAAGGGCCGGCTGCTGGCCAGCTTCGTGATCTGGGCCGGCGCCGGCGACGAGGTCTTCCTGGCCTGCAGCGCCGACCTGCTGAGCGCCGTGCTGAAGCGCTTGACGATGTTCGTGCTGCGCGCCAAGTGCAAGCTGGAGGACGCGAGCGCGCAGCACGCCTTGTGGGGCGCGGCCGGCGCCGATGCGCGCACTTTGCTGGGCAGCCTGGCGCCCTGGCAGATGCGCGACGAGGGTGATGGCCGCGTCATCCGCCTGCCCGATGCCTTGCTCGACGACCAGCCGTTACCGCGCGCGCTGCTGCTGCGGCCGGCCGCCGCGCCTGCTCTGCCCGGCCCGGCGCTGGACGCCGACGCGTGGCTGGCGCTGGAAGCGCTGAGCGGCGTGCCGCGCATCGTGGCCGCCACCAGCGAACGCTTCGTACCGCAGATGGTCAACCTCGAACTGGTGGGCGGCGTCAACTTCCAGAAGGGCTGCTACCCAGGCCAGGAGGTGGTGGCGCGCAGCCAGTACCGCGGCACGCTCAAGCGCCGCGGCTACGTGCTCGGCGGCGCCGCGGCCATGCAGCCGGGGCAGGACGTCTACGACAGCGCCGACCCCGAGCAACCCGCCGGCCTGGTGGCCCTGGCCGGCCGCCTGGCGCCCGGGCGCTACGTGGCGCTGGCCGAGTTGAAGATCGCCGCCGCGGCCGGCGGCAGCCTGCACCTCGGCGCGGCCGACGGCCCCTTGCTGACGCTAGGAAGCCTGCCTTATGCGTTGCCGGTGGACACAACGGATGCGCCGGGTTGAGCCGTTAGCCTCGGGCAGCCGTACCGAGGCAGGCCGCCCAGACGCCGCGAGACGAGCCCGAGGATGAGTGAGCCATCGGCCGCGGTCGTATCGGCCCGACCTCATGCGTCACTTCTGCAAGGTGTGCGGGTCCCACGCGTTCACGGCCGATCGGCGCCACCCGAAGATCCGCCGATGGCTGCGGATACATCCGCTGATTCAACGCTCAAGGCGCCAACAGCCGCCCCGCCTCGATGCGCAACTGGCGGTCGCAGCGCGCGGCGATCTGGCGGTCGTGGGTCACCAGCACCAGGGTCGTGCCGGCTTCGCGGTTCATCGCGAACATCAGCTCCATCACCTTCTCGCCGGTGGCGAAGTCCAGGCTGCCGGTGGGCTCGTCGGCCAGCAGCACGGCGGGCCGTACGACGAAGGCGCGGGCCAGCGCCACGCGCTGCTGCTCGCCGCCCGACAGCACGCGCGGGTAGTGGCGCAAGCGCTCGGCCAGGCCCACGCGCTGCAGCATCTCGGTGGCCGCGGCGCGGGCGTCGCTGCGGCCCATCAGTTCCAGCGGCAGCATCACGTTCTCCAGCGCCGACAGGTGCGCCAGCAACTGAAAGCTCTGGAACACGAAGCCCATCTGGCGCGCGCGCAGCGCGGCGCGCGCGTCCTCGTCCAGCGCGAACAACTCGGTGCCGGCGACGACCACGCGGCCGCTGCTGGGCACGTCCAGCCCCGCCAGGATCGACAGCAAGGTGCTCTTGCCCGAGCCCGAGGCGCCGACGATGGCCACCGACTCGCGCTCGCTCAGCTCGAAGCTGATGTCATGGAGAATGGTCAGCACGCCGGTGGCGTCGGCCACCTGCTTGGTGACTTGTTGGACGGAGATGATGGACGTGGTGGGCATTCGATCGGGCCGATGCGGCCGGCGGCAATGGCTGCGGGACTGTAGCCTGCTGCTCGTGGCCGCCCTCGGTGCGGGGCTGCTGCCGGCGCAAGGCGCCGCGGCCGAGCGCACGCTGCTGGTGGTGGGCGACAGCCTGTCGGCCGAATACGGCCTGGCGCGCGGCAGCGGCTGGGTGGCGCTGCTGGAGCGGCGGCTGGCCGAGCAGCGCATGGCCTTCAAGGTGGTCAACGCCAGCATCAGCGGCGACACCACGTCGGGTGGCCTGTCGCGGCTGCCGGCCTTGCTGAAGCAGCACCGGCCCGCCGTGGTGGTGATCGAACTCGGCGGCAACGACGCGCTGCGCGGCCTGCCGCTGGCCGGCACGCGCGACAACCTGCTGGCGATGACGCGCCAGGCCAAGGCCGCCGGCGCCAAGGTGCTGCTGGTGGGCATGCAGGTGCCGCCGAACTACGGGCGCAAGTACACCGAAGACTTCCAGCGGATCTTCGCCGACACCGCGCGCAGCGAACAGGTGGCGCTGGTGCCGTTCTTCCTGGCCGGCGTGGCCGACGGGCCCGACGCCGCGCGGCTGTTCCAGCCCGACCGCATCCACCCCAGCGCCGAGGCGCATCCGCGGATGCTGGACAACGTCTGGACGCAGTTGAAGCCGCTGCTGCGCTGAGCGTCGGTCAGTCGTCGCTCTGCTGCGCGTCCATCTCCGGAAACAGCACGCTGGTGAAGCCCAGCTTGGTGAGGTCGCGCATGCGCGTCGGGTACAGGCGGCCGATGAGGTGGTCGCATTCGTGCTGCACCACGCGGGCGTGGAAGCCTTCGGCTTCGCGGTCGATCGCTCGGCCTTGCTCGTCGAGGCCCTGGTAGCGGATGCGCGACCAGCGCGGCACCAGGCCGCGCAGGCCCGGCACCGAGAGGCAGCCCTCCCAGCCTTCGTCCTCGGCGTCGGACAGCGTCGAAATGACGGGGTTGACCAGCACCGTGCGCGGCACCGGCGGCGCGTCGGGGTAGCGGTCGTTGCGCTCGAAGCCGAACAGCACCACCTGCAGGTCGACGCCGATCTGCGGCGCGGCCAGCCCGGCGCCGCGCGCGGCGACCATCGTGTCGTGCAGGTCGTCGACCAGCGCCAGCAGCTCGGGCGTGCCGAAGGCCTGCACCGGCTGCGCCACGCGCAGCAAGCGCGGGTCGCCCATCTTCAGGATCTCGCGCACGGCCATCGGGGTTTCAGCCTCCTTGTTGCAGCAAGGCCTGCAGCCCCGCTTCGTCCAGCACGGTGATGCCCAGCTCGCGCGCCTTGTCCAGCTTCGCTCCGGCTTCCTCGCCGGCGACGACGGCAAAGGTCTTCTTCGACACCGAGCCGGCCACCTTGCCGCCGGCCGCCTCGACCAGCGCCTTGGCCTCGTCGCGCGTCAGCGTCGGCAGCGTGCCGGTCAGCACCAGCGTCTTGCCGCTCAAGGGCAGCGGCACGGCGTTGGCGGTCTCGCTGCCTGCGTGCTCGTCCCAGTGCACGCCGGCGGCGCGCAGTTGTTCCACCACCTCGCGGTTGTGCGGCTGCTCGAAAAAGCTGCGGATGCTTTGCGCCACCACCGGGCCGACGTCGGGCACTTGCAGAAGCTGCTCGACGCTCGCGTCCATCACCCGGTCGAGTGCGCCGAAGTGGCGCGCCAGGTCGCGCGCCGTCGCTTCGCCGACGTGGCGGATGCCTAACGCGTAAATGAAGCGGTTCAGCGTCGTGTTCTTGCTTTGGTCCAGCGCCGCCACCAGGTTGGCCGCGCTCTTGTCGGCCATGCGCTCCAGCGCCGCCAGCTTGGCCAGGCCCAGCGTGTACAGCTCGGGCAGGGTGCGGATCAGGCCGCCGTCGACCAACTGGTCGACCAGCTTGTCGCCCAGGCCTTCGATGTCCATCGCGCGCCGGCCGGCGAAGTGCAGCAGCGCCTGCTTGCGCTGCGCGGCGCAGAAGAGGCCGCCCGAGCAGCGGTGGTCGATGCCGCCTTTTTCGCGCAGCACGCGGCTGCCGCAGACGGGGCATTCGCGCGGCATGCGGAAGTTGGGCACGTAGGCCGGCCGCGGCGCCGGGATGCGGCCGACGATCTCGGGGATCACGTCGCCGGCGCGGCGCACGATCACCTGGTCGCCCACGCGCACGCCCTTGCGGCGCAGCTCGAACACGTTGTGCAGCGTCGCGTTGCTGACCGTGGTGCCGCCGACGAACACCGGCTCCAGCTTGGCCACCGGCGTCAGCTTGCCGGTGCGGCCGACCTGGATGGCGATGCCGTTGAGCCGCGTCGCCTGCTCCTGCGCCGGGTACTTGTGCGCCACCGCCCAGCGCGGCTCGCGCGAGACGAAGCCCAGGCGCTGCTGCAAGGCCACCGAGTTGACCTTGTAGACCACGCCGTCGATGTCGAAAGGCAGCGCGTCGCGCCGCGCGGCGATGGCCTCGTGGTACGCCACCAGCCCGGCCGCGCCCTGCACCACGCGGCGGTCGGCATTCACCGGCACGCCGAAAGCGGCGATGGCGTCCAGCGTGGCGCTGTGCGTGGGCGGCTGCGCCCAACCTTTCACGTCACCCAGCCCGTAGGCGAAGAAGCTCAAGCGCTTGTCGGCGAGCGCCCGGCTGTCGAGCTGGCGGATGGCGCCGGCCGCCGTGTTGCGCGGGTTGATGAAGGTCTTGCCGCCCTTCTCGCGCTGGCGCTCGTTCAGGCGCTCGAAGTCGTCGCGGCGCATGTAGGCCTCGCCGCGGATCTCGATCAACGGCGGCGGCGCCGATCCCAGCAGCCGCAGCGGAATCTGGCCGATGGTGCGCACGTTGTGCGTCACGTCCTCGCCGGTCTCGCCGTCGCCGCGCGTGGTGGCCTGCACCAGCAGGCCGTCTTCGTAGCGCAGGTTGATCGCCAGGCCGTCGAACTTCAGCTCGGCGTTGTATTCGACGGGCGGCGCGTCGTCAGCCAGCCCCAGCTCGCGGCGGATGCGGGCGTCGAAGGCTTCGGCACCGGCCGCCGTGGTGTCGGTCTCGGTGCGGATCGACAGCATCGGCAGCGCGTGCTTCACCGGCGTCAGCCCGTCCAGCACCTGGCCGATGACGCGTTGCGTCGGCGAATCGGCCGTCAGCAGCTCGGGGTGCGCGGCCTCGATGGCCTGCAGTTCCTGGAAATAACGGTCGTAATCAGCGTCCGGAATCTCCGGCTGGTCGAGCACGTAGTAGCGGTGGGCATGGTGCTGCAGCAGGGCACGGAGTTCGGCGGCGCGTGCAGCGGCGCGGCCAGCGGGGTCGGCAGCCATGGTCTAGCTGAACAGCCGCCGCGCTGCCGGCGTGCCGGCGCCGAGGTCGCGCGACTCCAACTGGCGGTAGATGTTCTGCAGCTCGGTGCCGATGGCGGCAAAGGCGTGCAGCGTGACGGGCTGTCCCTGGTCGTCGACGAGGCTGGCGTCCATGTCGTCGGCCAGCGTGCGCGCGCTGTTGTGCCACGCGGGGAACGGCTCGGCACGCTCGTCGGACTGCGGCACGTCCAGGCTCAGCGTGCATTCGCGCACCGCGGCGGCTTGCGGCTCGTCGGCCAGCGCGGCCTGCGGGTCGAACGACAGCACCAGGAGCGGCGGCGCGCCCTCCTCGGCCGCCGGCAGCACCAGCCGGCCCGGCACCGCGCCGGCCACGAAGCCCAGCCGCGCGGCGCATTGCTGCACATAACCGACCGACCAGGCGACCTGGTTGGCGCGCAGCGTGACGGTCAGCACCGCGTCCAGCGGGCCGGCGAAGGCGTCCAGCTCGCGCGCGCGGCCCACCACGTCCAGCATGTCGGGGAAGTCGGGCACGGCGCCGGCGCCGTCGGCGAAGGCCTGCACCTTCTGCACGAACTCGGAATACTCGATCTCGTTGAGCGCGCCGCTGCGGCTGGCCAGTTGCACGCCGGCCTGCAGCTCGCCGTAGCGGCGGCCGGCGGCGGGCGGCTCCCACTGGCCGGTCTCGGCGTCGAGCCCTTCGACCAGGAAGACCTTGGTGCCGGCGCGGCGGCTGGGCGGCAGGTGGCTGAGCAGGAACTCGCCGCTGACGGGCGACTCCAGCGTCATCGGCACGATGGCGTCGATCAGCGCGTCCAGCCGCTGCGGCCGCCGCGGCAAGGCGGGGCGCATCTCGGGCGGCGGCGTGGCCGGCTGCGTGCTGGCCATGCCGTCGTCGTCGCCGAAGCCGGGCTCCACGCGCTCGCCGCCGGCGGCCGCCGCCGCACCGCCCAGCGCCGCGCGACGCGGCGCGGCGCGGCGCGCCGACCACCAGCCCTGCGCGACGATCAGCACCAGCACGACGATGCCGGCGATCGCCAGTCCGGTGCCGAGCGTGATCTGCATGATGGCTGCGATCTTCAGGCCGCCAAGGCCGACTCGGCCATGCCGATGGCCGCTTCCATGTCGACCGCGACGATGCGCGAGACGCCTTGCTCCTGCATGGTCACGCCGATGAGCTGCTCGGCCATCTCCATCGCGATCTTGTTGTGGCTGATGAACAGGAACTGCGTGCCCTTGCGCGACATCTCGTTGACCAGCTTGGAATAACGCTCGGTGTTGGCGTCATCGAGCGGCGCGTCCACCTCGTCCAGCAAGCAGAACGGCGCCGGGTTGAGCATGAAGATCGCGAACACCAGCGCAATGGCGGTCAGCGCCTTCTCGCCGCCGGACAGCAAATGGATGGTGCTGTTCTTCTTGCCCGGCGGCTGCGCCATCACCTGCACGCCGGCGTCGAGAATTTCGTCGCCGGTCATCACCAGCTTCGCGTTGCCGCCGCCGAACAGGCTGGGGAACATGCGGCCGAAATGGTCGTTGACCTGGTCGAAGGTCTGGGCCAGCAGGTCGCGCGTTTCGAGGTCGATCTTGTGGATCGCATCTTCCAGCGTGCGGATGGCTTCCAGCAGATCGGCGTTCTGCGCGTCGAGGAAGGTCTTGCGCTCGCGCGATGTCGTCAGCTCTTCCAGCGCCGCCAGGTTGACGGCGCCGAGCGCGGCCACCTCGCGGTTGATGCGGTCGATCTCGGTCTGCAGGCCCCAGAGCTTGACGCTGCCATCGTCGATCGACTTGGCCAGCGCCTCCAGATCGGCATTCGCGGCCTGCAACTGCTCCAGGTACTGCGCGCCGCCCAGTTGCGCGGCCTGCTGCTCCAGCTGCAGCTTGGTGATCTGCTCGCGCAACGGATCCAGGCTGCGCTCGCAAGTCATGCGCCGTTCCTCGCCGCTGCGCAGCTTGGCGGCCAGGTCGTCGTACTCGCTGCGGCTGGCGGCCAGTTGCTGCTCGCGATCGAGCTTGAGCGCCAACGCCTCCTGCAGGCCCGACTGCGCGGCGCTGTCGTTGAAAGCGCCGAGCTCCAGCTCCAACTGCTGGCCGGCCTGGCGGTTGGCCTCGATCTGCTGGCGCGCGGTTTCAATGGCGCGCTGCAACTCGTCGCGCCGCGCGGCCAGCGCACGCGCCTGGAAGCGCGCTTCCTGCGCCTGGCGCTCCAGCGCGCGCTGCTGCTCGCGGGCGTCGGCCAAGGTTCGCTCGGCGGCGATCACCGCGTCGTCCAGCTCGGCGTGGCGCTCCTGCGCCTGGCCGAGCTGCAAGTCCAGCTCTTCGAAGCGCGCCTCGCCGGTCAGGCGGCGTTCTTCCAGCGCTTCCTGCTGGGCGTCGATCTCGGCCAGCTCTTCTTCCAGCTGTCCGCGGCGCGCATCGGTGGCCTCGGCCTGCTGCGACAGGCGCAGCAGCTCCACCTGCAACTGGTGGGCGCGGGTCTGCGTCTCGCTGGCCTCGCGGCGCGCGCCCAGCAGCCGCTGCGACGCATCGGTGTAGGCCGCTTCGGCGCGCACCGAGGCGCTGCGCGCGTCGTCGGCAAGCAGCGCCTGCGCGCGGCTTTCACGGTCGAGGTTCTCGATCTCCTGCGCGCGCGCCAGCATGCCGGCCTGCTCGGAATCGGGCGCGTAGAAGGCCACCGCGAACTGCGACACCGCGTGCCCTTCGCGCGTCATGATCAGCTCGCCGTGGGTCAGCTCGTCGCGCAGGGCCAGCGCCTCGTCGAGGCTGGCGGCGGTGTAGACGCCTTCCAGCCAGTCGCCCAGCAGCGCCGACAGGCCGGCGTCCGACAGGCGCAGTTTTTCCGTCAACCGCGGCAGCGTGTGGTGGGTGCTGGGGATCGCCGCCGGTGGCAGCGAATAGAAGGCCATGCGCGCGGGCGGCGCGTCGGCGGCGAAGGCGCGCACCATGTCGAGCTTGCCGACCGACAAGGCGTTCAGCCGCTCGCGCAGCGCCGATTCCAGCGCCGGCTCCCAGCCGGTTTCGATGTGCACGCGGGTCCACAGCCCGGCCAGGCCTTCCAGCCCATGCTTGGCCAGCCAGGGCTTGAGCTTGCCTTCGGTCTGCACCTTCTCCTGCAGCGCGCGCAAGGCCTCCTGGCGCGCGCCCAGGTCGGCCTGGCGGGCCGATTCGCGGTTGACCGCGTCCTGCGCCGCGCGGCGCTGCTCGTCGAGTGCGGGCACCTGCTCGGTCAGCTCGTGCAGCCGGGCGTCGGCCGTCTGCTGCTGCTCGTCGGCCGCGGCATGCTGGCTGCGCAGCGCGGCCAGGCGCTCGGCGTCCACCGCCTGCAGGCCCTGGCGCTCGGCAGCCAGGCGCTCGCGGCGGGCGCGCAGCTGGCGCGCCTGCTCGTCGACGTTGCGGCTGTCGGCGGCCAGCACCTGGATCTGCTGCTGCACCTGGGCCACCGCGCCGCGCTGCTCGTTGCTGCGGCTTTGCGCAGCGCGCTGCGCCTCTTCGTGCTGCGGCAACTGCGCGGCTTGCTCCTCGGCCTGCGAATCCAGCAGCGCCAGCTGCTCGTCGACGCCGGCCATCTGGCCGGCGATGTCGTCGACCTCGCCATGCGCCGCGGTCTCGCGCTCGGCCCATTGGCCGTTCTGCGATTGCAGGTCCGACAGCCGCGCCTCGGCGCGCTGGCGGCCTTCCACCACGTAGCGGATGCGCTCTTCCAGCCGGCTGACGGCCAGCGCCGCATCGGCCAGCGCGCCCTGCTTCAAGTGCAGCGCATCGCTGGCGGCGTAGTGCGACTGGCGCACCGTGTCGAGCTCCAGCTCCACCGCGCGCAGCTCGGCGGCTTGCGCGTCCAGCGCGGTGGCGGCCTCGGCGGCGGCGGCCTTGACGCGCGCTTCCTCTTGCGCCGCGTCGCGGTGCTTCAGAAACCACAGCTGGTGCAGCTTGAGCGTGCCCTGGTCCTGCAGGTCGCGGTAGCGCGCCGCCACCTCGGCCTGCTTCTCCAGCTTGTCGAGGTTGGCGTTCAGCTCGCGCAGGATGTCTTCCACGCGGGTGAGGTTCTCGCGCGTGTCCTTCAGCCGGTTCTCGGTCTCGCGGCGGCGTTCCTTGTACTTGCTGACGCCGGCGGCTTCTTCGAGGAACAGCCGCAGCTCCTCGGGGCGCGACTCGATGATGCGGCTGATCGTGCCCTGGCCGATGATGGCGTAGGCGCGCGGGCCCAGGCCGGTGCCGAGGAACACGTCCTGCACGTCGCGCCGGCGCACCGGCTGGTTGTTGATGAAGTAGCTGCTGCTGCCTTCGCGCGTGAGCACGCGCTTGACGGCGATCTCGCTGAACTGGTTCCAGGGGCCGCCGGCGCGCGCGTCCTGGTTGTCGAACACCAATTCCACGCTGGCGCGGCTGGCGGGCTTGCGCTGGCCGGATCCGTTGAAGATCACGTCCTGCATGCTTTCGCCGCGCAGTTCGCTGGCCTTGCTCTCGCCCAGCACCCAGCGCACCGCGTCCATGATGTTGGACTTGCCGCAACCGTTGGGGCCCACCACGCCGACGCGCTGGCCGGGCAACTGGAAGGTGGTGGGCTCGGCGAAGGACTTGAAGCCCGAGAGTTTGATCTGGTCGAGGCGCATCCGGCGCTGGCGCTCAAGTGCTTGATTTCAATAACAAAAAGCGCTCCGAACGAGAGCGCCTGCGGGGCCGGATGATAGCATCGCGCCCCCGCTGGAATTGCCCATCATGCCCCGTCCATCCCCGCCCCGACGCCCGGCCCCGGCCGTGCCGCCGAGCGCGCCTTCGAAAGAGTTGCAGGCCTTCGCCAACCCGCAGCCGGCGCGCGACTACGTGATCCGCTTCGACGTGCCCGAGTTCACCTGCCTGTGCCCGCTGACCGGCCAGCCCGACTTCGCGCATTTCAAGATCGAGATCGTGCCCGACGCCTTCTGCGTCGAGACCAAGAGCCTGAAGCAGTATTTCTGGAGTTATCGCAACGAAGGCGCCTTCCACGAGAAAGTGACCAACGCCATCGTCGACGACCTCGTGAAGGCGATCGCGCCGCGCTTCATCCGCATCCATGCCGACTGGTACGTGCGCGGCGGCATCCGCACCTACGTGACGGTGGAACAGCGCAAGAAGGGCTGGAAGCCGCAGCCGCCGGTGGACTTGTCGGGCTTCGCGTCGTGAACGCCAGCGCGGCGCCGGCCGTCGTGCGGCCGCCATGGCAGAAGTTCGCGGTGGCGGTCAAGCCCAGCGCGATCGACGGCCACGGCGTCTTCGCGGCGGAAGCCGTGCCGCGGCGGCTGAAGATCGGCGAGATCCGCGGCGAAGCCATCAGCGTGGCCGAAGCGCGCATCCGCGCGACGCGCAGCGAACGCATCATGATCGTCGAGCTGTCGGCGAAGAAGGCGATCGACTTCTCCAAGAGTCTGGACCCGATGCGCTTCACCAATCACAGTTGCCGCTCGAACGCCCGGTTATGCATCCGCCAGGGCCGGGTGGAGTTCTACGCGTTGCGCGACATCGCGCCGGGCGAAGAGATCACGGTGGACTACGGCGAATCGCACCACGAGGGCCGCCTGCGCTGCCGCTGCGGCGCGCCGGGCTGCAAGGGCGCGCTGTGACGCCGGCGGGCGGCCGATCGGGCCGCTGGCACCGCCGGCGCCGATAATCGCGCCCCTATGAACCCGCTGCTCGGCCGCCTGCACCCCTACCCTTTCGAACGCTGGCGCGCGCTGACGCAGGACCTCAAGCCGCCGCAAGGCCTGAAGCCCATCAACCTGGGCATCGGCGAGCCCAAGCACGCGACGCCGGCGCTGATCGAACAGGCGCTCGGCGCCAACCTGAAGACGCTGGCCAGCTACCCGGCCACTGCCGGCGAGCCCGAACTGCGCCAGGCCTGCGCCGACTGGCTGCAGCGCCGCTACGGCGTGAGCGTGGACGCGCTGACCCAGGTGCTGCCGATCAACGGCTCGCGCGAGGCCTTGTTCGCCTTTGCGCAGACGGTGATCGACCCCACCCAGCCCGGCGCCATCGTGGTCTGCCCGAATCCCTTCTATCAAATCTACGAAGGCGCGGCGCTGCTGGCCGGCGCGCAGACGGCGTTTGCCAACAGCGACCCGGCGCGCAACTTCGCGGCCGATTGGTCCCGCATCGACGAGGCCACCTGGGCGCGCACGCAACTGCTCTACGTCTGTTCGCCGGGCAACCCCACCGGCGCGGTGATGCCGCTGGCTGAATGGCAGCGCTTGTTCGAGCTGAGCGACCGCCACGGCTTCGTCATCGCTAGCGACGAGTGTTACTCCGAGATCTACTTCGGCGACGAGCCGCCGCTGGGCGGACTGGAAGCCGCCGCGAAGCTGGGCCGCAGCGATTTCCGCCGCCTGATCGCCTTCACCAGCCTGTCCAAGCGCAGCAACGTGCCGGGCATGCGCTCGGGCTTCGTCGCCGGCGACGCGGCGCTGATCAAGCCCTTCCTGCTGTACCGCACCTACCACGGCAGCGCGATGAGCGGCCTGGTGCAGCGCGCCAGCATCGCCGCCTGGAACGACGAGGCGCATGTGCAGGCCAACCGCGAGCTGTACCGCGCCAAGTTCGCGCAGGTGACGCCGCTGCTGGCGCGCGCGCTCGACCTGCGGCTGCCCAACGCCGGCTTCTACCTGTGGGCCGCGCTGCCCACCCGCAACGGCCGGCCGGCCGACGACGTGGCCTGGGCCCAGGGCCTGCTCGCTCAATACAATGTCACCGTGTTGCCGGGCAGCCTGCTGGCGCGCAACGCCCACGGCCACAACCCCGGCGAAGGCCGCGTTCGCATGGCCCTGGTGGCGCCGGTCGACGAATGCCTGCAAGCCGCCGAGCGCATCGTCTCCTACCAAGAAGGCCTTTCATGAGCACCGCACCGCACAAGACCATCGAATTCGACTGGCAAGAAATCATCGACCTCGCCTGGGAAGGCCGCGCGCAACTCTCGCCGACCACCGCCGACCCGAAGATCCGCGACGCCGTCGACCACGTCATCGGTGACCTGAATGCCGGCCGCGTGCGGGTGGCCGAGCGCCAGGGCGTCGGCCAGTGGCGCGTCAACCAGTGGGTCAAGAAGGCGGTGCTGCTGAGCTTCCGCCTGACCAACAACCAGTTGATGCGCGCCGGCGACCTGCACTTCTTCGACAAGGTGGCGACCAAGTTCAGCCACATCGGCGAAGACGGGCTGCGCGAAGCCGGCGTTCGCGTGGTGCCGCCGGCGGTGGCGCGGCGCGGCGCCTACCTGGCGAAGAACGTGGTGCTGATGCCCAGCTACGTGAACATCGGCGCCTACGTCGACGAAGGCACCATGGTCGACACCTGGGCCACCGTGGGCTCGTGCGCGCAGATCGGCAAGGGCGTGCACCTGTCGGGCGGCGTGGGCATCGGCGGCGTGCTCGAGCCGCTGCAGGCCAACCCGACCATCATCGAAGACAACTGCTTCATCGGCGCGCGCAGCGAGGTCGTCGAAGGCGTGATCGTCGAAGAGAACTCGGTGCTCGGCATGGGCGTCTTCATCGGCCAGAGCACGCCCATCTTCAATCGCGAGACCGGCGAGACCACCTATGGCCGCGTGCCCAGCGGCAGCGTGGTGGTCAGCGGCAGCCTGCCCAAGACGGCGGCCGGCGGCGCGGCGTACAACCTGTATGCCGCGGTGATCGTCAAGCGCGTGGACGCGCAGACGCGCAGCAAGACCAGCATCAACGAACTGCTGCGCGCCTGAAACCGCGGCCGCAACCACCGGGAGGACCGCGATGAGCGCCAACATGGAACGGGTGCTTCGCCTGATGGCGGAGAAGAACGCCTCCGACGTCTACATGTCGGCCAACACGCCGATCCTCATCAAGATCCACGGCCAGATCCTGCAGTTGTCCGACCAGTTGCTCACGCCGTCGCAGACGCGCCAGCTGCTGGCCGAGCTGCTGACGCCGCAGCAGCTCGAAGAGCTGGACGAGACGGGCGAGTTGAACGTCGGCATCGGCGTGGCGCGCGTCGGCAGCTTCCGGCTGTCGGCCTTCAAGCAGCGCGGCAGCATCGCCGCGGTGTTCCGCTGCATCCCGCAGGAGATTCCGGCGCTCGATTCGCTGGGCGTGCCGGACATGCTGTCGCAGCTGGTCGTCGAGAAGCGCGGCCTGATCCTGATGGTGGGCGCCACCGGCACCGGCAAGAGCACCACGCTGGCCTCGATGCTGGAGTGGCGCAACCAGCAGCTCACCGGCCACATCCTGACGATCGAGGACCCGATCGAATTCCTGTTCACCAACAAGCGCTCGATCGTCAACCAGCGCGAGGTGGGGCGCGACACGCAGTCGCTGCAGACGGCGCTGCGCAACGCGCTGCGCCAGGCGCCGGACTGCATCCTGATCGGCGAGATCCGCGACCGCGAGACCATGACCTCGGCCATCAGCTACGCGCTGTCGGGCCACCTGGTGCTGGCCACGCTGCACGCCAACAACAGCTACCACGCGCTGGGGCGCATCCTGTCGTTCTACACGCCGGAATCGCGGCCGGCGCTGCTGTCGGACCTGGCCGCGGGGCTGCGCGCCATCGTCTCGCAGCGCCTCTTGCGCAGCAACGTCGGCGGCCGCATCCCGGCGGTGGAGGTGCTGCTCAACAGCAAGTACATCGCCGAGCTGATCGAGAAGGGCGACTTCTCCAGCGTCAAGGAAGCGATGGAAAAGTCGATGGCCGAAGGCTCGCAGACCTTCGAGCAGGACATCGCGCGGCTGATCAAGGACAACACCATCACCCGCGACGAAGGCATGGCGCATGCCGACTCGCCGACCAACCTGCTGTGGCGCTTGCAGAACGAGCTGACGCCGGTCTCGCGCGTCACGCCCAAGAAGGAAGAGCCCGAGCAGGCCAGCTTCACCGAGATCACGCTCGACGTGCGGCCCGAGGAAGAGACCAAGGCGGCGGCGCCCTGGATGGTGAAGAAGTGAACGCGACCCGGGTCTCCCGGTCGCCTTCGCTCGCCCTCGGGGAACCGACGCGAAGCGGCGAGGCGGTCCGATGAACGCCGCGCTGCGGCTGGCCGAGCAGTTGATCAGCCGGCCTTCGGTGTCGCCCGCGGACGGCGGCTGCCAGGCGCTGATCGCCGAGCGGCTGACGGCCGCCGGCTTCGACTGCGTGCACCTGCCGCACGGGCCCGAGGGCGGCGTCGTCAGCAACCTGTGGGCCGTGCACCGCGGCCCGCGGCCCGGGCCGGTGCTGGGCCTGGCCGGCCATACCGACGTGGTGCCGCCGGGCCCGGCCGAGGCCTGGACCACGCCGCCTTACGTGCCCTCGCACCGCGACGGCCACCTCTACGGCCGCGGCGCCGCCGACATGAAAAGTTCGGTGGCCGCGATGGTGGTGGCCGCCGAGGAGTTCGTCGCCGCGCGGCCGGCGCATGGCGGCGCAGTGGCGCTGCTGCTCACCAGCGACGAGGAATCGCTGGCGCGCGACGGCAGCGTGCGCATCGTCGAATGGCTGCAGGCGCAGGGCCTGGCGCTCGACGCCTGCATCGTCGGCGAGCCGACCTCGGTGCAGCGCCTGGGCGACACGGTGAAAAACGGCCGCCGCGGCTCGCTGGGCGCGCGCCTCACCGTGCGCGGCGTGCAAGGCCACGTGGCCTACCCGCAACTGGCGCGCAACCCGGTGCACCTGGCGGCGCCGGCGCTGGCCGAGCTGGCGGGCACCGTGTGGGACGCCGGCGACGTGCACTTTCCGCCCACCACCTGGCAGGTCAGCAACGTGCAGGCCGGCACCGGGGCGCTCAACGTGATCCCGGGCGAACTGGTGGTCGACTTCAACTTCCGCTTCAGCCCGCAATCGGCGCCAGCGCTGCTGCAGCAGCGCGTGCAGGCCCTGCTCGACGGCCACGGCCTCGACGCCCACCTCGACTGGCGGCTGGGCGCCGAGCCCTTCCTCACGCCGCCGGGCACGCTGAGCGCCGCGCTGGCCGCGGCCATCGAGGCCGAATGCGGCGTGACGCCGGCGCTGTCCACCACCGGCGGCACCAGCGACGGCCGCTTCATCAAGCGCATCTGCCCGCAGGTGATGGAGTTCGGCCCGGTCAACGCCAGCATCCACCAGGTGAACGAACGCATCGAAGCGGCCACCATCGAGCCGCTGAAGAACGTCTATCGCCGCACGCTGGAAACGCTGCTGGCATGAAGCTGAGGACGCTGATCGAGCGCGCCGCCGCGCAGCTCGATGCCGCCGGCCTGGCCTTCGGCCACGGCACCGCCAATGCCCATGACGAAGCGGCGTGGCTGGCGCTGTGGCGGCTGCAACTGCCGCTCGACCTGGCCGACGACGAACTCGAGCGCACGGTCAGCGCCGAGCAGGCCGCGGCCGTCGACGCGCTGATCGCGCAGCGCATCGAGAGCCGCCAACCCGCCGCCTACCTGACCGGCGAGGCCTGGCTGCAAGGCCTGCCCTTCTTCGTCGACGAGCGGGTGATCGTGCCGCGCTCGCTGATCGCCGAGGTGCTGGCCGAAGGCAGCGCCGAGCCCTGGCTGGCGGCCGCGCCGGCGAGCATCCTCGACCTGTGCACCGGCAACGGCAGCCTGGCCGTGCTGGCCGCGCTGGCCTGGCCTGGCGCGCAAATCGATGCCACCGACGTGTCGGCCGACGCGCTGGCCGTCGCCCGGCGCAACGTCGATCGTCATGGCCTGGCCGGCCGCATCCGGCTGCGCCAGGGCGACGGGCTGGCGGCGGCGCAAGGCGGCTACGAGCTGGTGCTGTGCAACCCGCCTTACGTCAACCGTCAATCGATGCAGGCCTTGCCCGCCGAATACCGTGCCGAGCCGGCGCTGGCGCTGGACGGCGGCGCCGACGGCATGGACTTCATCCGCCCGCTGCTGCGCGACTTGCCGGCGCACCTGGCCGACGGCGGCGTGCTGCTGCTGGAGATCGGCCACGAGCGCGCGCACTTCGACGCGGCATTCCCGCATCTGCAGCCGGTGTGGCTGGCCAGCAGCGCCGGCGACGACGCGGTGCTGCTGCTGACGCGCGAGGACCTCACGCGATGATCACCATCCGCGACGTCACGCTGCGCCGCGGCACCAAGGTCGTGCTGGAGCGCGCCGGCGTCACGCTGCAACCGGGCGAGAAGATCGGCCTGATCGGCCGCAACGGCGCCGGCAAGTCCAGCCTGTTTTCGCTGATCGCCGGCCGGCTGCACGCCGACGCCGGCGACGTGGAGATGCCGCCGCGCTGGCGCCTGGGCGAGGTGGCGCAGGACATGCCCGAAAGCGAGGCCGGCGCCACCGACTTCGTGCTGCAGGGCGACGCGCCGCTGGTCGCCGCGCAGGCCGCGCTGGCGGCCGCCGAGGCCGGCGGCGACGGCCATGCCATCGCCGAGGCGCACCTGCTGCTGGACGAAGCCGGCGTCTTCGACGCCCGCGCGCGCGCCCAGGCGCTGCTGCTGGGCCTGGGCTTTCGCAGCGACCAGCTCGACGCGCCGGTCAACAGCTTCAGCGGCGGCTGGCGCATGCGGCTGCAGCTGGCGCGCGCGCTGATGGCGCCGTCCGACCTGCTGCTGCTCGACGAGCCCACCAACCACCTGGACCTCGACGCCCTGGTGTGGCTGGAAGCCTGGCTCAAGCGCTACGACGGCACGCTGCTGGTGATCAGCCACGACCGCGAGTTCCTGGACGCCATCTGCAAGGTCATCGTCCACCTCGATGAGGCGCAGCTAACCCGTTACACCGGCAACTACAGCGCCTTCGAGGAGATGCGCGCCGAGCGCATCACGCAGGCGCAGGCCGCCTATTCGCGGCAGCAGGAGCGCATCGCCCACCTGCAGCGCTTCATCGACCGCTTCAAGGCCAAGGCGACCAAGGCCCGGCAGGCGCAAAGCCGCGTCAAGGCGCTGGCGCGCATGGAAAAGCTGGCGCCGGTGCTGACCGCCGGCGACTTCGAGTTCGAGTTCCGCGAGCCGGCCAGCCTGCCCAACCCGATGCTGGCGCTGGACGACCTTGCGTGCGGCTACGGCCAGACCGTCATCGTGCGCAACGTCAACCGCGGCGTGCTGGCCGGCCAGCGCATCGGCATCCTGGGCGCCAACGGCCAGGGCAAGTCGACGCTGGTGAAGACCATCGCGCGCACGCTGCCGCCGCTGGCCGGGCGCATCACCGAAGGCAAGGGGCTGCAGATCGGCTACTTCGCGCAGCAGGAGCTCGACGTGCTGCGCCTGGACGAAGGCCCGCTGCAGCACCTGGTGCGGCTGGCGCGCGACCAGGGCCCGCCGGCGCGCGAGCAGGAGCTGCGCGACTTCCTGGGTCGCTTTCGCTTCACCGGCGAGATGGCGGCGCAGGCGGTGGGCTCGCTCTCGGGCGGCGAGAAGGCGCGCCTGGTGCTGGCCATGCTGGTGTGGCAGCGCCCCAACCTGCTGCTGCTGGACGAGCCGACCAACCACCTGGACCTGACCACGCGCGAGGCCTTGTCGATCGCCCTCAACGAGTTCGAGGGCACGGTGCTGCTGGTCAGCCACGACCGCGCGCTGCTGCGCGAGGTGTGCGACGAGTTCTGGCTGGTCACCCACGGCGGCGTGGCGCCTTTCGACGGCGACTTGGACGACTACCAGCGCTGGCTGCTGGAGGTCTCGCGCGCGCTGGCCAAGGGCCAGCCGGCGCCGCCGCCGCCGCGCGCGGTGCCGGCAACGGCGACGACGCCCGCGGCGGTGGCGGCCGAGGCGCCGGTGTCTGCGGCGCCGTCGGCCGCTACCAAGTCCGCCTCGCGCGACGATCGCCAAGCCGGCAAGCAGGCGCGCGCCCGGCTGGCCGAGCAGACGCGGCCGCTGCGCATCGAGATCCAGCGCATCGACGAGCGGCTGGCCCGGCTGGCGGCCGAGCGCGCCGAGGTCGAGGCGTTGCTGTCCGACGCCGGCACCCGGCCCGAGGACTTTGCCGAACTGGGCCGCCGCCTGGCCCACGTCGGCGCCGAAACCGGGGTGCTGGAAGAACGCTGGCTCGAAGCCCAGGCCGAACTGGAACGGCTGCAGCCGCCGCCCGGCTGAGGTCGGGTCGGCCACGCGGTTGCTCGGCAATGCCGACAATCGCCGGCTCGATCACCCAAGCCCCAACCCCGGCCCCATCCCTCCCGCAACCCCGAAGAAGGAAACCCGCCCCATGGCCATCGACAAAGCCCTCTACACCGCGCACGCCACCTCCACCGGCGGCCGCACCGGCAGCACCGAGTCGTCGGACGGCAGGATCAAGCTGCAGTTGTCCACGCCCAAGGCGCTGGGCGGCGACGACGGCCCCGGCACCAACCCCGAACAGCTGTTCGCCGCCGGCTATTCGGCCTGCTTCATCGGCGCCATCAAGGCGGTGGCGCGCGCCCAGAAGCTCACGCTGCCCGGCGAAGTGTCGATCGCGGCCGACGTCAGCATCGGCCCGATGACCGGCAAGGCGGGCGCCTTCGGCATCGCCGCGGCGCTGGCCGTCACCCTCCCCGGGCTGGAGCGCGCGGCGGCCGAGGCGCTGGTGAAGGCGGCGCACGAGGTCTGCCCGTACTCCAACGCCACGCGCGGCAACATCGAGGTGACGCTGACGGTGGTGTGAAGCAGACGGCCGAAGGGATACCGGCCGCCGTTTCGGCAAGTGGCCTCATTTCAGAGGACAATATCGGGCTTGCTGTCTTTTCAGGCTCCACCCGCCCGCACAATCGATGGCCACTCGCCGCGCACCGACCACCACCGCCCCCGTCAACGGCGTCAAGCTCCGCCAGACCCAGGCAGAGTACACCGCCGCCCGCCCCAATGCCGAACCCGGCGTCAAGCCGATGATGTCGAGCTCGAAGATGTACGTGTGCATCCGCTGCCACGCCAACTTCAAGACCGGCGACGGCAAGGCCGACCCGCGCCTGCGCGGGCTGGGCCGCTGCAACGCCTGCCTGGGCGTCACCACCACGCCGGCCGCCGGCTAGGCCTCGTTCAGCAGCTTGTTCATCGTGTCGGCGGCGTGCATCACCGAAGCCGCGGTGATCATGTGGATCTCGCCGCGGCCGCCGCCGCCCCGCTCCAGCTCGTTGGCGGCGCGCAGCGGCTGGTAGGTCATCACCCGCGCCGATTCGGTCCACACATCCATGTCGGCCAACTTGGCGCGCACCATCTGGAAGTTGGCGATCGGCTGGCCGAACTGCTGGCTTTCCGCCGTACCGGCCGCCGCAGCGGTTGGATGGCGATGGTGAGCCCTGATGCGGTAGCGCTATCAAGCGGCCGTTGCTGGCCTAAGATCGGCCGATGGCCGACGCTCCCGCCCCGCCCCGTCGCAACCGCCGCGGCAGCGGCGCCGTCACCTTGCACGACGTGGCGCGGCTGGCCGGCGTGGCGCCGATCACCGCGTCGCGGGCGCTGAACACACCGCAGCAGGTGTCGGAAGACGTGCGCCGCCGCGTCGACGACGCGGTGGCCAAGACCGGCTACGTGCCCAACCGCATGGCCGGCGCGCTGGCTTCCAGCCGCAGCCGCCTGGTGGCGGCCGTGGTGCCCACCATCAGCGGCCCGGTGTTCGGGCCGACCATCGAAGCCCTGAGCGAGACCCTGGCCGCCGCCGGCTACCAGTTGATGCTGGGGCAGACCGGCTATGAAAGCGGCGCATCGGGCGAAGGCCAGGGCCAACGCGAGGACGCGCTGCTCGACGCCATCGTCGGCCGCCGGCCCGACGGCGTGGTGCTGACCGGCATCCTGCATTCGGCCCGCGGCCGCCAGCGGCTGCTGGCCGCCGCGCTGCCGGTGGTCGAGACCTGGGACCTGACCGAGACGCCGATCGACATGCTGGTCGGCTTCTCGCACGCCGAGGTGGGCCGCGCGGTGGCCGACTTCCTGCTGGCCGGCGGCCGCCGCCGGCTGGCGGTGATCGCCGGCGCCGACGAGCGCGCGGCGCGGCGCACGGCGGCCTTCGTCGCCGCCGCCCGCGCCGGCCCGCAGGACGAGGTGCCGGTGTTCTGCGTGCCGGCGCCCACCACGCTGCGCAGCGGGCGCGAGGGCCTGGCGCACCTGCTGCAGCGGCGCGGCGGCGTCGACGCGGTGTTCTGCAGTTCCGACCTGCTGGCGCTGGGCGTGCTGACCGAGGCGCGCGCCCGCGGCCTGGCCGTGCCGCAGGACGTGGCGGTCGTCGGCTTCGGCGACCTCGGCTTCGCCGCCGACACGCTGCCGGCGCTGACCACGGTGCGCATCAACGGCGCGGCCATCGGCGAGCAGGCGGCGCGCTTCATCGTCGACCGCATCGAAGGCCGGCCGGTGGGGCCGCGGGTGGTCGACATCGGCTTTTCGATCGCGCGGCGCGACAGCGCCTGAAGCGGCTTCGGCGCCGGTGCTTGCGCGGCTGTCAAGGTAGCGCTACCATTCGGGCCGTCACATGGTAGCGCTACCGTCGAATGATGCGCCTGCCGCCCCCACCCAACCCGACCACCCCGGAGACCCGCCGATGAAAGCCCTGCTCACCACCCTCGCCCTCGGCATGGCCGCGCTGGCGGCCCAGGCGCAAACCTGGCCGGCGCGCACCGTGACGCTGGTGGTGCCCTTCCCGCCCGGCGGCTCCACCGATACCGTGGCGCGCGCGCTGGGGCCGCGGCTGCAGGAGAAACTGGGCCAGACCTTCATCGTCGACAACCGGGCCGGCGCCACCGGCACCATCGGCGCCGCGGCGGTCAAGCGCGCGCCGGCCGACGGCTACACCTTCCTGGTCACCTCGCTGGGGCCGCTGGTCATCGCGCCGCACCTGATCAAGGGCGTGGCCTACGACGCCGGCAAGGACTTCGACTTCATCACCGTCGCCGTGCAGGCGCCCAACGTGCTGGTGGTGCCGGCCGCGTCGCCATCCAAGAGCGTGGCCGACGTGATCGCGCAGCAGAGGGCCCACCCCGGGCAGATGAGCTTCGCGTCATCGGGCAACGGTTCGTCGGACCACCTGACGGCCGAGCTGTTCTGGCAGCAGACCGGCACCACCGGCACCCACGTGCCCTACAAGGGCGGCGCGCCGGCCATCTCCGACCTGCTGGGCGGCCAGGTCAACGCCTCGTTCCAGAACATCAACGCGGTGATCCAGCACATCAACGCCGGCAAGCTGCGCGCGCTGGCCATCACCAGCGAGCAGCGCTCGCCGCTGCTGCCCAACGTGCCCACGCTGGCCGAGGCCGGCGTCAAGGGCGTGGACGTCTACTCGTGGCAGGCCATCGTCGCGCCCAAGGGGCTGCCGGCCGACGTGCGCGGCAAGCTGCAGCAGGCGGTGGCCGCGGCCTTCGCCGACGACAAGCTGCGCCAGCAGTTCACCGCCGTCGGCTTCGAGATCGTGGCCAGCACGCCCGAGCAGTTTGCCGCCTTCCAGCAGCGCGAGAACGCGCGCTGGAAGCAGCTCATCGAAACGCGCAAGATCACCGCGGACTGAGCATGGCCGAAGCCACCCCCCGCATCACCGCGCTGCGCGTGATTCCCGTCGCCGGCCGCGACGGCATGCTGCTCAACCTGAGCGGCGCCCACGGCCCCTTCTTCACCCGCAACCTGCTGATCCTGAGCGACAGCGCCGGCCGCACCGGCGTCGGCGAAGTGCCCGGCGGCGAGAAGATCCGCCAGACGCTGGAAGACGCGCGCGAGCTGGTCGTCGGCCAGCCGCTGGGCGCGCAGCAGCAGGTCCTGCAGCGCCTGCAGCGCGCCTTCGCCGACCGCGACGCCGGCGGCCGCGGCCAGCAGACCTTCGACCTGCGCACCACCATCCACGCGGTGACGGCGATCGAGAGCGCGCTGCTCGACCTGCTGGGCCAGCACCTGGAGGTGCCGGTGGCCGCGCTGCTGGGCGAAGGCCAGCAGCGCGGCTCCGTCGAGATGCTGGGTTATCTTTTCTACCTGGGCGACCGCCGCAAGACCGGCCTGCCCTACCGCGACGAGCCCGACGCCGACGACGACTGGCTGCGCCTGCGCCACGAGGAAGCGCTGACGCCCGCGGCCATCGTGCGCCTGGCCGAGGCGGCGCGCGCGCGCTACGGATTCAACGACTTCAAGCTCAAGGGCGGCGTGCTGCGCGGCGAAGACGAGGTGCAGGCCATCCTGGCGCTGCACGAGCGCTTTCCCGACGCGCGCATCACGCTGGACCCCAACGGCGGCTGGCGGCTGAACGACGCGGTGCGCCTGCTGCGCGACCTGCGCGGCGTGCTGGCCTACGCCGAAGACCCCTGCGGCGCCGAGGACGGCTTCTCGGGCCGCGAGGTGATGGCCGAGTTCCGCCGCGCGACGGGGCTGCCCACCGCCACCAACATGGTGGCTACCGACTGGCGGCAGATGGCGCACGCGCTGGCGCTGCAAAGCGTGGACATCCCGCTGGCCGACCCGCACTTCTGGACGCTGGCCGGCAGCGTGCGCGTGGCGCAGACCTGCCGCGACTGGGGGCTGACCTGGGGCTCGCACAGCAACAACCACTTCGACGTGAGCCTGGCCATGTTCACCCATGTCGGCGCCGCGGCGCCGGGCCGCGTGACGGCGATCGACACCCACTGGATCTGGCAGGACGGCCAACGTTTGACGAAAGACCCGCTGCGCATCGAGAACGGCCGCGTGCAGGTGCCCGCCAAGCCGGGCCTGGGCGTCGAGCTGGACATGGCCGAGGTCGAGCGCGCCCACCAGCTCTACCGCCAGCACGGCCTGGGCGCGCGCGACGACGCGGCGGCGATGCAGTTCCTGATCCCCGGCTGGACCTTCAACCCCAAGCAACCGGCGCTGGTGCGCTGACGAGGAGCGGCTTCATGAAGATCGGATTCATCGGCCTGGGCATCATGGGCACGCCGATGGCGCTGCACCTGGCGGCCGCCGGCCATCGGCTCTTCGTCCGCACGCGCAGCCGCGTGCCCGAGGCCATCACCGCGGCCGGCGCCACCGTCTGCGCCACGCCGGCCGCGGTGGCGCGCGAGGCCGAAGCCGTGTTCCTGATGCTGCCCGACACGCCCGACGTCGAGCAGGTGCTGTTCGGCGCCGACGGCGTCGCGATGGCACTCGAAGGCGGCGGCCCGCGCAAGCTGGTGGTCGACATGAGCTCGATCTCGCCGACCGCGACGCGCGACTTCGCGCGCCGCGTCGGCGAACGCGGCGCCGACTACCTGGACGCCCCGGTCTCCGGCGGCGAAGTCGGCGCCAAGGCCGCCACGCTGACCATCATGTGCGGCGGCACCGAGGCCGCGTTCCAGCGCGCCCAGCCGCTGCTGGCGCTGATGGGCAAGAACATCACCCACGTCGGCGGCGCCGGCGACGGCCAGGTCACCAAGGTGGCCAACCAGATCATCGTGGCGCTCAACATCGCCGCGGTCGGCGAGGCGCTGGTCTTCGCCGCCAAGGCCGGCGCCGACCCCGCCAAGGTGCGCCAGGCGCTGCTGGGCGGCTTTGCCGCCAGCCGCGTGCTGGAGGTGCATGGCGAGCGCATGATCAAGCGCACGTTCCAGCCCGGCTTTCGCATCCGGCTGCACCAGAAGGACCTGAGCCTGGCGCTGCAAGGCGCGCGCGAGTTGGGCGTGGCGCTGCCGCAGACCGCCGGCGCCGCGCAGCTGATGCAGGCCTGCGCCGCCAACGGCCTGGCCGACGCCGACCACTCGGCGCTGGTGCGCGCGCTGGAACTGCTGGCGGCGCGGGCCGTGGCCGAAGGCTGACGGCCGAAGCGAGCGGCCTGCGGCGGGCGAAGCGAGCGGCCGGCGGCGGCCGCTGCCGCTTCACTCGAAACGCATCTTCGCGTCGGCCGCGATGCGGCGGTACAGCGCCATGTCGTCGCGGATCTGCTGGCTCATGCGCTCGATGCTGCCGCCTTCGGGCGCCAGCCCCATCTCCTGCAGACGGCTGCGCAGCGCGGGGTCGGCCACGGCCTTGTTCAGCGCCTCGTTCAGCCGCGCCAGCGCCGCCGGCGGCGTGCCGGCGGGCGCCAGCAGCCCGGCCCAGGAATCCAGCACGAAGGCCTTCAGCCCGGCTTCCGCGGCGGTCGGCACCTTGGGCAGGCGCGGGTCGCGCTGCGATCCGGTGACGGCCAGCAGCCGCACCTTGCCGGCGTCGGCATAGGCCTTGGCGGTGGCGTCGAAGGCCAGGTCCAGCACGCCGCCGGCGACGTCGTTGAGCGCCGCCGCGGTCGACTTGTAGGGCACGTGGACGAGCGAGGTGCCGGTCAGCGCCTTGAAGTACTCGCCGGCGAAGTTGGCGCCGCTGCCGGGGCCCGAGCTGCCGTAGCTCAGCTTGCCCGGGTTGGCGCGCGCATGGGCGATGAACTCCTGCAGCGTGGCCGCCGGCACCGCGTTGGAGACCACCACGCCCAGGCCGTAGCTGGCCAGGATGCCCACCGGCGCGAGGTGCTTGTCGGCCTCCAGCTTCACCGCGGGGTCGACCACCGGCAGGATGATGAAGCTGTTGTTGGTGAACAGCAGCGTGCGGCCGTCGGCCGGCGCCTTGACCACCACGTCGATGCCGATGCGCGAGCCGCCGCCGGGCCGGTTGTCGATGATCACCGTCTGCCCGAGCGTGGGGCCCAGGCGGTCGGCCAGCGCGCGCGCCGCGAGGTCGGTCACGCCGCCGGCCGGGTACGGCACGACGATCTTCAGCACGTTGTCCTGCGCCGGCGCGGCGAAAGCAAGGCTCGCGGCCAGCAGCGCTGCGGCGATCGAACGAATGCGCTTGTTCATCGGGCGGGCCTCCTCAGCAAGGAAAGCGGCCTTCGGCGAAGGCGGCGTCGGGGTCGGCGGTGACGGGCAGGCCCGAGGCGGCCAGGCCCTGGCGCAGCATCTTCATCAGCCGGTCGGGCACGCGCGTGGCCGGCGCGCGCAGCGGGCCGCCGTTGCAGCCGGCCAGCCAGTCCTGGTACTTCCAGGCGGTGCGGTTGAGCACCGAGGTGCCGGGCACCGAGGCCTGCGCCGCGGCGGCGTTGGCGTTGCGCGCCGGGTTGACCTGCCAGTACATCGCCATCGCCTCCTCCCAGCGGCCCTGGCGCGCCAGCTCGAAGGCCCGCGGGTAATAACCGCTCATCCACGCAGTGTTGCTGGTGCCCGAGAACTGCAGCTTCATCAGGCTCATCAGCGGGATCGCGTCGCCTTCGATCGGGCAGCTGATCACCACCTGGTCGCGGAAGTGGTGGTACATCTCGCACAGCCCCGCCGGCAGCGGAAAGCCCTGCTCGGCCTTGATGGCGGCGATGTTGGGGCAGTCGGCCAGCAGCCGCCGCACGAGGTCGACCGACATGCCGGCCGGGTGCACGCGCTCGAAGCCCCACAGCGGAATCGGAAACAGCATCACCGCCAGCTCGGTGGCGTCGCAGAAAGCGCGCGTGTAATCGTAGATCTGCTGCTCGCTGGTCGGCCAGAACTGCGGCGGGTACGACAGCAGCACGATGTCGGCGCCGGCGGCCTGCGCCAGCCTGGCGGCCTGGATGTTGTCGGCCAGCGTGCCGAAGGCGGCGTGGAAGAACAGGCCCAGGCGCTCGCCCGCCGTCTCGCGCGCCCAGGCGGTGAACTGCGCGTTCTCCTCGGGCGTGATCGCCACTTCACTGCACAGCAGGGTGTAGCGGTAGCCGAAGGCGATGACGCGCTCGATGTCGTGGCGGATGCCGCGCTCGTTGAGCCGCTTCAAGTCGGCGCTGTAGCTCGGCAGCGTCACGGCCGAGCAGCCGGTGAGCTGCTCGCGCGCCCAGGCGCGGGCGTCGGTCTTGCGGTAGCGGGGCATGCGGGGCGGTCTCCGGTGTGCGTTGAAGATGCTCGTTACTTGGCCACCGGCACGATGCTGGCCGGCAGCGCCGTGCCCAGCCCGCGCTGGCGCGCGCGGGCCAGCAGCAGCTCGGCGATCACCACGTCCTGCAGCGCGGAACCCACCGACTTGTAGAGCACGATGTCGCCGGCCGCCCGGCGCGGCGTGGTGCGGCCGGCCACCACGTCGGCCAGCGGCAGCAATTTGCCGGCCAGCGGCACGCCGGCGCGCACGGCGGCGATGGCGTCGCCGGTGTCGTGCAGCACCTCGTCGGGCATGTCGGCCACGATGCAGGCGGCGCGCGCCATCGTGTCCTCGTCGACCTCGCGCTGCTCGGGCAGCGTCGAGCCCAGCGAAACCACGGTGGCGCCGCGTGGCAGCCAGGCGCCGCGCAGCACCGGCGATTCGTCGCGGCTGCGCGCGGCGCAGATCACCAGCTCGGCGCCCCGCACCGCGGCTTCGGCGCGGTCGACGGCGGTGATGTCCAGCGCGGGGCCGAAGGCGGCGGCAAAGCGCTCGCGGCTGGCCGGCGTGGGGCTGTAGACGCGCACTTGGCGCAGTTCGCGCACGGCACGCAGGGCGTGCAGCGCGCCGCGTGCCTCGAAGCCGGCGCCGATCACCGCCACCGTCAACGGCCGCCGCGGCGCCAGCCGGTCCACCGCCACCGCGGCAGTGCCGGCGGTGCGCAAGCCGGTGATGCGGTTGCCGTCGATCAGCGCGCTCAAGGCCATGGTCGCGGGGTCGAACAGCGCGACCAGGTAGCTGGCGCGGCGCGCGCGCGGCGACGCGGCGATCAGCTTGCAGCCCAGGTGGCCGCCGTCGGGCGGCACGCCGGGCGACACCGCGCTCAGGCTGCGCAACCAGATGCCGTCGCCGCGCGCCATGCTGCGCGGCGGCAGCATCGCCGGCGACAGCGGCCGCGCATAGGCCGCCGCCAGCGCTGCGACCACGGCCGGCCAGTCGGCCAGCGCAGCGACCTCGGCATCGCCGATGAACAAGGTGGGCGGCGGCGCTTCGAGCACGGGCAGGTCCGACATGCCGCGCACGATAGGCAGGCCGCCGGCATTGCGGAACTGCCCACGGTCGAAAGCAGCTATGCGCCGCGCGGATGGCTGGCGTCAGGCTTGGGCATCAGGCTTCGGCATCCGGCCTGAGCCTCGGGCTTGTGCTTCAGGCTTCAACGGCGGGCTCGATCAGCCGGCACAGCAGCGTCCGCACTGCCTGCGTCGCGCGCGTGCGCGGTCGGCGCAGCGATTCGCCCAGCACGACGAAGCGCTCCAGCACCGGGTCGACGATGCGCGCCGAGGCCAGCCGCTCGTCCAGCAGCCCGGGCAGCACCGAGGCGATGGCATAGCCGCCGCCGGCGGCCACCACCTCGTGCTGCAGGCCCACCGAATCGGCCTCCAGCGCCACCTGCAGCGCCAGGCCGTGCGCGGCGGCCAGCGCATCGAGCCGCGCGCGCAGCAGGTGCGGCCGGCTGGGCAGCACCAGCGGCAGCCCGCTCAAGGCGGCCAGCGGCAGGTCGGCGCCTTGCACTTGCGGGTCGCCGCGCGGTCCCACCAGGCGCAGCGCCATGCGCGCCAGCACCGGCTCGTCGCCCAGGCTGGCCGCCGATTCGCGCAGCACCAGCGCCATGTCGAGCCGGCCTTCGTGCAGATGCTCTTCCAGCTGCGCGCTGGCGGCTTCGGCCAGGTGCAGGCGCAGCAGCGGCAGTTGCGTGCGCACGGCGGCGGCCAGCGGCCCCGCGAAGCGGCGCACCGCGGTCGGCAGCAGGCCCACGCGCACCTCGCCCGCGGGCTGGCCGGCGGCGCTGCGGATGTCGTCGCTCAAGGCGTCGGCATCGGCGGCCAGGCGCTGCACGCGCGGCAGCAGGTGCTGGCCGAAATCGGTGATCACCACGCCGCGGCCGGTGCGGCGGAACAGCCGTTCGCCGCAGGCCTGTTCGAGCTGCGCGATCTGCCGGCTGACCATCGACTGCGGCATGTCCAGCGCCAGCGCCGCCTTGCTCAGGCTGCCCAGCGCCGCCACGCGCAGGAAGACCCGCCAGCGCGCATCGACCAGGCCTTGCACCGCGGGCGACGCCATCGCGCGCCGCCGGTTCAGGGCCGCTGCCAGCGCAGCAGCCGGCGCTCGGCAGCGGCCAGCAGCGCATTGGCCGCAAAGCCCACCAGCCCGAGCAGCACGATGCCGGCGAACAGCTCGCTGGCGCGGAACGAGCGCGCCGCCAGCAGCACGGCCTGGCCGAGGCCCGGCTGCGAGGCGATCATCTCGCCGACCACCGCGACGATCAGCGAAACCGTCAGCGACAGCCGCATGCCGGCCAGCACGTCGGGCAGCGCGCTCGGCAGGCCGACCTTGCGCACGAAGTCCAGCGCCGGCAACTGCAGCGCCGCCGCCACTTCGCGCAGCCGCGGCTCGACGTGGGCAAAGCCGTGCAAGGTGGCCAGCAGCACCGGCCACATCGCGCCGAAGGCGACGACGAAGAGCACCATGTTCGGCCCCAGGCCAAAGATCGAGATCGCCAGCGGCATCACCGCCGAGGCCGGCAGCGGGCGCACGAACTCCAGCATCGGCTGCAGCCAGCCGCGGGCGGCCGGCGAGATGCCGATCAACGCCCCGAGCGCGACGCCGGCCACGCAGGCCAGCAGCCAGCCCTGCAGCATGCGCAGCACGGTCTGGCCGGTCTGTTGCAGCAGCTCGCCGCCGGCCAGGCCTTCGCGCAGGCTGGCCAGCGTGGCTTCGGGCGTCGGCAGGAAGACGCGGCTGACCCATTGCCCGTGGCTGGCCAGCCACCACAGCGCCAGCAGCGCGGCCAGCACCAGCAGCGATGGCACGGTGTCGCGCCAGGCCACCCGGTTTACCCGGTTCACCCGGCAGCCCCCATGCGCCGCGCCGCGCGCTGCTGCAGCCACAGCGCCAGCGCGTTGACGGCAAAGCCGACCAGCGCGATCCAGAACAGCCAGGCCAGCATCAGCGCCGGGTCCAGGCTTTGCTGCGCCAGCATGATGGCGTAGCCCATGCCGTGCGGGTTGGCGGCGATCTCCACCGTCACCGCCACCACCAGCGCGATGGCCACCGCCAGCCGCAAGGCGACGAACAAGCGCGGCAGCATGGCCGGCAGCACGATCTTCGCAAAGCGCGCGGCCGGCCCCAGCTGCAGCGCCGCCGCCACCTCCAGCAGCCGCGGGTCGACCTGGCGCGCCGCCGCCTGCACCAGCACCAGCAGCGGCCAGAACACCGCGAAGGCGACCACCGAGAACTCCATGCGCGCGCCGAAGCCGAACACCAGCATCGCCAGCGGAATCAGCGCGACCGAGGGCACGGGCCGCAGCAGTTCCACCGTCAGGAAGCTCCAGCGCCCTGCCCTGGCCGACAGCCCCAGCCAGGTGCCCAGCAGCAGCGCCAGCGCAAAGCCGATGGCCAGCCCCGCCGCCGCGCTGCCCAGCGTGAAGGCGGTGGCGCCCCACAGGCTGCCGTCGGCCGCCGCCTGGCCCAGCGCCAGCAGCGCCTTGCTGGGCGGCGCCAGCGCGTCGCTGTCGCGGCCGGGGCCGCGGGCGTAGCCCTCCAGCGCGGCCAGCAGCAGCAGCGGCACGGCCAGGCCTTTGAGGATAACCGTTAGCCTGGGCGGCATCTCAATGGCTCAAGTATTGGTACAGCTCGCGGCGCAGGCGCAGGTACTCGGGGTGTTCCTTGGTTTCGAGCTGGCTGCGCGGGCCGGGGATGCCGATGTCGACGATGGCCGCCACGCTGGGCTTGGCGGCGGTCGGGTTGGCGCGCAGCGCGATCACGCGGTCGCCGAGGTAGATCGCCTCTTCCAGGTCGTGGGTGACGAACAGCACCGTCAGCCCGCGCTCGCGCACCAGGCGCGAGACCTCGTCCTGCAGCGATTCGCGCGTCATCGCGTCGAGCGCGCCGAAGGGCTCGTCCATCATCAGCAGCGCCGGCTGCTGCGCCAGGCAGCGGGCGATCTGCGCGCGCTGCTGCATGCCGCCCGAGAGCTGCAGCGGAAACTTCCCGGCATGCGCCGCCAGCCCCACGGTCTGCAGCACCTGGGCGATGCGCGGCGCGCGCTCGGCCGCCGGCACGCCGGCCGCTTCCAGCGCCAGGCCCACGTTGCCGGCCACGCTGCGCCAGGGCAGCAGCGCGCGGCCGTAGTCCTGGAACACGAAGGCCGCCTCGCGCGAGGGGCCATGCACCGCCTGGCCGTTGCGCAGCACGCGGCCGGCGCTGGGCGCCACGAAGCCGGCCGCGGCGCGCAGCAGCGTGGTCTTGCCGCAGCCCGAGGGGCCGATGATGCAGACGAACTCGCCGCGCCGCACGTCCACCGTGGTCGGCGACAGGATCTCGCGGCCGCCCAGGTGGATGGCCACGCCGTCGAAGCGCAGGATGGGTTCGCCGCCGCCGGGCGCCACCGTCATGCGACGATCAGCCGCGCCAGGTCGGGCCGCTCGCGCAGCATCTTCTGGTCGATCATCGTGTCGGCCCACCAGCCCAGGCTCTTGGCGGTGACGATGGGGCCCGGCGGGCTGATCTGAATCGTTGCCAGCACCTCGGGCGGCAGCTTGATGTAGCGGCCGATCGATTCGCGCACCTTGGCGCCGTTGCCCGGCTTGTTGATGAAGGCGGCGGCCTCGACGATGGCTTCGCGGAAACCCTTGGCCGCGGCGGCGTTCTTCTGCGCCCAGTCGCGCCGCGCCGCGTAGACGATGGTCGGCAGCCCTTCGGGCAGGAAGGTGGTGTAGTACGAGACCACGTAGCCGACGCCCGACGACAGGATGCGCGCCATGAAGGGGTCGGCGGTGACCACCGCGTCGAGCGAGCCGCCGCGCAGCACGTCGCCATGCTGCGGGAAGGCCGACTCGACGAAGTTGACCTTGGTGTAGTCGACGCCCTGCGCCTTCAGCCAGGCGCGCAGCGAGACGTGCAGGTAGGCGCCGAGCCCGGGCACGCCGATCTTCTTGCCCACGCAATCGGGCGCGGACTTGATGCCGCTGCCGGCGCGCGCGACGAGCCCCACGCCGGTCATGCTCTTGGCCGTGGTGCCGGCGCCCGCCAGCACCACGTGGTCGAGCCCGCCGTCCACCGCCTGCAGGAAGACCGACGGCGTGGGCCCCGCGACCTGCAGCGAATCGGACTGCAGCGCCGCCGGCAGCGAGGGGTTCAGCGGAATCAGCTTGCACTCGACGTCGAGCCCGCGCTTGCCGAAGTAGCCTTCGTCGCGCGCGATGAAGGCCGATGCGAAGTCGCTCACCGCGGTGTAGCCGAGCAGGATCTTCACGCGCTCCTGCGCGCGTGCGGGAGTCCCCGGCAGCGCCAGCGCGCTGGCCGCGCCGGCACCGATGAGCCGCAGCGCGCGGCGGCGGTGGATGGGGTGGTCTTGGGCCTTTGGCTGCGCCTGCATCGCGATGTCTCCTGATTCTGCTTCGTGGTCGATCGGGCGCCGATTCTCGCAGCGCCGCCGGCGCGGGCGCCTGCGCGCCCTCAATCGGCGAAGATGGCCACGGCGCGCGTCCAGCCGGCGCTGGCGCCGCGGATCTTGTGCGGGAAGCAGCAGATCGTGAAACCGTGGCCGGGCAGCGCTTCGAGGTTGTGCAGCTTTTCCAGGTGGCAGTAGCCGATGTCGCGGCCGGCCTTGTGGCCTTCCCAGATCAGCGCCTTGTTGCCGGTGGCGGCGACCTTCTTCGCGGTGTAGGCAAACGGCGCGTCCCAGCTCCAGGCGTCGGTGCCGGTGAGGCGCACGCCGCGCTCCAGCAAATGCATCGTCGCTTCGTAGCCCATGCCGCAGCCGGCCTGCACGTAGTCGTTGTTGCCGTAGCGGCTGCCGGCGCGGGTGTTGACGACGACGATGTCCAGCGGCTGCAGCTCGTGGCCGATGCGCTGCAGCTCGGCCTGCACGTCGGCGGCGCTGGCCACGTAGCCGTCGGGGAAGTGGCGGAAGTCGAGCTTGACGCCAGGGCGGAAGCACCAGTCCAGCGGCACCTCGTCGATGGTCATCGACGGCTTCTTCTCGCCGAGCTTGGCGTCTTGCGTGGAATGGAAGTGGTACGGTGCGTCGAGGTGCGTGCCGTTGTGGGTGGTCAGCGTCACCCATTCGGCGGCCGCGGCCTCGCCGTCGGGGTAGTCCTCGGGCCGCGTGCCGGGAATCATCTGCAGGAACTCGGGCAGCGTGTCGGCGTGCTTCTGGTAGGTGATCTTCGGCGCCAGCGGCGGCGGGTCGGACAGCACGTCGTTTTCGAGATAGATCGACAGATCGACGAAGCGCGGCATGGTCATTCCTTCCAATGCACCAGCGGCAGCCCGGCCACCGGCGCGCGAAAACTCGGCAGCGTGCTGCCCCTCAAGCTACCCAGGTAGACGGTGTGCAGGTCGGCGCCGCCGAAGGTCAGGCTGGCCATCCACGGCGCCAGCGTGCCGGCACAGGCGGCCATGATCTCGGGCGTCAGCGTGCGCGCTTCGTAGTGCTGGTCCAGCGTGCGCCGCGCCTGCGCGTCGCTGTCGTCCAGCAGCGTCAGCACCTCGCCCTCGGGCGTGATGGCGACCAGCACGTCGGCCATCACCAGCGTGACCCACAGGTTGCCGAAGGCGTCGAAGGCGAAGCCGTCGGGAAAGCCGGCCAGGCGGCTGGGGCCGTAGACCTGGCGGTCGGTGAGCGAGCCGTCGTCCTGCACGCGCAGGCGCGAGATGCGGCGTGCATTGCTCTCCACGACATAAAGCCACTCTTCAGCGGCATCCAGGCGGACTTCGTTGGTGCCCTCGAAGCCGTCGGCCACGATGCGCACGCCGCGCTCGTCGATCAGCGCGATGTAGCCGTCGGCCGCGCGGGCGTTGATCGATTCGGTCCACGGCTGCATGCGCGTGGTCACCGTCAGCCAGATGCGGCCGCGGCGGTCGCGCAGCACGAAGTTGGCCTTGCCCAGCGGCCGGCCGTCGATGCGGTCGAACCAGCGGCGCACGCGGCCCTCGCGCGTCATCACCTCCACCGCGTCGCTGCCCCAGTTGGCGATCACGAAGTCGCCGTTGGCGAGGAACGCCATGCCGTTGGGCAGCGAGCCCTGGGCCTGCACGTAGCGCCGGTCGAAGTCGACGGCGGCGTCGGCCGCCGGCGGCGTGGGCACGACGAGGCGCTGCGCGCCGTCGGCGCCGATGCGCATCACGCCGCCGCGCGCATCGGCGGCCCACAGCGTGCCGTCGCGCTCGGCCAGCACGCATTCGGGGCGCTGCAGGTCGTGGCCGACGTGGCGGATGGCGGCGCGGTCGACCTGCCAGCCCTTCAGAGGATTGTCGTTGCCCATGGGGAGCGCAGCTTAAGAACGCCGCGGCCGCGGCGCCAACGGATTGTCCCGATGGCTGGCATCGGGGGCCGCGATACCTCACCGATATCATCGGCCGCCATGCGTTACCAGCGCATCGACCTCAACCTGCTGATCGCGCTCGACGCGCTGCTGGCCGAACGCAACGTGACGCGCGCCGCCGAGCGCATGCACCTGACGCAATCGGCCATGAGCGGCGTGCTGGCGCGCCTGCGCGAATACTTCGACGACCCGCTGCTGGTGCCGGTGGGCCGCACCATGCGGCTGACGCCGCGCGCCGAGAGCCTGATGCAGCCGGTGCAGGACATCATCGCCAAGGTCGATTCGACGCTGGGCGTGCGGCCCGACTTCGAGCCCGCCAGCGCGCGCCGGCACTTCACGATCATCGCGTCGGACTACGTCACGCACGTGATGCTGGCCGAGGTGCTGCGCCGCATCGAGCCGCTGGCGCCGGGCTTGAGCTTCGACATCCGCCCCAGCAGCGCCGGCATGGCGCAGGAACTGGAGCAGGGCCGCGTCGACTTCCTCGTCACGCCGGCGCACCTGACGGTGCCCGAGCATCCGCAGGCCGTGCTGTTCGACGACACCTACCACGTCATCGCCTGCCGCCAGCACCGCGCGCTGGCGCGCGGCATCACGCTGGAGCAGTACCAGTCGCTGGGCCACGTGGTCTACCAGCAGGACCACGGCGCCAACCCCTGGTTCGAGCAGTGGTACGCCAACGAGCATGGCGCCACGCGGCGCATCGACGTCGTCGCGCGCAGCTTCGCGCTGATGGCGCGCTTCATCGTCGGCACGCAGCGCATCGCCACCGTGCAGACGCGGCTGGCCATGCAGTTCGAGCAAGCGATGCCGGTGCGCCTGCTGGACCCGCCGCTGCCCACGCCGCGGCTCACCGAGGTGCTGCAATGGCACCGCTACCGCGCCGACGACCCCGGCGTGCAGTGGCTGCGCGATCGCATCATCGACGGCGCCGCCGGGCTGCCGGCGCTTTGAAGCGCCGGCGCACGTTGCGAACGCTGCTCAGGCGCCCTTCAGGTCCAGCCGCTTGACCAGCGGCGGGAACTCGCTCATGTCCTGCGCGATGGTCTCGGCCAGCACCTGCGGCGCGCCGCCCACCAGTTCCCAGCCGTTGACCTGGGCGCGCGCCTTCATCGGCGTTTCGGCCAGCGCGGCGTTGAGCGCCTGGTTGAGCCGCGCCACCACCGGCGCCGGCGTGGCGCGCGGCACGGCCAGGCCGATCCAGAACGACGGGTCGTAGTGGCGAAAGCCGCTCTCGGCCAGCGTCGGCACCTCGGCCAGCGACGGCAGCCGCCGCGCCGCCGTCTGCACCAGCGGGCGCAGCGAACCGTTCTTCAGCCCCGGCTGCGCCGAGGCGAAGTCGAGCAGCGCCAGCTGCACCTCGCCGGCCATCAGCGCGGTGATCATCGGGCCCGAGCCTTTGTAGGGCACGTGCGTCAGCTCGATGCCGGCCAGCGACTTGAACTGCTCGATGGCCACGTGGTTGGTGGCGCCGACGCCGGCGCTGCCGTAGAACAGGCTGCCGGGCTTGGCCTTGGCCTGGGCGATCAACTCCTGCAGCGTCTTGAACGGCGCCTGCGCCGGCACCACGAACAAGCCCACGGCGCGCAGCGCCAGGCCCACGGCGGCCAGGTCCTTGGGCGGATCGACCGTCGCGTTCTTCTGCACCAGCGGCGCCATCACGTGGTTGGAGCGCGAGGTCACCAGCACCGTGTAGCCGTCGGCCGGCGCGGCGGCCACCGACGCGGTGCCGATCAGCCCGGCGGCGCCGGGTCGGTTGTCCACCACCAGCGGCTGGCCCAGCACAGCGCGCATCGGCTCGGCGAGGAAGCGCGCGACGATGTCCGAAGGCCCGCCCGGCGGGTTGGGCACCACCAGCTTGATCGGATGGTCGGGGTAGGCGCCGGCCTGCGCCCAGGCGCGGCCGGCCGCCGCGGCGGTGCCCAGGCCGCCGGCCACGGCCAGGAAGCGGCGGCGGTTGCTAACGTGCATGTTGAACGTCTCCTGCGGCAGGGTTGGATTCAGGCCGCCGCCGTGCGCGCGCCCAGCGTCTCGGCCACCCAGTCGGCGATGTAGTGGCCGGCGTTGATCGAGTTGTCGAAGCTCGAATGCTGGCAGCCGCCTTCGCGCTCGGTGAAGATCTTCAGCTCGCGTTTCGGGCTGTTGACGAGCTGCTCGTAGGTGCGATGGGCCCACTTCAGCGGGATCTGCGAATCCTTCTCGCCATGGGTCACGAGGAAGGGCACGCGGATCCGCTCGACCACGCCGTCCAGGTGCACCTGCTCGGCGATGCGCATGAACTCGGCCACATCGCGCGCGCCCCACACCCAGCAGACATGCGCCCAGTAGTGCGGCACGGGGAAGTTGCCCTCCTTCTCCAGGCGGCGCTTTTGCACGTCGCGCCAGTCGTGATTGGCGCCCCACACCACGCCGCAGGCAAAGCGCGGCTCGAAGGCCACCGCGCGCGGCGCGTAGTAGCCCCCCAGCGAAACGCCTTCGAGGCCGATGCGCGCGGGGTCGACGTCATCGCGCGCCTGCAGCCAGTCGACGACGCGGTTGGCCCAGTGCTCGCTGTCGAACCGCGCCGTCAAGCCCTGCAGGCGCAGCGCTTCGCCGGTGCCCGGCTGGTCGACCACCAGCGACGAGACGCCACGCCGCGCCAGCCACGCCGGCAGGCCGACGCGGTACTTCATCTCCTTGGTCGAATCGAGCCCGTTGACCTGCACCAGCAACGGCGCCGGCCCGGCCACGCCTTCGGCGCGCACGTACAGCGCGGCCAGCGTCTTGCCCTCGTAGGGGATCTCCACGCGCCGGCAGTTCTCGCCGCTGAGCGCCAGGCCTTCGGCGAACAGGTCCAGGTGCCGCCGGTACAGCGCCAGCCGGCCCGGCGCGTCGTGGGCCTGCAGACGCTCGGCGGTGATCAGGTAGCTGGCGGCGCGGTTGAGCTTCTCGCCGGCCGAGAGCAGCCGGCCGCGCGCCTTGTCTTCATCGGCCAGCGCGCACAACTGGTCGGCCATGTGCACCCAGGTCTCGCGGAAGGCCTGCGTGCCGGCGGCGTCGGGCGCCAGGGCGGCTTGCTGCAGCGGCGCGCACATCGCCTCGACCTCGCCGATGCGCGCGCCCATCTCGATGGCCAGGTCGACCGACAGGTTCCAGACGTAGTTGGTGGGAAAGTACTTGAACATGGCGGCCGCGATGCTACGGACCGCCGCCGCATCTGACGAATGGCGGCTGCTGATGCGAGGTATCGCCGCCGCACATACCTGCGCGCGGCGGCGGCGCGCGGCACGCCGCGCGTGGCGGCTCAGCCGCGCTGCACCACGCGCTGGTGGATGGCGCCGAAAGGCCCGTCGCGGCCGTCTTCCAGCCGCGCCGCCATGCGCACGCGGTCGCCGAACGCCAGGTAGCGCGTGCGCGCCTGGCCTTCGTCGAGCAGCTCGATGGCGCGCCGCTCGGCGATGCACGACGAGCCGACGCGGCGGTAGTCCTCGTTGGACACCGTGCCCGAGCCGATCACCGTGCCCGGCACCAGCTCGCGGCTGTAGGCGGCGTGCGCCACCAGCTGGTCGAAGCCGAAGGCCATCGCGCCGCCGTGCGCGGCGCCGAAGCGGCGGCCGTTCAGGTCGACCTCCAGCCGCATCTGCACGCGCGCGTCGCGCCAGCCGTCGCCCAGCTCGTCGGGCGTGACGGCGATCGGCGCCATCGCGCAGGCCGGCTTGGCCTGCACCCAGCCGAAGCCGGTCTTCATCTCCACCGGCGCCAGGCGGCGCAGCGACCAGTCGTTGATCAGCACCACCAGTCGCACGTGGCCGGCCGCGTCGGCGGCGCTGCAGCCCATCGGCACGGCATCGGTGATGACGCCGAACTCGCCCTCGAAGTCGATGTCGTCGTCTTCCGACGGCAGCGGCACGTCGGCGCCGGGCGCGATGAAGCGGTCCGACAGGCCCTGGTACATCAGCGGCCGGTCGGTCGGCAGCTTGTCGAGCTTGAACACCACCTGCATCAGGTCGCCGTGCGACTGGAACGCCGAGCCGTCCAGCCACTGCCAGGCGCGCGGCAGCGGCGCCAGCGCCAGCGCCGGATCGAACGGCATCGCCTGCGCCGCCTGCCCGCGCTCCAGCGCCGCGGCCAGCTCGCGCAGCGCCGGCTCGGCGCGCGTCCACTGTTCCAGCGCCAGCTGCAGCCGCGGCGCGACCGTCGTCGCCGCGACGCAGCGCCGCAGGTCGGAAGACACGACGACGAGCCGGCCGTCTGGCGTGCCGTCAGGAAGGGTGGCGAGTTTCATGCGGGTCCTTGAGCTCGGGCGACGGAGTATCCGTCAGCGGCGCGGGCGCATGAAAAAAGCCGCGCGGCGGCGGCTGGGCTGACGATCGAGCTGGCATCACAGGTGTGGCGTGTCCCGGATGGCTCCGCCCGCGCTCACGCGCGCCAGTGGCCACGGCAACGGCAGGCCGCGCGTCGCAGTCGCTTCGATGGCCGTCTGCGCGGGTCCGATGTCCAGCCCGCGTGATGCCAGCCAGGCGTCGCTGTAATAGCTGTGACCGTAGCGTTCGCCGCCGTCGCACAGGATGGCCACGATGGAGCCGCGTTCGCCGCCATCGTGCATCTCACTTGCCAACGCCAGCGCCGCGATGTAGTTGGTGCCGGTGGAACCGCCGCAGCGGCGCCCCAGCAATCGCTGCAAGTCGTGGATCGCGGCCAGCGAAGCAATGTCGGGGACCTTGATCATCGCGTCGATGACGCCGGGCACGAAAGAGCGCTCAAGACGCGGGCGGCCAATGCCTTCGATCAGAGATGCACACGTCAGATGCCGTGGACCGTCGCGTCCGGCGTAGGCGTCGAAGAACACCGAATTCTCCGGGTCCGCGGCGCAAACCCGGGTCTCGTAGCCGCGGTAGCGCACGAAACGCCCAATCGTTGCGGTGGTGCCGCCGGTGCCGCAGCCACAGATCACCCATTTCGGCACCGGGTGCGGCTCGAGCCGCATTTGTTCGAATATCGATTCGGCGATGTTGTTGTTGCTGCGCCAATCGGTGGCTCGCTCGGCATAGGTGAACTGATCCATCCAATGCCCCTGGAGTTCTTGCGCCAGGCGCTCGGATTCACTGTAGACGGCATGCGGCTCTTCCACGAGGTGACAGCGGCCGCCGTACAGGCGTATCGCAGCAACCTTCTCCGGCGAGGTGCTTCGCGGCATGACGGCGACGAACGGCAGGCCCAGGAGCCGCGCGAAGTAGGCTTCCGACACGGCCGTCGAACCCGACGAGGCCTCGATCACCGCGCTGCCTTCACCGAGCCAGCCGTTGCAAAGGGCATAGAGGAACAGCGACCGCGCCAGCCGGTGCTTGAGGCTGCCCGTGGGGTGGCTGGATTCGTCCTTCAGGTACAGGTGCACACCCGGGAAAGCCGGCAGCGGCACGGGGATCAGGTGGGTGTCGGCCGAGCGCTGGAAATCGGCCTCGATGCGGGCGACGGCGGCACGCACCCATGTACGCCTGGCATCACCGGTGGACAAGTCCAGGCTCCTCAGCTCGGCGTGGCGTAGTTGGCGCGGCCGATGGCCACGACTTTGTGGGCGTCGTCGCTCACCGTCACGTCGGCAACGCAGACCGAGCGACCGATCCGCCAGACGCGTGCGCTGGCCAGGAGACCGGTTTGCACGGCCGGGCGCAGATAGTCGACGCGCAGATTGATCGTGGCCAAGGGCTTACCCAACTGCATCATCAGCGCGTACTGGCCCACGGTATCGATGAATGCCGAGAGGATGCCGCCGTGAAACTGTCCGCTACCGGACATGCGCTCGAATTCGGGGCGCAATTCCATGCGCATGTCCAACTCGCCGAGTTCGGCGTCGGCTTTCAGCAGCCGCAATCCCATGAATCCATTGAACGGGGAACGCTCCAACCGCTGCTGCATTTCGGCGACGCTCATCGGCGTCGGTGCTGGGGTGGCGCTTTTCATGGCGTGACCATCACCTTGCCAATCACCTCGCGGTCCTCGATCAGGCGCAGGGCTTCGGCCGCTTGTTCCAGCGGAAACACGCGGTCCACGGGTATCTGCATGCGACCGCTGGCCACCAGCGCGAGCAGCGCCTGCAAGTCTTCACGCGTCCAGCCGGTGGATCCGCGGATATTGAGCTCGAAGGTCCATATGAAGCGGATGTCGGTCTTCGGGTCATAGCCCGCGGTGGCGCCGCAGGTCACCAGGCGACCACCCCGGCGCAACGCGCGCATCGAAGGCACCCAGGTCTCGCCGCCGGTGAAATTGACCACCAGGTCGACGCCGCCGTCGAAGCGGCGCCGATGGGGCTTGCCGTACAACTGGTGGACGGCCTTGACAAAATCCTGTTCCGTGTAGTTGACGACGTGGTCGGCGCCGAGCGCGCGCAGCCGCTCCATCTTGGCCGCGCTGCTGGCGCAGGCCACCACCTCGGCGCCCGCCAGCTTCGCCAACAGCACGCAGCAGGCACCGACGCCGCCACTGGCCCCGAGCACGAGGACGTGTTCGCCGGCTTGGACCTGGCCGATGGTGGTCATCATGCGATGCGCGGTACCGAAGGCCACCGGCAATGCGGCGGCCTGCTCGAAAGTGACACCGTCCGGGATCCGCAGCAGTTGATGGGCGCGCACGCGGCAACGCTCGGCCAGACCGCCGTGGGTCGTTTCGCCGAGCAGGCCGCCTTCGACGCGGTTGATCGGATCGACCAGCACGCGGTCGCCGCGCCGCCACCCCGCGACGCCGGGCCCGACCTCATCGATTTCGCCGGCGACGTCCAGCCCCATGATGATGGGGAAATCCAGCCTGATGCCCGGCATCCCGCGGCGCGTGAAGACGTCGTGGTAGTTCAGCGAAGTGGCACGGACGCGGACGACGACGTCGCCCTCGCCTGCCACGGGGTCGGCGAACCGGGTTTCGAGCTTCATCTGCTCGGCGCCGCCATGGGCGTAGATGACGATGGCTTTCATGGAACTCCTGCAATGGCGCCCGGGCTCGCGCCCTTGGGCGGATAGTCTGTCGCTTGCGCTGGGTCGAGGTTGGAGGCATTCGCCCAGCCGGCGACAGTCTTGCGGTCGACCTTGCCGCTTCCCGTCAATGGCAGGGAATCGACGAAGACGATCCGGCGCGGATGCAAGTGCGGCGGCGCCAGCGCCAGCACATGCGCCTTCAACGCCTGCTCTGTGGGGCGCGCATCGGTCCGCGGTACGACGTAGGCCACGGGCTTGAACCCCTTGAGCGTGTCCGGCACCCCGATGACGCAGGCCTGCATCACTTGCGGGTGGCGTTCGAGCAGGCGCTCCGTTTCGCTGGGGAAGACGTTCTCGCCACCGCAGACGAACATGTCGTCGGCGCGGCCGACAAAGTAGTGAAAGCCTTCGGCGTCGCGGCGGATCACGTCGCCCGTCGCGTAGTAGCCATCGGCAGTGAATGCCGCCGCGCTTTCGGTCGGCCGCCGGTGATAGCCCAGCATCAGGGCCGGGCTGCGCACCTGCAGGACGCCTTCGGGGGCGGCCGCGTCGTCTGCGGCGACCAGGCGGATCTGCACGGACGGCTGGGCACAACCCAGGGACAGTGCCGGCGTCGGAAGGCCGCCTGGGTGCGGGCCGAAGATGACTGCCCCGGTTTCGGTGGTGCCGTAGCCGTTGCTGATGGCGGCGCGGGGAAACAAGGTGCGCGCCGATTCGAGCACGCGGGCGCCGACCGGCTCGGAACCCAGCCGCACCCGCTCGACGAAGCTCAGGTCGGCGTGGCGCAGGCGCTCGGTCTCGAGCGCCAGCAGCGAGATCATCGTCGGTATCGCGGTGATCCAGGTGCAGCGCTGGCTCTGCAGCGCATCGAGATAGGCGGCGGCATCGAACTGAGGCATCAGCACCAGCGTGCCCCGGCCGGTGAGCGCGAGCTGCGCGGTATTCAGCGCATTCATGTGATACAGCGGTGCGGCGACGAGGAAACGATGGCGCGCCAGATCGACCTCCTGCGTGCGAACCCGCGTGCCCCATCGGTAGCCGTGATGCGACAGCATCACGCCCTTCGGTCGCCCGCCCGAGCCCGAGGTGTAGAGGAACAATGCCGCGTCGTCGGCGGCCGGTTGTACGGCGGCAAAGCTGCCGTGATCCAACAAGGCCGGCAGCCCCTGCTCGAAGTCCAGCGTCGGCAGTCCGGCCGGGCACAGCGGGCGCCGCGGCGCGTCGCACAGGACCAGTGCAACGTCGGCGTCGGCCAGGATGTCGGCAATGCCGGCCGCCGGCTGGCGCCAGTTCACCGGTACCGCCACCAGTCCCGCGCGCAGGATCCCGAGATACGACGCGACGAAGTCGGCGCTGTTCGCGGCCACCAAGCCCACCCGCTGCCCGCGTTCCAGGCCGCGCCTGAGCAGCCCGCGTGCCACCGCATCGGCCCAGGCGTTCAGCGTGCCGAAGTCGACCGTGCGCGGCACTGCGCCGGGGGTGACTTCCACCAAGGCCACGCGATCGGGATCGGGGCCTGCGCACAGCAGCGAGCCGAGGTTGCCGGGGTCACCGGCCGGTCGCGCGATCACCAGCTGTGAAGGCCGTCGACGGCCTGTGTCGTGATTCGCAATGCGTGGGCGATCGTGCTGTCGCGCCACACCTGATCCACCGGGCAGAAGGCGTCGAGCAGGTCGGCGCGCAGCATCGTGTTGCGCGGGCTCGCCGGGCCGGCCTTGAATTTCAACCAGAGGTCCAACCGCAGGATGCGGCGCATGTGCCAGCCTCGGGTTCCGAACTCGACGACCGCGCCGCAAACAGGAATGCCGGGCACAAACGCCTGGACACCGTAGAACAGCAGGCCGTGGTAGCCAGGCCGCGCGCGTCCGTGCGGTCGCTGTCCAACAATGGCGTCGCGACCCCACCAGCGCACCGCTTGGTCCTGCAGCTCGCTGCCTTCCTCGCTGAAGCAGAGGAAAAAGGGTTGACCGTATTCACCGACACCCGTGTGCCAATCGATGAAGCCGATCCTCTCGGCGCCGGCCAAATGCTCGCGCGCAATGGCTTCCATCGTGAGGTTGGACCACTCGCGGTGCGTGCCACCGTAGTTCAGTCCGCTCGGATGCGTGTACTGGCCGCGAGCCAGAGCGTCGAAGAGCGCGTCGGCGCCGTGGCGCTGCGCGTAGCCGTCCATGGCCTGCTGTGCCCTGTCCAGGCTGGCGGTACTCCAATCGTCGTCCAGCAGCGGCCCATGCAGTTCGGCGTATGCCGGGTTGGCGGGATGCGGAGCGGCGTGATCGACGAAATTGCGGTTGAGGTCGACGTTGTTCTCGGTCGTGCGGCTGTGATGGGCGAATCCCCAGGGATTGATCGCGTGCACCATGACGACGGCGGTGTCGTCGGTCAGTCGCGATGCTGCGCCGCTCGCAATCCAAGCAATCTGGGCAGCCGACCCCGTGTATCCCTCGAGCCCATGCGTCCCGCTGACGACCAGCAGCCGCCGCGGCGCACCGGCGCGGCCGAAGCGGGCGACATCGGTGTACAGCGCCACGCCGCCAGGCCCCTGATGTCGGGTCAATGCATAGGCCGACAGTGCGGCGCCCGAGGCCTGCGCCGCAGCGCGGAACTTCTCACGCGCGCTCACATAGTCCAACGCGTAGCACTCATGAAACTCCATGACGGTCCTCTGCCACGCGGCGTCACTCGCCCTGCACCGTAAGGTTGTCGCGACGATCCCAGAACACCAGGCGCTGGTGCAGCACCCGCATGAGCTGAGTGCCCGCCAGGCCGATGACGACCAAGCTAAGCAGGCAGGCGAACATGGTCGCCAGGTCGACATTGATCGACGCAGCCTGGATCAGGAAGCCGAGGCCCTTGGTGGATGAGACGAATTCGGCCACCACGGCACCGATCAGGCTCAGCACGACCGAAATCTGGAGACCTGCAAAGATGTGGCCGGCAGCCGCCGGCAGCTTCACGTGAAAAAAGATGTGCAGGCGCGAAGCAGAGAACACGCGCATCAGGTCGAGCATGGCCGGGCTGGTCTGGCGGATGCCGACGATGGTGTTGATGAACATCGGAAAGAAGCTGATCAGCGCCACCATCACCACCTTGGACGCCATGCCGAAGCCGAACCAAACCAGGATCAACGGCGCGATCGCGACCTTGGGCGTGGACTGCAGCGCAATGATGTAGGGGTACACGAACTGCTCGAAGGTTTTCGACTCGGCCAGCAATGAACCCAGCACCAGCGCCAGCCCGCAGCCGATCACGTAGCCCAACACGGTGCATTGCAGCGTGAACAGGAAGTGCGGCCAATACTGACCGTCAACGTAGCCGGTCTTCAGCGCCTGCAGTACCGACTGCGGCGTGGGAATCAGGTAGTCCGGCACGTCGAACAGGCGGATCGCCATCACCCAGGCCAGCAGCAACACCATCGCGGTGATCAGGGGAAAGACGATGGCTCGCGACTTCGACGACATGACAATCAACCTCGTTCAGACGTGCACCAGCTGCTCGAACAACTGGCGCAATTCGCTGCAGATGGCGGTGAAGCGGGGATCGACAAGCGTCGACAGGTCGCGCGGGCGTGGCAGCTCGATACGGAGTTCGCGAATGATTCGCCCGGGGCGTGCCGACATCACCAGCACGCGGTCCGACAGAAACACCGCCTCGGGGATGCTGTGGGTGATGAACAGCGCCGACTTGCGCTTGGCCATCCAGATGCGCTGAAGTTCCAGGCTCATGTGGTCGCGCGTCATCGTGTCCAGAGCCGAGAAAGGTTCATCCATCAGCAGCAGCGCCGGGTCATGGATCAGGCCGCGAGCGATGCCCACGCGCTGCTGCATGCCGCCGGAGAGCTCGCTCGGATAGTGCTTGGCGAAATTCGACAAGCCAACGAGGCGCAGCAATTCCTCCGCATCGTGCTCGGCCTTGCGCCGGTCCAGCTTCAGCGCGCGTGCTGGTACCAGGACGTTGGCGAGCACCGTCTTCCAAGGCAGCAGCGTGGCTTGCTGGAACACCATGCCGACATCGGGGCGCGGACCGTCGATGGCCGAGCCACGGAAAGTGACGCTGCCGCAGCTTGGCGCCAACAGCCCGCTGAACACCTTGATCAGGGTGGATTTGCCGCAGCCCGATGGGCCGACCACGGAGACGAATTCACCCTGGCCGAGTGTCATCGACAGCCGCTCGATCGCCGCCACCGGACCCCGGCTGGCCCGATACGTCACCCCCAGATCGCGAGCCTCCACCATGGGAGTGGACACCGGCGCAGGGCTTGCGTCGGTGGCGTGCTCGTTGTCGCGCGCCTGCAAGGCGATGGCCATCACGGGCTCCCGGCTGCCACGCTCAACGCGACTTGGCCGAGGCGGCCACCGCCGCGGCATCGAAGTTGTCGATCCGTTCCACGAAGTCGTTGGTGTAGAGGTCATCGACGGGGATCTTGTCGCTCGCGACCTGGCCGCCGGTGTGCAGCACGCCGACGTAGTCCGCCCAAGCCTGCGCGCTGTAGCGGCCCATCTTGCGGGCACCGTCGGCAGGCAGCATCGTCGCCAGCCGCATCTTCAGAATCTTCAACGCCTCGGCCAGCTTCTGCTCGTCGCTGCCCTTGGTCGGCTTCGCATTGGGGTAGAGCTTCCAGAAGTTCTGAACGCAGGCCTCAGGGTTGGCATTGCACGCGACGACACCCTTTGCCGCCGCCTGGCCGAAGGCCACCACCAGTTCCGGGCGCTCAGCCAATGTATCTTTGTGCGCCACCCAGCCGCTGGAGAACAGTGCGACGTACTTGGCCGGCTGGGGCACCCGTCGGACTTCAATGCCGCTGAGTTCCATCTGCAGATGGAACGTGTCGAACAGGTTCAGGGCGTCGATCTTGCCGTCGGCCAATGCCCGAAAGGCCGTGCTGCCGACGCCGACGGGCACGAACTCATAGTCGCGCTGCATCGCCATGCCATTCTCGGCGAGCAGCGCCTTGGTGATTGCCACATTGCCCCAGGACATCGCGCCGACGCCGATCTTCTTGCCGCGAAGATCGGCCACCGTCCGGACGGCACTGTTCTTGAGCACCACGATCTCGTAGGGTGACTCGTAGATTCCGTTGTAGAACATCTTGACCGGCAGCGCATCCCGACCCGGTTGACGCGCCGTGATCAGCACGTCCGGATTGATCCAGCCGAACATCACGTGCTTCTGCGTGACCTGCGGCAGCAGCACCGCAGCGCCTTGAAAGAAGGTGATCTCGACGTCGAGACCGGCTTCCTTGAAATAGCCCATGCCAACTGCCATCAAGGTCGGAGCGTTGGACAAAGAGATATTCGTCGGATATGCGTAGACGACCTTCTCGAGCCGCTTGGACGTTTGGCTCCATGCATCTGCGGTGGCGAAGACGCCGACGAGAGTCAACAGCAGACTCGACAGCGCGAGGGCGCGCACGGGACGGGTGGCTTGCTTCATCTCGATACTCCTGTCGCATTCAACCCAATTCGGGCTCAAACAGAATCTGCACGCCGGCGGCCCATGCGGCATCGACGCGCAATCGCGGCCCCACGCGTGCATAGGGCACGCCGTGGGCCTGCAGCAGCGCGGCAGCAGCGTCGGTGGTCTTGACGGCAATCGTGATGCGGGCCGGAAACGGCAGTGCCGGCGGTCGAAAGGCGGCGCCGGCGTCCGCGCTGCAAAGCACGAATGCCCCGGCGGCCAGCGTGTAGCAGGCCGTTCCCGGCCTGCGCTGAGGATTGACGCCGAACAGCCGCGTGTACCGGACGACGGCATCGTCGAGGTCCTGCACGACGACCACCACCTCGCGCAGCGCCACCGCCCCGTTGGGGTGATGCAAGTGAGAAGCCTGCCACAGCAGTTCCGGCGTCTCGTGGCGCAGCGCGAGCACGCGGGCCTCGGGGAACTCGGCCGGTGGCAATCTGACCTGCGAGAATCGCGCCAGTTGCCGGCCTTGCGGGCCATCGATTTCTCTTTGCAGGTGCGAGCGCGACGCATCGACACCCGCGGCCTGCAGCCGCAGCGTCTCGGCCTGCGGATCATCGGTGCGAAAAGCCATGATGTGCACGCCCGGATGACGAGCGAGGGCCTCGGGAACCCCGCCCTGGTCCAGCGTCTCGTCGATCACCGCCAGGAGTTCGAGGTAGCCTTCGTGCAGCATCGCGCAGCGGTTCGCCGTACCGCGCAACTTGATGGGCTCGCCGACGCGGTAGCTGCCGGCGTGCTGCGACGGTGCCGTCAACCTGAAACCCAGGCGCTCGTACACCTTGGCCAGTTCGTCCAGCTCGTGACCGAAGATGCCGACGTGATCGAGCCCCAGCATCTCGACCTCAGACGATCCATTCGCTGACCGGCGCCGCGGATTCGGGCAGCGGCTGGCAGACGATGTCCAGCAGCGTCGGCCCCGGATACTGGACCGCGGCTGCGATCGCGGCACGCAATTGAGCCGGATCCTCCACCCGCCAGGCCTTGACGCCGAAGGCCTCGGCAACGCGTGCGTGCTGCGTCTGCTGGAAATCGACGCCGAAGTAGCGCCCGCCGTACGACGTCTTCTGGCCGGCCTTGATCCAACCGTACATGCTGTTGCTGAGGACGACGAAGGTGATCGGCGCCTTGCAGCGCACCACCGTCTCAAGTTCTCCGCAGGTGAATCCGAAGCTGCCGTCTCCCATCACGGCAACCACCTTCGACTGCGGCCGGCCATGCCAGGCGCCGAGTGCGGCCGACAGTGAATAGCCCAGCGCCCCATGTGCACGGTTGCTGATGAAATGACGACCCGGGTCGTCGAACTGGTAGTAGGCCGCGAAATAGGGGCACGGCGTACCGGGGTCGGCAACGATGATGGCGTCGCGAGGCAGCACTCTTTGCAGTTCGGCGACGACGCGTTCCGGGCGGATTGGTGTTGCGGCGGATTCGGCCAGGCTGCGGAAGGCATCGAATTTGCCCCGCTTGGCTTCGGCGATGGCGGCTGCCGCGAGCTTGTCGGGGCGGGCCTTGTGGTTTCGCGCGAACTCGGCGTTTAGCGCGGCCAGTGTCAGTTTGGCGTCACCCACCAGTGCCACCTCGGTCGGGTAGCTGACCCCGATGACGCCGGGGTCGATGTCGACATGGACGATGCGCGTTCCCCGCTTCGGCACGCTCCACTTCTCCGTGGTCACCGAACCGGCTCGGCAGCCCACGAAGACCACGAGATCCGCGCGCGAGACGAGCTCGCGCGTAGCCGGCGTGCCGCCGTTGCTGCCCACGACGCCGAGCGCCAGCGGGTGGTTCTCGGCGATCGAGCCCTTGCCGCTGATGGTGGTCGCCACCATCGCGCCGGCGTGCTGCGCCAGCGCGGCGAGTTCGACCTCGGCACCGGCGATGACGACGCCGCCGCCGCAGATGAACAACGGCCGTTCGGCGGCGGCCAGCAACGCTGCCGCACAGGTCACCGCGGCCGGATCGGGCGCGCTGCGCCACGCCGGGCAAAGGCCCAGTTCGCGCTGCGCCCAGATGTCCGAGGCGTCGACCGGCTCGCGCTGCACGTCCAGCGGCAGGCCGATATGGGCTGCACCCGGCTTGCCGGTGGTCATCTGGCGGAACGCGGTGCGAACCGTTTCGGGCAGCTTGGAGGCGCGGTCGATGACCGTGTTCCACTTCGTCAAAGGGCGGAACAGGCTCTCCTGGTCGAGTTCGGTCAAGGTGTAGCGGCCCCGTGCGCTGACGCTGATGTCGGTGGTAATGCCAAGCACGGGCACGGATGACTCGTTGGCCTCGACGAGACCGGGCAGGATGTACGTGGCGCCGCCGCCGCTGGGCCCTTCGCAGACCCCGACGCGACCGCTGACGCGTGCATAGGCATCCGCCATGTAGGCCGCAGAGCGTTCGTCCCGGGTGAGCACGTGCGCGATGCCGTGGGGAAGGCGCGCAAAGGCGTCGTACAGCGGCAAGCTCGTGTCGCCGCAAAGGCCGAAGACGTGCTTCACGCCATGCGCGTGCAGCATGTGCACAAGGGCTTCGGCGCCGCCCAGCGTGCCGTCGGACGGGATTGTTCGATGGGAGTCCATGTCGGCGGGACCTCAGGTGTTTGGGGTGGGCGGCACGTCGCGGGTGTAGATCTCCGCGTAACCCGCTTTGATGACGTCGACGATCTGGTCCAGGCGGCGCGAGATGTGGTTGCGGATCAAACCGGCAGCGGCTTGCGCGTCGCGTTGGCGTATCGCCCGCGCAATCTGAAGGTGCTCGCTCTGGGTGTGGCGACGGCGACCGTTCTGCATGTCGATCCAGCGCACATAGTGGATGCGGCCGTTGATGTTTTGCAGCAAGCGGAGATATTCACCGTTGCGCCCCAAGCGGGCGATGGTCTCGTGGAAGTTCTCATCCACGCGCAGATGCTCAAGCGCATGGCTGTAGTCGCTGGCGGCTTCAACGCGGCTGTCGCGCTGGACCGTGCGCACGCCTTCTTCCAACGCCGCCAATTCGTCGTCACTGGCGCGCTCGCAGGCCAGCGCCACGGCGCTGCTCTCCATCATGCTGCGCAACTCGTACAGGTCATACACCTGCTTGGCATCCAGCGGGCGGGCCGAGAAGCCCTTGTTCGCCGTGTGCGTCAGATAGCCTTCGGTGACGAGTCGACTGAGCGCTTCGCGCACCGGCGTGCGGCTGACGGCGAGTTGCTTGGCCAGCTCGATTTCGTTGAGCCTTTCACCCGGGCGAAATCGATACGTCATGGCCATCGACTTGATCTGCTCGTAGATGCCCTCAGGCCCGATCAGTCGTGCCGTTCGTCTGGGCTGCGCCGGTGGGAGCCCCTGATCGGCCGGCCGCGGCTCGCTATCTGAAATCGCGGCTGGGTCGAGCTCTTGGGCCCGAATGGCGCGCGCGGGGACGTGTCGGCTCATGTTGATATTCTATCTTGAATTCTAAAGATTATACAATAGAGCATGCAAACTGTCGGAACTCCAACCACCCCTTGGTCTCGTTCATACCGGCTCGTCGATCCGGGCTCGGAATGGCGCCCGCCCCGTCAGTGGTTCGATGCCAGCGCGGCGGCCGACTTGCTGGACGCGGACTTCAGCCTGGCTGGCCGAGCAGGACACGCGGTACCGCCACCTGGACCGCCTCGTGGAGCCCAAGGACCAGCTGCTCAAGTGCCGGTTGCAGCGCTGGGAAACGCGCTCCGGCGCGAAGTTCACACTGCGCCTGTACGCCCTGACCAGCACCGACTTCGAGACCGACGAGGATCGAGGCGCGGACGATCTGCGCCAGTTCGGCTACGGCGGCGGCAAGCGCGGCGACTGCCGCCAATTCGTCATGGCGCCTACTGCCTGCAAATCATCGTTGAGGCCAAGCTCAGGCGACCAGCCGACGGCTCCACGCCGCACGAGGTGCCCAGCAAGTTCAAGGCGATGCAAATGCCCGACCTGCACCTGCCCACTACCGACAGGCGCAAGTTGATCATGTCGTGCTCCACGTAACCCGAGGGGCGAAGCTGAGAAGGACGGGCTAGCGGCAGCGTGATGCCGGGCGAGCGTGCGCAAGCCCGCGAACGAAAAAGCCCCGGTCGACGGGGCTTTGAGGCGGCGGGTTTAGCGCATGGTCGTGAAGCTGCCTGAGCAGCTTCTTGGCGGAAAGGGAGGGATTCGAACCCTCGATACGGGAGACCCGTATACCGGATTTCGAGTCCGGCGCATTCGACCACTCTGCCACCTTTCCTGATGCGTGGTCTCGCTTTGAGCGAAGCCACGCATTCTAGCCCATGCCCGATGCTCACCCGCGCAGCACCTCGTCGCCTTGCAGATACGGCCGCAGCGCCGCCGGCACGCGGATGCTGCCGTCGGCTTGCTGGTGGTTTTCCAGCACGGCCACCAGCGTGCGGCCGACGGCGAGGCCCGAGCCGTTGAGCGTGTGCACCAGCTCGGGCTTGCCGGCGGCGTTGCGCCAGCGTGCCTGCATGCGCCGCGCCTGGAAGGCTTCGCAATTGCTGCACGAGCTGATCTCGCGGTAGGTGTCCTGCGCCGGCAGCCAGACTTCGAGGTCGTAGGTGCGCGCCGAGCCGAAGCCCATGTCGCCGGTGCACAGCGCCACCACGCGGTACGGCAGCTCCAGCTTGCGCAAGATGGCCTCGGCGTGGCCGACCATCTGTTCCAGCGCTTCGTTGCTGTGCTCGGGCGCGGTGATCTGCACCATCTCGACCTTGTCGAACTGGTGCTGGCGGATCATGCCGCGCGTGTCGCGCCCGGCGCTGCCGGCCTCGGAACGGAAGCAGGGGCTGTGCGCGGTCAGCTTGACGGGCAGTTGCGCGGCATCGAGGATCTGCTCGCGCACGGTGTTGGTCAGGCTGATCTCGCTGGTGCTAATGAGGTACTGCTCGGCCTGCTGCTCGTCGCCGCCGCGCAGCACCCAGAACATGTCGTCCTTGAACTTCGGCAACTGCCCCGTGCCTTCCAGGATCTCGCGGTTGACGATGTAGGGCGTGTAGCACTCGGTGTAGCCGTGCTCGCGCGTCTGCACGTCCAGCATGAACTGCGCCAGCGCCCGGTGCAGCCGCGCCGCCGGCCCGCGCAGAAAGCTGAAGCGCGAGCCCGACAGCTTGGCGCCGGTGTCGAAGTCCAGCCCCAGCGGCGCGCCGAGGTCGACGTGGTCCTTGACCGCGAAGTCGAAGGCGCGCGGGCTGCCCCAGCGCCGCACCTCGACGTTGCCGCGCTCGTCGGCGCCGATGGGCACGCCGTCCTGCGGCAGGTTGGGCACGGCCATCAGCATCGCGTGCAGTTCGGCCTGCAGCGCGTCCAGCCGCTCGGCGCCGGCCTTCAGCTCGTCGGCGATGCCGGCCACCTGGGCCATCAGCGCGCCGGCGTCGCCGCCCTTGGCCTTGGCCTGGCCGATCTGCTTGGACAGGCTGTTGCGCTGCGCCTGCAGCTCTTCGGTGCGGGTCTGGATGCGCTTGCGCTCGGCCTCCAGCGCGCTGAAGCGGTCGACGTCGAGGAAGGGCTGCGGTTGCTGGCGCCGTTCCAGGCGCGCGACGACGCCGGCAAGGTCGCGGCGCAGCAGGTTGATGTCGAGCATGACGATGTCTTTCGCAATCTGTGGAATTCGAACCACGCGCCTCCAGGGGCGCGCACGGCGGCCGCGGGCGGCCGCGAAGAAGCTCAGGCCGGCGTCAAGATCGCTCGGCGGCCAGCGCCTGGGCCGCGGCGGCCGCGCCGGCGTCGGCCGCCAGCAGCCCGCTGCCGCCCAGCCCGCGCGGCAGCGGGAAGTGCACGTGTTCCTGCACGCCCTGCATCTTGTGCACGCCGATGGCGCCCAGCTCGCGCAGCCGCGCGACGACCTGCTGCACCAGGATGTCGGGCGCCGAGGCGCCGGCCGTCACGCCCACGCGCGGCCGCTGGTCGAACCATTGCGGCTGCAGGTCGTCGGCGGCGTCCACCATGTAGGCCGGCGTGCCCAGCCGCTCGGCCAGCTCGCGCAGGCGGTTGCTGTTGCTGCTGGTCGGGCTGCCGACCACCACCACCACGTCGACCGCCGGCGCCAGCACCTTGACCGCGTCCTGCCGGTTCTGGGTGGCGTAGCAGATGTCCTGCTGCTTGGGCTCGCGCACGCCGGGGAAACAACGTTTGACCTCTGCCAGGATGGCGGCGGCGTCGTCGACGCTGAGCGTGGTCTGCGTCACCACGGCGATCTTGTCGCCGCGCGGCCGCACGCCGGCCACGTCGGCCACGTCTTCCACCAGGTAGATGCCGTCGTTCAGCTGGCCCATGGTGCCTTCCACCTCGGGGTGGCCCTTGTGACCGATCATGATGAACTCGTAGCCTTCGCGCGCAAGCTTGGCCACTTCCACGTGCACCTTGGTGACCAGCGGGCAGGTGGCGTCGAAGACCCGGAAGCCGCGCCGCGCGGCCTCGGCGCGCAGCGCCTTGCTGACGCCGTGCGCGCTGAAGATCAGCGTGGCGCCGGGCGGCACCTCGTCCAGCTCTTCGATGAAGATCGCGCCCTTGGCGCGCAGGTCGGCCACCACGTAGGTGTTGTGCACGATCTCGTGGCGCACGTAGATCGGCGCGCCGAAGCGCTGCAGCGCACGCTCGACGATCTCGATCGCGCGGTCGACCCCGGCGCAGAAGCCGCGCGGCTCGGCCAGCAGCACCTCTTGCACATCGCTCATCAGGCGTTCCTTCGCGCTGCGCGCGCCGCAGCGAGCGCTTCGGTGCGGCCCGGCGCGCTCACTCCAACACCCCCAGCACCTGCACCTCGAACTGCAGGGCCTGGCCCGCCAGCGGGTGGTTGAAATCGAACAGCAGCCAGCCGTCGCCCTTGTCGCGCACCACGCCGGCGTAGCGGCCCTGGCCGTCGGGGGTGGGGAATTCGACCACGTCGCCGCAGTCGTAGCTGGCGCCGGGTTCGCCCATCTCCTGCAGCAGCGAGAGCTTCACGCGCTGCAGCAGCTCGGGGTTGCGCTCGCCGAAGGCGGCGCCGGCCGGCACGTCGAAGCGCGCGTGGGCGCCCTCCTCCAGGCCGATCAGGTGCTGCTCCAGCGCCGGCGCCAGTTGCCCGGTGCCGAGCGACAGCGTGGCCGGCTTGCCGCCGAAGGTGTTGACCACGTCGGCGCCGTCGGCGCCGGCCAGGCGGTAGTGCAAGGTGAGAAAGGAGCCCGGCTGGATGCGGATCACGGTGGCCACGCGCGCCGCAACGGCGGCACGCCTCGAATAGACTGCAGCCGATTTTACGCGGCAGCCTCAACGACGCCGACCATGACGCCCAAGGACCTGCCCGCCGACCAGCGCCCGCGCGAGAAGCTGCTGGCGCGCGGCCCCGGTGCGCTGGCCGACGGCGAACTGCTGGCCCTGCTGCTGCGCACCGGCGTCGCCGGCCAGGGCGTGCTGGCGCTGGCGCAGGCGCTGCTGCAGCGCTTCGGCGGCCTTGGCGGGCTGCTGAACGCCGGCGCGGGCGACCTGGCGGCCATCAAGGGCCTGGGGCCGGCCAAGCGCGCCGAGATCCTGGCGGTGATGGAAATCGCCCGCCGCGCGGTGGCCCAGCCGCTGCACGCGGCGCCGGTGTTCGATTCGCCGCAGCACGTGAAGGATTACGTCGCGCTGCAACTCGGCGGCCTGCGGCAGGAGGTGTTCGCGGTGCTGTTCCTCGACCAGCAACTGCGATTGCTGCTGCTGGAGGAGATGTTCCGCGGCACCGTGACGCACACCGCGGTGCACCCGCGCGAGGTGGTGCGCCGCGCCATCGCGCTGAACGCCAGCGCGGTGATCCTGGCGCACAACCACCCTTCCGGGCTGGCCGAGCCGTCGCGCGCCGACGAAGCGCTGACGCAGCGGCTGCGCTCGGCGCTGGCGCTGGTCGACGTGCGCGTGCTCGATCATTTCGTCGTCGGCCAGGGCCAGGTGGTCTCGATGGCCGAGCGGGGGCTGATGTGACCCCCCCGAAGCGGCCTGCGGCCGCCTCCCCCCGAGGGGGCGCCGCCAGCGGACCGGCGAAGCCGGATCCGCGGCGGCCGCTTGACAGGCGGCGCACCCGCCATGGGCCGCGGCAGGCCCTGACGCTGGCCGACCTGGGCACGCTGCACGATGCCCTGCAGCGGCGCGAGCGCGAGCGCGTCGAGGACGCTGCCCGCCGGACGCGCGAACGAGCGGCCGCCGAACGCGCGCGCCAGCTCTTCGCCACGGCGGTGGGGCCGGTGACGCCGCTGCCGCCCAGCGGCCGTGCCGAGTTGCGGTGGCCGAAACCGCCGCCGCTGCCGCTGCAGCGCGAGGCCGACGAGCGCGCCGCGCTGCGCGAGGCCTGGTCCGACGAGGTGGACCTGGAATCGCTGCTGCTCACCGACGACGGCCTGAGCTTTCGCCGCCCCGGCGTCGGCCCCGACGTGACGGCGCGGCTGCGCCGCGGGCACTGGGCGATCCAGGGCGAGATCGACCTGCACGGCCTGCGCCGCGACGAAGCGCGCACCGCGCTGCTGGGCTTCCTGGGCGAGGCCAGCCGCCGCGGCCAACGCTGCGTGCGCGTGGTGCACGGCAAGGGCCACGGCTCGCCGGGGCGGCGACCGGTGCTCAAGGCCAAGGTGCAGCGCTGGCTGGCGCAATGCGCCGAGGTGATCGCCTTCGCGCAGGCCAGCGGCCCGCAGGGCGGTGCCGGCGCCTTGATCGCGCTGCTGGACCGCGGCGGCTGACGCGCGGCCCGGCCGCTTGGCGCCTTCAGTTGCGCGCGGCCACCAGCCGCGACGCCACCGCCACCACCGCCTGCGCGGCCAGGGCGCCGGGCATGGCGTCCAGCAGCAGGTGGCGGCGCTGCACGGCTTCGCGTACGGCGGCGTCGGCCGGCACCTCGCCCACCAGTTCCAGCCGCACGGGGCTGTCGAGCCCGGTGCTGACGTAGCGGTCCAGCACCTGCTGCAATTGCTGGCGCACGGCGCGCCCTTCGCCGGCGCGGCGCGTCTGGTTGACCAGCAGATGGATCTCGCGCCGGCCCTGCGTGGTGGCCAGCACCTTGATGGTGGCGTAGGCGTCGGTCATCGAGGTGGGCTCGGGCGTCGCGACGACCAGCACGTCGTCGGCCAGCGAGACGGCGTACAGCACCACGTCGGAGATGCCGGCGCCGGTGTCGAGCAGCACGCGGTCGAAGCGCGGCGCCACCTCGGCGATCACCTTCTGCAGCTGTGCGCGCACTTCGGGCGTCATGCGCGAGTACTCGACCATGCCCGAGCCGGCCAGCAGCACCGAGAAGCCGCCCGGCGCCGGCAGGATGGCTTCGTCCAGCGTGCACTTGCCGGTGAACACGTCGTGCAGCGTGATTTTGGGGAAGAGATTCAGCACCACGTCGAGGTTGGCCAGGCCGAGGTCGGCGTCGAGCACCAGCACCTTCTCGCCCTGGCGCGCCAGCGCGGCGGCCAGGTTGGCGGCGACGAAGGTCTTGCCGACGCCGCCCTTGCCGCTGGTGACGGCCATGATGCGCGATCGCCGCGCGCCGGCCGTGCTCATTCCAGACCCTCGGAGAAGGTGGAGTCGAACAGCGCGCTGCGCTCGGCGGCGCTCACCAGCGAGATCGCCGCGGCTTCCATCTGCACCCGGTTGCGGCCATGGGCCTTGGCCTTGTACAGCTGCTGGTCGGCGCGTTCGATCCACAGCGTGGGCGTCGAGCGCACCCACTGCGGCGCGAAGGCGCCGCCGACGCTGATGGTCACCGCGATCGACGGGCCCGACGGCGTCACCGCCACCGGCGTGCACTCGACGCGGCGGCGGATGCGTTCGGCCACGGTGGCGCCGAAAGCGGCATGGCAGTTGGGCAGGATGATCGCGAACTCCTCACCGCCGATGCGCGCCACCAGGTCCATCGGGCGCACGCTGTCCTGCAGCGCGCTGGCCACGGTGCGCAGCACCTGGTCGCCGGCGGCGTGGCCGTGGCCGTCGTTGACGCGCTTGAAGTGGTCGACGTCCAGCGCCAGCAGCAGCGCCGGTTCGCCGCTGCGCGCCACGCGGTCGACCTCGCGGGCCAGCGCCAGCTCGAAGCTGCGGCGGTTGGCCAGGCCGGTCAGCGCGTCGCGGCTGGACAGTTCCACCAGCGCGTCGATCAGCCCTTGCATCCACGCCGCGCTGCCCGGTTCGCCCGCCGGCAGCGGGCGCCCCGAATGCGTCAGCAGCTGCAGCGCCCGCTCCAATTGCAGCGGGGCCAGCTCGGCATCAGCGGTTGCCGTGTTGCAGGGCACGGAAGTGAGGGCGAGGCCCAGGTTGACTAGGGTGGCGGCCAGTCTAGCAGCGGCTCTTGCCGCGGCGGGCCGTGAAATAGGCCGTCACCACCGCCCATTTCCCGCGCTTGCCCGGGCGCCGGCGGCCGCACACTGGCCAGGCCCCTCAAACCGTTGCTTCATCCCGCCCTCCCATCGCGCCCGGACGCCGACCGACGCCGTTCATGAACCCCACCATCATCGTCCCGCAGGACCTCGCCGACCCCGAATTCACGCTGAGCCCGGCCGAGTTCGACCGCGTGCGCACGTTGATTCACCAGCGCGCCGGCATCAGCCTGCACGCCGGCAAGCAGGCCATGGTCTACAGCCGCCTGGCGCGCCGCCTGCGCGAGACCGGCTACAGCAGCTTCGGCAGCTACCTGCACTGGCTGCAGAACGGCGCGCCCGATGCCGAATGGCAGGCCTTCATCAACTGCCTGACCACCAACCTGACCTCGTTCTTCCGCGAAGACCACCATTTCCACGCGCTGGCCGAAGACCTGCGCGCGCGCGCGGCGCGGCCCATCCGCATCTGGTGCAACGCCGCCAGCACCGGCGAGGAGCCGTACTCGCTGGCGATGACGGCGGTGGAAGCGCTGGGCCTGTCGGCCCAGGTCAAGCTGGTGTGCAGCGACATCGACACGCAGGTGCTGGCCACCGCGCGCCGCGGCGTGTATGCGGCCGATGCGCGCGGCCTGTCGTCCGAGCGCTTGCGCCGCCACTTCATGCGCGGCACCGGCAGCAACGCCGGCTTCATCCGCGTCAAGCCCGAGCTGGCGCGGATGATCGAGTTCCGCCCCTTCAACCTGATGAGCCGCGACTGGTCGGCGCTGGGCGATCCGTTCGACATCGTGTTCTGCCGCAACGTGATGATTTATTTCGACTCGCCCACGCAGCGCCAGGTGCTGGAGCGCACGCATGCCCGCATGCGCCCGGGCGGGCTGCTGTACGTGGGGCATTCGGAGAACTTCACCGACTCGTCGGACATCTTCCGCCTGCGCGGCAAGACCGTCTACGAGCGCGTATGAGGCCTGCTGCATGAGCCCAGCGCCCGCCTTCCCGGCCACCGCGGCACGCCCCGCGCTGGGCAGCACGCCGCGGCTCGAACGCCTGAAGGCGCAACGGCGCGCGCCGGGCGAGGCCTCGTTCTTCTTCTACGACGCGCATTTCCGCTGCGAGGCGGTGAAGGTGCTGCCCGGCGAATACTTCGTGTTCGACGAAGACATCGCCGTCATGACCACGCTGGGCTCGTGCATCGCCGCCTGCCTGTGGGACCGCGAGAAGCGCGTCGGCGGTATGAACCACTTCATGCTGCCCGACAGCGGCGGTGCCGCCGATGGCGGACGTTATGGTTCCTACGCGATGGACCGGCTGATCGGCGAGCTGGTCAAGCGCGGCGCCACGCGCTCGACGATGGAGGCCAAGGTCTTCGGCGGCGGCGCGGTGATCAGCGGCATGAACACCATCAACGTCGGCGAGCGCAACACCGCCTTCGTGATGAACTACCTGCGCACCGAGCGCATCACCGTGGTGTCCAAGGACGTGCTGGACATCTACCCGCGCAAGGTGTGTTTCCTGCCCGCCAGCGGCAAGGCCATGGTCAAGCGGCTGGCGTCCACCAACACCGAGATGCTGCTGGCGCAGGAACGCGCCGCGGCGGCGCCGGCAGTGGCCGGCGGCGGCTCGATCGATCTGTTTTGACTGCCATGACGCACAGACAAGCGACGAAGACGCGAGTGATCGTGGTCGATGATTCGGCCCTGGTGCGCGGCCTGCTGGCCGAGATCATCAACCGCCAGCCCGACATGACGTGCATCGGCGCCGCCGCCGACCCGCTGGTGGCGCGCGAGATGATCCGCAACCTCGACCCCGACGTGATCACGCTGGACGTCGAGATGCCGCGCATGGACGGGCTGGACTTCCTCAGCCGCCTGATGCGCTTGCGGCCGATGCCGGTGGTGATGGTCTCCACCCTCACCGAGCGCGGCGCCGAAGTCACGCTGCGCGCGCTGGAACTGGGCGCGGTGGACTTCGTCGCCAAGCCCAAGATCGGCGTCGCCGACGGCCTGCGCCGGCTGGGCGACGACATCACCGAGAAGATCCGCGCCGCCTCGCGCGCCACCGTGCGCCGGCTGGCGCCGGCCGCGCCGGCCGCCGGCGGCGGCGCCGCCGCGCCGGTGTCGCTGGGGCGGCTGTCGACCGAGAAGATCGTCTTCATCGGCGCCTCCACCGGCGGCACCGAAGCGACCAAGGAAGTGCTGATTCAGCTGCCGCCCGACAGCCCGGCGGTGATGATCACGCAGCACATGCCGCCGGGCTTCACGCGCAGCTACGCGGCGCGGCTGAACACGCTGTGCCGCATCCGCGTGGCCGAGGCCAACGACGGCGAGCGCGTGCTGCCGGGCCATGCCTACATCGCGCCGGGCGGGCTGCACCTGTCGGTGGAGCGCTCGGGCGCCAACTACATCGCGCGCGTGCGCGACGGCGAGCCGGTCAACCGCCACAAGCCTTCGGTCGAAGTGCTGTTCCGCTCCGCGGCGCGCGTGGTCGGCCCCAACGCCCTGGGCGTGATGCTCACGGGCATGGGCGCCGACGGCGCGCGCGCGATGAAAGAGCTGCGCGACGCCGGCAGCTACAACATCGTGCAGGACGAGGCGAGCTGCGTCGTCTTCGGCATGCCGCGCGAGGCCATCGCGCAAGGCGCCGCGCACGAGGTGTTGCCGGTCACGCAGATCGGGCCGCGGCTGATCGAGCGGCTGCGCAGCACCGCCGGGATGAACACGACGCGGGTCTGAAGCGCCGCCGGCGACGTGCGGCGCCGGAACGTCGAATCCGTCACGGCCGCCGTTCTTCACCGGTTGGTGCCGATGGTCGATGTGTAGGGAAAGCTCAACTTCGGCGGCACGGTCGATTGCAGTGCCCGACCGGCGCCACGAAGCCAGTCGAAGTGGAGCTTGGTGTCCAACAACAATCACACTCAACGCACCCGGCCATGCGCAACAACCAGCCCGTCACCCAGCACGAATACGAACTGCCCGACCACGTGACCTTGATGTCCAGCACGGACGTCAGCAGCCACATCACCTACGCCAACGCGGCCTTCGTGGCGGCCAGCGGCTTCGAGATGGCCGAGCTCCTGGGCCAGCCGCACAACATGGTGCGCCACCCGGACATGCCGCGCGAAGCCTTCGCCGACCTCTGGGCCACGATGAAGGGCGGCAGCTCGTGGTCGGCCCTGGTCAAGAACCGGCGCCGCAACGGCGACCACTACTGGGTGCGCGCCAATGCCGCGCCGGTGTGGCGCGGCGGCCAGGTCAGCGGCTACCTGTCGGTGCGCACCAAGCCGACGCGCCAGGAAGTGGCCGCGGCCGAGGCGCTGTACCGGCGCTTCCGCGAAGGCCGCGCCGGCAGCCGCCGCTTCCACCAGGGCCTGGTGGTGCGCACCGGCTGGATGCGCTGGGCCTCGTGGCCGCAGACGCTGCCCACGCGCTGGCGGCTGCGCCTGCCGACCGCCGCGCTGGGCCTGGCGGCGGTTGCCGGCGCCGCCTTCGCCGGCCTGGCCGGCCCGGCGCTGGCCGGCTTTGCCGCCGGCATGCTGCTGCTGTGCACGGCCGCGGTGCTGCTGCTGCAGCAGCAGGTGTCGCGGCCGCTGGAGCGGTTGCTGCAGCAGGCCTTGCGCGTGGCCTCCGGCCGCACCGACCCCGACGTGCAGATGAACCGGGTCGACGAGATCGGCATGATCCTGCGCGCCGTCAACCAGGCCGGGCTGAACCTGCGCGCGCTGGCCGACGACGTCGGCGAACAGGTGGGCGGCCTGCAGACCGCCAGCAGCGAAATCGCGCAGGGCAACGGCGACTTGAGTTCGCGCACCGAGCAGACGGCGGCCAGCCTGCAGCAGACGGCGGCGTCGATGGAGCAGATGACCTCGGCCGTGCGCTCCAACGCCGACACCGCGCGCGAGGCGGCGCAACTGGCCAGCGGCGCCGTCACCGCGGCGGCCGAGGGCGGCAGCGTGGTCAGCGGCGTGGTCGGCACGATGAAGGAGATCAGTGACTGCAGCAAGCGCATCGTCGACATCACCGGCGTCATCGACACCATCGCCTTCCAGACCAACATCCTGGCGCTCAACGCCGCGGTGGAGGCGGCGCGCGCCGGCCCGCAGGGCGCCGGCTTCGCGGTGGTGGCCACCGAGGTGCGCGGCCTGGCGCAGCGCAGCGCGCAGGCGGCCAAGGAGATCAAGACGCTGATCGACGACAGCGTGCGCAAGGTCGAGGGCGGCGCGCAGCAGGTCGACCGCGCCGGCCAGGCGATGGGCGAGATCGTCACCCAGATCGGCCGCGTCAACACGCTGATCGGCGAGATCAGCACCGCCAACGGCGAACAGTCGGCCGGCATCGGCCAGGTCAGCGTGGCGGTCTCGCAGCTCGACCGCATGACGCAGCAGAACGCCGCGCTGGTGGAACAGACCGCAGCCGCCGCCGACGCGATGAAGGGCCAGGCCGGGCGGCTGGTGGAGGCGGTGGCGGTGTTCCGCCGCTGACGTTGGTCAGCGGCGATGCTTCGCCGCTGGTGTGGGTCAGCGGCAATGCATCGCCGCTGGTGTGGATCAAGCCTTCGGTGCCGCCAGAAAAAGCTGCTGCACGTCGCTGAGGAAATCGAAGCCGCGCGCCGTGGGCCGCAGCCGCTGGCCCTGCTGCTGCAGCCAGCCGCGATCCAGCGCCTGCTGCAGCCCGGGCTCCAGCGCCTGCAGGCCGAGGCCCGTGCGCTCGGCCAGCAGCGGCCGGTCGAAGCCCTCGGCCAGGCGCAGCGCGCCGAGCATGAACTCGAACGGCAGGTCGTCGGCGCTGACAGCGTGCTCGTTGGACACCGCCCGCCCCTGCAGCGCCTGGCGCAGGTAGGCCGCCGGCTCGCGCCAGCGCACCTGGCGCACGATGCGGTCAGGGAACGACAGCTTGCCGTGCGCGCCGGCGCCCAGCCCCAGGTAGTCGCCGAAGCGCCAGTAGTTCTGGTTGTGCACGCAGCGGTGGCCGGCGCGCGCGAAGGCCGAGACTTCGTAACGTTCGAGACCAGCCGCCGCGGTGCGCGCGACGATGGCGTCCAGCATTTCGCTGGCTGCGTCGTCGTCGGGCAGCCCGGCCGGCGGGCGGGCGGCGAAGGCGGTGTTCGGCTCGATCGTCAGGTGGTAGACCGACAGGTGCGGCGGCGAGAAGGCCAGTGCCTCATCGAGGTCGGCCTGCAGCGCCGCGGGCGTCTGCCCCGGCAGCGCGTACATCAGGTCGACGTTGAAGGTCTCGAAGGCCTGCGCCGCCTCGGCCAGCGCGGCGCGCGCCTGTGCGCCGTCGTGCACGCGGCCGATGGCGCGCAGCGCCGCATCGTCGAAGCTCTGCACGCCCAGCGACAGCCGCGTGACGCCGGCGGCACGAAAGGCGCGGAAGCGGTCGCGCTCGAAGGTGCCGGGGTTGGCTTCCAGCGTGATCTCGCAGCCCGGCTCCAGCGGCAGCCGGGCGCGCACGTCGGCCAGCAGGCGGTCGATGCCGGCCGGCGAAAACAGACTGGGCGTGCCGCCGCCGATGAAGACGCTGACCACGCGCCGGCCCCACACCAGCGGCAACGACGCTTCGAGGTCGGCGCGCAAGGCGTCGAGGTACTGCGTCTCGGGCAGGTCGCCGCTCGCCCGTTCGTGCGAATTGAAGTCGCAGTACGGGCACTTGCGCAGGCACCAGGGCAGGTGCACGTACAGCGAGAGCGGCGGCAGCGCACTCAAGCGCACGTCGCCGCGGCGCTGCAGCCGGATGGGCTCAGGCCTTGCCAAGCGCCCAGGCCTCGCGCAGGCGCTCGCGCATCTGCGCCGCCGCCAGCGCGCGGTGGCTGACGCGGTTCTTGGTGGCGGCGTCGAGCTCGGCCACGCTGCGGTCGAGCCCGGGAATGAACATCAGCGGGTCGTAGCCGAAGCCGCCGCTGCCGCGCGGCTGCTGCAGGATGCGGCCGACCCAGCGGCCGCAGGCCAGCAGCGGCTCGGGGTCGGCGGCGTGGCGCAAGGCCACCAGGGTGCTGACGAAGGCGGCGCGCCGGCGGCCGTCGTCAGTCTGGTCGGCCAGGCGCTGCAGCAGCAGCGCGTTGTTGGCCGCGTCTTGCGCGCGGCGCAGCGCCTCGCGGTCGCCGCCAACTTCGGGAACCGGCGCATAGTGCGCCGAGATCACGCCCGGCGCGCCGCCCAGCGCATCGACGCACAGGCCCGAGTCGTCGGCCAGCGCCGGCAGGCCGCTGTAGCGCGCCGCGTGGCGCGCCTTGGCGAGGCCGTTCTCGACGAAGGTGTCGTACGGTTCCTCGGCCTCGGCAATGCCCAGGCTGCCCTGCGTCACCAACTCGACCGGCAGCCCGGCGAACAAGGCCTGCAACTCGGCCAGCTTCTTGGCGTTGTTGGAGGCCAGCACGATGCGCACGGGCACGGGCATGGGCATCAATCCTCGGCCAGCGCCCGGCGCTGCGCGGCCACCAGTTCGCCGATGCCTTTTTGCGCCAGCGCCAGCAACTGGTCCATCTGCTCGCGCGTGAAGGGCGCGCCCTCGGCCGTGCCCTGCACTTCGACGAAACCGCCGGCGGCCGTCATCACCACGTTCATGTCGGTGTCGCAGGCCGAATCTTCCACGTACTCCAGGTCGAGCAGCGGCGTGCCCTGCACGAGGCCCACCGAGACGGCGGCGACCGCATCGCGCACCGGCGAGGCGGCAATGCGGCCCTGCCCGATCAGCCAGCGCACCGCGTCCTGCGCGGCGACGAAGGCGCCGGTGATGGCCGCGGTGCGCGTGCCGCCATCGGCCTGCAGCACGTCGCAATCGATCAGGATCGAACGTTCGCCGAGTGCGCCCAGGTCGAACACGCTGCGCAGGCTGCGGCCGATCAGGCGCTGGATCTCCTGCGTGCGGCCGCTTTGCTTGCCGCGCGCGGCCTCGCGGTCGCCGCGCGTGTGCGTGGCGCGCGGCAGCATGCCGTATTCGGCCGTCACCCAGCCTTCGCCGCTGCCGCGCTTGTGCGGCGGCACCTTCTCGTCGACCGAGGCGGTGCACAGCACCTGGGTGTCGCCGAAGCACACCAGCACCGAGCCTTCGGCGTGGCGCGTGTAGCGGCGGCGGATGCTCACCGGGCGCAGGGCGTCGGCCGCGCGGCCGCCCGATCGTTGAAACGTCATCTGTTCGGTCCTTGGAGTGGAAAAGCGCGGCGCGCGGGCGCCACGATGCCGGGCGCCGGCGCTTCAGCGCCGCTTGGCCGACGAGCGCTGGATGGCCTCGTTGATCTCGCGGATCGAGCGTTCGATCTCGGCCTCGTCGAGTTCGTCGGTGTCCTTGTCGCCCAGCAGGCTGGCCTGGATGGTCGACGCGAAGACCTCGTCGCCGAGCGATTGCGTGGACACCTGCGGGCCGGCGCTGATGTCCTCGGCCGACTCCCACTCGACCGCCAGCGCGGTCACGTTGTCGCTCTTGGGGCCGGCCTGGCGCAGCGCCTGCTCGACCAGTTCGGGCACGGCATCGGAGAGCGGCCGCGAGGCCAGCACGTTCGTGATCGCGGCGTCGGGCAAGGCGCTCCACAAGCCGTCGGAGCACAGCAGCAGCCGGTCGCCCGGGTGCATCAGCAAGGGCCCGGCGGTGTCGATCATCGGCTTGCCGGGGCTGCCCAGGCAGGTGAACAGCACGTTGCGGTTGAGCCGCTCGCCGATGGGCACCACCTGCGACATCGTCTCCTGCAGCTCGGTGTAGGAATGGTCGCGCGTGCGGGCGATCAGCTTGTCGCCGCGCATCAGGTACAGCCGCGAATCGCCGCAGTGCGCCCAGTAGGCGGCCGCGCCCTGCAGCACGCAGGCGACCACCGTGGTGCGCGGCGTGTCGACCAGCGAGCGCGCGGTGGCGTACTGCAGCAACTGGTGGTGGCCGGCGATGATGGCGTCTTGCAGGAAGCGCAAGGGGTCGGTCAGCGCCGACTTGGCCTCGTGCTGGAAGCGCGCCGCCAGCGACTGCAGCGCCACCTGCGCGGCAATGTCGCCCTCGGGGTGGCCGCCCATGCCGTCGGCCAGCGCGAACAGGCCGGCGTCGCGCGTGTAGCAGTAGCCCATGCGGTCTTCGTTCTTCTCGCGGCCGCCGCGGCGGCTGATCTGGTGAACGGTGAACCTCACGTCTTGGCCCCGGTCTTGATGGTCTCCAGCTGCAGCTTGAGCCGCTCGCTGAAGCTCAGCTTGGTGTAGCGGCGCTCGGTCTCGCGCGAAAGCTCCTTCTGCAGCGCGAACACGCTTTGCGGGCGCGACAGCGGGTCCAGCGACATGCACCACTCCGTCACCTCGATCAGGTTGTCGGAGTAGACATTGCGCAGCCGCGACAGGCTTAAAGCGAGGCGGTCCTTCTCCAGCCGCTGCGGCGCGTCGTTGGGCGGATAGCCCTGCATGCAGGCGTAGATGCAGGCGCCGATGGCGTAGATGTCGGTCCAGGGACCTAACGAGCCATCCCGGCGGTACATCTCCGGCGCCGCGAAGCCCGGCGTGTACATCGGGCGGATGAAGTTGCCTTCCTTGGACAGCACCTCGCGCGCGGCGCCGAAGTCCAGCATCACCGCCTTGTTGTCGTTGGTGATGAAGACGTTGGCCGGCTTGATGTCCAGGTGCAGCATCTTGTGCTGGTGCACGATGCGCAGGCCGCGCAGGATCTCGTCGAACAGGCTGCGGATGGTGCTCTCGCGGAACACCTTGTCGCGCTTCATCTCGCGCGCGGTGACGATGAAGTCCTGCAGCGTGTCGCCCTGCAGGTAGTTCATCACCATGTAGACGGTTTCGTTCTCGCGGAAGAAGTTCAGCACCGAGACCACGCTGGGGTGGCTGATCTGCGCCAGCGAGCGGCCTTCTTCGAAGAAGCTCTTCAGCCCCAGCCGGTACAACGGCTGCTTGTCGGGCTTGACGCGCGGCGTCAGCTCGCCGGGCGAACGCTCGGCCAGCGACGAGGGCAGGTACTCCTTGATCGCGACGAGCTGCTGGCCATCGCCTTCGGCCAGGTAGACCACCCCGAAGCCGCCGGCGGCGAGCTTCTTGACGACCTGGTAGCCCCCGACCACCGTGCCCGACGGCAACGGGGCTGGTTTGGGCTTTGACATAATCGGCGGACGGTAGGTATCGACAGATCTGACATGCCAGTTTACAGCATGACCGGCTTCGCGAGCGGCACCTGCGAAGCCCCTGCTGCCGCAGGTGGCGCCGCGGCCGCGGTGACCGCGGAGCTGCGTTCGGTGAACGGCCGCTTCCTCGATCTCAGCCTGCGCCTGCCCGACGAATTGCGCGGACTGGAACCGGCGCTGCGCGAGCTGATCGGCGGTGCCATCCGCCGCGGCAAGGTCGAACTTCGCATGGCCGCCCAGCAGGCCGCCAGCGACCCCTGGCCCAACCCCGGCGCCGACCAGCTCAACCGGCTCTCGAGGCTGGAATCGCAGATCCAGGGCTGGTTGCCGCAGGCGCGTGGCCTGTCGGTCAACGAAGTGATGCAGTGGTGCCGCGGCGGCAGCACCGCCGAGAAGTTGGACGAAACCGCGCTGGAGGCCGCCCGCCGCTGCGTGGAAGGCCTGCGCGAGGCGCGCGCGCGCGAAGGCGCGCGCCTGGCCGCCATGCTGCTGGACCGCGTGCGGCAGTTGCGCGCCCTGGCCGGCCGCGCCGCCCCGCTGGTGCCGCAGGTGGTGCAGCGCCAGCAGCAGCGTTTCCTCGAACGTTGGAACGAAGCGCTCGGCGCCGCCACCGCCGGCGCCGGCGCGGCCGCTCTGGCCACCCCCCTGCCCGCCCAGGCGCTGCAGGAACGCGCCCTCAATGAAGCCGCCGCCTACGCGATCCGCATCGACGTGGCCGAGGAGTTGACGCGCCTGGCCTCGCACCTCGACGAGATCGAACGCCTGCTGCAGGCCGGCGGCGAACTGGGCAAGCGGCTCGACTTCCTGATCCAGGAACTGCAGCGCGAAGCCAACACCCTGGGCAGCAAGTCACCCGCGCTGGAGCTGACGGCGATCTCGGTGGAGATGAAGGTGCTGGTGGAGCAGATGCGGGAGCAGGTGCAGAACCTGGAGTAGCCCCGTGGCGTCTCGTGCCGTCCCGGTGCGGAGCGCAGCCATCGGGACCCGATTGACCAACGGTCGCGCCATGCTCCTTACGTTGGTAGACTGTAAGGAGTCCGTCGGTTCAGAAAGGATGCCGCTATGTTCGCCACACTGACCAGCAAGGGCCAGATCACCCTGCCCAAGGAGATTCGCGACCGGCTGAGCCTGGATGCCGGAGCGATCCTCGACTTCCAGGTCCAGGCCGACAACACGATCACCGCCCGGCACGTCCAGCCCGACGCTCGGCGCATCCGAGGTTTGCTCAAGTCGCCTCATGCCGCGCCACTGACCATCGAGCAGATGGACGAGGCCGTGTCGAAGCACCTGCGAGAAAAGCACGCCTTCAGTCCGGCGAGCCGTAAGTCGGCTGGCCGATGATCGGCATCGATACCAACATCCTGCTGCGACTATGGCTCAACGATGACCCGGCGCAGAACAAGCGCATCGACGCTCTGCTGGCCGAGCACGGCGCCATGCCAGGCTCCTTGCTGGTCACGGACGTCGTCTTGGTCGAGGCGGTTTGGACGCTGAAGTCGGCCTTCGAACTGGACAAGCAGGCCCAAAGTATCGCGGTGCGCAGCCTGCTGGAGGAGACCGCGTTTGCCTTCGAAGACCGCGATGCCGTCGCAGGAGCCCTCACCCTGTTCGAAGCCGGCACCTGCGGGTTCGCCAACTGCCTGGTCGTCGCCAAGCATGCCCGGCAGGGTTGCGATTTCACCGCAACCTGCGATCGAGGCATGCGCAAGCTTCCGGGGGTCAAGGTGCTCTGATCTGACGCGGCCAATCGCGCTAAATCGAAACCGCGCTGCGCGTCCAGGGAGACGGCGCCACCAACGACCCGTCTCCCGATCCATCGCTGCCGTCTTCACGCAGACGCCGAGCGACCGCTCCAGGGCGCACTGACGGCGGACTTGATTGGCACGAACCGACCCAAAGCTGCCGATGGCAGTCCCTGAAAGCCCTCGTTCCGACATCAAGCGGCGCTTCTGGCAGCGGACGCCGTGGCACCGGAGCGAAGAGCCCCCCTGCTTCAGCCGCGCCAAGATGGCTGGCGTTCCGTGTCCAGACAGTAACGCTCGATGACCTGGGTGCAGGCGGCCGAATCGACTTTTCCCTGGCCGCGCAGCGCCGTCAGCGCAGCCAGGACGATCTGGTGGCGGTCCACCTCGAAGAACTCGCGCAGTGCCGCGCGGGTATCGCTGCGTCCGAAACCGTCGGTGCCGAGCGCGACCAGGGGCGCATCGACATACGCGGCAATCATCTGCGGCCAGGCGCAGACGTAGTCGCTGGCTGAGATCACCGGCTCGACGCCAGGCAGGCAATTCGCGACGTGGCTGGTGCGCGGCGGCTGCTCCGGATGCAGCCGGTTCCAACGAGCGGTTTCGCGAGCATCGCGCGCCAGCTCCGAGAAGCTGGTCGCGCTCCAGACCTCGGCATCGACCTGCCAGTCCGACGCCAGCGGCTCGGCCGCCGCGAGGACCTCGCGAAGAATCGTTCCGGAGCCGGTGAGCCGCACGCGCGCCCGAGCGTTCGCGGCCTTGTGCTCGGCGAACCGATAAAGACCCTTGATGACATCGGACTCCACGCCTGTCGGCAATGACGGCTGCGCGTAGTTCTCGTTCATTACCGTCAGGTAGTAGAACTCGTCGACTTGGTCCTCGAGAATCCGGCGCATGCCGTGATCGACGATGACGGCGAGTTCACCCGCAAAGCAGGGGTCGTACACGCGGCAGTTCGGCACGGAGGCCGCCTGGACGAGGCTGAATCCGTCCTGGTGCTGCAGGCCTTCGCCACCGAGGGTGGTACGTCCGGCGGTCGCGCCGAGCAGGAAGCCGCGCGAGCGCTGGTCGGCGGCAGCCCAGATAAGGTCGCCCACGCGCTGGAAGCCGAACATCGAGTAGTAGATGTAGAACGGCAGCATCGCCTGTCCGTGCACCGAGTAGCTGGTCGCCGCGGCGGTCCAGCTACTGATGGCGCCGGCCTCGCTGATTTCTTCGAGGATCTGCCCGTTCTCGGCTTCGCGATAGCTCATCAGTGAGCCGATGTCCTCCGGTTCGTAGCACTGGCCGCTGCTCGAGTAGATGCCGACCTGCTTGAAGAGATTCGCCATGCCGAAGGTGCGCGCCTCGTCGGCGACGATCGGTACAACACGCGGCCCGAGCTGCGGATCCTTCAGCAGGTTGGTGAGCGTGCGCACGAACGCCATCGTCGTGCTCATCTCCTTGCCGTCGGCGGCCAGCGCGAAGCCGGCATACCGGCCGAGCGCCGGGACCGGCACCGCTGCGGCCTGGGCCCGCCGGCTCGGCAAGTAGCCGCCGAGCGCGCTGCGGCGGGCGTGCAGGTACGTCATCTCGTCGCTGTCGCCGGCTGGGCGGTAGAACCCGAGTGTGGCGGCCTGCTCGTCGGACAGCGGCAGCTGGAAGCGGTTGCGGAAGGCGATCAGGTCTTCGCGCTCGAGCTTCTTCTGCTGGTGCGTCGTCATGCGGCCCTGGCCGGCCTCGCCCATGCCGCAGCCCTTCTTGGTCTGCGCGAGGATGACGGTCGGTCGGCCCACCGTACGCACCGCCGCGTCGTAAGCGGCAAAGATCTTCACGAGGTCGTGGCCACCGCGCTTGAGGCGATCGATCTGCTCGTCGGTCAGGCCCTGCGCCAGTGCGGCGAGTTGCGGGCTCTGACCGAAGAAGTGGTCCCGGTTGTAGCGGCCGTCCTTCGCGGCGAAGGTCTGGAACTGGCCATCCACGGTCTGCGCGAAGGCTTTTGCAATGGCGCCTTCGCTGTCGCGGGCGAAGAGGCCATCCCAGTCGGATCCCCACACCAGCTTGATCACGCGCCAGCCGGCACCGGCGAACAGTGCCTCGAGCTCGTCGATGATGCGACCATTGCCGCGCACCGGCCCGTCAAGCCGCTGCAGGTTGCAGTTGACGACCCAGACCAGGTTGTCGAGCTTCTCGCGCGCCGCCAGGGTCAGCGCGCTCATGCTCTCCGGCTCGTCCATCTCGCCGTCGCCGAAGACGCCCCAGACGCGCCGCGTTGCAGCGGTCGAGGTGTCCCCGTCGAGCAGTCCGCGGTGTTGCAGGTAGCGCATGAAGCGGGCCTGGTAGATCGAGCTGATCGGGCCGATGCCCATCGAGCCGGTCGGGAACTGCCAGAAGTCGGGCATCAACCAGGGGTGCGGGTAGCTCGACAGCCCCTTCGCGCCGCTGCGGCGCGCGGTGATCTCCTGTCGGTAACGGGCAAGGTCGTCTTCGCTCAGCCGCCCTTCGAGGAACGCACGCGCGTACACGCCGGGCGCGGAGTGCGGCTGGTAGAAGACGAGGTCGCCGCGTTCGCCGCCGCGGAAGAAGTGGTTGAAGCCCACCTCGAACAGGTCGGCGGCGCTGGCGTAGCTGGCGATGTGGCCGCCGAGCTCGCCGTACGCCTTGTTGGCGCGCACGACCATCGCGAGCGCGTTCCAGCGTATTAGCGATGCGAGTCGTTCCTCGATCGCGAGATAGCCCGGAAAGGCCGGCTACTGGCCCGTGGTGATCGTGTTGACGTAAGCCGTGCCCAGCGCGCCGCCGGCTGCCAGCCGATGCAAGGATCGCGCGCCCGCTGCGCGAGCGCGTCCATGATCTGGCACACGCGCTCCGGTCCCGCGCTCGCGAGCAGCGATGCGAGTGAATCGAGCCACTCGGCGGTTTCCTGTGGATCGGTGTCGCCGTCGATCGGGGTAGCGACAGCGTGTCGCCCGATTGTAAGGTCGCTCATGTCCGTTGGCCCGACTACTCCACCGTCACGCCGGTCGTCGCAACCAGCGTCTTCCAATAGGGCACTTCCTTCTTCACGAACTCGCCGAACTCGGCCGCCGAGAGGTCTGGCACCCGGGAATCGAGCTTCGCCAGGTTGTCGACGACCTCGGGCGACTTCATCGACTGCCGGATCGCTGCATTGAGCCGCGTCACGAGGCCGGGCGGTGTGTTGGCGGGTACGAAGACGCCGTACCAGTTCGTCGCGACGAACTTGGAATGGCCCAGCTCCTTCAGCGTGGGCACGTTCGGAAGGGTCACCGAGCGCTGCGCGCCGCTCGTCGCCAGCGCGCGGACTTTGCCGCTTGCGATATGGGGTGCGATGGCGCTCGTGCCCTCGAACGCAAAGGCAAGGTGGCCGGCGATCACGTCCTGGATCGCAGGTCCGGAGCCCTTGTACGGCACGTGCGCCGCGTCCAGGCCGAACTCGATCTTCATCATCTCGGTCAGCAGATGGTGCGTGCTTCCTGCTCCCGGCGTGGCGTATGAGTACTTCCCGGGATTTTTGCGGACAAGTGCGATGAACTCCTGGAACGTCGCCGCCGGGACCGCCGAGCTGACGTAAAGCACCATCGGCACAGCGGCCACCTGGGCGACCGGCGTCAGATGCTCGACCGGATCGCGTGTCAGCTTGTACAGGTTCCGACTGATGACGACGTTGGAGCTGTTCCCGAGCAACCACGTGCAACCATCCGCATCCGCCGACATGGCTTGTGCCGTGCCGATGTTGCCGACGGCACCGGCTTTGTTCTCGACGACGATCGTGACGGCGAGCTGCTTCGACAGGTCTGGTACCAACAAGCGGGCCAGCAGGTCGCTCGAGCCGCCCGGCGGATACGGGACGACAAACTTGACCACCTTGCGCGGGCACGTGGGCGCCTGCTGCGCCGGTGCCGTCTGCGTCAGTGCAAGCAGCGGCAGCGAGGCGAGAACGCTCAGAATGGATCGATGCATGGATGGGCTCTCGAATCGATGACAGAGGTCGTGCCGATCACCGCTTGACGGCGATCGCCTCGAATTCCTTGTCGTGCATGACCTCCTCGACCGAGCGACCGGCGAGGATCGCCCGGACCATCCCGTCCTGACGCCGAGCGATGCGTTCGCCTAAGTCGAGCACCTCGTCGATGCGCGCCGCCGGAACGAACACCGTGCCGCAGCGATCGGCGATGAGGTAGTCGTCCTGCGCCACCGTGACCCCGGCCATCTTCACCGGCTCGCCCGAGGAGACCTGGATGGCGCGGTTGCGCGCGCTGATCATCGTGATGCCGCGGCCGTAGACCGGATAGCCGATCGACTCGCTGCCTTCGATGTCGCGGCTGCATCCGTCGATGACCGTGCCGCGGATGCCCTTGGCTTTCGAGGCGTTCGCGACCAGGTCGCCCCAGCACGAGACGCCTTCGAGTCCCCCGGCGATCACGAGGATGCGATCGGTCCCGCGGCTGGCGGCGATGACCGGCGTGATCGGGTGGACCGTCGAGCCGGCGCCCGGGGTTTTTGCAGCGAACTGGATCGTCGATGCGCGGCCGACGATCTTCGGGCAATTCCACAGCGGGCGCAGGCCGAAGGTAGCGCCGGGCAGCTGAAGGAAGTCGAGCGCGTCGGAGACGGTGTTGGAGTCGAGCGCGGTGAGTCGTTCCAGGCGCGCGTCAACGGTGTTGTCGGTGGTCATGGCGGGTACCTACTTGGCAGCGAAGGTTTCCATCGGCAGATCGTTCGGCTGCGCCCACAGGCGCTGCAGCGTCTCTGGCGGCTCCATGTTCAGCTTCGCACCGCGCGGCGGGATGGGCTCCATGAACCACTTGGTCCACAGCGCCTTCATCTGCCCGTTCGCGATCAGCTTGCGGATTGTGTCGTCGACGACCTTCTTGAAGGCCGGATCGTCCTTGCGGAACATGATCGCGATCGGTTCGCTATTCAGCACTTCGCCGACGACCGCAAAGCCTGCCGGGTTGCGCGAGTTCGCGATCGTCGCCTTCATCACGCCCTGGTCGAGGATCCATGCGTCGGCGCGGCCCGTCTCGACCATCAGGAAGCTCTCGACGTGGTCCTTGCCGAACACCTCGTTCAGCTGCAGGCCGGTCGCCCGCTCGTGGCGGCGCAGATGCTGCACCGAAGTGGTCCCCGTCGTGGCGACCACCGTCTTGCCGGCAAGGTCGCGGATCGAGCGGATCCCGCTGTCGGCCTTGACCGTCATCCGGACCTCTTCGACGTAGGTGGTCAGCGAGAAGGCCACGTCCTTCTGGCGGGTCGCGTTGTTGGTCGTCGAGCCGCACTCGATGTCGACAGTGCCGTTCTGCACCAGCGGGATTCTGTTCTGCGACGTGACGCCCTGGTACTTGACGTCGAGCTTGCTCAGGGCAAGCTGGGATTGGATTGCTTCGAGGACGCGGCGGCAAATGTCGATCTGGAAGCCGATCGGCCCTCCGTCGGGACCGGTGTAGGACAGCGGCAGCGAGCTGTCGCGAACGCCGACGGTGATCGCGCCCGACGCCTTGACCTTCGCCAAGGTCGTCTCCTGCGCCGCGGCGCTCCAGGTGAGTACGGCACCGACAATGCCTACAAGGATGCGTGCCTTCATGATGTCTCCTGATCGAAGTGTTGGGGTGGCTAGTTCAGGCGGACGTGGCGCGACAGAAGTCGTGGATCGCCGTGCAGGCCTCGGCAAGGGATCGATCGTCGAGCGCATAGGCCAGACGGATGTACGGCGCGAGGCCGAAGGCGCTGCCCTGCACGACGGCGACGCCGGCCTCGTCGAGCAGCGCCAGCGCGACGGCCTCGTCCGAATCGAGCCGCGTCCCGGCGGCGCTCGTGCGCCCGATCAGCCCCTGGCAAGACGCGAACGCGTAGAACGCGCCACCGGGCTTGGCGCAGCGCAGGCCGGGAATGTCGTTCAATGCGGCGACCATCGCGTCGCGGCGGCGCTCGAACACGGCGCACGTGTCGGCGACGAACTGTTGTGGTCCGGTCAGCGCCGCGAGCGCCGCGAACTGCGAGATCGAGCAGGCGCCGGAGGTCTGCTGGCCTTGCAGCTTCTCCATCGCATCGAGCAGCCAGCGCGGCCCGGTGCCGAAGCCGATGCGCCAGCCCGTCATGGCGTAAGCCTTCGAGACGCCGTTCATCGTCAGCGTGCGCGACGCGAGAAGCGGCTCGACTTGCGCCAGCGTGTGGAAGCGCGCGCCGTCGAAGATCAGGTGCTCGTAGATGTCGTCGCAGAGCACGAGCACCTGCGGATGGGCCAGCAGCACCTGCGCGAGCGCGTGCAGCTCGTGGCGCGAGTAGACGGCGCCGGTCGGGTTCGACGGCGAGTTCAGGATCAGCCAGCGCGTTCGCGCGGTAATCGCGCCGGCGAGCGCGTCCGGCGACAGCTTGAAGCCGCTGTCTTCGTCGCACGCGACGATGACGGAACGTGCGCCACACAGCTGCACCATCTCCGGATAGCTCACCCAGTACGGCGCGGGCACGATGACCTCGTCGTCGCCGTTCAGGCTGGCTGCCAGCGCATTGAAGATCACCTGCTTGCCGCCGCTGCAGACCATGGTGTCCTGCCAGTCGACATCGAGACCGTTCTCATTGCGGAACTTTGCGGCCACCGCTTCGCGCAACTCACGCACGCCGGCGACCTGCGTGTAACGCGTGCGGCCGCCTTCGATGGCCGCGATGGCGGCCTGGCACACGTGCTTCGGCGTGTCGAAGTCAGGCTCGCCGGCGCTGAGCGAGATGGTCCGCGCGCCCGACGCGCGCCGCTCCGCCACGCGGTCGATCATCCGGTACGTGGCCGATGGCTGCGCGGCGGCCAGATGGACGTTCAGGCGCTCGAGATCCACGGTCACACCCGATCGCGCCAAGCCGAGAGGCCCAGCAGGTCGACGGTCGTCGCCCCGTCGGCGAGCCGCTTCATGAAGTCGGCCTCCTTGGCGGCCCGTGCTTCACCCGCTGCCAGCACGCGAGAAAGCTCGGCCGCCGGCAGCATGATCACACCGTCGTCATCGGCGACGACGAAGTCGCCCGCCGAGATCGGCGCGCCGGCAAACAGGAACGACTTGCCGACCGACGCCACGCTCGCCTTGACCGTGCCCCGCACCGAGACGCCGCGCGAGAAGACCGGGAAGCGGCGTCGGGCCAGGGCGGCGACGTCACGCACGCCGCCGTCGATCACCAGGCCGACGATGCCGGCCGCCTCGGCAGCGACGGTCAGCACCTCGCCCCAATAGCCGGCGATGAAGTCGGAGGTACCGACGACGAGCACGCTGCCGCGCGGCGCGCGCTCCACTGCGAGGTGGATAGCCAGGTTGTCGCCGGGCGAGCACTGCAGCGGGTAGGCCGGCGCCGCGATGGCCGCGCGGGGCCAGGCCGCGCGGATGGCAGGGTCGACGGCACAAGGCAGGCCTGACGCTTCGTACAAGGTCGACGTGCCGAGCGCGAGCGCGCGCTGGACCACATCGGTAGATGCGGCAGTGCTCATGCACCCTTCCTTTGCAGCGTGTGGTAGCCGAGCGCAGCGCGAGCCTCTCCGATGGTCTTGCCCGCCGCGATCTGCCCACGGATCTGCGACTCGACGCCTTCGATGCGACGTGCCGTTTCGGCCACTTCGCAGGCGCGAGAGCGGGGCACGATGATGACGCCGTTCGCATCCGCGACGACGATGTCGCGCGAGCAGACGCGCGCAGTGCCGATGGATACCGGCACGTTGATGCCGGCGACCTCGACGCGATCCTTGCCGGTACGCATGAAGCGACCGCGGCTGAACATGGGGTACCCGTCGCCAAGCGCCTTCGCGACATCACGGCAGACGCCGTCGATCACGGTCGCAGCAATGCCCCGAATGCCGGCGTACTGGGTCATGATGTCGCCCCAGACCGTGCAATCGGTGCGCCCGTCGTTGTCGATGACGACCACGTCGCCCGGCGCCACGTCGTCGATGAAGTCACCCACGCTGCCGGGCGGCACGGACGCCGTGACGTACTTGACCGTGAACGCCGGGCCGACGATCGGCTGGCGGTAGTTGTCCAGCGGCGCGATGCCGAGGCACTGACCAGGCAGGCCGAGCTTGTCCATCGCGTCGGACACGCCCGGCGTATCCAGGCCCTCGAACAGGGCGATGAGTTCCTTGTCGTCTGCGGTCATCGGTCGTCTCTCTGAGGCTTCGATCACGGGATTGCCGCACTGTCCTCTCGCCCGACCGTTCTGTACATTCGCTTCTCAGGAACGAATCAATACTCCAAACCTATGAAAGTCCGATGATCAACTTCCGCCTGATCCGGCACCTCTGGTTGTTTCTGGCGGTTGCCGAAGAGCAGCACTTCGGCCGCGCCGCCAAGCGGCTCGGGATGTCGCAGCCTCCGCTGACCGAGCAGATCCAGGTGCTCGAACAGGCGCTCAAGGTCAAGCTATTCGACCGCGGGCGCCGAGGCGCGCAACTCACCCCTGTGGGGCAGGCCATCCTGCCGGCGGTGCGCAAATTCGCCGCGCAGATGGAGCAGCTAGAGCTGGCGGTGCGTGAAGCGGCCTCAGGCCAAAGCGGCACCCTGACGATCGGCGCAATCGCCACGGCCATGGTGGAGGTGCTGCCACCGGTGCTGGAACGCCTTCGAGCCGCGCAGCCCAACGTGACGATCTCGGTCCGGGAGATCGACAGTGCAGAGGCCGTTCCAGCGCTCGAAGCAGGCGATGTCGACCTGGCGCTCGCACGGCTGCAAGGCGAACTCGGTGCGTCGATCTCCTCTATGCCGCTGGCCCGCGATCGCCTCGCTGTCGCGCTGCCTGCGTCGCACCCGCTCGCCGCCAGCAAGCGCGTGCGCCTGGCCTCGCTTGCGGACGAGCCGTTCGTGATGTTCGCCAGGCGCGTGAGCCCGGACTACTTCGACAGCATCATTGCCGCGTGCAAGGCGCATGGCTTCTCGCCGCGCATCCTGCACGACGTGCGAACCGTGTCAGCGCAGGTAGCGTTCGTCAGCTGCGGCCAGGGAATCGCGCTCGTTCCGTCGATGCTGCGCAAGCTGGCACCAGAGAACGTGGTGCTGCTGCCGCTGGTCGAGGATGTCGACGTCGTGACAATCGCGGCAGCGTGGAGCACGAGATCGACCAATCCGATGGTGACCGGTGCGCTGGAGGCATTGACCGAGAGTCGACGCAGCGAGCGGCAGCAGTCGAAGCGCGCACGGCGGGCGCACGCCAACTGATGCTGTCCTTCGTCGATGGGCGGTCAAGGACAGATGTCGGACAGACCCTGTACCACAGCCTGCATTGCTTTGACTTCACCTGCGACCGCTTTCCGTGCGGCAAACGAGCGGCGTCTGCTTGTGGCCGACCGCGTGATACGGCGACTGACCGGTTTCGGGCACCTGGCCCAAGTGAAACGCGTCGGGGAGGTGCGCGACACCTGCAACGAGCGCTACATTCATGCCGCTGCGAGGCGAACCGACAACGGTCACGGCGTGCTGCTGCATGATCGACTTGTCGGGTTCGCCGTGGGGCTTTCTGGGCAAAGCCAACGAAATGTGAAGACACGACAAGCACTTGGCTTCGCACTCGAAGCTCAGGTGCAGAACATCGAGTGACGCGCGCGCCTCAGCCCTTCACCGCGCCCGCCGTCAATCCCGTGATGATCTGCCGGGCCGCCACGAAGGTGAAGATCAGCGGCGGAATGGCGATCAGGCTGCCCATGGCCATCACGCGGCCCCAGTCGACGCCGAGGTCGGTGATGAACAGCGATGCGGCCACCGGCAGCGTGCGCGTCTGGCGGTCGGTCAGCACCAGCGCCAGGATGAACTCGTTCCAGGCGATGCGGAAGGTGAAGATCGATGCCGCCGCCAGCCCGGGCGCCATCAGCGGCAGCAGCACCTTGCCGAACACGCGCAGCGGGCCGCAGCCGTCGATGGCGGCGGCCTCTTCCAGTTCCACCGGCACCTGCAGCACGAAGCCGTAGAGCAGCCAGATGGTGAACGGCAGGTTCACCGCCACGTACAGCAGCACCAGCCCCCACAGGCTGTTGACCAGCTTCCACTCGCTCCAGATCAGGAACACCGGGATGGCCAGCACGGCCAGCGGCACCGTGCGCAGCAGCATGCTGGTGTAGGCGATGGCGCTGCGCCCCTTGAAGCGAAAGCGCGCCAGGCCGTAGGCCGCCATGCAGCCCAGCACCAGCGTGATGACGGTCGACACCAGGCCGACGAACAGGCTGTTGGCCAGGTAGCGGTCGAACTTGTCTTCCTCCAGCACCGCGCGGTAGTTCTCCAGCGTCGGCGTGAACAGAAAGTTCAGCGGCGCGGCGAAGATGTCCACCTGCTGGCGCAGGCTGGTGGCGAAGATCACGAGGATGGGCGCCACGCACAGGAAGGCCAGCAGCGCCAGCACCGCGTAGTGCGCGGCCACCAGCCACGCGGGGCGCTTCATCGCGGCTCTCCCTTCATCGGGTTGCTCAGGCGCAGCGCGCCCCAGCTCAGCAGGGCCACCACCACCAGCAGCAGCACGCTGATGGCCGCGGCCACGCCCAGCTGCTGGCCGACGAAGGCGGTCTTGTAGATGTGCAGGGCCAGGATCTCGGTGCTGTCGCCGGGGCCGCCGAAGGTCAGCACGTAGATCACCTCGAGCACGCGGAAGGCGTCGATCAGCCGCATCATCAAGGTGATGGCGATGATGTGCATCACCATCGGCAGCTTGACGAGCAGCGTCTGCTGCCACCAGCGCGCGCCGTCGATGCGCGCGGCCTCGATGACGGCGCCGTCGACGTTGGCCAGCGCGGCGATCATCATGATGAAGACGAAGGGCGTCCACTGCCAGATGTCGGCCACGACGATGGCGACGAAGGCCAGCGTGGGATCGGCCAGCCAGGTCTTGGCGCCGAAGCCCAGCGCCTGCAGCGCCGCGTTGATCAGGCCGAACTGCGCATCGAACAGGTAGCGCCAGGCCAGGCCCACGGCGATGGGGGCGATCATCATCGGCAGGATGAACAGCGTGCGGAAGAAGGCCATGCCGCGCACCGGATGCTCCAGTGCCAGCGCCAGGGCGATGCCCAGCACCATCTCGGCCGTCACGCACACGGCGGCGAACAGCAGCGTCGTCGCCAGGCTGCTCCACACCCTCGGGTTGGAGAAGGCCGAGACGAAATTGCCCCAGCCGACCCAGCGCGCGCTGTCCCACGGCGTGCCCAGCGCCCAGTCGACGCCGGCCAGCCTGAACGCCGACAGCACCGGGTACAGGCAGGCCGCGGCCATCACCACCACGGCGGGCCCGACGTAAAGGGCGGCAACCCAGGGGGGCGTTCTCATCGCGTGTCGCACCGGGCCGCGTTCAGACCTTGTAGCCGCCTTCGCGCATGATCGCCGTCACCTGCGGCACGAGGTCGTTGAGCGCCTGCTCGGCCGACTTCTTGCCGGTCAGCGCCTCGCTCAGGCCGACGCCCAGCGCCTGGACGTTGATCTTGTCCCACACCGGGATGATCGGGCGCCAGTCGGGGTTGCTGTACTTCAGCGCCTCGACGAAGGTGATGAACTCGGGGTACTTGCGCACCGCCTCGGCATCGCGCAGCGTGCTGTTGCGCATGGGCGCGCCGCCGGCCAGCGTGACCGCCTTGTCCTGCGACTTGGTGGTGAGCCACTGCATCAGCAGGAAGCCGGCCTCGGGGTTCTTGGCGTTCCTCGGGATTGCCAGGCCGAGGCCGCCGCTTTGCGAGGCGCGGCGCACGCCCTTCGGGTGCAGCGCCCAGCTGACGTTGCCCACCACCTTGCTCTTGCTGGAATCGTTCACCAGGCCGGCCAGCGAGGTGCTGTCCAGGTACATCGCGGCCTGCCCTTGCAGGAAGGCGGTGTTGCTCTCGCCCTGCCCGTAGCCGGGGATGCCGGCCGGCCCGGTGGCCACCACCTCCTGCAGGAAGCGCAGCGCGTCGACGCCGGCCTTGTCGTTGAAGCGGGCCTTCCATTGATCGTCGAACACGCTGCCGCCCAGCGGGTTGAGGTGCAGCAGCCAGGCGTGCACCACCTGGTGCCCGGCCTGGCCGCGGCTGGCCAGCGCGCCGATGCCTTCCTTGTCCTTGATGACGCGCAGCAGCTTGCGGAAGTCGTCGTAGGTCTCGGGCGGCTTGAGGTTGTGCTTGGCGAAGAGGTCGCGCCGGTAGGCCAGCACGCTGGTCTCGGCGCCATACGGAATGCCGTACAGCTTGGCGCCCGGCCCTGCGAGGTAGCCCTTGGGGCCGCCGACCAGGCCCAGGTTCTCCAGGTAGATGGGCACGATGTCCTTCATGTCGTACGCCGGGTCGGCCAGCGCCGGGTTGTCGAAGAAGGGCTGCAGCGGCTGGATCAGGTTCTTGGCGACGTACTCGCCCTTCCACATCACCACGTAGCAGCCGAGGTCGAAGTCGCCGCTGGGCTTGGCCATCTCCAGCAGCTGCTTGTCCTTCAGGCGGCCCATGGCCAGCTTGTCGAGCTCGACCTTGATGCCGGTCTCCTTGGTGAACTCCGGCAGGATCTTCTGCATCGCGTCGTAGTGCGGGTGCGCCGGCACGCTGAAGACCACGGTCTTGCCGGCGTACTTGGCATAGCGGTTCTGCGCCTGCGCGCCGCTGAACGGAAAGGCCGCGCCGAAGACGCTGATGGCGCCGGCCTTGAGGGTGTTTCGTCGGTTCATCGAGCGGTCTCCTTGCTGAGGGACGGGGTTCAGTGGATGGAAGCGGGTTTGAGCGAGCGGCCGCTCGCGGCATCGAAGACGTGCAGCGCCTGCGCGTCGACCGCCAGCCGCACGCCCTGGTGCAGCAGCGCCTTGGCATCGCCGGCCACCACGGCCGCGATGCGCTGCCCGCCGGGCGCGTGCAGGTGCCCAACGATCTGGCTCTCGGTGCCCAGGTACTCGACCACGTCGACCTTGATCGACAGCTCGCCGCCGTCGTGCACCGGCTTCAGCGATTGCGGCCGGATGCCGACCACCAGCGCCTGCGCCGGCGCGCCGACGGCCGCCGGCAGCCAGGCCGGCGCGGCCAGCGCGAAGCCCTCGCCGCGCAGCACGGGCTGCCCGCCTTCGTCGGCCAGCCGGGCCTGGAAGAAGTTCATCGTCGGCGTGCCGATGAAGCCGGCGACGAACAGGTTGGCGGGGTCGTTGAACACCTCGCCGGGCGTGCCCACCTGCTGGATGCGGCCCTTGTCGAAGATCACGATGCGGCTGGCCAGCGTCATGGCCTCCACCTGGTCGTGCGTCACGTACAAGGTGGTCTTGCCCAGGCGTTCGTGCAGCAGCGCCAGCTCGGCGCGCATGTGGCCGCGCAGCTTGGCGTCCAGGTTGGACAGCGGCTCGTCGAACAGGAAGACCTGCGGCTCGCGCACGATGGCGCGGCCGATGGCCACGCGCTGGCGCTGGCCGCCCGACAGCTCTTTCGGCCGGCGCTGCAGCAGGTGCTCGATGTTCAGCACCTTGGCGGCCGCCGCCACCTTGGCCGCGATCTCGGCGCCGGGCCGGCCCGCCAGGCGCAGCGCGAACGACATGTTCTGCGCCACGTCCATGTGCGGGTAGAGCGCATAGTTCTGGAACACCATCGCGATGTCGCGCGCCATCGGGTGCGCCTGCGTGACGTCGCGGCCGCCGATCAGGATGCGCCCTTCGCTCACCTCTTCCAGCCCCGCCACCATGCGCAACGTGGTGCTCTTGCCGCAGCCCGACTCGCCCAGCAGCACGACGAACTCGCCGCCGGCCACGGCCAGGTCGAGCTGCTGCACGACGGTGACGGCGCCGAAGCGCTTGACGAGGTGGTCGAGTCGAAGATCAGCCATGGTGCCCAGTGCTCATGCTTGCGGCCGGCGGATGCCCCAGCCGATCGGCTTGATGCGGTTGCCCGGGTGCCGGGGGTCGGGCCCCCAGATCGCCTGGTAGGTGTCGATGCAGCGGCCCTGGCGCTGCAGCCGCCAGGCCAGCGCCGCCAGCAGCAGCCACCAGATCGCCAGCGCCAGCGCCATCCAGCGCGGCGCGTCGGCCACCAGCAGCCCCAGCACCGCGACGACCAGCGCCGCCAGCACGGCCAGCCAGCCCAGGCCCTTGTGAATGCGCTCGAAGCGCCGGCGCGACGGCGTCATGTCGTAGTGGTCGCCGCGCAAGTGCACGTCGGTCGGCCCGCCCTTGCTGCCGCGGCCCAGCCCATAGACCACCTGCAGCCAGCCCAGCGCCACCAGCGCCCAGCCCAGGCTGCCATGCAGTTGCGCCGCCGGCGAAGCGCCCGCGGCGCGGCCGACGGCGAGCGCCGCGCCCACCGACATCAGCAGCACGCCGGCCCATTGCAGCGCCCGGTGCGCGTGCCACCACAGCTTGTTGTCGAGCTGCTGCGGCCAGCGCTGGCGCGGCAGCACCTTGAAGTAACGCGCTACCAGCGCGCCCAGCGGCAGCAGCACGCACCAGCCCAGCACCATGCTGCGCGCGTGCCAGTAGGCCCACGGTTCGATGTGGTGCTGCGCGCTGCCGGACAGCGGCAGCAGCAGCCAGTCGAGAAGGCCCATGCCGATGCGGTGGGTGCGGTGCGGTGCGGGGCGGATGGCGGCGGGCCGGGCGGGCGCTGGCCGGGGCCGCTCAGCGGCCCCAGATCCGCTTGTACTGTTCGCGGTAGCCGTTGCCGGGGTCGAAGATGTTCTTGTCGCCGCCGTCGCCGCCGACGTTGGCCGCCGTCACCACGTGCGCCAGCGGCACGTAGCCGGACCACGGCGCCTTGGCGAAGGCACGGTTCATCTCGTCGATGACCTGCCAGCCCTGCAGGTTCAGCGGCCCCGGCACGGTTGCGCTCTGGTGGTTCTTGGCGCGGATGCGCTGGTACGCGGCCTCGCTGCCGTCGCCGGCCGACACCGCGTGCGGCAGGTCGTCGCCCTTCTTGCCGGCGGCCTTCAGCGCGCTGCCCCAGAAGTCGAAGTACAGGTCGTTGATCGCCAGCGCGTGCGTCCAGCGGGCGCCGAAGCGCTGCAGCAGCGAGGTGGTCAGGCCCGGCATGCGCGTGGCGCTGTCGGCGATCGGGCTGTCCTCGAACGACAGCACCGTGCAGCCGCCGCACTTCTTGATCACCGCCTCCATCGCCTTGGCCTTGTAGATGGCGATCGAATACTGGCTGTCGGTGAAGATCACGACGCCGGCCTTGCCGTCGGAATCGGCCACCGCCCACAGCGCGGCGGCTTCCGAGATGTCGTCGGCGGTGACCGTCACGTTGGCGAACAGGCCGGCGCCCGCGTCGGGCCCCGGCTTGGGGCCGGCGTTCCAGCCGACCAGCGGAATGCCCGCCTTGCTGGCGTTGCCGAAGGCCACCTTCTGCTCGGTGGTGTCGAAGCCGCCGACGATGATGCCGTCGGGCTTGAGCGCCAGCGCCTGGTTCAGCGCCGCGCCGCGGCCGCTGACGCTGCCGCGCCCGTCGATCACGCGGACGGTCCAGCCGATCGCCTTGCCGGCTTCCTCGGCGCCCTTGCTGACGCCGACGATGCCGCCGTTGTTCATGTCGGCGGCGACGAAGACCACGGTCTTGTTGGCGGCCGCCTTCGGGCCCGAGGTGGGGCCGTCCCACTGCGTCTTGGCGGCGGCCAGCTTGGCGACCTTGGCCTTGGCGGCATCGACGAAGGCATCGGCGGCGGCGCCGCCCGCAAAAGCCAGCAGGCAGGCCGCGGCGAGCGCGGCGCGCGCGAAGTTGACGGCTCGGGTCATGGAGTCTCCTCAGTGTGGGCCGTCGGCGGCCCGGTGGACTGGCGACGCCGGCGGCACCGCCGGCGCTGCGCCTTCGTCGAGCTGCCGCTGCGAGATGCGGCGGCGAATCGATGCATTGCGGCGCTGCTGCGCCCAGCCGGCGATGCCGATCGAGATCAGCAGCGTCAACCCGTTGAACAAGGGCTCGACGTAGAACGCGCCGCCGAACTGCTGGATGCCCGAGATGCCGATGGCCAGGATCGCCACGCCGACCAGCGTGCCCCAGACGTTGACGCGGCCCGGGCGGATGGTGGTGCTGCCCAGGAAGGCGCCCACCAGCGCCGGCAGCAGGAACTCCAGCCCCACGCTGGCCTGGCCGATCTGCAGCCGCGACGCCAGCAGCACGCCGGCAAAGCCGCTCAGCACGCCCGAGGCGACGAAGGCGCCGACCACGTGGCGGCGCACCGACAGGCCGTTCAGCTCGGCCGCCTTGGGGTTGGCGCCGATCACGTACAGCGCGCGGCCGAGCGGCATGAACTCGGTGACCGCCCACAGCACCAACGCGATGGCGGCCACGTAGAACGCCGCCACCGGCAGGCCCAGCCATTCGGCGCCGGCCAGCGCCGTGAAGCCGGCCGGCAGCTCGCCCACCACCTGGCGGCCGCCGCTGTGCCACATGGCCACCGCGTAGAGCACGGTGCCGGTGCCCAGCGTGGCGATGAAGCTGTCGATCTGCGCCATCTCCACCAGCAGGCCGTTGAGCATGCCGAACAGCGCCGCGCAGGCCAGCACGATCAGCACCGCCGCCGGCCACGGCAGCCCATAGCGCGTCTGCAGGCTGATCGCCAGGATGTGCCACAGCACGATGCCGTAGCCCACCGTGAGGTCGATCTTGCCGGTGATCATCGGGATCATCGCGGCCAGCGCCAGCAGCGCGATGATCGACTTGTCGGCCAGGATGGCGCGCAGGTTGAACAGCGTCGGGAAGGTGGCGGGCAGCAGCGCCGAGAACAGCAGCGCCAGCGCCACCGTCAGCATCACCAGGCCGTAGCTGGGCACGGCGCGCGCCAGGCGCTGGGCCAGCGAGCGGGCCGGCCCGTCGAGGCTGGCGTCGGGCTCGAGCGCGGTGGACTTGATCGACGCACTCATCAGGCAGCCCTCCGGTCGTCGCCGGCCGCCGCCGAGCCGGCGGACAGCGCCAGCAGCCGCGCCATCGTGATGTCGCCGCCGCGCAGTTCGGCGGCGATGCGGCCGCCGCGGAACACCAGCACGCGGGTGCACACGGTGGCCACTTCCTCGTAGTCGGTGGACACCACCACCAGCCCCGCGCCGGCGGCGGCGCGGCGGCGCAGCAGCGCGTAGATCTGCCGCTTGGCGCCGACGTCGACGCCGGCGGTGGGCTCTTCCAGCACCTGCACCGGCAGCGCCAGCGCCTCCCAGCGCGCCAGCACCACCTTCTGCTGGTTGCCGCCCGACAGTTGCTGCACCACCGCCTGCGGCGCGCGCGGGTTGATGTCGAAGCGCTCGGCCAGCGCCTCGGCGCGCGCCAGCTCGCGGCGGCGGCGCCCGCCATCGAAGCCGCGCTCGCCGTGCAGGCGCGGGTTCGGGAAGAGGTTCTCCTGCACGCTCATCGAGCCGGCCAGGTTCTGCTCCAGCCGCTCGCCGGCGGTGTAGCCGATGCCCGCGGCGATGGCCTGCGACGGGCTGCGCAGCACGCGATCGACGCCGGCGACCGCCAGCCGGCCGGCCACCAGCGGCTCGCAGCCGAACAGCGCGCGGCCGATGGCGTCCTGGCCGGCGCCGCGCAGGCCCACCAGGCCGAGGATCTCGCCGGGCTGCAGCGCCAGGTCCACCGGGCCGGCGTTGCCGGCCACCGCGCCGTGCAAGGCCAGCAAGGGCGGCCCGGGGTGCGCCGCGGCCGGCGCGGCCGGCGCGTCCGACGCGGCCGGCACGTCACCGCGCGGCGCGCTGCCGAGCGGCTGGCCGACGATCAGCTCCACCAGCTCGGCCTCGCCGCTGTCGGCGACGCGGCGCACGCCGACCAGGCGGCCGTCGCGCATCACGGCGGCGCGGTCGGCGAGCTGCATCACCTCGTCGAGCCGGTGCGACACGTAGATCATGCCCACGCCCTGGCGGCGCAACTCGCGCAGCACGTCGAACAGGCGTTGCACGTCGGTCGCCGGCAGGCTGGCGCTGGGCTCGTCGAGCACCAGCAGCCGCGCCTGCACCGCCAGCGCGCGGCCGATGGCCAGCAGCGACTTCTCGGCCCGCGTCAGCGAGAACACGCGGCGCCGCGGATCGATGTCGCAGCCCACGCGCGCCAGCACGCTGCGCGCGCGCTCGTCGGCGGCGGCCCAGTCGATCAGGCCGCGGCGCCAACCGAAGCGGCGCGGATAGCCCATGCCCAGCGCCACGTTCTCGGCCACCGTCATCCACTCCACCAGGCCCAGGTCCTGGTGGATGAAGGCCACCGGCTGGCGCAGCGGGTCGCGGCTGCGCCAGGCCGATTCGGGCTGCCCGTCGAACAGCATCTGGCCGGCGTCGGCCTTGTAGATGCCCGCCAGCAGCTTGATCAGCGTGCTCTTGCCGGCGCCGTTCTCGCCCAGCAGCGCCAGCACCTCGCGGGCGTCGACGTCCAGGCTGAGGTCGTCGACGGCCTGCGTGCCGCCGAAGCGCTTGCTGACGTTGGCGAAGCGAAGCAGCGCCGTCATGACGTGGCGCCGCGGGTGCGCAGCCGGATGCGGTAGAGCGACGTGCTGGCGCAGATGAACAGCTCGTCGCCGGCGGCGCCGCCGAACACCAGGTTGCCCACCTTCTCCGGCACCGGAATGCGGCCGATGCGCGTGCCGTCGGCGTGGTAGACCTGCACGCTGTCGGCGCTGCTGGTGTAGACGAAGCCGTTGACGTCGACGCGCAGGCCGTCGGCCAGGCCCGGCTCGATGACGGCGAACACGCGCGGCCGCCCCAGGTCTTGCCCCGCGACCACGTCGAACACGGCGATGTGATGGTGGCCGCCGCCGTCACTGCGCAGCGCCGCCGAGGTGTCGCTGACGTAGAGCAGCGATTCGTCGGGCGAGAAGGCCAGGCCGTTGGGCTCTTGCACCCAGTCGCTCACGATGCGCGTGGCGCCGCTGGCCGGGTCGTGGCGGAAGACGTAGCAATCGCCGAGCTCGCTCTCGGCCCGGTGGCCTTCGCGATCGGACACGATGCCGTAGGGCGGGTCGGTGAACCAGATGCTGCCGTCGCGCTTGACGACCACGTCGTTGGGCGAGTTGAAGCGCCGCCCCTGGTAGCGGTCGACGACGATGTCGTCGCCCAGCGGGCGGCCGGCGGCGTCGAAGCGCGTGCGCAGGATGGCGCGGCGCCCGTGCGAGCAATGCAGCAGCGCGCCGTCGGCTTCCAGCACGTGGCCGTTGGTGAACTCCACCGCCTCCTGCCAGACGCGCAGGCCGCGCTGCTCGTGCCAGCACAGCATGCGGTTGTTGGGGATGTCGCTCCACAGCAGCTCGGCCGACCGCGGCAGCCACACGGGCCCTTCGCTCCAGGCCGCGCCCGAGCACAGGCACTGCAGCGGCCCCGCGCCGTCGGCGACGGCGGCGAAGCGCGGATCGAGCACCTGGAGGGCCGGCATGCGGCGAGTGTCGATGAAAAGCAGTTACCGGTAACTAGCACTTACCCGAGGGCGGCCGGGCCTGGCGCTTCGCCTATGATCGACGCGCACCGAGTGCCGTCGCCGCCGCGGCGCCGGCCTCGACCTTGACACCGGTATCGCTTGTTCCTCCAACCGCCCGCATCAGAGGTCGACGTGCCCGCCCGAACCGCATCCGCCCCGCGCAAGGCCTCGCACCAGGTCTCGCACAAGGCCTCGCACAAGGCCTCGCACCAGGCCGCGCCCCAGCCCACGGCCAAGCCGAAGGCCAAGGCCAAGGCCGCGGCCAAGCCCGTTCCCGTGCCCAGGCCCGGCGCCCGCGGCGCGGCCGCCAAGCGCGCATCACCGACGCCGAAGCCGACGCCGACGCCAACGCCACCACCGCCGCCGGTCAAGCCGGTCACGATGGCCGACATCGCCGCGCGCCTGGGCGTGTCGAAGATGACGGTGTCGCGTGCGCTCAACCGCGAAGGCAGCAACCCGCGCAGCACCAGCGAAGCGCTGCGCCAGCGCATCCTGCAAGCCTGCCAGGAAATGGGTTATGTGGTCGACCAGACGGCGCGCACCTTCTCGTCCAAGCGCTCGGGCTTCGTCGCCGCGCTGGTGCCGGCGCTGAACAACTCCAACTTCTCCGACACCGCCCACGGGCTGACCGCCGCGCTGGAGGCGAGCGGCCTGCAACTGCTGCTGGGCTACACCGACTACGACGCCGCCACCGAGGAGCGGCTGCTGCGCGCCCTGCTCAGCCGGCGGCCCGAAGCGGTGGTCGTCACCGGCGGCACGCACACGCCGGCGGCGCGCAAGCTGCTCAAGGCGGCTGGCATCCCGGTCGTCGAAACCTGGGACCTGCCGGCGCAGCCGATCGACCATTGCGTGGGCTTCTCCAACGCCGAAGCGGTGGCGCAACTGGTGCGCCAGTTGCACGCGCAGGGCCACCGGCGCATCGGCTTCCTGGGCGGCCTGCCGAGCAGCGACGCCCGCGGCGCCGACCGCCGCCGCGGCTACGAGAGCGCGATGCGCGAGCTCGGCCTCGATGCGACGCGGCAGCTCAGCGTCGGCCAGGCGCCGGTGTCGATGGAGCACGGCGCCCAGGGCGTCGTGCAACTGCTGCACCGCTGGCCCGACACGCAGGCCCTGGTCTGCGTCTCGGACCATCCGGCGTTCGGCGCGCTGGCCGAATGCCAGCGCCGCGGCATCGCGGTGCCGGGCCGGCTGGCCATCGCCGGCTTCGGCGGCTTCGAGGTCGGCGCCAGCTGCCACCCGCGGCTGACCACCGTGGCGGTCGACTGCGCCGGCATCGGCCGTGCCGCCGGCGAGCTGCTGCTGCGCGCCATCGCCGCGGCGCGCGACGGCCGGCGGCTGTCGCCGGAGACCGTGCTGATCCCCTATCGCGTGGAGATGCGCGGAAGCACTTGAAGGCGCCGGCTCAGGCGGCCTCGGCGGCGAAGTCCAGCAGCACCTTCATCGCACGCTTGCGGTCGCCGGCCAGCTCGAAGGCTTCGCGCGCGCGTGCCAGCGGGAAGGCGCCCGTGATCATCGGCCGCAGGTCGATGCGGCCTTCGTTGATCAGCCGCACGGCCAGCCTGAACTCGTCGTGGAAGCGGAAGCTGCCCAGCAGCGCCAGCTCCTTGGCGACGATCAGGTTTTGCGGCACCGAGACGTCGCCGCCCAGCCCCAACTGCACCACGGTGCCGCGCGGCCGCATGGCGTCCAGCCCGGCGCGCAGCGCACGCTCGTTGCCGCTGCACTCGAACATCACGTCGAAGCTGCCCTTGTCGGCGCTGAAGCGCTCGGTCCACTGCGCATCGCGCGCGGCGTTGATCGTCGCTTGCGCGCCCATCGCCCGCGCCACGGCCAGCGTCTCGTCGGTGAGGTCCACCGCCGTCACCTCGGCCGCGCCATGGATGCGCGCCGCCGCCACGGCCAGCGTGCCGATGGGCCCGCAGCCCGACACCAGCACGCGCTTGCCCAGCAGCGCGCCGGCGCGCTGCACGCCGTGCAGCGCCACCGAGAACGGCTCCGCCAGCGCGGCGTGCTGCAGCGGCACGTGCGCGGCGACGGGTTCGCATTGCACGGCGTCGCACACCAGCACGTTGCGGAAGGCGCCTTCGACGTGCGGGTCGCGCATGGCGCTGCCATAAAAGCGCATGTCCAGGCATTGGTTGGGCAGGCCTTCGAGGCAGTATTTGCAGCCGCCGCAAGGCCGGCTGGGGTTGACGGCGACCTTGTCGCCGACCTTGATGCGCACCACGCCCGGCGCCACGGCGCCCACCGTGCCCGCCACCTCGTGCCCGAGGATCATCGGCCGCTTGATGCGCACCGCGCCGAAGCCGCCGGCGTGAAAGTAATGCAGGTCCGAGCCGCAGATGCCGCCGAAGCCCACCTGCACCACCACCTGCCCGGGCCCCGGTTCGCCGGCGTCCTGCTCGACGACGCGCAGGTCGTCGGGCGCGTTGATCACCAGGCAGGTGCAGCGCAGCCGCAGCGGCCGCCCGTCGTCGGAGGCTTCGAGCGTCGTGTTCGTCATGTGGGAACTTGTCTGGGATGGTGACCGGTAACTTTAGTGGTCGCTGGACGAGTCTGCCGCAGGGAAAACACTGCATAGCCGATTTGCGGCCGACGCCTACGATACCGGTATCAACTTTGTCGCGGCGCCTTCAATGCATCGGCGGCGACGCGGCACCCGTTCCCCCACTCGGCGAGGCTCGACTTGGCTGCTTCTCTCTTCGACCTGACGGGGCGCACGGCCCTGGTCACCGGCTCCAGCAAAGGCATCGGCTACGCGTTGGCCGGCGCGCTGGCGTCGGCCGGCGCACGCGTCGTGCTCAATGCGCGCAATGCCGCGGCGCTGGACGATGCGCGCCGGCGGCTGGCCGCCCAGGGCCTGCAGGTGGAGGCCGCGGCCTTCGACGTCACCGACGCCGCGGCCGTGCAGGCCGGCGTGGCGGCCATCGAGGCCCGGGTGGGCGCGATCGACATCCTCGTCAACAACGCCGGCATGCAGCACCGCGGGCCGTTCGCCGAGTTTCCGCTGGACGCCTGGCGGCGGCTGACGGCGACCAACATCGACAGCGTGTTCTTCACCGGGCGCGAGGTGGCGCAGCGCATGATCGCGCGCGGCCGCGGCAAGATCATCAACGTCTGTTCGGTGCAGAGCGAGCTGGCGCGGCCCGACATCGCGCCCTACACCGCGACCAAGGGCGCGGTGAAGATGCTGACCAAGGGCATGGCGGTCGACCTGGGCCGCTACGGCATCCAGGTCAACGGCCTGGGCCCGGGCTACTTCAAGACCGAGCTGACGCAGGCGCTCGTGCAGGACGACGGCTTCACCGCCTGGCTGTGCAAGCGAACGCCCGCCGGCCGCTGGGGCGAGGTGCATGAACTGGCCGGCGCCGCGATCTTCCTGGCCAGCGAGGCGTCCAGCTTCGTCAACGGCCACATCCTGTACGTGGATGGCGGCATCACGGCCGGCCTGTGACGGCGAGCGCGGCGGGTGGCTGACATGTCCCAGCCCAAGCGCGTGGTGGTGATGGGGGTCAGCGGTTGCGGCAAGTCGGCGCTCGCCGGCGGGCTTGCCGAATGGTTGGGCTGGCGAATGGTCGACGCCGACGACCTGCACGCGCCGGCGGCGGTGGCGCGCATGCGCGCCGGCCGGGCGCTGGACGATGCCGAGCGGCTGCCGTGGCTCGACCGCGTCGGCGCGGTGCTGGCCGACGCCGCGGCGCAAGGCCAGGGCCTGGTGGTCGCGTGTTCCGCGCTGCGCCGCGTTCACCGCGACCGGCTGCGCGCGGCCTGCCCCGATCTGGGCTTCATCTTCCTCAGCGGCAGCCGCGAACGCATCGCCGAGCGCCTGGCGCAGCGCCGTGGCCACTACATGCCGGCGTCGCTGCTGGACAGCCAGCTGCAGACCCTCGAACCGCCGGGCGCCGACGAGCCCGACGTGCTGCACCTGGGCATCGAGCCACCCTTGGCGCAACTGGTGCGGCAAGCCGCCGACGCCGTTCAAGCGGGCGAACGAGCGGCTGAACGAACGGCAGAACGAGCGGCAGAACCGACCGCCGCCGCGCCCCCCATGGAGCCTCGCGCATGACCGATATCGATAACGCCACCGCCACCGCCACCCCGCCGCAGCGCTGGCGCGTCGCCGTGATCGGCGTGGGCATCATGGGCAACGCCATCGCGCGCCGGCTCGCCGAGTGCGGCCACGACCTGGCCGTGTTCGATCTCGATCGCGGCAAGCTGCAGCCGTTGCTGGCGCTCGGCGCCAGGGCACCGGCCAGCGCCGCCGACGCGGCGCGCGGCGCGGCGTTCGTCATCACCAGCCTCAACTCGGCGGCCATCGTTCGCAGCGCCGTGTTCGGCGATGGCGGCGTGGCCGAGGGGCTGGGCGCCGACGCGCTGCTGGTCGACATGTCGTCGATCGATCCGCCGTCCACGCGCGCGCTCGGCGACGAACTGCGGCGGCGCTGCGGCGCGGGCTGGGTCGACGCGCCGCTGTCCGGCGGCGCGCCCAAGGCCTTGCGCGGCACGCTGACGGTGATGGCCGGCGGCACCGCAGCCGACGTCGCCAGGGCCCGGCTGCTGATGAAGGACTTGTGCGCCCACTACACCCACATGGGCCCGGCCGGCGCCGGCCAGACCACCAAGCTGGTGAACCAGTTGCTGTGCGCCATCGGCTTCCAGGCCGTGGCCGAAGCGGTGCGGCTGGCCGAAGCCGGCGGCGTCGACGCCGCCCGCCTGGCGCAAGCCCTGCAAGGCGGCCGCGCCGACAGCCAGATCCTCGCCGAGTTCGGCCCCAAGATGGCCGCCCGCGACGACACCCCGACCGGCCGCATCGACAACATGCTCAAGGACCTGGAGGCCGTGCAGGCCTTCTCGCAAAGCCAGCGCCTGCCGCTGCCCCTGACCGGCCACGTGGCCGAACTGCACCGCGCCTTCGTGGCCGCGGGCCTCGGTGCCGCCGACACGGTGGCCATGATGAAGCAGTTCGACGGTTACCGCGCGGTGTCGCCGATCGCGCCGGCCGCGTAGCTCAGCCAATGGGCCAGGTAGTGGCCGTGCGCGCGGTCGACGAGAAGGCCTGCGGCGTCCGGCGCGTCGCGCCAGACCACGGCGGCGATGTCCGCCAGCCGCATGCGCGAGGCCTGGCCGGCTTCGCGCGGCAAGGCCTGCGCGTCGACCAGGCGCGAGAGCAGCGCCTCCACCTGCGCGCCGCGCAGTTGCAGCACCAGGTTGCCGGGCGACAGGTCGAGCGCGCAGGCCAGGCGGCCCGGCGCCGGGTGCAGCGCGGCCAGCAGCGCCGCGGCCAGCGCGCGGTCTTGCGTCAGCAGCAAGGTCTCATCGGGACGGCACCAGACGAGCCGCGGCTCGGCGCCGCAGCACTGTCCCGGCTGCGGCAGGCCCGGCAGCCGGTCGGCCGTCGGCTCGGCCGTCAGCGCGGCCGCCAACGCTGCCGTGCCGGCGCCGGCCACGTGCCGCAGCGACAGCACGTGCATCGGCTCGACCACCGTAACGGTGACCATCAGCGCCAGCGCCGGCGAAGGCCGCGGCCACAGCGCCGCCCAATCGGCGGCCTCCGCAGCGGCCAGCGGCAAGACGGCGGCTCGCTCAGCCGAGGCCATGCAAGCGCTCGCCGGCCGGGTCGTAGAACGGCGTCTTCGCCACCTCGGCTTCGATCGCGCGGCCCAGGTGCCACACGGTGACGGCCTCGCCGATGCGCGCACGCCCGTTCGCCAGCATGCCCAGCGCCACCGGGTGGCCGAGCACCGGGCTGTGGTGGCTGGACGTCACGAAGCCCTCGATCGGCGCCGGCGGCCGGCTCGCGGCCATGTGTCCGCCCACCGGCAGCCGGGTGCGCCCGTCGCGCGGCAGCAGGCCGACCAGTTGCATGCGCCGCGGGTCGCGCGCCGCCGGGCGCAGCAGCGAACGCCGGCCGACGAAGTTCGCGGCCTTCGCGGCGATGCCGCGGTCCATGCCCACGTCGCCCGGCAGCGTGGTGCCGTCGGTGTCGCCGCCGACGTGCAGGAAGCCTTTCTCGGTGCGCATGATCATCAGCGCTTCGACGCCGTAGGGCGCGACGCCGAGGCCTTGTCCGACCACCCACAGGCGGTCCAGCAAGGCCTGCGTGTGCGGGGCCGGCAGGTTGATCTCGTAGCCGAGCTCGCCGCAGAAGCTGGCGCGCAGCACGCGCATCGCCACGCCGCCGTAGCTGCACTCGCGCAGCGTCATGTGCTTCATCGCCGCCGGCGCCAGCGCGGCATCGAAGCCGGCGGCCTGCAGCAACTGCCAGGCCTTGGGGCCGCTCACCGTCACGTTGCCCCAGGCCGAGGTCACCGGTGCGACCAGCACGCGGTGGTCCCCATACTCGCATTGCAGCCATTCCTCGAAGGCCAGCGCCACGCGCTCGGCGCCGCCCGAGGTGGTGTTGACGAGGAAATGCTCGGGCCCGAGCCGGCCGACGATGCCGTCGTCGAAGATCACGCCGTTCTCGTTCAGCAGCAGGCCGTAGCGGGCGCCGCCCACGGCCAGCGTGGACATCGTGCCGACGTACATCAGGTCCAGGAACCCGGCCGCGTCGGGGCCGATGACTTCGATCTTGCCCAGCGGCGAGCCTTCGAACACGCCGACCTCGGTGCGCACCTGCAGCGCCTCGCGCTCGGCGGCCGTGACCAGGTCCTCGCCGGCCCGCGGGTACGCGGCCGGTCGCAGCCAGCCGCCGAATTCCTCCATCGCCGCGCCGCGCGCTGCGTGCCAGGCGTGGCCCGGCATGCGCTTCAGCGGCTTGAAACGTTCGCCGCTGCGGCCGCCGGCGATCGTGTTCAGCGTCACCGGCTTGAAGGGCGGGCGAAAGCGCGTCGTGCCCACCTGGTCCGGCGTGCGCTTCGTCTGCGCGCCCATCAGCACCAGCGCATTGACGTTGCTGGTCTTGCCCTGGTCGGTGGCCATGCCGGTCGTCGTGTAGCGCTTCAGGTGCTCGACCGAGCGGTAGCCCTCGCGCGCGGCGAGTGCCACGTCGCCGGCAGAGACGTCGGCCTGCAGGTCGACGAACACCTTGCCCGGCTTGCGCCCCAGGCTGGCCAGCGCGGCGCGGCTGGGCCGGTGGTCGGCCGGCACCACGCCCGGCGAATGCGCGGCGCCGAAGTCGCCGGCGCAGGCGCCGACCGTCGTGATGCCGGGCAGTTCGGTCGCCGGCACGAACATCGACGACTCGGCCACCCAGCGCAGCTTGCCGCCGGCCATCGAGTACAGGTTTACCGCCGGCGTCCAGCCGCCGGCGCTGGCGATGCAGTCGGCTTCGATCTCGTGCCGCGCGCCGCCGGCCTGCGGCGCGATGGTGACGCCTTGCACCGCGCGCTTGCCGGCCACCGCGACGATGGTGCTGGCGCGATGCACGGCCACGCCCGCGGGCGCCTCGGCGCCGCTGCGCTCGCGCGCATCGACGATGGCAGCCACGTCGATGCCGGCGGCGACCAGCGCCTGCGCCGTGCGGTAGCCGCTGTCGCAGGCGGTGGCGACGACGATGCGCCGCCCGCAGGCCACGCCGTAGCGCCGCGCGTACTGCTCGACGGCGCCGGCCAGCATCACGCCCGGGCGGTCGTTGTCGGGGAACAGCATCGGCCGCTCGAAGGCACCGGTGGCGACGATGGTGCGGCGGGCGCGAATCGTCCACAGCCGCTCGCGCACGGCGCCGCCCACCCCTTGCGCCGCCGCGGCCAGGCCGTGGTCGTAGAGGCCGAACACGGTGCAGCGCGTGTGGCATTCGACACCCGCGTCGCGCAGCGCGTCGGCCGCCGCCAGCTGCGGCGAGGCTTCGAGCAGCAGCACTTGCGCGCCGGCGCGCGCGGCATCCAGGGCCGCCTGCGTGCCCGCGGCGCCGCCGCCGATCACCAGCAACTCGACCTGTCGCGAGACGGCGTCGTAGCGCGCCGGGTCCGGCGCGTCGGCGGCCCGGCCGGTCCCGGCCAGGGCGCGGATCACCGGCTCGTACAGGTGCCAGTGCGGCTTCATGAAAGTCTTGTAGTAGAAGCCCGCCGGCAGCAGCGCCGCGTAACGCGCATTGAGCGCGGCGATGTCGAGCTTCAGGCCCGGCCAGGCATTGCCGGGCCGGCAGACCAGGCCTTCCGCGGCATCGATCTCGGTGGCGCGCGTGTTGGGCGTGCGTTCGCCGTGCAGGCCCACGTCGAGCAAGGCGTTCGGCTCCTCCGGGCCGCAAGCGAACACGCCGCGCGGCCGGTGCAGCTTGGTGCTGCGGGCGACCATCGCGTGGCCGCCGGCCAGCAGTGCCGACGCCACCGTATCGCCGGCGAAGCCTTGCACCGGCCGGCCGTCGAAGCTGAAGCGCAGCGGGCGGTTGCGGTCGATCCACGCCCCCGCCGGCGCGGCCAAGCGGTAGCCGCTCACGGCGACGAGCCCGCGCCGGGCCGCGGCTCGGCGATGCCGTACACCGCGCGCACCTCGTGGCTCACGGTGTCGCGCAAGACGTTGAACCATTGGCCGCAGCCATAGCCGTGGCGCCAGCGCTCGGCGTGCTCGCCTTTCGGGTTCTGGCGCAGGAACAGGTAGCGCGCCCACTCCTCGTCGCTGCATTCGAGCGGCGGGCGCGCGATGCCGGTCGTGCCGCCGCAGGAGAACTCGTTCCCGGGCCGCGGGCCGCACCAGGGGCAGCACAGTTGCACCAAGGCGCGGCCCTCAATGCGCGATGCCCGCCGCGGCGGCTTCGTCGACGAAGCGGCCGCTGCTGAAGCGCTCGAGCTGGAACGGCGCGGCCAGATCGTGAACGCGGCCGGTGGCGAGTTGGTGCGCCAGCGTCCAGCCGCCGACCGGAATGGCCTTGAAGCCGCCCGTTCCCCAGCCGCAGTTGATGTACAGCCCCGGCACCGGCGTGGCGCCGATGATGGGGCTGGAATCGGCCACCACGTCGACGATGCCGGCCCATTGCCGCAGCAGCCGCAGGCGGCCGAGCGAAGGGAACATCTCGCAGGTGGCGGCCACCACCTGCTGCATGACGTCGAAGCTGCCGCGCTGCGCGTAGCTGGGAAAGTGGTCCAGCGCGCCGCCGATCACCACCTCGCCCTTGTCGCTCTGGCTCCAGTAGGCGCCGAGCGCGGGCGACAGCGTGACGGTGTTCAGCACCGGCTTGACGGGCTCGCTGACCATCGCCTGCAAGGCGTAGCTGGTCACCGGCAGTTGGAAGCCCGCGAGGCCCGCGAGCACCGACGAATGGCCCGCCACCGCCAGCGCCACCTTGTCGGCGCGGATCTCGCCGCGCGGCGTAGCCACGCCGGCCACGCGAGCGCCCTGCTTCAGGAAGCCGGTGACGGCGCAGTTCTGCACGATGTCCACGCCCAGCGCCGAGGCGCCGCGCGCATAGCCCCAGGCCACCGCGTCGTGGCGCGCCGGGCCGCCGCGGCGCTGGACGAAGCCGCCCAGGATGGGGAATCGCGCCGGCCGCGCCGCGTCGCCGAAGTTCAGGCGCGGCTCCAGGGCGCGCACCTGGTTCGCGTCCAGCAGTTCGGCGTCGATGCCGTTGCACAGCATCGCGTTGGCCCAGCGCGACTGCGCGTCCAGGTCGTGGCGCGAATGCGCCAGCGTCAGCACGCCGCGCTGGCTGAACATGATGTTGAAGTTCAGCTCGCGCGACAGCGTCTCGTACTGCCGCAGCGAGAAGTCGTACAAGCGCGCGCTTTCCGGGTACAGGTAGTTCGAGCGCACGATGGTCGTGTTGCGCCCGGTGTTGCCGCCGCCGATCCAGCCGGCTTCGAGCACGCAGACATCGCGCACGCCGTGGTTCTTGGCCAGGTAATAGGCGGTGGCCAGGCCGTGGCCGCCGCCGCCGACGATGACGACGTCGTAGCGCGCCTTCGGCTCGGCGTCGCGCCAGGCGCTGGCCCAGTCGCGGTGGTCGCGGCGCGACGCGGCGAGCAGGTTCCAGGCCGAGTAGCGCGTGCGCAGCGGCTCGGCGTCGCGGTCGGCATCGCGGTCGGCAGTCATGGCGTCGCTCGCAGCGTCTCAGCGGCGGTCGCCGATCGCCTCGCGCAGGACGGCGATGGTCCAGTCGGGGATCTCGTAGACGAAGTTGTGGCCCGAGCCTTTCGGCGCCACGACGCGGCGCGAACGCGTCGACGCGGCCAGGTAGCGTTCGCGCGTGGCGGCGAAGAAGCGGAACATGCGGCGCGCGTTCCCGGCGCCGGCGGCCTGCGCTTCGGGCAGCAGCGCGATGTCGCCATCGGCGTCGTCCTGCGGGCCGACCAGCCACAGCGGCAACTCGCCCAGGTCGCGGTCGTAGACCACGGTGTCCCAGGCCACCGCGGCCACGCCTTCGGGCGTGAGCTCGCGGTAGATCGAGGCCTGGGTGAACCAGTGCCCGGCATTGCGCTCCACCGCGCGCGCGGCGGCGACTTCCGGGCCCAGCACCGTTTGCGTGGCGTCCAGCGCCCGCGCGTAGGCGGGCGTCCGGCGCATCTTCGCTTCGTGGCGCTGCTGCAGGTCGATGCCGAAGAGCTGCGCGAAGCCGCCCCGCCACGCCGTGCGCCGCATGTCCTGCAGCGCACCCAGGCGCGGGCCGAAGACGATGGTCTCCAGCGGCGTCGGGTCCAGCAGCACCAGCGTGTGCACGAGATCGGGCCGCCGGCGCGCCACGTTGGCCGCCAGCAGGCCGCCGAACGAATGCCCGACCCAGATGAAAGGGCCCTGCTCGCCGGCCCGTTCGAGCGCCAGCACCATCTCCTCGGCCTCGCGCGCGGTGCTGCGCGGAAAAGGCCCGGTGTCGCTCCAGCCGGTGCCCGGGCGGTCGATCAGGATCGAGCGCGTCTCGCCGCGGAAGGCGCGGTGCAGGTGGTGGATGGCGTGGCCGCCGGCGTGGCCGCCGGCGAACCACAGCACGGGCGGGCGGCCGTCGCGCGCCTCGCCTTCGGCCAGCACATGCACGCGGTAGCCGCCGAGGTCGACCATGCGCCCCGGCGGCGGATGGGCGCGGCGCGCACGGGCCAGCGCGAACAGGTGGCGCAGCGATGCCAGCGCGAGCACCAGTGCCAGCAGCAGGCCCGGCAATGCCCACCAGCCCACGGCCCAGGCCGCGCAAGCCATCAGCGCGGCGATCAACAGGCCGGCCCAGTCCCGGCTCAGCAGCGCCAGGGCAGCGTCACGCAGCCGCGCCATCGCTCACGTGCCGGCGGGCGCCATCGCGGGTTCGGGCGCAGGCCCTTCGCGGAACTCCGGCAGCCACCAGGCCGCGACGGTGGCGAGCACAAACGCGCCCATCGAGACCATCAGCGCCACGTCGTAGCTGCCCGTGCGGTCGTGCACCACGCCCATCAGCCAGGGCGCGGTGCCGGTGCCGAAGGCGGTGGCGATCTGCTGCGTGGCGCTGGCGCGGCCGAAGCTCTCGGCGCTGAAGTAGCGCCGCGCCAGGAAGGCCGACAGGCTGTGGTCGCCCGAATTGAAGACCCCCAGCAGCACCGCGGCGGCGATGACCGTGGCGGCGCTGCCGCCGACGTACAGCATCACCGTGGCGCCCAGCGGCGCCAGCACGAACAAGCGTGCCAGCCGGGTGGCGGAGGTGTGGTCGATCAGCCAGCCGGCCATCAGGTTGCCGGCGAAGCCGCCGGCGCCGACCAGGCTCATCGCGGTGGCGGCCTCGGCCAGCGTCATGCCGCGGTCCAGCATCATGGCCGCGAAGTGCACCATGATGCCGGCCACCGCGAAGCCGAACAGCATGTTCCACAGCGCCAGGATCCACCAGATGCGGTCGCTCAGGAAGGCGCGCATCGTGACCGGAGGCGCCGCGGCATCAAGGGCCGGCGCCGGGCTCGGCGCCGCCGATGCCTGCGCCGCGCCGGCCGGCCGCTCGCGCACCAGGAACCAGGCCGCCAGGCCGCCGCAGACCAGGCTCAGCAGGCCCATCACCATGAAGGCCTCGCGCCAGCTGGCGTGCGTGATGACGCGGCTGACAATCTGCGGGTGGATCACCGCGCCCACCGTGATCAGCGCGAACAGCAGGCCCAGCGCGCGGCCGAAGGCCTTGTCGAACCAGGTCTGCAGCAGCTTGGACAGCGTGAGGAAGGACGCGCCCGAGGCGGTGACGATCATCACCAGGCACAGCAGGTAGTAGACCCAGACGCTGCCGTGCATGAAGCCGAAGCCCGCCAGGCTGGCCGACTGCAGCAGCACGCCCCACAGCACCAGCGGCCGCAGCGGCAGCTTGTCGACGAGCCAGCCCACCAGCGGCAGGATCGCCGGGCCGGCCACCGTCATCAGCGTCAGCGAGAAGGTGATGTCGCCGCGCGACCAGCCCAGTTCCTGCTGCATCGGCAGCATCATCAGCCCGAAGGTCGAGCCGTAGAGCGAAGTCACGCCGAAGATCGCGACGATGCAGCAGCCGGCCAGCACCCGCCAGCTGGCAGGCGAATCGACGTCGGCGGCGGCGTTCAATGGCGGCTCAGTGGTCGTAGCGCAGCGAGACGGTCAGCGTGCGCGGGCGCTGCAGGAAGTATTGCGCGAACGGCCCCACGCCGGCCGGTGCGCCGGTGATGCTCATGACGCCCTTCTCGTTGGTGACGTTGGCCAGCCCGGCGGCCAGCGTCCAGTTGGCGCGCGCGAAGCTGACGTTCAGGTCGATGGTGTCGAAGGCGTCGGCCGGCTTGTTGCCGCCGAGGAACATCACGCGGTCGCCGACGTGGCTGTAGGTCACGTTGGCACGGCCCTGCGATTCGAAGGGCGCGGCGAACGTCAGGTTGCCCTGCAGCGCGGCCTGCAGCCGGGGCGTGCCCGGCAGACGCGAGCCCGAAGGCGCGGTGATCGAGGTCGGGCCGCCCGAGGGGATGGCCACCGCCGCCTTGGTCTTGGCGTCGACGTAGGCCAGCGAAGCCGCCAGGTCGAAGGCGGCATTCAAGCGGTAGCGCAGGGCCGCCTCCAGGCCGGTGCTGCGCGCCTTGCCGACGTTGCCGATGGCCGACTCGGGCAGCGCGCCGTTGAGGTAGAAGTAGGTGAACTGCGCGTCCTTCCAGTCCAGCACATAGGCCGCCAGGTCCACCTGCAGGCCCGCGGCGGGCGACAGGCGCAGGCCGGTTTCGTAGCTCCACAGCGAATCGGACTTGAAGGTCGTGCCGGTCTGGTTGACGCCGCCGTAGCGGTAGCCCTTGGACGCGACGGCGTACCACTGGTTGTTGGCGCCGAAGCGGTACTTGGCGCTGAGCTTGGGCGTGACGCCGCTGTCGCTGCTGTCCAGCGGCCCGAAGTCCGAGGGCGCGCCGAAGACGGTGCCGGCCTGGCTGCTTTGCACCTTGGTGCGGTAGTAGCGCGCGCCGACGCCCACGCTCCAGCCGTTGCCGAAGGCGTATTCGGTGTCGCCGAAGACCGCGCTTTCGCTGCCCTTGCCCTGGCTCGTCAGGTCCACCAGGTCGGTGATGCCGAAGGCCGCCGACGGGTCGATCTGCTGCGCGACGCCGCCGGCCTTGACCTCCTGGTAGAACACGCCGGCCACGTAGCTGAACGCGCCGCCCGGGTTGCTGGCCAGGCGCAGTTCCTGCGCAGTCGCCCGCGACCAGCTGGTCTGCGGCCGGTAGACCTGCGGCAGCACGAGGCCCACGCTGCCGAACAGCTCGGTGTCGTCGATCAGCGCGTGGCCCTTGTTCTGCCAGTGGCCGGTGATCGACGTCAGCGTGTGGCGGCCGAGGTTCCAGTCGACCGTCAGGCTGTAGAAATCGCTCGTGCTGCTGCGCGTGGAATTGTTGGGCGCCGTGTGCACCAGCCGGCCGGGGTCGGGCGAGACGCTGAAGGTGTCGCCCTGCTCCGTCTTCTGCGAGCTCGCCACCAGCGTGGCGGTGAGGTCCTTCATCGGCCGCAGCGACAGCAGCACGCGGCCGCCGCGCTGGTGCACGTCGTTGGCGTCCTTGGTGCCCGTGCCCAGGTTGTCGATGTAGCCCGGGTCGCGGCGGTCGAAGGCCACCACGCGCAGCGCCGCCGTTTCGGCCAGCGGCGCATTGACCATGCCGAACAGCGAGAAGTCGCTGCCGCCGCCCGAGACCTTGGCGTACTCGCCCTTCACGCTGGCCTCGAACTCGCCGAAGCGGGGCTTGTTGTACAGGTAGCGCAGCGCGCCGCCCAGCGAGCCGGAGCCGAACAACACGCCCTGCGGCCCGCGCAGCACCTCCACGCGGTCGAGGTCCCAGGTCAGCGGGTCGGCCACCGTGCCCTTGCCCAGCGGCGAGACCAGCGGCACGTCCTCCAGGTAGGTGCCGGTGGGGCCCTGCTGGGCGCCGCTGCCTTCGTTGGCAGTGCTGGTGCCGATGCCGCGGATGGTGATGGTGTTGCTGGCGACATCGCCCTTGTTGAACTGCACGCCGGGCGTGAGCTTGAGCCAGTCTTCCTGGTCGCGCGCGAGGCGGCGTTCGAGGTCGCCGCCGTCCACCACCGACACGGTGCCGGCCACCTCGCGCTGCTTCTCCAGCCGCTTGCTGGCGGTGATGACGATGCGCTGGCCCGGGTCGTCGTCCGCCGCCGCCGGTGCCTGCTGCGCCGCCGCCGGCAGCGCCGCCAGCAGGCCCGCGGCGGCCAGCGCCAGGGTCAGACCGGTCGGCCGGGACGGAATCGGGTGAGGCTTGGTCATCGAGTCGCTCCAGAGGGCTGCGGGGCTGCGCTGCATGGGCCCTACGGTAGGTGCCGGCCGCAGCGACCGGATGCGCGCTCGCACCGAAGATTTAGGCGATCGGCACGGGCCGGCTGCCCGCACCGCGGGGGAACCCTAGGGCTTCGCTTGGCCCAGCGGCACGCTGAACGGCGCCCGGTGCTGGCGGTATTCGCGCGGCGACATCGCCACGTGGCCGCGGAAGGCCGCGGTGAAGCTGCTCTGGTGCTCGTAGCCCACGCGCTCGGCCACCTGGGCGATCGTCAGCGAGGCCTCCAGCAGCAACTGCTGCGCTTCGCGCATGCGGCGCTCCAGGCAGTAGTCGGCCATCGTGAATCCGAAGGCTTCCTTGAAGACGGCTTTCAGCTTGTTCTGGTTGGTGCCGATCTCGCGCGCCAGGTCGGCAAAGCGCGGCGGCCGGCGGTAGTTCTTCTCCAGCCGCGCCATCGCGGCGTGCGCCAGTTCCACGTCGCGCCGGCGGTGCAGCACGTGCCCGGTCGTGCCGCGCAGCAGCGGCGTGTGGTGCATGGCGTCCAGCGTGTAAGCGACCAACTCGGCCAGGCGGCCGGCGTACTGCAGCACGCGCAGTTCGCCGTCGAGCCGGGTGTCGATGGTCTCGGCCACCAGCGCGGCGATGCGGTGGTCCATCGGGAACGAGGCGACGCGCCCGACCGCGCCCTTGCCGGCCAGCGCGTCCTGCATCAGCGCGGGCAGGTCGCTCGCCCGAAGGCCGTAGCGCGCGGCGAAGGTGGACGCGCGGCACACCGCCACGATGCCTTGCTGGCGCACGCCGCCGCTGATGTCCACCGTCAGCGGCAGGCCGGCCGGCAGGCACACCAGCGTCACCTCGGGGCGGTTGAAGACCAGCGGCGTCAGCCCCGGGCCGCGGAAGGTCACTTCGCAACTAAGCGAGGCGCGCAGCAGGATCAGCGCCTCTTCGGGCTCGTAGTGCCAGCGCGTCATGCGCGGCAGCACGCAGTTGATGACCGACAGCAGCAGGTCGCCGCCCAGGCGAACCACGTCGGCGGCGCCGCTGCCGCCGGCGGCCGCGTACAGGGTTCGCACGCCGTCGCGCGAGAAGCGCCGGCCCTCGCTCGAACGCGAGACTTCCTGGTCGAAGTCCAGCGGCGACCACGCGCCGCCGGCGCTGCCGGCGCCCCCCGCTGCCCGGTTCGACATTCGTTCGAATCTCCTAAATAAAGCTGTGCGAAGCCTAACCCAGCGCCACGGGCTTGCCACTAAGGTCGAGTGCGCCCTGCCTTCCGCCATGGACACCCTCCGCCACACCCCCACCGACCTCACCGCGGCCCGGGCCCTGCTGAGCAGCAGCCTGGTCTGGGACAACCACGGCTGCATGCCGGTGGCGCGCCCGCACGACACCTCGTTCCTGCCGCAACTGCAGCGCTACCGCGCGGCCGGCGTCGACATGGCGACGATCAACATCGGCTTCGGCGACCAGAGCATCGAAGACCACCTGCGCACGCTGGCCAGCATGCGCCACTGGCTGCTGGCGCAGCGCGCCGACTACCTGCTGGTGGAAACGGCCGACGACGTGGAACGCGCGCGCGCCGAAGGCCGGCTCGGCGTGAGCTTCGACATCGAAGGCGTGAACGCGATCGGCGACCAGACCAGCCTGATCGAGCTGTATCACGCACTCGGCGTGCGCTGGATGCTGCTGGCCTACAACCGCAACAACCGCGCCGGCGGCGGCTGCCAGGACGACGACGGCGGCCTCACGCCCTTCGGCCGCCAGGTGATCGCCGAGATGGAACGCGTGGGCATGGTGCTGTGCCTGTCGCACACCGGGCATCGCACGGCGCGCGAGGCGATCGCCGTGGCCACGCGGCCGCTGCTCTTCTCGCACAGCAACCCGAGCGCCGTGCACGCGCACCCGCGAAACATCCCCGACGACCTGATCCGCGCCTGCGCCGCCACCGGCGGCGTGGTGGGCATCAACGGCGTGGGAAGCTTCCTCGGCCAGGTCGACGGGCGCGACGACATTTCCAGCGCCACCTTCGCGCGCCACGTCGACCACGTGGTGCAGTTGGTCGGCCCGCGCCACGTGTCGATCGCGCTCGACTACGTGTTCGACCTGGGGGAAATCGAGACCTTCCTGGCCAAGATGCAGCAGACCTTCCCGCCCGAGCTGGGCTACTCCACCAAGCCGGCCTTCGTGGCGCCCGAGCAGCTGCCGGAAATCGTGCAGGCGCTGCTCGACCGCGGCTACCGCGAAGAAGACCTGCGCGACATCCTGGGCGGCAACCTGATGCGGCTGGCGCGCACGGTGTGGAAGGCACCGGCCCGTGGCTGAAGCGCTGCAGCCGGCGCTGTCGGCCGCACGGTCGGCCGCATTGGCGGACCTTGCCGAACGCTTCTGGCAGTTCCAGCGCCACGAGTTCCCGCTCACCGCGCTGCTGGCCGGCCAGCCGAACGACGACCCGGCGATGTTCCGCGAGGCGCCGGCCGACTTCGACCGCCGCGCGCACGCCGCCGCCGCGATGCAGGCCGAGCTGGCGCGCATCGCCGTCGACGGGCTGGCGCTGCAGGACCGCATCACGCACCGCCTGCTGCAACGCGAACTGGGCGACCTGTGCGAGGCGCACGCGACGCGGTCGCACCTGAAGCCCTGGCTGCTGCCGGTGGGGCCCGAATTCAACACCGTCTTCTTCGCCAACATGGCCCATGTGGGCGACGAGGCTTCGGCGGCGCGCCACGCCGACCGCCTGGCCACGCTGCCGGCCTTCTTCGGCGACGTGCAGGCCTGCCTGAAGGCCGGCCTCGATCAAGGCGTGCGCATCCCGCGGGCCGTGCTGGCGCCGGCGCTGGGCAACCTGCGCGGCGCGGTCGGCGGCGCTGCCGAGAGCACGCCCTGGTTCGGCCCTTTCAAGCGCAGCGCGGCGGCGTCGCGGGCGGGCGTGCAGCAGCAGGCCGACCGCGCGCGAACCGTCATCGAGCGCGAGATCCAGCCGGCCTTGCGCGCGCTCGCCGCGTTCATCGAAGGCGAACTGCGGCCCGCCGTGCGCGAGACGATCGCCTGCACCGAAGACCCGCAGGGCGCGGCCTTCTATGCCTTCTGGGTGCGCCACTTCACGACCGACGCCGCGGCGACGCCGGAGGCCATCCACGCGCTGGGGCTCAGCGAAGTGGCGCGCCTCGAAGCCGAGATCGCCGAGGTGGCCGCGCAAGCCGGCCATGCCGGCGACGTGGCCGGTTACCGCGAGTTCCTGGCCCGCGACCCGCGCTTCTACGCGCCTTCGGCCGAGGTGCTGCGCGAGCGCGCGCAAATCGTGTCGAAGACCATCGACGGCCTGCTGCCTGCGTTCTTCGGCCGCCTGCCGCGCATCAGCTACGGCGTGCAAAGCATTCCCGCGGCGCTGTCGGAACGCATGCCGCCCGCCTACGCGCAGCCCAACCCGGCCGACGGCAAGAGCGCAGGCACCTACTGGATCAGCAGCCTGCCGGCCAAGGCGCCGAGCTACCTGCACGTGCCGCTGGCGCTGCACGAAGGCTGGCCCGGGCATTTGATGCACATGGCGCTGATGCAGGAGCTGACCGAGCTGCCGGCCTTCCGGCGCGCCAACTTCAGCAAGTACTCGGCCTTCCTCGAAGGCTGGGCGCTGTACTGCGAGACGCTCGGCATCGAGATGGGCCTCTACGAGACGCCGCACCAGCACTTCGGCCGCCTGGACATGGAGATGTGGCGCGCCTGCCGCCTGGTGGTCGACACCGGCATCCACACGCGGGGCTGGCGCCGCGAGCAGGCCATCGACTACATGCTGGCGCACCTGTCGCTGTCGCGCGTCACGGTCGAAGGCGAGGTCGACCGCTACATCGCGATGCCGGCGCAGGCGCTGGGCTACCAGCTCGGCAACCTGAAGTTCCGCGAACTCCGCGCGCGCGCCGAGCAGCGGCTGGGCGGCCGCTTCGACATCCGCTCCTACCACGACCAGCTGATGGCCGCCGGCCCGGTGACGCTGCCGGTGCTGGACGAGGTGGTCGAAGATTGGCTGCAAGGCCAGGAGCATTGAAATGACAGCCCCCTACACGCCTGCGGCGTGGTCCCCCCGAGGGGGATCAGGCCTCTCCGGGCGGCCGAGCGAGGCCTGAGATGCCGCTCGACCCGCACACCGGCGTCTTCTACGCGCTGCACGGCCAGGGGCGGCCGCTGATGATCACGCTGCCGCTGATGGCGTCGCACACGGCCATCTTCGGCGCCGACGCGCAGGCCATGCTGGACGGTTATCTGCAGCCGCTGGTCGACCGCTACCGCGTGCTGCTGGTCGACTATCCAAGCATCGGCGAAAGCCGCGACATCGCGCCGCAGGCGCTGACGGCCCATCGCGTCTGCGCCGACCTGCTGGGCGTGGCCGGCGCGGCGGGCTTCGACCGCTTCGCCTACTGGGGCTATTCATGGGGCGGCGCGATGGGGCTGCAGCTGGCGTCGCGCAGCGAGCGGCTGAGCGCGCTGGTGGTCGGCGGCTGGCCGCCGCTGCAAGGCCCGTACCGCGAGATCCTGGCCGCGGCGCGATTGAAGCTGCCGAATCCCGAGCCTTCGTCGCTGAAGGTGTTGCGCAGCCCGGCGCAGTACGCGCAGTGGATCACCTGCTACGAAAGCCTGCTCGGCTGGAACAAGGCCGAGGCCGTCGCCCGCATCCGCTGCCCGCGCATGGTGTACTTCGGCGCCGCGGGCGATCTGGTCGAAGCGGGCGTGCCGGTCACCATCGCGTCCAACATCCGCCGCCAGCGCGCCACGCTCGAAGCCCAGGGCTGGACGGTCCATGAAATAACAGGCCAGGACCACGGCGGCGCGGCGCTGCCGGCGCTGGCCGTGCCGCCGGTGCTGGCCTTCCTCGACCGGGTGCTGGCATGAGTTCTCCACCGCCGCTGTCCGCAGACGCCCAGGCCTTGCTGGCGCCCTGGCCCCTGCACGGCCTGCCGCACCTGGGCGGCCTGCCGCCGTATGCGCACGCGACGCCGGCGGCGCTGGAGCAGGCACTGCCGGTGGCCATCGAGGCCAAGCGCCGCGCCGTGCGCGCCATCGCCGACGACGCTTCAGCGCCCAGCTTCGAGAACACCGTGGCGGCGCTGGAGGACTGCGGGCGCGAGCTGCGCCAGTTGCACGCGCTGACCATGGCCGTCGCGTCCACCGCCAGCACGGGCGAGATGCCGCAGGTCGCGCAGCGCCTGGCGCCGCTGGTGCCGGCGCTGGAGATGGCGATCGCGCACGACGCGGCGCTGTTCGCGCGCATCGACGCCGTCTGGCACGCCCGCCATGTATCGGGGCTGGACGCCGAGCAGATCCGCCTGGTCGAGGTGCTGCGCGAGCGCATGGTGCATGCCGGCGCCGCGCTGGCGCCAGAAGCGAAGGCGCGGCTGCAGGCCATCGATGCGCGCCTGGCTTCGCTGTCGTCGCGCTTCCAGCAGAACCTGATCGCCGAGCAGGCGGCGCAGGTCGTGTGGCTCGAATCGGCAGACGATCTCGCCGGCCTGCCGCCGGCCCAGCGCGAGAGCGCCGCGGCGGCGGCCAAGGCGCTCGGCCGCGAAGGCGCCTGGGCCATCCCCAACCAGCGGCCCGCGGTGTGGCCGTTCCTGATCCATTCCACGCGGCGCGACCTGCGTGAACGCGTGTGGCGCCTCTGGAACGACCGCTGCGACCACGAAGGCCCGCACGACAACAAGCCGGTGATCGCCGAGATGCTGCGCCTGCGCGGCGAGCGCGCGCGCCTGCTCGGCCACGCCAGCCACGCGCATTGGGCGCTGGCGCTGCGCATGGCGCGCACGCCCGAGACCGCGATGGCCGCGATGCAGCGCACCTGGCGCGCCGTGCTGGCGGCCACGCGGCGCCAGGTCGCCGAGTACCAGGCCGTGGCCGACGCCGAAGGCGCGGGCATCCGCCTCGCGCCCTGGGACCGCCTGCACTACGCCGAGAAGCTGCGCCGCCAGCGCTTCGGCCTCGACGGCGAACGGCTGCGGCAATACCTGCCGCTGGAACGCATGCTCGACGCGATGTTCTGGGCCGCCGCTCGCGTGCACGGCCTGTCGTTCCATGAACTGCACGACGCGCCGCGCCTGCACCCGAGCATCCGCGTGTTCGAGCTGCGGCGCGGCGGCGAGCCGGTGGGCGTGCTCTATGCCGACCTGTTCCATCGCCCCGGCAAGGCGCACGGCTCGCACCAGCACCAGATGCGCGGCGCCGAGACCTTCCGCCAACGCGTGCTGCCGATCTCGAACATGGTGTCCGGCCTGCCGCCGCCGGCGCCGGGCGAGCCCGTGCTGCTGCCGTGGGAGTACGCCAACGTGCTGTTCCACGAGTTCGGCCACTCGCTGCATATGCTGCTCAACGGCGCGCGCTACCCATCGCTGGGCAGCCTGCAGGTGGCCTGGGACCTGGTCGAGCTGCCGTCGCTGCTGAACGAGTACTGGCTGCGCGACCACGAGTTGCTGGCGCGCTTCGCACGCCACCATGCAACGGGCGAGCCGATTTCGCCCGCCTTGATCGAGCAGCTCGAAGCCGGCCTGCGGCACGACCGCATCTTCAGCGTCAACCTCGACTACCTGGGCGGCGCCATCGTCGACATGAAGCTGCACCTGATGGCCGACGGCAGCGGCCGCGAGATCGACGCCGTGGCCGTGGAGCGCGAAACCCTGGCCGAGCTGGGCATGCCCGAGGCCTGGGACCTGATCCTGCGCGTGACGACCAGCTTCCACAGCTTCGTCGGCGGCTACGACGCGGGCCTCTACGCCTACCTGTGGTCCGACCTGATGGCGGCCGATGCCGCCGAGGCCTTCCTGCAGTCGCCCGGCGGGCTCTACGACGCCGACGTGGCGCAGCGCTGGCGCGAGACGATCCTCAGCCTGGGCCACACCGTCGACGCCGCCGATGCGTTCCGGCGCTTCAGAGGCCGCGACCCGGACCCCGCGGCCTTGATGCGGCGATTCGGCCTGGCGATGCCGTGAGCAAAGGGGCCTGATCGAACGCGGTTCGGCCCGAACGCTGCAGGCGCACCGCCAGCGCCTCCGCCAGCCAGCGTTCCATGCACAAGCCAAGGCGCCTACAGTGGCCCACGGGGACACCAGGGGAGGCTTCCGATGGCTGCACCAACCTCATCGGCGCGCGCGGTGCTGGCCGCTGTCGCCGCACGCGCGCTGGGCACCCTGTGCTGGCTGGCGGGCACGTTGATCGCCGCTCCCGGCATGGCGCAAACATCGGCGCAGACGATCCCGCCCACCGCGCTGCCCGCCTCCACCGTCACTGCAACCCCCGCCGCCGACGGCGTCGTGGTCGTGCTGTCCGGCGGCGGGGCGCGCGGCTTTGCGCACCTGGCGGTGCTGCGCCAGTTGGAGCGCGACCGCGTGCCGGTGCTGCGCATCGTCGGCACCAGCATGGGCGCGGTGATCGGCGGGCTGTATGCCAGCGGCCTGGGCCTCGGCGAGATCGAGACCGCCATCGGCGCGCTCGACCCCACGCGCGTCGCGCTGGACCAGCTCGACCGCTCGGAACTGCCGCCCTCGGTGCGTGCCTACCAGCAGCAGTACCCGATCAACTTCGAGTTCGGCCTGCGCGACGGCGCGCTCGATTTCAGCCGCGGCGCCAGCGACGGCCAGCGCTTCATGGCGCTGCTGCAGCGGCTGCTGGCGCACGTGCCGGGCGAGGTCGATTTCAACCGGCTGAAGATCCCGTTCCGCGCCGTCGCCACGCGCTACCGCGACGGCAACGCCAAGGTCTTCGACCACGGCTCGCTGGCGCTGGCCATCCGCGCCAGCATGGCCGCGCCGGGCGTGTTCGCGCCGGTGGAGATCGACGGCGAGACCTATGTCGACGGCGGCCTGGTCGCCAACCTGCCGGTGGAAGTGGCGCTCGACGAAGGCGCGCCGCTGGTGCTGGCCTCGGCGCTCAGCGCCGACGAGGTGGCGCCGGAGGCGCCTTCGGGCAACGCGCTGGTGATCGCCAACCACATGATCAGCATCCTGATCCGCCAGAACGAAAGCCGCAACCTGAAGCTGCTGCGGCCGCAGGACGTGCTGGTCCGCGCCGACCTGCGCGGCGTGGGCTTTGCCGATTTCAACCGCGCCGCCGAGATCGAGCAGATGGGCGCGCGCGCCGTCGCGCAGGCCGCGCCGCAGTGGCAGCGCATGCGCGCGGCGCTGAGTGCCAGCGCCGCCGCGGCGCGCGCGCCGACGCCCAAGCTTGCCGCCGACCAGCGCGACGTGGTGATCGCGCGCATCGACGTCGATGGCCAACGCGACCTGCCGCCGCGCTTCGTGCAGGCGCGGCTGCAGGCGCTGGTCGGCCAGGCCTTCGACACCACGGCCGTGGCCGCGCAGATCGACTGGCTCTACACCAGCGGCTATTTCGAGCAGGTGAGCTACCGCCTCGAACAACTGCGCGACGAGCACTACGCGCTGGTCGTGCGCGTCGTCGAGAAGCCGTATTCACCGCACTTCTTCAAGGCCGGCTTCGGCCTGTCGATCGAGCTGGGCGGCATCAACCAGTTCTCCATCGGCCTCGGCTACCGCCGGCCCTGGCTCAGCGAAAGCGGGCTGGAACTGGCGCTGGACGCGCGCATCGGCACCAGCGCCGAGCTGGGCTTGCGGCTGCGCCAGCCGCTGGCGCCGCAGTGGTGGCTGGAAAGCGGCCTGCGCAGCAGCTACGGCACGATTCCGGTGTACCTGCCCGACTTCGAAGGCGAAGGCCGCGTCACCAACCAGCACTTCGCCTACGTGCACGACCAGCGCGCCGAGTGGAGCCTGCTGATGGGCTACGAGCTGGGTCAACACGCCGTGGTCAAGGCCGGCGTGCTGGTGGCCGACCAGCGCTTCAACGTCAGCATTTCGCAAACCCTCAGGCTGGCCGACGGCAGCGGCTTCGAGCTGCCGAGCACGCGCTACCGCTACGGTGCGCTGAGCCTGCAGTTCACCGCCGACCGGCTCGATTCGGTGAGCTTCCCCACGCGCGGCTACTACGTCAACGCCAGCGTCGAGCGCGGCCTGAGCGGCGAGCGCTACGACCGCCTGCGCCTGGGCGCGCAATGGGCGCAGGCCTGGCAAGCGCATGTGTTGACGGCCGGCTTCAACGTCGGGCGCGACACCACGCCGAGCCATTGCGAGCGCAACTGCGAAGTGCCGACCAACCTGTTCCTCGGCGGCTTCCAGTTCATGGGCGCCTACCGCATGGGGCAGTTGAGCGGCGACCGCCTGGCGCACGGCTACCTCACCTACATGTACCGCCTGTCGCCCGGCGGGCTGCTGCGCCAGCCGGTGTACCTGGGCCTGGTGGCCGAGCGCGGCGACGCCTGGTTCGCGCTGTTCGGCGGCGCGCAGCCGAAGAACAGCGTCACGCTGTTCGGCGCGGTCGACAGCCGCATCGGCGATCTCTACCTCGGCGCCGCGCGCGGCTCGCAAGGCGCCTACAACGCCTTCCTGCAACTGGGGCGCCGCTTCTCGTTCTAGATGGAGCTCAGGCCGGGTCGGCCGACGCCACGGCGGCGCGCGCCGTGGCGCGCGAGATCAGCGAATCGTCGGCGACGGCCAGCCGTTCCAGCGGCGCGCGGGCGGTGGCCTCGGCCTGCTTGGGCGACAGGCCCAGCGCCACCAGCAGCGCTGCGGCTACCTGCTCGGGGTAGTCCGCCGGCGCCTCGCCGGTGGCCAGCCTGGCGATGGCCGCCAGCGCGAAGCCGCCGATCAGGTCGATCGCCAGCTCGATGGGCAGGGCGCGGAAGCGGCCCGACTGCACGCCGGCTTCCAGGTGCGCCGGCACGTACTCGTACATCAGGTTGTTGGGGCTGGCGAGATGGAACGCCGCGCCGACGATGAAGCGCGCGAACAGCGGGAACTGCCGCGCCCGGTGCAGGTACAGGCGCAGGCCGATCGCCAGCCGCAGCGCCGGGTCTTGATGGCGGTGCACCACCGCTTCGATGTTGTCGATGAGCTCGTTGCTCAACTCCTCGGCCACCGCGATCAGCAGCTCTTCGTTGGTGCGGAAGTAGTTGTAGAAGGTCCCTTGCGAGACCTCGGCGGTGGCAATCACCTCCTGGATGACGCTGGCGCCGACGCCGCGCTCGGCGAACACCGCCAGCGCGCATTCCACCAGTCGCGCACGCATGCGCTCGCGCCGCTCGGCGCCGACTCGGCTGCGGTGGTCAGGACTGGGTTTCGATGGCATGCAAGGGCTTCGGCAAGGCGGGCGGAAGGCGCGGCGCCATTTTGGCGCCGCGACGGGGCAACGACCCGCGGCGCCATTCTAGGTGAAAACGAGTGTATTGTCATTTTGAGTTATTTGTCATGATGAAGCCATCGTGCAGCCAGCGACCGCCATCACCGCCATGTCCGCCATGTCCGACCCAGCCACCCTCCCCGCCGAACCCATCGCCAGCGCCACCCCCCCGGTGCAGTCGCACACCGTGCGGCTGGGCAGCAAGGACATCCACTACGCCGAAACCGGCCGCGGCGCGCCGGTGCTGCTGCTGCACGGCGGCGGGCCGGGCGCCTCGGGCCTGCCGAACTACGCGCGCAACGTCGCCGCGCTGGCGCGGCAGTTCCGCGTCATCGTGCCGGACCTGCCCGGCTACGGCCGCTCGACCAAGGGCCTGAGCCGCAGCGACCCCTTCGGCGACTGCGCGGCGTCGATGCTGGCGCTGCTGGATCACCTGAAGCTGCGGCGCGTGGTCGTCGTCGGCAATTCGCTCGGCGGCGCCTGCGCGCTGCGCATGGCGCTGGACCAGACGCCGCGCATCGCCGGCCTGGTGCTGATGGGGCCCGGCGGCATCGACACCACGCGCAGCCTGCCCACCAAGGGCCTCAAGCAACTGCTCGACTACTACAGCGGCGAAGGCCCGACGCGCGACAAGCTGCGCACTTTCATCCGCGAGTCGCTGGTCTACGACGGCAGCCAGATCCCGGACAGCCTGATCGACGCGCGCTTCCAGGCCAGCATCGACCCCGCCGTGGTCGCCCAGCCGCCGCTGGTGCGCCCCAAGGGCCTGCCGACGTTCCGCCTGGTCGACTTCACGCGCGACTCGCGGCTGGCCGAGCTGCGCACGCCCACGCTGGTGTTGTGGGGCACCGAGGACAAGGTCAACCGCGCCAGCGGCGCGCACTCGCTGCAGCGGCGCATGTCGCACTGCGACGCCTACCTCTTCAGCCGCACCGGCCACTGGGTGCAGTGGGAACGGGCCGACGAGTTCAACGCCGCCGTCATCGCCTTCGCGCAACAACATCTGAAAGCTTGAACATGGATGCCGATCTCATCATCGCCGGTGCCGGGCCCGTGGGCATGTGCGCCGCCATCGAAGCCGCGCGCCGCGGCGTTCGCGTGCTCGTGGTCGAAGCCGGCGCGGCCGACCGTCCGGCCGACGCCAAGTGCAACACCGTCGCCTCGCGCACGCTGGAGACGCTGCGCCGCTTCGGCATCGCCGAGGACGTGCGCAACGCCGGACTGCCCGATGACTATCCCACCGACGTGATCTATGCGTCGAGCATCGCCGGCCCGGAGTTCACGCGCATCGGCCTGCCGTCGCGCGCCGAGCGCCGTGCCGAGCGCTTTCCCAAGGCCTTCCCAGATGCCGCCTGGCGCACGCCCGAGCCCTTCGTGCGCGTCAGCCAGATCTACCTGAACCCGATCCTCGCGCGCCGCATGCGCGCCACGCCCGGCATCGAGGTTCGCTACGACACCGAGGTGCTCGGCTACACGCAGGACGCGGACAGCGTGAGCGTTGCCGTCCGCGCGCACGACGGCAGCGAACGCACGCTGACGTCGCGCTACCTCATCGGCGCCGATGGCGGCCGCAGCGTCATCCGCCACGCGATGGGCGTGCGCCTGCAAGGCGATGCCGAACTCGCCCGCATGCGCTCCACCCTGGTCCGCGCGCCGGGCTTGAAGGCCCTGTTCGCCGATCGGCGCCCGGCCTGGATGAGCTGGGTCGTGAACCACCAGGTGCGCGGCGTCGTGGTGGCCATCGACGGCGGCGACACCTGGCTGCTGCACCGCCAGTTGCCCGAAGGCACCACCGACTACGAGGCGCTCGACCTGCACGGCTCGATCCGCGACCTGCTGGGCGTCGACGCCGGCTTCGCCTACGAGGTGCTGCATCACGAGGACTGGATCGGCCGGCGCTTGGTCGCCAGCCGCTTCCGCGACGGCCGCGTCTTCCTCGCCGGCGACGCCGCGCACCTGTGGGTGCCTTTCGCCGGCTACGGCATGAACGCCGGCATCGCCGACGGCGTGAGCATCGCCTGGCTGATCGCCAACGTGCTCGAAGGCTGGGCCGGCCCCGCGATGCTCGACGCCTACGAGGCCGAACGCCAGCCGATCACCGAGCAGGTCTCGCGGCTGGCGATGCAAAGCATGCTCGACACGATCGACACGATGGGCAAGGGGGCGGTGCCCGCGGCGCTGGGCTCGCGCTACAACCCGGCCGGCATCGCGCTGCGCAAGGTCATGGGCACGAAACTGCACAAGCTCAACGTGCCGCAGTTCGCGCCCGAAGGCTTGAACTTCGGCTACTACTACGAAGGCTCGCCCGTCATCGCCTTCGACGGCGAGCCGGCGCCCGCGTACACGATGGGCCATGCGGTGCCGTCGACCGTGCCCGGCTGTCGCATGCCGCACTTCTGGCTCGGGCCCGGCGACTCGGTGTACGACCACCTCGGCCCGGTCTACACGCTGCTGCGCTTCGACCCGTCGGTCGCGGTCGACGCGCTGCTGACGGCGGCGCGCGACGCCCGCATGCCGCTCGAAGTTCTGGACGTGCCGGCGCGCAGCGACGACCCGGCGTTCCGCCACGCGCTGCTGATCGTGCGCCAGGACCAGCACGTCGCCTGGCGCGGCCAGCGCGTGCCGGCGTCGGCAGCCGAGGTGGCGGCGCTCGTCGACAAGCTGTGCGGCCGCGTCCCCGTAGCCGAGTCCAGCACCACGACGACGACACAAGCGGCCGCGGCATGACGCCCTCCCTCTTCGGCCGCATGCGGCTGGGCTACGTGCTCGTCGAATCGCAGCGGCTCGACGCGTGGCATCGCTTCGCCGCCGAAGGCCTGCGCCTGCACGTCGAGCCGGCCGGCGACGGCGGCCTGGTGCTGCGCGTCGATGACCGTGCGCGCCGCATCGTCGTGCGTCCCGGGCCGGCGGAGGACGTCGTCGCGATCGGCTGGCAGCTCGACGATGCCGCCACGCTCGACCTCGCGCTGCAGCGCCTGCGCGGGGCGGGCATCGACGTCGAACGCATCGGCGACGCCGACGCCGCGCAGCGCGGCATCGCGGCGGGCTGGCGTTGCCGCGGCCCCAAGGGCACGCCGATCGAACTGTTCGCGCAAGACCAGGCGCTGCTGACCGATGCGCCGCTGGCCATGCGCGCCAGCGGCTTCCTGACGGGCGCCGGCGGCCTCGGCCATATGGCGATCACGACGCGCGAACCCGAGGCGATGGAGCGCTTCTGGCGCGAAGCGTTCGACGCGCGCGTCTCCGATCGCATCGAAGACCGGCTGAGCGGCGTGACGATGGACTTCACGTTCCTGCGCCTGAACGAACGCCACCACTCCGTCGCGATCGCGTGCACGCGGGGCCTGCGGATCAATCCGATGCGCACCAGCATCCACCACCTGAACCTGCAGGTGGCGTCGTTCGACGACGTGGTGAACGGCTACCGCCAGTGCCGCGCGCTCGGCTACCCGATCGCCAGCGCGATCGGCCAGCATCCGAACGACAAGGAGCTGTCGTTCTACGTGCAGTCGCCTTCGGACTTCGAAATCGAACTGGGCTGGAACCCGCTCGTCGTCGACGACGCCGCCGAGCGCACGTGGACGCCCGGCGCGTATCGCGGCATCAGCCTGTGGGGCCACTTCCCCGAGAACCAGACGCTGGGCCTGAAGGCCGGACAGTTCGCGCGCGGCCTGTTGTCGCTGACCCGGCGCGAAGCCCGCGCGGGTGGCCGGTGATGAACGCGCGCGCCGTCGACCACGAGGTCGTCATCGTCGGCCTCGGCCCCACGGGCCTGGTGCTGGCGCACGCGCTGGGGCAGCGCGGCATCGACGTCCTCGTGCTCGAGCGCGAGCCGGCGTTCTACGGCAACGCGCGCGCCGTCTACACCGACGGCGAGTGCCTGCGCATCTTCCAGTCGCTGGGCCTCGCCGACGCGCTGCAGGCCGACATGCTGGAAGACGTGCCGGTGCAGATGGTGCTGGCCGACGGTTCGTGCCTCGTGTCGACCCGCAACCCCGACCGCCCGCACGGCTGGGCGGCGAGCAACTTCTTCTACCAGCCCTTCCTGGAAACGACGCTCGCCGATGCCCTGGCGCGCCATCCGCACGTGAAGCTGCTGCGCGGCCGCTCGGTGGTCGGTTTCGAGCAGGACGCCGACGGCGTCGACGTCGCCCACGTGGCCAGCCGCGGCAGCGGCTACGGCCGCACCGACGACGAAACGCCATCCGCTGACATACCCGTCCACGTGAGGGCACGCTTCCTGGTCGGCGCCGACGGCGGCCGCAGCTTCGTGCGGACGCAGCTGGGCATCGCGATGAGCGGGCGCTCGTTCCCGACGCCCTGGCTGGTGGTCGACATCAAGGCGAAGAACGGGCTCGACGGGCTGCGCCACGTGCCCTATTTCTCCTTCGTCTGCGACCCCGAGTGCCCGACCGTGAACTGCGTGCAGCCGCAGGGCCACCACCGCTTCGAGTTCATGCTGCCCGCGGGCCAGACGCGCGAGGCGATGGAAGCGCCCGACAGCGTGCGCCGCCACCTGGCGCGCCACGTCGACGTCGAGCGCTTCGACGTGCTGCGCCAGCTCGTCTACACCTTCAACGCGCTGGTCGCCGAGCGCTGGCGCGACCGTCGCGTGCTGCTGGCGGGTGATGCCGCGCACATGACGCCGCAATTCATCGGCCAGGGCATGAATGCCGGCGTGCGGGATGCGCACAACCTGGGCTGGAAGCTGCATGCCGTGCTGCGCGGGCTGGCCGCCGAGACGCTGCTCGACAGCTACGAAGCCGAGCGCCGGCCGCACGTGACGGCGATGATTCGCGAAGCCGTGCGCATCAAGGACCTCGTCTCGCTGCGCAGTCCGCTCGGCGCCGCCGTGCGCAACGTGATGATGCGCACGCTCGTGCGCACGCCGCGCATCGGTCGCCTCTTCACGCGCGGCGAGCTGATCCCCAAGCCGGTGTATCGCCGCGGCAGCTACCTCGGCCTGCCGCGCCGCGGCTGGCGCGGCCCCGAGGGCACGCTGATGCCGCAGCCGCCGGTGCGCCTGCCCGACGGGCGCCGCCACCGCTTGGACGACTGCACGGGCGCCGGCTTCCTGCTGCTGGGCGCCGGCACCGACCCGCGCGCGCACCTGGGCAGCGCCGACCGCGCCTGGCTCGACCGCCTCGGCGCGCGGCTGGCGACGATGTGGCGCTGGGGCGATCGCCCGCAGGGCCGCGACGTCGACCCGGCCTGGCCGCGCGACCTGCTGGAGCTGGAAGACGTCACCGGCGCGTGGCATGCGTGGCTGCGCCGCTGCGGCGTGCCGCAAGGGCACGTGCTGGTGATCCGGCCCGATCGCTTCGTCTTCGCCGCCGTGCGGCCGGCGCGCCTGGGCGATGCGCTGCAACGGCTGCGCGCCGGCATGGGCCGGCCCGCTTCGATCACGCCCCCGTTCCCCCAACCCTCCGAGCCCACCCCATGCATCGCATCATCCGATTGAGCACCCTCGCCGGCCTCGGCCTCGCCGCCGGCGCCAGCCTCGCCGCCGAAGGCTTCCAGGTTCGCTACAACATCGCCGGCAGCCTGGGCGGCGAAGTCTTCGCGCCGCCCGAGCAGACCGGCCTGGCCGGCGGCATCGCGCTGACCGATATCGACATCGACAAGGTCACCGGCCACGACGGCAAGCGCCTGACCAGCGGCATTGCCGGCGGCACGGTGCCGCTGCCGGCGCCGACGCCCGCCGCGCTGTACCCCAGTTATGCCGCCAACACCGCGACCATCGACGGGCGCGGCCGCTTCAAGCTCTACAACCTGGCCTTCGGCTACGTCACGAACGAGCGCTACGCCGGCGGCCGTGTGATCCTCGGCATCAATGTGCCCTACGGCGTCAAGACCCAGACCTTCGGCGTCAGCGCGGCGACGCCGGCGCTGCAGTTCAACCCGGCCATCCCGGCCGCCACGCAGGCCGCCGTGCAGGCGCAGTTCGGCGCCGGCTACCAGGCCGCGCTGGCGGCGCAGGCGGCGGCCGAGACCGGCCGCACGTCGGGCCTGGGCGACGTGGAACTGCAGGCCGGCTGGCTGTACGTGCAGGACGCCTTGCGCGTGCTGGCCGGCGCCTCGCTGGTGTTGCCCACCGGCCGCTACGAGGCCGCGGCCGGCCCCGACATCGGCTTCGGCAACTTCTACACCCTGCGCCCGGCGGTGCAGGTGGGCTACCTCTTCACGCCCGACCTCGCCGGCGCCGTGAAGCTGACGCTCGGCTTCAACACGAAGAACCGCGACAACGACCTGCGCAGCGGCAACTGGGTGGGCGCGGAAGGCGCGCTGGCGTACAAGACGCCGATCGGCGCGCTCGGCCTGCACACCGTGTGGGTGCGCCAGGTGCAGGACGACAGCGCCAACCCCTGGGGCGCCAGCCGATTGAGCAGCTCGAACGCCGGCGTCTTTTTCACGACCAAGATCCCCGTCGTCGACGCGGCGCTGACGGTGCAGTGGATGAAGACCTTCGACTCGCGCAACGCCAAGTCGGGCACCTTCACGCAGGTCCGCGCGGTCAAGGTGTTCTGAGGGCGGCGCGGCGGGCCTCCAGCCATCGCGGCTAGGAGGCTGGGCGGCTTCTGCCACGCAGACTGCTAGCCGGGAAGGCTAGTGCCGCCGGTGGCCGCGGCCGCCTACAGTGGGCCGTCACCACCACGCTGAAGGGATACCGATGACCGAGCCGAACCGCGCGCGGGCCGCGCAGGGCAAGGGCGGCAAGCCGCGCGTCCAGCACCGTCCCTTGACCGACAACGCGGCGCTGCGCGCCGAGCACGGCATGCCGCAGGTGCTGCGCGCGCCGCGGCCCGACAGCGAGTCGCGCGCCTTCATGCGCCTGGTCAACCTCACCACCTGGCTGCCGATGGAAGCCCGCTCGGTGCGCACGCAGCGCGCCGTGTGGCGCATGACGGCGCTGGCCATGGGGCGCCGCCCGCACCTGGCGGCCGTGCGCACGCAATGGATTCCCGGCCCCGGCGGGCCGATCGAGCTGCGCGTCTTCGTGCCCGGGCCGTCGACCCAGCCGCGGCCGGCCTTCCTGTGGTGCCACGGCGGCGGCTTCATGCTCGGCGGCCCCGAGACCTCGGAGTCGATCTGCCGCAGCATCGCGAGCATTGCCGGCTGCATCGTCATCGCCGTGCGCTACCGGCTGGCGCCCGAGCACGACCTGTTCGCCAGCCGCGAGGACTTCCTCGCCGCGCTGCATTGGGTGCATGCCCACGGCGCCAGCCTGGGCATCGACGTCGAGCGGCTGGCGATCGGCGGCGACTCGGCCGGCGGCAACGTCACCGCCGCCGTCGCCCAACGCGTGACGCAAGCCGGCGGCCCGAAGCTGGCGCTGCAGGTGCTGGTCTACCCGGCCACCGACCTGTCGCACCGCTTCGAATCGCTGGCCGAGAACGCCAGCGGCTACGTGCTGACGCAGAAGGTGGCCGACCGCATCGGCCAGATCATCAACATCCCGCCCAATGCCGACGATCCCTGGCTGTCGCCGCGGCGCAACCCCTGGCTGCACGACCTGCCGCCGGCGCTGGTGCTGAGCGCCGGCTTCGACCCCATCCGCGACGACGCGCTCGACTACAGCGCGCGCCTGCGCGCCGCCGGCGTGCCGGTGCAGCTGCTGCACTATGCCGGGCAGTTCCACGGCTTCCTGAACTTCGACTCGATCATCGGCGCCGCGCGCGACGCGCTGCAGCGCGTGGCCGTCGCGCTGGCCGCGGCCTTCGACGGCCGGCCGCTGGAAGACCAGACCATCGAGATCGCCGAGCGCGCCGGCGCGCGCCGCTCGAAGCTGGCCGCCGCCGCCGGCGAACTGGCGCAGACCACGCTGACCGCCTGCGTGATGGCCGGGCGCTGGCACTTCACGCTGCTCGGCCAGTTCGCGCGGCGCTCGCGCGATGCGGCGCAGCTGCTGCGCGACACCGGCATCGTGGCCGACCTGACGGCGCGGCGCAGCATGGTGGCCAACGTCGAGCGCCTGAGCGCGCGCCACACCTACCCGTCGACCTGAGGAGCACGCGACGATGCCCCGCCGCCCCGCCCCTGCCAAGGCGGCGCCGAAGCGCGCCGCCGCGGCCGCAGGCGCCGCCGCCACCGCCCCGAAAGGCGCGAAAGGCGCGAATGGCGCCGGCCGGGTGGCGGGCCGCGCGCTCGACCCGCTGCTGCACTGGCGCGAGCTGCTCACGAAGACCGAGTTCGGCGTCAACAAGCTGGCGCAGCACGAGCTGGAAAGCGGCCGCCTGTCGCCGCTGATCGGCGAGGCGCTGGGCGTGATGGTGGGCCTGCGCCACCTCGGCATGCAGTTCCTGGCGCGCGTGTACCTCACGCTCGACCTGCCCAGCCGCAGCGAGTTGCAGACGCTGGGCGCCGCTGTGCGGCGGCTGGAAGACAAGCTGGAGCTGCTGCTGCCCACCCCGCCGCTGCCCGGTCCGCGGCCCGCGCGCACGCGGCAGGCTCCGCCGCCGGCCGCATCGGCTGCCGCGCCGACAACCGCACCGACAACCGCGCCGGCCACCGCGCCGGCCAGCACGCCTGCAAAGCCGCCGCCCGCCGCAACCCGAGCGCCGCGCCGGACGGCGGCACGCGCCGCGCGCAAGGGCTGACGCGATGAACGCACCCTCCCCCGCCGATCCGTCGGTCGTGCAGCGGCTGCGCGGCGAAGTCGACAAGCTGATCCAGCGCAGCCTGAAGGGCTTCGAGTACCTGACCTCGCCGGCGCCGCCGATCGGCGCCACGCCGCGCACCGAGATCCACCGCCGCGGCACGCTCAGCCTGCTGCACTACCACGCGCTGACCGACGAGGTCTACCGCGTGCCGCTGCTGTTCGTGATGGCGACCACCAACAAGTGCGACATCTTCGACCTGGCGCCGGGCTTCAGCCTGATCGAGTTCCTCGCCAAGCGCGGCTACGACGTCTACGTGATGGACTGGAACCCGCCCGGCCCCGACGAGAACCGGCTGCGCATCGACGACTACGTGCTCGACTTCATTCCCGACTGCGTGCGCCGCGTGCAGCAGGACTCGGGCGTCGACGACGTCACCGTGGTCGGCTACTGCATGGGCGGCGTGCTGGCGACGATCTATGCCGCGCTGCACGCCGGCGGCCCCATGAAGAACCTGGTCGGCTTCACGGTGCCGATCGACTTCCGCCAGCTGAAGGTCTTCCAGGCGATGTCCGATCCACGCCACTTCGACGTCGACCGCCTGATCGATTCGCTCGGCCAGATGCCGCCGGACCTGATCAAGAGCGCCTTCAACGCGATCCGCCCGGCCGGCGCGCTGGCTTCGCAGATCCGGCTGTGGGACAACATGTGGAACGACGCCTACGTCAAGAGCTACCGCATGATGGAGCGCTTCGGCACCGACACCTTGCCGCTGGCCGGCGAATACTTCCGCCAGACGGTCAAGCAACTGGTGTGGAAGAACGCGCTGCACGAAGGCACGCTGCGCATCGGCGGCCGGCCGGTGCGGCTGCAGAACATCACGGTCCCCGTGCTCAGCATGGTGGCCCAGCACGACCACATCGTGCCGGCGGCGGCGGCGGCGCCGCTGCTCGAACAGGTGCGCTCCACCGACAAGCAGCAGATCGTGCTGCCCGGTGGCCACGTCAGCCTGGTGGCGGGGCCCAACGCCGTCACGCGCATGTGGCCGGCGCTCGATCAATGGCTGGCAACGAGGTCGACATGAATCACGCTGAATCCCGACGTTATCCGCGCAGCCTTGCGCTGGGCGAGGCCACCGTGCAGATCGAGCCGCTGACGCCGGCCGACGCCGGCGCGCTGGATGCCTTCGTGCAGGCGCTGCCGGTGCAAGACCTGTTGTTCGTGCGCCGCGACCTCAGCCACCCCAAGGTGCGCGAAAGCTGGCTCGCCGCCGTCGCCAGCGGCGAGATCACGAGCCTGGCCGCGCGCTGCAACGGCGAACTGGTCGGCTGCACGGCCATCGTCAGCGACCCGCTGTCGTGGTCGCGCCACGTCGGCGAGCTGCGCGTGCTGGTGGCGCCCGCCTGGCGCGGCCGCGGCCTCGGCCGCGCACTGATCCAGGAGAACTTCGCGCTCGCGCTCGGCCAGGGGCTGGCCAAGCTGTGCGTGACGATGACGGTCGACCAGCGCGCGGCGATCGCCGTGTTCGAGGAACTCGGCTTTCGCGCCGAGGCGGTGCTGCGCAGCCACGTCAAGGACCGCGACGGCCAGGCCTTCGACCTGGCCATCCTCAGCCACGACGTGGCAGAAGTGCAGGGCCGGCTGGAGCTGTACGGCGTGAGCCAGGCGCTGCAGACTTCGTAAGCACCCATCCGCAAGCGCCCCCACCCGGGGCCGCGATCATCAACCCCCGAGCGAGCGTTCCATGCAGATCCGTTCCAAGGCCGTCGTCTACCGCGCCGGCGCCGCCACCGTCGCCGTCGAAGACATCGTCGTCGACCCGCCCGGCGCCGACGAAGTGCAGATCCAGGTCAGTGCCTGCGGCGTGTGCCACAGCGACCTTTCGGTGACCAACGGCACGCTGCCGTTGCCGCCGCCGATCGTGCTGGGCCACGAGGCGGCCGGCGTCATCACCCGCGTCGGCCCCGGCGTCAGCGACCTGCAGCTGGGCGATCACGTGATCGTCAACTTCATCGCCAGCTGCGGCCACTGCCGCTACTGCGCCACCGGCCGGCCGAACCTGTGCGACCACGGCGGGATGTCGGCGCTGACGCCGGCCGGCGGCGCGGTGCGCACCTGGGATGCCGACGGCCAGCCGCTGAACGTGATGACCGGCTGCGGCGTGATGGCCGAGCACGCCACGCTGCACAAGAACAACGTCGTGAAGATCGACGCCCAGGCGCCGCTGGACCGCTGCGCGCTGATCGGCTGCGGCGTGATGACGGGCTGGGGCGCCGCCTGCAACACCGCCAAGGTGCAGCCCGGCTCGGTCTGCGTCGTGTTCGGCGCCGGCGGCGTGGGCTTGAGCGCGATCCAGGGCTGCCAGAACGCCGGCGCGGCGATGATCGTCGCCGTCGACCGGCTGGCGCACAAGCTCGACATGGCCAGGCTGTTCGGCGCCACCCACGTGGTCGACGCGTCGAAGACCGAGCAGCTCGTCAAGGACTTGCGCAAGCTCACCGGCGGCGGCGCCGACTATGCGTTCGAATGCGTCGGCTTCGGCGAGATCGTCGCCCAGGCCTACGGTTGCCTGCGCCGCGGCGGCACGGCGGTGGTCGTCGGCGTCGGCAAGCCGACCGATATGAGCAGCGTGAAGACCGCCTCGCTGGTGCTGGAAGAAAAGGCGCTGATGGGCAGCTGCTACGGCTCGGCGCGGCCGCGATACGACTTCCCGCGCCTGGTCTCGCTGTACCGCGCCGGGCGGCTCAAGCTCGACGAGCTGATCACGCACCGCTACCGCATCGACGACGCGGTGCAGGCCTTCGACGACCTGGTGCAGGGGCGCAACGCGCGCGGGTTGATCGTCTTCGATTGAAGGCGGCCCTCTCCCACGCGTGGGAGAGGGCGCTTTTCGGCCTCAGGCCGCCACCTGGTAGGTGTTGCGCAGCTCGACCTTCAGCACCTTGCCGACGCTGGACATCGGCAGCGCGGTGCGCGTTTCGAAGCTGCGCGGCAGCTTGTAGCCGGCGATCTGCTCGCGGCAATGCGCCTGGATCGACGCCAGGTCGATGCTCGCGCCGGCCTTGACGACGACCACCGCGTGCACCGACTCGCCCCACTGCTCGCTGGGGATGCCGATCACCGCGCATTGCAGCACCGCGGGGTGGCTGCTCAACGCGTTCTCGACCTCGCCCGAGTAGACGTTCTCGCCGCCGCTGACGATCATGTCCTTGATGCGGTCGGTGATGTACAGGTAGCCCTCGTCGTCCATGTAGGCGCCGTCGCCGGTGTGCATCCAGCCGTTGCGCAGCGCCTTGGCCGTCTCCTCGGGCTTGTTCCAGTAGCCCAGCATCACGTTGGGCCCGCGCACGATGATCTCGCCGCTGGTGCCGCGCGGCACGTCGTTGCCCTTCGCGTCGACGATCCTCAGCTGCAGGCCGTTGAACGGGCGCCCGGCCGAGCGCAACTGCTTGCCGTGGTGATCCTCGGGGTACAGCAGCGAGGCCACCGGTGCCAGCTCGGTCATGCCGTAGCCCTGGATGAACTTGACGCCCTTGAACACCGTCAGCGCGCGGTCGAGCAGGGTCTGCGTGATCGGCGAGGCGCCGTAGATCAGGTACCGCATCGACGACACGTCGATGGCCTTGCCCAGCTCGGGGTTGGCGGCCAGCCAGTCCAGCGTCATCTGGATCAGCGTCGGCGCCATCAGCACGACGTTGGGCTTCTCCTTCGTGATGGTCTCCAGCAGCAGCCTGGGCTCGAACATCGGAATGATCACGTGCTTGCCGCCGCACTGGAACAGCGCGATGGTCGGCGCGAAGTCGGCCAGGTGGAACATCGGCATCGCGTGCAGGTAGGTGTAGCCGGGGCCGTAGATGCCCAGCTGGATCGACACCTGCGCGCTGGCGCCGAGGTTGTTGTGGCTGAGCATCACGCCCTTCGGAAAGCCCGTGGTGCCGCCGGTGTAGAAGATGCCGGCCAGGTCTTCGCCGTGGCGGTAGGCGTCTTCGATCGGCTCGGTCTGCGCGACCAGCGTCTCGTAGTTCAGCATGCCCTCGGGCGTGTCGCCGTCGCCGGCGTAGATCAGGTGGCGGATCGTCTTGGCCTTCTTGGCCATGCCGGCCGCCTGGTTCTTGAAGGCGTCGTCGACGATCAGGATCTCGCAGCCCGAGTCGTCCAGCGAGTACAGCACCTCGGCCGCGCTCCAGCGGATGTTCACCGGCACCAGCACGCCGCCGGCCCAGGGCACGGCCAGGTCGTATTCGAGGTAGCGCTGCGAGTTCAGCGAATACATCGCCACGCGCTCGCCGTCCTTGACGCCGAGCGCGCGCAAGGCGCCGGCCAGCCGCGCGACGCGCGCGCCGAACTGGGCGTAGGTGGTGCTGCGGCCCATGAAGCGGATGGCTTCGAGGTCGGGCCGGTGCTGCAAGGCGTTGTGCAGGCCGAGGGTGATGTACATGGCAGTCTCCGAAAGAGCGGGTCGGGCAGGCAGGGTGGGCCGGGTGGGTCGGGTGGGCGAGGGTCGAAACCCAGTGTGGCGACCGCGGCCGCCACCGTCGCTAGCCGCAGTGGCTAGCGCGCAGGCTCAGCGGCCCATTCGGGGGCCAGGGGCCGGCGCCGGCGCCACGCCGGCGGCCCGCTGCCGTGGCAGCCGCTCCAGCCAGCGGCGCACCTGTTCGCGCAAGGCCAGGGTCTGCGCGTGCTCCGCGGGCATCAACGAAGGGTCCAGGATTTCCAGCGCGGCCTGGCAGCTGGCCAGGGCTTCTTGCGCGGCGTCGCGGTCGTCGGCATGGCGGGCCAGCGCGAACAGCGCGGCAGCGCGGTCGGCCTGGGTGGTGGCCCAGTCGATGGGCACGCGCTCGCGCGTGCGTTCGCGGCTGGCGCTGTCCAGCGCCGATACGGCGCCTTCGAAGGCGGCGCGCGCGGTGGCGGCGTCGCTGCGTTCGCCCAGGCACAGCAAGGCGGTGGCCAGGTCGTTCTGGCCGGCGGCCCAGTGCATCGGGAAGCGGTCGCGCGTGTGCACGCTGAGCGCCGCGCGCATCGAGGCCACGGCGTCCTGCAAGTGCTCGACGGCGGCCGCGCCGTCGAGCCTAACGCCCAGGAAGCGCAGCACGCCGCCCAGGTTGTGATGCACCCGCGCCCAGCTGGGGGCATGCGCTTCGACCGTCAGCACCGACAGCGCCGCCCGGAACGCGGCGATCGACTCGCGCAGCGTGGCGATGCCGGCCTCGCCGACCTGGTGCTCGCCGATGGCCGACAGCGCGATGCCCAGGTTGCACTGCGTGGTCGACCAGTCCATCGGCGTGGCCGCGGCGCTGAAGGCGCGCAAGGCCTCACGGTAGGCGGCCACCGCTTCGGCGTAGCGCGCCAGGCTGGCCTCGCGCCGCGCCCAGATCGCCAGCGTGGTGCCCAGCACGTTGAGCGAGCGCGCCCAGTCCAGCGGCACGCGCGCCTGGGTGCGCTCTTTCAGCGCCTCGCGCAGGGCGCGCGCGGCGGCCTCCAGCCGCACGTTGCCGCTGTCGCGCTGGCCCAGGCAGCGCAGCGTGAAGCCCAGCGAATGCTGCGTCGCCGCCCATTCCAGCGGCATCGCGCCGCGGCTGCGCTCCTTCAAGGCCTCCTGGCTGCAGGCCACGGCTTCCTCCAGCGGCGCGGCACTGCCTTCGCGCACGCCCACCGCGCGCAAGGCGTCGGCCAGGTCGTGCTGCAGCAGCGCCCAGCGCTGCGGCTCGCGGTGGCGGTCGACGTCGGCCAGCGCCGCGCGCAGGCATTCCACCGCCTCCAGCAGCGAGCCGTTGCCGGTCTCGCGCTCGCCCAGCGCGGTCAGCACCCGGGCCAGGTCGTGGTGGGCGTCGGCGCGCTCCGACGGCGCGGCCGCCAGCGCCAGCCGGCGCCGCGCCATTTCGGCGGCCACCGCCAGCGCCAGCGTGCTGCCGCGCTCGGCGCCGTCTTCGTAGAACTGCAGCTCGCGGCCGCGGAAGCTGTCGCTCCAGGCCGCGCGCTCGCCATGCTGCAGCGCGGCCAGCTGCTCGTGCCGGCGCGCCACCGCAAAGGGGTCGCGGCGCAGCAGGTCTTGCTGCGCACCGGCCTCCAGCAGCGCACGGCGCGAGCGGTCCAGCGCGGCGCGCTGGCGCTCGGCGCGGCGGTCGAGTTCGGCCAGCGCCTCGTCCACCGCGTCGGTGCCGCGGTCGAACTCGCCGCTGCGCGTGTAGCCGGTCACCTGCTCCAGCACGGCGTTGACGAAGCCGTCGGGCGCCGCGTCGCTGCCGTCGGAGACGACGCGCGACGCCAGCTCCACCGCACGCTCCAGCTCGCGCAGCGCCGCGCCGACGTCGACCACCTCGTCGGGCCGCAGGCGCCGCGCCAGCGCGATGACGGCGGCAGCATCCACGCCATCGGCGGCCAGCGCCGCCTGCTGCGCCCGTTCGAGCAGCAGCGCCGGCAGCGCGGCGCCCGCGCCGGCATCGGCGTCGCCCGCGGCCTGCGCGCCGGCGGCCAGGCTGGCGGCGTACAGGCGCGTCGTCTCGGGCAGCCGATAGCGCGTCGGCTCACCGTGGTCGGCGATGACCAGCGAGCCATCCACCAGCGCGGCCAGTGCGTCCACCACCGCCCAGCCGTCGATGCCGGCGCCGGCCACGACCGCCTGCGCCTGCGCCTGCGCCAGCGTGAACGACGTGCCGAGCGACGGCAGCACCGCCAGCAGGCGGCGCGCGGGGGCGTCCAGCAGGCCCACGCTCCAGTCCAGCGCCGCGCGCAGCGTGCGCTGGCGCGCCGGCGCCGCGCGCGGGCCGCCGCCGGCCAGCAACTGCAGGCGCTCGTCCAGCGCCGCCGCCAGCGCCTGCAGGCCCAGCGTCGGCACGCGCGCGGCGGCCAGCTCGATGGCCAGCGGCACGCCGTCCAGGCGCCGGCAGATCTCGGCCACGCGCTCGACGTTGCCCTCGTCGATTTCAAACGCCGGGTCGGCGGCGCGCGCGCGTTCGGCAAACAGCGCCAGCGCGCCCGGCTGCCAGGCGTCGGCCAGCGTGGGCGGCTGCTCGGGCACGTCCAGCCCCGCCAGGCGCAGCACCTGCTCCGGCGGCAGGCGCAAGGGCACCTGGCTGGTGACCAGCAGCCGCAGCTGCGGCGCGGCGTCGAGCAGCGTGCGCACCACGCCGGCCACCGCCTCGGCCAGATGCTCGGCGTTGTCCAACACCAGCCATTCGCAGTCCGGCGGCAACACGCGCGCCAGCGCCTGCGCCGGCGGCAGCGTGGCTTCCAGCGCCGGCAGCGCCAGCGCGGCGGCCAGCGCCTGCGGCAGCGGCTGCGCGCCGTCGACCCCCGCCAGCTCGACCCAGCGACAGGCGCTGCCGGCGGCCGCCTGGCGCGCCGCCCAGGCCTGCGCCAGGCGCGTCTTGCCGACGCCGCCGGCCCCCACCACCGTCACCAGCCGATGGCGCTGCAGCAGGCCTTGCAGCGCGTCGAGTTCGGCATCGCGGCCGATCAGCGCGCCGCTGTCGGCCTGCGGCGGCAGCGGCGCCGCGGCGCCGGTGTCCAGCCGGCCGGTGAACTGGTAGCCGCGCCCGGTGACGGTGGCGATCAGGCGCGGCCCCAGAAGCTTGCGCAGCGCCGAGATCTGCACGCGCAGGTTGTTCTCTTCGACCACCAGGCCGGGCCAGGCGGCGTCGAGCAATTCGTCGCGCGTGACGACGCGGCCGCGGCGCTCGATCAGCGCCACCAGCACGTCGAAGGCGCGCGCGCCCAGCAGCGCCGGCTGGCCTTCCACCAGCAGCCGCCGCGCGGCAGGGTGGACCTCGAACTGTTCGAAACGCCAGCGCTCGTTGCCGCTCATGGGGGTCTTTCGCTGTCGGGCTTCGCAGCACGCCGCCGCCGCAGCCGCGGCGGCCCGGTTTCACACCGTTTAGCAACAGGCCACGATGCTAAAGGACGCGTCGGGCCGCCCTCGGCACAGTGCGCTGCATGCCGCACCGCCACCACCACGGTCACCACCACCACCACTGCCACCACCACCGAGGAGCCGACATGCAAGCCCTGCTCGACCGCATCGAAACCCGCGCCACCGCCACCGCCGACCACCCCTTCATCCGCTGGCTCGATGACCCCGCCATCGCCACCCGGCAGCGCCTGGCCGGCTGGCTGCCGGCGGCGGCGTTCTTCGTCTTCGGCTTTCGCGATCTGAACGCCGAGGTGCTGCCCTACCCGGCCGCCGAGGCCGCCGCCTGCCCGTACCGCCGCGCCATCAACCGCCACCTGGCCGAGGATGCCACCCACTGGGGCTGGTACCTGCACGACCTGCGCCTGCTGGGCGCCGACGACACGCTGCCGTTCAGCGCCGCGCTGCGCCGGCTGTGGAGCGACGAGCACGCCGAGCAGCGCCGCGCCGTCTACCGCCTGTGCATGCTGGCCGGCCAGTCCAGCGAGCCGGCGCTGCGCTACGCGCTGATCAGCGCGCTGGAGGCCGTGGCGCACCGGCTGTTCGCCACCGTCCAGCGCGTGGCGCAGCAGCACGAAGACGAGACCGGCTTCGAGCTGTCGTACCTGGGGCAGCGGCACCTGGAGCGCGAGCCCGGCCACCTGACGCACCAGGCCGACGCCGAGGTCGACCTGTTCGCCACGCTGCCGCTGGACGACCTGCAGACGGCGCGCGCCGAGTCGATCGCCGAGCAGGTGATCGCCATCGTCGAGACGCGCTGGCACGAGTTCCACCGCGTCGCGCTGGCCTCGCTGCCGGCGCCGCAACGCGTGGCCGCCTGAAGGCCCGCCGCATCCCCCAGTCACCCCTCCATCGATCGCAACCCATCACGAGCCATCACCATGAACAAGCCCAACACCCAGACCCAGGTTCTCGTCATCGGCGGCGGCCCCGCCGGCTCCACCGCCGCCACCTTGCTGGCGCGCAACGGCATCCAGGTGACGCTGATCGAGCGCGAGGTGTTCCCGCGCTACCACATCGGCGAATCGCTGCTGCCGTCGTGCCTGGAGATCGTCGAGCTGCTCGGCGCGCGCGAGCTGCTGGAGCGCCAGGGGTTCCAGCGCAAGCCCGGCGCCTTCCTGGAGTGGAAGGGCGAGCAGTGGAGCCTGGACTTCGGCGAGCTGCGCGGCAACTACCAGCACAGCTACCAGGTGCCGCGCGCCGAGTTCGACGAGATGCTGCTGCGCCACGCCGCCGCCCAGGGCGTGACGGTGTGCGAAGGCACCTCGGTGCGCGAGATCGTCTACGACGGCGAACGCCCGGTGGCGGCACTCTGGGAGCAGGCCGCCAGCAGCCAGCTCGGCGAGATCCGCTTCGACTGGGTGATCGACGCCAGCGGCCGCAACGGCATCATCGCCAACCGCTACCTGAACAACCGCCGCTTCCACGAGATGTTCAAGAACGTCGCCATCTGGGGCTACTGGGACGACGTGCAGCGCCTGCCCGATGGCCGCGAGGGCGCCATCGCGGTGGGCTCGATCGACGCCGGCTGGATCTGGGCCATTCCGTTCAGCGACGGCCGCATGAGCGTGGGCGTGGTGCTGCACAAGGACGCCTTCCAGGCCGCGCGCCGCGCCGGATCGCTGGAGCGCGTGTACCGCAACGCGATCGCGTCGAGCCCGCTGATGACGCGCATGACGGCGCCCGGCCGGCTGAACTCGGCGCTGCGCGTCGAGCAGGACTATTCGTACGTGGCCGACCGCTTCTGCGGCCCCGGCTTCATGCTCGCCGGCGACGCGGCCTGCTTCCTCGACCCGCTGCTGTCCACCGGCGTGCACCTGGCCATGCTGTCGGGCCTGCTGGCGGCGGCCGGCATCGGCAGCGTGCTGCGCCACGAAGTCACCGAGGCCGAGGCGCTGGCGCACTTCGACGGCAGCTATCGCGAGTCGTACCTGCGCCTGCTGGTGTTCGTGGCCGCGTTCTACGAGACGCGCGGCAAGGAAGGCTACTTTGCCAAGGCCGAGACGCTGAGCCACTTCGACGCCGACCCCGCCAACCTGCGCCGCGCCTTCCTGAACCTGGTGTCGGGCCTCGAAGACCTGGCCGACGCCGAGCAGACCAGCGCCCACCTGATGGGCGAGATGCAGCGGCGCATCCGCGAGAACCTGGAGCTGCGGCGCGACAAGACGGCGTTGCGCTCGGGCGCGACGGCCGACGCCGCGCAGGACAACGCGCGCTTCTTCGACGGCGTCGAAGGCTTCACCGCGATGTCGCCCGAGCACGCGCAGGCCGGCCTGTACGTGGCCAACGTGCCGCACCTGCACCTGGCGCGCGTCGGCCCGGCACGGGCCGGCGGCGCCGGCCGGGCGGGCGCCGCGGTGGCTGCGGTGGCCGATCGCGAGACGGCCGGTCGCGAGACCGCCCATCGCCCCGTCGCCGAAGCCGTCTGACGCGCACGGGATCGCGCAGCACTTCAGCCGCCCCGGCCATGAGCACCGCCTTCTTCGTCGCCCTCGGCGCCTGCCTGCTGCCGCCGCTGCTGCTGCGCAGCCTGCGCCTGCCGACGTGGCTGCCGCTGGTCTTCGTGCAGTTGCTGCTGGGCATCGCGCTCGGCAACGACCGCGTCGACCAGCAGCTGCGCCTGCACGGCATCGACCTCGCGCAGGGCGCGCTGGCCGACGCGCTGCGCGGCATCGGCACGCTGGGGCTGTGCCTGCTGGTGGGCCTGAGCGCCGGCGACGCGGCGGCGCATCTGCACGGCCGCCAGCGCTGGCGCTGCGTGCCGATCAGCATCGGCGGCTTCGCGCTGGCCGTGCTCGGCGGCGCGGCCCTGGGCGCGCTGCTGGTCGTCCACCAGCCGGCGCTGATGGGACCTCAGGCGATGGGACCTCAGGTGATGGGACCCCGCGCCGACGGCCTGCGCTTCGTGCTGGCCATCGGCGTGGCGATGGCGGTGACGGCCTTGCCGGTGCTGCTGGCGCAGATGGCGCAACTGGGCATCGCCGCGTCGCCGCTGGGCCGGCTGGCGGCCGGCGCCGCCGCGCTGGACGAGCTGTGGCTGTGGCTGGCCCTCGGTGCCTTGCTGCTGCCGGCGGCCGATGGCCTGTGGCGGCCGCTGGCCGGCCTGCTGGCGCTGCTGGCCGCGCTGGCCTGGGTCGTGCGGCCGGGGCTGGCCGCGTTCCTGAGGCGCCACGCCGAGGTCTCGGCCGGCGAGCGCATGGCGCTCGGCGTGGCCGTCATCGCGCTGTCGTCGGCGGCCACGCAGGCGCTCGGCCTGCATGCGGCACTCGGCGCCTTCTGGGCCGGTGCGCTGCTGCCGCGCGCCCTGCTGGAAGCCTGGCGCGAACCGATGCTGGCCGTGGCCCAGCACCTGCTGCTGCCGTTCTTCTTCGTGATCACCGGCACCGCCATTCAAATCGATGCCGGCAACGGCGCCTTCTGGCTGCTGGCCGCGGCGGTCTCGGCCGCCGGCATCGGCCTCAAGTTCGCCGCCAGCTCGCTCGCGGTGCGCGCCACCGGCCTGCCCTGGCGCGACGCCTGCGCGGTGGGCAGCCTGCTGCAGTGCAAGGGCCTGATGGAACTGGTCGCCGTCGGCCTGCTGCTGCAGCACGGCCTGCTGGCGCCGCCGCTGGCCGGCGCGCTGGCGATCATGACGTTGTGCAGCACGCTGGCCACGCCGCTGCTGTGGCAATGGACGCGCTCGCGGCGCCTCTCAAGTAGTGGGTTAGTTACAGCGTCCGCGGCACGCGCGGCGCGCCCGGGTCGCGCCGTCGAGCCGGCGTAGCGGGTCTTGTCGACGCCGCCAGACTAGGGCTTGCGGTCCCAGTCGTAGCGCGGCGGCTGGCCGGCGACGAAGCGCGCCACGGCCTCGGCGTGGTAGCGGCTGCTCATGGCCACCGCCTGGGCGTCGGCCTCGAAAGCGCACATGCTCGCGAAGTCGGTCTCGAAGCTGCGGTCGAGCAGCCGCTTGGCCATGCCGGCGGCCACGCGCGGGCCGTCGCACAGGCGGCGCGCCAGCTCGTGCGCGGCGCCCAGCAAGGCTTCGGGCGGCTGCAGCGCGTCGGCCACGCCGAGCGCCAGCGCTTCGGCCGCTTCGACGCGGCGCGCGCTCAGCACCATCTCCTTGGCGCGCGCCATGCCCACGCGCCGCGGCAGCGTGTACAGCAGCCCGAAATCGGGGATCGCGCCGATGCGCGCGAACGAGGCGCAGAACACGGCGCGCGTCGACGCGAACACGTAGTCGGCCAGCAGCGCCAGCCCGAAGCCGGCGCCGTAGGCCGGGCCGTCGACCGCGGCGATCAGCGGCAGCTCCAGCTCGCGCAGGCCCTGCACCAGCCGGTGCGCGCGCAGCATGCGCCGGCGCATCTCGTCGGGCGTGCCGCCTTCGTCGATGCGCGCCTGCATGCTGCGCAGGTCGCCGCCGGCGCAGAAGCTGCCGCCCGAGCCGCTGATGATGAGCACGCGGATCCCGGGCTCGGCGGCCAGCCGCTGCAGCAGGTCTTCGTAGTCGTCGCGCAGCTCGGGCCCCAGCGGGTTGCGCCGCTGCGGCCGCTGGTGGCTGAACTCGGCCACCGCGCCGCTGATGCGCAGCCGCGAGGCGCGCCCGTCGATCACCGCTTCGCTGGGGTCGGTCACGGCGCGGTCGGTGCGTCAGGCGCCGCCCGACACCAGGATGGTCTGGCCGGAGATGTAGTTCGATTCCGGCAGGCAGTACAGCAGCACCGAGCCGGCCGCTTCGTCGGCCTTGCCCGGGCGGCCCAGCGGGCAGCGCTGGCCGTAGGCCTCGACGATGTGCGGGCCGACGCCGACGGCGAGCTTGCGGCCTTCGATGGTGATGGTCTTGGCCTCGGTCGTCGGCTCGGTCAGCCGCGTCTCGATCCAGCCGAAGGCCACACAGTTGACGTTGACCTTGAGCCGCCCCCATTCCTTGGACAGCGTCTTGGTCAGCCCGACGATGCCGGCCTTGGCGGCGCTGTAGTTGGACTGCCCGACGTTGCCGTTGAGCCCCGCGCCCGATGAGATGTTGACCACCTTGCGGAACACCTCGCGGCCCTCGGCGGCTTCCTTCTTGGCCGCCGCGCTGATCACCGGGTAGGCGGCGCGCAGGATGCGGAACGGCGCCGTCAGGTGCACGTCGATGATGGCGTACCACTGCTCGTCGGTCATCTTCTGGATCACGTTGTCCCAGGTGTAGCCGGCGTTGTTGACGACGATGTCGATGCCCTTGTAGTGCTCGACCGCGGTCTTGATGAAGCGCTCGGCGAAGTCGGGCGCGGTGACGCTGCCCACGCAGGCCACGGCGTCGCCGCCCTTGGCCTTGATGGCCGCCACCGTCTCCTGCGCCGGTTCGGCGTCGAGGTCGTTGATGACCAGCCGCGCGCCTTCGCCGGCCAGCTTGAAGGCCAATGCCTGGCCGATGCCGCGGCCCGATCCGGTGACCAGCGCCACCTTGCCGTCGAGTTTGCCCATGGTGTTCTCTCTCCTGGTGTGTGCGTGTGGGTGTGATGTCGTGTGGGTGATCAAAGGGCGACGATGGCGTCGCCGACGATCTTGATCTCGCCGTACTGGTTGGCGCTCTGGATCTCCAGCTTGGCGCGATGTTCGCCATCGGCCTCGAACAGCTCGGTCACGCGGCCGCTGGCGGTGATCTGGTTGCCGAGGTGGGTGATGCCGGCGAAGCGCACGTTGAACTGGCGCAGCTGCCGCTGGTCGACCCATTGCGTGAGCAGCCGGCCGAGCCAGGCCATGCCCAGCATGCCGTGCGCGAACACGTCGGGCATGCCGCCCTTGCGCGCGAAGTCGATGTCGATGTGCATCGGGTTGTGGTCATTCGATGCGCCGGCGAACAGCGCCAGCGTCGTGCGGTTGACTGGCGCCAGCACCAACGGCGGCAGCGTGTCGCCCACCTTCAGGGCCTTGCGTTCGGGTTGCGTCATGGGGTTGCTCCTTCAGCCGTTGCGGTGGACCAGCGACTTGCGGATGTCGGCCACGTGCTCGCCGCGCTGGTTGGTGACGGTGGTCTCCATCACGACGAAGCTCAGGGCGCCGTTCTTCTTGTCGTAGACATCGGTGATGCGGCCCTCGAAGTGCAGCGTGTCGCCGGCGTAGGCCATGCGGTGGTAGGTGAACTGCTGCTCGCCGTGCAGCACGCGCGGCAGCTGGATGCCGGCCTGCTCGCGCCAGTTGCTTTCCGGGCGCGTCAGCTCCAGCGAGAAGAAGAAGGTCGGCGGCACCGGCAGCGTGGGGTGGCCGGCGTCGCGCGCGGCCGACTCGTCGAAGTAGATCGGGTTGGTCTCGCCGATGGCCTTGGCGAAGAAGCGCAGTTGCCCGGCTTCGACGACGGCGCTGTGCGCCGCAAAGGTCATGCCGATGATCTTGCGGTCGATCACGATCATGGTGGAAAGGCTCCTTGAGGGGGTGTCAGTGCTTCTGGTAGACGGTGACGACGCAGGCGCCGCCGAGGCCCAGGTTGTGCTGCAGCGCGATGCGTGCATCCGCCACCTGGCGCGCGTCGGCCGTGCCGCGCAACTGCTGCGTCAGCTCGTAGCACTGCGCCAGGCCGGTGGCGCCCAGCGGGTGGCCCTTGCTGAGCAGGCCGCCGGAAGGGTTGGTGACGTATCGGCCGCCGTAGGTGTTGTTGCCGTCCAGCACGAAGCGCTCGCCCTCGCCTTCGGCGGCCAGGCCCAGCGCTTCGTAGGTCAGCAGCTCGTTGTGGGCGAAGCAGTCGTGCAGCTCGACCACGTCGACATCCTCGGCGCCGATGCCGGCCTGTTCGTAGGCCGACTGGGCGGCGGCGCGCGCCATGTCGAAGCCGACCAGGCGGATCGGGTCGTGGCTTTGCAGCGTGCTCGGGAAGTCGGTGGTCAGCGCCTGCGCGGCGATGCGCACGTCGGTGCGCAGGCCGTGCTTGCGCGCGTAGGCCTCGGAAACGACGATGGCGGCGGCCGCGCCGCAGGTCGGCGGGCAGGCCATCGAGCGCGTCATCACGCCGGGCCAGAACACCTTCTCGGCCATCACCTCTTCCGGCGTGACGACGTTGCGGAACACCGCCAGCGGGTTGTTCGCGGCGTGGCGGCTGGCCTTGGCGCGGATCTTCGCGAAGGTGTCCATCCTGGTGCCGTACTTCTTCATGTGGGCCTCGCCGGCGGCGCCGAACAGGCGCAGCGCGTGCGGGATGTCGACCTTGCCGATCGTCTCTTCGAGCACGGTGTTGAAGTCGTCCAGCGGGCCCGGCCGGTCGTTCCACGGCGAGCTGATGGCGCCGGGGTTCATCTGCTCGAAGCCGACGGCCAGCGCCACGTCGACGACGCCGCTTTGCACCGCCTGGCGCGCCAGGAACAAGGCGCTGGAGCCGGTGGAGCAGTTGTTGTTGACGTTGATGACCGGCACGCCGGTCATGCCCACCTTGTACAGCGCCTTCTGGCCGCTGGTGGAGGCGCCGAACACGTAGCCGGCGTAGGCCTGCTGCACGCCGTCGTAGCCGATGGCGGCGTCGGCCAGCGCCTCGCGCACGGCCTGCGCGGCCATCTCGTCGTAGGACGCGCTGGCGCCGGGCTTGGCGAACGGGATCATGCCGACGCCGGCGACGTAGACCTTGCTCATGCTTTCTCCTGTGGGTTCAGAGCTTGCGGGAAATGAGGTCGCGCATGACCTCGTTGCTGCCGCCGTAGACGCGGCTGACGCGCATGTCGACGAAGGCGCGCGCGATCGGGTATTCCAGCATGTAGCCGTAGCCGCCGTGCAGCTGCACCATGTCGTCCAGGCATTGCCACAGCGTCTCGGTCGCGTAGAGCTTGGCGATGGCGGCTTCCTCGGCCGTCAGCTTGCGGCGCATGTGCTCGGCCAGGTAGTGGTCGACCATCGTGCGCAGCGCCACCGCCTTGGCCTTCACGTCGGCCAATCTGAACTTGGTGTTCTGGAAGTCCCACACCGTCTGGCCGAAGGCCTTGCGGTCCTTCACGTACTCCAGCGTCTGCTCGAGCAGCCGCTCCAGCTTGGCGGCGGCGGTGACGGCGATGATGAAGCGCTCCTGCGGCAGCTCCTGCATCAGGTAGGCGAAGCCCTTGCCTTCCTCGCCCAGGCGGTTGGCCACCGGCACGCGCACGTTGTCGAAGAACAGCTCGGCGGTGTCCTGCGAATGCATGCCCACCTTGTCGAGCTTGCGCCCGCGGCGAAAGCCCTCGCGGTTGGTTTCCACCACCACCAGGCTGACGCCCTTGGCGCCGGCGGCCGGGTCGGTCTTGCAGACCACGACGACCAGGTCGCTGATGAAGCCGTTGCTGATGAAGGTCTTGCTGCCGTTGATGACGTAGTCGTCTCCATCTCGCACGGCACTCGTGCGGATGGCCTTCACGTCGGAGCCGCCGCCGGGCTCGGTGATGGCCACGGCCAGGATCTGCTCGCCGCTGCAGATGCCGGGCAGCCAGCGCTGCTGCTGCGCCTCGGTGCCCAGGCGCGCGATGTAGGGCGCGACGATGTCCGAGTGCAGCCCGAACGACACCGAGGCGCCGGCGCGCGCCAGCTCCTCGGCGATGATCGCCGAGTGCCCGAAGTCGCCGCCGCCGCCGCCGTGCTCGACCGGCAGCATGGTGCACAGCAGCCCCTCGCGGCCGGCCTTCATCCACACCTCGCGGCTGACGATGCCGTCTTTGAGCCACTGGTCCATGTGCGGCACCACTTCGCGCTCGATGAAGCGGCGCGCGGTGGCGCGGAATTGTTCGTGGTCTTCGCGGTAGACCTTGCGTTCGACTTGCATCGGTTGGCTCTCCTGTGTTCAGCGGACGGCCACGGCCGCCGGCGCCGGCTCGGCGTACAGCACGTCGATCAGCGGCGCCCGGCAGGCGGCCACGTCGGGCCAGGCCAGCGCGGCGACCTGGTCGCGGTCGTGGCCGCAGATCACGGCGTCGGCAACGAGCGGCGAGCATTGTTCGATCAACGCCACGCGGGCGCTGCCGGTGCGCACCCAGGTGCCGCTGCCGAGCTTGAAGTCTTCCACGCAGCGTCCGGCGTAGCGCAGCCCGGCCCCGGGATCGGCGGGGTCGGCCAGGCGCACCGCGTCGCCCAGCGCGTAGAAGCCTTCGGCGTCGATCGCCGCCGCCGTCAGGTCGGGCCGCTTCAGGTAGCCGGGGAAGATGTGCGGGCCGCGCATGCGGATCTCGTAGCGGCCGTCGCCGCTTTCACCGCCGCCTTCCAGCGGGATCAGCTTGACCTCCATGCCCGGCTGCGGCACGCCGACGTTGCCCACGTCGTCGCTCGGCCGGTTGAAGGTCATGCCCTGGCCGGTGGTCTCGGTCGAGCCGAAGCCCGAGGTGAAGACGATGCGCTGGCCCACGGCGCGCACCGCCGCGTCCTGGAAGCGCTGCCACACGTCGCGCGGCAGGCTGGCGCCGCCGTAGCCGGCGAACTTCAGCCGCGCGAAGAACTGGCGCGCCAGCGCCGGGTCGCGCTCCAGCGCCTGCGCCAGCAAGCCCCAGGCGGCCGGCACGGTGGCGTACAGCGTGGGCGACACCTCGCGCAGGTTGCGCAGCGTGCGTTCGAACTGGCCGGGCAGCGGCCGGCCGTCGTCGAGGTGGTAGGTGCCGCCGAGCGCAAACACGCGGCACAGGTTGCCGAGGCCGCCGAACAAGTGGTTCCACGGCAGCCAGTCGAGCATCACCGGCGGCTCGTGCAGGGTCGTCTGCTGCGCCCAATGGGACTGGCCGATCATGGTGGCGACGTTGGCGTAGCTGATCGGCACGCCCTTGGGCGCGCCGGTCGAGCCCGAGGTGAAGAACAGCCGCGCGGTCTGCTGCGGCTGCAGCGCCGCGTGCGCGGCTTCGACCGCGGCCACGTCGGCGGCGCTGGCCAGCCTTGCGTCCTGCCGCGCGCCGCCCGGCAGGTCGGCCAGCCGCCGCTGGCCCGGCGCGGCGTCGTCGACGGCGATCACCTGCGCCGCCGGCGTGCCCAGCGCCCGCAGCGCCGCGGCGAACACGGCGCCCGACTGCACGAACACGGCCGCCGGCTCGACCAGCGCGTGGATGTCGCGCAGCCGTCCGTGGTCGCCGCTGAGCAGCGAGTACGACGGCGACACCGGCGCGCTGGGGATGCCGACGTATTCGGCCGCGGCGATCAGCAGCAACTGCTCCAGCGAGTTGCCCGACAGCATCATCAACGGCCGCTGCGGCGACAGCCCGGCCTCCAGCAGCGCGGCGGCCAGTGCCGTCATGCGTTGGTGCAACTCGGCCCAGGTCCAGGTGCGCCAGCCGTCGCCGGCGCGTTCGGCGAAGGCCGGCTGCGCGCCGCGCTCGCGCGCCCAGCGCGGCACGAAGCTGGCCATGCCGCGCACGTCCAGCCGCAGCGGCGGCTCGGCCGCACCCATCAGCAGCGTGCCGTCGGCGCGCCACTGGTGGGTGGTGGTCGGCCGCGTCAGGCCCGCGTCTCGGTAGGCGCCGGGGGTCGGGGTGGGCATCGGGATGCGCTTCGGAGCGAAGGTCGAGCGAAGGTCGAGCGAGGGTCGAGCGAGGGTCAATGTCCTGGGGCCCCAGCATGTCCAAGGCGCGCGCCGATGTCCCTACCCGCGGTGGCTAGTACGGGCAAACCCCAGGTGCTCAAGCGCTGCGCCGGCGCATCAGCCGCAGCGGCGTGTACACCAGCACCGCGGTGCCGTGCTGGTTGACCACCGCGTTGCGCGTGCGCACCAGGCCGCGGTCGGGCTTGGTGCTGGCGCGCTGCTCGATCACCTCGCACTCGACGTGCAACGTGTCGCCGACGACGCTGGGCCCCTGCACGTCCAGCGTCATGCCGAGGAAGGCCATGCCGGCGGCGGCGAACGAAGGCGCCACCAGCCCTTCGGCGAAGGCATAGACCAGCGCGCCCGGCACCACGCGGCCGGCGATGCCCATCGCCGCGCGGTCGGCGGGGTCGGTGTTGGCGAACAGTTCCTCGGTCAGCCAGCTCAGGTTGACGAAGGCCGCCAGGTCGGCTTCGGTCAGGCTGCGCTTCTTGGTCGTGAAGCGCGTGCCGGGCGTCAGGTCGTCCCAGTGGATGCCGGGGTCCAGCGAGAGCGTGCGGGGCGAGAGCGTGCGGGGCGAGAGGGTGCGGGGCTCGGTCATCGCGGTTCCTTGCAGGCGCTTCAGTATGACTTCGGCAGCCCCGGCACCTGCTCGGCGCCGAAGCCGAGGATCACGTCGCCGTCAGGCCAGCGGACGGCGACGTGCGGCGCCGCGCGCGGTCGGCCTCGTCCTGGCGCGCCTGCAGTTCGCGCCACAGCAGCTTGCCGGTGCCGGTCTTCGGCAACTCGGCGACGAACTCGACGATGCGCGGCAGCTTGTACGCGGCCAGCCGCGCGCGCAGCCAGCCTTCGATCTGCGCGGCGTCGAGCGTGGCGCGCGCCGCCGGCTTGGGCACGATCAGCGCCTTCACGGTCTCGCCGCGCTTGCCGTCCCAGGCCGAGATCACGCAGGCTTCCAGCACGCCCGGGTGGCCGGCCAGCACCGATTCGATCTCCGCCGGCCACACCTTGAGGCCGGCCGCGTTGATCATGCGCTTGATGCGGTCGGTGACGTAGAAGTAGCCGTCGATGTCGTGGTGGCCGAGGTCGCCGCTGCGCAGGAAGCGCTGGCCGTCGATCTCGATGAAGGCCGCGGCGCTGGCCGCGGGCTGGTTCCAGTAGCCGGCGAACACGGTGGGCGAGTTGCAGACGATCTCGCCCGCCTCGCCCACGCCGCGCTCGGCGCCGCTGGCGGGGTCGATCACGCGCGCGTCGCAGTTGATGTGCGGCACGCCGGCGCATTGGCGGCGAGCCGCCTGCGGCGGATTGATGTGGGTGGCGCCGCAGGCCTCGGTGAGGCCGTAGCTTTCGATGAACGACAACCCGAGCCGCCGTTCGATCGCGGCGATCAGCGACTCGGGCATCGCCGTCGCGCCGCCGTACAGCCGCTGCAGCGACGACAGGTCGCGCTGCTCGATGTCGGCGCGGCCGAACACCTCGGCCATCATCGGCGCCACCGCGCCCCAGGCGGCGATGCGCCGGCGCTCGATCAGCGCCAGCGCGGCCTCGGCATCCCAGCGCGCCAGCAGCACCAGCGTGCGGCCGATGCACAGCCCGAGGTTGAGGATGTTCATGCCCGCCAGGTGGCTGATGGGCAGCACCAGCAGCTCGGCCGCTTCGGCGCGCTCGCCCAGCCAGGCGATGCGCTGCGCCGTGGCATGCGCGAAGTTGCGGTGCGTGAGCATCGCGCCTTTGGGCTTGCCGGTGGTGCCCGAGGTGTAGGCGATCACCGCCAGGTCGCTGCCGCCGCCGGCGCCGGGCAGCGGCGCGATGCCGGCGGCCACCGCGTCGGCAAAGCCGTGCAGCCCGTCGCCGGCCAGCGCCTGGCGCGGCGCGCGCACGAACTCGGGGATCTGCAGGAAGGGCACGTCGGCGGGCGCGCCCGCCAGCTCCGACGCCGCGCCGACGACGATGCCGTCGAGCGCGCCGCGCTCGCGCAGCGGCAGCAGCCGCGGCAGCAGCTCCTGCGTGGTGATGGCCACGCGCGCGCCGGCGTCGGCGGCGTAGTAGGCCACCTCGTCGTCGGTGCTCATCGGGTTGGCGGCCACCACCACCGCGTCGCAGCGCAGCACCGCGTAGTAGGCGATGGCGAAGTGCGGGCCGTTCTGCATCAGCAGCAGCACGCGCTCGCCGCGCGCCACGCCGAAGTGCTGCTGCAGGTAGCCGGCCAGCGCCAGCGCCGCCTCGTGCAGCGCGCGGTAGCTGGTGGCGCGGCCGTAGAACTCGATGGCCGCGCGCTCCGGCGCGCGCGCGGCGCTGGCTTCCAGTTGCGCGAACAGGTTGCGGTCTTCCACCGCCACCGTGCGCGGCACGCCGGGCGGCCAATGCGCGAGGTGGCGGGTCAGGCGGGGCATGGCGGCCTCATCGCGTCAGCCCGTCACTCGGGCTGGATGCCGGCGGCGGCGATGTAGTGCTTCCACTTCGCCTGGTCTTCGACGATGGCCTTGCGGAAGGCCGCCGCGTCGGCCGCGAAGGGGCCGGTGCCGCGCTGCGCGAAATGCGCCTTGGCCTCCGGCGAATCGACGAACTCGAGCGACAGCTTCGACAGCTTGTCGACGATGGCCGGCGGCGTCCCCACCGGCGCCAGCAGGCCCAGCCAGCTGGTCAGCGTGGCGTCGCCGGCGCCGGCTTCGGCCAGCGTCGGCACCTCGGGCAGCGCGGCGCTGCGCGTCGGGCTGGTGATGGCCAGCGCGCGCAGCCGGCCGGCCTGCACCTGCGGCGTGACCTGCGAGATCTCCAGCAGCGCATAGTCCAGCGTGCCCGTCATCAGGTCGGTCAGCATGTTGGCGCTGCCCTTGTACGGCACGTCCTGCGCCTGCACCTTGAAGGCGCCGTTGAGCGCCGCCGTCATCGCCTTGTATCCGGCGGTGCTGGTGCCGTAGTTCAGCTTGCCCGGCCGCGCGCGCGCCGCCGCCATCAGCTCGCCCAGGTTGCGGTACGGCGCGTTGGCCGGCACCGCCACCGCGATGGGGATCACCGACAGCCGCGCGATCGGCACGAAGTCCTTGTTCGGGTCGTACGGCAGGTTGCGGATCATGTAGGGGTTGGCGGCGATCGTGCTGGCCGCCGCCAGCAGCAGCGTGTAGCCGTCGGGCGCCGCCTTGGCCACGAAGTCCGCGCCCAAAGCGGTGTTGGCGCCGGGCTTGTTCTCCACGTAGAAGGTCTTGCCGGTCTTCTCGCTGAAATAGCGCGCGGCCAGCCGCGTGAAGTCGTCGACGCCGGTGCCGGCGCTGCTGATCGAGACGATCTTCACCGGCTTGTCGGGGTAGGCGGCGGTCTGCGCCGCTGCCGGCAAGGGCAGCGACAGCGACAGCGGCAGCATCAGCGTCAGCGCGCCGAGCGCCGACGCCAGCCAGCAGGGACGTGAGCGGTGGACGGTCATCGACGACTCCCGTGCGCGCGTCAGAAGCCGCCGCGGCCACCGCCGCAGATCAGCGTCTGCCCGGTGACGTAGTTCGACTCGGGGATGCAGAACAGGTAGACCGAACCGGCGGCCTCTTCCGGCGTGCCGAAGCGGCCCAGCGGCGTGTCGCGCCCGGCGGCGGCGATGCGGTCGGGGTGCACGCCGACCTTGATCTCGCGGCCTTCCACCGAGACGGTCTTCTCCTCGGTGGTCGACTGCGTCAGCCGCGTGTCGATGGCGCCGAAGGCCACGCAGTTGACGTTGACGCGCAGCCGCCCCCACTCCTTGGCCAGCGACTTGGTCATGCCCATCAGCCCGGCCTTCGCCGACGCGTAGTTGACCTGCCCCGCATTGCCCTGCGTGCCCGAGATCGACGAGATGTTCACCACCTTGCGGAACACCTCCTTGCCGGCCTCGGCCTCGGCCTTGCTGGCCTCGCGGAAGTAGGGCTGCGCGGCGCGCAGGATGCGGAACGGCGCCTTCAGGTGGCAGTCGACGATGGCGTCCCACTGCTCGTCGCTCATCTTCTGGATCACGTTGTCCCAGGTGTAGCCGGCGTTGTTGACGATGATGTCGATGCCGCCGAAGCGTTCGAGCGCCGTCTTCACGAAGCGCTCGGCGAAGTCGTCGGCCGTCACGCTGCCGACGCAGGTGACGGCGGCGCCGCCGGCCTCGCGGATCTCGGTGACGACCGATTCGGCCGGCCCGGCGTCGAGGTCGTTGACGACCACGCGCGCGCCTTCGTCGGCCAGCTTCAATGCGATGCAGCGGCCGATGCCGCGCCCCGCGCCGCTGACCAGCGCAACCTTGCCTTCGAGCTTTCTGACCATGGGGGACTCCTGATTCGTCGGTTCGTGGAGATTCGTCTCCTGCCGGCATGCTGCGGCAACCTCGGGCCGCGCGCACTAGCCGGAAAGGCCAGTGAGGGCAAGCGCCGCCGTGGCCCTTGCCGGGACCTGGCGCTGCCTGTGCAACGCCGGCTTATCCGCGCATAAGCAGCGTTGCACAACGCCCGTCCACCCATCCCATAACCTTCGTTTCCATGGCTTGCCAAGTCCGCTGAGTGATCACCGGGTCGGCTTGATGGGCCAGGAAACAGCAGGCGAATGCGGCGCGCGGATGGCCAAGCCAAACCACGTTGCCGCCGCCTACACCCCATGACCAGGAGACAACATTGAGGTATTCCAGCGCCGCGGCACTGTTCTTGGCAGCCGCCAGCCTGCACGGGGCCCACGCGGCCGGCGAAGCACCGGCCGGCACCGGGCCGACCCCGGCGAGCGGTTCGTCGCCGCTGACGAGGGCGCCTTGCAGCCGCTACGACCTGTTCAAGCCGCGCACGGAAGCGGTCTTGATCCAGACCCCCAGCTGCGACCGCATCGAGCCCGAGCTCTTCGGCTTGCGCGCCGCGCTGGCCGAGCACGGCATGGGCTTCTCCTTGGATGTGCGGCCGCAGTTCACGTATGACCTCGGTGGCCACCGCGATGTGGCGCCGACCCGTCTCTACAACGGCCAGGCGCCCACCTACGTGTTGGGCCTGGAATCGAAGTTCACCTATGACCTGACGCGGGTGGGCTTCGGCGGCGCTGCGCAGCTGGTGGTCGGCGTCACGTCCCAGTCGAGCAACACCAAAGAGCTGAACCCGCGCTTCAACAGCTTCAACACCTTCGCGGTGCACCAGCGCTTCTTCGGCGGCCAGCTGGAGCTGCAGTACGGCTACTACGACCTGATCCGCGAGTACTACGGCATGGTGCTCGGCGGCAATGCGTCCTCGGCCGCCTTGGGCCCGGTCAGCGTGATTCCGGTCGAACTGGGTCTGTCGCTGTTCACGCCCAGCCCGGCGATGGGCATCACCGTCAAGGACGCGTCGCTGCGCTGGTATGACCGCTTCACCGTGGCACGCAGCGCGAGCAGCACCCACTTCCCCTCGTCCGGCTTCCAATGGGACATCGATCACAACCCGTCCGGCCTGGAACTCACCGTACCGGATGCGAGGCTGCTGGTCGTCAACGAGTTCGGCTACAAGACCCCATTCGGGGCGGCAGGCATGGCCACCTGGGCAAGGGTTGGCCTCATCTACAACGCGAGCAACGTGGAGCGCTACGACCAGGACGTCGGCGCGCACGCCAAGAACAACTACGGCGCCTACGTCGCTTTCACCAAGCAGCTGACGCAACCGGCGGGCTTCGGACCGAAGGGCCTGTACCTCGACCTCAAGGCCGACTACGCGCCGAGCAACCGCAACTTGTTCGCGCGTGACTACCAGGTGGCCGCGTTCTACCTGGGACCGTTCGACAGCCGGCCGATGGACATGGTGTCGATCGGGTACTCGTCGACCCAGTTCAGCGGCCACCTGCGCAAGGGCTTGAGCGCGCTGGGCGTGCCCGTGGAGAAATCGACCTCGGCGCTGACGGTCTCCTATGCCGCCAAGCTTGGTCCAGGCATCGCCTGGATCAACGGCCTGACCTACCAGAAGGGTCCGGCCTTCACGCCCCGCCTGCCGGACGCGACGCTGCTGCAGAGCATGTTCAATTTTTCGTTCTAGGTCTGCCGTGCCCGTGAATGGGCAGGGCTTGTTGTTTCGGAGTGATCTCATGGCTTGTGTGTCCAAGGGTCTGATCGTGGGCGGCGGCATCGCCGGCCTGGGGGCGGCGATTGCACTGGCGCGCGCCGGTGTGCAGTGCGACGTGGTGGAACTGGGTGAGGCGCCTGCGGGCGCGTCGCTGTCGCTGTCGGGCCGTGCGGCCGATGCGCTCGATGAACTGGGCATCTACGACGAATGCCTGGCCAGCGGGGCGCCGTTCACGGCCCAGATGGCTTCGCCCGTGATGAACGACGCCGCCGGTCGGCCCCTGGGCGCGCCTGCGGCGCGCCCTGCCATCGCCCAAGCCAAGCAGCCGCTGGGCGTCTTCCGGCCGGTCTTTGCCGGCATCCTGGAGCGCAATGCCCAAGGCCTGGGCGCCAGCTTGCGCAAGGGCGTGACCGTCGAGCGGCTGGTTGACGACGGTGACGATCTCAGCACGGTGGCGTTCAGCGACGGCACCACCAAGCGGTATGAGTTCGTGATCGGCGCCGACGGCATTGCGTCGACCACGCGTGCCGCCCTGTTCCCGGACGCCGCGTCGCCGGCGTATTCCGGCCAGATGAGCGTGCGCTGGATGATCCCCGGCCCCGCGCTGGACGGCGAAGGCTGGTATGTCGGCGCCGGCGGCCGGCTGGGCTTCTTTCACATGCCCCGGCAATCGCTCGTCTATGCGCCGATGGTGTTCACCCTGCCGGAGTCGCGCTTGACGCAGGCGGATGCCTACGAGCTGGTCAAGCGCTTTCTGGACACGTTCTCGGCGCCGGCCGTCGTCAACCTGCGCCAACGCCTGCGGCCGGATTCGAGCCTCATTTGCCGACCCTTCAGATGGCACCTGCTGCAGGCGCCGTGGTACCGGGGCCGCAGCCTGCTGATCGGCGATGCGGCCCACGCCACCACGGCGCACATGGGCATGGGCGCCGGCATGGCGCTCGAAGATGCCGTGGTGCTGGCCCAATGCATCGCCAAGGCGCCGACGCTGCAGCAGGCCTACGCGAGCTTCATGGACCGCCGCTACGAGCGCGTGCGCATCGTGGTGGAGACCAGCCTGGCCCTGTCGAAAATGGAGCAGTCCGGCGCGTCCAACGCGGATTACATGGCCAAGCTCGGGGCCGCCTACGCCCAGATCGCACGACCCTACTGAAGCCGCTGCCGGACCGGCACCTCACCACACGCGCGGCCCGCTGGCGCGATGACGGAGACAGATCGCATGGAAACCCACAACGCTGAGCCGCGCACGGCCGCGGTCGACGGTCGCGTCGTCGTGAAGCGCGTCGTCTTTCTGGCCTTGCAGCTCGGCCTGATCGCGCAGGGCCTGGTGGAAGCCGCGATCACGGCCACGCTGCCCGACATGGCCCGCGACTTCGGCGTCAACGGCGAATTCGCGGCACAGATGATGCTGGGCTCCGGGGCGCTGGGGCTGATGTTCGGCGCGCTGGTCAGCGGCCGGCTGCTGGAGTGGGCCGGCGCACGCCGTTGCTTCCTGGCGGCGTTGCTGGCCTTCGGCCTGTTCGGTGCGGCCGGACTGTTCCTGCACGATGTGCGCTTGCTGTTCGCTGCGCGCGTGGTGGTCGGCATGGCCGCATCGTGCCTGACCACGTGCTGCCTGTGGGGCATTTCGGTGTCGTACTCGGGCAGCGCCCGCGCGCGGGTCTTCAGCGTGGCCGGTGCCACGGGCGGTGTGGCGGTGCTGGCCAGCATCGTGGCCGGCGGCTTCCTCACCCAGCACTTCGGCTGGCGCGCGCCGTTCGCGCTCTACCCCGCCTTTGCCCTGTGCGCCTGGCCGCTGGCCTGGGGCGGCATCGAGCAGCGCAGGCCGCCACGCCAGGCCATCGGCGGCGAAGGCGCATGGGGCCGCCTGCTGCCGTTCTACGGACTGGTGCTGCTGTTCTATGCCATCGTCGGCATGTCCAGCATGCAGCTTCCGTTCCTGCTGGAGGCGCATGGCGTCCTGGAGGCCGGCGCCCGCTCGCTGATCCAGAGCGTGCCCGGTATCGCCGCCATCGTGGGCGCCTTCTCCTACGGCGCGCTGCAAGACCGCCTCGGCGCCGGCCGGGCCTTCTTTGCATCGCTGATCTTCATGGCCGCCGGACTGGCCGCGCTGGCGTCGTCGGGCAGCGTACCCGTCATCGTGTTGGGCGCGCTGGCGGTGGGCCTGTGCATGGGCCTGAGCGGGCCGCACTTCTACCACGTGGTCAGCGAGCGCGCGACCGGGCGAGCAGGCGGTCGGTTCATCGGCTACCTCAACGCCTTCACCTTCTTCGGCGTCTTCCTCAATCCGCTCGTCTTCGAGCCGGCCAAGTCGGTGCTCGGCATGTCGGGGATCTATGCGGCCAGTGCGCTGGTCATCGTGGTCGTCGGCATCGGCGCTGCGTGGCGTGGCGCGCGCGCGGGGCGCGTTACCAGTCCCTCGCTGTAGCTCGCATGCGCCAGCGCCTGGCCGAGCGACGTCTCATATCAACTTCAACCACGCCATGACCGAAACGAACTTCCTGCAAGCGATCACTGACCGTCTGGCGATCGAGGACCTCATCGTCCGCTATGCCGAGGCCACGGACAGCCTCGATGCCGACGGCTACGTCAGCGTCTTCGCCGACGACGCCGAGATCGCGCTGCCCAACGGTGCCGTGCTGGCGGCGGGACGCGAGCAGATCGCTGCCGTGGCGCGTACCAACACGACGCGTTTCAGCCTCTCGGGCAGCAACCACAGCGTCATGCGGCATGTCGTGACCAATCTGCGCCTGCGGGTTGGCAACGACGAGGCCGAGGGTCGCTATTACGTCATGACACTGGCACACGACGCCGGCGCGAAGAAGCCCGAGCTGCTGGGTTTCGGGCGCTACGAGGACCGCTTCGTCCGGCATGAGGGGCAATGGCGGGTCGCACGGCGCGTGATGCACTACGACTGGGGCAACGACGGCCTTGCGCAACAGCTGCGCGTGGGCCCGTACACGCCACCCGAGTATCGGCAACGCCCGACCTGAGGCGCTGGGCACTAGGCCCTGGGTGCCGCCGCTGCGACGGCCTTGAAGCAGTCCGCCAGCCAGCGGATGAAAGGCTCGTCGCTGCGGTGCGACTTCCAGCCGATGCTGAGATCCAGCGTCAAGGCGGCTTCCGTTCGGTCATCGCCCACCAGCTCCACCAGCCGCAGCGGCAAGTGGTGGGTAAACGGCTCGCAATAGCTGCGCATGGAGGTCACCACCAGATCGGTGCCCACGATCGTGTAGGGCAGCGACGTGGCCGAGTAGGCGCGCAACGCGAAGCGGTGGTGCTTCGCCAGATGTCCCAGGAACGGCGGCGCGACTTCCTCGATGCGATGGATGTCGGCCGCGGTCGCGTGCTGCAGGCGTTGCCATTCTTCAATGGAAACGGCAGCCCCGCATTGCCGATTGCCGTTGGCGACCAGGCACGTCATGCGTTCGACGAGCAGCTTTTCGTGAGCGTACTTCGGTGGAAACATGCTGGCCGCCGCAACGATGATGTCGATGTCGCCCAGCAAGTTGCTGTCGGCCGGAAGCGGATGGAATGGCACGACCACCAGCTCGATGAGCGGCGCCTGTGCCCGCAACATGGCCACGAGGCGGGGCATCAGCGCGAATTCGATGTAGGAGTTGACCATCAGCTTCACCGAGCGGCGCGTCGTGGCCGGGTGGAAATCGAGTTCAAGGTCCAGCGCCTCGCGCGCCGCCGCCAGCGCGGCCCGCACGCGCGGCCGCAGCGCCATGCCCAACTCGGTGAGTTCGACCTTCGAGCCCTTGAACAACACCAGTTCGTCGTTGAAATGCGCGCGGGCCTTCTTCAACGCAATGCTCAACGCAGGCTGGGTGAGGAAGGCGCGGTCGGCGGCCTCGGTCAAGGTCCTCGCGTTGAGGATGGCATCCAGCGTTGGCAGCAGGCTCAGCCACAAGGTCTTCGGTCGCATGCCGGAAATTGTCGCCTTTGCCGGCTGAGGCGGTCGCACCGGCGTCCCGGTCGACCGGCTTGCCCAGCCGCCGCAAGCGCCGGCAAGACTTCAGATCGGCTGCGCCAGCGCGATCATTGAATCGCGCATGATCTGGGCGTGTCGGGCCTTGTCGCCGCCTTCGATTTCGATGCGGCACAAGCGCTCGGAGTTGTGGATCACCATGCGGCAACGCTCCCAGCGTCGGGCATGGAAGCGGTCGAGCGCCGTCTGCAAGTCGTCGTGCGCCGCCAATTCATCGGCCAGCACGATGCCCGACTCGATGCCGATGCCGGCACCCGATGCCAGGTGCGGCGTGGTGGCAGCCACCGTGTCGCCGATCATCACCACCCGGCCGCGGTTCCACGGCGCCGGCACCAGCAGGTTGGCCAGCGGCCGGTAGTCGATCGCGGCCTCGGGTTCGCGCGCGTGCGGGATCAGCGACTGCACCATGGGGTCGGTGAACGGTGTCATCAACCCGGCGAACAGGTCAGGCCAGGTGTCGGGATCGATGTGCTCCTTGGTCGGCCGGTCCTCGGTGATGAACATGTACAGGTGCGAGCGGGAGACGGGGTTCACCCCGAGCTTGATGTGCTGGCCGAACCACATGCGCGGGCGCACGATGTCGGCCGGCCGCGGCATCACCGCGCGCCAGACGCCCTGGCCGATATAGCTCAGCGGCTTGATCTCCGGGAACAGCAGGCCGCGCAGGCTGGAGTGCACCCCATCGGCGCCGACGACGAGGTCGTAGCGGCCCGCCGTGCGATCGGTGAAGCCCACGTCCACCGCCCGCTCGTCCTGTTGCAGCGTCGTGAAGGTGCAGCCGGTGCGGACCTGCACGCCGGCCTCGCGGGTGGCCCGCGCCAGCATGCCGGCCAGCACCGGCCGCATGATCGCGCCACCGCCGCTGACCTGGGAGCCGACCGGCTTCGGCGTCGGCACCTCGCCGAGCTTGGCGCCCGTCGCCAGGTGCAGGTCGGCGCCGTCGGACACCCAGCCGCGTTCGACGAACTCGTCGTACAGGCCCAGTGCCTCCAGCGCGCGCAGCGTGGCGCCGTTGACGGTGATGCCGGCCCCGAGCGCGCCCCATGCAGGATCGATCTCCACCAGATCCACCTGCAGCCCGGCCCGCCGCATGCGGATGGCCGCCGCCATGCCGGCAAAGCCTCCGCCGACCACCAGAACCCGATTCACTGCGCCCATGGCCGTCACTCCACTCATGTGGTTAGTCTTCAAGCGTTGCTTGCGACGACGCTGCCGTCGCTGCGGATGTCCAGGCCGACGCGGGCCGAGCCGCGTCCATCAGGCGTCGTCGCCGTTCTTCCGAGCCTCCGGGCCGGGCGCCCACTTCTGGCGGTAGCCGAGCAGGAAGGCCTGCGACGCGTCGGCCCCGAGCTGCAGCTCGCGCGGCTGCCAGTTCGCATCGTGCAGATCCATGTCGGCATCCATCTCCATGCGGCAGCCGAAGGGGCTGTTGAAGTACCAGAACCAGTTCGAGCCCAGTTGGTGACGGCCCGGTCCCCAGAACGACTGGTACCCCTTCTCGACGAAGCGACAGCCGTTGTGCAGCACCTCGGTCGGGCCGGCGAAGTGGAAGGTGAAGTGCTCGACGCCTTTCATGAAGGCCGGCGCCTGGATCAGGAAGTGCGTGTGATGGTCCAGCGTGCCGGCGGGCTGCAGGAACGGGCCGACATCGGCGAAGCGGTCGGTGCAGCGGAAGCCCAACCGCCGGACGTAGAACGCTTCCGACCGCGCCGCGTCAGGCACGAAGTAGACGACGTGCGACAACGTGCGCGGCCGGATCTGTGCGATCCGCGCGTCCACACCGAGCGAATTGACCGCGCGCTGCAGCGGCGCGCCGGGCGCATTGGCGACTTCGCCCATGGTCGGCACGCTGCGACGGACGCTGACCTGGAACCCGATGGCGAAGCCGTCTTCGTCGACCGATTCGATCGACCCGTCGGGCAGCCGGCGCGCCTCGCGGTCCTTGCGCAGTTCGTTGGCGATGGCGTCCAGCGTGGCGGCATCGCCAACGCCGAAGACCGTCTTGCGCAGCTGACAGCCGGGCGCCGGTGCCGCCGGCAGCGCCGTGTCCGTGGCTGCCGCGATGACGACGGCGGTGCCGTCGAGGGCCTCGAAGCGGCCATTGCCGGCCTCGATCAGGCCGTAGTCGACCAGGTAGTCGCGGCAGCCCGCGGGATCTTCCACGCCGAAGACGAGCGCATCGAGTCCGATGATGTTCATGTGCGGTGCCTGAGTGTCGAGTGGTGTCGGGTCGGGACGGGCCCCGCTCAGCGCGTGCGCGCGCCCAGCGTCTCGGCCACCCAGTCGGCGATGTACTGGCCGGCGTTGATCGAGTTGTCGAAGCTGGAGTGCTGCACGCCGCCCTCGCGGTCGGTGAAGACCTTCAGTTCGCGCTTCGGGCTGTTGACCAACTGCTCGTAGGTGCGGTGGGCCCACTTGAGCGGGATCTGCGAGTCCTTCTCGCCGTGCGTCACGAGGAAGGGCACGCGGATGCGCTCCACGACGCCATCGAGGTGGACGTTCTCGGCGATCCGCATGAAATCGTCGATGTCTTTCGCCCCCCAGACCCAGCAGACATGGGCCCAGTAGTGCGGCACGGGCAGGTCGCCCTCGCGCTCCAGGCGGCGCTTCTGCACGTCGCGCCAGTCATGGTTGGCCCCCCAGACGACGCCGCACGCGAAGCGCGGCTCGAAGGCCACCGCCCGCGGGCAGAAGTAGCCGCCCAGCGAGACGCCCTCCAGGCCGATGCGCCGGGCATCGACATCGTCGCGCTGTTCCAGCCAGTCGACGACGCGCCTGGCCCAGTGCTCGCTGTCGAATCGGGCCGTCAAGCCCTGCAGGCGCAGCGCCTCGCCGGTACCCGGCTGGTCCACGACGAGCGACGAGACGCCGCGCCGGGCGAGCCAGGCGGGCAGTCCGACGCGGTACTTCATCTCCTTCGTCGAATCGAGGCCATTGACCTGGACCAGCAGGGGCGCCGCCCCCTGCACGCCCTCGGCGCGCACGTACAGCGCCGACAGGTGCCGTCCCTCGTACGGGATCTCCACCCGCTCGACGTTCTCGTGCGTCAGCCGCGCGCCTTCGCCGAACAGCGTCAGGTGGCGGCGGTAGAGCGCAAGCCGTCCCGGCGCGTCGTGGGCCTGCAGGCGCTCGGCGGTGATGAGGTAGCTCGCGGCGCGGCTGATCTTCTCGCCGGCCGACAGCAGGCGGCCGCGCGCCTGGTCTTCTGCCGCCAGTTCGCACAACTGGTCGGCCATGCGCACCCAGGTTGCGCGGAAGGCCTGGGTGCCCGCCGCGTCGGGCGCCTTGGCCGCCTCGTGCAGCGGCGCGCACATCGCCTCGATCTCGCCGATGCGCGCGCCCATCTCGAGCGCCAGATCGACCGACAGGTTCCAGACGTAGTTGGTGGGGAAGTACTTGAACATCAGAGGATTCCGTTGAGAAGAGAGCTTAGGAACTCTCGACCGTGATGAGAAATGAGTTCGATCCAAGCCATGTTTCAATGGCATCTAACGATCGAGGGTTGACCCGAACCGGCATGCGCCTGAATCGCCTGGACCTGAACCTGCTCATCGCGCTCGATGCATTGCTGATGGAGCGCAGCGTCACGCGCGCCGCCGAGCGGCTGAAGCTCACGCCGTCGGCGCTGAGCAGTGCGCTCTCGCGGCTGCGCGAGTACTTCGACGACGAGTTGCTCGTGCAGGTGGGCCGCAAGATGGAGCCCACGCCACGAGCGGAAGGCCTCCACGACGCGGTACGAGACGTGCTGGTGCGAATCGACAGCACCATCGCCATCCAGCCGGACTTTGATCCGGCAGCGTCCGACCGAAGCTTCCGCGTCTGCCTATCGGACTACAGCCAGATGGTCCTCGTGCCGCACCTGCTGGCGCTTTGCGCGCAGGCGCGTGCCACGGTGCGGTTCGAGTTCCTGCCGCAGGTGTCGAACCCGGCGCGCACGTTGGAAAGAGGCGAGGCCGACCTGCTCGTCATTCCTTGGGGCTTTCTTTCGCCCGATCATCCCAAGGAAGTCCTCTACCACGAGGAATTCGTGTGCCTGGTCGGCAAGGGCAGCGCGCTCGCCTCCGGGGCCTTCACGTTGGAGCGCTACCTGGCGGCCGGCCACGTGGTCATGCAGCCCCCCGATGGCGCCGGCGATTCGTTCGAGGCCTGGTCTTTGCAGCGCCATGGCGTCGCAAGACGCATCGCCGTCACGACCTATGGATTCGCCGCGGTGCCCGCGTTGGTGTCGGGATCCGAACTCGTTGCAACCATTCACTCGCGCCTGGCCCATCGATTCGCCGGCATGCTTCCGCTCGCCATCCGCAAGCCGCCGATATCGATCGAACCGATGCAGCAAGCGATGCAGTGGCACAGGCACCGCACGAAGGATCCGGGCCTGGCCTGGTTGCGCGACACGCTGCGGCGGGCCGTCCGGCGCATGGACGGCGAAGACGCTGAAAGCCAAGGCGGCTGACCGCGTCCGTCGCTCGACCGGAGGCGGCGCCGGCGCCGATGACTGGCTCGGTCATGGCCGCCATTCGTCGAGCGAGACGATCAGCCGGATCAGGGCGTGACGATGTTGAAGCTTGGCGTGAAGGTCGCCAGCATGCCCAGCAGTTCGCCCAGTTTCCTGCCGTCGCCGTCGAGTTGGATGTCGCCCTGCTGAACGGCCTTCTGGAAGTCGAGTTGGCGCAGGCTGATGCGGTCGAGCGTGGCCTTGCTCATGCTCACCGTCAGGTCGGCCTTCGGGTGGCGCGCGTCCTCGCGGTTCGTCAGCACGCCGTTGCGCAGCGTCAGCGCGAAAGGCTTGTTCAGGTCGGTGAAGACCCAGTTCAGCGTCATGTCGCGGCCCTGCGCCTTGTCGACGTCCAGCCGCACGGCCATGAAGTCGAAGAACATCGCCGGCGTCAGCGCGCGCACCATGTCCGGCGAGACGGTCGACGGCTTGTACGCCGGCACGCCGTTGCGCAATTCGAAGGCGCCTGACAGGTACATGTTGCGCCACAGCGCGTTCTCGCTCTGGTAGCCGAGTTGCTCCAGCGCTTCGGCCTGGGCCTCGCGCGCGGCCTGGTTCTCGGGCTCGGCGAACACCAGGTGGTTGCCCAGTTGCGCCGCCCAGCGGTAGTCGCCCTGGTCGATCGCCGCGCGTACCAGCTTCAGCACGTTGGCGCCGCCGCCCAGCGCCTGCACGTGGCGCTTGGCGGTTTCCACCGGCGGCCAGGGGTTCAGGTTGGCCGGGTTGCCGTCGTACGCGCCGATGTAGCGCTGGTACACCGCGCGCGAGTTGTGGCTGAGCGAGCCGTAGTAGCCGCGCGTGTACCACTTGGCTTCCAGGTTGCCGGGCAGCCTGGGCATCGCCTCGGCGATCTCGTATGGCGTCAGCCCCTTGTTCAGCAGGTGCAGCGTGCGGTCGTTCAGGAAGGCGTACATGTCGCGCTGGTCGGCCAGCATCGTGCGCACGCGCTCGCCGCCCCAGGTGGGCCAGTTGTGCGGCGAGAACATCACGTCGGTCTTGTCGCCATAACGCGCCAACGCCTCGTCCAGGTACTGCGACCAGGCCTTGGCGTCGCGCACCGGCGCGCCGCGCGGCGTGAGGATGTTGTGCATCATCTGCGTGGCGTTCTCGGCCGGGCAGAAGGCACGCAATTGCGGCAGGTACAAGTGCATCTCGGCCGGCGCCTCGGTGCCGGGGGTGAGCTGGAACTCGATGTCGATGCCGTCGATGCGGTGCGTCTCGTAGCGCTGCGAAATCAGCTGCGTCGGCGCGATCAGCGTGATGCTGCCGTCCACGGGGCCGCCCTTGCCCATGCCGGCGTCGACCTGGCCCTGGCCGCCCCGGGGCATCGCGCCGCCGATCTGGTACTTGACGCGCCGGTTCATCGCGTTGCCGGCGAACACGTTCTCGCTGATCGCCTCCTGCATGAAGCCGGCCGGCGCCACGATCGCCACCTTGCCGGCCTTCACGTCGGCCTCGTCGACCAGGCCGCGCACGCCGCCGAAGTGGTCGGCGTGCGTGTGGGTGTAGACCACCGCGACCACCGGCTTGCGCGGCCGGTGGCGGTAGTACAGCTCGAGCGCGGCGCGGGCGGTCTCGGTCACCGTCATCGCGTCGATGACGATCAGGCCGCTGTCGCCCTCGACGATCGTCATGTTCGAGATGTCGATGCCGCGCACCTGGTACAGCCGGTCGGTGACCTTGAACAGCCCCGGCACCGCGTTGAGCTGCGCCACGCGCCACAGGCTGGGGTTGACGGTGTCGGGGCTCTTGTCGGCCTGCAGGAAGGCGTAGTCAGCGGTGTCCCACACGGCGTGGCCGTCGGCGCCGCTGACCTTGCCGCTGAACGGCGCCACCAGGCCGCGTTGCACGGCCTCGTAGTCGGCGCGGTCGGTGAACGGCAGTTGCGTCAGCACGGCGGCGTTCTTGGCCACCGTCTGCGCGCTGGCGGGCTTGGCGCCGGGCACGTCGGCGGCGCCGGCCGGCAGGCTGCCGGCCAGCGCGAGCGCGGCGACGCCGAAGGCGCGCCAGCGCACACACGGCTTCGAGGGAACGGGGTTGGGCGTCGGTGCCACGGCATGTCTCCTGAGAAGGCGGGTGGGCCAAAAGGGGCGGTCGTTGCCGCCCTCGGCGAGGTCACCCATCTTCAGCGCGCCGGCGCCGCGCCGCACTAACCCGATTGGCTAGCCTCGGCCGTACAGCGTGACGACGCAGGCGCCGCCCAGGCCCAGGTTGTGCTGCAGCGCGAGCTGCACGCCGTCGACCTGGCGCTTGTCGGCGTTGCCGCGCAGCTGCTGGGTCAGCTCGAAGCACTGCGCCAGCCCGGTGGCACCGAGCGGATGGCCTTTGCTCAACAGTCCGCCCGAGGGGTTGGTGACGACGCGGCCGCCGTAGGTGTTGTCGCCGTCGGCGACGAACTTCTCGGCGCCGCCTTCGGGGCAGAAGCCCAGCGCCTCGTAGCTGAGCGCCTCGTTGTGCGCGAAGCAGTCGTGCAGCTCGGCGACGCGGATGTCCTCGGGGCCGACGCCGGCCTGCTCGTAGACCTGGCGCGCCGCGGCCTGCGCCATGTGGAAGCCGGCATAGGCGATCAGCGACGGCGGGTCGAACGAATCCGCCGGATCGGTGGTCATCGCCTGCGCCAGGATGCGCACGTCGCTGCGCAGGCCGTGCTTCTTGGCGAAGGCCTCGCTGCAGACGATGGCCGCCGCTGCGCCGCAGGTCGGCGGGCAGGCCATCAGCCGCGTCATCACGCCGGGCCACATGGGCTTGTCGTTCAGCACGTCTTCGGTGCTGACGACGTTCTTGAACAGCGCCAGCGGGTTGTTGGCGGCATGGCGGCTGGCCTTGGCGCGGATGGCGGCAAAGGTCTCCAGCCGCGTGCCGTACTTGCGCATGTGCTCGCGCCCGGCGCCGCCGAAGGTGCGCAGCGCCTGCGGCAGGTCGGGCACGTCGGCGGTGAGTTCGTGCATCACGTGGACGAAGCGCGCGCGCGTGCGCGGCCGGTCGTCCCAGTGCGACTTCAGCGCGCCGGCCTGCATCTGCTCGAAGCCCAGCGCCAGCACGCAGTCGGCCATGCCGCTGGCGACCGCCTGGCGCGCCAGGTACAGCGCGGTCGACCCGGTCGAGCAGTTGTTGTTGACGTTGACGATGGGAATGCCGCTCAGGCCCACCTCGTACAGCGCCGTCTGGCCGCAGGTGGAGTCGCCGTAGACGTAGCCGGCGTAGGCCTGCTGCACCCGGTCGTAGCCGATGCCGGCGTCCTGCAGCGCCTGGCGCGCGGCGGCGGCGCCCATCTCGGTGTAGCTGGGGCTGGCGCCGGGCTTGCTGAAGGGGATCATGCCGACGCCGGCGACGATGACTTTCTCGGTCATGGGAGTGCTTTCTCGAAAGGCGGCTGGCGCCGCAAAGGGAATGGGTCGCGCGCGTTCAGAGCTGGCGCGCGATGAGGTCGCGCAGCACCTCGCTGGCGCCGCCGGCGACGCGGCTGACGCGGTAGTCGACGAAGGCGCGTGCAATCGGATACTCCAGCATGTAGCCGTAGCCGCCGTGCAGCTGCACCATGTCGTCGAGGTGCTTCCACAGCGTCTCGGTGGCGAACAGCTTGGCGATGGCCGCTTCCTGCACGCTCAGGCGCCGGCGCAGGTGCTCGCCGATGTAGTAATCGACCATGGTGCGCACCGCCACCGCGCCGGCCTTGGCGTCGGCCAACTTGAACTTGCTGTTCTGGAAGTCCCACACCGTCTGGCCGAAGGCCTTGCGCTCCTTCACGTATTGCAGCGTGAGGTCGAGCGCGCGCTCCAGTGCCACGGCGGCGTAGATGGCGATCAGCAGCCGCTCCTGCGCCAGCTCCTGCATCAGGTACTTGAAGCCCATGTTCTCTTCGCCGAGCAGGTTGCCGACCGGCACGCGCACGTCGTCGAAGAACAGCTCGGAGGTGTCGGCCGCCGGCTGGCCCACCTTGTGAAGCTTGCGCCCGCGGCGAAAGCCCGCGCGGTCGGCCTCGACGACGATGAGGCTCACGCCCTTGGCGCCGGCGGCGGGGTCGGTCTTGCACGCCAGCATCACGAGGTCGGCGCTCTGGCCGTTGCTGATGAAGGTCTTGGCGCCGTTGATCACGTACTCGTTGCCGTCACGCACGGCGCTCGTGCGCATCGCCTTCAGGTCGGAGCCGCCGCCGGGCTCGGTCATCGCCACCGCCAGGATCTTCTCGCCGGCGCAGAGGGCGGGCAGCCAGCGGCGCTTCTGCTCCTCGGTGCCCAGGCGGTTGAAGTACGGCGCGATGATGTCGCTGTGCAGCGAGAAGCCGGCGCCCGAGACGCCGGCGCGGTGCATCTCCTCCATCACCACCGCGGCGTGGCCGAAGTCGCCGCCGCCGCCGCCGTACTCGGCCGGCAGCGCCACGCACAGCAGGCCTTCGCGGCCCATCTTCAGCCAGGTCTCGCGGTCGGTGCGGCCGGCGCGGTCCCATTCGGCCTGGCGCGGCACGCATTCGCGTTCGAAAAATCGGCGCGCGCTCTCGCGCAGCATTTCGTGGTCTTCGCGGAAGACGGTGCGGACGATGTCCATGTCGATGTGCTCCCAACGGCGGCGCTGCCGCCTCAATCCATCTTCACGCCGGAGACCTTCACCAGCTTGGCGATCAGCGGCATGCTGTCGTCGAAGGCCTTGCGCGCGGCGGCGCCGCTGTCGCCCACGCCGCGCAGGCCGTAGACCTGGAAGCGCGCCTTCATCGCCGTCGATGCGACGGCGTCGCGCGCCGCCTTCTCCAGCGTCGCCAGCAGCGGCGCGGGCACGGCGGCCGGCGCCATCAGCAGGATGCCGCCGATGACGCGGAACTCGTCGTCGGGGAAGCCCGATTCGGCGAAGGTCGGCACCTCGGGCAGTTGCGCGAAGCGCTTCGGCCCGGTGACGGCCAGCGCGCGCAGCTTGCCGGCGGCGATCTGCGGCGCCAGCGTGCCCGCGGTGCCCAGTGCCCAGGGGATCTGGCCGCCGATCAGGTCCTGGATCATCGGCGCCTCGCCCTTGTAGGGCACGTGCGTCATGTCGAGCTGGCGCGATTCGCTGAGGTAGGCGCTCATCAGGTGGCCGCCCGAGCCCATGCCGTACGAGCCGTAGCTGAGCTTGCCGCGGCGCGCCTGCGCCCAGGCGACGAATTCCTTCAACGTCCTGGCCGGCACGTCCTTGTTCACCGCGAACACGAGGTCGGCCTCGCAGATCTGGGTGATGAAGGCGAAGTCGCGCGTCGTCTCGTAGGCCATCTTCGAGAACATGTGCGGCGTGTAGGCCACCGGCGTGGTGTGCGTCAGCAGCAGCGTGCTGCCGTCGGGCGCGGCGCGCGCCACGGTCTGCGCGGCCAGCATGCCCGAGGCGCCGGGCCGGTTGTCGACGATCACCGTCTGCCCAAGCGCCTTGCCCAGCTGCTCGGCCATCGCGCGGCCGATGGCATCCACCGCGCCGCCCGGCGGCGCCGGCAGCACCAGCGTGATGGGCTTGGCCGGCAGCGGCTGCGCGTGCAGCGCGGCGGCCGGGCACAGCAGCGCGGCGGCCAGCAGCAGCCGGCGCTGCAGCACGGCGGGTGGGAACGGGGGCGTCAGGGGCATGCGCGGGTCTCCGGGTCGGGGTTCAGGCCGCGGCCCTGGCGGCGTAGCGCTCGCGCAAGGCCTTCTTGTAGAGCTTGCCGGTGGGCAGCCTCGGCATGCGGTCGATGAAGTCGACCGACTTCGGCAGCATGTAGCGCGCCACCTTGCCGCGCAGGAAATCGACGATGGCGGCCGCCAGCTCGGGCGACGGCAGCACGCCGTCGGCCGGCTCGACGATGGCTTTCACCGCCTCGCCCATCTCGTCGTCGGGCACGCCGATGACGGCGACGTCGGCGACGGCGGGGTGCAGCGCCAGCGCGTTCTCGACGGCCTGCGGATAGATGTTGACGCCGCCCGAGATGATCATGAACGACGCGCGGTCGGTGAGGTACAGGAAGCCGTCGGCGTCGACGTGGCCGATGTCGCCGATGGTCGTCCAGTTCGGGTGCTGCGGGTGCTGGGCGGCGCGCGTCTTGGCCTCGTCCTTGTGGTAGTGGAAGGGCAGCGCGTCGCGCTCGAAGTAGATCAGCCCGTCCTGCCCGGCCGGCAGCTCGGCGCCCGATTCGTCGCAGATGCGCAGCGTGCCCAGCAGCGCGCGGCCCACCGAGCCGGGGCGTTGCAGCGCCTCGGCGCTGTCGATCACGGTGATGCCGTTGGCCTCGCTGCCGCCGTAGTACTCGCCGACGATCGGGCCCCACCAGTCGATCATGCGGCGCTTGACCTCGGGCGGGCACGGCGCGGCGGCATGGATCGCGGCGCGGTGGCTGCCGAGGTCGAAGCCGTGGCGCTGCTGCTCGTCGAGCTTGAGCAGCCGGATGAACATGGTCGGCACCCACTGGCTGTGCGTGACGCGCCAGCGCTCGATGGCCGCCAGCGCGGCCAGCGGCTCGAAGCGGCGCATGAACACCGTGGTGCCGCCGAGCACGTGCACGTTGGTGGCGTAGCTCATCGGCGCGGCGTGGTACAGCGGCGCGGTCGACAGGTAGACCGTGTCGCCGTCGAAGCCGAAGCGGCGCGGCATCAGCACGCGCAGCGCGTGCGCCGCGGCGTCGTCGGGCGGCACCGCGGCCAGCGCGCGCACCACGCCCTTGGGCTGGCCGGTGGTGCCCGAGCTGTAGAACATCAGGCCGCCGAGCCATTCCTCGTCCAGCGGCGTGGGCGCGAAGGCGGCCACCGCGTCTTCGTAGGGTTCCCAGCCGTCGATGGCGCTGTCGACCGCGCCGTCCACCGCGCTGTCGACCATCAACCGGCGCTCGACCGCCGGCATCAGCGCCGTCAGCGGGCCGGCCAGCTCGGCCATCGCGCGCGACGAGACGACCACGCGCGCGTCGCTGTCGTTCACGATGTAGGCGGCCTCGGCCGGCGTGAGGTAGCGGTTCACCGTCACCAGCAGCAGGCCCGAGCGCAGCGCCGCCCAGGCCACCTCGAAGCAGCGCAGGTGGTTTTCCATCACCATCGCGAAGCGGTCGCCGCGGCGCAGGCCTTGCGCGTGCAGCAGCCGCGACAGGCGGTTGGAGCGTTCGTCGAGTTCGCGGTAGCTGATCGCCAGGCCGGTCTCGGCCTCGATGACCGCGGGCTTGTCGGGCTGCAGGGCGGCAAAGCCGCGCAAGGTGGTGGGCTGCTTCATGGTTGCTGATTCGACAGGATCAGCGTCGCCGCCGCAATGAAATAACCACCCACGCCCTGGACCAGGCTGGTGCGCACGCCGTCGACCTGGCGGAAAGCCTCGCCGCGCAACTGGCGCACCGCTTCGAGGATGGCGAACATGCCGTACATGCCGGTGTGCGTGTACAGGATGCCGCCGCCGCTGGTGTTCAGCGGCAGCCGGCCGCCGGGGCGCGTGTGGCCTTCGGCGATGAAGGCGCCGGCCTCGCCGCGGCCGACGAAGCCCAGGTCCTCCAGCCCGTACAGCGGCAGGTGGGCGAAGGCGTCGTAGATCATCAGGTGGTCGATGTCGGCCTGCTTCAGGCCGCTTTCGGCAAAGGCGTCGCGGCTGGACAGCCGGAAGGCCTTGGACGACGCCATGTCGTGCATCTGCGAGACCAGCGGGCTGTCGCAAGCCTCGCCGGCGCCCAGCAGGTAGACCGGCCGCCGCGCGTTGCGCAGGTCGCGCGCGCGCTCGGCGCTGGTCAGCACCAGCGCGCCGCCGCCGTCGGTGACGACGCAGCACATCAGCTTGCGGAACGGGTAGGCGATCATCGGCGAGGCCAGCACCTCGTCGGCCGTCAGCCGGCGGCCGCGGCTGGCGCGCGGGTTGCCCTCGGCCCAATGGCTTTGCGCGACGACCGCCTCGGCCAGGTCGCGCTCGGTGTGGCCGCTGTCCTTCAGGTAGCGCATCACCGGCAGCGTGAACAGCGTGGGCGGCGCCAGCACGCCATAGGGCGTTTCGAACTGGCCCTTCATCGACTGCGGCGCCACCGTGCGCGGCGACGCGCCCACGCGCGAGCGGCCCGACTGGCCGTGCAGCACCAGCACGGTGGAACACAACCCCGCCTGGATGGCCGCCGCCGCGTGGCGCACGTGGACCAGGAACGAGCAGCCACCGACCGAGGTGCCGTCGTACCAGCGCGGCGTGACGCCGAGGTAATGCGCCACGTCGATCGGCGAATCGACCGCGCTGGTGATGCCGTCGACATCGGCCATCGCGAGCCCGGCATCGGCCAGCGCGCGCTGCGCGGCGTCGAGCCGCAGGTCCATTTCCGACAGCTGCGGCAGCGCGCCGAGTTCGGTCTCGGCGGCACCGGCAATCGCAATCGGCGCGCGGCTCATGCCGCAGCCCCGCGCGCCGGGCGGAACACCGGCAGCATCTGCTGGCCGCGCGGCACGAAGCGCACCTCCAGCGCCATGTCCAGCGCCAGCGCCTCGGGCACCGGCGCCACGTCGACCAGGTTGGCCATCATGCGCGGGCCTTCTTCCAGTTCGACGGCGGCCACGACGTAAGGCACGTCGGCCTCGAAGCCCGGCGGCGGCAGGTGGTTGATGATGTACGAATGCAGGCGGCCGCGGCCGCTGGCCTTGAACCACGCGAATTCCACGCTGCCGCAATGCGGGCAGGCCGGCCGCGGATAGAAGCGCGCGCGGCCGCAGCCGCCGCAGCGCTGCAGCCGCAACTCGCCGGCGCGCGTGCCTTCCCAGTACGTCAGCGTGGCAGGCGTGGGAACTGGCGTCGCCTTGGCGGGCGGTGCGCGGCCGGGCTCGGGTGCGGGCACGGGTGCGGCTGCAGCGGCCATGCTCAGGCCTTGGCCGCGATGCTGCCCGACAGGTCGGCGTTCGGCGCGGCGCGCGCCACCAGGCCCGGCATCACCGCGCCGAGTTCGTCGACGCGCCAGCGCCCGGCCTTCTCGACGTGCGGCCCGGCATGCCAGCCTTCGGCCACCGTGATGCGGCCGCCCTTGGCGCCGAACACGCGGCCGCTGATGCCGGCCGACTGCGCGCTGCCCAGCCACACCACCAGCGGCGCCACGTTGGCGGCGTCCAGCGGGTCGAAGCCGGCGCTCGCCGCGCCGGCGTTGGGGTTGAGCTGGCCGCTCTTGAACAGGTCTTCGGTGAGCCGGCTCATCGCCGTCGGGTAGATCGCGTTGACCGTCACGCCGTAGCGCTCCAGCTCGCGCGCGGCGACGATGGTCAGATTGACGATGCCGGCCTTGGCGGCGCCGTAGTTGGTCTGGCCGACGATGCCGTAGAGCCCCGACGACGAGCTGGTGTTGATCACGCGCGCGGCGCGCGGGCGGCCGGCCTTGGCCTCGTCGCGCCAGTAGGCGGCGGCGTGGCGCAGCGGCGCGAAGGTACCGCGCAGGTGCACGCGGATCACGGCATCGAAGTCTTCGATGCTCATGTTGACGAGCGTCTTGTCGCGCAGGATGCCGGCGTTGTTGACCAGCGTGTCGAGCGCGCCGAAGTGGTCGATGGCGCTGCGCACCAGGGCTTCGGCGCCTGCCCAGTCGGCCACGTCGTCGCCGTTGGCCAGCGCCTCGCCGCCGAGTGCGCGGATCTCGGCCACCACCTCGTTGGCCGGGCCGGCGGCGGCGCCGCTGCCGTCGGGCCGCGCGCCGAGGTCGTTGACCACGACCTTGGCGCCCTGGCGGGCGAACTCCAGCGCGTACTCGCGGCCCAGGCCGCGGCCGGCGCCGGTGACCACGACCACGCGGTCCTTGCAAAGCGGGCTTGTCATCGGAAGGGCTCCTGTGAAGGGGGTGGCATCAGGGCTTGTCGGCCAGCGCGTCGGGGCCGGCGGTGCGCAGCACCTCGCGCACGCGCGCGTTCTCGGCGGCGATGGTCGCGGCGAAGGCCTGGCGGCCCTGGCCGGAAATCTCGGCGCCGCTCTGGCGCTGCATCTGCTCGCGCAGCCCGGGGCGCGCCATGGTCTGCTGCAGCAGCGCGTCCAGCCGCTCCAGCACCGCCGGCGGCGTCTTCGCGTGCACCGCCAGGCCGATGAAGACGTACAGCGTGTAGTCGGGCACGCCGCTTTCCTTGACCGTCGGCAGCGCCGGCAGCGCGGCGTGGCGCTGCTCGGCGGCGATGGCCAGCGCGCGCACCTTGCCGCCCTGCACCAGCGGCAGCGCGCCGCCGAGGTCGAGCAGCACCACGTCGACGTTGCCGCCGGCGGCATCGCTCACCGCCTGCCCGGCGCCCTTGTACGGGATGACGTTGAAGCTCACGCCGGCACGGCGCGCCAGGTCCAGCAGGCCCAGCCGGTAGCTGTTGCCGTAGACGCCGACCGACACCTTGCCCGGCGCGCGGCGCGCCGCGTCCAGCAGATCGCCGAAGCTCTGCAGGCGCGAGCCGTTGCCGGTGACCAGCACTGCCGGGCTGCGCGTCAGCTCGATCAGCGGCAGCAGGTCGTCGGCCTTGTACGGCAGGTCTTTCAGGAACACCGGGTTGATGACCAGCGAGCTGTTGCTGACCAGCAGCAGCGAGTAGCCGTCGGCCGGCGACGCCACCACGTGCTGCGTGCCGATCACCAGGTCGGCGCCGGGCCGGTTCTCCACCACGGTGGCGCGGCCCGACTGCGCGCGCAAGGCCTCGGCGAAGCTGCGCGTCAGCGTGTCGCCGCTGCTGCCCGGCGCGATCGGCACGACGAAGCGCAACGCGCGCGCGGGAAAGGCTGCATCGGCCTCGGCCATCACGGCCGGCGGCCACAGCAGCGCCAGGACCATGCAGGCCAGCGCCGGCCACTTGCTCATCGTCGGGCTCCGTCTCGTCGTGATGACGGGCCGATGATGGGCGGCGTGCCCGCTGGGGGCACTAGCCGCAGTGGCTAGGCGGGCGGGCCTCGAGGCGTGCGATCAACCATCGACGACAGGGCGGCACCGGCCCTGACTCGCCTGCACGACGCGCCAGCCGACCGCTCAACGCATGAAGCCGGCGAAGAAGTCCGCCAGCTCGTCGCAGGCGTCCAGCGGCAGCACATTCGCGGTGTACTGGTCGGGGCGCACCACCACGATGCAGCCGCGCTCGCGGTCGATGCCGCGCATCTCGAAGATGTCGCCCAGGCCCTTGTGGTCGACGCAGAAAACCTTCTCATGGTCCTGCAGGCCCAGCTTGCCGGTCCTGGGCTTCAGCAGCGAGGGCATGTGCTCGTAGGCGAGCTGCTCGAAGGTCTGCTGGAAGACGGCGCGCAAGTCGATCACCGCGTCGATGTCGTCGCCGTCGCGTCGATGCCTGAGCACCGGTGACTTCGGGTCGCGCTCCAGCCAGTCGGCCAGGCGGTGGATCGCCGAGCCCGGGTTCGAGCCGTCGGCCTGGCCGGCAAAGGCGTAGAGCCGCCAGCGCGCGTCGGCTTCGGCGACGTGGCCGAGCTGCATCTGCCGGGCGTCGGCCAGCCGCACCACCGGCGCGGAATGGAAGCGCCGGCCGATCTCCAGGCCCTTCGCCAGTGCCTGGTGCCGGCCGGCGGCAAACAGCGCCGAGGGGTCGTACTTGACCGCCGTGCCGCCGGTGAACTCGAGGTTCTGCTTGAACTGGCGAATGATGCGCGGCTCGTCGCTGCCGTCGCGCTCGGCCTGGGTGGTCGGGGCCGACATGGTGCGCGCCCAGGCGTGGTCGGTCTCCACCAGGCGCTTCGCTTCGGTCCGGCGTTCCTTCGAGTAGCTGCGCAGCAGGCTGGCGTCCGCGCGCCCCTGCAGCACGTGGACCAGCTTCCAGCCCAGGTTGAAGGTGTCCTGCATCGACACGTTCATGCCCTGCCCGGCCTTGGGCGAATGCGTGTGGCAGGCGTCGCCGGCGGTGAAGACGCGGGGGGCACGGTCCGAACCCGCGGGCACGTCGTCGAAGGTGTCGGTGATGCTGTGGCCGATGTCGTAGATCGACCACCAGACCACTTCCTTCACGTCGATCGAATACGGCCGCAGGATGCGGTTGGCCGCCGCGATCATGTCGTCTTGCGTCAGCTTGCGGCTGGCGGCCTTCTCGTCGGGCCTGAGCTTGTCCAGCTCCACGTACATGCGGAAGACGTAGCCGCCCTCGCGCGGCAGGATCAGCACGTTGCCTTCGTTGGCCGACGAGATCAGGCACTTCTGCCGCACGTCGGGAAAGTCGGTGTTGGCCAGGATGTCCATCACGCCCCAGGCCTGGTGCGCCGCGTCGCCGTGCAGCACGCCGCCGATGGCCTTGCGCACGGCCGAATGGGCGCCGTCGCAGCCGACGACGTAGTTGGCGCGCACCGTTCGCGTGGCCCACCAGTTGACGCCACTGGCGTCCTTCAGCGTCACCGTCACCGGGTGGTCGTCGGTGGTCTCGTCCACCGTCAGGCCGACCACCTCCCAGCCGTAGTCGGGCTCCAGCCGCGACGGCGAATTGCGCATCACCTCCAGGAACAGCTCGTGCAGCCGCGCCTGGTTGATCAGGATGTGTGGCATCTCGGAGCTGTCGTCGGCGACGTCCTGCACGCGCCCGACGCGGCGGATGTGGTCGGGTCGGGCCGGGTCGGGCATCCAGAATGCGGTCTGGTTGACCCAGTAGGTCTCGCGCTTGACCTTGTCGGCAAAGCCGAAGGCCTGGAACATCTCCATCGTCCGCGTGTTGATGCCGTCGGCCTTGCCCTTGATGATGTTGGCCGGCATGCGCTCGACGATCAGCGTCTCGATCTCGGGGAACTGCGCCAATTGCGCCGCCAGGCACAGGCCGGCCGGGCCGGTGCCGGCGATCAGCACGTCGACCTGCTCCGGCAGCGGTTCGTTCGCGCCGCGGTTGCGCCGGTTTGGCGCGGCCTGCTTCAGATCGGGGTTGCCGCCCCGGAAGCCGTCTTTGTAGAACTGCATGGTCGGTCTCCTGCGTGTCGAGGTTCGCAAGCCGCAGCATCGATTGCGGCGACGTTTCGGTGCAAGCGGTGGCGTCAGTCTTCCGACGAGAAGCCCGAGGCCTTGACGATCGGGCCCCAGCGCTCCAGTTCCTTCTTCACGATCTGCGTGAACTCGGCGCTGGACTGGCCTTCGACATCGAACGACAGCTTCTCCAGCCCCTGGACCACCGGCTTGGCGACCAGCGCGCTGCGCACCGCCGCATTGAGCTTGGCGACCACGGCGGCCGGCGTCTTGGCGGGAACGAAGACGGCGAAGTACTCGTCGGCCTCGACGTCCTTGAAGCCGGCCTCGGCGAAGGTCGGCACGCCCGGCAGGTAGCGCGAGCGCTTGGCGCCGCTGACGGCCAGGATGCGCAGCTTGCCGCTGCCCGCGTGCTGCAGCACCTCGGGCAGCACGTTCACGCCGGCCGGAACCTGCCCGCCCAGCAGGTCGCTGACCAGCGGGGCGCCGCCCTTGTACGGCACGTGGTTCAGCGCCACGCCGCCGGCGCGGCCGAGCATGGTGCCCACGAAGTGCGGCGTGGCGCCCGCCGCCGGCGAGCCGAAGCTGGCGTCCTTGGGGTTGGCCTTGGCCCAGGCCACGTAGTCGGCCAGGGTCTTGACGCTGGCCGGCACCGCCGAACTCACGCTGAAGGCGAAGGTGACCTTGGCCGCCGAGCTGACCGGCGTGAAGTCGGCCAGCGTGTCGTAGCCCAGCTTCTTGTAGACGTGCGGGTAGATCGTCAGCACCGAAGCCGGCGTGACGAGCAGCACGCTGCCGCCGGCTTCGCTAACCTTGACGGCCTGCGCCCCCAAGCGCCCGCCGGCGCCGGCCTTGTTGTCGACGATGACGCTGGGCGCATAAGTGCCGCGCAACTGCTCGGCCAGCAGCCGGGCCACCGAATCGGCCGCGCCTCCCGGCGGAAACCCAACCACCATCTTGAGCGGCTTGTCGATCACGGTCTGGGCGCTGGACGGTGCGGCCGCCGTGGCGAGCGCAGTGACGAGCACAGGAGCGAGCACCGTCGCGAGCAGCGACAGGAGGTGGCGACGATCAGGCATGGGAGTCTCCGGAGAGTGGGTTGGATTGGGTTGGGTTGGGTTCAGTCACAGGTTCTTCAGCGCAGCGGCGGCAGGCCGATGATTTCGCGCGCCTCGCTCGGCGTCGCGGGCTCGTAGCCCATCTCGCGCACCAGGCGCACCAGGCGTTCGACGAGCTGCACGTTGCTGGCCAGCACGCCTTGTTCGAGGTACAGGTTGTCCTCCAGGCCCACGCGCACGTGGCCGCCGAGCAGCAGCGCGTGCATCGCGGCGGGCAGTTGCGCCGGCCCGATCGCGCTGACGTTGAAGACGCAGTTGCGCGGCAGGTGGTCGACCAGCGTGTGCAGCAGCTTGGGCGTGTAGGGCAGGCCGCCCTGGAAGGCAGTGGCGTTGATGACGATGTTGATGAAAGGGCGGCCGTCGTCGGCGCCTTCGGCCAGCGCGCGCGGCACGTCCTGCACGATGTCGTGCAGGCTGAACACCTCCCACTCGGGCTTGATGCCGCGCGCCTTCATCGCTTGCGCGATCTGGCGGATGCGCGACGGCGGCGTGGCCACCAGGATCTCCTTGCCGGCGAAGCTGGCGATGACGGTCTGCGCGTCCAGCGTGCACATCTCGACGCCCTCGCCCTGCAGGCCCTTCAGGCGCTGCTCCCACTGGATTTCCCACAGGCCGTTGGGCAGCTCGCGCACCATGTCGCCGTCGATGCCACCGCCGGTGGAGTTGTTCAGCACGATGTCGCAGCGGTCGCGGATCAGGCGGTTGATGCGCGTGTAGACCGCCGGGTCGCAGGTGGCCTGGTCGTCGGCGCGGCGCGCATGCACGGCGACCACGCTGGCGCCGGCGTTGTAGCAGCGGTAGACGTCGTCGGCGATCTCCTGCGGCTGCGTCGGCAGTTGCGGGTTCATCTTCTTAGTGGCCATGCCGCCGGTCGGGGCGACGGTCACGATGACCTTGGGCTTGTTCATGGGTTCGGGCTCCGGTGGGCGGGCATGGGGCACTGCGCGGCGCGTGGCACAAGGCCTTTGCCGCGCAACGCGTGGGGTGCCGACGGCAGCACCACGGCACGCATCTTTGCGGGCAGCGCCCACCGGCGCAGTCGATGCACCGACAGTTCGGGCAAGGGTTAACGCCAAGCCTGGTCGGGCGGCGCTCAGGCGCTCACTGCGCCAGCCGCTGCAGCCCGGGCAGGTCGATCACCACGATGCCGCCGTACTCGCTGCGCACCAGCCCCGCTTCCTTGAAGCGCATCAGCGCGCCGTTGCAGCTTTGGCGCGACACCGAGGCCAGGCTGGCCAGCTCCTCCTGCGACAGTTGCAGCTGCCGCTCGCCGCGCGGGTTGAGCAGTGGGTGCACCATGCCCACGAGGGCACGCGCGACCTGGCTGTCGGTGTCCAGCAGGCCCTGCGCGACCAAGGTGCCCATGAACCAGTGCAGCCGCTCGTTCACCTGGCGCAGCAGGTAGTCGTTGAACGAAGGGCGGTGGCGGCGCAGCCAGTCGAAGGTGTCCAGCGGAATCAGCGCCACGCGGCTGTGGCGCAAGGCCACCAGGTCCGACTGCCGCGGCGCGTCGCGAACCAGCGTGCCTTCGCCGAACCAACTGCCCACCGACTGGCCGCCTAGCGTGACGGTGCGGCCATCGCGGCCGGTGATGGCCCACTTGACCAGGCCTTCCAGCACGCCGAACCAGGCATGCTGTCGCTCGCCATGGTGGCCGAGCGATTCGCCCAGCGCCACCGCGCGCTCCGACGCCTGGGCCCGCACCTGCTGGCGCACCGGCTCGTCGAGTTCGGTGAACCACGCCGACTGGGCCAGCAATTGGTCCAGCGTCAACGAAGGCGAGGGTCCGTGGCGCTGTCGGCGCATGGGGGTCTTTCGGGTGGGCGGCTTCCGATCGTCGTCGCAGCGGGTAAACCCTGGATCCGACTGTCGGCGCATCGACTGTGCCCGAGACGGGCGCTTCGGAACAATGCCCCGATCGGAATCCAAGGCCGCAAACCGTGAATGCAGTCGAGTCCATTAAGCCCATCGAGCCCATCGAGCCCATCAAGCCGCTCAGCAAGACCATCGTCCACCGCGTGGACGTGCAGTTCGGCGATTGCGATCCGGCCGGCATTGTCTTCTTCCCCAACTACTCGCGCTGGATGGACGCGGCCTCGCACCACTTCTTCATGGCCTGCGGACTTCAGCCCTGGCGCGCGATGAGCGATCTGCCGCACTGCGTCGGCGCGCCGCTGCTGGAGATCCAGACGCGTTTTCACACGGCGGTGACCTATGGCGAGCAGATCGAGCTGCACACCTGCATCGAGGCCTGGCGCGGCAAGGTCTTCATCCAGCACCATCGGGTGATGCGCGGCGACCAGCTGGTCTGCGAAGGGCGCGAGACGCGGGCCCTTTGCGTGCGTGAAGCCGACGGCCGGCTCAAGGCCATGCCGGTGCCCGAATTCGTGCGCGCCGCCTGCGCCTGATTCACTGCCTCATTGACAAAGGATCTTCCATGTCGACCTCAGCACAAGCCCAGAAGGTCCTGGTCACCGCCGGCGCGGGCGGCATCGGCCGCGCCATCGCGGCGGCTTTCGCGGCGGCGGGCGCGCGGGTGCATGTGTGCGACCTCGATGCGGCGTCGCTGGATCAGCTGCGCGCCCAGTTGCCAGGGATCACCACCAGCGTCTGCGATGTCGGCGATCGTGCCGCCGTGCAGGCGATGGTGCAGCAGGCCAGCGAGCAGCTCGGCGGGCTCGACGTGCTGGTGAACAACGCCGGCATCGCCGGCCCGACGGCCAGCGTCGCCGAGCTGGACCCGGCAGCCTGGGAGGCCGTGCTGCGCGTCAACCTGACGGGCACGTTCACCGTCACGCAGTGCGCGATCCCGCACCTGAAGCGCTCGGCCGCGGCGTCGATCATCGTGATGTCGTCGCTGGCCGGCCGCTTCGGCTACCCGAACCGCAGCCCCTACTCGACCACCAAGTGGGGCCTGATCGGCTTCACCAAGACGCTGGCGCGGGAACTGGGCCCCTTCGGCATCCGCGTCAACGCCATCCTGCCGGGCGCCGTCGACGGCCCGCGCCTGCAACAGGTGTTGCAGGGCCGGGCCAGCGCCTCGGGCCGCACGCTGGCGCAGGAACAGGCGGCGGCGCTGGCCAACCAGTCGATCCAGCGCTTCGTCGACCCGGCCGACATCGCCGCGCTGGCCGTCTTCCTGGCGTCCGAGGCCGGGCGCTCGATCTCCGGCCAGGCGCTGCCGATCGACGGTGATTCGCAAAGCGCTGCGTGAGTCGCTTGGCGGCGCTGCCGGCGCCGCCGCGCCGTTGCCGGGCTTACGCCTTGCCGCGCACCATGTCGAGCAGGCGGCCGACGATGCGCTCGCCATCGGCGCGCAGGCCGTTGTGCGCGTACTCGTTGGTGATCCACGCCCGCAGCCCCCGCACGCGCAGCGCGGTGTCATCGGCCAGCGCGCGCTCGACGTAGAGGTCGTCGACGTACACCGTGGCGGCCACCGGCACCTCGTTGCGGGCCAGCCGGTCGGGGTCGTACAAGCGCGGCCAGCGGTGCTCGGCCAGCAACTGCGCGGCCTCGCGCTGGGCGTGCAGGCCCGCGTAGTCGCTCCACATCCAGGGGAAGACATGCTCGGCGCCCAGCAGGTCGCCGCTCACCGCGTCTTCGGGGGCCAGGCGGTGCGCCGACCAGCGGGTGGCCACGCCGTCGGCATACGAAGACTCGTGCAGCGTCGCGTAGATCGGGTTGCGCTCCCACGCCGAGGCGGCCTGCGCATCCCACAGGAAAGCCGGTGACGCGAACGGCAGCTCCAGCAGCTGGTGCAGCCGTTCGAACCCGGCGCTGTCGCCCAGCCACATGCCGGCCTGGCGGAAGCGGCGCGCCGTCAGGCGGTCGCCGGTGGGCAGGCGGATGTCCTCGTCGTCCAGCCGGCGCAGGACGTTGCGCAAGCGATCGCGGTCGCCCGGGTAGCGCGCGTGGTAGCGCTGGTTGGCTTCGCGCGTGCGCGCCCAGGTGGCGGCGTAGACCTCGTCGACCGAGCGGCCCGTCACCGGCGCCAGGCCGCCGGTGATCAGCACTTCGCGCAGGCCCTCGGGGGCCAGCGACAGGTAGGTCAGCGAGGTGAAGCCGCCGAAGCTCTGGCCGAGCAGGCTCCAACGCGGCACGCCCAGTTCGGCGCGGATCAGCTCGAGGTCGCGCACGATCGAGTCGGCGCGAAAGTGCGTGAGGTACTCGGCCTGATCGGCCGGCGTGGCGCCGGGAATGACCGCGCCCACCGGCGTGGAGCGACCGGTGCCGCGCTGGTCCAGCAGCAGCACCCGGAAGTCGGCCAGCGCCCGTGCCAGCCAGCCGGCGGGCGGGCTGGTGGGGCGCGTGGCCTCGAAGCCGGGGCCGCCCTGCAGGAAGACGAGGTAGGGCCGCTCGCGCCCGTCGGGCGCCGCCACCTCGCGGGTGAACACGGTGATGGGGCCGCGCGACGGGTCGCCATGCACCAGCGGCACGCGGTGCTCGCGCTCGGTCAACACGGCGCCGGGGATGAGGTAGGTGGTGCTCATGGCGACACGATACCCGCGGCGGCGGCGCAACCGCAACGAGCGCGGCGCATGCGGCGACCGGCCGCACGCTGGCGCATACCATCGCTCGTGTATGGCGCGGCCGCCGACACCGATGTCGCCGCCGCGCCATCGACCGCTGACGCTGAAGGTGCCGCTTGAACTTCGCTGCCATCGTCCACGACATCGCCGAGGCCCTGCGCCCGCAGGCGGGCCAGCAAGGCCACGTCGCGACCTACATCCCCGCGCTGGCGCGCGTGCCGGCCGATCGCTTCGGCATCGCGCTGCACACGGTCGACGGCATCGAGGCCGGCGCCGGCGACTGCGACATGGCGTTCTCCATCCAAAGCGTTTCCAAAGTCTTCTCGCTGACGATGAGTTTGCAGGCCATCGGCGACGCGTTGTGGCAGCGCGTCGGCCGCGAGCCTTCGGGCAACCCCTTCAATTCGCTGGTGCAGCTGGAAAGCGAGCACGGCAAGCCGCGCAACCCGTTCATCAACGCCGGCGCCATCGTCGTCGCCGACGTGCTGCTCGGCCTGGGCCGCACCAGCGCCGACCTGGTGGCGATGCTGTCCGACCTGTGCGGCGAAGCGGTCGACATCGACGAGGAAGTGGCCGCGTCCGAGGCCGAGACGGGCTTTCGCAACCGCGCGCTGGCCAACTTCATGAAGAGCTTCGGCGGCATCGAGAACGACATCGCCGCCGTGCTAGACCTGTACTTTCGCCAGTGCTCGATCCGCATGAACTGCCGCCAGCTCGCGCGCGCCGCCGGCTACCTGTGCAGCGATGGCGCGCACCCCTTGTCCAGCCGCGGCGGCGCGCGGCCCGCGCTCGTCAACGAGCGGCTCACCCGCCGCGTCAACGCGCTGATGCTGACCTGCGGCACGTACGACATGGCCGGCGAGTTCGCCTACCGGATCGGCCTGCCGTGCAAGAGCGGCGTCGGCGGCGGCATCATCGCCGTCGTGCCCGACCGCCTGACGCTGGCCGTCTGGTCGCCGGCGCTGGACGAAAGCGGCAATTCGTGGCTCGGCATGAAGGCGTTGGAGATGTTCGTCGCGCGCACGGGGTTGTCGGTGTTTTGATCCGGGCGCTTGGTGGCGGGCGTGTCGCGATGTCCATCCGCTGTGCGGCACGCAGACGAGGATCGCGGTCTTGCACAGGCCAGCACTCCTGATCCGGCGCTTTGGACTGGTTGCGGTCATTCGGCCGGCGCGCATGTGGGACAGCAAACGACCCATAGCCGCCTTCGACCCCTTGCATTCAGCAGCCGAAATGCCGACCTTTGCTAGCGACAAGAGCTGCGGCGAGCCAATGAGGGCGCAGTTCCGGGACAGTTACGTAGGACAGCGACAATGCCGCCGAGCGACCACCACGACGTACCCTCGCTTGCCGAATGCCGACACACAGCCGCCTGATAAAATGACGTTTACGTTGGCATCGACGAAGAGGCAAGTCTCAGGGAACGCGAGTGAGTAGCTTAAGGTACTGCTTGTCCAGAGGAAATATCAGATTCCCGCCTTGCAGCATGCCGTGAAGACTGAGATTTCCCTTCTCGTAGGAGCCTCCCGGGAGCTTCGTTCCCGCCCAAGTTCGTGCCACCTCGAGGGAGTCGGCCATAGCCATGAACTTGATGGACCTTCCACTTGCTGTGTAGTCCAGCCCGAACCGCCGACCGCGCGGGCCGTCGAGTAGCGCCGGTTTGATCACGCGCTTTAGCCAACCCTCCCAATCCTTTTCGCTTTTCGCAATTTGCACGGGAGACCATGCATAGAAGTTGAGCGTCTGCGGGGCACACACGCTCTCACATGCGAGGAGCTCGCGAATGGCCCTCAGCGCCAGAGCACGTCCCTCGCCATCCAGCGATCCCACACTACACGCGCGCAGCTCGAGCCTGCCGAATCGCTTCGCCCTGACCTTCTCGAACAACTGCATCAGCTCCCGAAGCGTCGGCACGGCGATCTTCAGGAGTTCGGCAGCTCGCTCGAGCGATGTGGTCTTGACGAAAAGTTCCTTGAACGAGACGAGTGCTTGGTCTAGGAAGAGGGTGTTTGCGCCCGGCACTAGCGGGATCTCGAGGCCGCTCCCCTCTCCGTGACACACGATCCCGATGTCTCGTTCCGAGCTGGCGACGATAGTCCTGAGCAACTTCGACAAAGTCATGTCCGTCCACGCCTCCGCAGCTGTCACCGACAGCATCGTAGGGACGGGCAGCGAGGGTTCCTGTTTGAAAGTCCTGTAGTACGGCGCGGCCTCGGGATGCTGATAGCAATAGAACTTCATCGCCGGTGTAGCTTTGTTGATCGTGATCGGGTTCCGATGCTCAGAGTACCGGTCGGCCGAACATCGCATTCACTGTCTGTGCGAAACTCGGTTGCGCCGATACGTTGGCGAGGACGCACGCTCCGGCCACCGCTTCGAGATGCGTACCGTCACAGGGGACTTCGACGGTGTCCACGGTGCCGTTCGGGGCCGTAGGCACGGGGGCCGCGGCGCCTAGGATACGGCCGATCGTCTGGACATCCTGCGCGCTAAGCGTCGCGAAGCCTGGAATGACTATGGCCCGTTTGCTGATGAAGGCCCGGTCAGGGTCGAACGCCGTCACGTCGAAGTTGAACGAGAACTCGACGTTTTCGAGTGCTTGGCGAGCGAACTGAGCGATGGACTCCCCGTTGGTAATGCGTGACACGTACTCCAGGAACTGCGACGTGTAGTATTCGCTGTAGATGTTCAGGTGGCCAATGAGCCGGTTCAAGGCAAAGACGTCCTGGTTATGTGCGGAAATGGCCGCCGCATCCGCACCGGCGGGTTCGACCAGTGGGCGCACAATTTCGCGCGTCATGGCCAGGAAGCCGGGGACCCGTCGGAAGACCTCGGTGTAATTGCGACTGCTCATCATTGCGTGCAACTCGTCGCTCTTCAACGGGTCCGGGTACAGCAGCTTCCATTGCGCGCTGAGGTCCGCCGACAGCGCGTTCGCGAGCAGGATGGCACTGATGTCCTTGTCCAGAATCGGAATGAGCGGCGAGGCCGCATTCGACGAGTCGCTCAGCACGGATTCGCGGACGATGGCATTGAAAAACGCCAGCGTCGCGAATAACGCCGATGCCTTGGTCCGCACCGCGGTATCGAAGCCGGACGACCAGCGCACCTTCTGTTCGTTTTCCAAGAAGTCCTTTGCCGCACTCACCGCGGCTTCCGCCGTGAGGGACGCTCCGCCGGTCAGGACGCCAAGCACGATCTGCCAGGTTGACAAGCCCCCTTCGCTGCCGGAAGCCCTGGCGTCCCGCGTGGCGAATGACTCCAGAGGATCGTTTTGATCCATGCCCGCGTTCGCAGGGTCCTGATCCGTCGGCAGACTCAGGATGTTGGCCGGCGTCCGCGCCGCGCCGCCCTTTAGATTGAAAAGGTAGTTCAGCGCCATCTTGGACATCAGCAAGGCGGTGTCGCGGGCACCGGATTGCACCACCGGCTTGGCGCCCTGGACCGCGCTCATGAGGTTGTCGGCCATCGACGGCTCCAGCAGCGCCTGCTGAAGGAAGCTCACATGGTTCAAGATGAAGTCACCGTCGAAGATCATCGAGGCGAAGCGGATGACGATGGCTGCGCGCTGGTCGGTCAGGTCCGTACGCACGGAGTAGTTCTTGAGCAATTGAAATACGTTAACCGCAAGAGTGCGATCGCTGTAAGGGTTGCGCAGTACACGTGTCATCCGACTCTGCGTGAATGTCTCCGTCACACCGCGGACCGTCACGCTGTGCAGCATCTTCAAGTTCTTCGCAGACCTTCGTGTGGCCTCGGAGACATGATTGATGGTCTGTTGGTTGCTCTCGGTCACGCTCTTCGCGTAGCCGGCGCTGATACTGGCCGAGGCGTAGCCCACGTTCACAGACGCCGTACCGTCCACGTGCCAGTTCTCGGTCTTGCTGGCGGAGCGCACGACGTTGACCGCTTCCTTGTCAGAAGTCGTACTCTCGTCAGAGGTGACGGATTCCGTGGAATCCATCGCCGACTGATCGAGCACTTTTCTCTGCGACGTCAGCACCTCCACGGTGAGCTGTTCCAGCGGGGCCAATGCGACCGTAGTCGCAAGGTCGCCGATGGTGACGTCGAGCAGATTCCATGACTGCGCGAACCGGGCGTCGATACCGAAGTGGATGCCCTGCAGCGTGTAGTTTGTCCCTGACAACGGAACCGCCGAAGCCACGACGTCATTCACGAACGACGCCGAATGGGCCGCATCGCCAGCTTCGACAAGCAGGATTGGACGCCTCAACTGCAATTCAAATACCGGACCAGAACGCAGTGCCGGCGGCGAGCACACCAGCAGTTGTTGCGTCGGGGGTTGTTGCCCGGACGGGTTGTTCGGAGCGGTGACGCTCGGCAGCGTCAGTTGAGGTTTGACGACGGTGGTACCAGGGGGCAGTTTGACCGCGGTCGGTTTGGCCACTGTCCTCACGGCTTTCGTTGCCATATCCCAGCTCCGTTGTGGCAAAGGGGACGCGCCGAGCCAAAAAGATCGACAGACAAGGTCGGACCGTGAGGGCAGTTGGAGGACTTGTCAACCCCTACGTGGCCATGTTGTCCTTGCCGGCCGCAAGACTAGAGCCGGCTGCGACTACAACCTCTAATCACTACCGTGACAGGCGGCGCGTGGCCGAGCTTCACCTGCATTGCCACACTCTCCTCGAACTCGGCTTGCGGAACCCCGCACTGGTACCCAAGGTCCTTTTGTGACCCGCGACCGCATGCGCCGGCATCGACCTGCATCAGATTGTGCAACCCAACGCTAGAGAAATTGTTTGGATGCCGCAAAGCCGCCTTTGGCTTACGGCTGCCACTGGCCGAACCTGCATATCGTCCGTCTACTGACGAACGGCGGGTCTCGCTGCATTGCCGACACCTAAATCCGCCAGGCGATCATCGCTTTCGGATCGCCGGCGACCTTTCGAACGACGCCATGACGCCGCGCCGCGCCGCACCGTCTTCGCCACCCAGCGCGGCGCGACGCAAGCACTGCGCAACGGCGCTGCTGCCCTCGCTCTTTTGCGACGACACGCACCCCTCACCCCCCGGCCGCCCCACCCTCCAAATCCCGCATGCGCGCCACCGCCTCGTCGCGCTCGGCGACGCCCAGCTTCGCGTAGATCTTGCGCAGGTGCCACTTCACGGTGTGCGGGGTGACGCCCAGCACGCGGGCGATCTTCTTGTTGGGCAGGGCTTGGGCCACCAGCTTGAGGACTTCGCGCTCGCGTTCGCTGAAGGCTTCGAGCGGGGCCGATGCGGCCGGCGGCGCGGTGCCGGCGGCGCGGGCGCGGTTGGCGCTGGCGGCGTCGATCAGGCGCTGCGCGTAGAACGCCAGCACCGGCTCCAGGTCGCCGCGCTGCAGCAGCGCTTCGATCAGCGCCGGCACGCGCGGCGACGCGTCCAGCAGGCTGCGCACCAGCCCCAGGCGGTGGCCGGTGCGCAGCGCTTCCAGCGTGTGCTGCTGCGCGGCCTGCGCGTTGCCGCGGCCCTGCTCGGCCACCGCCAGCATCAGCCGCGCGTTGGCCACCAGGCGCCAGCGGTGCATGCGGATGGCCTGTTCGAGCACCGCCTCCAGCCGCGCGGCGGCGGCGTTGAAGTCGCCCCAGTGCAGCGCGGCGTCGGCGCGCGCGCGCTCGACCACGGCTTCGAGGTGGGCCGCGGTGCCGGGCGCCGATGCGGCGTAGCGCTCGGCCAGCGTGTCCAGCCGGCGCAGCACGGCGGCGGCGCGCGTGGTCTCGCCCATGCGCAGGTGGATGCGCAGCCGCGCCGCCAGCGCGTGGGCCAGCGGCCGGTCGAGCTGGTGGCGCAGGCCGTAGTCTTCCAGCCGCTCCAGCCACGACAGTGCCTCCAACCGGCGCCCGCTGCTCCAGTGCGCCAGCGCCAGCGACTGCAGCGCGCGCAGCACGGCGTCGGGGATGGCGGTGCGCTCCAGCAGCTCGATGCGCGGCAGCAGCAGCGCGGTCAGCGCATCCAGCTCGTTCAGCTCGTACAGCACTTCCGACAACAGCCCGGCCGCGACGCGCGCGGTGCCGATGTCGGCGCGCCCGCTGTCGGCGGCTTGCAGCGCTTCGCGCAGCGTGCTTTCGGCCTCGGGCAGGCGGCCTTCGAGCAGGTAGCTCAGGCCCAGCAGGTTGCGGCCGAGCTGGCCGCGCGCGCTGCCGACGTCCAGATGCTCGGCCTCGGCCAGCAGCTCGCGCGCGCGCGGGTGCTCGTCGCGGTACATGTGCATCCACGCCAGGATGCGCCGCTGGCCGAGCTGGAACCAGAGGTCGGCGTCGGCGGGGATGGACAGCAGCTCGGGCGCCATGGCGGCCAGCGCGTCGGTGTCGTCGCGCTGGATGGCCATGCCGGCGCGCATCAGCGCGACGTTGTAGCGCTGCTGGCGGCTCAGGCGGTCGGCCTGCGCGTCCAGGTGGCGCAGGTTCTGCTCCATCGCGTCGAGCTTGCGGGCGTACAGCTGCAACTGCAGGTCGACCAGGCGCAGCACGTTGCTGCGCGCCGCCACCTCGGCCGGCAGGCGGTGCATCAGCACCGACAGCGCGCTCAACTCGCGCCGGGCGATCAGCGGCGGCGCGGCGCGCTCCACCAGCTCGGCCGCGGCGGCCGTGTCGCCGGCCTGCACGGCGTGGCGCACGGCCTCGTCGATCTGGCCGTGCGCGTCGAGCCAGCGCCAGGCCGCGCCGTGCAGCGCGCGGCGCTCGGCCTCGGGCAGCGCGGCGGTGCGCTGCAGCAGCACCTCGCGCAGCAGCGGGTGGAGGCGGTACCAGCTTTGCGCGTCGTCGCTGCCCACCTGCTGGATGAACAGGTTGTCGTGGTCCAGCCGGGCCAGCCGCGTGGTCATCTGCGCCAGTGCGCGCGGATGGTCGGTCAGCGCGGCCAGCAGCGAGGCGCAGAAGCGGCTGCAGACGGCGGCGCGGACCAGCAGCGCCAGGTCGTCGGCGGCCATGCGTTGCAGCACTTCGCTTTCGAAGTAGTCGGCAAAGGCGCGCGCGTCGCGCAGCTGCACGGCCGCGTAGCCGCCGTCGCTGCGGCCCTTGAGGTCCAGCACGAAGAGCTGCAGCCCGGCCACCCAGCCGTCGGTCAGGCGGTGCAGCGCCTTCGCGTTGTGCGCGCCGATGTCGCCCAGCTGCTCGCGCAGGAAGCGCTCGGTCTCGTCGGCGGAAAAGCGCAGGTCGCGCAGGTCGAACTCAGCCAGCTCGCCGTGCGCGCGCAGCCGGCCCAGCGACAAGGGCAACGCATGACGCGAGCCGATGGCCAGGTGCAGGTTGGGCGGCGCGTAGTCCAGCAGCCATTGCAGCACGCGGTGGACGCCGGGGTCGCCCAGTTGCTGCAGGTCGTCGAGCATCAGCACCAGCTCGCGCGCCCGCGCGCCGATGGCCTGCACCAGCGTGATGGCCACGTGTTCCAGCGCCGAGTCGCCGCTGTCGCGGCCCAGCAGCGGCACGGCGTCGGCCACCAGGGCGGGGTCGACCTCGGCCAGGCTGGCGACCAGGCAGTCGAGGAAGCGCGCGGCGCCGTCGTCTTCGCTGGCCAGCGAGAGCCAGGCGACGTCGTAGTTCAGCGTCAGCAGCGCCTGGCGCCAGGCCACCAGCGTGCTGGTCTTGCCGCTGCCGGCCGGGCCCTGCACGACGATGCAGCGCTTGCGCCGCGCGTCCTGCAGCCGGGCGAGCAGCGCCTCGCGCGCCATCAACCGGCGCGCCGCACGCGGCGGCCTCAGCTTGGTGCTGTCGATCGATTCGAGGGCGCGCTCGGCGCGGTCGCGGACAGGCGGAATGGGCATGCGTGGGCCGATCGTACGCGGCGCGCGCCGGCCCTCGCCTTCAAGCCCCCGCCACGCCCAGCGTGGTGACGCCTTGCGCCACCAGCGCGGCGATCTGCTCGTCGCCATAGCCGGCCTCGCGCAGCAGCTCGGCGCCATGCTCACCCAGCCGCGGCGCCTGGCGCTGCACCTCGGGCCGCGTGCGCGACCAGCCAGACGGCACGGCCATCGTGCGGATGCGGCCTTCGCTCGGGTGCTGTACGGTCTGGAAGAAGCCGACCGCGCGCAGATGCGGGTCGTCCAGCAGCGACTGCAGCGTGTGCATCGGCATCACCGGGATGTCGGCGGCCTCCAGCGCCGCGGTCCATTCGGCCGAGGTGCGCGTCAGCATCACCTCTGCCACCAGGCGGTACAACTCGCGGATATGCTCGGTGCGCGCGCCGATGCTGGCCAGCCGCGGGTCGGCGCTCATCGCCTCGGGGCGGCCGATCAGCTCGAAGAAGGCGCGCCACTGCTTGTCGTTGTAGACCAGCACGCACAGGTGGCCGTCCTTGGTGGCGTAAGGGCGGCGGTGTTCGTTGAGCAGCCGCGCGTAGCCCGGCGGGCCGATCGGCGGCTCGAAGCTGGCGCCCTGCAGGTGGTCGCCCAGCACGAACTGCGCCATGGTCTCGAACATCGGCACGTCGATGGCCTGGCCCTGGCCGCTGCGCTCGCGCTCGAACAGCCCGGCCGTGATGGCGTTGGCCGCGGCCATGCCGACGATGCGGTCGGCCATCGCGTTGGGCGCATAGCGCGGCACTTCGTTGCCGGCCAGCACGCCCAGCGTGGGGATGGCCACGGCGCCCTGAATCAGGTCGTCGTAGGCCGGCTTGGCGGCATAGGGGCCGGCCTGGCCGTAGCCGTAGACGCCGACGTACAGGATGCGCGGGTTGGCGGCGCGCAGCGCGTCGTAGTCGAGCCGCAGCCGCGCCATCGCCTGCGGTCGAACGTTGTAGACCAGCACGTCGGCGCCGGCGGCCAGCTTCAGCAGCGCCTCTCGCCCGGCGTCCTGCTTGAGGTCGAGCACGATGCTGCGCTTGCTGCGGTTGGCGTGCAGGAAGACGCCGGCCATGCCGGCGTGGCGCGCCGGGCCGATGCCGCGCACGCTGTCGCCGCCGGGCGGCTCGACCTTGATCACGTCGGCGCCGAGGTCGCCGAGGATCTGCGTCGCATAAGGCCCCATCAGCACCGTCGTGACGTCGACGATGCGCACGCCGGCCAGCGGACCGGCCACCTCAGCGCCCCCGGCGCCAGGCGGCCAGCACGGCGGCCACGTCGGCCTCGGGCCGTTCGCGCGGCGGCGTCGGCGTGGCCGGCACGCTGCGGCTGAAGCGCGGCGCCGGCGCCGGCTGCACGACGCCGCCCACCTCGACGAAGCTGCCGCGCGCCTGCAGGTGCGGGTGCTGCGGCGCCTCGGCGAACGACAGCACCGGCGCAAAGCACACGTCGCTGCCTTCCAGCAGTTCGCACCACTGCGCGCGCGTGCGCTGGCGGAAGCGATCGGCGATCTGCTGGCGCGCCTGCGGCCACGCGGCGCGGTCGTGCTGGGCGCCCAGCGCGGCGGGGTCGAGTTCGAGCCGGCTCAGCAGTTGCGCGTAGAAGCGCGCCTCGATCGGGCCGATCGAGATCCAGTGCCCGTCGGCACATTCGTAGACGTCGTAGAACGGCGCGCCGGAGTCGAGCACGTTGCTGCCGCGCTCGGCGTTCCACAGCCCGGCGGCGTGCAGGCCGTAGAAGGTGGTGGCCATCGACAGCGTGCCGTCGACGATGGCCGCGTCGACCACCTGGCCCAGGCCCGATTGCCGCGCCTCCAGCAGCGCCGAGAGCATGCCGATCACCAGGTACAGCGCGCCGCCGGAGAAGTCGCCGGTCAGTGCCAGCGGCACCGCGGGCGCCTGCCCGGCGCGGCCGATGGCGTGGATCACGCCGGTCAGCGCCACGTAGTTCAGGTCGTGGCCCGCGGCTTTGGCCAGCGGCCCGCTCTGCCCCCAGCCGGTGACGCGGCCGTACACCAGCTTCGGGTTGCGCTGCAGGCAGACGTCGGGGCCCAGGCCCAGCCGTTCGGTGACGCCGGGGCGGAAGCCCTCGATCAGGCCGTCGGCCGCCTCGACGAACTGCAGCACCTGCTCCACCGCCGCCGGCTGCTTGAGGTCGAGCTCGATCACGTCGCGGTTGCGCAGCAGCAGGTTGAAGCGCGCCGGGCGCTTGACGCCGAGGTCGGCCGCCTCGGTGCGGTCGATGCGCAGCACCGTGGCGCCGAGGTCGGCGAACAGCATCGCCGCCATCGGCCCCGGGCCGATGCCGGCAAGCTCGACGATGCGCAGGCCTTGCAGGGGTCCCATCGGGCAGTCTCCTTTGAAAACGGGTTATGCAGACGGCAGCGCCGCGCGCACGAAGTCGAGCAGCGTGCCCTCGCCTTGCAGCAGCGTGGCGCCCAGGCGGCGCGCGCAGGTCTCGGCCGTGGGCGCGGCAACGCGCCATTCGTGCAGCCGGCGGGCGTGCAGGCCGAGCGCGTATTCCTCGGTGATGCCGATGGCGCCGTGCACCGCGTGCGCGATGGCCAGCGCGCGCGCCGCGGCGTCGGCCGCCACCAGCTTGGCGCTCGCGGCGCACGCCGCGTCGGCGCGGCCCACGCACGCCGCGTCGGCGCGGCCCACGCGCACCGCATCGGCGCGGCCCAGTCGCGCCGCCATGGTGGCCAGCGCCACCTGCTCGGCCAGCACCGCGATCTCCTGCTGCAGCGCCTGGAAGCTGCCGATGGCGCGGCCGAACTGCCGGCGGTCGGCGGCGTAGGCCAGCGTCAGCTCCAGCACCGCGGCCAGCGAGCCGGCCATCTCGGCCGCCTGCAACGGCGCCAGCAGCACGTCGGCCGGCTGCGGCGCGGCGAAGCGGGCCCGTTCGGCGCCGGCATCGACGCCTTCCAGCACGCCTTCCAGCACGCCTTCCAGCACGCCCTCCAACGCCCCAGACACCAGCGGCCGCTGGTCGCCGGGGCGCAGCCGCAGCGCCCGCGCCGGCAGCAGCCGCCACTGGCCGCCGTCGCGCCACAGCAGGTGGCCGGCCACGCGCAAGCCGGGGATCGGCCCGAAGCCTTCGGCCACGACGATCGGCCCCGGCGGCGCGGCCACGCCGGCATCGGCCAGCAGCGCGCGCGCCAGCGCCGTTTCCAGCAGCGGCAGCGGAAACGCCACGCGGCCCAGCGCCTGGCCGATGGCGAAGGCGTCGCTCCACGGCAGGCCGATGCCGCCCTGCGCCTCGGCGACGAAGGCGTCGGCATAACCGAGCGATTCCGCGGCCTGCCACAGCGGCAGCGGGTCGGCACCCTCCTCGATCGCGCGCACCGCGTCGGCGGTGGCCCGGTCGGCCAGCAGGCGCTGCAGGCCGGTGATCAATGCGTCGTCCATTTCGGCGCCCTCCTTCAGCGCAGCCCGAGGCCGCGCGCCACGATGCCGCGCAGGATCTGCCGCGTGCCGCCGCGCAGCGAGAAGCTGGGCGCCATCAGCGTCAGGTAGGCCAGCGTCTGCTGCAGCGCCGGCGAGGCCGGCTGCGGCGCCGTCTCCAGCGCCTGCGCGATCCAGCCCGGCAGCGCCTGCTCCAGCTCGGTGCCCAGGTCCTTGACGAACGAGGCGGCCAGCGCCGGCTGCTCGCCGCGGTCGAGCTGCGCGGCAATGGCCACCGACATCGCGCGCAGCGCGGCGGTGCGCGCGGCAATGCGGCCGAGCAGCGCTTCGGTGTGCGCATCGGCGCGGCCGTGGCGGCGCAGCTCGGCCAGCCAGGTGTCGACCAGCACCATGCTGGAGTAGATGCGCTCGGGCCCGCTGCGCTCGTACGCCAGCTCGGCCGTCACCTGCGCCCAGCCGGCGCCTTCGTCGCCGATCAACGCGTCGGCGTCGAGCTCCACGTTGTCGAACAGCACCTCGCAGAAGTGGCGGTCGCCGGTGATGTCGCGAATCGGGCGCACCTGGATGCCCGGGCGCTGCAGGTCGATCAGCAGTTGCGACAGGCCTTGGTGGCGGTCTTTCGGCTCGCCCGAGGTGCGCACCAGCGCCACCATGTAGTGGGCGCGGTGGGCGTTGCTCGTCCAGATCTTGCGGCCGTTCAGCCGCCAGCCGTCGGCCGTGCGCACGGCGCGGCTGCGCACGCCGGCCAGGTCGGAGCCGGTGTCGGGCTCGCTCATGCCGATGCAGAAGAACGCTTCGCCGCGCACGATCTGCGGCAGGCAGCGCTGGCGCTGCGCCTCGCTGCCGTAGCGCAGGATGAGCGGCGCCGATTGGCGGTCGGCGATCCAGTGCGCGGCCACCGGCGCGCCGGCGGCGAGCAGTTCCTCGGTGAGCACGAAGCGCGCGAAGGCGCTGCGCCCGGCGCCGCCGTAGCGTGGCGGCAGCGTCAGGCCGATCCAGCCCTGGCGGCCGAGCGCGCGGCTAAACTCGGCGTCGAAGCCGATCCAAGAGCGCGCGCGCTGCGCCGGCGGCATGTCGCGCAGTGCCTCGGCGATGAAGGCGCGCACCGGCGCGCGCAGTGCCTCGTCGGCCGCCGGAATGGCCGCCGGCTCGAAGGTCCAGGGGGTGGCTGACATCGCTCGCTTTCTAGAATCGTCAGGCCGCAAGCCGCGGCGACAGGCCGAACCGACGATGGAATTGCGCCAGCTCAAGCAAGTGGTCGTGCTCTCGCAGACGCTGAACTTCCACCGCGCGGCCGAGCAGTTGCACATGGCGCAGCCGCCGCTGTCGGCGTCGATCCGCAAGCTGGAAGAAGAGCTGGGCGTCGCGCTGTTCGAGCGCCGGCCGCGCGCGCTGCGCGTCACGGCGGCCGGCGAGATCGTGCTGCAGCATGCGCGGCGCGCGCTGGCCGATGTCGACGAGATCCAGCGCGCCGCGCGCGAGTGCGCCGGCGGCGAGCAGGGCCGCCTGGTGGTGGCCTTCGTCGGCACCGCCAGCGTGACGCTGCTGCCGCGGCTGATTCCGGCGTTCCGCGAACGCTATCCGCGCGTCGAGCTGGTGCTGCAGGAGTCGACCACGCAGGAGATGCTGCGCCGCCTGGAGCGGCGCGAGATCGACGCGGCGCTGCTGCGCACCCCCGTGCTGGAGCCGACGCGCGCCGCCCTCACGCCACTGGAGCGCGACCACTGGCTGGTGGCGGTGCACGCGCGCAGCCGCTGGGCGCAGCGTGATCGCATCAGCCTGCAGGAGCTGGCGGACGAACCCTTCATCGTGCAATCGCCCAGCGTCGTGCCGGCGATGCACACCCTGGTCAGGCTGGCCTTCGACCATGCCGGCATCCACCCGCCCATCGCGCAGGAAGTGGTGCAGGTGCAGACCCAGCTCGCGCTGGTCGAAAGCGGCCTCGCCGTGGCGCTGGTGCCGGCGGTGGCGCGCCACCAGGCCGGCGACGGCGTGCGCCTGCTGCCGGTGGCCGACATGCCCGAGGCGCTGGCCGTGGGCATTGCGCTGGCCGTCGACGCCCAGGCGCCCAGCGCCGCGGCGCGCCGCTTGGTGGAGGTGGCACAGGCGCTGGCCGGCTGACGCTCGATTCACTCCTGCTCCATCTTCACCTTGGCGGCGATGCGCCGCAGGTTGGCGATCTCGCGCTCCTGGAAGTCGGCCAGCTCCTGCGGGCCGCCGGGCATGGGCTCGCCGCCGATGCCGGCCAGGAAGGCCACGGTGGCCGGGCTCTTGAGCATATCGCCGGCGGCGGCCGCCACCTTGCGCACGATGGCCGGGTCCACCTTGGCCGGGAAGAAGGCCGCCACCCAGGCATAGAACTCGTAGCCGGGGTTGCCGCTTTCGATCATCGTCGGCACCTCGGGCAGTTCCTTCTGCCGCGTGCGGCTGGTGACGGCCAGCGCGCGCAGCTTGCCGCCGCGCACCAGCGGCAGCACGGCGCTGATGTCGCCCATCGAGAAGTCGACGTTGCCGCCGGCCAGGTCGAGCAGCGCCGCCGAGGTGCCCTTGTACGGCACGTGCATCGCGCTGACGGCGTTCTGCAACTGGTACTGCTCGATCGCCAGCCGGTAGGTGGCGGTGCCGCCGCCGTAGCTGGACTTGCCGGCGCGCAACTGCGTCGTCAGCTCGGCCAGCGTGCGGTAAGGCGACGGCGCGGCCACCACCAGCGCCATCGGGAAGCGCGCCAGCGGCGCCACGGGCACGAAGTCGCGCACCGGGTCGTAGGGCAGTTGCTTGAAGGCGACGAGGTTGGTGCTCATCGGCGAGTTGCTGGCGACGAACATCGTGTAGCCGTCGGGCTCGGCACGCGCCACCGCCTGCGCCGCCAGGAAGCTGTTGGCGCCCGGCTTGTTCTCCACCACGAAGGGCTGCTTCAGGCGCTGCTGCAACCAGGTGGCGAGGTGGCGCGCCACGGTGTCGGCGCCGCTGCCCGGCGGCAGCGAGACGACGATCTTCACCGGGCGGTTGGGATAGTCGGCCGGCGCCGCGGCGGCGGCTTGGCCGGCGCCCAGGCCCAGCGTCAGGGCCAGGGCCAGCGCGGCCAGCGGGCGTTGCCAGGGGTGGGTCATGGGGCGGTTCCTTCGTTGGCGGGTTGGTTTGAAGCCGTGGCCGCGCCACGCGCCCGGCGCGTGGCAAAGGCGGCCAGCGCCGCTTCGTGCTCCGGCGTGTGGTGCGCCAGCGCCTGCATCGCCGCCGACATCTCGAGCAGCGTGTCGAGCCGGCTGTGCTCGCCCTCGCGCAGCAGCCGCTTGGCCATGCGCAGCGCACTGCCCGAGTGCTGCGCGATCTCGTGCGCCAGCGCCAGCGCGGCGGGCATCAACTGCTCGGCCGGCACGACCTGCGAGACCAGGCCCCAGTCCAGCGCCTGGCGGGCGTCGAGCGTGCGGCCGGTGAACACCATCTCGGCGGCGCGCGAGCGGCCCACCACGCGCGGCAGCAGCCAGGCGCCGCCGTCGCCGGGCAGCAGGCCGAGCTTGATGAAGCTGGCGGCGAAGCGCGCCGTCTCGGCGGCGATGCGGATGTCGCACATGCAGGCCAGGTCGTTGCCGGCGCCGATGGCGTGGCCGTTGACGGCGGCGATGGTCGGCACCTCCAGCCCGTGCAGCGCCAGCGGCAGGCGCTGGATGCCGTCGCGATAGGCGAGGCGGCTCCACACCGGCGCGCCGAGGCCGGCGCCGAATTGCTCGCGCAGCGTCTTCAGGTTGCCGCCGGCCGAGAAGGCGCTGCCGCGACCGGTCAGCACCACGGCGCGCACGCCGTGGTCGGCATTGATGGCGGCGCAGGCGTCGAGCAAGGCGCCGATCGCATCCGGGTCCGACACGGCATTGGCCGTGGCCGGCCGGTCCATCGTCAGCACGGCCACCGGGCCGTCGCGGCTGATTTCGAGAAAGGGCTGGGGCATCGTTGCGGGCCTCGGTTCGGGACGGGCGGCGGGGTTGCCGGTCACCGACCGCCGCCATGCCGCGCATGATGGGCGGCCCGGGCTGCTGCGGCCAATACTGTTTGGGTGTCGCGCGATACCGGCCAGGTATCGCCGGCGGGCAATCGACAAGGGGCCGCTGGTGGTTTCCCCCTCTGGCGCCGGGCCGCGCCGGCGGCGATACTCCTCCACAGTACCAGTACCAGTACCGTTTGGCTGCCGTGCCGCACACCGCCGAGGAAAAGAAACGCGTCGTCGCCCGGCTGCGCCGCATCAAGGGCCAGGCCGAGGCGCTGGAACGCGCCGTGCTGGCCAGCACCGAATGCGGCGCGCTGCTGCAGCAGTTGTCGGCGCTGCGCGGCGCCGCCAACGGGCTGATGGCCGAGGTGCTGGAGAGCCATCTGCGCGAAACCTTCGGCGTCGCGGCTTCGGGCCGCAAGGCCGCTGCCGCTGCCGACACGCAGGTCGAGATCGAGCGCCTGGTGCGGCTGGTGCGCTCGTACCTGAAGTGAACCCCCTGCCGGAACCGGCGAATCGATGAGGAGCCCGCCCATGAAATCCCGCGCCGCCGTTGCCTTTGCCGCCGGCAAGCCTTTGCAGATCGTCGAGATCGACGTCGCGCCGCCGAAGAAGGGCGAGGTGCTGGTGCGCATCACGCACACCGGCGTGTGCCACACCGATGCCTTCACGCTGTCGGGCGACGACCCCGAAGGCCTGTTCCCCGTGGTGCTGGGGCACGAAGGCGCGGGCATCGTCGTCGAGGTGGGCGAAGGCGTCGGCAGCGTGAAGCCCGGCGACCACGTGATCCCGCTGTACACCGCCGAGTGCGGGCAATGCCTGTTCTGCAAGAGCGGCAAGACCAACCTGTGCGTGGCCGTGCGCGCCACGCAAGGCAAGGGCGTGATGCCCGATGGCACCACGCGCTTTTCGTACGACGGCCAGCCGCTGTACCACTACATGGGCTGCTCGACCTTCAGCGAGTACACCGTGGTGGCCGAGGTCTCGCTCGCCAAGATCGACCCGCAGGCCAACCCCGAGCAGGTGTGCCTGCTGGGTTGCGGCGTCACCACCGGCCTGGGCGCGGTGAAGAACACCGCCAAGGTGCAGCCGGGCGACACGGTGGCGGTGTTCGGGCTCGGCGGCATCGGGCTGGCCGTGGTGCAAGGCGCCAAGCTGGCCAAGGCCGGGCGCATCATCGCCGTCGACACCAACCCGTCGAAGTTCGACCTGGCGCGCGTGTTCGGCGCCACCGACTTCGTCAACCCGAAAGACCACGACAAGCCGATCCAGCAGGTGATCGTCGACATGACGGGCTGGGGCGTCGACCATTCGTTCGAATGCATCGGCAACGTCAACGTCATGCGCGCGGCGCTGGAATGCGCGCACCGCGGCTGGGGGCAGAGCGTGATCATCGGCGTGGCCGGCGCGGGGCAGGAGATCTCGACGCGGCCGTTCCAACTGGTCACCGGCCGGCGCTGGCTGGGCACGGCGTTCGGCGGCGTCAAGGGGCGCACGCAGTTGCCCGGCATGGTGCAGCAGGCGATGAAGGGCGAGATCCAACTCGCGCCCTTCGTCACGCACACGATGCCGCTCACCGGCATCAACGAAGCCTTCGACCTGATGCACGAAGGCAAGTCGATCCGCAGCGTGATTCACTACTGAATCGAGATTCCCGAGCATCCCCCGGAGCGCCGGGCCGCGCGCCCGGCGCTCCGATCCCCCGAAGGCCCCCCACGAAAGGAGAACGCGCATGAGCACTGTGTCCCTCCATCCCGCCATCGACGGCGGCATGGCCAAAGCCGCGCCGGGCTTCGCCGGCGGCACGCTGCGCTGCCGCTGCGCCAGCGACGCGGTGGAAGTGAAGGTGGCCGCGCAGGTGGCCTTCAACCACGCCTGCGGCTGCACCAAGTGCTGGAAGCCGGCCGGCGCGCTGTTCTCGGTGGTCGGCGTGGTGCCGCGCGACAAGCTCAGCGTCAGCGCCCACGGCGAGAAGCTGAAGGTCGTCGACGAGAAGGCGCCGATCCAGCGCCACGCCTGCACCGCCTGCGGCACGCATTTGTTCGGCCGCATCGAGAACAAGGACCACCCGTTCTACGGGCTCGACTTCATCCACACCGAGCTGTCGAAAGACGCCGGCTGGGAAGGCCCGGGCTTCGCGGCCTTCGTGTCGTCGATCATCGAAAGCGGCACGCCGCCGTCGAAGATGGCCGACGTGCGCACCACGCTGCGCGCCAAGGGCCTCGAACCCTACGACTGCCTGAGCCCGCCGCTGATGGACCTGCTGGCCACGCATGCGGCCAAGGCCAAGGGCACGTATCGCGACGCTTGATTGACTTGACGGGCCGCGGAGCTTTGCGCCCCGCGTGCGCGAGTCAGGTAACGTGTCTTCATGAGCGGGTGGACCGAGCAGATCGGGATTGTCTTTGGCGTGTGTGCAGCAGGCTTGGCGGGGCCGGTCGCCGCGATCGTTCTGCTGCTGCGGCGCAAGGCGAACGCGAGACAACGTCGCCGTTCGCCAATCAGCATCTCCTTGCTGAGAGGTCCCGGCCATTCCTTGCGCGAGCAACTGGCCGAGGCCAACGACGACATCATCTGGGACGTTTCCTTTCTGATGGTGCTGCCGCTGCTGGTGCTGGCGCTGTTCCTCGCCCAAGGCCATCTGGTCGGCCTGCAACAAATGCTGCGCCTGGCACCGGTCTACGCCTTGGCGGCGGTGGCCTTCATCGCCTACATGCTGCGCAAGCTGCTCAAGGCGGGCACCCGGCTCGACCAGTTGAAGGCGGGCTATGACGCGGAGGTGGCCGTCGGTCAGGAACTCGACCAGTTGATGCGGCAAGGCGCGGCCACCTTCCACGACTTTCCGGCCGAACTGTTCAACATCGACCATGTCGTCGTCGCCGCCGAAGGCGTCTTCGCGATCGAGACCAAGGGCTACACCAAGCCGAAGCAAGGCGGCGGCAAGGCCGAAGCCACCGTGGCCTACGACGGCGAAACCTTGAAGTTCCCGACCTGGACCACCAAAGCGCCGCTGGAGCAGGCCGAGCGCCAGGCGGTCTGGCTGGCCAAATGGCTGTCAAGCGCGGTGGGGTCGCCGGTCTCGGTGCTGCCGGTCGTGGCCCTGCCCGGCTGGTTCGTCGAGCGCAGTGGGCGCGGCCCGGTGCGCGTGTTCAGCGGCAAGGAATTGCCGGGCCTGCTGCGGTCGCGCGGCACGCAGCGGCTGCCGGCGCAGGACGTGCAGCGCATTGCGCACCAGGTCGAGCAACGGTGCCGCACCGTGGCACCGACGTACGCCGAGGCAAGCAAGGCCCGCTGAACGGCCGGCGCCGCCGCCGGCCAGGCGGTGGCCAGGTGGTGACCCTACGCCGGCTTCTTCAACACCAGCGTCAGGATGTCGTAGCTGGCCACCAGTTCGCCGTCCTGGTTGGTGACCTGCACGTCCCAGGCCACCACGCCTTGCGGCGGCTGGCCTTTGCGCGCGGGCTTGTCGATCTTGCGCTTGCAGGTCAGCCGCGCCTGGATGGTGTCGCCGATGCCCACCGGCTTGACGAAGCGCAGCGTGTCGAGGCCGTAGTTGGCCAGCACCGGGCCTTCGGCCGGCGAGACGAACAGGCCGGCGGCGGCCGACAGCACGAAGTAGCCGTGCGCGATGCGCTTGCCGAACGGGCTTTGGCGCGCCGCGACCTCGTCGAAGTGCATGTAGAAGAAGTCGCCCGAGATGCCGCCGAAAGCGACGATGTCGGCATCGGTCACGGTGCGGCGGTGGGTCAGCAGCGAGTCGCCGACGGCCAGCTCGTCGAAGTGCTTGCGGAAGGGGTGCAGCGGCTCTTCGCGCAGCTTGGCGCCGCGCACGTATTCGCCGGTGACGGCGCTCAGCATCGTCGGCGAGCCCTGCACCGCCGTGCGCTGCAGGTAGTGCTTGACGGCGCGCAGGCCGCCCAGTTCCTCGCCGCCGCCGGCGCGCCCCGGGCCGCCGTGCTTGAGCAGCGGCAGCGGCGATCCGTGGCCGGTGGACTCCGGCGCCGCTTCGCGGTCGAGGATGTGCACGCGGCCATGCCACACGGCCAGCGCCGGCACCGCGTGCGCGGCCACCGCGAGGTCGCGCGTCACCAGCGTGGTGACCAGGCTGCCCTTGCCGCGCGCCGCCAGCGCGATGGCCTCGTCGATGTCGTCGAACGGCGCCAGCGTGCTGACCGGGCCGAAGGCTTCGACGTCGTGCAGCGCGGCGTCAGGACCGGGCTTGCGCGCCAGCAGCAGCGTCGGCGTGAAGAAGGCGCCGCCGGCAGTGCCCTCGCCCACCGGCGCGGCGCCCTGCTGGCCGAACACGACTTCGGCATCGCGCTTGAGCAGCGCCAGGCGCTCGTTCACGTCGGCCACCTGCGCGTGCGAGGCCAGCGCGCCCATCCTCACGCCTTCGACCGCGGGGTCGCCGACGACGACCTTGGCCAGCCGCGCGGCCAGCCGCTCGGCCACCGCATCGAGGTGTTGGCGCGGCACCAGCGCGCGGCGGATGGCGGTGCACTTCTGGCCGGCCTTGACCGTCATCTCGCGCGCCACTTCCTTGACGAAGAGGTCGAACTCCTCGTCGTCGGGCGTCACGTCGGGCGCCAGGATGGCGGCGTTCAGGCTGTCGGCCTCGGCATTGAAGGGGATCGCCCGCGCGATCAGGTTCGGGTGCGCGCGCAGCCGCGCCGCGGTGTCGGCCGATCCGGTGAAGGTGACGATGTCCTGGCCGTCCAGCCGGTCCAGCAGGTCGCCGGTGCCGCCGATCACCAGTTGCAGGCTGCCTTCGGGCAGCAGGCCCGAGTCGTGCATCAGCCGCACGCAGGCCTCGGTGAGGTAGCTGGTGGCGGTGGCCGGCTTGACGATGCACGGCATGCCGGCCAGGAAGCTGGGCGCGAACTTCTCCAGCATGCCCCAGACGGGGAAGTTGAAGGCGTTGATGTGCACCGCCACGCCGCCGCGCGGCACCAGGATGTGCGTGCCGGCGAACAGGCCTTTCTTGCCCAGCGGCAGCGCCGGCCCTTCGTGGACGATGTTGCCCGAGGGCAGTTCGCCGGCGCCGACGCCGGCATACGCGAACAGCGTGCCCGAGCCGCCTTCGATGTCGATCCAGCCGTCGCTGCGCGTCGCGCCGGTGTGGTGCGAGACGGCGTACAACGCCTCCTTGTGCTCGGCCAGATAGGCGGCCAGCGCCTTCAACCGCGCGGCGCGCTGCTGGAAGTCCAGCTTCAGCAGCGCCGGGCCGCCGCGCCGGCGCGCGAAGTCGAGCGCTTCGGCGAAGTCCAGCGCCTCGGCATGCGTGCGGTAGACCGCGGCCCCATTGACCGCGCTGCGCAACTCGGCCGCCGGCGCCTGGCCGACCCAGCGGCCGCCGATCAGGCTTTGCAGCGTTCTTGTCGTCGTCGTCATCGCCCATCCTCTCGTGGCCGCGGCGTCGCGCCGGAGCCGGTTCGTTGTCGACCGCATCGATGGCAGCGGCCGGGTTCCGGCCGGCCGCTGCCGCTATACTTCCACGCTTGCAGCGGTGGCTGTAGCTCAGTTGGTAGAGTCCCAGATTGTGATTCTGGTCGTCGTGGGTTCGAGTCCCATCAGCCACCCCAAGATTTCAAACGCCGACCAAGCCCAGCGCTTCGTCGGCGTTTTTCATGGTGCTTGCCGAAGATCGAGGGCCCGAGGCCGAGGGTTCGACGTCATAAGGCCCGGTATCAGGGAAGACGCCGTTCCGGAAGGACGGGCAAGACGCGCGCCGCCTCAGTCGCTCGCCCCGTTCCACGGGTCGACGAGAGCAACGCCGCAGTGCTCGAAATCGGCGGTGTTCCTGGTGGCCAGCTTCGCGCCGGTACGGCGGGCAATCGCCGCGATCTGGGCGTCGAACTGCGAGATCGGCCGGCCCAGCGAACGCCGGCCGCTGACGATCTCGATGTAGGCAGGAACGGTCGATGCGTCGAAGGGCAGGACCCGGCCGGCGAAGTCTTCGTCGAACATCGCCGTGAGTGCGCCTTCCAACGCCGTGCGGCGCTTGCCCGCCGGCAGCAGCCGGGCGCCGAGCATCATCTCGGCCTGGGTGACGGCGCTGACGAACAGGCTTTCGGGCGGCTGCGCCGCGAACCATTTGAGTACCAGTGGCGACGGCTTGGCCCGCAGCAGTTCGGACAGGACGTTGGTGTCCAGCAGCGTGCTCATCGGCGCGCTGACCGGGCCTTGGGCAAGGCCTTGCGGCGCGGCGGCGGGGCCGAGAGATCCAGCGGCTGGCGTACCGGCTCGCGCGGTTCAACCGGCAGTTGGACGTCACCCAGCGCGGCGAAACGGGCGCGGATCTGCATCCCCAGGTCCTGCGCCGGCGCCGCGGCTTCCTGCAGCGCTGCCCGCAGGATCTGGCGCGCCTCTTCTTCCATCGAGCGGTTGCGCGCGGCGGCGCGCAGCCGCAGGCGGGTCTTGAGCGGATCGTCCAGGTTGCGGATCGTCAAGGTTCCCACGGCCAGCCTCCATTGCGATCGTTGGATGCAATGATAGCAACGACAGCACCGCAAGGCGGCAGGCGCCAGGCCGATCAAGCCCTCAAGGCGTCGCCGCCGATGCGCCCTGCATCACCTGCTGCACCACGGCGGTCTTGATCTCGACCTTGAAGCGCTTCTTCAGCGCTTCCAGGTAGGCCTCGGTCTCGGCCGCGGCCCAGGCCTGGTCGACCTGGGCCTTCAGCGGCGCATCGCCGCCGGGGGGCTGTTCGCGCGGCTGCAGCTTGAGCACGCGGGCCACGACATAACCTTGTTCTCCAGCGTCTACGCCGATGGCCACGGGGCCCTTGGCGAGGTCGGCGCGCAGCACGGCGTCGATCACCGCGCGCGGCAGGTTCTGCGGCTGCACGCGCGAGACGGTGGCGGTGCTGGGCAGCGCGGCCTCGCTCTGGCGCGCGGCGGTCAACTTCGCTTCGCCGTCCTTGCGCGCCAGCGCGGCGGCCTGCTCGGCCACCACGGCGGCGCGCACGCGGTCCTTCACGTCGGCCAGCGGCAGCGCGTGCGCCGGCTCGTACTTGACGACGCGGGCCGAGGCCAGCTGGCTGGGGCCGACCTCCACCGCGTCGGTGTTGCGCTTGTTCTTCAGCGCCTCGTTGCCGAACACCGCGGCCAGCAGCTTCTCGGAGGCCAGCGGCCCGCTGGCGCCGGGCGCCGGCGCGCGCGCCACGGTGGCGGTGTGCTTGCTGAGCTTGAGCTTGTCGATCACCGGCTGCAGGCTGTCGTACTGCTGGTAGACGGTCTCGCTGAACTGCTCGGCGGCCTCGCTGTACTTCTTCTGCGCCAGGCTCTTGCGCACCTCGGCCTCGATCTCGGGGCGCACCTGCTCGAAGGGCTTCTTCTCGCCGCCGCGCACCGCCGTCAGCGTGATGATGTGGTAGCCGAAGTCGGACTCGATCACCGGGCTGATCTCGCCGACCTTCATCGCGAACACGGCGTCCTCGAAGGGCTTGACCATGGCGCCGCGGGCGAAGAAGTCGAGGTCGCCGCCCTGCCCGGCCGAGCCGGTGTCCTCGGACTGCTTGCGCGCCACTTCGGCAAAGCTGGCCGGCGCCTTGCGCACCTCGGCCAGCAGCGCCTCGGCGCGGGCCTTGGCCTTGGCGCGCTCGGCGGCGGGCATGTCCTTGTCGGCCTTGATCAGGATGTGGCTGGCGCGGCGCTCTTCGGCCGCCGTGTAGCGCGCGATGTTCTCTTCGTAGTACTTGCGCAGCTCAGCCTCGGGCAGGCTGATGTCGCGGCCGATGGTGTCCAGGTCGAGCAGCACGTATTCGATGCTGGCCTGCTCGGGCGCGATGAAGCTCTTCTCGTTGGCCTTGTAGTAGGCCTGCAGTTCGGCATCGCTCGGGTTGACCTTGGCGGCGTAGGCCGCGGGGTCGAAGCGCTCGAACTGGATCTCGCGCCGCTGCAGCATGGCGTCGAGCGCCGCATTCGCTTCCGCCGGCGGCACGAAGCCGCTGGCGCGCACGGCGCCCAGCACCTGGCGCTGCCCGTAGTCTTGGCGCAGCTGCTCGATGAAGCCCTCGGCGCTCATGCCTTGCGCGGCCAGCAGGTCGCGGTTGATGGTGCCGTCGGCGTTGCGCAGGCCGGCCAGCGAGGGGTCGGTGCGGAACAGGCGCGCCAGCCGGTCGTCGCCCGGCAGCAGGTGCAGCTTCAAGGCCGCGCTGCGCAGCAGGTAGTCCTGCACCAGCGCGTCGAGCGTCTGGCGCTTGAACTCCGGCGTGTCCAGCAGCTTGGCGTCGACGCCGGGCATCTGCTGGCGCATGCGCTCCACCTGGCGCTTGTGCGCGGCCTCCCACTCGCCGCGCGTGATGCCGCGGCCATCGACCTTGGCGACGTCGGCCGCGCTGCCGTCGGTGAAGCGCGAGTAGCCCTGGATGCCGAAGAAGATGAACGACGGGAAGATCAGCAGGACCATCAAGCCGAGCATCAGCTTGGAGTGCGTGCGGACGAAATCGAACATGGTTGCTCTGTGCCTTGCGCGGCCGGCTGCGCACCGCGCCGCGAGGGTTGCCGAAGAATGAAAAGCCGAGCGCCAGAAACGACGAAGGCGAACCGCGGTTCGCCTTCGGGGCAGGCCGATCGATGACGACCGGCCAACGGCTGCTTGCCGATTCTAGCCTTCGGTCACCAACGGCCTGGCAAGAGACCGGGTCCGGTGGTGGGTGCTGACGGGTTCGAACCGCCGACCTACGCCTTGTAAGGGCGCCGCTCTACCAACTGAGCTAAGCACCCGGCCCATGTGCAGGCGCCGTGTGCAGGCGTCAGACCGCGTCCTTCAAGGCCTTGCCGGGGCGGAACTTGGGCACCTTGGCGGCCTTGATCTTGATGGCGGCGCCGGTGCGCGGGTTGCGGCCGGTGCGGGCCGCGCGCTTGGTGACGGCGAAGGTGCCGAAGCCGGCGATGGCGACGCTGCCGTTCTTCTTGAGCGTGCTCTTCACGCCACTGATCAGAGCTTCCAGCGCGCGGGTGGCGGCGGCCTTGGAAATATCGGCCTGCTTGGCGATGTGCTCGATCAATTCCGTCTTGTTCACGTGCTTACCCCCTCTCAAGGTCTTCGGGTATTGGGTCGGTGTGGAGTGTCGGGTGCCCGACTTCGAGCACGCGTGCGTACCGCCAATTCATTACAGCCGCGGGCCCTGGCGGTGTCAAGGGACGGCCGCGGATTCTATGTCCTTCGATCGAGGGAACCGCGCCCTTCGCTGACGCAGATCAGCGGGCTTGTCCGCTTGACAACGCGGCGCTCAGGGCTCGCTGGCGCGACGGCGCTGCTGCCACGCGAGCAACTCGCCGACGAAGCCGCGCCGGAACGCGACCACGCAGACGACGAAGATGGCGCCGATGATCACCGTCACCCAAGAGCCGACGCGGTCGGCCAGGAAGTTCTGCAGCCCGATGATGGTGAAGGCGCCGATCACCGGCCCCGCGAAGGTGCCCATGCCGCCGAGCAGCGTCATCAGCACCACCTCGCCCGACAGCGACCAGTGCGCGTCGGACAGCGTGGCAAAGCCCAGCACCACGGTCTTCATCGAACCGGCCAGCCCGGCCAGCGCGGTGGACAGCACGAAGGCCAGCAGCTTGTAGCGGTCGACGTCGTAGCCCAGCGAGACGGCGCGCGCCTCGTTCTCGCGGATGGCCTTCAGCACCTGGCCATAAGGCGAGTGCACGACGCGCACGATGAACAGGAACACCGCGACGAACACCGCCAGCACCACGAAGTACAGCACGAGGTCGTTGCTCAGATCGATCAACCCGAACAGCTTGCCGCGCGGCACGCCTTGCAGGCCGTCTTCGCCGCCGGTGAACGGCGCCTGCAGCCAGACGAAGTAGACCATCTGCGCCATCGCCAGCGTGATCATCGCGAAGTAGATGCCTTGGCGGCGGATGGCGATCAGCCCCACCAGCAGGCCGATGGCGCCGGCGAACAAGGTGCCGCCCAGCACGCCCAGCTCGGGCGACCAGCCGGCGCTCTTGATCAGCCAGCCGGTGCCGTAGGCCGCGGCGCCCAGGTAGGCCGCGTGGCCGAACGACAGCAGCCCGGTGAAGCCCAGCAACAGGTTGAAGGCGCAGGCGAAGATCGCGTAGCACAGCGCCTTCATCATGAAGATCGGGTACAGCCCGATGAAGGGCGCGGCCACCAGGATGGCCAGGCCGACGAGCCAGAGGCGGCGGCCGAGCTGATCGGTGCCCATCAGCGTTCCTTCCCGAACAGGCCGGCCGGCCGGATGATCAACACGATGGCCATGATCACGAAGACCACGATGTTCGAGGCCTCGGGATAGAAGACCTTGGTCAGCCCTTCGACCAACCCCAGCACCAGCCCGGTGAGGATGGAGCCGAGGATCGAGCCCATGCCGCCGATCACCACGACCGCGAAGACCACGATGATCAGGTTGCTGCCCATCAGCGGCGTGATCTGGATGACGGGCGCGGCCAGCACGCCGGCCACCGCCGCCAGGCCGGCGCCGAAGGCATAGGTCAGCGCCACCATCAGCGGCACGTTGACGCCGAAGGCCTGCACCAGCGCCGGGTTCTCGGTGCCGGCGCGCAGGTACGAGCCGAGCCGCGTGCGCTCGATCAAGTACCAGGTGCCGAAGCAGATCAGCAGCGACGCGAACACCACCCAGCCGCGGTAGTTGGGCAGGATCATGAAGCCCAGGTTGGTGGCGCCCTGCAGCAGCTCGGGCACCGCGTACTGCTGGCCCGAGACGCCGAAGCGGTCGCGGAAGATGCCTTCGGCGATGAGCGACAGGCCGAAGGTCAGCAGCAGGCCGTAGATCGGGTCGATGCGGTAGAGCTGCTTGAGCAACGTGCGCTCGATCAGCAGGCCCAACGCGCCCACCACCAGCGGCGCGACCAGCAGCGCCAGCCAGTAGTTCATGCCGAAGTATTCGAGCCCCAGCCAGGCGACGTAGGCGCCCATCATGTAGAGCGCGCCGTGCGCGAAGTTGACGATGCCCAGCAGGCCGAAGATCACCGCCAGCCCGAGGCTCAGGATGGCGTAGAACGAGCCGTTCACCAGGCCCAGCAGGAGCTGGCCCAGGAAGGCCTGCAGGGGGATGCCGAAGATCTCCATCGTCGAATGCTCGCGCCGGCGCGGGGCTTGCTCAGGTCACTTCCACAACGGGCACTTCGATTCGGCCTTGGTGGTCCAGGGCTCCTCGCCCTTGAAGGTCTGCACGACGTTGTAGTAATCCCAGGGTTCGGTGGACTGCTCGGGCGTCTTCACCTGCATCAGGTACATGTCGTGCACCATGCGGCCGTCGCCGCGGATCCAGCCGCCCTTGGCGAAGATGTCGTTGATCTTGGTCTTCCTCATCTGCGCCAGCACCTTGTCGGCGTCGTCGCTGTTGCTCGCCTTGACGGCGTTGAGGTACTGCAGCGTGGCCGAGTAGTCGGCGGCCTGCAGCGACGAGGGCATGCGCTTCATCTTCTCGAAGAAGCGGCGGCTCCAGGCGCGCGTGTCGGCGTTCTGGTTCCAATACCAGCTGTCGGTGAGGTACAGGCCTTGCGTCGTCTTCAGGCCCAGCGAGTGGATGTCGTTGATGAAGATGAGCAGGCCGGCGAGCTTCATCGACTTGGTGATGCCGAACTCGTTGGCCGCCTTGATGCTGTTGATGGTGTCGCCGCCGGCATTGGCCAGGCCCAGGATCTGCGCCTTGCTGGACTGCGCCTGCAGCAGGAACGACGAGAAGTCGTTGGCGTTGAGCGGGTGCTTGACCGAGCCCACCACCTTGCCGCCCGCGGCCTCGACGACCTTGGTGGTGTCGTTCTGCAGCTGCGCGCCGAAGGCGTAGTCGGCGGTCAGGAAGAACCAGGTCTTGCCGCCGGCCTTGACCACCGCGTTGCCGGTGCCCTTGGACAGCGCCACCGTGTCGTAGGCCCAGTGCACGGTGTAGGGCGTGCACTGGTCGTTGGTCAGCGCCGAGGTGGCCGCGCCGACGACGAGGAAGGGCTTCTTCTTCTCGGCCGCCACCTTGGCCATGGCCAGGCTGGTGCCCGAGTTGGTGCCGCCGATCAGCATGTCCAGGCCCTGGGTGTCGAACCATTCGCGCGCCTTGGCGGCGGCGATGTCGGCCTTGTTCTGGTGGTCGGCGTACATCACCTCGACCTTCTTGCCGGCCACCGTGCCGCCGGCATCGGCGATGGCCATCTTGATGGCCTCCACGCCGCCTTGGCCGTCGAGGTCGGCGTAGACGCTGGACATGTCGGTGATGATGCCGATCTTGATGACGTCGCCCGAGATCTGGGCATGCGCGCCGGTGGCGGCGGCCAGCGTCAGGGCCGCGGTGGCGGCAATCTGGTTGAGCTTCATGGACGGGGTCTCCGTGGGGTTGACAGCGGACGGGGCGGCGGCCGGATCGGGTGCGATCGTCAGACGCCGAGGTACTCGTGCAGGCGCTCCATGCGCGCCGGCAGTTCGGACTGGGTGAAGGACTGGATCACCTGGCCGTGCTCCATCACCAGGAAGCGGTCGGCCAGCGGCGCGGCGAAGCGGAAGTTCTGCTCGACCATCACGATGGTGTAGCCCTGCTGGCGCAACGCCACCACCATCTCGGCCAGCTTCTGCACGATGACCGGGGCCAGGCCTTCGGAGATCTCATCGAGCAGCAGCAGCCGCGCGCCGGTGCGCAGGATGCGCGCGACGGCCAGCATCTGCTGCTCGCCGCCCGACAGCCGCGTGCCCTGGCTGCTGGCACGCTCTTTCAGGTTGGGGAACATCGCGTAGATCTGCTCCACCGACATGCCGCCATCGGCCAGCCGCGGCGGCAGCAGCAGGTTCTCTTCGGCCGACAGGCTGGAGAAGATGCCGCGCTCTTCCGGGCAGTAGCCGATGCCCAGCCGCGCGATGCGGTGCGTGGCCAGCGCGATGGCCTCGGTGCCGTGGATCTTGACCGAGCCCTTGCGGCTGCCCGTCAGCCCGAGGATGGCGCGCAGCGTGCTGGTGCGGCCGGCGCCGTTGCGGCCCAGCAGCGTGACGACCTCGCCCTCGTCGACGTGGAAGTTCACGCCGTGCAGCACGTGCGATTCGCCGTACCAGGCGTGCAGGCCGTGCACTTCGAGGAAGCGCTTCGCCATCTCAATGGGCCCCTTTGAGTTCGACGTTGGCGCTGCCCATGTAGGCCTCGATCACCGCGGGGTTCTTCGAGACCTCGGCATAAGGCCCTTCGGCCAGCGTCGCGCCGCGCGCCAGCACGGTGATGGTGTCGGCCAGGCTCGCCACCACGCTCATGTTGTGCTCGACCATCAGCACCGTGCGGTCGGCGGCGACCTTCTTGATGAGCTGCTTGATGCGGTCCACGTCTTCCAGGCCCATGCCTTGCGTCGGCTCGTCCAGCAGCATCAGCCGCGGCTCCATCGCCAGCGTGGTGGCGATCTCCAGCGCGCGCTTGCGGCCGTAGCTCAGCTCCACCGCGCTCAGCGCGGCGTGCTGGCGCAGGTCCACCGCTTCCAGCAGTTCCAGCGCGCGGTCGTTCAGCGTGTCCAGCGTGTGCTCGGGCTGCCAGAAGTGGAACGAGGTGCCGAGCTTGCGCTGCAGCGCCACGCGCACGTTCTCCAGCACCGTGAGGTGCGGGAACACGGCCGAGATCTGGAACGAGCGGATCACGCCGCGCCGCGCGATGTGGGCCGAGTTTTCGCCGGTGATGTCCACGCCGTCGAAGACGATGCTGCCCGCCGTCGGCGTGAGGAACTTGGTCAGCAGATTGAAGCAGGTGGTCTTGCCGGCGCCGTTGGGGCCGATCAGCGCGTGGATGCTGCCGCGGCGCACCTTCAGGTCGACCTGGTTCACGGCGACGAAGCCCTTGAACTCCTTGGTCAGGCCGCGGGTCTGCAGGATGAAGTCGTCGGCCATGCGGTCCTCAAAGCCTCAAGCGCGGGGCGCCGCCGGCGCGCGTCCGCCCAGCCGTTGCGTGAGCGCGCGGGCCGCGGCCAGCACGGTCTCGCGGTGGCGAGCGTCGGCTTCGTCGCCCAGTGTCACGCGGTTCAGGCACATGCCGATGCCGGCCACCGGCTGCGCGGCGGCGTCGAACACCGGCGCGCCGATGCAGTAGACGCCGTCGCGCACGCCTTCGTCGTCGATGCTGTAGCCGCGGCGGTGCGTCAATTCCAGCTCGGGCAGCAGCTCGGCCACGCGGCGCGGGCCGCGGCCGTTCATCTGCGCGAGCGCGCCGCTGCCGAACAGGCGGCGCACGCGCGCCGGTTCCAGCTCGGCCAGCATGGCCTTGCCGGTGGCCGCCAGGTGCGCCGGCAGCCGCATGCCCACGTTGAACGCCAGGCCCAGCGGCCGGCGGCCGTTGCGCACGCCGATGTAGACCACCTCGCGGCCGTTCAGCACCGAGAGGATCACCGTCTCGTCGGGCGCGGCGCCGGCCCACAGCGCGTTGAACTCCTGCGTGATGCCGGTGCCGCAGACGAAGGCCTCGGCCAGCGGCATCACGCCGGGGCCGATGCGGAAGGCGCCGTCGTCCTGGCGCTGCAGGTAGCCATAACGCAGCAAGGTGTTGCACAGGCCGTGCACGCTGCTCTTGGGCAGCTCCAGCTCGCTGGCCAGGCGCGCCAGGCTCATCGGCTCGCGGCGCTGGGCCAGCCGCTCCAGCAGCGTCAGCGCCCGCGACACCGCGGGCACCAGGGCCGGCGACGGCGCGCTGCGCGAAACGGGGGCGGGTTGGCGGAGTTGCATCGGGGTGGAAAACGGCAGCCGTTCGATCGGCTGAACGCTCTTCAGCCAATCGAACGGGGCCGGAGTGTAGGCAGCGCCGGCGGCGCTGCGCCTCGGGGCAAACACCGAGGCGGGCCGAGGCTGGCGCCGGTCCAGCGCGGCGGTCTAGCGAGGCGGCCGCAGCACCAGGCTGACGCCCAGCGCCGTCAACGCCATGCCGGCGATGACCGAGGCGGTCAGCGCCTCGCCGAACATCGCCCAGGCCAGCACCGCGGTGCAAGGCGGCACCAGGTACATCAGGCTGGTGACCTGGGTCGCCGCGCCGCGCTGGATCAGCAAGTACAGCAGCGAACTGGCGCCCAGCGTCAGCGCCAGCACCGACCAGGCCAGCGCCACCAGCAGCTCGCGCTGCCAGCGGATGGGCTCGGTCTCCAGCAGCGCCAGCGGCAGCGTCACCAGCAGCGCGGCCAGCAGCTGCACGGTGGACGCGGTGCGCACGTCGCACGGCTGGACGAAGGCCTTCTGGTACAGCGTGCCGCCGGTGATGCTGGCCAGCGCCACCACCGCCATCGCCACGTTCTGCGGCGTGGCCTGGCCGGCGCCCAGCTTGTGCAGCACCACCAGCAGCAAGCCGGCCAGGCCCAGCAGCAGCCCCAGCCATTGGCGCGGCGTGACGCGATGCTGGGCGCCCTGCAGCGACATCCACATCGCCGTGAGCAGCGGCTGCAGGCCGACGATCAGCGCTGCCGTGCCGGCGCCCAGCCCGTGCTTGACGGCGGCCCACACGCCGCCGAGGTAGCCGCCGTGCATCAGCGCGCCGGTGACGGCCAGGTGCAGCCACTGCGAGCGCCCACGCGGCCAGCGCGCGCCGCCGGCGGCCATCACCCACAACACGAACAGCAGCACCGAGCAGGCATAGCGCCAGGCGAGGAAGCCGAACGGCGGCGCATGCGGCATGCCCAGCCGGGCGACGACGAAGCCGGTGCTCCAGATCAGCACGAAGGCCACCGGCATGGCGCGCACCCAGGCGTCGCCACGGGTGCCGGCAGCGGCGCCGCTCATCGCACCTTGGCGCGGATCTCGGGAATCGCCTTGCGCAGGTAGTAGACCATCGACCACACCGTCAGCACCGCGGCCACCCACATCAGCGCGGTGCCCCACAGCCGCGTGTCGATCACGCCGAACAGCGCGCTGTCGTACAGCAGGAAGGGGATGGCCACCATCTGCGCCGAGGTCTTGAGCTTGCCCAGCATGTGCACCGCCACGCTGCGCGCGGCGCCGATCTGCGCCATCCACTCGCGCAGCGCCGAGATCGCGATCTCGCGGCCGATGATGACCAGCGCCACCAGCGCGTCCACGCGCTGCAGCGCCAGCAGGATGATCAGCGCGGCGCAGATCAGGATCTTGTCGGCCACCGGGTCGAGGAAGGCGCCGAAGGCCGAGGTCTGGTTGAGCTTGCGCGCCAGCCAGCCGTCGAACCAGTCGGTGAGCGCGAAGAACACGAACATCACGGTGGCCGCCAGGTTGCGCGTGGCGTTGTCCAGCGGCAGGTAGTACACGCCGATGATCAGCGGAATGGCCACGATGCGGGCCCAGGTCAGCAGCGTCGGAACCGTGAGGAACATCTCAATGCCCGCCCGGCCGCCCGCAGGGCATTGAGCGCCCCCTCGGGGGGCAGCGAACGCAGTGAGCTTGGGGGCCAACCATCTCCGTGATTGTGCCCAAGTGGACGGGCCATTCGGCCGGCGCTACTCGTCCAGCGTGCGCGGCTTGAAGCGCCGCTGCTCGTCGAACAGGAAGACCTCGGCCCACTTCCAGGGCCGCGGCAGCCGCGTCATCGCGCCGTAGGGGGCCGCGCGGCGCACCGCGTCGATCGCCAGCTGCGTGGTGTCGCGCGCCTGGCGCGGATGGCGCAGCACCTCGATGCGGCGCACGCTGCCGTCGGCGTTGAGCTCGACTTCCAGCACCGGAATGGCCAGCAGCGGCTCGGCCACCGGGCCGGTGTAGCTGCCGTCGGGATGGGCCTGCACGAGGCGGCGCGCGGCCTGCTGGCGGAACTCGTCCCAGTTGCGCGCGGCCTGCGGCGGCGCCAGCGGCGGGTGGCGGACGGCGGCGCTCGATGACGCGGGCGACGACGCCGGTGACGAAGCCCGCACCGGCGGCGTGGATGACGCTGCCGGTGTGGGCCCTGGCGGCGCGGCCGGCGGCGGCGGCGCCGGCGTCAGCGGCACCGCGCGTTCCGGCGGGCTGCAGGCCGCCAGCGCGCCGGCCGCCGGCAGCGCCAGCAGCAGCCGGCGGCGCAGCCGCCCTGGCTCTTGCGCATGGTCAATGCAGGGCACGGTAGATCTCCTCGGCCAGCTCGCGCGAGATGCCTTCCACCGCCGCGAGGTCGTCGACGCCGGCGTTGCTGACGCCGCGCACGCCGCCGAAGCGCTGCAGCAGCCGCGCGCGCTTGCGCGGGCCGACGCCGGGAATGTCTTCCAGCTTGCTGCCGCCGGTGCGCACGCTGGCGCGGCGCGCGCGCATGCCGGTGATCGCGAAGCGGTGCGCTTCGTCGCGGATCTGCGCCACCAGCATCAGCGCCGCCGAGTCGTGGCCGAGGTAGACCTTGGGCCGGCCATCGGCGAACACCAGCTCTTCCAGACCGACCTTGCGGCCCTCGCCTTTCTCGACGCCGACGATCAGCCCGAGGTCCAGCCCGAGGTCTTGGAAGACCTCGCGCGCCATCGCCACCTGGCCGCGGCCACCGTCGACCAGCACGAGGTCGGGCAAGCGGGCGCGGGCGGCGCGCGGCGCGGCGCTGGGTGCGGCAGCTTCCGGCGCCGGCTCGGCGTCGGCCGTCGTCGGTTCCGCCGCCGGCTCCGCCGTCGGCTCCGCGCCTTCGCGCGCCAGCGCCTCGGCCAGCTTGGCGTAGCGGCGCGTCAGCACCTGGCGCATCGCGGCGCAGTCGTCGCCGCCGGTGATGCCTTCGATGTTGAAGCGACGGTATTGGCTGCTCTGCATCTGGTGCTTCTCGTAGACCACGCACGAGGCCTGCGCCGCCTCGCCCGCCGTGTGGCTGACGTCGAAGCACTCGATGCGCAGCGCGTCGGGGTCGGCGACGTCGAGGTCCAGCGCCTCGATCAGCGCGCGCGTGCGCTCGCGCTGGCTGCCCTCCTCGGCCAGCAGCCGGGCCAGCGCCAATTCGGCGCCCTTGGCGGCCATCTCCAGCCAGATGCGGCGCTGCTCGCGCGGCTGCTGCACGCTGCGCACCTTGCTGCCGGCGGCCTCGGCCAGCGCGGCGATCAGCGCCGGGTCGGGTGCGTGGCTGGTCACCAGCAGCGGCGGCACCGCCTGGCCGAGGTAGTGCTGGGCGATGAAGGCTTCGAGCACCGCCGTCTCGGGGTCGCTCTGCGCGCGGCCTTCGGCGGCTTCGGCGTCCCAGGTGACCGCGTCGTCGACGTGGCTGGGAAAGTAGGCGCGGTCGCCGAGATGGCGGCCGCCGCGCACCATGGCCAGGTTGACGCAGGCGCGGCCGCCGGCCACCTTGACGGCCAGCACGTCGACGTCGCGGTCCGACGCCGACAGGCTGCTCTCGTCCATCGCCTGCTGGTGCAGCACGCGCGACAAGGCGCCGATGCGGTCGCGCACCTCGGCGGCCTTCTCGAACTCCAGCGCGTCGGCCAGCGTCATCATCTGCGCCTGCAGGTCGTCGATCACCTGCTGCTGCTCGCCGAGCAGAAAGCGCTCGGCGTCGCGCACGTCGCGCGCGTAGTCGTCGACGCCGATGAAGCCGACGCAAGGCGCCGAGCAGCGGCGGATCTGGTGCAGCAGGCAGGGCCGCGAGCGGTTGCTGAACACCGTGTCTTCGCAGGTGCGCAGCAGGAAGACCTTTTGCAGCAGCTGGATCGTGTCCTTCACCGCCCAGGCGCTGGGATAGGGGCCGAAGTAGCGGTGCTTGCGGTCCACGGCGCCGCGGTAGTAGGCGACACGCGGGAACCTGGAAGCCGACGCGGCCCCTGCCCCGTCGGCGGCGCGTGGTCCGGTGATCTTGAGGTACGGGTAGCTCTTGTCGTCGCGGAACAGGATGTTGAACCGCGGGTCGAGCGTCTTGATGAGGTTGTTCTCGAGCAGCAGCGCCTCGGCCTCGGTGCGCACGACGGTGGTCTCCAGCCGCGCGATGCGCGCGACCATCGCGCCGATGCGCGTGCCGCCGTGGTCTTTGTGCAGGTAGCTGGAGACGCGCTTCTTCAGGTTGCGCGCCTTGCCCACGTAGAGCACGCCGCCTTGCGCGTCGAACCAGCGGTAGACGCCGGGCAGCCCGGGCAGCGCCGCCACCTCGGCCAGCAGGCGCTCGCGCGCGCTGGCCGCGGCCTCGGGGGTGGCGTCGTCGCTCATCGGGGCCGATTGTGCCGCCGCCCCTTTTCGATAATCGCGCGATGGGGCTGCTTCGCTGGGACCTGTTCTGCCGCGTCATCGACAACCATGGCGACCTGGGCGTGTGCTGGCGCCTGGCGCGCGACCTCGCCGCGCGCGGCGACACGGTGCGTCTGGTCGTCGACGACGCGCGCGCGCTGGCCTGGATGGCGCCGCAAGGCGCCGCCGGCGTGGAGGTGCTGCCGTGGTCCGACGCGCCGCCGGCCAACGTCGGCGACGTGGTGGGCGACGTGGTGGTGGAAGCCTTCGGCTGCGACCCGCCGCCGGCCTTCGTCGACGCCATGGCGCGGCGGCGGCCGCCGCCGGTGTGGATCAACCTCGAATACCTCAGCGCAGAGGCTTACGTCGAACGTTCACACGGCCTGCCGTCGCCGCAGTCCAATGGCCTGCACAAGTGGTTCTTCTACCCCGGCTTCACGCCGCGCACCGGCGGCCTGCTGCGCGAATCAGCCTTGCTGCAGCAGCAGGAAGCCTTCGACCGCCAGGCCTGGCTGGCCGCGCACGGCTGGGCGCCACGGCCCGGCGAACGCGTGGCCAGCCTGTTCAGCTACGCGCTGCCGCGGCTGGCCGACTGGCTGCCCGTGCTGGCCGCGCAGCCCACGCTGCTGCTGGCCGCGCCGGGCCCCGCGGTGGCGCCGCTGCGCGCGCTGCCGCTGCCACCTGGCCTGCGCGTGATCGAACTGCCCTGGCTGACGCAGCCCGACTACGACCGCCTGCTGTGGAGTTGCGACCTCAACGCCGTGCGCGGCGAAGATTCGTTCGTGCGCGCGCAATGGGCCGCCGCGCCGCTGCTGTGGCAGATCTACCCCCAGCACGACGGCGCCCACGCGCCGAAGCTGGAGGCCTGGCTCGACCGCTGCCTGGACGGCGCCCCGCCGTCGCTGGCGCTGGCCGTGCGCCGCGCCCAGCGGCAATGGAACGGGCTCGACGCTGGCGCGCCGGCGCTGCCCGAGTTGCCGGACCTGGCGGCCTGGCGCGCCTGGCAGCAAGCCTGGCGGCAACGCCTGCTGGCGCAGCACGATCTGACGACCGAACTGCGGCGTTTTGCACTGGAAAAAGCGGGCAAACCCTAGTGGCCTGCTAGAATCGCGGGCTTTTCGCCAAGCTGAATCGCGCTCAGGACAACGACCATGAAACTCGCACAGGAAATCCGCGCCGGCAACGTCATCATGCAGGGCAAGGACCCGATGGTCGTGCTCAAGACCGAATACAGCCGCGGCGGCCGCGGCGCCGCCACGGTGCGCATGAAGATGAAGAACCTGCTCAACAACGCAGGGGCCGAAGTCGTCTTCAAGGCCGACGACAAGATGGACCAGATCATCCTCGACAAGAAGGACTGCACCTACACCTACTTCGCCGACCCGATGTACGTCTTCATGGACGCCGAGTACAACCAGTACGAGGTGGAAGCCGAGAACATGGGCGACGCCATCCAGTACCTGGAAGACGCGATGCCGGTGGAAGTGACCTTCTACGACGGCAAGGCCATCTCGGTGGAAATGCCCACTACGGTGGTGCGCCAGATCAACACCGAGCCGGCCGTCAAGGGCGACACCTCGGGCAAGGTGATGAAGCCCGCGCGCCTGGTCGGCACCGGCTTCGAGGTGGCGGTGCCGGTGTTCGTGGAAGACGGCGACCGCATCGAGATCGACACCCGCACGCACGAGTACCGCAAGCGCGCCTGACCTCGGTCGGCGCCGCATCGATCAAGGGGCACCGCGGTGCCCCTTTTTCGTGGGTGCCGTGTCGCGTAGACTGCACAGAATTCTGTCATCTACGCACAAAGGAACCGGCCATGGGCTTTTCCGCCAGCGACGTGGTGCCGTTCACCCAGGCCCGCGCCAAGCTGTCCGAACTGGCCGACCAGGCCAAGGCGGGCGCCGAGAAGATCATCACCAAGAACGGCGAGAGCTATGTGGCCCTCATCGACGCGGCTCGCCTGGACTACTACCACGCGCTGGAGCGCGAGCGCATCCATCTGCTGCTGATCGAAGACGCCAGGCGCGGCCTGGCCGACATCGCTGCCGGGCGGACCTTCGAGGCCGACCGAGCCCTTGCGGAGTTGCAACGCCGCCGAGCGGCAGCCAAGGCGCCGACCCGCAGGAAGCGTGGCTGATCGCCTGTTTCGGGTCGAGCTGTCCGCCAGCTTCCTGGCGCGGCTGGACGCCATCGAAGCGTTCCTGGTCGAGTCCGACGCAGGCTTCGCATTCGATCGACTGCTGGCTGAACTGCGGGCGACGGTGATTCCCAACCTGGCGCGCTTCCCCCGCATCGGCCGGCGCTATCTCGACAGCACGCCCCGCTCCGCCGAGGCCCTGGCCTTGCTCGCCGCGCTGCCGGCCGGCGCCGCCGACGCGCTGCGCGAGTACCTGCATGGCGACGACCTGATGCTCTACACCGTCTCCACGGTTTCGGACGCCGAGGGCGTGGTTCATCTGCTGTCGATCCGGCACCACCGCGAACTGTCGTTCGGGTTCGCTCGGCGTGCTGGGCCGGCGGTCGATCCGTAAGTCACCCGGCGGCGCGCTCGAGTCCGGCACGGCCTCTCCCACGGCATATCCTCGCGCGATGAGCTTCGACTTCGACGCCGCGGTGCAGGCGCCATTTCGCATGCAGCCGGGTTTGCGCAAGCTGGCGCCGGGCGCCGTGCAGCTCACGCCGATGGCGGCCGGCGGCCGTCACCAGCGCGAGAAGATGGCCGTGCTGTCGAGCTTTGCCGACCAGGCCCTGGTGGCGCGCCCCGGCTTCGACGCCATGCCGGCGCTGGACGTGCTGTGCCGCCAGGCCGCCGCCGAGCATCCCCGGCACTTTGCGTGGGACGGCCGCGCCGCCACCGCGCCGCAACTCGGCCTGCGCGTGCGCGACGGCGCGGTCGAGCAGACCGGCAGCGGCGCCTTCGGCCTGGGCGACGAAGTGCCGCGCTGCGTGGCGCTGCAAGCGCCCGAGTGGCGGCTGCCGGCGCTGCTGGCGCTGTGCTTCGTCGAAGACCTGGCCATCGTCGACGTGGCCGACGCCAGCCTGCCCTGGCTGGCGGTGGCGCTGCCCTCGCACTGGGCGCCCGAGGACAAGGTCGGCCGCTCGTTCGTGCAGGTGCACGCGCCGGTGCCCGACGCCGACCTGCTGCGCCAGGCGGCGCCGGCGCTGGCCCGGCTGGTCGGCGGCCCCGACCGCTGGGAGCGCTTCGTCTGGACCGTCAGCGACACGCCGCGCCTGCACACCCACCCGCGCCGCGTGGCGCCCGAGCGCTGGGCGCACGACCCGCAGGCGACCGGCCTGCCGCGCGCCTGGTTCCGCAGCGAACGGCAAAGCTTCATCCCGGTGCCGGCGGCCGGCCAGAGCGTGTTCACGATCGCCGTCGACGTGCGGCCGTTGCCCGAGGTGGTGCACAGCGCCGACCGCGCGCGCCGCCTGGCCGACGCCATCGCCAGCATGAGCCCTGCCGTGCTGGACTACCGTGGCCTGACCCCCGTGCGCGAGCCGCTGCTGCGCTGGCTGGCCGAACGGGCCGCCGCTTGAAGACGCAGCCGCTGCGGCCGGCCCGCGTCGAATGGGCCGCCGACGGCACGCCGCGGGCGCCGGACTTCGGCGACGTCTACCACGGCGACGCCGGCGCCGCCGCGCAGGCGCGGCAGGTGTTCCTGGCCGGCAACGGGTTGCCGCGACGCTGGGCCGATCGCGACGACTTCACCATTTTCGAGACCGGCTTCGGCCTCGGGCATAACTTCATCGCCACGTGGCAGGCCTGGCGCGACGACCCGCAGCGGCCGCGGTGCTTGCATTACCTTGCCGTTGATGCCCATCCGCCGCGCCTGGACGACCTGCGGCGCGCCCACCGGGACCGCGAGTGCGCCGAGCTGGCGCAAGCCCTGCTCGCCGCCTCGCCGCCGCTGGTGCCGGGGCTGCACCGGCTGGACTTCGCCGACGGCGCGCTGCGCCTCATGCTGGCCTTCGGCGACGTGCGCGACTGGCTGCCCGAATGGCGCTTCGCGGCCGACGCCTTCTACCTGGACGGCTTCGCGCCGGCACTGAACCCCGCCATGTGGGACCGCGCCGTGCTGCGCACCCTGGGCCACCGCGCCGCGCCCGGCGCGACGGCCGCGACGTGGAGCGTGGCGCGCGCGGTGCGCGACGGCCTGGGCGCCGCCGGCTTCGCCTGCGAGCGCCGCGCCGGCCTCGGCGGCAAGCGCGAGGTGCTGCAGGCCCGCTACCAGCCGCGCCGGCCGCCGCCCCCAGCCACGCCACGCCCCGGCCGCGTACTGGTGCTGGGCGCCGGGCTGGCCGGCGCCAGCTGCGCCGCGGCGCTGGCCGAACTGGGCTGCGCGGTCGAGGTGATCGACCGTCAGGCCGCGCCGGCCGAAGGCAGCTCGGGCAACCCGGCCGGACTGTTCCACGCTACCGTGCACGCCAGCGACAACCCGCATGCGCGGCTGTTCCGCGCCGCCGCGCTGCGCACGGCGCAATTCGTGCGCCGCTGCACCGCCGTGCCGCAGGGCGTGGACGGCCTGCTGCGGCTGGAGCCGCAGCGCGACGCGGCGGCGATGCAGTCGTTGATCGACGCCCAAGGCCTGCCGGCCGATTTCGTGCAAGCGCTGCCGGCGGCCGAAGCCGGCGCGCGGGCCGGCGTGCCGCTGCGTTCACCGGCGTGGTGGTACCCAGCGGGCGGCTGGGTGTCGCCGGCGGACCTGGTGCGCACGCTGTTGGCGCGGCCCGGCATCGCGTTCCGCGGCGGCGTGGCCGTGCAGGCCTTGCGCCGCGACGGCGCGCAATGGACTTGCGTCGACGGCGAAGGCCGCGCGCTGGCCGGCGCCGAACACCTCGTGCTGGCCTGCGCCGAACAGGCCGGCCCTTTGCTGCAGGCGCTGGGCTGGCCAGCACTGCCGCTCGTCGCCCGCCGCGGCCAGGTCAGCGTGCTGCCGGCCGGCGTGCTGCCCTTCGACTTGAGGCTGCCGCTGGCCGGCGACGGCTACGCCCTGCCCTTGCCCGACGGCCGCGTGCTGTGCGGCGCGAGCAACCGCGACGGCGATGACGGCGACGATCCCCGCCCGCGCGAGCAAGACCATCGCGCCAACCTGCAGCGGCTGCAAAGCCTGTGCGGGCTAACGTCGGAATTGAACGTCGATGGCGGTCGCCTGCAAGGCCGCGTCGGCTGGCGCGTGCAGGCACCCGACCGGCTGCCGCTGGTCGGCCCGCTGCCCTTGCGCGAGATCGCGCCCGGCATGCGGCTGGACCAGGCGCGGCTGCTGCCGCGCGAGCCCGGGCTGCACCTGGCGGTGGGTTTCGGCGGCCGCGGCCTCACGCTGGCGCCGCTGCTGGGCGAAGTGCTGGCCGCACGGCTGCTGGGCACGCCGCTGCCGCTGGAGCAAAGCCTGGTCGATGCCGTGGACCCGGGGCGCTGGTTGGTCCGCGCGGCGCGCAAGGCCGCGGGCGGCTGATCGTCAGAAGTCGATCTGCTGCACGCCTTGCGCGGTGCCCAGCAGGCACAGGCTGGCGCGGTGGCGCGCGAAGATGCCCACGGTCACGACGCCGGGCCATTGGTTGATCTCGGTCTCCAGCGCCGGCGGGTCCTGGATCGCGAGGCCGCGCACGTCGAGGATCGGCAGGCCGTTGTCGGTGCGCACGCCTTCGCGCAGCGTGGCCGTGCCGCCCAGCGCGGCAAAGCGCCGCGTGATCTGCGCGACTGCCATCGGAATCACTTCCACCGGCAGCGGAAAGGCGCCCAGCACCGCCACGCGCTTGCTCTGGTCGGCGATGCAGACGAAGCGCTCGGCGAGGTCGGCGACGATCTTCTCGCGCGTCAGCGCCGCGCCGCCGCCCTTGATCATGCAGCCATGGCCGTCGATCTCGTCGGCCCCGTCCACGTAGACCGGCAGCCGCTGCACCGCCTGCGCGTCCAGCACCGCGATGCCATGCGCGCGCAAGCGCGCGCTGCTGCCTTCGGAACTGGACACGGCGCCGGCGATGCGATCCTTGCGCGTGGCCAGCGCGTCGATGAAGTGGTTGACCGTGGAGCCGGTGCCGACGCCGACGATCGCGCCGTCGGGAACGAAGGCCAGCGCCGCGCGGCCGACCAGGGCCTTGAGTTCATCCTGTGTCATGGCCTTGGATTATCGGCTGCGAGAATGCCGCCCCATGCCGCTCGTCCCCTACGCCCTGACCCGCCCCTTCCTGTTCGGCCTGGACCCCGAACGCGCGCACGAACTGACGCTGGACGCCATCGCGCGGCTGCAGAACACGCCGGCGCAATGCCTGTGGTCAGCGCCGCGCGTCGACGATCCGGTGACCGTCGCCGGGCTGCGCTTTCCCAACCGCGTGGGCCTGGCCGCCGGGCTGGACAAGAACGGCCGCTGCATCGACGGCCTGGGCGCCATGGGCTTCGGCTTCATCGAGGTGGGCACCGTCACGCCGCTGGGCCAGCCCGGCAACCCCAAGCCGCGCATGTTCCGCCTGCCGGCCAAGCAGGCGCTGATCAACCGCCTGGGCTTCAACAACGAAGGGCTGCAGGCCTTCGTGGCCAACGTTCGACGAGCGACGGCCTTCCGCGCCGGTGGCGGCATCGTGGGCCTGAACATCGGCAAGAACGCGGCGACGCCGATCGAGCGCGCGGTCGACGACTACCTCGCCTGCCTGGACGGCGTGGCGCCGCACGCCGACTACGTGACGCTGAACATCTCCAGCCCCAACACCAAAAACCTGCGCGCGCTGCAAAGCGACGAGGTGCTGGACGCGCTGCTGCAAGCCGTCACCGCGCGCCGCGACGCGCTGCAGCCGCGCATCGGCCGCCGCGTGCCGCTGTTCCTGAAGATCGCGCCCGATCTCGACGACGCGCAGATCGGCGTGATCGCCGCCACCGTGCGCCGCCACGGCATCGACGGCCTGATCGCCACCAACACGACGATCGCGCGCGACGCGGTGCAAGGCCTGCCGCACGCCGCCGAGGCCGGCGGCCTGAGCGGCGCGCCGGTGTTCGAGCCCAGCAACCGCGTCATCGGCGCCTTGCGTCGCGCGTTGGGGCCGGCGTTCCCGATCATCGGCGTCGGCGGCGTGCTGAGCGGCGCGCAAGCGCGCGCCAAGATCGAGGCCGGCGCCGACCTGGTGCAGATCTACACCGGGTTGATCTACCGCGGCCCGGCGCTGATCGGCGAGGCGGCGCGGGCACTGGTGGATGCGGCGGCGCTGGCGCCGCGGCGCGGCTGATCAGGCGGCGCGGGGCGCCGGCGCAGCCAGATCACCGCGCCATGGCGCAGCGGCCAGGGCTCGGCAGGGCCGGCCAGCAGCGCCGAGGCGGCCAGGCCCAACTCAGGTCCAGCCTCAAGGTCCGTCGGCGTAACGGTCTATCAGTGCCTGCTGGGCGCTCAAGCCCTGCTCGGCGACGCGATGGTAGTGGCCTTGCGCGTCCAGTTCCCAGGCGTCGCGCTGGTCGTGGAGATAGGGCACCAGCGCTTCGTCGATCACGCGCTGGCGCATCGCCGGGTCGCGCAGCGGCCTGGCCACCTCGATGCGGCGGAACAGGTTGCGGCTCATCCAGTCGGCGCTGCTGAGGTACAGCACCTCGTCGTCATCACTTTCGCCCCAGCGGAAGTAGAAGACGCGCGAATGCTCCAGGAAGCGGCCGATCACCGAGCGCACGCGGATGCGGTCGCTGACGCCCGGCAGCCCCGGCGGCAGCATGCAGGCGCCGCGCACGATGAGGTCGATGCGCGCGCCGGCCTGGCTGCAGGCGAGCAGCGCCTCGATCAGCGCCGGGTCGGTCAGCGCGTTGATCTTGGCGACGATGCGCGCCGGCGCGCCGCGGCGCGCCGCCTCGGCGACTTGCTCCACGTGCGCCAGCAGCCGCTTGTGCAACTGGAAGGGCGCGGCCACCAGGCGCTGCGAAGGCCGCAGCCGCGCCTGGCTGGCCAGCTGCTGGAACACCGCCTCGACGTCGGCGGCCAGCGCGGCGTCGGCGCTGAGCAGGCCCAGGTCGGTGTACAGCCGCGCGGTGCGCGGGTTGTAGTTGCCGGTGGACAGGTGCACATAACGGCGCAGTCCGTCGTCTTCGCGGCGCGTGATCAGCAGCAGCTTGGCATGCGTCTTGAGCCCCACGATGCCGTAGACCACCTGCGCGCCCACGGCCTCCAGCCGGTCGGCCCAGTTGATGTTGGCCTCTTCGTCGAAGCGCGCCTTCAGCTCGACGACGGCCAGCACCTCCTTGCCGCGGCGCGCCGCCTCGATCAGCAGCTCCATCAGCACCGACTGCTCGCCGGTGCGGTAGATGGTCTGGCGGATGGCCACCACCTCGGGGTCGTCGACCGCCTCGCGCAGCAGCGCCACCACCGGCTCGAAGCTCTCGAAGGGGTGGTGCAGCAGCACGTCGCCTTCGTGCAGGCGCTGCATCAGCGGCTGGCCGGGCGGCAACCGGCGCAGCGGCCAGGCCGGCACCTGCGGCGCAAAGCGCAGGGCCGGCGCGTCGGCCTGGTCGATCAACTGGTTCAGCCGCACCAGGTTGACCGGCCCGTTGACCTTGTACAGCGCCGCCGCCGGCAGCTTGAACTGCTGCAGCAGGAAGTCGCTCAGCTCGGCCGGGCAACTGCTCACCACCTCCAGCCGGATGGCCTCGCCGAAGTGCCGCGTGCTGAGGCTGCTGCGCAGCGCCTGGCGCAGGTTGGTGACGTCGTCGCCGTCGACCTCGAGGTCGGAATCGCGCGTCACGCGGAACTGCGAGAAGGCCTGCACCGTGCGCCCGGGGAACAGCTCGGCCAGGTGCGCGCGCACCACGCTGGTCAGCAGCACGAAGCCCTGGCGGCCGCCGCTCAATTCGTCGGGCAGGCGGATGACGCGCGGCAGCGCGCGCGGCACCTTGAGGATGGCCACCGCGTTGGCGCGGCCGAAGGCATCGCGGCCGTCGAGCCTGGCGATGAAGTTGAGCGACTTGTTGGCCACCTGCGGGAACGGGTGCGAAGGGTCCAGGCCCAGCGGCACCAGCAGCGGACGGATCTGCTGCTGGAACAGGCGGTCCACCCAGCGGGCCTGGGCCGCGTCGCGCTCGGCGTGGTTGATCACCACGATGCCCTCGCGCGCCAGCGCCGGCATCAGCTCGTCGTTGAGCAACTGGTACTGCTCGTCCACCAGCGCGTGCGCCGCGCTCGACAGCGCGGCCAGGCCGGCGTGCGCCGTCTCGGCCGCATTGGCATGCCGGCGCGCGGCGTCCATCAGCTCGGCCATGCGCACCTCGAAGAACTCGTCGAGGTTGGACGACACGATGGTCACGTAGCGCAGCCGCTCCAGCAGCGGCACGTCGGCGCGCCGGGCCTGGGCCAGCACGCGGCGGTTGAACTCGAGGATCGCGCGCTCGCGGTTGAGCAGCGCCACCTTCGGCGCTGCGGCCGGAACGGGAACGGACATGCCCTGCAGTCTAGGCAGCGGCTGCGACAGCTTCGTGACAAGCGGAGAAAGGCCGGAGAAGGGCCGGAGAAGGGCTGGAAAAGAGCCGAAAGAGCGCCGCTTTTCAAGCCCTCGAAAGGCCCTTTGTACCGAGCCGCACACATTCGTGAAACGTCGCGCTGACGGGCGCTGCGCACCATCGACGGCACCGCCACTGACTTGCAAAGGAACCCCCGATGAGCTCGATCAGCAACCTTTCTTCGGGCAGCCATGCCTGGGGCATGGAAAGGCCCGACCCCGCCAAGATGAAGCAGCGCCTGTTCGAAAAGACCGACGCCGACGGCTCGGGCACGGTCAACACCGACGAACTGAAGACGCTGCTGGCCCAGGCCGCCGAACGCAGCGGCCAGGACCTGGGCGACGCCGACACGGCGATGAAGACCATGGACAGCAACGGCGACGGCAGCCTGGACGCCGACGAGCTGGACCAGGGCCTGCGCGAGCTGATGCCGCCGCCGGGATCGACGGTGGAGTTCGCGCAGCGCCGGGACGGCAGTGCCAGCAGCAGCAACGATGGCGACGGTGGCATGCAAGGCATGCAGGGCATGCCGCCACCGCCGCCGATGATGATGATGGGCGGCGCCGGCGGTGCGGAGGGCGCCGACGGCGCATCGGCCGACGACGTCAAGTCGCTCAGCTCGGCGCTGCAGCAGCTCGCCCAGGTGGTCGACAGCGACCAGGACCAGACCTTGAGCGACAGCGAGACCGAGCGCTTCGGCACGGTGCTGCAGCAGGCGCTGAAGGAGCAGGACCACACCGCCAGCAGCGATGCCGGCAACGACGCCCAGCGCCTGACCGCGCTGATCCAGCGCCTGGTGTCGATCTACCAGGGCGGCGACGGCAGCACCGGCACCACCACCAGCGGCGGCACCGACAGCGGCAGCACCTCGGTCAACCTCAGCGTCTGACGACACGCCCCGCCGCACGCCACCCGCGCGCCGCGCGCGCCCGGCCGGCCCGCGCGACCCGGGGCCGCCGGCGCTTAGCATCGGCGCCCGTGCGCAGCGCCACCCGATTCCTGCAAGCCGGCCCCGGCCCGCGCGCCCGCCGCGCCTGGCAGCTGCTATTGGTGCTGCTGATGCTGGCCGTCTGCGCGCTGGCCTTCGCGCCGCACCCGCCGCCGGCGCTGGACACCGGCTGGGACAAGCGCAACCACCTGCTGGCCTTCGGCAGCCTGGCCTGCGTGGCCGAGCTGGCGTTCTGGCCGGCGCGGTGGCGGCGCTGCAAGGTGCTGCTCGGGCTGCTGGCCTTCGGCGGCTTCATCGAGATCGTGCAATCGCAGATCCCCGAGCGCTCGGCCGAATGGGGCGACCTGCTGGCCGACGGCCTGGGCATCGCGCTCGGGCTGGCGGTCATCGCGGCCTTGGTTCGGCTGGGCCGCCGGCGGGCATCGAAATCGCCGTCGGCCTGAAATCGCCCGCCCGCTGGCTCACTCTTTGAGCGACCGGGCCCGGAGACTGCGCTCCATCCCGCCGGCGGCCGCCGGTGCTTTCGATGGAGAACCCCGTGACGCAGACCCTGCTCGACCTGGACACGCTGAGCGCCGACCCGCTGGACCGCACCGGCTTCGACATCGGCTGGGACCACGCCCGCCACGCGCTGGTGCCGCCCGCCGAACTGATGCTCGACGGCACGCCCGTCAGCCAGGGCTGGCGCGCCGCGCGCGCGGTGTTCGGCCGCCGCACCGTGGCCGCCAGCCGCAACGTGCGCCAGTGGCTGGCCTTGCGCCTGCAGGCCTGGCGCGAAGGCGTGGCCTTCGACGACCTGCAGGTCACGCCGCACTACCTGGGCCAGCTGGAAACGCGCCACTGCCCGGTGACGCGCGCGCCGCTGGGCGGCGCCTTGCGCGGCCCCGACAGCCCGGTGGTCGCCCGCCTGAACGCCGCCGCCGGCTACGCGGCCGGCAACCTGCTGGTGCTGAGCCGCCGCGCCGCGCGCGCCCTGCAAGCCTGCAGCAGCGCCGACCAGGCGCGCGAACGCGCCGAACGGCTGGCGCGCCTGCCCGCGGGCCGCGCGGTCGACGCGTGCGATGCCGCGCTGGATGCGGCGTTGGATGCCGAGCAATGGGCCCGCCTGGCCACGCTGATGAGCCTGGCCCAGCCGCTGCCCCAGGTGCAGGCCGTGCGGCTGCCGCTGCGCGCGCTGCCGCCCAACCGCGTGCGCGTGCTCAACGCCGCGCAAGGCCTGCAGGCGCTGCTGACGCTGCGCCTGCACGCCGCCGGCTGGAGCCGCCGCGCCCGCGCCATCGCCGAGTTGCTGCCGCGGCCCGAGCTGCGGCACGACTTCAACCTCTTCGTCGGCGCGCTGGCGGTGCCGCTGATGTCGATTGCCGACGGCCTGCCGCCGCGCGAGCTGCGCTGGGCGCAGGAAGACGCCTGGGCCGACGGCCGCGTGCAGCGCCGCTGGGCGCAGTTCGCGGTGCAGTTGAGCGCGGCCGAATGCGAGGCCTGGCTGCGCCAGTTGGTCGACCGCGGGCTGGCCGGCGTGCGCGTGCTGGTGCACGAGCCCGAGGCGGCTGACGCGGGGGCCGGCGAGGCCCCGGCTAACCCCCAAGCTCAACGTGCCGCGACCGCTTGGCCGGCGCGCCGGCCGGCCAAGGGTCAGCGACCCGCGGGCTTGCCCGCCGAGCGCCCCACCGACGGCAGGCCGCCGCTGAACAGCTCGGCGATCATCTCGCCCAGCGCCTCGTAGCTGAGCGCGCCTTCGGGGCGCAGCCAGGTGAAGGTCCAGTTCATCATGCCGAACAGCAGCATGGTCAGCGGCTTGTGCAGCCGCTGCAGCCGCAGCTCGGGCCGCAACGCGACGATGGCCTCGGCAAAGCGCGCGACGACGCGGCGTTCGGCCGCCAGCACCTGGTGGCGCTCGGGCTCGGGCAGGAAGCGCACGTCCTCGGTCAGCACGCGGTGCTGGTGCTGCGCGCCGGCGTAGGCGGCCATGAAGCGGCGGATCAGCGCGCGCAGCCGCGCCTCGGCGTCCAGCCCCGGCGGCAGGCCATCGAACAGCGTCTCCAGCCGCGCCACGTGGCCGCCGGCGATGTGCAGCAGCAGGCTTTGCTTGTCGGTGAAGTAGTGGTACAGCGTCGGCTTGCTGACGCCGCAGGCCGCGGCCACCTGGTTCATCGTGGTCGCCGTGTAGCCCTGGCGCGCGAACAGCTCGGCGGCACGCGCGCCGATCTGCTCGCGCTGGTCGTCGTAGCCGGCGGCGCGCGCTCGGGCCACGGCGGGCGCCTCAGCGGTGGTCGAACGAGACCACCACCTGCTCGGTCAGCGGGTGCGCCTGGCAGGTGAGGATGAAGCCGGCCTCGAGGTCGGCCTTCTCCAGCGCGAAGTTGCGGTCCATGCGCACCTCGCCTTGCAGCAGCTTGGCGCGGCAGGTGGCGCAGACGCCGCTCTTGCAAGAGAACGGCACGTCCATGCCGGCGCGCGAGGCGGCGGCCAGGATGCTTTCGTCGCCGGGCTGGAAGCCGATCTCGCGCGTCAGCCCGTCGCGCACGACGGTGATGCGCGCGGTGGTCGCGTCGCCTTCGCGCGGCGCGTGCAGCGTGGCGTCGGCGGCCGAGGGCGGCACGCCGAAGCGTTCGACGTGGATGCGCTCGGGCGCCAGGCCGGCGGCCAGCAGCGCAGCCTCGACCTCGTCGTTCAGCGCATGAGGGCCGCAGACGAAGGCCTGGTCGACGGTCTCGATGCCGATGATGGGCGCGAAGCGCTCGATCTTCTCGCGGTCGAGCCGGCCGCTGTTGAGCGGAGAATCGACTTGCTCGCGCGAGAACACCGGGTGCAGCGCCAGCCGCGTGAGGTAGCGGTTCTTCAGGTCTTCCAGCTCTTCCTTGAACATCGTCGACCCGGCGCTGCGGTTGCCGTACAGCAGCGTGACGCGGCTGCCCGGCTCGCCGGCCAGCACCGACTTGACGATGGACAGCACCGGCGTGATGCCCGAGCCGCCGGCCACGCACAGCAAGTGCCGCGGCGGCGCCGTCTGTGCCGCTGTCTGCGCCGTCGCTTGCGCCACCGCGGCGCCGAAGCGGCCCTGCGGCTCCATCACCTCCAGCGTGTCACCGGCCTTCAGTTCCTGGTGCAGCCAGTTGGAGAACACGCCACCGTCGACGCGGCGCACGCCGACGCGCAAGCCTTCGCCGGCGGCGGCGCAGATCGAGTACGAGCGGCGCAGGTCGCCACCCGCGGCGCCGCCGGCGGCGCCGGCCGCGCGGCGCAGCGTCAGGTACTGGCCGGGCTGGAAGCGAAAGGTCGCGCGCAAGTCGTCGGGCACCTCGAAGCTGAGGACCAGCGCGTCGTCGGTGTCGGCGCGCAGCTCGCGCACGCGCAGCGGGTGGAAGTGCAGACCAGTCATGCCAAGGGGCCTCTCGCGTCGGGTCAGATCGGTTTGAAGTGCTCGAACGGCTCGCGGCAGCTCAGGCAGCGGTACAGCGCCTTGCAGGCGGTGGAGCCGAAGGCCGAGAGCCGCTCGGTCTGCGCGCTGCCGCAGCGCGGGCAGTCGACGCCGCGGGCGTGGATGCGGATCGCGACCGGGCGCGGCCCGTCGTCCACCGCCGCGCTGCCGCTGGGCGGCGCGATGCCGTAGTCGCGCAGCTTGCGCCGGCCTTCGGCGCTGATCCAGTCGGTGGTCCAGGCCGGCGCGCGCCGCGTGCTGACGGTCACCGGCCCGAAGCCGGCCGCGGCCAGCGCGTCGTGCACGCTTTGCGCGATCACCTCGGTGGCCGGGCAGCCGCTGTAAGTCGGCGTTAGCACGACTTCCACACCGGCGTCCAGCGCCTTCACCTCGCGCACGATGCCGAGGTCGCACACCGAGAGCACCGGCACCTCGGGGTCGGGCACCTGTTGCAGGACCGCCCACGCCGTTTGCTCGCGCTGCCCAAGCGGCCGCCGCGGGACCGGCTTTGCCGGACCGCCAGCGGCGCCCCCCTGGGGGGGAGGCGCCGAAGGCGCTGCGGGAGGGATCACCATGTTCCGCCCGGGTAGCGCCGCTGCAGCGACTGCATCTCGGCCAGGATGAAGCCCATGTGCTCGCTGTGCCGGCCCTGGCTGCCGGTGGCGACGAAGGGCACCTCGGCCGGCAGGGCCAGCGTGGCTTCGTCGAGCACGGCCTGCACCTCGGCGCGCCAGGGCTCGCGCAACTCGGCGCGCGACGGGCCCAGGCCGGCGGCCGCGGCGGCGGCGTCCACCTCGTCGGCGGCGAACAGCTCGCCGACGTAGGGCCAGGCCTTGTCCAGCGCGGCCTGCATGCGGCGCTGCGACTCGGCAGTGCCGTCGCCCAGGCGCACGGCCCAGTCGGCGGCGTGCTGCTGGTGGTAGCGCGCTTCCTTCAGCGCCTTGGCGGCGATGGCGGCCAGCTCGGCATCGGCCGACGAAGACAGCCGCTGCCAGGCCAGCTTCAACCAGGTGGCCAGCAGCAGGTTGCGCACCACCGTGTCGGCAAAGTCGCCGCCGGGCGAATGCGCGCTGCTGCGCCGCATCGGCTGCTCCACCAGCGTGAGGTTGAAGTAGTCGGGCTCTTCGCGCAGGAAGGCCATCTGGTCTTCGTCGAAACCCTGGCCTTCCAGTTCAGCGGCACGGGTCAGCAGGCCGCGCGCCTGGCCGATGAGGTCCAGCGCCATGTTGCTGAGCGCGATGTCTTCTTCCAGCACCGGCCCGTGGCCGCACCATTCGCTCAGACGCTGGGCGTGGATCAGACAGGTGTCGGCCCAGCGCAGCAGGTAGCGCACGGGCGGCGTGAGCTGCAGTTGCAGCGATTCGGCGACGGCGGTCATCGGGCGGCCCTCACATGTGGTTCACGGCTTCGGGCAGCTCGTAGAACGTGGGATGGCGGTAGACCTTGTCCTCGGCCGGGTCGAACAGCATGTCCTTGTCGCCGGGGTCGCTGGCGACGATGTCGCTGCTTCTCACCACCCAGACGCTGCTGCCTTCCTGGCGGCGGGTGTAGACCTCGCGCGCCATCTGCACCGCCATCTTGGCGTCGGGCGCGTGCAGGCTGCCGCAGTGCTTGTGGTCGAGGCCGGCCTTGGGGCGGACGAAGATTTCCCACAGCGGCCATTCGCTGCGCGTCGTCGTTGCGGTGGTGCTGGTGTTCATGCGGCTTCCTCCTTGGTGGCTTGCTTGCGGGCGTGGGCCAGCGCGGCGTCGCGCACCCAGGCGCCGTCGTCCCAGGCCTGCACGCGCGCGGCCAGGCGTTCGCGGTTGCAGGGGCCGTTGCCGCCCACCACGCGCCAGAACTCGTCCCAGTCGATGGGGCCGAAGTCGTAGTGGCCGCGCTCGGCGTTCCACTTCAACAGCGGGTCGGGCAGGCTGACGCCCAGCACCTTGGCCTGGTCGGCGGTGGCGTCGATGAACTTCTGGCGCAGGTCGTCGTTGCTGATGCGCTTGATGCCCCAACGCGCGCTCTGCGCGCCGTGCACGCTTTCGCCGTCGGGCGGGCCGAACATCATCAGGCTGGGCCACCACCAGCGGTTCACCGCGTCCTGCACCATGGCCTTCTGCGCGGCGCTGCCCTCGCGCATCATCACGTTCAGCGCGTCGAAGCCCTGGCGCTGGTGGAAGCTCTCCTCGCGGCAGATGCGCACCATCGCGCGCGCATAGGGCGCGTAGCTGCAGCGCGTGAGCGGCACCTGGTTCATGATGGCCGCGCCGTCCACCAGCCAGCCGATGACGCCGATGTCGGCCCAGTTCAGCGTGGGGTAGTTGAAGATGCTGCTGTACTTGGCCTTGCCGCTGTGCAGCGCATCGAGCAACTGGTCGCGGCTGACGCCCAGCGTCTCGGCCGCGGCGTACAGGTACAGGCCGTGGCCGCCTTCGTCCTGGATCTTGGCCAGCAGGATCGCCTTGCGCTTGAGCGTGGGCGCGCGCGTCACCCAGTTGCCCTCGGGCAGCATGCCGACGATTTCGCTGTGCGCGTGCTGGCTGATCTGCCGCACCAGCGTCTTGCGGTAATGGTCGGGCATCCAGTCCTTGGCTTCGATGAAGCCGCCCGCGTCGATCGTCTCGTCGAAGCGGCGCTCGAGTTCGGCCTCTTCGGCCGAGCGCACGGCCTTGCGTTCTTCCTTCGGACCGAGGTCCATCGCCTGCGTGTACATGCGGCGTTCTCCTTCAAGCGTTCATTTCGGGCGTTTGTCGATCACGCGGCGGGCCTTGCCGACCAGCGTGCGCTCGATCGATTCGGGCAGCCCCACCTCGACCGTGGTGCTGACGCCGATCAGCGTCTTGATGCGGTGCTGCAGCTCGCGCGCGATCGCGCCGCGGTCGGCGTCGCGGTGCTCGGGCTGCAGTTCGCAGCGCACCTGCACCTGGTCGAGCAGGCCGTCGCGCGAGACCACCAGCTGGTACTGCCCCGACAGCAGGCCTTGCTGCAGCACGATCTCTTCCACCTGCGTGGGAAAGAGGTTGACGCCGCGGATGATCAGCATGTCGTCGCTGCGGCCGACGATCTTGCCCATGCGCCGCATGCTGCGCGCGGTGGGCGGCAGCAGCCGCGTGAGGTCGCGCGTGCGGTAGCGGATGACGGGCAGCGCCTCCTTGGTCAGCGTGGTGAAGACCAGCTCGCCTTCCGATCCGTCGGGCAGCACCTCGCCGGTGGCGGGGTCGACGATCTCGGGCAGGAAGTGGTCCTCCCAGATCACCGGGCCGTCCTTGCTTTCGATGCACTCGTTGGCGACGCCCGGGCCCATCACTTCCGACAGGCCGTAGATGTCGACCGCGTCGATGCCGGCCGAGGCCTCGATCTCGGCGCGCATCGCCTCGGTCCAGGGTTCGGCGCCGAAGATGCCCACGCTGACCGACATCGCGCGCGGGTCCTTGCCCTGGCGACGGAACTCCTCGACGATCACCTGCATGTAGCTGGGCGTGACCATGATGATGTCGGGGCGGAAGTCCTCGATCAGCTGCACCTGCTTCTCGGTCTGCCCGCCGCCCATCGGCACCACGGTGCAGCCCAGCTTCTCGGCCGCGTAGTGCGCGCCCAGGCCGCCGGTGAACAGGCCGTAGCCGTAGGCCACGTGGACGATGTCGCCGGCGCGGCCGCCGGCGGCGCGGATCGAGCGTGCGCCCAGTTGCGCCCAACGTTCGATGTCACCCGCCGTGTAGCCCACCACGGTGGGCTTGCCGGTGGTGCCCGACGAGGCGTGGATGCGCACCACGCGCTCGCGCGGCACCGCGAACATGCCGAACGGGTAGTGGTCGCGCAGGTCCTGCTTGGCGGTGAAGGGAAACTTCGCCAGGTCGGCGAGTTGCCTGCAGTCCGACGGGTGCACGCCCTTGGCGTCGAAGGCGCGGCGGTAGTGCGGCACGTGGTCGTAGGCGTGCTGCAGCGTCTTGCGCAGCCGCGCGAGTTGCAGCGCCTGCAGCTCGTCGCGGCTGGCGGTCTCGATCGGCTCCAGGTCGCCGGGCTTGGGGGCTTTGACGGGCATCTCAGGCCTTCGCTCGGGTTCGGGTGACGGGCAGGTTCGGCACGATCAGCTTGTCGGGCAGCGTCATCGAGCGGCCGCGGAAGGCGGCGATGCGGCGGCCGTCCTGGTCGCGCACGTCGATGTCGTAGACGCCGGTGCGGCGGGTCTTGGCCACCTCGCTGGCGGTGGCGATCAGCACGTCGCCCAGGCGCGCGCTGGCGATGATGTTGACGTCGAAGCCCGAGGCCACGCTCAGCTCGTTGTAGGCGTTGCAGGCGTAGGCGAAGGTGGAGTCGGCCAGCGTCGTCATCAGCCCGCCGTGGCAGATGGCGTGGCCGTTGAGCATGTCGCGCCGCACCGGCATGCGCATCTGCGCGCTGCCGGGGCCGACGGCGACCATCTCCATGCCTAAAGCGCGACTGACCTGGTCGTCGGCCCACATCGCGTCGCGCACGGCCTCGGCCACCAGCTGCGGCGTGGCATCGCTGGTGCCCATCACGCCCGTCACGCCTGTCACGCCCGTCCCGCTCATGGTCAGCGGTCCTTGAAGACGGCGGCGCGCTTGGCCAGGAAGGCCGATACGCCCTCGGCGAAGTCGTGCCCACGGCCCAGTTCGCCCTGCAACCGCGCTTCCAGGCTGAGCGCCTGGGCGTAGTCGAGTTCCAGCGACTCGTCCAGCGCGCGGCGCGTCGCGGCCAGCGCGCGCGTGGGCATGGCGGCCAGGCGCTGGGCCAGCGCCAGCGCGCTGCTCATCAGCTCGGCGTCGTCCACCACCTGCCAGATCAGGCCCATGGCCTTGGCGTCGGCGGCCGGCAGCTTGTCGCCCGTCAGCGTCAGCGCCAGCGCGTTGGCGCGGCCCACCAGGCGCGGCAGCAGCCAGGTGCCGCCGCAATCGGGCACCAGGCCGATCTTGCTGAAGGCCTGGATGAAGCTGGCGCCGCGCGCCGCGACCACGAGGTCGCAACCCAGCGCCAGGTTGGCGCCGGCGCCGGCGGCCACGCCGTTGACGGCGGCGATCACCGGCACCGGCATCGTGCGCACGCGCAAGGCCAGCGGCTTGTAGTGGCGTTCCACCACGGCGGCAACGTCGGGCGCATGGCCGGCGGGCGCGGCCATCGCCGGGTCGGCCAGGTCCTGGCCGGCGCAGAAGCCGCGGCCGGCGCCGGTCAGCACCACGGCGCGCACGGCGGCATCGTCGGCGGCGGCCTGCAGCGCCGGCAGCAGTTCGGCATGCATCGCCGCGGTGAAGCTGTTGAGCTGCGCCGGGCGGTTGAGCGTCAGCACCCGCACGGGGCCTTCACTGGCGACGAGGACGAGGGGCTCGGACATCGGGTCTCCGCGATGGATGGCAAGGCCGGTTGGATTGACCGACCGGTCGGTAAATTATCGAGGATCAATTTGATCGCTCGCAAGCCCGGGACAAACCCGCGCCCGGCACCGGCCGCCGGTGGCGAACGCACAATCCGCCCCCATGTTGAAAACCACCCTCCTCTGCGGCGCCCTGTGCGCCACCTTTGCCATGCTTGCCGACACCGCCGACGCCGCCACCGCCGCGCCCCGCAACCGCGCCGAGATCCCGGCCGAGTTCCGCTGGGATTTCAGCGCCATCTACAAGGACTGGCCGGCCTGGGAGGCCGGCATGGCCGAGATGGAGCGCCAGATGGACGCCTTTGCCAAGCTCAAGGGCAGCCTGGCGCAGGGCCCGCAGGCGCTGCTGAAGGCCTACCAGTCGTACGACCAGATCGGCAAGCTGCAGTACCTGGTGTACCGCTACCCGCAACTGCAGCGCGACGTGGACACGCGCGACCAGGCCGTGGCGGCGCGCTTCCAGCGCGTGGGCGCGGTGTTCGCCAAGTTCGACGCCGCCACTTCGTGGTTCACGCCCGAGTTGCTGACGCTGCCCGAGGCCACGGTGCGCGGCTGGCTCGACGCCACGCCCGCGCTGGCGCCTTACCGCCACGGCATCCTCAACGAGTTCCGCCGCCGCGCCCACGTGCTGGACGAGAAGGGCGAGCGCATCCTGTCGCTGGCCGGGCCGACGGCCGGGTCGCCCGGCACCATCTACGAAGAGCTGTCGACCACCGACATCCAGTTCCCCACCGTCACCTTCAGCGACGGCAGCTCGGTCAAGCTGGCGCCCGGCGCCTACGCCGCGCTGCTGGAGTCCAACCCCAACCAGGCCGACCGCGCCAAGGCCGCACAGGCCCACCTGGGCGCCTATGCCGCCACGGCCGCGAGTTATGCCGCCAGCTACAAGGGGGTGCTGGATCGCGACTGGTTCCTGACCCAGGCCCGCAACTTCCCGACCACGCTGGACGCCGCGCTGTTCAGCGACAACGTGCCGCGCAGCGTGGTGGAAAACCTGATCGCCGCCGCCCGCGCCGGCACCGAGCCGCTGCGCCGCTACCTGCGGCTGCGCCAAAAGCTGCTGGGGCTGAAGGAATACCACACCTACGACAACTTCCAGCCGCTGTACCGCACCGACAAGAAGTACCCCTACCCCGAGGCGCGCGCCGTGGTGCTGGAATCGGTGGCGCCGCTCGGCGAGGATTACCTCAAGCGTTACCGCAACTTCGTCTCCGGCGGCCGCATCGACGTCTACGAAAGCGAGGGCAAGCGCAGCGGCGCGTACAGCGCCGGCGTCTACGGCGTCGGCCCCTACCTGCTGCTGAACCACAACGACACGATGGACGCGATGTTCACGCTGGCCCACGAGGCGGGCCACGCGATGCACACCGTGCTGAGCTACGAGAACCAGCCCTACTCCACATCCGACTACACCATCTTCGTCGCCGAGGTGGCCAGCACCACCAACGAGCGCTTCCTGCTCGAGCACCTGCTGAAGAAGTCGACCGATCCGAAAGAGCGCTTCCTGCTGCTGCAGCACGCGGCCGACCAGATCATGGGCACCTTCTACACGCAGGTGATGTTCGCCGACTTTGAGCTGCGCGCGCACCAGCTCGTCGAGCAAGGCCAGGGCGCCACCGCCGAGGTGCTCAACCAGCTCTACCTGCAGATGCTGAAGGACTACTACGGCGACGCGGTGACCGTCGACGACTTCTACAAGCACACCTGGGCGCGCATCGGCCACTTCTTCCGCACGCCGTACTACGTGTACCAGTACGCCACCTGCTTCGCCTCGTCGGCCCAGCTCTTCAAGGCCATGACCAGTGGCGACGAGGCGGCGCGCAAGGCCGCCACCGAGCGCTACCTGACGCTGCTGAAGAGCGGCGGCAACGACTACCCGATGGAGCAGCTGAAGAAGGCCGGCGTCGACCTCACCCAGCCCGGCCCGGTGCAGGCGGTGATCGCCCAGATGGACGAGCTGGTGACGCGGATGGAGAAGGAGGCGGCGGCGATCCGCTGAGCGCGGCGGCTATCGCGCCGCACTCAGGGCCCGCAGAACAGGCGCTCGAGCTCCAATTCCCATCGGTCGCCGAGGAGGCGATAGCCGCCGCGGCTGGGATGGATTTCGTTGCGCCAGTGCATGGTGGGGCCGGTATCGTCGGGCGTGGCAGGCTTGAGCGTGCCTTGGCTGTCGACCACGTGAATGGTGGGATCGGCTGTCGCGATGTCCAGGATCAGCCGCCGGACGCGAGCAAGCAGTTCCTGCGCGAGCGCGGCCCAGTCTTCCTTCGGCACGCCGAATGCCTTGACGGCCTTGTACAGCCAAGGCCCGAAGCCAGCCCCAGCGCCCGCATTGCGCGGCGTCACGATATCGTAGGTATGCAACACGATGGGAAGCTCGCGGTTCCACTTCGAGCTGCTGCGGCGCTGAAGCAGCAACTCGAAGACCTCGCGCGCATGACTCTCGAAAGTGGCCCAGCCGGGCTCGCTGATGTAGCGGCTTGCAGGGCCGGGCGGCCCCCACTCACCGGCCTTGGCGAGCAATCGTTTCGCCGGCGGCTGGTTCGGCGGCGACTGCGAGGCCGAGATCACATCATTGCCCAAGCCAGACAGCAGCAAGGCCGTCCAGCGGCGCTCTTGCGCGCCGCACAGCAATTGCAGGAAGGTGCCGTTGCTGGTGCTGTCGGTCATGTGCACCAGTTCTGCTCCCGGGCGCGCGCAGTTCACCGCCACGGCCATTCTGGACAGGGACATCTTGTCGAACAGATTGCTCGTCAGCCAGGGCGGGATCGCGCCGACCGAGAACCAGGAATCGCCTTGCGCCAGGAAATGCAGCGCGTAGTTGCCGATCGGAAAGGGGCCGACCTCGCCGCCACCGATCAGTTCTGCGGGCGAAATCACCAGGATGTCAGTCATGGTGGGCCGTCCTCAATCGAACTGTGGAAGCTGCGGCAGCTTCAAGCAGGGCGCACCGGGCTCGCGGCGGCTACGCAGGCGATACACCACCTCACGCTCGATGGCCTCGACGTTGACCGCCGGATCCAGCAGCACGGGTTGCCCCGTCAGCGCCTGGGTGAAAAACTGGCAGACATTCAACTCGCCGTTCATCGCACCCTTGCCAAATACTTCGTGGTCGTCGTCCTTCTGACCCAAGGGGCCCATGCGTGACAGGTCGATGTAGCGTGCATGCGGCGCCAGCGGCTGAGCCGTTCCCAGACCCAGCGGCTGTGCGCCGGCGGGGCGGCCGTCGGTGGAGTTCGCCAGCACCCGGTCGTCACGGTTCCAAGTCACGAAGCTCCGTTCCCGCTGCGCCAGCGCGTCCAGCCAGGTGGCATGGCCCACGTCGTCGGCGTCCGGCTGGGAAAGCAGCACCGCGCTGAACAGCCCATTCGCTTGCGGCCAGTGGTTGTCGCGCAGCGCGCGCTCGACCACGATCGACCCCATGCTGTGAACCAGCAAGGCAGGTCGCATGGCTCCTGGATAGTTGGATTGGAATTGCTGCAAGCCAGCCAATACCTGTCCGAGCACGGCCCCTCCGGCGGCCGTATGGCTGAGTGGTACCTCGCGATCGAAGACGTTGAAGCCTTTGAACGCCGAGTCCCAGTTGAACATCAGGACGTTGACGCCATAGCCGCGCTCGATCTTGTGCACGGCCAGACCTTGCGTGAAGCTGCCGCCCAAGAGGCTTTTGCCCGGCTCCTTGCCACGGCCGTGCACGAACAGTACCAGCGGCTTCCCGCCAGACGTCAAGGGCTGCAGCACCGCCGCCAATTGATCCATCCGCCAGGCTTTCGCATCGGAGGTGTACAGCGGCGTTTCGGGATCGAACTTCATCTTCGCCATTTCTCCTCCTCACGGCCCAGCATGGGCCGCGGGCCGACTGTGCTGTCTGCGCGGATTCGTGTCGTCATTCGATCAGGGGACAGCCCTGGTTTGGGCCGTCATCTTCAGCGTCGCCCCGCGCACCTCGAAGCGCACGCGGTCGATCTCGCGGCCGTCGGCGGCCAGCAGGCGCAACTCGTGGCGGCCGGGCCAGGGGGCCCAGCGCAGGCGCGGGCCCTGGCCGAGGCGGCGGCCGTCGAGTTCCCAGATGCCGCCCTCGCCTTCGAAGCGGATGCGCTGCACGGCGGCCGGCATGTCGGGGTCCAGCGCGTAGATCGCGCCGTTGCCGGGGCTGCGGATGCCGGGCCGCCCGGCGGCGGGGCGCGCCACCAGCGCGCCGGCTGAGGCCGTGCCGGCGATGAACCATTCGCCGCGCGGCGGCTCTGGTACGTTCGCATAACGCAGCATGCGATGCTCCACGCCGGCCGGCGGCGCCGGCGCGCGCGAGGGCTGGCCGCGGTGCAGGTGCGCCATCACCGCGGCCCACACCGGCGCCGCGCCGCTGATGCCGCTGACGTCGTGCATCGGCTGCCCGCCGGCGTTGCCGATCCACACGCCCACGGTGTAGCGCTCGCTGAAGCCCACGCACCAGTTGTCGCGCATGTCCTTGCTGGTGCCGGTCTTCACCGCCGCGAAGCCGCGCGTGCGCAAGGGGCTGTCGAGGCCGAAGGTCAGCGCGCGGGCGTTGTTGTCGGCCAGGATGTCGGCCACCAGGTGGCTGGCCGCCGCCGTCGCCACGCGGCGCGGCGCCGGGCGCGGCTGGCCGGGCAATGCCGCGGGGGCGTAGACGCCGCCGTTGGCCAGGCTGCGGTAGGCGTTGCTCAAGGCCAGCAGCGAGACGTCGGCGCTGCCCAGCGCCAGCGACAGGCCGTACCAGCCGCCGCTTTCCTTCAAGCCGAAACCGAAAGCGTTGAGGCGCGCGTGCAGCGCATCGGGCGGCAGCAGCGCGGCCACGCGAACCGCGGGGATGTTGAGGCTGGCGCCCAAGGCGGTGCGCGCGCTGACCAGGCCCTTGAAGTCCTTGTCGTAGTTCTGCGGCAGGTAGATGCCGGCCTGCGTCGGCACCTCGGCCGGGCCGTCGTCCAGCAGGCTGGCCGGCGTGAGCAGCCGCCGCTCGAAGGCCAGGCCGTAGACGAAGGGCTTGAGCGTGGAGCCGGCCTGGCGCCGCGCCAGCACGCCGTCGACCTGCGCCGCGGCCGAGCTGTCGCCGTTGGCGCCCACCCAGGCCAGCACCTCGCCGCTTGCGTTGTCCAGCACCAGCACCGCGCCGTCTTCGACCTGACGGCCTTGCAGTTCGGCCAGCTGCTGCTGCAGCGCGCGCCGCGCCACGCGCTGCAACCCGGCATCGATGCTGCTGCGCTGCGCCGCCGGCCCGTCGCGCCGCAGCACCAGCCGCGCGTAGTGCGGCGCCAGCGCCTCGCCCAGCAGCGGCTGCGGCCGCCGTTGCAAGGCCTGGGCGGCGAGGATCTCGATGCCGAGGCAGGGCTGCTGCATCTCCTTCAACACGCCGCAGGCGCGCTGCGCCACGCGCTCGGCGCCGGCGTTGGGGCCGCGCACCAGCGCGGCGACCAGCGCGGCTTCCTGCGCGTCCAGCCCGCTCGGGTGCTTGCCGAACAGCGTCTGCGCCAGCGCGTTGACGCCCACCAGCTCGCCGCGCAGCGGCACGGTGTTGAGGTAGGCCTCCAGCACCTGCGCCTTGGTCCAGCGCTGCTCCAGCCGGCGCGCCAGCCAGGCCTGGCCGAGCTTCTGCCAGGCGCTGCGGCCGCCGGCCGGCCGCGCCAGGCCTTCGTCGATCAGCCCGGCGAACTGCATGGTCAGCGTCGACGCGCCGCGCGTGCGGGTGTCGATCAGGTTGCCCCAGGCACTGCGCGCCGCCGCCGCCCAGTCGACGCCGCTGTGCTGCCAGAAGCGCCGGTCTTCGCTGAGCACCAGCGCCTGCAGCAGCGCCGGCGACACGTCCTGCAGCGCCACCCAGGGCCCGCGGCGCACGCTGGCGTCGACGCGCAGCGTCTGCAGCGGCTCGCCATGACGGTCCAGCAGCAGCAGGTCGGACGGCCGGTGCGCCGCCTTCACCTCGTCGAAGCTGGGCTGCGCCGAAGCCGCCGTGCAGCACGCCAGCATCAGCAGCGCGAGCCACCAAGCTTTCAAGGCGCCACCTCGATCGGCGCGTTGGGCGCTTCGCCGAAGGTCTCCGGCGCGTACATCGCTTCCACGCGCGTGGGCGGCAGCGCGAAGCGGCCGGCGGTGTTCAGCCGCAGCGTGTACTCGACGACGTGGCGGCCACCCGGCAAGACCTCGAAGTAGCTGCGGAAGGCTTCGAAGCTGCGCTCTTCATACGCGGTCCAGGCGCTGCCCGCGTCGCCGGCGCGGCGCTCGCCGCGCGTGGCGATCTGCGAATCGCGCTGCAGCCCGGTGCCCAGGATGCTGGCGCCGCCGGGGATGGGGTCGGACAGCACGACCCAGGTGCGGTCGGAGGTGGCCTCGATCTCCAGCCGCACGCGCAGCACGTCGCCGCGCGACCAGCGCTCGGCGTCCTTGCGCTGCACCACGCTGACGCTGCGCTTGACCGCATAACCCGCATTGAAGGCGGATGCGAGCGGCCGCGCGGCCAGCGACTGCACCGTGAGCCAGGGCTTGCCGCTGCCTTGCTGCACCACCTGCAGGCTGGCCGGCGCGGCGGGCCAGGGCATTTGCAGCCGGCCGCCCTGCGGCTGCTGGGCCCAGTCGAGCGCCTGCGTCGCGCTGCCCAGCGTGGCGACGCTGCGGCCGGCGATGGGCGTCGACTCGAAGCGCGCGCCGAACTTGTCCAGCGCCAGCGCCCCCCACAGGTTGGCCGTGGTCGTGGCCCAGGCGCCGCCGCGCTGGCGGCCCAGCGCGCCCAGCACCAGGCGCGGCACGTCGTCCTTCCACGCCGGGTCGTCCAGCACGGCCAGGATCAGGCGGCCGGCGTTGGCATCGGCGCTGTCCATCAGCCACCACCAGAAGTCGCCTTCCTCGTTGCTGAACTTCAGCGTCGTGCCGGCGTAGGCCAGCCGGCCGCGCAGGATCTGCTGCGCCTCGTCCAGCCGGCGAGGCTGGTCGGCGATGCCGTTCACGCGGCGCAGGATCTGCAGCCAGTCGATCACCGCGGCGGTGGGCCAAAGGTTGGGCACGAGGTTGATCGAGCCCAGCATGCGCGGCGCCGCGCGGCCATGGCGCGACAAGGCTTCCAGCGCGGCGAGCTTGCGCACGTCGAGGTCGGCGCGCGGGCTCCAGAAGCGGCGCTCGATGCGGCCTTCGACGAAGGCGGCCAGCCCATCGAGCATGCGCTGGCGCGCCGCCGGCGGCAGCTCGAAGCCGGCCTCGTGCGTGGCCGACAGCAGGTAGGCGGTGAGCCGGTCGCTGCCGCGCGCGGCGTCTTCGGCGCGCGGCGGAAAGTAGCTGGCCAGGCCATCGGCGTCCAGGTAGGTCGGCAGCGCGTTGGCCACCGTGGCCCACAGCGCCGCGTCGCGCAGGCCCACGGCCCTGGAGACCTGCTGCTCCAGGCAGGTGAAGGGGTAGGTTTCGAAGAAGCGCCGCAGCCCCGGCAGCGCGCCGCTCAAGGTGGGCTGCAGGCCGAGCACCAGGCCGCCGCGGCCGGGCAGCGCGCCTTCCGGCTGGCTAACGGCCAATGTGATCGGCATCGCCGCGCCGCCATCCAGCTGCAGCAGCGTGGCCTGCTGCACGCGCAGCGGCACGGCGGCGGCGACGAGCTGGCGCGTCTTCAAGCGGTCGCGCGCGCCGCCGGCGCCTGGCTCTTCGGCCGCGGCTTGCCACTCGATGGCTTGCGCGTCGGCCGGCACGTCCACCGGCCAGCTCAGCTCGCGCGCCGCGCCGGCGGGCAGCACCACATCCTGCGGCGGCAGGTTCAGCGTGCCAGGGGTACTTTGCAAAGCGCCTTGCAAAGCGCCTTGCACACCACCTTGCAGCGTGCCTTGCAGACTGACGCGCAGCTTCATCTCGCGCGCCGTCGTGTTGCGCAGCGTCAGCTGGGCGCTAAAGCGGTCGCCGTCGCGCACCAGCGGCGGCAGGCCGGGCAGGATCTGCAGGTCCTGCGAAACGCGGATGCTGGCGCTGCCGGTGCCGAAGCGCTGCGCGCCGTCGTCGGCCACCGCCACCAGGCGAAACGAGGTGAGCGAATCGTTCAGCGGCACTTCGATCAGCGCCTCGCCGCGCGCATCCAGCGCGACGCGGCCCTGCCACAGCAGCAGCGTGTCGAACAGCTCGCGCGTCGCGCCGCGGCCGCCGCCGCCGCCGGCGGCCACGGCCTTGCGGCCGTAGTGTCGGCGGCCGATCACTTCGCTCACCGCGGTGGCCGTCTGCACGCCCCAGGCGCGGCTCTGCAGCAGGCCGGACAAGAGCTGCCAGCTGTCGTTGTTGCGCAGCGCCAGCAGCCCTTCGTCGACCGCGGCAAAAGCGATCTCGGCGCCGGCCACCGGCTGCCCGCCCTGCGCCACCTTCACGCGCACCAGCGCCTTGCCGCGCACCGCGTACTGCGGCTGGTCGGGCGTCACGCTGACCTGCAGTTCGTGCGCCGCGCGGCCCACCTCGATGGCCGCCACGCCCAGCTTGAACGCCGGCTTGGCCAGGTCCACCAGCGCGGTGGGCGCCTGGTACTCGCGGCCTTCGTACCAGAAGGCGCGCGCCCATTGCAGCGGCGACTTCCAGCCCCAGTCGAAGAAGCTGTACCAGGGCACGTGGCGGATGCGCCCGCGCAAGGCCAGCACGCTGACGTAGACGTTGGGCGCCCAGGCCTTGTCGATCGGCAGCTCGAAGCTGGGGTCGTCGCCGCGCAGCGTGAGCACGCGCGTCTCGATCAGGCCTTCGCGCTCCACCGCCACCAGCGCGGTCGCTTCGCGGAACGGCATGCGCACCTGGAAGCGCGCGTTCTCGCCGGGCTCGTAGCGCCTTTTCTCGGGCAGCACGTCGATGCGGTCGTCGTTGTCCTGCTCGAACCACAGCTCGCCCTGGCGCGTGACCCACACGCTGGTGGCGGCCTGCGCCTGGCGGCCCTGCGCGTCCTTGGCGCTGACCACCAGCTCCACCTGCCCGGCGGTGTCCAGGCTGGCTTCGCAAGCGAGCAGGCCGCGCGCGTCGCTGCTGCCGCTGCACAGGGCGCCCAGGTCCTTGTAGTCGCTGCGGTTGTCGTAGGCGTAGAAGCCGCCGACCAGCCGCTTGCGGCTGCTGACCGTCTGCTTCAGCCGGCCGCGCACCTCCAGCGCCTGGCCTTTCAGCGGCCGGCCTTCGGTGTCCAGCGCCAGCGCGGTGAAGCTCACCTTGCCGCGCCGGCTGGCCCAGCCCGCGGCCTTGATGCCCGGCACCACGGCCGCCGGCCACACGCGCACGCTGCCGGCCACGGTCTGCACCTCGCCATTGGGGTCGCTGAAGCTGATCTCGGCCAGCACCTCGCCCGGCCGCGTGATGGGCGGCAGCCCGGCCAGCGCAAAGCGCGCCGCGCCCTGGCCATCGGTGGCCAGCGGCCGCTTGTCGGCCAGCAGCTTCTCGCCGCGGCGGCTGCCCTCGTCGTCGTCGCCGCCTTCATCGTCGGCCGCGGCGCCGCGGTCAGGGCGCGGCGGCTCGAAGCCGAAGTCGTCATAACCCGAAAACTCAACGGCTCTTGGCTTGAGCAAGGCACTGCCCTGCAGCGGCGCGCGCGCCACGCCGCCGCCGGCCAGGTAGCTGAGCTGCGCGTTGAACACCAGCTCAGCCGGCGCCACCGGCGCGCCGCGCGGCGGCGCCAGCCGCGCGTCGATGAGCGGCACGCGGAATTCCTCGACGCGGAAGCTGCCGCTGTCCCAGCTGCGGCGGCGCGCGCCCGCGGCCTGGGGGTTTTCCAACTGCACGCGGTACTCGCCCAGCTTGGCGGCGGCCGGAATCGTCCAGCTCGACAGCGCGCTGCGGCTGCCGGCCCAGGCCAGCGGCTGGGTGAAGCTCTCGCCGCTGCCCTGGTGCACGATCTTCACGCGCGTGGGCAGCTCGGCCGCCGCCAGCGTCTCCAGCCCGGCGCGGGTTTCGCGGCGGATGAAATGCTTCATGGCCACCGTCTCGCCGGCGCGCAGCAGGCTGCGGTCGAACACCGTGTGCGCGCGCTCGTCGGCCACCGCCTCGCTGCTGACCGGCACGTGGAAGCGCCAGGGCTCGATGCCCTTCATCCAGCCGCTGAAGACGAAGGCCATGTCCATGCGGCCTTGGCCATCGGCCTTGCGCGCGCTGACGAACAGCCCGTCGTCGTCGCTGCAGGCGGCGGGCGGCTGCAGCGCTTGCGGCACGGCGGCCAGGCCGCGCGCGTCGCTGCGGCCGCGCCAGATCAGCCTGCCGTCGCAGCCCGACACGGCCACCTCGGCATCGGCCACCGGGCGCGCGCGGTCGAGCGTGGTCACCCAGACGGCGGCGTTCTCGCGCCCGCGCTTGACGTGCACCGCGAGGTTGGTCACCAGCACGCCCGTGCGCACGTACATCGGCGCCGCCTTGTCCAGCAGCGCCTGGCCGAGGCGGCGCGATTCCAGCTCCAGCACCTGGTAGCCGGGCTCGGGCAGCGGAATGCCCACCACCTCGAAAGGCCGCGGGTCGCCGCCGACCAGTTGCGGCAGCTGCAGCCGCCGCGTGTCGCGCTCGGCGGCGAGCAGCGAGCGCTCGCGCGTGGCCACCAGCCGGTCGACCTTGCGCCGCACCGTGCGGCCGCGCTCGTCGGTCTCGTCGACGAGCTGCGTCCACTGGTCGGCGGGCAGGCCCGCCTCCTTGGCCGTCAGGCTGGCTTCGTGATAACGCTCCAGCTTGTGGTACCAGGCGATGATCTCGGCGTCGGTCTGCAGCCGCTTGACGCGGATCTGGCCGCCCCCCGCGTCGGGCCGCAGGTCGCCCTGCACGTGGCGCACGGTGATCGGCAGCATCGCCTCCGGCCCCCACTCGACCACGCCGAAGGGTGCGGCGGCGAACTTGGCGATGGGCGGCGCATCGCCGGTGGCCACGCGCAGCGGAAAGCTCGCGGCGTTGGCCAGCGGCCGGCCGCTCACGTCCTTCAACTCGCGCGGCAGCTCGACCGTGAAGGCGGCGCGCTCGGGCAGCAGGGCTTTGAAGACGAGCTCGCGGACCTCGGCGCGCTGGTCATCCTTGTCGAAGCTGGGCGCCAGCGCGGCGCCGCCGGCCGCGGGCTGCAGCCGCACCTGGGCCGCCAGCTCGCGCGCCACCGGCGCCGAGAAGCTCAGGCGCAGCGGCCGGATCGGCATGCAAGGCGCGTTGGCGCGCTCGCGCTCGCAGCTGAACTCGGCGTGGAAGACCTCGCGCACGCGGAAGTCGAAGCGCTGCTCGGCGGTCGTCACCACCTGCGGCGCGCTGCGCGCGGCGATGCCCTTGCCCCAGACCAGCCGCAGCCGGGCCTGCGCCGGCAGCGGCCGGCCGCAGCCGACGACCAGCACGCGGTCGGCCGGCTGGCGGTCGAGCCGGCGCGCCTTGACGATGGCCTCGCGCGGCGGCCCGCCCACCACCTGCAGCGGCAGCTTCTCGGCCAGGCCTTCCACCTCGCACCAGGCATGGCGCGGCAGCTCGGCTTCGACCACCGGGCCGGTGAGTTCGAGCACGAAGTACTGGTCTTCGTCGATCGTCGCGCCCTGCCAGGGCTGGGTGCGCCGCACCGCCGGGCCGCCGGTGTCGAAGCGGAAGGCCGTGCTGCCGCTCCATTCGCCGGTTAGCGGTTGCCAGTCGGGCCGCCGCTGCACCTGGCAGCGCGTGCCCGGCGGCAAGGCCTGCGGGAAGTCGAACACCCATTCGCGGTCGCTGGTCCAGCGGCCGCTGCCGGCGGTGGCCGCGGCCGGCGCGCCCTGGCATTGCAGGTCCACCGGCGCCGGCAGCCTGGGGTCGCCGAAGCGCACCACGGCTTCGTCGAAGCGCAGCCGCACCTGGGTGACCTGCGCCACCTCGCCTTGCGGGCTGGCCTGCAGCAGCCGCGCGGCATCGGCCGCGCCGGCGGCACTCAGCGCCAGCAGCGCGACGAACACCGTCCGCTTCAGACCTTGCCACCGCTTACATCCGCGCATGTCGCCGACTCCCTTGCTGCACTGGTCCCCGATGCGGCCAAGTCTAGGGCCCGCCGTCCGACGCGCGCTGTCGGCAACGGCCTACAGCGTTGGTGCGGACCGCGCGCCAAGCTGAGGGTGCGGCCGGTGCCAGATCGCCGGCGTTTGCAAAGGAGAGCTTCGCATGAACAGCACCCATCACCACGGCATGACCGACCTGTTCCAGCAACTCGGCCTGCCCGACAGCAAGAGCGCGATCCGCCACTTCATCGACAGCAACCGCCCGCTGCCGGCCGAGACGCATCTCGTCGACGCGGCGTTCTGGACCGACTCGCAGGCCGCCTTCCTGCGCGAGATGCTCAAGGCCGACAGCGACTGGGCGGTGGCGATCGACCAGCTCGACGCCGCGCTGCGCGAGCACCCGGACCCGGCCGAGCTGCCGTCGGCCGACGGTGACGGCGAAGGCCAGGCCGAGGGCAACCCCGATCTGCAAGGCGAAGGCAACTACGTCGCCGCCAAGCGCTACGACGATGCGGCCCACGCCTTTGCCGCGCAGCCCGATCGCGTGGCGAAGGCCGCGCGCGCCGCCGCGCCGCGCAACCGCCAAGAGGCGCAGGCGATGTCGGAGGCCGAGGCCGTGGGCCGCAGCAAGGCCAAGACCTGAATCCCGACTGCTCTGCGCCTGAAGCCGTTCAAGCCGCGAAGCGCTGCTCCAGGTAGGCCAGCAGCGTGCGCAGCGTCTGCGCTTCGCCGCCCGCCGGCCGGCCCGGGCGCGCGGCGTCGTTCCAGGCGTAAAGGTCGATGTGCAGCCAGTCGAGGTCGCTCGGCACGAAGTCTTCCAAGAACAGCGCGGCGTTGATCGCGCCGGCCGCCGGCCCCTTGCCGGTGTTGACGATGTCGGCCACGTCGCTTTCGATGCCGCCGTGATAGTCGCGCCACAGCGGCAGGTGCCATAGTGGGTCGTGCAACGCGAGGCCACGGTCGACCAGTTCGCGCGCCAGGTCCATACGGCGGCAGAACAGCGCCGGCAACTGCCCGCCCAAGGCCACGCGCGCGGCGCCGGTCAGCGTGGCCAGGTCGATCATCAGCTCGGGCCGGCCCTCGGCGCCGTAGGCCAGCGCGTCGCACAGGATCACGCGGCCTTCGGCATCGGTGTTGCCGATCTCGATGTGGATGCCCTTGCGCGTCTTGAACACGTCGCCGGGGCGGAAGGCGTTGCCGGCGATCGCGTTCTCCACCGCCGGCACCAGCACCTGCAGGCGCACCGGCAGCTTGGCCGCCATCACCAGCTGCGCCAGTGCCAGCGCGTGGGCGGCGCCGCCCATGTCCTTCTTCATGTTGCGCATGCCGTCGGCCGACTTGATGTCGAGCCCGCCGCTGTCGAAGCACACGCCCTTGCCCACCAGCGTCAGCCGCGGGTGCTTGGGCTTGCCCCAGTTCAGCTCGATCAAGCGCGGCGCGCGCGCGGCGGCGCGGCCCACCGCGTGCACGGCAGGAAAGCCGCGGCGCAGCAGCGCATCGCCCACGGTCTGCTTGAAGCTGGCGCCATGCGCGCGCGCCACGCGCTGCGCGGCCTGCGCCAGCTCTTCGGGGCCCATGTCTTCCGACGGCGTGTTGACGAGGTTTCGCACCAGCGTGATGGCCTCGGCCAGCATCAAACCGCGCTGCGCCGCGGCGCCGGCGGGCAGGCTGAGCTGCGCCGCCTCGCGCGGCCTGGGCTTGTAGCGGTCGAAGACGTAGCTGCCGAGTTGCCAGGCCATCGCCAGGTTCGCGGGGTCGAGTTCGACGCCGCCCTTGCCCAAGCCCCCCAGGTCGCCCGCCGCGGCCAGGTGGTAGTGGCCCGCCGGCAGTGCGCGCGGCAGCAGCGCCAGCGCGTAGGGGTGGCCGGCGCGCGCGCCGGCCCACACGGCGGCCAGCCGGCCTTGCGCGTCGGGCAGCAGCGCGTGGGTGTCGGGCGCGCCGCGAAAGCCCAGCGTCGCCAGCCATTGGCGCTGCGCCGCCGGCAGCGCCGCGGCGGCGGCGGCAAAGCCGGCCAGGTCGACTACGTGGATGGGGATGCTGCCGGCGGCAGGCTTCTTCAGATGAACGCTCATGCGGGTACGCTGCGGGGCAATGCTGAAGCCGCCGATTGTGGCCTGCGGCATCATGCGGGCCCTGCGCTTGACCAACCTTCCCCAACCTTCCTCAACCTTCCCCAGCCGCGAGACGACCATGAGCCTTCCGCCGCCGCCGGCGCTGCTGCCGATGATGCAGATCCGCTGCGAGGTGGGCCCGCTGGTCAGCCTGGGCGGCCCCGCCAAGCATGGCGAGCGCCGCTACGTGCCGCTGGGCGGCGGCACGGTGCGCGGGCCGGAGCTGAACGGCAGCCTGGTCGAAGGCGGCGTCGACTGGCAGGTCAACCGCGCCGACGGCGTGCTGGACATCGCCGCGCACTACGTGATCCGCGCCGACGACGGCGCGCTGATCGAGGTGCAGAGCGACGGCATGCGCCACGGCCCGCCCGAGGTGCTGGCGCGGCTGGCCGCCGGCGAGGCGGTGCCGCCGGAGCAGTACTTCTTCCGCACGCTGATGCGCTTCACCACCGGCGCGCCGGCATGGCTGCACCTGAACAAGGTGATGGCCATCGCGGTCGGCCAGCGGCAGGCGCGCGCCGTACTCCTCGACGTTTACCGATTGACGTGAGCTTGATTCTGGTGGCCCCGATGGAGGGCCTGCTCGACCACAGCCTGCGCGACGTGATCACCCGCGTGGGCGGGGTCGACCGCTGCGTTTCGGAGTTCATCCGCATCACCGACCAGTTGCTGCCCGAGCGCGTGTTCACGCGCATCGTGCCCGAGCTGTTGAGCGGCTGCTGCACGGCGGCCGGCGTGCCGGTGCGGCCGCAGTTGCTGGGCAGCGACCCGGCCTGCCTGGCCGACAACGCGGCGCGCCTGGCGGCGCTGGGCGCCGAAGGCGTGGACCTCAACTTCGGCTGCCCGGCCAAGACCGTCAACCGCCACCGCGGCGGCGCCGTGCTGCTGGACGAGCCCGAGCTGGTGTGGCGCATCGTGCGCGCGGTGCGGCGCGCCGTGCCGGCGCACCTGCCGGTGTCGGCCAAGATGCGGCTGGGCGTGCGCGACGCCTCGCGCATGCTGGCCAACGCGCAGGCCGTGGTGGACGGCGGCGGCGCCGAACTGGTGGTGCATGCGCGCACCAAGGACCAGGGCTACCGCCCGCCGGCGCACTGGGAGCAGGTGGCGGCGATCCGCGAGCACGTGGCGATTCCGGTGGTCGCCAACGGCGAGGTGTGGACCGCGGCCGACGCCGAGCGTTGCCGCTCGGTGACCGGCTGCAGCGCAATCATGCTGGGCCGCGGCATCGTCGCCGACCCCGGCCTGGCGCTGGCGGTGCGCGGCTTGGCCTCGCCCGGCTGGGCGGGCCTGCGGCCGCTGCTGCGCGTGTACTGGCAGCGCGTGGCCGCGCACGTCGAGCCGCGCCACCGGCCGGGGCGGCTGAAGCAATGGATGAACCTGCTGCGCCGCCGCTTTGCCGAGGCCGAGGTGGCTTACCAGCAACTGCGCACGATGAACGATCCGCGCGCGGTGGAGGCCTGGCTGCCGAGTTGAGCGGCTTGCGCGGCTAGTGTGGCTAGTGTGGCTTGCGCGGCTGGCCCGGCTGGCCCGGCCCGTGCGGCGGCCCCGGCGAGTTGGGATCTGTCGGATTGCCGACGATGCGCACCCGTCCGTTCTCGGTCAGCGGGCAGGTCGCGAAGGCCTTGCGCCCGGTCGCGGCCAACCAGGCGTGGGCAGGGTCATGCGGGTCACGCATCACGCACCAACGGCCTCAGTGCTGCGCCACCCCCAGCCAGGCATCCAGCGGCGTCGGGTCGGCGCGCAGCGCCTCGCTGGTGGCGCGGTAGGCGATGCTGCCGCGGTCCAGCACGATCGCGTCGTCGGTGACGCCCAGCACCATGTGCGGGTGCTGCTCGACGACGATCGACGGCAGCCCTTCGTCGCGCGCCACGCGGCGGATGGCGCGCAGCAGTTCGGTCACGATGATCGGCGCCAGGCCTTCGAGCGGCTCGTCCAGCAGCAGCAGCTTGGGGTTGAGCACCAGCGCGCGGCCGAAGGCCAGCATCTGCTGCTCGCCGCCCGACAGCGCCGTGCCCAGGTTGCGCTTGCGCTCTTCCAGCCGCGGGAACAGCTCGTAGACGCGCTTGACGTCCCACGGCCCGGGGCGGGCGACGGCGCTGAGGTTCTCTTCCACCGTCAGCGACTTGAAGATGTTGCGCTCCTGCGGCACCCAGCCGATGCCGGCCGCCGCGCGCTGGTGCACCGGCAGCGCGTGGATGGGCCGGCCGGCCAGGAGGATGCTGCCGGCATGCCGGCGCGTGACGCCGACCAGCGTGTCCAGCAGCGTGGTCTTGCCGGTGCCGTTGCGGCCCAGCAGCGCCAGCGAGCGCCCGGCTTCGAGCGTGAAGCTGACGTCGGTCAGCACGACCGCCTCGCCGTAGCCGCAGCTCAAGGCCTCCACCTGAAGCAGGGGCTCAGACACGCACGACCTCCATGTCGCCGAGGTAGACCGCCCGCACCTGCGGATCGGCAGCGATCTGCGCCGGCGTGCCTTCGGTCAGCACGGCGCCGTTGACCAGCACCGTCATCGTCTTGGCGAAGCTGAACACCAGGTCCATGTCGTGCTCGATCAGCAGTACGCTCACGTCGGCGGGTAGCGCGGCCACGGTGTCCAGGATGTCCTGGCGCTCGGCGGCGGGCACGCCGGCGGCCGGCTCGTCGAGCAGCAGCACGCGCGGCTTGCAGGCCACGGCCAGCGCAATCTCCAGCAGCCGGCGCTTGCCGTAGGGCATTTCGCGCGTCGGCCGCTCGGCCTGCTCGCTCAGGCGGAACTGCTGCAGCAGCGCCTCGCACTCGGCGGCCACCGCGGCGTCGCTGCCCATCGGCCGCCACCAGCGGTGGGCGCCGTTCTCGCGGCTGGCCACCGCCAGCGCCAGGCTTTGCAGCGGCGTCAGCGACGCGAAGAGCTGGTTGATCTGGAAGGTGCGCACGAGGCCCAGGCCGACGCGCCGGTGCGGCGGCAGGTCGCTGATGTCCTGCCCCAGCAGGTGCACGCGGCCCGAGGTCGGCACGGTGACGCCGGTGAGCAGGTTGATCAGCGTGGTCTTGCCGGCGCCGTTGGGGCCGATCAGCGCGTGGCGCGCGCCGCGCGCGACGCTGATGCTCACGTCGTTGGTGGCGTTGATGCCGCCGAAGCGCTTCACCAGGTGCTCGGTGCGCAGCACGATGTCGCCGCCCGTCACTTCGCGCCTCCACGCTTGAACCAGGTCCAGGGGCGGAACAGCCGCTCGCGGCCGACCAGCATCAGCAGCACCAGGAAGAGGCCGATCCAGAAGGTCCAGTACTGCGTGGTGACCGACGAGATGAGGTCGTGCAGCACCTTGAAGGCGATGGCGCCGACCAGCCCGCCCCACAGCCAGCCGGCGCCGCCGATGATCAGCGCCGTCATCACGTCGGCGCTGCGGTGGAAGTCCAGAACGTCCAGGCTGGCGAAGCCGGTGGTCTGCGCCAGCAGCGCGCCGGCGGCGCCGGCCAGCGCGGCGCCCAGCGTGTAGACGGCGGCCAGGCGGCCATTGACGCTCATGCCCAGCGCCGAGACGCGCAGCCGGTTGTCGCGCAGCGCCTCCAGCGACACGCCCAGCGGCGAATGCACGACGCGCCGCACCAGCAGGAAGGCGATGAACAGCACCACCAGCGAATAGATCGAGGCGACGCGGCCGCCGAGGTCGAACTCGAAGCGGCCGAGCAGCGGGCCCATCACGATGCCCTGCAACCCGTCGGCGCCGCCGGTGAACTCGCCGAACTGGTTGGCCAGCTCGTACAGCACCAGCGCGACGCCCATCGTCACCATCAGCCGCGTGAGGTCGGTGCCGCGCACGATCATCGGGCTGGTCAGCGCGCCCAGCAGCGCGCCCAGCACGATGCCGACCACCAGGCCGACCAGCGGGTCGGGCATCACGTGCTTGGCGAACAGCGCCGCGCCGTAGGCGCCCAGGCCGAAGAAGGCGGCGTGGCCGAGCGAGACGATGCCGGCGTAGCCGAGGATCATGTCCAGCGACAGCGCGAACAGCGCGAGGATGGCGATCTCGTTGATCAGCGCGCCGTGCTGCGGAAAGACGAAGGGCGTGACCGCGATCGTCAGCCACAACGCGAACTCCCAGGGCCGCCACTTCGACGGCGCCAGCAGCAGCGGCTGCGCGGCCTTCGGCGCGACGGGCTGGGCCGCCTTCGGCGCCGTGTCCTGCGTCGCCTTCACTTGTGCGCCCCGCGCGAGAACAGCCCCTGCGGCCGCCACAGCAGGATGGCGATCATCAGCACGTAGACGATGAAGCCGCCCAGCTTGGGCAGGTAGTACTTGCCGAACACGTCGGCCAGGCCCAGCACCAGCGCGGCCACCAGCGGCCCGGTGATGGAACTGGTGCCGCCGACGGCGCAGACGATCAGGAAGTACACCATGAACTTGAACGGGAAGCTCGGGTCCAGCCCCAGCACGTCGACGCCCAGGGCGCCGCCCAGCCCGGCCAGGCCGGAGCCGAAAGCGAAGGTGAGCAGGAACACGCGGTCGACCGGGATGCCCAGGCCGGCGGCGACGCGCGGGTCGTCCACCGCGGCGCGCAAGCGACTGCCGAAGCGCGTGTAGGCCAGGATGGCCTGCAGCCCCAGCGCCAGCGCGACGCAGACGACCACGATGAACAGCCGGTAGCGGCCCATGCCCAGCGTCCAGTCGCCGCTGCCGAGCTCGATGCGGCCGCGCAGGAACTCGGGCGTCTGCACGTTGACCTGCTGCGAGCCCATCACGTAGTCCACCGCGGCCACGGCCATGAAGGTGAGGCCGATCGAGAACAGCACCTGGTCGAGGTGCGGCCGCTTGTACATCGGCCGGTACAGCGTGCGCTCGAAGGCCGCGCCGAGCAGCGCCGTGACGACGAAGGCCGCCGGCAGGCAGGCCAAAAAGGGCCAGCCGTGGCGCTGCATCAGCACCACCAGCACGTAGCCGCCGGCCATCGCGAAGGCCCCGTGCGCCAGGTTGATGAAGTTCATCAAGCCCATGGTCACGGCCAGGCCGAGCGACAGCACGAACAGCAGCATGCCGTAGGCGATGCCGTCGAATAAAAGCGTTAGCACGATGGCGCGTTCAAGACCGGCTGCGGCGCGCGACGGGGATCATTTTTGCTTGCCGGGGTCTTTCATCGCCTTGATGGCGTCGAACTCGACGTTCCAGAGCTGGCCGTCCTTCTTCTCGACCTTGCGGATGTACATGTCGTGCACGATGTCGCGCGTCTGCGCGTCGATCAGCACCGGGCCGCGCGGGCTTTCGAACACCTGGCCCTTCATGGCGGCCAGCAGCGCCTCGCCGCCGGCGCCCTTGCTGGCTTCCAGCCCCTTGTAGATGATGCGCATGCCGTCGTAGCCGCCCACGGCCATGAAGTTGGGGCGGAACTTGTTCATCGCCATGAAGTCGGCGACGAACTTCTTGTTCAGCGCGCTCGGGTGCGCTGCCGAGTAGTGGTGCGAGTTGACCACGCCCAGCGCCACGTCGCCCATGTCGGCCAGCTGGTCGTCGTCGGTCACGTCGCCGGTGGCGATGAGGCGGATGCCGGCCTTGTCCAGCCCGCGCTCGGCGAACTGCTTCATGAAGGCCGCGCCCTGGCCCGAGGGCAGGAAGACGAACAGCGCGTCGGGCTTGGCGTCGCGCACCTTCTGCAGCACGGGCGCGAAATCGGGCGCGCGCAGCGGCGTGCGCAGCTTCTCCAGCACCTGGCCGCCGTTGAGGGTGACGCGGTCGGCGAAGTACTTCTCGGCGTCGAAGCCGGGGCCGTAGTCGGCCACCAGCGTCACGGTCTTCTTGATGCCGTTCTTGTTGGCCCATTCGGCAATGCCCACCGCGGCCTGCGGCAGCGTGAAGCTGCTGCGCACGATGAACGGCGAGGCCTCGGTGATCGACGAGGTGGCCGCGGCCATCACCACCAGCGGCGTCTTGCTTTGCGTGGCGATCGGCGCGGTGGCCATCGCCGACGGCGTGATGCCCATGCCGGCCAGCGCGACGACCTTGTCGTTGACCACCAGTTCCTGCGCCAGGCGGCGCGTCTGGTCGGGCAGGCTCTGGTCGTCCTTGACGATCACTTCGACGTTCTTGCCGGCGATCTTCTTGCCGTTTTGTGCCACCCACAGCTTGATGGCGCCGTCGATCTGGCGGCCGGTGCTGGCCTGCTGGCCGGTCATCGGCAGGATGACGCCGATCTTCACGGTATCGGACTGGGCCTGGGCAAGGGGCGCGGCGGCCAGCAGCGCAAGCGCGGCGGCGGCCAGCAGGTGGCGGCGGATGGTCATGGCTCTTGTCTCCGAAGGATGGACCTTGAGGCGGGCGAAATTGTGGCCATGCGCGGGCCTCACGGCGAGCGCAGAGCGGACCTAGCTGTTATAGCGCCGCGGCATGGCCGCGGCAGAGGGGATCACCCGGGGCTCAGCCCCAGACTTCGCGCGCCGTCTCCACCACCAGCGCCAGCTTGCGGCGCTGGTCTTCCACCGCGATGTTGTTGCCGTGCACGGTGGAGCTGAAGCCGCATTGCGGGCTCAGCGCCAGTTGCTCCAGCGGCACGTATTGCGCGGCCTCGGCGATGCGGCGCTTGAGCGCGTCCTTGGTCTCCAACTGGCCGAACTTGGTGGTCACCAGGCCCAGCACGACGACCTTGCCGGGCTTGAGAAAGCGCAAGGGCCTGAAGTCGCCGCTGCGCTCGTCGTCGTACTCCAGGAAGAAGGCGTCGAGATTCATCTCGGCGAGCAGCGCCTCGGCCACCGGCTCGTAATTGCCGGCCGCGGCGTGGGTGCTCTTGAAGTTGCCGCGGCACAGGTGCATGGCCAGCGTCATGCCGGCGGGCTTCTTGGCGACCACTTTGTTGATGAAGCCGGCGTAGCGGTGCGGCAGCTCGTTGGGGTCGTCGCCGCGCTGGCGGGCGGCCTCGCGCATCCGCTCGTCGCACAGGTAGGCCATGTTGGTGTCGTCCATCTGCACGTAGCGGCAGCCGGCGTCGTACAGGCTTTGCAGCTCGTCGGCATAGGCCTGGGCCACGTCGTCGTAGAAGACCGGGTCCAGCTCGGGATAAGCCTCTTTGCTGATGCCGGCGCGGCCGCCGCGGAAGTGCAGCATGGTCGGGCTGGGAATCGTCACCTTCGGCGTCAGGCCGGGCTTGACCTGGCTCTTCAGGTATTGGAAGTCGGCCAGCTGGATGTTCTTCGCGTGGCGCACCTTGTCGACGACGCGGATCACCGGCGGCGCCAGTTCTTCGCTGCCGTCGGGCTTCTTGATCGTCACCGGGATGTCGGTCTTGACGCCGCCCAGCTGCTCCAGGAAATCGATGTGGAAGTAGGTGCGGCGGAACTCGCCGTCGGTGATGCTTTGCAGGCCCACGTCCTGCTGGAACTTGACGATCTCGGTGATCGCCCGGTCTTCCACCGCACGAAGCTGCTCGGCGCTGATCGACTTCTGGTTGAAGAACTGGTCGCGCGCCTGCAGCAGGTAGGCCGGGCGCAGGAAGCTGCCGACGTGGTCGGCACGGAACGGGGGCGTGGTGCGGGCGGTCATGGCGTTGTCTCTCGGTCGGGTTTGTATCGGGCAGCGGCGTTTATAGCGCGGCGCGGCGGCCGCGCCGGGGGCTACAGGTCAAGCACCAGGCGCGGCGACTTGGCGCGCGAGCAGCAGGGCAGGAACTGGTCGTTGGCGGCCTGCTCTTCGGGCGTGAGGTAGAGGTCGCGGTGGTCGATGTCGCCGGCCATCACGCGCGTCAGGCAGGTGCCGCAAACGCCTTGCTCGCACGAGGTGGCCACCACCACGCCGGCGGCGGCCAGCGCCTGCACCACGCTTTGCTCGGGCGCCACGTTGATCAGCCGGCCCGAGCTGGCCAGTTGCACCTCGAAGCCGCCGTCGCCGGCCTTGGCCGCCGGCGCGGCGCCGAAGAACTCGTAGTGCAGCTGGCCTTCGGGCCAGCCGGCGGCGCGCGCGCCGCCGAGCACCGCGTCCATGAAGCCTTGCGGGCCGCAGACGTACAGGTGCTGCCCCGGCTTCCGGTCCGCCAGCAGCGCGGCCAGGTCGAGCTTCTGCGCGGCGTCGCCGTCGTCGAAGTGGCATTGCACGCGGCCGGCGAAGGCCGACGCGGCGATGCGATCGGCAAATGCCGTGCGCGCGCGCGACCGCGTGCAATAGTGCAGCGCGAACGGCGCGCCGGTGACGGCCAACCGCTCGGCCATGCACAGCAGCGGCGTGATGCCGATGCCGCCGGCCAGCAGCAGGTGTTCGGCCGCATCGTGTGCCAGCGCGAAGTGGTTGCGCGGCGCGCTGATGGTCAGCCGGCTGCCGACCGCCACGCGGTCGTGCATGGCCGCCGAGCCGCCGCGCGAGGCCGCGTCCTTGAGCACCGCGATCAGGTAGCGGTGGGCCTCGGCCGGGTCGTTGCACAGCGAGTACTGCCGCACGAGGCCGCCGGGGATATGCACGTCGACGTGCGAGCCGGCGCTGAAGGCCGGCAGCGGCCGGCCGTCGGCGGCCTGCAGCTCGAAACTGCAGATGTCGTCGGCCTCGACCGTTTTGCCGCTGACGATGACGTCCAGCATGGTCATGCCGCCGCCTTCACCGCCGCCTGCTCGGCGGCGACCAGGCGATCGATCACCTTGCGCGACTGCACGCCGCCGGCGTCGATGTTGAGCTTGAGCACCTCGCGCTGCGGCCATTGCAGCAGGTTGCGCTGCTGCAGTTCCAGCACCTGCAGGTCTTCGCTGAAGATCTTGCCCTGGCCTTCGCGGATCTGCGCCGTCAGCGCCTTGTCGTCGGCGCGGAAGTTGCGCGCCATGCCCCAGAAGTACCACATGCTGGTGTCGGTCTCCGGCGTCAGGAAGTCGACCACGATGCTCGACACCTTGCGCTCGGCCGGCGCCGCATGGCCGCCCTGCCCCGCCAGCGCGACGCCGACCTCGATCATCACGTGGCTGGGCGGCGAGAAGCGGCAGATCTGCCAGCGGTCGACCGGCTGGTCGGTGGGCAACTGGTGGCTGCGCAGCGCCATCTGCCAGAACGGCGGCGCGTGGATGCCGTTCATGAAGCGCTCGGTCACCACCTGGTCGCCGTCCACGCGCGTGGCGCAAGGCGTCTCGTCGATCTCGGGCTGGCCGATGCTGGTGGCGTGCACGTAGGTCTCGTGCGTCAGGTCCATCAGGTTGTCGACCATCAGCCGGTAGTCGCAGGCGATGTGGTACAGCCCGCCGCCGAAGGCCCAGTCGGGGCTGGACGCCCAGGCCAGGTCGGGCACCAGCGCGGGGTCGGCCAGCGCGGGGTCGCCCGGCCACAGCCAGACGAAGCCGTGGCGTTCCACCACCGGAAAGCTGCGCACCGGCGGGAAGCCGCGCACGCGCTGGCCGGGCATCGCGACGGTCTTGCCGTCGCAACCCATCTCCAGACCGTGGTAGCCGCAGACCAGCTTGCCTTCGACCACGCGGCCCAGCGACAGCGGCGCGCCGCGGTGCGGGCACCAGTCTTCCAGCGCCACCGCCTGGCCCTGCGGGCCGCGGTAGAACACCAGCCGCTCGTTGCACACCGTGCGGCCGAGCGGCTTGTCGTCGATCTCGGCCGGCGAACAGGCCACGTACCAATGGTTGCGCGCGAACATCGAAGTCTCCTGTGGAATGCGGAAGCCGCTCGTATTGGATCCAATTCTGGCTGGAGTCTTGAGATAAGACAAGATACAACGTCAAAATGGATCCAATCGATCGCGGAATGGTTGAACCAGAGGACGCCGGCACCGTGGCCGCGCTGCGCCAGTGGATCGTCGAAGGCCGCTACCCGCCGGGCACGCGGCTGGCCGAGATCCCGGTCGCGCAGGCGCTCGGCGTCTCACGCACGCCGGTGCGGCTGGCCTTCCGCACGCTGGAGCAGGAAGGCCTGCTGGAAAAGACCGGCAAGCGCGGCCTGGTGGTGCGCGCCTTCACCGCCGCCGACGTGCTGTGCGCGGTGGAGGTGCGCGGCGCGCTGGAAGGCCTGGCCGCGCGCCGCCTGGCCGAGGCCGGCATGGACGCCGAGCTGGCCGCGCGGCTGCAGCGCTGCCTGGACGAAGGCGAGGCGCTGCTCGCCAAGGACCGCCTGGCCGAAGGTGACGTCGACCGTTGGGCGCGGCTGAACGCGGTGTTCCACGCCGGCATCGTGGGCGGCACCGGCAGCCGCGTGATCGCCGACGCGATCGCCCGCAACAACCACCTGCCCTTCGCGTCGGCCGACTCGATCACGCTCGACCGCGGCGCGCTCGACCAGGAACTGCGCAAGCTGCAACTCGCGCAACTGCAGCACCGGCTGATCGTCGAAGCGCTGCGCCGCCGCGAATCGGCCCGCGTCGAGACGCTGATGCGCGAGCACGCCTACATCGGCCTGCGCTACGGCGCGCTGTTCGGGCTGGAGGCGCCGCTGCTGCCGTAGGGCGGCCGCAACCGACGGCCACCCGACTCGAAGCCGGGTCATCGCCGCACGTTATGCTTTGACTCAGAACAAACCCTGAGCCAGACGGGCCGATCCGCTTCGTCGTGCAGGGGACAACGTCCAGGAGTCTTCCCGTGAATCGAGCGATCGAACAGGCGCGGCCGCTGCGCGCCGCGCCGGCTGTTGCCTTTTGCCTGGCCCTGGCCGCGGCCGCCCTGATGGCCGGCTGCGGCCGGTCGGACCCGAAAGCCGGCGCGGCGGGCGGCCATGGCGGCCCCGGCGGCGGCGCGATGCCGCCGCTGTCGGTGAGCGTGGTGACCGTGCAGCCGCAGACGGTGCCGGTGACGGTGGAGGCGGTGGCCACCATCGAGGGCCTGCGCGAGGTGGAGGTGCGCGCCCGCGTGGCCGGCATCCTGCAGCAGCAGCTCTACCGCGAGGGCGAGGCGGTGGCCGCCGGCACGCCGCTGTTCCGCATCGAGCGCGCGCCGATGGAGAACAACGTCGAGTCGGCGCGCGCCGCCGTCGTGCAGGCCGAGGTGCGCGCCGAGCAGGCGCGCCGCGAGACCGGCCGCCTGGCCGGCCTGGTGGCCGACCGCGCGATCAGCCAGCGCGAGGCCGACGACGCCGCCAGCACCGCCAAGACGGCGGACGCCGCGCTGCTGGCCGCGCGCGCGCAGCTGCGCGACGCGCAGTTGAACCTGGGCTACACCGAGATCACCGCGCCGATCGCCGGCGTGGTGCAGCGCGCGCAGCGCAGCGTGGGCACGCTGGTGTCGCCGACGGCCGACAGCGGCATGCTCACCACCATCGTGCAGCTCGACCCGATCCGCGTGCGCTTCGCGCTCAGCGAGGGCGAGGCCGCGCTGGTGCGCCAGGGCAAGGGCCGCCAGGTGCGGCTGCTGGGCGCCGACGGCCAGCCGTCGCAGCAGGTGGGGCGGCTGGACTTCGCCGGCTCGGTGGTCGACCCGCAGCTCGGCACCGTGCAGATGCGCGCCGAGATCGCCAACCCCGGCCAGCGCTGGCTGCCGGGGCAGTTCGTGCGCGCGCAGATCGTCACCGGCGAGCAGCAAGCCTTCCTGGTGCCGCAGGCCGCGGTGCAAAGCGGCGACCAGGGCCGCTTCGTCTGGGTGATCGGCCCCGGCGGCAAGGCAGCCGTCAAGCCGGTGCAGGCCGGGTCGTGGTCGGGCAGCAACTGGGTGATCCGCTCCGGCCTGGCGGCCGGCGACCAGGTGATCACCGACAACCTGCTCAAGCTGCGGCCCGGCGCGCCGGTGCAGGCCGCGCCGGCCGGCGGGCCGGCGGGGGCGCCCCCTGGCGCAACCGGCGCACCTGGCGCACCCGGCGCACCCGGCGCATCGGCCCCGGCAGCCGCGCCGGCCGCCGCCAGCGCCCCTGCCGCCGCGGCGTCGAAGTGAGGGCCTGAGCGCATGTCCCGCTTCTTCATCGAAAGGCCGGTGTTCGCGACCGTGCTGGCGCTGGTGCTGCTGATTGCCGGGCTGGTGTCGGCGCGCGTGCTGCCGGTGGCGCAGTACCCCGACATCGCGCCGCCGACGGTGACCATCACCGCCAACTACCCCGGCGCCTCGGCCGAAACGCTGGCGCTGACGGTGGCCGCGCCGATCGAGGAACAGCTCTCGGGCGTGGAGAACCTGCTGTACTTCAACAGCAGCTCGGCGTCGAACGGGCAGACCAGCATCACCGCCACCTTCGAGGTCGGCACCGATGTCGACAAGGCCACCTTCAACATCAACAACCGCGTGCAGCTCGCCACGCCGCGGCTGCCCGACGAGGTGCGCCGCAACGGCGTGCAGGTGGCCAAGCGCAGCGACAACTTCCTGATGGTGGTGGGCCTCAACTCGCCCGACAACTCGCGCGACACGCTGTGCCTGTCGAACTACGCGACGCAGAACCTGCTGGACGAACTCAAGCGCGTGCCCGGCGCCGCCGACGTGATCATCTTCGGCGCGCGCGACTACAGCATGCGCTTGTGGCTGCAGCCCGACCGCATGGCAGCACTCGGCGTCACCACCGGCGACATCGCCGCCGCGGTGGGCGCGCAGAACGCGCAGTACGCAGCCGGCAAGATCGGCGCGCCGCCGTCGCCGCCGGGGCAGCAGATCGAATACACCGTCACCGCGCACGGCCGCCTGGTGCAGCCCGAGGAGTTCGGCAACATCGTGCTGCGCGCCTCGGGCGCGCAAGGCGTGCTGCGGCTCAAGGACGTGGCGCGCATCGAGCTGGGCGCGCAAAGCTACGACGCCAGCAACAGCGTCAACGGCCAGCCGGCCATCGCGCTGGCGGTGATGCTGGCCTCGGGCGCCAACGCGCTGGACGTCGGCGACGCCGTCAAGGCCAAGATGGCCGAGCTCAAGCGCGAGCGCTTCCCCAGCGGCGTCGACTACATGATTCCCTACGACACCACGGTGTTCGTCTCGGCGTCGATCAAGGAGGTGCTGACCACCATCGTCGAGGCGGCGCTGATCGTGCTGGCCGTGGTCTTCGTCTTCCTGCAGACCTGGCGCGCCACGCTGATCCCGATGCTGGCGGTGCCGGTGTCGCTGATCGGCACCTTCGCCGGGCTGCTGCTGTTCGGCTTCTCGATCAATACGCTGACGCTCTTTGCGATGGTGCTGGCCATCGGCATCGTCGTCGACGACGCCATCGTCGTGCTGGAGAACGTCGAGCGGCTGATCCGCGTCGAAAAGCTGGCGCCGATGGAAGCCGCCATCGAGGCCATGCGCGAGGTGCAGGGCGCGGTGATCGGCATCGTGCTGGTGCTGGCCGCGGTGTTCATCCCGGTGGCGTTTCTCGGCGGCATCGCCGGGCAGCTGTACCGCCAGTTCGCGGTGACGGTGACGGTGGCGGTGGTGCTCTCGGGCGTCGTCGCGCTGACGCTGACGCCGGCGTTGTGCGCGCTGCTGCTCAAGCCCTCGCACGGCGAGCGCAGCGAGAAACTCTTCGGCCCCTTCAACCGCGGCTTCGACTGGGTGACGCGGCGCTTCATGGGCGCCGTGCACGCCGTGCTGCACCACCGGCTGCTGGCGCTGCTGGGCTTCGTGGCGCTGATCGCCGCGGTGGCCTTCCTGTTCACCCGCGTGCCGGGCAGCTTCGTGCCGCCGGAAGACCAGGGCTTCATCATCGCCGCGGCGCAGCTGCCCGACGGCGCCACGCTGGAGCGCACCGGCGCCACCACCGAGCGCCTGCGCCAGATGCTCAAGGACAACAAGGCGATCCAGGACATCTTCATCGTCAACGGCTTCGACCTCATCGGCGGCGGCAGCAAGAGCAGCGCGGCCACCATCTTCATCCCGATGAAGCGCTGGGACGACCGCCAGCAAAGCGCGATGGACCTGGCCAACCAGGTCAGCGGCATGGGCTTCATGGGCCTGCCCGACGGCATTGCCTTCGCGTTCAACCCGCCGCCCATCCAGGGCCTGGGCGCGGCCGGCGGCTTCGAGGTCTACGTGCAAGGCCGCGGCGATGCCGACCCCAAGCGCCTGGCCGAGGTGACGAACAACTTCATGGCCGCGCTGGCCGCGCGGCCCGAGCTGGCGCAGCCGCAGACCTTCTACCGCCCCAACGTGCCGCAGCTGCGCGTGGAGGTCGACCGCGAGAAGGCGCTGGCGCTGGGCGTGCCGGTGAGCGACATCTTCACCGCGCTGCAGGCGCAGATGGGCTCGCTCTACGTCAACGACTTCAACCGCGCCGGCCGCACCTACCGCGTCACCATGCAGGCCGACGCGCCGTTCCGCTCCAAGCCCGACGACCTGGGCCGCCTGTACGTGCGCAGCAACACCAGCGGCCAGATGGTGCCGCTGAAGTCGCTGATCACGGTCACCGACATCGTCGGCCCCGAGCAGATCGAGCGCTACAACAGCTACATCGCGGCCAAGGTGCTGGGCAACGCCAAGCCCGGCTTCAGCTCGGGCGAAGCCATCAAGGCCGTCGAGCAGGTGGCGCGCAGCTCGCTGCCGCCGGGCTACGCGATCGAATGGACGGGCCAGGCCTACCAGGAAAAGCGCGCCGGCAGCGCCTCGGTGTTCGCCTTCGGCTTCGCGCTGATCATGGTCTACCTGATCCTCGCCGCGCTGTACGAACGCTGGGGCGTGCCGCTGGCCGTGGTGCTGGCCGTGCCCTTCGCGCTGCTGGGCGCCTTGGGCTTCGTCGCCATCCGCGGCATGGAAAACGACATCTACTTCCAGATCGGCCTGGTGGTGCTGATCGGCCTGGCGGCGAAGAACGCCATCCTGATCGCCGAGTTCGCGATGCAGGGTATGGTGGCCGGCCTCTCGGCCTTCGACGCCGCGGCCGAGGCGGCGCGCCTGCGCTTTCGGCCCATCGTGATGACCTCGCTGGCGTTCGTGTTCGGCGTCGTGCCGCTGGTGCTGGCCACCGGCGCCGGCGCCGCGGCGCGGCAAAGCATGGGCAGCGGCGTGTTCGGCGGCATGATCGTCGCCACCTTCGTGGCGCCGATCTTCGTGCCGATGTTCTTCACGCTGCTGGCGCGAAAGCCGCGCTCCACGCACGGCCAGGCCAAGCCCAACCTGCACCCCGGGGAGGGCCACGCATGACGCGCGCCGCCCTGCTGATGCTGCCGGCCGTGGCGGCCTTGTTGGCCGCTTGTGCCGGCGGCCCGCCGCCGACGCGGCCGCCGGTGCTGCTGCCGCCGGCCTACGCCGACGCCGGCGCCGAGCCAGGCGCGGTGCTGGCCGCCGACTGGTGGAAGGCCTACCGCGAAAGCGCGCTCGACGCGCTGGTCGACCAGGCACTGGCCGCCAACCTCGACCTCAAGCTGGCCGCCGCGCGCGTCGACGAAGCGGCGGTGGCGGTCACGCTGGCGCGCTCGGCGCAATGGCCCAGCATCGGGCTCAACACCGCGGTCACGCGCTCGCGCAGCAGCCTGCTCAACGGCCAGCCGATCACGCAGGCCGAGGCCACCACGCACGTCGTGAGCTTGAGCACCAGTTTCGAGATCGACCTCTGGGGCCGGCTGCGCAACGCCACCAGCGCCGCGCAGGAACAGTTGCTGTCCACGCAGTACGGGCGCGACACCGTGCGCCTGGCACTGGTGGGCACGCTGGTGCAGACCTGGTTCGCGGTGCGCGCGCTCGACCTGCAGCAGGCCACCATCGCGCAGCAGCTTCAGTTGCGCGGCGACAGCCTGGCGCTGGTGCAGCGCCGCGTGCGCGGCGGCGTGGCCTCGGGGCTGGACCAGGCGCAGGCCGAAGCCGCGCTCGCCGCGCTGGCCGCGCAACAGCACGAGCTGGCGCGCCAGCGCGAACTGCTGGTCCACCAGCTCGGCGTGCTGGCCGGCCAGCCCGGCCTGCAACTGGCGGCCGACGCGCGCGCGCTGCCGCCGCTGCAGGCGGTGCCGCCGGGCCTGCCGTCGGAACTGCTGCAGCGCCGGCCCGACGTGCAGCAGGCGGAAGCGGCGATGCGCGCCTCGTTCGCCAACTTCGACTACGTGAAGAAAAGCGCCTGGCCCGTGCTCGCGCTGACCGGCAGCCTGGGCCAGCAAAGCGCCGACCTGGCCGACCTGCTGAAGACCGGCGCGCGCATCTGGTCGATCGGCCCGTCGCTGCTGGTCTCGGTGTTCGACGCCGGCCGCAACCAGGCGCGCAGCGCCGAGGCGCGCGCCCAGGCCGAGCAGGCCGCCATCGGCTGGCAGCAGACGGCGCAGACCGCGTTCCGCGAAGTGGCAGACGCCTTGAGCAACCAGCGCCTGCTGGCCGCGCAGGAAGCCGAGCTGGAACGCCAGCGCGCCGCCGCCAAGGACGCGCAGCGCCTCTCGGTCAAGCGCTACGACGCCGGCTATTCGGCCTACCTCGACGTGCTGGACGCCCAGCGCAGCGAACTCGACGCCGAATTGGCCCTGCTGCGCGTGCGCCAGCAGCGGCTGGACGCACAGGTGGCGCTGCAGAAGGCGCTGGGTGGGGGGTGGCAGGCGGAGCAAGCCGCCCGCTGACGACTTGCTGTAGCGGGTGGCCGCCCGCTACAGCGCCTGCAGGAACTCGTGTGCCGTCCGGGCGCAGTCGTCGAAGCTCGGCCGGTAGTCGAGCACGGCGATCGCATCGAAGGCGGCCCGCAGACCAGGATGCGGACTCCGCACCTGGTCCAGGAAGGCCTGCCGGTGGCGCAGCAAGAACGGGCGCGCCAATGACGCAAGCTGCTGCGGCTCGCGGTCGATCACCAGGGCCAGGTCGAAGAGGTCACGCGCCGTCACCCGATCGCCGCGGTGGTACATCTTCTTCGCGATGATCTCGGCCGCGGTCTCCACCTTCACGGCGCGGCCGCCGATGTCCCAAGACTCCCAGGCATCGCTCAGCAGATTGGGCGCAGCAACGAAGTCGATTTCGCCCTCCTCGAACTGCAGCTTGACGAACGAGCCTTGCATTTCGGTGTAGTCCGCCGTCAGGCTGGCCGCGGTGTCGCTCAAGCGTGGCGTCACGTAGCCGAGGAACTGGGGATCGGGAACGAAGATGTCGATGTCCTTGCTCACGCGATGACCGTAGCGAAACATCAATACGGTGCCGCCACCCAGGGTCCAGAACGGGTTGTCGATGCCGCCGTACCGGCGGATCTCGTCGATCAGGATCAGCGCACGCGGGAACAAGGCCTGCCAGGCACCGCCGGGCAAAGCCCGTGCGGGCATGCCATTCACGTCCACAAGCCCCGGCGATGGACCGACAGCGTGTTGGCCAGCCGGGCGACGTTGCGCCACACCTGGCGCGGAGGCACGCGGGCGCGCGAGGCGGCTTCTTCCACCGCCATCACGACGATGGGCACCGGCGCTTCGTCGAGCAGATGAGCCAGGTGCGGCGCGAACGGCTGCGGCACCGCACCGCTGGCCAGCGCCTGCGCCAGCGCCTCAGGCGCCAGCTCTTTGGCATAGCTGACGCTGGCAGTCTTCGCCGCCATCCACAAGCCTCGCTTCTTCACACGCGAGCGGGTGCTGGGCTCGGGGATGTCAAGGCCGAGGACCGACAGCAGTTGCGCCACGCGGTTGACGCCCAGGTCCTCCAGGGTGGCGTTCTCCAGCCCCACGACCGTCTGGCGCGACAGGCCGCTCAGGTGCGCGAGCTGCGCCTGAGACAAGCCGAGTTCCGCACGCCGCGTGCGGACGGAGCGGCCGATGTCGGTCAGGTTCATAGGCCGATGCGAACGCTGGAATGTCAAAAATTTTGGTCATTATCGACCCTCACCCCAACCCCAGCAAGCGCTTCGCGTTCTCCTTCAGGATCAGCGGCTTCACCTTGTCCTTGAAGCCGGCTTCCTCGAAGTCCTTCAGCCAGCGGTCGGGCATGATCAGCGGGAAGTCGCTGCCGAACAGCATGCGGTCCTTCAGCAGCGTGTTGGCGTACTGCACGAGTTGCGGCGGAAAGTATTTGGGGCTCCAGCCGCTCAAGTCGATCCAGACGTTGGGCTTGTGCATCGCCAGGCTTAAAGCCTCGTCCTGCCAGGGCCAACTGGGGTGGGCGACGACGATCTGGATGTCGGGGAAGGCGATCGCCACGTCTTCCAGCAGCATCGGGTTGCTGTTCTGCAGCCGCAGGCCGCCGCCGCAGCGCATGCCCGAGCCGATGCCGCTGTGGCCGCTGTGGAAGATGGCCGGCAGCCGGTGCTCGGCAATCACCTCGTAGATCGGCCAGGCCATGCGGTCGGCGGGCAGGAAGCCCTGCACCGTGGGGTGGAACTTGAAGCCCTTGACGCCGTATTCCTCGATCAGCTTCCTCGCCTCGCGCGCGCCCATCTTGCCTTTGTGCGGGTCGATGCTGGCGAAGGCGATCATGATGTCGGCGTTGGCCTGCGCGGCCTCGGCGATCTCCTCGTTGGGGATGCGGCGGCGGCCCATCTGCGTCTCGGCGTCCACCGTGAACATCACGAAGCCGATCTTCTGCTCGCGGTAGTAGGCCAGCGCCTCGGCCATGGTCGGCCGCGTGCTGGAGCCGAAGTACTTGTCGGCCGCGCGGTCGTATTCCTCGCCATAGCGGTCGAACGGGTTCCAGCACGACACCTCCAGGTGCGTGTGCGTGTCGATGGCGATCAGGTCTTCGGTCTTCATGCTTATCTCCGTTCAGTGTCTGAACTAGATTCGTCGCTGCAGCGCATTGTGCTGCCATGCAGCAAGCGAAAGATCCTCGGGTTTATCCTAGTTCTTTGATTCAGACAATGAACTATCTTTGCGCCCGCTCACCGCACCCCGCCCATGACCACCATCGCCTTCGCCCCCGCCAGCGGCCCGCTGGCCGCCTTCGAGTTGCTGCAGGTCAGCATCGGCGGCCCGGTCGTCCACGTCAGGCTCAACCGGCCGGCCAAGCGCAACGCCTTGTCCGACCCGCTGATCCAGCAGTTGCACCAGTGCTTCATCCAACTGCCTGAAGAGGCGCGCGCCGTCGTCATCAGCGGCGAAGGCCAGCACTTCTGCGCCGGGCTGGACTTGTCGGAGCTGGTGGCGCGCGACATCCACAGCGCGGTGCTGCATTCGCGCATGTGGCACGCCTGCTTCGACGCCATCCAGTTCGGCCGCGTGCCGGTGGTGATGGCGCTGCACGGCGCGGTGGTCGGCGGCGGGCTGGAGCTGGCGGCCGCGGCGCACATCCGCGTCGCCGACCGCACCGCCTACTACGGCCTGCCCGAGGGGCAGCGCGGCATCTTCGTCGGCGGCGGCGGCTCGGCGCGCATCCCGCGGCTGATGGGCGTGGCGCGCATGACCGACCTGATGATGACCGGCCGCGTCTACGACGCCGACGAAGGCCTGGCCGCCGGCCTCTCGCACTACGTGGTCGACGAAGGCCAGGCCTTGCCCAAGGCGTTGGCGCTGGCCGAGCGCATCGCGCAGAACGCGCCGATGAGCAACTTCGCGGTGATGCACGCGCTGCCGCGCATTGCCGACCAGAGCCAGAGCGAAGGCCTGTTCACCGAATCGCTGATGGCCGCCGTCGCCGAGAGCACGCCCGAGGCGCAGGACCGCTTGCGTGCCTTCCTCGAAGGCCGCGCCGGCAAGGTGGTGAAGACGACATGAGCGCCGACGTGCGCTACCGCGACGCCCAGGTCGGCGGCTGCGTCGAGGCCAGCGTGCAGGCGCGGCCCGACGGCAGCGTCATCGTGCGTTCCACCGAAGGCTTGCGCTGGTTCCCCGACCGGTTGACCGACGCACTGGCGCAATGGGCCGCCGATGCGCCCGAGCGCACGTTCGTCGCCCGCCGCGACCACGGCGGCGCCTGGCGCACGATCAGCTATGCGCAGATGCTGCAGCGCGCCCGCGCCATCGGCCAGGCGCTGCTCGATGCCGGGCTGTCGGTCGAGCGGCCGCTGGCCATCCTCTCGGGCAACGACCTCGAACACCTGAGCCTGGCGATGGGCGCGATGTGGGCCGGCGTGCCTTACGTGCCCATCTCCACCGCCTATTCGCTGGTCTCGCAGGACTACGGCAAGCTGCGCCACATCCTCGCCGTCACCACGCCGGGCATGGTGTTCGCCAGCGGCCCCGAATACGCCAAGGCCATCGCCGCCGCGGTGCCGGCCGACGTGCCGGTGGTGATGACCGAAGGCGCCGTCGAAGGCCTCATTGAAGGCCTCATTGAAGGCCGTACCGTGCGCCGCTTCGACGAGTTGCTGGCCGCCGTGCCCGGCCCGGCGCTGGACGCCGCGCACGAGGCCGTGGGCCCCGACACCATCGCCAAGTTCTTGTTCACCTCGGGCTCCACCAAGCAGCCCAAGGGCGTGATCACCACGCACCGCATGCTGTGCGCCAACCAGCAAATGCTGCGCCAGTGCCTGGGCTTCGTCGCCGACGAGCCGCCGGTGCTGGTCGACTGGCTGCCGTGGAACCACGTCTTCGGCGGCAGCCATAACGTCGGCATCACGCTCTACAACGGCGGCACGCTGTACATCGACGACGGCAAGCCCACGCCGGCCGGCATCGCCGAGACGCTGCGCAACCTGCGCGAGATCAGCCCGACGATCTACTTCAACGTGCCCAAGGGCCTGGAGGAAATCGCCAACGCGATGGACGCCGACGCGCAGCTGCGCGACACGCTCTTCAAGCGCTGCAAGGCCTTCATGTTCGCCGGCGCGGCGCTCAGCCAGGCCGTGTGGGACAAGCTGCACGCCCATGCCGAGGCGGCGGTGGGCGAGCGCGTTCGCGTCATCACCGGCCTGGGCATGACCGAGACGGCGCCGAGCTGCACCTTCGCGGTGGGCACGGCGGTCGCGTCGGGCCACATCGGGCTGCCGGTGCCCGGCGTCGACGTCAAGCTGACGCACGATGCCGAAAGCGGCAAGACCGAGATCCGCTTCCGCGGCCCCAACGTGATGCCGGGCTACTGGCGCATGCCCGAGCAGACGGCCGAGGCCTTCGACGACGAAGGCTTCTACCGCACCGGCGACGCGGCGCGCTGGATCGACCCCGCCGACCCGCAGCGCGGCCTGCTGTTCGACGGCCGCACGGCCGAGGACTTCAAGCTCTCCACCGGCACCTTCGTCAGCGTGGGCCCCTTGCGCGCCAAGATCGTCGCCGCCGGCGAGCCCTGCGTGCAGGACGCGGTGATCACCGGCCTCAACCGCGACGACGTGGGCGCGCTGCTGTTCCCGCGCGCCGACGAGGTGCGCCGCCTGGCCGGCGCCGCCGCCGACGCGCCGCTGCCCGAGGTGCTGCACCGGCCGGCCGTGCGCGCCTTCTTTCAAACGTTGGCCGACCGGCTCTGGCGCGAAGCCACCGGCAGCGCCAACCGCGTGGCGCGGCTGCACGTGCTGGCCGAGGCCCCGTCCATCGACAAGGGCGAGGTCACCGACAAGGGCTCGATCAACCAGCGCGCCGTGCTGCAGCACCGCGCCAGCCTGGTCGAGGCGCTGTACGAAGGCCGTGCGTCCGATCCTTTCCTGATCCTGCCGAACCGGGGTGCCGCATGAAGCGTCGTCGATGGCTGGCCAGCGCCGGCGCTTTGGGCTTGATGAGCAGCGCGGCCGGCCGCGCCGCCGCGCAGGCCGCCACCGGCCGCGTGGTGCTGGGCTTTGCGCCCGGCGGCAGCGTGGACGCGCTGGCGCGCATGACGGCCGATGCGCTGGGCGCCGGCGGCGGCCGCACCTACGTGGTGGAAAACCGCACCGGCGCCGGCGGCCGCCTGGCGCTGGACCTGGTGAAGGCGGCGCCGCCCGACGGCGACACGCTGCTGGTGGCGCCGCAAGGGCCGATGACGCTGTTCACCCACGTCTTCAAGAAGCAGCTCAAGTACGACCCGGCGCGCGACTTCAGCCCCGTCACGCGGCTGGCGGTGGGCGACTTCGCGCTCACCGTGGGGCCGCTGTCGGGCGCCAAGGACCTGGCGGGCTTTCGCCAGTGGCTGAAGACCGCAGGGGCGAAGGCCACCTACGGCTCGCCGGGCGCCGGCACGCTGCCGCACTTCATCGGCGTGTCGATGGCGCAGAAGTTCGGCATCGAGATGACGCACGTGCCCTACCCCGGCTCGGCCAAGTCGATGATCGACCTGGCCGGCGGCAACGTGGCCTCCACGCTGTCGCCGGTGACCGAGGCGCTGGAACTGCACAAGGCCGGCAAGGTGCGCATCGTGGCCACGAGCGGCGCCGTGCGCTCGCCCTTCACGCCCGACGTGCCCACCTTCAAGGAACAGGGCATCGACCTCGAAGTGCCGCTGTGGTTCGCGGTCTACGGGCCGGCGCGCATCCCGGCGGCCACGGTGGACCGCCTGCGCGCCGCCATCGACCGCGCGCTGGCCACGCCCGAGGCCGCCGAGCGCCTGGCCAAGCTGGGCCTGGCCGCGGCGCCGCTGGCGCCGGCGCAGATGGAGGCGCTGCGCCAGCGCGAATCGGCGATGTGGGGCCCCATCGTCGCCGCCTCGGGCTTCACGCCCAACGATTGACCTCATCAGGAGCAGATGGCATGCAGATTCAAGGACACAGCGCCTTCGTCACCGGCGGCGGCTCGGGCCTCGGCGAGGCCGTGGCGCGCGAACTGGCGCGGCTGGGCGCCAAGGTCACCGTGTTCGACATGAACGCCGCCGGCGCCCAGCGCGTGGCGGCCGACGTGGGCGGCCTGGCCTGCACCGGCGACGTGGCCGACACCGCCGGCGTCAACGCCGCGCTGGACGCCGCGGCCGCCGCGCACGGCGTGCCGCGCATCGTGATGAACATCGCCGGCATCGGCAAGGCCACGCGCATCGTGCAGAAGGACGGCTCGGCCGCGCCGTTGGAAGACTTCGAGCGCGTGCTGCGCGTCAACCTGGTCGGCAGCTACAACGTGGCGCGGCTGGCGGCGGCGCGCATCGCGGCGCTGGCGCCGCTCGCCGGCACCGACGGCGAACGCGGCGTGATCGTCAACACCGCGTCGGTGGCCGCCTTCGACGGCCAGGTCGGCCAGGAGGCCTATTCCGCCAGCAAAGGCGGCGTGGTGGGCATGACGCTGCCGATGGCGCGCGACCTGGCGCAATGGGGCATCCGCGTCTGCACCATCGCGCCGGGGCTGTTCAAGACGCCGCTCTTGGCCACGCTGCCCGAGCCCATCCAGCAGTCGCTGGCGGCCGCTATCCCCTTCCCCAAGCGGCTGGGCGACCCGGCCGAGTTCGCCGCGCTGGCGGCGCACATCGTCAGCAACGGGCACCTGAACGGCGAAGTCATCCGCCTGGATGGCGCGCTGCGGATGGCGCCGCGTTGAATTTCCTCACCACGGAGACATTCCCCATGAAGCTCATCAAGACCCTGCTGGCCGGCGCCGCGGCGCTGCTCGTCTCGGCGCAGGCGCTGGCCGACATCAACGTCGGCATCTCGCTGTCGCTCACCGGGCCCGGCTCGGGCCTCGGCATCCCGATGCAGAACTACTACACCAAGGTGTTCCCGCAGACCATCGCCGGCGAGAAGGTCAACCTCATCATCCTGGACGACGCCACCGACCCCGGCAAGGGTGTGGCCAACACGCGCCGCTTCGTCACCGAGGACAAGGTGGACGTGATCATCGGCTCGACCATCACGCCGGTGGCCGCCGCGATGGCGCCGGTGGCCGCCGAGGCCAAGACGGTGCAGCTCGCCGCCTCGCCGGTGGGCGTGCCGCCGGGCCAGGACGGCTGGCTGTTCCGCCTGCCGCAGGGCAACGACGTGATGGCCCACCCCATCGTGCAGCACATGAAGAAGAACGGCGTCAAGACCGTCGGCTTCATCGGCTACACCGACGCCTACGGCGAGCTGTGGCTGAAGGCGATCACGGCCGAGGCCGAGAAGAACGGCATCAAGGTCGTCGCCGCCGAGCGCTTCGCGCGCACCGACACCGGCGTCACCCCGCAGGCGCTGAAGCTGACCTCGGCCAACCCCGACGCCATCCTGGTGGTGGCCACCGGCTCGGGCGCCGCGATGCCCGAGCTGGCGCTGCTGGAGCGCGGCTACAAGGGCAAGATCTACCAGACCCACGCCGCCGCCACGCCCGACCTCATGCGCATCGGCGGCAAGGCGGTGGACGGCACCTTCGTCGTCTCCGGCCCCGCGGTCATCGCCGAGCAGTTGCCCGACAGCCACCCGTCGAAGAAGCTGGCCATCGACTTCGTCACCAAGTACGAGAAGGCGATGGGCCCCAACACGCGCAACCAGTTCGCCGGCCACGCCTACGACTCGCAGGTGGCGCTGGAAAAGGCGATCCCGATGGCGCTGAAGAAGGCCAAGCCCGGCACGCCCGAGTTCCGCGCCGCGCTGAAGGATTCGCTGGAGAGCATGGGCCGCACGATCTTCTCGCACGGCGTGATGAACTGGACCAAGGACGACCACTGGGGCTACACCAACGAAACCGGTGTCTTGCTGAAGGTCGTCAACGGCAAGTTCGCCGTCGAGCAGTAAAGCGGACCGCCGGCCATGGACTTCTCGATCGCCAGCATCCTGGCGCTGGACGGCATCACCAACGGCGCGGTCTATGCGCTGCTGGCGCTGGCCACGGTGCTGGTGTTCGCCGTCACGCGGGTGATCTTCATCCCGCAGGGCGAGTTCGTGGCCTTCGGCGCGTTGACGCTGGCCATCCTGCAGACCGGCAAGGTGCCGGGCACGGTGTGGTTTTTGCTGATCCTGGCCACGCTGGCGGCCTTGTCCGACCTGGTGCAAGGCCTGCGCCAGCACCAGCCGGCGGCGCGCATCGCGGTGGTCATGCTGCGCACGCTGGCGTTTCCGGTGCTGGTGTCGCTGCTGGCGCTGTGGGCGGCGCCGCGCAACCTGCCGATGCTGGCGCAGGCGGCGTTGACGCTGGCGCTGGTCACGCCCTTCGGCAGCCTGATCTACCGCCTGGCCTACGAGTCGCTGGCCGACGCCAGCGTGCTGGTGCTGCTGATCGTCTCGGTCGGCGTGCACTTCGCGCTGGTCGGGCTCGGCCTCTTCTTCTTCGGCGCCGAGGGCTTTCGCAACCCCAGCTTCTGGGACCAGCGCTTCAGCCTGGGGCCGGTGGTCGTCAGCGGGCAGGCGCTGATCATCTTCGTCGCCTCGCTGGCGCTGATCGTCGCGCTGTACCTGTTCTTCGAGCGCACGCTGCGCGGCAAGGCCTTGCGGGCCACCGCCGTCAATCGGCTGGGTGCCCGGCTGATGGGCATCAGCAGCGCCGGTGCCGGCCGCCTGAGCTTCACGATGGCGGCCTTCATCGGCGCGCTGTCCGGCCTGCTGATCGGCCCCACGACGACGGTGTTCTACGACAGCGGCTTCCTCATCGGCCTGAAGGGCTTCGTCGCCGCGGTGTTCGCCGGGCTGTCGAGTTATCCGCTGGCACTGGTCGGCGCGCTCGGCGTCGGGCTGCTGGAGAGCTTCAGCTCGTTCTGGGCCAGCGCGTTCAAGGAAGTGATCGTCTTCGCCTCGATCCTGCCGGTGCTGCTGTGGCGTTCGCTGCGCGACCCGCACGGCGAGGAACACTGATATGCGGCGTTATGCCTTCCCCGCCTTCGCGGCGTTGATGCTGGTGCTGCCGCTGCTGCCGGTGCCGGACTTCTGGATCACGCAGAGCAACTACATCGGCCTGTACAGCATCGTCGCGCTCGGCCTCGTGCTGCTGACGGGCGTCAGCGGCCTCACCTCGTTCGGGCAGGCGGCGTTCGTCGGCATCGGCGCCTACACGGCGGCCTTCCTGGCTACCAAGATGGGCGTTTCGCCCTGGCTCACGCTGTTCGTCGGCGTGGCGCTGGCCATCGTCGCGGCGCTGATCGTCGGCGCCGTCACGCTGCGCATGTCGGGCCACTACCTGCCGCTGGCCACCATCGCCTGGGGCCTGGCGCTGTACTACATGATGGGCAACATGGAGTGGCTGGGCAAGTACGACGGCCTGCTGGGCATTCCCACGCTGCACTTCTTCGGCTGGGATCTGGGCACCGGCCGCGGGCTGCACGTGCTGATCTGGGCGCTGGCGCTGCTGGCGGCGCTGGCCATCACCAACTTGCTGGACTCGCGCGCCGGCCGCGCCATCCGCGCGCTGAAAAGCGGCTCGACCATGGCCGAGGCGATGGGCATCTCGACCTTCCGCTACAAGATCACCGCCTTCGTCATCGCCGCGGCGCTGGCCGCCATCTCGGGTTGGCTGTTCGCGCATTTCCAGCGCACCGTCAACCCGACGCCGTTCTCGCTGACCAAGGGCATCGAATACCTCTTCATGGCCGTGCTGGGCGGCGTCGGCTACGTCTGGGGCGCCTTCCTCGGCTCGGCCGTCGTGCGCGTGGTCGACGACCAGTTGCAGGTGCTGCTGCCCAAGCTGATCGGCACCAGCGGCAACTTCGAGGTCATCGTCTTCGGCATCGTGCTGGTGGTGGTGCTGAAGTACGCGCCCGACGGGCTGTGGACCTTCATCCAGCGCCGCCTGCCCGCGGCGCCGCGCCCGCGCGACTGGGAAGGCGCCGCCGCGCTGCCGGCGCGCGACAAGCCGGCCCGCGGCGAACTGCTGCTGGACGTCGACGCCGTGCGCAAGGAGTTCGGCGGCCTGGTGGCGGTGAACGACGTCAGCTTCCAGATCCGCGCCGGCGACATCGTCGGCCTGATCGGCCCCAACGGCGCCGGCAAGTCCACCACCTTCAACCTGATCACCGGCGTGCTCGGGCTCACGCGCGGCGCGGTGCGCTTCCGCGGCCAGCCGGTGGGCGGGCTGCCCAGCCGCGAGATCGCGCGGCGCGGCATGTCGCGCACCTTCCAGCACGTCAAGATGATCCCCGAGATGACGGTGCTGGAGAACGTGGCTTTAGGCGGTTATCTGCGCAGCCACGCCGGCACCGTGAAGGCCATGCTGCGGCTGGAGCGCGAGGAAGAACGCCGCCTCTTCGCCGAGGCCGAGCGCCAGCTGCAGCGCATCGGCATGGAAGGCCAGATGCACGAGCTGGCCGGCAACCTGGCGCTCGGCCCGCAGCGGCTGATGGAGATCGCCCGCGCGCTGGCCACCGACCCCGCGCTGCTGCTGCTGGACGAGCCGGCCGCCGGCCTGCGCCACAAGGAAAAGCAGGCGCTGGCCGCCGTGCTGCGGCAGTTGAAGGCCGAAGGCATGAGCATCCTGCTGGTCGAGCACGACATGGACTTCGTGATGGGCCTCACCGACCGCATCGTCGTGATGGAGTTCGGCACCAAGCTGATCGAAGGCACGCCGGCCGAGGTGCAGGCCAGCCCCGCGGTGCGCGCCGCCTACCTCGGGACGGAGCACTAGAAGATGAGCGCGCTGCTGCAAGTGGAAAAGCTGCACGCCGGCTACGGCCGCGCCGAGGTGCTGTCGGGGCTGGACTTCCACCTCGACAAGGGCCGCGTGGTCACCGTCATCGGCCCCAACGGCGCGGGCAAGAGCACCACGCTGAACGCGCTGATGGGCGTGCTGCCCAGCCGCGGGCGCATCGTCTTCGACGGCCGCGACCTCGCCGGCTGCAGCCTGGAAGAGCGCGTGATGCTGGGCCTGGCGCTGGTGCCCGAGAAGCGCGAGCTGTTCGGCACCATGCCGGTGGAAGACAACCTCATCCTCGGCGGCTACCGCGCGATGAAGCTGCGCGTGCCGAACTGGCAGCGCGAGATCGAGCGCGTCTACGAGCTGTTCCCGCGGCTGAAGGAGCGCCGCGCGCAACTGGCCGGCACGCTGTCGGGCGGCGAGCGCCAGATGCTGGCGGTGGGCCGCGCGCTGATGTCGGCGCCCAAGCTGCTGATGCTCGACGAGCCCAGCCTGGGCCTGGCGCCGCTGGTGGTGCGCGAGATCTTCCGCATCATCGCCCGCCTGCGCGAGCAAGGCACCAGCATCCTGCTGGTGGAGCAGAACGCGCGCGCCGCGCTGGAGGTGGCCGACCACGGCTACGTGCTGGAGACCGGCTCCATCGCGCTGCAAGGCCCGGCCGAGCAACTGGCCGGCGACCCGCGCGTCATCGAGACCTACCTGGGCGCCGCGGCGCCCAAGCACTGAAGCCGCGAAGGGACCAGCCGCCCATGTGGACCTACCGCGCCCCCGTTGCCCAGATGCAGTGGCTGATGACGCAGGTGCTCGACGCGCCGGCCTCGTGGGCGCGGCTGCCGGCCTTCGAGGGCCTGGACGCCGAGACCGCCGCCGCCGTGCTGGAGCAGGCCGGCCGCTTCGCTGGCGACAAGCTGGCGCCGATCAACGCCGGCGGCGACCTCGCCGGCTGCAGCTGGTCGGCCGAGGGCGTGCGCACGCCGGCGGGTTTTCGCGAGGCCTATGCCGCCTTCGTCGACGGCGGCTGGCCGGCGCTGGCCTGCGCGCCCGAGGCCGGCGGCCAGGGCCTGCCGCAGTTGCTGAACGTGGCGCTGCAGGAGATGGTCACCGCGTCGAACCACGCCTTCGGCATGTACCCGGGCATCCTGCACGGCGCCTACGAGGTGATCAAGGCGCACGCGGTGCCCGAGCTGCGCGAGCGCTATCTGCAGAAGGTGGCGCGCGGCGAGTGGCTGGCGACCATGAACCTCAGCGAGCCGCAGGCCGGCAGCGACCTCGGCCTGGTGCGCACGCGCGCCGAGCCGCTGGGCCCCGTGGCCAACGGCGTGCCGGTGCGCGTGACGGGGCAGAAGATCTTCATCAGCGGCGGCGAGCACGACCTCAGCGACAACATCGTGCACCTGGTGTTGTGCCGCCTGCCCGATGCGCCGCCGGGCACCAAGGGCCTGTCGCTGGCGGTGGTGCCGAAGTTCATGCCGTCGGTCGACGGCCAGCCGGCCAAGCGCAACGCCGTGCATTGCGACGGCCTCGAAAAGAAGATGGGCATCAAGGCCAGCGCCACCTGCCAGATGCGCTTCGAGCAAGCCGAAGGCTGGTTGATCGGCGAGCCCAACCGCGGCCTGGCCGCGATGTTCCTGATGATGAATTCGGCCCGCTTGCTGACCGCGGTGCAAGGCGTCGGCCACCTCGAAGCGGCCAGCCAGAACGCGCGCGCCTACGCCGCCGAGCGGCTGCAGATGCGCGCCGCCCACAAACCCGCCGGCGCCGCCAGCGCAGCCGCCGACCCCATCGCCTGGCACCCGGCGATGCGCCGCCTGCTGCTGACGCTGCAAGCGCGCACCGACGCCTGCCGGCTGCTGGCCTACGACATCGCGTTGCAGCTCGACGAGAGCGAACAGCACCCCGACCCCGCGCAACGCCGCGCGGCGGCCGAGCAGGTGGCGCTGCTGACGCCGGTGGCCAAGGCCTTCTTCACCGAGCTGGGCCACCGCAGCGCCGACGAGGCGCTGCAGGCCTGGGGCGGCTACGGCTTCCTGCACGACTACGGCATCGAGCAGACGGTGCGCGACAGCCGCATCGCGATGATCTACGAGGGCACCAACGAGATCCAGGCGATCGACCTGGTGACGCGCAAGATCCTCGACGACGGCGGCCGCCGCGCCGACGCGCTGCGCGAGCGCCTGGCCGCCGAGGTGCAGGCCTGCCGCGCGCAGCCCGCGCTGGCGCCGTTTGCCGATGCGCTGCAAGCCCAGCTGGACGCCTGGGCCGGCGCGCAGGCCGCGCTGCTGCAAGGCGCCGCGGCCGACCCCGAATGGCCGCTGCGCGTGGCCGACGACCTGCTGCAAGGCATCGGCCACGCGCTGCTGGCCTGGGCCTGGGCGCGGCTGGCGCGCAACGCCGAGCACGCCCAAGGCAGCGGCCGCAGCCGCGAACAATGGCTGGACGCGGCGCGCTTCGGCATCGACTGGCTGCTGCCGCAGGCGCAAGTGCACTGGGCGCGCGCCACGCGGCGCGACGCCGCGCTGCCCTTCGTCTGAACGCCGGCGCTGCCCGCCATGCCCCGCCGCACCGCCAGCGCCGCTGCCGAGCGCCTGCCCGAGCCGGTGCCCGCGGTGGCGCCGCCGGCGCTGGGGCCGCTGACCGGCATCGTCGGCTACCACATCGCGCAGGCCGCGGTGACGACCTACGGCGCGTTCGAGCGTCACATCGGCCGCCCCTTCGAGCTGCGCAAGGTGGAGTTCTCGATGTTGATGCTGCTGATGGCCAACGGCGCGCTGTCGCCCAAGCGGCTGGCCGCCGCGCTGCGGCTGACGGCGCCCAACCTGAGCCTGCTGCTCGACCGCCTGCAGCAGCGCGGCCTGCTGCGCCGCCAGCCCAACCCCGACGACGGCCGCTCGCAGCACATCGTGCTGACCGAGAAAGGCCTGCGCGTCGCGCGCGACAGCGCCGCCGCGGCGCTGCCGATGGAGCGCGAACTGCAAGGCCCGCTGTCGCGCGCCGAGCACGCGATGCTGATCGAGCTGCTCAGCCGGCTGGCCGGCCACCCGCGACCGGGCTGAGCGCGGCCCGCCGGCCGCCGGCCGCCGGCCGCCTTCCGTTCGATTCTGCCGTTAGCCCGCCGCCTGCAGCCCCCGCTGCACCCGCCATTCGGCCAGGCGCCGCATGTTGGCCATCGAGATCAGGTGCGCCTGGATCAGCCCCAGCAGCCCGTTGCGCGCCAGCTCCAGCAGCGTGGCGTCGGGCAGCGCCTTGAGCTTTTCTTCGTCGACGGTGAAGAAGCCTTCCACCGCCAGCTTCTGGCCGCCGGGCAGGTCGACGTCGAAGCGCATCTCGCGCAGCAGTTCCAGCTGCAGCAGCCGGTCGCCGACCAGCCGCGTGCGCTGCACCTCTTCTTCGGTCTTCTCGGCCTGCGCCACCACCTGGCGCGTGAACTCGGTGGCCTCGCCCTGGGCGTTGAACACCGCCTCGCCGCTGCCTTGCGACAGCGCGCTCCACGCGCTGTCGACGCACAGCGCGAAGTTCTGCTCGTCGATGCGGCCGATGGCGAACGGGTACAGCCGCAGCACCGCGGGCATGTAGCTGGCGCGCCATTGGCCGTCGGGCTGGATGAACAGGTTCTCCTCGGCCGACAGGCCGAACACCGCCACCGGCGCGATCTGCGCCTTGCCGTCGGGGTCGGTGCCGGCGCGCACGAAGACGATCGGGAACTCGCGGCAGGCGTCGCCGAACTCCACCGCCGCCAGGAAGATGGAATTCAGCTTGGCGGCCACCGACCAGTCGGCCACCGGCACCGGCACCTTCAGGTTGCGGTGCGCGGCGCTGTCCAGCGGCACCGCCTGGCGGTGCAAGAGGGTGTTGATCACTCGTTCTCTCCAGGTTGTTCGGTGCGGCTGACCAGCACCTTGTCGACACGTTTGCCATCGAGGTCCACCACCTCGAAGGTCCAGCCCTGCCATTCCGCGCGGTCGCCGGTGGCGGGCAGGCGGCCGAGCAGCAGCATCACCATGCCGGCCAGCGTGTTGTAGCGGCCGCGGTCTTCCTCGGGCAGCTCTTTCAACTCCAGCCGGTCCTTCAGTTCGGGCACCGGGATCAGGCCGTCCATCAGCCAGCTGCCGTCGTCGCGCCGCACGGCCCACGAATCCTCGTCGGCCGGCGTGCCGAACTCGCCGGTGATGGCTTCCAGCAGGTCGCGCTCGGAGATCACGCCCTGCACCGCGCCGTACTCGTCGACGACGAACACCAGGTCGGCGCGCGTGCTGCGGAAATGCTCCATCAGCTCCATGCCCGACAGCGTCTCGGGCACGAAGACCGGCGGCGTCAGCAGCTCGCTCAGCACCGGGCGCTCGCCGCGCGCCAGCGGCTGCAGCAACCGGTGCGCGCCGAGCACGCCGATCACCTCGTCGAGCCCGCCGCGGCACACCGGGTAGCGCGTGTGGCCGTGCGCCTCGATGGCGGCCACCGCCTCGTCCAGCGTGGCGGCGGCGTCGATCCAGGCAATCTCGGCGCGCGGGATCATCATCGAGCCGATCTGCCGGTCGTCGAGCCGGAAGACGTTGCGCACCATCTGGTGCTCCTGCTCCTCGATGACGCCGGCGTCGAGCCCTTCCTCCAGCTGCGCGGCAATCTCTTCTTCCGTCACCGACCGCGAAGGCCCGCCGCGCACGCCCAGCAGCCGCAGCACGGCGTTGGTACAGCTGGTCAGCGCCAGCACCAGCGGGCGCGTGGCGGTGGACAGCCAGTTCATCGGCCGCGCCACCAGCCGCGCCACCGGCTCCGGGTACATCTGCCCCAGCCGCTTGGGCACCAGCTCGCCGAAGATGATGGTCAGCACCGTGATGATGAACACCACCAGCCCGGTGGCGACGATGGCCGCGGCCTTGGGCGCGATGCCGGCGACGGCGCTGAGCCACTGCGCCAGCGGCGCGGCGAAGGCGCTCTCGCCGACGATGCCGTTGAGCACGCCGATCGACGTGATGCCGATCTGCACCGTCGACAGGAACTTGGTCGGGTTCTCGTGCAGGTCCATCGCGGCCTGGGCGCCGGGCTCGCCGCTTTCGACCATCACCGTCAGGCGCGCCTTGCGGCTGGCCGTGAGGGCCATCTCCGACATCGCGAACAGGCCGTTGAGCAGGATCAGCAGGACGAGCAGCGTCAGGTCCATGCGCGCCGCCGGCTGCAAAACGCGCCGGCAGTGGCAGTGAAGGGGCGCCGAGCGTAGCAGAATCGGCGCATGCGCTATCTGGTCGGCGACCTGCAGGGCTGCTGCGACGCCTTCGATCGCCTGCTGGCCGAAATCGGCTTCTCGCCTTCACGCGACCACGTGCTGGTGCTTGGCGACCTCGTCAACCGCGGCCCCGATTCGCTGGGCGTGCTGCGCCGCCTGCGCGGCCTGGGCGGCGCCGCCACCTGCCTGTTGGGCAACCACGACCTGCACCTGCTGGCCGTCGCCCACGGCGTGCGCCGGCCGTCGCGCCACGACACGCTGGGCCAGATCCTCGACGCGAGCGACCGCGACGCCTGGCTCGACTGGCTGCGCGCGCGCCCCCTGGCCTGCCTGGACAGCGGCTGGCTGTGCGTGCACGCCGGCGTGGTGCCCGCGTGGACCACGGCCGACACGCTGGCGCTGGCCGCCGAGGTGCAGGCCCTGCTGGCCGGCCCCGAACTGCCGGCCTTTCTGCGCGTGATGTACGGCAACGAGCCAAGGCGCTGGCGCGAAGACCTGCAAGGCGCCGAGCGCTGGCGCTTCGTCGTCAACGTGCTGACGCGCATCCGCTTCTGCGGCGCCGACGGCACGCTGGAGTTCGACACCAAGGACGGCGCCGCCGCCGCGCCGCCGGGCTTCATGCCCTGGTACGAGGTGCCCGCCCGCGCGACGGCCGACCAGCCCGTCGCCTTCGGCCACTGGAGCACGCTGGGCCTGATCAACCGCCCTCGCCTGCTGGCCATCGACACCGGCTGCGTCTGGGGCGGCCAACTGACGGCCGTGCGCGTCGACGACGGCCGCCGCGAGGTGGCGCAGGTCGCCTGCCCGCAGGCCCAGGCGCCGGGAGCGTAGGCCGGCCGCCTAGAATCGGCCGCGGCATCGCCGGCGCAAGGCCGGCGATCACTGCCGCAACCGGAGGCGTGCCAGAGCGGTTGAATGGATCAGTCTTGAAAACTGACGACGGGGCAACTCGTCCGTGGGTTCGAATCCCACCGCCTCCTCCAAATTGCAAGCTTCAGCCGCACTCCGACTGGCGCGTCGTGGCTGAACATGGTCGAGCGCTTCTTCCGCGACATCACCGACAAGCGCATCCGCCGCGACAGCTTCACCAGCGTTCCCGAGCTTGAACTGGCCATCGACCTGTATGTCGCCCAGCACAAAGTCGATCCCAAGCCTTTCATCTGGACCGCCAACGCCTCGCGCATCCTGGCCAAGGTCACTCGGGCCAAAGCCGCCCTGGCTGCGACCTCAAGATAAGTGCACAACAGGGCCGCGCACCACACTAGGCTAGAAGAGTGCTACGTCACGTTGCCCGGAAACTGTGCGGCCGGACAGGCAAGCGCGGTTCCGTACCGCTGATCAATGCGAACTCGCTCCGAGTGATGTTCAGCTTGTCGCCATTCGCGAGCTGCAAGATGGCATAGGTGTCGCCGTCTTCCTGCGGCAGTACCCGCAAAGTGACGATCTGCATCAGGTTGAGAAAGAGACCGATCCGTATCTCGACGAGTTGCACACACCTTCCTTCTTGATCCTTGCGGAAGAGCATCTCATCCGATCGAGCCTTGGACTTTCCCTGTAGGGAGGGAGGTTGCACCTTCGCTGTGGGGGGCTTCGCCATTCGCTTACTCCTCAGTGAGCTTGGGCCGAGATCCCGTGGACATCGGCTAGCAGACGCCTTCGCAATCGGTTTCGCACGTGGCGTGCTTCGGCAAGCATCGTTGCGGTGGACCCGCTTCGTACGAGCACACGAGGTACGCGCGGTGGACCGCTCCAATCTCCTGCGGAAACATGAATTCGCCGATCGCGAGCTGCTGCTCGTCGCACAGGTATGGGAACGGATACTCGATGACGCCGTGGAACAGGCAGGGCCAGTCCTCACTCGCCACGCACGTCAGGAAGTAGCGGTCGCAGCACTCGTCACCCTCATCGACGCACTCGCCGTCGCGGCCCGGCACGAACTCGATCTCGTGATTGCGCACACCTTCGCACGGCTGCGCCTCGAACCATAGCTCGACGCGCCGCATGCGCACTGGTCGATGCCCCGGCAGGTATGGGAACATGCCGCGAGACATCCGCAAGCCGAGCGCGCGCGCGCACGTAGCGCGTTCGCATTCGGAATCTGGCGCCAACGCGAGCGCCTTGAATCGTTGCCACGCATCGGCGAAATCCTGCCGCCAATCGAAGAAGCGCAGCCCGGCACCGGGGAGCAGGCACGAGGCCGCGGCCCAAGCCGCCTTTCGCAGCACGTCCCCACCTTCGCGGGCGGTGTAGTTCAACTGGAAGATGAGATCGCTCACCGTCTCGATGTCGAAGGCGTTCGTCTCTATCGGAAGTTCGATCCGCCAGCGGCTGACAGCACCCGCGTACTCGAACGGCAGGTAGCGCTCGTCGCGGAAGTTCAGCTCGAACAGTCCGGCGTCGTTCTGCCCCGTGGATGTCGCAATCGCCTCGGTCGCGCCATATCGCTTGACGATCCGCGGATCGTTCATGATGCTCTCGTAACGTCGGCGATCGCAGCAGCCGCAGGTGCACTCGCCCGGACAGCAGTCTTCGACTTCCAGCAATGCGGGCTCGACGCGGGTCGAGTCGCTCAGCAGCGTCAACTTGCAGTGGACGCCCGTATACGGCCCGGCGACGCAGGGAATCGTCAGACTGACGGCTTTTATCCGGCGCAGGTAGTGACCCGGATACTCGCGGTCGAGCCGCCATTCCGGCACTTCGATTTCGCAGGCGCCGGTTGCCTTCAACTGCAAGAACGCGAGCGGGAAATCGAGCCGCAGGGACAGTCGAGTGACCAGTTCCTGTTCCCGCCGATTCTGATCGAAGTACCCCTTTTCCATGGCCCGCAATGCTGTGGACAGGCGTTCGCCCGCAACCAGGCCTTCGTGCAACCCGTCCCAGACATTCAACGGCAGGAAGGTTTGGGTTGTCAGTTCACGTTCCAGCTGAAACGCTCGCTGGGCCTGTCGCGCCCAACACCAGGCGATATCGAACATCTGTCGATGTAGCGCGGCCGTCTCCTGCTGGAGGAACAGGTAGAGGGCGTGATTGGTGAACTTGTCGCGCAGGAAGTCTTGAATCTCCGCCGCCTGCTGCTTCTGCTGTGCGAGATTGTTCAATTGGCGCAGCGCTGAATCGCGCCGGCGTTCCGCCGCCAGAATCTGCCGCTCGATTTGCTGAATTTCGATCTCCAGCACGGCGACCTGGAAAATCCAGTCGGCTTCGCGGCGATCCCATCCACTATCTGTCAGCGAGAGACCGGCCTGCGTGCCGGTGATATCGGCCACCGTGTAGAGGATTCTGGCCGCGGCGGAGAAGGCGTGGGCCAGCTTTGTGCCGATTGGCAACTGGTTCACGTTCACCGGCGACGAGGCAATGCCGGCGGCGCCTATGGTGATGTCTGGAATCAGATTCATCACTTGCCCCACAGCTTCCACCTCATTACCGGCAGCGCGGGTGCTCATTGAGATGCTTGTCAGGTTCTCATAGCCCTGCTCTTTCGGGATGAGCCCATTGGCGATCAAGTCCGCAAAGTTCTGGCGGCGCGCCTGGGCGGCTTGCTTTGTCTTCTGCAGCGCCTGGACTTGCCAGTCTGCTTCGCGGAACTCCAAGCGGCGGATCTCCTCCGTCAAGTTCAGAAGTTGCCGCTCGTGGCGGCTGCGCATCGCCGCAAGGAACTCGGCATCACCCTTTTCGTACGCGGCCAGCAACTCACTGCCAAACGCTCGTACCTCGCCCGCCGTCTCCAGCGCGCGCTGAAGCAGGAACTGGAACCGGTATGGACTGGGCGGACAGCAGCAGCCGTCATCGTCCACACAGCCCGACGTCGTGGTCTTCCACCCGCGGCGCACGGGATCGTCACCCCAGTACGACGTGTCAGCGTGCAGCGCGCCGCCCTTTAGCCTCGCCTTGGTCAGGCATTGGTGCAGCGCATCGAGCTGATCCACGGCGTTGTCGTAGATCTCCATGAGACGCGGATTGAGCGGCGGGAACCGCGGCACGAACGTACCCACAGTCTGCGGATCCTGGCCGTCGTCCTGACCGAAGATCGTGCGCGGCCGCTTGCCGAGGAAGCGCGACAACGTATCGAGGCGCAGCTTCGCGGCCGCGTAACCTTCGGGCGAGTTCTTGCACATCGCCGCCTGCGCGTACTGAAGCAGCGTCTCAAGATACGACAGCACGACACTGCGCTGACGGGCCGCGAGATCCGTCCGCGCGAGGGTATCGCAACACGGATCCTGGTCTGTTCGCACCGTACCGCGTACCGCGGCCAGCACGACGGGCACATTGTCGCCGCCATCGGCGGGCATGCCGAACTCGTTGTCTTCTTCGCGAGGCTGATCGCGGCAGGTCGCCCACCGCAGATCCTTGTCTCCCGGCGCGAAATAGAGTTCGTACCACTTCAGCGCTGCCACATAGCGGCAGTGAGTGCGAAGCGATCCAGCGACCGTCATCGCTGTCGAGTAGACCGACGGCTCGAGCGGCGCGCCCGGAAGGAAGTACGCGAAGAACGGATACGCCGTGAGCGACGGTGAGAACGGCCCCGCTGGCGCCGGCGTCGCGATCACTTCGGGCAGCACGACTGCCGCATCTGGCGCGATGTCGTACCGGAAGCCCCACGGCGACGGATCTACGTAGCCGGTCGGGAGCGTATCGGCATTCGTGATCCGGAATCGCAGCGAGTCTCCCTCGCGACCGTCGAACTCGAGCTGTGGCTCGCCCGCCGCAAGATCCACGTGCGCGCCATCGTCCGAGAACCGTGGCGTCTGGAATTCTCCGTTGTGCACGCGGACCCACGCGAGCTTCACCATCGGCTTCATCGTCCAGGCAAGCAGCTTCGGCAGCTCGGTGGGGCGATGCCAGTCCGACGTCATATCGCCGGTGGTGGCGCCCCAGTCGGCATCCTGATACAGCGTCTTGTCCGCAACATTCAGAGCCGTCGGATCGCGGTATTCCGAGTTCACCAGCCAGAAGTAGTACTCGTCCATCACCGGCGGATGCACACGCCCGCAATCGCAGCAACACGGCGAGGTCGAGGCCGCCGGCGGCATGAACGAAGCGGTGGCCGGCGGCTCGCCGGCCGCAGCGACGCGCAGGAAGCGCGTCCCGAGCCGGACTGCTGCCTGCAACCAGAGTGGAAGCTGTTGCGGCGACGGCCCGTTCGGGTTGCCGTCACCATCGCCGTTGGCGCCCGGCGCCCTCGCGGCAAGCGCGATGACTGGACCACCGTCGGGGTTGCCATCGGGATCAGGCGGCCCGTCGTCTCCATCGCCTCGGTCGTCGCCGCCGCTGGCAATCTGCAATTGGGATGGCGCAAGCCAGCTCGGTCGCGCATGGCGCTCGGGCCGACCCATCAATCCGAGATTCTCGGGCTGCGCGACCTGCTTGAGGTGCGACGGCTCCCGGTGCTGCAACGAAACGAGCGACGGGTGCGCGGGCCAATACGGTGCCGACCAGTACTCCATGCCACCGGGCTCGGGTGCTGTCACCGTGGCCCGCCTCAACTCCGACTCAAGGAAGCGGAACGCTTCCGTCTGGATCGCGCGTGCGTGTTCGTGCCACTCGATGTAGTTTTCCTTGTACAGCACGCGCCGGCGGCAGGCCTGCCAGGCGCGGAAGGTCGCGAAGATCCTGTCCCACGCCGCGGCGAACTCCGGCGTGAGTGTCAAGCTTGGTTCCTGCGAGAGTCGCGCGCGCTCGACGAACGATTGAACGGCGGTGATCGCTTCCTCGATGCGGCTCGCCTTCTCGCAGATACCGGCCTCAACGTCGAGGAGCAGCAGTGCGCCAATGTCCCTCGCGGAGGTCGCGAAGATGCCCGGTGCGAAAGGCAAGGCCACGCGGTTCATTCCGGTGAGCCAGGCGAGCAGTGCCGCACGCCCGCGTTCGCGCAACAGGTTGTTGAGGCGCTCGAGATCGGCATAGCGTCTCGGGATCCGCTCGATCAATCCGTCGCGATAGAACTTCGACAGGTTGGCATTGCCGGCGGCCATCGCCGCCGCCGTGCTCGCGGCCCAGACGTCGGGCCTTGCGAACGAGAGATCGAGAGGCACGAAGGCCTGCAGAAGCCTGCGCGTCCAGGACGATGCGTGCCAGCAACGGATGGCCCAGCGATCGTCGCAGAGATTCGACCAATCGACTTTGACGCCGTCGTGGAACTCCAGGACGAGCGGCGCATCGTCCAGGTCGATACCGAGATCCATGAGCAACGGCGTGGCATCGATCGGTTGCTGATTCGAGGATTCGACGAAGCACAGCCACGGAAGACGCCCGGTGCGCCTTCGAACCGCCTCCCGCATGCGCGCGTAGTCATACAGGCGCTCGAACCAGTCGAACAACGCTTGTCGGCGGCGCACGGACGGCGTAGCCCGTGCGTCGAGCGGCGCCGGCGGATTGCGTGCGGGATCTCCGTCGTAGACGTCCCCGATCGGGAGAAAGCTGAAGTCAAGCGACGCACGGTGCGACGTGAACGGAGCCCCGGCCACATATGTGCAGCCGGCAAACAGCGCTGGCGAGGACAGCATGTACTCGATCTCGGACACATTCGCCCGTGCCACCAAGCCCGCGGACAGCCGCAGCCGATGGCAGAAGAGCAACGCCTTGAACGCACGCTGATACGTGCGGCGGATGTCGCGCAGGCTGCTCGTGTACTGTTGGGCGAGATACTCGGCCGCCGACTGCGCCACAGCCTGCGGACTCGTCAGAGGGCCGGTCACGACGTCGCGATACAGGCGCTGGACCGGTAACGCGACGATGCAGTCCTCTGTATCGGGACCCTGATACTTCACGCTGAAGCCCGAGCGGGCGCGCAGCAGTTCGTTCTTCTCGTCGAACTCTGGTGGCGTCGCCTCGAAATCGACGTCAATGAAATAGGCGCCACGCTTCAGATGCAGTGGGCCCGAGATGCGATCCGGCGCCTGTTCGTCCGCCCAGCGATAGTTCAGCAACCGGAACGTCTTCTGCCCTCGCCGCAGATTGACCCGCCACTTGTTGTGATTGCACTTCTCGAAGTCGGGCTGTTCGCAGTCCGGGGTCGGCGCGCCGGCGAAGAACGTGTACATGCCCGACTTCTCGACGATGAGCACACCCGCCCAGTGGACCGCGAATCCCTCCGCGCCGGCGAGCGCCAGGCCGTCGCTCTCGCGAAGTGCGAGTCCGTTTCGAATCAGCGCGAATTCGCGCTGTGACGCCGGCAGCGTGAAATCTAGTTTCGGAATTATTGTGGGAACCGGCGCGTTCCACTCGTTGCCGGCGTGCGTGAACGCACTCATCGCAGCGGTCATTCCGGGCCAGGCGCTGCCGCTCGCGCTTTTCACTTCGCTCAGAAGGCCGGTGCCGGTCAGGCCGATCAGCGCTGAGAACGCGCCGCCGTTCGGCTGTGTCCAAGTGAAGCCCGCCGTAGGCAGGCCGTCGTCCCTTTCCCACGCGCTCGTGGCCAGATTCTCGTCGCCCCGCAGGCGACGAAGAACCAGCAGCGCGAGATCGATCTCCACGTCTCGCTTGTCCGATGCGTGTGCCGCATGGGCGGCCATGTGTTCTGCAACGACACGCGCGCGTTGCGCGAACGTCACGAATGCGCGGCGGAAGTATTCCCACCGCTTCCATTCGTCGGCCTCTTCGACGAGCGCCTTCTCGGCCTCGACAATGCTCGGGAACAGGAAGGAGAACCGCGCCAATTCGGCGCGCGGAGCGAAGTACAGCTGCTGAACCGCGGCGCGCTCGTTGGCCGTCAATTGCTCGATGGCGTTGAGCTTGAAGAGCACGTCCGCATCACGCAAGGGCAGCGACGTGACGAGTTCTTGCGCAACCGCGTCGTACTGGAAGGGTCCCGGGTGCGGGAAGTTCCACATCCCAGCAACCGTGCTCGCGAGCGCGGTCCGGTATTGACGTGCCTGCGATCCGGCCGCGATGCCCGATCGCTCCAGGATCTCGGGGAAGAAGTGCTCGCCCAGCGTCTGGAGCGGGTCCGTCCCCGCCGGTGGGTCGTAGCCGAACTCCTTACGCAACGCGGTCGAGAGAGCCGTCCACGTCAGCGAGGCGGCGTCCTCGTCCGTCGCGCGAACGTGCAGCAGCTTTTCGCGCAGCTTCCACAGATCGAACGGATGGCCTTCCTCCGGGTAGTCGAACGGCTGATCGAGCGCTTCGTTCCCGTCCTGCTGGAAGAACGGGTCATCGCCGTCGAGATGCTGGTCGACGGAGAATAGGTATAGCAGCTCGCCCGTGGTGAACGATGAGCCGTAAATCTTCGCAAGAATCTCCGTGAAGCGGAGCGTACTGGTGGGCTGCGCGTTCCAGCGAGCTGCGGCTGGATCGAAGCCGCTCAGCAGGGCGAGCGAGTCCAGGTTCTCGCGCAGGATCTTCATGAACTCCGGCGGCCGATGGCGAGGGTGGCTACCGGGGCGCCGTCCGGGCGCGTGTTCGTGCTCGGCTCGATCCTCGACACGGTCGAGAAGATGTGCCACCGCCCAGTCGAACGACGCCGCCGGTCCACCGCTCCACAGGCCGAGCAGTCGCGTGCGCACGGCGCCCGTGGCATTTGGCGCGGCCGGATCGGTGCCCAGATGCAGCCGCCAGTCGTCACGCAGGACCTGGAAAGACGCGAGCTGGCGGATGAATTCGGGGTTGACGTTGCCGCCCTGGATCAGCCCTAGCACTGCGCAGATGTCGCGAAGGTCGGCGAAGCCGTAGCCCGCGCCGCGCAGGCACTTGAGCGACCGCCAGAGGCGAATGAAGACCATCAAGTGGCGGAGCGCTACTTCGGATCCTTCTGGATCGATGAACCGAATGACAAGATCCTCGGGACAGCATGGTTCGCAGTTCGGGAATCCCGTGCCGTCCGAGGGCAAGCCGACGGGATTGCCGTCCGCGTTCAACTGGTCGGGAACTACCCGGTCGAACTCTACGAATTTCGACTTCCATAGCTCGAGAAACTCGCAGTAGTCGAGTCCCGTGCGTTTCAGAAACTCCGGTACGTGCATGACGATCGACTTCCAGTCGACGCCATGGATCAGGTCGGTTGGGAACCCATACATGTCGCGCAACTCTGAGGCGCTGATGGGATGCACGTAGAGCGTCTGGTACTCCGCCGGTGAGAGACCGAGGTATTCGAGCGCCAGCTCGATCCGCACCGGATATCGCCACAAATGCTTCTGGAAATCGACCGCTTCCTCGTTTGCGTCGATGGCGAACTCGGTGATCTGCTCGCGGAACGCCCGCATCGTCGCGAACCGGGACGTGCCCATCGCGCAGAGGTGCGACCGCGAGATGTCGAGCGGTTGTGAGTAAGGCAACCGCGGCGACGAAAAGTCGGCTTCGAGCGCGGCGTAGGCCGCTGGCCGTTCGACAGGCGTCGCCGGCGTAGAGTGTTCCGGCAGCGCCGCAAACAGCACGTTCGGTGCATGGCCTTCGCTTCCCGCGTCGTTGGCCGCCTTGAGCGCATGACCGCCGAGGGTGGTGCCGCTGGTGTCGTAGACGACGCCCGCTGCGCTTGCGTCGACCAGCGCTTCGAGGTTCTCGTTGACGATGTCGATGAGCGGCAGCGTTGTGCAGACGTTGGCGGCGGTGGCGTGCAGATCGGCCAGCGGCCCGCGCCGCGTCTCGATCAATGTGACCAGCGGATCGCCCGTCGCGGTCGGGTGATCGCAGGTCGCACCGATGCCGGTGGCCAGCAAGTCATGCAGATAGTTGACCGGGCCCAGCGGCGAGAGGTGCCGGGGCGGAATGCAGTTGACGAGCGTTCCGTCCGGATTGATCGGGGTGAACGGACCGTGCGGCACCGGCGGTACGCCTGCGACCGAACCGCCTGCAGCGGCCTGAATGGCCGCCGCGAACGGGTAGGCCACGGTGCCCGTCAGCGCGTATTCGAACTCCGCTGGCGACAGCGCCTGGATCTGCGCCCGCGACGTGAATCCGCGCGCATAGAGCGCCTCGAGCAGAGAGAACCGCAGCGAGGCAGGGTCCACGCCATTCGTCGCGCGGAACAGCTCGTCGATCGTCTGCAGCGCGTTGAGCAGCCACGCTTGCGCGTTCGGGTCGCCGGGGAACACCGCCTGCAACGCATTCGCAACGACGGGTGCGTTCCAGTTCGCGACCGGGAATGCGAAACCAGGCGCCGCCGCGAGAAACGCTCCGAACGGATCTTTGTCGGCGATGGGGATGGAAAGCGCGTCGCCGCCCTCACCCAAGACGGGCGCCGGAGCGATCGACAATACCTCGAAGTACTTGCGCACCTGCCGAACGAACGCCTGCACACGTTCATCGGGCGTGCCCGGATTCGTGAAGTCCGGCAGCAGCGCGACGTTGCCCGGAATGACCGCCCCTGCGCTATGTGCGGAGGCAGGTGTGCCGGCCTGCGCCCGTGTGATGCTAAGCACATCACCCAAGACACCAGTGATGCGCAGGTATTCAGCAGTGTTCAACCCCTCTGCATTGATGCGCACGTAGGTGTTCGTTTTGAACCTTACGCCGTCACCCGCCGAGACCGTAGCCATGGGGTCTGCCACCGACACGGCGGCAGCGAGTGTGGACGGGCCACCGCTTGCTAGGAAGAAGGAGAGCCACCCCTGCACCGTGATCGCCTTCAATTGCGCACTGCTCGCAATGGGGATGGTTTTGATCGCAGAGATCAATGCGGTTGAGTCTGCTGTGACGACGGTCTGCTGGGTAACGACGGCCAGCACGAGTTCGAGATGTCCCGGCACGAGCGCCGGCGGGAACGGGCTCTGCTGCCAGAACGGATCGATCGCCGCGTTCATGTCTGCGAGCCACGCGGCCACCAGCGTATTCACCGCCGGATCAAGCGGACACAGTGGCGGCCGCTGCACGCGCCCGCGTCCGATGGCGACCAGGCGGCGAGCGGCGTTCGCGGGTGAGATCGCGGCGGCCGCGATGATGTTCGCATCGATTGCCGACTGGACCGCGGCGACGATGCGTGACTCGTCGTCGTTGGTCGCCATGCGGTAACGCTGATCGGCGGTGACGTTCGCCGAGAGCATCGCGGACAGGGCGTAGAAATAGTCCGCCGGCACGCGGAAGTCGAGCGTCAGCGCGCCGTTATCCTCGATGACGACGTCGGCCTGGCGGAACGTCGAGCCGGGCGTTGGCGGCGTGCCGGTCTCCACCGGGAAACGCAGGCTCGCGCGCACCGGCGCCGCGCTCTGCTGTTCGGCCCACACCGCCGCGGACGCCGCGAAGACGTATTGCGCGAGCCGGTCCGAGTTCGCGTTCTGAAGCGCGTAGTAGCCGAGCAGGCTGGCCTCGTATTGCTTGCGATCCATGTCCGCCTTGTCGCGATCGTCGTTGCTCCACGACGTGTCGGTCTGCGGGCGCGTGTACATGTCCTCGAGCCGCCGGTTGTTCGGGCGGGCTGGCGGCGGCGTAATCTGGCGATTCCAGATGATTTCTCTGGCGACTTGGCGCGCCTGCGCGGTTGTCAGCGGGCTGCGGTTGGTGAGCGTGGCGCCGCCGGCCGGATCCTGCGTGAGCACCTTGTCTATCGCGGCACGCAGGGGTGCGAACTTCGGCGGCGAGCCGTCGGTCGGCAGATCGACGAACGCCGCATTCGGATCGAGCGCGACGCCCGGATCCGGCAGCGCCAGCAGCACCGCGGGCGGGTCGACGCCGATGTAGGTCATCGGATTGTTCGAGATCGGCGCGTTCGGCTCGACCTTCACATTGAAGTCGAGCCGTTCGTAAGCGACCAGTTGCGTGCCTTGCTTGATCTCGAGGCGCAAGTCGGTCGTGTTGAACTCGGCGGCCGGCGGATTCAGTTCGATGATCGCGGTCGCCACCGCTTCGAGGCGCACATCTGGGTCGGGCGGCGCAGGCAACGGGTTCACCTGGACCGGATAGACGGAGAAGTGCTGCACGATCCGCTGGTTGGCGGGCGTGAACGCCGGGCCGGTGGCATTGACGCCCGTGTTCGGAACCCACGCCCCTTGCGCCTGCCCGACCTGCGTGCCATCGGCTGTGTTGCCGAACGACAGGTCGAACGCGCGGATCGAGAGATTCGTTAGATAGCCACTGAGGGAGGCGCCATCGGTCGGCTTCTGCGGCACGAGGCGAACGATGATGACTTGTGGCATGACCGTGACTCCCTTACCTCTTGCTGTTGCGCACTCAGACTCTAAAGTTCGTTTCAAATAGCGGAATTAATAATTTGTCAATAGACCCAACTCATTGGTATGCCCATCGCGCTGGAAATGTAGCGTCGAGCCGCTTCGTAAAATGATTCCGCCGCTGGCTGAACGACTACATCGTTGTAGACAGACAAGAATGCTGCAGGTGGAGCGACGACGCCGACAGCGCTGAGTGTTCCTCGGAACTGCCGGTACTCGTCTCCACTCTGAATGTCGTCCGCAGCGTGGGCTAGAACAATGGGTGCAGTTATGACTGCCCCCGCGGTACCCAGGCCGCGGCCCAAAGACATGAGCGGGGCCGAGGTCCTCCATGCGCCCGCGATGAGCAGTGCTCCTCCGGATGCCTGAACGGCGCCGCCGCCTATACCCAGCGCGGCCAAGGAGCTGTCCTCCTCGTGCATACCACCATATATGCTTAAACCACCACCAATGACGCTGAGAGCTCCGACGCCCGTTCCATAGGTACGCAATGTTGGCAGTTCCACTCGTGCTTGGATGGAACTCGGATTCAAGCTCGCAAGATCGTTGTGGGTCGCAACGCTTCCACTAATGGCAGCATCTCGTACGGCAAGGCGGGATGCTTCATCCCAGATCGGGTTGTACTGGTTAGGCGGAATTATGTCCGTAGGCGCGAGACCCAACCGGATTCGAAGTGCGGTCTCCGCAGCATCCGCAGGCGCGTAGTAGACGGTGTCTCTTATCAAGTACCCTGGGGCACTTCCGGCCGCATCCCTTGCAGCACGACCGGAGTAGAGATTGAGCGGTCCGGTCAAGGGTGCACCGGTAGGGCTCACAGGTGCATAGCTTCTTTGTGCGATGTATGAAAAGAGCGAAATAGCGGTCGATACCTCTTGAGCCCGAGAGACTCCCGGGCTAGCAGTGGGGCCGTTTGAATCGTGTAACTCAGTAGTCCCATCCTGGGCAAAGGACGCGGGAGGCAAGTTCCGCTCATCTTCCGGCAGGCTCTGCTCCAGGACCTGCTCGCGGACTGTTGGCGCTGTAGGATCGACACAAGATTGACTGGTCGGGTCACACTGTGTTCCGGTCGAATCGGTGTAGCACAGCGGATTGCAGCGGCAATAGACATACGAATCGGAGCCATCCACGAGTCCGGCGGGATCGGTCGCCGTCCAGCGGCCTAGCCAGTCGGCGTAGTACCGTGCCCCGTGGTAATACAGGCCGCTCTCTTCGTCCTGCTCCTTACCCGTATAGCGATATCGCTTCGCCGTCTCCGTCTGGCTGCGAACCGCCTGGTAGGTCGAGTTGCCGTACGGCGCATATTCCTCGTACGAGATGATCTTGGCTTCGTCATCCAGTTCGAGGCAGGCCGAGCCGAGGTGATTGCCGAACTCGTAGCGAACGAGTCGGCGCGGCGATGGGTCGTCGCCTGCGGTGTCCAGCGTGCGAGTCTCGACGAGGGCGAGGCGTCCCGTGTCGTCCATCACGTGCAGCGTCTCGCGTTCCAGCATGACGGAACCCGTATCGATGGCTCCTGCGTGCTTGCGGAAGATCTCGAAGCCTCCGATGTAAAGACGCTCTTCGGTGAGGCCCGGAGCCTTCACCCAGACCTTGCGCACACGCTGGCCCGACGCGTCGTTTGCATGGAAGGCCGTGCCCCCATCGCCCGAGTCAGTCTGGCGCAACTGGTCCCTGAAGTTCCAGTGCATGTTCGGCCCTGGCAGGCCGCCGCCCAGGTGCGGCATGCGCAGCATGTTGCCGTGGGCGTCGTGCAGGTAGGTTTCCGGCTGCGTGGTGTCGCCCGCGGGACGCAGCGTGGTGCGCGTCAGGCGGTTGCCGTTCTTGGGCGGTGTTGCGCCGCTGCCGTCTTCGATCAGACTGGGTTCCAGGTAGTCGTAGGCGCGCGTCCAGCCCGCGCGAGCGGGGTCGCTGCCGCGGTGCTGCATCTGAAGGAAGTTCCCGACGGCGTCGTACACATAGCGCTCGACGTAGGTGCCCATGGCGTTGCCATCGCCGGGCTGCGGCAGCCTGATGCGCTGAGCGTCGTCGTGGGAATGGGCGATGGGGACGCTGCCCTGCCCCAGATGTTCCCGACCGGTGGCCTGGATCAGGCGATAGAGCGCGTCGTAGACGTAGTCGCTGCTCGGCTCGACGCGCCTGTTCCTGAAGTAGACAGTCTGTTGCGCATCGTCCCGGATATGGGTGACGTTGCCGGCCGGGTCATAGGTGTAGTGCAGGTTTTGCACTTGTTTGCCCGGCCAGCCGGCAGTTGGAGGCTGAGGATCGTCGCCGGGGAAGTCGGTCGCCTTCCTCTTGGTCAGAAGTTGGGTGAGCCGGAACGTGAGCGGGTCATAGCTGTAGCGGGTGCTCGCGCCATTCTTGTAGTCGATGCGCTGGCGTTGGCCCCTCGCGTCGTAGTCGATGTTGGCGACGCCGACCGGCGACGCCGCGTTGTGGGCCGGGTCCAGCAGCGCGCCGGGTTCCTCGCTGCGCTCGAGCCACACATCCAGCCGCTCCAGGAAGTTCGCCTCGTTGAACACCGGCTGGATGACGTTGAACTTGCCGCGTCCCAGGCTGCTGCGAGGCGCAACGGATTGCACCGGACGGTTGAGCGCGTCGTAGCGGGTGCTGCTTTCGAAGGACTCTTCATCAAGCGTGGGGTCGAGCCGCCAGTCGGGGATGGCGGTGTAGTCGCTGACCAGCCGCCGCGTGCTGCCCAGCGGGTTGCCCTTGAAGTCGTACGCGTCCGTCGGGTTGCCGTCTGCATCGAGCCGCGCATTGGTGACCACGCCGGCGGAATCGAAGTGGCGATAGATGCGGGTGCGCAGGTTGAGTGCTTCGGCGTCGGGCCGTGTCTCGCCGTACTCGATCCTGTCCACCAGGATGTCGCGGTTGAGCGTGCGCGGATCGGACTGCGCGCCGGTGCCACGAACGGTCTGCTCCACGGGCCGGCGCAGCTCGTCGTACGAGGTGGTGAAGTTGTGGCCGCGGCTGTCCCAAGCGCGGACGGGCTTGCCGGCCACGTCGTTCAACATCCAGCGCGCGCCTGCCTCCATGCTGAGCTGGTGGATGCGGTTGCCGAGCATGTCGTACGCGTAGCGCGCGACGATGCGGCCTAGCGGGTCGCCGGCCTGCCGGACCGCATCGCGCGCAGTGCGCTGGTTGCCTTCGATGTCCAGCTCGACGCGAGTGGAGAAGCTTTCCTCGGTACCGTCGAGGTCGTGTCCGCGGCAGACGACGCGGTTGCGCGCGACGGTCAGGAACGGGCGGCCCAGGGCATCGAAATGCGCGGTGCCGGGTGTGTCGGCATGCGCCGCAGCCCGTTTGGCGGCGTTCTGCTCCTCCGCGCCGAGCCCACCGCCGATGCGTTGCGCATACCAGGTCCGCCAGGTCGCCGGTTGGCTCTTGAAATAGTCCGCGACGAAGCCGCCGATGTCGGGATCGGTCCTCGGGTCGCCGGTCTGCTGATGGCGTGCCGCGCAGGTGTCGTTGACGTCGTAAGTGATCTGCTGCCAGGGATCGACCACGACCTTCTCGTAGGTGCGATTGGGGTGCAGCGTGGCGACGACGCGCCCGACCGGGTCGTAGAACAGCACCGGGCTGACGCCGATGCGGACATCGAATTCGAAGAGGTGGGCGTGCGTGAAGAAAGGTTCGAACTGGCGGACGGGCTTGCCTTTGTTATTGAACACGGTCCATCCACTGCCGACCCAGCGCGGGCTCGCCGCCGTCGACGTCATCGCGGGCTGGCCATCGGCGTTGACGATGATCTGGCCGCCAGCGTCGCGCTGCGGCACCGGCCCGGGTTCGGCCTGGACCTTCTTCTGGATTTCGCGGCCGAAGCCGTCGGAATATGAGAAGCTGAGCTGGATCTTCAGGCCCTGCGGCGGCAAGGGCGCGCTCGCATGCGTTTCACGGACGAGCGTGGCAGCGCACACCGGCCGCCACGCGCCGGGGTCGTCGGGGTTTGCCTGCCGGGTGCGGCGGAAGCGGTCGAGGTCGTAGACGATGCGGGTGGTCGCGTCCTTCAGGAGGGCCGCTGAGCTGCCGTGCGGATTGGGGGCGTCGAACAGGCCGTCCAGCTCGGTTTGCGTCAGGTCGGCGACGAAGCCGGCGAGCGTGTCGCCTTCCACCGGCGCAGGCAGCGGCTTGCCCATGACCGCGGTGCCGACCACCATGCCCAGCGTGTCGATGGCAACTTCGGTTTGGTTTCCATTGGCATCGCTGACGCGGCGCGGCTGCAAGGTGCGGTAGTCGTTGGCGTCGACGGTGACGCGATTGCCGAGTGCATCGCGCGTCTGCGTCATGAGCAGGTCGTAGGCGTCGAAGTCGACAAACACGGACTGGCCGAAGGGGTCCGAATGGCGGCACGGCACGAAGAAGTGCCGGCGGGCCTGCGCCAATTCGGCGGCGGCGCCATCGGCAAGATCTTTGCTGTAGTGCGCCCGTCCCGACGGCAGCCACCAGTAATCGTCAGCGTCGCTTGCGGGGAAGCGGCCATCTGCCTTGAGGGTCCGGCTTCGCACGTAGCCGCCGCGGCTGCCCCCCTGCCCTTCGAGAACGGCGCTGGGGTCGGGCAGCAGGGGTTCATCCGGCTGACCGTCGCGCGGGCGTCGAAACGTCTGGTCGAGCAGGCCGGGCGTGAAGGCAAGCTTGAAGCTTTCGCCGGGCAGTGCGAGGGATTGCAGTTCGCCCAGCGGCAGGCTCGCGGTCAGGTCGTCGCGCCTGTAGAGGGTGCGCAGCCACTCGATGGGGCGGCGGCGTTGGCTTCCGCGCGCCGTGTCTTCATAGGCGACGTCAGGGGCAGCGAACCTGTGGCGCAAGCGTCCGGCAACGGCGGGATCCCGCTCGACGAAGTCCGAGGCCCGGTAGCGGCCAGCGGGTCCGGTGCCCGCGTAGCCGGTCAGCTCGAACGTAATCGCCTCGCAGGGCAGTGGCGTTCGGTGAATGTCGGGCGCCGTCACGGCATTCGTGACTCGGTTCTCCGTGTAGGTGAGCAAGGCCGTTTCCTGGCGGGCGCGGTCCCACGCTTCAGGCAATGGCGAGGCGCGCCGGCCGTAGCCAGCGGCGGCCTGTTTGAGCACATTGCCGAAGTCGTCGACCTCCAGCGTGAACGCATGCTGGATCCGGGGATCGTTCGGGTTGCGCTCGTAGTGATAACTCACCGCCTCGTTCGGGTGAGCGAAGAAGACCGCGTACCGATTGGCGCCGCGGCGCTGCACGGTGCGGATGCGGAAGTTCTGCTCGGTGACCGCGTAGGGCGTCCGGGACCGCCTGATCTGCGCCGGCGTGGCGGCCGGATGCCCGGCGTCGTCCGCGTAGACCTCCTGACGCAGCATCGAACCCTTGAGGGCGCGACAGGCTTCGCGCTCTTCGTCCGGCGTGAGGCCGCTCGGGAGAAGCGTGTCGTCGAGAAGAAGCGCTCGCGCGGCTTGGCGGCTGAGCCCGGGTTCCCGGAAGTATTCGTCCTCCAGGTGACGGGAGATGCGGTCCCGGCCCACCCATGCTCCGGTGTGAAACCAGGTCTTGGTGTGCACGGGCGGCACGTGCGAAGCGGGTGCGATATTGACCGCGTCGCCTTCCCCGAGCGCGGCGAACCGTTCGGTGTCCCACTGCTCCACCATCCCAAAGCCGCGGAACTCGCGTTCCACGCCGTCGTAGTGACCATGGTGATAGGCAAATCTGCTGGTGAATCGGTTGCGGCTGACAAGGTCCAGCGTGTGCACGCTCTCGACCACGTGCACGGGAAATGGCAGACGCGTGAGCCACGGCCGTCCGGCCTCCCGATCCATGAGGTAGAACTTCGTCGAGGAGACGTATTGCAGCTGTGTCTCTGCACCGAGTTGATTTTCCCAGCGCACCAGTAGATGGGGCTTTCGGCCGCACATTAGGTCGATGTACTGCACAGGGCGCCACGCGATGCCCGGAAGCGCCGTCGACCACACGAGGCAGGCCGTTCCGCGACCTAGTAGATCCACGACATCGAGCGACGTGCCGTCGGTCAGCACCATCTCGGTGACGGTGCGAGGTGTGCTCAGCGCGTTGCCACTCTCGTTGAGGTAGACCTTGACGCCCGTGCGACCCGCATACAGGACGTCGGTCGGCCCAGAACCATCGGCGTCGGCGAAGCGCAAGCGGCGGGCGTCGAACACCCCCTCCTCGTCGAACCAGGGCGAGTTGTCCATCGTGACCTTCTGCCCGAACCGACCGTGGCCGAGGTTGGGCCAATAGCACACCTCGCCGTTGCGGATGCGAACGAGATCTGCGAGTCCATCACCGGACATGTCGGCGAGAAACACGGACTGGTCCGTTTGCCCGAGCAGCACGCGCGGGCCGCCTTCCTCGTTCCATGGAACACGAAGGCGGGTCGCCTCGCCGAAGCCGCCTTCACCGAGCGAGGGATGCCAGGTGATCGCCTGATCGTCGGTGATCAGGATGTCGGCAAGCCCGTCGCCGGAAAGGTCGGTGAGCCGGACGTTCGGGTCGCCGAAGTCGACTAGCGGGAACTTGCCGAATGTGCGGAATGGCGCCCAACCCGCCTCCGCGATGCGATCGAAGTATCCTCCGGTGCCCTGGGCGAGCGTCGCGAACTCGAGTTGACCATCGGCGTCGAGGTCGATGAGCTGCGATCGGCCGCCTTCACCGGCGGGCAAGGTGCGAACCGCCTGAACGGGGCCGAACCTGCCTTCTCCGCGATTCGGCTTGTAGTACCACGCGCCGGGCTCCGCGGCCAACACGCCCGCGATGCCTTCGCCGTCGAGATCCGTCCACTGATAGCCCTGGCCGCCGATCCCGCTGGGCAGGTTTTGCAGGCTTTCGCTCGGCAGTTGCTGGATGTCCCATTGCCGGGGTGCCGGATCGTCGAGCGGGCTGGCCGCGTAGTGCAACCGCAGCGAGGGCAGCGACCGGCGGCGAAAGGAACCATCCTCGAGCATCCGGTAGCCGGATTGCGTGATGCTCGACAGGCGTGTTCCGTTGGGCCTCTCCTCGTACTCGAGGTGAAGAGCGCGTACAAGCGTTCGCGCCGCCGCGAGCATCTCCGGCATACGATGCGCGACGAGAATCCTTCGGCACAACCTATGGGTGCGTATCTCGAATCCGGCTCTTGACATCGAAAACGGGTCGCGGCGCGAAACCCTCGGCCGTGACGGTTCGTCGGTCCAGCGCACCCGCTGGAAGTCGTCGGCGTCGGGTTCGTGCGTGAAGGGTTCGTCGCCGTAGTCGAACACGACTTCGAAGAGCCAGCCGGTCTGCGGGTCGATGGGCTTGCGCGGAACATGACAGCCGCGCGCCGAATCGTTTGCGGGATCGTGTAGCAGCGGCTGGCGGTTGCCATACCGGACACGCTTCAAATAGCGGTTAGCGCCACGCGACCGAAGCCGCTCGCTCGGGCGCCTCAGATCGACGCCGTCGTCGCCCTCGGCTGCATACTCGTACTCGACGGCGTTGCCGCGATCGTCGCAGCTGCGACAGACCAGCCACTCGAAAACGCGCTGTCCGTCGTCGGGATCGGCGATGCGGGACTCAGGGCCTTCCCCATAGACCGTGAGAACGTTGTCGCGCGTGATCGTGCGCCAGTGCGTGTCGCCGTCCACGATGCGTGTCCAGCTCTCGATTCGCGAGAACGCGCCTTCGATCCGCGGGCGATAGCCACGCACGACGTAACCGTCGTGCTCCCTGTGCGCAACCCATGGCCCCTCGCTGACGTGGATCGGGACGAGGTCTTCCGACCCGGAGAGCAAGAAGATGTCAGCGGCCGCGTCGGCGGCCGCGATGTCCGCCGGGGCGCGAGCGAAAGGCGCGTAGCGCGGAACGCCCTTGTCAGTTCGCCTCGAGATCGAGTTCAGGGCGACTGTCCAGCCAACGCCATAAGGGCCGTTTCCCGACCCGGAGCTGTAGGAAAGCGCCAGCGCAGGCTGGAAGTTACCGCGGCTCTTGCTAAGTGGAACGGGAACCGTGAGAGTTCCGGTCCCGTTCACGGGATTGGTCTGAAACTTTTCTCCTAAGCCTCTAATGGCGCCACCACCCTTCGGCAGGGTGATCTGGGGGGCCGCAATGAAAGAAGGTGCTTGTGCATCCTGCTCCGGCGAATCGACCCTGTCTGACTCGATCATGCGCGCTCCGACAGCGGAGAAGATCTCCCCGCTAGACAACGATGGGCACGCAACTCATTGCGCACCTAACGACGGCTCGTGCCCAGGAGATCTTCAGCGTCGCCTTACCGCGCTGTCGCGTGAATGCGTTCGTCGAGAGCGTCGATAACAGAAACGCCGAGCGAACGGCACAAGGAAGTTCATGAGGTCGGGCCACGACACGAACTTCTTCCCAGATCCTTCGACTGAGTGTCTTCCTTACTTGGCCGATAGGCCTCCCCAAACTTGTGTATGACGCGCTCACACGGATTAAGGCCCGTTGCCTCGAAAGCGTGATGGATGACGACGGTGAAACGCAGCACATTCAGGCAGCACTTCGCCCGGGGTCTGGTGATCTGGTCGCGCGGACGAGCCGTCTAAGCGAGCGGCCGTGGACCTGCCATTGGTCAGCCGCAGGAACTGGCCGGGAAGAGCCGGACAACAATGCGACCGGATGCCCTGCCTTTGCGGTGGCAAGGATATGACGACGTGCCTGTGAGTGCCCCAGCAGAGGATCTCCGCAAGGGCCTTGGCAAGTCGGCGACCACGGGGCTACTTGAAGCCGCGTCATGTACCACTTGCGGAGAGGAAAGTCCGCTAAGCTGTTGATTCTGCTGAACTCTGCTGAGAACCTGAAAACTGACGACGGGGCAACTCGTCCGTGGGTTCTAATCCCACCGCCTCCTCCAAGACGCTTGATAGCGCTGTGTCGATCGCGCCGCGTCGAATCGCGATGAAGTCCATGAGCCGTGCACGCGCGCACCATTGGGCAAGCTCGGAATCGCTTGCCCTCCGCGTCGAGCGACCCGATCGGACCGCTGAGACGGCCGTGGGGGTGTTCTGGCGGTCGACCGTGCCGCTGACCCATGGGGTGGTTGCTGCGCGGTTCGGCGTCAAGAATCTCTCGATGCTGGGCGGCATCGTGTTGCGGGCTCATCGACTCGGATCGTTCCTGGGAGGCTGGCTCGGCGGCCTGATCTACGACCGCATGGGGTCCTAGGCGATCTCGGCTTCTGCGCTTCGCCCGCGACACAGGTTTGACGGGCTCAGCAAGCCATTGCCGAACCGGCCGCCTTCAGTCGTCACAGACGCGTCTGCCGTCCACGCGCAGTTGCGACTGGCCCCGCGCTGCCGGTGACGGACCCAAGGGGTTGGCGGACACCACGACCCACGCTTTCGGATCGACCGGGTCGGGCTCTTGGGTGGCCAGGCGGTTCAGGCGCTTCAGGAAGCAAAAGTTCTCGAAGTTCACCGGCGGCGGGTAGCCCTTGACGCCGAAGCGCGTGGCCTCGGGCGTGATGTACTCGTTGATGGGCGCCTCGAAGCTGCCGAAGACATAACCGCCACGTTGGTTGGCACCGGACAGGCCCAGGCCCAGGGAGCTCTGGCGCGGTGCCAGGGTGCCATTGCCCGGCACCGCGGCATTCGACAGCGTGACGCGCACCGCGCGCCGCACCACGCGGGCGTCTTCCTTGGCCGCCCAGATCATCTTGAAGCGCCCCAGTTGCGCGCCGTTGGTGGGCACGATGCGCGTGGCCAGCCGCGCCGGCTGCGCGGTGGGCGGCAACGCGTTGCCGTCGGCATCGGCGTCGAAGATGTCCACGTCGACCGTGCGCGACGGGTCGGTGGTGAAGCCCACCAGCTTGAAGCGCGACGTCTCTTCCTGCGGGATGTCCGGGTAACGTTCGCCCGCCGTGCCTTCCAGCGCCACTTCCACGATGGCGTAGGCCGGGTCCACGCCCGGCGAGGTGTAGACGCCCAGCTCGGCCTCCAGGCCGTGCAGGCTGACGAAGTAGCCCTGGGCATCCTTGTCCAGGTGCCCCAGGTAGTTGATGTAGTCACCCGGCGCCAGCGGCACCGGCAGCTGCGGCTTGCAGCCGCTCAGCTTGGGTGCGGTGTTGTCGACGTTCGCATCGCCGCAGGTGAAGCGCCTGTAGTTTGCTGCCGTCGGCAAGGGGCGGTTGGCAGCGGGACACAGGCCGTCGCCGGCCCCGCGCGGCACGCAGACCGGGAAGCCCGTGCGTGCATGCACGGGCGAATTGCCCGGGTCCAGCGCAAAGCGCATGTCCTGGCCCGCCATGCGCGGGCCGTAGATGCCTTCGGGGTCGTTGAGCTTGACGCGCGCTGCGCTTGCGGGGTTGGCGATGCCGTCGCTGCCGATGATGAGCGTGCCGTCGGGCTGGATCTCGCGGATGAAGCCGCCGCCCACGTGCAAGCCGCCTTGCGACAGGCGCACAACGCCTGCCAGATAGAAGCCGCCGATGATGTTGCCCATGACTTCCACCTCGGCGGGCGGTAGCGGGCATTGGCGGCCGGAAAATTCCGGCCGGTTGGGGCAGACCACGTCGGCGCTCTGTTGGTCCACCAGCGCCAGGCCGCTGCGCGGCGGGTTGACAGGAGCGGCCTTGAAGTCGCGCCCCTTGAACAGCTGCTGCGCCGTGAGGTAGCCGCCGGGCATGGTGATCACCAGGTTGGCCGGCAGGCGGATCTCCAGGCCGCGCACCCACATGGTCGCGGCCGAGGTCCGGTCATTGGGGTCGTCCAGCGTGAAGCGTTCCAGGTGGCCGACGACCGTAAACCCCGCCGGCGGTTCCGCCGCCCGCACCAGGGTCGGCGCCACGAGCCCCACCACCAGCGCGGCAACGGGGATGACTGCATGCGTATTCATCGTGAACTCCCTGCCATGTGTTGTGAGGCCGGCACCTCGACCAGCAGCGCCGGGCCGCTAGGCCACACGGTTGGTCGCCAGCCATGCCCCTGCGTGCGACCGATGCTGAGCGCCGCACCCGCCACCGGCTCGAAACCCGTCAGTCCGCGGAACTGCGCCAGCAGCGCCTCGGGCTGCGGCGCGCGCCCGCTGCGCGCCAGTGCCTCGATGAGGCTGCGCGCCGCCGCCTGCCCCAGCAACTGCCACATCGACACGCCCTGGCGCGCGGCTTCGCCGGCCAGCGCCGGGGGCACGGGCAGCACCAGTTCATGGCTCAGACCGGGTTGGTCCAGCGGCTGCGCGCGCTGCGACGCAAGCTCCACCAGTCGCACGAGGCGGATGCCCTGGCCTGACAGCCGCGCGCGCAGCGCGTCCACGTCGGCGGCGCTGGCCAAGGCCGCCCAGCACAGCGGTGTGCCGGGCGCCAGCGGCGGCGGCTCCAGCGCCGTGTGCCAGCCCGCGGGCACGGGGCCGTGCAGGCTTTGCAGCGGGTCGTACCACCAGCGGACGCAGTCCTGCGCCGCGCTTGCCTGCTCGGCCTGCGTGGCCTGAAGGGCGCGCAGCGCCGCCTGCGCCTGTTGCTGCAGGCTGGGCAAGAGGGGCAATTGCCAGTCGCCCGGCGCGGCGTCGGTCGGCGCCATGTCCAGTGCGGCGACGCTGGGCAGGCGCAGTGCGCCCAGGCGTTCGCGCCAGGCGGCCGGCGGCGCACTGGCCACCAAGGCGAGTACCGTCGCGTCGGCGGCGTCACCCGCCAGCAGCACCAGTTCCAGGCGGCGCCCGTGCACGCCACCCTGGGCGTTGGCGCGGCTGAATTCCTGCAACACGCCGCTGCGCACGCGCGCCTGCACCGCGGCCCGCGCGGGGCCGTCCAGCGCCAGCCCGTCGAGCACCAGGCCCAGGCGCAGAACGCCGGGCTCCACGCCCCGCACGGGCTGGTTCTCGTCACCGAGCCAGGGCCAGAAGGCCTGCAGTGCGCGCAGTTCCGCGGCGCTCGGCTGGTAGCGCGGCATGGGCGGCGCCAGCGGCTCGCCGCGCGCGTTGGCGCCGGCCTGCAGGGCGAGTGCCAGAGCCTGCTCTGGATGGGCCGTGTGGCGCAGGCGCAGCGCCGGCGCGCGGATGTCTGGCGCCAGCGACGATGCCTCGCGCGAGCCTTCGCCGGCCAGGCCATGGCAGCGCGCACAGGCCGCGTAGGCGGCCGGCATGCTGGCGCCTGCCACCTGCGGCGCCACGGCGAAGGCGGTGCTGCCGAAGTACAGGTCGCGGCCCCGCGCGGCGTCGTCGCTCCAGCGCGGCTGGGCCAGCGCCGCCAGCGGCCAGCCCATCACCAGGATCAGCAGCAGCCATGCTCTCTTGCAGTCGCGCGGAGCCATGCTTGCCTGCGTTCGCGTCATGCCGCTGCTTCACGCAGCCAGGCCAGGAGGTCCGACGCGCGCGCCACGCCCAGCGAGCGCAGCGCGCGCGCCTTGGCCGCGTCGCCCAGCCACAGCTGGGCAGGGTGTTGTTCCAGCGACGCCGCATGCGCACCAAATGCCCGCTGCACTTCGGCCACGGCCTGCACGCCGGCCGGGCCGCCGGTCAGCATGTGCCAGCGTTCCTGCGCGCCCAGGCGCGCGTCGAAGCGCCGTGCATAACGCGTTAATTCGATGGGTCCGTCGCCCAGCGGGTCGATCGACAACGACACCAGCGTGGCGCGCAGCGCAGGCTCGTCGGCCAGCAGCGTCTGCAGTTGCTTGAAGATGGCCGTCTGCGGCGGGCAAAAGCTGCTGCAGCCGGTGTAGATGAAGTTCACCACCACGGGGCCGGCGGCCAGCAACGGCCGCAGCGCCACGGACTGGCCGCGATGGTTCAGCAGCGAGACGTCGGGGATGCGCGGCCAGCGGGCGTTCCATGGCGCTGCCGCGCGCGCTTGCGGCAGCGCGGTGCCCGCCCAGCAGGCCAGCAGGGCGCGGCGGCGGAGCAGCGCAGACGCCCGAGCGATGTTCATGGCGCCGCTCCGGCGGTCTTGACCAAGGCGCCCTGGTGAAACGGCAGGTCGCGCGAGATGCTGCTCACGCGCAGATCGAGTTGCGCCGCCGCGTCCGGCGTGGCGCCGGTCTCGATCAAGGCCTCGTAGCTGCCATCGGCCGACGGCCGCATCGTGCGCCTGGCTTGCCAGCCGCTGTGGCGGTCGAAGGCGAGCAGCACCAGATCAGGCACGCCGGCCACCGGCGCGCCGCCAGCGCGCTCCACCAGGCGCGCGCGCACCAGCAGGCCGCCGGGTGCGGATGCCGTGGCCAGCAACTGGGCCTGCAGCCCGGCCAGGGTTGCCTCGGGCTCCACCGGCGGCTGCGCCGGCACCGGCACTTGCACGCGCTGGCAGTCGGCGAACCGCGGTTGCACGCCGCTGAGCACCAGTTCGAAGTTGCCGCCCTTGGGCAGGCGCAGCACGGCACGGTAGCGACCTTGGCTCTGGCCCTGGCTCTGCAGCCCATCGTCCAGCACCAGCAGCGCCAGGGGGCTGCGGCGGTAGTTGGAGAAGTTGCCGATGGGCGCCATCATCCCTTCGGCGTACTGGTAGATCTCGCCGTCGTGGGGGCTGGCGACGTACATGCCGCTGCCGTCGGGCAGGCGCTGCAGCCGGTGAGCGCCGCCGGCGGCGGCCAGGCGGGGCAGATCGCCCGCCGCCCGCGCGCCCACGGCCACCAGCACCGGCCGCGCCGCGCCGCGGCGCAGGTCGGCCAGCGACAGCAAGGTGGCTTGCGCGGCGCCGGGGCTGTGCAGGTAGGCAAAACCGTCGGTGAAGGCGATGTCGCTCACCGGTGCGGCCAGCGCCAGCGTCTGCAGCACGCGCCCGGTGGCCACGTCCAGCGCCAGCGCCTGGCCGGCCTGCACGGCCAGCGCATGGCGGCCCTCGTCGAACAAGGCCAGGCGTTGCACGGGCGCGCTGTCCAGGCGCCGCTGCAGTTGGCCCTGGCCGTCCAGCCACAGCAGGCCACCGTCGGCGCCGGCCGCGATGGCGCGCTGGGCCAGCTCGCTCCACACGGCCATCAGCACGCGGCCGCTGGGCGCCGTGCTGCCGTCGCTCTTCACCATGCCCTCCACGCCCAGGCCCAGCGGCGCGCGCGCGGGGTCGGCCACCAGCCAGCCCTGCACGCGCGGCGCGGCCAGGGCCTGCGGGCTGGCATCGGCCGCGGCGAAGCGCAGCCATTCGTCGCGCCCGGCCTGCGCCACCCACACGCTGCCCTGGGACTGGGCCAGCGCCACCGGCCGCGCACCCGCGGCCAGCGCGTGGCGCTGGACGATGCGCCGCGTATCGGTGTCCAGCACCAGCACCAGGTCTTCTTCCGGCAGGGCCAGCCACAGCTGGTGCTGCTGCGGCAGATGCAGCAGCGCGCCGGGCGTGCCGGGCAGCGTGAGCACGTCTTCCAGCTTGGCGCGGTTGAGGCGCAGGAAGGGGTTGATGAAGGTGACGCTGTTGTCGTTGTTGATGGCCAGCAGCCGGTGCGTGTTGAAGTCCACCACCGCGCGCCGGCCGAGGCCCGGCGAGGCCAGCATGCGCACCTTGTCCGGGCAGCTGATTTCGGCATCGGCCAGCCCGGGCAGCGGCTTCTGCAGCCAGGCCGCCAGGCGCCGCGCCGGCAGTTCCAGCGGCTGCTGCGTGGCGGCGTCCTTCAGCGTGAGCTGCAATTCGGCCAGGCCGCTGCCGGGCAGCGGGGTGATGCGGGCCTGCACCTGCACGCCGCCGTTGTCGGCGAGCTGGGCGCCGGCAGGGTGCAGGCTGGCGCCGCATACCAGGGCCGCGACCAGCGGCAGGCAGGCCGTCCGCATGGTCAGGCTTCGGAGAAGTACAGCGGGCCGATGCCCAGCGGGCTGAAGGCCAGCTGCGTCGGGTGCACGGCGTCGAACAGCACGGCGTCGATCGCGCCGCCGACCGGGGCACGGGCGCCCACGAAGGGCGCCACGCTGGCGCCCAGGTGGGTCCATACCGGTCCCGTCTCGCCTTGCATGGTGACCGACTCCCATTCGTTGGCACCCACCAGATGAACCCACATCACCGCCGTGAACGGGGTGCCCAGGTGCGCTTGCGCCACCATGAATGCGCCCACCGCGGCCACCGGCTGCGCCCATTGCAGGCGCAACGGCGCCGCGGTGAGGTTGACCCCCAGCAGCAAACCCATGCCCAACTGCAGGTTGCAATCGAGGCCCAACGGGCCGCAGACGCTGACGGCCAGCGCTTGTGTCGGGCTGGCCCGCTGCAGGCTCACCGCTCGCACGCCGGCATCGTCGGCGTAGGCATTCGGCAGCAAGTCGGCGGCGTCGCCGGGCTGGTTGTTGAGACCGAACCAGTTGATCTGGCGGCGGCCATTGAAGGCCTGCGGGGCAAGGGCTTGTATCGACATGTCGCGCTCCCTACGGCTTGGCTTCATCGGACTGCACGCGCAAGATTCCCCACAGGCCGCCGTCCAGCAGGAAGCTGGCCTGCGAGCGCAGCAGGTAGTCCTTGGCGATCGCTGCCATGCCACCCGCGTTCATGCCCAGGGTGATGCCCATCGACGGCCCGAAGCCGTTGAACACCCCCTGCCACAGCAGGCAGCCGGGCGGCATGACGGCGGTGTCGTTGGCACAGCGTTCGGGCGCGAAGCGGCGCGAATCGTCGGCCCAGGGGAACGGGTGGAACCCATGGCCGGTGACCGTGAGCCCCTGCTGGCGCGTGTGGCCGCCCGGGTGGACGAAGTGCAGCCGCAGTGGCTCGCCCAGCCTGGCCTGCAGCACCGGGGTCTCGGGGTCGCAGCCGCGCTCGCCACCGTCGTTGGGCTTCATGCCGGCTTCGCATCCGGCGCCTTCCCTTCGCGAACTGAAGACCTGCGTGTAGTCGAAGCTGGCGTTGCGCTCGCCGAAATCCACCGCCGGGCTGCCGCCGCGGCGCGCCCACAGCGGCTCGGTCTTGTAGTTGATGGCCTTGACGCCGTAGTCGTCGGGCTCCTCCGCGCCCTTCAGGTCGGGCACGGGGAAGCCGTCTTGGACCGCACTCACGGCGTCCTGCATCAAGAGCACGTGGTCGCCGTACAGGCGCTTGCCGTCGCTGTCGCACACCGCGCGCGACGTGCCGCCGGGGAAGCCGCTCGCGTCGCAGACCCTGGAGTCCTGCTTGCCGATGACCAAGGCGCCCACCAGCCCGTGCACCGGATGCTTGATGGCGTCGCCGAAGCTGGTGAGCGGCAAGCCGCCGAACTCGACCGGCTCGACGTGCCACTGCTGCTGGGCGTCCAGCCGCAACTCGGTGGCGGACCAGACGTAGTGGCGACTGCAAGAGCCCGCATGCCCAGGCGCGCAAGGCGCCACCAACGAGCCCGTGCCCTGCGTCGGCGGCACACCATGCGTGAAGACCGCCTGCAGCGCACCGTTCATGCCGATGTTCGAACCGCCCGCCAGCACGGGGTTCTGCACCACCCGCGGCGCCACCAGCCCGACGCTGTGCGACATGCTGAACTGGTTCAGATTGAAGCCGTCCGCGATCATGGGCAAGCCGTTGTGGAAGGCCAAGGCGGCGGGCAAGGCGGAACCCAGGTCGCCGGCCGGAGCGCTGGGCGGCAGGTGGTTGCGCAGCTTCACGGTGATGCATTCGCCGGCCGCCGCGCGCAAGACCAGCGGTTCGAGTCGGCGACCGCGATGGCGGAACTCGTCCTGGCGCTGGGCCAGCACGGCCGCGTCGTCCTCGAGCACCGGCGTGCCGGCCGCGTCGAAGCAACCTTGCGTCTGCAGGTTCTGCGGCGTGCGCTGGCAACGCTGACTCTCCTGGTTCAGCACGTAGACGATGGCGTTGGGGTCATGGATGCCGTGGCGCCGGCTGTAGACCAGCCCGCCTTCGGCCTGGCCGCAATTGCCCAGCAGTTCGCAGGCCCGCACGGCGCTGACGTCGAAGCTCTTGACGGGGAACGCGACGCCGTCGGGTCGACCTTGGATGCATGCCGCCACCTCGGCGCGCGAGCCGCCACCGGCCGCTCCCACCGCCGGCGATGGCCGCGACCGCGGCACGCGCGCCAGCCGTTCGGCCAGCACCACCGGCCTTTGTGCACCGCTCATGTCGTAGCCGCAATGACGGCCGGGCTCGCGCGGGTCGCACAGGGCGCGCATGGTGCCCCACATGCCGTCCCACAACTGATCCGTCGATGAACCCGCATAGAGGTAGTCCGCGTGCGGGAGGCCAAGGTCGGGCACGCGCACGTCGAACTCGAAGTGCTCGGATATTCCCAGCGGCTGCGAGTTGACGATGCCGGCATCGGCCGAGTCGGGCATCCGCCGCCAGGCCAGGCCGTGCATGGTGAAGACGTGCTGGGCTTCCTGCGCGCCCTGGATCAGGCGGATCTGCACCGCATCACCCTCGTGCGCCGCCAGGATGGGCGTTGCGGGATCGCCGAAGACGCGCCAGGCGGCGTCGATCGCAAGCAGCCCGCGCTGGTTGCCGAAGCGCGCGGCGCAGAACGACTGCCAATCGTCGGCGTTCAGCAACGCCACCCTGGGCACGAGCTTGGACTGCGGCCCGGTCACCGGAAACGGCGACGCGGGGTCAGACGGCTGCAAGGCCAGCGTCCACTGGTCCGACGCATACAGCGCGCAATTGAAGTCCTGACGCCATGCCTCGATCTGCCGGGTCACGCTTGCGGCCGAGGCCAGCTCTTCAGGCGCCATGCGGCTGCGCCATGCCGGCGAGACCAGGTCCAAGGCGCTCGGCGGCGCGCTGCCCGAACTCCATTGCGCCAGCCACTGCAAGTAGCTGCGGCTGGCCAGCGCGCGCTCACGCGTCGCGTGCACCGCACTGGAAAATGCGTTGGCCATGTCGCCCAGGCAGTCCGGGTCGCCCGCCTGGCAAGGCGTGCGGCCGTCGGCGCGCAGGCGCGACTGCGACAGGTCGAAGCCGCCCAGCGTGGGTGACCAGCGGATGTCGGCAATGCGCAGCGCCAGCGGCTCGTGGCGGTAGTTCACCAGTTGCGTACCCGGGTCCTCGCTGGAGATCACCAGCGGGCGCGCCGGCTGCGTGGCCACCTGGCGTTCGCCGAAGCGGCGCATCGACGCGTCGCGCGGCGCTTCGGTGTTGATGGGTTCCAGCGCCAGGTTGTAGACGCCGGCAAAGTCGGCGAAGGCGAGCGCGAACTCGCGCCGCGTCTGGTGCGCTTCGCCGACGCGGCAGGGCTGGTCGGCAGCCGTCAGGTAGGGACTGGAGTCGGGCTCGTCGATGCAACTCGGTGCCACGATGGTGGCGCGCGTGGCGGTGGGGCCACCGTCGGTGCGCGCGCCGCCTGCGCCCGTCGCCGCAGGCCCGCCTTCACGCGCGAGTTCGTCGCGCCGCAGGGGCGGCCGCGCATGCAGCGGCGCCATGGGGCCGGCGGTCGTCTGGCTTGGCAGCGGCATCTTGGCAAGGTCTGCACCGCCCAGCAGGGCGCCGGCCAGGCAGCGCTGCGCATCGGGCAGTTGCGCCAGCAGCGCCTGGCGGTCCGCGGCGGGCAGCGAGTCGTCGGCGAGGCGGCGCCGCACGCCGAAGGCACGGCGGATCGCGTCGTCGAGCGCCGCGGGCTGGGCGGCGGCCTCGGGGACCGTCAGCGAGCAGGCTTGCAGCATCTGCGCGCGGGCCTGCGGGTCGCCCGGCAGTTCGGCGCGCCAGACCGAATTGGCCGGCTCGATCACCAGCGCGGCGTACAGGCCATGCTGCTGGTGCGAACTGGGGCCGAAGTGGTCGTGCGTGAACACCGTGCGCAGCGTGTTGTCCTTGCCGGCCAGCGGCCCGCTGCGCACCAGGATGGGATCGGCCCACCAGCGCTGCGTGGTGCGCTGGGCGCCGCAGTAGGGGTGCTCGCGGTTGAGGAACTCCAGGTAGTCGTGGTCGTTTCGCATGCCTTGCGGCGGGCACAGGCCCTTCGTGGCCAGGTCCTTGAAATGGGCGTCGTTGCGGCGCTCGTAGATGTCGCCGTCTTGGCTGAACAGCGGGTGGGCCCTGGGCACCAGCAGCGGCTTGGTCGGCTCGTGCAGTCGCCGCGTGGCGTTGATGGCCGCGATGCGCTCGCGCACCTCGTCGGGGCTGAAGGTGGCGTCTTCGTAGTTGAAGCCGTTGCCCGAGCCGTCCGAGGACGTGACGTCGAACTTCACCAGGTGGATGTGCTGGCCGATGGTGTCGGTGGGCGTGTAGATCTGGAAGTCGTCGGCGTTGAGCGCGCTGGGCACGAAGTTGGACGACTTGAAGGTGATGCAGTCGCCCGAGTTGGCACGGAAGAACAGCGGCTCGGGCATCTTGGTGCGGCGGTCGGCGTCGATCACGTCCTTGATGTCGTCTTCCAGGATGACGATGCGGCCCTGCGGGTCGAACCAGCCATGGCGGTTGACGGTGATCTCGGTCTGGATGAACGCGGCGCGGTAGTGGCGCGGCGGCGCACTCTCGGGGCAAGGGTTGGCGTAGGGCGAGCCCGGCGCGCGGCCACGGCCGTTGACGAAGAAGATGGCTTCGCCCTGCGGCGCGTCCATGTCGGCGGCGAGGGCCGAACGCGCGGTCTGGTAGCCGGCATAACGCCACCACTGTGGGGTGGGCTGCGGCTCGATGGTGGCGATCTTCAGGCCGCCTGCGCTCAGCTTGCCTTCATGGAACAGCATGGCCGCACGTTCGCTGTCTTCGCCCTCGTGCTTCAGTTCCTTGATGGTGAGCGACTTCCAGGCGCCGGCCAGCGCTTCGAAGGCCGCAGGGAATTCACGCGCCACCTTGCCGGCGATGAGTTGAGCCGCCGCACCACCCTTGGCCTTGGAGTCGGCCAACAGCTCGCGGTACTTGTCGCTGCCGCGCGGCTGGGCACCCAGCATGTCCAGTTCGCCGGACAACACCACATGCCGCGGCAGGCCGCCGTTGACGATCTTCTTCGGGTCCGGCGGCGCGTCTTCGTATGTCACGTAGGCCGGGTCGTCGACGTCCATGTCCAGCGCCGGCTGCGGCGGGCGGTGCCCCGCCACGCCGGGGATGAAGAAGGGGTAGCCGCGGAAGGCCGCGCTGGGCATGGGCGCCAGCGCCACACCCGGCAAGGGCACCAAGGCCGGGTTGGCCGTGCCTTGTTGTATCTCCCAGTCCGGCAGGCTGCGGCTCAGCGGGTTGTTGGTGCGCGCGTCTTCGGGCTTGTCGGCGTCGTAGAGGCCCAGGTGCAGGCCGCTCTCGAACACGTCATGCACGCGCCACAGCTCCCACATGCCTTGGGCGAAGTGCGGGTACAGGTGGCAGTGGAAGATGGAATCGCCCACGGTGAGGTTGCGGTTGCCCGAGCCGCCGAACTCGATGCCGTAGCTGAAGGTGGCGCCGGGGGAGATGGTCTGCGAGTCCAGGTAGGTGGAATTGGGGTCGCTGGCGTCCAGCACCCACTGGTGCGCATGCAGGTGGAAGACGTGGGTTTCCTTGGGGCCGGCGTGCAGGTTGCGAAAGACCACCGGGTCGCCCAGGTAGCTGTGGTGCACGTTGGAGGGGTCGTCCGGGTAGCGCGCGCCGACCGGCCGCTGGCCACGGTCGTCCCACTTGAGCACCAGCGCCGGGTCGCCATTGGCCCAGGAGCTGAGGAAGAACTCCTCGGCGCGGCATTCCGGGCACTGCGCCGCCGGGCCCACGCCGCGCTGCGGCTGCGCGGCGTAGACGGTGGATCCCATGCTGGATACGCCGTAGTTGATGCCCATGCCATCCTTCACGTAGTGCATGGGGTTGTCTTCGTCTTCCAGTTCCGGGAAGGCCTGCACGGCGTGGACCTCGTCGTGCAGGATCACGGTGAACTCTCGGAACGCCGGCGCACAGCGCTGGCCGTCCACCAGCGTGGGGCCCATGCGCTCGTCGCAGCGTTTGCGCTGATCTTTGTGGCGCACGACGATGGCGTTGAGGTCGCTGTGGATGATCTCGCGGCCCTGCAGCATGGAAAGCCGGCTGTAGTCCACCGTGTCGTAGGGGTGCGCTGAAGCCGCCGCCGCGGCGGCGCCCGCGGCCTTCACGCTCACCGCGTCCAGCAGTTCGTGCGTCACCTGCGAGCGGTACCAGCTCGACTGCGGCGGTTCCACGTTGACGGCGGCGAACAGGCCCAGGCCGATCTGGCCACCGTCGCCTTCGCCACCGACCGGTGCGCCCATGGAATGCGCGAAGTAGCTCCCCTCGCGCCGCGCCACCCACAAGGTCACCGAGGTCTGGCCGGGCTGGATCACCGAGCCGCTGCGGTAGCCGTCCCTGATGGGCTGCGGCGTGCGCTCGTTGAAGAAGGTGCCCTGGTTCGACGCGAGGCCGACATAACTGCCATCGCCGCCGCAGATGGCCCCTTCCGGGCAATTCGCTGGGTAGGCCACTTCGAGCCCGGAGACGAAGAACGATGCACTGCGTGTGCGCGGCGCGTCCTGGTCCGACTTGAGCAGCGGCTTGAGCACGCGCGAGGTGGGCGTGCCGGGCGGGTCCATCAGGTGCGCCGGCGCGGCAGGCACCGACCGGTCGCCCAACGGCACCCGCGGCTCGGGCGGTTGCCCGCCCTCTTCCTGCCAGGTCGGCGCCAGCCAGTTGTGCAGCGTGACCTGCAGGCAGCCCCCTTCGTGCACGCGCAACACCAGGGGACGCGGACGCTTGTCGATGCGCAGCTTGGCGTTGCCGGGGCCGGGCTCGCCGCCATCGTTCAGCGCCACCACGTCGCGCTTGAGCGCGTACATCATGCCCGCCGGGACGTAGGCGCCGAAGCGGTTGAGCACGTAAGCCTGCTCGAAGGCCACGATCTCCGCGCGTACCGTTCGCTCGTCGGGGCAGGCGCGGCGGCTCGCGCTGTCGTCGTGCGCCGGTGGCGCCATGGGCACGGTGCCGCAGCCCGTGCAAAGCACCAGCCACGCCAGCAGGGTGGCCATCGCATAACCGACAGGCCGGTGTGTCGGCCGTCGTTGGGTATGGACGCGCATCGTCGCTCCCGGAAGCCCAGCAGCCACGACCCGGACAGGCCGTGGGCCGAGATCGAAGGAACGCGGGCATGCGACCTTCGACCGGCGGCGCAACATTGGTCCCGGCCCGCGCGGCCCGCATCCTCAGGCGTAGGGAACGATCCCTCGTGTGAAGCTGCACGAGGCGGCCACGACGGGCCGCCTCGTGCGATATGGCACGGCCCTCAGGCCTCGCCGTTCTCGATGAAGTAGGGGGGCAGCTCCGGCCCCCACAAATACAGCGAATCCTCCGGCGGGTAGTCGCCGCCCGGCCAGGGCATGCCGGTGGGGATGAAGTCGATGTCGGCCGAGAACTCGGCGAACGAGCCCCAGGGGTCGCGCACGTAGTGGAAGAAGTTGGAGCCCAGCACGTGGCGGCCGGTGCCCCAGCCTTCGGTGTAGCCGGCCTTGCGCATCTGCTCGCCGCCCTTGCCGACGGCGTCGACGCCGTCGACGTCCCACGAGCTGTGGTGCCAGCCGCGCGCGCTGCTGGCGGCGAAGGCCACCAGGTGGTGGTCGGAGCCGTGGCGCGCGTGCATGAAGGCCACCGCGTCGCGCGAGCGGTCCGACAGGCGCAGGCCCAGCGCGTCGCGGAAGAAGGCGATCGAGCGGTCGAGGTTCGACGAGAACAGCATCAGGTGCGACAGCCGGCGCGGCCTGACGGCGGCCGTCTCGCTGCGGCCCAGCACGCTGCGCCGGCCGGCGCGCGGCAGCACGTCGTTGCGCGGCGCCAGGCCGCTGGGCGTGCGCTTGGCGCCGGGCTTCAGCTGCAACAGGTTGCCGTCGGGGTCGTTGAACCACAGGCCCTCACGGTCCACGTAGGGCCCGCTGTCCACGCGCGTGCCGCCGTTGGCCAGCACCTGCGCGGCCAGCGCATCGAACTCGTCGGCCCAGCAAGCCAGCGAGAGGTAGGCCATGCGCTTGGCGCGGCCCTCGAACAGCCGGGCCCAGACATGGTCGTTGCCCGTCGTGCGCAACTCCAGGCTGCCGTCGCGCTGGCCGACGTCGAGCCCGAAGGCTTCGAAGAAGTGCTGCGCCTTGGTCAGCGAGGGCACTTCCAGCGCGAAGTGGTCGACCGAGTGCACGCCGTAGCGCGCGTCACCGGGTTGGTTGAATGACATGCTCGTCTCCTGGTCGGGTCGGGTTCAGGCGGCGCGCGCCAGCACCTGGCGCAGCACCTGTTCAAGCTGGGCGGCCGGCTCGCCCTGGCTGCCGATGGCCTGCTCGCGCCAGGCCACGTAGCGGTCGGGCCGCACCAGCACGCAGCCGTTCTCGCTGATGCCGGACAGCGCTTGCCAGCGGCCGTAGACGTCTTGCGCATCGCAGCCGGGGCCGCCGATCGACACCACGTCCAGCGCGATGCCCAGCCGCTCGGCCACTTTCGCGGCCGCGTCGCGCCAGGCCTGGCCGCCCACGCCGGTCAGCAGCGTGAAGCGGCCGCGGCCCACCAGGTCCAGCGTCGACAGCTTGCGCTGCCCGCGCTGCAGCCAGGCGTGCGGCAGGTAGGCGCCGGGGAAGGTGCTCGGGTGGTAGTACAGCTCGGGGTCGCGCGTCGGCGCGGCGCGCGTGCTGCCGTCGGCCACCACGGCCTGCGAGGCATAGACCTGGCCCAGCTCCACGCCGTTGCAGTTGAACTGGTAGTTCTGCAGCGCCACCGCCTCGCGCAGCGCGGCGCGGCGTTCGCGGCCGCGCGCGCTGTCGCTGAACAGCTCGTCGACGTTGGCCCAGCCGGCCTTCTCGTCCTGGCCCGGCGCGAAGCCCAGCGCGTCGGAGATGGGCAGCATGTCGCCCACCGACTTCATCGCCCGCTTGACCACGCCCTCGCCCACCGGCTGGCGCTCTTGCGTGTAGGTGTCCAGCAGCGCCGGGCCGGCCTGGCCCTTCAGCACCATGGCCAGCTTCCACGCCAGGTTGAACGAGTCCTGCACGCAGGTGTTGGTGCCCAGGCCGTTGGCCGGCGGGTGGCGGTGCGCGGCGTTGCCGGCGATCAGCACGCGGCCCTGGTTCATGTGCTTGGCCACCACCTGGTTGATGGTCCACTTGGAGATGGCCTTGATCTTGATGGGAATGTCGGGGTCGCCGATGGTGGCGCGGGCGCGCTCGGTGACGGCCGCTTCGCTCAGGTCGGGCTCGCCTTGCGCGGGGTCGTACATGAACAGCAGCACCCATTCGTTCCACGGGCGCACGCTGATCCACGTGCCGCTGCCCACCCAGTAGTTGTTGCCCGGCTGCGTCATCCAGTACAGCACGCCGGGGCGGTGCGCGGTGTACTTGCTGAGGTCCGCCTCCAGCCAGACGTTGACGGCGGCGCCCAGGCCCATCTTGCCTTCGGTGGGAAAGCCGATCTCCTTGACCACCACGCTGTTGTCGCCGTCGCCGCCGATGGCGTATTGCGAGACCACCTCGATCTCTTCACCGGTGAGGCGGTCCTTGACGATGGCGTGCACGGCATCGGCGTCCTGCTTCATCGACACCAGCTCGGTGTTGAACAGGAACTGCGCGCCGCGCTCGCGCGCCACGTCCAGCAGGATGGGCTCCATCAGGTGCTGCGGGATGTTGCACATGCTCGACGGGCTGGCCAGCTCGTAGTCCGCCTTGCGCTCGGGGCCGGTGCCCCAGGTCTGCAGCCGCGCGATCTCGGTGCCGGCGAAGCTGGTGGCCCAGACGTTGTTGCTCATCAGCTCGGCCGGCGTGGCGGCCTGGGTGATGCGGTCTTCGATGCCGAGGTCGCGAAAGACCTCCATCGCGCGCTGGTTGGTGATGTGCGCGCGCGGCGAATTGGCGGTGCCGGGGTAGCGCGTGATGGCGAGCGTGCGGATGCCTTGCGTGGCCAGCAGGCAGGCGGCCGACAGGCCGGTGGGGCCGGCGCCGACGATGAACACGGGAACTTCGATTCTGCGCATGGTGAGTCTCCTCGGAGGTTGGATCAGCGCTGCTCGTCGCGGATGGTGTTGCGCAACAGGCCGATGCGCTCGATCTCGACCTCGACGCGGTCGCCTTGCTTCATGTAGAGCTTGGGCGTGCGGCCGAAGCCCACGCCGGCGGGGGTGCCGGCGAAGATGATGTCGCCGGGCTGCAGCGTGATGGCCTCGCTGACGGTGGCGATCACGGTGGCCACGTCGAACAGCATGTCGGCGGTGTTCGACGACTGCACCGTCTCGCCGTTGAGCCGCGTCTCGATCTTCAGGCCGGCGCCGCCGGCGGGCAGCTCGTCGGCGGTGACGACGTACGGCCCCCAGGTGCCGGTGCCGTCGAAGTTCTTGCCCACCGTCCATTGCGGCGACTTGAACTGGTATTCGCGCACCGAGATCTCGTTGCCCACCGCGTAGCCGAACACGCAGCCCAGCGCCTGGTCCTTCGCGATGTGGCGGCCGCCCTTGCCGAGCACGACGACCAGTTCGCCTTCGTAGTCGAGCGTGTCGCTGATGCGCGGCCGCTCGACCACCGCATCGTGCGCGCCCAGGCTGGTGGCGGCGCGCAGGAACAGCGTCGGGTAGTCGGGCTGCTCGTACGGGCTCTCCTTGGTGTGGTCGGCGTAGTTGAGGCCGACGCACAGGATCTTCGGCGGCTCCGCCGCCGGCGGCAGGAAGGTGACCTGCGCCGGATCGGCGACGCGGCGCGACCTGGCGGCCAGCGCCTGCAGCGCGCTGAGGTCGGTGCCGCGGCGCAGCAGGTCGCCGAGGTCGAGGCCGGCGGCGACGTCGAGCACGGCGAGGCCCTGCTCGGTGAGGGCGCCGACGTGCCGTTGGCCGTCGAGCAGGAAGGTGGCGAGTTTCATGGGCGGTCCTTCGCGAGGTGATGGCCCTCGCGAAGGCGCGGGCCGGTGGTGGATGAGCGAAGGATATGCGGTTCTTTAAATAATATATTCTAGTGTTTATACCTATACGATCAGGCCAAACGCAAGCTGTAAGCTCGATCGCTATATCCACCGCCCGCGACCTACCGCCGTAAGCGCCACCCCATGTCGAACGACGCCGCCCCCGCCCGCACCATGGCTGCGGCCCTGGCCTCCAGCATCCGCACCGACATCATCAAAGGCGCGCTGGCGCCCGGCGCCAAGCTGCCGATCAAGGAGCTGTGCGACCGCTACAGCGCCGGCGCGATCCCGATGCGCGAGGCCTTGTCACGGCTGGCCACCGGCGGCTTCGTCGTCGCCGAAGACATGCGCGGCTTTCGCGTCGCCGAGGTCTCGGCCGACGAGCTGGCCGACATCACCGAGGCGCGCATCCACGTCGAGTGCGAGGCGCTGCGCCGCGCCATCGAGCATGGCGGGCTCGACTGGGAAGAACGGCTCGCCGGCGCGCACCACCGCCTCAGCCGGCTGCCGATGCTGGCCGAAGGCCGCGTCGCCGTCAGCGAGGACTGGGACCGCGCGCACGCCGCGTTCCACTCGGCGCTGATCGGCGGCTGCGGCTCCAAGTGGCTGGTGACCCTGGCCGAACTGCTGCGCGACCAGACGGCACGCTACCGCCACCTGTCGGTGGCCAACGAAAGGCGCACGCCGCGCGGCAAGCGCGCCGCCGCGGCGCGCGACGTGCCGGCCGAGCACCAGCAGATCGTCGACGCCGCGCTGGCCCGCGACGCGAACCGCGCCTGCGCGCTGCTGGCCGAGCATTTCCGCACCACCACGCAACTGGTGCTCGGGCAGACGGCTTGATGGCTTGAGCGCCTGAGCGCGCAGGCGGCCCCGGCGCGGCGCCCGTCACCACCCGCGCGGCACCGCTACGGCGGCCCCAGCGTCGGCACCAGCTTGCGCAGCAGCCGCTCCACTTCACGCACCGCCGCGGAAGCGGGGCGCCGGCGCGTGGTCTCGACGAAGGTGGTCTGCCGGATCGTCGGGTGGGTGATGAGCAAGGCGCGGAATTCGCCACGCGCCGTCTCGTCGCGCACGGCATGCGCCGGCAGCGTGGCGGCCAGCCCGCAGCGCACGGCGTCCTTCATCGCCGTCGACGAGCCGACTTCCAGCGCCACCGTCAGCACCAGCCGCCGGCGTGCGGCGATCTCCTCGACCACGCCGCGCAGGCCGTTGGGCTTGAGCGGCATCACCAGCGGCAGCGCCGCGGCCGCGGCGAAAGTCACGCTGCGGCCGCCGCGCGAAGCCGGTGCCTCCGCGCGCACGATCAACGACATCGGCGACGTCAGCACCGCGTCGTGCGGCTCGCGCCGCAGCGGCCGGTAGCGATTGAGCGTGCCCACGTCGATGCGGCCGTCGGCCAGCAGGGTCTGGATCTCGCCGCTGTAGGCCTCGTGCAGGCGCAGGCGGATGTCGGGGAAGGCCTCGCGCACCGCGGCGAACAGCAGCCCGGCCAGCGGGTTGGTCACCGAAGGCAGCAAGCCCACCTCCACCACGCCGGCGGGGCGGCTCCAGCGGCCGGCGGCGTCGTCGGCCAGCAGCCTGGCTTGCGCCACCAGTTCCTTGGCGCGCGGCAGCACGCGTTCGCCCAGCTCGCTCAGACTCACGCCGCGGCCGGTGCGGTGCAGCAGCCGCCCGCCGAGCGCCCCTTCAAGCCGCGCCAGCTGGCGGCTGAACGCCGACTGCGCCACGCCCTCCGCGGCCGCGGCACCGGTCAGGCTGCCCTGCTCGGCGGCCAGCACGAAGGCGCGCAGGTCCGTCAGCTCGGGCATCGCGCCATCCGTCTTGCGCATTTCTGAAATCCTCTCATGCCGATTCCACATTGTGCGGCCGCTGCCTAGACTGGCGCCGTAACTGGATCGCACCTCAATCCCAGCTGAATCCACCCCCATGCCAACCCACGCCACCGGCCCGCTCGCGGGGCTGCGCATCATCGATTTGTCGACCGTCATCGCCGGGCCCTGGGCCGCGACGCTACTGGCCGACCTGGGCGCCGACGTGCTGAAGGTCGAGATCCCCGGCAGCGGCGACGCCCTGCGCGCGCTGCCGCCGCACAAGGACGGCGTGCCGCTGTGGTGGAAGGCGGCCAACCGCAACAAGCGCGGCGTCACGCTGGACCTGCGGCAGCCCGCCGGGCGCGAGCTGCTGGCCAAGCTATTGCCCGACGCCGACGCGCTGGTGGAGAACTTCCGGCCCGGCACGCTGGACAAATGGGGCATCACGCGCGAGTGGCTGCACGAGATCAACCCCGGGCTCGTCATCCTCCGCGTCACCGGCTTCGGGCAGACGGGGCCCTACCGCCACAAGCCGGGCTTCGCGCGCGTGTTCGAGGCGATGACCGGCTTCACCAACCTGTGCGGCGAGGCCGACCGGCCGCCGCTGCACCTGGGCTTCCCGATCGCCGACGCGGTGGGCGGCCTGTTCGGCGCGTTGGGCATCGTCGCCGCGCTGTACCACCGCGTCGCCAGCGGCGACAAGCGCGGCCAGGAGATCGACTGCTCGATGCTGGAGGCGATGTTCCGCGTGCTCGACTTCCTGCCGATCGAGTACGACCAGCTCGGCGTCGTGCGGCAGCGGTCGGGCAACACCAGCCAGTACGCCGCGCCGGGCAACGTCTACCGCAGCGCCGATGGCCGCTGGGCCTCGATCGCTGCGTCGACGCAAAGCATCTACGAGCGGCTGTGCGCCGCGCTCGGCCGGCCCGATCTGGTCGCGGCGCCGCAATTCGCCAACAACGTGCTGCGCGTGCAGCACCGCGCCGAGCTGGACGCCGCCATCGCCGCCGAGATCGGCAAGCACACGCTGGCCGAGCTGGAACGCTTGCTCGACCGGCACCAGGTCGGCTTCAGCCCGATCTACGACATCGCCGACATCTTCGCCGACCCGCACTACGCGGCGCGCCAGGCGATCGTGACGGTGCCCGACGACGAGCTCGGCCCCGTGAAGATGCAAAGCGTGGTGCCGGCGTTCTCACGCACGCCCGGCGCCGTGCGCCATGCCGGCCCTTCGCTCGGCCAGCACAACGAAACGGTCTATTCGGCGCTGGGCCTCGATGCGGCCCGGCAGCAAGCCCTGCGCGACGCGGGCGTCATCTGAACCGGAGCATCGTTGCCATGCCCGCCGCCGGTTCCGATGGCGGCACCCAGGAGTCCAAGTCATGAAGTCAGCCTTGCGATCGCTTTGCCTTGCGCTGTTCGCCGCCACCACGGCGGCCGGCGCCCAGCCGCAGGCGGCGTATCCCGATCGGCCGGTGAAGCTGGTGGTCGGCTTCCCCGCCGGGCAGGCCACCGACCTGGTCGCCCGCGTGCTGGCCGAGAAGCTCGCCAAGAGCATGGGGCAGCCGTTCATCGTCGAGAACAAGCCGGGGCAAGGCGCCAGCCTGGGCGTCGGCTCGGTCGCGAAGTCGGCGCCCGACGGCTACACGATGGCGCTGACCGCGGCGGCGGCGATGGTGACCAACCCGCACCTGTACAAGAACGTCGGCTACGACCCGCTGCGCGACTTCGCGCCGTGCGCGATGCTGCTCGAGTTGCCGCTGGCGCTGGTGGCGCATCCGTCAGCGCCGTTCAACACCGTGCCCGAGCTGATCGCCTACGCCAAGGCCCACCCGGACAAGCTGAGCTACGCGTCCAGCGGCAACGGCACGATGTCGCACCTGGCGATGGAGCGCCTCAAGCGGCAAAGCGGCCTGGCGCTCGTGCACGTGCCCTACCAGGGCAGCGTGCGCTCGATGACCGACCTGGTGGCCGGCAACGTCGCCCTCGCCTTCGACACGCTGGCGGTCACCGTGCCGCAGATCGAGGCGCGCAAGCTCAAGCCCATCGCCGTGGCGACGACCCAGCGCGTGCCGTCGATGCCGAACGTGCCGACGATCGCCGAGTCCGGCGTGGCCGACTTCACCGCCAGCCCCTGGCTCGGCGTCGTCTTTCCCGCCGGCACGCCCAAGGCGATCGTCAACCGCATGCATGCCGAGCTGATGAAGGCGATGGACGACCCGGCGGTGCAGAAGTCGATGCAGATCCTCGGCGCGCAGCCGCGGCTGGCCGGACCGCAGGAGTTCGAGCAGGTCCTGCGCGCCGACCACGCCAAGTGGGGCCGCATCGTCGCCGAGTCCGGCGCGCGGGTCGACTGAACGGGCACTTGGCGGGCGCGCCGGCGTGGTGGGCCGCGGCGCCGCCAACACGTCGAACCGCGTCATCGCAACGGGTGCTGTAACCAATGCCGCCGCTGCAGCGAACTGGCATTCGGCAGCGCAACCGCGAATCAACCCGGCCGCCAAGCGGCCACGCGGTCAGCGCGCGCTTGTTCCCTGTTGCCCAACCCTTTGCACCGGAGCCCCCGATGACCCGCACCCTCAGCACGCAGACCTCCGCCGCCGCCCTCGCCCTCGCCCTGGGCGCCGCGTTCACGCTGGCGCAGACGGCCGCCCACGCGCAGCCGGCCGACAAGGAAAAATGCTTCGGCGTCGCGATGAAGGGCAAGAACGACTGCGCCGCCGGGCCCGGCACCACCTGCGCCGGCACTTCGAAGGTCGACGACCAGGGCAACGCCTGGACGCTGGTGCCCAAGGGCAGTTGCGAGAAGACCGCCTCCAAGACCTCGCCCACCGGCTACGGCCAGTTGATGGCGTTCAAGGAGAAGAAGGCCTGAGGACGCGGCGGCCATGCCGCCGAAGGGCAGCCCGCCGCCGCCGGCGCCGGCGCTGGCCGGCATCGGATTGAAGGCGCGCCACGCCGCCGGGCTGCTGGCCGGCGAGGCCGCGGTCGACTTCCTCGAAGTCCATGCCGAGAACGTGATGGGCGCCGGCGGCCCGGCGCTGCGCCAGCTGGCGCGGCTGCGTGCGGCGTACCCGCTGTCGGTGCACGGCGTCGGCCTGTCGATCGGCGCCGAAGGGCCGCTCGACGCCGAGCACCTGGCGCGCCTGGCCGCGGTGGTCGAGCGCTTCCAGCCGCGCTGGGTGTCGGAGCACCTCGCGTGGTCCAGCCACGGCGGCGCGTTCTTCAACGACCTGCTGCCCTTGCCCTACGACGCGGCGACGCTGGCACGCGTCTGCGACCACGTCGACCAGGTGCAGCAGCGCCTGCGGCGGCCGCTGTTGATCGAGAACCCCAGCACCTACGTCGAGTTCGCCGCCTCGACGATGGACGAGGCGCAGTTCCTCGGCGAACTGGTGCGGCGCAGCGGCTGCGGCCTGCTGCTCGACGTGAACAACGCCTATGTCAGCGCCGTCAACCACCGGCGCGACGCCTGGGCGTTCATCGCGGCGCTGCCGCCGGCCGCTGTGGGCGAGATCCACCTCGCCGGCTTCGCCGAGGACCGCGACGGCGCGGGCGACCGGCTGCTCATCGACCACCACGGCGCGCCGGTGGACGACGCGGTGTGGCAGTTGTACGCCCGCACGATCGAAAGGCTGGGCCCGCGGCCGACGCTGATCGAACGCGACAACGACATCCCGGCGCTTGCCGTGCTGGCGGCCGAGGCGGCGCGCGCCCGCGAGGGCATGGCCGCCTTCGCCACGCGGCCGCAGGCCGCCTTCGCCACGCGGCCGCAGGCCGCCTTCGCCACGCGGCCGCGGGCCGCTGCAGACATCGCTCGGTTGGAGGCCGCATGAACCGCCTCGCCATGCCGTGGCAGGCGGCCTTCGGCGCCGCCTTGCTGGACCCCGCGCGGGCCGTGCCCAGCGGCCTGGTCACCTGGAACGGTTCGGACCCCGCGGCGCGCTTCGCGGTCCATCGCAACAACGTCGTCGTCTCGCTGGTGCAGGCGCTGGCCGATGGCTTTCCGGTCGTGCAACGCCTCGTCGGCGAGGCCTTCTTTGCGGCGATGGCCGGCGTCTACGTGCGCGCCCATCCGCCGCGCTCGCCGGTGCTCGCCGCGTACGGCGACGGCTTCGCCGAATGGCTTGCCGCCTTCGAGCAGGCGGCAGGACTGCCCTACCTGCCCGACATGGCGCGGCTCGAACGCGCACGCGTGCGGGCCTACCACGCGGCGGACGCCACGCCCATCGGCGCCGACGACTGGGCCGCCTGCCTGCGCGCGCCCGAGCGGCTGGGCGGCGTGCGCTTGCCGCTCGATCCTTCGGTCAGCGCCATCGCCTCGCCCTGGGCCGTCGCGTCGCTGTGGGCGGCCCACCAGCATGACGATCCGCGGGACGACGACGCGGCCATCGCCGCCGTCGCGCTCGACCAGGCCGAAGCCGCGCTGGTGCTGCGCGACGGCGACGACGTGCTCGTGCTGCCGGTCGACCGCGCCACCGCGGCCTTCGTGCAGGCGCTGCAATCGGCGCTGCCGCTGGCCGCCGCGGTCGAGGCTGCGGCAATCGCGGCGACCGCGGCACACGCGTCGACCACGCCGCCATTCGACCTGGCCGGCACGCTGGCCCTGCTGATCCGCCACGGCGCCATCACCGCCTGGCACCACGCCGGAGAAGCACCATGACGTCCACCGTGCAGGCGCAAGCGCGCAATGCGGATCCGGATGCGGCTGCGGCTGCGGCTGCCGCCACGCCGCGGCTGCTCTCGTGGTTCGAACGCATCCCCGAGTCGCTGATCGCGCTGCTGGCGCGCTTCTCGATCGCGGCGACGTTCTGGACCTCGGGGCAGACCAAGGTCGAGGGCTTCGCGCTCAACCTCGTCACGGGCGAATTCGCGCTCGGCTGGCCGCGGCTGTCGGCTTCGGCCATCGACCTGTTCCGCGACGAGTACAAGCTGCCGCTGCTGCCGCCGGAACTGGCCGCCATGCTGGCCGCGACCGCCGAGCATGCGCTGCCGCTGCTGTTGCTGCTGGGCCTGGGCACGCGGCTGGCCTCGCTGGGGCTGCTGGGGATGACGGCGGTGATCCAGCTGCTGGTCTACCCCGGCGCCTACGCCACGCATGGCGTGTGGGCCGCGCTGCTGCTGTGGTTGATGCGGCGCGGCGGCGGCAGCTTCTCGCTGGACCACCTGATCGCCCGCGCCGCGGCCCGGCGCCGGGCGCCCGGCGGGTAGTCATGCGGCTCGAAGCCGCCGGCGCCGCGCCCGGCTGGCCGGGGGCGGTCAGAATCCGCGTCGAGCCGCCCCGCGGCAACCCACCTCCGCCGTCCGACACCATGGCCGACGACGCCAGCCTGCACGACTTCGAGTCCGGCCTCAAGCCGCTGTGGCTGCGCGCCCAGGCCGGCGACGAGGCCGCCTACCGCGACTGCCTGCGCCGCATCGCCGCGCGCCTGCGCGCCTTTCTGCGCCGCCGATTGCAGCGCCTGCCCGACGACGTGGAAGACCTGGTGCAGGAGACGCTGCTCGCGCTGCACACGCAGCGCGGCACGTATGACGCGGCGCTGCCGGTCAGCGCCTGGGTGCTGGCCATCGCGCGCCACAAGCTGGTCGACCTGTGGCGCCGGCGCGGCCGGCAGGAGGCGCTGCACGAGCCGCTCGACGACGTCGACGAGTCGCTGCTCGCCGCCGACGTGCGCGAAGGCTCGGCGCACCGCGATCTCGACCAGTTGCTGCAGACCCTGCCGCAGGCCCAGCGCGCGGCCATCGTGCTGACGAAGATCGAAGGGCTGTCGGTGGCCGAGGCGGCGCACCGTACCGGCGCCACGGAATCGGCGATCAAGGTGCAGGTGCACCGCGGGCTGAAGCGCCTGGCGCAACGCGTGAAGGCTTGAGTGCGATGAAGACCGACGACCTGATCGAGCTGCTTGCCCGCGGTGCCGGCCCCGCACCCACCGCCGTGGCGGCGCGCCGCCTGGCCCCCGCCGCGGCCCTGGGGCTGGCGGCCAGCGCGCTGCTGGCGCTGGCGCTGTTCGGGCCGATCCCGGCGGCGCTGTATGCCTTGCCGACGCCATGGATCAAGTTCGCCTACGCCGCCTCGCTGGCCGCCGCGGCGGGCTGGTGGACGGCGCGGCTGGCGCGGCCGGCGGCGCGCCTCGTCGTGCCGCGGCGGGCCGTGCTCGCGGTGGTCGCGGCGATGGGCTTGCTCGGCATCGCCTCGCTGCTCGCCACCGCGCCGGGCGAGCGCGCGACGGCGCTGCTGGGCCACTCCTGGTCGAGCTGCCCCTTGAGCGTGCTGGCGCTGTCGCTGCCGGCGCTGGCCGCCGCACTGTGGGCGGTGCGCGGCCTGGCGCCGACGCGCCCGATGGCCGCCGGCTTCGCCTGCGGGCTGTTTGCCGGCGCTTTGGGCGCCCTCGGCTACGCGGTGTCGTGCCCCGAGCTGTCGCCGGCTTTCGTCGCGCTGTGGTACTCGCTCGGCATCGGCCTGGTGGGCGCCGTCGGCGCCCTGCTCGGGCCGCGGGTGCTGCGCTGGTAGCGCGTTAAATAGCCGCCGCGCCGTCAAGCCTCGGCCGGCCGCAGCGGCACGCGCGTCTCGAACTTCGAACAGTTCATCGCGAACATGCTCTTGAAGTTGCGCACGTTGCGGTTGGACGAGAAAGCCTCGCGCGTGAAGGCGTGGTACTGCTCCATCGACTCGGCGCTGACGACGAGCAGGAAATCGAACTCGCCCGAGACCTCGTAGCACGCCATCACGGCGTCGTCGGCGGCCATGCGCTGCTCGAACTGGGTCAGCAGCGCGGCGTTCTGCTGGGCGAGCTCGACCGACACGAACACCGTCAGCGGCCGCCCCACCAGCCGGCGGTCGACGATGGCCACCTGCCGCTGCAGCACGCCCGACTCGCGCAACTGCGCGATGCGGCGCTGGCAGGTGGCCGGCGACGTGCCCACGCGGTCGGCCAGCGCGCGCACCGGCAGCGAAGCATCGCGCTGCAGCAGGTCGAGCAGCGCGAGGTCCAGCGCGTCCAGCAGCGCAGGCCGGGTCGTGTGGGCAGGTTTTCGAGCCATCGCTTCGGCGAACCCCCGTGTCGCGAGACAAACGCTGCGCAGGAGGGCTGCATGGTGGTGAATCCGCTCGCCATCATGCCCCAACAATCGGCGCCACGAGACCGCAGGACCGCCCCCCATGCAACCGATCGACGAGCAGACGCTGGCAGCCGGCTGGGTGCGCTGGCGGCACGAGTTCCACCGCTTCCCCGAGACTGGCTTCAACGAGCGCGCCACCGCCGACCGAGTGGCCGCGGTGCTGCAGATGCTGGGGCTCGACGTGCAGCGCGGCATCGGCGGCACCGGGGTGGTCGCCAGCCTGCAGGTGGGCAGCGGCCGCGGCGCGATCGGCCTGCGCGCCGACATGGACGCGCTGGCCATCACCGAAGCCGCGCCCGGCCGCGCCTACGCTTCGGCGCACCCGGGCTGCATGCACGCCTGCGGCCACGACGGCCACATGGCGATGCTGCTGGGCGCGGCGCAACTGCTGGCCGCGCGGCGCGACTTCGACGGCACCGTGCGCTTCGTCTTCCAGCCGGCCGAGGAGCATGGCCGCGGCGCCGCCGCGATGCTGGCCGACGGGTTGCTGCAGCGCTTTCCGATCGACGAGATCTACGGCGTGCACAACCTGCCGGGCCTGCCGGCGGGCCACTTCGCCACCCGCGCCGGCGCGCTGATGGCCAGCGAGGACAACTTCGTCATCACCATCACCGGCCGCGGCGGCCATGCGGCGCGGCCGCAGATGGCGATCGACCCGCTGGTCATCGGCGCCGAGACCGTGCTGGCCCTGCAGACCATCGTCGCCCGCTCGCTGGACCCGCGCCACGCGGCCGTGCTGTCGTGCACCGAGTTCATCACCGACGGCATCCGCAACGCCATTCCCAGCCAGGTGGTGATCAAGGGCGACACGCGCAGCGACACGCCCGAGGTGCAGGCGCTGCTGCAATCGCGCCTGCGCGAACTGTGCGACGGCATCTGCCGCGCCCATGGCGCGACGTGCACCGTCGAGTACACGCACGAGTTCGCGCCCACCGTCAACTGGCCGCAGTGCGTGGCGGTGGCCGTGCGCGCCGCGCAGGCGGTGGCCGGCGCGGAGCGCGTCGACGGCGAGGCGCCGCCGCTGATGATCTCGGAAGACTTCGGCCGCTTCCTGCAGCACCTTCCCGGCGCCTTCGTCTTCATCGGCAACGGCGTCGGCGACTTCGGCAGCGACGACCCCGGCGGCGTGCCGCTGCACAACGCGCGCTACGACTTCAACGACCGCATCGTGCCGATCGGCGCGCGCTGGTTCGCCGAGCTGGTGCGCCAGCGGCTGCCGCGCGCGCCGGCGGCCTGAGACCGCCATGCATGCCCTGAACCTCCAAGCCGCGCGGCGGCCCTACGACGACGCGCTGCGCCCGTGGCTGGGCCTGGCCGAAGCGCGGGCCGCCGCCGAGCGGCTGTCGACCTGGACCGGCTTGTCGGGCCACGCCACGCCGGCCTGGTCGCTGCCCGGCCTGGCGCGGCAGCTCGGTATTGCCGGCCTGACCGTCAAGGACGAATCGAAGCGTTCGGACCTCGGCAGCTTCAAGGCGCTGGGCGCGCCTAACGCGCTGGTCAAGCGGCTGCTGCGGCGCTGGCCGGACGCGGGCTGGAGCGCCGCCGAGCTGCTGGCCGGCCGCCAGGCGCAACCGTTGCAAGACTTCGTCGCGATCAGCGCCACCGACGGCAACCACGGCCGCGCGCTGGCCGCCGCGGCGCACAGCATCGGCTGCCGCTGCGTGATCGTGCTGCACGCCCAGGTCAGCGCCGAACGCGAGCAGGCGATCGCCGCCCATGGCGCCGAGATCGTGCGCATCGACGGCGGCTACGACGACTCGGTGCGCGAAGCAGCGCGGCTGGCGGCCGCCCACGGCTGGGAGGTGGTGTCGGACACCTCGTACCCCGGCTACGAGGAGGTGCCGCGCGACGTGATGCAAGGCTACGGCGTCATCGCCGACGAGTTGCTGGCCGCCGCCGGCGACGCCGACGAGTGCCCGTGGACGCACGTCGTCCTGCAAGGCGGCGTCGGCGGCCTGGCGGCCGGCATCGTCGCCTGCCTGTGGGACCGCTACGGCGAGCGCCGGCCGCGCCTCGTGGTGGTCGAGCCGGAGCAGGCCGACTGCCTGCTGCAAAGCGCGATCGAAGGCCGCCCGGCGCGCGCGCGCGGCAGCGTCGATTCGCTGATGGCGGGCCTGGCCTGCGGCGAAACCTCGCCGCTGGCCTGGCGCTTCCTGCAGCCGGCGGTCGACCTGTTCATGACGGTGTCGGACGCCCAGGCGGCGGCCGCGATGCGCGTGCTGGCCGATGGCGCGCAGGGCGACGTGCCCATCGTCGCCGGCGAGTCCGGCGTCGCCGGCGTGGCGGCGCTGGTGGCACTCGCGGCACTGCAAGACGATGCCGAAGCGCGGCGCGCCGCCGGCATCGATGCGCGCGCGCGCGTGCTCGTCATCAACACCGAAGGCGCCACCGCGCCGGCCGTCTACGCCGCGATCGTCGGGCGCCCCGCGGCCGCGGTGCTGGCCGCCCAGCGCGCCTGGCTGGAGGGCCACGGCATCGCGCGCGAGCGGCTGCTCGAGCGGCTGCAGGCGCACGCTGCCAACGGCGCCATCGACGGCGGCGGCGTCTGCCGCATCGCCCTCACCGATGCCGACCGCGCCGGCCGCGACCAGCTCGTGGCCTGGATGCGCGAGTTGCGGCTCGACGTGCGCGTCGACGCCATCGGCAACGTCTTCGGCATCCGCGCCGGCCGCCGCGACGCGGCGCCGGTGATGACCGGCTCGCACATCGACACCGTCGCCAGCGGCGGCCGCTACGACGGCAACTACGGCGTGATGGCCGGCCTGGAAGCGCTGCGCTGGCTCGACGAACGCAGCATCGTCACCGAGCGGCCCCTCGTGCTGGCCGCCTTCACCAACGAGGAAGGCGTGCGCTTCCAGCCCGACATGATGGGTTCGCTGGTGTATGCCGGCGGCTACCCGCTGCAGCAGGCACTGGACACGGTGGACAGCGATGGCCGGCGCCTGGGTGACGAGCTGGCGCGCATCGGCTACGCGGGCGCCATGGCCTGCGGCGCCATCGTGCCGCACGCCTTCGTCGAGCTGCACATCGAGCAAGGGCCGGTGATGGAAGCCGAAGGCATCGAGATCGGCGCCGTCGAAGACCTGCAAGGCATCTCGTGGCAGGCCTTCACGATCAGCGGCCAGTCCAACCACGCCGGCACCACGCCGATGCGGCTGCGCCGCGACGCTGGCTATTGCGCCGCGGCCATCGCCGTCTTCGTGCGCGAGCTGGCGCAGCGCTACGCCGGCAGCCAGGTGGCGACGGTGGGGTCGATCGAGCTGCAGCCCAACCTGATCAACGTGATCGCGGCGCGCGCGGCGCTGACGGTCGACCTGCGCAACACCGACGAAGCCACGCTGCAGCGCGCCGAAGACGAGCTGGCGGCCTTCGTGCAGCGCCTGGGGCGCGAGCAGTCGGTGGCCATCGAGTCGCGCCGCCTGGCGCGCTTCGCGCCGGTGCGCTTCGACGAACGGCTGGTGCGCCTGATCGGCGCTGCCGCCCACGCCCGCGGCCACCGCACGCGGCGCATGACCTCCGGCGCCGGCCACGACGCGCAGATGATGGCGCGCCTGTGCCCGGCGGCGATGATCTTCGTGCCCAGCGCCGCCGGCATCAGCCACAACCCGCGCGAACACACCGAGCCGGCCGACCTGCAGCGCGGCGCCAACGTGCTGCTCGACGTGCTGCTGGCGCTGGCGGCGCAGGGGTGAAGCCGGCGGCGGTGGCGGCGGCCGTGGCGGCGGCGCCGCGGCTGGCTACGGCTGGCGCGGCTTCTCGTCCCAGGGCGCGCGCTCGCTGCCGAACGGGTTGTCGCCCTGCACCTTGATCTCGATCTTCGACGGGTCGATCTTGGTGGCCGTCTCGCCGTGCAGCACCAACGAGGGGAAGCTCATCACGATGGCCACCATCGCGAGCTGGATCACGATGAACGGGATCGAGCCGCGATAGATCTGGCCGGTGGTCACGCCGGCCACGGTGCGGCCGGTGACGCGGTCCTTGAAGTCGTCGTGCGGCGCCACCGAGCGCAGGTAGAACAGCGCCAGGCCGAACGGCGGGTGCATGAACGAGGTCTGCATGTTCACCGCGATCAGCACGCCGAACCAGACCAGGTCGATGCCCAGCTTGTCGGCCACCGGGCCGATCAGCGGGATCACGATGAAGGCCAGCTCGAAGAAGTCGAGGAAGAACGCCGCCACGAAGACGAACAGGCTGACGAAGATCAGGAAGCCCCATTGCCCGCCCGGCAGGCTGGTCAGCAGGTGCTCGACCCAGAGGTCGCCGTTGACGCCGCGGAAGGTGAGCGAGAACACCGTCGAGCCGACGAGGATGAAGATGGCGAAGCAGGTCAGCCGCGTCGTCGAATCCATCGCCTGCTTCAGCAGCGTGAGGTTCATGCGCCGGCGCACCAGCGCCAGCACCAGCGCGCCGACGGCGCCCATCGCGCCGCCCTCGGTCGGCGTGGCCACGCCGATGAAGATCGTGCCGAGCACCAGGAAGACCAGCGCCAGCGGCGGAATCATCACGAAGGTCACGCGCTCGGCGATGGCCGACAGCCAGCCGAGCCTGAACACGCGGTTGACGACGGCCGCCGCGAAAGCCACCAGGCCCCACAGCAGCATGCCGATGACGAACTTCTCGTCGACCGCCGCATCCGGGCCGACGACCGTGCCCAGCACGCCGATCGACACGCCCATCGCCACGCTCAGCAGCACCACCAGCGAGCGCGCGCCGCTGCCGCCGCCGGGCTCGCGGAAGCGGCGCGCTTCCGGCGGCAGCGCCGGCACCTGCGCCGGCCGCACCAGCGACAGGGCGGTGACGTACAGCACGTACAAGCCGGTGAGCACCAGGCCCGGCACCAGCACGCCGCGGTACATGTCGCCGACCGAACGGCCCAGCTGGTCGGCCAGGATGATGAGCGTCAGCGACGGCGGGATGATCTGCGACAGCGTGCCCGAGGCGGCGATCACGCCGGTGGCCAGCCGCCGGTCGTAGCCGTAGCGCAGCATGATGGGCAGGGAGATCAGGCCCATCGAGATCACCGAGGCCGAGACGACGCCGGTGGTCGCGGCGAGCAGCGCGCCGACGGCCACCACCGCGAAGGCCAGGCCGCCGCGAATGGGGCCGAACAACTGGCCGACGGTTTCGAGCAGGTCCTCGGCCATGCCCGAGCGTTCGAGGATCAGCCCCATGAAGGTGAAGAAGGGCAGCGCCAGCAGCGTGTCGTTGAGGATGATGCCGAACACGCGCTGCGGCAGCGCCTGGAACAGTGCCGGCGTCAGCAGGCCCAGCTCGATGCCGATCACGCCGAACAGGATGCCGTTGGCGGCCAGCGCGAAGGCCACTGGATAGCCCAGCAGCAGCAGCACGATCAAGGTGGCGAACATGATCGGCGCCAGATTGGAGGCGAGGAATTGCATCTCAGGCTTTCGTCGACTTCGGCGCGCCGGCCAGCTCGGCGTCCAGCCGGGCCTTCAGGTCCGCGGCGAGTTGCTCTTCCTCGGACTTCGCGGATTCGCGCAGGGTCGGGTCGGGACACTCGCCGAGCAGAAAGCCCACGCACTTGATGAGGTGCGAGATGCCCGCGGCGATCAGCAGCGTGAAGCCCACCGGCACCAGCAGCTTGGCCGGCCAGCGGATGAGGCCGCCGACGTTGGGCGACAGCTCCTGCGTCACCCACGACTCCCAGAACATCGGCCAGGCCAGCCACATGATCAGCACCGCCGCCGGCATCAGGAAGAACAGCGTGCCGAAGATCTCGATGCCGATCTGCGCGCGGCGCGACAGCTTGGAGGCCAGCACGTCCACGCGCACGTGGCCGTTCTTCTGCAGCGTGTAGCCCGAGGCCAGCAGGAACACCGCGCCGAACAGGTACGACTGCAGTTCGAGCCAGGCATTCGAGCTGCTGTTCAGCAGCTTGCGCGCCAGCGCATTGGCGCTGCTGACGATCACGACGAGCAGGATGAACCACGACACCCAGCGGCCGACGCGCAGGTTGACGGCGTCGATCCAGCGGGCGACGGAAAGCAGGAATCTCATGGCGATACCGGGTTGAGAAAGCGGCAGGGCATCAGGCCGTCGTCGCGCGCCAGGGCGTGAGGATTCGCTCGGCGGCCACCAGCAGCCCGTACAGCAGCAGGCCGAGCAAGGCCAGCACCACCAGCGCGGCGAACACGCGAACGGTGTCGAAGGTGCCCTGCGCGCTCATGATCACGTAGCCCAGGCCGCGCTGCGACGACACGAACTCGCCGACGATCGCGCCCACCAGGGCCAGCGAGACCGCGACCTTCATGCCCGCCACGATGGAGGGCAGCGCGCCGGGCAGGCGGACCTTGAAGAACACGGCCAGCGGCCGGCCCTTGAGCACGCGCGCCACGTCCAGCACGTCCTGCGGCACCGAGTGCAGGCCGTGCAGCGTGTCGACGATGATCGCGAAGACGGCGATCAGGAAGGCGATGGCGATCTTGGGTTCGTAGCCGGTGCCCATCCAGATGACGAACAGCGGCGCCACGGCGACCTTGGGCACGCTGTTGAGCGCCACCACCAGCGGATAGACGAAGCGCTCGGCGGCGCGCGAACTGGCGACGGCGGTGCCGATCAGCACCCCGCCGACCACCGACAGCGCGAAGCCGGCCAGCGTCGTCATCGTCGTGTAGGCGGCATGGCCGAGGTACCAGTGCCACTCGGCGCCGAGTTCGACCAGCACCTGGCTGGGCAGCGGCAGCACCACGGGCCGGATGCCGGTGGCGCGGCCCAGCACTTCCCAGATCACCAGCAACACGAGGACCGACGCGGTGCCCGATGCGATGGCGGCAACGGTGGAACGGTTCATGACGCGGTGGCCCCGGCCTCGTCGAGCAGGCCCATCTGGCCGAACAGCTCGCGGATCTCGCGCGTGTAGCGGCCGAACTCGGGCGTCTCGCGGACGGCCAGCGGGCGCGGGCGCGGCAGGTCGATCACGAAGCGGTGCGCCACGCGGCCCGGCCGCGGCGAGAACACCAGCACCTCGTCGCCGAGGAAGACGGCTTCGGCGATGCCGTGCGTCACGAAGACGACGGTGTTGCGCGTCTCCAGCCAGATGCGCTGCAGGTCGGCGTTCATCTGGTCGCGCGTCAGCGCGTCGAGCGCGCCGAAGGGCTCGTCCATCAGCAGCAGCGGCGGGTCGTCGACCAGCGCGCGACAGATCGCCGCGCGCTGGCGCATGCCGCCCGACAGCTCGCGCGGGTAGCTGGCGGCGAAGTCGCGCAGGCCGGTCATCTGCAGCAGGTGGTCCACCTTGTCGGCATGGCGCGCCACTGGCTTGCCGGCGAATTCGAGCGGCAGCACGATGTTGTCGCGGATGCTGCGCCAGTCCAGCAGCGCGTGCTGCTGGAAGACGATGCCCACGCCGTCCGGCGGGCCGGCAACCGGCTGGCCGGCCACGTCCAGCGTGCCGCTGGAGATGCCTTCCAGGCCGGCAATGCAGCGCAGCAAGGTGCTCTTGCCGCAACCGCTGGGACCCAGGATGCTGACGAAGCGCCCGGCGCCGATGTCGGCATCGACCGCCTGCAGCGCCTGCACGCCGCGCGCGCCGGGGTACTTCTTGGACACGCCGCGGGCGTGCACGCTGGTCGGGATCATCGCGCGTTCTCTGCCGCGTCGGGCGCGCTCACTTGCCGACCAGCTGGTCGAAAGCCGCCGGGTTGACGCGGCCGCTCACGTAGTAGTCGGCCGCCGGCCGGCCGGCGCTGATCAACTGCACGGCCGAGAGCGTCTTCACCGCGGCCTCCCAGTCGGCCGGCACCGGCGCGCCGATGCGGCCGCCGGCCGGCACGTCGAAGAAGCCCTTGAGCGTGTCGAGCTGGGCGCGCAGCACGGCGCGGTCCAGCCGCGCCTGCGGGCGCTGGGCGATGATGGCGTCGACCGCCTCGTCTTCGTGGCCGGCGTAGACGTATTCCCAGGCCCGCGCCACCACCGAGGCGAAGCGGCCCAGCACCTCGCCGCGCTCGGCCAACTTGGCATCGCTGGCCAGCAGGCCGAAGCTGGGCATGGTCAGGCCCGCATCGGCAAACAGGATGGCGCGCGACGGACGCGCCTTGTTGGTGGTCGGCAGCACGAAGGGCACGGTGGAGAACACCGCGTCGGTGCGGCCCACCGCGTAGTTGGTGGCCTTGCTCGATGCGTCGAGGTTGATCAGCTCGACGTCGTCGCGCTTGAGCTTGCCGGTGGCCAGGAAAGCGTCGATGAACGGCGCTTCCAGCGAGCCGGCGGTGTAGCCGATCTTCCTGCCCTTCAGCTGGGCCGGCCCGGTGATGCCGGAATCGGCCGGCACCAGCACGCCGATGTCGTTCTTGCGCAGGAAGACGGCCAGCGCCTTCACCGGCAGGCCCTTGTCGCGGGCGATCATCATCGGCGCCAGCGCCGCCTGGCCGACGTCGAAGGCATTGCTCGAACCGACGATCTGCACCGTCGTCACCGAACCGTTGCCGTCTTCCAGCGTCACGTCCAGCCCGGCCTGGCGGTACCAGCCCTTTTGCTGCGCCAGGTGAACGGCGGCGTGGTTGGCCCACGGCGTCCAGTCCAGGCGCACCTTGACGGGTTGCAGCGTCTGCGCCAGCACCGGCGGGACGACCGTGCAGGCCAGCGCGAGCAGCATCGCGGCACGAAGACCGGCACGGCGGCCCGTGCGGACCGTGCGGACCGTGCGGACCGTGCGGTCCATCAGGCGAACGGATTGAGGCATGAGGCGCCCTCCTTTGAAGCGGCGTGAGTGAATCGACGAACGGCGCGCCGGATCAGCGCGCGCGTCCGAACAAGCGGCGCAGCCAGTCGCCGGCCATGCCCAGCAGCAGGCGCAGCGGGTGGATGGCCGCCGCCGGCGCCGCGGCGGCGTCGGGCGCGCCGCTCATGCGGCGCTCGACCTGGCGGCCGAAATCGGCGACGAGGCGGCGCACGAAGTCCTTCACCAGCCCCGAGCGCGAGAACTGCGCCAGCGGGCCTTGCAGCGCATACAGCATCTCGACCTGCACGCGCGTGCGCTGCGCATCCAGCGCTTGCAACCGGTAGGCGATGTCGCCTTGCGCGCGCGACTGGCTCAGCGTGTCCTGGCCGGCGCCGCGCAGCACGGCGCTGCGGGTCGCGTCGTCGCGCTCCAGCCGGGCCGCGCCGGCGAAGGCCGCGGCCATCGGCCCGAACTTGATGGCGATGCGCCCCTTGAGCTTGTCGCCGTCCTGCGACTCGATCACCGCGCCGGGCAGGCAGGCGGCCACGGCCTGCAGGTCGCCCATGAAGGCCCAGACCGCGTCGATGCCGTGCGGCAACTCGAAGCTGGCGTCGACCTGCGTGCCCTTGCGCAGGGCCGCGGACTCCGGCGTCGCCGCGGCGGCTGCTGCCGATGGTGCGGCGGTTGGCGACGCGACCATCGCGGCCGCGGTCGCCGATGCGGTTGCCGATGCGGTTGCCGATGTGGTCGCGGCCGCCGCCACGGCCGGCGCCGCCGTCACCACGCCAGCGGCCCGCGGCGTGACGAACACCGGCATCGGCCGCGGGCCACCGGGCGCCGCCACCGGCCGCGGCGGCACCGGCTCGCTGGCGCGCAGGCGCTCGCGCAGCGCGGTGATGGCCGGGTCGGGCTCGGCGCGAAGCTGCTCCAGCACGTCGCCGATCGCCGCGACGATGCCCATGTAGCCGGTGCAACGGCACAGGTTGCCGGCCAGTTCCAGCCGCACGCGCGCCTCGTCGGCGTCGGGCAGGCGCAGCACGATGTCGCGCGCCGTGGCCAGCATGCCGGGCGTGCAATAGCCGCACTGCAAGGCGTGGTGGCGCGTGAAGGCGGCGCGCAGCCGGCGCATCGCCTCGTCGCCGTCGTAGCCTTCGACGGTGGTCACGTGGCGCCCTTCGCAGGCCACCGCGAAGGTGATGCACGAGCGCACGGGCTCGCCGTCCAGCAGCACGGTGCAGGCGCCGCAGACGCCGTGCTCGCAGCCCAGGTGGGTGCCGGTCAGGCGGGCGCTGTCGCGCACGAAGTCGGCCAGGTGGGTGCGCGGCTCGACCTCGGCGCTGACGCGGCGGCCGTTGATTTCAAGCGTCAGGGCGTTCATTCAGCGGCCTCCGCGCCCGCCACCGCGACGGGGGCGGTCCAGCCGGCCTGGGCGAGCGCGCGCGCCACGCAGGCGGCGTGCAGTTGGCAGTCGAGCGGCTGGCGTTCGGGCAAGGCGGCGGCCACGGCGGCGGCAATGCGCTCGCGCGTGGCGGCCGCCGCGCCATCGCGCGCGATGGCCTCGGCCAGAGCCGGCAGCGCCTGCGGCGCACCGTCGAGCGCCCCGAGCACGATGGTCAGCGGCGCGCCCGGCGCCGCCTGCCACACCGCGGCGCTGGCCTCGGCGAACTCGCCGGGCTTGCGGCAGAACTTGTAGTAGCCCCAGCGGCCGCCGCGCGCGGCCGGCACCCGCACCGAGACGATGACTTCGTCGTCGGCCAGGTCGGTGGTGTAGGCGGCGTGCATGAAGGCGGCCAGCGCCAGCTCGCGCTCGCCGCGCGGCGAGCGCAGTTGCAGCGCGGCGCCCAGCGCCGTCAGCGTCACCATCCAGTCGGCCGCCGGGTCGGCGTGGGCCAGGCTGCCGCCGACGGTGCCGCGGTTGCGGATGGCGCGGTAGGCGATGCCGGCCGCCACCGCGCGCAGCGGGTGCTCGCGCAGCGGCGCGTGCACGCCGTCTTCGATCGCGGCATGCGTGACGCCGGCGCCGATGACGATGCTGCCGCCGGCTTCGCGCACGCCGGCCAGCGCCGGCAGGCGCGAGATGTCGATGACGGTCTGCGGCCGCGCCAGGCGCAGGTTCAGCATCGGGCCGAAGGACTGGCTGCCGCTCATCAGCTTGGCGCGGCCGTCGCCCTCGGCCAGCCGCTGCACCGCGTCGGCCAGGTCGGCCGCGCTGCGGTAGTCGAACACCGCGGCCTTCATCGGGCACCGCCCGGCCGCGATTGCGCCAGCGCCGCCAGCAGGCGATGCGGCGTCAGCGGCGTGGTCAGCAGTTCGGGCGCGCCGGTGTGGCGCAGCGCGTCGTTGACCGCATTGAACAGCACGGCCGGCGGCGCGATCGCCCCGCCCTCGCCCATGCCCTTGGCGCCGAACTCGGTGTGCGGCGACGGCGTCTCCATGTGCTCGATGCGGATGTGCGGCACCTCGGTGGCGCCGGGCAGCATGTAGTCGGCCAGCGTCGACGCCAGCGGCTGGCCTTGCTCGTCGTAGCGCATCTCTTCGTACAGCGCGGTGCCGATGCCTTGCGCGATGCCGCCGATGGTCTGCCCCTCGACGATCATCGGGTTGACGATCACGCCGCAGTCCTCGACCACCACGTAGTCGAGGATTTCGACGGCGCCGGTCTCCGGGTCCACCGCCACCACCGCGGCCTGGCTGGCGTAGGTGAAGGCGCCGGTGTCGACCTTGGGCTTGTAGCCGGTGGAGACTTCGAGGCCTGCGCGATCGACATCGGGCGGCAGGCGATGCGGGTTGACGTACCAGGCGTTGGCGATCTCGTTGAGCGTCAGCGACCGCTCGCCGGCCAGCGCCAGGCCGTCGGCCAGCACGACGCTCGCCGGGTCGACGCCCATCAGGTGGCCGGCGATGTGGCGCAGCCGCGGCAGCAGTTGCTTGCAGGCCACCGCCACCGCGCCGCCGGACATCACCATCGCGCGCGAGGCGTAGGTGCCGGTGGAGTAAGGCGTCTGCCCGGTGTCGCCGTGCAGCACGCGCACGCGCTCGATCGGCACGCCCAGGATCTCGTTGGCAATCTGCGAGAAGCTGGTCTCCATGCCCTGGCCGTGCGAGTGCACGCCGACGCGCACCTCCAGGCCGCCGTCGGGCGTCATGCGGATCATGGCCTGGTCGTAGCCGGGAATCACGGCCGTGCCCCAGGTGGCGAACACCGAGGTGCCGTGCGCCGATTGCTCGGAGTAGGTGGCCGTGCCGACGCCGATCAGCCGGCCATCGGCGGACTGGCGGTGCCGGCGCACCGCCTGCAGGTCGATCATCTCCAGCGCGCGGCGCAGGCTGGCGGGGTAGTCGCCGCCGTCCAGGTGCTTGTTGGCGACGTTGACGTACGGCATCTGCTCCGGCCGCACCAGGTTGTCCATGCGCACCTGCCAGGGCTCGCGGCCCACCTCGCGCGCCAGCGCGTCGATCAGCAGCTCGATCGCGAAGCACACGCCGGTGCGCGCCACGCCGCGGTAGGGCACGAAGCCCGGCTTGTTGGTGGCGACGCAGCGCGTCTCGCAGCGGTAGCCGCGAAAGGCATAGGGCCCGGGCAGGTTGCCCACCGCCTGGCCGGGTTCCAGGCCGGCGGTGAAAGGCCAGATCGAATAGGCGCCGCCGTCGATGGTGATCACCGCGTCCAGCGCCAGCAGGCGGCCGCTGCGGTCGGCGTAGGCCGTCACCTCGTAGTGGTGCTGGCGCGAATTGGCCCCGGCGATCAGGTGCTCGCGCCGGTCCTCCAGAAAGCGGAACGGCCGGCGGTAGGTCTTGGCCAGCCAGGCGATGCACAGCTCTTCCTGCTGCAGCACGCACTTGTAGCCGAAGGCCCCGCCGACGTCGGGCGAGATGACGCGCACGCGTTCCTCGGGCAGGTCGAGGAACTGCGCCAGGCCGGTGCGGATCAGGTGCGGCACCTGCGTCGCGCTGCACACCACCAGCTGGTCGGCCTGGAAGTCCCAGTAGGCGAGCACCGCCTTGCCTTCCATCGGCACCATGCACTGGCGGGCCAGCTCGATGCGGCGGGTGACCTTGACCTCGGCCGTGGCGGCCAGCGACTCGAACTCCTTGTCGGCGCGCAGCGTGACGAAGCGGTTGTCGCTCCAGTGCGCGTGCACGCGCTCGCCGGTGTCCGCCAGCGCCGACCAGACGTCGGCATAAACCGGCAGTTCGGCGTACTCGACCTCGACGCGCTCGACCAGGTCTTCGGCCTGCGCGCGCGTCGGCGCGAAGGCAAAGGCCACCGGCTCGCCGACGAAGCGCACCTTGCCGGAAGCCAGCGGCGGCTGCGCCGATTCCTGGTAGCTCGGCAGCGTCGACGGCGCCACGATGTCGGCGGCATCGACCATGTCGGCACGCAGCACGACATAGGGCGCGACGTCGTCGGGCACCCGCGTCGCCACGATGCGGGCATGCGCCAGCGGGCTGCGCAGGAAGGCCACCTCGCACAGGCCGGGCATCGCCATGTCGGCCACGAAGTTGCCTTTGCCGGCCAGGTGGCGCGCATCTTCCTTGCGTGGCACGCGGGCACCGATGCCCTGCGCCTTGAGCCCGGCCGCACGGCCTTCTTTGGGGTCCATAGGCAAACGTCTTCGACTTCGATGAAACGGGGACCGGCGCCGCCGCCGGCCCATGCCGGTCAGCGGCGGGTCACCGCGCTGGAGGTGTAGCTGTCCAGCGCGTCCTCGGCGACGCGGAACCACTGCACCTGCTCGCGCTGGAAGGTCTGCCAGTGCGGCAGGATCGCGGCGAAGTCGGGGTTCTTGGCCGACAACTCCTTCCAGACCTCTTGCGATGTCTTGTAGCTGGCGTCCATCACGTCCTTCGGGAAGTACGAGACCTTGGCGCCGCCGGCGATGAGCTGCTTCAGCGCCCCCGGGTTGGTCGCGTCGTAGCGCGCCAGCATCGACAGCGTCTGCTCGTGGCACGCGGCCTCGAAGATGGCCTTGAACTCGGGCGTCAGCGCGGCCCAGGCCTTCTCGTTGACCATGGTCGTGATCGACGCGCTGCCTTCCCACCAGCCCGGCGAGTAGTAGAACGGCGCCACCTTGTTGAGGCCGAGCTTCTGGTCGTCATAGGGGCCGATCCACTCGGCCGCGTCGATGGCGCCCTTCTCCAGCGACGGGTAGATGTCGCCGGCCGGGATCTGCTGCGGCAGCGCGCCGAGCTTGGACAGCACCATGCCGCCGATGCCGCCGATGCGCATCTTCAGGCCATTGAGGTCGGCCACCGACTTGATCTCCTTGCGGAACCAGCCGCCCATCTGCACGCCGACGTTGCCGCTGGTGAAGTTGACGATGCCGTACTGCGCATACAGCTTGCGCAGCAGCGCCATGCCGCCGCCGTGCAGCACCCAGGCGTTGTGCTGGCGCGCGCTGAGGCCGAAGGACAGGCCGGTGTCGAAGGCCACCGCGCTGTTCTTGCCAAGGTGGAAGGTCGCCAGCACGTGGTTGCACTCCACGGTGCCGTTGCTCACCGAATCCATGTTCTGCGCCGGCGGCACGATCTCGCCGGACGGGAAGGCGCGGATCTCGAAGCGGCCGCCCGACATCTCGCCGACGCGCTTGCACAGCAGCTCGGCCGAGCCGTACATGTTGTCCAGGCTCTTGGGCCAGGCGGTCGACATGCGCCAGCGCACGGCCGGCTGGGCGCGCACGGCGGGACTGGCCAGCGCGGCAGCGCCCACGCTGCCGGCGACCGCGGCGCGACCGAAAAAGCGACGACGTTCCATTTGATTCTCCTGGTTGGATGAGCCGGGCGCCTGCACCGCGCCGCAGCCGCGTTTGAGCAACTTCAGTGCCACCGACCGCGCGCCCGCGGCCAAATCGTGTGGGTACTATGCATAAGATGGTCAGTATGCTGCCTCAATCGCTGAAAGGGAAGATCCCGGCCGCCGAACCGCTCTCGGTGTTTGCCCGAATGCGGGGCGCCGGCGCCCCACGAATGCGCGCGAACGCACGGGATACGAGCGCCGCCGGCCGGTTGGCAGCGGCGCGGCGGCGGCCGCCGCCGGCCGCCGGCGCGCCGCTGCCGCCCGCCGCCGGGCGCGGGCAAGTACGGGGATCCGGCCTCTTGCGGCTTGGGTCCGTTGAACTTATTATGAATGTATACTGAGCATTTGTCGACCGGCCCGCCACCGCCCCTTGGACCGTGTCGCCGGGCTCGCATCCACCGCGCATTGGTGCCACCCGAGAAGGCCGCTGTTCATGAACTGGATCCGCATCGCCGCCGCCGACGACCTGCAGGACGACGAGGTCCGCGCCGTCACCGTGGGCAGCGCCCGCATCGCGCTGTACCGCAGCGAAGGCGAGTTCTTCGCCACCGACAACCGCTGCACCCACGCCGAGGCGCAGATGTCCGACGGTTACCTCGAAGACGGCTGCATCGAATGCCCGCTGCACCAGGCGCGCTTCGACATCCGCACCGGCGCGGCGTTGTGCGCGCCGGCCACCGAGCCGCTGCGCACGCATGCGGTGCGGCGCGACGGCAACGACGTCTACATCGCCGACCCGGCCGCCTGAGCATGGCCGACGCGTCCGAGTTGCGCACCCCGATCGCCATCGTCGGCGCCGGCCAGGCCGCGGCGCGCGCCGCGCAGGCCTTGCGCGCGCTGGGCCACGCGGGCGCCATCACGATGGTCGGCGACGAGCCGCACCGCCCTTACGAGCGGCCGCCGCTGTCGAAGGCCGTGCTGCAGGCCGACGATGCGCCGGCGACGCCGGTGCTGCCCGATGCCGCGTTCGACGACAGCCGCATCGACTGGCTGGCGGGCACGCGCGTGCAGCGACTGGACCCCGCCGCGCGCCGCCTGCACCTGGCCGACGGACGCACGCTGCACTACGAGCGCTGCCTGCTGGCCACCGGCGGCACGGCGCGCACGCTGCCGGCGCTGCCGCCCGGCGCGCCGCGCACCCACTATCTGCGCACGCTGGACGACGCGCGGCGCCTGCGCGCCAGCCTGCGGCCCGGCGCGCGGCTGGCGGTGATCGGCGCCGGCTTCCTCGGGCTGGAAGCGGCGCTGTCGGCGCGGCGCAGCGGCGTCGAGGTCACGCTGGTGGAAAGCGCGCCGCTGCTGCTGGGCCGCTTCGTGCCGGCCGCACTGTCCGACTGGCTGGCCCGCATGGTCGCCGGCCAGGGCATCGCGCTGCACCTCGGCCAAGGGCTGGCCGCCGCGCGGGCCGACGCCGATGCCGTGCACCTGCGCTTCGCCGACGGCGCCGAGTTGGCGGCCGATGCGGTGCTGGTGGCCATCGGCCTGGTGCCCGCCGTCGACCTGGCGCGCGACGCCGGCCTGGCGATCGACGCCGACGATGGCGGCATCGCCGTCGGCCCCGGCGGGCAGACTTCCGACGCGGCGGTCTTCGCCGCCGGCGACTGCGCCAGCCAGTTCCGCACGACGCTCGGGCGCCGCGCCCGCATCGAGAGCTGGCACAACGCCAACGAACAGGCGGCCGCCGCGGCGTCCGGGCTGCTGGGCCTGGCGCCGCCGGCGCCGGCCTACCCCTGGTTCTGGACCGACCCCGGCGAGCACAACGTGCAGATGCTGGGCCTGCCCGCCGCCGACCTGCAGTACGTCTGCCGGGGCGACCCCGACGCTGCCGGCCGCGCGCTGTGGCTGGGGCTGCGCGACGGCGTGCCGGTGCACGGGGTGGCGCTCAACACGGGCGGCGACTTGCGCGCGCTGCGCCCGCTGTTCGAGCAGCGCGTGGCCATCGCGCCCGAGGCCTTCGCCGCCGAAGCCACCGCGCTGCGGCCCTGGGTCAAGGCGCGGCTGGCCGCGGCCGCAGCGGTCGCGCCCTAGGTCCGATTCAGCAACGACTCCACCGAGAGGTCTTCCATGTACCAATGCCAAACCGTGATCGGCCTGACCGATGCCGCCAAGGATCCGCCGCTGAGCGACTGCGTGTGGCCCGCCGATGCGCTGAACACCATTCCCGACTGGGTCTACACCAGCCGCTCGCTGTACGACCAGGAGATGGAGAAGATCTTCCGCGGCGACACCTGGAACTTCGTCGCGCTGGAAGCCGAAGTCCCCAAGGTCGGCGACTACCGGCGCTCTTACGTCGGGGCGACGCCGGTGGTGGTGGCGCGCGCCGAGGACGGCAGCGTCGCGGTATTCGAGAACCGCTGCGCCCACCGCGGCGCCGAGTTCTGCCGCAACAGCCACGGCCATGCGAAGGAGTTCGTCTGCCCGTACCACCAGTGGTCTTACGACCTCAAGGGCAACCTGCAGGGCGTGCCGTTCAAGCGCGGCGTCAACAAGCAAGGCGGCATGCCGCGCGACTTCAAGAACAGCGAGCACGGCGCGCGCCAGTTGCGCGTGGCCACGCGCAACGGCGTGGTGTTCGCGTCCTATTCCGACAGCGTGGAGCCGCTGGAGGAGTACCTGACGCCGGAGATCGTCAAGGAGTTCGACACCACCTTCACCGGCAAGAAGCTCAAGGTGCTCGGGTACTACCGCAACGAGTTGCCCTGCAACTGGAAGATGTACCACGAGAACCTGAAGGACCCGTACCACGCGACGCTGCTGCACTCGTTCCTGGTCGTCTTCGGGCTGCTGGTGGCCGGCAACAAGTCGACCATGTTCGCCGACGCCAAGCACGGCCGCCACGGCATCATGGGTTCGGCCAAGTCGGAGGACAAGTACGCCAGCGTCTCGGAGGAGAACAAGAAGGAGATGCGCTCCTTCCACGACGGGCTGCGGCTGCGCGACGAGCGCTTCCTCGACTTCGTGCGCGAGTTCGATTCACCGTGGTCGGTGACGATGATGACGATCTGGCCGAACCTGATCGTGCAGCGCGAGATGAACACGCTGGGCGTGCGGCACATCGTTCCCAACGGCCCCGACAGCCTGATCATGGAATGGACCATGTTCGGCTACGAGGACGACACGCCGGAGATGGAGCGCCACCGGCTGCGCCAGGGCAACCTGATGGGGCCGGCCGGCTTCCTGGGGCTGGAGGACAACGAGGCCATGAAGTTCGTGCAGGAAGGCGTGCGCCGCTCCAGCACGGGCGTCAACCACATCCTGCTCGACCCGGGCACCGTCGGCACCGCCGACACGCTGATCTCCGAGGCCGCCATCCGCGCCATGTACCGCTACTACCGCCAGGTGATGGGCCTGCGCGTGCAAGGGGAAGCGGCATGACGAACGCCTACGCCAACCGCCCGGCCACCGTCGACGCGGCGCGCGCCGCGCAACTGCGCGCCGACATCGTCACCTTCCATGCCGAGTACTGCGCGGTGCTCGACCGCGGCGACCTGGAGCAGTGGCCGCTGTTCTTCACCGAGGACGCGCTCTACCGCATCACCGGCCGCGATAACGCCGAACGCGGGCTGCCGGTGGGCCTGGTCTATTGCGAAGGGCGGGCGATGATGCACGACCGCGCCGTGGCCATCGCGCGCACGCAGATGTTCGCGCCACGCTACGCGATGCACCTGCTGGGCCAGGTGCGCGTGGAAGCCGAAGGGCCGGCCGGCATCGTCGCGCAGACGCCCTTCCTGCTGATCCAGACGCTGGTCGAGGGGCCGTCCACGCTGCACCTCGCCGCCTGCTATCACGACCGCTTCGTGCGCGAAGGCCAGCAACTGCTGCTGGCCGAGCGCCACGTCGTGCACGACACCAACATCCTGGCCAACGACCTGGCCTATCCCGCCTGAAGCGCGGCACTGGAAAGCCCGTAGTGACCTCTACCCCCAAGATCGCCCTCGAGGAGCACTTCTCGGTGCCCGTGTTCTCGGAGTACGCCAAGGCCTTCACCCAGCACCTGCCGCCGGACGACCGGCGCGAGCTGCTGGCCCGGCTCGACGACTTCGACGAACAGCGCATCGCCGACATGGATGCCGGGCATGTCGACTACGTGATCCTGTCGCAAAGCGCGCCGGGCATGCAGGCCGAGCCCGATGCCAGGCTCGCGCAGCGACTGGCCACCGAGAACAACGACTTCCTGGCCGAGCGCATTGCGCAGCACCCGCGCCGCTTCGGCGGCTTCGCCCACCTGGCGATGCACGACCCGGCGCAGGCCGCGCGCGAGCTGGAACGCACGGTGCGCGACTACGGCTTCAAGGGCGCGCTGATCAACGGCCACACCTGCGGCCGCTATTACGACGACCGCGCCTACGACGAGTTCTGGGCGCGCGCCGAGGCGCTGGACGCGCCGATCTACCTGCACCCGGCCAACTTCGCCGAAGTGCCGGCGCTGCTGCAGCCGGTGCCGGTGCTGCAAGGCGCCACCTTCGGCTGGAGCGTGGAGACCGGCGGCCACGCGCTGCGGCTGCTGTTCGGTGGCGTGTTCGACCGCTTCCCGGGCCTCAAGCTCGTGCTCGGCCACATGGGCGAGTTCCTGCCCTTCATGCGCTGGCGCTTCGACAGCCGCTTTGCCGCCTATCCGCACGGCGTGACGCTGCGCCAGCCGCCTTCGGCGTACTTCCGCTCGAACATCTACATCACCACCGCCGGCGTGTGCTCGGCGCCGACGCTGCTGGGCGCCATCGGCGAGATGGGGGCCGACAACGTGCTGTTCTCGGTCGACTACCCCTACGAATCGACGGCCGACGCCTGCGCCTTCATCGACGCGGCGCCGCTGGACGCCGCCACCCGCGCGCAGGTGTGCCACGGCAACGCGCGCCGGCTCTTCAAGCTCTGACGGAGACCCCGAGACCATGACCCGCCATTTCCGCATCGGACAGATCGTCCCGAGTTCGAACACCACGATGGAGACCGAGATCCCGGCCATGCTGCTGGGCCGGCAGCAGATCCGACCCGAGGAACGCTTCACCTTCCATTCCAGCCGCATGCGGATGAAGAAGGTGGTGAAGGAAGAACTGGCGGCGATGGACGCCGAGTCCGACCGCTGCGCCGTCGAGCTGAGCGACGCGCGCGTCGACGTGCTGGGCTATGCCTGCCTCGTCGCCATCATGGCGATGGGGCCGGGCTACCACCGCGTGTCGCAGGCCCGCCTGACGCAGCGCACCGAAGAGAACGGCGGCGCCGCGCCGGTGATCACCAGCGCCGGCGCGCTGGTCGATGCGCTCAAGGTCATCGACGCCAAGCGCATCGTCGTCGTCGCGCCTTACATGAAGCCCTTGACCGAGCTGGTGGTGGACTACATCCGCCGCGAGGGTCACGAGGTGCTGGACTACCGCGCGCTGGAGATCCCCGACAACCTCGACGTCGGCCGCCACGACGCCGCCCGGCTGCCGGAGATCGTCAAGTCGCTGCGCTACCGCGAGGCCGACGCGATCGTGCTCTCGGCCTGCGTGCAGATGCCCTCGCTGCCGGCGATCCCCTACGTCGAGGCCATGACCGGCAAGCCGGTGATCACCGCGGCCGTCTCGACGACCTACGCCATGTTGAAGGCGCTGCACCTGGAACCGGTGGTGCCGGGCGCCGGCGCGCTGCTGTCAGGCGCCTATGCCTGAGGCGGCGCGCGCCATGGCCTCCACCTTCGTCCACGGCCGCAACGTCGCGGCCAACGGCATCCGCCAGCACGTGCTGCGCTTCGGCGGTAGCAGTGACGGCCGCGCCGCGCGCGATGCCGTCGTCGTGGTGCCGGGCATCACCAGCCCGGCGGTCACCTGGGGCTTCGTCGGCGAACGCTTGGGCCGCCACTTCGACACCTGGGTGCTCGACGTGCGCGGGCGCGGGCTGTCGTCGGCGTCGGACCAGCTCGACTATTCGCTGCAGGCACAGATCGACGACGTGCTTGCCCTCACCGGTGCGCTGGGCCTGCAGCGCTACGCGCTGGTGGGCCACTCGATGGGCGCGCGCATCGTCGCCGGCGCCGCCGCGGCGCAGCCGCCAGGGCTGGGGCGCGTCGTGCTGGTCGACCCGCCGGTCTCCGGCCCCGGCCGCCGCCCGTATCCGGCGCAATACGCGTGGTACGGCGATTCGATCGCCGCCGCCGCGCGGGGCTGCGACCGCGAGACCATGCGCCGCTTCTGCCCGACCTGGACCGACGAGCAGCTCGACCTGCGCGCCGAGTGGCTGCACACCTGCGACCCGCGCGCCGTGCGCACCTCGTTCGACGGCTTCCACGGCGACGACTTCCATCGCTTGCTGCCGCAGATCCGCGTGCCCGCGCTGCTGATGACGGCCGCGCGCGGCGAAGTCGTGCGCGACGACGACGTGCGCGAGATCGAAGCCCTGCTGTCCGCCGTGCAGCACCACCGCGTGGCCGACGCCGGCCACATGATCCCCTGGGACAACGAAGAAGGCTTCTACGCGGCCTTCGGCGATTTCCTGGGACACCCTGTCTGACACCGGAGCATCGACATGTCCGTCAGCGACGTCCAACTCACCCAGGCCTGGCAGCAGGTGCTGCGCCTGTCCCGGCTGCAGCCGGGACAAAGCGTCACCATCCTCACCGGTGCCGCCACCCATGCGCAGACGCTGCGCGCCGCCACCTTCGCGGCGCAGGCCGCGGGCGCCGTCGTCAGCCGCATCGACCTGCAGCCGGTCAACGCCGACAAGGCGCTCAGCCGCGACGCCTTGTCCTACCTCGGCGAGACGCCGCTGACCGGCAATCCGCCGGCCATCGCGGCGCTGAAGGCCAGCGACCTGGTCATCGACCTGATGACGCTGCTGTTCTCGCCCGAGCAGATCGACATCCTGCGCTCGGGCACCAAGATCCTGCTGGCCGTGGAGCCGCCGGAGATCCTGGTGCGCACGGTGCCGACCGAGGCCGACCGCCGGCGCGTGCTGGCGGCCTCCGAGAAGCTGAAGAAGGCCAAGCAGATGCGCGTGGTGTCCGACGCCGGCACCGACATCGCCTTCGACCTGGGCGACTTCCCCACCATCTGCGAATACGGCTTCGTCGACGAGCCCGGCCGCTGGGACCATTGGCCGAGCGGCTTCCTGTTCACCTTCGCCAACGAAGGCGGCAGCAACGGCAGCATCGTCATCGACACCGGCGACATCCTGCTGCCGCAGAAGAGCTACACCACCGCGCCGATCCGCCTGACCGTGGAGGCCGGCTACGCGCGCAAGATCGAAGGCGGCATCGACGCGCAGTTGCTGAGCGAGTACATGGCCACCTTCAAGGACCCCGAGGCCTACGCCATCTCGCACATCGGCTGGGGGCTGCAGCCGCGCTGCCACTGGTCGACGCTGGCGCTCTACGACAAGGAGCAGACCATCGGCATGGACGCGCGCGCCTTCGAGGGCAACTTCCTCTTCTCGCTCGGCCCCAACAACGAGGCCGGCGGCCAGCGCACCACGGCCTGCCACATCGACATCCCGCTGCGCCGCTGCACGGTGCTGCTCGACGACGTGATGGTGGTCGAGCGCGGCAAGGTGCTCGACGGGGGCGTCCGAGCATGAGCGATGCCGAGGTCTATGCGCGCCAGGGCTTCGGCGCGGCGATGGCACCGAAGGCGCCCTACGGGCTGCTGATCGTCGACTTCGTCAACGGCTTCGCCGACCCGGCGCAGTTCGGCGGCGGCAACATCGCGCAGGCCATCGAGCGCACGCGCGGCCTGCTGGCCGCGGCGCGCCAGCGCGGCTGGCCGGTGGCGCACAGCCGCATCGTCTACCAGGACGACGATGCCGACGGCAATGTCTTCTCGCTGAAGGTGCCGACGATGCTGAGCTTGAAGGAGCGCCTCGCCGCCAGCCAGATCGTCGATGTGCTGAAGCCGGCCGCCGGCGAGCTGGTGGTGCGCAAGAGCGTGCCGTCGGCCTTCTTCGGCACCATGCTGGCGCCCTGGCTGGCGCAGCGCGGCGTGCAGACGCTGCTGGTGGCCGGCGCCGTCACCAGCGGCTGCGTGCGCGCCAGCGTCGTCGACGCGATGTCGTGGGGCTACCGGCCGCTGGTGGTGACCGACTGCGTCGGCGACCGCGCCCTCGCGCCGCACGAGGCCAACCTGTTCGACATGGGGCAGAAGTACGCGATCCTGATGGACCGCGATGCCACGCTGAACGCTGCCGCCGCAGGCTGAACACGGGCCGCCGCAGGCTGAACGCGGGCCGCCGCCTGCCGCCGCGCCGCGGCGCGGCCCGCAATCGTCACAGCGACGAATGCGCCGGTGCGCGCGAATAGTCGTTGTTGGCGTCGACCAGTTCGCTCAGCAGCTTCAGGAAGATTTCCTGGTTGCGCGGCGACAGCGGCGCCAGCAGGCGCTGCTGGGCCTGGGTCATGCCCGCGTGCAGCTCCTTCATCACCTTGAAGCCTTCGTCGGTGATCAGCGACTGGCGCGAGCGCCGGTCCGCCGGATGCGGCCGCCGCGTGATCAACTGCTTTTCTTCCAGCCGCTTCAGCACGTCGGCCGTGGTCGTGCGGTCCAGCCCCAGCTCGGTGCCGATCTCCGTCTGATCGAGCCCCGGCTTCAGCGACAGCGCCGTCAGCACGCCGAACTGCACCGGCGTCATGTTGTGCGACTTGCACTCCTCGGCAAAGATCGCGTAGTGGATCTGGTTCAGGCGACGGACCAGGAAGCCCGGGCGCGACCACAGCACCTGGCGGATCGGGTCGAAGTTTTCCAGCCCCGACCGCCGGCGCGCGCGAGGCGCCTCGGAGACATCAGCTTTGCTCACCATGGCACTCCACCGTCCGCAGAATATGACAGTGTACTTCCATATTTTGCCGCGCGGCGCGCTGTCGGCCCCGGGTTAGCGCTGGATCAAAGTCGGCGCTCGACATCAGTGCAGCGAGGCACCGTCCGCTTCCAGCTTCTTGACGCGATAGGCCAGCTGCGCGCGCGTCATGCCCAGCAACTGGGCGGCCTTGGTGAGGTTGCCTTGCGCCGCCTTGAAGGCCGCCTTGACCAGCGTGTTCTCGACGATGTCCAGCGAGACGTTGGAACGCGCGACGATGCCTTCGGCCCAGGCGTTGAGCGCTGCCGCCTCGTGCGCCGCTTCGTGTGATGCCGGCTCGGGATGCACGTTGCTGCTGTCGGTCAGCAGGCCCAGTTCGTTGAGCGCCATCGACCCCTCGGCGCTCAGCTTGCTGTCGACGCTGACGAGTTGGTGATAGCCCAGCGGGCGGTCGTCTTCGCCGAGGATGACGCCGCGCTCGATCACGTTCTCGAACTCGCGCACGTTGCCCGGCCATTGGTAGGCCAGCAGGATCTGCAAGGCCTGGCGCGTGACGCCGCGGATGCGCCGCCCGTGGCGCGTGCCGTACTTGCGCAGCAGATGCTCCAGCAGCAGCGGGATGTCGTCGCGCCGCTCGCGCAAGGGCGGAATCTGGATGGGGAACACGTTCAAGCGGTAGAACAGGTCTTCGCGGAAGCGCCGCTCGCCCACCGCCTTCCAGAGGTTTTCGTTGGTGGCGGCGATGATGCGCACGTCCACCTTGTGCGTGCTGACGCTGCCGAGCGCTTCGAACTCGCCGGTCTGGATCACGCGCAGCAGCTTGCCTTGCGCCGTCATCGGCAGGCTGCCGATCTCGTCGAGAAACAGCGTGCCGCCGTCGGCCACGCGGAAGCGGCCGGGCCGCGCCTCGCCGGCGCCGGTGTAGGCGCCGCGCTCGACGCCGAACAGTTCCGCTTCCATCAAGGCTTCGGGAATGGCGGCGCAGTTCACTTCGATGAAAGGCTTGTCGGCGCGCGTGCTGCTGCGCCTGATCTCGCGCGCGAAGGCGCTCTTGCCGACGCCGCTTTCGCCCAGCAGCAGCACGGTGGCGGTGGTCGGCGCCACGCGCTGGATCTTGTGCATGACGCTGTTGAACGCCACCGACGCGCCGATGACGCCGTGCTCGCCGCCGCCGGCGGCGCGCGGCGCACTCTCCTTTCGCGCGGGCAGCGGCTGTGGCGCCGACGGCGCATCCACGTCCGGCGCGATGATGCGGAACGGCCGCGGCTCGAAATACGCCAGGTCCAGCTGGGCGTCGGGCCAGTCGTCCGCCGGCCGCGCGATGCAGCGGCACATGTCGTTGCCCATGTCGCGGCATTCGACCTCGCGCACGAGGATGCGCCGGCCCAGGCAGGTGCTGAGGAAGCCCGAGGCATAGCCCACTTCCATCCAGCAGGCCGGCGAGCCGCCGATGCCGAAGGCCGCGACGTGCACCTGGTCCTCGTAGCTGTTGCGCCAGTAGAACTCGATTTCGCAGATGCCTTTCTCGACATCGACCACCTGCGACACGATCACCGGCGGACTAACGATGCCTTGCAGCGCATGGAAGTAGCCGCCGCTGATCATCAGCGCGTCGATCGAGGTGCCCGGCGGCTGGATCTTCATCGCCAGTTCGGCGTCGCGGCAACCGGCGGAGTAGCCGAAGCGCGTCAGCAAGCCGCGGGTCGCCTCGATGCCCAGGTTGAGGATCAGCTCCTGCCGCAGCGCGCCGATCGATTCAGCGTGCAGCAGCACCATGCGGCGATCCTCCAGCCAGATCAAGCCTTCGGCCGGATTGAAATGCAGATGCTTGAGGACGTCGGTCGCTTCCAGACTGGGGGCGCCGGCTAGCGCCTTGGCGGCGGGCTTGCGGCTACGCGCATGGTTCAACGTCGGTCTCCTGCCGGTCTCTTCGCGGTCCAGACGTGCCGCCTGGAGGGGGGGCCGATCCAGTATAGGTTCGGCCCACGCCAGCGGCCCGGCCATCCGTACCTCGCGCGGCCGCTGGGGATCTCGAACACCGCGCCGGCGGACACGAGCGGCAGCTTCGCCCGTGCGCTCCGTGAGGTTCAGCTCAGGCGAAAACCCACCGAGCCCAGCGCACCGAGGTCGGCTTCGACGAGCTGCCCGGCCTTCAAGCCGACCATCGGGCCCAAGGCGCCGGACAGGATCACCTGCCCGGCCTGCAAGGGCCGGCCGCGCGCGGCCATCGTGCGTGCCAGCCAATACGCGGCGCGCAGCGGGTGGCCCAGGCAGGCAGCGCCGCTGCCGACCGAGACGGTGGCGCCGTCGATGCGCATCGCCATGCCGATGCGGCCGCTGTCCAGCGCGCCCACGGCCACGGGCTGCGAACCCAGCACGTACAGCGCCGAACTGGCGTTGTCGGCCACCGTGTCGACGAGCGTGATCTTCCAGTCCTCGATCACGCTGTCGACGATTTCCAGCGCCGGCACGGCATAGGCCAGCGCGTTGATGAACTCGCCGTACGAAGGCGCGGCCTGCTCGACATCGCGGCCGACGATGAAGGCCACCTCGGCCTCGACGCGCGGCTGGATCAGGCGCGCCATCGGCACCGCGTCGCCGTCGAGGTATTCCATGTCGTCGAACAGAACGCCGAAGTCGGGCTCGTCGACGCCCAGTTGCTGCTGGATGGACGGGCTCGTCAGGCCCACCTTGAGCCCGACGATGCGACGGCCCGGCTGCGCCAGGCGCGCCTGGGTACAGCGCTCTGCCACCTGGTAGGCGGCGTCGGCGCCGGCGATGCCGTAGGTCTGCGATACGCGGGCGATGGTGCGGCGTTCGGCGCGCGCAGCCTGGATGGCGCGCGCGGCTTCTTCGATCGGGTTCATGGGCTGCTCGTGATTGCGGGGTTTGGCAAATCGTAGCCTCAGTCGAAGACCATCAGGTCGCGCGCGACGACGACCGGGCCCTTGAAGTGCTTGCGCACGCCGTCGCTGTAGCGCGCATCGGGCTCGTCGCCACCGGGCACCAGGTGCGTCAGGATCACCCGCTTGACGCCGGCCGCCTGGGCCAGCAGGCCGATGTCTTCGGGCACCGTGTGCTCGTCGATCATGTGGCGCATCAGGCCGTCGGCCACCGGGTCGGGCACGTGCTGGCGTCGCAGCATGTCGCGCGTCAGCGGCAGGTCGATGGCTTCGTGCACCAGCACGTCGGCATCCTTGGCGAAAGCCGTCAGCGCCGGGCAGCGGCCGGTGTCGCCGCTGAACACGATGCTCTTGTCCGGCGTCTGGATGCGCAAGGCATACGACCGATCGCGCTCGTTGCGCTTGCGGTCGGCGTCAGGGTCGGTCTGGTAGTGGCAGTTCTCCTGTGCCGTGACGGTGATCAGCTCGTCCTTGAAGACCTGGCCGTTGCCCTGGATGTCGTGCGCCCGGAAGGCCTGCTCGGGCGGCAGCTTGCCGCTCTTGGAATCGGCCTGGCGGATGCGCGCATTGACCGCGAAGTACTGCAGGAAGCCTTGCATCATCGATTGCGCGCTCGGCGCGTAGACATCCACCGGCCAGATGCCCAGGTCCCATTGCACGCCGAGGATCGAGCCCCAGCCTGCGTTGTGATCGTCGTGGTCGTGGGTGATGAAGATCTGCCGCACCTGGCGCAGGTCGATGCCGGCGGCGCGCAGTTGCCGCAAGGCGCCGTCGCCGGCATCGATGAGGTAGACCTTGTCGCGCACGATCAGCGCATTGGCGGGCTGCGAACGCGTGGCCGACGGCAGCGGCCCGCCCAGCGTGCCCAGGGTGACGAGCCGCGTCTGCGCCAAGGCATGGCCGGCACCGGCCACCATCAGCAACAGCGCGCCGAGCAGCGAGGTCCATTTCATGTCGCCCTCCCGCTCAGCCGTGCGCCACGAAATCGGCCACCAGGCGGTTGAACTCCGCCGGGTGCTCGATCATCGCCCAATGCCCGCAGCGGTTGAGCAGCACGGCGCGCGAGTTCGGAATCTGCGCCAGCAGTTGCAGCGTGCCTTCGTAGTGCACCACGCGGTCGTCGCGGCCGTGGATCAGCAGCGTCGGCACGGCGATCTCGTGCAGCCGCGTCGGGTTCAGCCACTGCGGGATGGGCGCGCCCTTGGGCAGCCCGTCGAGATAGTTCTTCAAGTGCTCGGGCCTGGCCTTGGCGGCGTCGCTGCGCGCCTTCAGCAGTTCGGGCGTGGCGAACTTCTTGTCGAAGACCATGATCTCGATCAGCCGCGCCATCACCTCGGGGCTGGGGTCGCGGTAGGCCTGGATCAGGATCTTCAATCCTTCGCTGGGCCCGTCGCCGGGGCGCACGATGCTGGGCAGCGGCGCCGGCGGTCCCATCGTGATCAGGTGGCTGATGCGCTGCGGGTGCTGGATCGCGAAGTTCATCGAGGTGTGGCCGCCCATCGAGTTGCCGACGAAGGCCGCCTTCTGCAGGCCCAGGGCATCCATGAACTGCCGGGCCGCCTCGACGTGGTCGAGCCGGTCGACGGTGCAGGCGTCGCTCTGGCCCCAGCCGGGCATGTCGACGGCATAAACCTTGAACTGCTTGGACAGCGCTTCGATGTTGCCGGCGAAATTGCTCCAGCCGGTGGCGCCGGGGCCGCTGCCGTGCAACAGGATCAAAGGCTTGCCGGAACCGGCTTCGTGGTAATGGAGATGCCACTGCGGCGTCTTGACGGTGCGGCTGGTGTCGGATGCGGTGAGTGCCATGGTGTCGGGCTCTGGTGGGTTTGCTTTGCAGAACGCTTTCAGGCCGCGGCCTTCAGCAACTCGGCCACCACGTGGCCGGGCCGGTGGCCCCAGACGCTCAACCGGTCGAGCTGCTTCACCGTCCAGGTCGCGTCGTCGATGATCAGACCGCCCCAGCCGAACTCGATGCTGAAGCCCGAGGGCGTGCGCACGTAGAAGCTGAACATGCGGTCGTTGGGGTGCATGCCCAGCGTCATCTCGAACGGGCGCCGGTCATCCATGCAGCGGTCGTAGGCGAAGCCCACGTCGGACAGGTCGCTCACTTCCATCATGAAGTGGTGCATCCGCTTCGGAAACGGCATGTTGGCCAGCGCCAGGCTGTGGTGGCGGCCGTTGCAGTGCAGGAAGCTGACGCTGGCCACGAAGCCCGGCGCCATCGGCTGGTCGATGTGGTCGCTCGGCTTGAAGCCCAGCCGCTCGTACCAGGCCATCACGGTCTTGCGGTCCTTGCCATGCTCCATCAGCACGTGGTGGCCGGCGCCGCCGCTGCCGGTGACGAAGCTGCCCACCAGCTTCGCGCTCTGGAACGGCGTGGCGGCGTCGGCGAGACCGACGACCAGCTCGACGCGATTGCCCAGCGGGTCGGTGGTGAAGGCGATGCGCTGCACGCCGCGCTGGCGCGCCAGCGCCGCATCGCCTTCGGTGACGGCCGAGCCGGCGGCCTTCAAGGCCTTGACGGTGTCGTCCAGCGCGGCGTCGCTGCCGCATTCGTAGCCCATGAAGGCCAGGTCGTCGGCCGGCCCGCGGGTCAGGATCCAGCGGTGCAGCTTCTGGTCCATGCGCAGGGTCAGCAGGTCGTCGCTGCGCGTGCCGATCTGCAGGCCCAGCAAGTCGGTGGCGAAGCGCGCCCACTCGTTCAGGTCGCTGGCTTCGACGCCGATGTAGGCGATTTCCTTGACGCTCATGTGTGGTCTCCGTCGATCGTTCAAAGGGAAGGAACGGCCAGTCCCTGCGTGTCGGCCGCAGCGACGAACTTGTCCGGCCGCACCGCGACGACGCGGGCCCGGTAGCGCCGCATCCAGGGCAGCAAGGCGTTGTCCAGGTCGATCAGGTCGCCGGCGCTTTGCGAGTGCACGGTCTTCGGCCGCACGGCGACGTATTGCGCGCCCAGCCGGTCCCAGGCCGCCTTCTCGGCGGCGGACAGCAGCGTGGCGGGATCGAGGTCGTCGCCCAGCAGCACGAAGCCGTCGCCGAGCAACTCGTCCAAGCGCGCCATGCGGCCGATGGCGCTGGACATCAGCGGCTGCGGCAGCATGCGGCCGACGACGCTGGCATCGCCCGGCTCGCCGCGGATCCAGCCGGCCGTCATCACCGGCGGCGCGACCAGCGGCGGCTCGAAAGGCGTGACCAGGCCCTCGGGCACGCGGTTCATCGCCTCGATCTCTTCGGGCGTGGCCTCCTGCTTGATCACGCGGCCCAGCGCCACCGCCAGGCCGGTGAAGAACTCGACGTTGGGGCGGCGCTCGATCTCGTAAGTGTCCAGCCAGGCCTCGGGCAACTGGCCCTTGACGACGCGCGCCAGCTTCCACGCCAGGTTGTAGCCGTCGCGCATGCCGCTTTGCATGCCGGCGCCGGCCCACGGCGGCATCAGGTGCGCGGCGTCGCCGGCCAGGAACACGCGCCCGCGCCGCCAGCGGTCGGCCATGCGCACGTGGTGCTGGTAGAAGGCGTGCTGGTGGATGTCGACGTCGTCCTCGCTGACGTTCATCGCCTTCAGCAGCGGCCACACCTCCTTGGCGGTCGGGTAGTCGGCGCGCGTCTCGTCGGGCTTGAGCGGGATCTCCCAGCGGTGGTTGCCGGCCGACAGCATGATGTCGACGACCGGCCGCTCCTGGTCACTCCAGAAGGTCAGGAAGTCGCGGTCGGGCCACCAGCGCTTGACGCGGCAGTCGATCACCACCCAGGTGGTGTCGACCGTGTCGCCCTTGAGGTCGATGTCGAGCAGCGTGCGCACCGGCGAGGAACCGCCGTCGGCCGCGATCACGTAGCGCGCCCGGGTCGTCGTGGTCGTGCCGGTCTTCGCGTCGCGGCTGGTGACGGTCACGCCGCTGGCGTCCTGCGCGATGCCGATCACCTCGTGCTCGTAGCGCACCTGCAGCCGCTCGCCGTGGTCATCGCCGCAGCGGCGCAATTCGGCTTCCATCGTCGGCTGGTAGATGTTGTAGAAGCGCGGCTTGGTGTCGCGCGTGCCTAACGACGAAGGTGGGTGCATGATGCGCATGATTTCCTGCCCGCCGTAGGTCACCCAGCGCAGGCCGCGCTGCGCCTCGATGAGCTTCTCGATGCGCTCGTCGATGCCCAGTTCCTGGAAGATGCGCATGGTCCAGTCGTTGACCGTCACGGCGCGGGCGCGGGCGTAGATGTCGCGCGTCTTCTCGAACGCGACCACCGAGACGCCCTTGCTGGCGAGCGTCAGCGCCGCCACCAGCCCGGTGGGTCCGTAGCCGACGATGGCCACGTCGGCGTCGTATGGGGTGTCAGCCATGCGTGTCTCCTGAGCGAATCGTTTGAAGCGATCTGCCGTTTCGAAAGCGCAGATGCACCCCTTCATCGCAAGCCGCATGCCCGCGCGCGCCGAAGCACCGGACGACGCGGCGCGCCGTCTGTCAGGTGCTTGATATCTCAAGCGATTTCTCGAAAGCGCCGGCCACGGGCCGGCCCCGACGCAGGGCGCGCCGGGCGCATCGGTTCGAGAAATTTATGAACCAGGCGGTGTCGACAACGGGTGCGGCCGTCGAAATTTCGCAAGCGCGATGGGCAAGACTCCCGGCGTGCTCGGCCGCTGGCTGCGCGGCCAGCGCGGCACGGGCGACGGACCACCAGGGCGGAACGGCCCCATCAGGGCCGCGCGGGCACTGGCGAGGCCAGCAGCTTCTTCACCGCGCCGAGCACGGTGGGCCACGCCGTCGATGCCGGGCTCGCGATCTCGAAATGGCCCAGGGCCGGTAGCACGATCAGATCGGCTTCGTCTCCGGCCCGGCGCGCGGCCGCAACGTAGTCCTCCACTTGGCGGCGGGGCACGTAGTCTTCGTGCTCGCCCCACACCATCACCTGCCGCACGCCGAGCGGCAGCAACTGCGGCAGCGACACCTGCGCGTAATGCTCGGGCACCTGCTCGGGCAGGCCGCCGACCAGCAGCCGCAACACCGGGATGCCGCAGGTGGCCTCGTAGGCCACGATGTCCACGGTCATGTCCATCTTGCCCGCCAGATTGAGGACACCGGCCGGGCGCAGCGGATCGGGCATGTAGAGCGCGCTGTCCGGCTTCAGGCGCGAGCGCGCCGCCGCCCAGTGCGCCAGGTGCGCACCGGCCGAGTGGCCCAGCAACACCACGCGGCTGAGGTCCAGCCGGTGCGCCTTGGCGAGGGTCCGCAGGTGGTCGACGCCGGCCGCCACGTCGCGGTAAGTGCCGGGCCAGCCGCTGCCGTCTTCGGGCAGCCTGCGGTACTCGATGCTCCAGCTTGCGATGCCTTCCTTCTTCAGCGCCTCGCCCATCGAGCCGATGGACTTGACGCCGGCGAAGGGCTTGCGGAAGCAGCCGCCATGCACCAGCACCACCACCGGATGCGGCCCCGGGCCCGGGGGCACGCGCAACTCGCCGAACTGGCTCTCGGCGCTGCCGTAAGGCTCCACGTGGTCAGGCGTGCCGGACGGCAGCGCCTTCAGCTCGGCCGCCGTCATCAGCCGCGGGCGGTCCTGCGCCCAAACCCATTGCGGGGCCCACTGCGGGGTCCATTGCGGGGCCGCCAGGACCGCGATGCAGAGAACCCGTCGCCAGCGCGTCATCGCATGCCTCCCGGACCGGGATAACTCAGATCGAATTCCTGGCGCAGGCCGAGCCGACACTCGGGGGCGCTGGCATGGGCTTGCAGCAGCTTCGGCGGCGTGCAGGCGGCGAACTCGCTGAAGTCGCGCGCCATGTGCTGGTAGTCGTGGTAGCCGCAGTCGAGTGCGATCTGCAGCCAGTCGCGCCGCGGATCCTGCAGCCTGGCATTGAAGGCGCGGTCGAAGCGCGCGAGGCGCTGCATCGTCTTCGGGCCGACGCCGGTGCGCTCGGCACACAGCCGCTCGAATTGGCGCACGCTGCGGCCGCCGGCCGCGGCCAACTCGCTGATGGAGGCGGACGGTTCGTCGCGCAGCGTTCGCAACAAGCCGCCGATGGGGCGCGGGTCGCGTTCGCGTTCGCGTGCTGCGAGCCGGGCGATGTAGGCGTCGGCGATGGCCAGCTGCTCCGCGGTGCCCGAGGCCTCGGCCAGCCGCTCCCACACCTCCAGCACACCGGGGCCGAGCAGCTCATCGGCACTCAGGTAGCGGTTGTGAATCTCGCCGCAGGGCAGGCCGGTCAGCCGGTGCAGGCCGTCGGGCTCGAAGCTGATCTGCAGCATCATGAATTCGCGCGACACGGTGCGGCGTGTGATCTCGTCGTGCGAACCCGTGATGGCGCCGCGGTACTGCAGGCAGCGGCCGTCGGCATACGCCACCCTTTCTTCGCCGCGGACGAAGAACTGAAGGCTGTGTTCGGCCTTCGGCGTGTAGAGCTTCACCGGCTGCGCACCCGTGCTGCCGAGCGAGAAATGCGCGATGCGGTAGCTGCGCACCACGCCCCTGGTCGCCATGCTGGCCGGAAACTCCTTGAGGATCATGGTCACCAGCGTACGGCGAAATCGCTTGTGCGCAATGGTACGGAATCGACATGCGCGCCGCCTGGCCGGCGCCAACTTGGACCGACACGCGTCCAGGCCACGCTCCCTGCGCTCCGGCAGGCGACCGGAATTCCGTTGCCCGCGGCCCCAGAAAGCACAAAGGGTTAGCCGGCGTTAACCGGCTAACCCTTATCAACAATGGTCGGGGTGGCGGGATTCGAACTCGCGACCCCTTGCACCCCATGCAAGTGCGCTACCAGGCTGCGCTACACCCCGACGGAGCTCGCATTATAGCCCGCGATGCGGGCCCTTTAGACGGTTAGCAGCTCGCGGATCGACAACAGCTCGCTGCGCAGGTGCTGCGAGTCCATGTGCCTGGCGGTCGCGATGGCGGCCACATCGGCATCGACGGCCGCGGCTTCGGGGGTCGCTGCGTGGCCGTTGCCGCCACGGGAGCCATCGGGACCGCGGCTCTGGGCCACCGGCTCGGCATCCGGCAGGGGGTCGGGCTCCGCCGCCGCCACCGCGTCGGACAGCCGGTTGCGCGCGCCGCTGATGGTGAAGCCCTGGTCGTACAGCAGCTCGCGGATGCGGCGCACCAGCAGCACTTCGTGGTGCTGGTAGTAGCGGCGGTTGCCGCGCCGCTTCATCGGCTTGAGCTGCGTGAACTCCTGCTCCCAGTAGCGCAGCACATAAGGCTTGACGCCACACAGCTCGCTCACCTCACCGATCGTGAAGTAGCGTTTGGCGGGAATGGCTGGGAGCGCTTTCTCCATTGAAATCAATGGGATCAAAAGAGAAAGCTAAGACTTTACTCGAAGTCTTCTCCGCTCGGGGTGTCGCCTTGCACGATGGCCTTCAACTTGTGACTGGCATGGAAGGTGACGACGTTGCGCGCCTTGATCGGGATCGACTCGCCGGTGCGCGGGTTGCGCCCCGGGCGCGGCGCCTTGCGGCGGATGTTGAAGTTGCCGAAACCCGAGAGCTTGACGTCGTCGCCGCGCACCAGGGTCTCGTGGATGATGTCGAAGAAGGCTTCGACCATGTCCTTGGATTCGCGCTTGTTGAGGCCCAGGCGGTCGAACAGCAGTTCCGACAGCTCGGCCTTGGTCAGCGTGGGCGTCTCCAGCGACGGCAGGATGACCTGGTGGTCTTGGGGGGTGTCCTCGGTGGCCATGGGGTGCTTGCTCCTCGATCCACGCTCGTTGTCGTCGGCCGTCAGGCGCGCAGCCGCGCGCCGAACGCCGCCTGCACGCGCGCCACGGCGGCGGCCTTGGCATTCTCGATGCGCTCGTCGGTCAGCGTCGTGTCGAAATCCAACAGTTCCAGCCGAACGGCCAGGCTGCGCTCGTCGGCGGCGATGCCGGGCACCGCTTTCTCGGGCTTGTAGACATCGAACAGCGTGGCCGAGCGGATCAGGCCCTCGGGGTCGGCCAGCAGGCGGCCGACCAGTTCGTCGTGCGAGACGCCGTCGGCCACCACCAGCGCCACGTCGCGCACGGCGGCTTGCTGGCGCGACACGGGGCTGAACGCCGGCACGGCGCCGTCGAGCACCGCTTTGAGGTCCAGTTCGAACAGCAGCGGCGCCTGCGGCAGCTCGTAGGCCTGGCGCCACTTGGGGTGCAGTTCGCCGAGGTGGCCGATCGGCTTGCCGTCCAGCTCCACGCGGGCGCAGCGGCCGGGGTGCAGCGCCGGGTGCTGGTCGGCCACGAAAACGGGCTTGCGCGGCGCCAGCAGCGCCTCGACGTCGCCCTTGACGTCGAAGAAGTCGACGCCACGCTCGCGCCGGCCCCATTGCGGCGCCTCGGCCGGCCCGTAGGCCAGGCCGCCCACGCGCGTGGGCTGGCGCAGGCCGGCCACGGCGCGTTCGCCGGCGGGAGCATCGGCGTCGCGCAGGAACACGCGGCCCAGCTCGAACACGCGCACGCGCGTGGCCTTGCGCGCCAGGTTGTGGCGCAGCACGCCGACCAGGCTGCCGAACAGGCTGGAGCGCATCACCGCCAGCGGCGCGGCGATCGGGTTGAGCACGCGGATCGGGTCGGCGTTGCCGGCCAGTTCCTGCTCCCAGCGCGCCTCGACGAAGCTGAAGTTGATGGTCTCCAGGTAGTCCAGCGCGGCCAACGAATGACGCAAGGCGTTGGCGCCGCGCCGCGCCTCGGGCCGCACCCTGGCCGTCACCGGCGCCAGCGGCGGCGTGGTCGGCAGCTTGCCGTAGCCGATGACGCGGATCACCTCCTCGATCAGGTCTTCCTCGATCTTCAGGTCGAAGCGCCAGCTCGGCGGCGTGACCTGCAGCGTGCCCTCGCCCTGCGTGAACGCCAGCCCCAGGCGGCCGAAGACTTCGGCGCACTGCGCCTGCGTGACCGGCATGCCGATCACCTTGCTCGCCCGCGCCACGCGCAGCGTGACCGGCGGCAGTGCCGGCAGCGCCAGCGTCTGGTCGTCCATCGGGCCCGGCTGGCCGCCGCAGATGTCCATGATCAGCGCGGTGATTCGCTCGATGTGTTGCACCGTCAACGCCGGGTCGACGCCGCGCTCGAAGCGGTGGCCGGCGTCGGTGCTGAAGTTGTAGCGGCGCGAGCGCCCGGCCACCGCGTCGGGCCACCAGAAGGCGGCTTCGACGTAGATGTTCTTCGTCTCGTCCGACACCGCGGTGGCGTCGCCGCCCATGATGCCGGCCAGCGATTCCACGGCTTGCGCATCGGCGATGACGCCAACCTGCCCGTCCAACTCCACGGTGTTGCCGTTCAGCAGCTTGAGCGTCTCGCCCGGCCGGCCCCAGCGCACGACCAGCTTGTCGTGGATCTTGTCGAGGTCGAAGATGTGCGTCGGCCGGCCGTACTCGAACATCACGTAGTTGGAAATGTCGACCAGCGCCGTCACGCTGCGCTGGCCGCAGCGGGCCAGGCGATCGACCATCCACTGCGGCGTTTTCGCCCGCGTGTCGACGCCGCGCAGCACGCGGCCCGAGAAGCGGCCGCACAGGTCCGGCGCCAGCACCTCCACCGGCAGCACCTGGTCGTTTTGCGGCTTCACCGGTGCGATGGGCGGCGTGACGAGCGGCGCGCCGGTCAGCGCCGAGACCTCGCGCGCGATGCCGTAGACGCTGAGGCAGTGGCCTAGATTCGGGGTTAGCTTCAGCGTGAACACCGTGTCGTCGAGCGACAGGTACCGGCGCAGGTCGCTGCCCAGCGGCGCATCGGCGGCCAGCTCCAGCAGACCACCGTGGTCGTCGGCGACGCCCAGCTCGCGCGCCGAGCACAGCATGCCGCGGCTTTCCACGCCGCGCAGCTTGCCGATGCCGATCTTGAACGGTTTGTCGTCGGGGCCCGGCGGCAGCTCGGCGCCCACCATCGCCAGCGGCACGCGGATGCCGGGCCGCGCATTGGGCGCGCCGCAGACGATCTGCAGCGGCCCATCGGGCGTGGCCGCGCCGGCGCTGACGCTGCACACGCGCAGGCGGTCGGCCTGCGGGTGCGGCTCGGCGCTCAGGATCTCGGCCACCACCACGCCGGAAAACGGCGGCGCCACCGGGCGCAGGTCTTCGACCTCCATGCCCGACATGGTGAGCAGCTCGGCCAGCTCGGCCGTCGACAGCGGGGGGTTGCAGAACTCGCGCAACCACGACTCGGGGAATTGCATGTCGCTCTTTCTCGGCGCGTGGATTCAGCGGAACTGCGCCAGGAAGCGCAGGTCGCCGTCGAACATCAGGCGCAGGTCGTCGATGCCGTAGCGCAGCATGGCCAGGCGGTCGGGGCCCATGCCGAAGGCGAAGCCGATGTGCGCTTGCGGGTCGAGGCCGAAGTTGCGCACCACGTTCGGGTGCACCTGGCCGGAGCCGGCCACCTCCAGCCAGCGGCCGGCCAGCGGCCCGCTGCCGAAGGCGATGTCGATCTCGGCCGAGGGCTCGGTGAAGGGGAAGAACGACGGGCGGAAGCGCACGTCGAAGTCGTCGGTCTCGAAGAACTGGCGCACGAAGTCGCTGAACACCACCTTCAGGTCCTTGAAGCTGACGTTCTCTCCGATCCACAGGCCTTCGCACTGGTGGAACATCGGCGAGTGCGTGGCGTCGCTGTCGACGCGGTAGGTGCGGCCCGGCGCGATGACGCGGATCTCGGGCATCGCCTGGCCGGCGGCCACCGCCGGCGCGTGCTTGCGCGCATGCGCCTGGGCGTAGCGCACCTGCATCGGGCTGGTGTGCGGGCGCAGGTTGAGCCAGGCGCCGTGCTCGTCCTTCAGGTCGACGTAGAAGGTGTCCTGCATCGAGCGCGCCGGATGGTTCTCGGGGTTGTTCAGCGCGGTGAAGCTCATCCAGTCGGTCTCGATCTCGGGACCGTCGGCAACGTCGAAGCCCATCGAGCCGAAGATGGCCTCGATGCGCTCGATCGTGCGGCTGACCGGGTGCAGCCCGCCGGTGCCGCGGCCGCGGCCGGGCAGCGTGACGTCCAGCGCCTCGGCCTGCAGTTGCGCCTGCAGCTCGGCATCGGCCAGGCGCTCGCGGCGGGCCTGCAGCGCGGCCTCGATGCGGCCCTTGAGCTGGTTGATCTCGGCGCCGCGGGTCTTCTTCTGCTCGGGCGGCAGCGCGGCCAGGCCCTTGAGCAGCTCGGTCACGCGGCCGCTCTTGCCGAGGAAGCGCGCCTTGGCGTTCTCCAGCTCGGCCGGCGTCGGCGCGGCGTCGAAATCGGCGGTGGCCGCAGCCACCAGTTGATCGAGGTCGTTCATGCGCTGGGAAAAGAAAAAAGGCCGCCCACGGGTGACGGCCTTCGAAGGACGACGTCGGCAGGGCGCCTGCGCGGCGCCCTGCGGAACATCAGCTCAGTTGGGCCTTCACCTTGTCGACGATGCTGCCGAAGGCAGCCGGGTCGTGGACGGCCAGATCGGCCAGCACCTTGCGGTCGATGTCGATCTGCGCCTTCTTCAGGCCGGCCATGAACTTGCTGTAGGTGACGCCCAGTTCGCGGCTCGCCGCGTTGATGCGGGCGATCCACAGCTGGCGGAACACCCGCTTGCGGGTGCGGCGGTCACGGTAGGCGTACTGGCCCGCCTTCATCACCGCCTGCTTGGCGATGCGGAAGACGTTCTTGCGGCGACCCCGGAAGCCCTTGGCGAGCTTCAGGATCTTCTTGTGGCGGGCGTGTGCGGTGACACCACGTTTGACGCGAGGCATGCGTGATCTCCTCTCAGAGGCCGGCGAAGGGCATCATCGACGCGATGTGGCCCATGTTGGTCTCGTGCACGTTGGCCGCGCCGCGCAGGTGGCGCTTGCGGGTCGTGCTCTTCTTGGTGAGGATGTGGCGCTTGAACGCCTGACCGCGCTTGACGGTGCCACCCGGACGCACGCGGAACCGCTTGGCCGCGCTCTTCTTGGTCTTCATCTTGGGCATTGCTGCTCCTTCTAAGTGACCCCTGCAGGCGGCTTTCGGTGGACCCGAAAGCACTTGCCGGCCTGCAGCGGCTTCTGCATCGCCGCCACGGTGACCAGACCGCGGCGGCGAATCCTTCGAAACCTACTTCTTCTTGGGCGCCAGCACCATGATCATCTGGCGCCCTTCGAGCTTGGGCATGTGCTCGACCACCGAGACGTCGGCCAGCTCGTCGCGGATGCGTTCCAGCAGCCGCATGCCGATGTCCTGGTGCGTGATCTCGCGACCGCGGAAGCGCAGCGTGACCTTGCCCTTGTCGCCGTCTTCGGCGATGAAGCGGCGCAGGTTGCGCATCTTGATGTTGTAGTCGCCTTCATCGGTGCCGGGCCGGAACTTGACTTCCTTGACCTCGATGACCTTCTGCTTGGACTTGGCCTCGGCCGCCTTCTTCTGCTCGATGTACTTGAACTTGCCGTAGTCCATCAGCCGGCAGACCGGGGGGTCGGCGGTGGCCGCGATCTCGACCAGGTCCACGTCCAGCTCGCCTGCCATGCGCAGCGCGTCCTGCAAGCCCACGATGCCCAGCGGCTCGTTCTCGACCCCGTTCAGGCGCACCTGCGGCGCCATGATCTCGCGGTTGAGCTTGTGCTTGCGTTCGACGTTGGGAACGCGCCGGTCCATGAAGGTAGCGATGGTTTGAACTCCTCATGCACCCGGCAAGGCAGGGCCGGGCACGGTGTCGACAAAAAGGTGGGCGCCGGCCGCCGTCACGACTTCCGGGCGATGTCACCAGCCAGCTTCGTTTGGAAGTCTGCGAGGGGCATCACACCGAGGTCTTGATTGCCCCGGGCGCGCACCGCAACGGCGCCGCTTGCCTTCTCCTTGTCGCCCACGACCAGGATGAACGGCGCCTTTTGCAAGGAATGCTCGCGGATTTTATAGGTGATTTTTTCGTTGCGCAAATCGAGCTGGACTCTAACTCCTTGTTTTTGCAACGCTTTCGCCACCTCGGCGGCGTAGTCGGCCTGGTTTTCCGTGATCGAGGCCACCACCGCCTGCACCGGCGACAGCCAGACCGGCAGCGCGCCGGCGTGCTGCTCGATGAGGATGCCGATGAAGCGCTCCAGGCTGCCGACGATGGCCCGGTGCAGCATCACCGGGTGGCGGCGGCCGCTGTCTTCGGCCACGTACTCGGCGCCCAGGCGCTCGGCCATGAAGAAGTCGACCTGCATCGTGCCGCACTGCCAGGGGCGGCCGAGCGCGTCCTTCAGCGTGTACTCGATCTTCGGGCCGTAGAAGGCGCCGTCGCCGGGCGCGACGACGAAGTCCACGCCCGAGCGCCGCAGGCTTTCCATCAGCGCGTGCTCGGCCTTGTCCCAGGCCTCGTCGCTGCCGATGCGGGCTTCGGGCCGCGTCGCCACCTTGTACTGGATGTCGTGGAAGCCGAAGTCGGCGTAGACCTTCTGCAGCAGCGCCGTGTAGGCCACGCACTCGTCGAGGATCATGTCTTCGGTGCAGAAGATGTGGCCGTCGTCCTGCGTGAAGGCGCGCACGCGCATGATGCCGTGCAGCCCGCCCGTGGGCTCGTTGCGGTGGCAGGCGCCGAACTCGCCGTAGCGCAGCGGCAGGTCGCGGTAGCTCTTGATGCCCTGCTTGAAGATCAGGATGTGGCCGGGGCAGTTCATCGGCTTGAGCGCGTACTCGCGCTTCTCCGATTCCGTCGTGAACATGTTTTCGCGGTACTTGCCCCAGTGGCCCGTCTTCTCCCACAGGTGCTGGTCGAGGATCTGCGGGCCCTTCACTTCCAGGTAGCCGTTGTCGCGGTAGACGCGGCGCATGTACTGCTCCACCTCCTGCCACACCGTCCAGCCCTTGGGGTGCCAGAACACCGTGCCGGGGCTGTGCTCGTCCAGGTGGAACAGGTCCAGTTCGCGGCCGAGCTTGCGGTGGTCGCGCTTCTCGGCCTCTTCCAGCATCGTCAGGTACTTCTGCAGGTCGTCCTTGCTGGCCCAGGCCGTGCCGTAAATGCGCTGCAACTGCTCGTTACGGTGGTCGCCGCGCCAGTAGGCGCCGGCCACCTTCATCAGCTTGAAGTGCTTGAGCCGCCCCGTGCTGGGCACGTGCGGGCCGCGGCAGAGGTCTTCGAAACCGCCTTCGCGGTACAGGCTGACGTCCTCGCCGGCGGGGATGCTGGCGATGATCTCGGCCTTGTAGTGCTCGCCCAGGCTCTTGAAATAGGCCACGGCCTCGTCGCGCGGCAGCACGCGGCGGACCACCGGCTCGTCCTTCTTGGCGAGTTCCGCCATGCGCTGCTCGATGGCCGCCAGGTCCTCGGGCGTGAACGGACGCTTGTAGGCGAAGTCGTAGTAGAAGCCGTTCTCGATGACCGGGCCGATCGTCACCTGCGCGTCGGGAAACAACTCCTTCACCGCATAGGCCAGCAGGTGCGCCGTGCTGTGGCGGATCAGCTCCAGCCCGTCGGCGTCCTTGTCGGTGACGATGGCCAGTTTCGCGTCGTGGTCGACCAGGAAGCTCAGGTCGACCACCTTTCCGTCGACCTTGCCGCCCAAGGCGACCTTGGCCAGACCGGGGCCGATGCTGGCGGCCACCTGGGCCACCGTCACCGGATGCTCGAAAGACCTGACGGCGCCGTCAGGCAGCGTGATGTTCACGGACATGGGATGGGAACTCCAAAAGCAGCGAAGCGCGGGGATGAGCCGCGCTTCTTCTGTGGGGAATGCTGGACGTGACGGCGCGGCGGCGATCAGACCTCGGTAAGGGGTGTCGTCGTAGTCCGCGGTGTCATAACCGTCGTGCCTTTCCCTGCTCTTGTTGAGTGGCTGCGCGGCGCCGCCGGCCGAAAGCCGCCGACAGCGTGAATTGCACAACCCGGCAGTTTAGCGCAGCGCAATGCCGACCGGGGGGCATGCGCTACCATCGGTCGGACCATGGCGCTCGGGGATGGGCCGGGGGCGCCGATTGAGGCCTGTGGCATGACCGACGCATCGGGTCCCGTACCCGGACTCGACATCCGGTCGCACGACGCCGCCGGCTGGCTGGAGCTGGCGCGCGGCCAATTCTTCCGCGGCGAAGGCGGGGCCGACAGCGACATGGCGCGCTACGGCCGCGCGGCGGCCGCCGCCGCGCAGGCCAGCGGCGACGTCGAGAGCGAGGCGCTGGCGCAGTTCTACATCTGGCACCGCGCCATCGTCACCGCGACGGCGAGCGATGGCGAACGCCTGCTCGACGCCGCCGTCCAGCAATGCCGCAAGCTGGGCGTGCCGCGCGGGCTCAAGCTGCTGCGCATCGCGCGGCTGGGTTGGCTGTTCGCCGCCTGCCGCTTCGTCGAGCTCGACCAGCTTGCCACGCGGCTGCTGAGCGACAGCGATGACCTGCACCCGATCGAGCGCACCCAGGCCATGCAGTACCTGGCGCACACGCACCTCGACCTCGGCCGCTACGACGACTTCTTCGCCCTCGCCGAGCAATCGCTGACGCTGGCCGACCAGACCGACAACCGCTACGCGCGCGCCGCCGTGCGCATCAACCTGGCCGCCGCGCTGTGCGAGATCGCGCTCGACCCCGAAGCGGCGCTGGCGCTGCTGGAGCCGGTGCGCGAGTTGATGCTGCTCGACCCGATCGCGCCGGCCTGGATCGTCGGCCTGCAGAACCGCGTGTTCGCGCTCGACATGCTGGGCCGCCACGAAGAGGCCTACCAGGCCTGGGAGACCGACATGGCGCGGCCGGGCGCGCAGGCGCTGGCCAGCCGCATGCCGCTGCTGGCGGCGCTGGCGCTGCTGTGCGTGGGCCGCTTCGACGAAGCCGAACGCGCGCTCGGCGGCGAGCCGCAGGACAGCAACACCCGCTTGCGCCTGCAGCGCCTGCGCAACTACCGCGTCTACCGGCTGCGCGCCCTGTGCGGGCAGCAGCGCTGGGTGGAAGCGCGCGACTACGCCCGCGACTGCCTCGACACCGCCGACGTCATGCATCTGACGCCGCTGCACGAGATGCGGCTGCTCGACGGCCTGCGCGAGGCCTGCGCGGCGCTGGGCGACATGCCCGGTGCGCTGGACGCCGCCATCGCCGCGCGCAAGGCCTGCCTGCCGGCGGTGAAGCGCTCCAGCCGCGCGCGCTACCTGGTGGAACACTTGCGCGCCGGGCGGCCCGGCGCCGAGACGCTGCGCCCGATCGACCTGCAGCGCATCGAGGCGATGGAACGCGCCGCCGAATCGCGCTACCACCACGACATCGGCCAGATCGCCGAGCTCAAGCGTCAGGCGCAGGCCGCCGCCGATGCCGATGCCGGCGCGGCGGCCAAGGTGCCGCCGTTCCTGGCGCACGTGGTGCACGAGTTGCGCAACCCGATCGGCGGCGTCATGGGCATGGCCGAGTTGCTGATGCGCTCGCCGCTCGACGCCAAGCAGCGGCGCTTCGTCGAGATCCTGCGCGGCTCGGCCGATACCTTGCTGCTGCTGGTCAACGACGTGCTCGACCTCGCCAAGCTCGAAGTCGGCCGCTTCCAGTTCCAGCCCACGCCCGTCGCGCTGGAGCCGTGGCTGCGCGCCGCGGTGGAGCCCTACATCGTGCAGGCGCAGCTCAAGAGCCTGGCCCTGGACTGGACGCTGGCGCCCACGCTGCCGGCGCAACTGGTGTTCGACGAATTGCGGCTGCGCCAGGTGCTGGCCAACCTGTTGTCCAACGCCGTCAAGTTCACGCGCACGGGGCGCATCGACGTGGCGGTCGGCGGCGCCCCCGGCGCGACGCCCGAGCACTGGCGGCTGCGCGTGGAGGTGCGCGACACCGGGCGCGGCATCGCGCCCGACGCCCAGGCCCGGCTGTTCCAGGAATTCGTGCAGGCCGATGCCGGCATCGGCAAGGCCTTCGGCGGCACCGGCCTGGGCCTGGCCTTGTGCAAGCAGCTCGTCGAGCGCCAGGGCGGCCGCATCGGCGTCGACAGCGTGCCCGACCAGGGCAGCACGTTCTGGTTCGAGCTCGAACTGCCCGTGCACCCGCCGGCCAGCGGCGCCGACCCGCAGCACAGCGACCAGCAACTGCCGGCCGCCTGACGACCGGGCGGCGCCGGCCGCTCGCTCGGCGCCGGCCCGGCCCGGCCCCTGCCCCGCAACCTTCAGCGCTTGCCCTGCAGCCGCGCGAACGCGGCCGCCATCGCCCCGGTGGCCGCCGCCGGCGCGCCGCCGCGCGCGCGCTCGCCGCGCTCGGCCGGGCGAAAGCGGTTGTCGCCGCGCTCGCGGTCGGCCTTTGCCGGCGCCGGCGCGTCCAGCTTCATCGTCAGCGCGATGCGCTTGCGCGCCAGGTCCACCTCCACCACGCGCACCTTGACGATCTGGCCGGTGCGCACCACCTCGCGCGCGTCGGCCACGAACTTGTTCGCGAGCTGGCTCACGTGCACCAGCCCGTCCTGGTGGACGCCGAGGTCGACGAAGGCGCCGAACTGCGCCACGTTGCTGACCGTGCCTTCCAGCACCATGCCCGGCTGCAGGTCCTTGAGGTCGCTGACGCCTTCGTTGAAGCGCGCCACCTTGAAGTCGGGCCGCGGGTCGCGGCCAGGCTTCTCCAGCTCGGCCAGGATGTCCTTGACGGTCACCGCGCCGAACTGCGCGTCGGCAAAGGCCTCGGGCTTGAGCGTGCGCAGCAGCTCGGGCTTGCCCATCACGGCCTCGATCGGCCGCTGCGTCGCGGCCAGCAGCTTGTGCACCAGCGGATAGGTCTCGGGGTGCACGCCGGTCTGGTCCAGCGGGTTGTCGCCGCCGCGGATGCGCAGGAAGCCCGCCGCCTGCTCGAAGCTGCGCGGCCCCAGGCCGCTCACGTCCAGCAACTGCTGGCGGTTGCTGAAGGCGCCGTGCGCATCGCGCCAGCGCACGATGCCCGCGGCCACCGCCGCCGACAGCCCCGAGACGCGCGCCAGCAGCGGCACCGACGCGGTGTTCAGGTCGACGCCGACGCCGTTGACGCAGTCTTCGACCACCGCGTCCAAGGTTCGGGCCAACTGGCTCTGGTTGACGTCGTGCTGGTACTGGCCGACGCCGATGCTCTTGGGGTCGATCTTCACCAGCTCGGCCAGCGGGTCCTGCAGCCGCCGCGCGATGCTGACGGCGCCGCGCAGGCTGACGTCCAGCTCGGGCAGCTCCTTGCTGGCGTACTCGCTGGCGCTGTAGACCGAGGCGCCGGCCTCGCTGACGACCACCTTGTCCAGCCGATGCTCGGGGGCCAGCGCGTGCACGCGCTGGATCAGCTCGGCGGCGACGTGGTCGGTCTCGCGGCTGGCCGTGCCGTTGCCGATGGCGATCAGGTTCACGCCGTGCAGCGCCACCAGCTTGCCCATCGCGTGCAGCGTGCCTTCGACGTCGCGCCGCGGCTCGTGCGGGTAGACGGTGGCGGTGTCCAGCACCTTGCCGGTGTCGCTGACCACGGCCACCTTGACGCCGGTGCGGATGCCCGGGTCCAGCCCCATCACCACGCGCTTGCCGGCCGGCGCGGCCAGCAGCAGGTCGCGCAGGTTGTCGCCGAACACCTTGATGGCAACGCCCTCGGCGTCCTCGCGCAGGCGGCCGAACAGGTCGCGTTCGAGCGACAGCGAGAGCTTGACCTTCCAGGTCCAGGCGATGGTCTTGCGGATCAGCTCGTCGCCTTTGCGCTGCTGGTGGCTCCAGCCCAGGTGGCGGGCAATGCGGCCTTCGGCCAGGCCGGGCTTGCCCGGCACGGCCGCTTCTTCCAACACCAGCTTGGCGTCGAGCCACTCCTGCGTGCGGCCGCGGAACACCGCCAGCGCGCGGTGCGAAGGCACCTTGCGGATCGGCTCGGCGTAGTCGAAATAATCGCGGAACTTGGCGGCGTCGGGGTGGCTGCCGTCCTTGCCGTCGACCAGCCTGGCCTGCAGCAGGCCGCCGTCCCACAACCATTCACGCAAGCCGCCGACCAGCGCCGCGTCTTCGGCCCAGCGCTCGGACAGCAGGTCGCGCACGCCGTCCAGCACCGCGGGGGCATCGGCGAAGCCGGCGTCGGCATTGATGAAGGCGGCGGCCTCGGCCGCCGGGTCCAGCGCCGGGTCGGCGAACAGCCGGTCGGCCAGCGGCTCCAATCCCGCCTCGCGGGCGATCAGGCCCTTGCTGCGGCGCTTGGGCTTGTAGGGCAGGTACAGGTCTTCCAGCTCCTGCTTGGTCGGCGCCGCGGCGACGGCGGCCTGCAGCGCCGGCGTCAGCTTGCCCTGCTCGGCAATGCTTTTCAGCACCGCGGCGCGGCGCTCTTCCAGCTCGCGCAGATAGGCCAGCCGCGCTTCCAGCTCGCGCAACTGCACGTCGTCGAGGCCCTCGGTGGCTTCCTTGCGGTAGCGGGCGATGAAGGGGACGGTGGCCCCGCCGTCCAGCAGGTCCACGGCGGCCTGCACCTGTGCCGCGCGAACCTTCAGCTCGGCGGCGATCTGCGAAACGATCTTGTCCAAGAAAACCGGGGGCGAAAAACGAAGCGGCGGAGTGTGCCACGGCGCGCGGCGCGGCTGCCGGGCACGGCTGCCGGGGCATCAGCCGCGCGGCTTCAGCGCTTGGCGCCGGCCGCCAGGTGCGACAGCGGCAGCTCGCTGCCCTGCTTGAGCGTGCGCAGCGCAAAGCAGCTTTGCAGGCCGCTGACGCCGGGCAGCCCGCCCAGGCGTTCGAGCATCACCTCGGCATAGTCGTCGAGCGAGCGCGCCACCACTTCCAGCAGGAAGTCGTAGCTGCCGGTCAGCACGTGGCAGGCCACGATCTGCTCGATCGCCAGCGCCGCCTCGACGAAGGCCTGCGTCGCCCGCGGGCCGTGGCGCTCGATGTTGACGAAGACGAAGGCGGTCATCCCCAGGCCCAGCGCGCGGCGGCCCAGCTCGGCGCGGTAGCCGGCGATCACGCCCTGCTCTTCCAACCGCTTGACGCGGCGCAGGCAGGGCGTGGGCGACAAGGCCACGCGCTCGGCGAGGTCGACGTTGGAGATGCGCCCCTCGCGCTGCAGCACGGCCAAAATGCGCCGGTCGATGCGATCCAGCTCCACGGGCTGGCTGGTTTGAGCCATATCAGTCATTCTTCGGATGGTTCTTGGTGATTTCAACCATCATTGTTGGAGATCAAGGCTGAAATGGCAATCACATGCTCAGCCGCCGTCACTACGATGGCCTTCATTCGCGACCATCCCGCGGCTCGCCCGCGCCAGGCCATGACGCTGACCGAAACCCAACTGCAGCAACTCGACCGCGACGGCTTCCTGGTGATCCCCGGCGCCTTCTCCAACGAGGAAGTCGAGGTGCTGCGCGCCGAAGTGCCGCGGCTGATGGCCGAGGACCGCCCCGAGAACCAGCGCGAAGCCGGCGGCGGCGCCATCCGCAACCTGCTGTCGCTGCACCGGCGCAGCGAGGTCTACGCGCGGCTGGTGCGCCACCCGCGGCTGGTGCGGCCGGCGATGCAGATCCTCGGCGAGCGCGACCTCTACGCGCAGCAGGTCAAGATCAACCCGAAGGCCGGCTTCGACGGCATCGGCTTCGACTGGCACACCGACTTCGCCACCCACCACAAGCGCGACGGCGTGCCGCGGCCGCTGGCGCTGAACCTGCACATCCTGCTCGACGACGTCGACGAGTTCAACGGCCCGCTGATCTTCGTGCCCGGCTCGCACAAGCGCGAGATCCCGCTGCAGCGCAGCGTCGACGGCGAGAAGTGGGAGCTGTGGACCGTGCCGCGCGAGGCCGTGGCCGCGCTGGTGCGCGAACTGGGCATGGTCTCGGCCAAGGGGCCGCGCGGCACGCTGCTGATCTTCGGCGACAACCTGCTGCACGTCTCGGCGCAGAACATCACGCCGTACTCACGCTGGATCTTCTCGCTGATCCTCAACCCCGTGGCCAACGCCGCCACCAAGGACGTGGCCGCCTACGCGCACGAGCGCGACCGCAGCCCCGTGCGGCCGCTGGCCGACGACTGCCTGCTGCAACCGCTGGCCGCCTGAAACGCTGCGAGAGCGCGCGTGGACGAACGCGGCGACGACGACGGCCAGCGGCACTTCCACGCGCCGCTGGCGCAGGCCGACGCGGCGGTGGCGCGGCTGCTGGCGCTGGAGTCGCGCCGCCTCGTCGGCCGGCTGGAGCTGGGCGCCTCGGAAAACTACGTCAGCCTGGCGCAGCAGCAGGCCAGCGCGTCGGCGCTGGGCAACGTCACGGTGGAAGGCTATCCGGGCGCGCGCTTTCTCGGCACGTCGCCGTATGTCGACGCGCTGGAGCAACTGGCCATCGAGCGCGCCTGCCGCGTGTTCGGCGCGCGCCACGCCAACGTGCAGCCGCATTCGGGCACGCAGGCCAACCAGGCGGTGTTCATGGCCGTGCTGCGCCCGGGCGACTGCGTGCTCGCCATGGGCCTGGCCGACGGCGGCCACTTCAGCCACGGCGACCCCGCCACCCTCAGCGGCCAGCGCTACCGCGCCGTGCACTACGGCGTGCGCGCCGACGGCTTCATCGACGAGGACGAACTGCAGGCCCTGGCCCGCCAGCACCGGCCGCGGCTGATCGTCGCCGGCGGCTCGGCCTACCCGCGCGCCATCGACTTCGCGCGCCTGGCCGCCATCGCGCGCGAGGTCGGCGCGCGGCTGATGGCCGACATCGCCCACGTCGCCGGGCTGGTGGCCGCCGGCCTGTTCCCGAACCCGCTGCCGCATGCCGACGCGGTGACCACCACCACCTACAAGAACCTGCGCGGCGTGCGCGGCGGCCTGGTGCTGACGATGGACGACGCGCTCGCACGCCGCGTCGACGAAGCGCTGTGCCCCACGCTGCAGGGCACGCCCATCCTCGGCCTCGTCGCCGGCAAGGCGGTGGCGCTGGGCGAGGCGCTGACGCCCGCCTACGCCGACTACCACCGCCGCGTGCTGGCCAATGCGCGCGCGCTGGCCGCGGCGCTGCAGGCGCAGGGGCTGCACGTGCAGACCGGCGGCACCGACGTGCCCTTCGCCGTGGTCGACGTGCGCCCGCTCGGCCTCGACGGCCGCCGCGCCGCGGCCTGCCTGGACGCCTGCGGCATCGGCGCCAACGCCGTGCCGCTGCCCGGCGACGCCGACTTCGCGCGCGCCAGCGGCCTGCGCCTGGGCACCTCGGCGGTCACCACGCGCGGCTTCGGCGCGGTCGACTGCGCGCAGGCCGCCGCCTGGGTGGCTGCGGCGCTGCAGCCCGGCAGCGACCACGCCCACATTGCCGAGGCGGTGGCCGCGCGCGTGCGCCAGTTGCCCTTCTACGCCGATCCCGAACGCGATCCCGTGCACCATCCAATACGGCCCGCCGCGGCCGCCCTGTCCCGTCCGACCGACCCACCGAGGAGATGATCATGTTGCGAGTCTGGTTCCGATGCGCGCTGGCGCTGCTGCTCGCGCCGCTGGCCGCGGCGCAGGCACAAGCCCAAGCGCCGATGCCTTACGTGGCCTTCACCGCCATCGTCGAGCACCCGGCGCTCGACGACGTGCGCAAGGGCGCGCTCGAAGAGCTGGCGGCGCTGGGCTACAAGGACAAGCAGACGCTGCGCACCAGCTTCGACAGCGCCCAGGGCCAGCCGGCCAATGCGGCGCAGATCGCCGCCAAGCTGGTCGGCCAGCGGCCGAGCGTGATCGTGGCCATCTCCACGCCGTCGGCGCAGTCGGTGCTGGCGGCCACCAACGAGGTGCCCATCGTCTTCTCGGCCGTCACCGACCCGGTGGCCGCCAAGCTGGTGGCCGACCCCGCGCGGCCCGGCGCCAACGTCACCGGCGTCACCGACATGGCGCCGGTGGCCCAGCAGGTCGAGCTGGCGCGCCAGCTGGTGCCGTCGCTCAAGCGCCTGGGCGTGATCTACAACCCCGGCGAGACCAACTCCATCGCGCTGATCGCCGTGCTGCGCCGCGCCGTCAAGGACGCCGGGCTGGAGCTGGTGGAATCGGCGGCCAACCGCAGCGCCGACCTCAGCGCCGCCGCCGAACGGCTGGTGGGCCGCGTCGACGCGCTGTACCTGCCCACCGACAACGTGGTCGCCAGCGGGCTGGAGGCGGTGGTCGCGGTGGCGCGGCAAAACCGCATGCCGACCATCGGCGACGCCGGCTACGTGCCGCGCGGCGTGCTGGTCGGCAGCGGTTTCAACTACGTCGACCTCGGCCGCATCACCGGCCGGCTGGTGGCCGACATCCTCAAAGGCCGCAAGCCCGGCGACCTGCCGGTGGCCTCCAGCACCAACCTCGACGTCGTGCTCAACGCGCAGGAGGCGCAGCGCATCGGCCTGGCGGTGCCGCCGGCCTTGGCCGCGCGCGCCAAGCCGGTGGCGGCCAACAAGTAAGCCGCCAGGCCAGAGAACCCAGGCGCGGCGCGCGCGCCGCCGCGCATCGGCGATCATCCGCCGCCAGGGAGAGCCACGCACATGTCTTCGTTCGCCGCGCTGGGCGCCTTGCAGCTCGGCTTTTTGTATGGCCTGGTGGCCATCGCCGTGCTGCTGTCGTTTCGCATGCTCAACTTCCCCGACCTCACGGTCGACGGCAGTTTTCCGCTCGGCGCGGCCTGCTGCGCGGCGCTGGTGGTGGCCGGCGCCAACCCCTGGCTGGCGCTGCTGGCCGGCGCGCTGGCCGGGGCGCTTGCCGGGCTGCTGACCGCCTTTCTCAGCGAGCGGCTGAAGATCCTCAACCTGCTGGCCGGCATCTTGAGCATGACGGCGCTGTACTCCATCAACATCCGCGTGATGGGGCGCCCCAACCTGCCGCTGCTGGGCCACGACACGGTGGTCGGCAGCTTCACGGCGCTGGGCCTGGGCACGCCGGCGGCCAAGCTGGCGGTGGCCGCGCTGCTGTGCCTCGCCACCGGCGTGCTGGTGGGGCTGTTCCTGGCCTCGCGCTACGGCCTGAGCCTGCGCGCCATCGGCGCCAACCCGCGCATGGCCTCGGCCGTGGGCGTGCCGGCGGCGCAGCGCATCTACGTCGGGCTGGCGCTGTCCAACGCGCTGGCCGGGCTGTCGGGCGCGCTGTTCGCGCAGCTCTACGGCTTTGCCGACGTGTCGATGGGCGTCGGCACCATCGTCATCGGCCTGGCGGCGGTGATCCTCGGCGAGGCCTTCGTGCGCAGCTGGTCGCCGCTGGCAGCGGTGGCGGCCTGCGTGGCCGGCGCCATCGTCTACCGCTTCACCATCTCGCTGGCGCTGGAGAGCGAGGCGATCGGCCTCACCACCTCCGACCTCAACCTGATCTCGGCCGTGGTCGTCACCGCGGCGTTCCTGTTCACCAAGCACAGCCGGCGCCGGCATTTGAAGCCCAAGCCCGAGCCCAAGCCCGAGCCGGCGCGCCCGCCGCGGGAGGCGCGATGATCGACATCGAAGGCCTGCACGTCGTCTTCAACGCCGGCACGGCCAACGAGAACCACGCGCTGCGCGGCCTCGACCTGCACATCGCCGAGGGCCGCTTCGTCAGCGTGATCGGCTCCAACGGCGCCGGCAAGTCGACGCTGCTGAACGCGCTGGCCGGCGACGTGGCGGCCGCGCAAGGGCGGCTGTGCGTCGACGGCCGCGACATCACGCGCGTGCCCACGCATGCCCGCAGCGGCCTGTGCGCGCGCGTCTTCCAAGACCCGCTGGCCGGCACCTGCGGCCCGTTGACGATCGAAGAGAACCTGGCGCTGGCCGACGACCGCGGCCGCCCGCGCAGCCTGCGCGCCGCGCTCGACGCGCCGCGCCGCGCGCGTTACCGCGAGCTGCTTGCGCCGCTGGGCCTGGGGCTGGAGCAGCGCCTGGGCGACCGCATGGAGCTGCTGTCCGGCGGCCAGCGCCAGGCGGTGAGCCTGCTGATGGCGACGATGCGGCCCTCGCGCCTGCTGCTGCTCGACGAGATGACCGCCGCGCTCGACCCGACGATGGCCACCTTCGTGATGGAGCTGACGCGGCGCATCGTCGCCGAGCGGCGGCTGACGGTGCTGATGGTCACGCACTCGATGGCGCAGGCCCTGGCCTACGGCGACCGCACGCTGATGATGCACCGCGGCCAAATCGTGCTGGACCTCGCCGGCGAGCAGCGCGCGTCGATGACCGTCGAGCGCCTCGTGGAGATGTTCGGCCAGGCGCGCGCCGGCACGCTCGACCAGGACAGCCTGCTGCTATGAACGACGGCTTCTTGCGCAACGCCTGGTACGTGATCGCCTGGGACCACGAGATCCCGGCCGACGGCCTGTTCGCGCGCACCGTGCTCGGCGAGCCGGTGCTGGTCTACCGCACCGCCGACGGCGGCCTCACGGCGCTGGCCGACCGCTGCTGCCACCGGCTGGCGCCGCTGTCGGCCGGCCGCAAGGAAGGCGACGCCGTGCGCTGCGGCTACCACGGCCTCAAGTACGGCCCCGACGGCCGCTGCATCGAGGTGCCGGGCCAGGACCGCGTGCCGCCGCGGGCGCGCGTGCGGCGCTACCCGCTGGCGCTGAAGAACCGCTGGGTCTTCGTCTGGATGGGCGACCCCGAGCGCGCCGACCCCGCGCTGCTGCCCGACAACTTCTCGTGCGACCACGCCGACTGGTGCTACCTGCCAGGTTACATGCACTACCAGGTGCCGTGGCTGCTGATCGCCGACAACCTGCTCGACTTCTCGCACCTCAGCTACGTGCACGACAAGACCTTCGGCGGCACGCCCGAGATCGCGCGCGCGCAGCCGCTCATCACCGAGATCGAGCGCGGCCTGCGCATCGCGCGCGAGGTGCGCAACGTGCCGCCGTCGCCGTACTACCAGTCGTTCCGCCCGTTCGACACGCCGATCAACCGCTGGATCGTCTACGACTTCGTGCTGCCGGCCACGCTGCTGATGCACTCCGGCGGCCGCCCGGCGGCCGATGCCGACGACGACCTGCGCCGCGCCGTGCAGTTGCACAGCTGCCAGGCGCTGACGCCGGAGACGGCGACCTCCACGCACTACTTCTTCCAGGAATCGCACCGCGCCGACCAGGGCGACGCGCAGACCCGGCAGCGCATCTTCGACAGCCTGCTCACCGCCTTCGAGGAAGACCGCCAGATGATCACCGCGCAGGCGCGCAACCTCGCGCTGGACCCCGCGGCGCCGATGCTGCCGCTGGCGATGGATGCGGCGCTGGTGCGCTTCCGCCGCCTGCTGCAGCAGCAGCTGCAGGCCGAAGCGGCCGCCGGCGCGGCGGGCGCGGCCGGCGCGGCCTGATTCAGTCAGTCCGTCAGCGGCCCGCCAGCCAGCGCAAGGCGCCCTCGCCCGCCGCGTGCCCGGTGGCCAGGCAGGCCGTCAGCAGGTAGCCGCCGGTCGGCGCTTCCCAGTCGAGCATCTCGCCGGCGCCGAAGACGCCGGGCAGCGCCTGCAGCATCAAGCGCTCGTCCAGCGCCTCGCGGCGAATGCCGCCGGCGCTGCTGATGGCCTCGGCGATCGGCCGCGCCCGCCGCACGGTGATGGGCAAGGCCTTGACGCGCGCGGCCAGCGCCGGCACGTCGTCCAGCGTGCGGCGGTCCACGCCTTCCCACAGCAGCGCGGCCTTCACGCCGTCGAGCTTCAGCCGCGTCTTCAAATGCGTGGCCAGCGAGCGCGTGCCGCGCGGGTGCGCCAGCTCGGCGGCCACCCAGGCCGCGTCGCGCGCCGGCAGCAGGTCGAGCTGGAACACCGCTTGCCCGTCGCGCGCGATCTGCTCGCGCAGCGCGGCCGAGGCGGCGTAGACCAGGCTGCCTTCGACGCCGCCTTCGGTCAGCACGAACTCGCCCGCCTGGCGCTGCGGGCGGCCGTCGGCCGCGGTCCAGACGATGGCCACCGACTTCAGCGGCGCGCCGGCGTGGCGGCTGCGCAGGTGCTCGCTCCAGCCGACGTCGAAGCCGCAGTTCGACGGCTGCAGCGGCGCCAGCGCCACGCCGCGCGCGGCCAGCAGCGGCACCCAGGCGCCGTCGGAGCCCAGCCGCGGCCAGCTGGCGCCGCCCAGCGCCAGCACGGTGGCGGCGGCCTGCGCCGTCACCGGGCCGCCGGGTGCGTCGAAGCGCAGCGCGCCGTCTTCCGTCCAGCCGGTCCAGCGGTGGCGGCTGTGCAGCCGCACGCCGCGCCCGCGCAGGCGGTGCAGCCAGGCGCGCAGCAGCGGCGCGGCCTTCATCTCGTCGGGAAACACGCGGCCCGAGCTGCCGACGAAGGTGCCGATGCCGAGGCCGGCCGCGAACTCGCGCACCGCCGGCGCGCCGAAGCGCTGCAGCAGCGGGCGCAGCCAGCCGGCCGCGGCGCCGTAACGTTCGACGAAAGGCTCGAACGGCTCGCCGTGCGTCAGGCTGAGGCCGCCCTTGCCGGCCAGCAGGAACTTGCGGCCGACCGACGGCATGGCGTCGAACAGGTCCACCGCCACGCCGGCGGCGGACAGCACGTCGGCCGCCATCAGGCCGGCCGGGCCGCCGCCGATGACGGCGGCCGTGCGGCCGTCGCGGCGGGCCGGGATCGGGGTTTGCGCGGTCATGGGGGCCTGGACTGTAGCCCTCAAGTCGCGCCGCCGGCGGCCGATATGTCCTGACACGACACCGATTGCGAGGTGATGCATGGGTTCGACTGCCGGCCTGTTGATGTTGAGCGCGGCCGCCGTGGCGGCGCTTGGCGGCGTCGGCGTGTGGGCGGCGCTGCGCCGCCCCACGCGCTTGCGGCAACGCCGCCAGCGCGACGAGGCGCTGGCCGCCGCCGCGCTGTACACGCCGGCGACGCGCGTGCCGCCCTATGGCGACCCGGCGCCCGACCCCTGCGCGCCCGGCCTGAGCGACCACCAGCGCGTGGACGCGATGCGCGCCTTGCTGCTGCGCGGCGACCACGCGGCGGCCGCGGAAGCGGCCACGGCCACCGAACCCGCGCGGCTGCGCGACGAGACGATGAGCACCGCGCCGATGGCCTGGAAGCCCACGCTGCCGCCCGACGAGGCCGACCTGATCGAAGCCCGCCGCGGCCTGAAGCTGCGCGTGCGCCTGGGCGACCACGAGCACATCACGGTCTGACCGCGCCGCGCCACACGGCATCATCGGGCGCTTGGCGTCCGATGCAGGCCTTCGCGTGATCTCGGTTTCGATCTCCTCCTTTCTACAGTCATTTGCCGGTCGCTGGCGGCTGGCGCCGCTGCTCGCCTGCGCGGCGCTGCTGGGCGGCTGCGCGTCGTTGCCCGGCACCGCCACCATCGCCGTCGACGGCCGCCCGGTGGAGTACCTCGTCGCCCGCCATGGCGGGCCGGTGGTCGTCTTCGAGAACGGCCTGGACGGCACGCTGGACTGGTGGGCGAAGGTCTGGCCCGAGGTGGCGCGCGATTCGAGCGCCCTCGCCTACAACCGGCCGGGCTACGGCCGCAGCCAGGCGGTGGCCACGCCGCGCGACGGCACGCACGTGGTGGCCGAACTGCGCGCGCTGCTGCAGGCCACGCAACTGCCGCCGCCCTACGTGCTGGTGGGCCACTCGCTCGGCGGGCTGTACCTGCAGCAGTTTGCCCGCCAGTACCCGGGCGAGGTGCAGGCGCTGGTGCTGGTCGACTCGACGCACCCCGAACAACTGCGCGGCCAAGGGGCGCCCGAGAACTGGCCGGCGTGGGTGCGCGTCGGCTTCAACGCCTTGACCTCGGAGACGGCGAAGCAGGAGTTCCAGGCCATCGACGCCACCGGCCAGCGCGTGCTCGCCCTGCCGCCGCTGCCGCCCGCCACCGCGGTGCTGATCCTCAGTGCGCTGCGGCCGCTGCAGGAACGCTCGGCCCTCGCCGACGACGGCAACGGCAAGCGCGCCGACCTGCTCAGGCTGTACCCGGGCGCCAAGGCGATCGGCGTGGACAGCGGGCACGCCATTCCGCTGGACCAGCCGGAGGCGGTGATCGCCGCCATCCGCGAAGCGCTGGGCCGCGGCCCGGGTCGATAGCGCCTACCAGCCCAGCAGCACGTCGCGCCCGTCCACCAGCAACTGCGCGCGCCGGCCGACCGGCAGGCTGACCTTGGTGGCGATGTGCCCGAACGGCAGGCCGCTGAGGATGGGCGGCATGCCGGGCAGCCCGCGCAGGTGCTGCACCACGGCGGCCAGGCGGTAGCCGCGGTCCAGCGGCGTCGGGCGCACGCGGCCGAAGTCGCCCAGCAGCAGCGCCTTCTGAGTCTGCAGCAGCCCGGCTTGCGCCAGCTGCAGCAGCAGGCGCTCGACGCGATAGGGGTGCTCGTTCACGTCTTCCAGGAACAGCAGCCCGCCCTTCACCCGCGCCGGCCGCGGCAGGTGCGGCGTGCCGACCAGCGCGCACAGCATCGACAAATTGCCGCCCCACAGCAGGCCGCGGCATTGCAGCCCGTCGAAGCCGGCCTCGGTGCGCCAGCCCACGGCTTCCAGCTCGCCGCTCATCGCCTCGGCGAAGCAGGCGGCGGTGACGTCGTCGACGCCGCCGTCGGCGTCGCTGCGGCCGAAGTCGTCCAGCGCCATCGGCCCGGCCCAGCTGGGCGCGCCGGCGTGCGCCAGCAGCCCGAGCTGCAGCGCCGTGAAGTCGCTGTGCCCCACCCAGCGCGTGCCCAGCGTCGCGGCGCGCGCCAGCAAAGGCCAGTCGATGGCGTCCAGCAGCCGGCTGAGGCCGTAGCCGCCGCGCGCCGCCATCGCCACCGACGGCGCGGCACGCGCCACGCGGTGCAGCGCCGCCAGGCGCACCGCATCGTCGCCGGCAAAGCGCTGGTGGCGGGCCAGCGCCGCTTCGTCCAGCGTCGACACGAAGCCCAGCGCGGCCAGCCGCCGCACCGCCAGGCGCAAGGCCGCCGGCCGCGCCACCACGCCGGAGGGGCTGAAAACGGTGAGCGCGGCAACGGTCATGGTCGGGTCAATCGTCGTCAATCGATCGTGGTCGATCGTCACGCGGGCCGTTCGGCGCCCGGCGCGGGGTCGGCGTCGGCCAGCTCGGTGGCCTCGCCGGTGGGAATGCGCTGCGGCTCGCCGCCATCGGCCGCGCCGGCCTCGGCCTCGGCAGCGCCCGGCAGCCGCGCGTCGCGCTGCTGGCGCCGGCGCTTGGCGAAGAAGTCGCGCAGCAGCGCGCCGCAGGCCTCGGCCAGCACGCCGCCGTGCGGCCGCGTGTGGTGGTTCAGCCGCGCGTCGGCGAACAGGTCCAGCACCGAGCCGGCGGCGCCGGTCTTGGGGTCGGCGGCGCCGAACACCACGCGCTTGAAGCGCGCGTGCATCAAGGCCATCGCGCACATCGCGCAGGGCTCCAGCGTCACGTAGAGCTCGCACTCGGGCAGCCGGTAGTTCTGCAGCAGCGTGGCGGCGTGGCGCAGCGCCACGATCTCGGCGTGCGCCGTCGGGTCGTGCGTGGTGATGGGGCGGTTGTAGCCGGTGGCGATCACCTGGCCTTCGCGCAGGATCACCGCGCCCACCGGCACCTCGCCCACCAGCCAGGCGTTGTGCGCCTGGTCCAGCGCCAGCCGCATGCCTTGCAGGTCGGCCGCGTCGCTCATTGCGAGGCCGCCTGCGCGGCCGCCTGCGCCGCGGCGCGCGTCATCGCCTGGTTGACGAGATCGGCCGCGCGCTGCGCCGGCGGCCCGGCGCTGGCCGGCGGCTTGACGGCCTGCAACTGCGTGGCCACCAGCTTCATCACGACCAGCGCCACCAGCAGCAGGGCCAGCACCGAAAACAGCATCCTCACGTCGGCTTCGTCCAGCAGCACAAGCAAGCCGCGGATTATGGACGGGCCGCGCCGCGCTGGGGGCTTGGGCCGACTGTCTATCCTGCCGCGCCAGGAGGAGCCGACATGCTCGAACTGCTGAGCCAACCGCAGACCTGGATCGCCTTTGCCACGCTGACCGCGCTGGAACTGGTGCTGGGCATCGACAACATCATCTTCATCTCGATCCTGGTCGACAAGCTGCCGCGCGCGCGCCAGGAGATGGCGCGCCGCATCGGCCTGTTCATGGCGATGTTCATGCGCATCGGGCTGCTGCTGATCCTGGCCTGGATCGTCGGCCTGGTGGCGCCGCTGTTCACCGTGCTGGGGCAGGAGATCTCGGGCCGCGACCTCATCCTCATCCTCGGCGGGCTGTTCCTGATCTGGAAGAGCACCGGCGAGGTCCACCAGGCGCTGGAGGGCGAGGAAGAGCACGGCAGCAGCCGCGCCGGCGCCACCTTCACCGGCGTGATCCTGCAGATCATGCTGGTCGACCTGGTGTTCTCGCTCGACTCCATCATCACCGCGGTGGGCATGGTCGACGACGTGCGCATCATGATCGCCGCCGTCGTCGCCTCGGTGGGCCTGATGATGCTGTTCGCCGGGCCGATCGGCCGCTTCGTCTCCGACCACCCGACGATCAAGATGCTGGCGCTGAGCTTCCTGGTCGTGGTCGGCGTGGTGCTGGTCGCCGAAGGCTTCGACCACCACGTGCCCAAGGGCTACGTCTACTTCGCGATGGCCTTCTCGCTGGGCGTGGAGATGCTCAACATCCGCATGCGCAAGGGCCGCGCGCGCACGGTGACGCTGAACCCGCCGCAGATTCCGGGGGATTGAGGGCGGGTGGCGGCGGCCGCGAGGCGTACAGCGGCGGCATGGGTACGGCTGGCGCTGTGTTCGAGGCGAGCCGCGATCTTGGCGCCGAGCTTCTTCAGTCCATCCGCGACATGAGGCCGGCAAGGTTCGCGTCGTTCGCAGCCCTGCGACCGAGGCTCGCGAGAAGACCGGGCTTTCCCAAAGCCGGTTCGCGGCGTTGCTGGGCGTATCCGTGCGCACGCTGCAAGGCTGGGAGCAAGGGCGCAAGCAGGCCAGCGGAGCTGCGCGCACGCTGCTGACGATTGCGCGCGCCAATCCGAAGGCGTTGCTTGCTGTACCCGGGAAGTGGAGCGGTCAGTTGCGGCGCTGTGATGGCTGCAGCGTCAAGCAATGGCGTTTGCCAATGAAATCGAGGAGGCATTCGCCAAAGAGAGTCGCGATGGAGCTCAATTTCGCCTCATTCCCTGCACGCTGGATGACTTCGTCTTCAGACACTGGTCGCCCGAGAATGCTGGATTGGCGTCCGCCTTGCGCGCGCGCGATCGCCGACTTCCGCAGCGCACAGCATCCTGGCGGGGGCTTCGAGAAGGTCTTCCCAAGGCTGCTCCTTGTACTTGCTAACGCGTGAATGGATCGCACGGATGACCTTGATCAGCGTTGCTTCAGATCGACTGTTGCCTGCCATCAATCACGTCAGCTCCTCGATCGTGAGCCGACGGTAGCGATGCACGAAGACGAACGGCACTCGCCGGATCACGTTCATGACGCGCGCCGCATCCACATCCGTTGGTGCGTAGATCAGCAGAAAGGAGGCACCCTGCGCAGCCGCCTCCAAGTGCACGCGCAGCGCGTCATCGCTCCACCCCAGACGGGGCAAGCCTGCGTGCGCAGCAAGGTTCCTCTGCGCGCCGGCTTTGACGACCTCGTGCCCATAGAGCGCGCAGTCAGCATCGTCGAAGCCACCGGTCATCAAGTCGCGCCGGACTCGCGCCGCATCTTCTTGCCGAGAGAATGCTGCGGCCAGTTGGCCGACGGGATAGAAGATGCCGAAGTCAGTGGTACTCACTGGCGGCCTCAGTGCGTCGGACTCAAGTTTCGAGTTGGTCATGTGCGTACAGTCGTCACTGAGAGAAAGCCGCGGGCTTGAAAAGCCGTGCAGCGTCGAAGGTGACGGCCGTGTTGTCGCGCAGGGCGATCTGGAATCGGTTCTCGCCGAACATGCGGCTCCAATCATCTATGCTCTTCCACCGCATCACATGGACGAAGCGCGGAACGCCATTGGAATCCTGGTTTTCGAGCACGTGTTGCTCGATGAGCCCGGGCTGACCAATGACCGCGCGCGCGATGTTGCTCGCGCCGGTCTGAACTTCCGCCGCCGACCGGCCCGGCACGGCATGCAGCGGCACGGCCAGCATCACACCGGTTGAGTTGCTCTTGTCCTGGGCCGTCGATGCGCCGGCTTGGCAGAGCATTGCCGCGGCGAGGACGGGCGAAAGCAGATGGATGATTTTCATGATGCAGCTTCCTTTGAGGCGTCTCAGATCGGCGGGTTGTCGATGGACGGCAGGTCATGCGTGAGGATCTGCAGCAGGGCGGCGCCCTCCGGGCGGCTCCAATCACGTGCCAGTTCGGCGATCAGCGTCGTGGTCGCGGTCAGGATCACGCCAGCGCGCTCCATGCGTCGACGGGCGAGTTCCTCCGAGACTTCGAACGGCGAGCCCGATGCGTCGATCACCGCCTGCACCTGGTAGCCGGCCTCGCGCGCGCTGATGGCCGGCGAGTACAGGCACACGTCAGTCGTCACGCCCGCCATGATCAGGTTGCGCCGCTGCGTCTTTTCGACCGCCGCGCGGAAGTCGGCGTCCTCCCAGGAGTTGACGGCGCCGCCGCGGCTGATGCGCGCCGCATAGGCCTCGGGCAGGATGTCCTTCAGTTCGGGCATCAGCGGGCCCTGGAAGCTGTTCTCGGTGCCCGAGGTGAGCACCACCGGCATGTTCAATGCCTTGGCCACCTTGGCCAGCGCCAGCGTGTTCTTCTTTGCCACTTCGAGTGGCATCGTCTTGATGAGCTTCATCGTGCCGACCTGGTGGTCGATCAGCAGAAGCGCCGAGTTGGACGCGTTGAATGTTCCCCACATGGTGGATCTCCTGGTTGAGGGTTGCGCGGACTGGAGCTTCAGAACCACATGCGCCGCAGCAGGTGGTCGCGTTGAATGAACTGGTGGAACAAGGCAGCGCCTGCGTGCAGCGCGACCAGCCCCGCGAGCACCACGCCGCCGATGGCATGGCCGACGGCTGCGGGTGAAGCCGAGAAGTCGGGCAGGTCGGCCGGCGAGCCGCCGAAGATCGCCGGCCCGGCGCCGGTGGTTGCGACGAGGCCGATGCCGAGGCTGCACTGCACCAGGATGGCCACGTACAGCGCGCGGTGCACGAACCACGCGAGTCGTTCCTGCCAGGCGGGCGAGCCGGCGACCGGCTCGGGGCGCTTGTCGGCCAGCCACCACCAGAGGATGCGGGCCAGCGTGAGAACCAGCACCACGATGGCCAGCGGCAGGTGCAGGCGCAGCAGCGCGGCCTTCGAGGCAGCGTCGGGCGCTGTCGCGATGCCAAGACCGAGGCCGAGCAGCGTGAAGATCGAGAGCGCGGTAAGCCAGTGGATGGTCACCACCACGGCGCCGTAGCGGTTGGAGACGCTCTTGAGTTGCATGGTTGCGCCTTTCAGATGCGAGACAGTCTTGTGAAAGGCTGCAACTCGATGGCGCCCAGGTAGGTGCTGCCATCGAGCGTGCCGGCCGCCTGTGCCGTGCCGGCACCCGGCTTCTCGATACGCAGCGTGTAACGCGCGCCGCGATCGTCCAGCCCGTCGAACTTGAAGTCGCCGAAGGCGTCCGTCGGGGCACGGCGCGGCTGCGGATCGCCTTCCACCGTCAATTCGACGAGCGCGTTCGACACGTTGTCGGCCTGCCCGTCGGGCGATCGTGCGAACACATTGCCGCCGACGAACTCGCTGGTGACCAGACTCATGTTGCGGTAGTAGACGCGGGGGCTGGTGCCGAGCTCCGGCTTCGCCACCGTGAGGTTCTGCTGCGCGGCCAATGCACGCATCTCGTCGTCGCTGACGTGGGCCACGCTCATCGCCCCGCTCGCGCAGGCCTGCGCGCAACGCGGTTGCGTCCAGCCGGCATCGATCAGGTGCGCATCGAAGGTCCAGTGCTGCGGCAACTCCAGCTCTTCGTTCCAGACCACCGCGCCGTAGGGGCAAGCCTGCACCAGATCGCGGCGGCCGCGCGCCTTGACGGGGTCGATGACGACGATGCCGTCCGGGCGCTTCGTCACGGCGCCCTGGCCGGCCTTCACGCACGGCGCGTCGTCGCAGTGGTTGCAGGTGCGCGGCACGTAGGTGACGTCGACCATGCTGCCGTTGCCACGCACGTGGCGGTCGATGACGAGCCACTCATGCCCGTGCTGCGGCTGCGGGGCCGAGTAGCCGGGAAAGTCGTTGCCGACGTACTCGTCCTTCATCGCCATCGTGCAGTTGTTGCAGTTGCTGCACTTGGCGACGTCAATGATCAGGTTCCACTTCTTCATGCAGCCTCCGCCAGGACGATGCCGTCCCACTTCGCGACTTCAACCAGGCAGTTGTTCGGCGCGATGCCGTCCGAGGTCGCAGAGATCGGCTCGCCCGAGGTGAGCAGGTTCATGCAGCCGCCGCGGTCCACCGGACCGTCAGGGGTGGCGATCAGGTCGAACTCCGCCGACGAGCTGTACGACTTCACCGTGCCGGCGGGCAGGGTCGCCGCGATGTCGACCCCGCAAATCACCGCGCCGCGGTCGTTGCGGACCTTGACCAGATCGTTCTGCCGCAACCCGCGCGTTGCGGCGTCTTGCGGGCTCATGCGCAGGATCCAGTAGGCACGCCCATCCACCGTGATGCGTTGATCATGGATGCCGCTGACCGCCGCGTTCTTGCCGTCGTTCTGCGTGTGGAAGCTGAAGGACGGGTGCGAGGTCAGCAACTGCAGCGGGAAACGCGCGAGGCGCTCGGGCGTGTGACGCCCCTCGCGCGGCGGCAGGTAGCGATTGACGCTCGGCCGCTTCGGATCCTCGTCCTCGATGGCCGCCAGCGACTGCGGCACGAACTCGAACTTCGACGACGGGGTGCCCAGGCCGCGACCGACCCCTTCGGCATGCTGCGCGGGGGCCGTGGACGTGTCAGGGGTGTCCTTGACGCGACCTTCGGCGAACCAGCGCATCTCGGTCGGGAACTCCATCTCGTCGGGAATGGGCGGCAGGACGTAGTAGCCCTTCTTCAAAAACTGCCGCCAACTGATCTTCTTGGCCAGGTCGCTGCCGTCGAAGATGCGCTTGCACCAGGTGAGATCGGTGTTGCCGCCTTCGGTGAACATGCTGGCGCCGCCCAGGCGCTCCAGGATGTCGGCGAAGATCTGGTAGTCCGACTTCGACTCGCCCAGCGGCTCGATGGCCTTGTGCTGCATCACGAAGACGCGGTGGTTCAGCTGGTAGTGGCACAGCGGCAGCACACCGCCCGAGGCCGCCGCCTCGGAGATGTCGTAGCGCTCGAACGAGGTGCACGCCGGCAGGATGACGTCGCTGAACTTCGCGTCGCCTTCCATGTAGATGCACTGGCTGACCGCGAACTCCAGCCGCGGGCTGCGGAAGGCCTCGACCATGCGGCCCGATTCGAGGATCGCGCCCATGTTCGAGGTGCCGTAGCGGTACAGCATGTGCACCGTCGAATAGCCGGGCGCCGGGTACTCGTAGGGCTGCATCTGCGCCTGGAACGAGGACGGGTCCATCGGCCGGCCCTCGACGTGCTCGCCCAGGATGGCCTCGGCGATGCGCTGGCGCGGCACCAGCTGGCGGCACGTGTCCAGCGTGATCACGTTGGGCATGCGCTGGTAGTTGTTCACCGCCGCCGCGCTGTTGACCAGATCGCCCGAGATGCCGCCTTCCGAGTAGCCGGGGAAATAGAAGGTCAACTCCATGCGTGCGCTGGTGCCGAGGCTGCCGAAGTTGATGCCGGGCTTGCCCCAACCCTGCATGGCCATCATCTGCACCATGCAGCGCGTCCACATCGGGCCGGTGTCGGCACGGCAGGCGCCGCCGAGGCCGGCGCCCAGGCCGCCCGCAGCGAGGTAGGTCTTGCGGCTGGCCCAGCGGCGCGCGAGGCTGCGCACGTCCTTGGCGGGCACGCCGGTCTCGGCTTCCTGCCACTCAGGCGTCTTGGGCAGGCCGTCGGTCTTGCCGAGCAGGTAATCGCGCCAGGTGTCGAAGCCGGTGGTGCGCTGGGCGACGTACTCCTTGTCGTAGGTGCCCTCGATCACCCACTGGTACATGATGGCCTGGGCCATCGCGGCGTCGGTGCCGGGGCGGATCGGGATCCACTTGCCGGGGAACATCTGCGCCGTCATGTTCAGGTGCGGATCGATGTGCACGAACTCGATGCAGAGCTCCTGCGCCCACTGCCTGCGTTGCGTTCCTTCCTGGCCCGCATACACCCCGGCGGTGCTTTCCGGGTCGCTCGACCAGAACACGATCATCTCGGCGTTCTGCAGGCAATCCTCGGTGGTGCCGACGAAGCCGGGCAGGCCCAGCCGGACGTTGTTGCCGAAGTGGTGCATTGCGCCCTGGTACCACCCCTCCCAGCTGATGGCGGAGAAGCCGACACGGCTGGCACCGATGACGTTGGTGAAGCGCCAGAGCGCCGACAGCCAGTAGTTCACGTTGCCCCACTGGTGGTGCGCCGGGTAGGTCACCAGCATCGATCCCGGCCCGTGCTCTCGCTTCTGGCGCTTGATCTCCGAGGAGACGATGTCCAGCGCCTCGTCCCAGCTGATGCGCTGATAGCCGGAGATGCCGCGCGTGTGGGTGTTGCGCTCGCCGTTGGGATCGAAGTCCACCCGCTTCATCGGGTACAGCACGCGGCGGTCCGAGTAGACCTGCGACTTGAAGGCCAGCGCATGCGCCGAAACGGTCGACTGGCGGCGCGGCGTAAACGACTTTCCGCGCGCCTTGATCGTCCACGGCTGCGGGTCGCTGTCGTCGAAGTCGATCGGCGTCGTGCGAATGATCTTGCCGTCCTTCACGTAGACGAAGATCGGGCCGCCGTTGGTCAGGTTGGTGTAGCGCGTGGTGCCGTCACGCATGGTCGTGCCGAAGCGCCAGCTCGCGGTCTTGATCTGGTTCATCAGCGTGCTGAACCAGACCAGCCCGGCGTCGGAGCCGCTTGCGGTCGCCTTGTAGGTCTTGAGTGCGTCGACGACGGTCAGCGGGTCCGGCGCCAGGCTGAGGATGCTCAGCGCCACCTCGGCGTCGCGGAAGCCGAGCACGGCATCGGGCTTCGGGTGCAACCCAGACGCACCCCTCACCTTGCCGCCTTTGAAGATGAGCTGGTGGGCGACGCTGCCGTCGCGCAACCGGATCTGCAGGACCAGATCGCGTGACTGGAGCTTGCGGCGCACGCCGGCATCGAGCCGCGCGGCGGCGGTGATCACCAGCGGCAGGGCCTTCAGGATCGTTCTGAGGATCGTCTTCTTCATTGCTGATCTCACGGAAGAGATGGTTTATCATACTGTACCGTCTAGTAAAGTAAAAAGACCCTTCGACGAACTCGACTCACTTCGACGGTCGCTTCGATGCGGAACGACCACCCCGTGCACCGAAAGCCGCCCCATAAAATTCGATTGCCATGCCTGCCAAACAGACATCCCCTACCAGCGGATCACGCGGCCGCCCGCGCGATCCCGCCCGCGTCGAGCGAGTGATCGATGCCGCGAAGCGCGCGTTCCTGGCTGATGGCTTCGAGAGAACCAGCGTCGACGCGATCGCGCGCGACTCAGGCATCTCCAAGGTGACGATCTACAACTACTTTCCGACCAAGCGGGCGCTGTATGCCGCTGCCATGCAGTCCGCAGATCGGGTCGAACAAGTCGAGTTCGCACCGGTTCGCCTGGATCCGGAAATGCCGAAGGAAGGCCTGAGGCGAATCGCGCGGCAGTTCCTGAAGTTCCAGCGGGACGACGCGACCCTCAGCAAACACAGGACCATCTACGCCGAAGGCGCAGCGCAGCCTGAAGTGGCGCTAGCCTTCTATCAGCAAGGTCCGAGTCGGAAGATGAGCCAAGTTGCCGGGTACCTGCGCGCCTGCAGTGAAGCCGGCAGCCTGTCGGTACGCGACCCGGATTTGGCAGCTGAGCAGTTCCTCTGCCTCTTCTTTGGCCGGGGACACGTGAAGGCGCTGCTGGGCCTGGGTAAGCCCACCGCAGCCGAAGACGAGAGCCTGGTGCGCTCGAGCGTCGACCTCTTCCTATGCGTATACGGCTTGGGGCGTTGAACGTGCCGCGCTTTCAGGTTCACGGCTACGCTCGTGCCAAACGGTACCAGTCGCTTCGAGCGGAAGCGTCGGTCGACTTGCGTTGACGAGCGCGTCGCGAAGCTTCACCGAGATCGTCGCCGTGACGCTATCAATAGCAATCGCGGAAGACTAGACCTTTGCTTTACTGTACTTTTCAGTACAGTATCCATGCGCAGCACGACATCCACTCGGCTGGTGGAGTTTCTGACCGCCAGCCTGATGGTGGTTTCGGCCGACGCAAGCCGCCACCCTCCGCAGCCCGCACGGCGCGTCCTCTACGGCCGCGACACACGCTGCTCCCCACCCCCAAGCCCCCTCAAAGCGCCCTGGCAATGATCAACTTCTGAATGTGGCTCGTGCCTTCGTAGATCTTGGTCACGCGCACGTCGCGCCAGTAGCGTTCGACGGGGAAGTCGTTCAGGTAGCCGTAGCCGCCGTGGATCTGCAGGGCGTCGGAGCAGACGGCTTCGGCGATCTCGCTGGCGAACAGCTTGGCCATCGAGGCTTCCTTGGCGCAAGGGATGCCGGCCTGGCACAGGCGAGCGGCGTGCAGCATGAAGCGTTCGGCCACTTCCACCTTGGTGGCCATGTCGGCGAGGTCGAAGCTCACGCCCTGCAGCTTGATGATGGGCGCGCCGTAGGCCTCGCGCTGCTTGGCGTAGGCGATGGCCGCGTCCAGCGCGGCGCGCGCCGCGCCGATGGCCACGGCGGCGATGGCCACGCGGCCTTCCGACAGGCTGGCCATGATGCGGCGGTAGCCCGAGCCTTCCTCGCCGATCAGGTCGTGCACCGGCACGCGGCAGTCGTCGAGCTGGATCTGCGCGACATGCGCCGAACGTTGGCCCAGCTTGTGCTCGACGCGCGCCACCTGGTAGCCGGGCTGCTTGGCGTCGACGATCAGCAGGCTGGCGCCGTTCTTGCCCGCGGCCTTGTCGGTCACCGCCAGCACCAGGCCGACGCTGGCCTCGCTGCCGTTGGAGATGAACTGCTTGCTGCCGTTGATGACGTAGTGGTCGCCGTCGCGCCGCGCGAAGGTGCGGAAGGCCGCCGTGTCGGAGCCGGCATGCGGCTCGCTCAGCAGGAAGGCGCCGATGTGCTCGCCGCTGGCCAGCCGCGCCAGGTACTGGCGCTGCTGCGCCTCGGTGCCGACGCGGCTGAGCATGAAGCCCACCGAGTTGTGCACGTGCAGCAGCGTCGCGAAGCCGGCGTCGGCGGCGGCGAAGGCTTCGATGGCCAGGCAGTACTCGACGAAGCTGGCGCCCGAGCCGCCGTGCGCTTCGGGCGTCAGCATGCCCATGAAGCCCAGCTCGCCCACGGTCTTCAGCTCGGCGCGCGGCCAGGCGGCGCTGCGGTCGCGCTCGGCGGCGGTCGGCGCCACCACGTCCTGCGCCACGCGGCGGGCGCTGTCGCGGATGAGGATTTCCTGCTCGCTCAGGAAGGCGGTCGAGGGGTCGCTCATGGTCGGGGCTCCTTCAGGCCGGTTCGGCGTGGGCGGCGGCGGCATCGGCGGCCGGCCGCGGTTGGGCACGCTGCGCCACGCGCGGCAGCAGGAAGTGCGAGAGGGCCGGAATCAGCACCAGCGCGCCGAGCATGTTCCACACGAACATGAACGTCAGCAGGATGCCCATGTCGGCCTGGAACTTGATGGGCGACCAGGCCCAGGTGATGACGCCGGCGGCCAGCGTCACGCCGACCAGCGCCACCACCTTGCCGGTGAAGCGCAAGGCGTGGCGGTAGGCCTCGGCGAGCGGCGCGCCGGCGCGCTGCAGCGCCAGCTGGATGCTCAGCAGGTACAGCGCATAGTCGACGCCGATGCCCACGCCGAGCGCGATCACCGGCAGCGTGGCCACCTTGACGCCCATGCCCAGCGCGACCATCAGCGCCTCGCACAGCACCGAGGTGATGATGAGCGGCACCACCGTCACCACCACCGCGCGCCAGCTGCGGAAGGTGATGAAGCACAGCACGATGACGGCGGCGTACACGTACAGCAGCATGGTCACGTTGGCCTGGCGCACGACGATGTTGGTCGCCGCCTCGATGCCGGCCGAGCCGGCGGCCAGCTTGAACTGGCGCTCGGGCGTGCTGTGCGCGCGCGCAAAGGCGTCGGCCGCCTGCACCACGCGGTCCAGCGTCTCGGCCTTGTGGTCGGCCAGGTAGGCCACCACGGGCATCACCGAGCATTCGGTGTTGAAGAGGTCGGGGTTGGTCGTGCTGGCAGTGCGCGCGGCGTAGTTCAGCACGTCCTGGTTGGGCGACAGCGTCAGCCACTTGTTGCTGCCTTCGTACGAGCCGGCGGTGATCTTGCGCACCGCGTCGGGCAGCGACACCGTGGTCTGCACGCCGGGCACCTGCTGCAGCGTCCAGCCCAGGCGGTCGGCCTCGATCAGCGTGGCGTACTCCAGGCAGCCTTCGGGCTTGGTCTTGACGATCACCGCGAACTGGTCGCTCGACAGCGCGTAGCGGCTGGTGACGTAGGCGTTGTCGAGGTTGTAGCGCGAGTTGGGCCGCAGCTCGGAGGCGCCGGCATCGAGGTCGCCCACCTTCAGCTGCGTGCTGACCGCGAAGCCGACGACCAGCAGCACGGCCGACGCGCCAATCGCCGCCAGCGCCCAGCGCCGCTCGGTGAAGCGCGCCAGCAGCGCCCACATCCCTTGGTTGGGCTGCTGCTCGGCGCGCAGGCTGCGCTGCGCGGCCGCCGCGCTGACGCCGGTGTACGACAGCATCACCGGCAGCAGCACGAGGTTGGTGAAGACCAGCAGCGCCACGCCGATGCTGGCGGTGATGGCCAGTTCCTGGATCACCGCGATGTCGATCAGCATCAGCACCGCAAAGCCCACCGCATCGGCGGCCAGGGCCGTCAAGCCGGCGAGGAACAGGCGGCGGAAGGTGTAGCGCGCGGCCACCAGGCGGTGCGTGCCGCGGCCCACGTCCTGCATGATGCCGTTCATCTTCTGCGCGCCGTGGCTGACGCCGATGGCGAACACCAGGAACGGCACCAGGATCGAATACGGGTCGAGCGAGTAGCCGAGCGCGGTGACCAGCCCCAGTTGCCACAGCACCGCGATCAGCGAGCAGCCCAGCACCAGCACCGTGCTGCGCACGCAGCGCGTCCACCAGAAGATGATGGCGGCCGCGATGGCCGCGGCCACCGCGAAGAACACCATCACCTGCTGCAACCCGTCGAGCAGGTCGCCCACCACCTTGGCGAAGCCGACGATGCGGATCTCGACATCGCCGCCGGCCTTTGCGTACTTGGCGCGGATGTCTTCCAGCCGGCGCGACAGCTCCCAGTAGTCCAGCGGCTTGCCGCTGGCAGCTTCCTTGTCGAGCAGCGGCACGAAGATCATGCTGGACTTGTAGTCGTTGCCGACCAGGCTGCCCAGGATCTGCGCGCGCGCGATGTTCTGCTTGAGCTGGTCGATGTCCTTGGCCGATCCGGCGTAGCGGTCGGGCATCACCGGGCCGCCGGCAAAGCCTTCCTCGGTGACCTCGTTCCAGCGCACCACCGGCATCCACAGCGACTTGACGTTGGCGCGGTCGACGCCCGGCGTCAGGAACAGCTCGTCGTTGATCTGCTTGAGCGTCTGCAGGTAGGCCGGGTCGAAGATGTCGCCGCGGCGGTTTTCCACCACCACGCGGATCGCGTTGCCCAGGCCCTTCAGGTCCTTGCGATATTCGAGGAAGTTCTTGATGTACGGCTGCTGGTGCGGAATCGTCTTCTCGAAGGCGGCGTTCAGCGTCAGCTTGGTCGCCTGCCAGCCCAGCAGCAGCGTCAGCAGCAGGCACAGCGCAATGACCAGCGGCCGGTGGTTGAAGATCAGCCGCTCGAAGCGGTTGCCCGATTCGCGGTCGAAGTCCTTCAGCTCGCGGATCGCGGGCATGTCGTCGATGGGGGTGCTGATCATGATGCGGTGCGCCTCGGGTACGCGTCGGGGGCCGGCGTCAGGGCGCCGGCTTCAGCGGCTGGATGCGAACGCCGCCGATGCCGGCCAGCGCAATGGCGCCGCCGGCCGCCTCGGCCACGGCGAAGGTCGGCGCCGCGGCGCGCTGTTCAACGCGGCTGAAGCTGGCGCCGTGGTCGCTGCTGCGCAGCAGGTGGCCGGCCTGGCTGGCCAGCAGCAGCGTGCCGTCGGCGCGCAGCAGCGCGCTGCTCAGGCCGGCGGCCACGCCGGTCTCGGCCTTGGTCCAGCTGGCGCCGCCGTCGGTGCTGCGCCAGGCGTTGCCGCGCAGGCCGTAGACCAGCGTCAGGCGCTCGTCGCCCACCACGCCGAACAGCGTGCCCTGGTAGGGCAGCGGCACGGCGGTGAAGCGCTGCTTCTGGCGGTCGAGCTTGAGCACCAGCCCCTGCTCGCCGACGATGAACAGCGTGCCGCCGGCCGGGCGGATGGCGTACAGGTGCATGCCCTTGGGGTTGTCGCTGCGCTCGCTCCACGCCGTCCAGCGGGCGCCGCCGTCCTCGGTGCGCAGGATCAGGTTGAACGCGCCGACGGCCCAGCCGTCCTTCTCGTTCTCGAACCACACGTCGAGCAGCGCCTTGTCGGTGCCGGCATCGGCCGCCGCGCCGCCGGCCGGCGCCAGCAGCGCGCCGATGGCGCGGCCGTCCAACTGGCGCTGCCAGGTGGCGCCGCCGTCGCTGGTGTGGAGCACCACGCCTTCGTGGCCCACGGCCCAGCCGAGCTTGGGCGTGGCGAAGTGCAGCGCCGTCAGGTCGGCGCTGACCGGCACCTCGGCCTGCGCCCAGGCCACGCCGTCGTCGCTGTACAGCACGTGGCCGCGCTGGCCGGCGACGACCAGCCGCGTGCCGGCGCGGACCATGGCGTTCAAGGGCGCGCGGATGGCCAGCGCGCTCTTGGTGGCCGGCACGTCCAGCGGCGTGCGCACCGCTACGTCGGCGGCGGCGGCGGCGGCGGCGGACACCGCGGCAGTGGCCGCGGCCGCGACCGCGACCACGCCGAGCACCATCGCGGCCAGCGCGGCGGATGGGGATGTCTTCACGATCGCCTGCCTTCGCCGGGCGCCGGGTGCTAGCGCACGCCGGCGGCGGCCAGCGAATCGGCCGTCCACTGCGAGTCGGGGCTCAGCGTGTCGGACACCTTCATGCCGCTGGCGCCGGGCCAGACGTTGATGTAGTAGCCGCCGCCGATCAGGTCGTAGTGGCCCGAGGGGATGCTGATCGGCGCCGGCACGTCGTAGCTCTGCGTGATGTACGCAAAGCCCGGGCGCCAGAGCTGGCCGCGGCCGTCGTACTGGTCGGCCGCCAGCACGTTCCAGCTGTCCTCGTCCAGGTAGAAGGTGCGGCGCGAATACACGTGGCGCTGGCCTTCCTTGAGCGTGGCTTCCACCACCCACATGCGGTGCAGTTCCCAGCGCACGAGGTCGGGATTGATGAACTTGGCCTGGAACAGCTCTTCGGGCTTGTCGTAGTAGGTGAAGCGGTAGGTGTTGTAGGGCACGTACACCTCCTTCTTGCCGACCAGCTTCCAGTCGAAGCGGTCGGGCTTGCCGTTGAAGAGGTTCACGTCGTCGACGGTCGAGATGCCGGCGGTGCTGGGGTTGGGCGTGTCGTAGGCCAGGTCGGGCGCCAGCCGCACGCGGCGCTGCCCCGGCAGGTACTGCCAGGCGCGGCGGCCCTTGGCGCCGTCGAAGCTCTCGGCGGTCATCACCGACTCGCCGGCACGCCGCGCCGGCGCCATGTAGTTGGCGCGCGCGCGCGTCAGCACCTGCAGCTCTTTGGTCTCGTCGTAGTACGGCCGCTCGATGGTCCACACGCCGCCGGTGGACATCACCATCTGGCCGGCGCTGTTGACGTTGTAGGCCGAGTACTTGGGCAGCACCACCGACATGCCGTCGAAGCGCGCGATGTAGTTCATCATCGCCTCGCCGCCGGTCTTCGGAATCGGGAACGGAATGCCGGCGCGGCTGCCGGTGAAGCCGAAGCCGTCGTCGGTCATCTTGGCGCGCACGGCGTTCTTGACGGTGTTGTCGATCACGAACTTCGGATAGGCCGCCGTGCGGTGCGTGGGGTACACGTCGATGCGGTAGCCGGGCAGCGACTTCATCAGCGCCTTGGTGCCCTCGGTCAGCTTGTCGGCATGCTTGTCCATGCTCTTGGCGTCGATCGAGAACAGCGGCTTCTCGTTGGCGTAGGGGTCGGGGCGCACGCCGCGCGCCTTGTCGAAGCCGGCCGGCGCGCTGGTCAGGCCGCCGGTGTATTCGGGGATCGTGCCGTCCTTGTTGCCGGCCTTTTCGGCGCCCACGGGCGTCAGCGTCGTGCCCAGCTTGCGGGCTTCGTCGGCCGACAGCGCGGCGTGGACGAAGCCGACCTGGGCGCACAGCAGGCCTGCGCCCAGCATGGCCATCACCAGCTTTTTCATGGTTCGTGTCTCCGGTATCAGAAGGTGGATCAGAAGGTGGTCTTGAAGGTGAAGTACACGGCGCCGCGGTCCTTGAGCATGGCGGTGCTGCCGTTGTAGACCGCCACCGCGCCGGTGGTGGCGTTGGTGTTGAAGCTGCCGAAGTAGTCGACGTACTTGAGGTCGAAGCGGTAGCGGCTTTGCACGTCCAGCGCCAGGCCGATGGCGTAGCTGCCGGCGCCCTTGTTGCCGCCCAGGCTGACGGCCGAGTTGCCGTCGACGCCGATCGACGCGCTCACCGGCAGCGCCAGGTCGGCGCCTGGGAACACCTGGTACCAGGTGGGCGTGAAGCCGATCGCGATGCCCACCGCGTCCTTGGTCACGCGGTCGATGTTGGCGGCGTTGGCGGCGTAGGTCGCCGAGCCCTTGAACACGTTGTACGGGTCGCTCGTGACCTTGCTCCAGTGGCTCCAGGTCAGCTCGGCGTTCCAGCTCGCGGCGTTGTACAGCGGCGTGCTCGGCAGGCTGCCGATGGCGTTGACCACGGCGTGCCAGGTGTTGCCGCGGGCGCCCAGCGTCTGGCCCGGCTGCGGCAGCGCGGTGGTGGCCGTCACGAGGTTGACGCCGCCGCTCACCAGCGGCATGTTGCGGCGGTGGTTGAGGTCCACGCCGACGCTGATGCCGGCGATCTGCCGCGTCAGGCTCAAGCCCAGCATCTCGATGTCCGAGCCGTACATCAGCAGGTACTGCTGCGGAATGGGCGGCGATGCCGTCGGCCGCAGCGTGGCCTGCTGCGGCACCTTGTCGCTGAACTTGCGGTAGTACAGGCCCGCGGTGCCGTCCAGCCACTCGGGGCTCCAGCGCATGGCCAGGCCCCAGTCGCCGCGGTCCTTGGGCTTGACGTCGGCGGCGCGCGTCACCAGCCGCGTCGTGCCGCCCACCGGCAGCAGGATGGCCTCGCCGCCGTCGAGCAGCGCGTCGCTGAAGCCCAGGTAGCTGCCGGCCTCGGGGAAGCGGTAGCTCTTCCATTCCAGGTAGTACTGCGCAGCGAGCGACAGCGTCGGCGTGACCTGGATCTGGCCCGACACCTGGTTCAGCGGCCGGTACAACTCCTTGGCCTCGATGCCCGGCGTGGCCAGTGCCTTGGCCTGGTCGAGCGGCGCCTGGCCGTACGAGATGCCGTGGATGGCGCCGCCGCCGAGCAGTGCCTCGCCCCAGTTGATGGTGTGGCGGCCCAGGCGCAGCGTGGCCGCCATGCCGCCCACGTCGCCGGCGGCGAAGACGAAGGCATCGAGGAACTCGCCCGAGGCGCCCTTGAAGTAGCGCCGCGTGACGTTGCTGAGCCCCAGCGCCTGCACGCCGCCGGCCAGGTGGTTGGAGGTGGCCACGCTGGTGTTGTCCAGCGCGCCGGTGTAGGCCTGGTCGTACCACGCGGCGCCGCTGACGCGCGCGCCCAGCGACTTGCGGTAGACCACGTCGAACTCGCTGAGCAGGTCGATGCGGTTGGTGACGATGGCGTGGCGCTTGAAGTTGCGGTCGCCGTCGTCGTTGTTGATGGCGCGCAGGATCGCCTCGTTCTGGCTGTCGGCGCGCAGGCCCAGGTTGTAGCGCACGGTGTTGTCGAAGCGGACCTGCACGTCGTCGTTGCCGACGTCGATGCCGATGGCCGAGGCGGCCGTGCAAAGGCCCAGGCAGCAGGCGGCCGCGGCCAGGCCGACGGCGCGCCGGCGCGGCGCTTTGCGCAAAGTCATCACTCGGTCGATGGACATGCCAACAATCTCCTCGGTTAGTTCGTTATTTGGACGTGCAGCCGCCGCTTACTTGGCGGCGCCGCCCATCACCGCCTGCACCAGCGCGGCCACCTGCTGGTTCGAGTCGTCGTAGTAGCGGCTGGTGCTCCAGTCGGCGATCTGCTCGAAGTGCTCCGCCAGCGCCTCGGGCGTCGGCTGCGCGAAGAAGGTCGGCGCGGTGTCGACGATGCGGGCGGTGGAAAAGGCGCCGCCGCCGGCCGACATCGTCACCTTCGAGGGCGCGTTCTCGCTCACCAGGAACAGCGCCGCCGGCGTCACCGCCTCGGGCTTGAGGGCGGCGAACATCTCGGGCGTCAGGATGTCCTCGGTCATGCGCGTGGCGCCGATCGGGGCCAGCGTGTTGACGCGGATGTCGTTCTTCCTGCCCTCGATGGTGAGCATGTGCATCAGGCCGACCAGCGCCACCTTGGCGGCGCCGTAGTTGGCCTGGCCGAAGTTGCCGAACAGGCCCGAGGCCGAGGTGGTCATCAGGATGCGGCCGTAGTTCTGCTCGCGCATCAGTTCCCACACCGCCTTGGTGCAATGGACCGAGCCCATCAGGTGCACGTCGACCACGGCGCGGAAGTCGGCCATCTCCATCTTCGAGAAGGTCTTGTCGCGCAGGATGCCGGCGTTGTTGATCAGCACGTCGACGCGGCCGAACTCGGCCTTGGCCTGCTCGACCATGCCCAGCACCTGTTCGAAGTCGCAGACGTTGGCGCCGTTGGCAATGGCCTGGCCGCCGGCGGCGCGGATCTCGTCCACCACCTTGGCGGCGGCTTCCGACGAGCCGCCCTTGCCGTCGCGGCTGCCGCCGAAATCGTTGATCACCAGCTTGGCGCCGCGGCGCGCCAGCTCCAGCGCGTGCGAACGTCCCAGGCCGTTGCCGGCACCCGTCACGATGGCCACGCGGCCGTCGAATCGAATCGTCATCTCGTCACCTTCGAAGAATCGAGAGAAAAGGGCTGCCCGTGCCGTGCGTTCGAATGCCCCGCACGGGCTGCATGCGTGTTGGCGCCCGCGGGCGCCGCAGGGGTGGCGTCAGTACCGCCGTCAGTACCGCCGCGTGATGGACTCGGCCACGCAGACGGGCTTGTCGCTGCCGGCGATCTCCATCGTCACTTCGATCGTCAGCTGCGCGCCGCCGTTGTCGATGGGCTCCCAGGCCAGCAGCTTGAAGTGCCCGCGCAAGCGGCTGTCCACCGGCACCGGCTTGATGAAGCGCACCTTGTTGAAGCCGTAGTTCACGCCCATCACGCCCTTGCGGATTTCGAAGGCGCTGACCATCAGCGCCGACATCAGGCTGAGCGTGAGGAAGCCGTGCGCGATCGGCGCGCCGAAGGGGCCGCTCTTGGCGCGCTCGGGGTCGACGTGGATCCACTGGTGGTCGCCGGTGGCCTCGGCGAACAGGTCGATGCGCCGCTGGTCGACCAGCAGCCAGTCGCTGCTGCCGATGACCTGGCCCACCAGGGGCTTGAGGTCGGCGACGGTGTCGTAGCTCTTCATGTCGCCTCCCGGTCAATAACCCTTGAATTGCGGGGCGCGCTTTTCCACGAAGGCGCGCAGGCCTTCCTGGATGTCCCACGAGCGCTGGTGGTCGCGCAGCTCCAGCAGCTCGTGGCGCAGCGCGTCGGCGGTTGACTTGTCGGCGGCCTCGTCGGCCACCTTCTTCATGCGCGCCAGCACCAGCGGGCTCTTCTTGGCCAGCTGCTCGCCGAGCGCCTGCACGCGGTCGGCCAGCTCGCCATCGGCGACGACCTCGTTGACCAGGCCGTAGCCCTGCAGCGCCTCGGCGGCGATCGCCTCGCCGGTGAACAGCAGGTACTTGGCCACGTTGGGCGGCAGCTTGCGCGGCAGGATGGCGGCGCCGCCGCCGCCAGGGAACACGCCGAAGTTGGAATGCGCGTCGCCCAGCCGCGCGCTGCGCGCCGCGATGACGAGGTCGCAGGCCAGCACCACTTCCATGCCGCCGGCCAGCGCCAGGCCGTTGACGGCGGCGATGGTCGGCTTCGGAAAGCCGCGCAGCGCGTCGAAGAAGACGACGATCTGGTCGAGGAAGTCGCGCTCGCCGGGCGCCGCCGGGGCGCCGGCGGTCTTCAGGTCGGCGCCGGCGCAGAAGGCCGGGCCGCTGCCGGTGACGACCACCACGCGCACCTGCGGGTCGTCGCGCCACGTGCGCAGCGTGGCCGTGATGCCCTCGATCATCTCGCGGTTCAAGGCGTTCATCGCCTTCGGCCGTTCGAGCGTGATCCAGCCCACCGCGCCATGGCGTGAATGGGAAAAACTCATCGGTGCCTCCAGGTCGTGCAGTGATCGACTGGAGGTCAGCTTAGGGGCGCGGCCGGCGCGCGCGCCCCTTACTTTGGGATGGGTGGGCGGGGGGGCGCTCGCAAACCCTAGGCGCTGCCGGACAACGGTCAACGCCCTTTCGCCCCCCAAAGCCTCGCTACGGCTTCTTGCCTTCGAAGCTGGCCTTGATGCGGTCGCCCAGCGTCGTGAGGCGGTCGCCCATCTCGTCCTTCCAGTGGTCGAACTTGTCGCGCCACTCGGCGCGCTGCTTGGCGTGCAGCACCTTGCGCGCCTCGCGCGTGGCCGCGTCCTGCGCTTCGACGGCGGCTTCGACCTCGGCGACCACCGCGTCGGTGGGGCGGCGCAGCACCACGGCGCCCAGGCTCTTGGCGATGCCGTCGAGCACCTCCACCGCGCTTTCGCTCACGTTGGCGAACACCGCGGTGCTGCCGGGCGGCAGCGTGCGCGTGATCTGGTCGAGCAGGCTCAGCCGGTTGCCCACCACGTCGGCCGAAGCCAGCGAGCCGAGCACCGCGCCGGTGGAGCCGAGCAGCAAGATGCCCAGCGGCCCGCCGAGCACGCCCAGCAGGCTGCCGAGCAGCGTGCCCACCAGCGGCGCGTCGCTGGCGGCACCGTCGCTGAAGCCGTCGCGCACGCGCAAGGCGCCGCCCGCCTCGCGCTCGACGACGGCGGCATTGACCAGACGGACGCGCCCTTCGAGGGCGGCGCGCTTGATTTCACTGAGCGCCTGATAAGCCTTGCTCGTTTCCTCGAAGGTGAGCAAGACGATGTTCTCCTGCATGGCCGGTTCCTCTTTCGTTGTCTGTCGACGCCCGACGTTTGCCGCGCGCGGGCCCCGGGGCGCAGGCGGGGCGCGGGTCGCCGGGCCGGCCTTGATGGACCACGGCGCGTCTTTGCGGCCAGCCCAGAATAGGCTTGCGCCGAGCACGGGTCAACCGGCGCGCGCAAGCCTCCTGCCGTACATCAAGCGTCGCCGTTGGCTAGCGAATCAGCCCCTGCTTGCGCGCCCAGGTCATCGCGTCGTAGCGGCTGGACAGGTCGAGCTTGGTGAGGATGTTGCGCACGTTCCACTTGACGGTGTCGACCGAGATGTTGAGCGTGAGCGCGATGCGCTTGTTCGACATCGCCTGCGACACCAGGCCCAGGATTTCCAGCTCGCGCGGGGTCAGGCTGACGCCTTTGCCGGCAGCGCCGCCGGCCTCGCCGCCATGGGCGGCCGCCGCGCCGCGCGCGCTGGGGCCGAAGCGCGCGAGCAGCGCATCGAGGTGCGCGGTGGTGGCCTCGTCGAGGCGCGGGTCGCCGCGCAGCGCGGCCAGCAGCGCCGCGGCGCGCTCGCCTTCGTCCAGCACGGTGCGCACCAGCCCCAGGCGCGCGGCCAGCGCCACCGCGTCGACCAGCCGCGCGCTCATCTCGTCCAGCCGCTTGAGCAGGTCCAGCGCGAAGGCGGCGAGCAAGGCCTCCTGTACCTGCAGCCGGCCGCGCCCGAACTGGCGCGCATGGTCGCGCACGACGGGCAAGGCCGCCAGCGCCGCATGCGGATCGTTGGCGGCCAGCGCGACGCGCGCCGCGGCCAGCGCCGCCAGCGCCGGGATCTCGGCGCGCGCGCCGTCGGCGTTGCGGTGCTGCACGCCCAGTTCGGCCAGCCGCGCCGACAGCTCGGCCGCGCGCGCACGCTGCCCCAGGCCGAGCAGCAGGCGCACGCCTTCGGCCTGCATCCAGGCCACCAGCCGCGGCAGCCCGAGGCTGCGGAAATGCGCGGCCTGCGCCTCGACGAAAGCGACGCCGGCTTCGGTCGGCGCCGGCAGCGCGTCGAGCCGCACCTTGACCAGCACCGCGCCCAGCATCACCGCCGGCATCGAGGCCTGCATGACGCCGCGCGCGCGGTTGGCCAGCACGTCGCGCGCGTCGTCGACGCGGTCCATCTCGTAGTAGCAATCGGCCAGCGACGAGGCCATCACCGAAGCCGACACCGAACGCCGCCCGTGCAGCGCCTCGGCGCGCGCCAGCATCGGCGCCGACAGCCGCGCCGCGGCCACCACCTCGCCTTGCATCAGCAGGACCAGGCAGCGCGAACTCTCGGCCACCAGCGCCAGGTCGTTCTTGCGCTCGGCGGGGTCGATGGGGTTGTCGTCGAGCAGGCGAAAGGCGTCGGCGTAGCGGCCCGAGGCCGAGTACGCATACGACAGCAGCGGCAGGTGCACGTGCTGCAGGTACTTGCTGTCGGCCACCAGCGCCTGCAGCGGCTCGAGCAGGTCCAGGCACAGCCGCGTGTCGTCGCGCTGCATGGCCACCGCGCCGTCGGCCAGCGGCAGCTTCGACGAGATGGCGGGGTCCTTGGCGGCGCCGCTTTCGCGCACCTGCGCCAGCCAGCGCTCGGCCTTGTCGTGGCGCGCCGTCATCGCCAGCGTCAGGCAGCCCAGGAAGAACAGCCGCGGGTGGCCGTACACCGTCTGCAGCGGCAGGCGGTCCAGCAGGTTGAGCATCAGGCTCAGGAAGTGCAGGCTCCAGGTGTCCTTGGCGGCCTGCTCCATGGTCTCGGCGGCGAACTCGATTTCGTCGCCCCAGATCGCGTGGCGCACCGCCTCGACCAGCAGCCCATGCTCGGCAAACCAGCGGCTGGCGCGCGCATGCAGTGCGTTGACGGCGGCGCTGCCATGGCGCGCCAGCCGGGTGGCCAGGAACTCGCCGAACAGCGGGTGGAAGCGGTACCAGGGCAGCCGGTCGTCCGACTCCACGCGGTACATCAGCAGGTTCTCTTCCTCGGCGCGCGCCAGCAGCGCCGCGGCCTGCGCGCTGCCGGTGACGGCGGCGGCCAGCTCGACGTTGAAGCGCCGGCACACCGAGACCTGCTCCATGAAGTCGATCATCTCGGCCGGCAGGTGGGCCACCACCTCCTCGGCCAAGTAGACCTGCAGGTCGGCCGAACTCCAGCCCAGCTCGCGCAGGCGCGAGCGCGTCTCGGGCCGCGAGCGCAGCATGATGGCCAGCAGCTCCAGGCTGGCCGGCCAGCCGCCGGTCTTGTCGTGCACCAGGCGCAGTTCGTCGGCGTCGAGCTTCACGGTGCCGAGGTTGCGCTCCAGGAAGCTGCGCGTCTCGTCCAGGTTGAAGGGCAGCTCGCCGAAGCCGATTTCGGTGACGCGGCCCAGCACGCGCAGGCGGCCGATGGCCAGCGGCGGCGCCGCGCGCGCGGCAATCGCGATGTGCAGGTTGGCCGGGCAGTGGTCGATCAGCTTCTGCACCAGGCGGTGCGCGCGCTGGTCGTCGACGTGGTGGTAGTCGTCGACGATCAGGTACAGGTCCTTCGGGATCGCGGCGGCGGCGTTGAGCGTGGTCGCCACCACGGTGTCCAGCGCCTTGGCGATGTTGCCGTCGACGCCGTCGAGCAGCATCTCGTCGTCGATCGGCAGCCCCAAGCGGCGCAGCGCCGCCGTCAGGTAGGTGGCGAAGTTGGCCAGCTGCTTGTCGTCGTGGCTGAGCGACAGCCACGAGACTTCGTCGCCGGCCTTCATCAGCTCCAAACGCCATTGCGCCAGCAGAATGGTCTTGCCGAAGCCGGCGCCGCCGGTCACCAGCACGAAGCTGCAGCGCTGGCCGTCGCGCAACTGGTCGAGCAGGTGCTCGCGCGAGATGAAGCGCGAGCCGACGTGCGGCGGCGCGAACTTCGTGGAGACGAGGAGCTTGTCGAAATCCATGGCTTGAGACACCGAGGGCCGCGCCGCGAACGGCACCGAGGACGGCGCCGCGGGCGGCGCCGGCAGCGGAGTATCGACCAAGCCTGCGCCGCCCCCCTGCCCCGCGCTCAGCCCCGCGCTCAGCCCAGCGCCAGCGCGCAGGCCGCCTCGTGGCGCTCGCTGCTGCCGAGCACCAGGTCGGCCACCACGGCGCGCTTGAAGTAGTGGCCCACGGCGTACTCCTCGGTCATGCCGATGCCGCCGTGCAGCTGGATGCCCTGGCCGCAGACGAAGCGCGCCACGCGGCCGATCAAGGCCTTGGCGCCCGACAGCGTGCGCTGCCGCTGCGCGCCGCCGTCTGCCTCACTGCCGGCCATCGCGGCCAGCGCCGCATACAGCATCGAGCGCGCCATCTCCATCTCGGCGGCCATGTCGGCCACGCGGTGCTGCAGCGCCTGGAAGCTGCCGATCGCCACGCCGAACTGGCGCCGCGTCTTCAGGTACTCGACGCTCAGCTCGATCACGCGCTCCATCGCGCCGACCAGCTCGGCGCCCTGCGCGACGATGCCGTGCGCCAGCCCCGTGCGCAGCGCCGGCAGGCCGCCGCCGGGTTCGCCGAGCACGGCATCGGCGTCGACGGCCACGTCTTCCAGCACCAGCTCTTCGGCCCAGCGGCCGTCGTGCAGCGGCAGCGCCTGGCGGCGCAGGCCGGCGGCCGCGGCGTCGACGACGAACAGCGTCAGCGCGCCGGCGCCTTCGACGCGCGCGCTGACCAGGTAGGCATCGGCCAGGCCGCCGCTCAGCACCAGCGTCTTGCGCCCGCCCAGCACGTAGCCGCTGCCGCGCCGCTGGGCCGCCGTCGTCAACGGCAGTGGCAGCCCGCGCGAGCCCGGCTCGCTGTAGGCCAGCGCCATGCGCCGCGAGCCGTCGGCCAGCGCCGGCAGCCAGCGCTGCAACTGCGCGGCGCTGCCGCCGGCGGCCAGCGTCTGCGCCGCCAGCACGGCGCAGCCGAGGTAGGGCTCGAGCAGCAGGCCGCGACCCAACTCGTGGGCAATCAGCGCCGTCTCGACCAGGCTGCCGCCCAGGCCGCCATGGGTCTCCGGCAGCGCGGCGGCCAGCCAGCCGTTGTCGGCAAAGGCCTGCCAATGCGCGAGGCCGGCCTCGCGCCGAGTCGCCGCTTGCGCCATTGGCGCCAGTTGCGCGGCGCGCACCTCGAAGCCGTACGCCTTGTCGACGTAGCGGCGCACGCTGTCTTGCAGCAGTTGCTGCTCCGATGTCAGTTTGAAGTCCATGGCACGCTCACAGTCCGAACAGCAACTTGGCGACGATGCCGCGTTGCACCTCGCTCGTGCCGCCGTAGATGGTGGAGGCACGGCGGAAGAACATCTGGCTGGCCATGCCTTGCGCCAGCGCCTGCTGCGGCAGCGGCTCGTGCGCCGCCGCGTCGTGGTCGTCGGGGTGCGGGTAGGCCACCGCGCCGTGGTCGCCCAGCGCCTCGACCTGCGCCTCGGTCAGGCGCTGCTGCAGCTCGGTGCCGCGCACCTTCAGCATCGATCCCAGCGGATGCGCCAGCGGGTCGTGCGCCGTCTCCAGCGCAGCGACGCGCTGCACGAACATGGCAATGGCCTGCACCTCGGCTTCCAGCCGCGCCAGCTTGAGCGCGAACTCGGGCCGCTCGCGCAGCCGCTCGCCGCCCAGCCGCGGCGTGTCGGCCAGCTCCTGCAGCTGGCGCAGGTAGTGGCGCAGCAGCGGCAGGTCGGCGGCGCTGGCGTGCTCGTTGTTGAGCAGGAACTTGGTGATGGCCCAGCCCGCGCCTTCGTCGCCCACGCGGTTGGCCACCGGCACGCGCACGTTGTCGAAGAAGGTCTCGTTGAGGTGGTGCGCGCCGTCGATGCTGCGGATCGGCCGCACCGTGATGCCCGGCGTCTTCAGGTCGACCAGCAGGAAGCTGATGCCGGCCTGCTTCTTCACTTCGGGGTCGGTGCGCACGAGCAGGAAGATCCAGTCCGACTCGTGGGCGTGGCTGGTCCAGATCTTCTGGCCGTTGACGAGGTAGTGCTCGCCGTCGCCGTCCACGCCGCGCACGGCGCGCGTGCGCAGCGACGCCAGGTCCGAGCCCGAGCCCGGCTCCGAGAAGCCCTGGCACCACAGCCGCTCGCCGTTGAACACCGGCGGCAGGTGCGCCGCCTTCTGCTCGGGCGTGGCGAACTGGTTGAGCACCGGGCCCAGCAGCTTGTGCACGAAGCCGTCCAGCGTCGGCGCGCCGGCGGCCACGCATTCCTCGTCGAAGACCAGGACCTGCTGCATCGTCCAGCCGGTGCCGCCCTGCTCGGCTGCCCAGTACGGCGCGCCCCAGCCGCGCGCGGTGAGGATGCGCTGCCAGCGCGCGACCGCCTCGCGCCGCGAACGCGAGAAGGTCGGCATGACGCGCAGGTCGGCCGGCAGCTTGTCTTTCAGGAAGCGGCGCAGTTCCTGGCGGAAGGCGTCGAGTCCGGGGTCGGGTTGGAAGTCCATGGCAGCGTTGCCTTATTCAGTTTCGATACAGGGTCACGACGGCGGCAGCGCCGGCCACGCGCCAGGCCGGCTGGCCGCGCAGCTGCTGCACCTGCTGGTGGCACTGGGCCAGGCCTTCATAACCCAGCGGTTCATCGGTCGGCGCGCGGTCGACGAGCTCGACGCCGTCGATGCGCACGCGCGTGTCAAGGCCGTGGCGGCGCGCATAGCCTTCGCTGCACAGCACGGCGGCCGCCGCACCGCCCACGCGGCCGGCGCCGGCCGGCGCCGGCTCGAAGCCCAGCGCCAGCACGATCTCGGCCTCGCCGGCGACGATGGCCTGGCGCGCCAGCCACAGCGCCGAGGCGCCGTCGCTGCGCAGGTTGACGATGGGGATGCCGGTGAGCCCGATGTCGTACAGCACGCGCTGGCCGGCGCAGGAGTCGCCGCCGCCGTAGCTGGCGAAGGCCTGCTGCACCGACTCGTAGCCGGCGCGCGCATCGGCCAGCGCCAGCCGCACGGCCTGCGCGCCCATCGCCGCATAACCGGCATGATCGGCGGTCTGGCGCAGCGGGATCAAGCCGACCCCGGCCACCACGATCGTGCGTGCCACGTCCAAGGCCCGCGCCGCTGGTTGCCCGTGCGCTCAGGCACGGGCGAAGATGCCGATGTGCTCGGTGGCCTCTTCCACGCGCCACAGGCCACCGCCGTTGCTCTGCAGCGCCAGGCGCGCGCCCTGCACCTGGCGCGGGCCGTTCTCGCCGCGCAGCTGGCCCACCAGCTCGAAGATCTGGCCGATGCCGGTGGCGCCGATCGGGTGGCCCTTGGACTCCAGCCCGCCCGAGGGGTTGATGGGGATCGAGCCGCCCAGCGTCGTCTCGCCGCGCTCGGCCATGAAGCCGCTGGCGCCGCTCTCGCGCAGGCCCAGGCTCTCGAAGCTGAGCAGCTCGCCGATGGCGGTGGCGTCGTGCACCTCGGCAACGTTGATCTCGGCCGGCGCGACGCCGGCCTGTTCGAAGGCGTCTTTCGCGGCCAGCTTGGTGCAGCCGTGGTCGTAGTCGAGCGCGTCGCGCGCCGAGGCCGAGCGCACCACGCTGGCCAGCACCTTGACGGCGCGCCGGCGGTCGAAGCCGTACTTCTTCAGCGCCGACTCGGTGCAGACGACGACGGCCGACGCGCCGTCGGAGATCGGCGAGCACATCGGCATGGTCAGCGGGTAGGTGATCGGCGGCGCCGCCAGGATCTCCTCGATCGTCATCGGCTTGCGGTACTGCGAGCGCTCGTTGTGCACCGAGTGGCCGTGGTTCTTCGACGCCACCGCGGCCAGCTGTTGCTGGGTGATGCCGAAGCGCTCCATCAGCCCGCGGCCGAGCGCGGCGTAGACGTCCATGAACGGGCTGTAGGGCTTGTCGGACTGGGTGCCGGCCGGCGGCACGATGCCCTGGCCCATGGCCGCCAGGTAGCCCTTGTTGGCCTCGAAGGTCTCCAGGTCCCAGGCCGACTCGAAGCACGAGAACATCTTGGACTTGTCGCTCGAATACATCTTCTCGGCGCCGACGGCCAGCACCACGTCGGCGGCGCCGGCGCGCAGCTGCATGACGGCCAGGTTGAAGGCATGGCTCGACGAAGCGCAGGCGCCTTCGAGGTTGTAGATGGGAATGCCCTCGATGCCCAGCGGCAGCAGCGCCACCTGGCCGCGGATCATGTGCTGGCCGTCGAAATGGCCTTGCGTGGTGTTGCCGAAGAAGGCGGCGCGGATCGCCTTGCGGTCGCAGGCGGCGTCCTTCAGCGCGTCTTCCACCGCCCAGGCGGTGAGCTGCTTGACGCTCTTGTCGAGGTGGCGGCCGAAGGGCGTCATGCCGGCGCCGACGATGTAGAGGTTGTCCATGGCGGTCTCTGGTGTCCTGTGATGGGAAGGGTTGGCGGGGTTACAGGCTGCGGCCGATGATGAGCTGCTGGATGTGGCTGGTGCCTTCGTAGATCTTGGTGACGCGGGCGTCGCGGGCATAGCGCTCGACCGGGAAGTCGCTCAGGTAGCCGTAGCCGCCGTGGATCTGCAGCGCGTCGGAGCAGACCTTCTCGGCCATCTCGCTGGCGAACAGCTTGGCCATCGACGCTTCCTTGGTGCAAGGCAGACCCGCCTGGTGCAGCCGCGCGGCGTGCAGCATGAACTGCTCGGCCACCGCCACCTGGGTGGCCATGTCGGCGAGGTCGAAGCTCACGCCTTGCAGCTTGATGATGGGGGCGCCGTAGGCCTCGCGCTGCCTGGCGTAGGCGACGGCCGCGTCGAGCGCGGCGCGGGCCACGCCGACGGCCACCGCGGCAATGCCGATGCGGCCTTCGGACATGCCCGACAACATGCGCGCATAGGCGCTGCCTTCCTCGCCCAGCAGGTTCTCGGCCGGCACGCGGTGGTCTTCCAGCACGATTTGCGCGACGTGGGCCGAGCGCTGGCCCAGCTTGTCCTCGACGCGGGCCACGTTGTAGCCCGGCGCCTGGGGGTCGACGATGAAGAGGCTGGCGCCGTGCTTGCCGGCTTGCCGGTCGGTGATCGCCAGCGCGAAGGCGAAGCCCGCCTCGCTGCCGTTGGAGATGAACTGCTTGGTGCCGTTGAGCACGTAGTCGGCGCCGTCGCGGCGCGCCGTGGTGCGGAAGTTGGCGGTGTCGGAGCCGGCCTGCGGCTCGGTCAGCAGGCCGCAGGCGATGGTCTTGCCGCTGGCGATGCCGCGCAGGTAGCGGCGCTTCTGCGCCTCGCTGCCGAAGCGGTGGAGCCAGTCGCCCATGCCGTTGTGGACGTGCACGATGGTCGCGAAGCCGGCGTCGGCGGCGGCGAATTCCTCGATCGCCAGGCAGTACTCGACGAAGCCCAAGCCGCTGCCGCCATAGGCCTCGGGGATGTGCATGCCCAGGAAGCCCAGGTCGGCCACCGCCTGCAGCTCGCGCCGCGGCCAGGCGGCGCTGCGGTCGCGCTCGGCCGCCGTCGGGGCCACCACTTCCTGCGCCACCTTGCGCGCCGAGTCGCGGACCATGCGCTCCTGCTCGCTCAGGAATGCGCCCGAGTTGTCTGCCATCGTCGTCTCTCCTGGCCTTGCCATGGACGACGACTGTGGCCGAGCGCGCGCCGCCAAAGCCCCTCCCTTTGGAGTGGGCGCGCGCGGCCGGCCGGGCCGCTCCGGACCAACCCGCCCCACCCCGTTGTAGCGGGGTGGCGGCGATAGGGGCGCCGAAACAATGGCCATCGGCTCGCTGCACCGTTTGGAGACAAGACGATGAAGATGAACTTCGCCCGCATGATGGGCCAGCTGGCGCTGCGCTTCGCCGACCAGGAAGCGCTGGTCAACATCGAGCGCCGGCGCCGCTACACCTACCGCGAGCTGCAGGCGGCGACCAACCGCATCGTCAACATGATGCGCGAGCGGCTGGGCCTGCGGCGCGGCGACGTCTACCTGTGCATCCTGGAGAACGACAACCTGTCGCTGATGCACGTGTGGACGGCCTTCAAGGGCGATGCCGCGGCCGCCTTCACCAACGTGCGCGATTCGGTCGACGAGCACCGCTGGCAGGTCGGCTTCATCAAGCCGCGGGTGGTGTTCATCGAGAACGCGCTGCTCGACAGCCACTTCGCGATGCTGCGCGAGCTGGGCGTCACCGTCGTCTGCATGGACCGGCCGGCCGCGCCGCGCGAGGGCCTGCTGGCCTTCGACGAACTGCTCGAAGGCGTGTCCGACGCCAACCCCGAGGTCGAGAACGACACCATGAAGGACATCCTCGTCTACCGCTTCACCGGCGGCACCACGGGCAAGAGCAAGTGCGCGCAGTACACGATGGACAACTGGCTGGCGCTGCGCGACGCGCTGTACACCGAAGCCGAGCAGATCTACGACCCCGACCAGCGCTACCTGCACATGGCGCCGCTCAGCCACGGCTCGGGGCTGGGCGTACTGGCCACGCTGTTCCGCGGCGGCTGCACGGTGACGCAGAACCTGCCCGACCTGAAGGCCTGGTGCCGCAACGTCGAGGCCGAGCGCGCGACCACCACGCTGATGCTGCCGACGCTGGTGTACCGCCTGCTCGACCTGCCCGAGGCCGGCGCGCACGACTTGTCGAGCTTGCGCACCATCGTCTACGGCGGCGCGCCGATGAGCCCGGCCAAGCTGCGCCAGGCGCAAGCGCGCTTCGGCAACATCTTCGTGCAGGTCTACGGCGCCACCGAGTGCCTGACCACCGCGGCGATGCTGAGCAAGGCCGACCACCTGGGCGAGGCCGGCGACGAGAAGCACCTGTCGTCGGCCGGCCGGTTGTCGACGGTGGTCGAGCTGAAGGTGGTCGACGACGACGGCAAGGAATTGCCGCAGGGCCGGACCGGCGAGGTCTGGCTGCGCTCGCGCGGCACCATCAGCGGCTACCTCGGCAACCCCGAAGGCACGGCGGCCGAGTTCCAGGACGGCTTCTGGAAGTCGGGCGACCTGGGCTACCTGGATGAGCGCGGCTACCTGTACCTGGTCGACCGCAAGAAGGACATGATCATCACCGGCGGCTTCAACGTCTACGCCGTCGAGGTGGAGGCGGCGCTCAACGCGCACCGCGCGGTCGCCATCTCGGCCGTGGTGGGCGTGCCGCACGAGGAATGGGGCGAGGCGGTGCAGGCCGAGGTGGTGCTCAAGAGCGGCGCCGCCGCCAGCGCCGACGAGCTGATCGAGCACGTCAAGGCGCGCATCGGCCGCTTCAAGGCACCCAAGGCGGTGGCCTTCGTCGAGCAGTTGCCGGTCAGCGTGGTCGGCAAGGTGCTGCGCCGCCAGGTGCGCGACAAATACTGGAAAGACCAGTCGCGCCGCGTGAGCTGAGACACCGACACCGCCAGACCGGAGGAACCCCCCATGACGCTCCCCACCACGCCCGGCACCAGCGCCGGCGCCGCCGCCGGCACCGCCCCCGAGAGCGCCGAAGACCGCCGCCTGTACGCGAAGATCGGCTGGCGGCTGATGCCGCTGCTGCTGGCGGCCTACGTCATCGCCTTTCTCGACCGCATCAACGTCGGCTTCGCGCGGCTGCAGATGCAGCAGACGCTGGACTTCAGCGACGCCGTCTACGGCCTCGGCGCCGGCATCTTCTTCGTCGGCTACCTGCTGTTCGAGCTGCCCAGCAACCTGGTGCTGCAGAAGATCGGCGCGCGCAAGACGCTGCTGCGCATCATGGTCTGCTGGGGCGTGGCGGCGATGGCGATTGCCTTCGTGCGCACGCCCACGCAGTTCTACGTGCTGCGCTTCCTGCTCGGCGCCTTCGAGGCCGGCTTCACCCCGGGCGTGCTGCTGTACCTGACGTACTGGTTCCCGTCGGCGCGGCGCGGCCGCATGATCGCCATCTTCCTGATCGGCGCCATCGGCGCCAGCACCATCGCCGGGCCCTTGTCGGGCGCGATCATGAAGTTCTTCGACGGCAACGGCGGCCTGCACGGCTGGCAGTGGCTGTTCCTGGTGCAAGGCCTGCCGGCGCCGCTGCTGGGCCTGCTGGCCTGGTGGTGGCTGGACGACAAGCCGGCGCACGCCGCCTGGCTGAGCGCCGCCGAGAAGGCGCGCGTGCAGCAGCAGCTCGACGCCGACGGCGCCTCGGCCACCCAGGCCGCGCACGGCTCGCTGGCCGACCTGCTGCGCGACCCCAAGGTGTGGGCGCTGTCGCTGGCCTATGTGTTCGTGGTCGCCGGCACCTATGCCATCGCCTTCTGGACGCCGGTGCTGATCAAGAGCTGGGGCGTCACCGACCTCCTGCACATCGGGCTGTACGCGGCGCTGCCGCAGTTGTTCGCGATGGTCGGCGTGGTGCTGATGGCGCGCAGCTCGGACCGCCGGCGCGAGCGGCGCTGGCACTTCGCGGCCGGCTCGCTGATGGCGGTGATCGGGCTCGGCGTCATCGCGCTCAGCCAGGGCCAGCTGGCGGCCTCGATGGCCGGGCTGTGCCTGGGCGTGGTGGGCATCGCGTCGATCCCGCCGGTGTTCTTCGCGCTCACCTCGGAGTACCTGTCGCGCGCCACGGTGGCCGCCGGGATGGCGCTGGTCAGCAGCCTGGGCAACATCGGCGGCGCCATCAGCCCCTCGCTCACCGGCGCCATCACCGCCAAGGCCGGCCAGGCCGCCGCGATGGCGTTCGTGATGAGCCTGTACGTGCTGGCCACGCTGATCGTGCTGGCCGCCACCCGCCGCGCCGCGCCTGCCGTGACCACGCAGACGGCGCCGGTCGCCTGAAGTCCGCTCGCCACCACCCAGCACAACGGAGACCCTCGATGATCGATTGCACGCCTGCCCACGCCCGCGGCCCCGCAGCGACCTGGCGCCGCCGCCTGGCCTCGGCCCTCGTCTCGGTGCTGACGCTGGCCGTGGCCATGCCTGCGCTGCCGCAGGCGGCGGCGCGCAAGCCGCCCAACATCCTGGTGATCTGGGGCGACGACATCGGCTGGCAGAACGTCAGCGCCTACGGCATGGGCACCATGGGCTACACCACGCCCAACATCGACCGCATCGGCGCCGAAGGCATCCGCTTCACCGACCACTACGCGCAGCCTTCGTGCACCGCCGGCCGCGCCGCCTTCATCACCGGCCAGTACCCCATCCGCTCGGGCCTGACCACGGTGGGCCAGCCGGGCGACAAGCTCGGCCTGATGGCCGCCTCGCCCAGCCTGGCCGAGGTGCTGAAGAAGGCCGGCTACCGCACCGGCCAGTTCGGCAAGAACCACCTCGGCGACAACAACCCGCACCTGCCCACGGTGCACGGCTTCGACGAGTTCTTCGGCAACCTGTACCACCTCAACACCGAGGAACAGCACGAGTACGCCGACTACCAGAACTACGCCCGCAGCTACCCCGGCGGCGCGGCCGCCTTCGCGCGCAAGTTCCAGACGCGCGGCGTGCTGCACAGCCTGGCCAGCGAGCGCGACGACCCCACGGTCGACGCGCGCTACGGCGCGGTCGGCAAGCAGACCATCACCGACACCGGGCCGCTGACGATGAAGCGCATGGAAGACTTCGACGGCGGCGAGGTGATCCCGCGCGCCATCGACTTCATGCGCCGCGCACGCCAGGACGGCAAGCCCTTCTTCGTGTGGATCAACACCAGCCGCATGCACCTGTACACGCACCTCGACGAGAAGTGGCGCCAGGCGGCCGCCGCCTTCACGCACGAGGGCGACGCGCAGGGCAGCGGCATGATGCAGCACGACCACGACATCGGCGTGGTGCTCGACTTCCTCAAGCAGAACCAGCTCGACGGCGACACCGTCGTCTGGTACTCCACCGACAACGGGCCCGAGCATTCGTCGTGGCCCGACGGCGCGACGACGCCGTTCCGCGGCGAGAAGATGACCACCTACGAAGGCGGCGTGCGCGTCATCTCGATGTTGCGCTGGCCCGGCGTGGTGAAGCCGGGCCAGATCAAGAACGGCATCCAGGCGCACCAAGACATGTTCACCAGCCTGGCCGCCGCCGCCGGCGTGCCCGACGTGGCCGAGCAGATGAAGCGCGACAAGCGCCAGTACATCGACGGCGTCAACAACCTCGGCTACTGGACCGGGCAGTCGGCCGAGAGCGCGCGCAACCACCTCTTCTACTACATCGAGAGCAAGCTCACCGCGGTGCGCATGGGCCCGTGGAAGCTGCACTTCTCGACCAAGGCCGACTACTACGCGCCGATCCAGCCGCTGTTCGCGCCGCTGCTGTTCAACCTGCGCAGCGACCCCTTCGAAAGCTACGACAGCAAGGACTCGTACGGGCACCTGGTGCAGAAGTCGTCGTGGATCTCGGGCCCGATGGGCGAGCTGCTGGGCGGCCACCTGCGCAGCCTGGCCGAATACCCGCCGGTGCAGCCCGCGAAGTCGTTCGACCGCTCCAACCTCGTCCAGGATTTCCTGCAGAGCCAGAAGCGGTAGGGCTGGGCCGGGAGCCCGCCGAGGCAACAATGGAGGCGCTGGCCATCCCTGTTGCCTGGCGAGGAGGAACGACGATGTTGAAGCGCACGCTGAGCCTGCTCGGCCTCGTCCTGCTGGCGCTGGCCGCCTATCTGGCGCTGTGGCCGGTGCCGGTGCAGCCGGAGGCCTGGCAGGCACCGCCCGACCCCGGCTACCGCGGCGCGCACGCGGTCAACCAGCGGCTGGCCGGACTGCAAGTCATCGCGCTCGGCCGGGAGGAAGGCCCCGAGCACATCGTGCTGGCGCGCGACGGCCAGCTCTACGCCGCGGTGGCCAGCGGCAACATCCTGCGCATGAAGCCCGACGGCACGGCGCAGCAGGTGGTGGCGAACACCGGCGGCCGCGTCCTCGGCTTCGACTTCGACGCCGCCGGCCGGCTGATCGCCGCCGATGCGATCAAGGGGCTGCTGTCGATCGCCGCCGACGGCCAGGTCACGCTGCTGACCGACCGTGTCGGTGACGCCGACCCGATCCGTTATGCCGACGCCGTCGTCGTCGCCGGCAACGGGAAGATCTACTTCAGCGACGCCTCGACACGCTTCGCGCCGGCGGCCTGGGGCGGCACCTTCGAAGCCAGCGTGCTCGACATCATCGAGCAGTCGGCCACCGGCCGCGTGCTCGAGTACGACCCGGCGACCCGGCGCACGCGCATCGTGGCGCGCGGCCTCAGCTTCGCCAACGGCCTGGCGCTGGCGCGCGACGAGCAGACGCTGTTCGTCGCCGAGACCGGCCGCTACCGCGTCTGGCGTATCCCGGTCGGCGCCGACGACCTCGACGTGCGGCGCGAACCGTCAGCGGCGAAGATCGTGCTCGACAACCTGCCGGGCTACCCCGACAACCTGATGCGCGGGCTCGACGGCCGCATCTGGCTCGGCTTCGCCAAGCCGCGCAACCCGACGATCGACGCGATGGCCGGCAAGCTGTTCCTGCGCAAGCTGACGCTGCGGCTGCCGCGCGCGCTGTGGCCGGTGCCGCGCGCCTACGGGCACGTGATCGCCTTCACCGAGGACGGCACGGTGGTGGCCGACCTGCAGGACCCGACCGGCGCCTATCCGGAAACGACCTCGGTGACCGAAACCGCCGACCGGCTGTACGTGCAAAGCCTGCACGCCAAGGGCCTGGGCTGGAAGCCGCGCTGACCCAGGCCGCGCCCGCTCAGCGTGGCGCGGCTGGCGCGGCGGGCGCCGAACCCGCCGCCCTCGCCGCCCGCCACGCCTCGTCGCTCGTCACCAGCCGAAAGCCGATGTGCGACATGCTGTTGGCCGGGTCGGTGCCGCGCCGCGCGCTGGGGCGGTAGCTCAGGCAATAGGCCTCGTTGCACAGGAACGAGCCGCCGCGCGTCACGCGCTTGGGTGCCGTCTGCGGCACGCCGGGCTCGTCGGGGTCCCAGCTCGACGGCGGGCCTTGCGGGTCCTCGGGCGTGCGGCCGGCGCGCGCTTGAGCCGCGAACTGGTCGGCGCGGTACCAGTCGGCCACCCATTGCCAGGCGTTGCCCGTCATGTCGAACAGGCCGTAGCCGTTGGGCGGAAAGCTGCCGGCCGGGCTGGTGCCGGCGGCGCCGCCGGCCTTGGCGCTGACCACCGGGAACGGCTGCGCCTGCTGGCCCTGCCAGACGTTGGCCATGGGCCGCCCGTCGGGCGCGAAGTCGTCGCCCCAGGCGTAGGTGGCCTGCTCGCGCCCGCCGCGCGCGGCGAACTCCCACTCGGCTTCGGTCGGCAGCCGCTTGCCGGCCCATTTCGCATAGGCCAGCGCGTCGTCGTAGCTGACCTGCACCACCGGGTGCTCGTCCTTGCCGTCGAGGTTGCTGCCGGGGCCTTGCGGATGCCGCCAGTCGGCGCCGGGCACGTAGCGCCACCAGCGCGAGACGTCGGCCAGGTCCACCACCTCGGCGGTGCCGACGAAGACCATCGCGCCGGGCACCAGCGCCGCATCGGGCGGGCGCGGCGTGCCGGGCGGCAGTTGCACGGCCAGCGTCGCCCAGTCGGGCTTGCGCTCTGCCGTGGTGACATGACGCGTGGCTTCGACGAACGCGCGGAACTGCGCGTTGGTGACGTGGTGCACGTCCATCCAGAAGCCCTTGACGCGCACCGCATGCGCCGGGCGCTCGTTGGGCCGCGCCAGTTTGTGGTCGCTGCCCATCAGGAACTCGCCGCCCGGCACCCAGGCCATGCCGGCGGGGCCCTGGCGGCCGTCGCCGATGACGACCGGCGGCCGCGCCGGCGGCCGTTGCTGCAGCCGGCCCGTGAGCCGATCCTTCACCAGCGACGCCAGCGGCCAGGCCGCGGCGCCCAGCATCGCGGCCACCGCCACGATGGCCAGCGTGCGGCGACGGTTGCCGGGCATGGTCGGTGGCGCGTCAGTCAGCGTTGCCCGCGGGCGCGGCCGGCGCGCGGCGCGTGCGGGTGCGGGTGCGCGTGGGGGTGCGCTTAGATGCGGGGGTAGCCGCCAGCGCCGGCGCCGGCGCCGGCGCCGCGCGGCGCGTGGCCGGCTTGACGGCCGCTGCCGGCTTGGCGCGCGCCGTCGGCTTGGTCGCCTTGGGCGCCCGCTTCGCCTTGGCGGTCTTGACTGCTTTGACCGGCTGCGCCTCCTCGGGCCGCCGCGCCGCCTTGCCCGGCGCCTCGGCCCGCTTGGCCACGGCGGCGGCGGCGGCCACCATCTCCGCGTACGAATCCTTCAGGCACTGGGCCAGCACTTCGGGGTCGGGCACGATGTTGGGCGCGCTGGTCAGCGAGATGAACATCTTGCCGCAATAGCTGGTGGCGTTCCAGATCAGCGACATGCCGTCGGTCACCGGCCCCACGCCGACCCAGTAGACGAGTTCGGCGCCCAGCATGCGCAGCGGCAGGTTCGGCCCGGGCACGTTGGTGACCAGGCAGTTGTGCAGCGGCATCGGGCCCTTGCCGCCGGCGCCCAGCAGCGTGGACAGCCGGCCCGCGAGGCCCAGCGTCGCCGGCGGGATGAACTTCTGCACGTCGGTCAGGTCGCGCGCGCCGATGGCGTTCTGCAGGCCCTTCGATTCGGCGGTGGCCGCGCGCACCGCGGCCAGGCGCTCGATCGGGTCTTCGATGTCGGTGCACAGCGGGAAGCGCAGCACCGAGATGGTGTTGCCGGCGGCGTCGCGATTGGCGCCCTCCTGCCGCGTGTTCACCGGCGCCAGCGTCACCAGCGACTTCGGCGGCAGCTCGTTGTTGCCCTGCAGGTAGCGCCGCATGGCGCCGCCGATCATCGCGATCACCGCGTCGTTGACGGTGGCGCCGGGCACCACGCTCTTGATGCCCTTGACGGCCGCGAGGTCCAGCGTCACCGAATCCCACACGCGGCTGGCCGCCACGTCGGCATTGAAGCGCGTGCGCGGCGCGATGCCGGCGGCCGTGGCCTTGCGCGGCGACAGCAGCGAGCGCAGCCCGGTGGCCGCCAGCCGCGGCAGCAGCCGCGCCAACGGCGGCGCCATGCGGGCGGTGGCCATCAGGTTGTCGGCGACGGCGCGGGTCAGCGTGTCGCTCAGCTTCCAGGTGGTGGGCCGCGCCGGCGCCGGCCGCTTGACCTTGACCACCGGGCGCACCTTGCCGGCGGCATGCTCGATGTCGTGCAGCGCCCAGGTCAGCTCGGCAGCGGCCGTGCCGTCCATCGCGGCGTGGTGGATCTTGGTCAGGATCGCGAAGCTGCCGGGGGCGATGCCCTCGATGTTGTCGAGCCCCTCGATGACGTACATCTCCCACGGCGATCGCGTAAGGTCGACCGAGCGCGCATGGATGCGCGAGGCCATGATGCAGAACTGCCGCCAGTCGCCCGGCTTGGGCAGCGCGAAGTGGCGCACGTGGAAGTCGATGTCGAACAAGTCGTCGTCGACCCAGAACGGGTAGCCCAGGCCGAACGGCACCTGCACGATGCGCCGCCGCAGCACGGGCGAGGCGTCGAGCCGGCTTTCGACATGGCGCACGATCTGCCGAAAGCCCAGCGGCTTGCCGCCGAGCGCCGTCTGCTCGTAGATGTAGATCATCATGCCGTGCGACGCGGCATGCGGCAGGTCGACGTTCAGGAACAAGGCGTCCTGGCCGCTGAGTTTGCTGTTCATGCTTGACCTTCGGTTTCCAGCACCACCTTGCGGCCGAGCGCGGCCCACACCGCGGCGCGCGCGAGGTAATGCTGCTCGATCACGCTGCGCCGGATCTTCATGGTCGGCGTGAGGAAGCCCTTGTCGATGCTCCATGGGTCTTCGACCACCACCACCTGGCTGAGCCGCTCGTGCCCTTCCAGCGCGGCGTTGACCTCGGCCAGCAGCGCCTCCCACTGCGCCAGCAGCGCCGCGCGGCCGGCGGCGTCGGCCAGGCGCTGGCGGGCCGCGGCCGTCGGCATCAGCAGCGCGAAGGGCTGCGCGCGCCCGGGGCCGGTGACGCACACGGCCTCCACCGTCGGGTGGGCGAAGCGGTTCTCGATCGGCGCCGGCGAGACGTACTTGCCCTTGCCGGTCTTGAACAGCTCCTTCACGCGGCCGGTGATGCGCAAGCGCCCGGCGTCGTCGTACTCGCCGCGGTCGCCGGTGCGGAAGAAGCCGTCGGCCGTCAGCGCCGCTTCGGTCTGCGCCGGGTCCTTGTAATAACCCAGCATCTGCGTGAACGCCTTGACCTCGATTTCGCCGCCGTCGGCGATGCGCGCCTGCACACCCGGCAGCACCTGGCCGCAGTAGCCCAGGCGCACCGCGCCCGGACGGCTGTAGTGCGACCAGCAGAAGTCTTCGGTCATGCCGTAGACATCCAGCAGCTCCAGGCCGAGCCGGCGGTACCAGTCGACGATCTCCAGCGGCAGCGGCGCCGATCCGGTGAAGGCCAGCCGCGTGTCGGCCAGCCCCAGGCCGGCCAGCACCTGGCGGCGCAAGGCCTCGCCTTCGGCCGAGGCCGCGGCCAGCAGCGCCTGCGCCGGCGCCGGCAGCTTGGCGCAGACGCCGGCGTAGAACAGCGTCCACAGCCGCGGCATCGAGATGAACACCGTCGGCCGCGCGCGCTGCAGGTCGGCAGCAAAGGTCTCCAGCGAATCGTTGAACGTGACGTGCAGGCCGTGGGCCAGGAAATTGGATTCGACGAACGAGCGCTCGGCCGCATGGGCCAGCGGCAGGTACGACAGCAGCCGGTCGGCCGGCGTGAAGCCGCAGAAATCGCCCGAGCCCTGCGCGTAGCGCGCCATGGTGCCGAAGCTGTGCATCACGCCCTTGGGCACGCCGGTGGTGCCCGAGGTGTACATGATGGTGGCCAGGTCGGCGGCGGCCGCCAGGTGCGGCTGCTGCAGCGGCGCGCTGGCGGTGGCCAGCGCCTGCCATTGCAGCGCCGGCTCGGCCAGCGGCGACATCGGCAGCGCCACCAGCGGCAGCGCGGGCGGCAGCGCGCGGCGCAGCTCGTCCCAGGCCTCGGCCTTGCTGTCGAGCTTGCCGACGAACAGCAGCCGCACCTGGGCATGGTCGAGCACGTGGCCGATGGTGGCAATGCTGGCCGTCGGGTAGATCGGCACCGAGACGTGGCCGGCCATCCAGATGCTCAGGTCGGCCATGATCCAGTGCGCGCTGTTGCGGCCCAGGATGGCAATGCTGCTGGCCGGCGGCAGGCCCAGCGAGCGCAGGTGCGTGGCCATGCGCCGCGCCTGGTCGCCCACTTCGCGCCAGGTGAAGTCGACCACCGTGCCGTCGGGGCGCGGTTCGGTCAGGGCCACCACTTCCGGCTGCACGGCCTCCCAGTGCAGGAAGCGCTGCAGCAGCGTGGGCTCGGCGGCGGCGCCGGCAGCGGCCGCTTGGTCGTCTTGTGGCGTCGTCATGGCTTGTCTCCTTTGTCGAGCCAATCGTCCAGGATCTGCTGGCGATGCTGCCCGCGCTGCGGCACGCGGCCGGCGCGGCCGGGCGTGCGCGACAGCCGCGGCGCGGGGGCAGCCTGTTGCACGCCGTCAATGCGGCAGTACACGCCGCGCGCGGCCATGTGCGGGTGCGCGGCCGCCGCGTCGGGGTCGAGCACGGGCGCGAAGCAGGCGTCGCTGCCTTCGAGCAGCGCGCACCATTCGTCGCGCGTGCGCCGCGCGAAATGGTAGGCGAAGGCCTGGCGCAGCTGCGGCCAGCTGCGCGCGTCGCCGGCGCCGGCGAAGGCGGGGTCGCCGGCCAGGCCCAGCTTGTCGATCAGCAGGCGGCGGAACTTCGGCTCCACCGCGCCGACGGTGATGAAGCCGCCGTCGCTGCAGCGGTAGGTGGCATACCAGTGCGGCCCGTCGAGCACGCTGTGCCCGCGCTCGTTGACGAACTGCCCGGCCGAGCGCAGCCCCATCAGCAAATTGGTCATGTTGGCGCTGCCGTCGACGATGGCCGCGTCGACCACCTGGCCCGGGCCGCCGGCGCGCACGTGCATCAGCGCGGCCAGCAGGCCGAGCGCCAGGTACATGGCGCCGCCGCCGATGTCGCCCACCAGGCTGGGCGGCGTGATCGGCGCGTCGCCCGGCGCGCCGGCGTACCACAGCGCGCCCGACAGCGCGATGTAGTTGAGGTCGTGCCCGGCCGCCGGCGCCAGCGGCCCGCTCTGGCCCCAGCCCGTCATGCGGCCGTAGACCAGCTTCGGGTTGCGCGCCAGGCATTCGTCGGGGCCGAGGCCCAGGCGTTCCATCACGCCGGGGCGCATGCCTTCGATCAGCGCGTCGCTGCGCTCGACCAGCGACAGCAGCGTTTGCACGTCGTCGGCGCGCTTGAGGTCGAGCGCGATCGAGCGCTTGCCGCGGTGCGTGACGTCGTGGCGCCCGAGGTCGAAGCCTTCGGCGTCGACGCTGGCGCGGTCGACCAGCACGACATCGGCGCCCAGGTCGGCCAGCAGCATGCCGCAGAACGGCGCCGGGCCGATGCCCTGGATCTCCAGCACGCGCAGGCCGGCCAGCGGCCCGCCGTGCGGCCCGCTGTGCTCGCCGGCATGCTGGCCGGCCGCGCTCATATGAAGGCCCCGATGCCGGTGAGCGCGCGCGAGATCATCAGCTTCTGGATCTCGGTCGTGCCGTCGGGGATGGGGATGACGATCGCTTCGCGCGCCAGGCGCTCGACGTCGAACTCCTTCGTCAGGCCGTTGCCGCCATGCAGTTGCACGGCGTCGCGGCAGACCTTGACGGCGTTCTCGGTGGCGAACCATTTCGACATCGACGACTGCACGTCGCAGCGGATGCCCTGGTCCATCATCGAGAAGGCGCGGAAGCACATCAGCCGCGAGGCGTCGAGCAGCGTCGCCATCTCGGCGATCTTGGCCGCCACCAGCTGGTGCGCGGCGATCGGCTTGCCGAACTGGCGGCGCTCTTTCGCATAGGCGATCGACGCTTCCAGCGCGGCGCGCATCAGCCCGACCGACAGCATGCCGACGTTGGCGCGCGCCTTCTCGAACAGCTTCATCGTGTTCTTCAGCGCCTGGCCTTCCTCCCACACGATGTTGGCGTACGGCACGCGCGTGTCGCTGAAGAACAGCTGCGCGGTCGACTGGCCGTTGAGCGCGATCTTGTCGATGTTGCGCGACTCGAAGCCGTGCGCCTCGCGGTCGACCAGGATGTGCGACAGCTCGCCGTTCGGCCCGGTGCGCGCGGTGACGATGGCGATGTCGGCGTAGTGGCCGTTGGAGATCCAGGTCTTCTCGCCGTTGATGATGAAGTGCTCGCCGTCGCGGCGCGCGCTGGTCTTGATGTCGGCGACGTTGGAGCCGACGTCGGGCTCGCTGATGCAGAAGGCGCCGAACGTGCGGCCGGCCATCATGTCGGCCAGGTAGCGGTCGCGCAGGTGCGCCTGCGACGGCGGCAACTCGGCCAGCGTCAGCGCCATGCCCTTGTTGATCATCACGCAAAGGCCGATGTCGACCGACACCGCGCACAGCTCTTCGAACAGCATGGCCTCGGTGACGATCGACAAGCCCATGCCGCCGTGCTCGGCCGACACCGTGGCGCCGGGCAGGCCGAACTCGGCAATCGCCTGCGTCAGCTCGCGCATGCGGTCCTTGGGGATCGGGTGGTCGCGGTGGCGCCGCGCGGCGGGGCGGATCTCGGCGTCCAGGAACTTGCGAAAGCCCTCGACCGCAAGCTGCTGTTCTTCGCTGGGTTGCTGGATGTTCATGGCGCCAGATTAGGCCGCCCCCCGCCCGCCCGGCCCACCCTTTTGGGATGGCGCAAGGCGCGCCCGCGTGCCAAGCCCACTCCAAAAGGATGGGCGCCGCGGCGTGGCGCCCGCCCTATGGTGCAAGCCTTCGAGGAGCCCCTTCAACGCCCATGCGACAGCCGATGGCACCGACACGCGCCGCCCGCCCGGTCACCGCCGCCCCCTGGTGGGAGCGCCTGCCCGACGACTTCCGCGGCCATTCGGGCCGCGGCCGCGGCAGCGCCGATGCCAAGGCCGACATCGGCCGCCGCAGCGTGCGCCAGCGGCTGCAGGTGTGCGGCGTGGCCGCGCTGGAGCGCATGGCGCGCGTGCCGCTGGCCATCATGGTGGCGGCCGCCACGCGCTCGTCGCTGGCCGCGCAAGGCAGCGCGGCCGGCGAGTTCGAGGCCTTGCGCTTCTACGAGCCGCTGGCCCGCGCCGGCGACGCCGCGCGCGTGTTCGTGCCGCCGCGCGCCGACATCAAGATCGACGAACGCGCGCTGCCGCCGCTGCGCGCGCGCGGCGGCGAGATCCGGCGCCGCGAGCTGCGCTTTCGCAGCCCCTTCCAGCCGCTGAACCCGGCGGCCATGGCCAGCATCGCGCGCATGGAGCGCAGCGTGGTGGCGCACGCCGAGCACTGGTGCCATGGCGACCAGCCGCGGCCGACGCTGATCGTCGCGCACGGCTTCGCTTTCGACGCGCCCTGGCTCAACGCCCACGCTTTGGGCCTGCGCGAGCTGTACCGCGCCGGCTACGACATCCTGCTGTCGACCTTTCCGCACCACGGGCCGCGCGCCGAGCTCGACCTGCCGTTCAACGGCTACGGCGTGTTCGGCAACGGGCTGCTGCACTTCAACGAAGTGACGCTGCTGGCCATCCACGACCTGCGCGTGTTCATCGGCCACCTGCAAGCGCGCGGCGTCGGGCCGATCGGCATCGCCGGCATCTCGCTGGGCGGCTACACCGCGGCGCTGCTGGCCAGCGTGGAGCCGCGGCTGGCCTACTGCATCCCGGTGGTGCCCGCGGTGACGCCGATCGACGCCTTCCTGGAATGGCAGCCCACCGGCGTGATGCTGTCGGCGCTGATGCGCAGCCAGGGCATCAGCGTGGCGCAGATGCGTGCGCTGGTGGCCATCCACAACCCGCTGACCTACGCCTCGCCGATGGCCGGCGAACGCGTGCTCATCATCGCCGGCGCAGGCGACCGCGTCACCGGCCCCAACCACGTGCAACTGCTGCAGCAGCACTGGCCGGGCAGCCGGCTGCACTGGTTCCCGGGCAACCACATCCTGCACTTCGGGCGCCGCGACTACCTCAAGCTGATGCGCGCGCACATCGACCGCTGGAGCGCGCCGTGACGACGCCTGCAGCGACAGCGGCCGCGGCAAGCGCCGCGGCGAGCGCCGACCACTACCGATCGATCTTCCGCCCGGGGCTGTTCGACGGCCGGACCGTCATCGTCACCGGCGGCGGCAGCGGCATCGGCCGCTGCTGCGCGCACGAGCTGGCGGCGCTTGGCGCGCACGTCGCCATCGTCGGCCGCAGCGCCGACAAGCTGGCCGCCGTGCAGGCCGAGATCGAAAGCGCCGGCGGCCGCGTGTCCACGCACGCCGGCGACATCCGCGACGAAGCCGGCGTCGGCGCGATGGTCGACGCCGTGCTGCAGCGCACCGGCCGCATCGACGGCCTCGTCAACAACGCCGGCGGCCAGTTCTTCTCGCCGCTGGAGCAGATCACGACCAAGGGCTTCGAGGCCGTGGTGCGCAACAACCTGACCGGCGGCTTCATCGTCATGCGCGAGGTCTACACGCGCTGGATGGCCGCCCACGGCGGCGCCATCGTCAACATGACGGCCGACATGTGGAACGGCCTGCCCGGCATCGCCCACTCCGGCGCGGCGCGCGCGGCGATGAACTCGCTGACCGAAAGCGCGGCCTGCGAATGGGCCGCCGCCGGCGTGCGCGTCAACAGCGTGGCCCCGGGCGTGATCGCCTCCAGCGGCTTCGACCACTACGACGGCGCCGCCGTCGAGCGCATCCTCGACTACACCCGCACGGTACCGGCACAACGCTACGGCACCGTCTCGGAAGTCTCGGCCGCGATCGTCTTCCTGCTCTCACCGGCCGCCGGCTTCATCACCGGCAGCTGCATCCGCATCGACGGCGGCGGGCCCAATGCGCGCAGTTCGTGGAAGCTGCAGCCGCACGACAAGAGCGTGGCGTTCGAGGCGTTTCATCTGGACTCGGCGCCGGCGTTGTTGAAGGGGAAGGCGGGGCTGAGCGGCAGCGGGGCCTGGCCAAGCGGTCGCTGGCGCGAGCGATCCGCTATCCTGCGGCGCAGGCGCCGAAGAGATGGCGCACCATCGCTTCAAGGCAGTGCACCGCCAATCGCATGTCTTCCGCCCGCCTCCGCATCGTGCACGTCTCCGACCTTCACATCGGCAAGGAGCGGTCGCCGGCGCGCTGGCGCGACGTGATGGGCACGGCGTGGGAGAACAACCTGCGCGCCATCCATGCGGACGGCCCTGCGATCGACCTCGTGTGCTTCACCGGCGACTTGGCGCAATCCGCACAGCCGGGCCAGTACGAAGAAGCGACGGCTTTCGTCGAAACGCTGCTGCGGCTGCTGGACGTGCCCAGCGACCGCTTCTTCTGCGTGCCAGGCAACCACGACGTCGACCGTCTCGTCGACCCGCAGGCCTGGCAGGCGTTGCGCGACGCCTGGGGCTCACCATCACTCGATGCGGCAACGCTCAGCCGCTGGCTGGCTGGCGCCGGGGGCCCGCCGTTCGGCTGCCAGCCGTCGTGGATCGACCGCGTCGCTGAGCGCCAGCGCGCCTATGCCGACTGGCTGGCCGCGCGCGGTCTGATGCATTTGCTGCCGGGGCGCGGCGGTCATCCGCGGCTGGGCTGGCGGCACACCCTGCAACGCCCCGGCTGGCCCGTGCCATTGAATATCCTTGGCTTCGACAGCGCCTGGCTGGCCGGCGACGACGGCGACGCCGGCAAGGTGCGCTTGACCGACGATCAGATCAACCTGCTCGCCTGCGACGCGCAGGGCAAGCCCTGGCCAGGCGCAGCCTTGGGCCTGCTCCACCACCCCCCGGGTGAACTGGCCGAGTGGCAGACCGGCCGCACCCTGCACGACCGCGGCGTGCAGATCCTGCTGCAAGGGCATGTCCACCTCACCGACGTGACGCAGACCTCGTCACCCGGCCATGGCATGCGCGTCTTCACGTCGGGGTGCTTGTACGAGTCCGACACCAAGGACAACACCATGCAGGTGCTGGACCTGGACCTGCACGACGACGGACGCTTGCTGCCGGTCCAACTGTGGGCGCGGACTTGGCATGACAGGGCCCGCGAGTGGGGCGACGGCCATCCGTTGACCGGCATGCGCAACGGTCGCTTGCGGTTCGATGACCAGGGCCGGCCTGCGTCGAACGACAGCCCGCAGGAACCGGCAACGCTGCCGGCGCGCTTCGCGTTGGCGGCGACGCGGCTGTCCCCTGTGTTGCTGACCCGGACCGCGGCCGGCACCGTCGGCCGTGCCGAACCGCTGGCCGCCCTGGGCGCCGCCTTGCGCGGCGCCGACGCCAGCGTGCCGCGCGACCGCGTCATCGTCGTCGAGGGCATGGCCGGCATCGGCAAGTCGAAACTCACCGCGAAGGCGCTCGAGGCGCATTGGCTCGCCTGCACCAGCGCGGCAGAGGTGGTCAGGATTGCCTTGCCGCCGATGTCGAGCAGCCTGCCCGCTGCATCGCCGGGCGACGCAAGCTCGGCCGCGCTGCGTGATGCGATGTTGTCGGCGCTTGCCGACGCCTTTGCGCTGCGCGGCGGTCCGACCGAGCGCCGTGCCGAGCTGGCCGCTCGCTTGGATGCGCAGGCGCCGTCGACCTGCCTGGTGTGGATCGACAACGTCGACGGTGACCTGCAAGCCAGCGCCGCGGTGGAGGTGGTCGATACCCTGCAGCGCGCCACGGCCGGCCGCGGGGGGTTGGCACCGGTGGTGCTGGCGGCACGTCGGCGCCACATCGGCCAGTCCGCGGGCTGGGTGCGCGTGCAGGTTGGCCGCCTGCCGCGCGCGGAGTCGATCGCGCTGCTGAATGCCTTGCTCACGGCTGCCGGTATCGCCCCGTCTGCGGCAGCCGCGCTCGATCCGCTGTGCCAGGCACTCGGCGATCTGCCGCTGGCACTGCGGCTGGCCGCGGGTTACCTTGCCGGCGGCCACGATGCCGAGTCCTACCTCGCGTTGTTGCGCGAGCGCGAACTCGCACTGACGCCGGCCGACGAGGCCGACCGCCTGGCCGAAGGCGTGCTCGGCGAGGACGCGGCCCGGCGGACCCTCAAGACCTCGTTTGCTCTTGCTTGGGTGGAGTGGCAGCGCATCAGCGCATCGCCCGACGGCAACGCCGCGTGGCCTGCTGCGCTGGCATCGCTGGCCCACGCGACGGGCGGCGACACGGGGGCTGCGCTCGCCGCGGCCATCAGCGGCCTCCAAGAGCCGCATGCGTTTCGTCTTCTGGCCATCGCAGCGCGCCGCGCAGGCTTGCTGGAGTGGATCGATGGCAAGGGCGACGACGGCCAGCTTCGCGTCGATCTGCATCCGTTGTGGGCAGAGTTCCTGCGCTCGGCGCTTCCCGACCAGGCACCGATCGCCAGAGCGCGAGCTCAGGCCTGGTGGATGAGCCAGGTTGCCGACAGCGCCGATCTCGAAGAGCGGCGCGCGCGTTGGGATGGCGTGGCACGCGAGTCGGCATCGCTGGCCCGCTGGCTGACCGCCGTGGAAGCGGACCAGGTTCACGCCGTCGGGCGCGCCGCGCACGCATTTGCGACGATGCACGGCCCGTTCGGCATGTGGCGCGACGCGCTGACCCGCTGGGCCGCCAACAGCACCGAACCTGCGGTTCAGAGTGACCTGCTTTGGACATTGAGTCTCGTCGCAGAAAGCAGCGGCGCGCTCGACCTTGCCACGCGCGCTGCCGAGCTGATGCACCGGCTCGACCAGGCGAGGGGCGCCGACCGTGAAGCAGCCATGGCGAAGGGCAAGATCGCCGACATCTTCGAAGCCCGCGGCCAGCTCGACGAGGCGCTGCGCATTCGCCGCGAGGAGCAGCTTCCCGTCTTCGAACGCCTCGGCGCCGTCCGCGAGAAGGCCGTCACGATGGGCAAGATCGCCGACATCTTCCAAGCCCGCGGCCAGCTCGACGAGGCGCTGCGCATTCGCCGCGAGGAGGCGCTTCCCGTCTACGAACGCCTCGGCGACGTCCGCGCCAAGGCCATCACCATGGGCAAGATCGCCGACATCTTCCA
>JAIUPH010000029.1 GCA_020161065.1 Pseudomonadota bacterium
ACGAGGTCGAGCGATTGTTCCGCCGCCTCAAGGGCTTCCGGCGCATCTTCTCGCGCTTTGACAAACTCGACGCACTGTTCATCGGCTTCATCAGCTTTTCGTTGATCGCCGATGGGCTGCGTTTGTGTTAACAGGCCCTAGCATAATGGCGACCATGCCGACCAAGACGCGCAAGACCGCCGCCGAGCCGACGGCCACCGCCACGCCGGTCGGACGCTTGTTCGCCGTGATCGAGCTGGCGGCGAAGATGGGCATGATCTCCGCGGCCGACATCGTCTACATGCTGGACCTGCCCCGACCGACGGCGCACCGGATGATCTCCACGCTCGAAGGGCTGGACTTTCTGCAGAAGATGCCGGTCAAGGGCAAGTACGCCGTGGCGCCCAAGCTCGTCGGGCTGGCCACGTCGGTGCTCTCGTCGACGATCGTCTATGCGCCGATCCAGACCTTGCTGACCACCGTGGCGCAACGCACGGGGGAGACCTGCGGCATTGCATTGATGGCGATGGGCGAGGTGGAATACATCGCCAGCGTCATGGGCCAGTCGCCGCTGACCTTGCAATTCCAGGCCGGCCAGCGGGCGCCGCTGCATTGCACGTCCAGCGGCCAGGTGTTCCTGGCCCACCTCGATGCGGACCCGCTCGCCAAGTTCCTGGCCACGGGTCCGTGGGAAGCAACGACTGAATTCACCGTCACGCAGCCCAAGGCGCTGGCAGACCGCCTTCGCAAGGTGAAGTCTCAGGGCTACGCGATGAACGACTCCGAGTACATCAGCGGCGTCGTCGGTGCCGCCGTGCCGATCAAGAGCAAGGACGGGCAGGTGATCGCCGCACTCACCATTTCCGCCCCCCGCAGCCGCCGCTCTCTCGACGAGATCAGCGCCATGGTGCCGACGCTGCGCACCTACGCCGATCGCATCGGCCGCATCCTCTGATGGCCACCGCCCACCAAGCCATTGCATCGATCGCCATGAGCAAAGAAGCAGCACCCGACGTGGCCATCCGACTGGCGAAGGTCAACAAGCACTTCGGCTCGTTTCAGGTCTTGCGCGACATCGACCTCGAAGTCGCGACCGGAGAACGTGTCGTGGTGTGCGGCCCTTCGGGATCGGGCAAGTCGACCATGATCCGCTGTGTCAACGCCTTGGAACCGCACAGCGGCGGTGAGATCGTCGTCGATGGCGTCGTGCTGCGGCATGGCGACCGCCGCAGCCTGTTGAAGGTGCGGCGCGACGTCGGCATGGTGTTCCAGAGCTTCAATCTGTTCCCGCACCTGAGCGTGCTTCAGAACTGCATGCTGGCGCCGATGCATGTGCTGGGTGTCGACTCGAAGCAGGCGCATGACCGGGCGATGCACTTCCTGGAGCGTGTGCGGATACCCGATCAGGCGGCCAAGTACCCGGGACAGTTGTCAGGTGGCCAGCAGCAGCGCGTGGCCATTGCCCGGGCGCTGTGCATGAAGCCTCGCATCATGCTGTTCGACGAACCCACGTCGGCGCTCGATCCCGAGATGGTCAAGGAAGTGCTCGACACGATGGTGAGCCTCGCCAACGACGGCATGACCATGGTGTGCGTGACGCACGAGATGAACTTCGCGCGCCAGGTGGCGGACCGCGTCGTCTTCATGGACCAGGGGCGGATCGTCGAGATCGGCGCGCCGGCTGAACTGTTCGGTGCGCCCAAGCACGAGCGGACGAGAAAGTTCCTGCAGCAGGTTGTCCACTAGGCCTTGGGTTCCTCTACGGGCGAGCTTGCTCGAAGCCGCCGCCCGCGCGGTTGACGCCCGGCGGCTTTGATTGACCGTATCCGGTCCAGCACGCCGCATCGTCTTGTGAGGAGAGGATGTCAATTTCAGTGGCGCGCTTTGCGTGCCGCAGAATCCCCCGATGGCCCGCGCGCTCGCGTTCCGTCACATCGAGGTGATCCACGCCGTCGTGCTGACCGGCTCGGTCACCGGCGCGGCGCGGCGGCTGCACGTGACGCAGCCGGCGGTCAGCAACATGCTGCGCGACGCGCGCGAGCGCGTGGGCTTCGACCTGTTCGCGACCAAGGCCGGCCGGCTGCTGCCGCTGCCGCCGACACTGGCGCTGTTCGAGGAGATCGAGCGCTCGTTCACCGGGCTCGACGGCATCAACGGCCTCGTCGAGCGGCTGCGCCAGCACAGCGGCCGCGCGTTCGTCGTCGCCTGCACGCCGGCGCTGGCGGCCACCGTGCTGCCCGAGGCGCTGGCCGCGCTGCGCGATCAGTTCCCGGGGCTGCTGGTGACGGTGCACTCGCGCAGCGCGGACTACGCGGCCGCGCTGGTCAGTTCGCAGAAGGCCGATGTCGGCCTGGCGCTCAGCGTGCCGCCGATTCCCGGCGTGCGCAGCGAGGTGCTGGCCGAGATGCCGATGGTGTGCTACCTGCCCGCCGGTCACCGGCTGGCGCGGCGCCACGGCGCGGTGCGGGCCGCCGAGTTGGCCGGCGAGCCGCGGATCGGCGCCTCGCAGCAGGAGGGCGTCGATGCCGTCGTCGCGCGTGCCTTCGCCGACTGCGGTGGCCTGCCGCCGGCCACGGTCGAATGCGCCGCCGCGCTGGCGGCCTGCGCGATGGTCGGCGCGGGGCTGGGCTTCACGATCGCGGTGCCGCTGCCGGCGACGCTGCTGACGCCTCGGCGGGTGGCGATCCGGCCCTTCGTGCCGGCGCTGTCGCTGCCGTATTGCGCCTACTGGTTCGAGGCCCGCGAGCCGCGCGAGGAGCGCGTGCGCCTGGTGGAGTTGATCCGCGAGCGGCTGCTGGCGCTGGCCGCTCAGTGGGACCGCTGAAGTCGCTGAAACCGCGCCAGCGCGTAAGGCCGCGCGTCGATCGGGCTGGGCAGGCCCTGCAATTGCGCGCGGACGATGCGCGCCGTCATCGGCGCGCCGGTCAGCCCCGTGTGGCCGTGGCCGCCGGCCACCAGCAGCCGCGGCGCCGCGGGCAGCACCGGGCCGATCACCGGCAGGCTGTCGGCGGTGGACGGCCGGTCGCCGCGCCAGAACACGACGCCTTCCACGCGCAGCGCCGGCCAGCAGCGCCGCGCCTGTTCCAGCATGCCTTGCATGCGGCGTTCGTTGGGCGGGGCGTCGGGCGCGGTGATCTCGGCCTTGCCGGCCAGCCGCGGGCCCTGGCGCATCGGCGTCAGCACGAAGCCGTGCGACTTGAAGAGCACCGGCACCTCGGGCAGGCCGTCCTGCGGCGGCAGCTGCGCGTGGTAGCCGCGCTCGGCCAGCAGCGGGAGGTTCACGCCCAGCGGCGCCAGCAACGCCTGCGCTTGCATGCCGGCGCAGACGACCACCGCCTGCGGCCGCAGCTCGCCGGCGTCGGTGGCCACGCCGACGGCGCCGCCGCCGTCCACCTGCAGCGCGCGCACGCGCCGCGTGGTCCATTGCCCGCCGAGCTGCGTGAAACGTTGGACCAGCCCGCGCGTCAGCGCCGCGGGGTCGACGGTGTGCGCGTTGTCGGGCATCCAGGTGCCGCGCCGCATCGCCGGCGCGAGCCCTGGCAGGCGGCGCTGCAAGTCGTCGTCGGCGACTTCCTGCGTGCGCACGCCGTGGCGCATGCGCAGCACGTCGATCACGCGGTCGGTGTCGGACATCGTCGTCGCCGCGCGCACGTGCCATTGGCCGCGGGTTTGCACCAGCGCGTCGAAGTCGGGGCCCAGCAGGCGCCGGTAGTCGTCGATCGCGCCGACGTGCAGCGCGCGCAGCGCGTCGGAGATGGCCAGCGTGCGCGCCATGCGGGTGCTGAGCAAACGGTCCCAGAACCAGCCGAAGCGGCGCAGCAGCATGGCCGGGTCGATCGACAAGGGGCCATCGGCATCGCCCAGCAGGCCGGGCAGTTGGCGCAGCAGGCCGGGCAGGGCGATGGGCAGGCAGCTGTCGACGCTGATGAGCCCGGCGTTGCCGCCCGTGGTGCCGCCCGCGGGGTCGCCGGCGTCGATCAAGGTGACCGCCATGCCGGCCGACTGCAGTTCGAGCGCCGTGCAGGCGCCGACGATGCCGGCGCCGATCACCAGCACCCGTTCGGGCGCGACGGGGCGAGGCGAGGGGGGCGGGGTGTTCATGGCGTGGGCGGGGCCGGCGTGGACCGTGATGCTGAGGGCCGCGCGCGCGCCGGGCAATTCACCGTTCGTGATGCGCGATTCGCAAAGGTGATGCGACAAAACGGCGCGCGACCGGGATCATGCATCGCCAGCCCCGCCGGCCATGGCCCACGCCCATGGCGCCGAGCGGCCGCACCAGCCCACGAAGGAGACACCGATGAACCACGCCCCGCTGCCCCCGAACTCCCGGCCGCGCCGCCGCCAGGCCTTGCGCGGCGCGCTCGTGCTCGCCGCCGCACTGGCGCTGGCCGGTACGGCATCGGCCCAGTCGAGCGACGCCTTGCGCTTCATCGTGCCGTATCCGGCCGGCGGCGCCGCCGACGCGATGGCGCGCGTGATCGTCGACCGGCTGAAGGACGAGATGAAGCAGACCGTCATCATCGAGAACCGCGCCGGCGCCAGCACGCGGCTGGCGGCCGAGATGCTCAAGCAGAGCGCGCCCGACGGCAACACGGTGCTGATGACGACGCTCGACACGGCGGTGATCGGGCCGATGGTGTTCAAGAACCTGCGCTACAACCCGGCGACCGACTTCACGCCGATCACGATGGTGGCGACCATCACCTACGGCCTCACCGTCAGCGGCACCAATCCCAGCAAGACGCTGGCGCAGTTCATCGCCGCGGCGCGCGCCGACAAGAACCAGGCCGTGGTCGGCGTCTCGGGCCTGGGCTCGACGCTGCACTTCCTGGCCTACGATTTCGTGCGCCAGTCGAAGGTGCCCGACATGACGATCGTGCCCTTCCAGGGCGGCCCGGCGATGGTGAACAACCTGATCGGCGGCCAGCTCGCATCGGCCATCGACGGCCTGGGCGTCTTCGTCAAGCACCACCAGGCGGGCCGCCTGCGCGTGCTGGCGACGTCGGGCGAACGCCGCGCGCCGCAGTTGCCCGACGTGCCCACCTTCCGCGAACTGGGCATGCCGTCGTTGGCCTTCGGGTCGGCTTATGCGCTGTATGCGCCGGCCGGCACGCCGAAGGCGCGCATCGACGAATGGAACGCCGCCATGCGCAAGGTGCTTGCCCGCGCCGACGTGCGCGCGCTGGTCACCGAGATCGGCTACGAGCCGCTGGACGGCAGCGACCCGGCCGAGGTGACGCTGCGCGAAACGCAGCGCCGCGAGCATTGGGCGCCGATCGTCAAGGCGACGGGCTACACCGGCGACTGAGGCCGCGGCGCACCGGCCGGAAGGGCCGCAGGGGCCGGAGCGGCCGCAGGAGCCGGACGGGCCGAACGCGCGGGCCGCCTACGTCGGTCCACCGTCGGCGCGCGCATGGCGGCCGTCGCTGGTCAGCAGCGTGCGGTACATCTCCGGACGGCGGTCGCGGAAGAAGCCGAAGCTCTGGCGCTCGCGGCGGATGGCGTCGAGGTCGAAGCGGTGCAGCAGGATCGTCTCGTCGCAGCGATTGGCCTCGGCCACCTTGGCGCCGGTGTGGTCGGCGATGAAGCTCGATCCGTAGAACGTGGTCGTCAGCCCCCTCTGCCGGTCGTTGCCGTTGCCGAGCCCCGTTTCCTGGCCGATGCGGTTGGCGGCGACCAAGGGCACCATGTTGGCCGCGGCGTGGCCTTGCATGGTGCGCTGCCAGTGCCCCGCGGTGTCCATGCCGGCGCTGTGCGGCTCGGAGCCGATGATGGTCGGAAAGCACAGCACCTCGGCACCCATCAAGGCCAGGCTGCGCGCCGTTTCGGGGTACCACTGGTCCCAGCAGATCGCGGCGCCGATGCGGCCGAAGCGGGTGGTCCAGACCTTGAAGCCGGTGTCGCCGGGCGTGAAGTAGTACTTCTCGGTGTAGCCGGGGCCGTCGGGGATGTGCGTCTTGCGGTAGACGCCGAGCACGGTGCCATCGGCATCGGCCATCGCCAGCGAGTTGTAGGCCGCATTGCCGGCACGCTCGAAGAAGCCGATCGGCAGCACCACGCCCAGTTCGCCGGCCAGCCGCGCGAAGTGCGCGATGCGCGCGTTGCCTTCGAAGGGCTCGGCCAGTTCCAGGTGGCGTGCGTTCTGGTCGATGCAGAAGTACGGCATCATGAACAGCTCGGGGCACAGCACGAGGTTCGCGCCTTGGGCGGCGGCCTCGCGAATCAGCCGTTCGGCACGGGCCATGTTGCGCTGGAAGTCCCAGTCGCCGGAGGCCATCTGCACGCTGGCCACGGTGATCATGCGTTCGGTCATGGGTGGTTGCGCCCTCATCGTCAAACCTTGTCTTCAAACGCCTTCGGCCCTGCGCAGTGTCGCCGCGCGGTCGACGGTGTGCACGGTCAGGCTGCGTTTTTCGCCACGGCGCTCAATGTCGATCTGCACGGCGCGGCGGCTGCCACCTTGCCACAACGCCGTCCACAGGCCTTGCAGGCTTTGCACCGGCGCGCCGTCGAGGCCGATGATCACGTCGCCCGGCTCCAGCCCCGCCACGTCGGCCGGGCTGTCTTCGTTGACGCGCAGCACGCGCACGCGGCCGGCGGCGTCGACGCAGTTGATGCCCAGCCAGGCGCGCTCCGAGCGGCTGGAGCGGCCGCGCGCGATCAGCTCGGGCAGGATCGGCGGCAGCAGGTCCAGCGGCACGAACAGGTTGCCCGGCACGCGGCGCTCGGCGTCCGTGCCGGCGTCGGCGACGATCAGCGAGCCGATGCCCACCAGCTCACCTCGATGGTTGAAGAGCCCGGCGCCGCTGTGGTCGGCGCGCGGCGGCGCGGTGAACAAGGCGTCGTCCAGCAGGTATTCCCAGTAGCCGGCGAAGGCGCGGCGCGACACCAGCCGCGCGGCGCTGACGGCGCCGGCCTCGCCGCCGCTGACGATCATCAGCAACTGCTCGTCCTGCAGCTCGCGGCCGCGGCCCAGCGGCACCGGCTCCAGCTTCAGCGGCGCCAGCGCGCGCACCAGGCCGAAGCCGGTGGCCAGGTCGTAGGCGACGATGCGCGCCGGGATGCGGCGCGCATCGTCGGTGATCAACTGCACCTGCTCGGCTTCGAGGATCAGGTAGCCGATGGTCAGCACCAGGCCGTCGGCGTCGATCACCACGCCCGAGCCGCTGCGTTGGCGGCCCAGCGTGTCGGCGCTGCGCGCGCCGGCCACCGCCACCGCCTGCACGCCGACCACGGCATTGGCGGCGCGCTCCAGCGCCTGGGCGGCGGCGGCCGGCGCCGCCGCCGGTGGTGTCTCTTGGGCCTGGGCCTGGGCCGCCGCCCAGCAGCCGCAGGCCAGCAGCCAGATCGTGCATCGAAGCAGGCGTTGCAGCATCGTGACCCCCCGCAGCAGCATGGGCCACAGCATGATGGCCCGGCCGCTCCGCGGCCGTCAAAGGGTCATCGAAGGGGTCATCGAAGGGGTCAGCGAAGGCGTCGTGGGCGCGCCGCGGCGGTCAGCGCCGGCGCACGCCACCGCCACCACCGAACGGCGGCTGCCCGCGCCAGTAGCGGATCATCAGCCAGCCGCCCAGCATGCCGCCCAGGTGCGCAAAGTGCGCCACGCCGCTGGCGCCGGCCAGGCCCAGCAGCAGTTCGAGCCCGCCGAACACCAGCACGAAGGTCTTGGCCTTCATCGGGATGGGCGGGAACAGCGGCATGATGGTGCGGTTCGGGAACAGCATGCCGAAGGCCAGCAGCAGCGCGAACAGCGCGCCCGAGGCGCCCACCGTGGGCACCGGCGACTGCGTGAGCCAGGTCACCAGCAACTGCGCTGCGGCGGCGGAAAGCAGCCCCGCCAGCAGGAACTGGATGTAGCGCCGCTGGCCCCAGAGCCGCTCCAGCTCGGAGCCGAACATCCACAGCCCCAGCATGTTGAAGAACAGGTGCATCAGGTCGCTGTGCAGGAAGCCGTAGGTGAACACCTGCCAGACGCCGAATCGCGGGCTGCCCAGCGGCCACAGCGCGAACCACAGGGTCAGCGGCAGGAAGTAGCTCAGGCAGAACAGCGCCGTGCAGGTCAGCATCAGCGCCTTGGTGACGGGTGGGATCGGCGGCATGGGTCGGCAAGAAGGTGGTTCTTGAACTGCTGGGGCTCACGCTGCGCGTGAAGCCGTGGTGCCCGGGGCCGGACTCGAACCGGCACGCCTTGCGGCGGGGGATTTTGAGTCCCCTGCGTCTACCGATTTCGCCACCCGGGCCAGATGATGGGTGCTGCCGACGGCACGCATGAAGCGATCGATTATGTCATGCGGCCTTCGCCGTCATTCGCGCGCTGCCACAATGCGCCGACCCTTGCGCCCGCATTCCGCCGCCTTCGACATGAGCCCCCGCCGCGTCCCTGAATACCTCACCCTCGAACAGGCCATCGGCCGCACGCCGCTGGTGCGGCTGCAGCGCCTGCCGGGCGCCGCCGGCGCCGAGCGCGGCAACGTCGTGCTGGCCAAGCTGGAGGGCAACAACCCGGCGGGCTCGGTCAAGGACCGCCCGGCGATCAGCATGATCCGCCGCGCCGAGGAGCGCGGCGACATCGAGCCCGGCGACACGCTGATCGAGGCGACCTCGGGCAACACCGGCATCGCGCTGGCGATGGCGGCGGCCATCCGCGGCTACCGCATGGTGCTGGTGATGCCGGAAGACCTGTCGATCGAGCGCGCGCAGACCATGAAGGCCTTCGGCGCCGAGCTGATCCTGACGCCGCGCAGCGGCGGCATGGAGTACGCGCGCGACCTCGCCGAGCAGATGCAGCGCGACGGCAAGGGCCACGTGCTGGACCAGTTCGCCAACGCCGACAACCCGCGCGTGCACGAAGAGACCACCGGCCCCGAGATCTGGGACGACACCGCGGGCCGCGTGACCCATTTCGTCAGCGCGATGGGCACCACGGGCACCATCACCGGCGTCTCGCGCTACCTGAAGGCGCGCAACCCGGCGGTGCGCGTGATCGGCGCGCAGCCGAGCGAGGGCTCGCGCATCCCCGGCATCCGCAAGTGGCCCGAGGCCTACCTGCCCAAGATCTACGACCCCGCGCAGGTCGACGAGCTGGTCTACGTCAGCCAGAGCGACGCCGAGGAAATGGCGCGCCGCCTGGCGCGCGAGGAAGGGCTGTTCGGCGGCATCTCGGCGGCCGGCGCCTGCTGGGTGGCACTGCAGATCGCGCAGGCGGTCAACGACGCCACCATCGTGTTCGTGGTCTGCGACCGCGGCGACCGCTACCTGTCCACCGGCGTCTTCCCGGCCTGATCCCCCGGCTTGATTCGTAGAATCGCGCCCCACGCAACAGGACCGCGCCGATGGACATCCACCGAGAACTCGACACCCGCGGGCTGAATTGCCCGCTGCCCATCCTCAAGACCAAGAAGATGCTCGCCGAGATGCAGTCCGGCGAGGTGCTGCGCGTGGTGTCCACCGACCCCGGCTCGATCCGCGACTTCCAGGCCTTCGCACGCCAGACCGGCAACGAGCTGGTCGAGCAGGTGAGCGGCAGCGCCGAGTTCGTGCACGTGCTCAAGCGGCGCTGAAGCCGCGGCGCGCGGCCAGCGCGGCGGGCACGGCGGCCGCGGTGTTCAGCCGGCGCGCCGCACGCGCCGCAGTTCGTCGATGACGAGGCACACCGCGCCCAGCGTGATGGCGGCGTCGGCCAGGTTGAAGGCCGGGAAGTAGCCGCCGCGGAACAGCGGCGCCAGCCAGTCGAAGCGGAACTGCAGGAAGTCGACCACGTAGCCGTGCAGCAGGCGGTCGATGACGTTGCCGAGGGCGCCGCCCATGATCATGCTGACCGCGAAGCAGAACAGCGTCTGCCCCGGGTGGCTGCGCAGCATCCACACGATGAAGGCCGACGCCGCCAGCCCGAGGCCGACGAACACCCAGCGCTGCCAGCCCGAGGCGTCGTGCAGGAACGAGAACGCGGCGCCGGTGTTGTGCGCGCGCACGAGGTCGAAGAAGCTGGTGACGTGGCGCACGTCGCCGAACTGGAAGGCGCTGATGATCAGCGTCTTGGTCAGCTGGTCGGCGACGATCACCACCAGCGCCAGGCCCAGCCACAAGGCCAGGCCCGACGTGCCGGCGCCGCTGCGGCCGCGCGCCATCAGGCCACGCGGCGCGTTTCGCCCGCGCCGAACAGGTTGCTGCTGCAGCGGCCGCACAGGCCGGGGTGCGCCGCGTCGTGGCCGACGTCGTCGCGCCAGTGCCAGCAGCGTTCGCACTTGCGCGCCGTCGACGGCGTCACCGTGACGGCCAGCTCGGGGCCTTCTGACAGGCTGGCCTGCGAGGTGATGAAGATGAACTTCAGGTCGTCGCCCAGCGAGGCCAGCAGCGCATGGTCGGCGGCCGGCGCCGTGACCTGCACCGTGGCCTGCAGCGACGAGCCCACCTGGCCCTCGGCGCGCAGGCTCTCGATGGCTTTGTTGACCTCGTCGCGGATGGCGCGGATGCGCTGCCACTTGGCCAGCAGCGCCGCATCGGGCGCGTCGAAGGTCCAGAAGGTCTCGCTGAAGATCGACGGCGAGGCGCCCGGCGCCAGCACCGGCCAGGCCTCTTCGGCGGTGAAGCTGAGGAAGGGCGCCATCCAGCGCAGCATGGCGTGCGTCACCTGCCACAGCGCGGTCTGCGCCGAGCGGCGGGCCAGCGACTTCGGCGCCGTGGTGTACAGGCGGTCCTTCAGCACGTCGAGCCAGAAGGCGCCGAGGTCCTCGCTGCAGAACAGCTGCAGCTTGGCGACGACCGGGTGGAACTCGAACTTGGCGTAGTGCGCCAGCATCTCGGCCTGCACTTCGGCCGCGCGCGCCAGCGCCCAGCGGTCGATCTCCAGCAGCTCCGCCGGCGGCACGGCGTCCGTCGCGGGGTCGAAGTCGCTGACGTTGGCGAGCAGGAAGCGCAGCGTGTTGCGGATGCGCCGGTACGAGTCGACCACGCGGGCGAGGATGTTCTTGTCGACGCTCAGGTCGCCCGAGTAGTCGGTCGAGGCGCACCACAGCCGCGCGATCTCGGCGCCCATGTCGTTGCACAGCGCGCGCAGCTCGATCACGTTGCCCAGCGACTTGCTCATCTTGCGGCCCTGGCCGTCGACGGTGAAGCCGTGGGTCAGCAGGCCGCGATAGGGCGCGCGGCCTTCGAGCGCGCAGCCCAGCAGCAGCGACGAGTGGAACCAGCCGCGGTGCTGGTCGTGGCCTTCGAGGTAGAGGTCGGCCTCCGGCCCTTGCGCGTGCGCGCCGCCGGCGTGCGAGCCGCGCAGCACGTGGAAGAAGGTCGAGCCCGAGTCGAACCACACTTCGAGGATGTCGCTGCTCTTGCGGTAGACCTTGGCGTCCTCGGCGCCGAGGATTTCTTCGGCCGTCACGCGGCTCCAGGCTTCGACGCCGCCCTTGGCGACGATCTCGACCGCGCGGTCGAGGATCTGCATGGTCTGCGGGTGCAGCTCGCCGGTTTCTTCGTGCAGGAAGAAGGGCAGCGGCACGCCCCAGCTGCGCTGGCGGCTGATGCACCAGTCGGGGCGGTTGGCGATCATGTCGCGCAGCCGCGCGCGGCCCGATTCGGGGAAGAACGAGGTGGCGTCGATCGCCGCCAGCGCCATCGCGCGCAGCGTCTGCGGCGCCTTGTCCTTGGTGAACACGCCGGCGCCTTCGTCCATGCGCACGAACCATTGCGCCGCGGCGCGGTAGATCACCGGCGTCTTGTGGCGCCAGCAATGCGGGTAGCTGTGCACGAGGTCGGCCGTCGCGAACAGCCGCCCGGCGTCGCGCAGCGTGTCGATGATGTGCGGCACCGCCTTCCAGATGCTCTGGCCGTGGAACAGCGGGAAGCCCTGCGCGTAGTAGCCATGCGGGCCCACCGGGTTGAGGATGTCCTCGACCTTCATGCCGTTGGCGATGCAGGAGTTGAAGTCCTCCACGCCATAGGCCGGCGACGAATGGACGATGCCGGTGCCGTCTTCGGCGGTGGCGTAGTCGGCCAGGAAGACCGGCGACAGCCGGTCGTAGCCGGCATGCACGTGGGCCAGCGGGTGGCGGAAGGCGATGCCGCCGAGCTTGGCGCCCTTGGTCGTCGCGATGACGCGGCCTTCGAGGCCGTAGCGCGCCAGGCATTGCTCGACCAGCGAGGCCGCCAGCACCAGTTGCCCGCGCTCGGTGTGCACCAGCGCGTAGTCGAGCTCGGGGTTGAGGTTGAGCGCCTGGTTGGCCGGGATGGTCCAGGCCGTGGTCGTCCAGATCACCGCGAAGCTCTCGCCCACCAGTTCCGGCAGGCCGAAGGCGGCGGCCAGCTTGTCGGGCTCGGCGCACAGGAAGCCGACGTCCACCGTGTGGCTCTTCTTGTCGGCGTACTCGATCTCGAACTCGGCCAGCGACGAGGCGCAGTCGAAGCACCAGTACACCGGCTTGAGGCCGCGGTAGACGAAGCCGCGCTCCATCACGCGCTTCAAGGCGCGCAGCTCGCCGGCTTCGTTGGCGAAGTCCATCGTTCGGTAGGGGTGATCCCACTCGCCGAGCACGCCCAGGCGCTGGCGGTCGGCCATCTGCTGCGCGATCTGCTCGGTGGCATACGCGCGGCTCTTGGCCTGCATCTCGTCGCGGCCGAGGTTGCGGCCATGCCCCTTCTCGATGGCGTTCTCGATCGGCAGGCCGTGGCAGTCCCAGCCGGGCACGAAGCGCGCGTCGAAGCCGGCCAGCTGCTTCGACTTGACGACCATGTCCTTGAGGATGTTGTTGGCCGCGTGGCCGATGTGCAGCACGCCGTTGGCGTAGGGCGGGCCGTCGTGCAGCACGAACAGCGGGGCGCCGCGGCGGGCATCGCGCAAGCGTTTGTAAAGGCCGCCGTCGTTCCAGGCCTTGATCCAGCCGGGCTCGCGCTTGGGCAGGTCGCCGCGCATCGGGAACGGCGTGTCGGGCAGGTTCAGCGTGCTGCGGTAGTCGCTGCCGGGGGCAGCGTCGGGCTTGGCTTGGCTCATGGCTTCAGGCACCGGGGCCGGTGCGCGGCTCGGGAGATCGCAACGATCAGGATTCAGGCCCGCCGGCGGCGGCGGGTGAAGCGGATTTCAGCGCGCGCGACGCTGAATTCGGTCACGCGTGGTCTGGCGCCGCGTGGCAGCCTGGAAACGCAACCGATCGAGCCGGACCATGGACAATCGCATCGTGTCATTCTAACGGCCGCAGTGGCCCCCACGCGTATGAACTCCCTCGGCTGCGTTTGCGCATCGGCCGCCGTCGCGCTGGCGCTGCTGCCGGCCGCCGCGCGCAGCGCCACCTTCGACAACGTGGACGGCGCGCTGACGCTGATCGCCCAGCGCGGCCCCGACTACCCGGGCTCCAGCGACTACGGCCAGTCGCTGCGCCCCGGCTTCTTCCTGCGCTGGGGCCGCCTCAGCGTCAGCAGCGGCGGCGGCTGGGCGGCGCTGCGGCGCGACGCCGAGGTGCGCGGCCTTGGCCTCGACCTGGTGCGCAGCGAGCAGTTGCGCCTGAGCCTGGGCCTGCGCGTCGACAGCGGCCGCGACGAAGACAGCAGCGCGGCGCTGGCCGGCATGGGCGACGTCAAGCGCACGGTGCGCGTGCGGCTGGGCGCCACCTGGAGTTTCGCGCCCGACTGGCAGGTCGGCGCGGCGTGGACGGTCGACGCCTTCAACCGCGGCGGCGGCAACCTGCTGGAGACCAAGCTCGAGCACGACTGGAAGCTCTCGCCGCGGCTCAACCTGACCACCGGCGCCACGCTCAACGCCGGCGGCCCGCGCTACATGCAGACCTACTTCGGCGTCGACCCCGAGCAGGCCGCGCGCACCGGCTATCCCACCTACGAGCCCGGCTCCGGCCTGCGCGACGCGCAGGTCTACGCCACCTTGCGCGCCGAGCTCGGCGAAGACTGGGTGGGCTTGTTCGGCCTGGGCTTCAGCCGCTTGCTGGACGGCGCCGCCGACAGCCCGCTGACAAGGCGCCGCAACGCGTATACCGTCACCACCGGCGTCGGCTGGCGTTTCTAGCCCGGCCGCCCGGAGGGTGCAGATGGCGGCCGCGTGGCGCGGGGTGTGGTGGCAACTGGCGTGCGTGGATGCGCGGCTGCTGCTGCGCTATCGGCGCGTCGGGCTGGCGGCGCTGGGCATCGTGCTGGTGCCGGCGGTCTATGCGCTCATCTACCTCACCAGCGTGTGGAACCCGGCGGCGCGCACCGGGGCGCTGCCGGTGCTGGTGGTCAACGCCGACCGCGGCGCCGACTTCCAGGGCCACCCGGTGCGCCTGGGCGACGAGCTGGTGCGCCGCATGCGCGAGCGCCCCACCTTCGGCTACGAGCTGACGGCCGACGAAGGCGAGGCGCGGCACGCGGTGGCCTCGGGGCGCGCGCAGTTCGCGGTGCTGATCGCCAGCGACTTCAGCCAGCGCGCGCTGCCCGGCACCGAGGCCGGCGCCGCGCGCATCGTGATCTACACCTCCGAGGGCAACGACTACAGCGGCGCCGGCTTCGCCAAGCGCTTCGCGCCCGAGCTGGCGCGCCAGGTCAACGAGGCGCTGAACCGCGAGCGCTGGGCCCTGGTGCTGCAGAAGGCGGCCGGCGCCCAGGTCTCGCTGGACGAGCTGCACACCGGCGTTGCGCGGCTGCTGAACGGCGCGCGCGAACTCTCGCAAGGCACGCTGCAGTTGCGCCAGGGCGCCGGCGAACTGCAGCGCGCCATGGGCCAGGCGCAAGACGGCGCCGGCGCCTTGCGCCAGGGCAGCGCCCAGGCGTCAGCCGGCGGCAACCGGCTGGCCGACGGCATGCGGCGGCTGGGCAGCGGGCTGCGCAGCGTGGTCGCCCGGCTGCCGGCCGATGGTGAGCTGCAGGCCCTGCTGAGCGCCAGCGAGGCCTTGGCCCAGGGCCAGGTGCAACTCGGCCAGGGCCTGCTGCAACTGCACGACGGCGCGCTGCAGCTCGAAGACGGCGCCGGCCGCTTCAAGGCCGAAGGCGAGCGGCTGCTGCTGGTCGGCGACCGCGTGGCCGCCGGCGCCGGCCAGTTGCAGGAAGGCCTGGGCCGCCTGGCCGGCGGCTTGAGCGAAGCGCGCGAGGCGCAGGCCAAACTGGCCGACGGCCAGGGCCGCCTGCAGACCGGCACGCGCACGCTGGTGGACGGCCTGCTGCCGCTGGCCGGCGGGCTGCGCCAGATCACCCAGGGCCTGCCGGCCGACGACGAGTTGCAGCGCCTGTCGCAAGGCCTGGCGCAACTGGAAGGCGGCGCCGCGGCACTGGGCGGCGGGCTGCAGGTCGCCAACGGCGGCACGCAGAAGCTGGCGGCCGGGCTGCAGCGGCTGGAGGGCGGAGCGCAAGCGCTCAGCAGCGGGCTGCAGGCGCTGGCCGGCGCGCTGCCGGCGGCGTCGCCGCTGGGCGCCGGCACCGGCGGTGGCAACGCCGGCGGGCTGGCCGGCTCGGTGCAGCCGGTGGTGGAGGTGGTGGCGCCGGTGCCGGCCAACGGCGCCGGCTACGCGCCCAACTTCATCGCCGTGGCCTTGTGGGTGGGCGCCACGCTGTGCACCTTTTTGTGGCCGCTGCGCCGCCTGCCCGAGTTGCCGGTGCCGGTGAAGGAGCACGCGCTGTCCACCGTGCTCGGCAAGCTGGCGATGCCGGCACTGCTGGCCGCGCTGCAGGCGCTGGCGGTGCTGGTGATGCTCAAGACGCTGCTGCCGGCGCCGATGCCCGGCGGCTGGCGGCTGGCGGCCACCTTGCTGGTGGCGGCGTTCACCTTCCTGGCCATCCTGCTGGCGCTGGTGCGGCTGCTGGGCGAGACCGGCAAGGCGGTGGCGCTGCTGCTGCTGGTGACGCAGATCTCGGCCGCCGGCGGCACCTTGCCGGTGGCGCTGACCACCGACTTCCACCGCGCCATCCACCCCTTCCTGCCTTTCACCTGGGTGATCCGCGCGCTGCGCGCCGCGATGTTCGGCGCTTACGAAGGCGCCTGGGCGCCGGCGATCGGCGCGCTGGCCGCCGGCGGCGTGGTGGCGCTGGCCGCCGCTGTCTGGCTGGGGCGCTGGAAGCGGGTGCCGCTGGCCGATTACCGGCCGGCACTTGATATGGATTGAACGTTTGAGCCCCCGGCCGCCGGGCGGCCGCCCCCCGAGGGGGCACCGAACCCGACCGGGAGACCCGGATCGGGTTCGGCCCGCTTGCCAGCGCCGCTCCCCCTGGTCGCCTGCGGCGACCGGTCCCCGAGGGGAATACGTCTCATGCGGTGCCTGATGCGGATCTCCACCAGGCCTTTGCATCCTCGGTGTCGCGCGCGATGCCGGCCTGCAGCGCCGGCAGCGATTCGTAGCGCCGCTCGTCGTGCAGCTTGTGCAGCAGCTCCACGCGCAGCAGCCGGCCGTAGCCGGCGTCTTCGCCGAGGCCGGCAGGCCATTGCAGGCAGTGGGTTTCCAGCAGCACGCGGCCGGCGTCTTCCACCGTGGGGCGCACGCCCAGGCTGGCCACGCCGGGCAGCGGCGCGTCGCCAAGGCCGTGCACGCGCACGACGAAGATGCCCATGGCCGCCGGCCGCGCGTGCGCGAAGCGCAGGTTCAGCGTGCGGAAGCCCAAAGTGCGGCCGAGCTTGCGGCCGTGGATGGCGTGGCCGCTGATCGCATAGGGCCGGCCGAGCAGCGCCGCCGCGTCGGCCATGCGGCCGGCGGCCAGCGCCTCGCGCACGGCCGAGCTGGAGACGCGCAGGCCGTGCACTTCATAACTCAGCATGCGAGCGACATCGAAACCCAGGCGGCCGCCGGCCTCGTCCAGCATCGCGTAGGTGCCGGCGCGGCGCGCGCCGAAGCGGAAATCGTCGCCGACCAGCACGTAGCGGGCGCCCAGGCCCTGCACCAGGCCCTGCTCGATGAAGGCCTCGGCGCTTTGCGACGCCAGCCGCTGGTCGAAGCGCGCGACCACCACGCGGTCGATGCCGCAGCGTTCCAGCTCGACCAGCTTGTCGCGCAGCGTGGCGATGCGCGCCGGCGCCAGCTCGGGCTTGCCTTGCACGCGGGCGAAGTAGTCGCGCGGGTGCGGCTCGAAGGTCAGCACGCACGAGGCCAGGCCGCGGTGGCGCGCCTCGTTGGTCAGCAGCGCCAGCATCGCCTGGTGGCCGCGGTGCACGCCGTCGAAGTTGCCGATGGTCAGCGCGCAGCCGCCGGCACCGTGCGCTGAAAGACCCGAGAGGCCGCGGAACACCTGCATGGGCGGGGATTATCGCGGGGCGGTCGGCGCGGGCTGACCAGCGGGCTGGGGCAGCCAGCACCACTGCCCCGGCGCCAGGCCGTCGGGCAGCCGCCAATCGCCGAAGGCGCTGCGGTGCAGCGCCTCCACGCGGTTGCCCACCGCGGCCAGCATGCGCTTGACCTGGTGGTACTTGCCTTCGGTCAGCGTCAGCCGCAGCTCGTGGGGGCCGGTGATCTCGGCGGCCGCGGCGCGCACGGGCTTCGGGTCGTCGTCGAGCACCACGCCAGCCAGCAGGCGCTGCAGCTGATCGGACGCCAGCGCATGGCGCGTGCGGACCTCGTAGACCTTGGCGACGTGGTGGCGCGGCGAGGTCAGCCGGTGCAGCAGCGCGCCGTCGTCGGTGAGCAGCAGCACGCCGGTGGTGTCTTCGTCCAGCCGGCCGACCGGCTGCACGCCGCGCTGGCGCAGCGGCGCCGGCAGCAGGCTCAGCACGCTGGGGTGGCGGCCGGGCTTGCGCGAGCATTCGTAGCCCGCCGGCTTGTGCAGCAGCAGCAGCGCCTTGGCGTGGTAGGGCCAGCGCCGGCCCTCGACCTCGAAGACCAGGCCGTCGGGGTCGAACTCGGCATCGGGCTCGGTGACCACCTGGTCGTGCACGCGCACCAGGCCGGCGTCGACCAGCCCCGCGCATTGGCGGCGGCTGCCGAAGCCCTGGCTGAAGAGGATTTGCGCCAGCCGCATGCAGCGGATTGTGGCGCGCGCCTGCTACACGCTCGCCACGAGACCGTCGAGCGCTTGCCCCGCCGGCGCCGGCTTGTGGCATCGTCGGGGCACAAGACCCACGAGGAGACCGTCATGCTTCCTGCCCGCAAGCGCTGGCCGCTGGCCGCGCTGACCCTGTCGTTCATGGCGCTGGCCGGCTGCGGCACCAGCGACCCGGTGGCCGACAACGCCTGCCTGCAGGTCACCGAGACCGGCCAGAGCTACAACCCCGGCACGCCGGGCGAGAACGGCGCGCCCGAGATCGCCACCGGCTTCGCCACCAAGGCGGTGGCCACGGCGCGCAGCTTCATGGTGGTGGCCGCCAACCCGCTGGCCGCCAAGGCCGGCTGCGACGTGCTGAACCGGGGCGGCTCGGCGGTCGATGCCGCGGTGGCCGTGCAAATGGTGCTGAACCTGGTGGAGCCGCAGTCGTCGGGCATCGGCGGCGGCGCTTTCATGCTGCACTACAACGCCGACAGCGGCAGCGTCGTCGCCTACGACGGGCGCGAGACGGCGCCGGCCGCCGCCACCGAGAACTACCTGCGCTGGGTGAGCACCACCGACCAGACGGTGCCCAAGCCGAACGCGCGATCGTCGGGCCGCTCGATCGGCACGCCCGGCGTGCTGCACATGCTGGACGCGGCGCACAAGGACGCCGGCCGGCTGAGCTGGAAGGAGTTGTTCGACCCGGCGATCCAGATCGCCACCGACGGCTTCAAGATCAGCCCGCGCATGTCGGCCTCGATCGCCGCCTCGGCCACCAGCCTGCAGCGCGACCCCGAGGCGCGGGCCTACTTCCTCAACGCCGACGGCACTGCCAAGGCCACCAACACGCTGCTGAAGAGCCCGGCGCTGGCCGCCACCTTCAAGACCATCGCCGAAGGCGGCGTCAGCGCCTTCTACGGCGGCGCGCTGGCGCAGGACATCGTCGACGAGATCGCCGACACCACCGGCGGCATCACCCCCGGCGTCACCACGCTGGCCGACCTGGCGGCCTACCGCTCGAAGAAGCGCGAGGCGATCTGCACCACCTACCTCGGAAACTACGTGGTCTGCGGCATGCCGCCGCCGTCGTCGGGCGGGCTGGCGGTGGCGCAAACGCTGGGCATCCTGCAGAACTTCGACCTGGCGGCGCTCAAGCCCACGGCGATCGACGCCAACGGCGGCAAGCCGACCGTGCTGGGCGTGCACCTGGTGTCGGAAGCCAACCGCCTGGCCTATGCCGACCGCGACAAGTACGTGGCCGACACCGACTTCGTGCCGCTGCCCGGCGGCAGCCCGGCGATGATGGTCGACAAGGCCTACCTGCAGCAGCGCGCCACGCTGATCAGCCTGAGCAAGAGCATGGGCACGGCGCTGCCCGGCGACCTGGGCCCGGTGCAACTGGGCCTGGCCGCGCCGCTGGCCGAGAACGGCACGACGCAGGTGACCATCGTCGACCGCCGCGGCCACGTGGTGTCGATGACGACGACGGTCGAGTCGGCCTTCGGCGCCTTCCACATGACGCGCGGCGGCTTCCTGCTCAACAACCAGCTCACCGACTTCTCGGCCGCGCCCACCGACGCCAGCGGCACGCCCATCGCCAACCGCGTGGCCGCCGGCAAGCGGCCGCGCAGCTCGATGGCGCCGACCATCGTCTTCCGCGCCAAGAGCGACGGCTCGCGCGGCGACTTCGTGATGTCCACCGGCTCGCCCGGCGGCGCCACCATCATTCAGTACGTCGCCAAGACGCTGGTGGGCGTGCTCGACTGGGGGCTGGACGCGCAGCAGGCCACCGCGATGATCGACTTCGGCGCCGCCAACAGCCCGACCACCAACGTCGGCGGCGAGCACCCGAACGTCAACCTGGCCAACAACGGCAACGACGACCCGCTGGTGGCCGGCCTGCGCGCGCTGGGCCACACCGTCAACACCGCGGCGCAGAGCAGCGGCATCGCCACCATCGTGCGCCGCAACGACAGCGACGGCAGCGTGGTCTACGACGGTGGCGCCGACCCGCGGCGCGAAGGCGTCGCGCTGGGCAACCTGCTGATCTTCAAGTAGCGCAAGCCGCGGCGGCCGCGCGCACCGCATTGCGGATCGCGCGCGCCACCGCCTCGGCGGCCAGCGCGCCGATGGCGCTCAGGTCGCTGCTCTTGCCGCTGGCGCCGGTGGCCAGCGCGAACAAGGTGTCGCCGTCGTGCATGGTCAGCGGGTTGACGGCGCGCGCCAGCCCGTGGTGCGCCAGCGCCGCCAGCTTGTTGGCCTGCGGCTTGGATAACTGGGCATCGGTGGCCACCACGCCGATGGTGGTGGCCATGCCGGCCATCAGGCGCGGCGGGCCGTCGCCGAAGTCGCCGGCCAGCAGCCGCTGCAGGCTGCCCAGCGGCCGGCCGTCGACGCCGCGGGCGCCGGCCAGCACCGAGCCGTCGGCGTCGACCACGTCGCCCACCGCGTTGACGGCGACCAGCGCCGCGACGGTGACCGCGCCCAGCCGCAGCGACGCGCTGCCGATGCCGCCCGGCGCCGCGCGCTCGATGCCGTAGAGCTTGCCCACGCGCGCGCCGGCGCCGGCGCCCACGGGGCCTTGCGCCGGTGTGGCATCAGCGTTGGGGTTAGCGGCGGCAGTGGCCGCCGCTTCGCAGGCCGCGTAGCCGTCATCGGCGCCGGGGCGGATGCGGGCGTCGCCGACCCACAGGTCGAACAGCACCGCGGCCGGCACGATGGGCACGCGCGCCGGGCCGACGGCCAGGCCGTGGCCGCGCTCGTCCAGCCAGCGCATCACGCCGCCGGCGGCGTCCAGCCCGAAGGCGCTGCCGCCGGTCAGCAGCACGGCGTGCACGCGCTCGACCGTGTTCTCGCTTTTCAGCAGATCGGTCTCGCGCGTGCCCGGCGCGCCGCCGCGCACGTCCACGCCGCAGACCACGCCTTGCGGGCACAGCACCACGGTGCACCCCGTGGCCCGGTCGCCGCGCGTGCGGTGGCCGACCGCCAGGCCGGCCACGTCGGCCAGGCTGCCGGGGTGAAGCGGACCGGGCATCACGTCCCCTCGGGGACCGCTCGCCGCAGGCGAGCAGGGGGAGCGGCGGTGTTAGCGCGCCAAACCCGATCCGGCTTTGCCGGTCGGGTTTGGTAGCCCCAGGACCCGTAGGGTCCCCTTCTGGGACTGGGGGCGGCCGCCCGGCGGCCGGGGGCCGTCACGTTCATGCGAAGACGCCGGCGGTGTCCTGCATGCGGGCCGAGACTTCGCCCAGGTGGTGCAGCGTGTCGCCGAAGCTTGTCTCCAGCACCGTCAGGCGCTTGAAGTAGTGGCTGCCGAGGTACTCGTCGGTGACGCCGATGCCGCCGTGCAGCTGCGTGCATTGCTGGCCGACGAAGCGCATCGACTGGCCAAGCTGCACCCGTGTCTGGCTGATGGCGCGGCGGCGCTGCGCGCGCTCGCGGCCGAGCGTCAGGCTGGCGAAGTAGCTCATCGAACGGCCCAGTTCCACCTGCATCTTGATGTCGGCAATGCGGTGGCGCAGCGCCTGGAAGCTGGCGATCGGCACGCCGAACTGCTTGCGCGTGTTCATGTAGTCGACGGTGATGCGCAGGTACTGATCCATCAGGCCCACGGCCTCCGCGCATTGCGCGGCGATGCCGACGTCGACCGCCGCTTCCATCGCGGCGAAGCCCTCGGCGGCGATCAGCGTGCCCGGGCTGTCGTTGAGCACCACGTCGGCGGCGCGCGCGCCGTCGTGCGTGGGATAACCCCTGACCTGCGCGTTCTTGCGCTCGACCAGGAAGAGGCCGATGCCGGCCTCGTCGTCGACCGCGCCGGCCAGCCGCGCCGGCACGATGAAGGCGTCGGCCTCGTCGCCGGCGGGCACCACGATCTTGCGGCCGCTCAGCACGTGGCCGCCGCCGGCGCCGGCGCGCGCCGTGGTCTCCACGTGGTTGAGCCGGTAGCGCGAGCGCGGCTCCTGGTGCGCCAGCACCACCAGCGCCGAGGCGTCGGCGATCTTCGGCAGCCAGGCCGCCTGCAGGGCCGGCGGCGCGGCGGCCAGCAGCGCCGGCGCGACCAGCGCGCCCGGCGCATAGGGCGCGTTGACGAGGCCGCGGCCCAGTTCTTCCATCACCACCATCGCTTCCACCGGGCCGAAGCCGAGGCCGCCGTGGGCCTCGGGCACGGCCAGGCCGGCCAGGCCCAGTTCGGCCAGTTCGCCGTAGACGGCGCGGGTGGCGCCGCCGGCCTTGGCCAGCGCGTGGCGGCGCTCGAAGCCGAAGCCCTTTTCGACCCAGCGCGCGACGGCGTCGCGCAGCGAAAGCTGGTCTTGCGTGAATTCGAAGTCCATGACTGTCAGCTCCCCAGCACCGTCTGCGCGACGATGTTGCGTTGCACCTCGTTCGACCCGCCGTAGATGGTGGTCTTGCGGTAGTTGAAGTAGTGGCTGGCCAGCGACGCGCTGTGCGCGGCGCCGACGTGGTCGCCCTGCCAGCCGGCTTCCATGGCCTCGTGCACGTAGGCGCGCGTGGCGGGGCCGCCGGCCAGCATCATCAGCTCGGTGTAGCGCTGCTGGATCTCGCTGCCGCGGATCTTCAGCAGGCCCGCCACGTCGAGGCTGTTCTTGCCGCTCTTTTCGGCCGACAGCACGCGCAGCACCATCATCTCCAGCGCCACCACGTCGACTTCGAGCAGCGCGATCTGGTCGCGGAAGCGCTGGTCGTCCCACAGCCCCTCGGCCTTGGCGATGCGCTTGAGCCGCTCCAGCTCGCGCTTGGCGCGGTTGACGTCGGCGATGTTGGTGCGCTCGTGGCTGAGCAGGTGCTTGGCGTAGGTCCAGCCCTTGTTCTCTTCGCCGATCAGGTTCTCGGCCGGCACTTCCACGTTGTCGAAGAAGACTTCGTTCACCTCGTGCTCGCCGTCGAGCATGATGATGGGCCGCACGGTGATGCCGGGGCTCTTCATGTCGATCAGCAGGAAGCTGATGCCGGTCTGCGGCTTGCCTTCGGTGCTGGTGCGCACCAGGCAGAAGATCCATTCGCCGTACTGGCCCAGCGTGGTCCAGGTCTTCTGGCCGTTGACGATGTACTTGTCGCCACGGCGCTCGGCCCGCGTCTTCAGGCCGGCCAGGTCGGAGCCGGCGCCGGGCTCGCTGTAGCCCTGGCTCCACCACACCTCGCCGCTGGCAATGCCGGGCAGGAAGCGCTTGTGCTGCTCGGGCGAGCCGAAGGCCATGATCACCGGCGCCACCATCACCGGCCCGAAAGGCACCACGCGCGGCGCGCCGGCGAGCGCGCATTCTTCTTCGAACAGGTGCTTTTGCACCGCGCTCCAACCCGGGCCGCCGAAGGCCTGCGGCCAGCCCCAGCCCAGCCAGCCCTTCTTGCCCAGGATCTTGGCCCAGCGCTGCAGGTCATCGCGGCTCAGGCGCTGCGCCTGGTGCACCTTGTCGCTGATGTCCTTGGGCAGGTTCTCGGCCACCCATTGGCGGATGCCGCTGCGGAACTCGAGCTCTTCCGCGGTGAAGTTCAGGTCCATCGAGAGATCTCCATCGCGCCGGCTACGGAATCAGCGGCGCCGCCGGAGATTATCCGCATCGGCGCGGCTTGCCGTCCGTCGCTGGGGCGACAGCGGCAAGCTGCCTATCATCGGGCGCATGCAGGAGGAGGTGGCGCCGCCGGCCTATCGCACCGTGATCGCCGGGCTGGCGCTGGGCCAGATCCTGAGCTGGGCGGTGCTGTACTACGCCTTCTCGTCGTTCGTGCTGCCGATGATGCGCGAGCTGGGCTGGCCCAAGACCACGCTGATGGGCGCCTTCACGCTGGGGCTGCTGGTCTGGGGCCTGGCCAACTACGCGGTGGGCGCCGCGGTCGACCGCGGCCTGGGCCGCCAGGTAATGACGGCCGGCGCGCTGCTGGGTGCGCTGGCCTGCGCGCTGTGGGCGCTGGTGCAGTCGCCCTGGATGCTGTACGGGGCGCTGGCGCTGGCCGGCGCGGCGATGGCGATGACGCTGTACGAGCCGGCCTTCAACGTGCTGACCAAGCGCTACCCCACGCGCTACCGCGACGGCATCACCGCGCTGACGCTGGTGGGCGGCTTCGCCAGCACCTTGTCGTTCCCGGCCTGCGCGGCGCTGATCGGCGCCTTCGGCTGGCGCGCCGCGCTGGGCGTGCTGGCCGCGGTGTTGGCGCTGGTGGTGGCGCCGCTGCACGCCTGGACGCTGCGCGGCCCGGCGCTGGTGGCCGCGCCGGCCGGCCACCCCGAGGCCGACGACGCCACGCTGCGCAAGGCCTTGCGCGCGCCGGCCTTCTGGCTGCTGACGCTGGCCTTCACGCTGTTCTATTTCGTCGGCACGGCGCTGTGGGCGCACCTGATGCCGGCCTTCGAGTCCAAGGGCCTGAGCGAAGCCGAGGCCGTGGCCGTGGTGGTGTGGATCGGCCCGGCGCAGGTGGCCGGGCGCTTCGTCTGGGCCTGGGTCGGGCGCGGCTTGCCGCTGCACCGCGTGGGCCTTTGCGTGATGGGCGGGTTGCCGCTGGCGCTGGCGCTGTTCGCCGCCAGCCGCAGCCTGGCGCCGCTGCTGGTCTTCGCGCTGCTGTTCGGGCTGGTCAACGGGATGGGCACCATCGTGCGCGGCGGGCTGCTGCCGGAGTATTTCGGCCGCGCCCACATCGGCCGCATCGGCGGCGCGATGTCGGCCGTGGCGCTGGTCGCGCGCGCCGCGGCGCCGCTGGCCACCGCGGCGCTGCTGCTGGTGCTGGGCGGCTACACGCAGGTGATGCTGCTGTTCGCGGCCCTTGGCGTGCTGGCGGTGGCGGCCTTCGTGCTGGCGCGGCCGCCGCGCTGAAGGGCTGGCTTCAGCGGCGCTCCAGCCGCATCACGTCGTTCTCGCGCCGCATGTTGAAGCGGGTGAGGAAGCTGTTGCCCAGCAGCACGTGCGGCATCGACGCCGGGATCACGGCGGCCGGCACGTTGATGACCTCGACCTCGCCGACGCGCACGCTGCTGAGCGTGACGCCGATCACCGGCACCACGCCGTTGGCGGTGCTGGTCAGGCCGCGGCGGCCGTTGCTCAGGTCGAGCCCGATGCGCGCCGCCTCGGCCTGGCTGAGCGCGATGGTGGTGGCGCCGGTGTCGACCAGGAAGCTGACCGCCTGGCCGTTGATGCTGCCGCCGGTGATGAAGTGGCCGCCGGGGCCGGCGACCAGCACGATCTCGCGGCCGCGGTTGCCGCCGGCCGGCGCGCCGCCCACCGCCACCGGCGAGGCGCCGACGCGCAGCGTCTGCACGCGGCCGCCGTATTCCACCTGCGCCTGGTCGCCCTGCAGCGACACCAGGCGGATGCCGCCGCGGCTTTCGCCGACCAGCATCATCTGCGGCTGGCCGTTGACCACCAGCATCGCCTTGCTGCCCATCACGCCGCCGAGCTGCACCTGCGGCGCCGCCGCCTGGCCCTGGGCGCGCAGGCTGCCGCCGATCGTCGAGGCCAGCGCGGCCGCGGCCAGGTCGCGGCGCTTCATTCGCGGAAGTTGTCGAAGCCGAGCGGCAGCTCGGCCACGTCCTTGCGCAGCAGGGCGATCGCCGCCTGCAGATCGTCGCGCTTGGCGCCGGTGACGCGCACCGCGTCGCCCTGGATCGCCGCCTGCACCTTCAGCTTGGCGGCCTTGAGCAGGCCCTGGATCTTCTTGGCGGCCTCGGCGTCGACGCCGCATTTCAGCGGCACGGCGAGCCGCAGCTTGTCGCCGCCCAGCTTCTGCGGCTTGGCCGAGAGGTCGAGGAAGCGGATGTCGACGCTGCGCTTGGCCAGCCGCGCCAGCAGCAGGTCGCGCACCTGGTCGAGCTGGAAATCGCTGTCGCCGTGCAGCAGCAGCTCGCGCGCCTTGGCGCCCTTGTCGCTGAACTCCACCCGGGCGCTGGAGCCTTTGAAATCGAAGCGCGTGCCGATTTCCTTGCCGGCCTGGTCGACGGCGTTGCGCACCTCCACGAGGTTGGGTTCGAGGACGACGTCGAAGCTGGGCATGGTGGAAAAATTCTGCCACGGGCGCCGGCCGGCGGGGTCCGCCCGATGGATCAAAATCAACCCATGTCGGCCGCTATTTCACCCGCCGCGCCGCCGCTGGCCATCGACCGCGACGTCAACCTGCGCGCGCTCAACAGCTTCGGCATCGCGGCCACCGCGCGCACGCTGGTGCACATCGGCAGCGAGGCCGACGTGCGCCGCCTGCTGGCCCACCCCGAGCACGGCCGCGCGCCCAAGCTGGTGCTGGGCGGCGGCAGCAACCTCGTGCTCAGCCGCGACCCGCCGGCCGTGGTGCTGCGCGTGGAAGTCAAGGGCCGCCGGCTGCTGGCCGAGACGGCCGAGGCCTGGATCGTCGAGGTCGGCGCCGGCGAGGTCTGGCACGACGTGGTGCAGTGGACGCTGGAGCAGGGCTGGCCGGGGCTGGAGAACCTGGCGCTGATCCCCGGCACCGCCGGCGCGGCGCCGGTGCAGAACATCGGCGCCTACGGGCTGGAGCTGAAAGACCGCTTCGAGTCGCTCGACGCGGTCGACCTGGTGACCGGCCGCACCGTGACGCTGGACGCCCGCGCCTGCGCCTTCGGCTACCGCGACAGCGTGTTCAAGCACGACGCGGCCGACGGCGGCCTGGCCGGCAAGAGCCTGATCACGCGCGTGCGGCTGCGCCTGCCGCGGCCCTGGCAGCCGGTGCTGGGCTACCTGGACCTGCAGCGCCGCATGGCCGAGACCGGCAACCACGCGCCCGATGCGCGCACCGTGTTCGACTGGGTGTGCACGATCCGCCGCGCCAAGCTGCCCGACCCGGCGCAGATCGGCAACGTCGGCAGCTTCTTCAAGAACCCCATCGTCAGCGCCGAGCAGTGCCGCGACATCATCGGCCGCGACCCCGAGATCGTGCACTACCCGCTGCCCGACGGCACGGTCAAGCTGGCCGCCGGCTGGCTGATCGACGCCTGCGGCTGGAAGGGCAAGAGCGTCGGCCGCGCCGGCGTCTACGAGCGCCAGGCGCTGGTGCTGGTCAACCGCGGCGGCGCCAGCGGCGCCGAGGTGGTGACGCTGGCGCGGGCGATCCAGGAAAGCGTCTACGGCCGCTTCGGCATCCGGCTGGAGCCGGAGCCCGTGATCGTCTGATCAACGCGCCGACGGCAGCACGGCGGCGGCGGGCAGCAGGCCGGCCTGCTCGGCGGCGTGGCGGGTGGCGACGATGAGGTCTTCGAAGCGCTGCACCAGGCGCGCCACCTCGTGCGCCGGCAGGTGCGCGGCGCCGTTCTGCAGCCCTTCGGCGGTGGCCGCCAGCGCCGCCAGGCCCAGGTTGAGCGCGGCGCCGCGGGTGGCGTGGGCGTGCACGCGCAGCTCCAGCGGCTGGGCGTCGCGCACCGCCTTGCGCAGGCGCTGCGCGGTGGCCGGCGCCTGGTCGAGAAAGTCGCCCAGCACGTTGGCGTAGCGGGCCGCCGACAGCAGCTCCACCGTGCGCGCCACGGCCTGCGCATCGAGCAGCGGCGCCACCTCGGACGGCGCGGTGTCCAGCCGCTGCGGCAGCGGCTCGGCGGCGGCCGCGGCGTCGCTGCCGGCGCTGCTGCCGAACAACTGGCGCAGCAGCGCGCCCAGGCGCTCGCGGCTGACCGGCTTGCCGAGGAAGTTGTTCATGCCGGCGACCAGGCAGCGTTCGCGCGTGTCGGTGAAGGCGTCGGCCGTCAGCGCGACGATGGGCGCGGTGGCCGCCGCGCGCTCGGGCAGCGCGCGGATGCGGCGCGTCGCCTCGATGCCGTCGATGTCGGGCATGTGCAGGTCCATCAGCACCAGGTCGAAGCGCTGGCGCTGCACCGCGGCGATGGCCTCGCGGCCGCCGGGCACGAAGTGGGCGCGGTGGCCCAGGCTGTCGAGCAGCGCGGCCAGCACCTGGCGGTTGACGGCGTGGTCTTCGGCCACCAGCACGTCCAGCCGCTGCGGCGGCGGGCCGACCTCCAGTTCGCGCGGCGCCGCGGCGGCGGCCTCGGAGCCTAGCACCGGCTCCAGCGGCACGCTGAAGCTGAAGCGGCTGCCGCGCCCGGGCTCGCTGCTGACCTCCAGGTCGCCGCCCATCAGCCGCGCCAGGCTGCGCGAGATCTCCAGCCCCAGCCCGCTGCCGCGCGGCGCGCCGGGCTGCTGCTGCGGGCCGCGCTCGAAGCGCTCGAACAAGCGCGCGACGGTCTCGACGTCCATCCCCGGGCCGGTGTCGGTGACGGCGAACTGCAGCCGCTCGCCGCCGTCGGTGGACTCGCAGCGCAGCGCCAGCTCGACCGTGCCGCGCTGCGAGAACTTGATGGCGTTGGACAGCAGGTTGAACAGCACCTGCTTGACGCGCGTGGCGTCGAGCCGCGCGCGCTCGGGCACCGCGGGGTCGGCGTCGACGTGCAGCGCCAGGTGGCGCGCATGGGCCTGCGGCCGCATCAGCGATTCGACGTCCTGCAGCAGGTGGCGCAGCGTCACCGGCGCCGGGCTCAGCTGCAGGCGGCCGGCTTCGAGCTGCGACATGTCGAGGATGTCGTTGAGCACGGCCAGCAGGTGGTCGGCCGATTCGGTGGCGGTGCGCAGGTAGTCGATCTGGCGCGCGTCGAGCCCGGTGTCGCGCAGCATGCCCAGCATGCCCAGCAGGCCCTGGAACGGCGTGCGGATCTCGTGGCTCATGTCGGCCAGGAAGTGGCTCTTGGCGCGGCTGTGCGCCTCGGCCGCGCGGCGCGCGATGCGCAGGTCGGCGGTCAGCGCCTCCAGCGCGTCGTGGCGGCGCTGCAGCTGGCGCATCTGGCGCAGGCTGAGGGCGGCGAAGGCCAGCACCATCAGCGCCAGCAGCGCCGTCATGCCGATGGCGATGCGCGTGTAGCGGCTGAGCAGCAGGTTGCGCCGCGTCTGCTCTTCGGTGGTGAGGTGCGCGGCGGCCAGCGAGAGCTCGCGCATGTCCTCGCCCAGCGCCATCAGCTCGGGCTGCAGGCCGGCCAGGGCGGCGCGGCGCTGGACGGGCGGCAGCTCGGGGGCCATCAACGGGTCGGCGCGGCGCACGAAGTCGTCGGCGCGGCGCAGCGTGTCGTCGAGGTCGCGGCGGATGCTCATCGCGGTGCGGCGGGCGGCCGTGTCCTCGCGCAGCAGCGCCACGCGGCTGACCCAGATGTCGTAGCGCAGCGACAGCGCGCGCAGGTCCTGCTTGAGCGTGGGGTCGAGCGCGCGCTGCCATTCCTCGCGCAGCTGCAGGTACTCGACCTCCTGGCGGTGCAACTGCGCCGCGCGCACCTCGGAGCCGGTGTGCAGCGCGACGCTGAGGCGGCCGAGCTGCTGCACCTGCAGCAGCACCACGCCGGCCAGCACCAGCGCCAGCACGACGCCGATCAGCACCAGCCAGGGCCGGCGCGGCTGGCGGGCGGCGGTGGCGGGCCGGGCGGCGTTCACTTCACCTCGATCGTCCGCAACTGCCAGGCCGAGCGGCTGTAGTACACCGCGTTGCGCAGCTCGGGCACCGCATCGAAGGGGTAGACCACGAACAGCGGGCCGCGGTCGCGCACCGGCATCGGCGCGCCGTCGAGCAGCCGCGCAATGATGATGTCGTAGCGCTGCGGGTCTTCGAAGGGGATGTCGACGCGATAGTCGTTCAGCGCCCGCGCGCGCAGCACGCTGCCGTGGGCGCCGGCGGCGCGCAGCACGTCGCGCAGCAGCGGGCCGGTGAACTGCCGGGCCTGCGAATACCACGGCGTGTGCGTGCTGAAGCTGGTCTGCGGCAGGCGTTCGAGCATGGGCATGTCGAACTGCGCGTGCGCGCCGTCATTGGGGTTGCGCACCTGGCCAGAGATGGTGAGCACGATGCCGCCGCTCGGCGGCTCCAGCGCCCATGCGGCGCCGGCGCCGCCCAGGGCGAGCGCGACGCCGCCGCGCAGGACATCGCGCCGTCTCGGCATCAGCGGCCGGGGCCTTGCGGCCGGCATCGGATCTCGATCACGGTCTGGCACATGCGACGGCGGCCTTCGGGGGCTGGGAGCGGCGAATTCTAGTGGCAGGCCATCGCCGGCGTGCCGCGGGCGGACGTCATCGGCGCAAACCCGTGGCCGTGCCGCCGGCGCGGGCGGCTAGCATGCGGGTCCACCGAGGAGACCACCCCGCCATGACGCAAAGACTGGCCGGCAAGACGGCCTTCGTGACCGCCGCAGGGCAGGGCATCGGCCGCGCCACCGCCGAGGCGTTCGCCGGCGAAGGCGCGCGCGTGATCGCCACCGACATCGACGAGCGGCTGCTCGCCGCGCTGGCCGGCGTGCCCGGCATCAGCACCGCGCGGCTCGACGTGCTGGACGCCGCCGCCATCAACGCCGCGGCGCAGGCCGCCGGCGCGGTGGACGTGCTGTTCAACGGCGCCGGCTTCGTGCACGCCGGCACGGTGCTGGACTGCAGCGAAGAGCAGTGGAGCTTCGCCTTCGACCTCAACGTGCGCTCGCAGTACCGCACCGTCAAGGCCTTTTTGCCCGGCATGCTGGCAAACGGCCGCGGCTCCATCATCAACATGGCCAGCGTGGCCGGCAGCATCAAGGGCGCGCCCAACCGCTTCGTCTACGGCGCCACCAAGGCCGCGGTGATCGGGCTGACCAAGGCGGTGGCGGCCGACTTCATCACCCGCGGCATCCGCTGCAACGCCATCTGCCCGGGCACGGTGGAGTCGCCGTCCTTGCGCGATCGCATCGCCGCCCAGGCCCAGGCCAGCGGGCTGACGCCGGCGCAGGTGGAGGCCGCCTTCGTCGCCCGCCAGCCGATGGGCCGCATCGGCCGCGTCGACGAGATCGCGGCGCTGGCGGTCTATCTGGCGAGCGACGAATCGTCGTTCACCACCGGCACGGCGCAGATCATCGACGGCGGCTGGAGCAACTGAAGCCGCCGCTTTCTCCGCATTCTTCCACCCACGACACCACACCAAAAGCAAGCCACCATGAAACTGATGCGTCACGGCCCCAAGGGCCAGGAGAAGCCGGCCCTCGTCGACCGCCAGGGCCGCGTGCGCGACCTGTCGGGCGAACTGGCCGACATCAGCGCGGCCACCCTCACGCCGCAAGGCCTGCAGCGGCTGCGCGCGCTGAACGTCGACGCGCTGCCGGTGGTGGCGCAGCCCGGGCGCATCGCGCCGCCGTGGGCCGGCTGCGAGAAGTTCGTCTGCATCGGCCTGAACTACGCCGACCACGCCGCCGAATCGGGCCTGCCGCTGCCCAAGGAGCCCATCGTCTTCATGAAGCCGATCAGCGCCCGCGTCGGCCCCAACGACCCGGTGGTGCTGCCGCAGGGCTCGGTGAAGAGCGACTGGGAAGTCGAACTGGGCGTGGTGATCGGCGCCAAGGCGCGCTACGTGTCGGAGGCCGACGCGCTGCAGCACGTGGCCGGCTACTGCGTGGTCAACGACGTCTCCGAGCGCGAGTACCAGATCGAGCGCGGCGGCACCTGGGACAAGGGCAAGGGCTGCGACACCTTCGGCCCCGTGGGACCCTGGCTGGTGACCGCCGACGAGGTGGGCGACCCGCAGGCGCTGGACATGTGGCTGGACGTCAACGGCCGCCGCTTCCAGACCGGCAACACGCGCACCATGATCTTCGGCGTGGCGCAACTGGTCAGTTATGTCAGCCGCTTCATGACGCTGTACCCCGGCGACCTGATCAGCACCGGCACGCCGCCCGGCGTGGGCATGGGCGTCAAGCCCGAGTCGGTGTTCCTGAAGCCGGGCGACACCATGCACTTAAGCATCCAGGGCCTGGGCGAGCAGGTGCAGGCGGTGCACGCCTGGGACCCGGCGCTGATCGACGGATGAGAGACCGTTGATCGGCGGGGCCGGTACCCAGCCCGGCCGTGTCAGCGCGCCGCGCTCAGCGGCGCCGGCGCTGCCGCGTCGCGGCGGCCAGCCCCAGGCCCAGCAGCGCCAGGGCCGGCGTGGCGGGCAGCGGCACGGCGCTGGCGGTGGCGAAGCTCACCTCGTCGATGAAGACCCAGTTGTCGGCATTGAAGAACTGCAGGCTGACCGAGCTGACTTGGCTGATGCCCAGGCCCGAGAAGTCGAGCCACGACGGCGCGGTGGATGCCGGATCGGGGTCGACCACCGGGATGCTGGCCGAGCCGCCGGCCCAAGTGATGAGCACGCTGGCCGGCAGCCTGACGCCGCCCAAGCCGCCGGAATCGTCGGCGTGCACGCGAATCTGGTCGATGTCCACCAGCCCGGCGAAGTTGAAGACCACCGTCGGGTTGGGCGTCAAGCTGCTGTTCCAGCCGACATAAGGCCCGGTGCCGGCGTCGTTCTCGACGAAGATCCAGTTGCCGCTGGCGATCACGCCATCGGTCAGGTCGCCGAGGCCACCGGCCAGCGCGGCGCCATCGGTCATCGTCGCGCCGCTGCCGCTGTAGCTACGGTCCCAGTAGTTGAACTGGCCGCCGTTGGCGGTGCCGCTGCCGTTGGCCATGCTGTAGCTGGTGGGCAGCACGGCGGCGGCGCCCGCGCTGCCGGCGACGACCAGACCGGCCAATGCCGTCACGGCCTTGTTCATGAGTCCACTCCCCCAACGGTTGACGATAGGCACGGTTATGCCGCAGCCCGTGCCCGGTGCCGCTCCCTTGAACAGGGGGTCGGCGGCCGTTGGTTGACCTTTGGTTACGAAGTCAGCGCCACCCAGGCGCCATCGGCGCGCGCGCTGGCGGCGATGGCGTCCAGCGTCGCGGCGATGTCGACGCTGGCCTGCGCGGCGCGCTCGATGGCGTCGCGGTCGTGGTTGCGCAGCACGCGCGCAAAGGCCTCGGCGGCAAAGCGAAAGCCGCTGCCGGCCGGCGCGATCAGCGTCTCGGCGGCGGCCACGGTCGCGCCGCGGCGCAGCCGCATCAGGCTGGGCCGGTAGCCCCAGGGGTGCTCGGTCGCCTCGGCCGCATCGGCGGTGTGGTTGGCGAACTCGGTCTCGATCCAGCCGTCGCTGCCCACGATGCTGGCATGGCGGTGCTGGGCCACGTTCATCGCGCAGCGCAACTGGGCCTGGCAGCCGTCGCCGTAGTCCAGCGTGGCGGTGGTGGCGATGTCCACGCCGGTGGCCGCCGGCGTGGATGTGGCGCTGGCGCGCCGCGGCGCCCGGCCCATCACCAGGCGGACCAGGCTGGCCAGGTAGCTGCCGACGTCGAGCAGCGCGCCGCCGCCGGTCTCGAGCCGCATGCGGATGTCGTCGGGCTTGCGCAGCGTGAAGCCGAAGCTCGCCTGCACCTGCTGCACGCGACCGATGGCGCCGGCCTGCAGCAACTCGACCAGCTGGCCGGTCTGCGGCTGGAACCAGTACGGGTAGGCTTCCAGCAGCATCACGCCGTGGCGGCGCGCGGCGTCGAACATCGCGGCGGCCTCGGCGCGGTGCAGCGCCAGCGGCTTCTCGCACAGCACGTGCTTGCCGTGCTCGACGGCCTTGATCGCCCATTCGCCGTGCAGGTGGTTGGGCAGCGGGATGTAGACGGCGTCGATGCCGCCGTCGGCCAGCAGCCCCTCGTAGCCGGCGTGCCAGCGGGGGATGCCGAACTCGGTGGCAAAGGCCGCCGCCTTGTCGGCGCTGCGGCTGGCCACCGCGGCCAGCCTGACGGCACGGCTGGGCGCCACGTCGCGCGCGAACTGGCGCGCGATGTTGGCGGCGCCGAGGATGCCGATGCGCAGCGGGTTCGGGTGCGGGTTCTGGCTCATGGCGCGGCGGCTCCGGTCGGTTGGCGAGCGCCCATTCTGGCGCCGGACGGGCCGCGGGCCTTTTCTAGAATGCCCGTGATGACGAGCCGCCTCGAGCGCTTCCTGCACCTGACCCCCAAGGTGGAACTGCACTGCCACCTGCTGGGCACCGTGCGCGAGCAGACCTTTCGCGATCTGGCGCGGCGCGAGCGCGCGCCGCTGGCCGACGACGAGATCACCGCCTTCTACACGCGCGGCGAGAAGCCGGTGGGCGTGCTGCGCGTGCTGCGCGCGCTGGACGCGCTGCTGATCCGCCGCCCCGACGACCTGCACCGCCTGGTCTACGAATACCTGGCCGATGCAGCCGCTCATCATGTGCGTTATGCCGAGTTCTTCTGGAACCCCACGGGCACCGCGGTCGAGTCGGGCATCGCCTACGCGGCGGCGCTGCCGGCCATCGTGCGGGCGATCCACGATGCCGAGCGCGACCACCGCATCAGCGGCCGCCTGATCGCCGCCATCGACCGCGAGGCGCCGCCGGCGGCCGCCACCGAGATGGTGCGCTGGGTGGTCGAGCACCGCGCCGACGAGGTGCTGGGCATCGGCATCGACTACCGCGAGAACGACCACCCGCCGGAAGACTTTGCCGAGGCCTACGCGCTGGCCGGCCGCCACGGCCTGAAGCGCACCGCGCACGCCGGCGAGTTCGGCATGCCGTGGACCAACGTGCGCACGGCCGTCGAACTGCTGCAGTGCGACCGCATCGACCACGGCTACACCATCGTCGACGCGCCCGACTACGCGCGCCGCTGCGCCGAGCGCGGCATCGTCTTCACCGTGGTGCCGACCAACAGCTTCTACCTGCGCACGCTGGCGCCCGAGCGCTGGGCGCTGGACCACCCGATCCGCCGCATGCCGGGCCTGGGCCTGAAGGTGCACCCCAACACCGACGACCCGACGCTGCACCACGTCACGCCCACGCTGGCGTGGACGATGATGGCGCGCGACTTCGGCTTCGGTCTGGCCGACCTGCGCGCCTTCATGCTCAACGGGCTGGACGCGGCGTGGATCGACGACGGCAGCCGCGCGCGCTGGCGCGCCGAGTTCACGCAGGCCTTCGACGCGGCGGCGCAAAGCCTCGATCCCTTCTCCTCCGGAGCTTCTTGATGCCTCTCGTGTCCCTCTCGCGCCGCGCAAGTCTCGCGGCCCTGCTGGCCTTGCTGATCTTGCCGACGGTCACGCACGCGCAGCCGGCCTGGCCGTCCAAGCCGATCACGCTGATCGTGCCCTTCAGCGCCGGCGGCAACGTCGACACCACGGCGCGGCTGATCGCGCAGCGCCTGCAGGAGCGGCTCAAGCAAAGCGTGGTGGTCGAGAACATCGCCGGCGCCGGCGGCCTGGTCGGCGTGCAGCGCGCGGTGCAGGCCGCGCCCGACGGCCACACGCTGGTGATGGCCTTCGACGGCCCGATCGCCATCACCAAGTACATCAACCCGGCCGCGGTGCGCTTCGACCCCAGCACCGATTTGCTGCCGGTGGCGCTGACCACCACCGCGCCGATGGTGCTGGTGGCGCGCAACTCGCTGGGCGTCGATTCGATGGATGCCTTGGTCGCGCTGGCGCGCAAGGACCCGGGCCGGCTGAGCTACGCCACCTCGGGCGTCGGCACCGTGCTGCACCTGGCGATGGAGATGGTCAAGGAGCGCGCCAAGATCTTCGCCGTGCACATCCCCTACCGCGGCGGCGCGCAGATCGCCAGCGACGTGATCGGCGGCCAGGTCGACCTGGCGATGATGGTCAGCGTCTCGGCCACGCCGCACGTGCAGGCCGGCCGCATGAAGGCGCTGGCCGTCACCGGGCCGCAGCGCCTGCCGACGCTGCCGAACGTGCCCACGCTGACCGAACTGCCGCTGTTCAAGGGCCTGGTGGTCGAGTCGTGGACCGGCGTCTTTGCGCCCAAGGGCACGCCGGCGGCCATCCTCGACCGCCTGCACAACGAGATCGCCGCCGTGCTGGCCGAGCCCGAGGTGCGCGCCAAGCTGGCCGACGGCGGCGCGCAGGTGGGCCGCGGCGACCGCGCCTCGTTCGCGCGCTTCATCGCCGCGGAGCAAGCGCGCTTCGAGAAGATCGTGCGCGCCGCCAACATCAAGGAATGAGCATGGAACTGCTGCCGGCGGAACTGCGGGCCATCGAACCGGAGATGGTGGCGCTGCGCCGCCGAATCCATTCAAACCCGGAGTTAGGCTTCCAGGAACACGAGACCGCGGCGCTGGTGGCCGAGCGGCTGCAGGGCTGGGGCTACGAGGTGCACCGCGGCGTCGGCGGCACCGGCGTCGTGGGCGTGCTGCGCGGCAGCCCGGGGCCGCGCACGCTGGGCTTGCGCGCCGACCTCGATGCCTTGCCGATCAATGAGTCGACCGGCCTGCCCTGGGCCAGCCGCAAGCCCGGCCTGATGCACGCCTGCGGGCACGACGGCCACACCGCCACGCTGCTGGCCGCGGCGCGCGTGCTGGGCCATACGCGCGCTTTCGACGGCACGCTGAACCTGATCTTCCAGCCCGCCGAAGAAGGCCTGGGCGGCGCGCAGGCGATGCTGGACGACGGCTTGTTCGAGCGCTTTCCCTGCGAACGGCTGTACGCCTTCCACAACGCGCCGGGCTATGCGGTCGGGCTGTTCGGCTTTCGCCCCGGCGTGATGTACAGCAGCAGCGACACGGCCATCATCACCGTGCACGGCGTGGGCGGCCACGGCGCGATGCCGCACCGCGCGGTGGACCCGATCCTCGCGGCCTCGCACCTCGTGATCGCGCTGCAAAGCATCGTCTCGCGCGAGATCGATCCCAACGAGCTGGCCATCGTCACCGTCGGTGCCTTCCTGGCCGGCGCCGCGCCCAACGTGATCCCGCCCAGCGCCGAGCTGCGGCTGACCGTGCGCGCGCGCAGCGAGGTGGTGCGCGCGAAGCTGCGCGATCGCATCACCGCGGTAGCCGAGCAGCAGGCGGCGGTGCACGGCGCGCGCGCCGAGGTCGACTACCGCTGGCGCTACCCGGTGACCATCAACGAGCGCGAGGCCACCCGCTTCGCCGAAGGCCTGGCGCGCGAACTGGTGGGCGAGGGCGGCCTGATCGCCGACCTGCCGCCCGGCCTGCCCAGCGACGACTTCGGCCTGATGCTGCAGCGCGTGCCGGGCTGCTACTTCGTGGTCGGCAACGGCATCGGCAAGGGCGTGGGCGAGGGCGGTTGCGAGGCGCACAACCCGGGCTTCGACTTCAACGACGCCATCCTCGCACCGACCGCCGGCTACTTCGTCGCGCTGGCGCGGCGCTGGCTGCAGGCTTGAGGCAGCGACGCTCTGCCTATGACGGCGATAGTAACTGTTTAATACTATGGATTGATATAATTTGATAGCATTTGCTCCGTTGTCCTGCTTTCCGCTACCCCCCATCCAACAACGGAGTTCACGCATGTCCATCATCAACAGCACCGTCCAGCCGTTCAAGACCACGGCCTTCCACAACGGCAAGTTCGTCGAAGTCAGCGACCAGACCCTGAAGGGCCAGTGGTCGGTGCTGATCTTCATGCCGGCGGCCTTCACCTTCAACTGCCCGACCGAGATCGAGGACGCCGCCGACCACTACGGCGAGTTCCAGAAGGCCGAGGCCGAGGTCTACATCGTCACCACCGACACGCATTTCTCGCACAAGGTGTGGCACGAGACCTCCGACGCGGTGCGCAAGGCGCGCTTCCCACTGGTGGGCGACCCCACGCACACGCTGACCAACCAGTTCGGCGTGCACATCCCCGAGGAAGGCCTGGCGCTGCGCGGCACCTTCATCGTCAACCCCGATGGCGTGATCAAGACGGCCGAGGTGCACTCCAACGAGATCGCCCGCGACGTCAAGGAAACGCTGCGCAAGCTGAAGGCCGCGCAGTACACCGCCAAGCACCCCGGCCAGGTGTGCCCGGCCAAGTGGAACGAAGGCGCCAAGACGCTGACGCCGTCGATCGACCTCGTCGGCAAGATCTAAGGCCCACCCCCGAAGCGCCCCCGGCGCTTCCCCAGCAAGCGACCACCGCCAGCGGACCGGCAGAGCCGGATCCGCGGCGGTCGCTTGGGCGGATTGCTTCACTTCCCCGCAAAGGACCCCCATGTTGGACGACGCCATCAAGGCGCAGCTGGCCGGCTACTTCGAGCGCATCACCCAGCCCGTGGAGCTGATCGCCAGCCTCGACGATTCGCAGGGCGCGGCCGAGATCCGCGAGCTGCTCACCGAAATCGCCGCCGTAGCGCCGGCGAAGATCAGTGCGCGCTTCGATGGCCGCTTCGAGCGCAAGCCCTCGTTCCAGATCACCCGCGCCGGCCACGACATGGGCGTGCACTTCGCCGCCGTGCCGATGGGTCACGAGTTCACCTCGCTGCTGCTGGCGCTGCTGTGGGCCGGCGGCCATCCGCCCAAGGTGGAGCCGGCGGTGGTCGAGCAGATCCAGGCGCTGCAAGGCGACTACCGCTTCGACACCTTCATGAGCCTGAGCTGCCACAACTGCCCCGACGTGGTTCAGGCGATGAACCTGATGGCGGTGCTCAACCCGCGCGTGCGCGCGGTGGCCATCGACGGCGCGCTGTTCCAGGCCGAGGTTGAACAGCGGCAGATCATGGCCGTGCCCAGCGTCTTGCTCGACGGCGAAGTGTTCGGCCACGGCCGCATGGAGCTGGGCGAAATCCTCGCCAAGCTCGACACCGGCACGGCGGCGCGCGAAGCCGCCGAGCTGCAGCAGCGCGCGCCCTACGAGGTGCTGATCATCGGCGGCGGCCCGGCCGGCGCCGCGGCCGCGGTGTATGCGGCGCGCAAGGGCATCCGCACCGGCCTGGTGGCCGAGCGCCTGGGCGGCCAGACCATGGACACGCTGGGCATCGAGAACTTCATCTCGGTGCGGCAGACCGAAGGCCCGGCCTTCGCCGCCGCGCTGGAAGCCCACGTGCGCCAATACGAGGTCGACGTCATCGCCCGCCAGCGCGTCACGCGGCTGGAGCCGGCCGCTCGCATGGGCGGTTATGCCACCGTCACGCTGGACAACGGCGCGCAGCTGCAGGGCCGCACCGTGATCCTGGCCACCGGCGCGCGCTGGCGCAACGTCAACGTGCCCGGCGAGCAGCAGTACCGCACCAAGGGCGTGGCCTACTGCCCGCACTGCGACGGCCCGCTGTTCAAGGGCAAGGACGTGGCGGTGATCGGCGGCGGCAACTCCGGCGTCGAAGCGGCGATCGACCTCGCCGGCGTGGTGCGCAACGTCACGCTGCTGGAGTTCGACACCAAGCTGCGCGCCGACCAGGTGCTGGTGGACAAGCTCAAGAGCCTGCCCAACGTGACGGTCCACCTCAACGCGCAGACCACCGAGATCACCGGCGACGACCACAAGATGAACGGCCTGGCCTACCGCGACCGCGCCAGCGGCGCCGAGCACCAGCTCGACCTGGCCGGCGTCTTCGTGCAGATCGGCCTGGTGCCCAACACCGAGTTCCTGAAGGGCACGCTGGAGCTCAGCCGATTCGGCGAGATCATCGTCGACGCCAAGTGCCACACCAGCGTGCCCGGCGTCTTCGCCGCCGGCGACGCGACGACCGTGCCGTACAAGCAGATCATCATCGCCACCGGCGAAGGCGCCAAGGCCGCGCTGAGCGCTTTCGACTACCTGATCCGCACCAGCGCGCCGGCGGCCTGATCAGCGCTGGCGCGGCGGCGCCGGCCCCAGCGCTCAGGCGCGCAGCAGTTCGAAGCGCAGACCGGCGAAGCGCTCGAAGTCGCGGTCGAACGAGACCAGCGTCGCGCCGTGCTCGATGGCCAGCGCTGCGAGGTGCGCGTCGTTGCTGAGGTTGCCGGCCATGCCGGCACCGACCAGCAGGCGCCGCAGCACCGGCCAATGGTGCGGCGTGGCTTCCAGCACCTGCGCCTGGGGCGCGGCCAGCCAGTCATCAACGACCGCCAGCGCGTCGTCCATCGCCAGCGGCTGCGCCAGGATGCCGCGCCGCGTGGCCAGCCGCACGAAGCCGACCAGCGCCAGCCAGGCGAAGCCGAGGCCCGCCGCGGACGACAGGCCCTCTTCCAGGCAGGCCCGCGCAATGGCGTGTTCGCCGCTGTCGGCGTTGACGGCGTGCAGCAGAACGTTGGTGTCGACGAGCCTCATCCCGCGCGGCGCCGGCGCCGCTGCAGGCGCGCGACCAGTTCCGCGTCCTCCAGTTCACCGGCCAATGCGTTGGCCTTGGCCAGGTCGACCAACGGTGAACCCATCTTGAAGCTGCGCTGGACGAACCGCGCCGGAGCGGCGCTGGCCGACGGTTTGCGCAGGCCGGCCCGCACCGCGTCGTTCAAGGCGTCCTTGAACGAGCGGTCCTGCTCGCGCATGGCGCGCTTCAGCAGCGCCTGGACGTCGGGGTCGAGGGTGACGGTGGTCCGCATGGAATCATGATAGCGAGCCGTTGCTGTCATGATGCACGACGGCTCGATCCACGACGAGGCAAGCCCATGACCCGACCCCATCGCCGCCTGCTGCTGGCCGCTGCCGCCGCGGCGCTGCTGCCGCCGGCGGCCGCGCGCGCGGCCGCCGCGCGGCTGTCCGAGACCGACGCCGCCGGCGGCGTGCGCGAGGCGCTGGCGCGTGGCGCCGAGGCCGCGGTGGCGCAGCTCGGCCGCACCGACGGCTTTCTCGGCAACCCGCGGCTGCGCATTCCGCTGCCCGGCTACCTGAACGACGCCGCCAAGCTGATGCGCAAGCTCGGCCAGGGCGAGCGCGTCGACGCGCTGGAGACGGCGATGAACCGCGCCGCCGAGGCCGCGGTGCCCGCCGCGCGGACCTTGCTGGTGCAGACCGTGAAGGCCATCAGCGTCGAGGACGCGCTGCGCATCGTGAGCGGCGGCGAGACCTCGGTGACGACCTTCTTCGCCACCAAGACGCGCGAGCCGCTGACGGCCAAGTTCCTGCCCATCGTCACCCGCGAGACCGAGAAGGTGCGGCTGGCCGACAAGTACAACGCCGTCGCCGGCAAGGCCGCCGGCTTCGGGCTGCTGAAGGACAAGGACGCCAACCTGCAGCAGTACGTCACCGCCAAGGCACTGGACGGGCTGTATGCGGTGATCGGCGAGGAAGAAAAGAAGATCCGCCGCGACCCGGTGGGCACCGGCAGCGCGATCCTGCGCAAGGTGTTCGGCGCTTGAGCGCGGCGGTCAGCGCAAGCCGAGCTTGAAGGCGATCATGGCGCGCAGCTTGTTCGGCAGCACCGGCTTGATCAGCAGGTGGTAGTCGTGCGTCAGCGCCTGGTCCTCGTGGCCGCCCAGGCTGCTGCCGGTGATCATGATGGCCGGCAGCCGCTGGCCCGGCCAGCGCGCGCGCAGCGCCTGCAGCGCGTCGATGCCGGTGCGGTGCTGCGGCAGCCGGAAGTCGACCAGTGCCAGGTGCGGCGGGCCGGTGTCATGGCCGCCAAGGCCTGCGTGGCCCGTCAACCAGGCCTCCAGCGCTTCCACCGTGTCGAACGACAGCACGCTGGCGCCCCAGGCCTGCAGCAGCACCACCAGGCCTTCGCGCACGGCCGGCTCGTCTTCGACGACGACGATGCGCTTGCCCTCCAGCGTCAGCCCCAGCGGCGCCTTCAGGCTGCCGGGGCCGGCCTCGGCGGCGCGCACGGCCTTGCCCGGCGGCACCTCCAGCGTGAACACGGTGCCGTGGCCGGGGCGTGAACGCACGTCCAGCGGCGCGGCCATCAGCCCGGCCAGGCGCTTGACGATGGCCAGCCCCAGGCCCAGGCCCTTGCGCTGGTGCGGCTCCAGCGGGCGCGTGCTGTTGACCTGGTAGAACTCGTCGAAGATGCGCGGCAGCGCGGCCTCGGAGATGCCGATGCCGCTGTCCCACACCTGCAGCCGCAGCCGGCCCCGCCAGGGGCGGCAGGCGACCAGCACGCCGCCTTCGTCGGTGTAGCGGATGGCGTTGCTGACCAGGTTGCGCAAGATGCGCTCCAGCAGCACCGGGTCGGCCTGCGCCACGTGCTGCTCGCCGCGGAAGGCCAGCAGCAAGCCTTTCTCGAAGGCCGTCGGCTCGAAGTGCAGGCGCAAGCGGCCGAACAGCTCGCGCATGCGCACCGGCGCGGGGTTGACCTCGACGCCGCCGGTGTCGATGCGGGTGATGTCGAGCAGCTCGCCGAACAGGCCTTCCAGCGCGTCCACCGATTCGTTGATGCTGTTGACGAGGCCGGCCACCTCGGGGTCGCGGCTGCGCTGGCGCAGCGCTTCGGCGAACAGCCCCATCGCGTGCAGCGGCTGGCGCAGGTCGTGGCTGGCGGCCGCGAAGAACTGCGTCTTGGCGCGGCTGGCCGCTTCGGCCGCGCGGCGCGCGCTCTCGGCGGCGGCCATCTCCACGCGCAACTGGCCGGCCAGCTCTTCGGTGCGCGCCTTGAGGGCGATGGCCTGGCCGAGCGCGCTGCCATAGGTGCGGCCCATCAGCGCGGTGATGCCGAAGATGATGCTCAGCAGCCCGGCCAGCTGCCAGTGCCAGGGGTGCTGGCCGTCGCTGGCCACGCGCAGCACCAGCGGCAGCAGCACCACCGCGATGAAGCCGATGAAGATGCGCGGCTGCGACGACAGCAACTGCACCGAGGCCATGCAGTAGGTGAAGACGATGAAGATCAGCCCCAGCCCGTGGTACGGCGTGCCCTGGCCCCAGAACAGCCAGGCCGCCAGCCCCCACAGCGCACCCTGGCTGAGCACCAGCGCGCGCCAGCTGCGGCGCCAGCGCAGCAGGGTCTGGCTGTCGGCATCGGGCCGGCGCCGGTAGCGCAGGTAATGCAGCAGCCGCGCCGTCCACAGCGCGACGCTGGGCAGCGCCCAGCCTAGCAGCAGCGGCCAGGGCGCCAGGCCTTGGTACATGCCGACGATCAGCGCGATGCCGATGCCGTTGCCGGTGAGCGTGGCCGGCGACTGCTGCATCAGCGCGCGCAGGTGGTCGAGGTCGCGCTGGCGCGCGCGCGCCAGCGCGTCGGCCGGCGGGCCGACGACCGGCCCCACCGGCTCAGCCGGTGGGGCCGGCGCCGTCATCGGCGGCGGCAGCGTCGTCGCCGCGCGGCTGTGCCGACGCCATCTGCGTCATCTGGCTGACCGCCAGCACCGCCTGCGTGCGCGTGCTGACGCCCAAAGCGCGCAGCACGGCGGCGACGTGGTCCTTGACGGTCTCCACCGAGAGCTTCAATTCGCGCGCGATCAGCTTGTTCGGCAGGCCCTTGAGCAGCAGCGCCAGCACCTCGGCCTGGCGCGGCGTCAGCCCGACGCTGGCCAGCGCCTGAAGCTGCTGGTGGCTTTCGGCGCGCGCGCGCGGGCCCAGCGGCGGCGCGGCGCGCGTTTGCATCACCGCCGGCGCGGTGTCTTCCTCGTCGCTGGGGCGGGCGCTGGGCAGCAGGCCCAGCATCATCGGCGGCACGTACAGGCCGCCCGACATCACGGTGTTCAGCGCCTCGGTCAGCTGCGCCTGCGACGAGCGCTTGGGCACGAAGCCCATCGCGCCGAGGTCGATGGCGCGGATCACGTCGCTGGTGCGCTCTGACGCCGAGACCACCACCACCGGCAGCGCCGGGTAGGCCTGGCGCAGTTCCACCAGCAGGTCGAAGCCGCTGGTGTCGCCCAGCGCCAGGTCGAGCAGCAGCAGGTCGTGGTCGGCATTGCGGCTCAGCACGGCGCGCGCCGCGGCGGCGCTGTCGACGCCTTCGACGACCACGTCCTCGCCCAGGCCGCGAATCACGGTCTGCAGCGCCGACAGGATCAGGGGATGGTCATCGACCAGCAGCACTTTCATCGCAGCCTCGACTCGTTCGCGCCGCGGCATGCTAAGGCAGGCACCGCCCGCCGCGCGGCCCCCTGATTGGGGAAGATTGGGGGAAGGCGCCTAGGTGAAGCGGCGCGACAGCGATTCGGCCACGCACACCGGCTTGGTCCCGCCTTCGACTTCCATCGTCACCTCGACGGTGAGCTGGGCGCCGCCGGGCAGCGGTTCGAAGGCCATCAGCTTGAAGCGCCCGCGCAGGCGCGCGCCGCATTTCACCGGCGCCGGGAAGCGCACCTTGCCGAGGCCGTAGTTGATGCCCATGCGCACGTCGTCGACGGCGAAGGCCGTCCGCGACAGCTCGGGCAGCAGGCTCAGCGTGAGAAAGCCGTGCGCCACGGTGCCGCCGTAAGGCCCCTGCGCGGCGCGCTCGGCGTCGACGTGGATCCACTGGTGGTCGCCGGTGGCCTGCGCGAAGAGGTCGATGCGGGCCTGGTCGACCGTCAGCCAGTCGCTGAGGCCGATCTCGCTGCCGATGCGGGCGGCCAGATCCTGCAGGTGGGCGAAGTGGTTCATCGGCTGAGCCATGCGGTCAAGGGCTGCCATTGTTCCAGGTCGCGTTCGACGCGGCTGGGCGCCACGTCCCACAGCGTCAGGCCGTGGGCGGCCAGCTGCACGTAGTTCTGCGTGTCGCGCAGCCAGGCGATCACGGGCACCGGCAGCGTCGCCAGGTACTGGTGGAGCTGCTCGTTGGACAGCGTGTGCTCCTTCACGCGCATGGCCACCAGGCCGGTGGCGATGTCGGCGGCGCGGCGGTGCTCGCGCAGCAGCGCGACGAAGGCATGCGTGGCCTGGATGTCGAACAGGCTGGGCTGCAGCGGAATGAGCACGCGGTCGGCGATCTTCAGCACCGCCTCCAGCCGCTTGCCGCGCAGGCCGGCGGGCGTGTCCAGCACCACGTGGGTGGTGCCCTTGGGCGGCCGCACGATGTGGTCGGAGGCCACGTCCCAGCCGCGGATGGCCGGCAGCGCCGGCGGCCGCAGCGCCAGCCACTGGCGCGCCGACTGCTGGCGGTCGACGTCGCCCAGCATCACCGCACGACCCTGCCGCGCCAGCCACCCAGCCACGTTGGTGGCCAGCGTGCTCTTGCCCACGCCGCCCTTCGGGTTGGCGATCACGATGACCGGCATCCTTGCCTCCTGCGCACAGGGGGGCAATGGTAGCCGCGCGGGGTGGCGCTCAGGCCGCGGTCAGTTGGCCGGCGCTCAGGCCAGGCTGGCGGGATCGAAGTTGGCGCCGCACAGCACCACGGCCACGCGTTCGTGCGGCTGCGGCCGCAACGCGCCCGACCACAGCGCGGCCGGCCCCAGCGCGGCCGCCGGTTCCACCGCCAGGCGATAGTCGCGCCACAGGCGCTGCTGGGCGGCGCGGATCGCCTCGTCGGGCAGCAGCAGGCTGCCGTCCACCCAGCGCTGGCTGATGTCCCAGGCGATGCTGCCGATGCGCTGCGCGCCCAGCGAGTCGGCGGCCACGCCGGCCACCGCCACGTCAACCGGCCGGCCCTGCTGGCGCGCGGCGTGCAGCGTGGGCGCGCGCTCGGGCTCCAGCGCCTCGACGCGGCAACGCCCGGCGCACCAGGCGGCGATGCCGGCCACCAGCCCGCCGCCGCCCACGCTGACGAGCAGCCGGTCGGGCAGGGCGCCGGCGTCGGCTTCGATCTCGGCGGCCAGCGTGCCGGCGCCGATCACCACCTCGCTCTGGTCGTAGGCGTGCATCAGCAGCGCGCCGGTCTCGCGCTGGCGCGCCTGGCAGGCGGCCAGCGCCTCGGCGTAGACGGCGCCCCGGACGTTGACGGTGGCGCCCAGGGCGGCCAGCGCGGCGCGCTTGGCGGGTGTCGAGACCTCGGGCAGGAAGACCTCGCAAGGCACGCCCAGCGCGCGCGCGGCGGTGGCCACCGCAATGCCGGCGTTGCCGCCGGAGGCCACCACCACGCCGGCCGGCGGCAGCGGCAGGCTGCGCATGCGGTTGAACATGCCGCGCGCCTTGAAGCTGCCGCCGATCTGCAAGTGCTCCAGCTTGAGCCAGACCTCGGCCACGTCCAGCCCCAGCGCGCGGCCGGGCAGCCGCCACAGCGGCGTGCGGCGCACGTCGGCGGCGATGCGCGCGGCCGCCTGCTCGATCTGCCGGCGCAGCGCGCCGGCGTCGGCCGCGGCGTCGGCGCTCAGCATCCGCGGATGCACTCTTGCTTGCATTCCTCCAGCTTCTTGGCGTCGCCCTTCTTGTCGCTGCTGTTCGACTTGCGGGCGTCGCAGGTCTGGCGGCACTCGGTCACCTTGGCGGGCTGGCAGCGCGGGCTCTGGTCGACCACGTTGGCGGCCGGCGGCACCGGCGGCTTGGCCGGGCCGACGTCGCCGGCGGCGAAGGCGGCGCCGCCGATCGCCGCGGCGATCAGGCCAAAGGCCAGCGAACGAAGGGCGTGGTGCAAAGGCTTGGACATGACGGCATCTTTCGCGAGGGGGAGATCGCGACAGTCTAGCGAGCCGCCGCCGCGGCCGATGCCTCGAAATGCGCCGCTTTGGCTACCATGCTCGCGCATGAACGCTGCAACGAGCACCGCAACGACCACCGCGACGCCCACCCCCGGCGCCGCCGCGCCCAGCGCCGCGGCGCTCGACTGGGCGCGCCGCCTGGTGCGCTTCAACACCGTCAGCGACCAGTCCAACCGGCCGCTGATCGACTGCATCGCCGACCACCTGCGCGGCCTGGGCGTGCCGCTGCGGCTGACGCGCGACGACGCGGGCCTGAAGTTCAACCTCTTCGCGACGCTGGGCGCCGGCAAGCCCGGCGGCGTGATCCTCTCCGGTCACACCGACACCGTGCCCTGGACCGGCCAGGCCTGGACCGTCGACCCGCTGGGCGCCGAGCTGCGCGACGGCCGCCTCTACGGCCGCGGCAGCGCCGACATGAAGGCCTTTATCGGCCTGGCGGTGGCGCATGCCGAGGCCTTTCTGCAGGCCGAGTTGCCGTTCGCCGTGCACCTGGCCTTCAGCTTCGACGAAGAGGTGGGCTGCTTCGGCGTGCGCCACCTGATCGCCGACCTGCGCGAGGCCGGGCTGGCGCCCAGCCGCTGCATCGTCGGCGAGCCCACCGGCATGCGGCCGGCCATCGCGCACAAGGGCGTGCACCGCTGGCGCTGCTGCGTCAAGGGGCGCGCGGTGCACTCGTCGCAGACGCCGCGCGGCGTCAACGCCATCGAGGCCGCGGCGCGCGTGGTGGCGCACCTGGCCGGCATGGCCGACCGCTGGCGCGAGCAGGGACCGTGGTACCCCGGCTTCGAGGTGCCTTGCACGACGGCGGCGGTGGGCGTCATCGAAGGCGGCATTGCCGACAACGTGGTGCCCGAGGACTGCCGCTTCCACTACGAGTTCCGCGACGTGCCCGGCGCCGACGCGCTGGCGATGCAGGCCGACGTGCAGGCGGCCGCCGAGCGGCTGACGCCGGCGATGCGCGCGGTGGACCCGGCGACGGGCTTTCGCTTCGAGCCGATCTGCTCGGTGCCGGCGTTCCAGGCGCCGGCCGACGACCCGGCGTTGGCGCTGGTGCGCGCGCTGCTGGGTACCGCCGCCGGCGAAGACAACGCGCTGGTCGGCTTCGGCACCGAGGCCGGGCTGTTCCAGCGCGCCGGCATCGCCAGCGTGGTCTGCGGCCCGGGCTTCATCGACCAGGCGCACCAGGCCGACGAGTTCGTCAGCCTGCAGCAACTGGCGGCCTGCGAGGCGATGTTCGTCGCGCTGCGCCAGCGTCCGGCGCTTTGACGCCCGGGCGTCGACCGGGGCACCGGCCCCGTGGCCATGGGGTTGCGCGGCGGCCGCGCGGCGGCCAGCATCCCAGCCATGGACCGACGCCCCGCCCACCAGCCGCCGCTGCCGCTGCCGCCGAACCACCCGCTGCACGCGCAGATGCAAACCTGGACGCGGCTGCGCGACCAGCTTGCCGAACTCAACGCCCAGCTCGAAACCCTACGCCTGATGGCGCGGCTGCAGCAGCGGCGCTGAGCGCCGCGCCGGCGCGCCTTCCAAGGGTCAACGCGTCAGCGCGTCAGCGTCACCTTGTGCAGGTGGCGCGGCTGGTCGGGGTCGAGCCCGCGCGCGCGGGCCAGCGCTTCGGCCAGCGGATAAAAGCTCTGCGCCACGCAGATCGGGTCGAGGTCGGCGTGCTCGCTGGTGGCCAGCGGCAGCTCGGCCCCAGGCGTGCCCGCCGGCGCCGCCAGCAGCACGCGGGCGCCCTGGCCGCGCAAGGCCTGCGCCAGTTCCAGCAAGCCGGCCTGCGCCGGGCCCGGCGGCGCCAGCACCAGCACCGCGAAGCCGGGCTCGACCAGCGCGATCGGGCCGTGGCGCAGTTCGGCGCCGGAGAAGGCTTCGGCCTGGATGCCGCAGACTTCCTTGAGCTTGAGCGCCGCTTCCATCGCCACCGCCAGGCCGGTGCCGCGGCCGATGACGTACAGCCGCTCGGCGCCGCGCAGCGGCTCGATGGCGGCGCGCCAGTCGGCCGCCGCGGCGGCCTGCAAGGCCTGCGGCAGCGCCTGCAGCGCGGCGCTGAAGGCGGCGTCCTGCTGCCAGGCGGCCACCAGCGCAGCGGCGGCCACGAGCTGGGCGATGAAGCTCTTGGTCGCCGCCACGCTGCGCTCGGCGCCGGCGTGCAGCGCGATGTGCTGCTGCGCCGCGGCGGCCAGCGGTGAATCGGCCGCGTTGACCAGCGCTAGCGTGTGCGCGCCGCGCGCGCCCAGGTCTTGCAGCGGCAGCACGAGGTCCGGGCTGCGGCCCGACTGCGAGAAGGCGATGGCCCACAGCCCACGCTCTTGCAGCCGCGCGCGGTACAGCGTCAGCACCGACGGCGGCAGCGAGGTGACCAGCCGCCCCAGCCGCGCCATCGCCAGATAACCGAAATACTGCGCGGCATGGTCGGAGCTGCCGCGCGCCACCGTCAGCAGCGCAGCCGGCGGCTCGGCGCGCCAGCGCGCGCCGAGGGCGGCGAAGGCCGGCGCCTCGGCGGCCAGCAGCCGCGCCGCGACCGCCGGCGCTTGCATGGCCTCGGCCTGCATCAGCGAGGGCGCCGCCGCCGTCACAGCGCCTGGCCTTCGACGATCACCTGCCGCACCTGCAGGGTTTGCGGGTCCAGCGCCACCAGGTCGGCCCAGGCGCCGGGCGCGATGTGGCCGCGATCGCCCAGCCCCAGGTAGCGCGCCGGCAGCGCGCTGCAGCGCGCCGAGGCGTCGGCCACGCTGCAGCCGATGGCCACCAGGTTGCGCAAGGCCTGGTCCATGGTCAGCGTGCTGCCGGCCAGCGTGCCGTCGGCCAGGCGCACGGCGCCGGCGCAGTGGCGCACCGCCTGCCGGCCCAGGCGGTAGTCGCCCTCGGGCATGCCGGCGGCGGCAGTGGCGTCGGTCACCGCGTAGGCGCCCGGAATGGCGCGTATCGCGGCGCGCAGCGTGCCGGCGTGCAGGTGCAGCAGGTCGGGGATCAGCTCGGCATGCTCGGCATGCGCCAGCGCCGCGCCGGCGGCGCCGGGGGCACGGTGGTGGAACGGCCCCATCGCGTTGAACAAATGCGTGAAGCCGCCGGCTCCGGCCTGCAGCGCGGCGCAGCATTGCTCGTAGCTGGCGTTGCTGTGGCCGATCTGCACGCGCACGCCGGCGGCGACCAGCGCCGGAATGAGCGCCAGCGCGCCTTCGGTCTCGGGCGCCAGCGTGATCACGCGGATCGGCGCCAGCGCCTGCAGCGCGGCGATCTCGGCCAGCGACGGCGGCCGCGCGAACGGCGGCTGCGCGCCCAGCCGCTCGGGGTGGATGTAGGGCCCCTCCAGGTGCACGCCCAGCACGCGCGCGCCGCCCGGCCGGCGCGCCGCGATGGCCGGCGCCAGCGCGCGCAGCGCGGCTTCGATCTCGGCCAGCGGCGCCGTCATCGTGGTGGCCAGCAGGCTGGTGCTGCCGTGCGCGGCGTGCAGCGCGGCGATGCGCTCGATCGCCGCGCCGGCGTCCATGGTGTCGGCGCCGCCGCCGCCGTGCACGTGCAGGTCGATGAAGCCGGGCAGCAGCAGCGGCGCCCCGTGCTCGGCGCGGGCGACCGCTTCGCTGACGGGGCGGCCGTCGACGGCGGCGATGCGCTCGCTGCCCAGCAGCACGTGGCCGTCGACGAAGCCGGCGGGCGTGAGGATTTGGCCTTTGATCTTCATGCGTTGCCGATGCTGCCACGGCACCACCGGGCCGCGGGATGTACACAGCTTGTTACGACGCCAATGATCGACCCAATTCCTGCTACCTCCGACCGACCATGAGCTTCGTCGAAACGGTGCCCGCCGCGCTGGACGCAGGGGCGGCACGCGGCATGCCCACCAACGGCTGGCTGGCCTTCCAGGTCAGCGGCGCGCCGGCGCGCGTGGCGCTGCTGCGCGACCTCAGCGAGCTGGCCGCGCCGGTGAGCATCGGTCGCTGGGGCGGCGAGGTGGTGGCCGCCACGCTGTGGTCGGTGGACGCCGAGCAGCAGTGCCTGCACTTCAGCGGCGGCCCGGAACTGGCGGCGCTGGCCGCCCGGCCCGAGGGCTTGTTCGCCGCCGCCTACCTGGGCGACGACAAGCTGCAGTTTCCGCTGCACGGCATCCGCGTGGCCGATGGCGGCGGCAGCGCCGATGCGCGCTTTCGCCTGCGGTGCGAGCTGCCCAGCCTGCTGCTGCGCCTGGCGCGGCGCGGCGGCCTGCGGCTGCGCCGCGTGGGCAGCGAGCCGCTGCTGGCGCGCGCGGCGGAACTGCCCGGCGGCTTCGGCGCCGCGCACTGGGTGGAGATGCCGGTGCTCGACATCGGCAAGGGCGGCTGCGCGCTGTGGCTGCCGGCCGGCGCGCCCGAGCTGCTGCCCGGCATGCTGCTGCGCGCGGTGGAGTGGCAGCAGGCCGGCGAGCTGCTGTTCTGCGCCGATCTCAAGCTCTGCCACGTCGGCAGCGACCCGCAGCGCCCCACCGCCGGCCTGCGCCTGGGCTGCAGCTGGGGGCTGATGAGCAAGCGCGCGCGCACGCTGATCGACGGCTGGCTCGAGCGCGGCCAGCGCCGGCGCACGCGCTTCACGCTGTCGCTCGACCTCGAAGCGCTGACCATGCCGTTGCGCGCACGCTGAGGCGGCGCGCCACCTCAGCGCGTCACTCCGGCTTGGCCAGCTGCAGCGGCTGCTTGCGCGTCTGGCCGGCGCGCCACAGCGTCAGCGTCACCGAGTCGCCGGGCTGGAACTGCTCCAGCGCGGCCAGCAGTTCGTCGAAGTCGCCCACCGGCTTGTCGTTGATCGCGGTGATCACGTCGCCGGCGACGATCTCGCCGCGGTTGCCGCGGCGAAAGGGCTGCAGCCCGGCCTTCTCGGCCGGCCCGCCGCGGCCGACGTCGAGCAGCGCCACGCCGCGCGGCGTCTTCAGCGCCTGGTTCAGCGACGGCGGCCCGGCGCTGACGCCCAGCGTCGGCCGCACGAAGCGGCCGTCGCGGATCAGCCGCGGCACGATGCGGTTCACTTCGTCGACCGGAATGGCGAAGCCGATGCCGGCGCTGGCGCCGCTGGGGCTGGCGATCTGCGTGTTGACGCCGATCAGCCGGCTCGCCGAATCGAGCAGCGGGCCGCCCGAGTTGCCGGGGTTGATGGCCGCGTCGGTCTGGATCACGCCGCGGATGGTGCGGTTGTTGAACGACTCGATCTCGCGGTCGAGCGCGCTGACGATGCCGGTGGTCAGCGTCTGGTCCAGCCCGAAGGGATTGCCGATCGCGTAGACGCGCTGGCCGACGATCAGGTCGCGGCTGCTGCCGATGGCGATCGGCGGCAGCTTGTCCTTGGGCGCCTCGATGCGCAGCACCGCGAGGTCGCGGTCGGGGAAGGCGCCGACCAGCGAGGCGTCGTAGCTGCTCTGGTCCGACAGCGTCACCTTGGCGCCGTTGGCCCCCTGGATGACGTGGAAGTTGGTGACGATGTGGCCCGCCTGGTCCCACACGAAGCCGGTGCCGGTGCCGCGCGGCACCTGCTGCACGTTCATCGAGAACAGGTCGCGCTGCGCCGCCAGCGAGGTGATGTGCACCACCGACGGCGAGGTCTTGCGGAACAGCTCGACGTTGGCCAGCTCGTCGGCGCCCAGCGCGCCGCGCGGCGTGACGGCGCGCGGCTGCGCATCGGTGCGGCTTTCGCTGCAGGCGGGCACCAGCAGCAGGCCGGCGGCGACGGTCAGCGCCGCGGCCGAGGCCAGCAAGGGGGCGGGCCAGGAGATCTTGGTGTTCATGGGCCGAGCTTAACGGGCCGCGCGTGGCGCTTGGCGGCCCGCGCGTGGCGCTCGGCGGTCCACGCGCGGCGCTCGGCGGCCTGCTCGCTCAGCGCCGGCGGTGCCAGTGCGCCAGCCAGTTGAAGTTGTAGCTCCAGCCCGACTGCGGCGCCACCAGGCTGCGCGCGCGGCCGCACAGCTGCGGCCGCGTCACCAGCGGCAGCACGTGGCGGTCGGCCACCACGAGGTCGTTCATGCGGATGAAGAGCGCGGCGCGGCGCACCGGATCCAGCTCGGCGCCGGCGGCGTCGTGCAGCCGGTCGTACTCGGCATTGCGCCAGCGCGCCACGTTGCGGCCCTGCCACTGGTTGGCGCGCGAGGCGATCTCGCGGCTGTGGTACTGGTCCATGAAGTGCTGCGGGTCGGCGTCGCCCATCGTGAAGGCGAACTGCTGCAGGTCGGCCTGGAAGCGCTGCAGCGTGTCGGGGCTGGCGCCGTCGCCGGCGAAGAACACGGCGCCCTGCACGGCCTTGATCTCGATGGCGATGCCGGCCTGCGCACAGGCCTGCTTGACGATGGTCTGCGTCTTCTGGCGCGCGGCGTTGATCGAGGTCTGGTAGACGAACTTCAGCGCGCGGCCGTTCTTGCGGCGCACGCCGTCGGGGCCGCGCGCCCAGCCGGCGCCGTCGAGCACCGCGTTGGCGGCCGCGATGTCGAAGCGGTGGCGCGTGTTCGGGCTGCGAAAGCGCGCCGGGTTCTCCAGCACGTTGGTCGTCATCGGGCCGCCGCGGCCGAAGATCACGTCCTGGATCGCCTGCCGATCGACGAGCAGCGCCAGCGCCTCGCGCACCGCGCGGTCGCTGAACTGCGGGTGTTGGCTCTTCGGGCTGGCGCGCTCGCCGTCGACCTCGGTCCAGGGGTCGGCGCAGTTGAGCTGGATGGTCTCCACCGTGCCGCCCGGCGCCACGTCGACCTGGCCCTTGCCGCCGGCTTCCAGGCGCTGGAGCAGGCCGTCTTCGACCAGCAGGTCCCAGGCCCAGTCGAACTCGCCGGTCTGCAGCACGGCGCGCGCCGCCGAGGTGGCGTCGCCGCCGCCCTTGAGTTCCAGCGCGTCGAAGTAGGGCCGCTCAGCTAGATGGTAATGTGGGTTGATCTCGGCGCGCAGCAGGTCGCCGGGGCGGAAGTCGACGAAGCGATAAGGCCCGGTGCCCACCGGCCGCAGGTTGGCCGGCGCCTCGCGCGAGCGGCTGCCGTGATACGACTGGAACAGGTGGCGCGGGATCAGCCCTTGCGCGCAGGCCGCGAACCACAGCGGCGTGGGCTGCGGGAAGTGAAAGCGCACGGTGTGCGTGTCGAGCTTCTGCGCGCGCAGCCGGCCCCACCAGCCGGCCTGCGTGGAGGCGGTGGCGGGGTCGGTGGCGAACTGCCAGTTGAAGACCACGTCGTCGGCGCTGAAGGCGGCGCCGTCGTGCCAGCTCACGCCGCGCTTGAGCCGCCAGGTGACCGAGCGGCCGTCGGCCGCGATGCCGCCGTTGGCGCGGCTGGGGATCTCGGCGGCCAACACCGGCAGCAGCGCGCCATCGGCATCGAACACGGCCAGCGGCTCGTAGAAGATGGCCGCGCCTTCCTGGTCTTTCTGGCCGGTGGCGAAGTGCGGGTTCAGCGCCGTCGGCCCCTGCCACATCAGCAGCTTGAGCAGCCCGCCACCGCCGCGCCGGCCCGCCGTGTGCGGCCGGTACGGCGGCAGCGGCGCCGCGGCCTGGGCCAGGCCCTCGTGCGCCAGCAGCAGGTTGGCCAGCGGCGCGCCCAGGCCGGCGGCCGTCAATTCAGCGATGAAGCGGCGCCGCGGCAAGTCGCCCCGGCGCACCCCGGCCAGTTGCCGGCGCAGCGCGGCTTCGATGGCTTTGACCTGGTCCATGGCGTCCATGGCGTCCATGGCGAATGGGGCTCCCGGCGGCATGCCAGCAGCATAACGCGACGGGCGCGTGGAATGCCGCTCGCCGCCGGCAGCGGGGCCGTGCGACCGCGGCCGGGCGATCGCAGGCCCGCCAATTAAGTCTAAAGATGGAATCAACGTGCTAATATGCCGGCATGCCACCCGCCGTTGAAGTCACGTCGATCGCCGCGCCTGCAGCCACGCTGCCACCCATCGAAGCTCAGGGCGTCGCGCTCTACACCCAGGTCGCTTCGCGCCTGCGGGCAGAGATCGAAGCCGGACGATGGGCGGTGAATGAGCGCCTGCCGACGGTGGCGGAACTGGCGCGGCGCTACCAGGTTGCCGTGGTGACGGTCCGCCAGGCGCTGCAACTGCTGAAGAAGGAAGCGCTGGTCACGATGCATCGGGGGCGCGGCTCTTTCGTGGTGGGCCGTCCGGCCGGGCCTTCCGAAGCGCTGCGCGAGGCGATCAACGACCCGCTCGCCTCCGCCGACTGCATGGTCATCGAGGTCCTCGAGCGGCGTCGTGACGCCGAGGTGCCGGCGGCCCTGCATGGCGGCGCGCCTCTTTATGCGCGCTACCACTTCATCCGCAAGCGCCATCTCCACGACCACCAGCCGTTCTGCGTGGCCACGCTGTACGTGGCCAGCGAGATCTTCAGTGCGCTCCCGCGTGGTGCGGAGTCGCAGCGAAAGATCAATGCATTGATCGCGGAGCGCTTGCCCGGCTTGATGGTGCAGGCGAGAACCTCGGTCACGGTGGCGATGGCCGACGTCGACATGGCCCACCAGCTTGGGTGCCTCTTCGGCGCGCCGGTCGTGCGCGTGCGGCGGCGAGTGCTCGATGCGCAAGGGCGGGTGGTCTACGCCGGCCTGTTCCTCTACCGCGGCGACCGTTTCATCCTGGACTTCGACAGCAGCCAGGACTTGCCGACATCCGGCGGGCCGCGGCCGCTGAAAGCTCGGCGCCGCCCCCTCTCGTCGAAAGCCTCAGGAGACTGAATTGAGAAGACGTTCCGTGCTGAAGGCCGCCGCCGCGTCCACCGTCGTGCTGGGCGCGGGGGCGGCCCATGCGCAGGAGTTTCCGGCGCGACCGCTGCGGCTGGTGGTGCCCTACGGTGCCGGCGGATCGCCTGACCGTCTGGGCAGGGCCTTCGCCGACGCACTGGCGGCCGAGCTTCGCCAGACCGTCGTGGTCGTCAACATGCCGGGTGCCGCCGGCAACATTGGGCACCAGAACGTGGTGACCGCACCCGCCGATGGCTACACGCTGCTGATGACGACAACGGGTTCGATGGCGATCAACCCCACGCTGTACCGCAAGCTTGCTTTCAAGCAGGAGGACTTCACGCCCATCGTCGGCTTGGGCGTGGCGCCGGCCATGCTGGTCACGCGCACTGCGGCGCCTTGGAAGAGCACCGCCGAGTTGGTGGCCGATGCGCGAGCCAACCCGGGCAAGCTGACGTTTGCGTCGACCGGCATCGGCACCACGAATCACCTTGCAGGGGTCATGTTCCAGGCGGCGACGCGGACCCAACTGCTGCACGTGCCGTACAAGGAGGCCGGGCAAGCCATCACCGGAACGGTCAGCGGCGAGACCGACCTGTTGTTCTATCAGCCATCGACGCTGCTGCCCTTGGTCACCGGCGGCAAGCTCAGGCCGCTGGCCGTCACCAGTCGTGCGCGTTCGCGCCTGGTGCCCGACGTGCCCACGCTGCAGGAGGCCGGTCTGGCCGATTTCGACATGACGGTCTGGGCGGCCGTGGTCGCACACCATGGCATTCCCCCGGCGGCGCGCGCCAAGCTCGTGCAAGCCGCCGAGCGCGCCGTGCGCAGCCCGGCGGTGGTGAGCGCGATCCGCGACAACGGCGACGACCGCTTGGAGATCGCTGCCGCCGACCTGCCGAAGTTCTTTGCGGCCGAAACCGTACGCTGGGGCGCGATCGTCAAGTCGTCCGGCTCCAGCCTTGACTGACAGGAGTCGACATCTTGAAGTTTGCGACGATCCATCTCGACGGCCGCTCGAGTCCCGTGGTCGAAACCCAAGGCGGCCGCCTGCTGCCGCTGACGCGCATCGATCCGACATGGACGTCGCTGCGGCGCTTGATCGAAGCGGGCGAGCCGGCGCTGGCGGCGGTGCGCCGCGCCCTCGAAGCCGACCACGCAACCGTGGGCATGGACGAGGTCCGATGGGCGCCGCCGATCCCGGATCCGTCGAAGATGCTCTTCGTCTCGCTCAACAACGCGGCGATCGATCATCACCTGACCTACCGCCCGGACTTTCCGACCTACTTTCCCAAGCTGCCCTCGGCGCTGATCGGCGCCGGCGAGACGCTGCGCCTGCAGGCGCACCACGGGCTGACGCATCCGGAGCCCGAACTGGGCGTCGTCATCGGCCGCGTAGCGCGCGAGGTCCCGCTCGGGCGCGGCATGGACTGCGTGTTCGGATTCACGATCGTCAACGACATCACTTCCGTGGGCATGCGCAAGGAAGACTACCTGCTGGGCGAATACCCGATGCCCGACGGCGATGGCACTTACCGGATGGTCGAAGAAAGCTACCTCTATCCGGGCCGCTACAAGAACGTCGACGGGTTCTGCCCCATGGGGCCGTTCGTCTGGCACAAGGACGTCGTGCCGGACCCGATGAACATCGACGTGAAGGCCTGGCTCGACGACGAGTTGGTGATCGAAGACAACACGCGCAACCTGCACTACTCGCTGGACGAGGTGATCTACTGGATGAGCCACCACTCGACGCTGCTGCCCGGCGACGTCATCTCGCTCGGCACCGCCGTCGATCCCGACCTGCGTGGCAAGCCGCTGTCCTACGCCAATCTGAACCGCAGCGGCGATGTCGTCCGCGTCGACTTCGAAGGTCTGGGCAGTCTGCGCACGCCCGTGCAGCGGGTGCAGGCGGGCGTCGACCCGCGCCTGCACTTCGCGCAGAGCAAGCGATTCGTGCCGCGATCGCTTGGCTGAGCCATCGCAAGGCGGCGTGGCCATGCCGTTTCCGGACGCGGCGCTGACGCACGAGCTGAACGTTCGCGAAGCGGCCTACTGGCACGACGTCGACCACAACGGCGGCCGCCTGGCGCACCTCTGGTTCCTGCATGACGGCGTGCTGCAGATCGCGGGGCGGCGTGTGGCCACCCGCGCCGCCATCGAGGCGTTCTACCGTCAGCGGCGCGAGCGCGGACCGCGCGTCTCCCGGCATGTCGTGACCAACTGCTGCGCCGAATATCGCGCCGACGGCCGGGAAGCGGACTACGGCTGACAAGGCGAGTCCCTGTGGCCGGATTCGTGCGAGTGGACCCACAACCACCTGCCTTGTCGGCGTTCCCAGAGGTCGGTGAAGGCATGAGATTCACACTTCCCCTGGCCATCTCGGATCGTCTTGTCTTCAATCTCGCCGGAGACGAACGCACTTGCTCCAGCGACCCGGATTCTGAAGACCTTCGTGAGCCGCGATGTCGCCTTCGTACCAGGCTCCGGCGCCTGAGTCCAGCGCCGGACCATCTCGGCCTTTGACTCGCCGAAGTACTTTCCGGAAATGGTGGTCAGAGAAAAGTCTTCGGCCATGAGCTCGCCGAGTCGCCTGGCGTCGAGGTCGTTTACGGCATCAAGCGCTTGGCAGACCAAATTGACGCTGCGGTCGCGCGCAGTCGCATCCGCTGCCGGACATGCCTTCTGCGCCTGGGCAAGCGAGCAGAGGAGGGACAAGGCCAAGCCTCGAACGATGTGGACTTGCGAAGTGCCCACGCTGTCTCCTTGCGCGGCCTGATGCCAAAGTTCAATCGCGCCGTAGTCGTCGGCTCTGCAACGACCTTAGGCTGCCGTCACGGCGCAAAAGCACTGACTTTGCTGAGTTCCAGGTTGGCGCCTTGCCAGGCATTGGAGCCACCTCTGTACCAGAGCACGTCCTTGTAGCCGAGTTCAATGGCCAGCAGGCTGGCGTTGTACGACAACCAGCAATCGGCGCCCGAGCAAAGAAAGACCAGCGTCTTGGCCTTGTCGCCCTTGGTCAAGGCTGCAAGCGCGGAGTCGAATTTCGCCCTGTCGGCGCCACTGCCATAGGCCTTGCCACCGTCTGGCAACCAGGCCGCCCCGGGCACGGATGCGCGAGTTTGGCTGTCCAGCACATCGATGACCTGCACGGGGGCTGCGGCGTCAACCAGCCGTTTGAGTTCAAGTGTCCGGACGACTCGTGCTCCGGGCAGCGCCGTAGGGGTAGCGGCGTGATAGTTGGTGCGGCGATAGGACGTTGTGGCTGCCACGCCGCGGTCAGTGGCTTCAAAGAAGTACGTCGTCTGCTGGGAACCCAGGTCAGGGATCGCGATCTGGGCATATGCCGAGACTGCGGAAGCCGCAAGAGCCAGGCAAACGGCGAGAGAAATGCGCATTCGGTCTCCTTGTGCAGTCTAACGAAGAGCGTTTATCCGCCGCGGCGCCGACGCCGGCAAGGCCGTACGGTGCAGGCGGCGGATAAACGCTCTTCGTTAGCCTTCAGCGACAGCGCGCTGAAGGGCTTCCGTAGCCCACTGGTTCAGGCTCTTGCCCTTTGCCTGGGCGGCAACGAGCGCGCGGCTGTGGACTTCCGGCGGGACCCGCAGCAGAAGCTTGCCCGATGCGGGCTTCTCCGGCTCCACTCCTTGTTCTTCGCAGTCGCGCAGGTAGTCCTTGACTGCTGCGGCAAACTCACGGCGCAGTTGAGCAACGGTTTCGCCGTGGAAGCTGATGATGCTGCGAAGGCCGAGGATGCGGCCGACAAAGATGTTGTCCCGCTCATCGAACTCGATGCGAGCCGTATAACCACCGTGGTTCATCGTGTTCATGGATTCACTCCTGCACGCTCGAGAAGCTCCCGAGCTTCTTCCACCTGATACCGCTTCGCCTCCTTGCCCGGATGTGGCCGATGACAGCGCCACTGCTGTCCTGCAAGTTCGATCTTGACGCGCGAACCCTCGCGCTCGGAGACCGTACCGCCGAGCGCCTTGATCAGCGCCTTCAATGTCGGCAAAGACGATCGACGCAAGCGTGGGCTTGGCGAAGATTGCCGCGAGCGTCTTACGGTGTCCGGCGTTCACGGCGATGATGATAGCAGAATGTGCTATCAAAGCTCGCGTGACGCTGATGCGGAGTTACCTCTGATGGCTAACGCAGACGTAACCGGCGCCCTGCCGTGGCGCGTCCCGTTGACCGACATGTTGGGGGTCACCTGATCTGTTCGAACCGCTGAGTTGCAACTGAGACACGTGGCCGCCCATCGTAGCTGGGGTAAACCTCTTTTATCCAGCGCTGGTCCACGCACGCGAGATCGAGTACGTGCCACGTGGCGCCATCGTCAGCCGAGTGAACAATGTAGGTCCCCTGGTATGTCGAGCGGAATCCTGGATCAAACACTTCGACGACACCGCCTTTGGTGCGCGCAATGCGTTGGCGGCCCAATGCGAACCTAGTGACTCGAATGAAGGTTGCGCGGTGTGAGCCGCTTGCAAGCGTAGAGATGTCAGTGCCAATCGTTTCCAATTGACCACGAGCTGCTGTGCTGGCGACATACTCGCAGAACGCTTCCTTGCCATCGGGTGCTCGACCAAGACGCTTGGCGATTGCAGGTGAGATCAGTGCCAGCGCAGCCTTGCAGTCTCCTCGACTAAGCGCAGCAGAGTACGAACGAACTGTCAGGATCGCCTCGGCAAAGCCGTGAGTGTTTGCGTGGGCCGTTGTGCCTAACAAGGCTACGAGCGTGAACGTCGAGGCGAGGCGCATTTGTGACCCCTAACGAATGAAAGGGACTTCCCCATCCCGAACGCGCCGCGACGCGTTGCGGCCTTCGGCAACAAAGTGCCACGATGGGGTTGCCAATCTCATCCTGTCGCTCGAAAGGGGAAGTCCATGGCAATCGTATTCGTCGGCATCGATCTCGCCAAGAACCTGTTCGCCGTGCACGGCGTGGACGCCGCCGGGCGGGTGGCGCTGCAGCGGCCCGCCGTGCCGCGCGACAAGCTGCTCGCCTTGGTGGCCGAGCTGCCGCCGTGCACCATCGGCATGGAGTCCTGCTCCGGCGCCAACCACTGGGCGCGGCAGTTCTCCGCCTTTGGCCACGCCGTGCGGCTGGTGGCTCCGAAGTTCGTGACACCGTATCGCCTGTCGGGCAAGACCGGCAAGAACGACGCAGCCGATGCCGCTGCCATCTGCGAGACCATCCAGCGCCCCCACATGCGCTTCGTACCGGCCAAGAGCCTAGTCTTACTGTGTCACAAGAGCAGTTTTGCGCTTGCCCTGCCGCAGCAGGGGCACTGCCCGAGGCGGGCGATCAGTGCGTAGCTGAGCCGGTGCCGCAGCGTCGTGATCGAGTGGTCCACGTGTCGCTGCGCGCGCAGGACTGCCGCGGGGGACGTAATCCTCGGGAAGGGCAGGCACTTGGCGTTCAATGAAGTTTTTTTTGCCGCCGACGGGTTTGTCTGCAATGAGTCGCTCCGCCATCAGGAACCCGTAGGCTGCAATGCTCAGACTGCCATGGTGGTGGAACGCACGCCAGCCGCGCCCTTCATAGTGCCCGAGCCCGAAGTCCTGCTTCAGATCCTGGTAGTCGCGCTCGATGCGCCAGCGTTGATGAGCGGCACCGACCAGTTCGTTGATCGGCGTGTCTTCGGGTAGCGTGGACAGGA
>JAIUPH010000030.1 GCA_020161065.1 Pseudomonadota bacterium
ATCGGGCGCACGAGGCGCCTCGAGGCCCGATTCGGGCTGCAAAGCGCCCGATTTCGCTCGATTTGGACGCTCAGATTCAGTATTGTGAAATCACGCTGAACGGCCCGGACGATGCGATGGGTTGTTCAGCATTGCCTTAGACACGCCTTGTTGGACCTGGGCTTCGAGATGAGTCAATTCAGTGTGTACATGCGGTTCTGTACCAGCGCCACACAGGTCGACACCTACTGCAAGCGAGTCGAAACGGCTTTGCCCGCAGGCGGGAGAGTGAACATCCTCCAGTTCACCGACCGCCAGTACGAGCGCATCATCAGCTACCACGGCAAGGCTAGGCAGGCTGAGCCCAAAGTGCCCGATCAGTTCGATCTCTTCTGACCATGAGCCTCAGATTTCAGCGCTGTGGAGCGCCAAATCCTCCGTCAAATCAAGGGTTTAGCGCTCTGCGAGTCTAGGCGATTGGGAAATGCGCTGTGGCCGGAACGAGAAATTGCCGCAGGTACCGCGTACCCGAAGTCTAGGCGATTGGGAAATGCGCTGTGGCCGGAACCAACAGATCCTGTCGATTGATAGAACGTGAAGTCTAGGCGATTGGGAAATGCGCTGTGGCCGGAACGATACTGTCATCGTCGCACACCAATTCATAAGTCTAGGCGATTGGGAAATGCGCTGTGGCCGGAACGTGCGCTGCACGCTGGACGAGGACTGGTCGAGTCTAGGCGATTGGGAAATGCGCTGTGGCCGGAACCATGCCGTCGCCCTATCGCTACATCGGCACAGTCTAGGCGATTGGGAAATGCGCTGTGGCCGGAACGTCTGCGGTCGTCAAAGCGTGCGACCGAATAGTCTAGGCGATTGGGAAATGCGCTGTGGCCGGAACGCTTTTGACTTTGACGCCACCGCGAACCAGAGTCTAGGCGATTGGGAAATGCGCTGTGGCCGGAACAGTTCGCGCGCACGCTCGTTGCTGACGCGGAGTCTAGGCGATTGGGAAATGCGCTGTGGCCGGAACACAGCGCCGAGAGAACTCGACAGCCGCCCAGTCTAGGCGATTGGGAAATGCGCTGTGGCCGGAACGACGTTCGGCGGCGTGCTGTCCGGCTGGGGAGTCTAGGCGATTGGGAAATGCGCTGTGGCCGGAACCTGAGTAACACGGGGGTAGCACCATGAGGGAGTCTAGGCGATTGGGAAATGCGCTGTGGCCGGAACGAGCAGTAGGAACTGGTGCAGCCGCTCGGGAGTCTAGGCGATTGGGAAATGCGCTGTGGCCGGAACGGCGCGCATCGACGGGATCATCAACGCAAGAGTCTAGGCGATTGGGAAATGCGCTGTGGCCGGAACGTTTTCCATTGCGTCGCGGGCGGCGCAGCGAGTCTAGGCGATTGGGAAATGCGCTGTGGCCGGAACCAACGACACGGCGTTGAAGGTGGCCATCAGAGTCTAGGCGATTGGGAAATGCGCTGTGGCCGGAACCTCCCGCTCAACGCCGTGCGCGCGCCGCTTAGTCTAGGCGATTGGGAAATGCGCTGTGGCCGGAACGCCTTCCGGCGCCGCGCGATGCTCGCTTCGGAGTCTAGGCGATTGGGAAATGCGCTGTGGCCGGAACCCGCCCCGCACTCGATCGCCAGCAGCGACTAGTCTAGGCGATTGGGAAATGCGCTGTGGCCGGAACATGTCGGGCAACGACGGAAACGTGACCGCGAGTCTAGGCGATTGGGAAATGCGCTGTGGCCGGAACCGCGCAGCTCAGCGCCGCGCAGTCGCGCTAAGTCTAGGCGATTGGGAAATGCGCTGTGGCCGGAACGGCCCCGGGCAGTGGGCGGGAGAGGTGAGAAGTCTAGGCGATTGGGAAATGCGCTGTGGCGGAACAGGTCGTCGCGGTCGTCCTCGACCGACCCGGCGCTTGGCGATGGAACAAGTGCACCAAATGCGGCCATGACACCATCATCTCTCCATGCAACCTCATTCCTAGTGCAACTCCTCTCGCAACACCTTGCACAGCATCGCAACCGTCACCGGCTTGTCCTCCCCCAGCCGTGCTTTGCCGCTCGCCGGCCAGCGCGTATCGCAAGGCGACATTGATCATCTTCTGATAGCCGCTGCCCTGCGCATTCGCCTCAGCACGGAAGAACTTGATCATGTCGTCGTCCAGCATGATCGTGATGCGGGTCTTGCCCGGCGACGCGAGGACCCCGCCGCGCTGCGCGTTCGAAAAGTTGTATTCCTTGCGCACCATAAGTCTCCACACCCCGTTTGCTCGCCATCGTCTGATCACGCATTCCGTAGGGATACGGTCAAGGCCGTTCGCCGGCTCCCGGCCAGCGCCGGCCCCGGACCGGTTCGCCGGTTCGATAATCACCCGCCCCACCCGGAGACCGTCGCATGCCGCTGAAGATCATCTCGTCGATGGCCACCAAGGCCTTGCTGGCCGAGCTGGCGGCCGCGTACCGCGCGGTCGATGCCGCGGCCGATCTGCAGATCGAATCGGTCGGCGGCGTCGACGCCGCCAAGCGGGTGCAGGCCGGCGAGGCGTTCGACGGCGTGGTGCTGGCGTCCAACGCGATCGACTCGTTGATCGAGGCCGGCCGCCTCGTCGCCGGCAGCCGGGCCGACCTGGTGCGCTCGGGCATCTACGTCGCCGTCAAGGCCGGCGCCGCGGCGCCGGCCATCGACAGCGAGGACGCCGTGCGCCAGGCCGTGCTGGCGGCGCCCAGCATCGGCTACTCCACCGGGCCCAGCGGCGTCTACCTGCAAAAGCTCTTCGAACGTTGGGGCATCGCGGCGCAGATCCAGGAACGCACGGTGCAGGCCAAACCCGGCGTCCCGGTCGGGCGGCTGGTGGCGGCCGGCGAGATCGCGCTGGGCTTCCAGCAGTTGAGCGAGCTGATGAACGAGCCCGGCCTGCAGGTGCTGGGGCCGCTGCCGCCGGCGATCCAGCAGCTAACGGTGTTTTCAGGCGGCGTCACCGTTGCCGGCACGCAGGCCGAGGCGGTGCGCGCCTGGCTGGCCTGGTGCGCTTCGCCGGCCACCGCCGAAATCAAGCGCCGCAACGGCATGGAGGCCGCCTGATGAGCATCAGCACCGTTCGCCTGGGCCGCAGCGGCCTGCAGGTCTCGCGCCTGGCGCTGGGCACGATGACCTTCGGCCTGCAGACTGAAGAGGCCGAGTCGCAGCGCATCCTGGACAAGGCCTTCGACGCCGGCGTCAGCTTCATCGACACCGCCGACGTCTACCCGCTGGGCGGCACGCTGCAGACCAACGGCCGCACCGAAGAGATCATCGGCCGCTGGCTGCAGCAGCACGGCCGCCGCGGCCAGGTGGTGCTGGCCACCAAGGCGGTGGGCCGCATGGGCGAGCAGGCCTGGAACCAGGGCGCGTCGCGCAAGCACCTGCTGGCCGCCATCGACGCGTCGCTGGCGCGGCTGCAGACCGACCACGTCGACCTCTACCAGTTGCACAGCGACGACCGCCAGACGCCGCTGGACGAGACGCTGGAAGCGCTGGACCAGATCGTGCGGTCGGGCCGCGCGCGGTATGTCGGCGTGTCCAACTTCATGGCCTGGCGGCTGGCGCGCATGGTCGGCCGCGCCGAGCTGCTGCGCCTGGTGCGGCCGGTCAGCGTGCAGCCGCGCTACAGCCTGCTGTTCCGCGAGATCGAGCGCGAACTGCTGCCGCTGGCCGACGAGGAAGGCCTGGCCGTGATTCCCTACAACCCGCTGGCCGGCGGGCTGCTGTCGGGCAAGTACCGCGACGCCAGCGGCAGCGCGCCGCCGGCGCAGGGCCGCTTCAGCCTGGGCACCGCGGCCAAGATGTACCAGGCGCGCTATTGGAACGAGCGCTACTTCGCCAGCGTGGCGCAGTTGCAGGCGTTGGCCGACGAGGCCGGCCTGCCGCTGGCGACGCTGGCCGTGGCCTGGGTGCTGGCGCAGCCGCAAGTCACCGCGCCGCTGCTGGGCGCGAGCAAGGCCGAGCAACTCGACGCGACGCTGGCCGCCGCCGACGTCAAGCTCGACGCGGCGCTGCTGGAGCGGCTGAACGCGCTGACGGCCGAGTACCGCAAGGGCGACGCGCCGCGCTGAAACGGCCGCGGCGGCGGCTGCGCTTTCCGCGGCCGCGGCCGCGGCCGCGGCCGTCGCGATGGTCGCGTCACGCCGGCTTGCGTTGCAGCACCGCCGCCAGCGACCGCCCCGTGTGCGTGCCGGCGGCCACCACGGCTTCGGGCGGGCCTTCGGCGACGACGCGGCCGCCGGCGTTGCCGCCTTCGGGGCCGAGGTCGATCACCCAGTCGGCCTCGGCGATGACGTCGAGGTCGTGCTCGATCACCACCACGCTGTGGCCGCCGCCCACCAGGCGGTGCAGCACGCGGATCAGCCGCTCGACGTCGGCCATGTGCAGGCCGACCGTCGGCTCGTCCAGCACGTACAAGGTCTGAGGTGAACGGTTGCCTCTTCGCGTGACGTCGTCACGCACCTTGCTCAGCTCGGTCACGAGCTTGATGCGCTGCGCCTCGCCGCCGCTCAGCGTGGGGCTGGGCTGGCCCAGCGTCAGGTAGCCCAGGCCGACGTCCTTCAGCAACTGCAGCGGGTGGCTGATGACGGGCATGCTGGCGAAGAAGTCGACCGCTTCGTCGACCTCCATCTGCAGCACCTCGCCGATGTTCTTGCCGCGCCAGGTGACGGCCAGCGTCTCGGGGTTGAAGCGCCGTCCGTGGCAGACGTCGCAGGGCAGCTTGACGTCGGGCAGAAAGCTCATCTCGATGGTGCGCAGGCCCTGCCCTTCGCAGGCCGGGCAGCGACCATCGCCGGTGTTGAAGCTGAAGCGCGCCGCGGCATAACCGCGCGCCTTGGCCTCCAGCGTCTCGGTGAAGAGCTTGCGGATGGCGTCCCAGAAGCCGATGTAGGTGGCCGGGCACGAGCGCGGCGTCTTGCCGATCGGCGTCTGGTCGACTTCCAGCACGCGGTCGATGGCGTCGAAGCCGCTCAAGGCGGTGCAGCCGGCCAGCGGCGGCAGCCGGCCGGCGGCCAGCGCGTCGCGGCCGGCCTTGGTGGCCTTCAGCCCCACCGCCGCCTGCACGTTGGCCAGCAGCACGTCGCGCGCCAGCGTGCTCTTGCCCGAGCCGCTGACGCCCGTCACCGCCACCAAGCGCTGCAGCGGCACGCGCACGTCGATGCGCTGCAGGTTGTGCAGCGCGGCGCCGCCCAGGCGCAGCGCCGGCGTGGCGGCGTCCACCGGCCGCCGCGGCTGCAGCGGGTGCTGCAGCGGCCGCGCCAGCAGCCGGCCGGTCAGCGACGCCGGCTGCGCCTCCAGCTCGGCCACCGTGCCTTCGGCCACCAACGTTCCACCTCGCTTGCCGGCGCCCGGGCCGATGTCGATGATGTGGTCGGCGCGGCGGATGGTGTCCTCGTCGTGCTCGACGACGACCAGCGTGTTGCCCTTGTCGCTTAAGCGGGCCAGCGCCGACAGCAGGATGCCGTTGTCGCGCGGGTGCAGGCCGATGGTCGGCTCGTCCAGCACGTAGCACACGCCTTGCAGGTTGCTGCCGAGCTGCGCCGCCAGCCGGATGCGCTGCGCCTCGCCGCCGCTGAGCGTGGGCGCCGCGCGGTCCAGCGTCAGGTAGCCCAAGCCCACCTCGGCCAGGAAGGCCAGCCGGCTGCCGATCTCGGCGACCACGTCGCGCGCGATCTCGGCCTCGCGGCCGACCAGCTGCAGCGCGGCGATCCAGGCTCGCGTCTCGTGCACCGACAAGCGCGCGATGTCGCTGATCGCCCGGCCCTCGAAGCTGACGCGGCGCGCCGCGGCGTTCAGCCGCGCGCCGCCGCAGTCGGGGCAGGGCTCGTCGGCCAGGCCTTCGACCTCGGCCTCCTCGGCGGGAAAGCTCTGCTCGCGGCCCTTGTCGTCATCGTCGCGAACGCTGTCGTCGTAGGCCTTGCGCTGTTCGCGCGTCAGCGCCAGCCCGGTGCCGACGCAACTCGGGCACCAGCCGTGCTTGCTGTTGTAGCTGAACATGCGCGGGTCCAGCTCGGGGTAGCTGGTGCCGCAGACCGGGCAGGCGCGCTTGGTGGAAAAGACCTTCACGCTGCCCAGCGCAGCGGTGGAATCGCCACTGTCGATCGCCGCGGCCAGGCCGTCCAGCGGGTGCAGCAAGTGCAGCACGCCCTTGCCCAGCTCCAGCGTCTTGGACAGCAGCGCGCGCAGCTCGGCCTCTTGCTCGGGCGCGACCACCAGGTCGCCGACCGGCAGCTCGATCGTGTGCTCCTTGAAGCGGTCGATGCGCGGGAAGGGGTCGACCTTGACGAACTCGCCGTCGATGCGCAGATGCGTGTGGCCGCGCGCCTTGGCCCACTTGGCCAGGTCGGTGTAGACGCCCTTGCGGTTGACCACCAGCGGCGCCAGCAGGCCCACGTGCTGGCCGCGGTGGTCGCGCAGCAGCTGCGCCGCGATGCTCTCGGCGCTTTGCGCGCGCACCGGGCTGCCGTCGTGCACGCAGTGCTGCAGCCCCAGCTTCACCCACAGCAGGCGCAGGAAGTGCCAGACCTCGGTGGTGGTGGCCACCGTGCTCTTGCGGCCGCCTCGGCTCAAACGTTGTTCGATGGCCACCGTGGGCGGGATGCCGTAGACCGCGTCGACCTCGGGCCGCCCGGCCGGCTGCACGATGCTGCGCGCGTAGGCGTTCAGGCTTTCCAGGTAGCGGCGCTGGCCTTCGTTGAACAGGATGTCGAAGGCCAGCGTGCTCTTGCCCGAGCCGCTGACGCCGGTGATGACGTTGAAGCGGCCGCGCGGCACGGCCACGCTCAGGCTCTTGAGGTTGTGCTCGCGGGCGTTGACGATGCGGATGGCCTCGTCGACCACCTGCCGCGCCTGGCGCCGCGCCTTGACCAGCGTCTGCAGCGGCAGGCCTTCCTCGGCGCGCAGGCTGCCGCCGAGGCCCATCGCCACCTCGTAGTCGCGCAGCGCCTGGCCGGTGTGCGAGCCGGGGTAGGCCTTCACCTCGTCGGGCGTGCCGGCGCAGACGAGGTGGCCGCCGGCCTCGCCGCCTTCGGGGCCGAGGTCGACGATCCAGTCGGCGGCGCGGATCACGTCGAGGTTGTGCTCGATCACCAGCAGCGAGTGCCCGGCGTCCAGCAGCTTGCGAAAGCTGCGCATCAGCTTGTTGATGTCGTCGAAGTGCAGCCCGGTGGTCGGCTCGTCGAACAGGAACAGCGTGCCCTTCTTGGCTGCCGGCTGCTTCGGCCCGGCCGCCGCCTCGGCCAGGAAGCCGGCCAACTTCAAACGTTGGGCTTCGCCACCGCTGAGCGTGGGCACCGGCTGGCCCAGGCGCACGTAGTCGAGGCCGACGTCGACCAGCGGCTGCAGCCGGTCGACCACGCCGGCGTCGCGCTGGAACCAGTGCGCGGCCTCGGCCACCGTCAGCTCCAGCACGTCGGCCACGCTGAACTGGTGCGGGCCGCGCGTGAGCTTGACGTCCAGCACCTCCGCGCGGAAACGCCGGCCGTCGCAGTCGGGGCAGCGCAGGTAGACGTCGGAGAGGAACTGCATCTCCACGTGCTCGAAGCCGCTGCCGCCGCAGGTCGGGCAGCGGCCGTCGCCGGCGTTGAAGCTGAAGGTGCCGGCGGTGTAGCTGCGCTCGCGCGCCAGCGGGGCGTCGGCGAACAGCTTGCGCAGTTCGTCGAAGGCGCCGACGTAGCTGGCCGGGTTGCTGCGCGCGGTCTTGCCGATCGGGCTCTGGTCGACGAACACGGCGTCGGACAGGAAGTCGGCGCCCAGCAGCCGTTCGTGCGTGCCGGGGCTTTCGGTGGGCTTGCCGAAGTGGCGCGCCAGCGCGGGGTACAGCACGTCCTGCACCAGCGTGCTCTTGCCCGAGCCGCTGACGCCGGTGACGACCACCAGCCGCTGCAGCGGCAGCGTGACCGACACGTCCTGCAGGTTGTGTTCGCGCGCGCCTTCGAGGATGAGCTTGGGCGTGCTCTCCTGCACCAGGCGGCGGATGCCGATGCTCACCTGCTTGCGCGCACCGAGGTAGGCGCCGGTCAGCGTATCGGCGCCGCGCGCGGCCTCGGGCGTGCCGTCGAAGACGATCTGCCCGCCGCGCTCGCCGGGGCCGGGGCCCATGTCGATCAGGCGGTCGGCGGCCAGCATCACGGCGGGGTCGTGCTCCACCACCACCAGCGTGTTGCCGGCGTCGCGCAGGCGCTGCATGGCCTGCACGATGCGGTTCATGTCGCGCGGGTGCAGGCCGATGCTGGGCTCGTCCAGCACGAACAGCGTGTTGACCAGGCTGGTGCCCAGCGCCGTGGTGAGGTTGATGCGCTGCACCTCGCCGCCGCTGAGCGTGCGGCTCTGGCGGTCCAGCGTCAGGTAGCCGAGGCCGACGTCGCACAAATACTTCAGCCGCGTGCGCACCTCGTCCAGCAGCAGCTTGAGCGCTTCGTCGAGCAGGCTCGACGGCAGCGTCAGCCCGTCGAAGAAGCGGCGCAGCCGTTCGATCGAGAGCTGCATCAGGTCGTGCAGGTGCAGCCCGGGCAGCGCTTCCAACTGTTGACGCGACCAGCTCACGCCGACCGGCATGAAACGTTGGGCTGGCGCAAGGACGGCGTCGGCATCGGCCTGGCTGCCGATGCGCCACAGCAGCGCCTCCAGCTTCAGCCGCGCGCCGCCGCAGGTGGCGCAGGGCGTGTAGCTGCGGTACTTGGACAAGAGCACGCGGATGTGCATCTTGTAGGCCTTGCTTTCCAGGTAGCCGAAGAAGCGGCGGATGCCGTACCACTGCTTGTTCCAGTTGCCGGTCCAGTTCGGGCTGCCTTCGATCACCCAGTCGCGCTGCGCCGGCGTGAGCTGGCTCCACGCGGTGTCGCGCGGGATGCCGGCCTCGCCGGCGTACTTGACGAGGTCGTCCTGGCAATCCTTCCAGGCCGGCGTCTGCAGCGGCTTGATCGCGCCGTTGCGCAGCGTCTTGCGCGCATCGGGGATCACCAGCCCGAAGTCGACGCCGATCACGCGGCCGAAGCCGCGGCAGGCGTCGCAGGCGCCGAAGGCCGAGTTGAAGCTGAACAGCGCCGGCTGCGGGTCGGCGTAGCGCAGGTTGCTCTCGGGGCAGTGCAGGCCGGTCGACCAGCGCCAGGGTTGGGGCTGCGCGTCGACGTAGACGTTGAGCCGCCCGCTGCCGCGCTTCAACGCCGTCTCGATGGCTTCCATCGCGCGGACCTTCTCGGTGCCGGCGCTGCGGAAGCGGTCGGCCACCACGTCGAGGATCTTCTTGCCGCCTTCCACGCGCTCGGCCTGCACGCGCGTGAAGCCGGCGGCCGACAGCCACTGCGCCTGCTGCTCGGCCGTGGTGTCGGCCGGCAACTCGACCGGGAAGGTCAGCACCAGGCGCGGATCGCCGGCGGGTGACAAGCCCCCAGGACTCTTCGAGTCCGCCCCCCGAGGGGGGTCGCCTTCTTGGGGCGGCCCGGCGAAGGCGGCGGCGCGCGCCACCAGGTCGGCGTAGATGGTCTCCGGCGTGTCGTGCCGCACCGGCAGCGCGGTGGCCTTGTCGAACAGCTGCGCGGCGCGCGCGAACAGCAGCTTCAGGTGGTCGTTCAGCTCGGTCATCGTGCCCACCGTGCTGCGGCTGGTGCGCACCGGGTTGGTCTGGTCGATGGCGATCGCCGGCGGCACGCCGTCGACGCGGTCGACCGCCGGGCGGTCCATGCGGTCGAGGAACTGGCGCGCGTAGGCGCTGAAGGTCTCGACATAACGCCGCTGGCCCTCGGCATACAAGGTGTCGAAGACCAGGCTCGACTTGCCCGAGCCGCTGGGCCCGGTGACCACGGTCAGCTCGCCGGTGCGGATGTCCAGGTCCAGGTTCTTCAGGTTGTGCTGGCGGGCGCCGCGGATGCGGATGACACCGGAAGTCATGACAGTGGAAGGCCTGGCGGGTGGGCGGAACTTTTCATTCTAGGAGTGCGGGTACGATCGTGTGCGGCCGGTGGTTTGCCCGCGTTGCATGCCGCCGGACCTTGCACCACAGTTTGGGCTTTCGGCCCCGAGCGAGCACGAATGTCAGCAGTACCGACCCGGCTCCGCCACACCGTCCTGATGCTGTGCCTGGCGGCGGCCGCTGGCCTGGCGCCGGCGCAGGTGCTGATCGGCCAGACCTCCAGCTTCAGCGGGCCGGTGGCCGCCGGCGTCAAGGAAGGCACCGACGGTGCCAAGCTGTACCTCGAAGCGGTCAACGACCGCGGCGGCGTCAACGGCCAGAAGATCGAACTGCTGTCGCTCGACGACAAGTTCGACCCCAAGCTGGCCGCCGACAACGCCGCCGAACTGGCGCGCAAGGGCGTCGTGGCGCTGTTCTTCAACCGCGGCACGCCGCAGTCGCAGGCCATCCTGCCGGTGCTGGACAAGTACCGGCTGCCGCTGATCGCGCCGTCCACCGGCGCCATGCTGCTGCACAAGCCGGTGCACCCCTGGGTGTTCAACGTGCGCACCACCTACCACCGCGAGGCCGAGCGCGCGGTGCGCCACCTGCACCTGACCGGCATGACGCGCATTGCGCTGCTGCAGGCCGACGACTCCTTCGGCGACGACGGCGCCGCCGGCGCCAAGGCCGGCTTCGACGCGCTGAAGCTGCAGCCGGTGCTGCACGAGAAGTACTCGCGCACCAAGCCCGACTTCGCGCCGCTGGGCCCGAAGCTGGTGCAGGCGCAGGCGCAGGCGGTGGTGTTCGTCGGCTCGGGCACGCACGTGGTCGACGGCGTCAAGGCGATCCGCGCCGCGGGCTCGACGGCGACGGTGGTCACGCTGTCCAACAACGCGGCCTCGGGCTTCATCAAGGCGCTGGGCGACCAGGCGCGCGGCGTGGTCGTCAGCCAGGTGTTCCCGTTCGAGCGCTCGGTGGCGTCGCCGCTGGTCAAGGAGATGCTGGACCTGCTGGCCACGCGCCGCAAGGGCGAGGAGGCCACGCCGGCCATGCTGGAAGGCTTTGCCGCCGCCAAGGTGCTGGTGGAAGCGCTCAAGCGCGCCGGCAAGGACCCGACGGCCGAGCGCATCAAGACCGCGCTGGAAGGCTTCAAGCGGGTGGACATCGGCGGGCTGGAGATCAGCTTCAGCCCCACCGACCACACCGGGCTGGACTACGCCGACCTGTCGATCATCGGCATCGACGGCAAGTTCCACCGCTGACGGCGCGCTCAGCGCCGCTGCGGGCTGGCCAGCAGCAAATCCCAGCGCGGCGGCGCCGGCGGCGCGCGGCGGGCCGGCGGCAGCGTGGCGCCGGGCCTGAAGCTGCGGCAGGCCAGCGCGCCCATGCGGTCGGCCTCGGCTTCCAGCGCCGGGTCCACCAGCAGCCGCAGGCCCACGCCTTCGGGCGCCAGCAGCCAGCCGCGGCGGCTTTGCCGAACGTGCGCCAGCTCGTGGCCGAGCAGGCCCCAGCCGACGGCCGAATCGGGGTCGTAGACCTCGCGCTCGATGTAGATGTCGCTGCCGTGCGTGAAGGCCACCACGCCCAGCGACGCCGGCTCGGGCCCCAGGTGCAGGCGCACGTCGGTGAACGACGCGGAGAACAACTGCTCCATGCGCAGCAGCACGCTTTCGGGCAGCGGCAGGCCACGGTCGGCGGCCCCGAAGGACAGGCGGTTGACGTCGAGCATCGCGGCTCTCCCCGGCATGGAAGACGGCCGCGCCAGTATGCGCAGGCGGCGGCCGCGCCGCATCGCTCCGACGGTGGGGGCGCGTCCTCCGGATGAGGGATGATCGCCGCCCATGATGAAAGTCTTCGGCATCGCCGGCCGCTCCGGCATGGGCAAGACCACGCTGCTGGAGCGCCTGCTGCCCGAGCTGCGCGGGCGCGGCCTCGTGGTCTCGCTGATCAAGCACAGCCACAAGGCGATCGAGATCGACCGCCCGGGCAAGGACTCGTACCGGCTGCGCGAGGCCGGCTGCCAGGAGGTGCTGCTGCTCGGCCGCGACCGCTGGGCGCTGATGCACGAGCTGCGCGGCGACGCCGAGCCGCCGCTGGCCTACCTGCTGAGCCGCATCCAGCCCTGTGACCTGGTGCTGGTGGAAGGCTTCAAGAGCGGCGACTTCCCCAAGCTGGAAGTCTGGCGCGCCGCCGAAGGCAAGCCGCCGCTGTGGCCCGACTGGCCGGGCATCGTGGCGATGGCGGTGGAAGGCCCGCCGCCGGCCGACGCGCCGCGCGTGCTGCCGCTGGCCGATACGCGGGCGATCGCCGACGTGGTGCTGGCCGCGGCCCGCCCCGCATAGAAGCCCCCCCTCCGGGGACCGGTCGCCGCAGGCGACCAGGGGGAGCGGCGTCGTTAGCATGCCAAACCCGATCCGGCTTTGCCGGTCGGGTTTGGTTGCCCCCTCGGGGGGCGGCCGCCAGGCGGCCGGGGGCCAACATCAGCGTTTGAGGAACTTCAGCATCTCGGCCTTGGTCTGCGGCGACTGCAGGATGCCGAGGTGCGCCGTGCCCAGCACCGGGTCGTAGGCGCCCTGGCCGGTCAGGTCGACCTGCTTGGCGCCCTTGAGGTCGGCGCTCTTCGAGAAGTCGACCGTCTTGCCGTAGATGTCGACCGAGGGCACCGGCGGGAACAGGCCGTCCTGCAGCGCGAAGTAGACGAAGCTGGTGTCGGCGTTGCGGATCACCAGCACGCGCGTGGGCCACTCCCATTCGTCCCAGCCGCGGCGGCCGTTCAGCAGCTTGAGGAAGGGCGTGTCGGGCGAGCCCAGCTCCTGGCAGACCTCGCTGCTGGGCGTGAAGCCGCCCGAGGCCGGCAGCTGGTAGTAGTTCAGCGGCGAGGCGCTGCAGTTGATGATGCCGTGGTTGGGCCCGTCGATCGCCACCAGGCGGCGCACCTTGGACTCGGCATCGTCCTGGCGCATCCACTCGCGCGCCAGCGTCACGCCCAGGCTGTGGGCGACGATGTCGACCTGCCTGGCCCCCGTGTAGGCCAGTACCGCGCGCACGAAGCGCCGCAGGTCCGGCACGTTGGCCTGGTTGGTGTGCGCGATGCCCGAGCGCCGCGTGTTGTCGGCCGCCAGGTCGCACTGGTCGCCCTGGTAGCCCAGGCCCCACAGCTCGCTCGGGTTCCAGCCGTTGTCGGCGAGGTGCTGCGCCAGGCCCTGGATCTTGCCGTTGGTGGGGCTGCAGGCGGTGGCATAAGGCACGTCGTTGTTGCCGTGCAGGAAGATCACCGGCGTGCGCGTGACCGCGCCTGCGGCGCCGAAGCCGATGATGGGCTTGCCGAGCGAGGCGTCCTCGAAGGCCGTGAAGCCGGCCGGGAAGCTGTTGCCGACGGTGCCGGCGGCCTGTGCCGCTGCCGCGGCGAGCAGGGTCAGCGCCGCAGCGGCGGCGCGCCGCAGGTGGGTGGGGATGCGCATGGTCAGGTCTCCTCGTGGTGGTCCGCGCTCAGGCGGAAAAGAAACGCTCGACCAGCGCGTACTGCTCGGGCGTGTTCAGGGCCGGCGCGTGGCCGCAGCCGGCGATCGTTGCCACCACTGCGCGCGGGCCGCGCGTGCGCATGGCCTCGGCCACTTCGGGCAGCAGCAGGTCGGAGCTTTCGCCGCGCAGGCACAGCACGGGAATGCTCAGCGAGTCCCAGGCGTCCCACTGGCGGTAGTCGTCGGGGTGGTGGACGAACTGCTGCACCATCGCCGGGTCGTAGTGCGGCGTCACGCGGCCGTCGGGCAGGCGGCGCATCGAGGTCTCGGCGAGCAGCCGCCACATCGCGTCGCTCAGCCAGCCGTAGGGCCGGTAGACGGTGCGGAAGTACTGCTCCAGCTCGTGCATGGTCGCGAAGGCCGGCGGGCTGCCGGCATAACTGCGGATGCGGTGCACCGCCGACTCGGCCAGCTCGGGCCCGATGTCGTTGAGCACCAGGCGCTGGATGCGGCCGCGCAAGGCGCCGGCCGCGGCGCGCAGGCCGATCGCGCCGCCCATGCTGGTGCCCAGCCACAGGCAGTCGCGCACGCCCAGCTGGTCCAGCAGCGAAACGGCCTGCCGCTCGTAGAAGGCCAGGCAGTACTCGGTGGCCGGCGCCGGGCTCCATTGGCTGAAGCCGCGGCCCAGCGTGTCGGGACAGATCACGCGCCAGCGCGTGGCCAGCTCGGCGGCGATGTGGTCCATGTCGCGCCCGGTGCGCGCCAGGCCGTGCCAGGCCACCACCACCTCGGGCTTGTCGGCGCCCCATTCGGTGACGTGCAATTCGCGGCCTTCGCAGACCAGGTAGCGGGAGGTCGGCGCGGGCCGGGGCGTGGGCGTCATGGGCGGCTCTTGGGCCAGGTCAGCGCGCGCAGGCGGCCGACGATGCCGGTGGGGAAGTGGTAGACCGACAGCACGAACAGCACGCCCAGCCACAGCAGCCAGCGGTCGGGCGAGACGATTTGCGAGAGCACCGGCACGCCGTCCAGCGCGCCGGCGCCGAGCTTCAGCAGGTCTTGCAGGTAGTTCTGCGCCAGCACGAACAGCGCCGCGCCGACCACCGCGCCGTACATCGTGCCCATGCCGCCGATCACCACGATGAGCAGGATGTCGAGCATGATCTCGAAGCTCAGCGTCGTGTCGGGCCCCACGTAGCGCAGCCACAGCGCCAGCAGCGCGCCGGCCAGCGTGGCGAAGGCGGCCGACAGCACGTTGCTCCAGGTGCGGTAGACCACGGTCGAGTAGCCGATGGCCTCGGCGCGGAAGTCGTTCTCGCGGATGGCCTGCAGCACGCGGCCGAACGGCGAGTTGACGATGCGCAGCAGCGCCAGGAACAGCAGCGCGACGGCGACGAACAGCAGGTAGTAGGTGACGATCTTGCCGTCGATGGCCAGGCCCAGCAGCGGGCTTTCGAAAGGCTCGAACGACGGGCTCAGCACCTCGGGGTTCTTGAAGGTCAGCCCGTCCTCGCCGCCGGTGAAGTCCGACAGCTGCGACGCCAAGGTTTGAAAAGCGCTGGCCACCGCGAGCGTGATCATCGCGTAGAAGATCGCCTTCACGCGCAGCGAGAACAGGCCGATCAGCAGCGACAGCAGCAGCGAGACCGCCAGCGCCGCCGCGGTGCCCAGCAGCACCGCCCCGAAGCCGGCGCCCAGCCGCGTGCTGGCGATGGCCACGCCGTAGGCGCCGATGCCGAAGAACATGGTGTGCGCGAAGCTGACGATGCCGGTGTAGCCCAGCAGCAGGTCGAAGCTGGCCACCAGCAGGATGAAGACCAGCATCTTGGCCGCCACCGCCAGCGCCTTGGCGCCGGGAAAGGCGAACGGCGCGACAGCCAGCCCGAGCACGATGACGACCAGCGCCAGCGCCAGCCAGCGGCTGCGCGGGCGGTCGTGGGAGAGGATGCGGTCCAGCATGGCTTTCGACTTCAGCGGTTGGTGACCGGGTAAAGCCCCTGCGGCCGCCACAACAGCACCGCCACCATCAGCGCGATGTTGGAGAACAGCGCCACCTTGGGCGCCAGGAAGCCGGTGTAGTTGGCCATCAGCCCGACCAGCAGCGCGCCGACGAAGCAGCCCAGCGTCGAGCCCAGGCCGCCGATGATGATGACGATGAACAGCAGCACGTTGATCTGCGCGCCCATCTGCACCGAGACGTTCTGCTGGTACAGCGCCCACAGCACGCCGCCGAGCCCGGCCAGCGCCGAGCCGGCGACGAAGACGCCGACGAACAGCCGCCGGATGCGGTAGCCCAGCGACTCGACCATCTCGCGGTCCTGCACGCCGGCGCGGATCAGCAATCCGATCTTGGTGCGCGCCAGCGTCCAGGCCAGCAGCGCGAAGACCACGAGGCCGATGCCGCCGGCCAGCAGCCGGTACTTCTCGATCGCCGCGTCGCCCAGCAGGTAGGCGCCGCGCAGGATCTCGGGCAGCGGCAGCGCAATCGGCAGCGGGCCCCAGATGACCTTGATGATCTCTTCGCCGACGATCATGCCGCCCATGGTGATCAGGATCTGCTTCAGGTGCAGGCCGTAGACCGGGCGAACGATCACGCGCTCGAAAGCCCAGCCGACGGCGCCGGCCACCGCCATCGCCACCCCCATCGCGGCGAACACCGCCACCAGGCTTTGCCAGCCGCCTTGCCCGATGAAGCCGGCCATCCCGCCCATCACGCTGGTGGCCATGAAGGCGCCGAGCGCGATGAACACGCCGTGGCCGAAGTTCAGCACGTCCATCAGGCCGAAAACCAAAGTTAGCCCGGAGGCAATCACGAAGATGATCAGCCCCATCGCGAGGCCGGCGACGGTCAGCGTCAGCCAGCTGCTGGGACTGCCGACCGCGGGCAATGCCAGCGCCATCAGCGCGAGCAGCAGCACGATCGGCTTCCAGTCGAAGCGGGCCTTGGGGATCTCGGCCGCCGCGGCGGCGGGCATCGTCGTCGTGTTCATTGGTGCGCCCCCAGCGACAGCCCCAGCAGCCGCTGCTGCAGCGCGGCGTCGGCCGCCAGCTCGGCCATCGCGCCGCGGTGCACGACGCGGCCGTCGTCCATCACCGCCACGGTGTCGCCCAGCGCCATGGCCATCAGGAAGTTCTGCTCGACCAGCAAAATGGTCGTGCGCTGGCGCTTCAGCTCGCGCAGAGCGCCGATCAGGTTCTGGATGATGGCCGGCGCCAGGCCCTTGCTGGGCTCGTCGATCAGGATCAGCTTGCGCGGCTCGCAGATGGCGCGCGCCACCGCCAGCATCTGCTTCTGGCCGCCGGAGAGCTTGCCCGCCGGGTACAGCCAGAACTTCTTCAGCGCCGGAAAGAGGCCGAAGATCCAGTCCAGCCGCGCGCGGTCGAGCTCGCTTTCGTGGCGCGCGCCGCGGGCCGCCAGCACGATGTTCTCGCGCACCGTCAGGTCGGTGAAGATGCCCATGTTCTCGGGCACGTAGGCGATGCCGCGCGCCGCGATGTCGGGCGTGGCCAGTGCGTTCAAACGTTGGCCGTTGAAGCGCAGCTCGCCGTCCGAGGCCTTCCACAAGCCCATGATGGTGCGCAGCGTGGTCGTCTTGCCGGCGCCGTTGCGGCCCAGCAGCATGGTCACGCCGCCCTCGGGCACCGCGAAATCGACGCCGTGCAGGATGTGGTACGCGCCGATGTGCGTGTGCACGCCCTGCAGTTCGAGCATGGCGCTGCTGCTCATATCGCTTCCGCCGCCATGCCGAGATAGGCCTCCTGCACCACCGGCGAGGCGATCACCGCGGCCGGCTCGCCGTCGGCGACGAGCTGGCCGTTGTTGAGCACGATGATGCGGTCCGACAGCTCGCGCACCACGTCCATCTTGTGCTCGACCAGCAGGATCACGATGTCGCGCCGCGACTTCAGGCCGCGGATCAGGTCCAGCACCACCGGCACCTCGTCGACGCTCATGCCGGCGGTGGGCTCGTCGAACATGAAGACCTTGGGCTGCAGCGCGATCAGCAGCGCCACCTCCAGCTTGCGCTGGTCGCCGTGCGGCAGGCTGCTGGCGGCAGCGGCGGCGCGGTCGGCCAGCCGCACCTGGGCGAGCAGCGCGTCGGCTTCGTCGATCCAGGCCTTGCGGTCCAGCCACACGCGCCACATGTCCAGCGCGCCGCCGTGGCCGCGGCCGGCCTCGCGCGCCTGGATGGCCAGCCGCACGTTCTCGCGCACCGTCAGGTTGGGGAACAGCTGCGTCAACTGGAAGGCCCGGCCCAGCCCGCGCCGCGTGCGCTGCGGCGCCGGCAGCCGCGTGATGTCTTCGCCGGCCAGCAGCACCCGCCCCTCGCTGGCCGGCAACTGGCCCGAGATGAGGTTGAAGTACGTCGTCTTGCCGGCGCCGTTGGGGCCGACGATGGAGGTCAGCGTGCCCGGCGCGAAAGCGCAGGACACGTGGTCGACCGCCACGTGGCCGCCGAACCTGATGGTTAGGTCGTGGGTTTCGAGCATGGACAACGCAGTTCGCAGGCACAACCAAGCGGACGCCGCGGATCCGGCTTGGCCGGGCCGCTGGCGTCGCCCCCTGGAGGGGGAGGCGGCGAAGCCGCTTCGGGGGTGGGACTTATCGCTTGTTGCGGATCGGGATGTCCAGCTCGCTGGCCGGAATCACGCGCACCAGCTCCGGCACGCCCCAGGCGAACGCGGGGTCGTTCTTGATGCGGAAGTGGTACATCTCCTGCATCGCCTGGTGGTCCTCCTTGCGGAAGGTCATCTTGCCCTTGGGCGTCTCGAAGCTCATGCCTTCCATCGCCGGGATCAGCTTGGCGGCGCTGGCGTCGCCGTTGGTCTTCTTCAGCGCTTCCACCACCGCGATGGCGGCGCTCATGCCGCCGGCGGTGAAGAAGTCGGGCGGGCTCTTGAACTTGCTGTAGTGGTTGGCCACCAGCCACTCGTTGGCCTTGTTCTTCGGGATGCCGAAGTAGTAGTACAGCGCGCCTTCCATGCCGGGGAAGCTCTTGTAGGCCACCATCGCCGGCAGGATGTTGCCGCCGGTGGCCAGCTTGATGCCGAAGCGCTTGTCGAGGTCGAGGTCGGCGATCTTCGGGAACGGCGTCGGGCTGCCCGACCAGACGACCGACAAGTACTTCTTGCCCGGCTGGTCCTTGAGCTTGTCGATGATGCGCTGCAGCCCGGCGGTGAAGTCCGTCGTGCCCACCGGCAGGTATTCCTCGTGGACGATCTTGGCCTTCTTGGTGAAGTCCTTGGCGGCCTTGACGGCGTCGCGGCCGAAGGCGTTGTCGTTGGCCAGCACGGCGATCACGTTGCCCGCCTGGTCCATCGCGGCGGCGTTGGCGGCGGCGTCCTGGCTGCTGTTGCGGCCGGTGCGGAAGATGTACTTGTTCCACTTGTCGCCGGTGATCGAGTCGGCCACCGCCGGCTCGACCAGCAGGATCTTCTTGTACTCCTCGGCCACCGGCAGCATCGCCAGGCCCACCGGGCTGGCGGTGGGGCCGACGGCGATGTCGGCCTTGTCGTCGGCATAGGCGGCGGCCAGCGCGGCCTTGCCGACGTCGGGCTTGCCCTGGTCGTCCTTCTCGATCACCACCAGCTTCTTGCCGGCCACGGTCATGGTGCCGCCGGTGGCGTAGTCCAGGCCCAGGTTGAAGCCGACGATCATCTGCTTGGCATAGGCTTCCAGCGGGCCGGTCTTGCTCTGGATCAGCGCGATCTTGACCTCACCCTTGTTCTGCGCCCAGGCGGCCGGCGCGGCCACCAGGCCGGCAGCCAGTGCCGTGGTCAGCAGGGTGAAGGAAAACGGGCGGCGGCGAATCATTTGGGGCGGTCTCCTGAAGCGCGGGCGGCGGCCGACATGGCCGCGGACATGCACGGCCTTGAGCAACGCGCGTGCCGGCGGCGCAGTATCAGGCCCAAACTCGGTGCAAACCCTGAGGGTTGAAGTGCCTGAAGGCCGGTCAGCGGCTGTTCAACCGTGGACCATCGCGAGCGCTGGAAGCACTTTCAGCCCGGCTGTTCGATCTTCAGGCAGTTGCTTTGTTCGAATAACAGGCAATCGAGTCGATCGATCGCCTGTTATTCGGACAAACTGGTCGCCGTCCGCCGTCCCCACTCGGCCAGCGCCGGGTGCCGGGCCAGCTTGTCGTACAGCGCCGCGCGCGACATCTTCAAGAGCCGCGCCGCCGCCAGCCGGTTGCCGCCGGTGGCGCGCAAGGCAGCGGCGATGGCCTGGCTCTCCAGCTCTTCCACCTGCTGCTGCAGCGGGCGCAGCAGCGCCGGCGCGGCGCTGTCGTCGGCCGCCGGCGCGGGCGCCGGCGCAGGCGACGGCGGTGCTGCCGCTGTCATCGACGCCGCCGCCGGCCGCGCCGCGACGACGCCCGGCGCCAGCCGCAGCGCCGATTCGAAATGCGCGGCGCCGAGCTGCAGCTCGTCGGTCATCAGCGTGGCCTGCTCCAGCACGTTGCGCAGCTCGCGGATGTTGCCCGGCCACGGCTTGCTGGCCAGCAAGTCCAGCGCCTCGGGCGTCAGGCCCTTGTGCGGCAGCCCGCTGCGGCGCGCGATGTCCTCGGCCAGCGCGTCGACCAGCGCTTCCAGGTCGGCCAGCCGCTCGCGCAGGCTGGGCAGCCGGATCGGCAGCACGTTGAGCCGATAGTAGAGGTCGGCGCGGAAGCTGCCGTCGCGCACCATCGCCGCCAGGTCGCGGCTGGTGGCGGCGACGATGCGCACGTCCACGCGCTCGACGCGGTCGGCGCCCAGCGGCTCGATCTCCTGCTCCTGCAGCACGCGCAACAGCTTGCTCTGCAGCGCCAGCGGCATGTCGCCGATCTCGTCGAGAAACAGCGTGCCGCCGTCGGCCACGCGGAACTTGCCTTCGCGCCCCTTGCGCTCGGCACCCGTGTAGGCGCCGGGGGCGACGCCGAAGAACTCGGCCTCCAGCAGCGTCTCGGGCACCGCGGCGATGTTGACGCCGACGAAGGGCCGCGCCGCGCGCCGGCCGGCGGCGTGGATGCCGTGCGCCAGCAGCTCCTTGCCGGTGCCCGTTTCGCCCAGCAGCAGCACGGTGGAATCGGCTTGCGCCACGCGGCGCGCCTGGCGCTTGACCTCCAGCGCCGCCGCGCTGCTGCCGACGAAGCTGGCGATCGTGTACTTGGGCCGCCGCTGCTCGGCCAGCTGGCGGCGCGCGCTGTCGAGCTCGCCCTGCAGGCGCACGAACTTGCGCATCAGCGGCTGCATCGTCGTCTCGGGATGGTCGAGCAGCACCATGCCGAAGGCGCCGATCACCTCGCCGGCGGCATTGCGCAGCGGCAGCCGGCTGACCAGGAAGGTGCCGGCGTGGTTGCTCAGCAGGTCCACCAGGATGGGCTGGCCGCTGTCGATCACCTGGCCGAGCAGGGTGTTGGGAATCACCTCCTCGACGCGGCGGCCGACGAAATCGGCCGCGCTGGCGAAGCCCAGCGCCGGCAGGAAGTTCTTGTAGCCCTCGCTGATCCAGACGATGCGGTGCTCGCGGTCGACCACCATCGTGCCCATCGCCGTGTGCGCGAAGGTGTCGAACATGCTCTGCGCCGCGAGCTTGAGCATCTGGTCGGCGTCCGGCGGCAGCGGCGTGGAAGACGCCGGCGCCGCGGGCACCGCCGGCGACGATGGCGGCAACGACATGGGGGCGACTCTACTGCGGCCGCCGGCGGCACCCGGTTGTGCATTTTGTAATTACAGCGTTACGATGCCGCCATGCCCGATCCCATCCCGCTGCGCGGCAGCTCCCTGCACGACGGCGTCGCCGCGCGGCTGCGCGCGATGATCTTCGACGCCGAGCTCGGCGCCGGCGACTGGGTCGACGAGAAGGCGCTGGCCGCCGCCTGGCAGATCAGCCGCACGCCGCTGCGCGAGGCGCTGAAGGTGCTGGCCAGCGAAGGCCTGGTGGAACTGGTGCCGCACCGCGGCTGCCGCGTCGCGGCGATCGGCGACGACGATGCCGACGACCTGTTCCCGGTGATGGCGCTGCTGGAAGGCCGCTGCGCCTTCGAGGCGGTGCGCAACGCCGACGAGGCGGCGCTGGCCGCGCTGCGCCACCTGCACGCCGAGCTGGAGCGCCACGCCGCCGCCGGCGACAGCGACGGCTACTACCGCGCCAACCACGACTTCCACAGCCGCGTGCAGGCGCTGGCCGACAACCGCTGGCTCGACCGCGTGACCGGCGACCTGCGCCGCTTCATGCGGCTGCTGCGCGGCCGGCAGCTGCAGTGGCCGGGGCGGCTGCAATCGTCGCTCAACGAACACCGCGTGCTGATGGATGCTTTCGAGCAGCGCGACGCCGCGCGCGCCGAGCGCGCGATGCACGACCACCTGCTGGCCCAGCTCGCGGCGCTGAAGAAGCTGCGCGGCCGGCGCAGCGCCGCCCAGGGGAAACGCCATGCTCGATGAACTCCGCCAGGCCGCGGCGCGCCAGCGCCGCCGCCGCACGCTGAAGGCGCTGACGCTGGGCGCGCGCCAGTTGCTGTCGGAGCGCGGCGAGATGAACGGCATGGCCGTCGCCGGCACGCTGGTCGAGCAGATCGACCGCCTCGAAGCCGACGAGCTGAACGCCTTCTTCGAGCGCCTGGCCAGCGACTTCGGGCCCGACCCGGCGCAGGTGCTGCAGCTCGCCCAGGCCTGGGCCGGCGAGCCCAGCGCGGCGCGGCTGATCGCGCTGACGCAGGCGGTGGAGCCGCCGCGCCAGGAGCTGCTGCGCCGCCTCAACCGCGCCCCCGGCGGCACGGCCGCCATCCTGCGCCTGCGCCGCGCGCTGCTGCGCGTGCTGCCCCGGCGGCCCGAGCTGGCGGCGCTGGAAGCCGACTGGCTGCACCTGCTGACGAGCTGGTTCAACCCCGGCTTCCTGCAGATGCGGCAAGTCGACTGGAACGCGCCGGCGCAGTTGCTGGAGAAGCTGATCCTGCACGAAGCGGTGCACGAGATCGACGGCTGGGACGACCTGCGCCGCCGCCTGCAGCCCGACCGCCGCTGCTTCGCCTTCTTCCACCCGCAGCTGCCCGACGAGCCGCTGATCTTCGTCGAGGTGGCGCTGCTGCCGCAGATGCCCGAAGCGATCGCGCCGCTGATCGACAAGGCCTCCACGCCGCTGCCGCCGGAGCAGTTCCGCGTCGCCTGCTTCTACAGCATCAGCAACTGCGAGCCGGGGCTGCGCGGCGTGTCGCTGGGCAACTTCCTGATCAAGAACGTCGCCCAGCAACTGCAGCGCGAGCTGCCGCGCATCAAGACCTTCTGCACGCTGTCGCCCATTCCCGGCTTCGCCGCCTGGCTGCTGGCCGCGCCCGACCTGGCCGCACTGCCGGGGCTGCGCAAGCCGCAGGTCGACGGCCTGCTGGCCGCCTGGCAGCGCCTGCAGGCCGCCACCGGCGGCGAGTGGACGGCGCTGCAGCACCCGGCCGTGCACGCCAAGCTGGACGACGCCGACCGCGCCGCGCTGCAGCGCCTGTGCGCGGCCTACCTGCTGCAGCTGGCGCCCACGCCGGGCGGCGACCCGGTGGCGCGCTTCCACCTCGACAACGGCGCACGGCTGGAGCGCATCAATCTCCGTGGCAACATGTCGCCCAAGGGCCTGCGCCAGGCGCTGGGGCTGATGGTCAACTACCGCTACGACCTCGACCGCATCGAAGCCAGCCACAGCCAGTTCCGCCAGGGCGAGGTGGCGCGCTCGCGCGCCGTGACCGCGCTGCTGTGAGTGGGCGGCGCTGCCCACGACGAAGCGACCACCACGAAGCGTCCACGACCAAGCGACCGCCCAAAAGACCACCCAAGAGACCCGAGGAGACCCGACCCATGCCCCAGCGCCGCACCGCCCTCGCCCGCCTCACCCGATGGTCCCTGCTGGCGCTGGCCGCCGCCGCCGCGCCGCTGGCGGCGCTGGCCCAGGCCAGCGCCTGGCCGAGCAAGCCGGTGACCATCGTCGTGCCGTTCCCGCCCGGCGGCGGCACCGACGCCTTCGCGCGGCCGCTGTTCGCGCTGATGACCAAGAACCTGGGCCGCCAGTTCGTCATCGACAACAAGGGCGGCGCCGGCGGCACGCTGGGCGCCGGCATCGCGGCCAAGGCGGCGCCCGACGGCTACACCTTCTTCATGGGCGCGGTGCACCACTCGATCGCGCCGGCGATGTACCCGCGGCTCGACTACAACCTCGAAGCCGACTTCGTGCCCGTGGGCCTGATCTCCAGCGTGCCGCAGGTCATCGTCGTCAACCCGCAGCGCGTGGCCGCCAAGACGCTGCCCGAGTTGCTGGACACGCTGCGCAAGAACCCCGGCAAGCTGAACTACGGCTCGGCCGGCAACGGCACCAGCCACCACCTGGCCGGCGAGCTGTTCAAGCTGCAGACCAAGACCTTCATCACCCACATTCCCTACCGCGGCGCCGGGCCGATGCTGCAGGACCTGATCGCCGGCCAGGTCGACATGGGCTTCGATGGCCTGGGCTCGTCGGCGGCGCACATCAAAGCCGGCCGGCTGCGCGCCATCGCGGTGGCCGCCAACCAGCCGGCGCCGGGCTTCCCCGAGGTGCCGCTGGCCAAGAACGGCGGCGCGCCCGACTACCTGGTGTCCACCTGGTACGGCCTGTGGGCGCCCAAGGGCACGCCCAAGGACGTGGTCGACAAGATGGGCGCCGAGATGAAGAAGGCGCTGGAATCGCCCGAGCTGCGCGCCACCTGGACCGGCCTGGGCACCGACACCCCCAACCTCTACGGCGAGGCCTTCGGCGCCTTCGTCCACAACGAAATCAAGCGCTGGGCCGAGGTCGTCAAGAACTCCGGCGCAAAGCTCGACTAACTTTCCAAACGAATGACCAAAGGCAACTTGTTCGCGGCGCTGCGCGCCGCTTTCCCGGCCGACCTGGACCAGGTGGCCATCGAGACCGCCGACCCCGGCCGGCCGCTTTACTACACCTGGCGCGACCTCGAGCGCGGCAGCGCGATGCTGGCCAACCTGCTGGCCAGCCTGCGGCTGCCGGCGCATTCGCGCGTGGCGGTGCAGGTGGAGAAAAGCGTCGAGGCGCTGATGCTGTATCTGGCCGTGCTGCGCGCCGGCCACGTCTACCTGCCGCTGAACAACGCCTACCAGGCCGCCGAGATCGAGTACTTCATCGGCAACGCCGAGCCGGCCGTGGTGGTGTGCAGCAGCCGCAACTTCGGCTGGATCAGCAAGCTGGCGTTCAAGGCCGGCACGCGCAACGTCTTCACGCTCGACGACGACCGCAGCGGCAGCCTGCTGGAGCGCGCCGCCTGCCATGGCGACCAGCACCACCCGGTGCGCCGCGGCAGCGACGACCTCGCCGCCATCCTCTACACCAGCGGCACCACCGGGCGCAGCAAGGGCGCGATGCTGACGCACGGCAACCTGCTGTCCAACGCGCTGGTGCTGAAAGACTACTGGGGCTGGCGGACGCCCGAGCAAGGCGGCGACGTGCTCGTCCACGCGCTGCCCATCTTCCACGTGCACGGCTTGTTCGTCGCCTCGCACGGCGCGCTGCTCAACGGCAGCAAGATGATCTGGTTCAGCAGGTTCGACCCCAAGGCGGTGATCGCGCGGCTGCCCGAGGCCACCGTCTTCATGGGCGTGCCCACGCTGTACGTGCGCATCCTGGCCGAAAGCGCGCTGACGCCGGCGGCCTGCGCCAGCATGCGGCTCTTCATCAGCGGCTCGGCGCCGCTGCTGCTGGAGACCTTCAACGACTGGAAGACGCGCAGCGGCCACACCATTCTCGAGCGCTACGGCATGAGCGAGACCATCATGCTGACCAGCAACCCCTACCGCCCCGAGAGCGCGCGCCGCGGCGGCACCGTGGGCATGCCGCTGCCCGGCGTGGGCCTGCGCGTGAACGACGACAAGGGCGAGCCGGTGGCCACCGACGAGATCGGCGGCATCCAGGTCAAGGGGCCCAACGTCTTCAAGGGCTACTGGCGCATGCCGGAGAAGACGGCCGACGAGTTCACGCCCGACCTGTGGTTCAAGACCGGCGACGTCGGCCGTGTCGACGCCGACGGCTACGTCACCATCGTCGGCCGCAGCAAGGACTTGATCATCAGCGGCGGCTACAACGTCTATCCGGCCGAGATAGAAGGTTATTTGAACGACATGCCCGGCGTCGCCGAGAGCGCGGTGATCGGCGTGCCGCACGCCGATTTCGGCGAGGCGGTGGTCGCCGTCGTCGTCGCCCGGCCCGGCGCCGCGCCCGATGGCCCGGCGCTGACCGCGGCGCTGAAAGCCCAGATCGCCAACTTCAAGGTGCCCAAGGCCTTGTTCGTCGTGCCCGAGCTGCCGCGCAACGCGATGGGCAAGGTGCAGAAGAACCTGCTGCGCGAGCAGCACCAGGGCTTGTTCAAGGCGTGAGCGAGGCGGCAGCCGTCCCCGACGTCCGCTGCCCGCGCTGCGGCGGCCGCTTCCATTGCGGCGTGCACGATGCCGAGCCTTGCGCCTGCACGGCCATGAGCCTGTCGCCAGCGCTGCTGGCTCGGCTGCGGCAGGACCACCGCGGCTGCCTGTGCCTCGGCTGCCTGCAGGCGCTGCAGCAGGCTGAAGGGGCAGAAGGGGTAGAAGGAACCGAAGCGGCCGCAGCCGCCACCGCCGCCCCTACGCTCGAAGCCGGCGCCTGATTCCGCGCGCCTTGGCAGGGTATTCGATCGTGACGCGGCGCCGGCGCGGCGCGAGCATGGGGCCGCCACGAACCTGCGGAGGGCACATGAACATTCGGCACACCTTGGCCGCGGCGGCGCTGTTGTGCGCTGCCGGTTCGGCCGGCGCCAGCATCGTCAACTTCACCGCCGAGCTGCTGCCCGAGGCGGCCGGCGCCACCGGCAGCGGGCAGGCGCTGATCGCCTTCGACACCGTCGCCCACTCCTTGAGCTTGGTGGTCGACTGGAGCGGGCTCAGCGGCCTGACCACGGTGGCCCACATCCACTGCTGCACCGCCAACGCGGGCACCGGCACGGTGGGCGTGGCGGTCTCCCCCCCCACGCTGCTGGGCTTCCCGGCCGGCGTGTCCGCCGGCCACTATGAAACGTTCATCGACCTCACGGTGCCGGGCAGCTTCTCGAGCACCTTCATCAACGACTACGGCAGCGGCAGCGTCAACGGCGCCATCGCCGCGCTGCTGGCCGGCTTCGGCGACGGCAAGGCCTACCTCAACATCCACAGCAGTGCGTTCCCGGCCGGCGAGATCCGCGGCTTCCTTACCCAGGCCCAGGCCCAGGTGCCGGAGCCGGCCGGCCTGCCGCTGGCCGCGCTGGCGGCGCTGGCGTTGTCGGCCTTGACGGGCGGCGCGCGCCGCCGCCGATGAGCATCCGCCACCGCGTGCGCGTGCGGCAGGTCGAGCGGCGCAGCAGCCACTTCAACCGCGTCGACAACACCCAGCTCGATTGGCAGCGCAGCGACGGCCGCTGGCAACCGATCGAGCGCGAGACCGTCGACCACGGCGACGGTGCCGTCGTGCTGCTGTACGACCCGCGGCGGCGCACCGTGGTGCTGCTGCGGCAGTTCCGCTATGCCTGCTTCATCAACGGGCTGGACGACTTGCTGGTGGAAGCGCCGGCCGGGCTGCTGGACGGCGCCTCGCCGGAAGATTGCGTGCGCGCCGAGGCCGAGCAGGAGGTGGGCTTTCGCGTGCGCCGGCCGCGCCAGGTGTTCGACGCCTACATGAGCCCCGGCTCGCTGTGCGAGCGGCTGTACGGCTTCGTCGCCGAATACGACCACGACGACCGCGTGGGCGCCGGCGGCGGCCTGCTGCACGAAGGCGAAGACATCGAGGTGCTGGAACTGCCCTTCGACGAGGCGCTGGCGATGCTGGCCGACGGCCGCATCCGCGACGCCAAGACCATCATGCTGCTGCAGTACGCGGCGCTGCACCTGTTCCCGCGTCGCGCTTGATGGCGGTCAAGCGTCGGTTGACGCGAGTCAAGCAACCGTCAGCCAGGCGTGCCACCATGCCGGCATGGGACGCGCGATCATCGACGACCTCCATGCGCCGGGCAGCGGCAGCGCCACGCTGTGGCTGCGCCCGGCCCTGTCCGCCGGCGCCGCGCCGGCCGCCGATTGCGGCGGCTGCCTGGCCTCGGCCAGTGGCCCGAAGTGCCGCGCCCACGTGACCGGCGAAGCCTGCGCGCAGCCGCAGATGGCCGGTCCGCGCGACCAGTTGCAGCAGGTGATGCGCGAGTTGAACCGCGTCGTCGTCGACCCCGATGCCGGCCGCGGCATCGTCGACCTGCAATGGGTGCGCGCGCTGCGCATCGAAGACGGCGAGGCCGAGCTGACGCTGAGCTTCGCGCCGCTGTGCGGCCCGGGCAAGGCGCTGTCGGAATCGGCCTTCCAGACGCTGCGCCGCCTGCTGCCCGACACCGACGTCTACGTGCGCCACACGGCCTGACGAAGGCCGCGGCCCTCAAGCAAATGTGGCTCCGCCACTTTGCTTGATCCCCCACGGGGGGGCGGGACGGGCCACCGGCCCGGACCTGGGGGTGCTCAGAAGGCCGCAAAGCGCGGTGCTAAGCTCAGCGCCCCCCTTTCGCTGAACTGGAGCGCCCATGCCCGGCCTGCTGCCCGACGTCGACCCCGACGGCCTGCTCGAGTACTCGGTCGTCTACACCGACCGCGCCTTGAACCACATGTCGCGCAAGTTCCAGGGCGTGATGCGCGACATCTCGGCGCTGCTCAAGGAGGTCTACCACGCGCAGGCGGTGGCGGTGGTGCCCGGCAGCGGCACCTTCGGCATGGAAGCGGTGGCGCGCCAGTTCGGCAACGGGCGCAAAGTGCTGGTCATCCGCAACGGCTGGTTCAGCTACCGCTGGACGCAAATCCACGAGATGGGCGGCATCCCCAGCGAGGAGATCGTGCTCAAGGCGCGCCGCGCGCGCCCCGGCGTGCAGGAGCCTTTCGCGCCGGCGCCGATCGCCGAGGTGACGGCCGCCATCCGCGCGCAAAAGCCCGCCGTGGTGTATGCCCCGCACGTCGAAACGGCCGCCGGCATGCTGCTGCCCGACGACTACCTGCAGGCCGTGGCCGCCGCCGCGCACGAGGTGGGCGCGCTGTTCGTGCTGGACTGCATCGCCTCGGGCGCGATCTGGGTCGACATGCAGGCCACCGGCGTCGACGTGCTGGTCAGCGCGCCGCAAAAGGGCTGGAGCGGATCGCCCGGCTGCGCCTTCGTGATGCTGTCGGCGCGCGCCCGCGCCGCCATCGACGCCACCACCAGCACGAGTTTCGCCTGCGACCTGAAGAAATGGCTGCAGATCATGGAAACCTACGAAGGCGGCGGCCACGCCTACCACGCGACGATGCCGACCGACGCGCTGACGCGCACGCGCGACGTGATGCAGGAGACGCGCCGCCTCGGCTTCGCCACGCTGCAGCAGGCGCAGCAAGACCTCGGCCGCAAGGTGCGCGCCGCGCTGGAACGCCATGGCTACCCCAGCGTGGCGGCGGCCGGCTTCCAGGCGCCGGGCGTCGTGGTCAGCTACACCGTCGACCCCGGCCTGGCCAGCGCCAAGAGCTTCATCGACCTGGGCCTGCAGACGGCCGCCGGCGTGCCCTTGCAGTGCGACGAAGGCGCCGACTTCCGCAGCTTCCGCATCGGCCTGTTCGGGCTGGACAAGCTGCAGCACGTGGACCGCACGGTGGCCACGCTGGAGCGCGCGCTCGACGCCATCGCCGCCGCCGGCGGCCAGCAGCGCAAGGCGGCCTGAGCGCGCTGCACCGCCTCAGCGCTGCAGCAGCGGCCACAGCGCGAAGGCCGCCAGCAGCAGCGCCGAGCCGCGGTTGACGCGGCGTTGCCAACGCGCGTCGAAGCGCGCGCGCAGGCGCGACACCGCGCCGCACAGCAGCAGCCACCACAGCGCCGAGCCGAGCAGCACGCCCAGCACCAGCAGGCCCGGCGCCGCGCCGGCCGAGCCGGCACCGAGCGCGCCGAAGACGGCGATGAACGAGAAGATCGTCGCCGGGTTCGACAGCGTCAGCAAGAAGGTGCCGGCAAAGCTGCCCAGCAGCCCGCGGGCGTCGGTGGTGGTGGCGGTGGTGGCGGCGATGGCCGCCCGCTCGGCCGGCGCACTGTGCCAGGTGCGCCAGGCCAGCCACAGCAGGAAGGCGCCGCCGGCCAGCGCCAGCGGCAGCCGCGCCGCCTGCAGCGCGCCGATCACCGCGCTGACGCCGTAGGCGCCCAGCGCGCCGTACAGCCCATCGGCCGCCGCCGCGCCCAGCCCGGTGGCCAGGCCCACCACGGCGCCGCGCTGCAGCGTGCGCTGGATCACCAGCAGCCCGATCGGCCCCACCGGCGCGGCGATCGACAGCCCGATCAGCAGGGCCTGCAGGAAGACGGGCATGGCGGCTATTCTGGCGGGCCATGCGCCGCCGCCCCTTGTTGTTGACCGCCACTGCCGCCCTGCCTGGCAGCGCCCTCGCGCGGCCAGCTGCCGAGCCCGGCCGCAAGGTCCTGCGCCTGGCCTTCCAATCGCCCGAGACCACGCTGGACCCGGTGCAGACCAACAGCGACAACAACACCAGCACGGTGCTGTCGCAGATCTTCGAGGCGCCGCTGGGCTACGACTACCTCGCGCGGCCGGCGCGGCTGCTGCCGGTGACGGCCGAGGCGCTGCCGCAGGTCTCGGCCGACGGCCGCGTCTTCACGGTGCGCATCCGAGCCGGCATCTTCTTCGCCGAGCACCCGGCCTTCGGCGGCCGCCCGCGCGAGCTGGTGGCCGCCGACTACGTCTACGCCATCAAGCGCTTCTACGACCCGCGCTGGAACTCCAGCGACCTCTACCTCTACGAATCGCTCAAGCTGCCGGGCCTGAGCGAGTTGCGCGAGCAAGCCGTGAAAAGCCGCCGCCCCTTCGACTACGACCGCGAAGTCGACGGCGCGCGCGCGCTCGACCGCTACACGCTGCGCATCACGCTGGGCGTGCCCGACCCGCGCTTCACCTACCTGATGGCCGACCCGGTGCAGATGGGCGCCGTCGCGCGCGAGGTGGTCGACTTCCACGGCAGCGACATCGGCGCCCATCCGGTGGGCACCGGCGCCTTCCGGCTGAAAAGCTGGCGCCGCGGCTCGCAGATCGTGCTGGCGCGCAACCCCGGTTTTCGCGGCGCCGTCTACGCCGGCCAGCCGGCCGCGCACCCGCTGGCGCAGGCGGCCGCGGCGCACCTGGCGGGCAAGCGGCTGCCGCTGGTCGACGAGGTGGTGGTCGACGTCGTCGAGGAAAGCCAGCCGCGCTGGCTGTCGTTCCTGGAAGGGCGCTACCACTGGCTGGAGGTGCCCTTGAGCTTTCGCGCCCAGGCCGCGCCGAACCGCCGGCTGGCGCCCTACCTGGCGCGGCGCGGCATCACGCTGCAAAGCCAGTTGCGGCCCGACATCGTGATGCACTTCTTCTTCATGCAGCACCCGCTGGTCGGCGGCTACACGCCCGACAAGGTGGGCTTGCGCCGCGCCATCGGCCTGGCCTTCGACGGCCCGGCGCTGCGCAGCACTTACTTTCAGGGTTATGGCCTGGCCGCGCAGAGCACCGTGCCGCCGCACACCAGCGGCTACGACGCGGCCTACAAGAGCGAGATGGGCGACTTCGACCCGCTGCGCGCGAAGGCGCTGCTCGACCTCTACGGCTACGTCGACCGCGACGGCGACGGCTGGCGCGAGCAGCCCGACGGCAGCGCGCTGCGGCTGGTGATGGCCTCGGGCGGCTCGCAGGCCGACCGGCTGAGCAACGAGATCTGGAAGCGCAGCATGACGGCGGTGGGCCTGCGCATGGATTTCGAGATCGCCACCTGGCCCGAGCTGCTGAAGAAAAGCCGCGCCGGCACGCTGATGATGTGGGGCTACTCGTGGACCGCCGGTTCACCCGACGGCGGCTTCTTCCTGGCCATCGCCTACGGGCCCAACGCCAGCGAGTCGAACGACCCGCGCTTCGAGCTGCCGGCCTTCGACCGCCTGTACGAGCGCCAGCGCCTGCTGGCCGACGGCCCCGAGCGCGAGGCCTTGATGCGCCGGGCCAAGGACCTGCTGGTGGCCTACATGCCCTTCAAGGTGCACCTGCACACCGAGCGGCTGGACCTGGCCCAGCCCGGCGTGCTGGCGTACTGGCGGCACCCGTTCATGCGCGATCTCTGGCGCTTCATCGACGTGCCGCCGGCGGCGGACTGAGGATCAGCCACGCTCGGCCGCGGCGGCGGCCACCGCCCACACGGCGGCGTCGGGGTTGCCGGTGGCGGCCATGCGGTCGATGGCGGCGAACAGGCTCAGCGTCACCAGCAGCGACAGGGCAAACGCGGCGGCACGGTCGGTCAGGCGGCGGGTCATGGTGGGCTCCTGGGTGGTGGGTCGGTGTTGCGATGGGATGGATGATCGTCACCGCCCCACCACCGCGCGAGCGGCTTGCGACGAACCGCAGCGAACCCGGCATCAACCGCCGCCGGCGCCGATGAGCCTCGTGCCCGACTTCAGTATTGAACGCGGGCGAGATAGGTTTTTTGCGCCGCCTCGCGCGCCTGGCCCAGCGTGTGGATGCCTTGCGCGGCCAAGAGCGGAATCATCTTCAGGAAGACCTCGGCGGTGACCATCGCGTCGCCCAGCGCCGTGTGGCGGCCGAGGATGGTGACGCCCAGCCGCTCGGCGATGGCCTCCAGCCGGTGCGACTCCTGCTGCGGGTGGATCACCGCCGACAGCAGCAGCGTGTCCAGCACCGGCTGCTCGAAGCGCACGCCGGTGGGGCTTTCCGCCAGCTGCAGGAAGCGCATGTCGAAGGCCGCGTTGTGCGCCACCAGCACCGTGTCCTGCGCGAAGGCGTGGAAGGCCGGCAGCACCTGGGCCAGCGGCGGCTGGCCGGCCACCATCTCAGGCGTGATGCCGTGGATGGGGATGCCCGCGGCCGGGATGTCGCGCTGCGGGTCCACCAGTTGCTCGAACACCTCCTGCCGGCGCAGCTTGGCGGCCACGATGCGGGTGGCGCCGATCTGGATGATCTGGTCGCCCTGGCTGGGGTTGAGGCCCGTGGTCTCGGTGTCGAACACCGTGAAGGCCAGCTCGGCCAGCTTGCGGTCGGCCAGCTGCGCGTCGCCTTCGCGCTGCGCGAAGAGGTCGAAGTCGTAGTACTCGGGCCGGCTGTCGCCGTGCAGCAGCGCGCTGCTTTCCAGCTGGGCGCCTTCGGCCGCCAGCGGCAGCAGGAAGCGGAAGAACGACGCGTGGCGCACGCGCTCGCGCTCGAACCAGAAGGCGCCGCCATGGCGTTCGACCACGTCGCGCACCGTCAGCGCACTGGTCTCGCCGGCCACGGTGATGGCGTCGGTCTCCCAGGCCATGACGATCTCGGTGCTGATGCCGGCGCCCATCCACAGCAGGTCGAGCTGCGCGCGCCCGCCCTGCTGCCCCAGCCGGAACTGCACCAGCTTGACCTCGTATTCATTCACCAGCCGCTCGGCCAGGTAGGCCAGGGCCTGCAGCATCGAATAACTGTCCACCTTCAGCCACAGCTGCGCGTCGACCTCGCTGTCGGCCACGCGGCAGGCGAACAACTGCTCGATGCGGCGGCCGGCGGCGGCCACCAGGTCGGCGCCCAGCATCTCTTCGAGCGGCCAGCGCGTCTTCATCGCCTGCGTGGTGTGGCGCGCCACGTCCTGGATGCGCCGGCTCATCGCCGCCACCTCGTCGCGCACCACGCCCTGGAAGCGTTCGCGCGTGGCGGCGTCGAGCTCCGGGTCGTCCAGCAGCTCCACCGCGGCCTGCAGGTTGCCCAGCGATGAGCGGCTGGTCTCGGTGAGCTGGTGCAGCATCTTGTCGCGTTCGCTTTCGTCGGCGAAGTCGCGCGTGATGTTGTCCAGCATCAGCACGAAGCCGGTGACCTGGTGCTCGTCGGCCACGTCGCGCACCGGCGCCATCTGCACGCGCAGCAACTGGCCGCCGCGCGTGCTGGTCACGAACTGCGTGGACGGGTTGGCGGCGCCGCGCTGCAGCCGCTGCTGCACGCTTTCGAGCGCATGCGCCACCAGCTGGCGGTCGAACACGGCGTAGATGCTGCGGCCGATGCCCACCAGCTCGGACCCCGCGGCCACGGCGTCGGACAGCGCGCGGAACTGCAGCCGCGCGCGGTTGTTGTAGAGCAGGATGCGGCCGTCGAGGTTGCAGACCACCACGCTTTGCGTCAGCTCGGCCATCAGCGCGGCCAGGCGGCTGCGCTCCAGCTCGATGTCGCGCGCCGCGGCGCGCACGCGCTCGTCGACGTCGGCGCGCAGCGCGCGGCGCTGGCGCAGCAACTCGTTCACCGCGGCCTGCACCGCCTGCACCTCGGCGGCGCCGGGCAGCGCCAGGTCCTTGGGCTGGTCGGCCACGGCCAGGGCTTGCGCCTGCTCGGCCAGCCGGCCGGCGGCGGCGCCCCAGTCCAGCCAGGCCTTGCGCAGCAGCCAGCCCAGGGCGATGGCGACCACCAGGGCGAGCATCAGCAGCAGCGCGGCGCGCGGCGCCAGCAGCGCCAGCACGGCCTGGCGCTCGGCCGGCGCCAGCGTGGCCAGCAGCGCGCCGCCGGCGGCCAGCGTCCAGGCCGCCAGCACGAGCCCCGGCGCCAGCGCCGCGGCCCATTCGCGCCAATCGGTCTTCATCGCGCGGCGGCCAGCAGCTCGCGCACGCGCGCGGCCAGCTCCTTGGTCGAGAAGGGCTTGGTCATGTAGGCGTCGGCGCCCAGGCCCAGGCCCTGCGCCTGGTCGGTGTCGCGGCCCTTGGCGGTGAGCATCAGGATGCGCACCGCCGCCAGCGTCTCGTCGGCGCGCACCGCCTGGCAGACCTCGAAGCCGCTCTTGTGCGGCATCATCACGTCGAGCAGCACGAGGTCGGGCCGCTCGCGGCGGATCATCTCCAGCGCCTGCTGGCCGTCGCGCGCCACCAGCACCTGGTGGCCTTCGCGCTTCATCAAGAACTCCAGCGAGATGACGATGTTGGGCTCGTCGTCGGCGATCAGCACCTTGGCGGTCATGGGGGTGTCTCCTCGTTTGGCGGGTCATGCGGCCAGGGCAGGTCGAAGCCGAAGCAGGCGCCTTCGCCGGGCTCGGAGCGCAGCCACAGCTTGCCGCCGAAATGCTCGACGATCTGGCGGCTGATCGGCAGCCCCAGCCCGGTGCCCTGCGGCCGGTGGTCGGCATCGCCGCCCTGGCGGAACTTCTCGAACACCAGCTGCGCCTGCGCCGCCGGCACGCCGGGGCCGTTGTCGTGCACGGTGACGTGCAGGCCGCTCGCATCCGACGTCAGCCGCAGCCGCACGTGGCCGGCGCCGGCGGGCACGAACTTGACGGCGTTGGACAGCAGGTTCAGCACCACCTGCAGCAGCCGGTCGGGGTCGGCGCGCAGCGTTGGCAGCGGGCCTTCGGGCAGTTGCAGCTCCAGCCGCGCGCCGCGTTCGCGGAACAGCTCGCCGGTGGCGTGCGCGGCGTGCTGCAGCAGCTCGCGCAGGTCGACCTCGGCGCTGTGCCATTCGGCGTGGCCGGCCTCGATCTTGGCCAGGTCGAGCACCTGGTTGACCAGGCGCGACAGGCGCTCGGCCTCGCCGACGATGATGCCCAGGAACTGCGCGCGCTGCGGCTCGTCCATCTGCGGGTCGTCCTGCATCAGCTCGGCCAGCGCGCGGATGCTGGTCAGCGGCGTGCGCAGCTCGTGCGTCACGCTGCTCATGAAGTCGTCCTTGAGCTTGTCCAGGCTCTTCAGCTGCTCGTTGACGTGGCGCAGCTCGGACGCCTCCTCGACGATGCGCAGCACCTCGTCGACGCCCAGCACCTCTTCCTCGGTGACCGAGGCCACCATCACCCGCGCCGAGGCGCTGCCGATGGCGCCGGCCAGCTGCGTCTCCACCCACTGCACGAGCTGGGCGTCGGCGCGCAGCCCGTGCTCGCGCGCATAACCCTGGAACAAGGCGGCGGCGCGCTCGGGCCCGAGGAAGCGGCCCATCAGCGATTGCAGCTCGGCCGGCTCGGCGTGGCCGCGCCAGAAGGCCTGGGCCACCGCCTCGCGCTGGAAGACGTCGACGAAGCGCAGCGCCTGCGCCGCCTCGGCCGCGCTCGGCGGCCGCCACAGCGACACCGCCACGTAGGCGCCGATGTTGGCCAGCAGGCTCCAGAACAGCGAATGCGTCAGGTTGTCCAGCCCGCGCAGGCCGAACAACGCCTCGGGCATCAGCCAGGCCTGGCCCAGCAGCCCCTGGTCGACGAAGGCCGCCGGCAGCCAGCCGCTCTTGGCGATCGACGGCAGCATCAGCGTGTAGGCCCACAGCGCGGCGCCGGCGGCCAGCCCGGCCAGCGCGCCGTTGCGCGTGCCGCCCTTCCAGTACAGCCCGCCCAGCAGCGCCGGCGCGAACTGCGCCACCGCCGCGAAGCTGATGAGCCCGATGCTGACCAGCGCATAGGCCTCGCCGGCGACGCGGAAGTACACGTAGCCCAGCAGCAGCAGCGCGACGATCACCACGCGGCGGATGGCCAGCAGCGTGCGCGTGTGGTCGAGCGCGGCGAACGCCGGCCGCCGCAGCAGCAGCGGCAGCACGAGGTCGTTGCAGACCATGGTGGACACCGCGATCGCCTCGACGATGACCATGCCGGTGGCCGCCGACAGCCCGCCGACGAAGGCCACCAGCGCCAGCGTGCCGTGGCCGGCGGCCAGCGGCAGCGTCAGCACGAAGGTCTCGGGATTCGCCGCGCGGCCGGCGAAGTACAGCAGCCCGCCCAGCGCGATGGGCAGCACGAAGACGTTGATCGCCAGCAGGTAGGCCGGAAAGGCCCAGGCAGCGCGCTTGAGGTGCGACTCGGCGACGTTCTCGACCACCATCACCTGGAACTGGCGCGGCAGGAACAGCAGCGACAGCCCGGCCAGCAGCAGCAGGCCGAACCAGGCGTCGTAGGCGAAGGGCTTGCCGCCGGCGCCGGCGGCGCCCTGCAGCACGGCGGCCACCGCGGGCGCGGCGGCGATGCGCGCGCTCAGGTCGGCCGGGCCGTCGAACAGGCCCCAGGTGACGAACACGCCCACCGCGACGAAGGCCGCCAGCTTGACCAGCGACTCCAGCGCAATGGCCGCCACCAGGCCTTCGTGGCGCTCGGTGGCGTCGAGGTGGCGGGTGCCGAAGGCGATGGTGAAGCCGGCCAGCAGCAGCGCGATGTAGAGCGTGCTGTCGGCCCACCACGCGGTGCCGGCGCCGGCCGGGCTGCCGGTCAGCAGCGCGTAGCCGCTGGCCACCGCCTTGAGTTGCAGCGCGACGTAAGGCACCACGCCGACCAGCGCGATCAACGTCACCAGCGCGGCCAGCGTGCGGCTCTTGCCGTAGCGGCTGGCGATGAAGTCGGCGATCGAGGTGATGCGCCAGCGCCGCGCGATGCGGATCATCTTGCGCAGCACCGTCCACGCCAGCATCATTGCCAGCGTGGGCCCCAGGTAGATCGGCAGGAAGCCGACGCCGCTGGCCGCCGCGCGGCCGACGCTGCCGAAGTAGGTCCAGGCGCTGCAGTAGACGCCGATCGACAGCGCGTAGACCCAGGCATTGCCGATCACGCTGCGCCCGGCGGCGGCGCGGCGGTCGGCCCAGGCGGCCACCGCGAACAGCGCCAGCAGGTAGGCGAAGGCGGCGCCGATGACCAGCGGCGTGGGCAGCACGGCGTCAGTCACCGTCGCGCTCCATGATCCAGGCCAGCGCCGCGATCAGCGCCGCCCACACCGCGAACAGCGCCAGCGGCCGCGACAGCCACAGCTGCAGCAGCGGAAAGTCCAGCAGCAGCCAGCCGGCCGCGAACAGCGCCAGCAGGCGGTGGACGAGCGGGCTGCGCTTCATGGCCTTGTGCGCCTACAGGCTGTCCAGCCGGAAGTGCTGGCGCAGGAAGTGGCGAAAGCGCCGCACGATGGCCAGCGCGTCGTGCAGCGGCTCGCGCTCCAGCGCGCCCAGGTCGGCGGCGCGCACCTCGTTGCCGGGCCGCGCGCCGCCGGAGAGCTGGCGCAACTGGTGCGACAGCCGCAGCGCCATCAGGAAGTGCAGCGCGTCGACGAGGTCGCGCACCAGCGCCTCGTCGATGCGGCCGGCCGCCTGCAGCGCCTTCAGCCGCGCCACGGTGCCCTGCTCGCGCACGCCGTACTGCAGCGACAGCGCGCGCACGCCGTGCACGATGGGGAAGGTGCCCAGCTTCTTCAGGTCCAGCGGCTGGTCGTCGCGGCGCGTGGTCAGCCGCGTCCACCAACCGCCTTCGTTGAACTGGTCGGCGGCCGCCGCGAAGCGCGCCAGGTAGACGTCCTGGCCGACCAGCAACTGGTCGAGCTGGGTGCGCGCCTCGGCCAGCAGCGTGGCGTCGCCGGCCACGGCGGCGGCGTCGAAGAAGATCGCCAGGTTCATCGGCCCGTCGGGGTCGGCGCCGTACAGCCACTGGCGCAACGATTCACGCAAGCCGGCCAGCGGCTGCCGCCACAGCGGCGTGGTCAGCATGATGCCGCCCGGGCACGGCGGGTAGCCGAAGCGCGCCAGCGCCTCGTTGAAGCGCGCGGCCACGGCTTCCAGGCCCGGGCATTCGAAGCCGTCGCGCAGGATCAGCGCGTTGTCCTGGTCGGTCTTCAGGATCTGCTCGCCGCGGCCTTCGCTGCCCATCACCAGCAGGCAGCTGTTGGCCACCAGCTCGGGCGGCGCCAGCAGCGCCCACAGGCGGGCGAACAGCCGCCGGTTGAGCTCGGTGACGAGCCGCGTGATGCGCTCGATGCGGATGCCGCTGCCGTGCAGCAGCGCGATCATCTGGTCGATGCGCGCCGCCGCGCCGGCGAGGTCTTCGATGTCGGCGGCATGCTCGATCTGCTGCGCCACCAGGTGCGAGTGGTTGGCGACGAAGCTCACCAGGTCGAGCTGGCCCAGCACGCCCAGCACGCGCTCGCCGTCGCGCACCAGCAGCCGGTGCACGCGGTGCTGCACCATCAGCCACAGCGCCTCGAAGACCTCGGCGTCGGGGCGCACCTCGATCAGCTCGAAGCGCGCCACCTCGCGCACCGCCAGCGCCTGCGGCGGCACCTCGCGCAGCAGCGCGTCGCGCAAGTCGGTGGTGGTGAAGATGCCCAGCCGCTCGACGCCGTCGCGCACGTCGCGCACCAGCGCGTGGGTGGCCTTGTGCGTCTGCAGCTCGCGGCAGACGCTGACGAGGTCGAGCGCGCCGTCCACGTACAGCGGCTTGCGCACGAAGGTGTCGCTGACGCGGGCGGTGGCCAGCGACAGCAGTTCGCGTTGGGTCTCGGCAGCGGGCATGGCGCGTCCGTTGGAAGTGAAAAGGGACCGCAAGCCCCTGGCGAGAGGCCGGCGGTCCCTGCGCTCCTGGACGGAGCGGGCAAGTCTAGTGGCCTAGTGGCCCGACGCGCCGGCGGCGCCGATGCCGGTCTCGCTGCGCACCTGCTGGGCCAGGAAGCCGGCCTTGTCCTCGGCGGCGCGCTTGCTGCTGTCGAGGATGGAGAACAGCCAGATGCCGACGAAGCCGATGGTCATCGAGAACAGCGCCGGGCTGGTGTACGGGAACCAGGCCGAGCCCTTGGGGTTGCCGAGCGTCGCTTCCCACACCGCCGGCGAGACCACCGTCAGCGCCACCGAGCTGATCAGCCCGAGGAAGCCGCCGATCACCGCGCCGCGCGTGGTGCAGCCCTTCCACAGCACGCTCATCAGCAGCACCGGGAAGTTGGCCGAGGCCGCGATCGCGAAGGCCAGGCTCACCATGAAGGCGATGTTCTGCTTCTCGAAGGCGATGCCCAGCAGCACCGCGATGATGCCCAGGCACACCGTGGTGATCTTGGACACACGCAGCTCGTCGGCGCTGCTCGCCTTGCCGGCCTTGATGACGGTGCCGTAGAGGTCGTGCGAGACGGCCGAGGCGCCGCTCAGCGTGAGGCCGGCCACCACCGCCAGGATGGTGGCGAAGGCCACCGCCGAGATGAAGCCGAGGAACACGTTGCCGCCCACCGCGTTGGCCAGGTGGATGGCCGCCATGTTGCCGCCGCCCAGCAGGCCGCCCTTGGCGTCCAGGAACTGCGGGTTGGTCAGCACGAAGGTGATGGCGCCGAAGCCGATGATGAAGGTCAGGATGTAGAAGTAGCCGATCCAGGTGGTGGCCCACAGCACCGACTTGCGCGCTTCCTTGGCGTTGGGCACGGTGAAGAAGCGCATCAGGATGTGCGGCAGCCCGGCGGTGCCGAACATCAGCGCCATGCCGAAGCTGATGGCGCTGATCGGGTCCTTCACGAAGCCGCCCGGCCCCATGATCGAGAAGCCGATCTTGGCCGCCTCTTCGGGGCTCTTGCCGGCCTTGGCGGCCAGCCCGGTCTTGATCTCCACCGACTTGGCGAACAGCGCCTCGGGGCTGAAGCCGAACTGCGCCATCACCATCACGGCCATGAAGGTCGCCCCGCCCAGCAGCATGATGGCCTTGATGATCTGCACCCAGGTGGTGGCCGTCATGCCGCCGAACAGCACGTAGACCATCATCAGCACGCCGACGATCACCACCGCGTAGGTGTAGTCCAGCCCGAACAGCAGCTTGATGAGCTGGCCGGCGCCGACCATCTGCGCGATCAGGTAGAACGCCACCACCACCAGCGTGCCGCTGGCGGCGAACACGCGCACCGGCGTCTGCGCGAAGCGGAACGCGGCCACGTCGGCGAAGGTGAACTTGCCCAGGTTGCGCAGCCGCTCGGCCAGCAGGAAGGTGACCACCGGCCAGCCGACCAGGAAGCCGATGGAGTAGATCAGGCCGTCGAAGCCCGAGGCCATCACCGCCGCCGAGATGCCCAGGAACGAGGCCGCCGACATGTAGTCGCCGGCGATCGCCAGGCCGTTCTGGAAGCCGGTGATGCCGCCGCCGGCGGTGTAGAAGTCGGCCGCGCTCTTGGTCTTGGCCGCCGCCCACTTGGTGATGAACAGCGTGAAGATCACGAACACGCCGAACATGCCGATGGCCGTCCAGTTGGTGGCCTGCTTCTCGGCCTGGCCGAGGTCGGCGCCGGCCGCCAGCGCCAGCGTGGCGCCGCACAGCGCGGCGGTGCCGAGCACGAGTTTGGAAGAGGTTCTCACTTCAGCACCGCCTTGTTGATGTCGTCGGTCAGCTGGTCGAACTCGCTGTTCGCGCGGCGGACGTAGATGGCGGTGATGACCACCGTGAAGATGATGACGAACAGGCCGATCGGCATGCCCCAGGTCATCACGCCCTGGCCCATGCGCGTGGCCAGCAGTTCCTTGTCGAACGCCACCAGCAGGATGAAGCCGTAGTACACGACCATCATCGCCACGGTGAGCACCCAACCGAAGCTGCTGCGCTTGGTTTTCAGCTCCCGGTACTTGGGATGCGCGGCGATGCGCTGCGCGAGATCGGCCTGCATGCATGTCTCCTTGCAAACGTTGCGTCGCCCGCGTTTCGGGGCGGCTGGGGCGCGATCTTTCGAGCACGCACTGACCGCGCTCTGACACCAAGCCAACGCAAGCTGACAAGGCGCCGGCCCACCTGGGAAGCGCGCCGCCGCTTCTGGTGAAAACCCCTAGCAAAAATCGTCGATGAAGAAGCGCAAGACCGCGGCCCGGCCCCCGGCCGAGGCGCTGCCGGTGTTCGGTGTGCCCTCGCGTGGGCCGGCCAGGGCGACGCCGCGGCGAGCGGCGCCGACGCGCTACGCGCCTTGCTGGACGACGCCGGCTGCAGCCGGCGCGGCGGCGCCGACTTCCAGTGACAGCTCGACGCAGTCGGCGCCGCAGCGGCCCGGCTCGGCCGGCTTGGCCGAGGCCGGCGCCGGGCGGTGCAGCACGGCGCGCGTCGGCGCGATGCGCAGCCGCTCGCCATCGACGGCGGCGCGGCCGTCGACGATCAGCGAGTAGTCCGCCGCATCGGCCGGCGGCCACACCAGGCCGACCGCGGGGCGCTGCTGCGCGTTGTCGCGCGTGCGCCGGCCGGCGCCGTCGATCAGCAGCGCGCCGTCTTCCCAGCGCACCGCCACCGCCACCGCATGCGGCGCGGCGCCTTCGGCGCTGCTGGTCAGCAGGTAGGCGAAGCGGTAGCGCGCCAGCGCCTGGCCCAGGTCGTGCAACTCGACGGCAATGCTCATGGCTTGGCTCCTTGCGGTTGACCCAGCAGCACGTCGCGCAGGACGACGGCCTCGTTGTGCTGCTCGTCGCGCGCGCCGAAGACCAGGGTGACGGTCTTCGTCAGCGCCAGCGCGCGCAAGCGCTCCAGCGCCGCGGGCTGCGCCGCCAGCTCGGCCCGGTAGCGGCGCTGGAACTCCGCCCAGCGCGCCGGATCGTGGCCGAACCATTGGCGCAGCTCGGTGCTCGGCGCCAGGTCCTTCATCCAATCGTCCAGCGCCGCACGGTCCTTGCTGACGCCGCGCGGCCACAGGCGATCGACGAGGATGCGAACCCCATCCGACGGCGCGGCCGGCGCATAGGCGCGCTTCAGGCGGAGGTGGGCGGCGGGGACGGACGGCTGCGTCATGGCGACAGAGCGACAGGGCGGGCGCGACGACGCTTGCATCATAGCCACGCGCGCCGCGGCCGGACAGCCGCTTGGCGGGCGCCGCCGGCTGGGCGCGGCGCTTCAGCCGCGCCGCACGCCGGCGCGCGGCGCGCCTTCGCGGGCCCAGGCCGGGCCGTCGAACCAGGGGTCGCCCTGCAAGGCGGCGGCCAGCATCGGCAGCGCGTCCAGGCCCCAGAACAGTCGGCCGTCGAGCGCGAAGCTGGGCACGCCGAACACGCCGTGCGCGATGGCCTCGTCGGTGGCCGCCTTCAGCTCGGCCTTGACCGCGGGCGCGGCCCCGTCGCGCGGCGGCGTCAGCTCGGCCTGCAGCGCGGCCAGGCGCCCGGCGTCGAGCGCATCGCCGCCGCCGCGCCAGACGTGGCGGAAGATCGCCTCGCAGACGCGCCGGTTGGGCCCGCAGGCCAGCGCCAGACGCAGCAGCGGCAGGGGATTGAAGGGGTGCTGCAGCGGCGTGTCCATCGGCACGCCGTGCCGGTGGGCTAACCAGTGAACGTGGCGGAAGGTCCAGGCCCGCTTGGGCTCGATCTCGGCCGGCCCCTTCTGGCCGTGCTGCTGCAGCAGGCCTGCGAACAGCAGCGGCCGGTAGTCGACCGCATAACTACAGCCTTGCAAGGCCTGCGGCAGGCGCTCGAACGCCAGGTAGGCGAAAGGCGAGATGAAGTCCAGCCAGAAGGTGATGCGCTTCATCGCGACGCCTCCTGCGGCTGCGCGGCGGCGCGGCGCTGCTCCAGCAGCGCCCACACCGCGCGCTTGCCCTCGTCGTCCAGCCGCGACCAGGCGGCGATCTCGTCCAGCGTGCGGCGGCAGCCTTCGCACAGCCCCGTCGCCGGGTGGATGCGGCAGACGTTGATGCAGGGGCTGGGCACCGGCGCGGCTTCGCTCATGGTCAGGCGGCTTGCACCACGTCGTGCACCGGCGCGCCGGTCAGCGCGACGAGTTGCTCGGGCGAGAGCTGGAAGACGCCGTTCGGATGCCCGGCGGCGGCCCAGATGAAAGCGAAGCGGAACAGCTCGCGGTCGATCAGCGTCAGCGGCGGCTGGCGGTGCGCCAGCGGCGCGACGCCGCCGATCGAGAAGCCGGTGCTGGCCTTGACGAAGTCGGCATCGGCGCGGCCCAGCGGCCCGGTGATGGCGGCCACGCGCTTCTCGTCGACGCGCTTGTCGCCGCTGGTCACCACCAGCACGGCGGTCTCGTCGGCCTTGCGGCGGAAGATCACGCTCTTGGCGATCTGCCCGACCTGCACGCCCAAGGCGTCGGCGGCTTCCTGCGAGGTGCGCGCGCTGACCGCCAGCCAGCGCGGCGCGTGCGGATGGCCGCGCTCGGCCAGCGCCTGCACCACGCGGCGAAAGCCCTCGGGCTTGTCGTCCAGCTCGGCCGATGTCATGCGTTCGCCGCCGCGTTCGCCGCCGCCGTCGCCGCCGCCCCGCGCTTGGCCAGCAGCGCGCGGCTGACGCGCGAGACCGGCGCGCGGCCCAGCACGCCGGAGATCCAGGCGCCGGCGTCGACCAGCCGGTCCAGATCCAGCCCGGTGTCGATGCCCATGCCGTGCAGCATGAAGACCACGTCCTCGGTGGCCACGTTGCCGGTGGCGCCCTTCGCGTAGGGGCAGCCGCCGAGGCCGGCGATGCTGCTGTCGAAGGTGGCGATGCCCAGCTCCAGGCAGGCCAGGATGTTGGACAGCGCCTGGCCGTAGGTGTCGTGGAAATGGCCGCTGACCTCTTCGACCGGAAAGTGCTTCAGCGCCCGCGCCAGCGCCGCCTGCGCGGCGCGCGGCGTGCCGGTGCCGATGGTGTCGGCCACGCCGCAGTGGTCGACGCCGATCTGCTTGAGCAGCACGACCACGCGCTCGACCTCGTCGGCGCTGACGGCGCCCTGGTACGGGCAGCCCAGCGCGCACGACACCGCGCCGCGCACCTTGACGCCGGCGGCGTGCGCCGCCGCCACCACGGGGGCGAAGCGCTCGATGCTTTCCTCGACCGAGCAGTTGATGTTGCGCCGGCTGAAGGCCTCGGTCGCGGCGCCGAACACCACCACCTCGTGCGGCTGCGTCAGCAGCGCCGCTTCCAGGCCTTTCATGTTCGGCGTCAGCACCGAGTAGCGAACGCCGGCCTCGCGGTGGATGCCGGCCATCACTTGCGTGTTGTCGGCCATCTGCGGCACCCACTTGGGGCTGACGAAGCTGGTCACCTCGATCTCGCGGCAGCCGGCGGCCTGCAGGCGGTGCACCAGCTCGATCTTGTGCGCGGCGGCCACCGGTTGGGCCTCGTTCTGCAGCCCGTCGCGCGGGCCGACGTCGACCAGGGTCACATGGCTTGGGATCATTCGGACATCCTCAACAGTTCGGCGCCTTCGGGCACCTGGTCGCCGGCGGCGAACAGCAGTTCCTGCACGCGGCCGTCGCGCGGGGCGCTGATGGTGTGCTCCATCTTCATCGCTTCCATCACGGCCAGCGCCTGGCCGCGCTTGACGCTGTCGCCGGCGTGGGCGAGGAAGGCGATCAGCTTGCCCGGCATCGGCGCGGTCAGGCGGCCTGACTCGCCGGCGTGGTCGCCGGCATGGGCCAGCGGGTCGGCCTCGGCCAGCGTGGCCGAGCCTTCGGCGCCGAAGACGCTGAACTGGTCGCCCTGGCGGTAGACGGCCAGCGTGCGGCGCTCGCCGCCGAGCTGCACGTCGAAGCGCGCCCCGTCGACGCCGCTCCGTTCACGCGTCAGCAGCGGCCAGCCTTGCTCGCCGATGCGCAGCGTGGTGCCGCCGTCGTGCAGGCGCTGCACGTGCACGGCCAGCGCTTCGCCCTGCCGTTCAAGGTCCAGCCGGCGTTGCGCGCCGCCGTGCAGCCGCCAGCCGTCGCGGCGCGACCAGGGGTCGGCGTCTTCGGCGGCGCGTTCGTCGGCCAGCGTCTTGGCCACCACGCCGGCCGCAGCCCATTCGGCGGGCAGCGCGCCGGCGCCGAACAGCACGTCGCGCTCGCGCTCGATCAGCGCGGTGTCCAGCTCGGCGGTGGCAAAGCTGCGGCTGGCCGCCACGCGGCGCAGGAAGGCCACGTTGTTGTGCAGGCCCACGAGGTGGGTGTCGCGCAGCGCCGCGTCCAGCCGCGCCAGCGCCTGCGCGCGGTCGGCGCCCCAGACGATGAGCTTGGCGATCATCGAGTCGTAGTAGGGGCTGACCGCGTCGCCCTCGGCGAAGCCGGTGTCCACGCGCGGCAGCACGTCGTCGCGCACGAAAGAGACGTGCGGCGGCCAGCGCAGCACCTGCAGCGTGCCGGTGGCCGGCAGGAACTGCTTGTCGGGGTTCTCGGCGCAGATGCGCGCTTCGATCGCGTGGCCGCGCATCGTCACCTGCTCCTGCGTCAGCGGCAGCCGCTGGCCGGCGGCGATGCGAAGCTGCCACTCCACCAGGTCGAGCCCGGTCACGCCCTCGGTCACCGGGTGCTCGACCTGCAGCCGCGTGTTCATCTCCATGAAGTAGGCGCGGATGTCGCCGTCGTCCAGCTCCTCGGCGACGAACTCCACGGTGCCGGCGCCGACATAACCCACCGCCTTGGCGGCTGCGACGGCGGCGGCGCCCATCTCGGCGCGGCGCGCCGCCGACAGCCCCGGCGCCGGCGACTCTTCCAGCACCTTCTGGTGGCGGCGCTGCACCGAGCAGTCGCGCTCGCCGAGGTGGATGACGTGGCCGTGGCGGTCGCCGAAGACCTGGATCTCGATGTGCCGCGGCCGCGTGACATAACGCTCGACCAGCACGTGGTCGTCGCCGAACGCCGCCTTGGCCTCGCGCTGGCAGCTGGCCAGCGCGGCGGCGAAGTCCTCGGCCCGGTCGACGCGGCGCATGCCCTTGCCGCCGCCGCCGGCGCTGGCCTTGATCAGCACCGGGTAGCCGATGGCCGCGGCCTCGCGCGCCAGCAGCGCGCCATCGTTGTCGTCGCCGTGGTAGCCGGGCACCAGCGGCACGCCGGCCTTCGCCATCAAGGCCTTGGCGGCGGACTTGCTGCCCATCGCGGCAATGGCTTCGGGCGGCGGGCCGATGAAGACCAGCCCGGCGGCGGCGCAGGCGCGCGCGAAGTCTTCGTTCTCCGACAGGAAGCCGTAGCCCGGGTGTACGGCCTGCGCGCCGCTGGCTTTGGCGGCGTCGAGGATGGTCTGCCAGCGCAGGTAGCTCTCGCGCGGCGCGGCGCCGCCGATGGCCACCGCCTCGTCGCAGGCGCGCACGTGGCAGGCCTGGGCATCGGCGTCGGAATAGACAGCCACGGTGCGCACGCCCAGGCGGCGCGCGGTGGCCGCCACCCGGCAGGCGATCTCCCCACGGTTGGCAATCAGGATCTTCTTGAACATCTGCACCTCGAACGTTGCATCTTCAGGGCACCCACACCACGTCGTCGTCCACCGCGTACAGCTTGCAGGGCTGGCCGCCGGCGGCGGCGCAGTGGCCCAGCGCACGGCCGGCGGCCCAGTCGCCGCTGGCCCAGCCGTAGAAGCCGCTGGGCCCGACGGCCAGCGCGCGCGGCTTGGCCAGCGCCTGGAAGCGGGCCAGTGCCGGCTCGCGCGCGGCGGGCCGCAGCGGCAGCTTGTCGGCCTCGTCCAGCCGCGCGTAGCCGCTGGCCGGCGGCCGCGCCACCGCGCCCGGCTGCGCGAACCCGGCCTGCGCCAGGTAGGCCTCGGCCAGCGGCACCCAATGGTCCATGTCGCGCCCCAGGCCGCCGTGGCCTTCGGCCGGCTCGGCGCTCCAGGGCGGCAGTTGGTGGAACTCGATGCGGCCGCCGCCGTCGCGCCAGGCCTGGGCCCAGCCGCGCGGCAGCGCCTCGCCCCAGTAGCGGTCGTGCGTCCAGTAGATCCACAGCACGGGCAGCGCGGCACGGCCGGCCTGCGCCTGCCACAGGCGTTGCAGCAAATGCGGGCTGCACGGGTTGGCGGGCCGGCCGACGGGGTCGCCGCCCGAGCCGCCGGAAAAGTTGATCGCCGCCTTCAGGCCCGCCGGCGCGCGCGCGGCCACCGCCATGGCCACCGTGCCGCCGACCGATTCGCCGACCACGATCCAGCGCGTGGCGTCGGCCCAGGGCTGGCGGCGTGCGTCGTCCAGCACGGCCTGCACCTGGTCGGCGCCGGCCTCGACCATCGGCTCGAAGCGCCGCTGGTTGCAGGGGCCCGAGTCTTCGGGGTCGAACGCCGACATGGCCGTCTCGCCATAGCCCACGCGGGTGGGCACGAGCACCGCGAAGCCCTTGTCGGCAAGGTAGCGGGCCAGTGACTCGAAACGTTGGCGGCCGGGCGCCGCGCGGGCGGCCGGCGTGGCGGCGCGGCCATGCGCCACCACGGCCAGCGGAAACGGCCCGTCGCCGGGCGGGCGGTAGACGGTGACCGCGATGCTCACGGTCTCGCGGCGCCCGTAGCCGTCCTTGACGGTGACCGGCAGCCGCTGCACGGCCTCGCGCAGGTCGGTGGCCACGCGCTCGGCGACGGGCGTGCCTGGCGGTTGCGGTTGTGGTTGCGGCTGGGCGTGCAGCGGCGCGGCGGCGGCCAGCGCCAACGCGAACGCCACCACCACCGCCAACGAAACCGCCGCCGCCGCCGGCGTCCGTGCCGCCAACGCCATCAAGCGGCCCTGCCGGCCACCGCCGGCGCCGTGCCGCCGCGGCCGGTGAGCCGCCGCCACAGCACGCGCAGGAACTTGAACAGCACGACGGTCAGCACCAGCCCCAGCAGCAACGCCGCGGCCAGCGCGACGAAGAAGGCGATGGGGTGCTCCCAGGCCAGCCACAGCATGCCGGGCACCGCCAGGTCGCCGGCCAGCGACAGGCCGATGTTGCTGAAAGGCTCGGGCGAGGTGTTGGCCGCCGCGCGCGTGGTGGCCTTGGCGGCGTGCGCGCTGGCCGCCAGCGTGCCGCCCAGCAGCGCGGCCACGGTGGTCCAGGCGGTCGAGTCGCCGCCGAACACGGCCGCCGCCAGCGCGGCGCCGGCAGGGATGCGCACGAAGGTGTGCACCAGGTCCCACACGGTGTCGACCGCGGGGATCTTGTCGGCGAAGAACTCCATCACGAACATCAGCCCGCTGGCCGCCATCACCGCCGGGTGCTGCAGCACCTGCAGCCCGGCGGGCAGCGGCACCCAGCCCAGGTAGCCGGCGGCGCCGGTGATGAAGACCACGGCGTACAGCCGCAGCCCGCTGGCCCAGCCCAGCGCGGCGGCCAGGGCAACCAGATGCGTGGTGTCGAGGGCGGCGATGTTCATCAGGGGCACCTCCAGGCGGGCTCGCGCTTGTCGAGGAAGGATGACATGCCTTCGCGACCTTCGTCGCCGGCGCGCGTGTCGGCAATGCGGCGCGCGGTGTCTTCGCGCAGCGCGGCGTCGATCTCGCGGCCCGCCAGGTCCAGCACCAGCTGCTTGCTGGCGCGCACGGCGCGCGGCCCGTTGGCCACCAGCGCGGCCACGATCTCGGCCACCTGCGCGTCCAGCGCGTCGGGCGCCACCACCTCGTGCACGAAGCCCAGGGCCAGCGCGCGGGCGGCGCCGAAGCGCTCGGCGGTGACGAAGTAGCGGCGCGACGCCGGCTCGCCCAGCGCGCGCAGCACGTAGGGGCCGATGGTGGCCGGCAGCAGGCCCAGCCGCGCCTCGCTCAAGCAGAAGTGCATGCCCTCGGCGGCGATGCGCACGTCGCACACCGCAGCCAGGCCCACGCCGCCGGCGTAGCAGTCGCCGTGCAGGCGGCCGACGATGGGCAGCGGGCAGGTGTGCGCCTGCCACAGCATGTCGGCCAGCGCCTGCGCGTCGGCCTTGTTCTGCTGCCAGGTGTTGCTGCCCAGCGTGCGCATCCAGTTCAGGTCGGCGCCGGCGCAAAAGGCCTTGCCGCGGCCGCCCAGCACCAGCGCGCGCAATTCGGGCTCGGCGCCGAGGGCACGAAAGGCGGCCGTCAGCTCGGCGATCAGCTCGGCGTTGAAGGCGTTGCGCGTCTCGGGGCGGTTGAGCCACAGCTCGGCGACGTGCGGCGTCGGGCGGACGATGTCGAGCAGGCTCATGGCGGGCTTTCCTCCTGCACCAGCATCAGCGCCAGGTCCAGCTCGGGGCAGGGCCGGCCGAGGGCGGTGAGCGCCGCCGTGATCTGGCCGCGGTGGTGGGTGCCATGGTTGAAGACGTGCAGCAGCGCGGCCGCGAAGGGCAGCGACGCCGGCTGGCCGTTGACCCGCCGGTAGTCGAGCTTGCCGAGCAGCCGCGCCTCGGGCCAGACCTCGATCAGCGGCAGCCAGGCCAGCGCGCCGTCGACCAGGCGCTCGCGCAGCGCGCTGCGGTCGGGCTCGATCTGCGCGTCCAGCGCCATCTGCGGCGAGCTGCCCTCGGCGAAGCGCCGGTACCACAGCTCGTGCTCGGCCAGCAGCAGGTGGTTGAGCGTGCCGTGCACGCTCTTGAAGAACAGGCCCAGGTCGCGCCGGTAGTCGGCCTCGGGCAGCGCGTCGACATGCCCGTACAAGGCCTGCGTGGCCCACAGGTTGTAGCGCGCCAGCAGCCGCAACTGCGCGCGCAGCGGCGACTGGTCGAGCGGCTTTTCCATGATCACGCTGCGGTAGGCCTTGCCCTCCCATTGCACCTGCGAGACCTCGACATAGCCCAGCCGGCGGTACAGCGCGCGCAGCTCGGCGGCCGGCTCGGCGGTGTCCAGCGCCATGCGCTTGTAGCCGCGCTCGCGCGCCCAGCGTTCGCAGGCGGCCACCAGGCGCCGCCCCAGGCCGCGGCGCTGGTGCGCGGGGTCCACCGCGAACTGGTGAAAGTGCGCGGTGTCGCGGTCGCGGAAGGCCGGCACGCCGGCCGCCCAGGGCGCCAGGCTCAGGTCGTAGGGGCCGCAGACGGTGATGGTGCCGACGATGCGGCCCTGCTGCTCGGCGATGAAGCACTGCCCTTCCGCGGCGCGCCGCTGCGTGGTCTGCTGCGACTGCGTGGCGGCGCTGAAGTTGAGCCCGCGCGCCGCCAGCGGCGCATAGGCCGCATGCAGCAGCGCCGTCAGCGCTTCCATCGAATCGCGCGCGGCGAGCAGGCGGATGTCGGCGGGCTGCGCCATCAGTGCCTCCAGATGCGCAGCCCGTGCTGGGACTCGAAGGCGTCGAAGTCGCGGTCGCCGTGCAGCAGCGCGTAGTCGCGCTCGATGCAGAAGGTGGCCACCAGCACGTCGACCGGGCTGCGGATGGTGATGCCGAGCGAGCGCAGGCTGCGGTAGTGCTGCGCCGCCTGCAGCGCCAGCGCCGGGCTGCTGGCGGCCTCCACGCTCAGCGACTGCAGCAGCAGCCGGGCCTGGCGCTGGTCACGCTCCATGCGGAAGCCGCGCAACACCTCGAAGAGCACGAGATCGGGCACGACCAGGCGCACTTCGCCGTGGTCCAGCAGATGGCGCAGCAACTCGCGCTGCGGCGACGGCCGCGCGTTGAAGTAGTCGATCCAGACGCTGGCGTCAACGACGAGCACGGCGCTTCAACGCTTCGGGTTCAGGTTTGCGCGCCACCCGCGGGCGCGCAGCCCCGGGGTCGCCGGTGGTCAGCGGCGCCGGCTCGGGCGGCCGCGTCCAGTCGATGGCTTCGTCGCCTTCCCACTTCAGCTTGCCTTCCCACTTGAGGATCTCGCGGTACGCGGCCTGCCGCGCCAACAGCCGAAGCCCGGCCTCGACCGCATCCTTCTTGGTCTTGTACGGCCCGGCCTTCATGGCCTCGGCCATCAAGGCTTCGTCGATGACGATGTTGGTGCGCATGATGTGTATTCAGTGCGTGATACCGTACACATCGTACATCACATGCGGAAAACCCCGAACGCCGGCCGCTCGGGGATGGGGGCGTTGAGGCTGGCGCTCAAGCCCAGCGCCAGCACGCGGCGGGTGTCGGCGGGGTCGATCACGCCGTCGTCCCACAGCCGGGCGCTGGCGTAGTACGGGTGCGCCTGGTGCGCGAACTGCTCCAGGATGGGCTGCTTGAAGGCCGCCTCGTCCTCGGCCGACCACTGGCCGCCGCGCGCCTCGATGCCGTCGCGCCGCACGGTGGCGAGAACACTCGCGGCCTGCTCGCCGCCCATCACCGAGATGCGCGCGTTGGGCCACATCCACAGCAGGCGCGGGCTGTAGGCGCGGCCGCACATGCCGTAGTTGCCGGCGCCGAAGCTGCCGCCGATGATCACCGTGAACTTGGGCACCGTGGCGGTGGCCACCGCGGTGACCATCTTGGCGCCGTGCTTGGCGATGCCGTCGTTTTCGTACTTGCGGCCGACCATGAAGCCGGTGATGTTCTGCAGGAAGACGAGCGGCACCTTGCGCTGGCAGCACAGCTCGATGAAGTGGGCGCCCTTTTGCGCGCTTTCGCCGAACAGGATGCCGTTGTTGGCGATGATGCCGACCGGCATGCCTTCGAGGTGCGCGAAGCCGGTGACCAGCGTGGCGCCGTAGCGCGCCTTGAACTCGTCGAACTCGCTGCCGTCGACGATGCGGGCGATGATCTCGCGCACGTCGAAAGGCTTGCGCGGGTCGGCCGGGATCACGCCGTACAGCTCGGCCGGGTCGAACAGCGGCGCGCGCGGCGGCTGCAGGCGAAGCTGCTCGGGCTTGCGCCAGTTGAGGTTGCCGACCACGCTGCGCGCCAGCGCCAGCGCGTGCAGGTCGTTCTCGGCCAGGTGGTCGGCCACGCCCGAGAGCCGGGTGTGCACGTCGCCGCCGCCCAGGTCTTCGGCCGACACCACCTCGCCGGTGGCCGCCTTCACCAGCGGCGGGCCGCCGAGGAAGATGGTGCCCTGGTTGCGCACGATGATGGTCTCGTCGCTCATCGCCGGCACGTAGGCGCCGCCGGCGGTGCAGCTGCCCATCACCACCGCGATCTGCGGAATGCCCTTGGCCGACAGGTTGGCCTGGTTGTAGAAGATGCGGCCGAAGTGCTCGCGGTCGGGGAACACCTCGTCCTGGTTGGGCAGGTTGGCGCCGCCGGAGTCCACCAGGTAGATGCAGGGCAGGCGGTTCTGGTCGGCGATCTCCTGCGCGCGCAGGTGCTTCTTCACCGTCAGCGGGTAGTAGGTGCCGCCCTTGACGGTGGCGTCGTTGCAGACGATCACGCACTCGACGCCGGCCACGCGGCCGATGCCGCAGATGATGCCGGCGCCCGGCGCGGCGTTGTCGTAGAGGTTCAGCGCGGCCAGCGGCGCCAGTTCGAGGAAGGGCGTGTCGGGGTCGAGCAGCATCTCCACGCGCTCGCGCGGCAGCAGCTTGCCGCGCGCGGTGTGCTTGTCGCGCGCCGCGGCGCCGCCGCCCTGGGCGATCTGCTCCAGCTTGGCGCCCAGGTCGGCGACGAGCTGGCGCATCAGCGTGCTGGCGGCCTTGAACTCGTCGGAGCGGACGTTGAGCTGCGAGGTGAGCGTGGGCATGGGGTCTCCGTCGAAAGAGGCGCCGGCCTTCGGGTGGGCGGGCCGCTCGATTGACGTTCGCGTCAACCTCGAAAAGATTCTAGGCCGCTATGCTCGGCGCGCCGGTGCTGGCCCCGGAGGATCGAGCTTGGAACTGCGCCCCATGCCCTTGTGTTGGTTCGGCCGCGCGGGTGCGCCATGACGAGCGCCCAGCGACCCGACGTGCTGGTGGTGGGCGGCGGCAACGCCGCGCTGTGCGCCGCGCTGACGGCCCGCGAGGCCGGCGCCTCGGTGCTGCTGCTGGAAGCCGCGCCGCCCGAATGGCGCGGCGGCAACTCGATGCACGTGCGCAACCTGCGCTGCATGCACGACGCGCCGCAGGACGTGCTGGTCGACGCCTACCCCGAAGAAGAGTTCTGGCGCGACCTGCTGAAGGTCACCGGCGGCCGCACCGACGAGGCGCTGGCGCGGCTGGTGATCCGCGCCTCGGCGAGTTGCCGGCCCTGGATGCGGCGCCACGGCGTGCGCTTCCAGCCCTCGCTGTCGGGCGCGCTGCACACCGCGCGCACCAACGCCTTCTTCATGGGCGGCGGCAAGGCGCTGGTCAACGCCTACTACCGCAGCGCGCAGGCCCTGGGCGTGCAGGTGCGCTACGGCACGCCGGTCGACGACATCGAGCTCGACGGCGAGCGCTTCGTCGCCGCGCGCGGCCGCGACGGCCGCCGCTACGAGGCGCGCGCCTGCGTGCTGGCGGCCGGCGGCTTCGAAAGCAACCGCGAGTGGCTGCGCGAGGCCTGGGGCTGCAACGAGCGCGGCGAATGGCCGGCCGAGCAGTTCCTGATCCGCGGCACGCGCTTCAACGAAGGCACGCTGCTGCGGCGGATGATGGCGCTCGGCGCCGATGCCGTCGGCGACCCCACGCAGGCGCACATGGTGGCCATCGACGCGCGCGCGCCGCTGTACGACGGCGGCATCTGCACGCGCATCGACTGCGTGTCGCTGGGCGTGGTGGTCAACCGCGAGGGCCGGCGCTTCGACGACGAGGGCGAGGACTTCTGGCCCAAGCGCTACGCGATCTGGGGCCGCCTGGTGGCGCAGCAGCCGGGGCAGATCGCCTGGTCGGTGATCGACGCCAAGGCGCTGGGCCGCTTCATGCCGCCGGTCTTCCCGGGGACGCAGGCCGACAGCCTGCCGGCGCTGGCGCAAGCGCTCGGGCTGCCGGTCGACGACTTCATGCAGACCTTGAACGCCTACAACGCCGCCTGCCGGCCCGGCCGCTTCGACCACACCCGCCTCGACGACTGCCGCACCGAAGGCCTGGCGCCGCCGAAGTCGCACTGGGCACGGCCGCTCGACACCCCTCCTTTCTACGGTTATGCGCTGCGCCCCGGCGTCACCTTCACCTACCTGGGGTTGAAGACCGACGCCAGCGCGGCGGTGTGCTTCGGCGGCCGCGCCAGCGCCAACCTCTTCGTCGCCGGCGAGATGATGGCCGGCAACGTGCTGGGCCAGGGCTACACGGCCGGCGTGGGCATGAGCATCGGCACCGCGTTCGGCCGCATCGCCGGCTGCGGCGCGGCAGCGGCGGCCGCCACGGGCGGCACGGCGGTCACGACCGTCACGACCGTTACGGCCACTCGCTCGGGCGCGCGATGACGCCGCCGCTGCAAGCGCTGCTGCGCGAGGCCGGCGCGCTGGCGGACGGCGCTCCGGCCACGGCCGCCACACCCGAAGCCGAAGTGGCGCGCGTGCTGCAGATCTGCAATGCCTGCCGCTACTGCGAAGGCTTTTGCGCGGTGTTCCCGGCGATGACGCGGCGGCTGGCCTTCCCGGCCGCCGACGCGCACTACCTGGCCAACCTGTGCCACCACTGCGGCGCCTGCCTGCACGCCTGCCAGTACGCGCCGCCGCACGAGTTCGCCGTCAACGTGCCGCGCGCGATGGCCCAGGTTCGGCGGCGCACCTACACGCTGCATGCCTGGCCGCGCGCCTTCGGCGCGGCTTATGCGCGCAACGGCCTGGTCGTCGCGCTGGCACTGGCCCTCGCGCTGGCCTTCTTCCTGGCGCTGGGCGCGGCGCGCCAGGGCTCGCTGTGGGGCGCTGCGCAGGCGCCCTTGGGCGGCGACTTCTACCGCGTGTTTCCTCATAATCTAATGGTTAGCCTGTTCGCCCCGGTGTTCGGCTTCGCCATGCTGGCGCTGGGCATCGGCGTGGCGCGCTTCTGGCGTGCGCAGACGCCGGGCGCGCCAACGCCCGCGGCGGCGGCGGAAGCCGCGCACGACGTGCTGCGCCTGAAGTACCTCGGCGGCGGCCATGGCGACGGCTGCAACAACGCCGACGACGCCTTCAGCCCGGCGCGCCGCCGCGCGCACCACCTCGTCTTCTACGGCTTCATGCTGTGTTTCGCAGCCACCGCTTTGGGCACGCTGTACCACTACGCCTTCGGCTGGGTGGCGCCGTACGGCTACACCGCGTGGCCCAAGCTGCTGGGCATCGCCGGCGGGTCGATGCTGGCCGCCGGCAGCGCCTGGCTGTGGCGGCTGCAGGCGCAACGCCACCCGCTGCAGGGCGACCCGGCGCAAAAGCCGATGGACCGCGGCTTCATCGCGCTGCTGTTCCTGGCCGCCGTCAGCGGCCTGGCGCTGACCGCCTGGCGCGCCACGCCGGCGCTGGCGCTGCTGCTCTCGCTGCACCTGGGCGTGGTGATGGCGCTGTTCGTCACGCTGCCCTACGGCAAGTTCGCCCACGGCCTGTACCGCGCCGCGGCGCTGCTGAAGTGGGCGATCGAGAAGCGCCGGCCATCGACGCTGGCGCTGAAGGAAGATTGACCCTGCCATCCAACCCGTCGATCAAGGAGACTGGTCCGCATGAACCGCCGTCACCTGCTGGGCTGCGCCGCAGCCGCCGCGTTCGCGCCCGCCGCGCGCGCGCAAGACCTGCCGAAGAAGCAGCTCACCATCCTGGTCGGCTTCGCCGCCGGCGGCGCGGCCGACCACGCGGCCCGCGTCGTCGCCAAGAAGCTGGCCGACCAGCTGGGCGCGCCGGTCGTCGTGGAGAACCGGCCCGGCGCCGGCGGCAACATCGTGCATCAGCAGATCGCGCGCGGCGAAGGCGCCGACGGCTCGGCCATCCTGCTCGGCTCGGTGGGCCCGCTGGCCATCGCGCCGCACCTCACCAAGGTCGGCTACGACCCGCAGAAAGACATCGCGCCGCTGACCATGGGCATGAACTTCCCCAACGTGCTGGTGGTGCCGCCCGCGTTGGGCGTGAAGACCTTCGACGAGTTCATGGCGCTGGCGCGCGCCAAGCCGGGGCAGTTGAACTACGGCTCCACCGGCGTGGCCTCGGCCTCGCACCTGGCCGGCGAGCTGTTCAACGCGATGGGCAAGGTCGAGATCGTGCACATCCCGTTCAAGGGCGGCGCGCCGGCGATGAACGAGCTGCTGGGCGGCCGCATCGCCTGCTACTTCGCCACCATGTCCACCGCTGGCCCGCACATCGCCGCCGGCAAGCTGATCCCGCTGGCCACCACCGGGCTGACGCGCGCGCCGTTCCTGCCCAACCTGCCCACCGTCTCCGAGGCCGGGCTGAAAGGCTTCACCGCGACCAACTGGTACGCCTTCGTCGCCAGCGCGCGCATGCCGCAGCCGCTGCAGGAACGCTGGAACGCCGAGCTGGTCAAGGCACTGAAGACGCCCGAGGTGGCCGACGAACTCACCCGCGCCGGCCTGCTGCCGGCACCGGGCACGCGCGACGAGCTGGCCAAGTACATCGCCGCCGAGTCCAGGACCTGGGCGCAGGTGATCGCCGAGCGCAAGATCACGGCGGAGTGACGCGCGGCGGGGCCATGCCCTGTCGCGGATGCGGGGCGGCCGTCCGTTGATACAGCCTAAAGACTGTTGCCTGCAAAAACAGTCTATGATCTGTGCATCGCAGTCACAGACGACCGACTGTATGAGCGACTACCCCCTGCGCACACCGGATCAGCTATCCCTCCTGCTCCAGGCCTTCCGAAAGGAATCGGGCCTGACCCAGAGCGAAGTGGCTCTGCGCCTGGGCGTCACCCAGCAGACGTACTCGACACTGGAGCGCAACGCCGAAAGCGTTGGCGTGGGCAGGCTGTTGAAGTTGCTGGGCATCCTGGGCGTCGAACTGGTCCTGAGCAAACCCGGCGGCGCCGCCGAGTCGCCGACCGCAGCGCACCGACCTGCCAGGGGCAACAAGCCGGCTTGGTGAACCATCGTGGAACGTCGCGTGACGCCTCGTTCGCTGGGCCTGTGGATGAACGGCGCCTACGTCGGCTCGTGGAGCCTGGGGCCGAACACGCCCGACACCCTGCAGTACGACCCGGACTGGACCCGCTCGAACCAAGGCCGACCGTTGTCGCTGTCGCTGCCCTTCATGCCGGGCAATCTGCCGCACCGCGGTGCTCACGTCAGGGCCTGGTTCGAGAACCTGTTGCCCGACAGCAGGACCATGCGCGAACGCATGGCGCGCCGCTACCGGGCGGGTTCTTCCGACGCCTTCGACCTGCTGTCGCAAGCCGGCCGCGACTGCGCCGGCGCGCTGCAGATCCTGCCGATGGGTGCGACCTCGGTCGGCGTGGCGCCGTTGCAAGCGGAGCCTCTGACCGAGGCCCAGGTGGCCGCCTTGCTGCGCGCCACGACCACGCCACAGGTGCTTGGCCTCGCCGGCGAAGACGCCGACCTGCGCATCTCGATCGCCGGTGCCCAGGAGAAGACGGCGCTGCTGAAGATGGATGGCCGGTGGCATCTGCCGCACGGCGCCACGCCCACCACGCACATCCTGAAGCTGCCGCTCGGCCTGATCGGCGGCATGAAGCTCGACATGCGCGACTCGATCGAGAACGAATGGCTATGCGCCCGGATCCTGGCGGCCTACGGGATGCCAGTGGCCGCTTGCGAGCCGCTGTGCTTCGAAGACCTGAAGGTGCTGGCCGTCGAACGATTCGACCGCGCGTGGTGGACGGCGCCGCAAGGCGACAAGCGCCTCGTACGCCTACCGCAGGAAGACCTATGCCAGGCGAGGGGCGTGCCGCCGGCGGCCAAGTACGAGGCCGACGGCGGACCCGGCATCGACGCCATCTTCCAGGTGCTGGACGGTTCGATGACGCGGGACCAGGACCGCAGGATCTTCTTCCAGGCGCAGGTGCTGTTCTGGATGCTGTGCGCCACCGACGGCCACGCGAAGAACTTCAGCCTTTTCATCCGACCCGGCGGGCGCTATCAGCTCGCACCGCTGTACGACGTGCTGTCGGCCTATCCGGTGCTGGGCGAGGGGCCGTCGAAGATCTCACCGCGCAAGGCCAAGCTGGCCATGGCCGTGCGCACCAGGAACGCCCACTGGAAGGTGAAGGACATCCTCCGCCGCCATTGGCTGGAACTCGGCACGCGACACGGCGTGGTAACGGCCGATGGACGCCCAGCGCAGGCGGTCGTCGACGATCTGGTGGCGCGAACGCCGGCAGTCTTGACCCAAGTGCGCGCGCAGCTGCCACCCGGCTTTCCGGCCAAGTTGGCGAACAGCATCCTGGCCGGCGTCCAACGTGCAGCCGTGCAATTGGCCGCTGTGCAGCGCTGAGCACCGCGTGCTTTCCGGCAAGCGTACCGGGGCTGCCCTCGGGTCCCGACGCCCCCTGTCGTTCAGCAAGGTCAGACGCAACAAGCCGCGCCGGCCTTCCCTCGACGAGCCGCGCGCGCGTCGCAGCGATCTCGTGTCCATCGTGCGCTCCTTGGCGCGTTGCAGCGCGATGCCTTCGTCGAAATGCCCCTGCAACGCCACCGTCTGCGCCAGCAACAGCCAGCCGATGATCGAGCGGTCGTGCCGGCTGCCCAAGTGCTTGTCCATGGCCGGCACCAGCTCGCGCAGTTCGGGCTCGATGGCGGCATCGTCGAACAGGACGAAGCGCGCCCTGGCGAGGTTGTAGCGGTCCATCAGCCGGTCGCCGCTGGCGTAGCCGGCGATGCGCTCGCCGCCCTGCCGGATCTGGCGGAACACTTCGGCGGCCGGCAGCACGTCGCTGGTCTCCATGTAGACGTGGGCGGCGATGGTGGCCACGCGCAGGTCGTCGCGCGAGCCGCCGCCGCTGCGCTGCGCTTTGCGCGCCAGCGCGTCGCGGGCCAGCGTGCGCGCGCTGTCGAAGCGGCCCTGGTGCATGTCGTACCAGGCACGGTTGGCGATCAGCCGCGGCGCCCATTCGTTGTCGGCCCCGAAGGCGCGTTCGGCCTCGGCCTGGGTGCGCAGCGCGGCGGCGCGGGCGGCGTCGAAATCCGCCAGCTCCTCGAACGCCTCCATGCGGATGAACAAGGCCTCGACATGGCGCCGCGTGCCGCGTTCGCCGTTCGCCTCGTACAGCGCCACCGCCTGTTCGAGGTGCGGCCGCGCCGGCTCGATGGCGCCCAGCGCCACGTCGATGGCGCCCACGTTGTGGTGCAACGGCGCGCGCACGACGGCGTCGCTGCCGAACCGGGTGTCGATCTGCCGCGCGCTCTGGTTGCATCGCCTGCAGCACCTGCAGCAAGAGCCGCAGGCGCGCCGCAACGCCCAGCGAATGCGCCGCCGCATGGGCGGTGATCGGCTCGCCCTGCACGTATTCGAGCGCCAGCCAGGGCTGGTCGCCGTCGACGCCGGCGTCCAGCACCGAGGCGATGTGCGGGTGCGTCAGCGTGCCGAGGAAGTCCCCGGTCTCGATGGCGCCGCGTTCGTCCAGCAGGCGGCGCAGTTCGCCCGCCAGCGGGCCTAGCGACGGCGCCAGCGCCGCCCACCACGCGGCGCGCGCGGCGGGCGGCAGCGCGAGCGCCTCGTCGAGATGGCGCAGCAGCACGGACCAGTCGTCGCGGGCCAGCGGCATGGTGAGGTCGGGGGGCAGTGGTCGGGGGCTGACGGGCTCAAGGGCGCGCGGTCATACCGGCATACGCACCGGGCGCGCACGATCCGCCATCAGCCGCGGCGCAGGCTCGCGTAAAGAAAGCTGCGCGCCTTCTCCCAGTCGCGCTCGACGGTGCGTTTGCCGACGCCCAGCGCCTGCGCGATCTCGTCCATCTCCAGGCCGACGAAGTAGCGCATCTCGACCACCCGCACCAGGCGCTCGTCGATCGCCGCCAGTTCACCGAGCGCCTCGTGCACCTGCAGCACGTCGTCGCTGGTCGCCGGTTGGGCGTCTGCGGCCTGGGTGTCGAAGGTCACCATCAACTGGTCGCCGCCCCGCCGCTCGGCGCGACTCTCGCGCACCAGGTCCACCACCACCGAGCGCATCACGCGCGCCGCATAGGCCAGGAAGTGCGAGCGGTCTTCGACGCGCAGCTGCTGCAGCTTCACCAGACGTAGATAGGACTCGTGCACCAGCGAGGTGGTGTCCAGCAGCGTGGGGCCCCGGCCGCCGCGCAGCCGGGCATGGGCGATCTGCCGCAGGTCGGCGTAGAGCAATTCGTAGAGCCGGTCGACCGCGCCATCGACCCCCTGGTTGGCAGACGCGATCAGCAGCGTGATGCCGGCGCTCACCAGCCGTCCTTGGTGCCGGGCAGATGCGGGCACGGGGAGAGCGGTGCGGCGGCGCTCATGCAAATGATTATGTCAGTCGGGCCTGCGGCCCTGGGGTAGCGGCCCGGGCATCGAAGGGCGCGCGCCAGAAACGACGAAGCCCGCTCGGGGCGGGCTTCGCGAGTGCTTGTCGGCACTCAGTTATTTTGGTTGCGGGGGCAAGATTTGAACTTGCGACCTTTGGGTTATGAGCCCCATGAGGCACAACGATATCACATGGGATAGATCGGCAAAAATCGTTGTCAATCAACGTTTTACCGCTACCTTTGCGGATCGACCTGGTCGCAGTTTTCGCCTCTTCTCGCCGCTTGACGCCGGACGAGCCTCGGAAGGCGCCGCTCGCAGAGTGTTCGCCGGATGACAGTTGGGCCAACGCTGGAGGTTGCACGACGGAGCTTCCCACCAACGCGCGCCTGACGATGGTGCAGGCGCTGGCAGCAAGCTCGCGGGCAACCCTGCCGCCAGCACGCCGATGGCGCGCCCGAGCGCTCGAGCAAGACTCGCGATCGCCACCCAAAGCACCCTGCAAGTGGCGGCGGTGCCGACCTACTGTGCGCGCGCCAGACGTGCAGCGAGTTCGTCGTGCTGGAGCTTGAACTTGTCTGCGTTCTTCCTCAACTTCACCAGGTTGTGAAGCTTCCACTGCAGCGCCGGCAGCTCTGCGATGTGTGCATAACGCAGCAACTGCCATTCCGGCTCAGCGCGTACCAATGACAACAGGAACTGGCGGTGCCGAGGCTGCAGGGCGCGCGGCAGCTCGTGCGTCAAGCGTTGGCGCGTCGCCACCAGACCGCCGAGGTCGATGGGGGCCGACGTCATCCCGACGAACTCGCTTTCGAACACCGGTTCGAGCGGCTTCTCGGTCGGGAACAGCACCTCATGCGTGGGCCGGTTGTGGCCAGCCAGGTAGACCACGAAGCAATCCAGAAGGTCCTCGCTCCACCCGCCGCTGGCCAACATCAGTTGCACGTCGAAGAGATCTCGCGGGTGCTGTCGATCGAGCGCAGCGACCAGCTTCCCGGCGTAGAGCTCTGGCACGGCCAAGATGGGTACTTCGACATTGGCCGAGAACATCTGCTGCGCCGCTGGCGTCAATGCTCGTCGCTCCGGCGGCAACACCGTGCCGCGGAAAACGGAGTTCACCTCGACCTTGACCTCCGCGACTCCGTCGCTCACGAACAGCTTGGCCTCGGTTCCATCCTTGGACCTGCGAAGGACGGCAGAGACCCCCAAGGCCTCGACCCGCGCCTGGGCCGCTGCCAGTTCAGCGCTGATGGCGTTTAACGCTTCCTGGCGCGGCAGCCCATGCGGGACGAAGACGACGTCGATGTCCACGGACAACCGAGGCATGTCCTGCACGAAGAGGTTCAGGGCCGTGCCGCCCTTCATCGCGAACGCGGCCGTGTCGAAGACCGCCGGGGCCACGGCCAGCAGCAGTTGCACGGTGCGGACATAGTCGACGTTCATGAAGGCCGCTTCAGGTTGAGACGTTCGCCGGTCTTCGTGGCCGACACCCAGCGACGGCCTCCACCGAGGCGTTCGCTGTGGCGACGCGCCAGCCCCGCCCATGGAAGGTCCAGATCGTCAGCGAAGGAGTGAGCCAGCCTGGCCACCTTGATCCGCTTGAGATGGGCCAGCAAAGTGTCCAGCACGTCCATGCGCAAGGATCGCGCGCCCTCCACGAGATGGCGCGCCTCTTCGATGCCCTGGCTCCTGCCGACTTCGCTTAGCAGTTCCAGCGTGGCGCGCTCTGGCACCGATACGAGGACGTCGGAACGCCCCCCCGGCAAAGGCGCGAGCCCCAAGCCCGGGGGAAGCGAGTCGTCGAAAAGGTGGGTGGCCTGATACGTGGCGGAGAGCGCGGTCGTGAGCCAGGCTGGGAGCCTAGTCGGCGCGTCTCCCCAGAGGACCAGCCGCTCTTTGAACGCGAGGTTGTGGCGAACACCGCGCCAGCCGAGAGCCGTCTTGCCGGCGACATGCAGTCCGGGGACTTGCGTTCCGAGCCATGCCAGGGCGGCGTCGCGGTTCAGCTCGTCCCCGGGCAGCAGGTAGACGCCCCGGCCAAGCCGACGCAGCCAGCCGCTCTCCGCCAGCCTGCCAACTTGCTTGGCAGTGAGGCCCCGGTCCCGCAGCAGCTGCGTTGAGAGCGGCGTGCCTCTTGGTAGCGAGGACAGGGCCTCTCGGAATAGAACGCTTGGTGTAGATCCCATGAGGCGGCCATTATTCGCTTTTTTTTATGCGGCGAGGCATTTCGGGATTCTGGCGGCCTGCCTCCACGCATAAAGCGATCAGTTCCCGTCAGAAGAGAAGTTCAGCGACTTTTCTATGTAGGTCGCTACCAAGAACAGGGACTCAGGCAAGAGGCAGCGCACCGGAATGGGCGCCAACACGAGCCGTCCCGAGCGGCGAGGCTGCCGGCCCGAATGGGCTGCCAGGACGACAAAAACAGCGCCTTCAGGCACCCAGAAGGTTTCATGTCCGACGCACGGAATCACATTGGTTGATCGGACAAAAATGAACTTAAGTTGTTGATTCAAAACAACTTTTTTGATGACATCGACACGAAAGCGGCCTGAAATCTACGCGCAGGCGGTAGGCTGGCTATGCAGTCAACACAGGTCAATGCGAAAGGATTCAGGCGACATGCAGCAAGATTTCAACGATGGCGATCCGGCCAACGCGCCGCCTTCCGAGGCGCAGGGTGTCGCATCGACCCCAGAGAGGCTCGGCGCAGGCGCGAACCCGCCGGTCGAGGCGAGCCAACCTCTCCCCGATGTGGCATCGACGGAGCGAGCATCCCACCGCGCGCCGGACAAGCTGGTCGCAACCGATGCTCGCTCAGATGCGTCGGCACCCAGGCGAACGAGTTTCTTCGACCACGACATCGAAGTCCGGAAGGTGCGGCTGGATGAGATCGACGGCGTGGACGAGGACATCACGCAGTTCCTGCGCGAGAACGATGTGCTCATCGACGTGTCGATGCAAAGCGATCGCTGGTCGCAACCCGTGACCCGGATCGCCATTCAGTGCCTTCACCTGCCGCTTTGGTACCGACGTGGACGCCTGGTGCATTTGGGCAGCGGCAAGGCATTGACGCTGGCAAGGCGACTGGCGCACCACGACGACCTACTTCCGGCAAGCATCGTCCAAGCGAAGACGCTCAGCCTGCAACAGAAACTGACCTACATCGCCTACGAGCTTGAGTTTCTGCCCGCCGTTCACCGGCCCGGCAATGGCTACCCCGCCGCCGCGGTGGCCCTTTGGCAGGCCCTGGAGCGGGCGGGCGTAGCGCCCCTCAAGCGTCCTGGGCTCAGGGACTTCGCGTCGGCAACCGGCATCAGCGTGTCGGCTCTGAAATCATATTGGAAGCCAGGAGCCGCCTGATGGCGCGGCCGCGCATGCCGAGAAGCACCGCGCCAGAGACCAGCGAGCGCGAGGACACGACCGCGCCAGCGCGGTCGGCAACCTTCACCCAGGTATTGCTTCGGGCCGAAGAGGCCGGTATCGACCGCAATGCTCTGAGCCGGCTGTTTTGGCTGATGAACGCGCATCCGCGCCTCCTCGGCCACCAGCGATGCCTGCAAAACCTGCTGCGCCTGATGTCGACACCCGAGTTCACAGATGGCATCAACGAATGGGCCGACCCGTGGACCGCCGACATCCCGGCCTGGACATCTGCCGCGACGTGGGCGACCAAGCTGGCCGGCAAGGTGGCCGCTGAAATGGCGGACTTCGTTCGCCAGCCTCGCAACGAGCACCACCAGATCCTGATGCGCCACGGCATCAACCGACACCCTCTGGTCGGCGCGCTATGGATCCGTCATCACAGCGACCCGGATCCGTCGCAGCCCACCGCCACCCTGGCGGCGCCAGGCAGGATGTTCCGGCTGCTGCAGTGGCACCTTTTCTGCAGTCAAGCAGAGGCCAGGCACAGCCACAGCACACTCGAGCAGTACCTCCAGTACGACCGCCCTGGCGAATGGCCTGCGTGGCCCCGCCCAGCCGCGGCCGTCGGCCTGGCACTGCGACAGCTGAGCTACTCCCCCTGGGAACCGCTACTCGCAGACCTTCCATACGAGACTCGCCTGGACGACTTCGCCAATGAATTGGTCGATAGAAAAGACCGGCTCCTACTGAAGCACGAGGATGGCGAGGCTAGGCAGCGGCTCGTTGCGCTGATCAGCTACTTCGATGACTTCAAGCGCTACTTCGATGGCCAGCCCGCAAAGCGCCGACGCAAAGGTGGCGGGGGGTCCGGTGGCGGCCGAAGAGGAATTCCCGGCTTCATCCACTTCACGGCAAGCCCGAACGTTTTGTTCGAGCCGCCCGAGCCCGACACCGGCGATGAGGATGTCCCGAGCCGCACCGTCACGCGCGCCTACATCCACAGTGACGGCCTGACGCCGCAGAAAGTCGCTGAGCTCGAAGCGCTGGGCATTGCTCCGAGCGAAGACCTGAGGCCGGTCATGGACCTCTTCCCAATAGAGGACCGACCGGGTGGGATTCACGGCTTGTGGACCATGCGCCAGGCCGCCGAAGCAGCATCGCAGAGGGACTACTGGGACAAGACCCAGCTTACGCCCCTCGAGGTGGCAGCGCTGCTCGATGCGGTGGATGCCCCCAAGCCGGACCAGACCGAGCAAGGCGCCAACGCGCTCGACGAGGCAGCGCGCCTGATCCTCAAGTGCATGCTGGTTCTTGGTTGCGAGCAGGAGGATGCGCGGACGATTCGCACGACGCTGTCGTCGGCACTTGACGCCGTTGTCGCGGGCGACGAAGGCCTTGCAACGCGTGTCGCGCTGGTCGACGGCGACTCCGGGATGAGTACGGGTTTTGCTGTGCCTGCGATCGGGCCGCGGTACACGTCCGAGCCACCCGCCACCTACAGCCAGCGCGCAAACGCCACGGTGCGTCATGTCGCGCTGCCCGATGTTGCCGGACTGGGCGCAGCACTCTTGATTCATCAACGTAGCAGTGGCGGCGAGATCGGCGGCCCAGTCTTCCAAGAATCGTCCGAAAGGATTGCCGCCAAGATCAACCAGCTGCTCGAGGTTGCCAATCGAGCGCTCGACGCGCAATCGAGGGCCAGGCTGACGACGATCAAAGTCTCACGCAAGCTGCCAGCCCTGCTGTCGCGGGCCGGTGTCGACGAAGTTGGCGTGGCCATCATCTGCGGTGACCTTCGCTACGAACGCCAAGCCCGCCTGCACTACACGCAACATCGGACCGACCACCTCGCCAAGGCCTACGCCAAGGCAGTCCGGCGACTGTTCGCGGAGGCGGGGCGCCCGACTGCAACCGCTGGGCAGACCAATTCGCCCGCGGACAAGGCAATGGTCGGGGCACGCCTTGTCGTGAGGCATGAGGAACTGCGTGACTTCATCGGGGCCCTGCACGCCGAGCTGCGAAAGGATCCGGCCATGACGCGCAGCGCGAGACACCGCTATCACCGGGCTTTCCTGCTGTACCTGCTCTTGATGCAGGGCCTGCTGACAGGGGTGCGTCCTTCCAGTCAGCCGGACCGGCTGCTGGGGGAAGTGCTCGCCGATGGCGGGTCAACGACTACCGACCGCATCGTTGTCAGCGTCGTCGAGAAGGACGACCAGTACGAAGCACGCGCGCGCCCGGTGGCCATTCCTTCCCGGCTGCAGCGCCAGTTCGCAAATGGCGTCGCCCACGCAAGATCGACATGGCGGTGGCAGCCAGCCGACCTGTCCATCCCGCCGACCACCACAGCACGGCAGATCCTCATGGATTGGGCAGACGACCGCGCAAAGCCGAGGGCCCAGCTCGTCGACGGGGAGTGGCTCGCTCGCCAGCTTGCCCACTTCGGACTACCAGCGGCGGCCAATTTTACGCGCGCATACATGAGGACTTGGCTGCTGGCCGACGGATGCCCAGAGCAGGTGATCGATGCGTTCCTCGGGCATGCCGCCATGGGGCAGAGCCCAACATCCATGCACGGTACCTTTGACTTCGAATACCACCTGCAGGAGATCGAAGTTCGCCTGGACCGGATGGCCAATGAGCTCGGGCTTCAACCGGTCCCTTCAAGACTGGCGAACCCAGGGGCCGACGCTTCGAACCCCACTTCGCAGGGTGCCTGACATTGCGATCGCCCGAGGAACTCGCAGCTGCAGTTGATCGATCCTGGCAGGAAGTCTTGAATCGGAGCACCGAAGCGGACAAGAAGGCAATCCCTGTCCTGCGAGGCTGGCTTGCCATCCAGCCAAACGCCCACGCCGCCATGCTATCCGGCCGCGCACACGCGGGCACCACGGACGAAGTCAGTGCGCGGGAGCTGGAGGCTCTGTTGCTTGGCCGCGTTGCCAGCAATGAGATCAGTCGGACGACCGCAGCACAGTACCTGTACCTGATGCATCGTGTCGGCAAGCGCCTTCGCAAGCTACAGCTCACCTTGGCGCCGACCTGGGTGTCCGCCCTCCTTCGGCCGCCGCCGAGTCCGTTTCCGCGCGAGACGGCTCGCAGTGCAGCCAAGGTTGAGATCTGGCGCAAGGCCTTGAACGACATACTCGAGGATGCGTTGCCAAAGGATGCGCCACGCCTCTGGGCCTTGACGGTTCTCTCGGCGGTTTGCAACGGAGCGCTTCTTGATCAAGGCAAATTGATTCGCCTGAGATTGATGATCGAGAGGGAGTGCATGTGCCTCGAAGGCGTATTGGGCGCAGGCCACGCGTTCGTGGACTTCTTGATGCCATACAGGGGCCTCGGCAATCATCACCTGCAGCGCTGGTGGTGCGATCCGGTGACCGAGCTCTTGCTGCAACGGTTTCCTTCGGAAGGGCCAGTCTGCAGCTTCCAGGAAACAATGGAGTTGGTGCGGGAGCTGCTCACAGGCACCGGCGTGGCGGAGGAATGGCTGCCGACCAAGATGACGGATCTCCTGAAGTCGGCGTCGACTTGGTGGGCGCTTCGCTGTGCGCCGGTTGATCTTCATGTGATGAGCCGTACGTTCGCCTCGCACAGCCTGACCGCGAGGTGCTGGGCGCGCTTGCTCGGCAAGCCGCCCAGGCGAGAGCCTGGCGCCCTCGCTAACCCAGGCCGCGGCTCGACGACTGCGCCGCCCGCCGAGATGGACGCCGAGAACGAGATGTGGCTCGCGGCCATGTCCGAGCACGAATGGCTTGAAGAGGTACGTATCGCGCTGACGACGAAGGACCTGGACGAGGTGCGTGAATGGGCAAAGGCCCTCGAGCGAGATACGCCGACCAGCGACTACCGGTATGTCTATGTCGGTTGGCTATCCGCGGCGCTCGCCGTACCACCTCGAAACAAGAAGATCGGCATCGGGCTCAAGGCACTTGCCGCCCCATTCCTGCTGGCAGCACCGCGGCTCCTGAACTACTTTGGTGCCGAGGATCCGCGCGAGCTCGAACTCAGCGAGCTCGACGAGACCTACAGGGTGATCCTCGACGCCTGCGAACCCGGGGATCCTGTCGAGCGCATTGCGCGCGGCCTGAGACTGTTCCATGACCATCTGGTTCGCGCCCACAAGACAAAGGCTTTGCCTGACCCCCGTGCCACCTTCGGCGAAGGCGGGGCCCTGATGCCTGTCGACGCCACTCTGATTTCAGTCGACGAGTATCTCGGCAGTCTTGATTGGCTCGAGCAGCAGCTGCAACTTGGTGCCGACGCGGCCGAGACGCACATCGGCCAGGTGGTTCTGATATTGACGTTCCGTTGCGGCCTCCGGCGCGGGGAAGTGTTCGGCTTGCGCCTGTGCGACATACATGATCAGGCTGGCATCTACCTACATGTCCGACGGTACCCCGGGCACCGTCTCAAGACTCCGAACGCGACTCGGACCATTCGCATCGATGCGCTGCTGACTGCGAGGGAACGCGCAATCCTTCTGGGATGGATCGACAAGCGAATCTCTGAAGCGAGTGCAGACCTCAGTACCGACGGTAGGCAGGCGCGCCTGCTGGCGCGACACGGCTCACCGCGAGATGCAGCTTCGATCGACGGCACGGTACGCAGGGTGATGCAGGCAGTGCATGCGGTGACTCGCGAGCCGAGGCTGGTGCTACACCATCTGCGGCACTCATGTGCAAGTTGGCTATGGTTGAAGCTCAGGGCGCCTGACTACCCACATTTGTCAAGCTACCTGTCCTCCATGCCGGCTCTTTGTCGGGAGTTGCGTCAGACTCGACGCCTGAGGATTCAGCTCTGCGGCGCCATCCGGGGCCCCGTACGCAGCTACAGCAACGTCGTCTCCCGCCTCCTCGGGCACGGGATACCGGTCACTAGTCTTGAGCACTACATCCATGTGGCGGACCTGTTCCTTGCGGCCACAACATTGCGGGCTGCGGCACGTACGCCTATTGCGGTCTGGCAATCGCTGACGGGTGCAAGTCGCTCGGTCGTCTATGCGTGGCTCAGGTCGGGTCCGCACGGAGTCGTCCAAGGACATCGCGCTCGCGTTGAACGCGCGCACGGAAGTTCCGCGACGCGGCCCGAGGCCGGCAGTCCGGAACCGACGCCTTGGCGAAAGCGTGTCGCGGCGCCGCCGTTGCGCTTCAACAAGGGCGGCGGCATGGGCACGGTCAGTCGGGTGCTCCATCTTTACAACCGCGTCGGTGATTGCGCTACGCGCGCCGTTCGAGTAGCCACCGTTGCACAACAGTGTTCGTTGAACGAGAGGACCGTCGAGCTGTGGCTCGATGCGGCTCGGGCAAACGCCTCCGCGTTCGGCATGAACGCGCCTGCCGTTGCGTGCGGCGAGGCATTCCACCCTGTGCCCGCCCCAGATGTGGAACTGCATCGCGCGACCGTGCATGCACTCAATGATCTGGCGGAGCGCTTCGACAGGGCCGCTGACGCACATCCAGAGCTCCTGAGCGAAGCGCTCGAGATCGCCGCGTCTCGCTTCAACCTGCGCCGACACGACGTGTGCTTCCGCGGCCAGCGCGATGAGGTTGCAGTCCGCAAGTTTCTGAAGCTGCTGGACGTGGCTGGGCTTGTGCCCGACCGGTGTCGGCTGACTGTCAGGCGGCTGGATGCAACAGACACCAGACTGCCCCACTGGTTTCGATCGGCCCGTGCACACGGCATGCCAGTCAAACGCGTGCCGCCGCCGGGAACTTCCCGCAGTCAGGCACGGGCGTACGCCCGTTGGGTAGGTGTGCAGCTTTGTGGCCCCGATCGTGGTCCCGAGGGCCACGCGTGGCGCATTGGTCTGTTCCTCGCCCGCGTTGCCTACACTCTTCCGTGAGGGAATTCGACGGCACGCTTTGCAGCGAAAACAGACTGCTACGCGAAGTTGCTGGGCATCATGCCAGTCACACAGGCCGGCGAAAACTGCAGCAGCGTCTACGCCTCTTTGGCTGCCCTTGGACCTTCGCAACTCCAAGTTGGCACTACTTGCAGACGCCGATCGACGAGCGGTGTAGCCGAGCCGCCAAGGTTGAGAGCCATGCAAAGTGGCGGGGCATCGTGCCGGTAACAGCAGAGCGGAAGGCGTGTGGGAGCGTTTGTGGTTCGAAATCGTTCAACGGCCGGTGCGCGGTGCGCGTGGGTGCTGCCTTTCACCTTTCGAGAGCCGGCCTCCGAATGACTCAATACCTGCGTTCAATGGTCACGCGCGCACCCCTTACCCGCTGAGCGCGCCGCTGCCGTGTCGGGCTACAGCGGCCCGAAGAAACGCATCTAGCGCTTCCGTGGAGCGTCGCTGACCGGCGGCCGGTGCATGCTCACGAGCCTCTTCCATTTCGCGCAGGATGAAAGCGTGGATGCCCTCCCACCTGGCGCTCGCCGCAGCCTCCCCGGCACGCATCTTCACCTTGAGCAGCCTGTTGATTTCGGCCACCAGCGCACCGTCGTCGATGGTGGCCCGCGCCAGTTCAGCGAAGCGCATGGGCGGCGCACCCCGCCCCGCGCGAATCCAGCGCGCGGCCAGCAACGGCCGCAGCACGTACAGGTACTTCTTGTACCGCACGGTCTCGCCAAGCAGGTGCTCTCGCAGATTCTTCTTGGCCATCGACACGTAGTGGTGGTAGGCCCGATCGAGCGACAGGTGCTGCTCGGCCAGCGCACGCAAACGTGGCGCGAGATCGTCGTCCTGCATGTAGACGATAGGCGAGCGCAGCCACTCGAGCAGCACGGGGTTGGAGCTGTGCAGCAGCTTCAGCGCCTTGCGAAGGTCCCAGCCGTTCACGTCCAGGTCGCCGCTGATGGGCTGCTCGATCACATCGCGGCCCGGCTCGACGGTCAAGTACCACTCCAGCCTGCTCACGTAGACGAAACGCACGTCGTAGTCGCTATCGGGTGAAGCGAAGCCCCACCCTCGGCTGCCAGACTCGCACGCGAACAAGACCTTGACCTGATACCGCGCCTCGATGTCGTGCAGGCACTGCAAGATCGTGGCGCGCATCTCGTCGCTGACGGGATGCTCGCTGAGGATGTGGTGGTTCATTGCTCAGATTCTCGCGGCAAGCGACACGCGCCAAAGCGAAGGGCCGCTTTCGGCGACTTCGAACCGAACCGGCAGAAAAGCTTCGATGACTCCGATGTTGGTGGTGGCGTGGTCCGTCATCTCGGTGCACGTGAACGACGCCGGCTTCTTCGTACCCACGACCGCCAGCGCCAACGGCAATATCCACTGGTCGGCCAGGTGCGGCCCGAGCGCCCCAGTTCCACGCTGAAGGGCCAGCACTTCCTTGGACAGTGAAGCCGCCACCGCCTCGCTGCTGACGCCCTTCTCACCGAAGGCCGTGACCAACTCGGTCACATGCTCGTGAACCAGCGTGGCCATCAAGGCATTGCCCGGCCCTTCATTTTGGCGAACGGCGGGCGTGATCAGTTGCTCCGGCGTCCAGCCCAGCAGGCGGCCGACGGCCTCGAGTTCGCGGCTCGCAACCCGGCTGGGCAACCCCGGCGCCAGGCATTCTGCATAGGCACCGCGCAGAGCGCCGCGTTCGATCAGATCGACTGGAGCCAGACCCCCGGCGGCTGGCGTGATCAGGGCGCCGAACTCGCCGCCCCCCGCCGGGTAGAAGCCCATGCGTCGCAGTTCCAGCGCAAGTCCGACGCCAAGCCGGTTGAGCAGCGGAGCGAAGCATCGCTCCAGGAAGTGGAAAGGCGGCGCCATCGGGTTGTGCGTGCCGCCGCCGAGCATCACACGGCTGGCGGACTGCGCCATCATCAGTGGTGGCAGGATCGTCTGCAGCACCAGCGAGCAACTGCCCGCCGTGCCGACATGGAAGCTGTAGTCGCCAGGGCGGACTGTGCCCGGCTCGAACACCAGTTCCTGCGATCCCAGCTCCGCACCGGCAGCCTTGGCGCCGCTGATCGCCACCGCCGCGTTCACGCAAGCCAGATGCTGCCGCATCAAGCCCGGCTTGGGCCGGCGCGCGCGGATGCGGCGGATCGTCATTGGCTGGCCCGTGCAAAGCGACAGCGCGAGAGCGGAGCGCAGGATCTGGCCGCCACCTTCACCGGCGGCGCCGTCGAGCTCGATCATCGTGTTTCTCCCTTGTTCGTTCTTGTTCGTTCTTGATGGTGGGCTGACAGGAAGACACCGGCCTGGCGGCCGGCGCCCTTGCTCAGCCCTTCACGCACACCACCTGCTTGAGTGTGTGAACGACCTCGACCAGGTCCCTTTGGGCTTCCATCACGGCGTCGATGTCCTTGTAGGCCATCGGGATCTCGTCGATCACGTCGGCGTCCTTGCGGCACTCGACACCTTCGGTCGCCTTGATCTGATCGTCTACCGTAAAGAGCTTCTTCGCCTTGGTGCGGCTCATCACTCGGCCGGCACCGTGGCTGCAGCTGTCGAAGCTCTCGGCATTGCCCAGACCACGCACGATGTAGCTGCGCGCACCCATGCTGCCGGGGATGATGCCCAGCTCGCCGCGCTTGGCGCTCACCGCACCCTTGCGGGTAACGAAGACGTCTTCGCCGAAGTGGCGCTCCTGCTGCACGTAGTTGTGGTGACAGTTCACCGCCTCCACGTGCGTCGCGAAGGGCTTGTGCAGGCACAAGCGCACGGTGGCGATCAGGTTGGTCATCATCACCTCGCGGTTCCTCGCCGCAAAGCGCTGCGCCCAGCCCACGCCGCGCACGTAGTCGCCGAAGTACTGCGCGCCTTCCTCGAAGTAGGCCAGGTCCTTGTCGGGCAGATTGCGCTGGTTCGCTTCGGCGTCCTTCTTGGCCAGTTCGATGAAGTGCGTACCGATCGCATTGCCGACGCCGCGCGAGCCCGAGTGCAGCATGAACCACACGAAGCCATCCTGGTCCAGGCAGACTTCGATGAAGTGGTTGCCCGTGCCCAGCGTTCCCAGGTGCTTGCGGTTGTTGGTGTTCTTCAGGCGCGGGTGCAGTTCGCACAGTGCGTCGAACTCGTCCACCAGACCGGCCCAGACTTGGTCCACCGTCTCGGGCGGGTTTTCCCAGGCGCCCGGGTCGCGACCGCGCGAGCGAGGGCCTCCCCCATGCGGCACGGCGCGTTCAATCGCCGAGCGGAGCGGCCCCAGGTTGTCGGGCAGGTCGTTCGCGTGCAGCGTGGTCTTGCAGGCCATCATGCCGCAGCCGATGTCCACGCCCACCGCCGCCGGGATGATGGCCTTGAGCGTCGGGATCACTGAACCCACGGTCGCACCGATGCCCAGATGGACATCGGGCATCGCCGCGATGTGCTTGAAGACGATGGGCAGCTTGGCCGCATTGGCCAGTTGCTGCTTGGCCTCGTCCTCTACCGGCACGCCACGCGTCCACATCTTGATGGGCACGCCGCCTTCGGGCTGTTCGATGTTGTAGTTGGCTTCCATGCTGATCTCGTTCAGTTGAAAGGGTCGGTGACCAGGACTGATGAAACGAATACTCCGCCATCCATTGCTGGACCGGGATTTGAACCCGGGCGCCCCACCACCGCGGTTGCCCGTCGGCCGGAGGGACCCGCAGCCTCGTTCATCAACGCAGGCGGCGTGCGTCTACCTGTAGTTCCATCGGCATTCACCGACAAACCGGAAAGAGGTGGCTGTCGCATGGCGACAAGGGTTGGTGAAACGTCGTGCTCTACCGGACTGAGCTACGGTCCCCCTGTGTGGGACCGGCGGGATTCGAACCCGCGACCACGAGATTAAGAGTCTGTAGTTCCACCTGCATTCGCCATGCGACAACCAAAAACAAACGCGACTAGACTTGGCAAGACATTGCCTGACTCCAACCTCCCGGAGCTGGGGATTCGAACCCCACGGCACACCATGTAGTCCTGCACGGCATTCGCGTCAAACTTGAAATCTACAAAGTGCCCCCGCGTGGCGACAAACAGTTGGTGAGACACGAACATCTGGATATGTAGTCCCACCGGCATTCGCCACGCGACGACAGTCAATACTTGGGCGGTCGGTGCCGCAGACGACGAGAGTCACAAGAGTGGCCTACGAGGTTTCCGTTGCGGGCTTGCGGGCCCGCGCGGCCGGTTGGTGCTGTACTCCTGTGGGCATTCGCCTGCGACACCTTCCTACTTCTATCTGCTCTTTACTGCTGGGCGAGCGAGGTCTTCTCAATCTCGCCCACCCAGTGCTCGGCACCGGTCTTGCCTTTGGCAAACAGCGCCATCATCGTGAACACCGCGTCGGAGAAGCCGCCGACATTCATGATGTCTCGGCGCTCCGCGGCTTGCGTGGTGGCGTACGGCTGGATGTCGATGCACACCAGTCGCGCTTGCGGGCAGCGCTGCTTCAGCACTTCCCATTCACGCATGGTCTGCGTCGCGCCACGCCGGCTTGCGTCAACCCACGACTCGTTGTCCGAGACGAGGATCACCACATCCACCGCCGCCCGCTCGCGGTTCAGCATCGCCAGCGGCGCGCTGCAGTTGGTGCCACCGCCACCGATGGCCGCCAACGCCTGCGCGTTGGTCATCACCGAGTCGCGTGCGTTCAACGACAGCTTCACCACGTCCTGCTCGAACGGCAACACACGAGCCCGAGGGTTCTTGCGCAGTACCGCCGCCGCCACCAGGGCAGCCACGTCGATGCAACGCACACTCGACGTCGCCGAGCCGCGCTGACCGGTCACCGCCGAGCTCATCGAACCCGACACGTCCGGGCACACGACCACTTGACCGTCGAACGCCGGCACGTTGTTCAGCGAAGCCTCCAGGGCATCCTGCAACGCATCGCGAACGACCACCGGCACGGCGTCACCGGTCGCCTTGTAGGCGGCCAGCAGTTGGTACGGGAACGCACGCGCCTGCGCCACGGCCTTCGGGTCACACAGCTTTGCCGCGATCACCTCGTCCATGCCGTCGATCGCGAACACGCCGTGCCGTGCGAAGGTGTTCAGGTTCTGACGCACCATCTGCCACGAGCCGGCACGAGCGATCTGCGCCCACTGCGCCGGCTGCAGTTCCAGCGCGGTCAGCATCTGGAACGGCACGTCCGGCACTTCGGCCCCTTCGCCAAACGATTCACCCTGCGCCGCCGCGCGCTTGAAGTGCTCGAAGGCCTGCGTGATCGGCGGCAGCGCGGCTTCGTCGTGCGACTTGCCGATCAACCACGCGAACCACGCCGCGCGCCAGGCCTCCGCCGGCTTCGGGTGAACCATCTTCACCACGTCGGCAAGCGACGGCGTGTTGCCCACTGCAGCGTTCAGCAGTTGCTTCTCGCTTGCGGTCAACAGCCACTGCTGTACGAGCTTCTTCGGGCGCGAACCCATCGACTTGCGACCCAGGGCACCGCTACGCAGCATCTGCACGAACGCACGCAGCGTCTTGCCGTTGTTCACCACGCGGCTGAACACCTGGCCCAGCAGCGCCACATCGCGCACGGCGAGCAGCGCCGCCAGCAGCACCGGCATGTCCTTCATGTGACCGGCTTGGCGGGCGTACACGGCCGTCTGCGCCACGAACACCGGGTCGACCTTTGCAGCCAGCGCGGTCACGGCGTCCAGTTGCGCATCGGCATCGACATAGAAGGTCTGGTTCAGGCAACCGGTGGCCGCCAGCTGCGCCAGCTGATGCTTGGCGCTCAGCGCATACGCCGGAGCCTGCTCGTGGTTCGACGCCGTGGCCTGCGGCAGCAGCGCGCCCTTGAGGGTCTTGAAGAGTTGCGTCTTGACCATGGAAGTTCTCCTTTGCATTCAACTTGTCTGTGCCCTTTCCCTTGCACGGCGTGTGCCAGGCATCGGCATGTGCGAACCAGACCTACCTAACCTGCTGATTTGTCGAGTATTTTTCCCCACAGAGGGACCGACCGAACCTGGACGCTCGAGCGCCGCAGGCACTAGAAATTAGCGACACAGCTAGTCATATATCCTGGTAGCTATGAGCAAGAAGACCGTTGTCGTAGGCTTCCTGGGCAGCCAACTCGATGCCGGGCAAGGTGCCGGCCGATGGGAGAAGTGGCGCCCGACCGTCTCTCTGGTGCAGCACCAGGACACGCTGGTTCACCGACTCGAACTGCTACATGTCCCCAAGCACGAGGCTTTGGCCAAAGCCGTGCAGCGCGACATCGCGGCCGTTTCGCCTGAGACCGAAGTTCGCCTGATGTCGATGGACATCGCCGATCCCTGGGATTTCGGCGAGGTCTATGGCGCGCTCTACGACTGGGTCCGTCGCTACCCGTTCGACAGCGACCGGGAGCAGTATTGGGCCCACATCACCACCGGCACACATGTAGCGCAGATCTGCTTGTTCCTGCTGGTGGAGTCACGCTTCTTGCCGGGCGTGCTGCTGCAGACCGCGCCGCCGAAGAAGCAGATCCGCAACGACCCAGGCAGCTTCGCGCTCATCGACCTGGATCTATCGCGCTACGACGCGCTGGCCCAGCGATTCGAGCAGGAGCAGCGCGATGCACTGGCATTCCTCAAGAGCGGCATCGCCACGCGCAACAAGGGATTCAACGCGCTGATCGAGGAGATCGAGCGCGTGGCGATCCGGTCGCGCGCACCGATCCTGCTGACCGGACCCACCGGCGCCGGCAAGTCACACCTGGCCCGACGCATGTTCGAGTTGAAGAAGTCCCGCCACCAGGTCAGCGGCGAGTTCGTTGAAGTCAACTGCGCCACGCTGCGAGGCGACGGCGCCGCATCGACATTGTTCGGTCACAAGAAGGGCTCGTTTACTGGCGCAGCCGCCGATCGCGCCGGGCTGCTTCGCGCGGCCCATGACGGGGTGCTGTTCCTCGACGAGATCGGCGAACTCGGCGCCGACGAGCAAGCCATGTTGCTCAAGGCCGTGGAAGAGAAGCGCTTCTTCCCGATGGGCAGCGATCGCGAAGTCTCGAGCGACTTCCAACTGATAGCCGGCACCAACCGCGATCTGCGCGTGGACGTGGCACAGGGCCGCTTCCGCGAAGACCTGTACGCGCGCATCAACTTGTGGTCCTACACCTTGCCGGGCCTGTCGCAGCGCACCGAAGACCTGGAGCCCAACATCGAGCACCTGCTCTCGAAGGCCGGCGTCGAACTCGGCCGAGCCGTGCGCTTCAACGCGGAAGCCAAGACCGACTACATGCGCTTCGCCCAGTCGGCCGATGCACTGTGGAGCGGAAATTTCCGTGACCTGTCCGCCAGCGTGACGCGCCTAGCCACGCTGGCCGACGGCGGGCGCATCACCACTGGGCAAGTCGATGCCGAGATCCAGCGCCTGCGATGGCTGTGGCAGCGCTCGGAACGTGGGCCGCAACATGGAGAAGTCGATCTCGGCACGCTGCTGCCAGCGGAACGCTTGCAGGAGCTCGACTACTTCGACCGCGTGCAGCTGGAAGCGGTCGTGAAGGTGTGTCGCGATTCCCGAACACTGTCGGACGCGGGGCGCAAGCTGTTTGATCGCTCACGAACCCAGCGTACGGTCGTCAACGACGCCGACCGCCTCCGAAAGTATCTGCACAAGCATGGCTTGAGTTGGGAGACGATCGTCGCTTGACGACAAGTCTCCTCACCATCAGCTCAGCCGTGAGTTCTTCGGCAGCCGCGCCGCCAGCCACTCGTGCACGTCGGCGCGGATGCTCCGGCCTTCGAGCAGAAAGTCCTCGAAGCGGCTCGGCACATACGGCAGGTACAGCAGCGGCATGCCAGCTTCCTCCGGCGTACGGTCGGCCTTGCGGCCGTTGCACGGTCCGCAGGCCGCGACCAGGTTCATCCAGGTCCAGCGGCCACCGCGTGCCTGCGGCACGATGTGCTCGCACGAGAGGTCGCGTTCGTTGAACCGCTGCCCGCAGTAGGCGCAGGTCATCCGGTCACGCCGGAACAGCTTGGCCTTGGTGAACGCCGGCACCACGTCGAACAGGTTGACTTTGGGCGAGCCGGAGAGCGCCATGATCGGGTGGATGTCGATGACCGACTGCCGGCCCCGTGCGACGTTGTAGCCGCCACGCAGCGTGGCCAGTGGGCCGTCGCCATCCACCCACGCCACCGAGCCCGTGGCCACATGCAGCGCCGCGTGCTCGAGCGAGATCCACGCCTGTGGCGTGCCCTGGATGTCGAGTTGCAGCACGTGACTGTGGATTGGGTGGTGCATGGGTGGCCTCCTTTCGCGGGCCGAGGTTGTAGGTGTTGTGCTTGGCACGTCCGGGTGGGCTCGAACCACCGGCCTCGACCTTCGGAAAGTCGCGCTCTTGCCGCTGAGCTACGGACGTATCGGCAATCTGGTAGCCCCTGACGATTTCGAAACGTCGACCTTCGCTTTGTAAGAGCGTTGCTCTGCCTCTGAGCTAAAGGGCTGTCGGATGGCAGCGGCGGTTGGATTCGAACCAACGTCCCCAGCTTCAAAGGCTGGTGTCTGAGGCCTCTCGACTACGCCGCATCTGACTGGCGGAGAGCGGGCGGATCGAACGCCCGCGGCGATGTGAACGCCGGCCTTGGCTTAGCAAGCCAGCCCCTTGCCACTCGGGCAGCTCTCCGTGTCGTTCTGCGCCGACGCGTCGTCAGCGCTGATAGTGATGGCGGTTCACACCGTCAAAAGCAACCGCTGCATAGGCAGCAGTGCTTGAAACAACCTCGCTGAGCCGCAGGGGCATGGGTCGTTGCGACCGAGCTTCTCGCTCAGTTCCTTCGTTCCGCGCACGATGCGGTCACCGCGCTTGACCCCCGTCTCGGACGGGAAGCCCTTGCGCCGCTTGCTCATCGTCGTGAAAGCACACGTCGTCTTCGTCGAACGGTTTCATGGCACACCTCCTCGGGCGGTTGATGGAGTTGGTAGTCCGGGGTGGGCACGATCCACCGGCCTTCGCCTTATGAGGGCGCTGCTCTGCCGCTGAGCTACCGGACTGCTGGCTGGTCCCCTCGGTCCGAGTCGAACGGACATGCCCTGCGGGCTCCGGTTTCTGAGACCGGTGCGTCTGCCTATTCCGCCACGAGGGGGTGATGCTGGTGCGTCGCCAGGGGCTCGAACCCTGACATGCCGGCTTAAGAGGCCGGTACTCTGCCGCTCGAGTTCGCGACGCATGGAGTTCACATGTGCTTGGGGGTGACCGGCCGGAGTCGAACCGGCACCAGCGGGTTCACGGCCCACGGCTCTGCCATTGAGCTACGGCCACACCCAAGCACACGCCTGATGCTGGTCTCGGTGGCAGGTCTCGAACCTGCGGCCTCGTGATCCCAAATCACGCGCGCTGCCATCTGCGCCACACCGAGATGAAGCTGGTACCCGCGGGTGGGAACGATCCACCGACCCCCGCCTTATCAAGACGGTGCTCTGCCACTGAGCTACGCGAGATCAAACTGAAATGGCTCCCCGACGTGGCTTCGAACCACGGACCTCCTGGTTAACAGCCAGGCGCTCTGCCAACTGCGCTATCGGGGAAGTGAACTGGTGCCTCGTGACCGATTCGAACGGCCGACCCGCCGGGTAGAAGCCGGCCGCTCTGGTCCGCTGAGCTAACGAGGCCTGGACTCGACGGTCCGATTGCTCGCTAGGCTCGGCCTTCGGCCCGTTGCTTCGCAACGTCCTGGCCGGCGAGCCGGCCAGAGCGAACGGATGCGGGCTTGCGCCTGCGGCTTTGCAGGCCGCCGCCTTCGACCACTTGGCTACGTCGAGATCTCTGGCACCGGACCACGGAATCGAACCGCGAACCTTCGGCTTTGGAGGCCGCCGCTCTGCCAGTTGAGCTAGCCCGGTATGGCTGGTGGGTGCGGATGGATTGCTCGCTGCGCTCGGCCTTCGGCCCGCGGCTGGCGCCGCGTCCAGCGCTGCGCGCTGAGCGAACTACCGTGTCCCGTGGGAGACTGCTTTAAAGGCAGCCGCAATCGGCCTCTCTGCCACGCACCCGTTGTTGGCACCTCGTGCACGACTCGAACGTGCGACCTCCGGCTTCGTAGACCGGCGCTCTTGATCCAACTGAGCTAACGAGGTTCTGACTGTCTGGTGCCGAGAGAGGGAATCGAACCCCCGACGCGCGCGCCTTCAACGCGCCGCTCTACCTGCTGAGCTATCTCGGCAAACTGATCTGGCGCCCCGTGCGGGATTCGAACCCGCGGCTTCCGACTAGACAGGCCGGCACTCTGGCCACTGAGTTAACGAGGCAATGCGATCCATCCGGTCACGGGTTCCGGCGCCGCCCAATCGTTGCGGCCGATTTCCACCCCCGAAGCGTGAGCTCGACGAGGGTTCCTTGTGCTGGCGTCGCGTGCGGGATTCGAACCCGCGTATCCACCTTGAAAGAGTGGTGTCCTCGGCCGTCTAGACGAACGCGACTTGACTGGTGGTGCCCCCGGCGACGATTCGAACGCGCGGCCTGCTGCTTACAAGGCGGCTGCTCTGCCTGCTGAGCTACGAGGGCGATGGAGTTCCACTTCGGCTGTGCCCAAACGCGAGCATCCCGTCGGATGTGGTGTCTCGCTGCACGTGGCTCAGGCCTTGGGTCGCGCACATCCCGTACCGCCAACACCATGTCGCGCGGCAACGGAGTGAAAGGACACACCCGAAGTGGAGCGGATGACGAGTCTCGAACTCGTGGCCTCGACCATGGCGTGGTCGCGCTCTGCCTGCTGAGCTACATCCGCAAAAGTTGCGAGGCAATCCATCGGCCAGTACCGAGGTCGCCTCGCAGCAAGTTGTTAAAGAGCGTCCACCGTCGCCGGTGGTGCGATCCATCGATCGCGGGTCTGCGCCGATGCGCAGGCCGGTTGAAGCCAGAAATGAAAAAGGCCCGGATCCTTTCGGTATCCGGGCCTCTGCGTACAGAGCTTGGAGGGTGCGCGTCTACGCGCTGCCCTCTCCCGGATGCACCTGGTCCTCCGCCCGATCCAGCCAGCAATAGCTGGCCGGGATGAAAGAACCCTGGGCACTGACGTGCATGCCATGGCCCATCGAGGCAAGCCCCAAGGCGGCGCGCACGAACGCACCCAGACCCTGCTCGGGTCGGTGTGTCCTGATGACGTTGCCTGGTTTCACGGTCTTGCCTCGGTTCAGAAGAGTCTTGGCCCGAAAGGTCGGGGATTCAAAGTGGAGCGGACTGTAAAGATTCTTTACCCCACCGTCAACCCCCTGCGAGAATGATGTTCAGCCCTCGTTGCATTCCACACACAACACGTGCCCAACATCACCGTCGCCAGAAGACAGAACGCAATGGCACTGTTCCAGGACTACGCCGAGAAGGCATTGGCAACGGGCGCGTCGCCGAAGGGCTTGGAGCAGGCGTTTGCGGCCACGCTGCAAATCTCGCCCAGCATGTGGAGTCAGATCAAGTCTTCAAGGCCCATCGGCGACAAGTTGGCTCGGCAGATTGAACAACTCCGGGGCAAACCTGCGGGCTGGCTCGACGAAGTGCGTAGCGACGCCACGCCCACTGTGGCCGAACAGGCGCTGATGGAGTTGGCGTTGGCTGCATGGCGGTCGACGAACAGCGAAGGCCGACGAGCCCTTCGTGCACACCTGGCTTCAATGATCAAATCAGACCAGAGCTGACGATGTAGCGTCCATGCCTCCGGGCGAAGGAGAGTTCGTTCACAGGCCTGCAGGACGAGCAGCGACTCTGGGTACACCACGATCGCCGCCAAGGGTGACGGAGTTTGCTTCCGGCCGGTCTCGTGAGGAGTGGCGAGACTGCAGCGGTTGCCGTCCTTCGCTCCTGTGCAACCTAAGGCAGCTTCGTGACGCATCGCCGTCATCGATCCGCTCGCGCAGTCTCAGCGGTCGAAATGCAGCGGATAGATTCCGCCCCGTACTTGGCATCAAGAACCACAGCATTCAGCTTCTCGAAGTCCCAGGCCGCCACCGCGCGGCCAGGATTAGTGTTGCTGCCGTTCGCCCTCTCCGCTTGCCTTCGGGCCAATCTCCCGGCCTCGCGACGCATGGTGCCATGTGCACCCCGGTTAACTCTTTAGCGCACCAGATTTCCAGCGTCAAAGACTTGAGCAACGAATGGCTCGATTGCCGCACTAGCATCCTCTGGCTTGCCAGAGAATTCACCACGCTCGACGACTTCGTCGACTAGGCATGGGGACGGAGGAAACACCCTGGACCTGCCAACTATCTCCATGCCCCGACCTTTCAGGCCGTTGATTCCAGCCATCCACGTGTAGGGGCCAAGGACACCGAGCCGGCCAAGCAACGCGGCGTAGGCGACCAGGGCGTGCACGTAGTTCTGGGGGTCGAAGAAGACTCTGCTTGGCTCCGATCTGAGCACCGTCGTGTCCATGCTCCAAACTTCGCCTTGAACAAAGGCGTAAACAAGCATTTGCGCTCGGCCTTCCGACACATAGCCAAAGCCGTGACCGTCAGCACCCCGAACACCGTGTGGATTCATCAGTTCCTTCCCATTCAGAGGTTCGGTGAAGAGTCCGCCGTGAATGAAGGCCGAGCGAAGTTCAGAGGTCAGGAGCCGTCTCTCAAGTGCGTACTTGGGCATGACTCGCAACCACATTGCTGCACCCGGAGCGAAGGCGACAGTGACCTGCGCTCGCGGTATCGGACTGCCGTCGTGTAGCACTCCAATCTCCTCCCTATCGCGACGGAACCTGGGGCCACCATCAGGCGATTGCAGCGGCTGGTATGCCGCGCGCTCCAATCTGGGCTGTTGCAGCGACGACTCAAGCACTGACTTGAGCGCCACCCTCAACTGCTCGGCAAGTTTGCTGCGCTCAGCCCTCCGCACTCCGTCACGAGCGTCCGTAGGGCAGTTGTAGGATATGGGAAACCTCAAGTGCCCAAGGTCGAAGGGCAGCGAGTCCCGCGTCGGCTCGCCGTACGCCGCATTCATGACTCCGACAATTCGTCGGTGCCCAAGGGCCTTCAGTGCGTAGCCGTACTCGATTGCAACGTTGGGATTCGGAGTCGGTTTGCCGCTGACGCGCTCTCCCACGAAGGTGAGATCGGCCACAAAGGCGGCAGCCTTATCGATCTTTCCAAAGATGGTCTCGACAAGTGGTGGGGACCCCGAGACTCCTTTGGTGTCACTGTCCAGGGAGACATCACGGAGCGCCTCTTCAACTTCGGCATCGCTCCTAAGCATGGCGATGGCGCCCTCCAGCGCCTTGCCGATGAAGTTGCGCCCAATCTGCGATGGCGTGTCGAGCTGCCACGAGTAGAAGACCGTTGTCATGATTCCATTCCCCTTCCCCCCGAGTACGACGCCATGGTACCCATCTGAGGTCATGACACCTCAGCAGCTCGAACGCGCACGCGCGACCAGTGCGTTAGAAGTCGCAGCAACGAACTTGGCTCGCCGACACCGGCTGGCACGCAACAAACCCAGACGCCCAAGTTGTACGAGATCTGAGTGTCCGCACTGGCGCAGAGCGTCACCGAACGGAACAGGGCTGACCGTCCGCCGTCAGTCTTCGTGAGGCCTTCGTCCAGCAAAACGCGCTGGATTCGGCCTAGTTCAAGCCGCTACGGCCCTTGCCCGCACTGACAAGTGATTGAAGCCCGACGGATCCGTCGTCTCCTTCACTTCGAGGTAAGCCTGCTTGCACACCAGCTCACTGAGCTTGGTGAAACCGTAATTGCGCGGGTCGAACGAGGTATTGTTCTTGTTGATGAAGGAGCCCACGGCTGACAGCGCGGCCCACCCGCTGTCCCTGGACGTTTCCTTGATCGCGTGGAGCATCAGCTCCTCCAGATCGGGGACACCGGGCGGCTGCCTCGGGCGGCCGCTTCAAGACCTCGAAGAAGATGAACTTGTCGAGAGCCGGCTCCGCTCGTTTGAACACGCAACAGCCTGAGATAAGTGGATTGGCTGCGGTTTGAACTTTTTCAATCCCAGGCCCCTGCCAGGCCGCCGGAGGCGCCCCGGTTGAGCCCATGTACTCATGGTTCAACCCATC
>JAIUPH010000031.1 GCA_020161065.1 Pseudomonadota bacterium
CCCGAGGCCATCGAGTGCGGCTGCGTCGCGCCCCACGTGAACGAGTCGATGTTCGTCCAGCCCTTGTGGTTGGCGTCTTGCGACTCGCCACTGGCTCCCTCCACCTTCATGAACATGTCTACGGCCATGCGATTGCTCCTTCGTTTGATCGCCAAGCCATTGTGCCCAGCCCGTCGGGAATTGCCTCGGTCGGATTTGGGAGGGTCGACGTGAAAACTCACAGGGCCGGCGGCGCTCCGCCGGCCCCGTCGGCGTGCGGCAAGCAACAAACGCAAGCGCCTGTATGCGCGCCAAACGGCGCATTAGCATGCGATGCTCGCAGCACCGACCGCCATGGACAAGATCGAGATCCGGGTAGAAAGCTTCAACGGCGAGGCCGTGACCAAGCCCTGGTCGGCCGTCTTCGGCCTGGCCGGCGGCACCATCGGCCGCGGCGGCCAGAACAAGCTGGTGCTGCCCGACCCCGATGCACACGTCGCCCGCGTCCACGCCATGGTGCGGCTGGAGACCGACAAGGCCTTGATCGCCAACCTGTGCGAGCGCCGCGCCATCGTGGTGGGCGGCCAGGAACTGCCCTCGGGCCAGGAGACGGTGCTGCCGATCGGCACGCAGGTCCACGTCGGGCCTTACCGGCTGCGCGCGCTGCGGCCCGGCACGCCGTGGCAGGCGGCCGGTGAGGCGCTGCCGGCGGCGGCGCCGCCGCCGGCCGCTGCAGCCGCGGCGCTGGACGAGAACCCCTTCGCCTTCATCGGCCGCGTCGAAGCGTCGCCGTCGCCACCCGCCGCCGCACCTTCGCCGCGCGCCGCGCCGGCGCCGGCGCCGCCGGGCGCCTTGCTGATCCCCGACGACTTCGACCCCTTTGCCCGCGACATCGAGCAGGAGCGCCGCGACAAGGACCCCTGGGCCGGCGGCCTGCCGATGCACAACCTCGCCGAGATGGCGCCGCTGCGCGACGAGTTGCTGCGCTCGCTGCCGGCGATTGACCGCGTCGACCAGCCTTCCCCGCTGGAGCGCTCGGCGGTCAAGGGGCTGCCGGCCTCGCTGGACCCGCAGATGGAGCTCGACCCGCTGCGCCTGTTCGAGAGCGCGCCCACGCTGCCGGGCCTGCCGCCGGATGCCGCGCGGCTGCTGCACGGCTCCGAACTGGGCCAAGCGCTGCGCCTGCCGCGCGAGGCGGCGATGCCGGCGGCCGAAGCACCGGTGATCGCACCGGTGATCGCGCCCATGATCACGCCAGCGATCCCACCCGCGATCCCATCATCGATCACGCCGCCCCCGCCGCCCGCCCCGCTGCAGGCCGCCGGCCTGCACCGCGTGGACGGGCTGGACCTGACGATGTTCGACCGTGCGCCCGGCGCGCTGCCCGCCGGCGGCGGCGAGCCGCCGGTGGCGCCCGAGGCCACGATCTTCAGCAACATCGACGCCAACCTCACCTCCACCCAGTTGCTGCCGATGCGCGCGCCCGTGCCGCTGCCGCAGGTGCCGACGCTGGCGGTGGTGGCGCCCGGCCTCGATCTCGATCTCGACGGGCCCGCGCCCACGCCCTTCGATCCGCCCGCCGCGGCCGCCGCGCCGCCGGTGCCCGTGGACCCGGCCCCGGCCCCGGCCATGACATCGGCGGCCGACCTGCAAGCCCTGATGCAGGCCTTCATCGAAGGCATCGGCCTGCCGCCCGAGCGCGTGAAGTCCGAGCTGACGCCCGAGTTCATGCAGCGCGTCGGCCAGACCTTCCGCACGGCGATCCAGGGCACGATGGACCTGCTGCATGCGCGCTCGGAGATCAAGCGCGAGTTCCGCGCCGACGTCACCATCATGGCCAACCGGGCCAACAACCCGCTGAAGTTCCTGCCCGACGCCGACGGCGTGATGATGCAGATGTTCGGCCAGACCTTTCCCGGCTTCATGCGGCCGGTGCCGGCGATGCAGGAGGCCTACCGCGACCTGCGCGTGCACCAGCTCGCGCTGATGGCCGGCATCCGCGCCGCCTATGCCGAGGCGCTGACGCGCTTCGACCCGGCCGAGCTCGAACGCCAGGCCGGCGACCCCGGCGGCCTGCTCGCCCGGCTGGGCCGCAACCGCCACAAGGCGGCGCTCTGGGACGACTACAAACAGCGTTATGCCGAGATCCGCCGCAACGCCGAGGACGACCTCACCGCCTTTTCCGGGCGCACCTTCGTCAAGGCCTACGACGCCGCCGCCGACGCCGCGCTGGACGAGGACGAGCTGCTGCTGAGGAAGAAGACTTGATCGCCCACCTCGCCGGCGCCGGACATCGGCACCTGATGCGGGTGGCCTGCCGCACCGAGCGCGGCGCACGGCCGGCCAACGAAGACTTCATGGGCCTGGCCGACCTCGGCACGCGCGGCCTGTGCTGCGTGCTGGCCGACGGCGCCGGCGGCCACGGCAACGGCGCGCTGGCGGCGCGCCTCACGGTCGACGCGGTGCTCGAAGCCTGGCGCCAGCACCCGCTGTTCGCGCCGGCCGGCCTGGCCTCGCTGATCTCGCTGGCCGAGCAGGCGGTGGCCAGCGAGCAGCCCACCGCCGTCTCGCGCCGCGAGATGACGGCCACCGTGGTGCTGCTGTGCATCGACCCGCTGCACGCGCGCGCGCTGTGGGCGCACTGGGGCGACTCGCGGCTGTACTGGTTCCGCGGCGGCGTGGTCTGCAGCATCACGCAGGACCACAGCGTGGTGCAGCAGTTGCGCAAGGCCGGCCTCTACCAGGACGAAGACCTGCGCCAGCTGCCGCACCGCAACGTGCTGGTCGGCGCGGTCGGCGCCGATTCGCAGGTGCCGCCCAGCGTGCTGCAGCAGGCGGTGGACCTGCACGCCGGCGACGCCTTCTTGCTGTGCACCGACGGCCTGTGGGACCGCCTGGACGAGCCGGCGATGGAGGCTGCGCTCAAGCACTGCCCGTCGCCGGCGGTCTGGCTCGAACGCATGGCCAAGGCGGTGCTGGCCGCCGAACACCCCGACCAGGACAACCTGAGCGCGCTGGCGGTGTGGATCGCCCCCGGCGATGACGAGGCCGACGCCGAGGCCGACGCCACCGCACCCGAACCCGACCTGTCTTCCAAGGAAGCTTGATGACGATGAACACCCCCCTCCGAGACCGGCGCCGCGCGCTGCACGGCCTGCTGGGCGGCGGCGCCTTGCTCGTGCTGCCGGCGTCGTCGCTGCTGTCGGGCTGCGGCGCGGTCAGCGCCATCGCCACGCCGGCGGCGCCGCCGCCACCGGTCACCGCGGTGCCCAACGCCATCTTCGAGCTGAGCGCCGACGCCAACCTCAACCCCGACATCAACGGCGCCGCCAAGCCGGTGCTGCTGCGCCTGTACGAGCTGAAGGCGGCGGCCAGCTTCGAGCGCGCCAGCTTCCTCGACCTGATCGAAAAGGACGAGGCGGCCATCGGCGCCGACTTCGTGCGCCGCGAGGAATGGCTGATCGCCCCGCGCGAGCGGCGCAGCGTCGACCGCAAGGGCAACCCCGAGGTGCGCGCCTTCGGCCTGCTGGCCGCCTTCCGCGACCTCGAGCGCAGCTCCTGGCGGACCACCATCGACGCCCCCGGCTCGGTGGAGATGCGGCGCCGCTTCCTGGGCCTGGGCGCGGCCGAAAAGCTGCTGCCGGTGCGCTACAAGGTGACGCTGACGCGCGATGCGGTGCGCGTCGAACTGCAACCGCAAGCCGCGAGGTAGCGCCCCATGGTCTGGCGACGCAAGGTCGTGTGGTCGGAGGGCATGTTCCTGCGGCCACAGCATTTCCAGCAGCAGGAACGCCACTTCGAGGCGCTGGTGCAGCAGCGCAGCCACGGCGCGCAGCCCTTCTTCTGGGGCTACTCGCAGTTGACGCTGGACCGCGAGCTGCTGGCCTTGGGCAAGATCGCCGTGCTCGCCGCCGAAGGCGTGTTCCCCGACGGCACGCCGTTCTCGGTGCCGCAGGACGACGAGCCGCCGGCGCCGCTGGAAGTGCCGCGCGAGCTGAAGGACAGCCTGGTCAGCCTGGCGCTGCCGATGCGCCGGCGCAGCGGCATCGAGGTCGGCTTCGACGGCGCCGACGCGGCGCTGGCCCGCTACCGCGCCCAGGTGCAGGAGGTGGCCGATGTCAACGAGGCCGGCGCCCAGGCGGCCGAGCTGCAGCTGGGCCAGGCCCAGCTCGTGCTGCGGCCCACCGCCGAGGTGGCCGGCGGCTGGGTCGGCCTGCCGCTGGCCCGCGTGGTCGAGCGCCGCGCCGACGGCTCGCTGCTGCTCGACCCGGCCTTCATCCCCACCGTGCTGAACAACGGCGACAGCTCCAGCCTGCTGGCGATGTGCCAGGAGCTGCTGGGCCTGCTGCGCCAGCGCGGCGCGGCGCTCGACGCCCGGCTGTCGCAGCCCGGCCGCAGCGGCACCGGCGAGTTCGGCGACTTCCTGATGCTGTCGCTCCTCAATCGTTGGGAGCCGGTGGTCGAGCACTGGGCGCGGCAGCGCGCCATCCACCCCGAGCGGCTGTTCCAGGAGTTGCTGCGCCTGGCCGGCGAGCTGGCCACCTTCAAGCGCGACAGCAAGCGCCCGGGCGAGCTGCCGGCCTACGACCACGACGACCTGCAGGGCTGCTTCGCGCCGCTGCTGCTGGAGCTGCGGCGCGGGCTGTCGTCGGTGCTGGAGCAAAACGCCATCCAGATCGAGATCCGCGAGCGCCAATACGGCGTGCACGTGGCCATCATCCCGAGTGTGGAGATGCTCGACAGCTGTGAATTTGTCCTGGCAGCGCACGCCCAGACCAGCCCAGAATTCCTGCGCAGCAACTTTCCTGCGCAAGTCAAGATGGGCCCGGTGGAGCGCATCCGCGATCTGGTCAACCTGCACCTGCCGGGGGTGGTGATGTCGCCGCTGCCGGTGGCGCCGCGCGACATCCCCTACCACGGCGGCTTCACCTACTTCCAGGTCGACACCGGGCACGAGCTGTGGCGGCAGTTGCAGAAGTCGGGCGGCCTGGCACTTCACGTCTCCGGCGCCTTCCCCGAGCTGCAGCTCGAGCTGTGGGCGATCCGCCGGCACTGAGGCTGATGCATGGCCACTGACCCCTTCGGCGGCGCGGTTCCGGGCGAGTTCCGCACCATCTTCGGCGCCACCGGCGAGCAGCCGCGGCCGTTCGGCGCCGCCGCGGCGGCGGCGGCCAGCCGCTCCGACCTGCCCGACGTGGTGAGCGGCGGCAACCCGCTGGTGGCCGCCGCCAACGGGCTGCTGAACCTGATCCCGCAGATCCGCGCGATGGCCACCAACGAAGACCCGGCCGCCTTCCAGCAATACCTGCTGGAGGCGATGCGCGGCTTCGAGCGCAAGGCCGCCGGCTCGGGCGTGCCGATGGAGACCGTGATCGGCGCGCGCTACTGCCTGTGCACCGCGATCGACGAGGCCGCGGCGCAGACGCCCTGGGGCGGCGGCGGCGTCTGGCCGCGCTACAGCCTGCTGGTGGCGCTGCACAACGAGACCTGGGGCGGCGAGAAGTTCTTCCAGCTGCTGGCCAAGCTGGTGCAGTCGCCGCGCCAGCACATCGACCTGCTGGAGCTGATGTACTTCTGCCTGATGCTGGGGCTGGAGGGCCGCTACCGCGTGATCGACGACGGTCGCAGCAAGCTGGAGACGCTGAAGGCCCAGCTGCTGCAGGTGATCGAGAACGAGCGCGGCGACCGTTCGTCGGCGCTGGCCGTGCACTGGCGCGGCGTCGAGCGCGCCGCCGCGCCGCCGTGGACGCTGGTGCCGCTGTGGGTGGCCGCCGCCGTGGCGCTGCTGCTGGCCTTCCTGATCTGGCTGTGGTTCAGCTGGCGGCTGGCCGGGCAGTCCGACGAGGTCTACGCCGCGCTCAACGGCATCCGCTTCCCCAAGGTGGTGGCGGCCGCGCCGCCGCCCACCGCGGCGCCCACGCCGCCGCGGCTGCGCCAGTTCCTGGAGCCCGAGATCCGCGACCGCCTGGTCGAGGTCGCCGACGAGGCCGACCGCAGCACCATCGTGCTGCTCGGCGACGGGCTGTTCGACCCCGGCGCCGTGGTCGTCAAGCCGCGCTACGTGACGGTGCTGCAGCGCGTGGCGGCGGCGCTGAACCAGGTGCCCGGCCGCGTGCTGATCAACGGCTACACCGACAACGCGCCGATCCGCTCGGTGCGCTTCCCGTCCAACTGGCACCTGTCGCAGGCGCGCGCCGAGGCGGTGGCCGAGATCCTGCAGCGCTCGATCAGCGACAGCCACCGCCTGCGCCCCGAAGGCCGCGGCGACGCCGACCCGGTGGCGCCCAACACCACGCCCGAAGGCCGCTCGCGCAACCGGCGGGTGGAAATTGTGCTGCAGGTGCCGCCCGCCACGCGCGACGCCGCGCTGCAACCGCCGCCGGCGGCCGCGCCTGCCGCGCCCCTGACCCCCACCGCGCCCGCCGCCCGCCCGGCCGCGCCCAGCCCCGGAAACTGAACGACGATGCTGCGCAAGCTCGCCGCCTTCTTCTTCAACCGCATCACGCTGGCGCTGGTCGGCCTGGTGCTGCTGAGCCTGCTGATCTGGTTCGTCGGGCCGCTGATCGCGATCGACCGCTACCGCCCGCTGGAGGGCGAGGGCATCCGCTGGCTGATCATCGGGCTGCTGTGGGCGCTGTGGCTGCTCAAGCTGCTGCTGCAGTGGTGGCGCAACAAGAACATGAACGGCCGCATGATGGCGCAGCTGGTGCGCTTCACCGCGGCCGACCCCAACGCCGCCGCGCCCAGCGCCGGCCGCCAGGAGGTCAAGGAACTCGAAGGCCGCTTCAAGGAGGCGGTGGACACGCTGGCCAAGGCGCGCTTCGCGCAGGCCGACAACAGCCTGTTCGGCCGCCTGACCAAGCGCTACCTCTACCAGCTGCCCTGGTACCTGATCATCGGCTCGCCGGGCTCGGGCAAGACCACGGCGCTGGTCAACTCGGGGCTCAACTTCCCGCTGGCCGACAAGTTCGGCAAGGGTTCGATCCGCGGCGTCGGCGGCACCCGCAACTGCGACTGGTGGTTCACCGACCAGGCCGTGCTGCTGGACACCGCCGGCCGCTACACCACGCAGGAAAGCGACGCCCAGCAGGACAGCACCGCGTGGACCGGCTTCCTGCAACTGCTCAAGCGCTTCCGCGGCCGCCAGCCGATCAACGGCGTGCTGGTCACGCTCAGCGTGCAGGAGCTGCTGTCCAGCACCGAGGCCGAGCGCAGCCAGCTCGGCCGCGCCATCGGCCAGCGCCTGGCCGAGCTGTGTGAGGAGCTGTCGCTGCGCTTCCCGGTCTACGTGCTGGTCACCAAGACCGACCTGCTGGCCGGCTTCACCGAGTTCTTCGGCACGATGAGCCGCGAAGAACGCGCCCAGGTGCTGGGCTTCACGCTGCCCTATGCCGAGGGCACGGAAGCCGGCCTGCAGCCCGAGCCGCTGACGCTGTACGGCGAAGAGTTCGACCTCGTCGCGCGCCAGATCGACCGCCTGCTGCCGCAGCGCCTGGCCTCCGAGCCCGACCTCGCGCGGCGCGGCCTGCTGTACGCGCTGCCGCAGCAGTTCGTCGGCCTGCGCGACGTGGTGCACGACACGCTGCGCCAGGTCTTCGCGTCCACTCAGTTCAAGGAAAAGCCGCTGCTGCGCGGCATCTACTTCACCAGCGGCACGCAGGAAGGCATGCCCTTCGACCGCGTGATGTCGGCACTGGCGCGGCGCTTCGCCGTGCAGCCCGCCGGCGCCCAGGCGCTGAAGGCGCAAAGCGGCCGCAGCTACTTCATCGAGACGCTGTTCAAGAACGTCATCTTCAACGAGGCCGGCCTGACCGGCCGCAACACCAAGAAAGAGCGCCAGCTGCGGCTGCTGCAGGCCGGCGGGCTGGTGCTGCTGGCGCTCGGCCTGGTGGGACTGACGGCGGCCTGGTTCTACAGCCACGCCAACAACAGCGCCTACCTGGGCGAGGTGAGCGCCAATGCCGGCGTGCTGAAGCAGGCCGTCGACGAGGCCAAGCAGGCCGACCCCGACAGCATGGTGGCGCTGCTGCCGATGCTCGACCACGCCGCCGCGGTGGCCACCAGCAGCCGCTACCAGGGCGACTCGGCGCCGCTGGGCTGGCGCTACGGGCTGCTGCAGGTGCCCAAGATGCAGGCCGCCGCCGAAGGCACCTACCTGCGGCTGCTGGAAGACGCCTGGCTGCCGCGGCTGGCGCGGCAGATGCGCCGCTCGCTGCAGGAGGTGTCGACCAGCAACCCCGAGGCCAGCTACGAGGCGCTGAAGGCCTACCTGATGCTCTACGACCCGGAGCATTTCGACGCCCGCGTCGTCAAGGCCTGGATGGCCACCGAATGGGCGCGCACGCTGCCGCCCGAGGCCCAGCAGCGCGGCGTGGCCGACCGCCTGGCGCGCCACCTCGACGCGCTGATGGACGAGCGCACCGTCACCGCGCGCGAGCCGATGGACACCGCACTGGTGGCCGACGTGCGCCAGCGCCTGGCGCAGCTCTCGCCGGCGCAGCGCGCCTACAGCCGGCTCAAGCAGCTGCTGCTGACGGCGAAAGACCAGCCGCCCGAGTTCACCGTGGTGCGCGCCGCCGGCCCCGAGGCGCCGCAGGTCTTCACGCGGCACAGCGGCAAGGCGCTGACCCAGGGCATCCCGGGGCTGTTCACCTACGACGGTTATTACGGCCTGTTCGCGCGCGAGCTGCCCAAGACCACCACACTGCTGAGCAGCGAGGAAGGCTGGGTGCTGGGCCAACAGGCCGACCGCAGCCGCGGCAGCGCCGCCGCCGCGGCCGGCGAGGCGCTGACCGGCCAGCTCGCCAACGAGGTGCGGCGCCTTTACCTGATGGAGTACGCCAAGCGCTGGGAGGACTTCCTGGCCGACGTGCGGCCGGTGCGCGCCACCTCGCTGGAGCAGGCCGGCGAGCAGGCGCGGCTGTACTCGGCGCCCAACTCCAGCATCGAGCAGTTCGTGCGCGCCGTCGCCCGCGAGACCACGCTGGCGCAAAAGCCCGGCAGCGCCGGCGCCGGCGGCAGCACCACCAGCAGCTGGCTGGGCGACAAGATCAACCGCATCAAGGAAGAGCAGGAGCAGCTCAGCCGCCTCACCGGCCGCCAGGTCAACGTCGGCGGGCTGGCATCCAGCGGCACGCTGGAGGCCGACATCGTCGACGTGCGCTTCCGCGAGTACCGCCGCCTGGCCGGCATCGGCGCCACCGGGCCGGCGCCCATCACCAACAGCCTGGCGGTGATCAACGAGGCGGCCGCCGTCATCGCCTCGGCGCGCCAGCAGGTCAAGGCCGGCGGCAGCGTGCCGCCCACGCTGTCGGGCACGCTGGAAAAGGTGCGCGGCGAGGCGCGGCGGCTGCCGGTGCCGATGTCGGTGATGTTCACCGACCTCGCCGCCGCCACCTCGGGCTTCGTCGGCAGCGACGTGCGCAGCACCATCGGCGGCAACCTCAACGCGCAGATCGGCGACTTCTGCCGCCGCTCGATCAACGGCCGCTACCCCTTCACGCGCGGCGCCGCCAAGGACGTGACGGCCGACGACTTCTCGCGCCTGTTCTCGATGGGCGGGCTGTTCGACGAGTTCTTCCGCGCCCAGTTGCAGCCCATGGTCGACATCTCGCGCGAGCCCTGGACCTTCAAGCAGGGCATCGACGGCACGCCGGTCGGCGGCTCGGCGGCGCTGGCCGCCTTCCAGCGCGCGGCCACCATCCGCGACGTCTACTTCCGCTCCGGCGGCAAGGCGCCGGCGCTGCGCGTGGAGATCAAGCCGCTGGACATGGACGCCACCATCTCGCAGATGGTGCTCGACGTCGACGGCGACGTGCTGCGCTACCAGCACGGGCCGCAGATTCCCAAGTCGATGAGCTGGCCCGGCGCGCGCGGAACCAACCAGGTGCGGCTGCAGCTCACCACCTCCAGCGGCGAGAACGTGGGCCTGCTGAGCGAAGGGCCCTGGGCCCTGCACCGCCTGTTCGACCGCGCCCAGTTGTCGCCCGGCAGCACGCCCGAGCGCTTCGTCGCCAGCTTCGCCGTCGAAGGCCGGCGCTTGCGCTTGGAAGTCACCGCCAGCAGCGTGCAGAACCCGTTCCGTCTGAAGGCGATGGAGGAGTTCGCTTGTCCCAGCAACCTGTGACCACCCCCAGGTCCGGGCCGCGCCCGGCCCGCCCCCCGAGGGGGTGCGGCCTCCTTGGGGCGGCCCGGCGGAGGCCGCTGTGACCACAGCTTGCTGGTTCGGCAAGCTGCCGTCGATCGGCGACTTCGTCGGCCGCCGCATGTCGCACGAGCTGACCACCGACTGGGACTACTGGCTGCGCAGCGGCCTCGACCAGTTGCGCAGCGACGCGGCCGACAGCTGGACGCAGCGCTTCGTGCACTCGCCGATCTGGTTCTTCCTGACGCCGGCGCGCGTCACCGGGCTGGCGGCCTGCGGCGTGATCGCGCCCAGCGTCGACCGCGTCGGCCGCTTCTACCCGCTGACCGTGATGGCGCTGGCCGCCGAGCGCCAGCAGGCGATGGCCGACGCGCCGACGCTCAGCCGCTTCCTGGCCGGTGCGCACGCCGCGGTGGTCGACGCGCGCCGGCTGCCGCTGTCGCCCGACGAGCTGGACACGCGGCTGGCCGAGCTGCCCTCGCCCTTCGAAAGCCGCCAGGCCGCGGCGCCGGCGGTGTCGCCGCTGATCGCCAACATGCTGGCCGACCTCAACGCCGCCAGCGAGGCGGTGGCCGCCGGGCCCACGGTGGCGCTGCCCTCGGCCGAGTTGCGCGCGGTGCTGCAAAAGGGCGCCGACACCAGCGTCTGGTGGGTCTCGCCCACGGCGCAGTGGCCGTTTCAGGAATTCAGCCACGGCGGCGTGCTGCACCGGCCGCTGTTCCTGCGCCTGTTCCAGGGCGCGCAGCGCTGACGAAAGCCCCCATGACCGATCTCGACCGCTTGCTGCAACCCGTGAGCGAGGCCTCGCCCAGCGGCGACGACCTCACCTACGACGCCGACTTCCTGGCGCTGGAGACCGCCGCCGCCGGCAAGCCCGAGCAGCAGTTCGGCGACACGCTGATCGCCGCCGAGCCGCCCGACTGGCGCGACATCGAGTCGCGCAGCGAGGCCTTGCTGGCGCGCACGAAGGACCTGCGCGTGGCCGGGCTGCTGTGCCGCGCCTGGGTCAACCTGCGCGGCGCCGCCGGGCTGGCCGACGGCCTGGAGCTGATGGCGCGGCTGCTCGAACAGCACTGGGACGGCCTGCACCCGCAGCCCGAGGACGGCGACTACTTCATGCGCATGAACGCGCTGGGCCAGGTCGACGACGCGGTGGGCCTGCTGGGCGACCTGCGCCAGTCCGAGCTGCTGCGCCTGGGCGGCAGCGCCATCGTCGTGCGCGACGCGATGACCGTGCTACGCGGCCAGCCGCTGCCCGAAGGCGCCCCCAAGCTCGGCGCCGAGCAGTTGCGCCTGGCCGCCGCCGACGCCTGGCGCCAGGAGCAGCCGGCGATCAAGGGCCTGGTCGCGGCGCGCGACAGCCTGCAGCGCGTCATCGCCGTGTGCAACCAGCAGTTGCAAGGCCAGCAGCGGCCGCCGTTCGAGAACGTCAAGCCGATGCTGGACCTGCTGGCGCAACTGCGGCCGCGCGACGAGGCCGCCGCCGCGGCCACGGCCACGGCCGATGCCGCCGCGGCGCCCGGCGGCCCGACGGCGGGCGCACCCCCGGCCGCGCCCGGCGAACTGCGCAGCCGCGACGACGCGCGTGCCCAGCTGCTGGCAGTGGCCGAGTTCCTGGAGCGCAGCGAGCCCACCAACCCGGCGCCGCTGCTGATCCGCCGCGCCGCGCGGCTGATGGGCATGAACTTCATCGACATCCTGCGCGAGCTGGCGCCCGACAGCGTCGGCCCGGTGCAGAACGTCACCGGCGCGGCCCCCGGCGATGAATGAGGTCGGCGCGCGGCGCCCCCCAACGATGCACGGTCCGCGGCGCCGGGGGCACTGTTATCGTCATCCTGGAGAGGCTTGGGGCCGCGGTCGATCTGGATCGACAATGCCCCGGCGCAGCTGAGCAACCCCATCCCATCGAGGTGAACCGATGAGCAAGACAGGCAAGAGCGGCCAGAAATTCATCGCCCGCAACCGGGCGCCGCGGGTCCAGATCGAATACGACGTGGAGATCTACGGCTCGGAAAAGAAGGTCCAGATCCCCTTCGTGATGGGCGTGATGGCCGACCTGGCGGGCAAGCCGCTGGAGCCGCTGCCCGAGGTGGGCGACCGCAAGTTCCTCGAAATCGACATCGACAACTTCGACGCGCGCATGAAGTCCATCAAGCCGCGCGTGGCCTTCAACGTGCCCAACACGCTGACTGGCGAAGGCATGCTCAACGTCGACCTCACTTTCGAGAGCATGGACGACTTCTCGCCGGCGGCCATCGCCGGCAAGGTGGGCGCGCTGAAGTCGCTGCTGGACGCGCGCACCCAGCTGCACAACCTGCTGTCGTACATGGACGGCAAGCAGGGCGCCGAGGACCTGATCGCCAAGGTGCTGCAGGACCCGGCGCTGCTGAAGTCGCTGGCCGCCGCACCGAACAGCGCGCCGGCCGCCGGCGACAAGGCCTGAACCTCGGAGGACCCCCATGAACGCCCCCCAGACCGAACGCAGCGCCGGCGCAGGCCAGGTACAGGAAAGCAGCGAGTTCGCCGCGCTGCTGCAAAAGGAGTTCCGGCCCAAGACCGACCAGGCGCGCGAGGCCGTCGAAGCCGCGGTGCAGACGCTGGCGCAGCAGGCGCTGGCGGCCAGCGGCACCATCTCGGGCGACGCCTACAAGACCGTGCAGGCCATCATCGCCGAGATCGACAAGCGGCTGTCGGAGCAGGTCAACCTGATCATCCACCACGCCGAGTTCCAGCAGCTCGAAGGCGCCTGGCGCGGCCTGCATCACCTGGTGACGAACACCGAAACCGACGAGATGCTCAAGATCCGCGTGATGAACATCTCCAAGAAGGAGCTGCATCGCACGCTGCGCCGCTACAAGGGCGTGGCCTGGGACCAGAGCCCGGTGTTCAAGAAGGTCTACGAGGAAGAGTACGGCCAGTTCGGCGGCGAACCCTTCGGCTGCCTGGTGGGCGACTACCACTTCGACCACAGCCCGCCCGACGTGGAACTGCTCGGCGAGATGGCCAAGGTGGCCGCCTCGGCGCATTGCCCCTTCATCAGCGGCGCCTCGCCGGCGCTGATGCAGATGGAGTCGTGGCAGGAGCTGGCCAACCCGCGCGACCTGACCAAGATCTTCACCAACACCGAATACGCCGCCTGGCGCAGCCTGCGCGATTCGGAAGACTCCAAGTACATCGGCCTGGCGATGCCGCGCTACCTGTCGCGGCTGCCCTACGGCGCCAAGACCAACCCGGTGGACGAGTTCGACTTCGAGGAAGAAACCTCCGGCGGCGACCACGGCAAGTACTGCTGGGCCAACGCGGCCTACGCCATGGCGGTCAACATCAACCGCTCGTTCAAGTACTACGGCTGGTGCACCTCGATCCGCGGCGTCGAATCCGGCGGCGCGGTGGAGAACCTGCCGGCGCACACCTTCCCGTCGGACGACGGCGGCGTCGACATGAAGTGCCCGACCGAGATCGCGATCAGCGACCGCCGCGAGGCCGAACTCGCCAAGAACGGCTTCATGCCGCTGGTGCACCGCAAGAACAGCGACGTGGCCGCCTTCATCGGCGCGCAGTCGCTCAACAAGCCGGCCGAGTACTACGATGCCGACGCCAGCGCCAACGCCAACCTGTCGGCGCGGCTGCCCTACATGTTCGCCTGCAGCCGCTTCGCGCACTACCTGAAGTGCATCGTGCGCGACAAGATCGGCTCCTTCCGCGAGCGTTCGGACATGGAGCGCTGGCTCAACGACTGGATCATGAACTACGTCGACGGCGACCCCGCCAACTCCTCGCAGGAGACCAAGGCGCGCAAGCCGCTGGCCGCCGCCGAGGTCAAGGTCGAGGAGGTCGAGGGCAACCCCGGCTACTACAGCTCCAAGATGTTCTTGCGCCCGCACTACCAGCTCGAAGGGCTGACCGTGTCGCTGCGCCTGGTGTCCAAGCTGCCGTCGGTCAAGGCCGCCGCCAACTGAGCCGGGAAGGCGCCGCGCCGTGGCCGAGTGGCAGTTCGAATCCGCGTCGGGCGACGAGCGGCTGCTCGACGCCGCGGTGCAAAGCTTCGAGGCGCAGCTGGCCAACGTCGGCGCGCACCTGGGGCTGGACGGCGTGACCCGTGCGCAGTACGGCCGGCGCATCGCCGCGCTGGCCGACGACTTGCGCCGCCAGGCGCGCGCCGGCCAGATCACCTGGGCGCAGGCCGCCGAGCAGGCCAACGAGGCGCGCAACGCGGTGATGGACATCATCCGCAGCCGCAGCACGCCGGTCGGCCGCGCGCTGGCCGAGCGGCTCAAGCGCGAAGGCCGCACGCTCAACGAGCTGATCGCGCGCAAGGTGGTGCAACTGCACGGCCCGCAGGCCGAGTTTGGCCGCCTGTCGCCCAGCCAGCAAAACGCCGTCTACGCCGAGATCGTGAACTCGGCCGGCAAGTCCAACCCGCAGGTCACGCTGATGATGCGGCGCTTCTCGGCGGCCGGGCGCGGGCTGCTGGTGCTGTCGCTGGCGGTGTCGATCTACCAGGTCGCCATCGCCGAGGACCATGTGGCCGCCGCCCAGCGCGAGGCCGCCGTCACCGGCGCCGGCATCGGCGGCGGCATTGCCGGCGGTGCGCTGGCCGGCCTGGCCTGCGGCCCCGGCGCGCCGGTGTGCGTGACGGTGGGCGCCTTCGTCGGCGGCGTGCTGGCGGCCTTCGGCGCCTCGTACTTCTGGTGAGCGCAAGACCATGCGGCTGGCCGACGAGGTGAGCATCCGGCCGCTGCCCGCGTCCAGCGACAACGAGCCGCCGCGCAGCGCCGTGCTGCTGGGCGGGCGCGACAGCGGCGCCGTGGTGGCCGGCCGGGTGCTGGAGGCGGCGGTCGAGGCCGATGGCCGCTATCTGCTGTTCCTGACCGACGACACGCCCTACGAGGAACTGCTGCACCTGTGCCTGCTGGACGGCCAGGGCCATGCGCTGGACAGCGCCACGCTGGGCGGCCCCTATGCCACCGGCCACTTCAGCGGGCCGCGCCTGCTGGATGGTCAGCGCGTCGGGTTTGGCTTCATCGACGACAAGGACTGGGAGGTCGAGTTGCTGCCCACCGCCCGCCTGCGGCTGCCGCTGTGGTCCGAGCCCAAGGGCGTCTGGCGCGCGCGGCCGCTGCGCTGCCACTTCGTGTTGCGGGCCCGGCCCCGAGCCGCGATCCCGTCCTGATCCACCTTGCCGCGGCTGCCGCCGCCTGCCGAGTGCACACCATGGCCCGCTTCGACCCTTCACGCCCGCTCGACGAGCAGCTTGCCGAGCTGAGAGCCGCGATCCGCGCCGCGCCCGGCCAGGCCTCGCTGCGCGTGTACCTGTTCCAGTTGCTGGCCGTGATGGGCCAGTGGCAGAAGTCGCTCGACGCGCTGCAGATGGCGGCCCAGCTCGACGACAAGGCGCAGCCGATGGCGCGCGCCTACCGCGAGGCCATCCGCTGCGAGGTGCTGCGCGCCGAGGTCTTCGCCGGCCGCCGTTCGCCCAACATCCTGGGCGAGCCGCCGGCCTGGATGGGCCTGCTGGTCGAGGCGCTGCGCCTGCTGGGCAACGGCGACGCGGCGGCGGCCGCCGCCTTGCGCGCCCAGGCCTTCGAGCAGGCGCCGGAGAGCGCGGGCCGCCTGAACGACGAGCCCTTCGAGTGGATTGCCGACGCCGATTCGCGCCTGGGCCCGGTGTGCGAGCTGCTGGCCAACGGCAACTACTACTGGCTGCCGTTTGCCGCCATCGCCCGCATCGGCTTCGAGGCGCCGCAGGACCTGCGCGACTTCGTCTGGGCCGCTTGCGAGGTCACCCTGGTCGGCGGCGGCACGCTGGCCGGCTTCATCCCGGCCCGCTACCCCGGCAGCGAAGCCGGCGACGACGCGCTGCGCCTGGCGCGCCGAACCGAGTGGACCGATCTCGGCGACGGCCACGCCAGCGGCCTGGGCCAGCGCATGTGGCTGGCCGACGGCGACGAGCAGGCGCTGCTCGACGTGCGCCGGCTGCAGCTCGGCGCCGCCTAGCCAGGCCGTTAGCCGCATGGCATCGTCGCGACCTTCCAGGGCCGGGCCCGACGGCGGCAAGGACCGCCTGCAGCCGGCGCTGCTGGACCGGCTGACCGACGACGAGCCGCTCAAGCGCAGCGAACGCGTCGACAGCGTCTACGTCAACGAATCGCGCCTGCGCGCGGCGTTGCTGCGCGACCTGGGCTGGCTGCTCAACGCCAACAACGCCAGCGGGCTGATCGACTTCGCAGGCCTGCCGCTGGCCGAGCGCTCGGTGCTCAACTACGGCATCACGCCCAAGGCCGGGCAGTTGCTGTCCGAGCTGGACTGGCCGGCGCTGGAGGCCGACATCCGCCAGTGCATCGTCAACTTCGAGCCGCGCATCCTGCCCGACACGCTGCAGGTCACGCTGGCGCCGTCGGCCGCCGGGCTGAGCCACCACAACACGCTGCAGTTCGAGATCCGCTGCCAGTTCTGGTCGATGCCCTACCCGATGGAGATGCTGCTCAAGACCAGCCTCGACCTGGAAACCGGCCAGGTGGCGGTGGAAGGGGGCTGAGGCCTTGAATCCCCAGCTCGTCGAGGTCTACAACCGCGAGCTTGCGTACCTGCGCGAGCTGGGCGCCGAGTTCGCGGCCGCCTTCCCCAAGGTGGCGGGCCGGCTGACGATGCGCGAGCTGGAGGTCGCCGACCCCTACGTCGAGCGGCTGCTCGAAGGCTTCGCCTTCCTCACCGCGCGCATCCAGCTGAAGATGGACGCGGAGTTCCCGCGCCTGTCGCAGCGCATCCTGGAAATGGTGTGCCCGCATTACCTGGCGCCGACGCCGGCGATGCTGGTCGCGCAGATCGAGCCCAGCGCCAGCGAAGGCAGCCTGGCCGCGGGCTTCCCGCTGCCGGCCGGCACGGTGCTGCGCAGCCGCAAGACGGCCGACGAGCAGACGCCTTGCGAGTTCCGCACCGGCCACGACCTGCTGCTGTGGCCGCTGGACCTGGTGCGCGCGCGGCTGGGCGGCGCGCCGGTGGAACTGCCGCCGTCCAGCCTGCGGCTGCCGGCCGAGGCCGCCGGCCACCTGCGGCTGGACTTGGCCGTGCGCAGCGGCCTGACCTTCGACCAGTTGCGGCTGGACCGGCTGGACCTGCACCTGGCCGGCCCCGACACCGTGGCCACCCAGTTGCAGGAGCTGATCCACGGCTCGCTGCTGGGCGTGGTGGTGCACGACGCGCAAGACCCGACGCGCGTGTTCGCGCAGCTCGGCCCCGCGGCCGTTCAACCCGAGGGTTATGACCAGTCGCAGGCGCTGCTGCCCTACACCCACCGCGCCTTCCAGGGCCACCGCCTGCTGCACGAGTACTTCGCGTTCCCGGCGCGCTTTCGCTTCCTGTCGATCCGCGGGCTGGCGCCGGCGCTGCGCCAGGCCCGGCAGCGCCAGGTGGCGCTGACGCTGCTGCTGCGCAAGCCGCGGCCCGAGCTGGAGGCCTCGGTCGACCAGCACAACTTCCTGCTGCACTGCGTGCCGGCGATCAACCTCACCCAGCGCACGGCCGACCGCATCCACCTCAGCCCCAGCGTCAACGAGTACCACGTGGTGCCCGACCGCACGCGCCCGCGCGACTACGAGGTCTACGGCGTGCGCTCGGTCGTCGGCCACCAGGAGGGCCGCGTCGAAGACCGCGAGTTCGTGCCGCTGTACGCCGCGGTGCACGGCATCCGCACCGACGACCAGGCCTACTACGCGCTGCGGCGCGAGCCGCGACTGTTCTCCGAGCACGCGGCCCGCTTCGGCGCGCGCACCCGCTACCTGGGCAGCGAGGTCTTCCTGTCGCTGGTGGACCAGCGCGCCGCGCCCTTCTCCGACGACCTGCGGCAGTTGAGCGTGGTGACGCTGTGCACCAACCGCGACCTGCCGCTGCTGATGTCGGTGGGCCAGGGCGGCGGCGACCTCTCGCCGGTGGAATCGGCGCCGATCGGCGCCGTGCGCGTGGTGGCCGGCCCATCGCGCCCGGTGGAGGCGATGGCCGAGAACGAAATCACCTGGCGGCTGATCTCGCACCTCACGCTCAACTACCTGGCCTTGAGCGACCGGTCCGACGAGGAAGGCGCGGCCACGCTGCGCGAGCTGCTGGGTTTGTACAAAGACCTCGGCAACCGCGACCTCGGCGGCCAGATCCAGGGCGTGGCGTCGCTGGCCATCGAGCCCATCACGCGGCGGCTGCCGCAGCACCGCCAGCTCGTCTACGGGCGCGGCGTGGGCGCCCGGCTGACCGTCGACGACACGCCGTTCGCCGGCGTCAGCCCGTGGCCGCTGGCCGCGGTGCTGGAGCAGTTCCTGGCCCGCCACGTCGGCATCAACAGCTTCACCGAGCTGGAGCTGCGCTCGCGGCAGCGCGGCCGCCTGGCCACGTGGCCGGCGCGCATGGGCGCGAGGCCGGCGGCATGACGGCCGAAACGAGCGGAACGGCGCCGGCGGTGACGGCAGCGGCCGCCGCCGTCACCGTCACCGCCACCGCCACCGCGCTGCCCGCGGCCCGGCCGCCGGAGCTGCCGGGCTTCGGCGCGCGCGAGTTCTGGCGCCGCCTGAAGGCCGACCCCAACGCCTACGACCTCTTCTTCGCGCTGCGCATGCTGCAGGCGCGGCACCCCGCGCTGCCGCGCCTGGGCCGCGCCGAGCGGCCGCGTGCCGAGCCCATCCGCCTGGGCCAGGACCCCTCGCTCGCCTTCGCGCCGGCCACGCTGGCCGAGGTGCTGCCGCCGCCGGCGCGCGCGCCGCACCTGCCCGAGCGGCTGACGGTGTGGAGCTTCGGCCTCTACGGCCCCAACGGCCCGCTGCCGACCCACCTGACCGAGTACGTGCGCGAGCGGCTGCGCCAGCATGACGACCCGACGCTGGCTCGCTTTGCCGACATCTTCCACCACCGGCTGCTGCTGCTGTTCTTCCGCGCCTGGGCCGACGCGCAGCCCACCGTTTCGCTGGACCGGCCGGGCGCCGATCATTTCGGCCGTTATCTCGGCAGCCTGATCGGCCTCGGCGAGGCCGGCATGCTGGACCGCGATGCCGTGCCCGACCACGCCAAGCGCTTTGCCGCCGGCCACTGGAGCCGCTGGACGCGCAACCCCGAAGGCCTGGCGGCGGCGCTGCGCCTGTTCTTCGGCGTGCCGGTGCAGCTGCAGGAGCACCGGCTGCACCACCTGCAACTCGACCCGGCGCAGCAGACGCGGCTGCAGCCCTTCGGTGGCAACACGCAGCTGGGCGTCGACGCGGTGGTCGGCTCGCGCGTGCCCGACGCGCAGTACGCCTTCCGGCTGCGCCTGGGGCCCATGCCACTAACGAATTACCTGCGCCTGCTGCCGGGCGCCGAAGACTTCCGCGCCCTGGTCGACTGGGTGCGCAACTACGTCGGCATCGAGTACGCCTGGGACCTGCAGCTCGTGCTGCGCCGGCCCGAGGTGCCGGGCACGGCGCTCGGCGGCCAGGCGCGGCTGGGCCACAGCAGCTGGCTGCTGGCCGGCCCGGCGCCGCGCGACGCCGACGACTTCTGCTTCGACGCCGAACGCTGGCTGCGCCGCCAGCGCCGGCCCGTGCGCGGCGACGGCCGCCGCCGCGCCTCATCCACCCCCACCCAGTGAGCTCGCCCGTGTCCGAAATCAGTCGTCTGGCCCTGTTCGGCAAGCTCAACCCGCTGCTGTTCAAGTCGCTCGAAAGCGCCACCGTCTTCTGCAAGCTGCGCGGCAACCCCTATGTCGAGCTGGTCCACTGGCTGCACCAGTTGCTGCAGGAGGCCGACTCCGACCTGCTGCGGCTGTCGCGCCACTTCGGCGTCGATGCCGAGAAGCTGGCCGCCGACGTGGTGGCCAGCCTCGACCGGCTGCCGCGCGGCGCCACGGCGATCAGCGACTTCTCCGACCAGATCGAAACCGCGATCGAGCGTGGCTGGGTCTACGCCACGCTGATGTTCAACGAGTCGCAGATCCGCAGCGCCTACCTGCTGTCGGGCATGCTGCGCACGCGCGTGCTGACCAACGAATTGCGCGCCATCTCCAAGGAGTTCGACAAGCTCGCCGAGCCGATGCTGAGCGAGGCTTTCGGCAAGATCCTGCCCGGCTCGCCCGAGGCGCGGCTGCAGGCCAGCGACGGCAGCGGCCTGCAGGGCGCGCCCGGCGAGGCCAGCAACGCGATGCCGGGCGCCGGCGGCGGCAAGGGCACGGCGCTGGAGAAGTACACGCAAGACCTCACCGAGCGCGCCCGGCGCGGCGAGATGGACCCGGTGACCGGCCGCGACGACGAGGTGCGACAGATGATCGACATCCTGCTGCGCCGCCGCCAGAACAACCCCATCCTGGTCGGCGAGGCCGGCGTCGGCAAGACCGCGGTGGTCGAAGGCATGGCGCTGCGCATCGCCGAAGGCGACGTGCCGCCGCCGCTGCGCGGCGTGCAGCTTCGCGTGATGGACGTCGGCCTGCTGCAGGCCGGCGCCAGCATGAAGGGCGAGTTCGAGAACCGGCTGCGCACGCTGCTCGACGAGGTGCAGGGCAGCGCCACGCCCATCATCCTGTTCATCGACGAGGTGCACACGCTGGTCGGCGCCGGCGGCGCGGCCGGCACCGGCGACGCCGCCAACCTGCTGAAGCCGGCGCTGGCGCGCGGCACGCTGCGCACCATCGGCGCCACCACCTGGGCCGAATACAAGAAGTACATCGAGAAGGACCCGGCGCTGACGCGGCGCTTCCAGGTCGTGCAGATCCACGAGCCCGACGAGGCCAAGGCCACCGCCATGCTGCGCGGCGTGACGGCCAAGCTGGAGGCCCACCACAAGGTGCGCATCGGCGACGACGCGGTGCAGGCCGCGGTGAGCCTGTCGCACCGCTACATCCCGGCGCGCCAGCTGCCCGACAAGGCGGTGAGCCTGCTCGACACCGCGTGCTCGCGCGTGGCGATGGGCCTGCACGCGGTGCCGGCGCGGCTGGAGCACGTGACGCGCCGGCTGCAGGCCCTGCAGATCGAGCTGGACGTGGTGCAGCGCGAGCTGGCGCTGGGCGTCGACCACGGCCAGCGGCTGGACGAGCTGAAGGCCACGCAGGCCAAGCTGGAAGAAGAACGCGCGGCGCTCAACGCCCGCTTCGAGGCCGAGAGCCAGCTCGTGCAGCAGATCGGCGCCGCCGAAGCCAAGCTGGTGGCCGCCGAGCCCGGCGCCGACGCCGCCGAGCTGCAGCGCCTGCGCAAGGAACTGGCCGCGCTGCAGGGCGACGACCCGCTGCTGCAGCCCACGGTGGACGCCAGCGCGGTGGCGGCGGTGGTGGCCGAATGGACCGGCATCCCGGTCGGCCGCATGGTGCGCAACGAAATCCAGGCCGTGCTGCAGCTGGCCGACACCTTGGGCAAGCGCGTGATCGGCCAGCGCCACGGGCTGGACGCGATCGCCCGGCGCATCCAGACCGCGCGCGCGCAGCTCGACAACCCGAGCAAACCGGTCGGCGTCTTCATGCTCGCCGGCCCTTCGGGCGTCGGCAAGACCGAGACCGCGCTGGCGCTGGCCGAGTCGCTGTACGGCGGCGAGCACAACCTCATCACCATCAACATGAGCGAGTTCCAGGAGGCGCACACCGTCTCCACGCTGAAGGGCTCGCCGCCGGGCTACGTGGGCTACGGCGAAGGCGGCGTGCTGACCGAGGCGGTGCGCCGGCGGCCGTACAGCGTGGTGCTGCTCGACGAGGTCGAGAAGGCGCACAGCGACGTGCACGAGATGTTTTTCCAGGTCTTCGACAAGGGCTGGATGGAGGACGGCGAAGGCCGCTACATCGACTTCAAGAACACCGTCATCATCCTCACGTCGAACGTTGGGACCGACGTCATCGCCAGCCTGTGCCGCGACCCCGACCTGATGCCCGGCGTCGACGCGCTGGCCAGCGCCTTGCGCAAGCCGCTGCTGGAGAAGTTTCCGCCGGCGCTGCTGGGGCGGCTGGTGGTGGTGCCGTACTACCCGATCAGCGACGAGATGCTGGGCCAGATCATCCGGCTGCAGCTCGGCCGCATCCAGCAGCGCGTGGCCGACCGCCACGGCGCCCGGCTGGACTACACCGACGCCGTGGTCGAGCTGATCCGCCGCCGCTGCACCGAGGTGGAATCGGGCGGCCGCATGGTCGATGCCATCCTCACCCAAAGCCTGCTGCCGCGCCTGGCCACGCACTTCCTGCAGCACGCCGGCGAGGCGCAGGTGGTCGAAGCCATCCAGGTCGACGCCGCCGACAACGACTTCGTGCTGGACTTCCGCAGCGCGCCGGCCGCGGCCTGAGGCTGCGGACTACTGCCGCTTGGTGACGATAGTGACGCGGCGGTTCTCCGGCGCGTCGGGGCGCTCGGTGTTCAGCAGTTCGGCCGAGCCCTTGCCCACCGGCGACAGGCGGTCCGCCGCGATGCCTTGCGCGGCGACGAGGTAGTTCACCACCGACTGCGCGCGCGCGGCCGACAGGCGCTGGTTGAGGTCGGCATTGCCGCGCGGGTCGGCATGGCCTTCCACGCTGAAGGCGTAGGGCGCCAGCTTGTCCGACTGCATGGCCTTGGCCACCGTGCCGAGCGCGTGCTTGCTCTCGTTGGTCAGCTCGGCCGAGCTGGTGTTGAAGGTGATCAGCAGGTTGGACTTGCCGGCCGCCACGCGCGACGGCGTGTTGCCGCTGTTGTTGTTGCTGCGCGCGGTGGGGCGGATGCTGCGCGTCTTGGCGCCTTCCTCGGCGCCGGGCTCGCCGATGTCCAGCGCGTCGACCAGGGCCTGTTCGGTGACCTGGTTCATCTTCAGCACCGGGGCCGGCGCCTGTGCCTGGGCAGCGGCACCCCCGATCAGCAACAGCGCGGCCGCGATGGCCTGCAGCGGGGTGGTCTTCATGCTCGTTCCTCCGTGACGCCTTGGGAGCGCGGGCCGTATCTTGTCACCGCCGCGGCCCGCCGCGAGGCCCGAAATCGACGACTTAATCCGCGGCCGGGGCGATTGGGCCAGCGGATCTGGCAGACTGCGGCCCGGCCGCCATGAACAACGACACGCCCGACAACGACCGCACGGTGGTGACACCGCCGCAGGACGGGCCGCCGGGCGAAACCCCCGCCGGGGCGCCGCCGGCGCCGCCGCTGCCGGGCCGCCAGGACTCGGGCAACGCGCTGCCGCTGGGCACCTTCCTCGACGAGTTCGAGCTGAAGAGCGTGGCCGGCGAAGGCGGCTTTTCCATCGTCTACCGCGCCTGGGACCACTCGCTCAAGCGCCACGTGGCGGTGAAGGAGTACTTCCCGTCGGGCATGGTCGGGCGCTCTGCCGGCACGCAGGTGGTGGTGCGCTCCGAGCGGCACGCCGAGGCCTTCGAGGCCGGGCTGCGCAGCTTCGTCGAGGAAGCGCGGCTGCTGGCGCAGTTCGACCACCCGGCGCTGATCAAGGTCTACCGCTTCTGGAAGGCCAACGGTTCGGCCTACATGGTGATGCCCTTCTGCGAAGGCATCACGCTGCGCGACGAGTGGAAGTCGCTGCCCGAGCCGCCCGACGAGCTGGCGCTGATGACGCTGCTCGACCCGCTGACCGAGGCCTTGGGCGTGGTGCATGCCGAGCGCTGGTACCACCGCGACATCGCCCCCGACAACGTGATGCTGCTGGCCGGCACGCGGCGGCCGCTGCTGCTGGACTTCGGCGCCGCACGCCAGGTCATCGGCGACATGACGCATGCGCTGACCGTGATCTTGAAGCCCGGCTACGCGCCGATCGAGCAATGGGGCGAGGTGCCGGGCATGAAGCAGGGCCCGTGGACCGATGTCTACGCGCTGGCCGCCACCATCCACTTCGGCATCACCGGGCGCACGCCGCCGCCGTCGGTGGGCCGGCTCATCAACGACGGCTACGAGCCGCTGGCGCAACTGGCCGCCGGCCGCTACAGCGCGCGCTTCCTGGTCGCGGTGGACCGCGCGCTGGCGGTGCGGCCCGAGGAGCGCACGCCATCGATCGAGCAGTTCCGCGACGAGCTGGGGCTCAACGAGTTCACGCGCGAGCGCACGCAGCCCTGGCAGGGGCCCGGCGCCGTCACGCAGATCCAGCGGCCGACCACCGTGTACGCCCCCGCGGCGCCGCTGGTGCCCGATGTCGAGCTGGCCACCGCGGCGCCCGGCGAGGCGGTGGCCGCGCCGCCAGTGGAAGCCACGCCGGCCGCGCCCGCCGCGCCGCAGTTCACGGTGCGGCCGGGCGAGACGCCGTTCGACTTCGAGGCCCGCACGCAGCCGCTGACGCCGCCGCCGTCGCTGTCGCCGCCCCAGTCCGGGCCGCGGCCGCTGCTGCTGTTCGCCTCGGCGCTGCTGGCCACCGGCGCCTTGGGCTTTGGCGCCTACGCCTGGCTCAAGCCGCCGGCCGCGCCGGCGCCAAGCGCCGCGCCGGTGGCGGCAACGCCGGCGGCAACATCGGCGGCAACACCCGCCCCGCCGCCGGCGGTCGCGGCGGCGCCGGCGCCCCCTCCGGCCGCGGCCGCGGCCGCGTTCGACGCGCTGGCCGACTTCAAGCGCATCGTGGCCGCGCAGGCGCCCGAGCACAAGGTCGAGGTCAGCCTCGTGCGCACGACGGTGCGCAGCGAGAAGGACGCCATCGAGTTCACCGTCAAGTCGCAGCGCGACGGCTACCTCTACGTGTTCAACCACGGCTCCGACGGCTCGCTGCTGCGCCTGTACCCGAACAAGATTTCCGGACTGCCCAAGGTGCGCAAGAACGTGGCGCTGAACCTGCCGACCGATGTCGACTTCAAGATCGCCGGGCCGAGCGGCGCCAACCAGCTGCTGGTGATGGTCTCGGCGCTGCCGCGCGACCATTCGGCGCTGCCCGAGCGCGACGAAGGCGGCTTCGCCTTCTATCCCACCGGCGACGCGGCCAACGCCTTGTCGCAGCGGCACGCCGGGCCGCTGCCGTGGATCGCCGGCGTGCCCAAGTGCCCGCAGGGCGGCAGCGGCTGCAGCGACGTTTTCGGCGCCACCATCGTCGGCTTCAACGTGGTCCAGTAGGCGCGGCGGGCCGGCGCCGATGAGCAAGCTGTATTTCCGTTATGCGGCGATGAACGCCGGCAAGTCCACCGCCTTGCTGCAGGCCGCACATAACTACGAAGAGCGCGGCATGCGCGTGCTGCTGTTCACCGCGGCGCACGACGCGCGCGCCGGCCACGGCGTGATCGGCTCGCGCCTGGGCCTGCAGCGCACGGTGGCCACCTTCGGGCCCGACACCGAGTTCGTGCGCGAGCACCTGGGTGCCGACCTGGCCTGCCTGCTGATCGACGAGGCGCAGTTCCTCAGCCGCGCCCAAGTGCGCCAGTTGCACCGCCTGGCGCACCGCGGCCACCTGCCGGTGATCTGCTACGGATTGCGCAGCGACTTCCGCGGCGAGGCCTTTCCGGGCTCGGCCGAACTGCTGACGCTGGCCGACGACCTGGAGGAGATGAAGACCATCTGCGCCTGCGGGCGCAAGGCGTCGATGAACATGCGGCTGGGCGCCGACGGCCGCCGCGTGACGCAGGGCGAGCAGGTGGAGATCGGCGGCAACGAGCGCTACCGTGCAGTTTGCCCGTCCTGCTTCTACAGCGACGACGACGCGCCGGCCGCGCAGGCGCCCGGGCTGTTCGACTGAACGCCGGATGACCCATAACTGCACGACAACACTTGCCCGCGGGCATGGACCTGGGCAGCCGGCTGGCGCATGATCGGCCCCGCAACACGATCGACATGCCCGACCCGCAAGCCCAACCCCAGCGTCCCTCCGGCGGCACCGACCCGACCGCCACGGTGACCACCCCCCTCGCGCAGCTCAGCGAACTGCCAGACACCGGCGCCGGCAGCGAGACCTCGCTGCGCCGCCGCGGCGTGCTGCCCGGCGAATCGGCGCTGCCCTTCGGCACGCTGCCCGGCGGCGGCCCTGCGGCCAGCGAGAAGATGCAGCAGGCCGGGCGCTACCAGATCCTCGAGCGCATCGGCCGCGGCGGCATGGCCACCGTCTTCAAGGCGCACGACCCGCACATCGGCCGCGACGTGGCCATCAAGTTCCTGCACGCCTCGCTGTGCGAAGGCGACGACTACCGCGGCCGCTTCCTGCAGGAGGCGCGCGCCGCGGGCGGGCTGTCGCACTCCAACATCGTCACCGTGCACGACGTCGGCGAGATCGAAGGCCGGCCCTACATGGCGATGGAGCTGCTGGCCGGCACGACGCTGGCCGACGAGCTGGAAGCCACCAAGACCATCCCCGTGCGCGACACGGTGGTGATGGGCATCCAGCTCGCCCGCGCGCTCGACTACGCGCATGCGCGGGGCATCGTCCACCGCGACATCAAGCCGGCCAACATCATGCGGCTGGCCGGCAGCCGCACGATCAAGGTCACCGACTTCGGCATCGCGCACATGGACAGCGCCACCGACGCCTCGCTGCGCACGCGCGCCGGCGACGTGCTGGGCACGCCGCAGTACATGTCGCCCGAGCAGACCCGCGGCGAGAAGCTCGACGGCCGCTCCGACCTGTTCTCGGCCGGCATCGTGCTGTACCAGATGCTGGTCGGCCACCGCCCCTTCCGCGGCGACAGCCTGGTGGCCGTGGCCACCAAGATCGCCAACGAGCCGGCGCCGCCGATCGACAAGGCGCGCAACGACGTGCCCAACTCGCTGCGCCGGCTGATCGATCGCTGCCTGGCCAAGCAGCCGGCGCAGCGCTTCCAGAGCGGCGCCGAGCTGGCCGACGCGCTGATCAAGGTGCTGGCCGAGATCGACGAGGACGCGCGCGACCGCGACCGCCAGCGCATCGTGCCGCTGCGCGTGCGCTGGGCACTGACGATGGCGTTGATCGTCGCCGCGGTGATGGGCGTGACGGCCACGCTGATCACGCAACGCCAGGTGGCGGCGCTGACGCGCCAGGCCATCGACTACGGCGCCTCGATGACGCGCTTCATGGCAGCGCAGAACGCCGCTTCCGTGCTGGGCGAGGAATGGGAAGCGGTGGAGGTGCTGGTCGAGAAAGTCATGAAGACCGGCGACTACGAGCGCATCACCGTCGCCGACGCCAACGGCGTGGTGCGCGCCGCCAGCGACCCCAAGCTCGTCGGCCAGCCCTACAAGCCGCCGGCCGCCGAGGCGCTGGGCCAGCGCGACAAGGTGGCCGTCGGCCGCTACATGGCGGGCGGCGAGCCGGTGCTGGGCTTCGAGGTGCCCATCACCTTCCAGGAGCAGACCGCCGGCCGCGTCGCCATGGGCATCCGCGAGCGGCCGCTGACCGAGGTGGCGCGGCTGTCGATCATGCTGATGGTGGTGCTGGCCCTCGTCACCGTGCTGGCCGTCGCGGTGGCCATGTACTTCGTGGCGAACTGGTTCGCCAAGCCGATCAAGCTGGTGCGCGATTCGATGGCCGAGATCGCCAAGGGCCGCTTCGATCAGCGCATCAACGAACAGCGCAACGACGAGTTCGGCCAGCTCTACGCCGGCTTCGACGCCATGGCCTCCGCGCTGCAGGAGCGCGAGGCCGCGCTCGACCGCGCAGTGGCGCCGCCGCCGGTCACGCCGCGGCCGGGCGCGCGCACCGACCGGCCGGCATGAGGCCACCGGTGGCGCGCCGGCGGCGGGCCGCCGCGGCCTCGGCCTTGGCGTCGGCCTTCTGCGCGGCCTGGCTGCTGGCCGCTTGCTCGTCGGCGCCGCCGGCGCCGGCTGCCGCCCCGCCACCGCCGCCCCGCCCGCCCGCCGCCGAAGCGGCCGCCGCGCCGGAGCGCATGGCCGCCGCCGGCGGGCCCTGGCTGCAGGCGCAGGGCCAGGTGCTGGGCCGCAATGAACGGCTGCTCGTCTACCGCCCGGCGGCGGGCGACAGCTTCGAAGGCATTGCCGAGCGCTTCCTGGGCTCTGCTGCGCAGGCGTGGCAGGTTGCCGACGCCAACGACGACGATGGCGACGGCAGCCGCAGCCCGGCGCCGCCCTCGCCGGCCGTGCCGCTGCTGGTGCCGCTGCGGCCGCTCAACCCGCTGGGCGTCGGCGCCGAACGGCTGCAGACCGTACCCATCCTGTGCTACCACCGTCTGGGCCCCGGCAACGCCAAGATGGTGGTCTCGCCGGCGGCCTTCGAGGCGCAGATGGCCTGGCTGGTGCGCAACGGCTATCGCGTCGTGCGGCTGGCCGACCTGGCGGGCTTCCTGGCCGGGCGCAAGGCGCTGCCGGCGCGCTCGGTGGTCATCAGCTTCGACGACGGCTACGAATCGGTCTACCGCCACGCCTATCCGGTGCTGAAGAAGTACCGGCTGCCGGCCACCGTCTTCGTCTACACCGACTTCCTGGGCGGCGGCGACGCGCTCACCTGGGCGCAGTTGCAGGAGATGCAGGCCTCGGGCCTGGTCGACGTGCAGTCGCATTCCAAGAGCCACCGCAACCTGATCGAACGCCGCGCCGGCGAGACCGACGAGCGCTACCGCGCCGCGCTGGACACCGAGATGCGCGCCCCGCGCGAGCTGCTGGAGCGTCGGCTGCCGCCGCTGAAGGTGCGGCAACTGGCGTATCCCTTCGGCGACGCCAACGAGGCGGTGCTCGAAGCCGCCGCGCGCAACGGCTACGAACTGGGCGCCACCGTGGTGCCCGGCGGCAACGCCTTCTATGCGCAACCGCTGATGCTGCGGCGGACCATGATCTTCGGCGACACCAGCCTGGAAGCCTTCAAGTCCAAGCTGCAGACCAGCCGCGCGCTGGCGGCGCCGTGAAGGCCGCGACCGCCGTGCACGCCGTGCACGCCGTGAACGCCTTGCGCGCGGTGACCGTCGCGAACGCCACGAATGCCACGAATGGCGCCAGCGGCCGCCGCCCGCGGCGCTGCCTGGCGATCGCCGCTGCCGCGGCTGCCGTTGCGATCGCGCTGGCCGGCTGCGCATCGCGGCAGACCGCACCGGCGACCAGCCAGCCCGCGGCCGGCGCCGACGCCGCCGAGCCCTTGCAGGCCGACCCGCCGCTGGCGGAGCCCGAGCGGCTGCTGGCCGGCCGCGCCGCCCGCGCCGAAGCGCAAGGCCGCTGGGCCGACGCCGCGCTGGCCTGGGAGGCGCTGAGCCTGCTGCGCCCGCAAGACCAGCGCATCGGCGAGCGGCTGCGCGCCACGCGCCAGCGCATCGACCAGCTCGCCGGCGAGCGGCAGGCCGCCGCCGCCGGTGCCCAGCGCCGCGGCGACCTCGACGGCGCGGTGCAGGCCTACCTCGACGTGCTGGCGCTCGACCCCGAGCGCGAGGCCGCCGCCGATGCGCTGCGCCAGATCGAGCGCGAGCGCACGCGTCGCTCGGCCGTCGGCCGCTTCAGCGCGACGCCGGCGCCGCGCCGCGCCGACGCCGAACCGCCCGCCTCGGCGCAAGCCGGCGAAGCCGCGCGCACCGCCAACAGCCAGCGCGAACACGCGACGATGCTGGCGCGGCAAGGCGACATCGACGGCGCCATCCAGTTGCTGCGCGACAGCGCCGCCTTGCGCCACGACGCGGCGCAGCGCGCCTTGCTGGCCGACCTCTACGTGCAGAAAGCCGAGTCGCTGCGCCTGCGCCAGCCCGACCAGGCGCGCCAGGCGGTCAATGCCGCGCTGGCGCTGGACCGCCGCCATCCGGGCGCGCTGGCCCTGCAAAGCCAGCTCGGCCCGCGCGCCGGCGGCAACACACGTCCTTGACGGCGGCCTTGATGGCGGCCCTGAAGACGGCCGGCCGCGCGCCGGCCTACTTCACCTGCTGCAACCGGTTGCGGTCGGCAATCGCCTTGTCGCGCTCGGCCTTGGCGGCGGCGTTGTCGGGCTCGCGTGCGATCTGCCCGTCCAGCCGCTTGATGGTGTTCTCCAGCAGCCGGATCAGCCCGGCCACCTGGCTGAGCGCCTGCGCCCGCTTGAGCTTGGCGTTGGCGTGGCCGGGGTCGCGCTCGAGCACCTTGTCGAAAGCGGCGATGGCCTCGGCCGGCTTCTGCTGCGCCATCAGCGAGAGGCCGCGGCGGTATTCCTGGGCGATCACCGCGTCGGGTGCCGGCGGCCGCGGCTCGGGCCGCGCCGCCGGCGGCGGCGCCGGTGCGGGGGCCGGCGCAGGCGGTGGCGGCGCCGCCGGGGCGGGCGCCGGTGACGGCGGCGGCTGGCGGCCCGGCACCTTGATCAACTGCCCGCCCTGCAACTGGCGCGGCACCTTGATGTCGTTGTAGCGCGCCAGTGCGTAGAACAAGTGCACGTCGCGCAGGAAGCGGCCGGCGATGCGCGACAGGCTCTCGCCCGGCTCGACGCGGTAGACGAAGGACTCACGCCCCAACAGCTGCTGCGGGTCGGTCTGGATCTGCTTGAGCAGGCTTTGCGCCAGGCGGTTGCTTGGGTCGGTCTGCAGCGCGCGCTGGATCTCGGTCAGCGCCTGCTCTTCGTTGCCGACTTCCAGCAGATCGATCGCCGCGTTGGCCATGCGCTGCGCCTGCTGCGCGGCGGCCGGCGATGCCGGCGGCGGCTCCGGCGGCGGGGCTGGTGCGGGCTCGGGCGTTGCGGCCGGCGCCGACGCCGCGCCGCTGCCCGGCTTGGGTGCGGGCCCAGAGGTTGGCGTTTGGCCCGCCGGCGGCGTGGTGCAGGCCACCATCCAGCCGGCGCCGGCGGCGGCCATGCTCAACAGCGCCAGCCGCCGCAGTCTCGTCGTTCGATCCATGCTTGCCACCTGCTGCCGCAGGCACTCTTGTTGTGATGGCCCGGCGCCGGCCCAGGCAGCCGGCGCCGCGATCAGGCAAGCATTATCCGTGAGGCGCCGGCTGCCGGTTTACTGGCGCGGCATCGGGCAGGTGCTGAAGCCCAGCATGCTGTACAGCGGGCAGGTGCCCAGCGCCCCGGTGATGACCGGGACGATGCCGATCCAGCCCCAGGCGCCGATGTGGCCGGTGACGGCCAGGCCGATCAGCACCAGGCCGACGACGATGCGCAGGATGCGGTCGATGCCACCAACGTTTGACTTCATGCTTTGCTCCGGACGGACACGGCGGGATCGCCGCTGACAGGCAGTGTCGGCGCCGGCCGCCCGGCGGGTCTGTGACCTGGGTTACTTTGCGCGCCGGTCAGGCCGGCGGCTGCCCCGCGGCCACCTGGCGCAGTGCGGCGGCATCGAGGATCTGCACCCGTTCGCGCGCCAGCTGCACCCAGCCGGCCCGCTCGAAGCGCTTGAGCAGCCGGGTGACGATCTCGCGCACGGTGCCCAGTTCGTCGGCCAGCGATTGGTGCGTGCAGCGCAGCACCTCGCCATGCCCCAGCAGGGCATGGGCCAGGCGCTGGTCCAGGCGCTGGAAGGCCACCGCCTCGGCCAGCGCCATCAGGTCCGACAACCGGCCGGCGAAGACGCCGAACACGTAGCGCCGGAAGGCCTCGTGCGCCGACCAGCGCGCGAAGCCGGCCGGCGACAGCACCACCAGTTCGGTGGACTCGGCGGCCTCGCCATAGGCCGTCAGCGCTGTCTGGCCGAACAGGCAGGCGGTCGACACCACGCACAGCTCGCCGGCGCTCACGCGGTACAGCTCCAACCGGCGACCCTGCGGCGAGCCGCGGGCCACGCGCACGCTGCCGCTCAGCACCATCGGGAAGCCGCGGCAGGGCTGGCCTTCGTCGAACAGCAAGGCGCCGGCGGGCACACTCAGCGCCTGCGCCTCGCCGGCGAGGACATGTCTGCGCTCACTCTCGTCGATCGTCAACAGCGACGGGTACAGGGCCAGCAGCCGCTGGTCGATCGACTCAGCCATCGGCGTACCGCGTGGCGGCGGTCGCCGCTTCCAGCCGGGCCAGCCAGGCCATGGCCTGGGCGGGCGACGAGCCGCACATCTCGGCCTGCGGCCGCAGCGAGCGGCAGACCGCCGGCCGCTCGGGCCGCCCGAACAGCCGGCAGCGGCGCTGCGCGTCGAGCTGCGGGCAGGCCTCGCCGGCGGCCTTGGGCCTGGGCGCGGCGCCGCCGGGCTGCGGGATCGGCGTCGAGATCGACGGCGCGATGCAGCAGGCACCGCAGGCGGGCCGGCAGTCGAGCGGCGGCGGGGTGGACATGCGGCGATTATGGGCAGCCGCGAGCCGGGCTATGAAGCGCCGGGGTGCGCTCCTAAAATCCGCGCCTTTGCCTGCCCGTCGGGCACTTCTGCGCGCCATGCTGCACCCCGAGTCGTTCGACGTCATCGTCATCGGCGGCGGCCACGCCGGCACCGAGGCCGCGCTGGCCGCGGCCCGCATGGGCTGCCGCACGCTGCTGCTGACGCACAACATCGAGACCCTGGGCCAGATGAGCTGCAACCCGTCGATCGGCGGCATCGGCAAGGGCCACCTCGTCAAGGAGGTCGATGCGCTGGGGGGTGCGATGGCCGCCGCCACCGACGAAGCGGGCATCCAGTTCCGCATCCTCAACGGCTCCAAGGGCCCGGCCGTGCGCGCCACGCGGGCGCAGGCCGACCGGCTGCTGTACAAGGCCGCCATCCGCCGGCGGCTGGAGAACCAGCCCAACCTCTGGCTGTTCCAGCAGGCGGTGGACGACCTGCTGGTCGAGGGCGACCGCGTGGTCGGCGCCGTCACCCAGATCGGCCTGCGCTTTCGCGCGCGGGCGGTGGTGCTGACGGCCGGCACCTTCCTCGACGGCCGCATCCACGTCGGCCTGCAGAACCACGCCGCCGGGCGCGCCGGCGACCCGCCGGCGATCAGCCTGTCGGCGCGGCTGAAAGAGCTGAAGCTGCCGCAGGGCCGACTGAAGACCGGCACGCCGCCGCGGCTGGACGGCCGCTCGATCGACTTCTCGCGCCTGACCGAGCAGCCCGGCGACCGCGACCCGCTGCCGGTGTTCAGCTTCCTCGGCCGGCCCGAGCAGCACCCGCGGCAACGGCCCTGCTGGATCACGCACACCAACGAGCGCACCCACGCCATCATCCGCAGCGGCTTCGACCGCAGCCCGATGTTCACCGGCGTCATCGAAGGCGTGGGCCCGCGCTACTGCCCGAGCATCGAAGACAAGATCAACCGCTTCGCCGACAAGAGCAGCCACCAGATCTTCCTGGAGCCCGAGGGGCTGACGACGCACGAGTTCTATCCCAACGGCATCTCGACCTCGCTGCCGTTCGACGTGCAGATCGCCGCGGTGCGCTCGATGGCCGGGCTGGAGCAGGCGCACATCCTGCGGCCCGGCTACGCGATCGAGTACGACTACTTCGACCCGCGCGAGCTGCGGCCGAGCTTCGAGACGCGGGCGATCGGCGGCCTCTTCTTCGCCGGCCAGATCAACGGCACCACCGGCTACGAGGAAGCGGCTGCACAAGGCCTGTACGCCGGCGCCAACGCCGCGCTGCAGGCGCTGGGCCGCGAGCCCTGGCTGCCGGCGCGGCACCAGGCTTACCTGGGCGTACTGGTCGACGACCTGGTCAGCAAGGGCGTGACCGAGCCTTACCGCATGTTCACCAGCCGCGCCGAGTACCGGCTGCAGCTTCGCGAAGACAACGCCGACCTGCGGCTGACCGAAATCGGCCGCCGGCTCGGCCTGGTCGACGACGAGCGCTGGAGCGCCTTCAGCCGCAAGCGCGACCGCCTGGCCGCCGAGCTGCAACGGCTGCGCAGCACCTGGCTGCGGCCGCAGACGCTGCCCGCCGCCGATGCCGAGCGCGTCCTGGGCAAGGCGCTGGAGCACGAGTACAGCCTGGCCGAGCTGCTGCGGCGCCCGGGCATCGGCCACGACCAGGTGAGCGAGCTGCAAGCGCTGGCGCGGGCGGGGTCGGTTGAGCAGCCGGCTGTGGTTTCACGTGAAACCTTGCGGCGCGACTGGGGCCTGGCCGAGGCTGACGCGGTGATCGAACAGGCCGAAATCGCGCTGAAGTACGCCGGCTACATCGACAAGCAGAACGACGAGGTCGAACGCGCCGCGCACTACGAGCAACTGCCGCTGCCGGCGGAGCTGGACTATCAGCAGATCGCCGCCCTCTCCTTCGAGGTGCGGCAACAACTCAGCCGCCACCGCCCGGCCACGCTGGGCCAGGCGGCGCGCTTGTCGGGCATGACGCCGGCGGCGGTGTCGCTGCTGCTGGTGCACCTGAAGAAGGGCCGCTTCCGCGGCTTCGGCGACGCCGCGGCCAAGCCCGCTGCGCAAGATGCCGCTGCCTGACCGCGCCGCCGTGCTGGCGGCGGCCGCCACGCTTGGCCTGGCGCTCAGCGACGACCAGGCCGATCGCCTGCTGGCCTACCTGGCGCTGCTGCAGCGCTGGAACGCCACCTACAACCTGACCGCCATCCGCGACCCCGATGCGATGTGGTTGCAGCACGGGCTGGACTGCATGGCCGCCGTGCCCGCCGTCGGCACCTTGTCGAACGACGGCCGGCGCTTGCGCATCCTCGACGTCGGCAGCGGCGGCGGCCTGCCCGGCGTGGTATGGGCGCTGCTGCTGCCGCAGGCCGACGTGGTCTGCGTCGACGCGGTCGGCAAGAAGGCGGCCTTCATCCGCCAGGCGGCGGGCGCGCTGCGGCTGCCCAACCTGCAGGCGCGACACGCCCGGGTGGAAGATTTGAGCGAAGCGCCGTTCGACCTGGTCGCCTCACGCGCCTTCGCTTCGCTGGCCGACTTCACGCGGCTGACGCGCCGGCTGCTGTCCCCCGGCGGCCGCTGGCTGGCGATGAAGGGCAAGCCGCCGGCCGACGAACTGGCGGCGCTCGATCCCCAGGAACTGATGTTTCACGTGGAACCACTCGCGGTGCCGGGCTTGGCCGCGGAACGCTGCCTCGTCTGGCTGCAACCCGCCACCGTCGACAGCCCCAAACCCTGAAGCCAAAACTACACTAGCGGCTTCCTCCAAGGACGCCCTTTTCCATGTTCGGCATCTCCGACTACGGTGCCTTCTGCGCCGCCATCCTGCTGTTCCTGGCGCTGCCCGGGCCGGGCACCTTCGCGCTGCTGACCTCCACGGCCAAGGGCGGTTTTCGCGGCGGCGCCGCGGCCACACTGGGCGTGATCCTCGGCGACCAGGCGCTGCTGTGGCTGGCCGTGGCCGGCGTGGCGGCGCTGCTGGCCGCCCATCCGGCCTGGCTGCACGGCGTGCAGTACCTGGGCGCCGCCTACCTCGGCTGGATCGGCCTGCGGCTGCTGCTGGCCAAGCCCGGCGGCGCCAGCCCGATCCGCATCACCAGCGGCCACTACCTGCGCCAGGCGCTGCTGATCACGCTGCTCAACCCCAAGGCCATCGTCTTCTACATGGCCTTCTTCCCGCTGTTCATCAACCCGGCCACCCACCGCGGCCTGCCCACCTTCGTGGCGATGGCGGCCACCATCGCCGCCATCACGGCCGTCTACTGCCTGCTGCTGTGCGCCTTCGCGCAGGCGGTCAGCGCCCAGGTCAAGGCCCATCAGGGCCTGGCGCGCGCGCTGGAACGGCTGGCCGGCATCTTCCTGATCGGCTTCGGCATCCGGCTGGGCACGCAATGAGTGCCGCTGCCGCGCGCGACGCCCGCATCTTCTGCGTCGCCAACCAGAAAGGCGGCGTCGGCAAGACCACCACCACGGTCAACCTGGCGGCCGGCCTGGCCCAGGTGGGGCGGCGGGTGCTGGTGGTCGACCTCGACCCGCAAGGCAACGCGACGATGGGCTCGGGCATCGACAAGCGCACGCTCGACCTCAGCGTCTACGACGTGCTGCTGGGCAACTGCACGCTGGCCGAGGCGCGTCAGCCCAGCCCCAAGGGCGGCTACGACGTGCTGGGCGCCAACCGCGAGCTGGCCGGCGCCGAGGTCGAGCTGGTCGACCTGGAGCGGCGCGAACGCCGGCTGAAGGAAGCGCTGGCCGCCGTCGCCGACGGCTACGACTTCGTGCTGATCGACTGCCCGCCGTCGCTGAGCCTGCTCACGCTCAACGGCTTGTGCGCCGCGCACGGCGTGATCGTGCCGATGCAGTGCGAGTACTTCGCGCTGGAAGGACTGTCGGACCTGGTCAACACCATCCGCCAGGTGCACGCCAACCTGAACCCCGAGTTGCAGATCATCGGCCTGCTGCGCGTGATGTACGACCCGCGGGTGACGCTGCAGCAGCAGGTCAGCGAGCAGCTCAAGTCGCACTTCGGCGACAAGGTGTTCAACACCGTAATCCCGCGCAACGTGCGCCTGGCCGAGGCGCCCAGCTACGGCCAGCCGGGTGTGGTGTTCGACCCGGCGGCCAAGGGCGCCCAGGCCTTCATCGAGTTCGCCCGCGAGATGGTTGCGCGCCTGGGCCGGCCGGCCGGCGTGGCCGCCCCGGCATGACGACGGCAGCGCCCGGCCTGGACGAGGCCGCGCTGGCCGCCATCGAGGACGCGGCGCTCAACGCCAGCGCACCGCCGCAGCAGCTGTGGCTGGACGGCTGGCTGGTCCGGCTGAGCCCGGGCAAGGCCAAGCGGGCACGCAGCGTCAACGCGGTGGCAGCCGGCCGGCTGCCGCTGGGCGAGAAGCTGGCGCTGGCCGAGGCGCTGTACCGCGAAGCCGCGCTGCCGATGGTCGTGCGCATCACGCCGTTCTCGCAGCCCGCCGGGCTGGACGAGGCGCTCGCCGGCGCCGGCCTGCAGCGCTTCGACCCCACCCTGGTGCTGGCCGCCGAGCCGCCGCGCATGGCGCTCGACGCCGCCCTGCCGCCGGGCCTGCGGCTGGAGCGCACCGACGCGCCGACCTACGCCCAGGTGGTGGGCGAACTGCGGGGCTCGCCGCCGGCGCAGCGCCAGGCGCACGCGCAGCGCCTAGCGCTGTCGCCGGTGCCCTATCACGGCTGGCTGCTGCGCCAGGGCGACGAGTTGCTGGCTTGCGGCCAATCCGCCCGCCAGATCTGTTGGGTGGGCTTGTACGACGTCTTCACCGCGCCCGCCGCGCGCAACCGCGGCCTGGCCGGCGCGCTGTGCGCCGAACTGCTGCGCCGCGCCGCCGCCGATGGCGCCCGCATCGCCTACCTGCAGGTGGACGCCGCCAACGCACCGGCGCTGGCCGTCTACCGCCGCCTGGGCTTCCAGCACGGCTACGACTACCACTACCGCGCCGCCGACCCGGGGGCCTGCCTGTAGCTGCTCCGGGCAGGCCTACAGCCCCAGGCCCTCGTCGACGCCCAGGTGCACGTTCATCGACTGCACCGCGGCGCCGCTGGCGCCCTTGCCCAGGTTGTCCAGCCGCGACATCAGCAGCACCTGATGGTCGTTGCCGAAGACGAAGAGGTCGGCGTTGTTGCTGTCGTTGTTGGCCTGCACGTCGAAGAAGCCGCTTTCCAGCGTGGCCGGGTCGCGCAGCGGCTGCACGCGCACGAAGCGTTCGCCGGCGTAGCGCTCGGCCAGCGCCGCGTGCAGGCGTTCGGCCGTGGTGCCGGCCGGCAGTTGCGACAAGGCCAGCGGCACCGTCACCGCCAGCCCCTTGTAGTAGTTGGCCACCACCGGCAGGAAGATCGGGGCTTGCCGCAAGCCGGTGTGCGCCATCATCTCCGGCAGGTGCTTGTGCGCCAGCGCCAGCCCGTAAGGCCGCGGCGAAGTGAGTGCGGGCTCAAGCGGTTGGGCCTGGTATTGCTCGATCATCTTCTTGCCGCCGCCGGAGTATCCGGTGATCGAGGTGGCACTCAGCGGCAGCGTGGCCGGCACCAGGCCGGCATCCACCAGCGGCCGCAGCAGCAGGATGAAGGCGCTGGCGTGGCAGCCCGGGTTGGCGATGCGCTTGGCCTGCCGCAGCTTCTCGCGCTGGCCCGGCGCCAGTTCGGGCAGGCCGAAGGCCCAATCAGGGTGCGTGCGGAACGCCGTGCTGGCGTCGATCAGACAAGTGCGCGGGTTGCTCACCATCGCCGCCGCTTCGCGCGAGGCGGCGTCGGGCAGGCACAGAAAGGCCACGTCGGCGGCGTTCAGCAGCCGGGCGCGCTCGGCCGGATCCTTGCGCTTGGCGGCGTCGATGCGCAGCAACTCCACGTCACGGCGCCCGGCCAGCACTTCGTGGATGCGCAGGCCGGTCGTGCCCTCCTGCCCGTCGACATAAACCGTGTAGGCCATGGCCAAACCCCTCGCGCACAATGCGGCGCGCCTGGGCAAGCATAAAGCCGCGGCGTCGACATCACGTTGGACACCCCATGCAAGTTCGATCCGCACGGCTGCACGATCTGCCGGACCTGGACCGCATCGCGCTCGAAGCCAAGTCGCACTGGGGCTACGCACAAGAGCAACTCATTCGTTGGGAGTCCGACCTGCGAACGCGGCCGGAGACGATTGCCGCCTGGCCGACCAGCGTGGCCGAGATCGAAGGGCGCGTCGCGGGCTTTGCCCAGATCGACCCCACCGCCAGTCCGTGGGAGCTGGTCTCGCTTTGGGTCCAGCCCGGCCACATGCGCCAAGGCATCGGAGCGGCCTTGCTGCGCACCATGCAGGAGGTGGCGCAGCAGTCCGGCGTGCGGGAGATCCATATCGACTCGGACCCGAATGCGTTGGCGTTCTACATCGCCTGCGGCGCCTCGGTTGTCGGCTCGGTGGCTGCCCCCATCGAGGGCGAGCCGTCCAGGGTCAGGCCGCAACTGCGTCTGCCGACCAGCCGACCGGTCGGCCCGCCGGATGCGCTGCCGCAAGACAACCAGGCCGCCGCGCGCCGCTTGCCGCCACGATGAGCCTGAAGACGCCGCTGATCGACGCCGTCGTCCTGGGCCTGGCCGCGGCCGCCGGCGCCTGGGTCTTCAGCCGCTGGGACGGCGCATTGCGGTTGGTGCTGCTGCTGGCGCTGGCCGGTGCTTACGTGGCCTTGCGGCAGCCGCACCTGGGCGTCGCGGCGCTGGACCGGCTGCTGCTGGCTGCCCGCGCCTTCCACTGGCGGCACGAGCAAGGCCGCCACCATGCCTTCGGCGGCGTGACACTGCGCGTGGAAGACGACGGCCGCCACCAATGGGTGGGCGGCGCCGGCCTGCGCCGCGTGCTGGGCAGCCAGGATGCCGACGACGTGTTGGCCGCGCGCCATGCCGGCCGCTGGCGGCGCGACGACGAAGGCGAACTGCTGCTGCGCGTGGACGCGGTGGTCGAGGTGCTGACCCATGGCCCCGGCCGCATGGACCCGCGCACCGTGCGCCTGCGCCGCTACTTCGAGCGCGAGGTGCTGTTCCCGGCCGCCGAGCGCCGCCGGCGAAGACAGCAGCGGGGCTCATAGACAATCTCGGTCCATGGTCACCAAGAAAGCCAAAGGCCTGGGTCTGGGCCTCGAAGCCCTGCTCGGCCCCAAGGTCGCCGACGCGCCCGTCTCCGGCGACAGCGCTCCGGCCACCCTGCGCCTGGAGCTGCTGCAGCCCGGCCGCTACCAGCCGCGCACGCGCATGGACGAAGGCTCGCTGTACGAGCTGGCCGAGAGCATCAAGAGCCAGGGCGTGATGCAGCCCATTCTGGTGCGGCCGGTGGCCGCCGGGCGCTACGAGATCATCGCCGGCGAACGGCGCTTCCGCGCCGCCGGCCTGGCCGGCCTCAGCGAGGTGCCGGTGCTGGTGCGCCAGGTGGCCGACGAAGCGGCCGCGGTGATGGCGCTGATCGAGAACATCCAGCGCGAAGACCTCAACCCGCTGGAAGAAGCGCAAGGCCTGCAGCGCCTGATCGACGAGTTCAAGCTCACCCACGAACAGGCCGCGCAGGCGGTGGGCCGCTCGCGCAGCGCGGCCAGCAACCTGATCCGCCTGCTGCAGCTGTCGCCGCCGGTGCAGCAGATGCTGATGGCCGGCGACCTGGAAATGGGCCACGCGCGCGCGCTGCTGCCGCTGCCCGCCGCGCAGCAGGTGATGGCGGCGCAGACGGTGGTGGCGCGCAAGCTCAGCGTGCGCGAGGCCGAAAAGCTGGCCGCCGGCCAGGCCAACGGCCGCCAGGCGCCGCTGCTGCGCGTGCGCAAGGACAAGCCGCGCGACCTGCTGCGGCTGGAAGAACAACTGTCGGATCAGTTGACGGCGACGGTCGAAATCCGCGTCCGCGGCAAGGGCAAGCAGGGCCAGCGCGGCGAGGTGGCCATCGCCTTCGGCTCGCTGGACGAGTTGAACGGCCTGCTGTCCAAGCTGGGCCTGCCCGCGCAGTAAGCCCGGCGCCAGCCAGGCACGACGCGGCGCGGCGCGGCGCGGCGCGGCGGCAGACCGCGCGTTTGGCACGTCAGTTGGCACGTCAGCGCGCACGGCACTTGGCGCGTTGTGGATCGATGAAGCGCCGCCCTCGGCAAGCGGCACATGTCTTGCATAGTCGACATCAGCCGCCAGATCGAGAAACAGAACCGCAATGGTCGTTCTCTTTCCTGCACTGGCAGGCGCAGAATGAACCATCCTGAGATCGCGTCGTCACAGCCGGTGACACGCTGACCGGAAAGCTCTGATGGAGCCTGGGCCTCGTACGGCCGGGACTTCATCAGAACTTCCCAGGCCCGGCCGCAGCCATCCCGCTTCGGCCGCGCCTTCCCTCACCAGGAGGTCCGCATGGACGTGATGAGCAGTCTCAAGGCCCGCTACGAGCGGCTGCGAGAAGAAGAGATGTCCCTCGAGGACTATCTCGCCGAGTGCAAGCGCAACCCGCTGGCCTATGCCACCGCCGCCGAGCGCATGCTCAAGGCGATCGGCGAGCCGACCACGATCGACACGCGCAACGATCCCCGGCTGTCGCGCCTGTTCGCCAACAAGGTCATCAAGACCTACCCCGCGTTCGCCGAGTTCTTCGGCATGGAAGACGCCATCGAGCAGGTGGTGTCGTACTTCCGCCATGCGGCGCAGGGGCTGGAAGAGAAAAAGCAGATCCTCTACCTGCTGGGCCCGGTGGGCGGCGGCAAGAGCTCGATCGCCGAGCGGCTGAAGCAGTTGATGGAGCAGGTGCCCTTCTACGCGTTGAAAGGCTCGCCGGTGAACGAGTCGCCGCTGGGCCTGTTCGACGCCACCGAAGACGGCGCCCTGCTGGAACAGCAGTACGGCATTCCGCGCCGCTACCTCAACCGCATCCTGAGCCCCTGGGCCGTCAAGCGGCTGGAAGAGTTCGGCGGCGACATCCGGCAGTTCAAGGTGGTCAAGCGCTACCCGTCGATCCTGCGGCAGATCGGCATCAGCAAGACCGAGCCGGGCGACGAGAACAACCAGGACATCAGCTCGCTGGTCGGCAAGGTCGACATCCGCAAGCTGGAGACCTATGCGCAGGACGACCCCGACGCCTACAGCTACAGCGGCGGCCTGTGCCTGGCCAACCAGGGCCTGCTGGAGTTCGTGGAGATGTTCAAGGCGCCGATCAAGGTGCTGCACCCGCTGCTCACGGCCACGCAGGAAGGCAACTTCAAGGGCACCGAAGGCTTCGGCGCCATCCCCTTCGACGGCGTGATCCTCGCGCACAGCAATGAAAGCGAGTGGAAGGCCTTCCGCAACAACAAGAACAACGAGGCCTTCCTCGACCGCATCTACATCGTCAAGGTGCCGTACTGCCTGCGCGTCTCGGAAGAGATCAAGATCTACGACAAGCTGCTGAAGAACAGCAGCCTCGCGCAGGCCACCTGCGCGCCGGGCACGCTGAAGATGATGAGCCAGTTCGCCATCCTCACGCGCGTGAAGGAGCCCGAGAACAGCAGCCTGTTCAGCAAGATGCTGGTCTACGACGGCGAGAACCTCAAGGACACCGACCCGCGCGCCAAGAGCTACCAGGAATACCGCGACTATGCCGGCGTCGACGAAGGCATGACCGGCATCAGCACGCGCTTTGCCTACAAGATCATCTCCAAGGTCTTCAACTTCGACAGCACCGAGGTCGCCGCCAACCCCGTGCACCTGATGTACGTGCTGGAGCAGCAGATCGAGCGCGAGCAGTTCCCGCCCGAGGTGGAGCAGAAGTACCTCGCCTTCATCAAGGAGCACCTGGCCACGCGCTATGCCGAGTTCATCGGCAAGGAGATCCAGACCGCTTACCTGGAAAGTTATTCCGAGTACGGCCAGAACATCTTCGACCGCTACGTGACCTACGCCGACTACTGGATCCAGGACCACGAGTACCGCGACACCGACACCGGCGAGGTGTTCGACCGCGCCAGCCTGAACGCCGAGCTGGAGAAGATCGAGAAGCCCGCGGGCATCGCCAATCCCAAGGACTTCCGCAACGAGATCGTCAACTTCGTGCTGCGCGCGCGTGCCAACAACCAGGGCAAGAACCCGGTGTGGACCAGCTACGAGAAGCTGCGCGCGGTGATCGAGAAGAAGATGTTCTCCAACACCGAGGAACTGCTGCCGGTGATCAGCTTCAACGCCAAGGCCAGCGCCGACGAGGCGAAGAAGCACGAGGACTTCGTCACCCGCATGGTCGCCAAGGGCTACACGCCCAAGCAGGTGCGGCTGCTGTGCGAGTGGTACCTGCGGGTGAGGAAGAGCAGCTAAAAGGGGCCGCGCATGCTGCAGTCCATCATCGATCGGCGGCTGGCGGGCAAAAACAAGTCCATCGGCAACCGTGAGCGTTTCCTGCGCCGCTACAAGGACCAGGTGCGCGAGGCGGTCAAGCGCGCGATCGACGGCCGCGGCATCCGCGACATCGAGCGCGGCGAGGACATCCACATCCCCAAGCGCGACATCAGCGAGCCCGTCTTCGGCCACGGCCAGGGCGGCGTGCGCGAGGTGGTGCACCCGGGCAACAAGGACTACGTGCGCGGCGACCGCATCGAGCGGCCCAAAGGCGGCCAGGGCGGCGGCAGCGGCTCGGGCCAGGCCAGCGATTCCGGCGAAGGCGAGGACGACTTCGTCTTCACGCTGTCGAAGGAAGAGTTCATGCAGGTCTTCTTCGAAGACCTGGCGCTGCCGCACCTGATCCGCACCCAGCTTGCCGAGGTGCCCGAGTGGAAGAGCCAGCGCGCCGGCTACTCCAGCGACGGCACGCCCAACAACCTGCACGTGGTGCGCAGCATGCGCGGCGCCATCGGCCGGCGCATCGCGATCGGCGCCGGCAGCCGGCGCGAGCTGCGCGAGATGCAGGACCGGCTGGCCGAGCTGAAGACGGCCTGCAAGCCCGGCGACGCCGCCGCCGAACGCGCGATCAAGGCGCTGGAAGCGGAGATCGAGCAGTTGCGCGCGCGGCTCGAACGCATTCCCTATCTCGACCCGATCGACCTGCGCTACCGCAGCCGCATCCGCGTGCCGGTGCCCACCAGCAAGGCGGTGATGTTCTGCCTGATGGACGTCTCGGGCTCGATGGACGAAGGGCGCAAGGAGTTGTCCAAGCGCTTCTTCATCCTGCTGTACCTGTTCCTGACGCGGCACTACGAGAAGATCGAGCTCGTCTTCATCCGCCACCACACGCAGGCGCAGGAGGTCACCGAAGACGAGTTCTTCCACGCCCGCGAGACCGGCGGCACCGTCGTCAGCTCGGCGCTGGTGCTGATGGAAGAGATCATCCGCGCGCGCTACAGCCCGTCGGAATGGAACATCTACGGCGCGCAGGCCAGCGACGGCGACAACTGGCACCACGACAGCGGCCGCTGCCGCGAGTTGCTCAACGACAAGATCCTGCCGCTGTGCCGCTACTACGCCTACGTGCAGGTGGCCGAGGAAGAGCAGAACCTGTGGGAGGAGTACACCCAGCTGCTGGAGGTCAACCGCCACTTCGCGATGCGCAAGGCCACCAGCGCCGACCAGATCTACCCGGTGTTCCGCGAGCTGTTCAAGAAGGAAGGGGCGAAGGCAGCATGAGAGCTTCATCGGTTGCACGCACCCTGCTCACCGAACCGATCGCGCTGGACCAGCGTCCCGGCGAGCCGCTGCCCGGGCCCAGCGACTGGTCGTTCGAGCTGATCGAGGACTACCACCGCATCATCAGGGCCACCGCCGCGCGCTTCGGACTCGACACCTATCCCAACCAGCTGGAGATCATCACCGCCGAGCAGATGATGGACGCCTACGCCAGCGTGGGCATGCCGGTGAACTACCGCCACTGGAGCTACGGCAAGGAGTTCATCGCCACCGAGAAGAACTACAAGCGCGGCCACATGGGCCTGGCCTACGAGATCGTCATCAACGCCAACCCCTGCATCAGCTACCTGATGGAAGAGAACACGATGGCGATGCAGGCGCTGGTGATCGCGCACGCCGCCTACGGCCACAACAGCTTCTTCAAGGGCAACTACCTGTTCCGCATGTGGACCGATGCGGCGTCGATCATCGACTACCTCGTCTACGCCAAGGACTACGTGGTGAAGTGCGAGGAGAAGCACGGCCTCGACGCGGTGGAGACCTTCCTCGACAGCTGCCACGCGCTGGCCAACCACGGCGTGGACCGCTACCGCCGCCCCAGCCGCAAGACGCTGGCGCAGGAACTCTCGGCGCGCCAGGAGCGCGAGGCCTATGCGCAGCAGCAGGTCAACGACCTCTGGCGCACGCTGCCGCGGCGCGCCGACAAGGCCGAGGAAGAGAAGGAAAGCAAGCGCTTCCCCGAAGAGCCGCAGGAAAACCTGCTGTACTTCATCGAGAAGAACGCGCCGCTGCTGGAGCCCTGGCAGCGCGAGATCGTGCGCATCGTGCGCAAGGTGGCGCAGTACTTCTACCCGCAGCGCCAGACGCAGGTGATGAACGAAGGCTGGGCCACCTTCTGGCACCACAAGCTGCTCAACCAGATGTACGACGACGGCTTCCTGACCGACGGCGTGATGATCGAGTGGCTGAAGTCGCACACCAACGTCGTCTACCAGCCCAAGGTGACCGACCGCGGCTACAGCGGCATCAACCCCTATGCGCTGGGCTTCGCGATGTACACCGACATCAAGCGCATCTGCGAAGCGCCGACGCCCGAAGACCGCGAGTGGTTCCCCGACATCGCAGGCGCGCCCTGGCTGCCGACGCTGGACCACGCGATGCGCAACTTCAAGGACGAGAGCTTCGTCGGCCAGTACCTCAGCCCCAAGCTGATGCGCGACCTGCGGCTCTTCGCGATCCGCGACGACGAGCAGGAGAAGGAGCTCGAAGTCGCCGCGATCCACGACGACGCCGGCTACCGCCGCGTGCGCGAATCGCTGTCGCGCCAGTACGACCTGGGCTCGCGCGAGCCCAACATCCAGGTCTGGAACGTCAACCTGCGCGGCGACCGTTCACTCACGCTGCGCCATTTCCAGCACAACGACCGCCCGCTGCACGAAACGGCGCAGGAGGTGCTCAAGCACGTGGCGCGGCTGTGGGGCTTCGGCGTGCACCTGGAAAGCGCCAACGCCAAGGGCGAGATCACCAAGCGCTGGACGGTGCCCGGGCCCAATTGAGGCGAGGCGAGGCCGCGCGCTGCAAGCGGCCGAAGGCGCTTCGGGGGTGGGCCTAGATCGCCAGCACCTTGCCCGGGTTCATGATGTTCTTCGGGTCCAGCGCGCGCTTGATGGTCTTCATCATCGCGACCGCGCCCTCGCCCGTCTCGTCGACCAGGTAGCCGATCTTGTGCAGGCCGATGCCGTGCTCGCCGGTGCAGGTGCCTTCCAGCCGCTGCGCGCGCTGCACCATCTTGACGTTGAGCGCTTCCACCCGCGCCGCCTCGTCGGCGTCATTGGGATCCAGCAAATAACTCAGGTGGAAGTTGCCGTCGCCGACGTGGCCCACCACCCAGTAGGGGATGCCGGCCGCTTCCGAATCGGCCACCGATTCGTTGATGCATTCGGCCAGCCGCGAGATGGGCACGCAGGCGTCGCCCGCCTGGCAGCGGCAGCCGGGGCGCGTCTGCAGCGCGGCGAAGTAGGCCTTGTGCCGCGCCGTCCACAGCTTGGTGCGCTCTTCGGGCGTGGTGGCCCATTGAAAGTCGGTGCCGCCGAATTCGCGCGCGATGTCCTGCACCGTTTGCGCCTGCTCCTGCACGCCGGCCTCGCTGCCATGGAACTCCATCAGCAGCATCGGGCTTTCCTGCAGGCTCAGGTTCGAATGCTTGTTGACGGCGCGCACGGCGTTGGCGTCCAGCAGCTCGCAGCGCGCGATCGGCACGCCCATCTGGATCACCGCGATCGTCGTGCGCACCGCGGCGTCGACGCTCGGAAACTGGCAGATCGCCGCGCTCACGGCCTCGGGCAGCGGGTAGAGCTTGACGGTGATCTCGGTCATCACGCCCAGCGTGCCTTCGCTGCCGACGAACAAGCGCGTCAGGTCGTAGCCGGCCGAACTCTTCTTGGCGCGCGTGCCGGTGTGGATGACCTCGCCGGCGGCCGTCACCACGGTCAACGCCAGCACGTTCTCGCGCATCGTGCCGTAGCGCACGGCGTTGGTGCCGCTGGCCCGGGTGGCGGCCATGCCGCCGATGGAGGCATTGGCGCCGGGGTCGATCGGGAAGAACAGGCCCGAGTCGCGGATCTCGCGGTTGAGCTGTTCGCGCGTGACGCCGGCCTGCACGGTGGCCGTCAAGTCCTCGGGGTGCACGCGCACGACGCGGTCCATGCGGCCGAGGTCGATGCTGACGCCGCCCTGCACCGCCAGCAGATGGCCTTCCAGCGAGCTGCCCACGCCGAAGGGAATCACCGGCACCGCATGCTGGTCGGCCAGCTTGACGACGGCGGCCACGTCTTCGGTGCTTTCGCAGAACACCACCACCTCGGGCGGCGTCACCGGATAGGGCGATTCGTCGCGGCCATGCTGCTCGCGCACCGCGGCCGCCGTGGAGCAGCGCTCGCCGAAGCGCGCGCGCAGCGCCTCCAGCATCGCCGCCGGCACCGGGCGCACCTGTTGCAGCAGTTCGGTCGGCAGCGGAGCGTTCATCGCGGGTCTCCCAGGGCACGGACGGGGTCGCCATTCTAGGAGCCGGCCTGCGGCCGTGCCTGCGTCCGTGCATGCGTTCGTGCGCACAGCCGCTGCTAGCATCGGCCCCGACATGGCCAACCGACTTTCGCAGATCGCCACCCGCACCGGCGACGACGGCAGCACCGGCCTCGGCGACGGCAGCCGGGTGCCCAAGAGCCATTTGCGCATCGCCGCGATGGGCGATGTCGACGAGCTGAACTCCAGCCTCGGCGTGCTGCTGGCCGAGCCGCTGCCCGCCGACGTGCGCGAGCTGCTGGTGGTGATCCAGCACGAGCTGTTCAACCTGGGCGGCGAGCTGTCGATCCCCGGCTACGAGCTGCTGAAGGCCGACGCCGTGCTGCGCCTGGACGAAGCGCTGGCGCACTACAACGCCGCGTTGCCGCGCTTGAAGGAGTTCATCCTGCCGGCCGGCACCCGCAGTGCGGCGCTGGCCCACGTGAGCCGCACGATCGCGCGCCGCGCCGAGCGCGCGTTGGTGCTGTTGGCGGCGCAGGTCCAGGTCAACGCAGCGCCCCGCCAGTACCTGAACCGCCTGTCGGACCTGATGTTCGTGCTGGCCCGCGTGCTCAACCGCGCCAACCTCGACGGCCTGGGCGGCGACGACGTGTATTGGCATTCCGAGCGACTGGCGCGCGACGCCGACGCGCCGTAGCCGCGGCGGCCGCGCCGCTCCGTACGGTTCAGTACGTCAGCGTGCGGCCGCCCACGTCGACCCGCACCACCGCCTGCCCCAGCGCCACCACCACGGCGCGCGCGAAGGCCTCGCGGAACTCGGCATCGTCCCGGAAGCGCGCCGGCCCCGCGGCATCGGCCAGCGCCAGCACCTTTTCGGCCGTCAGCACCTTGCCGCTGGCGCGCAGCGGCTCGCAGTCGTTGGCCACGTATTGCTGGTCCAGCCAGCGGCGCGCCTCGTCGGCCGCCAGGCCGGCGGCGCCGTGCACCGGAATCTCGAACTCGGTGCGCGCATCGAAGCTCACGAACACGTCCTGTCGCATCGCCAACCACCTCCGTAGCCGGGCAGCATAACGGCGCCCGGCAGCGGCGGCTTGCGTCAGGCCAGATGCCGGCGCCGCGCCTTCACGGCGGCCGACAGGATGTGCAGCACCTCCACCGAATCGTCCCAGCCGATGCAGGCGTCGGTGATGCTCTTGCCGTACTCCAGCGCCGCCGGGTCGTCCTTGCCGGGGGTGAACTTCTGCGCGCCGGCGTGCAAATGGCTTTCCACCATCACGCCGAACAGGCAGCGGTTGCCGGCCGCCATCTGCGCGCCGACGTCGCGCATCACGTCGATCTGGCGCTGGTGCTGCTTGCTGCTGTTGGCGTGGCTGGCGTCGATCATCAGCCGGCACGGCAGCTTGGCCGCTTCCAGGTCGCGGCAGGCCGCGGCCACGCTTTCGGCGTCGTAGTTCGGCGCCTTGCCGCCGCGCAGGATGACGTGGCAATCCTTGTTGCCCTTGGTCTCGACGATGGCGACCTGGCCGTTCTTGTGCACCGACAGAAAGTGGTGCGGCCGCGCTGCGGCCTGGATGGCGTCGCAGGCGATCTTCAAATTGCCGTCGGTGCCGTTCTTGAAGCCCACCGGTGCGGAAAGGCCGCTGGCCAGCTCGCGGTGCACCTGGCTCTCGGTGGTGCGCGCGCCGATCGCACCCCAGCTGATCAGGTCGCCGATGTACTGCGGGCTGATCACGTCGAGGAACTCGCTGCCCGCCGGCATGCCCAGGCGGTTGATGTCCACCAGCAACTGGCGCGCGATGCGCAGGCCTTCGTGGATGCGGTAGCTTTCGTCGAGGTAGGGGTCGTTGATCAGCCCTTTCCAGCCCACCGTGGTGCGCGGCTTCTCGAAGTACACGCGCATCACCACTTCCAGCTCGCCGGCGTGGCGCTCGCGCTCGGCCTTCAGCCGGCGCGCGTACTCCAGCGCCGCGGCCGGGTCGTGGATCGAGCAGGGCCCGATGATCACCAGCAGCCGGTCGTCGTCGCCGGCCATGATGCGGCGCACGTTGTTGCGCGTGGCGCCCACCAGCGTCTCCACCGGCGTCTCGGCAATCGGGAAGAAGCGGATCAGGTGTTCCGGCGGCGGCAAGGGCGTGATGTCCTTGATGCGCTGGTCGTCGGTCTCGCTGGTCTTCTCCGACAGCGCGAAGCGGGCTTCGCGGGTCAGCGTGCTGCCGGGCGTGGCTTGGGGGCTCATCGGTTGCTTTCGGTGGGGTTGATGCGAAAAGGGGCAAAAGGGGCGCCGGAAAAACAAAAACCGCCGGGGCTGCCGGCGGTTTCTGGGGGGTGCGCTGCTTGCTCGTCTGCTCTTGCGTGCGCTCAGGCCTCTCCAGCCGCCGGTGGGGGCGAGAACCAAAAGTACGCAAAGTAGAAGGCGGCGCAACGCATGGGGCGCGACTGTAGCACGGTGGCCGCGCCGCCGTTTCAGACCAGCCGGCTGTCCGCCAGCGCGCGCAGCGGCTTGCGCAGCTTGGCGTAGGAGCCGCCCAGCGTGCAGACGAACAGGTGCAGCGGCCACTCGATGGCCGCCAGCCGGCCGACCACCTGCCGCTCGCGGCTGAGCAGCCGGCCCCACCAAGTCAGCGTCACGCCCAGCACGTAGCTGCGCGCGGCCGTGTCCGACGGCAGCACGCGCCGCGCAAGGTAGACGCGGGCGACGTGGCGCAGCGCCGGGCCGTTCAAGCGCAGGCGCACGGCCTCGCACGTGGCTTCGTCGGCAGCCACCAGCGCGTGGCGCACGTCGAGCTCGTGCAGCTCGCGCGCGCGCTGCTGCTCCCAGGCGTCGCGCGCGCGCCAGCGCTCGGCCACGCGCTCGGCATCGGCCTGGCGCTGCTGCTTGACCCACCAGGCATGCAAGCGGTCGCAGGCCGGCTTGATGAAGTCGGCATCCAGCGCCATCGCGCGCTCGAGCAGCGCAACGCCGCCTTCGTCGTCGTGATACAGGCGCTCGGCGCCCTCGAAGAACAGCGCCGCGGCGTGGTCGGGCTGCGCGGCGTTGAAGGCCGCCCAGGCCTCGCGCTGGTCGACCTCGACCTCCAGCGCCGTCTGCAGGCGCAGCCGCTCGAAGCGTTGCTCGCCGTCCAGCGCCGGCAGCGCGCGCAGCGCGGCCAAGCGCTCGCGGTCGTTGCGGATCTGCGCGTGGCGCTCGGCCCAGCCGGCGGCCACGCGCTCGGCCCAGGCCGACTCGAAGCGCCGGCGCAGTTCGGGCAGCACCGGCGCCAGCCAGGCCTCGGCCGCGCTCGGCCCTTCGGCGGGCGGCGGCAGCGCTTGCGGATCGGCCGCCGCGCCGGCCGCCGCGGCCAGCGCGGCCAGCCGCAGGCGCAGCACCGGGTGGGTGTCGGCCACGTCGCCTTCGCGGTCCAGCGCATCGGCCAGCCAGCGCTGGGCGTCGCCGGCCTCGGCCGGGCGCACCGCCTGCTCGGCCCAGCGCCGGCCCAGGTCGGCCGGCGGCTGCGCGTCGTCGCCCACGCGCTCGAAAGCGCGGCCGACGAAGCGCTGGTACTGCGGCGCCACCAGGTTGACGCGCTTGAGCGCACGGCTGGCCGCCGCCGCGCCCACCAGGTCGGCGCTGGCGGCGTCGGCCTCGTATTCGTTGGCGCGCGCCAGCACGAAGGTGTAGGCGTTGAAGTAAGGCGCGTACCAGCGCACCAGCGGCCGCACCAGCGCCGCCAGCCAGCCCTGCATCTGCCCGCTGAAGCCCTGGATCGTTCCCCAGCTGTGACGCAGCCGGTAGATCCACGCGCCGAAGCGCCCGTGCGAGCCGGCGAGGTGCCCGTACTCGTGCGCCACCACGGCCAGCGCCTCGTCGGGCGGCAAGCTCTCCAGCAGCGGCAGGCCCAGCAGCAGGTGGTTGCGCGCAAAGCCCACCAGCCCGAACGCCGGCCGCTGCACCACCGCGGCATTGACCTCGTCGATCACCAGCACGCGGTGCACGGGCGGCCCTTTCAGGCGCCGGCGCATGTCGTCCAGCGCGGCGAACAGCGCCGGCGCCTGGGCGCGCGCGAGCGGCTCGCCGGCCGGCGGCGGCACGCGCACGAACAAGGCCTGCACGCCATGCTTGACGAGGTAGAACATCGGCACCGCGATCACCAGCAGCAGCTTGCCCAGCTTCAGCAGCAGCAGCAGCGCGGCGCCGCCGCTCAACACCACCGCGGCCGTCAGCGCGACCAGCAGCAAGATGCCCAGCCCCACCGTGCCCAGCAGCAGCGCCAGGATGCCGAAGCCCAGCAGCGCCAACGCCGCCACCTTCAGCTTGTAGGCGCGCGGCGCCGCGGCGCTGTCGGCCTCCAGCCGGGCCACCATGGCCTGGAAACGGTCGCTGTCCATCGCCGCCGCGTCGGTTCAGATCGCGCGCGCGTCGAAGCCGGCCTGCGCGAGATGGCGCACCACGTCGTGGCCATGCTCGCGGTTGCGCGTCTGCAGCACCAGCTCGACCTCGACGTTCTGCGCCGACAGCGACGAGAACGCGCGCTGGTGGTGCACCTCGTCGATGTTGGCGCCGGCGGCGGCCACCAGCGCGGTGATGCGGGCCAGCACGCCCGGCGTGTCGGGCGCGGCGACGCGAATGCGCGCCAGCCGACCGGCGCGCACCATGCCGCGCTCGATGATCGAGGCCAGCCGCAGCGGGTCGATGTTGCCGCCGCTCAGCACCAGGCCGACGCAGCGGCCGGCGAAGCGCTCGCGGTGGCGCAGCAGCGCCGCCAGGCCGGCGGCGCCGGCGCCTTCGACCACCGTCTTCTCGATCTCCAGCAGCATCAGCACCGCCTGCTCGAGGTCGCCTTCGTCGACCAGCACGAGGTCGTGCACGCGCTCGGCGATCAGCGCGCGCGTCAGCTCGCCCGGCTGGCCGACCGCGATGCCCTCGGCCAGCGTGCTGTCGCCCGGCGCATGGCGGGTGCCCTTGATGGCGTCGAACATCGCCGCATAGCGCTCGGCCTGCACGCCGATGACCTGCAGCGCCGGCCGCAGCGCGCGCGCCGCGGTCGCAATGCCGCTGGCCAGCCCGCCGCCGCCCACCGACACCAGCAGCGTGTCGAGCGCCGGCTGCGCCTGCAGCATCTCCAGCCCCACCGTGCCCTGGCCGGCGATGATCAGCGGGTCGTCGAAGGGGTGCACGAAGCTCAGGCCCTGCGCGGCCGCGAGCCGCAGCGCGTGCTCGCGCGCGGCGTCGAAGCTGTCGCCGTGCAGCACCACCTCGGCACCGAAGCCGAGCGTGCGCTCGACCTTCACGGTGGGCGTGAACTGCGGCATCACGATCACCGCGCGCAGGCCCAGGCGCTGCGCATGGTGGGCCACGCCTTGCGCGTGGTTGCCGGCGGAGGCGGCGATCACGCCGCGCAACTCGGCGCGGCCGGCGTCGCGCTCGGCCACCAGCGCCAGCAGCTTGTTGAGCGCGCCGCGCTCCTTGAACGAAGCGGTGAACTGCAGGTTCTCGAACTTCAGGAAGACGCGCGCGCCGGTCAGCTCGGACAGCGTGCGCGATTCCAGGCAGGGCGTGTCCAGCACCTGGCCTTGCAGGCGCGCCGCCGCCGCCTCGATGTCGGCCAGGCTAACGTCTGAAGCAGGCGTCAAGCGGTGCCCCCGACCGTCAGCCGGTCGATGCGCAGCGTGGGCTGGCCCACGCCCACCGGCACGCTCTGCCCGTCCTTGCCGCAGACGCCGACGCCGGTGTCGAGCTTCATGTCGTTGCCGATCAGGCTGACGCGCGTCAGCGCCTCGGGGCCGTTGCCGATGATGGTCGCGCCCTTCACCGGGTACTGGATGCGGCCCTTCTCCACCCAGAAGGCCTCGCTCGCCGAGAACACGAACTTGCCGCTGGTGATGTCGACCTGGCCGCCGCCGAAGTTGGTGGCGTACAGGCCGCGGTCGATGCTGGCGACGATCTCGGCCGGGTCCTTGTCGCCGCTGAGCATGTAGGTGTTGGTCATGCGCGGCATCGGCACGTGGGCGTAGCTCTCGCGGCGGCCGTTGCCGGTGGGCTTGACGCCCATCAGCCGCGCGTTCAGGCTGTCCTGGATGTAGCCGCGCAGGATGCCGTCCTCGATCAGCACGCTGCGCTGCGTGGCGCAGCCTTCGTCGTCGACGTTGAGCGAGCCGCGGCGGTCGGCCAGCGTGCCGTCGTCGAGCACCGTCACGCCCTTGGCGGCCACGCGCTCGCCGATGCGGCCGGCGAAGGTGCTGCTGCCGCGGCGGTTGAAGTCGCCCTCCAGCCCGTGGCCCACCGCCTCGTGCAGCAGCACGCCGGGCCAGCCCGGGCCCAGCACCACGGTCATCTCGCCGGCCGGCGCGGGGCGGCTGTCGAGGTTGGTCAGCGCGGCGTTGACGGCCTGCTCGACATAACTCTCGATCACCGCGTCCGTGAAGTAGCCCAGCCCGAAGCGCCCGCCGCCGCCGCCCGAGCCCACCTCGCGGCGGCCGCCCTGCTCGGCGATCACGGTCACGCTCAGGCGCACCAGCGGCCTCACGTCGGCGGCGCGGGTGCCGTCGGCGCGCGCCACCAGCACCACGTCGTACTCGGCGGCCAGCCCGGCCATCACCTGGGCGATGCGCGGGTCCTTGGCGCGCGCCAGGCGCTCCACCTTCTCCAGCAGCGCCACCTTCTGCGTGCTGTCCAGCGTGGCGATGGGGTCCAGCGGCGCGTACAGCACGCGGCTGGCCGCCACCTTGGGCGCGCGCGCCAGCTTGACGCGCCGCTCCTGCCCGGCCGCGGCAATGGTGCGCACGGTGCGCGCCGCGTCCATCAGGCTGGCCACCGACAAGTCGTCGCTGTAGGCGAACGCCGTGCGCTCGCCGGCCACCGCGCGCACGCCCACGCCCTGGTCGATGCTGAAGCTGCCGCTCTTGACGATGCCTTCTTCCAGGCTCCAGCCTTCGTGGCGCGTGGTCTCGAAGTAGAGGTCGGCGTCGTCGACGCGGTGCTCACGGATGGTCGCCAGCGCGCGCGACAGCGCCGCGTCGTCCAGCCCGAAGGGTTCGAGCATCAGCGCCTGCGCGATGGCCAGGCGTTCGAGGGTGGGTTCGCGGCTGATCATGGCGGCCTTTGGCGTGGACTCGACGAGCGGGGCGCAAATTGTAGGGAGCGGGGTGCCGGGCTTCAGTCTTCGGCGGCGATGTCCCTGCCCTCGCCGCGCCGCTGCAGCGCCCGCTGGTACAAGGCCTTGCGCGGCGCGCCGCTGATTTCGGCGGCCAGCACCACGGCCTGCTTGAGCGGCAGCTCGCGCTGCAGCACGGCCAGGCAATGTTCGGCGGCCGCCGGCAATGCATCGCCCGCCGCCGCCGGCGCCGGCGGCGCGGCGTGCAGCACCAGCACGAACTCGCCGCGCTCGCGGTGGGCATCGGCGGCCAGCCAGGCCGGGGCATCGGCGGCCGCCAGCGTGGCCACCGCTTCGAACTGCTTGGTCAGCTCGCGGGCGACGGTCAAACGGCGCTGCGGCGCGGCCGCCGCCAGGTCTTGCAGCAGGCCGCGGACGCGGTGCGGCGCCTCGAACAGGATCTGCGTGCGCGCATCGCCGCAAGCCGCCTGCAGCGCCGCCTGGCGCTCGGCGCCCTTGGCCGGCAGAAAGCCCTGGAAGACGAAGGCGCCGCCGGCGGCGTCGCCCACGTCACCGGCCACGCTCAAGGCCGCCAACGCGCTGCTGGGCCCGGGGATCGGCACCACCGCGAAACCGGCGGCCACCGCCGCGGCGACCAGTCGCGCGCCGGGGTCGGACACGCCCGGCGTGCCGGCATCGCTGACGAAGGCCACCGCGTCGCCGGCGGCCAGGCGCTGGCAGACGCGCTCGGCCGCCTCGTTCTCGTTGTGCGCGTGCACGGCCAGCAGCGGCTTCGGCGCCACGCCGTAGTGCGCCAGGAGCTGGGCGGTGACCCGCGTATCCTCGCAAGCCACGCAGTCGGCGCGCTGCAGCAGGTGCAGCGCGCGCAGCGTGATGTCGGCGCGGTTGCCGATCGGCGTGGCCACCAGGTACAGCGTGGCGCCGGGATGGCGTTGATGGCCGGCGGCGGCGGCCGCGGCGCTGCGCAGCAGGGAGGCATCGATGACGCTCATGAGGGCCAAGGCGGACGCCCCGTCGGGCAGGCAGATGGGCAGCAAGCAGCGCGGCGACGCGGCCGAGGCACAAGCCCTGGCCCATCTCCAAGAGCGCGGCCTGCGCCTGGTGGAGCGCAATTATCGAGTGGCGCGCGGGCCCTCGGCGCGCGGCGGCGAGATCGACCTGATCGTGCGCGACCGCGACGGCACGCTGGTCTTCGTCGAAGTGCGCAGCCGCGCCGGCGCCGCGCACGGCGGCGCGGCCGCCAGCATCGGCGCCGCCAAGCGCGCGCGACTGGTGTTCGCCGCGCGCCACTACCTGGCGCGGCTGGCCGTGCTGCCGCCTTGCCGCTTCGACGTGGTGACGATCGACGGCGGGCGCATCGAGTGGCTGCCCGCCGCCTTCGATGAAAGCTGAGGGCCTATCATGCCCGCCCATGCTCGAGCAGCGCATCCAGCAGCAGTTCTTCGAGGGCGCCGATCTGCAGTACCAGACGGCCGAGGCGCTGGCGCGGCCGATCAGTGAAGCGGCCGGCGCCGTCGTCAGCGCCCTCACCGCCGGCGGCAAGCTGCTGCTGTGCGGACAGGGCAGCGGCGCGCTGCTGGCGCGCCACGCCACCGGGCTGCTGGTGGGCGCGCTGGAGCGTGAACGGCCGCCGCTGGCGGCGTTGACGATCGAGCCGCAGCCGCGCGGCATCCAGGCGCTGGGCCTGCCCGGCGACCTGCTGCTGCTGGTCGACCCGGCGGCCGCCGACCTCGACGCCAGCATCGCCGCGGTGCGCGCCGCCCAGGGCAAGGACATGACGGTGGTGCTGCTGGTGGGCAGCGCCGGCGCCGGCTTGGGTGAAACTTTGGCCGAGACCGACGTTCTGATCACCGTGCCGCACGAACGCGCGAGCCGCGTCCTGGAAGTCCAGCTTCTCGTGCTGCACGCGCTGGCCGATGCGGTCGATGTGCAATTGATGGGAGACCAGGAATGAACACCAGATCCACTTCTCTGCGGCTGCTGGCCGCCTCGCTGGCCACCGCGGCCACGCTGGGCGCGCTGGCCGGCTGCGCGCCGCTGCTGGTGGGCGGCGCGATGCTCGGCGGCACCATGATGTTCGTCGACCGCCGCACCTCCGGCACGCAGGTGGAAGACCAGGCCATCGAGCTGAAGGCCGCGGCGCGCGTGCGCGAGCTGGCGCTGTCGGCCAACGTCAACATCACCAGCTACAACCGCCTGGTGCTGATCACCGGCGAAGTGCCCAGCGAGGCCGACAAGGTGGCCGTCGAGCAGGTGGTCAGCAAGGTCGAGGCGGTGCGCTCGGTGGTCAACGACCTGGCGATCGGCGAAGCCAGCGGCGTCGGCTCGCGCGCCAGCGACAGCGTCATCTCCGGCAAGGTCAAGGCCTCGTTCGTCGACGCCAAGGACCTGCAGGCGCAGGCGGCCAAGGTCGTCACCGAGCGCGGCGTGGTCTACCTGATGGGCCGCGTCACCGAGCGCGAGGCGACGCGCTTCGCCGACGTGGCGCGCTCGGTCGACGGCGTCAAGAAGGTCGTGCGCGTGTTCGAGATCCTGACCGAGGCCGAGCTGGCCACGATTCAGCCCAAGTCGAACTGAAGCCTGCGCGCTAGGCCAGGCGTCGGATCAGGCTGGAGGTGTCCCAGCGGCCGCCGCCCTGCGCCTGCACGTCGGCGTAGAACTGGTCGACCAGCGCCGTCACCGGCAGCTTGGCGCCGTTGCGGCGCGCTTCGTCGAGCACCAGGCCGAGGTCCTTGCGCATCCAGTCGACGGCAAAGCCGAAGTCGAATCGGCCGTCGACCATGGTCTTGCCGCGGTTGTCCATCTGCCAGCTTTGCGCCGCGCCCTTGCCGATGACCTCCAGCACCTGCTTCATGTCCAGCCCCGAGCGCTGGCCGAAGGCGATGGCTTCGGCCAGGCCCTGCACCAGCCCGGCGATGCAGATCTGGTTGACCATCTTGGCCAGCTGGCCGGCGCCGCTGGCGCCGAGCAGGGTCACGGCCTTGGCGTAGTTCAGCGCCAGCGGCTTCATCGCGTCGAACGGCGCGGCGTCGCCGCCGCACATCACCGTCAGCGCGCCGTTGACGGCGCCGGCCTGGCCGCCGGAGACCGGCGCGTCGACGAAGGCCAGGCCTTGGCCGGCGGCGATGCCGTGCAGCTCGCGCGCCACCGTGGCCGAGGCGGTGGTGTGGTCGACGAACACCGCGCCCTTGGCCATGCCGGCAAAGGCGCCGTGCTCGCCCAGCACCACCGAGCGCAGGTCGTCGTCGTTGCCGACGCAGGCGAAGACGAACTCGGCGCCCTGCGCGGCCTCGCGCGGCGTGGCGGCCGACGCGCCGCCGTACTCGCGCACCCAGGCCTCGGCCTTGGCCGCCGTGCGGTTGTAGACGGTGACGCGGTGCCCGGCGCGCGCCAGGTGGCCGGCCATCGGATGGCCCATCACGCCCAGGCCCAGGAAGGCGACACGGCGCGGCGATTGCGGTTCGTAGGTGCGGGTGCTCATCGACAGTCCTTCGGGCTACGCCCTCCGGATTCGCCCTGCGGCGGCCCGGCGGGCTCATAAGGCAACCTCCGCGCTTGCGCGCTCCGGTATGAGCGCTTGGGAGCGGCCCTGCGCGCTCATAAGGCAACCTCCGCGCTTGCGCGCTCCGGTATGAGCGCTTGGGAGCGGCCCTGCGCGCTCATGGGGGCGATGCTGCCACGAAGCACCCGCGCGCCGCTCAAGGCTGCGTCACCGACAGCAGGAAGCTCTTGCTCGCCGGCAGGATCAGCGGCGAGAAGCCCATGCCGCGCATCGTCAGCACCGTCCACTGGCTGACGTTCTCGGTGGCGCCGGCCGAGTTGACGGCCGCGCCCGGCTGGCGCGTGCTGTAGCCGTTGCGCGGGCTGTTGACGGCGATGGTCTCGGGCCGCGTGGTGCTCTGCCCCACCGTGCCGGCCTGGCGCAGGTAGCTGCCGGCCGCGGCGTCGACGCTGGTGATGGTGTTGGCGCTCGCGCTGAGGGCGGCGGGCGCCAGCAGGTTCTGGTTGACGGTCAGGTTCCAGCTCGCCGATGCGGTGCCCGCCGTGGGCAGCGTGAGCGTGCGCGGCCGCGTGTGGAAGCCGAAGCTGCCATCGCCGCCGACGTGCATCAGCATCAGCTCGCCGTTGCCGGCGCGGAACGCGAACACGCGCGTGTCGGCAGTGCCGCCGGCCGTCTCGGCACCGTCGAAGCCGCCGGCGGCGTTCACGCGCAGCACGCCGGCATTGCCCGCGCTGCCGCTGGGCGTGTTGCAGTCATCGGTCTTGATGCTCCAGGTACTGCTGTTGCCGCACGCCAGCGTCTGCGTCGCGGTGCCGTCGGCGGCCAGGTGCACCGACCCGGCCGTTCCCGTGTACGTGCTGCCGTCGCGCTCCAGCCCGATGCTGTTCCAGTCGCCCGCCAGCTCGGCCAGCGTGTGGCTTTGCTTGGGCACGGCGATGGCGACGTGGTTGCTGCCGCCGTCGGCGTAGCGCCAGACGATGAGGCCGGACTGCGCCACCAGCACTTGCGAGGTGCCGGCATCGGCCGTGTAGGCGCAGCCGGTGGTGGCGGTGAGCGTGCTCGTCGAGCCGTCGTCAAAGCGGGCGGTCAGCGCGGCCGCGTCGACCACCATCTCGCCGGCCTGGTCGGCCAGCGTCGCGCTCGGGAAGGGCCCGATGACGCTGTAGGTGCCGCTGCGCAGCGCGCCGCAGCCGGCAGCCGCCGGCTGCAGGCGCAGCTCGGTGGGCAGCGACGCGGTGCCGCTGCCGGCGGTCTTGCCGGCGCTGAAGGCGGCCTCGGCCACGTAGGCCTTGGTCCAGGCGCTCAGGGTCGTGCCGCCGGTCGCCAGCGCGGCCTGCAAGCGGTCCAGCGCCTGGTCGTAGCCGTCGCCGGCGGTACTGCCGTTGCGGGCCACCAGCGGGCCGCCGCTGGCATCGGCCACGGCGCCGACGTCCACGCCGCCGGCCTTGAGCTTGGCGGCCACGGCCGTCTGCGCGGTCGCCACCGCCGAGGCGCTGAGCGCCCCCGCGGCCGTCGCGTCATAACTCGAATAATAGGTGGCAGGCGCATCGAGCGCGTGTTGCGCGACGACCAGCTCGGTCAGCGGCGTCAGGTTGATGCGCGCGCTGCTGCCGCTGGCGGTGGACACGCCGTGCAGCACCACGCCGTCTTTGCTGGCGCGCGCCACGCAGGGCAGCACGCCGTCGACGATGCTGACGCTGTAGCTGCCGTCGGCCGCGGTGGTGGCGCTGGCGCTGCCGGTGGCGCACTTGATGTCGACGCTGGCGTTGGCCAGCGCCGCGCCGCTGGCCGCGGTGCCGGTGATGGCCAGCTCGGGCGGGCCGTCGCCGCCGCAGGCCGCGGCCAGGCCGGCACAGGCCAGCGCGGCGACGAGCGTGCGCAAGGCGGACGAGGGATGACGGGACGAACGAAGCGTGTCGTGGTGGCGGTTCATGAAAAGGCTCCTCCTGGCCGAGCGGGCGACGCGGGGATCGCGCCGCTGCCGGCTCGTGGAGGCGCACTCTCGGGGTCCGGGCCGCGTGCGTCGTCGTTCATGCGAACGAGTTGCGCCGGCGCCGTCCGCCGGAGGATGGACGGTGTGCGGTGGACGATGGACGCGGCGGTGCGCGCCGCCGCCGCCGCCGCAGCGGCGGCTCAGGCCGCTATTGCGGCCGCAGGTCGGTGGCGCGGCGGCCCGGCGTCAGCTTGGCCGCGTCGGCCTGCGGGTCGCCGACGATGGCCATGTGCTCGGTGCCGGCGGCCAGGTCGGGGTTGCGCGCGCGCTGGCTCTTGAGCTTGATCTGCAGCCGCAGGTCGTTCACCGAATCGGCGTTGCGCAGCGCGTCTTCCAGCGTGACCATGTTCGCTTCGTACAGGTTGAACAGCGCCTGGTCGAAGGTCTGCATGCCCAGCTCGCCCGAGCGCTTCATCAGCTCTTTCAGCTCGCCGACCTCGCCCTTGAAGATCATGTCCGAGACCAGCGGCGTGTTGAGCAGGATCTCCACCGCCGCCACGCGGCCGCGGCCTTCCTGGCGCGGCAGCAGCCGCTGCGAGACCAGCGCCTTGAGGTTGAGCGACAAGTCCATCAACAGCTGCGCGCGCCGCTCTTCGGGGAAGAAGTTGATGATGCGGTCCAGCGCCTGGTTGGCGCTGTTGGCGTGCAGCGTGGCCATGCACAGGTGGCCGGTCTCGGCGAAGGCCACCGCGTGCTCCATGGTCTCGCGGTCGCGGATCTCGCCCATCAGGATGACGTCGGGCGCCTGGCGCAGCGTGTTCTTCAGCGCGATGCCCCAGCCGTCGGTGTCGATGCCCACCTCGCGCTGGGTGACGATGCAGTTCTTGTGCGGGTGCACGAACTCCACCGGGTCTTCGATGGTGATGATGTGGCCGAAGCTGTTCTCGTTGCGGAAGTCGACCATCGCCGCCAGCGAGGTGCTCTTGCCCGAGCCGGTGGCGCCGACGAAGATGACCAGCCCGCGCTTGGTCATCGCCACGTCCTTCAGGATCACCGGCAACTGCAGGCTGTCGATGGTCGGCAGCGTCTGCGGGATGGTGCGGAACACCAGGCCCACGTTGCTTTGCTGGATGAAGGCGTTGACGCGAAAGCGCCCCACGCCCTGCGGGCTGATCGCGAAGTTGCACTCCTTGGTGCGCTCGAACTCGGCGGCCTGCTTGTCGTTCATCACCGAGCGCGCCAGCTGCAGCGTGTGCTGGCCGCTCAGCGGCTGCGGGCTGACCTTGGTGATCTTGCCGTCGACCTTGATGGCCGGCGGAAAGTCGGCGGTAAGGAACAGGTCCGACCCGTTGCGGCTGATCATCAGCCGCAGCAGGTCGTTGACGAACTTCGAGGCCTGGTCACGTTCCATGAAAAAGGCTCCGTCGCGCCACATGCGGCGCCATCCAAGCGGCCGCCTCGGGTCCGGCTCTGCCGGCCCGCTGGCGGCGCCCCCTCGAGGGGGAGGCGCCGAAGGCGCTTCGGGGGTGTGTCATTTATCCGGGGAAGTTTTCCGGAATCTTGGCCTTGCCGCGCGCCTCGGCCGGCGAGACCACGTTGCGGCGCACCAGGTCGGCGAGGTTCTGGTCCAACGTCTGCATGCCCAGGCTCTGGCCGGTCTGGATCGAGCTGTACATCTGCGCGATCTTGTTCTCGCGGATCAGGTTCTTGATCGCGCTGGTGGCGATCATGATCTCGTGCGCCGCCACGCGGCCGCTGCCGTCCTTGAGCTTGCACAGCGTCTGCGAGATCACCGCCACCAGCGATTCCGACAGCATCGCGCGCACCATCTCCTTCTCGGCCGCGGGGAAGACGTCGACCACGCGGTCGATGGTCTTGGCGGCGCTGCTGGTGTGCAGCGTGCCGAACACCAGGTGGCCGGTCTCGGCCGCGGTCAGCGCCAGGCGGATGGTCTCCAGGTCGCGCATTTCGCCGACCAGGATGGCGTCGGGGTCCTCGCGCAGCGCGCTGCGCAGCGCGTTGGCGAAGCTCAGCGTGTGCGGCCCCACCTCGCGCTGGTTGATCAGGCACTTCTTGCTCTCGTGCACGAACTCGATCGGGTCTTCCACCGTCAGCACGTGGCCGTACTCGTTCTCGTTGAGGTGGTTGACCATCGCCGCCAGCGTGGTGCTCTTGCCCGAACCGGTGGGCCCGGTGACCAGCACCAGGCCGCGCGGCTTGAGCGACAGCTCGGCAAACACCTTGGGCGCGGCCAGCTGCTCCAGCGTGAGGATCTTGCTGGGAATGGTGCGGAACACCGCGCCGGCGCCGCGGTTCTGGTTGAAGGCGTTGACGCGAAAGCGCGCCAGGCCCTGGATCTCGAACGAGAAGTCGCACTCCAGCGTGTCTTCGTACTGCTTGCGCTGGGCATCGTTCATGATGTCGTACACCATGTCGTGCACGTCCTTGTGCTCCAGCGGGTCGACGTTGATGCGCCGCACGTCACCGTGCACGCGGATCATCGGCGGCAGCCCGGCCGACAAGTGCAGGTCCGAAGCCTTGTTCTTGACCGAGAAGGCCAGCAACTGGGTGATGTCCATTGCCATGGAGAAGGGCGCCGGCGGGCGCGGTCGAGAATGCGTGGATGCGCCGCGGGCGCATGGGGGAGGGGTGCGGGGGATTATGGGCAGCATCGGAAGCAACCTGCAAGACGTGAGGCAGCGCATCGCCCGCGCCTGCCAGAGCGCCGGCCGCAGCGAGAACAGCGTCACGCTGCTGGCGGTGAGCAAGACGTTTCCAGGCGACGCGGTGCGCGCGGCGCATGCCGCCGGCCAGCAGGCCTTCGGCGAGAACTACGTGCAGGAAGCGCTGGCCAAGATCGCCGCGCTGGCCGACCTGCGGCCGCAACTGCAATGGCACTTGATCGGCCCGCTGCAAAGCAACAAGACGCGGCCGGTGGCCGAGGCCTTCGACTGGGTGCACTCGGTCGACCGCCTGAAGATCGCCCAGCGCCTGGCAGAGCAGCGCCCGAGCGGCTTGCCGCCGCTGCAGTTGTGCCTGCAGGTCAACATCAGCGGCGAGGCCAGCAAGAGCGGCCTGCTGCCGGCCGAGGTGCCGGCCGTGGCCGCCGCGGTGGCCGCGCTGCCGCCCGAGCGCGTGCGCCTGCGCGGGTTGATGGCCATCCCCGAGCCGGCGGCCGACCTCGAAGCCCAGCGCCGACCGCACCGTGCCTTGCGCGAGCTGCTGAACGCGCTGCGCGACGCGCACGGGCTCGAACTGGACACGCTGTCGATGGGCATGAGCGCCGACCTCGAAGCCGCGGTGCTGGAAGGCGCCACGCTGGTGCGCGTGGGCACGGCGATCTTCGGCGCTCGCTGACTTCGGCGCTCGCTGACTTCGGCGCTCGCTGACGGCCCTTGGCCCTTGCCGCGGCTACAGCGGAATCTGCGCCGTGTTCTTCACCTCTTCCATCACCGCGTAGGTGCGCGTCTCGCGCACGCCGGGCAGCGTCCAGATCACGCTGCCGATGAACTGGCGGTAGGCCGCCATGTCGGAGACGCGGGTCTTCAGCAGGTAGTCGAAGCCGCCGGCCACGAGGTGCGCTTCGAGGATCTCGGGGCGCGCCTGCACGGCGGCGCGGAAGTTGTCCATCACGTCGTGCACGGTGCGGTCGAGCAGCACTTCGACGAAGACCAGCAGCCCGGCGTCGAGCTTGGCCGGGTTCAGCCTCGCTTCGTAGCCGAGGATGAAACCGTCGCGCGTGAGGCGCTTCACGCGCTCCAGCACCGCGGTGGGCGACAGGTGCACCAGTTCCGCGAGCTTGAGATTGCTGATGCGGCCGTCGGCCTGCAGCACGCGCAGGATGCGGGCGTCGATCTTGTCGATGCCACGCTCGGCGCGGCTGCCGTCGGTCGAATCCATGCCGAATGATTCTCCATGACGAGGGGTCAAGACCGCATCCTTCTCCAGCGGCAGGCGAATATTCTGCGCGTCCTGCGCTTCAGCTTCGCCGAGGTCGAACCCCATGAGCAACGCTCCCGCCCCCCGTTTGCCGTTTCCGTACCGCCCTGAAGCCGAGGTCGTCAGCGAGTTGCTCGCCGGCCTGCAAGGCCGCCTGGATTGGGCGCGCGCCGCCGCGGCGGCCACGCCCTGGGTGCATGCGGTGCGCGCGCATCCGGCGCCGTTCTGGGCGATGGAATCGCTGCTGCGCGAGTACCCGATCAGCAGCGCCGAAGGCCTGGCATTGATGCGCCTGGCCGAAGCGCTGCTGCGCGTGCCCGATGCCGAGACCGCGGTGGCGCTGACGGCCGACCAGCTGGGCCGCGCCGACTTCAGCGGCGGCGGCGACGGCGACGGCCCGCACCGCATGCTGGCAAGCCTGTCGGCCAGCGCGATCTCGCTGTCGAAGAAGCTGCTGCCCGAAGGCGGCGACCCGCCCGGGCTGCTGCAGCGCCTGGGCGCGCGCACCGTGGTCGCGGCCACCGTGCGCGCCATCCAGTTGCTGGGCCGGCAGTTCGTGCTGGGCCGCTCGATCGACGAGGCGATGGCCGAGGCCGACGCGCAGCGCAAGGCGCAGCCGGCGCTGCGCTTCTCGTACGACATGCTGGGCGAAGGCGCGCGCACCGAGGCCGACGCCGAGCGCTACCTGGCCAGCTACCGCCACGCGATCGACCGCATCGCCGCGGCGCGCCCCGCCGCCGCCCGTGCCGCGCCCAGCCCGATGCAGGGCGACGGCATCTCGATCAAGCTGAGCGCGCTGTTCAGCCGTTATGAAGACGCCCAGCGCGAGGCCGTCTTCGCCACGCTGCTGCCGCGCGTGCAGGCGCTGATCGAGCCGGCCGCCGCCGGCAACCTCAACCTGACCATCGACGCCGAGGAGAGCGACCGGCTGGAGCTGTCGCTCGACCTGTTCGACGCGCTGGCCCGCCACGTCGCCGAGCGCCACCCCACGTGGCAAGGCTTCGGCCTGGCGGTGCAGGCCTATCAGACGCGCGCGCTGGCGGTGGTCGACGCGGTGGCCGCCATCGCCCGCCGCCACGACCTGCGCTTCATGGTGCGGCTGGTCAAGGGCGCGTACTGGGACGGCGAGATCAAGCGCGCCCAGGAAGGCGGCCTGGTCGGCTACCCGGTGTTCACGCACAAGCACCACACCGATTTGTCGTACCTGGCCTGTGCGCAGGCCTTGATCGGCCACCACCGGCAGATCTACCCGCAGTTCGCCACCCACAACGCCGGCACCATCGCCGCCATCGTGCAGATGGCGCGTGCCGCCGGCGCCGCCTTCGAGATGCAACGCCTGCACGGCATGGGCGAAGGCATCTACCGCGAAGTGCTGAAAGACCCGGCGATCGCCTGCCGCGTCTACGCCCCGGTGGGCGAGCACCGCGACCTGCTGGCCTACCTGGTGCGCCGGCTGCTGGAGAACGGCGCCAACTCGTCCTTCGTGCACCAGCTCGCCGACGCCGCGGTCGGCCCCGACGAACTGCTGGCCAGCCCGCTGCGCGCCGAGGCCGCGCCCTCGCTGCCGCTGCCGGTGGATTTGCTGCAGCCAGCGCGGCGCAACTCCATTGGCGTGGACCTGGCCTGCGTCGCCCAGCGGGCGCCGCTGCTGGCCGCGCTGACGCCGCTGCCGCTGCCCACGGTGGCGATGGCCACGCCGGCCGCGGTGGACGCCGCGATGGCGCGGCTGCAGGCCGGCTTCGCGCCCTGGTCGGCACGGCCGCTGGCCGAGCGCTGCGCCGCGCTGCGCCGCGCCGGCGACGCGCTGGAGCAGCGGCTGCCCGCCTTCTGCGGCCTGCTGGTGCGCGAGGCCGGCAAGACCTGGGGCGACGCCGTCGCCGAGGTCCGCGAAGCCGTTGATTTCTGCCGTTATTACGCCGAGCAGGCGCAAGCCCGCCTGGCCGACCAGCCGCTGCCCGGCCCCACCGGCGAGCGCAACGTGCTGCGCCTGCGCGGCCGCGGCGTCTTCGTCTGCATCAGCCCGTGGAACTTTCCGCTGGCCATCTTCGCCGGCCAGGTGGTGGCGGCATTGGTGGCCGGCAACGCGGTGGCCGCCAAGCCGGCCGAGCAGACGCCGCTGGTGGCGCAGGCCTTCGTCGCGCTGCTGCACGAGGCCGGCGTGCCGGCCGACGCGCTGGCGCTGCTGCACGGCCTGGGCGAGACGGTCGGCGCGCAGCTGGTCGGCGACGCGCGCACCGCCGGCGTGTGCTTCACCGGCAGCACGCAGGTGGCGCGGCTGATCAACCGCACGCTGGCGGCCAAGGACGGCCCCATCGTGCCGCTGATCGCCGAGACCGGCGGCTTGAACGCCATGGTGGTCGACAGCACGGCGCTGCCCGAGCAGGTGATCGACGCCGTCGTGCAAAGCGCCTTCCGCTCGGCCGGCCAGCGCTGCTCGGCCTTGCGGCTGCTGTGCCTGCACCAATCCACCGCCGACGGCGTGATCGAGATGCTGCGCGGCGCCATGCTCACCCTGCGCCTGGGCGACCCCGCCGAGCTGGCCACCGACGTCGGCCCGCTGATCGACGACGAGGCCTACGCCAACATCGGCCGCCACGTCGAGCGGCTGCGCCGCGAGGCCAGGCTGCTGGGCCAGACGCCGGCCGGCGACAGCGGCTTCCCGCGCCTGCTGGCGCCGGCCGCGTTCGAGATCGAGCGGGTGGCCGACCTGCGCGAAGAGGTGTTCGGCCCGGTGCTGCACGTCGTGCGTTGGGACGGCGAGGTCGGCGCGCTGGTGGCGCAGATCAACGCCCTCGGCTACGGGCTGACGCTGGGCGTGCAGACGCGCATCGACAGCCGCGCCCAGCGCATTGCCGACGGCGCGCACGTCGGCAACGTCTACGTCAACCGCAACATGATCGGCGCCGTGGTCGGCGTGCAGCCCTTCGGCGGCGAAGGCCTGTCGGGCACCGGCCCCAAGGCCGGCGGGCCGCACTACCTGTACCGCTTCTGCGCCGAGCAGACGCTGACCATCAACACCGCCGCCGCCGGCGGCAACGCCGAGCTGCTGGCCGCTGCATAACCTCCTCAGCCCGAAAGGGCCGCAGGGGGCTCAATTCAAGTACATGCCCAGGTAGCGGCGGCCGCGGGAGACCGCTTCGGAATCGCCGCAGACGTCGAACCACTCGACGAGCTGCGCGCGCGCCTTCTCGCGCCACTCGCCCTTGTCGCGCAGCACCACGTCCAGCAACGTGTCGAAGGCGGCGTTGAAGTCGCCTTCGTAGGCCTGCAGCGCGGCCAGCGCAAAGCGCGCCTCGTGGTCCTTGGGGTTGGCGGCGATGCGCGCGGCCAGTGCCGCGGGGTCGCCGGCCGGCTTGTTGCGCGCCAGCTGGATGCGCTTGACCAGCGACGCATGTCGATCGTTGCGCGCCGACTCGGCCACGCGGTCGAGCAGCGCCTGCGCGTCGTCGAGCGCGCCGCGGGCGATCACGCGCTCGGCGAGGTCGAGCGTGGCATCCAGGTGCCCGGGCTGCATGGCCAGCGCCTGGCGCAGCAGCGCTTCGGCCAGCGCGGCGTCGGGCGCCGTGGCGGCCTGCTCGCGCAGCGCGTCGATCGGCGAGACCGCCGGCGCCAGGTGCTTGTCGAGGAAGGCGCGCACCTGGGCCTCGGGCAGCGCGCCGGTGAACTGGTCGAGCACCTGCCCGCCCTTGATCAGGAACACCTGCGGGATGCTGCGCAACTGCAGCGCCTGCGCCACGCCCGGGCATTCGTCGCTGTTGAGCTTGGCCAGCACGAACTGCCCGCCATAGGCCTGCACCAGCTTTTCGAGGATGGGCTTGAGCGACTTGCAGGGCCCGCACCAGGGCGCCCAGCAGTCCAGCAGCACCGGCACGTCCATTGAACGGTCGAGTACGGTGGTTTCGAAATCGGCGTCGCTGACGTCGTAGGACAGCGCGGAAGGCGAGGCGGAGGTCGGCATGTCGGTCGGGTGGAGAAGAAGTCGGCGGGCCGGCCGAACGCGCGGCCACCGGCAAGCATATGGGGTCGCTCGCCGGCGCCGCAAGACGGCCGCCTATGATGCCCCGCACGATGCCCACGCCCCCTTCGAGGAGACCGCCTGCCATGCGCCGACGCACCGTCATCATCACCGCCCTGGCCGCCGCGCCCTGGGCCCGCGCGCAAGGCGCCTACCCGGCCAAGCCGATCAAGCTGGTGATCGGCTTCGCACCCGGCGGCGGGCTCGATTTCACCGCGCGCACGGTGCAGCCGGGGCTGGAAGCGGCGCTCGGCCAGCCGCTGGTGATCGACTACAAGCCCGGCGCCGGCGGCGTCATCGCTGCCACCGAGCTGGTGCGCGCCGCGCCCGACGGCTACACGCTGCTGGTGGCCAACACCGGGCCGTTCGCGATCGCGCCCTATCTGCGCAGCAAGATGCCGTACGACCCGGTGAAAGATTTCACCTACATCGGCCAGATGACCGAAGCGGCCTACATCGTGGCCACGCGCGCCGACCACCCGGCGCGCGACCTGCGGCAGTTCGTCGACTGGGCGCGCGCCAACCCCGGCAAGGCCAGCTTCGCGTCCAGCGGCATCGGCGCGTCGACGCATCTCAACGGAGAGCTGCTCAACAGCGCCGCCGGCATCGACCTGCTGCACGTGCCCTACAAAGGCAGCGCGCCGGCGGTGACCGACCTCATCGCCGGCCAGGTGCAGTTGCTGATCGACGCCGGCACGGTGCTGCTGCCGCACATCAAGAGCGGCAAGCTCAAGGCGCTGGCCGTCACCGGCGCGCGCCGCGACGCCGCGCTGCCCGAGGTGCCGACGGCCATCGAGCAAGGCTTCAAGGGGCTGGAGTCATCAGGCTTCCAGGGCCTGGTGGGCCCGGCCGGGCTGCCGCGCGAGGTGGTGGCGCGGCTCTCGGCCGAGCTGGGCAAGGTGCTGGCGCAGCCCGACGTGAAGGCCAAGTTCGCCGGCGCCGGTTCGGAGGTGCAGCCGCGCGACGCGGCGGCTTTCGCCGCCCACGTCAAGGCCGAAGCGGACAAATGGTCCGCGCTGATCCGCCAGCGCAAGATCCAGGTGGACTAAGGCCCCGCGGGCCGGTCCCCCCGAGGGGGCGCGAACCCGACCGGGAGAACCGGATCGGGTTCTTCATCGCCCGCCAAGAGCCCGCCGTTGGCTGCCGCAGACACGGCTCAGGGGTACAAGCCGCGCTCTTGGCGGGCGTGCAGGATGCGCTCGCAGGCCACGGCGAAGGTGGCGGTGCGCAGGCTGATCTTGTGGCGGTCGGCGGTCTCCCAGATGTTGCGCAGGGCGCCGACCATGATCTTGTCCAGCCGCACGTTGATCTCGTCCTCGGTCCAGAAGAACGAGCTGAAGTCCTGCACCCACTCGAAGTAGCTGACCGTCACGCCGCCGGCGTTGCAGATCACGTCGGGCACGACCAGGATGCCGCGGTCGGCGAGGATGTCGTCGGCCGCCGTCGTCGTCGGGCCGTTGGCGCCTTCGAGCACCAGCTTGGCCTTCAGCCGGCGCGCGCGCTCGGGCTGGATCTGCCCTTCCAGCGCGGCCGGGATCACGATGTCGCAGTTGACGTCCCAGAAGTCCTCCAGCCCGATGGCCTCGGCGCCCTTGAAGCCGGCCACGCCGCCGGTGCGGCGCACGTGCGGCACCAGCTCGGCCATGTCGAAGCCGGCGTCGTTGTAGATGCTGCCGGTGTGGTCCTGCGCGGCCACGATCTTCGAGCCGGCCTGGTGGAACAGCTCGGCCGCCGAGCTGCCCACGTTGCCGAAGCCCTGCACCGCGACGCGCGCGCCGGGCAGCTCCAGCCCGCTGCGGCGCGCCGCCTCGCGCCCGGTGACGAAGACGCCGCGGCCGGTGGCCTTCACGCGGCCCAGGCTGCCGCCCAGGTGGATGGGCTTGCCGGTGACGACGCCGGTGGCGGTGGCGCCGACGTTCATCGAGTAGGTGTCCATCATCCAGGCCATGATCTGGCCGTTGGTGTTGACGTCGGGCGCCGGGATGTCCTGGTGCGGGCCGATGATCAGGCCGATCTCGCTGGTGTAGCGGCGCGTCAGCTTCTCCAGCTCTTTCAGCGACAGCTTCTTGGGGTCGACGCGGATGCCGCCCTTGGCGCCGCCGTAGGGCAGGTTGACGGCGGCGTTCTTGATGCTCATCCACGCCGACAACGCCATCACCTCGTCCAGCGTCACGTCGGGGTGGTAGCGCACGCCGCCCTTGCCGGGGCCGCGCGTCAGCGAGTGCTGGACGCGATAGCCCTCGAAGTGCGCGACCGAACCGTCGTCCAGCTCGATCGGCACGTCGACGATCAGCGCCCGCTTGGGCCGCCGCAGCGTCTCGCCCCAGCGCGCCAGCGGGCCCAGGTAGGGCAGCACGCGGTCGACCTGCGAGAGGTAGGTGCCCCAGGGACTCTCGGGGCTGGGGTTGACGAAGGACAGGGGCTCGTTCATGGCGGCTTTGCTTCGGTTGGCGCCGTCGTGCGGCGATGGGCGGGCACTGTAGTGAGAGCGGCGCCGAATGTGTCACCGTCGCCGATGCCGTGTTTGCATAACGCCTGAGCCGGCGCCGCATGCGGCGCTGCGGCAAGCGGCTGTCGCCTGCGCCCTGCGCCCCTACACTGCCGGCCCCATGCCACCTTCGCCGTTGCCCCGCGTCAGCCAGCTCGCCGAGCTGCGCGACCAGCTGCGCGCGCGGGGCGCGCGGCCGGCGCACGAGCAGCAACTGCTGCGCCGCTGGCTGCAGGCAAAGCCTTTGGACGGCGGCCGGCTGGACCTGCCGCTGGCGCTGCGCGCCGCGCTGCCCGAGCTGCACGCCGCGCTGCAAGGCCTGCTGCGGCTGCGCAGCGAGCACCCGGCGGCCGACGGCTCGGCGCGGCTGCTGCTGGGCCTGGCCGACGGCCAGAGCATCGAGGCCACGCTGCTGCCGCGCGAGGGGCTGTGCATCTCGTCGCAGGTGGGCTGCGCGGTCGGCTGCCGCTTCTGCATGTCGGGCCGCGACGGCCTGCAGCGCCAGCTGGGCAGCGCCGAGATCGTCGCCCAGGTGGCGCTGGCGCGCGCGCGGCGGCCGGTGCGCAAGGTGGTGTTCATGGGCATCGGCGAGCCCTCGCACAACCTCGGCGCGGTGCTGGAGGCGATCGAACTGCTGGGCACGCTGGGCGGCATCGGCCACAAGGAGCTGGTGTTTTCCACCGTCGGCGACGCGCGCGTCTTCGAGCGGCTGCCGCTTGGCGCCGTGAAGCCGGCGCTGGCGCTGTCGCTGCACTCCACCGACGCCGCGCGCCGGGCGCAGTTGCTGCCGCACGCGCCGCCGCTGGCGCCGGCCGAGCTGGTGGACGCCGCCGACCGCTACGCGCGCGCCAGCGGCTACCCGGCGCAACTGCAGTGGACGCTGCTGGCCGGCGTCAACGACGGCGACGACGAGGTGCACGCCCTGCTGCGCCTGCTGCCCGGCCGCCGGCTGATGCTCAACCTGATCCCCTTCAACCCGGTGGACGGCAGCGGCTACCGCCGCCCCGACTGGGCGCGCGCCGTGGCGATGACCCAGCAGCTCAACCGCGGCGGCGTGCTGACGCGGCTGCGCCGCTCGGCCGCGCAGGACGTGGACGGCGGCTGCGGGCAGTTGCGGGCGCGCCAGGCGCCGCCGCCGCGGCCGGCGCTTCAGTCGGTCGCCTTGCCCCCGCCCTGGCTGTAGATCGCCTGCGCCAGCGCCAGCAACTGCTCCTTCGGCAACGCGCCCACCAGGGCGTAGCCGGCGCCCGACTCCACCCAGTAGAACAGGCCCAGCTCGCCCTGGCGTTCGTAGCGGAAGGCGGCCGGCGTGCCGACCTCGGGCTTGCGCAGGTAGACGGTGACGCGCAGGCCTTGCGCGTCCTGGTACATGAGCTGCGCGCTCTTGCCGCCGCCGTCGGGCAGCAGGCGGCCGCCCACCAACTCGAAGCCCTGAGTGCGCAGGTCGAACAGCTTGACCGGCACGTCGATGCGCCGCGTCAGCCAGCGCGCGAGGTGTTCTTCCTGAGCCTTGACCTCCACCGCGTGGCGCGGCTCGGGCACGTAGACGGCGTGCGCCGCCGCCGCGCGCTGCACCCAGCCGCCGCTGCCGCGCTGCGCCAGCGGCGCCGACGCGGCGCGCTGCTGCCACTGCCACAGCCCGCCGGCGCCGAGCGCGCCGCCCAGCAGCAGCAAGCCGGCGGCCGACGCCGCCAGCGCCCAGCGCGCGGCGACGAAGGGCCGCCGCGTGACGGTGGCGCGCAAGGCGGCGGGCACCGGCTCGTCCAGCATCGGCGCCAGCCGCGCGCGCAGGCCCTCGGCGTCGGCGGCCCAGCAGCGCACGCGCGCGGCGTCCTGCGGGTGCTCGTGCAGCCAGGCTTGCACCGCGGCGCGCTCGGCGGCGTGCTCGGGACGGTCGAGCTCACCGTCGAGCCAGGCAGACAGCAGCTCGTCGGTCACGGTGACGGGTTTGACGGGCTCGTTCATGTCACAGCACGGCTCACACCACCCGGCGCAGGCCGGCGCCGCCCGCCGGCGCGGCGGCCGAGCCGTCGAGAAACTGCCGCAGCGCGGCGCGGGCGCGGCAGACGCGCGACATCACGGTGCCCACCGGGATCTGCATCACCTCGGCCACCTCGGCGTAGCTGAGCTGCTCCACGCAGACCAGCAGCAGCGGCTCGCGCTGCTCGGGGCTCAGGCGCCGCAGCGCGGCCTGCAGGTCCAGCCGCAGGCCGACGTCGGGGCCGGGGTCGCCGCCGGCCTGGTCTTGCAGGCGCCGCAGCTCGTCGGGGTCGGCGATGCTCAGCCGCGCGTCGCGCCGGCGGCTGTCCAGGAAGGCGTTGTGGGCGATGGCCAGCACCCACACCAGCATGTCGCGCCGCTGGTCGAACTGGTGCCAGTGCGCCAGCGCGCGTTCCAGCGCGTTCTGCGCCAGGTCGTCGGCCTGCGCGAGGTCGAACACCAGCGTGCGCACGTAGCGGCGCAGCCGCGGCACGGTGTCGAGCAACTGGCGGCAAAAGCAGTCGGGGGCGCGCACAAGCCAGCATACGCGGTGGCGCCGGCATTCATTCCGCGCGACGCGGCCCCACGCCACCCCACGCCGCCGGGGCTTGAGACGGCGGCGGCCATCCCCAACTGCACCGGATGGACACCGACAAGCTGCTGATCGCCTGCCCGCACTGCGGGGTCACCAACCGCGTGCCGGCGGCGCGCGCCGCCGAGTCGCCGTCGTGCGGCAAATGCGGCAAGCCGCTGCTCGACGGCCACCCGCTGGAGCTGGGCGACGCCAACTTCGACGCCGTGGTCGCGGCCAGCCCGGTGCCGGTGCTGGTGGACTTCTGGGCGCCCTGGTGCGGCCCCTGCCGCGCGATGGCGCCGGCGTTCGCCGACGCGGCGCGCCAGCTCGGCGGCCGCGCGCTGCTGGTCAAGGTCAACAGCGACGAGAGCCCGGCCTTGAGCCAGCGCTTCGGCATCCGCAGCATCCCGACCCTGGTGCGACTGCAGCAGGGGCGCGAGACGCAGCGCCAGTCGGGCGCCGTCTCGGCGGCGGCGATCGTGCAGCTAGCCGCCGCCTGAAGCGGCGCCGCCGCGCAGCCAGCAGGCGCAGGCCTGGCCCGGCGCCACGGCGCGCAGCGGCGGCAGCGCGCTGCGGCATTCGGGCACCTGCGCCTCGGGGCAGCGGGTGTGGAAGCGGCAGCCCGGCGGCAGCCGGCTGGGCGAGGGGATGTCGCCGCCCAGCAGCGCCGGCGGCGCGCCGCCGGCCAGCCGCGGCACGGCGGCCAGCAGCGCCTGGGTGTAGGGGTGCGACGGGCGTTCGAACACCGCGGCCACGTCGCCCTGCTCCAGCACCTTGCCCAGGTACATCACCGCCATGCGGTCGCACAGGTAGCGCACCACCGCCAGGTTGTGCGAGATGAACAGGTAGGTCAGCCCCTGCTCGCGCTGCAGCTCGCGCAGCAGCGCCAGGATCTGCGCCTGCACCGAAACGTCGAGCGCCGAGGTCGGCTCGTCCAGCACCACCAGCCGCGGCTGAAGCGCCAGCGCGCGGGCGATGCACACGCGCTGCTTCTGCCCGCCCGACAGCTCGTGCGGGTAGCGCCAGGCCAGCGCCCGCGGCAGGCTGACGCGGTCCATCAACGCATGCACGCGCTGCGCCAGCGCCGGGCCACGCTCGCCGCGCTGCACGCGCAGCGGCTCGCCGATGGCGTCGAAGATCGTGTGCCGGCCATTCAGCGCCGAGTGCGGGTTCTGGAACACGATCTGCATGTGCCGCCGCAGCTCGCGCAGGCGCGCGCCGGTGGCCGCCGTGATGTCCTCGCCGTCGAACACGATGCGGCCGGCGCTGGCATCGGCCAGGCGCAGCAGCAGCCGCGCCACCGTGGTCTTGCCCGAGCCCGATTCGCCGACGAGGCCGAAGCATTCGCCGCGCCGCAGTTCGAGGTCGACGCCGTCGACCGCCTTCACCGTGGTCTTGGCGAAGGCGCCGTTGGCGCGGTCGGCCACCTCGAAGCGCTTGCTCAGGCCTTCGGCGCGCAGCAGGACGTCACCATGACTCGCGTCGCCGTGGCTCGCAGCGTCGCGCGTCTGCGGGGCGATGGCGGCTTCAGGCATGGTGGCAGGCCACGCGGTGCAGCGGCGCGCCGTCGGCCAGCGGCCGCAGCACCGGCCGCTCGCGCCGGCAGCGTTCGCTGGCCAGGGCGCAGCGCGGGTGGAAGCGGCAACCCGCCGGCGGCGCCAGCAGGTTGGGCAGGCTGCCGGCAATGCCTTGCAGCGCGGCGTGCGGGCCGTCGATGTCGGGCAGCGCGGCGAGCAGCCCGCGCGAATACGGGTGGCGCGGCGCGCGCAACAGTTCGTCGGCCGACGCGTCCTCGACGATGGTGCCGGCGTACATCACCGCCACGCGGCGGCACACCGCGGCCACCGCGCCGAGGTCGTGGCTGATCATCACGCAGGCCAGCCGCAGCCGCGCCGCCAGGTCGCGCATCAGCGCCAGCACCTGGGCCTGGATGGTGACGTCGAGCGCCGTCGTCGGCTCGTCGGCGATCAGCAGGCGCGGCGTGCCGACCAGCGCCATCGCGATCAGCACGCGCTGGCGCATGCCGCCCGACAGCTGATGCGGATAACGCGCCAACAGCGCGGCTGCATCGGGCAGGCGCACCAGCTCCAGCAGCTCGACGGCGCGCGCGCGCACCTGGGCCGAGGTGAGGGCCGGCGCCGCCGCTGCGCCGGGCGCGGCATGCTGCACGCGGATCACGTCGCCCAGCTGGCGCCCGATGCTGAGCACCGGGTTCAGGTAGGTCATCGGGTCCTGGAAGATCATCGCGATGCGGTGGCCGCGCAGCCGCCGCCAGGCGGCGGCGTCGCAGGCCAGCAGGTCTTCGCCGTCGAAAGCGATCGCGCCGCTGCGCACGCGCGCCGTGCGCGGCAGCAGGCCGATCACGCTGCGCGCCAGCACGCTCTTGCCGCAGCCGGTCTCGCCGACCAGGCCCAGCGTCTCGCCCTCGGCCAGTTCGAGCTCGACGCCGTCCAGCACCTTGACGGCACCGTCGAAGGTCTCGAAGTCGAGCCGGTAGTCGCTGATGCGCAGCAAGGCCGTCATGAGCTGCGGCTCTTCGGGTCGAGGATGTCGCGCAGCCCGTCGCCGAACAGGTTGAAGCCCAGCACCGTGAGGTAGATGGCCAGCCCCGGCGCCAGCGCGTACCACCACCAGTCGGGCATGTAGCTGCGCGCGATCGAGATCATCGAGCCCCACTCCGGCGCCGGCGCCTTGGCGCCGAGGCCGATGAAGCCCAGGCTGGCCGCCGCCAGCACCGCCAGCCCGAAGTCCATGCTGGCCTTGACGATCAGCGGCGACACGCAGTTGGGCAGGATGTGGCGGAACAGGATGTAAGGCGTGCTGGCGCCGACCGCGCGCGCCGCCTCGACGAACAGCTCCTGCTTCAGCGCCAGCGTCTTGCTCTCGATCAGCCGCACGTAGCCCGGCCACCACACCAGCGACAGCGCGATCACGCAGTTCATGATGCCCGGGCCCAGCGAGGCCACGATGGCCAGCGCCAGCGCCAGCCCGGGCACCGAGAGGAAGACGTCGGTCAGCCGCATGATGGCCTCGCGCGTGCGCCCGCCCACGTAGCCGGCGAAGATGCCCAGCGGCACGCCCACCAGCACCGCCACCGCGGTGATGACGAGGCCGATCCACAGCGAGGTGCGGGTGCCGACGATCACGCGGCTGAGGATGTCGTCGCCCATCTCGTCGGTGCCGAAGGGGTGCGCCAGGCTGGGCGGCTGCAGCTTGTTGTCCATGTGCACCGCGCCCTGGGTGTCTTCCGGGTACGGCGCGATCAGCGGCCCGAACGCGGCGAGCAACAGGAACAGCAGCACCAGCGCCAGCCCCAGCATCGAGCTGAAGCTGCGCCGGAACAGGTGCGCATACAGCCGCCACTGGCGCAGCGTGCCGGCATGGCGCTCGCGCCACGGGGTGCGGACTGCCATCAGTCCTCCCTGGCACCAAGCACCGCCCTCGGCGCACGAATCGGCGGCAACCCAGCGGCCGCCGCGGAACCGGCTTTGCCGGGCCGCTGGCGGCGCCCCCTGGGGGGAGGCGCCGAAGGCGCTTCGGGGGGGTTCATGTTTCGCGCAGCCGCGGGTCGAGCCAGGCGTAGGCCAGGTCGATCGCGACGTTGATCAGCATGAAGCTCAGGCCGACGATCAGCGCCACGCCGATCACCGGTTGGAAGTCGGAGTACAGCGCCGACTGCACCGCGTACAGCCCGATGCCCGGCCAGTCGAACACCGTCTCCACCAGCACCGTGCTGCCCAGCATCCAGCCGAAGCGCAGGCCGATGATGGCCAGCGTCGGCAGCATCGCGTTGCGCAGCGCGTAGACGGCGACGATGCGCCACGGCGCGATGCCGTGCGCGCGCGCCGCGGTGATGTGGTCGCTGGCCAGCACCTCGATCATCTCGGCGCGGTTGACGCGCAGGATCGACGCCAGGCACGGGAACGACAGCACCAGCGCCGGCAGCACCAGGTGCTGCAGCGCCTGCCCGAAGGTGGCCCATTCGCCGCGCAGCGCGGCGTCGACCAGCAGCAGGTGCGTGATCGGCTCGGGCGGCGGCGTCGTGATCGGCAGCCGCCCCGAGACCGGCAGCCATTCGAGCTTGACCGAGAAGTACAGCTGCAGCAGCAGCCCGAACCAGAACGCCGGCAGCGCCACGCCCGAGACCGAGAAGATGCGCGTCAGGTGGTCGAGCGTGCGGTCCTTGTACACCGCGCTCAGCATGCCCAGCGGCACGCCGACGACGATGCCCAGCGTCATCGCTGCCAGCACCAGCTCCAGCGTGGCCGGGAAGAAGCGCGCCAGCTCCTGCAGCACCGGCTTGGTGGAGACCATCGAGCGGCCGAGGTCGCCGCGCAGCACGCCGCCCAGGTAGTGCAGGTACTGCTGCGGCAGCGGCAGGTCGAGGCCGTGCTCGCGGCGGATGGTGTCCACCATGTCCTGCGTGGCGTTGGGCCCGGCGATCAGCCGCGCCGGGTCGCCCGGCGCGACCTGGGTGATCACGAACATCAGCGTGGCCAGGCCGAGCAGCATCACCGCCAGCAAAGCCAGGCGCTTGCCGACGACGATCAGCATGGCAGGCGACCGCTGGTCAGGGCCGTGGCCGCCGCCGCGGCGCCTACTTCGAGTCGATCCACAGCTCGTAGAGGTCGACTTCGCCGGTGAAGCGCACCGGGCTGAACTGGAAGCCCTTGAGGTAGTCGCGCTGCGCCCAGCGGCGGTTCTGGATCATGCCGAAGACCTCCGGCTGGTCGGCCATGATCTGCTGCTGGATCTGCGCGTACAGCGGCGCGCGCTGCTCCCACTTGCCCAGCGAGCGCGCCTTGTCGATCAGCGCGTTGACCTGCGGGTTGTCGTAGTGGCTCATCGCGAAGTACTGGCCCCAGGCGTTGCGGTGGTACTGGTAGGCCACGGCGTCGGGGTCGGTGGAGATCGGCGTCACGTAGACGCTGGTCATGTTGGGCGCCGTCTCGGGCTTGCTGCCCTTGGCCACCATGTTGGGCCATTGCTCGGCCACCACGTTGACCTTGATGTTGAGCTTCTGCAGGTTCAGCAGCAGCACCAGGCCGATGCGGCGCGCTTCTTCGAGGCCGGCCACGTGCACGTAGTCGAGCTCGATGCCGCCTTGCGGGTACGCTGATTTGGCAAGGTATTCGCGCGCCTTCGCCAGGTCTTGGGTCGGCCGGCCGGGCACGTCGATCTGGCCGCGCATGCCTTGCGGGAACGGGCTGGTCTCCAGGATCGCGGCGCCGTTGTAGATCTTCAGCATCGACTCGTAGTCGACCGCGTAGGCGATGGCCTTGCGCAGGTTGATGTCCTTGGTCGGCCCCTGCTGGGTGTTGAACTTGATGCCGAAGGTGGTCATGCCGACATGGTCCTGCACGACCGTGCCTTTGCTCTTCTTGAGCTGGTCGTAGTCCTCGGGCGTCAGGCCTTCGACGATGTCGGCCTCGCCGCGCGCCAGCGCCGCCTTCAGCGCCGCCGGCTCGCGGATGATGCGGTAGACGATGCCGGCCGGCCGCTTGGCCTCGCCCATCGGCCAGCCCTTCCAGTAGCCCTCGTTGGCCACCAGCTCGTGCAGCGTGTTCTGCTCCCAGCGCTTTTGCTTGTAGGGGCCGCTGCCGGCGCTGTTCTCGGTGAGCCACTTCTGGCCGTAGTCGCCGCCCTCCTCGTGCGCCTTCACCTGCTTGGGGTTGACGATGTACCACCACGGCACCCAGCCGATGAAGGGCGCGTAGCCCTGCTTGAGCGTGAAGCGCACGGTGTTCGCGTCGACCACCTGGATGCCCGACGGGTCGAGGAAGTCCTTGAGCATCCAGGCCACGCCCTTGTTGAGCTTGAGGCCGCGCTCGAAGCTGTAGCGCACGGCCTCGGCGTCGACCGGGTCGCCGTTGTGGAACTTGGCGTTCTTCACCAGGTGGAAGGTCCACACCTTGGCGTCGGCGCTGGACTCCCAGCGCTCGGCCAGCCAGGGCTCCACCTTGGCCGGGTTGCCGCTGTACTTGGCCAGCGCGTCGTACACGGCCTGCTGCATCATGCGCGTGCTCCAGTCGTAGCGCACGTGCGGGTCGAGCACGGGCACCTGCTGGCGGCCGCCGAAGACGATCACCTTGCGGTCGCCGGCACGCTCGAAGGCCTGGGCCGGGGCCAGCGCCGCGGCCAGGCAGATGCCGGCCAGCGCCGCCAGCGCGAGAGGTCGCAGTGTGGTCATGGGGCTTGGTCTCCTCTGGGTGTGCGGTGGGGGTGGTCGGGGGCGGTCGGGGGCGGTGGGGGGGGCGGCCGCGGCGGGTCAGACGATCTGCTGCACGGCGCCGGCGACGACGCGGCGCGCCAGCAGCACGGGCTTGTCGACGATGGCCGCGACGCGCGCGCGCATGGCCTCGGTGTAGCCCATGCAGTGCATCACGACGAGGTCGCTGTCGGCGAGCTCGTGGGCCGCGGCCTCCAGCCGGTCGCCGCTGTACGGCGAGTAGTGCGCCGCGCTGACGTGGCGCTGCTCGCTGCTTTGCAGGTGGAACTCCTGCACCTGGCGCGCCAGCGGCAGCATCACGCCGAGGCGGCGGCAGCCCAGCGAGAAGGCGTCGACCATCGCATCGACGACGCGCTGCGCCTCGATCAGCAGCGTGCGGCTGCCCAGTTGCTCGAAGTAGCCGGTGCACAGCAGCGTGATGGCGTCGAAGCGCTGGCGGTCCAGCTCGTCGAACAGCGCCTGCAGCCGCGCGCCGGTCTCGCGCTTGCCGATCACCACCTCGCTGCCGTCGCGCAAGCGCGTGGCCAGGCTGGCCTCGCCCGGTGGCGGCAGCATGCGGGCGATCTCGGCGGGGCCAAGGCCGTCGAGCGCGCCGAACTCGACCGCCTCGACCTCGCCGTGCACCGCCGCCAGGATCTCGGGCAGCATGTCCACGCGCGGCGACTGGCCGATGGTGACGAAGGCAACGCGGGGCGCATGGGGCATGGCGGGGCTCGGGGGCGGGGCGGCGCGACGAGGGTATGCCAAGCCCGGGGCGGCGACCCATACGGGCGAACACGTAAGCGGGCGGCCGGCCGGCAGCAAGCCGGCAGCAAGCCGGCAAGTCAGGACGCCGGCGACTCGACCCCCAGCACCATGCGGATCAGCGCGCCGACCGAAGCGGCGCCCATCTTTTCCATCATGCGCGCGCGATGGATCTCCACCGTGCGCGGCGAGATGTCGAGCTGGCGGCCGATGGCCTTGTTGCTGAGGCCCTCGGCCACCAGCGACATCACCTGCCGCTCGCGCGGCGTCAGCGTCTGCATGCGCGCGGCGGTGGCGGCCGCGGCGCCGTCGCCGGCGCGCTCGTCGACCAGCGGCGGCGGCGGGCGGCGGCTGCCGCCGGGGTCCAGCAGCAGCCGGATGGCGCCGGCCACCACGCGCCGCGCCAGGATCACCGGCCGCCCGGTGCGCGCGGCCACCGCCTCGCGGTCGGCCTCCACGTAGCCCACCGAATGCAGCACCACGAAGTCGCAGCCGCGCAACTCGTCGGCGGCGCGCCGCAGGCCGGCCGCGTCGCCGCCGGCGGCGTGGCTGAAGCGCAGCGCGCAGCCCGGCACCGAGTAGCCGGCGTTCTCGTCGACCTGGCGGCGCAGCGGGTAGATCACGCCCACCGCCTGGCCGGCGGCGGCCAGCGCGGCGATGGTGGCGTCCATCGCGCGCTGGGCGTTGACCGTCGGGCACTCGCTCTCGAACTCGCGGAACAGCCCCGTCGTCAGCACGATCAGCAGGTCGAAGCGCGCCGGGTCGATCGCGCGGCAGATCGCCTCCATGCGCTGCGCCAGCCGCTGGCGCGACAGCACCACCTCGCGGCCGTCGCGCAGCCGCGTCACCAGGCTGCCTTCGTCGGCGCGCGGCGCCAGCGCGGCGATCTCGCGTTCGCTCAAGCCGTCGAGGGCGCCGAACTCCTGCACCTCCAGCGCCATCGGCAACTGCGCCAGGATGTCGGGCACCACGTCGCCGCGCGGCGACTGGCCCAGCGTGAGGCTGGCCACGCGGCGCACGGCGCCGGCAGGCGAACCCGGCGAGGCGGGCGGATCGGTCGGCATGGGGCGGGCGGCGCGGCGGCGCGATGGCGTGGTACGGGGCTCGCGAGGCAGTGTAGGGCAGCGCCGCAGCACCGACGGCGGCGGCTACGTAGGCATCCTGATTTGCGCCGCCGCGGCCGCGGCGTACCGTGCCGCCACCCTCAAAGAGCAGGCTCAGCAGCATGCAACGTCCCATCGAAGCCGGCGAGATCGAAGCCCTCGCCATCGGTGCCTGGATCCTCGGCACCGGCGGCGGCGGCAACCCGTATCTCAACTACCTCAACTGCCGCAAGCTGGTCGACGAAGGCGCGCGGCTGACGTTGATGGACCCGATGGACCTGGCCGACGACGACCTGGTGGCCGTGGTCTCCAACATGGGCGCGCCGCTGGTCGGCCAGGAGCGGCTGAACGACCCCGCCACCGCGGCGCGCGCGGTGACGATGATGGAAGAGCATCTCGGCCGGCGCTTCCGCGCCGTGATGAGCGTGGAGATCGGCGGCGGCAACGGGCTGCAGCCGCTGCTGGTGGCGGCGCAGAAGAACATCCCCGTCGTCGACGCCGACGCCATGGGCCGCGCCTACCCCGAGGCGCAGATGACCAGCTTCGCCATCGGCCGGCTGCCGATGGCGCCGATGTCGCTGGCCGACGTGCGCGGCCACGAAGTGCTGATCACCAAGGTGACGAGCTGGAAGTGGATGGAGCGCATCGGCCGCAAGATCGTCACCGAGGTCGGCTCGATCGCCAGCACCTGCAAGGCGCCGCGCAGCGGCCGCGAGGTCAAGGACTGGGGCATCCACTACACCACCACCAAGGCCATCCGCCTGGGCCAGGCGGTGCTGGCCGCGCGCGCGCGCCACGCCGACCCGATTGCCGCGGTGCTGGAACACGAAGGCGGGCAGCAGGTCTTCCGCGGCAAGATCAGCGACATCCAGCGCCGCGCCACCGAAGGCTTCCTGCGCGGCAAGGCGACGATCGAAGGCCTCGACGGCGACCGCGGCCGCAGCCTGGTGCTCGACTTCCAGAACGAGTTCACCGTCGGCACCATCGACGGCGAGGCGGTGGTGATGACGCCCGACCTGATCTGCGTGCTCGACACCGTGTCGGGCGAGGCCATCGGCACCGAGACGCTGCGCTACGGCCAGCGCGTCACCGTCATCGCGCTGCCGGCGCCGCCGGTGCTGACCAGCCCCGAAGGGCTGCAGCACGTGGGCCCGCGCGCCTTCGGCTACGACATCGATTTCCGCTCGGTGTTCACCGGCGCAAGGGGCGTGCAATGAAGCGCATCGGCATCGACGTGGGCGGCACCAACACCGATGCGGTGCTGGTCGAGAACGACGCGGTGGTCGACGCCGTCAAGGTGCCGACCACCGAAGACGTGATGAGCGGCGTGGTGGCCAGCCTGCGCGCGCTGCTGGCGCGCGTGGGCGAGCGGGCCCGCCCGCTCGACGCCGTGATGATCGGCACCACCCACTTCATCAACGCCGTGGTGCAGCGGCGCGAGCTGGTGCGCACCGCGGCGCTGCGCATCAGCCTGCCGGCCTCGCAATCGCTGACGCCGATGATCGACTGGCCGCGCGACCTGCGCGCCGCCGTCGACCCGCTGGTCTTCATGGTCGAAGGCGGCCACGAATACGACGGCCGCGTGTTCATGCCGCTGGACGAGCGCGCCGTGCGCGAAGCGGCGCAGCGCATCAGCGACAGCGGCGTGCGCACGCTGGGCATCAGCGCCACCTTCTCGCCGCTGACCGCCGAGCACGAGCTGCGCGCCGCCGAGATCGTGCGCGAGGTCGACCCCGGGCTGGCGATCACGCTGTCGCACCGGCTCGGCCGCATGGGGCTGCTGGAGCGCGAGAACGTCACCCTGCTCAACGCCTGCCTGGCGCCGCTGGGGCGCACCACCATCGCCGCCTTCAAGGCCGCGCTGCAGGCCACCGGGCTGGAGGCGCCGTTCTACCTGACGCAGAACGACGGCACCGTCATGCTGGCCGAGGTGGCGGCCGAGTTCCCGGTCTACAGCTTCGCCAGCGGCCCCACCAACAGCATGCGCGGCGCGGCCTTCCTGAGCCGGCTGGACGGCGCGATGGTGGTCGACGTCGGCGGCACCACCAGCGACATCGGCTGCCTGGTGCACGGCTTCCCGCGCGAGGCCAACAACGTGGTCGAGGTGGGCGGCGTGCGCACGCTGTTCCGCATGCCCGACCTGCTGTCCATCGGCCTGGGCGGCGGCACGCTGGTGGTCGAAGGCGAAGGCCAAGGCGGCCAACCCGCCGTCGGCCCGCGCAGCGTGGGCTTCCGCCTGCCGCAGAAGGCGCTGGTGTTCGGCGGCGACACGCTGACGGCCACCGACATCGGCGTCGCCGCCGGCCTCATCGACCTCGGCGACAAGCGCCTCGTCAAGCACCTGAGCGCGGGCCTGGTGAAGGCCACGCTGGCGCGCATCACGGCGATGCTGGAAGAAGGCATCGACCGCATGAAGACGCAGGCCGACGACGTGACGCTGATCGCCGCCGGCGGCGGCGCCTTCCTGATCCCCGAGCGGCTGGCCGGCGTGGGCCGCGTGCTGCAGGTGCCGCACGCCTCGGTGGCCAACGCCGTGGGCGCGGCGATCGCCCAGGTCTCGGGCGAGGTCGACCAGGTCTTCACCAACATCGGCCGCGACGCCGCGCTGGCACAGGCCAGGACGCTGGCCGAGCAGCGCGCCGTGCACGCCGGGGCCGACGCGGCGACGCTGAAGCTGGTCGACATCGAAGACCTGCCGCTGGCCTACCTGCCCGGCGGCGCGATGCGCGTGCGCGCGCGGGTGGTCGGCGACATCGCGGCGGCCGGCGCCTGATCGCTCAGGCCACCGCCAGCGTTTGCCAGCGCTTCAGGAAGTCGGCGCGCTTGGCCGCCGCTTCGTCCTCGTCGATCGGGAACACCTTGATGCCGGCCAGCGGCGGCAGTTGCACGAGCTTGGAGACGTCGATGTCGCTGCGCGCCGGGCGGCGGTAGGCGGCCAGCAGCAGCTCGGTCTGCGCTTCCTTGCTCAGCAGGTGGTCGCAGGCCTTCTTCGCCAGCTCGCCGGCCGGCGCGCCCTTGATGAGCGCGAAGAACTCCGGCGTCGTGAACGTGCCGTCGGCCGGGTAGACGAGGCTGATCTCCTTCTGCCCGCCGGCCACGTAGGCATAGGCGTTCGACTCGAACGTCAGGCCGACGGCGAACTCGCCCTGGCCGACGCTGCGCAGCACGGTGGCCGCGGCGCTCGTCACCTTGACGTTGGCGGCCAGCCGCTTCAGGCCTTCGGCGCCGAGCATCTTGTCGACGCCCCACAGGATCGTCAGCGCCGTGCTGCTGTTGGCCGGGTCGGCGATGAGGATCTTGCCCTTGAAGCGCGGGTCGAGCAGGTCGGCCCAGGTCTTCGGCGCGGCGCCGCCGCCGAGCTGCTTGGTGTTCACCATCGCCACCGCGACGTGCAGGTTGGCGGCCGACCACAGGTTCTGCGGCTGCTGCAGCGCCGCCGGAATGGCCGCCAGCTCGGGCGAGCGATAGGGCTCGAGCAGGTGCTTGAAGGCGCCCAGCGTGTTGGCCGAGGTGCTCCAGAACACATCGCCCTGCGGCTTGGCGGCTTCGGCCTCCAGCCGGCGCAGCAACTGGCCCGAGCCGCCGGTGATGGCCGAGAACTTGACGCCGGGCAGCCGCTTCGCGGCCGTCTCGACGACGGCCTCGAAGGCCTGCTGGTTGTTCGACGTGTAGATGACGACCGAGCCGCTTTGCGCGCGGCTGGGCAGCGCGAGCGTGGCGCCGAGGCCGGCCAGGCCGGCCAGGGCGGCGCGGCGGTTCAAGAGGTGGTCGTTGCGGTGGTCGTTGCGTTGGGTCACGGCGGTCTCCTTTTCTGGCATTCGAGGGCGTCGATGGTCGCCCATCAGGCACGGGAGGCGAAGAGGTCGATGCGGGTCAGGCGCGTCGCCAGCACGATCGGCAGCACGATCACGGCCACCAGCAGCAGGCCGTAGGCCGAGGCCTGCGCCATCAGGCCGCTGTCGATCAGGCGGAAGATCTGGATCGGCATCGTCTCGCGGCCGCCCGAGTAGACGATGATGCTGGCGCTCAGCTCGGCCACCGTGGTGGTCCAGGTCAGCACCGCGGCGGCGACGATGGCCGGCGCCATCAGCGGCAGCACCACGCGCACGAAGCTGCGCCCCGGCGGCACGCCCAGGCTGATCGACGCCTCCTCGATCGAATCGGGGATGTTGAACAGCGTGCTCGACGCGTTGCGCGTGCCGAACGGCAGCCGGCGCACGACGTAGGCCAGCACGATGATCGAGCCGGTGCCGGTGAGCGAGAGCCAGCCGGTGTTGAAGGTCATCAGCAGGCCGATGCCGATGACCGTGCCCGACAGCGCCAGCGGCAGCGCCGTCAGGTAGTCCAGCGCCGGCGTCAGCGCATTGCGCTTCTTCACGACCAGGTAGCTGACGATGACCGCCAGCGTGATGCCGATCGCGGTGGCGATGGCGGCGTAGGTCAGCGTGTTCAGCAGCGGGTCGATGGCGCGCGTGAACACGCGCTCGAGGTGCGCCGTCGTCCACTGGCCCCAGCGCATCACCGGCCCGCGCGCCTGCGTGAAGGCGCCGACCGCGATGCTGGCCACCGGCAGCAGCGACACCGCGACGACGAGCGCCGCCGCCGCGCCGAGCGCCGCGCCGCGCCAGCCGGCCAGCCGCGCGGGCACCGCCCCGCGGCCCTGCACGACCTCGCGCCGGCCGCGCGCGACGACGCGGCGCTGCGCGAACAGCGCCAGCATCACGATGGCCACCGAGATCGTCGCCAGCGTGCTTTGCAGCGTCGGGTCGGAGCCGACCTCCGACACCGTGGCCTGGTAGGTCAGCACCGACAGCAGCGGCACCTTGTTCGACAGCACCATCGCCACCGCGAAGTTGCCGACGGCGAGCGTGAAGACGAGCAGCGCGCTGGCCAGCACCGCCGGCAGCACGACCGGCAGCATCACCTTCCAGCGCGAGACGGCCGGCGAGGTGCCCAGGCTCTGCGCCGCCTCTTCGAGCTGCACGTCGAAGCCGCGGATCGCCGCCAGCGTGCCGATGTAGACGTAGGTGTAGTAGGTGAAGGTCATCACCGTCACGAGGCCGGTCCAGCCGTAGAAGCTGGGCAGCTCGATGCCGCGCTCGGCCAGTGCGCGCGTCAGCAGGCCGTTGTTGCCGACCATCATCAGCCAGGTCTGCGCCGCGATGACCTCCGGCACGACCAGCGTCACCAGCGGCAGCACCGCGATCAGCCCCTTGCCCGGGAAGTCGAAACGCGCCGTGAACCAGGCCAGCGGCACGCCGATGACCAGCGCCAAGAGCGTGACGACGGCGCCCAGCATCACGGTGTTGAGCACGGCCTGCAGGTAGCGCGGCTCGGCGGCAACGATCGCCCAGCCCGAGCGGCCGCCGCTGCCGAAACTGCCGACGAGCACCTGCACCAGCGGCAGCAGCAGGAAGACGACCAGCAGCGCCAGCACGGCCAGCGTCAGCCACGGCCAGGGCGTGCGCAGCGAACGCAGCAGCGACGCCCGGCGCAGCGCCGGCCCTGGCACGCCAGAGCGGGCGGGGGCGGGGGCGGCAGCGCCGGCGTCGTTCATCGCGCCAGCACCAGCGTGGCCGTGGGGTCGAAGGCCAGCAGCGCGGCGTCGCCGACCTGGTGCGCGTCGTGCCCGGCGCCGTGGCGGTCGACCTGCAGCTCGGCGCCGCTGGCGAGCTGCACGCGGTAGCTCGTCTTGTCGCCGAGGAACTGGCGGCGCAGCACGCGCACGGGCAGCGCCGCGGCGCCGGCGCCGGCGCCGGCATCGGCATCGGCGTGCGCCAGCCGCAAGGTCTCGGGCCGCGCCATCAGCAGCGCCTCGCCGGCGCCCAGCGCCGCGACGGCGAGCGCCGCCAGCCGCGTCGGCGCGCCGCCGGGGCCGCCCGCCAGCACCGCCTGCGCCGTCTCGCCGGCCGCCGCGGCGCGCGCCAGCGTCACCGGCAGCAGGTTGGCCGCGCCGACGAAGTCGGCCACGTAGCCGGTGGCCGGGCGGCGGTAGATCTCGGCCGGCGTGCCGACCTGTTCGAGCCGGCCGCGGTTCATCACGCCGATGCGGTGCGACAGCGCCAGCGCCTCGTCCTGGTCGTGGGTGACGAAGACGGTGGTGATGCCGGCCTCGGCCTGCAGCTCGGCGATCGTCTGCCGCACCTGCAGGCGCAGCTTGGCATCGAGGTTGGACAGCGGCTCGTCCATCAGCAGCACCTGCGGCTGGATGACGAGGGCGCGGGCCAGCGCCACGCGCTGGCGCTGGCCGCCGGACAGCGCCGCCGGCAGGCGCGCGGCCAGCGCCGCGAGGCCCACCCGTTCGAGCGCCTCGCCGACGCGGCGCCGCACGCCCGCGGCATCGACGCGCCGCGCGCGCAGGCCATAGGCGACGTTGTCGAACACCGTCTTGTCGGGGAACAGCGCGTAGTCCTGGAACACCATGCCGATGTCGCGCAGGTGCGGCGGCAGCGCGGTCACGTCGCGCTCGCCGAAGCGGATGCGGCCGCCGCGCGCCGGCACGAAGCCGGCGATCGTGCGCAACAGCGTCGTCTTGCCGCAGCCGCTGGGACCCAGCAGCGTGAAGAACGAGCCGCGCTCGATGTCGAGGTCCAGCGCCTCGATGACCGCCTGCGCGCCGTAGTCGACGCTGAGCGACTCGATGTGGATGCCGGGGCTCGCGGCCGCCGCGCCGGCCGCGGGGCGGGCGGTTCGCGCCGGGGCCTCGGGGGCGGCGGAACCCATGGGCGCTCCCTCTCGTTTCAGCGCAGCGCGCGCGCCGGCGGCAAGCCCACCTCCGGCAGCAGCGGCCGCCTGGCCAGCGCCTCGTCCATCACACGCTCGACGTGCGCGAGGTCGTCGCCCTGCAGCGGCAGCCGCGGCGCCCGCGTGCGCCAGCTGCCGCGGCCCATGCGGTGCTCGCACCACTTGATGCACTGCACGAGGTCGGGCCGCGCGTCGAGGTGCAGCAGCGGCATGAACCATTCGTACAGCGGCATCGCCTCGGCGTAACGCCCGCCGCGCGCCAGGCGGAACAGCGTCTCGCCCTCGCGCGGAAAGGCATTGCTCATGCCGCTGACCCAGCCGACCGCGCCCATCGCGACGCTCTCGACGACGACGTCGTCGAGTCCGGCGAAGAGCACGAAGCGCTCGCCGACGCGACGTCGCGTGTCGATGAAGCGGCGCGTGTCGCCCGAGCTGTCCTTGAAGCAGACGATGGTGTCGCAGTCGGCCAGGCTGGCCAGGATGTCGGGCGTGATGTCGTTCTTGTAGATCGGCGGGTTGTTGTAGACCATCACCGGCAGCTCGGTGGCGCGCGCGACGCTGCGGAAATGCGCTGCCGACTCGTGCGGCTTGGCGCTGTAGACGAGCGCCGGCATGACCATGATGCCGTCCACCTTCGCCGCCGCGGCGGCGCGCGCCGTCTCGATGGCGTTGGCGGTCGTGAACTCGGCGATGCCGCAGATCACCGGCACGCGGCCGCGCGCCACGCCCACCGCGGCCTCCATCACCTGCACCTTCTCGGCGCGCGACAGCGAGGTGTTCTCGCCGACCGTGCCGCAGACGATGAGGCCGGAGACGCCGTCGCCGACGAGGCCGTCGATGACCTTCGCGGTGGCGTCGACGTCGAGCGAGGCGTCGTCGCGGAACTGCGTCGTGACGGCGGGGAAGACACCTTGCCAGGAGATGCGCGCGCTCATCGGTGGGAACCTCGTCGGGGGTGCGGGCGTTGCCGGGACACGCCTCGGGTTGGGGTTGCCGTCGATCGTACAATTTATACAATCGACGACGCGAGCCCGACAAACCCTGATGCGCCCCATGCCCGCCGCGATCGCCCACCGCACGCTTGCCTCGGCGATCGCCGAGCAGTTGCGCCAATCGATCCTCGGCGGCCAGCGTGCCGCCGGCACGCAGCTGCGGCAGGACGCGCTGGCCGCCGAGTTCGGCGTCAGCCGCATCCCCGTGCGCGAGGCGCTGTTCCAGCTCGAAGCCGAAGGCCTGGTGCGCATCGAGCCGCACAAGGGGGCGCTCGTCGCCGGCTTTGCGCTCGCCGAGATCGACGACGTGTTCGACCTGCGCGTGCTGCTCGAGCCGCGGCTGCTGGCCGCCTCGGCGCCGCGGCTGACGGCGGGCGACTTCGCCGAGGTCGAGCGGCTGGACGCCGCCTTCGCCGAGGCGATCGCGCGCCAGGACGTGGCGCGCTGGGGCGAGCTGAACGCCGAGCTGCACGAAAGCCTGTACCGCCACGCCGCGCTGCCGCGCACGCAGGCGATCGTCGCGACCTTGCTGCAATCGAGCGATCGCTACACGCGCGTGCAGATGAACCGCGGCGCGGCCCTGGCGCGCGCGCAACGCGAACACCACAAGCTGATCGCGCTGACGCGCACCGGGCGCATCGACGAAGCCTGCGCGCACCTGCGCGCGCACATCGAGGCGGTGCGGCAGGATCTGCACCGGTTACTGGCGCCGGCGCCGGCGCCGGCGCCGGCGGCCGCGCGCAGCGACACGGCCCGCACCGCCCGCAGCACCCGCAGCACCCGCAGCGCCCCCCCTCCCCGACGACAGGCCCGCCGATGACCACCGTGCCCAACGCCACCCCCTCCCGCATCATCGACAGCCACACCGGCGGCGAGCCGACGCGCCTGGTCGTCGCCGGCGGCCCGGACCTCGGCGACGGCCCGATGGCCGCGCGGCGCGAGCGTTTCCGCAGCGCCCACGACCACTGGCGCCGCGCGCTCGCCAACGAGCCGCGCGGCAACGACGTCGTGGTCGGCGGCGTCGTCACGCCGCCCGAGCAGCCGGGCAGCGTCTGCGGCATCGTCTACTTCAACAACGCCGGCTACCTGGGCATGTGCGGCCACGGCACGATCGGGCTGGTCGCCACGCTCGCCTGGCTCGGCCGCATCGCGCCCGGCGTGCACGCGATCGACACCCCGGTGGGCACCGTGCACGCCGAACTGCACGGCGACGGCCGCGTCACCGTCGCCAACGTGCCGGCCTACCGGCACCGTGCGCACGTCGCGCTCGACGTGCCGGGCCACGGCCGCGTGCACGGCGACGTGGCCTGGGGCGGCAACTGGTTCTTCCTGTGCCACGACCACGGCCTGGCGCTCGACCTCGCGCAGGTGGCGCCGCTGACGGCGCTGGCCAACCGCATCCGCAGCGCGCTGCCGGCCGCCGGCATCACCGGCGAGGAAGGCGCCGAGATCGACCATGTCGAACTGCTCGGCCCGCCGCGCGATGCTGCGCACGACGGGCGCAGCTTCGTGCTGTGCCCGGGCGGCGCCTACGACCGCTCGCCGTGCGGCACCGGCACCAGCGCCAAGCTGGCCTGCCTGGCGGCCGACGGCGCGCTGGCGCCCGGCCGGGTGTGGCACCAGGAGAGCGTCATCGGCTCGGTGTTCGAGGCGCGCTACGAGCCGGCCGCAGACGGTGACCGCGGCGGCGCCGTCCGCCCGTTCATCACCGGCCGCGCGCACGTGACGCTCGATGCGCAGGTGGTCATCGACCCGGCCGACCCGTTCGCGTGGGGTCTCGGCTGATGCCCGAGGCGGCGGCGGGTCTGGCAGGACTGGCAGGTTTGGCGGGTCCGGCGGCGCCGCCGCCATCAGCGCCGCTGGCGCCGCTCGACCGCGCCGAGGCGGCCGAGCTCGTCGACATCGCCGTCGTCGGCGCCGGCGTCATCGGCCTGGCCATCGCCTTCAGGCTGGCGCACGACGATGCCGCGCGCCGCATCGTCGTCATCGACCGCGAAGGCGTCGCCGCCGGCGCCAGCCGCGGCAATGCCGGCGCATTTGCGTTTTCCGACATCGAGCCGCTGGCCTCGCCCGGCATCGTGCGCCAGGCGCCGCGCTGGCTGTTCGATCCGCTCGGGCCGCTGGCGCTGCGGCCGGCCTACCTGCCGCGCATCGCGCCCTGGCTGTGGCGGTTCTGGCGCGCCAGCCGTCCGCAACGGGTGGCCGCCAGCACGCTGGCGCAGGCGACGCTGAACCGCCTCGCGGCCGAGGCGGCGCCGCGGCTGCTGGAGGCCGTCGGCGCCGCGTCGATGTGGCACGAGGACGGCAACCTGCACCTCTACGAGAGCGAGGCCGAGTGGCGCGCCTCGCTGCCCGGCTGGCAGCGCCGCGCCGCGCACGGCATCGCCTTCGAGCACGCGAGCGGGCCGCTGGCGCGCGAGCAGATCGCGCAGTGGCAGCCGGGCGTCAGCCCCGCGTTCGTCGCCGCCACCTTCGTGCCGCGCTGGGCCACGATCGCCGACCCGCACGTGCTGGTCGAGCGCATCGCCGCGGCGGCGGCGCGGCTCGGCGTGCGGCTGCGGCTGGGCGAGGTGACATCGCTGGCGCCGCTGCGCGACGCGCGGGCGGGCGCTGCGGCGAACGCTGCGCCGGACGCGGCGGTGCCGCTGCAACTGGCCGGCGGCACCGTGCTGCGTGCCCGCCGCGTCGTGGTGGCGGCCGGCGCCTGGTCGCACCGGCTTGCCGCGACGATCGGCGACCGGATCCCGCTGGAGACCGAGCGCGGCTACAACACCACGCTACCGCCCGGTGCCTTCGCGCTGCGCCGCCAGCTCACCTTTCCGCGCCACGGCTTCGTCGTCACGCCGATCGCCGGCGGCGTGCGCGTCGGCGGTGCGGTCGAACTGGCCGGCCTCGACGCGCCGCCGAACTATGCGCGCAGCGACGCGCTGCTCGCCAAGGCCAGCCGCTTCCTGCCGGCGCTGCGCACCGGCGGCGGCACGCGGTGGATGGGCTGTCGGCCGTCGCTGCCCGACTCGCTGCCGGCCATCGGCAGCGCACGCGGCGATGCGCGCGTCGTCTACGCCTTCGGGCACGGGCATCTGGGGCTCACGCAATCGGCGGCGACGGCCGAACTGGTGGCGGCGCTCGTCGCCGGCCGGGCGCCGGCGATCGACCTGGCGCCGTTCGATCCGGGGCGGTTCGGACCTTAAGCCGCCGCGTCGCGGCCCGGCAGCACATCGACCACGTGCCACCATTCCTGCCAGAACAGCGGCCGGCGGTAGCCGATGACCCAGGGCTGCACGAGGTCGCTGACCATGCGGTGCACGCGGCTCTTGTAGGGCATCAGCACGATGCTGCGGCGCTTGATCTCCAGGAACACGGCCTTGCGCTCGGGGCCGTCGGGCAGCTCGGACAGGCGGTCGTAGAGCGCGTCGATCGCGGGCACGCGCAGCCGCGCCATGTTCTGGCCGCCGATCTGCTTGCTGTGGTAGCGCTGCAGCGCGCTCTGGCCGTCGGGGTCGGGCGCGACGCCGCCCACGCTCCAGATCTGGAACTTGCCGGCGCGCGCGGCCTTCAGGTTCTCGGCCCACTTGCCGGTCTCGAACTCGATGCGGATGCCCAGCGCCGTCATGTCGCGGCGCATCAGCTCGTCCAGCGCGCGGGTCTGCTGCTCGGGCTGCGTCAGCTTGCGCAGCACGAGCGGGCGGCCGTCGGGCATTTCGCGCCAGCCGTCGCCGTCGCGGTCGACCCAGCCGTAGAGGTCGAGCAGCGCGCGCGCCCGGCCGAGGTCGTATTCGCCGTTCTCGCTCTTGAACGCGGGGTCGTAGGCGTAGGTGTGCGGCACCACGGCCGACTGCGCGACGATGGCCTGCCCGCGGCGCACGCGCTCGATCTCGGCCGGCACGTCGGTGGCCAGCGCGATGGCGCGGCGCAGCGCCACCTGGTGCGGCGCATAACCGCCGACCACGGCGTCTTCGAGGTTGAAGATGGTGTAGTCGGTGGCCGAGCGCACCATGCGCCGGCCGCTGATGCCTTTCTTGGCCAGGTAGGGCGCCACGTGGCCGCCGGGCAGCGCGCGGTCGTGGAACTCGGGCGGCACGTCGTCGAGCAGGTCGCTGGCGCCTTGCAGGAAGTTCAGCCAGCGCGGCTGGCTCTCCTCGATGATGGAGACCTCCACGCGGTCGACCAGCGGCAGCCGCCGGCCCTTGAGCTTTTGCAGGATGGCCTGGCCTTCGGCGTCGTCGGCGGCGGGCCGGGCGTCGTAGCGCACGTCGCGGTAGCCGGGGTTGCGCTCCAGCGCGATGAAGCTGCTGCGCCGCCACTGCACCAGCTTGAAGGGGCCGGTGCCCACCGGGTGGCCGGGGATCTTGTCGCCGTAGTGCTCGACCACCTCGCGCGCCACCGCACCGCTGAGGTCGCTGCCGCACAGCACGCCGGTGACGAAGCGCGGCCGCGGCGCGGCCATGCGAAAGCGCAGCGTGTAGCGGTCGGGCGCCGCGAGGCCTTCGATCGGGCGGTCGTAGTCGAAGGGCTGCTTGCTCGCCAGCGCTTCGCGCCGCAGTTCGCCGAGGCCGAGGAACTCGTAGGTCTCCAGCCAGGTCCAGGCCGGGCTCTTGACGGCGGGGTCGGCAAAGCGCTTGAGGGCGTAGACGTAGTCGGCCGCGGTCAGCTCGCGCGGCTTGCCGTTGAAGGCGGGGTCGTCGGCGAAGAAGATGCCGGGGCGGATCTTCACCGTCCAGCTGCGGTAGCCGTCGGCGTGCTCGGGCATGCCCTCGGCGGTGAGCGGGCGCACCAGCGCCGGCCGCGCCAGCGGGTCGTACTGGTAGGGCGCCTCGAAGATGTGCGGCGTGACGGTGCGCGAGTAGATGTCGCTGATCTGCGCCGGGTCGAAGCCGGTCTCGGCGGTGCGGAACGAGACGCGCAGCACCTTCTTGCCGTCGGCGTCGATCGCGGCCCGCGCAGCGCCCGGCAGCGCCAGGCCGGCGGCCGCCAGGGCCAGGGTGTCGCGGCGTTTCATCGCAAGGGCTCCACGGGGTTTGCGGGGTTCAGGCGGCCGCCGGGCGGCGCGTGTCGTCGATGTCGACCAGGTGCCACCAGTCGTACCAGAACACCGGCCGCCGGTAGCCGATCAGCCAGGGCTGGGCCAGCGAGTCGGCGTACTGGTGCATCGTCACCTTGTACGGCGCGTAGGCCACGGCCAGGCGCTTGGCCTGCTCGAACAGGGCGTCGCGCTCGGGGCCGTCGGGCAGCACGGTGAGGCGGTCGAACACCTCGTCGAAGGCCTTGAGCCTGAAGCGCGCCAGGTTGCCGCTGCCCACCTCGGGCCCGTACAGGCGCTGCAAGGCCTGCTGGCCGTCGGGCTGGTTGGCCGCGCTGCCCACGCGCCAGAGCATGAAGTTGCCGGCGCGCGCGGCCTTCAGGTTCTCGGGCCACTTGGCGGGCTTGAAGACCGAGCGCACCTGCAGCGCATCCAGCGCGCGGCGCAGCAGTTCGTCGCGCGCGCGGCTCAGCTGCTCGGGCTCGGTCGCGCACTCCACCAGCAGCGGCTGGCCCTCGGGCGTCTCGCGCCAGCCGTCGCCGTCGCGGTCGACCCAGCCGTAGAGGTCGAGCAGCGCCTTGGCGCGCGCCAGGTCGTGGTCGCTGTTCTCGCTCTTGAAGCCGGCGCGGTAGCCGCTGCTGTGCGGGCTGATCACCGACTCGGCGCGCACCGCCTGGCCGCGGAAGACGAGGTCGATCTCGCGCTGCACGTCCAGCGCCAGCCACACCGCGCGGCGGAAGGCCACGCGCGGTGGCGTGTTGCCGCCGACCACCGGGTTGTCCATGTTGAAGAACAGCATCTGCGTGAACGGCACCAGCACGCGCCAGCCCTGGATGCCGCGGCGCGCCAGGTTGGGCGCCAGCTTGCCGCCGGGCATGGCCTGGCCGGCGAACTCCTGCGGCACCGCCAGCAGGTCGAGCTTGCCGTTGAGGAAGCTCAGCCAGCGCGGCTGCGCTTCCTCGACCACGGTGACCTCCACGCGGTCGACCAGCGGCAGCTTGCGGCCGCGCAGGCGCTGCAGCAGCGCCTGGCCTTCGGCGTCGTCGGCGGCGGGCTCGGCGTCCCAGGTCTCGTCGCGGAAACCGGGGTTGCGCTCCAGCGCCATCAGCGAGGTGCGGCGCCAGGTGACCAGGCGGAAGGGCCCGGTGCCCACCGGGTGGGCCATGATGTCGTCGCCATAGGCCTGCACCACCTCGCGCGCCACGGCGGCGTAGGCCGGGTGGGTCATGCTCTCGACGAAGCGCGGCAGCGGCCGGCCCAGCGTGAACTGCAGCGTGTGGCGGTCGACGGCGCGCACGCCTTCGATCGGGCGGTCGTAGTCGAACGGCGTGCGCTCTTTCAAGGCCTGCTCGCGCAAGTCGCTCAGGCCGGGCAGCCGCCAGTCGGCGAGGCTCGACCAGTTGGGCGACTTGGTGGCCGGGTCGGCGTGGCGCTTGAGCGCGTAGACGAAGTCTTCGGCCACCAGCTCGCGCCGGCGGCCCTGGAACGCCGGGTCGTCGGCGAAGAAGATGCCCGGCCGCAGCCGCACGGTCCAGACGCGGAAGTCGGCCGAAGGCTCGGGCATGCCAAGCGTCAGCCGCGGCCTGATCTTCGACGGCCGCGCCAGGTGGTCGTAGCGGTACAGCGGCTCGAAGATGTGGGCCAGCACGGCGATCGAATAGATGTCGTTGACGCGCGCCGGGTCGAAGCCGGTCTCGGCGGTGGGCAGCGCGATGCGCAGCACCTTGGCGCCGGCCGCCGCGGCGCGCGCGGTCGGCAACGCCAGCGCGGCCGGCAACGCCAGCGCGGCGGCGGCGCCTGACGTCAGGGTCGCCAGGGTCGCCAACGCTGCGCGCCGCCGCACCGCCATCACGGCCCCTCGGCGCCGCGGCCGCGCTGCTGCGCGGCGTCGACATCGACGTAGCGGTACCAGTCGCGCACGAAGATGTTGCGGTGGTAGCCCTTGACCCAGGGCTGCGCCAGGTCGGTCATCACGCGGTGTACGTGCACTTTGTAGGGCATGTAGGCGATCATCAGCTTGGCCGCCTCGGTCATCATCGCCTGCCGCTCGGGGCCGTTGGGCGTGGCGCGCTGGCGCTCGTACAGCGCGTTGAAGGCCGGCAGGTCGAAGCGCGCGTGGTTGGCCTGGCCCTTGTTGGGCCCGTAGCCCAGCGCCAGGAAGGTGTCGGCGTCGGGGTCGCCGGCGAGCCAGCCCACGCCCCACATCATCAGCTTGCCGCCGCGGCTGGCCTTCAGGTTCTCGGGCCACTTGGCGCTCTTGAAGACCATGCGGATGCCCAGCCGGTCCATGTTCTTCTGCCACAGCTCCACCAGGCGGCGGCTTTCCTGGTCGGGCTGGGTCGCGTACTCGATGACCAGCGGCTGGCCGTCGGGCTGCTCGCGCCAGCCGTCGCCGTTGCGGTCGACGTAGCCGTGCATGTCCAGCAGCGCCTTGGCGCGGCTGACGTCGTAGTCGCTCATCGTGCTCTTGAAGGCCGGGTCGTAGCCCCAGGTCTGCGGCGCCAGCGGCCCTTGCGCGGGGATGGCCTGGCCGCGCCGCACCAGGCGGATCTCGCGCTCGACGTCGACGCCCAGGCTGATGGCGCGGCGCAGCGCCACCTTGTGCGGCTCATAACCGCCGACCACCGGGTTCTCCATCGCGAAGTACGAGACGGCGACGTCGGCACGCGGATAACGCACCATCTGGATGCCCCGCTTGGCCAGGTTGGGCGCCAGCTTGTTGTTCGGGAAGGCGATGGGCGCGAACTCGGGCGGCACGATTTCCACCATGTCGTGCTCTTCATTCAGGAAGGCCAGCCAGCGCGGCTGGTCTTCCTCGATGATGGAGATGTGCAGCTCGTCGAGCAGCGGCAGCCGGCGGCCCTGGTTGGCCTTGGCAAAGGCCTGCAGCCGCGGGTCGTCGGCCGGCGGCGTCTCGTCGTAGCGCACCTCGCGGAAGTTCGGGTTGCGCGCCAGCACGATCTTCGAGCTGCGCCGCCACTCCTTCAGCACGAAGGGGCCGGTGCCGACCGGATGGTCGCCGATGCGATCGCCGTAGTGCTCGACCACCTCGCGCGCCACCGCGCCGGTGTAGCTGGGGTCGGCGAAGTGGAACAGGAAGCGCGGCTTGGGGTCGGCGATTCTGATCTGCAGCGTATAGCGGTCCAGCGCCTTCAGGCCTTCGACCTCGCGGTCGTAGTCGAACGGGACCTTCTTCGCGATGGTCTCGCGGCGCAGCTCCGACAGGCCGAGGATCTTGTCGTTCTCCAGCAGGTAGAGGTTGCCGCTCTTCCAGCGCGGGTCGTAGTGGCGCTTGAGGCTGTAGACGTAGTCGGCCGCGGTCAGCTCGCGCTTGGCGCCCTTGAACGCCGGGTCGTCGGCGAAGTAGATGCCGGGCTTGATGCGGAAGGTGAAGCTGCGGTAGTCGGCGCTGATCTCGGGCATCGCCGCCGCCGTGTTGGGGCGCATGCGCACCGGCGAGGCCAGGTACTCGTACTGCAGCAGCGCGTCGAACATGCCGCTGATGACGACGCGCGAGTAGTAGTCGGTGACGTAGGCCGGGTCGAAGCTGGTCTCGGCCACGCGGAAGGCATAGCGCAGCACGGCTGGCGGCTGCGCCGACGGTTGCGCGGCCAGCGGCGATGGCGCCGGCGCCGCGCCGGCTGCGAGCACCAAGCTGGTGGCCAGTGCGCGCAGCAGGGAGGATCTCGTCATGGGAGGGCCTCGGCGAAAAGGCCGTGAGTCTAGGGCTTGCGCGCGCCAAGGCAAGGGCGCGCACGGCGCCTTCACCCCCGGGGAAGCGGGGGGGAATCACCCGCGCCGGCCCCCCTACACTCGCCCATCCCATTTTTTGCCGTTCCGCACGGTGCCCGCAGGCCACGAGCCGCACGGCCCGCCCGGGAGCGGTCGACGACATGGCCGCCTACCTGATCCGCCGCCTGTGGCAGATGATTCCCACGCTGGCCGGCGTGGTGCTGCTGGTGTTCTTCCTCTTCAAGTACTTCGGCGGCGACCCGGCCGAGGTGCTGGGCGGCCTGAACGCCAGCCAGGAGCAGATCGCCGCCATCCGCCAGCAGCTGGGCCTGAACGAGCCGGTGTGGGTGCAGCTGTGGATCTTCGTCAAGCAGATCCTCACCTTCGACTGGGGCAAGAGCTGGGCCACGAACGAGGCGGTGAGCAACCTCTTCGCCACGCGGCTGCCGGCCACGCTGACGGTGATGATCCCCATCCTCGTGCTCGACGCGCTGCTCGCGCTGCCGATCGCCATGTGGGTGGCCTACCGCCGCGGCAGCCTGACCGACCGCGCGATCATGATCGTCACCACCGTCGCGCTGTCGATCAGCTTCCTGGTCTACGTGATCGTCGGCCAGTACGTGTTCGCCTTCCAGCTCGGCTGGTTCCCGGTGCAGGGCTGGAGCGACAGCCTGGTCACCAACTTGCTCACCTACGCGCCGCTGCCGGTGCTGCTGGCGGTGGCGGTGGGCATCGCGCCGCAGACGCGGCTGTACCGCAGCTTCCTGCTCGACGAGCTGGGCCAGGACTACGTGCGCACCGCGCGCGCCAAGGGCATGACCGAAGGCGTGGTGCTGTTCAAGCACGTGCTGCGCAACGCGCTGATTCCCATCCTCACCAACATCGGGCTGCAGCTGCCGGGCATCTTCGTCGGCAGCTTCCTGATCGAGGTGTTCTTCTCGATCCCCGGCCTCGGCCGCGAGGTGCTGCTGGCCGTCAACCGCAGCGACTTCCCGGTGATCCAGGCGGTGACCATCTACCTGGCCGTGCTGACGATGGTGATCAACCTGCTGACCGACGTGGCCTACAAGCTGGCCGACCCGCGGGTGGTCTTGAAATGAGCGCCGTGCTGTCGACTGCAGCGTCGCTCGACGACGCGAACCAGAAGTCCGAAGGCGTCTGGCATGCCGCCTGGCGGCGCTTCAAGGCCGACCGCGTCGGCCTGGTCTCGCTGGTCGTCGTGGTGGCCTTCCTGCTGCTGATCCTGGCCGCCGCCACCGGGCTGGTGGCCAGGAACTGGCAGGACGAGGTCGGCGTGCCCAACGCGCCGCCCACCTTCATGGGACCGGCGCCGCCGCAGGCCACCAGCGCCATCGAGGCGCCCAAGGGCCCCAACGTCGACCTCTCCGACATCGACCCGCTGGCCCCGCGCTACAAGGAATGGGACGAGCGCGCCAAGCAGTTCCAGACCCAGGTGCAGGCCAAGCGCGAGACGCTGCCCTTCGGCGCCGACCGCCTGGGCCGCGACGTGCTGGCCAAGGCCATCAAGGGCACCGAGATCTCGGTCTTCGTCGGCGTGGCCGCGGCGCTGTGCGCCACGCTGCTGGGCACGCTGCTGGGGGCCTGCGGCGGCTTCTTCGGCGGCAAGGTGGGCGACGCGCTGGAGTGGCTGTACAACGTGTTCGAGAGCATCCCCAACATCCTGCTGATCTTCGCCTTCGCGGCGGTGGTGGGGCGCGGCGTGGAAAGCGTGGTCATCATCCTGGCGCTGACCGGCTGGACCGGCATGTACCGCCAGGTGCGCGCCGAGTTCATCAAGCACGCCAGCCGCGAATACGTGCGCTCGGCCGAGGCCATCGGCGCCTCGGTGGGCAGCCGCATGTTCCGCCACATCCTGCCCAACGTCAGCCACGTCATCCTGGTGCGCATGGGGCTGCTGGCGGTGGGCTTCATCAAGGCCGAGGTCATCCTGTCGTACCTGGGCCTGGGCGTGCGCGTCGACCAGGTCAGCTGGGGCACCATGCTGGCCGAGGCGCAGAGCGAGCTGATCCTCGGCTACTGGTGGCAGCTGGCCACCGCCACGCTGTTCATGGCGGTCTTCGTCACCGCCTTCTCGCTGATGGCCGACGCCTTGCGTGATGCGTTGGATCCCAAGTTGAGGGGGCTGGAATGAGCGCGCCGTCCTTGTTGAGCATCCAGGACCTGCGCGTCGCCTTCCGCATGGGCCGCGGCCAGCGCGCCGAGGCCGTGAAGGGCGTGTCGTTCGACGTGCCGGAGAACACCACCGTCGCGCTGGTCGGCGAATCGGGCTCGGGCAAGAGCGTCACCGCGATGTCGGTGCTGAACCTGCTGCCCGACAACGCCGAGCGCAGCGGCCGCGTGCTGTGGCGCGGGCGCGACCTGCTGCAGGCGCCGCTGCGCGAGCTGCAAGGCCTGCGCGGCAAGGAGATCGCCTGCGTCTTCCAGGACCCGATGAGCTCGCTGAACCCGGTGTTCAGCGTCGGCCAGCAGCTGGCCGAGCCGCTGCGCAAGCACCTGGGGCTGCGCGGCGCGCAGGTGCGCCAGCGCGCCGAGGCGCTGCTGGCCGAGGTCGGCATCCCCGAGCCGGCGCGGCGTTTGAAAAGCTACCCGCACGAGCTGTCCGGCGGCCAGCAGCAGCGCGTGATGATCGCCATGGCGCTGGCCTGCGAGCCGCGGCTGCTGATCGCCGACGAGCCGACCACCGCGCTGGACGTGACCATCCAGCGCCAGATCATCGAGCTGCTGGCCAAGCTGAAGGCACAGCACCGCATGAGCCTGCTGTTCATCAGCCACGACCTCGGCCTGGTGGGCGAGATCGCCGACCAGGTGGTGGTGATGCGCCACGGCCAGGTGCGCGAGCAGGGGCCGGTGGACCGCATCTTCAGCGCCCCGCAGGACGCCTACACGAAAGCCCTGCTGGCCTGCCGCCCCAGCCTGGAAGGCAACCCGCGGCGGCTGCTGGTGATCGACGACCACATCGCCGGGCGCCAGGACGAAGGCGCGCCCAAGGCGAAGGACCCGGCCGCGCCGGTGGTGCTGGAGGTGCGCTCGCTGGCCAAGAGCTTCTGGCTGCGCGAGGGCCTGTTCGGCCGCCGCGAGTTCAAGGCCGTGCAGGACGTCAACTTCAAGTTGAAGCGCGGCCACACCCTGGGCGTGGTCGGCGAGTCGGGCTCGGGCAAGACGACGATGGGGCTGACGCTGCTGCGCCTGCACGAGCCGACCAGCGGCGAGGTGATCTTCGACGGCAAGAACCTGCTCGCGCTGTCCGACCGCGAGCGCCTGGCGATGCGCCGGCGCATCCAGATCGTCTTCCAGAACCCCTATGCCAGCCTGAACCCGCGCTTCACGATCGGCCAGACGCTGGTCGAGCCGATGGCCATCCACGGCATCGGCGCCGACACCGCCGAGCGCGAGCGCCGCGCCCGCGCGCTGCTGGAGAAGGTGGGCCTCGACGGCCGCGCCTTCGGCAAGTACCCGCACGAGTTCTCCGGCGGCCAGCGCCAGCGCGTGGCCATCGCGCGCTGCCTGACGCTGGAGCCCGAGGTGCTGGTGCTCGACGAGGCGGTGAGCGCGCTCGACGTCAGCGTGCAGGCCCAGGTGCTGAACCTGCTGAAGGACCTGCAGGACGAACTGGGCCTGGCCTACGTCTTCATCAGCCACGACCTCGCGGTGGTGCGCTTCATCAGCGACGAGGTGCTGGTGATGAAGGACGGCCAGGTCGTCGAGCAGGCCAGCGCCGAGCAGATCCTGGCCGCGCCGCGCGAGGCCTACACGCAGCGGTTGCTGGCGGCCATCCCGCGCGGCTACCGCGCGGCCGTCTGATGCTCGCGCGGCTACCGCGCGGCCGCCTGAACAACGTACGAGAGAACCCGACCGTGGCGCATCGCTCGACCCTTGCGGCCGCAGCGGCCGGCCGTTGCGTGTTGGCGCTGGCCGGCACGCTGTTGAGCTGGCAGGCCGCGGCGCAGAACGCACCGCAGAGCGCGCCCCCGGCACCCGCCGCCGCCGCGTCGGCACCGCCGGCCAAGGCGCAGACGGTGGAAGTCACCGCCAACCGCGAGAGCGACACCGAGCAGCGCCGCCAGTCGACCGCGGCGAAGATCGTCATCGGCCGCGAGGAGATCGAGCGCTTCGGCGACAGCACCGTCGGCGAGGTGCTCAAGCGCCTGCCCGGCGTCACCGTGCAGGGGCCGCCGGGCCGCGGCGGGCCGCCGCGCATGCGCGGGCTGGGCGCCGGCTACACGCAACTGCTGATCGACGGCCAGCGCGTGCCGCCGGGCTTCAGCCTGGAATCGCTGACGCCCGAGCAGATCGAACGCATCGAGATCCTGCGCGCGCCCACTGCCGAGACCGGCGCGCGCGCCATCGGCGGCACCATCAACATCATCACGCGCGAAGGCTACAAGCGCCGCATCAACGACCTGCGCCTGGGCTTCGGCGTCGAAGGCGGCGAAGTGTCGCCGGGGCTGTTCTGGACGCGCAACGACAGCGTCGGCGACCTCGTCTACAACGTCTCGGCCGGGCTGATCGGCAACCGCCGCGCCAACGCCTTGCGCACCCGCACGACCGAGACCGACCTCGGCAGCGGCAGCCTGCTGAGCGACCAGGTCGAGACCAGCGAGGGCCTGGACCGGCGGCTCGGCCTCAACCTCACCTCGCGGCTGCAGTGGCGGCTGTCGCCGACCGACACGCTGGTGCTGATGCCGGTGCTGTTCCACAACCAGGGCGACAGCCGCCGCCACTACGAGCTGACGCAGACGCTGGGCGCGACGCCGGCGCTGTACGACCATGCCGACAGCGAGGGCCACAACCGCTTCACGGTCGGGCGCGTCAACCTGCAGTGGCGCTCGCAGCTCGGCAGCGGGCTGCGCACCGAGGTGAACGGCGCGCTGGCGCAGGCGCGCGGCCATTCCGACGGCCAGCGCCAGGAGTTCGACCGCAGCGGCACGCTGCTGCGCGACACCAGCGACGACAACCGCGTGCGCGACCGCACGACGCTGCTCAACGGCAAGTTCTCCAAGCTGCTCGAAGGCGACCACAGCCTGGTGACGGGCTTCGAGTTCGAACACCTGAGCCGCGCCGAGACGCGCGTCAGCACCCAGAACGACGAGAACCCGCTGGCCGATTTCGACCCCGACCTGCAGGCCTCCAGCCGCCGCCTGGCGGCCTACGCGCAGGACGAGTGGGCGATCAACGAGCACTGGGCGGCGCACGCCGGGCTGCGCTGGGAGAGCATCCGCACGCGCGGCGACAGCGGCGACGGCAGCCACCCCGACAACCGCAGCCAGGTGCTGACGCCGCTGCTGCACGCGGTGTGGAAGCCCGACCCCAAGGCGCGCGACCAGATCCGCATCAGCCTGACGCGCAGCTACAAGGCGCCGACGCTGCAGAACCTGGTGGCGCGGCCGTCGCTGTCCAGCCGCTACCCGGCCGCCGGCGCCAACACCGCGACCAGCCCCGACCGCGCCGGCAACCCCGAGCTGCGGCCCGAGCTGGCCACCGGCGTGGACGTGGCGTTCGAGCGTTACTTGAGCGGCGGCGGCGTGCTCAGCGCCAACGTCTTCCACCGCCGGCTGAAGGACTACATCCGCAGCACCACGGTGCTGGAGACGGTGTCGTGGAGCCCCGTGCCGCGCTGGGTGTCGCGGCCCAAGAACATCGGCCGCGCGACGACCCAGGGCGTCGAGCTGGAGGCCAAGTTCCGGCTCGACCAGATGATCGACGGCGCGCCGCCGGTGGAGCTGCGCAACAACCTGAGCGTCTTCCACTCGCGCGTGGAGCAGGTGCCGGGCCCCGACAACCGGCTCGACGAGCAGCCGCGCGCCACCGCCAACCTGGGCGCCGACTACCGCTTCCGCGGCACGCCGTTCACCATCGGCGGCAGCCTGAACCTGACGCCGGCATACCACACTCAGGTCTCCGACGTGCAGCAGCGCGAGGCCGGCCGCAAGCGCCAGTTCGACGCCTACGCGCTGTGGACCTTCAACCCGGCGCTGCAGTTGCGGCTGCTGGCGTCCAACCTGGCGCCCGAAGACTACCCGTCGTGGGCCGCGGTCGACACCGGCAGCCTGCGCACGCGCGCCGACACCACCGCCACCACCTACACCAACTGGCAGTTGCGGCTGGAGCTGAAGCTGTAGGGGGCACGCCCGCCGCGCCACGCCCATCGCCACGAGCCCCACGCACCTGCAAGACCCACCGGAGACCCGCCCCATGCGCCTGACCCGCCGTCACTTCTCCCTGGCCTGCGCGGCCGCGCCGCTGGCCCCGCTCGCGGCGCGCGCGCAAGCCGGCTGGCCGACCAAGGCCGTGCGCATCGTCGTGCCCTTTGCCGCCGGCGGCACCACCGACATCCTGGCGCGCGCGCTGGCGCCCGAGCTGCAGCGCGCCTTCGGCCAGCCCTTCGTGGTCGACAACAAGCCCGGCGCCGGCGGCAACAGCGGCGCCGCCGAAGTCGCCAAGGCGCCCGGCGACGGCTACGCGCTGCTGATGGGCACGGTGGGCACGCACGCCATCAACGTTTCGCTGTATCCCAAGCTGCCGTACGACCCGGTGAAGGACTTCGTGCCCATCACCTTGCTGGCCGGCGTGCCCAACGTGCTGGTGATCAACCCGGCCAGCGCGCAGCGCCTGGGCGTGACCGACGTCGCCAGCTTCGTCAAGGCGCTGAAGGCCAACCCCGGCAGGATCAACATGGCCAGCTCGGGCAACGGCACCTCGATCCACCTTGCCGGCGAGCTGTTCAAGAGCATGACCGGCACCTTCATGCTGCACATCCCCTACCGCGGCTCGGGCCCGGCGCTGATCGACCTGATGGGCGGCACGATGGACGTGATGTTCGACAACCTGCCCAGCGCGCTGCCGCACATCAAGAGCGGCAAGCTCAAGGCGCTGGCGGTGACCAGCTCGCAGCGCTCGGCCGCGCTGCCTGACGTGCCCACCGTGGCCGAGGCCGGCGGCCCTGCGCTCAAGGGCTACGAGGCCAGCTCGTGGTTCGGCCTGCTGGGCCCGGCGGGCCTGAGCCCCGAAATCGCCGGCCGCATCCAGGCCGAGACGGCCAAGGCCGTGGCCACGCCGGCGCTGAAGGAGCGGCTGCTGTCGCAAGGCGCGATCCCCAGCGCCAACACGCCGGCGGCCTTCACGCGGCTGATCGACGCCGAGACGCGCAAGTGGGCGCAGGTGGTCAAGACCTCGGGCGCCAAGGTGGACTGAAGCGGGGGCAGGCCAAAGCAGGCCGCGTGTCAATGTAAATCGGTCACCAAACCGACGCGAAACACTGCCCGTCGTGAAAGAGGTGTAAGGCCTAGTCTCCCGTCCACTCGCACAGGTCCGGCTGTTCCGGCACCAGCGAACGATCGGGAGCCCACGATGTTCGACCTGGAAACGCTGATCCCCGCCGCGCTGGCAGCGCGCCAGCCTTCGCTGCCCACCACGACCACCACCGGCACCACGACCACCACGCTGCGGCCGCCGGTGGCAGCCTACGCCGGCCCTGCGACGGCGGCCGCCAACGCCGCCAGCAGCAGCTACCGCGGCCCCGAGCGCCGCTCGGCCCAGTCGCAAGGCTCGCGCTGGCTGGCGCTGGCGCTCGACGAGGTCGACTTCGGCATGGTGCTGGTGGCCGACGACGCCCAGGTGCTGCACGCCAACCACGCCGCCCGCGCCGAGCTGGACGCCGAGCATCCGCTGCAACTGCTGGGCCGCGAACTGCGCGCCCGGCTGGCCGTCGACGCCGTCGCGCTGCACGACGCGCTGGTCGCCGCGCGCCGCGGGCTGCGCCGCATGGTGCACCTGGGCGAGCGCGGCCAGAAGGCCTCGATCGTCATCGTGCCGCTGGGCGTGCTGACGCCGGGCGGCCCGCAGGCCAGCCTGCTGATGCTGAACAAGCGCGAGGTCTGCGGCAACCTCTCGGCGCAATGCTTCGCCAGCAGCCACGGGCTGACGCCGGCCGAGACGCGGGTGCTGCTGGCGCTGAGCCAGGGCAAGAAGCCGCGCGAGGTGGCCGAGGCGCACGGCGTCGGCCTGGCCACGGTGCGCACGCAGATCGGCTCGATCCGCGCCAAGACCGGCACCGCCGGCATCCGCGACTTGGTCAGCCGGGTGGCGACGTTGCCGCCGATGGTGAGTTCGTTGCGCTTGCGCGCGTAGCCTGACAGCCCCCGCCGCCTGGCGGCTGCCGTCGGGCTTGCAGGCCCGACGGCCCTCGCAGGCGAAGAACAGTCCGCAGGGACTGTTCTTCGTCCGGGCTCGGCCCCCCAGGGGGGCTACCAAACCCGACCGGCAGAGCCGGATCGGGTTTGGCGCGCTTGCGGACGCCGCTCCCCCTGGTCGCCTGCGGCGACCGGTCCCCGTGGGGGAATGCAATAAGACATCGGCGTTGTCATCGCCATCAACCCGGCTGCCGGGTCGGGCATTGATTGCCGGGTCATAATTTGCCTGAGCAATGATTGACGCGCCAAGCAACCGGCGCGACCAGCCCCCTGCCATGTCCACCCGGAGCACCAGCCCACCCTCAGCGTCGCGCCGCGCGGCCGCCTGTTCGCAGGCGGCTTTTCCGCGTTACGACGGCGCGCACTACGACATCACGCAAAGCGTGGGCCACCACCTCATGCACCTGATGCAACTGATGCGGCGCGAGGTCGAATCGCGCATGGCCGCGCACGATTTGACCGACGCGCAATGGAAGCCGCTGATGCTGCTGGCCAGCGGCCGCGCCGGCAGCGCGCTGGAGATGGCGCGCGCGCTCGACCTCGACGCCGGCGCCGTGACGCGGCTGCTCGACCGCCTGCAGGCCAAGGGCCTGGTGGAGCGCGCGCGCTCGGAGAGCGACCGCCGCGTCGTGCACCTGCGCCTCACGCCGGCCGGCCAGGCCGCCGCGGCCCAGGTGCCGCACGTGCTGGCCGCCGTCAACAACGACTTCCTGCGCGGCTTCACGCGGGCCGAATGGGAAGAACTGCGCCGCCTGATCCAGCGCATGACCGACAACGGCCTGGCGCTGCAGGCCCAGCGGTGCGCGGCATGAGGCACGCCGCCGCCCCCGTCGCGCTGGCCGCCGCGCTGCTGCTGGCCGCCTGCGCCAGCCCCGGCCCGCAGCGCACGCCCCAACGTTTGACCGAAGCCGCCGCGGTCGGCCTGGGCGCCGACGCCACCACCACCGCCTGGCCCGACGAACGCTGGTGGCAGCGCTTCGGCGACCCCGCGCTGTCGGCGCTGGTCGAGCAGGCGCTGGCCGGCCAGCCCTCGCTGCGCCAGGCCGAGGCGCGGCTGCGCCAGGCCGAGGCCGGCGTCGCCGCCGCCGATGCCGGCCGCCTGCCGCAGGTGCAGGCCAGCGTCGACCTGACCGACCAGCGCTTCACCGCCAAGGGCATGATCCCCGCCCCGCTGGCCGGCGCGACGATGTGGAACAACAGCGCGCAGCTCGGCGCGAGCTGGGAGCTGGACCTGTTCGGCCGCCAGCGCGCCGCGCTGGACGCCGCCATCGGCCAGCAGCGCGCGGCCGCCGCCGACGCCCAGGCCGCGCGCGTGCTGCTGGCCGCGCAGGTGGCCGGCCACTGGTTCGCGCTGGCCCGCCAGCAGGAGCTGCAGCGCCTGTCGCAGCGCTCGCTGCAGCAGCGCGAGCAGGTGCTGGCGCTGGTGCGCCAGCGCATCGCCGCCGGGCTCGACACCGCCGTCGAACGCCATCAGGCCGAGGGCCTGGTGGCGCAGTCGCGCGCCGAGCTGGAAGCGCTGGCCGAAGGCGTCGCGCGCGAGCGCCACGCGCTGGCCGAACTCAGCGGCCAGGCGCCGCAAGCCCTGGCCGCGCGCGACGCCGCGCTGGCGCCGCTGCACAGCCAGCCGCTGCCCGGCGCGCTGGGTGCCGACCTGCTGGGCCGCCGCGCCGACCTGGTGGCGCAGCGCTGGCGCGTCGAGGCGGCGCTGAAAGACGTGGCCGTGGCGCGCACGCGCTTTTATCCCGACGTCAACCTGGTGGCCTTCTTCGGCCTCTCCAGCCTGGGCCTGGACAACCTGTTGAATGCCGGTGCCCGCACCTACGGCGCCGGCCCGGCGCTGCGGCTGCCGGTGTTCGAAGGCGGCCGCCTGCGCGCGCAGCTGGCGGCGCGCGGCGCCGAGGCCGACGCCGCCGTCGAGGCCTGGAACGCCACGCTGCTGCGCGCCTTGCGCGAGGTGGCCGACGAGGTCGCCACGCTGCAGGCGCTGGACCGCCAGCAAGGCGCGCAGGCGCAGGCCACGGCGGCCGCCGAGGCCGCCTTCGACCTGGCGCTGCAGCGCTACCAGGCGGGGCTGGGCAACTTCCTCAGCGTGCTGGCCGCCGACGGCACGGTGCTGACCCAGCGCCGCGCCGCCGCCGACCTGAAGGCCCGCCACCTCGGCAGCGAGGTGGCGCTGGCCCGCGCCCTGGGCGGCGGCTACCACGCCGACGCGCTGCCGCCGCTGGCCGCCCTCAAACCCTGAACCTCCGCGACACCATGAACGAAGAAAAAGCCTCCGCGCCGGCGCCCGCCGTGGCGCCGTCGCGCCGCCGCCCGGCGCTGCTGATCCTCAGCGCCTTGGTGGTGCTGGCCGGCATCGGCTACGGCGCCTGGTGGGCGATCTACCAGCGCCACTACGAGTCCACCGACAACGCCTACGTGCAGGCGCCGGTGGTGCAGATCACGCCGCAGGTCGGCGGCACCGTGCTGGCGGTGCTGGCCGACGACACCGACGTCGTCAAGGCCGGCCAGCCGCTGGTCAAGCTGGACCCGGCCGACGCCAAGCTGGCGCTCGACAAGGCCGAGGCCCAGCTCGCGCAGACCGTGCGCGAGGTGCGCACGCTCTACACCAACAACGCCACGCTGGACGCCGGCATCCGCCTGCGCGAGGCCGAGGTGGCGCGCGTGCAGTCCGACCTGGCCAAGGCGCAGGACGACGTCAACCGCCGCCGCCCGCTGCTGGCCAGCGGCGCCGTCGGCGGCGAGGAGATGAAGCACGCCGAAGCGGCCGTGGCCGCGGTGCGCAGCACGCTGGCCAGCGCGCAGTCGGCGCTGGCCGCGGCGCGCGAGCAGGCCGCCGCCAACCGCGTGCTGACCCAGGGCACCACGGTCGACAAGCACCCCAACGTCGAGCGCGCCGCCGCCGCGGTGCGTGAAGCTTACCTGGCACTTCAGCGTACCGAGCTGCCGGCGCCGGTGGCCGGCCAGGTGGCGCGGCGCACCGTGCAGGTGGGCCAGCGCCTGGCCCCGGGCACGCCGCTGATGGCGGTGATCCCGCTCGACCAGGTCTGGGTCGAGGCCAACTTCAAGGAAGGCCAGCTGCGCCAGATGCGCATCGGCCAGCCGGTCAAGCTGACCGCCGACCTCTACGGCGGCAAGGTCGAATACAAGGGCCGCATCGCCGGCCTCGGCGCCGGCACCGGCGCCGCCTTCGCGCTGCTGCCGGCGCAGAACGCCACCGGCAACTGGATCAAGGTGGTGCAGCGCGTGCCGGTGCGCGTGGAGATCGACGCCGCCGACCTGGCGGCGCACCCGCTGCGCGTGGGCTTGTCGATGGAAGCCACGGTCGACGTGGCCGAGCAGTCGGGCCGCCCGCTGGCCGCGGCGTCGGCCCCGGCCGCCGGCCCGCGCGCCAGCAGCAGCACCGACGTCTTCCAGGGCGCCGCCGCCGAGGCCGAGCGCCGCGTGCGGCAGATCATCTCCAGCCAGCTCGGGAAAGTGGTGCGCGGCTGAGCCATGGCCACCAAGCCTCCCGTCGCCTTTCCGCCGCTGCAGGGCAGCCAGCGCGTGCTGGGCACGCTGGCGCTGTCGCTGGCGACCTTCATGAACGTGCTGGACACGTCGATCGCCAACGTCTCGCTGCCGGCGATCGCCGGCGACATGGGCGTCAGCCCCTCGCAGGGCACCTGGGTCATCACCTCGTTCGCGGTGGCCAACGCCATCGCCGTGCCGCTGACCGGCTGGCTGACGCAGCGCTTCGGCCAGGTGCGGCTGTTCACGCTGAGCGTGCTGCTGTTCGTGCTGGCCTCGTGGCTGTGCGGGCTGGCGCCCAACCTCGAAATGCTGATCGCCTTTCGCGTGCTGCAGGGGCTGGTGGCCGGGCCGATGATCCCCTTGAGCCAGACGCTGCTGCTGGCCAGCTACCCGCCGGCGATGGCCGGCACCGCGATGGCGCTGTGGGCGATGACCACGCTGGTGGCGCCGGTCACCGGGCCGCTGCTCGGCGGCTGGATCACCGACAACGTCGCGTGGCCGTGGATCTTCTACATCAATGTGCCGGTGGGCCTGTTCGCCGCCGCGCTGACGTGGTCGATCTACCGCAGCCGCGACCCCGGCCCGCGCCGCGTGCCGCTGGACCGCACCGGGCTGCTGCTGCTCGTGCTGTGGGTGGGCTCGCTGCAGTTGATGGTCGACAAGGGCAAGGAGCTGGACTGGTTCGCCTCGGGCCAGATCATCGCGCTGGCCATCAGCGCGGCGGTGGGCTTCGCGTTCTTCCTGGTGTGGGAGCTGACCGAGCGCCAGCCCATCGTCAACCTGCGGCTGTTCGCGCGGCGCAACTTCACGATGGGCGTGCTGGCGCTGTCGGTGGCCTACGGTCTGTTCTTCGGCAACGTGGTGCTGCTGCCGCTGTGGCTGCAGCAATGGATGGGCTACACCGCCACCTGGGCCGGGCTGGCCACCGCGCCGGTGGGGCTGCTGGCCATCGTGCTGTCGCCCTGGGTCGGCAAGAACGTCGGCCGCATCGACCCGCGCAAGCTGGCCACCGTGTCGTTCGCCGGCTTCGGCTACGTGCTGTGGCTGCGCAGCCATTTCAGCACCGCGTCGACCTTCGAGCTGGTGCTGATCCCCACCATCCTGCAGGGCGCGGCGATGGCCTTCTTCTTCATCCCGCTGCAAAGCATCGTCTTCAGCGGCATCCCGCCCGAGCAGTTGCCGTCGGCGGCCGGCGTCTCGAACTTCGTGCGCATCACCGCCGGCGCCATCGGCACCTCGCTGTTCACCACGCTGTGGGACAGCCGCGCCAGCCTGCACCACGCCCGCCTGGTGGAAAGCCTGAACAGCGGCAACGTCGCGCTGCAGCAAAGTTTCACGCAACTGGGCACGCTGGGCATGACCGAGGACCAGGTGCGCGCGCTGGTCGAGCGCCAGCTGCAGCAGCAGGCCTACACGATGGCGGTGACCGACCTCTTCCTGCTGTCGTCGGCGCTGTTCATCGGGCTGATCGCGCTGGTGTGGCTGAGCGAGCGCCCGCCGCGCGTCAGCGGCGCGGCGGCGGATGCCGGGGCGCATTGAGGGCCTGAGGGCCTGAGGCCCGCCGCCACCGCGCTTCAGTGCAGGATCGCCCCCTGCTCGCGCAGCCGGCGCTGCAGCGCGCGGATGTCGATGCCGCGCACGGCGCCGTCGCGGCCGCCGGCGCAGGCCAGCGCGGCGCCGATGCCGGCGGCGTGGCCGACGGCCATCGAGATCGTCATCACGCGGATCGCGGCCTGCGCCTCGTGCGTGGCCGAGACGCCGCGGCCCAGCGCCAGCGCGTTGTCCAGCGTGGTCGGCAGCAGGCAGCGCCAGGGGATCGCGTAGGCGTGGTCGTCGCCCAGCTCGCGGTATTGCAGGCCGCCGCCTTGCGCGGGATGGATGTCGATCGGGTAGGCGCCGGCAGCAATCGCGTCGGCAAAGGCCGCGGGGCGCAGCAGGTCGTCGGCGCCGAGCACGTGGTCGCCCTCGACGCGCCGCGTCTCGCGGATGCCGATCTGCGTGCCGAAGGCGCGCAGCGTGCCGCGCTCGCAGCCGGGCACCTCGCGCTGCAGGAACTGCGCGGCGCGCCAGGCCTGGTCGCGGCCTTCGATCTCGGCGCGGCTCAGGGCCCAGGCATCGGTGGCGTCGACCGCCAGGCGGCTGATGTTGAACCAGGCGTCGTCGCTGCCGGGGTCGCGCGCCGCGTGCAGCGCCGCGCGCGCCAGCTCGCCCTGCGCATGGCCGCGCCGCGCCAGCGCGGCGCGCTCGGGCGCGGCGATGGCGTCGAAGCGCTCGAAGTCCACCGGCCCGAAGCGGAACATCATCGTCGCCGGCTGCAGTGCCTCGCCCTCGGCCAGCGGCAGGAAGCGCGCGCCGGCGCGCTGCAGCGCGTCGAGGTCGCCGCTGGCGTCGGCCAGCACGCGCGGCCGCAGCTCGACCAGGCCGCTCTTGCATAACACCGATAGCGATTCAACGCGCCGCCCCGCCGCCTGCACCGCCGCCACCTGCGCGTGCAGCAGCGGCTGCACGCCGGCGTCCAGCAGCAGCCGGTCGAGCACCCACTTCAGCCGCTCGGGCGCGTAGACCACACGGTCCATGCGGTGGCCGGTGGACATGGTGAAGACTTCGTGCGGCCCGGCCGCGCCCACCGCGCGCAGCCGCGCCACCACCTCGTCGGCCAGCCCGGCCACCACGCGGCGGCCGGCCGCCGTCTGCCAGCTGTTGAACTGCGCCACCGCGCCGGCGGTGGCGTTGCCGCCGAGGAAGCCGTAGCGCTCGACCAGCACCACGCGCGCCCCTTCGCGCGCCGCCGCCACCGCGGCCATGCAGCCGGCCACGCCGCCGCCGATGACGGCGAGGTCGACGGTCAGCGCGTTCGTCATCCTCGTCACTCGGCCTTGATGCCGCGCGCGCTGATCACCTTCTGCCAGCGCGCGCCCTCGGCGCGCAGCGTGGCGGCCGCCGCTTCGCGCGTCGACACCCAGGTGCTGATGCCGGCGCCGCCCAGCTTGGCGCGCACCGCCTCGCTGCCGAGCGCCGCGGCCAGTTGCGTCGACAGTTGGGCAAGGGCAGCCGGCGGGATGCTGCCCTTGGGCGCCACCAGCACGGCCCAGCCCTGCACTTCGAGGTCGGGGAAGCCCAGGCTGCGGAAGGTCGGCACGGCGGGCAGCTCGGGCAAGGCCTGCGGCGACGAGACGGCCAGCGCCTTCAGCTTGCCCGCCTTCAGGTGCGGCAGCACGCTGGGCAGGTTGAGGAAGCCCAGCGCCACCTGGCCCGACAGCAGGTCGGGCAGCAGCGCGCTCTCACCCTTGTAGGGCACGCTGATCAGGTCGGTGCCGGTCTGCAGCTCGAACAGCACCGAGGTCAGGTGCGCCAGCGTGCCGTTGCCGCTGTTGCCGGCCGACAGCCGGCCCGGCTGCGCCTTGGCCTCGGCCACCAGCTCGGCCACGGTGCCGGGCCGCGCCGCGGCCGGCAGCACCAGCACCAGCGGCTGCGCCGAGACCATGCCCACCGCGTCGAAATCGCGCTCCACGTCGTAGCCCAGGCCGGGGCGCAGCAGCGGGTTGACCACCATGCTGTTGCTGCCCATCAGCAGCGTGTGGCCGTCCTTGCTCTGCGCGGCCAGCGCCACGCCCACCGCGCTGCCGGCGCCGGGCTTGTTCTCGACGAACACCGGCTGCCCCAGCACCGGCGCCAGCGCCTCGGCCAGCGCGCGCGCCGAGATGTCGGCGCCGCCGCCGGGCGCGAAGGGCACGATGATGCGCAGCGGGCGGCTCGGCCAGGCCTCGGCGGCCGCGGCCGGCAGGCCCGGCAGCGCGACAGCGGCGGCGGCGGCCGCGGCGGCCGCGGCCGCATTCGCCAGCAGCGCGCGCCGGCGGACGGGTTGCAGGGTCTTCATGCGTCGGTCTCCTTGCTGGGTCTTCTCGCTGGGTGGCGATCGTAAGCGGGTGCCACAATGCCAAGCGCCATCGGCGCCGCAGGACCGTGCCCATGCCTTACATGCTGTTGATCGTCGAACCGCCGGAGCAGCGCGCCATCGCCGCCGAATGCCCGGCCGCGCAATGGGCGACGGTGGAGGTGCGCGCCACCGGGCCTTGCGACCCGTCGGCCTGAGCCTGGCCCTGAGCGTCGCCCCGAGGCGCAGACTGCGCGCGCTTGTCGATGTCGTCCCCCGTCGATCGTCGCAGCGGGAAGCCTCTCGAACCGGTGACCGGGAATGAAGCCGCGCGCCGAGCCGTCGCCGCCGTCTGGCGCCAGGAGTCGGCCAAGATCGTGGCCGGCGTGGCGCGCCTGGTGCGCGACCTCGGCCTGGCCGAAGAGCTGGCGCAGGACGCGCTGGTCGCCGAGCCGGCGCTGCGCCGCTACCCGTGGGCGCCGGCGGTGCGCGCCGACCTGCTGCTGAAGCTGGGCCGCCGCGCCGAGGCTGCCGCCGCCTTCGAGCAGGCCGTCGCGCTAACCCGCAACCTGCGCGAACGCGCGTTGCTGCTGCAGCGCGCCGCGGCCGCTTCGGCAGCGCCGCCACCCTGACGATGTGGAGCGTGCAGCACCGCCGCCGCCTGCGCGAGGTCTGGGCTTCCGCCGGCTGGCCCTGCCAGGATGCGATCGAGATCGAGCTGCTCGCCGCCGGGCTGCTGCTGCAGGTCTTCGACGACGGCGGCCGCATGACGCTGCGCGTCACCGAGGCCGGCGTGCAAGTGCTGGCCGCCAGCCTGCAGCGCAACCGCGCCGCCTTCGATGCGCATGAAGCGCTGGTCGGCCGCGTGGTGCGCGAGATGCAGCGCGCCGGCCGCCTGGCCTGGCGCGGCCTGCGCCTGCGCGCGCCGCCGCCCGACGACGAAGGCCCGCGGCGGTGGCCCACCGCGATGCCCGATGTCTTCTCGATCCGCCACACCACGCGCGAAGACCTGGTCGAGCCCATCGTCCACGAGATCAAGGTGCGCCGCGCCGACCTGCTGGCCGATTTGCGCCACGAGGCCAAGCGCCAGGCCTACCTGGGCCTGGCCAGCCAGTGCTGGTACGTGCTGAAGGCCGGCATCGGCAGCGCCGACGACGTGCCGGCGTGCTGCGGCGTGTTGATCGCCCACGACGAAGCCTTGGAACTCGCGCGAGCGGCGCCGCGGCGCGCCATGCGGCTGCCGCTGGCCACCTGGATGGTGCTGGCCCGCGCCGACGCCGAAGCCGCGCCCGACGACGACGGCCAGGGCCGGCTGTAACGGCATGCGGCGTTAGCCCGCCGGCGCGCCGGACGCGGCCCTATGCTGCGCGCCATGAGCGATGCGACGAACCCCGAGCGTGCGCTGGTGCTGTTCTCCGGCGGCCAGGACTCCACCACCTGCCTGGCCTGGGCGCTGCAGCGCTACGCCGAGGTCGAGACCGTGGGCTTCGACTACGGCCAGCGCCACGCCGTCGAACTGGACTGCCGCCCCGTGGTGCTGGCGGGCTTGCGCGCCGCGTTCCCCGGCTGGTCGGCGCGGCTCGGCGCCGACCACCTGCTGGACCTGCGCACGCTGGGCCAGATCAGCGACACCGCGCTGACGCAGCCGCGCGCCATAGCGCTGCAGGCCGGCGGCCTGCCCAACACCTTCGTGCCCGGGCGCAACCTGCTGTTCCTGACCTATGCCGCGGCGCTGGCCTACCGCCGAGGCGCCGGCGTGCTGGTGGGCGGCATGTGCGAGACCGACTATTCCGGCTACCCCGACTGCCGCGACCTGACGATGCAGGCCCTGCAGCTGGCGCTGAGCCTGGGCCTGGACACCCGCATGCAGGTCCACACCCCGCTGATGTGGCTGGACAAGGCCGCCACCTGGGCGCTGGCGCAGCAGCTCGGCGGCGCCGCGCTGGTCGAGCTGATCCGCCGCGAGACGCACACCTGCTACCTGGGTATGCGAGGGGACCTGCACGACTGGGGCCACGGCTGCGGCGACTGCCCGGCCTGCGCGCTGCGCCGCCGCGGCTGGCAGGCTTTCGAGGCGGCGCGCGCATGAAGCGCCCTCAGGCCGACGGCCGGCTCGACGACCTGCCGCCCTACCGCCCCACGCCGCGCCGCCGCCGGCTGCTGATCGCGCTGCTGGCGGTCTGCACCGCGCTGGTCGTGCTGTGGCTGATGCTGCGGCCCAAGCTGCAGCAGATGGAGGTCGAAGCGCAGCGCCGCGCGGCGCCGCCGCCCCCGCCGCTGCCGTGCGCGGCCAGCCAGAGCCAGGGCTGCATCGGCGGCACCACGCAGGTGATCGTGCCGCCGCCGCCAGCGCCTACACCTCGAACTGCACCCCTTGCGCCAGCGGCAGCGCGCGCGAGTAGTTGACGGTGTTGGTGGCCCGCCGCATGTAGCTCTTCCAGGCGTCGGAGCCCGATTCGCGGCCGCCGCCGGTCTCCTTCTCGCCGCCGAAGGCGCCGCCGATCTCGGCGCCCGAGGTGCCGATGTTGACGTTGGCGATGCCGCAGTCCGAACCCTCGGCCGACAGGAAGGCCTCGGCCTCGCGCAGGTCGTTGCTGAAGATGGCCGACGACAGGCCTTGCGGCACGTCGTTGTGCAGCGCCAGCGCCTCGCCGAACTGCTGGTAGCCCAGCACGTAGAGGATGGGCGCGAAGGTCTCGCGGCGCACGGTCTCGGTCTGCGCCGGCATCTCGACGATCGCCGGCCGCACGTAGAAGGCCTGGGGCTGGCGCTCCTGCAGCAGCCGCTCGCCGCCGGTCACGCGCCCGCCCTCGGCGGCGGCGGCCTGCAGCGCGGCCTGCATGGCCTGGAAGCCGGCCTCGTCGATCAACGGGCCCACCAGCGTGCCGGCGTCCAGCGGGTTGCCCACCGGCAGCTTGGCGTAAGCCGCCTTCAGCCGCTGCAGCAGCGCCGGCTTGACGCTGTCCTGCACGATCAGCCGCCGCGTCGTCGTGCAGCGCTGGCCGCAGGTGCCGGCGGCGGCGAAGACGATGCCGCGCACCGCCAGGTCGAGGTCGGCCGTGGGCGTGACGATCACCGCGTTGTTGCCGCCCAGCTCCAGCAGCACGCGGCCGAAGCGCTGCGCCACGCGCGGCCCCACCTGGCGGCCCATGCGCGTGCTGCCGGTGGCCGAGACCAGCGCCACGCGCGCGTCGTCGACCAGCGCTTCGCCGGTGTCGCGCAGGCCGATCACCACTTGCGACAAATGCGCCGGCACGTCGGCGCCGAAGCGCGCCGCGGCGCGCTCGAACAAGGCCTGGCAGGCCAGCGCGGTGAGCGGCGTCTTCTCCGACGGCTTCCATACCACCGCGTCGCCGCAGACCACCGCCAGCGCGAAGTTCCAGGCCCACACCGCCACCGGGAAGTTGAAGGCCGTGATCACCGCCACCACGCCCAGCGGATGCCAGCTCTCCATCATGCGGTGGCCGGGGCGCTCCGACGCGATGGTCAGCCCGTACAGCTGGCGCGAAAGGCCGACCGCGAAGTCGCAGATGTCGATCATCTCCTGCACCTCGCCCAGGCCTTCGGAGACGATCTTGCCGGCCTCGATCGACACCAGCCGGCCCAGCGTTTCCTTCTCGGCGCGCAGCTCCTCGCCGAGCAGGCGGATCAGCTCGCCGCGGCGCGGCGCCGGCACCTGGCGCCAGGCCTCGAAGGCCTGCTGCGCGCGGCCGACGGCGCGCGTGACTTCGGCGGCGTCATGCCGCTGCACGCGGCCGATCTCGGCGCCGTCGATCGGCGAGCGCACGGGCCAGTCGCCGCCGCTGGCGCGGTCGGCAACGCCCAGGCGGGCAAGGAGGGTGGCGGCGGTCGATGTCGTCATGGCGGCAGCCCTTCGGTGGCGGTTTCAGCAACGGGTTCAGCAACGGGTTCAGCAAACGGGTTCGGCGGCCCGTCATCCTAGCCCGCGGCGCGCCGGCGCAAGGCGCATCAACCGCCGAGCGCGATGACCACGGCCTGGATGATGGCGCCCAGCACCACCATCACCACGCCGGTCGGCAGCGGCCGCACGCCGGCATGAAGCCCCCAGCGGTAGCCGGCGATGAACAGCATGGCGGTGGCGATGGCGCCGGACACGCGCATCGCCCGCGGCAGGTCGTCCATGAAGACGAAGGGCAGCACCACCGGAAAGGTCGACGTGAAGACCAGCAGGAACACGGCCAGCGCGCCGCCCAGGTCGCGCCAGGTCGGCCGCAGGCGCTGCGGCGCCGCGCGCGGCGGCTGCCTCAGCAGCCACTGGCGCAGCGCTTCGAGGTCGGCCGTGCTCATCGCCGCCGCGACGTGGCCGATCTGTTCGGCGATCAGCCGCTGCGCCGCGGCCGGGTCGGCCTCGGCGCGCACCGCGCGCACGAACTTCGCCTGGTGGCCGCGCGTGACCAGCGTGCGCAGCACGTACATCACGCCGTCGACGAAGCCCCAGGCCGTGTTGCAGCCGATCGCCGCGACCAGCATCGTGCGCACGCCGTTCTCGCCGGCGCCGGCGCCGGCCACGCTCATCGTGCCGGTGAAGCCGAGCACCATGAACACGCCGAACAGCAGCTCGGAGATGCGGTCGACCGGGTCCAGCACGCGGCCCGCCTCGGGCGCGGCGTCGGCGGCCGTCACGCGGGGGCTGGCGGCGGCGTCGCTCATGGCCGGCATTGTGCCGCCGCCCCCGGGCGCGAGAATGGGCGCTCGATCCGTTTGATCCGCCCGGAGCCGCCGCGTGCCACTGCCGACCCTCTGCCAGCGCCGACCTTGCCGGCGATGAAGCTCAAGCCCTTGCTCATCGCCCTCGGCTACGGCGGCGTGTCCGGGGCGCTGACGGCCGCGGTGCTGGCCGCGATGGAGGCGCTCTCGGCGCTGCTCTGGCAGGGCACGCCGTCGCCGTGGCGCAGCTTCTTCACCATCCTCGCCGGCGGCGTGCTGATCGCGCTGCTGCGCGTGCTCGACGGCGGCGACGAGCCCGACCTCGCGGCGCAAGTGCGGCAGGCGCGCGCGCCGCAAGAGCTGCACCGCCGCCAGGCCGCGCTGCTGGCGGCGATGGCCATCGTCGCCGTGGCCTTCGGCGGCGCCGTCGGCCCCGAGGCCGGCACGCTGGCCGTGGTGGCCGAGCTCTCGGCCCTGGTGGCGCTGGCCATCGGCCGCAGCGCCGACGAGCGCGCGCTGATCGGCGAGGTCGGCGCCACCGGCGCGCTGGGCGCCCTCTACGGCTCGCCGCCGGGCGGCCTGCTGGTGGCCGAAGGCGAGCCCGCCGCGCCGCCGGCGCGCGACGAGGCCACACCGCACCGCGCCTTGCTGCTGCTGGCCGGCGTGGCCGGGCTGGGCGGCTTCTACCTGGCCTGGCGGGCGCTGTCGCACGGCGGCGCGATGCGCGTGCAACTGCCGCCCTACGTGGTGGCCGACAGCGCGCTCGACCTGCTGCCCGCGGTGCTGCCGGCGCTGCTGGGCGGCCTGGCCGGGCTGGCCTTCGTCACGCTGCTGCCGCGGCTGCGGCGGCTGCTGGCGCGCTGCGGCGGCGTGGTCGTGCAGACCCTGGTGGGCAGCCTGGCGTTCGCCGCGCTGGCCGCGACCTGGCCGATCCTGCGCGACTCGGGCCACCACCAGCTCGACGCGCTGCTCGCCTGGGGCCGCGATGCCGGCTGGGCCGCTTTGCTGCTGCTGGCCGCGCTGAAGGTGCTGGCGCTGTCGCTGTGCCTGGCCTCCGGCTGGCGCGGCGGCGCGATCTTCCCGCTCATCTTCGCCGGCGCCGCCGCCGGCGGCGCGGCGCTGGCCATCCAGCCGCAGGCCAACCCGACGCTGGCGCTGGTCGCCGGCATCGCGGCGGCCGCGACGGTCGGCATCGGCAAGCCGGCGGCCGCCTTGCTCATCGTCGCCCTGCTGATCGCCCCGCTGGCCCCGGGCCCGCTGCTGGTGGGCGCGCTGGTCGGCTACGGCCTCGCGCGGCTGGGGCCGCCGCCGAGCCTGCATTGAGCGACGGGGCCAGCCTTCAAGCCGCGTCGACCGGCCCTCATCCCCAAACCCGCCACGCCATGAACGACATCACCACCACGCTCCGCGTCGACGGCCGACGCCTCTGGGATTCGCTGATGGCGCTCGCGCGCATCGGCGCCACGCCCAAGGGCGGCGTCTGCCGCCTGGCGCTGACCGACCTCGACCGGCAGGGCCGCGAGCAGGTCATCGCCTGGGCGCGCGAGGCCGGCCTGACGATCACGATCGACCGCATCGGCAACTGCTTCATGCGGCGCCGCGGCCGCAACGCGGCGCTGGCGCCGGTCATGACCGGCAGCCACATCGACACCCAGCCCACCGGCGGCAAGTTCGACGGCAACTACGGCGTGCTGGCCGGCCTGGAAGTGGTGCGCACGCTGAACGACCATGGCATCGAGACCGAAGCGCCGATCGAGGTGGCCTTCTGGACCAACGAGGAAGGCTCGCGCTTCGTTCCGGTGATGATGGGCTCGGGCGTGTTCGCGCGCGCCTTCACGCTGGCGCAGGCCTATGCGGCGCAGGACGCCGAAGGCCGCACGGTGGGCGAGGAGCTGGCGCGCATCGGCTTCGTCGGCGACGAGGAGCCGGGCGACCATCCGATCGGCGCGTACTTCGAGGCCCACATCGAGCAAGGGCCGGTGCTGGAGGACGCGGGCGTCACCATCGGCGTGGTGTCGGGCGTGCTCGGCATCCGCTGGTTCGACTGCACGGTGACCGGCATGGAGGCGCACGCCGGCCCCACGCCGATGGCGCTGCGCCGCGACGCGCTGCAGGTGGCGACGCGCCTGATGCAGGAAGTGGTGGCGACGGCGCAGCGCCACGCGCCGGAGGGCCGCGGCACGGTCGGCATGGTGCAGTTGCACCCGAACAGCCGCAACGTCATCCCCGGGCAGGTGCGCTTCTCGATCGACCTGCGCCACGCCACCGATGCCGTGGTCGACCGGATGGCCGCCGAGGTGCACGCCTTCGCGCAGCGCCTGCAGGCCGAGAGCGGGCTGCCCATCGAGATCGTGCCGGTGTCCAGCTACCCGGCGCAGGCCTTCGACGACGGCTGCGTGCGCGCCGTGCAGCGCGCGGCCGAGTCGCTGGGCTATTCGCACCTTGCCGTCGTCTCGGGCGCCGGCCACGATGCGGTGTACACCGCCCGCCTGGCGCCGACCGGCATGATCTTCGTGCCCTGCAAGGACGGCATCAGCCACAACGAGGTGGAGGATGCGCGGGCCGATCACCTGGAGGCGGGCTGCAACGTGCTGCTGCAGGTGATGCTCGAACGCGCGGGCGTGCGCGCCTGATCGGTTCAGCCCGCCGCCGCGCCGCGGGGCGGCTCACCCATTCTCCGCACCGCACCCCAACAGCCCGCGCGCCAGCCGGTGCAGGCGGGCCGAGGGCTCGATCAAGTCATCGAGCACGTCCATGTGGTTGCGGCCGGGCAGCACCTCGCAGACGGGCACGACGGCGTCGCCCCAGCGCCGGCGGATCAGCGCGTGCTGGCGCAGGAACTCCTCGCTCTCGCGCCCGCCGACCACCGCCGCCAGCGGGCCGCGCGGCGGCGGCAGGCGCGCCGGGCTGAGGCGCGCGACGGCGGCCGCATCGAGCCGCAGGTCGGGCGCGAGGAAGGGCGCGCGCCGCAAGGGCTCCAGTTCGTAGACCCCGGAGATCGACAGCGCCGCGCCGACCAGGTCGCGCGGCAGGTCGTCGCCGACGCGCGGCCACTGGCAGGCGAGCAGCATGGTCGCCAGGTGCCCGCCCGCCGAATGGCCGGCGACGACGATGCGGCGCGGGTCGATGCCGTGCTCGCGCGCGTGGCGGTGCAGCCAGGCGAGCGCCTGCACCGTCTGGCGCACGATGTCCTCGATGCGCACCGCCGGGCACAGCGCATAGTCGAGCAGCGCCACCGCCGCGCCGGCGGCGACGAACGGCGGCGCGACGAAGGCCTGGTCGCGCTTGCCCAGCGCGCGCCAGTAGCCGCCGTGGATCCACACCAGCAGCGGCGCGTCGCGGCCGGCCGCGGGGAAGAGGTCGAGCGTCTCGGCCGGTCCGTCGCCGTAGCGCAGGTCGCGCCGCACCGCCAGCGCCGCCGGCGCCGAGTAAGCAGCCGCCGAGGTCTCGGCCCAGCGCCGCAGGATGGCCGGATGCTCCGCGATGCGCGCCCGGTTGTCGTACTGCGCGTCGTACCAGGCGGCCGGGGGGCGGCGGCTCATCGCGCCACCTTCGCGCGGCGCGGGGCCGGTGCGGGTGTGCGTGCGGGTGTGGGTGCCGACGCCGGCGCGGCGGCGGCCTGCGCGTCGCGCATGGCGGCGTCGATCAGCGCATCGGCCATCCACATCGCGATGCGCTCGACCTCGCGATCCGACTGGCCCCAGATGTCCTTCAGCACGACGTAGGGCTCGATGCCGTAGACCACCGAAAGCGCCCGGTGCAGCCGGTCGCGCGTGGCCGGCGGCAGCGCGGTGGCCAGCGGCTCGATCGCATGGCCGAGCAGGCGCACGCGGTGGCCGCGGCGGTACGGCTCTTCTTCCAGCAGGCCGGCGCGTTCGAGCGCCCAGTGCTCGAGCGACAACTGCATCGCCGCGCGCATCTGCGGCTCGAACTCCTTGAAGCGCGGGAAGGTCTGCCGGAACAGTTCGTGGATGCGCCCGCGCCCGCCTTCGCTGCCGAAGGCGAAGTTGCGCACCGGGCCGAGCGACGAGTCGACGACCGCCGTGACCAGCGCGCTGCGGTTGGGGAAGTAGCGGTAGGCCGTGGCGCGCGAGACCTTGCAACGCACCGCCACCTCGGCCACCGAGGGGATGTGGCCGGCCTGCTGGATCAGCTCGGTGGCCGTGTCCAGCAGCAGGCGGAAGGTGGCGGCCTTGACCCCGCGCTCGGGCGGCGACGGCGGTTCGCTGAGCTTGTATCGCGGACGAGCCATGCGGGTTTATACGGGGCGATCGAGTCGCGCCGTGTTCTTGTGGCGTGTCATCGGCCGCCAGTATGATCCATCTCAACCGAAACGAGACAGCCGTCTCATTTTGGGCTCAGAGTCTCGCCGTGGCCGGCCTCCGTCGCGCCCGAAGCGGGCCGCGACGGAGACCGTCTCGATGCGCTTGGCCAGCTGGAGTTGGGGTGGACGCGACCATGTCGGCACGGTTGGCGCCGACGGCCGCGAGCTGACGCCGCTGGCCTGCCCCGATGCGTCGCGCGGCGTGCTGCCGCTGATCGAGGCGCTGGCGCGCGGCGAAGGCCTGCCGCCGCCTTCGGGCGCGCGGCTGCCCACGCAGGTGGCGGTGCTGCGCGCGCCGCTGCCCCGTCCGCGCCGCGGCCTGTTCTGCGTCGGGCGCAACTACCGCGCCCATGCGCAGGAACTGGCCGGCACCGTCTTCCGCGACGCGGGCGACGCGGCGGCCGCCGAGCAGGGCTGGCCGATGGTCTTCACCAAGTTCGCCGAGTGCGTGACCGGCCCCTACGACGCGGTGCGGCTGCCGCGCGCCGAGGTGTCGACCCAGATCGACTACGAAAGCGAGCTCGCCGTCGTCATCGGCCGTGGCGGCTGCGACATCGCGCGCTCGCGGGCGATGGACCACGTCTTCGGCTGGACCATCGTCAACGACGTGACGGCGCGCGACATCCAGCAGCGCCACCAGCAATGGGACCTGGGCAAGAACCTCGACGGCTTCTGCCCGATGGGGCCGTGGATCGTCAGCGCCGACGAACTCGACGGCCGCGCGACGCGCGTGCGCGGCTGGGTCAACGGCGAAGCGCGGCAGGACGCGCGCACGAGCGACATGCTGTTCGACGTGCCGACGCTGATCGAGACCTGCTCGCGCGGCATCACGCTGCTGCCCGGCGACGTCATCGCCACCGGCACGCCCGCGGGCGTCGGCATGGGCTTCACGCCGCCGCGCTGGCTGCGCGCCGGCGACGTCGTGCGCATCGAGGTCGACGGCATCGGCCACATCGAGAACCGCTTCGCATGAGCTTCCACCTCATCGACCGCATCGCGGTGGAGGACGAAGGCGACGGCGACGCCGTCGTCTGCCTGCACGGCCTGGGCGGCAGCTCGAACACCTGGACGCCGCTGATGCCGGCGCTCGCGCGACACCGCGTCGTGCGCGTCGACCTGCCGGGCAGCGGCCGCTCGCAGCGCGTCGAAGGGCCGTTGTCGATCGCCCGGCTGGTCGAGGCGGTGCAGTCGGCCTGCGCGCGGCTCGCCATCGAGCGTGCGCACGTGCTCGGCCATTCGATGGGCACGATCGTCGCGCAGCACCTGGCGGTCGAGTCGCCGAAGCTCGTGCGCAGCCTCGCGCTGTTCGGCCCGCTGGTGGTGCCGCCCGATGCCGCGCGCAGCGCCATCCGCGCCCGCGCCGCGAAGGCGCGCGAGGGCGCGGCGGCGATGCAAGGGATCGCCGTCGCGCTGGTCGACGCGGCGCTGTCGGCCGACACGCGCGAACGCGCGCCGCTGGCCGTGGCCTTCGTGCGCGAAAGCCTGATGCGGCAGGACGGCGAGGCCTACGCCCGCAGCTGCGAGGCGCTGGCCGAGGCGCAGCCGGCGGCCATCGAGCGCATCGCCGTGCCGGTGCTGCTGGTCACCGGCGACGAAGACGGCGTGGCGCCGCCGTCGGCCGTGCGCGCGATGGCGGCGCGGCTGCATGGCGCCCGCGACCCGCGCGTCGTCGTGCTGCCGCGCTGCGGCCACTGGACGCCGGTGGAGCGCGCGGCCGAGTGCCAGCGCGAACTGCGCGACTTTCTCGCCTCGCAGCGATAGGAGCCGACATGGCCGACGTCCTCTACACGAACGTGCGCATCTTCGACGGCGGCGGCGAGGCGCCCTTCACCGGCGACGTGCTGGTGCAGGGCAACCGCATCGCGCGCGTCGTCAAGACCGGCTTCGGCCAGCGCACGCCGCCGGTGCTGGGCGCGCAGGTCATCGACGGCGATGGCGCCTTCCTGATGCCGGGCATGGTCGAGGCGCACACGCATTTCTCGTGGAACGACCAGCCCAGCCTCGACGCCATCCAGCGCATGCCGCCGGAAGAGCACATCCTGTGGTGCGCCGAGGTCGCCAAGCGCTACCTCGACATGGGCTGGACCAGCTGCGTCGGCGCCGCCACCGCCAAGCCGCGGCTGGACGTCGTCATCCGCAATGCCATCAACGACGGCACCATCGTCGGCCCGCGCTACCTGGCGGCGAGCCAGGAGATCACCGTGCCCGGCGGCCTCGGCGACACCACCGCGCCGCACCTGCCGCAGAGCGAGTTCGCGTTCGGCGCCGTGGTCAGCGGCCCGCACGAGATGCGGCGCTGCGTTCGCATGTTCGCGAAGTACGGCGTCGACACGCTGAAGATCAACCTGTCGGGCGAGTCGATCACCGGCATGCCCTCGGAGATGAGCCAGTTCACGACCAAGGAGATCAGCGTCTGCGTCGAGGAGGCCAAGGCCTGGGGCAAGCGCGTGGCCGCGCATGCGCGCTCGACCTGGTCGGTCAAGGAATGCGTGCGCCAGGGCATCGAGGTGATCTACCACGCCAGCTTCTGCGACGAAGAGGCGCTGGACCTGCTGGAAGCGCACAAGTTCGAGCACTACATCGCCCCCGGCCTGGCCTGGCTGATCAACACCGTGCACAACGCCAGCGCCTGGGGCCTGACGCCCGAGGTGGTGCGCAAGATGGACTACCCGCGCGAGCTCGACGCCGCCATCGAGAGCATGCGCGCGCTGCGCAAGCGCGGCGTGCGCATCCTGCCCGGCGGCGACTACGGCTTCGCCTGGACGCCGCACGGCAGCAACGCCAAGGACCTGGAGTACTTCGTCCGCCACGTCGGCATGAGCCCGATGGAGGCGCTGCTGTCGGCCACCGCCTGGGGCGGGCCGATGATGAAGATGGGCAAGCAGCTCGGCTACATCCGCGAAGGCTGCCTGGCCGACATCCTGCTGGTCGACGGCGACCCGCTCGCCGACATCACCGTGCTGCAGGACCGCTCGCGCATCCTGTCGGTGATGAAGGATGGCGTGTTCCACCGCGCGCCGCCGGTGCGCGGCGCCCGGTCCACCACCCGCTGGGCGGCGTGATGTTCACCACCCGCTGGGCGGCGTGATGTTCACCACCCGCTGGGCGGCGTGATGTCCACCACCCGCTGGGCGGCGTGAAGGAGAGTTCCATGGCCGACGTGTTGTTCACCAATGTCCGCATCCTCGACGGCACGGGTGCGAACCCGTACACCGGCAGCGTGCTGGTCGCCGGCAACCGCATCCGCCAGGTCGGCCGCGGCGCCGCGGCGATCAGGCCCGCCGGCGCGCAGGTCATCGACGGCGCCGGCGCGACGCTGATGCCCGGCATGTGCGAAGCGCACACCCATTTCTCGTGGAACGACGCGGCCACGCTCGCGGCGATCCAGACCATGCCGCTCGAAGAGCACGTGCTGTGGTGCGCGAAGGTCGCGAAGAAGTACCTGGAGGCCGGCTGGACCTCCTGCGTCGGCGCCGCCTGCGCCAAGCCGCGGCTCGACGTGGTGATCCGCAATGCCATCAACGCCGGCCAGATTCCGGGCCCGCGCTACCTCGCCGCCAGCCAGGAGATCACGGTGCTCGGCGGCCTCGGCGACGAGACGCTGCCGCACCTGCCGTTCCCCGAGTTCAGCTTCGGCGTCAACGTCAGCGGCGCGGAAGAGATGCGCAAGGCGGTGCGGCTGTTCCTGAAGTACGGCGTCGACAGCATCAAGCTCAACCTGTCGGGCGACAACTTCACGCCGCAGTCGCCGGCCGGCACCACGTGGATGACCGACGCCGAGGTCGCCGCCGCGATGGACGAGGTGCGCCTGCGCGGCAAGCGCGGCACCGCGCACGCGCGCTCGGCGGCCAGCGTGAAGCAGGCGCTGCGCCACGGCATCGACGTGATCTACCACGCCAGCTACAGCGACACCGAGACGCTGGACATGCTGGAGGCCGCGAAGGACCGCGTCTTCGTCGCGCCCGGCATCGCCATCATCTACGCGATGCTCAACGAGGCCGAGCCCTGGGGCGTGACCCGCGCCATCGCCACCGACATGGGCTACCAGCACGAATGGGAAGCGGCGCTCGAATCGCTGCGCGCCATGCACCGCCGCGGCGTGCGCATCCTGCCGGGCGGCGACTACGGCTTCGCCTTCACGCCCCACTGCAACAACGCGCGCGACCTGGAGTTCTTCGTCAAGTACCTCGGCTTCACGCCGATGGAGGCGATCCGCAGCGCCACGCAGTACGGCGGCCAGATCATGATGCGCGGCCACGAGCTCGGCACCATCCACGACGGCGCGCTGGCCGACCTGCTGCTCGTCGACGGCGACCCGCTGGCCAACCTGGCGATCCTGCGCGATCCGAAGCGGCTGCTCGCGGTGATGAAGGACGGCGTGTTCGCGCGCGCGCCGGAAATCGCCGCGCAGCGGCGCTGGGAGCGCGCCGCATGACGCGACCCGGGCAGTGGACCCGCGGCACCTGGCTCGCCTGGCTGCTGATCGGGCTGCCGGTGGCGGTGTTCTCGGTCTGGGCCATCGTCGACAACGACACGCTGTACTTCAAGACCCTGCTCAACGGGCTGACGCTGGCCTCGCTGTACTTCCTGGTCGCCTCGGGCTTCACGCTCGTCTTCGGGCTGATGCGCAACGTCAACCTCGCGCACGGCTCGCTCTACCTCTTCGGGGCCTACGTCGGCTGGGTGGTCGGCGAGCGCAGCGGCTCCTGGGTGCTGGCGGTGGTCGCCGGCTTCGCCGCGGCGGCGCTGGTCGGCCTGCTGCTGCAGTTGCTCGTCTTCCGCCACATGCAGGGCCAGGACCTGCGGCAGACGCTGGTGACGATCGGCCTGTCCATCGTGCTGGCCGACGTGATGCTGTGGATCTGGGGCGCCGAGATCTACACCTTCGAGCCGCCGCCGTGGATCTACGGCTCGACCGAGCTGCCGCTGGTGGAGAAGTTTCCGACCTACCGCCTCGCCGTGCTGGCCGGGGCGGTGGCGATCGGCATCGCCTTGTGGTGGTTCCTGGCCCGCACGCGCGTCGGCATGATGATCCGCGCCGGCGTCGACGACCGCAGCATGCTCGCCGCCAGCGGCGTCAACGTGCAGCTGGTCTTCGCGACCACCTTCGCGGTCGGCGCCGGCCTCGCCGGGCTGGCCGGCGTGGTGGGCGGCAGCGCGCTGTCGATCTCGCCGGGCGAGGACACGCGCTACCTGCTGGCATCGCTGGTCGTCGTCATCGTCGGCGGCATGGGCAGCGTCGCCGGCGCGGCCATCGGCGCGCTGCTGATCGGCCTGGCCGAGCAGTTCGGCCTGGCCTACGCGCCGACCTACAGCGTGGTGTTCACCTTCGTGATCATGGTCATCGCGCTGGCCTTCAAGCCGCGCGGGATCATGGGGAAAGCCGCATGAGCGCGGCGCGCTGGCGGCGTGCGATGAACAACCCGGCGGCGGTCGGGTCGGCCGCGTTGCGGCCGGTCGTGCCGTCGCCGTCGGGGCCGCGGTCGCCGACCGCGCCCATCGCCGAGGCCGGCGCCGAATCCTTCGCCGGCCGCCTGCGGCGCGCCGTGCAGCCGCACCACATCGTGGTCGCGCTCGCGCTCGTGCTCTACCCGGTGGTGGCGTCGCCGTTCTTCGTCTACCAGATCGGCGCGCAGTCGCTCGCGCTCGGGCTGATCGCGCTGTCGCTCACCTTCCTCGGCGGCTACGGCGGCATGGTCTCGCTGGCGCAGATGACGGTCGCCGGCATGGCCGGCTACCTGGTCGCGATCTTCGGCAGCAGCAGCGCGGCCGCCATCAGCCTGGGCTGGCCGTGGTGGCTGGGCGTGCCGCTGGCGATCGCCGGGGCCACCGCGTTCGCCGCGGCGGTGGGCTGGCTCTCGGTGCGCACCGAGGGCATCTACACCATCATGATCACGCTGGCGATCGGCGTTGCCTTCTTCTACCTGGCGCAGCAGAACTACACGCTGTTCAACGGCTTCCAGGGCTTCAACAAGGTCGTCGCGCCGACGGTCGCGGGCATCGACTTCCGCCAGCCGCTGCCGTTCTACCTGCTCACGCTGGCCTGCGCGCTGGCCGGCTACTTCTTCGTCAAGCACCTGGTGCGCACGCCGTTCGGCATTGCGCTGCAAGGCATCCGCGACAACCCGCGGCGCATGCACGCGCTGGGCTTCGCCGTCACCGCGCACCGCGTGGCCGCCTATGCGGTGGCGGGGCTGCTGGCCGGCGTCGGCGGCGTGCTGATGGTCTGGTACAACGGCCGCATCTCGCCGGGCTCGGTGAACACCGGCGCGATGATCAACATCCTGATCATCGCCGTCCTCGGCGGCATGCGGCACCCGATCGGCGCCTTCATCGGCGCCATCGTCTTCGTGCTGCTGCAGAACTTCGCGATCGACCTCGTCGACCGCGAGCGCTTCAACCTCGTGATCGGCGGGGTGTTCCTCCTCATCGTGCTGTTTTCCCCCGACGGTCTGCTCGGGCTGTGGGCGAAGCTTCGCCCGCATCTGCAGACCCCCACTTCCACTCCAAGGAGACAAGCGTGATCGTGACGAAAAGACTGTGGGCCCGCTCGGTGCTCGGCATCGCGGCGGGGCTGGCGCTCGCGGGCAGCGCGCTGGCGCAGGAGACGCTCAAGATCGGCCTGCTCGCCACCCTGGAGGGGCCGTTCGCCGCGCCCGGACAGGACGGCATGCGCGGCGCCGACCTCGCGCTCAAGCAGAAGAACGGCATGGCCGGCGGCAAGAAGATCGAGTTCGTGAAGGTGTCCTCCGACGCCACGCCGGACAAGGCGGTGGGCGCCACGCGCAAGGCGGTGGAGCAGGACAAGGTGCCGATCATGATCGGCCCGTTGTCGGGCGACGAAGGCATCGCGGTGAAGAACTACGCCAAGACGCAGCCCGGCGTCACCTTCATCAACGGCGCCTCCGGCGCGCAGGCCACCACGCTGCTCGACCCGGCGCCCAACTTCTTCCGCTTCAACACCGAAGGCGCGCAGTGGATGGTCGGCCTCGGCGAGCACGCGCTGGCCAAGGGCTACAAGAAGACCTTCCTGATCGCCGAAGACTACGGCTTTCCGTACTCGCAGGTGCAGGGCTTCATGGCCAGCTACTGCGCCAAGGGCGGCAAGGTGGTCGACAAGGCCTGGGTGCCGCTGGGCACGAAGGACTACGCCTCGGTGATCGCCAAGATCCCCAAGGACATCGACGCGCTGGTGGTCGTGCTCGGCGGCTCCGATGCGGTCAACTTCCTGACCCAGTACGAGCAGGCCGGCGGCAACAAGCCGATGGTCGGCGGCTCGATCACCGTGGACCAGACGGTGCTCAACTTCAAGGGCAAGCGCCGCGAGTCGCTGCTCGGCACGGCCTCGGCCGGCCCGATGGCCGATTCGCTGGACAACGCCGAGTGGAAGAAGTTCGTCGCCGACTACAAGGCGAACTTCAAGGACGGCTTCCCGAGCCCGTCGCTGTTCGCCTACCTCTACTACATCAACACCAAGGCGGTGCTCGACGCGCTCGACACGGTCAAGGGCGACCTCTCGAACGGCCAGAAGGCCTACCGCGAGGCGCTGCAGAAGACCCGCTTCACGGGCCCGGCCGGCGAGGTGAAGATCGACGACAACCGCAACGGCGTCGGCACCACCTACATCACCGAGGTGGCCAAGGCGGCCGACGGCTCGTTCTACAACAAGGTCGTGAAGTCGGTGCCCAACATCTCGCAGACGCTCGGCCTGTCGAAGGCCGACTTCGACAAGATGGGCCTCGGCTCGCGCGACGTGCCGGACTGCCGCAAGTAAGGCGGCGGCGCCGATGGCCTCGATCACCTCGCTGCCGGTGCGCGCCGGCGCCGGCGCCGCGGCGCGCGGCGGCCGCGCGGCCGCTGGCGGCAGCACGACGCAGCTGCTGTCGGCCGATGCGCTGGTGCTCGGCGGGGTGACGCGGGTCTTCGGTGCGCTGCGCGCGGTGGACGACGTGTCCTTCACCGTGCGCGCCGGCCAGAAGTACGCCGTGCTCGGCTCCAACGGCGCCGGCAAGACGACGCTGTTCAACGCCATCACCGGCGACCACCTGCCGTCGGCCGGCCGCATCCTCTTCTTCGGCGAGGACATCACCACGCTGCCGCCGCACGAGCGCATCCGCAAGGGCCTGCGGCGCACCTACCAGTCGTCGCTGCTGTTCCGCGACCTCACGGTGCGCGACAACCTCTTCCTCGCGGTGCGCGGCGTCGCCAACGGCCGCTTCTCGTGGCGCCGCGCCGGCCGCGGCCATCCGTCGACGCGGGCCACGCAAGACCTGCTGGAGCGCACGCGGCTGACGCACATCGCCGACGAGCGCGTCGCCAACCTCGCGCACGGCCAGCAGCGCCAGCTCGAAATCGGCATGGCGCTGGCCGGGGCGCCGCGCCTGATCCTGTTCGACGAGCCGGCCGCCGGCCTGTCGCCGGCCGAGCGGCGCGAGCTGGTGGCGCTGCTGCGCTCGCTGCCCGAGCACATGAGCTTCGTGCTGATCGAGCACGACCTCGACATCGCGCTGCGCGTCGTCGAGCGCGTCACCGTGATGCACAACGGCCGCGTGCTGAAGACCGGCACGCCCGACGAGATCGAGAACGACGCGCAGGTGCACGCGATCTACATGGGCGGCCACGCATGATGACGAACTTGCGTCCGCGGCCCCGCGAGGCGACGCTTCACCGCCGTGCGGCGGACCGGTGGCGCTGATGGCCTGGTTCCACAAGCCCGACACCGATGCCGGCGCGCCGGCGCTGATCGTCGAGGGGCTCGATGTCCACTACGGCCGCGCCCACGCGCTGCAGGGCGTGAGCCTGGCGCTGGAGCGCGGCGTGCTCGGCATCGTGGGCCGCAACGGCATGGGCAAGACCACGCTGTGCAACGCCATCACGGGGCTGGTGCCGGCCAGCGGCAGCGTGCGCCTGTTCGGCCAGGAGGTGCTGGGCCTCGCGCCGCACCAGATTACGCGCCGCGGCATCGCCTACGTGCCACAGGGCCGCCGCGTGTGGCCCTCGCTCTCGGTCGAAGAGACGCTGCGGCTGGTGGCGCCGAAGCGGCGCGACATCGAGCGCGTCTACGCGATGTTCCCGCGCCTGGCCGAGCGCCGCGCCAACGGCGGCGCGCAGCTCTCCGGCGGCGAGCAGCAGATGCTGGCGATCGGCCGCGCGTTGCTGCTGCAGCCGCGGCTGCTGGTGATGGACGAGCCGACCGAGGGCCTGGCGCCGACCATCGTCGAGCAGGTGGCGCAGGCGCTGCGCCAGCTGGCCGCCGACGGCGAGATCTCGGTGCTGCTGATCGAGCAGAACCTCGGCGTCGCGCTCGAAGTGGCCGGCCGCATCGGCGTGATGGTCAACGGCCGCATCGCGCAGACGATGACGGCCGCCGAACTGCAGGCCGACCGCGCGCTGCAGGAGCGGCTGCTCGGCGTGCGCTCCGGCGGCGCGCACGAGGAACCCGACGAGGCGCCGCCGCCCGCGCCCACGGCCGCGGCCGACGAGCCGGTGCAGGTGTTCACCGTGCGGCGTGCCCACGGCGACGGCGGCCCGTCGCTCGACGACCTCGCGCCGCGCACCGTGCGCGGCGTCAACCGCTGGAATGCCGCCGACACCACGGCGCCGCTGGCCGACATCGCGCGCGAGCCGGTGGCGCCGTCGCCGTCGCCGACGCCTGCTGCAGCAAAGCCGGCACCGGCGCCGGCCAGCGCGCAGGTGTTCGACTTCCCGGTGGCCGCGAGCAGCGGCCGCGCCGCCTACGTGGCCGGCACCTTCGACACCAAGGCGCGCGAGCTGTTCTTCCTGCGCCAGTGCCTGGACAAGCTGGGCCTGCGCGTGGTGACGGTCGACCTCGCCACGTCGGGCAAGCCCTCGCCGGCCAGCGTGCATCCGCGCGAGGTGGCGCGCCACCACCCGCAGGGCGAGTCGGCCGTCTTCTGCGGCGACCGCGGCCGCGCCGTCGCCGCGATGGCGCTCGCCTTCGAGCACTACATCGGCACGCGGCGCGACCTCGGCGGCATCATCTCGGCCGGCGGCTCGGGCGGCACCTCGCTGGCCACGCCGGCGATGCGCGCGCTGCCGATCGGCTGCCCGAAGGTGATGGTCTCGACCATGGCCAGCGGCGACACGCGGCCCTACGTCGGCCCGAGCGACATCTGCATGATGTACTCGGTCACCGACGTGCAAGGCATCCACCGCATCAGCGAAAAGGTGCTGGCCAATGCGGCGCACGCGCTGGCCGGCATGATCGCGCACCCGCCGCCGGAATCGGGCACCACGCGCCCGGCCGTCGGGCTGACGATGTTCGGCGTGACCACGCCCTGCGTGCAGGCCGTGACCAAGCGGCTGGAGGACGAGGTCGACTGCCTGGTCTTCCACGCCACCGGCGTCGGCGGGCAGTCGATGGAGAAGCTGGTCGACTCCGGGCTGCTGGCCGGCGTGATCGATGTCTCGACCACCGAGATCGCCGACGAGATCGGCGGCGGCGTGCTGTCCGCCGGGCCGACGCGGCTGGACGCTTTCGCGCGCCATGCGCTGCCTTATGTCGGCTCCTGCGGCGCGCTCGACATGGTCAACTTCGGCGCCTGGGAGACGGTGCCCGAGCGCTTGCGCGGTCGCCGGCTCTACCGCCACAACCCGACGGTGACGCTGATGCGCACCACGGCCGACGAATGCCGGGCGATCGGCGAGTTCCTGGTCGCCAAGCTCAACGCGATGCGCGGGCCGGTGCGCTTCCTGATCCCCGAGGGCGGGGTCTCGGCCATCGACCGCCCGGGCCAGCCCTTCCACGACCCCGAGGCCGACCGCGCGCTGTTCGCGGCGATCGAGCAGGGTTTCCGCAGCGGGCCCGACCGGCGGCTGACGCGCCTGCCGCTGCATGTGAACGACGATGCCTTCGCCGACGCGCTGGTCGCCGCCTGGCACGAGGTGTCGCAACCGACGAAGGTCCGCCATGCCCCGCATCGCTAGACAGACGCTGCTCGACCGCTTCCGCGCGAAGATCGCCGCCGGCCGCCCGCTGATCGGCGGCGGCGCCGGCACCGGCTTGTCGGCCAAGTGCGAGGAGGCCGGCGGCATCGACCTCATCGTCATCTACAACTCCGGCCGCTACCGCATGGCCGGCCGCGGCTCGCTCGCCGGGCTGCTGGCCTACGGCAACGCCAACGAGATCGTCTGCGAGATGGCGCGCGAGGTGCTGCCGATGGTGCGGCGCACGCCGGTGCTGGCCGGCGTGAACGGCACCGACCCCTTCATGATCGCCGACGAGTTCCTGCAGCGCCTCGTCACGCTCGGCTTCTCGGGCATCCAGAACTTTCCGACCGTCGGCCTGATCGACGGCACCTTCCGCGCCAACCTCGAAGAAACCGGCATGGGCTATGGCCTGGAGGTGGAGTTGGTCGAGCGCGCGCATGCGCTCGACCTGCTGACCACGCCCTACGTGTTCGACGAGCGGCAGGCCGCCGAGATGGCGCGCGCCGGCGCCGACATCGTGGTGTGCCATCTCGGCCTGACCACCGGCGGCGCGATCGGCGCCGAGACGGCGCCGACGCTGGCGGCCTGCGTCGAGCCCATCACGGCCTGGGCCGCCGCGGCGCGCGCCGTCAACCCCGAGGTGATCGTGCTCTGCCACGGCGGCCCGATCGCGACGCCCGAGGACGCGCAGTTCATCCTCTCGCGCTGCCCTGGCTGCAACGGCTTCTACGGCGCCAGCTCGATGGAGCGGCTGCCCTCCGAGCAGGCGCTGACCGAGACGACGCGGCGCTTCACCCAGATCACGCGATAACAGGAGACGTCCATGACCGGCGCTCAATTCGGCAGCTTCATCCTCGGCCTGATCGTCGTCGCGATCGTCGTCGCGCTGGCGGTCTGGTTGCTGCACTGGCTGTACCTGCGCGGCTCGAAGGAACGCGCCTTCGTGCGCACCGGCCTGGGCGGGCAGAAGGTGGTCGTCGACGGCGGCGCCTTCGTGCTGCCGATCGTGCACGACGTGATCCCGGTGAACATGAACACGCTGCGGCTGGAGGTCAGCCGCGGCCGCGACAAGGCGCTGATCGCCAAGGACCGCATGCGCGTCGACGTGATCGCCGAGTTCTACGTGCGCGTGGCCGCGCAGCCCGAGGCGGTGGCCGCCGCCGCGCAGACGCTGGGCCTGCGCACGATGGAGCCCGAGCAGCTCAAGGAGCTGGTCGAGGGCAAGTTCATCGACGCGCTGCGCACCGCCGCCGCCGAGATGACGATGGAGGAACTGCACGAGAAGCGCGGCCACTACGTGCGGCGCGTGCGCGAGGCCGTCGCCGAGGATCTGAAGAAGAACGGCCTGGAGCTCGAGTCGGCGTCGCTGACCCAGCTCGACCAGACGGCGATGGAGTTCTTCAACCCGAGCAACGCCTTCGACGCCGAGGGCCTGACGCGGCTGACCGAGCAGATCGAGCGCCGCAAGAAGCAGCGCAACGACGTCGAGCAGGACACGCTGATCGCCATCCGCAACAAGAACCTGGAGGCCGAGAAGCTCTCGCTGGAGATCGACCGCGAGGCCGAGACGGCGCGGCTGCAGCAGCAACGCGAGGTGGAGATCGCGCGGGCCCGCCAGCGCGCCGAGCTGACCAGCGAGCGCGCCCAGCGCGACCAGGACGCCGAGGGCGCGCAGATCAGCGCCAAGCAGATGATCGAGGCGGCGCGCATCCGGTCGGAGCAAAGCATCGAGCAGGAGCGCATCGCCAAGGAGCGTGCGGTGCAGGCCGCCGAGATCGAGCGCCGCCAGTCGCTCGAACTGGCCGAGCAGCAGCGCGCGATCGCCATCGCGCTGGAGAGCAAGGCGCAGAGCGAGGCGCAGGCGGCCGCCGAGGCGGCGCGCGCGCTGGCCGTCGCCGCCGAGGAAAAGGTGTTCACCGCCCGCGAGGTCGAGATGGCCGAGCGCAAGAAGGCGATCGAGCTGATCGCCGCGCGCCAGGTGGCCGAGCGCGATGCGCTGCGCCTGGTGGCCGCCGCGCAGGCCGAGAAGGAAGCCAGCGCCGACCGCGGTGCCGCCATCCGCGCGCAGGCCGAGGCCGATGCCGACGCCGACAAGATCCGCGCGATGGCCGCCAAGCTGCGCGCCGAGGTCGAGGCCGAAGCGGCGCGGCTGATGAACTCGGCGCACAACATGCTGACGCCCGAAGCGCGGATGTCGGCGCTGCGCATGAAGCTGGTCGAAAAGGCCGAGGCCATCATCCGCGAATCGGTGCGGCCGATGGAGCGCATCGAAGGCATCAAGATCCTGCACGTCGACGGCCTGGGCGGCGGCGGCGGTCACCTGAACGGCGATGTCGGCAACGGCGGCAGCTTCGCCGACGGCGTCGTCAACTCGGCGCTGCGCTTCCGGGCGCAGGCGCCGCTGGTCGACCAGCTGCTGCGCGAGATCGGCATCGAAGGCGGCGACATCCAGCGCCTCGTCGGCGGCGCCAGCGGCGCCCAGTCGGCGCTGCCGCCGGCGCCCGAGCGCAAGGAATAGCGCGCCGTGATCAAGGTCTACGTCTCCAGCGTGATCGACGCCAGCGCCGACACGGTGTGGTCGCGCATCCGCGACTTCAACGGCTTGCCGACCTGGCACCCGGCGATCGCCGACAGCCGCATCGAGAACCACGAGCCGGCCGATCGCGTCGGCTGCATCCGCCACTTCCACACACGCGACGGCGGGCGCATCCGCGAACGCCTGCTGGCCTTGTCCGACTACGACTACAGCTGCACCTACGAGATCCTCGAAAGCCCGATGGGCGTGGACAACTACGTCGCCACGCTCAAGCTGATGCCGATCACCGACGGCAACCGCTGCTTCGCCGAATGGAGCGCCGAGTTCGACTGCGCCGAGGGCCGCGAGCGCGAGCTGACGGCGACCATCGGCGACGGCGTCTTCCAGGGCGGCTTCGACGCGCTGAAGCGGCACTACGCCAGCGGCCGGCGCTGACGGAATCGCCCCGGTGCTGCAGCGCGTCGTCCGCTCCACCGTCATCGACGCGCCGATCGAGCGCGTCTGGGCCGTGCTGCGCGACTTCAACAGCCACGACCGCTGGCACGACGTGGTGGCCGAGAGCCGCATCGAGGGCGGCGAGCGCAGCGACCAGGTCGGCTGCGTGCGCAGCTTCACGCTGCAGGACGGCCACCGCATCCGCGAGCAGCTGCTGACGCTGGACGACCGCGAGTACCGCAGCACCTACACCATCGTCGAGGCCACGGTGCCGCTGCAGCGCTACGTGGCGACGGTCACGCTACGGCCGGTCACCGACGCCGGCGCGACCTTCTGGCACTGGGAGTCGACCTTCGACACGCCGCCGGGCCGCGAGCGCGAGCTGCGCGACATGGTGGCCCAGGGCGTCTACGAGGCCGGCTTCGCGAACCTGCGCCGCCACCTGGCCGGCGCGGCCGACCTGCGCGGCGGCGCGGCGCCGATGCCGGTGGCGCTGCCGCTGGCGGCGCGGCGCGTCGTCGTCGCGGCGTACGGCGGCGCCGACGTGCTGCGCGGCGAGGCTTTCGACGCGCCGCCGCCCGGGCCGGGCGAGGTGCGCGTGCGCCAGCGCGCCATCGGCGTCAACTACCTCGATGTCTACCTGCGCCGCGGCTTCATCCCCGCCATGCTGCCGCTGCCCGGCGTGCCCGGCATGGAGGCCGCCGGCAGCGTGATCGACGTCGGCCCGGGCGTGCACGGCGTGAGCGCGGGCGACCGCGTCGCCTACCTCGGCCCGCGGGCCGGCGCCTACGCCAGCGTGCGCAACGTGCCGGCCGACTGGCTGCTGCGGCTGCCCGCCGCGGTGGACGACGACTCCGCGGCCGCCACGCTGCTCAAAGGCGTGACGGCCGACTACCTGCTGCGCGACCTCGGCCGCATCGGCCGCGGCACGCGGCTGCTGGTGCATGCGGCGGCCGGCGGCGTCGGGCTGCTGCTGTGCGCCGGGGCCGCCAGGCTGGGCGCGCGCGTGATCGGCACCGTCTCAACCGACGAGAAGGCGCGCCTGGCGCGCGCGCAGGGCTGCGACGAGGTGATCGTGACGCGCGACTACCGCTTCGCCGACGCGGTGCAGCGCCTGGCCGGCGGCGCCGACGTGATCGTCGACGGCCTCGGCGACGCCGCGCGCGACGAGAACCTGGCCGCGCTGGCCGCGCGCGGCCACTGGATCAGCCTGGGCCAGGCGAGCGGCGCGCTGCAAGCGCTGGACCCCGATGCGCTGCTGGCGAAATCGGCAAGCTTCTCGCGGCCGGTGGTCTTTGCCTACATGGCCACGCGCGAGGAACGCCAGGCGCGGGCGCAGCGGGTGTGGGACGCACTCGCCGACGGCACGCTGGGCCGCCCGCTGATCGAGCGCCACGCCCTCGACGCCGCGGCCCAGGCGCACCGGCGGCTGGAGCAGCGCGCCACCGCCGGCGCGCTGGTGCTGGTGGCCTGACGAAGAACCCCGAGGAGCCGTCGCGATGATCCATGGCATGAACCACTTCACCATCACCGCCGAAGACCGCGAGCGCACGCTCGGCTTCTACTGCGGCCTGCTCGGCCTGCAGCAAGGGCACCGCCCCGACCTCGGCTTTCCCGGCGCCTGGCTTTATGCCGGCGGGCCGCAGGCGGTGCTGCACATCTACTGGGACCGCCCGATGCCGGCGCTGCGCACCGGCGTGATCGACCACCTGGCGTTCTCGGCGCGCGGCCTGCGCGAGGTGAAGGCCCGCTTAGACGCCGCCGGCGTCGCCTACGACCTGCGCCGCCAGGCCGGCAGCGGCACCTGGCAGCTTTTCAGCCTGGACCCCAACGGCGCGAAGGTGGAGCTGGATTTCGAGGCGGACGAGATGCCCTGACCTCAATGTAGGTTCTCAAAAGTAGCCCCGAACTGGGGCGAAGCGAATCAAGGGCTTAGGGTGTACTTATGCGACGGCACCAGTGGCGTCGTATCAGACGTCGACCGAAGTTCCTACGAGAGCTGCGCAAGCCATTGTTCGTTCGTCCTGAAATAGCAAACGTGGCGGCGTTTGTCGAAAACCCGTAGGGCGCAGAGTTGTTTGCTATAGCGCACCTCAGTCACGCGAACGCAAGCAATGTTCGACTTGGCCTGACGCGTATCCAGCCTAGGAGTGCCAAGTTCCTAACGGCTTCAGCCACGGCTTCCTGCTTTTCAGCACTCCGCCAAGCCTTTTTCCAGTCAAGGATGTAGTCATAAATCTGCTGCTCTTCCACGTCGGCGTTCCGGTCGCCCTTCTTAACCTGCCGGCTGGCATACAGCACGGTAAGCACCTCTTCCGCCTGTTCGGTGTCCTTGATACGACTAAACAGGTCGACCGTCTTGTCAATTGACTTGCGATATTTTTCAATCTCTACGGTGAATTTCCTTCGGTCCTCATCGAACTGCTCGCCGACGTGGAGCGCGACCATACGACCGAAAGGCTTCTCCAATACCCAGTTTCGATTGGCGAAGTCGTGCAGCGCGGGCTTCACATCTGCAGAGAACGGCCCATAGCTTCCCTTTCCAAACTCGAAGCCCGTTGGCACTCCCAGTTCGGTCACGACGTAGCAGATCTTCTGAAAGATCGTTCGTCCGACGGGTGGCGCATAGGGTTGGTCCTCAAGTTCCTTGAGCACTTCGATCAAAGCAACCCAGCCAGGTGTCATCTTCTCTATCCGGCGACCCTTGCCTTCCAACGATAGTTGCGCGGGCGCAGCAAGGAACTCCATCTTCAGCTGAGCACTTGGCGTGCCGTACGGCGCGTAGACCTCGATGTCGATGGGCAGGTGATGCAGCTTTCGATAGATCAGGGGTCCGACTTCTGACCACTCTAAACCGCCATTGCCGCATCCTAGAGGCGGCATGGACAGGCTTGTAATACCCCAGTGCTCGAAATGCTCCGCGAGATGCGTTAGGCCCTTTTCAATATCAGCAATCCGCGAAGCCGAGCGCCAGTGATCTTTCGTCGGAAAATTCAGGATGCTCACATCACGATCTTTGTACAAGTACGGTTCGCCGAGCTTTACCAACTTGCGCTCGCAGCGACGGGCGTAGTCCTCGAACATCGCCGGGTACCGCTTCTTGAACTCAAGAGCTACGCCCTTGCCCATGACTCCAACACAATTGACCGTGTTGACCAGCGTTTGGGCGTCGCTGCCGAACATGTCACCGATGAGTGCTTTGAAATTGCCCATGTGCTACCGGAAAAAGAAATCAGGGTCAATAACGATCGGTAAGGCGAAGCCCGCTTGATTCAGTCTGTCTCGAGCGGCGGCGTCAGCGACGATCGCTCCGACGAGCATGCCGGGCGGTACTCGGTGCGGGACGAGCACCTCAGCGCACTTCCTGGACTTGTGGCGCCACTCCCTGATCTGATCGTCTGGGTGAGTCCAGTCCCTGGCGAAGATGTCGTCGAAGTCGAGTAGAGCCGACTGGCGTGGTGCGTAAAACCGGACGTACGTACTCGCCGCGTTCTGATCGGTGATGGCAGTGCCGGCAACGCCGAGAACGTTGGTAGAAACCTTAAGTACACAAACATCCTCGTGCCGCCGAACCGACAGCATGGGGTTTCGGGCGTGGAAGTACAGATTAGCGTACTGATGTAGCCGCAGCCCACCGGGCACCGTCTTTACGTCCCTACGGTCTTGCATCGCCTGCATCGCGACGCTGTGATGCTGTAGTTGTGCAGCACGTTCGTGAGAGAGGATCCCGTGCTGCAAGACCGACGGGACGTTTCCAATCGGCATGATGCAGTGAAGTTCGACAACTCGGGGATCCATCCTGTCTCGTCACCTTCCGCGCCTTCGCTCACGTCGACGTGCCGCTTCTTCAACCTCTCGCCGAATAGCACAACGCACATGCTCAGGCCGTGTTGGCAGCAACCCGGTGAGCGTTGGATTATGAGGCTGGGCGCGGCCCTTAGAGGTGTAGCACGGGCCCGGGTCAGGTCGCCCAAGCAGATCCGACACCAGCGCCAGGCTAGCAGTCGCCGACCAGGTATTGAGCCGGTCACCGAGCAGCGCGCCCCAAACCCGCCATCGACAGCACCCCTCAGCGTCGTCGTCTCCTGTTAGTCTTACTGTGTCAATAAAATCATGGCACTATAGGCGCCTCTTCATTCTTCGCATGAGGAACGATGGGTGCGAGCCAACGGTTTGACCGATACATGGAGCACTTGTCTGCAGGGTTGGGGCACTCGGACCGTCACGC
>JAIUPH010000032.1 GCA_020161065.1 Pseudomonadota bacterium
GCTGCCGCTGGCAGCGCTGCTGACGGCATGGAAGAACAAGGCGCCGCCGGGCGACGGCGGGCTGCTGGTGTTCACGCTGTCGGGCGGCGCGGCCTCCATCCTGGCCGACGAATGCGCCGCCGCCGGCGTGCCGGTGCCGAGGTTGTCGGAGGCGACGCTCGCGCGGCTGCGCGCGCTGCTGCCCGACTATGTCAAGGCCGACAACCCGCTCGACGTCGGCGGCGCGGTGTTCTCCGACCCCGAGCTGCCGCGCGAGGCGATGGCGGTCGCGCTGGCCGACCCGGCCGTCGACGCGGTGCTGTGGGTCGGCGTCGGCGCGCCGCGCGACGAGCGCTCGCGCCTGTGGCTCGACCAGGCGATCGAAGTCATCGAAGCGAGCGACAAGCCCGGCGCGCTGATCCCGGTATCGGGCCATCCGCAGGAGGCCGGCTTCGGACGCGCCCGCGCCGTCGGCATCCCGGTGCTGCGCAGTCTGCGCGCCGCCGCGACGCTGATCGGCCATGCGCGCGAGGCGCGCCGCCCCGGCGTGGCCGCTGCACGGCCGTCCGGGCCCGTACCCGCGCTGCCGCGCGCCGACGGCCTGGTGGAGCTGCGCCTGCTGCACCGCGGCCGCGCGCAGCAGGCCTTTGCGCGGCGCGTGGTGCTGGCCACCGGCCGCGCCGGGCTGGGCGGGCCCTGGGTGCCCGACTGGGTGCACGCGCTGCCACCGCGGCGCTGGGCGCATTCGGCCGATGCGATGGACGACGCGGCGTTGAAAGGCTTGCGCGTCGGCGTGGTCGGTGCCGGCGCGTCGGCGATGGACAGCGCCGCCACCGCGCTGGAGGCCGGCGCCGAGCGCGTGCACCTGCTGGTGCGGCGCGCCGACATCCCGCGCATCAACAAGGGCAAGGGCGCGGGCAGCCCCGGCTTCGTGCACGGCCATGCGCGGCTGGCGGACGACTGGAAATGGCGCATCCGCCACTACATCAACGTGCAGCAGGTGCCGCCGCCGCGCAACAGCACGCTGCGGGTGTCGCGCCACGCCAATGCCTTCTTCCACCTCGGCTGCGCGGTGCAGTCGGCGCAGGAGGTCGGCGACGCGCTGCGCGTGCAGACCTCGGCCGGGCCGATCACGCTGGACTTCCTGATCTTCGCCACCGGCTTCGCGGTCGACTGGTCGCAGCGGCCGATGCTGCGCCACCTGGCGCCGCACGTGCGGCTGTGGAAGCACCGCTACCAGCCGCCGCCCGGCGATGGCGACGCCGAGCTGGCCGAGTCGCCCGACCTCGGCAGCGCCTTCGAATTCCAGCCGCGCGCCGACCACCCCCTGCCCGGGCTGGAGCGCGTGCACTGCTTCGCCTACCCGGCCGCGCTGTCGCTCGGCGTCATCACCGGCGACATCCCGGCCATCAGCGACGGCGCGCTGCTGCTGGCCACGCAGATCGCCGGCCTGCTGTACGCCGAAGACGTGGCGCTGCACTATCGCCGCATGCAGGACTTCGCCGAGCCCGAGGTCTTCGGCGACGAATGGGTCGCCAGCCCCTTGCCGAAGGAGGAATCCCCGCGATGAGCAACGAGCCGAACAACGACGTGATCGACCGCGCCGCCGGCCTGGCGCCGGGCGACGCGCTGCACGCGGCGCGGCGGCTGCGCGCCACGGTGGTCGACGCCACCCAGGCCAGCCACGACGCGCTGCTGAACGAGCCGGTGGCGGGCCTGTCCACCGCCGACCGCCTGCGCGTGGCCGTGCACTGCTGCCACGCCGCCGGCGCGCCCACGCTGGCGGCGCACTACCTCGCCCTGCTGCAGGCCCAGCACACCGTGCAGGCCAGCCCCGCGCTGCCGGCGATGCTGGCCTGGGCCGCCACGCTGACCAGCGAGCCGCGCCGCGGCGACCGCGCCGCGGTGCAGGCCTTGAAGGACGCCGGGCTCGACGACGCGGCCATCGTCGCGCTGGCCCAGCTGGTGGCCTTTCTGTCGTACCAGACGCGCGTCGTCGCCGGGCTGAAGGCGATGCGCGACGAAGGCGCTGCCCGATGAGCGCCGCGCACCCCGTCGTCCGCCTCAACGGCTTCACCAGCGAAAGCCTCGACTGGAAGTCGTGGCTGCAGCCGCTGGACATCGGCCAAGCCAGCGCGCTGCAGCTCGAAGTGCTGGACCAGAGCCATGCCCAGGCGCGCACGTCGGACTACTACCGCACGCTGGTGCACCAGCCGCTGATGCTGCGCCACCGCTCCACCGCCTACAACGCCATCATGTACGCGCCGGGCGGCCTGCCGCGCGCCGAGCGCGAGCTGGGCGCGATGGTCGTCTCGGTGACCAACGGCTGCGTCTACTGCACGTCGGTGCACGCCCAACGTTTCATGCAGCTGGCCAAGCGCAGCGACACGGTCGAGCAGGTGTTCGCCGACCCGGCCGCCGCCGGCACCACCGCGCGCGAACAGGCCATCGCCCGCTTCGCCAGCGCCGTGACGCTGCGGCCGCAGGCGCTGTCGGCCGCCGACGTGGCGCCGCTGCGCGCGCAGGGCATGAGCGACGCCGAGATCATCGACTTGCTGCACGCCGTGGCCATCTTCGGCTGGGCCAACCGGCTGATGCACAACCTGGGCGAACCGGTCGCCTCGCCTGCGGGATCGTCCTGAGGAATGGAATGACGGGCTGGCGCGTAATACGAAGCCCAACCAACCCTTGCCGAGGAGCCTTTCATGCGCAGAACCCATGCCCTGGTCCTGACCGCCGCCACCGCCGCGCTGCTGGCCGCCTGCGCCGGCGCGCCGCCGAGCGGCGCGATGAGCTTCTTCGTCACCAGCGTGGGCAGCGGCAAGGGTGCCGACCTGGGCGGGCTGGCCGGCGCCGACGCCCATTGCCAGAAGCTGGCCGCCGCGGCCGGCGCCGGCGGCAAGACCTGGCGCGCCTACCTCAGCGTGCCCGGCGCCTTCCCGCAGGGCAGCACGCCGGCGGTGCCGGCGACCGACGCGCGCGACCGCATCGGCACCGGCCCCTGGTTCAACGCCAGGGGCACGATGATCGCCCGCGACCTCGCCCAGTTGCACGGCAGCCAGAGCAACCTCAACAAGACCACCGCGCTGGACGAGAAAGGCAATGTCGTCAAGGGCCGCGGCGACACGCCCAACGAGCACGACATGCTGACCGGCACGCGCGACGACGGCACCGCGTTCTCGCCGGCGTCGGACACCACGTGCAAGGCCTGGACCAGCAGCACCGACGGCACCGCCATCGTCGGCCACCACGACCGCCAGGCGCCGATGCCCGGCAACTGGGGCATGTCGTGGAACTTCTCGCACCCGTCGGCCGGCTGCAGCCAGGAGGCGCTGGTGCGCACCGGCGGCTCGGGCCGCTTCTATTGCTTCGCAACGAATTGAAGGCCCCCGGCCGCTGGGGCGGCCGCCCCCCAAGGGGGCTGCTGACCCGGACCGGGAGACCCGGATCCGGGTCAGGGCGCTGACACCGCCGCTCCCCCTGGTCGCCTGCGGCGACCGGTCCCCGAGGGGACAACTGGCGAGGCCGCTTAGGATGGCGCTTTCGCCGCCCCGCCAGCCTTCATGCCCGCCTACCCCCACCTGCTGTCCCCCATCCGCGTCGGCCAGGCGACGCTGCCCAACCGCATGGTGATGGGCGCGATGCACACGCGGCTGGAGACGCTGGATCGGCCGCTGGAGCGGCTGGCGGCGTTCTACGCGCGGCGGGCCGAAGGCGGCATCGGCCTGGTGCTGACCGGCGGCTACGCGCCGGTGCCCGAAGGCGTGATCGACGACGGCGGGCTGGTGCTGAACCACGCCGACCAGCTGAGCGACCACCGCGTCATCACCTCGGCCGTGCAGGCCGCCGGCGGCCGCATCGTGCTGCAGATCCTGCACGCCGGGCGCTATGCCAAGCTGGCGGGCTGCGTCGCGCCGTCGGAGGGCAAGGCGCGCATCAACGCCTTCGCGCCGCGCGTGCTGTCGACGGCCGAGGTGTGGTCCACGATCGAGAGTTATGCGCACACCGCGGCGCTGGCGCACGAGGCCGGCTACGCGGGCGTGGAGATCATGGGCTCCGAGGGCTACCTGATCAACGAATTCACCGCCGCCGTCACCAACCGGCGCGACGATGAATTCGGCGGCTCGTTCGACCAGCGCATGCGCTTTCCGGTGGAGATCGTGCAGGCGGTGCGCCGGCGCGTCGGGCCGCAGCCGATGATCATCTACCGCATCTCGGCGATCGACCTCGTCGAAGGCGGCTTGACGGCGGCCGAGATCGCCGAGCTGGCGCGCCGCGTCGAGGCGGCCGGCGCCGACATGATCAACACCGGCATCGGCTGGCACGAGGCCGCGGTGCCGACGATCGCCGCCGCGGTGCCGCGCGCCGCCTGGACGGCCGCGGTGCGCAACGTCAAGCAGGCGGTGGCCATCCCGGTGATGGCGTCCAACCGCATCAACGCGCCCGAGGTGGCCGAAGCGCTGATCGCCAGCGGCGCCGCCGACCTGGTGTCGATGGCGCGGCCGCTGCTGGCCGACCCCGATTTCGCGCTGAAGGCGCGCGAAGGCCGCGCCGACGAGATCAACACCTGCATCGCCTGCAACCAGGCCTGCCTGGACCCGATCTTCACCGAGCGCACCGCCAGCTGCCTGGTCAACCCGCGCGCCGGGCGCGAGATCGAGTTCCACGACCGCGCGGCGTCGCAGCCGCGCCGCATCGCCGTGGTCGGCGGCGGCCCGGCGGGCATGGCCTTCGCGATCAACGCCGCCGAGCGCGGCCACCGCGTCACGCTGTTCGAGGCCGAGCCCGAAATCGGCGGCCAGCTCAACATGGCCAAGCAGATTCCCGGCAAGAGCGAGTTCCGGCAGATGCTGCGCTACCACCTGGTGGCCCTGCAGCGCGCCGGCGTGACGCTGCGGCTGGGGCTGAAGGCCGGCGTCGACGCGCTGGCCGGCGGCGACTTCGACACTGTTGTGCTGGCCACCGGCGTGCGCCCGCGGCGGCCGGCGATCGACGGCGTCGATCATCCCAAAGTGCTGAGTTACGTGGACGTGCTGGCCGGCCGCGCGCCGGTGGGCCCGCGGGTGGCCATCATCGGCGCCGGCGGCATCGGCTTCGACGTTGCCGAGTACCTGCTGGGCGACCCGCAGGAGTCCACCGACCCGGCGCGCTTCATGGCCGCCTGGGGCGTGGACCCGGCGATCGCCGGCGCCGGCGGCCTGACGCTCGCGCGGGTGGCGCCGCCGCGGCGCCAGGTGCACCTGTTCCAGCGCAAGGCCGAGACGCTGGGCCGCAACCTGGGCAAGACCACCGGCTGGATCCTCAAGGCCCGGCTGCGCCAGGCGCAGGTGGCGATGACCGCCGGCGCGCAGTACGAGGCCATCGACGACGAAGGCCTGCACTACCGCGTGAACGGCGGCCCGCGCCAGCTGGCCGCCGTCGACCACGTGATCCTGTGCGCCGGCCAGGAATCGAACCGCGAGCTGCACGACGCGCTGCAGGGCCGCGCCGGGCTGGACCTGCACCTGATCGGCGGCGCCGACCTGGCGGCCGAGCTCGACGCGCAGCGCGCCATCGACCAGGCCACGCGGCTGGCGCAGCGCCTTTGAGGCGGGCGTTTCGAGCGCGGCCGGCGCGCCGTCGCATTTGCGCTATCACCCCCATTGTCACGATTGGTTTGCCCGCGGCGCGGGCCGGCTCCTAGACTTTGCCCATCGTCCTTGTCCAACGGAGAAACCAAGATGTCCAACGAAGCGCAATGCCCGTTCGCCGAAGGCGCCGGCACCGAAGCGGCCCGCGGCAACCGCGACTGGTGGCCCAAGCAGTTGAACCTGGGGCCGCTGCACCAGCACTCGTCGCTGTCCAACCCGATGAGCGCCGACTTCGACTACGCCGAGGCCTTCAAGAGCCTGGACCTCGACGCCGTGGTCGCCGACCTGAAGGCGCTGATGACCGATTCGCAGGACTGGTGGCCGGCCGACTTCGGCCACTACGGCCCGCTGTTCGTGCGCATGGCCTGGCACAGCGCGGGCACCTACCGCATCGCCGACGGGCGCGGCGGCGGCGGCCGCGGCCAGCAGCGCTTCGCGCCGCTGAACAGCTGGCCCGACAACGTCAGCCTCGACAAGGCGCGCCGCCTGCTGTGGCCGGTCAA
>JAIUPH010000033.1 GCA_020161065.1 Pseudomonadota bacterium
GCTTCGGCCGCACGATGGAATGGGACATCGCCGCCGGCCACGCGGTGCTGGCGGCGGCCGGCGGCACGGTGCAGACCTTGGATGGCGCGCCGCTGGCCTATGGCAAGCCGGGGTTCGAGAACCCGCACTTCGTGGCGGTGGCGCGGGGCTGAACTACGCCCTCACCCCAGCCCTCTCCCACTCGTGGGAGAGGGAGCAGAAGAGGGCGGGGGAGTGGCTCGGTGCCCCAGCAACGGCGGCGGCAGCACCTCGCCGGCCTGGCGGCGGCGGAACAGCGCGGCGCGGGCCAGCACGAGGGTGGTGACCGGCGCGGTGATCGACAGCACGATGATGATCAGCCAGACGTGCAGCGCCAGCCCCTCGCCGCGGCTGCTGAAGTGCAGCACCGAGGCCAGCGTGACGGCCCAGGCGGCCAGCGTGGAGGCCAGCGCCGGCGCGTGCATGCGCAGGAAGAAGTCGCGCAGCCGCGCCAGGCCGAGCGCGGCCACCAGCACCACGCCGCCGCTGAACAGCAGCAGCAGCGCGACGATGCCTTCGGCCAGCGGCAGCGGCGGCAGGTTCATTCGATCACCTCGCCGCGCAGCAGGAACTTGGCCAGCGCCATCGAGCTGACGAAGCCGAACAGCGCCATCAGCAGCGCGCCTTCGAAGTACATCTCGCTGTCGTAGCGGATCGCCAGCACCAGCATCGCCAGCATGCCCACCACGTAGATGAAGTCGAGCGCCAGCACGCGGTCTTGCGCCGCCGGGCCGCGGAACAGCCGCCACGCGGCGACGCCCATCGCGCCGAAGTACAGCACCAGCGTGGCGGTGATCGCCCACGACAACCACGGGCTCATTCGAAGATCTCCTTCAGCGGCTGCTCGTAGCGCGCCTTGAAGTCGGCGACGAAGCCGGCCTCGCCCACGTCGTCGGGCAGGTCGAAGACGTGCAGCACCAGCGCGCTGCCGTCGGGCGCCAGTTCGCACCACACGGTGCCGGGCACGACGGTGGTGATCATCGCCAGCGCGGCCAAGGCGTGCGTCTGGCGCAGGTCCAGCGGCAGCGTGACGAAGGCGCCGCGCGGCGGCCGCGAGCCCAGGCGCAGCACGCCGCCGGCCACTGCCAGCGCCGAGCGCACGACGTCGACGCCGACGCGGCCGATCAGCCGCAGCAGCGTGCCCCAATGGCGCACCGGGCCGGGCCGCGGCCGCAGCGGCGCCATCAGCAGCGGCACCGCCCAGGCCACCAGCAGCCCCAGCAGCACCTGGCCGGGGCTGACGCCGCGCGCCAGCAGCAGCCAGCCGCCGAACAGGCCGAGCGACAGCCAGGGCGAGGGCAGCCAGCGCTTCATCGCGCGGCCTCCCGCGCGGCGGCGCGGGCCACCGGGCGCGCGGCCATCACGGCGTCGATGTAGCGCGCCGGCTGGTGCAAGGCTTCGGCGGTGGCGCGCGTGTAGCTCAGCGCCGGCTCGGCCTGGATCACCAGCGCCAGCGAGGCCATCAGCAGCGCGGCGATGGGCAGCGTCTCGGCCACGCGCAGGCGCGGCGGCGGGCGGTCCTGCGGCGACCAGAAGTGGCGGATGCCCACGCGCATCAGCGCCATCGCCGACAGCAGGCCCGAGGCAATCAGCAGCGCGAACAGCGTCCACGCCGCCGGGCTGCGCAGGTCGAGCAGCGCCATCAGCATGGCCAGCTTGGCGACGAAGCCGGTCAGCGGCGGCAGGCCGGCCACCAGCATGGCGCACAGCATGAAGGCCAGGCCCAGGAAGGCCAGCGCGGCGGGGATGGCGCGGCCGGTCAGCGCCACTTCGTCGTCGTCGAGGTTGGTGCCGGCCGGCGGGTCGGCGTCGCCGAAATCGGGCAGCGCGGGGCGGCCGTCGTCGATGGCGGCCGGCTCGTGCTCGACCTCGCGCGCGCGCTCCAGCAACTCCACCAGCAGGAACAGCGCGCAGCCGGCCAGCGTGGAACTGGCCAGGTAGTACAGCGCGCCGCCGGTGAGTTGCGGGTCGTCGAAGCCGATGGCCGCGATGAGCGTGCCCGACGAGGCGATCACCGAATAACCCGCCAGCCGCGCCAACCGCTGCGAGGCCAGCATGCCGATGGCGCCGAAGGCCAGCGTGGCCAGCCCGCCCCACACCAGCACGCTGCCGCCGAAGCCGGCCGACGGCCCGGCGCCGGCCGGGAAGCACAACGTCCACAGCCGCAGCACCGCATACACGCCCACCTTGGTGAGCACGGCGAACACGGCGGCCGCCGGCGCGCTGGCCGCGGCGTAGGCCGGCGGCAGCCAGAAGTTCAGCGGCCACAGCGCCGCCTTGGCCAGGAAGGCAATGCCCAGCAGCGCCGCGCCGGCGTGCAGCAGGCCGCGGTCGCTGGCCGGCACCAGCGGCAGCTTGGCGGCGATGTCGGCCATGTTGAGCGTGCCGGTCACGCCGTAGAGCACGGCCACGCCGATCAGGAACAGCAGCGAGGCGACCAGGTTGATGGCGATGTAGTGCAGCCCGGCGCGCACCCGCGGCAGCCCGCCGCCGTGCAGCAGCAGCCCGTAGCTGGCGGCCAGCAGCACCTCGAAGAAGACGAACAGGTTGAACAGGTCGCCGGTGAGGAAGGCGCCGTACAACCCCATCAACTGCAGCTGGAACAGCGCGTGGAAGTACACGCCGGCGTGCTGCCAGCGCGCCAGCGAGTACAGCACCGCGGCCAGCCCCGCGCAGCCGGTGAGCACCGCCATCAGCGCCGACAGCCGGTCGGCCACCAGCACGATGCCGTAGGGCACCGGCCAGTTGCCCGGCAGGTACACGCCCGAACCCGGCGCGCTGAAGGCCGCCGGCCCCTCGGCCTGCACGCGCAGCAGCAGCGCCACCGCCAGCGCCAGCCCGGCGGCGGTGGACACGAGGTTGAGCAGCGCCTTCCAGCCGCGCCGGCCTTCGCCCATCAGCAGCATCAGCGCTGCGCTGGCCAGCGGCAGCAGCACCGGCGCGACCACGGCGTGCTGGGCCAAGGCCGTCACGGCTGTTCCTCCTGCCCGTCGACATGGTCGCCGCCCGACAGGCCGCGCAGCGCCAGCAGCACCACCAGGAACAGCGCCGTCGTCGCAAAGCCGATGACGATGGCCGTCAGCACCAGCGACTGCGGCATCGGGTCGCTGTAGTGGGCCAGGTCGGCCGGCAGCCCGGGGCGCACGATGGGCTCGGCGTCGACCGACAGGCTGCCGACGCTGAAGATGAACAGGTTCACCGCGTACGACAGCAGCGACAGCCCGATCAGCACCTGGAAGCTGCGCGGCCGCAGCAGCAGCCACACGCCGGCGCCGGCCATCACCCCGATCGCGATGGAGATCACGGCTTCCATATCACGGCTTTCATCAACCGGCCTCCGTGCGCCGCCGCGCCCGCAGCGACTGGTGGGCGATGGCCGTCAGCAGCAGCAGCGTGGCGCCCACCACCACCAGGAAGACGCCCAGGTCGAACAGCGCCGCGCTGGGCAGGTGCACCTCGCCGATCCACGGCCAGTGCACGTGCGCCGTGTGCGTGGTGAGGAACGGGAAGCCGAAGCCCAAAGCGCCCAGGCCGGTGCCCAGCGCCACCAGCAGCCCGGCGCCGATCCACGCCGGCGGCCGCAGGTGCATGCGGTCTTCCACCCAGCGCGTGCCGCTCACCATGTACTGCGCGATGAAGGCGGTGGCCAGCACCAGCCCGGCCACGAAGCCGCCGCCCGGCTGGTTGTGGCCGCGCATGAACAGGTGGAACGCGAAGGCCGCCGCCAGCGGCAGCAGCAGCCGCACCAGCACCGCCGGCACGGCGAGGTAGGCCTGCGGCGTGTCACCCTGGCTGCGCGTGACGAGGTCGCCGTCGAAGTCGTCCGGGATGGCGCGCTGCTGGGCCGGGCGGTCGATCACCTCCAGCGGCGGCCGGAAGCGCCGCAGCACCGCGTAGACCGTGATGCCGACGATGCCCAGCACGCTGATCTCGCCCATCGTGTCGAAGGCGCGGAAGTCGACCAGCATCACGTTGACGACGTTGCTGCCGCCGCCCAGCGGCAGCGCGTTCTCGATGAAGAAGGGCGAGATCGACAGCGGCGCGTGGCGCGTCAGCAGCGCATACGACAGCGCCGACAGTCCGGCCCCCAGCGCCAGCGCCAGCACCAGGTCGCGCCGCCGGCGCCACCAGGCGCGCGTGGCGGTGCGCGGGTCTTCCTGCGCCACGCGCTTGGGCATCCAGCGCAGGCCCAGCAGGAACAGCACCAGCGTCACCACCTCCACCGCCAGCTGCGTCAGCGCGAGGTCGGGCGCCGAGAACCAGGCGAAGGTGATGCACAAGGCCAGGCCCACCACGCTGAGCATGGCCAGCGCCACCAGGCGGTGGAACTTGGCCTGCCACGCGGCGCCCACGGCGCAGGCCGCGCCCAGCAGCCACAGCAGCACGAACTCCAGCGTCAGCGGCACGCGCGGGCGGTCGCCCCAGGTCAGCGGCACGATCAGCGCCGAGGCGAAGCCGGCCAGCGCGGCGATGACCACCAGCGCCAGCAGCTGCGCCTGCAGCCGCCGCGTGCCGGCCAGCCGCAGGCCGCGGCGCGCGCCGGCGCTGATGGCGGCCAGCAGCCCGTCGAACAAGCGGCGGCCGTCCAGCCCCAGCAGGCCCGGCGCGGTGCGGCGGCTGCGCTGCTTGAAAGCGGCGTCGTAGCGCAGGTACACCGCCGTGCCGGCGGCCAGCGCGATCAGGCTCATCACCATCGGCGCGTTGAAGCCGTGCCACAGCGCCAGGCTGTAGCTGGGCAGCGGCGCGCCCACCACCGGCAGCGCGGCGGTGGACAGCAGCGGGCCGATGGCCCAGGTCGGCGCCACGCCCACCACGATGCAGGCCAGCACCAGCAGCTCCACCGGCACGCGCATCCAGTGCACCGGCTCGTGCGGCTCGCGCGGGCAATGCGGCGGCGGGCCGAAGAACACGTCGTGCCCGAAGCGCAGCGAGTACACCACCGCGAACACGCCGGCCAGCGTGGCCAGCGCCGGCAGCGCGAACTCGACGACCGGGCTGGCGCTGACGAACACCGTCTCGGCGAAGAACATCTCCTTGGACAGGAAGCCGTTGAGCAGCGGCACGCCGGCCATCGCCGCGCAGGCCACGATGGCCAGCGTGCCGGTGATGGGCATGTAGCGGAACAGCCCGTCGAGCCGGCGCATGTCGCGCGTGCCGGTCTCGTGGTCGATGATGCCCACCGACATGAACAGCGACGCCTTGAAGGTCGCGTGGTTCATCATGTGGAACACCGCCGCCACCGCCGCCAGCGGGCTGTTGAGGCCGAGCAGCAGCGTGATCAACCCGAGGTGGCTGATGGTCGAGTAGGCCAGCAGCCCCTTCAGGTCGTTCTGGAACATCGCCGCGTAGGCGCCCAGCAGCAGCGTCAGCAGCCCCGTGCCGCCGACCACCCAGAACCAGGCGTCGGTGCCCGACAGCACCGGCCACAGCCGCGCCAGCAGGAAGACGCCGGCCTTCACCATGGTGGCCGAATGCAGGTAGGCCGACACCGGCGTCGGCGCCGCCATGGCGTGCGGCAGCCAGAAGTGGAACGGGAACTGCGCGCTCTTGGTCAGCGCGCCCAGCAGCACCAGCGTCAGCGTCGCCGGGTACAGCGGATGGGCGCGCACGCGGTCGCCGGCGGAGAGCACGGCGTCGAGCTCCAGGCTGCCGACGATGTGGCCCAGCAGCAGCACGCCGCCCAGCAGGCACAGGCCGCCGGCCGCGGTGACGGTGAAGGCCATGCGTGCGCCGCGGCGGGCGTCCTTGCGGTGCGTCCAGTAGCCGATCAGCAGGAACGAGAAGATGCTGGTCAGCTCCCAGAACACCACCAGCTGCACCAGCTGCCCCGACAGCACCACGCCCAGCATCGCGCCCATGAAGCCCAGCAGCAGCGAATAGAAGCGCGCCGCCGGGTCGTCGGGCGACAGGTAGTAGCGCGCGTAGACGATCACCAGCAGCCCCATGCCGCTGACCAGCAGCGCGAACATCCAGGCGAAGCCGTCGACGCGCAGCACCAGGTTCAGGCCCAGGCTGGGCAGCCACATCAAACGTTGGACGACGACGCCGCCGTCCTGCACCTGCGAATGCAGCAGCGCCATCGGCACCGCCACGCCCAGCGCCACGAGCGCCGCCCACGAGGACTCGAGGTTGCGCGCGTTGGTCGGCAGCAGCGCCGCCACGGCGCAGCCGACGAAGGGCAGCAGGAGCACGAAGAACAATGACATCGGGGGGCGAGTCTAGGAGACGCAGGCGATGCCATCATGCGGGGGCGGCTCTTTTTGCGGCGGACCGACGCGGCGCCGGGGCCGAAGCCGGGCCTGGCGCGCCGGCCGCCGGCCGCCGCGCCGGCCGGTCGCCCGGCCGCCCCGCGATGTCATCGAAGGACTGCCTGCATGACCGATCCCGTTGCGTTCGACGTCCCGCCCGCGTTCAGCAGCCGGCGCCTGCGGCTGCGCCACTTCACCGCCGACGACGCGCCCGCGCTGCACGAGGCGCTGGCCGAGTCGATCGAACAACTGCGCGAGCGGCTCTGGTTCATCCCGTGGGTGGCCGCGACGCCGACCCTCGAAGCGGCCCTGGTGCGCTGCCGCCAGGCGCAGGCCAGCTTCCTGCTGCGAACCGATCTGCCGTACCTGGCGTTCGACGCCGGCAGCGGCCGCCTGGTCGGATCGATCGGCCTGCATCGCACCGACTGGAGCCTGCCGAAGACCGAGGTGGGCTACTGGATCCGCAGCAGCGAGGTCGGCAAGGGCTACGCCTCGGAAGGCGTCGCGACGCTCACCGCCTGGGCGCTGGACACGCTGGGCGCCCAGCGCGTCGAACTGGTCACCGACGAACTCAACGCTGGTTCAAGGGCTGTCGCACAGCGCTGCGGCTTCCAGCTCGAGGGTATCCTGCGCAACACCGTGCGGCACCCGAGCGGGCGGCTGAGCCATTCGTGCGTGTATGCCAGGCTGCCGGCGGGCCGCCCATGAACCAAACGTCCCTATTGGTCGGGGCTGCGTTGGCGGCAGCCCTGCTGGCTTCCCCCGCGTGCAGCATGGCTAACGAAGCAGCCTGTGAGTACGCGATCGCCCTGGTCGATCGCGGGGATCCGACCACGATCGACGAGGCGCTGCGGTCGTTCGACGCTTGCCTATCGAGCGCCTCGGTGGTTGGCGATGGGCGTGCCCGCATGCACGTGTTTCGCGGTTCACTGCTGCTTCAAGCCGGTCGGGCGGCCGAAGCACAACAAGACTTCCAGGCGGCGATCGCCCTGCGGTCGCAACCGTCGGTCTACGACTATCACTACCTCGCCGCCGCTTACGCCCAGTCGAGCCAGTACGACCAAGCCTACGCAACGCTCGATCGAGCGCGGGAAGTGGTCTTGAAGATGGACCCGCGCCGTCATCGCGCGTTGCTCGATCAACTCGAATCGCTTCGTCTGAAGTATCGGGCGCAGGAAGCGAACCAAGGCAAGAGGGATGCCCGGATCTCCTCGTCCTGCTCGCGCGTGATCTCGATGCCCGCCTGAATCTCGCCGATTGCCACCGCGGAGACCCGCTGAACATCGTCGGGCTGATGTGCCGATGTGCCGATGCGCCGATGGGCCGTCAGTGGTAGCCCGCGCTGCCGACCTTGCCGCGGAACACGCGGTAGGCCCAGGCGGTGTAGATCAGGATCACGGGCACGATGACGACGGCGCCGACCAGCATGAAGGCCTGGCTGGCGGGCGGGGCGGCGGCGTCCCAGATCGTCGTCGAGCGCGGCACCAGGTACGGATAGATGCTGACCGCCAGCCCGAGGTAGCCCAGCGCGAACAAGGCCAGCGCCAGCAGGAACGGCGAGCGTTCGTCGCCGCGGCGCAGCCCGCGCAGCAGCGCCCAGGCGACGGCGCCAACCAGCAGCGGCACCGGCGCCGTCAGCACGAGGCCGGGCATCTCGAACCAGCGCCGCCAGTAGTCGTGCGCCAGGAACGGCGTCGCCGCGCTCACCGCCGCCAGCGCGGCCAGTGTCGCGACGGCCAGCCGCCGGGCGCTGCGGCGCGCCTGCGCCTGCAGCTCGCCCTCGGTCTTCCAGACCAGCCAGGTGGCGCCGAGCAAGGCATAACCGACGACCAGCGCGGCACCGGTGAGCAGCGAATAACCGCTGAGCCAGTGCCACCAGCCGCCGGCGTAGGCGCCGTCGACGACCGGAATGCCTTCGAGGATGGCGCCCAGCGTCATGCCCTGGGCGAGCGCGGCCACCGTCGACCCGGCGCAGAACCCGAAGTCCCACAGGTGCCGGTGCCGCGGGTCGCGGCCGCGGAACTCGAAGGCGACGCCGCGGAACACCAGGCCCAGCAGCATGGCGATCATCAGCGGATAGGTGGCCGGCAGGATGATCGCGTAGGCCAGCGGAAAGGCCGCGAGCAGGCCGCCGCCGCCCATCACGAGCCAGGTTTCGTTGCCGTCCCAGACCGGGGCGATGGCGTTCATCGCCTGGTCGCGCTGCGGGCCGGCCGCAAAGCTCGGGAAGAGGATGCCGATGCCGAGGTCGAAGCCGTCCATCACCACGTAGGCGAAGACGGCGAAGGCGATGATCGCGGCCCAGGCGACGGCAAGGTCGACGTGCATCGTGGCGTTCCTTCAAGGCCCGCGGCGGGCGCTGCCGGCAACGCCGCCCTGCGGCGGCGCGCCGACGATGGCGGCCGCCGGCGTGATGCCGGCGGCGCGCTGCGGCAGATGGTCGGCGTTGGCGGCCGGCGCGGCGCCCGGCGGCCGCGCCATCATGCGGATGATGTAGAGGATGCCGGCGCCGAAGACTACGCCGTACACGACGATGAAGGCGAGCAGCGACATCGCCAGCGCCGGCGCACCGATGGCCGAAGCCGAGTGCGCCGTGCGCAGCAGCCCGTAGACGGTGTAGGGCTGGCGGCCGACCTCGGTGGTCACCCAGCCGGCGATCACCGCCACCAGCCCGGCCGGCGCCACGGCCACCGCCGCGCGGTGCAGCCAGCGCCAGTCGTAGAGCCGCCCCCGCCAGCGCGCCAGCAGGCTCCACAGGCCCACCGTCAGCATCGCCAGGCCCAGCCCGACCATCAGCCTGAACGACCAGAACACCACCGCCACCGGCGGCCAGGTGTCGCGCGGGTAGTCGGTCAGCCCGGGCAGCGGCGCTTTCGCGTCGTGCAGCAGGATCAGCGAGCCCAGCCCGGGCAGCGAGACTTCGTGGCGCACGCGCGCCTCGGCGTCGCTGGGCAGGCCGAACAGCACCAGCGGCGCGCCTTGCGGGCTGGGCGCGTAGTCGCCCTCCATCGCCAGCACCTTCACCGGCTGGTGCGTCAGCGTGTTGCGGCCGTGCAGGTCGCCGGCCATGATTTGCAGCGGGGTGACCAGCGCGGCCATCCACATCGCCATCGAGAACATCTTGCGCGCCGCCGCGTCGCCGCGGTTTTTCAGCAGATGCCAGGCGCCGACGCCGCCGACGAGCATGGCCGTCGTCAGGTAGCTGGCGATCACGGTGTGCGTCAGCCGGTAGGGGAAGCTCGGGTTGAAGATGATGTCCAGCCACGGCCCCGCGGGCACGAACTGGCCTTGCGCGTTGACGGCGTGGCCGGTTGGCGTGTGCATCCAACTGTTGGCGGCGATGATCCAGCTGGCCGAGATCAGCGTGCCCAGCGCCACCATGCAGGTAGCGAAGCAGTGCATGCCGCGGCCGACGCGGCCGGCGCCGAACAGCATCACGCCGAGGAAGCCGGCTTCCAGGAAGAACGCCGTCATCACCTCGTAGGCCATCAGCGGCCCGATGATGGGCCCGACGCGGAACGAGAACGCCGACCAGTTGGTGCCGAACTGGTACGACATCACCAGCCCCGAGACCACGCCCATGCCGAAGACGACGGCGAAGATGCGCAGCCAGTACGCGTAGAGTTGGTGGTAGACGCCGTTGCCGGTTTTCAGCCACAAGCCTTCCAGCACGGCGAGGTAGCTGGCCAGCCCGATGGTGAACGACGGGAACAGGAAGTGAAACGAGATCGTGAACGCGAACTGTGCGCGTGCCAGGATCAACGGGTCGAGGTGCTCGAACATCGGCGCGCGCTCGCGGTGGCCGCCGCGGCTTTCCACTGCCCCACTGCGATAAGACCGGCGGCCGGCGGCGTTGCCTGTGCGTGCCGGCCGGTCGATGGTGCCGGATCATTATGGCGCGCCGTCGTGCGGCCGTGCGGCACACGCCGGCCGTGCACCGCCTCTTGAAGTGAAGGCGACCGTCCGCATGTTGCTGCGATCATGCGCATCGACCTGCACTGGCGCAAGCCTTTGCTCTACCTGCTGCTGCCGGTTCTGATCTTCCTTTGCTTCGTCGGTTTTCCGCCGCCGTTCGCGCCGCCGCGCGCGACCAAGGCCGCGCAGGAGCAGTCGCAACCCGCCGCTGACGAGAAGCAGGCCAAGTAGCACCCGCTCGGCATGGCTCAGCCTGCGCCTGCCGCAAGCTCGCGATGAACGAGCCCCTGGCGGACCTGGCCCGCGTCGACGACGCCAACCGCGAGTCGCTGGACCCGCCGCGGCGCGACGGCTAGCGCAGCGCCGCCAGCGCGGCCGCCGCTTCCAGCGCCTGCGGGTGCGCGGGGCCCACGCTGTCGTGCAGGTGCAGCAGCGCCTGGTCGAAGGCCTCGCGGGCGCGCTCGGGCTGGCCGCTGGCCTGGTGCAGCTTGCCGCGCGCCAGCCACACCTGGCCGGCCGGCAGGGTCAGCGCCTGCGGGCTTCGGTTTGCCGACGCGGCGGCCGCCTGCGCGCGGTCCAGATCCTGCAGCGCCGCGTCGTGCCGGCCTTGCTGCGACAGCGCTTCGGCCCGCGTCAGCAAGGCGCGGACCAGGGTGCTGTTGGACTGCCCGGCGCGCTGCATCGCCTGCAGCCAGGGGTCGAGGATGCTTTGCGCCTGCGCCGGCTGCTTCAGCATCAGGGCGTGCCTGGCCTGGGCATTGACGAACGCGGCGCCGCCCGGCGAGGCGGCGTTCAGCCGCGCTGCCTCGGCCGTGCGCGTGAGCTGCTCGAACGACTGCAGCGCCTCGGCTTGATGGTCTTGATGGTCTTGCCCGGCCTGCAAGGCGAAGCGGATGACCCAATAGCCGACGCTCTCCACCGGCGGCAGGCTGCCGTCGAGCGCCGCGCCGCGCAAAGCGGCCAGCTCGGCCAGGGCCTCGTCGCCGCGGCCCAGGGCGCCCAGGGCATTGGCGCGGTTGTAGACCAGGTAGGCCGGCAGCTCGGCCGTCGGTGAGCGCCGCCGCGCGATGGCGGCGGCGCGCTCCAGGTGCGGCCAGGCCTGGCGGGGCCGCCCGGCGTTGAGCCAGGCGATCGCGCGGTTGTTGTGGATGGACACCGCGGACAGGCTCTCGGTGAGGCCCAGGCGCGCGAGTTGCTCGATCGACTGCGCGAAGTGCGTGTCAGCGTGGTCCGGCCGGCCCAGCAGGCCTTCGGCGTAGGCCTGCTCGGCGAGGATCAGCGCGCGGTCCAGCGGACGCGCGCCGCCGCGCGCGGCGTCGAGCCGGTCGAGCGCCAGCCGGGCGTAGTCCAGCGCCGCCTGGGCCTGGTTGTCGTTGCGCGAGCGGATCGCCAGGATGCGGTAGCAGTACGAGGCCGAGGCCGGCGGCGTCGCCGCATCGCGGGCGACCGCCAGCAGCCGCTGCTCGGCGTCGGCAAAGCGCCCGAGGCCCGACCACGCATGGGCCTGCTGGCACAACATCAACGGCCGCAACTCGGGCTCGGCCGCGGGGTCGAGCTGGGCGATGGCCTTGGCCAGCACGGCGTCGGCCTGCCGGTAGTTGCCGTAGGAGTTGTACCAACTTGCCAAGGTACTTGCGCCCGATGCGCGCTCCACCGGCTCGGCGTTGCCGGCCAGCAGGCTTTCGCTGCGCGCCAGCAGTTCGTCGAGCGAGACGCGCTCGTCGCGCGCCACGCCTTCGGTCAGCACGCGGGTGGCGAACTGCTGCACCGCCAGCGAGCGGGTGAGCAACTGCTCGGTGTAGTCGCGCTCCAGGCTGGCCACGCGCCACTGCCACAAGGCCAGGCCGAGGCCGATGCCGAGTGCCGCGAAGGCGGCGGCGCCGCCCAGCACCGCGGCGCGGTGGCGGCGCATCAGCTTGGCCGCGCGGTAGCGCAGGCTGGGCGTGCGCGCGAGGACGGGCTGGCCGGCCAGGTGGCGCCGCAGATCGTCGGCCATCGCGGTGGCGCTGGCGTAGCGCTCGCGCGGGTCTTTCTCCAACGCCTTGGCGACGATGGCGTCGAGGTCGCCGCGCAAGGCCTTCGCGCGCCGCGCGTCGTGGCGCTGCGCCACCGTGCTGGCCAGCGGCACGTCGGCGGCCAGCGCCGCCGCCTCCAGCGCGGCGCCGCCGTCGGCCGCCAGGCGGTAGGGGCGCTCGCCGGTCAGCATCTCGAAGAGCAGGATGCCCAGCGAGTAGACGTCGCAGGCCATCGTGATCGGCCGGTTGCCCATCTGCTCGGGCGCGGCGTAGTCGGGCGTCAGCGCGCGGCCGATCTGCCGCGTGATCTGCGCATCACCGTGTGCGTTGCCGCTCGCATCGCCGTCCTCCAGCGGATCGTCCAGCAGCTTGGCGATGCCGAAGTCCAGCAGGTGCGCCTCGCCGCCAGCGTCGACCAGCACGTTGGCGGGCTTCAAGTCACGGTGCACCACCAGGTGCGTGTGCGCGTAGGCCACGGCATCGGCGATCTGCAGGAAGAGGCGCAGCAGCCGCCGCAGCTCGGGCCGCTGCGCGCGGCACCATTGGTCCAGCGGCTGGCCGTCGACGCGCTCCATCGCCAGCCAGGGGCGGCCGGCGGCGCTGACGCCGGCCTCGTACAGCCGCGCGATGCGCGGGTGCTCCAGCGCGGCCAGGATGTTGCGCTCGCGGGCCATGCGCCGCGCCAGGCCCGTGCCGCTGCCCCAGGGGTGCAGCGGCAGCTTGATCGCCACCTGCCGCTGCAATTGCGCGTCATGCCGTTCGGCCAGCCACACCGACGCCATGCCGCCCTGGCCCAAGCGCTTGAGCAGCCGGTAGGGGCCGACCACGTCGCCGGCCTTGTCGCCGAGGGCATCCGTCGCGGGCGGCAGCAGGCCGTCGAGGCCACCTTGCAGGAAGGCATCGGTCTCGACATCGGCGCGCTGCAGCAGCGCGCGCAGCCGCAGCAGCACCTCGGCATCGGGCTCGCGCAAGCCGTCCAGCCACGCCGCGCGTTCGTCGGGCGCAATGGCCAGCCCGGCTTCGAGCAAGTCGTTCAGCCGCTGCAGCCGGCGCAAGGCCGGGTCGGCGGTGTTGGAGGGTTCGGCGGCGTCCATGCCGGCGGCGCCTCAGCGACCCAGCAGGTCCGCCAGCAGCAGCCGCGCCCGCTCCCAGTGGCGGCGCACGGTGCGGTCGGTGACGCCCATCACCGCGCCGACCTCGGCATCGCTCAGGCCGCCGAAGTAGCGCAGCTCGACCAGTTGCACGAGCTTGGGGTCGACCTGCTGCAGGCTTTGCAGCGCTTCGTGGACGGCGAGGATCTCGTCGTCCTGCGCGCCCAGTTGCGCGGCCGAGCGGGTGTCCAGCGTCACGTGCTCGGCCAGGCCGCCGCGGCGGTCGGCACTGCGCCGGCGCACGAAGTCGATGACGATGCTGCGCATGGTGGTCGCCGCGTAGGCCAGGAAATGCTCGCGGTCGCGCAAGGCGACGCCGCCGTCGCGCTGCATGCGCAGGTAGGCCTCGTTGATGAGGGCCGAGGTGTCCAGCAAGGTGTGGCGGCCGCCGCCCGACAGCCGCAGCCGCGCCAGGCGCTTGAGCTCGCGGTACAGCGCGGGGAACAGCTCGTGCACGGACTCCGGGCGGTCGTGCGTCTCCCGCGACGGCGTCGACTTCATGCAACCGAGTCTAGGCCAGGGCCAATGACGGTGGCAGCGTCGCGGCCATCGCGCCGGGGCAAGGGCCGGCGGCAGCGGTGGCGACGGGTGGGCCCAATCGAGCTGAGCGGTCATGCGGTGCGCCGGATGTTCATGACATGCGCCGCGTGTTCACGCCGCGCGCCGTGCGCGCACGATCTCGCGCAAGGCATAGGCCAGGTGCGGCAGCACGCGCTCCATCGCCGCCGCGCCCGCCGCGCGCATGGCGGGCAGCGCCGCCGTGTCCCACAGGCCCACGCGCTGCGGCAGCTCCAGCTCGATCGGCACCACCACCTTGCCCTGCGCGCGCGCCAGGTCCAGCCGCGCCTGCATCAGGTTGTTGATGAGCGCGGTGCTGACCTGGCCGAACAGCTTGGCCGGGCGGTTCACGCGCGCCGGCATGCGGCCCTCGAAGCCCAGCGCCAGCACCACGTCGGCGTCGTGGGCCATGGCCACCGGCAAGGGGTCGCTGATGACGCCGTCGACCAGCCGCTGGCCGTCGATCGACACCGGCGGAAAGATGAAGGGCACGGCCATGCTGGCGCGGATGGCGTCGACCAGCGGGCCGCGGCTGAGCACGGCGCGCTGGCCGGTCTCGGTGCGCGTGGCCACCACGCGCAGCGGGATCGCCAGCTCTTCCAGCCGCGCCGCGCCGAAGGCCTCGGCCACGCGCGCGGCGATGGCGTCGCCGCGGCGCAGCGAGAACTCGGGGCTGAAGCCGGCCAGCCGCGGCAGCAGCAGTTGCAGGTAGGCGCTCCAGCGGTGGCGGCGCGTGAGGTCGGGCGACCACAGGCGCACGGCCTTGGCCAGCGCGTCGTCGGCCGGCGTGCGCGCCGCCACCAGCGCGCCGAACAGCGCGCCCGAGCTGCAGCCGACCACGAGGTCGGGCGTCAGGGCCGCGCGCTCCAGCACCTCGGCCACGCCGATGGCCGCGGCGCTGCGCACGCCGCCGCTGCCCAGCACCAGGGCGATGCGCGGCCGGTAGGTGGCGCCGCGGCCGACCGCTTCGTTTCGATTCGATGGGTTCATCGGTTGCTCACCACGAGGCAGGCATTGCTGCCGCCGAAGGCAAAAGAGTTGGACAAGGCGTGCCGCCGTTCGCCCAAGGGCCGCGCGGCGCCGTACACCAGGTTCAGCGGCAGGTCGTCGGGCTCGCGCAGGTTGCGCGTGGCGGGGATGCGCTGTTGCTGCAGCGTGGCGATGACGGCGGCCAGCTCCAGCGCGCCGGAAGCGCCCAGCGCATGCCCGTGCAGCGACTTCGACGAGTACACCCAAGGCGCATCGCGCCCGGTGCCGAACACCTGCGCGATCGACTGCGCCTCGACGCCGTCGCCGACCACCGTGCCGGTGCCGTAGGCGTTGACGAGGCCGATCTCGTCGGGCGTGAGCCCGGCGTCCTGCAAGGCCAGCCGCATGGTGCGCGCCTGGCCCGACACGCAAGGCACGGTCCATTGGTGGGCGTCGGCGGCGGCGCTGTAGCCCTGCAGCACGGCTTGCACCGCGGCGCCGCGCTGGCGCGCGTGGTCCTCGTCTTCCAGCACGAAGAAGGCGGCCGCCTCGCCCAGCACCAGGCCGCCGCGGCGGGCGTCGAAAGGCCGGCAGGCGGTGGACGGGTCGTCGCCGCAAGGCGCCAGCAGGCGCAGCGCCTCCCAGGCCTTGAGCGTGCCGTCGGCGAACGGCGCCTCGGTGCCGCCGACCAGCGCCATGCGCAGGTAGCGGTGGCGGATGGCCTGCATCGCCTGGCCCAGCGCGACGGTGGACGATGCGCAGGCCGAGGTAATGGTCTGCGTGGCGCCGCGCAGCCCGAAGCGCATGCCCAGGCTGGCCGAGGTGGCGCTGGGCATGCAGCGCAGCAGCGTGGCGGCGGGCACGCGGCCGCTGGCCTGCAGTTGCGCGTGGCTGTGGCTGAGCGATTCGGCCGGCCCCGAGCTGTTGCCGGCGAACACCGCGCAGTCGTGCCAGGGGCTGTCGGGCTCGGCCGCCGCGGCGGGCGACCAGCCGGCAGCGTCCAGCGCGCGGCGGCCGGCCAGCCAGGCCAGTTGCACCGAGCGGTCGTTGCGCTGCTGCTCGGCATGGCTCAGCGCCGCCTGCCAGCCGCCGCCGACGCGCATGCCGGGCACCGGCGCCGCATAGCGGCTGTGCACGCGGTCGACCGGCGCGCCGGCGCCGAACAGCCCGCGGCTGAACTCGTCCATGCCGTGGCCGAGCGGTGTCGCCAGCCCGATGCCGGTGACGACGACGCGGCCCGCTGCGCGAGGGTGCCGCCGGCGGCGGCTGGATGTGGTGATGCTCATCGCTGCTGCCCCTCACTGCAGCCACAGGCGCAGCGTGGGGCGCCACGCCGGCTGCGCGTCTTCGCTGCTGCGCAGCCAGGCGCCCTGGCCGCTGACGGTGGCCACCAGCGCCAGACCGTGGTTGTGCTGCGGCTGGTCGATCCAGCGCTGCACCAGGTCGGCCGGCAGCGCCACCACGCGGGTGTCGGCTTCCGAGCCGATGGCGCCGTCGAGCGTCGCCGCCGGCCCGGCCTCCCAGTCGCTGCTGCCGCCGCCGGGCACGGGCCAGCGTTCGCCGGTGCCGGTGTTCGTCCAGCCGAAGCGCGCGTCGCCGGCGTTCCAGCCTTTGGTCAGCGCCTGCACGCTGAGCGCATGGCCGCTGCTGCCGCGGCGAAAGGTCAGCGCCAGCTCGGCGCGCTGCACGCGCCGGCCTTGCAGCGACGGCAGCGCGCCGAAGCGCAGGAAGCTGCGCACCTCGTAGCCGCCTTCGCCGTCGATGCGGTAGGCGCCCATCGCGGGGCCATCGGTCACCGCGGCGCGGGCGCCGCCGGTGCCGCCGGTGCCGCCGGCTGGTGGATGGCGGCTGCTGACCTCGACGTCGGTGACGCCGGCATAACCGTTCAGCCCTTGGCGCAGCACGAGCGAAGGGCCGGCCGCGCGGGCGGCCGCCGGCACGCGCTCGTCGCGCACCGCGCCGCCGCAGGCCGGCAGCAGCAACACGAATGACGAAGCAACCACGCCCAGCGGGCGTCGGATCGAAGTTTTCATCGGGTGGTGACCTTGGCAAGGCACCCGGCCGCCTCATTGCGATCGAGCCCTCGTGAAGTACCACGCAGTGCCGACGCCGATCGGGACAGGGGCGCTGAAACCTTTTGTCGGCGCGCGGCGCTGGTCCGCGGTTGCTCGCGCTTGCCCGCGGTTGCCCGCGCTTGTCCGCTTTCGCCGGCGCGCTGCGTGGAACGGGCCATGGCCTGCGCAAGACCCGCGTCGGCCGCTCAGGCTCTCAGGAGTTCACCATGCAAGAACACGCTTGGCTGCGCGATGGCGCGTGGCTGTCGCTGCGCCCGGTGCGCGCGGCCGATGCCGAGCCGCTGCGCCGGCTGATCATGGAGTTGCCGCCGCGCGAGCGGCGCTGGCGCTTCCACGGCGGCGTCAACGGCTTGTCGGCCGGCCACCTGCAGGCCCTGGTCGAGCCCGGGCCCGACCTGCTGGCCTGGGTGGCCAGCGCCGAAGGCCGCCTGGTGGCCGAGGTGCGCTGCGCGATCGACCGCGCCGGCGCCGCCGCCGAGCTGGCGGTGATGGTGACGCCCGCGTGGCGCCGCCGCGGCGTGGCGCGCTGGTGCGTGGCCGCCATCAGCGAGCGCTGCCGCCAACGCGGGCTGCGCTGGATCCACGGCAGCGTGCTGGCCGACAACGCGCCGATGCTGGCCCTGGCGCGGCGCGCCGGCTGCTACTGCGCGCCTTCGCGCGACGATGCCGCCGTCGTGACGGTCGAGCGTCGCTTGGCGTCCGTTCGATCGTGGCGTTAGCCCGCGCGAATGAGCGCGAACGAGCGTCAGCGCGGCGCGTACCAGGCGACGCCGGCCGCGTCGTCGCGCACGGTGGCTTCGCCGCGTTCGAGCAGCCAGTTCAGGTAGGCCAGCGCTTCGCCGGTGGCCAGCTTCAGCACGAACCAGTCGCCCAGGCCGCGGCCGAACAAGGCCTGCACGATGTCGATGGCGCGCTGCGGCGCGGCGGCCAGCGCCTGCCGCGTGCGATCCAGCGCCCGCCGGCGGCGCGCGGCCAGGCTGTCCAGCCGCGCGTGCAGGCCGCGGAACGGGTCGTCGTGCGCCGGCAGCACCAGCACGTCGTCGGCGATGGCGTGGCGCAGCTTGTCGAGCGAGCTCAGCCAGTCGTGCAGCGGGTCGGCGTGTGGTTCGGCCGGCAGCACCGAGACGTTGGACGACACCAGCGGCAGCGCCTGGTCGCCGGAGATCAGCAGCTTGAGCGCCGGGCAGTACAGGCAGGCGTGCTCGGGCGAATGGCCGTTGCCCACCACCACCTGCCATTCGTGCTGGCCGACGGTCAGGCGCTGGCCGTCCTGCAGGCGGCGGTGGCCTTCGGGCAGCGGCGAGGTGACCTTGCCGAAGCGGCCATGGCCCTGGCGCACCTGCGCCAGCGACGCTTCGTCCCAGCCGGCGCGGCGGTAGAAGGCCAGCACCGGCTCGGGCGCCTCGCGCTCGGCGTCGGCGACGTTGAGGCGCGCGCTCAGGTACTCGGTGCGCGTCATCCACAGCTCGCAGTTGGCGCGCCGGGTCAGCCAGCCGGCCATGCCGACGTGGTCGCTGTGCATGTGGGTGGCGAACACCCGCGTCAGCGGCTGGCCGTCGAGTGCGCCGTCGGCGGCGAGCAGCGCGTTCCAGGCGTCGACGCAGACCGGCGCGAACATGCCCGTGTCGACCACCGCCCAGCCGTCGCCGTCGCGCAGCGCCCAGCAGTTGATGTGCGCGGCCTTGGCCGCCGGCAAGGGCAGGCGCAGCCAGCGCACGCCGGGCGCCACCTCTTTGGCGGCACCGGTTGCCGGCGCCGGGCCGCAGGGGTAGCGCAGCAGCGCGTCGGCGCGCGGCGGGGTTGGAGACGATGCAGTGGTCGTGAGGGCGTCGACGGTCATGCTTCAGGCGGCGGGCGGCTGGGGCCCGTACTCGGCGCGCAGCGCGCGCTTGAGGATTTTGCCGGCCGCCGACAGCGGCAGTGCGTCGCGGAACTCCACCGTCTTCGGGCACTTGTAGCCGGCGATGGCTTCGTGGCAATGGGCGATCAGCTCGGCCTCACCGGCGGTGGCGCCCGGCCGGCGCACGACGATGGCGTGCACCGCCTCGCCCCAGCGCGCGTGCGGCACGCCGATCACCGCGCACAGCTCCACGGCGGGGTGGCGCAGCAGCACGGCTTCGACCTCGGCGGAATAGACGTTCTCGCCGCCGCTGACGATCATGTCCTTGAGGCGGTCGACGATGAAGAGGTAGCCGGCCTCGTCCATGGTGGCGCCGTCGCCGGTGTGCAGCCAGCCGCCGCGCAGCGCCTGCGCGGTTTCTTCCGGCTTGTTCCAGTAGCCGAGCATGATGTTCGGGCCGCGCACCACGATCTCGCCCACCGTGCCGCGCGGCACCTCGCGGTCGTCGGCGTCGACGATCTTCACCTCGACGCCGAGCGCGCAGCGGCCGACCGATCGCGACAGGCCGCTGCGGCGCGCCGCCTCGCCGTGGTTCTCCGGCGGGTTGCTCGACACGATGGGGCAGGCCTCGGTCAGGCCGTAGGCGTGCGACAGCTCGACCCACGGCAGTTGCGCGGCCATCTGCTCGACCATCGCCGCCGCGCTGGGCGCGGCGCCGTAGCCCAGGCGCTTCAGGCTGCGCAGGTTGCGCTTGGCAAAGTCGGGGTGGGCCAGCAGCGCCTGCACCATGGTCGGCACCATCACGGTGTCGTTGATCGCTTCGCGCTCGATGATGGCCAGCACCTCGCCGGGCTCGAAGGCGGCCACCACGGCCTGGCTCTCGCCGGCGATCAACTGCATCACCACGCGCCCCAGCGCGGCGATGTGAAACAGCGGCGCCACGTGCAGGTTGGTGCTGTTGCGCAGCGCCGGCATCTCGGCCAGCCGCTGGATGCTGGCCGACCACAGGTTCAGGTGCGACTGCATCACGCCTTTCGGAAAGCCCGTGGTGCCGCCGGTGTACATGATGCAGGCCAGGTCGTCGCCGCTGCGGTAGGCATCGGCCACCGGCGCGTGCGCGGCGATCAAGGCCTCGAACGACGCCAGGCCCGGCGGCGCTTGGCCGTCGCCGGCATGGATGGCGCGCGGCGCGTGCCGCGCCCGGGCGTCGATGGCGGCGAGCAGCGGCACGAAGGCGTCGTCGACGATCAGCAGCCGCGTGTCGCAGTCGTCGAGCGAGTAGACGATCTCGGCCACGCTCCACCGCGTGTTCACCGGGTTGAGCACGCCGCCGCCCCACCAGACGGCGGCGATGGTTTCGATGAAGCGGTCGGAGTTGAGCGCCAGGATGCCGACGCGGTCGCCGGCGCCCATGCCCAGCGCGCGCAAGGCGCCGGCCAGCCGCGCGACGCGGTCGACGAACTCGCGGTAGCTGCGGCGGCGCGCGCCGAAGATGGTCGCGATGCGATCGGGCGTCTGCTGCAGCGAGCGGTGCAGGGCGAGGGTGAGGGACATGCGACGCCTTCCCGCGAACGCTCACGGGCCCGGCAGGCGCAGCGCAAAGCGCGTCGGCGCCAACCGCCGCGGCAGCCTCGCCGTCATGGCAGTTCGTTGCGCGGGTCCTGGCGCAGCACCACCTTCCAGGCCTCGGTGGCGATCGGCGCGCGCTGCTCTTCCACCAGGTGCGCCAGCAGCCCGGCCGAACGCCCCACCAGCGACAGGCCGCGGGCGATCAGCGGGTCCAGCCCCATCGCGGCGACGATCGCGGCAATGGCGCCGACCGCATTCAGCGGCAGCTTCTTGTTCAGCTCGCCGGCCAGCGCGTCGCCGATGGCTTCCATCAGCCGCCAGTGCAGGCCGTAGTAGCCGTTGGCGCGCGACAGCTCGCGCAGGCTGGGCACGCGCGGGTCGCCGTTGACGTGGATCGGATGGCCGAGGCCGTAGATCGCGCGGCGCTCGCGCCGGTACTGCGCGACGACGGCGCGCGCCGCCTCGCGCACGGCTTCGTCGCCGGCGTCGGCGGGCAGCTCGCGGGCGGCGGCGATCAGCATCTCGGCGGCGTTCTGCATGGTGCCCAGGAACACGCTGCCGGCGCCCAGCAGCCCGGCCGCGACGGCGCCTTGCAGCGCCTCCGGCGCGCCGGCGTAGGTGAGGCGCGCCGACAGCGAACTCGGCGTGATGCCGTGGTCGGCCGTGGTCACCAGCAGCGCGTTGACCATGACCTTCTCGCGCGCGCTCGGCGCGCGCGCCAGCACGGTGTGGAAGATCATGTCGACGAAGTCGAACTTGCCGATGATCTCGGTGGCCAGGTTCAGGCCGCGCACCTTGATCTCGTCGATCGACGTGTAGCCGATGTCGGTCTTCAGCATTCGAAAGCCTCCTTGGATGCGGTGGTGAGGACGGCGTCGAGCGCCATGACGCCGAGGCCGCGCGCACGCACCGCCAGCGGGTTGACCTCCAGCTCCTCGATGTGCGCCGCGTGGCGGACGACGAAGTCGCTCAAGGCGACGAGCGCGGCCACCAGCGCCTCGATGTCGAAGGGCGGCTGGCCGCGGCGGCCAGCCAGCAGCGCGTGGCAGCGCGTCGCGCGCACCAGGGCCAGCGCAGAAGCCGGCGTCAGCGGCAGCAGCGCGCGGCTCACGTCCTTGAACAGCTCGACCGCCACGCCGCCGAGGCCGAAGGTGCACAGGTGGCCGAACACCGGGTCGCGCTGGATGCCGACCACCACTTCGACGAAGGGCTGGTCGAGCTGGGTCTCGACCAGCACGCCTTCGATCGCCGCCGCGCCTTGCGCGCGGCCGACGTCGGCGACGATGGCGTCGAACGCGGCCTTCGCCTCGGCGGCCGACCGCAGCCCCAGGCGCACGCCGCCGACATCGGTCTTGTGCGTGATGGTGGCGCTCAGCACTTTCAGCGCCACCTGCGGCGCGCCGAGGGCGGCGAAGGCGGCGGCGGCTTCGTCGGCGCTGCGCGCCAGCCTGGAGTCGGGCACCGCCACGCCGGCCTGCTGCAGCAGCCGCTTGGCGGCGGCCTCGGTCAGCGTGGTGGTGCTGGCCGGCGCCGGGCCGGCGCGGCCCAGCGGCTGCCATTGCGGGTCGTGGCCGGCCTGCCAGCGGCCGTGCTCGATGTAGCGGCCGATGGCCGCGACGGCATTGCGCACCGAGCGCATCGGCGCCAGGCCGCCGGCGATCAACGCCGCCTGGCCGGCGCCGCTGCGGTCGCTGATCCAGATCGGCAGCAGCGGCTTCTTCACGTCGGCCTGCACGCGCACCATGCTCTGCGCCATCAGCTCGGTGGTCTGGCGGTACTCCACGGGGATGGGCACCACCACCAGGCCGGTGTCGGGGTCGTCGGCGGTGGCCTTCAGCGTGGCGTAGGCGATCTCGGCGTTGACCAGCACCTCGGCCGTCACGTCGACCGGGTTGCCGATCGGCGCGTAAGGCGGCAGCCAGCGGCGCAAGGCGTCGAGCGTCGGCGGCGCCAGCTCCGACATCGTGAGCCCGGCGACGCCGATGCGGTCGGAGGTGAGGGCGCCGGTGCCGCCGGAGAAGCAGTACACGGCGATCTTCTCGCGCCCGCTGGGCCGGCCGCGCGCCAGCAGCGTGGCGGCGTCGACGGCTTCGTCGATGTCGTCGACCTCGACGATGCCCAGCTCGCGGAACACCGCGGCGTTGACCTCGGCCGAGCCGGTGATCGCCGCGGTGTGCGAGGCGGCGGCCTTGACGCCGTAGTCGGACTTGCCGACCTTGATGGCGACGATGGGCTTGCCGCGCCGCGCCGCGTGCAGCGCGGCGGCCATGAAGCGCGCGCCGTCGCGCACGCCTTCGATCACGGTGTAGATGACGCGGATGTCGGGCGCGTCGGCCATGTAGTGGATGTAGTCGCTGACCTCGAGGTCGGCCTCGTTGCCGCTGGAGCACCACAGCCCGCTGCCGACGCCGCGCGCCATCGCGCTTTGCATGAAGGCGCGGCCGAGGCCGCCGCCTTGCGTGGCCACGCCGATGGGGCCGGGCATGCGGTCCAGCCGGTAGGCCGGCGAGAAGCTCATGCCCAGGCGGCCGTTGATGTTGTTCAGCCCCGGGCAGTTGGGGCCGTAGATGCGCATGCCGCTGCGCTGCGCGATGGCGCGCATGCGCGCCTCGGCGTCGCGGCCGGCCTCGCCGAGTTCGCCGAAGCCGGACGTGAAGACGATGGCAAAGCGCGTGCCGATGCGGGCGCAGTCTTCCAGCGCGGCGATGGCCGCGCCGGCCGGCACGGCGACGATGGCGACATCGGGCGCGGCCGCCAGGTCGAGCACCGAGCGCAGGCAGGGACGGCCGGCCACCGCGTCGCGGCCGGGGTTGACCAGCGACAGCTCGCCGTGCCAGTCGGAATGGTCGAGCAGGTTCTCCAGCGTGCGCGCGCCGATGCTGTGGGGCTTGTCCGACGCGCCGACCAGCGCGATCGAGCGCGGCAGCACCAGGCGCGACAGGTCCTGGAACTCGATGGCGGCGGCCTGGCTCATGGGGCTAACGTCGCGTTTATCCGGCTGCCTGCTGCCGCCGCGCCAGCAGGCAGGTGGCGCCCAGTTCGCAGGCCACTTCGCCGCGCTGGTTGATGGCCTTGCGCATGAAGCGCACGATGCCGCGCTCGGGGTTGCGCGTCTCGCGCTGCTCGACGACCTCGATCTCGACGTGCAGCGTGTCGTCGATGAAGGTCGGCTTGGGGTACTTGATGGTGTTCTCCAGCACCCCGAACAGCGCGCCTTCCATCAGCTGGTTGACGATCGAGCGCGAGGTCAGCCCGGCCATGAACGAGGCGACCAGCATGCCGTGCGCGATGCGCTGGCCCATGATCGAGCGCTTGGCGTACTCGGCATCGACGTGCAGGCGGTTGAAGTCGCCGGTCAGCGCGGCGAAGGCGGCGACGTCGCCTTCGGTGATGGTGCGCGACGAGGTGGTGTAGCGCGTGCCGACCGGCAGGTCTTCCCAGAAGAGGGCCAGCTGGCCGACGTGCTCGACGAGGTTGCTCATGGCGGGTCTTTCGGGAGGGCGTGCTCAGGTGAGGGCGGAGATGCCGAGGATCTCGCGGCCGATGATCAGCGTCTGGATCTCGGTCGTGCCCTCGGGAATCATGCCGCCGCGGGTGTCGCGGAAGATGCGCTCGATCGGGTACTCGGTGGCATAGCCCATGCCGCCGTGCACCTGCAGCGCGAGGTTGGCCACCTCGTGCGCGGCCTCGGTGGCGTAGAGCTTGGCGACCGAGGTCTCCAGCCGCGCCGGCTGCCCGGTCTGCATGGCGCGCGCGGCGCGGTAGCCCAGCGCGCGCGCGGCCTGCGTCTTCATCGTCATCTCGACGATGTGCTTCTGGATCAGCTGGAAGCTGGCGATCGGCCGGCCGAACTGCCGGCGGTCGAGCGCGTAGCGCGTCGACAGGTCCAGCGCGCATTGCGCGGCGCCCACCGCGCCCATCGCCACGTTGAGGCGGCCGAAGTTCAGGCCGATGAGGATTTGCTTGAGCCCCTGGCCTTCCTGCCCCAGCAGGTTGGCCGCCGGGATCTCGGCGTCGTCGAAGCTGAACGCCGCCGTGCCGGTGGGGCGCACGAACATGGTCTCGACCGGCTTCACGTCGAAGGCGGTGTGCGCCTTCTCCACCAGGAACAGCGAGAGCCCGCCATCGCACTGCGCGCTGAAGGTGCGCGCGACGACGATGCCGAAGTCGGCGAACAGCCCGCCGGTGACCCACAGCTTGGCGCCGTTGAGCACGTAGCGGTCGCCGCGGCGGTCGGCGCGGGTCTTGATCTCGGCGACGTTGGAACCGACGTCGGGCTCGGAGATCGAGACGAAGGCGCGGCGCCGGTTGTGCAGCAGCGGGCGCATGAAGCGCGCCTTGTGCTCTTCGCTGCCGTAGGCGTCGATCAGGCCGGCGACGATGTTCAGCGTGTTGACGATGACGCGCAGCGACAGCCAGCAGTAGCCCAGCTCTTCCATCATCACCGCCCAGGTCGGGTGGTCCAGGCCCAGGCCGCCGGCCGCCTCGGGCAAGGTGCCGCCGAGGTAGCCGAAGTCGGCCAGGCCGTCGAGCACCTCGTAGGGGAAGCGCTTGTCGGCCTCGGCGCGCTGGATCAGCGGCGCCACCTCGCGCTGCAGGTAGCGGCGGATGTGCTCGCGCATCAGCACCTGCTCGGGCGTGAGCCCGTCGACGTCGACCGCGTCAGCCATGTCAGCCATAGCGGCCGCCGGTGACGTACAGCGTGGTGCCGGTGATGTAGCGCGCGTGCTCCGACGCCAGGAAGGCGACGGCGCCGGCCACGTCGCCGGGCTGGCCGGCAAACGGCACGAGGTTCTTGGCCTTGACGTTTTCAACGATGGTGTCGAAGTTGGGCAGGCTCTTGATGTAGTCGGTCTCGATGAAGCCGGGGGCGATGGCGTTGACCGTGACGCCCTTGCGTCCCTGCTCCATGGCCAGCGCGCGCGTGAAGCCGACGATGCCGGCCTTGGCCGCCGAGTAGTTGGCCTGCCCGGGGTTGCCGAACAGCGCGCGCGAGCTGATGTTGACGACGCGGCCCCAGCCGTTCTCGTGCATCAGCGGCAGCGCGGCGCGGCAGCAGTGGAAGGCGCCTTTCAAGGTGACGTCGAGCACGAGGTCCCAGTCGGCCTCGTCCATCTTCAAGAGCGTGCGGTCCTTCACCAGGCCGGCGTTGTTGACGAGCACGTCGACGCGGCCGAAGGCCTCGCGCGCGGCCGCCACCATCTGCCGCACCGGCGCTTCGCGGCGCACGTCGCAGGCGGTGCCGATCGCGCGGCCGCCGGCGGCGACGATCTGCGCCGCGGTGGCGGCGGCGCCGTCGCCGTCGAGGTCGGTGATGACCACCGCCATGCCTTCGCGCGCCAGGAAGCGCGCGGTCTCGGCGCCGATGCCGCGTGCCGATCCGGTGACGATGGCGACGCGGTTCTGCAAGCCCAGGTCCATGGCATCTCCTTTGCGTTCAACTGGGTGTGGGGGCTTCGTCCAGCAGGCCCGCGCACACCGCGCGCAGCGCCTGTTCGCGCGGCAGCAGGCCGAGCAGCGCCTTGCCCAAGGCCGAGGCGTGCAGCGACACGCGCTCGCCGAACACGCCCATGGTGCGGCTGGTGCCGGGAACGATGGCAGGCATGGTGCGAAAAGGGCTTGCCACTACGAATAGTCGGATTAGTATACGAATCATCGTAGTCTAGTCAAACAGTTTTCTGCGCGATGCGCCGCCCAAACGCGTTGCCGATCATCGAAGGAAACCGCCCATGAGACGACGCTCGGTCCCGTTCATCGCTGGGCTGCCCGCGCTGCTGTTGGTGGCCGCGGCGCTGCTCGGCGCGCCGGTTGTTCAAGCACAAGCGCAAGCACAAGCACCAGCGCAGACGCCAGCGCCGCCCGCCTACCCGGCGCGCACGGTCACGCTGGTGGTGCCGGGGCCGCCGGGCGGCATCACCGACCAGCTGGGCCGGCTGGTGGCCGCGAAGGTCGGCGAGCAACTCGGCCAACAGGTGCTGGTGGACAACCGGCCGGGCGCCGGCGGCAACCTGGCGCAGGAAACGGTGGCCCATGCCGAGCCCGACGGCTACACGCTGCTGATGGGCACCCAGGGCACGCAGGCGACCAACCAGTACCTCTACAAATCGCTGCGCGTCGACCCGGCGAAAGACTTCGTCGCGGTGCACGGCCTGATCTCGATTCCCAACGTGCTGGTCGTCAACGGCGCCAAGCCCTGGCGCAGCGTGCGCGAGCTGGTCGACGACGCCAGCCGCAACCCGGGCAAGCTGACCGCCTCGTCGGCCGGCAACGGCACCGGCACGCACCTGGCGCTGGAGCTGTTCCAGACGGTGGCCGGCGTGAAGATCCTGCACGTGCCGTACAAGGGCAGCGCGCCGTCGATCAACGACCTGCTCGGCGGCCAGGTCGACCTGAGCTTCGACTACGCCGTCAGCACGCTGGGCCACATCCAGGCCGGCAAGCTGCGCGCGCTGGCCGTCACCGGGCCCACGCGCCTGGCCGCGCTGCCGCAGGTGCCGACGATCGCCGAGATGGGCTATCCGCAGGCCGAGTCGACCTCGTGGATCGGCCTGTTCTTCCCGGCGCGCACGCCGGCGGCCATCGTCGAGCGCTGGCAGGCCGCGGTGGCCCGCGTGCTGGTCGAGCCGGCCGCGGTGGAAGCCATCGCCCGCATGGGCGGCACGCCGCTGCTGCTGTCGGGCGCGCGCTTCGAGAGCTTCGTGCAGGCCGAGCGCAGCAAGTGGCGCGCGACCATCGAGCGCTCTGGTGCCAAGATCGATTGAATCGATCGAACCACCGAGCAAGGACTCGACATGCACATCCTGACCGACGAACGCCAGCTCATCCGCGACGCGGCCCGCGAGTTCACCATGAAGCGCGTGCTGCCGCTGGCCAACCGGCTGGACCCGGAGAAGGGCGCGATCCCACGCGAGCTGATCGACGAGATGGCCGAGCTGGGCTACTTCTCGATCCTCATCCCCGAGGCGTACGGCGGCCTCGGCCTCGGCGCCTACGAATACTGCCTGGTGGCCGAGCAGCTGGCGCGCGGCTGGATGAGCGTGGCCAGCCTGATCGCGCGCGGCAACGGCCTGATCGGCGCGCTGAAGGCGTTGTCGCCGCAGAAGAAGGCCGAAGTCCTGCCGCGCATGGCGCGCGGCGAATGCCTGGGCGCCTTCGCGCTGTCGGAGCCGAACGCCGGCTCCGACGTGGCCAACATCACCTGCCGCGCGGTGCGCGTCGGCGACGAATGGGAGATCACCGGCGCCAAGTACTGGTGCACCTTCGCCGACCAGGCCGACTTCATCCTGGTGTTCGCGCGCACCGATCCGGCGGTGGACGCGCGCGCCCGCCACCGCGGCATCAGCGCCTTCATGGTCGAGAAGCCGCGCGGTGAACTGCCGGCCGGCTGCCAGGGCAGCGCGATCCCGAAGATCGGCTACTACGGCTGGACGACCTGGGAGCTGGCCTTCGACCGCTGCCGCGTGCCGGCGGCCAGCATGGTCGGCGAGGAAGGCCGCGGCTTCTACCTGGCCACCGCCGGGCTGGAGACGGCGCGCGCGCACACCGCGGCGCGCTCGATCGGCCTGGCCCAGGGCGCGCTGGAAGACGCGATCCAGTACGCCAAGGATCGCAACCAGTTCGGCCGCGCCATCGCCGAGTTCCAGGCCATCCGCTTCAAGCTGGCCACCATGGCCACCCACACCGAAGCGGCGCGCGCGCTGCTGTACGCGGTGTGCGAGCGCATCGACCAGGGGCAGCGCTGCGACACCGAGGCGGCGATGGTCAAGCTGTTCGCCAGCGAGATGAGCGAGCGCGTCACCAGCGAAGGCCTGCAGATCCACGGCGGTGCCGGCTACACCACGCACTTCGCCGCCGAGCGCTACTGGCGCGACGCGCGGCTGACCAAGATCTTCGAGGGCACCTCGGAAATCCAGCAGCGCATCGTCTCCGACGCGCTGCTCGGCAAGGGGGCGCGGTGAGCGCTGGCCGGGCCCATGCGGGCGAAAGCTCGTGCCTGATCCCCATGGCAAGGAGAGATCGATGAACCGAACCCTGCGCGCGGCACTGCTTGCCGTCCTCGGCCTCGGCGCCGCGCTGGCGCAAGCGGCTTTCCCCGACAAGCCGGTGCGGCTGGTCGTGCCGCAACCGGCGGGCGGGCCGACCGACATCGTCGTGCGCATCGTCGCCGAAGGGCTGCAGAAGGCCTGGGCGCAGCCGGTGATCGTCGAGAACCGGCCGGGCGCCAGCGGCGCCATCGGCACCGATGCCGTGCTGAAGAGCGCGGCCGACGGCTACACGCTGCTGGCGCAGTCGCCCATCATGCTGGCCACCGAGTTGAACCGGCCCTCGGTCAACTACCGCACGCTGCGCGACTTCGTGCCGGTGTCGACCGTGTTCACCACCGGCGTGATCTTCTGCGCCAGCAACGCGGCCACGCAGGGCGGGCTCAAGGACATCCTCGCCTGGGCCGCGGCGCACCCGGGCGAGCTGAGCTACGGCTCGCACGGCGAGGGCACGTCCACCCACTACATGGGCGAACGGCTGAGCCGCGACACCAAGCTGCCGATGAACCACGTGCCCTACGCGGGCGAGGCGCCGATCCTCACCGCGTTGATGGGCGGCCACGTGCAGGCCGGCTTCGTCAGCGCGCTGGGCGCCAAGAAGGTGGCCGAGTCGGGGCGTGCGCGCATGGTGGCGATCGCCAGCCCGGCGCGCTCGAAGGTGGCGCCCGAGGTGCCCACCTTCCAGGAGCTGGGCCTGCAGGGCTTCGACCGCACGAGCTGGGTGATGCTGATGGCGCCGGCCGGCACGCCCGACGCGGTGACCCAGCAAGTGGCCAAGGCGGTGGATGCCGTGGTGCACCGGCCCGAGGTGCAGAAGCGCTTCATCGAGCTGGGCGTCGAGGCCGCCGGCGGCACGCCCGCCGACGCGCTGAACCGCCTGCAAGGCGACTACGCCTACTGGAACAAGCTCATCAAGGAGTTCGGCGTGCTGGCCAAGTGAGGCCGGCCGCGCATCACATCGACAGGGTGCCGCCGCATGAAGTTGCTCGAAGACCAGTGATGATCGACCTCGAACCGAGCCCCGAGCAGGCCGCCTTCCGCGACGAGGTGCGCGCCTTCATCGACGCGCGGCTGCCCGACGAGATTCGCCATTGCCTGCGCCGCATCCACGCGCTCGACCAGTGGTTCGGCGACGCTGACGCGCAGGCCGCCCGGTCGGCGGCGATGGGCGCCTGAACGGCCGGCGCGCTGGGTAGCATGCGGGCTGCCGCGGACCTTGCCACACCCACGACACGTCCACCACATGCCCACCCACATCCCGGCCGCCGAACGCACGCTGGCCGTCTTCGAGATCTTCGCGCGCGAAAAGCGCGAGCTGTCCAACTCCGAGATGGCGCGCCTGCTCGACGTGGCCGAGAGCAGCAGCTCGGACCTGCTGTTCACGCTGCACAGCCTGGGCTACCTGATGCGCACGCCGCGCACGCGGCGCTTCTACCCGACCGCGCGCATGTTCGAGGCGGCGCGCCGCATCGCCGAGAACGACCCGCTCAGCGGCGTGGCGCGCGAGGCGGTTGAGCAACTCGTCGACAAGACCAACGAGAGCGCCTTCTTCGGCGTGCTGGAGGCCGACGCCGTCAAGGTGGTGGCCACGCAGGCCAGCCGCAACCCGCTGCGCTACATCCTCGAAGTGGGCGAGCGCGTGGCCGCGCATGCGTCGGCGCTGGGCAAGTCCTTGCTCGGCCTGCTGCCGCCCGAGGCGCTGGCGCCGCGCGTGCAAGGCCTGCGGCTGGGCGCCGTGACGCCGCGGACGATCACCAGCGCGAAGGCGCTGATCGCCGACATCGAGCGGCAGCGCCAGCTCGGCTGGTACGAAGCGACGGGCGAGGGCACCGACGGCGTCAGCGGCCTGGCGGTCTCGGGCTGGCTGGGCGACCAGGCGGTGGCCGTCTCGTTGGCCGGGCCCACCGAGCGCGTGCAGTCGCAGCGCGGCGCCTACGTCAAGGCGCTGGAGGACGTGCGCGGCGCGCTGCTCGGTGGCGGCTGACGTGATGCGGTGAGGGGACGCCGGGCCCGGGCGCGAATCAAGGCGTCGACGATTCACGACAACGATGGTTGACGGCGGCCGCGGCTTGCCGCACAGTCGCGGCCTTCTTTGTTCCACTACTCATGGAGGCCACGATGAAGACCCAAGATCTTGCCCGTTGTGTGGCCTTCGCTGCTTGAGCTTCTTTCGAGCACTGCCGCTCGCATCGCATTGAGCTGACAGCCGCCGCACGCCCTGCCGTGCGGTCGATGATTCCCTCAGTCCCGGTCTGACGGGCCGTGGCCTCGCAAGGCCGCGGCGAACGCCACCCCCTCATTCGTCGATGAGCCCCTGCGGCCGCGTGCGCGGCCGCAGGCTGGGCCGCGCTTCGCGCGCGGCCGTCGAACGCCGTGGACTGCGATGATCCAAACCCTGGACTTGCAGCGGCTGGCCGCGATCGGCCTTTCGCCGCTGATGCTTCAACACCTGGCGCGGCACGAGCTGCCCGCCGAAACGAGCGCATCGCTGATGCGCGTGACCGAGGTGCAGCGCGACGCGCTGCAGCTTCACGACGGCCACCGCGAGTGGCCGGCGCGGGCGCTGCCGGCGCTGCTGCAGACGCTGGTGGCGCAAGACGATGCGCTGGCCGTCGGCGACTGGCTGCTGGCCCGCCGCAACGCCTTCGGCGAGTGGTGGGCCGAGCAGCGGCTGCCGCCGCTGACGCAGCTGGCGCGCCGCCAGCACGACGGGCGCGACAAGGTCAGCCGCGCCGTGATCGTCAGCAATGTCGACACCGCCTTGCTGGTGATGGGCCTCGACCTCGACTTCAACCCGCGCCGGCTGGAACGCTACCTGGCCGCCGTGCGCGTGGCCGGCGTGTCGGCCGTGGTGGTGCTGACCAAGGTCGACCTGTGCGCCGATGCGGCCGTCCGCTTGCGCGAGCTGCAACCGCTGCTGCCGGCCGACGGCGCGCTGCTGGCCGTCGACGCGCGCGATGGCGCGGCCGTGCGCCTGGCGCTGCAGCCCTGGCTGGGCGCCGGCCGCACGCTGGTGCTGCTGGGCTCGTCGGGCGCGGGCAAGAGCACGCTGACCAATGCCTTGCTCGGCCAGGCCGTGCAGGACACCGGCGGCACGCGCAGCGCCGACGGCCGCGGCCGCCACACGACCACGGCGCGCTCGCTGCACACCACGCCCGAAGGCGCCTGCATCATCGACACGCCGGGGCTGCGCACGCTGCGGCTGGACAGCGAATCGGGCGACGTCGACGCCGTCTTCGACGACATCGCGCGGCTGGCGCCGATGTGCCGCTTCCGCGACTGCCGCCACGACGACGAGCCCGGCTGCGCCGTGCGCGACGCGGTGGCGCCTGAACGCCTGCGCAACTACCGCAAGCTGCTGCGCGAGACCGAGCGCGACACGCAGACGGCGCTGCAGCGCAAGAGCCAGCTCGCGCTGTGGAAGCAGCGCAGCCGCCAGGTGCGGGCGGTGCTGCGGGCGAAGCGGGGGTGACGAGAGGTCCGAAGATGGCGAGACGGCATCGGCCTGCGGGGCTAGGGTTGCGGCAACGTCGAGGAGACGACGTTGCATCGTTCAGCCAAGGCAAGACCCTACGGGGTCGTCAGCCCTGACCGGCGTCGGCAACTGACAGGCCTGGAATTCGTGCAGGGTCTTGCCAACGGGAGCCATCCGCGCCGAAGGAAGAGTCCTCAGCGGCGGTCGCCGCGTGGGTACCGCGGACGGGCGGGTGACCGATGGCCAAGGCCGCCTCGTCGCTCACGGCACGACGACCTGTCTCATCTTCGAGGCTTCTGCGCCTTGAAGCGACAAGGCGAGCAGCCAACGGGGCTCGGCTCAAGCCTCCTGCACCAGCGCATCGCGCCGGGATAACGCCGGAAACCAGCGCCACCACAGCGCGGCGACCACGCAGGTGCCGATGCCGCCGAGCAGCACCGAGCCCACCGGCCCCAGCCAGGCGGCGGTGGCGCCCGACTCGAACTCGCCCAACTGGTTGCTGGCGCCGATGAACACCGAGTTGACGGCGCTGACGCGGCCGCGCATGGCGTCGGGCGTTTCAAGCTGCACCAGCGTCTGGCGGATCACCACGCTCACCATGTCGGCCGCGCCGCCCAACCCCAGCGCCGCCAGCGACAGCCAGAACGAGGTGGACAGCCCGAAGACGATGATGGTCAGCCCGTAGAAGGCCACGGCGCCCAGCAGCCAGGCGCCGGTGCGGCGGTGGATGGGCCAGCGTACCAGCAGCACCGACATCAGCAGCGCGCCCACCGCCGGCGCGCCGCGCAGCAGGCCCAGGCCCGCGGGGCCGACGTGCAGCACGTCCTTGGCGTAGATGGGCAGCAGCGCCGTGGCGCCGCCCAGCAGCACCGCGAACAGGTCCAGCGAGATGGCGCCCAGCACCACCTTGTGGCCGGCCACGAAGTGCAGCCCGGCCAGCAGCGTGCGCCAGCCGGGCGCCTGGCGTGGCGGCGGCTCGTGCTCGTAGCGCACGCCGCCGGCCACCAGCGCGGTGGCCAGCACGAAGAGGGCGGCGCAGGTGGCGTAGGTCACCGTCGGCCCGGCCACGTACAGCAGCCCGCCGACCGCCGGCCCGGCGATGATGGCGGCCTGCATGCCGCTGGAGCTGAAGGCCAGCGCGCGCGGCAGCAGCGCGGGCGGCACCAGGCAGGGCGTCAGCGCCTGCTGGGTGGGCATCTGGAAGCTGCGCATCACGCCCAGCGCCACCGACACGGCCAGCAGCCAGTGGCGGTCGAGCTGGCCGCTGGCCGTGCCCAGGCACAGCACGAGGCCGATGACGACCTGCACGCCCAGGCACAGCGAGAGCAGCCGCGCGCGGTTGAAGCGGTCGATCAGATGGCCGGCCGGCAGCACCAGCGGGATCGACGGCAGGAACTGCAGCAGCCCGACCAGGCCCAGGTCCCAGGCCGAGCCGGTGAGGTCGTACATCTGCCAGCTCAGCGCCAGCATCAGCATCTGGTTGCCGGCGGTGCCGGCCAGGCGGGCCACCCACAGCAGCATGAAGGAGCGGTGGGAGAAGAGGTCGCGCGTGCTCAAGATGGCGGGTGGTCGGCGGCCGCAGCGGCCTGCAGCGCCAGCAGTTCGTCGGGGTGGAAGCCGGCGTCGCGCCGCGCCGCCAGGTTGAAGGGCGGCTGCAGCCTCGGCGCGCGGTATTGCCGCGCCAGCAGCGGGTAGTGGGCCAGCGGGTCGAGCCCGCGCTGCGCGCAGGCCCAGGCGTACCAGCGGTTGCCGATTGCCACGTGGCCGACCTCGTCGCGCAGGATCACGTCGAGGATGGCCACCGCGCGCTGGTCGCCGGCCTGCGCCAGGCGCGCCTGCATCGGCGGCGTGGCGTCGAGCCCGCGCGCTTCCAGCGTGCGCGGCACCAGCGCCATGCGGGCGACCAGGTCGCCCTGCGTGCGCTGCGCCATTGCCCACAGGCCGTCGTGGGCGTCGAAGTCGCCGTAGTCGTGGTCGAGCGTCTGCAGGTGTGCGCGCAGCAGGCCGAAGTGCACGGCTTCCTCGGCGGCCACGCGCAGCCAGTCGCGGTAGTAGTCGGCCGGCAGGCCGGGGAAGCGCCAGGCGGCATCGAGCGCCAGGTTGATGGCGTTGAACTCGATGTGCGCCACCGCGTGCAGCAGCGCGGCACGCCCGGCGGCGGTGAAGGGCGAACGGCGCGGCAGCGCCGCCGGGTCCACGAGGCGCGGCCGCGCCGGCCGGCCGGACGCGGCGGCGGGCTCGTCGAGCACCGCATCGGCATCGAGCGCCGCGTGGCCGGCGCGGCAGCCGTCGAACAGCGCCTGCGCCGCGGCCGCCTTGGCGGCGGGATCGGCGATGCACAAGGCCTCGCGGGCGAGCCGGCGCAGTTCCATTCCTACAATTGTCGACGATCAACACATCGGGGAGAGCGGCCCTTGGGCATCTACCGTCTGGGTGAACACGCGCCGCGGGTGGCCGCCTCGGCCTGGGTGGCCGACAACGCCACGGTGATCGGCCGCGTCGAGCTGGCCGAAGGCGCCAGCGTCTGGTACGGCTGCGTGCTGCGCGGCGACAACGACTGGCTGCGCATCGGCCGCAACTGCAACGTGCAGGACGGCAGCGTGCTGCACACCGACGGCGGCATCGAGCTGCTGGTGGGCGAGGGCGTGACCATCGGCCACCAGGCCATGCTGCACGGCTGCAGCATCGGCGACGGCAGCCTGATCGGCATCCAGGCGGTGGTGATGAACCGCGCGCGCATCGGGCGCCACTGCATCGTCGGCGCCGGCGCGCTGGTGACCGAGGGCAAGGAGTTCCCCGACGGCTCGATGATCATGGGCTCGCCGGCCAAGGCGGTGCGCGCGCTGCGGCCCGAGGAGATCGCGCGCCTGGCCGGCGGCGCCGCGCACTACGTGCAGCAGGCGCTGCGCCACCGCACGCAAAGCGAGCGCATCGGCTGATGTCGGAGCTGCACAAGTTCCTGTTCGACGGCCTGCCGGTGCGCGGCATGCTGGTGCGGCTGACCGAGGGCTGGACCGAGGCGCTGCGCCGCCGCGAGACGGCGGGCGCCCAGCCGGCCGAGGTGCGCGCGCTGCTCGGCGAGATGGCCGCGGCGGCGGTGCTGATGCAGGCCAACATCAAGTTCAACGGCGCGCTGGTGCTGCAGATCTTCGGCGACGGGCCGGTCAAGCTGGCGGTGGCCGAGGCGCAGCCCGACCTGTCGTTCCGCTGCACCGCCAAGGTGGTGGGCGAGGTGCCGGCCGGCGCCCGGCTCGAAGCGCTGCTCAACGTGCACGGCAACGGCCGCTGCGCGATCACGCTCGACCCGCAGGAGCGGCTGCCCGGCCGCCAGCCCTACCAGGGCGTGGTGCCGCTGCACGGCGACCGGCGCGAGCCGCTGCAGCAGGTGTCGGCCGTGCTGGAGCACTACATGCTGCAGTCGGAACAGCTCGACACGCGGCTCGTGCTGGCGGCCGACGACCAGGTGGCCGCCGGGCTGCTGATCCAGCGGCTGCCGGTGCAGGGCGCGGCCAACCTGGAAGCCGCCGAGCGCAACGAAGACCTGATCGGCTTGTCCGAAGGCTACAACCGCATTGCGCTGCTGGCCGGCACGCTGACGCGCGAGGAACTGCTGTCGCTGGACGCGCAGACGCTGCTGCACCGCCTGTTCTGGGAGGAGCGGCTGACGCGCTACGAACCGCTGCAGCCGCGCTTTGCCTGCCGCTGCTCGCGCGAGCGCGTGCGCGGCATGCTCTTGGGACTGGGCCGCGCCGAGAGCGAAGGCCTGATCGCCGAGCGCGGCCTGGTCGAGGTGGGCTGCGACTTCTGCGGCCTGCAGTACCGCTTCGACGCGGTCGACGTCGGCGAGATGTTCACCTCGGCGCACCGCCAGCAGCCGGGCTCCAGCAGCGTCAACTGACGGCGGCCGGCAGCCGCGGCCGCAGCACGCCCAGCGCCGCCTGCAGCCGCGCCGGCCCCTGGCCGTGCACCACCGAGTAGGCGATGCCGCCTTGCGCCAGCAGCAGTCGCAGCCGGTCGTCGACCGGCTCGCGCACGTGGGGGCCGCTGCGCACGAAGCCGTCGGCGATCCACGGCAGGTCGAGCGCGGTCACCAGCGTCAGGCCGCAGCCGCGCGCGTGCAGGGCCAGCGCCTCGGCGTCGAGCGAATCGTCGCCGAACACGGTGTGGCTGTAGACCGCCGTCATCAGCGCGGTGGTGTCGCACACCACCACGTCGTGGCCTGGCGCGGCGGCTTCGATCAGCGCCGTCTGGCGGCGCGCGATGGCGCGCTGCTCGTCGCGGCGCGGCGTGCGGCCTTCGGCCTCGCACCAGCCGCGCAGGTATTCGGGTACCCAGGCGGCGGCCAGGCCGGTGGTCTGTGCCAGGTGATCGGCCAGCGCGCGGGCGAGCGCGGTCTTGCCGGTGCTCTCGGCGCCGACGATGCCCACCACCAGCGGCGCGCGCCGCGGCGCTTCAGCCATGGGCGGCCCCCGCGCGCTCCAGCTGCAGCCAGGCGCGCCAGCCCACCACCGAGAGCACGGCGAACAGCGCGTACAGCAGCACCGTCAGCCACAGCCCCTTCACCGCGAACAGGCCGATGCTGACGACGTTGACGAACAGCCATACGGGCCAGTTCTCCACCCGCTTGCGCGCCAGCAGCAACTGGCCGGCGATGCTGGCCACGGTGGGCAGCGCGTCGAGGAAGGGCACGTCGCTGTCGGTGGCGTGGCGCAGCAGCAGGCCCACCAGCGGCCAGGCGGCGGCGGTGGCGACCAGCACGCGCCAGCGCTGCGCCGGCCGCAGGCGGTGCACGCGCAGGCCGCTGCCGTCGCTTTCATGGCCGTGCAGCCACTGCCACCAGCCCCAGCCGGCGGCGGCGACGAAGATCAGCTGCAGTCCGGCCTCGCCGTAGAGCCGGCTGTGCAGGAACAGCACGCCGTACAGCAGCGACGAGGCGATGGCCAGCGGCCAGGCCAGCGGGTGCACGCGCAGGTTGCGCTCCACCATCCACAGCGAGAGGCCGAAGGCCAGCAGCTCCAGCCCGGTGACCGGGCTGCCGAGCAGCGTGAACCAGGGCCTGAGCGCGGCGTCGAGCAACGGTGTTCAGCGCCTGGTCACCTGCACCAGGATCTCGTTGGGGCGCACCATGCCCAGCTCGGCGCGCGCCTTCTCTTCCACCATCTCCAGGCCTTCCTTGAGGTCGCTGACCTCGGCCAGCAGCCGCGCGTTGCGCGCGCGCGCGGCGTCGTTGGCGGCCTGCTGCTCGTTCAGCTGCGAGCGCAGGCTCATCACGTAGGGCAGGCCGCTCTTGCCGACACTCAGGCCGCCCAGCACCAGCGCCAGCAGCAGCGCCAGCGTCGCGTTGAGCAGCTTGAGGCCCATGCGCCGTACCTCAGCGCAGGTTGTAGAAGGCCGCGCGGCCGGGGTAGCGCGCCACGTCGCCCAGGTCTTCCTCGATGCGCAGCAGCTGGTTGTACTTGGCGACGCGGTCGCTGCGGCTCATCGAGCCGGTCTTGATCTGGCCGGCATTGGTGCCCACCGCGATGTCGGCGATGGTGCTGTCCTCGGTCTCGCCGCTGCGGTGGCTGATCACCGCGGTGTAGCCGGCGCGCTTGGCCATCTCGATGGCCGCGAAGGTCTCGGTCAGCGTGCCGATCTGGTTGATCTTGATGAGGATCGAGTTGGCGATGCCCTTGTCGATGCCTTCCTTCAGGATCTTGGTGTTGGTGACGAACAAGTCGTCGCCGACCAACTGCACCTTCCTGGCCAGGCGATCGGTCAGCAGCTTCCAGCCGTCCCAGTCGCCCTCGTGCATGCCGTCTTCGATGCTGATGATGGGGTACTTGTCGCACCAGGTGGCGAGGATGTCGGTCCACTCGGCGGCGCTCATCACCAGGCCTTCGCCGTCCAGGTGGTACTTGCCGTCCTTGTAGAACTCGCTGGCCGCGCAATCCAGGCCGATGGCGATCTGCTCGCCGGCCACATAACCCGCTTTGTCGATGGCTTCGAGGATGAGCTGGATGGCCGCCTCGTGGCTGGCGACGTTGGGCGCGAAGCCGCCTTCGTCGCCCACGCTGGTGGGCATGCCCTTGGCGTCGATGATCTTCTTCAGCGCGTGGAACACCTCGGCGCCATAGCGCACCGCCTCGCGGAACGACGGCGCGCCGATCGGCAGGATCATGAACTCCTGCAGGTCGAGGTTGTTGTTGGCGTGCGCGCCGCCGTTGATGACGTTCATCATCGGCACCGGCATCTGCATGCCGCCGGTGCCGCCGAAGTAACGGTACAGCGGCAGGCCCGACTCCTCGGCCGCGGCGCGCGCCACCGCCATGCTGACGGCCAGCATCGCGTTGGCGCCCAGGCGGCTCTTGTTGTCGGTGCCGTCGAGGTCGATCAGCGTCTTGTCCAGGAAGGCCTGCTCGCTGCTGTCGAGCCCCAGCACCGACTCGCTGATCTCGGTGTTGATGTGCTCCACCGCCTTGCGCACGCCCTTGCCGCCGTAGCGGGACTTGTCGCCGTCGCGCAGCTCGATCGCTTCGCGGCTGCCGGTGGACGCGCCCGAGGGCACGGCGGCGCGGCCCATGGTGCCGCTTTCCAGCAGCACGTCGCATTCGACGGTGGGGTTGCCGCGGCTGTCGAGGATCTCGCGGCCGACGATGTCGACGATGGCGCTCATTCAGGTCCTTGGATGAAGTGTGGAGGGCAATGCGGTCGCGCGGCGGCTCGTCAGACGACGGGGGCGGCCACGCCTTCGACCAGCACCATGTCGAAATAGGCCGTGGCGCCGTGGCGCAGCGGCTTGACGTTGACGGCGTAGTCGCTGTCGTAGAAGGCCTTGGCCTGCTCGTAGCTGGGAAAGCGCAGCACCGCCAGGCGGTGCGGCTGCCAGTCGCCTTCCAGCGTCTCGTGGCGGCCGCCGCGCACGACGTATTCGCCGCCGTAGGCCTTCACCCGCGCCGGCGCGGCGGCCATGTACTGCCGGTACTGCTCGGGGTCGGTGATGTGCATCTGCACGATCAGGTAGGCGGGGGCGGTCATGGTGGCGGCAGGCTGCTCAGCAGGAGAAGTCGTTCTCCAGCAGCGGGCCGGCCTTGGCCACGCGGTCGAGCACGACCAGTTGCTCCAGCAGCGCGCGCATGTGCTTCAGCGGCACCGCGTTGGGGCCGTCGGACAAGGCCTTGGCGGGGTCGGGGTGGGTCTCCATGAAGAGCCCGGCCACGCCCACGGCGACGGCGGCGCGCGAGAGCACGGGCACGAACTCGCGCTGGCCGCCGCTGGAACTGCCCTGGCCGCCGGGCAGCTGCACGCTGTGCGTGGCGTCGAAGACCACCGGCGCGCCGGTCTCGCGCAGGATGGCCAGGCTGCGCATGTCGGACACCAGGTTGTTGTAGCCGAAGCTGGCGCCGCGCTCGCAGGCCATGAAGGCGTCTTCCGGCAGGCCTTTCTCGCGCGCGGCGGCGCGGGCCTTGTCGATCACGTTCTTCATGTCGTGCGGCGCCAGGAACTGCCCCTTCTTGATGTTCACCGGCTTGCCGCTTTGCGCCACGGCGCGGATGAAGTCGGTCTGCCGGCACAGGAAGGCGGGGGTCTGCAGCACGTCGGCGACGGCCGCCGCGGGGGCGATCTGCGATTCGTCGTGCACGTCGGTCAGCAGCGGCACCCGCAGCTCGCGCCGCACCTTGGCCAGGATCTCCAGCCCGCGCTCCATGCCGGGGCCGCGGAAGCTGCTGCCGCTGCTGCGGTTGGCCTTGTCGAAGCTGCTCTTGAAGATGAAGGGAATGCCCAAGGCGGCGGTGATCTCCTGCAGCCGGCCGGCGACGTCCATCTGCAACTGCTCGCTCTCGACCACGCAGGGGCCGGAGATCAGGAAGAACGGCCGGTCGAGCCCGACTTCGAAACCGCAGAGCTTCATGCGCTGGCCTTCACCATCGGCACCACGTTGCGCTGCGCGGCATGCTGGCGCGCGGCCTCGATGTAGCTGTCGAACAGCGGGTGGCTGCCCCAGGGCGTGCTCTTGAACTCGGGGTGGAACTGCACGCCGATGAACCACGGGTGCTGGGCCTGCGGCAGCTCGACCATCTCGGTGAGCTGCTCGCGCTGGGTGAGGGCGCTGATCACCAGGCCGGCCTTCTGCAGCGCTTCCAGGTAGTTCACGTTGGCTTCGTAGCGGTGGCGGTGGCGCTCGGTGACGACCGGGCCGTAGATGCGGTGCGCCAGCGTGCCGGGCTTGACGTCGCTGCTTTGCGCGCCCAGGCGCATGGTGCCGCCGAGGTCGGAACTGGCGTTGCGCTTCTGGATGCTGCCGTCGCGGTCCTGCCATTCCTCGATCAGCGCGATCACCGGGTACTTGCTGGCGGGCTCGAACTCGGTGCTGTTGGCGCCGTTGAGGCCGGCCACGTGGCGCGCGAACTCGATGGTGGCGACCTGCATGCCCAGGCAGATGCCGAGGTAGGGCACGCCGTGCTCGCGCGCGTACTGCGCGGCGACGATCTTGCCTTCGATGCCGCGCTTGCCGAAGCCGCCGGGCACGAGGATGGCGTCCAGGTGGCGCAGCGCGCCGACGTGGTCGGGCGTCAGCGACTCGGCGTCGATGTACTCGATGGCCACCTTCACGTGGTTGTGGATGCCGGCGTGGCGCAAGGCCTCGTTGAGCGACTTGTACGAGTCCGACAGCTCGGTGTACTTGCCGCACATGCCGATGGTCACCGTGCCCTGCGGGTGCGCCACCTCGTGGACCAGCGTGTCCCAACGTTCGAGATTGGCCGGCCGGGTGAGCAGCTGCAGCTTCATGCAGATCAGCTCGTCCAGGCCCTGCTCGTGCAGCAGGCGCGGCACCTTGTAGATGGTGTCGACGTCGGGCATGCTGATCACGCCGTGCAGCGGCACGTTGGTGAACAGGCTGATCTTCTCGCGCTCGTCGTCGGGCACGGTGCGGTCGGCGCGGCACAGCAGCGCGTCGGGCTGGATGCCGATCTCGCGCAGCTTCTGCACCGTGTGCTGCGTGGGCTTGGTCTTCAGCTCGCCGGCGGCGGCGATCCAGGGCACGTAGGTCAGGTGAACGAAGGCGAAGTTGGCGGCGCCCAGCTTCAGGCTCATCTGGCGCACGGCCTCCAGGAAGGGCAGGCTCTCGATGTCGCCCACGGTGCCGCCGATCTCGACGATGGCCACGTCCACGCCCTCGGCGCCGCGCTTGACGAAGTCCTGGATCTCGTTGGTGACGTGCGGGATCACCTGCACCGTCTTGCCGAGGTAGTCGCCGCGGCGCTCCTTCTCGAGCACGCTCTTGTAGATCTGGCCGGTGGTGAAGTTGTTGCTGCGCTTCATCCGCGTGGTGATGAAGCGCTCGTAGTGGCCGAGGTCGAGGTCGGTCTCGGCGCCGTCGTCGGTGACGAAGACCTCGCCGTGCTGGAACGGGCTCATCGTCCCGGGGTCGACGTTGAGGTAGGGATCCAGCTTGATCAGGGTGACCTTGAGGCCGCGCGACTCCAGGATGGCCGCGAGGGAGGCCGCCGCGATGCCCTTGCCCAGCGAGGACACCACACCGCCGGTGACGAAGACGAACTTGGTCATGTGCTGCGGCAGCCGACGGCCCTGGCGAGGCGGGCGCGGCATCTGCCGTGGTGGTAAACGGCGATTATAGGCGGGGGGTCCGCGCCGGCCGCGCCGGCCGCACCAGCCGCGGCGCCCGCGGTAGAGTGCACCGCATGTCCAGCGGCCCGCAACGCATCGTCTGCCTGACCGAGGAGACCACCGAGTGGCTGTACCTGCTGGGCGAGCAGGCGCGCATCGTCGGCATCAGCGGCTACACCGTGCGGCCGCGCCGCGCGCGACAGGAGAAGCCGCGCGTCTCGGCCTTTCTCGACGGCAAGATCGACAAGATCATCGAACTGCGGCCGGATCTGGTGATCGGCTTCTCCGACATGCAGGCGGCGCTGGCCGACAAGCTGATCCGCGCCGGGCTCAACGTGCTGGTGACCAACCAGCGCAGCATCGAGGAGATCATCGCCACGCTGCGCCTGGTGGCCGGCCTGGTGGGCGCGCAGGCGCGGGCCGAGGACTGGATCGCCAACTGCCGCCAGCGCCACGCCGAGATCGCGGCCGCCGCCGCCGCCTGGCCGCGCCGGCCGCGCGTCTACTTCGAGGAGTGGGACGAGCCGATGATCAGCGCGATCCAATGGGTCTCGCAGTTGATCGCGGTCGCCGGCGGCGACGATGTCTTTCCCGAACTGGCGCTGCAGCCCATGGGCCGCGACCGCGTGATCGCCGATGCGCTGGCGCCGCTGCGGCGCGCGCCCGACGTCATCGTCGCCAGCTGGTGCGGCAAGAAGTTCAGGCCCGAGAAGCTGGCCGCGCGCCCCGGCTGGGCCGACGTGCCCGCGGTGCGCGACGGCGAACTGCACGAGATCAAGAGCTGCGACATCCTGCAGCCCGGCCCCGCGGCGCTGAGCGACGGGCTGGAGCAGTTGCACGCGGCGTTCGCGCGCTGGGCGCAGCGGCAGCCGAAAGCGATGCCGCCTGCAGCAGGAACTCGACCTTGACGGCCTGGTAGGGGAATTCGAGCCGGCCGCTTTCGTGGCGGACGAGCACGCCGGCGTTGAACAGCACCGCCAGGTCACCATGCACCGCCTTGACGTCGCGGCCGACGCGCCGGGCCGCTTCGCGGACCGACAAGGGGCCGGCGGCGCACATGGCCTTCAGCAGTTCCCAGCGCTTGGCGGTCAGCACCCTCCACAGGAGTTCCGGGCTTGCGAAGGAGATGCGGTCGCCTTTCGACGGCTTGCCGGCCGTCGTGGCCGGCACGAACCCGGCCATTGGGTCTTCGGGCGCCCGCACACCAAGCGTCGCGGTCTTCATGTCGAGACCTCGCGATGTCATGCCGGAAGCCTTCGGTCGCTGCCAAAGCATGAATTCGGCAACGGCGCTTTCCGAAGATGCCATTCGGCGGCGGAGCCGCTCAACGGCTCTCATCGTTGGTGACGCGACCAACGGCCCGAGTGTTGCCAATCAAGTCGACGCCGGCCGGCCGGCCGAGCGCACCTCGCCCCAAACCACCACGCCCAGCCCCGCCAGCACCAGCAGCCCGCCGCCGGCGGCGGCCCAGCCGGGACGTTCGCCGACCACGGTGACGGCCAGCGCGAAGGCGGTCACCGGTTCGGCCAGCGCCAGCGTGACGCCGGTGGCGCCCGAGACGTGGCGCAGCGCATGGCTGAACAGCAGGTAAGCGATGCCGGTGGCCACCACGCCCAGCCAGGCGGCGATGGCGAGGTCGCGTGCCGCCAGCGTCAGCGGGCCGGCGATCAACGCCGCCGCGGGCAGCGCGAATAAGGCCGCCAGCGCAAACACCGCGCCGGTCACCAGCGACGGCGCGGCCTGCGCCACCAGCGTGGCGTTGACCAGCGCATAGACGGCATACGACAGCCCGGCCAGCAGGCACAGCGCCAGGCCCGTGGCCGACAGCGGCTGGCCCGCCGCGCCGCCGCCGCTGCCCACCATCAGCACGCCGCCGGCCACCGCCAGCACGGTGCCCAGCCACCAGCGCGCATCGGGCCGCTGGCCGCGCAAGGCCTGCAGCAGGCCGGCCCAGATCGGCCCGCTGCCCAGCGCCACCGCGGTGCCGATGGCCACGCCGCTGGCGCGCACGCCGGCGAAGAAGGCCAGGTTGTAGGCGGCCATGCTCGCACCGGCCAGCATCACCGGTTTGAACGGCAGCCCGCGCCAGCCGCGGCCGCTGCCGCCGGCCCACACGACGACGGCGAAGAACAGCGCCGACACCGCCAGCCGCAGCGCGCCCACCCAGTAGGCCGGCAGCGTGGGCGGCGCGAAGCTCTGCGCCGTGCCGGTGGTGCCCCAGCAGGCGGCGGCCAGCAGCACCATCAGCACGCCGCGCAGCGGATGCCGCATCGCGGGCGCTCGGGTCGGGTCGTCCATGCCCCGATGCTGGGGCCGCGGCGCGGCGCTTTTGTCGAGAGGCTCTCGAAGTGGCTTCAGCGCCGCAGCGCGCGCGCGCCGACGCCGCGCTCGCGCCGCAGCGCGAAGGCCAGCGCGCTGGCGCCGGCGTAGCCGACCTGCAGCGCCGCGGCGTCCAGCGTCAGCCCCGCGGCCAGCAGCGCCTGCGCGCGGTCGAGCCGGCGGCGGCGCAGCCAGGCCTGCGGCGTCAGCCCCGTGTGCTGCAGCAGCCGCGCGTGTAGACGCGGCACGCTCATCGCGGCCAGCGCCGCCAGCCGCGCCGTCGGCCAGGCTTCGTGCAGCGCGGCTTCGACCGCGGCGGCCAGCAGCGGCAAGTCCAGCGCACGCCGCGGCAGCACGCGCGGCGCCGCGGCAAGGCCTTGCAGCAGGGCGCCGAGGTCGGGCGTCAGCCGCGCATCGAGCGCCAGCAGGCGCACGCGCTCCAGCGCGCGCTGCGGCGGGGCATCGACCACCAGCGCCAGCGCGTCGCGCCGCGCCTGGTAGCCATGCGCCGCGCCGGCCGGCACGATCAGCGCCACGCCGGGTTCGACGCGCGCCGCGCGGCCGTCGATCTCCAACTCCAGCGCGCCCTGCAGCCCGAACAGCAGTTGCGCATGCTCATGCGCATGCGCCGCGTAGTCACCGCGGTAGCGGCGCTGCGAGGCTTCGGGGTGGAGCAACGGCATAAGGAATGATGACCGAAGGTCGACATGACGGTGCCTTGACGCGGTCTTCAATTTTGTGCCCCAATGTAGGGGAACAATTTTGGGGTCGTCATGCAAACCTTCAGCATCCGCGAACTGCGCGAACGCTCCGGCGAGCTCAGCCGCGAGGCCGAGGAAGGTCGGCTTGCGCTCGTCACCCGCCATGGGCAGCCATTGTTCGTCAGCGTTCCTTTCACCGACGATCTGCTGGAAGCCGGCGTCCATGCAGCGCTGGCCGTCAGGCTGTTCAAGACCGGCGAGTTGACGTCGGCTCGCGCGGCCAAGCTGGCGCGGATGAGCCTGCCGCAGTTTCTGGCCCACCTCAGCGCGCAGGGCATCCCGGTGGTCGACCACGACCCGGCTGAACTGGCGCAGGAACTTGCCGCCTTCGATGCGGCGCGATGAGCCGGCCCGTCGTCGTCGCTGATTCAGGGCCGTTGATCGCACTGGCCGGCGGCGGTCTTCTGGAACTGCTGGTGACCGTTTTCGATGCCATCCACGTGGCGCAGGCGGTGCTGGACGAAACCACGGCCGACCGTTCACGCCGCGGCGCGGCGGAGATTGCGGCCTTCGTGCAGGCCCATGCGCAAGTGCACCCCGGCCGCGCCGACGCCGTCTACGCCGCCGCCGTCAGCCATCTCGATGAAGGAGAAGCGCAGGCACTCAGCCTTGCCCGCGCGCTGGGTTGTGGCGTGCTGATCGATGAACGCCGCGGCCGCCAGGCCGCCGTTCGCGAAGGCCTGCCCGTATTCGGCGTGCTGGGCGTTTTGTTGCAGGCCAAGCGCCTGGGCAGGATCGAGCTCGTGGGCCCGGCGCTGAAGCGGATGCAGGCCAACGGCTATCGGATGTCGCCGCGGCTCATCGAGGCGACCTTGCAGCTGGCGGAAGAGGTGGGCTGATCGGCGGTCAGCCGCTGTGGCCCTTCATCGCGCCACGCGCTGAATCGGCGCCTTCGCGACGCGGTCGCTCGCGATGCCGCGCACCTCGGTCAGCAGCGCGCGGGCGTCCCAGTCAACCGGCCAGCCGCGCCACAAGCGCAGGCGGCCGGCGACGTGCACCGATTCGATCTGCGCGCTGCTGGCCAGTCGCACCAGTTCCCACGACAGGTCCCACGACGGCGTGAGTTCGGGCACGTCGAGGTCGAGCAGCAGGAAGTCGGCCGCCAGCCCTTGTTCGATCGCGCCGGTGACGCGCTGCAGGCCGGCCGCCGCGGCGCCGCCGCCGCTGGCCATGTGCAGCCAGAGGCGGCCGCGGCCGCAGGCCGAATCGCCGGCGGCCAGCGCGGTGGTCAGGCGCTGCGCGGTCTCGGCGGCGTCCATCAAGCGGAAGCCGTCGCTACGCGTGCCGTCGGTGCCCAGGCCGACGCGGATGCCCAGCGCGGCCAGCAGCGCGGCCTGCGCGACGGCGTTGCCCTTCCAGGCGCTGGCCACCGGGTTGTAGGCGACGGCGCTGCCGCTGTCGCGCAGCAGCGGCCATTCGTCGGCGGCCAGCATCGTGGCGTGCGCCAGCAGCGCCTGCGGGCCTAATGCGCCAACCGCATGCAAGTGCTCGATCGGCCGCAAGCCGCGCGCCAGCAGCGAGCGCTCGACCGAGGCCAGGTGCTCGTTGACGTGCACCTGGAACGGCACGCCGGCCTCGCCGCACAGCTTGCTCACCGCGTGCAGCATGGCGTCGGTGGCCGCTTCGGGAATCGAGATCGCCAGCGACGGGTGCACCAGGCCTTGCGTGCCGGCGGCCAGGAAGGCTTCGGCCTCGGCCAGCACTTGCGCGTGGCGGCTGCCGTCGTCGTTGCAGATGCGGCCCAGCACGCAGCGGATGCCGGCGTCGCGCGTCGCTTCGGCCACCGCCTCCAGCCCGCGCTCGGCGCGCGCGCCGGCGTCGCAGACGGTGGTGAAGCCGCCGCGCAGCGCCTCCAGCGCCGCCAGCTTGGCCGACAGGTACAAGCTGCGCTCGTCCAGGCTGCCTTCCAGCGGCACCCAGATGCGGCGGAAGATCTCCGAGGGCTCGCCGAAGGCCAGCGCCTTGCCGAAGCTTTGCGTCAGGTGGTGGTGGGCGTCGACGAAGCCCGGCATCAGCAGCCGTTGCGGCAGTTCCACCGCCTTCAGGTGCGGATGGCGTTCAGCCAGCTCGGCGCGCGGCCCGACGGCCGCGAAGCGGCCTTGCGCGACGACCACCGCGTGGCCTTGCACGGGGCCGCCGTAGGGGCCGTCCGGCAGCAGCAGCCACTCGGGGGCCAGCAGCAGTTCGCTGGCCTGCAGCGCCTGCCGGCGCGGGTCTTGGTTCATGCGTCGTCTCCCAACCGCTCGGATTCAGAGGTAGGCCGCGCCGGTGGCCACCAGCGCCAGCGCCACCGCGCGCTGCAGGCCGGCCAGCGGCAGCCGCCGGGCCACCCAGCGGCCGGCGAACCAGCCGGCCAGCACCAGCACGCCGAGGCCGCAGCCCAGTGCCACGTCGAGCCGGCCCGCCCAAAGATTGACGGCACTGGCCGCCAGCGCCACCGGCAACTGCACGCGTTGCGCGGCGGCCAGCGCCGGCGGCAGCGGCCGGCCGAGCAGCGTGAGCAGCGGCAGCAGCAGCACCGGCCCGCCGGTGCCCGACCAGGCCGAGCCGCAGCCGACCAGCAGCCCCAGCGGCGCCAGCATCCACGGCCGCAGCCGGTCGTGCCGTGGCCGCCAGCGCGCGCCGAACAGCGTGTAGAGGCCGGAGAACAGCGCCAGCACGCCGACTGCCATGCGCACCGCGCCGGCCGGCAGCCAGGCCAGCGTCAGCGCGCCCAGCAGCGCGCCGACCAGGGCTGCAAGCTGCAGCGGCCAGCCGGGCAGGGCGTCGTTGTCAGTGTCGGCATCCATGCCGGCCGAGGCCGCTACCGGTGCGCGCGTGGCCAGCGCCGCGGCGCCGCTGAAGGCGAAGGCCAGGCTCGACGCCGCCACCGCCGACGCCGGCGCCAGGCCCAAGAGGCCGGTGAGCAGCGGCACCACCATCACGCCGCCGATGCTGGTGGCGCCGACCGCCAGCCCGCACAGCAGCACGCCGACCAGCGCCAGGGCCTGCAGCAGCACTGCCGACTTACTCGATGCGGATGTTGGCCGCGCTCACCACCGCCGACAGGGCCTGCCGCTCGCGCGCCAGGTAGGCGGCGAACTCGGCCGGCGTCAGCCGCATCGGCTTCATGCCGCCGTCGGCCAGCCGCGCCTGCAACTCGGCGTCGGCCAGCACGGCGGCCACTTCCTTGGCCACGCGCTGCGCGATCGCCGGGTCCAGCCCGGCCGGCGCCAGCAGGCCCATCCAGGAATCGACGTCGAGCTTGGCGAGTTCGGGCGTCTCGGCCAGCGCCGGCGTGCCGGGCAGCGCGTCGCTGCGCTGGCGCGAGGTGACGCCGTAGGCGCGCACCTTGCCGTCCTTGGCCATGCCTTGCACCAGCGCCACCGGCAGCACGGCCAGGTCGACGGCGCCGCCGGCCACGTCGGTCAGCACCTGGGGGCCGCTCTTGTAGGGCACGTGCAGCAGGTTGAGGCCGGCTTGCTGGGTGATCATCGTCGCGGTGACGTGCAGCGAGGTGCCGACGCCGTCGGTGCCGTAGGTCAGCTTGCCGGGCTGGCTGCGCGCCAGCTTCAGCAACTCGGCCGTGGTGGCGGGCAGGCCGGGGCGGCCGATCAGCACGAAGGGCGACACGGCCACCGGGGCCAGCGGCAGCAGGTCTTTCAACGCGTCGTAGCGCACCGCGGCGGGCGAGACCAGCGGCGCCACGTTGATGGGGCTGGCCACCGCGAACAGCAGCGTGTAGCCGTCGGGCTTGGCGCGCACGACCTTCTGCGTGCCGATGGTGCCCGAGGCGCCGGGCACGTTCTCGATGACGATCTGCTGGCCCAGGCGCTCGGCCAGCTTCGGCATCGCGATGCGCGCCGCGGCGTCGACGCCGCCGCCGGCGCCGAAGGGCACGACCACGGTGATGGGCTTGTCGGGCCAGCCGCCTTGCGCGGCAGCGGGCAGGGGCGCCAGCGCTGGCGCGCCGGCAAGCAGGGTGGCGAGCAGCAAGGTCTTCATCGCGGGCCTTCCGTGGTGCAACGATGGACGGCAGTCTGCGCGCTGGCGGGCGTTCGGCATAGCTGATTGTTTCTTTCGCCCCGTTCGGAGAATCCGTACACTGGACCGATGCCTGCCAAGCCTGCCGCACCCGCCCCCAGCCGCAGCCCCAGCAAGAGCATCAGCCAGGCGTTCCGCTGCCTCGACGCGGTGGCGCGCCAGGGCTCGGTGCGCAAGGCCGCCGAAAGCCTGCACCTGACGGCGGCCGCGGTGCACGCGCAGGTGGTCAACCTTGAAGCGCAGGTCGGCGCGCCGCTGTTCGACCGCCTGCCGCGCGGCATGAAGCTCAGCGCGGCCGGCGAGATCGTGCTGGCCGCGGCGCGCCGCGCGCAGCGCGACTACGAGCAGGCCTTGTCGCAGGTGGAGGCGCTGCGTTCGCTGCGCCGCGGCCACGTCAGCCTGGGCGTGCCGACTTCAAGTGCCGAGCGGCTGATGCCCAGCGTGATCGAGGCCACGCTGGCGCGCTACCCGGGCATCCGCTTCACGGTGCGCACCGGCAACGGCGAAAGCCTGCTGCGCGGCGTGGCCGGCGGCGAGATCGACCTTGCGCTGTGCCTGGAGCGCGCGCCGCCGCCCGGCGTGGAGCGCGTGCGCGCCTGGCCGCAGCAGCTGGGCGCGGTGGTGGCGCCGGGGCACGAACTGGCGCCGCGCGGCAAGCGTTTGCGCCTGCGCGACTGCCTGGCTTACCCGCTGGTGCTGCCGGCGCCCGACATGGAACTGCGTGTGATGGCCGAGCGCATCGCCGGGCGCGAGCGCCGCAGCCTGAGCCCGGTGGTGGAGACCGCCTCGGTGGCGATGATTCGGCAGTTGGCCGCCGGCGGCGGCCTGGTGGGGCTGCTGGTGCAGGAGAACGTGGCGCACGACGTGGCCGAGGGTCGCCTGCGCTGGCTGCCGCTGTCCGACGCCGAGGCCAAGTCGCGCACCTGCCTGTATCAGCGCGTCGGCCAGACGCCGGCGGTGGCCACCGGCGTGTTCGTGCAGTTTCTCGATGCCGAACTGGGCGCGCTGATGGCGCAGGTGCAGGCGCGCGTCGATGCGGCGGCCTGACGAGCCGTTCAGCTGCGCAGGTGGCAGCTCACCTGGTGGCCTTCGCCCACGGTCTTCAGCTCGGGCCGCTGCACGTCGCACAGGCCCTTCTGCGCGATCGGGCAGCGGGTGTGGAAGTGGCAGCCCGGCGGCGGGCGGATGGGGCTGGGCACGTCGCCCTGCAGGTGGATGCGCTCGCGCTTGACCTTGGGGTCGGGGATGGGCACGGCCGACAGCAGCGCCTCGGTATAGGGGTGGCGCGGGTTGCTGTAGAGCTCGCGCGCCGGCGCGATCTCGACGATGCGGCCCAGGTACATCACGGCCACGCGGTCGCTGATGTGCTCGACCACGCTCAGGTCGTGGGCGATGAAGATGTAGGTGAGGTCGAACTTCTCCTGCAGGTCTTCCAGCAGGTTGATCACCTGCGCCTGGATCGACACGTCGAGCGCGCTCACCGCCTCGTCGCAGACCACCAGCTTGGGGCTGACGGCCAGCGCGCGGGCGATGCCGATGCGCTGGCGCTGGCCGCCGGAGAATTCGTGCGGATAACGCCGCATGTGATCGGCTGCCAGGCCCACGGTCTCCAGCAGCTCGACGATGCGCGCCTCGTACGCCGCCCGCGTGGGCGCCAGTTTGTGGATGGTCAGCGCCTCGCCGATGATGGCGCCCACCGTCATGCGCGGGTTCAAGCTGGCGTAGGGGTCCTGGAAGATGATCTGCATGTCGCGCGCCAGCGCGCGCAGGGCCTGCTTGTCGGCGCCGGTGACGTCCTTGCCCTCGAACAGCACCTGGCCTTCGGTGGGCTCGATCAGGCGCAGGATGCAGCGGCCGGTGGTGCTCTTGCCGCAGCCCGATTCGCCGACGACGCCCAGCGTCTCGCCGGCGGCCAGCTCGAAGCTCACGCCGTCGACGGCATGCACCTGGTCGACCACGCGCTGCAGCAGCCCGCCGCGGATCGGGAAGCGCTTGGCGAGATCGCGGACTTGAAGCAGGGGCGCGGCAGGCATCGGAAGGGGCGTCAATGGGTCGTTTCGGCAAAGAAGCAGGCCACCTTGTGGCCCGGGCCGGCCGACGGCAGCTCGCGCAGCGGCGGCGTGGCGGCGTTGCACTCGGCGCGCACGAACTTGCAGCGGGCGGCGAAGCGGCAGCCCTCGCGCGGCTCGATCAGCTTGGGCACGGTGCCGGGGATGGCCTCCAGCCGCTGCTTGTGCGCGGCCGCCAGGTCGATGCGCGGGATCGAGCGGATCAGCCCCTGCGTGTAGGGGTGGCGCGGGTTGCCGAACAGCTCGGCCACCGGCGCTTCTTCCACCACCTGGCCGGCGTACATCACCACCACCTTCTGCGCCACCTCGGCGACGACGCCCATCGCGTGGGTGATCAGCATCACGGCCATGCCCAGGCGGTCCTTCAGCTCCTGCATCAGGTCGAGGATCTGCGCCTGGATGGTGACGTCGAGCGCGGTGGTCGGCTCGTCGGCGATCAGCAGCTTGGGGTTGCAGGCCAGCGCGATGGCGATCATCACGCGCTGGCGCATGCCGCCGCTGAACTGGTGCGGGTAGTCCTTGACGCGGCGCTCGGGCGTCGGGATGTTGACCAGCTTCAGCATCTCCACCGCGCGGTTCAAGGCCTCGGCCTTGGACAGCCCGTCGTGCAGGCGCACGCTCTCGGCGATCTGCTCGCCGACGGTGTAGACCGGGTTCAGGCTCGTCATCGGCTCCTGGAAGACGATGGCGATTTCTTTCGCGCGGATCTTGCGCATCTCGGCCGGGCCCAGCGGCACGAGGTCGCGGCCCTGCCACAGCACGCGGCCGGCGACGATCTTGCCCGGCGGCATGTCGATCAGCTTCATCACCGTCTTGGCGGTGACGCTCTTGCCGCAGCCCGATTCGCCGACCACGCAGACGGTCTGCCCGGCGTCGATGCTGATGTCGACGCCGTCGACCGCGTGCAGCCAGCCGTCGTCGGTCTTGAAGTGGGTCTTCAGACCCTGGATGTCGAGCAGAGGCATGTCAGGACCGCCCGGCCGCCCGAAGGGCCTGACGCGCCCCCTCGGGGGGCCGCGAACGAAGTGAGCTTGGGGGCGACATCAAAGAACCCGCCGCGGATCGAGCGCGTCGCGCAGGCCGTCGCCGATGAAGTTGATCGTCAGCACGGTGATGAAGATCGCCAGCCCCGGGAACAGCGCCCAGTGCATGGCGATGTCCATGAAGTCGCGGCTGTCGTAGAGGATGCGGCCCCAGGTCGGGATGTCGGGCGGGAAGCCTAGGCCCAGGAACGACAGCGTGCTCTCGGCGATGATGGCGGCGGCCACGTCGATGGTGCCGGCCACGATCACCGGGCCCAGGCTGTTGGGCAGGATGTGGCGCACCACCTGCCGCGGCACGCTGGCGCCCAAGGCGCGCGCGGCCTCGACGAACTCCTTCTCGCGCAAGCTGAAGAACTGCGCGCGCACCAGCCGCGCCACCGGCATCCAGCGAAAACCGCCGATCACCGCGACGATGAGGATGAAGATGCCCAGCTCCAGCCCGAACATCTGCTTGAGCGCCTCGCGGAACAAAAAGATCAGCAGCAGCAGCAGCGGCAGTTGCGGCAGGCTGAGGAAAAGGTCGGTCAGCCACATCAGCGCCGCGTCGACCCAGCCGCCCGAGATGCCGGCCACGGCGCCGATCACCACGCCCACCGTCAGCGCCATCAGCATCGCCGCGACGCCCACCGCCAGCGAGATGCGGCCGCCGTAGAGCATGCGCGCCAGCAGGTCGCGGCCGAGGTCGTCGGTGCCCATCAGGTGGGTGGTGGAGGGCGGCGCCAGCCGCGCCTTGAAGTCGACGTCGTTGATGCCGACCTTGTAGACCAGCGGCCCCAGCAGCACGGCCAGCGCCAGCAGCGCCAGCACCCACAGGCTCCAGTAGGCCAGGCGGTGGCGCTTGAAGCGCCGCCAGGCCTCGGCCCAGGGCGAGACGCTGGCGGTGGCCTTGCCGAGCGGCTGGCTAGCGATAGCTGATGCGGGGGTCGAGCCAGCCATAGATCACGTCGGCAAGAAGATTGAACAGGATCACCAGCGCGCTGAGCACGAAGGTCACGGCCATCACCACCGGCGTGTCGTTGCGCAGGATGGCGTCGATCAGCAGGCTGCCGATGCCGGGGATGCGGAAGATCTGCTCGGTGACGATGGCGCCGCCGAACAGCTGCGGCAGCTGCAGCGCGATCAGCGTGACCACCGGGATCAGCGCGTTGCGCACCACGTGCTTGTTGATCACCACGCGCTCGGTCAGGCCCTTGCTGCGCGCGGTGGTCACGTAGTCGAGCCGGATCACGTCGAGCACCGAACTTCGCACATAACGCATCCAGCTGGCGGCCTGGAACAGGCCCAGCACCGCCACCGGCATGATGCTTTGCTTGATGTTCTCGCGCCACCAGGCCCAGCCGGTCTCGGTGAGGTCGGCGCGGAAGACGAAGGGCAGCCAGCCCAGCTCGATGGAGAACAGCAGGATGAACAGGATGCCGGTGAAGAAGGTCGGCAGCGAGAAGCCGACGAAGGCCAGCGAACTGGCGATGCGGTCGAACCAGCTGTAGGGCTTGACGGCCGCCAGGATGCCCACCGGCAGCGCGATCGCCAGCGCCAGGATCTGCGAGGCGCCGATCACCGCCAGCGTGACCGGGATGCGCTGGCCGATCAGCTGGTCGACGTTGATGCGGCTGACGAAGGAGAAGCCCCAGTCGCCCTTGAGCATGCTGCCCAGCCAGTGCAGGTAGCGCTGCCAGATCGGGTCGTCCAGGCCGAACTGCGCGCGCAAGGCCATGCGCACCTCGGGCGGCACGTTGGGGTTGGTGGCCAGTTCCTCGAAAGGATCGCCCGGCGCCAGCGCCAGGACGGTGAACAGCACCACGCTGATGCCCAGCAGGCTGGGCAGCGCGATCAGCAGGCGGCGCAGGACGTAGTTGAGCAAGCGACGAGACCCTGATTGTTGTTGTCAGTTTCGGGCGTGGCGCCGCGGCTGCTTCTCCAAGGGCCGCGGCGCCGGGATGACGTTTCTCAGGCGTCGCGATACCAGTAGCCGAGCGCCCAGGTGGTGTTGTCCCAGGCCGAGAGCACGGGCTGCAGCTTGTTGAGGATGCCGAAGGGCCGCGGCCGCGCGAACAGCGGGATCACGTACTTGTCGGCCACCACCAGGTCGTTCATCTTGATGAACAGCGCCGCGCGCTTGGCCGGGTCCAGTTCGACCTGGGCGGCCTTGAAGGCGGCGTCGTACTCGGCACTGTGCCAGCGCCACCAGTTGCGGCTGGCCCACTTGTTGGCCTTCTGCGCGAGCTGCTCGGAGGTGAACTGCTCCATGAAGAACTGCGGGTCGGGCTGCGTCATGGTGGTCGTGAACATCTCCATGTCGCACCAGAACTTCTGGTAGGTGTCGGGGTTCGCGGCGTCGCCGCCGAAGAACACCGCAGCCACCACCGTCTTCAGTTCGAGGTCGATGCCGGCCTTGCTGCAGGCGTCCTTGACGATGGCCTGGCACTTCTGCCGCGGGCCGCTGACCGAGGTCTGGTAGACGAACTTGAGCTTGACGTTACCCTTGGCGCGGATGCCGTCGGCGCCCTTCTTCCAGCCCGCGGCCTCCAGCACCTGGTTGGCCTTGTCGACGTTGTATTCGAAGCTGGTGTTCGAACTGCGGTAGCGCGGCGGGTTGTTCAGGAAGTTCGAGGTGGTGACGGCGCCGCGGCCATAGATGAAGTCGCCGATGGCCTTGCGGTCGACCAGCATGCTCATCGCGTCGCGCACGGCCTTGTCGCTGAAGGCCGGGTGCTTGCTCTTGGCGCTGGCACGCTCGCCGTCGACCTCGTTCCAGGGGTCGGTAGGGTTGAGGCCGATGAACTCGATGTCGCTGCCGGCGTAGAACTGCATCTTGCCCTTGCCGGCGGCCTCCAGGCGCTTGAGGATCTCGTCCTCGACCGCCAGGTTCCAGCCGAGGTCGAACTCGCCCGTCTGCAGCACGGCGCGCGCGGCGCTGGTGGCGTCGCCGCCGCCCTTGAGTTCCAGCGCGTCGAAGAACGGCTGGTTGGGCACGTGGTAGTCCTTGTTGGCCTCGGCGCGCAGCGCGTCACCGGGCTTGAAGTCGACCAGCTTGTACGGACCCGTGCCCACCGGCTTGAGGTTGGCCGGGTTCTCGCGCGACTTGGCGCCCATGAAGGGCTCGAACACGTGCTTGGGCAGGATCGACCCGGCGGTGCCGGTGAAGGGCTCGGCCCAGAACGGCGTGGGCTTGGCGAAGTCGATGCGGATGGTGTGCGAGTCGACCTTGACGACCTTCAGGTCCTTGTAGGTGGCCACCGTCACCATCGCCGCAGCCGGGTCGCCGGCGTAGGCGGCGGTGAACAGCACGTCGTCGGCGGTGAAGTCGCGCCCGTCGTGCCACTTGACGCCGCGCTTGAGCTTCCAGGTCACGCTGCGGCCGTCGGCGCCGACGCCGCCGTTGGCGCGGGTCGGGATCTCGGCGGCCAGCATCGGCACCAGGTTGCCGTCGCTGTCCCAGCCGGCCAGCGGCTGGTAGAAGATGTAGCTGGCGTCCTGGTCCTTGGTGCCGCCGGCGTAGTGCGGGTTCAGGTGCACCGGCGCTTGCCAGTAGATGAGCTTGAGCGTGCCGCCGCCGCCGCGCTTGGTGGGCTTGTAGGGCAGCGTGGCCTGCGCCTGCGCAAGGCCATGGTGCATCAGCAGCATGCCCGCCATCGGCACCGTCAGCCCGGCGGCCACCATGCGGCCGATGAAGCCGCGCCGCGGCAGGCTGCCTTCGCGCACTTGTTCGATCAGGTCACGGATGTCTTGCTCTTGCATCGTTTTCTCCAGGGGAACGGGATCAGCTCTCGCGGTACCAGTGGGGCAGGGCCCACATGTCGTTGTCCCAGCCCGACAGCGGCGCCACCAGCTTGTTGACGGCCGCCGAAGGCCGCGGGCGGAACACCACCGGCTGCACGTAGCCGTCGCTGCAGGCGAGGTCGTTCATCTTGATGAACAGCGCGGCGCGCTTGACCGGGTCGAGCTCGCTTTGCGCCGCGGTGTGCGCGGCGTCGTACTCGGTGCTGCGCCAGCGGCTGATGTTGCGGCCCGACCATTTGTTGGCCTTGGTCGCGAACTCCCAGCTGCAGTACTGCTCCATGAAGAGCTGCGGGTCGGGCTGGGTCATGGTGGTGGTGTACATCTCCATGTCGGCCCAGAACTTCTGGTACGTGTCGGGGTTGGCGAAGTCGCCGCCGAAGTACACCGCCGCGGTGACGCTCTTCAACTCCAGCTCGATGCCGGCCTTGGTGCAGGCGTCCTTGATGATGGCCTGCGTCTTCTGCCGCGGCTGGTTGACCGAGGTCTGGAACACGAACTTGAGCTTGACGTTGCCCTTGGCGCGGATGCCGTCGGCGCCCTTCTTCCAGCCCGCGGCTTCCAGGATCTGGTTGGCCTTGTCGATGTTGAACTCGAACTTCAGGTTCTTGCTGTTGTAGCGCTGCGGGTTGTTCAGGAAGTTGGCGGTGGCCAGGCCGGTGCGGCCGTAGATGTAGTCCTGCACGCCCTTGCGGTCGATCAGCAGGCCCATGGCGTCGCGCACGGCCTTGTCCTGGAACGCCGGGTGGCGGCTCTTGGTGCTGCTGCGCTCGCCTTCGACCTCGTTCCAGGGGTCGGCGTAGCTGAGCAGCACGAACTCGATGTTGCCGCCGGCGACGATGCTGACCTTGCCCTTGCCGCCGTTCTCCAGCCGCTTCAGGATCTCGTCTTCGACCTGCAGGTTCCAGGCGTAGTCGTACTCGCCGGTCTGCAGCACGGCGCGCGCGGCGCCCACGGCGTCGCCGCCGCCCTTCATTTCCAGCGCGTCGAAGAACGGCCGGTTGGGCTGGTGGTAGCTGTCGTTGGCGGTGCCGCGCACCATGTCGCCGGGCTTGAAGTCGGCAAACTTGTAGGGGCCGGTGCCGACCGGCTTCTGGTTCATCGGCGCCTCGCGCGACTTGGCGCCCATGTAGTCCTTGAACAGGTGGCGCGGCAGGATCATCCCGAAGGTGCCGACGAAGGGCTCGGCCCAGAACGGCGTGGGCTTGGGGAAGTCGACGCGCACGGTGTGCGAATCGACCTTGGTGACCTTGATGTCGCGGTAGACCGAGATGTTGGAGGCCGCGGTCGCCGGGTCCTTGCAGAACTCCCAGTTGAAGACCACGTCGTCGGCGGTGAAGGGCTGGCCGTCGTGCCAGGTGACGCCCTTCTTCAGCTTCCACGTCACGCTCTTGCCGTCGGCGCCGAGGCCGCCGTTGCTCGCGGTGGGCACTTCGGCGGCCAGCACGGGGTAGAGGTTGCCGTCGGCGTCCCAGCCGGCCAGCGGCTCGTAGAAGATGCGCGCGCCTTCCTGCTCTTTGGTGCCGGTGGCCCAGTGCGGGTTGAGGTGCACCGGCCCCTGCCACCACAGCAGCTTGAGCGTGCCGCCGCCGCCGCGCTTGGTGGGCTTGTAGGGCAGCGCGGTCTGCGCCTGCGCGATGCCGTGGTGCATCAACATCATCGACGCCATCGGCGCCGTCAGTCCCAGGCCCACCATGCGGCCGATGAAGCTGCGGCGCGGCAGCGTGCCGGCACGGACTTCCTCGATCAACGCGCGAATCTCTTGCTCTTGCATGTGCAGGCTCCTTCGTCTGGCGCAGCGGCCCGTCTTGCGCACCCCCTTGGTGCCGCGGCGATGCTAAGGCAACGGCTGCGGCGTCCCATCGGGTCTGCCACGGGCATGGTTGGTACGGATTGCAAGGCCCGTGCCGGTCCAGGCGCGGATTGTGTGGCGGCGCGCGCGATACTCGGCGCCGTCGCAGCACCAGACAAACCCGCAGCCCGCGATGAACAAGCCCACCACGCCCCTGGAGATCCTGCCGCCCGACATCAGCGCCTTCAAGCGCGGCAACCGCGGCGTCGACTACGTGCACGTGCTCGACTCGGGCCAGGCCGGCCCGCGCGTGATGGTGCAGGCCTTGACGCACGGCAACGAGCTGTGCGGCGCCTGGGCGCTGAAGTGGCTGCTCGACGAGCAGCGCTTCGTGCCGCGCCGCGGCCGGTTGACCGTCAGCTTCGCCAACGTCGAGGCCTTCGAGCGCTTCGATGCCGAAGCGCCGCAGCACTCGCGCTTCGTCGACGAAGACCTCAACCGCGTCTGGGCCGACGACGTGCTGCTGGGCCCGCGCGACTCGGCCGAGCTGCGCCGCGCGCGCGAGCTGCGGCCTTTCGTCGACGAGACCGAGCTGCTGCTCGACATCCATTCGATGAGCGAGCCCTGCCGGCCGCTGATGGTCTGCGGCACCGCCGACAAGAACGCCGACTACGCGCGCCAGCTCGGCGTGCCGGCCGATTTGCTGATCGACACCGGCCACCCGGCGGGGCTGCGCATGGTGGAGCGCGGCGGCTTCAGCGACCCGGCGTCACCGCGCCGCGCGCTGCTGATGGAATGCGGCCAGCATTGGGCCGCGTCGTCGCGCGAGGTAGCGATCGACACGCTGGCGCGCTTTCTCGCGCTGACCGGCCTGGCCGACGCCGACTGGGCGGCACAGCGCCAGCGCGTGCCGACGCCGCAACGCCAGCGCCTCGTGCGCGTGACCGAAGCGGTGGTGGCGCGAACCCCGGCGTTCCACTTCCTGGTGCCGGTGGAAGGCCTGGGCGTGGTGCGGCAGGCGGGCACGCCGATCGCGCGCGACGGCGACCAGGTCTGGTGCGCGCCTTACGACGACACCGTGCTCGTCATGCCGAACGCCGACCACGTGCGGCCCGGCAATACGCAGGTGCGGCTGGGGCGCTTCGAAGACTGAGCGTCAGAACGCGCCGAAGGCGCTGGCCGCCGGCGCGGTGTCGGGGAACAGGGTGTCCAGGCAGCGGCGCAGGCGCAGCCGGGCGACGCGGCGCTCGGGCTCGTTGCCTTCCAGCGCGTCGAACAGCGGGCCGCGCAGCAGCCACAGGTCCACCGGCTCTTCGGCGTGGTGGACCTGCTGGCGCAGCCAGTCGCCGCCATCGCGGCTGCCGAGCAGCGCCACCGCGTCCAGGAAGCTGCCCTTGAGCTGCAGGAAGGCGCTGCGCGCGGCCAGCTGGGCCAGGCGGTCGCCCGGCAGGCCGGCGCCGGCCAGCGCGGCGGTGGGCAGGAAGTGGCGGGGCGCGGGAGACAGCATGGTGGTGGGCGGCGGTTCAGTGCAGCGTCAGCAGCGTGGCCGGGGCGTCGGCCGGCTGCAGCCGGTGCAGGCCGCGGGCCGCGCCGCGCGTGGCCATGCCGGCGCGCGGCGCGCGGGTCGGGAAGTGGGTGTTCAGGCGTTGCAGCCGACGGTCGGCCTCGGCTTCGCTGTGCGCGCGGCCAACCTGTTCGTAGACATCGGCGCGCAGGTGCCACAGCTCGCGCAGCGAACGCGCGTCGGCGATCGCATGGCGCAGCCCGTGGGCGCTGTGGGCCGGCAGGTCGGCCACGCAGGCATCGAAGTCGCGCTTGACGCCGGGCAGCCGGTTGATCGGCGGCGCGGCCTCTTGCGGCGCCGGCGCCAGCAGCCAGAACAGCAGCCGCTGGCCGAGGCCGGCGGGCGCATGGCGCAGCGAGGGCGGGCGGACTTCGACGCGAAACGCGCTCGGGGTGACCAGGGTCGAGCGCGGGCGCCGCAGGGGAAGGAAACGCAACGGGTTCATGACGGAGGTATCGGCGCAACGGCTCTCGGGCTGAAGCCATCTTCGCCCCGCCGGCCGCGACCCCAAGCCCCGAACAAGCGGGGAAATCCGTCCAGTTCTCCCTACACGAGCTGCGCGAGGCCCGCGCTTGGCGCCAACGGACCCTAGACCGCGCCGTATACCGTCTTGCGCTGCGCGGTGTAGGTCCACCACGGCCGGGCCTCGGCGCCGCGCATGAAGTCGGTGGCGGCCATGAAGCTGTCCAGCACGCAGGGGTCTTGCCGCTGGCCGGTGATGCTGCACAGCGACTGGTACAGCACGAAGGCGTCGCGCGCGGCCAGCTCGCGCGGATCGAGCACGCCCAGCAGCCGCAGGTCGGCGGCCAGCGCCGGGCCGATGTTGGGCAACTGCTCCAGCGTCTGGCACTCGCCGGCATGGCGGGCCTTGTGCGGGCGCAGCGTGCGCCGCGCCTGCAGCAGGCGCGGGGCGTCGAGGTTGGGCTCGCTCATCACATCAGCATGGTGTTGCGGATCAGGCCGACGGCGATGCCTTCCAGCTCGAACTGCGGCTCGTTGAAGGGCACGACGATGGTCTCGAAATCGGGGTTCTCGGGAATCAGCTCGATCGCCTTGCTGGTGCGGCGCAGCCGCTTGACGGTGACGTCGTCGCCCAGCCGCGCGACGACGATCTGCCCGTTCTTGGCTTCGCGCGCCTTCTGCACCGCGAGCAGGTCGCCATCCAGGATGCCGGCGTCGCGCATGCTCATGCCGCGCACTTTCAGCAGGTAGTCGGGCCGGCGCGCGAACAGGCTGGCTTCCATCAGGTAGGTCTGGTCGATGTGCTCCTGCGCGAGGATGGGGCTGCCGGCGGCCACGCGGCCCACCAGCGGCAGCGTGAGCTGCGCGAAGCCGGGCAGCGGCAGCGTGTACTGCTTGCCGCGCGAATCGTTCAGCGCGCGCAATGTGTCAGACTTCAAGCGGATGCCGCGCGAGGTGCCGCCCACCAGTTCGAGCACCCCTTTGCGCGCCAGCGCCTGCAGGTGTTCTTCGGCGGCGTTGGCCGAGCGGAAGCCCAGTTCGGCGGCGATCTCGGCGCGCGTGGGCGGCGCGCCGGTGCGGGCGATGGCGCTTTGCACCAGGTCCAGGATCTGTTGCTGGCGGGCGGTGAGCTTGGGGCCTTCGTTCATGCCGGGGTCTCCTGCTGATGGGCGGCGCGGGGGGCGTCGGGCGCACGGGTCGCGCACGGGACTTTCACGGACAGGTCTTTCACGAACTGGTCTTTCATACAGCCACTGTATTTTCATCCAGAAGTTGCGCAAAGTGCAAAGCGAATCACCTCGTTTGTTGGTGTTGGGCACCGGCGGCACCATTGCCGGCCGCGCCGGCACGGCGGCCGACAACCTCGGCTACCAGTCGGCGCAGCTCGGCGTGGACGAACTGCTGCAGGGCCAGCCGGCGCTCGAAGACCTGGGCATCGAGAGCGAGCAGCTCGCGCAGATCGACAGCAAGGACATGGACCACGCCACCTGGCTGCGGCTGCTGCAGGCGGTGGACCGCCACCTGGCCCGGCCGGAGCTGCGCGGCATCGTCGTCACCCATGGCACCGACACGCTGGAAGAGACCGCCTGGCTGCTGCAGCGCGTGCTGGCGCCGCGCAAGCCGGTGGTGTTGACGGCGGCGATGCGGCCGGCCACCTCGCTGCAGGCCGACGGCCCGCAGAACCTGGCCGATGCCCTGCTGGTGGCCGCCACGCCGGGCGCCGCCGGCGTGCTGGCGGTGCTGGCCGGCAACGTGCACGGCGCGGCCGACGTGCGCAAGCTGCACACCTGGCGGCTGGATGCCTTCGGCTCCGGCGACGCCGGGCCGCTGGGCCAGGTGCAGCACGGCCGCCTGCGCCAGCACCGCGCCTGGCCGCAGGGCGAGCCGCTCGGCCTGCAGCGCCTGCCGGCTGACGTGACACGTTGGCCGTGGGTGGCCATCGTCAGCAGCCACGGCGGCGCCGACGCGCGTTCGGTCGATGCGCTGGTCGACGCCGGCGTGCAAGGCCTGGTGGTGGCCGGGACCGGCAACGGCACGGTGCACCAGGCGCTGGCCGCGGCGCTGGCGCGCGCGCAGGCGCGCGGCGTGGCGGTGCGCGTGGTCTCGCGCTGCGCCGGCGGGCCGGTGGTGGCGGCGCCGCAATCGCCGTGGCCGGTCTACGAAAACCTCGGCCCGGCGCAGGCGCGGGTGGAACTGATGCTCGAACGCATGGCCGGCTGAAGCCGCCGCGGCGAGCGATGTGCGGGATCCGACACGGGCCGCCGCAGCTGACCGGGCCGCGGCCCGCATCGCCGGCCGATGGCCCTGTTAAGCTTGCCCGACATGCCTGACACCCGCCCCCCGAGCCCGGCCTACCCGCATGGGGCCATCCCGGTCGGCACGCGGCTGGGCGAGTTCGAGATCCGGCGCGTGCTGGGCGTCGGCGGCTTCGGCATCGTCTACCTGGCCTTCGACCACCTGCTCGAACGCGAGGTGGCGCTCAAAGAGTACATGCCGGCGACGCTGGTCGACCGCAACGAGACGCTGCACGTCTCGCTGGTCTCGCAGGAGCATGCCGACACTTTCGCTTTGGGCCTGCGCAGCTTCGTCAACGAGGCGCGGCTGCTGGCACGCTTCGACCACCCGTCGCTGGTCAAGGTGCACCGCTTCTGGGAAGCCAACGGCACCGCCTACATGGCGATGGCGCTGTACCGCGGCCGCAATGCGCGCGACGTGCGCGCGCAACTCGGCGCGGCGCCCGACGAGGCCTGGGTGCGGCGCATGATCGAGCCGCTGCTGGGCGCGATCGAGCGGCTGCATTCGGAAGACGTGTACCACCGCGACATCGCGCCCGACAACATCATGATCGAGCCCGATGGCCGGCCGGTGCTGCTGGACTTCGGCGCCGCGCGCCGCGTCATCACCGACCGCAGCCAGGCGCTGACGGCGATCCTCAAGCCGTCGTACGCGCCGATCGAGCAGTACGCCGACGTCAGCGGCATGAAGCAGGGCCCGTGGACCGACATGTACGCGCTGGGCGCGACGATGCACTTCCTGCTGCTCGGCCGGCCGCCGCCGCCGGCGCCGGGCCGCTCGATCCAGGACACCATGAAGCCGCTGGCCGGGCAGGCGCTGCCGGGCTGCTCGCCCGAGTTCCTGGCGGTGATCGACTGGATGCTGGCTCCGCTGCCCAACGACCGCCCGCAGACCGTGGCCGCCGTTCGCGACGCCCTGGCCGGCCGCACCAAGCCGCCGCAGCGCACGCCGCCGTCGCCCTTCGAGCGCACCGCGCCGATCGAAGGCGGCCCCGGCGCCGGCAATGAAGACGCGACCGTGATCGTGCCGCGCGGCGCGGCGCCGCCGCTGCCGCCGAAGCCGGTGGCCGACGAAGACGCCACCGTGGTGGTGCCGCGCACGCCGGCGCCGATGGCGCCGCCACCGCGCGCCGCGGCCGCCGACGAAGACGCCACCATCATCTCGCCGCGCTCGTCGGCGTTCTGGATTCCACCGGTGCCACCGCCGCCGGCGCCCGCGCCGCCGCCGCCTGCACCCGCCCCGCTACCGTTGCCGTTGCCGCAGGCCGCCGCTCAAGCGGCTGCTCAGGCCGCTGCCCAAGCCGCTGCTCAGGCCGCGACGGGCCCGCGGCCGCACACCACGCAGTACGCGCCGCGCGCGCTGGCCGGGCAGGCCGACGACGCGCCGGCGCCGGCCCCGCGGCGCGCCGCCGGCGAGCGGCCGCCGGCGTCGCATCCGCCCGCTGCCGCGCCGCCGGCCGGCAGGCAGAAGGCGGCCGCGGCCTCGTCGCCGGCGTGGCTGATGCCGGTGCTGGGCGGCATGGCCGCGGCGCTGGCCATCGGCGGCGGCCTGTGGTGGTTCCTCGGCCGGCCGGCCGATCTGCCGATGGCCGACGCCAATGCATTGACGACGCCGGCACCGCCGCCGGTTCCGGCGCCGGCTCCGGCGGCCGATCCGGCGCCGGCGGCGGTCGCGGTCGGCGACACGGCCGCCTCGGCGCCAGTCGCCGTCAATCCGGCGCCCAGCCCCGCGCAGGTGCCGCCGCCGGTGGTGGCCCCCACGCCAACCCCCACGCCGACCCCCACCCCCGTACCACCGCCGGTCGGCAATCGCAATGCGGTGTCGCCGCCGGCCGCCACCCCGCGCGCCAAGCCGGCGGCGGCCGAGCCGGCGCCGCGCCGCGCCGAAGCGCCGTCGCCACGCAACACCACGACCAACACGGCCAACACGGCCAGCCCGGTGCCGCCGGCACAAGGCCCGGCCGCGCAGCCGCAGGCCGCGCCGCGCCAAGCGCCCGGCCCGGCACCGGCGCCGGCGAACACCAGCACCGCCAACGCCGCGCCACCCGCCGACCACCGCCTGCAATCGCCCAGCGAGCGCTGCGCCAAGGAACTGCCGCTGGTACGCCTGATCTGCATCGACCTCGTCTGCAACCGGTCAGAGTTCAGCAAGCACCCCGAGTGCGTCACCCTGCGCGCCGAACAGGCGCAGAAGCGCCGGCTCGACGGCAACTGAAGAAAGGCGGCCGCCGATGGCCGATCGCCCGCACCACGCCATCTGGCCGTCGCGCCTGCCGCGCGAACTGGCGGTCCCCGAGACCACCATCGGCTTCAACCTCGAGGTCAGCGCGCGGCGCCATCCGCACAAGCCGGCCTACCTCTTTCTCGGCCGCGCGCTGAGATTTGCCGAGTGGCTGGCGCAGGCCGAGGCGCTGGCCGGCTGGCTGCAGGCGCAGGGCGTGGCCAAGGGCGACCGCGTGCTGCTGTACCTGCAAAACTGCCCGCAATGGGCGGTGGCCTTCCACGCCATCGTGCGTGCCGACGCCGTGGTGGTGCCGGTCAACCCGATGAACCGCGCCGACGAGCTGGGCCACTACATCAGCGACTCCGAGGCCCGCGTGGCGATCACCAGCGCCGATCTCGCCGCCACCGTCGAGCAGGCCAACGCCGCGCTGCCGCCGGAGCAGCGCCTGCGCACGCTGCTGGTCACGCGCTACACCGACGCGATGCCGCCGCTCGACCAGGTCGATCCCGCCGAGAAGCCCGCCGCCGCCATCTTCGACTGGCTGTGCGCCGATCCGCCGCTGCCGTCCGGCGCGGTGCGCTGGGCTGACGCGTTAGCTGCGGGGTTGCGTCCCGGCCCGTCGACCGCGCAGCCCGACGATTTGTGCGTGCTGCCCTACACCTCGGGCACCACCGGGCTGCCCAAGGGCTGCATGCACAGCCACCGCACGCTGATGCCCAACATCGTCGGCGGCGGGCAGTGGGGGCAGTCGGGCGCCGAGACCGTGGCGCTGGGCGTGGTGCCGATGTTCCACATCACCGGGCTGATGTACAACGTGCTGGGCGCGGCCTACGGCGGCAGCACCACGGTGCTGATGCCGCGCTGGGACCGCGAGCTGGCGGGGCGGCTGATCGCGCGCCACCGCGTCAGCCACTGGACCTGCATCCCGACCATGGTGATCGACCTGCTGGGCAGCCCCAACGCGAAGCAGTTCGACCTGAGCAGCCTGCGCCGGCTGTCGGGCGGCGGCGCCGCCATGCCGCAGGCGGTGGCCGAACGGCTGCAGCAGGAATTCGGCCTCACCTTCGCCGAAGGCTACGGCCTCACCGAGACCGCCGCGCCCAGCCACGCCAACCCGCCCGAGCGCGCCAAGCTGCAATGCCTGGGCATCCCGATCTTCGGCGTCGATTCGCGCGTCGTCGACCCCGCCACGCTGCAGGAAATGCCGGTCGGCGAGAGCGGCGAGATCGTCACCCACGGGCCGATGCTCTTCAAAGGCTACTGGCGCCACCCCGAGGCCACGCGCGACGCCTTCGTGCAGATCGACGGCAAGACCTTCTTCCGCACCGGCGACCTCGGGCGCATGGACGAGGAAGGCTACTTCTTCCTCACCGACCGCTTGAAGCGCATGATCAACGCCAGCGGCTACAAGGTGTGGCCCAGCGAAGTGGAACTGCTGCTGTTCAAGTGCCCGCTGGTGCAGGAAGCCTGCGTGGTGGCCGCGCGCGACGACTACCGCGGCGAGACCGTCAAGGCCTGGGTGGTGCTGCGCGACGCGGCGCGCGGCCACGCCAGCGCCGACGACATCATCGCCTGGGCGCGCGAGCACATGGCCGCCTACAAGGTGCCGCGCATCGTCGAGTTCGTCGACGCGCTGCCCAAGAGCGGTTCCGGCAAGGTGATGTGGCGGCTGCTGCAGGAGCGCGAGGCGCCGCGCTAACCTTGGTGATCAGCGGCTGCCCAGCCGATGGCCAGTTGCAGCGCGCGGGCGTCGTTGCTGGCGCGGTGGCGGGCCACGCGCAACTGCTGCAGGGCCTGGCGCTGCAGGTCGGGCAGGCGGGCCAGGCGCGGTTCGTCCAGCAGGCGGCGCACCGATTCGAGCTTGAAGTCGGGCAGCAGGCCGGCCTCGTCGAACAGCGCGGCCAGCCAGGGGTAGTCGTGCGCCCAGCCGTCGCAGTAGACGGTCTGGCCGGCGAGGTCGTCGTTGAGCATGCGCGCCACGGCCTGCGGCGAACGGCCGTGGCGGCGCAGCGCCTCGCGCGTGATGCCGTGCACCTGCGCGGCGGCCTCGTCCCAGTGCGTCCAGTGCTCGGGCGGGCGGATCAGCGTGCAGCGCGTGCGGCCGTCGGCCAGCACGTAGCCGACTTCGATCGGGTAGCCGCCACGCCCGAAGCCCGAGGCCTCGATGTCGATGATGCAGGGCCGCGCGCCGTTCATGGGGCGTGCCAGGCTGACGCGAGCAGCGCCAGCCCCGACAGCGTGAGCAGCCCCAGCACGAGCTGGCGGAAGGCCTGCGCGCTGATGCCGATGTAGACGCGCATGCCCAGCAGCGCCGGCAGCGTCAGCGAAGCGGCGACGAGGCCGAGGTCGGCGTACAACGCCGGCGTGAGCAGCCCGCGCTGCACATAGGCCGCGGTGCTGACGGCCAGCATCGTGAGGTTGAAGTTCTGCACCACGGCGCGCTGCTCGTCGCGCGCCATGCCGCGCAGCGTGCACCACAGCGTGGGCACCGCGCCGGTGAAGCCGCCGAGCGGCCCCATCAGCCCGCCGACGGCACCCACCGCGGCATCGGCCGCGCGGCCGGCGCGAAAGTGCGGCAGCCGGCCGCTGAACAGCATCAGCGGGCACCACAGCACCAGCAGGCTGCCGATCAGCAGCTTGAAGCTGCGCAGGTCGACGTGCGGCAGCAGCAGCACGCCCAGCGGAATGCCGCATAACCCGCCGGCGATGAAGGGCCACAGCGTGCGCCAGCGGCTGCCGCGGCGCACAGCCAGCGCGGCGAGCACCTGGCCGGTGAGCCCGCCCACGGTGGCCAGCACGGCGGCGCGCTGCGGCTCCAACCCCCAGGCCCAGAACGACAGCGAGACCAGGCTGAAAGCGAAGCCCGAGAGCCCCTGCACGAAGCCGGCGGTCGCCGCGCCGGCGACGATCAGCCAGAAGTCGCCGGCCAAGGCGTCAGCCGTCGACGCGCAGCCGCGGCTGGGGCTCGGCCGCCGCCGCCACGCGGCCCAGCACCGCCGCCTGCTCGAAGCCGTGGCGATGGAAGGTGGCCAGCACCGCGTCCAGCGCGCCGGGCTCGCAGGAGACCAGCAGGCCGCCGCTGGTCTGCGGGTCGGTCAGCAGCGCGCGGTCTTCGGGCGCGAAGCCTTCGGGCAGCACCACCTCGGCGCCGTAGCCGGCCCAGTTGCGGCCCGAGGCGCCGGTGACGAAGCCTTGCGCCGCCAGCGCGCGCACGCCGTCCAGCAGCGGCACGGCGGGCCAGTCGACGTGCACGTCGCAGCCGGCGCCGCGCGCCAGCTCCAGCGCGTGCCCGGCCAGGCCGAAGCCGGTGACGTCGGTCAGCGCGTGCACGCCATTCAGCGCGGCGAGGTCGGGCCCGGGCGTGTTCAGCCGCGTCGTGTTGGCGATCATCTGCGCGTAGCCGGCGTCGTCGAGCCGGCCCTTCTTCAGCGCGGCGCTCATCACGCCCACGCCCAGCGGCTTGCCCAGCACCAGCACGTCGCCGGGCCGGGCATCGGCGTTGCGCTTGACGCGGCCGGGGTGCACCAGGCCCAGCGCCACCAGGCCGTAGATGGCTTCCACCGAATCGATGGTGTGGCCGCCGGCGATCGGGATGCCGGCCGCGCGGCAGGCCGCGGCGCCGCCTTCGAGGATGCGGCCGATGGTCTGCGTCGACAGCACGTTGATCGGCATGCCCACCAGCGCCAGCGCCAGGATCGGCCGGCCGCCCATGGCGTAGACGTCGCTGATGGCGTTGGTGGCGGCGATGCGCCCGAAGTCGAAGGGGTCGTCGACGATGGGCATGAAGAAGTCGGTCGTCGCGATCAGCGCCTGCTCGTCGTTGAGGCGGTAGACGGCGGCGTCGTCGGCGGTCTCGATGCCGACCAGCAACTCCGGCGGGATCGGCAGCGCGGCCGTGCCCTTCAGGATCTCCGACAGCACGCCGGGCGCGATCTTGCAGCCGCAACCGCCGCCGTGGGACAGCGAGGTCAAGCGGGGCTCGGCGGGGGCGGCGGGCTTCTCGGGGGCGTTCATCGGATCATCCTTGGTCGCGGGCTGCGCGAGCATAGCCGGGGCGGCTGCACCGACGGCGCTGGCCGTGTCGCCATCAGGCCCGCGCGAAGAACACGCCGAACCAGCCGCGCTCGTCTTGCCAGGCTTGCACCTCGCGCCAGCCGGCGCGGCGCAGCAGCGCTTCGAAAGCCGCAGTCGTCCACTTGTACGAGTTCTCGGTGTGCACGCGTTCGCCGGCCGCGAAGCGGCGCCGCGCGCCGGGCCAGCGTACGCTCAGCCCGCGCCGGGCCTGCAGGTGCATCTCGATGCGCGACTGCGCTTCGTCGAACAGCGCCACGTGCTGCCAGTCGCGCACCTCGAAGTCGCTGCCCAGCAGCCGGTTGACGTGGCGCAGCAGGTTCAGGTTGAAGGCCGCGGTGACGCCCAGCGCGTCGTCGTAGGCGGCCTCCAGCACGGCGCGCGGCTTGACGAGGTCGGCGCCGATCAGCAGCGCGCCGCCGGCAGACAGTTCGCGTGCCTGCTGCAGCAGCCGCAAGGCTTCTCCAGGCGCGAAATTGCCGATGCTCGAACCCGGGTAGAACACCAGCGACGGACCGTCGTGTACGCCGCTGGGCAAGCTCAAGTGCTGCGAGAAATCGGCGATCACGCCGCTGACCGGCAGCGCCGGGTGGCGCTGCTGCAGCGCCGTCAGCGCGCGGCGCAAGGGGTCTTCGGCAATGTCCAGCGCCACGTAGTGCGCGGGCCGCAGCGTGGCGAACAAGCGCTCGGCCTTGGCGCCATCGCCGGCGCCGAGGTCGACCAGCGCAAAGCCGGCCGGCAGCGCGGCGCGCACCGCGGTCGCGATGGCCTCGGCATGCCGCTGCATCAGCGCGGCCTCGGTTCGCGTCGGGTAGTACTCGGGCAACTCGGTGATGGCCTGGAACAGCGCCGCGCCCAGCGCGTCGTACAGGAAGCGCGGCGAGACCGCGGCCTGCGGCTGCAGCAGGCCTTGCGCCAGTTCGGCGCGCACGTCGGCCTCGGGCTGCAGGTCGCGCAGGAAGCGGGGGCGGTGGGCGCTCGGCATCGGCGCATTCTCGCCAGCGCCGACAATTCCTGCATGACGACCCTTGCCGCGCATGCCCCGCCGCTGGCCTACGCCGCCGTGCGCGGCCACACGCTCGAACTGGCGCGCGGGCTGTCGGAGGCCGATTGCCAGGTGCAGTCGATGCCCGACGCCAGCCCCGTGAAATGGCATCTGGCGCACACCACGTGGTTCTTCGAGACCTTCGTGCTGGAAGCGGCCGAACACGGCTTCAAGCCCTTTCACCCGGCCTTTCGCGTGCTGTTCAACAGCTACTACAACGGCATCGGCCAGCAGCACCCGCGCGCGCAGCGCGGGCTGGTGACGCGGCCGTCGCTGGCCGAGGTGCTGGACTATCGCCGCCAGGTGGACGAGCGCATGGCCGCGCTGCTGCGCCGCGGCTGCAGCGCCGAGATCGCCGCGCGCATCGAACTGGGGCTGCAGCACGAGCAGCAGCACCAGGAGCTGATCCTCACCGACTTGCAGCACCTGCTGTCGTGCAACCCCTTGTGCCCGGTCTACGACGAAGCCTGGGATGCCGCGGCGGCGCCGGCCGAGTCGGCTGAAACGTTGGCCTTCGTGGCCTTGCCGGGCGGCCTGGTCGAGATCGGCCACGCGGGCCCCGGCTTCGCCTTCGACAACGAGACGCCGCGCCACGCGGTGCACTTGCGGCCCTGCGCGCTGGCCTCCAGGCTGCTGACGGTGGGCGACTGGCAGGCCTTCGTCGACGACGGCGGCTATCGCCAGCCGCGCTGGTGGCTGTCGGCCGGCTGGGACTGGCTGCGCCGCGACGGCATCGAGGCGCCGCTGTACTGGCGGCGCGGCGGCGGCGGCGACACGAGCAGCGCCTTCACGCACCGCTTCGGCCTGCAAGGCCTGCAGCCGCTGCGGCCGGGGCAGACGTTGTGGCACGTGAGCCTGTACGAGGCCGATGCCTACGCCCGCTGGCGCAGCGCGCAGGCCGGCGGCCCGCCGCTGCGCCTGCCGATCGAAGCCGAATGGGAACACGCCGCGGCGCTGGCGCCGCCGGGGCTGTGGCAGATGGCGGGGCGCGCCTGGCAGTGGACGGCCAGCGCCTACGCGGCCTACCCGGGCTTCGCGGCCTGGGATGGCGCGGTCGGCGAGTACAACGCCAAGTTCATGGTCGACCAGTACGTGCTGCGCGGCGGCTCGCCGGCCACGCCGCCGGGGCATTGGCGGACCAGCTACCGCAACTTCTTTCCGGCCGCCACGCGCTGGCAGTTCAGCGGCGTGCGGCTGGCGCACGACGCGGCCTGAACCGCCGCGCCGGCGCGCCGGCGCCGATCACCAGCGGCGGTTGTCGCGGCGGTCGCGCCAGTCGGGGATGCCGTCGCGGTCGCGGTCGACGCCGCGGCCGTCCAGCCGGTTGTCGTGGCGGTCGTAGCGGTTGGGAATGCCGTCGTGGTCGCGGTCGTAGCCATAGCCGTAGCCGTAGGCGCGGCGGTCGTCATGGCGGCGGTGCCAGACCACCGGCGGCGGCGCGGCATACAGCGGCGCGGCATAGACCGGCGCCGTGTAGACCGGTTCACGGTAGACCGGCGCCGCCACGACGCGCGGCGCCGAGGCGACGACCAGCGGCAGGGGCAGCGGCGGCAGCGGCAGGCCGATCTGCAACGACCATTGAACGCGTTCGCCGGCGTGCGCCGGCAGGCCGGCCAGCAGGCCGGTGGCGGCGAGCGCGGCGACGCAGAGAAGTTTGCGGCTGGTAGACATTCGGTTGCTCCTTGGTGAAGACGGCGTGTCAGGCACGTGCTCCATTAACGGCGACCGGTGTCTCTGCGGCGACCGCCGTGCGCAAAGTTGGGTGAACGGCGGTAAGCAGGCCTTGGCGGCGGCGCGGCGGCGTGGCCGCGCCTCGTCAGCCGCCGGCCGCGATGCGGCGCGCCAGTTCCCACAGCGCCTGGCGGTGCGCGGCGACGAGGTCGTCGATCGACGCGCCGGCGGCCGGCACGCGCAGCTCGGCGACCTGCATCTGCGGCGGCCGCTGGCCCGTGGGATCGCTGACGCTCCAGCGCGCCCGCCAGCGCACGGCCTGCGCGGCGCCGGCGGTGTCGGCATCGGCCTCCAGCGCCAGCAGTTCGACGCGCAGCAGCCGCGTCGGCGTCCAGCCGGGCGGCAGCGGCGAGCCGGCAACCTGGGCCTCGCCCAGCAGCAGCGCCAGGTCTTGCCGCAGCAGCCGCGGCACGGCGTCGCGCAGCGACTCGGCCCAGCGGTGGCCCGACAGCGCCAGCACGCCGCTGCGGCCTTGCGGCAGCAGGATGGCCTCGCGATCCAGGTAGTCGGGCAGGCGCACCGGCTGCAGCAACTGCCAGCGTTCGGCCGACGGCGGCGGCGGCGTGAAGGGCTGCGGCGGCTCGGCGCGCAGCCGGTACAGCTGTACCGGCGGCGACTGGCCGCAGCCGGCCAGTGCCGGCAGCGCAAGCAGGGCCAGCAGCAACGGGCGGCGGCGGGGCAGGGCATTCATCGCGGCGGCTCGGGTCGAAGGTTGGTTCTGAAGCGCAGGCGCTCAAGGATTGGCGGCGCGCCCGCGCAGCAGCGCCTCGGGCTGGCGCTGCAGCAGGTCGGCCAGGTCGCGCACCGCGCGCGAGGCGCGCGCGATGTCCTGCGTGGCGCGTTCGAACTGCGGCAGCAGCCCGGCGTCGTCGGTGGTGGCGCTTTGCAGCGCGGCGGCAGTGCGCGCCAGGTCGTCGGCGGCGCGCTGCACGCTTTGCAGCATGGGCTGGGCCGCGTCGGCTGCGCGGTCGACGCGCGCCATGGTGCCGCTCACGCCGTCGGCGGCGCGGCCCACGCGGTCGACGGCGTCGCCGGCGCGCTCGGCCTGCGCGGCCCAGCGCGCGGCAGCTTCGCGGGTCTCGGCCAGCGTGCTTTGCAGCGCGCCGGTCAGCACGCCGCTGCGCTGGTTGACGTGGGCCAGCAACTGGCGCAACTCGCCGCTGGCGCTGGCCAGCTCGTCGAGCGTAGTCTGCAGCCGCGGGTTGGCGACGAGCTGGCGCGCGCCGGCGGCCACGGCGCTGACGTCGGACACCAGCTTCTCGAAGTCGAGGTTGCGCAACTGCTTCTGCAGCGCCTGCACCGGCGAGGGCAGCGTGGGGATCTCGGTCAGCGTGCCGTCGCCGCGCTGCGGCGGCCGCTGCGGCGGCGCGGCCGCGCCGGGGGCCGGCGCGCGCAGGTCGAGGTCGACGTAGAGCAGCCCGGTCAGCAGGCTTTGCGTGCCGAGCTGCGCGCTCAGCCCTTGCGCCACCAGGTCGGCCACGGTGACGCCGCTGTCGTGGCCTTTCACGTCGTCGATGCGGGCGCGCTCGATCTCCAGCACCACGGGGATCGCGTAGCGCCCGGGCTGGCCCTGGTAGACGACGCCGATCTCGACCACGCTGCCCAGCCGCACGCCGCGAAAGACCACCGGCGCGCCGACCTGCAGCCCGTAGACCGAGCCTTCGAAGTGCGCCAGCGCGCGCTCGCGGCCGGCGAACAGCCGGCCTTCGGTGAAGGCGTAGACGGCGGCCGCCAGCAGCGCCACGCCGCCCAGCAGGAACAGCCCGATGCGGGTGGGATGGGCCTTGCGCTTCATGGCCGCGGCGCCGGCGTGCTGCCGCGGCGCAGGAACTCGCGAACGCGCGGCGGGCCGTGGTCGGCCAGGACGTCGGGGGCATCGAGGGCGAGCATGGTCTTGTCCTGAGGGTCGAGGTAGAGCGCGCGGTCGGCCACCGCGAAGATGCTGTCGATCGCATGGCTGACCATCACGACCGTGGTGCCGAGGTTGCGCCGCAGGTTGAGTATGAGCCCGTCGAGCCGCGCGCTGCTCAAGGGGTCGAGACCCGAGGAGGGTTCATCGAGGTACAGCAGCTCGGGGTCGAGCGCCAGCGCGCGGGCGATGGCGGCGCGCTTGCGCATGCCGCCGCTCAGCTCGGCGGGTTCCAGGTCGAAGGCGTCGGCCAGGCCGACCAGCGCCAGCTTCCACTGCGCGCGCAGGCGTCGCTCGGCGGCGCGCTGGCGGCTGAACAGGCGCAGCGGCAGCATGACGTTCTCGCCGACGCTCATCGAGCTCCACAGCGCGCCCGACTGGAACATCACGCCGAAGCGGCGGCGCAGCTCGGCCAGCGTTTCGTCGTCGCACTCGTTGAGGTCCTGGCCGCCATACAGCACCTGGCCGGCGGCCGGCACCTGCAGGCCGATCATGTGGCGCAGCAGCGTGCTCTTGCCGCAGCCGCTGGGGCCCATGATGGCCAACACCTCGCCGCGGCGCACGTCGAACTGCAGGTCGCGCTGCACCACGTCGTCGCCGAAGGCCATGGTCAGGCCGATCACCTGCACCAGCGGCGCGCGGTCGGGCGGCGGCGCTTCGTCCATCACAGCCCCAGGCTCTGGAACAGCACGGTGCTGGCCGACGCGGCGATGACGATCCACAGCAGCGCCTTGACCACCGCGGTGGTGGTGGCGGCGCCCACCGCCTGCGCGTCGCGGCCGGCGTACAGGCCTTCGCGGCAGCCGGCCAGCGCCACCAGGCCGATGTACATCGTGCCCTTGAAGAGGCCGATGGTGACGTGCGTGGCGTTCAGCGCCGCCAGGCACTGGTTGAGGTACTCGCGCGCCGGCACGCCGTAGATGCCCACCACCGGCGGCAGCCCGGCCAGCACGCCCACCAGCGCGGCGTAGGCGATGAGCAGCGGCGCCACCGCCAGCAGCGCCAGCAGGCGCGGCAGCACCAGGTACTCGATGGGGTCGATGCCGAGCGCGCGCAGCGCATCGATCTCCTCGTTGGCCTGCATGCTGCCGATCTGCGCCGCGTAGGCCGCGCCGATGCGGCCGGCGAGGATCACGCCGGTCATCAGGCTGGCCAGCTCGCGCACCACGCCGACGGCCACCACGTCGGCGATGAAGGTCTGCGCGCCGATGCGCTGCAGTTGCGCGCCGCCCATGTAGGCCAGCATCAGGCCGATCAGGAAGCAGGTCAGCGAGACGATGGGCAGCGACATCGGCCCGGCCACGTCGATCTGGCGCAGCAGGTCGGCGCCGCGCATCGTGGTGCGCCCGCGCAGCAGCCGGCCGAGCGCCAGCACCACCTCGCCGATGAACGAGGCGGTGTTCAAGGCCTGGCGCCAGCGCTCGCGCAGCATCTGCACGAGGCCGGGCGCCGCCAGCTCGGCGGGCACTTCGTCGGCGCCGCCGCCTTCGGCCGGCAGCGCCAGCTCCAGCGGCGAGCGCAAGGCCTCGGGCAGCGCGGCGAAGTCCAGCCGCACGCCTTCGCGCCGCAGCGGCGCCAGCAGCGCCCACAGGCGCGGCGCGGTGTCGGCGTCGTAGTGCTGCAGGCCGCTGGCGTCGATGCGCAGCGTGTCGCCGCTGCCCGGCCGCGCCTCGGGTTCGGCCTCGGCTTTGGGCTTCGGCCTGGGCCGGGGCATCAGCGCCACCAGCGCGCCGCCCTTGACCGGGCGGCCGCGCCAGTCGCCCAGCAGCTTGAGCGTCCAGCCGTCGTCGGCGCGCACCCATTCCAGCAGCTTGGGGGCAGCGGCGGGGGCGGGCTTCATCGGGTGAGTGCTTGCCTTGGCCTGCGGGCCTCAGGCTTCGGGCAGCAGCAGCCGCAGCGGCCCGTGGCGCTGCCAGGCCGCGGCCTCTTCGTGCAGCAGGAACAGCAGCCGTTCGCGCTGCGCCGCCCAGCCGGCCTTCCAGCTCAGGCGCGCGTCGTGGCCGTCGGCCTGCAGGCGCAAGGCCTTGGGCGCCAGCGGCTGGCGCGCGTGGCAGGCGATGACGGCCAGCCGCAGGCACAGCACCTGCCAGGCGAAGCCGGCCTGCGCCAGCGCCGGCTCCAGCTTGCGCAGCCCGCCGCGCTGGCCCAGCACCAGCTCGCCGATGCGCCGCTGCTGGCTTTGCGAGAAGCCGGGCGCGTCGACATGCGTCATCAGGTAGGCGCTGTGGCGGTGGTGGTCGTGGTGCGACACGCACAGCCCCAGCTCGTGCAGCTCGGCGGCCCAGCCCAGCTCGCGCCGCGCGGCGTCGTCGGCGGCCGGGCAGGCCTGGGCGTAGAGCGCCAGCGCCAGTGCGGCGACGCGCGCCGCCTGCTCGCGGTCGACCGCGAAGCGGCGCTGCAGCTCGGCCACCGAGGCGTCGCGCAGGTCGGCGTGGCGGTGCGCCTGCGCGGCCTGGTGGCGCTGCTGCAGGTCGACGATGACGCCCTGGCGCAAGGCGCCCTTGGCCGGCCGCAGGTGCTCGATGCCGAACTGCGCCGCCAGCGTGTAGAGGATGGCCAGGCCGCCGCCGATCACCGCCTTGCGCTCGGGCCGCAGGCCGGGCAGTTCGAGGCGGTCGACGTGGCCGGCGGCGATGCAGCGCTCGATGCACCAGCGCAGGCCTTCGGGCGTGATGCGGCCGTCGCCGCGGCCGCTGTCGCGCAGCATCTGCGCCACCGCGCCGGCGGTGCCGCTGGAGCCCAGCGCCTCGTCCCACAGCGGGCGGCGGAAGGTCTGCAGCGCTTCTTCGAACTCGGCGCCGGCGGCCACCTGCGCGGCGCGGAAGGCGTTGGCGCTGAAGCGGCCGTCGGCGAAGTAGCGCATCGACAGGCTGACCGAGCCGACGACGAAGGACTCGGCCACGCGCGGCAGCCGGCCCTCGCCGAGGATCAGCTCGGTCGAGCGGCCGCCGATGTCGACCACCAGCCGCGGCCCCTCGGGCGGCTGCAGCTGGGCCACGCCGGCGTAGATCAGCCGCGCTTCCTCGCGCCCGCTGATCACCTCGATCGGGTAGCCCAGCGCGGCCTCGCCGCGCAGCAGGAAGTCGTTGCGGTTGCGCGCCTCGCGCAGCGTCTGCGTGGCCACCGCGCGCACCTGCGCCGGCGGCAGGCCGTGCAGCCGCGCGGCAAAGCGGCGCAGGCAGGCCAGGCCGCGCTCGGCGGCCTCGTCGGTCAGCAGGCCGTCGGCGTCGAGCCCGCCGCCCAGGCGCACCGTCTCCTTCAGGTAGTCCAGCCGGCGGTAGCGGCCGCGCTGCAACTGCGCCAGTTCGAGCCGGAAGCTGTTGGATCCCATGTCCACCGCAGCCAGCACGCGGTCTTCGGTCGGGGCGGTCTCGGGCGGCACGGGCATGGCGGCATTGTGCCGGGCGCTGCCTACAATCCGCCGCCTTTGTCGTCGCAGCGGGGAACGCAGCCACATGAGCCTGAAGCAGGAACTCGACAGCCTGGTGCCCGGCCAGGACTTTTCGCGCCGCCATTTCGTGCGCGCCTCGGTGGGCAGCGGCTTTGCCGCCGCCGTGCTGCCGGTGGTGGCGCAGACGCAGACCAAGACGCCGAGCGACGGCCTGGTGACCGGCGAAGTGATGATCCCCGTCGGCGCCTTCAAGATGCCGGCCTACCGCGCCGCGCCGGCGGGCAGGGCCAACGCGCCGGTGGTGCTGGTGGTGAGCGAGATCTTCGGCGTGCACGAGCACATTGCCGACGTGGCGCGGCGTTTCGCCAAGGCCGGCTACTTCGCCGTGGCGCCCGAGCTGTTCGTGCGCCAGGGCGACGCCGGCAGCTACGGCGAGATCGCCAAGCTGGTGAGCGAAGTGGTCAACAAGACCCCCGACGCGCAGGTGATGAGCGACCTCGACGCCGCCGTGGCCTGGGCGCGCAGCGAAGGCGCCGACGCCGGCCGCCTGGGCATCACCGGCTTTTGCTGGGGCGGGCGCATCACCTGGATGTATGCCGCGCACAACCCGGCGCTGAAGGCGGCGGTGGCCTGGTACGGGCCGGTGGCGCGCGCCTACCACGCGGGCGATGCGTCGGCGCTGGACGTGGCCGCGCGCATCAAGGCGCCGGTGCTGGGCCTGTACGGCGGCGACGACGGCGGCATCCCCAACGACACCGTCGAGAAGATGCGCGCCGCGCTGAAGGCCGCCGGCAACACGGGCAGCGAACTGGTGATCTACCCCGGCATGCCGCACGCCTTCCACGCCGACTACCGCCCCAGCTACCGCAAGGACGCGGCCGAGGACGGCTGGAAGCGCTGCCTGGCCTGGTTCGGCCGGTACCTGGCTTGACGCTGCTCTACATCGTCGCGGCCACGCTGGCCGGCGGCCTGCTGTCGGTGCTGATCGCCGCCGGCCTCAACGAGTTGGTGCTGGTGCGCCTGGTGCGCAACCTGGTGAGCCTGTCCACCGGCATCCTGCTGGGCACCGCGCTGCTGCAGATCCTGCCCGAGGCCTTCGAGAGCAAGGCCGAGCCGCAGGCGCTGTTCGCCACGCTGCTGGCCGGGCTGATGTTCTTCTTCCTGCTGGAGAAGGCCGAGCTGTACCGCCATGGCCACCACCACGAGGGCGACGATCCGCACCACCACCACCACCACGGCTTCGACGCCGAGCAGGCCGGCCGCGGCGGCTGGAGCGTGCTGCTGGGCGACAGCATCCACAACTTCTGCGATGGCGTGATCATCGCCGCCGCCTTCCTGACCGACACCCAGCTCGGCGTGGCCACCGCGGCGGCCATCATCGCCCACGAGATCCCGCAGGAGGTGGGCGACTTCATCGTGCTGATCAACGCCGGCCTGAGCCGCGCGCGCGCGCTGGCCTACAACGCGATGTCGGGCCTGGCCGCGGTGGCCGGCGGCGTGCTGGGCTACTTCGTCGTCGGCCCCTGGAAGGCGCTGTTCCCGTACCTGCTGGTGGTGGCCGCCAGCAGCTTCGTCTACGTGGCGGTGGCCGACCTGATGCCGCAGCTGCAGCGCCGGCTGTCATGGCGCGACACGGCGGCGCAGCTCGGCTGGCTGAGCGCCGGGCTGGGCATCGTGCTGCTGATCACCCACTACGCGCTGGAAGGGCACGGGCACTGAGCCGGCCCGTGCCGCGCTAACGCGGCATCAGCGCACCACCAGCACCGGCAGCACGCTGTGCGTCAGCACCTTCTGCGTCTCGCTGCCCAGCAGCAGCGCGCTGACGCCGCGGCGGCCGTGCGAAGCCATCACCAGCAGGTCGGCGTCCTGCGCCTTGGCGTGGTCGAGGATGGCTTCCCACGGGTGCAGCGCTTCCACCGTGTGGCCGCTGCACTTGACGCCGGCGGCGGTGGCGGCGTCGATCACCGTCTTCACGTTGCCGGCGGCGATGCGTTCCTGCGCGTCGTAGAACTCCTGCGGCGGCACCGGCTGCATCTCGGAGATGGCGCTGTAGGGGAAGGGCTCCTTGACGCCGATGGTCAGCAACTCGGCGCCGCACAGCTTGGCCAGGCTGAGGGCGGTCTGCACGGCCTTGCCGGTGATCTCGGAACCGTCGGTGGGGACGAGGATGCGCTTGTACATGCTGAACTCCTTGGTGACGACTGCAGTGTTGCCCGATTGGAGCGTTCGCTTGTGACCGTCGTCAAGTTGCGCGCAGCAACGCCGCCACGCCCAGCATGGCCAATGCGAAAAGGCAGAGAAAGGCGGCGCCGGCGCCGGCACCGCGCTCGCCGCCGAGCAGCATCGCGGCGATCCAGCAGAACAGGCCGGTGGCGCCGGTGCGCAGGCCCAGCACGAGGCCGCGTTCCATGCTGCCGCCCAGCAGCCACGGTGCGATGAAAGCCGCCAGCAGCAGCAGGCCGCCGAACGACCCCAGCAGCCGCCCGAGGTTCAAGCGCCAAGGCGCCACCGGCGCCGGCGGCGGCGCGTGGCCGCGCCGGTCGCGGTGGTGCGCCAGCAGCATGCCGCCGGCAAAGCTGCCGAAGACGCCGAACACGCCCCAGGTGATGGCCGCGGGCAGCGCCGCGCCGCCTTCCACCTCTTCGGCGGCGATCAACGGCGCGGCCGAGGCCAGCGCGTCCTTGCGCAGGCGCAGCGCCACGCCATCGGCCGACAGCCGGCCGGCGGGGCAGGCGCCGCTTTCGGCCGGCGTGCGCGCCTCGTGCGCCGGCTCGCCCGGCCGCTGCACGGCGTAGTAAAAGGTGCGCAGTGGCTGGCCGTCGCGGTCGGCCGAGGGCTCGCAGCGCGTGGCCTGCAGCGTCAGCACCGTGCTGTCGAACTCCACGTAGACGACCACCAGCGCGGCCACCAGCAGGTTGCCCACGCCCCACAGCAGCAGCGCGCTGCCGGCGCCCAGCGCGGTGCCGTGCGCGCGGCCCAGCAGCAGGCCCAGCAGCATGCAGGGCAGCACGCCGCCGAAGGCCCAGCCGAAGCCGAGGAAGATGAAGGGGTCGAGCATCCAGCCGGCTGGTGTCATGCGTTGGGCCCTCCGTGCTGTACCGTGCCGTGCCGTGCCGTGCCGTGCCGTGTTGTGGCGTGCGGTCCCGTGGCTGGTTCAGGCGTCGCCCGGGTGCCGGCCGCGGGTGTCGGGCGGCTCGGGCGCGGCGGCGCGCTCGCGGCTGGTCATCAGGCCGGCGGCGACGATCAGCACCATGCCCAGCACGGCGGGCAGCGTCAGCGTTTCGCCGAACAGCAGCAGGCCGTAGCCCGACGCGAACAGGATCCCCAGGTACTGCAGCACCGCGTTGACCAGCGTGCTGCCCTTCGAATAGGCGTAGGTCATCAGCAGTTGCGCGGCCACCGCGAGGCCGCCGATGGCCAGCAGCAGCAGCACGCCGCGCGGCGTGTGCGGCGACGGGCCTTGCCACAGCATCAGCGCGCCGCCGATCAGCATGCTGCCGATGCTGAAGTAGAAGACGATGCGGTCCTCGGGCTCGCCGCTGCGGCCCATGGCGGTGATCTGCAGATAGGCCAGCGCCGCCAGCACGCCCGACAGCAGCCCGGCCAGCGCATGCGTGAACTGCGATGGCGCCAGCGTCGGCCGCAGCACCAGCGCCACGCCGGCAAATCCCAGCAGCACGGCCGTCACCAGCAGCGGCGAGACGCGGCGCCCGCCCATCATCACCGCGCCGCCCACCAGGAACAGCGCCATCCACACCGACGACATGTAGTTCAGCGTGGTCGCCGTGGCCAGCGGCAGGCCGCCCAGGCAGTAGAACCACAAGCACATGGCCACCACGCCGCTGGCGCTGCGCATCGCGTGCATGGCGGGCACCGGCGTGCGCAGCGTGCCGCCGCGCAGGCGCTGCAGCACCACGATGGCCAGCGCGCCGGCCAGGCCGCGGTAGAACACCACCTCGCCGGCGCCGTATTGCGACGAGGCCAGCTTGACGCACACGCTCATCGTCGCGAACAGCAGCGACGCCAGCACCATGGCCCAAATCGGATTCATGCGCCCCATTGTCGGCTGCGGCAAACTCGGGGGCTCCCTTGACCAACGAGATGAACGAATCCATGGGACCTCTCGAAGGACTGCGCGTGATCGAACTCGCGAGCATCGGCCCCGGCCCGATGTGCGCGATGCTGCTGGCCGACCTGGGCGCCGACGTGCTGCGCGTGGACCGCGTCGAGCCCAGCGGCCTGGGCGTGCCGATGGGCAACAAGCACGACGTCAACGGCCGCAACCGGCGCTCGATCGCGCTCGACCTCAAGGCGGCGGCCGGGCGCGAGGCGGTGCTGCGCCTGGTCGAAGGCGCCGACGTGCTGATCGAAGGCCTGCGCCCCGGCGTGACCGAAAAGCTCGGCCTCGGGCCGGCCGACTGCCAGGCGCGCAACCCGCGGCTGGTCTACGGCCGCATGACCGGCTTCGGCCAGAGCGGCCCGCTGGCGCAGGCCGCCGGCCACGACATCAACTACATCGCCTTGAGCGGCGCGCTGCACGCCATCGGCACGGCCGGCGGCAAGCCGGTGCCGCCGCTCAACCTGGTGGGCGACTACGGCGGCGGCGCGCTGTACCTGGCCTTTGGGCTGCTGGCCGCCATCTTCGAGCGCGGCCGCTCGGGCCGCGGCCAGGTGGTGGACGCGGCCATGGTCGACGGCGCCGGCTCGCTGGCCTCGCTGTTCTACGGATTGCACGCCGCCGGCCGCTGGGACCAGCCACGCGGCCACAACCTGCTGGACGGCGGCGCGCCGTTCTACGACACCTACGAGACCGCCGACGGCCGTTGGGTCAGCCTGGGCCCGCTGGAGCCCAAGTTCTTTGCCGAGTTCGCGCGCCTGGCAGGGCTGGACGAGCGCTTCGTCAAGCGCCAGTACGACCGTGCCGAATGGCCGGCGATGCGCGAGGCGATCAGCGCGCTGATGAAGAGCCGCACGCGCGACGACTGGTGCGCATTGCTCGAAGGCAGCGACGCCTGCTTCGCCCCGGTGCTGGACTTCGCCGAGGCGCCGCGCCACCGCCATGCGCAGGCGCGAGCGGGCTTCGTCGAGGTCGACGGCCTGCTGCAGCCGGCGCCGGCGCCGCGCTTCGACCGCAGCCAGGTCGCCGTGCCGCGGCCGGCGCCGGCTACTGGCGAGCACACGCGCGAGCTGCTGGCCGAGGCCGGCTACGACGCCGCCGCCATCGACGGCCTGATCGCCAGCGGCGCCGCCGCGACCAGCGGAGCCGCGCGATGAGCACCGCCGCCGCCGCCCCGCAAGGCAACATCCGCCTGGCCGCCACCTTGCTGCTGCTGCGCGACGTGGCCGGCGGCGCCGAGCCCGGCTTCGAGCTGCTGATGCTGCGCCGCGCCGAGCGCGACAACGACTTCCGCAGCGGCGCCGTGGTGTTTCCCGGCGGCGCGCTCGACGCCAGCGATGGCCAGGCCCATCGTTTCGTGCTGGGCGCCGACGATGCCACGCTCAGCGCCCGCTACGGCCTGGACCGCGGCATGCTGGACCACGCCATCGCCGCGGTGCGCGAGACCTTCGAGGAAGTGGGCCTGCTGCTGGCTTGCGACGACCTCGGCCGCCCGGCCGAGCCGCGCCCGGTGTGGACCGAATGGCGCGGCCGCCTGCAGCGCGGCGAGGCCACGCTGGCGCAGATGTGCCAGGCGCTGGACTTGAAGATCGACCTGCGCCGCCTGGCCTGCTGGAGCCACTGGGTGACGCCGCCGGGCGTGCCCAAGCGCTTCGACACGCGCTTCTTCTTGGCGCCGGTGCCGCCCGGCCAGCAGCCCGACGCCGACCGCGCCGAGGCCACCGAGCTGATGTGGCTGACGCCGCAGCAGGCGCTGGCGCGCGGCGACGACCTCAAGCTGCTGCCGGTGACGCAGCGCACGCTGTCCGACCTCTCGGTGTTCGCCAACACCGCCGAAGCGCTGGCCGGCGCGGCGGCGCAGACCGTCATCCCCGCCACGCGGCCGCGGCGCGCGCTCAACCGCCGCGGCCTCACCGTCGTGCAGCCCGACGACTGGGCCTATGCCGAGGTCTGCAAGCTCGACCCCGACGGCCTGGCGCACGACGCCTGGGCCGAACTGCTGCCGGGGCGCGCGGTGCGCTTGTCCGATCGCGTGCTGCGCGTCACCGCGCCCAACCCCGGCATGATGACCGGCCCCGGCACCAACAGCTACTTCGTCGGCTGCCCCGAGTCCGACCGCTGGGCCTTGATCGACCCCGGCCCGGCCGACGCCGCGCACCTGGCCGCGCTGCAGGCGGCGGCGCCGGGCCCCGTGCACTGGGTGCTGGCCACGCACACCCACGTCGACCACTCGCCCGGCTGCGTGGCCGCGGCCGCCGCCTTCGGCGCCACCGTGCTGGGCCGGCGCCCCCGCCATCCACAAGGGCAGGACGCCAGCTTCGCGCCGGCGCACGAGCCCGAGCATGGCGAGCGCCTGGCGCTGGGCCCGCAGGCCACGCTGCGCGTGATCCACACGCCGGGCCATGCGTCCAACCACCTGTGCTGGCTGCTGGAGGAAGAAAAGCTGCTCTTCACCGGCGACCACGTGATGCAGGGCTCGACCGTCGTGATCAACCCGCCGGACGGCGACATGGCGGCTTATCTGCGCGCACTGCAGGCGCTGCTGGCCGAAGACCTGCAGTGGCTGGCGCCCGGCCACGGCTTCCTGGTGGCCGAGCCGCACGCCGTTCTGCGCGCGCTGATCGCCCACCGCCTGAAGCGCGAGGCCAAGGTGGTGGCCGCGCTGCAGCCGCGCGGGCAGGCGGCCATCGACGAATTGCTGCCCGAGGTCTACGCCGACACGCCGCCGCGCCTGCACCCGGTGGCGCGGCGCTCGCTGCTGGCGCATTTGCTCAAGCTGCAGGCGGACGGGCGCGCGGCGCGGGTCGGCGATACCGACGGCGACGACTGGCGCTGGATCGCTGCTTGATCTGACCGCTTGATCACGCGGCCGGGTCGTCGCCGGCCGCCCGCTGCCAGCGCCCGTCGACCAGCAACTCGTGCGGGCGAAAGCGCGCCTTGTAGGCCATCTTCGGGCTCTGCTCGATCCAGTAACCCAGGTAGACGTGCGGCAGCTTGAGCAGCCGCGTCTGCTCGATCTGCCACATCACGCTGTAGGTGCCGTAGCTGGCCTTGGGGTCGGGCTCGTAGTAGGTGTAGACGGCCGAGATGCCGTCGGCCAGTACGTCGAGGATCGACACCATGCGCAGCGCGCCGGGGCGGCCTTCGGCGTCGGCGGGGTCGCGGAACTCCACCAGGCGCGAGTTGACGCGGCTTTGCAGCAGGAACTGCGTGTACTGGTCGACGCTGTCGTGGTCCATGCCGCCGCCGCTGTGGCGGCCGGCCTGGTAGCGCAGGTAGAGCTGGTAGTGCTCGGGCACGAAGCCCAGGCGCAGCACCCGCGCCTGCAGGTGGGCGTGCTGGGCCTGGGCGCGGCGCTGGCTGCGCGTGGGCTCGAAGCTGGCCACCGGCACGCGCAGCGGCACGCAGGCGCGGCAGCCGTCGCAATACGGGCGGTAGGTGAACATGCCGCTGCGGCGGAAGCCCGCGGCCACCAGCGCGCTGTAGGCATCGGCATGGATCAGGTGGCTGGGCGTGGCCACCTGCGACCGCGCCTGGCGCCCGGGCAGGTAGCTGCACGGGTAGGGAGCGGTGGCGTAGAACTGCAGCGATGAGAGCGGAAGCTCTTTCGGATGCGTCACGGGGCGTCTTCGCGGGGCGCGGCGGCGCTGTCGTCCAGCAGGTGCCGCCATAGCGCCGGATCATAGGTCCATTCGCCGATCTCGGCGGCCGCCGCCGCCTGCCGCAGATGGGCGAGGAAGTCGCGCCGCGGCATCTCGCGCGCGCCGAACGAGGCCAGGTGGCGCGTGTTCTGCTGGCAGTCGATCAGCGCCACGCCGTGCTGCCGGCAAAAGCAGACCAGGCCGCACAGCGCGATCTTCGAGGCATCGGTGGCCAGCGCAAACATCGACTCGCCGAAGAACATGCGGCCGATGGCCACGCCGTAGAGCCCGCCGACGAGGCGGCCTTCGACCCAGGTCTCCACGCTGTGCACGCGGCCCTGGCGGTGCCAGGCGCCGTAGGCGTCGACCATCGCCGGCACGATCCAGGTGCCGTCCTGGCCGGCGCGCGCCGCCGCGGCGCAGGCGCGGATGACCTGCGGGCAGGCGCTGTCGATGCGCAACTCGCAGCCCGGCGTGTGCACGAAGCGGCGCAGCGTCTTGCGCAGCGAGCGGTGCAGCTTGAAGCCGGCCACCGGCAGCACCATGCGCGGATCGGGGCTCCACCACAGCACCGGCTGGCCGGGGCTGTACCAGGGGAAGATGCCTTTGCGGTAGGCCTCGTCCAACCGCGCCGGCGTCACGCTGCCGCCCACGGCCAGCAGGCCGGGCGCCTCGTCCTCGGGGCCCATCGCCTGGGCCGCGGCGGGCAGCGGCTCGTCGTCGTCGATCCAGCGCAGCACGTCAGGCCGGGGCGCCGAGGCGCTGCCACAGGAAGCTCATCTCCAGCGCCCGCATGCGCGCGTTCTGCGCGTTGTCGGCAGCGCCGCCGTGGCCGCCTTCGATGTTCTCCCAGTACAACGGCCGCCGGCCGAGCGCCAGCAGCCGCGCGGCCATCTTGCGCGCATGGCCGGGGTGCACGCGGTCGTCGCGCGTGCTGGTGATGAACAGCACGGCCGGCAGCTCGCGCTCGGGCGCCAGGTCCAGCAGCTTCTGGTAGGGGCTGTAGGCGCTGATCCAGGCCCAGTCTTCGGGGCGGTCGGGGTCGCCGTACTCGGCCATCCACGAAGCGCCGGCCAGCAGCTTGTGGAAGCGCCGCATGTCGAGCAGCGGCACCCGGCAGACGACGGCGCCGAACAGCTCGGGCCGCTGCAGCATCACCGCGCCGACCAGCAGCCCGCCGTTGCTGCCGCCCTGGATGCCCAAATGCTCGGGCCGCGTGATGCCGGCGGCGATCAGGTCCTCGGCCACCGCGGCGAAGTCGTCGTACGACTTCTGCTTGTTGGCCTTGATCGCCGCTTGGTGCCATTCGGGGCCGAACTCGCCGCCGCCGCGCAGGTTGGCGACCACGAAGACGCCGCCCGGCTCCAGCCAGGTGCGGCCGGCGGCGCCCAGGTACCAGGGCGCCAGCGCGACCTCGAAGCCGCCGTAGCCGTACAGCAGCGTGGGGTTGCGGCCGTCGTTGCGCGGCTGGCGCGGCCAGGCGATGAAGTAGGGCACGCGCGTGCCGTCGGCCGAGCGCGCGAAGCGCTGCTCCACGCGCATGCCGCTGGCGTCGAAGAAGGCGGGCAGGGCCTTGACGGGCGTGCGCTGGTCGCTGCCGGTGCGGGCCAGTTCCAGCGTGTCGGGTTCGAGGAAGCCCGAGCGGCGCAGCCAATAGGCTTCGGCCAGCGCGTCGCCGTCGCCGAGCAGCGGGTCGTGCAAGGCCGAAGCGGCCAGCGTGCCCAGCCCCGGCGTCGCCACCTCGCGGCGCTGCCAGCCGTTCGCTTGCGGCGTTAGCTCTTCGAGCCGGCCGCCGACGTTGTCCAGCAGGTTGAGCAGCACGGCCGAGCGCGTCAGGCTGTACGAGGCCAGCGAGCGCGTCGCGCTCGGCGTGAACTGCGCCGTCAGCTCGCGCTCGCCGCGCAGGTAGGCGTCGGCGTCGGCCACCAGCAGGCTGCCGCGCAGCCAGGTGCGGCCGGCCACGGTCCAGTCGCTGCGCAACTGGATCAGCACGCGGTCGCGCCAGAAGGCGAACGCGGCGTCGTCGGGTTTGCTGATCGGCTGCAGCGTGGGCTGCAGCGCGCCGTCGGCCTGCAGCAGGAAGCTCTTGCTGTCGTAGAAGCCCACGCTGCGGTAGAAGCCGCTGCGCTGGAAGCCCGGCGTACGGTCGACCCAGGCGTCGGCGGCGACGTCGGTGCTTGCGCCTTCGAACACCGTCACCGCGTCGGCCAGCGTCTGGCCGCGCCGCCAGCGCTTGATGACGCGCGGGTAGCCCGAATCGGTCAGCGAGCCGGGGCCGAAGTCGCTGCCGATGTAGAGCGTGTCGTCGTCGATCCAGTGCAGGCTGGACTTGGCCTCGGGCACGAAGAAGCCGCCGTCGACGAAGCGCTGGTCGACGAGGTCGAACTCGCGCACCACCTGGGCATCGGCACCGCCGCGCGAGAGGAACAGCAGGCAGCGCCGGTAGGCCGGGCCCAGCGCATCGGCGCCGCCCCAGACCCAGTTCTCGCCTTCGGCGGCGCCCAGCGCGTCGAGGTCGAGCACGGTCTCCCAGGCCGGCTGCGGCCGGCGGTACTCGTCCAGCGTCGTGCGGCGCCACAGGCCGCGCGGATGCTCGGCGTCCTGCCACAGGTTGTAGAAATGCTCGCCCAGGCGGTGCACCACCGGGATGCGGTCCTGCGAGTCCAGCACCTGCAGCGTGGCCAGCCGCCGCGGCTCGAAGCCGGGCAGCGACTGCAGTTCGCCTTCGGTCAGCGCGTTGCGCTCGCGCACCCAGGCCAGCGCGCGCTCGCCGAGCACGTCTTCGAGCCAGAGGAAGGGATCGTCTTGCGTCATCGGAGGGTCGTCGTCAAGCGGGCCGGCGCGGCCACGGCGCGACACGATAAGGGAAGGCGCGGGCTAAGCGGTCAATTCGATGCGGTTGCCTTCGGGGTCGAGCACGACGCTCTCGTAATAGCCGTCGCCGGTGCGGCGCGGCCCGTCCAGCACGGGGGTGCCGGCGGCCTGCAGCCGCGCCGTCAAGGCGTCGACCGCGGCCTCCGAGCCCAGCGCGATGGCGAGGTGCGTCAGCCCCATGCGCTGCGCGCCGGGCTCGTGAACCACCGGCGCGAGCGTGCTGGAGGTCATCAGCTCCAGGCGGCCGCCTTGCTCGAAAGCGACGAAGCGCGACGCAAAGCCCTTGCGCGGGTTCTCGTAGCGCGGGCCGGCGCGCGCCCCGAAGTGCTGCGCGTAGAACGCGCACATGGCATCGAGGTCGGAAACCCAGAGGGCGACGTGTTCGAGGGAGGGCATGGCGGCGAAGCCTAGCGCAGCTTCGATGTCATGTCGTCCATGAGCCTTGAAGCTGGGCACAGGCCTTGATGCGCGCTGGAATGGTGGTCATCGTCAAAGATGCGGGTTACGACGGCAACGAACGACCCGATCAGCAACGAAGTTCACTGAAGAGAGATGTCCGCGACGACCCTCACCCCAGCCCTCTCCCGCACGCGGGAGAGGGAGTCAAGCGAGGCTCCCTCTCCACCGGAAACGGGGGAGAGGGTTGAGGTGAGGGGGTGGCGGCGGGGCATGCTGAGCTTCGTTGCCAATCAGGACGAACGAAAGGCCTCGCTTGGCAGCGTGTAGCCGAGAGCGAGGAGGGCAGCAGCAACATCCTCCGGTGACTTGACGAGAACGCCCTGGAGGCCGGCGTCTTCGGCGGCCAGAACGTTCTCCGCAAGGTCGTCGAAGAAGAGGATGGATGCTGCCGGCGTATCCGTGAGATCGCAGATTCGGTCGAAGGCCGCGCGCTCGGGCTTGCGCAAGCCCAGCTCGTGCGACGCGAAGATGCGGTCGAAGGCGCCGACCACTGCTGGAAAGAGCCGGCTCCAGGCCGCCATGTGCGAGGCGTTGGTGTTCGTGAAGGCGTAGCAGGGAAGGACTCCTCGCATCGCCTCGACCCGCTTTCTCGTCTGCAGGATCTCGCCGACGAAGATGGCGTTCCATCCTCGTTCGATCTGTTCGAGACTCGCCGTGAGTTGCAGGGTCTGCGCGAGGTGCCCGAAATACGCCGCAGCGGGGATTTCGCCGCGTTCATGGCGCTCATAAGGGGTGTCATGCCGGAAGCGTTGGCGCAAGTCCTCCGGCGACAGCGCCGAGTAGGGCGCCCAGGCGTCCAGGGCACAGCTGAAGTCGATGTCGACGAGGACGCCGCCGAGGTCGAACAGCAGCGCTTTCGGCGCGTGGCTGAGCATGGCGGGTGAGTGAAGGTGCCGGCCCTGGGGCGAGCCGCTATCGCGCCGCCACCGCCTTCAACGCCTGCGGATGGATCTCCACGCTGTGCGCGCCGTCGCCGACCCAGACGATGCCGTCCTGCACCGTCACCTGCAATTGCATCGAGCGGGTGGCCAGCGCGGCCAGGGCCTGGCTGGCGGCGGGGTCGATCTGCCAGACGGCCAGGTTGGCCAGCCGCGCCACCTTGTCGGCCAGGCCCTTCCACCACACCGGCACGGCGGCCGCGTAGGCGTAGACGGTGACGCGGTCGCTGCGCCCGCTGGCCTTGGCCAGGCGGCGCTCGTCGGGCTGGCCGACTTCGATCCAGTGCAGCAGCGCGCCGGTGCGGTCGTGCTGCCAGAGGTCGGGCTCGTCGCTGTCCGACAGGCCGCGGGCCTGCAGCAGCGGCGTGTCGGTCTCGTCGTCGGGCGCCTGCAGCGCGTGGGCCAGCACGCGCATCATCAAACGTTCCTCGGTTTCGGACGGGTGCAGCGCCAGCGTCAGCGCGTGGTCGCGGTAGTGCGAGCGGTCCATGTCGGCGACCTGCAGGTTGGCCTTGTAGACGGTGGACTTGAGGGCCATGAAGAAGTCGGGGGCGGGCGGATCGGGGAGGGCGACTGTGCCACAGCCGCGCACCGTCACTGCCCCAGCGCCACGCCGTCGCGCCGCGGGTCGGCGGCGCCCAGCCAGCCGCCGCCCTCCACGCGGCGCAGGAAGCCGGCGCCGCTGGGCAGCGGCTCCACCGCCACCTCGTGCCCCAGCGCGCGCAACGGCGCCGCCAGCGCGGCGCGCGCGCTGCCGGCTTCGAGCTGCACGACGGGCGCCGACGCGGTGCTGACGTGCCCGCCGGCCAGCGCCTGCGCCGGGCTGCGGCCCAGCCACAGCAGCTCGACCAGGTTGCGGGTGATGTAGTCGACGATGGGCCCGCCGCCGGCCGAGCCGCCGGCCACCAGCACGCGGCCGCGCGCGTCGAAGACGATCACCGGCGCCATCGAGGTGATGGGCCGCCGGCCCGGCGCCATCTGGTTGGCGATGACCTGGCCGCGCAGCGGCGCGGGGCCGAAGTTGGTCAGCGCGTTGTTCAGCACATAGCCGTCGACGCGCAGGCGCGAGCCGAAGTTGAGGTTGATGGTGGTGGTGGCGCTGGCCACGTTGCCGGCGGCGTCGGCCACGACGATCTGGCTGGTCTGCGCCGCGACCTCGGATTCCAGGTCGGCCGCCTGCCCGAGCCGCCCCGCCGCCGGCGCACCGGGGCCGACCGTGGGCAGCGCGCGCGCCGGATCGATCAGCGCGGCGCGGCCGCGCAGGTAGTCGTCGGCCACCAGGCCGGCGGCGGGCACCGCCACCTGGTCGGGGTCGCCCACCCATTGCCGGCGGTCGGCCTGCGCCAGGCGGCCGGCCTCGGCGTAGAGGTGCCAGAACGCGGCGCCGTCCAGCGCCGCGGCGTCGATCGTGTTGCCGCTGCGCAGGTCCAGCATCTTCAGCATCTGCAGCACCGCGATGCCGCCGAACGAGGGCGGCCCGGCGACGCAGACCTTCCACACGCGCACCGGCGCGCACAGCGGCTCGCGCTCGACGGCGCGGTAGTTCAGCACGTCGTCGGCCTGCATCAGCGTGGGGTGGGCGCCGCGCGCCGCGGCGGCCACCAGCCGGGCGGCGCCGCCGTCGCGCCAGAAGCCGGCGGCGCCCGACGTCGCCACCTGGCGCAGGGTATGCGCATAAGCGGGGTTATGCAGCACGGTGCCAGCCGGCCAGGCGCGGCCTTGCTCGTCGTACCAGTCGGCGCGGAACTCGGGGTGCTGGCGGGCGCCGGGGTCGCGCGCCAGGATGCCGTGCACGTAAGGCGCCACCGGAAAGCCCTCGGTGGCCAGGCGGATCGCCGGCTCGAACAGCCGCGCCCAGGGCAGGCGGCCGTGCCGGCGGTGCACCTGTTCCAGCACCGCCAGCGTGCCGGGCACGCCGACGCTGCGGCCGCCGCGCGCCACCTCGTCGGCCGGCAGCAGGCGGCCGTCGACGTCGGTGCGCAGCGACGCGGTGGCGCGCGCCGGCGCCGCGGCCAGGCCGTCGTGGCTGTGCAGCCGCTGGCCGGCCTCGTCCCACAGCAGCAGCAAGGTGCCGCCGCCGATGCCCGAGGACTGCGGCTCGACCAGGCCCAGCACCATCTGCGCGGCGATCAGGCCGTCGATCGCATGGCCGCCGGCGGCCAGCATCTGCAGCGCCGCCTGCGTGGCCAGCGGGTGCGCGGTGGCCGCGGCGGCGGGCTGCGGCACGCGGTCGACCGGCTGCGGTTGCGGTTGCGGTTGCGGCTGCGCTTGCGGTGGCGGCAACGGCCGCGGCGGCGGCGCGATGCCGGCACAGGCACCGAGCAGCAGCGCCAGCACGAAAATCCCACGCCTGCCCAGGTACAAAATCATGACCCGCACCGTAAATCCGACCATCCATTGCCGGGGCCGCCGCGGCCCTGGCTGATGGCATCATGACTCATCCCGGTGCATCCGCCGCTGACGACGCATGAACGACGCCAACCCCCTGCTGCAGACCTGGACGGCCCCGCATGGCCTGCCGCCCTTTGCCGACATCCGCCCCGGGCACTTCGAGCCGGCCTTCGCCGCGGCGATGCAGGCGCATCTGCAAGAGCTGCAGCAGATCGCCGGCCAGGCGGCGGCGGCCGATTTCGACAACACCGTGGCCGCCTTCGACCGCAGCGGCCGCCTGCTGGCGCGGGTGGAGGCGGTGTTCTCCAACCTCACCGCGTCGCAGACCAGCGCCGAGCTGCAGGCGGTGCAGCGGCGCATGGCCGCGCCGCTGGCCCAGCACGACAGCCGCATCTACCTGAATGCCGCGTTGTTCGAGCGCATCGACGCGCTGCACCGCCGGCGCGACGCGCTGGCGCTGACGGCCGAGCAGCGGCGGCTGCTGGAGCGCGTGCACCTCGACTTCGTGCGCGCCGGCGCCCGCCTGCAAGGCGCCGACCGCGAGCGTTATGCCGCCGTGATGGCCGAGCTGGCCGAGCGCACCACGCGCTTCGCGCAGAACGTGCTGCACGACGAGAACGCCTGGCGGCTGCTGCTGCGCACCGAGGACGAACTGGCCGGCCTGCCCGACTTCGTGCGCGCCGCGGCGCGGCAGGCGGCGGTCGAGCGCGGGCTGGCCGACGATGCGCAGGCGCACGTCATCACGCTGTCGCGATCGCTGGTCGTGCCGTTCCTCACCTATTCGACGCGGCGCGACCTGCGCCGCGAGGCCTGGACCGCCTGGACCTCGCGCGGCGAGCATGCCGGCGACAGCGACAACCGCGAGCTGGCGCGCACCATCCTGCGCCTGCGCCAGCAGCAGGCGCGGCTGCACGGCCATGCCTCGTATGCCGACCACGCGCTGGCCGACACCATGGCCGGCAGCCGCGCCGCGGTGCAGCGGCTGTTCGACGAGGTGTGGTCGCGCGCGCTGGCTGCCGCGCAGCAGGAGCAGCAGGCCCTGCAGCAGCAGATGCAGGCGGCCGGCGAGACGGGCCCCATCGAAGCCTGGGACTGGCGCTTCTGGGCGGAAAAGGTGCGCCAGGCCCGCTATGCGGTGGACGATGCCGAGGTCAAGCCCTACTTCCAGCTCGAAGCCATGGTGCAGGCCGCGTTCGATTGCGCCGGCCGCCTGTTCGGGCTGCGCTTCGCGCCGCGCGCCGACCTGCCGGTGTATCACCCCGACGTCAAGGCCTACGAGGTCAGCGACGCGGCCGGCCGCCTGCTGGGCATCTTCATGCAGGACAACTTCGCGCGCGCGTCCAAGCGCAGCGGCGCCTGGATGAGCTCGCTGCGCTGGCAGAACCGCAACACGCCGGCCGATGGCGGCGGCGGCCGCCACGCGGCGCTGGGCCTGGCGGCCGAGCTGCCGGTGATCCTGAACAACAACAACTTCGCCAAGGGCGCGCCGGGCGAGCCCACGCTGCTGTCGCTGGACGATGCGCGCACGCTGTTCCACGAGTTCGGCCACGGGCTGCACGGGCTGCTGTCCAACGTCACCTTCGACCGGCTGTCGGGCACCCAGGTGCTGCGCGACTTCGTCGAGCTGCCGTCGCAGATGTTCGAGCATTGGCTGGCCGAGCCCGAGGTGCTGCGCCGCCACGCCCGCCACTGCGGCAGCGGCGAGCCGATGCCCGAAGCGCTGATGCAGCGCCTGCAGGCCGCGCACCGCTTCAACCAGGGCTACGAGACCGTGCGCTATACCGCCAGCGCGATGGTCGACATGGCCGTGCACGCGCGCACCGAGGCCGAGCCGCCGGCCGACCTGTGCGCCTGGGAGGCCGATCTGCTGCGCCAGGCCGGGCTGCCGCCGGCGGTGGGGCAGAACCACCGGCTGGTGCACTTCCAGCACCTGTTCGCGGGCTCGTCGTACGCGGCCGGCTACTACGTCTACCTGTGGGCCGAGGTGCTGGACGCCGACGGCTACGAGGCCTTCCGCGAGGCCGGCAACCCCTTCGACCCGCGCCTGGCCGAGCGCTTGCGCCAGTTCATCTACGGCAGCGGCAACACGCTGGAGCCGGGCGCCGCCTACGCCGCCTTCCGCGGCCGCGCGCCCACCGTGGCGCCGCTGCTGCGCAAGCGCGGGCTGCTGCCCGAGCCGGCCTAAGCCGGCGGCCAGGATCCCGCCGGCCCGAACACCTCGTCCAGCCACTGCGTGAAGGCGCGAAAGTCCAGCGGCTTGGTCCAGTAGGCCGTCATGCCGGCGGCCAGCGCGGCTTCGATGTCGCTGGCCAGCGCGTTGGCCGACAGCGCGATGCAAGGCAGCGCGGCGGTGCGCGGCGCGGCGCGCAGGCGGCTGAACACCTCGGCGCCGTCGAGGTCGGGCAGTTGCATGTCCAGCAGCACCAGCGCCGGCTGCAGCTCGTCGGCCAGGCGCAGGCCTTCGCCGCCGGTGGCGGCCACCACCAGGTGCAGGTCGCCGCGGCGCGCCACCAGCTCGGCGACGATCAGCGCGTTGACCTCGTTGTCCTCGATGTACAGCAGCGTGCGCCGGCCCGCCGCGGCCGTTGACGGCAATGGCCGCGGCAGCGGCGCGCGCGCCGGCGCGGTGGCGACGCGGCTGCTGAGGTCGAGCACGCGGTCGACCAGCGCCAGCAGCGCGTGGCCGGCCGATTCCACCTCGGCCAGCAGGCGCCGGCGCTGCAGCGGGTCGTCGCGGCCGGCCTGCTCGTCGGCGCGCAGGATCTGGCTGCAGCCGAGGATGGCGTTGAGCGGCGTGCGCAACTCGTGGCTCAGCCGCGCCACGCTGCGCTGGCGCGCCTGGCTCTCGCGCAGCGCCTGCTCGCGCTGCTGCAGCGCCAGCTCGGTTTCGCGCTGCGCCGTGATGTCCCAGTTGACGCCGACGCGGCGCGTCGGCCGGCCCTGCTCGTCGTGCAGCGTGGCCGCGCGCGAGGCCAGCCAGCGCTGCTGGCCGTCGGGCCGCACGACGCGGAACTGGTAGCTCGCGTTCTCGGTGCTGACGTTGATGCGGCCGACGCGCTCGCGGTCGTCGGGGTGCACCATCGCCAGCCGCTGCTCGGCGTCGGGCGCCTGCGCGCGCGGCGGCAAGCCGCGCAGCCGCCACATCTGCTCGTCCCACACGGTGTGGCCGCTGAGCAGGTCCATGTCCCAGATGCCCAGGCCCAGCGCCGACGCCGCCAGCGCGGCGCGGCCTTCGGCATGGCGCAGCGCCTGCTGCATGTCGCGCAGCGCGCCGGCGTCGGCATCGCCTGGCGTCGGCGGCTCGGGCAAGGAGGCAGTCATCGAGAAAGCCAGTATGGATCAGCCGTCGCGCCCGCCGCCGGCCGCCGCCGCAGCGGGCGCGGCCGAATGCGCCATCATGCGCAGCCCGCCGCCCCGAACCCCCGCGAATCAGGAGTGTCCGTCTTGACCCCCAGCGCCCCCGCGAATGCCCTCGTCGAACAGGACCTGTGCGCACCCGTCCACGGCAGCGTGATCGCCATCGAGGTGCAGCCCGGTCAGGCGGTGGCGCGCGGCCAGGTGCTGCTGCTGATCGAGTCGATGAAGATGGAAGTGCCGCTCGAAGCACCGTGGCCGGCCGAGGTGCTGGCCGTTCGCGCCGCGGTGGGCGAGGTGGCCGCCGAAGGCCAAGGCCTGCTGCGCCTGCGCCGCCGCCCCGAGGGCGATGCCGCGGCGCCGCCAGCGGCCGCCGCGGCGCTGCCTGCATCACCCGCCGGCCCGCGGCCCGAACTGCAGCGCCTGCTGGCGCGCCGCGCGCTGCTGGCCGACGCCGCGCGCCCCGAGGCGATGGCGCGCCGCCACGCCACCGGCTTGCGCAGCGCGCGCGCGAACCTGGCCGACCTGCTGGACGACGGCAGCTTCACCGAAGTGGGCGCGCTGATGGTGGCCGCGCAGCGCAGCCGCCGCAGCCTGGACGACCTGCAGCGCAACACGCCCGCCGACGGCCTGGTCTGCGGCACCGGCACCGTGGCCGGCCGCCCGGTGGCGGCGCTGGCCTACGACTACACCGTGCTGGCCGGCACCCAGGGCATGAACAACCACGCCAAGAGCGACCGCGTGCTGGAGCTGGCCGCGCGCCAGCGGCTGCCGGTGCTGTGGTTCCTGGAAGGTGGCGGCGGCCGCCCGGGCGACGTCGACAGCCCCATCGTCGCCGGGCTGCACTGCACCACCTTCGGCCGCCTGGCCGCCTTATCGGGCGTGGTGCCGCGGCTGGGCCTGGTGGCCGGGCGCTGCTTCGCCGGCAACGCGGCGCTGCTGGGCTGCTGCGACCTGATCATCGCCGTGCAGGGCGCCAGCATCGGCATGGGCGGGCCGGCGATGATCGAGGGCGGCGGCCTCGGCAAGGTCGACGCCGACGCCGTGGGCCCGGTGCCAGTGCTGGCCGCCAACGGCGTGATCGACCTCGTCGCCGACAGCGAAGCCGAGGCCGTGCGCCACGCCAAGGCGCTGCTGGCCTTGCTGACCGCGCCGCTGCTGCCCGCCGGCGAGCCGGGTGATGATCCGCAAACCTTGCGCGACGCGCTGCCGCCCAGCCGCAACGCGCTGTACGAGCCGCGCCGCATCCTGCAGACCGTGGCCGACGCCGGCACGCTGATCGAGCTGCGGCGCGACTTCGGCATCGGCGTGATCACCGCGCTGGCGCGCATCGGCGGCCGCGCCGTGGCGCTGGCGGCCAGCAACCCGCGCCACCTGGGCGGCGCGCTGGACGCGCCGGCCTGCGACAAGCTTGCGCGCTTCATGCAACTGGCCGACGCCTTCGGGCTGCCGCTGGTCAGCTTCGTCGATTCGCCCGGCTTCATGGTCGGCCCGGAGTCGGAGAAGACTGCGATGGTGCGCCACGCCGCGCGGTTGTTCGTCAACGCCGCGGCGCTGCGCGTGCCGGTGGCCGCGGTGCTGCTGCGCCGCGGATACGGGCTGGGCGCGATGGCGTTGAGCGCCGGCCACTTCCACGCCCCGGTGGCCACCGCCGCCTGGCCGACCGGCGAGTTCGGCGGCATGGGCCTGGAAGGCGCCGTGCGCCTGGGCTTCCGCAAGGAACTGGAAGCGGCGCCGCCGGCCGAGCGCGAAGCCTTGTTCCAGCGCCTGCTGCAGGAAGCCATCGCCCGCGGCGAGGCGCTCAACATGGCCGCGCAGCTCGAGATCGACGACGTGATCGACCCGGCCGAGACGCGCGACTGGCTGGTCCGCGTGCTCACCGTGGCCTGCGCCGCGCCGCTGCCGCCGCGCAGGGCCTTCGTCGATGCGTGGTGAGCCATCCGAGCGGGGCGAGGCACCGTTCCAGGCCGGAACGGCGTCTCTCGTCACGCGGCTTCGCGATGCTCCACGTGCAGCGGCCAGGCGCCGTTCTTGGCCGCCTCCAGGATCACGGTCTCCACCACCGAGCCGTCGGCCGCATAGCTGACGTGCGTGTTCCAGTCCTGCGACACCTCGCGCACGATGGGCTTGTCGCTCAGGCGGATCACCAAGGTGTCGTCATCATCGAAGTAGGTCGTCTTCACGGCAGCAACTCCCAGCGGTGCAACACGGTCTTGACGACCACCGCGGTTTCGAGCACCAGCACGGCGCATAACAGGTTGTCTTCACGCACCGGGCGGTTGAATCGGACGCTGAACATGCGGGGACTGTAGTTCACGGGCCGGGTGGCATCAATGTTCGGTGCTCGCTGACCGGACGGCTTTCGACTCGGTGGTGCGCGCGGGCCGGGCGCCGGCAGCAGGTTCCAGACATACCCAAGCTGATCGCGGAACTGCAACGACAGGAACAGCAGGGGGACGTCCAAACCCATGCTGCCGATCAAGGCCGAGAGCGCATGGAGCTTCGGGTTCATGATGAAGACGAACCAGAAGAAGGCCCAGGCCAATCTTCGAAAGGACAAGGTCTCGTTCGAAGAGGCGCAGGCCGTCTTCTCGGACGAGCGTGCGCTCCGCGCGCCAGGCCGACGCGGATGAGCGATGCATTCATTCCTGCTGACAGGCGGCCGCATGCGCAAGCACTACGACTTCAGCACCGCCCGCAAGAATCCGTACGCCGCTCAACTGAAGAAGTCCGTCACGATCCGTCTCGACGAAGGCTCGATCTCGTACTTCAAGGCCATGGCCGAAGAGACGGGGATACCTTATCAAAGCCTGATCAACCTGTACCTGAAGGACTGCGCCGCGACGCAGAAGAAGCTGAACCTGAGCTGGAAGTCCACGGCCGCGAAAGCGGCCTGACGTTCGGGCGAGCCGTCACGAATGCGGGCCTCACATCGGCCTGAACCGCCACCCATACGCCTGGCTCACCGGCAGCGTCTCGGCGTGCTGCTTCAGGTGCAGCGTGATGCGGCCCAGCTCGTCGCGCTGGGCGCGGGCGATGGCGGCGGCGCGGACGATCACGCCGCGGTGCACCTGCCAGAACAGCTCGGGGTCCAGGCCTTCGGCGATCTCCTTCAGCGGCTTGCGCACGTGGGCTTCGTCGGCGGCGGTGACGACGCGGGTGTACTTCTCGTCGCTCTGGAAGAACAGCACCTCGTCGATGCCGAACATCTTGATGGTGTCCGCCACGCTGGCGCTGATCCAGCGCAGCCGCTCGCTGGCCGGCGGCTGCAGGTGGCCGGCCAGCCGCGCCACCAGGCCTTCCAGCGCCGGCGCGGCCTGGTGCGCGGCCAGCCGCTGGCGCAGCCGGGCGACGGTCTGCGCCAGCCGCGCGGCGGACACGGGCTTGAGCAGGTAGTCCAGCGCGCCGGCCTCGAAGGCCTCGACCGCATGCGTGTCGTAGGCGGTGGTGAAGACCACGTGGCAGCGGCCGCTGGCGGCGCGCGCCACCTCCAGCCCGCTGGCGCCGGGCATGCGGATGTCGAGGAACGCCAGCTCGGGCTGCAGCGCGGCCAGCGCCTCCAGCGCGGCCTCGCCGTGCTCGCATTCGGCCACCACCTGCAGTTCGGGCCAGGCCGCGGCCAGCATGCGGCGCAGCTCGGCGCGCGGCAGGTCTTCGTCGTCGGCGATCAGCGCGGTGGTCATGCGTCGAGCTCCAGCGGGATCACGATGCCGGCCAGCACGCCGCCTTCGGGCCGCGCCTTCAGCAGCAGCTCGGCCTGGCCGGGATAGAGCTGCGCCAGCCGCTCGCCCAGGTTGGCCAGGCCGATGCCGCTGCCGCTGGCCGCGAAGCCGGCGCCGTCGTCGGCGACGGTGATGCGCAGCCGGCCCTGCTCGTCGCGGCCGGCCTGCACCTCGATCAGCGCCGGGCCGATCTTGCGCTCCACGCCGTGCTTGACGGCGTTCTCGGCCAGCGAGATCAGCATCAGCGGCGGGCAGCGCGCGGCCAGCAGCTCGGGCGGCGCCTGCACGCGCCATTGCAGGCGCGGCATCCTTGCCGCCATCAGCCCGAGGTAGGCGCGCACGATGTCGAGTTGCGCGCCCAGCGTGGCCTGCACCGCGCCGTCGCTGCGCAGGCGCGGGATCGCGGCGCGCAGGTAGTCGACCAGGCCGTCGACCATTTCGCTGGCGCGCTGGGGGTCGGTGGCGATGGCGCTGCGCACGCCGGCCAGGGTGTTGAACAGGAAGTGCGGCTCCACCTGCGCGGCCAGCACCGACAGCCGCAGCTCCGCCTCGCGGCGGCGCGCCTGGGCGCTGGTCAGCTCGCGCTCGCGCGCCAGGCCGGCCAGGCCTTCGCGTTCGCGCCGCCAGGCCCACAGCCCGGCGCCGCCGCCCAGCAGGAAGGCGGCCAGCGCCACGCTGACGGCATTGCTGACCTTGACGGCGAAGCTGCCGTCCAGCTCGCTGATCAGCGGCGGCTCGGCCCGATTGGGATCGGTGACGCTCAGGCCCAGGCTCATCACCACGCGCTTGCGCTTGCCCTGGGCATCGACGCTGCCGCGCTGCTCGGCGACCCATTGCTTCAACGGCTCCGACCCCCATTGCGCGAAGGCCAGCACGGCCAGCACCGACAGCACCTGCGCGGCCACCAGGCCCAGCCACTCGCGCCGCGCGCCCCAGTGCCGGCGCCGCACGGTCTGCGCCAGGCGCGGCCCCAGCCACAGCGGCAGCAGCACGACGATGGCGATCTCGGCCAGCCCGCCCAGCGGCGTGGGCGACTCGGGCTGGTCGGCGATCAGCATTGCCGGCGACAACAGCACCAGCAAGGCCACCAGCACCAGCAGCCCCACGCTGCGCAGCCGGCCGCGCGCCCACGGCGCGCTGTAGACCGGATAGCGGCGGTAGCGGGTCAGCCAGCCCTGGTGACGCCCGGCCAGCTCGGCCGGCAGCGGAGCCTCAAGCGAGGCGCCGGGCGGAACCGCCGGCGCCGGCGGCAGGGCGGGAGACGCGGAACTCATGGTGCGAGCCTAAGCCCTGCACGCCGGCCGCGGCGCCGGGTGCGACGAAGCGGGCCGTTGCCGCGACGAAGGGGCCTGGGTCGCCGCTGGAACCCCTTGAAACAACAAACCCGGCCAAGGCCGGGTCGTGTGCGCGGTTGCAGCGGCCGATCAGGCGCGCTTGCGGCGGCGGGCGGCCCAGCCGCCGGCCAGGCCCAGGCCGAGCAAGGCCAGCACGCCCGGCTCGGGCGTCTGGTTGGGGTCGGGCGGTGCTGCACCGGCCGGCAGGTCGATGAAGGCGCCGATCGCGCTGAGGGCATCGTCGAAGCCGTCGGACAGCACGATGTGCAGGTCGTTGTCGCCGACGCTGAGCAAGGCGGTGATGTCCAGGCGCACGATGTCAAACAGGTTGCCGTTGCCGACCGGCGATTCACCGGGCAGCGTGGCGCCCTGGAAGATGCCGCCGGTGGCCACGGTCACCCCGTTGATCGACAGCGTGCCATCGTCGGTTGAACTGAAGTTCTGACCGTCGGAGACAAACAGCGTCAGGAAGGCCGAGCCGGAGGTGTAGTGGATGCCGCTCAGCGTGAAATTCCAGCCGGCCGGGTCGTAGTCGCTCTCGAAGTTCGAATCGTTGCCGTTGAAGACCACGATGTCGCGGTTGTTCGCGCTGTTGCCATCCTGGAAGAACACCGCCGTGCCCGCGCCGTTGCCGGTCGTGGTGGCGGTGTTGAAACCGGTCAGGTCGTAGGCGCCGTTGCCGTTGATGACGGCCGTCGTGTCGGCGCGGTAGGCTTGGCCGTTCAGGCGGCTCCAAAAGTTGTCGTCGGAGAAGCCGATGTTGGTCCCAGTCACCGGCGTGCCGTTGACCTGGATGTTCGCCATCGCAGTCGGATCGGTGGAGTTGGTCGGCCCCTGCCAGTACAGCAGTGAGCGCGTTGCCGCACCGGTGACCCCGGCCACGGTGATGGTGCCGGCGCCGTCACGCAGGCCGCCCGTGCCGGCGCTCACCCAATCGGTGTTGAAGACGGTCGTGTAGTAAGAAATGACGTTCGCATGCGCCGGCGCCGCGAACACGAAGGCGCCGCCCAAGGCAAGCGCGAGACTCAGCTTTTGCAATGGCAATTTGGACATCGAGACTCCCCAACTTCAGAAGTGGATCAAGCGGTGTCAGCGCAGAATGGCTGTTACCAATGCGGATCCGGCAAGGTCGATGCCCGTTTGAGAATGCCTTTGTCTTTCATGCGCTTGCCGACTCGCAGCGGAATCGCGGCCGACGGTTTGTAAAGCGCGCCGACAGATGTGGCCGGCAGGGCGTTCAGGCGCGGACGACCTCCAGCGCCCGGTCGAGCCCGCCTTGGGTGATGGCGATCATCGCCCGCGCCGCCACCGCCGGCTTCGGGTGGTAGGCGATCGACAGGCCGGCGGCTTCCATCATCGGCAGGTCGTTGGCGCCGTCGCCGACGGCGATGCATTGGCCGGTGTCGATGCCCATCAGCTCGGCCACCTCCAGCAGCACGCGCTTCTTCTCGGCGCCGTCGACGATGTCGCCCCAGGGCCGGTCGAACAGCGTGCCCGTGAGCTTGCCGTTAGCCACGCCCAGCGTGTTGGCGCGCGCGAAGTCGAGCTTCAGGCGCCCGCGGATGCGCTCGCTGAAGAAGGTGAAGCCGCCGCTGATCAACAGCGTCTTCAGCCCCGCCGCCTGGCAGGCCTGCACGAAGGCCTCGACGCCGGGGTTCAGGCGCAGCCGCTCGGCGTAGACGCGCTCCAGCGCCTCGACCTTGACGCCGGCCAGCAGCGCGACGCGGCGGCGCAGGCTGTCCTTGTAGTCGCTGATCTCGCCGCGCATCGCGGCTTCGGTGATCTCGGCCACTTCGGCCTTGCGGCCGGCGCAGTCGGCAATCTCGTCGACGCACTCGATGTTGATCAGCGTCGAATCCATGTCGAAGGCGACCAGCCGGTAGTCGGCAAGCTGCAGCGGCGGCGCAAAGCCGCGCACGTGCAGGCCGGGGCGGTACTCGATGGCGGTGGTGTCGTTCATGTCGTCGGCACGGGCGGACCCAGGGCGCGCAGCACGTCGCGGATGTATTGCGTGCGGTCGGCCACCGCGGCGAACTCGCGGTCGATGCGCAGCTTGTCGTTGCCGGCCAGCTTGACGGCGCGGTTCTTCTGCACCAGCGCGATGATGCGCTGCGCGTCGATCGGCGGGTTGGGCTTGAAGACGATGTTCATCACCTTCGGGCCGGCGTCGATCTTCTGCACGCCATAGGGCAGCGCCAGCACGCGCAGGCGGTGGGTGTCGAACAGCGTCTGCCCTTGGGCCGGCAGCTTGCCGAAGCGGTCGGTCACCTCTTCCAGCAGGCGGTCGATGGCCTCGCCGTCCTTGGCGCTGGCCAGCCGCTTGTACAGCGACAGCCGCGCGTGCACGTCGCCGCAGTAGGCGTCGGGCAGCAGCGCGGGGGCGTGCAGGTTGACCTCGGTGCCGCTGCTGAAGGCGCCCAGCGGCGACAGCAGGTCGGGCTCGCGCCCGGACTTCAGGCTGCGCACGGCCTCGGCCAGCATCTCGTTGTAGAGCTGGAAGCCCACCTCCATCATGTTGCCGCTCTGGTTCTCGCCCAGCACCTCGCCGGCGCCGCGGATCTCCAGGTCGTGCATCGCGAGATAAAAGCCGCTGCCCAGTTCCTCCATCTGCTGGATGGCCTCCAGCCGCTGCGCCGCCTGCTTGGTGAGGCCTTGCACGTCGGGCACCAGCAGGTAGGCGTAGGCCTGGTGGTGGCTGCGGCCGACGCGGCCGCGCAGCTGGTGCAATTGCGCCAGGCCGAACTTGTCGGCGCGGCTGATGACGATGGTGTTGGCGCTCGGCACGTCGATGCCGGTCTCGATGATGGTGGAACAGAGAAGCAGGTTATGCCGCTGGGCGACGAAGTCGCGCATCACCGCTTCGAGCTGGCGCTCGGGCATCTGGCCGTGGGCGACGGCGATGCGCGCCTCGGGCAGCAGCTCGGCGAGCTTTTGCGCGCGGTGCTGGATGGTCTCCACCTCGTTGTGCAGGAAGTAGACCTGGCCGCCGCGTTTCAGCTCGCGCAGCACCGCCTCGCGGATGGTGCCGCTGCCTTCGTTGCGCACGAAGGTCTTGATCGCCAGCCGGCGCTGCGGCGCCGTGGCGATGACCGACAGGTCGCGCAGCCCCTCCAGCGCCATGCCCAGCGTGCGCGGAATCGGCGTCGCGGTGAGCGTCAGCACGTCGACCTCGGCGCGCAGCGCCTTCATCGCCTCTTTGTGGCGCACGCCGAAGCGGTGTTCCTCGTCGATGATCAGCAGCCCCAGGCGCTGGAACTTGACGTCGCTGGCCAGCAGCTTGTGCGTGCCGACCACGATGTCGACCGTGCCGGCGGCGATGCCTTCGAGCGCCGTCTTCACCTCCTTGGCGCTGCGGAAGCGGCTCAGCTCGGCGATCTTCACCGGCCACTTGCCGAAGCGGTCGACCAGTGTCTGGTAGTGCTGCTCGGCCAGCAGCGTGGTCGGCGCCAGCAGCGCCACCTGGCGGCCGCCGTGCACGGCGACGAAGGCGGCGCGCAAGGCGACCTCGGTCTTGCCGAAGCCGACGTCGCCGCAGACCAGGCGGTCCATCGGCTTCGGGCTGATCAGGTCCTGGATCACCGCGTGGATCGCGGCGCGCTGGTCGGGCGTCTCCTCGAAGCCGAAGCTGGCAGCGAAAGCCTCGTAGTCGTGCGCCGAGAAGCAGTGCGCAAAGCCGTCGCGCGCGGCGCGCTGGGCGTACAGGTTCAGCAGTTCGGCGGCGGTGTCGCGCACCTGCTCGGCGGCCTTGCGGCGCGCCTTCTCCCACTGGCCCGAGCCCAGCTTGTGCAGCGGCGCCTCGTCGGCCGAGACGCCGGTATAACGGCTGATCAGATGCAACTGGCTCACCGGCACGTACAGCGTGGCCTTGTCGGCGTACTGCAGGTGCAGGAACTCGCTGGCGCCTTCGCCGAGGTCGATGTTGACGAGCCCCTGGTAGCGCCCGATGCCGTGGTTGACGTGCACCACGGGGTCGCCCACCTTCAGCTCCGAGAGGTCCTTGATCAGCGCGTTGACGTCGCTGGCCTGCTCCTGCTTGCGGCGGCGGCGCGCCTGCGGCGTGCTGGCGAACAGTTCGGTCTCGGTGACGAACTGCAGCGACAGGCCTGGCTCGGGCCCTTCCTTCTCGATCCAGTGGAAGCCGGCGGCCAGCGGCGCGGCGACGATGGCCACCTTCTCGTCGCCGGCGGTGAACTCGGCCAGCGTGGCCACGCTGGGCACCTGGATGCGGTGGTCGCGCAGCAGGTCGAGCACGCTCTCGCGGCGGCCTTCGCTCTCGGCGACGATCAGCACGCGGTGCGGCGTGCGCTGCAGGTGCTGCTCCAGCGCCGCCAGCGGCTCGGTGGCGCCGCGGTCGATCGCCAGGTCGGGCAGCGGCCGCGCCCAGTCAACTGGATCGTTGCCCCGCAAGACCAGCGTCGGCAGCGGCTGCGTCAGCGCGAACAACTCCTCGGGCCGCAGGAACAGCGCCTCCGGCGGCAGGATCGGGCGCTCGGGGTCGTGCTGCAGGAAGCGGTGGCGCTCGCGCGTGTCGGTCCAGAAGCGCTGCAGCGCGTCGTCGATCTCGCCGTGCAGCGCCACCACGGCCTGTTCGCCCAGGTAGTCGAAGATCGTCGCCGTCTGCTCGAAGAAGAGGGGCAGGTAGTACTCGATGCCGCCGCTGGCGATGCCTTGCTGGATGTCCTTGTAGATGCGCGATCGCGTCGGGTCGCCGTCCAGCCGCTCGCGCCAGCGGGCGCGGAACGCGGTGCGCGCCGCCTCGTCCATCGGGAACTCGCGGCCGGGCAGCAAGCGCACCTCGGGCACCGGGTACAGGCTGCGCTGGCTGTCGGGGTCGAAGGTGCGGATCGAGTCGATCTCGTCGCCGAACAGGTCCACGCGGTAAGGCACCGGGCTGCCCATCGGAAAGAGGTCGATCAGCCCGCCGCGCACCGCGTATTCGCCGGGCGAGACCACCTGGCTGACGTGCTGGTAGCCGGCCAGCGTCAGCTGCGCCTTCAGCCGCGCTTCGTCGAGCCGCGTCTTGTGCTTGAAATGGAAGGTGGTGCCGGCCATGAACGACGGCGGCGCCAGCCGCGTCAACGCCGTGGTGGCCGGCAGCAGCACCACGTCGACGTCTGCATTGCGCACGCGCCACAGCGTGGCCAGGCGCTCCGACACCAGGTCCTGGTGCGGCGAGAAGCTGTCGTAGGGCAGCGTCTCCCAGTCGGGAAACAGCGCCACGCGCAGGCCCGGCTCGAAGAAGGGCAGTTCGTCGGCCAGCCGCGCGGCGTCGGCCGGCTCGGCGGTGATCACCGCCAGCACACGGCCTTGGGGATGCCCGCCGGCCCTGGCGGCCGCGGCCTGGCGGGCCAGCAGCAGGGCGTCGGCAGAGCCGATCGGGCGGGGCAGGGTGAAGCGCTTGCCGGGCGCGATGGAAGGAAGCTGCATGGGGCGGAAGGCGCGAATTCTAGAATCTTGCGGATGCCCAAGCCCTTGCCCGCCGCCGCCCGCTGCTACGCGCTGGTGCCCGGTGCCGGCGTCGGCCGGCGCGCCGGCGCCGGCGTGCCCAAGCAGTACGCGCCGCTGGCCGGCCGCCCGCTGGTGGCGCACACGCTGCAGGCGCTGCGCGCGGTGGCCGCCATCGAGGCCACGCTGGTGGTGCTGAGCGCCGGCGACGAATGGTTCGAGCCGCTGGTGCCGGCGGCCGAACACCCGCGCGACTGGCTGGCCCGCGTCGGCGGCGAGACCCGCGCGCAGACCGTCGCCAACGGCCTGGCCGAGCTGCGCCGCCGCGGCGCCGCCGACGACGACTGGGTGCTGGTGCACGACGCCGCGCGCTGCCTGTTGCAGCCGGCCTGGGTGCGGCGGCTGATCGAGGCCTGCAGCACCGACGCCGTGGGCGGCCTGCTGGCGCTGCCGGTGTCCGACACGCTCAAGCGCGGGGGCGGGGGCGGGGGCGGGGACGGGCGCGGGGACGCGCGCGGGCAAGATCACCGCGTGCAGCAGACCGTGCCCCGCCAAGGCCTGTGGCAGGCGCAGACGCCGCAGATGTTTCGGGTTAGCCTGCTGCAGCGCGCGCTGGCGCAGGCCGGCCCCGAGGTCACCGACGAAGCGAGCGCCGTCGAAGCCCTGGGCCTGCAGCCGCTGCTGGTGGAAGGCGCGTGGGAGAACCTGAAGATCACCTGGCCGGCCGACTTCGGCCTCGCCGAACGTCTGCTGGCCAGCCGCGGATCAAGCACATGAACCTGAATCGACTGCGCATCGGCGAGGGCTGGGACACGCACCAGCTCGTCGCCGGCCGGCCGCTGGTGCTGGGCGGCGTCACCATCCCGCACAGCCACGGCCTGCTCGGCCACAGCGATGCCGATGCGCTGCTGCACGCCATCACCGACGCGCTGCTGGGCGCCGCGGCGCTGGGCGACATCGGCCGCCACTTTCCCGACACCGACGCCGCCTTTCGCGGCGCCGATTCGGCCGTGCTGCTGGCCGAAGCCCTGCGCCGCGTGCGCGTGGCCGGCTACGAGCCACTGAACATCGACGCCACCGTCATCGCCCAGGCGCCCCGGCTGGCGCCGCACATTCCGGCGATGGTCGAGCGCATCGCCGCCGTGCTGGGGCTGGCGCGCGACGCCGTCAACGTGAAGGCCAAGACGGCCGAGAAGATGGGCCCGGTGGGCGAGGGCCGGGCGATCGAGGCGCGCGCTGTGTGCCTGCTGCTGCGACGCGAGAGCGATCTCCCCTGAACCGGGGGGCGCCCAAGTCACCTGCGCGTCACCCCCCGGCGCTGGCGCCGCGCCGCGGCGTGCTCCTAAGCTGGCAGCGACTCGTCTTCAGCAAGGGGTGCCCATCATGCAAACGTCCGTTCTGCGCGCCGCCGCGGCCGCCGTCACCTTGGGCCTGGCCGCCAGCCTGCCGGCGCAGGCCACGCTGGCCGGCTTCACCGACACGGCCGTCGACCCCGCCAGCTACACGCAGGTGACGCTGCACACCGACCCCTCGGTGGCCGCCGCCGTGGCCGCCACCGCCGCGGGCAACCCCGGCGCCGGGCTGGCGCTGAGCTTCACCAACGCCGGCGCCGCCGTCGACTTGTTGTCGATGATCGGCTTCGTCTACAACGGCTTCGCGTGGAACCCGGGCAGCGATGGCGCGCTGGCCAGCGTGAGCTTCACCAACGACCGCTACATCGACGGCGGCGACCCCTTCATCAACAACGGCCTGACCGCCTTCTCGCGCGCGCTGCTCGTGCAAGGCGGCGTCTACTACGTGGCCGCCTTCTTCGACGCCGGCCAGCCGCGCCAGGCCTGGTACACCAGCGCCGCCGCCGGCCTCCTGGCCAGCGACTTCGGCGCCTACGACCCGCTGACCGGATTGGTCGACAACAGCCAGCACCCCGACTTCTCGGCCGCCGGCGGCAGCTTGAGCTTCGGCTTCATGAACCGCTTCCTGCTCACGTCGACCGGCCCCTACGACCTGAACGCCTGGTTCGCCTACGACAACATCGGCTACACGCTGGACCTGGCGGCGGCGGCGGTGCCCGAGCCGGCGGCGCTGGCGCTGGCGGCGCTGCTGTCGCTGGCGTGGCAGCGGCGGCGTGCCTGAGAGCGCAAGGCGCCGCTCAGGGCCGGCGCGCGCGGCGGGCGAGGGCGGCCCAGCGCGCGTCGCCGCGCAGGCCGTCGAACGAAGGCTCGTCGGGGACTTGCACGGCCAGCGGGTCGCGCTGCGCCAGGCAGCGTTCGAGCCAGCCGAAGGCGGCGTCGGCGCGGCCCTGCCAGCGCTCGAAGATGGCCATCACATAAGGCGATACCTGGTGGGCCTCGATGTGCGGCGCCTGCGCGGCGCACAGCGCGTCGGCGCGCTCGCCGTGGCCGTTGGCGGCCTGCGCGGCGGCCAGCGCCAGGCTGCAGGCCGGCACGTCGGGCAGGGCCCGGCACAGGGCTTCGTAGTGCGTCACCGCGGTGGCGGCGTCGCCGCGGTACAGCGCCAGCGCGCCGCGCAGCCCGAGCGCGGTGATCGACGGGCCCGAGAGGTCGCACAGCGCTTCCAGCTCGGCCTCGGCATCGTCGAAGCGGCGCTGCGCGATGCGCAGGTTGATCATGTGCGAGCGCGTGTTCAGGTACTGCGGGTCGAGCTGGCGGGCCAGCGCCAGTTCGGCCTCGGCCTCGGCGAATTCGCCGTGCATGCGCAAATGGCAGCCGAAGGCCGAATGCACGAAGGCTTCGGCCGGCGCGATCTGCGCGGCCTGGCGGAACAGGCGGCGCGCGGCCGGCCAGTCGCGATCGAACTGGCTGTGGATCGCCGCGCGCAGCGCCAGCGCCACCGGCTGGCCGGGCTGCAGCGCCAGCGCGCGGTCGAGCGCGGCGCCGGCAGCGGCGGCGGCCTGCGCCGGCGGCTCGTACCAGCCGGTGGCCAGGTTCAGGCAGGCGCGGCCGCGCCCGACGTGGGCCGGCGCGAAACCGGGCGATTGCGCGATGGCCTCGTCGAAGCGCTGCAGCGCCGCGCGCAGCGTGGCGGCCGACAGCGGCTGGCGCAGGAAGTGGTCGCCGCGTTCGCACAGGTCGCGCGCGCGGCGCGTGGCTTCGGCGGCGGCCGCCGGCGGCGGCGGCGCCAGCGGCGCGATGGCCGGCACGTAGCTGCCCACCGGCAGCGAGATGCGCAGCGCCGCGGCGCGGCCTTCGCCGCGGTAGTAGTCGGCCAGCCGCGTGCGCAGCCGCCGCGCCTCGACGCGCACGATGGTGTCGCTGCGCGGGTCGAAGCGGTCGGCCGCGCGGCCGAAGACCTCCACCGCGATCACCGATTCCTTCAACGCCGCGAGGTCGCCGTCGAGCGCGCGCTGCACCAGGTGGCGCAGCAGCGCGCGGTGGCGGGCCGAGGGGCGGAAGGCGGCGCTCTGCTCGATGCGCGCGAGTTCCAGCGCGACCTGTTCCGACGACGGATCCTCTTGCATGATGCCTATGACCTCCCCTCGGGGACAGGTCGCCGCAGGCGACCAGGGGGAGCGGCGTCGTTAGCGCGCCAAACCCGATCCGGCTCTGCCGGTCGGGTTTGGTAGCCCCAGGACCCGTAGGGTCCCCTGCTGGGGCTGGGGGCGGCCGCCAGGCGGCCGGGGGCTGTCATCAAGCGGCGCGCTTGAGGCGTACGTGCGCCATCAGCCCGCCGCCAGGGGCATTGTTCAGCTCCAGGCTGCCGCCCATGCGCAACAACGCCTTTTCGACGATGGCCAGCCCCAGCCCGGCGCCGGTGGCCGCGGTGCGCGCGGCGTCGCCGCGGAAGAACGGCGTCGTCAGCTGGTGCAGCTTTTCCGGCGCCACGCCGGGGCCGTGGTCGCGCACGGTCAGGATGGCCCAGGAGCCGGCGCGCACGTGGGTGACGACGACGTCGGTCACGCCGGTGTAGGTGCCGCGGCCATAGCGGCGCGCGTTCTCGAACAGGTTGAGGAAGACGCGGGCCAGCTCGGTCTCGTCGGCCAGCACCTTCAGGTCGGCCGGCACGCGGGTGTTGATGCGGATCTGCGAGGGGTCGCGGAAGGCGTTGGCCTCCTTCTCGATCAGCCGCGACACCGTCACCGGCTGCACCTCGGTCTCGCCGGGGCGCGCGTAGTCCATGAACTTGTCGATGATGCGGTCGAGCTGCTCGATGTCGGCGGCCATGTTGCGCTTGGCCTCGTCGTCGGAGACGCTCATCTCGGTTTCGAGACGCAAGCGCGCCAGCGGGGTGCGCAGGTCGTGGCTGATGCCAGCCAGCATCACCGCGCGGTCTTCCTCCACGCGCGCCAGCTCGCGCGCCATGCGGTTGAAGCCCATGTTGACCTCGCGGATCTCGCTGGTCAGCGTGTTCTCGTCGAGCCGCGAATCGAGGTCGCCGCCGCGGATGCGGCTGGCCGCGAACGACAGCTGCTTGAGCGGCCGGTTGATCAGCCGCGCGACGGCGGCCGAGCCGATCAACGTGGCCAGCGCGGCGATGCCGATCCACACGAACCAGGTGCTGCCCGACAGCGGCGACGCATGCGTGGGCTCGGCCTGCAGCCAGTAGCGGTCGCGCTCGATCGTGAAGCCCACCCACATGCCCGGCTTGCCGTTGACGGCGCGGGCGACGACCGCGTCGGGCCCCAGGCTGGCGCGCAGCTCGGCGCTGACGCGGCGCGTGAAGCGGTCCACCTCGAAAGGCTCCCAGCGGTCGCCCGGCTCGCGCGGCGCCACGTGCACCGTCTGCTGCGCGCCCAGGCCCTTGAGGATGGCCACGCGGTTGATGCCGTCGGCCTGGCGCAGCGCGGCGCGCGTCAGGTTCACGAGGCCGGCCGTCTGCTGCGCCGCCTGCACGGCGCGCGGCTCGAACTCCAGCGCGCGCAAGGTCTGCACCCAGGCAAAGACGCCGCCGGCCAGCAGCAGCGCCAGCAGGAAGAAGGTGCGCCAGAACAGGCTCAAGGGCAGCAGGCGGAGGCGCACCAGGTGCTTCGCTCAGTCAGTTGGCGCCGTCCGGCACGAAGACATAACCGACGCCCCAGACGGTCTGGATGTAGCGCGGCTGCGCCGGGTCGGGCTCCAGCATCTTGCGCAGGCGCGAGATCTGCACGTCCAGGCTGCGGTCGAAAGGCTCGAACTCGCGGCCGCGCGCCAGCTGCGCCAGCTTGTCACGCGACAGCGGCTGGCGCGGGTGCCGCACCAGCGCCTTGAGCATGCTGAACTCGCCGGTGGTCAGCGCGATCTGCTGGCCGTCCTTGGTCAGCCGGCGCAGCGAGAGGTCGAACTCGAAGGGGCCGAAGCTGACGCTTTGCGCGTCCTTGCTCGGCGCGCCGGGCGCTTCCGGCGCCGGGCGGCGGCGCAGCACGGCGTGGATGCGCGCCAGCAGCTCGCGCGGATTGAAAGGCTTGGGCAGGTAGTCGTCGGCGCCGACCTCGAGGCCGACGATGCGGTCCACGTCTTCGACCTTGGCGGTGAGCATGATGATGGGCGTGGCGTCGTTGGCGGCGCGCAGGCGGCGGCAGATCGACAGCCCGTCTTCGCCGGGCAGCATCAGGTCCAGCACGATCAGGTCGACGGTGTCGCGCGTCATCACGCGGTTCAGCGCCTTGGCGTCTTCGGCCAGCAGCACCTCGAAGCCTTCCTGCGACAGGTAGCGGCGCAGCAGGTCGCGAATGCGGGCATCGTCGTCGACGACGAGGATGCGGTCGGGCCGGGGCGTGGCAGGGGCGTTCATCGGCAGGCGCTCCGAAAATTGTAACAGCGGCATTTTGGGGGCCGATCGCCAGGGTTTCGCCGCCGATCACCGCCACTCTGACCACCTGTTACAGAACTTGCGCCGGCTGCCACGATCCACCGAATGGGCGCCGGCTGGCAGCACTTGCAGTAGCCTGCGCGCCATCCCCATCAGCATCCAGAAGGAAGGTCCATGCATCGAATCACCGCCGCCGGCCTGGTCGGCTTGTCATCAATGCTCGCCGCGCCGGCCGGCGCGCAGACGGCGCTGGCCACCACCGTGGCCCCGTCCAACGTGGTCAGCCTCAACGCCAGCGCGTCGATGGAAGTGCCCAAGGACCAGTTGACCGTGGTCTTCTCGACCAACCGCGAAGGCCCCGACGCCGCCCAGGTGCAATCCCAGCTCAAGCAGGCGCTGGACGCCGCGCTGGCGGAGGCGCGCAAGGCCGCCAAGCCGGGCGGCCAGGTGGAGGTGCAGACCGGCAACTTCGCGGTCTACCCGCGCTACAACAACCGCGGCACGCCGGGCGGCTGGACCGGCAGCGCCGAGCTGATCGTCGAAGGCAAGGACATGCCGGCCATCGCCCAGCTCGTCGGCCGCATCCAGACGCTGACCGTCGCGCGCAGCAGCTTCGGCCTGTCGCGCGAGGCGCGCGAGGCGGTCGACGCCGAGGTCACCGCGCAGGCCATCGCGCGCTTCAAGCTCAAGGCCGAGCAGGTGGCGCGGCAGTTCGGCTTCGGCGGCTGGGCGCTGCGCGAGGTGCAGGTGCAAGGCACCGACCTGTCGGTGCACCCGCAGCCGATGATGCGCATGCAAGCATCGGCCGCCCCGGCCGCCGATGCGCCGCTGCCGGTGGAAGCCGGCAAGACGGCGGTGACGGCGACGGTCAGCGGCAGCGTGCAGTTGTCGCCGCGCTGATGACGCATTGAAGGCGCGCCGATCGCCGGCGCACGGCCGCCGATCGGCTCCCATCGGACGTTAGCTTCGCGACGCCCGTCGCGCGCCACCGCCCCCCTGCCAGGAGGGGGGAGCGGCGGCCTCCCCGTTTCCAGAATGCCTCACGTCAATCGGCACCTTGATGGATGCCGAGCGTCCGTCCAGGACCCACAACGGAGACAACGTGAGACATCACTGGCCCTTCCCCCCGGCGTGCGCCGGCGACTCTGCTTTGCGGCTGAACCTGCGAGCCGCCGCCGCGCTGGCCGTGTGCCTGGCGGCGCTGCCGGCCGGCGCGCTCGAACTGCCCACCGGCAACCCCGACCTGACGATCCGCTGGGACAACACGCTGCGGCTGAACGCCGCCACGCGAGTCGAATCGCGCGACCCGAAGATCGGCAACTCGGCGCTGGCCGACGAGGGCGACTACGCCTTCAACAAGGGCCAGATGGTGGCCGAGCGGCTGGACCTGCTGTCGGAGTTCGACCTCGTCTACCGCAAGGCCTACGGCCTGCGCGTCAGCGCCGCCGGTTGGTACGACGCGGCCTATGGCAAGCAAGGCCATTCCAACCCCGACCTGGCGCTGCTGGCGTCCACGCCCAGCTACCCGGGCAACACCTATTCCAACACCGTCGACCGCCTGTACCGCGGGCCTTCGGGCGAGTTCCTCGACGCCTTCGTGTTCGGCGCCATCGACCTCGGCGGCGTGCCGCTGCGCGCCAAGCTCGGCCGCCACACCGTGTACTGGGGTGAGTCGCTGCTGCTCGGCGGCCATCTGCACAGCGTGGCCTACGGGCAAAGCCCGCTCGACCTGCAAAAAGGCTTCGCCACGCCGGGCACCGAGGCCAAGGAACTGTTCCGCCCGCTCAACCAGTTGTCGCTGCAGGCGCAGTTGACGGACACGCTGTCGGTCGCCGCCACCGCCGGCCTGGCCTGGGAGCCGGCGCGCTACCCCGAGGGCGGCACCTACCTCGGGCCGGTGGACTTCGTGTTCAACGGCCCGTCGCGTCAGCTGCTCACCGTCAACACCGCCACCACGCCGGCGACGCCGGTGTACGCCGTGCGCGGCCCCGCGTCCGAGCCGCGCCAGCGCGGCGAGTACGGCTTGTCGGCGCGCTGGAGCCCCGACTGGCTGGACGGCACGCTCGGCTTCTACTACCGCGACTTCGCCGACAAGCTGCCGCAGGTGCTGCGCACGGCGCCGACGACGTACAACATGATCTACGCCGACGGCATCAAGCTTGCCGGCATCAGCCTGGCCAAGAACATCGCCGGCATCAGCGTCGGCGCCGAGTTCTCGCAGCGCCGCAACACGCCGCTGAACAGCGCCGTGCTGGGCCTGGCCGCCGGCATGCCCGACAGCGGCGAGACCAAGGGCCCGCGCGGCGACACCCAGCACGCGCTGCTCAACCTGCTGGGCACGGTGGCCAAGACGCCGCTGTTCGACGCCGCCAGCTGGGCCGCCGAAGTGCAGTGGTCGCGCTGGACCAAGGTGCGCAGCGGCGAGAACCTGTTCAACGCGCTCGGCTTCGCGCCCTGCGCGGCCACCGCCACCGCGCCGGCCAAGGACAAGTGGGACGGCTGCGCCACCAAGAGCTACACCGGCGTGGCCTTCGCGTTCACGCCCACGTGGTTCCAGGTGCTGCCCGGGGTGGACCTGTCGGCGCCGCTGTCGTACGCGATCGGCATCGACGGCAACGCCGCCGTGACCTTCGGCGGCAACCAGGGCCTGGGCAACTACACGGTGGGCCTGTCGGCCGACGTGCAGCAGAAGTACCGCTTCGACCTCAAGTACGTCGACTACGTCGGCCGCTACAAGAGCAACGCCACCCAGGTCACGTCGACCAACGGCCTGACCACCTACTTGAAGGACCGCGGCTTCCTGAGCCTGACCTTCAAGACCACCTTCTGACGAGACGCACCCGAAAGGCCGACACCATGATGACCTTCGATTCGAAACTCTTCGCCTGCTTCGCGGCCTGGGCCGCGGCGACGGCCGTGGCCGTGCCGGCGATGGCCGCCGTCAGCGCCGACGAGGCCAAGGCGCTGGGCACCACGCTCACGCCCATCGGCGCCGAGAAGGGCGCCAACAAGGACGGCAGCATCCCCGCCTGGAGCGGCGGCCTGACCGCGCCGCCGGCCGGCTTCAAGCCCGGCGACGGCATTCGGCCCAACCCCTTCGCCGCCGACAAGCCGCGCCTGGTGATCGACGCCAAGAACATGGCCACCTATGCCGCGCAGCTGACCGACGGCAGCAAGGCGCTGCTGCAGAAGTACCCGAGCTTCCGCATCGACGTGTACCCCACGCAGCGCAGCGTGGCCTTCCCGAAATGGATCTACGACAACACCGCCAAGAACGCGGTGAAGGCCAAGACCAACAACGACGGCCGCTCGATCGAGGGCGCGCACGCCGGCTTCCCGTTCCCGATGCCCAAGACCGGCTACGAGGCGATGTGGAACCACCTGGTGCGCTTCAATGGCCAAGCCTACGAGGCCAAGTACCGCAACCTGACGGTGGACGCCAGCGGCCGCGTCACGCTGGCCACCGAAGGCGTCAGCGTGCAGGAGTACCCGTACTGGGACCCCGCCAAGACCAGCGCCGACACCTACTGGAAGATCAAGCTCAGCTACACCGGGCCGGCACGCCGCGCCGGCGAGGCGCTGATGATCATCGACCCGCTGGACATCGGCGCCAAGGACCGCCGCGCCTGGACCTACCTGCCGGGCCAGCGCCGCACCAAGGTGGCGCCCGACCTCGGGCACGACACGCCCAACCCCGGCACCGCCGGCGCCAGCACCTTCGACGACACCTTCATCTTCAACGGCTCGATGGAGCGCTTCGACTTCAAGCTGGTCGGCAAGAAGGAGATGTTCGTGCCGTACAACGACTACGCCGCGGTCTATGGTGCCAAGCAGGACGATCTGCTCAAGCCCAACCACCTCAACCCCGACCTCGTGCGCTGGGAGCTGCACCGCGTGTGGGTGGTCGAGGCCACGCTGCGCGAGGGCAAGCGCCACGTCTACGGCAAGCGCGTGTTCTATCTCGACGAAGACTCGTGGGCCGCGCTGGCCAGCGACGAGTACGACGCGCGCGGCCAGCTCTGGCGCACCGGCTTCGCCTACATGGCGCCGAGCTACGACATCCCGGCCCCGTACACCGACATGTTCGGCCACTACGACCTGGTGTCGCGCGTGTACTCGCTGACCGGCTTCATCGCCGAGACCGGCGGCATCCGCCAGACCAAGCCGCTGCCCGAGCGCGAGTGGACCGCGGACGCGCTGGCCGGCGCCGGCGTGCGCTGAAGGCGAGGGCCAGGCCATGAGGCGGCGCACCCTGCTCGGCGCGGCGGCGCTGCTGCCGTTGTCGATGCCGATCGCGGCGGCGCGGGCCGCGGCGTTCCGCGACGTGCTGGACACGCCGGCCAGCCCCAGCCCGCTGGCCGCGCGCGGCCTGTTCAACGGCCTGGCGCGCGCCGGCGGCCGCCTGGTGGCGGTGGGCCAGCGCGGCCACGTGCTGGCCAGCGACGATGTCGGCAAGACCTGGCTGCAGGCCGAGGCGGTGCCCGTCAGCGCCGACCTGGTGGCGGTGCACTTCGCCACGGCCGAGCGCGGCTGGGCCGTCGGCCACGACGGCGTGATCCTGGCCAGCAGCGATGGCGGCCGGCGCTGGACGCGGCAGTTCGACGGCCGCCAGCTCGGCGCGCGCGGCGCCGAGAACCCGCTGCTCGACGTCTGGTTCGACGATGCGAGCAACGGCCTGGCCGTCGGCGCCTTCGGCACGCTGCTGCGCACCGCCGATGGCGGCGCCACCTGGCGCAGCGCCGCCGACAGCGCCGACAACCCCAAGGGCCTGCACCTGTACGCGGTGCGCCGCGTCGGCGGCGCGCTGTTCATCGCCGGCGAGCAAGGCCTGCTGCTGCGCCACGACGGCGCGCGCTTCGCGGCCGTCACCTTGCCCTATGCCGGCACGCTGTTCGGCGTGTTCGGCAACGAGCGTGCGCTGCTCGCCCACGGCCTGCGCGGCCACGCGCTGCGCAGTGCCGACGGCGGCGCCACCTGGCAGCCGGTGGCCACGCGGCTGGCCGTCGGCTTGACCGGCGGCGCGCTCGACGAGCGCGGCCGCTTCGTCCTCGTCAGCCAGGCCGGCCACGTGCTGGCGAGCCGCGACGACGGCGCCAGCTTCGCGCCGCTGCAGATCGAACGCCCGCAGCCCGCGGCGGCCGTGGCCAGCGCCGGCAACGGCACGCTGGTGCTCGCCGGTCCGCGCGGCCTGCAGACCCTGACCCTGCCTTGAAAGGCCGCCCATGCATGCCGTGACCGCCCCTGCCGCGGCCGAAGCGCCGCCGTCGCTGGACGGCTTCGACACCGCCAGCGGCACGCTGCTGGAACGCGCCGTGTTCAACCACCGGCGCGTGGTGCTGGTCGTCTGCGCGCTGCTCACGCTGCTGCTGGGGACGCTGGCCGCCACGCGGCTGGGGCTGGCCGCCAGCTTCGAGAAGATGATTCCGCGCAGCCATCCGTACATCGTCAACTACCTCGACAACAAGGCCGAGCTGCGCGGCCTGGGCAATGCGCTGCGCATCGTGGTGACCAGCCGCGACGGCGACATCTTCGACCCGCGCTACCAGGCCGTGCTGCGCCAGGTGCACGACGAGGTCTTCCTCACCCCCGGCGTCGACCGCGCCTGGGTGAAGAGCCTGTGGGCGCCCGGCGTGCGCTGGACCGAGGTCACCGAAGAGGGCTTTCGCGGCGGCCCGGTGATGCCCGACAACTACGACGGCAGCAGCGCCGCCACCGAGCAGTTGCGCGCCAACATCGCGCGCGCCGGCATCGTCGGCAGCCTGGTCGGCAACGACTTCAAGTCGAGCATGCTGGTGGTGCCGCTGCTCGACGGCGACGCCGCCGGCGGCCAACGTCTGGACGTGCGCGCGCTGTCGCAATCGCTGGAGAAGCTGCGCGCGCGCGTCGAGGCCGACGGCCGCACGCAGCTGCACGTGATCGGCTTCGCCAAGCTGGCCGGCGACCTGATCGCCGGGCTGGCGCAGGTGGCGCTGTACTTCGGCGTGGCCGCGGCCATCGCCGCCGCCATCATCTGGCTGTACACGCGCTGCGCGCGCTCCACCGCGCTGGTCATCGCCTGCTCGCTGGTGGCCGTGGTCTGGCAGCTGGGCCTGGTGGCGGCGCTGGGCTTCGAGCTGGACCCTTACTCGATCCTCGTGCCCTTCCTCGTGTTCGCCATCGGCGTCAGCCACGGCGCGCAGAAGATGAACGGCATCATGCAGGACATCGCGCGCGGCGCGCACAAGCTGGTGGCCGCGCGCTACACCTTCCGCCGCCTGTTCCTGGCCGGGCTGACGGCGCTGCTGGCCGACGCGGTGGGCTTCGGGGTGCTGATGGTGATCGACATCGCCGTCATCAAGGACCTGGCGCTCACCGCCAGCCTGGGCGTGGCGGTGCTGATCTTCACCAACCTGATTCTGTTGCCGGTGCTGCTGAGTTATGTCGGCGTCAGCGACCGCGCCGCGGCGCGCGCGCTGGCCGCCGAGGGCGAAGCCGCGCGCGGCCGCGGCTTCGACCGCCTGTTCGGCGTGCTGGGCCGCTTCACCGAGCGGCGCTGGGCCACCGCGGCGCTGGTCGGCGCGGCCGTGCTGCTGGTGGCCGGCTACGCGGCCAGCACGCGGCTGGCCATCGGCGACCTCGACCCCGGCGCGCCCGAGCTGCGCAGCGACAGCCGCTACAACCGCGACAACGCCTACATCACCGGCCACTACACGCTGTCCAGCGACGTCTTCGCGGTGATCGTCAAGACCGCCAAGGAAGGCTGCCTGCAGTACCCCACGCTGGTCGAGGCCGACCGCCTGGCCTGGGCGCTGCAGCAGGTGGGCGGCGTGCAGACCACGGCCAGCCTGGCCAACGCGGTGCGCCAGATCACCGCCGGCAGCAACGAAGGCAGCCCCAAGTGGCTGACCATCGCGCGCAACCAGGACGTGCTGAACTACGGCGCGCAGCAGGCCGGCGTCAACAACCCCGACCTGTTCAACACCGACTGCTCGGTGATGCCCGTCATCGCCTACCTCGCCGACCACCGTGCCGACACGCTGGACCGCGTGGTGGCCGCGGCCGAGGGCTTCGCGCGCGAGCACGCGGCGCCGGAGCGCCAGTTGCTGCTGGCCGCCGGCAGCGCCGGCATCGAGGCCGCCACCAACATCGTGGTGCGCAAGGCCTGGGTGCAGATGCTGCTGCTGGTGTATGCCGCCGTCATCGTGCTGGCGTGGATCACGTTCCGCAGCTGGCGCGCCGTGGTGGTGGCGGTGGTGCCGCTGGTCATCACCTCGGTGCTGTGCGAGGCGCTGATGGTGGCCTTGGGCATCGGCGTCAAGGTGGCCACGCTGCCGGTGGTGGCGCTGGGCGTGGGCATCGGCGTCGACTACGCGCTGTACCTGCTCTCCGTGCAGCTCGCCCAGCAGCGCGTGGGCGTGCCGCTGGCCGAGGCCTACCGCCGCGCGCTGCACTTCACCGGCAAGGTGGTGGTGCTGGTGGGCATCACGCTGGCCGCCGGCGTCGCCACGTGGGCCTTCAGCCCCATCAAGTTCCAGGCCGACATGGGCGTGCTGCTGGCCTTCATGTTCGTGTGGAACATGGTGGGCGCGGTGGTCCTGATCCCGGCGCTGTCGCGCTGGCTGCTGCCGACGCGGGCCTGACGCGCCGGGAGCCCTGCGGTCGAAAGTGCTGTCGTCCGCCGAGTACCGTCGCCTTCACCAGCCAGGCCCTGCGTCGGTGACGAGGGCTTGGGCGCGTACAGCGCCGCCTGGAACTCGGGCACGTATTCGTACTTGACGACGATGCCCGACTGGTTGGTCTCGTTGTAGCGGATCTCGGTCAGCCACTTCGGCAGGTTGTAGCCGACGACGCCGCGCACGCGCGCCAGTTCGGTGTCGACCGGCAGTTTCAGCACATAACCCCAGAAGTCATTGGTCATCGATTGACCCAGCAGCGTGAAGGGCCCGAAGCTGGTGGCGTGCGGCCGGTTGGTGACGATGGACGAACTCTAAGATTAAAGTTACCTTCACAGTCCAGCGAAATCCGAGGCTCGAGATGAAGATCGGCGAATTGGCCAAACGAAGCGGCCTGGCGCCTTCGCGCATCCGCTTCTACGAAGCGAGCGGCCTGGTCCAGGGCGTCGAGCGCAAGGACAACGGCTACCGCGAATACGGGCCCGAGGCCTTGTGGACGCTGGAGATCATCGTCAGCGCGCAGCGCGCCGGCTTCGCGCTCGACGACATCCGCAACCTGCTGCCCGACCGCGACGCCCGCTGGCAGCACGATGCCTTGCTGGCCAGCCTGGAGCGCAAGCTGGCCGACATCGAGGCCATGCAGCAGCGGCTGGCGCAGACGAAGGTGCAACTGCAGGTGGCCATCGACAGCGTCAAGAACCGTCCCGAGGCGCTGGCCTGCACCGACCGCGCGCAGTGGGTGCTGGACAAGCTCAAGGAAAGCGCGGCGCCGGCCGCGCCGCCGCCGCTGGACGACGGCGCGGCCGCCAGGGTCCGAAAGAAGAGCAGGGGGTGAAGGGATGGAAGCGCAGACGTTCGACGGCATCGCCGCCGGCTTCTTCCGCGCCGCCACCGGCCTCGGGCAGTGGAACCACGACCACGAGGCGATCAAGCCGCAGGTGGCCGCGCGCAGCGCCTACTACCGCCACTTCCTGCCGGCCTACCGCTGCCACCACCACAGCAACGTGCCCTTCATGGTCGGCCCCGACGTGGTTTGCGGCTTCGCGCTCGAACTCGACGCGCGGCGCGGCCCGCTCGACGCCGAAGAGCGCGAGACCGCGCGCCGCCTGGGCACCTATCTCGAAGAAGCCTTGCATGCCTACGAGCGCGTGCGCCGGATGGCGGCGCAGGCGCTCGCCGGGCACGGCCTGCTGCGCGCCTTCGCCTACCCGATGTGGCTGATCGACGTCGAGCGCTACGTCAGCTTCGAGAACGAGGCCGCGCAGGCCGAGCGCGAACGCGGCGTTCGCGTGGCCTGCCCGGCGCAGCGCCTGCAACTCGTGGGCGACCGCGCCGACCGCGAGTTCGGCCTGCAACTGCAGCGGCTGGCCGCGGCGGCGCACGGCACGCATGCGGTGGTGGACCTGCGCCGCGCGCGCGCCGACCCGCCGGTCTGGCTGCACCTGGCGACGATGGTGCCGGGCCAGGCGCTGGGCGCGTTCGGCGAGCAGGCGCAAGTCGTCGCGACGCTGTTCGACCCCCGGGAGTCGCCCACGCTCGACGCCTTCGTGCTGGGCGAGCTGTTTGCACTGACGCCGGCCGAAGCGCGCGTTGCGGCGCGGCTGGCCGAAGGCGCCACGGTGCAGATGCTGGCGGCCGAGCAGGGCGTCTCGGTCCACACGCTGCGCACCCACGTGTCCAGCCTGCTGCGCAAGTTTGGCGTGCACCGCGTCACCGACATCGTGCGCCTGCTGCACCAGGGCGACGCCTTGTGGGCTGCGGCCGGGCGCCAGCCGCGGTGAGTGATGACGATGGGGCGATGGGGCGATGGGGTGATGAGGTGATGGGGTGATCGCCGCTTGACTCTCAAGTTGACTTCAAGCTTAAAGTTCAGTCTCGCGTCACTGTCGGTCACTGTCGTCCACCGAGGCCACCCCGTGAAGATCTTCGAAGCGCTCCCGCTGCCCAACGGCTCCAGCATCCCGAACCGCCTGGCCAAGGCCGCCATGGAGGAGAACATGGCCGACCGCGACCAGGCGCCGTCCGAGGCGCTGATGCTGCTGTACCAGGCCTGGGCCGACGGCGGCGCCGGCTTGCTGATCACCGGCAACGTGATGGTCGACGGCCGCGCGATGACGGGCCCCGGCGGCGTGGTGCTGGAAGACGCCACGCAGCTCGACAAGTTCAAGCGCTGGGCGCGCGTCGGCCGGTCGAAGGGCGCGCAGTTCTGGCTGCAGATCAACCACCCGGGCCGCCAGATGCCGGCCGACCTGGGGCAGCCGACGTGGGCGCCGTCGGCCGTGGCGCTGGACCTGGGCTCGATGTCCAAGCACTTCAAGCCGCCGCAGGCGATGACCGAGGCGATGATCGCCGAGGTGATCCGCCGCTTCGCCCGCGCCGCGCAACTCGGCGAGGCAGCCGGCTTCACCGGCGTGGAGATCCACGCCGCGCACGGCTACCTGCTGAGCCAGTTCCTCTCGCCCTTGAGCAACCACCGCAGCGACGCCTGGGGCGGCCCGCTGGCCAACCGCGCGCGGCTGCTGCTGGAAATCGTCAAGGCCGTGCGCGCCGCCGTCTCGCCCGGCTTCGCGGTGGCCGTCAAGCTCAACTCGGCCGACTTCCAGCGCGGCGGCTTCAGCGTCGAAGACGCGCGCGAGGTGGTGACCATGCTCAACCCACTGGGCGTCGACCTGGTCGAGCTGTCGGGCGGCAGCTACGAGGCGCCGGCCATGCAAGGCACGGCGCGCGACGGCCGCACGCTGGCGCGCGAGGCCTACTTCGTCGACTTCGCGCGCGACATCCGCGCCGTGGCGCGCATGCCTATCATGGTCACCGGCGGCGTGCGCCGCCTGCCGGTGGCCGAGCAGGTGGTCGCCAGCGGCGTCGACATGGTGGGCATGGCCACCGCCCTGGCCATCGATCCCAACCTGCCACGCGACTGGCAGCACGGCCGCGACAGCGCCCCCGCGCTGCGCCCCATCGCGTGGAAGAACAAGCCGCTGGCGTCGCTGGCCAACATGGCCGCGGTGAAGTTCCAGTTGCGCAAGCTCAGCCAGGGCAAGGCCACCGACCCGCAGGTCTGGCCGCTGCGCGCCCTGGTCGAGCAGCAACTCGGCAACGCCTGGCGCGTGCGGCAATATCAGCGCTGGATCGCGCCGCGGCTGAGCACCTGAACCAGGAGTGTCCTCATGCGCTTGACCGTCAACGGCAAGCTTCACGACATCGACGTCGAACCCGAGATGCCCCTGCTGTGGGTGCTGCGCGACGAGCTCGGCATCACCGGCCCCAAGTACGGCTGCGGCATCGGGCTGTGCGGCGCCTGCACCGTGCACATCGAAGGCGCCGCGGTGCGCGCCTGCATCACACCGGCCGGCCAGGTGCAGGCGCCCGTCACCACCATCGAAGGGCTCGGCACGCCGGCGGCGCTGCACGCGGTGCAGCGGGCGTGGATCGAGCACCAGGTGGCGCAGTGCGGCTACTGCCAGTCGGGCCAGATCATGACGGCGGCCGCGTTCCTGGCCGGCAACGCCGCGCCCAGCGATGCCGAGATCGACGCCGCGATGACCGGCAACCTGTGCCGCTGCGGCACCTACCCGCGCATCCGCGACGCGGTGAAGGCCGCCGCCAAGGCGCTGGCCGGCGGCGCGGCATGAGCCGGCCGCGCAGCACCGCGCGCCGCGCCTTCCTGGTGGGGTCGGTGGCCATCGCCGGCGGCGTGGCGTTCGGCACCTACTGGGTGCGCCGGCCGCCGGCCAACCCCTTGCTCGACGGCCGCCGCGACGGCGAGGCCGTCTTCAACCCCTGGGTCAGGATCGATGCCCAGGGCGTCACGCTGATCGCGCCGCATGCCGACCTCGGCCAGGGCGTGCGCTCGGCGCAGGCCGCGCTGATCGCCGAGGAACTCGATCTCGCCTGGGGCCAGTTCAGGGTCGAGCCCGGGCCGCCCAGCGCTGCCTACTACAACACCGCGATCGCCGACGAGCAGGTGCCCTTCCTGTCGACCGACACCAGCGCCATCGCCGAGGGCTTGCGCTCGGGCATCGGCGCCGTCGTCAAGGTGCTGGGGCTGCAGGTGACCGGCGGCTCGACCACCGTGCCCGACAGCTTCGTCAAGCTGCGCGTGGCCGGCGCCGTGGCGCGCGAGACGCTCAAGCTGGCGGCCTCGCGCGACAGCGGCGTGCCGGTGGAGCAACTGATGACCGAGCGCGGCGCCGTCGTGCTGCCCGACGGCCGGCGGCTGGCCTACACCGCGCTGGCCGCGCGCGCCAGCACGATCGAACCGGTGGCCGAGGTCAGGCTGCGCGAGCCGTCGGCCTGGCGGCTGGTCGGCAAGCCCATGCCGCGCCTGGACATCGTGCCCAAGTCGACCGGCACGCTCGCCTTCGGCATCGACCTGCGCATGGACGGCATGCTGCATGCCGCGATCAAGGTCAACCCGCGCCAGGGCGGCGCGCTGCTGAGCTTCGACGCCAAGGCTGCCACCGCCATGCGCGGCGTGAAGAAGATCGTGCCGGTGACCCACGGCGTGGCGGTGATTGCCGACAACACCTGGCGCGCCTTCCGCGCCGCCGCCGCCGTCACCTGCGATTGGGGCCCGGCGCCGTACCCGGCCGAACAGGCCGAGCATTGGCGCGTGGTGGCCGATTCCTTCGTGCCCGAGCGGCTGGACAAGCAGTGGCGCAACGACGGCGATGTCGATGCCGTGCTCGGCGCCGCGTCGAATGGCGCCGCGTCGATCACCGCCGAGTACCGCGCGCCCTACGTCGCCCACGCGCCGCTGGAGCCGCTGTCGGCGCTGGTCAAGGTGACCCCCGAGCGCGTCGACATCTGGGTCGGCACGCAGGTGCCGCGCTTCGCGCAGGACAAGGTCGCCAGGATCACCGGCGTGCCGGTCGAGCGGGTCTACCTGCATAACCAGTTTTGCGGTGGCAGCTTCGGCCATCGGCTGGAATTCGAGAACATCACGCTGGCCGCCGAGGTGGGCCGCCAGATGCCCGGCGTGCCCATCAAGCTGACCTTCAGCCGCGAGGAGGATTTCGCGCACGACTTCCCGCGGCAGATCACCATGAGCCGCGCGCGCGGCAGCACGCGCAACGGCCAGGTCGAGGCGCTGGCGCTGGACATCGCCTCGGTCTCGGCCAGCAGCTCGCAGATGAAGCGCCTGGGCTTGTCGGCGCCGGGGCCCGATGGGCAGATTCCCGCCGGCGCCTGGAACCTGCCGTATGCGCTGCCGAACTTTCGCCTGCGCGCCTACCGCGTGCCCGAGCTGGCGCCCACCAGTTCGTGGCGCTCGGTCGGCGCTTCGTCGGCCGGCTTCTTCGCCGATGGGTTCCTCGACGAACTGATCCACGCCGCCGGCGCCGACCCGCTGCACGAGCGGCTGCGCCTCGCCAACGACCCGGTGGCGCGCAAGGTGCTCGATGCGGTGGCCGAGATGTCCAACTGGCAAGGCGCGAAGCCGGGCGCCGGGCGCGGGCGCGGCGTGGCCCTCGTCACCTCGTTCGGCGTGCCTTGCGCGCAGGTGGTGGAGGTGACGCAGACGGCCGCCGGCCTGCGCATCGACCGCGTGTGGGTGGCGCTGGACGTCGGCCGCGTGGTCGACCCGGTCAACTTCGACAACCAGGTGAAAGGCGGCGTCGTCTGGGGCCTGGGCCACGCGATGAACGCCGAGATCACCTACGCCGACGGCAAGGCCCAGCAGACCAACTTCCACGCCCACACCGGCATGCGGCTGCACCAATGCCCGACGATCGAGGTGCGCGGGCTGGAGAACGGCGCCAAGGTGCGCGGCGCCGGCGAGCCGCCGGTGCCGCCGGCCGCGCCGGCGCTGGCCAACGCCATCTACGCCGCCACCGGCGTGCGGCTGCGCGAGATGCCGTTCAGCAAGCGCGTCAATTTCGCGTAGCCGGCGCGCCCCGGCTCACTCCGCCTTGAAGCCGATCGACTTCAGCACCGCGCCCACGCGTTCGAAGTCGGCCTTCAGCCCGGCGGTCATCTCGTCGCTGCTGCGCGGCGTGCCGACCTCGAAGCCGAGTTCGAGCAGCCGCTCGCGCACGGGGCCTTGCGCCAGCACCTTGAGCGCCGCTTCGCGCACGCGCGATTGCACCGGCGCGGGCACGTCGGGCGGGCACCACAGGCCCATCCAGCCCAGCGCTTCCAGCTTGGGGTAGCCCAGCTCGGTGAAGGTGGGCACGTCGGGCAGCAGCGGCGAACGGCGCGGCGTGCTGATCGCGTAGGCCTTGATCTTGCCGGCCTTGATCAGCGGCAGGCTGGTGGCGATGCCGTCGAACATCAGCGGCACGTGGCCGCCCATCACGTCGGTCAGCGCCGGCGTGCTGCCCTTGTAGCCGACGTGCGCGAGGTCGATGCCCGCCGCCTGGTTGAGCAGCAGGCCCATCACGTGGCTCAGCGTGCCGGGGCTGTACGAGGCGACGTTGAGCTGCCCGGGCCGCGCCTTGGCGTAGGCGATCAACTCCGCCAGCGTGCGCGGCGGCAAGCCCGGCGTGGCCACCAGCACCAGGCCGCCGCGCGCCAGCTCGGCCAGTGGACGCAGTTCGCGCGCCATGTCCAGGCGCAGCTTGACGATGTGCGGGATCTCGCTGACCAGCGAGTTGACGCCCACCAGCAGCGTGTGGCCGTCGTGCGGCGCCTGCACCAGGTCGCCGACGGCCAGCGCGCCGGCGGCGCCCGGCTTGGGGTCGACGATCGCGGCCTGCCCCAGTTCGCGCGCCAGCGGCTCGCCGACCAGCCGCGCGATGACGTCGGCGCTGCCGCCGGCCGGGCCGGCGACGATGATGCGAATCGGCTTGGCCGGAAAGCCCTGCGCGCGGGCGCTGCCGGCGCCCAGCAGCGCCAGCGCCGATGCGGCCAGCAGCGCGCGGCGCGCCGGCCGGCGCGGGCTGGAGGGCGCCGCGGCGGCGGCGGTCGAAACGGCAGGGGTCGGGGTCGCCATCGTCATGCAGTGTCCTTCAACGGGGTTCGAGGTTGTCGAGCGGGCTTCAGCCCAGCCAGCGCATCAGCGCCAGCGCCAGCGCGGCGAGAAACACGGTCTCGCCGATCATCAAGGCCACCGGCTTGAAGCCGACGGTGGCCAGTTCCTTCAACTGCGTCTTCATGCCGATGCCGGCCATCGCCGCCACCAGGCACCAGCGCGACGTTTCGTTGCCCAGCGTCTGCAGCGCGGCCGGCACGATGCCGGTGCTGTTGATGGCCACCAGCACCGCAAATCCGACGGCGAAGCCGGGCAGCAGCGGCGGCCGCTGGCCGCCGGCGCCGGCGGCGCCTTCGGCGGCCAGGCGGCGGCGCGTCAGCGCGGCGGCCAGCACGATCACCGGCAGCAGCATGGCCACGCGCAGCAGCTTGACCAGCGTGGCCGCGTCGCCGGTCTCGGTGGACAGGCTGTAGCCGGCGCCGACCACCTGCGCCACGTCGTGGATGGTGGCGCCGAGGAAGATGCCGGCGGCGCGCGCGTCCAGGCCCAGCCCCTTGACGACCATCGGGTAGGCCACCATCGCGAAGGTCGACAGCGCCGAGACGCCGATCACCGTGAACAGCGTCGCGCGTTCCTTCTGCGGGTGCGCCGGCAGCGCGGCGGCCAGCGCCAGCGCGGCCGAGGCGCCGCAGATTGCCACCGCACCGCCGGTCAGCAGGCCGAACAGGCTTTGGAAGCCCAGGCGCCGCGCGGCGACCATCGACAGCGCGATCGTCGCCGCCACGCAGATCAGCACCAGCAGCAGCGGCCCCCAGCCGAGCGCCGCCGCCTGCGCCAGCGTGATGCGCAGGCCCAGCAGCGCGACGCCGATGCGCAGCACCGTCTTGGCGCAGAACTCGATGCCGGGCCGGCACGGCCCCTGCTCGCCGAGGAAGTTCATCGCCAGCCCGAGCAGCAGCGCGAACAGCAGCACCGGCGCGCCGTAGTGCTCGCCCAGGAAGCCGGCGGCCGCGGCCGCCACGGCGCAGGCGACGACGCCGGGGAACAGCAGGCGCGCGTTTTGCGGGTCGGCAGCTCGCGCCAGGGTGGCCAGCATGGTGCTTGCGTCCGTTTCGATCAGGCCGCGCGCCGGTGCGCGCGGTCGCTCATCGGCACGAGGGGGCGCTGGGCAGGGGTCGGCAGCGAGGCGATCGGCAGCGGCTGCTGCATCTTGGAACCGTTCATGGACAGGTCTCGATAGAAGCCGAAGGTGCATCGGCGGGCGGTGCCGCCGAAGCTCAACGGCCAGCCACTGTAGAAGCCGGCCCGCCCGCGCCACCCCCCGGCGCAGAGGGGGGCCGCGCCGCGGCGCAGGCTCAGTGCGCGATCACCGGCGCGGCGGCGCCATGCAGGCGCGGGCCGCGCGCGGCCAGCACGAAGAACAGGGCGCCGGCAAGGGCCAGCGCATCGCTGCCGACGAGCACCGTGGTCAGCGCGGACGATGAGCCGGCGGCGGCCAGGCGGTCGCTGGCCGCGCCGGCCAGCAGGTTGCCGATGGCGATGGCGAACAGGTTGATCGCCAGCATCGTGAAGCCGGTGACGGTGGAGCGCATCTGCGCCGGCGTGCGGCCCTGGATCAGCGCCAGCGCCGGCCCGTAGGTGGCCAGCGGCAGGAAGAAGCCGGCGCACAGGCCGACATACAGCAGCGCCGAGCCGGCGGGCGCGAAGCGGCCGGCCAGCATCAGCGGGCCGCAGACCAGCACCAGCGCGGCCAGGAAGCCGGCGTGGCCGCCGGGCATGCGCCGCGCCAGCCGGTCGCCGAGCACGCCGCCGAGCAGCGCGCCGAGCACGCCGAAGACGATTTGCAGGCCGCCGATCTGGCGCGCGATGCCCGAGGCGTCGAAGCCGCGCTCGCGCACCAGCCAGAGCTGGGTGAACGACAGCCCGGCGAACACCATGTGCACCAGCACGAAGCCGACGATGGTGAGCCACACGCTGGGCTGCGCGCGCAGCGCGGCCAAGGCTTCAGGCAACTGGCGCCGCAGCGGCTGGCCGCGCGGGCTGGTGGCGCCCGTGCCGTCGGCCGTAGCGAGCGCATCGGCGGCACCGGCGGCATCGGCGGCATCGGCGCCACCGCGGCGGTCGGCCAGCAGCGGCAACGGCAGCGCGATCAGCACGCCGATCACGCCCAGCAGCGTGAAGGTGTCGCGCCAGCCCTGGCTGGCGCCCAACAGCACGGCACGGGGGCTTTGCTTCCAGCGCATGCGAGGTCTCCTTCGAAGGGACAGGGGCGCGGGGCGGTGGCGTTGCCGGCGGCTCAGGCCGCCAGGCGCAGCGTGGCGCCGCGCTCGCCGGGCTTGCGGTTGGGCGGGTAGCCCAGGCGCGACAGCGCCTCGTCGGCGCCGGCGTAGTGTTCGCCGATGCGATAGACGGCGCGTGCCTGCGCGCCGTTGGCCACTTCGCGGTGCAGCTCGCGCGCGATGCGCACCATCTGCTCGACCTGGCGCACGCTCGTCAGGCGCTCGCCCTTGCGGCCCCACAGGTTGTCTTCGATGCCCACGCGCACGTGCAGGCCCATCGCGATGGCCATGGCGCCCAGCGGCAGCACGTTGCGCATGATGCTTTCCACCGTGAGCACGGAGTTCTCGGGGCAGCGGTTGACGAACTCCAGCAGGTTGCGCGGGTTGGGGCCGTCGGCGCCGCCGCCGATGCCCACCCAGTTCAGCACCAGCGGGCCGCTGTAGACGCCGCGGCGGATCAGGCGCTCCACGGTCTCCAGCTGGCCGGTGTCGCCGAGCATGAAGTGCGGCTGGATGCCGGCCGCCTGCAGCCGCCGCAGGTGCTCGGCCACGAAGGCCGGGCCCGACGGGATGGTCATCTCGCTGTAGGCCTGCTGGTAGGCCGGCAGCGCCAGCGAGGTGCCGGCCACGTCGTCGCCGCTGAGCAGCTCGCAGACGTTCATCTGGTTGGTGTTGATGGCGATCGTCACCTGGTCGGGCTTCGGGCTCAGCTCGGCCAGCATGTGGCGCGTGTCGTCGTTCAGCCAGCGCGCCTGGTTGCCTTCGGTCTCGGGCGCGAACGAGATCGAGCCGCCCACCTGCAGCAGCATGTCGGGCACCGCCTGGCGCAGCCGCGCCAGCAGCTCGTTGAACATCGACAGGCGCTTGCTGCCTTGGCCGTCGGCCTCGCGCACGTGCACGTGCAGCACGGTGGCGCCGGCGTTGCGGCAGTCCACCGCCTTTTGCACCTGCTCGTCGAGCGAGACGGGGATGTCGTCGGAATCGCCGGGCAGGAACTCGGGCCCGTAAGGCGCGACCTGGATCACCAGCGGCGGCTGGTTTTCGGGCAGCAGGGAATCGTCGAGGAATTGCATGGTGAGGCTCCTTGAGGCGGTGGAAGGCGTGCGGCTCAGCCGCGGGCGGCTAGGGCCTGTTGACGCTGCGGGAGGGCTCGCGCCGCCGCCTGGCTGGCCCCAGGGCTAGACGCGAGCGAGGCCGCGTGCCTTCGGCACGCAACGAGCGAGCAACGACGCCGTGGGGCCAGCCAGGCGGCGGCCCTGCGGGTGATCTCAGCAAACAGCCGCCAGCCGCGTTGCACGGCTTGCCCAGGCGCACAGCATGGGCTGCGCCGCGCGCCTTGCTGGCGGCTGTTTGCTGAGTCACGCGAGTCCTCCCGTAGCGTCAACAGGCCCTAGTTCTTCTTGCAGGATGGGCGCGGCCAGGCTCATGGTGTGGATGCCCAGCACGCTGGTCAGCTGCAGCACGGCGGTGATTTCCTCGGCCGTGGCGCCCAGCGCCAGCGCCTGGCGGATGTGGCGGCGCACGCCGGGCGCGTAGAGGTGGGTGCACGAGGCATCGACCGCGATGGCGATGAACTCGATCACCTTCGGATCCAGCACGCCCGACAGCATGGGCGCCGCGCCCATCGCCATGAAGCGCTCGGTCCACGCCGGGTCGAGTTCGTAGAACGGCTGCCAGGCGGGGTTCCAGCGGCCCAGCGCGCGCAGCCGGTCGCACATCGGGGTGGCGGGGGTCGGTGTCGTCATGGCGGCGCATTGTTCCGCTTGGGGGTCGTTCCGACTTGACCGATGGGGACAGCGGCTTACCATTTCGGGACACCTCGGGAAAGCCCTTGTCCACCCTCGTCCGCAGTGCCGCGCTGACCCATTTCGCCGAGGTGGCGGCGGCTTGCGGCCTGGCGCCGATGGCGCTGCTGGCCGAGGTGGGGCTGCCGGCGCGCTGCCTCGACGACCCCGACCTGATGGTGCCCACGCAGCGCGTGGGCGAACTGCTGGAGCGCGCCGCGCAGCGCGCCGGCGAGCCGGCCTTCGGGCTGCGCATGGCGCAATCGCGGCGGCTGTCCAACCTGGGGCCGCTGGGCATGCTGGTGCGCGACGAAGCCACGCTGCGCAGCGCGCTGGAAGCGCTGGTGCGCCACATCCACGTGCACAACGAAGCGATGTCGGTCACCGTGCAGGAGCACGGCGGGCTGGTGGTCATCCGCGTCGAGTTGCATGCCGGGCGCGGCCAGTCGGTGCGGCAGGCGGTGGAGATCACCGTGGCGGTGCTCTACCGCGTGCTGCGGCTGTTCATGAGCGCGGCCTGGCAGCCGCGCCTGGTGTGCTTCGCGCATGCCGCGCCGCGCAGCCTGCAACTGCACCGGCAGGTGTTCGGGCGCGCGGTGGAGTTCGGCCACGAGTTCAACGGCATCGTCTGCAATGCCGCCGACCTGGATGCGCCCAACCCGGTGGCCGACGCGGTGATGGCGCGCTACACCCGGCGCCTGGTCGAGCAGGCTCAAAGCGCCCGCACCACGCGCGCCGACCGCGTGCGCGAACTGGTGGTGCTGCTGCTGCCGCGCGGCCACTGCCGGGTGGACACCGTGGCCCTGCACCTGGGCACCGACCGCCGCACCGTGGCGCGCCGGCTGGCCGCCGAGGGCACCACCTTCAGCGCGGTGGTGACGCAGGTGCGCCGCGAACTGCTGGCGCGCTACCGCGCCGATGGTGGCTGGCCGCTCACCCAGGTGGCGCTGCGGCTGGGGTTTTCGGCGCCGAGCGCTTTCTCGCGCTGGCACCGGCAGCAGTTCGGCGCGGCGGCCCGTGACGCCGGGCGGGGATGACGCTGCGCGCGCGCTCGACGCGGCTGCTCAGGCCAGCTGCACGGGCCTGCTGCACAGGCCGGCTGCACGGGCCTGCTGCGCAGGCCGGCTGCACGGTCCTGCTGCGCAGGCCCGATGCTCACCCCGCCTGCGCCGCCACCGGCGGCGCCGCGGCGCCGCTGCCGTCCACCGGCAGGTGGGCGCGTGCCTTGTCGGCCTCGTAGCTGCGCGCCGCCAGCAAGAAGGCGGCGGCGGCCGCCAGTGCGAACAGCGGCGTGGCGCTGAGCGCGGCGCGCAGGCCCCAGGCGTCGGACAGCACGCCGGCCACCAGCGGGCCGGCGGCCAGGCCGAACAGGTTCTGGAACAGCGCCAGCACCGACGAGCCGGTGGCGCGCACGCCGGGGTGGATGACGTCGATGACGATCGCCGACACCGGCCCCACCGTGCAGGTGGCCAGGAAGCCGCCGAGCACGATCAGCGCGAACTGCGATTCGGCCGGCGCCCAGCCGAAGGCGAGCACCAGCACGGCCATGGCCGCCACGCACAGCGCGGCCAGGGTCGCCAGCTTGCGGCGCGGCGCGCGCAGGCCGGCACGGTCGACCACGGTGCCCCACACCACGGCGCCGACGGCGCCGGCCAGCACCACCAGCGCGGCCTTCATGCCGGCCTGCGCCGGCGCCACGCCGTGCAGGCGGTTGAGGTAACTGGGCAGCCACGACCACAGCGCCGAGACCACGATGAGCTGCGCCGCGCCGCCGATGCACACCCACAGCATGGTGCGCGAGCGCGCCAGCACGCTGGCGACGTGGCGCAGCGTGGCGCCCAGCGACTGGCGCTTGGCGGCCAGCGCCGGCGTCATCTCCACGGTGCGGTAGTCGCGCACCTTCAGGTACAGCAGCGCCAGCACCAGGCCGGGGAAGCCGACCACGCCGAAGGCGGCCTGCCAGCCCCAGCGCTCGGCAATCAGGCCGCCGAGCATCACGCCCAGCACCGAGCCGAACGAGGCCGAGGCGAAGAAGGCCGCCAGCAGCGCGCCGCGCATGCGCGCCGGGAAGTGGCTGGCGATCAACGCCGCGCCGACGGCGCCGTAGCCCGCCTCGCCCAGGCCGACCATCGCGCGCGCTGCCATCAGCGCGCCGTAGCTGCGCGCCCAGACGCAGGAGATGGTGGCCAGGCTCCAGATCGTGGCCATCGCGACGATGCTCTTGACGCGGCTGACGCGGTCGGCGAACAGCGCCACCGGCAGCGCGCCCAGCGCGACGGTGACCGAGATCACCGAGACCAGCGCGCCGAGCTGCTTGTCCGACAGCCCCCACGCGGCCTTGAGGTGGGGAAACAGCGAGACGATGACCTGGCGGTCGACGTAGTCGAACACCATCAGCGCCAGCGTCATGCCGAAAGCGAACCAGGCCGGCCCGCGGCCGACCAGGTAGCCGTCGGCGGGCGGGGTCTTGTCGAGCGCGTGCAGGTCCATGGCGGGCTGCCTAAAGCGTGAGCACCGTGGCGCCGGTGGTGGCGCGCGACTCCAGCGCGCGGTGGGCGTCGGCGGCGCGTTCGAGCGGGAATTCCTGCTGCGGCTCGCCGACGATGCGGCCGGCCAGCACGTGGGCGAACAACTCGTCGGCCATCGCCAGCATCTGCGCGCGCGGCGCGGCGTAGTGCACCATCGCCGGCCGCGTCAGCCAGATCGAGCCCTTCACCGCCAGCAGCGTGGTGTCGACCTGCACCGGCCCCGAGGTGGTGCCGTTGCTGACCAGCGAGCCGCGCGGCTGCAGGCTGTCGAGCGAGGCCATCAGCGTGTCCTTGCCGACCGAGTCGTAGACCACCGGCACGCCGCGGCCGCCGGTGATCTCCTTCACGCGACGCGGGATTTCGCGCGCCAGGTCGTCGGGCGTCATGCCGCCGGTGACGATGACGTGCGCGCAGCCGTGCGCCTTGGCGACCTCGGCCTTGGCCTCGGTGCTGGCGGTGCCGATCATCGTGACGCCGATCGCGCGCGCCCACTGGCAGGCGACGAGGCCGACGCCGCCGGCCGCCGCGTGGTACAGGATGGTCTCGCCGCCGTGCAGCGGGAACACCTGGCGGAACAGGTATTGCGCCGTCAGGCCCTTCATCATCAGCGTGGCGGCGCTGCGGTCGCCGATGCCGTCGGGCAGCGGGATCAGCACCTCGGCCGGCATCACGCGCACGTCGCTGTAGGCGCCTTGCGGGCCTAACAGGTAACCGACGCGGTCGCCGGGCTTGACGAAGTCGACGCCGGGGCCGACGGCCTCGACGACGCCGACCGCGTCGCTGCCCAGGCCGGCCGGCAGCGGGTGCGGGTAGCGGCCGGTGCGGAAGTAGACGTCGATGAAGTTGACCGCGACATGGCTGTGCCGCACGCGCGCCTGGCCGGGGCCGGGCTCGCCGACCTCGTGCCGCTCGAGCTTGAGCACCTCGGGGCCGCCGGTTTCATAAAAGCGGATGGCACGCGCCATGACCGTCCTCCTGTTCAGTGCGCGGCCGCGAGCCGCGCGATGAAGTCGTGCGCCGCCGGCCACGGTCCGTAGCCCGACGCGGGGTTCAGGTGGCCCACCTCGCCGAGGTCGGCGAATTCGCTGCCCCAGTCGCGCGCCAGCGCGGCCACGCGATCGAAGCTGCCCAGCGGGTCGTTGCGGCTGGCCGCGACGATGCTGCGGAACGGCAGCCGCGTGCGCGGCACCGGCAGCCAGCCGGCCGCGGCCAGCTGCGCCAGCGTCGGGTAGCCGGCGGGCATGGCGGTGTCGAAGTCGGGCGGCGTGGCCAGCAGCGCGCCGTGCACGCGGCGCCGGCTGCTTTGCGCCCAGTGCGCCACCGTGATGCAGCCGCCGCTGTGCGCGACGATGACCACCGGGCCTTCGATCGCCTGCGCCGCGCGTTCGATCGCCGTGCAGCGCGCCGCGCAGTCGAGATCGGTGCGCCCCATCGGCGGCACGCTGCGCACACGCGGCGCTTGCGCTTCGAGCAGCGTCTGCCAATGCTCGGCCACCGCGTCGCGCAGGCCGGGCACCAGCAGAATCGTCGGCTCAGGCATGTTGCAGGAACCCGCGCTGGCCGTGGCGGCGGTTCGGCGCGAAGCCGTTCTTCGCCAGCGTCTCGTCGGCGCTCTTGTAGAACTCGCCGATGCGGTAGATGCGGCGCGCTTCCTTGCCCGTGGCCACCTCGCGGCCGAACTCGCGGCTGATGCGCGCGAGCTGCTCGATCTGGCGCACCGAGCCCATCTTGGCCTTGCGGTCCTGCTGCCAGATGTTGTCTTCGATGCCGCAGCGCACGTGCAGGCCCATCGCGATGGCCATCATGTTGAGCGGCAGCACGTTGAGCATGCTGGTTTCCAGCGTCAGCACCGCGCCGTCGGGCACGGCGCGAACGAAGTTGGCCAGGTTGTAGAGGTTGGGCTGGTCGAAGCCGCCGCCGATGGCCACCCAGGTGAGGATCAGCGGCACGTTGCTGACGCCGCGGCGCATCATGCGTTCCACCGTCTCCAGCTGGCTGATGGTGGCGAGCTGGAAATGCGTCTGGATGCCCTTGGCCGACAGCCGCTTGATGTGCTCTTCCACCCACTCCGGGCCGGCGGGGATGGTCATCTCGCGGTAGGCGCGGTAGTTGGCGGGCTCGGCCAGCGAGGTGCCGGCAACGTCGGCCTCGCACATCTGCTCGACCACGTTCATCTGGTTGGAGTTGATGGCGATGGTCACCTGGTCGGGCGTCGGCGTCAGCTCGGCCAGCATGTGGCGCGTGTCGTCGGACAGCCACTTGGCGCTGTCGCCTTCGTTCTCCGGCGCGAAGCTGATCGAGCCGCCGACCTGCAGGATGAGGTCGGGCACGCGGGCGCGGATGCCGGCCAGCAGTTCGTTGAACTTCGACAGCCGCTTGCTGCCCTTGCCGTCGGCTTCGCGCACATGCACGTGCAGCACCGTGGCGCCGGCGTTGTAGCAGTCCACCGCCTTCTGGATCTGATCGGGCATCGACACGGGGATGTCTTCGGGAAAGTCCGCCGGCATCCACTCGGGGCCGTAAGGCGCGCAGGTGATGACGAGCTTTTCCTGGTTCTCGGGGAAGTGGGATCCGTCTTGGAAGTTCATGGCATGGCTTTCGTGAATCGTTTTCGTGAATCGCTTGCGTGAAGCGGGTGGGGCCGTCAGAACGGCGTGTCTCCGATGATTCCGGCGCGTTCCATCTTTCGATGGCAGGGCGGGTAGTCCATCACCGCGTAGTGCTGCGTCGAGCGGTTGTCCCACATCGCCATCGAGTTGGGCTGCCAGCGCCAGCGCACCTGGTACTCGGGGATGAAGGCCTGGCTGAGCAGGTAGCGCAGCAGGTCGGTGGCGCCGTGCGTGAAGTCCTGGCCGACGCGCACGTTGGCGGCGGTGTGGAAGTTGGTGAAGTGCGTCGTGAAGCCGTTGACGAACAGCACCTTCTCGCCCGTCTCCGGGTGCGTGCGCACCACCGGGTGCTCGGCGTCGGGGAACTGCGCCTTCAGCGCGTGGCGTTTCTCGATCGGCATCGCCGCGCCGAAGGTGGCTTCGATGCTGTGGCGCGCGCGCAGCCCGGCGATCTGCTGCTTGATGTGCTCGGGCAGGTTCTCGTAGGCCAGCACCATGTTGGCCCACATCGTGTCGCCGCCCACCGGCGGGCACTCGACGCAGCGCAGCACGCAGCCGAACGGCGGCTTCTCGCGCCAGGTGGCGTCGGTGTGCCACGAGTTCTCGTAGCGGTCGTTGGGCATCTCGGGGTTCTTGTAGATGCGCACGAGGCCCGGGTTCTCCGGGTCGCTGCCGGCCACCGGGTGGTCTTCCAGCTCGCCGAAGTGGCGCGCGAAGGCGACGTGCTCGGCGCGCGTGATGTTCTGGTCGCGGAAGAACAGCACCCGGTGCGCCAGCAGCAGCGCGCGGATCTCGGCGACCAGGCCGGCGTCGCGCGAGGCGTCGCCGAGGTTCAGGTCGACCAGCTCGGCGCCGATGGCGCAGGTGAGCGGCTCGACCTTGATGGCGGGCCGCACGACGGCCGGCGCTTTGAGGGTGGCAAGGGTCATCGGTCTCCTCCGGGCACCCCCGCAGGGGCGGTTGCGACGGGGAGGAGCTTAGGAAGCGGGGGCCGCCGCCTGCCCCCCAGCGTGGAGGGGGGTGGCCGCCGTTCTCAGGCCGCGTCGGCCAGCAGCCCGAGCAGCTTGGCCCGTTGCACCACCTGCTTGCGCGTGCCGGCGTCGAGCTTGGCGAACAGGTTCTTCAGGTGCCACTTGATGGTTTCTTCGCCCACCTGCATGGCCAGCCCGATCTCCTTGTTGGAGAGGTTGCGGGCCAGCAGTTCCAGCACCTCGCGCTCCTTGGGCGTCAGCGCCATGCTGGGCGTCGAGCGGGCGCGCGCCGCGGACGCCGCCGGCGGCAGCGGCGCGCGCATCGGCGCGGCCAGCGGCCCCGGCCCCGGGGCGTTGGCGGCCGTGCTGGCGGTGGCGCCGGCCGCCGCGCCGCTGGCGCCCAGCACCTGGCGCGCCCAGTCGCCCAAGGCCGGGTGGGCGTCGTCGAACACGCGCAGCAGGCCGTAGGTGGCGGCCAGGTCGGCGGCCTCGCGCAGCAGCGGCAGCGACTTCTCGCCGCAGCGGTCCAGCACCCAGGCGCGCAGGCCCAGCAGCTCGATGTGCAGCCGCCCGAGGTGCAGCGCCTGCGCCTGGCCGTCGGCACGCGCCAGCGCATCGGCAGCGCGGCGCCATTCCTGCGCGGCGATGGCGGCATGGCCCAGCGCCACCTCGCGCAGCAGCAGCACGTGGCGCCGCCACAGCCGGCCCTGCGGCGCGCCGGGCTCGGCCAGGCGGGCGTCGATCTGCGCGCACAGTTCGCGGCAGGTTTCGGGGCGGAAACGCCGCGCGTGCAGCCGCACCTGGTCGGCCAGGCTCGCGATGCGCAACCGCGGCAGCCGGCGCGCCACGCCCAGCGCGTCCAGCGCGCCCAGCAGTTCCAGCGCGCGGTGCTCGGCGCCTTCGGCGGCGGCGATGCGCGCCATGGTGCGAAAGCCGAGCAGCGCCGCCTCGGGCAGCGCGCCGCGCTCCAGCATGTCCAGCCGGTTGGCCAGCACGGCGGCGGCCTCGTCGGGGCGGTCGCGCTCCCACAGCGCGGCGGCCAGCAAGGAGGCCAGCGTGCAGGTGAAGAGGTTGCGGCGGCCGAGGTCGGCCTCGGCGCGCGCCAGCGTGGGGCGCAGCAGCTTCTCGGCCAGCAGCACCTGGCCTTCCCACAGGTACGCCATCGCCAGGCCCGCGTCGCCCCAACGCGCCAGGTAGCTGGACGCGGCGCCCGGCGCGCCTTGCGGCGCGTGCTGCTGGCGCAGCCGGGCCAGCGCCGGCTCGCCTTCCATCAGGGTGCGGAAGGCCGAGCGGTTGGCGTGCACCTGCAGCAGCAGCGGGTCGGTGAGCGGCGGGTCCTGCGCCCAGGGGTCGTGCAGCTCGGCGAAGCGGTCGGGGTCGTCGGCCCAGAGGGCGGCGCCGCTCTGGATCAGCGCGCATTCGCAGCGCAGCGCGGCGTCGGCATCGGGGTGCGCCAGGATGCGTTCGATATAACGGTTAGCCTCGTCGTGCCGCTCGCTCAAGGCCAGCGACCAGGCGGCCGCCAGCAGCAGGCGCGGCCGGCGGTCCAGCTCGGCCGCGGGCATGCGCGCCAGCCACTGCAGCACGGCGCCCTGGCGGCCTTGCACCATCAGGTTCTCGTACAGGCTGCGCTCGGCCAGGTCGTAGGCGGCTTCGCGCTGGCCGGCGGCCAGGGCGTGGCCGGCGGCGGCTTCCAGCAGGCCGCGCGCGGCCAGCGCGGTGGCCGCCGCGGCGTGCAGCGCGGCCTGTTCGGCGGCCGGCAATTGGGCGAAGCGGCGCAACAGTTCGGCGCGCGCCAGCGCGTGCATGCGCAGCCAGTCGCTGGCTTCGGCAGCGCTGAACACGGGGGTGTCGCGCACCAGGCGGGCCAGGCGCTCGGCGGCGTCGGCGGCGCCGGTCAGCTCGCGGCACAGCTCGGGGTGCAGCAGGTCGAGGATGGCGATGCGCGTCAGGAAGCCGACGTCGGCCGGGTCCAGGTTGGCCAGCAGCAGGTTGACGAACTGGTCGCGCAGTGCGCCGCCGTGCGCCGCCAGCACCGAGATCTCGGCCTGCGGGTCGCTGCCAGCGGCCATCATCGACAGCGCCAGCTGCAGGCCCAGCGGCCAGCCCTCGGTCAGCTCGTGCAGCCGCGCGGCGGCGTCGCGGTCGACGCGCGCGCCGAAGCGGCCGCGCACGAGGTCGAGCGTCTCGTCGAGCGCCAGGCGCAGCCGCGCCGGGCCGATCGTCGTCGCCAGCCCATAGCTGACGAGGTCGTCGACGCCCAGCGCCACGTCGGCGCGCAGCGCGACGATGGCGCGCAGATTGGCCGGCGCATTGCGCAGCAGGTAGGCCAGCGCCTCGCGCGTGGCCTCGGGCAGGCGGTCGGCCTCGTCGACGATGAGCACCGCGTCCAGCGCCGACTGCGCCACCTCGGCCAGCCAGGCGGTGACGCCTTCCAGCCCGGCCGGCACCGCGCCTTCCAGCAGCGTGTGGCCGAAGGTGGGGCGGCCGGCGCCGACGCGCAGGGCCAGCGCCAGGCCTTGCGCGAACCGGGGCACGTCGTCGCGCGCCTGCGCCGACAGCCAGGCCACCACGCGGCCCTGCGCCAAATGCTCGCGCCGCCATTGCGCCAGCAGCGAGGTCTTGCCGAAGCCGGCCGGCGCCTGCACCAGCAGCAGCGGCTGCTCGCGCAGCTCGGCCTGGCCCGACTGCAGCCGCGCCCGCACGAGCTGCTGGCGCGGCACGCGCGGCGGCGTCACCTTGAGCAGCAGATCGTCGGGCGCGCCGGCGGCGGCGCGGGGAAAGGCGGAAGCCACGCGGCCGATGGTAGCGGCGGGGCCGCGGCGCGCAGCCCCGGGCTTGCCAATCCCCCCCGCGGCGGGGAGGCCGGCCGCGGCGGGCGGTGCCTAGCATGGACGCGAGGCCCGATCCCGCAACGGGCCCGGAGCGCGCGCCATGTACCGCCACCTGCTGGTTCCGATCGATGCCACCGACCTGTCGGTGGAGGTGGTCGGCAACGCCGTCGCGCTGGCGCGTTCGCTGGCCGCGCGCATCACCTTCTTCCACGCCGAGGCCGATGGCGCCGGCTCGCTGCGCGGCGACGCCGAGCTGCTGCGCCTGACCGCGCCGCAGGAGCACGACTACGCCTACGCCGGCAAGGCGCGCGAGCTGCTGGCCAAGGCCGAGGCCGCAGCGCGCGCGCTGGGCGTGCCCTGCGAGGCGCGGCACGCGGTGCACGGCAAGCCGGCGCAGGCCATCATCGAGGCGGCGCGCGGCTGCGGCGCCGACCTGATCTTCATGGCCTCGCACGGCCACCGCGGCAAGCTGGGCATGGCGATGGCATCGGAGACGCTGGCGGTGCTGATGAACGCCGGGCTGCCGGTGCTGGTGTCGTCGACCGGCGAGCCGGCGGCGCCGGCACGCTCGATCGCCATCATCCGCGACGAGCACCGCTCGCTGGCCGCCGTGATGCACGCCTGGATGCACGCGCTGGCCGCCGCCACCGGCGCCGGCCGCGGCGCCGACCCGGCGATGATGGCCGCCATGCTGCGCTACGTGCGCGAGTTTCCGCTCAAGCTGCATCATCCGAAGGAAGAGCAGCACCTCTTCAGCCGGCTGCGCCTGCGCTGCGAGGACGCGCGCGCCGAACTCGACGAGTTGCAGCGCCAGCACGAGCGCGACCACCACCTCGTGGCCGCGCTGGCCGCCCAGGTGGCGCGGCTGGCCGAAGCCGAAGACGAAGCGGCGCGCGCCGAAGCAACGCGCGTGCTGGCCGCCGACGTCGCAGCCTATGCGCGCTTCCAGTGGGACCACATGGGTCGCGAGGAAGGCGTGATCCTGCCCGCCGCGCGGCGCCACCTGCTGCCCGAAGACTGGCAGGCCATCGACGCCGCCTTCGAGCACAACCGCGACCCGAACTTCGGCGGCGAGGTCGATCGCGAGTACCGGCAGCTGTTCTCGCGCATCGTCAACCTGGCGGCGGGGTGAGGCGCGGCGTGTGCAATGCGCTAGGATGATTGCGTCGCACGCAAGCGTCGGCGCCATGGACACCACCTCCGTCACCAGCAAGGGCCAGGTCACGATCCCGAAGGAACTGCGGCAGCGCTTGGGGATCCGGCAAGGCAGCCGGATCGAGTTCTCGCTGGTCGGCGACCACGTCGTGATGCGCGTCCACAGCGCGCCTGCAGATGCGTCCGGCAGCGGCTACGGCCTGCTAAAGAGCCGGCGGGCCGCCGTGCCCGCGGATTGGGACCCCGCCTCGCTGCTCAAGCGGCCCAAGCGATGATCGGGTTGGACACCAACGTCCTGGCCCGCTACGACGTCGACGATGCCGGCGACGCCGAAGCGCGGCGGCAACGTGTCGCCGCCCGCCGGTTGATCGAGTCGGGCCAGCCGTTGATGGTCAGCAAGACGGTCGTTCTCGAACTCGAATGGGTGATGCGCGGCTACTACGGCTTCTCGCAGCCCGAGGTGGCGGCGGTGCTGCGGCACCTGTTCGGGCTGCAGCACATCACCATCGAGGATCGGGCGGCGGTCGAGCAGGCGCTTTCGAATGGCGATGCCGGCATCGACTTCGCCGACGCGCTGCATCACGCCAGCTACAAGGCCTGCGACAGCGTCGCGACCTTCGACGACCGCAAGTTCGCGCGGCGCGCCAAGAAGCTGGGCATGACGCCGCCCGTGACCATCCTCTCCTGACCCATGACAGCCGGCGCGGTGGCGCGCAGATCGGGGCGGATGGCCACCGGGGTTCGCGGCGGCCTGCGGCGCGACGGTGACCAGACGCGCGAGCGCCTGCTCGACGCTGCCGAGGCGCTGTTCGCCGCGCAGGGCTTTCACGGCACGTCGATGCGCGACGTGGCCGGCGCGATGGACTGCGGCATCGCGCTCGTGAAGTACCACTGCGGCACCAAAGAGTTGCTGTTCGACGCGGTCGTCGAGCGGCGGGCAGCCGACATGGCGGCCTATCGGACGCAGGCGCTGGACGCGGCGCTGGCCCAGGCCGGTGGCCGGCCGCTGGCGGTGGAAGCGCTGGTGTCGGGCTACGTGTGGCCGTTCATCGAGCGCAGCCGGGCCGGTGACGCGGGCTGGCGCAACTATTCGCTGTTCGTCGCCCGCCACGCCAACGCGCCGGAGTTTTCCAAGGTGCTCGGCAAGCACTACGACCCGGTGGCCCGGCGCTACCTGGCCGAGTTCGCGCGCAGCCTGCCGGCGCTGCCGAGCAGCGACCTGTTCTACGCCTTCAGCTTCATGGTCGGCACGATGGTCTCCACCGTCGCGCAGCCTGGTCGCCTGGAGCAATTGTCCAAGCGCCGCATTCGCGCGGCCGATGTCGAAGTGGCCTTCCAGCGCATGCTGCCCTTCCTGTCGGCCGGGTTCAAGTCGCTCGTGCCGCGGCGACCCTGAGCCAGTGCGAGAACTCGCAGGCCAGATGCCATTGGTGCTGGCGGATCATGTACGACGGCGTCGCGGCCGGAAACTCGACCCGCAGCCGCGCCAGCGTGCCATCGGCAGCGTCGTAGAACTGATGGCGGACGCCGCCGATCACCGTGCCATCGGCAAGGCGGGCCGTTCCCACCGACTGGCCGGCAGCGGCCGGATCGCGCGGCGTCTGCAGGCCCGACTCGTCGCCGAAGCGCATGAAGAACTGCGCCGGGAAAGGCGAGCCGCCGGCGGTCTCGATGACTTCCAGCAGATCGCCTCGCGCCTGCAGCAGGTAGTGGTCGGGGCAGGCCAGCAGGTTGGCTTGGCGGTTGGCGGCCGTGTCGTTGCGCATCAGGTCGTCGATGCCGTCGGCGACCTGCCGCGCGCCGACGCCGGCCACCGTCAGCTCGGTCATGCAGGGCTTGCGGCGCGACCCCGACAGCGCCAGCGCGGCCTTGGTCGACCATGCCGACACGCGCATGCGGCCGCCCAAGGTCTGGCGCAGGCGCTCGCGGCCGCACTGCTCCTTGAGCGCGAGCAGTTCGGCGCGCAGCCGCGCCAGGTCGCCCATCGGCCCGTCGTCGGCCGCCGGCTGGCCGAGCAGCCGACTGAGCTTGGGCAGCACGGCGCGGGCACGACCCAGCTCCCATTGCTGGACCTGCTGCGGCGAGACGCGCTGGCCGTTGATCGTGGCGTCGATTGTGACGTCGATCTTGGCGTCGACAGCGGTCGAAGCGCGGGCCTTGGAGTCGTCGGGCATCGCCGTCATCCTCAGTTGGGCGGGAAGCCGGTCTTCTGCGGCCACAGGTTGCAAAACGGCAGCACCGACACGTGCTGGTAGACGCCGGCGCGGGTGAAGGGCTCGTCGGCCAGCCAGCGCTCGGCGGCGGCGCGGCCGTTGAACTCGATCGCCAGCAGGCTGCCGATCATCGTCACGCCGTCGTCGGCGGTCAGCGGCCCGGCGAAGGCGATGCGCTCGGCCATCTCGGCCAGGTAGGCCTTGTGCTGCGGCCGCACGCGCTGGCGCAGTTCCGCGGCGCCCGGCCGGTCGAGGAGGTGGAAGACGAAGAGCATGGCGCCTACTTTAATCAATTGATCAAAGTATCGCCAGGCCGCCGTCAACCCGGCTGCTGCACGCCGCCCAGCGCCTCGATCAGCGCCGGCAGCAGCTGCCGCAGCTCGCCGGTGGCCAGCGCCACGTCGGCGTCGAAGGCGTCGTCGGCGCTCGCCTGCGCTGAAGTAGCGTCGCGGCCCGCGCCTTCCAGCACCACGTCGAGCAGTTCGATCTTCTTCAGCGTCAACGCGTCGGTCAGCACGAAAGACACGCGGCCGTTCCAGGTCAGCGCCAGCTGCGTGGGGCGCTTGCCCTCGCGGATGTGCTGGGCCACCTCGTCGATGTCCAGCGTGTGGCGCGCATAGCGCACGGTGGCCTTCTCGCTGTCGGGCTGCTTGAGCTCGCAGTCGCGGTCGATCGTGAAGCCCGGCGGCGCTTCCTTCTCGGCCAGCCACGCGGCCATCGCACCGGCGGGCGACACGGCGGTCTGCAGCAGGCCCAGCTTCAGGCCGCCGCCTAGCAGCTCGATCAATCGCGTCACCGCGGCGTCGGCGCGCTTGGCGTTGCCGCTGCCCACCCAGACGAAGCCGGCCGCGGCGTCCAGCCAGATCGGCAGTTCCGCCCGCTTGGGAAAGGCGCGCGGCAGCAGCGCGTGCACCACGGCCTCTTTCAACTCGCGCAACTGCTTGCCCTTGGGACGGCGGCCCAGTTCCTGCTCCAGCGCGTCGGCCTTGGCTTGCAGCTCCAGCTTGACCACGCTGCCGGGCACGGCCTTGGTCTCGACGCACAGCTTGAACACCCATTGCCCGCCCACGCTCTCGGCCAGCGCCGCGTTGGCATTGCCGCGCGGCGCCACCCAGCCGGCCGACTCGGGCTGCGTGGCGCCGCAGGCGACGAAGCGGCCGCGTGCCAGGCGCTCTTCCAGCTCGGCCAGCGGCGGCGGCTGCCAGTGTTCGATGCGGTAGACGAGGGCGTTCTTGAACATGCGAAGAAGTCAGGGTCCGGTTGCGGGGCCGCGCAGTGTACGCAGGGCGCCGGACGCGGTAGTCTCGCGCGCCATGACGAACCTGCTGAACCTCCTGAACTGGAAGCGCGCCGCCGCCGCGCTGGCGCTGTGCGCCCTCGGCCTGCCGGCCGGCGCGCTGGACCTGCAAGGCCACCGCGGCGCGCGTGGCCTGGCGCCGGAGAACACGCTGCCGGCCTTCGAGACCGGCATGCGCCACGGTGTCAGCACGCTGGAGCTGGACATCGCGATCACCGCCGACGGCGTGCTGGTGGTCCACCACGACCTGGCGCTCAACCCCGCCGTCACGCGCGACGAGCGCGGCCAGTGGCTGGAGCAGGCCAGCGCGCCGATCAGCACGCTCACGTGGTCTCAGCTGCAGCGTTATGACGTCGGCCGCCTGAAGCCCGGTTCCAACTATGGCAAGCCGTATCCCGACCAGGTGGCGGTGGACGGCACGCGGGTGCCGCGGCTGGCCGATCTGTTCGAGATGGTGAAGAAGAGCGGCAACGACAAGCTGCGCTTCGCCATCGAGATCAAGACCGACCCGAACAAGCCCGACGCGACGCGGCCGCCCGATGAGTTCGCGCGCCTGCTGGTCGACGAGATCCAGCGCGCCGGCATGCTGGGCCGGGTGCAGATTTTGTCGTTCGACTGGCGCGGCCTGCAGGCGGTGCAGAAGCTGGCGCCGCAGGTGCCCACGGTGTACCTGACGGCGCAGCAGCGCTGGCTGGACAACGTGCAGGCCGATGCGGGGCTAGCTTCGCCGTGGACCGCCGGCTTCGGCTACCGGCAATACGGCTCGGTGCCGCGCATGATCAAGGCCGCCGGCGGCAGCGTGTGGTCGGTGCACTTCAACGACCTCGACGCCGCCAAGCTGAAGGAAGCGCACGAGCTGGGCCTGAAGGTGCTGGCCTGGACCGTCAACGACCCGGCGGCGATGGGGCGGCTGATCGACCTCGGCGTCGACGGGTTGGTGACCGACCGCCCCGACCTGGCGCGCCAGGTGATGGACGCGCGCGGGCTCAAGCCGCAGTAACGGCCGCCGCCGGCGCCGCCGCCGGTGCCACCAGTTCGCGCGCCAGCGCCAGCACGGACAGCGGCGCCGAACCCTCGGCCTTGTTGTTGATGGTGATGAAGGCGCTGCGGCCGGCGTCGAGCGTGGCGCGCGCCACGCGGGCCAGTTCGGCGCGGCTGACGGGGTCGGGCGCCTGCAGCTGGTCGAACGGCTCCCAGGCCTGCTTCGCCTGCGTGTAGCGCAAACCGCGCTGCAGGTTCCAGCGGCACACCAGGTCGCCGGGCCAGCCGCGGCGCAGCATGGGCAACTGGTCGGCGGCCACCGGCAGGCGGCTGTGCAGGCCCAGCGCATAACGCACGCCATGCGCCTTCAGTTGGTCGGCCAGTTCGGGCGTCAGCAGCGCGGCGTCGCGCACTTCCAGCGCTGCCAGCGCGCGGCCTTGCAGCGCGGCCATCACCGGCGGCCACAGTTCGTCCAGCGCGGCCAGCAGCGGCCGGCCGCGGCCCTGCAGCCAGTGCGGCGGCAGCGGCGAGAGCTGGAAGACCATCACGCCCAGCTGGTCGCCCAGGCCTTGCAGCGCGGGCTCGATGCACCCGGCCGTGGCCAACGTCGGGTCCAGAAACTGCGGGTTCAGCGCTTGCGGCTTGCCGCTGCCGGTCTCGCGCACGGTGGCGTCGGTCAGCAGCGCCGGCGCCTTGACGACGAAGCGGAAGTCGGCCGGCACCTGCAGCGCCACGCGGGCGTAGTCGTCGCGGGTTTGCAGGCGGTAGAAGGCGCGGTCGAGGCTGACGGTGCGCAGCAGCGGATGCTGCGCGTAGGCGGGCAGGCCGCGCTTGCTGAGGTCGCTCTCGGCATGCGCGTCGCGCCAGACCAGGCCTTGCCAGCCGGGGAAGTGCCAGGACGAGGTGCCCAGCCGGCAACGGCCGCCCCAGCGCGCTTGCAGTTGCGCGGCGAGGTCCAGCGCTTCGGCCGTTGGCGGTGCCGGCGGTATGCCGCCATCGATGTCGAACAGCGGCAGCGACGACGCCGCGGCCATCAGGCCTTGCGCTGCGCCGCCGCCGGCCGCGTGCGATAGAAGGCCATCGGCACCGCGGCGGCCTCCTTCAGCACGCGCTTGCGCAGCTTGCCGACCACGTGCATCTCGCAAGGCTTGCAGTCGAAGCGCAGCGTCAGCCGCTCGTTGCCGTTGACCAGCGTCAGCGGCTCGGCGCGCACGGTGCCTTGCACGCCGATCACGCCCTTGGCCTGCTTGGGGCACAGGCTCAAGCTGTAGCGCACGCAGTGCTTGGTGATCATCAGGCTCACCTCGCCGGTCTGCTCGTGGCTTTCGTAGGCGGCGTCGATGACCTTGACGCCGTGCTTGGCGTAGAAGGCCGCGGCGCGGTGGTTGTAGACGTTGGCCAGGTAGCTCAGCGTGTCGTCGGGGTAGGGCACGGGCGGCTGCACGGCGGGCAGCGGCTGCAATCGCCGATAGGCCGCGGCGCGCGCCGCTTCCAGCGCCGCCACCGCGTCGCGCCGCAGCGCATTGACCACGGCGGCGGGCAGGAACCAGGGCTGCGCCAGCGCCAGCTCGACGGCATGCGCCTCGAACAGCGTGCCGCCCAGCTTGCCCAACTGTTCACGCAAGCCGCTCCCGGCGCGCGCCACGTTCTGCGCCGGCTGGTGCGGGTGGACGGTGCGTGCCTCGGCGGCGTGGCCGTCGTCGTCGCGCAGCGACAGCGCGAAGCCGTCGGACGTCTCCGACAAGCGCAGCGTGACGCCGATGCGCCGTTCGGCCGAGGGCTTTTCCAGCGTGCGCTCCCAGCCGCGGTCGCGGTTGCGGCTGATCGCGGCGTCGCGCCGCAGGTCCTTCAGCGACTGGATGGGCGCGTTGGGGGAAAGCCGCCAGCCGCTGCCGCCCAGGCGCTGCGCCACGTTGATGGGCACGCCTTGCAACTCGCCCTGGCGGTCCCACCAGGTCAGTGCGTCGCCGTTGTTCAGCACGGTGGCGGCATCGTCGGCCTGCAGCTCGAAGTGGTCGGCGCCGATGCGCGTGACGTGGCCAACGGGCCGGCCGGCGTGCTTGGGGCTGTCGAAGGCGCCGATGTCGTCGCGGCGGCCGTTGACGAAGTAGTCGGTGCCGCCGCGGTTGAAGCCTTGCTCGGGGTCGGGCACGAACCAGTGGCGCGTGCGGCCGCTGCTGGCGGCGCGCAAGCCATCGCTGCGGCCTTCGAGCAGGCGGTCGAACAACTGCCGGTAATGCGCGGTGACGTTCTTCACCGTCGCCATGTCTTTGTAGCGGCCCTCGATCTTGAAGCTGCGGATGCCGGCGTCCACCAGCGCCTGCAGGTTGGCGCTCTGGTCGTTGTCCTTCAGGCTCAGCACATGCTTGTCGTGGGCGACGATGCGGCCCTGCGCGTCTTCCACCGTGTAGGGCAGCCGGCATTCCTGGCTGCAGCTGCCGCGGTTGGCGCTGCGCCCGGTGTGCGCGTGGCTGATGTAGCAGTTGCCGCTGTAGGCCACGCACAAGGCGCCGTGGATGAAGAACTCCAGCGTCGCGCGCTGCACCTCGGCGGCGATGGCGCCGATCTGCTCCAGCGTCAGCTCGCGCGCCAGCACTATCTGTGCGAAGCCCACGTCCTGCAGGAAGCGCGCCTTCTGCGGCGTGCGGATGTCGGTCTGCGTGCTGGCGTGCAGCTGGATGGGCGGCAGGTCCAGCTCCAGCAGCCCCATGTCCTGCACGATCAGCGCGTCGACGCCCGCTTCGTACAACTGCCAGGCCAGGCGGCGGCCGGCTTCCAGCTCGTCGTCGCGCAGGATGGTGTTGTGGGTGACGAAGACGCGCGCGTGATAACGGTGCGCATGCGCGGCCAGGCGGGCGATCTCGGCCACCGGGTTGCCGGCCTTCTCGCGCGCGCCGAAGGCGGGGCCGCCAATGTAGATGGCGTCGGCGCCGTGGTTGATGGCCTCGATGCCGATCGCCGCGTCGCGCGCCGGCGCCAGCAGCTCGATGCGCGAGCGCGAGGCCATGGCGGATTGGTCAGCCGCGCAGCCGCGCCGCGGCGGCGTCGATCGAGGCCAGCAGCTCGGGGTAGCTGTTGTTCAGCGGGAACTGCGGGAACTCGGCCACGATCTTCGGCGGCGCGTGCATCAAAAAGCCGGCGTCGGCGGCGCCCAGCATCGCGGTGTCGTTGTACGAATCGCCGGCGGCGATGACCTGGTAGTTCAGGCTCTTCAGCGCGTTGACGGCCTGGCGCTTCTGGTCGGGCTGGCGCAGCCGGTACTCGGCGACATAACCTTCGGCATCGGCGATCAGCCGGTGGCAGAACAGCGTGGGCCGGCCGAGCTGGCGCATCAGCGGGTCGGCGAACTCGTAGAAGGTGTCGGAGAGGATGATCACCTGGTAGCGGCTGCGCAGCGTGTCGAGGAAGTCTTTCGCGCCGTCCATCGGCGCCATGCCGGCGACCACGGCCTGGATGTCGGCCAGCTTGAGCTGGTGCTGCTTCAGCAGCCCCAGCCGCCAGCGCATCAGCTTGTCGTAGTCGGGCTCGTCGCGCGTGGTGCGGCGGAAGTCGGAGATGCCGGTGCGCTCGGCGAAGGCGATCCAGATCTCGGGCACGAGCACGCCTTCGAGGTCGAGGCAGACGACTTGCATGGTGGGGCGAAAAGGGCAGCCGGGAAGGGCGCCGATCGTAGCGCAGGGCTTGCGCGGCGGGCGCGGTAACGGCGTGGCGGTGGGGCCGGCGCCGGCGCGCTCAGGTCGACGGCGAGGGCACCAGGCCCGGCACCACCGGCGGCCGCGGCAGCGGCGCCGAGGCTGCGGGCGGCGGCAGGTAAGCCGGCGCCGCCGGGTCGGGCGGCGGGCAGCGCCCCTGGCGCTCGGCCCAGTAGACGATGTTGCCGATCACCGCCACGCTGCCAGAGACCACCGCGCTGGCGGCAGAGACGATGCCCATCGACGCCAGCATCACCGCGCAGCCGTCGTTGTTGCAGTTGCCGATGATGCCGATGACCTCGGCCTCCAGCACCATCTGCTTGACGTAGGCGCGGCACTGCGGGTCGTAGACCTGGGTGCTGCGCGGCACGACGATGCAGCCGGCCAGCAGCAGCAGCAGCGCGCCGGCGAGCGGCAGGCTGCGGCGCATGGGCGATCGGGCGGCACGGTGCATGGCGGACGCACCATACCTCATGCCGCCGCGCTTCATGCCAGCGCGCTGGATGCCACTGTGCTTGATGCCACCGCGCTTGATGCCACCAAGCTTGATGCCACCAGGCTTCAGGCCGCCAGTTGCTGCAGCGCCGCCAACTGGCCCAGGCAGGCGTGCGCCGCCTCGACGCCCTTCTTCTCGAAATGCGCGCCAAAGAAGCTGTGGTGGTCAACGTGCTCGTGGAAGGCCTGCGGCGTCAGCACGGCAGAGAACACCGGCACGTCGTGCTCGAGCTGCACGCGCATCAGCGCGTCGATCACCGCGTGCGCCACGTAGTCGTGGCGGTAGATGCCGCCGTCCACCACCAGCGCGCAGGCCACGATGGCGTCGTGCGCGCCGGCGCGCGCCAGGCGCTGCGCGTGCAGCGGGATCTCGAAGGCGCCGGGCACCTCGTGGCAGTCCACCTGGTCGGCGCCGACGCCGTGGCGCTGCAGCTCCTGCAGCAGCGCGTCGCGGGCGCGGTGGACGATCTCGCGGTGCCAGTTGGCGCAGACCACCGCAATGCGCAGCGGCCGGCCGCGGGCGGTGTGCGCCGCGGCGAAGGGCAGGGGAGTGATCTGATTCATGGTTTCCTCGAAGGTTGGAGAACGCACAAATCAGGGCGCGCGCCGGCACGCGCCGCCCTCCACGAATGGAAGGCGGCCGCGCGCCGATGCGTTTCTCTTTCATCCGGACTGTGACCGTCGGCCCTGGCATCGCACCAGGTCTGCTGACCTCCGATGGCCAAGGGACAACCGGAGCGCTCGCGGGCTCCCGCGGACCGAAGACCGCGGATACCGCCGGTGGGGACTTCCACCCCGCCCTGAGAACGCATGCCGCCGGCAACAGCGCCGGCGACCGCGGCATTGTAGGAAGTTCGATACTCCGCCCCCATGACCGAGCCCGCCCAGCCCGCAACCGCCCAACCGCTGTGGACACCCAGCCCGCAGCGCCGCGCCGCCGCCGTGATCACCGCGTTCGAAGCCTGGCTGCAGCGCGAGCGCGGGCTGGCCTTCGACGGCTACGAGCCGCTTTGGCAGTGGTCGGTCGACGAGCCCGAGGCTTTCTGGGGCGCGGTGCTGGAGTTCTTCGAGCTGCCCTTCGATCCGCCGCCGCAGCGCATGTGCAGCGGCAGCCGCATGCCCGACGTGCAGTGGTTCCCCGGCGCGCGGGTCAACCTCGTGCAACAGGTGCTGCGCCACGCGGCGCGGCCGGGCCCGGCGATCGTCTACGAGAGCGAGGCCGGCGGCAGCGGCGAGTGGTCGTGGCCCGAGCTGCTGCGCCAGGTGGCGGCCGTCGCCCAGGTGCTGCGCGATTGCGGCGTGCAGCCCGGCGACCGCGTGGTCGGCTACCTGCCGAACATTCCGCAGACGGTGGCCGCCTTCCTGGCGGCGGCCAGCCTGGGCGCCGTGTGGTCGCTGTGCGCGCCCGACATGGGGCCGCTCAGCGTGGGCGACCGGTTTCGGCAGATCACGCCCAAGCTGCTGATCGCGGTGGACGGCTACCGCTTCGGCGGCAAGCCCTTCGACCGCCGCGCGGCGTTGGACGAAATCCTGGCCGGCCTGCCCAGCGTGCAGGCGGTGTTGTGGCTCGGCCACCTCGACGCGCAGGCCGAAGCGCCGCCGCAGGCGCAGGCGCGGCGCTGCGTGGCCTGGCCCGCAAGTTCGGCGGATGCGGCGGCCGCCAATCTGCAGCCGTTGCCGCTGCCGGCCGACCATCCGCTGTGGATCCTGTACTCGTCGGGCACCACGGGGCTGCCCAAGCCCATCGTGCACGGGCATGGCGGCATCCTCGCCAACGGCATGGTCAACATGGTGCTGCACAACGACCTGCACCCCGGCGACCGCGTGCTGTGGGCCGTCAACACCTCGTGGATGGTGTGGAACGCGCACGTGCTCAGCCTGCTGGGCGGCGCCACGCTGGTGCTGTACGACGGCAGCGTCACCGGCGCCGGCGCGCAGCCCGACTGGGGCCATTTGTGGAAGCTGGCCGGCCGCACGCGGGTGCAGTATTTCGGCGCCGGCGCCGCCATCCACCAGGCGGCGCTGAAGGCCGGCATCGTGCCGCGCGAACTGGCCGACTTGAGCGCGCTGCAGACCGTGGGCGCCACCGGCTCGCCGCTGGCACCCGAGGCCTGCCGCTGGCTGTACGAGGCGGTCAAGCCCGAGCTGTGGCTGAACGTGGTGTCCGGCGGCACCGACCTCGCCGGTGGCTTCCTGGTCGGCCTGCCGACGCTGCCGGTCTACCTGGGCGAGATGCAGTGCCGCACGCTGGGTGCCGCGGTGCAGGCCTGGAACGACGAAGGACGGCCGGTGGTCGACGAGGTGGGCGAACTGGTCTGCACGCGGCCGCTGCCGTCGATGCCGCTGTACTTCTGGGGCGACGCCGACGGCAGCCGCTACCGCGACAGCTACTTCGACACCTTCAGCGACGCCGACGGCAACCCCGTCTGGCGCCATGGCGACTGGCTGCGCCTGGTGCCGCGGCCGCAAGCCGTGGGCGGCGTGATCTACGGCCGGTCGGATGCCACCATCAACCGCCAGGGCGTGCGCATGGGGACGGCCGAGCTGTACCGCGTGGTCGAGCAGATCGACGAGGTGCTGGACAGCCTGGTGGTCGACCTGGAGTACCTGGGCCGGCCGTCGTGGATGGCGCTGTTCGTGCAGTTGCGCGGCGACCAGGTGCTGGACGAGGCGCTGGCGGCGCGCATCAAGCAGGCGCTGCGCCAGGACCTGTCGGCCCGCCACGTGCCCGACGAGATCGTGCCCGTGGCCGCGATCCCGCGCACCATCACCGGCAAGAAGCTGGAGCTGCCGATCAAGAAGCTGCTGCTCGGCCAGCCGCTGGACAAAGTGGTCAAGCGCGACGCGCTGGCGCAGCCGGAAAGCATCGACTGGTTCGTCGACTTCGCGCGGGGCTATTTGCAGCGCGGGCGTTGAAGACGCAAGCGCCCGCGCTGAAGGGTTGCGTCCCAGGCAGCATCGCGTTCGTGCGTTCGTGAATACGGCCGCCGGCGGCGGTTGGGCGCCCCCTGCGCGGTGGTGCCAATAGTGGTACCGTTCGCGAGTGGCGAATGTGCCTGAAATCATCGAGCGCATGCGACACGCGCCGGCTGCGGTGCGCTTCGCGGACCTGCAGCGGGTGTGCGAGCACTACTTCGGCGCGGCTCGCCAGCGTGGCACCAGCCATGCGATCTACAAGACGCCGTGGCCGGGCGATCCGCGCGTGAACATCCAGAACGACAAGGGCCGCGCCAAGGCCTATCAAGTGCGGCAGGTGTTGCAGGCCATCGACAAGCTGGAAGGAATGCAACGATGAACGTCGACCATTACACCTATCGCGTCACCTGGTCTGCCGAAGACGGCGAGCACATCGGGCTGTGCGCGGAGTTCCCGTCGCTGTCGTGGCTGGCGACCACGCCGCAGGATGCGCTGGCAGGCATTCGCGACACGGTGGCTGCCGTCGTGGCGGACCTGCAGGCCGGCGGCGAGGCGGTGCCGGTGCCCATTGCCGAGCGGCACTACAGCGGCGAGTTCCGCGTGCGCATTCCGCCCGAGCAACACCGCCGGCTGGCGCTGCAGGCCAGCGAGCAGGGCGTCAGCCTGAACCGGCTGGTCAGCGCCAAGCTGGCGGCGACCTGAGGTCATGCGGACGGTTCCGCCGCCCCGCGCGGCGGCCCGTCCGGCTGCTGCTGCGCCAGCGCGGCCGACTCGTCGTCGCTGAACAGCCGCGAACGGGTGAGGAAGCGCACCCCCTCGCGGCCTTCCAGCGAGAACATGCCGCCGCGGCCGGGTACCACGTCGATGATCAGCTGCGTGTGCTGCCAGTACTCGAACTGCGGCCCGCTGATGTAGAACGGCGCGCCGCCGATGCGGCCGAGCAGCCGGTCGTGGTCGCCGACCATGAACTCGTTGCGCGGAAAGCACATCGGCGCGCTGCCGTCGCAGCAGCCGCCCGACTGGTGGAAGAGCACGAGCCCGTGCTCCGCCGACAGCCGGGCGATAAGGGCCAGCGCCGCCTCGGTGGCGGTCACGCGTAGCACGGGCGCGGTCACGAGCGCGGCTCCACCCGCTCAGAAGAAGCCCAGCGGCTTCTCGCTGTAGCTGACCAGCAGGTTCTTGGTCTGCTGGTAGTGGTCGAGCATCATCTTGTGGTTCTCGCGCCCGATGCCGCTTTGCTTGTAGCCGCCGAAGGCCGCGTGCGCCGGATAGTGGTGGTAGCAGTTGGTCCACACGCGGCCGGCCTGGATGCCGCGGCCCATGCGGAAGGCGCGGTTGCCGTCGCGGCTCCAGACGCCGGCGCCCAGGCCATACAGCGTCTCGTTGGCGATGGCCAGCGCTTCTTCCTCGGTCTTGAAGGTCGTCACCGAGACCACCGGGCCGAAGATCTCTTCCTGGAAGATGCGCATCTTGTTGTGGCCGGCAAACACCGTCGGCTTGACGTAGTAGCCGCCTTTCAGGTCGCCGTCGAGCATGTTGCGCTCGCCGCCGATCAGCACCTTGGCGCCTTCCTGGCGGCCGATGTCCAGGTACGACAGGATCTTCTCCAGCTGCTCGCTGGAGGCCTGCGCGCCGATCATCGTGGCGGCGTCCAGCGGGTTGCCCTGCTTGATGGCGGCCACGCGCTTGACGGCCTTTTCCATGAAGCGCTCGTAGATCGACTCGTGCACCAGCGCGCGGCTCGGGCAGGTGCACACCTCGCCCTGGTTCAGCGCGAACATCGCAAAGCCTTCCAGCGCCTTGTCCAGGAAACCGTCGTCCTTCGCCATCACGTCTTCGAAGAAGATGTTGGGCGACTTGCCGCCCAGTTCCAGCGTGACGGGAATCAGGTTCTGGCTGGCGTACTGCATGATCAGCCGGCCGGTGGTGGTCTCGCCGGTGAAGGCGATCTTGCCGATGCGGTTGCTGCTGGCCAGCGGCTTGCCGGCTTCCAGCCCGAAGCCGTTGACGACGTTGAGCACGCCCGGCGGCAGCAGGTCGGCCACCAATTCCAGCAGCACGAGGATGGACACCGGCGTCTGCTCGGCGGGCTTGAGCACCACGCAGTTGCCGGCGGCCAGCGCCGGCGCGAGCTTCCAGATCGCCATCAGCAGCGGGAAGTTCCAGGGGATGATCTGCCCGACCACGCCGATCGGCTCGTGGTAGTGGTAGGCGTAGGTCTCGTCGTCGATCTCGCTGATGCCGCCTTCCTGCGCGCGCACGGCCGACGCGAAATAACGCAGATGGTCCACGGCCAGCGGCAGGTCGGCCGCCGTCGTCTCGCGGATCGGCTTGCCGTTGTCCCAGGTCTCGGCGGCGGCCAGCATCGGCAGGCTGGCCTCCATGCGGTCGGCTATTCTGTTGAGGATGGCCGCGCGCGCGGCCGGCGACGTGCGGCCCCACGCGCCCTTGGCCTTGTGCGCCGCGTCGAGCGCGTGCTCGACGTCTTCGGCCGTCGAGCGCGGCACCTCGCAGAAGGCCTTGCCGGTGACCGGCGTGATGTTCTCGAAGTACTGGCCCTTTGCCGGCGCCGACCATTCGCCGCCGATGTAGTTGGCGTAGCGCTTCTTGAACGCGACGGGGGTGCCGAATTTGCCGGGCTCGAGCATGTCCATGTCTTCTCCTGAGGGTTGAGGGCGCCATCACCTGTGCCGCCGCCGCTGAGGCGTCGCAACCGGCGCGCCAGCGGGCGTCGGTGGATTCCCGGGTACGATGCCGCCGCCCGCCGGGGCCGTGGCGACCAGCGATTTCCCCGTGCGGGTTCGACATATCCGTCAGAATATGTCGACCCGTGTCGCGGCGCCGTGTCGCGACAGCTGTCGCAAAGCGCGACAGGCCGCCGCCGCAGGAGACAAACGACATGCCCATGCCGGTCAGCAGCGTCAGCGAACTGGCGCGCGCGCGCCAGCAATTGCTGGAAGGCGCCCTGGCGCCCGACGAGCGTCTGGCGCCGCACATCCGGCGCTCGTGGTCGCGCTGCGTCGGCGTGGCGGCCGACGTGCCGCCGGCCGAGCCGCTGCCGCGCGGCGCGCTGTCGGCACGCCGTGACGCCGCCGAGCTGCTGCTGCGCTGCGCCCAGCCCGAGCTGGACGCGCTGGCCGAGCACGTGGTCGGCGGCGGCTGCGTGGTGATCCTGTCGGACGCGAGCGGGCTGATCCTCGAAGAGATCGGCTGCCCCGGCTTCCTGCCCAAGGCGCGCCGCATCGCGCTGGAGCCCGGCGTCGACTGGTCGGAGACGCGCCGCGGCACCAACGCCATCGGCACCGCGCTGGTCGAGCGCGCGCCGGTGATGGTGCTGGGCGCCGAGCACCTGCTGCCCGAGAACGCGTCGATCGGCTGCGCCGCGGCGCCCATCCTCTCGGCGCGCGGCGACCTGGCCGGCGTGCTCGACATCTCGGGCGAATCGGTGCAGATCGACATCCACGCGCTGGGCCTGGTGCGCATGGCGGCGGCGCAGGTCGAGCACCGCATGCTGCTGCAGCACCACCGCGCCGGGCACGACGAGGAACTGGTGCACTTCCACTGGCGCGCCGGTTTCCTGGGCACGCCGCGCGAAGGGCTGCTGTCGGTGGCCGACGGTCGCATCGTCGGCCTCAACCGCGCCGCCGCCGAACTGATGCCCGGCGGCTGGTCGACCTGGCTGGACCAGCCGGTCGAGGCGCTGTTCGGCCAGCGCTGGGCCACGCTGCGCGACCGCCCCGGGCTGTTGACGCGCCACGGCCAGCCGACCTGGGCGGTGGCGGTGGATGCGCCGCGCCGCACCGCCTGGCGCGCGCCGCCGGCCGCGCCGCGGGTGGCGGCGGAGGCAGCAACACTGGCGCCGCCGCCCGACGCGCTGGCCGCGCTGCTGGCGCGCGCGCGGCGCGTCTTCGACGCCGGGCTGTCGGTGCTGATCAGCGGCGAAACCGGCAGCGGCAAGGACGTGTTCGCGCGCCGCCTGCACGAAGGCAGCCGCCGCGCCGCCAAGCCGATGGTGGCCGTCAACTGCGCGGCGATTCCCGAGACGCTGATCGAGGCCGAACTGTTCGGCTACGAAGAAGGCGCCTTCACCGGCGCCCGCCGCGGCGGCAGCAGCGGCCGCATCCGCGAGGCGCACGGCGGCGTGCTCTTCCTCGACGAAATCGGCGACATGCCGCTGTCGCTGCAGGCCCGGCTGCTGCGCGTGCTGGAGACCCGCCGTGTGCGCCCGCTGGGCAGCGGCCGCGATCAGGAAGTCGACTTCGCGCTGGTCTGCGCCACGCACCGCGACCTGGCGGCGCTGGCGCGCGAAGGGGGCTTCCGCGACGACTTGCTGTACCGGCTGCGCGGCTACGAGGTGCATCTGCCGCCGCTGCGCGAGCGCGACGACCGCCGGACGCTGATCGCCATGCTGCTGCGCGAGCTGGGCGCCGAAGCCCAGGGCATCAGCCTGTCGGCATCCGCGCTGGACCGGCTGGACCGCCATCCCTGGCCCGGCAACGTGCGCGAACTGGCCGCCACGCTGCGCGCCGCGGTGGCGCTGGCCGAGCCGGGCGCCGAGATCCAGGCCGACGAGCTGCCGCTCGCCGCGCGCGACGAGCGGCCGCCGCCGCCGTCGTCATCGTCCGATGCGGCGGCCGCGCCGCTGTCGACGCTGACCCACCAGGCCGTGCGGCGCGCGCTGGACGAGGCCAAGGGCAACGTCGCAGCGGCCGCGCGCGCGCTGGGCATCCATCGCAGCACGCTGTATCGGTACATCGAACGGCTGCGTTAGGCGGGCGCCGCCGGCGCCGCTCGTGGTCGGCCCTAGCGCGTGAACCGCAGCGCGGACCGCTCGCGCGCGCGCTGCGCCTCGGCCTCGCGGTTCTTCGGCGGCGCCGCGGTGACCAGCCCGGCGATGAGTTCGCGCGCCGCCTCGGCCACCTGCTCGACGGCGCGCTCGAAGGCCTGCTCGTTGGCCTTGGACGGCAGGTTGAAGCCGCTGAGCTTGCGCACGAACTGCAGCGACGCGTCGCGGATCTCCAATTCGGTGGCCGGCGGCTCGAAGTTGAACAGCGTTCTGATGTTTCTGCACATGATGGCGGCAGCCTCGGTCGTTGCCAGCGGGCGCTACTTGCGCATGCCGATCATCCAGGGCCGTACCTCGGCGCGCAGCAAGCCGGCGCGCACGGAGGGGTCGGCCAGCGCGAAAGCCTTGATCTCGTCTTCGGAAAGGCCGGCCGCGGGAATCATCATGCCGCCGCCGGCGGCGTCGAGGTAAGGCCCGCCGAAGTCCAGCTTGCCGGCGGCGTGGAGCTGGCGGTAGTGATCGATGTGCGCCTGCACGCCCGCCTGCTCGAACAGGTTCTTCGTGCGGTCCCAGCTCGGGCCCGGGGCGTGGATGACGACGTAGCGCACGTCGCGCGCGGGCGCTGGCGTGCTCGCGGCACCACCAGCACCCGCGGCACCCGCGCCGCCCTGGGCCGACGCTGACGTGGCCATGGCCAGAAGCAAGGCCTTGGCGGCCAGACGCAGGATGTTCATGGAGGGTGGCTCGACGGTCGTGGCAAGGCAGGCGGCCGGACACGGCGTGCCCGGCCGGCCCGCATGTTATGCCGCTGGCGGCCGCGCGCTACCCGTGCCGCAGACAAGGCCCGCCGCAGCCGCAGGCCGGCGGCGGCGGCGGCACCGGCGGCCGCGCCCAGGCGGCCACGGCGGCGGCGAAGCTGGCCACGCTGGCCGTGCGCAGCGGCAGGAAGGGCACCGATTGGCGCAGGCAGGCGCGCTTGAGCGCCAGCGCCGAATCGTGGTCGATGCAGTCGACCGGAAACGCCACCAGCGAGGCGCGCGCCAGCGCCGCGGCCAGCAGGCCCTTGCGCTCTTCGATCCCGCCGTCGTGGCGCTGGAATTCGCCGCCGTGGCGCAGCACGAGGTCGCGGATCGCCGCGCTGGAACTGGGCCGGCCGCCGACGTAGAGCAGCGCGCGGCCGTGCAAGGCCTCGGCCAGGGCCTGGGCTAGCGCCGGGGCGGTGCCGTCGTCGCCATCGGCGCTGCGCGAATGCAGCGCCGCCTCCGACGCCGCCAGCTCGCGCGCCAGTTCGGCGGCCTGGTTCAGCGCGGCGGCCCGCTCGGCTTCGAGCCGCTCGACCTCGGCGGCCAGCGCGCGCACGCGGCTTTCGGCTTCCTCGCGGCGGCGCGTCTGCAGCGCCACGCTGCGCGCCAGGCCGTCGTAGGCGGCTTCGTTGGCGGCGGGCAGCGCGGCGGCGGCGTGGGCTAACTGCAATTCCAAATGGCTGCAGCGCTGCTCGGCGGCAGCGCGCGCGGCGCGGTCTTGCTCGCGTTCGTCCTGCAGCCGGGCGATCTTCTCCTGCTGCGCATCGGCGCGGTCCTTCAGCTCGCCGTTTTCTTTCGACAGCGCCGCCAGGCGGCGGATGTCGGCACGGTTGGCCGCGCCCACCAGGTGCGACAGCATGTGCACGTCGCCGAAGGCGCGCTGGCGCAGCTCGGGCGTCGCGCGGCGGTGCGTCAGCAAGGCCCAGTAGGCGGCCGGCACTTCGCCGGCGGCCAGCGCCTGCTGCCACAAGCGGCCCAGCGCCTGGGCATCGCGCGCCGTGGCGAAGCGGGCCACGCCGCTGTCGTGCCGGCGGTCCAGCGCCTTGTGCAGCGCGCGCGCCACCTCGGCGTCGAGCGAGGCCAGGCGCACCGCCTCGTGGTGCACGTCGAGGTCGCTCAAGCCCTCGACGCCGATGAAGCGCGCCATCAGCTTGCGCAGCTCGGCGGTGGACAGGCAGGTGCCGATGATCGAGCAGTGCAGGTGCGCGTCCATGTCGCGCAGGCGCAGCCGCGCGGCCGAGGCTTCGGCCGCCGGCGCCACGGCGGCCGGCTCGTCGTTGAACGGGATGACGGTCTCGCCCACCCAGGTGGCGGCGGCCGGCAGCAAGGCGGGACGAAACGGCGGGTGCTCCATGGACTGCACGCCCTCGATGTGTTCCGGCGAATATATCGCAAGACCCATCGATGCGGGCGGCGCGGCCCGGCCCAGGCCGGCCATCAGCGTGGCCATCGCGGCCTTCGCGGCCTTTGCGGCCGCGGCAGGCGCCGGCCTTACTCGAAGTCCAGCAGCACCTTCATCGCCTGCGAGCGGTCGGCCGCCAGCGCGAAGGCGCGGCCGGCGTCGCGGTAGGGCAGCGTGGCCGAGACCAGCGGCTTGACGTCGACCAGCCCCTTGTTCAGCAGCTCCACCGCGACCGCGAACTCCTCGTGGAAGCGGAAGGCGCCGCGCAGGTCGAACTCCTTGGCGACGATGGCGTTGACGGGCAGCGTCATCTCGCCGCCCAGCCCCACCTGCACGATGATGCCGCGCGGGCGCAGCGCGTCGAAGGCGCCGACCAGCGCGCGCTGGTTGCCGCTGGCCTCGAACAGCACGTCGAAGCTGCCTTTGTCGGCCGTGTACGGCGCCAGGCCGTCGGGCCGCGCCGCGACGTTGATCGCTTCGTCGGCGCCGACCTTCAGCGCGGCGCGCAGCGCGAAGTCGCCGACGTCGGTGGCGGTGATGTGCGCCGCGCCGGCGCGCCGCGCGGCGATGACGATCAGCGCGCCGATCGGCCCGCAGCCGGTGACCAGCACGCGCCGGCCGAGCAGCGGGCCGGCGCGCTGCACCGCGTGCAGCGCCACCGACAGCGGCTCGGCCAGCGCGCCCTCGGCATCGCTGACCGATGCGGCCAGCTTGTGCGCCTGCGCGGCCTCGCAAACGATGCGCTGGCGGAACGCGCCCTGCACGTGCGGCGTGCGCATCGCGCTGCCGTAGTAGCGCATGTCCAGGCAATGGTTCTGCAGGCCTTGCTGGCAGTAGCGGCAGTGGCCGCAGGGCCGGCTGGGGCTGATGGCCACGCGGTCGCCGGGCGCGAAGCCGGCCACGTGCGCGCCCACCGCCTCCACGGTGCCGGCGATCTCGTGGCCCAGCACCATCGGCTCCCGCACGCGCACTGTGCCGAAGCCGCCGTGCTGGTAGTAATGCAGGTCCGAGCCGCAGATGCCGCCGAAGCGCACGCGCGCCTGCAACTGGCCGGGGCCGAGCGGCGGCGTCTCGACGTCTTCGATGCGCAGGTCGCCGGCGGCGTGGATGATCAAGGCTTGCATGGCGGCCTTCGGAGCTGAAATTAAAGCGTGGCGGTCACGCCGCCGTCGACGTACAGCACGTGGCCGTTGACGAAGTTGGACGCATCGCTGGCCAGGAACACGGCGGCGCCGATCAGGTCGTCGACATCGCCCCAGCGGCGCGACGGCGTGCGCCCCACCAGCCAGCGCGTGAACTCTTCGTTCTTGACCAGCGCCTCGGTCAGCTCGGTCTCGAAGTAGCCCGGGCCCAGGCCGTTGACCTGCAAGCCGTGCGGGCCCCAGTCGATGGCCATGCCCTTGGTGAGCATCTTCACCGCGCCCTTGCTGGCGGCGTAGGGCGCGATGCTCGGGCGGCCCAGCTCGCTTTGCACCGAGCACACGTTGATGATCTTGCCGCGCCGGCGCGGGATCATCGCGCGCGCCACCGCCTGGCCGACGTAGAACACGCTGTCGAGGTTGGTCTGCATCAGCTCGCGCCATTGCGCGCGCGGAAAGTCCTCCAGCGGCGCGCGGCGCTGCACGCCGGCGTTGTTGACGAGGATGTCGATGGCGCCGACCTCGGCTTCCAGCCGCAAGACGGCGGCGTCCACGGCCTCGGCGTCGGTCACGTCGAAGGCGGCGGTGACGACCGTGGCGCCCTGGTCGCGCAGCCGCGCCGCGGCTTCGTGCAGCTTGCCGGCGTCGCGGCCGTTGACGATGACCTTGGCGCCGGCCGCGGCCAGCCCGCGCGCCAGCGTGTGGCCGATGCCGGCGCTGGAGCCGGTGACCAGCGCGACGCGGCCGCTGAGGTCGAAGAGCGATTGGATCTGGGGGTTCATGAGGCCTCTCGAAGATCGTGCATGCCGCGCAGCCAGCGCAGCACCTGCCGCACCTGGTCGGGCAGCGCATCATGCGCCGCCAGCGTCAGCACGTGGGGCTCGCCGGGGGGCGGCTCCAATGCCTCGAACTGGCTGCGCACCAGTTCGGGCGGGAACACGTGCCCGGGCCGGGCGGAGACGCGCGCATGCGACTGCTCGACCGTGATGTCGATGAACACCGTGCGCAGCGCCGGCACCGCGGTGCGCAGCCGCTCGCGGTAGCGGCGCTTCAGCGCCGAGCAGCTCAGCACCGCGGCGCCCGGCTCGCCCGCCAGCAGGTCGCCCAGCCGGCCCAGCCAGGGCTCGCGGTCGGCGTCCTGCAAGGCGATGCCGCGGCGCATCTTGTCGCGGCTTTGCGGCAGGTGATGGTCGTCGCCTTCGATCAGCACCGCGCCCAGCGCGCGCGCCAGCTCGCCGGCCAGCGTGGAATTGCCGCAGCCGGCCACGCCCATCACCAGCAGCTTGGTGCCGCTCACCTCAGTACCGCCCGGCCGTTCCGAAGGACCTGAGCGTCCCAGGACCCGCAGGGCTCCCTGCTGGGACCGGGGCAGCGAGCGAAGCGAGCGTGGGGGCTCCATTCAGCACCTCGGGGTTGACGGGCGTGGGCGGGCTGCCGGCCTCGGGGCCGTGGCCCAGCGCGGCGATGAGGTTGCGCGCGGCCAGCGCCGCCATCGCGTGCCGCGCCGGCAGCGAGGCGCTGCCGATGTGCGGCGTGAGAACGACGTTAGGCAGGTCGAGCAAGGCCGGATGGACGGCCGGCTCGCCTTCGAAGACGTCCAGCCCCGCAGCAGCGATGGTGCCGCGGCGCAAGGCCTCGGCCAGCGCCGCGTCGTCGACGATGCCGCCGCGCGCGATGTTGGTCAGCGTGGCCGTTGGCTTCATCTGCCGCAGCTCGGCCGCGCCGATGGCGTGGTGCGCGGCCGGCGAATACGGCAGCACCAGCACCAGGTGGTCGGCCTCGCGCAGCAGCGTGGCCTTGTCGACATAACGGGCGTTGACCGCGGCTTCGGCGTCGGCCTGCAGCCGCGAGCGGTTGTGGTAGATCACCCGCATCCCGAAGCCCAGGGCGCCGCGCCGCGCGATGGCCTGGCCGATGCGGCCCATGCCCAGGATGGCCAGGGTCGCGCCGTGCACGTCGGCACCGGCAAAGTGGTCGTGGATGCCGGTCTTGGTCCACTCGCCGTGGCGCAGCGCGCGCTCGGCTTCGCCCAAGCGACGCGCCGCGGCCATCATCAGCGCGAAGCCGAGGTCGGCGGTGGTCTCGGTCAGCACCTCGGGCGTGTTGGTCACCAGCACGCGGCGCGCCGTGCAGGCCGCCACGTCGATGTGGTTGATGCCCACGCCGACATTGCAGACGGCGCGCAACTGCGGGCAGGCGTCCAGCAGCGCGGCGTCGATGCGCTCGCTGCCCGTGCTCATCACGCCGGCCTTGCCTTGCAGGCGGCGCACCAGCTCGGCCGCGGGCCAGATTTCGTCGGCCGGGTTGTCGTCGACCGCGAAGTGCTGGCGCAGGCGGCCGGGAATGTCGGCGAAGGTGGAGCGCGTGATCAGGATCGGTTCGGGCATGGCGGGCGTGGCGCGGCAAACGTGGGCGCACTCTAGGTGCGGCCGCCGCTTCGGGCCAAGACGAATTCGCTCTGTGGCGATACGCGCGGCTTATGGCGCCCGTGGCGGGCGGCGCCGTGGCGGGGCGCGGCGTGTCAGTCGTCGTCGAGCGGCCGGCCGTCGGGCGCCAGTTCGGCCACCAGCTCCAGCACGATGGCGCGCACCGCCTGGGCCGGCTCCGACAGCGCCGGCCGGTCGGACGTGCACAGCACCAGCGGCACCTCGATGCTGGGGTCGACGATGCGGCAAAGGCGCGCCTGCACGGCGGCCGCCACCGCCTGCGCGGCCGACGCCGGCAGCACCGTGGCGCCCACGCCGTTGCCGACGGCCGCCGACAGCGTGGCCGCCGACTCGATCTCGGCCACCACGCGCGGCACCATCTGCTGGCCGGCGAAGGCCTCGTCGACGTAGCGCCGCAGGTAGTTGTGCGAACGCGGCAGCAGCAGTTCGATGTCGCGCAGTTCGGCCAGGCGCACCGGGTCGCGGCCGCCCAGCAAAGCCGCGGGGGCGACCAGCACCAGTTCCTCGGTCAGCAAGGGCTCGAAGCTCAGGCCTTGCACCAGGCTGCGGCCGCCGTAGAGCACGGCCATGTCCATGCGCCCATTGCCGACCAGCTCGCACAGCGTCGAGCCGAGGCTTTCGTTGAGATACAGCACCACCTCGGGGTGGCGCGAGCGCACGGCCTTGAGCAGCGGCAGCGCCAGCGCCGAGGCCGCCGTGCCCGAGGCCAGCCCCACCGAGACCTGGCCCGTCAGCGCGCGGCCCGAAGCCCGCACGTCGGCGCGCGCTTGTTCCACCTGGCGCAGGATCTGCTGCGCATGGCGGTACAGCACGCGCCCGGCCTCGGTCGGGCTGACGCCGCGGCTGGTGCGCAGCAGCAGCTGCTGGCCGAACTCGCCTTCCAGCGTGGCGATCTGCTGGCTGAGCGCCGGCTGCGCGATGTGCAGCACCTCGGCGGCCTGCGTCAGGCTGCCGACGTCGACGATCTTGATGAAGTACTTCAGGCGCCTGAGGTTCACGGCGGGGCTCGGTGCGATGCCGGCGGCGGACGCCGGATTCGAGCCGCCATTGTGGGCCGGCCCCAGCGGCACTCGCCGACAATCGCCCGATGTCGGTCAACTTCAAGACGCTGCGCAGCTTCGTCGCCGCGGTCGACGCCAGCAGCCTGTCGGCGGCGGCGGCCCGGCTGCAGCTGGCGCAGCCGGCGCTCAGCCACCAGATCGCCTCGCTGGAGAAGCACTTCCGCCAGCGCCTGCTGCTGCGCTCGAATGCCGGCGTCACGCCCACCGCGGCGGGGCACGAGCTGTACCGCCATGCCACGCTGCTGCTGCAGCAGCTGGAGCAGGCCGAGCGCGACGTGGCCGGCCGCGGCAGCAGCCTGGCGGGCACGGTGTCGGTCGGGCTGGCGACCTACAGCACCACCTCGATCCTGTCGACGCCCTTGCTGCAGGCGGTGCGCGAGAAGTACCCCGAGGTGCAGCTCTTCATCAACGACAACTTCGGCCTCGTGCTCAGCGAGATGGTGATGGCCGGCCGCATGGACATGGCGCTGATCTATGCGCCGACCCGCATCAAGGGCGTGGCGCTGCAGCCGATGCTGGTCGAACAGCTGTTCCTGATCGCCCCGCCCGACACCGTGCTGCCCGCCGGCTGCGACGAGTCGGTCGCGCTCGCACAGCTCGCCGGCATGAACCTGCTGCTGCCCGGGCGCACGCACTACCTGCGGCGCCTGGTCGACGCCGCCTTCGCGCAGGCGCGGCTGACGCCGCGCGTGGCGGCCGAGATCGAGTCGGCCGCCACGCTGCGCGAGGCGATCGAATCGGGCCTCGGCGCCACGGTGCTGCCCTGGGCGCTGGCGGCCAGCTTCAGCGGCCGCGCGCCGCCGGTGGTGCGCCGCGTGGTCGAGCCCGAACTGCAGACGACGGTGTCGCTGTGCGTCTCCGACCACCTGAGCCTGACGCCGGCGGCGCAGGCCGTGAAGGCCGAGCTGGCGCAGGTGGTGGCGGCTTTCGTCGGCTCGGGCCACTGCGTGGGCACGCGGCTGCCGCCGCCGGTGCCCGCCTGAATCAGCGCGCCGGCTGCGACAGCTGGCGCATCAGCTGCACGCCGTCGGCGACGAAGGGGTCGGCGTGGTAGTAGATGAGCTGCGCGCCCTGCGCCACCAGGTGCGCCACGTCCTGCTTCACCGCCAGCGTGCCGGCCAGTCTGCCGGCCGCGCGAATGCGCCGCAGCGTGTCGTCCACCATGTCCAGCACCGCCTGCGCGCGGCGGCCGCCGGGGGGCACGTTGGGCGAGTGGCCCATCGATTGCGACAGGTCGCCGGGGCCGACGAAGAACACGTCGATGCCGTCCACCGCCAGGATGGCGTCGAGGTTGGACACCGCCTCCACCGATTCGACCATGCCGACCAGCAGCCGGTTCGCGTGGTCGTCGGGCACGGCATAGCGGAAGTGATGCACGACCTCGCGCGCGATGGCGGCGGTGTGGATCAGCGGCACCATCAGGCCGTCGGCGCCGGCATTCAGGCAGCGCGTGATCATCGAGCGCTCCTGGTTCTGCGGCCGCACGATGCCGAAGCCGCCGGCATGGCGCGCGGCCTTGGCCATGTGGTGGATGTCTTCGAAGCCGGGCAGGCCGTGCTCGCAGTCGATGAACACCGCGTCGGCGCCGGATCGCACCAGCTTTTCGCACAGCGTCGCCGAGACGTGGTTGGGGTTGACCATCAGCACGCTCGCGCCGCCGGCCAGCCGGTCTTTCAAGGTCTTGCTCATAACGGGTTCACTTGGGTTTGCCGGGCCAGCCGTCGGGGGCGCCCAGCCAGCGGCTGATCTCGCCGTCCGGCCCCTGGTCGCGGGCGAAGGTGGGGCTGATGACCAGTTGCTCGATGGTCGTGCGCGCCGGCAGCGTGCAGACCAGCGCGATGGCGCGCGCCACGTCGTCGGGGTCGACCATGCGCTCGCGCTCTTCGGCCGTCGGCGGCCGCACGCGCGTGTCCATGATGGGCGTGTTCACCTCGCCCGGCAGGATGGTTGTCGAGCGGATGTTCTGGTTGCGGAAGGTGGCGTGCACAAAGCTCATCAGGTTGCTCACCGCCGCCTTGGCCGCGCCATAGGGCGCGCCGCCCAGCAGGCCCGGCCGCAGCGCCGCCAGCGACGACACCGTGACCACCGTGCCGCCGCCCTTGGCCAGCATGGCCGGCAGCACGGCCTGGATCAGCACGTAGACGGCGTTCAGGTTGACGGCGAGGGTGGCGTCCCAGTCGTCGGCGTCGACCCACAGCAGGTTGCGCACGCGGCTGGACGCGCCGGCGTTGTTGACCAGGATGTCCACCGGGCCGAGGTCGCGCTCGATGCCGTGCACCAGCGCGCGCAGCGCGTCGCGGTCTTCCAGGTGCGCGGGCCGCGCCCAGGCCTGGCCGCCGCCGGCGCGGACCTCGGCGGCCACCGCCTCCAGCGGCGCCGGCCGGCGGCCGGTGACGACCACGCGCGCGCCTTCGGCTGCCAGCCGCAGCGCCGTGGCACGGCCGATGCCGGTGCCGCCGCCGGTGACCAGCGCCACCTGTCCGTCGAGCGCGGCCATCGCCTCAGGCTCCCGTCCAGCCGTACACGGCCTGCGCCTGCTGCGCGCTCACCAGGCCCTGGCGGAGGTCGTTCTCGACCAGTTCGCGCGGGCGCTGCAGCGGGTTGCCCCAGCCGCCGCCGCCGGGCAGTTCCAGCTCCAGCCGGTCGCCTGGGTTGAGCGTCAGCTTGCCTTTCGGGAACACCGTCTCGCCGTTCAGCCGCACCGCGCCGCGCGTGCCGTCGTGGCCGCCGACGACGCCGAAGCACGGGTGCTTGACGCGTTCGGTGGACAGGTAGACGTTCATCGGCCGGTCCGACAGGTTGCGCAGAACGCCGCGCTGCCCCAGGCCGCCGCGGTACTTGCCGGCGCCGCCGGAATCGGGGATCAGCTCCTTGCGCTCGGTCAGCACCGGCACCGCCAGCTCGTACATCTCGATCGGCGTGACCTTGCAGTTGGACGGAAAGCTCAAGGTGTCCAGCCCGTCCAGCGTCGAGCGGCCGCCTTGCCCGCCGTGGAAGTTTTGCGCGCTGCCGTAGGCGCGGCCGTCGGCGGTGTGGCCCTGGCAGTTGATGCCCCAGATCGGCGCCCCGCCGCTGTCGCCCTTCACGCGGTCGGGCACCACGCCTTGCAGCGCGCGGAAGATCAGGCTCGGGATCACGTGGCCGACCAGGTTGCGCGCGGCGCCCGCGGCATGCGGGTGCGGGTTGAGGATGGTGCCGAGCGGCGCGTCGTCGGTGATCGGCAGCATGCAGCCTTCGTTGTTCGGCGTGTCGGGGTCGAGCAGGCACTTCAGCGCATACACCGTGTGCGCCACGCGGTAGTGCGGCACCACGTTGATGCCGCGCGCCACCTCGGGCGAGGTGCCGGCGTAGTCGACGTGGATGGCGTCGCCGCGCACCTGCACGTCCACGCACAGCTTGACGTCACTCTCGAAGCCGTCGATCGTCACCTCGGCCTTGTAGCTGCCTGGCGGCCAGGCGGCGATGGCCTTGCGCATGTGCGCTTCGGATCGGCCGTGGATCGCCCGGCCCAGCGCCTGCACGTCGTCGAGGCCGTACTCGTCCATGAAGCGCGACAGCTCCCGGCTCATCACCTCGTTGGCGGCCACCATGCTCTGGATGTCGCCGCGCACCTCAGCCGGCAGGCGCACGCTGGCCTCGATGACCGCGAAGACGTCGGCATTCGGCACGCCGGCCTTGTACAGCTTCAACATCGGGATGCGGATGCCTTCCTCGAACATGTCGGTCGAGTCGGGGCTTTGCGGGCGGCCGCCGATGTCGGGCAGGTGCGCAATGCTGCCGGCGTAGGCGACGATGCGGCCGCCGCGGAAGATCGGCGTCAGCATCACCATGTCGGGCAGGTGGCCGGTGCCGATGGCCGGGTCGTTGGTGGCCAGCACGTCGCCGGGCTGCAGCGTCGCCGGCGGGAAGGCCGGCAGGAAGTGGTTCTGCGCCGCCATCGGCAGCGAGGTGATGAACACCGGGATCGACCAGGTGCACTGCGCCAGCGCGCGGCCTTCGGCGTCGAGCAGCACGGTCACGTAGTCGTGGTTCTCGCGCACGATGGGCGAGAACGCGGTGCGGCCGAGCGCCGAATCGGCCTGGTCGGCGATGAAGACCAGGCGGTCCCACATCACCTGCAGCGTGATGGGGTCGTCGAAGTCGACGGTCATGGCTTTGCCTCCAGCAGCATGATGAGGTTGAAGCGGGCGTCCAGCGAGGCGCTGGCGCCGGGGCCCACGACCACCGTCGACTCGCGCTGTTCGACGATGGCCGGGCCCTGCACCACGACGCCGGGCGCCAGCGCGTAGTGGTCGTAGACGGGGGTGTCGACGAAGCCGCCGGCCTCGGCGAAGAACACCGGGCGGCTGCCCTTGCGGGGGTTGCGAACGGCTTGCGCCCGGCCGCGCATGCTGGCGACCGAGACCTCGTCCTTCGGGCCGCTGGCGCGCACGCGCCAGGTGATGACCTCGGCATCGGTGCCCGACACGTTGCGCCCGTACAGCCGCACGTAGGCATCGTGGAAGCGCTGCAGCAGCTCGTCCAGGAAGGCGCGATCGCCGGGGTCGCCCGCCGGCAGCGCGACCGAGATCTCGTGGCCCTGACCGACGTGGCGCATGTCGACGGTGTAGCTGACGCCGATCGCCGCCGGCGCCACGCCGCTGGCGGCCACCACCTCGCGCCCTTGCGCGGCCAGCGTGGCCAGCAGGGCTTGCACCTGCGCGGCGTTCCAGCGCGAGACGGCCATCGGCGCGCTGGTGGCCAGGTCGGCCGCCACCGGCGCGCCGAGCAGGCCGATGGCCGAGGTGACGCCGGCGCCCAGCGGGCAGATCACCTTGCGGATGCCGAGCTTGCGCGCCACGCCGTACGCATGCACCGGGCCGGCGCCGCCGAAGGCGATGAGCGGCAGCGCGCGCGGGTCGACGCCGCTGTCGGTGGCCTGCATCGCGGCAGCCTCGGCCATGCTCTCGTTGACCATGTCGTGGATGCCGAAGGCGCAGCGCTCGGCCGAGATGCCCAGCTCGTCGGCCAGCCGCGCCATCGCGCGCACCGCGGCGCTGCGGTCGAGCGCGAAGTCGCCGCCGAGGAACGAGTGTTCGTTCAAGTAACCCAGCAGCAGATCGGCATCGGTCACCGTCGGCTCGCTGCCGCCGCGGCCATAGCAGGCCGGCCCCGGCGCCGCCGCCGCGCTGCGCGGGCCCACCTGCAGCGTGCCCAGCCGCGTGCGCGAGGCGATGCTGCCGCCGCCGGCGCCGATCTCGATCATGTGGATCGACTGGATCTTCAGCGGAAAGCCGCTGCCCTTGCGGAAGCGTTCGTGGCGCGCCACCTCCAGCTCGTTGGCGATCTGCGGCTGCCCGTCGGGGATCAGGCACAGCTTGGCGGTGGTGCCGCCCATGTCGAACGACAGCACGCTGGCCTCGCCGGCGGCGCCGGCGTAGCCCGCCGCCGCCACCGCGCCGGCGGCCGGCCCCGATTCGATCAGCCGCACCGGCGTGCGCGCGGCGCTGGCGCTGGGCACCACGCCGCCGCTGGAGGTCATCCACAGCAGCTGGCCGGCCACGCCGCGCGCGCCCAGCTCGCGTTCCAGGTGGTCCACGTGCTGCACCATCATCGGCCGCGTGTAGGCGTTGGCCACGGTGGTGGAGGCGCGGTCGTACTCGCGCACCTCGGGGCAGACGCTGGACGACAGCGAGACCGAGACCCCCGGCGCCCATTCGGCCAGCAGCTCGGCGATGCGCTGCTCGTGCTGCGGGTACTTGTAGGCGTGCAGCAGGCACACCGCCACCGAGCGGATGCCTTGCGCGACGAGCTGCGCGGCCACTGCGCGGACCGAGGCCTCGTCGAGCGGCGTCACCACCTCGCCGCCGGCGCTGATGCGCTCCACCACGCCGAAGCAGCGGTCGCGCGGCACCAGCGGCTCGGGGTACTGGATGCGCAGGTCGTACAAGTCGTAGCGGCCTTCGGTGCGGATGCGCAGCATGTCCTGGAAGCCGTCGGTCGTGATGAACGCGGTGCTGACGCCCTTGCGCTCCAGTACGGCGTTGGTCACCACGGTGGTGGCGCCCAGGATCTGCAGCGCGCCTTCGCCGGCGCGCGCGGCCTGGCCGCGACGCACCTTGGCCAGGATCTCGTCGATGCCCTGCAGCACGGCGCGCGCCGGCGCGTCGGGCGTGCTCAGCACCTTGTGCAGCACGATGCTGCCGTCGTCGTCGGAGAAGGCGAAGTCGGTGAACGTGCCGCCGGTGTCGAAGGCGAGTTTCATGCTCGAAGAGGTCCTTGGTCAGTGGATGCCGTGCGGCGTGCCGGCGGCGGCGCGTTCCTGCACGCGGCCGGTCATGAACAGCTCGCCCAGGTCGGCGTGGCTCACGTCGCCGGCGGGGCTGTCCCAGATCACCTTGCCCAGGCGCAGCACGACGGCGCGCTCGGCGGCCTCAATCGCCTTGCGGGTGTTCTGCTCGACCAGCAAGATGGTGCGGCCGCCCTGGTGCAGGCGCTTGAGTTCGTTGAAGACCAGCGTGATGGCCTGCGGCGACAAGCCGACCGAAGGCTCGTCGACGAGCAGGATCTGCGGCCGCCGCAGCACGGCCATCGCCATCTCCAGCAGTTGCTGCTCGCCGCCCGACAGGTTGCCGGCGAATTCGTGGCGGCGCTTGTGCAGGATCGGGAACAGCTCGTAGACGTAGCGGCGCTCGCCTTCGATGTCGCCGTCCTTCAGCGTGTAGGCGGCCATCTCCAGGTTCTCGTCGACCGACATCGTGGGGAAGTTGCAGCGCCCCTGCGGCACGTAGCCGAAGCCCTGCGACAGGAAATCGCGCGGCTTCGCGCCGGCGATCTCGCGGCCCTGCCAGGTGATCGTGCCGCCCTTGTGCGTGGTCATGCCGTACAGCGTTTTCAGCAGCGTCGACTTGCCGGCGCCGTTGGGCCCGAGCAGCGCGACGAACTCGCCGTGCTTCACGGTCAGGCTCACGTCGTGCAGGATGTCCAGGTGGCCGTAGCCGGCGCGCAGCTGGTGGATGACGAGTTCAGCCGCCAAGGTAGGCCTCCACCACTTGAGGGTTGCGCACGATGGCCGCGGGCGTGTCGTCGGCCAGCTTCTGGCCCTGGTGCAGCACGATCACGCGGTGGCTCAGGTTCATCAGCACGTCGGTGTTGTGCTCGATGATCAGGAAGGTGATGCCGAACTGGCGGTTGGCCGATTCGATGCACTGGATCACGCGCTCGATCAGGATCGGGTTGATGCCGGCCAGCGGCTCGTCGAGCAGCACGATCTCGGGCTCGGGCATCAGCATCGACGCGAACTGCAGCAGCTTCTGCTGGCCGCCGGACAGGTTGCCCGCCGGCAGGTGCGCCACGCGCGAGAGGCCCGACACCTCGATCAACTCGCGCGCGCGTTCGCGCAGCGCCGCCACGCGCCGGCGCGAGGCGCGGCCGATCGAGAAGGTCGACGCCACGCCCGGAAAGCGCGCCATCTGGCCGGCCAGCACGAGGTTCTCCTCGCAGTCCATGGTCGGGAAGACCACGGTCTTCTGGAAGCTGCGCAGCAGCCGGCCTTCGCGGGCGATGCGGTTCATCGCCCAGCCGGTGATGTCGGTGCCCTTGAGCACGACGCGCCCGCCGTCGCTCTTCTGCAGACCGGTGCAGCAGTCGAACAGCGTTGACTTGCCTGAACCGTTGGGCCCGATGAGGCCGCAGACCTCGCCGCGCGCGACCTCGAGGTCCACGCCCTGCAGCGCCGGCACGCCGCCGTAGTTCTTTCGCAGGCCCTGCACGCGCAGGATGGGTTCTGCCGCCGCGTTCATGCCTTGCGCCCCAGCCGCGCCAGCCATTCGGTGCCGCGCTCGACCAGCGGCGCCAGGCCCTGCGGGAACATGAACACCAGCAGCAGCAGCACGAAGCCGTAAATGATGAGCCGCAGCTCCGGCGTGATGCGCAGCGCCTCGGTGACCGCCACGAACAGGAAGCTGCCGATGATGGCGCCCGGCACCCGGCCGACGCCGCCGCCCAGCACGATGATGAGGATGGTGTTCGAGTAGTACATCTGGAACACCAGCGGGCTGACGACGGTCTCGTAGTGCGCGTACAGGCTGCCGCCGAGGCCGGCGAAGGCCGCGCTGAGCATGAAGACGACCAGCTTGTAGGTCCAGGTCGGGATGCCCAGCGACTCGGCCAGCGTCTCGTTGTCGCGGATGGCCACCATGCAGCGCCCGGCGGGCGAGCGGATCAGCGCGATGAAGGCCAGCATCGCCAGCACCGCCACCGCCAGGATCAGGTAGAAATACTGCGGGATCTGGCTGATCACGATGTCGCCGATGCGCGGCCGCGCCAGGCCCGATAGCCCCATGTCGCCGCGGGTCAGGTCGGTCCAGTTCTTGGCCACCGTCTGCGCGATGACGACGAAGCCCAGCGTGCACATCACGAACGAGGTGGCGCGCAGCCGCAGCGCCGGAATGCCCAGCGGCAGCGCGATCAGCGCCGCCACGGCGGCCGCCGCGAACAGGTTGACGACGAAGGGCGTGCCGAAGTGCATCGCCAACAGCGCCGAGGTGTAGGCGCCCAGCCCGAAGAAGACGCCTTGCGCCAGCGACAGCATGCCGGTGTAGCCGAGGATCAGGTTCAGCCCGTGCGCCGGCAGCAGGAAGATCATCGCGATGATCAGCGCGTGCAGGTAGTAGTTGCCCAGGAACAGCGGCGCCAGCGCCAGCGCGGCCAACGCCAGCGCGGCGGTGCCCCAGCGCACGGCGGGCAGCCGCGGCGGCGGCGCGTGCGGGGTGTCGAGCGTGACGGACATGGTGGACGCTTTCAAAACCGGGCCTTTTGGGTGAACAGGCCGTGCGGCCGGAACATCAGCATCAGCAGCAGCGCCACGAAGCCGACCGAATCGCGGTACTGCAGCCCGATCAGGCCGGAGACCAGCGCCTCCACCACGCCGAGCAGGATGCCGGCGATCAGCGTGCCGCGCACGTTGCCCATGCCGCCCATCACGATCACCGCGAAGGTCTTGAGCGTGATCGACTCGCCCATGCCGCCGTAGACGCTGACGTTGACCGGCGCGGTGAGCACGCCCGACAGCGCGGCCAGCGCCGTGCCCAGCAGGAAAGTGCGGCGCACGACCGATTCGACGTCGATGCCGTTGACGTGGCAGCACTCGATGTTCTGCGACACGGCGCGGATGGCCTTGCCCATGCGCGTCTTGCGCACCATCCATTCGAGGCCGGCGAAGACCGCCAGCGCGGTGACGACCAGCACGATGCGCTGCTGCGCCATGCCGAAGCTGCCGATCTGCACCGGCTCGATCCAGCCGCCTTCGAACACCTTGTAGCCGCCGCCGAAGGCCAGGATCACCGCGTTCTGCAGGATCAGCGAGACGCCGATGGTGGCCAGCACGCCGGCCTGGAACGGCGCGCCCACCAGGCGCTGCATGACCAGGCGGCCGATGAGCGCGGCGATCAGCGCCGCGATGGCCACGCCGGCGACGATGGACACGGCATACGGCGCGTCGAGCTTGGAGATCACCAGCCAGGCGCCGAAGGTGCCGAGCATGTAGTACTCGCCGTGAGCGAAGTTGATGGCCCGCAGCACGCCGAAGATCATCGTCATGCCGGCGGCCACCAGCGCGTACATCGAGCCGGTGATCACGCCGTTGACGATCTGCTCGAGGATGAAGCTGCCCATGGCGGTGCCGTCCTGCGCGGTGCTTCAGGCCGTCACTTGGGGTAGTCGACCTTGACGGCGATGGCGCTGCGGATCACCGGCTTGCCGTCGGCCACTTCCAGCAGCACCATCGGCAGCACGGCCTGGTGGTGGTCGTCGAAGGTGACCGGGCCCATCGCGCTGTCGTACTTGATCTTGGCCAGCGCGTTGCGCACGTCCTCGGGCTTCAGGCTGGCGGCCGCCTTGATGGCCGCGGCGACGAGGTGCGTGGTCTCCCAGTGCGTGTAGGCGTGGTTGTTGGGCATCTCGCCGCCGTAGGCCTTCTTGTAGTCGTCGACGAACTTCTGGCTGCGCGCGCTGGTCCACTCGGGCAGCCAGGCGGCCGCCTCGATCGAGCCGTTCAGCACCGACGGCGCCGCGGCGATGGTCTTGGCGGTGTTGAACTCGCCGTTGCCGACCAGCACCACCTTGCCGGCCAGGCCCATCTCCAGCATCTGGCGCGCGACGATGGGCGTCGTGTCGGCCTGGCCGTACATCAGGATGGCCTGCGCGCCCGAGTTGCGGATCTTGCTGAGCACCGGGCGGAAGTCGGTCTCCGAGTCCTTGTAGTAGTCCTCGCTCAGGATCTTGGCGTCGGGGTAGCGCGGCAGGTATTTCTTGGTGAAGTTGATGGCGCCGCGGCCGTAGTCGCTGTCCACCGACAGCACGGCGAAGGTCTTCAGGCCGCGGTTCTTGACCGCGTGCTCCAGCACGATGGCGGCGCGGCCCTCGTCGGTGGGGTAGTTGCGGAAGGTCCACTTGAAGCCGCCGACGCCCGCCTTGTAGGTGATCATCGGGTTCGACGACGCGGCGTTGACGAGCAGCACGCCCGCTTCCTCGGCCAGCGGCTGCATCGCGAGCGTGACCGAACTGCAAATGTCGCCGATGATGATGGGCAGCTTGTCGAAGCTGATCATGCGCTTGGTGGCCGACACCCCTTCGGCCGGCACGCACTGGCTGTCGCCGCTGACGAACTCCAGCTTGCGGCCCTGCACCCCGCCGGCGGCATTGATCTCCTTGGCCGCCAGGTTGGCGCCCTTGTTGGCGAAGGCGCCGTAGCGCGCGTTGGCGCCGCTCAAGGGGCTGACGAGGCCGATCTTGTAGACCTCCTGCGCCGTGGCCGGCAGCGCCGTCATCGCCGTCAGCGCGGCCGCGCCGCAGGCCGCGAGCAGGGCGCGCCGAACAATCGTTCTGGTGGACATCGAGGACTCCGGGGCTTGGGGTGGAAGAGGTGAAACGATCATAGGAAGGCGGTTGTTCGCCGACCAATACGAGTTGCGCTTCGAGGTATCAAGGATCTTGATTGCGGGTTTACCCCGGCCGTGGTGGACGCCTTGGCGGCCGTCAATCGGCCAGGCGGGCGATGGCCGCGGCCATGCGGCGGCAGGCTTCCTCGATCACGTCGATGCCGGTCGCGATCGACAGCCGCAGGTACGGCGACAGGCCGTAGCAGGTGCCGGCGATCGCCGCGACGCGGGCGTCTTCCAGCAGGAACAGTGAGACGTCCAGGTCGGTGGTTAGCTGCCGGCCGGCGGCGGTGCGCCGGCCGATCAGCCCGCCGCAGTGGACGAAGAGATAGAACGCGCCTTCCGGGGCGCTGCAGCGCAGGCCGGGGATGGCGTTGACGAGCGCCAGCGCGCGGTCGCGCCGCGCCCGGTAGGTGGCCACCCAGTCCGGCAGGAAGTCCATGCCGCCCTGCAGCGCGGCCAGCGCCGCGGCCTGGCTGACCGAGCAGGCGCAACTCGTCGACTGCGACTGGATCATGTCCATCGCCGCGATCAGCGCCGCCGGGCCGGCGGCATAGCCGATGCGCCAGCCCGTCATCGCATAGGTCTTGGACACGCCGTTGACGACCAGGGTGCGCGCGAGCAGCGCCGGCTCGATCGCCGCGAGGTGCGGGCTTTCGGGCGCGCCGAAGCGGATGTGCTCGTAGATGTCGTCGGTCAGCACCGCCACCTGCGGGTGGCGCAGCAGCACGTCGGCCAGTGCGCGAAGCTGGGCGGCGCCGTAGGCCGCGCCGGTGGGGTTGCTGGGCGAATTGAGGATCAGCCAACGCGTGCGCGGCGTGATCGCCGCCTCCAGCGCGGCGGCCGTCAACAGGAAGCCATCGGACTCGGCGCAGGGCACGATCACCGGCTCGCCGCCGCAGGCCAGCACCATGTCGGGGTACGACACCCAGTAGGGCGCCGGGATGATGACCTCGCTGCCCGCTTCGACCGTGACCGACAGCGCGTTGAAGATGGCGTGCTTGGCGCCGACGGTGACGATGATCTGCCCGGGCGCGTAGGCGAGGCCGTTCTCGCGCTGCAGCTTGGCCGCGACCGCCTGGCGCAGCGCCAGCGTGCCGGCGGTCTGCGTGTAGCGCGTCTGGCCGCCTTCGATGGCCTCGATGGCCGCGCGGCGGATCGGCGCCGGCGTGTCGAAGTCGGGTTCGCCGACCAGCAGGCTGACGATGTCGCGCCCTTCGCGGCGCAGTTCGGCCAGGCGGTCGGTGGCCGCGCTGCTGGGTGAAGGCTTGACGCGCCGCAGGCGCGCGGCGATGGCAATGCTCAAGGGCGGCTCCTCGCGGGGGTGGTTCGGGACGGCGCGAAACTTACGCGCAGCCCCCGCGAGGTGCCAAGACGGCTTCTGTCTGGCCGCATAGCGCGGCGTTATGGCGGGCGGCGGGGCGCTTGCCCAAGCACAGCGGCGAGGACCTTCCGGCCGGATCGCCTGATGGCGCGAGCAAGGTGAACTGGCAGCGTGCGAGCGGGCCCCGGTCAGGCGTCGTCGCCGAGGGCGTCGAGCAGTGCCTTGTTGCTTAGCGGGTCGACGCCCTTCGCCAAGCCGCCACGACCCTTGAATGCCGGCAGGTGAACAGGACCGCGACTGGCTGCATCGGTCGTCGCGCGCAGGCGCAACTGCAGACCCTCCTCGATCAAGCGAGTCAGGCTGGTCCGCTGACGGACGGCCAGCGCCTGGAAGGCCAGCGCCGACGCCAGCGGCATGCCGTTGTCGCGGTTGATCCGGCGCTCGAGCGCGGTGCTCCGCGCCCACGGCTCGTCCCCGGACCGCGCTTTGCGTATGACCGCAACGTCACCGCGACGGCTGCTTCGACAGCGGCGCTTGCGCCCGCGGCTGCAGCCACGGCTCGCCCGGATGGCGGACGTAGCGTGCCCAGACGTAGCGCCAGGGCATCACGAGGTAGACCAAGACGATGCCGATGCACTCGGTGAACAGCACGTATTGCTCGGGCGTCATGCGGCCCCCCAGCCAGGCCGGCAGGATGATGAGCACGATCGCCACGGTCTTCCACAAGACCTCGAGCAGCATGATCGGCAGCATCTGCAGCGGGTACTTCAGGCCCAGCACGCTGAGCAAGGCCAGCGCGGCCAGCATCGACTTGGCGGCGACGCGCGGTGCCGGCCAAGGGCCGATCTCGAACAGCACCTGTTGCCAGACGAAGAAGCCCATGACGCCGGCCATCAGCAGGTAGGCCAGGCGCAGCAGGTGGATGCGCCACATCGCGACGGGTGGCAGTTCGAGTCGTTGATCGGAGCCCATGGTGTTGGATGCCTGCAAGTTGGTCGTGACCGCGCTCGGCGCCGTTGCCGATGCCTTGGGCAGCGACTGTGCCGATCGTGAGCGCCGGCGCCAAGCGGGCGACCGACGAGCGACGGCGATGGCGGCTCGGGCGACGACGGGCATCGACGAAATGCGCCGAACGGCGCGCGGCGGCGCGGCGGCGCGCGGCGGCGTGCGCCGGCGTTCGGCAACGCGCGCTGGGCTGCGCTGTCCGCAACGCGCTTCGTCGCCGCGGGGCGCCGCTTGGCGGTCCGCCAGCGTCTCCCGTCGCGATGGGGCGATGGCCGGGCCAAGCGGCGCGCTACAGTGCGCAGCCGTTTCAGCGCTCGCCGCTTCAGCACCCCGCCGGACCGTGACTTCCGCCATCGATCTTCGCGCGCCGGGCCCATCCGATTGGCGCCATCTGGTGTCGTGGCCGCGGCTGCGCTTGTGGCTCGTTGTCAGCGTGCTGTGGGCGCTGGCGCGCACGCTCACGTCCGAGACCGCGCTCTCGGTGTGGCTGATCCGTTGCGGCCTGATCGTCGCGCTGGCGGTGCTGCTCTATGGCCTGCTGGACCAGTGGCCGCGCCGCCTGCCCGCGTGGGCGCCGCGCTGGATCCTGCAGCTCACGGCCGTGGTGGTGATGATGCCGCCGGCCGTCTACCTGAGCTACGCCGTCACCACCGGCACGCTGGACGTCTTGTCGCTGGGATCCGGGTATCTCGAAGGTTTGGCCATCACCAGCTTCATGGGCATTCTGCTGGGGCCGTGGATCGCGCTGGGCGCGCTGCTGCGTCGCAGCGAAGCCTTCGCGCGCGAGCAGGCGCTGGCCTTCCAGTTGCGCGGCAGTGAACTGGAGCGCAAGGCGCTCGACGCGCGGCTGAAGCTCTTGCAGGCGCACGTCGAGCCGCACTTTCTGTTCAACACGCTGGCCAACATCCGTGCGCTGGTGCGCAAGTCCGGCTCGGCCGATGCGGCGGCCATGCTCGACAGCCTGATCACCTACCTGCGCGCGGCGGTGCCCCGGCTCGACGGCCAGCAACCGACGCTGGCGCAAGAAGCGCAGACCGTGGGCGCCTACCTCGAACTGATGCGCATGCGCATGCCGGACCGGCTGCGCTACACGGTGACCATCGAGCCGGCCGCGCTGGCGCTGCATTGCCCGCCGATGCTGCTGCTCACGCTGGTCGAGAACGCCATCAAGCACGGCATCGACCCCAGCGAGACCGGCGGCACGGTCGACGTGCAGGTGGCGCTGTGCGCGCAGCGGGTGCAGGTGCGCGTGGCCGACAGCGGCCTGGGCCTGCAGCCACGGCCGGCCGGCGGCAGCGGCACGGGCCTGGCCAACCTGCGCGAACGGCTGGCGCTGGCCTTCGGTGACGAGGCCCACGTCAGGCTGACGGCCGCGCAACCCCGCGGCACGGTGGCCGAGGCCGAGTTCCCGGCGCGCCGCGCGGAGGCCAGGTGATGCCTTCGGCGCTGATTGCCGACGACGAGCCCCGGCTGCGCGAGGAGTTGGCCGAGTTGCTGGCCACGGCCTGGCCCGAACTGCAGGTCGTGGCGCTGGCCCGCAACGGCCGCGAGGCCGTCGAGCAGTTCGAGCGCCTGCGGCCCACCATCTGCTTCCTCGACGTGCACATGCCGGCGATGAGCGGCATCGAAGCGGCGCGCCACATCGGCCGGCGCGCCCACCTGGTGTTCGTGACGGCTTTCGAGCGCTACGCCGTGCAGGCCTTCGCGCAGGGCGTGCTCGACTACCTGGTGAAGCCGGTGGACGCGCAGCGCCTGGCCGAGACCGTGGCGCGGCTGCAGGAGCGCATCGGCTCGGCAACGGCGCTGCCGCACGGCGACGACATGCTGCTGCAGCTGGCGCAACGGCTGCAGCAGGATCAGCGGCCGCCGCCGCTGCGCTGGATTCGCGCGCAGGTGGGGCAGGCGCTGCGCCTCATTCCGGTGGACCGGGTCGATTACCTGCAGTCCGACAGCAAGTACACCTTGGTGGCCTGGCGCAACGACGAGGGCGCCGCCAGCGAAGCCGTCGTCAGGCTGCCGTTGAAAGACCTGCTGCCCCAGCTCGACCCCGAGCAGTTCGTGCAGGTGCACCGCTCGGCGATCGTCAACCTCGCGTCGATCAGCCACGTGGTGCGCGGCGCCAACGAGACGGCCGACGTCCACCTGAAAGGCCGCGCCGAGGTGCTGCGCGCCAGCCGCAGCTTCAACCACCACTTCCGGCAGATGTGAGGCTGCCCGCGGCCTTCAGTTGTTGCAGCGCGCTTCCAGCGCGTCGATGAACGAACGGTCCCAGCGGCCTTCTTCCATCGCCTGGATCGTGCGCGCCTCGGCTTCCAGCACGCCGCGGGCCTTGGCGATCAGCGTGGCGGCTTCGGCGGGCGGGAAGGCCAGCAGGCCGTCCTGGTCGCCGAGCACGATGTCGCCGGGGTTGACGACCATGCCGCCGACCTGGATCGTTACGTTGATGTCACCGGGCCCGTCCTTGTACGGCCCGCGGTGGGTGACGCCGCGCGCGTAGACCGGGAAGTCGCGGTTGCGGATCTCGGCCACGTCGCGGATGGCGCCGTCGATCACCACGCCGGCCACGCCGATCTTCGCGGCGTAGAACGTGAGGATGCCGCCGACCACCGCATTGGCAAGGTCGCCGCCGGCGTCGACCAGCAGCACGTCGCCGGGGCGGCAGAACTCCAGCGCGCGCAGGTAGGTGAGGTTGTCGCCGCCGCGCGAGCGCGCCGTCACCGCGGTGCCGGCCATCGTCAGCCGCTGCGGGCGGTGGTAGGGCTGCAGACCGATGGTGCCCACGCTGCGGTGCAGGTTGTCGCTGATGGCGGCCAGCGGCAGCTCGCGCAGCGCGGCGATCAGCGTTTCGTCGGCCTGCGGCGCCGAAGGGTTCTTGCGCATGGCGTCGACCTTTCTTCTTCAGTCCAGCGCGGCCGCCGCGCGCGCGATGCGGCGGCAGCCTTCGTCGAGGTTCTCGATCGAGGTGGCGATCGAGAGGCGGAAGTACGGCGACAGCCCGTAGGCGCTGCCGGCCACCACGGCCACGCCCACGCTTTCCAGCAGGTGCATCACCACGTCGGCGTCGCTGGCCAGCGGCTTGCCTTCGGCGGTGGTGCGGCCGATCAGGCCGGCGCAGTTGACGTACAGGTAGAAGGCGCCGTCGGGGCTGCGGCACGACAGGCCGGGGATGGCGTTGATCTGCGCCAGCGTGCGGTCGCGCCGCTGCTTGTAGATGGCCACGCTCTCGGCGACGAAACCCTGGTCGCCGTTCAGCGCCGCGGCCGCCGCCGCCTGGCTGACCGAGCAGCAGTTGCCGGTGGACTGCGACAGCATGGTGTCCAGCGCCTGCACGATGTCGCGCGGGCCGGCCACCCAGCCGATGCGCCAGCCCGTCATCGCATAGGTCTTGGAGACGCCGTTGACGGCCAGCGTGCGCTCGCGCAGCTCGGGCGCCACGTTCAGCAGGTGCACGGTGCGCTGGCCGTCGTAGCGGATGTGCTCGTAGATGTCGTCGGTCATCACCAGCACCTGCGGGTGGCGCAGCAGCACGTCGGCCAGCGCGCGGTACTCGGCCGCGGTGTAGCTGGCGCCGGTGGGGTTGCTGGGCGAGTTCAGCAGCAGCCAGCGCGTGCGCGGCGTGATCGCGGCCTGCAGCTGCGCCGGCGTCAGCTTGAAGCCGGCCGCTTCGGGGCAGGGCACGGTGACGGGCTTGCCGTCGCTGGCCAGCACCATGTCGGGGTACGACACCCAGTAGGGCGCGGGGATGATGACCTCGTCGCCCGGCTCCAGCGTGACCTGCAGCGCGCTGAAGATCGCGCTCTTGGCGCCGCTGGTGACGATGATTTCGTTGGCCGCGTAGGTCAGCCCGTTCTCGCGCTGCAGCTTGGCGACGATGGCCTGGCGCAGGTCGACGGTGCCGGCCATCAGCGTGTAGCGCGTGGCGCCGCGGTCCATGGCCTCGGCGGCGGCGCGGCGGATGTGCGCCGGCGTGTCGAAGTCGGGCTCGCCGACGACGAGGTTGACGATCGACTGGCCCTGGCGGCGCAACTCGTTGGCACGGTCGGCGGCCGAGGTGCTGGGCGAAGGCTTGATGCGGCGGACGCGGTCGGCGATGCGGGGGCTGCTCACGGGCGGGACCTCGGGGGGGTGGAGTGGGGCTCGGCGGCCGATGCGCGAACGGTAGGCCGCCCGGCGCGCGAAGGCCAAGACGAGATTGGTCTGTCTCGATAGGCGATGCTTATGACGCCGGAGTAGACTGCCCCGCGTGAACCTGCGCCGCCTGAAGTACTTCGTCAAGATCGTCGATATCGGCAGCCTGACGCAGGCGGCCGACGTGCTGCACATCGCGCAGCCGGCGCTGAGCCAGCAGCTCGCCACGCTGGAAGGCGAGGTGCGCCAGCAGTTGCTGACGCGCACCAAGCGCGGCGTCACGCCCACCGAGGCCGGCAAGGTGCTGTACCGCCACGCGCAGCTGATCCTGCGCCAGTGCGACCAGGCGCGCGTCGACATGGAAGCCGCCGGCCGCGGCCTTTCGGGCGCCGTGGCGGTGGGCCTGGCGCCGGGCACCGCGGCCGCCGGCCTGGCGCTGCCGCTGCTGCGCACCGTGCGCGCGCGCCACCCCGGCGTGCTGCTGTACCTGAACGAGACCTACGGCAGCACGCTGTCGGAACTGGTGATGAACGGCCGCATGGACCTCGCCGTGCTGTACGGCGGCCGCGTGCAGGTGCACGGCCTGCAGTTCCTGCCGTTGCTGAAGGAGCCGCTGTACGTGGTGGGCCCGGCCAACCTGCCGGCGCCGCCCGACGCGGTGCCGCTGCAGCGCCTGGCCGAGATGGACTTGTTCCTGGCGCGGCCCTACAACGTGGTGCGCAAGATGGTCGACGAGGCCTTCGCCGGCATCGGCGCCGCGCCGCGCGTGGTGGCCGAGATCGAGTCGGCCAGCACGCTCACCGCGGTGATCGCCGACGGCCTGGGCGCCACCATCCTGCCCGAGTCGATGGCGCGCACCGTGGTCGCCTCGTGCAACGCCTGGCAGAGCCGCATCGTCGAGCCGGCCATCGAGGCGCCGCTGGCGCTGTGCCAGTCCGACCACCTGCCGCTGACCGAGCCGGCGCAGGCCGTCAAGGACATCCTGCTGGAGCTGGTGGCCACGCTGCCGGGCAGCCTGATCGCGCCCGACGAGGTGCGTCTGGCGGTGTCATAAGTCGGCCTTATCGGGGCACAGCCAAACCGTCTTGGTCGGCGGCGGGCTTCGCGGCTAACTTTCGCGGCCATGGATGCGCCGCAGATCAAGGCTTTCATCGACGCGATGGCGTCGTCGGACCTCGCCGAGATGGAGGTCAGCCACGAGGGCTGGACGCTGCGGCTGGTGCGGCGGCCTGAAGCGGGCGCGGCCGCTGCGCGGCCGGAGGCCGGCGCGGCCGCTGTGCGGCCCGCGGCGGCAGCGCCGGCGCGCCGTGCAACGGCAACGGTCGCGCCCGTCACACCCGCGGCGCCCGCCACCGCCACGCCCGCCACCGCCACGCCGGCCAACGACCTGAGCGCCCCGATGTTCGGCGTGCTGCACTGGCAGCCGTCGCCCGGCGCCGCGCCTTTCGTCGCCGCCGGGCAGGCGGTGCGCGCGGGGCAGACGCTGTGCGTGATCGAGGCGATGAAGATCTTCAACGAAGTGGCGGCCGACCGCGACGGCATCGTCGACGCGCTGCTGGCCACGGGCGGCGCCGAGGTCGAAGCCGGCCAGCCGCTGCTGCGCTACCGCTGAGGGCCGACGCGCGATGTTCGACACCGTGCTCATCGCCAACCGCGGCGAGATCGCCTTGCGCATCCTGCGCGCCTGCCGCGGGCTGGAGCTGAAGGTCGTCGCCGTCTATTCCGAAGCCGACCGCGACGCGCCGCACGTGCGCCTGGCCGACCAGGCGCTGTGCATCGGCCCGGCGGCGCCGGCGCGCAGCTACCTGAACCAGGCGGCCATCCTGGCGGCGGCCGCGGTCAGCGGCGCGCAGGCCATCCACCCGGGCTACGGCTTCCTGTCGGAGAACGCCGGCTTCGTGCAGCGCGTGGCCGATGCCGGGCTCGTCTTCATCGGCCCCAGCGCCGAGTGCATCCGCACCATGGGCGACAAGGTGGCCGCCAAGCGCGCGATGCGCGCCGCCGGCGTGCCTTGCGTGCCGGGCCCCGACGGCAGCCTGCCCGACGATGCGGCCGCCGTGCAGGCCATCGCGCGCGAAATCGGCTACCCAGTGATCGTCAAGGCCGCCGGCGGCGGCGGCGGCCGCGGCATGCGCGTGGTGCGCGACGAAGCCGCGCTGGCCGAGGCGCTGGCGCTGACGCGCGAGGAAGCGCGCCGCGCCTTCGGCAACCCCGAGGTCTACATCGAGAAGTTCCTGCTGCACCCGCGGCACGTGGAGATCCAGGTGCTGGCCGATGCCCATGGCCAGGCGCTGTGGCTGGGCAGCCGCGACTGTTCGCTGCAGCGCCGCCACCAGAAGGTGCTGGAAGAAGCGCCGGCACCCGGCATCGCGCCGGCGGCGCTGGCCGCGGTGGGTGAACGCTGCGCCGAGGCCTGCCGCCGCATCGGCTACTGCGGCGTCGGCACCTTCGAGTTCCTGTACGAAGACGGCGCCTTCTTCTTCATCGAGATGAACACGCGGCTGCAGGTCGAGCACCCGGTGACCGAGATGACCACCGGCATCGACATCGTGCAACAGCAGCTTCGCGTCGCGCGCGGCGAGCCGCTGGCGCTGACGCAAGCGCAGGTCGATTGCCGCGGCCATGCCTTCGAATGCCGCATCAACGCCGAGCATCCCGAGACCTTCGCGCCGTCGCCCGGCCGCATCAGCGAATGGCGGCTGCCCGGCGGCTTCGGCGTGCGCGTCGACAGCCACGCAGCCGCCGGCTACCAGGTGCCGCCGTACTACGACTCGATGATCGGCAAGCTGGTGGTGCACGGCGCCACGCGCGCCGATGCGCTGGCCCGCTTGCGGCTGGCGCTGGACGAAATGCACGTCGGCGGCATCGCCACCAACCTGGCGCTGCACCGGCGCCTGGTGCGCGACGGCGACTTCGCCGCCGGCGGCGTCGACATTCACCATCTCGAACGTTGGCTGGCTGCAGTATGAGCGGCATGAACGAGCAGCCGTCGATCAGCCGCCTGGGCACGCGCGCGCTGCTGTTCGAGGCGCCGGGCGAGACCACGCTGGCCACGCAGCAGCGCATCTGGTCGCTGGCGCGCGAGGCCGAGACCTGGCCCGAGGTGCGCGAAGCCGTGCCCGGCATGAACAACCTCATGCTGTGCTGGCGCCGCGCGCCGCAGCGCTGCGACGCCATCGAGGCGCGGCTGCACGCCGCCTGGGCCGCCGCGCGGCCGCTGGCGCTGCAAGGCCGCGTGGTCGAACTCGACGTGGTCTACGGCGGTGACGGCGGCCCGCACCTGGCCGACGTGGTGGCGCACACCGGGCTGGCCATCGACGAGATCGTCGAGCGCCACAGCGCGCCGGTCTACCCCGTCTACGCGCTCGGCAGCCACCCCGGCTATTGCTACCTGGGCGGCATGGACCCGCGCATCGCCACGCCGCGGCGCCCGGTGCCGGTGCTGCGCATTCCCGGCGGCGCGGTGTCGATCGGCGGCGCGCAGACCGGCGTCTCGGCGTCCGACGGCCCCAGCGGCTGGAACACCATCGGCTGCACCGCGATGAGCTTCTTCGACCCGCAGCGCGACCCGCCGGCGCTGCTGGCGCCGGGCGACAGCCTGCGCTTTCGCGTCAAGCAGGTGATCCGGTGATCGAAGTGCTCGCCACCGGCGCGCTGGCCACGGTGCAGGACCTGGGCCGCGAAGGCGCGCTGCGCTGGGGCGTGGGCAGCGCCGGCGCGATGGACCCGCTGGCGCTGGCCGCCGGCAACCTGCTGCTGGGCAACGCCGACGATGCCGCCGGCATCGAGCTGCCGGTGCTGCCGTTTCGCGTGCGCTTCCAGCGCGACGGCGGCTTCGCCGTCACCGGCGCCGATGTCGACGCCCGGCTCGACGGCCGCCCGCTGCTGCCCTGGACCGCGCAGCGCGCGCGCGCCGGCCAGGAGCTGCTGCTCAATCTGCCGCGCCGCGGCGCCACCTGGCCCGCGAGCCGCGCCTACCTGTGCCTGGCCGGCGGCGTGGACGTGCCGCGGCTGCTGGGCTCGCGCAGCACGCAGATGCGCGGCGCCTTCGGCGGCTTCGAAGGCCGCGCGCTGCGCGCGGGTGACGTGTTGGTTGCGGGTGCTGCCTCGGCTGAAGAATTCTTGGAGGGCGTGGGTCTGGTGCCGCCGGCGCTGGCGATGCCGCTGCTGGCCGATGGTTTGCCGGCCTTGCGCGTGCTGCCGGCCGCCGAATACGCGGCCTACACCGCGGCTTCGCGCGCCGCCTTCTGGGCCGAGCCCTGGAAGATCAGCGCGCAGAGCGACCGCTACGGCTACCGCCTGCAAGGCCCGCCGCTGCAGCCGCTGGCGCCGCTGGAAATGCGCTCGCACGGCATCGTGCCCGGCGTGATCCAGGTGCCGCCGGGCGGCCAGCCCATCGTGCAGATGCGCGACGCGCAGCCCTCGGGCGGCTACCCCAAGCTGGGCACGGTGATCGAGGCCGACCTCTGGCGGCTGGGGCAGGCGCCGGTCGGCAGCCGCGTGCGCTTCGTCGAATGCGATTGGAACGGCGCGCTGGCCGCGCTGGCGCAGGTGGACCATTGGCTGGCGGAGGCGCGGCGCTGGCTGGGGCTGCAGCGCGGGGCAGGGGGCATCGCGCCATGACGAGCGCCATGACGCCCGACGACATCGCCCGCCTCGCCGGCTGGCTGCGCGACAGCGGCATCGGCCTGCTGGAACTGCGCGGCCCGGGCACCGCGCTGCGGCTGCGGCAGGGCGCCGGCGGCATCACGGCGGAGACCATCGCGCCGGCCGAACTTGAAGCGCACGCTCAAGCGCACGATGAAGCGCACGCCGAACCCCACGCCGAAGCGCAGCCCGAAGCGCCGCTGATCGTCAGCGCCCCCTCGGTCGGCGTCTTCCTGCACCGCCACCCGCTGCGCGCCGACGACCTGGCCGCGCCGGGCACGGCCGTCGCCGCCGGCCAGGTGCTGGGGCTGCTGCAGATCGGCCCGCTGCTGCTGCCGGTGGCGGCGCCGGCGGCGGCGCTGCTGCAAGATCGCCTCGCGCCGCACGGCGCGGCGGTCGGCTACGGCACGCCGCTGGCGGCGCTGCAACCCATCGACCCGAACTGAGGACCTCGCCGGATGGACATCGACCTCAACGCCGACCTCGGCGAAGGCTACGGCCCCTGGCGCATGGGCGACGACGAAGGGCTGCTGCAGGTGCTGTCGTCGGCCAACGTGGCCTGCGGCTTCCACGCCGGCGACCCGCTGATCATGCAGCGCACGGTGCGCCGCGCCGGGCAGCTCGGCGTCGACATCGGCGCCCACGTCGGCTACCCCGACCGCCAGGGCTTCGGCCGCCGCGCCATGCACGTCGAGCCCGACGAGCTGGCCGCGATGGTGACCTACCAGCTCGGCGCGCTGGCCGGCATCGCGCGTGCCGCCGGTCAGCGCATGACGCACATGAGCTTTCACGGCGCGCTCGGCAACCTGGTGGCCGCCGACGCCGGCCTGGCCGCGGTGCTGGTGGGCGCGGTGGCGGCATTCGACCCGACGCTGATCGTCAGCTCGTCGCCCAGCGCGGCGATCGAAGGCGCCGCGGCGGCGCAGGGGCTGCGCGTGGCCACCACCTTCCTGGCCGACCGCGCCTGCGACGCGCAAGGCCTGCTCGTCCCGCGCAAGCTGCCGGGCGCGGTGATCCACGACGAGGCCGAGCTGCTGGCCCGCGTGCGCCGGCTGCTGCGCGAAGGCACCGTGCTCAGCCACGACGGTCAGGCCATCGCGCTGCGGCCGCGCTCCATCCTCGTGCATGGCGACACGCCGGGCGCGCTGGCGCTGGCGCGCGCGGTGCGGCGCGAGATCGAAGCCGCCGGCGCGCGCGTGCTGCCGATCTCGCGGCAATGGGCCTGAACAGGGTTGACCCTGACATACGAGCCCCTTATCGCTCCAGACCCAATCCGTCTTGGCGCCGCGCCAGCCCGGCCGATAGATTGAGCACACCGAGGAACCCCGCATGCCCTTCGCCGACTACCAAACCGCACTCGTCACCGGCGCCTCGTCGGGCATCGGCGCCGCGGTCGTCGAGCGGCTGTGCGCCGAGGGCCTGCAGGTGCACGCGCTGGCCCGCAACGCGCAGGCGCTGGCCGCGCTGGCCGAGCGCACCGGCTGCATCGCGCATGCGCTGGACGTGACCGACCTCGCCGGCCTCACCGCGCTGACGCGCGCCGTGCCTTTCGACGTGCTGGTCAACAACGCCGGCGTCGACCGGCCGAAGAAGTTTCTCGACGCCGATGCGGAAGACATCGAGCTGCTGGTCGACGTCAACCTGCGCGCCGTGCTGCACTTGTGCCGGCTGGTGGTGCCGGGCATGGTGGCGCGCGACCGCGGCCACGTGATCAACATCAGCTCCATCGCCGCGGCCTACAACTTCGGCGGCAACTCCACCTACCACGCCACCAAGGCGGCGGTGAGCATGCTGTCGCGCCAGTTGCGCATCGACGCCTTCGGCCGCCGCGTGCGCGTCACCGAAGTCTGCCCGGGCCGCGTGGCCACCGACATCTTCGCCCACGTGCACGGCGACTCGGCCGCGATCCGCGAGAAGTTCATCGACGGCTTCGAGCTGCCGCAGGCCGCCGACATCGCCGATGCCATCGCCTTCGCCATCGCCGCGCCGGTGGCCGTGAACATCGGCCACCTGGAAATCACGCCCACGCTGCAGGTGCCGGGCGGGCTGCAGACCACGCGGCCGGGCCAGGCCTGACGAAGGCGCCGCGATGAAAGGCTTCGACCTCTTCGCGCTGTTCGCGAACCCCGAGTTCGTGACGATGCTGTGGAGCGGCGTCAAGCTGACGCTGGTGGTCGCGCTGGCCTCGTGGCTGCTGGCGATGACGCTGGCCGTGGTGCTGCTGGCGGTGCGCCTGACGCCCAGCGCCCTGGCGCGGCGCGCCGTGCAGGCCTACGTGTCCTACCACCGCAACGTGCCCACGCTGGTGCAGCTGATGCTGTGGTACTTCGGCATCGCCAGCCTGCTGCCCGGCGCGCTGCAGGGCTGGCTGGCCGAGCACAACGCCGAGGCGGTGTTCGCCGTCATCGGCCTCGGCCTGTGCCAGGCGGCCTACTTCAGCGAAGACCTGCGCTCGGGCCTGCGCGCCGTGCCGGCGGGCCAGGCCGAAGCGGCGCGCGCGCTGGGCCACGGCTACCTGGGCGCGCTGCGCCACGTGCTGATGCCGCAGGCCGTGCGCAACGCGATGCCGGCGCTGGTCAACCACACGGTGTCGCTGTTCAAGAACAGCAGCCTGGCGATGGCCATCGGCGTGGCCGAGCTGACGCATGCGGTGAAAGAGATCGAGAACCAGAGCTTCCGCACCTTCGAGACCTACCTGATCGCGACGCTGCTGTACCTCGGCTTCTCGCTGCTCATCATGGCCGGCGGCACGCTGCTGGAACGGCGCAGCCGCATCGCGGGGGCGAGGTAGGCCATGGGCTCGGTGATCGACATCGTCCGCGACAACTGGCTGCTGCTGCTGATCGGCCAGTACCCCAACGGGCCGCTGGGCGGCATCGCCTGCACGCTGATCTTGTCGGTGCTGGGCATCGTGCTGGCCTTTCCCTTGAGCGTGCTGCTGGCGCTCGCGCGCATCTCGCCTTGGCGCTGGCTGTCGTGGCCGGCCACGGCGCTGATCTACGTGGCGCGCGGCGTGCCGCTGCTGATGCTGATCCTGTGGGTCTACTTCCTGGTGCCGCTGCTCATCGGCCACAACGTCTCGGGCTTCGTCACGATGCTGGTGACGCTGGTGCTGTACGAAGGCGCCTACCTGGCCGAGGTGGTGCGCGCCGGCATCGAGGCGCTGCCCAAGGGCCAGATGGAAGCCTCGCGTGCGCTGGGCCACAGCTACCTGGGCGCGATGCGGCGCGTCATCCTGCCGCAGGCGCTGTTCAACATGCTGCCCAGCATGCTCAGCCAGTTCGTCTCGACCATCAAGGAGACGACGCTGGGCTACGTGATCAACGTGCCCGAGCTCACCTTCGCGGCCAACCAGATCAACAACCGGCTGCTGACCCAGCCGTTCCAGGTGTTCTTCATCCTGGCGGTCATCTACTTCGTCGTCTGCTGGACGCTGACCTGGGCCGCCACGCAGCTGGAGCGGCGCATCGAGGCCAAGCGCGCCGGCACCGCGGCCGGGCGCGCGGCGGGCCGCGCGCCCGTTGCCACGCCGACGCTGGCCGCCGAGCCCTGAACCGAAAGAGGCCACCGATGATCACCTTCAACCAGGTCAACAAGTGGTACGGCGAGTACCGCGCGCTCAGCGACATCAACGCCGAGGTCAAGCGCGGCGAGGTGGTCGTCGTCTGCGGGCCGTCGGGGTCCGGCAAGTCGACGCTGATCCGCACCGTCAACCGGCTGGAGGAAATCAAGTCGGGCCAGGTCACGATCGACGGCCACGACATCCACGCGCCGATGAGCAGCGCGCAGCTCAACCGCATGCGCAGCCGCATCGGCTTCGTGTTCCAGAGCTTCAACCTCTTTCCGCACCTGTCGGCGCTGGAAAACGTGATGCTCTCGCCGATCCACGTCGCCGGCGTGCGGCGCGCCGAGGCGCGCGACAAGGCGATGAAGCTGCTCGACCGCGTCGGCCTGGCGGCCAAGGCGGGCTCGTATCCGGGGCAGCTGTCCGGCGGCCAGCAGCAGCGCGTGGCGATCGCCCGCGCGCTGGCGATGGAGCCGCCGGCGATGCTGTTCGACGAGCCGACCAGCGCGCTCGACCCCGAGATGGTGGGCGAGGTGCTGGCCGTGATGCGCAGCCTGGCCGCCGACGGCATGACCATGATGTGCGTGACGCACGAGATGAACTTCGCCCGCGAGGTGGCCGACCGCGTGTGGTTCATGGATGCCGGCTGCATCCTGGAGTCGTCAGACCCCGAGGCCTTCTTCCGCCACGCGCAGCACCCGCGCGCGCAGCGCTTCCTGTCCGACCTGCGTTCCCACTAGCCCGATCCGAGGAGATCTCACCATGTTCAAGCGTCGCTCCCTTTCCCTCGTCGCCGCCGCGTGCCTGGGCGGCATCGCCTGCGCCGCGCAGGCCGACCAGCTGCAGGACATCCTGCAGCGCAAGGAACTGCGCTGCGGCACCTTTGCCGACGTGCCGCCGTTCGCCGCGCCCGACCCCAAGACGCGCGAGATGGTCGGCTTCGACGTCGACCTGTGCGGCGCCATCGCCAAGCGCTGGGGCGTGGCGGCCAAGGTCACGCCGCTGTCGGTGGAAGCGCGCGTGCCCGAGGTGAAGATGGGCCGCGTCGACATCACGGTGGCCAACCTCGCCTACACGCTGGGCCGCGCCGAGCAGATCCAGTTCAGCGACCCCTACTACCTGGCCAAGGAGATGCTGGCGGTGAAGGCCAGCGACAGCGCCAACAGCAAGGCCGACTACAAGGGCAAGCGGCTGGCGTCGACCAAGGGCTCGACCTCGGAGCTGTCGATCAAGATGAACGGCTCGGAACCGGTGACCTTCCAGGACACCGGCTCGGCTTACATGGCGGTGCAACAGAACAAGGCGCTGGGCATGGTGGCCAATACGATGACCATCACCAAGCTCGTCAACCAGTCGAAGACCGGCGGCATCGAGCTGAAGATGATCCCCGAGCCGATGGCCTTCCAGCCGATCGGCATCGGCATGAAGAAGGACGAGCCGGCGCTGCTGGCCAAGGTCAACGCCACGCTGCTGGAACTGGACAAGAGCGGCGAGATCAACCAGATCTGGGCCAAGTGGCTGGGCCCCAACACCGAGTTCAAGATGACGCGCGACGACAAGGTGGTGCCGCTGTCGGAATTGAAGTTCACGCCGCTGCCTTGAGCGGGCGCTTCGGCGGCCGGCCGCGCGCGGTGCCGCAAGGCGCGCCTCAGGCCGCGTCGGCCGCGCCCGGCGCCGGATCCAGCGTCTTCAGCGCTTCGAGCAGCAGCTCGATCCAGTAGCGCTCGTAGCGGAGGCCGGCTTGCAGCACCAGGCGCCGCAGCGCCGCGGCGCGGTCGTCCGCCGCCGGCGGCGCCTCGCGGCGCTCCATCGCCTGGTAGCGCGCCAGCATGTCCTGGTGCAGTTGCAGCCGCTGGCGCACGTCCTTGGCCAGCCCGGCGGGGCCGACCGCGGCGTCGGCCCACAGGCGCACCATCAGCTCGTCGCGCAGCGGTGCCGGCTGGCCGCCGAGCGCGATCCAGCGCTTCAACTCCTTGCGGCCGGCGGGCAGCAGTCGGTAGGCGCGCTTGCGGCCGCGGGTGGATTCCTCGGGCAGCGATTCGATCCAGCCGGCTTCGGCCATGCGCGCCAGCTCGCGGTAGATCTGCTGGTGCGTGGCATGCCAGAAGTAGCCGATCGAGCGGTCGAAGCGCCCGGCCAGGTCAGAGCCCGAGCCGGGCCGTTCGGCCAGCGAGGTGAGCAGTGCGTGCGGCAGCGACATGGGCCTTTCCATGCAAGGTCCGCCCCGGGGCGGGCGAACCTAGGGTTTGCACGATGATAGTGTCTGCGCAACTCGTTGCATAGTTGCGCCACGTTAATGCAACGGGTTGCGCAGAGGAGTGCATGAACCGCTTTCCCCACCTGACGAAGCCGCTCGACCTCGGGTTCACGACGCTGCGCAACCGGGTGCTGATGGGCTCCATGCACGTCGGCTTGGAGGAGGTGCCCGGCGGCTTCGACCGCATGGCCGCCTTCTATGCCGAGCGCGCGCGCGGTGAGGTCGGCCTGATCGTCACCGGCGGCATCGCGCCCAACGAGCGCGGGCGGCCAATGAAGGGCGGCGCCATGCTGACCCAAGAAGACGAGGCCGAGCGCCACCGCGTCGTGACGCGCGCCGTGCACGCCGAGGGCGGCCGCATCGCGATGCAGATCCTGCACTTCGGCCGTTATGCCCACCACCCGGCGCTGGTGGCGCCGAGCGCGCTGCAGGCGCCGATCAACGCCTTCCGCCCGCAGGCGCTGACGGCCGACGAGGTGGAGCAGACCATCGCCGACTACGCGCGCTGCGCGGCGCTGGCCCAGCATGCCGGCTACGACGGCGTGGAGATCATGGGCTCCGAGGGCTACCTGATCAACGAGTTCATCGCCCCCGGCACCAACCAGCGCGACGACGCCTGGGGCGGCGGCTTCGAGCAGCGCATGCGCTTCGCGGTGGAGATCGTGCGCCGCGTGCGGCAGCGCGTGGGGCGCGACTTCATCATCGTCTACCGCTTGTCGATGCTCGATCTGGTCGAAGGCGGCTCGACGCTGGACGAGGTGGTCCGCACGGCCCAGGCCATCGAGGCTGCCGGCGCGACCATCATCAACACCGGCATCGGCTGGCACGAGGCGCGCATCCCCACCATCGCCACCAAGGTGCCGCGCGGCGCCTATGCCTGGGTCACGCAGCGGCTGATGGGCCGGGTGGGCATTCCGCTGGTGGCCACCAACCGCATCAACACGCCGGAGCTGGCCGAGCAATTGCTGGCCGACGGCGCTTGCGACATGGTGTCGATGGCGCGCCCCTTCCTCGCCGATGCCGAGTTCGTGCGCAAGGCGCGCGAAGGGCGCGCCGACGAGATCAACACCTGCATCGGCTGCAACCAGGCCTGCCTGGACCACACCTTCGCCGGCAAGATCACCTCGTGCCTGGTCAACCCGCGGGCCTGCCACGAGACCGAGATCGTCATCGCGCCGGCCGCGGCGGCCAAGCGCATCGCGGTGGTCGGCGCCGGCCCGGCGGGGCTGAGCTTCGCGGTGACGGCGGCCGGGCGCGGCCACACGGTCGACCTGTTCGAGGCGGGGCCTGAGATCGGCGGCCAGTTCAACATTGCCAAGAAGGTGCCGGGCAAGGAAGAGTTCCATGAAACCTTGCGCTACTTCCGCCGCCAGATCGACTTGCGCGGCGTGCGCCTGCACCTGAACACGCGCGCCAGCGTGGCCACGCTGCTGGCTGGCCGCTACGACGAGGTGGTGCTGGCCACCGGCGTGCTGCCGCGCCAGCCGGCCATCGACGGCGCCGAACATCCCAAGGTGCTGGGTTATCTGGACGTGCTGCGCGACGAGCATCCGGTCGGCGCCAGGGTGGCGATCGTCGGCGCCGGCGGCATCGGCTTCGACGTGGCCGAGACGCTCACGCACAGCGGCACCAGCGCCAGCCTGGACCCCGCGCGCTTCTACGCCGAATGGGGCATCGACGTCGACTATGCCCAGCGCGGCGGGCTGCGCGAGGCGCAACCCGAAGCCTCGCCGCGCGAGGTGCACCTGCTGCAGCGCAAGGCCTCCAAGGTGGGCGACGGTCTGGGCAAGACCACCGGCTGGATCCACCGCACCGGGCTGAAGGCGCGCGGCGTGCGCATGCAGCCGTCGGTCGCGTACCGGCGCATCGACGATGCCGGCCTGCACGTCACGGTCGACGGCCAGGACCGCACCTTGGCGGTCGACCACGTGGTCATCTGCGCCGGCCAGGAGCCGCTGCGCGAGCTGCACCAGGGCCTGCGCGCGGCGGGCTGCAACGTGCACCTGATCGGCGGTGCCGACGTGGCGGCCGAGCTCGACGCCAAGCGCGCCATCCTGCAAGGCACGACGCTCGCCGCCGCGATCTGAACGCGGCGCCCATTCGATTCACTTCAACGAAAGCCGACCATGTCCCCTTTGCCCACCCAAGTGCACCCGGCCGCCACCCGATCGCTCGAAGCCTGGCATGCCATGGTCGCCCGCGGCGACCTCGGCGAGCTCGAAGCCATCGTCCACCCCGACGCCGTGTTCCGCTCGCCGATGGCGATCAACGCCTACCGGCCGCGCCCGGCGCTGCTGCTGGCGCTGCGGACCGTGGTGACGATCTTCAAGAACTTCACCTACCACCGCCAACTGGCCAGCGCCGACGGCCTGAGCGTGGTGCTGGAGTTCAGCGCCCTGGTCAACGACAAGCAGATCAAGGGCATCGACCTGATCCGCTTCGACGACGAGGGCCGCATCGTCGAGTTCGAAGTGATGGTGCGGCCCTTGAACGGCCTGCAGGAACTGGGCGCCGAGATGGGCGCGCGCCTGGGGCAGACGCTGCCGGCATTCAAGTTCAAGGCTTGACGGGCGCCGGCGGGGAACTGACGCAGTCAACCGGCCTGGAGACCATCACCGGCAGCGTTCGCTCTTCGGAATGCCGCAGGAAATGGCCGTCGCCACCGCCGCGTTGTCCATGTAGGACGTGTGTGCCGTGTCGGGCCGCTCCAAGAAGCCCAGGTAGGTGGTCTTGTTCGAGACCAGGACGTCGGCCACGTCGACCTCCGCGCTCTTGTACCTGGACGGCAGCAGCCGGTACGACAGCAGGTCGTTGGGGTCGGTGAAAGCGACGACGGTCAAGCGTGCGGCCGCGCCGCTGATGGCGACGATGGCGCTGTCGTTCTTCCGGACGCGTGCGCGTTCGGCCGCGAACAGCTCCAGCGAATCCGGCTTGCGTGCGATGCCGCCCTTGGTGTCCCCCGTCGGCTTCACGATCTCCGGCGGGCCTGGTGACGGAATCGTCTGGTCGGCCAGTCCGAGGATGGGCAGTTGGTTCGCGTTCATGTACACGTGGCCGACGCGCAAAGCGGCGGCTCGTGCCGCCGGCGGCGATTTTGCTTGCAGCATCTCGTGCAGCGCATCGAACGAAATCTTGCTGCCCAGGCTGTCGCTGACCAGGACGATCGGCGCGTTCGGCGGCGCGTCGCGCAGCGCCATCGAGAAGGCGTCGATCATGGCCTGGCGAATGACCCCGCGGCTTTCGCCCTGGTACGCCATGGCATCGGCCAGGCAGTCGTTGAGCAGGATGTCCTTCAGCTTGCCGTTGAGCGTCGCCCGCTTGGGTTTGCAGGTCGCGTCGCGGGCGCAGTCGGTCGGCTCGTCCGTGTTGTCGTAGAGCAGTTGCTGCTTCAGCGGCGCCGTCAGCGGCGACCAGACGACACCGGCCATACGCAGCTTGCGGCCAGCGATCTCCGCGTCGCCGTACACCAGCTTGACGGCGGGCTTGCCGTCGGCGGTTGCCATCAAGGCCGTTTCTTCACGGGTCTGCAGCGCGATATTGGCGTCCAGCGCGCGGACCAGGCGCTGCATCGCCCCCTCGGCCCAGTCCTTGTCTTTCGTGCACATGCCGTGAACCAATAGAACGTGCAGCGGCTCCTTGCCCGGCATGTCGGCGAGCCCGGTGACCGCCACCGAGCTCTTCACGACCACGGGCGGAGCGTAAGGGGTGGCGCAAGCGCCCAAGGCCACGCAGGCCGCGGCCACGAGAAGTCTGGCGTTCACGAGACCTCGCGGAAACAGCGTCCGGCGCGGTGCGTCGATCGATTGCTGCGGCACGGCTTCCTCCTGATCTGCCCGATTGGCCGGGCTGCTGCCGATTGGAGCGATCGGCGGCGCCGCTGTCCATCCATCGCAACGTTGATGGCCCGACGACTTGAACGGCGCACGCTGCACATTGCCGGCGACCCGGCGAAGACAGGTCGCGTGCGGCGCAAAGGGTGGACGGCTGGCGCGCGCCTGCGTATACAAGTTGTAGACTTCTGGCGGGGATCCGCTTGCCGCGGGCCCCTCATGTCGACTCGCCGTCACACCGCACGCCATGTCCCTTGCTCGCATCCGCAAATCCGCAGGGCGGAAGAGAGTCGCCCCGTGACCGCCACCGAAGTGCCGGTCTACGACGCCGGCTTCCTGCCGGAAGCCGACGGCCACGCCGTGTGGTTCGAGCAGTCGGGCCGGCCCGACGGCGTGCCGGTCGTCTACCTGCACGGGGGGCCGGGCATGGGGCTGGAAAGCCATGTGCGATCGCAGTTCGACCCGGCCTTCTTCCGGCTCATGCAGTTCGACCAGCGCGGCTGCGGGCGCTCGCGGCCGTTCGGCGCCCTGCAGGCCAACACCACCTGGCACCTGGTGGACGACATCGAGCGCCTGCGCCGGCACCTGGGCATTGCCGACTGGTGGGTGTACGGCCAGTCGTGGGGCTGCGCGCTGGCGCTGGCGTACGCACAGCGCCACCCGGCCGCCGTGCGCGGGCTGCTGCTGCAGGGCGTGTACCTGGGCACCGCGGCCGAGACGGCGTGGATCGTCGACGGCTGGCGCCAGACCTACCCGGAGGCCTGGGCGGTCATGGCCGCCGCGCTGGCGCTGGAAGAACCGGCGCGGCTGCACGCCCGCGTCGCCGAACGGCTGCAGCACCCCGACCCGGCGGTGCAGCGCGCCGCGGTGATGGCGCTGACGCGCTTCGAGCTCACCTGCTGCTACCTGCGGCCCGACCCGGCCCGGGTCGAGGCGCTGCTGGACTACGACTTCTGCCGCGCCAACACGCTGATCAACCTGCACTACCACGCCGCGCGCTTCTGGCTCGAACCCGAGCAGTTGCTGCGTGACCTGCCGCGCATCACGCAACTGCCGCTGACCGTGATCAACGGCCGCCACGACGTCGTCACGCCGATGGGCGTGGCCTGGCGGCTGCTGCAGCGCTGGCCCGGCGCCGAGCTGGTGGTGGTGGACGGCGCCGGCCACGCCACCGACGAACCGGCCAACGTGCAGGCCGTGACGGCGACGATGGACCGCCTGCGCGACCGCCTGCAGGGCGGCTAGCGCTCAGCCCGGCTGGTACAGCCGGCGGCCGCTGCTGCGCTCGTAGCCCAGGCCTTGCGAAGGGATCTGCACCAGTTCGAGCTGCAGGCCCCAGGGCGCCAGGAAGTACAGCCAGCCCAGGCCCTCGAAAGGCCCGCCGATGGAACGGTTGACCTGGCCGCACAACCGCACGCCGCCGGCCTGCAGGCGTGCCGCGGCAGCGTCGATGTCGTCGACCTGGAAGGCGATGTGGTGGCCGCCGTTGTCGACGTTGCGCACCGGGTCGGCGCGCTGGTCGACGGCGCGGTACTCGAACAGTTCGAGCAGCGCGCCCGCCGCGCAGCGCAGCATGCCGAGCTTGACCAGCACGGTGCCGGCGTCGACCTGGTGGGCCTGCGCGCTCGACGCGCCCAGCGTGAACGGCCCTTCGCAGAACAGCAGCTCGCAGCCGAGGTGCTCGACGAAGAAGGTCACCGCCTGCACCATGTCGGGCACGGTGAGGCCGACGTGTTGCACGCCGCGCGGTACGGTGGCGGGGGCAGGGGCGGAACGCGGGTTCGACATGGCGCGCATGGCGGGCTCCCTGGCGAATTACTGTGTCGACATATTGTAGACTAAAGGCATGGCCGCAAGCGCTTTTTCACCGCCCGCCGACGTCATCGTGCTGGGCTCCGGGATCGGCGGCCTGGTGGCCGCGCTCAGCGCCGCGGTGGCCGGGCTGCGGGTGGTGGTGCTGGAGAAATCGGCGCTGGTCGGCGGCACCACGGCGCATTCGGAAGCGATGGTGTGGGTGCCGTGCAGCGCCCAGGCGCGCGCGGCCGGCGTGAGCGACAGTCGCGACGCTGCGCTGACCTACCTGCGCGCCGCCGCCGGCGCGCAGGCGCGCGAGGCGACGGCGCGCGCCTTCGTCGAGCACGCCGCCAGCGCGCTGGCCTTCGTCGAGCAGCACAGCGCCGCGCGCTGGACGCTCACCACCGCCTCGATCGACTACCTGCCCGATCTGCCCGGCGCCACGCGCGGCGCGCGCGCGCTCACGCCGCAGCCGTTCGACGGCCGGCGGCTGGGCGCGCCGTTCGCGCGGCTGCGCGCCCCGCTGTCGACCACGATGATCCTCGGCGGCCTCGCCATCGCCAGCGACGACCTGCCGCACTACTACCGCGTGGGGCGCTCGCTGCGCTCGACGGCGGTGGTGGCGTCTCGCGTGCTGCGTTATGTGGGTGACCGGCTGCGCGGCTACCCACGCGGCACCGCGCTCGGCGGCGGCAACGGCGTGCTGGCCGCCTTGCTGCTGGCGCTGCAGGAGCGCGGCGTGCCGGTCCTCACGCAGGCGCGCGCCACCGCGCTGCTGCGCCACGGCGGCCGCGTCGACGGCGTGCGCTGGACCGACGCCGCCGGCCGCGTGGCCGACTGGCCCTGCCGGCGCGGCGTGGTGCTGGCCACCGGCGGCTTTCCGTTCAGCGCCGAACTGCAGCGCCGCCACTACCCGCACGTGGCGGCGGGGCAGGGCCACCATTCGCTGTCGGCCGAGACGAACACCGGCGACGGCATCGCGATGGCGCTGGCCGCGGGCGCCGTGCTGGAAACCGACGTGCAGCAGCCGGCGGCCTGGGCGCCGGCCTCGCTGGTGCCCACGCCGCGCGGCGTGGTGCCGTTCCCGCACTTCGGCGACCGCGCCAAGCCGGGGGTGATTGCGGTCGACCGGCGCGGCCGGCGCTTCGTCAGCGAGGCGACGACCTATCACCTGTTCGTGCCGGCGCTGCTGCGCGCCTGCAGCGGCGATCGCCAGGCCGAGGCCTGGCTGATCGCCGACCACCGCGCGCAGCGCCGCTACGGGCTGGGCGTGGCGCCGCCGTTTCCGGGCCGGCTGCAGCCGCATCTGCGCAGCGGCTACCTGCTGCGCGACGACACGCTGGCCGGGCTGGCGGCGCGGCTGGGCATCGACGCCGCGGGGCTGCAGCAGACCGTCGACGACTTCAACCGCCATGCCGAGCGCGGCGAAGACCCGGCCTTCCACAAGGGCCGCAGCGACTACGACCGCAGCCAGGGCGACGCCGGCCATGCGCCCAACCCCTGCGTGGCGCCGCTGCGCCAGGGGCCGTACTACGCGGTGCGCATCGTGCCGGGCGACCTGGGCACCTTCATCGGGCTGCGCGCCGACGCCCACGCGCGCGTGCTGGGTGCCGGCGGCGAGCCGATCGAAGGCCTGTACGCGGTGGGCACCGAGATGGCCAGCGCGATGGGCGGCAGCTACCCCGGCGCCGGCATCACGGTGGGCGGCGCCATCACCTTCGCTTACCTGGCCGGCCGCCACCTCGCCGGCCTGGCGCCGTGAGTGGCGCGGGCGGCGCCGGCAGCGTCCGGTCCAGCCGCGCCAGCACCTCGTCCTTCAGCGTGCCGATGTAGGCCAGGCCGTTGGCCATCAGGCCGCCGTCCAGCGTCAGCGCCTGGCCGGTCATGTAGGTGGCGTGGCTCAGCGTCCAGATCGCCTCGGCCACCTCGGCGGGCGTGCAGAAGCGGCCGGCGGGAATGCGCTCGTGGTAGTGGCGCAGGATTTCGGGCCGCGCCCGGTTGCCCGACATGCCCTGGCTCTGCGCCGCCACCACGCCCGGGGCCACCGCGTTGACCTGCACGTTGAACGGCGCCAGTTCCACCGCCAGCGTCTGCACCAGCGCATGCTGGGCACCCTTGCTGACGTTGTACAGCGGCTCCTGCGCCCAGGCCTGGTAGGCCGCGACCGAGGTGACGACGACGATGCGCCCGGCGCCGGCGCCGCGCATGCGCAGCGCCGCTTCCTGCGCGCAGAACAGCGTGCCGCGCACGTTGACGCCCATCACGCGGTCGACCTCGTCGGGCTGCACCTCCAGCAGGTGGTGGGTCTGGCCGATCGCGGCGGCGCAGACCAGCACGTCGGGCGCGCGCCCTTCGAAGAACTCGTCGGCCTCGGCGAAGGCGGCGCGGATGGCTGGCACGTCGAGCAGGTCGACCGCGACGAAGCGCGTGCGCGGGTGGCGCCGGCCCGGCGGCGGCAGCCGGTCGAGGTTGACCACCCGGCTGCCGTCGGCCAGGAAGCGCGCGACGATCTCGCGGCCGATGCCGCCGGAGCCGCCGGTGACGACGACGCTGCGCGGGACGGCGCAGCGCGGGACCACACGGCGCGGGGCTTTGCGCGCGGCCATGGTCAGGGCAGGACGGGCATCTCGTGTTCCTCCACCACCAGGCGTTCGAAGCGGCTGGTGTGGGCGAGCGTGTCGCCGCGCGTCGGCCGGTCGCCGCGCTGGTAGACGGCGTTGTAGTCCTCCACGCTGTCGAACCACTGTTCGGCGATGCCGTCCCAGGGGCTGTCGGTGCCCGGGCGGCCGGCCGCGAACGGTGCATCGTCGGCAACGCGCACGTCGACCTTGTAGCGCCTGAGGAAGGGCCGCTGGTCGGCCGCGATGTCGGCCGCATGCTGCTCCAGCCACCAGCGGCGGAACTCGGCCAGGCTCAGGTGCTCGGCGCGTTTGAGGAACCACATGACCTTGATCATCGTGCCATTGCTTTCGTGTCGTTGATGGTGAGAGGTGTCTATCCAGGGCGCTTGGCGGCGCTCAGTCGCCCGGCGGCTCGGGCAGGCACGGCAGCAGCAGGCACGAGGCCGCGCCGGCCTCGTGCAGCACCTGCAGGTGCGCCACGCGCGGGCGCATGACGTCGTCGGCCACCGGCGCGCCGGTGCCGGGGTTGGGCGCACAGCGCGGCCACGCGCTGCAGGCGATCGACAGGCGCAGGCAGTGGCCCGGCCCGAAGGCGTGGCCGATGGCGTCGAGGTTCAGCAGCAGTTGCGCCGGCACGCCGGGCTGCAGCATGACTTCGCACTCGAAGCCTTCGCGCCAGCGCGCCTGCAGCTGCCCGCTGTCGCGCGAGCCGAGCCGCTGCGCGCGGCCGTCCGGGGCCACGTCTTCCAGGCGGCAGAAGAAGTCGGCGTCGGGCACGTCGGCGCGCACGTGCAGGGCCAGGCGCACCGTGCCCAGCACCGTCAAGGCCTGCGGCAACGGGTCGGATTGGTAGACCAGCACGTCGGGCCGGTCGATCAGCGCGGCGTGGTCGGCCATCGCCGAGACGGTGCCCGGCGCCGCGCCGGGCAGGTCGGCCAGGCTGCCGGGCACCGGACGACAGGGGTCGTGCACGCACTGGTCGGGCGGCTCGTCGTGCGGGGCCTGCCAGGCCAGCCGGCCGTCGCCTTGCAGGCCGGTGGCGCGGCCGGCGCTGCGCAGGAACAGCGGCCGCTGCTGCACCGTGGGCGGCGGGAAGCGCTGGGCATCCAGCCAGCGGTGGCTGCCGGTGAGGTAGACCTGCACCGGCGGCTGCTCGAAGCGGCCTTGGCCTTTCAGGTGCGCATCGAGGAAGGCGCGCGTGATCGCCAGCCCCGAGCGAAAGGCCTGCGGCGGCAAGGTGGCGCTGCCCACGCGGTCCAGCGGGCGCGCGCTGCGGAAGTCGATGCCGCCGTCGGAGCAGCCGACATGGTCCCAGGGGCCGACGATCAGGTGCACGTTGGCGGGCTCGGCGGCGGCCGCGCGCAGCCCGCGGTCGTGCGCCAGCGTGCCGCGCAGCGTGCCGTCGAACCAGCCGCTGAAGGCCAGCACCGGCACGCCGATGCGCGCGTAATCGGCGGCGCTGAAGTGGAAGGGCCGCCAGTAGGCGGCGTCGCTGGGCGGGTGGTCGAGGAATTCGCGGAACAGCGCCGAAGGCCGCCCCAGCGCCGCCTGGTCCAGCGTGCGCAACGGCCGGTGGCCGCGCAGCGCCGGCCAGTCGATCGCCGGCGGGTGCGGCAGCGGCGAACCCTTCAGCACCGAGGGCCACGTCAACGCCCAGGTCTGGTGGAAGATGCCGCCGTCGTAGACGACGTCGTCGACGCCCCAGGCCGTGGCGTTGGCCACCAGCGCCCGCAGGGCCGGCGGCTGCAGCCGCGCCACCAGCCAGGCGTTGGTGCCGCTGTACGACGCGCCGCGCAGCGCCACGCGGCCGTCGCACCAGGGCTGGCGCGAGACCCAGGTGATGACGTCGAAGCCGTCTTCGGCGTCGCCGACGAAGAACGCGAAGCGGCCGCCGGAGTCGCCGGTGCCGCGGCAGTCGACGGTGACCGGCACGTAGCCGTGGCCCACCCAGTACGACGCCTCGCCGCTGAAGTTGATGCAGTCGCGGCCGCGGCCGTAGGGCGTGAGCTCGATGATCGCCGGGCCCGGCGGCGCGCCGTCGCCGACGAAGGCATCGGCGACCAGCTCGACCCCGTCGCGCAGCGGAATGCGCAGCGCGGCCAGCTCTTTGACGTCGCTGCCGGTGGCCATGGTCACAGGTCCTGGAGCGGGCGCCCCGCGCTTCAGAAGCGCAGGCCCGCGCCCACCCGTACCGTGCGCGGCGCGCCGGGCGTCGCGAAGGCGCGCGGGCTGCTGCTGGGCTGGGCGTAGGTGACGTACTCCTTGCCCGTCACGTTGTTGACCGCGAAGAACACGCGCCAGTGGCCGCCCGGCGCATCCCAGTTGGCGTTGAGGTTGAACAGATCCACCGCGCCTTGCTCGTGGTGGTTGGCGAGGTCGAAGTACACCTTGTCCTTGTGGTTGGCCTCGACGTTGAGCCCGAGCTTGCCGCCGGCCAGGTTGGTGCGGTAGCCGAGCGCCAGCGCCGCGCTCACCCGCGGCGCGTAGGTCGGCTTGTTGCCGACCGCCACGCCGATCGCGATTGGCCCGACCTCGGTGATCTTGCCTTCGGAGTAGTTCAGCGAGGCGTCCAGGCGCCAGTGGGCGTCGGGCACCCAGGCGCCGTTGAGGTCCAGCCCCTGCGTCACGGTCTTGCCGAGGTTGCCTTCGATGATGCGCAAGGTCACCGGGTCGGAGGTGAAGACCAGCATATCCTTGTAGACGTTGTGATAGTAGGCGGCGTTCAGCAGCAGCCGGCCGCCGAGCAGCGAGTTCTTGGTGCCGAGTTCCACCGAGTCCAGCGTCTCGGGCTTGAGCTTGGAAAGCCCGAAGGTGCCCGGGCCGCCGAACAACTGGTCGATGCCGTTGTCGATGCCCACCAGGCCGCCCACCGCGCCGGAGCGGAAGCCCCGCGCCGCACGCACGTAGGCATGCGTCTGCTTGCTGAGCTGCCACTTCAGCGTGAGATCGCCCGAAGCGCCGTTCCAGGTGAACTTGCGGGTATCCGCGCTGCGGCAGAACAGGGCACCGCCGCCGGTCTCGCTGCACAGCGGGATGGTGCCGCTGGGCGGCACGACGCCCCAGACTTCGTTCTGCGACTGCTCTTTCGTCTCGCTGTTGTAGCGCAGGCCGAGTGCCACCGACACGGCGGGCACCGGCTTCCACTCGACGGTGCCGAACACGGCGCGCGCGCTGCCGTCCTGCCACAGGCGCAGGTCGTCGTAGCCGGTGACGCCGTCGGCGAACGACGAGGCCGTGTCGTCGTTCTTGCGGTTCTCCTTGACCTTGGTGCCGGTGAAGTAGACGCCGGCGCGCCAGTCGATGGTGTTGTCGCCCGACGAGGCCAGGCTGAATTCCTGCGACCAGGCCTTGCTCTCCTGGTAGCCGAGGGATGCCAGGCCGATCGGCGGCACGGCGCGGTTCAGCTCGGTGTCGAACTTGACGTCCAGGCTGTAGGTGGTCCAGCCGGTGATCGAGCGCAAGCTCAGGTCGCCGAGCGCGGCGGTCAGCTTCAGCGCGAGGTTGGTGTCCTTGCGGTGCGAGTATTCGTTGGTGTCGACCGCGGTCTGGTAGAAGCCGATGCCTTGCGTCAGTGCGGCGGCGTCGTCCAGGCGCTTGGGCCGGCGGGCGGGCAGCGAATCGTCCTTGGACACCTGCAGCGTCAGGTCGGCCTGCACGGCGCCCCACAGGCCGGCATAGCGCAGGCGGCCGGCGGTGAAGTCGTCGTTGCCGGCCGTGCGGCCGTCGAGCACGTTCTTCACGTAGCCGTCGCCGCGCGCGCCGTACAGCGCAAAGCGCAGGCCTTGCGCTTCGTTCAGCGGCACGTTCAGCACGCCTTCGACGGTGGTCGTGTTGAACGACGAGCGCGACACCTGGGCACCGCCGCCGAAGGTCTTCGCCGGCGCGTTGGAGACGATGTCGACCACGCCGGCCACCGCGTTGCGGCCGTACAGGCTGCCTTGCGGGCCGAACAGCGTCTCGACGCGCGCGACGTCGAACAGCCGCCCCAGCGCGGCGCCCGATTGCGGCACGTAGATGCCGTCCAGGTGCACGGCCACCGCCGCTTCGTCGCCGGTGTAGCCGCGGATGCTGGAGGCGCCGCGGATGCCGATCGACGCCCCGTCGAAGCCCTTGTCGCCCAGCACCAGGCCCGGGATCTTGTATTCGATGCCGCGCACGTCGTTGACGCCGGCGGCCGCCAGGTCGGCGCCCGACAGGACGCTCACCGTGGCCGGCACGTCCTGCACCACTTCGAGCTTCTTGCGCACCGAGGTGACGGTGACCGTCTGTGCGTCGCCGCCATCGGACTGCGCCAGCACCGGCGGCAGCGCACAGGCCAGGCAGGCGGCCAGGGCGACGGCGCGCGGCGGCAACGGTCGCCCGTGCAGGGTCATCGAATCGGCAAGGGGATGGATGGGCATCTTCACTCCGGTCGGTGGCGAAATTCAAGTCTACAACGTGTATGCAAGATAAGCGATAGGGGCTTGCCTGCCCCGAGAAAAAGCCGCCCGCCGCCGCGTGGACGCCGCCCGCCGGACGGCCGGCGAGATCTTGTATATGGTCTGTCTACGGTTACGATGCGTCGCGATGACGCTGCTGAGCTATCACCCGCTGGCCGAGCGCGCGCGCCAGGTGCGCCGGCGCCTGCTGCCGCGCGTGGAGCGCGACCGCCGCCCGCTGGCCGACCTGTGCGTGGCCGACGGCCCGCGCGAGTGCCTGGCGCCGCACACCGCCTGGCGCGCGGTGCAGCCCGGCATCACGCGCCACCCGCGCTTCAGCGCGGCCTGCCTGCGCGGCCGCTTCACGGTGCCGGCCGATTGGCCCGCCGGCGCCAGCCTGGCGGTGTCGGTCGAGCTGGCGCCCGAAGACCCGGGCTTTCGCTTCGAGGCGCTGGCCTGGTTGGACGGCCACGCGCTGGTCGGCATCAACCCCATGCACCCGCGTGCGCTGCTGCCCGCGGCGGTGCACGACGCTCAGCCGCACGAACTGCTGCTCGACGGCTGGACCGGCGTGCGCGCGCTGTGGAACGGCGCCGATGGTGGTGGTGACGTCGGTGGTGGCGATGGCGATGGCCACATCGTGCTCGGCGGCGTCCACCTGAGTTGGCTGGATCCCGCGTTGCAAAGCCTGTGTACCGCGCTGGCCACGGTTGCCGACGCGCTGCTGGCGTCGAGCCCGCAAGCGCCGGCACACCACCAGGTGGCGGCCCGCCTGGCGCAGGCGCTGGCGGCATTGGACGAACGCGAGCAGGACCCGGCCGGCTTCGCCGATGCCGCCGCGCGGGCGCTGGCGCTGCTGAACCAGCCGCACGCGGGCGATGCCGCGCCGGCCGCCGCCACCGTGCACGCCGTCGGCCATGGCCACCTGGACCTGGCCTGGCTGTGGACGCTGGCCGAGACGCCGCGCAAGGCCGAGCGCACCTTCTTCATCGCGCTGGACCTGCTGCGCCGGCATGCCGGCTACCACTTCCTGCAGAGCCAGCCGCTGCTGTACGAGCAGGTGCTGCAACGGCATCCGCAGATCGAAGGCGAGCTCCGCCAGCGCATCGCCGAGGGCCGATGGGAAGCCACCGGCGGCATGTACGTCGAACCGGACACCAACATGCCGTCGGGCGAGTCGCTGGTGCGCCAGCTGGTACTGGGCCGGCGCAGCCTGCGGCGGCTGGCCGGCGAACGGGAATCACGGGTGCTGTGGCTGCCCGACACCTTCGGCTTCAGCTGGGCGCTGCCGCAGTTGATGGCGCTGGCCGGCCTGCGCTGGATGTTCACGATCAAGCCGAGCTGGAACGAGATCAACCGGCTGCCCGCCGACACCTTCTGGTGGCGCGGCGTGGACGGCACGCGTGTGCTGGTGCACGTGGGCACCACGCCGTACCCGACGAGCAGCGGCGACCTGCGCGTCAACAACTACAGCGCGCAGATGACCGCGGCCGAGCTGCGCGACACCGTGGCCGGCGGCCAAGACCCGTCGCAGGCCGACTTCCTGATGGCCTATGGCCACGGCGACGGCGGCGGCGGCCCCACGCCCGAGATGCTGGACGCCGCCGACACGCTGCAATCGCTGCCCGGCCTGCCGCGCCTGCACTTGAGCCGCGCCGATGACTTCTTCCGCCGCATCGAGGCCGAGCGCGGCGGCGCGCTGACGACCTGGGACGACGAGATCTACGCCGAGTTCCACCGCGGCGTGCTGACGACCCAGGGCCGCACCAAGCGCGCGCACCGCCGCGCGGAAGCGGTGCTGCACCTCGCCGAATGGCTGTCGGCGCTGGCCGGCGAGTTGGAGCCCGACTTCCCGTATCCGCACGCCGCGCTGCTGCAGGCGTGGAAGCGGCTGTGCACGGTGCAGTTCCACGACATCCTGCCGGGCTCGAGCATCGGCGAGGTCTACGACGACGCGCTGCGCGACCTCGGCAGCGTGATTGCAGATGCCGACGGCCTGGCCGCCGCCGCGCAGGCGGTGATCGTCGCGCACTGGGGCGACGTGGTGGTCAACGCGGCGCCGTACGGCCGCTGCGATCTGGCGCGCGATCACGCGGGTGACAGCGCGTCTGACAGCACGTCTGACCCCGCGTCCGACCCCGCGGCCGACCGCTGGCTCGCCGCGCCCACGGCGGCCGGCTGGCCCGCCCATGCGCTGGTGCCGATCGCCTGCGCGCGCGCGCAGCCGCCGGCCGACGACGGCGGCCTGGCCATCACGGCGCGCCAGGTCGCGAACCGCTTCCTGTGCGCCGTGTTCGGCGACGACGGCAACCTGCTGCGGCTGTTCGACAAGGTGCGCGGCCGCGACGCGCTGGCGGCCGGCGAAGCGGCCAACGTCTTCCAGGCCTTTGCCGACCGGCCGCTGTACTGCGACGCCTGGGACATCGACGACCCGCACGGCCAGCCGTTCGAGACCTGCGACCCGGCGGCGCAGTTCGAGATCGCCGAGCAAGGCCCGTGGCGGGTGGTGCTGCGCATCACCCGGCACCTGCGCGGCAGCGTGATCACGCAATGCGTGACGCTGACGCACGACGATGCCCGGCTCGACTTCGAGACCCGCGTCGACTGGCACGAGCGGCACACGCTGCTGAAGGTGGCGTTCCCGCTCGCCGTGCTGGCGCGCGAGGCGCTGTATGAGATCCAGTGGGCGCACATCGCCAGGCCCACGCACCGCAACACCTCGTGGGACCGCGCGCGCTACGAAGGGCCGCTGCAGCGCTGGGTGGACCTGAGCGAGCCCGGCTTCGGCGTCGCCCTGCTCAACGACGGCCGGCACGGCGCCGACGTGAACGGCCACGTGATGCGGCTGTCGCTGCTGCGCGGGCCGACCTTCCCGGATCCGCAGGCCGATCAGGGCGAGCACCACTTCACCTACAGCCTGCTGTGCCACGACGGCGTTGCGCCAGCGCACGCCAACGCGCACGCCAGTGCGCTGAACCTGCCGCTGCGCGTGTGCCGGGCGGCGGGCGCCGCGCCGGCGCGAACGCCGCTGCGCGCACCGCTGGCCTTTCTGGCGCTGGACGTCGCGCACGCCGAAGTGGCCACCGTCAAGCGCGCCGACGACGACGGTGCGCTGGTCGTGCGCGTGGTGGAACGCCAGGGCCGCCGCGGGCCCGTCACGCTGTCGGCCTTCAGGCCCATCGCCGCGGCCTGGGTGACGGACCTGCTGGAGGAATCGCCGGCGCCGGCGCGGGTCGACAACGGCCGCGCGCAGCTCGAACTGGGGCCGTTCCAGGTGCTGACCTTGCGCCTTGTGCTGCAGGCGCCCGAGGGCCGCCGCAGGGCAGGGTAGCAAGGCATGGAAGCAGGACATGGAAGCAGGACATGGAGCAGCAGGCCACCGCTAAACTGACATTCAACGCCAATGGGGGCGCCGACATGCCGACGAAGAAGACCACGACCACCCGCACCACCACCCGCCGTGCAGCCCCCGAGCCGGCGACCACGCGCGCGCGCGGCACCGGCGCAGCGGTGGTCTACGAGGCGCTGCGCGACGACATCCTGAACCTGAAGATCGCGCCGGGCACGCTGCTCGACGAGATCGAACTGGGCCGCCGCTTCCAGCTGTCGCGCTCGCCGGTGCGCGAGGCGCTGATCCGGCTGTCGGCCGAGGGGCTGATCCAGACCCAGGCCAACCGCAGCCCGCTGGTCACGCCCTTCGACATCGCGCAGGTGCCGGGCTTCCTCGACGCGATGGAGCTGATGTACCGCGTGACCTCGCGGCTGGCGGCGATGAACCGCACGCCGGTGAACCTGCGCGAGATCGTCGTCAAGGCGCGCCAGCTCGAGCGCGGCTACAAGGACAAGGAAGTGGTCGTGCAGATGCGCGAGAACCGCGCCTTCCACATGGCCGTGGCCGAAGCGGGCGGCAATCCGGTGTACACGGCCTGGCTCGGCGTGCTGCTCGACCAGGGGCAGCGCCTGTTCCGGCTGTGCGCGTTCTTCGAAGGCGACAAGTCGGTGCGGGCCGATTTCTCGGAGCACCACGCCATCGTCGCCGCCGTGGAGGCGCAGGACGCCCTGGCCGCCGAGCAGGCCGGCGTGCGCGACCTCGACATCCTGCGCAACCGGCTGATGCGCGAATTCGGCGCCCGGCCGACCGGGTCGATGCAACTGCGCTCAAGCCGCTGAAGCGGCCGGCAGCGCAGGCCGGTCGGCCGCCGTGCGCGCCTTGAGCTTGAGCGCCAGCAGCGCCAGCAGCGGGCACAGCAGCACGGCGGCGGCCGCCATCCAGGCCACCGCGGCGAGCCCGGCCCAGGCCGTGGCCATCGTCACGACGCCCGCCAGCCCGGCCGACACCGCCGCGCGCAGCGGTTGCGTGGCCACCAGCAGGCGGCCGACCGGGTCGACGCGCGCCGTCAAGGCCAGCAGGTACGGCAGCATGAAGCTCCAGACGATGCTGAACACCGACATCGCCACCCAGTAGCCGGCCAGCCCGAACTGCGGGAACAGCAGCAGCAACGCCGCCGCCGCGCCGGCGACCGACGCCGCGCTGATCGGCAGCAGCAGGCCGAGGCGGTCGCCCAGCCACGAGACGAACAGCGAGGCCGGCACGCCGACCGCCGTCGTCACCGCGAGGATGGTGCCGATGGTCTGCGCATCGATGCCGCGCGCGTTGCCGAAGCGTTCTGAATAACCGAAGAAGTCAGTGGTGTAGAAGCTGAACGCGATGGTGCACAACACCGCCGGCACGGCGGCCGCCCAGGGAATCGGCGGCACCGCGGGCGCGGGCGTGGCGGCCGCGTCGCTGCCGGCGGCCGGCGCCGCGCTGGGGGCGTAGCGGGGCAGCCGGGCGGCCAGCAGCGCCACCAGCGCGCCGCCGCCGGCCAGCGTCCATTGCAGCCCGTTGAAGCCCAGCCGCGCGGCCAACTGCGGCACGACGAACAGGCCCACCGCCTGCGTCAGCGCCTGGAAGGTGGAGTACCAGCCGTAGCTCTTCGCCGGGTTCGGCGTGAAGCCCAGGTAGACCATGCCGAGCACGGTGACGGTGCCGACCGCCGCCGCGTTCAGCGCCCGCAGCGCGAAGAACAACGGCAGTTGCGTGACGACGCTGGTGGCCAGCTCGACGGCCATCATGATCAGCCCGCAAGCCACCAGCACCTGGCGCCGGTCCAGCCGCTTCAGGTAGATCGTCAGCCAGGTGCCGACCACGAAGCCCATCGCCGCGTTGGCGGTGTTCATCGTCCCGAATGCCACGATGTCCCAGCCGCGCACGTGCGAGACGGCGGCCCACCAGACCGGCATCGTCAGCGCCGACAGCGTGCCGACGATGATCATCGCCTGCACGCGCAGCACGTAGGCCAGGCCGCCGAAGGCCGCCGGCGCGGCCCGGGCGCTGTCGCCGCCGCTACTGTCGCCGCTACTGCCGCCGCCGCTGCGGATGTCGTCGTTCAAGAGGGCTCCTTGCGCGGGGCGTCCAACGCCGTCCAGCATCCCGCCCCGCGCCCGGCAGAATACATCATGTCGACAGAAAAGCGCGGTCAACGTCGGCGCGCAGCGCCGCGTAGACGCGCTGCTCGGCGAGGAAGGCCGGCACCTCGGGCCGCCGCCAGCCGAGCACGCTCATCAAGCCGCACAGCACGATGCCGCTGGCCGGATCGGCGCTGAAGAAGCCGCCGCCCGCGCCGGCGGCCTGCAGCGTGCCCGGGTTGACCGGCGAGCCGAGCACGGCGGGCTCGTCCAGCCGGTACAGGCCGCCGCCGCAGTATCCAAGCGCCGTCGGGTGGCCGCCGGCCGCCGGCACCTGGTGATGCAGCGGCGTGACCGCCAACGCACGGCTGCGCGGGCCGAGCAGCGCGCCCGGTGCGTTGGTGGCCACCGCCATCACCGCCTGCGCGAAACGGTGCAGGTCGGCCAAGCTGCCGACCAGGCCGCCGCCGCCCGACTGCAGCGCCGGCGGCTGCGTCACGTCCCATACCAGCGGCCCGGGCGCGGCCGCCTCGGCGCGCCCGCCGGCGCCCGACTGCCACAGCGCCGCCAGCCGCGGCGCCTGCGCCGGCGTCACGTGGAAGCCGGTGTCGTGCATGCCCAGCGGCGCGAGCACGCGTTGCCGCAAGGCATCGCCGAAAGGCTGGCCGCACAGGCGTTCGACGACGGCGCCCTGCAGGTCGTGCGCAATGCTGTAGTGGAAGCGCTGCCCCGGCTGCGCCACCAGCGGCAGCGCGGCCGCCCGGCCGACCAGGCGGGCCAGCGGCTGTTGGAAGTCGAGCACCCGCCGCCGCGCATACAAGGCATCCACCGGATGCGGCGGCGGCGTCGCGATGCCATATGCGAAGCCGGCGCGGTGCCCGAGCAGGTCTTGCACGGTGGGCGGCCGCTGCAGCGGCTCGGTCGCGAGGGCGCTGATCGCAGCGCGGTCATCGGCCACCGCCACGCGCAGGTCGGCGAGTTCGGGCAGGTGGCGCGCCAGTGGGTCGCCAGGCTGCCAGCGGCCTTCGTCGTGCAAGGTCAGCAGCGCAAACGACGTCACCGGCTTGCTCAGCGAATACCAGCGAAACGGCGTCTCGGCGTCGACCGCCGGCGTCGAGGCAGCGCCGCTGCCGCCGTGGCACGTCACGCGCACCTCGCGGCCGTGCCGGGCGATCAGCAGCGCAATCGCGGGCAACGCGCCGTCGTCGTGCATCCGCGCCAGGTCGCGATCGAGCAAATCGAGCGCGCGGCCGTCGAAGCCGGCCGCCTCGGGGCTCGACCAGGGGGCCACGATTGTCGACTGACTGTATGCAGATTGCATCGCGCCATTGTTGCACTGGCGGCGCCGACGAAGCGGTATGGGAGACGCCGCGCCCAGCGGTCGACGCGGGCCGGTCGTCGGCAGTGGCAACGCCATGGCGAACACGAAACGTGGAGCGCGTTCACCAACAAAAAAGGCCTTGCATCGCTGCAAGGCCTTGATTCGCTTCGAGTTTTTTGGCTCCCCGACCTGGGCTCGAACCAGGGACCTACGGATTAACAGCCGAAAATCGCAGCTTGCCTCTGACTGGTGAGTAGCGCTAAGTGGTTGATTAAACTGGGTTTCCCTCTCGACTTGATTCGATCAGCTTCGACCTGATTCTACTCGGCGCTGTGGCAAAAACGTGCCAACCGCTGAACCACTCGCGTGCAACCTTGGTGCCGAGGCGCGTACCGTTCAGGAGGATGACTCGTCCTGCGCTGGCCGAATCCACAGGAGTCTTACGGGCGTGCCTGGCAGCGGCTCCGTCACATCGCCCACATCTTCCAAGACGATCTCGCCCGTGTCATCGTCATCCCACTCGACCGCGATCAATTCCAGGGTTTGCGCGCTCAATGCCTTCAGGCTCTCTGACAGATTGGCGCATTGCGGTTCAACCCGAGGTATGTCGGCAAACCCCAATAGATCCGCCTCTTGCACGCTGACCACACTGGCCGCTTGGGCTCCATCAGCCAGCGCGGCCCGAAGCGATGTCATCAAGTCAATGAACTGCTCGACCGAACTTCGGTACGGCCGGTCATCGTGAGTGCCAGGCACCGGGTCTGACGGTCGGTAGGGAATCTCGAAGTACTCGGTCTGCGCAAGAGCCTCCAGCAGATCGTCGGTGGCGCGCAAAGCCGAAGTGACTTCCTCAGAAACAGCTTTGAGCCTAGATCGAAGCCTGTCGCGCTCCTCAACGCGACGATCCTTGGCTTCGAAATGCGCCAATTGCCAAGATCTGAGGTTGCGGTCGACCTTCTGCGAATCTAGCTCTACGCCCGAGTGGGATTCGATGAGCAGATTGCCGATGATTTGCAACAGCCGCGAGCCACCGCTGCTCAACTTCAGCAGTGGATAGTCCTCATGCGTGATCTGCCCGTTTGCAACGGCCTCGTGGGCAACGCGGGCGAGTACTTCGTCGCTGAGCACCTTCCTGCCACGCGTCAACTTCAGCCAATAGTCGCCCATGGCCGAGCTGCTGTCACTATCGACTACTCGATAGATCTCTTGGAGGTCCTGTCCGGCCTCTCCCTTCGTCTGGCCATCCATGCGCTTGCGCAGCAGAAGAGTTGTCAAGATCTGCGACGCAGCTTGCTTACCTGCCTTGACTTCAGCCGGACGTGCAACGTTTCCCATGACTCTCTTCGAATGCCGATGATCGTGTTTGTCTCAAGTCTACGGCCGCATATCCAATAACACGTCGGTCTGATTCAGAAAGATTTGCGCTCACCGCTCGTTTCATCGGAACGACGAAGCGCCGCAGAAAAGTTGTATGTGCCCCATCTCTCCGCTGCTAGCCGACATCGGAAGCCCCGGATGCGAGACCTGAAATGGCACAGCGCGGGCGCCTATTCAGGTCTTGGTTGGCTCAGGTGGTGCTCAGTAGGCTGAGCACCTCCCAAGTCAGCAGAGGTGTCCATGACTCAAAAGCAGAAGCCCGACTACGCCAAGGTGCGCAAAGACCTTGCCAGCTACGACGATGACCAATTGATTGGCCCAGTCGAACTTGCCGCGCTGCTGGCAACCACAGCCGGCATGATCTATCGATACCTCTACGCAAATCCGACAGCTTTGCCACCGAACGTGGCCGGGTTTGGACGTAAGCGAGTGTGGCGCCTGGGTTCATGCCGAGATTGGCTGCGCCAACTCGCAGGATCGGATTCAGCGCAGACCGCAAGATTGCCTTCGAGTAAACGGATCGGCAGACCTCGAACGACCGACGCAACTCACACACCAACCAGGTAGAGCGGTGAAAGACGCAGTCGCTTCGGTGCTGCGACCGGAGGAGCATGCGTCGCTGATACATGGCAGCAGCGAGTCGAAGGTCATCATCTGGACGCCAGGCAAAGAGCCGCACTGGCGCACGCGCAAGGCAAGCCTCGCGATCGACCTGCTCGCAGCGGAGGCCAGCGCCGAAGATGTGTACTTCAGCGTCAATCAGTTCCACGGTCGACGGCCCCCCCGCGGCAGAATAGTTGTCGCCCCGATAGGACTTGGCTCCTGTGGAGTTGAAGTCTTTAAGGATGGTGGTGGGAGGCTGTGGAGCTTGTGGTCGAAGGCCGGCGCGGTGGGCAATGCGACAGCGTTGTCCACGGCAA
>JAIUPH010000034.1 GCA_020161065.1 Pseudomonadota bacterium
ACCTTGGCCTTGAACGCCGCTGAGTGGTTCCGGCGCGGTCTTCTGCTCATGTTCTCTGCTCCTTCGACTCGGGCTCTATCCTCGCCCATCGGAGCAGCCAATCCACTTTAGGCCGTGTTCAGATTTGCGCGGCCGGCTCTCGAAGCGATGCCAGCCAGCGGCTTATTGACGCTATAGCCACCGTTTTTCGTAAGGTCGATTCGGCAGCATCCCTGACTTTGGGTGGCAGTTCACGGGCTCACTGGCCTCGCCACAGATCCTGGATGGGCAGCATCTCGACTGGCCCCGGCGCAAGGCGGAGGAGCCACTTGCTGTCAGCGACATAGATCCTGCTGAAGGCCGGTGCCGCAAGGTGGCCGTCCAACTGGGCGATGCACAGGTCGGCAGCCTCCAGGCGATCTTCGGGGCGGTAGACCGGGACGCGCCATTCGTCCTGAATGAGAAGCCAAGTCTCTCTATCCAGGTCATAGACACCCTCGCGAAGCTTCTTCGTCTTCCGGCCAACAAAGTGCGAGATTGCATCCGCCCACTGTCGCTCAGTCATGTTGCCGACCCACGGCGGACCAGCGCCTCGTCCGCCGGCGATCTCCGCACGTTGGGCGTTGGTCAGGGTGCGCTCGCCAGGCTTGAGCATCGGAAGCATGATCATGCTGTCCGGAAACTCGCGTTCTCGGATGGCGTCTATGTGGGCCCACTCATCAGAAACGGCCTCTGTACACTCAATGCCGATCTGCTTCGTCGGGTAGTGGAGTACGAAGTCGGGCTTGTCCCGGTGCTCCACCTTCAACGGGTACTGGATCAACGGTGTACCAGCGAGCGTTGAAAGCATGCGAGCCGTCGTGTATCGCTCACAGTGCTCGGTCGTTCTGCCTTCCGTCCTCAGCGGCACAGTGATGTCGGTCGCCGCAAGCTGGGACAGCAGATCTGCCGAACTCGCTGCGAGAAGGCTGAGACGCACCACCATCATGACCCTCTGACAGGAGATGCACCTCTAGGTCTTTGGGACCCAGAAGGCATAGGCACCAGCAATCGTGACCGCTATCCAAATCAAGAGAAAGAGCCAGATGGTCGACCACTGCCAACGCGCCTTGATGACGAAGGCATCCCAGTTGGTTGTCGCCGGCTTGCCATTGGCGGCCCCGAACTCGGGTGCCGTGCGCTGCTGAGTCCTGAAGAGCTCGTCATCGGACGGTGCGTGGTTGTGGGGACAGCGATCCTTGATGGTCTCGTACTCAACTCGCAGCGCATCGACCTCGGAGTCTTCCAATGCCTTCCCGGCGTCCATCTTTGCAAGCACCTGCGCCAACTTCAGTTGGTAGGCTGTCAGGTCCTCTGCGTTGCGATGGAGCGCATCTGCCTTCGCGCCATAAGCCGCGCCCCACTCGACAAGGCTGATGGCCAGGAGGAACACCCCGAGCGCAATCGACACCGCAGTCATGTAATTGTCCAGCGGCGTGCCAGGCTGCGGCGAGTAGATTCGCTGGGCGACAGCCGCCGCGACGCTCAGCGCCGAGAGCATGGCCAGGCTGAAGGTCGAGAAGCTCTCCCGCTGCTTCAGGCGACGGGCGGCGTTGTAGCGCGATCCTGAAGTCCGCCATGCCCGCGTGCGCAGGTCCGAGATGAACTGCCTCATAGGTGACAACCTGCCATGGTTTGGGGTGCGGGTGACACCTCGAGAATCAGGTCATATCCACTTCCCGAGCAGCGACGCATAGCATCCCCTCGAGAAGGTCTCGCCGCGAAACGCGACGTCCCATGCTTGCGCTGGGTAGAGAGCACTTCCGCCCACCGGACCGTAGCCCAGTGAGGTATCGCTTGCGCGATAGGCGTCACCCGCACGCGGATCTTAGCGAAGTCAGCCATACAGCACCCCTTCGTCCTTGTGCATGGCGGCCAGGATGTGCTGAAGGTACTTCTCGTACCGATCCTTGATTTGTTCGTCGGTCAGGGCTTCCTCGGGTCCGACTCGACCTCGTTCGGTGAGCAATGCCAGCATCTCCACCCTGGTCGTGATCTTGTCGTAGTCCCGAACGTAGCCACCCTGCGGGTTGAACTTCATCTCGAAGTAGGCGCGTCGCAGTTTCTTCAGGTCGGCCGGCGGTTTGCAGCCAAAGTCAGGTAGTCGTTTGAACATGCCCTCTATCGCCTTGTCTAAGCGGTGGAGCAACTTCAGGTCGCTGATCTGGTTGAAGTACGCGATCCACCCATAACGCTTCTTGTGCGAGATGGCCCCTGTGATTCGCTCATTGAGTTCGAGGACGAAGATCTCCTTGAGCCTCTCCGGCGTGAGGTACTTGAACCGCTCCAACCGGCGCGTCTTGTTGTGGGTGTAGTCGCTGAACTTGGCCGCGATCGACTGGAGGAATCGCTCGGTCGTGGAGTCCCTCACCGAGATCAACGGCCATTGGAACGTGTACCCCAGGTAGCCGAACGGCTTGGACAACTGCTGAAGGTGCGACTTGCCGGATCCGATGGGATGCAAGCTCAGGCCGCGGCGCTTGAGCCTCGCGCGAAGTGAGTCGAAGGCATTCTGAACCGCGTCGTGGTCGCCGTACATCAGGACGTCGTCGACATATCGGTAGTAGGTGATGCCCATTGTCGGCATGACGTCGTCGACTTCTTGCATGTAGATCGAAGCCAAGATGTTCGAGATGGCGAGCCCCTGCGGCACGCCGACCTCCGTTCGGAAATCCTTGTGTCTGGCCTTCCTAGTGTTCTTAGGGACCGTCGGTGTTGCCAGCGCGTGGCCGACTAACCTGAGGGCACTCTGAGACTTGACCCGCTTCGACAGGACTTTGACCAACCGATCGCGTTGGATCGAGTCATAGAACGTCTTAATATCAGTGCTACAGATCCAGGTGTCCGTCGGAGACTTCCCCTTCAAGTCGATCGAGATCTCGCGCACGTACGTGCTCGCGACGTTCTTCGGCACACGCTCAGGGTAGACGGCGGCGAGAAACTTGTTCAGTTGATGCAGCACCACACGGTCGCGCACTGTGGGGATGCCAATCAAGCGGGGGTACTTGTCTCTTCCCTTCGTCTTCAGCACCTCCAGAAACGGAGAGAACCGGTACTGGCCTGTCAGGCACTTTGCCGACGCGGTCGCCAGTTGCCCCTTCGCGTTCCGTGCAAACTGAAAGCCGTTCAAGCGATCGACGCCCTTGCCGGTCGTGCTCTCGAACTCCTCCCTGAACACGACCTCCAACGTCGTTGGTGCAAAGAGAGCATCGAACAGCGCCGCGTAGTCAACCGGAACGGCCGATGACGGCGCCGCCGGGAAGGCCGGAAGCACGGAGAGAGGCGACGGTTCAGCCTTGAGTAGGTGCGTCATTGCCAGTAGCCTTCGCCCTGAGTCCTTCCCACAGTTTGCAGGCACCCAACAGGACATCCTTCATGTCCGCGCGCAGCTTCTCGGTCTCCAACGCCTGCTTGCTCATCGCCGTGTGCGCGGTGAGCGCGTCCATCACAGCGCCGAGAATCTCAATGGCCAGGTCGGGTGAGGCAGCGAACTGCTCCTTGGTGTTGTTCGCCGCCTGCTCTTGCAGCTTCTCCGACTCCATCAGCTTGCCCTTGATCACGTCGTTGACGTAGACCAGCTGTCGCCGGGTCCAAAAAGAGCCGGCCGGAGCTTTCGCTCTCGGCCGGCCTTGTTTACGAAGCCAGAAAGGTAGCTACTACTTCTTGTTCTGCTTCTCGTCCTTCTTGCCCTTGCCCTTGCCCTTTTCGGGGGCGGCTACCACGGCGGCCGGCGCGGCTTCTTCCTCGGCCTTGGGCGTGGTGACGGCAACGATCACCGGGTTGCGCGTGCCGTGCTTGACGGCCTTGATGCCCTCGGGCAGCTTCAGGTCGCTGGCGTGCAGCGACTGGTTCTTGGTCAGGCCCGAGAGGTCGACGGTGACGAACTCGGGCAACTGCGTGGCCAGGCACTCGATCTCGAGTTCGGTGGTCACGTGGCTGACCAGGCAGTGGTCGGTCTTCACCGCGGGCGAGCCTTCCTCGCCGCTGAAGTGCAGCGGCACCTTCTTGCGCAGCTTGGTGGTCTCGTCGACGCGCTGGAAGTCCACGTGCATCACGATGGGCTTCCAGGCGTGCATGTGGAAGTCGCGCAGCAGCACCTTCTGGGTCTTGCCCGCCAGGTCCATTTCGAGGATGGAGCTGTGGAAGGCTTCCTTCTTGAGCGCGAAGAACAGCGCGTTGTGATCGAGCTCGATCATCTGCGGCGCGCCGGCACCGTACACGATGCCCGGCACCTTGGCGGCGTTGCGCAGGCGGCGGCTCGCTCCGGTCCCCTGCAGGCTACGCTCGAAAGCGGTGAATTTCATGGATTTCTCTCCAGAGTTGAAAAAGGCCCCGCGACCAGGGCCCGACTGAAAGGGCTCCTGCCGGAACCCGCTTTTGCATCTTCTAGAAGTTGTTGTTTTGTTCCGCGAAGAGCGAGGTCACCGACTCGCCATCGCTGATGCGGCGGATCGTCTCGGCGAACAGGAAGGCCACCGACAACTGGCGGATGTTCTTCGCCGCCTTGGCCGCGTCCGACAGCGGAATGGTGTTGGTGATCACCACCTCGTCGAGGCTGGAGTTCTTCAGCCGCTCGATCGCCGGGCCCGAGAACACCGGGTGCGTGCAATAGGCGTAGACGTTGCGCGCGCCGCGTTCCTTCAGCACCTCGGCCGCCTTCACCAGCGTGCCGGCGGTGTCGATCATGTCGTCCATGATCACGCAGTTGCGGCCGTCGATGTCGCCGATCACGTGCATCACTTCCGACACGTTGGCCGTCGGGCGGCGCTTGTCGATGATGGCCAGGTCGCAGCCGAGCTGCTTGGCCAGCGCGCGGGCGCGCACCACGCCGCCGACGTCGGGCGACACCACCACCAGGTTGTCGTAGTTGCGGCTCTTCAGGTCCGACAGCAGCACGGGGCTGGCGTAGATGTTGTCGACCGGGATGTCGAAGAAGCCCTGGATCTGGTCGGCGTGCAGGTCCATCGTCAGCACGCGCTCGACGCCCACGGTCTCCAGCAGGTTGGCCACCACCTTGGCGCTGATCGGCACCCGCGTGCTGCGCGGCCGGCGGTCTTGCCGCGCGTAGCCGAAGTAGGGGATCACGGCGGTGATGCGGCGCGCGCTGGCGCGCTTCAACGCATCGACCATGATCAGCAGCTCCATCAGGTGCTCGTTGGTCGGCGCGCAGGTGGGCTGCACCACGAAGACGTCGCGGGCGCGCACGTTCTGGCGGATCTCGATGGCCACCTCGCCGTCGGAGAAGCGGCCGACCATCGCGCGCCCGAGTTCGACGCCCAGATGGGTGGCGATCTCCTGCGCCAGCACCGGGTTGGCATTGCCGGTGAAGAGCACGGTGTTGAAGAGCACGGGCGGGTCTTTCCGAGGCAGGCACGGGGCCGCGAGGGCCCCGTCAGGAATGGGTTTGGCAGGGGAGGAAGGACTCGAACCCTCGCATGTCGGAATCAAAATCCGATGCCTTGACCAACTTGGCGACTCCCCTACACAGGAGGCGGTGCATCGGCGCCGCCACCCAAGAACCGTTTCAGCCGGCCCAGTCCGCAAGCGGGTGCTGGTCCAGGCTGCGGCACATGCGGCCGACCCATCCCGGCGGCAGCGACGCCGCCGGAAAAGTCGCCACGGGCTGGTCGCCTGTGCCGGCCCTCGCGAACACTGCACTGCCGGAGCCCGTCATGCGGCTGTTGCCGTAGCGGGCCTGCAACCAGGCGGCGGCTTGCGCCACCTCGTCGCAAAGCTGCTCGGCAGCGGGCTGGAGATCGTTGCGGCCAAAGCCTTGCACGATGCGGTCGAGCCCGTCGCCGGACGGCGCCCCGGCGGGGGAAGCGTCTGCGAGAAAGCCCGCGAGTATAGCAGCGGCGCCATCTCTTTTGAGAAGAGGACAGGCGAAGATCGCCGCCGTGGCCAGCGACGCCGCCGGCTTGGCGACCGCGTACCAGGCGCGCGGCAGCGCCAGCGGCGTCAGCCGCTCGCCGATGCCTTCGACGAAGGCGTTGCGCCCGCCCACGAAGAAGGGCACGTCGGCGCCCAGCGTGGCCGCCAGTTCCAGCAGCCGCTGCCGCGGCCAGCGCAGGCCCCACAGCCGGTTCAGGCCGAGCAGCGTGGTGGCGGCGTCCGAGCTGCCGCCGCCGAGCCCGGCGCCCCAGGGCAGCTGCTTGTCGATGGAAATGTCGGCGCCCAGCGCGCAGCCCGCGGCCTGCTGCAGCGCGCGCGCGGCGCGCAGGCACAAGTCGTCGGCCGGCAGCGCGGCCGCCAGGTCGTGGCGCTGCAGCCGGCCGTCGGCGCGCACTTCGAGGTGCAGCGTGTCGGCCCAGTCGATCAGCACGAAGGCCGATTGCAGCAGGTGGTAGCCGTCGGCGCGGCGCCCGACCACGTGCAGGAAGAGATTGAGCTTGGCCGGCGCGGCCAGGTCGTACAGCGCACGCAGAGTCATGACGGCCCCTCGTCCGACGGGTACGTCGGCCGATCCCCCGAGGGGATGCGGGCCGGCTTGGGAGCGGCCCGGCGCTCGGCCCGCGGAAGACGGGCTGGCACGGGGTGTGTCATGAAGCGGCCGCGCGCTCCAGCCGCACCCGCACCGTGACGCGCGGCGGCGCCTCGCGCACGGCGTCGATGCGGCCTTCGGCAAAGCCGGCCAGCGAGACGGCCCAGCCGAGCTGCACGAAGCCGTCGGCCTGCGCCTGGCTGGCGGCGCCGCGCCAGGGCCGGCCGGCCAGCCAGTCGGGCAGGGCGCGGAGCGGCAGCGCTTCGCCCAAGGCGTCGCGCGACAGCGATTCGAGGTCGGGGTAGCGCCGCTCGCCCTGGCCAGTGTCCAGCACCGCTTCGCCGGCGCTCCAGCGCGTGGTGGCCAGGCGGCCGCCGAGCGCGCCGCTCAGCCGCAGCTCGCCGCGCTCGGCATCGCCGCGCAGCTCGAAGTCGGCCGTCAGCGCGTGCGCCGGTCGCTCGGCGCTGGCGTCGACGCGCAGCGCCACGCGCCCGCTGGTCCAGGGCATCGCCGCATCGAGGCCGGGCGGCGTCGCGCAGGCGCCGAGCAGCGCCGACGCCAGCAACGCCGGCGCCAGCGCCCGGCCCAGGCGCAGCATCAGAGATCGACCTTCAGGCGCGCCAGCGTCTCGCGTAGCACGTCGTTGGCGGCGTCGCGGCCCTTGGACTCGGCCCAGATGCTGCGCGCTTCGTCGCGCTGGCCGCCGGCCCACAGCACCTCGCCCAGGTGGGCGCCGATCTCCACGTCGGGCCGCGCCGCGTAGGCCTGGCGCAGCAGCCGCAAGGCCTCGGGCAGGTTGCCCAGGCGGTATTCCACCCAGCCCAGGCTGTCGGTGATGAAGGGGTCGCCGGGCGACAGCTCCAGCGCGCGGCGGATCAGCTCGCGCGCCTCGGGCAGGCGCTGGCTGCGGTCGGCCAGCGAATAACCCAGCGCGTTGTGCGCATGGGCGTTGTCGGGCTTGAGCGCGATCACCCGGCGCAGCAGCCGCTCCATCTCGTCGGTGCGGTCCAGCTTCTCGGCGACCATGGCCTGCTCGTACAGCAGGTCGGGGTCGTCGGGGAAGCGCTGGGCGGCGTCGCCCAGCACCTCGAAGGCGTCGCCCCAACGTTTGACTTCACGCAACACGCCGGCCTCGGCCACCAGCTTGGCGCGCGCGTCGCCGGGCTCGCGCTCGGGCGCCAGGCGCACGGCCTGGCGCGCCTCGGCCAGCTTGCCCTGGCGGGCCAACAGCGTGGCGCGCCGGGTCTGCACGTCGAGCGCGCGCCGCGGGTCGTCGATCTTGCCCAGCCAGGTCTCGGCGGCGGCGAAGTCGCCGCGCTGCTCGGCCGCCTGCGCCAGCATCAGCCAGGCCTGCACGCGGGCCTGCGCGGGGCCGCTGTCGTCGTCGTCATCGTCGTCGCCGTCGGCGGCCGCCGTGGTCTTCGCGGCCGCCGCCTTGGCGTCGGCCTCGGTGAGCTGCAGGAAGCGCTGCAGCGCGGCCTCGGCCGCCTGCGGCTGGCGCATCTCCAGGCGCAGCGCGCCCAGCGTCAGGTAGGTCGGCGCCAGCTCGGGCCGGTCTTTGCGGACCTGTTCGAGCTGCGCGGCGGCGTCCACCAGCCGCTGGCTGGCCATCAGGCTGCGCGCATAGGCCAGGCGCAGCGCCGGCTCGACGGCGGGGCCGGCCAGGTGGGCACGCACGATGTCCTCGGCCTCGGGGCGGCGCGGCATCAGGTCCAGCGCCAGCAGCGCCGGGCCGGGCGATTGCGGGTCGGCCGCCTGCGCCTCGCGCGCGCGGGCCAGCGCCTGGTCGAGGTCGTCGGCCGCGGCCCAGGCCCGGCCGCTGGCCACCAGCGCCGCGGTGCGCGTGGCCGGCGGCTGCTGGTAGCTCTTGAGCACGCCGTCGATCAGCTGCGCGGCCTGGCGGCGGTCGGGCGTGCGCTGCAGGAAGCGCGGCAGCGCGGCGATCAGCGCGCCGCGCTCGAACTCGGGCGTCAGCGCCAGCAGCGCGCGCAGCGGCTCGGCCAGCTCGGGCACGCGGTTCAGTGCCACCAGCACCTGGAGCTGCGTGCGCACGGCTTCCGCCGAGCGCGGCTGGGCCAGGCGCCAGGCACGGGCGGCGGCCAGCGCCTGGTCGCCGGCACGGGCCTGCATCGCCAGTTCCACCGCGCGGCGGAAGAGCTGGTCGTCGCGCGTGCGGCGCGCCGCGTCGAGTACGCGCTCGAAAGCCTCGCCGGTCTGGCCGCGCCGGGCCTCGATCTCGGCCAACAACAACTGCTGGAACAGCGCGGCGTCGAGGCCGGAGTTGACGACCGGCGCGCCGGCGGCATCCGCCGCCTGGGCGCCGGCCGGTGGCGGCACGAAAGACACGGCCGCGGCGACCAGGGCCGTCGAAACCGCAACGCGCCGTCGGTAGCGCAGTGGCATGGAACACTCTCCGGGGACGAAATTCATTCTCACATAATGGGCGCCGCAAAGGCCCCGTCGGTCTTCCTGCCGGCCGGCCGGTCGCCGACCGGCCTGGCTCCCGTGGGCCCCAAGGCGCCCGGCAACGCCGGATCAACCCGCACATCAATGCCCGAACTGCCCGAAGTCGAGGTCACCCGGCGCAGCATCGAACAGCCCTTGCGCGGCGCGCGCGTGCTGGCCTTGCGACTGGGCAAACCCCTGCGTTGGCCGCTCGGCCACGACCCCGCGGGCTTGCAGGGCCTGCTGGTCGGCGCCATCGCCCGCCGCGGCAAGTACCTGTGGCTGCCCTTGGAGCCGGCCGCTGGCGCCGCGGTTCCCCACCCGCGCCAGGGCCTGTTGTTGCACCTGGGCATGTCGGGCTCGCTGGCCTGGCGTGAAGATGCGTTGCCGCCCGGCGCGCACGACCATTTCGACCTGCTGACCGACCGCGGCACGCTGCGGCTGACCGACCCGCGGCGCTTCGGCGCGGTGCTGTGGTCGCCGGCGCTCGACGCCGACCCGGCGGCCAAGCTGCTGGGCGGGCTGGGCGCCGAGCCGTTCGACCCGGCGCTGACGGCCGAGCGCTTCCACGCCGCGCTGCAGCGCCGCGGCGCGCCGATCAAGGCCGTGCTGCTGGCCGGCGACGTGATCGTCGGCGCCGGCAACATCTACGCCTGCGAAGCCTTGTTCCGCGCCGGCATCGATCCGCGGCTGGCGGCCCGGCGCATCAGCCGGCCGCGCGCCGCGCGGCTGCTGGACGCCTTGCGCGGCACGCTGGCGCGCGCGCTGGACCTCGGCGGCTCGACGCTGCGCGACTTCCGCGACGCGCACGGCATGAGCGGCGCCTTCCAGTCGCAGGCCGCCGTCTACGGCCGCGCCGGCCTGCCGTGCCCCGGCTGCGGCGGCGCGGTGCGGCGCCTGGTGCAGGCGCAGCGCTCGACCTTCTTCTGCCCGCGCTGCCAGCGCCGCTGATGCCGCCGCCGACGCCATCAAACGACGCGCCGCCGGCGTAACCGCTCACACATTCCGCCTCACGTGCGGAGCCCGTGCGTTAGCATGGGCCAGGGCCCTGCCGCTGGTGCGGCGCCCACCCCGCCGTTGCCACCGCCTCGCCCGCCACACCGCATGCAAAGCTCCATCGTTTCGCGCCTGGATGAACTGGCCGGCTGGCGCAACGAGGTCGACCGCGCGGTCACGGTGCTGGCGCGCTACCTGATCGACCACGACCTGATCGACGAGCCGCAGACCGCCGCGCTGGCCGCGCTGCGCGAGCGGCTGGCGTCCGACCGCCTGGTGCTGGCCTTCGTGGCCGAGTTCTCGCGCGGCAAGTCGGAGCTGATCAACGCGATCTTCTTCGCGCAGGCCGGCCGCCGCGTGCTGCCGGCCACCCCCGGCCGCACGACCATGTGCCCGGTGGAGCTGTCGTACAGCGCCGACACGCCGGCGCGGCTGTCGTTGCTGCCCATCGAGACGCGGCTGCGCGGCCTGTCGCTGGCCGACCTGCGCCGGCGCGACGAACCCTGGCAGCACGTGCCGCTGGAGATCGACAACCCCGAGGCGCTGGCCAAGGCGCTGCAGGCGGTGACGCGCACCCAGCGCGTCAGCGTCGAGACGGCCAGCGCGCTGGGCTTGTGGAGCGCCGAGCAGCCCGACGACAACCCGCCGCTGGCCGCCGACGGCACGGTGGAGGTGCCGGCCTGGCGCCACGCGCTGATCAACTACCCGCACCCGCTGCTGCGCCGCGGCCTGGTGGTGATCGACACGCCGGGCCTCAACGCCATCGGCGCCGAGCCCGAGCTGACGCTCAGCCTGCTGCCCACGGCGCACGCCACCGTGTTCGTGCTGGCGGCCGACACCGGCGTCACCCGGTCGGACCTGGCGATCTGGCGCGAGCACCTGGGTTCCGCCTCGCTGGAACGTTATGCGGTGCTCAACAAGATCGACGCGCTGTACGACCCGCTGGCCTCCGAGGCCGAGGTGCAGGCGCAGATCAGCAGCCAGCGCGAGAAGGTGGCCGCCACGCTGGAGCTGCCGGCCGCGCGCGTGTTCGCGCTGTCGGCGCGCGACGGCCTGGCCGCGCGCGTCTCGGGCAGCGCCGGCAGCCTGCAGCGCAGCAACCTGGGCGAGCTGGAAGACGCGCTGTCCACCGGGCTGCTGCCGCGCCAGCGCGAGCTGCTCGAATCCGGCGCGGTCGGCGTGATCGAGCGCGTGCGCCAAGTGGCGGCGCGCCGCATCGCCGACAAGCGCCGCAACCTGGCCGAGCAGATGCTGGAGTTGAAAGGGCTGCGGGGAAAAAGCGGCGGCAAGGTCAAGCTGATGCTGCAGCGGGTGGACGCCGAGGCCGCCGAGTTCGAGCACTGCATCGCCCGGCTGCAGGCCGTGCGCGCGGTGCAGCAGCGGCAGTTGAAGGCGGCGCTGGCGCGCATCAGCAACCAGGTGCTGCGCGCCGAGGTCACGGCCATGCAGTCGGCGCTGGGCGCGCGGCCCTTCAACCTGGGCGGCAAGGCGGCCTTCGTCACCTTGTGCACGCGGCTGAAGGCGGCGCTGGCCTCGGCGCAGAGCCAGGCCGACGAGATCCGCGAAATGCTCGACGCCAGCTTCATGCAGCTCAACGCCGAGTTCGGCTTCGCTTTCGCCAAGCAGGCGCAGCCCGAGCTGCAGCGCTTCGGCCGCGAGCTCGACCTGATCGACCACAACTACAGCCGCTACCTGGGGCTGCTGCAGTCGTGGCGCATGGCCTCGCCGGGCTTCATGGAACAGTTCCGCCGCATGCTGCTGTCCAAGCTGCGCGGCGTGTTCGAAAGCGCGGCCAGTGAGCTGGAACTGTGGAGCCGCACGGCCTCCAACCAGGTCGACCAGCAGCTCGGCGACCGCCGCCGCGCCTTCAAGCAGCGGCGCGAGGCGCTGCAGCGCATCCAGTCGGCCGCCGGCGAACTGGAGCAGCGCATCGCCGAGGTCGAATCGCAAGACGCCCAGTTGCAGGAACTGCAGCGCCTGCTGGACCTGCGCGCCGACGAGGTGCTCAAGCGCGCGCGCGCCGCCTTCCCCGCGCCGGCCCAGCCCGAAGCCTTGCACGCGCCCTGATGCCGCGCGCCGCCGGCCGGGCCCCTGCCGACTTTGCAGGGCGGGTGCAGCAATGGCAGCGAAGCCACGGCCGGCACCACCTGCCCTGGCAGGGCACGCGCGACCCTTATCGCGTGTGGCTGTCGGAAGTGATGCTGCAACAGACCCAGGTGGCCACGGTGCTGGACGCCTACCCGCGCTTTCTGCAGCGCTTTCCCAGCGTGCAGGCGCTGGCCGCGGCGCCGCAGGCCGAAGTGCTGGCGCAGTGGAGCGGCCTGGGCTACTACAGCCGCGCGCGCAACCTGCACCGCGCGGCGCAAGTGGTGGTGGCCGAGCACGGTGGGCGTTTTCCGCCATCGGCCGAGGCGCTGGAAAGCCTGCCGGGCATCGGCCGCTCGACGGCGGCGGCGATCGCCGCGTTCTGCTTCGGCGAGCGCGCCGCCATCCTCGACGGCAACGTCAAGCGCGTGCTGGCGCGGGCCTTCGCTTTCGCTGGCGACCTGGCCATCGCGGCCGAGACCGCCAAGCTGTGGCGGCTGGCCGAATCGCTGTTGCCGGCCACGGGCATCGAGGCCTACACCCAGGGTTTGATGGACCTGGGCGCGTCGGTCTGCCTGGCGCGCGCGCCGCGCTGCCTGACGTGTCCCGTGACCGAAGTCTGCGCGGCGCGCGCCGCCGGCCGGCCCGGGGCCTATCCGGTGAAGACGCGCAAGCTGCGCCGCGGCGCGCGCCGCCACGCCTGGCTGCTGCTGCGCTGGCGCGGCCAGGTCTGGCTGCTGCAGCGGCCGCAGCAAGGCGTGTGGGCGGGGCTGTGGAGCCTGCCCGAGTTCGATTCGGCCGACGACGCGCTCGCCGCGCTGCAAGCCCTGCCCGGCCAGCCGCAGGCGCTGCCCGTCATCGAGCACGCGCTGACGCATTTCGACTGGACGCTGCAGCCGCTGCGCTGGCCGCTGCCGGCGCGGCTGGCGAAATCGCACCGCGACGCGCTGGCCCGGCGCTGGCCCGAAGGCCGCTGGGTGTCGATCGACGAGGCGCTGACGCTGGGCATCCCGACGCCGCTGCGCCGCTTGCTGCTGCAGCAGCAGGCCGCTGAGGATCCGGATCCGGGTCCCCCGGTCCGGATCGCTCCCCAGGACCAGTAGGGTCCCCTGCTGGGACCGGGGGACCGGCCCGAAGGGCCGTAGGGGGCTGGCTCCCCTAACGGACGACCTGCTTGTCCCGCAGATACCCGTCGACCACCGACAGCCGCAGCACCGGGTCTTCCAGCGCCATCAGCTTCTGCTTGGCCGACAGCGGGATCGGCAACAGCTCGCACCAGCGGTTGGCCACCCAGCCGGCGTCGTCCAGGCGGAACGGCTCGGCAAACGGCAGCTGGCCGCGCTCGCGCAGCGTCGCGATGGCGTTGGACAAGGCCTTCACGGTTTCGAACATCGCCGCGCCGGGCACGCTGGGCGCATCGGGCTCGACCGCGCTGAAGCCCGACTGCCACAGCCCGTCGGGCAACTGCTGGGGCCGGCCTTCGAGCCGGAAGCGCTGCTGGCCCAGGCAGCGCAGCTTGAGGATGCCGGGCTGCTCGCTGTCCACCTGGTCGATGCGCGCATGCACGCCCACCGGCTCGAACAGCACCGGCTGCTCGCTGCGCCCGACCTCGGCGCCCTGGCGCAGGCAGACCACGCCGAAGCCGTGGCCGCTGCGCAGGCAGCGGCTGACCAGGTCGAGGTAGCGCACCTCGAAGACCTTGAGCATCAGCAGCCCGTCGGGGAACAACACCGTCTGCAGCGGAAACAGCGGCAGCGCGTCGCCGGCGGCGGGGCTCATTTCAGTTGTCCATGGCGCCAAGCGCCACCCGCGTCGCATGAGTCAGTCGGAACCAAGCGGCCGCCGCGGATCCGGCTTTGCCGGTTCGCAGGCGGCGCCCCCTTGAGGGGGAAGCGCCGAAGGCGCTTCGGGGGTGGTTCAGGTCAGTCACGGGCGTCCAGCTCGCGGTGGCGCACCAGCGTGGCGTGGCGGCCTTCGAAGCGCCGCGCCAGCGTCTCCACCGCGTAGACCGATCGGTGCTGGCCGCCGGTGCAGCCCAGCGCCACGGTGAGGTAGCTGCGCTGGTCTTCCTCGAAGGCGGGCAGCCAGCGCGCGAGGAAGGTCTCGATCTGCTCGATCATCGCCGCCACCTCGGGCTGGCCGTCCAGATAACTGGCTACCGGCGCATCACGCCCGGTCAGCGTGCGCAGCTCGCGGATGTAGTAGGGGTTGGGCAGCACGCGCACGTCGAACACGTAGTCGGCGTCCAGCGGCACGCCGTGCTTGAAGGCGAACGATTCGAACACCAGCGTCAGCCGCGACGCGCGCGCGCCGACCAGCGAGCGCACCCACGTGCGCAGCATGGCCGGCCGCAACTGGCTGGTGTCGATCACGGTGGACATCTCGCGCAAGTCGGCCAGCAGCTCGCGCTCCAGCTCGATGGCCTCGATCAGCGCGCGCGCCGCGTCGCCGCCCACCGGCGCCGCCGACAGCGGGTGCGGCCGCCGCGTTTCGGAGAACCGCCGCAGCAGCGCGTCGGTGTTGGCGTCCAGGAACAACGGCTGCACGCGCAGGCCTTCGGCGCGCAGCTGCTCGATCAGCGGCAGCAGCGTGGGAAGCGAGCCGGCGGTGCGCACGTCCACCGCCACCGCCACGCGGTGCGTGAAGCGCTCGCGCTCCAGGCGGATGAACTCGCGCAGCAACTCCGGCGGCAGGTTGTCCACGCAGAAGTAGCCGGCGTCCTCCAGCGCGTGCAGCGCCACCGACTTGCCCGAGCCCGAGATGCCGGTGATCAGGATCACCTCGTCGCGCGCGGTGGCCAGGTCCAGCGGGGCCCACTCGCTCATGGTGCCCCCTTGGCGCTGCGCGCCGTCCCCCCGCGGGGGAGCGAGCGCGAACGGGGGACCCGGATCGCGCTCATGGCGAACTCTCGCGTTGCGTCGCCCGTTGGATCATCGCCTGCGCGTGCGCGGTGCCGGAGAGCTTTTCGCCGCCCAGCATGCGCGCCACCTCGGCGACGCGGGCCTCGCCGGCCACCGGCTGCACGTGGCTGAGCGTGGCCTTGCCCTGCAGCGCCTTGCTGACCACCAGGTGCGCGTCGGCGCAGGCCGCCACCTGCGCCAGGTGGGTGACGGCCAGCACCTGGCACGAGCGACCCAGTTGCTTCATCAGTTGGCCGACGCTGTCGGCCACGGTGCCGCCCACGCCGCTGTCGATCTCGTCGAAGATCAGCGTGGGCGTGGCGCTGGCAACCATGCCAACGCCGCTGCCGGCGGTGGTGACGGCCGTGGTGACGGCGATCGCCAACGCCAGGCGCGACAGCTCGCCGCCCGAGGCCACCTTGGCCAGCGGCCGCGGCGTGCTGCCGGCGTGGCCGGCCACGCGCAGCTCCACCGATTCCAGCCCGAAGGACTGCGGCTCGTCCTGCGCCAGCAAGGCCACCTCGAAGCGGCCGCCGGCCATGCCGAGCTGCTGCATGGCCTGCGTGACGGCGGCCGACAGCTTCGGCGCCGCGCGCCGCCGCGCCGTGCTGAGGCGCTGCGCCTCGGCGCGCCACTGCGCGGCGGCGGCCTGCGCGGCGCGTTCCAGCGCTTCGAGGTCGGCGGCCGCGTCCAGCGACTTCAGCTCGTCCTTCCAGCCCTGCAGCAGCGCCGGCAGCTCGGCCGGCGTGCGGCGGTAGCGGCGCGCCAGCGAGACCCAGGCCGCCAGCCGGTCGTCGAGTTGCGCCAGACGTTGGGGATCGGGCTCGCGGTGGCCCAGGTAGGCCTGCAGGCCGTGCGCCGCGTCCTGCACTTGCGCCTGCGCGTCGCGCAGCGTCTGGGCGACGGCGGCCACCTCGCCGTCGTAGCGCGCCACCTCGTCCAGCGCGTCGATGGCGCGCGCCAGCAGGCCTTCGGCCGCGGGGTCGGCATCGCTGAGCGCATCCAGCGCGCCGCGCGCGCCGTCCAGCAAGGCCTGGCCGTGCGCCAGGCGCTGGTGCTCGGCGTTCAGCTCGTCCCACTCGTCGGCGCCGGGGCCCAGCTTGTCGACTTCGGCAATCTGCCAGGCCAGGCGCTCGCGCTCGCGCTCCAGGCTGTCGCGCTGGCGGCGCGCGGCGTCCAGCGCGGCCAGCGCGGCGCGCCAGGCCTGCCAGTGCTGCAGCAGCACGCCGGCGTCGACGCCGGCCTGGCCGTCGAGCAGCGCGCGCACGGTGGCCGGCCGCGTCAACCCCTGCCAGGCGTGCTGGCCGTGGATGTCCACCAGGTGCTCGGCCAGCTCGCGCAACTGCGCGACGGTGGCCGCGCTGCCGTTGATCCAGGCGCGGCTCTTGCCCTGGCGGTCGACCGTGCGGCGCAACAGCAGCGTGCCCTCGGCCGCGCTGAAGCCGCCTTCGTCCAGCCAGGCGGCCAGCGTGGGCGGCACCTCGAACTCGGCGCTGACCTCGGCGCGCGGCGCGCCTTCGCGCACCAGTGCGGCCTCGGCGCGGTTGCCCAGGGCGAGCTGCAGCGCGTCGATCAGGATGGACTTGCCGGCGCCGGTCTCGCCGGTCAGCACCGTGAAGCCGGCGCCGAAATCCAGCTCCAGCTGGCTGACGATGACCACGTCGCGAAGGCTCAGCCGGCGCAGCACGGGCGGACCCTACACCACGCCTTCGTACCAGCGCAGCTTGCGGCGCAACGTGGCGTAGTAGCTCCAGCCGCGCGGGTGCAGGAAGCGCACCTTGTGCGCCGAGCGCCGCACGTGGATCTGGTCGCCGTGCAGCAGGCTGGCGATGCTGTGCATGTCGAAGTTGGCCGAGGTGTCGCGGCCGGCGACGATGGTGATGCGGATCTCGCCGGTGTCGGGCAGCACGATGGGCCGGTTGGACAGCGTGTGCGAGGCGATCGGCACCAGCACCCAGCCGCCGATGCCCGGGTGCAGGATGGGCCCGCCGGCGCTCAGCGAATAGGCGGTGCTGCCGGTGGGCGTGGCGACGATCAAGCCGTCGGCGCGCATGTTGGCGACGAACTCGTCGCCGATGTCGACGCGCAACTCCACCATGCTGGCGGTGGCGCCGCGCGAGACCACCACGTCGTTGAGCGACAGCCCGTCGAAGATGGGCTGGCCGTCGCGCCAGACCTGGCCTTCCAGCATCGTGCGGTGCTCTTCTTCGTAGTCGCCGCCGATCATGCGCGTCAGCGCGTCGCGCACCTGGTCGTGCGGAATGTCGGTGATGAAGCCCAGCCGCCCCTGGTTGATGCCCACCAGCGGCAGGTGGTGGCGCGCCACCTCGCGCGCAATGCCGATCATCGTGCCGTCGCCGCCCACCACCACCGCCAGGTCGCAGCGCAGGCCCAGCTGGTCGACCGGCAGCACGTCGAAATCGTTGACGCCGGTGGCCAGCGCGGTCTCGCGCTCGAACGACACTTCGAGGCCCAGGCCGACGAGAAAATGCGCCAGCTCCTCGAGCATCGGTCGGATGCCGCGGGCCTGGTACTTGCCGACGATGGCAGCGTGGCGAAAGCGCTCCGGCATGATGCGCGGCATTAAACCATAGGGCCCCTGAATGGACGGTCCGCAAAACGGCCCTGCCGCGAAGGCCCTTCGTACAATCGAAAGCATGCTGGACGACCGAGCCAAGAGCCTGCTCAAGACGCTGGTCGAGCGCTACATCGCCGACGGCCAGCCGGTGGGCTCGCGCACGCTGTCCAGGGCCTCGGGGCTGGAGCTGTCGCCGGCCACCATCCGCAACGTGATGGCCGACCTGGAAGAGCTGGGCCTGATCGCCAGCCCCCACACCAGCGCCGGCCGCGTGCCCACCGCGCGCGGCTACCGGCTGTTCGTCGACACCATGCTGATGGCGCGCCCGCTCGACCTGGCGCGGCTGAACGCCGTGGCGCCCGAGGTGGCCGCCGCGCGCGATCAGCTCCACCCCGACCAGCCGCAGCGCGTGATCGCGCAGGCCGCGCAGATGCTGTCCAACCTGTCCAGCTTCGTCGGCGTGGTGACGGCGCCGCGCAAGGCCAGCGTCTTCCACCACATCGAGTTCATGCGCCTGAGCGAGCGCCGGCTGCTGGTCATCCTGGTGGCGCCCGACGGCGACGTGCAGAACCGCGTGATCTTCACCGCGCGCGACTACACCCCGTCGGAGCTGGTGGAAGCCAGCAACTACCTCAACACCCATTACGCCGGCCTGACCATCGAGGAAGTGCGCGAGCGGCTGCAGCACGAGATCGAGGCGCTGCGCAGCGAGATCGGCACGCTGATGCAGGCGGCCGTGCAGGCCGGCAGCGAGGCGCTGGCCGAGAACACCGACAAGGTGGTGGTCTCCGGCGAGCGCAACCTGCTCACCGTGCAGGACTTCGGCAACGACCTCGGCAGCCTGCGCCGGCTGTTCGACCTGTTCGAGCAGAAGACCGAGCTGATGCGCTTGCTGGACACCAGCAGCCGCGCCGAAGGCGTGCGCATCTACATCGGCGGCGAAAGCCAGGTCGTGCCCTTCGAGGAACTGTCGGTCGTCACCGCCCCGTACGAAGTGGACGGCCGCATCGTCGGCACCCTGGGCGTCATCGGCCCCACCCGCATGGCCTACGACCGCATGATCCAGATCGTCGACATCACCGCGCGCCTGGTCGGCCACACCCTGTCGCAGAAGTAGCGCCTCCTACAATCGCGCGCTTCGTGTGAAGGGGCCGTTAGCTCAGTTGGTTAGAGCAGAGGACTCATAATCCTTTGGTCGTTGGTTCAAGTCCAACACGGCCTACCAAGGTTTCATACGGGTTTGCGGGCGATCAGATCGATCGCCGACGTACCGAAAGAGGGCTTCCGGTACAGTTTCGGTGCAGTGCTCAGATGAGAAGGGGTGAGCACCACCATTGCCGACCATCGTCAAAACGCCTTCCGGCACCTAGAAGGCCGTCATCCGCAAGGCCGGTTTCCCGACCACGGTGAAGACGTTCCGCTTGAAGCGGGACGCTGAGGACTGGTCTCGCCGCACCGAGGATGAGATGGTGCGCGGGCTGTTCCTGCAGCGCGGGCCGTCCGAACGCATGACGTTCGAGAAGGCCATCCACCGGTACTTGGCGGAGGTCACGCCTACCAAGCGCCCGTTCACGCAGATCGGCGCGAAGCTACGGGCCGTGCCGCTGACAGCGTTCTTCGGCAAGTACTCGCTGGCCGGCATCACACCTGAGCTGGTTGCGGAGTACCGGGTGTTGGCGGCGGCATAGAACCGCCTCTATTCGGCGGCGAGGGCGCGGGTTTGATGGCGGCGTGAGCCGGAGCAACGAGGGCCCCGTCGGGGCCCTCGTGCCTTGAAGCGAGTGGACGTTCAGAACGGCTCGTTCGGATCGAACTCGGGCAGAGGCAAGTGCTGCGCGAGCTGCGCTGCCCAAGCCTGCTGCACGTCGGATCCGTACATCGACCACAGCTGCTCGCGCAGCGCGTGCAGGCACTCGAAGACCGCCAGCGCCTGCTCGGGCGTCCAGTGTGCCGGCAGCGGCGGCAGTGAGGCATCGCGCGTGCTCACGGCTTGCTCCTTGCGGTCAAGGCCCGGCGTTGCTTCGCGCGCGCCGTTAACCGCTCCTGCGCCTCCTTGGCGCGGTAGGACTCGCCCTCGATGCGCACGACCTCGGCGCGGTGCATCAGGCGGTCCACCAACGAGACGACGCATGCCGCGTTGGGGAACACCTCGCCCCAGTCGGCGAAGGCCTTGTTGGTCGTCACCACCGTGCTCTTGTGCTGGTAACGGCGGCTGACGAGCTCGAACAACAGATCCGCGTGCCGGTTCGAGTACGACAGGTACCCCACCTCGTCGATGAGCAGGACGTCCGGCGCGGCGTAGTGGCGCAGCCGCCGCCGCAGCGTCGAGTCGCTGTCCAAGGCCGCCAGGTCACCCAGCAACTGCCCGGCGGTGACGAACAGCACCGTGTGGCCCGCCAGCACCGCCTGGTAGCCCAGGTTGCACGCGAACATCGTCTTGCCAAGACCATTGCCGCCGACCAGCACCACGTTGGTCGCGTCGGTCATGAGCTGCAGCGTCATCAGCTCCTCGATGGCCGCACGATCGACCTGCGTGGGCCAGCTCCAGTCGAAGTCGGCGATCGGCTTGAAGCCCCCGATGTGCGCGGCGCGCAGCCGCCGCTCCAGACTGCGCCGGCCGCGCTCCTGCGCCTCCCAGCGCAGCCACTGCGTGACGCACCGTGCGGCATCGGCGTCGGCCATCACTTCGGACCAGTGCGCCAGCAACCCATGCAGGCGCAAAGCGGCGGCCTGCGCCTGCAGCTCGACGGAGTTCATCGGCGTCTCACTCATCGGTGTCCTCCTCGTGCGCTCGAGCGGCCTGCACGATGCGGTCGTACGAGGCCAGTTCATGCGAGCGCACCGGCGCGTCGCGGCGCGCGACCGTCTCGCTCAGGCGCAGCGCAGTGGGCGGCGGCAGGCCTTGCTCCTCGCGCGCGCGCTCGAGCGCCAGGCGCACCGCGTTGGGATGCGGCACGTCGCGCTGCAGCGCCTCGCCGATGGCCGCCTGCAAGGCTGTCGCGCCATAGCGCTCGAGCAGGCGCAGCAGCGCCGCGGTGATGGCGCCCAGGTTGTGGCCGCGCGCGGCGGCCGCCTTGAGCAGCGCCGACGCGGCCGGCGCAGCGTGCGTCAGGCGGTCGGTGCCGCGATGGGTGCGCGCCGCGCGCTTGTGCTCGAGCAGCGCCTGGATGTGAGCGGGATCCTCGATCTGCGCGCCACTGTCCCAGCAGCGCCGGTGCGAGGCGAGCTCCTGCACAGCGTCGAACACGCGCACGCGCTGCTCGTCGGCCAGCACCTGCAACGTGCGCCGCACGTGGCTGTGCGGCACCGAGTAGTCGTTGAGGTCGAAGCGCACGTACGGCGTCTTGCCCACCTGCACGGCCAGGCGCTCGCCCAGCGGGTACTCGCGCTCGGGCAGGGCCATGAGGCTGGCGCGCTCGGCCTCGAACGCCTGGCGCACGCTCGAGGCGCTGTCCTCGGGCCAGGGGCGCTCGCACGCCGGGCCTTCGCACCACGCCTGCGCCTGCGCGTTCAGGTCGTCCAGGTCGGCGAACTCGCGCGCGGCGAAGAAGGCTTCGCGGATGTAGCGGATGCTGCGTTCCACGCGCCCCTTCTCGTTGCCGCGCGCAATGCCCACCGGGCGCGGCTCGAAGCCCTGATGGGCGGCGAACTTGAGCAGCTCGGGGTTGAAGCGGATGGCCTGGCCTGCGCGCTCGAGCACCGCGCTCTTGAGGTTGTCGTACAGCAGCACCCTCGGGCAGCCGCCGAACGCGATGAACGCCTGGACATGGCCGCGCAGGAAGCTGTCCATGCGCGCATCGAGGAAGAACCTCAGGAAGATGCGCCGCGAGTAGCTCAGCACCATCACGAAGGCCATCAGCGGCCGGCGGGCGCGGCCAATCTGCAGGTGGCCGAAGTGGCCCCAATCGAGCTGCGCCTGCTCGCCCGGCAGCGTGCGCAGCCGCAGGTAGGCCTCGGCCGCCGGGCGCGGGCGCAGGCCGGCGATGACGTGGCGGAAGTGCTCCGGGCTGCCGCGATAGCCGCGCTCGCAGACCATGGCGAACAGCCGCGCGGCGGTGAGCGTGGGGAAGCGCTCCAGCGTGTGCAGGATGAACGCTCGGTACGGATCGACGCGGCTGGGCCGCAGCGGCGAGGACAGCGCCGGCTCGCCGGCCTGGGCGAGCACGCGGCGCACGGTGTCGCGGTGCACATGCAGCTGGCGGGCGATGGTGCCCACGCGCCAGCGCTCGGCCTTGTACAGGCGCAAGATCGTGGCGCTCAGATCGGCGGGGATGACCAAGCGAAGTTCCTCCTTCATGGATCGGGTTGGATCACGCGAGCCGGCCAGCGCCGCATGCCATGGCGCACGAAGCCCTGGCGAACCCACGGTGGCAGCGGTGCAGCACAGCGCCGGCACCGCGCGGTACCCGGCAACACGAGGGCGCCGGTCACCGCGGCGGCATGCTCGGCGGCGGCAGGCAGTGGAGCATCGGGGGCCGGCGTCGGGGAACCGTGATGCGTCACGAAGTCGATGACACCGCCGTCGAAGACGGCGACTTCACCGCTTGCCAGCTCGCGCTCACGGCGCCGCTGGCGCCAGCGGCGTGACCGCGACGCGTGAGCCATACGCCCGGCGCGGCTGCGCTGATAGCGACGCCCTGCTGCTCGACGTGACTCCAGCCGAGCCGCGCCTGAGCAGTGTCGGCCGCAGTAGCGCTGACCGCGGTCGCAGCGACTGCACAGCAGCACCTGCACCCGGCAACGTGCGCACACGAACAGGCGGGCGGGATGGTCGACCAGCTGCCAGGCTCCTCGGGGGACTCCCGAGGCACGCCCCATGCAGCGCGCTGCGACGCCAGTGCCGTGCCGCGCACGCGCGCATACACTGCGATTGCATCCCGCTTCATCGGCGCGGTGTAGGGCACGGCGTTCGGATCTGGAGCTGCCACGCAAAGGGCCGACGCCGCGCCCGCCTACCACTCGGGCACGGCGCACGTTCTACCGCACTTGCCGCCGGCCCGATGTTCAGTTCACGCCAGCGTCGCGGCCCGTCATGCCGGCCGCCCTGCAGGGCGGCCGGCATGACGACTTCCGTCGCCAATAACGATCAGCCCAGAAACAGTACCTCGCCGCCGGTCATCGGAACCGGCACTTCACCGCCGCTTGATCGAAAGCGCCCTCTCACCGCCGAATAAGCGCGCTTCCAGACCGCCGCTCACACCGGGACAAGCGATTGGCCGGGGAGGATCGTGCGCGCGACGGCAAGCCCAGGCCGCGGGCGGGCAACACCGTTCGCCTGGAACTGGCGCTCATCGGCCACCTGTTCACCATCGCCATCAAGGAATGGGGTTTGGGTCTGGCCGTCAACCCTGTGCTCAACATTCGCCGGCCCTCGCCTGGCGCTGGACGGAACCGGCGGCTCGCGGAAGCTGAAGAGCGGCGTCTCATGGCGCTGGTCGACGACTACTCGATTCCCATGATGAGGTGGATCGTGCGCACTGCGATCGAGACCAGCATGCGCTCGTCCGAGATCACGGGACTTCGCAAGGGGCAGGTCGAGCTTGGCAAGCGCGTGGTCAGGCTGTTGGAGACCAAGAACACGGTGCCACGAACCGTCCCACTGTCCAAAGCGGCCACAGAACTCTTCCGCGAGGCGCTGGCCTACTTCGAGTGCTTCGGCGTGTCCATCCAGCGGGTGCTGACCGACAACGGCAAGTCGTTCCACTCCGCCTTGTTCGCCTCAAGCTGCCTGGAACTGGGCATCAGCCAGAAGTTCACCCGCGCGTACCGCCCGCAGACCAACGGCAAGGCCGAGCGCTTCATCCAGTCGGCCCTGCGCGAGTGGGCCTACGGCCAGCCCTACTCCAGTTCAGACCAACGCCGCGAGCAGTTGCCGGCCTGGAACCACTTCTACAACTGGCACAGGCCGCACCACGGCATCAACCTCAAGCCGCCGGTCTCACGTCTCTTGGTTCCTCGAAAGAACCTGTTGACACTTCACAGCTAGCCAAGACTTTCTGTTAGGCGGCAGGCCCCGGCCGCACGCCAATACGCGGCTCAATTCGTTCTCGCACTTGCTGATAGACCGGCAGATTCACGCCTTCTGCGACCTCCAGCGAAACGCACAGCGCGAATCTGATCGCCTCCCTGACAGGGCCGGCATCGGCCAGGCAGTTGACACGCACCGCTAGGGTTGTGCCTTCTTGTACGACTGCAGCGCGCGACTCCTCGAACACTTCGTGATGGATCGTCCCTTGCCGGAGTTGCCGCCACTCGCCTTCAGCACGATCGCCGCGCAAGGGTCCATCGGGAAGGTCAACCCAGAGCCGCGCCACGCGGTACTTCGAGTGTCGAGGATTGATCGGCGTCATCCAGGCCAGCGTCACAGTGATCTTGCGCTTTACGACGGTCGCATGGAGAGCAGGCGGATAGGGCACGCGGAATTCCAAGGCCTTGTCGTTCTTCAGCGCACCGACACCCAGCAGGGTCGCGCGTTGTGCAGTGCAGGTCAGTGCCCTCTCGACGTCGGCAACGCCTAGTCCGCCGTAGCGGCTTGCCAACCGCCGCTGTGCCTGCCATTCGTCGACATCGGGCCTTGCCGCCAGCACCTGAGACTGCACGTCGCCAAGGAGCGCACCGTGAGCGAGCAGCGCCTTGATCAACACCGCGTCATAGCTCTCATCCAAGGTCTGGTAGCTGGCACGGAGGATTTGGAGCACCGCATGGGCACGTGCAGCCCACCGCGTTCCCAGCGCGGCCGCATTGCTGGTGCCACGTGTGTGCAGTGCGGCGCCTTGCGCTGTTGGCGGCGCGGCCACCAACTGCCCTGGAGGCTGCAGTGCTTCGATGGCCTGGACTCTTGTCTGACCTGCCGGTGACTGGACGGCCTCTCGATAGAGGACGCGGCCACCTGGAAGCAGGATGTCAGGCTTCACCGCTCGCCGGAATCCCGGTCCGATGCCCGAATAGGGCGCTAACCCTCCTTCCGCGAACAGCACGAAGCGTCCGGGCACCGGCGTCACCGTGGACCCGTCCGAATGACAGGCCCCGACGGTAAGGGCATTGACCGATTCGGCAGGGGCCAGGATACGGCGATGCATGTCGTCGCGGCAGAGTGCCTGCATCGCCAGCCTTGACCGTTGCTCCAGTGGCATCGCGGACACGCTGCCCGCTGCGGTTTCCAGCAGCAGCTCGCCATGCTCCCGATTGCCCGCGCTAACCACGAAGAGCACGTTGTACTTGTGCTGAAGCCAGTCGAGCAAACGAGCCCACGGCGAGAGCTCGCCACCGAACGCTCGATGGGGGTCGCCTACGGAGAGGTTGATGACTCGCACGGTGGGTGCCAACGCAGGCCGCCCAGCAGTCGCCTCGAACATTCGCCGCACGGCCACATGGACCAAGTCGATCAGCAGGCGGTCTTCTGGTGTGCGTTCGACGCGCTGACCACTCGGCCCGGCGGGACGCATGATGGGCCGCGCATAGATGGGTCGGGCCAGTGGCGCGTCCGCCATACCCAAGTCACCTAACGCGATCAGCGATGCCATCGCCGTGCCGTGAGTTCGCTCTGCAGCCGGATAGTTGTCGCCCCAGCCGTCTGGGTCGTCGATCTCAACGCGGCCTTGAAGCATAGGATGGTTCGCTAGTGGCAAGCCGTCGAGCAAGGCGACCACAGCAGTTCCGTTGGTGCGTTGTGCGGGCGGTGGCCTTGTCGGCGAGCGCGCCGTAGCTGCCTCGACAGGGACAACGGCCTGCCCCTGCGCACGGAAGAACATCACGCGGTCGGAATGCAGCAACGGTGGTGCCTCTCCATCGAGAAGCTGCCCCACACCCAAGGCTGGCACGTCGACAAGGAAGCCGTGATACGCGATGTCGCCGATCAGGCTCTCGTGAAGTACAGCGCCGCCCAATTGCCCTACAAGCTCGCGGATTTCTGCTGATGCTGCAGCGTTCCTAGCTGCTGCAGCAAAGTGCCAAGCTTCAATTTCGAACCGTATCGACGCGGCACCATGCTGGACTCGGAAACGCAGGGCGTCCCGAAGCTCTGGGCCCAGGCGATCGGCTGGACTCCAGAAGCGCGCGTCCTTCAGGTGCGCGAAGACGCCTTTCCAGGCGCTCAGGCCCGGGCCCAGGTTCGCGTTCGGATCGTCCCGGTACAGACCCCACAGGCGAACCACCTCATCGAGCGCGGCCCTGTTGCTGCCTACCAGAAAGAGCTTGCCGCCGAGCGGCTTTCCTCTCTCCCGCGTATCGTAGAAGTCTTCGTCGGGCGCGATCTCGTCGTCAACCGCCGCCAACCACTCGAGCCCCGGCACGCGTTGCGCCGTCGAGATGAAGTCATCGACGGATCCGACGGTCTCGAACACGAGCACCAAGTCCGGATCATCGTTCTGCGCACGTGCGCGCAATTCCAGTCGTCGTGCATCGAAGGCCGCTTGCAGGCGTCCGAATCGATCGCCCAGTCGTCGGCCCTGACGCGCGTGATCGGGATAGTGAACAGACGGCGGGAAACCGTTCCCCCCTTCGCGCACCACTTGAGACGGCGCGGGGAAGATCAGCAGCGGGAACTGCTCAGCTGTACCCGTCGCCACGCATCAAGGCCTGTCGGCAGTTGTCGGGCCGACGCGCTCTTTCCACTGGGATAGGCGCTCGGTCAAGATCCGCTGAAGGTCTGCGCCCGGCAGCGCCAGAACATATCGACGATGCACGTCCTCGCAGAACTGCTCCAGATCGGAGAAACTCTGCACCGGCAGGCGGGTCGCCAACGTCTTGGCAGGCAGGCCCAGCGGCACGCCCAGCGTCGTTTCGAACCGTTCGAACCACGCTGCGCGCTGCGCTGGCGTAGGAGCTGGCAGGTTCAGGCGCAATTGGAAGCGTCTCCACACGGCCCTGTCCAGCAACTCCGCATGATTGGTGGCCGTCACGACGACCACGTGGCTTGGAAGTGAATCGATCTGCAGAAGCAGTGAACTCACCACGCGCTTGATCTCGCCTGTCTCGTGCGTGTCGCCGCGTTCCTTGCCCAGAGTGTCGAACTCGTCGAAGAACAACACGCATTGGTGCGTGCGCGCGAAGTCGAACAGCCGCTTCAGGCGCCCACTGGTTTCACCGAGAAAGCTGCCGACCACAGCTTCGTAGCGCACCACAAAAAGCGGCACCATCAACTCGAACGCGATGCCTTCCGCAAGTGTCGTCTTGCCGTTGCCCGGCGGGCCCTCCAGCAGCACGCGGTGGCGAGGCTCGACTCCGTAGGAACGAAGCAGTTCGGCGCGTTGTTGCTCTTCGACCAGCTCTCGCACCGGAGTGGCGACAGCGTCATCGAGGAACATGCTGGTCAACCCACGGCGTGGCTCCACTTCGTAGAGCAGGCCGCCGTGACCACCGTCGAAGCTACGGACTACTTCGGCGGCTTTGGCGCTGGGTGCCGGCTGACGCAGATTTTCTTCCAGGCGCTCGGCGAGCTGGGTGTGGCGCTTTGCACGCTCTTCGGCTGCGATGGCTTCGACCGTCGACCGAAAGGTACGCTGATCTCCCTGCGTCCCGGCACGCACTAGGTTCACGATGAGGTCAGCTCGGGGCATGGGCGACGGCGGGCGGAAAAGCAAAAGCAGTATACGGGTCGTCAGCTATCCTCCTGTGCTCTTCCATTGTGGCCTTCTGTGATCAGGGAGCGGCAGGACAATGATTCACAGAAATCTTTGTGCAGGCCTTCGCTACGCCTTGGCAAGCGCGTCGGGCGCCTTCAAAGGCCTACGGTTCATGCTCGTGACTCAACGCAGGCCCGCGTCCCCCACCGGCCGGGCCGCCGCCTGCTCCACGCGTTCGCGCGTCAGCGGCGGCACGAATGTTTCGATGAAGGCGTATTCGTAGCTGCGCAGGAAGCGGCCGCGGCGCACGGCCAGGCGCGTCATGTTGCCGGCGAACAGGTGGCGCGCGTCGATCGCGGCCAGGCGGGCGTCGCGTTCTTCGTCGTAGGCGATGGCGGCGATGATGCCGACGCCCATGCCCAGCTCGACGTAGGTCTTGATGACGTCGGCATCCATCGCCGACAGCACCAGGTTGAACGTTAGTCCGGCGCGCAAGAACGCCTCGTCGATGTGGCCGCGGCCGGTGTAGCCGCGCTCGTAGGTGATCAGCGGCAGCGTCGACAGGCGCTGCAGCGTCAGCGGCTGGCCGGCCGCGGCCTCGGCGTCCAGCGCGTGGCCGCGCGGCACGATCACCGAGTGCGTCCACTGGTAGCAGGGCAGGGCCAGCAGTTCGGGGTAGTCGGCCAGCGCTTCGGTGGCCACGCCGATGTCGGCCTCGCCCGAGAGCAGCAGCTCGGCCACCTGGCGCGGCGAGCCCTGGTGCAGGTGCAGGCTGACCTCGGGGTGCGCGGCGCTGAAATCGCGCACTGCCGGCGGCAGCGCGTAGCGCGCCTGCGAGTGCGTGGCCGCAATGGTCAGCGTGCCGCGGCCCTGGGCCGCGAAGTCGTCGCCGGCGCGCTTCAAGTTGTCGGCCTCGTGCAGCAGCCGCTCGACGATGGGCAGCACCGCCGCGCCGGGGCCGGTCAGGCCGGTCAGCCGCTTGCCGGCGCGCTCGAAGAGGTCGATGCCCAGTTCTTCTTCCAGCTCGCGGATCTGGCGGCTGACGCCGGGCTGCGAGGTGTGCAGCGCCTGCGCCACCAGCGTGAGGTTGAAGCCCTGGCGGACCGCTTCGCGCAGCGAGCGCAGTTGCTGGAAGTTCACGTGGCAGGCGGCGCGCGAAAGCCGCGGTCTTTGTGGGTGGGCAGCCGCGCATTCTCGTCGCCGCGCCCCGCGCCGCCGTCGAACTAATCGTCATGAGCATTCGCGCCCGGCGCATAAGCCGGCGCATAAACCGGCGCATAGGCCGGCGCATATGCCGGCGCGGCCAGGCGCTGGCATAGCATGTCGCGATGAGCACCGCCGCACCGCCGCCGCCCGTCACCCTGAGCTTGCCGCGCGCCGCGGCGCTGCCCATCGTCGTCGACTCGCCGCACAGCGGCACCGACTATCCGGCCGACTTCGGGGCCGCGCTGCCAGGCGCGGCGCTGCGCCAGGGCGAGGACACCTGGGTGCACGAGCTGTGGGGCAGCGCGCCCGCGCACGGCGCCACGCTGCTGGCGGCGAACTTCCCGCGCGCCTACATCGACCCCAACCGCAGCCTGCACGACATCGACCTCGCGCTGCTGGCCGACCCCTGGCCCGGCCCGGTGGCGCCGGGCCGCAAGACCGAGCTGGGCATCGGCCTGGTGTGGCGGCTGATGGACGGCCGGCCGATCTACGACCGGCTGCTGACGGCGGCCGAACTGCAAGGCCGCATCGAGCGCTGCTGGCAGCCGTATCACCGCGCGCTGAACGAGGCGCTGGACGCCGCGGCCGCGCGCTGGCCGCAGCGCTGGCACCTCAACGTGCACTCCATGCCCGACGAGAGCTACCGCAAGCTGGGCCTGCCCGAGAAGCCGCTGGCCGACTTCGTGCTGGGCAACCTCGACGGCGCCACCTGCGACGAGGCGACGCTGGCCGTGATCGAGACCGCGCTGCAGGCCGCCGGCTACAGCACCGCGCGCAACGATCCGTTCAAGGGCGTCGAGATCATCCGCGCCTCGGGCCAGCCGGCGCGCGGCTGGCACGCGCTGCAGGTGGAGGTCAAGCGCTCGCTCTACATGGATCGCGACTACCGCAAGAACGCCGGCTTCGAGCGGCTGCAGGCGGCGATCGATGGGGCGCTAAGAGCGCTGGCGGCGCACGTGCGGGGGCGGGTGGGGGCTTGAGGCTCTCAAGGTGACCCGGCTTTGCCGGGCACCTTGACCCCCGCGAGCCTGGATGCGCTGGGGCTACCCCGTGAACAAGGTGTCAGGTGCCCGCGGCCAGCGGCACCGTCAACACCACGGGTCTGCTTTCATCGTTGAGATCGCCGATCAGCAGACGCTGGTTGACGCGGTCCACCGCCAGCGCATTGGGCTGGTTCAGGCGCCCCGGCAGCGCGCCGAGCTGAAGGCCAGGCGTGGTAACACCGAGCTGTCCGACCAGCACCGTCATCGTGCCGTCGATGCCGAACCTGCGGACGACGCGTTTGGCCGTGTCGGCCAGGTACAGACGGCCTGCTGCGTCGACCGCCATGGCACCGGCACGCAGGCCGATGCCGGCAGACTCGCCGACGAAAAGGCTCTTGTCCCCATTCGCGGAGATGCGCCAGATCCTGGTCGCGGACGGCGCATCGAGCCGGGCAACGTCGCTGACGTAGAGCTCGCCGAGGTCATTGAAGACCAAGGCGCCGACGTCGTCGACGGCTACTTCCTTCGCGTAGGCGGGCAGCGAAATGCCGGCGTCGCAACGTCTGATGAAGAGGCCGTATGACGGGTTGGCCGCCGTCGGCGACGGCGTGCTGACCTGCACGGTCACCGTCACGCCCTGCGCATTGACGGCCACGCCCATCGCCGATGCCCAGTCGGCCTGGCTGCCGCACCGAGTCGACACCAGCCCCGTGGTCGAGACTGCCCGCAGCCTGCCGGCCCCCTGGTCGGCCACCATCAGCGGGCCATCGCCATCCAGGGCAAGCCCCAAGCAGGGGTAGCGGCCATACCCGTACACCGTGCAATAGGGCAACGCGGGATTCACGATGGAACCGAAACGGGCAGCGGCACCTTGGCCATCGACATCGCCGGTCTGCGTCAAGTCACCGGCCAAGGTTGTGACCTCGCCCTCGGCGCTGATCCTGCGGATCGCGCTGTAGTCGCCGGCGTAGATCACGCCCCGGCTGTCCGCGACGAGCGAATCGATGTTGAGAAAGCCGGCCTGCCCGGCATTGCCATCGCGTGCGCTGCCGTTGAAGCCGCCGGCCAACAGGGTCAGCATCGGCTTGGCAGCCGGCGGTGTGACCGGGGGATCGGGATCTGCAGTGGAACTCGTGCCGCCGCAAGCGGCGAGCAACACGATGGCAGCAAGTGCCGCGACCATCGGGGGCGCTTTCGGGCGGGGTCGGGCCGCAGGGGTGTCTTGCTCGCTCATTGAACCGTCGGCATCGTGCCGCTCGCAGGGTTCGGATACACGTAACCGAGCCATTCGATGTTGTTGCTGACGGCAGAATACCCTTGACCAAGCATCGACGACAGCGCAGGTTCGGGAAATACGGCGTGGTCGTCGCGTGCCAAGTGATAGCGCCGCAAGAGCTTCACCGTGCCTAACGGCTGGGTCAAGTTGGCTGGGTATATATAGCCTTCATGACCGTCCACCTTATATCCGAGCGACTCAAAAGCTGACACCTCATTGTCCAGTACGAGTGTCGTATCGACGTGATTTGGGTTAGTCGCGCAGATAGCTGGGATGTACGTGGTGGCGTCCCCGCACTTCCAACTCATGCGCACGAGTCGCGACAACGGTACTGCGGCGTTCTTTGGATTGGCGGCGCTCGTAAAGACCCAGGCCTCCGCCATCGTGTAGTTGGGAGCGCTGGGGCCAATAACGAATGGTGATCCTGGCGGCAACCAATAACTGGAGATTATATTACCGTACGCGGGAAAGTACTGATTAATGTATTGACTGGAATTACTGACCCGTAGGCGCAGATAGCCCTCAACCGCCGCACGCGCCATCTGCGGCACTATCGTGTAAAACGAATCACTTCGATTGCTGCTGTAGTAGGAAAAGAGCGGAGTTAATCGCGACGGATTGGCGGCAATAGCCGAAGTCATAGCAGTCACTGCACTAGGCAAACCATGACCATAATAGGTATCCGGCGTCTGATGTCGATCCGCTGAAGATCGTATTAGATCACGCACGGCGGCAAAAGAGGCACGCGGATTTACGGATCGAAGGAGTGCTGCCAACGCCGATATATGAGGTGCCGCCATTGACGTCCCGGTGCAAGTGCCGACGCCATCACCTATACCAGAGGCCAGAAAGCGAGGCGCAGATAGATCTACGCCTGTCGTATCTCCGCATGATAGTTGTATATTATGATTGGTATTTGCGACAAAATCAGAAACAATATCTTGAGCCGGTCCCATCACGCCTGCCAATGATGGATTGTTTGTACCGAGCTCGCAGTAATCCAGTGTGCACGTTGACTGCGTGGTCTCCCAACGATGAAGATCTGGCTTCAACCCACCAACCGGGAGGACGCTGCTTGAATCTCCCAAGTTGCCTGGAAACTGCGGGCCGTCACCGAGCGCAGGAAAGACGGTCGAATTATTTAAATTATTTCCCGCTGCAACTACAATCAGCACGCCTCGGGTTGTTGCATAGTTTATGGCAGCACAAATAACTGGAGAATCGTTGCATGTTTGATTTGGAGCTCCTCCGCTCCAGTTAATGATTTGTAAACCTATATCAACAGCTTCCGTGATTTGCGCGCCAATATATGAATCCGTGCGAGCGGTGCCAGGTATTCCGTATGGAAATACAGTGAAACTACATTCCGGACAACCTCCGGCAACATAGCCGGTATTAGCAGGACCAAACACGATGTTAGGGGGATTGGGGCTGGCGTTATTGTGCGCGCCCGCCAAGATGCCGGCCACATGAATTGTATGATTGGAATTATTGTATCCGGCGTAATACATTCCCGCTTGGGCGTAATCACTTAAGAAGTGACGACGGAAGTTCTGAATAAGATCGGGATGTGTTCTAAAATCAGTTGCTGGATTTCCAAATGGAGCAACTTGTACTCCCAGATATCCAAAATCCAATAGTCCAACATACACGCCCGCGCCGGTGCTCAAGCTCCAGGCATCAGAAAATTTCATGGCGTCCATGCCCCATTGATACTGAGCTGGGGTTCCATTGTTGGAAAAATAGGGGTCACTCGGAGCTGCCGAAATAGTTGCGCCAACTCTGTTAATATTGACATTTTGTATCGCGAGTTCGCGGCGCAATTTACTGAATGCCAAGCGGGCAGTTTCTACGCTGACGTACCGTAGAACAATATAACGCTCCAATCGCTCGCGCGCAAACATCGCTGTGACATTGCCTAATTTGTCGTTCGCAATAGCAGTATCAATTGCAATCCGATCGCGATCTGATAAGCGGTCAAAATTTATCACGTAGCGCGCATGGAGCGGATTGCCTAATGCGGCATTGACGTTATCCTCAGTATTGTTAACGCCTGCAACGAGCGCGCGCTCGATTTCGACAGAATTCTTGGCGGCAGCCAGCGACTTGGAGAGTGCTGATAGTCTACTTGTGTTGCCGTAATTAATAACAATGGTCAATTCATTAGTGTCGCCGGTGGCAGCATCAGTTAGCAACGCCCCCGGACTGGCTGCTTGACTTGAACTCAACGTGGTCGCCAGTAGTAGCAATGTCGTACCACAATGCCGCCTCCATTTTCTTCCGTTGGTATGAACAGTCATATTGCAATCTGCATGCTTCATTCTGTTGATCTCCCGCAAGTCCAACAAGGCTGAATCGTCTCGCCCGTGTCTTGATCGCGAACTAACTCGTGAGCTAAATCCGCAGCCAGTCAAAAAAGCGGCGCGAGTATGCTGATCCAGCGTAGCTGTTCATCTAGCATCGAAGTTTGATTTGATTCAAACATGGTGCGTGCGAGACATCGGTGCACATCTGCTCGTGCGTGCTCACGGTGCACCAAGCCCGTTGGCGTAGCGTGAGTGCGACTGGAACCCGACCGCGTGCCTGACCACGCCACGTTGCTGCAGGCGCTGGGCTGGGTGATGTTCCGCCGGCGCGAGCAAGGCCGCTTGCGCGGTGCGGGCCTGCAAGGCATCCGGCGGCGGCTACGCGCGGCACTGGAGCAAAGGGCAGCAAACCCTGTGCTCGCGCATCGCCGGCACTTGCACCAACGTGCGGCGTTGTGGCCCGCGCTGTGGAGCTTCACCACCAACCCGCTGCTGCAGCCCACCAGCAACGCTGCCGAGCAGGCGTTGCGCAGCCTGGTGCTCAAGCGCAAGATCTCCGGCCCCACCTGCTCGCTGCGGGGCGATCAGTTCCTGGCGCGTGGCTTCAACGTCCACGGGATCTGTCTGCGTCAAGGCCTCGACCTTTGGCGTTTCATGCACAACGCCGTGCTCGCCTTCATCGACAAGACCGCGCCGCCTTCGCTGTTGCCTGCCCCGGTCGCAGCGCCCAGCGGCTGACTGGCACTTGCTGGTCTTGGTGCGCGGGTACCACGTGAACAGTTACGCGCCACCTCAGCTTCGTCGAGTCAGGTCGATCGTTGCCCAGCCGCGAGCTGCTGCTGCGGCTGACCGAGCACCTCTCGGTGCCGGTGCGCGAGCGCAATGCGATGCTGGTCGCCGCCGGCTTCGCGCCGCTGTATCGCGAGCGGCCGCTGGACGCGCCCGAACTGGCCGCCGCGCGCGGCGCGGTCGAGCGCATCCTGCAAGGCCATCTGCCGCACCCGGCGCTGGCGGTGGACCGGCACTGGAACCTGCTGTCGGCCAACCGCGCCGTGCATGCCTTGCTGGCCGGCGCCGGCGGCGCGCCGCCGCTGCCGTCCGGCCCGCTCAACGTGCTGCGGCTGACGCTGCATCCCGCCGGGCTGGCCGGCCGCATCCTGAACCTGGCCGAATGGCGCGAGCATCTGCTGGTGCGCTTGGCGCACGAGGTCGAACGTTCGGCCGACCCCGTGCTGGCTGCGCTGCTGGACGAGTTGAAGCACTACCCCGCGCCGCCGCGGCCGGCCTCGGCGCCGCCCGCCGACGGCCGCATCGCGGTGCCGTTCCGCCTGGCCGGGCCGGAGGGGCCGCTGTCGTTCATCAGCACGACCACGGTGTTCGGCACCGCGGTCGATGTGACGCTGTCCGAGCTGACGATCGAAGCCTTCTTCCCGGCCGACGCCGAGACCGCCGCGGCGATGGCGCGGCTGGCGGCCTGAAGCGAAGCCTAGCCGCCCAACATCAACGCCAGGTTCTGCACCGCCGCGCCGGCGGCGCCTTTGCCGAGGTTGTCGAACACCGCGACCAGCAGCACCTGGCCTTGCGCTTCGTTGGCCAGCACCAGCAGGCGCAGGTCGTCGCGGCCGTTCAGGGCCTGCGGGTCGATGGTGTCCAGCGCGGCGGCGGCCGCCGGCGGCAGAAGCTCGACGTGGCGCTGCCCGGCATAACGGTCGGCCAGCGCCTCATGCAGGCGCGCCGCCGTCGTGCCGGTGGGCAGCAGCCGCAGGTGCAGCGGAATGCTCAGCACGATGCCTTGCCGGTAGTGGCCGTAGGCCGGCACGGAGAAGGGGCGCTGCGTCAGCCCGGCGTGCTGCTGGATTTCGGGCACGTGCTTGTGCTGCAACTGCAGGCCGTAGAGCTGCAGCGCGGGGGCCGACGCGGCCTGCTCGCCTTCATGGCGCTCGACCCCCGCGCGGCCCTGGCCCGAGTAGCCCGAGACCGCGTGGATGCTCACCGGGTGGTCGGCCGGCAGCAGGCCGGCGTCGACCAGCGGCCGCAGCAGCGCCAGCGCGCCGGTGGGATAGCAGCCGGGGTTGCTGACGCGCTGGGATTGCGCGATGCGTTCGGCCTGCCCGGGCAGCATCTCGGCGAAGCCGTAGGTCCAGCCGGGGTCGATGCGGTGCGCCGAGCTGGCGTCGATCACGCGCACCGCGGGGTTCTCGATCATCGCCACCGCCTCGCGCGCCGCGGCGTCGGGCAGGCACAGGATGGCCACGTCGCAGCGGTTCAGCGCGTCGGCGCGCGCGGCAGGGTCCTTGCGCCGGGCCGTGGGCAGCGTGATGAGCTGCAGGTCGGGGCGCGACTGCAGGCGCGCCAGGATCTGCAGGCCGGTGGTGCCCTGGTCGCCGTCGATGTAGATGCGGGGTGTCATGGCGCGCATCGTCGGCCCGGGGCTTGCAGCAGGCAAGTTGAATCTTGCAAACTGTCGATTCATCAAAGCTGAATCGAGCCCGTATGCGCGAACTCAACCTCGACCGCCTGCGCACGCTGCTGGCGGTGGCCGACCTCGGCAGCTTCGTGGCCGCGGCGCGCGCGCTGCACCTGGCGCCGCCGACCGTCACGCTGCACGTGGCCGAGCTGGAATCGCGCCTGGGCGCGCCGCTGCTGCTGCGCGGCCGCGGCGCGGTGTCGCCCACCGGCGTCGGCGCGGCGCTGATCGAGCGCGCCCGTCGCCTGCTGGCCGAGGCCGACGAGGCGCTGGCGTCCGTGCTGGCGCAGGCCCAGGGCCGCGGCGGGCGCGTGCGGCTGGGTGCGTCGACCGGCGCCATCGCCCACCTGCTGCCGCAGGCGCTGCAGGTGCTGGAGACCCGCCACGCCGGCATCGACGTGCAGGTGCAGGTGCTGACCTCGGCCGAGACGCTGGCGCGGCTGGCCGCCGGCACGCTGGATGTGGGCATCGTCGCGCTGCCGCAGCCGCCGCTGGCCGGCGTGCAGGTGCGCCCCTGGCGGCGCGACCCGGTGCTGGCCTTCGTGCCCGCCGCCTGGGCCGCGCCGAAGACGCTGGCGCCGGCCTGGCTGGCACAGCGCCCGCTGATCCTCAACGACGGCAGCACGCGGCTGGCGCGGCTGACGGCCGACTGGTTCGCGCGCGCCGGCCAGCGGCCGAAGGCGCGCATCGAGCTGAACTACAACGACGCGATCAAGAGCCTGGTGGCCGCCGGCTACGGCGCCGCGCTGCTGCCGCACGAGGCCAGCGCGCCGGCACCCGAGGCGCGCATCGAGGTGCGGCCGCTCAAGCCCGCGCTGTGGCGGCCACTGGCGCTGGCGCACCGCAGCGGCGGCGACGACGGCGCGGTGCAGCAGGTGCTGGCGGTGCTGGAAGGGCTGCGGGATGCGGCACCGCCACCAGCGGCGCCGACGGCGGTGGCGGCCGCGCCGCTCAGCGCCGCTTCCCGCCGCCGAGCAGCGAGCCCAGCACGCCGCGGATGAGCTCGCGGCCCAGCGACGAGCCGATGCTCTTGACGGCCGATTGCGCGGCCGATTCCACCAGCCCCGGCTTGCGCCCGCCGCGCGGGCCGACGGTGCCGAACATCGCGTCCTTGACCATGTCCATCATGCCGCCGCCGGCCTCGCCGGCCGGCGTGCTGCCCGGCAAATTGAGCGGTGCCGAGGTGGCGGTGGCGCTGCCGTTGCCACCACTCCCGCCGCCGGCCGCGCCCGCGCGGCCCTTGAGCTTCTCGTACGCCGATTCGCGGTCCACCGTCTTCTCGTAGGTGCCGGCGACCAGCGAGCCGGCGATCAGCGCCTGGCGCTGCTCGGGCGTGATGGGCCCGATCTGGCTGCCCGGCGGGATCACGAACACGCGCTCGGTGACGCTGGGCCGGCCCTTGGCGTCGAGGAAGCTGATCAAGGCCTCGCCGACCGCCAGCTCGGTGATGGCCGCGGCCATGTCGCCCAACTTCGGATTGGGGCGCATGGTGTCGGCGGCGCTCTTCACCGCCTTCTGGTCGCGCGGCGTGAAGGCGCGCAAGGCGTGCTGCACGCGGTTGCCGAGTTGCGCCAGCACGCTGTCGGGCACGTCCAGCGGGTTCTGCGTCACGAAGTACACGCCCACGCCCTTGCTGCGCACCAGGCGCACCACCAGTTCGATGCGCTCCACCAGCACCTGGGGCGCGTCCTTGAACAGCAGGTGCGCCTCGTCGAAGAAGAACACGAGCTTGGGCTTGTCGAGGTCGCCCACCTCGGGCAGGCGCTCGAACAGCTCGCTCAGCATCCACAGCAGGAAGGTCGCGTAGAGCCGCGGCGCGTTCAGCAGCTTGTCGGCGGCCAGGACATTGACGACGCCCTTGCCATCAACCGTCTGCATGAAGTCGGCGATGTCGAGCATGGGCTCGCCGAAGAACTTGTCGCCGCCTTGCTCTTCGATCTGCAGCAGCCCGCGCTGGATGGCGCCGACCGAGGCGGCGCTGATGTTGCCGTACTCGGTGGTGAACTGGCTGCCGTTGTCGCCCACGTACTGCAGCATCGCGCGCAGGTCTTTCATGTCCAGCAGCAGCAGGCCGTTGTCGTCGGCGATCTTGAACACGAGGTTCAGCACGCCGGCCTGGATCTCGTTGAGCGCCAGCATGCGCGCCAGCAGCAGCGGGCCCATGTCGCTGACCGTCGCGCGCACCGGGTGGCCTTGCTCGCCGAACACGTCCCACAAGGTGGCCGGGCACTTCACCGGCTCGGGCGTCGGCAGGCCGCGCTCCTTCAGCAGCGCGGCCATCTTGGGCGACACCGTGCCGGCCTGGGTGATGCCGGTCAGGTCGCCCTTCACGTCGGCCAGGAACACCGGCACGCCGGTGGCGCTGAAGCTCTCGGCCAGCTTCTGCAGCGTGATGGTCTTGCCGGTGCCGGTGGCGCCGGTGACCAGGCCGTGGCGGTTGGCCAGCGCCGGCAGCAGTTCGCAGACGACGTCGCCGTGCTGGGCGACGAGGATGGGGTCACTCATGAACGGGCTCCGAAGGCGGCGGTGCGGTGGCGGGCAGTCTAGTTCAGGCCTGCCTTGGGCGACTCAGGTCGTCAGGCCTGATTGGTGCGGCCCAGGCCGTCAGGCCTGGCTCGCCCACCACGCACCGGTCACCGTCCGCAGCCGCGACGACACGAACACCGCGAGGTTGCGGTACAGCGCCGCCAGCAGCTCGGGGTGCTGCTGCTGCAGCGCCTGCAGGTCGTGCAGCGACAGCCGGTGCACGAGGGCCGGCTGGTCGGCCTCGGCATGCGCGCTGCGCGTGCCGCCCTGCAGCAGCCCGGCCTCGCCGAACATCATGCCCGGCGAGACGCTGACCAGCCGCCGGCCGTCGTCGTCGACGATGCTCACCGAGCCGGCCGACAGCAGGTACAGCGCATCGGCCGCCTGCCCCCGGCTGAACAGGCGCTGGCCCATCGCCAGCGACAGCGGCTGCAGCCGAGCCATCACCAGCGCCTGCCAGGCCGGCGGCAGGCCCTGCAGCAGCAGGCTGTCGGCCGGCGCGGTGGGGGCCAGCAGCGCGTCGGCCTGCGCGCCCAGCAGGCGGCGCTCGGCGGCTTCCAGCGCGCGGTCGGCGTCGGGCCACAGCGGCAGTTCGTCGGCGATCACGGCCAGCGCCTGCGCCGGCGCCGAGGCCGGCGCCAGCCCGGCCAGCAGCACCGGCACGCCGCGCCGGTCCAGCGCCTGGCCGAGCGCGGCCATCGCCGCGGCGCCGCTTTCGTCGATCGAGCTGACGCGGCGCAGGTCGATCACCAGCACGCGCGCGTCGGGCTGCAGCGTGTCGGCCAGCGACTGCAATCGGTCGGCGTTGCCGAAGAAGAGCGCGCCTTCCAGCTCCCACAGCACGGCGCTGCGGCGCAGCGGCTGCAGCCGCTCTTCCAGCGCCGCCGGGTAGACGCGGCGCGACGGGCGCTCGGCCGCGTCGGCGCGCGTGCGCAGCAGCGAGCGGTTCATCATCGCGATGAAGACCGCCATCGACAGCAGCACGCCGGCGGCCACGCCGACGGTGAAGCCGCGCCACAGCGTGACGGCGCACACCAGCGCCATCACCGCCAGCCCGCCGCGCAAGCCGCTGGCGTGGCTGCCGCGCTTCCAGGGGTTGAGCAGGCGCAGCGTCCAGCGGTCCAGCATGCCCCAGGCGATGACGATCACGATGGCCGCCAGCACCGGCAGCGGCAGCGGCGCCACCAGCGGCGCGGCGGCCACGAACACCAGCAGCAGCGCCAACCCGCCGGCCGCGGCGGCCAGCGCGCCGCGGCCGCCGGCGCGGTGGATGGCGCCGGCGCGCGCCAGCTGCGCCACCGCGGGCAGCCCGGCCAGCACGCCGCACAGCACGTTGGCCGCGCCGATCGACAGCAACTCGTGCCGCGGATCGTGGCGCTGCTGCAGCAAGGGGTCCAGCGCCTGGCGGTTGAGCGCCGACTCCAGGCTGCCGATCAGCGCCAGCACGACGGCGGTGCCGACCACCGCGTCGCCCTGCGCCAGCAGTCGCGCCCAGCCGTCGGGTGCGAACAGCGGCGCCAGCGCCAGCGGCTGTGGCCAGGCCGCCGGCACCGGCCCGACCACCGCGCCGAGTGCCGCGCCGGGCCACAGCGCCTGCGCCGCGGCGTATGCCGCGCTGCCCAGCACCAGCGCCAGCAGGGCCCAGGGCAGGCCGGGGCGGCGGCGGTCCAGCAGCAGGATCAGCGCCATGGTTCCCAGGCCCAGCGCCAGCGCGCCGGGCTGCCAGGCCGGCGACAGCCAGCGCGCCAGCGGCGTGCCCGCCGGCAGCCCCAGCAGCAATGGCACCTGGCTGATCGCCATCAGCAGCGCCACGCCGTTGATGAAGCCGGCCAGCACCGGCCGCGGCACCTGGCGCACCAGCGGCGCCAGCCCGAACAGGGCGCCGGCCACCTGCAGCAATCCGCTCAACATCAAGGCCAGGCCGCCGGCGGCCAGCGCCCACGCGGCGTCGGGCCGCGCCGCCATCTGGCCGGCGAAGAAGCCGGCGAGGATCAGCGCCGTCGTCATGCTGGGCCCGGCGGCCGGCAGCGCGGCGCGGCTGAACAGCGCGTAGGCCACGGCCGCCAGCCCGCAGGTGACCGCGGTGGCCGCCAGCCCGCTGGCCGCGCCGCCGGCGCCCAGCGGCGCATGCGCCACCAGCGCCTGCGAGACCATCAGCGCCAGCGTGGCCAGCGAGCCGACGACGCCGGCCAGCGTCTCGCGCAAGGGGGCGGCGGGCGCGGTCATGAGGCCGCAGTGTGGCGCAAGGGGGGCGACCCTGGCGCAGCCCGGACCTGGGGGCCCTCTCAAGTTGATCCGGCTCCGCCGGTCAACTTGATCCCCCTCGGGGGGCGGGCCGGGCGCAGCCCGGACCTGGGGGCCCTCGGTAGAATCCCGCACCCCAGCAGCACCGCGCCAGGCGCGGTCAGGAGCCGAAGAAGCACCATGGCCGGACATTCCAAATGGGCCAACATCCAGCACCGCAAGGGCCGCCAGGACGAAAAGCGCGGCAAGGCGTGGACGCGCGTGATCCGCGAGATCATGGTCGCGGCGCGCCAGGGCGGCGGTGACCCCGCGGCCAACCCGCGGCTGCGGCTGGCCGTCGACAAGGCCAAGGCCGTCAACCTGCCGGCCGACACCGTCAAGCGCAACATCGACAAGGCCACCGGCAACCTCGAAGGCGTCAACTACGAGGAGATCCGCTACGAGGGTTACGGCATCGCCGGCGCCGCGATCATCGTCGACTGCATGACCGACAACCGCGTGCGCACGGTGGCCGAGGTGCGCCATGCCTTCAGCAAGTACGGCGGCAACCTGGGCACCGAAGGCAGCGTGGCCTTCCAGTTCAAGCACTGCGGGCAGTTCGTGTTCGCGCCCGGCACCAGCGAAGACCGGGTGATGGAAGTGGCGCTGGAAGCCGGCGCCGAAGACGTCATCAGCGGCGACGACGGCTCGATCGAGGTGCTGACCGCGCCGGCCGATTTCGAGGCGGTGAAGAACGCGCTGGAAGCCGCCGGCCTGAAGCCCGAGATCGCGGAAGTGACGATGCGCGCCGAGAACCCGGTGGAGCTGGCGGGCGACGACGCCGCGAAGATGCAGAAGCTGCTGGACGTGATCGAGGACCTCGACGACGTGCAGGACGTCTTCCACAACGCGCTAATGTCGGAATGAAAGTCCTGGTGATCGGCGGCGGCGGCCGCGAGCATGCGCTGGCCTGGAAGCTGGCGCAAAGCCTGCGCGTGCAGACCGTCTTCGTGGCGCCGGGCAACGGCGGCACGGCGCACGACGGCACGCTGCGCAACGTGCCGATCAGCGAGCCGGCGGCGCTGGCCGACTTTGCGCAGCGCGAGAAGGTCGCGCTCACTGTCGTCGGCCCCGAAGCGCCGCTGGCCGCCGGCGTGGTCGACCTGTTCCGCCAGCGCGGCTTGCGCATCTTCGGCCCCACGCAGGCGGCGGCGCAGCTCGAAAGCTCCAAGGCCTTCAGCAAGGCCTTCATGCAGCGCCACAAGATCCCCACCGCGCGCGCGATGACCTTCGACGACGCGGCCGCCGCGCACGCCTACGTCGACGCCGAGGGCGCGCCCATCGTCATCAAGGCCGACGGCCTGGCCGCCGGCAAGGGCGTGGTGGTGGCGACGACCCTGGCCGAGGCCCATGCCGCGATCGACGACATGCTGGTGGCCAACACCTTGGGCGTGCAGCACAACGCCGGCGGCGCGCGCGTGGTGATCGAAGAGTTCATGGCCGGCGAGGAAGCCAGCTTCATCGTCGTGGCCGACGGCAAGAACGTGCTCGCGCTGGCCACCAGCCAGGACCACAAGCGCATTGGCGACGGCGACAGCGGCCCCAACACCGGCGGCATGGGCGCCTACAGCCCGGCGCCGGTGGTCACGCCCAACGTGCATGCGCGGGTGATGCAGGACATCATCCACCCCACGCTCAACGGCATGGCGCGCGAAGGCATGGCCTTCACCGGCTTCCTGTATGCGGGGCTGATGATCGACGCCAAGGGCCAGCCGCGCACCGTGGAGTTCAACTGCCGGCTCGGCGACCCCGAAGCGCAAGTGATCCTGATGCGGCTGAAGAGCGACCTCTTCGAGCTGCTGATGCACGCCTCCGAAGGCACGCTCGACCAGGTGCAGCTCCAGTGGGACCGCCGCACCGCGCTGGGCGTGGTGATGGCGGCGGCCGGCTATCCGCTCGCGCCGCGCAAGGGCGACGCCATCCACGGCGGCCCGCCCGAGGCCGAAGACTTGAAGGTCTTCCACGCCGGCACCACGCTGGACGACGGCACGCTGCGCACCAGCGGCGGCCGCGTGCTGTGCGTCACCGCGCTGGGCGATTCGGTGCGCCTGGCGCAGGCGCGCGCCTACGAAGGCCTGCGCCAGATCCGCTTCGACGGCGCGCAATGGCGCAACGACATCGGCCACCGCGCCATCAAGCATTGACGACGATGGACACCGTTGCCGTTCGAGATTACCTGCTGGGCCTGCAGCAGCGCATCGTCGAAGCCTTGCAGGCCGACGACGGCAAGCCCTTCGCCAGCGACGGCTGGACGCGCCCGCCCGGCGGCCGCCTGCAAGGCGACGGGCTGACGCAGCTGGTGGAAGAAGGCAAGCTGCTGGAGCGCGGCGGCTGCAACTTCAGCCACGTGATCGGCCAGGGCCTGCCGCCCTCGGCCACCCAGCACCGGCCCGACCTGGCCGGCGCCGCTTTCGAGGCCATGGGCGTCAGCCTGGTGCTGCACCCGCGCAACCCGCACGTGCCCACCGTGCACATGAACGTGCGCCTGTTCGCCGCCCGCCCCGAGGGCGCGCCGCCGGTATGGTGGTTCGGCGGCGGCATGGACCTCACGCCCTACTACGGCGTGCAAGCCGATGCGGTGCACTTCCACCGCACTTGCCGCGACGCGCTGGCGCCGTTCGGGCCCGAGTTGCACCCGCGCTTCAAGCGCTGGTGCGACGAGTACTTCTTCCTGAAGCATCGCAACGAGCCGCGCGGCGTCGGCGGCATCTTCTTCGACGACTTCAACGAGCTGGGCTTCGAGCGCAGCTTCGCGATGCTGCGCGCCGTGGGCGACGCCTTCCTGCCGGCCTACCGCCCCATCGTGCAGCGCCGGCACGACACGCCTTATGGCGAGCGCGAGCGCGACTTCCAGGCCTACCGCCGCGGGCGCTACGTCGAGTTCAACCTGGTGTTCGACCGCGGCACGCTGTTCGGCCTGCAGTCGGGCGGGCGCACCGAAAGCATCCTGATGAGCATGCCGCCGCGCGTGCAGTGGCGCTACGACTGGCAACCCGAAGCCGGCACGCCCGAGGCCCGGCTGTACAGCGATTTCCTGCGCCCGCGCGACTGGGCCGACGAGGCGGCGTGAGCGGACACGTCGGCCTTTTCGGCGGCAGCTTCGACCCGGTCCACAACGCCCACCTGGCGCTGGCGCGGCTGGCGCTGGACGAACTGCAGCTCGACCGCCTGCTGTGGATTCCCGCCGGCCAGCCCTGGCAGAAGGCGCGCACGCTGAGCCCGGCCGCCGACCGCGAGGCGATGCTGCGGCTGGCCATCGCCGACGAGCCGCGCTTTGCGCTCGACCGCCGCGAGCTGCTGCGCCAGGGCCCCAGCTACACGCTGGACACGGTGCGCGAACTGCAGACCGAGATGCCCGGCGCGCAACTCGTGCTGCTGATCGGCCAGGACCAGTACGCCGGCCTGCACACCTGGGCCGGCTGGCAGGACTTGCTGGCGCGCGTGACGCTGGCGGTGGCCAACCGCCCGGGGCCGCTGCTGGCCGTCGACCCCGAGGTGCAGCGCCACCCGCACCGCGCGCTGCCGCTGCCGCTGCAGGACATCGCGGCCACCGACATCCGCGCGCGCGTGGCGCGCGGGGAGCGTATCGGCCATCTGGTGCCGCCCGAGGTGGCGCGTTATATTGACCAGCACGGGCTGTATCGCCCCTGAACCGGGAGCTGAATGGACATCCGCAAGCTGCAACGGGCCATCGTCGATGGCCTCGAAGACGTGAAGGCGCAGAACATCGCGATCTTCAACACCGAGCACCTGTCCCCTCTGTTCGAGCGCGTGATCATCGCCTCGGGCACCAGCAACCGGCAGACCAAGGCGCTGGCCTCCAGCGTGCGCGAGTCGGTCAAGAAGCGCGGCATGGACGTGCTGCGCACCGAGGGCGAGGACAACGGCGAGTGGATCATCGTCGACTGCGGTGCCGCGGTGGCGCACATCATGCAGCCGGCCATCCGCGACTACTACCACCTCGAAGAGATCTGGGGCGGCAAGGCCGTGAAGATGAAGCTGGCCGACGGCAAGGCCGTGGCGCTGCCCAAGGCCAGCGAGGACGCTTCGGCGCCGCCGCCGCGCCAGCCGGCCGCCAAGGCGGGCAAGGCCGCGCCGCCGGCGCGCAAGGCCGCCGCGAAGAAGGCGCCGGCCCGCAAGGCGCCGGGCCGCGCAGCGCCGGGCCGCCCCGCGGCGGCCGGCAAGGCGCCGGCAAGGCATGCCGTGGCGAAGAAGGCCGCGCTGAAGCAGGCCGCGCCGAAGCAGGCCGCTCCCAAGAAGCCCGCGGCCAAGCAGTCCGCGGCGAAGAAGCCCGCCGCCCGCAAGACGCCGGCCCGCCGGCCTTGAGCGCATGAAGCTGCTGGTGGTGGCCGTCGGCCAGCGCCAGCCGGCCTGGGCCGACGAGGCCTGGGCCGACTTCGCCAAGCGCTTTCCGCCCGAGATGCGGCTGGAGCTGAAGGCGCTGAAGGCCGAGCCGCGCAGCGGCGGCAAATCGGCGGCGCAATGCATGCAGGCCGAAGCGCAGCGCTTCGAGACCGCCTTGCTGAAAGACGCGCGCGGCGCCCGCCGCGTGCTGCTGGACGAGCACGGCACCCGGCTGAGCAGCGCGCAACTCGCCGAGCGGCTGGCCTTCTGGCGCGGCGACGGGCGCGACGTGTCCTTGCTGATCGGCGGCCCCGACGGCATCGCGCCGGCGCTGAAATCAACGTGCGACGAAAGCCTGCGGCTGTCGGACCTGACGCTGCCGCACGCCTTCGCCCGCGTGCTGCTGGCCGAGGCGCTGTACCGCGCCTGGTCGCTGCTGGACGGGCATCCGTATCACCGCGAATAGCCGCCGTCGGCGAGCAGCGCATCCAGGTCCAGCCGCTGCGCGCGCGCTTCGGCGCTGCCCAGCGGCTCGTGGCTGGTGACGATGCAGCAGCGGCTGCCGTCGTCGGCCAGCGCCGCCAGGGCCTGGCTCACCACGCGGGCCGAACGCAGGTCCAGCGCGGCCAGCGGCTCGTCGAGCAGCAGCACCGGCGTGCCCACCGCCAGCGCCACGCACAGCCCCAGCTTGCGCCCGCTGCCGGTGGACAACTGGTCGATGCGGCGGCCGAGAAACGGCGTCAGCCCCAAGGCTTCCACCCAGCCCGGCAGCGCCTGCGGCTGCAGCGTCGGGTACAGCCCGGCGATGAAGTCGAAGTACTCCGCCGGCTTCAGATGGCCGAAGGCGATGGGCTCGGCGCCGCTCCAGAACAGCTGGCGCCGGTAGTCCAGCGGCGCCTCGTGCGCGGCGATGCCGCGGCAGCGCAGCGTGCCGGCCGCGGGCGTCAGCGCGCCGGCCAGCAGCTTCAGCAGCGTGGTCTTGCCGCTGCCGTTGCCACCCTGCACCCAGGTCAGGCCGGGGCCGAAGGCGTGCGACCAGTGCCGGAACAAGGGCCGGCCCGGCCAGCCGAAGCTCAAGCCTTCGGCGCTGAGCAGGGCGGCCGTCATGCCGGCACCGATTCCCAGGCCGTGGCGCACAGCAGCGCGGCGCAAAGCAGCCAGCGCATGGCGCGCGTGGCGGGCGCCTCGTCGTTCGAAGCCAACGCTTGAATCAAGCTGCTGGCGATCAGCACCAGCCCATACAACAGCGCCGGCAGCGCGCGCGCGCCGACGCCGGCCAGCGTCACCGCCAGCACCGGCAGCGCCAGCAGCAGCGGCAGCAAGGCCACGGCGGCGCCGGCGCGTTCCAACTGGCGGGCGGCCAGCGGCAGCGCGGCGCCGGCCGCCTGCCAAGGCGAGTGCATCTGCCGCAGGCGTTGGCGCAGCAAGGCCACCAGCGGCAGCGACAACAAGGCCAGCACGGCCAAGCCCGGCCCTTGCACGGCCGGATCGGCCCAGGGGCTGGCCGCCAGCGCCGGCATGGCCGCGCCGCCCAGCAACAGCAGCAAGGCGCTGCCGCGCCCGGCGCGGCGCCGCAGCGGCAGCCACAGCAAGGCATGCGACCAGTGACGCGGGCGAACGGCGGCGATCGCGTCCGGCCGTGTCTTCGTGGCGATGAGCCGAGCGGGCCGCGCAGCGCGACGCCGCGTCCAGCCCATCAGCGCCAGCCCCAGCGCCAGGGCCAGCCCCAGCGCCAGCACCCAACCCAGGGCGGCCAGCACGGCCGTGGCCGCCGGCGCCGCAGGGCGTGCGCGCAGCAGCCAGAGCGCCAGCCCCAGCGGCGCAGCGCCAGCAGCAGCACCCGGCGCGCGTGGCGCAGGCGCATGCGGTGGTAGGTCAGAGCCATCGCCGCATTGAACCACGCAGGCCGGCCTCGGTGGCGCGGCACGCCACAATCGCCGCCATGCACTTGCCGCGCCAGCACGACTTCGTCTACCTGGCCAGCCAGAGCCCGCGCCGCGCCCAGTTGCTTGATCAGTTGGGCGTGGCGCACCGCCCGCTGCTGGCCGCCGCCGACGAAGACGCCGAGGCGCTGGAAGCCGAGCGCGCCGGCGAGTGGCCGCGCGACTACGTGCAGCGCGTGACGCTGGCCAAGCTGGCCGCCGCGCAACGGCGAGCGCGCGAGCGCGGCCTGCCGCCGGCGCCCATCCTCGCGGCCGACACCACGGTGGCCTTGGGCCGGCGCATCCTCGGCAAGCCGCGCGACGCGGCCGATGCGGCGGCGATGCTGGCCGCGCTGTCGGGCCGCGGCCACCGCGTGCTGACCGCGGTGGCGCTGGCCTGGGGTGCGCGCGGCCGGCAGCGGCGGCTGCTGCTGAACGAATCGCGCGTGCACCTGGCGCCGCTGCCGCCCGCGGTGATCGAACGCTACGTCGCCGGCGGCGAACCGATGGGCAAGGCCGGCGCCTACGCGATCCAGGGCGCCATCGCCGGCTGGATCCGCCGCATCGACGGCAGCCACAGCGGCATCATGGGCCTGCCGCTGTTCGAGACGGCGCAGTTGCTGGCCGCCGCGCGCGTGGCGCTGCCGATGGCGCCGTTGGCACCCTCGAACCGGGGGGGGCGGGGCTCCGTCGGCGGCGACGGCCGCTCCTAGAATTTTCCGCAGCGACCCGCCGGGTCTGCGACGAGGGAGTGATGTCGATGTTCAAGCGTCTCCATGCCTTGGCCCTGGCGGCCGCCACCGCGTGCGCCTTGCCGGCCGCGGCCGCCACGGTCACGGTGTATTCGAACAATTTCGATGCGCCGGCCGTCACCGCCGGTGGCACGACGGCGGTCTTCAGCGATGCCGGCGGCGGCCTGCAGGCCACCGACCCGGCGTACAACGCCACCTACGGCAACGTCTTCCGCAATTCGACCACCGGCGAGACGACGCTGACGCTGTCCAACCTGCCGGCGCACACCAGCCTGAGCCTGGGTTACCTGCTGGCCTTCCTCGATTCGTGGGACAGCATCAACGGCACGGTCACGCCCGACCTGCTGACCTTCTCCATCGACGGCGTGGTGGTCGGCAACTACACGTACGACAACGCGTCCGGCGGGATCACGCAGATCGGCGGCGGCAAGCTGGTGGCGGCGTACACCCAGTTCGACGTCAACTACTACTACAGCGACAGCATCGCCGACATGACCGGCGACCCGGCGCTGACGATCGCGCACACCGCATCGTCCATCACCTTCGGCTGGCAGGTCGGCGGCAACGGCTGGCAGGGCGGCGACGACGAAGCGTGGGGCATGGACAACCTGCGCGTCACCGTCAACACGACCGCCGGCAGCACCGTGCCCGAGCCCGCCTCGCTGGCCTTGCTGGCCCTGGCGGCGGCAGGCGCCGGCATCGCACGCCGCCGCCGCCGCGGCTGAAGCCGCCGCTGGAGCCGACGCCGAAGCCGACGCCCCCCGGCGACCCCGCCCATCCGAAGGCCCGGCCCGCAAGGACCGGGCCTTCGCCGTTGTCCGTTCTAGACTGCGCCACATGGCCAGCCAAGACATCCTGATCAACTGGGCCCCGCAGGAGACGCGGGTGGCGATCATCGAGAACGGCGCCGTGCAGGAACTGCACATCGAGCGCACCCTCGAGCGCGGCCAGGTCGGCAACGTCTACCTGGGCAAGGTGGTGCGCGTGCTGCCGGGCATGCAAAGCGCGTTCGTCGACGTCGGGCTGGAGCGCGCGGCCTTCCTGCACGTGGCCGACCTGCACCCGCATTCGGGCGGCTGGAACGGCGGCGGCAACCGCGGCGACCCGCTGCCGCCGATCGAGCGGCAGGTCTTCGAAGGCCAGACGCTGACGGTGCAGGTCATCAAGGACGCCATCGGCACCAAGGGCGCGCGGCTGTCCACGCAGATCAGCATCGCCGGGCGCATGCTGGTCTTCCTGCCGCAGGACAACCACATCGGCATCAGCCAGAAGATCGGCAGCCCCGAGCTGCGCGACCAGCTGCGCAGCCGCATGCTGGCGCTGGTGGGCCGGCCGGAAGACGGTGGCGGCGGCGGCTTCATCCTGCGCACCAACGCCGAGGAAGCCAGCGACACCGAGCTGGCCGACGACATCGCCTACCTGCGCAAGGCCTGGGAGCTGATCCGCGAGCGCAGCCACTGCCTGCCGGCGGGCAGCCTGCTGCACCAGGACCTGAGCCTGGCCGAGCGCGTGCTGCGCGACCTCAGCACCGAGGCCACGCAGGCCATCCGCATCGACAGCAAGATGCAGTTCGACGCGCTGCACGCCTTCGGCGAGACCTACATGCCCGGCGCCGTGGCCAAGCTGGAGCACTACAAGGGCGAGCGGCCGATCTTCGACCTCTTCGGCATCGAGGAAGAGATCGCGCGCGCGCTGTCGCGCCGCGTCGACCTGAAGAGCGGCGGCTACGTCATCTTCGACCAGACCGAGGCGCTGACCACGGTGGACGTCAACACCGGCGGCTTCGTCGGCGCGCGCAACTTCGACGACACCATCTTCAAGACCAACCTCGAAGCGGCCGGCGCCATCGCGCGCCAGCTGCGGCTGCGCAACCTGGGCGGCATCATCATCGTCGACTTCATCGACATGGCGCGCGAAGAGCACCAGCAGGCCGTGCTGGCCGAGTTCCGCAAGCAGCTCAGCCGCGACCGCACGCGCACCACGGTGAGCGGATTTACGCAGCTGGGCCTGGTGGAGATGACGCGCAAGCGCACCCGCGAAAGCCTGGCCCATATGCTGTGCGAGCCCTGCCCCACCTGCCAGGGCCGCGGCCAGGTGAAGACCGCGCGCAGCGTCTGCTACGACATCCTGCGCGAGATCCTGCGCGAGGCGCGCCAGTTCAACCCCAGGGAATTCCGCGTCGTCGCCAGCGCCGCCGTCGTCGAGACGCTGCTCGACGAGGAAAGCGTGCACCTCGCGGGCCTGAGCGAATTCATCGGCAAGCCCATCAGCCTGAGCGCGGAGCCGACGATGAATCCGGAGCAGTACGACATCGTTTTGCTATGACTTTCGAGGCGTCTCGACGCGCCTCAATTGCCACGCGCCAACGCCTGTCACATCAAGATTGGGTAGCTGTCTGGGTAGCTAGATGGGTAGCTAGCGACCCCAGAGCAGGGCAGGAGAAATGGAGATGGCTAGCAAGGAAGGCGCTCTCTCGGACCTGCGTCTGTCCTGCGCCACATCCGCCCGAAACTGGCCTGCGTGGGCTGCCAGCGCGTGTTCCAGGCCGCCGCGCCGAGCCGGCCCATTGCCCGGGGACTGCCGGGGCCGGCGTTGATGGCGCACGTCATGGTCTCCAAGTACTGCGACCATCAACCCCTGTACCGGCAAAGCGGCATCTACGCGCGCGAGCGCGTCGAGCTCGACCGCTCCACGCTGGCCGGCTGGGTGGACAAGGGCGACGAGTTGATCGACCCGCTGATCGAAGCGGTCCGGCGCTACGTGCTGGCCGCGGGCAAGATCCACGGTGACGACACGCCGGTGAAGGTGCTGGCGCCCGGCGCTGGCAAGACTCGCACCGGCCGGCTGTGGGTGTACGTGCGCGACAATCGACCGGCAGGCGACGCATCCCCGCGTGCGGCCTGGTTCGTTTACTCGCCCGACCGCGGCGGCGAGCATCCGCAGGCGCACCTGCGCGGGTTCAATGGGGCGCTGCAGGCCGATGCGTACAGCGGCTGGCCCCGGATCTACGCGAGCGGCGACGTCCAGGAGGTGGCGTGCTGGGCGCATGCCCGCCGGCCCTGGTGGGAGTTGTTCAAGAGCACGGGCCGGGATCCGAACAGCCTGGCGGGGCAGGCGCTGCAGCGCATCCGCGCGCTCTACGAGATCGAGGACGACATCCGTGGCAAGGCGCCGCAGATGCGCAAGGCACAGCGCCAGGCGCGCGCTGGACCGCTGCTCGAGCAGATGCGCCAGTGGCTGGAGGGTCTGCTCGGCTGCGAACGCGCGGCGGCGTTCTACAGCCTGGTGGAGACGGCCAAGCTCAACGGCCTGGACCCCGAGGACTACCTGCGCCAGGTGTTCGAGCGCATCGCCGAGCATCCGATCAACCGTATCGACGAGTTGCTGCCGTGGAACATCGGTCGGCCGCTGCGGCCACGATAGTACGGCAAGATGGTCGCATGAACGATCCCGGCATCGATCCGCGGCTGCTGGAGGTGCTGCAGCACGCCAGCAACCTGCAGCTGTTCCAGTTGAACTCCGTGATCGAGCGCATGCTGGCCGACCCGAAGCGCATCGTGCAGGTGCGCAAGGACCTGCACATCGGACAGACGGTTCGCTTCATGGACTGGCGCGACGGCCGCATGCGGTTGGGCAAGATCATCGCGATGAAGGACACACAACTGACCGTGCACGAGGACGGCACGCGCAGTTCGTGGACGGTGCCTTACACGGCGGTGGAGCCGCCGGCACCGGGCGCCGCAAGGCCAGCAGCGCCCCCAGAGCCGCCACCACCGCCGCGCGCCGGCCGCAACGACTTCCGCTGCGGCGAGAAGGTGGCCTTCGAGGACAAGCACCTCAATACGGTCGTCGGGACCATCGTGCGCATCAACCAGCGCACCGCCTCGATCGATCCCGGTGACGGCACCACCTGGCGGGTGGGCTTCGCGCTGCTGCGGCACGTGGTCGACATCTGACCTGACAGACCCCTCGTCAAGAGGGCCTCCAGGCCACGCTTACGGGACTAGCGCGCCGCGGACTACCTCAGGGCGATGCGGCGCCGTTGTCGCACCACCTCCGACTTGAAGCCGACCGCTTCGACGAGCTTGCTGCTGGCCGTGAACGAGACGACCACTGTCTTGCCGTCCGTGACGGATGTGCTGCTGGCAGGGTGCCCGTCCAGGTACAGGTCGACACGGTCAAGACCTTGGGCCGTGAACGTGACCTTCTTGCCTGGCCGGTCGACGTCTGAGGTCAGGTTGCTTGCCTTTTGCTGGCGCAGCAGCGCCACAAGGTGCTTGAGCAGATCGACGTTGCCCGAGAGCAGGTCGGCACGAGTCATCGCGTAGGGGGTGCCGGCGATGCCCACATCCTCGATGGGCAGGCCTTCGCTCGGCCCGGCGCGGGTGGCGCGTCGGAACGAGATCGTCAGTCCGATGCCGGCGGTGAGGGAAGGCAGTGCTAGGCCCGAGTCAGCCAGCACCGAGCGCAAGTCTGTGTACTTCCAGACGTTGGCGCCGCCGGCGCCGGTGGCCTCACCGACGCAGACGAAGGGCCCCATGTCGTTGTCGACGAAGCCGGCGGCGAACAGATCGCCTGCGGAGTAGGTGGTCGAGTCGCCCACCAGAACGACCGGTCCAGGGTAGAGCTGGCCGATGGCGTTGCAATCGGCAGGCGAGGTGATCGGGATGGGCTGGGAGTAGAGCTCACCGTTGCGCACCGCAGCAATCAGCGACTCTCTCCAAGGGTCGAGTTCCCCTCCCATTGAAGGCAAGCTGGCCATGTCCCGCGTGAAGGGCGTCGCCAGCACTGAAAAGCGGGTTGGCTCGATCCGCTTGGGTGTGAACAGTTGGAGGGCCAGTTCTGCGGCCAGGATGTAGCCGCCGGGGTTCGCGCGCACGTCGATGATGAGCCCGGCAGGCGGGAGCTTGGGGATCACTTTGAGTAGCTCTTCGATGAACTGGCCGGGAGGGGTGTCGAAGCCCCAGATGCGCAGGTAGCCGATGGGTGGGCCGCCCTCCACCTCGAGCGTCTGCACCCTGAGGGTGTTGGTGATGTCGGTCGGGATTGGTGTGCTGGTGAGGCCCTGGGTGGCCTTGCCCTCCAGCGGTGCCGGTGCTTGCTCGCCCACCAAGGATTGCGGCGCGAAGAGAAGCATCTTGGCTTGTCGCACTGCCGCGGCCGCGGGGTTGACGGCGAGGGTGCGGCGTAGCTTGGCGCGCTGTGCCACTGGCCCTTCGGAAAACATGGTGTCGATCTGGCTGGGGTCGAGGATCTGCCAGGGAACCCGCAGCTCCCGCGCCGCACCGGTCGGCGCGCCGGAGGCGTCGGTGGTCCGGTAGCCGACGATGACCCAGAGCTCGTCGGGAGCCGGCCCGTATTGCAGCGAGCGCATCGTCAGGCTTTGCACCGACCAGGCACGTTGGCTGTCGGGTCGTCCACCGATCTCCTCGTCGGAGTGGCGCATCACGGCGCGGTCGATCGGCACGCCGTTCCAGTACTCCAGGACCACTCCGGGCTTGAACTGCGGGTCCAGGCCTGGGGCGACCTTGGTGACGATGTAAGTTGGACTCGCGGTCGAGCCAATCATCTCGACGAAGAAAGGCAGCGCTGCCACCTTGTGCGCCAGCGAGATGGGTCCGCTGTAGCGGGTGTGGGCGTCGCGCATTTCCGTGAGGATCGCGGCCAGCTCCTTGTGGAAGGTGTCGTCGTCGAAGAGGGTGATCTGCGTACGCAGGATCCTGAGCCTTTGCACCGGGTCGAAGCCGTAGCGGGCGCGTTTGAGGGGGAGATGCGTGTACACGCCCTCGATCACGGCCTCGAAGCCTTTGAGGATGCGCAGGCGCTCCGCGTTGCTCAGCGAGCCAGGGGCGAGGAACGGTGCGGCGGGGACGGCGTCCGCGGCCTGCAGCTTTGCGCTTGGAGCCTTTGTGCGCCGGGCGGGCGCGGCGGCCATGGCACCTCGGGCACTCCTTTTCGCCGGGGAGACCAGGGGCGACAGAATCGTCGCGTCGTAGGGAACGCCCTTTTGGGCCGCGGCGAAGCGCTTGTCAGTCATGCTGGCCTCCTCGAATACACGAAGGACCAGGACGGTAGTCCTGCGATCGGGGAAGCTGCAACCTTAGGTTTGAGGATGAGCCGGGCGCGTGAAGCCGGGTCGGTAGCATGCCTGGCAAAGGAGCTGGTACGTTGGGGGTGTCAAGTCAAGCCGCGCGTTAAGAGTCATATGCCGATCCGCCGTGTTGGGCGCCTGTTTCCTGGGCGTCTCCGTGGTGGCGGTAGAACCGTTCTCTGACCAGCAGATCTGCATGGCCGGGATCGCGCCGATGATGGGCCGAGATCCGAAGAGCTTCAAGTTCGACAATGTCGAGGAGAAGGTCTACCACTTGCACGACATCCGCGCGAACGGCCGGACGCGGTGGGGCTGAGCCGCCCCCGCGTCATCGTCGCGCTTGTGTAAGGCAGATCCGAGAAACCAAGGCGTTAGGGCTTGAGCCAATCCTCGCGGCTGAGGGCATGCGTTGCCTCTGGCAAGGGCCTTGTCGACGCCTTGCAGTCACTGACGAACGCGGCAGGCTTTCCTGCGGACGTCGAACTGCTCCGCGAATGGCTCCCACATGTCGCGCGCTATTCGTTCGACATCAGCGGACTTCCACGACCGGCTTAGGACTGAACGGCGCTATCGCATGAGATTTGGGGCACAGCTTTGGCTCAACAAAGAGGGAAAACTCGCCTCGGCTATCCCGTGTCCCGACGCGCCGCAGGCAGTCGCTTGCCGTCTCGTGTTCACTGGGTAGCCAGGTGGGTAGCTAGAACTGAAAGGCGCGACCTGAAGCTCTCCAAGCGATATTCAGAAGAAGAAAAACTCCACTCCTGAGCGATATGACATCGCCTTGCTCTGACAGCGCGCTGCAAGCCCTCAGCGCCGGCGCCGGCGCCCGAGCAGGAAGTGGACGGCCAGCATGCCCGCGCCGATCAGCGCCATGAGGCGGCCGCCGCCGACCTGTGCGTCGGAGTCGTCGTCCTTGTTGACGTCGTACAGCGTCGTGGGCGCCTCGGGGAGGTAGCGCACGGTCATCGCCGACGGCGCCATGTTGGATCGAATGGCGCGGCCCTGGTCGGTGGGCACGTGGACTTCGGTCTGCACCTGGCGGCCGTCGTCGGTGGTGAAGCGAACGTGCGCGGTGTACTGGTCGTCCAGATGCGAGGCCTTCTTCTCCTTCCAGTCGAGCTTGACGATGGTTGCCGCCGCCGTCTTGCCGTGATCGCGCAAGGCGGCGAACTTCGCCGCGTTCTTGTGCCCGGCCACCATGAAGAAGATGCCGATGACCACCAGGCAGACGGCAAAGAGCTTGCTGAAGAGAAGTTTGATCATGGAGACAACGGAGCCTGAACGTTCGTGACGAGCGGCGTGCGCCGGCTCGTCGACGGCGCACCGACGGCGCACCGACGGCCGCCCGTCGATTGTCCACGTCGGCCATCGGCAGGCGAGGCGCCAATTCACGCTGGCGGCAGCACTGACGACGGCGCGCCGGCTCATGGCTTCTTGCGCCGGACGGCCCGCACCTGGGCACCTGGTCTTGGGCGACCGTCAGCGCCTGATCGTCGCCGAGCCCGGCTGTGCACTTTCGGCCTAGCGGCTGCGCACTCCTGTGCGCGGAGCGTTGCGGGGCGCGGGCCTATGCTGTGTCCACCATGACAAGTTCCCGCAACGCATCGTTGACCTGGTGGCCGCTGCGCGCGCCGTGGCGGGTGGCCGCGGCCTTGTGGCTGGCGCTGGTGGTCTCCCCGGCGGTGGCGCAGCCGGCGGCCGGGGCGCCGCCGCCGCCGGCCACTTACGTCGGCGAGAAGGCCTGCACCAACTGCCATGCCAAGGAAGGCCAGAACTTCGCGCACACCAGGCACTTCAAGGCCTTCCGGCTGAACCCGCGCAACGCGCAGGAGCAGCAGGTCTGCGAGGCCTGCCACGGCCCCGGCTCGCGCCACGTGCAGAACGCCACCGACCACGGCGCGCTGATCGGCTTCACGCGCGAATGGGGCACGCCGGTGTCGGTGCAGAACAACCAGTGCCTGGGCTGCCACCAGGGCGGCCAGCGCATCCGCTGGGCCGGCTCGGTGCACGAGCGCGTGGACCTGGCGTGCAGCGACTGCCACAACCCGATGGGCAAGGCCTCGGCCACCGGGCTGCTGCGCAAGCCGTCGATCTCGGAGACCTGCTACAGCTGCCACCAGCAGCAGCGCGCCGACTTCCGCAAGCGCTCGCACATGCCGCTGCCCGAGGGCAAGATGTCGTGCGAGGACTGCCACAACCCGCACGGCTCGTCGACGGCGCCGCTGCTCAAGGCCAACTCGACCAACGAGCTGTGCTACACCTGCCACGCCGAGAAGCGCGGCCCCTACCTGTGGGAACACGCGCCGGTGCGCGAGAACTGCCTCAACTGCCACACGCCGCACGGCTCGAACCACGACAAGCTGCTGGTCGTGTCGCGCCCGGTGCTGTGCCAGCAGTGCCACAGCAGCACCCGCCATCCCAACGATTTGTTCACCGCGCAGCAACTGCCCGGCGGCGCGGTCGAGAACATCAACGAACGCCTGCTGGCGCGCAGCTGCCAGAACTGCCACACGCAGATCCACGGCAGCAACAGCCCGAACGGCGTCCGGTTCCACCGTTGAGAAGCGCCATGCCAGCATCGATTGCCCTTCCGGTCCGCGGCCTCGCGCTCGCGCCCCTGGCCGCTGCCGCCGTCATCGCGCTGGGCCTGCCGGCGGCGCACGCCGACTCGGCGCTCGGCGCCGACACGCTGCTCGGCAACGGCCTGGTGCCGACCGGGCAAGACCCCGGCCTGGCCAGCGGCGACAGCGCCATCGGCACCTTCCGCCCGGGCGGCTCGCACACGCCCACCGGGCTGCGCTACGACAACCTTCCCGTCCATCGGCCGCTGCGCGACGGCAGCGACGGCTGGCAGTACGGCTTGTCGGTCGAGGTCGGCCTGTGGGGCGGCAGCGGCGGCCTGGCGAACCCGGCGTTCCGCCAGTACCGTGACTGGAACAACGGCCTGGCGCTCAGCTGGTTCAGCTTCGAGGCGGAACGCGCGGCCGACGCGCGGCACTTCTCGCTGTCGGGCTCCAACCTCGGCCGCCGCGACCAGTTCGTCAGCATGGAGTACGGGCGCTACAACGACTACAGCATCGAAGCCTTCATCAACCAGATTCCGCACACGCTCGGCGCCGGGCGCACCTATTTCCTGGGCGGCGGCAGCGACACGCTGACGCTGCCGTCCAGCCTGAAGCCCGGCGCCAATTCGCTGACGGCGATCGAGGCTGCCGCCAACGCCGGCGACGGCTACACCTTCGCGGTCGAGCGCCACCGCGGCGGCCTGCGCTACGAGCACCGCATCGACGAACGCTGGTCGGTCTACGCGGCCTACACGGTGGAGCAGCGCAACGGCAGCCGCCCGATGGGCGGCGCGATGTTCTTCCCGCTCAGCCTCGGCGGCTCGCTGGTCGGCGGCACCAGCGAGCTGATCGAGCCGATCGACCAGCGCACCCACGACATCAGCGCGCGGCTGCAATACGCCAACGCGCGCACGCAGTTCAACCTGATCGCCTCGGCCTCGATCTTCCAGAACGACCATGCCTCGCTGACCTGGGAGAACCCGTTCAACGTCGGCTCGGTGATCGGCGCCAACCCGTACACGGCCAACCTGCTGCGCGGCCAGATGGCGCTGACGCCCAGCAACCAGGCCTACACGCTGCAGGCCGAGCTGTCGCATTCGGTGCCTGAATGGGCGCGGGCGCGCTTCAACGCCACGGTGTCGATGGGCCGCATGCTGCAGAACGAGGACCTGCTGGCGCCATCGGTCAACACCACCGGCCTCGGCGGCCTGCCGATTCCCGGCGCCAGCTGGAACTACGCCGACTGGGCGACCACGGATGCGCTGTCGCAGCGCAGTGCGAATGCGCGCATCGACACCAGCCTGGTCGACCTCAACGCCTCGTTCGTGCCCGCCGACGCGCTGACGGTGCGCGCCAAGCTGCGCTTTTCCGACACGCGCAACCACAGCCACTACACGGCCTACAACCCGATCACCGGCCAGTACGGCTACCTGGCGCTGGGCGGCGCGCAGGGCACGGTGGTGCCGTTCGAAGGCGGCATCTACTCGCCGCAGTCGCCGCTGTGGCATTACCGCTCGATTCCGTTCGACGGCAGCCAGACCAACTTCAAGCTCGATGCCGACTGGCGCCTGGCGCGGCTGACGACGCTGAACCTGTCGTACGAGCGCGAAGACATGCGGCGCCGCTACCGCGAGCGCAAGCTGACGCACGACGACCGCATCAAGCTGGGCCTGACGATGCGCGGCCTCGGCGACGGCACGCTGCGCGCCAGCTACGAATACGCCGACCGCGGCGGCAGCGCCTACAACTCCGACCCCTACGCCGAGTTCTACACCACCAGCCTGCCCGGCGCGGTCGACCCCGGCATCCCGCACACGCTGGAAGAACTGCGCAAGTTCGACCTCGCCGACCGGCGCCAGCACACGCTGAACGTGCGCGTCAACTACCCGGTGGCGGGCGATGTCGACGTCGGCGCCGCGGTGCAGTTGCGGCGCATCGACTGGGGCTCGGAGTTCGGCCGCATCGACCAGCAGCGCGACGACTCGGTCAACCTCGACGCGAACTGGACGCCGTCCGACGGCGCCACCGCCTACGCCTTCCTGTCGTACCAGCGCAACCACTACGCGCAGGCCAACGTCAACGACGCGCCGGGCACCGTGGGCGCGGGCAACTACGGCGGCCCGGTCTACCTGACCAACAACATCTGGACCGCCGACAGCCGCGACCGCACCGAGGTGCTGGGCCTCGGCTTCAAGAAGGCCTTCTCGTTCGGCGTGGCCGACGTCAGCGCCACGCACACGCGGTCGACCAGCGGGCTGGGCTACGCCTACCTCGACCCCGGCGGCGCGCTGCTGGGCACGCCCGGCGCCGCCGTCGCCGCGCTGGGCAACGCCTTCCCCGACATGAGCTACCGCATCAACGCGGTGCAGGCCAGCTTCGCCAGGCGGCTGAGCCCCAGTCTCAGCCTGCGCCTGCTGGCGCGCTACGAAGAGATGCGCATCGCCGACTGGCACTACACGGGCTTGACGCCGATGCTGTCGGCGAACACCGGCGGCCTGCTGCCGGCCACCTACATCGACCTGGGGCCGACGCGCTACCGCGCCACGCTGTTCGGCGTGTTCCTGCAGTACACGATGTAGCGCGTTATTCAGGCGCTGTCGCCGTTGTCGTCGCGACGCACGGGCGTGCGCGTGGCGACGGCGCTGGGCGAGCTGCCGTAGGCCTGGCGGAACAGTCGGCTGAAGTGGTTGGGGTCGCGAAAGCCCCAGGCATAGGCCACGTCGCTGACGTGCAGGCCCGAGCCGGCGCCGGCCTGCAGTTGCTGCAGGCAGCGTTCGAGCCGCCGCGACCAGATCCAGCGCATCAGCGACTGGTCTTCGGCGCTGAACAGGTGGTGCACGTAGCGCACCGACAGCCGCACCGCGCGCGCAATGGCGTGCACGTCCAGTTCGGGATCGTGCAGCCGGCCGAGCGCGTACTCGCGGATCTGCCGCCGGTGGAAGGCGGCCAGCCGCGCATGCGTGCGCGCCGAGGAAGCGCCGGCGTCGCCGATCGCCGCGTCGAGCAGGTCGACCAGCGTGCGCGCCACCGTCGCCATCGAGCTGGCGCTGAGCGAGCGCGCCTTCGCCTGCGCGAAGGCGGCGCCGAGCAGGTGGCCGAACAGCTCGCCGCAGCCTTGCAGCGGCATCACCGCCTGCGCGGCGCCGGCCAGCAGGTTGCGCGCCGATCGGGCCAGGCTGTCGGGCAGCATCAGCACGCGGTGCTCGAAAGCGCGCGTCAGGTTCATCACCCAGGGCCGCTGCGGGTCCAGCAAATAGGCGTGGCCGGCGCGGATCGGCGTCTGCGCCTCATCGGCCAGCCAGCCGCCGTCGGCCAGCGGCGTCATCAGCATCAGGCCGCGAAAGCTGCTCGGCGGCTGCAGCCATGCGCGCTGCGCGCTGCCGCGGATCGAGAACAAGGTCAGCTCGCCGAGTTCGAGCTTCTCCAGCAGCGACACCAGCGGCTGGCCGCGTTCCAGCGGCTCGGCCTTGACGTGGCAGGCCATCAGGCGCTGCACCCCGTCTTCCCAGTACGAGGCGCGCTCGGTCGGCGGCTGCAAGCTGCAATCGAGCACGTCGGGCTGGCTCATGGCTGGTCCCCTCCGCGGCGGCGCCGGCACCCCCTGCCTGCGACGTCCGTCCGGGCCATGCTAGCGCTGCTGGCCAAAGGTTGCAGGCGGCGGGCCGCCGGGCCTGCGCGTGGGAGCGCCGGCGGCTTCAGCGCCGCGGCGTCACAGCCTGGCGATGCCGGCGGCGGCGGCGTCGATCAGCGCGGCCACCTGGCGGATCAGTTCGGCATCGGCCGTGCCGGACGTGGCGGCCGGCCCTCGAGCGAAGCGCACGCGCAGCGTCGCCTTGAGGTTGTCCATCGCGCGCTGGATCTCCGGCGCGCCGCGCGCGCTGGCCTCGCGGCGCACGCCGCGCAAGCGGTCTTGCAAGGCCGCGAGTTCGTCGCGCTGGCGTTCGAGCTGCTCGCGCCCGCCGGCGGTGATGGTGTACTGCCGGCGGCCGCCCGCGTCGTCGGCGGCGGTGGCCCAGCCCATGTCGGCGAGGTAGGCCAGCGTCGGGTAGATCACGCCGGGGCTCGGGCTGTAGTCGCCGCCGACCAGGTCTTCGATGGCCTTGATGAGGTCGTAGCCATGGCACGGCCGCTCGGCCAGCACGCCGAGCGCCAGCAGCTTGATGGCGCCTTGCTCGAACATGCGGCCGCCACGGCCGGGGCCGCCGGGTCCGCCGCGGTGGTGGCCGCGCGGGCCATCGCCGCGATCACCGCGGCCGCCGCGGTCGCCGCGGTCGCCGCCAGGGCCACCGCGTTCGTCACGGTCGCCACGGGGACCGCGGCCGCCACGCGGGCCGTCGCCGCCGGCGGCCCAGCGCGCCGCGCCGCGGCCGCCACCGCCGGGCGCCTGGAATCGATCGTTGTAGGAAGCGTTGAAGGGAGATTTGAAGGGGACGTGCATGTTGATTCGGGTTTGGTTTCGATGGTTCTAAGATATATCTTAAATAGATCGCCGTCCAGCCCGTTTGCACAACTTCACGCCGCCGCCGTCACGCCGCCGTCACGTCGCCGTTAAGCCGCCGTTACGCCGCGCAGCAGCCGCAGGCCGTTGCCCACCACCAGCAGGCTGGCGCCCATGTCGGCGAACACGGCCATCCACATCGTCGCGCTGCCCTGCAGCGCCAGCACGAAGAACAGCGCCTTGATGCCCAGCGCCAGCGAGATGTTCTGCCACAGCACGGCGTGCGTCTTCTTCGACAGGCGGATGGTCTCGGGCACGCGGCGCAGGTCGTCGTTCATGATCAACACGTCGGCGGCTTCGCGGGCGATGTCGGTGCCGGCGCCGCCCATCGAGAAGCCGACCGTGGCCGCCGCGAGGCTGGGCGAATCGTTGACGCCGTCGCCCACCATGCCCACGGGTTGCGTGGCGGCCAGCGCCTGCACGGCCTGCAGCTTGTCCTGCGGCAGCAATTCGGCCTGCACCTCGCCAATGCCCAGCGGCTGCGCGATGGCGCGCGCCGTGGTCGGGTTGTCGCCGGTCAGCATCAGGCAGCGCAGGCCCAGCGCGCGCAACTCTTCGATGGCCGCGCGGCTGCCGGGCTTGAGCGTGTCGGCCACCGCGAACAGCGCCAGCACGCCGCCGTCGTCGGCTAACAGTGAAAGCGTGCGGCCCTGGGCTTCGTGCGCCTGCAGCGCCGCTTCGATGGCGGGCGAGCACAGCCCGCGCTCGTGCATCCAGCGGTGGTTGCCCAGGCGGTAGGCGCGGCCCTCGATCAGCCCCAGCACACCGCGGCCGGGCTCGGCGGCGAAGTCGTCGACCGCCAGCGCTTCGGCCCGCAGCCCGGCGGCCAGCGCCTGCGACACCGGATGGTCCGAGCGCGCGGCTAGGCTGCCGGCGATGGCCCACACCCGCGCCGCGGGCAGCGCCGTCGACAGGCCTTCTTGCGCCACCAGCCGCGGCTTGCCTTCGGTCAGCGTGCCGGTCTTGTCCAGCGCCATCACGCGCAGCCGGCGCGCCTGCTCCAGGTAGACGCCGCCCTTGATCAAAATGCCGCGCCGCGCGGCGGCGGCCAGGCCGCTGACCACGGTGACCGGCGTCGAGATCACCAGCGCGCAAGGGCAGGCGATGACCAGCAGCACCAGCGCCTTGTAGACGGCCTGCAGCCAGGGCCAGCCCCACAGCAGCGGCGGCAGCAGCGCGACCGCCAGCGCCAGCACGAAGACCGCCGGCGTGTAGACGGCGGCGAAGCGGTCGACGAAGCGCTGCGTCGGCGCGCGCTGCGCCTGCGCCTGCTCCACCGCGTGGATGATGCGCGCCAGCACGGTGTCGGTGGCCGCCCGCGTAACGGTGAACTCCAGCGCACCGCCTTGGTTGATGCTGCCGGCGAAGACCTCGTCGCCGGGGCCTTTGTCGACCGGCAGGCTTTCGCCGGTGACCGGCGACTGGTCCACCGCGCCGCGGCCGGCGCGCACGCGGCCGTCCAGCGGCAGCCGCTCGCCGGGCTTGACGCGCACCACGGCGCCCACGGCCACGGCCTTGGCGTCCTGCAGCGCCCAGCGACCGTCGGGCTGCAGCACCTCGGCCCGCGGCGACGACAAGGCCAGCAACCCGGCGATGGCGTGGCGCGCGCGCTCGACCGAGCGCGCCTCGATCGCTTCGGCCAGCGCGTACAAGGCCATCACCATCGCCGCCTCGGGCCACTGGCCGATCACGAAGGCACCGGTCACCGCCACGCCCATCAGCGCGTCGATGTTCAGCTGGCCGCGCGCCAGCGCCGCCAGCCCCTGGCGCAGCACCCCCAGGCCCGACAGCGCAATGGCCACGGCCGCCGCGGCCATGCCGGCCGCTTGCCAGGGCAGCGTGGACGGCGCCAGCAGGTGCAGCAACTCGGCGCCGACTGCCACCGCCAGCGCCGCGGCCAGCCGCCACCACGCGGCCTGCGGCGCGTGGGCGTGGTCATGGCCGTGATCGTGATCGTGGGCGTGCGTTTGCGCGTGCGTCTGCGCGGCCGGCGGCCGAGGGTCGCCGTGAGCGCCAGGAGCGCCGTGATCGTGATGGTGATGCGCGGTATCGGTCATGCCAAGTTTTCCCTGCTGGCAGCCATTGGAAAGCCTGTAGCTGCTACAGGGTCAAGCCCCTACACTGCGCGCCGGGAGCCTTGCATGAAGATCGGTGAACTGGCCACCGCGTCGAGCACGCCGGTGGAGACCATCCGCTACTACGAACGCGCCGGCCTGCTGCCGCCGCCGGCGCGCAGCGAGGGCAACTTCCGCGTCTACGAAGCGCCCCACCTGGAGCGGCTGCAGTTCATCCGCTACTGCCGCGGGCTGGACATGTCGCTGGACGAGGTGCGCGCGCTGCTGCGCGCCCGCGACGACCCGGCCGAAGCCTGCGCCGACGTCAACGCGCTGCTCGACCAGCACATCGGCCACGTCAGCCGGCGCATCGGCGAGCTGCGCACGCTGGAGCGGCAGTTGAAGGACCTGCGCCGGCGCTGCACCGCGCCGCCGACTGCCGCGGCCTGCGGCATTCTGGCCGGGTTGGAGCAGGCGGCGCAGGAGCCGGCCGCCGCGCCGGCGGCGCCGCGCGAGCCGGGGCATCTGCGATCGGTGCACGGGCGCTAACGCCTGAAATCAACGGCTTCGTTGGCGCTTCGTTGCCGCTTCGTTGTCGATCAAGGCGTGCCCAGCAACTCGCGCACGCGCTTGCGCAGCGCCGGCAGCAGCTCGTCTTCCAGCCAGGGGTGGGCCTTCAGCCACGGCGTGTTGCGCGGCGAGGGGTGCGGCAACGCAAAGTAGCGCGGCGCCAGGTCTTGCCATTGCCGGACGGTGGCCGTCAGCGTGCGCCGGCCGCCGCCGGCGTCCAGCACCTGGGCTTGCGCGTGGCGGCCCACCAGCAAGGTGGTCTGCACGGCGGGCAGGCGGCGGCGCAGGCGGTCCAGCCACAGCGGCGCGCACTCGGGGCGCGGCGCCTGGTCGCCGCTGGCGCCGCGGCCGGGGTAGCACAGGCCGACGGGGATGATCGCGACGCGCGTGGCGTCGTAGAAGTCGGCGGCGCTCAAGCCCATCCACTCGCGCAGGCGCTGGCCGCTGGCGTCGTCCCAGGGGATGCCGCTGGCATGCACGCGCGCGCCCGGCGCCTGGCCGATGACCAGCAGGCGCGCCCGCGCATCGGCCTGCAGCACCGGCCGCGGCCCCAGCGGCAGATGCGCTTCGCAGACGCGGCAGGCCCGCACGGCCTGCAGCAGATCGGCCAGCGAGCCGCCTTCGTCCGGCGCCGCGGCGGCCTCGACGGCGATGCGGCTCAAGGCGTTTTTGCCGGCGCGGCCGGCCCGGCCGCCACCGCGGCCGCGGCCGCGGCCTTCTCGCGTTCGACGCGCGCCGTGACGTCGCGCGCGACGGCCACCGATCCCAGCGGCGCGCCGGCGTCGTCGCACACCAGCGCGAAGCTCATCTCCACGTACAGGCGGCGGCCGTCGGCGTGCTGCGCGCGCGTCACCGTCGGCCGGCCGCCCAGGCGCGTGCGGCCCTGCGCCATCGCGGCGTCGAAGCCGCGCCAGTGCGCCTGGCGCAGCGGCGGCGGGATGATGAGGTCCAGGCTCTGCCCGAGCGCCTGTTCGCCCGCATAACCGAATAGCTCGGCGGCCGCTCGGTTCCAGCGGCCGATGACGCCCTGGCGGTCGGCGAAGATCAGCGCCTCGGCCATCTGCTCGACGATGCGGGCGTCGAGGTGGTCGTCGAGGTGGTCGTCGAGGTGGTCGTCGAGGTGGTCGCCGAGGTGGTCCATGTCGACGATGGGGCCGGGGTCGGTGCTGGACATGGGCAGGCGGGCGCGGCGTCGCCTGAGGATTCAGGCCGCGGTCATCTTAGGCCCGGCGCGCGCCGTCACCCGGCGGCCACGCGCCAAGGCTGCGCCGCCGGCAGGGATCTACCAGCAGGCCGCGCCCTGCGTATTGACGTACAGCGCATACAGCGACTGGCTGGCCGCCATGAACAGCCGGTTGCGCGCCGGGCCGCCGAAGCACAGGTTGGCGCAGCGCTCGGGCAGGTGGATGTGGCCGATCGGCGTGCCGTCGGGGTGGAAGATGCGCACGCCGTCGCGGCCCGGCCCCAAGCCCCAGCCGGCCCACAGGTTGCCGTCGACATCGCAGCGAAAGCCGTCGGGCGTGCCTTCGGCGTCGGGCGTGTGGAACACGCGGTCGTTGCTCAGCCGGCCTTGCTCGTCGACATCGAACACGCGGATGCGCCGCGGCAGCGTGCCGCTTTCCACCACGTACAGCCGCCGCTCGTCGGGCGAGAACGCCACGCCGTTGGGCCGGTTGATCTCGCTGCAGGCCACGCTTAGTTCGCCGCTGCGCGGGTCGAAGCGGTAGAGGTTCGTCGGCAGTTCCACCGGCGCCACGTGGCCTTCGTAGTGGCCGAGGATGCCGAACGGCGGATCGCTGAACCAGATGCTGTCGTCGCTCTTGACGACGATGTCGTTGGGCGAGTTCAGCGGCTTGCGCTGGTAGTGGCTGGCGATGACGGTGATGCTGCCGTCGTACTCGATGCGCAGCACGCGGCGGCCGCCGTGCTCGCAGGCCAGCAGCCGGCCCTGGCGGTCGCGCGTGTGGCCGTTGGCGAAGTGCGATGGTTGCCGCCAGGTGCTGACCTGCGCGGTGGACGCTTCCCACTTCAGCACGCGGTCGTTGGGGATGTCGCTCCACAGCAGGTAGCCGCCGTCGCCGAACCACACCGGCCCTTCGGACCAGCGGCAGCCGGTGTACAGGCGTTCGACGGCGGCCGAGGTCAGCCGGTACGGCTTGAAGCGCGCGTCCAGCGTCTCGACGGCGGGGTCGGGATAGCGCGCGGCGGGTTGCCAGGCATGGTCGGCAGCGTTGTGGTTCATCGGCCCAACTCCAGCGGTGCATCGGACGGGCGCATTGTGCGGGCGTTGCGTGGGCGGTCCCGGGCGGCCGCGGCCCGGCGTTGCGGCCGATTCAGTTTTGCTTCATCCGGCTTAGCAGCTTGCATTTGCCTTCATCGGCCGCGGCGCGCAAGCTGGCGCCATGCCTGCGTTCACCGTGTTCGTGCAAGGCCTGGCGCTGAGCCTGGGGCTGATCGTCGCCATCGGCGCCCAGAACGCCTTCGTGCTGCGCCAGGGCCTGCGCCGCCAGCACGTGGGCAGCGTGGTGGCGTTCTGCGCCGCGGCCGACGCGCTGCTGATCGTGGCCGGCGTCGCCGGCATGGCGCAGGCGCTGGCCGGCCGCCCCGGGCTGGCGCGCGCGCTGGCGCTGGCCGGCGCCGTCTTCCTGGCCGCCTACGGCGTGCAGGCGCTGCGTCGCGCGCGCCGCCCGGGGCAGTTGCAGGCGGCGGCCGAAGGGCTTGGACCGACCCGCACGGCCGTGCTGGCGCAGGCGGCGGCCTTCACGCTGCTGAACCCGCACGTCTACCTCGACACCGTGCTGCTGGTGGGCAGCATCGGCGCACAGCATCCGCCGCGCTGGCGCGGCTGGTTCGTGGCCGGGTCCAGCGCCGCCAGCCTGGCCTGGTTCAGCCTGCTGGGCTACGGCGCGCGCCACCTGGCGCCGTGGTTCGCGCGCCCGCGCGCCTGGCAGCTGCTGGACGCCACGATCGGCTTCACCATGCTGCTGCTGGCCGCGCTGCTGCTGCGGCATGCGGGGGCCGGCGGTTGATGGTCTCCCGCGCGCTGCGGCGCGCGCCGCTTCAATCGGCGCGCCCCGTCTCGGCCAGCGCCTTCAGCCGCTTGAACTGCTCGGCCAGCACGCGGTCGACCGCGCTCGCCAGCGGCTCCAGGCCGGCGTCGGCCGGGCCGCCGACGCTGTAGCTCAGGCGCAGCATCGTCTTGCCGTCCTGCACGCCGGTGGCGATGTCGAGCACGCCGTCCACCGGCAGCGCCTGCAGCGGGCCGAGGTTGCCGCGCAGGCGCAGCAGCCGGCCGGGCAGCACCGTCAGCACTTGCGCGTGCTGCACCGCTGCGGGGCTGCCGCGGTCGTCCCAGCGTTCGCACCAGCAACCGCCGGGCTGCAGGTCCAGGCTCAGGTTGGCGGCCTTGCCGGACCAGGTGTGCGCATCGCTCCACCAGCGCGGCAGTTGCACGATGGCCCGCCAGGTGGCGTCGGCGCCGGCCTGCACCTCGCCGCGGAAGCTGCTGGTGAAGCCGGTGCTCGAGGTCTGCGTCAACTCGGCGCGCGCGGCCGTGGCGCCGAACAAGGCCGGCAAGGCCAGCAGTGTGACGGCAGCGGCAGCGGCGGCGAGGCGACGTCTCATTGCATCAACCCTATCACCAGGCCCATCGCCGTGAAAGCGACGACCAGGTAGCCGGCGTTGATCAGCCACAGCCGCAGCGGGCGCCGCTCGAAGAGGTAGGTCACGCCCAGGGCCATCGCCACCCACCCGAGGCCGGCGGCCAGGCCGGCCAGCACCGCGAAGCCGACGCCCTTGCCCGGGCCGATGAAGGCGGCGAGGTTCAGCGCCATCACCAGCGCGGCGGCGAAGGCGAGGACGAACACGCGCCCCATCGGCGCCTGGCGCAGGCGCTGCTCGTCGAGGCCGGCCGCCGCCACCCAGGCGCGCGAGAATGCCAGCGGCGAATACCACAGGCCACCGATCGCGAAGTTGACCAGCGCGGCAGCCAGCACCGCGGGAATGCTGAACGGCAAACTGTTCATGTCGACCCTCCTTGAAGACGATGGCGATGCTGCGGCCGGTGCGCCGCGGCCGGCAAGGCCGCCGGCGCCGAAGGCGGACGCCGGCACGCCCGCGGCGGCTGCCGGGGTGCCGAAGGCGGCGGACCGGCAGGACGCGCAGCCCAACGCGCGGCCCAACGCGCGGCCCGACATGCGGCCCGACGTGCCGCCCAACATGCCGCCCGATGCGCCGCCCAACGTGCGGCGAGACTTGCGCCCCGCCGTGCGCCTGGACGACCGGCCGGTGATGTGGCTGGGATCGCTGGCCTTCGGCCTGGTGATCCCGCTGCTCGGCGGCCTGTACGGCAGCCTGGGCCCCGGCGATGCGCGCTGGTGGCTGGCGCAGGCCACCTACATCGCGCTGGCGCTGGCCATCTGGGCCGGCAACCGCTGGCTGCTGTTCAAGCAGCGGCAGCATTTCGACTGGTTCGGCCAACCCTGGCGCAAGCTGATGCTGCTGGTGGCCGCCAACGTGCTGTACACCGCGCCGTTGACGGTGCTGGGCCTGTGGCTGGGGGCGCGGCTGTCCGGCCAGCCGCTGCCGCCGGCGATGCTGCAGCTGGTGGTGGCGATCAACCTCGTCTGCGTGCTGTTCGTCACCCATGTCTACGAGACGCTGTTCCTCATCCGCGAGCGCGAGTCCGACCTGCTGCAGGTGGCGCGGCTCGAACGCGCGCGCGCCCAGGCCGAGCTGGACGCGCTGAAGGCGCAGGTCGACCCGCACTTCCTGTTCAACAGCCTCAACACGCTGGGCCACCTGATCGCGCAGGACCCGCCGCGCGCCGAGGCCTGCTGCGCCACGCTGGCCGACATCTACCGCTACGTGCTGGCCGCGCGCGACCGCGACCTGGTGCCGCTGGCCGAGGAACTGGCCTTCCTGCAGCAGTACCAGCGGCTGCTGCAGGCGCGCTTCGGCGATGCGGTGCAGATGCGGCTGGCGCCGGGCCTGGACGGGCCCTGGCTGCTGCCGCCGCTGGCGCTGCAGACGCTGCTGGAAAACGCCGTCAAGCACAACCGCACCGGGCGCGATGAACCGCTGCAGCTGGGCCTGCAGCGCCGCGGCGACTGCATCGTGGCGCACAACCGGCTGCGCCCGCGCAGCAGCGCGCTGCCGGGCAGCGGGCGAGGCCTGGCCAACCTGGACGAACGCTGCCGCCTGCTCAGCGGCCGCGCGTTGCGCGTGCGGCGCAGCGACGAGGCCTTCGAGGTCGAGCTGCCGCTGGTGGCCGCCGCATGAGGCTGTTCATCGCCGAGGACGAAGCGCCGGCGCGCGAGCGGCTGCTGGCGCTGGTGGCGCGCGTCGCGCCGCAGGCGCAACTGGCCGGCCATGCCGAAAGCGTGGCGGCCACGCGCGACTGGCTGGCCACGCACGCGCCGCCGGACCTGCTGCTGCTGGACATCCAGCTCGCCGACGGCTTGTCGCTGGAACTGTTCCGCGAGCGCGGGCCCGATTGCCCGGTGGTCTTCACCACCGCCTACGACCGCTTCGCGCTGCAGGCGTTCCAGGCCTTGGCGGTGGACTACCTGCTCAAGCCGCTGTCCGACCGCGCGCTGGCCCAGGCCTTCGCCAAGGCGCAGCGGCTGCGCGCCGGCTTCGCGGCTGATGTCGATCGTTGGCTGGCGACGACCGCGCCGCCGGCGGCGGCGCCCGCGCCCTGGCGCCAGCGCCTGCTCGGCCGCAAGGGCGGCGGCGCGGTGCACGTGCTGCCGGCGGCGCAGGTGGCCTACCTGGTCTCGGTCGACAAGCTGGCCTACGCCGTCACCGCCGACGGCAGCCGCTACCTGCTGGACGGCACGCTGGCCGACCTGGCGGGCGAGCTGGACCCGGCGCGCTTCTTTCGCGCCAGCCGCCAGGTGCTGGTGGCCGCCACCGCGATTGCCGCCTATCGACCGGCCGGCAAGGGGCGGCTGCGGCTGGACCTGCAGCCGCCGCTGGCCGGCGAACTGCTGGTCAGCCAGGAGCGGGCGGCCGAGTTCAAGGACTGGCTGCAGCGCGCGCCGGTGTGACCGCGAACGCGCGCCGAACGCGCGCCGGGCACGCGCGCCGGCGGCCGGTCCCGCGCCTGACCTCAATCGTTGGCCGCGCCCTCGGCCCGCGCCAGGCAGCGGCGGTAGCGTTCGTCGACGCGGCGCGCGAACCACTCGGTGCTGAGCTTGCGCGTGATCTTGGGGCTTTGCAGGTCGATGCGCGGCAGCACGGCGCGCGGCAGCGCGCGGCGTTCCAGCCGCTCGGCGTAGGCGAAGACGCGCTGGTGCAGCACCGTCTTCTCGAAGCCGGGCTCGTCGCCGCGCGCCAGGTCGCGCCGCATCGCGGCTTCGTCCAGGCCCAGGCGGCCGGCCAGCGAGTAGGCGGCGCGCTCGGTCTCGCCGGCGGCCTTGGCGGCGGCGCCGCCGCCGTGCGGCAGCAGGTCGCCGTCGGGCGTGACGGGCAAGCCCGAGGCCAGCGCCAGCGCGGCCTGGAAGCCGGCGTTGCGGCTGGCCCAGCGGCCGGCGTTGAAGTCGGCGAAGCGGAAGATCATCTGCTCGTACGGACCGCGGTAGTCCAGCAGGTGGGCGGCGCCGAAGTAGAGCCCGCCGCGGCGCGTGAAGACCTCGTGCCGCACCGAGTCCTTCAGCTCGTAGGGATAGCGGCGCTGGCGCACCTGCGCTTCGGCGAAGGCGATGCTCACCTGCATCGGCCCGCCGGTGCGCACCGGGTTGCTGTCGGCCAGGAAGGTCTTGCCCAGCGGCACCATGCCGATGAAGTCCTCGAAGATCACGCTCAGCTCGCGCTCGGTCTTCACGGCGTCCAGCCGCTCGGCATAACTGCGACCATCAGGGGACTTGAGCGCCAGTGCCGCGCGCACCGCCAGCGCCGGCACGCCGGCGCGGTCGGCACGGCGGTCGATCTCCTGGCGCGCGATGCCGGCCAGCCCGGGCACCGGCGGGTCGGCCTGGAAGCCCGACTCCTGCTCGGCGACGGCCATCACCGCGCACAGATGGGCCGGCGTCGACGGCAGCTCCTGCGCCGACAGCGCGGCATGGATGTCGGCCGCCCAGCCGGGCTTGTCGCGCACGCGATCGGGCAGCAGCCGCGCGACCAGCGCGCGCGCCTCGCTGGGCCCCAGGCCGTGGGGTTCGCTGACCGGGCCCGGCGCGCTGCAGGCGGCCAGCAGCGCGGCGACCAGCACGGCCACGCCGGCGGCCGGGGACTGGCGGCGGGCGGGCGCGGGGCGGGGCGGCGGCATGGGCGCGCAGCTTAAGCGCATTAGGCGTTCGGCCGCGCGGCGGGCGGCGGGCGGCGCGCGGCGCGTGGCGAGCGAGCGGCGGCGGCTGCTGCTGCTGCGCGGCCACCCGCGCCAGGTGAAGCGCGTGCCCGCCTGCCGTGGACTTGCTGGACGCCGGGTGCGTCCGACGTCTGCTACGCGACGCTGGAAGCGCGCGCCGCAGGCTGCAGCCGCTGCCGCCGGCGCAGCGTACCCGCGGCCGCCAGCGCCAGGCCGGCCAGCAGCAGCGAGGCCGGCTCGGGCACGCCGGCCACCGTGGCGATCAGCGGCGTCATCGTGCCGTTGAAGGTGCCGTCGGCGACGAAGCTGACGCCGGTGGTGAAGCTGCCCGCGGCATAGGGGTCGATGCCGGCGTCGGTCTCGATGCCGGTGATGCGGAAGCGGTCGACGCCGCCGCTCGCGAACAGGTACTCGTCGCCGCCTTGCAGGTCGACGCCGGCGTCGACCCAGGCATTGCCGTCCCACAGCCAGAGGTCGAACAGGTCGTCGCCCACGCCCGTCGGCAGCGTCACCGAGCGGAAGAGGGGGTCGCCGTCGCCGATGCGGTAGTCGTAGCCGTAGGCCACCTCGGGGTCGATCAGCACCGTCTTGCCGGCCAGCACCGGCACGCCCTGGAAGACGTAGACCGGGCTGCCGCTGGAGGTGTCCAGCATCGGCAGGTATTGCAGCGCGCTGGTGTTGGTGGACAGCGCGAAGTTCAGGAAGGTGCGCGACTGGCTCAGCACGTTGAAGAACGAGCCGTTGCTGCTGTTGTTGCGCGTGTCCTGCAGTTGCAGCTCGATCGCGTACTGGCGGCCGAACTCCAGCGCGTTGCCGAGCAGGAAGCCCGTGTCGCCCGGCGCCAGCGTGAACGAGGTGGCGCCGGCCGCCAGGCTCTGGCGGTAGATCATGGTCGAGATGCCGTTGCGCACGTCGGCCACGTCGCGCACGATGAAGGTCACCGCGTCGATCGAGGCGCCGCCCGTGGGCAGCGTCCAAGAGAAGGTGGGCGACTGGCCGTTCTGCTGGATCGCCGCGCCCTGCGCAAAACCCACCGCCGAGGCGCCTGCGAGCGTGGGCGTGTTGGCGCTGGCCGTGTTGCTGCCGTTGGTGGCGGTGAGGGTCCAACTGCCGTCGGGCAGCGCGGCGGGGTCGCCGGCGCGGGCCCAGTGGTTGGAGCTGAGCGCCGACGCCACGAAGCTCAAGTTCAGCGTGGTGCCGCCCTGGGTGGCGCTGACCGTGGTGCCCTGGGCGTTGGCCAGATTCTGCGGCGAGCAGGCGTTGCCGGTCAGCACCACACAGGTGGAGCCGAACTGCTGCCGCGTGCCGGCGCCGATGCCCAGCGCATTGGGTGAAACGTTGTCCAGGAACTGGTAGGTCTGCGACACCGTGATCGGCGCCGCCAGCGCGGCCGGGCCGGCGGCCAGCAGCAGGCCGGCGGCGATGGCGCCGAGCGTGCGGCGTGCGGGGGTGTTCATGCGGGGAGCCTCCTCGATGCGGGCCATCGCCGACCCGTGGTGTGACGAATGACGTGACTTTGTAGCACTTGATTTCGATCTTGGCATGGACCGGCGCCGGCGGGCAACGGACGGCCTCGGCCCGGCTGCGGACATGCCCCGTGAATGCGGGGCGGGAAAGCCCTCGGCGCCAAGCCTGTGCTTCAGGCGGCCTGCGCTGCCGAGCGCTTCAGCGCTGCCGGCGGCTGGCCCAGCAGGCGGTGGAAGGCGCGGCGCATGCGCTCGCCGGCGCCCACGCCGGTGCCGAAGCCGCAGTCGCGCACCACCTGCTGCACCGACGCGGCGCCGCTGTCCAGCGCGGCGCGCGCCGCTTCGACGCGCAGCCGCTCCACCGCGCGCGCCGGCGTGCTGCCGGTCTCGGCGCGGAAGGCGCGGGCGAAGTGGCGCGGGCTCATGCAGGCGCGCGCCGCCAGGTCTTCCACCGCGTGGCGATCGGCGAGGTGGCTGCGCACGTGGTCCAGCAGCGCCGCAAAGCGGCCCTGCGGGCGCTGCAGCTCCAGCAGCGCCGAGAACTGCGACTGCCCGCCCGGCCGCCGGTGGTAGACGACGAGTTGCTGCGCGACACGGCGCGCCAGCGCCTCGCCATGGTCGTGCGCGATCAGCGCCAGCGCGAGGTCGATGCCGGCGCTGATGCCGGCGCTGGTCCAGAAGCGGCCGTCGCGCGTGTGGATGCGGTCGGGCTGCAGCCGCACCTGCGGGTGCGCCTGGCGGAACTGCTGCGTGCGGCTCCAGTGCGTGGTGGCGGCGCGGCCGTCCAGCAGCCCGGCCGCCGCCAGCAGCAGGCTGCCGCTGCAGACGCTGGCGATGCGCCGCTGCCGCGCCCGCGCCGCGCGCTGCAGCCAGCGCAGCAAGGCGCCGTTGCGCGCCGCGGCATCGACGCCGTCGCCGCCGCTGACCAGCAGCAGCTCGAAGTTCTGGCCGCGCGGCAGCCCCTGCGCCGGCCAGGCCAGCCCCGACGTGCTGCGCACCAGCCCGCCGCGCGGGGCCGCAAAGCGCCAGGCGTAGCTGTCGGGTAGCAGGTGCTCGGCGGCCTCGAAGGCGGCCAGCGGACCGGCGATGTCGAGCTGCTGGAAGCCGGGGAAGACCAGGAAAACGATGCGGCAGCGGGCCATGCCCGCAGCATGGCATGAAAAGTGGGATCTGCGTCATTGCTGCCAGGCGGCCGTCGCGCGATGCTGGCGGCCTTCTTCAATCGCCAGGCCTGCCATGCAACCCACCTTCGACATCGTCCTCGCGCTCTTCCCGCGCATCACCCAGCTCGACTTCACCGGCCCGCACGAGGTGCTGTGGCGGCTGCCGGGCGCGCGGCTGCTGCTGGCCTCGGCGACGGGTGGCGCGGTGGCGGCCGACGGCGGCCTGAGCTTCGAGACCGTGCCGCTGGCTGAGGTGGAACGTTGCGACGTGCTGCTGGTGCCGGGCGGCATGGGCGTGGTGCAGGCGATGGAAGACCCGGCGTTCATCGCCGGGCTGCAGCGCCTGGGCGCGCCGGCGCGCTACGTCGCTTCGGTGTGCAGCGGCTCGCTGGCGCTGGCCGCGGCCGGCTTGCTGAAGGGCCGGCGCGCCGCCTGCCACTGGGCCTGGCGCGAGCTGCTGGCCGAGTTCGACGGCGTGACGCCCGACGCCGGCCGCGTCGTGCGCGACGGCCCGGTGCTGAGCGGCGGCGGCGTCACCGCCGGCATCGACCTGGCGCTGACGCTGCTGGCCGAGATCGCCGGGCCCGAGCTGGCGCAGGCGGTGCAGCTCGGCATCGAGTACGCGCCGGCGCCGCCTTTCGACTGCGGCCGCCCCGAGCGCGCCGCGCCCGCGGTGTTGCAGGCGGTGCAGGACCGTCTGCAGCAGATGCGCCCCGAGCGCCTGGCCGTCGCGCGGCGCTGCGCCGCCGCGCTGCGCGCGGCCTGAGCACGGCGGCTTGTCCCTCCGGGGGTTGTCGGCTTCAGCGCAGCAGCACGGCGCGCAGCATCTGCAGCGCGAGGTCGATCTCGTCGGCCGTGATGTCGAGCGCCGGCACGAAGCGCAGGCGCTGCGGCCGCACCGCGTTGACCAGCAGGCCCGGCGCGTCGCCCTGTGCCTGCTGCAGGAGCGCCTGCGCGGCCTGCGTGGCCTGCTCGGGTTGCCGCAGGTCCAGCGCCAGCAGCAGGCCGCGGCCGCGCACCGGGCCGCTGCCCAGCGCATCGGCGATGGCTTGCAGCCCCTGGCGCAACTGCCCGCTGCGCTCGCGCACCTGCTCCAGGAAGCCGCTGGCCGCCACCGCATCCAGCACCGCCAGCGCGGCGGCGCACATCAGCGGGTTGCCGTGGTAGGTGCCGCCCTGGTCGCCGGGGGCGAAGCAGCACACGCGCTCGCGCGCCAGCAGCGCGCCGATCGGCACGCCGCCGCCCAGGCCCTTGCCCAGCGTCATCACGTCGGGCTGCACGCCGCTGGCCTGCCAGCCCCACCACTGGCCGGTGCGGCCGATGCCGGTCTGCACCTCGTCGAAGATCAGCAGCAGGCCGAGGTCGTCGCACAGCCGGCGCAGCGCGCGCAGGAATTCGGGCGTGGCCTCGATCACGCCGGCCTCGCCTTGGATGGGCTCGAGCATCACCGCCACCGTCTGCGGGCCCAGCAGCGCGGCGACGCTGTCGATGTCGTTGAGCCGGGCCTTCGGAAAGCCCGGCACCTTGGGCTCGAACAAGCGCTCGAAGCCGGGCTTGCCGCTGGCGCTCATGGTCGCCAGCGTGCGGCCGTGGAAGGCGTTCTCGAAGGTGACGATCTGAAACGCGCCGCCGCGGTGCAGGGCGCCGAACTTGCGCGCCAGCTTGATGGCGCCTTCGTTGGCCTCGGCGCCGCCGCCGGTGAAGTAGCAGCGGTCGAGCCCGCTCAGTGCGGTCAAACGTTGTGCCAGCTCGACCGCGCGGTCGTTGTACAGCCCCGGGCCCGGCTGCAGCAGCCGCGCGGCCTGCGCGGCCAGCGCGCGGGCAATCGCCGGCGGCGCGTGGCCCAGCGTGTTGACGGCCCAGCCCTGCACCAGGTCGAGGTAGCGGCGGCCGCTGCTGTCCCACAGCCAGCTGCCGCGGCCATGGGTGAAGACGGCGGCCGGCCGCTGCGTGACGTGCATCAGCGCGTGCACGGGGTATTGGTCGAAGGCGGCGGGGGCCGCGGGCGCGGCAGGCGAAGCGAGGTCGACGGTGGTCATGGCTTTCGTTCCGATGGGCTTGGAAACGAAAGGCCTTGAGCAATCCCGGGGCCGGGCGGCGGTGGCAAGAACACCGAAGGCCACGAGATCTCTCGTGGCCTTCCGGGTGGAGTGAACGACGAAATGCGCTTTCAGTCGATCAGGCGGCACGACAGCTCTCGACGCTGGCCGCGGGAGAGTCGTCGCGAAGAGACGGGGCGCAGGGCGGTGTTCACGCTGCGGAGTATGGGGCCGCGGCGGTGATTTGCGGCGGCTCGCGCCGTGGCGCGTTGCATGCGGCCGACAGCGGCCCCGCGCTTCAGCGGGCCAGCGCGGCCTGCCAGGTGCGGCCCTGCGGGTCCTGCCAGACGATGCGGCCGGGCTCGATCCACAAGCGGCCGAGCGCGCGGCCGTCGGCGGCCTGCAGCGCTTCGGGCGGAGCGGACGGCACGGCGGTGGGCGTCCACGCGGATTGCACGCGCTCGCGCAGCGCGGTCAGGCGCTCGCGCAGCGAAGGGTCGTCAGCGCTGCCTGCCAGCGCGTTCAGCGCGGCGGCCAGCGGGTCGGGCGGTGGCGCGGCGACGCGGCCCAGGCCGGGGGCCGGCCGCGGTGCGGCGGCCGGTGCCGGCAGGGCATTGGCGGCCGCCGCGTCGGCGCGTTCGGCCGCGCGGTCGGGGGTCGCCTGCTGGGCCTTGGACAGCGGCGGCGGGGGCGGCGCTGCGGCCGGCGCGGGTGCGGGTGCGGCGGGTACGGCGCCGGTTGCCGCCTCGGGCGGCGGGCTGGGCGGCGGCGGCGGCGGCGGCGGTGGCGGCTTAGCGGCCGTGGCCTCGCGCTCGCGCCGGCGTTCGGGCGGGCGCTGCGGTGGCGGTGGCGGTGGCGGTGGCGGCACAACGGCCGCGGGGGCTTGCTCGGCCTTCGGCGAGGGTGCCGGAGCCGGCATCGGCGCCGGTGCCGCCGCCGGCGCGGTGGTGTCGCCGCCGGGGAAGGCCTCCGGCGGCGGCCCTTCGCGCCACATCAGGCCGACGAAGCCGGCAATCAGCAGCGACGCGAAAGCACCGGCGGCGAGCGGCCGCGACCACCCGGCGCGCCAACGTTCGACGAAACCCGGCCGCGGCGGTGGTGTCGCCGCCCGTGCCGATGCCCGTGTCGATGCCCGCGCCGGTGCCCGTGCCGGCGCCGTGGCCACCGCCGCGCGGGCCTCGGCCAGGATGCGTTCGCTCAAGGCCGCGGGCGCCGCGGCGTCGCGGTCGGGCGCGTGGCGCAGCGCGGCGCGCAGGTGCTCGTCGCGCGGCAGCTCGTCGCCGGTGTCGCTCATGCCAGGTCTCCCGCCGGCAGGTAGGCGCCCATGCAGGCGCGCAGCTTGTTCATCGCGTAGCGCAGCCGGCTCTTGGCGGTCTCGAAGCCGAGGTCCAGCGCGCGCGCCAGTTCGTCGAGGCCGAGGCCGTCCTCGTGGTGCAGCAGGAAGGCGCTGCGCTGCGCCGGCGGCAGCCCATCCAGGCATTGCAGCAGGCGCTGGCCGGCGGCACGCCAGAAGGCCAGCTGGGCCGGGTCTTGCGCATCGGCCGCCGGCCAGTCGGCCCAGGGCTCGCGGGCGTCGTCGTCGGCGGCGGTGGGTGCGTCGACCGAGACTTCGCGCCCGCTCTTGCGCAGGCAGTCGATGGCGCGGTGGTGGGCCAGCGTGAAGAGCCAGGTGCGAAAGCTGGCGCCCTGCGGCGACCAACGCTCGCGCGCCTGGATCACGCGCTGCCAGGTGTCCTGGAACACCTCGTCGGCCTGCGCCGCCAGCGACGTGCCCAGCACGCGGCGCACGAAGCGATACAGGGCGGCCTGGTGGCGCCGGTACAGGCGCTCGAAGGCCCGCGCGTCGCCGCCGGCGAAAGCGCGCATCAGGGCATCGTCGTCTTCGCTGTCCACGCTGGCTTCTACGGCCGGCCCGCGGTCACGGGGTTACTTGGTGCGCGGCACGCGCCCCATCAGGTAGAACTCGTCGTTGGGCCGCATGCCGCTGACGTTGGCCAGGCGGTTGGACAGGCCGAAGAACGCGGTGATCGCGGCGATGTCCCAGATGTCGTCGTCGCTGAAGCCGTGCGGGCGCAGGCGCTCGAAGTCGGCCTCGTCGACCTCGTGCGAGCGCTGGCAGACCTTCATTGCGAAGTCGAGCATCGCGCGCTGGCGCGGCGGGATGTCGGCCTTGCGGTAGTTGATGGCCACCTGGTCGGCGACCAGCGGCTTCTTCTCGTAGATGCGCAGGATCGCGCCGTGCGCCACCACGCAGTGCAGGCAGTGGTTGGCGGCCGAGGTGGCGGTGATGATCATCTCGCGCTCGCCCTTGGTCAGGCTGCCCGTGTCCTTGACCAGCAGCGCGTCGTGATAGGCCATGAAGGCGCGCCACTCGGCCGGCCGGTGCGCCAGCGCGAGAAACACGTTGGGCACGAAGCCGCTCTTGGCCTGCACCTCCAGGATGCGGGACTTGATGTCCTCGGGCAGGCCGTTGAGGTCGGGCACCGGCCAGCGAGAAATCGGGACGCTCATGGTCTTTCTCCTTCAGTTGCGGAACTGCATGGCATGCAGGCGCGCGTACAACCCGGCGCGGACCAGCAGCTCGGCGTGGCTGCCCTGCTCGACCAGGCGGCCGCCGTCGAGCACCAGCACGCGGTCGGCATGCTCGATGGTGGCCAGGCGGTGCGCGATCACCAGCGTCGTGCGGCCTTGCATCAGGCGCTCCAGCGCGTCCTGCACGGCGCGCTCGCTCTCGGCGTCCAGCGCCGAGGTGGCTTCGTCGAGGATGAGGATGGGCGCGTCCTTGTACACCGCGCGCGCGATCGCCAGCCGCTGCCGCTGGCCGCCCGAGAGCTGGCTGCCGTTGTGGCCCACCAGCGTCTGCAGGCCCTGCGGCAGCGCGTTGACGAAGTCCAGCAGGTTGGCCGCGCGCAGCGCCTCGCGCACGCGCGGCTCGTCGACGTCGTCACCGAGTGCCACGTTGGCGGCCACGCTGTCGTTGAACAGCACCACGTCCTGGCTGACCAGCGCGAACTGGCGGCGCAAGGCGCGCGTGTCCCAGTCGCGCAGCGGCCGGCCGTCGAGGCGGATCTGCCCGGCGCTGGGCTCGATGAAGCGCGGCAGCAGGTTCACGAGGCTGCTCTTGCCCGCGCCGGAGGGGCCGACCAGCGCGACGGTCTCGCCGCGCTCGATGCGAAGGCTCAAGGACGCCAGCGCCGGCTCGGCGTCGGCGCGGTAGCGCAAGACCACGTCGTGCAGCTCGATGCGGCCTTCGGCGCGCGCCGGCGCGTGCGTGCCGCCGGCCTCGAAGGGGCTTTGCTCGATCAGGTCGACGCTGCGCTCCACCGCGGCCAGGCCGCGCGTGATGGGCGCCATCACGTCGGACAAATGCTTGATCGGCTGCACCAGCAGCAGCATCGCGGTGATGAAGGCGACGAAGCTGCCCACCGACGAGCCGCCGGCGCCGGCCTGCCACAGCGCCACCGCGATGACGGCCGACAGCGCGAAGGCCGCCAGCATCTGCGTGACCGGCGTGATCGTGGCCGCCGCCACCACCGACTTCAGCAGCAGCCGGCGCAGCAGCCGCGCCTTGTCGGCGAAGCGCGCCGCCTGCTGCGCGCCGGCGTCGTGCAAGCGCACGATGCGCCAGGCCAGCACGTTTTCTTCCACCACGTAGGCCAGGTCGTCGGTGGCGCCCTGGCCCAGCACCGTCAGCCGGTGCAGCCGGCGGCCCAGCGTGCGCATCACCAGCGCCAGCGTGGGGAACAGCAGGCCGACGAACAGCGTCAGCGGCCAGTTCAGCCACAGCAGGTAGCCCAGCAGCGCCAGCAGCGTCAGCGAATCCTTCAGCAGCGTGAGCAGCGCGCCGATCAACTGCGTGGTGCCTTGCTGCACCTCGTAGACCAGCGTGTTGGTCAGCTGGCTGGCGGTGTGCGTGGTGTACAGCCCAGGCTCGGCGCGCAGCAGCCGCTCGAACATGTCCTGCCGCAGTTGCAGCACGCCGTTCTGCGCGGCGCTGGCCAGGCCGTACTGGGCGACGAAGCCGGCCAGCCCGCGCACGAAGAAGAGCGCGATCAACGCCAGCGGAATGCTCCACAGCGGCAGCGCGCGCGCGGTGAAGCCCTGGTCGAGCAGCGGCTGCAGCAGCGCCGGGATCATCGGCTCGGTGGACGCTCCCACCACGGCGCCCAGGCCGGCCAGCGCCAGCGCGCGGCGGCCGGACTTCAGGTAGGGGGCGATGCGCGCCAGGCGCTGGGTGATCGAAGCCATGCAGTGGAAGGCATGCAGTGGGAGCCATGCGGCGGCGGCATTATCGCGGCGGCCCCTGCCTACAATCCGCGACGCTGGCCGTTCACCCACCCGTTCAGGTTCAGTGAACCTTTCTTCACCAACGCGATCCATCGGGCGCATGCCATCCCGCAGACAGCTTCTTGGCGCGCTCGGCGCGCTGTCCATTCCCTTTGCCGGCGGCCCCGCGGCGGCGCAGTTCCGGGTCGAGATCTCGGGCATCGGCGCCACCCAGGTGCCCATCGTCGTGGCCAACTTCCGCGACGAGGACAAGGCCGGCACCGCGCTCGGCGCCATCATCCGCGCCGACCTGCAGCGCAGCGGGCTGTTCCGCGCCGCCGATGCGGCGGGCAGCGCGCTCGACGAGCGCAGCAGCGTCAACACCGCCGACTGGCGCGCGCGCGGCTTCGACGCGCTGGTGGCCGGCTCGGTCAGCCGCCTGGCCGACGGCCGCTTCGACGTGCGCTACAAGCTGTGGGACGCCGTGCGCGGCGAACAACTGCTGGGCCAGAGCAAGGTGGTGGTGGCGGCCGACCTGCGCCTGGCCGCGCACCGCGTGGCCGACGAGATCTACCAGGCCATCACCGGCGAGCCCGGCGTCTTCGCCACCCGCATCGCCTACGTGGTGCGCAACGGCCGCCGCCACACGCTGCACGTGACCGATGCCGACGGCGAAGGCGGCCAGGTGCCGCTGAACAGCCCCGAGCCCATCATCAGCCCGGCCTGGTCGCCCGACGGCAAGGAGCTCGCCTACGTCTCTTTCGAAAGCCAGAAGGCCGTGGTCTGGGTGCAGAACCTGAGCAGCGGCGAGCGGCGGCAGATCGCCAACTTCCGCGGCTCGAACAGCGCGCCGGCCTGGTCGCCCGACGGCCGCGAGCTGGTGCTGACGCTGTCGACCGCCGGCATCGCCCAGCTCTTCGTGATGCCGCGCGAAGGCGGCACGCCGCGCCGGCTGACCAGCAGCAACTCGATCGACACCGAGGCCGTCTATGCCCCCGACGGCCGCACGGTGTACTTCGTCAGCGACCGCGGCGGCAGCCCGCAGATCTACCGCGTGCCCATCGCCGGCGGCACGCCCGAGCGCGTGACCTTCAGCGGCGCGCACAACATCAGCCCCGCCATCAGCCCCGACGGCAAGCTGATGGCCTACGTGGCGCGCCAGGGCGGCGGTGCCTTCAAGCTGGCGCTGCTCGATTTGGCGGCCGGCGGCGCGCCGCGCCTGCTGACCGACACCAGCGACGACGAAAGCCCCAGCTTCGCGCCCAACGGGCGCTTGATCGTCTACACCTCGCGCGAGCGCGGGCGCGACATGTTGATGACCACCACGCTCGATGGCAAGATCAAGACGCGCCTGGTGAGCAGCGGCGCCGACATGCTGGAGCCGGCCTGGGGCCCGTTCAACCGCTGAAGCGCGCCGGCCCGCTTGCGTTCTCGCGTTCACGCGTTTTTCTCTTTCCCACGGCCCAGGAGATGCCCATGACCTTCAAGCCCGTTTCTTCGCTGTCCGCGCTGGCCTGCGCCGTCTTGCTGGCCGGCTGTGCTTCCGGCGTCAAGCTCAACGAGACGCCCGTCGAATCGCGCACGCCCACGGTCGTCAACGCCGATGCCGCGGGCAAGGGCGCCGGCGCCAACACCTCGCCCACGGCGCAGTCGCAGGTGGCGTCGGTCGACCTCACCAAGGGCGCCGGTGCCGGCACCGCTTCGCAATCGCAGATCGCGCGCGTCGTCTACTTCGACTTCGACAGCTTCGTCGTCAAGGACGAGTTCAGGCCCGTCGTCGAAGGCAACGCCCGGCTGCTGGTGGCCAACAAGCAGCGCCACATGGTGGTGGAAGGCCACACCGACGACCGCGGCAGCCGCGAATACAACCTGGCGCTCGGCCAGAAGCGCGCCGAGGCGGTGGCCCGCTCGCTGGCACTGCTGGGCGTCGGCCCGGCGCAGGTGGAGGCGGTGAGCTACGGCGAGGAGCGCCCCGCGGCGCAGGGCGAGAACGAAGACGCCTGGGCCAAGAACCGCCGCGCCGAGCTGAAGGACCGATGAGATGAGGCCTTGCTGGCGGCTGCTGGCGGCGTGCGCGCTGTCCACCACGGCGCTGGTCGGCGCGCCGGCGCGCGCCGGCCTGTTCGACGACGACGAGGCGCGCAAGGCCATCCTCGACCTGCGCGCGCGCATCACGCAGACCGACGAGCAGTCCAAGGCGCGCAGCGCCGAGCTGGCCGCCAGCAACGCCCAGTTGCTGGAGCAGGTGAAGGTCTTGCAGCGCAGCCTGCTCGACCTGAACACCCAGCTCGAACTGCTGCGCGGCGACATGGCCAGGCTGCGCGGCAGCGACGAGCAGTTGCAACGCGACCTGGCCGAGCTGCAGAAGCGCCAGCGCGACCTCGGCCAAAGCGTGGACGAGCGCGTGCGCAAGCTCGAACCCGTGCGCGTGACGGTCGACGGCCGCGAGTTCAACGCCGACCCCGACGAGCGCAAGGCCTACGACGACGCCGTGGCGTTGATGCGCAGCGGCGACTTCGACAAGGCCGCCCCGGCGCTGGCCGCCTTCCAGCGCCGCTACCCGGCCAGCGGCTACGCTGATTCTGCGCGTTATTGGCTGGGCAACGCGCAATACGCGCGGCGCGACTACAAGGAAGCCATCGCCACCTTCCGCGCCTTCGTCAGCGCCGCGCCCGAGCACCCGCGCGCCGCCGAGGCGCTGCTGGCGCTGGCCAACAGCCAGGCCGAGATGAAGGACCCCAAGGCCGCACGCAAGACGCTGGACGAGCTGATCAAGGCCTACCCCAAGTCCGAGGCCGCGCAGGCCGGCAAGGAACGTCTCGCTTCGCTGAAGTAAGACAGGCGCGATCCTAGAATCGCGCAGATGCTTCGCCCCCACGCTCACTCCGTTCGCTGCCCCCCGAGGGGGCGCTCAATGCCCTTCGGGCGGCCGGGCGGGCATTGAGATGCAGGAATCCGACCTTCCCGGCCTGGTGCAGCAGGTGTTGTGGGCCAGCTTCGCGCTGGCCGTGGTCTTCGGCGCCATCGCGCAGCGCACGCACTTCTGCACGATGGGCGCGGTGGCCGACATCGTCAACATCGGCGACTGGGCGCGCATGCGCATGTGGGCGCTGGCGCTGGGCGTGGCGATGCTGGGCTTCAACGCGATGGTGGCGCTGGGCTGGGTCGAGGCGAAGAACAGCATCTACGCAGCGCCGCGGCTGCTGTGGCTGTCCAACGCGCTCGGCGGGCTGCTGTTCGGCTTCGGCATGGTGCTGGCCTCGGGCTGCGGCAGCAAGACGCTGGTGCGCATCGGCGGCGGCAACCTGAAGTCGCTGGTGGTCTTCATGATGCTGGGCCTCAGCGCCTACATGACGCTGCGCGGGCTGACGGCCGTCTGGCGCGTGGCCACGGTCGATGCGGCCGCGCTCACGCTGGCGCCGGGGCAGGACCTGCCCTCGCTGCTGGCCGCCGCCACCGGCGCCTCGCGTCAAGCGTTGGCCCTGGGCGTCGGCGGCGTGCTCGGGCTGGCGCTGGTGGCCTTTGCGCTGGCGCGGCGCGAAGGCCGCAGCGGCGACGTGCTGCTGGGCGGCGTGGGCATCGGCGCGGTGATCGCCGCGGTGTGGTGGGTGTCGGGCCGGCTGGGCTACCTGCCCGAGCATCCGCAGACGCTGGAGCCCACCTTCCTGGCCACCAACTCGCGCAGCATGGAGTCCTTGAGCTTCGTCTCGCCGGTGGCCTATGCGCTGGACTGGCTGATCCTCTACAGCGACAAGAGCAAGACGCTGACCATCGGCATCGTCAGCGTGTTCGGCGTCATCGTCGGCTCGGGCCTCGTCGCGCTGCTCACGCGCAGCTTCCGCTGGGAAGGCTTCGGCGGCGTGGAAGACACCGCCAACCACCTGGCCGGCGCCGCGCTGATGGGCGTGGGCGGCGTCACCGCGATGGGCTGCACCATCGGCCAGGGCTTGTCGGGCGTGTCGACGCTGGCCATCGGCAGCTTCATCGCGCTGGCCGCCATCATCGTCGGCGCCGTGCTGGGCCTGCGCTGGCAGACCTGGCGCCTCGAACGTTCGCTTTGAGCGTTATGACCGACGCTGCCGGCGCCGGCGCCGCCGGCCCAGGCGACGAGGCCGACGAAGCCGACCTCGAGCGCCGCTTCGGCGGCCTGCGGCGGCTGTACGGCGACGCCGGCTACGCGCGCATCCGCGCCGCGCGCGTCGCGGTGGTCGGCTTGGGCGGCGTCGGCTCGTGGACCGTGGAGGCGCTGGCGCGCAGCGGCGTCGCCGCGCTGACGCTGATCGACCTCGACCACGTGGCCGAATCCAACATCAACCGCCAGGTGCAGGCGACGACGCCCACGCTGGGCCAAAGCAAGGCGCAGGCGCTGGCCGAGCGCATCGCGCTGATCCACCCGGGCTGCCGCGTGACGGCGGTGGAAGACTTCGTCGAGCCCGGCAACTGGCCGGCCCTGCTGCCGGCGCCGGTGGACGTGCTGGTCGACGCCTGCGACCAGGTGCGCGCCAAGGCGGCGCTGGCGGCCTGGGCGATCGCGGGGCGCCGTCCGCTGGTCTGCGTGGGCGCCGCCGGCGGCAAGCGCCAGGCGCAGCAGGTGGCCGTGGCCGACCTCGCCGAGACCACGCACGACCCGCTGCTGGCCAGCCTGCGCCAGCGCCTGCGCCAGGCCGGCACGGCGCCGCGCAGCGGGCCGATCGGAGTGCGCTGCGTGTTCTCGCGCGAGAGCGTCCAACGTCCCACGCAAGCCGGCTGCGAGGTCGACGGCATCGGCACCGTCGGCGCCCCCGGCGCCGCGCTGGCCTGCGCCGGCTATGGATCGAGCGTGACCGTCACCGCCACCTTCGGCCTGGTGGCCGCCGGCGAGGTGCTGGCGCGGCTGGTCGCGGCGCCCGCCGCTGGCCGGTCGGGGCCTGCGGATTCATGGCTATAATGCGCGGCTCTGCGGATGGGGTCGTTAGCTCAGTCGGTAGAGCAGCGGACTTTTAATCCGTTGGTCGCAGGTTCGAATCCTGCACGACCCACCAAGATCGTGCAGGGCCGTCCAGGCGCACGGTTTTCGGGCTCTTAGCTCAGTTGGTAGAGCAGCGGACTCTTAATCCGTTGGTCGTAGGTTCGAATCCTACAGGGCCCACCAAACACCTCAACGGATAAGACGTTGAAAATCAACGGCCTAGCGGCGACGCTAGGCCGTTTTGCTTATTGCCGCCGCCGCCGGAAATACCGAGTTTCTGGACCTTGGCACAAAGCTGGCACAACGGAAGACTGGCGATGAACCGATCCAACCGGGTCATCTGTGTTTCGTAGCCCGTCGGGTCTGCCGCCGGCGTTTTCACCATCTGGAGCAACCTGCTTCAGTTCACCCCGAACACCTTCATGACCTCATCGCCCAGGTGATTGATCACCTTCACCGCGATGCGCCCGGTCTTCGGCTTCTCGAACGGGCGCGACACGTCGCTGTTGAGCGTGGCCCAAGCCTCGGCGTCGATCTCGGCCTTCAGCGTCGTCTTCAGCGCCTTGTACGGGTCGGATGCACCCAGGAAGTAGGCCTGACGGACGAAGAAGCTCTCTTCGTTGTACGCGGTGTCGATCATCCACAGCGCGATGCTGTCGGTGCCGCCGCTTTCGATCTCGCCGGTCTGCGGGCGGAACACGTCCACGCCCTTCACGCGCACGCGCACCTGGCCGTCGGCTGAACCACCCACGACGGGCTCGATGCGGATGTCGGGTTCGCCGAACACCACGAACAGGTTGCCCGCGCCCGTCGTCTTCAGCTCACCTGCCATGTGCAGGTCGGGGTTCATGCGGGCCTTCAGCACCGGCACGCGGCCCAGCTTCTCGAACTCGGCCGCGTGCGCCTCGTAGTTGAAGGCGCAGGCGATCAGCACGTCGAAGCCGGCGTCGGCCGCTTCGCGGGCGGCGCCCACCAGGTCTGGCCGTGAGACGGTGCCGAACTCGGGGCCGAAGAAGATGGCGGCTCGGCGCTCCTTCTCACCCTCCATGTAGCGCCCTTCGGCGCAGATGTATTCGCCCGGCCAGCCGACGATGCTGGTGAAGCTGATGCGATCGGCCTTGTGCGCCTGTTGCACGCCGGCTGCCTTCAGGTTCTCCAGCATCACGGACGCGAAGTCCGCCTTGGCTTCGTACTCGGCCTTGGGTTGCCGCACGCCGTCGATCAACCCGTCGTCGATGGCAAAAGCCAGCGTACGGTGCGGGCTGAGCGAGTCCACGGTGAACGGGCCGGCCACGCGCACGCGCTTCTTGTCCTCGTAGGGCTTGTCGTAAAGGTACTCGCTCTCGGCCTTGGCCGCGATCGAGGCGTCGATCTCGCGCTGGCGCTCGATGCGAGCGGCCCACCAGTCGGCGTGCAGCTTCTTGGCCTTGTCGCTCCACTTGGCGTCCGCGTCGCGCGGGATCTGCCAGTCCTGCCAGTCCTTCTTGAGGGCAACGTTCAGCGCCTCGCGCAGCGGCTCCAGCTTCCTCTGCGCGGTCTCCCAGATCACGTCGATCTCGGCGTTGTTAGCGATGCTTTTCAATGAGATTCGCGGCATGCGCTGATAGACGAAGCCCTGGCGGATGTTGCCGCGCGTTGCTTGGCTGCTTGGCACGCTGCGCGTGATTTCAGCTTCCTTGCGCTGCCCTTCAGGGGTGTCGGCGAGCAAGTAGTAGGGATAGCGAGCGCCCATGATGCGTGCGCGCGCGAGCGCCAGTGCCACGCGAGAAGTGTCCATCGTTATCCACCGACGGCCCCATTGCTCAGCCGCATAGGCTGTGGTGCCAGATCCGCACGTAGGATCGACAACGAGGTCACCGGGATCCGTGGTCATCAGTAGGCAACGCTCAATCGCGCGCACATCCGTTTGAACGACGTACACGCGTTCGACACCGAATCCGCCGGGCCGAATATCGGACCAAACGCTGTTTACCGCCTTGAAGGGGAAAAGGTCGAAATAGACCTTCCAGCGCAACGACTTTCCGATGGGATGCAACTTGTCGGCCTTGGCCAAACGCTGGAGTCCTGTAATGGGCGTCTGCCAACCATAGTTGCCGGGTGGCGAGAATGGAGCGCCTTGAAAGTTGAACTGATAGTCAGTGGTCTGACTTCGGCTCTGCGAGAACGTTGGCCAGAGCCTCAGGATCCGCCCTTCGGGCAGCGGCGCGAGGCGTTCCTTTTGCTTCACCGACAGGTCAACTAGTTCGCCGTTCTCTTTCTCAATGCAGATGAATCGCTCATTCGGATTCTCGAATGGATCAGCATCAACAAAGACGTCTCGGTACTTAAGGCAACGCTGCAAAAGGTCAGCCGCTCGCGTCAATTGGACGTTATCAACCGATGAAGCAGCAAACCCTTGCGATGGCCGCCGACCAAGGCGAGAACTTCGAGCGGTTCCGCCGCCCGACGCGGCGCGACGAGTTCCTG
>JAIUPH010000035.1 GCA_020161065.1 Pseudomonadota bacterium
CGCCAGGAGCGCATCGAGCGGATGAAGGCAGCGCGCGCCACGCTGGCCGCCGAGCCGCTCGCGCCGATGACGCCCGAAGAGATCAGCGCCGAGATCGACGCCTATCGCACCGAGCAGCGGCGTGCGGCTGGTTCTTGACACCAACACGGCGCTGTCAGGGCTGCTGTGGGGCGGCACGCCGGGGCGCGTGATCGATGCGGCCGAGGCGCAACGCATTGAGCTGGCCAGCAGCGCCGCGCTGCTGGCCGAGTTGCAAGGGGTGCTCTCGCGCGAGAAGTTCGCCAAGCAATTGGCCAAGCGCGGGCTCACGGTCGCCGATGTCTTCGACGGCTATGCGGCAATGGTCACTCTCATCTTGCCGGCCGTCATCGCACCGACCATCACGCGCGATCCCGCCGATGACCAGGTGCTGGCCGCCGCGCTGGCGGCGCAGGCCGATTTGATCGTCTCGGGTGACGCGCATTTGCTCGACCTGAAGAACTTCCAGGGCATCGAGATCATCACCGCCGCTGCGGCCCTCGAACGCATCGGCTCGGGCGCATAGAACAACGCCCGCTCAAGGCGGGCGTCGTGGACAGACAAGAAGGTCGCCCTCAGAGTTGCTCGACCTCGGGCTCTTCCGTGGCCAGAACGTCAATGCAATCCGTATCCGTAATGATCGCGAAGTGCTTCAAGTCGCCAAACTGCCTCGCCGAATCCGCTTTGAAGCGCGCCTCGAACTCAGAGCCGCGGACACGATAGAAGCAACCTCGGCCGAGCCCGTCAGAGCGGGCAGCCTCACCGTCAAGGTCGCTCTCGTCTCGATTCAGGTAAGCCACATGCGCGCTGAAGGCAATGCGCAGGACTCGATCCGTCTCGTGATCCCTCAGCAACACGCGAAACCCCTCCCAGTCGTCGATAACACCCTCGACTGACACCCGAACGATCCGCCCAGGAACAACGTCCCACACCTCATACGTTTGACGCATTTTTTCCCTCACGGATAGCGGCTCTTGATCTCGCGGCTGCCATTGCCGATTTGGATAGTCGGCACGCCGTCGGTCTTGCTGTCGTGGACATTCACGGGTCGCCCATCAGGCAGCGTTCCGGTCCGCGTGCCGTTGCCGCGGTCCTTGACATCGGTTGCGCCCAACGAATCAAAGTCCTTGTCGCGCTGCTCGCGACCACCACCATGGATGTACTGGTCAGCTCGCCCTTTGGTCTCACGACCTGCTGTCGATTCGCCAATCAGGTCATCAACGGTTCGTTGGCCACTGCCTTCGCTGTTTGCCCCAGCCGAGGTTGAGGACTGGAGCAATCCCCCGACGGCGCGCCTGCATCTCTCGGATGCGGTGCATGCTACCGCGCCGACAGTGATGGCACCCACGGCGACGGCGCAACCGACTGATGCTATGCAAGCAAACGCCGCTGCGGTGGCCGCTCCGCCCCCTGGTCCGATCGTCACGGCCCCCGCAAAACCAGCCGCTCCCACGAACAAATACGGCATCCCTGACTGCAGCGATGTGCCATTTGCTTCTACCGTTAGAGTCCCTGAAAAATCGGCGCGATCTGCCGTGACGATGGATCCCGCCGGACGACTCTCGGACGGTGGCAAGTACGTCGTGACAGGCTCGCCTCGCGGTGTATCCCCACTGCGGGGCATAAGTTGTGCCGCAAGATCATCTCCAGCTTGGCGCCTCGGATGCCGTACTTGAGGGTGATGGTGTTGGCCAGCGGGTCCTTGGTGACCACCAGGTTGCCGAAGGCGTCGTGCTGATGCACGAGCTGGGCGCCGGCCGGGTCGGTGATGCGCACGAGGCGGCCGATGGCCTTGCGCTCTTCGCTGCGGACCTGGCCGCGGTCGTTGGTGATGGGACGAAAAATCAGTCGCACCATCAGGCCGAAGCGGCCAAGGCCATCCGCCAGGCCGCCGCTGCCGCGAAGCTGCAAGGCCATGCGGCGGGGGTGCTCGCCGGTCTGGAAAACTGCCATCCGGACGGCGCGCAAACGCTGCAGTTTCAGCTCGATGCGCAGCAAGGCACCGCGGCCGTCACGTTGAAGAGTCCGGCAGCTTCGAAAGTGCAGGATTGGCTGGCCTGCCTGAACCATCAAGGCCAGAGCCTGGAATGGCGGCTGGTCCGCGTCAAAGCCGAGCGGGACGGGAGCTGGCTGACCAGCCTGTCGGCGGCCACAAGCCCGCCTCGCGGCACTTCCAGCCCTTGACGGCCGGCGTGGCTGGCTTGCACTGCTCGCCGTGAGCATGGGTTCCGCCTGCGGAGGGGGGCCAGTCATCGCCGCCTCCAGCGACCGACCCAAGCCACCCGTCGTCGACAACGCCACAACTGACGCTGATTGCGGGTGGCTGCGATCTCACCTCAGCCGCCCTGCCCCACCGCCACGAAGTGCGGGTTCTCCAGCCCCGGCTTGCCATAGGCCAGCGGCGCGCCGTCCAGCGTCTGCACGCTGCCGCCGGCCGCCGCCAGCACCGCATGACCGGCGGCGATGTCCCATTCCATCGTGCGGCCGAAGCGCGGGTAGAGGTCGGCCTCGCCGGCGGCCAGCAGGCATAGCTTGAGCGACGAGCCGGCATTGATGGTACGCGCAACATTGCGGCCAGCCAGGAAGCGCTGCAGCGCCGGCGCGTTGCCGTGCGAGCGGCTGGCCACCACGGTCAGGCCCTCGGGCGGCGGCGCGCGGCCATGGATGGCGCGGCGCGGATGGCCTTCGTCCTCGACCCAGGCGCCCTGCCCCACGACGCCGGCGAACAAGCGGCCCAGCGCCGGCGCGCCCACCACGCCCAGCACCGGGCGGCCCTGGTCGACCAGCGCCACGTTGACCGTGAACTCGCCGTTGCGGGAGATGAACTCGCGCGTGCCGTCGAGCGGGTCGACCAGCCAGAAGCGGCTGCCGGTCAGCGCATCGGCCTGGCCGCGGGCGGCCATCTCCTCGGCCACCACCGGCACGCCGGGCGCCAGCGCGCGCAAGGCGGGGACGATCAGGCTCTCGGCCTGCTCGTCGGCCGCCGTCACGGGCGAGGCATCGTCCTTGCGGCGCACCGCGAAATCGTCGCGGTAGACCGTCATCACGACGTCACCGGCGGCGCGCACGATGCGCACCACGGCGTCCAAGCTCAGCCCGTCGAAATCCACGCTCGTCCTCCTGTGGACCGCATCGTAGCCGGCGCCCGCCGCCGAATTTGCTTATGAGAAGTCTGGCTGTGGCAGGCCCCTGGGCTGCGGAATACTCGCGCCCCGAAACGGCCGCAAGCCCTCGGGGCACGGCCGCCGCGACCCCGACCCATTTCTTGAACCCGTGCGCATGACGACCCCACCGCTGACCCATTTGCAACGGCTGGAAGCCGAGAGCATCCACATCCTGCGCGAGGTGGTGGCCGAGGCCGAGCGCCCGGTGATGCTGTACTCGGTCGGCAAGGACTCGGCCGTGATGCTGCGCCTGGCGCAGAAGGCCTTCTACCCGGCGCCGCCGCCGTTCCCGCTGCTGCACGTCGACACGACGTGGAAGTTCCGCGATATGTACGCGCTACGCGACCGCATGGCGCGCGAGGTGGAGATGGAGCTGCTGGTGCACCGCAACCCCGAGGCCCTGGCGCGCGGCATCAACCCCTTCGACCACGGCTCGCAGCTGCACACCGACCTGTGGAAGACGCAGGGCCTGAAGCAGGCGCTGGACCTGCACGGCTTCGATGCCGCCTTCGGCGGCGCCCGCCGCGACGAGGAGAAAAGCCGCGCCAAGGAACGCATCTTCAGCTTCCGCAACGCCGCCCACCAGTGGGACCCGAAGAACCAGCGGCCCGAGCTGTGGAACCTGTACAACGCGCGCAAGCGCCAGGGCGAATCGCTGCGCATCTTCCCCATCAGCAACTGGACCGAACTGGACGTCTGGCAGTACATCCACCTGGAGAAGATTCCCATCGTGCCGCTGTACTTCGCGGCGCCGCGCCCGGTGGTCAGCCGCGGCGGCACCTGGATCATGGTCGACGACGAGCGCATGCGGCTCGAGCCCGGCGAGCAGCCGGTGATCATGCAGGTGCGCTTTCGCACGCTGGGCTGCTACCCGCTGTCGGGCGCGGTGGAGTCCGAGGCGCGCACGCTGGAAGACGTGATCCAGGAGATGCTGCTCACCCGCACCAGCGAGCGCCAGGGCCGCATGATCGACCACGACCAGGCCGCGTCGATGGAGAAGAAGAAGCAAGAGGGGTACTTCTAGCATGGCCCACGTCTCCGACCTGATCGCCAGCGACATCCGCGAATACCTGCGCCAGCACGAGCACAAGAGCCTGCTGCGCTTCATCACCTGCGGCTCGGTCGACGACGGCAAGAGCACGCTGATCGGCCGGCTGCTGTACGACAGCAAGATGCTGTTCGAAGACCAGCTCGCGGCGATCGAGAGCGACAGCCGGAAGTGGGGCACGCAAGGCGGCGAGATCGACTTCGCGCTGCTCGTCGACGGCTTGTCGGCCGAGCGCGAGCAAGGCATCACCATCGACGTGGCCTACCGCTTCTTCAGCACCGACCGGCGCAAGTTCATCGTCGCCGACACGCCGGGCCACGAGCAGTACACGCGCAACATGATCACCGGCGCGTCGACCGCCGACCTGGCGGTGATCCTGGTCGACGCGCGCAAGGGCGTGCTGACGCAGACGCGCCGCCACAGCTACCTGGTCAGCCTGATCGGCATCCGCAAGGTGGTGCTGGCGATCAACAAGATGGACCTGGTGGACTGGTCGCAGGACGCCTTCGACCGCATCGACGAGGACTACCGCGCCTTTGCCGCGCGGCTGGGCCTGGCCGACGTGCAGTCGGTGCCGCTGTCGGCGCTGAAGGGCGACAACATCACCGCGCCGAGCGCCGCGATGCCCTGGTACGAAGGCCCGACGCTGATGCAGGTGCTGGAAGGCGCCGAGCTGGACCAGACGCGCCAGCAGCGCCAGCCGCTGCGCCTGCCGGTGCAGTGGGTCAACCGGCCCAACCTCGACTTCCGCGCCTTCTGCGGGCAGATCGCCAGCGGCACGCTGCGCCCGGGCCAGCGCGTGCGCGTGCAGCCATCGGGCCGCGAGAGCCGGGTGCGCGAGATCGTGGCCTTCGGCGGCGACCGCGCGCAGGCGCAGGCCGGCGAGTCGGTCACCATCACGCTGGAAGACGAGGTCGACATCTCGCGCGGCGACCTCATCTCCGCCGCCGACGCGCCGGCCGAGGTGGCCGACCAGTTCGAATGCACGCTGGTCTGGATGGCCGACGAGCCCATGCTGCCCGGCCGCCCCTACCTGCTGAAGATCGGCACGCGCACGGTCGGCGTGACGGTGACCGAGCCCAAGTACAAGGTCAACGTCAACACGCTGGAGCACCTGGCGGCCAAGCAGCTGGGCTTGAACGAGATCGGCGTGTGCAACATCGCGCTCGACCGCGCCGTGCCTTTCGACCCCTACGCCGAGAACCGCGCCACCGGCGGCTTCATCGTCGTCGACCGCCTCTCGAATAACACGGTAGGCGCGGGCATGCTGCACTTCGCGCTGCGCCGCGCGCACAACATCCACCTGCAGCACCTGGACGTCGACAAGGCCGCGCGTTCGTCGCTCAAGGGCCAGCAGCCGGCGGTGCTGTGGTTCACCGGCTTGTCGGGCGCCGGCAAGAGCACGATCGCCAACCTGGTGGAGCAACGACTGCTGGCGCTGGGCCGCCACAGCTACCTGCTCGACGGCGACAACGTGCGCCATGGCCTGAACCGCGACCTCGGTTTCACCGCGGCCGACCGCGTGGAGAACATCCGCCGCGTGGCCGAGGTGGCGAAGCTGATGGTCGATGCCGGGCTGATCGTGCTGAGCGCCTTCATCAGCCCCTTCCGCGCCGAGCGCGAGCTGGCACGCTCGCTGCTGGCCGAGGGCGAGTTCATCGAGATCCACGTCGACACGCCGCTGGCGCTGGCCGAATCGCGCGACGTCAAGGGCCTGTACGCCAAGGCGCGGCGCGGCGAGCTGAAGAACTTCACCGGCATCGATTCGCCGTACGAAGCGCCGCAGGCGCCCGAGCTGCGCGTGGACACCGCCGGCTGCAGCGCCGAGGCGGCGGCCGACGCGGTGATCGAGCTGCTGCGCCGGCGCGGCGCGATCGCCTGAGCCGCCTGAGCATCACAGCGCAATGGACTGGCTGAACGTCGCCGCCGGCGCCGGCGTGGGCTTGCTCGTCGGCCTGACCGGCGTCGGCGGCGGCTCGTTGATGACGCCCATCCTGGTGCTGCTGTTCGGCGTGGCGCCGGCCGCCGCGGTGGGCACCGACCTGTGGTTCGCCGCCATCACCAAGCTGGCCGGCGGCACGCTGCACCACACGCGCGGCAATGTCGACTGGCAGGTGCTGCGCCGCCTCAGCCTGGGCAGCCTGCCGGCGTCGGTCGCCACGCTGGTGTGGCTGAAGTGGGCCGGCGGCGGCAGCGTGCGCGGCGGGCTGATCCTCGGCACGCTGGGGCTGATGCTGGCGCTGACCGCGGCGGCCATGCTGCTGCGGCCGCAGATCCAGTCGCTCGGCCGCCGCCTGCGGCTGAGTTCGGCCGAGCGCTTCAAGCGCTGGCAGCCGCTGGCCACGGTGCTGTCGGGCGCCGTGCTGGGCGTGCTGGTCACGCTCACCTCGGTGGGCGCCGGCGCGCTGTGCGCGGTGCTGCTGACCTACCTGTACCCGCTGCGCATGACGGCGCGCCGCCTGGTCGCCACCGACCTGGTGCACGCCATCCCGCTGACCGTGGTGGCCGGCAGCGGCCACCTGCTGATGGGCCATGTCGACGGCGGCCTGCTGCTGCAATTGCTGGCGGGGTCGATCCCGGCCGTGCTGTTGGGGGCACACTTCAGCGACCGCGCGCCGGAAAAGCTGCTGCGGCCCCTGATCGCCGCGGTGCTGGCGCTGGTGGGGCTCAAGCTGTTGGCGGCGTGACGCCGAGCCTCAGCCTGAAGCCGCCCAGCCCCATCCAGCCGCCCGCCGATGACCGCGCCACTCGAACCCATCCAGCACATCCCCTTCCTGCGCCTGCTGGGCGTGCACCAGCACGAGGTGCCACCGGGGCATTCGCACCTGGTGCTGCCCGAGTTGAAGCCCGAGCACATGAACTCGCTGGCCGCCGCGCATGGCGGCGTGGTGATGACGCTGCTCGACGTGGCGATGGCGCGCGCCGCGCGCACCGCGCCCGGCCGCGACGGCGGGCCGGTGGTGACGGTGGAGATGTCGTCGCGCTTCCTGCGGCCCGGCAGCGGGCCGCTGACGGCGCGCGGCCACGTGCTGCACGCCGGCCGCTCGCTGTGCAGTTGCCAGGCCGAGCTGCGCGACGCCGAAGGCCGCCTGGTGGCCAGCGCGGCCGGCACCTTCAAATACTGGAAAGGCGCGACCGGCGGCGTGGATTGATCGGCATAGACTGCGCGCCTGCTCAAGACCTGACCGGGTGCCGTCCATGAACCACGCCATCGCCGCCATCGACCACTACATCAACGGCCGCCTCGTCGCCAACCGCTCGGGGCGCGGCCAGGACGTGTTCAACCCGGCCAGCGGCGCCGTCACCGGCCGCGCTGGCCTGGCCGACGCCGAGCAGGTGAACGCCGCCGTGGCCGCCGCCGCCGCGGCTTTTCCGGCCTGGGCCGACACGCCGCCAATCCGCCGCGCGCGCGTGCTGTTCAAGTTTCTCGAACTGCTCAACCGCCAGCGCGACGAGCTGGCGCACCTGATCACCGCCGAGCACGGCAAGGTCTTCACCGATGCGCAAGGCGAAGTGACGCGCGGCATCGACATCGTCGAGTTCGCCTGCGGCATTCCGCAACTGCTGAAGGGCGACTACACCGAGCAGGTGTCCACCGGCATCGACAACTGGACGATGCGCCAGCCGCTGGGCGTGGTGGCCGGCATCACGCCGTTCAACTTCCCCGTGATGGTGCCGATGTGGATGTTCCCGCTGGCCATCGCGGCGGGCAACAGCTTCGTGCTCAAGCCCAGCCCCACCGACCCCAGCGCCTCGCTGCGCCTGGCCGAGCTGCTGCACGAGGCCGGCCTGCCCGACGGCGTGTTCAACGTCGTGCAGGGCGACAAGGTGGCGGTGGACGCGCTGCTCGAACACCCGGAGGTGCGGGCCGTCAGCTTCGTCGGCTCGACGCCGATCGCCAACTACATCTACGAGACCGGCGCCCGCCACGGCAAGCGCGTGCAGGCGCTGGGCGGCGCCAAGAACCACATGGTGGTGATGCCCGACGCCGACCTGGAGCAGGCGGTGGACGCGCTGATCGGCTCGGCCTACGGCTCCGCCGGCGAGCGCTGCATGGCCATCAGCGTGGCGGTGCTGGTGGGCGAGGCGGCCGACCGCATCATGCCGCTGCTGGTGGAGCGCACGCGCGCGCTGAAGGTGCTGAACGGCGAGAACCTGGCCGCCGAAATGGGGCCCATCGTCACCCGTGCGGCGCAGGAGCGCATCAGCGGCTACATCGCGCTGGGCCAGCAGGAAGGCGCCCAGCTGCTGGCCGACGGCCGCGGCTTCGACGGCGCGCGCGCCGGCGACGGCTGCGCGCAGGGCTTCTGGCTCGGCGGCACGCTGTTCGACCACGTGACGCCGGCGATGCGCATCTACAAGGAAGAGATCTTCGGCCCGGTGCTGGCCTGCGTGCGCGTGAAGGACCTGAAGTCGGCCGTCGAGCTGATCAACGCGCACGAGTTCGGCAACGGCGTGGCCTGCTTCACCCGCGACGGCCACGTGGCGCGCGAGTTCGGCCGCCGCGTGCAGGTGGGCATGGTGGGCATCAACGTGCCGATCCCGGTGCCGATGGCCTGGCAGGGCTTCGGCGGCTGGAAGCGCAGCCTGTTCGGCGACATGCATGCCTACGGCGAGGAAGGCGTGCGCTTCTACACCAAGCAGAAGTCCATCATGCAGCGCTGGCCCGAGAGCACGCCCAAGGGCGCCGAGTTCGTGATGCCGACGGCGCAATAGGCTGGCGGACAACGCGCCGCGGCACACCGAGCGTCGTCGCTGGTCATCAAATAAGCCGTTAGCCGCGAGGGTGGTGCCGCGCGTGCAGCTGGCGCAGCCGCTCGCGCGCCACGTGGGTGTAGATGGTGGTGGTGCCGATGTCGGCATGGCCCAGCAGCAGCTGCACCGCGCGCAGGTCGGCGCCGTGGTTCAGCAGGTGCGTCGCGAAGGCGTGGCGCAGCGTGTGCGGCGACAGCGGCACGGCAATGCCGGCCTGCGCGGCGTAGCGCTTGACGAGCGTCCAGAACATCTGCCGCGTCATCGCCGCGCCGCGCACGGTGACGAAGATCGCGTCGGCGCTGCGCCGGCCCAACAGCTCGGGCCGGCCCTCGGCCAGCCAGCGGCGCAGCCAGGCGTGCGCTTCCTCGCCGAAGGGCACCAGCCGCTCTTTCGAGCCCTTGCCCAGCACGCGCAGCACGCCTTCGTTCAGGCCGACGTGCACGGTCTTCAGCGTCACCAGCTCGCTGACGCGCAGGCCGCTGGCGTACAGCAGCTCCAGCATCGTGCGGTCGCGCAGGCCCAGCGGCGTGGTGGCGTCGGGCGCGGCCAGCAGCGCCTCGACCTGCGCTTCGCTCAAGGTCTTGGGCACGCGCAGCGGCATGCGCGCGGCGCGCAGGCGCAGGCTGGGGTCGGCGGTGATGCGGCGTTCGCGCAGCGCCCAGCGGAAATAACGCTTGAACACCGTCAACCGCCGGTTGGCGGTGCTGGCCTTGCTGGCGGCGTGCTGGGCGCTGATGAAGGCCAGCAGGTCGGCCTCGGTGCTGGCGTCCAGCGGCTTGGGCGCGGTGCCGGCGCGGTCGTCGCCTTCGGCGTTGGCGTTGGCGTCCAGGCCGGCCAGCCAGCGCGCGTACAGCGTCAGGTCGCGCCGGTAGGCGGCCAGGCTCAGGGCGGCGAGGCCGTCTTCGAGCCACAGCGCGTCGACGAAGCGGTCGATCGCGGCCTGGCTGTCCGCGAAAGGCTCGGCCATCGGCGCGCCGCCGGCAGCGAAGCTCAGTCCAGCTTGAGCTTCTGCGCCGCCACGACCTTCTTGTAGACCTCGAACTCGGCCTGGATCTGCGCCTGGAACTCGGCCGGCGTGTTCAGCACCAGCAGCGAGCCGGTGTCCTCGATGCGCTTCTTCACGTCGGGCAGCGCGGCGGTGGCCTTGACGGCGGCGTGCACCTTGTCGACCACCTCTTTCGACAGCCCCTTCGGCCCGTGGATGCCGTAGTAGGCCATGCGGTTGACCGGCTCCAGCCCCACTTCCTTGAAGGTCGGCACGTTGGGCAGCACGGCCAGGCGCTGCGGCGCGGCCACCACGATGGGGATCAGCCGCCCGTCCTTGATGAAGGGCAGCGCCGAAGGCAGGTTGTCGAAGATGATCTGCACCTGGCCGGCCACCGTGTCGTTGAGCGCCGGGCCGGCGCCGCGGTAGGGGATGTGCGTCATGAAGACGCCGGCCATGTTCTTGAACAGCTCGGTCTGCAGGTGGCCGATGCCGCCGGTGCCCGAGCTGCTGTAGCTGTACTTGGCCGGGTTCTTCTTCAGCTCGGCGATGAAGCCCTTGTAGTCGCGCGCCGGAAAGCTGGGGTGCACCGCAATCACGTTGGGCGTGGCCGCGACGTTGATGATGGGCGTGAAGTCGGTCAGCGGGTTGTAGGCGATCTTCGGGTTGATCGCCGGGTTGGCCGCGGTGGTGGATACCGTGGCCATGCCCAGCGTGTAGCCGTCGGCCGGCGCGCGCGCGATCTCGGTGGCGCCCACCGAGCCGCCGCCGCCGGACTTGTTGTCGACCACCATGGTCTGGCCGAGCGCCTGGTTGATCTTCTCCGACAGCACGCGGGCAATGATGTCGGTGGTGCCGCCGGGCGCGAAAGGCACGATCAGCCGCACCGGCTTGGTGGGGTAGCCCTGGGCCAGGGCCGGGCCGCCGGCGGTCAAGGCGCCCATCGAGGCGGCCACGGTCAGCAGGCCGAGCGTTCTGCGCTTCATCGTCTGGATCTCCGCAAGCAAAGGAAACCGGGCATTGTGGGCCATCCCCGCCGCTGGGCCGTCAAGACCCCAGCAGCCCGGCCTTCAGCTCGGCCTGCGCCGGCTTGTCGCCGATGAAGATGCGCAGCAGCGCGGCGTAGAAGTCGTCGCCCGGCACCGGCTTGCCCAGGCGACGGCCGTTGTAGCTGAACAGCAGGCCCTGGCCGGGCACGAAGTCGAGGTCGACCACGTCGCCCTTGCGCACCTTGCCCACGGCGCCGACGAGGGCGTCGAACTGCTGCATGCGCTCGGCCAGCGCGGGCAGCTCGGCCTCGGGCGTGTTGCGCTTGACGCCCTTGTCGAAGGCCTTGACGAACTCCTGCGTCGACACCTCCTGCAGCATGCGCATCTGCAGCCGCTTGGGGCCGGGCATGGCCAGCACCTCGCCGGCGTCGCCGGACTTGCGCGGCAGGTACAGCGCGGTGAGATAACCTTTGAGCCATGCCACCGAGCGCATGCCCACGCCGTTGAGCTGCAAGGCCTGGCCGCCGAGCCGCAGCTCGCCGTCGAAACGCTGGCCTTCCAGCGTCACCTGCGCCGGTGCTGGTGCCTGCGCCTGCGCCTGCGCCGGTGCCTGCGCGAGCGCGGCGCAGGCGGCCAGCGCCCAAGCCAAGGCCAAGGCCAGGTCCCGCCACCCGGCTCGCCGGTCGGTCCGCATCGTCGTCGCCCTCGTCTTCGTCATGCCGGCTGCAACGCGGCAGCCGGCGCCGGCGCCGACAGGGCGGGCACGGCTTTACGCCGCGCTACACAGGCGCGGGGCGCGCGGCCAGCGGCAGCGCCAGCGCCCAATCGATGTGCTCGCGCACCAGCGCGTCGGCCTCGTCGCGGGCGGCGACCAGCGCTTGGCGCAGGTCGCCATCGCCCGTGGCCGCCCAGGCGTTGCCCAGCGCCACCGCCAGGTTGCGCCGCCAGCGCTGCCAGCCGATGCGGCGGATGGGGCTGCCGGCCAGGCGCTGGCTGAAGTCGGCCGCGGTCCAGGCCCACAGTTCGAGCAGCGTCGCCGCCTGCAAGCCGTGGCGCGGGTCGAAGTCGGGCAGCGGCGAGGCCTGCGCGAACTTGTTCCAGGGGCAGACCAGCTGGCAGTCGTCGCAGCCGTAGACGCGGTTGCCGATGGCCGCGCGCAGCGCCACGGGAATAGGCCCGTCGTGCTCGATCGTCAGGTAGGAGATGCAGCGCCGCGCGTCCAGCCGGTACGGCGCGACGATGGCGCGCGTCGGGCACACATCGATGCAGGCCGTGCAGCGGCCGCAGTGCGAATCGGCCGGCGCGCTGGGCGGCAGCGCCAGGTCGACGAACAGCTCGCCCAGGAAGAAGGTCGAGCCGGCGTCGCGCTGCAGCGCCAGCGTGTGCTTGCCGCGCCAGCCCAGGCCGCTGCGCGTGGCCAGTTCCACCTCCAGCACCGGCGCCGAATCGGTGAACACGCGGTGGCCGCGCGGCCCCACTTCGGCCTGCAGCTTGTAGGCCAGCGCCTGCAGGCGCTGGCGCAGCACCTTGTGGTAGTCGCGTCCGCGGGCATAGATCGATACCTGCGCCTGCCGCGGCCGCGCCAGGCCCTGCCATTCGACGGCCTGCCAGCCCTCGGGCGTGGCGCGCGGCAGGTAGTCCATGCGCGCCGTGATGACCGAGAGCGTGCCCGGCACCAGCTCGGCCGGCCGCGCGCGCTTGAGCCCATGCGCGGCCATGTAGCCCATGCCGCCGTGGCAGCCGGCGTCCAGCCAGGCACGCAGGCCGGCCTCGGCCTCGTGCAGCGCGATGCCGGCGATGCCGATCTGGGAGAATCCCAGCTCATGCGCCCACTGCCGCAAATGCCGGACGAGTTGCGGCCCGTCGACGTGTTGCGAACGAGGCATGACGACATTCTAGAAACCGCTGACTTCGACTGGCCCGACGAGCAAGCCTGCCGCCGCTGGGCCGAGCGCCTGGCCGCGCGGCCGGCGCTGCGCGACGCCTACGTCGAGTTGCGTGGCCCGTTGGGCGCCGGCAAGACCACCTTCGTGCGCCACCTGCTGCGCGCCTTGGGCGTGCAGGGGCGCATCAAGAGCCCCAGCTTCGCGGTGCTGGAGCCGCACCAGGCGCCGGGGCTGGCCGCCATCTCGCACTTCGACTTCTACCGCTTCAGCGATCCGCGCGAATGGGAAGACGCGGGCTTTCGCGACGTCTTCGCCGCGCCCGGATTGAAGCTCGCCGAATGGCCCGAGAAGGCCGCCGGCATGCTGCCGCCGCCGGACCTGCGGCTGACCATCGAGCCCGTCGACGAGCAGCTTCGCCGCGTGCATGCCGAGGCCTGCACGCCGCGCGGCGTGGAGCTGCTGTCATGACCGCGCCGCGCCGCGCCGCGCTGCAGCGCCTGTCGAGCCTGGTGCTGCTGCTGGGCTCGGCCGAGCTGGCGCGGGGCGCCGTCAACGGGCCGGCGATCGTGGCGGTGCGCATCTGGCCGGCGAGCGACTACACCCGCATGACGATCGAGAGCGACCGTCCGCTGGCCGCGCGCCACTTCCTCACCGAAGGCCCGTTCCGGCTGGTGGTCGACATCGACGGGCTGGAGCTGAACCCGCAGTTGAAGGAACTGGTCGGCAAGGTGCGGCCCGGCGACCCCTACATCGCCGGCGTGCGCGTCGGCCAGTACCAGCCGCGCGTGGTGCGCCTGGTGCTCGACCTCAAGCAGCCGGTGGCGCCGCAGCAGTTTGCGCTGGCGCCGGTGGCCGCCTACCAGCACCGGCTGGTGTTCGACCTCTACCCGGTGAAGGAGGCCGACCCGCTGCTGGCCCTGCTGCGCGACAAGGAGGCCGCCGAGCAGCAGGCGGCGCGCGCCGTCAACGACGCGCTGGGCGACCTCATCGCGCGCGTCGACCGGCCGGCGCCGCTGGCTTCTTCGCCGGCACCGGCCCCCGCACCGCCGGCCCCGACCGCGCTGGCCGCGCCGCCACCACTGCCCGCTTCCGCACCGCTCACCACGCCCGCGCCGCGCGACAGCGAGCCGCCGACCGAAGCCGAGCGCCGCCAGGCGCAGCGGCTGATCATCGTCGCGCTCGACCCCGGCCACGGCGGCGAGGACCCCGGCGCCATCGGCCCCACCGGCCTGCGCGAGAAAGACGTGGTGCTGGCCATCGCCCGCATGCTGCGCGAGGAGCTGAACCAGCAGCGCAACCTGCGCGTCTACCTCACGCGCGACGCCGACTTCTTCGTGCCGCTGCACGAGCGCGTGCGCAAGGCGCGGCGGGTGCAGGCCGACCTCTTCGTCTCGCTGCACGCCGACGCCTTCTTCAAGCCCGAGGCGCGCGGCGCCAGCGTCTTCGCGCTCAGCCCCAAGGGCGCCACCAGCGCCGCCGCGCGCTGGATGGCCGAGCGCGAGAATGCCGCCGACGGCGTGGGCGGCGTCAACGTGCAGACGGCCGACGCCCAGGTGATGCGCACGCTGCTGGACATGAGCACGACGGCGCAGATCAAGGACAGCCTCAAGCTCGGCCGCGAGGTGCTGGGCCGCATCGGCCGCGTCGGCACGCTGCACAAGCGCGATGTCGAACAGGCCGGCTTCGCGGTGCTGAAGGCGCCCGACATCCCCAGCATCCTGGTCGAGACCGCCTTCATCTCCAACCCCGAAGAGGAAGACCGGCTGCGCGACAAGGACTACCGCCAGCAGCTGGTGCAGGCCATCGCCGCCGGCATCAAGCGCTACTTCGCGCGCAACCCGCCGCTGGCGCGCAGCCGCAGTCTTTGAGAACTAACGCTTGAATTGAACCCACAGCATCAGCAGCCCGAAGAACACCGGCTGGTGCAGCATGTAGAAGGTCAGCGACCAGCGGCCCAGCGCGGCCAGGGGCTGCAGCGGCCGCGGCAGGGCGCCGGCCAGCCATTGCGGGCGGTGGGCCAGCAGCCATTGCCCGGCGGCCAGGCCCAGCAGCAGCACGCCGAACCAGGGCAGGAGGGGCACGTAGTCTTCGGTGATGGGCTTGCGCGTGACGAGGCCCGTCCAGCTCAGCCAGGAGCCGTTGAAGATCTCGTGCCGCCACAGCGCCGGCAGTGCCAGCGCGGCGGCGGCCAGCGGCCACAGCGCGGCGCGCAGCGGCGCCAGCAGCCGCGCGGCGATCAGCATCACGCACAGCGCGTGCAGCACGCCGAAGTGGATCCAGCTGTACGGAAACGCCAGCCACGAGCCCAGGCTGACCAGGGCCGCGCAAACGGCCACCTGCGCCCAGCGCCGCCAGAAGCGCGGCCAGCCTTGGGCAGCATCCAGCGCCACCGCCTGGCCGAGGCCGGCGCAGAACAGGAACAGGCCGAGGATCAGCGTGCGGTTGACGATCCACAGCGGGTCGGCATTCGGCGCCTGGCGCGGCTGCAGCAGGCCGAAGTGGTTGAGGTCGAAAGCGAAGTGGTAGGCCGCCATCCAGACGATGGCCAGGCCGCGCAGCGCATCGAGACGATCGAAGCGATCGAAGACGCGCCGGCTCATGCCGTCTTCTCGTAGACGTCGGCGAAGCCCTGCCCGTCCCAGGCGTACAGCAAATAGGCGGCGTGCAGGCAGCCGCTGGCGCCCTGCGGGCTGAACAGGCCCACGCACTGGCCGCCGGCGTGGCGCACGCTGCGGTAGACGACGCCCGGCGATCCGGCGGCGTGCAGCGTGGCGGCCAGCGCGCGCGACGCGGCATAACTGTCGGGGTGATGGCAGGCCTCGAAGGCCGCCTCGCGCGGGCGCAGGTCGTGCAGGCGCTGGTCGACGGCCACGTGGTACAGCCGCATCGGCAAGTGCATGGCCGGCTGCTGCGTCGCGGCCAGGAAGCGCGCGTGGTGGTAGCGCGTCTCGGCGATCGCGGTCTCGCGTTCGCGCGCGGCGTAGAACACGCCCCAGCGGCCGTCGGAGAAGCGGCTGCCTTCGACGTTGAGGTGCGTGAAGGCGGCCATGATGGGCCCGCTGCCCGGGCCGTAGAGCCGCTGCGCGCGCGGCACGCGCTCGACCTCGCCGATCTCGTCGCGCGCGCGCTCGTTGGTCATCGCCTCCAGCGCGTACAGCGCGTCGAAGTCGTCGGCGTCGGCCACGCGGTCGAACAGCGAGATCGCCGGGTAGCGCGTGGGCACGATGCGGCAGGCCTGCGGCCAGCGCACGCGGCGCAGCGCGGGCTCGGGCGTGGGCGCGGGCTCGGGCTCGGGCTGGGGCCTGGGCTCAGAGACGCTCAAGACCAGCCGCCGCCGCGCACGCCGTCGAGGTAGCGGCGCACGAAGTGCAGGTCGCTGACGTTGCCGGCCAGCATGCGGTCGAGCGCGCTGCGGCCGCCGAAGGGCTGCGCGGTGTTGGGCTGGCGCACCCAGGCGTCGGCGGCCGCGGCGTCGGGCAGCAGGATCTGCAGGCTCTTGTAGATGCCCAGCAGGTTGGACAGCCGCTCCAGCGTGTCGCGCGGCACGGCGGCCTTGTCGGGCTGCTTGCGCCACGCGAAGAAGGTGGATCGCGGCGGCGCGCCCAGCAGCCGGAGCTGTTCGTCCACCGACAGGCCCCAGGCCTGGGCGATGCGGCCGAAGGCGCGCAGGCCGGCGGCCGCCATCTGCGGGGTGGGCACTTCGGGCACCCGGTAGCGGGGCGCCGGCTCGCGGGCGTAGTGGACAGCGAGTGTCATCGTGGATCCTTGGATGGATTTTAGTGGTAGCTTAATCCAAATCCGGACCGGAAGCCAGCAACCGGGGCAGCAGCTGCGCCGCGGTGCCGCGCAGGCAGGCATGGGCCTCGTCGTCGATTTCGCTGGGATGCGGGTTGACGATCACCACCGTGGCGCCCGCCCGGCGCGCGATGGCGGCCAGCCCGGCGGCCGGCCACACGGCGCCCGAGGTGCCCACCACCAGCAGCACGCGGCAGCGGCGCGCTGCCGTCTCGGCGGCGGCCAGCGCTTGCGCGGGCAGCCTCTCGCCGAACCAGACGACCGCCGGCCGCAGCAGGTTGCCGCAGTCCGCGCAGCGCGGCGGCTCGCCGGGGGTGGCCTGGTCGACGCCGCAGCCGCGGCGCTGCGGGCAAGGCGCGAGCCAGGCGTCCTGCAGGATGTCGCCGTGCAGGCGGATCGTGCCGGCGTTGCCGGCGCGCTGGTGCAGGTCGTCGACGTTCTGGCTGACGACGGTCAGCACGCCGGGGTGCCGGCGCTCGAAGTCGGCCAGCGCGCGGTGGCCGGCGTTGGGCTGGGCGCCGCGCACGCCGTCGCGGCGTTCGGCGTACCAGCGCCAGACCTGCGCCGGGTCGGCGCGAAAGCCTTCCTCGCTGGCCAGCGCGGCGGGGTCGAAGCGCGACCACAGCCCGCTCATCGCGTCGCGGAAGGTGGCAATGCCGCTCTCGGCGCTCATGCCCGCGCCGGTGAGCACGGCCACGCCGCCGGCGTGCGCGGCGGCCTGGGCGATTTGCCGGCGGACGGTGTCGACCGCCGGGCCGGCGTTCACTCGAAGCGGCCGCCGCTCTCGGCGCGCTTCACCACGCCGGCGGCCGGCTCGAAGCGCGGGCCGTAGGCCGCCGCCAGTTCGCGCGCACGGGCGACGAAGGTCTGAGGCCCCATCGCGTTGATGAACTGCAGCACGCCGCCCTGGAACGGCGCAAAGCCCCAGCCGAAGATCGAGCCCACGTTGCCGTCGGCCACCGAGCGCAGCACGCCTTCATCGAGGCAGCGCACCGCCTCGTTGGCCTGCGCGAACAGCAGCCGGTCGATCAGCTCGCGCTGTTCGGGCTGCCGCGCGGCCGGCGGGAACAGCGTGGTCAGTTCGGGCCACAGCGCCTTGCCATCGTCGCCGTAGTCGTAGAAGCCCTTGCCGGCCTTCTTGCCGACGCGGCCGATCTCGCACAGCTGGCGCACCACGTCCATGCCCGGCTGCTCGACATAAGGCTTGCCTTCGGCGGCCAGGTCCTTCTTCGTCTGCTCCACCACGTGCAGGCTGAGCGACAAGCTCACCTCGTCCTGCAAGGCCAGCGGCGGCATCGGCATGCCGGCCTGCAGGCCCGCCACCTCGATGCTGCGCGGGTGCACGCCTTCCTTCAGCATCGCCAGGCCTTCGCCGACGTAGGTGGCGAACACGCGGCTGGTGTAGAAGCCGCGGCTGTCGTTGACGACGATGGGCGTCTTGCCGATCTGCAGCACGTAGTCGAAGGCGCGGGCCAGCGTCTCGTCGCTGGTGTCCTTGCCGACGATGATCTCGACCAAGGGCATCTTGTCGACCGGGCTGAAGAAATGCAGGCCGATGAAGTTCTTGGGCCGGCCGCTGGCCTGCGCCAGGCCGGTGATCGGCAGCGTGCTGGTGTTGGACGCGAAGACCTTGTCGGCGGCCAGCACGGCTTCGGCGCGCTTGGTCACGTCGGCCTTGACGGCGCGGTCTTCGAACACCGCCTCGATCACCAGGTCGCAGCCCTGCAGCAGCTTGAAGTCGGTGCCGGCGGTGATCTTGGCCAGCAGCGCATCGCGCTGGTCGGCCGTGCTGCGGCCCTTCTTCACGGCGCGGTCGAGCAGGCCTTGCGAGTAAGCCTTGCCCTGGTCGGCCAGCGCCTGCGTGGTGTCGAGCAACACCACCTCGATGCCGGCCTTGGCCGAGACGTAGGCGATGCCGCCGCCCATCATGCCGGCGCCCAGCACGCCCAGCTTCTGCACCTTGCCGCGCGCGATGCCGGCCGGCCGCGAGGCGCCCTTCTTGATCGCGTTGAGCTGGTACCACAGCGTGTTGATGATGTTCTTCGACTCCTGGCTCAGCACGCAGGCGGCGAAGTAGCGGCTTTCGACGACGCAGGCGGCGTCGAAGTCGAGCAGGCAGCCTTCGAAGATGCTGCTCATGATGTGCGTGACGGCCGGGTAGTTGCCAAAGCTCTTGGCCGACGCGACCGACGGCGCGATGGCCAGCATCTGCACGATCTGCGGCGAGCGCGAATCGCCGCCGGGAATCTTGAACTTCGGCTTGTCCCAGGGCTGCGCGGCCTTCGGGTTGGCGGCGATCCAGGCGCGCGCCTGCGCCATCAGGTCGTCGCGGTCCTTGGCCAGCGCGGCGATCAAGCCCATCGCCAGCGCCTTGGCCGGCGCGATGTCGTTGCCTTCGGCGCAGATCTGCAAGGCCTGCTGCATGCCCACCAGCCGCGGCAATCGCTGCGTACCACCGCCGCCGGGCAGCAGGCCGAGCTTGACCTCGGGCTGGCCGAGCTTGAGCCTGGGGTCGTCGACCACGATGCGCGCGTGGCAGCCGAGCGCAATCTCCAGCCCGCCGCCGAGCGCATGGCCGTTGATCGCGGCCACCACCGGCTTGCCCTGCGTCTCCAGCTTGCGCAGCACCTGCTTCATCGCCATCGAGGTTTCGAAGGGCTCCTCGGCGCGCGTCCACTTCGACATGCGGTCGAGGTCGCCGCCGGCGCAGAAGTCGGCCTTGCCGCTGGTAAGGATCATGCCCTTCACCGCCGGGTCGGCCAGCTTCGCGCAGGCCTCGGCAATGCCTTGCATCAGATCGTCGGTCACCACGTTCATGGGCCGGCCGGGCACATCCATCGTCGCGACGAGGATGCCGTCGTCGCCCAGCTTCAGCTTGACTGCGTCGCTCATGCTCAGACCCGCTCGATGATGGTGGCAATGCCCATGCCGCCGCCGACGCACAGCGTGGCGAGGCCGGTGTTGAGGTCGCGCCGCTCCAGTTCGTCGAGCAGCGTGCCGAGGATGATGCAGCCGGTGGCGCCCAGCGGATGGCCCATCGCGATCGAGCCGCCGTTGACGTTGACGCGCTCGGGGTCCACGCCGAGGTCGCGCGCCGTCTTCATCGGCACCACGGCGAAGGCCTCGTTCACTTCCCACAGGTCGACGTCACTGGCCGCCATGCCCGCCTTGGCCAGCGCCTTCCGGCAGGCCGGCGTCGGGCCGGTGAGCATGATGGTCGGCTCGGCGCCGGTGACGGCGGCGGCGCGGATGCGCGCGCGCGGCTTCAGGCCCGCCTTGCGGCCGGCGTCGGCGTTGCCGACGAGCATCAGCGCCGCGCCGTCGACGATGCCGCTGCTGTTGCCCGCGTGGTGCACGTGGTGGATGCGCTCGACGGTCGTGTACTTGCGCAGCGCGGTGGCGTCGAAGCCCATCTGGCCGATGGCCGCGAAGCTGGGCTCCAGCTTGGCCATCGCCTCCAGCGTGGCGTTGGCGCGGATGGTCTCGTCCTCGGCCAGCATCAGCAGCCCGGCGATGTCGGCCACCGGCACGATGGACTTGGCAAAACGCCCGTCGGCGCGCGCGGCGGCAGCGCGCTGGTGCGAGCGCAGCGCGAAGCCGTCGACATCGGCGCGGCTGAAGCCTTCCAACGTGGCGATGAGGTCGGCGCCGATGCCTTGCGGCACGAAGCCGGTGGCCTGGTTGATGCGCGGGTCCATCACCCAGGCGCCGCCGTCGCTGCCCATGGGCCAGCGGCTCATGCTCTCCACGCCGCCGGCGACGACGAAGTCTTCCCAGCCGCTCTTGACCTTGGCCGCCGCGAGGTTGACCGACTCCAGCCCGCTGGCGCAGAAGCGGCTTTGCGTCACGCCGGCCACGGTCTGCGGCCATTGCGCGTCGAGCACCGCGGTGCGCGCGATGTCGGCGCCCTGCTCGCCCAGCGGCGTCACGCAGCCCAGCACCACGTCGTCGACGAGTGCCGTGTCGAGCGCCAGCCGCTGCTGCAGCGCTTGCAGCAGCGTGCGCAGCAGCCACACCGGCGCGGCCTGGTGCAGGCTGCCGTCCTTCTTGCCCTTGCCGCGCGGCGTGCGCACGTGGTCGTAGATGAGTGCTTCTGACATGCTGTTCTCCACGGCCTCACATCGAGCGCGAGGCCAGTTCCTTCATGATCTCGTTGGTGCCGCCGTAGATGCGCTGCACGCGCGCGTCGACGTACAGCTCGGCAATCGGGTATTCCATCATGTAGCCGTAGCCGCCGAAGAGCTGCAGGCATTCGTCCATCACCCGGCCCTGCTGCTCGCTGACCCAGCTCTTGGCGAGCGCGGCGCGCGCGGCGTCGAGCTCGCCCAACAGGTGCGCGGCCATGCAGGCGTCGACGAAGGCGCGCGTCGCCAGCACCGTGGCCTGCACCTCGGCCAGCTTGAAGCGCGTGTTCTGGAAGTCCCACACCGTCTTGCCGAAGGCCTTGCGCTGCTTCACGTAGGCCAGCGTCTCTTCCAGCGCGCGCTCCATCGCCGCCACGCCTTGCAGCGCGATGATCAGCCGCTCCTGCGGCAGTTGCTCCATCAACTGGAAGAAGCCCTGGCCCTCCTCGCCGCCCAGCAGGTTGGCGGCCGGCACGCGAACGTCGTCGAAGAACAGTTCGCTGGTGTCCTGCGCCTTCAGCCCCACCTTGTCGAGCTTGCGGCCGCGGCGAAAGCCCGGCGCTTCGTCGGTGTCCACCAGCAGCAGGCTGATGCCTTTGGCGCCGGCCTCGGGCCCGGTCTTGCAGACCACGACGATCAGCCGCGCGTGCTGGCCGTTGGTGATGAAGGTCTTGGCGCCGTTGATCACGTAATGGTCGCCGTCGCGCCGCGCCTGCGTGCGCACGGCCTGCAGGTCGCTGCCGGTGCCGGGCTCGGTCATCGCGATCGCGCTGGGCAGCTCGCCGCTCACCATGCGCGGCAGGAAGCGCTGGCGCTGCGCCTCGGTGCCGCAGCGAAACAGGTAGGGCGCGACGATGGCCGAATGCAGCCCGCCGCCCCAGCCGCTGAGATTGGCGCGCGCCGCTTCGAGGATGACCACCGCGTCGTGGCCGAAGTCGCCGCCGGCGCCGCCGTATTCGGCCGGCGTCGACAGGCACAGCAGGCCGTTGGCGCCGGCCTGCGTCCAGCATTCGCCGGGCAGGATGCCGGCCTCGCGCCAGGCCGCGGCCTGCGGCGCCCAGCGTTCGCTGAAGAAGCGGCGCGCCGACTCCTGCAGCATGCGGTGGTCGTCGGCCATCCAGGCCGACGGAAACAGCGGCAGCGTCACTTGCTCTCCAGTTGCTTGCGCACGGTGGCGTTGATCACCCGCAGCTCGGCCAGCGTGGCGTCGATGTGGGCGCGCTTGAGTTCCAGCGCGCGGATCGCCGCATCGGTGCGGTCGCGCACGAAGCCCAGCTGCTGCACGCGGCCTTCGCCATGGTCGCCATACAGGTCGAGGTAATGGCGGATCTCCTGCAGCGAGGCGCCGATCAACTTCGACCGCAGGATCAGCGCCAGCCGCGCCCGGTCTTTGCGCGAGTAGACGCGCGCGCCGTTCACGCGGCGCGGCTCGAGCAGGCCCTTGGCTTCGTAGAAGCGGATGGTGCGCAGCGTGATGCCGAATTCGGCGCACAGCTCGGAGATGCCGAACAGCTCGCTGGTGTCCGACGCGCGGTGCGCGTCCAGCACCTGCCGTGCCGCCGCGGCACCGGCGCCGCGCCGGCGGACCGGAGCGTCGAGCATGCTCACCCCACGCGCTGCCGCTGCAGGGGCACGCGCAGGCTCGGCGCGCCCCGCTTCTGGCGCGCGGTCTCGGTGCAGGCTGGCAGGTCCATTGCAGGGTCCGTCGGGATCGGCTTGCCGCAGAGCATAGGCCGGCGGCTGCCGCACCGTGCTGAGGAATACCCTAAGCGAGATCGGGTTGACGTTAACGTCACCCTCCGGCCCAATCGGCCGATGACCGATGCGCCCCGCCCTGCCAGCCCCGCCCAACGCTACCGCAGCATCTTCGGTCCGCAGCTGTTCGCCGGCCAGGTGCTGTGGGTGACCGGCGGCGGCAGCGGCATCGGCCGCTGCGTCGCGCACGAGCTGGCTTCGCTCGGCGCGCAGGTGGTGATCAGCGGCCGCAGCGCCGACAAGCTGCAGCACACCGCCGACGAGATCGCGCAGGACGGCGGCCGCTGCGACACCATCGCCTTCGACATCCGCGACGAAGACGCCGTCAAGGCCGGCGTTGCCGAGGTGCTGCGCCGCCACGGCGCGGTGCACGGCCTGGTCAACAACGCCGGCGGGCAGTTTCCGTCGCCGCTGGCGGCCATCAGCAAGAAGGGCTTCGACGCGGTGGTGGCCAACAACCTGGCCGGCGGCTTCCTGATGATGCGCGAGGTCTACAACCAGTGCATGGCGCAGCACGGCGGCGCCATCGTCAACATGACGGCCGACTTCCGCAACGGCATGCCCGGCATGGGCCACAGCGGCGCGGCGCGCGCCGGCATGAGCAACCTCACGCGCACCGCGGCCTACGAATGGGGCCCCGCCGGCGTGCGCGTCAACGCCGTGGCGCCGGGCTGGATCGCCAGCAGCGGCATGGACAGCTACGGCGAGGCCATGAAGCCGCTGATCCGCCGCCTGAAAGACCGCGTGCCGATCGGCCGCATGGGGCTGGAGGCCGAGGTCAGCGCCGTCATCGTCTTCCTGCTGTCGCCGGCGGCGGCCTTCGTCAGCGGCGTCACGGTGCAGATCGACGGCGCCGCCTCGCTCGGCAACGCGGTGTTCCCGATCGAGCCGCCGCGCAACCTCAGGCCGTTCGACGGCTTTCATCGCGCCGTCACGCCCGAGGTGCTGAAGTGACGCGGCTGGTCTCGCAGCTCGACCCGAAGTCCGCCGCCTTCCAGGCCAACGCCGCGCGCATGCGCCAGCGGCTGGACGAGGTGCTGGCGCTGCAGGCGCAGGTGGTGGCCGAGTCGGCGTCCAAGCGCGACAAGTTCGAGCAGCGCGGCCAGTTGCTGCCGCGCGAGCGCGTGGCAAGGCTGATCGACCGCGGCAGCGCCTTCCTCGAACTCAGCCCGCTGGCGGGCCTGGGCATGCACGACGACGACGGCAAGAAAAGCGTGCAAGGCGGCGGCAGCATCGTGGGCATCGGAATCGTCGCCGGCAAGCGCGTGCTCGTCAGCGCCAACGACAGCGCCGTCAAGGGCGGCACCGTGGCGCCGATGGGGCTGAAGAAGGCGCTGCGCGCGCAGGCGCTGGCGGCCGAGAACAAGCTGCCGCTGGTGGCGCTGGTGGAAAGCGGCGGCGCCAACCTGATGTACCAGGCCGAGATCTTCGTCGACGGCGGCCGCACCTTCGCCAACCAGGCGCGGCTGTCGGCCGCCGGCATTCCGCAGATCGCCGTGGTGCACGGCTCGTCCACCGCCGGCGGCGCCTACCTGCCGGGCCTGTCGGACTACGTGGTGCTGGTGCGCGGCCGCAGCAGCATCTTCCTGGCCGGGCCGCCGCTGGTGAAGGCCGCCATCGGCGAAGACGCCGACGACGAGGAACTGGGCGGCGCGCTGATGCACGCCGGCGTCACCGGCCTGGGCGAGTACCTCGCCGAAGACGACGCGCACGCCATCGCGCTGGCCCGCGAGTTGGTCGACCAACTGCCTTGGGACCTGGTGCCACCCGCTGCCGCCGCGCCGGCGCCGCTGTACGACCGCGAAGAACTGCTGGGCGTGGTACCCGCCGACGACCGCACGCCCTACGACGTGCGCGAAGTCATCGCGCGGCTGGTCGACGGCTCCGACTTCCTCGAATTCAAGGCCACGCTCGCCGCCGACACGGTGTGCGGCCATGCCCGCATCAACGGCCACCGCGTGGGCATCCTCGGCAACAACGGGCCCATCCAGCCGGCCGGCAGCACCAAGGCCGGGCAGTTCATCCAGTTGTGCGACCAGGCCGGCGCGCCGCTCGTCTTCCTGCAGAACACCACCGGCTACATGGTGGGCAAGGCGGCCGAGCAGGCCGGCGCCATCAAGCACGGCAGCAAGATGATCCAGGCGGTGGCCAACGCGCGCGTGCCCAAGTTCACCATCGTGCTGGGCGGCAGCTTCGGCGCCGGCAACTACGGCATGTGCGGCCGCGGCTTCGACCCGCGCTTCATCTTCGCCTGGCCGAGCGCGCGCACCGCGGTGATGGGCGGCGCGCAGGCGGCGCAGGTGATGGACATCGTCAACCGCGCCAAGCTGCTGAAGATGGGCCAGCCCGCCGACGACCAGGCCCTGGCCGCCATGAGCGACGGCTTGCGCCGCCGGCTCGACGCCGAGAGCGCGGCCCTCTTCGGCACCGCGCGGCTGTGGGACGACGGCATCATCGACCCGCGCGACACCCGCCGCATCCTGGCGTTATGCCTGGACCTCGCGAGCGAAGCCGAACGCCGCCGGCTGCGCCCCAACACCTTCGGCGTGGCGCGGCTGTGACGCCTGACAACGACCCTGCGGAGACCCTGGCATGAAGCTCACCCCCGAACACCGGCAGATCGCCGACACCGTGCGCAAGTTCTGCGAGAAGGAGCTGAACCCGCAGGTGCCGGCCTGGGAGGCGGCCGAGCAGTTTCCCAGCCACCAGGTCTTCAAGCAGCTGGGCGAGCTGGGCCTGCTCGGGCTGAAGTATCCGGAAGCCTTCGGCGGCGCCGGGCTCGACTTCAGCTACAGCATGGTGATGGCCGAGGCGCTGGGCTATTGCAACTGCGGCGGCGTGCCCATGGCCATCGGCGTGCAGACCGACATGGCCACGCCGGCACTGGCGCGCTTCGGCAGCGACGAGCTGCGCAAGGAATACCTGGTGCCGGCCATCGCCGGCGACGCCGTGGCCTGCATCGGCGTCAGCGAGGCCGGCGGCGGCAGCGACGTGGCCGCCGTCAAGACCCAGGCGCGCAGCGAAGGCGGCGACTACGTGATCAACGGCAGCAAGATGTGGATCACCAACGGCCTGAAGGCCGACTGGTGCTGCCTGCTGGCCAACACCAGCGACGGCCCGCCGCACAAGAACAAGAGCCTGATCATCGTGCCGATGGATGCCGCCGGCATCACCAAGCAGAAGATCAGGAAGATCGGCATGAACAGCAGCGACACCGCGCAGCTGTTCTTCGACAACGTGCGCGTGCCCAGGCGCAACCTGATCGGCCAGGAAGGCCTGGGCTTCAGCTTCCAGATGATGCAGTTCCAGGAGGAGCGGCTGTGGGCAGCAGCCTCGGCGCTGGTCGGCCTGGACCGGCTGATCGACCAGACCATCGAGTACACGCGCCAGCGCCGCGCCTTCGGCAGCCGCCTGCTCGACAACCAGGTGGTGCACTTCCGCCTGGCCGAGCTGCGCACCGAGGTGGAGGCGCTGCGCGCGCTGACCTACAGTGCGGTGGAGCAATACGTTGCCGGCCAGGACGTCACGCGGCTGGCCAGCATGGCCAAGCTGAAATGCGGCCGCCTTTCGCGCGAGGTGTCCGACGCTTGCCTGCAGTACTGGGGCGGCATGGGCTTCACCTGGGACAACCCCATCTCGCAGGCCTACCGCGACACGCGGCTGGCGTCGATCGGCGGCGGCGCGGATGAAGTCATGCTCGGCATCATCTGCAAGCTCGAAGGCACTCTCCCGGGCCGCGCATGAACGCCGCCCCGACCGTGCTGGCGCGCCAGCAAGGCGCCGTGCTGCACCTCACGCTGAACCGGCCCGAGGTGCGCAACGCGATGTCGCTGGCCATGGTGCTGGAGTTGCGCCAGGCCTTGGAACAAGCGCATGCCGACGGCCGCACGCGCGCCGTGGTGCTGCGCGGCGCCGGCGGCCACTTCTGCGCCGGCGGCGACATCCGCGACATGGCCACCGCGCGCGCCCGGCTGGGCGATGACTCGAAGGCCGTCGCCGAGATCAACGCCGCCTTCGGCGAGCTGTGCGTGGCCTATGCCAACAGCGGCCTGGCCGTCGTCGCGGTGACCGAGGGCACGGTGATGGGCGGCGGCTTCGGCCTGGCCTGCGTGGCCGACGTGACGCTGGCCGACACCAGCGTGGCCTTCCGCCTGCCCGAAACCAGCCTCGGCCTGGTGCCGGCGCAAGTGGGGCCGTTCCTGGTGGAACGCCTGGGCTACGCCGAGGCCAAGCGCCTGGCGGTGACCGGCGCCACCGTCGGCGCCGAAGAGGCCTTGCGCCTGCGCCTGGTGCACGAGGTGCATGCCGATGCCGCCGCGCTGGACGGCGCGCTGCAGCGCGTGCTGGCCGAGATCCTGCGCTGCGCGCCCGGCGCGCTGGCGGCCACCAAGGCGCTGATCGCCAAGGCGCGGCTGCACAGCCCCGCCTCGCTGGTGCGCGAAGCGGCCGAAGTGTTTTCGCGCGCGTCGCTGGGGCCGGAGGGGCAGGAAGGCACGTCGGCGTTCCTGCAAAAGCGCAAGCCGTCCTGGGCTTCCGAATCGTGAGCTTTCACAAGATCCTCATCGCCAACGGCGGCGACAGCCGGCGCATCGCGCCGGCTGCGGCGAAGGCTCATGTCGGCCCTGCCGACGTGAGCCGCAGCCAAACCGCCTGGCACGCGCAGCGTGCAGCGATCGAGCCGCGCTACCATGTTTGAAAAGATCCTCATCGCCAACCGCGGCGAGATCGCCTGCCGCATCCAGCGCACCGCGCAACGCCTGGGCTATCGCACCGTCGCCGTCTACAGCGAGGCCGATGCCGGCGCGCCGCACGTGTCGATGGCCGACGAGGCGGTGTGCATCGGCGCGCCGCCGGCGGCCGAGTCGTACCTGAACATCGAAGCGCTGCTGCAAGCCGCACAACGCAGCGGCGCCGACGCGGTGCACCCGGGCTACGGCTTCCTGTCGGAACGCGCCGATTTCGCCGAGGCCTGCGCCAGCGCCGGCCTCGTCTTCATCGGCCCGCCGCCGGCGGCCATCCGCGCGATGGGCGACAAGGCGCTGGCCAAGCGCCGCATGATCGAAGCCGGCGTGCCCTGCGCGCCGGGCTACCTGGGCGACGACCAGAGCGAGGCCCGCCTGGCCGCCGAAGCGCAAGCCCTGGGCCTGCCGCTGCTGGTGAAGGCGGTGGCCGGCGGCGGCGGCCGCGGCATGCGGCTGGTGCGCGACTTGAGCGGCCTGCCCGAAGCGCTGGCCGGCGCCCGGCGCGAAGCGCTCAGCGCCTTCGGCGACGGCACGCTGATGCTGGAGCGGCTGATCGACGACGGCCGCCACATCGAGATCCAGGTCTTCTGCGACAGCCTGGGCCACGCGCTGCACTTGGGCGAGCGCGACTGCACCGCGCAGCGGCGACGGCAGAAGGTGATCGAGGAAGCGCCCTCGCCCATCGTCGGCCCCGAGCTGCGCGCGCGCATGGGCCGCGACGCCGTGGCCGCCGCTCAGGCCGTCGGTTATGTCGGCGCCGGCACCGTGGAGTTCATCGTCGACGGCGCAGGCCGCCACTACTTCCTGGAGATGAACACGCGGCTGCAGGTCGAGCACCCCGTCACCGAGTGCATCACCGGGCTCGACCTGGTGGAATGGCAGTTGCGCGTGGCCGAAGGCCGGCCGCTGCCGCTGGCGCAGGACGAGCTGCGCCTCGAAGGCCACGCGATCGAGCTGCGCCTGTATGCCGAAGACCCCTACGACGGCTGGAAGCCGCAGACCGGCCGCATCGCCGCCTGGGAGCCGCAGCGCTGCAGCGTGCGCGTGGACCACGGCATCGCCGCCGGCGGCGAGGTCACGCCCTACTACGACGCGATGCTGGCCAAGTTCATCGCCCACGGCCGCGACCGCGACGACGCCATCCGCCGCCTGCTGCGCGCGCTGGCCGAGGCGCCGCTGCTGGGCCTGCAGACCAATGCGCGCTTCCTGGCCGACCTGCTGCAGCACCCGCAGTTCCGCCAGGCGCAGATGACCACGACGCGGCTCGACGAATGGGCCGCCGCCGGCGAGCCGCTGCTGCAACGCCCCGCGGCGCCCGAGGCCGCCTGGGCGCTGGCCGCCGCCTTGCTGGCCGGCAACGCGTCGGCGCGCCCGGCCAGCGTCGCGCGCTTCGAGCTGAGCCTGCAATCGGACGGCCACTCGCGCGTGCTGCAGGCGCCGCCGGCCGATGTCGAACTGCTCTCGCACGACGGCCTGGCGCTGTGCTACGTGCAAGGCGGCGTGCAGCGCCGCGCGCTGGCGCTGGTGCAGGGCGGCAGCGTGCACCTGGCGCTGCCCGAAGGCGTGTTCACGTTCACCGAGCCCTCGCCCTACCCGCGCACTGACGCGGCGGCCGACCCCGCAAGCGCCCGCGCGCCGGTGGCCGGCGTCGTTGCCCACCTGGCGGTGGCGGTGGGCGACGTGGTGAAGGCCGGCCAGCCCCTGGTCTGCGTGGAGGCGATGAAGATGGAGCTGTGGCAGCACGCCGGCGCCGCCGGCACGGTGCGCGCCATCCACGTGCAAGCGAAAGACGCGGTGGCCGCCGGCGCGCTGCTGGTCGAACTGGAGCTGGCGCCGACATGACCGACCAAGCCATCCTCACCTGCGCGCTGATCGGCGTGCTGATCAAGGCGCTGGCCGCATGACGACCGCCGCGCCGCATGCGCGCCGCAGCGCGCAGGAGCAGGCCCGCGTCGACGCCGCCTTGACCGAGCTGTTCCAGCACCGCATCGTCTTCAACCAGGTGCTGGGGCTGACGGTGGTGTCGGTGCGCCATGGCGACGTGCGCGGGCGCTTCGACATGAAGCACGAGCTGATCGGCCACCCCAGCTACGGCCGGCTGCACGGCGGCGTGATCGCATCCGTGCTGGACGCGATGGGCGGCCTGGCCGGCATGGTGGCCATTGCCGAGCACCACACGCACGAGAGCGTGGAGCAGGTGATGCAGCGCTTCGCGCGCTACGGCACCATCGACCTGCGCATCGACTTCCTGCGCCAGGGCATCGGCGCGCACTTCATCGCGAGCACCGAGGTCACCCGCCTGGGCGGCCGCATCGCCAGCACGCAGATGCGGCTGCACAACGACCAAGGCGTGCTGATCGCCACCGGCGCGGCGGCGTACAGCGTGAGTTAGGCCTCGCAATCAGAGTCCAGGCGTTCCGCCGGCGCAGCCGTCAGATACAGAGATCGCTAGGCGTTCGTGGGCTTGCGCACCGGCCTGTTTGGACGCACTCGATACACCCAGATCCCGAGCACGCCAACGAGCAGGAACAGCAGTAAGAGCAGGGCTCCAACTGGATACCGCTCAAGTGCCGCAAGCAACGCCACAATGTCAGACACGGTAGGCATTGACGAAGAGTTCATGGCAGCAATTGTCCTAAGCCGAAGCCGCCCTTGCAAAGGACAAGTGGATGAACAACTCAAGAACATCCTGTGGATACCACTGGGGAGTTGTTCACACTCCTGCGTCAAACCCTGTGGATATCCAAAGGACAACTGGCGTCGCCGCCTATGAAGTACGCGGTGAGTAGCATTGCGCACGGGGCGCTTCTCACGGCGAGGCCTAACACCTCAAGCTGACCCGCTACGGCAGGCACTGTAAGCCCGGACTGAGGTACTCCGTGCATTGTCTCGCTCCGGGCTTACAGTCCCTGCCTCCTCGGGCAGCTTTGCTCGAACTACAAGGGCTTCCTACAAGGGCTTCCCCATTCGTCAAGCAAGAGTTGAGTCAGGGCCCGCGAAGCGGGGCCGAGGTTGATCGTTATTCAAGGCGCCGGGCGAAGATCAGGCGGCAGGGAGGACAACAAGGTGCGGACTGGCCAAACTACAAACGGTCATTCGTGTGGCGTGTTCAGTGCCACGGACCCTGATGAAGGACGCACGCGGGGGACCCATTCGTTAGCCGGCAATCTGGCCGCCCTTGAGCTATTCGGTCACGCCCCGCGCAGGTCCAAACCTGTTGTCATCAACGCTTGCCGTCAAGCGGCGGTGGAGTTCGGCAGCGGCAGCGGCAGCGGCAGTTCAAACGGAGTTCTTCCTGGTCAGCGGTATTGGTCAGGCTGGCAGGGCAAAGTCATCGCCCTTGCGCAGCACCGCCCAGGCCATGCGGGCGTTCTTCGCGGCAATGGCCACCACGGCCTTGCAGTAGCCGCGCCGCTCGGCCAGAGCCACAGCCCAACGGCTGATCGGGTCGGACTTGTTCTTGGCCGCAGCCAGCAGTGCCCGGGCTCCCAGCACCAGCAGACTGCGCAGATGGCTGTCGCCGGCCTTGGTGATGCGCCCCAGCCGAGTCTTGCCGCCCGAGCTGTATTGGCCAGGCGTCAGTCCGAGCCAGGCGGCGAACTGGCGACCGCAGTCGAAGTCGTGGCCGTTGCCGATCATGGCCAGCACACAGGTGGCCGTGGTCTCGCCCACGCCGCTGAGTTGCATCGGGCGCTTGGCCTGTGCGTCGTCCCGGGCCATGGCCTTGATGTGCTGGTCGTACTGGCCAATGCGCTCGTCGAGTCGTGTGACTTCGCTGAGCAGGTCGCCGATCACGGTATTGGCGTAGCCAGGCAGATCCTCCAGGCAATCGCATGCCCGGCGGCACAAGGTGGCGGCCTTGAGCGGCAGCACGATGCCGAACTCGCTGAGCAGGCCGCGGATGCGGTTGAGGGTGGCCGTGCGCTGCTCGACGAAGCCCTGCCGCGCGCGGTGCACCATCAGGCGCGACTGCTGCTGCAGGCTCTTCTGGGGCACGAAGCGCATGTGCGGACGCTGCACCGCTTCGCAGATCACGGCCGCGTCGGCCGCGTCGTTCTTCCCACGCTTGCCGCTCATGCGGTAAGGGGTGACGAACTTGGGCGCGATCAGCCGCACGGTGTGTGCCCCGGGCCTCGAACTGCCGAGCCCAATGGTGAGCGCCCGAACAAGCTTCCATGCCGATCACGCAACGCGCCAGCGTAGCCACCAGCGCGTTGATTTGCTCGCGCGGCACGGCTGGGCGCACCAGATCGGCCTTGCCGGCCCCATTGACGCCGTGCACCGCAAAACGTTCTTGGCCAGATCAATGCCAACGGTCAGAATCGTCATGGACTTCCCCTTTCCGGATGACTTGATGAGAGTTCGCACTTCCCATCGCGGCACTCAGTTGCCGGTCGCCGCAATGCGGCTAGTTCGGGACGGGGAAGTCCCTTTCATTCGTTAGACCGCACACAATGAGGTAACAGCTACATGTCAACTGCACCAACCTCCCTCGGTAGTCGCCGCCTCAAGGACAAACTCATCCTGAGCCCGAGCGATGCATTTGGCCCTCCGATCGAGCGGAAAGTCATTGCGTGCCTACTAGCTCAGTCCTCCGGCCTGAACGTGAAGGAGGTACATCAGTGCTCAGGACTTTGGGCTGATGGATACCTTCGCCTGAACGACGGCAACGACGTGCCCTTTGAGATCAAGTCCACGTTGGACTTCAGATCACTTTCTACAGCCGTTGTACAAGTCATTAGTCTGGGCTACGTAAAGAAGCTACGCATGTCCGAAGCCTGGGTCATCTTCACAAAGCTGTCGCCCGACTGGGTCAAGGCATCTCCGACAGCCCCACTGCGCGAGCCTCAGTACTGCCTTTCGGAGTTCAAGGTCGGTCCACCTATCAAGCTTGTGCAGTACTTCGAACCTTGCGCGTTGAAGCTTGCTGCCGGTACTCCGAGTGCGGCCTAATCTTACTGTGTCAATAAAATCATGGCACTATAGGCGCCTCTTCATTCTTCGCATGAGGAACGATGGGTGCGAGCCAACGGTTTGACCGATACATGGAGCACTTGTCTGCAGGGTTGGGGCACTCGGACCGTCACGCGGGGCTGAAGGGCTACTGCACGGGTCTGATGCTGCCGCTGGCCCGCAAGAGCGTCGAGCCCATGGCAGCACGGGTTGATCCCATGCACGCCAGCGCCCGACATCAGGCATTGCACCATTTCGTGGCCAAGGCCGATTGGTCCGATCGGGAGATGCTGCGCCGAGTCTGCCAGTGGGTCGTGCCGCAGATGGACTTCAGCCGCGGCGGCTGGTGGATCATCGACGACACGGGTTTCCCGAAGAAGGGCAAGCACTCCGTGGGCGTGACCCGGCAATACTGCGGGATGCTGGGCAAGCAGGACAAC
>JAIUPH010000036.1 GCA_020161065.1 Pseudomonadota bacterium
ACAGGCCGCCAGGCAGCGCGCAGCCCAGGAGCGCGAGGAGCGCATCCGCGCGGCGCTGGAGCAACTGCCGCAGGTACAGGCGGCCAAGCGGCGCAACGGCGACAAGCCCGAGGACGCACGCGCGAGCACCACCGACGCCGACGCGCGGGTGATGAAGATGGGCGACGGCGGCTTCAGGCCGGCGTTCAACGTGCAGATGGCCACCACCTGCGAGGATCAAGTGATCGTTGGCGTGGACGTGAGCAACGCGGGCAGCGACATGGCGCAGATGGCGCCGATGGTTGAGCAGGTCATCCAGCGCACCGGCAGCACGCCCGGGCAATGGCTGGTCGACGGCGGGTTCCCGGCGCACGAGCAGATCGACGCGGTGCACGAGCACAGCCAAGGCCAGACCGAAGTCATCGCGCCGGTGCCCGAGCCCAGGCGCAAGCCAGGCGACGACGACGGCGCGCCGGCGGACAAACACCAGCGCAAGCAAGGCGACTCCGAGCCCGTGGCGCAGTGGCGAGCCCGCATGGCCGACGACGAAGTCAAGCAGCAGTACAAGCAGCGCGCGGCCACGGCCGAATGCGTCAACGCGCTGGCACGCAACCGCGGTCTGCAGCGCATGCCCGTGCGCGGGCTGATCAAGGCTCGCGCCGTGGCCTACCTGTACGCGCTGGCACACAACCTGATGCGCATGGTCAAGATCGCGCCGCAACTGATCGCTGCGGGCACAGGTGCGTCCGCTGTGGCCGCAGCGGCGGCCTGAAAGGAGCCTGAAGTGAACAAGCGACCCCCAACAGACCCTGATCGACCCAGGCCGGCGCTCGACCGACTCTGGACCCTCCCAGCGCGCCTGCAAGTCGCCGGCCGCTGCACCTCATCGCGCGGCGGCCGTTCGACCTGCGGCGATCAAATGCTTCTCAGGCTCTGAGCCGGGCCTGAGCCCAGACGGCGGCTATACACTGCCGCGCCATGATGCTGCGCCGCCTGACCCTTGCCCTGTTGACGACCGCGGCCCTGGCCGCCGGCTGCGGCGAGAAGAAGAAGGAGCCGCTGCCCGGCAACCAGGTGGCGGCGCGCGTCAACAAGGACGATGTGACGCTGCAGCAGATCAACCTCGTGCTGCAGCAGCAGCGCAACCTGCGGCCCGAGCAGGCCGACCAGGCCAGCCGGCAGATCCTCGAGCGCCTGATCGACCAGGAACTGGCGGTGCAGAAGGCCGAATCGCTCAAGCTCGATGCCGAGCCGCGCGTGCAGCAGCTGCTCGATGCCGCGCGCCGCGAAGTCGTCGCCCGCGCCTATGCCGAGAAGGTCAGCGAAGGCGCCGCCAAGCCCTCGCCCGACGAGGTGCACCAGTACTACGTCGACAAGCCGGCGCTGTTCAGCGAGCGGCGCGTCTACAGCATCCAGGAACTGGCGATCGAGGCGCGAGCCGATCAGGTGGCCACGCTGCGCGAGCGGCTCGCTGCGTCCAAGACCATCACCGAGTTCGTCGACCACCTGAAGGCCAACGACTACCGCTTCTCGGCCAACCAGGCGGTGCGCTCGGCCGAGCAATTGCCGATGCCGGTGCTGGAAGCCCTGGCACGCATGAAGGATGGCCAGGCCAGCGTCAACCAGGGCTCCAACGGCCTGGTCGTCACCGTGCTGGCCGGCTCGCGCAGCCAGCCGGTCAGCGAGGAACAGGCGCGCCCGGCGATCGAGCAATACCTGCTGAATGAGCGCAAGCGCAAGCTGGTGGAAGAAGACCTCAAGGCCTTGCGCGCGGCGGCCAAGATCGAGTACGTGGGCAGCTTTGCCGATGCCGCGCGGCCGCCGGCCAGCGCCGCGTCGCGCTGAGCGGCCGCTCGGGCAAGGCTCGGGCTCCGGGGCCGGGGTTGGCCGTGATCGAACCGGCAGATCGCCCGAAGATCACCCGCGAATCACCCGAAGGATGGCTGACATTCGGTTGCAAACGAGTTGACAATCAGCGCCGCCGGCTGCCGGTGCAGCCGCGCAGCCTGCTGTAGCCCATGCCGATCGCCCGCTGGTCCATCGCCTTGCTGCTGGCGCTGCTGGCGGCGCTGGCCGCCTGGCCGGCGCACGCCCGCCGCCTGGCGCTGGTGGTCGGCAACGACAACTACCAGCAGTTCACCCGCCTGGACAAGGCCGGCAACGACGCCGAGGCGATGGCCAAGGAACTGGAGGCCGCGGGCTTCGAGGTCTCGCTGCGGCGCGACCTCGGCTACCGCAAGATGGTCGTCGCCTTCGAGGAGTTCTACGACAAGGTCAAGCCGGGCGACGAGCTGATCGTCTTCTACGCCGGCCACGGCGTGCAGACCGAGCGCGGCGCCTACCTGCTGCCGGTGGACATCGAGGGCGACACGCAGTCGCAGGTGGAAAAGATGTCCTACCCCGTCAACGTGTTGTTCGAGGAGCTCGACCGCATGAAGGCGCGCGTCTCGGTGGTGATCGTCGACGCCTGCCGCGACAACCCGCTGCGCGTGCGCGGCCGCGTGATCGGCGCGGCGCGCGGGCTCTCCGGCCCCGACGTCGGCAAGGGCCAGATGGCGATCTTCTCCGCCGGCCGCAACCAGAAGGCGCTGGACGCGCTGGGCGCCAACGACAAGCATCCCAACGGCGTGTTCACGCGCGAGCTGCTGGCGCGCATCCGCACGCCGGGGCAGTCGATCGAGGCGCTGGCGATCGAGGTGCGCAACTCGGTCGAGCGGCTGGCCGCCAGCGTCAGGCACGAGCAGCGGCCGCTGATCGTCAACGACACGGTGGGCGAGTTCTTCCTCTATCCCGGTGCGCGCAACGCCGCCGCGGCCGCGGCACCGGCGCCGACCAGCAGCCCGCCGCCGCAGGACGAGAACGCGCGCGAAGACCGCTTCTGGGACGACGCCAAGCTGGCCGACAACATGGAAGGTTATGAGGCCTACCTGGCGGCCTACCCCGGCGGCCGCTACCGCGGGCTGGCACGGGCGCAGATCAGCCGCCTGAACAAGCCGGCGCAGACGGCGCAGAACACCCGCGGCGCGGCGGCCGAGCCGGCGGCCGTGAGCACGCCGGCCGGTAGCGGCAGCGCAGCGGCCGCGCCGGCGGCGCCGGCAGCACAGCAGCCGGCAGCGGCCCCCGCGGCATTGCCGCCGCCGCCGGCAGCGGTCGCGCCAGCTAACCCTTCACCTGCAGCCACATCGACACCCACATCGACATCCACAGCGACACCCACATCGGCAGCGCCCGGCGCACGCACCACCGCCCGCTACAGCCTGCCCAACGGCGACCGCTACGAAGGCGAGGTGCTGGGCAACCAGCGCTCGGGCCGCGGCGTCTACCGCTTCGCCAACGGCGACCGCTATGAAGGCGAGTTCGCCGACAACCAGTTCATGGGCCAGGGCTTGATGGTCTTCGCCAACGGCGACCGCTACCAGGGCCAGCTGCGCGGCACCGTCAAGCAGGGCAAGGGCGTGATGACCTTCGCCAACCAGGACCGCTACGAAGGCGACTTCGCCGACAACCTGTACCACGGCCAGGGCGTGCTCAGCTTCGCCAGCGGCGAGCGCTACAGCGGCGGCTTCCAGCAAGGCCGCAAGCAGGGCCAGGGCGAGCAGCTCTTTGCCAACAAGGACCGCTACGTCGGCCACTTCGACAACGACAAGCCCAACGGCAAGGGCGTCACCACGCACGCCAACGGCGACGTCTACGAAGGCGACTTCGTGCAAGGCGTCAAGCAGGGCCAGGGCGTCTACCGCTTCGCCAACGGCGACCGCTACGAAGGCAGCTTCGAGGCCGGGCTGTTCAGCGGCCGCGGCCGGCTGTACCTGGCCGCCGGCGACCGCTACGAAGGCGAGTTCCGCAACAACGTCAAGCAGGGCCAGGGCGTGCATTACTTCGCCAACAAGGACCGCTACGAAGGGCCGTTCGCCGACGGCGCCCAGCACGGCCAGGGCACGCACTACTTCGCCAACGGCGACCGCTTCGTCGGCGGCTTCGCCAAGGGGCTGCGCCACGGCAAGGGCACCTACCACTTCGCCGGCGGCGCCACGCGCGAGATCGAATACGTCGACGGGGTCGAGAAGAACCCCTGAGCGCGTCAGCGCCGCGCTGGCCTGATGGCCGCGGCGGCGGCCGTCAACGCTCGAACACTTCGGCGGCGGCCAGCAGCGGCGCGGCGGCGTCCTTGGCCGCCACCAGCGGCGTGACGCCGATGCGCTGCAGCTGCCAAGCGATGCCGATCGCCGCATCGTCCCAGCGGATGGCGCGTTCGCAGTCGCGCGCGTAGGCGCCGGTGGTCTTGTAGAGGAAGTGCGTCTCGTCTTCCAGCGCCAGGAAGCCGTGCGCGAAGCCGGGCGGAATCCACAGCTGGCAGCGGTTGGCGGCCGTCAGCTCGACGCCGATCCAACGTCCGAAGTGAGGCGATGCGCGGCGGATGTCGACCGCCACGTCGAAGGCCGCGCCGCGCACCACGCGCACCAGCTTGCCCTGCGGGTGCGGCGGCAACTGGTAGTGCAGGCCGCGCAGCACGCCGGCCTTGGAGCACGAATGGTTGTCTTGCACGAAGTCGCCGGCGGCCGGCAGGCCCAGCTCGCGCAGCGCGGCTTCGAAGCGCGCTCCGTTCCAGCTTTCCATGAACCAGCCGCGCTCGTCGCCGAACAGCGCCGGCTCGACGATCACCACGCCGGGCAGTTCGGTGGGCAGCAGCTTCATCTCACAACACCTTCTCGGTCAGCACCTGCATCAGGTAGCGGCCGTAGCCGTTCTTGAGCATCGGCGCGGCCAGCGCCTCCACCTGCGCGGCGCCGATCCAGCCGGCGCGGTAGGCGATCTCTTCCGGGCAGGCGACCTTCAGGCCCTGGCGTTTTTCCAGCGTGGCGATGAACTGGCTGGCGTCGAGCAGGCTGTCGTGCGTGCCGGTGTCCAGCCAGGCATAGCCGCGGCCCATGATCTCCACTTCCAGCTGCGCCTGCTGCAGGTAGCGGGCGTTGACCTCGGTGATCTCCAGCTCGCCGCGCGCGCTGGGCTTGATGTCGGCGGCGATGTCGCAGACCTGCTGGTCGTAGAAGTACAAGCCGGTGACGGCGTAGTTGCTCTTCGGCGCCTTGGGCTTTTCCTCGATGCTGATGGCGCGGCGCCGGGCGTCGAACTCGACGACGCCATAACGCTCAGGATCGTGCACATGGTAGGCGAACACCGAGGCGCCGCGCTCGCGCGCGTTGGCGCGCCGCAGCAGGGCCTGGAAGTCGTGGCCGTAGAAGATGTTGTCGCCCAGCACCAGCGCGCTGGCCGCGCCGCCGATGAAGTCGCGCCCCAGGATGAAGGCCTGCGCCAGCCCGTCGGGGCTGGGCTGCACGCAGTAGTGGATGGACATGCCCCAGCGCTCGCCGTCGCCCAGCAGCGCCTGGAAGCGCGGCGTGTCCTGCGGCGTGCTGATCAGCAGCACCTCGCGCATGCCGGCCAGCATCAGCGTCGACAGCGGGTAGTAGACCATCGGCTTGTCGTACACCGGCAGCAGCTGCTTGCTCATCGCCAGCGTGGCCGGGTGCAGCCGGGTGCCGGAGCCCCCGGCGAGGATGATGCCCTTGCGGTTCATAACGTCTGTATTCAACGGTTCAGGATCTCGGCCAGCATGCGCTCGACGCCGGCCTGCCAGGGCGGCAGCCGCAGCCCGAAGGCGGCCTGCAGCTTGTGGGTCGACAGGCGCGAATTCAACGGCCGCGCGGCCGGCGTCGGGTAGTCGCGGGTGGCGATCGGGCGCACGGCCTCGGGCGCCACGCGCAGCGGCTGGCCGTGGGCGCGCGCCCACTCGATCACGAAGCGCGCATAGCCGTGCCAGCTGGTCTGCCCGCCGGCCACGCAATGGTAGGTGCCGGCCAGCTGCGGCTGCGAGAGCAGCGTGCGCAGCGCATGGGCGCTGACGTCGGCCAGCAGCTCGGCGCCGGTGGGCGCGCCGATCTGGTCGTCGATGACGTTCAGCGCCTCGCGTTCGGCGGCCAGGCGCAGCATGGTGCGCGCGAAGTTGCCGCCGCGCGCCGCGTAGACCCAGCTCGTGCGCAGGATCAGATGGCGGCAGCCGCTGGCGCGGATCAGGTCCTCGCCTTCCAGCTTGGTGCGGCCGTAGACGCTCAAGGGGCCGGTGGCGGCGTCTTCGTCGCGCGGCTGGTCGCCGCTGCCGTCGAACACGTAGTCGGTGCCGTAGTGCAGCAGCCAGGCGCCGGTGGCCGCCGCCTCGCGCGCCAGCACGCCGGGGGCGGTGGCGTTGATCGCGCGCGCCAGATCGGGCTCGCTCTCGGCCTTGTCGACGGCGGTGTGCGCCGCGGCGTTGACGATCACGTCGGGCCGCTGGCGGCACAGCAGGTCGGCCAGCGATTCGGGCTGCGCGAAGTCGGCCTTCAGGTCGCCCGGCGAATCGAAGTCGCAAGCCACCAGCTCGCCCAGCGGCGCCAGCGCGCGCTGCAGCTCCCAGCCCACCTGGCCGTTCTTGCCCAGCAGCAGCAGCTTCATCGGGTGTTGTAGTTGGTGTCGACCCACTCGCGGTAGGCGCCGCTTTGCACCGCGGCCACCCAGCCGGCATGGTCCAGGTACCACTGCACGGTCTTGCGGATGCCGGTCTCGAAGGTCTCGGCCGGGCGCCAGCCGAGTTCGCGCTCGATCTTGCGGGCGTCGATCGCGTAGCGCCGGTCGTGGCCGGGGCGGTCCTTGACGTGGGTGATCAGCCGCGCGTAGGGCCCCGCGGGGTCGGGCCGCAGTTCGTCGAGCAGCGTGCAGATGGTACGCACGATATCGCGGTTAGGCTGCTCGTTCCAGCCGCCGACGTTGTAGACCTCGCCGGGCCGGCCGCGCGCCAGCACGCTGCGGATGGCGCTGCAGTGGTCGCCGACGTAGAGCCAGTCGCGCACCTGCAGCCCGTCGCCGTAGATGGGCAGCGGCTTGGCCGCCAACGCGTTGACGATCATCAGCGGGATCAGCTTCTCGGGGAAGTGATAAGGCCCGTAGTTGTTGCTGCAGTTGGTGGTCAGCACCGGCAGCCCGTAGGTGTGGAACCAGGCGCGCACCAGGTGGTCGCTGGCGGCCTTGCTGGCCGAGTAAGGGCTGTTGGGCTCGTAGGCGTGGCTCTCGCTGAAGGCCGGCGCGTCGGGCGCCAGGCTGCCGTAGACCTCGTCGGTGCTGACGTGCTGGAAGCGGAAGGCCGCCTTCTCGTCGCCGTTCAGCGCCGACCAGTAGGCGCGCGCCGCTTCCAGCAGCGTGAACGTGCCCTCGACGTTGGTCTTGATGAAGGCGCCGGGCCCATGGATGCTGCGGTCGACATGGCTCTCGGCCGCGAAGTGCAGCACGGCGCGCGGCCGGTGCTCGGCCAGCAGGCGGTCGACCCGCTTGCGGTCGGTGATGTCGCCGTGCACGAAGACGTGCCGCGCATCGCCGTCCAGCAACGCCAGGTTCTGGCGGTTGCCGGCGTAGGTGAGGGCGTCGAGGTTGACGATGCGCTCGTCGGACTGCGCCAGCCAGTCCAGCACGAAGTTGCTGCCGATGAAGCCGGCGCCGCCGGTGACGAGGAGGGTCATGACCTGCCGTAGGTGTCTTCGAAGCGGACGATGTCGTCCTCGCCCAAATAGCTGCCGGACTGTACTTCGATGATCTCCAGCGGCACCTTGCCCGGGTTGGCCAGGCGGTGGGTCTGGCCCAGCGGGATGTAGGTGCTCTGGTTCTCGGTCAGCAGGATGACCTTGTCGCCGTTGGTCACCTCGGCGGTGCCGCTGACCACGATCCAGTGCTCGGCGCGGTGGTGGTGCATTTGCAGGCTTAAAGAGGCGCCGGGCTTGACCAGGATGCGCTTGACCTGGTGGCGCGGCCCCTGGTCGATGCTGTCGTACCAGCCCCAGGGCCGGTGCACCTTGCGGTGCAGCGCATGCTCGCCGCGCTGCTCGCGGCCGAGCTGGCTGACGATGGCCTTGACCTCCTGGCTGCGCTCGCGGTCGGCCACCAGCACGGCGTCGGCGGTCTCCACGATGACCACGTTATCCAGGCCCACCGCGCCCACCAGGCGGCTGGTGGCGTGCACCAGGGTGTTGCGGCTGTCGTTGACGATCACGTCGCCCACGCTGGCGTTGCCGGCGGCGTCTTTCTCGGCCACCTGCCAGACGGCTTCCCAGGCGCCGAGGTCGCTCCAGCCGGCGTCCAGCGGCAGCATGCGGATGTCGATGCCGCTGCCGGGGCAGCGCTCCATCACCGCGTAGTCGACCGATTCGGCCGGCACCGCCGCGAAGGCGGCCTTGGCCGGCCGCACGAAGCGCTGGTCGGTGCTGCGCGGCGCCCAGGCGGCCTCGCAGGCCTGCAGGATGTCGGGCCGGAAGCGCCGCAGCGCGTCCAGCCACGCCGAGGCGCGCAGCACGAACATGCCGGCGTTCCAGTAGTAGCAGCCTTCGGCCAGGTAGCGTTCGGCGGTGGCGAGGTCAGGCTTCTCGACGAAGCGCTCGACCCCGGTGGCCGTGGCGTCGCCGTTGCCGGCGGCGCCATCGGCGAGGATATAGCCGTAGCCCGTCTCCGGCCGGTCGGGCCGGATGCCCAGGATCACCACGCCGCCGCCGGCCGCGGCCTGCACGGCGCGCCGCACCGTGGCGGTGAAGGCTTCGGGCCGCGTCACGGTCTGGTCGGCGGCGGTCACCACCAGCACCGGGTCGGCGCCGCCGTCGGCACGGGCCTGCAGCGCGGCCAGCGTCAGTGCCGGCGCGGTGTTGCGGCCCAGCGGCTCCAGCACCACGGCGCCGGGCTCGACGCCGATCTCGCGCAACTGATCCAGCACCAGGAAGCGATGCTCCTCGTTGCCGACGACCAGCGGCGGCTGCACGGCGATGGCCTCGTCGGCCAGGTCCTGCAGCCGCGCCACGGCCTGCTGGAACAGGCTGCCGTCGCCCGACAGCGCGAGGAACTGCTTGGGATAGCCGGCCCGCGACAGCGGCCACAACCGGGTGCCGGAGCCGCCGGCCATGATCACCGGCAGCACGGGGATTTTCTCGTTCACGCGTCGAATCCTCGGGGGTTGAGTTGTTGCCAGCGCCAGCTGTCGGCGCACATGCGCGCCAGGCCGTGCTGCGCCTGCCAGCCCAGCAGCCGTTGGGCCAGCGCCGGGTCGGCGTAGCAGGCGGCCACGTCGCCGGGCCGGCGGGCGACGATGCGGTAGGGCACCGGCCGGCCGCTCGCCTTTTCGTAGGCCTGCACGACCTCCAGCACGCTGTAGCCGCGGCCGGTGCCCAGGTTGACGGTGAGCGAGCCGCTGGCGTCGAACAGCCGCCGCAGCGCGGCGACATGGCCTTCGGCGAGGTCGCAGACGTGGATGTAGTCGCGCACGCCGGTACCGTCGGGCGTGGGGTAGTCGCTGCCGTAGACCGACAGCTCGGCGCGCCGGCCCACCGCCACCTGCGCGACGTAGGGCATCAGGTTGTTGGGCGTGCCGCGCGGGTCTTCGCCGATCTGCCCGCTCTCGTGCGCGCCCACCGGGTTGAAGTAGCGCAGGCAGGCGGTTTGCCACGCGGGGCCGGAGGCCCCGCTCGTCATGGCCATGGCATCGGCCACGCCCAGGTCGCGCAGAATGGTCTCGCCTATCAGCTTGGTCTGGCCGTAGGGGTTGGTGGCCGACAGTGGCGCGGCCTCGGTGATCGGCAGCGTCTGCGGGTCGCCGTAGACGGTGGCGCTGGAGCTGAAGACGAAGCGCCGCACGCCGGCCGCTCGCATGGCCTGGCAGGTGGTGAGCAGGCCGCCGATGTTGTTGGCGTAGTACGCCAGCGGCTGCTGTGTCGACTCGCCCACCGCCTTCAGCGCCGCGAAGTGGACCACCGCGTCGATGCGGTGGCGCGCGAAGATCGCCGCCATCGCCGCCGCGTCGCAGACGCTGGCGCGTTCGAAGACGACCTCGCGTCCGCTCAGGGCCCGCAGCCGTTCCAGCACGCGCGGCGAGCTGTTGCTGAAGTCGTCGACGCCGACGACGCCATAGCCCGCCGCCTGCAGCGCCAGCCAGGTGTGCGAGGCGATGTAGCCGGCGGCGCCGGTGAGCAGGATGGAGGGCATCCCAGGATCCTTGTTCGGGTGGACGGTCGAGCGGCGGGCGCGCCGGCCGCGGCGCCCTGGTTCGGCAGCCGCGCATTGTCAGCGAGGCCGCTGCCGGCGCCGGCCGGTGCGCGCCGGCCGCGCTGCAGTGGCTGCCTACAATCGTGTGATGCTGCCTACCCTGCAACCCTTGCTGGCCCCGCCGGTCATGGAGCGCGTGACGCTGCTGCTGAACCACGTGCTGGCGGCCGAGCCGGTGGCGCAGCAGCGGCTGTTGCCGCATGCCGGCAAGGCCTTGCGGCTGGAGTTGCGCTCTTGGCCGGCGGTGCTGCCGGCGCCGCCGTCGCTGCTGTGGCGCATCACGCCCGCCGGCTTGCTGGAATGGCAGGGCGCCGACAGCGCGGCCGCGGCCGAGTTGGGGCTGCAGGTCGATGCCTCGAACCCGGCGCTGCTGGCGGCGCAGGTGATGACCGGCGAGCGCCCGGCGGTCGAGGTGGCCGGCGACGCGGCACTGGCCGGCGACATCGACTGGCTGCTGCAGAACCTGCGCTGGGACCTGGCCGGCGATCTCGAGCGCGTGTTCCCGGCGCCGGTGGCCGCCGGCCTGGTGCGTGCCGGCAGCCTGCTGGCCCAAGGCCTGCGGGCCGCGGTGCAGCGGCTGAGCAGCCTGCGCGGCCTGGCCCCGGGCGGGCCCGGCCGGCCCAGCCCTTAAGCGCTGCCCCCGGGTCCGCCTGCGATGCGCCGCCTGCTGCGCCTGACCTTCATCGTCTTCACGGTCCTGCGCTTCGGGCTCGACGAGGTGGCGCTGTCGGCCTTCCGCCAGCGCTCGGTGCGCGCGACGGTGTGGCTGGTGACGCGCGGCCGCCGCCTCGACGAGCCGCGCGGCGTGCGGCTGCGCCGCGCGCTGGAGCGGCTGGGGCCGATCTTCGTCAAGTTCGGCCAGGTGCTGTCGACCCGGCGCGACCTGATGCCGCGCGACCTGGCCGACGAACTGGCCTTGCTGCAGGACCGCGTGCCGCCGTTCCCGGCCGTGGTGGCGCGCGGCCTGGTCGAGAAGGCCTACGGCCGGCCGGTGGAGGCGGTGTTCGAGACCTTCGACGCCGAGCCGGTGGCCAGCGCGTCGATCGCCCAGGTGCACTTCGCCACGCTGCACGGCGGGCGCGAGGTGGCGGTCAAGGTGCTGCGGCCGGGCATGCTCAAGGCCATCGACGACGACCTGAGCCTGCTGCACGACCTGGCGCGCTGGGTCGAGCGGCTCTCGCCCGACGGCAAGCGGCTGCGCCCGCGCGAGGTGGTGGCCGAGTTCGACACCTACCTGCACGACGAGCTGGACCTCATCCGCGAGGCCGCCAACGCGGCCCAGCTGCGCCGCAACATGGCCGGCCTGAACCTGGTGCTGGTGCCCGAGATGATCTGGGACCTGTGCACGCCGACCGTGCTGGTGATGGAGCGCATGAAGGGCGTGCCCATCAGCCAGGTGCAGCGTTTGCGCGAAGCGGGCGTCGACATCAGGAAGCTCGCGCGCGACGGCGTCACCATCTTCTTCACCCAGGTCTTCCGCGACGGCTTCTTCCACGCCGACATGCACCCGGGCAACATCCAGGTGAGCCTGGACCCGGCGACCTTCGGCCGCTACATCGCGCTCGACTTCGGCATCATCGGCACGCTGACCGAGGTCGACAAGGAATACCTGGCGCAGAACTTCATCGCCTTCTTCCGCCGCGACTACAAGCGCGTGGCCGAGCTGCACGTGGAAAGCGGCTGGGTGCCGCGCAACACGCGCGTCGATTCGCTGGAAGGCGCGATCCGCGCCGTCTGCGAGCCGCACTTCGACCGCCCGCTGAAGGACATCTCGCTCGGCCAGGTGCTGATGCGGCTGTTCCAGACCTCGCGCCGCTTCAACGTGCAGATCCAGCCCCAGCTCGTGCTGCTGCAGAAGACGCTGCTCAACATCGAGGGCCTGGGCCGCGAGCTGGACCCCGAGCTCGACCTGTGGACCACCGCCAAGCCTTTCCTCGAACGTTGGATGAACGAGCAGGTGGGCTGGCGCGGCCTGCTGCAGCGGCTGGAGAAGGAAGCGCCGCACTACGCGCAGATCCTGCCCGAGCTGCCGCGCCTGCTGCAGCAGCGGCTGCTGGCGCCGGCCGCCGGCGCGGCCGATGCCCAGGCGCTGGCGTTGCTGCGCGAGCAGCAGCGCACCAACCGGTTGCTGCAGGCGCTGCTGTACATCGTGTTCGGCTTCATCGCCGGTGCGCTGGTCGGGTTGACGGCGCTGCGCTGGTGGCATCCCTAGATAATCCGCGCCGCCGGCTGTCCGGCGCCCATCCGCCTTCGTCCCGCTTCAAGCCTTCGGATCGCGCATGAACACCACGCTGATCGTCTTCGTCGTCCTCTACCTCGTGGGCACCCTGGCCATCGGCGTGTGGGCCGGCACGCGCATCAAGAACACCAGCGACTTCGCGATCGCCGGCCGCCGCCTGCCGCTGATCATGGTCGTCACCACCACCTTCGCCACCTGGTTCGGCGCCGAGACGGTGATGGGCATCCCGGCCAAGTTCGTGCAAAGCGGCCTCGGCGCGGTGATCGAAGACCCCTTCGGCGCCGGCACCTGCCTGATCCTGGTGGGCCTGTTCTTCGCGATGCGGCTATACAAGCAGAACCTGCTGACCATCGGCGACTTCTACCGCCAGCGCTTCGGCAAGGGCATCGAGGTGTTCTGCTCGCTGGCCATCATCCTCAGCTACCTCGGCTGGGTGGCGGCGCAGATCACCGCGCTCGGCCTCGTCTTCAACGTGCTGACCGGCGGCGCGATGAGCGAGACCACCGGCATGATCGTCGGCACGCTGGCGGTGCTGGTCTACGTGGTGATCGGCGGCTTCCTGGCGGTGGCCTGGACCGACTTCATCCAGATGATCGTGCTGGTGATCGGGCTGTCGATCATCGCCGTGTTCTCCGCCGAGCTGGCCGGCGGCGGCAGCCAGGTGATGGCGATGGCGGCGTCGAAAGACCTGTTCAAGTTCCTGCCCGAGCCCGGCTTCAAGGAGATGGCGTTCTTCATCGCCGCCGGCATGACGATGATGCTCGGCAGCATCCCGCAGCAGGACGTGTTCCAGCGCGTGATGTCGGCGCGCGACGCCAAGACGGCGCGCAACGGCGCGGTGATCGGCGGCGTCAGCTACATCCTGTTCGCCTTCGTGCCGATGTTCATCGTCGCCAGCGCGGTGGTGGTGATGGGCCAGCAGGCGCTGGACCTGGCGCAGAACGACTACCAGCGGCTGCTGCCCACCTTCGTGCTGAGCAAGATGCCGCTGGTGATGCAGATCCTGTTCTTCGGCGCGCTGCTGTCGGCCATCAAGAGCACCTCGTCGGCCACGCTGCTGGCGCCGTCGACCAGCTTCGTGGAGAACATCGTCAAGAACCTGCGCCCGCACATGAGCGACCGCGAGCAACTGCTGGCCATGCGCTGGAGCATCGTGGTCTTCGCGGCGCTGGTGCTGGCCTATGCGGTGGCGATGAAGGGCACGCCGATCTACGACCTGGTGTCGTCGGCCTACCAGGTGACGCTGGTCGGCGCCTTCGTGCCGCTGCTGGCGGGCCTGTACTGGAAGCGCGCCAGCACGCAGGGCGCGATCTTCTCGGTGGGCGCCGGCATCGCCGTGTGGGTGCTGTTCATGCCGCAGGTCAGCCACCTGGGCGAGGCCTTCCCCGGCCAGCTGGCCGGGCTGCTGGCGGCCGCGGTGGGCATGGTGGCCGGCTCGCTGCTGCCGCAGTGGCTGAAGAACCGGCACGACTCGCATCGCCACCTGGTGGGCACGCCGCCGGCGCATCCGCAGCCGCACCAGCACTCACACTCGCATCCGCGCGGCCACTGAGCGGGCGGCCCCGCGGCCGGGGCAACCGGGCCCTGACGGTATACTTTCGGGTTTTGCGTCAAGGGCTTAGCTATGCCGATCTACGCCTATCGCTGCAGCGCCTGCGGGCACGCGAAAGACGTGCTGCAGAAGCTGTCCGACCCCGTGCTGACCACTTGTCCGGCCTGCGGGGCCGAGGCCTTTGCCAAGCAGGTCACCGCGGCCGGCTTCCAGCTCAAGGGCTCGGGCTGGTACGTGACCGACTTCCGCGGCGGCAACAACGCCGCCAAGAAGGACGATGCCAAGGACGGCGCCAAGGACGGCCAGGCCGACGGCAAGCCGGCCGACGGCGCCGCCGCGCCCGCGGCCCCGGCGGCCACGGCGGCCGATGGCAAGGCGGCGCCCGCTCCGGCGCCGGCTGCTGCGTCGCCCGCCGCCGCGCCTGCGCCCGCGCCCGCCAGTGGCGGCAGCAGCAGCGGCAGTGGCGCCTGAGCGCCGGCACCGGGGACTGGAAGCGACGCCGTGAAGAAGTATCTGATCGCCGGCCTGCTCGTCTGGCTGCCCCTGGCCATCACGGTCTGGGTGCTGAGCTGGCTGCTGTCGGCGCTGGACGGCGTCTTCCTCGCGCTGCTGTCGGGCACGCAGGCGGTGATGCCGGAGTCGACCCACCACGCGATCGAGCAGCTTCGCCACGTGCCCGGCCTGGGCGTGCTGGTGCTGGGCGTGGGGCTGGTGCTGACCGGCGTCTTCGTCACCAACATCTTCGGCCAGTGGTGGGTGCGGCAGTGGGACCGCATCCTGCAGAAGATCCCCATCGTCAAGTCGATCTACAGCTCGGTCAAGCAGGTCTCCGACACGCTGTTCTCCAGCAGCGGCAACGCCTTCCGCGAGGCGGTGCTGGTGCAGTACCCGCGGCATGGCTCGTGGACCATCGCCTTCGTCACCGGCGCGCCGGGCGGCGAGGTGGCCGGAAAACTACCGCCGGACATGCTGAGCGTCTACGTGCCGACCACGCCCAACCCGACCTCGGGCTTCTTTCTGATCATGCCGCGCGCCGAGGTCATCGAACTGCGCATGAGCGTCGACGAGGCGCTGAAGTACGTGATCTCGATGGGCGTGGTGGTGCCGCCGCCGCCCAGCCCCGCGCCGGTCGCCCTCACGGCCCGAAATTGACGGGGCTGGCCCGCGCGGCGACCGGCCAGTCCTCAAGGGCGACACGCCCGCCCCTTCAAAGCCAAACGCCTTCATCGCCGGCCCCGCCTTGCGGCCGCCGTGACCCCGAATCCCTGGAGCGACAAGCATGAGAACGACGTACTGCGGCCTGGTCAGCGAAGCGCTGATGGGCCAGACCGTGACCCTGATGGGCTGGGCCCACCGCCGCCGCGACCATGGCGGCGTGATCTTCATCGACCTGCGCGACCGCGAAGGCCTGGTGCAGATCGTCTGCGACCCCGACCGGCCCGAGATGTTCGGCACCGCCGAGGGCGTGCGCAACGAGTTCTGCCTGAAGGTCGTCGGCAAGGTGCGCGCACGCCCGGCCGGCACCGAGAACGCCGGCCTCACCAGCGGCAAGGTGGAGGTGCTGTGCCTGGAGCTGGACGTGCTCAACCCCAGCATCACGCCGCCGTTCCAGCTGGACGACGACAACCTCAGCGAGACCGTGCGCCTGACGCACCGCGTGCTGGACCTGCGCCGCCCGCAGATGCAGAAGAACCTGATGCTGCGTTATCGCGTGGCCATCGAGGTGCGCAAGTACCTCGACGAGCAGGGCTTCATCGACGTCGAGACGCCGATGCTCACCAAGAGCACGCCCGAAGGCGCGCGCGACTACCTGGTGCCCAGCCGCGTGCACGACGGCATGTTCTTCGCGCTGCCGCAGAGCCCGCAGCTCTTCAAGCAGCTCTTGATGGTCGCCGGTTTCGACCGTTATTACCAGATCACCAAGTGCTTCCGCGACGAAGACCTGCGCGCCGACCGCCAGCCCGAGTTCACGCAGATCGACATCGAGACCTCGTTCCTCGGCGAGGAGGAGATCCGCGCCGTCACCGAAGGCATGATCCGCACCGTGTTCCGCAAGGCGCTGGGCGTGGAGCTGCCGGTGTACGTGCAGATGACCTACGCAGAGGCGATGCACACCTACGGCAGCGACAAGCCCGACCTGCGCGTCAAGCTCAAGTTCACCGAGCTGACCGACGTGATGAAGGACGTCGACTTCAAGGTGTTCAGCGGCCCGGCGAACAGCAAGGACGGCCGCGTCGCCGCGCTGCGCATTCCCGGCGGCGGCGAGATGACGCGCAGCGAGATCGACGCCTACACCGAGTTCGTCAAGATCTACGGCGCCAAGGGGCTGGCGTGGATCAAGGTCAATGACGCCGCGAAGGGCCGCGAGGGGCTGCAGTCGCCGATCGTCAAGAACCTGCACGACGCGGCGATCGGCGAGATCATCGCCCGCACCGGCGCCTGCAACGGCGACCTGATCTTCTTCGGCGCCGACAAGGCCAAGGTCGTCAACGATGCGCTCGGCGCCTTGCGCGTGAAGGTCGGCCACAGCGAGTTCGGCCGCACCCACGGCCTGTTCGACGACGTCTGGGCGCCGCTGTGGGTGGTGGACTTCCCGATGTTCGAGTACGACGAGGACGGCAAGCGCTGGAACGCCGTGCACCACCCCTTCACGGCGCCCAAGGACGGCCATGAAGACCTGATGGACACCGATCCCGGCGCCTGCGTCGCCAAGGCCTACGACATGGTGCTCAACGGCTGGGAACTGGGCGGCGGCTCGGTGCGCATCCACCGCGCCGAGGTGCAGAGCAAGGTCTTCAAGGCGCTGAACATCACCGCCGAGGACGCCAAGCTCAAGTTCGGCTTCCTGCTCGACGCGCTGCAGTACGGCGCGCCGCCGCACGGCGGCCTGGCCTTCGGGCTGGACCGCCTGGTCACGCTGATGACCAAGGCCGAGAGCATCCGCGACGTGATCGCCTTCCCGAAGACGCAGCGCGCGCAATGCCTGCTGACCGGCGCGCCGAGCCACGTCGACGAGGCGCAGCTGCGCGAGCTGCACATCCGGCTGCGCAACCCGCAGCCGGCCTGAGCGCGGCTGCAGGCGTCGCCACGAGGGGTTGGCTAAGATGGTCAACCCCTTTTTCGTGGAGCCGGCGATGAGCGTCACCGCCACCGAAGCCAAGCACCGTTTCGGCCAGTTGCTGGAGCCAGCGCAGCGCGGCGCGGCGGCCGAGGAGCCGGCGCCGCGCTACCGGCCCGAGGCCCAGGCCTTCTACGAGAAGTACAAGGACTGGGTGGACGAGCAGCAGGCGCATTTCGACCAGTACAGCGTGTTCGGCGAAGCGTACCGGCAGTGGTGAGCCCGGCGTGGCCGCTTTCGACCTGCACCTGAACCCCAACCCGCGCGAGCGCATCGGGTTCCCCTACGTCGTCGTGATGCAGAGCGCGCAACTCGACTTCCTGCCGACGCGGCTGGTGATGCCGCTGCTGATCGACGGCGAGCGGCTCGATCCCGCCGCCCATCAATGCGCCGCCATTCCGGCGCGCGTGCTGCGCGAGCCGATGCGCTCGCTGCACGACCAGCAAGGCGCGCTGCGCGACGCCCTCGGCGCCGTCGTCAGCGGCATCTGAGCGACCCTTCCTCCCATCCCAACGTTCCATGCAATCCACCGCCGACGAACTGCTGCAGCAGGCCACGCTGGACACCACGCGCATCGACGACGTGCGCATCGCCGCCGTGCGCGCGCTGGTCTCGCCGGCGCTGCTGCTCGAAGAACTGCCCGTCACGCCCGAGGTCGAGGCGCTGATCGAGCGCAGCCGCCACGCCATCGGCGCCGTGCTGCAAGGCACCGATGACCGGCTGATCGCCGTCGTCGGCCCCTGCTCGATCCACGACCACGACGCCGCCATCGCCTACGCGCGGCGCCTGAAGGCGCTGGCCGACGAGCTGGGCGACGCGCTGCTGGTGGTGATGCGCGTCTACTTCGAGAAGCCGCGCACCACCGTCGGCTGGAAGGGCTACATCAACGACCCGCGGCTCGACGGCAGCTTCCGCATCAACGAAGGCCTGCGCCTGGCGCGCGCGCTGCTGCTCGAGATCATCGCGCTCGGCCTGCCGGCCGGCACCGAGTTCCTCGACCTGCTGAGCCCGCAGTACATCAGCGACCTCATCGCCTGGGGCGCGATCGGCGCGCGCACCACCGAGAGCCAGAGCCACCGCCAGCTGGCCAGCGGCCTGTCGTGCCCGGTCGGCTTCAAGAACGGCACCGACGGCAGCGTGCAGATCGCCGCCGACGCGGTGCTCGCCGCACGCGCGTCGCACAGCTTCATCGGCATGACCAAGATGGGCACCGCCGCGATCTTCGAAACGCGCGGCAACCCGCACGGCCACGTCATCCTGCGCGGCGGCAAGACGCCCAACTACGACGCCCAGCACGTGGCCGCCGCCGGCGCCGTGCTGCGCAAGGCCGGCCTGCGCGAGCAGGTGATGGTCGACTGCTCGCACGCCAACTCGGCCAAGCAGCACCGGCGGCAGATCGACGTGGCCGCCGACCTCGCCGCGCAGATCGAGGCCGGCGAGCGCCGCATCACCGGCGTCATGGTCGAAAGCCATCTGCACGAAGGCCGGCAGGATTTGAAGCCCGGCCAGCCGCTGCAAAGCGGCGTCTCGATCACCGACGCCTGCATCGGCTGGCACGACACCGAGCCGCTGCTGCGCGGCCTGGCGCAGGCGGTGCGCGCGCGCCGCAAGGCGTGACCGTGGCCCGGCCCTACAAGATCCCGCGCTCGGTACTGGTGGTGATCCACACCCCGGCGCTGGAGGTGCTGCTGATCGAGCGCGCCGACCGCCCCGGCTACTGGCAGAGCGTGACCGGCTCGCTCGACGCCGAAGACGAGCCGCTGGCCGACGCCGCCCGGCGCGAGGTGGCCGAGGAAACCGGCATCGCCGCCGGCACGCTGCGCGACTGGGGCTACGACAACGTCTACGAAATCTATGCCACCTGGCGCCACCGTTATGCGCCGGGCATCACCCACAACACCGAGCACGTCTTCGGCCTCACCGTGCCGGCGGCGCGCGCCGTGACGCTGCGCCCGCGCGAGCACCTGGCCCAGCTCTGGCTGCCCTGGGAGCAGGCCGCCGCACGCTGCTTCTCGTCCAGCAACGCCGAGGCCATCCGCCGCCTGCCCGAATTCACCGCCCCATGAATCGTCATCACGGTCCCCTGCAGACCACGCTGCTGCCCCCGTTCACCGGCCTCAGCGGCTTGCGCGTGGCCACCTACAACATCCACAAGGGCGTGCGCGGCGTCGGCCCCAACAAGCGGCTGGAGATCCACAACCTGGGGCTCGCGGTGGAGGCGCTGGACGCCGACATCGTGTTCCTGCAGGAGGTGCACCTGTTCCACAAGCGCCATGCGGCGCGCTTCGACCGCACCTCGTTCGGCTGGCCGCAGCAGGGCCAGGCCGAGTTCCTGGCGCCGCCGGGCTACGACGTGGCCTACCGCACCAACGCCACCACCCGCCACGGCGAACACGGCAACGCGCTGCTGGCGCGCTGGCCGATCGGCGACATCGGCCACCACGACGTCAGCGACCACCGCTTCGAGCAGCGCGGCCTGCTGCACGTGCCGGTGCAGTGGAACGGCAGCACCGTGCACGCCGTGGTCGTTCACTTCGGCCTGGTGCACGCCAGCCGCGTGCGCCAGGTGCAGCGCTTGGCCGAGTTCATCGAGCGCGAGGTGCCGCGCGACGAGATGCTGGTGGTCGCCGGCGACTTCAACGACTGGAACGAGAAGCTCGACCTGCCGATGGCCGGCATCGGCCTGCGCCGCGCCCACGCGGCCAGCACCGGCAACACGCGCGCCACCTTTCCCTCGCTGATGCCGGTGTTCGCGCTCGACCGCTTCTACCTGCGCGGGCTGGCCTGCCGCTCGACGCTGGTGCCGCGCGGCATGGCCTGGGCGCGCATGTCCGACCACCTGCCGCTGGTGGCCGACCTGGAGCCGGCGTGACGTGACCCCGCCCCGAAGCGCCTTCGGCGCCTCCCCCCAGGGGGGGCACCGCCAGCGGAGCGGCGAAGCCGGATCCGCGGTGGTCGCTTGGTTGCGCCGCATTCATGCGGCATGGGTGCCGCTGGGCAGCCGGGAAACCTGAGGCGGCAGGGTGGCCAAACCCGACTTCGGCCCCGATCCGCTGCACGGCTTTCTCAGCGCGCCGTCGGCGCCGATGGGCGGCAACCAGGTGCGGCTGCTGCAAGGCGGCGACGACCTGTTCCCCGCCATGTGCGCCGCGATGGCCAAGGCCCGCCGCGAGGTCTGGCTGGCCACCTACATCTTCGACGACGACGACGCCGGCCGCGCCGTGTCCGATGCGCTGGTCGCCGCGGCGCGCCGCGGCGTGGCGGTGCGCGTGGTGGTCGACGGCTTCGGCACCTACGCCACGCTGGCCACGCTGCGCCGCTGGATGGCCGGCTCGGGCGTGCAGCTGGAAGTCTTCCGTCCCATCGAGCGCTGGTGGTCGTGGCTGCTGCCCGGCCAGTTGCGGCGGCTGCACCAGAAGCTGTGCGTGGTCGACGACGAGGTCGCCTTCATCGGCGGCATCAACATCATCGACGACCGCCACGACCTCAAGCACGGCTGGACGCAACTGCCGCGGCTGGACTTCGCGGTGTCGGTGCAGGGGCCGCTGGTGGCCGCGGTGCACGGCACCGTGCAGGCGATGTGGGCGCGCGCCCGCCTGGGCCACCGCTGGCGCGACGAGGTGAAGGCCCTGGCCGCCAGCCGCCGCCCCGTGAAGGACGCGCGCCAGCTCATCCGCCGCCTGCGCGGCCGCGGCGACGACGCCGCGCCGCTGCCGATTCCGCCGCGGCCGATGGTGGCCGCCTTCATCGTGCGCGACAACGTGCGCCGCCGCGCCATCGAGCGCGCCTACGTCGGCGCGATGCGCGCCGCGCGCCAGCGCATCGACATCGCCGTGCCCTACTTCTACCCCGGCCGCGCCTTCCGCCGCAGCCTGAGCCAGGCCGCGCGCCGCGGCGTGCGCGTGCGGCTGCTGATGCAGGGCATGGTCGACTACCGCATCGCCGCCGTGGCCGCGCGCGTGCTGTACGACGAACTGCGCAGCAACGGCGTGTGCATCTACGAGTACACGCCGGCCTTCCTGCACGCCAAGGTGGCGCTGGTCGACGACCAGTGGGCCACCGTCGGCAGCTCCAACATCGACCCTTTGAGCCTGCTGCTCAACCAGGAGGCCAACGTCGTCGTGCGCGACGCCGGCTTCACCGCCACGCTGGCCGAGCGGCTGGACGCCGCCTTCGCCGCCTCCACCGAAGTGCTGGGCACGCCCGCCAAGCCGGGCCTGCGCGGCTGGCTGCAGCGCCGCTTCGTGGCCTGGGTGGCCGCGCTCTACCTGCGGCTGGCGGGCATCACCGGCCGCTACTGACCATCAGGCTTCGGCCGGCGGCGGCCCGTAGCGGTTGGGCCCTTCGCTGCCGCGCACGAAGCCGTTGTCGGCCAGCAGCCAGACCACGCCCACCACCGGCAGCAACAACAGCAGCACCCACCAGGCCGAGCGGTCGCGGTCGTGCCAGCGCTTGGCCGAGACCGCGGCGGTCGGCCAGGCCATCAGCAGGCTGACCCATTGCTCGGCCTCGTCGGGCGGCCAGCGCGCGATGTCCAGCAGCGCGCGCAGCAGCAGCGCGATGCCCAGCAGCGCCAGCACGCCGCCGCGCCAGAAGGTGGCGCGATCGATGCGGCCGCGCGGGTCCAGCCACAGCCGCCATGGCGGCATCGGGTCGTCGGCGAGGTCGATGCGGGGCGCGGCAGGGGCATTCATCGTGCCCCCGAGTATCAGGGCGCCGGCCGACGGCAAACTTGCACCGTCGCCACCACCCGCCACGCCCGACCATGCCGTCCGCCCTGCCGATCTCCCGCCGCGCCGCCGCGCCCGCCGCCGCCGGCCCTGCCGCCGTCCCGATCGACCTTGCCCTGCAAGGCGGCGGCGCGCACGGCGCCTTCACCTGGGGCGTGCTCGACCGGCTGCTGCAGGACGACGGCCCGGCGCTCGACGGCCTCTCGGGCACCAGCGCCGGCGCGCTGAACGCCGCCGTGCTGGCCAGCGGCTTTGCCGACGGCGGCCGCGCCGGCGCGCGCGCCGCACTGCAGGCCTTCTGGCTGGACCTGTCGGCCAGCGGCGGCTGCTTCGGCCCGGCGCCGATGCTGCGCAACGCCGGCGCCGGCGGCGCGCAGGACCTCTCGGCCTTCAACCTCGACGGCCTGCCGCTGTACAACTGGACGCAGCAGTGGCTGAACAGCTTCAGCCCCTACCAGTTCAACCCCTTCGACCTGAACCCGCTGCGCGACGTGGTGGCGCGCCACGTCAACGCGGCGGCGCTGCGCAAGGGGCCGCTGGCGCTGTTCGTCACCGCCACCGAGGTGCGCAGCGGCCAGCCGCGCATCTTCACGCGCAAAGACTTGTCGGTCGACGCACTGCTGGCCTCGGCCTGCCTGCCGCAACTCTTCAAGGCCGTCACCATCGACGGCCACGCCTACTGGGACGGCGGCTACAGCGGCAACCCCGCGCTGTGGCCGCTGATCTACGAAACGCGGGCGCTGGACCTGCTGCTGGTGCGCATCAACCCGCTGCTGCGGCCGGAACTGCCCGACACCGCGGCCGAGATCAGCGACCGCGTCAACGAGATCACCTTCAACGCCGGGCTGATGGCCGAGATGCGCGCCATCGGCTTCGTGCAGCGGCTGATCGCGCAAGGCAAGCTCGACGACCAGCAGTACAAGAACCTGCGCCTGCACGAGATTGCCGACGACGCCGGCCTGGCGCCGCTGCACCCGTCGAGCAAGCTCAACACCGACCGCCGCTTCCTGGAGCGGCTGCGCGACCTCGGCCACGCCGCCGCCGACGCCTGGCTGCGCGCGCACCGCGCCGACCTCGGCCGGCGCGCCACGCTGCACCCCGACCGCTTCCTGCAGCCGCGATGAACGCCGCCGTTGCCGAAGACCTCGTCGTGCAGCGCCCGCAGGGGCTGTACTGCCCGGCCGGCGACTTCCACATCGACCCCTGGCGCCCGGTGCCGCGCGCCGTCATCACACATGCCCATGCCGACCACGCGCGGCGCGGCCACGGCGCCTACCTGGCCAGCGCGCCCAGCGCCGGCGTGCTGCGCGCGCGGCTGGGCGACATCAGCCTGCAGGCCTTGCCCTACGGAGAAGCGGTCGAGCTGAACGGCGTGCGCGTCAGCCTGCATCCGGCTGGCCACGTGCTCGGCTCGGCCCAGGTGCGGCTGGAACACCGCGGCCGCGTGTGGGTGGCGTCGGGCGACTACTTCGTCAGCGGCAACACGGCCGGCGCGCCCGGCAGCCTGGGCGGCGACGTCAACGGCAGCTGCGCGCCCTTCGAGCCGCTGCGCTGCCACTGCTTCATCACCGAATCGACCTTCGGCCTGCCCATCTACCGCTGGCGGCCGCAGCGCGATGTGATGGCGCAGATCGTGGCCTGGTGGCGCGCCAACGCCGAGGCCGGCCGCGCCAGCCTGCTGCTGGCCTACAGCTTCGGCAAGTCGCAGCGGCTGCTGGCCGCGCTGCACGAGATGGGTGCCGCCGACATCGGCCCCATCGTCGTGCACGATGCGGTGGAAGCCGTCAACGAGGCCTATCGCGCCCAAGGCGTGGCGCTGGCGCCGGTGCTGACCATGGGCCAGGTGACGGACCGCGCGCTGCTGCGGCGCGCGCTGGCCATCGCGCCGCCGGGCGCCGCCGAAGGCGCCTTCGCCAAGGCGCTGGGCGAGCGCAGCGACGCCTTCGCCAGCGGCTGGATGCAGGTGCGCGGAGCGCGCCGCCGCCAGGGCCTGGACCGCGGCTTCGCGCTCAGCGACCACGCCGACTGGCCGGGCCTGCAAGGCGCCATCGCCGCCACCGGCGCCGAGCGCGTCATCGTCACCCACGGCTACGAAGCCGAGATGGTGCGCTGGCTGCAGCAGCAAGGCCTGCAGGCCGGCAGCTTCCAGACCGAATACGGCGGCGACGACGCGGCCGCCGCGGGCTGATGCCGTGGCCTGATGCCGAGGCCTGATGCCGCGGCCTGATGCCGTGGCCGCCGCGCGGCGGCGGCGAGCCCTGCGCCGCCCCCCGAAGCAGGGGCGCGGCGATTGGTGGTCAGCACCCAATCAGCGGCCGGCCGCGGCCGTATATTGACCGCCACCATGCAACAGCTCAGCGAACAGGACGCCGCCTTCCTGGCCGGCGACAGCGCGCATGCGACGGCCAACGTGTCGCTGCTGCACATCTACGACCAGAGCACCGCGCCCGGCGGCAAGCTGCGCTTCAAGACCATCCTCGCGCACATCGAAAGCCGGCTCGACAGCGCGCCGCTGTTCCGCCGCCGGCTGCTGCGGCTGCCGCTGGGGCTGGCGCGGCCCTACTGGGTCGACGACGAGCACTTCGACCTCGAGTACCACGTGCGCCACATCGCGCTGCCCAAGCCCGGCGACTGGCGGCAGTTCTGCATCCAGGTCTCGCGCATCCACGCGCGGCCGCTCGACCTGAACCGGCCGCTGTGGGAGATCTACGTCATCGAAGGGCTGGACAGCTTTCTCGATCTGCCGGCCGGCAGCTTCGCGCTGCTGACCAAGACCCACCACGCGGCGCTGGATTTCGAGCACGACGGCGAGCTGACCGCGCGGCTGCACGACACCGTGGCCAGCGCCGCGCCGCCGCCGCCGCCGGCGCCGTGGTTCGCCGACGGCGCGCCGTCGCCGCTGCCGCTGCTGGCGCGCGGCCTGCTGCGCCAGGCCACCACGCCGTGGCGCGCCGTCAAGCCGCTGGCGCAGCTGCTGCGCAAGCTGGCGCCCGAGCGGCTGGCGCTGGCCGGCGACCTGCTGCTGCAGGCCAGCGCCGAGATTCCGCTGGTGCGCTTCAACGCCGTCGTCTCGCCGCACCGCGTGTTCGAGACGCGGCGCTTCACGCTCGACGAGTTCGACCGCATCCGCCGCCTGGTGCCCGGCGCGACCGTGCAGGACGCCGTGCTCGCCGTCTGCGGCGGCGCGCTGCGGCGCTACCTGGACGCGCACGACGAGTTGCCAGCGCCATCGCTGCTGGCGCTGGCCTCTGCCGACGCCGGCGGCGGCGCGCCCTGGCGGCGCGTGAGCCTGGCCACCGATGTGCAAGACCCGCTGCAGCGCCTGCGCGCCATCCGCGCCCAGACCTCGGGCCGCCAGGCGGCGCTGCCCGCTCTGGCCGCGGCTGGCGCCGCGCCGGCGCCGCTGCTGGGCCGCGCCGCGCGCCAGCTGGCGCAGATCCTCTCCGGCGAGCGCCGGCCGCTGGCCGCGTGCAGCATCACCCAGGTGCCGGGCCCGCAGATGCCGTTGTATCTGTGCGGTGCGCGCATGAGCTACTTCTCCGCGATGCTGCCGGTCAGCGACGGCCTTGGCCTGGCGATCGCCGTCACCAGCTACGACGGCCGCATCGTCATCTCGCCGACGAGTTGCCGCGACCTGATGCCCGACCCCGAGCACTTCGCGCAGGCGCTGCGCGACAGCTTCCAGGAACTGCTGGCATTGGCGCCGGCAGCGGCCGCCGCGGCACCGCGGCCGGCGGCGCGGCGGCGGCGGCGCGCGGCTGCCGGCGCCTGACACGGCGTCGCGAAGGGGCTGCGAGACAGGGCCGCCCGCCGGGCGCGACCCTTTGGTTCGGATTGCCGCAGTGGACTTGCGGCCGCTCGATGCGTAAGCTCTCCTGCAGCGATCGAATCGGCTTGCGAAGCTGATCCAGCCAGCGTCGGGCGTCGTCGAATACGCCTGACGGATGGAGAAGGGCCGGGGAATCCGCAGACGGGGCGCGTGGCGTGCCCGAGATCGGCTTGGACCCCTTGGCCGCGAAAGGAGGTCCCATGCGATTCGCTACTTTCGCTTCAGTCCTCTGCGCCATCGCGATGGCTGCCTGTCAAAGCACGCCGAGTCCGACGGAGGGCGTGACCGTCAAGCGCATGAAGGTCAACGACAGCGAACTTGCCTATGTCGAAGAGGGGCGCGGCGTCACGGTCCTGTTCGTTCATGGCGCCGGCGGTGACTGGCGCACTTGGGATGGCTTGCGTCGCCATGTCGCCCCGCGGTATCGCTTCGTGTCGATGAGCCGGCGCTACCACTTCCCGAACGCATGGCCCGACGATGGGCGCAACTACACCTTCGACCAGCAAGTGGAAGACGTTGCCGCCTTCATCCGTGCCATGAATGTCGGCCAGGTTCATCTCGTCGGAAATTCGTACAGCGGCCGATTGGTCGGGTACGTCGCGCTGCGACATCCCGAGTTGTTGCGCAGCGTGGTTATGGGCGAGCCGAGTTTGGCGGCGCCAACGTCCGCCGAAGGCAAGGCCGCGATCTCGCGCCTTGCCACTGACTTCGGCCTCGCTTCGGCGGCAGCGAAGGCGGGTGACGACCGGCAGGCCACCGTGTTGACGGTCAACGCCGTGCTCGACGATCGCGATGCCTTTGCGAAGCTGGCGCCCGCGGCGCAGCAGCGTTGGCTCGACAACGCGAAGACCATGGGCCCCATGTACACCGGCCGCCCGCCAGCGGCCGTGACCTGCGAGCAGTTGAAGGGGCTGAAAGTCCCGGCTCTGGCCATTCGCGGTGAACGGACCCGCGATAGTTACCGCTACGGGCATGAGGCGCTGCTCGCCTGTCTACCGCCATCGGCCGAGGCCGCGACGATTGCTGCCGGAACTCACTTCTGGGGCATCGACAACCCCGATGCCGCAAGCGCGGCGATTCTTTCCTTTGTCGCCAAGCACTAAGCGCGTATCGAAGTTTGGAGTGGTTCGACCAGGCGCTGCAGGGGTCGTCGTCCGCGGCTGCCATTCAATTAGGGCGTTACGTCATTAGGGCAATGCTGAACAACCCATCGCATCGTCCGGGCCGTTCAGCGTGATTTCACAATACTGAATCTGAGCGTCCAAATCGAGCGAAATCGGGCGCTTTGCAGCCCGAATCGGGCCTCGAGGCGCCTCGTGCGCCCGATTCGGG
>JAIUPH010000001.1 GCA_020161065.1 Pseudomonadota bacterium
GAATCGGGCGCACGAGGCGCCTCGAGGCCCGATTCGGGCTGCAAAGCGCCCGATTTCGCTCGATTTGGACGCTCAGATTCAGTATTGTGAAATCACGCTGAACGGCCCGGACGATGCGATGGGTTGTTCAGCATTGCCTTAACGGAGGACTTGTTCTTTGCGTACCAAAGGACGAAGTCATTCACGCCTGATATGAGACTGGAAGATTGCGCACTTGCCTTCAGAAGAACGATTTCCAAGCAGAAGTTGTCGCTGCCGAAGACCTCGTCCATCAGGGCCCGAACTCGGTGCACATTCTCGTCGCCGATTTGTACGAAGACGGAACCGCTCTCGCTCAGAAGATCGCGAGCAACGGTCAATCGATCCCGTATGTAGTGCAAGTAGGAATGAATGCCGTCGCGCCACGTATCCCGGAACGCCTTCACCTGCTCGGGCTCACGACTGATGTGATCCCGGTTGCCATCCTTCACATCGCGGCTGGTCGTGCTCCACTGGAAGTTCGAGTTGAATTTGATCCCGTAGGGCGGATCGAAGTAGACGCACTGCACCTTGCCCCGCAGCCCCTCGCGCTCGGCCAGGCTCGCCATCACCTGCAGGCTGTCGCCCAGGATCATGCGGTTGGTCCAGTTCTGGTCGTGCGCGTAGAAGTCGGTCTTGTCGGCGCCGGCCGGGATGCCGTTGAAGTCGCCGAACATGTCGACCGTGCCGCCCGCGGCCGCTTCGGCCGCTTCCCTTCGTTCGCGGCTTTGCCGCAGCAGGTCGTCGATCAGCACCTTGGGGTGCACTTTCTCCTGGATGTAGAGCGGCGGTGCATTGACGACGAGGTCGGTCCAGTCCTGCGCGTCCTTGCCGCGCCAGACGAGTTGCGGGTCGAGGTCGCCGTTGCGCGCTTCCTTCTCGGCCTGCAGGTGATCGGCGTTCGACGTGCTGCGCGCGTAGGTCACCTGCACGGGCTTGCGCGCCTCGTCGGCCATCAGGCTCTGGTACTCGGCGGTCGGGATGTTCTTGCGCTTGTCGTCGGCGTGCTTGAGCGCATCGACGCCGACGAAAGTGGTTCCGGATTTCTTGGTGGCCATGTCGGGTCCGTCAGGCGGTCACTGGCGTCGTGCTGGTCGTCACGAGGCCCTGGATCAGTTTGTCGAAGTCGGCTTCCAGGTCATGCGCCGAGCGGAACTCGGCGAAAGCCCAGCGGCCGTAGGTGCCCAGGGCGTTCACGCCCGGCACCCACTGGGTGGCCATCGTCTCGGCCTTGACCACCGCGTCTTCGCCGCGGAAGCCCTTGATCTCGACGACGAGGTTCAGCGGGTCGTCGTGGCCGTCGTCGCCGTCTTTGTCGATGATCTTGACGATGAAGTCCGGCCGGTAGTGCCGCTGCGTGCCGCCCATGCGGTAGGGCACCTCCAGCCCCAGGCTGTGGTTCTTCACGTAGGCCCGCACGCGCGGGTGCTGCTCGGCCACGCGGCAGAACTCGGCTTCCCAGTCGCTGTCGTAGACGACCCAGTTCACATGGCTCTTCGGCGGTGGCCCCTGCGTGGCCCACAGGCTCTGCTTCGCGGTCGTGAAGTTCACGTGCCGGGTGCTGCCGGTGGGGTTGTACGGGTCCAGCACCACGCGCACCGCGTTCGATCCGGCCAGCGTGGCGCTGATGGCGGCATGGATGCGCTCGCAGGCCATGTCGGTGATCTCCTGATGCATGACCTGGGCCTTCCAGGTGCCGCCGGCGCACTTCAGGTGGTCCCGCACCCACTCCTGGGCGATGCCCTTGAGCTGGCCGAAGAGGTGCAGCTTGGGGTCCTGGCCTGGATCGCGGTACTTGCGGTACAGCAGGTGCCTGGCCAGGTGGAAGGCTATTGAGTTGTCGCGCGTGTCTTCCAGGTACTGCACCGTCAGGTTCACGCCTTCGCCCACGATGCCCAGGTTCTGGGTGTTGGATGGGCCGACGAGGTCAGGCGTCAAGGTCAGGCCCGAGTTCGCGCTGAAAGTGGCTTTCAGCCGCTCGGCCGGCAGTTCGACGCGATAGCCGTCCACCCGCGGAAAGCGGATCTCCAGCGCGTCGCGTTCGGGGCTGACGGCGTGCACGCGAGTGGTCTTCACCGGCGGCTTGGGCGGCACGACCACCGGCTTGGCCGCGAAGTCGAACGGGATGCCGAGGACGTCGGCGTACTCCACGTCGAACTTGTCTTCGGCGTTCAGCGTGTAGCTCTGGCGGCGCAGCGCGCGGCCCACCACCTGCTCGCACAGCAACTGCGTGCCGAAGGCGCGAACGCCGAGCACGTGCGTCACGGTGTTGGCGTCCCAGCCTTCGGTGAGCATGGAGACGCTCACCACGCAGCGGATGCCTTCGCCCAGCTTGCCGGGCTTGCCGACGGTGTTCATCACCTCGCGCAGCAGGTCGGCGTCGGTGAGCTTGTCGGCCGCGGCGCGGTCGCCGGTGCGTTCCATGATCTCGCGGCGAAAGCGCTCGATGGTGTCGGCCTCGATGTCGCGGAAACCAGGGTCGAGGGCCTCGCCGGACTCCAGCTGCTCGCTGTCGATCAGCAGGGTGCGCGGGCGGGCGAGCTTCTGGCCGTGCTCGTCGTAGTTGCGGAAGAGCTTGAGGCGGCCGTTCTCCAGCGTGCGGGTCTCGGTCTTCTCGCCATTCGGGCCGGTGTGCTCGATCGTGCGCTCGAATCCGGAGATGTAGTCGTACACGAGCTTCGACGTGGCCGTGTTGTTGCACACCACGATGAAGACCGGCGGCACCTCGATGCCCTGCGCCTGCCAGCTGTCGAAGATCTTGGCGTAGTGGCCGTACAACGCTTCGAGCGCGGTGTACAGCTCGGTCGGCAAGGCCAGTGGGTCCAGCTTGCCGGCGGTGCGCACGCCCTTCTTGGGCATGCGCTTGCCGATGTGGTCCCACAGGTTGCGGAACTTCGGTGCGTCGGCGCCGGTGATGTTGTCCGACACCGGCACGCGCGGAAGCTTGACGATGCCGCACTCGATGGCGTCCATCAGCGAGAAGTCGCACATGGTCCATGGGAACAGCGTGCCTTCGGCGTAGCCGGAGCCGCGCAGGAAGAACGGCGTGGCCGAGAGGTCGAAGACCACCGGGACGCCGAGCTTGCGCTTCACGGCCTCGATGCCGCTGATCCACAGGCGGGCCGCTTCGTTGTTCCTCTTCGCCTCGTCCTTCTCGTCGCCCTTCAGGTCGTCGATGTCGGTCTCGGCTTCCTTCGGCTTGGCGCGGTAGCAGTGGTGCGCCTCGTCGTTGATGACGAGCACGTTCTTGATGCCCATGAGTTCGGGCATCACGCGCTGCAGCATCTGGCCCTCGGTCTCCAGCGTCTGCAGCGGGGCGCCGCGGCCCTGCAGCAGCGCACGGCCGGCCGCAGTGACCTCCAGCGTCTCGCGAAGCTTGAAGGCGTGGTAGTTGGTGATGACGATCACCGCACGCTTGATGTCGCCCAGCATGTCGCCGGGCACCAGCTCGCGATTGGCGTAGTAGCTGTCCGGGTCCTGCGGCAGCAGCACGCGCAGACGGTCCTTGATGGTCAGGCCCGGCGCCACGATGAGGAAGCCGCGTGTGAACTGCTTGCTGGCGGGGTGCCGCACGGCGTTGACGGTCTGCCAGGCGATGAGCATGGCCATGACCGTGGTCTTGCCGGCGCCGGTGGCCAGCTTGAGCGCAATGCGGAACAGGTCCGGGTTGGACATCGCGTTCGCGCCGGCGAGGTGGTCGCGGAACTTTCGTCCGGTGGCGCCGAGCTTGGGCGCGACCTCGGTCAGCCAGATGGCGGTCTCGACCGCCTCGATCTGGCAGAAGAAGGGGCGCACACCCTGGAACTGATGCTGGCGCCAGTGCTGCAGCAGGCGGGCCGTCTCGGGCGTGACCTGCCACTGCGACGGGTTGGGCAGTGCGCGCCAGGTGTCCACGTAGCCGCGCAGCTCGTTGATGATCGGCGTGGGGTCGTACTTCTGCTCGGCGGTGCTGAGGCCTTCGTCGTCGGCAGACAAGTCCAGCGAGGCCTGGGCCGTCGGACCCTGCGGCGCCTTGCGCTTCTTCGCCTTCGGGACGGGCGTGATCAGGTCCGAGCGCCGGCGCGACTCGATCAGCTTGTTCGTGGGCTGACCATCGCCATCCAACTCCCAATGCCGGCCCGGGTAGGCATACGGCGAATTGAGGATCGGATGTTCGAAGAATGTCAGCGCTGCGTCCTGCGACATGAGCCTCCCGGTTCGTCCCGCTCGCTGGAGGCGGCGGGGTTTCGTGTGTTCAGTGACGACGACAGATTCATTTTCTCGAAGTCACTTTCTTTTTGGATCGGCGAGCTTACCGCCCGGCGCTAACCGGCAGCCTGAAGGAACCGCTGGAGCGGACCGACCAGTTGCAGAGGGTTGCCGCCGAATGGCTCGAAGCCGTGGTGCCGGTAGAACGCCGCGGCACCTTCATCCTTGGCGTCGACGATCAGGGCGAAGACGGCCGCCTCCGAACGCGCTGAACGAACGGCAGCGTCCGCCAGCAGGGCGCCGCCCAGTTTCCGGCCTTGAAATGCCATGTCGATGGCCAGGCGGCCGACGCGCGCCACAGGCACGCTGGGGTAGCGGGGCAGCCGTTTGGTCAGCGAGGGTGGCAGGTCGTGCAGTGGCACGCTGCTCGCGGCCAGGGTGTAGAAGCCCGCCACCTTGCCGGAAGTGACTTCGCAGGCGACATAGCAGGCGCTGACGCGCCGTTTGATGTCCTGGCCGGCAAGGCCGGCGAGGTAGCTGTCCAGCGCCGCGACGCCGCAAGAAAACGTGTTTCGATCGTGGCCCGGCCCGAGCGGCTCCAGCCGGAACCGCGCAGTCACTTGGCGCCGGCGATCAGGCGTTGGCGGGCCTTGAGTGCGCGCTTCATGGCCGGCGCGAGCGGCGGTGCCTTGAGCAGCAGGTCGGCGAAACGCTGCTGATCTTCGACACTGAGGCGAATGATCTGCGCGTCCTCGATGGTGCGCTGCGCGTCCTTCAAAGCCGCAGCGACCAGGAAGTCACTGACGCTGCGGCCCTGCAGCTCAGCGGCACGGCGGACGACGGCCAGCGCGTCCGGCGCGATGCGGGCTTCGACGCGGGCGGTGCGGGTGGTTTCGGCAGTGGCCATGAGGCGTTCTCTTGGGTGGAGAATTGTACGTTGCTCCGCCGTACACGGGCAACGAGGGGGCGTCGAGCGTTCGGCATCCCTTCTTGGTGGTGGTCTTGGGCGGTTGGCCGCGAAGCGGCGGACTTTTCCAGCGCCGGTCCGGGCCTTCTTTTCGTTGGTCAGTCCGCGAGGTGCTCGCGACCCACTCGGGCCACATCGGCCAGGCCCATCAGTCCCAGCGAGCTGGCCAGTTCGTGTTCCATCTGGCCCAGCCAGCGCGCCACGCCGGCCTGGCCGCCGGCGGCGTTGGCGTAGACCCAGGGGCGGCCGACCATCACGCCGTCGGCGCCCAGCGCGCGGGCGCGGATGATGTCGTGCCCGCTGCGGATGCCGCCGTCGACCAGCACCGTGAGGCCGCGCCCGGCCAGGGCTTCGGTGATGCGCGGCAAGGCCGCGGCGGTGGCCACCGCGCCGTCCAGCTGGCGCCCGCCGTGGTTGGAGACGACGATGCCCTGCACGCCGATGTCGGCGGCCCTGCGGGCGTCGTCGACCTCCAGGATGCCCTTGAGCAGGATGGGGCCCGGCCACTGCGCGCGCAGCCATTCGATGTCTTGCCAGGTGACGCCGGCGTCGAACTGCGCGTCGACCCAGGTCCTGAAATCGGCCAGCGTGGTGGCCTTGGGCAGGTAGGGCCGCAGGTTGCCAAACACCAGCGGGCTGCCGCGCAGCGCCACGTCCCACGCCCAGCGCGGGTGGGCCAGCACCGAGCCGACGCGGCGCAAGGCCGCCGCACGGCCGCCGCCGCCGTCCATGCCGTGGCGCACGTCGGCCCGCCGCTGCCCCACGCGCGCCAGGTCGACGGTGAAGACCAGGACGGGGCATTGCACGGCCTGCGCGCGCTGCAGCAGCTCGCGCACGATGCCGCGGTCGCGCATCATGTAGAGCTGGTACCAGAACGGCGTGGCGGTCGCCGCGCGCACTTCTTCCATCGAGCAGATCGACGGCGTGCACAGCGTGAAGGGCACGCCGAAGGCCTGCGCCGCCAGCGCGGCCTGCACCTCGCCGCGGCGGCGCAGCGCGCCGCCCAGGCCCACCGGCGCCAGGGCCAGCGGCAGGCGGGCGTCGCAGCCGACCAGGCGGGTGGCGATGCGGCAGTCGGACACGTCGCGCAGCACGTGCTGGCGCAGGCGCAGTTGCTGCCAGGCAGCGACGTTGTCGCGCAGGGTCTGCTCGTCGCCGCTGCCGCCGTCGACGTAGCCGAACAGGAAGCCGGGCAGGCGCCGGCGCGCCAAGGCGCGCCAGTCGTCGAAGGAGGCGGCGGGTCGGGACATGGATGCCTGTGGTGCTTCAGCGGGGGGTTTGCAGGGCTTCGAGCTGCGCCAGGCGTGCCGGATCGCGGCCGCCGCCCTGGTCGGCTGAACTCGCCAGCGCGCCGAAGCTGCGCAGCCACAGCGACGCGGTGCGCGGCTGGGTCGGCCGCCACGCGGCCGTGCCGCGCGCGCGCATGGCGGCCTCGCGCGCGGCCAGCACGGCGGCGTCCACGCGCAACTGCAGGCCGCGGGCGGGGATGTCGAAGGCGATCTCGTCGCCATCCTCGACCAGCGCGATCAGCCCGCCCGAAGCCGCCTCGGGCGAGACATGGCCGACCGCCAGGCCCTCGGTGGCGCCGGAGAAGCGGCCGTCGGTGACCAGCGCGCACTGCGTGTGCAGGCCGCGCGCGACCAGCAGGCCGGTGGGCATCAGCATCTCGCGCATGCCGGGGCCGCCGCGCGGGCCTTCGTAGCGGATCACCACCACGTGGCCGGGCTGCACGCGGCCGTCCTGGATGGCGGCGCAGGCGTCCTCCATCAGCTCGAAGCAGATCGCGCGGCCGCTGAAGCGCTGCAGCCCCGCGGGCACCGCGGCAGACTTGACGATGGCGCTGTCGGGCGCCAGGTTGCCGTACAGCACGGCCAGGCCGCCGACGCTGTCGAAGGCGTGGGCGGCGTCGCGGATGACGCCGTGGGCGGCATCGGTGTCGACGCTGGGAAAGCGCCGGTCCTGGCTGAAGGCGCTGGCGCTGCGCACGCCGCCCGGGCCGGCGCGGTAGAAGCGGCGCACGGCTTCGATGTCGGGCTCGATGTCGGCATCGTTGTCGCCTTCGATGTCGGCCTCGGCCTGGCCCGCGCCGCGCGCCAGGTCCCAACGCGCCAGCGCCGCGCCCAGGCTCGCCGCATGCACGCAGGGCAGGCTTTGGTCGACCAGGCCGGCGCGGTCCAGTTCGCCGAGCACCCGCATCACGCCGCCGGCGCGGTGCATGTCCTCGATGAAGACCTCGTGCCGCGCCGGCGAGACCTTGCACAGCAGCGGCGTCGAATCGGAGATGCGCGCGATGTCGTCGATGCCGAAGTCGACCTGCGCCTCGCGCGCCGCGGCCAGCAGGTGCAGGATGGTGTTGGTCGAGCCGCCGATGGCCATCGACACGCGCATGCCGTGCTCGAAGGCCGCCTTGCCGGCAATGGCGCGCGGCAGCGCGCGCTCGTCGCCGTCGCCGTAGTACGCCTGGGCCAGCTCGACGATGCGCCGGCCGGCCCGGCGGAACAGCCCCTCGCGGTCGCGGTGGGTGGCGATCAGCGTGCCGTTGCCCGGCAGCGCCAGGCCCATCGCCTCGGTGATGCAGTTCATCGAGTTGGCGGTGCCCATGATGGCGCACGAGCCGCAGGTCGGGCAGGCCGATTCCTGGATGCCGCGCAGCTCCAACTCGGTGCTGCGCGGGTTGCCCATCACCATCAGCGTGTCGATCGCGTCGACGCGCTTGGCCACGCCGCCGTGGCTGAACACGCCCGACTCCATCGGCCCGCCGGAGACGAAGATCGTCGGGAGGTTCAGCCGCAGTGCGGCCATCAGCATGCCCGGCGTGATCTTGTCGCAGTTGGAAATGCACACCAGCGCATCGGCGCGGTGGGCGTTGACCATGGTCTCCACCGCGTCGGCGATCAGCTCGCGGCTGGGCAGCGAATAGCGCATGCCGTCGTGGCCCATGGCGATGCCGTCGTCCACCGCGATGGTGTTGAACTCGCGGGCGATGCCGCCGGCCGCCGCCACCTCGGCGGCCACCAGGTCGCCCAGGTTCTTCAGGTGCACGTGGCCGGGCACGAACTGGGTGTAGGCATTGGCGATGGCGACGATGGGCTTGCCGAAGTCGGCCTCGGCCACGCCGGTGGCGCGCCACAGGGCACGCGCCCCGGTGGCCATGCGGCCCTGGGTGACGGCGGCCGAGCGCAGCGCATGGGCGGCCATGGCGCTATTCCGGCTGCAGGTTGATGGCCTTGCCGATGGCGCGATAACGCGCAATCTCGGCGGTGTAGTAGCGGTCGGCCTCAGCCTGCGTCATCGGGTTCGACGGCATCGCGCCGGCGGCCTCGATGTCGCGGCGCACGTTGGGCTGGCGCAGCGCCTCGGCCAGCGCGACGTTGAGGCGTTGCACCTGCGCCTCGGGCGTGGCCTTGGGCACCACCACGCCGGCCCAGATGTCGAACACGAAGTCCTTGACGAGGCCGGTCTCGTTCATCGTCGGTACGTTGGGGAACAGCGGATGGCGCGCCGGCCCCGTGTAGGCGATGGGCTTGAACTTGCCGCTCTGGATCATGCCGGCCACCGGCCCGCCCAGCGGCATGAACACCAGGTCGATCTGGCCGCCGGCCAGGTCGCCGAAGATCTGCGCCGCGCCCTTGTAGGGCACGTGCAGCATCTTCACGCCGGTGTCCTGCGCGAAGCGTTCGGCCACCAGGTGGTAGATCGAGCCGCGCCCGTTGGTGCCGAACGAAAGCTCCTTGTCGCCGGGCTTCCTGGCCAGCGCCACCAGCTCGGCCAGGGTGTTCACCGGCAGCGTGGGCCGCGTCACCAGCATCATGTAGGTGCTGCCGATCTGGCCCACCAGGCGGAAGTCTTCCGACACGTACTTGGTGCGCAGGGCCATCGGCGTCTGCACCAGCTCGATCGGCGTGCCCGCCAGCAGGGTCTGGCCATCGGCCTTGGCATCGCGCACCTTCTGCGCGCCGATGGAACCGGCCGCGCCAGCAACGTTCTCGACGATCATCGTCTGGCCGAGCGACTTCTGCAGCGTCGGCAGCACGGTGCGGCCCGTCACGTCGGCCTGGCCGCCGGCCGGGTAGGCGACGACCATGCTGATCGGTCGATCGGTTTGGGCTTGCGCGGCGGCGGCCGCGGCCAGTCCGCAGGCGAGCAGGCAGGCGCGCAGCAAGGGGGCGATGTTCATGGCTTGTCTCCGGGGGGCGTGGATCGTCGGTCGTGGTTGATGGTTCGCGGCGAGGCTTGATCAGGCCGTGCCGGCCGTGGCCGTGCGTGCGTCCGGGGCCGGGGCCGCCGCGTTGGCTGGCGCCAGCGCCGCCAGCAGCGGCTCGCGCTGGCGGGCCGCCGCTTCGGCTTGCGCCTGCTTGACGTGGCCATAGCCGCGGATGGTCTGCGGCAGCGAAGCCAGCTTCACCGCCGTGGGCAGCGTGGACGGCGTCAATCGCGGCAGCAGGGCCAACACGTCGGCTTCGTATTGCGCCAGCAGCGCCTGGTCGAGGCGGCGCTCGGCGTTGCCGCGGAACGGGTCCAGCCAGCTGCCGCGCAAGCCCTTGAAGCGCGCCATCAGCGCCATCGCGCGCAGCAGCCAGGGCCCCAGCTCGGCCTTCACCGGCTTGCCGGTGGCCGCGTCGGTCTTCGCGAAAGGCCAGGCGCCGAGGTGGAAGTGCAGCGTGTAGTCGCCCTCGAACTCGCGCGCCAGCGCAGCCTTGAAGTCGGGGTGGCTGTACAGCCGGGCGACTTCCCATTCGTCCTTGACGGCGAGCAGGCGGTGGTAGTTGTGGGCCACGGCGCGGGACAGCGCGTCGCCCGCGTTGCCGCGGGACAGCGCGTCGCCCGCGTTGCCGCGGGACCGCGCGTCACCGCCATTCAGCCGCGCCTCGGCTTCGCGCACCCGATCGACGAAGCGGCGATAACGCTCGACCAGCGCGGCGCCGCTGTGCGCCGCCAGGTGCTCGCTGCGGTGGCGCACGATCTCGTCGAGGCTGCGCCGCGCCGGCGGCATCACGGTCACCACCGCCTGCGGCTGGCGCGCCTGCACCCAGCGCTCCACCGCGGCCGGGTCGTGCGCGGCGCGGCGGCCCCACAGGAACGCGGCCTTGTTCATCTCCACGGCCGTGCCATTGAGCTCGATGGCGCGTTCGATCGCCGTGCGCTGCAGCGGAATCTGCCCGCGCTGCCAGGCGGCGCCCAGCATGAACATGTTGGCGGCAATCGGGTCGCCCATCAGCGCGCCGGCCAGGCGCTGGCCTTCGATCAGCAAGGCACGCTCGCCGAGCAGGCCGCCGATGCGCTGCACCAGCGCGTCGCGGTCGACGGCCCAGTCCGGGTTGCGCGTGAAGTCGGCGGTGGGGATCATGTCGGTGCAGACCACGGCCGCGCCGTGCGCCGCGTTCAGCCGCGACACCGACTCGTCGCCCGCCGCCACGATGAGGTCGCAGCCGATCATCGCCTGCGCCTCGCCGGCGCCGATGCGCGTGGCGTGCAGCAGCTCGGGCGCCGGCGCGAAGCGCACGTGCGAGTGCACGGCGCCGTACTTCTGCGACAGGCCGGTGACGTCGAGGTTGGAGCTGTAGCCGCCCTGCAGGTGCGCGGCCACGGCCAGCGTCTGGCCGATGGTCACCACGCCGGTGCCGCCGATGCCGCCGACGAGCACGCTGAACAAGCCCGTTAGCCCCGGCACCTCGGGCTCGGGCAGGGCGTCGGTCCAGTCGGCAACCGCGGCCGGCGCCGCCGGCGCGGCCGACGCGGCCCGCGGCGCCTTGCGCGGCGCGCCGCCGTGCACGGTGACGAAGCTGGGGCAGAAGCCGTCGATGCAGGAATAGTCCTTGTTGCAGCTGGCCTGATTGATGCGGCGCTTGCGGCCCAGCTCGGTCTCCAGCGGCTCGATCGACAGGCAGCCCGAGGCCTGGCCGCAGTCGCCGCAGCCTTCGCACACCGCGGCGTTGATGAACGTGCGCTTGGGCGGATCGGCCCATTGGCCGCGCTTGCGCAGGCGCCGGCGCTCGGTGGCGCAGGGCTGGTCGTAGAGGATGACCGAGACGCCGGGGTGCTCGCGGAACTCGCGCATCACCGCGTCCATTCGCTCGCGCGGATGCACCGGCACGCCCGCGGGCAAGGCAACGCCGTCGTACTTGGCCGGCTCGTCGGTGACCACCGCCATCTTCTTCACGCCTTCGCCGGCCAGGATGGCCAGCGTCTGCTGCGGCGACAGGCTGGCATCGACCGGCTGGCCGCCGGTCATCGAGACGAAGCCGTTGTAGAGCAGCTTGTAGGTGATGGGCACGTCGGCCGCCACCGCCTGGCGGATGGCCAGCAGGCCGCTGTGCGCGAAGGTGCCGTCGCCCAGGTTGGCGAAGACGTGCTTCTCGGCCGTGAAGGGCTGCTGGCCCAGCCAGTGCATGCCCTCCGCGCCCATCTGCGAAGGCACGCTGGTGGTCTTGGGGTTCACCAGCATCGCCATCGTGTGGCAGCCGATGCCGGCCAGCGCGCGGCTGCCTTCGGGCAGGCGCGTCGAGCGGCTGTGCGGGCAGCCCGAGCAGAAGCCGGGGTTGCGCGCCGGCAGGCCGGGCGTCGGGCCTTTGGGCGCTCCGGCATCGGGCGCGGCCAGCGCGCAGCCCGGCACGCTGGCCTGCATCACGCCGGCCAGCACCTGGGCGATCAGGCCCGGCGTCAACTCGGCCGCGTTGGGCAGCGTCAGCGCGCCATGCGCCGGGTCGAACACCGTGCCCTGCGCGAACTTGCCGACGATGCGCGGCGTGCTGGCGCTGCCGTACAGCGCGGCGCGCAGCTGGTCCTCGACCAGCGGGCGCTTCTCCTCGACGACGACGATGGCGTCGAGCCCTTGCGCGAACTCGCGCACGATCAGCGGGTCCAGCGGCCACACCATGCCCAGCTTGAGCAGGCGGATGCCGGCGGCCGCGGCATCGCCGACGCCCAGGTTGGCCAGCGCCTGCAGCACGTCCTGCCAGCTTTTTCCCGCCGAGACGATGCCCACCTTGGCTGCGGGCGCCGGCGCGGCGATGCGATTCAACCCGTTGGCGCGCGCATAGGCCATCGCCGCGGCGAGCTTGTGGTGGAAGTGGCGGTCCTCCTGCGCCAGCGGCATGTCGAAGCCGCGGATGTTGAAGCCGGCGCCGAACGCGTCTTTCGGCGACGACGGCGGCTCGGGCAGCGTGATGCGCGGCGAGTCGGGCGCCACGTAGACCGAGCCGCCGCCCTCGACCACGTCGGTGACGAGCTTCAGCGCCACCCAGCAGCCCGAGAAGCGGCTCATCGCGATGCCGTGCAGCCCGTAGTCCAGCACCTCCTGCGTGTCAGACGGGTACAGCACCGGCATGCCGACCGCGGCGAACACCGGGTCGGAGAAGTTGGCCACGGTCGAGCTCTTGGCGCCGTGGTCGTCGCCGGCTAGGCAGACCACGCCGCCATGGGGCGAGGTGCCGGCCAGGTTGGCGTGGCGCAGCGCATCGGCCGAGCGGTCGACGCCCGGGCCCTTGCCGTACCAGAGGCCGAACACGCCATCGACCTTGGCGCCCGGGAAGCTGCCGACGTACTGCGCGCCCCAGATCGCGGTGGCCGCCAGGTCTTCGTTGAGGCCGGGGCGGAAGACGACGTTGGCCGCCTTCAAGGCGGCGCCGGCGGCCCACAACTCCATGTCGTAGCGCCCCATCGGCGAGCCGCGGTAGCCCGAGATGTAGCCGCCGGTGTTCAGCCCGGCCGCGGCGTCGCGGGCGCGCTGCTGCAGCGGCAGCCGCACCAGGGCCTGCATGCCGGTGAGGTAGACCCAGCCCTCGCGGGTGCTGTAGCGGTCTTGCAGCGATGCCGTCTCGCGAGTTGCCATGGCTGTCGTCTCCTGCGTCATGGAAAGCCGGGCCGATCGGTGCCGCGGTGGTGCCGCGGCGGCACCCCGGGTCTCGTGCGTCCGGCTCGTTGGCGCGCACGATAGAAACCCGGGCCTCTTCTGTCCATTGCATTTAAGTCGTGCATGCGATGCAATCGGCGCATTGCCGCAGCGCGCCGGTCCGATGAACGCCACGCCCCCGCTCAACCTGCGCCAGTTGCACCACGTGGTGCTGCTGGCCGACGAGTCGCACTTCGGCCGCGCCGCCGCGCGCGCCTTCCTGTCGCAACCGGCCTTCAGCCGCAGCGTGGCCACGCTGGAGCAGGCGATCGGCATGCGGCTGTTCGACCGCGGCCCCGGCTTCGTGCGGCCGACCACCGCCGGCACGCAGGTGATTGCGCGGGCGCGGCGGCTGCTGTCGAGCTCGGCCGACCTGTCGCGCGAACTGGCCTTGCTGCGCAGCGGCGACCTGGGCGACCTCACGGTCGGTGCCGGCCCCTTCTCGGGGCCCACGCTGATGGCCTCGGCCATCGCCGGTCTGCAGGCCGATCATCCGTCGGTGCGCGTGCGGCTGGAGATCGCCTCGCCCATGGTGTTGCAGCAGATGCTGCGCGACGAGAAGCTCGACTTCTTCATCGCCGACCTCACCGAGTTTTCCGAGCAGACGCCGTCCAGCGTCGAGCCGCTGGGCACGGCCATCGGCGGGCTGTACGTGCGCGTCGGCCACCCGCTGGACGCGCGCAAGCCGGCCAGCCTGAGCGACATCCGGCGGCACCGGCTGGCCAGCGTGCACCTGCCCTTGCCCGTCAACCGCCAGCTGAGCAAGTTCTTCGGCAGCGACGAGACGGGGCTGCTGTCGCCGGCGATGGAATGCGAGAGCGTGCTCGTGCTGCGCGAGTACGCGTTGCAGAGCGATGGGGTGGTGATCGCGCCGCAGGAGGTGTTCGCGCTGGAAGTGGCGGCGGGGCGCATGCGCCGGCTGAAGGTGCCGGAACTCGACAAGCTGGGCGTGCGCACGCCGCTGCGCATGCAACTGGGCCTGGTAAGGCTGCCCGATCGAACGCCGTCCGCGGTGGCCCGGCTGCTGGCCGAGCGGGTGCGACGGCAGGCCGCGCAAAGCCTGCTCGCGGCGCGGGGCGCGAAACCAGCGAAACCATCGAAACGATCGGCTGCGCGTTGAGCCGAATCAAGCGCACGGCGTCGCCGAGCCGTGCCTGAAGCCGCGGCTGGCGCGCAGGATCGGCGCTGTCGCGCACTAGCGCACGACCGGCGGCAAGCCGCTGCTGGCGCAGCGGGCCGGGCGGCGCGATACTCGGAATTCCGCCGCTTGTCGATCCCGCATTCGGGCGACGAGGCCGTCGGACCCCCTCTCCCCCCATTTTTTTCACAAGACCGAGCGGCCACCCCACGCCATGCCGAACACCCTGCGTAGACGATTCCTGTACACCACCTTGCTCAGCGGCCTGGCGCCGCGTTGGGCCCAGGCGCAGAGCGCCGCGCCGCTGGAAATCGGCGTGCTGCCGAACATCAGCGCGCGCGTGCTGCTGGCGCAGTACCAGCCGATGCGCGAATTCCTCGCGCGCGAGCTGAAGCGGCCGGTGCAGGTGTCGACCGCGCCGAACTGGATCGCCTTCCAGCAGCGCACGCTGGCGCAGGACTACGACGTCGTCGTCACCGCCGCCAACCTGGCGCGGCTGGCGCAGCTCGACCGCGGCTACGTGCCGCTGGCGGTGTATGCGCCCAACATCAAGGGCATGGTGATCTGCGCCAACGCGCGGCCCATCAAGACCATGGCCGAGCTGCGCGGGCAGACGCTGGCGCTGTCGAACCCGCAATCGCTGGTGACGCTGCGCGGCATGCAGTGGCTGGCCGAAGCCGGCCTCGAGCGCGGGCGCGACTTCAAGACGCTGAACACGCCCACCGACGACAGCGTGGGCAACCTGGTGGTGCGCGGCGACGCCATCGCCGCCATGCTCAGCGGCGGCGAGTACCGCGCGATTCCGGATGCGGTGAAGGCCCAGGTGACCGTCGTCACCACCTTCGCCGAAGTGGCCGGCTTCATCGTGATGGCCAGCCCCAAGGTGGCGGCGGCCGACGCGCGCGAGCTGAAGGCGCTGCTGCTGAAGTTCAGCGCCGACGGCAACGAAGGCAAGGCCTTCTTCGGCGCCACCGGCTTCACCGGCATCCGCGAACTCACGCCGGGGCTGATGGAGACGCTCGACCCCTACGTCGAGGCCACGCGCAAGGTGATGACGCCGGGCTGAGCGGGCTCGGGCACGCCGCCGCGGCACAAGGATCAAAGCGCAAATGGGCTGGAACGGCTGGTCGCTGCGGCGCAAGCTCGTCTTCGCCTGCGTGGCGGTCCAACTGCTGGCGGCGGCCTTGCTGGTGCTGGCCGGCTCGCGGCTGCTGCAGCGCACGCTGCTGGCGCAGGCGCGCTTCCAGACCGAGCGCGTGGTCGCGCTGCTGCAGGTGGCCGTCGAGCCGCAACTGGCCACGCGCGACTACGCCACCTTGCAGCAGACGCTGGACCTGCTGCGCCGCGAAGGCTCGATCGACTACCTGGTGATGGTCGACCACCTCGGCAAGCCGGTGGCCGCCACCGGCTGGGACCCCAAGCGGCCGCTGCCGCCGCGCGACCAGGGCGACTTCGACCTCGACCGCGACGACACCACCTACCACGTGGGCGCGCCGCTGATGGTGGCGGGCCAGCCGCTGGGGGTGATCGACCTCGGCCTGTCGACCGCGCGGCTGCGCGAGGTGCGCGCCGACTTCCTGCTGCGCAGCGCCATCGTCGGCAGCCTGGCGCTGCTGGCCTCGATGGCGCTGCTGGTGGCCATTGCGCTGGCCATCACGCGCCACCTGGCGCGGCTGTCCGATGCCAGCCAGCGCGTGGCCGGCGGCGACTTCGACGTGCACGTGCCGGTGACCACGCGCGACGAGATCGGCCGCCTGGGCGCCAGCTTCAACGCGATGGCGGCGGCGCTGAAAGAACGCATGCAGGCGCTGGCGCGCAGCGAGGCACGGCAGCAGCGCCACCTGCGCGAGATGCGCGAGGAACAGTCGCGCCTGACCACGCTGCTGAGCGCGATGCCCGGCGGCATCCTCTTCGTCGACCCGCAGGCGCGCGTGATCTACGCCAATGCCTCGTTCGCGGCGCTGTGGTCGCTGCCGGCGTTCAGCGGCGGCCAGCCGCTCGCCGGCATCGTGCCGCTGCTGGCCGAGCGGCTGCAGCCGGCCGACGCCGTGCACGTGCAGGCGATGCTCGGCGACCCGGCGCGCCACGACGGCCACCATGCCGCCCAGCCGCGCGAGCTGCGCATGCTGGACGGCCGCCTGATCGTGCAGCGCATGCAGCCGATCGCGCAGGGCGCGCACGGCGGCGGCAGCATCTGGTTCTACGACGACGTGACGACCGAGCGGCTGACCCAGCAGCGCGCCCACCAGGCGCTGCTCGATCCGCTGACCGGGCTGCTCAACCGCCGCGGCCTGTACGAGGAACTGGAGTCGACGATCGCCGCCGCCAAGGCCAACGGCGAGCATGTGTCGCTGCTGTTCATCGACCTCGACGACTTCAAGTACGCCAACGACGTGGGCGGCCACCGCCTGGGCGACGAGATCCTGGTCAGCGTGGCGCGCGCGCTGGCCGGCCAGTTGCGCAAGGGCGAGCGCGTGGCGCGACTGGGCGGCGACGAGTTCGCGGTGCTGTGCCCGCAGATGGAAGGCGCCAGCGCCTCGGCCGTCGCGGCGCGGCTGGTCGAGGCGGTCTCGGCGTTGCGCTTCGAGTCGGGCGAGCAGGCGTTGGGCGTCGGCTGCAGCGTCGGCCTGGCGGCGTTCCCGACCGATGCCGCGTCGGCCGACGAACTGGTGGCCTGCGCCGACGCCGCCATGTACGAAGCCAAGCGCGCCGGCAAGAACACCTGGGCCGCCTTCCACCGCGAGCTGGAACGCAAGAGCAGCGACAACGCCCGCGCCAACTGGAACGCGCGCATCCACGCCGCCTTGCGCGAGCAGCGCTTCGTGCTGCACTTCCAGCCGGTGCACCGCGCCGCGGACCTGCGCATCTCGCACTTCGAGGCGCTGGTGCGCATGGTCGACGAGCACGAGCCGAGCGTGCTGATCCCGCCGTCGGAATTCATCCCGCACGCCGAGCGCAGCGGCGCCGTGCGGCAGATCGACCGCTGGGTGCTCGAAGCCTGCGCCGCGCACCTGGCGGCGGCCGAGCCCGGCGTCAGCATCGCGGCCAATCTGTCGGCCTGCACGCTGGACGACCGCAGCCTGCCGGGCTTCCTGAGCAGCCTGCTGCAGCGCCACGACGTCGACCCGCGCCGGCTGCACATCGAGCTGACCGAGACCGCCGCCATCAGCGACCCGGCCGCGGCGCGGCAGCTCATCGACAAGCTGCGCGCGCTGGGCTGCAGCGTGCACCTGGACGACTTCGGCAGCGGCTTCAGCGGCTTCTCGCACATCAAGCTGATGGGCGTGGATGCCATCAAGATCGACGGCAGCTTCGTGCGCAACCTGCACGCCGATTCGACCAGCCGGCTGTTCGTGGCCGCGATGATCGAGATCGCGCACGACCTGCGCCGCGTGGTGGTGGCCGAGCATGTCGAGGACGCCGCCACGCTGGACCTGCTGCGCAGCATGGGCATCGACCTGGTGCAGGGCTTCCACCTCGGCCGCCCGTCGGAGCGGCTGGAGGCGCGCACGCGGCCGCAGCTGCACGTGGTGTCCGACTTCCGCCGCAGCACGACGCGCGGCGACACGGGCTGAGGCGGGGCGGCGCGCGCTTCAGTGGCTGCTGGCGGCGGCCGTCGTGGCGGTGGTCGCTTCAGCCGCTTCAGCGTTCTCGCCGGCCAGGTAGGCCGCCCGCACCTCGGCGCTGTTCAGCAAGGCGTGGCCGCTGCCGGAGAGCACGATCTCGCCGTGCTGCAGCACGTAGGCCTGGTGCGCCAGGCGCAGCGCGTGGTGGGCGTTCTGCTCGACCAGCAGCACCGAGACGCCGTCGCTGCGGTTGATGTCGTGGATGATCTGGAAGATCTTGCGGATGTAGATCGGCGCCAGCCCCAATGAAGGTTCGTCCAGCAGCAGCAGCCGCGGGCGGCTGACCAGCGCGCGGCCGATGGCCAGCATCTGCTGCTCGCCGCCGGACAGCGTGCCCGCGCGCTGGTCCTGCCGGTCCTTCAGCACCGGGAAGTGGTGGAACACCCGTTCGAGATCGGCGCCCCAGTGCCCGGGGTCGGAGCAGGTCGCGCCGAGCTGCAGGTTCTCCAGCACCGACAGGCGCTGGAAGATGCGGCGGCCCTCGGGCGAAAGCGCGATGCCCAGGCGCGACACCTGGTGCGAGGGCACGCCGCCGATGTCGCGCCCGCGCAGCAGCAACTGGCCCGACGAGATTCGCGGGGCGCCGAAGATGCTGGTCATCAGCGTCGACTTGCCGGCGCCGTTGGCGCCGATCAGCGTCACGATCTCGCCCTCGCGAACGCGCAGGTCGATGCCGCGCAGCGCATGGATCGGCCCGTAGTGGGCGTGCACGCCCTTGAACGCCAGCATCATGTCGCGCACTCCGCTGCCGACAGGGCCTGCACCGGCTCGTCGGGCTCGCCCAGGTAGGCCGCGATGACCTGCGGGTCGCTCTGCACCTGCGCCGGCGTGCCTTGCGCGATCTTGCGGCCGTGGTTGAGCACGACGACCTGGCGCGAGACCTTCATCACCACGCTCATGTCGTGCTCGACCAGCAGCACGGCGATGCCTTCTACGGCGATCAGGCTGGCCAGCAGTTCGTTCAGCGCCGCCGATTCCTTCGGGTTGAGGCCGGCGGCCGGCTCGTCCAGGCACAGCAGGCGCGGGCCGGCGGCCATCGCGCGGGCGATTTCCACGCGCCGCTGCACGCCATAGGCCAGCGCGCCGGCCGGCGTGTCGGCCACGCGCTCCAGGTCGAAGCGGCGCAGCAGGCCGCGCGCCGCGTCGACCGCGCGCGCCTGCGCCAGCCGGTAGCGCGGGAGGCCCAGCAGGCCGGCGATCGAGAAGGCACTGGCCGCCTGCAGCGCGTGGTGCTGCGCGACGACGAGGTTTTCGAGCACCGTCATGCCGGCGAACAGGCGGATGTTCTGGAAGGTGCGCAGCACCTGCGCCGAGCGCGCCAGCTCGTGGCTCGGCAAGCGGTCCAGCCGCAGCGCGCCGCGCACCGGGTGGTGCAGCGTGACGGTGCCGCTGCTCGGCCGGTAGAAGCCCGTCAGGCAGTTGAACAGCGTGGTCTTGCCGGCGCCGTTGGGTCCGATGATCGACGTGATCTCGCGTGCGCAGGCCGTCAGCGACAAGTCGTCGATGGCGGTGACGCCGCCGAAGCGCATGCTCAGGCCGCGCACGTCGAGCAGGGTTTCGTTGGCCATCACGCGGCGCTCCGGATGGCCGCCGAATTGGGCGCCGGCGTTGGTGTTTCAGCGGCCGAGGCCGAGGTCAGCGTCGGCCGGCGCTGCGACAGCAGGCCGCCCGGCCGCCACACCATGATGGCGACCATGGCCGCGCCGAACAGCAGCATGCGGTACTCGCTGAAGTGCCGCCCCAGCTCGGGCAGCAGCACCAGGATGCCGGCCGCCAGCACGACGCCGAACTGGCTGCCGCTGCCGCCGAGCACGACGATGGCCAGGATCACCGCGCTCTCGCTGAAGGTGAAGCTCTCCGGCGAGATGAAGCCTTGGCGCGCCGCGAAGAACACGCCGGCGAAGCCGCCCAGCATCGCGCCCAGCGCGAAGGCCGCCAGCTTCACGCGCGTGGCGTTGATGCCCAGCGCGCGGCAGGCCACTTCGTCCTCGCGCATCGCCTCCCAGGCGCGGCCGATGGGCAGCTTGCGCAGCCGCAGCACGAAGGCGTTGGTCAGCAGCGCCAGGCCGAGGATCAGCAGGTAGAGGAACACCGTGCGGTGCCACGGCGCATCGTCGATGCCGAACAGGCCCGCCACGGTCGGCAAGTCACCGGCCGGCGCGAAGCCGTGGCCGAACAGCGTGGGCCGCGGAATCGACCCGATGCCGTCGGGACCATGGGTCAGCGCGGTCCAGTTCACCAGGACCAGGCGGATGATCTCGCCGAAGCCGAGCGTGACGATGGCCAGGTAGTCGCCGCGCAGGCGCAGCGTCGGGTAGCCCAGCAGGATGCCGAAGCTCGCCGCCAGCAAGCCGGCCAGCGGCAGGCAGGCCCAGAACGACAGTCCCCATTGCGTGGCCAGCAGCGCGTAGCTGTAGGCGCCGACGGCGTAGAACGCGACGTAGCCGAGATCCAGCAGCCCGGCGAGGCCGACCACCACGTTGAGCCCCCAGCCGAGCATCACGTAGATCAGCACCGTGGTGGCGGTATCGACGACGTAGCGGTTGTCGTGGAAGACCAGCGGCAGCGCGAGGGCCAGCGCCGTGACGCCGAGGCCGGCGAGTTGCATGCGCCCCGCACGCCGCGCTGCTGGCGCTTGATCCACTTGCACGCGGGCGCTACGGCCGCGCCACGCCGGCCGATCGAACAGCCAGCGCACGCCCAGGCGGCCGCTGAAGGCCATCAGCGCGGCGCCGAGCAGCCAGTCCCAGCGCGTCTGCACCGCCACGCGGCCGCCGACATCGACGGTGGTCAGTCCGACCAAGGGAATGCCCAGCAGCGCGGTGAGCAGCGCCGCGAAGCCGGCGTCGGACAGGCGTTGCGGCAAGGGCGTGTCCGCCGCGCGGGAAGTCGTCGTCGTCGTCATCAGACCTTCTCCACCTCGGGCCGGCCCAGCAGGCCCGAAGGGCGCAGCACCAGCACGAGAATCAGGATGCCGAACACCGCCACGTCCTTGTATTCGGCCGAGAAGTAGCTGGCGTAGAAGGCCTCGATCAGGCCGATCAACAAGCCGCCGAGCATCGCCCCGGGCAGCGAGCCGATGCCGCCCAGCACGGCCGCGGTGAAGGCCTTCACGCCGGCCAGGAAGCCGATGTAGAAGTCGATCACGCCGTAGTACAGCGTGACCAGCAGGCCCGCAACGCCGGCCATGCCGGCGCCGATCATGAAGGTCAGCGAGATGGTGCGGTCGACGTTGATGCCCAGCATGCGCGTCATGCCGGCGTCCTGCTCGCAGGCGCGCTGCTGGCGGCCGAAAGACGTGCGCGTGATCATCCAGGTGAAGCCGGCCAGCAGCACCGCCGTGGCCGCGACGATCAGCACCTGGACGTGCGACACGGTGACCGAGCCGGGCCCCGGCCCGAAGAACTCGAAGCCGCCCGGCAGCATCGGCGGCAGTTGCTTGATGCGCGCGCCCTGCAGCAGTTGAACGGCGTTCTGGATGAAGATCGAAGCGCCGATCGCCGAGATCAGCGGCGCCAGCTTGGTCGACCCGCGCAGCGGCCGGTAGGCGATGCGCTCGACGGCCCAGCCGTAGCCGGCCGTGAACACCACCGCCACCAGCAGCACCAGCAGCAGCGCCAGCGGCAGCGAGGTGATGCCCGCGGCCGCCAGGATCGCGAACGCGGTCAGCGAGACGAAGGCGCCCAGCATGTAGAGGTCGCCGTGCGCGAAGTTGATCATGCCGAGGATGCCGTAGACCATCGTGTAGCCGATGGCGATCAGGCCGTAGAGCGATCCGAGCGTCAGCCCGTTGATCGCCTGCTGCAGGAATTGCGACATGGTGAAAGCCCTCGCCGTCGATGCCGCGCCGGGCTCACTTCACCACGTCGTACTGGCCGCCCTTCCATTGGTAGACCACGAAGCCGGGGTTGCGGGGGTCGCCCTTGGCGTCGAACTCGACCTTGCCGAGCACGGTGGCGAAGCTGCCGCCGGCCAGCGCCTTCTGCACGTCGGCGTACTTCTGGCTGCCCGCCTTCTGCAGCGCCTGCGCATACACCTGCACGGCCGCATAGCAGAACAGCACGTAGCCCTCGGGCTCGATCTTCTTGTCGCGGAACTGCTTGACCACCTCGGCCGACGCCGGCGCCTTGCGCGGGTCGGGGTAGAAGGTGAACAACAGGCCTTCCAGCGCCGGGCCGGCGGCGGTGGCCAGCTCGGCGCTGGTCGAGGTGTTGCCGCTCATCACCTGCAGCTTCAGGCCGCCTTGCGCGGCCTGGCGCAGGATCAGGCCGAGCTCGGTGTAGTAGCCGCCGTAGAACAGCACGTCGACGCCGCCGGCTTTCAGCTTGCTGATCAGCGCCGTGTAGTCCTTCTCGCCGGCGGTGACCGATTCGCGCAGCGCGGGCGCGAGCTTGTGGTCCGACAGGTAGCGCGCCACGATGTCGGCCTGGCCCTTGCCGAAGGCACTCTTGTCGTCGACCACGGCGACCTTCCTGCCGGCGAAGGTCCTGACGAGGTAGTCGGCCGCCACCACGCCTTCCTGGTCGTCGCGGCCGGTCAGCCGGAAGACGTTCTTCAGCCCGCGGTCGGTGACCTTGCCGTTGGTCGAGATCGTGATGATCGGCGTCTGCGCTTCGTTGTAGACCTCCGAGGCAGGGATGGTCGAGCTCGAGCAGTAGTGGCCGACGATCGCCGACGCCTTCTTGTTGACCATCGCGTTGGCCACCGCGACGGCTTGCTTGGGGTCGCAGACGTCGTCGCCCACCTCGACCTTGAGCTTTTGCCCCAGCACGCCGCCGGCGGCGTTGATGGCGGCGGCCGCGGCTTCGACGCCGTTGCGCATCTGCTCGCCGCCCGAGGCGTACTGCCCCGACATGGGGCCGGCCACGCCGATCAGGATGTCGGCGCGAACGCCGGCGGCAGCGAACAGGCCGGCCATGGCGAGCGACGCGACGGCGAGGCGATGGGGATGTTGCATGGAAGCGCTCCAAAAAAAGTGATGGACCCGTGGCGCTGCGCTGGCTGGCGCGCCGCGCCGGCCGAGGCAGGTCCGGTGAGGCAAATTCTGGAATCGGTGGGGCGCTTCGTCTTGCCGATTTGCCGCCGACGGCATGCGGCAATTCGCATAGCGGATGCGGGTATCCCCGCGCCTCGGCGATCGAATGCAATAGGAAATTAGGCCGTTTCGTCTGCCTGCGCGCCGCGCGGCGAGTTTCAGGCTTGCGGGCTTCGGCACATCGGCGGCGCCGCGGCCGCTATGCGAATTTCCGCAGCTTTGCGGCCGGCTCGCATCGCGACGGATCGGCCGCGCCCGAACACACTCCGGCCCGACGACTTCGCCCTCAAGCCTGGAGCCTTCGATGCACATCCTTCCGTTCGCCAACGAACCCTACGACAGCTTCACCTCGCCCGCCGCGCAGGACGAGATGCGCGCGGCGCTCGCCAGCGTGCGCAGCCAGTTCGGCCGCAGCTACCCGGCCGTGATCGGCGGCAAGCGCGTGCAGCGCGACGCGCTGATCGTCTCCACCAATCCGTCGGCGCCGAACGAAGTGGTCGGCAAGGCCAGCCGCGCGACGCGCGAAGACGCCGAAGCCGCGCTGGACGCCGCCTGGAAGGCCTTCGACGGCTGGAAGCGCTGGCAGCAGGAAGACCGCTCGCGCGTGATGCTGAAGGCCGCGGCCATCATGCGCCGGCGCCAGCGCGAGCTCGAAGCCTGGCTGGTCTACGAGATCGGCAAGAACTGGGTCGAGGCCAGCGCCGAAGTGGCCGAGATGATCGACTTCACCGAGTACTACGCGCGCCAGGCGCTGCGCCACGTCGGCGGCCTGGGCCACCTGAACGCGGTGCCCGGCGAAGAGAACGAAAGCTTCTACATCCCGCTGGGCGCCGGCCTGACCATCGCGCCCTGGAACTTTCCGCTGGCGCTGATGACCGGCATGACGGTCGGCGCCATCGTGGTCGGCAACACCGTGGTGTGCAAGCCGGCCGAGGACACCGTGGTCGCCGTCGCCAAGATGGCCGAGATCTTCGAGGAGGCCGGGTTGCCGCCGGGCGTCGTCAACTACCTGCCGGGCCTGGGCTCGGAGGTGGGTGCGTACCTGGTCGAGCACCCCCGCACGCGCTTCATCAACTTCACCGGCAGCCTGGCCACCGGCCGGCGCATCAACGAAGCGGCGGCCAAGGTCGGCGAAGGCCAGCGCTGGTTCAAGCGCGTCTTCCTCGAACTGGGCGGCAAGGACGCCATCCTGGTCGACGAGACGGCCGACCTCGACGCCGCCGCGCTGGGCCTGGTGCAAAGCGCCTATGGCTATCAGGGGCAGAAGTGCTCGGCCTGCTCGCGCCTGGTGGTCGTCGACAGCGTCTACGACGCCTTGATCGAACGCGTGGTCGAGCGCGCCAAGGCCTTGCGCGTGGCGGCCGCCGAGAGCAACCCCGACCTCGGCCCGGTGTGCAACCTCGCGCAGGACGCCAAGGTGCGCGAGTACCTCGCCATCGGCCGCAGCGAGGGCAAGCTGCTGCTGGGCGGCCGCCGCCTGGACGGCGAGGGCTTCTTCTTCGAGCCCACCGTCTTCGGCGACGTGGCGCCGGGCGCGCGGCTGGCGCAGGAAGAAGTCTTCGGGCCGGTGGTCGCCGCCATCCGCGTCAAGGGCTTCGACGAAGGCCTGGCGGTGGTCAACGACACCGTCTACGGCCTGACCGGCGCGCTCTACTCGCGCGACCGCGCGCGCATCGAGCGCGCGCGCCGCGAGTTCCACGTCGGCAACCTGTACTTCAACCGCAAGTGCACCGGCGCGCTGGCCGGCGTGCAGCCCTTCGGCGGCTTCAACCTGACGGGCACCGACACCAAGACCGGCGGGCCCGACTACCTGCTGCAGTTCCTGCAGATGAAGTCGGTGGCCGAGCGGCTTTGAGCGGAGGCCCAGCATGAGCTTCATCGCCAAGCGCCTGGCCGCCGTCGCGCCGGCCGAAACCATGGAGATGGCGGCGCGCGCCGCCGAGTTGCGGCGCCAGGGCCACGACGTGGTCTCGCTGTCGCAGGGCGAGCCCGACTTCGACACGCCGGCGCACATCCAGCAAGCGGCCGTCCGCGCGCTGCGCGACGGCAAGACGCGCTACACCGAAGCGGCCGGCATCGCCGCGCTGCGCGAGGCGGTGGTGGCCCGCCTGGCGGCCGACCACGGGCTGCACTACGGCGCCGAGCAGGTGAGCGTCACCGCCGGCGCCAAGCAGGCGATCTTCAACGCCTTCTTCGCGACGCTCGACGCGGGCGACGAAGTCATCGTGCCGGCGCCTTGCTGGGTGTCGTATCCCGAGATCGTCAAGCTCACCGGCGGCACGCCGGTGGTCGTGGCCTGCCCGCGCGCGGCCGGCTTCAAGCTCACGGCCGCGCAGCTGGAAGCGGCGATCACGCCGCGCACCCAGTGGCTGATGCTGAACTCGCCGTCCAACCCGACGGGCGCCGTCTACACGCGCGCCGAGCTGGCCGCGCTGGCCGAGGTGCTGCGGCGCCATCCGCAGGTCTGGGTGCTGACCGACGACATCTACGCGCAGCTGGTCTACACCGCGGCGCCGTTCGAGACCTTGCTGCAGGTGGCGCCCGAGCTGCAGTCGCGCGCCCTCGTCGTCAACGGCGTCTCCAAGGCCTATTGCATGACCGGCTGGCGCATCGGCTGGGCCGCCGGTCCGCACGCGCTGATCCAGGCGATGAACCTGGTGCTGGGCCAGAGCACCAACAACGCCAACGCCGTGGCCCAGGTGGCCGCCGTCGAGGCGCTGAGCGGCGACCAGGCCTGCGTCGCCAGCTTCCGCGCGGCCTTCCGCGAGCGGCGCGACTTCGTCGTCGCGGCGCTGCGCGACATCCGGGGCCTCAGCGTCGACCTGCCCGACGGCGCCTTCTACGCCTACGTGTCGTGCGCGGCGCTGATGGGCCTGCGCACGCCGCAGGGCAGCGTGTTGACGAGCGACCGCGACTTCGTGCGCTACCTGCTCGACCAGGCGCAGGTGGCCGTGGTGTCGGGCACGGGCTTCCTGCATTCGCCGTACCTCCGCGTGTCGTATGCCGCCGGCCTGCCCCAGCTGGAGCAGGCCACGCAGCGCATCGCCGCGGCGGTGGCGGCGCTGGCGTGAGAGGCCGCTCGTGAGCCGGCACACCCTCATCATCGGCGGCGGCGGCATCGGCTCCGCGACGGCCTGCTTCCTCTCGGCGCTGGCCGAGCCGGGCGAGCGCATCACCGTCGTCGAGCGCGACCCCACCTACCAGGGCGCATCGTCCAGCCTGTCGGCCAGCTCGATCCGGCAGCAGTTCTCCACGCCGGTGAGCGTGCAGCTCTCGCAGTTCGGCTGGGACTTCATGCGCTCCTGCGTCGACGAGGCCGGCGTGCCCGGCGGCGCGGTGGGCCTGAACGAGCGCGGCTACCTCTTCCTCGGCAGCGCGCAGCAGGCCGAAGCCTTGCGCGCGCGCGCCGACGGCAATCGCCGCCTCGGCGCCGCCATCGAAGCATTCACGCCGGCCGCGCTGGCGGCGCGCTTCCCGTGGCTGAACACCGAAGGCATCGCCTACGCCGCGCAGACGACGGCCGGCGAAGGCTGGTTCGACGGCTACCTGCTGCAGCAGTGGTACCGGCGCCGCGCGCGCGAGCGCGGCGTGCACTACGTCAAAGGCGACGTGGCGCGCCTGGTCGTCGAGCGCGGGCGCGTGCTGGCCGCCGAGCTGGCCGACGGCTCGCGCATCGCGGCCGACCGCGTGCTCAACGCCGGCGGCGCCTGGTCGGCCGCGCTGGCCCGCAGCGTGGGCGTGGACATCCCGGTGCGGGCGCGCCGCCGCACGGTGCTGGTCGTCTCGTGCCCGCAGGCGATCGAAGACTTCCCGATCCTGATCGACGTCTCCGGCGTGTTCGTGCGGCCCGAGCAGCAGCACTTCCTGGTGGCGGTAAGCCCGCCGCCCGAGCAGGACCTGGACGACCTGCCGCTCGACCCCGACCTCGGCAGCTTCGAGGACTTCGTGTGGCCGACGCTGGCCGAACGCATTCCCGCGTTCGAGGCCTTGCGCGTCGAGCGCGCGTGGGCCGGCTACTACGAGTTCAACACCGTCGACCACAACGGCCTGGTGGGCCAGGTGGGGCCGTCGAACTTCTTCCTGGCCACCGGCTTCAGCGGCCACGGCCTGATGCACAGCGCCGGCGTCGGCCGCGGCATGGCCGAGCTGTTGACCTTCGGCGAGTACCGCTCGATCGACTTGAGCCCCTTGTCGCCGCGGCGCCTGCAGACGGGCGAGTTCATCGTCGAAGACGCCGTCTATTGAATCGGAAACCGCCATGCTGAACGCGACCCACAGTCTTGCGCCGCCGACGCGCCACGAGCGGCCGCGCTTCGCGATGCCCGCCTTAGCCTGCGACGCGCACACGCACGTCATTCCCGAATCGGGCTGGACGCTGGTGCCCGGGGCCAACTACACGCCGGCCCCTGCACCGGCCCCGATGCACCTGCGAATGCTCGATGCCCTCGGGCTCGATCGCGGCGTGGTGGTTCAGCCCAGCATCTTCGGCACCGACAACCGGGCCGTCGTCGAAGCCATTGCCGGCGCGCCGCACCGGCTGCGCGGCGTCGCGGTGGTCGACCCGACGATCGGCGACGACGATCTGCAGGCCCTGCATGCGCAGGGCGTTCGCGGCGCGCGCTTCAACGTGATGCTCGGCGGCGGTGGCGGCCTGCGGTCGATGACGGCACTCGGCCCGAGATTGGCCGCGCTGGGCTGGCATGCCGAGATCCTGGTCGACGGCCAACGCTTGCCCGAACTTTCGCGGACGCTCTTCGATCTGCCCTGCCGGCTGGTCATCGACCACATGGCCAGCCTGCGCGCCGAGGTTGAGCTGGATGCTGCGCCCGTTCGCGCGCTGCGCCGGCTCGTCGGCGAACGCGACACCTGGGTCAAGCTGTCCGGCGCCTATCGCCTGGCCGACGCTGCCGGCGACCCGCGCCTGGCCCGGCGCGGCCGCACGCTGCTGGCCGATGCGCCGGAGCGCATGGTCTGGGGCAGCGACTGGCCGCACGTGGCCTGCGCCTTCATGCCCGACGCCGGCCGCCTGCTCGACGTGCTGGCCGACTGGTTCGACGCCGATGCCGCGACGCTGCAGCGCGTGCTCGTCGACAACCCGGCGCGGCTGTTCGACTTTCCCATCGCCTGAGGAGACCCGTGATGGACGTTCACCTGCAATTCAGGGATCCCGACTGGCCCGCCAGGGCCATCGACACCGTCAAGGCGCTGGTGGCCGAATGCCGCAGCGAACTCGACGAATGCGAGCGCATCGGCCGCTTCCCCGCCGAGACCTACCAACGCATGGGCGCGCGCGGGCTGCTCGGCGTCATCACGCCGAAGGAATGGGGCGGCCTTGGCGGCGATGCGCCGGAGTACTGCTTCACCACCGAGGCCATGTGCCGCTGGGGCCTGGTGTCGAGCCAGGTGCAGATCCAGGGCATGCGCTGGATGAACGATTGGGGCACGCCCGAGCAGAAGCGCAAGTACCTGCCCGGCATGGTCGCCGGCTCGCTGGTGTTCTCCGAGTCGATCTCCGAACCGGGCGCCGGTTCGTCGCTGAAGAAGCTGGCGACGACTGCCGTGCGCAAGGGCGGCGACTGGGTGATCAACGGCAAGAAGATCCACATCAACCTCGGCGCCGAAAGCCACGTCACGCTGGTCTACGCGATGACCGACGAAGGGCTGACCTCGTTTCTCGTCGACACCGATTCGAAGGGCCTGACCCGCCGCCACAGCGAGCCGCTGGGCTACCGCTTCCTGCCGACGGCCGACATGATCTTCGACGACGTGCGCGTGCCCGACGCCGCCTTGCTGGGCGCGCCCGGCGAAGGCATGAAGACCTTCTTGTCGACCTTCAACGTGAGCCGGCTGGGCAATGCCTCCGAGTTGATCGGCTTCGCAACGCGCGCGCTCGCCGAAGCCACCGACTACGCGCGCCAGCGCAGCGTCGGCCCCAACAAGGTGGCCGACTTCCAGGGCATCCAGTGGACGCTGGCCGATTGCTACAGCGCGCTGTATGCCGCGTCGCTGGCCCGCGACCACGCCGCCAACCGCGTCAAGAACGGCCAGGAGTTCGCCATGGCCACCAGCCTGGCCAAGAAGCTTGCGGTCGACGCGGCCGAGAAGACCACCAACGACGTGTTCGCGCTGACCGGCGGCTACGGCCTATACCGCGACAAGCCTTTCGGCCAGCTGCTCTACGAGGTGAAGACGCTGCGCATCGCCGGCGGCTCGGTGGAGATCCTGCGCAACTACATCGCCGGCCAGATCCTGAAGGACGAACAGCTCAAAGGCCTCAAATGAACAACGTCTCACAGCTCATTGCTGCCGCGGCGGCCGATGCGCCGAACGCCGCGTTCGGCACCTTCACGCAACACGATCGCCTGTCGCGCGTCGTCGAGCGCGCGCGCGCGGTGGCGGCGCAGCTGGCCGAGGCCGGCCTGGTGCGAGGCGACGTCGTGGCCGTCATCGGCCACAACAGCGGCGCCTACCTCGTCACCTGGATGGCCACGCAGTTCGCGGGCCTGCAGGCGGCGTTGATCAACCCGGCCTACCCGGACGAGCTGCTCGGCGCCATGCTCGACGACCTGGCGCCGCGCGCCATCCTGTGGGTGGGGCGCGATGCCGGCGCGCTGGCCGCGCGGCCGCAAACGCAGATCGACCTGCAGCCGGCGTGGCGCGGCCGGATCACGCTGCTGAAGTCCGATGGCCGCCGCGGCGCGCCTTCGGGCAGCGGTGCCGACTGCACGGCCGACGAGACGGCGGCCTACATCCACACCTCGGGCACGACGGGGCGGCCGAAGTTCTGCGCGCTCACGCATGGCTACTTCCTGCGGCTGGGGCGCTTCTTCGCAGACTCGCTGGCGCTGTCGCGCTTCGACACCGTGTGCGCGCCGCTGCCGCTGTTCCACATCAACCCCATGGGCTACGGCGTCGTCGGGGCGCTCACCGCGCGGGCCGCCTTGCTGGCGATGGACAAGTTCGCCGCCAGCGACTTCTGGCCCGCGGTCAAGGCCCATGGCGTGACGGCGCTGGTGCTGCACGCGCCGCCGGCCAACCTGCTGAAGGCGAAGACGACCGCCGAAGACGCGGCCGGCCACCGCGTGCGCATTGGCTTCCTGTGCGACCCGGCGTTCCTGCGGCAGTTCGGCGTGCCGGTGGGCGTCGGCGGCTACGGCTCCACCGAGGCCGGCGGCCTGTGCCACGCGGCGTTGCTGCGGCCCGACGAGCAAGACGTGCCGGTGGAAGGCGCCACGCACCTGGCCGGCCGCGCGCGGCACGACTTCGAGCACCGCATCGCGGCCGACGGCGAGATCTGGGTGCGCGGCAAGCACCCGCACGCGCTGTTCGCGGGTTATGCGCAGCAAGGCCGCATCGAGCCGCAGACCGACGCCGAGGGCTGGTTCCACACCGGCGACCGCGGCCGCCTGGACGACTTCGGCCGCCTGGTGTTCGTCGAGCGCATCAGCGAATCGATCCGCGTGAACGGCGAGTACGTGCCGATCGACTTCGTCGAGGCCCGCCTCAAGGGCGCGCGCTCGCTGGGCGAGTTCGCGCTGTGGCGCGTCGATTCGCCGTCGCGCGGCCACGACGTGGTGCTGTACACGACGGCGAGCGATGTCGACGCGGCGCAGCTGCGCGCCGCGCTGGCCGACCTGCCGAAGTACATGCACCCCGGGCGGCTGATCCGCATCGCCGCGCTGCCGCGCGACCCCGGCGTCGGCAAGATCCAGCGGCGGCTGCTCGACGAGCAACCGCGCCTGGGCGTGACGGCGCTCTGAAGCGGCACGACGCCATGGCCTTCCTGCAGATCGAACGATCCGGCGGCATCGTCACCTTGACGATGGCCGAGCCCGCCACGCGCAACGCCATCACCGACAACAGCGCCGTCGCCGAGTTCGAGGCCGCGTGCGCCGAGGTCAACGCGAACGCGGCCGACAAGGTGGTGATCATCACCGGCGACGGGCCGGCCTTCTCGTCCGGCGGCAACATCAGCACGATGCACCGCGGCATCGACCCCGCGACGTCGTGCGAAGCGATGGTGGCCGACTACGCGCATGGCATCCAGCGGCTGCCGCTGGCGCTGGCGGCGCTGGAGGTGCCGGTGATCGCCGCCGTCAACGGCCCGGCGCTCGGCGCCGGCTGCGACCTGGCCTGCCTGTGCGACATCCGCATCGCGTCCGAAACGGCGAGCTTTGCCGAGAGCTTCATCCACTTCGGCATCGTGCCCGGTGACGGCGGCGCCTGGCTGCTGCCGCGCATCGTCGGCGCATCGATGGCCGCCGAGTTGAGCTTCACCGGCGACCGCATCGACGCCGCGCGCGCGCTGGCGATCGGCCTGGTCAGCCGCGTCGTGCCGGCCGCGGCGCTGATGCGCGAAACCCGCGCGCTGGCCGAGCGTATCGCCGAGAAGTCGGCGCCGGCGCTGCGCTACACCAAGCGGCTGCTGCGCGAATCGCCGACGTCGAGCCTGGCGTCGCTGCTCGCGCTGTCGGCGGCCTATCAAAGCATCCTGCACAAGACCCCCGAACACCGGGCGGCGGTCGAGGCCTTCGAAGCCCGGCGCCGCGCGCGGCAAGGAGAACGAGCATGAAGAACGCTGGCATTGCCACCATCGCGATCATCGGCCTGGGCGAAGTGGGCCGCGCCTACGCGCGCGCCTTGCACGACGCCGGCTGCGAGCTGCGGCTGTGCGACCCGCGGCCGGCGCCGGCGGCCAGCGAGCTGGCGGCGCAGTGGCAACGACCCATCCACGCGTCGATCGGCCCCTGGCTCGCCGAATGCGGATGGATCTTCTCCTGCGTGACGGGCGCTCATGCGCTGGCCGTCGTCGAGCAGGCGCTGCCGCATGCGGCAACGGGCACCACGCTGTGCGACCTGACGACGGCCAGCCCCGACACCAAGCGCGCGGCGGCGCGGCGTGCCGGGGCCACTGCGCTGCGCTATGTCGACGTGGCCATCATGGGCGCGGTCAACCTGAGCCGGCATCGCACGCCACTGCTGGCCGCGGGCGCCGGTGCGCGCGACTTCGCGGCGCTGCTGGGCCGCGCCGAAGGCCGGGTCGAGGTGATCGACGGCGGCGCGGCGGGCGATGCCATCGCGCTGAAGATCCTGCGCAGCGTCTTCACCAAGGGCATGGAAGCGCTCAGCGTCGAGCTGCTGATGGCGGCCGAGAAGCAGGGCGTGCGCGAGCAGCTGTACGCGCAACTGCGCGACATCGACGAGACGCCGCTGCGCACCTTCATCGACATGCTGGTGCGCACCCACGTCGTCCACGCCCGCCGCCGCGCCCACGAGGTGCACGATGCGGCGGCCGAGCTGGCCAAGCATGGCCTGCCGTCGCGCGTGCTGCCCGGCGTCGAAAGCCGCTTCGCGCTGACCATCGCCGACCTGGAGGCCGCGCCGCCTGAGCAGGCCGAGCCTGGCATCGACCAGGCGCTGCAATGGCTGCTGGAGCGCTCGGCCCAGGCCTGACGGCAGCGGCCGGGGCGGCGCGCGAGCGCTGGCGCCGGCGGCCCCACAATGCCGGCTTCGACCTTCTCGGCGACGCTGGCATGCGGCTGGACAGGCAGGCACTGGAGTGGCTCACGCGGACGCCCGGGCTCATCGAGGCCTTGTTCGACGGGCTGCCCGACGTTCTCTTCTACATCAAGGACGGCGAGGGCCGCTACCTCTGGGCGAACCAGACCTTGATCGACCGCGCCGGGCTGCAGGGGCTGCAGGCCGTCGTCGGCAAGACGGCCGACCAGCTGTTTCCCGTCACCGGCTCCAGCACCGTGGCGCAGGACCTGGAGCTCATCCGCACCGGCCACCCGATCCGCGAACTGCTGCGCCTGTACCGAACCTTCCGCGGCGAGCGCTACTGGTGCCTGAGTTCCAAGTTCCCGCTGCTGGACGGGGGCCGGCGCATCGTCGGCCTGGCCGGCCTCTCGCGCGACCTGCCGCGCCCGAACGAGCGCCACCGCAGCTACCACCGCCTGGCGAAGTTTCTCGACTACATCGACGAAGGCCTGGACCAGCCGGTGCGCATTGCCGACGCGGCCGAGCACGCGTCGGTGTCGATCGACACGCTCGGCCGCCTGGTGTTCGAGGTCTTCCAGGTCACGCCCAAGCAGTTGCTGATGAAGAAGCGCATCGACAAGGCCTGCCAGTTGCTGGAGGAGACGACGATGTCCATCACCGACGTGGCCGCCGCTTGCGGCTATGCCGACCACAGCGCGTTCTCGCGCCAGTTCCGCGCGGCGACGCAGACGACGCCGGCGCAGTACCGGTCGACGCAGAAGGCGCCCGCGGCGTCGCGTGGCGGGTGAGGGCGCGAGGGTTCGAGGGCTTGAGCGCTCGAGCGCTGGAACGGCGCCGGGCCGTCACACCAGCTTGCTGCGCCTGACTTCCAGCGTGACGCCGGCGCCGTGGCCGGCCGTGTCGAAGTAGGTGAAGCCGCTGCGGTCCGGCAGGCGGCCGCTCGACAGGATCGCCAGGCCCATCGCCAGGCCCTCCTGCTCGGCCTGGTCGACGCTGTCGACGCTGAAGCCGAGGTGGAACACGCCTTCGCCGCGCTCGTCGAGGAAGCGGCGCTGCGGCGTGTCGCCATCGCCGGGCTGGCACAACTGAAGCTGGAAGTTGCCGAGGTTGGCGTAGCGGTAGCGCAGTTGCAGGTAGGCGGTCGGGTCCGCGGCCGAGAGTTCGTAGATCGACAGCGACGGATAGTCTTGCCACGGGCCGACGCCCAGCGAGCGGTAGTAGTCGACCGAGCGGTCGAGGTCCCGCACCACCACGCAGACGTGGTGCAGGTGGTGAAAGATCTTGGATGCCGACATCGCGTGCCTCGCCGCTCGGTTTCAGGAGTTGCAGATTCTTCGCGCGCCGCGCCGGCGCGGCTAGAGCAATCGGCGCGCGGGCGCTGCGGGTTTCGGCACAGCGGCAGCGGCCTGCCGATGGCCGCCGCGGCCGGCCTTGGCGACCGCTGCGAGCCCTCTGCGCCCAGGGGCGCCGACGCGCCGCTGTGCCGAAAACCGCGGCCGCGGCGCGCCCAGGCGTCTAGCCGCGCGCCTTGGGCGTTTGCACAATCGCCGCATGAACATCCTGATCGTCTTTGCGCACCCCGAGCCGGCGTCGTTCAACGGCGCGCTCCAGGGCGTCGCCGTCCGCGAGCTCGAACGGCTGGGGCACACCGTCGTCGTCAGCGACCTCTATCGCATGGGCTGGAACGCGGCGCTCGGCGCCGGCGACTTCGAGGGCGAGCGGGCGAACGCCGGCTACCTGGACCTCTCGCGCGAGCAGGAGCATGCCTTTGCCACCGACGGCCACGGCGCCGACGTGAAGGCCGAGCAGCGCAAGGTCGCGGCGGCCGACTTCGTGCTGCTGCAGTTCCCGGTGTGGTGGTTCTCGATGCCGGCCATCCTGAAAGGCTGGGTCGACCGCGTGTTCAGCCGCGGCTTCGCCTACTCGGCGGGGCGCAAGTACGAAACCGGCCACTTCAAGGGCAAGCGCGCGATGCTGTGCATCACCACCGGCACGGCCGCTTCGCTGTACGAGCCCAACGGCATCGACGGCGACCTGCACCACGTGCTGTGGCCGATCCATAACGGCATTCTCGGTTATACCGGCTTCACCGTGCTGCCGCCCTTTGCGGCGTGGATGCCGGCGCGCGTGTCGGCGCAAGAGCGGCAGGCCTACCTCGATGCCTTTGCCGAGCGGCTGCGCCGCCTGGATGAGACGCCGCCGCTCTTCTTCCACCCCTGGACCGACTACGACGAGTCGCAGCGCCTGAAGCCGGGCGTGCCGGCGCGATCGGGCGTGCAGTGGAACCCGCGCGCCGGCCAGAGCTTCGAGCAGGCGGCGGCCGACTTCGCGCAGCGTTCGCACGCCGCGCTGCCGTCGCGGGCTTGAACGGCGAATCGACCATGAGCCGCCAGCCCGCCAGCCCCTTTTCGCCGGCTGCACCATGTCGGCCTCGTGGACGAGGATGCCGACCAGGCGGTGGCCTTCTACGATTCGCTGGGGCGTCGAGCGCTGGACCGACTGCGCGCGCGCCTGCTCGACCGCAGCGGCTTCACCGACTCCGACAAGCGCGAGCAGGGCGCCGGCGTCACGCTGGAGATCCGGGCGAGCCGGCGTGCGTAGCGCGTCGCCGCTGAGCATCCGTCGTTCACCGGCGCGCCGCCGTCGGCAAGCGCGAGGTGCAAGACACGCTCAAGCGCGCCGCGCTCGAGCTGGCGGTCGACACGCCGGAAGGCTTTGCCGGCACCTTGCGCACCGAGTACCAGCGCTGGGGCCGCATCGTGAAGGCGCTGGACTTCTCGATGGACTGATCCGCGCCGCCCCGGCGCGGCACGGGCCTCACGACCCGGCGGCCTGCAGGTCGGCCAGCGTGGCCATCAGCGTCATCGGTTCGAGCGGCGACACGTCGAGGCCCAGCGCCCGGTAGAAGGCCTTGGCGTCGTCGGAGATCGCATGGACCAGCAGGCCGCGGATGCCCAGGGTGTCGGCGGCGCCGATGACGCGCCGCGCCGCATCGCGGAACAGCGCGCGGCCCAGGCCCTGGCCTTGATGCGATCGGGCGACCGCCAGCCGGCCCAGCACCGCGACGGGGATGGGGTCCGGCATGTTGCGGCGAAAGCGCCCGGGCGCGGCGCCGGGCGCCACCGAACTGGCGGCCAGCGCGTAGTAGCCGACGACGCGGTCGTCGTCGCACAGGACGAAGCTGCGCGAGGCGCCGCTGGCCTGGTTGTCGAGCGCCCGCCGGCGCAGCCAGTCGTCGAGCGATGCGATGCCGCTGTCGAAGGGGCCGAGATCGTGCTCGCCGGTCAGCCGTTCGGGCGCGCGCAGCACGGCAGCGACGTTCAGGTCTCGCGCCAGGGCGGCGCGGCCTTCATCGTGCGGCGCAGGCGTGCATTGGGCTTGGGTGCCGCGTCGAGGCGGGCCAGGAACTGCTGGTACTTCGCGGGGCTGGCCACGATCAGGGCGCGGTCGAGCAAGGCCTCTTCGGCGGCGCGGCGCGCCGCGCTGAGGATGAAGTCGGTGCGCGTCTTGCCGCTCGACAGCGCGGCGCGGTCGATGAGGTGGCGCTCCGCGGCCGGGATGCGCAGGTTCAGCGTCTCACGGCGGGCGGGCTTGGCGGCGGCGGTGGCGGGTGCGGATGCAGGCGTTTTCATGGCAGGACGCGGTCCACGAGGCGGCCCGCATTCTAGCCGGGCCGTAACGCCAACGTCATTACGGGCGAAGGCCTTGCCCGCCGGGCCCGCGCCCGCGCCCGCGCCCGCGTCCGCGCCTCGGCCTCTCAGGCCTTCAGCAGATCCAGCAGCGTGCGCGCCACCACCTTGGTGGCGCGGCGCAGGTCTTCCAGCACGAGGTGCTCGTCGGCGCGCTTGGCGTTCGATTCGAGCACGGTGCGCGGGCCGGCGCCGTAGATCACGGCGGGGATGCCGCGTTCGCTGAACAGGCGCGCGTCGGTGTACAGCGGCGTGCCCCAGGCCTCGACCTTCTCGCCCATCAGCTCGCTGGCATGGGCGCACAGCGCGTCCACCAGCGGCTGGTTGCCGGCCAGCGGCTTCATCGCGTGGGCCAGCAAAAGCCGCTTGATCTCGACGCTCGTGCCGGGCACGCCGGCCACCGCGCTTTCGATGAGGCGGCGCAGCGCGGCCTCGACCTGCGCGGGGTCTTCCTCGGGGATCATGCGGCGGTCGATCTTCAGCACCACCTTGCCGGGGACGACGTTGGTGTTGGTGCCGCCGTAGATCTGGCCGACGTTGATGTAGCCGTGGTTGATGCCCTTGACCGCGCTCTTGGTGGCGCGCAGCCGCGTGTTCTCGTCGTACAGCGCCACCAGCGCCTTGGTGGCGGCCTGGAGCGCGTCGACCGCGGTCTCGGGCACGGCGGCGTGGCCCATCTTGCCGTGCACCGTGGCTTCGAGCTGCAGGCAGCCGTTGTGCGCCGTCACCACCTGGTAGCCGAAGCCGGCGGCGATCTCCAGGTCGGGCTTGGTCAGCCCCTGCTGCAGCAGCCACTGCGGGCCCAGTTCGCCGCCGAACTCTTCGTCGTAGGTGAACAGCAGATCGACGCCGCCGGCCAGCGGCATGCCGGCGGCTTCGAGTGCGCGGGTGGCGAAGGTGAAGGTGGCGAAGTCGCTCTTGCTGACGGCGGCGGCGCGGCCGTAGAGCTTGCCGTCGACGATCTGCGCGCCGTAGGGGTCGTGGCTCCAGCCTTCGCCGGGCGGCACCACGTCGCCGTGCGCATTGAGCGCGACGATGCGGCCGCCGGCGCCGTAGCGGCGCTGCACGACGAGGTTGGTGATCGACTGCAGGCCGTGCGCCTGCACGACGTCGGCCGGCACCACGTGCGCCTGCGCGTCGAAGCCGAAGGCGGCCAGCAGCTCGCGCGTGCGCAGCGCGTGCGGCGCGTTGTTGCCGGGCGGCGTGTCGGTCGGCACGCGCACCAGTTCCTGCAGGAAGCGCACCTGCTCGTCGAAGTGGGCATCGACGTAGGCGTCGATGGCGGCATAGGGTTGGGCGTGGCTCATCGCTGGTCCGTGTCGTGTTGCGTGCTGAGTTGATCGAGAAGGGACCGGAACGCCGCGACGGCCAGGTCCATGTCGTGGCTGGAGGTCGACTCCAGCGGGTTGTGGCTGATGCCGGCGTTCTCGCCGCGCGTGAACAGCATCGCCTGCGGCATGATTTCGTGCAGCTTCATCGCGTCGTGCCCGGCGCCGCTGGGCATGCGGTGCACCGGCAGGCCGAGCGCCTGCACCGCGCGTTCCCAGCGCGCCTGCCAGGCCGCGGCGCTGGGCGCGGCCGCCGCGCGCAAGGTCTCTTCGAGCGTGTAGACCACGCCGCGCTTGGCGCAGATGGCCTGCAGGCCGGCCAGCAGGTCTTGCGCGCAGGCGTCGCGCGCGGCGTCGGTGGTGGCGCGCACGTCCAGGCTGAAGCGGCAGCGGCCGGGCACGACGTTGATCGAGCCGTTGGGCACTTCGAGCATGCCCACGGTGGCGACGACATCGCTCACCGCGGCGGCGCGGCGCTCGGCCAGCAGCACCAGTTCGGCGGCGGCGGCGGCGGCGTCGCGCCGGCGGTCCATCGGCGTGGTGCCGGCGTGGCTGGCCATGCCGACGATCTCGCCCAGGAAGCGCACGCTGCCGTTGATCGAGGTCACCACGCCCAGCGGCAGGTCGATCTCGTTGAGCACCGGGCCTTGCTCGATGTGCACCTCGACGAAGCCGAGGTAGCGTGCCGGATCGCGCCGCAGCTTGGGGATGTCGTCGGCGCACAGGCCGGCGTGCGCCATCGCCTGGCGCATGGTCATGCCGTCGGCGTCCTGCTGGTCCAGCCAGGCAGCGTCGAACTGGCCCGTCAGCGCGCCGGAGCCCAGGAACACGGCCTTGTAGCGCTGGCCTTCTTCTTCGGCGAAGCCCACCACCTCCAGCCCGAAGGGCAGCCGGCGGCCGCTGCGCGAGAGTTCGCGCACGCAGGCCATCGGCACCAGGATGCCCAGGCGGCCGTCGTACTTGCCGCCGTTGCGCACGGTGTCGTAGTGGCTGCCGGTCAGCAGGCGCGGCGCGTCGCGCGTCGCGCCGTGGTAGATGCCGACGACGTTGCCGACGGCGTCGATCTCCACGTCGTCGAAGCCGCAGTCGGCCTTCATCCAGTGCGCCAGCCGTTGCGCCGCGGCGCGGTGCGCGTCGGTGAGGTAGGTGACGGTCAGCTCGCCGCGCTCGGCGTAGGCCGGCTCGCTGTGCGCGGCCAGCCGCTCGGCCCAGTCCCACACCAGGTTGCCTGCCGCCGGCTCGGCGCCGAACTTGTCGTCGAGCCGGATCTCGGCGATGCGGTGGATGTTGCGCAGCGCTTCGGCGAACTCGAAGTCGGGGTGATGGTGCAGGCGCCGCTCGAAGGCGGCGATGATCTGCTGCTTGTCCAGCCCCACGCCGCGCGGCCCGCGCACGGCCAGGATGAAGGGAAAGCCGAAGGCCGCGTTGTAGGCCGCGTTGAGCTGCTGGATGCGCTCGAACTCCTGCGGCGTGCACTGCGTCAGCCCGGCCTTGCCTTGCTCGTGGGTGGACTCGGCGGTCAGCGTCTTGGCGACCATGGCCTTGCCGGCCAGTTCGGGGTGGGCGCGGATCAGGCCGAGCTGCGCCTCGCGCCCGCCGTTGCGCACGGCCAGCACGAGGGCGTGCTTCAGCGCCGCCAGCGTGGCGAAGGGGCGCGCTTCCCAGGCGCGCGCAGCGATCCACGGCGAATGCTCGTAGGTGCCGTCCAGCAGCGCGGTGAAGGTTTCGCGGTCGGCCTGGTTCAGGCGCTCCAGCGTGAGTTTGTCGGTCATGCTCATTCCCAGACGAAGGCGGTGGCGGCGTCGAACGGGTGGACGCGCTTCCAGTGGCGGGCGATGTCGATGCGCTTGGCGATCCACACCCGGTCGTGCGCCTGGACGTGGTCCAGGAAGCGCTGCAGCGCGCGCATGCGCCCCGGCCGGCCGAGCAGCCGGCAGTGCATGCCGATGCTCATCATCGCGGGCTGCCGCTCACCTTCGGCGTAATGCACGTCGAAGGCATCGCGCAGGTACGAGAAGAACTCGTCGCCGTGCGAGAAGCCCTGCGGCAGCGCAAAGCGCATGTCGTTGCAGTCCAGCGTGTAGGGCACCACCAGCTGCGGCGCCAGCCGGCCGTCGCTCTTGCGCACCTGCAGCCACAACGGCAGGTCGTCGCCGTAGTAGTCGCTGTCGTACTCGAAGCCGCCTTCGTCGGCCACCAGGCGGCGCGTGCGCGGGCTGTCGCGCCCGGTGTACCAGCCCAGCGGCCGCGTGCCGGTGAGGCGCTCGATGGCCTGCACGCCCAGGCGCAGGTGCTCGCGCTCCACCGCCTCGGGCACGTCCTGGTAGTGGATCCAGCGCCAGCCGTGGCAGGCGATCTCGTGCCCGAGCTCGACGAAGGCCGCCGTCACCTCGGGGCAGCGTTCGAGCGCCATGCCGACGCCGAACACCGTCAGCGGCAGCCGGCGGCGCTCGAACTCGCGCAGCAGCCGCCAGACGCCGACGCGCGAGCCGTACTCGTAGATGCCCTCCATGCTGAGGTGGCGGTCGGGGTAGGCGGCCGGGTTGAACATCTCCGACAGGAACTGCTCGCTGCCCGCGTCGCCGTGCAGCACGCTGTTCTCGCCGCCTTCCTCGTAGTTCAGCACGAACTGCAGCGCCACGCGGGCGTTGCCGGGCCACTGGGGGTGGGGCGGGTGGCGGCCGTGGCCGCGCAGGTCGCGCGGGTAGCGCGCATCGCTCGGGTCGCGCGCGTGGCTCGGGTCGCGCGCGTCGGCGCGTGGCGTGGTCATGGCGGTCATCCTCGGGGCTTGAGCACCGACGCCAGGTCGGGCGTGCGCGGGTCCAGGCGCAGGTTGCGCTCGACGCTCGTGATGTGCTGCTCCATCAGCCGTGCGGCGGCGCGGCCGTCGCGCTTTTCCAGCGCTTCGACGATCTGCACGTGCTCGGTCTGCGAATGCTCGGCCGAGTGGCCCGACTGGTACATCAGCGCGATCAGCTGCGAGCGTGACAGCAGGTCGGCGATCAGCTGCGCCAGCACCTCGTTGCCCAGCAGCCGCGCCAGCACGACGTGGAAGTCGGCCAGCAGCCGCGTGCGGCCCGACACGTCGTTGCGCGAGACGGCGCTGCGCTCGTCGCGCAGGTGGGCGCGCAACTGCTCGATCTGCGCGTCGCTGATGTCGTGCGCCAGCTGGCGCGCCATGCCGCCTTCGACCAGCCGCCGCACCTGGAAGACCTGGCGCGCCTCGTCGATGCTGGGCATGGCGACGAAGGCGCCGCGCGCCGGCTCCAGCGTGACCAGGCGGTCGCGGCTGAGGCGGTTCAGCGCCTGGCGCACGACCGTGCGCGAGACCGCGAACACGTCGGCGATCTGCTGCTCGACCAGCTTGGTGCCGGGCATCAGGCGGCGCTCGACGATGGCGCCGGTGATCGACTCGACGATCTGGTCGGTGCTGCTGGCCGGCGGCCGCGCGGCGCGCGCCGGGTCGACCAGCCGAAGCGGATTGGCCGGCTTTCTGGCCATGGCGCCGTCTCCCGAGAGTTGTTTGAACAATAGTGTATACACTCAAATCGACCGCGGCAACCCGCAACGGCGCGCCGGGTGGCGCGGCGGCGCCAGGGTTTCCCCGAGGCTTTGAAGGAAACGGCACTGTATACACTTTGGCCTGGTCGCCGCGGGTTCCAGACGCGACCATCCGGCCTCACAGAGCCCGCCGTGGTGAGGTGACGATGCGGCCGCCGGCGCGTCGGCTCGACGCCGGCCCGGCGGCCCCAGTTCGGAGACACCTTCGGTGGAAGCCTATCTGCTTGACTGGGCCAACGTGTTGCTGCGTTGGGTCCACGTGATCACGGCCATTGCCTGGATCGGTTCATCGTTCTACTTCGTGCTGCTGGACAACAGCCTGTCGGCGCCGGAGGGCGACGAGCTCAAGGCCAAGGGCGTCGACGGCGAGATGTGGGCCGTGCACGGCGGCGGCTTCTACCACTCCAACAAGTACATGGTGGCGCCGCGCTGGCGGCCGCTGCCCGACAACCTGCACTGGTCGTACTGGGAAAGCTATTCGACGTGGCTGACCGGCTTCGGCCTCTTCACGGTGCTGTACCTGTTCAATGCCGGCAGCTTCCTGGTCGACAAGAGCACGCACGACTGGTCGGCCGGCGCCGCCATCGCCGGCTCGCTCGGCTTCCTGGTGGCGTTCTGGGTCGTCTACGACCTGATCTGCCGCACGCTGGGCCAGCGCCGCAACGGCGACCTGATCGTCGGCTTGTGCGTGCTGGCCTTCGTCGTCTTCGCCTCCTGGCTGGCCTGCCAGTTGTTCGCCGGGCGCGCCGCCTTCCTGCTGGTCGGCGCCATGCTGGCGACGGCGATGAGCGCCAACGTCTTCTTCTGGATCATCCCCGGCCAGCGCACCGTGGTGGCGCAGCTGCGCGCCGGCGAGAAGCCCGACCCCATCCACGGCCAGCGCGGCAAGCAGCGCAGCGTGCACAACACCTACTTCACGCTGCCGGTGCTGATTGCCATGCTGTCCAACCACTACGGCTGGCTGTACCAGGGGCGCAACAACTGGCTGGTGCTGGTGCTGCTGATGCTGGCCGGCGCGCTGATCCGCCACAGCTTCGTGGCGCGCCACAAGGCCCACGTGCTGGGCCAGCGCGCGCCGTGGGAGTTTGCCGGCGCCGGCACGGTGGTGCTGATCGGCCTGGCGGTCTGGCTGGCGCCGCAGCCGCCCAGCGCCGAGCAGGTGGCGCAAGCCCAGGCGCTGGCCGCCAAGCCGGCCGGCTACGCCGCGGTGCGCGCCGTGATCGACCAGCGCTGCGTCATGTGCCATAACGCGCAACTTCAACAGAAGAACGTGGCGCTGCACGACGCCGAAGGCCTGAAGAAGAACGCGCTGAACGTCTACCAGCAGGCCGCCGTGCTGAAGCTGATGCCGCTGAACAACGCCACGCAGATCACCGACGCGGAGCGCGAGTTGATCAAGCGCTGGTACGAGGCGGGCGCTGCGGTGCAGTGATGGAGCCCCCGGCCGCTGGGGCGGCCGCCCCCCGAGGGGGCTACCAAACCCGACCGGCGAAGCCGGATCGGGTTTGGCGCTCTAACGACGCCGCTCCCCCTGGTCGCCTGCGGCGACCGGTCCCCGGGGGGACCGCGATTTGGGCGCGCTGGCTTGCAGGCGCTCCATGCCGCGGCCGCATCACCGCACGATGGCCACCCGGCTTTGCAGGCGCCGCACCTGCCACGACAGCGCGTAGCAGATGAGGAAGTAGGCGATGGCGGCGAACACGTACATCTCGACCAGCCGCCCGTCGCGCTGGCCGATCTTGGTGGCGGCGCCCAGGAAGTCGGTGATCGAGAGCACGTAGACCAGCGACGTGTCCTGGAACAGCACGATGGTCTGGCTCAGCAGCACCGGCAGCATGTTGCGCAAGGCCTGCGGCAGCACGACGAGCGCCATCACCTGGCGGTAGCGCATGCCGAGCGCGTAGCCGGCCTGGGTCTGCCCCGGCGGCACCGAGCGGATGCCGGCGCGCACGATCTCGGCGAAGTACGCCGCCTCGAACATCGTGAAGGTGATGACGCTGGACCAGAACGCGCCGACCTTGATCGGCTCGTTCCTGCCGAGCGCCCAGGCGCCGACGTAGGGCACGAGGAAGTAGAACCAGAAGATCACCAGCAGCAGCGGCACCGCGCGGATCAGGTTCACGTAGGCCGCGGCGGCCACCGACAGCCAGCGCTGCGACGACAGCCGCATCAGCGCCAGCACGGTGCCCAGCGCGGCGCCGCCGGCCGCCGCCAGCGCAGTGAGCGTCAGCGAAAAGACCAGCCCTTCGCTGAGCAGGTAGCGCAGGTTGCGCGCAACGACGCCGAAGTCCAGGCCGTCCATGGCGTTGCTCAGTGCCCCGCGCCGGCGGCCCAGGCGAGGCCGGGCACCGCGAGGCGCTTTTCCAGCCGCCGCATCAGCAGCACGACCGCCAGGTTCAGCACGACGTAGATGATGGTGGCCGCGGTGAAGGCCTCGAACACCTGGAAGCTGTATTCCTGGATCGCCCGCGCGGCGGCCGTCACCTCGACCAGGCCCACCGTCAGCGCCACCGAGCTGTTCTTGACGGCGTTGAGGAACTCCGAGGTGAGCGGCGGCATGATGATGCGCAGGGCCATCGGCAGCAGCACGAAGCGGTAGGTCTGCGGCAGCGTCATGCCCAGCGCGGTGGCCGCCTGCTGCTGGCCGCGCGCCAGCGACTGGATGCCGGCGCGCACCTGCTCGGCGACGCGCGCCGAGGTGAACAGCGCCAGCCCCAGCGTGGCCGGCAGGAAGGCGCCCCACGGCGGCTGGATCTGCTTGAGCGCCGTGCCCATCGACGCGGGCAGCAACTCCGGCACGACGAAGTACCACAGGAAGATCTGCACCAGCAGCGGCACGTTGCGGAACACGTCGACCCAGGCGGTGGCCAGCCGCACGATGCTGCGGTTGGGCAGCGTGCGCGCCACGCCGACGATGATGCCGAGCACCAGCGCCAGCGCCCAGGCGCTGAGCGCGACCATCACCGTCCACGCCAGGCCCGACACCAGGGTGCCGAGGTAGGTGCCGGTGCCGTCAGGCGAAGGCTGCAGGAAGACGGCCCAGTTCCACGGGTAGTTCATCGGAGCTTGGCGCAGCGCCGGCGGCGGATCAGACGCCGCGGTCGTTCGGGCTGTCGAGCGCCTCTTTCAGCGACGGCGTCATCGGGAAGTTCAGGTTCACGCCCTTGGGCGGGATCGGGCTCATGAACCACTTGTTGTACAGGCGCGTGAACTCGCCGCTCTTGTACAAGGCGGCCAGCGTGCGGTCGACCAGGGCCTTGAACGCCGGGTCGTCCTTGCGCACGATCAGGCCGTAGGGCTCGACCCGCAGCGCGTCGTCGACGAGGCGCCAGCCGGCCGGGTTGTTGCTGCCGGCCACCAGGCTGGCAAGCAGGATGTCGTCCATCACGAAGGCTTCGGTGCGGCCGGTGGTCAGCGTCAGGAACGAGGCGGCGTGGTCGGGGCTGAGCACCTTGTTGACCTGGAACTTCTTGTCCTGTTCGCGCGCGGTGAGCAAGGCGATGGAGGTCGACGCCGCGGTGAAGGCCACCGGCTTGCCCGCCAGGTCTTCGAAGGTCTTGACGGCCGAGTCCTTGCGCACGACCGCGCGGATGCTGGAGACGAAGTAGGTGTTGCTGAAGGCGACGACCTTCTGCCGCTCCAGCGTGTTGGTGGCCGGGCCGCAGACGATGTCGATGGTGCCGTTCTGGATCAGCGGGATCTGGTTGCTGAGCTGCACCGGCTGCAGCTTCACCTGGACGGCGGGCAGCTTCAGCTCGGCCTTGACGGCATCGACCACCTTCGCGCACAGGTCCATCGCGAAGCCGATGGGCTTTTGCTGATCGTCGAGGTACGAGAACGGCACCGACACCTCGCGGTGCCCGAGGCGGATCTCGCCGGCATCGCGGATCTTGCCCAGCGTGCCGCCGGGCGACTGCGCCAGCGCGGGAAGGGCGGCAGCCAGCGCCAGGGCCGCGAAGGTGGTGGACAGGGTTCGGTTCATCGTGGACTCCGGTGGGACGGACAAGCGGCGGCGCGCAGGGCTCAGCGCGCCGAGGTGGACGGGAAGCGGCCGATGCCCGGCCGCGGGCTGGCCTTGCGCCGCAGCACGGCGCGCGTGTGCTCGATGTGCTGCTCCAGCAGCTGCAGCGACCGCGCCACGCTGCCGCGCGCGCAGGCGTCGAGGATCTCGTGGTGTTCGCGCTGCGCATCGTCGCGGCCCACGGTGGCCGAGATGTAGGTGCGCATGAAGTGCGAGTTCATCAGCGCCACGTCCTCGATCATCTTGACGAGCAGCGGGCGGCCCGAGGCCGCGTACAGCGTGAGGTGGAACGCCAGGTTGAGGTCGCGCCACTCCTGCGGGCTGTCGCTGCGGTCGTAGGTGCCCAGGATCGAGGCGGCCTTGTCCAGGATCTCGCGGGTGAGCTTGGGCACCGCCAGCTTGAGCGCGCGCACTTCCAGCGCGATGCGGATGTCGAGCATCTCCTCGATCTCTTCGAGGCTGCGCGTCGACACGAAGGCGCCCTTGTGCAGCTCGGTCTTCACCAGCCCTTCGGCCTCCAGCTGCTTGAGCGCCTCGCGCACCGGCACCCGGCTGACGCCGAACTGCTCGGCCAGCGCTTCCTGGCGGATCTGCAGGCCGGGCGCGAGCACGCCGTTGAGGATGTCGTCGCGCAGGGTCCTGACGATGTGCAGCGCGGCGGGTTCGGTCATCGATCGGCTCCCGGATCCGAAGGCGCGCCTACAGGCTGCCCTTGCCGCTGCGCGCCAGCTCGGCCATCAGCGCCGCGTCGCCGTAGCGCGCGGCGGACAGCGCGTGCGCGTACGCCGGCACGGCCGATCCCGTGACCCAGGCGGCGCAGATCGCGCCGGTGGCGCAAGCCGCCATCGAGCCGAAGCCCGACAGCGCGCCGGCGACGAAGCTGCCCGGCGCGCGCATCGGCCCGATCAGCGGCCAGTTCTCCTCGGTCATCGTGTAGTAGCCGCCGTAGTGGTGCGCGCCGCGCGGCAGGTGGCCGATGTAGGCGGCCAGGCGCGGGTGCAGGCGGCTCGCCCCGCGCAGCACGATGTCGGGGAAGTGCGGGTCGATCGGCTCGTCGGCGTGGGGGTCGCTGGCCGTCTCGTTGTAGGCCCAGCCGAGCTTGATCCAGTCGCCGTCGACGGCGCCGTCGGGGCGGCAATGGATGCCGCCCGTCATCGGCTCCACCAGCCGCCGCGTGGCGGGGTCGGCGGCCAGCAGGGCGCGGTCTTCGGCGTCCCAGGCGAGTTGCTGGCCGTCGAGGTCGATGGTGAACGGCATGTCGCGGGCGATCGCCGCCTCGCGGTCGCGAAACGAGATCTTCTGCTGGTAGACGCACTTCACCGGCAGGTCTTCGCCCAGCATGCGCGCGATGTCGCGCACGAAAGGGCCGGCGGCATTGACGATGCGCTCGGTACGCAGCGTCTCGACGCCGGCGTCGGTCTGCAATTCCAGGGTGTAGGGCGCGCCGCCGCCGATGGCGCGCACCGCGGCGCGGCGCACGCGAACGCCCGCCGGGCGCATGGCCTCCAGCATGGCCTGCCCCATCTGCTGCGCGCTGATCGAGCCGGCGCGGCGGATGTGGATGACCGTCGCCACGTCGTCGGCGTAGGCCGGGAAGGCGCTGCGGATCAGCGCCCGGTCCAGCAGCACGTCGACACCGTCCGGCGCCGCGGTCCAGGGGCTGCGCAGCGAGCGCTGGTAGTCGGCGTCGTCCGCCTCGCGCAGGCGGATGCGGCCGGGCGTCTCGCCGTAGCCGCGATACAGCTCGTCGATCAGGTCCGCGGGGCGCGCGCGCCGCGTCACCAGCGCGTAGCCGCCGCGCGTCATGTTCAGGCGCCCGCCGGAGGTCCGGTCGAGTTCCTCCATCAGCGTGATCGAATGGTCGGTGAAGGCCGTCATCACCGGGTGCGGCCACCAGTTGCGGTAGTTCTCGCCGGACTGCGCCGAGGTCAGGCTCATCGGGTCGCGCGGATCGAGCACCGCGACGCGGGTCACCGCATGACGCGTGACCAGGTAGTACGCGACCGCGAGGCCGATGCTGCCGGCGCCGATTACGGCGACGTCGACCGAGTTCTGTTCAGGGGCTGGCACCGAGGCTCCGGGAAGAAGATCCGTTTTCAGATCCAAGATTGGATCCAAAACTGGATGCGAATGTAGCCTCGATTCCGCGGCCACGGCCTGGGACTTACCCGCTGGCGAACGTTGCCGGGCGCCAGCGCGCCGCAGCTAAGCCTCGCGGTCCCACCAATCCCCTTGCAGCTGCGCCTGCAGCCAGCGGATGAAGGCACTCACCTTCTGCGGCACCAGCTTGGGCGACGGGAAGACGGCGTGCACTTCCTGCGACGGCAGCGTGTGCTCGGCCAGCAGCGGCACGATGCGGCCCGCGCGCAGCGACTCGCCGGCCACGTAGCGCGGCAGCACGGCCAGGCCGAAGCCGGCCTCGCAGGCGGCCAGCACCGTGGTCAGGTTGTTCGATCGCAGCGGGCCGCGCACCGGCACCGCGAGGTCGCCGCCGGCCTGGTCCTGGCGACCCTTGGCGCCGTGGAACAGCCAGCGCGCATCGCCCTGCACGCTGCTGTAGACCAGGCAGGCATGGTCGACCAGGGCGGCCGGGTGCTCGGGCGCGCCGTGGCGCGCCAGGTAGGCCGGCGCCGCGACCAGCACCCAGGGGTTGCTGCCCAGGTAGCTGGCGCCCAGCGTGGAGTCGGCCAGGCGGCCCATGCGGATGGCCACGTCGACGCCTTGCTCCACCAGGTTGACGTAGCGGTCGTCGAGGCCGAGGTCGATCTGCAGCGCCGGGTGCTCGCGCATGTAGCGCAGCACCAGCGGCGCCATCACGCGGCGACCGAAGGCCACCGAGGTGTTCAGGCGCAGCGTGCCGCCGGCCACGCCGGCGCCTTGCGCGGCCACCTGCTCGGCCTCGGCGAAGTGGTGCGCGGCGAGCTTGCAGCGCTCGTAGTACAGGCTGCCCAGCTCGGTCGGCGCGACGCCGCGCGTCGTGCGGTGCAGCAGCCGAGCGCCCAGCCGGCGCTCGGCCTCGGCCACCGCCTTGGTGGCGGTGGGCTGCGTCATGCCCAGTTCCGCCGCGGCCTTGCTGAAGCTGCCGGTCTCGACGACGCGCATGAAGGTCAGCATCGTGGTCATTCGGTCCATGAGACAAAAGTGTATACAGCACGGCCGCCGCATTCCATACCGGAATAGCACTTATCCGATCCCTTGGCTTCTCAAGCCGGCGGCCGGCTCCGATCATCGATGCCGTTCTTCCAGGAGTCGACGATGGCAACGATGAAGGCGGCGATGGCGGCGGTGCTGGTGATGGAGAAGGAAGGCGTCAGCCAGGCCTTCGGCGTGCCCGGGGCGGCGATCAACCCGCTGTACGCGCAACTCAAGGAGCGGCAGACCATCGCCCACGTGCTGGCGCGCCACGTGGAAGGCGCCTCGCACATGGCCGAGGGCTACACGCGGGCGCGGGCCGGCAACATCGGCGTGTGCATCGGCACCTCGGGGCCGGCCGGCACCGACATGATCACCGGGCTGTACTCGGCGCAGGCCGACTCGATCCCCATCCTGTGCATCACCGGCCAGGCGCCGCGCGCGCGGCTGCACAAGGAAGACTTCCAGGCGGTGGACATCGCCGCCATCGCCCGCCCGGTGACCAAGTGGGCCACCACGGTGATGGAGCCGGCGCAGGTGCCGCGCGCCTTCCAGCAGGCCTTCCACCTGATGCGCTCGGGGCGCCCGGGCCCGGTGCTGATCGACCTGCCGTTCGACGTGATGATGGCCGACATCGAGTTCGACATCGACACCTACGAGCCGCTGCCGGTCTACAAGCCGGCGGCGACGCGCAAGCAGATCGAGAAGGCGCTGGACCTGCTGGAGCAGGCCGAGCGGCCGCTGATCGTCGCCGGCGGCGGCATCATCAATGCCGATGCGGCTGACTTGCTGGTTAGCTTCGCGGAACTGACCGGCATCCCGGTGATCCCCACGCTGATGGGCTGGGGCAGCATCCCCGACGACCACCCGCTGATGGCCGGCCTGTGCGGCCTGCAGACCAGCCACCGCTACGGCAACGCCAACCTGCTGGCCAGCGACTTCGTGCTGGGCATCGGCAACCGCTGGGCCAACCGCCACACCGGCAGCCCCGAGGTGTATTGCAAGGGCCGCAAGTTCATCCACGTGGACATCGAGCCGACGCAGATCGGCCGCGTCTTCGCGCCCGATTACGGCATCGTCTCCGACGCCCGGGCCGCGCTGCAACTGTTCGTGCAGGTGGCCGCCGAGCGCAAGGCCGCCGGCCGGCTGCGCGAGCGTTCGGCCTGGAGCGCCGAATGCCAGGCGCGCAAGGCCGACCTGCAATACCTGCGCAAGACCAACTACGACGACGTGCCGATGAAGCCGCAGCGCGTCTACCAGTGCATGAACAACGCCTTCGGCAAGGACGTCACCTACGTCTCGACGATCGGCCTCTCGCAGATCGCGGCGGCGCAGTTCCTGCACGTCTACGGCCCGCGCCGCTGGATCAACTGCGGCCAGGCCGGCCCGCTGGGCTGGACCGTGCCGGCCGCCTTGGGCGTGCGCGCGGCCGACCCGCAGCGCAAGCTGGTCGCGCTGTCGGGCGACTACGACTTCCAGTTCATGCTGGAAGAGCTGGCGGTGGGCGCGCAGTTCAAGCTGCCGTACCTGCACATCGTGGTCAACAACAGCTACCTGGGGCTGATCCGCCAGTCGCAGCGCGGCTTCGGCATGGACTACGGCGTGCAGCTCGCCTTCGACAACGTCAACACGCCGGCCGACGAGCCCGCGCGGGCCTACGGCGTCGACCACGTGAAGGTGGTCGAAGGCCTGGGTTGCAAGGCGATCCGCGTGCACCGGCAGCAGGAGATCGCGCCGGCCATCGCGCAGGCCGAGGCCTGGATGGCCGAGCACCGGGTGCCGGTGGTGATCGAGGTGATCCTGGAGCGGGTGACCAACATCGCGATGGGCACCGAGATCGACAACGTCGTCGAGTTCGAGGAACTCGCGCAGGGCAAGGCCGACGTGCCGACCGCCATTGCCAGCATCGCCGCCGCGCTGCTCGACTGACCCCACCGAGGAGACAAGCCCATGCCCAAGTTCGCCGCCAACCTGACCATGCTGTTCAACGAGGCGCCGTTCCTCGACCGCTTCGCGCTGGCGCGCAAGGCGGGGTTCGACGCCGTCGAGTTCCTTTTTCCCTATGCCTGGCCGGCGGCCGAGATCCGCGCGCGCTTGGACGCGCAGCGGCTGCAGCTCGTGCTGCACAACCTGCCGGCCGGCGACTGGGACGCCGGCGAGCGCGGCATCGCCTGCCTGCCCGACCGCGTGAGCGAGTTCCGCGACGGCGTGGGCCGCGCGATCGACTACGCCAAGGCGCTGGGCGTGCCGCAGCTCAACTGCCTGGCCGGCAAGGCGCCGGCCGACGTACCGGCCGCCGAACTGCGCCGCACGCTGGTGGGCAACCTGCGCTACGCGGCGGCCGAGCTGGCGGCCGCCGGGCTCAAGCTGCTGGTCGAGCCGATCAACACCTACGACATCCCCGGCTTCTATCTCTGCCGCAGCGCGCAGACCATCGACATCCTCGACGAGGTGGGCGCGAGCAACGCCTACCTGCAATACGACATCTACCACCTGCAGCGCATGGAAGGCGAGCTGGCGGCGACGATCGAGCGGCTGCTGCCGCGCATCGCGCACATCCAGCTGGCCGACAACCCGGGGCGCCACGAGCCCGGCAGCGGCGAAATCAACTACCGCTACCTGTTCGCGCTGCTCGACCGCATCGGCTACCGCGGCTGGATCGGCTGCGAATACAAGCCCGCGGCGTCCACCGAGGCGGGCCTCGGCTGGCTGCAGCAGCTGGCGCGCTGAAACGAATCGAACGAAGGACTTCGCGATGACCACCAACCCCCTGAAGATCGGCTTCATCGGCCTGGGCATCATGGGCGCGCCGATGGCGGGCCACCTGCTGCGCGCCGGGCACACGCTGTACGTGTACACGCGCGGCAAGCTGCCGGCCGCGATCGCCGAGAGCCGGGCCACACAGTGCACGCACGCGCGCGGCGTGGCCGAGCGCGCCGACCTCGTCATCACCATGCTGCCCGACACGCCCGACGTGGCGGCCGTGCTGTTCGGCAAGGACGGCGTGGCCGAAGGCCTGTCGACGGGCAAGGCGGTGGTCGACATGTCGTCCATCTCGCCGGTGGAGACGCAGGCCTTCGCCGCGCGCATCGAGGCGCTGGGCTGCGACTACCTCGACGCGCCGGTCTCCGGCGGCGAGGTGGGCGCGAAGAACGCCACGCTGTCCATCATGTGCGGCGGCAAGCCCGCGGTGTTCGATCGCATCAAGCCGGTGCTCGAAGCCATGGGCAAGAACATCAGCCTGGTCGGCGCCAGCGGCGCCGGCCAGACCTGCAAGGTGGCCAACCAGATCGTCGTGGCACTGACCATCAACGCGGTGGCCGAAGGCCTGCTGTTCGCCGCCCGCGCCGGCGCCGACCCCGCCAAGGTGCGGCAGGCGCTGCTGGGCGGGCTGGCCAGCTCGCGCATCCTCGAAGTGCTGGGCGAGCGCATGGTCCAGCGCAACGTCACGCCGGGCTTTCGCATCGCGCTGCACCAGAAGGACCTGAACCTCGCGCTCGGCGCGGCCAAGTCGCTGGGCCTGGCCTTGCCGGCCACCGCGACGGCGCAGCAGCTCTTCAACGCCTGCGTGGCGCATGGCGGCGCCGGCTGGGACCATTCGGGCCTGGTGCGCGCGCTGGAGAAGCTGTCCAACTTCGAGATCGGGCAGCCGGCGTCTGACGTGGGCCGCTGAAGCCGCCTCGTGACGGCCATCGTGACGGACATGGTCACGCCCGCCGATCTGCTGCGCCGCATGTTCGACGCGGCGATCGCCTCGGCGCAGCCGGCGCTGTGCGTGCCGCGCTTCCTGCCCGACCTGTCGAGCGTAACGGGCAGGGTCGTCGTCATCGGCGCCGGCAAGGCCTCGGCGGCGATGGCGCAGGCGCTGGAGCAGCATTGGCGCGGCCAGCCAGGGCTGGAGCGGGTCTCCGGCCTCGTCGTTACCCGCTACGGCTACGCCGCGCCTTGCGAGCGCATCGAGATCGTCGAGGCGGCGCACCCCGTGCCCGATGCGGCCGGCGAAGCCGCGGTGCGGCGGATGCTCGAAACGGTGAGCGGCCTGCGCGCCGACGACCTCGTGCTGTGCCTGATCTCGGGCGGCGGCTCGGCCTTGCTGCCGCTGCCGAGCGCCGGGCTGACGCTGTCCGACCTGCAGCACGTCAACCGCGCGCTGCTGGCCAGCGGCGCGACGATCGGCGAGATGAACACCGTGCGCCGCCACCTCTCGGCCATCAACGGCGGGCGCCTGGCCGCGGCCTGCCATCCGGCGCGGGTGCTGACGCTGCTGATCTCCGACGTGCCCGGCGACCGGCCGATCGACATCGCCTCGGGCCCCACCGTCGCCGACCCGACCACGTGCGCCGACGCGCTGGCCATCGTGCGCCGCTGGCGTCTCGACCTGCCCGACGCCGCCAGACGCCTGCTCGAATCGGGCGAGGGCGAGTCGGTCAAGCCGGGCGACCCGCGGCTGGCGCGCGGCAGCGCGCACATCGTCGCCGCGCCGCAGCTGGCGCTGGAGGCGGCGGCCGCCGTGGCGCGCGCGGCCGGCTACGCGGCGCACATCCTCGGCGACGCCATCGAGGGCGAGGCGCGCGACGTCGGCACCGTGCTGGCCGGCATCGCGCGGCAGGTGGCCGGGCGCGGCCAGCCTTTCTCGCCGCCTTGCGTGCTGCTGTCGGGCGGCGAGACCACGGTCACGCTGCGCGGCGCGGGCAGCGGCGGCCGCAACGTCGAATGCCTGCTGGCCGCCGCCATCGCCTTGGACGGCTGCGCGCGCGTGCACGGCCTGGCCGGCGACACCGACGGCGTCGACGGCGCCGAGGAGATCGCCGGCGCCGTGATCGCGCCCGACACGCTGGCCCGCGCCTGGGCGCTGGGGTTGAAGCCGGCCGACGAGCTGGCCAACAACAACGGGCACGGCTTCTTCCAGGCCCTCGGCGACTCGGTGCTGACCGGGCCCACGCGCACCAACGTCAACGACTTCCGCGCCCTGCTGATCGAAGCCGGGGCCGAGGTCGACGCCGAGGCCGCGGCGCGCTAGCCGAATGGATGCCGGGGCGTATACAGTTTGCCTTTTTCTTGGCGAGGAGATCGACCGATGGGCCACCTGAGCACGCATGTGCTGGACACCGCCAACGGCTGCCCGGCCGCCGGCATGCAGGTCGTTCTGCAGCAAGGGCAGGGCGACGGCGGCTTCCGCACCGTCAAGACCGTCACGCTCAACGCCGACGGCCGCAGCGACGGCGGGCCGCTGCTCGACGCCGCGGCCATGGCCGCGGGGCGCTGGCGACTGGCGTTCCACGTGGCCGACTACTTCCGCGGCCGCGGCGCGGCGCTGCCCGAGCCGCCCTTCATCGACGTGGTGAACCTCGACTTCGGCATCGCCGATGCGCAAGGCCACTACCACGTGCCGCTGCTCGTCAGCCCGTTCAGCTACAGCACGTATCGAGGGTCCTGAACCTCGCGATCCACGGGTAATCCCGGTACAAGATCGAACACGAAACTGTATACAGTTCACCCCAGGTCGCCGCGGGTTTCCGGTTTCCGCCGGGATTGCGACCCACGCTCCTCACAGAGCCCGCTGTGGTGGGGGGAAGACCGATCGGCCCTGGCCGCGGCTTCCCCATCCCGATCCTGCCGCCCCTGCGAGTGCCGCGCGCCGCCCTGTGAGGAGACCGTCGATGACGACCCCTGCCGTCCATCCCGTGGACGAGAAGCTTCCAACCGGCCGGCTCACGGCCCTCGGCCTGCAACACGTGCTGGTGATGTATGCGGGGGCCGTGGCCGTCCCGCTGATCGTCGGGCGCGCGCTGCGGCTGACGCCCGAGCAGGTGACCATGCTGATCCAGGCCGACCTGTTCTGCTGCGGGCTGGTCACGCTGATCCAGGCCTTCGGCGCGACGCGCCAGTTCGGCATCCGGCTGCCGGTGATGATGGGCGTGACCTTCGCGTCGGTGGCGCCGATGGTGGCGATGGCCAATGCCTCGCCCAACGTCGAAGGCGCGGGCCTGATCTTCGGGTCGATCATCGGCGCCGGCATCGTCTCGATGCTGCTGGCCCCGGTGGTCAGCCGCATGCTGCGCTTCTTCCCGCCGGTGGTGACGGGCACGATCATCGCCGTCATCGGCATCAGCCTGATGCGCGTGGGCATCAACTGGGTGTTCGGCAATCCCTTCGGCCCGACGGCGCCGCAGGTCGTCGACCCCGCGCACGCCCAGTGGCTGGCCACCGTCAAGAGCCTGGGCGGCGCGGCCGTGGCGCCCGGCGCCATCGCCAGTGGCGCGGCCAGCGCGCCGGCCCTGGTGCCGCCGCTGCCGCAGGGACTGGCGCTGGTCGGCACGGTGCCGAACCCGAAGTACGCGCAGCTCACGCACATGGGCATCGCCGCGATCTCGCTGGTCTCGATCATGCTGATCGCCAAGTACGCGCGCGGCTTCGTCGCCAACATCTCGGTGCTGCTGGGCATCATCATCGCGGCGGTCATCGCCACGTCGATGGGGCTGATGAGCTTCGAGAAAGTGGCCAAGGCGAACTGGTTCGACCTGGTGCTGCCGTTCGAGATCGCCACGCCCACCTTCGACCCGGTGCTGATCCTGACGATGAGCCTGGTGATGATCGTCGTGATGATCGAGTCGACCGGCATGTTCCTGGCGCTGTCGGAGATGACGGGCAAGCCGATCAACCAGCGCCAGCTCTCTGCCGGGCTGCGCGTGGACGGGCTGGGCACGCTGATCGGCGGCATCTTCAACACCTTCCCGTACACCAGCTTCTCGCAGAACGTCGGCCTGGTCGGCGTCACCGGGGTCAAGAGCCGCTACGTCTGCGTGGCCGCCGGCGTGATCCTCATGCTGCTGGGCATGTTCCCGAAGATGGCGGCGCTGGTCGAATCGCTGCCCACCTTCGTGCTGGGCGGCGCCGGGCTGGTGATGTTCGGCATGGTGGCGGCCACCGGCATCCGCATCCTGGCGGCCGTCGACTTCAAGACCAACCGCAACAACCTGTTCATCGTGGCGGTGTCGATCGGCGTCGGCATGATCCCGCTGGTGGCGCCGCGCTACCTGCAGTGGCTGCCGCACGCCATCCACCCGCTGATCGAGTCGGGCATCCTGCTGGCCTCGATGTCGGCCGTCGGGCTGAACCTGTTCTTCAACGGCGGCAAGGGCGACGTGGCGGCGTCGGTGGAAGCCTCGCGCTCGTTCAGCGGCGGGCATTGAGCGGGGGCGGGCCCACGACGGGCCAGCGGGCCGACCCGCTGGCCTTGTTTGGTTTCCTAGCATACGATATCGCGGTCAACGTACCGGGGAGTACGACGCGATGCGCTTTCGAGGCCCTGATCTCTCGCTCGATGGACTGGTCTTCATCGACGACTATCCGAAGCAGGCGGAACGGCGGTTTCCCGGCCGGCCGGCCATCGTCGGCGACGAGCTGACGCTGAGCTACCGGCAGCTCGACGAAGCCAGCGACCGCTTTGCCGCCTGGCTGCGCGCCAGCGGCGTGCCGGCGGGCAGCCGCGTCGCCTACGTCGGCAAGAACAGCCCGCTGCTGTTCCCGGTGTTCTTCGGCTGCATCCGCGCGGGCTGCGTGCTGGTGCCGGTCAACTGGCGCTTCGCGGTGCCGGAGATGCGCTACGTCATCGACGACAGCGAGTCGCGCGTGGTGGTCGCCGGGGCCGAGGTGCACGACGCCGTGGCCGAGGCCTGCCGCGGCCTGGCGCCGGCGCCGGTGCTGCTGTCGACCGTGGCGGCTGCGCCGGACGGCCTGCAGGCCCTGCTCTTCGACGGGCCGCTGCCCCACGCCGGCGACGCCGGCCACGCCGGCCACCCCGGCGACCCCGCCTCCATCGACCCCGATGCCGTGTGCCTGCAGCTCTACACCAGCGGCACCACCGGCCGCCCGAAAGGCGTGCTGGAAACGCGGCGCAAGCTGTCGGTGGCGCGCTGGATGGAGGTCGGCTCGCCCGACTGGGCCGACTGGCATGCCGGCGATGTGCTGCTCTCGGCGATGCCCAACTTCCATTCGGGCGGCTTGTCGTACATGCTGATCGGCCTGCTGCGCTCGATCACCTGCGTGCTGACGGCCGACCCGTCGCCGGCCAACCTGCTGAAGCTGAGCCGGCAGCACGCGGCGACGCGCACCTTCGTCGTGCCGGCCGTCATCCGCGCGCTGGTCGAGATGGTCGAGGCCGGCAGCGAGCCGGCGCCGCCGCTGAAGTCCATCTTCTACGGCGCGGCGCCGATGGATGTCGAGCTGATCCAGCGCTGCCAGCGGCTGTTTCCGGGCTGCGGCTTCGGCCAGTACTACGGCATGACCGAAGCGGCCGGATCGGCCACCTTCTTCCCGCCGAAAGAGCACCGCATCGACCGCCCGGAGCGGCTGCGCTCGGTGGGCCGGCTGCTGCCGGCCTTCGAGATGGAGATCCGCGACGCGCAGGGGCGGGTGCTCGGCATCGGCGAAGCGGGCGAGATCTACCTGCGCTCGCCGACCATCATGCTCGGCTACTGGAAGCGGCCCGAGGCCACTGCCGAGGTGCTGGACGCCGACGGCTGGTACCGCAGCGGCGACGGCGGCCGCGTCGACGCCGACGGCTGGCTGTTCCTGACCGACCGCGTCAGCGACCTCATCATCTCGGGCGGCGAGAACATCTTCCCCATCGAGGTGGAACAGGTGCTGCGCCTGCACCCGGCGGTGCAGGACGTGGTGGTGGTCGGCGCGCGCGACGCGCGCTGGGGCGAGACGGTGTGCGCGGTGGTCGAGCTGCGGGCCGGCCAGTCGGTCGGCCTGCAGGAACTGCAGGATTTCGCGCGGCCGCACATCGCCGGCTTCAAGCTGCCGCGCGTGCTGCGCATCGTCGAGCAACTGCCGCGCACGGCCACCGGCAAGCTGCAGCGCGGCGAGGTGTGGCAACGCCTGGGCGCAGCGGGCGGGGCGGGCGGGGCGGGTGCGGCGGCCGCCGCGCGCCCGGCCAACTAGTAAGCTAGTATACTATCGTCGTCGCAACCTGGGATCGGAGGGCCTGCATGGCCGGCTTGCTGGAAGGAAAGGTGATCGTGGTGACCGGTGCGGGCGCCGGCGTCGGCAAGTGCATCGCGCTGGAAGCGGCGCGGCACGGCGCCCGGGTGGTCGTCAACGACCTCGGCGTTGCGGTCGACGGCAGCGGCGGCAGCGTGCTGCCGGCGCAGCAGACGGTGGACGAGATCCGCGCCGCCGGCGGCACCGCGGTGGCCAACACCGACAGCGTCGCCGAATGGAAATCGGCGCAGGCCATCGTCGCGCAGGCCGTGGAGACCTACGGCCGCATCGACGGCGTCGTCAACAACGCCGGCAACCTGCGCGACGTGATCTTCCACCGCATGACCGAGGAGGATTTCGACGCCGTCGTGCGCGTGCACCTGAAGGGCTGCTTCAACATGTCGCGCGCCGCCGCGCCGCACTTCAAGAGCGAAGCGTCGGGCGCCTTCGTGCACATGACCTCGACCTCGGGGCTGATCGGCAACTTCGGCCAGGCCAACTACTGCGCGGCCAAGCTCGGCGTGGTCGGGCTGTCCAAGGCCATCGCGCTCGACATGCACAAGTTCGGCGTGCGCTCGAACTGCATCGCGCCCTTCGCCTTCACGCGCATGGTCGACACCATTCCGACCGACACGCCCGAAGGCCGGGCGCGGATGCAGGTCAACATGCGGCTGGAAGCCGCCAAGATCGCGCCTTTCACCTGCGCGCTGCTGACCGACCAGGCCGGCGGCGTGACGGGGCAGATCTTCGGCGTCAGGAACAACGAGATCTACCTGTTCTCGCAGCCGCGGCCGATCCGCACCGCCCACCGCGGCGAGGGCTGGACGGTGCAGGCCTGCCTGGACGTCGCGCTGCCGATGATGACGCCGTCGTTCTACCCGCTCGACAAGTCGCGCGACGTGTTCTCTTGGGATCCGGTTTGAACGCGTGCCGGCGCGGCGCCGATTGCCGCGCCGATTGCCGCGCCGATTGCCGCGCTCAGTGCCCCGCTCGGTGCCCCGCTCCGGCCGGCCGGCGCCGCCGCTGCCACGCGGCCCGCGCGCGCTGCAGCGCCCCGGCAACGCCTTGCGGCAGCAGCATCACGAAGACGATCAGCATCACGCCGTAGATCGCCCACGGCGCGGCCTTCGACACCTTCTCGGCGACGTTGGGGATGAAGTGGATGAAGGCCGCGCCCCACACGGCGCCCGACATCGAGGCCAGCCCGCCGGCGACGATGCCGACGATCAGCGAGATCGACAGGAACATCGTGAAGCTGTCGGGCGCCACGAACTGCACGGCGATCGCGCCGAGTGCGCCGGCCACGCCGGTGTAGGCCGCCGAGACGGCGAACGCCGCCGTCTTGACGCGCGCCACGTCCACGCCCATCGCGGTGGCCGCGGTCGGGTGGTCGCGCACCGCCAGCAGCGCCAGGCCGATGCGGCCGTCCAGCAGGTTGCGCGCGATGGCGAACATCAGCAACGCGACGCCGAAGACGAACAGGTACAGCCACTGGTCCTGGTTCAGCGGCAGGCCGAAAGGCGCATCGGGCTTGAGCAGCACCAGCCCCTGGGCGCCGCCGGTCAGCGGCTCCAGCTTCCTGAACTTCAGCAACTGCGGCGTCGCGGTGCCCAGCGCGAAGGTGGCCAGCGCGAGGTAGATGCCTTCGAGCTTCAGCGCCGGCCAGCCGACGGCGTAGCCGACCAGCCCGCAGGCCAGCGCGGCGGCCGGCAGCGTCGCCCAATAGGGCATGGACAGCCGCTCCATCAGGATCGCGGCGCAGTAGGCGCCGATCGCGAAGAACGCGCCGTGGCCGAGCGAGATCTGCCCGTTGTAGCCGGTCAGGATGTTCAGGCCGAGCAGCGCGATGGCGTAGACCATCACCATCGTCGCCTGGAACAGCTGGTAGCCGCTGCCGACGAAAGCGAAGCCGGTCACCAGCGCGACGGCGACCAAGCCGATCAGGCTGGACCGCAGGCGCTGGCCGGCGTCGCGCGCAGCGAGCGGGACCGGCACGGTCGATACGGAATGCATGTTATGCACCTCAGACCCTCGACACCGACACGCGGCCGAACAGCCCCGCAGGCCTGACCAGCAGCACGCCGATGATCAGTGCCAGCGCGACGCTCAGCTTCAACTCGTTGCCGATCAGCAGCCCGACCAGGTTCTCCAGCACGCCGACGGCGAGCCCGCCGACCACCGCGCCCACCGGGCTGGTGATGCCGCCCAGCACGGCCCCGGCGAAGGCGTAGAGCAGCACGCTCATCATCATGTTGGGGTCGAGGAAGACGATCGGCGCGACCAGCATGCCGGCCACCGCGCCGATGGCGCTGGCCAGCCCCCAGCCGAGCGCCAGCATGCTGCCGACGCGGATGCCCACCAGGCTGCTCGACGCCGGGTTCTCGGCCACCGCGCGCAGCGCCAGCCCCCACGGCGTGAAGCGGAAGAAGACGAACAGCAGCAGCAGCAGCGCGACCGTGACGACCAGGCTGCCGAGCTGGTGCGCCGACACCATGCCGCCCCACAGCCCGGTGCCGCCGCCGAACGGGCTGGGGAAGGTCTGCACGCTGTAGCCGAAGGCCCAGCCCGCCACGCTGTTGAAGATGACCAGCAGCCCGATGAACACCACCACCACGGCCAGCACCGGCGCCTGCGCCAGCGGCCGGATGACGACGCGCTCGACCGCGGCGCCGACGACGAAGCCGATCGCCGTCGCCGCCGCGAAGGCCAGCCAGTACGGCACGCCCTTTTGCAGCAGCGCCCAGGCCAGGTAGGTGCAGAACATGGCCATCTCGCCCTGGGCGAAGTTCACGTGGTGGGTGGTCTGGTAGATCATCACCAGCGCCAGCGCGACGATGGCGTACACGCTGCCGGTCGCCAGCCCCGAGATCACCTGTTGCAGCACGTCTTCCATTGGCGGGTGTGTCTCGGCGGCTGGCGTCTATTGGCCGAGGTAGGCGCGGCGCACGCCTTCGTCGTTGCGCAAGGCTGCCGCGCTGCCGCTCAGCACGACGCGGCCGGTCTCGATGAGGCAGGCGCGGTCGGCCAGTTCCAGCGCCAGCACCGCGTTCTGCTCGACCAGCAGGATCGACACCCCGCTCGCCTGGTTGATGCGGCGCAGGATCGCGAAGATGTCCTCGACCACCAGCGGCGCCAGCCCGAAGCTGGGCTCGTCCAGCAGCAGCAGGCGCGGCCGCAGCATCAGCGCGCGCGCGATCGCCAGCATCTGCTGCTCGCCGCCGCTCAGCGTGCCGGCGCGCTGCAGCCGGCGCTCGTCCAGGCGCGGAAAGTGCCGGTACATCGTGCGCGTGTCTTCGTCGACGGCGGCGCGGTCGCGCCGCGTGTAGGCGCCCAGCCGCAGGTTCTCTTCCACCGTCAGCTGCGTGAAGGTGCCGCGGCCGTCGGGCACGTGCGCCAGCCCCAGGCGCACGATGTCGGCGGTGGCGTGGCGCGTCACGTCGACGCCGTCGACCGCCACCGCGCCCGCGGTGCGCACCTGCATGCGGCACAGCGCGCGCAAGGTGGTGGTCTTGCCGGCGCCGTTGGCGCCCAGCAGCGCGAGGATGGCGCCGGCCGGGATCTCGAAGTCGATGCCGTGCAGCACCTGCGTGGCGCCGTACCAGGCCTGCAGCCCGCGCACCTGCAGCAGCGGCGTCATCGCGCGCGGCCCAGGTAGGCGGCCACCACCTCGGGGTGGTTGGCCACGGCCTGCGGCGTGCCGGCGGCCAGCACCTTGCCGAAGTTCAGCGCGACGACGTGGTCCGACACGCTCATCACCAGCCCCATGTGGTGCTCGACCAGCAGCACCGTGGTCCGCAACTCGTCGCGGATGCGGCGGATCAGCGCGCCGAGGCGGCCCACCTCTTCGTGGTTGAGCCCGCAGGCCGGCTCGTCCAGCAGCAGCAGCCGCGGCTCGCCGACCAGCGCGCGCGCCAGCTCCACGCGCTTCTGCGTGCCAAACGGCAGCTCGGAGACGCGGGTCTGCGCGTCGCGGCCGAGGTCGAGGAAGTCGAGCACCTGCGCCAGGCGGCGTTCCGTCTCGCGGCGCTCGCGGCCGACCACCGGCAGCCGCAGCGCGTTGGCGAAGAAGCCGGCGCTCGTGCGGCCATGGCGGCCGACGCGCACGTTGTCGGCCACCGACAGCGTGCGGAACATCGCCAGGTTCTGGAAGGTGCGGCCGATGCCCAGCGGCGCGATGCGGTGCGGCGGCAGCCGCGTGATCGGCGCGCCGGCGAACTCGATCTCGCCGGCCTGGCAGTCGTACAGCCGCGACAGGCAGTTGAAGAGCGAGGTCTTGCCGGCGCCGTTGGGCCCGATCAGGCCGCAGATGCTGCCGCTCGCCACCTCGAAGGACACGCCCTGCAGCGCCTTCACGCCGCCGAACTGCAGCGCGATGCCCTGCAGCCGGAGAAGTGCGCGCCCCTCGGCGGGACCTGCCCGGTCGGTCATCGAACGCCCTCGGGGTGGAATTCCGGTATGCTACCATACCAATTTTCGGCGATCGAGCCGCGGGAGAACCCGCATCTCGGCGCGTTTGGGGAACCCTTCTAGGAACCCGGCGGAAGGAGCGGCATGGACCTCGCGAACCTCAAGGGCGGCGCCTTCGTCGCCGGCGGCAGCGGCGGCATCGGGCGCGCCGTGTGCCTGGCGCTGGCGCGCGCCGGCAGCGACGTGTTCTTCACCTACCGCAGCCGGCGCGACAACGCCGAGGCGGCGGCGCGCGAGGTCGAGGCGCTCGGCCGCCGCGTCGCCTTCGCCGCGCTCGACCTGCAGGACGCCGAAGCCGTCGAGCGCATCGCCGCCGAAGCCGCGGACTTTCTCGGCGGCTTCCATTCGGTGGTCTACGCCGCCGGGCCGGTGCTGCACATGCAGTTGATCGGCGACATCTCGCCCGCCGACTGGGCCCGCGTCACCAATGCCGACGTCAACGGCTGCTTCAACCTGGTCCACGCCACGCTGCCGCGGCTGCGGGCGCAAGGCGGCAGTTATGTCGCGGTGATCACCTCGGCGGTCGAGCGCGTGCCGGCGCGCGACATCCTGTCGGCGGCGCCGAAGGCGGCGGTGGAGATGCTGATCCGCGGCGTTGCGCGCGAAGAGGGCCGCAACGGCATCCGCGCCAACTGCGTCGGGCCGGGCTGGATCGATGCCGGGCTCGGCCACGCGGTGATGAGCGAGGAGCTGACGCCGGCGCAGATCGAGACCATCCGCCGCGCCATTCCGCTGCGGCGCATCGGCCAGGCCGCGGAGGTGGCCGAGGCCGTCGTCTTCCTGCTGTCGCCGCGGGCGTCGTTCATCTCCGGCCAGTCGCTGGCGGTCGACGGCGGCATGCAGGTCTGAATTTGGTGAAGCAACTGGAGTGGCGATGAAGCTGTGTGAAGGACGCGTCGCGATCGTCAGCGGCGCCGGGCGCGGGCTGGGCCGGGCGCATGCGCTGATGCTTGCGCGGCACGGGGCCAAGGTGGTGGTCAACGACCTCGGCAGCTCGGCCGCGGGCATCGGCCGCGACGCGACGCCGGCCGAAGAAGTGGTCGCCGAAATCCGCGCGCTGGGCGGCGAAGCGGTGGTCGACACCAGCGACGTCTCCGACTGGAGCGGCGCGCAGGCGATGATCGAGCGCGCGGTGGCCAGCTTCGGCCGGCTCGACATCCTGGTCAACAACGCCGGCATCCTGCGCGACCGCATGCTCGTCAACATGACCGAGGACGAGTGGGACTCGGTCATCAAGGTGCACCTCAAAGGCACCTTCGCGCCGACGCACCACGCCGCCAACCACTGGCGCCGCCAGCACAAGGCGGGGCAGGCGGTCGATGCGCGCGTCATCAACACCAGCTCGCATTCGGGGCTGTTCGCCAACATCGGCCAGGCCAACTACGCGGCCGCCAAGGCGGGCATCGCGAGCTTCTCGATCGTCGCCGCGCGCGAGTTGCAGCGCCTGGGCGTGACGGTCAACGCCATCGCCCCGCGCGCCGAGACGCGCATGACCAGCGGCCTGCGCGGCGAGCTGGCGCCCGAGGTCGTCGCCCGCCGCGATCCGGCGTGGATCGCCGCGCTGGTGACCTGGCTGGCCAGCCCCGAGGCGCGCCACGTCAGCGGCAAGGTGTTCGAGGCCTGGGGTTATGGCTACACGGTGGCCGAGAGCTGGCAGCACGGCGCGATCACGCCGGCCAGCCAGGACCCGACGGAGCTGGGCCCGAAGATCGACGAGATCGTCCGCTTCTCGCGCAAGAACGCGGGCATCGACCGCGACACCTGGCTCGATGTCTGAGGCCCGTCATCGGGCCGGTCGCGGCGCGCGGCCGGCCTCCAGGGAGACCCCCCTGTTGCAACGCCGTTCGCTGCTGGCGGCCGCGACCACCGCCGCGCTGTTGACGTCGGCCCGCGCCCAGCGCAGCGATGTGTTCCCGACGCGGCCCGTGACCCTGGTCGTGCCGTTTGCCGTCGGCGGCCCGACCGACGCGGTGGCGCGCGCGCTGGCCGAGGCCTTGCGGCCCGCGCTCGGCGTGCCCATCGTCGTCGACAACCGGGCCGGCGCCGGCGGCGCGCTGGCCAACGACTTCGTCGCGCGCTCGGCGCCCGACGGGCACACGCTGCTGCTCGCCGGTTCGTCGCTGACCATCAACCCGGCGGTGACGCGCAGCGTCCTCGACCCGGTGCACGACCTCGCCGCCGTCTCGCAGGTGCTGACGCTGGAGATCTTCCTCGTCGCGCGCGCCGAGCTGCCGCCGCGCACGCTGCCGCAGCTGGTCGAGTACGCCAGGGCGCGGCCCGGCCAGCTGAGCTTCGGCTCGTCGGGCAACGGCTCGGTCACGCACATGCAGATGGAGCTGCTGAAGGCGTTGACGGGCATCCACCTCGTGCACATCCCTTACCGCGGCAACGCGCCGGCGCTGCAGGACCTGCTGGGCGGACAGATCGACCTGCTGTTCGACAGCCTGGCCACCTCGGGGCCGCACATCCGCTCGGGGCAGCTGCGGCCGCTGGCGGTGGCGGCGCCGGCGCGGTCGCGGCACCTGCCGGAGGTGCCGACGGTGGTCGAGGCCGGCGTCGCCGGCTACGAAGCCTCGGCCTGGTCGGGCATCCTGGTCGCGCCGAAGACGCCGCCGGCGCTGATCCAGCGGCTCAACCGCGACATCGTCGCCGCCGTGCAGGACGCCGGCTTCCAGCAGCGGCTCGACGCCATCGGCGGCGTGGCCGCCGGCTCCACGCCGGCCGAGTACGCCAAACGCATCGGCCGCGAGACCGCGAAGTGGGCGCGCCTGGTCAAGGACCGCGGCATCAAGGCCGAATGACCGATCGCATCGACACGAAGCGGAGCGCGCCGTGACCTACCTTGCAGATTGGGCGGATGCGCAGCCCGAGAAGTGCGCCGTCCGCATCGACGGCGGCCCGGCTTTGAGCTATCGCGAACTGCACGAACGCGCCAACCAGGTGGCGCACTGGCTGCACGCGCTGGGGCTGCCGCCGGGCGGCTGCATCGCCTTGCTGCTGGAAAACCAGATCGGCAGCTTCCCGCTGTGGTGGGGCGCGCGCCGCGCCGGCCTCTACTACGTGCCGATCAGCACGCACCTGACGGCGGCCGAAGTCGTCTACCTGCTGCGCGATTCGGGCGCGCGCGTGCTGGTCGGCAGCGCCGCGCTGCGCGACCTGGCCACGGCGGTGGCGGCGGCGCTGGCGGACGGCGAGGTGCCGCACCGCTTCGTGCTGGACGGCGAGCTGCCGGGCTTCCAGCGACTGGAAGGCGCCGTCGACCGCTTCGACCCCGCGGCGCCGCTGCCGCCGCGCGATGTCGGCCGCGAGTTCATGTATTCGTCGGGCACCACCGGCACGCCCAAGGGCATCAAGCGCGCGTTGACGCCGTACGCGCGCCGGCGCGAGCTGCCGCCGCTGGAGCAGCAGTTGCGCCGCATGTTCCGCCTCGATGCCGACAGCGTGTACCTGTCGCCGTCGCCGCTGTACCACGCCACCGGCCGCTTCGTGGTGCGCGCCATCGAGTGCGGTGGCACCGCGGTCATCCTGCCGCGCTTCGACGCGCTGGCCGCGCTGCAGGCCATCGAGCGCCATCGCGTCACGCACGGGCACTGGGTGCCGACGATGTTCGTCCGCCTGCTGGCGCTGGACCCCGCTTTGCGCGCCGGCTTCGACCTGTCGAGCCAGCGCGTGGCGCTGCATGCCACCGCGCCGTGCCCGGCCGGCGTGAAGCGGGCGATGATCGAGTGGTGGGGGCCGATCGTCGACGAGTACTACGGCGGCTCCGAGAACGTCGGCGTCACCTTCATCGGCGCCGCCGAATGGCTGCAGCATCCCGGCTCGGTGGGCCGGCCCATCACCGGCGAGGTGCACATCGTCGCCGAGGACGACCCCGACACCGAGCTGCCCGCCGGCGAGGTGGGCCTGGTCTACTTCGGCGGCGGCGTCGGCTTCGAGTACCACGGCGACCCCGGCAAGACGCGCGGCGCCTACAACGGCCGCGGCTGGGGCACCTACGGCGACATGGGCCACGTCGACGCCGACGGCTACCTCTACCTCAGCGACCGGCGCAGCGACCTCGTCATCAGCGGCGGCGTCAACGTCTATCCGCAGGAGGTGGAGAACGTGCTGCTCGAACATCCGCAGGTGGCCGACGCCGGCGTCATCGGCCGGCGCGATGCCGAGTTCGGCCAGCGCGTCACGGCGGTGGTGCAGCTCAAGCCCGGCGTGGCGCCGTCGGAGGCGACCGGCGCGGCGCTGGTCGCCTGGTGCCGCGAACGGCTGTCGGGCATCAAGTGCCCGCGCGCCGTGGTGTTCACCGACGACCTGCCGCGCAGCGACAACGGCAAGCTGCTGCGCCGCGTGCTGCGCGAGCGCTACGACGCCGCGCCGCCGGGTTGACCGCGCGGTCTACTCGAAGTTGATGTACGAGACCTCGCGCAGGATGGCCTGCCACTTGGCCATGTCCTGCCGCGTGATCTCGTTGCCCTGCGCGGCGCTGGTGCCGCTGGGGTCGAGGCCGAAGCCGAGCAGCCGGTCGCGCAGATCGGCGCTGCGTACCAGCCGCGCGACTTCGGCCGACAGCTGGTCGACCACCGCCGCCGGCGTCTTCTGCGGCGCGAACAGGCCCCACCACGGCGAGAACGGCTCCATGCCGGTGATGCCTTGCTCGGCGAAGGTCGGCGTGTCGGGCAGGTTCGGCGAGCGCTGCGTGCCGGTGACGGCGATCGGCCGGATGCGCCCCGCCTTGGCCAGCGGCGCCGCGGTGCCGATGTCGGCCACCGCCAGCATGATCTCGCCGGCCACCAGCGCCTGCAGTTCCGGCGCCACGCCCTTGTACGGCACGTGCACCATCTTCACGCCGGTCTGGCGGATCAGCATCTCGCCCAGCACGTGGGCGCTGGAGCCGTTGCCGTACGAGCCGTAGTTGGCGGCGTCCGGCCGCGCGCGCGCCGCCTCGGTGAGCTGGCGGATGTTGTGGATGGCCGAGCCGCCGTTCACGTACAGCACCAGCGGCGTGGTGCCCAGGTGCGACACGGTCGTGAGGTCGCGCTGCACGTCGTAGGGCGGCTTCTTCATCGTGAAGGGCACCATCACGATCGGCGTGCTCGTCGTGAACAGCAGCGTGTAGCCGTCGGGCGCCGCCTGCGCCACCGCCGCGGTGCCCAGCGTCAGCGAGGCGCCGGGCCGGTTTTCCACCAGCACCGTCTGGCCGAGCGCGGCGCCGAGCTTCTCGGCCACCAGGCGGGCGACGACGTCGCTCGGGCCGCCGGGCGCCGCCGGCACGATGAAGCGGATGGGCCGCGACGGATAGCGGCCCGCGTCCTGCGCGGTCGCGGCCATGGCCAGGCCGAGGGCGACGCCGGCGATGGCGGCTTTCAACAAGGTTCTGCGCATGCTGTGCTTTCGGGGTGGATCGGCGGCCGCCTTCGGTGGCTCAGTGAAAAGTGCGGCCGCCGTCGACGGCCAGCGCCGCGCCGGTCACGTAAGAAGACTCGTCGCTCGTCAGGAACAGCAGCGCCGCCGCGATCTCTTCGGGCGCGGCAACGCGCTTGAGCGCATAGGGCGAGGTGGCAGGGTCTTGCGCCTTCAGCCGCAGCACCTCGGGCAGCAGCGGCGTGTCGACCGCGCCGGGGCAGACGACGTTGGCGCGGATCGCCGGCCCCAGCTCGCTGGCCATCGACTTGGTCAGCGCCACCAGCCCGGCCTTGGAGGCGACGTAAGACGAGATCGCCATGCCCACCGGCAGCAGCGCCGAGCCCGACGACACGTTGGTGATGGTCGCGCCCGGGCGCCGGCGCAGCCACGGCAGCGCCGCCCGGCAGACCAGGAACGACGCCGTCAGGTTGACGGCGATGACGCGGTTCCAGTCCTCAAGCCGCGTCGCCTCGATCGGCGCGGCGATGGCCATGCCGGCCGCGTTGACGATGCCGTCGAGCGCGTCGCCCATCGCGGCGGCAGCATCGCCGACGGCGGCCTGCACCGCCGCTTCGTCGGCGACGTCGACGGCCGCATGAAAAGCGCCCAGCTCGGCGGCAACGGCCGCCAGTGGCGCCGCGTGCAGGTCCAGCAGCGCCAGCGCGGCGCCTTCGGCGGCGAAGGCGCGCGCCGTGGCGCGGCCGATGCCGGAGGCGGCGCCGGTGATCAGCACGTGCCGGCCGGCCAGCCGGCCGCGGCGCGGTTCGTCCGCCATCAGCCGCCCACCGGCGTGCCCACCGGCACCCACTTCTTGCCGTCGAAGCGCACCATCTGGAAGCGCTTGATCGGATCGTGGTCGGCCGGCGTCACGCGAAAGCGCACGCCCGGCAGGTACATCGGCGGCTCGATGTCGATGTTCTGCGCCTGGCGGATGATGTTCTCGCGCGTCAGGTTGTCGCCGGCGCGCTTGAGCACGTCGACCAGGATGTACGAGGTGGCGTAGGCGAAGCTGTTGGAGATGTTGTTCGGGTCGCCGGCGGCGTAGTACTTGGCCATGAAGGCCTTGTAGTCGGCGGTCACCTTGTCGCCGGCCCAGCGCGGGTCGCCGGCGTCCTTGATGACCTGCGTGGTCAACAGCCCGGTGGCGAAGTCGGCGCCGGCGACGTTCAGCACCGTGGGGATCGACGACGACGACCAGCTCAGGAAGAGCTGCGGCTTCCAGCCCAGCTCGCCGATCTTGCGGATCGCCTGCGTCGCGTGCTTGGCCAGCGCGCCGAGCACGACGACGTCGACGTTCTTGCTCTTCAGCGCCAGCACCTGCGAGTCCACCGTGGGGTCGGACAGCTCGTACGACTGCTCGGCCACCAGCAACTTCGCCGCGTTGGCGCCGAGGCCGGCCTTCAGCCCCGACAGGTAGTCGCGGCCGTAGTCGTCGTTCTGGTAGAGGATGCCGACCTTGGCGTTGGGCAGGTTCTTCTGGATGTAGTCGGCGAAGATCCGCGCCTCGGCCACGTACGACGGCAGGCTGGTCGTCGTGCCCGGATACTCCTTGGGCTCGTTGAACTTCGAGGCCGCGGTGTTGGCCAGCACGTGTGGCACCTTCTTCGCGGTCAGGTAGCGCAGGATGGCGGTGTTCACCGAGGTGCCCAGCGTGTTGTAGATCATCAGCACCTCGTCGGACTCGACCAGCTTGCGCGTCTGCTCCACGGCCTTCGGCGGCGAAAAGCCGTCGTCCTCGCACAGCAGCTTGAGCTTGCGGCCGTTGATGCCGCCCTGGTCGTTGATCATCGCGAAGAAGCCCTGCGTCACCGGGCAGGCCACGCCGTAGGCCGAGGCCGGGCCGCTCAAGGGCGCCGTCATGCCGATCTTGATCTCGGTGTCGCTGGCGCCGGGGTCGTACTTCTTCTGCGCCAGCACGGCGTTCGGGAGCAGGGCGGCTGCGACCGCCAGCGCGGCGATGGGCTTGAGGAGGCTCACGGGGTTGGTTCCTTTGATGCCTTGGGTGGCGGCGACGAACGCTGCCGGCAGCGCCGGCGCGGGGATGGTAGGACGGCCGGCAATTCGTATGCAAGCATCCTATTCTCGGGAGTTTCCCAGGGGCGGCGTGAACGCGTGCCGGCGTGCTCAGCGGCCGCTGAAGCGCGGCGCGCGGCGCTCCAGGAATGCGTTGACGCCTTCGCGCAGGTCGGCGCTGCGCAGCGTCAGGTTCTCCCACGCCAGCGAGGCTTCGAGCACGCTTTCGACGGCCTGCTTCAGCGGGATGTTGGTGGCCGCCTTGGTGAACTGGATCGCCAGCGCGGCGCCGTCGGCCAGCTGGCGCGCGAAGGCGTCGACGCGGGCGTCGAGTTCCGCCGCCGGCACGGCGTGGTTGATCAGCCCCATGCGCGCCGCGTCGGGCGCCGCCACCGCGTTGCCGGTGAGCAGGAACTCCTTGGCGCGCGCATAGCCGATCAGCAAGGGCCAGATCAGCGCGCCGCCGTCGCCGGCGACGAGGCCGATGCGCACGTGCGGGTCGGCGAAGCGGGCGCGCTCGTCGGCGACGATCAGGTCGCACAGCAGCGCCAGCGAGGCGCCCAGGCCCATCGCGTCGCCGTTGACCTTGGCGATGATGGGCTTGGGGCAGTCGAGGATGCCCAGCACGACGGCGCGCGCGCCGGCGCGCGATTCGTGCGCGGCCGGCGGGTCGTCGAGCTGCGACTGCAGCCACTTCAGGTTGGCGCCGGCGCAGAACGCGCCGTTGGCGCCGGTGAGCACGATCACGCGCACCTCGGCATCGGCGGCGAGCCGCGGGAACACCGTGCCCAGCTCGTGGTGCATCGCCCAGTTGACGCCGTTCAGGCGCTCGCCGCTGTCCATCGTGAGGGTGGCAATGCCGTCGGCCTTGGCGACGCGCAGGTGCCGGTAGTCGGCGTAGTCCATGGGGGGGTCCTCCGTTGCGGCCGCGCTTCAGCGGGCCTTGCGCTGCGCCTCGGCCAAGAGGCTGCGGCCGATGATCTGCTTCATGACCTCGATCGAGCCGCCGGCGATGCGGGTGATGCGCGCATCGGCATAGGCGCGCGCGATCGGGTACTCCCACATGTAGCCCCAGCCGCCGAAGAGCTGCAGGCACTGGTCGGCGACGCGGCCGTGCAGCTCGGACAGCCACAGCTTGGCCATCGCGGCGTCGGTGCCGTCGAGGGTGCGGTCGAGGAACTGGCGGATGCAGTGATCGGTGAAGACGCGGCCGATGGTCACCTCGGTCTTCATCTCGGCCAGCTTGAACTGCGTGTTCTGGAAGTCGGCCAGCGTCTGGCCGAACATCTTGCGCTGCAGCGCGTGGTCGATGGTCCACTGCAGCATGGCTTCGGTCGCCGCCGCCGAGCGCACGGCCTGCGTCAGCCGCTCCTGCGCCAGGTTCTTCATCAGCAGCTTGAAGCCGCCGTGCTCGGGCCCCAGCAGGTTGGCCGCCGGCACGCGAACGCCTTCGAAGAACAGCTCGGAGGTGTCCTGCGCCTTGAGGCCCAGCTTCTCCAGCCGCCGCCCGCGCACGAAGCCCGGCCGGTCGGCCTCGACGATGAACAGCGACAGCCCGCCCGCGGCCGCGGCTGCGTCGGGGTCGGTCCTGCAGGCCAGCACGATGACATCGCATAACTGGCCATTCGAGATGAAGGTCTTCTGGCCGTCGATGACGTAGTGGTCGCCGTCGCGGACCGCGCGCGTGCGGATGCCCTTGAGGTCGCTGCCGGCCTGCGGCTCGGTCAGGCCGAGGGCGCCGATCACCTCGCCGCGCACCATGGCGGGCAGCCAGCGGCGCTTCTGTTCCTCGCTGCCGAAGGCGTTGATGTAGGGCATCACCATCTCGTTGTGGACGGCGAAGCCGGGCCCGGTGATGCCGGCGCGGGCCAGCTCCTCGACGACGACGAAGCCGAACAGCTCGTCGGCGCCGGTGCCGCCGTAGTCCTGCGGGATCGACGTGCCCAGCAGGCCGGTGGCGCCGGCCTGCGCCCACAGGCTGCGCGGCACCTGGCCGTCGTGCTCCCAGCGCGCGTGGTGCGGCGCGATCTCGGCGTCGATGAAGCGGCGCACCGTGGCGCGGAAGGCCTCGTGTTCCTCGGCAAACAGCGTGCGGACGAGCATGGGGGTCCTCAGGCGCGCAGCAGTTGCGCCGCGATGATGTTGCGCTGGACCTCGCTGGTGCCGCCGAAGACGGTCCAGCAGCGGCCATACAGGTACTGGTAGTTGATCGCCGCGGCCTGGCGCCAGGGTTCGGCGGCTGCGAGGCCGTCGCCGGCCACGCGGTCGGCCGGGTCGTAGCAGGCGGCGTGCACGCCGTGGGCGTCGCGCCAGAACTCGCTCATCGCCTGCAGCAGCTCGCTGCCGGCGACCTTCAGCACCGAGGCGCCGATGCCGTCGTCGCGCCCGCTCGACCATTCGTCCAGGTAGAAATGCTCCAGCTCGACCAGCGCCGTCAGCCGGGCCTGCAGTTCTTCGAGCGCGTCGGCCATCAACGCGTCCTGGGCCGGCGCTTGCGATGCCCGCGCGGCCGCCACCGTGGCCCGGATCTGCCGCATCATGCGCAGCTTGTTGCCGGTGTCGGCGATGAAGGTGCGTTCGCGCGAGAGCAGGAACTTGGCGATGCGCCAGCCGTCGCCCTCGGCGCCGACGACGTTGGCCGCCGGCACGCGCACGTGGTCGAAGAAGACCTGGTTGGTGTGGTGCACGCCGTCGAGCGTGACGATCGGCTCCACGGTGATGCCCGGCGTCTTCATGTCGATCAGCAGGAAGGTGATGCCTTGCTGCTTGCGCGTGCCGCGCTCGGTGCGCACCAGCGCATGCATCATGTCGGCCCAGTGCGCCTCGGTGGTCCACAGCTTGCTGCCGTTGACGACGTAGTGATCGCCGTCCTTCACCGCGGCCGTCGACAGCGAGGCCAGGTCGGAGCCGGCGCCGGGCTCGGAGTAGCCCTGGCACCACCAGGTCTGGCTGGACAGGATGTCGGGCAGCCAGCGGCGCTGCTGCTCCGCCGTGCCGAAGGTGTACAGCACCGGCCCGACCATGTTGACGCCGTAGGGGATGATCATCGGCGCCGCGCCGAGCGCACATTCCTGCAGGAAGGCGTGCTCCTGGCGCAGCGACCAGTCGCGGCCGCCGGCGGCGCCGGGCCAGCTGGCGCCGAACCAGCCGCGCCGCCACAGCGCGCGCTGCCAGTCGACGTAGTCGTGCTTGGCGAGGTAGAGCCCGTTCTCCACCTTGCGGCGGGTGGCGGGCGACAGCTCGGCGGCGACGAAGGCGCGCACCTCGGCGCGGAAGGCGGCTTCGTCGAAGGGCCGCGGCGCGGCGGCTGGCGGTGTCGGCAGCGGGCTCATCGGGCGGCGCTCCCGGCGTGGCTGGCATCGGCGGCTGCGGCGGTGGCTGCGGCGGTGTCGGCTGCGGTGTCGGTGGCGGTGTCGGTGGCGGTGTCGGCCGCGGCGTCGGCCGTGGGCAGCAGGCTGGCGATGGTGCGCAGCCGCGCGTTGCCGTGGCTGACCCACAGCTCTTCGGTCAGCCCGATGCCGCCATGCATCTGGATCGCCTCCTGCCCGACGCGCCGGCCGGCGCTGCGCACGAGGCGCAGGCTGGCGCGGCGCAAGTCGTCGGTCGTTGTGATGGCGGCGGCATCGTCCACCGCCCGCGTCCACGCCCGCAGCAAGGCGCGCAGTTCGAGCGTGGCCACGTGCATGTCGGCCAGCCGGTGCTGCAGCGCCTGGAAGCTGCCGATCGGCACGCCGAACTGCACGCGCGTGCGCAGGTAGTCGGCGGTGGTCTTCAGCAAGGCCGACATCACGCCCAGCGCATCGGCGACGCCGGCGGCCAGCCAAAGCTCGCGCGCCGCGGCGGCCGCCGCAGCGGCCGTCGGGCCGTCGGCATGGAAGTCGGCCTCGGCCTGGTCGAAGCGCACGTCGGCGGCGCCGCGGCCGTCGAGCAGCCGGTAGGCGGCGATGTCGACCCCGCGCTGCGCCACCGGCACCGTGGCCAGCGCACAGCCGCCGCCGGGCGCGGTGCCGCAGACGAGCAGCCAGTCGGCATCGGCCGCGCCGACCACCGCCGCGCAGCGGCCGCTGACCCGCGCCGGGCCGGCGCCGGCGGCCGTCACCACCGGCGGTGCATCGCCGCCACCACCACCACCACCACCACCACCACCACCACCACCACC
>JAIUPH010000037.1 GCA_020161065.1 Pseudomonadota bacterium
GCCGGGCGAGGGGCTGACATGAGTGCGCGGGCCGAGCGCCGGGCCGCTCCCAAGCCGGCCCGCATCCCCTTGGGGGATCGACCGGCGTACTCGCCGGGCGAGGGGCTGACATGAGCGAGTTCATCGAATACAGCCTGCTCGGGCTGCTGTCGGGCGGCGTCACGGCGCTGGTCGCCTTGAGCTTCGTGCTGATCTACAAAGGCACCGGCGTCGTCAACTTCGCGGTCGGCGAGGTGATGATGCTGGGCGCCTACTTCTACTACGCCGGCACGGTGACCTTCGGCCTCGCGCCGTGGCTGGCGTTCATCGGGTCGATGGCGTTGATCGCGCTGCTGGCGATGGTGGTGGAACGCGCCGTGCTGCGCCCGCTGTCGGGCCAGCCGGTGGTGGCGGTGCTGATGGCCACCATCGGCCTGGCCAGCATCATCCACGGCGGGGTGGAGGCGGTGTGGGGCGGCGACACCTACAGCCCGCCCACGCTGCTGCCGCGCACGCCGCTGATGCTGGGCGACATCCTGATTCCCGGCACGGCGCTGGGCAACTTCGCGGTGGCGGCGCTGCTGATCGGCGGCTTCCTCGCCTTCTTCCGCTACAGCAAGACCGGCATCGCGCTGCGCGCCACCGCCAGCGACCCCGTCACCGCCGCCACGCTGGGCATCAACATCAACCGCGCGCAGCGGCTGACCTGGGTGCTTTCGGGCCTGGTCGGCACGGTGGCCGGCGTGCTGATCGCCAGCTCGGCCGGGCTGTCGCCGCTGCTGGCCTCGGCGGCGCTCGGCGTGTTCGCGGCCATCATCCTGGGCGGCATGGACAGCGTGCTGGGTGCCATCGTCGCCAGCCTGATCGTCGGCTGGGTCGAGGCGCTGGGCGCCGGCTACCTGGGCGGCAAGTCGCGCGACATCGTGCCTTACGTGGTGGTGCTGGCGATCCTGGTGATCCGGCCCTACGGCATCTTCGGCACCCGCGGCATCGAAAGACTATGAGAACCGGCGTCTTCCACGAAAGCTTCCGCGCCGAAGAACGGCTGTGGGATTCGTCCACCCAGCGGCGCTGGATGCTGGCCTTCCTGCTGGCGCTGTTCACCATGCCGTTGTGGGGCAGCGACTACCTGCTGGCCATGGCCTGCATCGTCGGCATCCACGTGATCGCCACGCTGGGGCTCAACCTCACCACCGGCAACGCGGGGTTGATCTCGCTGGCGCACGGCGCCTTCGTCGGCGTCGGCTGCTACACCGTGGCCTGGCTGGGCAAGCATGGCGTGCCGTTCTGGCTGGCGCTGCCGGCCGCCGGGTTGTTGAGCGCGGCACTCGGCCTGGTGGTGGGCCTGCCCAGCCTGCGCGTGAAGGGCATCTACCTGGCGGTGGCCACGCTGGCGGCGCACTTCGTGCTGACCTTCGTGTTCCGCGAATGGGAGCCGGTCACCGGCGGCGTGCCGGGCACGAGCATCCCGCGCGCCAACCTGTTCGGCTTCGAGTTCCACGGCGACCGGCGCAACTTCTACCTGATCTTCACGGTCGCCTTCGTCGCCGCGCTGGCGGCGCGCAACCTCGGCCGCAGCCGCTTCGGCCGCGCTTTCGTCGCCGTGCGCGAGCGTGATTTCTCGGCCGAGATCCTGGGCGTGCACCTGCTGTCGACCAAGCTGCTGGCGTTCGCCATCGGCGCCTTCTACGCCGGCGTGGCCGGCGGACTGCTGGGTTATTTCTACGGCGCCATCACGCCCGAGTACTTCGCGCTGACGCTGTCGGTGTTCTACCTCGCCGCGGTCATCGTCGGCGGCTTGGGCACCGTGCTGGGCAGCATCCTGGGCGCGCTGTTCATGACCTTCGTGCCCGAGGCGCTGCGCCTGGCGGCCCACCTCAGCTCGCAGTGGTTTCCCGGCGTCGCCGCGCTGCTGCTGCCGATGGGGCAGGTGGTGTTCGGCGCGCTGATCATCGGCTTTCTCGTGTTCGAGCCGCACGGCCTGGCGGCGATCTGGGGGCGCATCCGGCGCACGTTCCATCTCTGGCCTTTCAAGACCTAAGGAGACTCACCATGACCCGCATCACCCGCCGCCGCATCGTGCAGGGCCTGGGCGCCGCTGCCACGCTGGGGCCGTTCGCCATCGGCTCGTCGCAGGGGCAGACGCAAAAGGGCGACATCGTCATCGGCGCCGCGCAGCCGATCACCGGCGTGTTCTCGTTCGCCGGCATCGCGATGAACAACGGCATCGCCGACTACTGCGCCTGGCGCAACGCCAAGGGCGGCGTGATGGGCCGCAAGCTGAAGTACGTGGCCGAGGACTCGGGCTTCAAGCTCGACCAGAGCGTGGCCATCTTCAAGAAGATCATGGCCGCCGAGAAGCCCACCTTCTTCTACGGCGAGAGCACGCAGTGGGTGAAGGCCATCACCGCCGACGCGGTGGCCGCCGGCCACGTGATGACCAGCTCGACCTCGCTGGCCACCGTGGTGGCCGACCCGGCCAACGTGCCACAGCACTTCGTGCCCGGGCCTACCTACCCGCGGCTGCACGAGATCCTGATGGAGTACATCGCCAAGACCTACAGCACGGGCGCCAAGCCGCGCATCGCCTACGTCTACGCCGACACCGAATTCGGCCGCGACGGCATTCCCGGCGGCAAGGCGCGGGCGCAGAAGCTGGGCCTGCCGATCGTCGAAGAGATCGTCACCAAGCAGGCCGGCATCGACGTGGCGCCCGAAGTGGCCAAGCTGCGCCGCGCGCGGCCCGACATCGTGATCTTCCAGGGCTACATCCTGGCGCCGATGCCCGAGTTCGTGCGCCAGATGGCCGAGGCCGGCCTCAACCCGAAGATCATGGGCACCGCCTGGGGCCTGGACAAGCCGGCCTACGACGCGCTGGCCAAGCTGGGCGTCAACCTGACCGGCGCCTCGATGTACCGCTACGGCCACGAGACCGACAGCGCCATGATCAACAACATGCGCGAGCACCTGGCCAAGAACCGGCCCGAGGTCAAGTTCATCTCGCCGTTCTACGTGTCGAGCTGGCTCTCGGGCATGGTCTTCGCCGAGATCGCCGAGCGCTGCATCAAGGCCAACAAGCCCTTCACGCTGGCCAACATGAAGGCCGCGCTCGAAGGCATGAAGGACTGGGACAGCGGCGGCATCTTCGGCCAGCTGGTCGACCTGTCGAGCCACCAGATCCCGGTCGGCCGCATCTACGCCTACGACCCGGGCAAGCAGGCGATGGAGCCGGCCAGCGGCTGGATCAAAGTCTGACGTGACTGCCGCGCTCGCCATCGAGAACATCGAGGTCGTCTACCACCACAGCGTGCAGGCGCTGCGGGGGCTGTCGATCGAGGTGCCGCAGGGCCGCATCGTCGCGCTGCTGGGCAGCAACGGCGCCGGCAAGACCAGCACGCTGAAAGCCGCGGGCGGCGTGCTGCCGTACGAGAACGGGCGCGTGGCCTCGGGCCGCATCCGCTTCTTCGGCGACGACATCGCCGGCCGCGTGGCGCACCAGCTCGCGCGTGCCGGGCTGGCCCACGTGCGCGAAGGGCGGCACGTCTTCGCCGACCTGACGGTGGAAGAAAACCTCGTTGCTGCCGGCCACGCTTTGGCCGGCCGCGGCCGCTTCGACATCGAGCCCGTGTTCCGCTACTTCCCGCGCCTGCAGGAGCGGCGCAAGCAGGTGGCGGGTTATCTCTCCGGCGGCGAGCAGCAGATGCTGGCCATCGGCCGCGCGCTGGTCGGCCAGCCGCGGCTGATCCTGCTCGACGAACCGTCGCTGGGCCTGGCGCCGCTGGTGGTGAAGGACATCTTCGGCATCATCCAGCGCATCAACCAGGAGCAGGGCGTGGCCATGCTGCTGGTCGAGCAGAACGCCCACGTCGCCTTGAGCGTGGCGCACGACGGCTACATCCTGGAGAACGGCCGCATCGTGATCAATGGCCCCACCGCCAAGCTGCTGGGCGACCCCGACGTGCAACGCTTCTACCTGGGCGCCGGCGACGAAGGGCACGTGAACTACCGCGACGTGAAGCACTACAAGCGTCGCAAGCGCTGGTTGAGCTGATGGCCGACGACGAACTGAAGGATCTGCCGCTGCCGCAGCAGTTGCTGCGGCGCGCGCAGGCGCATCCGCAAGCCACCGCGCTGCGCCAGAAGGAACACGGCGTGTGGAAGCCGGTGAGCTGGGCGCAGTACACCGAACGCGCGCGCCACTTCGGCCTGGGCCTGCTGGCGCTGGGGCTGCAGCCGGGCCAGCGCCTGGCCGTGCTGTCGGAGAACCGCCAGGAATGGGCTTACGCACAGCTCGGCGCGGCGATGGTGGGCGCCATCGCGGCCGGGGTCTACCCCACCTCGCCGGCGCACGAGGTCGAGTACCTGCTGGCGCTGTGCGAAGCGCCAATCATCGTCTGCGAAGACCAGGAGCAGCTCGACAAGGTGCTGGCCGTGCGCGAGCGGCTGCCGCATTTGCGCGCGCTGATCGTCATCGACCACCGCGGCCTGCGGCGCTACGACCGCACGGGGCTGTACGACTTCGACGCCGTGGTGGAGCGCGGCCGCCACGCCGAGCAGACCGACCCCGCGGCCGCGGCCGACGCCACCCGCGCGCCCGCGCTGGACGACATCGGCCTGATCGTCTTCACCAGCGGCAGCACCGGCCGGCCGAAGGCGGCGATGATGAGCTGGCGCGGCCTCAACGCCGCGGCGCGCGGCCTCAACAGCATGCTGGGCTGCCAGGCCGGCGACGAGCTGGTGTCGTACCTGCCGCTGTGCCACATGGCCGAGCAGATGTTCTCCATCCACATCCCGATCGCGGCCGGCGCCACCGTCAACTTCGCCGAGAGCCTGCGCACCGTGCAGGAAGACCTGCGCGAGCTGTCGCCGGCCGTCTTCTTCGGCGTGCCGCGCATCTGGGAGAAGTTCCACGCGTCGATCCAGACCAAGCTGCGCGAAGCCGGCGGGCTGCGGCTGGCGCTGTACCGCCGCGCGATGGCTGCGCTGGACGGCGTGGGCGCCAGGCCGCGCGCCGCGTGGACCCTGGCCGAGCGCGCGCGCTGGAACCTGTGGTACGTGCTGGTGCTGCGCGCGCTGCTCAACTTCGTGGGCCTGCGGCGCTGCCGCGTCGCGGTGAGCTCGGGCGCGCCGATCGCGCCCGAGATCCTGAAGTTCTTCCGCACGCTGGGCGTGCCGATCCGCGAGGCCTACGGCCTGACCGAAGCCAGCGGCGCGACGACCATGCAGCCCGGCGACGCCTCGCCGGTGGGCACGGTCGGCGTGCCCTACCCGGGCATCGACGTCGAGCTGGCCGGCGACGGCGAGATCCTGATCCGCGGCGACGTGGTGTTCCGCGGCTACCTCAACAACGACGAGGCCACGCGCGAGGCGATCGACGCCGAAGGCTGGCTGCACACCGGTGACGTGGCACGTTGGGAACAAGGCCCCGCCGGGCGCGAGCTGCGCATCGTCGACCGCAAGAAGGACATCATGATCACCGCGGGCGGCAAGAACATCACGCCCAGCGAGATCGAGAACGCGCTGCGCTTCAGCCCCTACATCAAGGAAGCCATCGTCATCGCCGACCGCCGGCGCTTCGTCAGCGCACTGATCCAGATCGAGTTCGAGAGCACCAGCAAATGGGCCGAGGAGCAGGGCCTCGTCTACACCCACTTCAAGAGCCTGGCCGAGCTGGCCGCGGTGCGCGAGCTGGTGCAGCGCGAGATCGACGCCGTGAACGCGCGCATGCCCCAGGTGCAGCAGGTGCGCAAGTTCCACCTGCTGACCAAGGAGCTGGACCACGACGACGGCGAGGTGACGGCGACGATGAAGGTGCGCCGCAAGAGCATCGGCGAGAAGTACGCGACGGTGATCGAGAGTCTGTACGTTTAGCCATCAAGTTATGCAGCGGTTCGCGGCCTGCCTGCGCGATGCCCTTGCGTCAGGACGCTTGGGAGCCGGTGGATCCGGCCGAACGCCAGCCGGCGATCTCGTCTTCCGCATAGCCCAGTTCGCGCAGCACTTCCTCGGTGTGCTCGCCCAGCATCGGCACCGGCCGCCGCTGCGGCATGCGTTCACCGTCGATGCGCAGCGGCTGCGCCACCAGGCGCAGCGCGCCGAGCTGTGCGTGCTGCGCTTGCATCAGCATGCCGCTTTCGGCGGTGTGCGGGTGCGCCGACAACTCGCCCAGCGAATGCAGCGGCGCGCAGGGGATGCCGGCGCCGTCCAGCGCCTGCAGCCAGTCGGCGCGGCCGCGCCGGCGCATCGCGTCGGCCACCAGCGCGACCGTCTGGTCGCGGTGCTGCACGCGCGCGGCGTTGGTCGCGAAGCGCGCGTCGTCGCGCACCGCGTCCAGCCCGGCCAGCGCGCAGAAGCGCTGCCACAGCCCGTCGTTGGCCACGCCCAGGATCAGCGGCCGGTCGGCGGTGTCGAACACCTGGTAGGGGCACAGCGACTCGTGGCCCGAGCCGGGGCGCTCGGGCTCGGTGCCGCGCTCCCAGTAGTTCTGCAGGAAGTAGCCGAGGAAGCCGGTCGCGGTGTCGAACAGCGAGGCCTCCACCGTGCAGCCAACGCCGGTGCGATCGCGCGCGTGCAGCGCGGCCAGGATGCCGATCAGCGCGTGCAGCCCGGTGCCCTGGTCGACCGGCGAGAAGGGGCTGCGCACCGGCGGCCCGCCGGGCTCGCCGGTGATCGCCAGCATGCCGCAGAAGGCCTGCAGGATCACGTCGTAACCCTTGCCGCGGTTCATCGGCCCGACGCTGCCGTAGCCCGAGATGTCGCAGCAGATCAGCCTCGGGTTCAGCGCGCGCAGGCTGGCCGCGTCGACGCCCAGCTTGGCCGCCACGCCGGGGCCGAAGCTACTGACCACCACGTCCATGCGGCGCGCGAGCCGTTGCACCAGCTCGCGGCCCGCGGGCCGCGCGAGGTCGGCCACCACCGAGCGCTTGTTGCGGTTGGCGCTGATGAAAATCGCGCCGACGCGCGTGGCATCGCCCGCAGCGGCCGCTTGCCGGAACGGCGGCCAGCCGCGCGTCTCGTCGCCCTGCGGCGCTTCGATCTTGATCACGTCGGCGCCCATGTCGCCCAGGTACTGCGTGCACAGCGGGCCGGCCAGCACCTTGGACAGGTCCAGCACGCGCAGGCCTTGCAGCGGCAGCGGGCGGGTGTCGGTGGCAGCAGGCATGGCGGCGCTCGTCGGTGCAAAATGGTGAACTAGCATATCAATTCACGGGCCGCCCGGGGCCACCCGGGGCTGACTGGAGACTTCATGCGATCAATCACCCGCGCCGCCGTCGGCGTACTGCTCGCGCTGGCGGCGTTCACCGCGCACGCCGACGCCTATCCCGCGCGCGCCATCCGCCTGATCGTGCCCTATGCGCCGGGGCAGGGCACCGACATCGCGGCGCGCTACATCGGCGACGAGATGGCGCGCGAGCTGAAGCAGGCCGTCTTCGTCGACAACCGCCCCGGCGCCGGCGGCAACATCGGCACGCAGGCGGCGGCCAAGTCGGCGCCCGACGGCTACACGCTGCTGATCGGCACCAACGCCACGCACGCGGCCAACGCGCATCTCTACACCAACCCCGGCTTCGACGCGCAGGCCGATTTCGAGCCCATCGGCATGCTGGGCATCCTGCCGCTGGTGTGGGTGGTGCCGCCGGCCAGCGCGGCCAACGGCGTGAGCGACCTGATCCGCATGGCCAAGGCCCGGCCCGACGCGCTGAACGTCGCGATCTCCACCACCACCTGCCGCATGGCCTACGAACTGCTGCGCCAGCGCGCCGAGGTGGCGCTGTTCCCGGTCGACTATAAGGGCAGCGCGCAGGCGGTCACGGCGCTGATCGGCGGCCAGGTCGAGTTCATGGTCGACACCATCACCTCGCTGCGCAGCTTCATCGCGGCGCAGCAGGTCAAGGCGCTGGGCGTGACCTCGGCGAAGTCGAGCAAGCTGCTGCCCGGCGTCAAGTCGGTGGCCGAGCAAGGCGTGGCCGACTACGAACTGGTCGGCTGGACCGTGCTCTACGCGCCCAAGGGCCTGGCGCCCGAGGTGCAGCGCACGCTGACGGCCGCCTTCAACCGCGTGATCGCCCGGCCCGAGGTGCAGGACAAGCTGCTGCAGATGGGCATCGAGCCGCAGGCGAAGTCGGGCGAGGAACTGAACCGCTTCCTCGCCGCCGAGCGGCCGAAGTGGGAGCGGCTGATCAAGGCGGCGGGGTTGAAGCCGAGTTGAGTGCCCGATGGCGCGCCCGACCGTGGCGCACCGCGCACAGCTGCTGTGCCCGTCGCCACCCTTGGTCCAACCATGCCGGGCCCTTAGGCTGGCGGCATGAATTTCACCGAAGAGCAGCTCGCTTTCCGCGACAGCGTGCGCCGCATGGCGGAGAAGCACGTGGCGCCGATCGCTGCCGAGGTCGACGAGCGCGACCGTTTCCCGACCGAACTGGTCAGGCTGTTCGGCGAGATGGGGTTGATGCAGCTGTGGGTGCCCGAGAAATACGGCGGCCCCGAGGGCAACCTGACGATGATGTGCATCGCGCGCGAGGAGATCAGCCGCTTCTCGCCGGCCTGCGGCAGCATCGCCGGGCTGAACACCATGTTCATCATGCCGCTGCTGCACTTCGGCACCGAGGAGCAGCGGCAGCGCTTCTTGCCCGCCGTGGCCAAGGGCGGCGTGGTGACGGCGATCGCGATCAGCGAGCCGCAGGCCGGCTCCGACGTCAGTGCGATGACCACGCGCGCGGTGCGCGACGGCGACAGCTACGTCATCAACGGCCGCAAGCAGTGGTGCAGCTACGGGGTGGAGGCCGACTTCATCGTGCTGATGGCGCGCACGGCGGGGCAACGAGGGGCCGACGGAATATCCGCCTTCGTCATCGAGCCGAAGAAGATGAAGGGCATCAGCTTCGGCCGCCACGAACGCAAGATGGGCTGGCGCGGCGCGCCCAACACGCCGATCTTCCTGGACAACGTGCGCGTGCCGATCGAGAACCTCGTCGGCGAGGAAGGAAAGGGCTTTCGCGCCAGCCTGCGCGCCTTGGACTTGAACCGCCCGACCATCGGCGCGCAATGCGTCGGTCTGGCGCAGGGCGCGCTGGAAGCCAGCGTGGCCTACGCGAAGGAGCGCAAGCAGTTCCGCCAGGCCATCGCCGAGTTCCAGGGCGTGCAGTTCATGCTGGCCGACATGGCGATGAACATCGAGGCCGCGCGTTGCCTGGTCTATGAATGCGCGCGCGCCGGCGATGCCGGCGACTGGCAGCGCCTGAACACATTGGCCAGCATGGCCAAGTGCTTCGGCAGCGACATGGCGATGAAGGTCACCACCGACGCGGTGCAGGTCTTCGGCGGCTACGGCTACACCATGGACTATCCCGTCGAACGCATGATGCGCGACGCCAAGCTGGCGCAGATCTTCGAAGGCACCAACCAGATCCAGCGCATGGTGATCGCGCGCGACCTGCTGCGTTGAGGAGCCGTCCGTGATGATGAAGCGATTCCTGTCCGCCCTGGCGCTGGCCCTGCCGCTGACCCTGCCCCTTGGGGCCGCGGCGCAGACGGCGTATCCGTCGCGCCCGATCCAGATGCTGATCCCCTATCCGGCGGGCGGCACCACCGACGTGATGGCGCGCGCGCTGCAGGAGCCGCTGCAGAAGGCGCTGGGCCAGACCATCATCGTCGAGAACAAGGCCGGCGCCTCCGGCGTGCTGGCGGCGCGCGAGGTGGCGCGCGCCAGGCCCGACGGGCATTCGCTGCTGTTCATCAACAGCGGCATCGTCGCGGTGACGCCGCACGTGCAGAAGGACGCCGGCTACGACGGCGTGAAGGACTTCGCCCCGGTGGCGATGGTCACCAGCGCACCGCTGTTCGTGATCGTGCCCGGCACGCTGCCGGTGACTGACCTCAAGAGTTGGATCGCCTGGGCCCGGAAGCAGCCCGGCCCGCTGCCCTATGCCTCGGCCGGCGTCGGCTCGTTCGGCCACCTGACGAGCGAGATGTTCGCCAAGGCCGCGGGCCTGAAGATGACGCACGTGCCCTACCGCGGCCAGGCGCCCACCACCACCGCGGTGATGTCGGGAGAAGTGCCGCTGTTGATCACCAGCATGTCCAGCGTGATGCGCGAGGGCATCGCCTCGGGCCGCCTCAAGCTGCTGGGCGTGACCTCGGCCCAGCCCAACGCGCAGAACCCCGGCGTGCCGACCGTCGCCAGCGTGCTGCCGGGCTTTGCGGCCGAGACCTGGTTCGGCTTCATCACCACCGCCGGCACGCCGGGCGAGGTGGTGGCGCGGCTGAACAAGGAGATCAACGCCCTGCTGCCCACCAAGGACATCCAGGACCGCATGCTGGGCCTGGGCCAGGAGGTGAAGACGATGACGCCGGCCCAGCTCGGCGCGCTGATCGCCGACGACTCCGCGCGCTGGGGCCAGGTCGTCCGCGACAACCAGATCTCATCCCAATGAGTGACCAAAGGAGGACGTTCAGATGAACCGTTATGCCGAGTACCACGACCTGAAGATCGAAGTCGCCAACAAGGTTGCCACCGTCACGCTCAACCGCCCGCAGCAGCGCAACGCGATCAACCAGCGCCTGATCCGCGAGCTGCGCCGCATCTGGGACGACCTGGGCGACGACCCGGCCGTCAACGCCGTGCTGCTGACCGGCGCCGGCGACTGGTTCAGCGTCGGCGGCGACGTCAAGGCGATGAGCGAGCGCCCCGGCGGCGACGTGCTGGAAGAAGGCGAGGTGCACGACCCGATGATCAGCCGTCGCCTGGTGACGCGCCACCTGGAGCTGGACAAGCCCATCGTCTGCGCGATCAACGGCGACTGCGTCGGCCTGGCGGCGACCACCGCGCTTCTGTGCGACGTGACCGTGATGGCCGACGACGCGCGCATCGGCGACAGCCACGTCAACAAGGTGGGACTGGTGGCCGGCGATGGCGGCACCGTGATCTGGCCGCTGCTGATCGGCGTCAACAAGGCCAAGGAGTACCTGATGCGCGGCACGCTGCTGAAAGGCCCGGAAGCCGAGCGCATCGGCCTCGTCAACCACTGCAAGCCCAGGGCCGAGGTGCTGCCGTTCGCGCGCGCCATCGCCCAGGAACTGGCCGACGGCCCGCAGTGGGCGACGCGCTGGACCAAGCTGTCGATCAACCAGATCGTCAAGGACCGCGTCAACCGCCTGCTGGAAGCCAGCATGGCGCTGGAGCAGGTGACCTTCGAACTGGCCGATCACAAGGAGGCGACGCAGGCCTTCAAGGACAAGCGCAGGCCGCGCTTCGGGCAGGGTTGAGCGCCGCCGCGCGCGGGTGCGCTCAGGGCTTGTGTCTCGCTTCGACCCGCTCGAGCGCCTCGCGAGCGGTGATGATGGGGATGCCGGCATGGCTGCCCATGGGCAGCAGGTCGCGCTTGTCGCCGGAGGCGATCAGTTCGGCGCGGCCGGCAATGGCGGTGGCAATCACCTGATCGTCGTCGGTATCGCTGGCGACGACGCGCGGCACCGCCTGCGGTGACACGATGATCGCGATGCGCCGCAGGTCGTCGACGATGCCGTCCGGCGTGAGCCCGGCCTGCCGCAGTCGCGCGGCGAACTTGTCGCGCGACAGGACGTCGAGCATTTCGGCCAGCAGCGCTTCGCTGGTGCAAAGCTCGAAGACGCCGGCCTTGGCGGCGTCGAGCAACCGTCGTGGCGGCCCGTTGCCGGAAATGACCCCAGAAACGAGCACATTGGTGTCGAGGACGACACGCATGCGACGGCCGACAGGCTGCCGGCCGGTCAGGCGCCTTGTCCGGCGCGCCTGGCTCGACGCGCGGCCTGAACCTCGGCCGCCACCTCGTCATCGGAGACCGGTGGCAGCCCTAGCGCATCGAGCCGGGCCAACCCCTCGGTGAGCCGCTGCGCGGCGGCCGCCCGCTCCTCGCGCGAAGCCAGGAACTCGACGAAGTCCATCACTTCGGCCACGCGCGCCGGCGGCAGCGTCTTCAGCCGCTCGATCAACTGCGCTTCGATGGCGGTCATCGCGTTCTCCCTGAAAGCACCGCGCACGCAGGCATGCGGTGGAGCTTGGCGCCACTCTACGACAAAGCAGCGCCCGCCACGCCGCCCTTCAAGCTTCCAGATACGACGCCGCCAGCCGCTCGCGGGCCGCGGGCGTCAGCTTCATGCGCGTGCCGAGATAGTGCTCCAGCCCGCCCAGGCGGGTTTCGATGGCGTCGAGCGAGGTCTGCAGGAAGCTGGGGCGCACGCCCCACAGCACGGCCAGGGCTTCCTCGGGGATGGCGTTGGGGTTGGCGATCTGCGGCCGGCGGTAGTGCTGGTTCGACAGCAGGAAGTCCTGCTCGATCACCGGCCGCGGCACGCCGAGCGCGGCCAGCAGCAGCGCGGCGGCGATGCCGGTGCGGTCCTTGCCGGCGGTGCAGTGGAAGACCAGCGGGCTGTCGTCGGCCAGCAGGTGGTCGAACCACTCGGCATAACGGTCGGCATTGGCGTCCACCAGGTGCACGTACAGCTCGTGCATCAGCTCGGTCATGTGTGCTTCGTCGAGCACGACGCCGGAGCGCACGAGGTCGGTCATGCGCTGCGCGACCGAAGGCTCGATGGCCAGCGAATGCTGCTGCAGACCCGGCAGGTCGTAGGTGGCGGCGGCGCGCTCCTGCACGCCGCGGAAGTCGAAGGCGCGCCGCACGCCCAGCTGCGCCAGCGCGCGGCGGTCGGCATCGCTCAGGTGCGCCAGGTGGTCGGAGCGGAACAGCCGCCGCCAGCGCAAAGGCCGCTGGTCGATGCCGCGGTAGCCGCCGAGGTCGCGGAAGTTGGTGGCGCCGTCCAGCGGCAGCCGTCGTTCAGGTTCGGTCATGTCGTTCGTGCCGGCTTGGGGGCCGCAAAACGACGGATTATCGCGGCAGCCCCAGGCCGCGCTGCGCGATCAGGCTGCGCTGGATTTCGTTGGTGCCGATGCTGATGACCCACATCAGCGAATGGCGCAGGTTCTGCTCGTAGCGGCCGTTGCGCAAGGCGCCGGGCGCGCCTTGCGACAGCGCGGCGCTCGGGCCCAGGATGTCGAGCGCGGCTTCGCCGAAGCGCTCCATCAACTCGCCGCTGAAGACCTTGCTGATGGCGCCCATCTCCGGCGGCGTGGTGCCGCTTTCGGCCAGCTCGGCGCAATGCAGCATCAGGCGGCGGCCGGCCTCGACCTCGGCGGCCAGCGCGGCGATGCGGTCGCGCACCAGCGGGTCGCGCCGCAGTTCGGGCGTGGCGCGCACGTCGCGGCACAGCAGCTCGAAGGCGTGCAGCACCTTCAGCACGATGCCGCCGCCGACGCTGCCGCGCTCGTTGGCCAGCGCGTCGGTCAGCACCTTCCAGCCGCCGCCCGCGGGGCCGACGATGTTCTCCGCCGGGATGCGCACGTCGTCGTAGAAGATGTTGGCGAAGCTGCCGTCGTACATCGTGGTCGCCGGCTTGACGGTGATGCCGGGCGCGTCCATCGGCACGATGAACATGCTGATGCCGGCGTGCGCCGGCTTGGCATCGGCGTCGGTGCGGGCGGCCAGGAACATGTAGCGGCCCCACCAGGTGGTGGTCCAGATCTTCTGGCCGTTGATGACCCATTCGTTCGCGTCGCGGTCGAGCACGGCGCGCGTGCGCAGCGCCGCCAGGTCGCTGCCGGCGTCGGGCTCGCTGTAGCCCATGCCGTGCATCGCCTGTCCGCTCAAGATCTCGGGCAGGTAGCGCGCGCGCTGCGCCGGCGTGCCGTGCATCAGCAGCGCGTTGGCCTGCACCGAGGCGCCGATGCGCGGCGCCTCGGCGCGCTCCATCTCCTCGATGAAGGCTAGCTGCTCGCGCGGGCTGCGCGCCTGGCCGCCGTGTTCCTTCGGCCAGGCCAGGCCGATCCAGCCGGTCTTGCCGATGTCGGCGGCGAACGCGGCGTCGAATTCGCGGTCGTGGAAAGGGCGGCGGTCGAAGGCGGCCTTGCGCTCGCCGGTCCAGTGCGATTGCAGCCACTCCCGCACTTCGTCGCGGAAGGCGTTGCCGGCGGGGCCGAGGTCGTCCGCGGGTAGGCATGCCCCGTCTTCCTCGTCCAGCAACCGCGCCGCCAGCTCGCGGCGGGCCGCGGCGGCGCCGCCCAGCGCCAGCGTGTCCAGGTGGGCGCGGCGGAAGTGGCGCGGCGCCTCGTGCTCCTCGGCGTAGCCGATGGCGCCGAAGGCGTGGTGCGTCTCCAGCGAGACCTGGCGCAGCGCCGGCGCGCCGAAGGCCACGGCCGCGGCGGCGTGGTGGCGCCAGTCGGCGTGACCGAGGTCGAACGCCGACGCCGCGTGCTGCAACAGCAGGCGCACGGCTTCCAGCGCGATCAGGCCATTGGCCAGCTTGTGCTGCACGGCCTGGAAGCGGCCGATGGGCTGGCCGAACTGGCGGCGTTCCTTGGCGTAGTCCACCGCCAGCTCGAAGGCGCGGCGCGCCGCGCCATGCGCGCGCGCCAGCAGCAGCAGGCGCAGCAGCGGCGGCGCAGCGGCGGCGGTGTCGGCGGCCAACGGAAGCAGCCTTGATGGCGCGTTATGCAGGCGCAACTCGCTCCAGCCGGCGTGGCCGTCCAGCCCCAGCGCGCGCGCCGGCTCGATGTGCACGCCGCCGGCGCCCAGGTCGATCAGCGCGAGGCCTTCCGGCGTTGGCGCCAGCAGATGCGTGGCGTGCAGGCCGCCGTCCACCGGGAGCAGCCGGCCGCCGGCCTGGTCGCCGTCGACCTGCAAGCCTTGAGGGGCGTCGCTCAAGCTGACGGCCAGCCGCATCGTGCCGCGGTGCAGCGGCTGCAGTTCATCGAGCGCACCGCCCAGGCGGCCGAGCAGCAGGTTGGCCAGCAGCGCGCCGGCCAGCGGCGCCGGCGCGGCGGCGCGGCCCAGTTCTTCCATCGTCAGCACGGCCTCGCGCAGGCCGCCTTCGGTGGCGTCGCTGCCCAGCGCGGCCAGGCCTTGCGCGACCAGACCCTGCCACAGCGCGCCGACGGCGGAGCGGTCGGCGCTGCGCTCGACCGCACCGGCAGAAGGCCAATGCTGCTGCAGCCAGCCGCGCAGCGACTCGCGCAGCAGCTCGCGCTCTTCGGCGCCGGGCAGCAGCGCGGGGTCGAGGTCGGACCACGTCATCCCAGCACGCCTTGCGTCTGCAGCTCGCGGATGCGCGCCTCGCCGAACCCCAGCTTCTGCTGCAGCACCTGCGGCCCGTGGGCGCCCAGCGCCGCCAGCAGCGGCCGCGCCTGCGTGGGCGTACGGCTCAACTGGAAAGGCAGGTTGGCGCATTTGAAGCGGCCGTCGCCTTCGCCCAGCTCGGCGAGGAAGCCGCGCTCGGCCAGCTGCGGGTCGGCCATCGCCTCGGCCACGCTGCGGTAGCGGCTGCAGGGCACGCCGGCGGCCATCAGCGTGGCCTCGCACTCGGCGCCGCTGCGCTGGCGGGTCCAGCCTTCGATCAGCGCCAGCAGCGCGCCCCAGTTCGATTCCTTGGCGGCCACGGTGGCGAAGCGCGGGTCGGCCTTGGCCTCGGGGTGGCCGATCACGTCGAACAGCACCTCCTGGTTCTTCGGCGTGACGGCGGCCACCATCACCCAGCCGTCGGCGCTGCGCACCGGCTCGTAGACCTGGCGCCGGCGCTCGGGCGGAAACTGCGCGGCCTGCATCTCGTAGATCAGCATGCCGAGCACCGAGTCCATCAGCGAAACGTCGATGTGCTGGCCGCGGCCGCTGCGCTCGCGCTCGTACAAGGCCAGCTGGATGGCGCCGAAGGCATAGCTCGCGCCCAGCACGTCGGCCAGGAAGATGCCGTTGTTCATCGGCCGGCCCTGCTCGTGCTGGTAGTCGAGATGAGCGGCTTCGTAGCCCGAGGCGGCGTGGATCACCGGCGCGTAGGCCGGCGCGCCGGCCTTGGGCCCGCGCTGGCCGAAGCCCGAGATCGAGGCGTACACCAGCCGCGGGTTGGCGGCCGCCAGCGTGGCGTAGTCCAGGCCCAGGCGCTGCATCACGCCGGGGCGGAAGTTTTCGACCACCACGTCCGCCTGCGCCGCCAGGTCGCGCGCGATGGCCTTGCCCGCGGCAGTGGCGAGGTCCAGCACCACGCTGCGCTTGCCGCAGTTCATCGACGCGTAGTAGGTGCTGATGCCGCCGCGCAGCGGCTCGCGCTGGCGCACCACGTCGCCGTCGGGCGGCTCGATCTTGACCACCTCGGCGCCGGCATCGGCCAGCATGCGGGTGCACATCGGGCCCGACATCACGATGGTGAAGTCCAGCACTTGCAGGCCGGCCAGGGCGTCGGCGGCGGCGGGAGAAGCGGGAACAGCTTGCATGGCCGCCAGCATCGCCTTGCAGGCCGCGCGGCGGCAAGGCGGGCCGGTCCCAAGCAACTGTGCGCGGGCGGCATAGGCGTGGCATTCAAGACGTCAGCGATCCCCCAGCATCTGTCCCGCATGGTCGAGAAAGATGCGCACGCGCGGGCTCAAGTGGCGCTTGCTGGCGAACACGGCGTAGATCGGCTCGCGGTCCAGCTCGTGGTCCGCCAGCACGGTGACGAGTTGGCCGCTCTTCAGCTCGGCGTCGACGTGGTAGTCGGCCAGCCGCGCGATGCCCTGGCCCATCACCGCCAGCGTGGCCAGCACGTCGCCGTTGTTGGCGGCGATCAGCGCCTTGGGCTCGACGGTGTCGATCTGCGTGCCGTCGTGCAGCGGCCAACGGCTGCGGAACGATCCCGGCAGGAAGTTCAGGCAATGGTGCGCGCGCAGCTCGGCCGGCGTCTTCGGTGTGCCGGCGCGCGCCAGGTATTCGGGCGACGCGCACAGATGCCAGCGCGCGGTGGCGATGCGGCGCGCCACCAGCGTGGAATCGGGGATGTTGCCGCTTTGGAACGCGACGTCGATCTGCTGCTCGAACAGGTCCGGCGGCGTCGCGGCGACGACGATCTCCACCCGCAGCAGCGGGTGCGCCTGCACGAGCGGCGGGATCAGCGGCGCCAGCCGCCGGCGCGCGAAGGCCGCGGTGCTGCTGATGCGCAGCACGCCGCTGGCCTCGGTCACCGCGGGGCTGACCGAGGCCTCGGCCTCTTCCAGCGCCTGCATCACCTTCTGCGCCGCGGCCAGGAACTGCTCGCCTTCCTGCGTGAGCTGCAGCACGCGCGAGGTGCGGTGGAACAGGCGCACGCCGAGGCGGTTTTCCAGCCGCTGGATGACCTTGCTGATGGTCGACGGGTCGAGGTCGAGGCTGCGCGCGGCGGCGGAGAAGCTCGACTCTTCCGACACGCGCAAAAAGAAGCCGAGTTCGCGGATGGGGTCGTTCATGGGCGGGCGGTGCAGAATGCGACAGTTTAAAGGCCCAACCAATCGAGAGTTGACGAGACCACCCATGAAAACCTGGTTCTACGACCGTGTCGGCCCGGCGGCCGAGGTGCTGACGCAAGCCGATTGGCCCCTGCCCGAGCCGGCCGCCGGCGAGCTGCGCGTGCGCATCGAATGGAGTGGCGTCAACCCGTCTGACGTGAAGTCGCGCGGTGGCCTGCGGCCGATCGCCTTCCCGCGCGTGGTGCCGCACAGCGACGGCTCGGGCGTGATCGACGCCGTCGGCGAAGGCGTGGACCGTGCCCGCATCGGCCAGCGCGTGTGGCTGTGGAACGCCGCCTGGGGCCGCCCCTTCGGCACCGCGGCCGAGTATTGCTGCCTGCCGCAGGTACAGGCCGTGCCGCTGCCCGACGCAGCCAGCGGCGAGGCCGGCGCCTGCATGGGCATCCCCGGGCTGACGGCGATGCACGCGGTGCTGATGGACGGCGGCGTCGCCGGCCGGCGCGTGCTGGTGGCCGGCGGCGCCGGCGCCGTGGGCCACTACGCGGTGCAGATGGCCAGCCGCCTGGGCGCGGCACAGGTCATCAGCACGGTCAGCAATGCGCAGAAAGCGAAGCTGGCGCTCGACGCCGGTGCCGACCACGTGATCGACTACAAGACCGAGCCGGTGGCCGAGCGCGTGCGGGAGTTGACCCAAGGCCAGGGCATCGACCGCGTGATCGAGCTCGACGTGGCCGTCAACGGCAAGCTCGACCTCGAGTTGCTGCGCCCCGGCGGCGAGCTGGTGGCCTACGGCAGCAGCCCCAAGCCGCTGGACCTGCCGTTCGGCGTGCTGCTGGCGAAGAACCTGCAGCTCAAGTTCTTCATGGTCTACCACCTCGCGGCGGCCGACCGCGCGCGCGCCACGGCGACGCTGCAGCGCATGCTCGCGCGCGGCGAGCTGCAGCACAACATCGCCGATCGGCTGCCGCTGGCGCGCATCGTGCAGGCGCACGAAGCGGTGGAGGGCGGGGCGCTGGTGGGGAACTTGGTGTTGAAGGTGGCGGCGGACTAAGCGCCGCCGCTCACCCCAGCTTCAACACCACCGCCTTCGTCTGCACGTACTCGCGCACGTGCTCGATGCCGCTTTCGCGGCCGAAGCCGCTCATCTTGTAGCCGCCGAAGGGGATGGCGGGGTCCATCACCTGGTAGCAGTTGGCCCACACGGTGCCGGTGCGCAGGCGCTGGGCCACGCGGTGGATGGTGTCGACGCTGCGGCTCCACACGCCGCTGCCCAGGCCGTAGCTGGAATCGTTGGCGCGGGTGACCACCTCGTCCAGCGTGTCGAAGGGCAGCGCGCTGAGCACCGGGCCGAAGATCTCCTCGCGCGCGATGCGCATGTCGTCGCGCACGTCGGCGAACACCGTCGGCGCGACGAAGTAGCCGCGCGCCAGCGCGCCTTCGGTCAAACGTTGGCCGCCGGCGACGGCGCGCGCGCCCTGTTCGCGGCCGAGCTGCAGGTAGCCGCTGATGCGCTGCAACTGCTCGGCGCTGACCACGGGGCCGAGCTGGGTGGCCGGGTCCAGCGGGTCGCCCACCTTCAGCGTCTTGGCGAACGCCGCCACGCGCTGCACGAAGTCTTCGTAGACCGGCCGCTGCACGAAGAGCCGCGTGCCGGCCGAGCAGATCTGCCCCGAGTTCTGGAACACCGCCATCGCGGCGCCGGGCACCGCGGCGTCGAGGTCGGCGTCGGCGAACACGATGTCGGGGCTCTTGCCGCCCAGCTCCATGCTCATGCGCTTCATGTTGCCGGCGGCGGCGCGAACGATCTTCTGCCCGACCTCGGTGCTGCCGGTGAAGGCGATCTTGTCGACGCCCGCGTGCTCGGCCAGCGCGGCGCCGGCATCACCGAAGCCGGTGATGACGTTGAACACCCCCGCCGGCAGGCCGGCTTCCATCGCCAGCTCGGCGAGAAGCAGCGGCGACAGCGGCGCCTGCTCGGCGGGCTTCAGCACCAGCGTGCAGCCGCTGGCCAGCACGGGGCACAGCTTCCAGATGGCCAGGCCGATGGGGCCGTTCCAGGGATTGATGGCGCCGACCACGCCGACCGGCTCTTTCAGCGTGTAGCAGAAGTGCTCGCCGGGGGCCGAGTTGGGGATGGTGTCGCCCTGGATCGTGGTCGCCAGGCCGGCGTAATAACGCAGCAGTCCGACGGCACGGCGGCGGCCCAGCGTGGTGCGTGCAATCGGGCCGCCCATGTCCAGCGTGTCCAGCAGCGCCAGCTCGTCGTAGTGGCGCTCGACGAGGTCGGCCAGCTTCAGCATCACGGCCTGGCGGTCGAAGGGCTTGAAGCGGCTCCACTCGCCCTCGAGCGCGCGGCGCGCGGCGGCAACGGCCAGGTCCACGTCTTCCCGCGCCGCCTGCGCCACTGGCGCCAGCACCTCGCCATTGCGCGGGCTGACGGTGTCGAAGGTCTTGCCCGACAGCGCCGGGCACGAGCGGCCGTCGATGAACAGGCCCTTGGCCTTGCCGTCCAGGAATGCGGGCTGCATCGCCGTCTCTCCTCAAACGTTGAGAACGAAGTGCGCGGCGCGTTCGCCGATCATCATCGACGGCGCCGCCGTGTTGCCGCCCACGAGGTTGGGCATGACCGAGGCGTCGGCCACGCGCAGGCCGGCGATGCCGTGCACGCGCAGCTGCGGGTCGACCACCGCCATCGGGTCGGCGGCCGGCCCCATCTTGCAGGTGCCCACCGGGTGGTAGGTGGTGGCCACGCGCTCGCGCACGAAGCGATCCAGCGCCGCGTCGTCGTCGATCGCCGGGCCGGGCAGCAGCTCGGCGCCCGACATCCGCGCCAGCGCCGGCATCGAGACGATGCGCCGCGCCTGGCGCAGCGCGGCGATCAGCGTCTGCACGTCGCGCCGGTCTTCCAGGAACGCCGGGTGCAGCCGCGGCTTGGCCGCGGGGTCGGCCGAAGCCAGCTCGACGCGGCCGCGCGTGGCCGGCCGCAGCACCGCCATGTGCAGGAAGTAGCCGTGCTTGCGCGGCAGCGTGCGCGGGTTGTCCTTCATGCCGACCATGAAGGTGTATTGCACGTCGGGGCGGTCCAGCTGGGGGTCCGTGCGGATGAAGCCGCCGGCCTCGGCCGCGTTGCTGGCCAGCATGCCGCGGCGGCCGAAGGCATAACGTAGAGGCGCTAGCGCCACGCGCGGCGCGGCGCGCCAGCTCAGGGCGTAGCTTTCGGCGCTGGGGTTGCTGACGGCCAGCGAGACGGTGGGGTGGTCCTGCAGGTTGGCGCCGACGCCCGGCAGATCGTGCAGCACGCGGATGCCGTGCGCGGCCAGCGCGTCCGCCGGGCCGATGCCCGAGAGCATCAGCAACTGCGGCGAGTTGATGGCGCCGGCGCAGACGATGACCTCGGTGCCGGCGTCCAGCTCGATGCGCTGGCCCTGGCGGCGCAGCGTGACGCCCACCGCGCGCGTGCCGTGTGTGCCTTGTGTGCCTTGTGTGCCTTGTAGCCGGATGCGCTCGACCAGCGCGTCGTCGAACACCGTGAGGTTGGGCCGCCGCAGCACCGGGTGCAGGAAGGCGCGGCTCGCACTCCAGCGCACGCCGCCGCGCTGGTTGAGGTCGAAGATGCCGAAGCCGTCCTGCGCCGCGCCGTTGAAGTCGTCGTTGCGCGCGTGGCCGGCTTCGGCCGCCGCCTGCACGAAGGCGTGCGCCAGCGGGTTGCTCTCGGCCGGGCGCTGCACGCTCAGCTCGCCGCCGCTGCCGTGCCAGGCGTTGGCGCCGCGGTCGTAGTCTTCGTGGCGCTTGAAGAAGGGCAGCACCTCGCGCCAGCCCCAGCCGGCGTTGCCGAGCGCGGCCCACTCGTCGTAGTCCAGCGCATGGCCGCGCATGTAGACGGTGCCGTTGACCGAGGTGCAACCGCCGAACAGCTTGCCGCGCGGGCAGGGGATGGCGCGATTGCCGACGCCGGCGCCGCCGCTGAATTCGAACTGCCAGTTGGTGCGCGCGTGCGGCAGCAGGAAGATGTTGCCGATCGGCAGCGTGGTCTTCACGCTCAGCGGAAAGCGCAGGTCCGAGGGCCCCGCTTCGATCAGCGCGACGCGGCGCTGGGGGTCGGCGCTCAGGCGGTTGGCCAGCACGCAGCCGGCGGCGCCGGCGCCGATGACGAGGGTGTCGAAACCAGTGGGGATCATGGGCAGCGCGCAGCTTGGCCGGCGCGCGCTTGGGCGGCAAGCCGCCGCCGCGCACACGAGCTGTGAATGGGGGTCAGTCTTCGGGCACGACGACGCAGACCTGGCCATCGACGATCTGCACCGGCCAGGTCTTCAGCGGTGCCTCGCAGGGCATCGCGCAGGCCTGGCCGGTGCGCACGTCGAAGCGGCCGTTGTGCCAGGCGCACTCGACCTGGCAGCCGTCGAGCGTGCCGTCTTCCGACAGCGAGGCCGCGCCATGCGTGCAGGTGTCGTCGGTGGCGTAGATGGCGTCGTCCAAGCGGTACAGCGCCAGCTTGCGGCCGTCGGGCAGCGTGGCCTGCAGGATCGCGCCTGCCCACACGTCGTCGGCGGGGCACAGCCGCAGCAGCGCCGTCATGCCGTCTCGATGACGCCGACCTTGCCGAAGTCGACGTCGGGCACCGCGCCCCAGGTGTCCAGGCTTTCGGGCACCGGCTCCAGCATGCGCGGCTCGCGCGCGCCGACTTCGGGAAACTCTTCCATCCCGAAGCTGTATTCCACGGTCATGCCGTCGGGGTCGTAGAAGTAAAGGAACACGCTGCCCGACGGCGGATGGCGGCCGATGCCGAAGGCGATCTTCACGCCGGCCTTGGTCATGCGGTGCCAGGCGCGGCCGACGTCGTCGATGTCGGTCACCATGAAGTTGACGTGGTGCAGGTGGTTGCCGTTGCTGGCGCCCACTGCAAACGTGTGGTGGAAGGGGTTGGGGAAGCAGCGCATGAAGGAGAAGCGGTCTTCCACGTAGTCGCTCTGCACGAAGCCGAAGTCGCGCAGCAGCGCGCCTTGCGTGGCGGCGAAGTCGGCGCTGCCGATCACCACGTGGCCCAGGCGCGCGATCTTGGCCACCGTGGGCGTCCAGGGCTTCGCCATCACCGTGGTGGCGCCGTAATAGTCGAAGGTTAGCGCGCAGCCGGGCAGGCGCACGCGAAAGCCGGGGCCCTGGCGCAGCGCCTGCGATTCGGCCCTGGCCACGCGCGCGGGCGCCAGGCCCAGCGATTCGAAGTGCGCGCAGGCCTGGTCGGCATCGGCCTGGCTTTCCAGCTCCCACCCCACGCGCCGGAGGCCGGGCGCGGCGCCCTGGTGCAGCACGACGTTGTGATGGTCGCGGCTGCAGCGCAAAAAGGCGGTGTCGTCGCGCTGCTCGACCAGTTCCAGCCCCAGCAGGTCGCGATAGAAGTGCAGGCTGCGCGCCAGGTCGGTGACGGTCAGCGCGACGTAGCCCAGCTTGCGGTAGCGGAAGGGGACGCTCATGGCGCGCTCACAGCAGGATGCTCACGCGGCCATGCGGGCGCAGGCCGTCGAGGTCCAACTCGCAGCGCTTCTCGCGGATGCGCAAGCGGCCGTCCACGCGTTTCAGGCGGTAGAGCAACCGGCCCATGTAGGTGTCGGTGACGCCGTTCTTGGTGCGGAAGGTGACGAAGGCGGCTGACACCGGCGTCTCGTCGCCAACGCTTGCGCCCACGCGCACGTTGCTGACGAGGTGGCGCGTGCGCGAGCGCGGCCATTCGCTGTGCGCCGACTTCTTCTGCAGCCGGACGACGCGCTCGTGCAGCCGCGTGTGGTCGTCGGCGATGTAGAACAAGGCCTTGGCGGGGTCGGCGCCGGTGGGCAGATCGGTGCTGGGCACCAGGTAGGCGGCGTCGTCGGTGTAGAGCGCGAGCCACTGCTCGAGCTGCCAGCGGTCCAGCAGGTCGGCTTCCTCGAACAGCAGGTCTTCGGCTTCGGTGCGGGTGATGCCGTTCATTGCCCGCCTCCGTTGACCAATTCGTTCCAGCGCGTCCAGAACAAGCGCATCTGCAACTCGTCGTCGTAGGCCGGCTCGGGCTTGCCCATGCCCTTGGAGATGTCGCTCCACGCCGCGCCGCCGGCGTTGGCAAAGCCTTGCTGGCAGGACTCCAGCGCTTCCACGTCGTCGGGCGTCGCGAAGCCGCCGGGGCCGAGGAATTCGAGGAAGTTGAAGAGCCGGTACTTGCGCGCCCAGTCGGATTCCTCGCGCGGCGCCAGCGCCCAGCCGTTGACCATCATCTGCCCCGGCGCCACCGGGTAGAAGGTGCGGATGGTGATCGCCATGATGTCGTTGATCACCAGGTTGGGGAAGACGATCATGTTGCGGTTGTGGCTGGCGATGCGGCGCGCCTTGTCGTCGCCCAGCCGCGCCGCCAGCCGGGCGTAGATGGCGTCCATCTCGTGCTTGCCCTGCTCGCCGAACATCGGCACCCACTGCGCGATGGGCCGTCCCCACGGCGCCTTGTATTCCAGCACCGCGTGGCCGTTGCCGAGGTCGAAGCTGCGGCCCGACAGCGGGATCGGCACCAGCCCGCCGGCCATGTTCTTCAGGTAGTCCAGGTAGCTGGCGTGCGTGGTCAGCGCGTGGTAGCCGTCGACGCTGTTCTCGGCCAGCAGCTTCCAGTTGGCGCGGATCGCGTACTGCTGCGCGCCTTCGACGATGGTCATGCCCGATTCGCTGTGTGCGGCGATCAGCTCCAGGATCTCCTTCGCGCCGGCCAGGTACTCGGTCAGCGGCACCGCGTCGGCGTCGAAGCAGATGAAGCAGAAGCCCGCGTGGCTGGCGAAGCGCGGCACCGGCGTGAGGTTGCCGACGCCGCTTTGCTTGTGGCCCTCGGTGTAGCTTTCCTCGCCGGGCTGGCCCTTGAGCTTGCCGTCGCAGCCGAACACCCAGCCGTGATAGAAGCATTGGAACACCTTGGCATTGCCCTTGTCCTCGCGGCACACCGTGGCGCCGCGGTGCGGGCAGGTGTTGAACAAGGCGTGCAGCGCGCCCTTGGCATCGCGCGTGAACAGGATGTTGCGCCGCGCCACGGTGCGGGTGACGAAGTCGCCGGGGCGCGGCAGCTCCGACTCGTGGCCCAGGTAGAGCCAGCAGCGCTCGAAGATGGCGTCGTACTCGCGCTCCATCACCCCGGCGTCGACGAAGGCGCGGCGCGAGACCTGGAAGATGCCGCGCCCGGCATCGGCGCGCACCATCTCCTGGCGCGGCGGGCGGATCACGGCGGTGGGGCTGTTCATGCCTGTCTCCCGAAGCATTTCCAGACCAGTTGGTCTGGAAGTGGTGCATTGTGTGATCGTATGCAGGTGTACGAATACAGGGAAAACCTGCACCCCGGCGGCGACGCCGCTGCCTACCATCGCCGGCCATGCAGACGCGGCGTTTCGAGCAGCAGGTGGTGGTCGTCACGGGGGCGGCGCGCGGCATCGGGCGGGCCATTGCCGAGGCCTTCGCGCGCGAAGGCGCGGCGCTGGCGCTGGCGGATGTCGATGCCGCGGCGCTGGGCGCCGCGGCGCAGCGGCTGGCCGGCGCGCACGGCGTGCGCGTGTGCAGCGTCGCGGGCGACCTGGCGCAGGAAGCGGCCGCGCAGGCGCTGCTGCAGCGCTGCGAGGCCGAGCTGGGGCAAGCCGACGTGCTGGTCAACAACGCCGGCGGCGGCGTCATCAAGCCCTTCCTGCAGCACACGGCAGAGACGCTGCGCGCCACCATCGACCGCAACCTGTGGACCGTGCTGTGGTGCACGCGCGCCTTCCTGCCCGGCATGGTGGCGCGCGGCTACGGCCGCATCGTGCACATCGGCGCCGATTCGGTGCGCAACGGCCTGCCCGACCACGCGGCCTACAACGCCGCCAAGGGCGGCGTGCACGGGCTGACCACCGGGCTGGCGCGCGAGTTCGCCAAGAGCGGCGTCACCGTCAACACCGTGGCGCCCTGCGCCGTCAACAGCGAGCAGCTGGCCGCCTTCGTGCGCGAGCAGCCGGCGGCGGCGCAGCGCTTCCTCGACGTCATCCCGATGGGCCGCGCGGCCGAGCTGGACGAGGTGGCGTCGATGGTGCTGTACCTGGCCTCGCGCGAGGCGGCGTTCGTCACCGGGCAGGTGCTCAGCGTCAACGGCGGGAGCACGATGCTGTGACCGCCCCGCGGCGCACCCAGGCCGAGCGCAGCGGCGAGACGCGCCGCCGCATTCTGGATGCCGCGCTGCAGATCCTGGGCGAGCGCGGCTACGCCGGGCTGCGCACCACCGACGTGGCGGCCGCCGCCGGCGTCAGCAAGGGCGCGCAGACGCATCACTTTCCGTCGAAGGACGAGCTGGTCGTCGCCGTCGTCGAGCATGTGTTCCAGCGCGCGTCGGAGCAGGCGCGGGTGCGCGCGCGGCGCGCCGCCAGCCCCGACGAAGCGCTGAAGGCGTTGATCGCCGATGCGCAGGAGTTCTTCTTCAGCGAGCTGTTCCTGATCGCGCTGGACCTCGCGATCCAGGGCCGGTTGCGCGACGAGCGCAGCAACTCGCTGACCGAGCTGTCGGCCGCCACGCGGCTGCCGGTGGAGGCGCACTGGCGCGCCGCGCTGGTCGATTCCGGCGTGCCCGCCGACGTGGCCGACGACTTGCTGTGGCTCACGCTGTCCATCGTGCGCGGGCTGGCGATCCGGCGGCTGTGGCAGCACGACCCGCCGCGCTTCAAGCGGCTGTTCAGGCTGTGGCGCGAGATGGTGGCGCACCACCTGAGCTCACGGCTGTCGCCGGCGACGCCGGTGCACCAAGGGGCGCGCCGCCATGACCGATGACGACGACGCGCTGATCGACGTACACACGCACGACGCGCTGATCGACGTGCACACCCACGTCGTTCCCGAAGACTTTCCGCCTTATCGCGGCTCGGTGGCCGGCGCGCCCTGGCCATCGATGGCGCCGGCCGAGGCCTGCCACCGCCACGTGATGGTCTCGGGCAAGGTCTACCGCACCGTGTCGCACCACTGCTGGAGCTGCCGGCTGCGGCTGGACGACATGGCGCACCGCGGCGTGGCGCGGCAGGTGCTGTCGCCGATGCCCGAGCTGCTGAGCCCCTGGCTGGCGCCGGCGGATGGCCGCGCGCTGTGCCGCCATCTGAACGACACCATCGCCGCGATGGTGGCGCAGGCGCCGCGCGCTTTCACCGGACTGGGCGCCGTGCCGCTGCAGGACGTGAGCCTGGCCATCGACGAGCTCGACCGGCTGCTGCACCGCACCGGCCTGGCGGGCGTTGAACTACCCAGTCATGTGAACGGCATGCCGCTGGGCGATCCGCAGTTGCGGCCCTTCTTCGAGGCGGCGGCCGACTGGGGGGCGGCGATCTTCGTCCACCCCTTGCGGCCGGCCGACGTGCACCGGCTGGTCGGCCCGCCGGCGCTGGAACAGGTGCTGGCCTTTCCGGGCGAGATCGGCCTGGCCGGCGCTTCGTTGATCACCAGCGGGCTGCTGGCGTCGCTGCCCGGGTTGCGCATCGCGCTCAGCCACGGCGGCGGCACGCTGGCGCTGCTGCTGCCGCGGCTGCGCCACGCGCGCGGCGGCGTGCCGCCGGTGCGCGACGCGCTGGCCGCCGACCCGTACGACGACGCGCGGCGGCTGTGGATCGACGACCTGGTCTACGACGCGGCGACGCTGCGCCACCTGGTGGCCGTCTTCGGCGCCGACCGCGTGATGGCCGGCAGCGACTACCCGTTCTCGATCATGGACGCCGACCCCGCGGCCAGCATCGACGCGCCCGGCTTCGATGCCGCCACCCGGCGCGCGCTGCGCGGCGGCAATGCGCGCCGCTGGCTGGCCTTGGACGCCGGCGCGGGCATGGGTGCATGACGCTGCGCGACGTGGCGGTGGCCGTCTGGCAGGACGACGCTTACTTCGACCGTTATGATCGGCTGCTGCCGCGCCTGCGCGGCGACGGCCCGGTGAAAAATCAAGCCATGGCCGATCAGACCCGGACCCGCTAAACGTGCATCAGCGCCGCGCCGCCCAGCGCGACGCCGAGCGCGGCGACGCCGAACATGCCGTACTCCAGCCAGCGGCGCCGCGTCAGCAGCGCGATGGCCGCCAGCGCGATGGCGACCTGCAGCGCCGTCGTCGCCTGGGCCCAGCGGTGGTGCACGTGCATCTGCTGCTCGGACTGCTTGTCCCAGTCGGTGGCTTCGGCTTCCAGCTTCTCGGCCGCCGTCTTGATGTCGGCCTTTTCCTTCTTGTAGCGCTCGATCTCGTCCTTGAACGCGGGCTTGCGGTCATCGGCCACCAGCACCAGCGCCAGCTCGGCGAGGTTTTGCTTGCCGCTCTTGGCCTGGTAGTAGTTCCATTGGTTCGAGGCCTCGGTCTTCTTGATCGCCGCGTTGTTCTTGAACAGCCCGGCATTGGCCTGCGTGGCGCCGCCCATGTACGAGAAGATGGCGCCGATGGTGGCCAGGATCGCCGTCATCACCGCCAGCATGCCGGCGAAGCTGTCCTTCTCGGCATGCTGGGCGGCATGCTCCATCTCGTGGTCGTGCGGGCCGTGCACGTGAAAGCCGTGGCCTGACATCGGAAGGTCCCCCCTCGAAAGCAATGGATGCCGCTCAACGGCGGCGGTAGGTGACGAAGCTGAAGGCGAAGTCGTTCGGCGCCGCGGCCTGGTGGCGCTGGCGGCCGGTCTCGACGAAGGCGTCGCGCGGCCAATCGGGAAAGCGCACGTCGCCGTCGAAGTCGCGCTCGATCTCGGTCAGCACCAGTTCGTCGGCGCGCGGCAGCGCCTGCGCGTAGACCTCGGCGCCGCCGATCACGAAGGCGCGTTCGGCATCGGCCACCAGGGCCAGCGCCTGATCCAGGCTGTGCGCGACCTCGGCACCGTCGGCCTGCCAGCCGGGCTGGCGCGTCAGCACGAGGTTGCGGCGGCCGGGCAGCGGGCGAAAGCGCGCGGGCAGCGAGTCCCAGGTGCTGCGCCCCATGATGACCGGCGCGCCCAGGGTCGTGCGGCGAAAGTGCTGCTGGTCTTCGGGCAGCCGCCAGGCCAGCGCGTTGCCGCGGCCGATGACGCCGTTGCGCGCGACGGCGGCGATCAGGCTGAGCGTCATCAGACGGCCACCGGCGCCTTGATGGCCGGGTGGTGCTGGTAGTCGAGCACCTCGAAATCTTCGTAGACGTAGTCGAAGATCGACGGCGGCCGGCGCTTGATGGCAAGCGTGGGGTACGGGAACGGCGCGCGCGCGAGCTGGGTGCGCACCTGCTCTTCGTGGTTGGCGTAGAGGTGGCAGTCGCCGCCGGTCCAGATGAAGTCGCCCACGTCCAGGTCGCATTGCTGCGCCAGCATGTGGGTCAGCAGCGCGTAGCTGGCGATGTTGAACGGCACGCCCAGGAAGACGTCGGCGCTGCGCTGGTAGAGCTGGCAGCTCAGGCGGCCCCGAGCCGAAGGCGAGTCGGCGGGCGCGACGTAGAACTGGAAGAAGGCGTGGCAGGGCATCAGCGCCATCTGGTCGAGCTCGGCCACGTTCCAGGCGCTGACGATGATGCGCCTTGAATCGGGGTGATGTCTCAGCTGTTCGACGACCTGCGCGATCTGGTCGATGTGGCCGCCGCCGGGCGTGGGCCAGCTGCGCCACTGCACGCCGTAGACCGGACCGAGATCGCCGTCGGGCCGCGCCCACTCGTCCCAGATCGTGCAGCCGTGCTCCTGCAGCCACTTCACGTTGCGGCCGCCGCGCAAAAACCACAGCAGCTCGACGATGACGGCGCGCAGGTAGACCTTCTTGGTGGTGACCAGCGGAAAGCCTTCGTTCAAGTCGAAGCGCATCTGGTGCCCGAACACGCTGCGCGTGCCGGTGCCGGTGCGGTCCGACTTGCGCACGCCGTGCTCGAAGACGTGGCGCATCAGGTCTTCGTATGGGTGGCGGATGGGGCGGGGAGGGGTGGCGGCGGTCACGTCAATACGATCCGAAGAGGGTGTCGAGGGCGTCGAGCACGTCGTCGCGCCAGGGCGCGGCGCGCAGCACGGGGCTCTTCAGCAGGCTGGACGGCACGGGGGCGATCGAGGCCGTGTCCACGACCAGGGTCCTGCCGTTGACTTCCACCAGCGGGTTCAGGCCCCGGGCAGGCTGGCCGAAGCCCTTGGGCGTGCGCAAGGGGATCACCACGCGCGTGGCCAGCGGCCCCAGGTGGTCGTTCTGGACATCCAGCACGAAGGGCGTGTGGCTGCGCTCGGGCGCAAATGGGTTGCTGAAGACGTCGAAGCGGGCCATCGTTCAGGCGGCATCCCGGTCGCTCTTCGGGGGGCGCATGAAGCTGCGGTAGCGGTCGGAGAACAGGCCCTCGCGCTCGATGCGCGCGTTGTAGTGCGCGATGGCCTCGGCGTTGTCGTGCTGCCAGCGTTCCCAGTAGCGCTTGAGCACCTCCTCGGTCAGCAGCGCATCGACGGTCTGCGAGATGTTGAGGTCCATCTCGCGGGCCATGTCGAGGACCTTGCTGTTGAGCGACAGGTTGATGGCGCGCTTGGGCGCGTTGCGGATGCTTCTCATCGATGGCTCCGGGTCATGCGCATGAATTATGCCTGTCCGAACTGCATCGCCGCCAGCCGCGCGTACAGCCCGCCGCGGGCCACCAGTTCGGCGTGGGTGCCTTGCTCGACGATGCAGCCGGCCTCCATCACGACGATGCGGTCGGCGCGCAGCACGGTGGCCAGGCGGTGGGCGATGACCAGCGTCGTGCGGTGCTGCATCGCCGCTTCCAGCGCGGCCTGCACCATGCGTTCGCTCTCGGCGTCGAGCGCGCTGGTGGCTTCGTCCAGCAGCAGCAGCGGGGGGTTCTTGAGCATCGCGCGGGCGATGCTGATGCGCTGGCGCTGGCCGCCCGACAAGCGCACGCCGCGCTCGCCCAGGTAGGTCTGGTAGCCCTCGGGCAGGGCGCGGATGAAGTCGTCGGCGAAGGCCGCCTTGGCCGCGGCGATGACCTCGGCGTCGCTGGCGCCGGGGCGGCCGTAGCGGATGTTCTCCAGCGCGCTGGTGGAGAACACCGTGCTGTCCTGCGGCACCAGGCCGATGCGGCCGCGCAGGTCGTCGAGCGCGGCGTCGCGCACCGGCACGCCGTCGACGCTGACCGTGCCTTGCTGCGCGTCGTAAAAGCGCAGCAGCAGTTGCAGCACGGTACTTTTGCCGGCGCCGCTGGGGCCGACCAGGGCCACCGTCTCGCCGGGGCGCACGGCCAGCGAGAAGTCGACCAGCGCCGCCTGCTGCGGGCGCGAGGGGTAGTGGAACTGCACGTGGTCGAAGCGCAGGCTGGAGCCGCCGTGCGTGGCCGGCAGCGCGCGCGGCTGGGCGGGGTCGGCCACCGGGCTGCGCGCGGCCAGCAGTTCCATCAGCCGCTCGGTGGCGCCGGCAGCGCGCAGCAGGTCGCCGTAGACCTCGGACAGCACCGCCACGCTGCTGACCAGGATGATCACGAAGACCACCGTCTGCCCCAGGTGGCCGGCGCTGATGTCGCCGCGCAGCACGGCCTGCGTGCCCTGGTACAGGCCCCACAGCAGCGCGCCGAACGTGGCGGTGATGATGAAGCCGACCAGCGCGGCGCGCACGCGGGTGCGCTTCTTGGCGGTGTCGAAGGCGGCTTCGGTGCTGGCGTCGAAGCGCGCCGCCTCGCGCTGCTGCTGCACCTGGGCCTGCACCACCGGAATGGCGTTCAGCACCTCGGCGGCGATGGCGCTGCTGTCGGCCACGCGGTCCTGGCTGGCGCGGCTGAGGCGGCGCACGCGGCGGCCGAAGTACAGGCTCGGCAGCACCACCAGCACCAGGATGCCCAGCACCTGCGTCATCACGTAGGGGTTGGTGACGATCAGCATCACCAGCGCGCCCAGCCCCATCACGGTGTTGCGCAGGCCCATGCTGAGCGAGCTGCCGACCACCGTCTGCACCAGCGTGGTGTCGGTGGTCAGTCGGCTCAGCACCTCGCCGGTCTGCGTGCTCTCGAAGAACTCGGGGCTCTGGCGCAGCACGTGGCGGTAGACGGCGTTGCGCAGGTCGGCGGTGATGCGCTCGCCCAGCCACGTCACCATGTAGAAGCGCGCCGCCGAGAACACGCCCAGCGCGGCGCCCACCGCGAACAGCTCCAGGAAGTGCGAGCGCAGCGACATCAGCCGCTGGCCGGGGTCGGCGGCGACGATGCCGTTGTCGATCAGCGTCTTCAGCGCCATCGGGAAGACCAGCGTCGTCAGCGCCGCCAGCACCAGGAACAGCGCGGCCAGCGCGATGCGGCCGCGGTAGGGGCGGATGAAGGGCAGCAGCCCGCCGAGGGCGCTGACCGGGCGCTTGTCGGCGGCGTTGCGGCGGGGGGGCGTCAGTGAATCGGCAGCAGGGGCACTCATGCCCGCAGTGTAGGCAGGCCGTGTTGCGCTTCAGTCATGGCGCTTCAGTCATCGCGCTTCAGTCATCGCCGCCGTCGCCGCGCCTTCGCGGCTTGGCATCGGGCTCGGCGGCCGCCGGCAAGCGGCCGCGGCGCTGCAGCGCCTCGCGCAGCAGGTATTCCACCTGGGCGTTGGCGCTGCGCAGCTCCTGCGCGGCCAGGCGCTCGATCTCGGCCCACAGCGCGGGGTCGATGCGCAGCGCAAAGGCCTTCTTGCCGGGGCTGGCCATGGCCGGTGTGCCGTCGCCGCTGCCTCAGGTGTACAGCGTGCCGGCATTGACGATGGGCTGCGTGTCCCTGTCGGAGCACAGCACCACCAGCAGGTTGCTCACCATCGCGGCCTTGCGCTCGTCGTCGAGCTGCACGATCTCGCGCTCCGACAAGCCCTTGAGCGCCGCCTCCACCATGCTGACGGCGCCGTGCACGATCTTGCTGCGCGCGGCGATGATGGCCTCGGCCTGCTGGCGGCGCAGCATCACCTGGGCGATCTCGGGCGCGTAGGCCAGGTGGGTGAGCTTGGCGTCCAGCACGGCCACGCCGGCGGGCTCGAAGCGCGCCTGCAGCTCGCGCTGCAGCGCGTCGGCCACCACGTCGAGGCCACCGCGCAGCGTGACCTCGTGCGCCTCGGCGTCGTCGCCCTCGTCGTAGTTGTAGAGCGAAGCCAGGTGGCGCAGCGCGGCCTCGGCCTGCACTTTCACGTAATCCTCATAACGATCGACCTCGAACACCGCGCGCGCGGTGTCGGCCACGCGCCAGACCACCGCGGCGCTGATCTCCACCGGGTTGCCGCGCCGGTCGTTGACCTTCAGCGTGGGCATGTTGAGGTTGCGCGCGCGCAGCGAGATGCGCTTCTTGGCATACAGCGGGTTCACCCAGCGCAGGCCTTCGCTGCGGTCGGTGCCGCGGTATTCGCCGAAGAGGGTGAAGATCGCCGCCTCGTTGGGCTGCAGCATGTACAGGCCGACGAAGACGGCCACGCTGAAGGCCAGGCAGCCCAGCAGCACCAGCACGCCCCAGATCCCGCCGGGCACGCGGCCGCCGGACACCAGCGCGACGACGGCGGCGATGCCCAGCAGGCCGACGCCCACCATCAGGTAGCCGTTGGCCGAGCGCAGCGGCTTCTCGACAGACGAGGGCGACTTCATGGGGATCTCCCAGCAATCAAAGTGATATCACTTTAATCGCAAGTGAGCGGCCCGGTCAAGGCTCACGGATGCCACCGCCAGCGCCAAGGCGGTGCTCGCCGACACCGGTGCCGCCGCCGCGCCCCATGCCTGTTGGCACAATCGCCATCATGCGAGCCGAGCTGTGGTCACTCGCTTCAAGGACGTGACGCCGGAGGGCGGCGTGATCGAGCTGGTGGTATGGCGCGTGCCCGAGCCGGCGCCGCCCGCCACGCACGGCTGCAAGTACCGGGCGGCCTATGCCGTGGGCGGGGTGCGCGTGGTGGGCTTCGACCACGAGCGCGGCAAGGGCGACCACTGCCATATCGCCGGCCGGGAGCGGCCGTACGCCTTCACCACGGTGGCCCGGTTGGTGGAAGACTTCATCGCGGCCGTGGACGCCGTGCGGAGCGCAACATGAACCGACACCTGACCATCACGCTCAACGCCGACTGGCGCGGTGCGCTGCGCGCCGCCGGCGAGATATCGGCGCGCGAAGCGGCGCGCCGCGTCGGCCGCGACATCAAGCGCGTGCACGAGGACCTGCGGGTGCTGCAGGATCTGGGCTTGGTCGAGCAGGGCGAGCGCGGCGGCGTGGTGTGCCCCTTCGAGTCGCTGCACATCGACATGCAGATGCGAGCGGCCGCCTGAGTTTGTGCTTCGCCGGCGCACCGCGCCGGGCCGCAACGTCAACCAAGGAGAACGACATCATGCTGATCGGCGTCCCCAAGGAGATCAAGAACCACGAGTACCGCGTCGGGCTGACGCCGTCGTCGGCGCGCGAGCTGGTGCGCGCGGGCCACCAGGTCGTGGTCGAGCACGACGCCGGCGCCGGCATCGGCAGCGCCGACGCCGACTACGAGCGGGCCGGCGCCACCATCGCCGGCAGCGCCGAAGCGGTGTTCGCCGCCGCCGAGATGATCGTCAAGGTGAAAGAGCCGCAGCCGGCCGAGCGGGCCTGGCTGCGGCCGGGGCAGGTACTGTTCACCTACCTGCACCTGGCGCCCGACCCGCAGCAATGCCTGGACCTGATGGCCAGCGGCGCCGTCTGCATCGCCTACGAGACGGTGACGCAGCCCGGCGGCGGCCTGCCGCTGCTGGCGCCGATGTCGGAGGTGGCGGGCCGGCTGTCGGTGCAGGCCGCGGCGCATGGGCTGGAGCGCGCGCACGGCGGCTGCGGCGTGCTGCTGGGCGGCGTGCCGGGCGTCGCGCCGGCCAAGGTGGTGATCCTCGGCGCCGGCGTCGTCGGCAGCCAGGCGGCGCAGATGGCGGTCGGCAGCGGCGCGCAGGTGGTCGTCATCGACCGCAGCCTGCCGGCGCTGCGCCGCATCGACGGCCTGCTCGGCGCGCGCGTGACGACGCTGTTCTCCAACGCCGACACCATCGAGCGCGAAGTGGCCTCGGCCGACGTGGTGATCGGCGGCGTGCTGATCCCCGGCGCCGCGGCGCCCAAGCTGGTGTCGCGCGCGCTGATCGGCCGCATGCGGCCGGGCTCGGTGGTGGTCGACGTGGCCATCGACCAGGGCGGCTGCTTCGAGACCTCACGGCCGACGACGCATGCCGAGCCGACCTACCGGGTCGACGGCGTCGTGCACTACTGCGTGGCCAACATGCCCGGCGCCGTGCCGCGCACCGCGACGCTGGCGCTGAACAACGCCACCTTGCCCTTCGTGATGGCGCTGGCCGACAAGGGCTGGCGCCAGGCCTTGCGCGACGACCCGTACCTGCGCAACGGCCTCAACGTGGCCATGGGCAAGGTCACCTGCCGCGAGGTGGCGCAGGCGCTGGGGCATGCCTATGACGATCCGCAAGGTTTGCTGGCTTGACCGGCGGCGACAATCGCCCGCTTTCCCAACACTGACAGGAGACAAACCTTGAAACTGCTGCCCGCTTTTCCCCGCTGCATCCTGGGCCTTGCCCTCGCCGCCGCCACGGCCGGGGCCGCCTGGGCCGACGTCACCATCGGCGTCACCGTCTCGGCCACCGGGCCGGCCGCGTCGCTGGGCATCCCGGAGAAGAACACCATCGCGCTGCTGCCCAAGACCCTGGGCGGGCAGAAGGTCAACTACGTCGTGCTCGACGACGGCAGCGACACCACCACCGCCGCCGGCAACACGCGCCGGCTGCTGGTGGAGAACAAGGTCGACGCGATCATCGGCTCGTCGACCACGCCCAACTCGCTGGCGATGATCGACCTGGTGGCCGACGCGCAGACGCCGATGATCACGCTCGGCGCCTCGGCCCGCATCGTCGAGCCGCAGGACGCCAAGCGGCGCTGGATCTTCAAGACGCCGCAGCACGACATCATGATGTCGCTGGCCATCGCCGAGCACATGGCCAACCACGGCGTCAAGACGGTCGGCTTCATCGGCTTTTCCGACGCCTACGGCGAAGGCTGGGCGCAAGAGTTCGCCAAGGCCGCCGGGCTCAAGCGGCTGGACATCGTCGTCAGCGAGCGCTATGCGCGCACCGACGCCTCGGTGCTGGGCCAGGTGCTCAAGCTGATGGGCACCAAGACCGACGCGGTGCTGATCGCCGGCTCGGGCACGCCGGCAGCGCTGCCGGCGCGCACGCTGAAAGAGCGCGGCTACACCGGCAAGATCTACCAGACGCACGGCGTGGCCAACGCCGACTTCCTGCGCGTCGGCGGCAAGGACATGGACGGCACGCTGCTGCCCGCCGGCCCCGTGCTGGTGGCCGACCAGTTGCCGGCGTCCAACCCGGTGAAGAAGTCGGCCATGGCCTACGTCGCCGCCTACGAGGCGGCGCACGGCAAGGGCAGCGCCAGCACCTTCGGCGGCCACGCCTGGGACGCCGGGCTGCTGCTGGCCAACGCCGTGCCGCGCGCGCTGAAGAAGGCCAGCCCCGGCACGCCCGAGTTCCGCGCCGCGCTGCGCGACGAACTGGAGAAGGTGAAGGAAATGCCCGGCGCGCACGGCATCTTCAACATGTCGCCGCAGGACCACCTGGGCCTCGACCAGCGCGCCCGCGTGATGGTCAAGATCGAGAACGGCGCCTGGAAGTACCAGCCCTGAAGGCCGACGAGGAGCCCGCGATGACCCAGCCCATGCCGATCACGCTGTACACGCATCCCTGGTCGCGCGGGCGCATCGCGCGCTGGATGCTGGAGGAAACGGGCCTGCCGTACGAGGTGCGGCTGCTCGAGTACGGCACGACGATGAAGGCGCCGGACTACACGGCGATCAACCCGATGGGCAAGGTGCCGGCGCTGACGGTGGGCGACACGGTGGTCACCGAGGCGGCGGCGATCTGCGCCTTCCTGGCCGAGCGCGTGCCCGACCGGCAACTGGCGCCGCCGCCGCTGAGCCCGGCGCGCGCGCCTTACTACCGCTGGCTGTTCTTCGCCGCCGGCCCGGTGGAAGCCGCCGTCACCGCCAAGGCGCTGGGCCTGCTGGCGCCGGAAGACAAGCGCACGACGGCCGGCTACGGCACCTACGACGACGTGATGACCGCGCTGGAACGCGTGACCAGCGAGGCCGTGGCGCACGGCGGCGGCTACATCGCCGGCGGCCGTTTCAGCGCCGCCGACCTGTACCTGGCCGCGCAACTGAACTGGGGCATGCAGTTCAAGACCATCGCGCCGCGCGCTGCTTTCGAGCGTTATGTCGAGCCCCTGGTCCGGCGCGAAGCCTGCGTGCGCGCGAACCGGCTCGACGACGAACTGGCGCAGACGCTCAAGCCGAAGGCTTAAGACGCAAGGCCCAGGACCCAAGTCCTGAGGCGGCCCTAGGCGCCCGGCGGCGGGCTCGACGACACCTTCTTCGGCAGCGCGTCGTTGACGTCCAGCCAGGGCACGTGGGTTTCGTAGAAGACGTGGGCCGAAGGCTCGCGGTCCAGCGGTTCGGCGATCAGCGCGCGCGCCACGTGCATCTCGCCGGGCCAGCGCGTCGAGGTGAAAAGCATCGGGCTGCCGCAGCGCGGGCAAAAGCCGCGCTGCGCGCCGGCGCTGGATTCGTACCACGTCGGCTGCAGGCCCTGCGGGTCGACGCTGACGGCCTCGCTGGCAAAGCCGGCCCAGGTGACGAGCGGCGCCCCATGCGCGCGCCGGCAGTAGGTGCAATGGCAATGGGCCACCCACTTCGTCGGCAACGCGGCGGCGAAGCGGACCGCGCCGCACAGGCAACTGCCGTGGACGATGGAAGAGGGGTCGGACGCGGGGTTGGACGCGGGGTTGGATTCAGCCATGCCGCACTCTACGGCAGGCCGAGGGCGACAATGAAGGCTTCCGCGACCACCCCGCTTGCCTGACCCCCATGACCGCCCTCTGGAAACGCCCGCTCTCGCCCGAGATCCTGACCCGTCTGCACGTCGACACCACGGCGGCCCACCTGGGCATCGAGTTCCTGGCGGTCGGCGACGACTTCATCAGCGCCCGCGTGCCGGTGGACCGCCGCACGCACCAGCCGATGGGCATCCTGCACGGCGGCGTCTCGGTCGTGCTGGCCGAGACACTGGGCTCCTGCGGCGCCGCGTTCAGCGTGCCCGAGGGCCAACGCGTCGTCGGGCTGGACATCAACGCCAACCACATCCGCAGCGTCTCCAGCGGCTGGGTGACGGGCACCGCGCGCCCGGTGCACGTGGGCCGCAGCACGCAGGTCTGGCAGATCGACCTGGTCGACGAGCACGGGCGGCTGACCTGCGTCTCGCGCCTGACGATGGCCGTCCTGGCGGCCGGCGGCGCCTGAGCGGCCAGCGCGCGACTCTCGTCAGAGCCACGATGCGCCTTATCTTGTGGCGCATCGCAAGGCGGGCTGTCGCCGGCGACGAGCGCCGGCCGTCAGCGGCTCGGCCCCGCGATCCGAGCGGTCATTCGCCGAGCAAGAGCCGCATCTGCACGGCGTCGTAATAGACGCCGTCGAAGCGCATGGCGCGCGACTTCAGCGCTTCGTGGCGGAAGCCCAGCTTCTCGTACAGCGCGATGGCGCGGTGGTTGTCGGCGCGCGCTTCCAGTTCGATGCGGGTCAGGCCTTTGCGCCAGGCCTTCTCGATGCACGCCGCCAGCAACTGGGTGCCGAGACCGCGTCCGCGGTAGTCGGGATGCACGCCCATGCCGAGCGATCCGCAGTGGCTGATGGCGTGCGCCCAGGCCGGAAAGATGTCGGCCCAGCCGACGACGCGCTCGCCGTCGAGCGCGAAGAACTGGATCGCATCGTCGGCCACGCTGGCGCTGACGAAAGCCTGGATGCGTTCGAGCGGCAGCGCTTCCACCTGCGCCAGGTAGCGGCGCTCGCGGGCGACGACGTCCAGGCATTCGCGGTAGCTCGCGGCGAAGCGTTCGTGCACCAGGACGATGGACAGCATGGGCGCCATTGTCAGCCCAGCGCCTGCGCCATCGACCGCGCCGTGAACATGGCTCCCCGCGCGCCGTCGCCGCCTTCGACCGACGCGACGAGCCGCCCGCCGTCTGACACCAAGGCCACGAGCCCGATTCGCGCGGTGCGCAGCTACATCGCCTGCCGGACGAACGTCCTCATGAAGCCCGCGAAGGCTTCGGCCGGCGGCGACAACGACCTGCGCGCGAGACGATGGGCGAAGACCTCGCGCACGAACAGCGGCTCGACGAGCGGCAGCATCTGCAGATCCCAGGCCTTCACCAGCGGCTTCGAATAGGTGGGGCAGGCCGTGACGCCTTGCCCGGCGGCGACCATGCCCAGCGCCGTGGTCATGTAGGAGACCTCGTGCACGACCGAAGGGGCCGAGTGGCCCAGTTCGAGACGCAAGTCCGACATGAAATCGCGCGTCGGGGCGATGAACGGCAACTGGCGCACGTCGCTCCATCGAACCTTCTTGCGCCGGGCCAGTGGATGATCCGGCGGGCAGACGAGCCAGTGGGCGTCGTCCAGCAAGGTCGACCGCTCGATGCCCGGCGTGGGAACGCCGGGTCCGAGCGCCAGATCGACTTCGCCTCGCTCCAGGATCTCCAGCAGTTGCTCGGGCAGGGTGTCGACCAGCTTCACTTCGATCCCCGGGAAGGCGGCGAGAAAGGAACCGATCGCGCGCGGCATCAGGGTGCAGGCCAGCATTTGAGGCGCGGCGATGCGCACGCGGCCGCGCTTGTTCTCGCGCAGCCTGGTGACGCTGCCGACGCCGTCCTGAAGTTCCGCCAACACCCGTTGCACATAGGGCATGAAATCGCGCCCGGCATCGGTCAGATGGTTGCGCCGCGTCTGGCGGTCGAGCACCCGTACACCGAGGGCGCCCTCCAACTCGCGGACCAGCACGGACAGCGCCGACTGCGTCAGATGCAGCGCGCGCGCCGCCTCGGTGAAGCTTCCCGTGCGCGCCACCGCGTCGAATGCCCTGAGCTGCTTCAACGTGATCTGCATGAAAAATCCTCATGAACGGATCAAAACAATGCGTTTGACTCATGATAGTGGGCCCTCTCTAATGGCGGGCAAGGAGACGACGCACGTGGACAAATTCATTGCCATCGAGGGCCTGCATCACTTTGCCTGGCGCTGCCGCGACTGCGAGGAAACCCGCCACTTCTACGAGGACCTGCTGGGCTTGCCGCTGGTGCACGTCATCAAGTCGGATGTCGTGCCCAGCACCGGCGAATACTGTCCTTACGTGCACATCTTCTTCCAGATGCGCGACGGTTCGTACATCGCCTTCTTCGATCTTGGCGACAACGCCAAGGCGCTGCCGTCGCCGAACACGCCGGACTGGGTCAACCATCTGGCGCTGCGTGTCGGCTCGGTGGAAGACGTGCAGGCGGCCAAGCGCCGGCTCGAAGCGGCCGGCGTCCCGGTGGTCGGCGTGACCGACCACCACATCATCCAGTCGATCTACTTCTTCGATCCGAACGGCATTCGGCTGGAGCTGACCACGCCCACCGTGGATGACGCGAAGATGAACGAACTGGCCCAACAGGCGCACCAGCAAGTGCGTGAATGGACGGCACTGAAAGCCGAGCGCCTGGCATCGGCGGCGGCGGCAAGACGCGAAGGCGCGGTTGCGCCATGAACTCGATACCGCTGCAGCTTGCGGTCATCGACGTCAAGCCGGGCGCGGCGCTGGAGAGCCAATCCGGCTTGCAGATGATGCGCCCGCGCATCTATGGCGCGCTGGCGCAGCCGCCCGGGCGCCAGTCGGTCGCCGCCATTGTGATGCACCCGACCAGCAACTTCATGGGGCACTACCTGCTGCAGCCGCTGGCACGGCGCGGCATCGCGTGCATGGGCCTGAACTCGCGCTACGCCGGCAACGACACCTTGCTGTTGATGGAGCGCGTCATCCAGGATCTCGGCGCGGGCGTGCGCCATCTGCGCGACCAGGGTTACGACAAGGTGGTGCTGATCGGCAACTCGGGCGGCGCCTCGTTGTCGGCCTTCTACCAGGCGCAGGCGGAACAGCTGAGCATCGAGCGCATGCTCGACGGCGATCCTGCCGGCCTGTCGCCGCAGGATCTGCCGCCGGTCGACGGGCTGGCGCTGTGCGCGGCGCACGAAGGCCGCTCGACGCTGATGCGCAACTGGATCGACCCGTCGGTCATCGACGAGCACGACGCGCTCGCCGCCGACCCGGCGCTGGACCTGTTCGATCCCGCGCACCGTCCGTTCAGCGGCGAGTTCCTGGCCCGCTTCAGACAGGCGCAGGCGGCGCGGCTGCAGCGCCTCGAGGACTGGGTCGACGCGCGGCTGCGCCTGCTGCGGGCACAAACGATGCCGGGGCATGCGCGCGACGAGACCTTCGTCATCCACCGCACGCATGCCGACCCGCGCTGCCTCGACCTGTCGATCGAGCCCAACGATCGGCAACTCGGCAGCGTCTGGGGCAACGGCATCGACGGCGCGCGGGCGGTGAACTACGCCGCCAGCCAGATGGGGCGCATCACCTCGCTGACGGGCTTCCTGTCTCAATGGTCGTCGCGGTCGCGCGCCGACGGTCCGGCCAACCTGGCGCGCACCAGTGTGCCGGTGCTGCTGTGCACGTACACCGCCGACCAGTCGACCTTCCCGAGCACCCGCGACGCCTGGCTGCGGGCGGGCGGCGGCGAGGCCGGCGGGCGCATCCGCAATGTCGACATCGTCGGCGGCAACCACTATCTGGCGGGACAGTCGGAGCTGGTCGAGCAGACGGCCGACGCCATGGCCGACTGGATGCGGCGCCTGTAACCGCCACCGCAGCCGCCGAACGCGCCGGCGGCATCTGAACCGACTCACGCCGGGATCCTCGGGGCGATCCCTGCCGATGCCTTCATGGAGACGACATTCGATGAACGAACCCATTCGCTTCGCGCCGCCGTATCAGCTGCCGACCTATGACTTCCAGCCGCCGGCCGATCTCGGCGACGGCCCGCGCAGACGCTACCCGATCGTGATCGTCGGCGCCGGTCCGGCCGGGCTGACGCTGGCCTGCGACCTGGCGCAGCGGGGCGTGGCCTCGGTGTTGATCGACGAGGACGATACGGTCGGCGTGCGGGGCGCCTCGTCACGCGGGATCTGCTACGCGCAGAAGAGCCTCGAGATCCTCGAGCGCATGGAGGTCGGCGATCGCGCCGTGGCCAAGGGCGTGGCCTGGTCGCTGGGCCGCACGCTGTCGGGCGACCACGAGGTCTACAACTTCAACCTGCAGGCGCACAGTGTCTCCGAGCAACCGCCGTTCGTGAACCTGCAGCAGTTCTATCTGGAGTGGTTCCTGGTCGACCGCATCCAGGCGCTGGGCCTGACCGATCTGCGCTGGAAAAGCCGCGTCACCGGCGTCGAGGAAAGGGATGACTGCGTCGTCGTGCAGGTCGAGACGCCCGCCGGTAGCTACGCGCTGGAGGCCCGGTACCTGGTCGACGGTACCGGCGTGAACAGCGTCATCCGCACGCAGCTGGGCGTGCAGACCCATGCCTCGCGCAGTGCCGACCGCTGGTGCATCACCGACGTACGCTTCGCGAAGCCGCTGCCGGTCGAGCGCTGGACCTGGGTCGACGCGCCGTTCAACGAAGGGCGTGCGGTCTGGCAGCACCTGATGCCCGACGACGTCTGGCGCATCGACTACCAGATGCCCGAAGATGCCGATATCGAGACGATCAGCAAGCCCGAGGTGGCCGGTGCCCGGCTGCGCGCGCAACTGGGCGCCGATGTCGAGTTCGAGTTCGTCTGGATCGGGCCCTATCAGTACCGCGACCACCTGCTCGACGACTTCAGGCACCACCGCATCTTCTTCGTCGGCGATGCCGCACACGTCGTCAGTCCTTTCGGGGCGCGCGGCGGCAACACCGGCATGCAGGACGCCGCCAACCTCGGCTGGAAACTGGCACTGGTCGCTGGAGGCCAGGCCCCCGAGACGCTGCTCGACAGCTACAGCGCCGAACGGCAGCCGGCCTGCGCCGAGAACCTGGAAGTCACCTCGCGCTCGGCGCGCTTCCTGGCACCCGCGACGCCGGCCGAACACACGCTGCGCCGCGCGGCGCTGAACCTGGCCCGCGAGCATGCGTTCGCGCGCCCGCTGATCAATACCGGCCGCATGTCGGTGGCCAACGACTATCCGGTTTCCGCGTGGCTGCGCCAGGGTGCGCGCAGCGTGCAGAACGTGCCGCTGGTCCATGCCGACGGCACGCCGACCAGCGTCATGAAGCTGCTGCGCGCGGGCACCCGCTGCCTCGGCCTGTGGCTGCACCCCGATCCCGACCTCGCCGCCCAGGCGGCCGAACGGCTGCGCGGGCTGCCGATCGACCTCTACGCGATCGGCGACGGCTGCGCATTGCCAGGCTTGCGCGACGAGGCCGGCGTGCTGGCGCGGCACCTCGGCGCGCCGCCGAGCGGCGCGGCAGGAAGCTTCTTCCTCGTTCGGCCCGACGCCTACTTGGCGGCGAGCGTCTCCAACGCGACGCCCGACGCCATCCATTCGGCACTGCAAACGACCCTCGGCCTCGTCAACGAATCGATCGGAGCTCCCGCATGAACTCGCAACCCAACATTCCTGATGCCGACGGCTTCTACGCCGCGCTCGTCAAGGCCCATGGCGGCCTGACCGACGCGCAAAGCGCGGAGCTGAATGCCGGCCTCGTCTTCCTGCTCGCCAACCAGTGCGGCGACCAGTCGACGCTGCTGGCCTGCATCGACGCCGCGCGCGCTTGCCTCGGAGAACTGCAGTCATGAACACGCGCTCGACTGCCCAGGACGCCAAACCCTCGTTCGCCTCGGCCTCGGACCTGAAGGAGCAGAAACCGCAGGTCCAGCAACTCGCGCCGGGCGTGTTCGGCTACATCAGCGAATTCGATCCCAATTGCGGCTTCGTCATCGGCGACGATCACGTCGTGGCGATCGACACGCGGCCCACGCCGCGGATGGCGCGCGATTTCCTGCGGGCCATCGCCAGCGTCACCGACAAGCCGGTCAAGTTCATCGTGCTGACGCACTACCACGCGGTGCGCGTGATGGGTGCCAGCGCCTTTGCTGACGTGCAGGCCATCATCGCCAGCCAGGCCACCGCCGACTGGGTGCAGTCGCGCGGACAGGCCGATTTCGACTCGGAAGTCGGCCGCTTTCCGCGCCTGTTCGAGGGCGTCGACGAGGTGCCCGGGCTCACGGTGCCGACCATCACCTTCGAGCGCCGGCTGCGCATCAGGGCCGGCCGCCGCGAGATCCATCTCGAATGCCTCGGGCGCGGCCATTCCAGCGGCGACACCGTCGCCTGGCTGCCCGACTGCGGCGTTCTGTTCGCCGGCGACGTGGTGGAGAACCACTGCGGCGTCTACGCCGGCGACGCCTACATCCGCGACTGGACCGACACGCTCGAAGCGGTTCGCATGCTGCAGCCGAAGACGCTGGTTCCCGGCCGCGGGGCCGTGCTGCGCGATCCGGCGGCCTGTGCCGAGGCGATCAACGGCACGCGCGACTTCCTGCGCACGCTGCTCGACAGCGTGCAAGCGGGCCTCGATCGCCGGGAGGACCTGAAGGCCTGCTTCGGGCGCGCCGCGGCCGCGATGGCGCCCCGTTTCGGCCAATGGCCGGTCTTCCAGCACGTGCTGCCGTTCGACGTGTCGCGGGCCTTCGACGAGCTGACCGGCATCGAACACCCGCGGATCTGGACCGCCGAACGCGACCAGGAACTCTGGAAGATCCTGCGCGGCTGACGCACCGCGCCGCCCCCGACACCCTGATCGCGAGGCCTCGCCCATTCACCGGGGCCGCGCCGCGCACGCCGCGAAGGCGTTGCCGATCCCCACCTGAGGAGCATCATCATGTCCAACCCGGACGCCCTGCAGACGCGCGCCATCACGCGCGAAGACAAGAAGGTCCTTTCGGCAACCCTGGTCGGCACCGCCATCGAGTGGTACGACTTCTTCATCTACGCCCAGGCCGCAAGTCTCATCTTCGCGCCGATGTTCTTCGCGCCGCTCGTCGACGACAAGCCCGGGCTGTCGCAGCTGCTCGCCTTCGTCACCGTCGGCATCTCCTTCCTGTTCCGGCCGCTCGGCGCCGTCGTCTGCGGCTACCTCGGCGACAAGATCGGCCGCAAGGCGGTGCTGGTCATCACGCTGATCCTGATGGGCAGCGCGACCGTGCTGATCGGCCTGCTGCCGAGCTATGCGCAGATCGGCGTCTGGGCGCCGGTGCTGCTGGTGCTGCTGCGCGTGATCCAGGGCTTCTCGGCCGGCGGCGAATGGGGCGGTGCGGCCCTGATGGCCGTCGAGCATGCACCGCTGAACAAGCGCAGTTGGTTCGGCGCCTTTCCGCAGGTCGGCGTGCCGCTGGGCATGGTGCTGGCCACCGGCGTGCTGCTGGCCGTCACGCTGGCCGTGGGCCGGGAGCAGTTCGTCGAGTGGGGCTGGCGGATTCCGTTCCTGTTCTCGGTCGTCCTGATCCTGGTCGGCACCTTCATCCGGCGCACGGTCGAGGAATCGCCCGTCTTCGAGCAGATGCAGAAGCGGCGCAAGGAATCGGCCATGCCGCTGGCCGACCTGCTGCGCCACCATCGCAAGCCGATCGTCCTGTCGGCGCTGACCTTCGTCGCGAACAACGCCGCCGGCTACATCCTGCTGGCCTTCGTGCTCAGCTACGGCCAGAAGTCCGTCGGGCTGTCCGCCCCGGACGTCCTGACGATCAGCACGATCGCCGCCGCCGGATGGATCGTGTTCACGCTGCTGGGCGGCATGCTCGGCGACCGCATCGGCCGCGTGCGCACCTTCCAGCTCGGCTATGTGCTGCTCGCCCTGTGGGCGATTCCGATGTGGTGGCTGATCGACTCGAAGAGCCACGCGCTGTTCCTGCTGGCCGCCGTCGGGCTCACGCTGCCGCTGGGCATCACCTATGGCCCGCAGGCCGCCTTGTACGCCGAGCTGTTCCCGGCCCGGGTGCGCTACTCGGGCGTTTCGATCAGCTACGCGCTCGGCTCGATCCTCGGCGGTGCCTTCGCGCCGACCATCGCGCAGGCGCTGATGACGACGTTCAACCAGTCGTGGACGGTCGGCCTGTACCTGCTCGTGCTGTCGATCGTCTCGATCGTCTCGGTGTCGCTGATCAAGGATCCGATGGGCGTGGACCTGAACATCAAGGAAGTGCACGTCGAGAACCTCCGGGCGCACCCGGAAGCGGCTCTCCGCGACCATGGCGTGGCGGGCGAACCGGCTGCCTGAGCCCGGCCGGCGTCAAGCCAGCGCCTCCGCCTTCAAGCGCACCGTGAACACCGCGCCGCGCGCGCCGTCGCCGCGGTTGGCGGCCGTGATGTCGCCGCCGTAGCGCTCCACCAGGCTGCGGCTGATCCACAGGCCCAGGCCGGTGCCGTCGCGCTTGCGGGTGACGAAGGGCTGGAACAGCTGGGCCAGCAGCTCGGGCGCCAGGCCGGGGCCGGTGTCGGCCACGTCGACCAGCACCTCGTCGCCGTCGTCGCGCACGCTCAAGCCCAGCACGCCGCCTTCGGGCATCGCGTGGATGGCGTTGACCAGCAGGTTGATCAGCACCTGCTGCAGTTCCTGGCGGTTGATCGCCACGGCGCGCCGGCTGTCGTCGCGGCGGCGCACCTCGATGCGCGTGCGCGCCAGCAAATGGCCCACCAGCACCAGGCTGTCGCTGATGACGGCGGCCGGCTGCAGGCTGTCGACATAACCGGCGAACTCGGTGGGCCTGGCGAACTGCAAAAGCTGGGTGACGATCAGCCGCATGCGCTCGATCTGCTCGTCGACCAGCTTCAGCTCGGCGGCCGCCGGCGCGGCGGCCGGGCCCAGCAGTTCGCGCAGCAGGTCCAGGTTGCCCTGGATCACGGCGATCGGGTTGTTGATCTCGTGCGCGACGCTGGCGGTGAGCTGGCCCACGGCGGCCAGCTTCTCGTTGCGCACCAGGTGGGCCTGGGCGTCGGCCAGCGCGCGCGTGCGCTCGGCCACCTTGGCGTCGAGCTCGGCGTTCCAGCGCCGTAGCTCGCGCGTGTTGCCGTCGATCACGCCGAGCAGCCGGTCCAGGTGGCCGGCCAGGCGGCCGATCTCGTCGCCGCTGGCCACCGTGCCGACGCGCGCATCCAGCGCGCCGGCTTCCACGCGCTGCATGGTCGCTTCCATCTGCTCCAGCGGGCGGAAGATGCTGCGCGCCCAGCGCAGCGAGACGACGGCGGCCGTCACCATCACGCCGAAGAACAGCAGCCCGATGCCGGCCAGCCCGGCCACCTTGACGCGCGTGAACGGCGCCTGCAGGAAGCCGACGTAGAGCATGCCGACGCGCCGGCCGCTGCCGTCGGCCAGCGGCTGGTAGGCCGAGACGTACCAGTCGTTGACGACGAAGGCCTGGTCCAGCCAGGTGCGGCCTTCGCCGAGCACGCTGTCGCGCACGGTCTGCGAGACGCGGGTGCCGATGGCGCGCTCTTCGCCGGCCGGCCCGAACAGCCGCACGTTGGTGCTGACGCGCACGTCGTCGACGAACAGCGTGGCCGTGCCCAGGCTGCCGAAGGGCAGGGCGCCTTCGGGGTAGACGATCTCGTTGATGTGGTCGATGAAGCCGAGGTTGCGGTTGAGCAGCACGCCGGCCTGCACGTGGCCGATGGTGCGGCCTTGCGCGTCGCGCACGGCCTGGGTGGACAGCAGCACCAGCGCGCGGTCTTCCTGCGTGCGCTGCGTGGGCGCGGCGTTGAGCGTGTTGACCAGCGGCACCGGCACGCGCGAGCGCAGCGCCGGCGCCAGCAGCGCCACCTGGTCGGGCTGCAGCAGTTCCACGCTGGTGTGGTCGCCGGCCTTGGCCAGGCTGCGCATGCTGCTGAGGAAGGCGGGCGACTGGCGGTCGACCGTCGCGGCGGGGCCGTTGTCGGTCATGCGCAGCAGGCCGTCGGGGCCGCGCAGGTTGATGAAGTCCAGCCGCTCGCGCTGGCGCAGCCGCTGCAGCAGCGCCACCAGGTCGGCCTGCGGGTCGGCCAGCGCCGATTGCAGCGCCGCCGATTCGGCCAAGCCGCGCGTGCTGGCGCCCACCTCGGCCAGCACGCGCTCGAAGTAGCCCTGGGCCACCGCGAGGTCGGAGCGCACCTTGGTGACGAGCAAGCGGTCCATCGCCTCGTTGCTCCATAACAGCAGAATCACGCCCAACGCCGGCAGCACCACCAGCAGCGGCAGCAGCACCATCAGCAGCAGCTTGTTGCGGATGCTCAAGCCCGCGAAGCCTTTCACGCCGGTCGTCACGCCGGTCGTCACGCCGGTCGTTGCGCCTGCGGTCACTCTTGCCATTCGGCGAAGCGCCGCTCCAGCGTGCGGCGGCTGATGCCCAGCAACTGCGCGGCGCGCGTCTTGTCGCCGTCCACCTGCGCCAGCACGGCGAGGATGTGGCGCTTCTCCAGCGTCTGCAGGTCGGTGGGGCCGTCGAGCGCGGGGCGCGGCTCGGGCGCCGGGCTGTCGCGCTGCAGGCTCTGGTACAGCGCCGAGACGTTGAGCGCGCCGACGATCAGGCTGCGCTCGATCAGGTTGCGCAGCTCGCGCACGTTGCCCGGCCAGTCGTACTGCTGCAGGTAGGCCATCTCCTCGGGCGTGATCTCGATCGGCTCCACGCCCAGCGGCGGCGCCAGCGTGGCGATGAAGTGGGCCACGAGGTCGGGGATGTCTTCCTTGTGGCGGCGCAGCGGCGGCAGGCTGATCTCCACCACCTGCAGCCGCCAGTACAGGTCGTCGCGGAAGCGCCCGGCCGTCACCTCGCCGCGCAGCGGCCGGCTGCTGGCGGCGGCAATGCGCAGCTCGACCGGAATCTCCTGCTCGCCGCCCACCGGGCGGATGCGGCGCGCCTCCAGCACGCGCAGCAGGCTGGCCTGCAGCGGCAGCGGCAGCTCGGCAATCTCGTCGAGGAACAGCGTGCCGCCCTGGGCGTAGACGAAGAGCCCGTCGCGCCGTTCGGCGCCGGCGCCGGCGTGGCCGAACAGCTCGGCCTCCAGCGCCTCGGGCGAGGCGCGCGCGCAGTTCACCGGCACGAAGGGCCCGTTGGCATGCGTCGAACGGCGGTGCAGCGACAGCGCCGCCAGCTCCTTGCCGGTGCCCGATTCGCCGGTGAACAGCACGGTGGAGTCCACCGCCGCCACGCGCTGCAGCGCCGCCTGCAGGCCCTTGATGACGATCGAGCGGCCGACCAGCCCGTCGGCCGCCGGCGTCTGGCGCGACAGCGATCGCCGCAGCACCCAGTTCTCGCGCTTCAGCCGCGCGCGGTCGAGCCCGTGCTTGAAGGCGTTGAGCACCTGGGTCACGCGAAACGGCTTCAGCAGGAAGTCGCTGGCGCCGGCGCGCAGCGCCTCGATCGCGGTGTCGAGGTCGGCGAAGGCGGTGATCAGCACCACCTCGCAGGGGTTGCCTTGCTCGCGCATCTCCTTGAGCAGCGTGATGCCGCTCTTGGCCGGCAGCGTGATGTCGAGGATCACCAAATCGAAGCGGTGGCGGCGCAGCAAGTCCTCGGCGTCTTCGGCCGAGCCGGCCACCTGCACCTGGCCGGCGCGCGGCGCCAGCGTCTTCTGCAGGAAGTTGCGCATGCCGGGCTCGTCGTCGACGATCAGCACGCTGGCCAGCGGCCAGGCCTCGGGCAGGGCGGGGACGGCGGGCGATTGCACGGCTTCAGCTTTCGGGCTGCAGCCGCCGCAAGTCGTCGGCGGTGTTGGCGTTGGCGAAGGCGGCGGCGTCGTCGAAGCGCGCGCGCGCCGCGCGCCGCTGGTCGGCGAAGTGCTCGACGCGGCGCTGGCCGCCAGACAGGAAGGCTTGCAGCGGCGCGGCCAGCTCGCGCCGCAGCAGGCAGAACACCGGCTGCGGCCGCAGGCGGCCATCGGCCTCGGGCGCCTCGGCGATCGCCAGCTCGGCACCGGCCTGCACGGCCGCGGCCGCCAGCCGCGTCGCCAGGTCGGCGGGGAAGTTCGGGCTGTCGCAAGGCACGCTCAGCAGCCACGGCGTGGCGCAGTGCTGCAGCCCGGCCAGCAGGCCGGCCAGCGGGCCGGGGCGGTCGGCCGTGGCGTCGGGCCACACCGGCACGCCGAAGGCCGCGTAGCGATCGAGGTTGCGGTTGGCGTTGACGGCCAGCGGCCCGACCTGCGACGCCAGCCGCTGCAGCGCGTGCAGCGCCAGCGGCCGGCCGGCGTGAAGCTGCAGCCCCTTGTCGACGCCGCCCATGCGGCTGCCCAGGCCGCCGGCCAGCACCAGGCCGGTGATGTCATCGCGCAGAATGGCTTCCATTGCGAGTGATTGTTTCACCCACGCGATCCACCCAAGCGATCCACCCAAGCCCGTGCCGCCATGACCGACCGCATCGACCTCCGTTCCGACACCGTCACCCAGCCCACCGCGGCGATGCGCGCGGCGATGGCCGCCGCGCCGGTCGGCGACGACCAGTACGGCGAAGACCCCAGCACCAACCGCCTGCAGGCGCGCTGCGCCGAGCTGCTGGGCCAGGAGGCCGCGCTGTGGCTGCCCAGCGGCACCATGGCCAACCAGGTGGCCTTGCGCGTGTTGACGCGGCCCGGCGACGAAGTGGTGGCCTCGCGCGAATCGCACGCCGCCTGGCACGAGGCCGGCGGCGCCGCGGCCAACGCCGGCGTGCAGGTGGTGGAGGTCGGCCGCGGCGGCGTGTTCTCGGTCGACGAGTTGCTGGCGGCCATCAAGCCCGCAGGGCTGCCGGTGTTCCCGCAGACCACGCTGATGGAGATCGAGAACACCCACAACCGCGCCGGCGGCGTGGTGTTGCCGCAACCGCTGGTGCGCCAGCTGTGCGCCGCGGCGCGCGAGCGCGGCCTGGCCTGCTTCCTGGACGGCGCGCGGCTGTGGAACGCCCACGTCGCCGGCGGCCTGCCGCTGCACGAGCTGGCCGCGCCTTTCGACCTGGTGGCCGTGGCCTTCAGCAAGGGGCTGGGCGCGCCGGGCGGCTCGCTGCTGGCCGGTTCCAAAGACCTGATCACCGCCGCCGACCGCCAGCGCCGCCGCATGGGCGGCGCGATGCGGCAGAACGGCATCTTCGCCGCCGCCGCGCTGCACGGGCTGGACCATCACCTCGCGCGGCTGGCCGAAGACCATGCCAACGCGCGGCGGCTGGCCGAGCGCCTGGCCGCCGGCAGCGGCGTGCAGCTCGACCTGGCCACGGTGCAGAGCAACATCATCGTCTTCCACCTGCCGCCGGGCCTGCCGGATGCGGCGCAGGTGGTGGCGCGCGCGCGCGAGCGCGGCGTCTGGCTCAACGCCTTCGCGGCGCGCACGCTGCGCGCCGTGACGCACCTGGACGTGAGCCGCGCGCAGTGCGAGCAGGCGGCCGCCGTGCTGACGGAACTTCTGGCCGCCTGACCGGGTCTGCGACAACTTGTCGCACGCGAAGGCGCAGGTGTGCTGAGTGATCCCGATTGTTCGCGGGTTGACCCTGATGAACACTCGCAGCCGCGTGCGGCGTGACCGCCATTCGGCAACCCATCACCCCTGGCGCCAGGGGGCGGAGATTTCTTCAAATGGACATGAACCGGAGGCAGTTCTTCCGGGTCAGCGGCGCGGGCCTCGTCGGCTCCAGCCTGGTGGCGCTGGGCTTCTCGCCCACCGCCGCCCTGGCTGAAACGCGCAACTTCAAGCTGGCCAGGACGACCGAGACCCGCAGCGTCTGCCCGTATTGCTCGGTCAGTTGCGGACTGATCATCTACACGCTGGGCGACAAGGCCAAGAACGTCACGCCGCACATCGTCCACGTCGAGGGCGACCCCGACAACCCGGTCAGCCGCGGCTCGCTGTGCCCCAAGGGCGCGGGGGTCATGGACATGATCAACTCGCCCGGACGCGTCACCTTCCCGCAGGTGCGCGAGGCCGGCAGCAAGGAGTGGAAGCGCATCAGCTGGGACGAGGCGGTGACGCGCGTGGCCAAGCACATGAAGGCCGACCGCGACGCCAACTTCCAGGCACAGAACGCCGCCGGCACCACGGTCAACCGCTGGGGGACCACCGGCTTCCTGATGTGCAGTTCGTCGTCCAACGAATCGAGTTACTTGACCGTCAAGGTGTCGCGCGCACTGGGGATGGTCGGCATCGACACACAAGCACGCGTTTGACACGCACCGACGGTGTCCAGTCTGGGCCCGACTTTCGGTCGCGGAGCGATGACCAACTCGTGGACGGATATCAAGAACTCCGACCTCATCATCGTCATGGGCGGCAATGCCGCCGAAGCCCACCCGGTGGGCTTCAAGTGGGTGATCGAGGCCATGCAAAAGCGCAAGGCCAAGCTGATCTCGGTCGACCCGCGCTTCAACCGCACGTCGGCGGTGGCCGACATCTATGCGCCGCTGCGCAACGGCACCGACATCGCCTTCCTCGGCGGCGTCATCAACTACCTGCTGAGCAAGGACAAGATCCATCGCGACTACGTCAAGTTCAACACCGACGCGACGTTCCTGACCAAGCCCGAGTTCAAGCTCGACAACGGCCTGTTCAGCGGCTATGACGAGGCCAAGCGCAAGTACGACAAGTCGTCGTGGGGCTACCAGCTCGGCGAGGACGGCTTCGTCAAGGTCGACGAGACCATGCAGGACCCGCTGTGCGTGTACCAGCAGCTCAAGAAGCACTACAGCCGCTACACGCCGGAGATGGTCAGCCGCATCTGCGGCACGCCGCAGGACAAGTTCCTGAAGATCTGCGAGATGCTGGGCGAGATGTCGGCGCCCGACAAGACCAGCACCATCTGCTATGCGCTGGGCTGGACGCAGCATTCGGTGGGCAGCCAGAACATCCGCTCGATGGCGATGATCCAGCTGCTGCTGGGCAACATGGGGCGGCCGGGCGGCGGCGTCAACGCGCTGCGCGGGCACTCCAACGTGCAGGGCGTGACCGACATGAACGCCTATGCCGAGGTGTTCTCCGGCTACCTGAGCGCGCCGACCGACAACGACGACACGTACGACAAGTACATGAAGCGTTGCACGCCCAAGCCGCTGCGGCCCAACCAGATGAACTACTGGAGCAACTTCCCGCGGTTCTTCAACAGCCTGATGAAGTCGTACTTCGGCAAGGCGGCGACGGTCGAGAACAACTTCTGCTACGACTGGTTGCCCAAGCTGGCTGGCGGCTACGACGCCATGCACCTGTTCGAGCTGATGCACCAGGGCAAGATGAACGGCTTCATCTGCCAGGGCTTCAACCCGCTGGCGACGGTGCCCAACAAGAACAAGCTGTCGTCGGCGCTGTCCAAGCTGAAGTACCTGGTCATCATCGACCCGCTGGAAACCGAGACCGGCGAGTTCTGGAAGAACTTCGGCGCCTTCAACGACGTGAAGTCGGAAGACATCAAGACCGAGGTCTTCCGCCTGCCCAGCGCCTGCTTCGCCGAGGAGCAAGGCAGCCTGACCAACTCCAGCCGCGTCGCGCTGTGGAAGGAACGCGCGATGGCCCCGCCCGACGAGGCCAAGACCGACTCGGAGATCATGGCGCACCTGTTCGTCAAGCTGCGCACCATGTACGCCAAGGACGGCGGCGCGTTCCCCGAGCCGATCGCCAACCTGGCCTGGGACTACGTGCGCGTCGAAGACCCGTCGCCGACCGAGCTGCTGCGCGAGGTCAACGGCCGCGCCATCGAGGACGTGCTGGCGCCGCCCGACCCGGCGAACCCGCAGGCGCCGCGCGCCGTGCTGGTGAAGGCCGGGCAGCAGTTGCCGGGTTTTGCGATGCTGCGCGACGACGGCAGCACCGCCTGCGGCAACTGGCTGTACAGCGGCTGCTGGACCGAGGCCGGCAACATGACGGCGCGGCGCGACCTGTCGGACCCCACCGGCTGGGGCGTGTACCCGAACTTCGGCTTCGCCTGGCCGGCGAACCGCCGCATCCTCTACAACCGCGCCAGCGCCGACAAGGACGGCAAGCCGTGGTCGACGAACAAGAAGTACGAGTTCTGGAACGGCAAGAGCTGGGCCGGCGCCGACGTGCCCGACATGATGCCGACGGCCGCGCCCGAGGTGGGCATGGGCTCGTTCATCATGAACCCCGAGGGCGTGGCGCGGCTGCACGCCATCGGCATGGCCGAAGGGCCGTTCCCCGAGCACTACGAGCCGTTCGAAACGCCGATTGGCGTCAACCCGCTGCACCCGAACAACCCGAAGGCGACCAGCAACCCCTGCGCCCGCGTGTTCAAGGGTGACCTGGAGGCCTTCGGCAAGAAGGAGGAGTTCCCGTACGCGGCCACGACCTACCGGCTGACCGAGCACTTCCACACCTGGACCAAGCACGCCCGCATCAACTCGATCGTGCAGCCCGAGGCCTTCGTCGAGATCAGCGAAGAGCTGGCCAAGGAGAAAGGCATCGCGCACGGCGACAGCGTCAAGGTCAGATCCAACCGCGGCTACATCATCACCAAGGCGGTGGTCACCAAGCGCATCAAGCCCTTCGACGTGAACAACCAGAAGGTGCACCTGGTCGGCATCCCGTTCCACTGGGGATTCAAGGGCCAGACCAAGACGGGCTATCTCGCCAACACCCTGACCCCGTTCGTCGGCGACGCCAACTCGCAGACGCCGGAGTTCAAGGCGTTCCTCGTCAACATCGAGAAGGCATGAGGTAGCCGGCCATGTCTAGTCTGCAATCGCAAGACGTGGTGGCGCGCTCGGCCACCACCACCCCCACGCCGCAGGTGCGCTCGGCGGTGCCGCAGGTCGCCAAGCTCATCGACGAGTCCAAGTGCATCGGCTGCAAGGCCTGCCAGGTGGCTTGCATGAACTGGAACGATCTGCGCGACGTCATCGGCAGCAACATCGGCACCTACGACAACCCGGTCGACCTGACCGCGAAGTCGTGGACGGTGATGAAGTTCTTCGAGGTCGAGCCCAAGGACGGCAACCTCGAATGGCTGATCCGCAAGGACGGCTGCATGCACTGCGAGGACCCGGGCTGCCTGAAGGCCTGCCCGTCGCCCGGCGCGATCGTCAAGTACGGCAACGGCATCGTCGACTTCATCTCGGAGAACTGCATCGGCTGCGGCTACTGCGTCAAGGGCTGCCCCTTCGACGTGCCGCGCATCAGCCAGCAGGACAACAAGGCGTACAAGTGCACCTTGTGCTCCGACCGCGTCGGCGTCGGGCTCGAACCGGCCTGCGTCAAGACCTGTCCGACCGGGGCCATCGGCTTCGGCACCAAGGCCGACATGGTCGAGTACGGCAACCAGCGCGCCGCCGAGCTGAAGGAGCGCGGCTACGCCAACGCCGGGCTCTACAACCCGCAAGGCGTGGGCGGCACGCACGTGATGTACGTGCTCAAGCACGCCGACCGGCCCGAGCTGGAAGACCTGCCCGCCAACCCCAGCATCAGCCCGATGGTGATGCTGTGGAAGGGCATCGCCAAGCCGCTGGCGCTGGCCAGCATGATCGGCGCGGTCGTGGTCGGCTTCTTCCACTACATGAAGGTGGGCCCGATCGAGGAGAAATCCGAAGACCGGGCTGACGAGAAGGAGGGTGTGTGATGGCGCGCCTGCTCAAGCGTTACTCCGACGGCGAGCGCATGAACCACTGGTTCATCGTGCTGATGTTCGTGCTGGCCGCCGTGTCGGGGCTGGCCTTCTTCCACCCGAGCCTGTTCTTCCTGAGCAACCTGATGGGCGGCGGCCCCTGGTCGCGCATCCTGCATCCCTTCATGGGGCTGCTGATGGTGCTGGGCTTCCTCGTCATGTTCCTGCGGCTGTGGCGGCAGAACCTGATGACGGCGGCCGACAAGGAATGGGCCAAGCACGCCGGCGAGATGCTGCGCGGCGACAAGAGCCGCATGCCGCCGGCCGGCAAGTACAACGCCGGCCAGAAGCGCGTGTTCTGGTTGATGGCGTTCAGCCTGCTGGTGCTGGTGGTGACGGGCTTCCTGTTCTGGCACCCCTGGTTCACCGGCTACTTCCCGATCGTGGTGCAGCGCGCGGCCGTGCTGCTGCATTCGATCGCCGCGCTGGTGCTGGTGCTGACCGTCATCGTCCACATCTACGCCGCGATCTGGGTGAAGGGTACGATGCGCGCGATGACCCGTGGCACCGTCACCGAAGGCTGGGCCAAGGCCAACCATGAGCTGTGGTACCGCGAGGTGACGCGCGGCCGCTGAGCGTGCCACCGCGGGCGCCGCGGCCGCGGCGCCCCGTTCGCCCCCGTTGCTGTTTGAGAAGGGTGTTGGATGAGTGCCACCGCCACCGTGCGCGTGATGTCAGCGGAAGAAATCGTTTCGTCGGCCGCCGGCGAAACGCCGTTCCTGCATTGGCCCGAGCGCGGCACGCTGTTTGCCGAACGCCAGATGCGGCTGCGCCAGCTGGCCGCCGGCGGCCATGCGATGGCCGACTTCCTGCGCTTCATGGCCGACGTGGCGCAAGCCCAGCACGCGGCGCTGCAGCGCATGGGCCCGGTGCCCTTGCCCAGCGACGAAGCGCTGCAGCGCGCCGCCCGCGACGGCGTGCCGCCGCTGCCCGCGGTGGACTGGCCGCGCGATGCCGCCTGGCGCACCGAGCTGCGCCGCATGGTCGACGAGTGGCGCCGCAGCGCGCCGGCCGGCGTGCGCGCCGCGCTCGACGCGATCGACCGCTGCACCGACGATGAACTGGAATCGCAGGCCGACTGCCTGCTCACCGGCGTCATGCAGGGGCTCAACTTGGCCACCGCGCCGTTGATCGCGGCGGCCTTGCAGGTCTACTGGACGCACCTCGTGTTGTCGGTGCAGGCCGCCAACGGCGCAAGCGCCGGCGACCACGCCCGCGGCGCGCTGAACCCGCCCTTCGGCCGCTGCGACGATGCCAGCCTCTGCCCCTGCTGCGGCAGCCGGCCGACCGCCAGCCTGACGCGCAACATCGGCGGCAGCACCGGCCAGCGCTACCTGCATTGCAGCCTGTGCAGCACGCAGTGGTATTTGCAGCGCATCCGCTGCCCGCATTGCCTGCACACCGGGCGCATCGCCTACCAGACGCTGGAGTCGGCGCAAGCCGTCAGCGACGACGACGATGCCAACGCGCGCGTGGCGCAGGCCGCCATCCAGGCCGAGACCTGCGACGACTGCGGCCACTACCTGAAGATCATGCACGGCGACCGCGACCCCTTCGCCGACCCCGTGGCCGACGACCTCGCCACGCTGACGCTCGACCTGCTGGTCGCCGAGACCGGCAAGCAGCGTCACGGCGTCAACCTGATGCTGCTGTTCGGCGACCCCGAACCGCCGCCCGACCCGCAAGGCGCTTGATGGCCCGGCCCGACGAATCCGTGGTTCACGGTTCCAAGGCCCAGGCCAAGGACCTGCCGGCGGTGGACCGGCTGCTGCGCGCCGAGGCCGCGGCGGCGCTCGTCCGCGAGCACGGCCACACGCTGGTGGCCAGCGAGGCGCGCGCGCTGCTCGACGGCCTGCGCCAGCGCGCCGTGGCCGGCGAGTTGCCGGCGGCCGAGTTGCAGCCCGCCGCGCTGCAGGCCGCGCTGGCCGCGCGCATCGAGGCCCGGCTGGCGCCGCGCCTGCGCCGCGTGCTCAACCTCACCGGCACGGTGATCCATACCAACCTCGGCCGCGCGCTGCTGGCCGACGCCGCGCTGCAGCACCTGCTGGCGATGATGGCCGGGCCGAACAACCTGGAATACGACCTCGCCGGCGGCGGCCGCGGCGACCGCGACGGCGTGGTGGAAGACCTGCTGTGCACGCTGACCGGCGCCGAGGCGGCGACCGTGGTCAACAACAACGCCGCGGCGGTGCTGCTGACGATCGCGGCCCTGGCGCGCGGACGGGAAGTGATCGTCTCGCGCGGCGAGCTGGTCGAGATCGGCGGCGCTTTCCGCATGCCCGACGTGATGGCCAGCGCCGGCGCCACGCTGGTCGAGGTGGGCACGACCAACCGCACGCACCCGGCCGACTACGAGCGCGCCATCAACGAACGCACGGCGCTCCTGATGAAGGTGCACACCAGCAATTACGCGGTGCAGGGCTTCACGAGCGCCGTCGACGAAGCCGGGATCGCGCGCATCGCCCACGCGAAAGGCCTGCCGATGGCCACCGACCTGGGCAGCGGCGCGCTGGTCGACCTGGCCGCCTACGGGCTGCCGCACGAGCCGACGCCGCAAGAGAAGATCGCCGCCGGCTGCGACGTCGTCAGCTTCAGCGGCGACAAGCTGCTGGGCGGCCCGCAGGCCGGGCTGATCGTCGGCACGAAGGAGGCCGTCGGCCGCATCCGCAAGTTCCCGATGAAGCGCGCGCTGCGCATCAGCAAGCTGCCGCTGGCGGCGCTGGAAGCCACGCTGCGCCTGTACCTGCGGCCCGAGCGGCTGGCGCACGACCTGCCCACGCTGCGCTTGCTGACGCGCCGGCCCGAGGCCATCCGCGCCCTCGCCGAAGGCCTGCAAGCGGCCGTGGCAGCCGCCGTGATGCCGCGTTATGAGGTGAGCGTGGTGGCGCTGCTCGGCCAGATCGGCTCGGGCTCGCTGCCGGTCGACCGCCTGCCCTCGGCCGGGCTGGCGATCGAGCCGGTGCACAAGAAGGCCAGCGGCCGCGCGCTGGACGAACTGGCCGCCGCCTTGCGCGCGCTGCCGCTGCCGGTGATCGCCCGCATCGCCGACGACCGCCTGCTGCTGGACCTGCGCGGCCTGGAAGACGCGCAGCCTTTCGTCGACCAACTGCCGGCGCTGCGGCAGGCCCTTTCCATTTGAAGCGAGTCCCAACCGAAAGACCACCATGACCATCGATCGACGCCGATTCCTCGCCGGTGCGGCGGGGGCGTCGGGCGCCTTGCTCGGCGCCTGCGCAAGCCCGAATCCGACTCCGTCCGCCACGCCGACCGCGGCCGCCGCTGCCGCCGCGGCGCCGCCGCCGCCGCGCCCCTTCTTCATCGGCGACCCCGGCCAGGCCCTGCTGCCGCGCGGCAGCGCGCCGCGCGTCGTCGTCGCCGGCGGCGGCTGGGGCGGGCTGACGACGGCCAAGCACCTGCGGCGCCTGGCGCCCGGCGCCGAGGTCGTGCTGCTGGAGAAGAACCCGGTCTTCTTCTCCTGCCCCTTGAGCAACAAGTGGCTGGTCGACGTCGTCGACGACGCCTTCCTGACCCACGACTACCTGCGCGTGGCCGACCGCCACGGCTACCGCTACGTGCAGTGCGAGGTGACCGCGGTCGACCGCCGCGCGCGCCGCGTGCACAGCAGCGCCGGCTGGCTGGACTACGACTACCTCGTGCTGGCGCCGGGCATCCGCTACGACTACGAGGCCTGGTTCGGCAACGACCGCCGCGCCGCCGACGCGGCGCGCCAGCGCTTCCCGGCCGCCTACGTGCCCAATGCCGAGCACCATGCGCTCAAGCGCGCGCTGAAAAGCTTCAAGGGCGGCGACTGGGTGATGACGCTGCCGCCGCCGCCGCAGCGCTGCCCGCCCAGCCCCTACGAGCGCGCCTGCATGGTGGCCTGGCACTTCAAGACCAACAAGATCCCCGGCCGCGTCACCATCCTCGACCACAAGAGCGGCGTGGCGCCCATCGGCCCGGGCTTTCGCGCCGCGTTCGAAGAGCTGTACAAGGACTACATCCGTTATGTGCCGAACGCCGCGGTGCTGGAGGTCGACCCCTTCAACCGCCGCATCAAGACCAAGGCCGGCGAGATGCGCTTCGACCACGCCGTGCTGATGGCGCCGCACCAGGCCGGCGACCTGGCCTGGAAGGCCGACGCGATCGGCCGCACGCCCGAGGGCAAGGCCAGCGGCTGGGCCGACGTCGACCCGCAGATGCTGCACCTGCGCGGCGACGACCGCGTCTACGTGATCGGCGACGCCGTCGGCGTGGTGGCGCCGAGCTTTCGCTTCTACCCCAAGAGCGCGCACGTGGCGAACGCGCACGGCCAGATCGTCGCCGGCTACCTGGCCGAGCGGCTGGCGGGCCGCCGCCCGACGACCAAGCTGCCCGACAACCTGTGCTACATGATGGTCAACGCCGGCCCGCGCGAAGCCGTCAGCGTGCAGTTCGACTACACGCTCAACGCGCAAGGCGTGATCGAGCAGACGCAGATCGACGACAACGACCGCCGCGCCGAGCTGGTGGCCGAGAACTTCCGCTGGGCCGGGCTGAAGTTCGAGGACATGTTCGGATGAACGGGCGGCGTGGCGCGTTGCGCAGGCTCGGTGCCGCTGCGGCTTGGGGCGGGATCGGCGGGATAGTCGGGATCGGCGGGCTGGGCCTGCACGGCATCGCCCGCGCAGCCGGACCCGAGCGCCGGCCCTGGCCGCCACGCGCGCCGCTGCCGCCGCCGCTCGTGCTGCCGCTGCTCGACGGCGGCCGCTGGGCGCTGGCCGAGTCGCGCGGCAAGCTCGTCGTCGCCAACTTCTGGGCGACGTGGTGCGAGCCCTGCCGCGCCGAGCTGCCGTCGCTGGAACTGCTGGCCGCGCGCCACGAGGCGCAAGGCCTGCAGGTCGTGACCATCAACTTCCGCGAGACCGAAGGCACGCTGCGCCGCTTCCTGGCGCAGATGCCGATCGGCCTGCCGCTGGCGCGCGACGTCGACGGCGCCGCCGCCAAGGCCTGGGACGTGCGGCTGTTCCCCACCACCTTCGTCTTCGGCCGCGACGGCCGGCCCTTGTTCTCGGTGCGCGGCGAAGCCGACTGGGGCGCCGAGCCGGCGCGCGGCTGGATCGCGGCCGCCCTTTCCTAACGTTCGAGGAGCACTTTCATGAACACCATCCTGCCGCGCCGCCGCCTGCTGCTGCAAGCCGGCGCCGCCACGCTCGCGCTGCCGCTGGCCGCGGCGCGCGCCCAAGAGCGTCGCTTCGACCCCCAGCCCGGCCCCTGGCGCACGTGGGAGCTGACGACCACCGTGCAGGTCGCCGAGGTCAAGGGCGCCACGCAGCTGTGGCTGCCCATTCCCGACCTGGCCACCGACTGGCAGCGCAGCCTGGGCCACGACTGGAGCGGCAATGCCGCCGAGGCGCGCATCGTCGCCGACGCGCCGCGCGGCGTGCGGCTGCTGCACGCGCGCTTCGCCGACAGCGTGAAGGCCCCGGTGCTGGCGCTGAGCAGCCGGCTGCAGACGCGCAACCGCGCCGTCGACTGGCAGCACCGCAACGTGCCGGCCGCAGACCCGGCGCTGCTGAAGGCCAACCTGCAGCCCACCGAACTGCTGCCCACCGACGGCATCGTGCGCAAGACCGCGCTGCAGGCCACGCAGGGCGCGCGCAGCGACGTCGACAAGGTGCGCGCCATCTACCAATGGGTGGTGGCCAACGCCTACCGCGAGCCCAAGACCCGCGGCTGCGGCACCGGCGACATCAAGACCATGCTGGAGACCGGCAACCTCGGCGGCAAGTGCGCCGACCTCAACGCCGTCTTCGTCGGCCTGTGCCGCGCCGTCGGCGTGCCGGCGCGCGATGTCTACGGCCTGCGGCTGGCGCCCTCGGCCTTCGGCTACCGCGAGCTGGGCGCCAACCCGGCCAACTTGAAAGGCGCGCAGCACTGCCGCGCCGAGGCCTACCTGCCCGGCCACGGCTGGGTGGCGATGGACCCGGCCGACGTGCTGAAGGTGGCGCGCCAGGAAGGCAGCGACTGGATCAAGGACCCCGCGAACCCGCTGGTGGCGCCGGTGATGAAGGGCTTGTTCGGCCAGTGGGAGGGCAACTGGGTCGGCTGGAACACCGCGCACGACCTGGTGCTGCCGGGCACGGTGTCGAAGGCCACGCTGCCCTTCCTGATGTACCCCAATGGCGAGAATGCGGCCGGCCGCTTCGACGAGCTGTCGCCCGACACCTTCAAGTACACCATCGCCGCGCGCGAGCTCACCGCCTGAACACCGCATGATCGTCGGCACCGCCGGACACATCGACCACGGCAAGACCACGCTGGTGAGGGCGCTCACCGGCGTCGACACCGACCGCCTGCCGGAAGAGAAGAAGCGCGGCATCAGCATCGAGCTGGGCTATGCCTTCATGCCGGTGCCAGCGCCGGCGTCGGGTGGCGGCGACGAACGCATCGGCTTCATCGACGTGCCCGGCCACGAGCGCCTGGTGCACACCATGCTGAGCGGCGCCACCGGCATCGACTACGCGCTGCTGCTGGTGGCCGCCGACGACGGGCCGATGCCGCAGACGCGCGAGCACCTGGCCGTGCTGTCGCTGCTGGGGCTGAGCGAAGGCGCCGTCGTCATCACCAAGTGCGACCGCGTCGACGCCGCGCGCGTGGCCGCCGTGCGCGCCGAAACGCAGGCGCTGCTGCAGGGCTCGGGGCTGCAAGACGCGCCGATCTGCGAAGTGTCGGCCGCCAGCGGCGCGGGCATTGCGGCGCTGAAAGACCTGCTGCTGCAGGCCGCGCGCACGCGGCCGCCGCGCAGCGCCGGCAGCGCCGCCTTCCGCCTGGCGGTGGACCGCGCCTTCACGCTGGACGGCGTGGGCACCGTCGTCACCGGCACCGTGCACGCCGGCCGCGTGGCCGTCGGCGACGAGTTGCAGCTCGTGCCCGGCAGCCAGTGCGCGCGCGTGCGCAGCCTGCATGCGCAGAACCGGCCGGTGCCGGCGGCCGCCGCCGGCCAGCGCGGCGCGCTGGCGCTGGCCGCCGTCGCCAAGGACAAGATCCACCGCGGCCAATGGCTGGTGGCGCCGGCCGCGGCGCTGCAGACCACGCGGCTGGACGCCCGGCTTGCGCTGTGGCGGGGCGAGGCCAAGGCCTTGCGCAGCGGCACCGTGGTGCACCTGCACCTGGGCGCGGCCGACGTGCTGGCCTCGGTGGCCGTGCTGGCCGCCGACGAGGGCGGCGCCGACAGCCTGGCGCCCGGCGCCCAAGGCCTGGTGCAACTGGTGCTGCAGCAGCCGGTGGCCGCCTGGTGGGGCGACCGCGTCGTGCTGCGCGACGCCTCGGCCTCGCGCACGCTGGCCGGCGGCACCGTGCTGGACCCGTTCGCGCCGGCCCGCTACCGCCGCACGCCCCAACGATTGAGCGAACTGGCCGCGCTGGCCGAGGCCGATGTCGCCGCGCGCGCGCTGGCCTTGCTGGCGCTGTCGCCCGGCGGCGTGGACCTGGCGCGGCTGGCGGTGGCCGCCGGCGCCGGCGCCGCGGCCTTGGCGCCGGCGGCGCTGCCGCTGCCGGCGGGGGCGCTGCGCGCCCAGGGCAGCGGCTTCGACTGGGCCTTGGGCGCCGCGCAGGCGGCGGCCGCGCGCCAGCAAGTGCTGGACGCGCTGGCCGCCCACCACCGCCGCGCCCCCGACGACCCCGGCCCCGACGCCGCGCGGCTGCGCCGCCTGGCGCTGCCGCGGCTGGCCGAGCCACTGTGGCAGGCGCTGCTGAACGCGCTGCTGGCCGAGGGGCTGCTGCGGCGCTCCGGCGCCTTCCTGCACCTGCCGGAGCAGGGCGTGCGGCTGTCGGCCACCGAGCAGCGGCTGGCGCAGAAGGTGGCGCCGTTGCTGGCGCAAGGCGGCTTCGAAGGCGCCTGGGTGCGCGACCTGGCGCGCGACGGCCGCGAATCGGAAGCGCTGGTGCGCACGACGCTGGCGCGCCTGGCGCAGCGCGGCGAACTGCACCAGGTGGTGAAGGACCTGTACTACGCCGACGCGACGGTGGCGCGGCTGGCCGGCCTGGCGCGGCGCATCGGTGCCGGGCCCGACGGCGCCGTCACCGCGGCGGCTTTTCGCGATGCCACGGGCCTGGGCCGCAAGCGGGCGATCCAGATCCTGGAATACTTCGACCGCATCGGGCTGCTGCGCCGCGTCGGCGACGAGCATCGGCTGCGCGGCGATTGCCGGCTGTTCATGGCGGACGGCAAGGCATGAAGGCGAAGACGGTTTTGATGGAGGGGGAACGATCCTGGTGGGTCGGCCGGGCTTCAAACCCGGTGGGTGGCGCCATGCGTCGCTGGGTGGGTTCGACTCCCACGCCCCTCCGCCCTCGGGCATGCGGCCCGCTGCTGCGCGGGCGCATCGCGACCCCGCGATCCTCGCCGTACCGGCGTACGGCTGCGCTTCTCGAACCACGCTGCGACCGCTCGCGACGCGGGACGCACGCCCGAGGAGGTGCGTCTGCGTGAAAGGGGAACTGGTGCATCCGGCGGAACTGTACTACCTGATCGAGCATCAGGTGTGGGCGCGGCTGCATGGCGACGGCACGGCCACGGTGGGCATCACGGGGCTGGGCATCCGGTTGGCGGGCGAGATCTACATGGCGCGGCCCAAGGGCGTGGGCGTGGCGGTGGCGCAGGGGCGATCGGTGGCGGTGGTGGAACTGGCCAAGTCCATCGTCTCGGTGAAGTCGCCCGTCAGCGGCACGGTGGTGGCGGTCAACGAGGCGCTGGCCGATCGGCCGCAGCTCGTGCACCGCGATCCTCATGGCGAAGGCTGGCTGGCGCGGCTGCGGCTGAGCGATTTCGATGCCGATCGTGCGGCCTTGTTGCATGGCGACGCGGTGGCGCCGGCGATGGCCCACTACGCTTGGCTGCACCGCGAGGATTGAACATGGGGTTCGAAGCCGATTCGGTGGCCGGCGTGGCGCTGCTGCTGTGGGCCTGCGAGCCCGAAGCGCCGCAGCGCCTGGCCACGCCTTTCTTCCACGCCGCCGCCGCGGCGGCGATGGACGTGCCGGTGGAGATCTACTTCAGCGCGCGCAGCGTGCACCTGCTGGTGCCCGGCGTCGCCGACGCGCTGCGCGCCAGCAGCCGCCACGACAAGACCATCGCCGATGCGCTGCGCGAAGCGGTGGCGCACGGCGCCGTGCTGCTGGCCTGCACCGACGCGCTGCACGCGCAAGGCCTGGGCGACGCGGCGCTGATCCCCGAATGCACGCGCCGCGGCGGCGCCGTGCAGTTCATGGCCCGCGCCTGCGATCCGCGCTGGCGCACGCTGGTCTTCTGAATGCGCGCCGCCGCGCTGCTGGGGCTGGCAACGCTGGCACTGCTGCAGGCCTGCGGCACGCCGTCGCGGCCGCCGGCCGCTGGACGCGCGCCGGAACCAGCAATGCCGAGTGCGCCGCCGGCCGCCGCCAGGCCCGGCGTGCTGGAACTGGAGCGGCAATGGCTGCAGTCGTGGTTCGCGCAGACGCCGGTGGCGATCACGCTGGGCGCCGATGGCGCGCTGGCCGTCGAGGTGCCGCGCGACTTCTGCTTCGACGCCGCGCACAGCGCCGTCAAGCCGCCGCTGGCCGCCGTGCTCGACAAGGTGGCCGAGAGCCTGCGCCGCCGCCGCCACCTGCGCCTGACGCTGCTGGCAGCGCCCGACGACCCCACACCCAACGCCGGCCTCGCGCGCCAGCGTGGCCTGCAGGTGCGCGCCCACCTGCAAGGCCGCGGCGTCGCCGAAACGCGCCTGGCCGCGCCGACGATGGCCGCCGGCGCTGCGCTGCGGCTGAAGCTGGCGTTGCCGGCGGGGTGACGGCCGACGCCGGCGACGCCGGCTGACGTAATGACCCGGCGAAGCCGGCTGACGCAAAGAGCCAGCGCGCCTACCATTGGGCCGGTCCGCGCATGGAGGTCTGCCTTGTCTACCGTCGCCAACGTCGTGGTTCTTCTGGTGGCCCTGCTGCACGTCTACATCCTCGTGCTGGAGATGTTCCTGTGGGACAAGCCGCAGGGGCGCAAGGCCTTCGGCCTGACGCCCGAGTTCGCGGCGCAGACCAAGGTGCTGGCGGCCAATCAAGGCCTCTACAACGGCTTCCTGGCGGCTGGCCTGTTCTGGGGACCGTCCCTGGGGAGCGCCGGCCTTGCGGTGAAGGTGTTCTTCCTGTCGTGCGTCCTGGTCGCCGGCGTCTACGGCGCGGCCACCGCCAACAAGCGCATCCTCTTCATTCAAGCCGTTCCGGCCGCCGTCGGCCTGGTCTTGCTGCTGCTGTAGCGCTCCCACCAGCGCGCCACGGCCTCGCGCTGCGCGGGGCTGTAGTGCAGGCCCAGCTTGCTGCGGCGCCACAGCACGTCGTCGGCGCTGCGCGCCCATTCGTGGTCGTGCAGGTAGCGCAGTTCGACTTCGTGCAGGCCCGGCGCCACCTCGGCGCCGAGCGGCTGGTCGAGCAGCATCGACACGCGCGAGCCGTAGCTGCGCACCCAGCGCTGGCGCATCGCCGGCGGCAGCTTGGGGTGGCGGCGCGCCAGTTCGGCGTCGAAGGCGGCGATGTCGCGGTCGGGCCGCGTCGGGTGCGGCACCAGCGACGAGAGGTCGCCGCCGGGCAGCAGCGCGGTCTCGGTCCAGTGCCGTATGGGCACGCCCAGCGGCGCGCTCAGCAGGTCGGCGGCTTCCTCGGCCAGCTTGCGGAAGGTGGTGATCTTGCCGCCCCAGACGTTGAGCAGCGGCGCGCCGGGCTCGGCATCCAGTTCGAGCAGGTAGTCGCGCGTCACCGCGGCGGCGTCGCCGGCTTCGTCGTCGAGCAGCGGGCGTACGCCGGCATAACTCCATACCACGTCGGATGGCTGCAGCGTGCGGCGGAAATAACGGCTGGCCTGCACGCACAGGTACTCGGTCTCGGCGGCGCTGATGCGGGCTTCGCCGACGGCGCCGTCGTGCTCGACGTCGGTGGTGCCGATCAGCGTGAAGTCGCCTTCGTAGGGAATCGCGAAGATGATGCGCCGGTCGGGGTTCTGGAAGAGGTAGGCGTCGTCGTGATCGAACAGCCGCGGCACGACGATGTGGCTGCCTTTCACCAGCCGCAGCGCGCGCGGGCGCGGCTGCCCGACCTGGTGCGCGAGGAACCGCGCCGCCCAGGGGCCGGCGGCGTTGACCAGCGCGCGCGCCTGCACGCTGAACGCGGCGCCGTGCTCGGGCTGCAGCGTGGCGTGCCAGCCGTCGGCGCCGCGCCGCGCCTGCGTGCAGGCGCAACGCGTGTACACGCGTGCGCTGCGGGCGGCGGCGTCGACGGCGTTCAGCGCCACCAGCCGCGCGTCGTCGACCCAGCCGTCGCTGTAGACGAAGCCATGCTTGAAGCGCGGCTGCAGCGGCGCGCCGGCGGCGTGGCCGGCCAGCCGCACGGCATGCGAAGCCGGCAGCCATTCGCGCCGCGCCAGGTGGTCGTACAGGAAGAGCCCGGCGCGGATCATCCACACCGGCCGCATCGAGGGATCGTGCGGCATCACGAAGCGCAGCGGCCGCATGATGTGCGGCGCGCTGCGCAGCAGCCGTTCGCGCTCGGCCAGCGCCTTGCGCACCAGGCCGAATTCGTAGTACTCCAGGTAGCGCAGGCCGCCGTGGATCAGCTTGGTGCTGGCCGACGATGTGTGGCTGGCCAGGTCGTGCTGCTCGCACAGCAGCACCTGCAGCCCGCGGCCGGCCAGTTCGCGCGCGATGCCGGCGCCGTTGATGCCGCCGCCGACCACCAGCACGTCACAGCGCTGCGCTTTGGCTTCGGAGCGCGGCAAGTCGGCGGTCGTCAGAGTCGGCAGGAGGCGCGGGGCCGCGGCGCGGCTTCAGGCCGGGTGCGCCAGGTTGCGCAGCATGGTCGGGCCGGCGTGGCGCTCGACTTCCGAGACCAGCGGCTTGAGCAGCCCCAGCATCGCCAGCATCTCCATCGCCACGAACATCGGGCCGACCAGCAGGCCGACGGGGTCGTCGATGAAGGCCGGCCGGCGGCCTTCGTAGTAGTGGCCGATGAACTCGATCGCCCAGCCGACGGCGAAGAAGCTCAGGCCCCAGCCCAGCCAGGGGCCGAAGCCGTCGCCCGAGACGCGGTGCGCGGCCAGCATCAGCAGCGCGGTGCCGGCGCTGACGGCCAGGCCCAGCAGCAGTTCACCGCGCGTCAGGTACCACAGCGCCACGGCGGCGAAGGCCAGCCAGGCCGGCGACAGCGTGAGCCCCATCAGCACGAAGGCCGGGCGCGACAGCAGCACGCCGACGGCGAAGACGATCATCGGCACGCCGATGAAGTGCGTGAGGATGTTGCGGCGGTCGCGGTGGTGTTCGGCGTACTGCTTGAGCAGTTCGACCGCCGGGCGAAAGGGGCTGGCCATGGGCGTGTTCTCCGGGCGCGGCAATGCCGTGCATGCTAGCGCGGATGCCGGGCGCGAGGGGGTGGAATAATCCGCCACCCCGGCCTTGCGGCCGCCCCCGGCGCGGCCTTCGCGAGCGACCAAGACATGACGATCAAGAGCGACCGCTGGATCCGCCGCATGGCCCGGGAGCACGGCATGATCGAGCCCTTCGAGCCCGGCCAGGTGCGCTTCGCGGCCGACGGCCACAAGATCGTCAGCTACGGCACCAGCAGCTACGGCTATGACATCCGCTGCGCGCCCGAGTTCAAGGTGTTCACCAACATCCACTCGACCGTGGTCGACCCGAAGAACTTCGACGAGAAGAGCTTCGTCGACATCGAAGCCGACGTCTGCATCATTCCCCCCAACAGCTTCGCGCTGGCGCGCACGCTGGAATACTTCCGCATCCCGCGCAACGTGCTGACCATCTGCCTGGGCAAGAGCACCTACGCGCGTTGCGGCATCATCGTCAACGTGACGCCGTTCGAGCCCGAATGGGAAGGTTTCGTCACGCTGGAGTTCAGCAACACCACGCCGCTGCCGGCCAAGATCTATGCCGGCGAAGGCTGCGCCCAGGTGCTGTTCTTCGAGAGCGACGAGGTGTGCGAGACCAGCTACAAGGACCGCGGCGGCAAATATCAGGGGCAGCGTGGGGTCACGCTGCCCAAGACCTGACGGGAGACGTCGATGAAGTGGGAAGGCCAGCGACAAAGCGACAACGTGGAAGACCGCCGCGACGAAGGCGGCGGCGTCGGCGGTGGCGGCATGCGCATCGGCGGCCGCGGCATCGGCATCGGCAGCATCGTCGTCGCGCTGGCCGCGGGCTGGATCTTCGGCATCAACCCGCTCACGGTGCTCGGCATCCTGTCCGGCGGCGGCGACGGCTCCGAGGTGGTGGCCCAGCAGCCGCAGCCCGGCCCGGCGCCCAAGCCGCCGGCGCAGGACAAGCAGGCCGCGTTCATCTCCACCGTGCTGGCCGACACCGAAGACGTGTGGACGGCCGTCTTCCGCGCCGGCGGCGCGCAGTACCAGCCGCCGCGGCTGGTGCTGTTCCGCGGCGCCACCAACACCGCCTGCGGCCTGGGCGAATCGGCGATGGGGCCGTTCTACTGTCCCGGCGACCGCAAGGTCTACCTCGACATGGACTTCTTCGATACGCTGCGCAGCCGCCTCGGGGCGCCGGGCGACTTCGCGCAGGCCTACGTGGTGGCGCACGAGATCGGCCACCACGTGCAGAACCTGCTGGGCATCACCGACAAGGCCGACGCGGCGCGCCGCACCAGCCGCGCCAACGACATGTCGGTGCGCATCGAACTGCAGGCCGACTGCCTGGCCGGCGTCTGGGCCTTCCACTCGCAGCGCGGCAAGGGCTGGCTGGAGCAGGGTGACCTCGAAGAGGCGATGAACGCCGCCACCCAGATCGGCGACGACACGCTGCAGCGCAAGGCCCAAGGCCGCGTGGTGCCCGAGTCGTTCACCCACGGCAGCAGCCAGCAGCGCGTGCGCTGGTTCCAGCGCGGCGCGCAAAGCGGCGACCCCAACCAGTGCAACACGCTGGAGTCGCGCGCGCTGTAAGCCGCCGCCGGCCGCGCGCGGCGTCGTGGCCAGCGTGGCTGCTGGCGCTGGCGCTGCTGCACGCGCAGGCGCTGGGGCTGTGGCATGGCATCGCGCATGCCGCGGCCAGCGGCGGCGCCGCGGTCGCGGCCTGGCAGACCGCGGCCTGGCAGACCGCCGCCCGGCAGGCCGCCGAGGCGCAGCCCGATGTCTTCGGCCACGCCGTCACCGACCAAGGCCAGTGCCGGCTGTACGACGCGCTGGGCAGCGCCGCCGGCCCCTGCTCGACGACCGGCGCACCGCCGGTCCTGATCGCCAGCGCGGCGCCCGCGGTGGCGCCGCCGCAGCCGCCGGCCACGTACCGCCCGCGGCCCTACGAAGCGCGCGCGCCGCCGCGCGGCTGAAGCGCTTTCCGCCGCCCGCCACCGCGGGGCCGCGCCTGACCGGCGCGCCCCGCGCCCGGCGCTTCGACTGATCCGCCCGCTGTGCCAGGCATCGCCTGGTGACGCCCTGTACCGCCTGGTGACGCCCGGTGACGCCCGGCACCGCCCCGGTGCCGCCCGGTGCCGCCTGGCGTTGCCGCGCCACCCGCGCGGGCACCGCGGGCTTGTCCCGAACCGACCCATGTCCAAGTCCTCTTTTCGAACCCTGGCCGCGCTGCTGGCCGCCGGCGCCGCCGCCGGCCCGGCGCTGGCGCAGCAGGCCGATGGCGACAGCGAGACCATCGTCGTCACCGGCAACCCGCTCGGCCGCGAGGCGCTCGCCCAGCCGGCCGCCAGCCTGGCTGGCGACGCCTTGCTGCAACGCCGCGCCGGCACGCTGGGCGACACGCTCGACGGCCTGCCCGGCGCCGCCGCCAGCCGCTTCGGGCCCAACAGCAGCCGGCCGGTGATGCGTGGGCTCGACGGCGAGCGCGTGCGGCTGCTCGACAACGGCGGCGCCACGGTCGACGCCTCCAGCCTGAGCTTCGACCATGCGGTGGCGTTGGACCCGCTGGTCGTCGAGCGCATCGAACTGCTGCGCGGCCCGGCGGCGCTGCTGTACGGCGGCAATGCCGCCGCCGGCGTGGTCAACAGCATCGACAACCGCATTCCGCGCGTGGCGGCCGATGGCCTGGGCGGGCGCGCCGAGCTGCGCGTGGGCGGCGCCGCCGACGAGCGCAGCGGCGCGCTGGCGCTGGACGGCGGGCAGGGCGGCCTGGCCTGGCACGCCGACGCCTTTGGCCGCCAAACCGCCGACCTGCGCACACCGCGCTTCGTGCCCATGCAAGGCGGCCAGGCGCTGCCCGCCGCCGAGCGCGTACGCAACTCGGCCGCCGAGGGCGGCGGCGGCGCGCTGGGCGTGTCGGCGGTCGACGAGCAGGGCTACCTCGGGCTGGCGGTCGACCGCTACGACAACCGCTACGGCGTGACGGTCGAGCCCGACGTGCTGATCGACATGCGGCGCGAACGCCTGGCGCTGGCCGGCGAGCGGCGGCACCTGGCCGGCTGGTTCGACACGCTGAGCCTGAACGCCGCCACCACGCGCTACCGCCACCAGGAACTCGACGCCGGCGGCGCCGTCGGCACCACCTTCAGCAGCCGCGGCGAAGACTTCCGCCTGCAGGCCCACCACGTGGCGCTGGGGCCCTGGCGCGGCGTGCTGGGCGTGCAGGCCGAGGGGCTGCGCTTCTCGGCGCTGGGCGACGAAGCCTTCGTGCCCGACACGCGCACGCGCTCGCAGGCCGCATTCGTGCTGGAGGAAGCGCAGTTCGGCGCCTGGCAGGTGCAGGCGGCCGTGCGCGGCGAGCGCGTGCGCGTGGATTCCGCCGGCGACGATGCCGCCGCGGCCGACGCGCCGCGCTTCGGCGCCGCGCAAAGCCGCCGCTTCAGCCCCGCCAGCGCCTCGCTGGCTGCCACCTGGCGGCCGGCGGCGGACTGGTCGCTGGGCTGGAGTGCCGGCCACGCCGAACGCGCGCCGGCCTTCCACGAGCTGTATGCCAACGGCCTGCACGTGGCCACCGCGGCCTTCGAGCGCGGCGACCCCACGCTCGGCACCGAGCGCGGCGACAACCTCGGCGCCAGCGTGGGCTGGCAGCGCGGCGCGGACCACCTGAAGCTCGACGTCTATCGCACGCACTTCGCGCGCTTCATCGCGCTGGCCGCCACCGGCGAGACGGCCGACGCCGGCGGCGGCGAGACGGTGCCCGTCTACCGCTTCACGCCGGTGCGCGCGCGGCTGCAGGGGGTGGAGCTGGACGGCCGCTGGCGCGTGCTGCAGCAGCCCTGGCGGCTGGACCTCAGCCTGGTGGGCGACAGCGTGCGCGCCACCAACCTGGACGACGGCCAGCCGCTGCCGCGCATTGCCCCGGCGCGGCTGCGGCTGGGCGCCGACCTCGCGCAAGGCGCCTGGACGCTCGGCCTCGGCCTGCGCCACGCCGCGCGCCAGGACCGCGTGAGCCCCGGCGACGAGCCGACGCCGTCGTCCAGCGTGTGGAACCTGTGGGCGAGCTGGCGGCTGCCGCTGGCCGACCAGCGCGTCACCGCCTTCGTGCGGCTGGACAACCTGGGCAACCGGCTGGTCTACGACGCGACCGCGGTGCCGACGATCCGCGGCCTGGCGCCGCAGGGCGGGCGTTCGCTGCTGGCCGGGCTGCGGGTGGATTTGTAGCGGCCGCGCTGCGCGGGGCGAGCCCGGCGCGCTCTCGATGCCGGCCGCTCAGGGCGCGAGCCGCTCGCGCCGCCAGCCGGCGCCGGCCTCGTCGCGCCGGTAGCGCAGCCGGTCGTGCAGCCGGCTCTTGCGGCCTTGCCAGAACTCCCAGACGTCGGGCTGCAGCCGGTAGCCGCCCCAGTGCGGCGGCCGCGGCGGCGCCAGCAGGTATTGCGCGCCGTACTTGGCCGCGGCGGCCACCAGCACCGCGCGCGACTCGATCACCCGGCTCTGCGGCGAGGCCCAGGCGCCGATGCGCGAGTCCAGCGGCCGGCTGGCGAAATAAGCGTCGGATTCAGCGGCATCCACCTTGTCCACGCGGCCTTCGATGCGCACCACGCGCTCCAGCTCGACCCAGTGGAACTGCAGCGCCGCGAACGGGCTGCCGGCCAGCTCGCGGCCCTTGCGGCTGTCGTAGTTGGTGTACCAGACGATGCCGCGCGCGTCGTAGCCCTTGATCAGCACCACGCGGGTCGAGGGCCGGCCGTCGGCGCCCACGGTGGCCAGCGTCATCGCGTTAGGTTCCGGCAGCTGCGCCTGCAGCGCCTGCTGCATCCAGCGGTCGAACTGCTCCAGCGGGTCGGCCGCGGAGGCCTGCTCGTCGAGCGCGTCGCGCTCGTAGCTCTTGCGAAGGGCGGCGAGGTCCATGCGTCGAGTATAGGAAGCGCTCGCGCGACGACAGGGGTGCCACCCTTACGTGGAAGGCCGTAAGTGATGGCCCCACTATCTGCGCCGGTCGGTTGGCGGTTTGATCCTTCATCCGTCTTCGCTCATCCGCCAATGAGGCAACGCGCCACCGTCGTCGTGCTGGCTGCCGGCCAGGGCAGCCGCTTCGGCGGCCCCGTGCACAAGCTCGAACAGGGCCTGGGCGCCTCCACCGTGCTGGGCACCACGCTGGGCCACGTGCTGGCCAGCGGCTGCCCCTTCGTCGTCGTCACCACTGCGCGGCTGGTGCCGCTGGCCAGCACGCTGGCGGCGCGGCGCGACCTGCTGGTGGTGTCGGACGCCGAGGCGCGGCGCGGCGTCGGCCACTCCATCGCCGCCGGCGTCGCCGAGCGCCCGCTGGCCAACGGCTGGCTGGTGCTGCCGGGCGACATGCCGATGATCAGCCCGCACAGCATCCTGGCGGTGGACGATGCGCTGGCCGAGCACCCGGTGGCCTTCTCGCAATACCGCGGCCGGCGCGGGCACCCGGTGGGCTTCGCGGCCGAGCTGTTCTCCGAGCTGACGGCGCTGGAAGGCGACGAAGGCGCGCGCCGCATCGTCGCGCGCTACCCGGCGCACGCGGTGGTGGTCGACGATCCCGGCGTGCTGATCGACATCGACACGCCCGACGACCTGGCGCAGGCGCGCGGCGGCGACCTGCGCGCGCTGGCGGAACGCTCGGGCGCCGCCTGAGCGGCCGCCGTCAGCCGGCCATCAGCACAGCCCTTCGCGCCGCGCCAGCCGCATCAGGCGCTCGATCTCGCGGTCGCGCACGCCGTGCGCGGCCAGCGCGCGCGCGGTCTCGGCCAGGTACTCCAGCGTCGTGCCGTAGCGGCCGCTGGCGTGGCGCAGCACCTGCAGCACCTGTTCGTCGGCCAGGCGCGGCAGGCAGGCTTCGCTGCGCCGGCTGAGCGTGAAGGCCAGCGCCTGCACGGCACCGCCGGCGGTGCGGCAGGGCAGCCAGCGCGGGTCGTAGACGCCGGTGGGCATCTCGCGCGCCCACAGCCGGTCGAACTCGTCGTGCGCGCGCTCGCGGGCGAGGCGGAAGACGACGCCGCGGCAACTGCCGCCGGGCAGCAGCGCGAACACCAGGCCCGGCCGCTCAGGCGTGCCGCGGTTGATGCGCGAGCGCATGCGCAGCGCGCGGTGCCAGCCGTGCACCACGGCGTCGCGGCGCTCCACGGCGTCGAACTCGGGCCGCCAGATCAGCGAGGCGTAGCCGAAGACCCACAGCTCGTGGCGGCTGGTCCACTGCGCGCGCAGCGCCTGCAGCAGGGCCGCGGGGTCGCGCGCCGCGGGGGCAGCGCACAACGGTGACGGCAACGGGGACGTCGACAGGGACGTCGACAGGGGCGGCAACGGCGCGGGGTCGGACATTGGCATTTCGATTTGATCATGTAACCCAGTTACTTCATAATCGAGACCATGGTTACGACCCCGACGCCCGCATCCAGGCCTTCCCTGCACCCGGCGCTGGTCGCCGTGACGGCGCGCATCGCCCGCCGCAGCGCCGCCGGCCGCGCCGCCTACCTGCAGCGGCTGGACGCACTGGCCGCCCGCCCGCGCGGCAGCGACCGGCTGGGCTGCGCCAACGTGGCGCATGCCTTCGCCGCGCTGCCCGGCAACGACAAGCTGCGCGTGGTGGCCGAGCGCGCGCCGCACATCGGCGTGGTCAGCGCCTACAACGACATGCTGTCGGCCCACCAGCCGTACGAGCGCTACCCGGCGCTCATCCGCGAGCAGGCGCGCGCGCTCGGCGCCACGGTGCAGGTGGCCGGCGGCGTGCCGGCCATGTGCGACGGCGTGACGCAAGGCCAGCCGGGCATGGAGCTGAGCCTGTTCTCGCGCGACGTGATCGCGCAAGGCACGGCCATCGCGCTCAGCCACGATGTGTTCGACGCCGCGCTGCTGCTGGGCGTGTGCGACAAGATCGTGCCGGGGCTCTTGATCGGCGCGCTGCACTTCGGGCATCTGCCCTGCGTCTTCGTGCCCGCGGGGCCGATGGGCACGGGCCTGTCCAACAGCGCCAAGAGCGCCGTGCGCGAGCGTGCCGCGCAAGGCCTGGCCGGGCGCGACGAACTGCTGGCCGCCGAGAGCGCCGCCTACCACGGCCCCGGCACCTGCACCTTCTACGGCACCGCCAACAGCAACCAGATGCTGCTGGAAGCGATGGGCCTGCACGTGCCCGGCGCCGCCTTCATCCACCCGCAGGACGGCGCGCGCGACGCGCTGACCGCCGAGGCCGTGCGCCTGGTGCTGCAGCGCACGCGCGCGCAGCGCTTCTTGCCGATCGGCCGCCTCGTCGACGAGCGCGCCATCGTCAACGCGATGGTCGCGCTGCTGGCCACCGGCGGGTCGACCAACCACCTGATCCACTGGGTGGCGGTGGCGCGCGCCGCCGGCCTGGTGATCGACTGGAGCGACTTCGCCGAACTCTCGGCCGTGGTGCCGCTACTGGCCCGCGTCTATCCCAACGGCGAAGCCGACGTCAACCAGTTCCAGGCCGCGGGCGGCCCCGGCTTCGTGCTGCGCGAGTTGCTGGGCGCCGGGCTGATGCACGCCGACGCGGCGGCGATGGCCGAGGAGGGCATCGCCGCCTACACCCGCGTGCCGGCGCTGGCGGACGGCCGCCTGCAATGGCGCGAGCCGCCGCCGGCCGGCGGCGACGCGGCCATCGTGCGTCCGGCGGCGCGGCCGTTCTCGCCGACCGGCGGGCTGGCGCTGCTGCAGGGCCGGCTGGGCCGCGCGGTGATCAAGGTCTCGGCGGTGCCCGCCGATCGCCACGTGGTGCAGGCGCCGGCGCGCGTGTTCGACAGCCAGCAGGCTTTGCTGGCGGCCTTCCAGGCCGGCGAACTGGACCGCGATGTCGTCGCCGTCGTGCGCTTCCAGGGCCCGCAGGCTAACGGCATGCCCGAGTTGCACAAGCTGACGCCGCCGCTGGCCGTGCTGCAGGGCCAGGGCCGGCAGGTGGCGCTGGTGACCGACGGCCGCATGAGCGGCGCCTCGGGCAAGGTGCCGGCGGCCATCCACGTCAGCCCCGAGGCGGTGGCCGGCGGCCCGCTGGCGCGCGTGCGCGACGGCGACGTGGTCCGCCTCGACGCCGTGGCCGGCACGCTCGACGTGCTGGTCGACGAGGCCGAGTGGGCGGCGCGTGAACCCGCCGTCCGCCCCGCCGCCGAAGTCCAGGCGCATGCCCACGACCTCGGCCGCGACCTGTTCACCGCCATGCGGCGCAGCGTGCAAGGCGCCGAGCAGGGTGCTGTCACTTGGTTGTGACCTGGGCGTGAGACCCTCCAGCCGCATCCATTGTTCGAGACGAGGCCGACCATGAGCATCCGCAGCAAGCCGATCAACCCGCTGGACCTGGCCGCGCTGGGCCCGGTGATCCCCGTCATCGTGCTGCAGCGCGAGCAGGACGCGGTGCCGATGGCCGAGGCCTTGCTGGCCGGCGGCGTCAAGGTGCTGGAAGTGACGCTGCGCACGCCGGCGGCGCTGGCCGGCATCGAGGCCATCGCGCGCGCGCTGCCCGAGGCCGTGGTCGGCGCCGGCACGCTGCGCAGCGTGGCCGATGCCGAAGCCGCGCTGGACGCCGGCGCGCGCTTCGGCGTCAGCCCCGGCTACGGCGCCGAACTGGGCCACGCCTGCCGCAACCTGGGCCTGCCGCTGCTGCCCGGCGTGGCGACGGCCAGTGAAGTCATGGCCGCCACCGCCGGCGGCTACGACTTCCTGAAGCTGTTTCCGGCCACCGCCGTCGGCGGCACGGCACTGCTCAAGGCCCTGGCCGGCCCGTTCCCCGACGTCAGCTTCTGCCCCACCGGCGGCATCACGCCCGAGACCGCGCCGCAGTTCCTGGCGCTGGCCAACGTCAAGGTCTGCGGCGGCTCGTGGCTGACGCCCGCCGACGCGCTGGCCGCCGGCGACTGGGCGCGCATCACGCGGCTGGCGAAAGCGGCGTCGGCGCTGCGGGGGTGACGGGGTGAAGGGGTGAAGGGGTGAAGGGGCAGCAGGAGCCAGCCGTTCTGCGCGGTTCGCCGGCGCTCGCGCGGCGTGCGGCGTCTTATCCGCCCGTCTGCGCAGCCGGCGGTCGCGGGTTCAGCGCAGCGGCCATTGGCGAATCCATTGATGATGGGTCGCGCCGACACGGCTCAGCACCAGCACGACGCGGTCGGCGGTCCATGCGATGGGCGCGATGGCCAGCAGCGTGGTGTGCAGCCGCGCGGCAGGCGATGTGTTGCGCCAGCTCGGGCGGCGGGGAGATCGCCAGCCACAAGCCGTAGCCCATCGGCCGCGGGCGCTTGAGGTCGACGTCGGCGGCAAACCGATGAGGCAGCGCCTCGAATCCCGGCAGGGCAGGCGCGAGCAGCAAAGTGGACATTGGGGCTTGCCGTTGGATGGCGCTTCGAATACTGTATAAAAACACAGTTTCCAGCGCAAGCCGCGCGTCATGCCGCATCCCTCCAGTCCCCCCCGCCGTGCCGCCGATCTGCCCGGCTACGCCGAGCTGCTGTGCCGCAGCAACTTCAGCTTCCTGACCGGTGCTTCGCACCCCGAGGAACTGGTGGCGCGTGCGCAGGTGCTGGGTTATGCGGCGCTGGCCATCACCGACGAGTGCACCTTCGCCGGCATCGTGCGCGCGCACGTCGCGGCGAAGGCGCTGCCGTTCAAGCTGATCATCGGCACGCAGATGCGCCTGGACCTGTCGCCGCCGGCGCCATCGCTGCTGGCCTTGTCCGACGACGAGGACGACCGCGCGCTGGCCGCGCAGGCCGCCGCCCGGCAGCCGCCGTTGCCCGAGGCCCCGCTGCGCCTGCTGCTGCTGGCGCAGGACGCGCAGGGCTACCGCATGCTGTCGCAGTGGATCACGGTGGCGCGGCGGCGCGCGCCCAAGGGCCGCTACCGCGCCGAGACGGCCGACGTCGAAGGCCGCACGCCCGACGCGCCGCAACTCGGCGGGCTGCCCGGCTGCCATGTGCTGCTGGTGCTGGACCACGAGGCGGCATCGGCGCCGGCCGATCTGCTGGCGCAGGCGCTGTGGCTGCGGCACTGGGTGGGGCCCGAGCGCTGCAGCCTGGGCCTGGTGCTGCAGCGCCGCGCCGACGATGCCCGCCTGGTGGCGCAGGCGCGCGCGCTGGCGGCGCAGACGGGCCTGCCGATCGCCGCGCTGGGCGACGTGCTGATGCACGTGCGCTCGCGCAAGGCGTTGCAGGACGTGCTGACCGCCACGCGCCTGAAGTGCACCGTGGCCGAGGCCGGCCTGGCGCTGCAGCCCAATGCCGAGGCCCATCTGCGCAGCCGGTTGCGGCTGTCGATGCAGCACGACCCGGCGTGGCTGCGGCACACGCTGACCATCGCCGAGCGCTGTCGCTTCTCGCTCGATTCGCTGCGCTACCAGTACCCCAGCGAGGTCGTGCCCGCCGGCCACACGCCGACGAGCTGGCTGCGCGAGCTGACCGAGCAGGGCGCGCGCCGGCGCTTCCCCAACGGCTTGACGAAGGCCGTCAGGCACCTGATCGAGCACGAGCTGGCGCTCATCAAGCAGCTCGAATACGAAGCCTACTTCCTCACCGTGGCCGAGATCGTGCAGTGGGCGCGCTCGAAGAACATCCTGTGCCAGGGCCGCGGCAGCGCCGCCAACTCGGTGGTCTGCTACTGCCTGGAGGTGACCGCGGTCGACCCCGAGAAGAACCAGATGCTGCTGTTCGAGCGCTTCATCAGCGCCCAGCGCAACGAGCCGCCCGACATCGACGTCGACTTCGAGCACCAGCGCCGCGAAGAGGTCATCGAGCACATCTACCAGAAGTACGGCCGCCACCGCACCGCGCTGACGGCGGTGGTCACCAGCTACCGGCCGCGCTCGGCGCTGCGCGACGTGGGCCGCGCGCTGGGGCTGGACCTCGACCGCATCACCGCCGTCTCCAAGGGCCAGCACTGGTTCGACGGCCGCCGCATCGCGCCCGAGCGGCTGCTGGAACACGGCATCGACCCCGCTTCGCGCGTCGCCCGCCAGTGGGTCGAGCTAACGCAGCAGTTGATCGGGTTCCCGCGCCACCTCAGCCAGCACCCGGGCGGCTTCCTGATCGCGCGCGACCACATCGAGATGCTGGTGCCGGTGGAGAACGCCGCGATGGAAGGCCGCACCGTCGTGCAGTGGGACAAGGACGACCTCGATGCGCTCAAGCTGATCAAGGTCGACATCCTCGCCCTCGGCATGCTCAGCGCGCTGCGCCGCGGGCTGGCCCTGGTCGGCGCCAAGCTCGGCCGCGCGCTGGAGCTGCACCAGGTGCCGCAGGAAGACCCGGTCGTCTACGACATGCTCGGCCGCGCCGACAGCGTCGGCGTCTTCCAGGTCGAGAGCCGCGCGCAGATGAGCATGCTGCCGCGGCTGCGGCCGCGCTGCTACTACGACCTGGTGATCGAGGTCGCCATCGTGCGGCCGGGGCCGATCCAGGGCGGCATGGTCCACCCCTACCTGCGGCGGCGCAACGGCGAGGAGCCGATCGACATCCCCAGGGACGAGCTGAAGCCGGCGCTCGAACGCACCAAGGGCATCCCGATCTTCCAGGAGCAGGTGATGCAGATCGCGATGATCGCCGCCGAGTTCAGCGCCGGCGAGGCCGACCAGCTGCGCCGCGCGATGGCCGCCTGGAAGCGCAGGGGCGGCCTCGGGCCCTTCCATGAACGGCTGGTCGGCCGCATGGTGCAGCGCGGCTACGAGCGCGAGTTCGCCGAGCGCATCTTCAAGCAGATGGAGGGCTTCGGCGAATACGGCTTCCCCGAAAGCCACGCCGCCAGCTTTGCGCTGCTGGTCTACGCCAGCGCCTGGATCAAGTGCCACCACCCGGACGCCTTCTTGGCCGCGCTGCTCGACAGCCAGCCGATGGGCTTCTACGCGCCGGCGCAGCTGGTGCGCGACGCGCGCGAGCACGGTGTCGCGGTGTTGCCGGTCGACGTGACTTGCAGCGCCTGGACCAGCGAGCTGGAAGGCGCCGCCGGGGCCGCCGGCGGCCCGCTGCTGCGCGCCGTGCGGCTGGGCCTGGGCCGCATCCACGGCTTCCCGCAAGCGGCGGCGCAGCGCCTGGTGGCGGCGCGCGATGAAGCACCGTTTGCCAGCGTCGAAGACCTGGCGCGCCGCGCCGCGCTGGACGAGCACCAGCTCGGCCTGCTGGCCCGCGCCGATGCCTTGCACGGCTTGAGCGGCCACCGCCACCAGGCCGCCTGGGCGGCGGCCGGCGTCGACACCCGCGCCGTGGCGCTGCTGCGCGACACGCGCACGCACGAGGCGGCGGCCGAGCTGGCCGCGCCGGCGCTGGGCCAGACCCTGGTGGCCGACTACCGCGCCACCGGCCTCAGCCTGCAGGCCCACCCGCTGGCGCTGCTGCGGCCGCAGCTGGCCGCCTTCAAGGTGCAGCCGGCCGCCGTGCTGCACCGTTATCCCGACGGACGGCTGGCGCGCGCCAGCGGCCTGGTCACGCACCGCCAGCGGCCCGAGACGGCCAAGGGCGTGATCTTCGTGACGCTGGAAGACGAGACCGGCGCCGTCAACGTCATCGTCTGGCCGCGCGTGGCCGAGGCGCAGCGCCGGCCGCTGCTGGCCAGCCAGCTGCTCACCGTCTACGGCGTCTGGCAATGCCAGGGCGAGGTGCGCCACCTGGTGGCGCGCCGGCTGGTCGACCACACGCCGCTGCTGCAGGGCCTGAGCACGCGCAGCCGCGACTTCCGATAGCGTGGCGGACGGACACTGCCGGCCCAGCCGGCACAATGCCGCCATGGAGTTGGTGATCGAACACCGGCCCGCCCACGGGCCGGCCGAGCAACTGCTGCTGCTGTGGCATGGCTGGGCGCAGGACGGTGCGGCGCTGGCGCCGCTGGCCGACGCGCTGCGGCGCGAGTTCCCGCAGGCCGCGGTGCTGGTGCCGCAGTCGCCGCTGCTGGCCGATGCGCCGCGCCGCGGCCGCATGTGGTACTCGATCCAGGGCCTGCAGAAGCAGCCCGAGGTGTGGCCGCAGCGCGTGACGGCGGCGCTGGGCCCGCTGGAAGACTGGGTGCGCGCCCAGCAGCAGCGCCTGGGCGTGGCGCCGCCGGCCACCTGCCTGGGCGGCTTCTCGCAAGGCGCGCTGCTGGCGCTGGAGCTGGCCACGCGGCGCGACGGCATCGCCGGCCGCGTGCTGGCCTTCGGCGGCCGCTTCGTCGAGCTGCCGCCGCAGCCGCCGCGCCTGGCCACGCTGCACTTCCTGCACGGCGATGCCGACGACGTCTTCCCGCCCGACGAGGTGCGCCGCCAGTTCGCGCAACTCGGCGCGCAGCATGGCGACGCCACGATCGACATCGCCCACGGCGTCGGCCACGAACTGCACCCGGTGCTGATCGACCGCGCGCTGTTCCGCCTGCGCAACCACATCCCGCTGCGCACCTGGCAGGCTGCACTGGGCGCGGCCGGCGGCGGCGGTGATCCAGACGATCGCGACGATTGAGGTCATGCTCTACCTGCTTTCCCCCGCCAAGTCGCTGGACTACGAAACCCCCGTGCCGGCGGCCACCTGGCGCAAGGCGGATCAGCCGCTGTTCGTCGAGCAGGCGGCCGAGCTGATCGCGCTGATGCGCCGGCGCACGCCGGCGCAGGTGGCGTCGCTGATGGGCTTGTCCGACGCGCTGGCGCAGCTCAACGTCGCGCGCTATGCGGCGTGGCGGCCCCAGGCGACGGCGGCCAACAGCAAGCCCGCGGCGCTGGCCTTCGATGGCGATGTCTACGACGGCCTGCGCGCCGCCACCTTGAGCCAGGCCGACCTCAACTGGGCGCAGCGGCACCTGGTGATCCTGTCGGGCCTGTACGGCGTGCTGCGCCCGCTGGACCGGCTGCAGCCCTACCGGCTGGAGATGGGCACCGCGCTGGCCAACGCGCGCGGCAAGGACTTGTATGCCTTCTGGGGCGAACGCATCGCCGAGCACCTGAACGAAAGGCTGCAGGGCGAGCGCGCGCCGGTGGTGGTGAACCTGGCCTCGGTCGAATACGCCCGCGCCGCGCTGCGGCCGAGCCTGCGCGCCCGGGTGATCGACTGCCAGTTCGAAGACTGGAAGGGCGACCGCTACAAGGTCATCAGCTTCTTCGCCAAGCGCGCCCGCGGCATGATGGCGCGCTGGGCGGTCGAGCAGCGCGCCGCCACGCCGCGCCGGCTGCGCGACTTCACGGCCGACGGCTATGCGCTGGCGGCCGAGGCTTCCACCGCCGAGCGGCTGGTGTTCCGCCGCCGGCTCGACGGTGCCGAGTGACTGTCCAACTGCAGGAGACACCGAGATGAGCAAGATGATCAGCTTCAAGCGCCCCGACGGCCAGGCCGTTCCGGGCTACCTCGCAGAACCGGCGGATGGCGCGGCCGACGCGCCGGCGCTCGTCGTGCTGCAGGAATGGTGGGGCTTGAACGACCAGATCCGCGGCGTGGCCGACCGCCTGGCCGGCGCCGGCTACCGCGCGCTGGTGCCCGACCTGTACCGCGGCAAGTCGACCGTCGAAGCCGAGGAGGCGCATCACCTGATGACGGGCCTGGACTTCGGCCAGGCGGCGGCGCAGGACATCCGCGGCGCCGTGCAGTACCTCAAGGGCAGCGGCGCGGCCAAGGTCGGCGTCACGGGCTTTTGCATGGGCGGCGCGCTGACGCTGCTGGCGATGACGATGGTGCCCGAGGCCGATGCCGGCGTCGTCTGGTACGGCATGCCGCCGCTGGAGTACGTGGACGCCGCCAAGATCAAGGCGCCGCTGCTGGCCCACTGGGCGACGCAGGACGAGGCCTTCGCGATCAGCGGCGTCGACGCGCTGGAAGAAAAGCTCAAGGCGGCCGGCACCAACTACCGCGGCCACCGCTACCTGGCGCACCACGCCTTCGCCAACGAGACGGCGGTGGGCCCGGGCCGCATTGCCATCACGCAGTACGACGCCGCCTGGGCGCAGCTGGCCTGGGACCGCACGCTGCGCTTCTTCGGCCGCACGCTGGGCTGAGCGGCGGCCGCCGCTCGGCGATCAGACCTTTCAGGTCCTTCAGGCCGGCTGCGGCTCGGCTGGCCGGCGCGCCGCCTTCATGCGGCGGCGCAGGCTCACGGCGTCCTCGGCCGGCGCGGCGGGGGCGTCGGCCAGCTTGAACAGCTGAACGGTGTGCGCCACCACGGCGGCCTGGCTGGCCAGGGCGGTGGTGGCCGCGGCCACTTCTTCCACCAGCGCGGCGTTCTGCTGCGTGATGCCGTCCATCTGCGTCAGCGCCTCGTTGATCTGCGAGATGCCCTTGAGCTGCTCTTGCGACGCGGTGCTGATGCCGGCCACCAGCGCGCCCATCTGGCGCACCGCGGCCAGGGAATCGTCCAGCGTGCGGTTGGCCAGGTCGCCCAGGCGCGCGCCTTCGGCCACCTTGGCGGTGGAATCGTCGATCAGGTTCTTCACCTCGCGCGCCGCGGCCGAGGTGCGGCCGGCCAGCGCGCGCACCTCGGAGGCCACCACCGCGAAGCCGCGGCCGTGCTCGCCGGCGCGCGCCGCCTCGACCGCCGCGTTGAGCGCCAGGATGCTGGTCTGGAAGGCGATGCCTTCGATCACGCCGTTGATCTCGGCGATGCGGTCCGACGCGCCGCGGATCGCCGCCATCGTGGCCGACAGCTCGTGCATCGTCACGCTGCTGCGCTCGGTCACCTGGCAGGCGTCGCGCGCCAGCGTGGCGGCGTTCACCGCGTGGTCGACCGACTGTCGCACCGTGCCGGTGATCTCTTCCATCGAGGCCGAGGTCTGCTCCAGGTTGGCGGCCTGGCTTTCGGTGCGCGCCGACAAGTCCTGGTTGCCGGCCGCGATCTCCTTCATGCTGCCGTGCATCTGCTCGGTCTGCACGCGCGCGTCGCGCACCACGGCGGCCAGGTTCACGTTGAGCTGGTTGAGCGCCCGCGTCAGCCGGCCCACCAGGTCGCAGCGGCTGCCGTCCAGGCGCTGGCTGAGGTCGCCGGCCGCCATGCGGTTGGCGATGACCAGCATGGCCTCCAGCGGCCGCGTGGCCAGCCGGCGCAGCGCCAGCGACCCGGCGGCCGCCAGCGCCAGCGTCAGCGCGCCGCCGATGGCCGGATGCAGGCCCGCCAGCCCGGTGGCGTAGCCGCAGCCCGCGAGCGCCAGCGCCACGGTCGACGTGCAGCCCGGCAAGTCCATGCGCAGCGCTTCGCGCAGCCGTCCGATGCGGCCGGCCTTGACGACGCGGCCGCGTTGCAGGCGGTGCAGCAGCCGGCCCGCGGCGGCCTCGGCGCGCATCGTCGCGTACAAGGCGGTGGCGGCGTCGACGGCGCTGCGGTCGGGGCAGGTGCGCACCGACAAGTAGCCCGTGACCTGGCCGTTTTCCAGCAGCGGCGTGACGTTGGCCAGCACCCAGTAGTGGTCGCCGTTCTTGCGGCGGTTGACGACCACGCCCGACCAGGGCTGGCCGCCGGCGATGGTCTCCCACATGTCGCGGAAGGCTTCTTCCGGCATGTCGGGGTGGCGGATCAGGTTGTGCGGCTGGCCCAGCAATTCTTCCCGCGCGTAACCGCTGATTTCGATGAAGGCGGGGTTGCAATGCGTGATGCGCCCCTTGGTGTCGGTGGTGGACACCAGGCTGTCGCCCTTCGGGAACGGGTACTCGTGGCCGCTGACCGGCTGGTTCAATCGCATGTCGGTCCTTGGCGGTTGCGGATGCCCCCATTTCGGCGGCGGCGCCGGGCGGGTGAAGTCGGGAAGCCTCGACAATCGAGCCGATGCTTCCTCTGGACTGACCGGCGTCCACCGCGTTTTTTCGCTTTGGCGGCCCGGTTTTTCTGCATAGACTAGAGCGTTAGCCGCTTGCCGTCGGTCGTCGATGCAGCCGCGGCGCCACAGACGACGCTGATGACCCGCCTGTATCTACTGGAAGACCACACCATCGTGCGCGAAGGCTTGCGCGCGGTGTTGGAAGCCGGCGGCCTGTCGGTCGTCGGCGAATCCGACGACGTCACGCAGGCCCTGGCCGACATCGTTCGATTGGTGCCCGACGTGGTGCTGCTCGACCTCGGCCTGCGCGAACGCTCCGGCCTCGACCTGCTGCAGCAACTGAGCGGCCGCGACCTACCCACCAAAGTGCTGGTGCTGACGGTGTCCGAGCGGCCGTGGCACGTGGCCGAGGCCATGCGCTTGGGCGCCGCCGGCTACGTGCTCAAGGGCGCCTCGGGCGAAGAAGTGGTCAAGGCCATCGACGAGGTGCTGCAGGGCCGCAAGCACTTCAGCGACGCGGTGGCCGCGCGCGCCGGCGAGGCCGCCGCCGGCCAGGTGCCCGACCCCATGGCCGCGTTGTCGGGGCGCGAGCGCCAGATCATGCGCATGGTCGTCACCGGCATGTCCAGCGCCGCCATCGGCAACGAACTGCACCTCAGCCCCAAGACGGTGGACACCTACCGCAGCCGCCTGATGGCCAAGCTGGGCGTGCACGACGTCGCCAACCTGGTGCGCGTGGCCGTGCGCATGGGCGTCATCGACGGCAGCGACGGCTGAGCGGGCGGTTGCCATGGCGTCACCGCTGCCGGCCGACGCAGCCGCCGAAGCCATTCGCCGCCGGCACGCCGGCGCGCGCGTGCTGCTGGCCGAGGACGATCCCATCGGCCAGTTGGTCACGCTCGAATGGCTGGACGGCCTGGCGCTGCAGGCCGACCTGGCCACCGACGGCTACGAGGCCGTCGACATGGCCACCCGCACGCCCTATGCGCTGGTGCTGCTGGACTACCACATGCCGCGCCTCGACGGCCCGGCCACCGCCGGCGCCCTGCGCCGCCTGCCGATGCAGGCCCGCACGCCCGTGGTGGTGTTGACGGCGCGGCCGCTGTCGAGCGAAGACCGCCAGGCCTGTCGCCAGGCCGGCATCGACGACTTCCTGGCCAAGCCGATCGAAGGGCCGGCCTTGGCCGCCTGCCTGCTGCGCTGGCTGGACCAGGGGCAGGGCGGGGCGGCGGCGCCCGCCAAGCCGGGGGCGGGCGCTGCAACCGCGCCGGCCGCGGCTGCGGCTGCGCCGGGCCCCGACCTGCAAGCCATGCACCCGCTGCTGCGCCTGCCCGGGCTGGACGCCGTGGCCGGCCTGGCCGCCGTGGGCGGCAAGCCCGAGGTCTACTGCCGGCTGCTGCGCGTCTTCGCGCAGACGCACGGCGGCGAGGGCCGCGAGGTGCAGCGCCAGCTGCAGCTGGGCGACCATGCCGCGGCGCGCATGCTGGCGCACCGCCTGCGCGGCGCCGCCGCCACGCTGGGGCTGGTCGACATCGACACCGCCTCCGGCGCGCTGGAAGGCGCGATCGACCGCGGCGACGTGGCACCCGCGGTGCTGCAGCCGCTGACCGACGATTTGATCCAGGCGCTGGAGCAGGGCCTGCAACGCCTGCGGGCCGCGCTGCCCGCGGCCAACGGCTGAAATGGAACCGCCACGCTCACTGCGCTCGCTGCGCCCGGTCCCAGCAGGGGACGCTACTGGTCCTGGGGCGCTCGGTACCTTCGGAACGATCGGGCGGTACTGAGATGCCCGGATCAACCCAGCCCCCGGCCCAAGCGCCGCAGGCCATCACGCCCGAACTGCGCCGCTGGATCGTCGCCCAGGCCGAGGCCGGCCGCCCACCCGACGACGTGATCCAGGCCATGCGCGACAGCGGCTGGGACGAAGCGGTCGCCCTGCAGGCGCTGGAGCAGACGCTGCGCGAGCGCCTCGACGAGATCGCCGCCGACCGCCGCGCTGCCGCCGAGCCGGCCGGCCCGGTGCCCGAGCCCGACCTCACCGGCGCACCGCCGCTGCTGCAGGCCGACGGCCATGCGGTGCAGGTGTTGGTGAGCCTGCGGCGGCCGCGCGTGGTGGTCTTCGGCGGCCTGCTGACGGCCGCCGAGTGCGAGGCGCTGATGGCGCTGGCCGCGCCGCGGCTGCTGCGCAGCGAGACCGTCGACATCGACACCGGCGGCAGCGAGGTCAACGCCGCGCGCACCAGCGACGGCATGTTTTTCGCGCGCGGCGAAACGGCGCTGATCGCGCGCATCGAGCAGCGCATCGCCACGCTGCTGCGCTGGCCGGTCGAACGCGGCGAGGGGCTGCAGATCCTGCGCTACCGGCCCGGCGCCGAATACCTGCCGCACTACGACTATTTCGACCCCGCGCGCCCCGGCACCGCCCCGGTGCTGCAGCGCGGCGGCCAGCGCGTGGGCACGCTGGTGATCTACCTCAACAGCCCGGCCGGCGGCGGCGCCACCACCTTCCCCGACGCCGGCCTGGAAGTGGCGCCGGTGCAGGGCAACGCGCTGCTCTTCAGCTACGACCGCCCGCACCCGTCCACCGGCACGCTGCACGGCGGCGCCCCGGTGCTGGCCGGCGAGAAATGGGTGGCCACCAAGTGGATGCGCGAGGGGCGGTTCGAGTAGCGCCGCCGGGCGCTGGAAAGGCAGGTCCATCGGGGACCCATGGCTGGCATCAGTCCCAAATTGGGACTAAACTCGATCGGTGCGTGTCGTCGCCGTGTCCACCCTGAGAGCGTTCTGGGCGCTGTGTCCCGATGCAGAACAGCCTTTGAAGGCATGGCTCGAAGAAGTGCACAGCGCCCAGTGGCGGCAGCCGGCCGACATCAAGGCCCAGTTCCGTTCGGCCAGCATCCTGAAAGCGCGCCGCGTCGTCTTCAACGTCAAGGGCAACGACTTCCGCGTCGTCGTGGCCGTGGCCTACAAGTTTCAGTCGGTCTACATCAAGTTCGTGGGCACGCATGCGCAGTACGACGCCATCGACGCCCTCACCGTGGAACCTTCGCCATGAAGAAAGCCGCATTGACCTTGCACCCCATTCGCACGGAAGAGGACTACCAAGCCGCGCTTGCGCGCGCGGGGCGGTTGTTCGATGCGCCGGAGGAGCCCGACCCCGACAGCGAAGAAGGCGCGTTCTTCGAGGCGCTGATCACGTTGATCGAAGCGTACGAGCGCAAGCACCATCCGATCGGTCCGCCCGACCCCGTGGAAGCCATCAAGTTCCGCATGGATCAGGGCGGCTTGTCGGTCAAGGATCTGGAGCCGATCATCGGCAAGCCCAACCGGGTCTATGAGGTCCTGAACCGCAAGCGCCCGTTGACCCTGGCGATGATCCGCAGGTTGCACCGCAGCCTGGGCATTCCGGCGGACGTGCTGATCGCGGAGGCCGCCGGCTGAAGTCGGCCGAGGCCTGCGCGGCGCCGGGCCCTGTTGCTGCCCAGGCGCTTCAGCGGGCCGCCGCCGCGTGGCCCCTTACGAGGCTCAAACCTCCACCGCCTCGCCGTGCTGCGGCACGCGCACCGTCCACCCCAGTTCGTCCTTGATGCGCAGGCGCAGCGCGTCGGCGGCGTCGGGGTCGCCGTGGACGACGAAGGTCTGGCGCGGCGGGGCGCGCAAGGCGTGCAGCCAGGCCAGCAGTTCCTCGCGATCGGCGTGGCCCGACAGGCTGGCGAGGTGGCTGACCTCGGCGCGCACCGGCACGTCCTCGCCGTGGATCTTGACTTCGGTGGCACCGGCGATCAGCCGCGCGCCGCGGCTGCCGCCGACCTGGAAGCCGGGAAAGCAGATGTGGTGCCGCGGCTCGGGCGCCATCGCCTTCAGGTGGTGCAGCACGCGGCCGCCGGTGGCCATGCCGCTGGCCGAGATGATCACCGCCGGCCAGCGCGACCGCGCCAGCCGCATCGACTGCTGCGGCGTCTCGACCATCGTCACGCCGTCGGTCAGCCGCTTGGTCTCGGCCGCGGGCACGCGCAGCAGCGGCGCGTGGCGGCGGTACAGCGTGGTGGCGGCCTGCGCCATCGGGCTGTCGACGAAGATGGGCAATTGCTCGGGAATCGCGCCGCGGCGCCGCAGGCGTTGCAGCAGCAGCAACAAGGCCTGCGCGCGGCCGACCGCGAAGCTGGGCAGCAGCACCGAGCCGCCGCGGGCGATGGTGCGCTGGATGATTTCCGCCAGCCGCGCGCCCGGGTCTTCAGCCGGGTGGCTGCGGTTGCCGTAGGTCGATTCCACCAATAGAACGTCGGCACGCGGCACGGTCTGCGGCGGCGGCATCAGCAAATCGTTGCGGCGGCCGAGGTCGCCGCTGAACACCAGGCGCTCGCCGCCGCGGCCGGCGCTTACCGTGATGCTGCAGGCGCCCAGCAGGTGGCCCGATGGCGTCAGCGTCACGCCGAGGCGGCCGATGCGCTGTTCGCTGCCGGTGGGCAGCGGCCGCAGGCGCGCCAGCGCCTTCATCGCGTCGGCGCGCGTGTACAGCGGCAGCGCCTTGGCATGGCGCGAATAGCCGTAGCGGTTGGCACGCCGCGCGTCTTCTTCCTGCAGGTGGGCGCTGTCCATCAGCATCACCTCGGCCAGCGCGCAGGTGGCGGCCGACGCGTAGATGGCGCCGCGGTAGCCGTGCTTCACCAGCGCCGGCAGGAAGCCGCTGTGGTCCAGGTGCGCGTGGCTCAGCAGCACGGCGTCGACCTCGGTCAGCGCCGGCGGCAGCGGCGCCCAGTTGCGCTCGCGGTGGAGCTTGAAGCCCTGGAACAGGCCGCAGTCGAGCAGCACGCGCTGGCCGCCCAAATCCAGCCGGTGGCGCGAGCCGGTCACGCCGTCGGCGGCGCCGAGGAATTGGATCTTCATCGTCGCGCCAGACTACCGCAGCCGCCGCGCAGGGCGTTTGCGATACTGCGGCTCCCATGCTCAGCCTGCCGCCGGACCACTCGCAACGCCGCACCGTGGCCGACGAGGTGCATGCGCGCCCGCCCGAGGCGCTGCAATGCCCCGCGCAGGCCAGCCACCTGGCGGTGTTGGTGATGGCCGAGCAGCGCGCCGCCGAGGCCGCGCACCTGGCCGGCTTGTGCCAAACGTTGGGCGTGGCGGCGCCGCCGCCCGACGCCGCGCACGCGGTGCTGACCTTGGCGCCGGGCCTGCGCCTGAAGTGGGAGCGGCATGGCGAGTTCTCCGGCTACACCGTCTTTGCCGACGGCGAAGTCGCCGCGCCCTTCGTCGACACGGCGGCCATGCGGCTGCCCGCCGGCTGGCTGGCCGCCGTGCCCGGCCACACGCTGATGGCCGGCCACGCCCTGCTGCTGCGCGGCCGCCAAGGCCCGGCGCTGCCCGAGCAACTGGCCGCGTGGTTCGGCGCCGGCGCGGTGGCCATCGGCTCGCAGGTGGCCGACGGCGCCGGCTGCGCCTACACCGACTTTCGCGTGCACGCCGACGGCTGCTCGCGCTTCGTGCTGCTGGACGACGGCTTCACCCCGCGCCAGGCCGGGCGCGTGCTGCAGCGGCTGTTCGAGATTGAGGTCTACCGGCTGCTGGCGCTGCTGGCCCTGCCGGTGGCGCAAGGCCTCACGCCGCGGCTGCTGGCCATCGAATCGGCGCTGGCCGAGCTGACCGCCGGCATCGCGCGCGACGACGGCCGCGAGGAAGCGCTGCTGCACGAGCTGACGCGGCTGGCCGCCGAGGTCGAGCAGGCGCTGGCCGCCAGCCAGTACCGCTTCGGCGCCTGCCGCGCCTACAGCCAGCTGGTGGCCACGCGCATCGCCGAGCTGCGCGAGACCCGGCTGCCCGGGCTGCAGACCATCGACGAATTCATGGCGCGACGCTTCTCGCCGGCGGTGGCCACCTGCGCGACGGTGGCGCAGCGGCTGCGCAAGCTGTCGGAGCGCGTGGCGCAGGCCAGTTCGCTGCTGGCCACGCGCGTGGGCATCGCGCGCGAGCGCCAGAACCAGAGCCTGCTGGCGTCGATGGACCGCCGCGCCCACCTGCAGTTGCGGCTGCAGCAGACGGTGGAAGGGCTCTCGGTCGCGGCCATCGCCTACTACGCCGCCGGACTGCTGGGTTATCTGGCCAAGGGCGCCAAGGCCCTGGGCCTGCACCTCGACCCCGACCTCGTGGTGGGCGTGGCGCTGCCGCTGCTGGCCGGCGCCGTCTTCATGGCCGTGCGCCGCGCGCGCCGCCATGCCCACGAATAACGGACGATGTCATGAGCACCACCTTGAAAGACCTGCTGGCCGCGGGCGCCGACGACGCGCCGGCCATCGCCGCCCCCGGCCGCGCGCCGCTCAGCCACGGCGCCTTGCGCCGCCTGATCGCCGCCACGCTGTCGGCGCTGAACGGCCAGGGCATCGTCAGCAACGACCGCGTGGCGATCGTGCTGCCCAACGGCCCGGAGATGGCGAGCTGCTTCATCGCCTGCGCCAGCGGCGTGGCCAGCGCGCCGCTGAACCCGGCCTACCGCGCCGACGAGTTCGAGTTCTACCTGTCGGACCTGCGCGCCAAGGCCTTGATCGTCGAGCAGGGCAGCCCCTCGCCGGCGGTGGACGTGGCACGAAAGTTAGGCGTGCGCGTGATCGAGCTGCTGCCCGGCGAGGCGGCCGGCAGCTTCAGCCTGGCCGGCCTGGCTGGCCAGGCCGCTGGCGGCGCGGCGGCGTATGCGCAGGCCGACGACGTCTCGATGGTGCTGCACACCTCGGGCACCACCAGCCGGCCCAAGATCGTGCCGCTGTCGCAGGCCAACCTGGCGGCGTCGGCCGCCAACATCGGCCGCACGCTGGCTTTCACGGCGGCCGACCGCGGCTTGAACATCATGCCGCTGTTCCACATCCACGGGCTGATTGCCGGCGTGCTGGCGCCGCTGGCCGCCGGCTCGCAGGTGTTCTGCACGCCGGGCTTCAACGCGCTGAAGTTCTTCGCCTGGATGGACGAGGCCGCGCCCACCTGGTACACCGCGGTGCCGACCATGCACCAGGCCATCGTCGCGCGCGCCGCGAAGAACCGCGAGGTGATTGCGCGCCACCCCTTGCGCTTCATCCGCAGCAGCTCGTCGTCGATGCCGCCGCAGGTCATCGCCGAGCTGGAAGCGATCTTCGGCGCACCGCTGATCGAGGCCTACGGCATGACCGAGGCCACGCACCAGATGTGCAGCAACCCGCTGCCGCCGCGCGTGCGCAAGCCCGGCAGCGTGGGCCTGGCGGCCGGCCCCGAGGTGGCGGTGATGGCCGATGACGGCACGCTGCTGCAGCCCGATGAGGTCGGCGAGGTCGTGATCCGCGGCGCCAACGTCACCCGCGGCTACGAGAACAACGACGCCGCCAACGCCGAGGCTTACGTGAATGGTTGGTTCCGCACCGGCGACCAGGGCCGCTTGGACGCCGACGGCTACCTCAGCCTGACCGGCCGTCTCAAGGAGATCATCAACCGCGGCGGCGAGAAGGTCAGCCCGCGCGAGGTGGACGAGATCCTGATGGACCATCCCGCCGTGGCGCAGGTGGTGTGCTTCGGCATGCCGCACGCCAAGCTGGGCGAGGAGGTGGCCGCCTGCGTGGTGCTGCGCGAAGGCATGAGCTGCGGCGAGCGCGAGTTGCAGGCCTTCGTCTCGGCGCGCGCCGCCGAGTTCAAGGTGCCCAAGAAGATCCTCATCATGGACGAGATTCCCAAGGGCGCCACCGGCAAGCTGCAGCGCATCGGCCTGGCGGCCAAGCTGGGGCTGGCGGGATGAAGATCGCCGTCGTGGGCGCGGGCGCCATCGGCGGCTACCTCGGCGCCCGATTGGCGCTGGCCGGCGAGGACGTGACCTTCATCGCTCGCAACCGCAACCTGGAAGCCATCAACGCGCGCGGTTTCAAGCTGATCGAGGAAGACGGCCGCGAGCGCACCGCCACCGATGTGCGCGCCGTGCAGCGCATGGCCGATGCCGGCGCGCAGGACGCGGTGCTGCTGACCGTGAAGGCGCACCAGGTGGCCGACCTGCTGCCCGACCTGCGCGCACTGTTCGGGCCGCAGACCGGCCCGCACACGGCCGTGGTCACCATGATCAACGGCGTGCCCTGGTGGTACTTCCACAAGCTGGCCGGGCCCTACGAGGGGCGGCCGCTGGAGAGCGTGGACCCCGGCGGCCGCATCGCCGCGGCGATCGAGCCCGAGCGCGTGATCGGCGCCGTCGTCTACCCGGCGGCCGAACTGGTCGAGCCCGGCGTCGTGCGCGTCATCGAAGGCAACCGCTTCACGCTGGGCGAGCCCGACGGCACGCGCAGCGCGCGGGTGGAAGCCTTGGCGCAGGCGCTGATGAAAGCCGGCTTCAAGGCCCCGGTGTCCAAGGACATCCGCGGCGAGATCTGGGTCAAGCTGTGGGGCAACCTGAGCTTCAACCCGATCTCGGCGCTGACCCACGCGACGCTGCAGGACATCTGCCGCTTCGCGCCGACGCGCGCACTGGCCGCGGCGATGATGGCCGAGGCGCAGGCCGTGGGCCAGGCGCTGGGCGTGGCGTTCAAGGTCAGCCTGGAGCAGCGCATCGCCGGCGCCGAGGCCGTGGGGGCGCACAAGACCTCGATGCTGCAGGACGTCGAACACGGCCGCGCGCTGGAACTGCAGGCGCTGGTCGGCGCGGTGCTCGAACTCGGCCGCATCACCGGCGTGGCCACGCCGACCATCGAGGCCGTGCATGCGATGGCCGCGCTGCTGCAGCAGACGCTGGCGGCCCAGCACGGGCGGCTGCGCATCGAGCCGGCCTGAAGCCGTTCAACCAACGGGTCAGGTCGGCGCGGCGCCGTCGAAGCCCGGCAACACCACCTCGCAGGCAATGCCGCGCTCGCCGTTGGCCAGCCACTGCACCTGGCCGCCGAGCGCGCGCACGCGCTTGCGCACGCCGCCCAGGCCCAGGCCGTGCGTCCAGGCGGCGGGGTCGCCGCCCTTGCCGTCGTCGGCCACGCGCAGGTGCAGCGTGCCGGCTTCGAGCTGCAGCTGCACGTCCACCTGCGTGGCGTCGGCATGGTAGATGGCGTTGCTGACCAGTTCGCGCAGGATGCGCGTCAGCCCCGACCACTGGCCCACGGTCAGCGGCAGGTCGCGGTCGGCCTGGAAGCTCCAGTGCAACTGCAGCTGCGCCGGCTGCAGCCGCTGCTGCAGGTCGGCCTTCCATTCGCCGACGGCGTGCGACAGCCGGTGCTCGGTGGCGGCCAGGCCGCGGGTCAGCGTCTTCAGGTCCTGCAGCGTGTGGCGGATGTAGTCCTCGATGTCGCGGTCGCCGGCCTTGTACATCAGCGTCAGCAGCCGCGCGCCGATGTCGTCGTGCAGGTCTTGCGCGATGCGCTGGCGCTCCTCGGTGCGGCCGCGCTCGACGGCGCGGTCGTAGGCCACGGCGCGCAGCACCTGCTCGACCACGCGCGCGGCGAGCTGCGCGTCGTCTTCGGTGAAGATGCGCTGGCCGTGGTTGGCGTGGCGCATCACCAGCACCTGCGCCGGCTCGGCGGCGTCGGGCTCGTCGGGCAGCGGCACGTACAGCGCGGCGCCGCCGCCCACCACACGCGCCGCCGGCAGGCGGTGCGGCAGCCACAGCATCTCCAGCGGGTCGAACAGGTCGCGCAGCAGCCGCGCCAGCAGTTGCGGCGTGTGCTCGGGGTGGTCGTGCACCTCGCGCGCCACGCGGTACAGCTGCTCGAAGGTGCGCTCGGTGGTCAGCACGCGCGCGCCGACCATGCGGTTGAGGATCCATTGCCGCGCCGCCACGTACACGCCCAGCCCGAGGCCCAGCGCCAGCACCAGCGAGGCCAGCGGGCCCAGGGCGAACAGCGCGACGAAGATGAGGTCCAGCGACGAAGCCACGGTGCCGATGCCGGCCACCAGCGCGAACTCGCGCAGCACCTGGCGCGAGCGCGACAGGAAGGGCACCAGCAGCAGCAGCGAGGCGAGGAACAGGTACCAGATCACCGCCGCCACCGCGGCCACGGCCGGCGCCGCGCCGGCCAGGTGCTGCGACAGCGCGACGGCGATCGACACCAGCGCCAGCGTGCCCACCGCGATGGAGGTGAAGCGCCGCATCACGGCGATGACGGGGTCGGCGGCGAGACGGTACGACCAGGCGACCACCGCGGTGGCCATCGCGCCCAGCCCCAGCACCACCGCCTGCGTGGCGCGCCACAGCTGCGGCAGCCAGCCGGCGTAGGCGGCCAGCGTCCAGGCGGCAACGACGATGGCCACCGCGGCGAAGATCGGCCGCGCCTCGGGCAGCCTGCGCGGGTAGACGGCGTAGGCGCAGGCGGCGGCGCCGGCGGTGACGACGTCCAGCGTCAGGCGCAGCATCAGGTCGATGCCGCCGAAGCCCGGCGGCAGGCCCAGGCCGCGCACGTTCTCGGCGCCGATCAGCAGCAGGTTGAAGCCCTGGCACCAGACCATCAGCGCATACAGGGCGGTGCGCAGCCCCGGGCGCAGCAGCAGCACGCCCCAGCCCACCAGGTACAGCAGCAGCGCGAAGGCGGTGAACGGCCAGAACAGCAGGCCCAGCCCGCCGGTGCCGCGCGGCGGCGTGTCGACCGTGACGCTGCTGCCGTCGCTGAAGGCCAGCCGCACCTGCCCTTGCGCCAGCAGCGCCGACAGTTGCCGCTGCTGCTGCAGGAAGCGTTCGCGCTGCTCGTCGTCGACCAGCCAGCGGCCGGTGCGCTGCAGCAGCAGTTCGTCCAGCGCCAGCGGCGCATGGCCGGGCACCCACAACTGCTCCAGCGTGAGCCCGGCCCGGTCCGCCAGCGCGGGCACCGGGCTGGCCAGCAGCGTGAGCTGGCCGCGCGCCGTGGGCTGCCAGGTGGCGTCGAGGTGCGGGCTGGCGGCCAGCGAGCGCATCAGCACGAAGACCAGGCCGCAGCCCAGCATCGCCGCCAGCACCATGGCGCGCAAGCGCCAGCCGATCCAGCGCCGCGGCTGGCGCTGCTCCAGCGACTGCTCGAAGGCGCTGGCGTCGAAGTGCGAATCGCCGCCCGCCACCGACGCCCCTTTTCCCGCGGCCGGGGACTGCCGCTACACCAGGCCTTGCTTGCTGGCCAGCACCGCCGCCTCGGCGCGGCTGGAGACGTTGAGCTTCTTGTAGATGGACTTGATGTGGTCGTTGACGGTGAACCACTTGATGCCCATGAGGCTGGCGATCTCCTTGATCGTGAAGCCCTTGCTCAGGAAGGTCAGCACCTCGGTCTCGCGCGGGGTCAGCCGCTCGTGGTCGACCGGCTTGTCGATCGGCATCGGCCGCGTGCTGCCGCTGCTGCCGCTGCCGCTGGCGCGCAGGCCGGCCTCGGGCGCCGCGGCGTCGGCGCCGCTGCCGCGGAAATGCGTCAGCAGCCGCCGCGCGATGGCCGGCGACAGCGGCGGCTGGCCGCGAACGATCTTCTGCAGCTCTTCCACCAGCACCTCGAAGCGGTCTTCCTTCAGCAGGTAGCCGTCGGCGCCGTGCTGCAGCGCGGGGAACAGGTGGTCGTCGTCGGAGTACAGCGTGGTGACGATCTTGGTGGCCGGGTACTGCGACAGCTCGGCCAGCAACTCCAGGCCGTTGCCGTCGGGCAGCTCCAGGTCGACCAGGATCAGCCGGAACGGGTCCACGCCGTGCAGCCCGGTGGGGCCGCCGGCCAGCGCGATGTGGCGGCGCGCACTTTCCAGGTCGCCGGCCTCGGTGATCTGCTGGGCGTCGCTGAAGCTCTCGCGCACCACGCGGCACAGGAAGTTCCTGGCCACGGGGTTGTCTTCCATGATCAGCACTTTGACGGCCATGGCCTTGTCCCTTTTGTTGTGCGTCGAGGCCCGACGGGGGACATGCTAGCGCAGCCGCTCAGCGGAAGATGGTGATGGGTGCACCGCCCGGTTCAAACCGACTTCCCCTCGGAGACAGGTCGCCGCAGGCGACCAGGGGGAGTGGCGGTGGCCAGCGGGCCGAACCGGATCCGGGTCCCCCGGTCCGGTTCGGTGCCCCAGGACCCGTAGGGTCCCTTGCTGGGACTGGGGGCGGCCGCCCCAGCGGCCGGGGGCCGTCAGTTCACCAGCACCACCTTGCCCTGCACTTGGCGGGAAGCCATGCGCGCATAGGCCGCCGGCAGCTCGCGCATCGGCAGCCGGCGGTCGATCACCGGCTTGACCCGGCCTTCGCGGTACCACTGCAGCAGCTGCGCCATGTCGGCGGCGAAGGCCTTGGGCTCGCGGCGCGTGAATTCGCCCCAGAAGACGCCGACCACCGCCGCGCCTTTCAGCAGCGCCAGGTTGAAGGGCAGGGCCGGGATGCCGCCGCCGGCGAAGCCGACCACCAGGTAGCGCCCGCGCCAGGCGATGGCGCGAAACGCCGGCTCGGCCAGGTCGCCGCCCACCGGGTCGTAGACGACGTCGGGGCCCTTGCCGTCGGTCAGCGTCTTCAGCGCGTCGCGCAGCGGCGTGCTGGCGTAGTTGATGGTGGCGTCGGCACCCAACTGCGCCAGGAAGGCGCACTTCGCGTCGCTGCCGGCGGCGGCGATCACGCGCGCGCCGGCGGCCTTGGCGATCTGCACCGCCGCCGTGCCCACGCCGCCGGCCGCGCCCAGCACCAGTACCGTCTCGCCGGCCTTGAGCTGGCCGCGGTCGAGCAGCGCGTGCTGCGAGGTGCCGTAGGTGAAGGCAAACGCCGCCGCGTCGACCAAATCGACCTCGGGCGGCAGCGGCAGCACGCGCGCCGCGGCGATGCAGGCATGCGTGGCGAACCCGCCGCTGGAGGCGATGCCGGCCACCGCATCGCCCGGCTTCAGGTGCTTGACGCCATCGCCCACGGCGTCGATGCGGCCGGCGAATTCCGAGCCCGGCACGAACGGCAGTTCGGGCTTGAACTGGTACTTGCCGACGATGGTCAGCGAATCGGGGAAATTCAGGCTCGCGGCCTGGATGGCGACGCGCACCTCGCCGGGCGCCGGCTCGGGCGTGGGCAGCTCGCGCCACTTCAGGGCATCGACGCCGTCGAGGGTTTCGCACATCCAGGCATGCATCTTCGGTCTCCGCATCCGGCCCGCTGGCATGGGGCCCTGCGACGATGATACGGAGGCACGGGGCGCACGCAGCGCCGCTCCTACAATCCGCGCCGATGCACATCCTGATCGCCAACGACGACGGCTACCTGGCGCCGGGCATCGCGGCGCTGGTCAAGGCCTGCCAGGGCCTGGGGCACATCGACGTCATCGCGCCCGAGCAGAACGCCAGCGGCACCAGCAATGCGCTGACGCTGTCGCGGCCGCTGGCGGTGTTCGAGGCGCGCGGCGAGCACCTGCGCGGCTTTCGCGTCGTCAACGGCACGCCGTCGGACTGCGTGCACGTCGCGCTCACCGGGCTGCTCGAACGGCGGCCCGACCTCGTGCTCTCGGGCATCAACAACGGCGCCAACATGGGCGACGACACGCTGTACTCCGGCACCGTGGCCGCCGCGATGGAAGGTTATCTGTTCGGCATCCCGGCGATCGCGTTCTCGCAGGTCCAGCACGGCTGGGCGCACCTCGACGCGGCCGCCGCCGCGGCGCGCGCCATCGTCGACCAGGTGCTGGCCGGCGGGCTGCCCGACAAGCCCTTCCTGCTGAACGTGAACATCCCCAACCGCGCCGATGCCGCCGACCGGCCGCGCCGCGTGACGCGGCTCGGTCGCCGCCACGCCAGCGAGCCGGTGGTGCGCCAGACCAGCCCGCGCGGCGACACGGTGTACTGGATCGGCCCCGCCGGCGACGCGCGCGAGGCCGGCGAGGGCACCGACTTCCACGCCACCGCCAACGGCGAGGTCTCGATCACGCCGCTGCAGGTGGACCTCACCGACCATGCCGCGCGCCCGCAATGGGCGGCGCGCTTCGGCCAGCCGTGAGCCGTCCGCCGCGCGGCGCGCGCTTCCCGCTGGCGCTGGACCACGTGCACGCGCTGCCGCGTGGCGTCGAGCGAGCGCTGCCGCGCGACGCCGAGCGGCCGGCGCCGCGCGAGCTGCTGCGCCCGCAGCGCCCGGTGGCGCATGCCGCGCAGCAGGCGCTGGTGGCGGCGCCCAGCGGGCTGGGGCTCGATTCGGCGGCGGTGCGCGCGCGCATGGTCGAGCGGCTGCGCGCCGAAGGGGTCAGTTGCGAGCCGGTGCTGCAGGCCTTCGGCCAGGTCGAGCGCCACCGCTTCGTCGACACCGCGCTGGCCACCCAGGCCTACGAAGACACGGCCTTGCCGATCGGCCTGCAGCAGACCATCAGCAAGCCCTCGGTGGTGGCGCGCATGCTGGCGCTGCTGTTCGACTCCACCGCCGCGCGCGAGGCCGGCCACCTGGGCCGCGTGCTGGAGATCGGCACCGGCTGCGGCTACCAGGCGGCGCTGCTGTCGCTGCTGGGGCGCTCGGTGCTGTCGATCGAGCGGCTGCGGCCGCTGCACGAGAAGGCGCGCACGCATCTGCACGGCTGGCGGCGCGGCGACCTGCGCCTGGTCTACGGCGACGGCCAGCTCGGCCACGCGCCGTGGGCGCCGTACCAGCACATCGTGGCCGCCGCCGGCGGCGAGGCGCTGCCGCAGGCCTGGCTGGACCAGCTGGCCGTCGGCGGCCGACTGGTGGCGCCGATGCACGACGCCCGCTCGGGCGGCCAGGTGCTGGTGGTGGTGGACCGCAGCACCCAGGGCTGGCACGAGCAGCGGCTGGGGGCGGTGCACTTCGTCCCCCTAAAATCCGGTCGTGCCTGAAGCGACCGCCCGCCCCCACGAAGCACGGATGGACTCCGCAGCACGGATGGATTCTCGATGAAGGCATGGATGCAATGGCCCCTGGCTGGGGGCGCTCGGTCGTGGCTGATGCTGCTGGTGGTGCCGGTGCTGCTGGCCGGCTGCGCCAACAAGCCCAACCGCGCGCCGGTGGAAGAGCGCAAGCCGCCGCCGCGGTCGGCGGCGCCGGCGGCCTCGGCCGCCGCGGTCGGCCAGGCGAGCGCCGCCAGCGCCGCCGAAGCGGCCAAGCCGCTGCCCGGCAGCGAGAACGCCGGCAAGCCCGGCTTCTACACGGTCAAGCCCGGCGACACGCTGACGCGCATCGCGCTCGACAACGGCCAGAGCTGGCGTGACCTGAAGGCCTGGAACAACCTGGACAAGCCCGACCTCATCGAAGTGGGCCAGGTGCTGCGCGTCGCGCCGCCCGACGCCGGCGGCGGCGTGATCGCGCGCCCGGTGCAGCCGGCGGGGCGCGTCGAATCCAAGCCGCTGGATGCGGGCAAGCCGGGGGCGTCGAACCCGGTGGCCGCGGCTGCGCCCGGTGCGATCACGCCGTCGGCGACGCCGGCCACTTCGGCAACGCCCGCAGCGCCAGCGGCGGCCACCGCCCCGGCGGCGGCCGGCAGCAACGGCGTCGCGGCCGCCGCGGCGTCGGCCGCCCCGGCGCCGGCGCCGACGGCCAGCCCGGCCGCCGCCGTCGGCAGCAAGCCGCCGGCGCGCGAAGGCGACGACGACATCAACTGGCTGTGGCCGGCGGCCGGCCCGGTGGCCACGCCCTTCGACGAAGCGCGCAGCAAAGGCGTGGCCATCACCGGCAAGCCGGGCGACCCGGTGTATGCCGCCGCCGACGGCCGCGTGGTCTACGCCGGATCGGGCCTGCGCGGCTACGGCAACCTGGTGATCATCAAGCACAACGCCACCTACCTGACCGCCTACGCGCACAACCAGACGCTGCTGGTCAAGGACGAGCAGCCGGTGCGCCGCGGCCAGAAGATCGCCGAGATGGGCTCCAGCGACGCCGACCGCGTGCAACTGCACTTCGAGATCCGCCGCCTGGGCGTGCCGATCGACCCGCTGAAGCTGCTGCCGCCGCGCTGAACGGCAGCAGCAGCGGCAGCGGCAGCGGCGGCCGCGCGCGACGACCGCTGGCGCCGCACGCGAGTCACCTGCGCGACAAATCACCCCCCGCGGCCTGGGGTGGATGCGGCCGTCTTCCTAGGGCTTCCGATGAGGTGTGAGGGCCGGCACGCGGGCTAGCATCGCCCGCCATTCCAGCCAGCCCCCAACACCGAGGTCCCATTTGCAGCTCTTGCAGCTCCTGATCAGCGGCGTCGCGCAAGGCTGCATCTATGGGCTGATCGCGCTCGGCTTCGTGCTCATCTACAAGGCCACCGAGACCGTCAGCTTCGCCCAGGGCGAATTGATGATGCTGGGCGCCTTCCTCGGCCTGGCGCTGATGAGCTTCGCCGGCTGGCCCTTCTGGGCCGCGGTGCTGTGCTCGGTGGCGGCGATGGGCTTGTTCGGCGTGGTCACCGAGCGGGTGGTGATCCGCCCCATCCTGGGGCAGCCGGCGTTCTCGATCGTCATGCTGACCTTCGGCATCGGCTACGTGGCGCGCGGCGCGATCACCATGATCCCCGCCATCGGCACCGAGACGCACACGCTGCCGGTGCCCTACAAAGACCAGGTGTGGCGCCTGGGCGAGCTGGTGCTCAACGTCGAGCAGCTGGTGGTGATCGGCGTCACCGTGGCGCTGTGCGCGGCGCTGTTCGCGCTGTTCCGCTACAGCAAGATCGGCATCGCGATGCAGGCCAGCTCGCAGAACCAGCTTGCCGCGTACTACATGGGCATTCCGGTGCAGCGGCTCAACGGCCTGGTGTGGGGGCTGGCGGCGGCGGTGGCGGCGGTGGCCGGGCTGCTGCTGGCGCCCATCACCTTCGTGCACGCCAACATGGGCTTCATCGGGCTCAAGGCCTTTCCGGCGGCGGTGGTGGGCGGCTTCGGCAGCCTGCCGGGGGCCATCGTCGGCGGGCTCATCATCGGCGTGGTCGAGGCGCTGTCGGGCTTCTACCTGCCCGAAGGGTTCAAGGACATAGCCGCCTATGTGGTGGTACTGCTGATGCTGATGGTCAAGCCCAACGGCCTGTTCGGCGAAACGATGCGCAAGAAGGTCTGACGCCGCCATGCGCTTCATCTTCAAGACCAGCTACGCGCAGGACGTCGACCTCGCCAAGCACGGCGGCCACCGCTTCTGGTACGGGCTGCTGCTGGCGCTGCTGCTGGCCTCGCCGTGGCTGCTGTCGGAGTACGGGCTGGCGCAGCTCACCTTCGTGCTGATCTACGGCATCGTCGGCCTCGGGCTGATGCTGCTGGCCGGCTTCACCGGGCTGTTCTCGATCGGCCACGCCGCCTTCCTGGGCGTCGGCGCGTACACCGAGGCGGTGCTGGTCAACCAGGGCGTGCCGTTCCCCATCGCGCTGGCCTGCGCCGCGCTGCTGGCCGCTGCCGTGGGCGTGGTGGTGGGGCTGCCGGCGCTGCGCGTCAAGGGCATGTACCTGGGCATCAGCACCATGGCCTTCGGCTTCATCGTCGCCGAGGTCTTCGCGCGCTGGGAGTCGATGACCGGCGGCAACGCCGGTCTGCACGTCAAGGCGCCGGCGCTGCTGGGCTGGAAGCTCGACAGCGCCACCGAGTTCTACTTCCTGTGCCTGCTGCTGGCGGTGCTGTCGACGCTGGCCATCCTGAACCTGCTGCGTTCGCCGACCGGGCGCGCCTTCGTCGCCATCCGCGACAGCGAGATCTCGGCGCAGAGCATGGGCATCCACCTGGCGCGCTACAAGACGCTGTCGTTCGCGGTGTCGGCGGCGCTGGCCGGGCTGGGCGGCGCGCTGTATGCGCACATGATCAAGTTCCTCAGCCCCGACCAGTTCGACATCATCCAGTCGATCGACCTGCTGCTGATGGTGGTGATCGGCGGTCTCGGCTCGGTGCACGGCGCCTTCCTGGGCGCGATCTTCCTGATCGTCATGCCGCAGGCCATCAACGCCAGCAAGGACTTCCTGCCCGACGTCATCGGCCAGGCGCCGGGGCTGAAGGCCGCCGTCTACGGGCTGGTGCTGATCGCCTTCGTGCTGTTCGAGCCGCTCGGCCTGTACGGGCGCTGGCTGAAGATCCGCACCTTCTTCACCATCTTCCCGTTCTACCGCAAGGGCATGTTCAAGCGGCAGAAATCGTTCCAGAAGTCGGACCGCCTGCGATGAACCAGCCCGCCGCATCGTCCCCGCTGCTGTCGGCGCGCGAGATCAGCGTGCGCTTCGGCGGCGTGCTGGCCGTCAACAAGGTGAGCTTCGACGTCCACCCGGGCGAGGTGTTCACGCTGATCGGCCCCAACGGCGCCGGCAAGACGACGGTGTTCAACCTCATCAGCCGCATCTACACGCCCACCAGCGGCAGCATCCGCTTCGACGGCGCCGAGCTGACCGAGCGCGCCCCGCACGAGGTGGCGGCGCTGGGCGTGGCGCGCACCTTCCAGAACATCGAGCTGTTCGAGCACGCCAGCGTGCTGCAGAACCTGCTGATCGGCCGCCACACGCACCGCCGCACCGGCTTCTGGACCGACTTGTTCTTCACGCCGGCGGCGCGCCGCGCGGCGCTGCAAGACCGCGAGCACGTCGAGCGCGTGATCGACTTCCTCGACCTGCAGCACCACCGCGACACGCTGATCGCCGGGCTGCCCTACGGCGTGCGCAAGGTGGTGGAGCTGGCGCGCGCGCTGTGCGTCGAGCCGCGGCTGCTGCTGCTGGACGAACCGTCGTCGGGCCTCAACGTCGAGGAGACCGAGGACATGGCCTGGTGGATCAACGACATCCGGCGCGAGTTCGGCATCACCGTGCTGATGGTCGAGCACGACATGGGGCTGGTGTCCAAGGTGTCCGACCGCGTGCTGGCCATGAACCAGGGCGAGGTGCTGGCGATGGGCAGCCCGGCCGAGGTGCAAGGCCACCCGGGCGTGATCGAGGCCTACCTCGGATCTTCGGCGGACCTGTCCAGCCTGCGGCGGGAGGCGGCGCCATGAGCGACGAACTGCTCGTGCTGTCCAACGTCGAAAGCGCGTACGGGCCGATCCGCGCGATCCGCGGCGTCAGCCTGAAGGTGCGCAAGGGCGAGATCGCCACCGTGCTGGGCAGCAACGGCGCCGGCAAGACGACGATCCTGAAGACCATCTCCGGCATCATCGACCCGCGACGCGGCAGCATCCAGTTCAAGGGCGCCGACATCACCGCCAACGACCCCGCCGCCATCGTGCGCCGCGGCCTGCTGCAGGTGCCCGAGGGGCGCGAGGTGTTCCCGCTGTTGAGCGTGCACGACAACCTGCTGATGGGCGCCTATACGCGCGCCGACCGCGACGGCGTGGCGCGCGACATCGAGCAGGCCTTTGCCTACTTTCCGATCCTGCGCGAGCGCCAGCGCCAGGAGGCGGGGCTGCTGTCGGGCGGCCAGCAGCAGATGCTGGCGATCGCCCGCGCGCTGGTCGCTGCGCCGGAGATGATCCTGCTCGACGAGCCCAGCCTGGGCCTGAGCCCGAAGCTGACGCGCGAGATCTTCGAGATCGTGGTGCGCATCAACCGCGAGCGCGGCACCACCATCCTCGTCGTCGAGCAGAACGCCAACATGGCGCTCAACGTGGCCGACTACGGCTACGTGCTGGAGAACGGCCGCATCGTGATGGAAGACCGCTGCGCCGTGCTGCGCGAGAAGGACGACGTCAAGGAGTTCTACCTCGGCATGAAGGAAGCCGGCGTGCGCGGCGAGCGGCGCTGGAAGAAGAAGAAGACGTGGCGGTGATGATGAGGCCACTGACGCATCGCTCAACGAGCCGGGCCGAGCGCCGGGCCGCTCCCAAGCCGGCCCGGGTCCCCTCGGGGGACCGGCCGACGCTTGCGGCGGACGAGGGGTTGTCATGAGCGGACTCTGGGAACTCAGCCGTTACGAGCGCAACCCCGCGGTGCTGACCGCGGGCGACACCATCCCGCAGATCTTCCTCAACGCCGTCAAGGCGCGCGGCGATCGCGTGTGGATGCGCGAGAAGAAGCTCGGCATCTGGCGCGAATGGACCTGGAACGGCGCCTTCACCGCGGTGCGCGAGATCGGCATGGGCCTGGCCGCGCTCGGCCTGCAGCCGGGGCAGACGGCATCCATCCTGTCCAACACCGTCGTCGAATGGGTGCTGGCCGACCTCGGCGTGCTGTGCGCCGGCGGCGTGAGCAACGGCATCTACCCCACCGACAGCGCCGACCAGGTGCAGTACCTGTGCAGCGACTCGGCCACGCGCGTGCTGTTCGTCGAGGACGAGGAACAACTCGACAAGGCGCTGGAAGTGCGCGCCCAGTTGCCTGAACTGCAGTGGATCGTGGTCTTCGACATGGAAGGCCTGCAGCAGTTCGAAGACCCGCAGGTCATCAGCCTGGCCGCCTTGCGCGAGCGCGGCCGCGCGCACGACGCGGCGAACCCGGGCGAGTTCGATCGCCGCGCCGCCAGCCGCGGCCCGCAGGACCTGGCCATCCTGGTCTACACCTCGGGCACCACCGGGCGGCCCAAGGGCGCCATGCATCTGCACGGCGCGCTGGCCTGGACGCTGCGCCAGTCCAACCTCGGCCTGCCGCAGGCGGAAGGCGACGAGCGCATGTGCTTCCTGCCGCTGTGCCACATCGCCGAGCGCATGGTGGGTGCCTTCTCGTCGATCTACGCCGGCTCCATCCTCAACTTCGTCGAGAACCCCGACACCGTGCCCGAGAACGTGCGCGAGATCGCGCCGACCATCTTCTTCGCGGTGCCGCGGGTGTGGGAGAAGTTCTATTCGGCGGTGGTCATCGGCGTCAAGGAAGCCGGCCGCGTGCAGCAACTCGCGTACGGCTGGTCGATCGCCGTCGGCGGCCGCGTGGCCGACCTCGTGCTGGCCAAGCAGCCGGTGCCGGCGGCGCTGAAGCTGCAGTTCCGCCTGGCGCGCTGGCTGGCGCTGGACAACGTGCGCAAGCTGATCGGCATCCACCGCTCGCGCTACCTGCTGACCGGCGCGGCGCCGATCTCGCCCGAGCTGATCCGCTGGTACCTGTCGCTCGGCGTGCCCATGCTCGAAGGCTGGGGCATGACCGAGACCTGCGCCATCGGCACGCTCAACCGCCCCGACGCCATCCGCATGGGCAGCATCGGCCCGCCCGCCGAAGGCGTGGAGGTGCGCATCGAGCCGGCCACCGGCGAGATCCTGGTGCGCGGTACCAACGTGTTTGCGGGTTATCTCAACCTGCCGGAGAAGACCGCCGAGACGATCGTCGACGGCTGGCTGCACACCGGCGACGTGGGCGTGGTGGACGAGCAGGGCTACTTCCGCATCACCGACCGCATGAAGGACATCATCATCACCGCGGGCGGCAAGAACATCACGCCCAGCGAGTGGGAGAACGAGCTGAAGTTCAGCCCGTACATCACCGACGCGGTGGTCATCGGCGACAAGCGGCCCTACCTGGTGTGCATCGTGATGATCGACCAGGAGAACGTCGAGCGCTTCGCGCAGGACCACGACGTGCCGTTCAGCAACTACGCCAGCCTGACGCGCGCGCCCGAGGTGCGCGCGCTGATCCAGGGCGAGATCGACCAGGTCAACAAGAAGTTCGCCCGGGTCGAGCAGGTGAAGAGGTTCTGGCTGCTGGAGGCGCAGCTCACGGCCGAGGACGAGGAACTGACCCCGACCATGAAGCTCAAACGCAAGCTCGTGCAGCAGAAGTACGCGGCGCAGATCGACGCGATGTACCAGGCCTGACCCAAGGCCTCTCAACCCAAGGAGACGAATGATGAATCGACGTGTACGGGCCGCGATGGCCGTTGCCGCTGTCCTGGCCCTGGGCGCCGGCGCCGCCCAGGCCCAGCAGGGCGTGAGCAAGAACGAGATCGTGGTCGGTTCGATCCAGGACCTGTCGGGACCGCTGGCCGGCTACGGCAAGCAGGTGCGCATGGGCATGATGCTGCGCGCCGAGGAGATCAACGAGCAGGGCGGCATCGGCGGGCGCAAGATCAAGCTGCTGGTCGAAGACTCCGGCTACGACCCCAAGAAGGCCGTGCTGGCGGCGCAGAAGCTGGTCAACCAGGACAAGATCTTCATCATGGCCGGCCACATCGGCACCGCGCAGAACAACGCGGCGATGCCGGTGCAGTTCGAGAAGAACATCATCAACTTCATGCCGGTGACGGCGGCGCGCGAAATGTACGAGCCGTTCAACCGGCTGAAGTATTCGTTCGCCGTGCCCTACTACGACCAGATGAAGCTGATGGTGCCCAAGATGGTCAAGGACAAGGGCGCCAAGAAGCCCTGCGCCATCTACCAGGACGACGAGTTCGGGCTGGAAGTGCTGCGCGGCGCGGAAGACGGCCTGAAGGGCATCAACGTCGCGCTGGCCGAGAAGACCTCGTACAAGCGCGGCGCCACCGACTTCTCGTCGCAGGTCGCCAAGATGAAGGCCGCGGGCTGTGACCTGGTGGTGCTGGGCACCATCATCCGCGAGACCATCGGCACCATCGGCGAATCGCGCAAGACCGGCTTCAACCCGGTGTTCATCGGCAGCAGCGCGGCCTACACCGACCTGATCCACAAGCTCGGCGGCCCGGCGATGAACGGCCTGTACGCGACGATGGGCGCGCAGCACCCGTACCTGGACGAAGCCTCGCAGCCGCTGCGCTTCTGGGCCAACAAGTACAAGACCAAGTTCAACGAAGACCCGACCGTGTTCTCGGTCTACGGCTACGTGATCATCGACGCCTTCGCCCAGGCCGCCACCAAGGCCGGCGCCAACCTGACGACCGACAGCTTCATCAAGGCCATGGACACGATGAAGTTCGCGCCCGACATGTTCGGCTCGGCCGAGGCCACCTACTCGCCGACCAAGCACCTGGGCAGCGACTCGTCGCGGCTGTCGCAGATCGTCGACGGCCGCTGGAAGGTGGTCTCCGAGTACGTCAAGCCCTGAGCCGGCACCGCGGGCCGGGATAATCCCGGCCCATGAGTGATGGACAGGAATGGCTCGAGGTCGAGTCGGTCGACCTCGAAGCGCAGGGCGTCGCGCACCGCGTGGACGGGGCCGGCGCCGGCAAGGTGGTCTTCATCGAGGGCGCCTTGCCGGGCGAGCGCGTGCAGTGCAGCGTCTCGCGCAAGAAGAACAACTGGGAACAGGGCCAGCTCTCGGCGCTGGCGCGCGAAAGCAGCCAGCGCGTGCGGCCCTCGTGCCCGCACTTCGGCCTGCACGCCACCGCCTGCGGCGGCTGCAAGATGCAGCACCTGCACCCCGCCGCGCAGGTGGCCGTCAAGCAGCGCGTGCTGGAAGACAACCTGCAGCACCTGGCCAAGGTGCGGTCGGCGCTGATGCTGCGGCCCATCGAAGGCCCGGCCTGGGGCTACCGCTGGCGGGCGCGGCTGTCGGTGCGCCATGTCGCCAAGAAGGGCGTCGTGCTGGTCGGCTTCCACGAACGCAAGTCGCGCTACGTGGCCGACATGACGGTGTGCCCGGTGCTGCCGCCCGAAGTCAGCGCACTGCTGCCGCGCCTGCGCGAGCTGATCGGCGCGATGGAGCAGCGCGACCGGCTGCCGCAGATCGAGCTGGCGGTGGGCGACGGCGTCACCGCGCTGGTGCTGCGCCACCTGCAGCCCTTGTCGGCCGCCGACGGCGGGCGCCTGCGCGCCTTCGGCGCCGCGCACGGCGTGCAGTGGTGGCTGCAGCCGCAGGGGCCCGACTCGGTGCACCTGCTGGACGAGGGCGGCCCGCCGCTCGACTACGCGCTGCCCGAGTTCGGCCTGCGCATGCCCTTCAAGCCGACCGACTTCACGCAGGTGAACCCGTACATCAACCGCGTGCTGGTCGGCCGCGCGCTGACGCTGCTGGACCCGCAGCCGGCCGAGCGCGTGATCGACTGGTTCTGCGGCCTGGGCAACTTCACGCTGCCGCTGGCCACGCGCGCATGCCAGGTGCTGGGCATCGAAGGCAGCCCGACGCTGGTGCAGCGCGCGCGCGACAACGCCGCCGCGGCCGGCCTGGGCGCCAAGACGCGCTTCGAGGCGCGCAACCTGTTCGAGATCGGCCTGGCCGACGTGCAGGCAGCCGGTGACGCCGAACGTTGGCTGGTCGACCCGCCGCGCGAAGGCGCCTTCGCGCTGGCCAAGGCGCTGGCGGATTGGCAAAGCGCGGGGCAGGGCGCGGGGCCAGGTGCGGAAGGCGCAGGCTGGCAGCCGCCGCGGCGCATCGTCTACGTGAGCTGCAACCCCGCCACGCTGGCGCGCGACGCGGGGCTGCTGGTGCACCAGGCCGGCTACCGCTGCAGCGCGGCGGGGGTGGTCAACATGTTCCCGCACACGGCGCATGTCGAGAGCCTGGCGGTCTTCGACCGCGAAGCGGACTGACCCAAGAAGAAGGGCCCCGCAGGGCCCTTGGTCGACAAGCCGGATCGGCTCTGCCTAGTCGTCGCCGCCGAACACCCCCAGCAGCACCAGCAGGTTCTGGAAGACGTTGTACAGGCTGAGGTAGACGCCCAGCGTCGCCGTCACGTAGTTGGTCTCTTCGCCGTCGCGCACGCGCTTGAGGTCGACCAGGATGAAGGCCGAGAAGATGCCGATGGCCAGCACCGACAGCGTGAGCATCAGCGCGCCGCTTTGCAGGAAGACGTTGGCGATCATCGCCACCAGCAGCCCGATGGCGCCGATGAACAGGAAGCGGCTCAGGCCCGACAGGTCGCGCTTGACCGTGCTCGACAGCACCGCCATGCCGAAGAACACCGCGCTGGTGCCGGCGAAGGCCGTCATCACCAGGCCGGCGCCGTTGCCCTTGCTGAGCACGAAGCCGAGCAGGCGCGCCAGCATCAGCCCCATGAAGAAGGTGAAGCCCAGCAACAGCCCGACGCCGACGCCCGAGTTCTTGAACTTCTCGATGGCGAAGATGAAGCCGAAGGCGCCGGCCATGAAAACGACCAGCCCCAGCATCGGCGACATCGCCGTGGCGATGCCGGTCTGCAGGCCGATCCAGGCGCCCAGCACCGTCGGCAGCATCGACAGCGCCAGCAGCGCATAGGTGTTGCGCAGCACGCGCTGGCGCTCGGCGGCGCCGACCGCGACGGTGGAGGCGCCGCCGCCCAGCACTTCGATGTTGGTGTTCATGCGATCTCCTTGATGAGGATGACGAACCAGTAGCTCGATGGCGCGAAATTGTAGGCCGCGGCCTGCGCCGCCCCGGATGACCCCACCGCGCCTGTCCCCTTGGGCCTTGGCTTCGGATATGGTGTCGCCCTCGTCGAAACCAAGCGGAACCACAAGCCCATGAAGACCAAGCCCCTGCTCACGCTCGAAGATGCCCGCCGCATGGCCGCCGCCGCCGAGGCCGAAGCGCTGGCCCACCAATGGGCGGTGAGCTTTGCGATCGTCGACGACGGCGGCCACCTGCTGTGGCTGCAGCGCCTGGACGGCGCGGCGCCGATCTCGGCGCAGATCGCCCCGGCCAAGGCGCAGACCGCGGCGCTGGGCCGCCGCGAAAGCAAGGTCTACGAGGACATGATCAACGCCGGCCGCCAGTCGTTCTTGAGCGCCCCGCTGCAAGGCATGCTCGAAGGCGGCGTGCCGGTGATGGTGGACGGGCAGTGCCTGGGCGCCGTGGGCGTCAGCGGCGTCAAGAGCACCGAGGATGCGCAGATTGGGCGTGCTGCTATCGCCGCGCTCGGTGCCTGATCAGCGCCGCAGCAGCAGCAAACAGCCGCCGACGATCAGCGCTGCCGAGGCCAGCGTCCAGCCGCTGGGCAGGTCGCCGAACAGCACGTAGCCCAGCAGCGCGGCCCAGACGAAGCCGGTGTACTCCACCGGCGCCGCGCGGCTGGCCTCCAGGTGCGTGAAGGCCCAGGTCACCGCCAGCAGCCCGGCGGTGGCCAGCGCGCCCATCAGCAGCACGGTGGCGGCGTCGCCGTCGTGCAGCGGCTGCCAGCGCAGCGCCATCGGCAGCGCCAGCAGCGCCGCGGGCAGCAGGTTCTGCACCAGCAGGATGGTCCACAGCGCGTCGCGCTGCGCCTGGTGGCGCGCCAGGATCACCACGCCCGAGTAGCTCAGCGCCGAGAGCCCGGCCCACAGCATGCCTTGCAGCCGGCTGCCGTCGCCGGCCGCGGCGCCGCGACCCAGCAGTTCAGGCCACAGGCCCACGCCCGCGCCAACGGCGCCCAGCGCCAGCGCCGCCCACAGCCAGCGCGAGGGCCGCTCGCGCAGCAGCAGCATGGCCAGCAGCGAGATGAACAGCGGCGCCGTGTAGCCCACCGCCACGGCCTGTACCAGCGGCAGCAGCGACAGCGCGTGGAACCAGGTCAGCAGCGCCACCAGCAGCAGCGCCACGCGCAGCAGGTGCAGCGACCAGGCGCCGCGCCGCGGCAGCGGCGAGCGAAAGCACAGCCACAGCGGCAGCGCGAACAGGCTGCCCGCGGCAAAGCGCCAGAACGTGAGCTGCCAGGCGTCGTAGCGCGCGGACAGCAGCTTGACGCTGGCGTCCATGCCGATGAAGCAGGCCGCGGCCAGTGCCGCGGCGGCGACCGGCAGCGCCCGATGGGGTGACGACAGGGTCGGGGACATGGGTCGCCGATGCTAGCCTGGCGGCAGGGCGGCTATACTCCGCAGGTTTACCCCGCCAACACCGCAGCCTAGCGAACCCCGACTTCGGTTTTCCCTCGGATCCACCCCGCCGGGTGGAGCTGGGCGCGCGAATCCCGGAGCTTTTCTCTTGCTGCCCATCCTGCACAGTGCGCTGCCGCCCGCACTCCTCGCCCTCGCAGACGGCACGACCTTCAGCGGCATCTCGATCGGCGCGCCCGGTCGCACGGTCGGTGAAGTGGTGTTCAACACCGCGCTGACCGGCTACCAGGAAATCCTCACCGACCCCAGCTACTGCCGGCAGATCGTCACGCTGACGTATCCGCACATCGGCAACACCGGTGTCAACCCCGAGGACGTCGAGGCCGCCAAGGTCCACGCCGCCGGCCTGATCATCAAAGACCTGCCGCTGCGCGCATCCAACTTCCGCGCCAGCGACGACCTCGCCGGCTACCTGGCGCGCGAAGGCGTGGTGGCGCTGGCCGGCATCGACACCCGGCGGCTGACGCGCGTGCTGCGCAGCGGCGGCGCGCAGAACGGCAGCATCACCGCCTACGCCGCCGGCCACGCCATCACGCAGGCCGACATCGACGACGCCGTGGCCGCCGCGCGCGCCGCGCCGTCGATGGCCGGGCTCGACCTGGCGCAGGTGGTCAGCGCCGCCCAGCCCTACGACTGGACCGAGACCGCCTGGCAGCTCGGCGCCGGCTACGGCACGCTGGCCGAGGCGCGCCACCACGTGGTGGCCTACGACTTCGGCGTCAAGCGCAACATCCTGCGCCTGCTGGCCAGCCGCGGCTGCCGCGTCACCGTGGTGCCGGCGCGCACGCCGGCGGCCGAGGTGCTGAAGATGAAGCCTGGCGGCGTCTTCCTCAGCAACGGCCCGGGCGACCCCGAGCCCTGCGACTACGCGATCGAAGCCACGCGCGAGCTGATCGCCTCCGGCAAGCCGGTGTTCGGCATCTGCCTGGGCCACCAGATCATGGCGCTGGCCTCGGGCGCGCGCACCTTCAAGATGAAGTTCGGCCACCACGGCGCCAACCATCCGGTGAAAGACCTGGACAGCGGCCGCGTCAGCATCACCAGCCAGAACCACGGCTTCGCGGTCGACGCGGCCACGCTGCCGCCGACGCTGCGCGCCACGCACGTGAGCCTGTTCGACGGCACGCTGCAAGGCCTGGCACGCACCGACCGGCCGGCCTTCTGCTTCCAGGGCCACCCCGAAGCCAGCCCCGGCCCGCACGACATCGGCTACCTGTTCGACCGCTTCGTCGCCTCGATGGAGGCCCAGTAAATGCCCAAGCGCACCGACCTCAAGAGCATCCTGATCATCGGCGCCGGCCCCATCGTCATCGGGCAGGCCTGCGAGTTCGACTATTCCGGCGCCCAGGCCTGCAAGGCGCTGCGCGAGGAGGGCTACAAGGTCATCCTGGTCAACAGCAACCCGGCGACCATCATGACCGACCCGGAGATGGCCGACGTCACCTACATCGAGCCCATCACCTGGCAGGTGCTGGAGAAGATCATCGCCAAGGAGCGGCCCGACGCGGTGCTGCCGACCATGGGCGGCCAGACGGCGCTGAACTGCGCGCTCGACCTGCACAAGCACGGCGTGCTGGCGAAATACGGCGTGGAGATGATCGGCGCCAACGAGAAAGCCATCGAGAAGGCCGAGGACCGCCTGAAGTTCAAGGACGCGATGACCTCGATCGGCCTCGACTCGGCCAAGAGCGGCATCGCGCACAGCTGGGAAGAAGCGCAGGCCGTGCAGAAGCAGATCGCGGCGCTGACCGGCGGCACCGGCTTTCCGGTCGTCATCCGCCCCAGCTTCACGCTCGGCGGCACCGGCGGCGGCATCGCCTACCACCCGGGCGAGTTCGAAGAAATCTGCAAGCGCGGGCTGGACCTCTCGCCGACCAACGAGCTATTGATCGAAGAGAGCCTGATCGGCTGGAAAGAGTTCGAGATGGAGGTGGTCCGCGACCGCGCGGACAACTGCATCATCGTCTGCTCGATCGAGAACCTCGACCCGATGGGCATCCACACCGGCGACAGCATCACCGTCGCCCCGGCGCAGACGCTGACCGACAAGGAATACCAGCTGATGCGCAACGCGTCGATCGCGATCCTGCGCGAGATCGGCGTCGACACCGGCGGCTCGAACGTGCAGTTCTCGGTCGACCCCAACACCGGCCGCATGATCGTGATCGAGATGAACCCGCGCGTCTCGCGCAGTTCGGCGCTGGCTTCCAAAGCCACGGGCTTTCCGATCGCCAAGGTGGCGGCCAAGCTGGCCGTCGGCTACACGCTCGACGAGTTGAAGAACGACATCACCGGCGGCGCCACGCCGGCCTCGTTCGAGCCCAGCATCGACTACGTCGTCACCAAGATCCCGCGCTTCGCGTTCGAGAAGTTCCCCGCCGCCGACCCCAAGCTGACCACGCAGATGAAGAGCGTGGGTGAGGTGATGGCGATCGGCCGCACCTTCCAGGAAAGCTTCCAGAAAGCGCTGCGCGGGCTGGAGACCGGCATCAGCGGGCTCGACGAGCGCAGCACCGACCGCGACGAGATCATCGACGAGATCGGCAACCCGGGGCCCGAGCGCATCCTGTACCTGGCCGATGCCTTCCGCGTCGGCCTGACGCTCGACGAGGTGTTCGAGGAAACCGCGGTCGACCCCTGGTTCCTGGCGCAGATCGAGCAGCTCGTGCGCATCGAGCAGGCGCTGGCCGGCCGCGCGCTGGCCGAGCTGACGGCCGCCGACCTGCGCGCGCTGAAGAGCCGCGGCTTTTCCGACAAGCGGCTGGCCAAGCTGCTGGGCACGCACCAGCACGCGCTGCGCGAGGCGCGCTGGCAGCACGGCGTGCGGCCGGTCTACAAGCGCGTGGACACCTGCGCCGCCGAGTTCTCGACGCAGACGGCCTACATGTACTCCACCTACGACGAGGAGTGCGAGGCCGAGCCCACCGCCAAGAAGAAGATCATGGTGCTGGGCGGCGGGCCCAACCGCATCGGCCAGGGCATCGAGTTCGACTACTGCTGCGTGCATGCGGCGCTGGCGATGCGCGAGGACGGCTACGAGACCATCATGGTCAACTGCAATCCCGAGACCGTGTCGACCGACTACGACACCAGCGACCGGCTGTACTTCGAGCCGGTGACGCTGGAAGACGTGCTGGAGATCGTGGCCACCGAGCAGCCCAGCGGCGTGATCGTGCAGTACGGCGGCCAGACGCCGCTGAAGCTGGCGCTCGACCTCGAACGCGCCGGCGTGCCCATCATCGGCACCAGCCCCGACAGCATCGACATCGCCGAAGACCGCGAACGCTTCCAGCAGCTGCTGCACAAGCTGGGCTTGCGGCAGCCGCCCAACCGCACCGCGCGCACCGAAGAGCAGGCCCTGGTGCTGGCCAACGAGATCGGCTACCCGCTGGTGGTGCGCCCCAGCTACGTGCTGGGCGGCCGCGCGATGGAGATCGTGCACGGCGACAAGGACCTCGAGCGCTACATGCGCGAGGCCGTGCGCGTCAGCGAGAAGAGCCCGGTGCTGCTGGACCGCTTCCTCGACGATGCGGTGGAGGTCGACGTCGACTGCATCAGCGACGGCGAGCAGGTGATCATCGGCGGCATCATGGAACACGTGGAAGCCGCCGGCATCCACAGCGGCGACTCGGCCTGCTCGCTGCCGCCGTACACGCTGTCGAAGGCGCTGCAGGACGAGATGCGCCGCCAGTCGGTGGCGATGGCCAAGGCGCTGAAGGTCGTCGGCCTGATGAACGTGCAGTTCGCGATCCAGGGCGAAGGCGACGCCGCCGTCGTCTACGTGCTGGAAGTCAACCCGCGCGCATCGCGCACCGTGCCCTACGTCAGCAAGGCCACAGGCCAGCAGCTGGCCAAGATCGCCGCGCGCTGCATGGCCGGCCAGCGCCTGCAGGACCAGCGCGCGCTGCGCGGCCGGCCGCCGGCCGAGGTGGTGCCGCCTTACTTCAGCATCAAGGAGGCGGTGTTCCCGTTCAACAAGTTCCCCGGCGTCGACCCCATCCTGGGCCCCGAGATGCGCAGCACCGGCGAGGTGATGGGCGTCGGCAAGACCTTCGGCGAGGCCATGCTCAAGAGCCAGCTCGGCGCCGGCTCGCGCCTGCCGCGCAAGGGCACGGTGGTGATCACGGTGAAGAACAGCGACAAGCCGCGCGCCGTGGTGGTGGCGCGCGACCTCGTGGCGCTGGGCTTCTCGGTGGTGGCCACCAAGGGCACGGCGGCGGCCATCGCGGCCGCCGGCATTCCGGTCAAGGTGGTCAACAAGGTCAAGGACGGGCGGCCGCACATCGTCGACATGGTCAAGGCCGGCGAGATCCAGCTCGTCTTCACGACGGTGGACGAGACGCGCGCGGCGATCGCCGATTCGCGCCACATCCGCACCGCGGCGCTGGCCAACCGCGTGACCTACTACACCACCATGGCCGGCTGCGAGGCGGCGACCGAAGCGCTCAAGCACCAGAGCGGGCTGGCCGTCATCTCGGTGCAGGAAATGCACGCCGAACTGGCTTAAGATCCGGCCTCACTCGCCCCTTCCGCCGCAGCCGGCCCTTCGGTCCGCTGCGGCGGAATCACTTTTGCCTCAGCCGAGCCGCGTCATGCCCACCATTCCCCTCACCGTCCGCGGTGCCGAAAAGCTCAAGACCGAACTGCAGCGCCTGAAGACCGTCGAGCGCCATGCGGTGATCCAGGCCATTGCCGAGGCGCGCGCGCAGGGCGACCTGTCGGAAAACGCCGAGTACGACGCCGCCAAGGACAAGCAGGGCTTCATCGAAGGCCGCATCAACGAGCTGGAAGCCAAGCTGGCCGCCGCGCAGGTGATCGACCCCGCGGGCATCGACGCCGGCGGCAAGGTGGTGTTCGGCGCCACCGTCGCGCTGGAGGACGAAGACAGCGGCCAGCAGGTCACCTACCAGATCGTCGGCGACGACGAGGCCGACCTCAAGCTGGGGCTGATCTCGATCAGCAGCCCGATCGCCCGCGCGCTGATCGGCAAGGCCGCCGGCGACGTGGCCGAGGTGCAGGCGCCCGGCGGCCTGAAGAGCTGGGAGATCGTCGACGTTCGCTACGTCTGAGGATGGCGCGCATCGCCGTTGCCGAGCGCATCCGCCGCCTGCTGCCGGCGCTGTGGCTGGGGCTGCTGGCGGCCGTCGCGCTGATCGGCACGCCGGCGCCCTTTGCCGAACTGGCGCGCGACGTCGCCGGCCGCGTCGCCGGCCGCATGCTGTTGCGGGAAGCGTGGTTCAGCATCGTCGTGGCGCTGCTGCTGTGGATGCTGGAGCGCGGCCGCGCGCTGCGTGCCGCGGCGGCCGGCCGCGGCTCGGTGCTCAGCACCGAGATGGTGTTGCTGCTGGCCACGCTGCTGTGCACGCTGCTGGGCTACTTCATCGTGCAGGCGCTGCTGCCGGCCGCGCGGCTGGGGCAGGGCGCCCTCGGCTTCGCCCAACTGCACGCCGTGAGCGTGGGCTTCTACGCCGTCAAGCTGCTGCTGGTCGCCACGCTGGCATGGCGTGCGGCGGCGCCGCCAACAGCGGTGCCGGCAGGCCCGCCAGGCTGATCACGCTGCCGCCGTTGAGCAGCTTGCGCACGACGCGCGCGAACTCCTCCCCGTCCACCGGGCGGCTGGTCAGATAACCCTGGTATTCGTCGCAACGGCGCGCCTTCAGCATGGCCAGCTGCGCTTCGCTTTCCACGCCCTCGGCCACCACCTTGAGCTTGAGGCTGTGCGCCAGCGCGATGATGGCGCTGACGATGGCCTCGTCGTCGGGGTCGGTGACGAGGTCGCGCACGAAGCTGCGGTCGATCTTCAGGCTGGCGATCGGCAGACGCTTGAGGTAGCTCAGCGACGAGTAGCCGGTGCCGAAGTCGTCGATCGACAGCTTGACGCCCATGCGGTTGAGTTCGTCGGCGATCTCGCCGCTGACGGCCGAGTCGGCCAGCAGGATCGATTCGGTGACCTCGATCTCCAGGCATTGCGGCGGCAGGCCGTGGCCCTTGATGGCGCGCGCCACCAGCGCCGGCAGCGCGCGCTCGCGCAGGTGGGTGGAGGCCAGGTTCACGGCCACCGGTATGGTGCCCAGCCCCATGCCCTGCCACACGGCCACCTGGCGGCAGGCGACGTCGATGGCCCATTCGCCGATCGGGATCACCAGCCCGACGTCCTCGACCAGCGGGATGAACTCGGCCGGCGGCAGCAGCCCGTTCTCCGGGTGCTGCCAGCGGATCAGCGCCTCGGCGCCGACGATGCGGCCGCTTTCCACGTCCACCCGCGGCTGGTAGTGCAGCACGAACTCGTCACGCTCCAGCGCGCGGCGCAGCCGCGTCTCCATCATCAGCCGGTCGAGCGCGCGCGCGTTCATCGAGGCGTCGTAGAACTGGAAGCCGCCGCGCCCGGCCTCCTTGGCGCGGTACATCGCGGTGTCGGCGTTCTTCAGCAGGGTGTCGATGTCGCGGCCGTCGTCGGGGTAGATGGCCACGCCGACGCTGCCGCCGACGAAGACCTCGGTGCCTTGCAGCACCAGCGGCTGCTCCAGCGTCTTCACCAGGCGCTGCGCGATGACGCCGACGTCGGCCGGGCGCTGGATGTCGGAGACCATCACGATGAACTCGTCGCCGCCCAGCCGCGCGATGGCGTGCGTGCCGTCGCCGGCGGTGCGCGTCAGCGCGTCGTAGGCGCGCAGCGACCCGGCCAGGCGGTCGCCGGCGGTGCGCAGCAGTTCGTCGCCGCAGGTGTGGCCCAGCGTGTCGTTGACGCGCTTGAAGTTGTCGAGGTCGATGAACATGATGGCCAGCGGCTTGCCGTGGCGCTCGCAGTGCGCCAGCGTGCGCTGCAGCTGCTCGGTGAACAGCAGCCGGTTGGGCAGCCCGGTCAGCGGGTCGTAATAGGCCAGGCGGCGGATCTCGGCCTCGGCCGTCTTGTGGCGCGTGACGTCGTGCACCGCGCCGGCCAGCCGCACGGGGATGCCGGCGGCGTCGTACTCGATCACCTCCACCTGCTGGTGCAGGTGGCGCAGGCTGCCGTCGCGGCGGCGCACGCGCAGGTCGTGCGCGAAGGCGTGGTCTTCCGACAGCGCGCGCCGGCAGGCCTGCTGCCAGCTGGCGTGGTCGTCCTCGTGCACGGCGGCGAAGAAGCCGGCGAAGTCGGCCGCGGCCGGCGCGTCGGCATGGCCGAAGATGCGCGCGGCCTGGTCGGAGCACAGCACGCGGTCACGCCGCGAGTCCCATTCCCAGTCGCCCATGTCGCCGATGCGCTGCGCGTTGGACAGCCGGCGCTGGCTTTGCGCCAGCTCGTTGATGGCGCTGCTGGCGCGCAGGATGTAGCGCACGCGGTGGCCGAGGATGGCCCAGTTGATCGGCTTGGTGATGAAGTCGCTGGCGCCCACCTCGAAGGCGCGCTCGATCGACTTCACGTCGTCGAGCCCGGTCATCATCATCACCGGCACGCGGGTGCCGCCGGGCAGCTTGCGCAGCTCGGCGCAGACGGTGAAGCCGTCGATCTCGGGCATGCTGACGTCCAGCAGCACGAGGTCGGGCAGTCCCTGGTTCAGCAGCTCCAGGGCGAGGCGACCGTTGGCGGCCTCGGCCACCTCGAAGCCGGCCTTGACCAGCGTGGCGCGGGTCAGGCGGCGGCCGGCGCTGTCGTCGTCGACGACCAGGATGCGTTGCAGCGCCGGCTTCATGCGAGCACTCCCGCGCCGTTGATCTGCGCCTGCAGCGCCGGCGCCACCAGCGCGTACTGGCGCTCGATCGAGGCCACCAGCTCGGCGGCACCGGCCAGCTCGCCCGACTTGCCCAGCCGTTCCAGCCGGCGGCAGGTGTCGCCCAGCGCCATCGCGCCGACGTTGAAGCTGGCCGACTTCAGCGCATGCGCCGTCGCGCCCAGCTCGGCGGCGTTGCCGCCGGCCAGCGCCTGCTGCAGCCGCGCCAGGTGCGGCGGCGCTTCGTCGAGGTACATCTGGATCACCTCGGCCAGCACGCTGCCGTCTTCGTCGATGCTGCGGATGTTGTCCAGCGCCGCCGGGTCGAGCAGCGGCGCGTCGGCCGCGGGTGGCGGTGGTGGCGCGGCGTGGGCCCAAGCCTCGGGCTCGGCCGGGCGCAGCACGCGGTCGGCGCCGAGCCAGCGCGCCAGCTTGGCGGCCAGCTGCTTGCGCGTGTAGGGCTTGGCGAGGTGGTCGTCCATGCCGGCGGCCAGGCAGGCCTCGGCGTCGCCGACCAGCGCGTTGGCCGTCAGCGCGACGATGGGCACGCGCGTCGGCTCGCCCAGGCCGTCTTCCCAGTCGCGGATGGCGCGGCTGGCGGCGAAGCCGTCCATCACCGGCATCTGGCAGTCCATCAGCACGAGGTCGAAGCCGCCGCGTCGCGCCGCGGCCAGCGCCTGCTGGCCGTTGGGCACGATCTCGAAATCGCAGCCCATGTTCTTGAGCATGTTGCGCGCCACGACCTGGTTGACGCCGTTGTCCTCGGCCAGCAGCACGCGGGCGCGGAAGCACACGCGGTCGCCTTCGGGGCCGGCGGCCTGCTGCGCGCTGCCGTGGTCGCCGAGCGTCTGCGCCATCGCGCGGAACAGCTCCTGCCGCCGCACCGGCTTGGACAGGTAGGCCGCGATGCCGACCGAGCGCGCGCGCGCCATCTCGTCGGTGGAGTGCAGCGAGGTCACCAGCACCAGCCCCATGCCGGCCAGCGCGGCGTCGGCCTGCACGTGGCCGGCCAGCTCGATGCCGTCCATGCGCGGCATCTTCATGTCGATCACCGCCAGCTCGAAGGGGCGGCCCTCGGCCGCCGCGCGGCGCGCGCGGGCCAGCGCGTCGACGCCGTCGATCGCGCATTCCACGCGCATGCCGCCGGCCTGCGCGTGGTGCTCGACGATCTCGCGGTTGGTGGCGTTGTCGTCGACCACCAGCACGCGGCGGCCGGCCAGCACCACCGGCGTGGGCACCGAGGGCAGCGCGCTGGCGGGCACCAGCGGCAGCGTGAACCAGAAGTTGGAGCCCTGGCCGATGACGCTGTCGACGCCGATCTGCCCGCCCATCAGCTCGACCAGGCTGCGCGAGATGGCCAGCCCCAGGCCGGTGCCGCCGAAGCGCCGCGTGGTCGAGCCATCGGCCTGCTCGAAGGGCTTGAACAGGCGCTGCAGCGATTCCGGCGCGATGCCGATGCCGCTGTCGCGCACCGAGAAGCGCAGCGTGCGCGCATCCACCTGGTCGAGCTTGACGACGACCTCGCCGCCCTCGGTGAACTTCAGCGCGTTGCCGATCAGGTTGGTGAGGATCTGGCGCAGCCGGAAGGGGTCGCCGCGCACCGCGCCGGGAATGGCTTCGTCGATGCGGCAGGCCAGCTCCAGCTGCTTGGCGTGGGCGCGCGGCGCCAGCAACTGCACCACGTCTTCCACCGCCTGGTAGAGATCGAAGTCGAGGCTTTCGGTCTCCAGCTTGCCGGCCTCGATCTTCGAGAAGTCGAGGATGTCGTTGATGATCGACAGCAGCGCCTCGCCCGAGTTGCGCACCGTCTCGACGAAGGGGCGCTGCTGGTTGTCGAGCGGCGTCTCCAGCAGCAGTTCGGTGAGGCCCAGCACGCCGTTCATCGGCGTGCGGATCTCGTGGCTCATGTTGGCCAGGAACTCGCTCTTGGCGCGGCTGGCGTTCTCGGCCGCCTCCTTGGCGACGCGCAGGTCCTGCTCGTGGCGCAGCAGCGCCTGCTCGGCCAGCGCGCGGTTGGTGATGTCGAAGAAGACGGTGTAGACGCCGACCACCTGGCCTTCGTCGTTGTAGTCGGGCACGTGGCGGCCGGAGTGGAACACCATGTTGCCGCTGCGGTCGGTGCGCTCGCGCTCCAGCGGCACTTCGTCGCCGGCCAGCGCGCGGCGAAGCTTGGGCTCGATGTCGGCGTAGACCTCGTCGCCCACCAGGTCGCGCACGTTGCGGCCGTCGATCTCGGCCAGCGTCTTGCCCAGCCACTGCTCCTGCGCGCGGTTGATGTAGCGGTAGTTCAGCCCGGCGTCGATGTACGACACCGTCACCGGGATCTGGTCCATGATGATGCGCAGTCGCCGCTCCGAGCGCCGCGCCGCGTCCAGCGCGTGCTGCTCGCTGGTGACGTCGTGCGCCAGCAGGTGGCATTCCTTGACCCGGCCCTCGGCGTCGCAGCGCGGCAGCAGTTCGAGCTGCAGCCAGCGGTCGGGCTGGTCCAGCCGCGTGTGGCTGCTGTGCCAGCGCGCCGGCGTGCCGGCCAGCGCGGCCGCCAGGTGGGCGCGCGTGGCCTCGGCCTGGCTGCGCGCGAACAGGCTTTCCAGCGGCTGGCCCTGCGCGCGTTCGGCGTCGATGCCCAGCCAATCGGCGAGCCGGCGGCTGAGCTTGCTGCAGCGGCCCTGGGCGTCGACCAGCGCGGCCATCACCGGCAGCACGTCCAGCACATGCGCCGGCGGCTCGGCGGCCGGCGCGGGCAACGCGGCCGCGGGCGCCGGCCGCCGATGGCCGAACAGCGCCAGCAGCGGGCGCAGGAAGGCGGGCTGTGTCATGCGTTGGCCCCGGTCGGTAACGGTTGCAATAGCGATTGCGGTTGCGTTGGCCCCGGCACCGGCGCTGGCTCTTCAGCCTGGCGCAGATGGTCGAAGCTCAGCGCCATCAGCTCGGCGTTGCGCAGCGGCGGCTGCGGCGGCAGCCCGGCCAACTCGCGCAGGACGCGGCCCACGCCCTTGCTGCCGACCAGCAGCGCCTGCCGCCGCAGCAGCGGTGCGGCGTCGAGCAGCGTGCGCTCGATGCGCGCGCGGAATTCGGCCACCGACTCGCCGCCCGGCGGCGTGACGCCGGCGGCCAGTTCGTCCTGGGTCTCGGCGATCGGGCGCCGGTTCCAGCCGCCGAGGTAGCGCTCGCGCCAGCCCGGCAGCACGTGCAGCACCATGGGGCCCAGCGCGGCGCGCACGATGGCCGCGGTCTCGCGCACGCGCAGCAGGTCGCTGCACAGGATCAGCTCGATGCGCGGCCGCCGCGCGGCGACGTGGCGCGCCAGCTCGATCGCCTGGCGGCGGCCTTCCTCCACCAGCGGCGGGTCGAGGTCGCCGCCGCAGCGCAGGCCGGCCAGGTTGGGCGCGGTGGCGCCGTGGCGGGCGAACAGCAGCCGCAAGGGGCTGGACGGCGGGGTGGGGTCGGAGGCGGCCATGGCGGACGGGTGGCGAACGGTGTGCGGGCGGTGCGCTGGCGGTGTGCTGGCGGTTCAGACGCGCAGCGCGCTGGCCGGCGCGAAGGGCACCGGCGTGCCGGGAAAGGCCTCGCGCGGCGGCGCGTGCAGCACGCTCCAGCGGCCGGCGGCGCGCTGCGAGCCGAGCAGCCAGTCGCGGATGAAGGCGGTCTGGTGGCGGTCGGCCAGCAGCGGCGTGTGGCCGGTGTCGGGCACGTGCATCACCGTGATCGGCTTGCCGCGCTGCATGCGCTCGATGGTCGGCGGCAGCAGCGCGTCCGACAGCAGGCCGTGGATCAGCAGGATGGGGCAGCTCACGTGCTGCCACTGGCGCCATTGCTGCAAGCTGCGCGCGGCGTCGCGCCGGTAGGCCTGCAGCGCGCGCACGTCGTGGCGGTAGATGCGGCCGCCTTCGTCGTCGGACCAGCGCGTCTGGTGGAAGGTCAGGTTGAAGCGGATGTCGTCGGCCAGCGGACCGTCGTTCTTGTGCGACGCGCCCACCTTGCGCAGCAGCTCGCTGGGCGTGCGGAAGACGTAGTGCCGCGCGATGGTCTCGGCGCGCCGCTTGCGGCGCCGCGCCGGGATGTGCGGGCCGACGTCGTTGAGGATCAACCGTTCCACCAGCCCGGGGTTGCGGGCGATCAGCTCGATCGACGCGCTGCCGCCCATCGACGAGCCCAGCATCGCCACCGGCCGCCCGCCCAGGTGCAGGATCATCTGGCGCAACTGCTCGGCGTAGGTGGCCAGCGAGTAGTCGCCCTCGTCGGCCAGCCAGCCCGAGCGGCCGCGGCCCAGCCAGTCCATGCAGATCACGCGGAAGCGGTCGGCCAGGTCGGCGGCCAGGTAGTTGAAGCGCATCGCCACGTTGGCCACGCCGCCGCAGCACAGCAGCACCGGCGCATCGACAGGCCCCCATTCGGCGTAGGCCACGCTGGTCTGGTAGGGCTTGCGCAGGCGCCGCGGCGTCAGCGGCTGCAGGCTCACGGGGTGCTCGTAGTCGAAGCGCTCCAGCCGGAACTGGCCGTGGAAGCGCCCCACCACCTGGCTGGCGATGGCCATGTACTGGTCCCAGTCGCGCGCTTCGCGCCGGCGGCCTCGCAGTCGCGGCTCCCACGCGGGGTCGACCGCGGCGCCGAACAGCTCGGCGGGCACCGTGTCGCCGGCCAGCGCTTCGCGCGGCACGACGGCGAGTTGCGCCTTCATGCGGGCCTGCGGCGGTGGGCGGCGCGGCGGCGCCGGCAGGGGGTCGAAGCGGTAGCCATGGAACGTGACGGTCCTTCCCTCGTCGGCTACCCCGCTGGGCGGCCGCTCGTTGTGAGCCTGTTTCGTCAGTTCTGGGTTACGTCTTTAGATGGTTTGAGGATTCCCGACGCCAAAAAACAACGGCATTTGGACCTCTTGTCAGGACTTCACCCATGCCCGTTCGCGCCGATAAACCTGCAGCGGGGCTGCGCGATGCACGACCCCGAGGAGAGCAATCGTGGATTCAACCCAGCGCCGCATGGTCGGAGTCGCGGTGGCGGTATGCGCCTTTGCCGTCGGCATGGCCGGGCTGCTCAACTACTTCAAGTACCGCTCGACGGCCGGCCGCATCATCGAGCAGCGGCTCACCTTCACAGGCAAGTCGATCGAGAGCAGCATCCAGTCGTCGCTGTCGCTGGGCCTGCAGTTCGCCGACCTGGCCACGCTGCCGGCGATGATGGAGCGCGAGCGCGCCACCGACGACCTGATCCTGGGCATCGACGTCTTCGACGCCGACGGCCGCCCGCTCTACAGCACCGACCGGCTGCGCGGCAACCGCGCCGCGCCGGCGGCCTGGGTGGCCGCGGCGCGCAAGGCCGGCAATCACAACTGGGTGGTGCACGACGACGAGGAGTCGGCCGTCGGCATCGCGATCCAGAACAACTTCGGGCTGACCATCGGCCACCTGGCGCTGCGCTACTCCGACGAGCGCGTGCGTGCCGCCGCGCAGGCGGTGGCGCGCGACCTGGCGGTCAACTCGGCCGTGCTGTTCGGGGTCTCGGCCAGCCTGGCCTCGCTGGCGCTGGTGGCGGTGATGCGCCGCCAGGCGCACGACATGCTGCGCGTCGAAGGCGCGCTGCGCAACGACGGTCCGTCGCGCGGCAGTGGCGTAGCGGGCCTCGGCGGCATGGGCGGCATCGGCGGCATCGGCGGCGGCCGCAGCGGGCCCTTCCGTACGGCGCTGCAGAGCTTCGGCGAGACGGTGCACGAGGCCGAGGCCGAGCTGACCGCGGCGAGGCTGGAACTGCAGCGCGGGGCGGCGCCATGAGCGGCGCGCCGCAAGCCAACTACCTGCGCCGCATCTACCTGCGCCTGGCCGGCGTGGTGATGCTGGCCGTGGTGCTGGCGCTGGCCGCCAACGCCGTGCTGTCGCACCGTGCCTTCGAGCGCGCGCTGGTGCCGGAGATGAACAAGAAGGTGGCCATCGTCGGCAACAGCATCCGCGTGCTGGTGCTCAAGGCGGTGGAAAACGGCATCGACTTTCGCGACCTCTACGGCGTCGACGAGAAGTTCGCCGAGGTCGACGACGACATCCCCGAGGTCACCTACTTCAGCATCACCGACACCGAGGGCAAGGTGCTGTACCAGCGGCCGTCGACCACCGCGGTGATCGCCCAGCACCTGGCTTCGCCGGCGGTGCTGGCGGCCATGCGCGCGCCCGAGCAGGTGCCGCTGTCGGTGCGCGTGGGCTCGCACTACATCGTCTCGCTGCCGATTGTCGGCGAGGGCAAGCCGCTGGGCATGCTGCACCTGGGCGTCGACGTGCGCTTCGTCGACGACGTGATGCTGGAGATGATGTACGACCTGCTGGTCGTGCTGGTGGTCTCGCTGTTCTTCACGCTGGAGCTGCTGCACTTCATGGCAGGCGCGCGGCTGGAGCAGGCGCTGGCGGCGCTGGGCGACGTGTTCAAGCGCGGCGCGGCGGGCGACTTCGGCACCGCCGGCCGGCCGCCGAAGGCCGAGCTGGCCTTCGGCAGCGTGATCCGGCTGCTGGAGTCGACGCTCGCGCGCGTCAATGCCGCCTACCTGGCGCTGGCCGGCGAGCTGGAGGCGGCGCGCAAGCGCCCGGCGCACGAGCGCCCGCCGGGGCTGGCCGCGGCGCAGGGGCGGCTGCAGGCACTGGGGCGGCGCTTTCGCTTCGGCGCTGGCGGGGCCGACGGCGCACGGCCGGCCGACGGCAGCCTGGCCAAGGTGCGTGCGCCGCTGTTCATCTTCATCCTCGCCGAGGAGCTGACGCGTTCGTTCCTGCCGGGCTACGTGCAGGAGCTGCTGGTGCCGATTCCCGGGCTGTCGCCGCAGATGGTGGTGGGGCTGCCGATCGCGCTGTTCATGCTGATCGTCGCCGTCGGCCAGCCGTATTTCGGCGTGCTGTCCGAGCGCTGGGGCACGCGGCGGCTGATGTTCTGCGGCGCCGCGGTGGCCGCGGTGGGCTTCGTCGCCTCGGCGCTGGCGGCCTCGGTGATCGACCTGCTGGCCTGGCGCTCGCTGTGCGCGCTGGGCTATGCGATGGTCTTCGTCGCCGCCCAGGGCTACGTGCTGGAGCATTCGACGGCCGAGAACCGGGCGGTCAACATGGCCACCTTCGTCGGCGCCATCATGGTGGCCACGGTGTGCGGGCCGTCGATCGGCGGCATCCTGGCCGACAACCTGGGCGAGCGCTGGACGCTGGCGCTGGCCGCGCTGCTGGCGGCGGCCTCGCTGCTGAGCATCCAGCAGCTGCCCGACCGCCCGGCCGCCGGCGCCGACGGCAGCGCCGAGGCGCGACCGCCGGCGCGCGTGCCCAAGCTGTCGGAAGTGGGCCGGCTGCTGGCCAACCGCCGCTTCCTGACGCTGACCGCGCTGGCCGCGATGCCGGCCAAGATCCTGCTGACCGGGCTGTGCTTCTACCTGATGCCGCTGTACGTCACCAGCGCCGGCGGCAGCCAGGCGATGGCCGGCCGCGTGCTGATGACCTACGGCGTGATGGTGGTGCTGCTGTCGCCGCTGGCGGCGCGCTGGGCGTCGTCGCGCGAGCGCATGGAGTGGCTGGTCGGCGGCGGCCTGATGCTGTCGGGCCTGGGCGGGCTGCTGCTGCTGATCGGCCCCGACATCGCCTTCGTCTTCGGCGCGATGGTGCTCATCGGCGCCGGCCAGGCGATGTCGATCTCGGCGCAGGCGGCGCTGGTCAGCGAGCACTGCGGCCGCTCGATCGCCGAGCTGGGCGAGGGCGCGGTGTTCGGCGTCTACCGGCTGCTGGAGCGGCTGGGCAACGCCGCCGGCCCGCTGCTCGGCGCCGCGCTGGTGATGGCCTACGGCTACCGCACCGGCTTCATTGCACTGGGCGGCTTCGTCTGCTGCTGCGGGCTGCTGTTCGTGCTGGCCACGCGGCGGCCGCCGACGCCGGTGCCGGTGCCGGCCTGAAGGCCAGGTCCCAAGGCCGGCCGCTAACCCAGGAATCAAACGGAAGACCCGACATGACGCTCGAACTGAACCGCCGCCAATGGATGGCCGCTGCGCTGGGCGGCACGCTGGCCGGCGCCGCCGCGCCCTCGGTGCTGGCCGCCGCGGCGAAGCCGCTGCGCATCTACGCCATCACCTTCCGCGGCATGACCGAGGTGGAGAAAGGCTTCGAGGAGTACTTCGCCTCGCGCCGCATCCCGGTGCACATCACCTTCCGCGACCTGAACCGCGAGGCCGGCCGCATGGCCGGCTTCCTCGACGAGATCCGCGCGACGCGGCCCGACCTGGTCTACACCTGGGGCACCTCGGTCACGCTGGGCGTGGTGGGGCCTTACGACGCCGTGGTCAAGGGCCAGCACATCACCGACATCCCGGTGGTCTTCACGCTGGTGGCGGCGCCGGCGCAGGCCAAGATCGTGATGAACGTCGACGCGCCGCAGCGCAACGTGACCGGCGTCACCCACGTGGTGCCGACCGACGCGCAGATGCGCGCCATCGCCGCCTACCGGCCGTTCCAGACGCTGGGCGTGCTCTACACCTCGACCGAGAAGAACTCGGTGGTGGTGCTCGACGAGATCCGCCGCATCGGCCGCGAGCGCGGCTTCCAGACCGTGGAGCGCAGCTTCCGACTGGACGCCCAGCGCAAGCCCACCGCCGAGGGCGCGGCCGAGCTGGTGCGCGAGATCAAGGACGCCGGCGCGCAGTGGCTGTACCTGCCGCCCGACTCGTTCCTGGGCACGCTGTCCGAAGGCGTGATTATCCCGGCGGCGATGGAGCAGGGCCTGCCCACCTTCGCGTCGACCGAGCAGTTGATGCAGGCCGGCGCGCTGTGCGGGCTCGTCAGCCGCTACTACTCGATCGGCCAGTTCACCGCGCACAAGGCCGAGCAGCTGTTGATCGGCAGGAAGAAGGTCTCCGAGGTGCCGGTGGAAGCGCTCAAGCGCTTCTCGTATCAGATCCGCATGACCGCGGCGCACAAGCTGAAAATGCCGCCGCCGCTGCCGATGCTGAACTACGCCGAGGTGATCACCGGCGAGGCGGCGCCGAGCGGCGGCTGATCAGGCGGCTGATCAGGCGGTTGATCGGCCGCCGGCCATCTGTGTTCAGCCGCCGGCCTTCTTCTTCGCCGAACGCTGCGCCGGCGGCTTGGCGCGCTTGATCAGCCCGCCGGCCGTGACGCGCTGGTTGCCCAGCAGCTTGACCTTGCGCGACACCGGCGAGCGCGCCGGATGCTTGGGCGGCTGCGTCACGCGCACGATGCGCGGCCCGGGCTTGCGGTCTTCGCGCTCGGCCTTGTCCTTGTCGGCCGGCTGCCGCCACAGCACCAGCAGCTTGCCGATGTGCTGCACGGCCGCGGCGTCGAGCTTGTCGGCCAGCGCCTGCAGCGTGGCCTCGCGCTCGTCGCGCGCGTCGCTGAGCATGCGCACCTTGATCAGGCCGTGCGCCTTGAGCGCGGCGTCGACTTCGCGCTCGACCGCGGGCGTCAGGCCCTCGGCGCCGATCATCACCACCGGGTCGAGGTGGTGCGCCTCGCCGCGGCGCTGGCGGCGCTCGGCCGGGGTCAGGGTGAGGGTGGGCATGGCGTCTATTATCGCCGCCCGATGAAGATCAAGACCCGCAGCAAGAAGGTCAACAAGGCCTGGCTGCACGACCACCTGAACGACCCCTACGTGCGCCAGGCGCAGGCCGAGGGCTACCGCGCGCGCGCCGCCTACAAGCTGAAGGAAATCGACGAGGTCTTCGGCCTCATCAAGCCCGGGCAGGTGGTGGTCGACCTCGGCTCGGCGCCCGGCGCCTGGAGCCAGTACCTGCGGCGGCGCTTCGCGCCCAAGGTGGCCGGCAGCGGCGGCGCGGCCAGCGGCGAGCTCGGCGGCACGTTGCTGGCGCTGGACGTGCTGCCGATGGAGCCGATCGACGGCGTGCAGTTCCTGCAAGGCGACTTCCGCGACGAGGCCGTGCTGCGCGCGCTGGAAGCGGCGCTGGCCGGCCGCGCGGTGGACGTGGTGGTCTCCGACATGGCGCCCAACCTCTCGGGCATCGCCAGCGCCGATGCCGCGCGCATGGCCGACCTGGTCGAACTGGCGATCGACTTCGCGCAGGCCCGGCTGCGGCCGGAGGGCGCGCTGGTCGCCAAGGTCTTCCACGGCAGCGGCTACAGCCAGCTGGTCGAGCGCTTCAAGCGCAGCTTTCGCGTCGTCAAGCCGCACAAGCCCAAGGCCTCGCGCGACCGCTCGGCGGAAACCTTCCTCGTCGGCATCGGTCTGAAAGCCGCCTCGACCTGAGTATGCGGGGGGAAATCCCCTTGTTTCAGGGGCCCCGCAGGCTTGACTGAAATAGAATCGCGCCCATATGGAACGGGGTTAGCGCCGCCGGCGCGGCCCCTAGGAGTCGCAGTGAACAATCAATGGTTTTCCAAGGTCGCTGTCTGGCTGGTGATCGCACTCGTGCTGTTCACCGTGTTCAAGCAGTTCGACCGCGGCGTCACCCAGGGCTCGCAGGTCGGCTACTCCGACTTCCTGGAAGAGGTGCGCGCCAAGCGCATCCGCTCGGTCACGCTGCAGGAAAGCCCCGGCGGCGGCACCGAGATCCTGGCGACCACCACCGACGACAAGAAGCTGCGCAGCACCGCCACCTACCTTGACCGCGGCCTGGTCGGCGACCTCATCAACAACGGCGTCAAGTTCGACGTCAAGCCGCGTGAAGAGCCCAGCCTGCTGATGAGCCTGCTGGTGAGCTGGGGGCCGATGCTGCTGCTCATCGGCGTGTGGATCTACTTCATGCGCCAGATGCAGGGCGGCGGCAAGGGCGGCGCCTTCAGCTTCGGCAAGAGCAAGGCGCGCATGCTCGACGAGAGCAACAACACGACCACGTTCCAGGACGTGGCCGGCTGCGACGAGGCCAAGGAAGAGGTCAAGGAACTGGTCGACTTCCTGAAGGACCCGCAGAAGTTCCAGAAGCTCGGCGGCCGCATCCCGCGTGGCGTGCTGCTGGTCGGCCCGCCCGGCACCGGCAAGACGCTGCTGGCCAAGGCCATCGCCGGCGAGGCCAAGGTGCCGTTCTTCAGCATCAGCGGCTCCGACTTCGTCGAGATGTTCGTCGGCGTCGGCGCGGCGCGCGTGCGCGACATGTTCGAGCAGGCCAAGAAGAGCGCGCCCTGCATCATCTTCATCGACGAAATCGACGCCGTCGGCCGCCACCGCGGCGCCGGCCTCGGCGGCGGCAACGACGAGCGCGAGCAGACGCTCAACCAGATGCTGGTCGAGATGGACGGCTTCGAGACCAACCTCGGCGTCATCGTGATGGCGGCCACCAACCGGCCCGACATCCTCGACCCCGCGCTGCTGCGCCCGGGCCGCTTCGACCGCCAGGTCTACGTGACGCTGCCCGACGTGCGCGGCCGCGAGCAGATCCTGAACGTCCACATGCGCAAGGTGCCGGTGGGGCAGGACATCCGCGCCGACATCCTGGCGCGCGGCACGCCCGGCTTCAGCGGCGCCGATCTCGCCAACCTGGTCAACGAGGCGGCCTTGTTCGCCGCGCGGCGCAATGCGCGCGTGGTCGAGATGGTCGACTTCGAGAAGGCCAAGGACAAGATCATGATGGGCCCCGAGCGCAAGAGCATGGTCATGCCCGAGGAAGAGCGGCGCAACACCGCCTACCACGAGGCCGGCCACGCGCTGGTGGCGCGGCTGCTGCCCAAGACCGACCCGGTGCACAAGGTGACGGTGATCCCGCGCGGCCGCGCCCTGGGCGTCACCATGCAGTTGCCCGAAGGCGACCGCTACAGCATGGACAAGGAGCGCATGCTGTCGACCATCAGCGTGCTGTTCGGCGGTCGCATCGCCGAAGAAGTGTTCATGAACCAGATGACCACCGGCGCCAGCAACGACTTCGAGCGCGCCACCTCGATCGCCCGCGACATGGTCACCCGCTACGGCATGACCGACGAGCTGGGCCCGATGGTCTATGCCGAGAACGAAGGCGAGGTCTTCCTCGGCCGCAGCGTCACCAAGACGACCACGATGTCCGAGGACACCATGCGCAAGGTCGACTCGGTGATCCGCCGCATCATCGACGAGCAGTACGGCGTGGCCCGCAAGCTGATCGAGGACCACAAGGACAAGATGCACGCCATGGCCCAGGCCCTGCTGGACTGGGAGACGATCGATTCCGAGCAGATCGACGACATCATGGCCGGCCGCCCGCCGCGGCCGCCGAAAGACTGGACGCCGCCGACCAACAAGCCCAGCGGCCCGACGCCGCCGGCGCATGCCGACGGGGCGCCGGCCGCGGCCTGACCCCGTCGCCGCAGGCGACTTTCTCTCGACACGGGGCCTGCGGGCCCCGTTTTGCCGAGCGGTGTCGGACGTAACAAGCGCCGTTCAACTCGTCACGAATTCCCTTCAAGCCACGGCCGACGCGGCGCAGCGGCGCGCCGACAATCAATGCGCGAGGAGAGCGACCGCATGAGCAGACGATATTTCGGCACCGACGGCATCCGTGGCACCGTGGGCCGCCCGCCCATCACGCCCGACTTCATGCTGCGCCTGGGGCATGCCGTGGGCCAGGTGCTGCGGCGCGCCGACGCGCGGCCGACGGTGCTGATTGGCAAGGACACGCGCATTTCGGGCTACATGCTGGAATCGTCGCTGGAAGCCGGCTTCGCGTCGGCCGGCGTCGACGTGCTGCTGAGCGGCCCGCTGCCGACGCCCGGCGTGGCCTACCTGACGCGCGCGCTGCGGCTCGACCTGGGCGTGGTGATCAGCGCTTCGCACAACCCCTTTGCCGACAACGGCGTCAAGTTCTTCTCGGCGCAAGGCGAGAAGCTGCCCGACGACTGGGAACTCGAGGTCGAGGCCGCGCTGGCGCGCGAGCCGCAGTGGGTGGACTCGGCCGGCCTGGGCAAGGCGCGGCGCCTCGACGATGCCGGCGGCCGCTACATCGAGTTCTGCAAGAGCACGGTGCCGCACAGCCTGTCGCTGCGCGGCATGAAGATCGTCGTCGACGCGGCGCACGGCGCCGCCTACCACGTGGCGCCCGACGTCTTCCACGAACTGGGCGCGGTGGTGGTGCCCATCGGCGTGCACCCCGACGGCATCAACATCAACCAGGGCGTGGGCGCCACCTCGCCGGGCGCGCTGGTCAAGGCCGTGGCCGAGCACCAGGCCGACTACGGCATCGCGCTCGACGGCGACGCCGACCGGCTGCAGATGGTCGACGCGCAGGGCCGGCTCTACAACGGCGACGAGCTGCTCTACGTGATGGCCGCCGACCGCCTGTTCAAGCGCGAGACGGTGCCCGGCGTGGTCGGCACGCTGATGACCAACATGGCGGTGGAACTGGCGCTCAAGCGGCTGAACATCGCGCTGGTGCGCGCCAAGGTCGGCGACCGCTACGTGCTGGAAGAGCTGGCGCGCCGCGGCTGGCAGCTGGGCGGCGAAAGCTCGGGCCACCTGCTGGCGCTGGACCGCCACACCACCGGCGACGGCATCGTCAGCGCGCTGCAGATCATGCAGGCCATCCGCCGCAGCGGCAAGACGCTGGCCGCGCTGCTGGACGGCGTGACGCTGTTCCCGCAGACGCTGATCAACGTGCGCCTGCGCGACGGCAGCGACTGGCAGCGCAACGGCCACCTCGACGACGCCCAGCACAGCGCGGCGCGCGAGCTGGGCGACAGCGGCCGCGTGCTGATCCGCGCCAGCGGCACCGAGCCGGTGCTGCGCGTGATGGTCGAAGCGCGCGACGCCGACATCGGCCGCCGCTGCGCCGAGCGGCTGGCCGCCGCCGCCGTGGCCTGAGCCAGGCCGCGCGCGTGGCCCCGCGGCCCTACGGGCCGCGCCGATGACGGTTCGATGACCAAGACGACGGCCGCCCGGCGGCTGTCACAGAGCCGTCACGACCGTTGCCTAGAGTCCCTTCGCATGCAGACCCTCACCGCGAAAGGACGACCCATGTTGCGCAGATTCTCCGTGCTGGCCGCGGCCGCGCTGGCCTTCACCACCGGCGCCGCGCTGGCCCAGGACGTCACCGGCGCCGGCGCTTCGTTCCCGGCGCCGGTCTACGCCAAGTGGGCCGACGCCTATCACAAGGCCAGCGGCGCGCGCATCAACTACCAGTCGGTGGGCTCGGGCGCCGGCATCAAGCAGATCAAGGCGAAGACGGTGGACTTCGGCGCCACCGACGCGCCGCTGAAGGACGACGAACTGGCCCGCGAAGGCCTGGTGCAGTTCCCCACCGTGATCGGCGGCGTGGTGCCGGTGGTCAACGTCGCCGGCATCAAGCCCGGCCAGTTGAAGCTGACCGGCGCCGTGCTGGGCGACATCTTCCTGGGCAAGATCACCAAGTGGAACGACGCGGCGATCACCGCGCTGAACCCGGGCGCGCCGCTGCCCGACAGCGCCATCGCCGTGGTGCGCCGCGCCGACGGCTCGGGCACCAGCTTCGTCTTCACGAGCTACCTCTCGAAGAGCAACGCCGACTGGAAGGCCAAGGTCGGCGAGGGCACGGCCGTCAACTGGCCCACCGGCGCCGGCGGCAAGGGCAACGAAGGCGTGTCGGCCTTCGTGCAGCGGCTGCCGGGCAGCATCGGCTACGTCGAATACGCCTATGCCAAGCAGAACCGCATGGCCTTCGTGCAACTGCGCAACCAGGCCGGCGCCTGGGTCTCGCCCGACGACGCCACCTTCAAGGCCGCGGCCGCCGGCGCCGACTGGAGCAAGAGCTTCGCGCAGGACCTGACCGACAAGCCCGGCCGCGAGAGCTGGCCGATCACCAGCACCACCTTCATCCTGATCTTCAAGTCGCCCGACAAGCCGGCGCAGGCCGCCGCGGCGCTGAAGTTCTTCGACTGGGCCTACGCCAACGGCGACAAGGCCGCCGAAGATCTGGATTATGTGCCGCTGCCCGCCGCGCTGAAGGACCAGGTGCGCCGGCTGTGGGCCGAGCAGGTCAAGGACGCGAAGTGACGCGCTGACGCGCCACCCCGGCCGCGACCGAGAGCCCGAGCCATGGCCGCTACACTGCCCGCCACCTCCTACCCCAGCCCCCCGAGCATGGCCCGCGCCACGCCCCGCGGGCGTCCGCCGGCGCGGCGCCGCGTGGCGCCCTGGGCCGATACCGTCTTCGCGCTGCTGACGCACGGCGCGGCCTGGCTCACGCTGGCGCTGATGGCGGGCATCATCGCCTCGCTGGTGATGGGCGCGATGCCGGCGATCCAGAAGTTCGGCCTCGGCTTCCTGCTCAGCGCCGAGTGGGATCCGGTGCAGGAGAAGTTCGGCGGCCTGGCGATGATCGTCGGCACGCTGGCGACCTCGTTCATCGCGCTGCTGATCGCCGTGCCGGTGAGCTTCGGCATCGCGCTGTTCCTCACCGAGATGGCGCCGGGCTGGCTGAAGCGGCCGCTGGGCATCGCCATCGAGCTGCTCGCCGCCGTGCCCTCCATCGTCTACGGCATGTGGGGGCTGCTGGTGTTCGGGCCCCTCCTCGCGCGCTTCGTGCAGGCGCCGCTGCAAGCGGCTTTCGGCCAGGTGCCGGGCCTGGGGGCGTTGTTCAGCGGGCCGCCGGTGGGCATCGGCATTTTGTCGGCGGGCATCATCCTGGCGATCATGGTGATTCCCTTCATCGCCGCGGTGATGCGCGACGTGTTCGAGATGACGCCGGCGATGCTGAAAGAGTCGGCCTACGGCCTGGGCGCCACCACCTGGGAAGTGGTGTGGAAGGTGGTGCTGCCCTACACCAAGACCGGCGTGGTCGGCGGCATCATGCTGGGCCTGGGCCGCGCGCTGGGCGAGACGATGGCGGTCACCTTCGTGATCGGCAACTTCAACCAGCTCAACTCGCTGTCGCTGTTCGAGGCGGCCAACAGCATCACCTCGGCGCTGGCCAACGAGTTCGCCGAGGCCGGCACCGGGCTGCACCAGGCCAGCCTGATCTACCTGGGGCTGGTGCTGTTCTTCATCACCTTCTGCGTGCTGGCGCTGTCCAAGCTGCTGCTGGCGCGGCTGCGCCGCGCCGAAGGGGCGCGCTCGTGAGCGGCGGCACCGCCCACGCGGCACGGCTGGCCATGCACCGCCGGCGCAAGCGCATCAACGCCATCGCGCTGACGGCGTCGCTGGCGGCCATGGCCTTCGGCGTGTTCTGGCTGATCTGGATTTTGGTCGAGACCGTGCGCCTGGGCTGGGGCGGCATGGGTCTCGCCGTGTTCACGCAGATGACGCCGCCGCCGCAGGCCGACGGCGGCGGCCTGGCCAATGCGATCTTCGGCTCGCTGACGATGGTGACGCTGGCCACGCTGCTGGGCACGCCGATCGGCGTGCTGGCCGGCATCTACCTGGCGGAGTACGGCCAGAAGAGTGCGCTGGGGCACACGGTGCGCTTCATCAACGACATCCTGCTGTCGGCGCCGTCGATCGTCATCGGCCTGTTCATCTACGCCGTCGTGGTGGCGCCGTTCAAGGGCTTCTCGGGCTGGGCCGGCGTGCTGGCGCTGGCGCTGATCGTCATTCCGGTGGTCATCCGCCAGACCGAGAACATGCTGGGCCTGATTCCCAACGCGCTGCGCGAGGCGGCCTACGCGCTGGGCACGCCGAAGTGGAAAGTTATCCTGGCGGTCACGCTGAAGGCGGCGCGGGCAGGCGTCGTCACCGGCGTGCTGCTGGCGGTGGCGCGCATCGCGGGCGAGACGGCGCCGCTGCTGTTCACCGCGCTGTCCAACCAGTTCTGGAGCAGCGACATGAGCCAGCCGATGGCCAGCCTGCCGGTGACGATCTTCAAGTTCGCGATGAGCCCCTACGAAAACTGGCAGCAGCTCGCCTGGGCCGGCGTCTTCCTGATCACGCTGGGCGTGCTGGCGCTGAACATCCTGGCGCGGGTGCTGTTCCGCGACAAGCATTGACGAGGCAACGACCATGAGCGCCGTCATCGACCTATCGCCGGCCGGGCGACCGAAGCTCTCGGTGCGCGGCCTGAACTTCTACTACGGCAGCTTTCTGGCGCTGAAGAACATCCACCTCGACATCCCCGAGAAGAAGGTCACCGCCTTCATCGGCCCCTCGGGCTGCGGCAAGAGCACGCTGCTGCGCACCTTCAACCGCATGTTCGAGCTCTACCCCGAGCAGCGCGCCGAGGGCGAGATCCGGCTCGACGGCGAAGACATCCTGCAAAGCCGCGACGACGTGTCGCTGATCCGCGCCAAGGTCGGCATGGTCTTTCAGAAAGCCACGCCGTTCCCGATGTCGATCTACGACAACATCGCCTTCGGCGTGCGGCTGTTCGAGCGGCTGCCGCGGGTGGAGATGGACGAGCGCGTGGAATGGGCGCTGAAGAAGGCGGCGCTGTGGAACGAGGTCAAGGACAAGCTCGATCAGAGCGGCGCCGGCCTGTCCGGCGGCCAGCAGCAGCGCTTATGCATCGCGCGCGGCATCGCCATCAAGCCTGAGGTGCTGCTGCTCGACGAACCCTGCTCGGCGCTGGACCCGATCTCCACCGGCAAGATCGAGGAACTGATCCACGAGCTGAAGAGCGAGTACACGGTGGTCATCGTCACCCACAACATGCAGCAGGCGGCGCGCTGCAGCGATTTCACGGCCTACATGTACCTGGGCGACCTGGTCGAGTTCGGGCCGACTTCGGAGCTCTTCATGAAGCCGAAGAAGAAGGACACCGAGGACTACATCACCGGCCGCTTCGGTTGATAAAGGAGTGCAGATGAGCGACAAGCATTTGTCGACCCAGTTCGACGCGGAGCTGTCCGGCATCTCGGCGCGCGTGCTGGAGATGGGCGGGCTGGTCGAATCGCAGGTGGCGCAGGCGATCGAAGCGCTCACGCAGTTCAGCGGCGAGACCGCCACCCAGGTGCTGCGCCAGGAAGAGCGCGTCAACCAGATGGAAGTGGAGATCGACCGCGACCTCTCCGGCATCATCGCCCGCCGCCAGCCCACCGCGCGCGACCTGCGGCTGCTGATCGCGGTGAGCAAGTCGATCGCCAACCTCGAACGCGTGGGCGACGAGGCGGCGCGCATCGCGCGCACCGTGCAGCGGCTGATCAACACCGGCGTCTCCAGCCGCCTGCGGCTGCCGGTGGCCGACCTCAGCTTCGAAAGCGAGCTGGCCACCGCGCAACTGCGCAAGGCGCTGGATGCCTTCGCGCGGCTGGACACCGCGCGCGCGCTGGAAGTGCTGAAGCAGGACGACCAGATCGACCAGGAGTTCGACGGCCTGCTGCGCAAGCTGATCACCTACATGATGGAGGATCCGCGCACCATCTCGGCCAGCATCGACCTCGTGTTCGTCGCCAAGGCGATCGAGCGCGTCGGCGACCACGCCAAGAACCTGGCCGAGGCCATCATCTACGTCGTCAAGGGCACGGATGTGCGGCACACCTCGTTGAAGAACGTCGAGAGCGCGGTCAAATGAGCGCCGCACGATCGCATCGGAGGCGCTCGCTCCCCCACGGGGGGACGGCCCGCAGGGCCGAGGGGGCGCCATGAGCAGTGTCCTGGTCGTCGAAGACGAATCGGCGATCGCCGAGCTGATCGCCATCAACCTGCGCCACGCCGGCCACGACGTGACCGTGGCGGCGACGGCCGAGCAGGCGCAGCACGCGGTGGGTGGCGCCTTGCCCGACCTGGTGCTGCTGGACTGGATGCTGCCCGGCGACAGCGGACTGGCGCTCGCCAAACGTTGGCGCGCCGACCCCCGCACGCGCGAGCTGCCGATCATCATGCTGACGGCGCGCGCCGAAGAGGGCGACAAGATCGTCGGCCTGGACGCCGGCGCCGACGACTACCTGACCAAGCCCTTCTCGACCAAGGAGCTGCTGGCGCGCATCCGCGCCCTGCTGCGCCGCAAGGCGCCCAACACGCTGGACGACGCGGTGGCGATGGCCGGCCTGCGGCTGGACCCGGCCACGCGCCGGCTGTCGCACCAGATCGACGGCCAGCCTTGCGAGCTGAAGATCGGGCCCACCGAGTTCAGGCTGCTGCACTTCCTGATGACGCACCCCGAGCGCGTGCACAGCCGTGCGCAACTGCTCGACCGCGTCTGGGGCGACCATGTGTTCATCGAGGAGCGCACGGTCGACGTGCACATCAAGCGCCTGCGCGAGGCGCTGGCGCCGGCCGGCGCCGCGGCGCTGATCGAGACGGTGCGCGGCGTGGGCTACCGGCTGACCCAGGCCGACCTGCCGCGGCAGGCCGCCTGAGCAAGCCGCACCGACGATCGCGAAGATCACGACGGCGCCGACGACGATGCATCCCCTGCTGGCCCGCGCGCTGCTGGCATTGGCGCTGGTGCTGGCCGGCGGCCTGCTGGGCGGCTGGGCGGGCCAGGCCTGGCACGAGGCGGCGCCCGGCGTGCTGGCCGGCGCGGTGCTGGGGCTGGCGCTGTTCGGCGCGCAGGACGCCTGGCGCGCCGGCCGGCTGCTGCAGTGGCTGCGCGGCCCGCAGGACGAGGCCGCGCCGCGCGACACCGGGTTGTGGGGCGAGCTGGGCTACCGCGTCGAGCGCAGCCTGCGCCAGCGCGACCAGGCGCTGCGCAGCGAAGGCCAGCGGCTGGCGCAGTTCCTGTCGGCGATCGAGGCGTCGCCCAACGGCGTGGTGTTGCTCGACGCGCAGGACCAGATCGAGTGGTGCAGCCATGTCGCGGCCGACCATTTCGGCCTCGACCCGCAGCGCGACCGGTTGCAGCGCATCACCAACCTCGTGCGCGCGCCCAGCTTCGTGGCCTACCTGCAGGGTTCGGTGGCTGCCGGCGAGGCGCTGATCCTGCCCGCGCCGCGCGCGGCGCGCACGCTGTCGGTCACCGTGCGCGCCTACGGCGATGGCCAGCGCCTGCTGCTGACGCAGGACATCACCGACCGCGAGCGCTCCGACGCGATGCGGCGCGACTTCGTCGCCAACGTGTCGCACGAGATCCGCACGCCGCTGACCGTGCTGGCCGGCTTCGTCGAGACCATGGCCAGCCTGCCGCTGAGTGACGTGGAACGTCAACGCATGCTGGCGTTGATGACGCAGCAGACGGCGCGCATGCAGGCCCTGGTGGCCGACCTGCTGACGCTGGCGCGGCTGGAAGGCAGCCCGCGGCCGGCCACCGACCAGTGGGTGGACGCCGCCGCCTTGCTGGAACAGGCGCTGGCCGACGGCCGCGCGCTGTCGGGCGGGCGCCACCGGATCGAGCTGTCGCTGCAGGCCGCCGGCGAGCTGGCGGGCAACCGCGGCGAGCTGCTCAGCGCGGTCGGCAACCTCGTCAACAACGCCGTGCGCTACACGCCCGACGGCGGCCGCATCGGCGTGCGCTTCGCGCTGCGCGACGGCGGCGGCGCCGAGATCGAGGTCAGCGACGACGGCCCCGGCATCGCTCGCGAGCACCTGCCGCGGCTGGCCCAGCGCTTCTACCGCGTGGACGGCAGCCGCTCGCGCGAGACCGGCGGCACTGGCCTGGGGCTGGCCATCGTCAAGCACGTGGTGCAGCGCCACGGCGGCGAACTGGCGATCGACAGCGAGCCGGGCAAAGGCTCGCGCTTTCGGCTGCTGCTGCCGCCGGCGCGGCTGCGCGCCGCCGAGACGCTGCCGCGCCGCGATGCGGCCACGCCGACGCTGCCGCAGCTAACGTGACGGTTGGGCGGCTTCGCGCTGGTAGAGCAGGCTGCGCTCGTCGCGGTCGGTGGGGCGGCGCAGCACGGCCTTGAGCGTCCAGCCCGGCGGCACCGGCACCGTGCGCGCGCGCGTCACCAGCAGCATCACGTCGCAGCGGCCGGCGGCGGCGCCGGCGCGGGCATCGACCGTCCAGCGCCCCCAGAACTCCAGCGAGGCGACGATCGCCGGCGACTGCTTGGGCGCCGCGATGCAGGCGCCCGGCGGCACATGCGCGGCGATGCGCTCGACCAGGATGCGGTTGCTGCGCGCGTAGTCCAGCGGCGGCAGCAGCAGCGTCATCGTCAGCAACCAGCCCAGGGCCACGCCGCCGGCCGGCAGCACCAGGCTCTTCCAAAGCGCCTCGCGGTGGCGGCCGGTGCGCCAGCGCAGCAGCCAGGCCCAGGCCAGCGTGCCGGCCGCGGCGGCGGCCAGCGCCAGCGCGGAGAAGCTGGGTGAGAAGCCGGGCGCCAGGCGCTCGATGTTGGCCGCCGGTTTGGCCGGCACGCCCAGTTGCATGGAACTGTAGATGACCCAGATCGCGATCGCCGAGCCGGTGAAGAAGAACATCGAGAACCAGTCGATCGCCGCCGCCGCGCTGCGCTTGAGCGTGGGCAGCGCAAAGGCCGCCAGCGCCGCCATGCCGGGCAGCGTGAGCATCAGCGCGCGGTCCTGGCCGGCCATCGCCAGGCTGGCGAGCAGGGCGCTGAGCACCACCACCAGCGGCACCGCCAGGTGGCGATGGCTGAGGAAGTGCCGCCAGCGCCACAGCGTCCACAAGGCCAGCGGCCAGGCCGGCCACAGGAACCACAGCCATTGGCGCGGGATGCCGATCAGGTCCGACGGCATCGGCGCCAGCAGCCGCCAGCGCCAGGCGCCCAGCGCCCAGGCCAGCACGGCGGCCGCGGCGGTGGCGGCCAGCACCCAGCGGCTGAAGGCCAGCACGGCGGGGTAGCTGGAGCGGCGGCAGACTTCGGCGCCGCCCAGGCCCATCACCAGCGCAATGGTCGGCGCGCCGCTGCCGGCCAGCAGCGGCAGCGCGGCCAGCACCGCGGCGCGCGGCTGCCAGCGGCGAAAGGGCGCGGCGGCCAGCGCATAGGCGAACAGCGCGACGGCGGCCAGTTGCGCCAGCTCGGGCGTGGTCTCGTGGCCGAGTTGCAGCAGGCCCAGCGTGGCCATCAGCGCCAGCACGGCGGCATCGGCGATGGCGCGCGCGTAGTCGACCGGGTCGGCCTCGCCGCCGAAGGCAAAGGGCAGCGGCTGGGCGGCGTCGGTCAGCGCCAGGTGATAGGTGGTTGCCCAGGTCAGCAGCAGCGCCAGCGCCAGCAGCCCGGCAAAGGCCAGCCGCGCGGCCAGCGGCGCGCTGACCAGCGGCGACAGCAAGGCGATGAAGGCGGCGCCCAGCCAGTGGGGGAACAGCGCCGCGTCGCCCGCCACGCCGCCGAGCGTGGGGTTGAGCCAGCTGCTGCGCCCTTCGGCGATGGCCAGCATCTGGCCGAAGGCGGCGAGGTCGGCGTTGCGCCAGGGGTCGCGCCCGAACAGGCCGGGCAGCAGGTAGGCGGCGCACAAGGCCAGCAAGGCCGGCCGCGGCAGGCGGCGCGCGCCGCGCAGCGTGACGAGGGCAGGGACGGGGCTGGTCACGAAGGCGATGATGCCCGAGGCCTGCGTCCGCTCAACAAAAAAGGCAGCCGGGGCTGCCTTCTTCGGGTGCAAGCCGCGCGGGCTTACTTCTTCAGGTGGGCAAACTTGTTGCGGAACTTCTCGACGCGGCCGCCCAGGTTGTCCACGCTCTTTTGCGTGCCGGTGTAGAACGGGTGCGTCTCGCTGGTGGTTTCCAGCTTCACCAGCGGCAGCTCGCGGCCGTCGTCCAGCTTGACGGTTTCCTTGCTCTGCACGCACGAGCGCGTGACGAACTTGAAGCCGTTGGACAGGTCCTGGAAGCAGACCTCGCGGTAGGTGGGGTGAATGCCTTCTTTCATCGGTGCCTCGAAGTTCAGGGTCGGCAGCCACGCTGCAAAAAAGCTCAGCGCACTTGCCGGGTTGGCGAAAAGCTGCGGATTCTAGCGCGACTCGCGGCTCAGCCGCCGCGGCGCATCATGTCGAAGAAGTCGAGGTTGTTCTTGCTCGACTTCATCTTGTCGAGGATGAACTCCATCGCCTCGATCTCGTCCATGTTGTAGAGCAGTTTGCGCAGGATCCAGGTCTTCTGCAGGATCTCGGGCTTGAGCAGCAGCTCCTCGCGCCGCGTGCCGCTCTTGTTGATCAGGATCGAGGGGTAGACGCGCTTCTCGGCCATGCGGCGGTCGAGGTGGATCTCGCAGTTGCCGGTGCCCTTGAACTCTTCGTAGATCACCTCGTCCATGCGGCTGCCGGTGTCGATCAGCGCGGTGCCGATGATGGTCAGGCTGCCGCCTTCTTCCACGTTGCGCGCGGCGCCGAAGAAGCGCTTCGGTCTTTGCAGTGCGTTGGCGTCGACGCCGCCGGTCAACACCTTGCCTGAGCTGGGCAGCACGTTGTTGTAGGCGCGCGCCAGGCGGGTGATGCTGTCGAGCAGGATCACCACGTCCTTTTTCATCTCCACCAGGCGCTTGGCGCGCTCGATCACCATCTCGGCCACCTGCACGTGGCGCGCGGCGGGCTCGTCGAAGGTGGAACTGATGACCTCACCGCGCACGGTGCGCAGCATCTCGGTCACTTCCTCGGGCCGCTCGTCGACGAGCAGCACGATCAGGTGGATGTCGGGGTGGTTGGCGACGATGGCGTGCGCCAGGTGCTGCATCATCACCGTCTTGCCGGTCTTGGGCTGGGCCACCAGCAGCGCGCGCTGGCCTTTGCCGATCGGCGCCACCAGGTCGATGATGCGGCTGGTGATGTTCTCTTCGCTCTTGATGTCGCGCTCGAGCTTGAACTGCTCCTTGGGGAACAAGGGCGTCAGGTTCTCGAACATGATCTTGTGCTTGCTCTCCTCGGGCGTCACGCCGTTCACGCGGTCGACCTTGACCAGCGCGAAGTAGCGTTCGCCGTCCTTGGGCACGCGCACCTCGCCCTCGATCATGTCGCCGGTGTGCAGGTTGAAGCGGCGGATCTGGCTGGGGCTGAGGTAGATGTCGTCGGTGGAGGCCATGTAGCTGGCCTCGATCGAGCGCAGGAAGCCGAAGCCATCGGGCAGCACTTCGAGCACGCCGTCGCCGAAGACCTGCTCGCCGGCCTTGGCGCGCTTCTTCATGATCGCGAACATCAGCTCCTGCTTGCGCAAGCGGGTGACGTTCTCGATCTCCAGCGCTTCGCCCATCTTGATGAGCTCGCTGACGTGCTGCGCCTTCAGTTCGGAAAGATGCATGGGGAAAAGTCCCTCGGGGTCGGCCGCCACAGCCGGGGGCGGCGTTCAGGGCCGGCACCGACGATCGCCGCGCCGCCGCACAGCAGGCCTTCGCGGGGCCTGGCCGTGTGGGATGCACGCTTGGAGTGTCGGGCCGGATCCGCGTGGACCCGGCATCGAGGCCGGAGGAGTCCGGCAGCCGGGGGCGCGGTGGCTGTCACACGGGGCCTGGCGCGCAGCGCGCTGCCGGTCCCGTGGAAGGTGATTATAGGTGGCCGTCGACGAAGGCCGTCAACTCGCGCTTGGGACGGGCGCCGGTCAGCTCGGCAACCTTCTGTCCGCCCTTGAAGATCATCAGCGTCGGGATGCCGCGGATGCCGAACTTGGCCGGCACCTCGCGGTTGTCGTCGACGTTCATCTTGGCGATCTGCAGGCGGCCGCCGTAGTCCTTGGACATCTCGTCGAGGATGGGGGCGATCATCTTGCAGGGGCCGCACCATTCCGCCCAGTAGTCCACCAGCACCGGCACGTCGGACTTGATGACGTCGCTCTCGAACGAGTCGTCGGTGATGTGTTTGATCAGTTCGCTGCTCATGCGAGGGTCTCCATGGCCACTCGTCGAAGGGACTCTGTGGACGAGGCGGCGGCGATTCTGTCATATCGGGTTTGCCGCTGCTGCCGGCGCGGGCGGCGGCCCGAAACCGAAATGGATGCGGCAATGAAAACGGAAATGGCAGGCAAGGGCGTGGCTGTTCGTCGCATGCGGTTCGCGGCGGCGGCGCTCCAATCGAAGGCATGTCATCCGCCACCCCGTCGGCCGGCAGCCCTGCCGGCGCGCGCAACGGCACGCCGCGCCGCTTTTCGCGCTTTGCCTTGCAACGCCTGCTGGGCAAGAGCGTGCGTACGATGGCGTGGCAGGTCACCGACACGCGGCTGGGCCAGGAACTGGTGCTGATGCTGCCGCGCCTGGTGCCGCAAGGTGCCGATGGGCTGGAGCGCTGGCTGCAGCGCGCCCGCAAGGCGGCGCGGCTGAACCATCCGCAGCTGGCGCCCGCCGTCGAATTGGGCGCCCACGACGGCTGGCCCTACGTCACCTACGAGCTGGGCGAGGCGGCCACGCTGACCGACCGCATCGGCAGCCAGGGCCTGCAGCCCGAAGAGGTGGCGCAGATCGGCTGCCAGTTGCTGGGCGCGCTGGCCTACGCCCACGATGCCGGCGCCGCGCACCGCGACCTGCAGACCTACAGCGTGCTCGTCAACGACAAAGGCCAGGCGCGGCTGCTCGGGCTGGAGATCGTGTGCCTCGAAGACGCGCCGCACGCCGGCTTCGACACGCTGTCGCTGCGCGCGCAGCGCGAAGCCGCCGAAGCCGACGTGCTGCAGCTCGGCGTGCTGATGCACGCCATGCTCACTGGCCACCCGGCGCTGGACGAGCCCGACGCCGGCAAGGCCGCCGAGCGGCTGCCGCCGCAGGGCCGCGAGATCCTGCGCCTGGCCTTCAGCACGCCGCGCCCGGTGCCCGAGGCGCTGCGCGTCATCGTCAACCGCGCCACCGACCGCCAGGAACGCCAGCGCTACCGCAGCGCGCGCACGCTGGCCCATGCGCTGGAAGGCTGGCTGCGCAGCAACGCCGGCAACGACGGCGGGCCGCTGGCGCTGCTGCTCGACCGCATGCGCATCGCCGGCGTGCTGCCGGCGTCGCCCGGCGGCGCCGAGCGCGCCGCGCGGCTGGCGTTGATGGAGCGCGGCCGCAACGACGAACTGGCCGAGGTGCTGCTGGAAGACGTGGCGCTGGCGCTGGAGCTGCTGCGGGCCGTCAACATGGCGCAGTTGCGCAGCGGCCAGGTGGCCGGCGCCGGCCCGGTGCTGACGGTGCGCCGCGCCGTCGCCATGTTGGGCCTGGAGGGCGTGCGCCGCGTCGCGCTGGCGCTCAAGCCCTGGCCCGGCCCGCAGGCCGAAGACTTGTCGCAGGCGATGGCGCGCGTTCGGCGCGCCGGCCGCGTGGCGGTGGCCATCCGCCCGGCGGGCTACGACAGCGAAGTGGTCTACCTCGTCACGCTGTTGCAGAACCTGGGGCGGCTGGTCGTGCAGTACCACCAGCCCGACGATGCGGCGCAGATCCGCCGCCTGATGCAGCCCGCGCCCGGCGAGCCCGGCCACCCCGAAGACCCTGGCATGAACGAGCAGGCCGCGTCGATGGCGGTGCTGGGCGTCGACCTGGAGGCCCTGGCCGCCGCGGTGGCGCGCTGGTGGGGCCTGGATGAAAGCGTGGTGCACATGATGCGCCGCCAGTCGCCGAGCGCCGGCGTGCGCCAGCCGGAGAACGACGACGAGTGGATCCGCATCACCGCCAGCTGCGCCAACGAGGTGGTGGACGCCGCCGCGCTGCCCGCCGTGCGCACGCTGCCGGCGCTGCAGGCCGTGGTGCAGCGCTACGGCCGCGCGCTCAACCTCAGCCTGCGCGACCTGCAGGCGGTGCTGCAAGGCGCGCCGCTGGGTGACGATCGCAGCGCCGTATCCGCCACCGCATCCGCCACCGCATCCGCCGCCGCACCGACCGCCGCGCCAAGAGCCGCACCCACCGCCCACGCGCGCGGCGTCGGCCACGGCGCCGAGACCTTGCCGTGACGGCCACCGCTCCCGTGGCGGCGCCCGCGATGGAGCGCCGCGTCGGCCGCTTCGAGCTGCAGCGCCTGCTCGGCCACGGCGCGCACGCCAGCGTGTGGCTGGCGCACGACCCGCGGCTCAAGCGCGAGGTGGCGGTCAAGCTGCTGGAGGCCGATGCCGCCAACGTCGCCGATCCCGTCGATCCCGCGGCCGCCGGCCGCTGGCTGCAGGCGGCACAGGCGGCGGCGCGCCTGGCGCATCCGCACGTCGTGCCGATGCTCGACGCTGGCGTGGACGAAGGCCAGCCCTACCTGGTGTTCGAGTACGTGCCCGGCGGCAGCTTGGCGCAGCGGCTGGCGCGCAGCGGCAAGCTGGCGCCGCGGGCGGCGGCCGAGCTGATGGTCGGCGTGCTCGACGCGCTGGCCGCCGCGCATGAACAAGGCATCCTGCACCGCGACCTCAAGCCGTCCAGCGTGCTGCTGGGCAAGGACGGCCGCGCGCGGGTGATGGACTTCGGCATCGCGGCGCGCGCCGCGCAAGGTGCCGACGCGCGCATCGTCGGCACGCCGGGCTATTTGTCGCCGGAAGCCGCGCGCGGCGAGCCGGCGAACCCGCGCATGGACGTCTTTGCCGCCGGCGCCTTGCTGGGCGAGCTGCTGAGCGGCCAGCGGCTGCTGCACGAGGCCGACCCGCTGCGCGCCTTGCAGCGCGTGCAGGACGAAGACCTGCTGCTGCCGGCCGATGCTGCCATCGACGACCACCTGCGCAGCGTGGTGCAGCGCGCGCTGGCGCGCCAGCCTGAACGCCGCTTCGACAGCGCGGCCGACCTGCGCGACGCGCTGGCCGCCTGGCTTGCCGCCGGCTCGCAGCCGGCACCGGCCAGCGCCGGCCATGCCCGGCTGGACCTGCTGCTGCGGCGCATGCGCGAGAAGAGCGACTTCCCCGCGCTGGGCGACGCCGTCGTGCGCATCCAGCGCACCACCAATTCCGAGACCGAAAGCCTGTCCAGCCTGGCCGCCGACATCCAGCAGGACGTGGCGCTGACCAACAAGCTGCTGCGCCTGGTCAACAGCGTCACCTTCATGCACGCCGGCGGCGGCAGCGTCGCCACCGTGTCGCGTGCGGTGCAGCTCATCGGCTTCGGCGGCGTGCGCAACATGGCCTTGTCGCTGGTGCTGCTGGACCACATGCAGAACAAGCCGCATGCCGAGCAGCTGAAGGGCGAGTTCCTGCGCGCGCTGATGGCCGGCAGCGTGGCCGGTGCGCTGGCGCCGCTGCTGCGCGAGAGCGAAGAGGTCTTCATCGGCGCGCTGTTCCAGAACCTCGGCCGCTTGCTGACCGAGTTCTACTTTCCCGAAGAAGCGCAGCAGATCCGCGAACGCGTGGCCGCCGGCGACGACCGCGAAGACGCCGCCCGCGAGGTGCTGGGCCTGGGCCTGCAGGACCTCGGCGCCGGCGTCGCCAAGGCCTGGGACTTGCCCGAAAGCCTGCAGCGCACGATGCGCGCGCCCGAAGGCGAACTGCCGCCGCGCGCGGTGGAGCCGGGCGCCGAGCGCTTGCGCTGGATCGGCCGTTGCGCCGGCGAGATGAGCGACTGCCTGCTGGCCCACGAGCCGGCCCAAGCCGAAGCCGCGCTGGCCGAACTGGCCGCGCGGCAAGCCCCCGCGCTGGGCCTGCCGCCGCAGGCCTTGCTGCAGGCGGCCGCCACCGCGCGCGGGCAGATCAGCGACTTCGCGCGCGCGATGGGCCTGGACCTGGCGCGTGGCCCGGCGGCGCGCCGTCTGGGCCCCGATGGCGCGCCGCTGGAGGGGCAGGCCGAGGCGGCGCCGCCGCGCTCGTCGGAGGCGGTGACCAAGGCCTTGAGCGCCGGCATTGCCGACATCGCCCACCGCCTGGCCAGCGGCGACTTCAAGCTCAACGAGCTGCTGCAAAGCGTGCTGCAGACCATGCGCCAGGCGCTGGACCTGCAGCGCATCGTGCTGTGCCTGCGCGACCCGCGCACCGACACCATGACCGGCCGCCTGGCGCTCGGCGCCGGGGGCGCGCAGGCGTGCAAGCCGTTCGCCTTCGCGCTGCGCGATGCGCCGGGCGCGCCGCTGGACCTGTTCGCGGCCATTTGCCGCAAGGGCGCCGACACCGTGATCGCCGACGCCACGCGCGCCGGGCGCGCCTCGCGGCTGCCGCCGTGGTACGTGCAATCGTTGAACGCGCCGAGCTTTCTGCTGCTGCCGCTGATGATGAAGACCGCGCCCTTCGGGCTGATCTACGCCGATGCCGCGCGGCCCGGCGCATTGGCGCCCGAGGAAAAGGAACTGGCGCTGTTGCGCGAGCTGCGCAACCAGGTGGTGATGGCCTTCCGCCAGGTCGGCGCCTAAGCAGGGTGCGCAACATGCGCGCGAGTCGCGCTGCGCGCCGGCGCCATGCGGCGCAAAGGTGACGAGCCTTACCCCCGGCACTGGTGGCAACGGTTAGGGCTGCTTGGTTCCCCACCTGACCCGGTTGGCCGCGCTCCCATGCGGGGAGGCCCGTCGGGGGCGGATTGTAGGGGGGAGGCGCGACCAGCCCTCGTGATAGCCCCTCGTGAGCTCCGGGGCCGGCCCTTCAGCGCAATTGCAGCGCGTCGTCGCCGAAGTGCAGGTCCAGCGGCTCGATGATCAACTCCTTCGGCCCGGCCTCCACCACGCCGGCCACGCGCGCGCCCACGCCTTGGGCCTGCGCCACCTGCACCGTGCGCTCGGCGTCGGCCGCCGCGACGAACAGTGCGAAGCCGGCGCCCATGTTCAGCGTGCCGTAGGCTTCCTCGTCGTCCTGCCCGGCTTGCTGCTGGATGAAGCGCAGCACCGGCGGCACCGGCGGCAGCGTGTGGATGCGGTAGCGCAAGGCCTTGGCGTGGCGCAGCAGCTTGCGCCAGCCGTGGCCGGTGATGTTGGCGCAGTAATGCGGCGCGATGCCGGCCTTCCACAGCGCCTCGGTCACCGGGCTGTACAGCACCGTGGGCGCCAGCAGCGCCGCGCCGTAGCTCAAGTCGGGCGCCACCTCGGTCAGCCAGCCGTCGGGGAGGCGCTCCACCAGCTTGCGCGCCAGGCTCAGGCCGTTGGCGTGGATGCCGCTGCTGTCCAGCAGCACGATGGCGTCGCCGGGGCCCAAGGCGTCGCCGACCGACAGCCGCGTCTTCGGGTTGACGATGCCGGTGCAGGCCGCCGCCAGGTCGATGCGCCCGGCCTCGACGATGCCGGCCAGCGCCGGCGTCTCGCCGCCGCCCCAGGCCACGCCGCAGGCGTCGCAAGCGGCCTTCCAGCCCTGCACCAGTGCCTGCGCGCGCTGGCCGTCGCCGAACCAGTCGGAGCCGCCGGCCGCCCAGTAGGCCTGCACCACCAGCGGCGTGGCGCCTACGGTGATGAGGTCGTTGACCGCCATCGCGATGGTGTCCTGCGCGATCGCGCCGTACCAGCTGTGGCCGGTCAGCTTGGCCATCTCGTCGGCCACCAGCGCCTTGGAGCCCAGGCATTCGACGATCGAGGCCAGGTAGAAAGGTCCCACGTCGACCACGTAGGCCGACTCGCCGCGCGACGCCGCCACCTCGGCGAAACCATGCGCGCCCAGGTGCGAAGCGGTGGCCGCCGCGGCGCGCTGGGCGCTGACCTTCAGCGGGTCGATCAAGTCATAGTCGACGCCCGACTGGCGGTAGCTGAGCGTGGTGGGGGCGGGGCTCGTCATGGGCCGGGATTATCGGCGGCGCTCCGTAGAATGCCCCGCGATGAGCACAGTCGTTCTGGCGCGCAAGTACCGGCCCAAGAGCTTCGACCAGATGGTCGGGCAGGAGCACGTCGTGCGCGCGCTGACGAACGCGCTGCAGAACAACCGCCTGCACCATGCCTACCTGTTCACCGGCACGCGCGGCATCGGCAAGACCACGGTGTCGCGCATCCTGGCCAAGTCGCTCAACTGCACCGGGCCGGACGGGCAGGGCGGCGTCACCGCGCACCCCTGCGGCGTGTGCAGCGCCTGCACGCAGATCGACGCCGACCGCTACATCGACTACCTCGAGCTCGACGCCGCCAGCAACCGCAGCATCGACGAGATCCGCGACCTGATCGAGCGCGCCGCCTACAAGCCCGGCGTCGGCCGCTTCAAGGTCTTCATGATCGACGAGGCGCACCAGCTCACCAAGGACGCCTTCAACGCGCTGCTGAAGACGCTGGAAGAGCCGCCCGAGTACCTGAAGTTCGTGCTGGCCACCACCGACCCCGACAAGATGCTGCCCACGGTGCTGAGCCGCTGCCTGCAGTTCAACCTGCGGCCGATGGCGCCCGAGGTGGTGCGCGAGCACCTGGCGCGCGTGCTGCAGGCCGAGGGCGTGGCCAGCGACGACGGCGCGCTGCGCCTGCTGGGCCGCGCGGCGCGCGGCTCGATGCGCGACGCGCTGTCGCTCACCGACCAGGCCATCGCCTACGGCGGCGGCCGGCTCGAAGAAGCCGTGGTGCGCACGATGCTGGGCACGGTGGACCGTCGCCACGCCGCGCAGCTGGTGCAGGCGCTGGCCGCGCGCGATGGCCGCGCGGTGCTGGCGGCCGTCGACGCGCTGCGCGTGCAAGGCTTGTCGGCCGCCGGCACGTTGGAAGAGATGGCCGCGCTGCTGCAGCAGATGGCCGTCGCCCAGGCCGTGCCCGATGCGCTGGACGCTGCCGACCCCGAGCACGAGGCGCCGCTAGCGCTGGCGCCGCTGCTCGCTGCCGACGAGACGCAATTGCTCTACAGCATCGCCTTGCAAGGGCGCGCCGAGATCGCGCTGATGAGCGACGAGTACGCGGCGCTGACCATGGTGCTGTTGCGCTTCCTGGCCTTCCCGGCGGCCGGCCCGGCGGTGGCCAGGGCGCCGGCGGCGCCGGTCGCCGCGGCGCCGCGGCGCGCTCCGGCGCCGGTGGCGGCGGCGCCCGTTGCCGCACCGGCCGCCACACCGGTCACCGCTTCGGTCGCTGCACCCAACGCCGCCGCGGCGCCGGCCGCCGCGCGCCCGGCGGCGCTGTATCGCCCGGCGCCACCGCCGGCGCCCTTGCGTGTCGCCGAGCCCGAGCCGCCGCCCTGGGTCGACGACGGCCCGCCGCCGGAGTTCGACGCCGAGCCGCGCACCGCGCCCTTGCGCGCGCCGGCCCCGCCGGCGTTGACGGTGCCGGCGCCGCGCCCGGCCGCCGCGCCGCTGGCCGCGCCCGAGACCACGCCGCTGGGCGACCGCTGGGCCGCCACCGTGCGTCGCCTGTCCGAGCAGGGCCGCATCGCCGCGCTGGTGCGCGAGCTGGCCTGGCAGGCAGGCGTGCGCGCCGCTGCCGACGAGGCCGACGGCGGCTGCTGCTGGACGCTGCTGGTCGAGCGCGACTCGCTGCGCAGCGACGGCACGCGCGACAAGCTGGCCGCCGCTCTGACGGCCGAACTCGGCGTACCGCAGCGGCTGGTGCTGGAAGCCGGCGTGCCCGCCGATTCCGTCGCCCGCCGCGACGCCTGGGACCGCCAGCGCCGCCAGGCCGAGGCCGAGCACATCATCCGCGGCGACCCCGCGGTGCAGGAACTGCTGTCGCAGTTCAAGACCGCGCGCATCGTGCCCGACAGCATCCGCCCGCTCTGAACGTTATCCACCCTCTCAGGAGAAGCACCATGATGAAAGGCCAGCTCGCCGGTCTGATGAAGCAGGCCCAGGCCATGCAGGACAACCTCAAGAAGGCCCAGGACGAACTGGCCACGATCGAGGTCGAAGGCCAGTCCGGCGCCGGCCTGGTGAAGGTGACGATGACGTGCAAGCACGACGTCAAGCGCGTGGCCATCGATCCCAGCCTGCTGGCCGACGACAAGGACATGCTCGAAGACCTGGTGGCCGCCGCCTTCAACGACGCGGTGCGCCGCGCCGAGGCCGTCAGCACCGAGAAGATGGGCAAGCTCACCGCCGGCATGCCGTTGCCGCCCGGCATGAAATTCCCGTTCTGATGTCCCACCCCCGAAGCGCCTTCGGCGCCTCCCCCTCAAGGGGGCGCCGCCAGCGGCCCGGCAAAGCCGGTTCCGCGGCGGCCGCTTGGGGCCGACTGGCTCATGCCGGGCGAGTGCCGCTGCGCTGCCTGTGCGGCATGGACCCATGGCCGAAGCCGCGCTCGACGACCTGATCGAAGCCCTGCGCCGGCTGCCCGGCGTGGGCGCCAAGTCGGCGCAGCGCATGGCCTTCCACCTGCTGCAGCACGACCGCGACGGCGCGCGCCGGCTGGCGCAGGCGCTGCAGCAGGCGGTGCAGCGCATGCACCATTGCGCGCGCTGCCACACCTTCACCGAAGCCGAGGTCTGCGCCACCTGCCGGGATCCGCAGCGCGACGCGCGGCTGCTGTGCGTGGTGGAGACGCCGGCCGACCAGGCGGCGCTGGAACGCAGCGGCAGCTTCAAAGGGCTGTACTTCGTGCTGATGGGGCGGCTATCGCCGCTGGACGGCGTGGGCCTGGCCGACATCGGCGCCAGCCAGTTGCTGCAGCGCGCGGCCGACGGCGGGGTGCAGGAGGTGATCCTGGCCACCGGCTTCAGCGCCGAAGGCGAGGCCACGGCGCACGCGCTGGGCGAGGCGTTGCGCACGCGCGGCCTCAAGGTCACGCGGCTGGCGCGCGGCGTGCCGGTGGGCAGCGAGTTGGAGTACGTCGACCTCGGCACCATCGCGCACGCGCTGGCCGACCGGCGCTGAACGGCGAAAGCGGCACCGCTTCCGTGAAAGTCATCGGCATCGAATCCTCGTGCGACGAGACCGGCGTCGCCCTCGTCGACGCCGGCGCCAGCGGCACGCCGCGGCTGCTGGCGCACGCGCTGCACAGCCAGGCCGAGATGCACCAGGCCTACGGCGGCGTGGTGCCCGAGCTGGCCTCGCGCGACCACGTGCGGCGCGTGATCCCGCTGCTGCGCCAGGTGCTGGACGAGGCCGGCAGCCGGCCGGCCGACATCGACCTCGTCGCCTACACGCGCGGCCCGGGGCTGGCCGGCGCGCTGCTGGTCGGCGCCGGCGTGGCCGAGGCGTTGGGCGTCGCGCTCGACCGGCCGACGCTGGGCGTGCACCACCTCGAAGGCCATCTGCTGTCGCCCTTTCTGGCGGCCGACGCGCCGGCCTTTCCCTTCATCGCGCTGCTGGTCTCCGGCGGCCACACGCAGCTGATGCGGGTCGACGAGGTCGGGCGTTATGCGCTGCTCGGCGAGACCATCGACGACGCCGCCGGTGAGGCCTTCGACAAGAGCGCCAAGCTGCTGGGCCTGGGCTACCCCGGCGGCCCGGCGCTGGCGCGGCTGGCCGAAAGCGGCCGCGCCGACGCCGTGCCGCTGCCGCGGCCGCTGCTGCACAGCGGCGACCTCGATTTCTCCTTCGCCGGCCTCAAGACCGCAGTGATGACGCGGCTGCGCGCGTTGGGCCCGCAGCCCACCGAGGCCGCGCGCGCCGACCTCGCGGCTTCGGCGCAGGCCGCCATCGTCGACGTGCTGGTGGCCAAGACGCTGCGCGCGCTGGCCGACAGTGGCCTGCAACGCCTGGTGGTGGCCGGCGGCGTCGGCGCCAACCGGCGGCTGCGCGCGCAACTCGACGCGGCGGCCGCGCGGCGCGGCTTTCGCGTCCACTACCCGCCGCTGGACCTGTGCACCGACAACGGCGCGATGATTGCGCTGGCCGGCGCCTTGCGCGCGCAGCGCGGGCTGGATCGCGGCCGCCGCGCCGGCCCCTTCGACGTGCGGCCGCGCTGGCCGCTGGACCAGATCTGAAAGAACGACTGCCATGAGACCCGAGATCCAGGCCCTGCCGGGCTCCCGCATCCGCGAGGTGGCCAACGCCGCGATGGGCCGCAGCGACGTGCTGGCCTTCTGGTTCGGCGAGAGCGACGAAGTCACGCCGCAGCCGATCCGCGACGCCGCGGTGCGCTCGCTGCAGGCCGGCGAGACCTTCTACGCGCACAACCTCGGCCTGCCCGAGTTGCGCGCCGAGCTGGCGGGTTATGTCGGCGGCCTGCATGGTGGAGCTCATGGCGCCGTGGGCGACGAGCGCATCGCCGTCACCTCCTCGGGCGTCAACGCGCTGATGCTGGCCGTGCAGATGCTGGCCGGCGCCGGCGACGAGGTGGTGGCCGTGGTGCCGGTGTGGCCCAACCTGACGGCGCAGCCGGCGATCCTGGGCGCCCACGTGCGCTGCGTCGCGCTGCGGCCCGGCGCCGACGGCGCCTGGCGGCTCGACCTCGACGAGCTGCTGGCCGCGCTGACGCCGCGCACCCGCGTGCTGGTGGTCAACGCGCCGAACAACCCCACCGGCTGGACGCTGACGCGCGACGAGCAGCAGGCCTTGCTGGCGCATTGCCGGCGCACCGGCACCTGGATCCTGGCCGACGAGGTCTACGAGCGGCTGTCGTACGCCGGCGGGGCCTGCGCGCCCAGCTTCCTGGACATCGCCGGGCCGGACGACCGCCTGGTCGTCGCGCACAGCTTTTCCAAGAGCTTTCTGATGACGGGCTGGCGGCTGGGCTGGCTGGTGCTGCCGCGCGGGCACCTGGACGCCATCGGCAAGCTCATCGAGTTCAACACCTCGTGCGCGCCGGTCTTCGTGCAGCGCGGCGCGCTGGCCGGGCTGGCGATGGCCGAGACCTTCGTGCCCGGCCTGGTGCAACGCCTGCAGGCCTGCCGCGACCGCCTGGTGGCGGGGCTGCAGGCCTTGCCGGGCGTGCGCGCGGCGCCGGCGCCGGGCGGCATGTATGCGTTCTTTCGCATCGAAGGGCAGGACGATTCGCTGGCGCTGGCCAAGCGGCTGGTCACCGAGCATGGCCTGGGCCTGGCGCCGGGCGTGGCCTTCGGCGCGGCCGGCGAGGGCTGGCTGCGCTGGTGCTTTGCCTCGCGCGACCCGGCGCGGCTGGACCAGGGCTTGCAGCGGCTGGCCGGCGCGCTGCGCGCAATGGCATAATCGCGCGTTCCCTCGGCAGCGATGCCAAGGGAATTCCAAGCACGGCGCCGGTCGGTTTCACTGGCGTCCGCAAGTCGAAACCGGAAACCGTCCAAGGCCAGCGGCGCTCTTGCGCCCGTCGTCATGGCGGCTTCCTCCCCACCGGAACACAGGAAATCCCATGAGCCTGGCTACCACCCAGAAGGCCGAGATCGTCAAGGCCAACGCCCGTGCCGCCAACGACACCGGCAGCCCCGAAGTGCAGGTTGCGCTGCTCACCGCGCGCATCAACGAGCTGACGCCGCACTTCAAGCAGCACCTGAAAGACCACCACGGCCGCCGCGGCCTGCTGAAGATGGTCAACCAGCGCAAGCGCCTGCTGGCCTACCTGAAGGACCGCGACGCCGACCGCTACACCGCGCTGATCGCCAAGCTGGGCCTGCGCAAGTAAGACCCGCGCCGCCGCGGGGCGTGCCCCGCGGCGAACGCCGCTTTCCGGAGACGGCAAGGACGCAACGCTGCTGTGTCATTCCACTGGCGCCCGGCCTCGCAGCCGCGGGCCCCGCTGGAATGGCATTGCGTCGTGCCGAACCGCCTCCGCCACCCACCCGCAACGGAGACATCCGCATGAGCATCTTCAACAAGGTCAGCAAGACCTTCCAATGGGGCCAGCACACCGTCACGCTGGAGACCGGCGAGATCGCCCGCCAGAGCGGCGGCGCCGTCGTCTGCAGCATCGGCGACACCGTGGTCCTGGCCACCGTGGTGGCCAAGAGCGAAGCCAAGGCGGGGCAGGACTTCTTCCCGCTGACCGTCGACTACATCGAGAAGACCTACGCCGCCGGCAAGATCCCCGGCAGCTTCTTCAAGCGCGAAGGCCGCCCCAGCGAGCTGGAGACGCTGACCAGCCGCCTGATCGACCGCCCGATCCGCCCGCTGTTCCCCGACGGCTTCTTCAACGAAGTGCAGGTCGTCGTCCACGTGCTGAGCCTGGACCCCGAGATCCAGGCCGACATCGCCGCGCTGATCGGCACCAGCGCCGCGCTGGCGATCAGCGGCATTCCGTTCAACGGGCCGGTCGGCGCCGCGCGCGTGGGCTACGTCAACGGCGAATACGTGCTGAACCCGGGCAAGGGCCAGCTCGCCGACAGCAAGCTCGACCTGGTGGTCGCCGGCACCGAAGCCGCGGTGCTGATGGTCGAATCCGAAGCCGACCAGCTCTCCGAAGAGGTGATGCTGGGCGCCGTGGTCTTCGGCCACGACCAGGGCAAGATCGCGATCGCTGCCATCAACGACCTGGTGCGCGAAGCCGGCAAGCCCGAGTGGGCCTGGCAGGCGCCGGCCAAGGACGAAGCCTTCATCGCCAAGGTCACCGCGCTGGCCGAAGACCCGCTGCGCGCGGCCTACCAGATCCGCAGCAAGCAGGCCCGCACCCAGGCCTGCCGCGACGCCTACGGCGCGACGATGAACGCGCTGAAGGCCGAAGGCGTGGAGTTCGACAGCGTCAAGGTCGAAGGCCTGCTGTTCGAGATCGAGAGCCGCATCGTGCGCGGCCAGATCCTCGCCGGCGAGCCGCGCATCGACGGCCGCGACACGCGCACCGTGCGCCCGATCGAGATCCGCTCCGGCGTGCTGCCGCGCGCCCACGGCTCGGCGCTGTTCACGCGTGGTGAAACGCAGGCCCTGGTGGTCGCCACGCTCGGCACCGAGCGCGACGCGCAGCGCATCGACGCGCTGGCCGGCGAGTTCGAAGACCGCTTCATGCTCCACTACAACATGCCGCCTTTCGCCACCGGCGAGACCGGCCGCGTGGGCAGCCCCAAGCGGCGCGAGATCGGCCACGGCCGGCTGGCCAAGCGCGCGCTGATCGCCGTGCTGCCGAGCAAGGAAGATTTCCCGTACACGCTGCGCGTGGTGTCGGAGATCACCGAGAGCAACGGCTCGTCGTCGATGGCCAGCGTCTGCGGCGGCTGCCTCAGCCTGATGGACGCCGGCGTGCCGATGAAGGCGCACGTGGCCGGCATCGCGATGGGCCTGATCAAGGAAGGCAACCGCTTCGCGGTGCTGACCGACATCCTGGGCGACGAGGACCACCTGGGCGACATGGACTTCAAGGTGGCCGGCACCACCAGCGGCGTCACGGCGCTGCAGATGGACATCAAGATCCAGGGCATCACCAAGGAAATCATGCAGGTCGCGCTGGCGCAGGCCAAGGAAGCGCGGCTGCACATCCTCGGCAAGATGGTCGACGCGGTGGGCGGCGCCAAGACCGAGGTGAGCCAGTTCGCGCCGCGCCTGTACACGATGAAGATCAACCCGGAGAAGATCCGCGACGTCATCGGCAAGGGCGGCGCCACCATCCGCGCGCTGACCGAGGAGACCGGCTGCACGATCGACATCGGCGAAGACGGCACCATCACCATCGCCAGCACCGATGCCGACAAGGCCGAGTTCGCCAAGAAGCGCATCACCGAGATCACGGCCGAGGCCGAGATCGGCAAGGTCTACGAAGGCCCGGTGACCAAGATCCTGGACTTCGGCGCGCTGATCAACATCCTGCCCGGCAAGGACGGCCTGCTGCACATCAGCCAGATCGCGCACCAGCGCGTTGAGCGCGTCGAAGACTTCCTCAAGGAAGGCCAGGTCGTGCAGGTGAAGGTGCTGGAGACCGACGAGAAGGGCCGCATCAAGCTCAGCATGAAGGCGCTGCTCGAAAAGCCCGAGGGCTATGTCGAGCCCGAGCGCCGCGAGCGCGGCGACCGCGACGACCGCCCGCGCCGTGACCGCGACGACCGCCCCCGCCGCGACCGTGGCGACCGCGGTGATCGTGGCGAGCGCAGCGACCGCCCGCGCCGCGAATCGTTCGACGAAGGCGCGCCGCCCAGCACCGAGGCCCCGGCGCACGCCGACGGCGCGCCGGCTCCGGCCGCCGCCGCTCCGGCGACCGCGCCCGAGGCACCGAAGGCCGAATAACGCCGAAAGCGCGAGACACCATGCGTGCGATCGAAATCGCCCAGCCCGGCGGCCCCGAAGTGCTGCGCGAGGTGCAGCGGCCCGACCCGGCCCCGCAGCCGGGCGAGTTGCTGATCGCGGTGCAGGCCTCGGGCGTCAACCGCCCCGATGTGCTGCAACGCAAGGGCCTGTACCCGATGCCGCCCGGCGTCTCCGACCTGCCGGGGCTGGAGATCGCCGGCACCGTGAAGGCCGGCGCGGCGGCCGACCTGGCGGCCGCGGGGCTGCAGGTCGGCGACGCGGTTTGCGCGCTGGTGGCCGGCGGCGGCTACGCCGAGTTGTGCGTGGCGCCCGCCGGCCAGTGCCTGCTCGTGCCGCGCGGGCTGTCGATGGTGGAAGCGGCCAGCCTGCCGGAGACCTGCTTCACCGTCTGGCAGAACGTCTTCGAGATCGCCCGCCTGCAGCCCGGCGAGACGCTGCTGGTGCAGGGCGGCTCCAGCGGCATTGGCGTCACCGCCACGCTGCTGGCGAAGGCGCTCGGGTCGAACGTTATCGTCACCGCCGGCAGCGACGACAAGTGCGCCGCCTGCATCGCCATCGGTGCCGACCACGCGATCAACTACCGCACGCAGGACTTCGTGGCCGAGGCCAAGCGCCTGACCGGCGGCAAGGGCGTCGACGTGGTGCTGGACATGGTGGCCGGCGACTACCTCGGCCGCGAACTCGAATGCCTGGCCGACGACGGCCGCGTGGCCGTCATCGCGGTGCAGGGCGGCAGCAAGAGCGCCATCGATTCGGGGCTGCTGCTGCGCAAGCGGCTGGCCATCAGCGGCAGCACGCTGCGGCCGCGCAGCGTGGCCTACAAGACGGCGCTGGCCCAGGCTTTGCGCGCCAAGGTCTGGCCCCTGATCGAGAACGGGCGCATCAAGCCGGTGATCCACCAGGTGTTCCCGGCCGCGCAGGCGGCGGCCGCGCATGCGCTGATGGAATCGAGCGCGCACGTCGGCAAGATCGTGCTGAGCTGGTAAGGAGTGAGTGCGATGCGACGCAAGCTGGTGGTGGGCAACTGGAAGATGCACGGCAGCCATGCGGCCAATGCCGAGCTGCTGGCCGCGGTGATCGGCGCGCGGCCCTACGGCTGCGACCTCGCGGTCTGCGTGCCCTATCCCTATCTGACCGAGACGGCCGCCTCGCTGGCCGGCAGCGACGTGCGCTGGGGCGCGCAGGACTGCTCGGCGCACGAGCAGGGCGCCTACACCGGCGAGGTGTCGGCGGCGATGCTGCGCGAGTTCGGCTGCCGCTACGCGATCGTCGGGCATAGCGAGCGACGTGCGTATCACGCCGAGAGCGACCTGCTGGTCGCGCAGAAGGCGCAGGCGGCGCTCGCCACCGGCATCACGCCCATCGTCTGCGTCGGCGAGACGCTGGCCCAGCGCGAGGCCGGCGAGACCGACCTCGTCGTCAAGCGCCAGCTCGCCGCCGTGATCCATTTGCTGGCGCATTGCGCCGGCGAGATCGTCGTCGCGTACGAGCCCGTGTGGGCCATCGGCACCGGCCGCACCGCCACGCCCGAACAGGCGCAGGCCGTGCATGCGGTGCTGCGCGCACAGTTGCAGGCCGCCACCGGCCACGGCGAGCGCATGCGCATCCTCTACGGCGGCAGCGTCAAGGCCGACAACGCGGCCACGCTGTTCGCGCAGGCCGACATCGACGGCGGCCTGATCGGCGGCGCCTCGCTGAAGGCCGCCGACTTCATCGCCATCGCCCGCGCCGCGGGTTGATCGACTGGCCCGTTTCCCGGAGAACTCTCAGTTATGCAGATCTGGATGACCCTCGTGCTTGCGCTGCAGTTGCTGTCGGCGCTGGCGATGATCGGCCTCGTGCTGATCCAGCACGGCAAGGGCGCGGACATGGGCGCCTCGTTCGGCAGCGGTGCCTCGGGCAGCCTGTTCGGCGCCACCGGCAGCGCCAACTTCCTGTCGCGCTCGACGGCGGCCTGTGCCACCGTTTTCTTCGTCAGCACGCTGGCGCTGGCGCTGATGTCCAACGCCGGCAGCAACCGCGCCGCCAACAGCGGCGGCACCGTGCTCGACCGCCCGGCAGCTGCCGCCAGCGCCGCCGTGCCGGCCACCGCGCCGGCCTTGCCGAGCGGCGTGCCGATGCCGGCGGCCACCACCCGTACGGAACCGGCGGCGGCGCCCGCCGCGGCTTCGGCGCCGGCGGCCGCGGCCAGCCAGTGACGAGGGGCCTCGGGTCAGGGAAGTCCCTGGTTTTGAGGCTAGAATTTCCAGTCGTTCGACGAGCCAACCTCATGCCGTCGAACGTTGCCGCGCAAGCGGTTTTCACGTCCTGCCGACGTGGTGAAATTGGTAGACACGCTATCTTGAGGGGGTAGTGGCGAAAGCTGTGCGAGTTCGAGTCTCGCCGTCGGCACCAACGATCGGATGAAGGGTTTGATCGGGCAGGTCAGCGCGTCCCGAGGGCACCGCCAAGGCGGGGTCCGGCAGGCGCGCTTTTTTACGGCCGGATCGCACCTGACGTTGAACTGACTGCGAGTTGACGACGCCATGGATCTGCAACCCTACGTGCCCGTGATCCTGTTCATCCTGGTCGGCGTGGCGGTCGGCGTGCTGCCGCAGGTGCTGGGCTTCGTGTTCGGCCCCAACCGGCCCGACCCGGCGAAGAACAGCCCCTACGAATGCGGCTTCGACGCCTTCGAGGACGCGCGCATGAAGTTCGACGTGCGCTACTACCTCGTGGCCATCCTGTTCATCCTGTTCGACCTCGAGATCGCCTTCCTCTTTCCGTGGGCGGTGTCGCTGCGCGACATCGGCGCGTCAGGCTTCTGGGCCATGATGCTGTTCCTCGCCATCCTCGTCGTGGGCTTCGTCTACGAGTGGAAAAAGGGCGCCTTGGATTGGGAGTGAATGATGGGCATTGAAGGCGTTCTGAAAGAAGGCTTCGTCACCACCTCGGTCGACACGCTGATCAACTGGTCGAAGACCGGCTCGCTGTGGCCGATGACCTTCGGCCTGGCCTGCTGCGCGGTGGAGATGATGCACGCCGGCGCGGCGCGCTACGACATCGACCGCTTCGGCATGCTGTTCCGTCCCAGCCCGCGGCAGAGCGATTTGATGATCGTGGCCGGCACGCTGTGCAACAAGATGGCGCCGGCGCTGCGCAAGGTCTACGACCAGATGGCCGAGCCGCGCTGGGTGCTGAGCATGGGCTCGTGCGCCAACGGCGGCGGCTACTACCACTACAGCTACAGCGTGGTGCGCGGCTGCGACCGCATCGTGCCGGTGGACGTCTACGTGCCGGGCTGTCCGCCCACGGCCGAGGCGCTGCTCTACGGCATCCTGCAGCTGCAGGCCAAGATCCGCCGCGAGAACACCATCGCCCGCTGAAGACCCGGCCATGACACAAAGACTCGACAAGCTGCAGGCGGCGCTGGAAGCGGTGCTGGGCGACGCCATCCGGCAACTCGTGCGCGAGCGCGGCGAGATCACCATCACCGTCGCCGCCGAGCGCTACCTCGCCACCGCGCGAACCCTGCGCGACGACCCGCGGCTGCGCTTCGAGCAGTTGATCGACCTGTGCGGCGTCGACTACTCCGACTACCGCAACCGGCCCTGGGAGGGCCTGCGCTTCTGCGTCGTCTCGCACCTGCTGTCGATCACCCACAACTGGCGGGTGCGGCTGAAGGTCTTCGCGCCCGACGACGATCTGCCCGAGGTGGCCTCGCTGACCGAGGTCTGGAATTCCGCCAACTGGTTCGAGCGCGAGGCCTTCGACCTCTACGGCATCTTGTTCGACGGCCACGTCGACCTGCGCCGCATCCTCACCGATTACGGCTTCATCGGCCACCCGATGCGCAAGGACTTCCCGGTCTCCGGCCAGGTCGAGATGATCTACGACGCCGAGGCCCGCCGCGTGGTCTACCAGCCGGTGTCGATCGAGCCGCGCGAGAACACGCCGCGCGTGGTGCGTGAAGACAACTACGGCGGCTTGCACTGACATGGCCGAGATCAAGAACTACACGCTCAACTTCGGTCCCCAGCACCCGGCTGCGCACGGCGTGCTGCGGCTGGTGCTGGAACTCGACGGCGAGGTCATCCAGCGCGCCGACCCGCACATCGGGCTGCTGCACCGCGCCACCGAGAAGCTGGCCGAGACCAAGACCTTCATCCAGAGCCTGCCGTACATGGACCGCCTCGACTACGTGTCGATGATGTCCAACGAGCACGCCTACTGCCTGGCGATCGAGAAGCTGCTGGGCATCGAGGTGCCGATCCGCGCGCAGTACATCCGCGTGATGTTCTCCGAGCTGACGCGGCTGCTCAACCACCTGCTGTGGCTGGGCGCGCACGGCCTCGACTGCGGGGCGATGAACATCCTCATCTACTGCTTCCGCGAGCGCGAGGACATCTTCGACATGTACGAGGCGGTGTCGGGCGCGCGCATGCACGCGGCCTACTTCCGCCCCGGCGGCGTCTACCGCGACCTGCCAGAGCGCATGGCGCAGTACCAGGCCAGCCGCATCCACAACCAGAAGGCGGTGGACGGACTCAACAAGAACCGCCAGGGCACGCTGCTCGACTTCATCGAAGACTTCTGCGAGCGCTTCCCGGCCAACGTCGACGACTACGAGACGCTGCTCACCGACAACCGCATCTGGAAGCAGCGCACCGTGGGCGTCGGCGTGGTCACGCCCGAGCGCGCGCTCAACCTCGGCCTCACCGGCCCGATGCTGCGCGGCAGCGGCATCGCCTGGGACCTGCGCAAGCATCAGCCCTACGAGGTCTACGACCAGATGGACTTCGACGTGCCGGTCGGCGTCAACGGCGACACCTACGACCGCTACCTGGTGCGCATCGAGGAGATGCGCCAGGCCAACCGCATCATCCGGCAATGCGTGCAGTGGCTGCGCGCCAACCCGGGCCCGGTGATCATCGACAACCACAAGGTGGCGCCGCCGCCGCGCGTGGACATGAAGTCCAGCATGGAAGAGCTGATCCACCACTTCAAGCTCTTCACCGAAGGCTTCCACGTGCCCGAAGGCGAAGCCTACGCGGCGGTGGAGCATCCGAAGGGCGAGTTCGGCATCTACCTGATCAGCGACGGCGCCAACAAGCCCTACCGGCTGAAGATCCGCCCGCCCGGCTTCGCGCACCTGGCCGCGCTGGACGAGATGGCGCGCGGCCACATGATTGCGGACGCGGTGGCGATCATCGGCACCATGGACATCGTGTTCGGCGAGATCGATCGATGAACTTCAGCGAACAAACCCTGGCGCGCTTCGCCCAGGAAGTGGCCAAGTACCCCGCCGACCAGAAGCAGTCGGCCGTGATGGCCTGCCTGGCCATCGTGCAGCACGAGCACGGCCACGTCTCGCCCGAGGCCGAGGAAGGCATCGCCCAGGTGCTGGGCATGCCGCCGATCGCCGTGCACGAGGTGACCAGCTTCTACAACATGTACAACCAGCAGCCGGTGGGCAAGTTCAAGCTCAACGTCTGCACCAACCTGCCGTGCCAGTTGCGCCACGGCCAGGCGGCGCTGGACCACCTGTGCCACACGCTCGGCGTGGAGCCCTACGGCACCACCGCCGACGGCCGCATCACCGTGCAGCCCAGCGAATGCCTGGGCGCCTGCGCCGACGCGCCGGTGCTGCTGGTCAACGACCGCCAGATGCTGAGCTTCATGACCGGGCCGCGGCTGGACGAGTTGATCGACACCTTGAAGAAGGCCTGAGGCATGACCGCGCAGCTCGATCTCTCCAGGTTCCAGGCCACCGGCGCCGAGACCTGCTTCCACGGCCGCCACATCAACCCGCAGATCTATGCCGGCCTCGACGGCCGCAACTGGCGGCTGGCCGACTACGTGCAACGCGGCGGTTATGCCGCGCTGAAGAAGATCCTCGGCCACGGCCCGCAAGGCGCCGACGGCGCGATGACGCCCGACCAGGTGATCGCCGAGGTCAAGCTCAGCGCCTTGCGCGGCCGCGGCGGCGCCGGCTTTCCCAGCGGGCTGAAGTGGAGCTTCATGCCGCGCGCCTTTCCCGGGCCGAAGTACCTGGTGTGCAACAGCGACGAAGGCGAGCCCGGCACCTGCAAGGACCGCGACATCCTGCGCTACAACCCGCACATCGTGATCGAGGGCATGGCCATCGCCGCCTACGCGATGGGCGTGAAGACGGCCTACAACTACATCCACGGCGAGATCTTCGAGGTCTACCAGCGCTTCGAAGAAGCGCTGGACGAAGCGCGCGCCGCCGGCCTGCTGGGCGACAAGATCCTCGGCAGCGAGTTCAGCTTCCAGCTGCACGCCCACCACGGCTTCGGCGCCTACATCTGCGGCGAAGAGACCGCCTTGCTTGAATCGTTGGAAGGCAAGAAGGGCCAGCCGCGCTTCAAGCCGCCGTTCCCGGCCAGCTTCGGCCTCTACGGCAAGCCGACGACGATCAACAACACCGAGACCTTCGCCGCGGTGCCGTGGATCATCAACCACGGCGGCCAGGCCTACCTGGAGTGCGGCAAGCCCAACAACGGCGGCACCAAGATCTTCTCGGTGGTCGCCGTAGTATTAAAAAAAAAAAACTTCGAGATCCCGCTGGGAACGCCGTTTGCCAAGCTGCTGGAACTGGCCGGCGGCGTGAAGGGCGGGGCGCTGAAGGCGGTGATTCCCGGCGGCTCGTCGGCGCCGGTGCTGCCGGCCAAGCTGATGATGGAGCTGACGATGGACTACGACGCCATCGCCAAGGCCGGCTCGATGCTGGGCTCCGGCGCGGTGATCGTGATGAACGAATCGCGCTGCATGGTCAAGAGCCTGCTGCGCCTGTCGTACTTCTACCAGCACGAAAGCTGCGGCCAGTGCACGCCCTGCCGCGAAGGCACCGGCTGGCTGTGGCGGCTGGTCGACCGCATCGAGCATGGCAAGGGCCGCCCGGAAGACCTGGAACTGCTGGACTCGGTGGCCGAGAACATCAAGGGCCGCACCATCTGCGCCTTGGGCGACGCCGCGGCGATGCCGGTGCAAGGCATGCTCAAGCACTTCCGCGACGAGTTCGTCCACCACGTCGAACACAAGACCTGCAAGGTCGCCCAGCCGGCCTGACGGCGCCAACCGACACCATGATCGAAATCGAACTCGACGGCCAGAAGGTCAGCGTGCCGCCCGGCAGCATGGTGATGCATGCGGCCGACGCCGCCGGCACCTACATCCCGCACTTCTGCTACCACAAGAAGCTGTCCATCGCGGCCAACTGCCGCATGTGCCTGGTCGAGGTCGAGAAGGCGCCCAAGCCGATGCCGGCCTGCGCCACGCCGGTCACCCAAGGCATGGTGGTGCACACGCAAAGCGCCAAGGCGCAGGCGGCGCAGAAGGGGGTGATGGAGTTCCTGCTGATCAACCACCCGCTCGACTGCCCGATCTGCGACCAGGGCGGCGAATGCCAGCTGCAGGACCTGGCGGTGGGCTACGGCAAGTCGGCCTCGCGCTACACGGAAGAAAAGCGCGTGGTCTTCCACAAGAGCGTGGGCCCGCTGATCAGCATGGAGGAAATGAGCCGCTGCATCCACTGCACCCGCTGCGTGCGCTTCGGCCAGGAAATCGCCGGCGTGATGGAGCTGGGCATGGTCAACCGCGGCGAGCACAGCGAGATCGAGACCTTCGTCGGCCGCACGGTGGACAGCGAGCTGTCGGGCAACATGATCGACATCTGCCCCGTCGGCGCGCTGACCAGCAAGCCCTTCCGCTACAGCGCCCGCACCTGGGAGCTGCAGCGCCGCAAGAGCGTGAGCCCGCACGACAGCACCGGCGCCAACCTGATCGTGCAGATCAAGGGCAGCAAGGTGATGCGCGTCGTGCCGCTGGAAAACGAGGACGTCAACGAATGCTGGATCGCCGACCGCGACCGCTTCAGCTACGAGGCGCTGAACAGTGAGCAGCGCCTGACGCAGCCGATGCTCAAGCAGGGCGGGCAGTGGCAGACGGTGGACTGGAACACCGCGCTCGGCTACGTGGCCGACGGCCTCAAGCGCGTGAAGGCCGAGTTCGGCACCGCGGGCATCGGCGCCGTCGGCAGCGCGCACGCCACCGCGGAAGAGCTGCACCTGCTGGCCAAGCTGGTGCGCGGCCTGGGCAGCGAGAACGTCGACGTGCGCAGCCGCCACGCCGATGCCGGCAACCTGCCCGCGCCCGGCAAGGCGCGCTGGCTGGGGCGCTCGATCGCCTCGCTGGCCACGCTGGACAGCGCCCTGGTCGTCGGCTCGTTCCTGCGCAAGGACCATCCGCTGTTCGCCCAACGCCTGAGGCAAGCCGCCCGCCGCGGCGCCCAGGTGCACAGCCTGCACGCGGTGCACGACGACTGGCTGCTGCCGGTGGCCACCCGACTGACGGCCGCGCCCTCGGCCTGGCCCGCGGCGCTGGCCGAGGTGGCGGCCGCGGTGGCCGGCGCCAAGGGCATCGCCGCGCCGGTGGGCGCCGCGTCGCAGCCCGGCGCGGCGGCGCAGGCCATCGCGCAATCGCTGCTGGCGGGCGAGCACAAGGCCGTGCTGCTGGGCAACGCCGCCGCGCAGCATCCGCAGGCCGGCGGCTTGCTGGCGCTGGCCGACTGGATCGCCGCGCAATGCGGCGCCAGCGTCGGCTACCTTGGCGATGCGGCCAACACGGTGGGCGCGCAACTGGTCGGCGCGGTGCCGCGCAACGGCGGCCTGAGCGCCGCGCAGATGCTGGCGCAGCCGATGAAGGCGCTGCTGCTGCTCGATGTCGAGCCCGTGCTCGACGCCGCCGACGCGGCGGCCGCCAAGGCCGCGCTGCAGGGCTCGGGCCTCGTCGTCGCGCTGACGGCGTTCAAGGACGCCGCGGTCGACCATGCCGACGTGCTGCTGCCGATCGCCCCGTTCACCGAGACCTCGGGCACTTTCGTCAATGCCGAGGGCCGCGCGCAAAGCTTCACCGGCGTGGTCAAGCCGCTGGGCGACGCGCGCCCGGCCTGGAAGGTGCTGCGCGTGCTGGGCAACCTGCTGGGGCTGGACGGCTTCGAGCAGGACTCCAGCGAAGACGTGCGCGCCGAAGCCCTGGGCGACCCGGCAACGCTGGCCGAGCGGCTGGACAACGCCGCGCCGGCCGCACCGTCGCTGCCGCCCGCGGCGGCCCATGACGCCGGCGCCGGCGGCCTGGAGCGCGTGGCCGACGTGCCGATCTACGCCGCCGACCCCCTGGTGCGCCGCGCCGCGTCGCTGCAACTGACGGCCGACGCGCGGCCGCCGGTCGTCGGCCTGCCCAGCGCGCTGTGGCACCACCTGGGCCTGCGGCCCGGCGCGCGCGTGCTGGTGGCGCAGGGCCAGACGGCGGCGCTGCTGCCGGCGCGAGAAGACGCCACGCTGGCGCCCGGCGCGGTGCGCGTCGCCGCCGGCCATCCCAGCACCGCCACGCTGGGCGCGATGTTCGGCCCGTTGACGGTCGAGAAGGCTTGATCGAGGCAGCCCCATGTTCGATTCCCTGCACCAAGCCGCCAACGCCGCCCTGGGCCCGAACCTGTGGTTCGTGATCTGGAGCCTGATCAAGATCGTCGTCGTCGTCGCGCCGCTGATGGGCTGCGTGGCTTACCTCACGCTGTGGGAACGCAAGGCCATCGGCTGGACGCAGATCCGCCCCGGCCCCAACCGCGTGGGCCCGTTCGGGCTGCTGACGCCGATCGCCGATGCGGTCAAGCTGATCTTCAAGGAGATCATCCGCCCGACCGCGGCCAACAAGGGCCTGTTCTTCCTGGGCCCCATCATGACCATCATGCCGGCGCTGGCCGCCTGGGCGGTGGTGCCCTTCGGGCCCGACGTGGCGCTGGCCAACGTCAACGCGGGGCTGCTGTTCCTGATGGCCATCACCTCGCTGGAGGTCTACGGCGTCATCATCGCCGGCTGGGCCAGCAACTCGAAGTACGCCTTCCTCGGCGCGCTGCGTGCCTCCGCCCAGATGGTCAGTTATGAAATCGCCATGGGCTTCGCGCTGGTGGTCGTGCTGATGGTCAGCGGCAGCATGAACATGAGCGCCATCGTGATGAGCCAGGGCCGCGGCCTGGGCGCCGACATGGGCGTGGGCCTGCTGTCGTGGAACTGGCTGCCGCTGCTGCCGATCTTCCTGGTCTACTTCATCTCGGGCCTGGCCGAGACCAACCGCCACCCCTTCGACGTGGTGGAAGGCGAGTCGGAGATCGTCGCCGGCCACATGATCGAGTACTCGGGGATGTCGTTCGCGATGTTCTTCCTGGCCGAGTACGCCAACATGATCCTGGTCTCGACGCTGACCGTGGTCCTGTTCCTCGGCGGCTGGCTGCCGCCGTTCGCCTTCCTCTCGTTCATCCCGGGCTGGATCTGGCTGGCCGCCAAGGTCTTCGTGGTCGTCACCATGTTCCTGTGGGTGCGCTCGACCTTCCCGCGCTACCGCTACGACCAGATCATGCGCCTGGGCTGGAAGATCTTCATCCCGGTGACGCTGGTCTGGCTGGTCGTGGTCGGCCTGTGGATCCAGTCGCCCTTCAACATCTGGAAGTGAGGCAGCGAGCATCATGAGTCTCACCGCCGTCAAGGAGCTGTTCTCCAGCTTCATGCTGATCGAGCTGTTCAAGGGCCTGCGAATCACCGGCAAGCACTTCCTGTCGCCGCACATCACGATCCAGTTCCCGGAAGAGAAGACGCCGCTGTCGCCGCGCTTCCGCGGCCTGCACGCGCTGCGCCGCTATGAAAACGGCGAGGAGCGCTGCATCGCCTGCAAGCTGTGCGAGGCGGTGTGCCCGGCGATGGCGATCACCATCGAGTCCGACGTGCGCGCCGACGGCAGCCGCCGCACCACGCGCTACGACATCGACCTCACCAAGTGCATCTTCTGCGGCTTCTGCGAGGAAAGCTGCCCGGTCGACTCGATCGTCGAGACCCAGGTGTTCGAGTACCACGGCGAGAAGCGCGGCGACCTGTACTTCACCAAGGACATGCTGCTGGCCGTGGGCGACCGCTACGAAAAAGAGATCGCTGCAGCGCGCGCGGCCGACGCCAAGTACCGCTGAACGGGGCTCCAGGACACGCATGAACACGATCACCGTTCTCTTCTACGTCTTCTCGGCCGTGCTGCTGTTCGCGGCGTTCCGCGTCATCACGGCGCGCGGCACGGTGCACGCGGCGCTGTTCCTGGTGCTCGCGTTCTTCAACGCCGCCTGCATCTGGATGCTGCTGCGCGCCGAGTTCCTGGCCATCGCGCTGGTGCTGGTCTACGTCGGCGCCGTGATGGTGCTGTTCCTGTTCGTCGTGATGATGCTCGACATCGACACCGAGCAGTTCCGCGAAGGCTTCTGGACGCACTTCCCGCTGGCCGCCACGGTGGGCGTGGTGATCGCGCTGGAAATGGCCTTCGTGCTGATGAACGGCTTCCAGACCGACCAGGCCGCGCCGCCCGACGCCAAGCTGGCGCAGTTCGGCAACAGCCGGCTGCTGGGCATCGAGGTTTACACCCACTACCTGTACCCGCTGCAGATTGCCGCGGTGCTGCTGCTGGTGGCCATCATCGCGGCGATTGCGCTGACCCTGCGCCGCCGCAAGGACGCGCGCTACGTCAACCCTGCCGACCAGGTGCGGGCCAAGAAGGCCGACCGCGTGCGCCTGATCAAGCTGCCGCCGGTGGTGGATGCGCCGTCGGCGCCCGCCGCGCCCGCCGCCAACAAGGAAGGGGGGGCCGCGTGATGGGCACCTTGACGGGATCGCTGACGCTGGGGCACTACCTGTCGCTGGGCGGCGTGCTGTTCGCGCTGTCGGTGGTGGGCATCTTCCTGAACCGCCGCAACCTGATCGTGCTGCTGATGGCCATCGAGCTGATGCTGCTGGCGGTCAACCTGAACTTCGTCGCCTTCTCGCATTTCCTCGGCGACATGGCGGGCCAGGTCTTCGTCTTCTTCATCCTCACCGTCGCCGCGGCCGAGTCGGCCATCGGGCTGGCGATCCTGGTCGTGCTGTTCCGCAACCGCGCCTCGATCAATGTGGCCGAACTCGACGAACTAAAAGGCTGAGTGCGCACCATGGCTGCTGCAAGCATCTCCCAGAACCTGCTGCTCGCCGTGCCGCTGGCGCCGCTGGCCGGCGCGCTGGTCGCCGGCCTGGCCGGCAAGGCGGTGGGCCGCAAGGGCGCGCACACGGTCACCATCCTCGGCGTGCTGATCTCGTTCCTGTGCTCGGCGGCGGTGCTGATGCAGGTGATCGACGGCGCGCGCTTCGCCGGCACCATCTACGAATGGGCGGTGCTCGGCGGGCTGAAGATGGAGGTCGGCTTCCTCGTCGACGGCCTCACCGCGATGATGATGGTCGTCGTCACCTTCGTCTCGCTGATGGTGCACGTCTACACCGTCGGCTACATGGCCGACGACCCGGGCTACCAGCGCTTCTTCTCCTACATCAGCCTGTTCACGTTCTCGATGCTGATGCTGGTGATGAGCAACAACTTCCTCCAGCTCTTCTTCGGCTGGGAGGCGGTGGGCCTGGTCAGCTACCTGCTGATCGGCTTCTGGTTCAAGCGGCCGACGGCGATCTTCGCCAACCTCAAGGCTTTCCTGGTCAACCGCGTCGGCGACTTCGGCTTCATCCTGGGCATCGGCCTGATCGTCGCCTACACCGGCTCGCTGAATTACGCCGAGGTCTTCGCCAAGGGGCCCGACCTGGCCAAGCTGGTGTTCCCCTATGCCACCTGGGGCGGCGACTGGATGCTGATCACGGTGATCTGCATCTGCCTGTTCATCGGCGCCATGGGCAAGAGCGCGCAGTTCCCGCTGCACGTGTGGCTGCCCGATTCGATGGAAGGCCCGACGCCGATCTCCGCGCTCATCCACGCCGCGACGATGGTGACGGCCGGCATCTTCATGGTGGCGCGCATGAGCCCGCTGTTCGAGCTGTCGGACACCGCGCTCAACGTGGTGCTCGTCATCGGCGCCATCACCGCGCTGTTCATGGGCTTCCTGGGCATCATCCAGAACGACATCAAGCGCGTGGTGGCCTATTCCACGCTGAGCCAGCTCGGCTACATGACGGTGGCGCTCGGCGTCTCGGCCTACTCGGTGGCGGTGTTCCACCTGATGACGCACGCCTTCTTCAAGGCGCTGCTGTTCCTGGGCGCCGGCAGCGTGATCATCGGCATGCACCACGACCAGGACATCCGCAACATGGGCGGCCTGCGCAAGTACATGCCCATCACCTGGATCACCTCGCTGCTCGGCAGCCTGGCGCTGATCGGCACGCCGTTCTTCAGCGGCTTCTACAGCAAGGACAGCATCATCGAGGCGGTGCACGCCAGCCGGCTGCCCGGCGCCGGCTTCGCGCTGTTCGCGGTGACGGCGGGCGTGTTCGTGACGGCGTTCTATTCCTTCCGCATGTACTTCCTGGTCTTCCACGGCAAGGAACGCTTCCGCCACAAGCCCTTCCCCGGCCCGCACGATCACCACGACGAGCATGGCCACGGCCACGCCCACGAGCCGCACGAATCGCCCTGGGTGGTGTGGGTGCCGCTGGTGCTGCTGGCCATCCCCTCGGTGGTGATCGGCTACCTGACGATCCAGCCGATGCTGTATGGCGAGTTCTTCAAGGACAGCATCTTCGTCGACGTGCACCGCCACCCGGCGATGGAAGAGCTGGCGCAGGCCTTCCACGGCGCCGCCGCGATGGCGATGCACGCCTTCAGCACGCTGCCGTTCTGGCTGGCGCTGGGCGGCGTGGTGCTGGCCTACGTGTTCTACCTGGTGGCGCCGGCCATTCCGGCGGCGCTGGACCGCGTGTTCAAGCCGCTGCGCGTGCTGCTGGAGAACAAGTACTACATCGACTGGTTCTACGAGAACGTGCTCGCCGCCGGCGCCCGCGCGCTGGGCCGCGGCCTGTGGAAGGGCGGCGACCAGGGCCTGATCGACGGCCTGGTGATCAACGGCTCGGCACGCGTGGTGGGCGCGGTGGCCGGCGTCGTGCGGCTGGTGCAGACCGGCCACCTCTACTGGTACGCCTTGGTGATGGTGCTGGGCATCTTCGGCTTCCTGACGTGGCGGCTGTGGCCGTCGCTGAGCGGCGTGCTGCACTGACGCGACCGAAGGCAACGAGAGAACAACAATGGGTTTGCTGAGCCTTTCCATCTGGATGCCGATCGCCTTCGGCGTGCTGCTGCTGGTGATCGGCAGCGACCGCAACGCCGGCCTCGTGCGCATGCTGGCGCTCGTCGGCTCGCTGCTGTCGTTCGTCGTCACGTTGCCGCTCATCAGCGGCTTCGACCGCAAGACCGCGGCGCTGCAGTTCGTCGAGAAGCAGCCCTGGATCGACCGCCTCAACGTCTTCTACCACCTCGGCGTCGACGGCCTGTCGGTGTGGTTCGTGCTGCTCACCGCCTTCATCACGGTGATCGTGGTCATCGCCGGCTGGGAGGTCATCACCGAGAAGGTGGCGCAGTACATGGGCGCCTTCCTGATCCTCTCGGGCCTGATGGTGGGCGTGTTCTGCGCCGCCGACGGGCTGCTGTTCTACGTGTTCTTCGAAGCCACGCTGATCCCGATGTACATCATCATCGGCGTCTGGGGCGGCCCCAAGCGCGTCTACGCGGCGTTCAAGTTCTTCCTCTACACGCTGGCCGGCTCGCTGCTGATGCTGGTGGCGCTGGTCTACCTGTACTTCAAGTCGGGCGGCAGCTTCGACATCTTCACCTGGCACAAGCTGCCGCTGCCGCTGCAGGCGCAGGCGGTGCTGTTCTTCGCCTTCTTCGCGGCGTTCTCGGTCAAGGTGCCGATGTGGCCGGTGCACACCTGGCTGCCCGATGCCCACGTCGAGGCGCCCACCGGCGGCTCGGTGGTGCTGGCGGCCATCATGCTGAAGCTGGGCGCCTACGGCTTCCTGCGCTTCTCGATGCCGATCGCGCCCGACGCCAGCCGCGAGTACGCCTGGTTCATCATCACGCTGAGCCTGATCGCGGTGGTCTACATCGGCCTGGTGGCGCTGGTGCAGCAGGACATGAAGAAGCTGGTGGCCTACAGCTCGATCGCGCACATGGGCTTCGTGACGCTCGGCTTCTTCATCTTCAACGAGCTGGGCGTGGCCGGCGGCATCGTGCAGATGATCAGCCACGGCTTCGTCTCGGGCGCCATGTTCCTGTGCATCGGCGTGCTCTACGACCGCGTGCACAGCCGCGACATCGCGGCCTACGGCGGCGTCACCAACACCATGCCCAAGTTCGCCGCCTTCGCCGTGCTGTTCGCGATGGCCAACTGCGGCCTGCCGGGCACGGCCGGCTTCATCGGCGAGTGGATGGTCATCCTCGGCGCCGTGCAATACAACTTCTTCATCGGCGCGCTGGCCGCCACCGCGCTGATCTCCGGCGCCGCCTACACGCTGTGGATGGTCAAGCGCGTGTACTTCGGCGAGGTGGCCAACCGCCAGGTCGGCGAGCTGGCCGACATCAACTGGCGCGAATTCCTGATGCTGGCGCTGCTGGCGGTGGCCGTGCTGTGGATGGGCCTGCAGCCCAAGCCCTTCACCGACGTGATGCAGACCTCGGTGACCGAGCTGCTCCGGCACGTGGCCCTCTCCAAGCTTCCAAGCTGAACTGACGGACCCCTTCCGAACATGAACAACGTCAACTGGACCGTCATCCAGGCCGAGGCCTGGCTGCTGCTGGCCGCCTGCGTGATCATCATCGTCGACGTGCTGGACCGCGGCGCCGAGCGGCGGCTGACCTTCTGGCTGTCGCAGCTGGCGGCGGCCGTGTTCTCGTGGCTGCACCTCGCCGAGGTGGGCGGCGCCACCGTCTACGGCATGGCCGGCATGGTCGTCGCCGACCCCATGGGCCACCTGCTGGCGGGCTTCGGCGGCATCGCGGTGATGGTGGCGCTGGCCTATGCGCGGCCGACGCTGGCCGCGCGCGAGATGGACAAGGGCGAGTTCTACACGCTCAGCCTGTTCGTGCTGCTGGGCATCGGCGTGATGTGCTCGGCCAACAACTTCCTCGTGGTCTACCTGGGCCTGGAGGTGATGAGCCTGTCGCTGTACGCGCTGGCCGCGCTGCGCCGCGACCATGCGCTGGCCACCGAGGCGGCGATGAAGTACTTCGTGCTCGGCGCGCTGGCCAGCGGCTTCCTGCTGTACGGGCTGAGCATGATCTACGGCGCCACCGGCACGCTGGAGATGCCGCGCATGTTCGAGCGCATCGCCACCGGCCGCATCAACAAGGACGTGCTGGTGTTCGGCGTCGTCTTCGTGGTCGCCGGCCTGGGCTTCAAGCTCGGCGCCGTGCCCTTCCACATGTGGGTGCCCGACGTCTACCAGGGCGCGCCCACCGCGGTCACGCTGCTGATCGGCGGCGCGCCCAAGCTGGCGGCCTTCGCCATCACCATCCGGCTGCTGGTCGACGGCCTGCTCGGCCTGGCGATCGACTGGCAGCAGATGCTGATCGTGCTGGCCGTCGCCTCGCTGGTGATCGGCAACCTCGCGGCCATCGCGCAGAGCAACTTGAAGCGCATGCTGGCCTACTCGACCATCTCGCAGATGGGCTTCGTGCTGCTCGGCCTGTCGGCCGGCGTCGTCACCGGCAACACCTTGTCGGCCGGCAACGCCTACAGCTCGGCGATGTTCTACATGGTGGCCTACGTGCTCACCACGCTGGGCACCTTCGGCATGATCATGTACCTCTCGCGCCAGGGCTTCGAGAGCGAGGAGATCGACGACTTCGCCGGCCTCAACCAGCGCAGCCCCTGGGCCGCCGGGGTGATGGCGATCTTCCTGTTCTCGCTGGCCGGCATTCCGCCGATGGTGGGCTTCTACGCCAAGCTGGCGGTGCTGCAGGCGCTGGTGACGACCAACGTCACCAGCTACATCGTGCTGGCCGTGGTGGCGGTGCTGATGTCGTTGGTCGGCGCCTTCTACTACCTGCGCGTCGTCAAGGTCATGTACTTCGACGCGCCGCGCGGCGCCGTGCCGGCGCCGGTGCGCTCGGCCGGCGTCTCGGCGCTGCTGGCCGCCAACGGCCTGGCGGTGCTGCTGTTCGGCGTGCTGCCGGGCGGGCTGATGGCCTTGTGCCGCGACGCCATCGTCAAGGCGCTGACGACCTGATCGCAGTCTGAGGGGCCGGCGGCAGCGTCGCCGGCGGACGCTGTTTCTTTGCGGATACATCGGCGCAGGGGCATGCCCCTTGCGCCTTGGCACACGCTGAAGATCGCGGTTACAGTGCCCGCAAGGAGAGAGCAGGAACGTGCTTGGCGGGATGGTGCCGCGCTATCACACCTTGCAGGTCGAGCCCGACGACCGGGTCGACTATTGGCGTGGCGCGATGATCAATTCCTTGTCGGCCGAGTGCAGCATCGAGCCCACCGGCGACGGGCCTTTCGATGCCGCGATGGCCGGGCTCGACTGCGGCCCGCTGCAACTGCTGCAGGTCAGCGGCACGCCGTTCTGGATCGACCGCCACGGCCCCGGCCGCCCCGACTGGGTGTCGCTGCTGGTGCAGCTCGAAGGCCAGTCGATGGTGGCCGACCGCCGCAGCCAGGCGCAACTGGGGCCGGGCGACCTGTGCCTCGTGGCCCCCGACCGCGACATCTGCGTGCACCGCCAGACCAATTTCCGCCAGGTGCTGATCGACTTGCCGGCCGGCGTGCTGAACGAGGCCTGGCCCGATTGGACGCATCATTTGATGCAGCGGCTCGACGGCGCGCGGCCCGCGGCGCAGGCGGCCGCCGCGCTCACGCGTTTCATCGCCGGCCACGGCCAGCAACTCGGTGACGACGGCCGCGAAGCCATCGGCGAAGCCGCGCTGCGCCTGATCGAGAAGCTGGCCGGCCCGCGCCGGCGCGGCCGCGCGCCCGGCGAGGCGTCGGCGCCCGCCGTCTCGGCGGCGCTGCGCCAGCGGCGCCGCGCCGAGGCGTTCATCCGCGAGAACCTGCACGACTCGCAGCTCGACGTGGCGCGCATCGCCGCGCACCTGGGCGTGTCCACCCGCTACCTGCACCGCCTGTTCGCCGACGGCCCGCAGGTCATGCAATGGGTGCTGGGGCAGCGGCTGCAGGCCTGCCGCGAAGAGCTGGCCCACCGCGGCACGCGCTCGGTGGCCGACATCGCCTGGGCGTGGGGCTTCGCCAGCCCGGCGCACTTCAGCCGCGCGTTCAAGAAGCGCTTCGGCGTGCCGCCCAGCGCGGCCTGATCCCCCCAACGTTCTCGACCTTCCCGGGCGGCCGCCGGCCGCGGCACCGCCGCGCCCGCCTGCGGGAAAGTCCCCAGCCCCGCGGTTCGCTTGCAGTCAAGCGGCGGTTCAGCCGCGGGCAAGGCGCGGCGCGGGCGCCACCTATCTTTGGTGTCAGGCGAGATCAGCGAGTCAAGCACCGAGGAGCGAGATGAACAACAAGCGTTCAGGTCCCGGCTGGTGGCGCGTGGCGGTGCAGGCCATCGGTGCGGTGCTGTGCGGCGTGAGCCTCGGCTCGCCGGCATGGGCCCAGCAGGGCGCCGGCCCGGCCGCCGCGTCTGCCACCACCGCCAGCACCACGGCGATGGCCGCCCCGCGGCCGGCGGCCACCACCATCGGCGAAAAGGCGTGCATCGGCTGCCACGGGCAGGAGAACCGCCACTTCACCGAGACGCTGCACGCCAAGGCCTTCCGCGCCAACCCGCGCAACGACCGCGAGCGCCAGGTCTGCGAGGCCTGCCACGGCCCCGGCTCGCTGCACGCCAAGAACACCAAGGACAAGTCGCTGATCATCGGCTTCACCAAGGGCTGGAACACGCCGCTGGAGCAGCAGAACGAGTCCTGCCTGAGCTGCCACCAGGGCGGCAACCGGCTGCACTGGCCGGGCTCCACGCACGCCGGCAACCAGGTCGGCTGCGCCGACTGCCACAACCCCATGCAGAAGGTCGGCAACAGCCCGCTGCTGGCGCGCGCCACCATCAACGAGACCTGCGCCAGCTGCCACCAGCAGCAGCGCGCCGAGTTCAACAAGCGCTCGCACATGCCGCTGCCCGAGGGCAAGATGAGCTGCGTCGACTGCCACAACCCGCACGGCACCACCACCAAGCCGCTGCTCAAGGCCGATAGCGTCAACTTCGTGTGTTATGCCTGCCACGCCGAGAAGCGCGGCCCCATGCTGTGGGAGCACGCGCCGGTGCGCGAGAACTGCGTCAACTGCCACAGCCCGCACGGCTCCAACCACGACAAGCTGCTGGTCGCCTCGCGCCCGCAGCTGTGCCAGCAGTGCCACAGCCCGTCGGTCGGCCACCCGGGGCAGTTCTACCGCAACGACCAGACGGCCGCCGCCGGCCAGCTGCTCGGCGGCACCACCAGCCAGCGCGTCGTGGGCCGCAGCTGCCAGAACTGCCACACGCAGATCCACGGCAGCAACCATCCCGCAGGCGCCCGCTTCCAGCGTTAGCCCTCAACCGCAAGCCAGGAGTGATCGACATGCGTGGTTCGACTTCGCGCCGCGGCCCACGGGGCTTGAGCCCGCTGGCGCTGCTGATCGGCGCCGCGTGCGCGCAGATGGCGGCGCCGGCGGCGCGCGCCGATTCCGGCACCGGCACCGACACCGCCGTCGGCAACCTGCTGATGCCCGGCGGCGGCCTGCGGCTGCGCGCCCTCGACCCCGACGGCATCGGCGAGGCGGTGGGCAGCCGCAGCCCGACCGGCTTCCTCAACGCCCAGCCCGGGCTCATCGTCGACCCCTCGCGCTTCGGCGACTGGCGCGTGCGCGGCGAGGTCGAGCTGGGCGGCATCGCCATCGACGGCGACCGCCACGCGGCCAAGTTCCTGGAGTACAAGTCGCTGGAAAGCGGCTTCCTGCTCGGCAGCCTGAGCCTGCAGGCCGACAGCGCCGACGGCCGCAGCTACGTCGACGCCAGCGCCGCCTCGCTGGGCCGCGACGACGGCTTCGCGCAGGTGGCGCTGGGCCGCTACAACGGCTGGCGGCTGAAGGGCTTCTACAACGAGACGCCGCACGTCTTCACCACCACCTACCGCAGCCTGTGGGACGGCGTGGGCAGCGGGCGGCTCACGCTGTCGCGGCTGCCGGCCGGCCCGACGGCGCCGGCCACCGCGGCCAGCACCGACATCGCCATCGGCAACGACGCGCTGGCCGCGCCGACCAGCACGCTGTCGGTGCTGCGCCAAAAGGGCGGGCTGCGGCTCGACCTGCCGTTCAGCGAAACGCTCAAGGCCTTCGCCTCGCTGTCGAGCGAGAAGCGCCAGGGCGCGCGGCCCTTCGGCCTGGTCAGCGCCGGCGGCGGCGGCACCGGCGGGATCGAGACGGCCGAGTCGGTCGACTACGACACGCACGAGGTCATCGCCGGGCTGCAATGGGCGACGGCGCGCACCAGCGCCAACGTGCAGGTGTCGGCCTCGCTGTTCCGCAACAACATCGACACCCAGACCGTCGACAACCCGATGTTCCTGGCCGCCGCCAACGGCATCACGCGCTTTCCGCAGGCGGTGTTCGACCTCGTGCCCGACAACGACTTCTACGGCGTGAAGGCCGAGTTCGCGCACGCCATGCCCGAGCTGGCCAAGGCGCGCGTCACCGGCGTGCTGTCGTGGTCCAGCTCGCGCCAGAACGACGCATTGATCCCGTCCACGCCGTACGCCGGCGCGGTGGTCAACGGCATCGCCGGCGGCGCCTGGGACACCACGGCCTCGCTCAGCCGCGACCACGCGCAGCGGCGCATCGACACGCGGCTGTTCGACTTCAGCGCCGCGATGCAGCCGCTGGCGGCGCTGGACGTCAAGGCGCGCTGGCGCCGCTTCGAGACGATCGACCACTCGCCCGAGTACTGGGCCTGCAACCCGCTCACCGGCCAATGGGGCCGGCTGATCAACGACGGCAGCGGCTCGGCCTTCGTCACCGCCAACACCACGGCCGGCGTCAACCCCGCCGGCACCGCGGCCACGGCGTACGACGTGCTCCGCTGCAACGTCGAGGCGCTGAAGGCGCTGAACCTCGTGCCCAGCGCCGGCAACATCAACATCGCCTCGGCGCAGTACGAGGTGCAGCAGGACAACGCCAGCCTGAGCGGCGACTGGCGCGTGGCCAAGGGGCAGAACGTCACGCTGCTGCTGGAGCGCGAGACCATCGACCGCACCAACCGCGAGCGCGCCAGCACCTGGGAAGACCGCATCAAGGCCGGCTACGTCAACCGCGCGCTGACGGGCGGCACGCTGCGGCTGTCGGCCGAGGCCGGCCGCCGCCGCGGCAGCACCTACGTCTCCGACCCCTACGACGAGTTCTACAGCGCCTCGTTCGGCCCGCTGCCCACGGTGGCCGGCACCAACATGACGAGCTGGATCCACGTCAACGACCTGCACCGCAAGTTCGACCTCGCCGACCGCGACAGCCGCGTGCTCAACGCGCGCTTCAACCAGGCACTGGGCGAGGCGATGGAGATGGCGTTCAGCGCCCAGCTCAAGGAGCAGCGCTACCCCGACTCGTCCTACGGCCGCAGCGGCGTGCAGCGCCTGAACTCGTTCAACGCCGAATGGAACTGGCGGCCGACGCCGGTGACCGCGGTGTCGGCCACGCTGGGCACGCAGGACGGTCGCATGGCGCAGATCGGCGTGCAGCAGAACGCCTGCGTACTGGGCAGCACCTACTACTTCTTCAGCGACGGCTCGATGGCCACCAGCGCCACGCTGACGGCGGCGCAGCAGGCGGCCGGCATCACCGTGGTGGGCAACAGCGGCGTCGTCACCGCGGCCAACTTCGCGGCGCTGTGCGGCACCGCCTCGGCCGTCAGCCCGCTGTACCCGACCGGCCGCACCTGGAAGACGGTGCAGGACGACCACACCATCTCGGCCGGCTTCGGCGTGCGCCACGAGTTCGGCCGCGTGCGCGCCGAAGCGAACTACGGCTACACCGACGGCCGCACCAGCACCCGCTACACCTACAACGCCGCCGCGCTGGGCCTGGTGACCAGCGGCGCGCCAACCGCCACGCAACTGGCGACGCTGGCGCTGATCGGCGCCGGCATGCCCGACCTGCGCTACCGCCAGCACGTGCTGGACCTCAACGTCATCGTGCCGGTGTCGCCCAAGGTCTCGCTGCGCGGGCTGCTGCGCCACGAACGCACGCGCATCGTCGACTGGCACTACGACGGCGTCGAAGCCAACCCGACGCCGGCGGCCAACCAGCAGACCTACCTGGACAGCGGCCCGCAGAGCTACCGCACCACGGTGATCGGCCTGCTGCTGGGGGTGGCGTTCTGATGCGGGCGCCGGCATCGGTTGCCGCGTTGGTGTCGCTGGCGTCGTTGCTCGGCGGCGCCGCGCAGGCCGCCGACACCGCGTCCATCGTCGCCTCGCAATGCATCGCCTGCCACGGCGAGGGCGGCAACAGCGTGGTGCCGATGTTTCCGCGGCTGGCCGGCCAGCACGCCGAATACCTCGACAAGCAGTTGAAGGACTTCCTGGCGGGCAAGCGCAAGAACGACGTCATGGCCCCGGCGCTTGCGCAGATCAAGGAGGGCGACGTGGCCGGCCTGGCGGCCTATTACGCGGCGCAGAAGCCGACGCCGATCAAGCCCGACAACGATAAGCTGCTGGCCGCCGGCAAGGCGATGTACGACGACGGCAACACGCAAAGCGGCGTGCCGGCTTGCGTGGGCTGCCACCAGGCCGAAGGCGCCGGCAACGAACGCTACCCGCGCCTGGCGGCTCAATTCCCCAGTTATGCCGCGGCGCAGATCAAGGCTTTCAAGAGCGGCGCCCGCAACAACGACCGCGCCAAGGTCATGCGCGCGGTGGCCGAGCGCATGACCGACGACGAGATCGCCGCCGTCTCCGAATACCTGGCGAGCCTGCCGTGACGCGCGGCCGGCCGCGCAACGAGGAACCCACCGTGACCCGACGCCCGAGCCCGTGCTTGTTGCTGCCGCTGCTGCTGGCCTGCGCCTTCGGCGCCGCGGCGCAGACGGCGGCGCCGGCCGCCGCCGCCAGCGATGCCGACGGCGCCTACGTCTGGAACGCGATGCAGGGCGAGAAGCTGCAGGCCCTCAGCGCCACCGGCGACGCGGCGCGCGGCGAGATCACCTTCGAAATCTGCCAGGGCTGCCATCGCGCACACGCGCTGGGCCGGCCCGACGGCAGCTATCCGCGGCTGGCCGGGCAGCACGGCACGGTGCTGATCAAGCAGATGACCGACGTGCGGGCCGGCCGCCGCCGCAACGACAAGATGCTGCCGTTCATCGACAAGCACGTCACCAGCCCGCAGGACATCGCCGACATCGCCGCCTACCTGACCAAGCTGCCGTCGCCGGCCAACAACGGCCACGGCCCCGGCACCGAGCTGGCGCGCGGCGAGAAGATCTACGCCGCCGACTGCGCCAGCTGCCACGGCAAGGCCGGCGAGGGCGACGCGGCCAGGTTCTACCCGCGCCTGAATGGCCAGCACTACAAGTACATGCTGCGCGAGATGATCGACATCCGCAGCGGCGTGCGCGGCAACTCCAACCCGCAGATGGTGGAAGTGGTCAAGAAGCTGTCCGACGCCGACCTCGACGCGGCGGCCGATTACGTGTCGCGGCTGCCGACCGGCCAGCGCTGAACGGCCAGCGCGGAACGCCGGCCGCGCCGGCCGCGCCTGGCACCGCGCCGCTACGACGGCCAGGCCGTGAAGGCTATCAGCGCGGCCATCAGCGCGGCCAGCACCGCGGCCAGCAACGCCATCGCCAGCCAGGCGCGGTTGTGCGTCACCGGGCTCGGCCCGGCGCCTTCGATGCGGCCGGTGAGCATTGGCAGCGCCAGGTTGCGCCGCCGCAGCCGACTCAGCAGCACGATCAGGCCCAGGTGCGCGAGTGCCAGCGCCAGCAAGGTGTTGCCGAGGAACTCGTGCACGTCCTCCAGCCAGTCGCCGCTGAGCGCGCCGCCCCATTCCTCGTACGTGGCCCAGCCGCTCAACGCCAGCGGCGCCACCAGCGCCATCATCGAGACGACGACCAGCGCCATGCCCAGGTTCTGGCCGCGGCGCCAGTCGATCGCCGACACCGTGCGCGCGGCCGGCAAGGCGCGCAGCCAGGCCGTCGCGCCGGCCAGGCGCCGTCCCAACGCCGACAGCCGCGCATGCCGCGGCCCGACCAGCCCGTACAGCAGGCGAAACGCCAGCAGGCCGGCGAAGCTGTAGCCCAGCGTGACGTGCAGCAGCCGCCAGCGTTCGCCATCGGCCGTGAGGTAGGCGCCGATAAAACTCAGGGCGAACAGCCCGTGGAACATGCGCGTCGGCGCGTCGGTCACCAGGCGGCGGCCCGCCGCGGCGATGCCGCGACTCTCGCTGGAGTGGAGGGACGGTGATGCTGACATCTCGGGTTCCTTGTTCAGTCGTGCCAGGCGCGGCGCTGCTGGTCACTCAGGCCGGCCGGCGTGCGCAGTTCGTCGTCGCTGAAGCGGCCCTGCTCGGCGCGCGGGTGACAGGCGGCGCAGTTCGCAGCGCTCTTCACTCTGGCCAGTGGCCACACGGCGGGGTCGACCTTGCGATGCTTGCGCGTGAACCAGGCGCTGCGGGTGATTCGGTCGTCGGGCGACGTGTCGGCGGCGCGCCGGCCGCTGGCGGCATGCGCCTGGAGCCAGCCGACGATCGACTGCGCCGTCGTCGCGTCGACCGCGGCATCGGTGCCGTAGTGCCGATCCAGGCCGCCCATCAGGCGCTGCCAGCTGGCCGCCGGCAGCAGTCCGGGCGCATACGCCAGGTGGCAGGAGCCGCATTCCTCGGTGTAGGCGCTCGGCACGCTGCGCGGCATCGCGCGGATGCCGTCGGCGAGCGCGGCGCTCATCGGCAGCAGGTACAGGCCTGCTGCCATCAGGATGGACAAGCGGCGATCGGGGTTCATGGCAAGCCTCCTTGGCGTGCGGGTCGTAGTCACTTGAAGCCGTTCAAATAAGCCATTACGTCAGCCTTCTCCGCAGCGCTGCACTCGCGCTTGAGCACGTCGTTGCAGTTGCGGCGCAACCACTTGTCGACGCGGGCGGTGCTGGTGAAGGCCTTCGGGTTGAAGGCCGGCGCCAGCGGCTGGATGGCCTTGCCGGTGTCGGCATGGCGGCCGGGGCCGGTGGGCGGCTTGCCGTGGCAAGACGAGCAGGACCACTCGCCGCCGTGCGTGCCGTCGAAGAAGCGCTGGCCGCGCGCCGCGTCGCCGGCGGCGCCGGCCTGCGTGCTGAAGCGGGCGAGCTGCTGCGCCGGCGTGGTGTCGGCCGCCAGCGCCGGCAGGCCGAGGCCGGCGACGAGCGCGGCGCCCAGCGCGGCGAGGGTGGATGTGCGGACCATCATGGTCGGGCTCCAGGGGTGGTTGACGGCGCCCAGTCTGCGAAGCCGCGCTTGAACCCCGGCTGAAGCCGCCGTTCATCGGGCATTCAGCTGCCGGCCCGAACAATGGCCGCATGACTCGCCTCACAGCCGCCCCACTTCCCATTCGCGCCACGCTGGCCGCGCTGCTGGCGCTGGCCCTGGCCAGCCCGCTGGCGCTGGCCGACAGCGACCAGGACCGCGCGCGCGCGGCCGTGCAGGCCGGCAAGGTGCTGCCGCTGAAGGCCGTGCTCGAACGGCTGGAGCGCGAGCAACCCGGCCAGGTGCTGGCGATCGAGCTCGAGCAGGACGACGACGGCCGCTGGATCTACGAGATCAAGCTGCTGCAGCCGGGCGGCCGGCTGGTCAAGCTGGAGCTCGACGCCGCCAGCGCCGAGCTGCTGCGGCGCAAGGAGCGCCAGCGCCGGCACGACGGCCGCCGCTGATACGCTCGACGCCGTGCGATTGCTGCTGGTCGAAGACGAGCCCACGCTGCGCGCCCAGCTGCGCGCGGGCCTGCAGGCCGCCGGCTACGCGGTGGACGAGGCCGGCGACGGCCGCGAGGCGCAGTTCCTCGGCGACACCGAGGCCTACGACGCCGTCGTGCTCGACCTCGGCCTGCCGCTGCTCGACGGCTTGTCGGTGCTCAAGCGCTGGCGCGATGGCGGCCGCGCGCTGCCGGTGCTGATCCTCACCGCGCGCGACAACTGGAGCGAGAAGGTCGCCGGCATCGACGCCGGTGCCGACGACTACCTGACCAAGCCCTTCCACATGGAAGAGCTGCTGGCGCGGCTGCGCGGCCTGATCCGCCGCGCCGCCGGCCAGGCCTCGCCGGTGCTGCGCTGCGGCGACGTGGCGCTGGACACGCGCAGCGGCCGCGTCACGCGGGGCGGGCAGGCGGTGGCGCTGACCAGCCATGAGTACAAGCTGCTGGATTACCTGATGCACCGGCCGGGCGCCGTGGTCTCGCGCGGCGAGCTCACCGAGCACCTCTACGCGCAGGACTTCGACCGCGACTCCAACACCATCGAGGTCTTCGTCGGCCGCCTGCGCAAGAAGCTGCCGCCGGGGCTGATCGAGACCGTGCGCGGCCGCGGCTACCGGCTGGCGGCGCCGGTGAGCCCGTAGGCTGCAGCGATGAGCCCTTGGCCGTGGACCGGCTCGCTGCGCCTGCGGCTGCTCGGCGCCACGCTGGTGACGCTGGCGCTGGCGCTGGTCGGCGCGCACGGCTGGCTGACCAGCCTGTTCCGCGACCACGTGATGCAGCAGTTCGACCTCGGCCTCGCGCAGCAGCTCGACCAGTTGACGGCGCGGCTGGAGTTCGACGCCGCCGGCCGGCCGCAGATCGACCGCGGCAGCATGACCGACCCGCGCTGGGAGCAGCCGTACGCGGGCCTGTACTGGCAGATCGAGTCGCTCGACGGCGCGCCGGGCCGGCGCCCGGCGGTGCTGCTGCGCTCGCGCTCGCTGTGGGACGCCGAGCTGCAACTGCCGGCCGATGCCCTGGCCAACGGCGAACGCCACCAGCACGACACCACCGGGCCGCGCGGCGAGGCCTTGCGCGCCGTCGAGCGCTCGCTGCAGGCCGGCGAGCCGGCCGCGTCGCGCTGGCGGCTGATCGTCGCCGGCGACCCGCGCGAGGCGATGGCCGCGGTGGCCCGCTTCAACGGCGTGCTGGCCGCCTCGCTCGCCGCGCTGGGCCTGCTGCTGGTGCTGGCGGCGCTGGCGCAGGTGGCCGTCGGGCTGGCGCCGCTGCGCGCCATGCAACGCGCGCTGCAGCAACTGCGCCAAGGCCGCTCGCAGCGCCTGCAGGGGCGCTTTCCGGCCGAAGTGCAGCCGCTGATCGACGACTTCAACGGCGTGCTCGAACGCAACGACGAGGTGGTGACGCGCGCCCGCGCGCAGGCCGGCAACCTGGCGCATGCGCTGAAGACGCCGCTGGCCATCCTCGGCCAGGCGGCGCGCGACGCCACGCCGGGCGGCGAGTTGCCGGCGCTGGTGGCCGAGCAGGTCGACCTTGCGCAACGCCAGTTGAATTGGCACCTGGCCCGTGCGCGGGCGGCCGCCGCGCCGCACCGGCCGGGGCAGCGCACGGCGCTGGCCCCGGTGCTGGCCGGCCTGCTGCGCGCCATGGCCAAGCTGCACGCCGACCGCGACCTGCAACTGGCGGCCGCCGAGCCGACGGCCGGGCTGGCCTTCGCCGGCGAGGCGCAGGACCTGCAGGAGATGCTGGGCAACCTGCTGGACAACGCCTGCCGCAGCGCGCGCCAGGCCGTCGGCGTGCGTGCCGAGCGGCAGGGGCCTTGGCTGCGCATCACCGTCGACGACGACGGCCCCGGCATCGCGCCCGAGCAGCGCGAGGTTGTGCTGCAGCGCGGCGTGCGGCTCGACGAATCGCGCGCCGGCAGCGGGCTCGGCCTGGCGATCGTGGTCGACCTGGCGCAAGGCTATGGCGGCGCGCTGACGTTGGGCACGGCGCCCGCCGGCGGGCTCAGCGCCTGCCTGTCGCTGCCGGCGGCCGATTGATCGTCCACGCCGATGCCGGCGTGGCACCGGCCCCGCCCCCTTAAGATGGCGGCATGAAAGTGCTGAACCTGCGTTGCGCCAGCGGCCACGGCTTCGAGGGCTGGTTCGCCTCGGAGGACGACTTCCTGACCCAGAACGGCCGCGGCCTGATCGAGTGCCCGGTCTGCGCCGACCGCACGGTGGTGCGGCTGCCCAGCGCGCCGCGGCTGAACCTGTCGGGCGCCAGCGAACCGCCGGCGCCGCCCGCCGCCCGCCCGCCCGCGAACCCCGCCCAGGCCGAACCGCGGACGACCGAGGGCCGCCCCCTGCCGCCCGAAATGCAGGCCGCCTGGCTGCAGGCGGTGCGCCACCTGATGGCCAACACCGAAGACGTGGGCGAGCGCTTTGCCGAAGAGGCGCGCCGCATCCACTATGGCGAGACGCCGCAGCGCGGCATCCGCGGCCAGACCACCGACGAAGAACGCCGCTCGCTCAGCGACGAAGGCATCGAGGTGGTCTCGATCCCCGTGCCGCGGGCGCTGAAAGAGCCGCTGCAGTAGCCGCCGCAAGCGCGGCGGCGGCGATGACGGCGATGGCGCCGCCGACGACCAGCGCCGTTCTTTTAGCGCGTTAGCACGCGGTTCGGGTTGAGCCGGTTGTCGGGGTCCAGCGCGCGCTTGATCTGCCGCATCAGCGCGATGGCCACCGCGCTCTTGCGCTCGACGATCTCCTCGCGCTTGAGTTCGCCCACGCCATGCTCGGCGCTGATCGAGCCGCCGAAGCGCTGCACCGCGTCGTAGACGATGGTGTTGACCTCGTGCTCGCGCTCGGCCAGAAAGCGCCTGGCATCGCCGCCGGCCGGCGCCTGCACGTTGTAGTGCAGGTTGCCGTCGCCCAGGTGGCCGAAGTCGACCAGGCGCACGCCGTCGATGCGCGCTTGCAGCGCGGCGTCGGTCTGCTCGACGAACTCGGGAATCGCCGACACCGGCAGCGCGATGTCGTGCTTGATGTTGAGCCCTTCCTCGGCCTGCGCCAGCGGGATCGACTCGCGCACCTGCCACAGGCCCTGGCTTTGCGCCAGGCTCTCGGCCACCGCGGCGTCGCCGATCAGGCCGCGCTCCAGCGCCTCGCCCAGCAGCGATTCGAAGCGCGCGCGCGCCTGCGCCTCGCCTTCGTTGTCGCTTTGCTCCAGCAGCACGGTCCAGGCGGCGCCCGGCAGCGGCGCCGGCAACTGCGGGAAATGCCGCGCCACCAGGTCCAGCGAGAAGCGGTTCATCAGCTCGAAGCCGGTGAGCCCGGCGCCCAGCCGCGCGCGCGCCAGCTCCAGCAGCGCCACCGCGTCGCGCACCGAGGCCAGCGCCGCCAGCGCCGTGGTGATGGCCGCTGGCTGCGGCACCAGCACCATGGTTGCCGCGGTGATGACGCCCAGCGTGCCTTCGCTGCCGATGAAAAGGTCGCGCAGGTCGTAGCCGGTGTTGTCCTTGCGCAGGCCCGACAAGCCGTCCCACACCTCGCCGGCGGCGGTGACGACCTCCAGCCCCAGGCACAGCGCGCGTGCGTTGCCATAACGCAATACCTGCGTGCCACCGGCATTGGTGGCCAGGTTGCCGCCGATGGTGCAGCTGCCTTCGGCCGCCAGGCTCAGGGGCAGCAGCAGGCCTTGCGCGGCCGCCGCCTCCTGCGCGGCCTGCAGCACGCAGCCGGCCTCCACCGTCATCGCCAGGTTGGCCGCATCGATGCGGCGCACGCGGTTCAGCCGCTGCAGGCTCAGCAGCACCTGGGTGCCGCTGCCGTCGGGCACGCCGCCGCCCACCAGGCCGGTGTTGCCGCCCTGCGGCACCAGCGACAGGCCTTGCGCCGCGCACACGCGCAGCACCGCGGCCACCTCGGCCGTGCTGCCGGGCCGCACCACGGCCAGCGCCTTGCCGCGCCAGCGGCGGCGCCAGTCCTGCTCGTACGCGGCGAGGTCGCCTTCGGCCAGTACCTGGTCGGCGCCGACGGCGCTGCGCAGCGCCGCCAGCGCGGCGGTCTTGGCTATCGTCATGGGGCGGCGGCCTTGCGGCCTTTGGTCTTGGGCACGCGCAGCCGGATGTAGCGCACGCACAGCGCGAACAGCGCCAGCGCCAGCACCACCTCCGCCGCGGCCAAGGCTTGAGACAAGCCGTGCTCGCTGGTGGCGCGCACCAGCCCTTCGGTGACGTACAGCCACAGCAGCAGGCTCAACCAACGGTAGGTGTACAGCCGGTGGCGCAGCAAGCCGATGCCGCACAACGCCAGCGGCAGCGCCTTCAGCGCCAGCGTGCCGCGGCCGGTGGGCGCCAGCCACAGCTCCCAGGCCAAGCACAGCAGCAGCAGTGCCGCCAGCAGCGCCAGCGCCGCGCCGCGCGCCTGCCGCACCGCGGGCGGCGCCGGCCGGCTGGCATCGGCCGACGCGACGGGGGCGGGTACGGGCGCGGGCGCGGGGGCTGACAAAGGCATGCTGGCATCATAGCCAGCATGCCCCCACCCGAAGAGCGGGCCGTGGTGAAGCCCGGCTCGCGGCTGGCCACCCAGGTCGCCACCCAGACCGCCGCGCTGCTGGACACGCTGCGCGACTGGCCCTGGGCCGACACCGTGCGCACGCTGGGCCAGCGCTTCCGCGAAGACCGCCTGGGCTTGTCGGCCGGCAGCCTGACCTTCACGACGCTGATCGCGCTGGTGCCGCTGCTCACCGTGATGCTGGCCGTGTTCACCGCGTTCCCGATGTTCGGCAGCTTCCAGGGCGCGCTGGAGAAGTACTTCCTGCAAAGCCTGGTGCCCGAGGGCATCGCGCGGCCCGTGCTGCGCGCGCTGACGCAGTTCGCGGCCAAGGCGCGCAGCATGGGGTCGGTGGGCCTGCTGCTGTTGTGCAGCACGGCGCTGGCGATGATGCTGACCATCGACCGCACGCTCAACGGCATCTGGCGCGTGCGCCGGCCGCGGCCGATCGCGCAGCGCGTGCTGGTCTACTGGGCCGGCCTCACGCTGGGCCCGCTGGCGGTGGGCATCAGCCTGACGGCCACCAGCTACGTGCTGTCGGCTTCGCGCGGGCTGGTCGGCGCGCTGCCGGGCGGCGTGGAGTTCGCCGTCGAGCTGCTGCAGTTCGCGCTGCTGGCCGCGGCGATGGCGGGGCTGTTCCACTACGTGCCCAACACCTTCGTGCGCTGGTCGCATGCCTGGGCCGGCGGGCTGTTCGTCGCCGTCGCCTTCGAGGCCGCGAAGAAAGGCCTGGCCTGGTACGTCGACGCGATGGGCACCTTCTCGGCCGTCTACGGCGCCTTTGCCGCGGTGCCCATCCTGCTGCTGTGGATCTACCTGGTGTGGCTGATCGTGCTGTTCGGCGCCGTCGTCGCGGCCTACGCGCCCAGCCTGCAGATGCGGCTGCTGCGCCGCCCCGAGGCGCCGGGCGACCGCTTCGCGCTGGCGCTGGAACTGCTGGCCCAGTTGCAGGTCGCGCGCAGCGGCGCGGCGCGCGGGCTGTCGCTGCACCAGATGGCCGCCGCGCTGCGCCAGGACCCGCTGCAGATCGAGCCGGTGCTCGACCGCCTGGTCGAGCTCGGCTGGGTCGGCCGCCTGGAAGAAGCCGGCGAACAACGCCTGGTGCTGCTGGCCGAACCGCAGACGCAGGCGCTGGGCCCGCTGGTCGACGCCTTGCTGCTGGCGCCGCGCGGCCTGGCGGCCGGGCTGGCGCAGGGCAGCGGGCTGTCGGACTGGACGCTGGCGCAGGCGCTGGCGACGAAATCGACGTCGAGTCGGGGCGCATGAAGCACGCCGGGGCCGACACGCTGCGCCGGCTCGAGCCGCTGCTGCAGCGTCTGCGCGCGCTGCCGGATCTGGCCGAACGCAAGCCGGGCATCTTCTATCGCGGCGCATCGGCCTTTCTGCATTTCCACGACGATCCCGCCGGCGTGTTCGCCGACGTCAAGCTCGACGGCCGGTCGTTCTCCCGCTTCAAGCTCGACGGTGCGGCCGACCAGGAGGAACTGCTGGCCAAGGTGTCCGCCTCGCTGTCGGCTCGCCGCACGGCATCTCCTGCTCAAGGCGCTCGAAGCCCGGCATGACCAACACCATCGCCGACGGCGAAAGATTGCTGGCCCGAATACGCCACGGCGGTGGCGGTGCGCCTGGATGCGCAAGGCCGGCTCGACGTGATTGCCCCGCATGGCCTGGGCGACCTGCTGGGCATGCGCATCCGGCGCAATCCCACGCGCGCCAGCGAAGCCACCTACCGCCAGCGGACGGCCGAGAAGCGCTACCCGGAGCGATGGCCGCGGGTGGAGGTGGTTTCGGTTTGAAAGGCGCCGCGCAGGCCGGAGGCGGCCTTTGCGCGCAGATGATCAAGCACCATCGGGCAGGCCCACGTGCCCATGGAACCTCGCATCGCCGTGGTGCACGCCGCCGGCGCTGTAACCGGGCTTCAAGGGCATCTCGATGCGTGGCGGCGGCCGACGCGGCCGCTCGAGCCCTTGCTCACGATCGTTACCCGCGCCGCGGAATGGCCGGGCGGCAGCGGGCGTATACCCGGTGCCTCAACTCATCGGGAGCCGTGCATGAATGTTCGACCGTCTTTTCTTCTGGCGATCGCCGCCTTGGTCAGCGGGTTCGCCGCCAACGCAGCCGACCCGCCCGCCAAGGCCATGGATGGCGCCTGGGTGGGGGCCAATGGCATGACCCTCTACACCTACGACCGCGACGCCACGCCGGGCAAGAGCGCCTGCAACGGCCCGTGCGCGACCAACTGGCCGCCGCTGCTGGCGGCCGCCGATGCGGCCGACATGGGCGACTGGACCTTGATCACGCGCGACGACGGTGCCAAGCAATGGGCCTACAAGGGCAAGCCGCTGTACTTCTGGAGCAAGGACCAGAAGGCCGGCGACCGCAGCGGCGACGGCGTCATGAGCGTCTGGCACGTGGCCAAGCCCTAACGGCCGTTCTGGGCGCACTGAGCGTGCTCGGCGCGCTCCGTGTGGTCGGCGCGGTCAGCGCGCTCAGCGGAAGTGCGACAGCATCCGCTCCAGCGCCACGTTGAAGGGCTGCTGCAGCGCCGGCAGCGTGAGCAGCAGGCCCAGCAGCCCGGTGCCCAGCGTGATCGGGAAGCCGACCGAGAAGACGTTGATCTGCGAGGCCACGCGCGAGATCACGCCGAGCACCAGGTTGACCATCAGCAGCATGGCCACCAGCGGCAGCGCGATCCACAGGCCCAGCGAGAAGATCTCGGCGCCCCAGCGCTGCGGCTGCGCGGCGCGCAGCAGGGCCAGCGGCTCGGGGCCGACCGGGAAGGCCTGGAAGCTTTGCACCAGCACGGCGATCACCAGCAGGTGGCCGCCGCCGACGACGAACAGCCAGGCGATCGTGGTGCCGAAGAAGCGCGCGGTGGCGGTGCCGGTGCTGGCCGTCGCGGGGTCGAAGAAGCCGGCGAAGTTCAGGCCCATCTGCAGGCCGATGATCTCGCCGGCGAACTCCACCGCGGCGAACACCAGCCGCACGCTGAAGCCCAGCGCCAGGCCGACCACCAGCTGCTGCAGCACCAGGATGAAGGCGGCCGGCGAGTCCAGCGCCACCGCCGGCACTGCGGGCAGCGAGGCCTGCGCCGCCAGCGCGACGAAGGCCGCCAGACCGATGCGCACCCGCGCCGGCACCGTGCGCGTGCCCAGCACCGGCAGTGCCGTGAACAGCGCCAGCGCGCGCAGGAAGGGCCACAGCAGCGGCGTGATCCAGCCGAGGATCTGCGCCTCGGTGAACGAGATCATGCCGCGCTCACCCCACCGCGCCGGGAATGGCGTGCAGCGTGCGCTGCAGGTATTCCACCAGCGTCTGCAGCATCCACGGGCCGGCGAAGGCCAGCACGCCGACGCAGGCGACGATCTTGGGCACGAAGCTGAGCGTGCTCTCGTTGATCTGCGTGGCCGCCTGGAACACGCTGACCAGCAGGCCGACCACCAGCACGACGATGAGGATGGGCGCCGAGACCAGCAGCATCAGCATCAGGCCTTGCTGGCCGGCATCGAGGACTTGTTGCGGATTCATGTGGCGAAGGACGCGGCGAGCGAGCCGAGCAGCAGGTTCCAGCCGTCGGCCAGCACGAACAGCATCAGCTTGAAGGGCAGGGCGACGAGCACCGGGCTGAGCATCATCATGCCCAGGCTCATCAGCACGCTGGCGACGACCATGTCGATGATCAGGAAGGGGATGAAGATCATGAAGCCGATCTGGAACGCGCTCTTCAGTTCGCTGGTCACGAAGGCCGGCACCAGCACGCGGAACGGCACGCTCTCGGCCTTCACGCCGGCCGGCAGCTTGGCCAGCTTGGCGAACAGCTGCACGTCGGCCTGGCGCGTCTGCTTGAGCATGAACTCGCGCATCGGCAGCTCGCCGCGCTTGAGCGCTTCCTCGAAGCTGATCTCGTTGGCGGCGAAGGGCTTGTAGGCGGCGTCGTAGACCTTGTCGAGCGTCGGCCCCATCACGAAGAAGGTGAGGAACAGCGACAGCCCGACGATCACCTGGTTGGGCGGCGCGGCCTGCGTGCCCATGGCCTGGCGCACCAGCGACAGCACGATGACGATGCGCGTGAAGCCCGTCATCAGCAGCATCACGGCCGGCAGGAACGACAGCGCGGTGAAGAACAGCAGCGTCTGCACCGGCACCGAGAAGCTGGTGCCGCCGCCGCCCTGGCCGATCAGCAGCGGCAGGTTGCCGCCCGCCGCGGCGGGGGCCTGCTGGCCCCAGGCGGCGCTGGCGGCGGCCAGCAGCGCGGCGCCGGTGAGCAGCAGGCGCTTGTCAACGCGCATGGTCGTTCCTTCCGCCGCGGCGCAGGCGCTGCAGCAGCGGCTCCAGCGCGGCCGCGGGCGTGGCCGGCGTGCTGGGCGGGGCGTCGTCCTGCGCCGCCATGGTGTGCAGGTTGCTGATGCCTTGCGGGCCGACGCCCAGCACCAGCCACAGCCGCTGTTCGCCGCGGCCGACCTCGACGGTCACCACGCGCTGGTTGGCCGACAGCCCCAGCACGGCCACGGTGCGGGCCGTGCCGGGCACCGGGCTCTGGCCCAGCGGCGTGCGCTTGAGGAACCACAGCGCGGCCGGGATGGCGGCCAGCACCAGCAGCAGCCACATCAGCGAAGACCAGTCGGTTGCCATCGTCTCGTTCGGTTGCAGGGTCGGTCGGCGACGTTTCAGGTGCGGCTGAGGCGGCGCATGCGCTCGCTCGGCGTCACGATGTCGGTCAGCCGGATGCCGAACTTGTCGTTGACGACCACCACCTCGCCCTGGGCGATGAGGAAGCCGTTGACCAGCACGTCCATCGGCTCGCCGGCCAGCGTTTCCAGCTCCACCACCGAGCCCTGCGCGAGCTGCAGGATGTGCTTGATGGGGATGCGCGTGCGGCCCAGCTCGACCGTCAACTGGACCGGGATGTCCAGGATCATGTTGAGGTCGTTGCCGGCCGAGGCCGGGCTGCCGGCGGTGAAGTTGGCAAACGCCGCCGGCGACACCGCGGGCGCGCGCGCGGCCAGCTCGCCATTGGCACCGCCGCCGCCGGCACCGCCGCCTGCGTCGGCCGCCGGCGCGGCGCTCTTGCTCTCTTCCAGCGCGCTGGCCCATTCGGCGGCCATGCGGTCCTCTTCGGACATCTCGGACGTCTGTGCGTTGTCAGTTGCCATGGTTGTTGTCCACTCCGATCCAGCTCAGCGTCGAGCTGGACAGCAGTTGTTCGATCTTCAATGCGTACTTGCCGTTGGCCGTGCCGTAGTGGCAGTCGAAGACGGGCACGCCGTCGACCTTGGCCTGGATCACCGGGTCGATGTCCAGCTCGATGAAGTCGCCCGGCTTGAACGACAGCAGTTGCTCCACCGTGGCCGGCGCGGTGCCGAGCTCGGCCACCATCTCGACCTCGGCCGACTGGATCTGCGTCTTCAGCAAATTCACCCAGCGGCGGTCGGGCTCGGCGGCGTCGCCCTGGATGGTGGAATACAGCACGTCGCGGATCGGCTCCAGCGTCGAGTAGGGGATGCAGAAGTGCACCGCGCCGGTGGTCTCGCCGATCTCCAGCGTGAAGTTGGTCGAGACCACGATCTCGCTGGGCGTGGCGATGTTGGCGAACTGCGGCTGCATCTCCGAGCGCTGGTATTCCAGCTCCAGCGGATAAATGCCCTGCCAGGCCTTGCCGAACTCGGTGACGATGCACTCCACCAGGCGCAGGATGACGCGCAGCTCGGTGGCGCTGAAGTCGCGCCCTTCGATGCGGGTGTGGAACTTGCCGATGCCGCCGAACAGCGAGTCGATCACCGCGAACACCAGGCTGGGGTCGCAGACGATCAGCCCGGCGCCGCGCAGCGGCTTGACCTGCACGATGTTGAAGTTGGTGGGCACCACGATCTCGCGCAGGAAGGCGCTGAACTTCTGCACCTTGATGCCGCCGATCGAGACCTCGGGCGACTTGCGGATCATGTTGAACAGCCCGACGCGGATGTTGCGTGCGAAGCGTTCGTTGATGACCTCCATGGTCGGCATGCGGCCACGGACGATGCGTTCCTGGTTGGCGAGGTTGTAGTCGCGCACGCCGCCTTGCGGCTGCTCTTCCTCTTCGAGCTTCTGGCTCTCGCCGGTGATGCCCTGCAGCAGGGCATCGACCTCGTCCTGGGAAAGGATTTGCTGATTCATGGCAGGCGCGCCACGGTCGGTTGCGGCTGAGGTCCGGGCCGGATCCGGGTCTCCCGGTCCGGTCCGCGGCCCCCTCGGGGGGTGCCGAACGAAGTGAGGCCGGGGGCCGTCATTACTGAACGATGAAATTGGAGAAGTGCACGGCCACGATGGGCAGCGCCGGCGCGGCGCGCTTCTTCTTCTTTTTCTTGGGCTTGTCGCCGTCGTCGGCGGCTTCGTCGTCGTCGGGCTCGTCGACCTCGAAGCCCAGCGCGCGCGAGGTGGCGCGCTGGATCTCGCCGGCCAGCTTGGTCTTGCCCTCGGCGCTGAGCAGCTGGGCGCTGGTCTTGTGCGCCAGCACCATCAGGATGTTGTTGCGGATGGCCGGCATGAAGTTCTTCACGTCGTCCGCGGTCTTGGCGTCGTCGAGTTCCAGCGTCACCTGCACCTGGGCATAACGCTCGACTTCCTTGTCCGCCAGGTTGACGGTGAAGGGCTCCAGCGGCGAGAAGGCCGGCGGATGCTTGGCGTCGTGCTTGGCCGCCGGCTTGGCCTTGGGCTCGGCCTTCTCGACGTGGGCGGCCTCATCGCCGTCTTCGGCGGCCGGCTTCTTCTTCAGCAGCACGAAGGCGGCGCCGCCGCCTCCGCCCAGCAGCAGCACGGCGGCGGCGATCAGGATGATGAGTTTCTTCTTGCCCTTGGCGGCGGGCGGGGGGGCTTCAGCAGCAGCGGCGGCGGTGGACATCGGGCTTCCTCTCGGTGGGACCCGGGTGGATACCCGGGTCTGCAGCGATGAAGCCCATTATTCGAAGCCGGCCGCGCCGGCAAGCCGCGAAAAGCGGCGCGAAAGCCGCTCATCCGCGGCCCTGGGGCCGCGCTCAGGCGTAGACGTCGAGAGCGCCCGACACGCGCGTGCGGCGCCGCGCGGCGGCGCCGCCGATGGCGGCCAGCGCATCGGCCTCGCCACGGTCGCCGCCGTTGCCGCTGCCGCCGTTGCGGCTGCCGGCACCGCTGCCGTTGCCGCCCTGGCCGCCGCTGCCGTCGGCGCCGTTCTGCTGCGCCTGCTGGAACACGCCGCCGCCGGTGAGCGTGAGGCCGTTCTCGCGCAGCGCGGTGGCCAGCGTGGGCATGCCTTGTTCTAGGATCTGCCGCGTCTGCTCGTTGGCGACCGCCAGGTTGACCTGCGCGGCGCTACCGTCGACGCTGATCTGCACCGTGATCGGCCCCAGCTCGGCGGGGTTCAGCTGCACGCGCGCTTCCTGCACGCCGTCGCGCGCCAGCACGGCCAGCTCGCCGCTCAGGCGCGGCATGAACTCGGTGGACTGCACCGGCGTCGGCAGCGTGAGGCTGGCCGCGGCGCCGGCGGCGCCGGCGGTGCTGGTGGCACCGGCATGGGTTTGCGTGGCGCGTGCCAGTTCGGCCGCGAAGGCGGGCAGGGCGCCGGCGGCGGGCGTCGCCGCGGCTTGCGTCTCGGCCGCGGCGCCGGTGGCCTTGGCGGCGGCACCCAGCTTGCCGGCCGCGGCGCCGGCCTTGTCGTCGGCGGCCGCGCTGGCGGCGGCGCCGGCACCGCCGGGCAGCGCGCCGGCATCGGCGCGGCGCTGCGGCGCGCCGGCGTCGGCCAGCGGGGGGGTCGCGGCGCCGTCCTTGCCGGCGGCGGCATCCTTCGTCGCCGCGGCATCGCCTTCGACACCGCTGCCGGTACCGGCCGCCGCGGCGGCCGTGGCGGCGCCGGCCGCGGCCAGCGCATCGCCGTCCTTGCCGGCGGCGTGGGCGTCGGCCGCCGCGGCGGGCCGCGCGCCGGCCGCCGGGTTGGCGGCGGGCAGCAGCGAGGCGATCCAGGCCGCGGTGGCCTCGGGCGCGGCGGCGTCGCCGGCCGCGGCGGCGGCGTCGTCGGCCGGCGCGGCCGCGCTGGCGTCGTCGTCGCCGGCGGCGGCTTGCAGGCCGGCGGCGTCGCTGCCGCGCGTACCCTGGCGTTCGGCGGCCTTGCGTTGGGCAGCGGTCTTGGCGGCGGCCTCGGCCTTGGCGGCGGCGCCGGCGGTGGTGGCCGCGGCGTCGGCGGCGGGCGCTTCGTCGCCGGCGTCGGCACGGTCGTCGCTGCGCGTCTCGGCCTTGCCGTCGCGCCCGGCGGCGGCCGGTGCCGTCGCCGCGTCCTGCGGTTGCGATTGGGCTTGCTGCAGTTCGCGCGCAAAGGCGCCCGGCTCGCTGCCGGCGCTGGTGCTGGACGGGGCCGACGGCGCGCTGCTGGGCACCGCAACGGCGGGCGACAAGACGTTGGACAGGGCGGGGGCGCTGGGCGACATCGAAAGGCTCCGGAAGTTCAGGACGGCAAGGCCGCAGCGGCGCGCTGGCGGCGCAGCAGCAGGCCCTGGGCGGTTTCATCGGTCTGGCGCTGGTCGCGGCGCTCGTGGGCGCGGGCGGTCTCGGCCTGGCGGCGCTCGATCAGCTTGCGGATCGAGGCCAGCCGCGTCTCGGCCTGCAGCAGCGCCTGGCGGGCCGCGGCCTGGCCGCGCTCGGCGGCGTGCACCTGGCGCTGCTGGTGCGCCACGGCTTCGTCCAGCCGCTGCATGAAGGAGTGGTAGCAGTGCACCAGTTCGATGGCGCCGCCCTGGCCGAACTGGCGGCTCCAGCGTTGCAGGTATTCGCCGCGGTAGGTGCCGAGCTGCTCGCCCTGGCGGCGCGTGCGCAGCGCCAGTTCTTCGGCGCGGCGCAGTTCGCCGGCCAGGCGGTCGCGCTCCTGCGCGGCGCGGTCGAGCACCAGTTGCAAGGCGGCGAGGGAGTTCGATGCGCTCATCGGAGGCGGGCTCATGCGGTCGCGGCCTGCGCGACGATCTGGTTGAGCTGCTTGCGGCTGACGTCCAGCGAGGCCGAAGCGTGCATGTCCTGCTGCAGCAGCGCGACGATCTGCGGGTGCAACTGCACCGCCAGGTCGAGCTCGCCGTCGTGGCCGGGGGCGTAGGCGCCGATCTGGATCAGGTCGCGCGCCTTGTTGTAGCGGCTGAGCAGCTGGCGCAGCCGGCGCGCGGCAGACTGGTGCTCGCGCGGCGTCACCGAGCCCATCACGCGCGAGATCGAGCGCTCGACGTCGATGGCCGGGAAGTGGCCGCTCTCGGCCAGCTCGCGGGACAGCACGATGTGGCCGTCGAGAATGCCGCGCGCGGCGTCGGCGATCGGGTCCTGCTGGTCGTCGCCTTCGGACAGCACGGTGTAGAACGCGGTGATCGAGCCCACGCCGTGCAGCCCGTTGCCGCTGCGCTCCACCAGCTGCGGCAGCTTGGCGAAGCAGCTCGGCGGGTAGCCCTTGGTGGCCGGCGGCTCGCCGATGGCCAAGGCGATCTCGCGCTGCGCCATCGCGTAGCGCGTCAGGCTGTCCATCAGCAGCAGCACGTGCAGGCCGCGGTCGCGGAAGTGTTCGGCAATCGCGGTGGCGTAGCTCGCGCCCTGCATGCGCACCAGCGGCGGCGCGTCGGCCGGGGCGGCGACGACCACGCTGCGCTGGCGGCCTTCGTCGCCGAGGATGTCCTCGATGAATTCCTTCACCTCGCGGCCGCGCTCGCCGATCAGGCCGACGACGATGACGTCGGCCGCCGTGTAGCGCGCCATCATGCCCAGCAGCACCGACTTGCCGACGCCGGTGCCGGCGAACAGGCCCAGGCGCTGGCCGCGGCCGACGGTGAGCATGGTGTTGATGGCGCGCACGCCGGTGTCCAGCGGCTGGCGCACGGGGTCGCGGTCCATCGCGTTGATGGGGCGGCGCTGCATCGGCTCGGGTCGCACGTTGGCCAGCGCGCCCTGGCGGTCCATCGGCTCGCCGTGCGGGTCGACCACGCGGCCGAGCAGGCCGTCGCCCATCGGCAGGTGCAGGCCGCGGTCTTCGCTGCGGCGCCACAGCTGGTTGTCCTGGCCCCAGCGCGGCGCGGCCTGCGGCGCCTGGCGCGGCGAGACGCGCGCGCCGCTGGCCAGGCCTTGCACGTCGGCGGTGGGCATCAGGAAGGCGCGGTCGCCGTCGAAGCCCACCACCTCGGCGGTGACCGGCGGCTGGCCTTCGCTGCGCACGTCGCACACCGAACCCACCGGCACGCGAACGCCGCGCGCTTCCAGCACCAGGCCGGTCACGCGGGCCAGCGTGCCCACGGCTTCCAGCGGCTGCGGCAGCGCGGCGTGGTCCTGCAGGTCGCGCAGGAATTGCTGCCAATGGTGGCCGCGCTGGCTCGTCATGCGGCGGCCTCCGCGGCGCCGGCGTCGCCGTCGGCATCGGCGGCCCAGGGCTGCTCGCTGCCCAGTGCGCCGGCGGCCTGCGCCCAGCGGGTGGCGATGCGGGCGTCGATGGCGCCGGCGTCGGACTCGACGCGGCAGCCGCCGCGCTCGATGCCGGGGTGCGCCACCAGGCGCGCGCCGCGGGCGCGCAGCACCTCGTCGGCGCCGGCGGCCACCAGCGGCAGGTCTTGCGGGTGCAGCTGCACGGTGATGTGGCGGGCCGACAGCAGCACCGCTTCCACCGCTTCGGCGGCCACGCGGGCCACGTGGGCGGGTGCGATCTCCAGCTCGCTGCGCAGCACCTGGCGGGCCAGTTGCAGGGCGACCTCGGTCACCGCATCGGCGGCTTGCGCGTGCAGGCCGTCGAACTCGGCGTCGAGCGACTGCAGCACCTGGCCGACCTGGCGTTCCATCTGCTCGGCGTGGCTCTTCTTGAACGATTCCAGTGCCGCCATGCCGTCGCGGTAGCCCTGTTCATAACCGGCCTGGCGCGCGGCATCGACCTGGGCCAGCCATTCCTCGTGCGTCGGCCCTTGCGGCGGCGGCGGGGGCGGCGGCACCACTTCGGCGGCGGGCGGCTGCGGGCGCAGCCCGCCGCCCAGCGTGCCGGGGCGCCAGTTGGAGACCGAGCCCAGCTCTTCGCGCGGGATGAAGCGCGCATAGGCGCTGCGTTCGGGGTTGGGCGAGGGGACGTTGAGCATGGCCGCCGCGCGCCGTGCAAGCGAGTGGTGGTTAGACAAGTTGTTCGTCTCCACCGCCCGCCATCACGATCTGGCCTTCGTCGACCAGGCGGCGCACGATCTTGAGCATTTCCTTCTGCTCGGCCTCCACCTCGGAGAGCTTGACCGGGCCGCGCGAATCGAGGTCTTCCTTCAGCGACTCGGCCGCGCGGCTGGACATGTTGCGGAACACCTTGTCGCGCAGCTCGGGGCTGGCGGCCTTGAGCGCCAGCACCAGCTGGTCGGACTGCACTTCCTTCAGGAGCGCCTGGAAGCCCTTGTCGTCGATCTTCACCAGGTCGTCGAAGACGAACATGTTGTCCATGATCTTCTGCGCCAGGTCGCCGTCGGCCTCGCGCACGAAATCGAGCACCGAGGTCTCGACCGCGTTGCCCATCATGTTGAGGATCTCGGCCGCCGCCTTGACGCCGCCGAGGTTGCTCTTCTTCATGCGCTCGCCGCCGGCCAGCACCTTGCTCATCACCTCGTTCAAGTCCTTCAGCGCGCTGGGCTGGATGCCGTCGAGCGTGGCGATGCGCACCATCACCTCGTTGCGGTGGCGCTCGCCGAACTGCTTGAGCACCTCGGCCGCCTGGTCGAACTCCAGGTGCACCAGGATCGCCGCGACGATCTGCGGGTGCTCGTTGCGCAGCAGCTCGGCCACCGAGCTGGGGTCCATCCACTTCAGGCTTTCGATGCCGCTGGTGTCGCTGCCCTGCAGGATGCGGTCGATCAGCAGGTTGGCCTTGTCGTCGCCCAGCGCCTTGCGCAGCACCGACTTCACGTACTCGTCGGTGTCGGTGACCATCAGCCCGTCGCCGCTGGCGGCGGCGTCGAACTTGTCGATCACCTGCTCGACGCGGTCGCGCGGGATCGCCTTCAGCCGCGAGATGGTCTCGCCCAGGCGCTGCACTTCCTTGGGCGCCAGCAGCTTGAGCACCTCGGCCGCCTGCTCCTCGCCCAGCGACATCATCAGGATGGCGGCGTCTTCCACGCCTTTGTCGTCTGCGGCTGCCATGGTTGCGTGTTCCGTGTTCGGTCGCGGGGGATCTCAGGCCTGCTCGCCGCTGACCCAGCCGCGCACGATGTGGGCGACGGCGGCCGGGTTCTGGCGCGCCAGCTCGCGGGCGTTCTGCAGCTTGCCATTGACCTTGGCCTCTTCCAGCGCCAGCGCGCTGGTGGCCGGCGCGGCTTCGAGGTCGGGCAGCTTCTCGTCGCCGGCGACGACGGCGTCGAGCTGGCCGCCCTTGGCCTCGGGCGGGACCGGCGGCGCGGTCACGGCACGCACGGCCGGCCGCACCAGGCTGAAGACGATGACCAGCGCCACCAGGGCCAGCGCCATCGGCGCGGCGCCGGCGCGCAGCAGGTCCTGCAGCCAGGGCTGCTGGTAGAAGGGCACGGCCTCGGCGGGCGGCTGCGCTTCCACCAGGAACGGCGCGTTGACGACGCGCACCGAGTCGCCGCGCTCCTTGTTGAAGCCGATGCCTTGCTGCACCAGCGCCGTCAGCTTCTCCAGCTCGGCGTCGGTCAGCGGCGTCGACACCACCTTGCCCTTGGGGTCGGTGCTGCTGCGGTGGTTGACCACCACCGCGGCATGCAGCCGGCGCACGCTGCCGCTGGCGTTGCGCGTCACGCGCACGGTCTTGTCGACGGCGTAGTTGGTCTCCTGCTCGCGGCGGCTGTTGCCGTTGGCGGCACCGCCCTGCGCGCCCTGCAGCGGCGCCGAGGCGCCGGTGAGCGGTGCGCTGGGCGTGGTGGGCGGCTGGTTGGTGGCCGCGCCGGGCACGCCGGCGGGCTTGGCGGCGTCGGCCTGGCTGGACTCTTCGCTGCGCGTGGCGCGCACGGCGGCCGGGTTGTCGCCCTGGTTCGGCTTGAACTCCTCGGCGGTGGATTCGACCTGCGAGAAATCGACCTCGGCGGTGACGGTGGCGCGCAGGTTGTCGCGGCCGACCACGGGCTCCAGCAGTTCCACCACGCGCTTGAGGTGGCTGGCTTCCACTTCCTTCAGGTAGCGCAGCTGGGCCGAATCGAAGCCGGCGTTGCCGTTGCGGTCGTCCTGCGGCCACAGCAGCGTGCCGTTGCCGTCCAGCACGCTCACGGCCTTGGGGTCGAGCTCGGGCACGCTGGAACCCACCAGGTGCACGATGCCGGCGATCTGGTCGCGCTCCAGCGTGCGCCCGGGGTGCAGTTGCACGGTCACGCTGGCGGTGGGCTTTTGCTGTTCGCGGAAGAAGCCGTTCTGCTGCGGCAGCGCCAGCATCACGCGCGCGGCCTGCACGCTGGCCAGGCTTTGGATGGTGCGCGTCAGCTCGCCTTCGAGCGCGCGCTTGAGCTGCACGCGCTGCTGGCCGTCGCTCTGGCCGAAGCTGCTGCTGCCGTCGAGCAGCTCGTAGCCGCTGATGCTGCCCTTGTTGACGCCGGCGGCGCTGAGCTTCATGCGCAGCTCGTAGACGCGCGCCGCGGGCACGAGGATGGTGCCGCCGCCTTCGGCGAACTTGTAGTCGACGCCCATCTGGTCGAGCTTGGCGATGACCGCGGCGCCGTCCTTCTCGCCGAGGTTGGCGAACAGCACCTTGTGGTCGCTCTTGTTCAGCGAGAAGGCCATCACCACCAGCAGCGCGACCAGCATCACGACGCCGAGCGCGCCGCCCACCAGGATGCGCGTGGGCACGGTCGCCAGCCGCGCCCCCAGGCCTTGGCCCTGGGCGGCGGCGATGGCGTTCTCGGAGACGGGGATGACGGCGGTTTCCATGGCTGACCGGCATTGTTGGCGCCCCGGCGGCCGCGCGTTGGCGCGAGAAACCCGGCAAAGCCTGCGCTGTTCGCGCCTTGCGGCGGCGGCCGGCGCGCCTACAGTGAGGGCGTCGAGAACCCCCCATGAAGCTGGAACTCAAGCCCTTCGATTTCAACCAGGCGGTGGCCCGTGCCGGGCTGCGGCCCGACGGCACGCCGCTGGCCAAGGGCGCCGGCCTGGGCGCGGCCGAGGCCGTGGGCGGCGCGGAAGGGGCGGACGGCGGCAACTTCCGCAGCGCGATGGCCGACGCGCTGGCCAACGTCAGCCGCGACCAGGGCGAAGCCCAGCGCCTGCAGCGCGAGTTCAGCCTCGACAACCCCACGGTCAGCCTGGAGCAGACCATGGTGGCGATGCAGAAAAGCCAGATCGGCTTCCAGGCCGTGGTGCAGGTGAGGAACCGGCTGCTGTCGGCCTATACCGACATCATGAACATGCAGGTGTAGCGGCTCAGCCGCCCGGGGTGGCCGCGGTCTCGACCGTCAAGCGCAGCCCGAGCGCTCCGAGAATCTTGGTCATGGTGACGAAGCTCGGGTTGCCGTCGGGCGCCACCGCCTTGTAGAGGCCCTCGCGGCTGAGGCCGGCATCGCGCGCCACCTTGGCCATGCCCGCCGAGCGGGCGACCTCGCCCAGCGCGATGGCCAGGAACGCCGGGTCGTCGCCGGCCTCGGCCATGGCGGCGCGGATGAAGGCCGCGCAGTCTTCCGGCGTCTTCAATTCATCCTGAACGTCCCACTTGGTCGTTTCCATCGCTCGACTCCTTGGCGAGGCGAATCGCCAGTTCAATGTCGCGTTGCTGCGTGCGCTTGTCGCCGCCGGCCAGCAACAACACCAGTGCGGCCCTGCGCCGCGTGAAGTAGACGCGGTAGCCGGGGCCGACGTCGATCTTCAGTTCCACCACGCCACCCGTCAGCAGCCGATGGTCGCCGGGGTTGCCGTGCTGCAGGCGCAGCACGCGCACCGCGATGCGCTTGCGGGCCTCCTGATCGCGCAGCGCGCCAAACCAGTCAGCGTAGTGCCGGGTCTGGCGGATCTCGATCATGTGTGAACTGTAGCTGACATTCGATGCAATGTCCGCTGCGGTCCATGCGCCGGCCCCATGCGGACCGGCGGAGCGTGCAGGCCCGATCGGCCCTCAGCAAGGCCCGAACGGCGGCAGCGTGCCGTCGAGCATGCAGACCACCGGCCGGCCCATGGCGTTGACGCTGACTTGCACGCGCTCGCCGCCGGCGGCAGTCCAGACGGCGGCGGTGCCGGGGGCGTCGGGGTTGCCGGTGGCGGGGTCGAAGCGCAGCGCGTGCGGCTCCTGCAGTTGCACGCCGCGCAGGTCGGTGGCGCGCGCGGCCTTCAGGCGGCAGGCGGCGGTCTGGCGGCAGTCGCAGCCGGGGGTGGTGGCCACGGCGTAGCACCAGTCGGTCCCGCCGCCTTGGAAGTTGAGGTACAGCGGCACGCCGCGGCGCGCCGCTTCGTAGCGCGCTTCGCGCAGGTCCAGCTCCAGCGTCTGCGCCGCGGCCTTCAGGCGCGCGCGCTGCAGGTAGGCGGCGAACGAGGGCACGGCCAACGACATCAGCACGGCCATGATGCCCAGGCCGATCATCAGCTCGATCAGCGTCAGCCCGCGCGCGCGGCGAGTGCGGGGTGCGCGGGTCGGCAGGGCGGCGGTGCGGACCATCAGCGGTTCCAGCAGCGGCCGCTGGGCCCGGCGTCGGCCAGGCCCTGGTTGAGGCGCAGCGTGATCTCCAGGCATTCGCTGTCGCCGTGCTGGGCGCCGTCGGCGCCGGCGCGGGCGATCAGGGTCACGGTGTCGGCGCCGGCATCGGCCACGGCCAGGCGGTACAGGCCTTCGGGGCTGCGCTCGCCGGCGCCCAGCGGCGCCAGGTCGGCGGCGTAGCTGCCGTGGCGCGCGCGGTAGGTTTCCTGCGCCATCTGCAGCTTGGTCAGCGCGGCCACGGCATCGAAGCGGCGGCTGCGCTGCAACTGCGCCAGTTGCGAGGGAATGGCCGCGGCCGCCAGCACGCCGACGACGGCCACCGCGGCCAGGCATTCCAGCAGCGTGAAGCCGCGCGGCCGCGGCGTCAGGGGGCGGTGGCGGCGCATGGCGTCAGCCCAGCGAGAGCAGCCGGCGCCGCTTCTGCGTGTTGTCGATGTAGCGCTGCAGCGCGCGCTGCGACTCGGGCGGCAGCGCCTGCCACTCGCAGCCGGCGCGCGGGCCGTGGCCGCCGAGGTCGCTGACGTGCAGGATGGCGAGCGTGGCGGTGAAGCGGGTTTCGGCGTCCAGCTCGATCTGCACGCCTTGCAGCGTGAGGCCGGGCTCGATGGCCGGCACGTCGGCCGGCACCTGCAGCGCGCAGCCGCCCACGCTGACGTCGATGACGCGCAGCGTCAGCCGCATGTCGGCGATCGCCGGGTGGCGCAGCCGCGCCGTCGGCGTGTAGCGGTCCAGCGTGCGCACGCGGTAGGCGCTGCGCCGCTGGAAGCGGTAGATCTCGCGCGGGCAGCGCGCCTGCAGCGTGCAGGTCTTGGCGCCGCGCACCAGCAGCAGGTCTTGCAGGTCGAACTGCAGCTTGACGTTCTCGAGGTAGCCGACGGCGACGGCCTCGTCGGCGTCGATCAGCGGCTGCAGCATCGGGTCGCCGGGCTCGGCGCTGAAGTTGATGCGGCGCTGCTCGAGGTCGATCGACCACAGCGAGGCGACCAGCGCGGCGCCGCCGGGGGCGCTGAGCACGATGGGCGCGGCGGCGTCGCGCAGCTGGCGCAGCAGGCCGGCCAGTTCGCCGGGGTGGTCGACGCGGAACGGCGCCCAGGCCTCGCGGCCTGCGGGGCTGTCGGCGTCCAGCGGGGCCGGGCGGGTGTCGAAGGACATGGCGGGGCGGTACGAAGGCGGCGGCGGGCCGGCGCCGGTTCAGTGCAGCGTCTTGCGCTTGCCGGCCATCAGCTCGTCGAGGTCCTGCAGCCAGGGCTCGGCCAGGTGGCGGATCTCGGCGTCGTTGACCAGGATGCGCTGCATGATGCGGGCCTTGGTGCGCGCGGCGTCCTGGTCCAGCGGGTTGGCGCGCGCGGCGTGCTTGAGCTGGCTGATCAGCAGCACGCAGGCGCCTTCCAGGCGCACCACGGCGTCCCAGTCGCCCGACTTGGCGGCGCTCAGCATGTCGCAGCTGGCCCGTTCGATGGCTTCGTAATAACTCAACAGTTCAGCGTTCATGGCGGTGCTTCTCGGATCTCGGGTCAGGCATCGGGCCGGCCGGTGGCGGGGGCGATCGCGGTCCAGGCCTCGCTGAGCGGTTGCACCAGGCGTTGGCATTCGTCGATCAGGGTTTCGTCGTTGCGCAGGTTGGCCTGCGTCAGGCGGGTGGAGATGTAGCCGTACAGCTGGTGCAGGTCCTGCGCCAGCGGGCCGCCGGCCTGCAGGTTGAGGCCGGCGCGCAGGCCTTCCTCGACGATGCGCACGGCCCGCGTCAGCGCGCGGCCCTTGCGCTCCAGCTCGCGCTGGCGCATCGCGCCGCGGGCCTCGGCCAGCGCGGCGAGGAAGCCGTCGTACAGCATCGAGACCAGGCGGTGCGGGTCGGCACCGGTGACGCCGGTTTCGGCCGCGATCGAACGATAGGCCTGGGCGAAATGCGGCTGGCGACCGAAGGTCATGGCGGGGGCGCTGCTGAACATCGACGGGGTTCCTGGAGGGCTTGTTTTGGACTGCGGGGCTGCTTGTGCAACACCTGCTTTATCGGCCCCCGCGGCGCGCCACTTGAGCCGGCGCCCCGCGGCTGGAGCACCGCGTTTGGAGGGGTGTTCGTCGGCTCGGCGCACCAACGAAAAACCCCGCCGGGCGGGCGGGGTTGATCAGGGTGGAGCGGGGTCGGCGGCACGCGGCGCGGCCGTGGAAGTGGCGGTGGCGGGGCTCAGGACTTGTTCCAGTTGGTGATCTGCTGCTCGACGTAGTTCTGCAGCGTCGACAGCTGCGACATCGACGTGTCCAGCGCGCTGTACTGGGCGCGCAGGCGCTTTTCCATCGCGTCGACGCGCTTTTGCATCGCGTCCTGGCGGTCCTGGTTGATGTCGATGAGCTTTTGCAGGCCTTGCTGCCGCGCCGTGAGCGAGCCGTCGACGTCGAGCCAGCCCTTGGCCACGTCGGCCACGCGCTGCGTCAGGCCGTCTTCGCCGGCCGTGGCGCCGTCGGCGCCGAAGAACTTGCGCAGCTCGTCGGGCTTGGCCAGCGCGCTGCTCAGCTTGGCGTCGTTGAGCTTGATGGTGCCGTCCTTCTGCACGTCCAGGCCGATCTCCGAGGCGCGCACGAAGGCGCTGCTGGCGCTGGAGCTGGCGGCCAGGATCGAGCGCACCTGCTGCTGCAGGCCGATGGCGGTGCGGTCGCCCTGCAGGTTGGTGCTGGTGCTGCCTTCGACGTACTTGGTCTGGTCGCGCAGGTAACCCATCAGGCCGTTGTACGCGTTGACGAAGCTGTTCACCGCCGACTTCATCGAGTCGGTGTCGTTGGACACGGTCACCGACACGGCGCTCGTCGTCACGCTGCCGAAGGTCAGGCTGACGCCGTCGATCACGTTGCTCAGGCTGTTGGTTTCCGACTCGACCTCCAGGCCGTTGATGCTGCCCTTGGCGTTCTGCGCCGCCTGGGTGCGCGTCATCACGCCGGCGCCGTTGGCGGGGTCGTAGGCCAGCATCGAGAGGCCGGCGGCATCGGCGTTGTTGCCGTCGCCGTCGCTCACCTGCACGCGAAAGCCGTGGCTGGTGCCGCTGTCGTCCGACTTCAGCACCAGGCGCGCGCCGTTGGCGTCGTTGACGATGGAGGCCGAGACGCCGAGGTTGTCGACGGCGTTGATCTTGTCGCGCACGTTCTCCAGCGTGTCGGTGGCCTCGATGTCGATCGACACCGTGCTGCCGCTGGCGCTGAAGCTGGTGGCGTCCGCGTTCCAGCTGCCGATGTCGAAGCTGAGCGTGCCGGCGCCGACCGTGCTGGTCGACGACGACCAGGCGCCGGTGGCCGCCATCTGGCTGCTGGCCAGCTGCGAGACGTTGACCGCGTAGGCCCCCGCCGAGCTGCCGGTGCTGGACGTGGCCTGCACCGCGCTGCTGTTGCTGGAGCTGGCCGTCGAGCCGCGCCACAGCGTGGAGCCGTTGAGGGCCGAGGCCGCGCTGTTCAGGCTGTCGAGGTAGCTCTGGATCTTGCCGAAGCTCGAAAGCTTGGTCTGCAGCTTGCCGGCGGCGGTCTGCAGATCGGTGATCGGCTGCTTTTCCAGCGCGACCAGCTTGGAGACGATGGTTTCGGAGTCCAGGCCGCTGCCCAGACCGAGGGAAGAGATGGTGGCCATGGCGTCGGGTGGGCAGCGAAGGAGGTGGGACGCGGCGGCGGCCGCTCAGGCCCCGAAGAGGGCCCGTCCAGCGGGTCATCGGCCGGCGGCGGCGGAACTTGAGGCCGCGGCGGGCCGCGGCCGCGCGCGCTCAGCCCAGCAGCTTGAGCACCTGCTGCGGCAACTGGTTGGCCTGCGCCACCATCGCGTTGCCGGCCTGCTGCAGGATCTGCGCCCTCGACAGCGCCGCCGTCTCGGCCGCGAAGTCGGCGTCCATGATGCGGCTGCGCGCGGCCGACTGGTTCTCCACGCCGACCTGCAGGTTGGCGATGATGGCCTCGAAGCGCGACTGCGTGGCGCCGAAGGTGGCGCGCGTGTTGTTGACGGTGTCCAGCGCGGCGTCGATGTTGTCGATCACCGAGGCGATGGCCGAGATGTCGGCCAGGCTGCCGATCGAGGCCGTGGTGACGGTGATCGCCGAGATCTCGGCGTTGCTGCTGAGGTTCTCGAAGTCGATCGTCACCACGTCGTCGCCGGTGGTGTTGGCGCCGATCTGGAAGGTGAAGGCCGTGGCGTCGGCGCCCAGGATGTGCTTGTTGTTGAAGGCGGTGCCGCCCAGCACGCGGCTGATTTCCTTCTGCAGCTCCTGGAACTCCTTGTTCAGCGAGTCCTTGTCGCTGGCGCTGTTGGTGGCGTTGCGGGCCTGCAGCGCCAGCTCGCGCATGCGCTGCAGCGAGTCGCCCACCTTGGACAGCGCGCCTTCGGCGACCTGCGCCATCGAGATGCCGTCGTTGGCGTTGCGCATCGCCACCGCCATGCCGCGCACCTGCGTGTTCATGCGCTCGGCGATGGCCAGGCCGGCGGCGTCGTCCTTGGCGCTGTTCACCCGCAATCCCGACGACAGCCGTTGCATCGAGACGCTCAGCGACATCTGCGACTGATTGAGATTGCGCTGGGCGTTCAACGACACCAGGTTGGTATTGATGGTCTGGGGCATGTGTGCGCTCCTTGGCCGGGTCGGCGGCTCGATCGGGTGGGCGGCGCTCAGGTCGCCACCGCATGGATCGACATTGTCGGCAAGCGCGTTCCGGCCGATCGGCCGATATGGGGCCCGTTTGCTGCCCAGTTCGGACCCCCGCCCAAGACGAAGGCCGCCGGTCTTGCGACAGCGGCGGCCTCGGGCGCCCGGGCGGTGCCGGGCGAGGGAACGGGGTGGAGGGGGTGGGAACTGCTTATTGGGCGCCGAACTTGTAGTCGGTCTTCGCCTTGGCGCGCAGGTCTTCCTGGAACTGCTGCATCTTCACCTGCTCCAGGCGCTGCTTGATCTGGCCCTTCACGTCGTCGAAGGCCGGGAACTGCGCGTCGCGGGTGTCGTCCAGGCGGATGATGTGGTAGCCGAACTGGGTCTTCACCGGGGCCTCGGTCATCTCGCCCTTCTTCAGCTTGGTCAGCGCGTCGCTGAACTCCTTGACGTAGGCGTCGGGCTTGGCGAAGTCGAGGTCGCCGCCGTTGGCGCCCGAGCCCGGGTCCTTGCTGAACTTCTTGGCCAGTTCGTCGAACTTGGCGCCGGCCTTGATCTGCTTGATCAGGTCCTTCGCCTCGTCTTCCTTCTCCACCAGGATGTGCGCGGCGCGGTACTCCATGCCGCTGGCCTGGGCCTTGAACCTCTCGTACTCGGCCTTGGCGGCGTCGTCGCTGATCGGGTTCTTCTTGCGGAAGTCGTCGAACAGCTCGCGGATCAGGATGCTCTGGCGCGCCAGCTCCATCTGCGCGCGGTACTCGAGGCCGGTCTGCAGGCCGCGCTTCTCGGCTTCCTGGGTGAAGATCTCGCGCAGCACCACCTGGTCACGCGCTTGCTGCTGCATCTCGGGGCCGACCTTCTGGCCGGCCTTCTCGGCTTGCTGGATCAGCGTGTCGACCCGTGCCTTGGGCACCGGCTTGCCGTTGACGACGGCGATGTTCTGCGCCTGCGCGGCACCGGCGGCCAGCAGGCTGGCAAGGGCGAGGGCCAGCGCGGGGCGCGCGGCAAGGGACAGGGCCTTCATCGATGGGAGTCCTTCGAGGGTCTTTCGGCAGATGGGGGAGGGGCCGCGTTGACGCGCGGCGGGGCGCTGAGGTTGCCGGCGGGGCACTGCTTTCAGGATTCGCCGGGCGCCAGGGCCTCGATGCTCAAGGCATGAATGCCCCGAGCCTTCAAGGGGCCCAAGGCATCATACACGAGGCGATGCCGCGCCACCTTGCTGCGCCCGGCGAAGCCGGCGGCCACGATGCGCACCGCGAAGTGCCCGCCTTCGCGCGCGCCGGCGTGGCCGATGTGGTGGTGGCTGTCGTCGCGCAGTTCGATCGATTCGGGTTGCAGCCGCTCCCGCAGCACCGCTTCGATGGCGGCGGCGACGGCGCTCATTTGGCGTCCTCGGCGCGCGCGTCGGCGGGCGGCGGCGGCTCTTCGAGGTAGCGCGCCAGCACCAGGCCTTGCGCCAGCGTGAACAGCAGCATCAGCCCGATGCCGCCGAACAGCTTGAAGTTGACCCAGGTGTCGGTGCTGAAGCTGTAGGCCACCCACAGGTTGAGCACGCCCATCAGCCCGAAGAAGGCGATCCACGCGAAGTTCAGCCGGTGCCACACCTTGGGCGGCAGCTGCAGTTGCTCGCCGAGCAGCAGCTTGAGCAGGTTGCGGCCGCTGACCAGCGGCGCCAGCCACAGCGCCAGGCCCATCGCCCAGTACAGCGCGCTGGGCTTCCACTTGATGAAGGTCTCGCTCTGGAAGTAGATGGTCGCGCCGCCCAGCACCACCACCAGGGCCAGGCTGACCCACAGCATGGCGTCGACCTTGCGCCCGCGCGCCTTGAGCCAGACCACCTGCGCCAGCGTGGCCAGGATCACCACCACCGTGGCCAGCAGCACCGGCGCCTGCGCCGGCGCCACCGTGCCGCCGGCGACGATGCCGCCGAGGTGGCGGCTGGCGAACTCGGCTGCCGCTTCCTTGTGCGACTCGGCGAACTTGAAGGTGCCGAAGAACAGGATGATCGGCAGGAAGTCGAACAGCAGCTTCATGCCGGGCCGGACGCGGACGGGTCGAAGCCAATGGCGGCCGAGTTGATGCAGTAGCGCTCGCCGGTGGGCTTCGGGCCGTCGGGGAACACGTGGCCCAGGTGCGAGCCGCAGCGCTTGCAGCGCACCTCCACGCGCACCATGCCGTGGCTGGCGTCGCGCACCTCTTCGATGACGTCGGCGTTGATCGGCGCCCAGTAGCTCGGCCAGCCGCAACCGGCGTCGAACTTGGTGCCCGATTCGAACAGCGGCGTGCCGCAACCCACGCAGTGGTAGCGGCCCGGGTCCCAGTGGTCCCAGTACTTGCCGGTGAAGGGGCGCTCGGTGGCGGCGTGGCGCGCCACCTGGTATTGCATGGGGTCCAGCTTGGCGCGCCATTCGGCGTCGCTGTGCTGGACCTCGTAGCGCGGGTCGTCGTGTTCGTGGGGGGGCTGGGCAGCCATGGGGCGCGATTCTGCCAGCGCGCGGGCCGGCCCCTTGGGCATGGCGGGTTTGCACCGGCGCGCCATGACCGCGCCACAACCGCGCCATAACAGCCGCCGGCCCCATAGACTGTCGCGGCTGGGACAGGGCATTCGGCGCCGGCCCCTAGAATCGAACGACCGTTCTATTTCCCCTGAGGAGACGCGATGAGCGCGAGCTACGAGGTCCGCGGCGGCGTGGCCCTGATCACCATGCACAACCCGCCGGTCAACGGCCTGGGCTACGCCACGCGCGTGGCCATCGCCGAGGGGCTGGACCGCGCGGCGGCCGACGCCGCCGTCAAGGCGGTGGTGATCACCGGCGGCGGCAAGGCTTTTTCCGGCGGCGCCGACATCAAGGAGTTCGGCTCGCCCAAGGCCGGTGCCGAGCCCAATCTGCTGTCGCTGATCCGCCAGCTCGAAGCCATGACCAAGCCCGTGGTGGCCGCCGTGCACAGCGTGGCCATGGGCGGCGGGCTGGAACTGGCGCTGGGCTGCCACTACCGCGTGGCCGCGCCGGGCGCGCAGATTGCGCTGCCCGAGGTCAAGTTGGGCCTGGTGCCCGGCGCCGGCGGCACGCAGCGCCTGCCGCGCGTGCTGGGCGTGGAGACCGCGCTCAACATGATCGTCAGCGGCGATCCGGTGAAGAGCGAAGTGCTGGCCGCGTTGCCGGGGCAGAAGCTGTTCGACCAGGTGGCGCAGGGCGACGTCGTCGCCGCCGCGCTGGACTTCGCCGCCGCCCGCGCCGACGTGCGGCCGCTGCCGCTGGTGCGTAACCTCAAGGTCACGCACCCCAACGCCGACGGCTATTTCCAGTTCGCGCGCAACACCGTCAAGGCGATGGCCAAGAACTTCCCGGCGCCGGCCAAGTGCGTGGACTGCGTCGAGCAGTCGCTGAAAGCGCGCAGCTTCGACGACGGCCTGGCCTATGAGCTGGCGACCTTCTGGGCCTTGATGCTGACGCCCGAGAGCAAGGCGCTGCGCCATGCCTTCTTCGGCGAGCGCGCGGCCTCCAAGATCCCCGACGTGCCCGAAGACACGCCGCAGCGCAAGATCGAGCAGGTGGCCGTGATCGGCGCCGGCACCATGGGCGGCGGCATCACGATGAACTTCCTCAACGCCGGCATCCCGGTGACGATGCTGGAGATGAAGCCCGAGGCGCTGGAGCGCGGCGTGGCCACCATCCGCAAGAACTACGATGCGCAGGTCAAGAAGGGCAAGCTGAAGGCCGACAAGTACGAGCAGCGCATGGCGCTGCTGAAGACCACGCTCGACTACGACGACATCAAGAACGCCGACCTCGTGATCGAGGCCGTGTTCGAGGACATGGGCGTCAAGGAGAAGGTCTTCCGCCGGCTCGACGAGGTGATGAAGCCCGGCGCCATCCTCGCCAGCAACACCAGCACGCTGGACGTCGACCAGATCGCCGCCTTCACCAAGCGCCCGCAGGACGTCATCGGCACCCACTTCTTCAGCCCGGCCAACGTGATGAAGCTGCTGGAGGTGGTGCGCGGCGAGAAGACCGCCAAGGACGTGCTGGCCACCGTGATGGCGCTCGCCAAGAAGATCCGCAAGACGGCGGTGGTCTCCGGCGTCTGCGACGGCTTCATCGGCAACCGCATGATCGAGCAGTACAGCCGCCAGGCCGGCTTCCTGCTGGACGAGGGCGCGTCGCCGCAGCAGGTGGACAAGGCGATCGAGAAGTTCGGCTTCGCGATGGGCCCGTTCCGCATGGGCGACCTGGCCGGCAACGACATCGGCTGGGCGATCCGCAAGCGCCGCGCCGTCGAGCATCCCGACATGAAGTACAGCGCCAGCGCCGACCGTTTGTGCGAACTGGGCCGCTTCGGCCAGAAGACGCAAGCCGGCTGGTACGACTACCTGCCGGGCAAGCGCGACGCCATCCCCTCGCCGGTGGTGGCCGAGATGCTGGACAAGCACCGCGCCGCGATCGGCATGACCCAGCCGCGCAAGATCAGCGACGAAGAGATCGTGCAGCGCCTGGTCTTCAGCCTCGTCAACGAGGCGGCGCACATCCTCGAAGAGGGCATCGCCAGCAAGGCCAGCGACATCGACATGGTCTACCTCACCGGCTACGGCTTCCCGCTGTGGCGCGGCGGGCCCATGTGCTATGCCGACCAGGTGGGCCTGTTCAACGTGGTGCAGGCCATGAAGCGCTTCGCCCGCAACCCGCATGACGACGCCGGCTTCTGGCAGCCGGCGCCGCTGCTGGCCAGGCTGGCGGCCGAAGGTAAGACCTTCACCTGAGCGCGGCCGCGGTGCTCAAGCGCCTCGTCATCGGCCTGCTGGCCCTCGTGCTGCTGCTGGCCGCGGTGCTGGTGGGCAACACGCTGCGCCAGGGCTCGCGGCAACGCAGCTTTCCGCCGCGGCCGCCGCTGGCGGTGGATGCCGAGGCGGTGGCGCAGTCGCTGGCCGTGGCGCTGCGCGCGCGCACCGTCAGCGGCCTGCTCGACCCCGCCGGCACGGCGCAGGCCTTCGATCAACTGCAGGCCCACCTGCGCGCGCGCTACCCGCGGGTGCACGCGGCGCTGGCGCTGGAGCGCGTGGGCAACCACACGCTGGTCTACCGCTGGCCGGGGCGCGACCCCAAGCTGCAGCCGGTGGCGCTGCTGGCGCACCAGGACGTGGTGCCGATCGCGCCCGGCACCGAGGCGCTGTGGAAGCAGCCGCCGTTCGACGGCCGCGTGGAAGGCGGCTTCGTCTGGGGCCGTGGCGCGCTCGACGACAAGGCCAACGTCATCACCCAGCTCGAAGCGGTGGAAGCCCTGCTGACCGCCGGCTTCCAGCCGCAGCGCGACGTCTATCTCGTCTTCGGCCACGACGAGGAAGTGGGCGGCGCGCAAGGCGCGGCGCAGGTGGTCAAGCTGTTCCAGCAGCGCGGCCTCAAGCTGGCCTTCGTGCTGGACGAGGGCATGGCCGTCACCGAAGGCATCCTGCCCGGCGTGGCCCGGCCGATCGCGCTGATCGGCCTGGGCGAGAAAGGCTCGGTGACGCTGAAGATCAGCGCCAGCGCGGCGCCCGGCCATTCGTCGATGCCGCCCACCCAGCCGGCCACCAGCGCCATCGGCCGCTTGTCGGCGGCGCTGGCGCGGCTGGACCGCGCGCCCATGCCCGGCGGCATCCAGGGCGCGGCGGGCGAGCTGTTCGCCGTGGTCGCGCCCGAGCTGCCGTTCGGCCAGCGGCTGGCGATGTCCAACCTGTGGCTGCTGCGCCCGCTGGTCGAGCGCATGCTGGAAAAGGGCGCCGCCACCAACGCGCTGATGCGCACCACCACCGCGATGACGGTGCTCAACGCCGGCAACAAGGACAACGTGCTGCCGGGCCGCGCCGACGCGCTGGTGAACTTTCGCATCCTGCCCGGCGACACGGCCGACGGCATCGTCGCCCACGTCAAGCGCGCGGTGGCCGACGAGGCCGTCGAGGTCGCGCCGATCGGCGCCGCGTTCCCGGCCTCGCGGCTGTCGGCGGCCGACGGGCCGGCCTACCGCACGATCGAGCGCGCCATCCGCGAGATCTACCCCGAGGACATCGTCGCGCCTGGGCTGACGCTGCAGGGCACCGATTCGCGGCACTTCGAGGCGGTGGCCGATCAGGTCTACCGCTTCATGCCCATCCGTTTCAAGCCCGAGGATCTGCCGCGGCTGCACGGCACCGACGAACGCATCGCGGTGACCCAGCTGCCCGAGGCCGTCCGCTTCTATCACCGCCTGCTGCAGCTTGCCGCGGGCCCGACCCCCGCTGAAGGACCCACACCATGAGCCGAGCCCTGATCGTGTCCACCGCCCGCACCCCCCTGGCCAAGAGCTGGAAGGGCGGCTTCAATATGACGCATGGCGCCACGCTGGGCGGCGCGGCCATCGCCGCAGCGGTGCAGCGCGCCGGCATCGACCCCGGCAGCGTGGAAGACGTGCTGATGGGCTGCGCCAACCCCGAGGGCGCCACCGGCTGGAACATCGCCCGCCAGGCCGCGCTGCGCGCCGGGCTGCCGGTGACGGTGAGCGCGGCCACCGTCAACCGCTTCTGCAGCAGCGGGCTGCAGACCATCGCGATGGCGGCGCAGCGCATCGCCGCGGGCGAGGGTCAGGTCTACGTCGCCGGCGGCGTGGAAAGCATCTCCTGCGTGCAGCAGGAGATGAACATGCACATGTTCCAGGACCCCTGGCTCAAGGAGCACAAGCCCGAGATCTACTGGCCGATGCTGCAGACCGCCGAGACCGTGGCCAAGCGCTACGAGGTGTCGAAGGAGCGCATGGACCGCTACGGCGCGGCCAGCCAGCAAAAGGCCTGCGCCGCGCAGGAGCAGGGCCTGTTCAAGGACGAGATCGTGCCGGTGACCACCATCGCCGGCGTCGCCGACGCCACGCTGGGCCTGCGCAGCAAGGAAGTGACGGTCAGCGTCGATGAAGGCCTGCGCCCGGGCACCACCTACGAAAGCATCAAGGACATCCGCGCGGCCATGCCCGGCGGCGTGGTGACGGCGGGCAATGCCAGCCAGTTCAGCGATGGTGCCGGCGCCTGCGTGGTGGTCGACGAGACCTACGCGCAGCAAAAGGGCCTGAAGCCGCTGGGCCGCTTCCTGGGCTTCGCCGTCGCCGGCTGCGAGCCCGACGAGATGGGCATCGGCCCCGTCTTCGCGGTGCCCAAGGTGCTGCAGCGCCTGGGCCTGAAGGTCGGCGACATCGACTTGTGGGAGCTGAACGAGGCCTTCGCGGTGCAGGTGCTGTACTGCGCCGACCGCCTGGGCATTCCGATGGAGCGGCTCAACGTCAACGGCGGCGCCATCGCCATCGGCCACCCCTACGGCATGAGCGGCCAGCGCCTCACCGGGCACGCGCTGATCGAAGGCAAGCGCCGCGGCGCCAAGAAGGTGTGCGTGACCATGTGCATCGGCGGCGGCATGGGCGCGGCCGGCATCTTCGAGGTGCTGTGACGGCCGCGCGGCACTGACGGGCCCGACCATGCGCAAGACCCTCGACTTCCTGCTCGACGACTGGCTCGGCGTGCAGGCGCTGCCGCAGCGCGAGCGCTTCGCCGAGCATTCGGCGGAGACCTTCGCGGGCGTGCTGGACACCTGCGAGCGCATCGCGCGCGAGAAGTTCGCGCCGTTCAACCGCCTGGTCGACACCGAAGAGCCGCATTTCGACGGTCAGCGCGTGCACCTGCCGCAGGCCACGCACGACGCCTGCAAGGCCTACGCCGAATCGGGCATGCTGGCCGCGGCGCAGGGCGCCGAGGTCGGCGGCATGCAACTGCCCTGCGTCATCGAGATGGCGGCCAACGCCTTCTTCTACAAGGCCAGCATCGCGATGGGCGGCTACGCGATGCTGACCAAGGGCAACGCCAATCTGCTGATGGCGCATGGCACGCCGGCGCAGCGCGAGGTGTTCGCGGCCAACGAGTTCAGCGGCCGCTGGTTCGGCACCATGTGCCTGAGCGAGCCGCAGGCCGGCTCGTCGCTGTCCGACGTGGCGACGCGCGCCACGCCCGACGGCGATGACTTCGAGTCCGACCCGCTGGGCCCGCGCTACCGGCTGCGCGGCAACAAGATGTGGATCTCGGCCGGCGAGCACGAGATCACCGAGAACATCGTCCACCTCGTGCTGGCCAAGATCCCCGGGCCCGACGGCAAGCCGCTGCCAGGCACCAAGGGCATCTCGCTCTTCATCGTGCCCAAGCACCTGGTCGACGCGCAAGGCCGCTTGACCGGCGAGCGCAACGACGTGGCCCTGGCCGGGCTGAACCACAAGCTGGGCTATCGCGGCACGACCAACACGCTGCTGAATTTCGGCGAGGGCAAGTTTCCGGTGCGCGGCGCAGCAGGTGCCATCGGCTACCGCGTCGGCGCGCCGGGCCAAGGCCTGCGCTGCATGTTCCACATGATGAACGAGGCGCGCATCGGCGTCGGCCTCGGCGCGGTGATGCTGGGCCTGGCCGGCTACGAAGCCAGCCTGGACTACGCCCGCACGCGGCTGCAAGGCCGCCTGTGGACGACCGGGCTGCAAGGTCGCCCCGTCACGGCCGGCGGCAAGGACAGCGCCGCGCCGCCGGTGCCCATCATCCAGCACGCCGACGTCAAGCGCATGCTGCTGGCGCAGAAGGCCTATGGCGAAGGCGGCCTGGCGCTGGCGCTGTACTGCGCGCGCCTGGTCGACGAGCAGCACACCGGCGAGGCCGCCGCGGCGGCCGAGGCCACGCTGCTGCTGGAGGTGCTGACGCCGATCGCCAAGAGCTGGCCCAGCGAGTGGTGCCTGGAGGCCAACAGCCTGGCCATCCAGATCCTCGGCGGCTACGGCTACACGCGCGACTTCCCGGTCGAGCAGTACTGGCGCGACCAGCGGCTGAACATGATCCACGAGGGCACGCACGGCATCCAGGGGCTGGACCTGCTGGGCCGCAAGGTGGTGATGGACGGCGGCGCCGGGCTCAAGCTGCTGGCCACGCGCGTCAACGCCACCATCGAGCGCGCCGCGCAGGCGGAGCCGTTCGCCCAACGTGCCACCGAACTGGCCGGCGCGCTGCAGAAGCTGGGCGCCGCCACCAAGGCCGCCTGGGCCAGCGGCGAGCCCGAAGCCGCGCTGGCCAACGCCACGCCTTACCTGCAGGCCTTCGGCCACGTGGTGCTGGCCTGGCTGTGGCTGGACCTGGCGCTGGCCTCGGCCGACCCTGGCCGCCGCGCCGCCATGCGCTACTTCTTCGCCTACGAGCTGCCGCGCATCGACGCCTGGCTGGGCGTCGTCGCCAGCCGCGAGAGCGTGTGCCGCGAGATGCACGACGAGTGGTTCTGACTTTCCCCTTGGAGACCCAAGCCATGAGCACCCCGATCCACAAACTCTTCGACCTGAGCGGCCGCACGGCGCTGGTCACCGGCGGCTCGCGGGGCCTGGGCCTGCAGATGGCCGAGGCGCTGGGCGAGGCCGGCGCGCGCGTGCTGCTCAGCTCGCGCAAGGCGTCCGACCTGGAGGAAGCCGCGGCCACGCTGCAGGCCAAGGGCATTGATGCGCGCTGGGTGGCCGCCGACGCCGCCGACCCGGCGCAGGTGCAAAAGGTGGTCGACGAGGCGATGCAGCGCCTGGGGCAGATCGACATCCTCGTCAACAACGCCGGCGCCACCTGGGGCGCGCCGATGGAGGACTATCCGCTCGAGGCCTGGGACAAGGTGATGAACCTGAACATCCGCTCGATCTTCCTGTTCAGCCAGGCCGCGGGCCGCGCCAGCATGCTGCCGCGCAAGCACGGGCGCATCATCAACGTGGCCTCGATCGCCGGGCTGTCGGGCTCGATGGACGTCGAGTTCATCGCCTACGGCACCAGCAAGGGCGCGGTGGTCAACTTCACGCGCGCGCTGGCCGGCGAATGGGGCGAGCACGGCATCACCGTGAACGCCGTGGCGCCGGGCTTCTTCCCCAGCAAGATGACGCGCGGCACGCTGCAGGCCGTGGGCGCCGACAAGCTGGCCGCCGCCTCGCCGCTGCGCCGCCTGGGCGACGACGACGACCTCAAGGGCGCCACGCTGCTGTTCGCCAGCGCGGCGGGTAAGCACATCACGGGGCAGATCCTCGCCGTCGACGGCGGCGTCTCGGCCGTGCACGGTGGCGGCTGACATGGCACTCGTCAACCAGCAATGGCTGCTCGCCTCGCGCCCCGCCGAGCACGCGGGCCTGGACAACTTCCGCCTCGTGCAGACGCCGGTGCCGGCGCTGGCCGATGGCCAGGTGCTGGTGCGCCAGCACTACCTCAGCTTGGACCCCTACATGCGCATGCGCATGAACGAGGGCAAGAGCTACGCCGCGCCGCAGGCCGTTGGCGCGGTGATGCTGGGCGGCACGGTGGGCGAGGTGCTGGAGTCGCGCCACCCTGGCTTCGCCGCCGGCGACGCGGTGGTCGGCGCCGGCGGCTGGCAGCAGTACGCGCTGGTGCAAGGCCCCGGCCTCGCGGCGTGGCGCAAGGTGGACGTGTCGCGCGTGCCGCTCGCGGCCTACCTGGGCGCGGTGGGCATGCCCGGCGTCACCGCCTGGGTGGGGCTCTCGATGATCATCGCGCCCAAGGCCGGCGAGACCATCGCCGTCAGCGCCGCCAGCGGCGCGGTGGGCAGCGCGCTGGGGCAACTGGCCAAGGCGCGCGGCTGCCGCGTGGTGGGCATCGCCGGCGGGCCCGAGAAATGCGCCTACGTCGTCGACGAACTCGGCTTCGACGCCTGCGTCGACCACAAGCAGCACCGCGACGCGGCGGCCTTGGCCGCGGCGCTGAAGCAGGCGGCGCCCGGCGGCATCGACGGCAACTTCGAGAACGTCGGCGGCCCGGTGCTCGACGCGGTGCTGGCCAACATGAACGACTTCGGCCGCATCGCGCTGTGCGGCATGATCGCCGGCTACGACGGCCGGCCGCTGCCCATCACGCAGCCGCGGCTGCTGCTGACGGCGCGGCTCAAGCTGCAGGGCTTCATCGTCAGCGAGCACCCCGACCTGTGGCCCGCGGCGCTTCGCGAACTGGGCGAGCGGGTGGCGAGCGGCGAGCTGAAATACCGCGAGAGCATCGCGCAAGGCATCGAGCGCGCGCCGCAGGCCTTCCTCGACCTGCTGCAGGGCAAGAACTTCGGCAAGCAACTCGTCAAGCTGGTCTGACCATGCGCTGGCAGTGGCAACGTTTCAGCGAACTGGGTCGCGACGACCTGTACGACGCGCTGGCGCTGCGCTGCCGGGTCTTCATCCTGGAGCAGGGGCCTTACCTCGACATCGACGGCGTCGACCGCCGCGCCTGGCACCTGCTGGGCCGCGGCGAAGCCGGCGAACTGCACGCCTATCTGCGCGCCATCGACCCCGGCATCAAGTATGCCGAGCCGTCGATCGGCCGCGTGATCACGGCGCCCGAGGTGCGCGGCAGCGGCCTCGGCCGCGCGCTGATGATCGAGGGCCTGCAACGCTGCCAGGCGGCGTGGCCGGGCCAGGGCGTGCGCATCAGCGCGCAGGCGCGGCTGCAGGCCTTCTACGGCTCGCTGGGGTTCCAGGCCGTCGGCGAGCCATATCCGGAAGACGGCATCCCGCACCTGGAAATGTTCTGGAGCCCGCGATGAACACGCTTGCCCACGCGCTGGCCGATGGGTCCACGCACGAGGTCACCAACCAGTCGCGCCCGCTGGTCGACGTGAACCTCTGGGCGATCGACCGGCCGCTGCAGGAGGCCGTGCGCCGCGACCACCCGGCGCCCGATGCGGCGCTGCAGGCGCGGCTGCAGGCGCTGGGCGCCGAGGCCGGCAGCGCGGCGATGCAGCAGCACGCACGGCTGGCCAACGTGCACGGGCCCGAGTTGCGCAGCCACGACCGCTTCGGCCACCGCATCGACCAGGTGGAGTTCCACCCCAGCTACCACGCGCTGATGGAAGCCGCGCTGCGCCACCGCCTGCACGGCAGCCCGTGGAGCGCGGGCCCCGGCGGCCACGTCGAGCGCGCCGCCGGCTTCATGCTCTTCACCGAGGCCGAGCCCTCGGTGCTGTGCCCCGTTTCGATGACCTATGCGGTGACGCCGGCGCTGCGCGCCAACGCCGGCATCTGGGCCGACTGGGGCGCGCTGATCGCCAGCCCGCGTTACGACCCGCGCTTCGTCGGCGCGGCGCACAAGAGCGCGGTCACGCTGGGCATGGGCATGACCGAGAAGCAGGGCGGCTCCGACGTGCGCGCCAACACAACGCGCGCCGAAGCCGACGGCGAGGACGGCTGGGGCACGCGGGTGGCGATCACCGGCCACAAGTGGTTCTTCTCGGCACCGATGTGCGACGCCTTCCTCGTGCTGGCGCAAGGCGAGGGCGGCCTGAGCTGCTACTTCCTGCCGCGCATCCGGCCCGACGGCAGCGTCAATGCCATCGCCATCCAGCGCCTCAAGCACAAGCTCGGCAACCAGGCCAACGCCAGCAGCGAGGTGGAGTTCAAGCGCGCCACCGCGTGGCTAGTTGGCGAGCCCGGCCGCGGCGTCGCGCAGATCCTGGCGATGGGCGCGATGACGCGGCTCGACTGCGCGCTCGGCACCGCGGCCTTGATGCGCCAGGCGCTGTCGCTGGCGTTGCACCACGGCGCGCAGCGCAAGGCTTTCGGCAAGCGGCTGATCGAGCAGCCGATGATGAAGAACGTGCTGGCCGACCTGGCGCTGGAAAGCGAGGCCGCCACCGCGCTGGCGATGCGCCTGGCGCGCGCCGTCGACCGCAGCGAGAACGGCCAGGACGTCGACGGCCACGAGGCCGTGCTGCGCCGCGTGCTGACGCCGATCGCCAAGTTCTGGATCTGCAAGCGCGGCGCCGCCTTCGGCCAGGAGGCGATGGAATGCCTGGGCGGCAACGGCTACGTCGAAGAAAACGGCGCAGGCGTGATGGCGCGCATCTACCGCGAGATGCCGGTCAACAGCATCTGGGAAGGCGCCGCCAACATCCAGGCGCTGGACCTGCTGCGCGCGCTGCGCAGCGGACCCGTCGCCGATGCGCTGATGCACGAGACCGCCGAGGCCCGCGCCGCGCGCGACGACGTGCGCCGCCTGGGCGAGCGCGTGCACCACGGGCTGGACGGCGCCACCGGCGAGGCCGAGGCGCGCCGCCTGGCGCGCGACGTGGCGCTGCTGGTGCAGGCCGCGCTGCTGCAGCGCTCGGCGCCGGCGGCGGTGTTCGATGCCTTCTGCGCCGGCCGTATCGCCGAGCCGGGCGACGTGTTCGGCGCGTTGCCGGCGGGGCTGGACCTCGACGCCGTGCTCGCCCGCGCGATGCCCTGGACCGCCTGAAGCCCCGCACCCGAAAGGCCGCCGCGATGGACCCCGACACCACCCCCATCCTGCACCACTACGCCGGCTCGCCGTTCGCCGAGAAGGCGCGGCTGATGCTGGGCTTCAAGGCGATCGGCTGGCGCTCGGTCACCGTGCCGTCGATCATGCCCAAGCCCGACCTGGTGGCGCTGACCGGCGGCTACCGGCGCACGCCCAACCTGCAGATCGGCGCCGACGTCTATTGCGACAGCGCGCTGATCGCCCGCGTGCTGGAGCGGCTGCAGCCGCGGCCCTCGCTGTTCCCGCCGTCGGCGCCGCTGGCGCCGCTGCTGGCGCAATGGGCCGACAGCACGCTGTTCTGGACCGTCATCCCGTTCACGCTGCGGCCCGAGACGCTGGCGCAGGTGATGGCCGGCCAGCCGCCGGAGAGCATCAAGGCCTTCGGTGCCGACCGCGCGGCGATGACGGCGGGTTTTCGCCGCATGGGCACGCACGACGCCATCGCGCTGCTGCCGGCGCACCTGGCGGCGCTGGCCGCGCAACTGGCCGACGGCCGGCCCTTCCTGTTCGGCGAGGCGGCCAGCATTGCCGACTTCTCGGTCGCGCATTGCCTGTGGTTCATCCGCCGCGCGCCGCTGCTGGCGGTGTTCGACCCGCACCCGCTGCTCAAGGCCTGGCTGGAGCGCGTGCTGGCCATCGGCCACGGCGTGCACGAGGAGATGGACGCGGCGCAGGCGCTGGCGATCGCGGCCGCGGCGCGCAGCCACGAGCCGGCGGTGGTGCAGCCGGGCCTCGGCTGGCAGGCCGGGCAGGCGGTGACGGTGGCCGCCACCGACTACGCCACCGATGCGGTGGCCGGCGCGCTGGTCGGCCTGTCGGCCGACGAGGTGGTGCTGCGCCGCCACGACGAACGCGCGGGCACGGTGCACGTGCACTTCCCGCGCCAGGGTTTCCAGATCAAGGAGCAAGCCACGTGAATGCATCAACCGGCGGCATCGCCGTCATCACCGGCGCGGCCTCGGGCTTCGGCCTGGAGGCCTGCCGCATCGCGGCGCGGCAGGGCATGAAGGTCGTGATGGCCGACGTGCAGGCCGACGCGCTGGACACCGCGTCGCGCGAAATCCAGGACCTGGGCGCCCAGGTGCTGGCGCGCCGCACCGACGTCGGCAAGGCCGCCGAGATCGAGGCGCTGGCCGCAGCCACGCTGGCGCGCTTCGGCACGCCCACCTTCGTGTTCAACAACGCCGGCGTCGGCGCCGGCGGGCTGATCTGGGAGCAGTCGCCCAAGGACTGGGAATGGGTGCTCGGCGTCAACCTGATGGGCGTGGTGCATGGCGTGCGCGTCTTCACGCCGCTGATGCTGGCCGCCGCCAAGGCCGACCCCGCGTGGCGCGGCCACATCGTCAACACCGCCAGCATGGCCGGCCTCGTCAACATGCCCAACATGGGCGTCTACAACGTCAGCAAGCACGCGGTGGTGAGCTTGAGCGAGACGCTGTATCAAGACCTGGCGCTGGTCACCGACCAGGTTCACGCCCACCTGCTGTGCCCCTTCTTCGTCGACACCGGCATCCACGTCAGCCAGCGCAACCGGCCGGCCGACCTGACCGACGCCGGCGCGCCGTCGCGCAGCCAGCAGGTGCAGCAGGCGATGACGGCCAAGGCCGTGGGCAGCGGCAAGGTCAGCGCGGCGCAGGTGGCGCAGTTCGTCTTCGACGCGATGGCCGCGCAGCGCTTCTACGTTTTCAGCCACCCGCAGTCGCTGGCCGGCGTGCAGACGCGCATGGAAGACGTGCTGCAGCTGCGCAACCCCAGCGACCCGTTTGCCGCGCGCCCGCAGATCGGCCAGCAGTTGCGCGCCGCGCTGCGCGGCGATTGACCGCGCGCGCTGCGTAGAATGCCGCGCAGCGCCCTCAAGCGCGGCGGCTGTCACGAGCAGCCGCCGGGTCGAGGGCGCCGTCGTTGAGGAGACCCCCATGCGTGCCGCGCTGTTGACGATCGTGCTGGGCCTGGCCACGCTGGCCGGCTGCAACAACAACCCCTGGCCGGCCGGCGCGGCCGAAGAGAACACGTTGTTCACCGGCGTCATGGAGTCGTCGCCGCGGCACCTGGACCCGACCGCGTCGTACTGGTCCAACGACACGCCCTTCACCTACCAGATCTACGAGCCGCCCTACGGCTACCACTACCTCAAGCGCCCCTACGTGCTGGTGCCCAAGAGCGCGGCCGAGGTGGTCAAGCCGCACTTCGTGGACAAGAACGGCCAGGCGCTGCCCGACGATGCGCCGGCCGAGCAGGTGGCCGAGAGCGTGTACGACGTGCCCATCAAGAAGGGCATCCTGTTCCAGCCGCACCCGGCCTTCGCCAAGGACGACCACGGCAAGTACCGCTACCACACCGACGTCAGCCAGAAGCCCGGCTGGCTGGGCGAGCGGCGCACGCCCATCGCCTTCGAGCAGACCGGGACGCGCGAGCTGGTGGCCGACGACTTCGTCTACGCCCTCAAGCGCCACGCCACCACGCGCGTGACGACGCCGATCTTCGGCCTGTTCTCCGAGATGATCGTCGGCCTCAAGGAGTACGGCGAGCTGGTGAAGCGCGAAGACGCCAAGCTGCGCGAGGGGCAGGACCCGGCCGACCTGGACAAGCCCTTCCTCGACTTCCGCCGCTGGCCGCTGGCCGGTGCCAGCGCGCCGGACAAGCACTTGCTGCGCGTGCGCATCAAGGGCAAGTATCCGCAGTGGAGCTACTGGATGCAGATGACGTTCACGGCGCCCATCCCCTGGGAGGCCGACGCCTTCTACGCCCAGCCCGGCATGGCCGAGCGCGGCATGACGCTGGACCGCTGGCCGGTGGGCACCGGCCCCTACATGCTGACCGAGTTCATCCAGGACCGGCGCCACGTGATGGTGCGCAACCCGAACTACCGCGGCGAGCCCTATCCCTGCGAGGGCACGCCCGAGGACAAGGCCGCCGGGCTGCTGGCCGACTGCGGCAAGAAGACGCCTTTCATCGACAAGATCGTGCTCACCGTCGAGCGCGAGCCGCTGCCGCGCCAGGGCAAGTTCCGCGACGGCTACTACGACGTGGAAGTGTTCGAGCGCACCGACATGGGCAAGAGCTACCTCGTCGCCATGCAGGACAGCGACGAGGTGCGCCGCGAGTACACCGAGAAGGGCTTCCGGCTGAACACCGGCTCCGACGTCAACAGCTACTTCATCGCCTTCAACATGCTCGACCCGGTGATCGGCGACGGCGACTCGCCGGCGCAGGCCGAGAAGAACCGCAAGCTGCGCCAGGCGCTGTCGATCGCCATCGACTGGGAGGAGTACTCGAAGATCTTCCCCAAGAAGGCCGGCGACACCGCGCAAGGCCCGCTGCCGCCGGGCATCTTCGGCTCGCGCGAGGACCAGCCGGGCTACTTCAACCCGGTGACGCACAAGCTGGTGGACGGCAAGGTGGTGCGCCGCTCGATCGACGACGCCAAGAAGCTGCTGGCCGAGGCCGGCTACCCCAACGGCCGCGACGCCAAGACCGGCAAGCCGCTGGTGCTGAACTACGACTTCTACGCCGCGCCATCGCCCGAGATCCGGCCCGAGATCGACTGGGTGGTGCGCCAGTTCGCCAAGATCGACGTCCAGCTCGAAGTGCGCGCCACCGACAACAGCCAGTTCCAGGACAAGGTGCGCAAAGGCAAGTACCAGGTCTTCTGGCTGGGCTGGAACGCCGACTACCCCGACGCCGAGAACTTCCTGTTCCTGCTGTACGGCCCCAACGGCAAGACCAAGTACGACGGCGAGAACACCTCCAACTACGCCAACGCCGAGTACGACCGCTTGTTCCTGCAGATGAAGAGCGTGGACGACGGCCCCGAGAAGCAGAAGCTGGTCGACGAGATGGTGCGCATCGCGCAGATCGACGCGCCCTGGACCATGGGCTTCTTCCCGCACGCCTCGGCCTCGATCCAGCACTGGGTCTACAACAGCAAGCCGGCGATCCTGATCCGCGACCAGGGCCGCTACCTGCGGCTGGACACCGTCGAGCGCGCGCAGCGCATCGCCGCCTGGAACAAGCCGCGCTGGTGGCCGCTGCTGCTGATCGCCGCCGGCATCGCCGCGCTGGTGTGGGCCGCGATGCGCACGCTGAGCCGGCGCGAACGCATGAACGCCCGCGGCCAGGTGCTGCCGACCTGAGGACGCCGCCACCGTGTTTGCCTACCTCCTGCGCCGCATCGCCTACGGCGTGCTCATCCTGGCCGGCGTCAACCTGGCCACCTTCATCCTGTTCTTCACCGTCAACACGCCCGACGACATGGCGCGGTTGAACCTCGGCGGCAAGCGCATCAACCAGGCCGCCATCGAGCGGTGGAAGAGCGAGCGCGGCTACGACAAGCCGCTGTACTTCAACCCCGCCAAGTCGGGCAGCGAGCAGCTCACCGACACCATCTTCTGGGAGCGCTCGGCCAGCCTGTTCGCGCTGAAGTTCGGCCGCGCCGACGGCGAAAGCGCCGGCGACATCGGCTCGGAGGTGGCCGCGCGCATGAAGGTCAGCCTGCAGATGGCGCTGCCGCTGTTCGTGCTGCAGGTCATCGCCAGCACGGCCTTCGCGCTGCTGCTGGTGATGCTGCGCGGCACGCGGCTGGACTTCTGGGGCGTGGTCGCCTGCGTGGTGATGCTGTCGATCTCGGCACTGTTCTACATCATCGTCGGCCAGTACCTGTTCTCGCGCGTGCTCAAGCTGGCGCCGATCTCGGGCTACGCCGGCGGGCTGGACGCGGTGAAGTTCCTGGTGCTGCCGATCATGCTGTCGCTGCTGGCGCGGCTGGGCGGCGAGGCGCGGCTGTACCGCGCGATGTTCCTCGAAGAGATCGGCAAGGACTATGTGCGCACCGCGCGCGCCAAGGGCCTGGCCGAGTACGCGGTGCTGGCCCGCCACGTGCTGCGCAACGCGCTGATTCCCATCATCACCAGCGCCGGCTCGTACCTGCCCTACGTCTTCCTCGGCAGCCTGGTGTTCGAAAGCTTCTTCGGCCTGCCGGGCCTGGGCGCCTACGTGATCGAGGCCATCGGCAAGCAGGACTTCGCCATCGTGCGGACGATGGTGTTCATCGGCTCGCTCCTCTACATCGCCACCTTCGTGCTGATCGACTTCGCCTACAGCTGGGCCGATCCGCGCGTGCGCCTGGCCTGACCGCCGCTGTTGCCGACCGCCATGCCCAAGATCGTCTTCCTGTGGACCGACATCACGGTCTGGCTGCTCGTCGCCGCGCTGCTGGGCTACGGCGCCATGGTCTGGCGCCGGCCCAACCTGCGCGCCAATTGGCACAAGGTGTTCCGCGACCCGGCGGCGATGGCTTCGTCGCTGGTGCTGCTGCTGTGCCTGGGCCTGACGCTGCTGGACAGCCTGCACTACCGGCCGCTGCTGCCGCCGGCGCCGGGCGCGCCGGCCGATGCGCGCGCCTACGACCCGCGCGCGCGTTCGGTGCTCGATGCCTTGCTGTGGGACCTGGTGCGCTCGCGCGAGACCAGCTACTCGCAGCCGCTGGCCGCCTACGGCTGGACCAAGGAATCGTTCGAGGAGAACGGCCAGGTCGTGCGCCGCGCGCCGCGTTTGCAGTTCGGCGGCGCGCACCTGAAGAACCCGGCGACCGAGCACGTCGGCGACCTGCTGGCCCGCACCGGCGGCGGGCTGCTGGCCGGCGCGTTGGCCGCGGCGCTGCTCAGCGCCGCGCTGGTGGCGTGGATCGCGCGCGCGCGCGAGGTGCCCTGGCGCGCCGCGGCCGCCGCCATCGCGCGCCGCGAAGGCCTGCTGCCCTGGCACGCGCTGCTGGGCACGTTGTGGGTGGTGGCGCTGCTGGCCGGCGCGGCCACGGCGCTGTCGGGCCCCTACCACCTGCTGGGCACCGACCAGACCGGCAACGACGTGCTGTACCAGGCGCTGAAGAGCATCCGCACCGCCTTCGTCATCGGCTCGCTGGCCACGCTGGCGACGCTGCCGCTGGCCGTCACGCTGGGCATCATGGCCGGCTACCTCAAAGGTTGGGTCGACGAGCTCATCCAGTACATCTACACGGTGCTCAGCTCGGTGCCCAACGTGCTGCTGATCGCCGCCTGCGTGCTGATGGTGCAGGTCTTCCTCGACAAGCACCCCGACCTGTTCGAGACCGGCGCCGAGCGCGCCGACCTCAAGCTCTTCCTGCTGTGCGTGGTGCTGGGCGCCACCGGCTGGGCTGGCCTGTGCCGGCTGCTGCGCGGCGAGACCATGAAGCTGCGCGAGCTGGAATACGTGCAGGCGGCGCAGGCCTTCGGCGTGGGGCCGGCGCGCATCATGCGGCGGCACATCTTCCCCAACGTGGCGCATCTGATGCTGATCGTCACGGTGCTGGAGTTCTCGGCGCTCATCCTGTACGAGGCCGTGCTGAGTTATGTCGGCGTCGGCGTCGACCCGTCGATGAACAGCTTCGGCGGCATGATCAACCTGGCCCGCGTGGAGATGAGCCGCGACCCCGTGGTGTGGTGGAGCTTCGCCGCGGCCTTCGGCTTCATGGTCACGCTGGTGCTGGCGGCCAATCTCTTTGCCGACGGCGTGCGCGACGCCTTCGACCCGCGCGCGCGCACGCTGCGTGCGCGCATCGCCAAGAAACCCGTGAAGGCCTGATGCGATGCTGGCGATCGAGGACCTGAAGGTCGAGCTGGACACCGACACCGCGGTGGTGCGCGCCATCGACGGCCTGCGCCTGGCCATCGAGCGCGGCGAGACCTTCGCGCTGGTGGGCGAGAGCGGCTGCGGCAAGAGCATGACGGCGCTGGCGCTGATGCGGCTGCTGCCCGACAACGGGCGCATCACCCACGGCCGGCTGCAGGTGGCCGGGCAGGACGTGCTGGAACTGCCCGAATCGCAGATGCGCCGCGTGCGCGGCGGACGCGTCGGCATGATCTTCCAGGAGCCGTCGACCAGCCTGAACCCGGTGATGCGCGTGGGCGACCAGATCGTCGAGGCGATCGAGGCGCACACCGAACTGCGCGGCGCGGCGGCGCGCGAGCGCGCCATCGAGTGGCTGCGCCGCGTCGGCATTCCCGAGCCCGAGCGCCGCATCGACGAGTACCCCTTCCGCATGAGCGGCGGCCAGAAGCAGCGCGTGATGATCGCGATGATGCTGGCCGCCGAGCCCGAGTTCCTGATCGCCGACGAGCCGACCACGGCACTGGACGTCACCATCCAGGCGCAGATCCTCGATCTGCTGAAGGACCTGCAGCGCGAGCGCCGCATGGGCCTGCTGCTGATCACGCACGACCTGGCGGTGGTGGCCGGCATGGCGCACCGCGTGGCGCTGATGTACGCCGGCCAGATCGTCGAGGTGGCAAGCGCCGACGACTTCTTCCGCCAGCCGCGCCACCCTTACGCGCAGGCGCTGCTGCGCGCGCTGCCGGCGGCCAGCCGGCGCGAACAGGCGCTGGAGGCGATTCCCGGCACCGTGCCGCCGCTGTCGGAAATCTTCCGCGGCTGCCGCTTCGCGCCGCGCTGCCCGCAGGTGATGCCGCACTGCGCCGGCACCTTGCCGCCGATGGTGACGGTGGGCCCGCTCGGGCACGAGGTGCGCTGCCTGCTGTACGTGCCGGGGGCGGCGACTTCAGCTGCAGCGGCTGCAACGGCCGCAGGGGTCGATGCCGCGCCGCCAGTGGCGGCCACCGTTCCGGCTGCACCGGCGACGGCGGCCCGCCCGGCGGCGGCTCCGGCAGCTACAGCGGCCAAGACACCGCTGCTGGACGTGCAGGACCTGTCGGTGCGCTTTGCCATCCGCGGCGGTGTGCTGCAGCGGCCCAAGGGCTGGTTCGACGCCGTGCGCGCGGTCAGCTTCAGCGTCGGCCGCGGCGAGACGCTGGCGCTGGTCGGCGAATCGGGCTGCGGCAAGACGACCACCGGCAAGGCCATCGTGCAATTGCTGCGCCACGCGGCGCGCATCGAGGGCCGCGCGCTGCTCGACGGCCGCAACCTGTTCGACTTGGAAGGCGCCGAACTGGTGGCCGCGCGGCGGCGCATCCAGATCATCTTCCAGGACCCGTTCGCGTCGCTGAACCCGCGCATGCGCGTGCAGGAACTGCTGGACGAAGGCCTGGCGGCGCTGCAGCCCGATCTCGACGCCGGCGCGCGCCGCCAGCGCATCGAGGCGCTGGTCGAGCAGGTGGGCTTGCGCCGCGAGGCGCTGGGCCGCTACCCGCACGAGTTCTCCGGCGGCCAGCGCCAGCGCATCGCCATCGCCCGCGCGCTGGCGGTGCAGCCCGAGCTGATCGTCTGCGACGAGCCGACCTCGGCGCTGGACGTCTCGGTGCAGGCGCAGATCCTGAATCTGCTGCGCCAGCTGCAGTCCGAGCTCGGCGTGTCCTACCTGTTCATCACCCACAACATCGGCGTCGTCGAGTACATCGCCGACCGCGTGGCCGTGATGCAGGCCGGCCAGATCGTCGAGCAGGGCCCGAGCGAACAGGTGCTGACGGCGCCGGCCAGCGCGTATACGCGCAGCTTGTTGGCGGCGGTGCCGCGGCTGGACTGAGAGCCGCGAACCTGCCCCTCATGCCGGCCGCGCGCGTTCGCCTGGGGCTAACGTCGCCGGTGTTGTAGGCGACCAACGCCTCGCACCGCGGCCCCCGGTCTCGAGGGGGCGAGAGGTCAGTCGAGAAAATCGTTGCAAATATCAATGCAAGTCATTGATATTAAATGAATTTTCAAAATTCAGGGCGGAGCCGAATTCGCCGATAAACGGCCGTCCGTAGCTCCGGGCGGAGTTGTCCCGAGGTGGCCGCAAATGGTCTTGCATCGACAATCCAGATACACATCCTCTGGGTTGTTTGCATTGCGGCAACAGTCGTAACGCGCGGCCGTTCCCCAGAGGTTCTTCGTCCAATTTGGAGTCCCTCGATGTTCCAGAAATCCAAGATCTGTACTGCCGCGCTGTTGGCGCTGGGCGGCGCCGCGGTGCTGATGGCGCCGGCGGCGTTTGCGCAGTCCGAGCAGCGTATCGAGGTCACCGGCTCGGCCATCAAGCGTTCGGTGAACGATGAAGGCGCGCTGCCGCTGACGGTGCTGAAGGCCGACGACCTGCGTCAGTCGGGCGTCACCTCGGTTGAACAGGTCATCCAGCAGCTGTCGTTCAGCCAGTCGTCGAGCATCGGCAGCAACTCGATCGGCAGCGGCACCGGCGGTGCCACCTACGCCAACATGCGCGGCCTGGGCACCAACAAGACGCTGATCCTGTTGAACGGCCGCCGCATGTCGCCGTTCGCCTTCTCCGTCAACGCGGTCGACCTGAATTCGATCCCGTTCGCGGTGATCGACCGCATCGAAGTGCTGCGTGACGGCGCCTCGGCCATCTACGGCACCGACGCCATCGGCGGCGTCATCAACTTCATCACCAAGAGCGATTTCAACGGCGGCAACGTCGCGCTGGAAGCCTCGATTCCCGAAGCCAAGGGCGGTGGCAAGCGCCGCGGCTCGTTCGTCGCCGGCTTCGGCGACCTCAGCAAGGACAAGTACAACTTCTGGCTGTCGGTCGACTCGCAGAAGCAGGACCGCATCCGCGCGCTCGACCGCAGCTTCTCCAAGTCGGGCATCATCCCCGAGCACGGCGTCAACGGCAATTCGGCGACGACCTTCCCGGGCAATTTCAGCCAGAGCTCGACCGGCCTCTCGGGCAACCTGTCGGCGCCCAACTGCGCGCCGCCGCTGTCGGTGGTCAGCCCCAGCAGCAGCAAGACCTGCGTGTTCGACTTCTCGGCGACGATCGACACGATGCCCGACATCGAGCAGGACACGCTGGCGGCGCGCATGAGCGCGATGCTGCCCGGCGACCACCTGATGAGCATCGACTTCGTCTCCACGAGCAACCGCAACATCTCGCGCGTGGCCCCCGACCCGGTGAGCAACATCGTCATCGCGCCGGGCAACCCGTACTACCCCACCAACTATCCTGGCCTGGACACGACCAAGAGCGTGACCGTCGGCTGGCGCATGGTGCCGGCCGGTCCGCGCACGAACGAATCGCTGTCCGACGCGGCGCGCGTGGTGTGGGATCTGCGCGGCAACCTGGGCGGCTGGGACTACGTCGCCGGCCTCTTTGCCAGCAACAGCCTGGCGAGCGACGGCGCAGTCGACGGCTACGTGAACGCGCCTTTCATTCGCTCGGAAGTGGCGGCCGGCCGCTTGAACCCCTTCGGCGACGCCACGCCCGCCCAGCTGGCCATCATCCAGCAGGCCAAGCGGATGGGCACCTTCGCCACCGCCGAAGGCACGTCTTCGGGCGGCGACTTCCGTGTCTCGCGCGAGCTGTTCTCGATGGGCGGCGGCAAGGCGGCCCTGGCGCTGGGCGCCGAGGTGCGCCGCGAGGGCTACATCTACAACACCGACGACGCGGTGGTGGCCGCCATTCCGTCGGCCGGCCGCTCGCCCTATCACGTCACGGGCAGCCGCGATGCCTATGCGGTGTCCGCCGAGATGCTGCTGCCGGTGACCAAGCAGCTCGAACTGACGGTTGCGCTGCGCGGCGACCATTACTCCGACGCCGGTGACACGGTCAACCCGAAGGTCAGCCTGAAGTTCCAGCCCCTGAAGCAACTGCTGCTGCGCGGTTCGTACAACACCGGCTTCAAGGCGCCGACGCTGGACGACCTGTATGGCCCGCAGTCGATCACCTTCGCGCCGGGCGCGGTGAACGATCCGCTGCTGTGCCCCAATGGCGTCGTCAACGCGGCGGCCGGTGGCGTCGCCTCGCGCGACTGCGGCCTGCAGGTGCAGGTGCAGCAAGGCGGCAACCCCAACCTGAAGCCGGAGAAGAGCAAGACCTTCTCGCTGGGGCTGGTGGTCGAGCCGGTGCAGAACATGACGCTGTCGGCCGACTACTGGAACATCAAGCTGCGCGACCAGATCAACGCGATCGACCAGATTTCGATCCTCGGCAACCCCACGCTGTACGGCGACAAGATCGTTCGTTGCAAGGACATTCCGGTCGCCATGCAGGCTGAACTGAACCGTTGCGGCGCCGACAACCTGAACAGCAACGCCATCGGCTACGTCGTCACGCTGACGGACAACCTGGGCAAGATGCAGACCAGCGGCGTCGACCTGTCGGCCGGCTACGTGCTGAACGCGGGCAATGCGGGCACCTTCAACTTCAACTGGGACGGGACCTGGGTGCGTTCGTACAAGTACCAGAACACCGTGACCGACCCGTTGAAGGAGAACGTCGGCCTGTACATCGACAACGGCCCGGTCTTCCGCTGGCAGCACGCGGTGACGCTGGGCTGGGCGCGGGGTGACCTGAAGGCGCGACTGTCGGTCCGCCACAAGACCGGCTACACCGATCAGAACAATCCCACCACGGTGGTGGGCGGCCCCAGCTACTACGGCCGCGTCGACCCGTACACGTTGGTCGACGTGTCGGCGACGACCAAGATCGGCAAGAACTTCAGCCTGACGGCCGGCGTGACCAACCTGTTCGACAAGGATCCGCCGTTCTCGAACCAGTCGACCCGTTCGCAACGCGGCTACGACCCCCGGTTCACCGATCCGGTGGGGCGTGCGCTGTTCCTGCGCGGAACGATGAGCTTCTGATCGAAGCGAACCCCGGGTGCGCCGCAGGGCCACCCGGCGTCACGAAGGCCGGCCGGGCGAAAGCCCTGTCGGCCTTTTGCATTTCCCTCCTGCGATCCGAGGGACGTGCTGTTGCGCCTTGCCAACTCGAAACATCGGTAAAGCTGGTGCTGCGACCCTCCATCCGGGTGAGATATAACTTTCAAAATCGGATATAGATGATTGATTAAAAAGACAATTTTTCGCCACCAGACGGTTCGCGCTGCGCCGGGTCAAGGCGCCTGCAGGGCGCCTCGGCGTATGCAGGGATTCCACTCCGTTTCGGCGTGGTGACAATGCTTTTACATGTCGCGAGCTTGCCGCCAGCGTCCCAAGGCGTCCCGATGAGGACTGCGTCAGCACGCACTGATCGTCAACTTTCTTGAGGAGTGAATCGATGTTCAGACCCACACTTTTGAGCCGTGCCCTGATGGTGGCCTTCGGTAGCGGCCTTGCGTTGGGTGTCGGCCTGGCGCAGGCCCAGGATTCCCAGCGCATCGAAATTACCGGCTCGTCGATCAAGCGCATCGACGCGGAAACCGCGCTGCCCGTCACCGTCGTCAAGATGGACGACCTCAAGAGTCAGGGCGTGACGACGGTCGAGCAGGTCATGGCCACGCTGACGGCCGTGCAGATTCAGACCGGCTCCAGCCAGCAAGTCGGCAGCAGCAGCGGCGGTGCGGCGTTGGCCGACCTGCGCGGCATCGGCGCCAGCAAGACGCTGGTGCTGCTGAATGGCCGGCGCATCGCCAACAACGCGATCGACGGCTCGGCCCCCGACCTGAACATGATTCCCTTCGCGGCGCTGGAGCGGGTGGAAGTGCTGCGTGACGGCGCCTCCTCGCTGTATGGCACCGATGCCATCGGCGGCGTGATCAACTTCATCACGCGCAAGGACTTCCGCGGCGGCATCATCACGATCGGCGCCGACGTGCCGCAGGCCAGCGGGGGCAAGAGTGCGCAGGCCAACGTGGGCTTCGGCTTCGGCGACCTCAGCAACCAGGGCTTCAACGTCTTCGGCTTCATCGACGTCAACAAGCAAGACCCCATCGGCGGCACGCAAAGGCCTTTCAACGAACGCTTCCCGGGCGGCCTGTCGCCGACGCCGTTCCCGGCCAACTATTACCAGGACGGCTCCGTCACCGGCAACCCGGCAGCGCCCGGCTGCTCGAATCCGTCGTATCTCGTGCCGGCCGGCGACGGCTCGTCGTGCTACATCGCCACCTCGCGATTCGTCGACTACACGCCCAAGGCCGAGCGCACCTCGGCCATGTTGCGCGGCAACCTGCGCCTGGGCAACGATCACAACCTGGCGCTGGAGTGGTTCGGCACCGAGAACAAGACCACGACGCGCATTGCGCCGGTTCCGTACGGCACGCTGTACATGAACCCGTTCAAGCCCGACGGGAGCGCCAATCCCTACTACCCGGGCAATGCGGGCAGCGGCTTCACCCCCAACATCCCGCTCGACCCGAACTACACGGTCGCGAACATGAATCCGCGGCCCGGCGTGACGCTGCAGCCGGGCTTCATCATCGTCAAGTGGCGCGCGCTCGCGGGCGGCTCGCGCACCGACATCAGCGACAACAAACAGCAGCGCGTGCTGGCGCAGCTCGATGGCGTGATCGGCGGCTGGGACTACCAGGCCGGCGTCAGCTTCAACGAGAACAAGGTGCGCCAGGACATCACCGGCTACACCGACGGCAACATCATCACCCAGGGCATGCTCAACGGCATCATCAACCCCTTCGGGGCGCAGGATGCCGCCGGCGATGCCTTCATCCAGTCGGCGTTGACCAACGGCACCTTGCAGAACCACCGCGGGCGCGTGACCACGTTCGACGGCAAGGTCAGCCGCGAGTTCGGCGACTGGTTCGGTGCCGGCCGCAACGCCGCGCTGGCGATCGGCGCCGAGCGTCGCCACGAGAACTTCCGTTCGGCCGCCAACACGGCGTTCGCCGAACTCGTGGTCTCCAGCACCGGCGTCGACCCCACCTCGCTGTCGGAAGGCACGCGCAACGTCTCGGCGCTGTACGGTGAGTTCAGCCTGCCGCTGCTGAAGTCGCTGGACCTGACCCTGGCCGCGCGTTACGACAAGTACAGCGATTTCGGCAACACCACCAACCCCAAGGTCTCGCTGCGCTACCAGCCGAGCAAGGCCTTGCTGGTGCGGGCCGCGTATTCGACGGGTTTCCGCGCGCCGTCGCTGTATGAGTTGAATGCCTCGCAGGCCTACACCAACACCGGCACCGTCAGCGACCCGGTCAACTGCCCGAACGGGACGACCGCCATTCCCGGCAAGTCGACCTCGCTGAACTGCAATGTGCAGTTCCAGCGCCTGACCGGCGGCAACACCGAGTTGAAGCCCGAGAAGTCGAAGAACTACGGCTTCGGCATCGTGCTGGAGCCGATGCCCGCGCTCTCGGTGGGCCTGGACTTCTGGTGGATCAAGCTGCGCGACACGATCGCCGCCCTGTCCGAGAACACCGTGCTGGGCGACCCGGCGACCTTTGCGCGATACATCAACCGCAATGCTGCGGGCGATCTGTCGATCGACGGCTTCTCGTGCCCCGGCGCGGATTGCGGCTACCTCGACCTGCGCCAGCAGAACCTGGGCGGCACGCGCACCAACGGCGTCGACCTGAGCGCCAGCTACCGCCTGGAACTGGGCCAGATGGGCCGTGTCAACATGGGCCTCAACAGCACCTACGTCACCAAGTACGAGTACCAGGACTACGCGAACGGCCCCTGGAACCAGAACGTCGGCGTCTACTCGGGTGCCGGTCCGATCTTCCGCTGGCAGCATGCGCTGGCCGCCACCTGGAGCATCAGCGGCTGGACGTTGGGCGCCGTGGCTCACTACAAGAGCGGTTATGTCGACCAGGATCCGTCGAACACCGTCAGCAACTACGCGACGCTGGACACCTACGTGACCTGGGCCGGCATCAAGAACCTCAGCGTCACGCTCGGCGTCAACAACGCGACCAACCGCGAGCCGCCGTATTCGAACCAGGGCGAAGTGTTCCAGGCCAACTACGACCCGCGCTTTGCCGATCCCACCGGCCGCAAGTACTATGCCCGCGCGTCGTACAAGTTCTAGTCGGTCATCGCGGTCATTGCGACCGCTGGAAACGACAAGGGCCGGTTCAACCGGCCCTTTTTTCTGGCGCTGTGGCGGCTCAGCGCCTCACTTCGGCGCCAGCCGGATCGCCCCGTCCAGCCGGATCACCTCGCCGTTGAGCATGTCGTTCTCGATGATGTGCTTGGCCAGCTTGGCGTAGTCCTGCGGCGTGCCCAGGCGGCTGGGGAAGGGCACGCTGGCGGCCAGCGCGTCCTGCACTTCCTTGGGCATGCCGAACAGCATGGGCGTGCCGAAGATGCCCGGCGCGATGGTCATGTTGCGGATGCCGTTGCGCGCCAGGTCGCGCGCGATCGGCAGCGTCATGCCGACCACGCCGCCCTTGCTGGCGGCGTACGCGGCCTGGCCGATCTGGCCGTCGTAGGCGGCCACGCTGGCGGTGCTGATCAGCACGCCGCGCTCGCCGGTGGCCTCGGGCGCGTTCTTGCACATGGCCTCGGCGGCCAGGCGGATCATGTTGAAGCTGCCCACCAGGTTGACCATGATGGTCTTGGTGTACAGCGCGAGCGGATGCGCGCCGTCCTTGCCGACGGTCTTGACCGCGGGCGCGATGCCGGCGCAGTTGACCAGCCCCATCAGCTTGCCCAGCCCGGTGGCCGCGGCCACCGCGGCCTGGCCGTCGGCTTCCTGGCTGACGTCGCACTTGACGAAGACGCCGCCGATCTCGCGCGCGACGACCTCGCCGCGCTCGACCTGCAGATCGGCGACCACGACCTTGCCACCGTTGGCCGCCAGCATGCGCGCCGTGCCTTCGCCCAGCCCCGAAGCGCCGCCGGTGACGATGAAGACCTTGCCTGCGATGTCCATGGTGCTCTCGATCCTCTCGTTCGTTCAGGCCAGCGCGTCGAACGCGCGCTGGGTGATCTCGTCGACGCTGCCGGTGCCGCTGATGCGGGCATAACGCGGCGCTTGCGCGTCACCGCTGGCGGCCCATTTGGCGTAGTAGTCGACCAGCGGGCGCGTCTGCTTCTGGTAGACGTCCAGCCGCTTGCGCACGGTTTCTTCCTGGTCGTCGTCGCGCTGGATCAGCGGCTCGCCGGTGACGTCGTCCTTGCCGTCGACCTTGGGCGGGTTGAACTTGACGTGGTAGGTGCGGCCCGAGGGCAGGTGGGCGCGGCGGCCGCTCATGCGTTCGATGATGGCCTGGTCGGGCACGTCGATCTCCAGCACCACGTCGAGCTTGACGCCGGCCGTCTTCATCGCGTCGGCCTGCGGAATGGTGCGCGGGAAGCCGTCGAACAGGAAGCCGTTGGCGCAGTCGGGCTGCGCGATGCGCTCCTTGACCAGGCCGATGATGATGTCGTCGCTGACGAGGCCGCCGCTGTCCATCACCTTCTTGGCCGCCTGGCCCAGCGCCGTGCCGGCCTTGACGGCGGCGCGCAGCATGTCGCCGGTGGAGATCTGCGGGATGCCGTACTTCTTGCAGATCTGCGTGGCCTGCGTGCCTTTGCCGGCGCCGGGCGCGCCCAACAGGATCAGTCTCATGGAGTCCTCGGATGGGGAGTTAGCTGTTGGGCGCGATGCCGCCTTGTCTCCAACCGAGAATAGCATGGGGTTCCCTGCGGCAAGCTGACGCCGCAAGACGCTCTTTATGGCCGTTAGCCCAGCAGGCGGCGCACGCGTTCCAGGTCTTGCGGCGTGTCGACGCCGGGGCCGGGCGCCTCGCGGCTGACGTGCACCGCGATGCGCTCGCCATGCCACAGCACGCGCAACTGCTCCAGCGCCTCGCAGCGCTCCAGCGGCGCCGGCGCCAGCGTGGGAAAGCGGCGCAGAAAGGCCGCGCGATAGGCATAAAGGCCGATGTGGCGCAGCGCCGGCGGGTCATCCGCCGGCAGGCCGGCTGCGCCCTGGGGCGCGTCGCGCCAATGCGGAATCGGCGCGCGGCTGAAGTACAGCGCGCGACCGCGCGCGTCGAGCACCACCTTCACGACGTTGGGGTTGCGGAAGTCGGCGGCGTCGTCGATGGCGTGCGCCGCGGTGCTCATCACGCAGTCGGGGTGCTCGGCCAGCACGGCGGCGGTGCGCGCGATCAGCGCGGGGTCGATCAGCGGCTCGTCGCCCTGCACGTTGACGACCACTGCGTCGCCGTCCAGGCCCAGTGCTTCGCAGGCCTCGGCCAGGCGGTCGCTGCCGCTGGCGTGGTCGCTGCGCGTGAGCAGCGCGCGCACGCCGTGGGCGGCGCAGGCATCGACGATGGACGCGTCGTCGGCCGCCACCACCACCGGCTGCGCGCCCGACAAGGCGGCGCGGCGCGCCACGTGCACCACCATCGGCAGGCCGGCGATCTCGGCCAGCGGTTTGCCGGGCAGCCGTGTCGACGCCAGCCGCGCCGGGATCAGCGCCGCAAAGCTCATGGCGCCGGCGCGGCCGGCGCGGCGTCGGCGTCGGCGTCGAGCAGGCTGCGCGCTTCGCGTTCCAGCATCACCGGCATGCCGTCGCGGATGGGAAAGGCCAGCCGGTCGGCCTTGCAGGCCAGTTCCAGCGGGCGCTGCTCGCCGTCGCGCAGCAGTTCCAGCGGGCCTTTGCACAGCGGGCAGACCAGCAGCGTGAGAAGGCGGTGATCGAGGCTCATGGTCGTCGGGCGGGGGCGGGCAGTCGCTGCAACAAGGCGGCCATGAAGGCGGCCGGCAGCGCCAAGTCTAGCCCCAGCACCCACACGCGCGTGGCGCCGCCGGCCCAGCGCGCCAGCTTGACGGCGTCTTTCTCGGTGGTGATGACCGCCGGCGTGGCGGCCGGCCAGGGCCGCTGCTCGTAGGCGTCGTGGTCGGGCCGCGGCAGCGGCTCGATGCTCAGGCCGGCGGCCTGCAGCGCCGCGAAGAAGCGCTGCGGCACCGCGATGCCGGCCAGCGCCAGCAGCGGCTGGCCGCGCAGCGACGCCAGCGGCTGCGCGCCGGCGCCGCGGCCGGCCAGCCAGTCGGCCAGCGGCACGGCGTGGTCGTGCAGCCGGCGCTGCGCCAGATCGCCAGCCCACGCGGTGCTGGGCGCCGCCGCGTTGTAGAGCACCAGCGCGCCGGCCGGCGGCTGCAGCGCGAAAGGCTCGCGCAGCGGGCCGGCGGGCAGCAGCAGGCCGTTGCCGATGCCGCGTTCGTCGAAGACGATGACCTCGACGTCGCGCCGCAACTGGCGGTGCTGCAGGCCGTCGTCGGCGACGATCACGTCGAGCTGCGGTGCGCGCGCCAGCAGCCGCCGCGCGGCATCGGCGCGGTCATCGCCCACCTGCACCGGCACGCCGGTGCGGCGGTGGATCAGCAGCGGCTCGTCGCCGACCTCGGCGGCGTCGGCGTCGACGCTCACCGCCTGCGGCTGGCGGCTGCGCCGGCCGTAGCCGCGCGAGACCACGCCGGGCCGCCGGCCCGCCGCTTGCAGCGCCTGCACCAGGGCGATGGTCACCGGCGTCTTGCCGGCGCCGCCGGCCACCAGGTTGCCGACGACGACTACCGCGCAGGCCGGCTGCGGCTGCCGTTGCGCCAGCCGTTCGCGGCGGGCGCGGTCGCGGCGCTGCAGCACGCGGTAGAGCGCGGCCAGCGGCTTCAGCAGCGCGGCGGCCGCAGCATTCGATGGGCCGAACCACTGCCGCAGCCACTGCCGCAGCCACCAGGCCTGGCGGTTAGCTTGGCCCTCGGTTTGGCCATTAGGTGGGCCATCAGTTTGGCCGTCCGTTTGGCCATTAGCTTGGCCTGCATCTTGGCCGTTAGGCTGGCCGCCGGGCTGCCCTTGCGGAGCCGTGGGGCCGGCCACGCTCGGGCCGTCAGCGCGCGGCCGCGCCGCCGCTGGTCTGGGTGGCGAAGGTCAGCCGCTGCAGGCCAGCGCGGCGCGCGGCGTCGAGCACGTTGACCACCGACTGGTGCGCCGCCGTGGCGTCGGCCGAGATGATCACCACCGCATCGTCGCGCCCGCCGGCGGCGCCGCGCAATTCGGCCGTCAGCAGCTCGACGCTGCGGCCGTCCACCAGCTTGCGGTTGACGGCATAACGACCGTCGGCCGACACCGAGACGATCACCTCGCCCGGCCGCTCGCGCAGCTTCTCGCTGTTGGCCGAGGGCAGCGTGACCTGCAGTTCGGTGAAGCGCGAGTAGGTGGTCGACAGCATCAGGAAGATCAGCACGACCAGCAGCACGTCGATGAAGGGGATCAGGTTGATCTCCGGTTCCTCGGGTCGGCGGCGGCTGAAGCGCATGCGATCGAACCCTTCAGGCCGCGGCGGCCGGCGCCGTGCGCACGGCAAAGCGCATCAGCTGCGGCAGCATCTGCGCCGCCGACAACTCCATGTTGAGCTGGAAGTCGTCGACCTTGCCGCGGAAGTAGCGGTAGCACATCAGCGAGGGAATCGCGATGATCAGCCCGAACGCGGTGTTGTACAGCGCCACCGAGATGCCGTGCGCCAGCAACTGCGGGTTGGAGCCGCCGCCCGGCGCCTGCGAGCCGAAGATCTCGATCATGCCGATCACCGTGCCCAGCAGGCCCAGCAGCGGCGCCGCGGCGGCAATGGTGCCCAGCGTGTTGAGGTAGCGCTCCAGCCCGTGCATCGCGCGCCGGCCGGCGTTCTCGAAGGCCTGGCGCAGGCCGTCTTCGTCGATGCGCGGGTCGGCGCCCACGGCGCGGATGCCGGCCGCCAGCACGCCGCCGAGCACCGAGTTCGATTCGAGCTTGGCCGTCACCTCGGCGGTGGGCAGGCTCTGGCGCATGACGCCGATCACCTCGTCGACCAGGCGCGGCGGCGCCACCAGGGCTTCGCGCAGGTGGAACAGGCGCTCGATGATCAGCGCCAGCGCCACCACCGAGCACAGGATCAGCGGCCAGATCGGCCAGCCGGCCGCTTGTATGATGGAAAACAAGGTCTTGATCGCCTGGGAAGAAGTGCCGAGGAAGGGCCGGCGGGCCCGAAGCGCGGCGGATTATGGCCGATGCCCACGGTCGCCCCGCACGGCGTTGCGCCGACGCACGCGGCCCGCGCCGCCCGGCGCCGCCAGATGTCCACCTGATCTGTGGACAACATTGTGGGTAAGCGCGTTGATAGCGTCGCCGCGCGCGCCAACCATGCGGTCCGGCACGCAGTGCCTCATTTTGAGGCAGATCTTTCTGATTCCAAATCAAAGGCTTGCGCGAGTTTGACATCTCCATGACAGCGAAACCGGCATTTCGGCCCGCAGCCACGCGGCCTGTGGACACTCTGCCCAGCACCGGCCTTGCCGCTGACCATGTTTGACGGCACGCAGGCGCCGGGCGCGCGGATGACGCTGAGCGTGGCCGCGCTGCTGCTGGCTGCCGGCGACGCCCTGGCCGCGCGCTTGGGCGCGGTGGCCGTGCGCGGCGAGATCTCCGGCTTCAGCCGCGCCGCCAGCGGCCATTGCTACCTGACGCTCAAGGACAGCGACGGCGCCGCCGCCGTGCTGCGCTGCGCGATGTTCCGCCGGGCGGCCGCGCTGCTCGACTTCGAGCCGCGCGACGGCCTGCAGGTGGAGCTGCGCGGCCGCATCGGCCTGTACGAGCCGCGCGGCGAACTGCAACTCGTCGTCGAAGCCATGCGCCGCCTCGGCGCCGGCAACCTGTACGAGGAATTCCTGCGCCTGCGCGACCGGCTGCAGGCGCAAGGCCTGTTCGACGCCGCGCGCAAGCGGCCGCTGCCGGCCTGGCCGCGCCGCGTGGCGGTGGTCACCTCGCCGGCCGCCGCGGCGTGGCACGACGTGATGACGGCCCTGCGCCGGCGCGCGCCGCAGGTCGAGGTGGTACTGGTGGGCAGCCCCGTGCAGGGCGCCGACGCACCGCCGGCGCTGGCCGCGGCGCTGCAGCGCGCCGGGCAGCTCGACGGCGTCGACGCCGTGCTGCTGGTGCGTGGCGGCGGCTCGCTGGAAGACCTGTGGGCCTTCAACGACGAGCGCGTGGTGCGCGCCATCGCGGCCTGCGCGCGGCCGGTGATCTGCGGCGTCGGCCACGAGTCCGACCTGACGCTGGCCGACCTGGCGGCCGACCTGCGCGCACCGACGCCCACCGCCGCCGCCGAGCTCGCCGCGCCGGAGCGCGGCGAGGCCTTGCGCCAACTGCAGCAGCGCCAGGCCGCGCTGCTGCGCGCCGCGCGCCGCCGGCTGGAGCGCCACGCGCAAGCGCTGGACGGCCAGGCCCTGCGCCTGGGCCCGGCCGCCGCCGCGCTGGCCGCCCAGCAGGAGCGCTTGCGCGGCCTGGCGGGCCGGCTGCGCCTGGCCGGCCAGGCCTTGCTGGCGCGCCAGGGGCCCGAACTGCAGCGCCGCGCGCAACGGCTGGACCATGGCCAGCGCCAGCCGCTGGCGCTGGCCGCGGCGCGGTTGGCCAGCCAGGGCCAGCGGTTGCGCGCGCTCGACCCGCGCCACGTGCTGCAGCGTGGCTTCGTCTGGGTGGAAGACGCCGGCGGCCGCCCGGTGCTGTCGGTGCGCGCGCTGCAGCCGCAGGACGTCGTGCGCGCCGTGTGGGCCGACGGCGCGGCGCGGGCGCGCATCGAGACCATCGAGGCCGTCGACACGATCGAGTCGATCGCCACCACCGAGGCCGACGCGGCCAGCAGGGGCATCGGCCGCGGCGAGCCCCCGGCTTGAGGCCGGCCCCTAGAATCGCCCGCCGCAAGCCCCACCGAGCGCCGTGCCAGCCGCGGCGGCGACCTTCACCCAACAAGAGGAATCGTCATGGAACACAAGCTGCCTCCCCTTCCGTATGCCATCGACGCGCTGGCGCCTTACTGCAGCAAGGAGACGCTCGAGTACCACCACGGCAAGCATCACAACGCCTACGTGGTCAACCTGAACAACCTGCAAAAGGGCACCGAGTTCGAGTCGATGACGCTCGAAGAGATCATCAAGAAGGCCAGCGGCGGCATCTACAACAACGCCGCGCAGATCTGGAACCACACCTTCTTCTGGAACTGCATGAAGCCGGCCGGCGGCGGCGAGCCCACGGGCGCGCTGGCGGCGGCGATCAACGCCAAGTGGGGCTCGTTCGCGGCCTTCCGCGAGGCCTTCGTCAAGTCGGCGGTGGGCAACTTCGGCTCGGGCTGGACCTGGCTGGTGAAGAAGCCCGACGGCAGCGTCGACATCGTCAACACCGGCGCCGCCGGCACGCCGCTGACCACCGCCGACAAGGCGCTGCTGACGGTCGACGTGTGGGAGCACGCCTACTACATCGACTACCGCAACCTGCGCCCGAAGTTCGTCGAGACCTATCTCGACAAGCTGGCGAACTGGGACTTCGCGGCCGCCAACTTCGCCTGACGACGCCGCGCGCGGCGCCGCCGTTTCAAGGACGGAACGGCGCGCCGCGCAGCTTGAAGCCGGCCTTGATGCCGCGCTTGGCGAACCAGCCCTGGCGCATCTCCAGCGCATAACGTACAGGCTTGGCGGAACAGTGCGAGGCGTCGCTCTGCGGCTGCATGTCGGCGATGTTGACGATGCTGCCGTCGTCGTCGATGAAGGCGATCGACAGCGGCAGCAGCGTGTTGCGCATCCAGAAGCAGCGCGGGCTGGCCTGCGAGTCGGCGAACAGCATGCCGTCGTTGGCGCCCATCTCGCGGCGGAACATCATGCCGATCTGCTGCTGTTGCGGCGTCTGTGCCAGCTCGGCGTGGATCACGTGCATGCCGGCCGTCAGCTCGACGGTGTCCAGCCGCGGCTGCGGGCCGTCCTGGGCGCGCGCCGGCACGGCCGCCAGCGCAAGCAGCAGCAACGCGGCCAGCGCGGCGACGATCGGTTGGCGGGCGATAGGCTTGATGTAAATCATGTGAGAGTGTCGGGCTGCTCCCTACATTATTGCGGGGCATCGAGCCCGCTCCTGCCCTGATGTCCGCCGCCGCCTCCATCGCCACCGCCCCGCTTGCAGCGCCGTCGCCGCCCGCCGCGGTGCTGGACGATCCGCTCGAACGCGACCAGTGCACGCGCTGGGTGCAAGACGCCGGCGGGCGCCGCTGGGCCGAGTCGTGCCTGCAGCTGTCGGGCATGTACTGCGCGGCCTGCGCCGGCACCATCGAGCAGGCCTTGCAGCAAGGCGGCGGCGCCGAGCGCGCCAGCGTCGTGGCGGCCACGCAGCGCGCGACGGTGCGCTGGGATCCCGAGCGCACGCAGCTCTCGGCGCTGATCGGCGCGGTGCGCGCCGCCGGCTACGACGCGGTGCCCGACGCCGCGGCCCCGGCGCGCGAGCTGCGCCGGCGCGAGCACCGCGCCGCGCTGTGGCGCTTGTTCGTCGCCAGCTTCTGCGCCATGCAGGTGATGATGCTGGCCACGCCCAGCTATGTGGCTGCCGCCGGCGAGCTGGCGCCCGACATGCGCGCACTGCTGAACTGGGGCGGCTGGATCCTCACGCTGCCGGTCATGTGGTTCTCAGCCGGGCCCTTCTTCAAGGGCGCCTGGGCGCAGTTGCGGCGCCGGCGCATCGGCATGGACGTGCCGGTGGCGCTGGCGCTGGCGGTCACCTTCGTGGCCAGCATGGGCGCCACCTTCGATCCGCAGGGGCCGTTCGGATCGGAGGTCTACTTCGATTCGCTGACCATGTTCTTGAGCTTCCTGCTGGCCGGGCGCTACCTCGAGTTGCGCGCCCGCCACCGCGCGGCCGAGGACCTCGAGCGCGCGCTGGCCCGCATGCCCGAGACGGCGCTGCGCCGCAGCGCGGCCGGCGGCTGGGAGTCGGTCAGCGTGCGCCGCCTGCAGCGCGGCGACGTGCTGCGCGTGGCCGTGGGCCAGGCCTTCCCGGCCGACGGCCAACTGCTCAGCGGGCACACGCGCGTCGACGAGGCCATGCTCAGCGGCGAGTCCGAGCCGCTGGCGCGCCAGCCGGGCGACCAACTGGTGGCCGCCAGCCTGAACGTCGGCGCGCCGGTGGAGATGCGCGTCGAGCGCGTCGGCAGCGACACGCGCTACGAAGCCATCGTCGCGATGATGCGCGAGGCGATGAGCCAGCGCCCCGACGCCGCGCGCGCCGCCGACCGCTGGGCCGGCCCCTTTCTGTGGGCCGTGCTGGCGCTGGCGCTGGGCGGCGCCGCGGTGTGGAGTCTGATCGACCCGCCGCGCGCGGTGTGGGTGGCCGTCTCGGTGCTGATCGTCACCTGCCCCTGCGCGTTCTCGCTGGCCGCGCCGGCGGCGCTGGTGGCCGCGGCCGGTGGCCTGGCGCGCCGTGGCGTGGTGTTCAAGCGGCTGGAAGCCATCGAGCGCCTGGCCACGGTCGACGAGTTGTTCATCGACAAGACCGGCACGCTGACCGAAGACCGCCTCGTGCTGCGCGAGGTGCGGCCGCTGCCCGGTGCTAACGTTTCAATTGAACGCAGCCGGGCGATCGCCGCGTCGCTGGCGCAGTGGTCGCAGCATCCGCTGTCGCGCGCGCTGGCCGACAGCCATGCGGCGGCGGCCGATGAAGCCTGGCACGCGGTGGGCGAGCAGGGCGGCCAGGGCCTGCAGGCGCTGGACGCGCAAGGCCGCCGCTGGCGCCTGGGCGCTTGGGCTTTCGCGGGCGATGGTTCGACGTCGGCCGACCCCGAGGTGCGCGTCTGGCTGTCGTGCGACGGTGCCGCGCAGTCCGGCTTCGTCTTCGACGAGGCGCTGCGCGAAGGCGCCGCGTCGGCGATGGCCGAACTGCGCCGGATGGGCCTGCAACTCACGCTGCTGACCGGCGACGAGCCGGCGCGCGCCGAGGCGATGGCGCGCCGCTTGGGCATCGCGCACTGGCTGGCGCAGGCGCGGCCGGAAGACAAGCTGGCCCGCGTGGCCGCCGCGCAGGCGCAGGGCCGCACGGTGGCGATGGTGGGCGACGGCATCAACGACGCGCCGGTGCTGGCGCGTGCCGACGTCTCGCTGGCGATGGGGCAGGGCGCGCTGGTCGCCCGCACGCAGGCCGACGCGGTGATCGCCTCCAACCGCCTGGGCGTCCTGGTGCAGACGCGTCGCACCGCCGTCAAGACGCTGCGAATCGTGCGCCAGAACCTGGCCTGGGCGGCGCTGTACAACGCCGCCTGCATCCCGCTGGCGCTGGTGGGCTGGCTGCCGCCTTGGGCGGCGGGCCTGGGCATGGCCAGCAGCTCACTGTTGGTGATCGTCAACGCCTTGCGCGCGGCGCGTTGAAGGCCCGCCGACGATGGATATCCTCTACCTCTTGATCCCTTTGTCGGCAGTGCTGGTGCTGCTGATCCTGGGCGTCTTCGGCTGGGCCGTGCACCGCGGCCAGTTCGAAGACCTCGAGCGCGAGGGCGAGCGAATCCTGGAACCTGATAGGGTTTCCGTTGATGACCGTCAAGGGTCGTCCGAGGGCAAGCTCTAAGAATCGCGAAAGTCCGTTTTCTTACACGTGAGGAGAAGTCCTATGGCAACCAAGTCGGCATCGGCAACGCCGGTGTACTACGACACACCGGTCCGCGCCTTCGCGCTGGCCGCGGTGTTGTACGGCATCGTCGGCATGCTGGTCGGCGTGATCATCGCGGCCCAGCTCGCCTGGCCCGAGCTGAACCTGGGCATACCCTGGCTGAGCTACGGGCGCCTGCGGCCGCTGCACACCAACGCGGTGATCTTCGCCTTCGGCGGTTGCGCCTTGTTCGCCACCAGCTACCACGTGGTGCAGCGCACCTGCCAGACGCGGCTGTTCGCGCCGGGGCTGGCGATGTTCACGTTCCTCGGCTGGAACCTGGTGATCGTGCTGGCCGTCATCACGCTGCCGCTGGGCATGACCTCGGGCAAGGAATACGCCGAGCTGGAATGGCCCATCGACCTGCTGATCGCGGTGGTCTGGGTGTCGTACGCGGTGGTCTTCTTCGGCACCATCGGCATCCGCAAGGTCAGCCACATCTACGTGGCCAACTGGTTCTTCGGCGGCTTCATCATCGCGGTGGCGCTGCTGCACATCGTCAACAGCGCGGCCATTCCGGTCAGCCTGACCAAGAGCTACTCGGCCTACGCCGGCGTGCAGGACGCGATGGTGCAGTGGTGGTACGGCCACAACGCGGTGGGCTTCTTCCTGACGGCGGGCTTCCTGGGCATGATGTACTACTACATCCCCAAGCAGGCCGGCCGGCCGGTGTACAGCTACCGGCTGTCGATCGTGCACTTCTGGGCCCTGGTGTTCACGTACATGTGGGCCGGCCCGCACCACCTGCACTACACCGCGCTGCCCGACTGGGCGCAAAGCGTGGGCATGCTGTTCTCGCTGATCCTGCTGGCGCCCAGCTGGGGCGGCATGATCAACGGCATCATGACGCTGTCGGGCGCGTGGCACAAACTGCGCGACGACCCGATCCTGAAGTTCCTGATCGTCTCGCTGTCGTTCTACGGCATGTCGACCTTCGAAGGGCCGATGATGTCGATCAAGACCGTCAACGCGCTGTCCCACTACACCGACTGGACGGTGGGCCACGTGCACAGCGGCGCGCTCGGCTGGGTGGGCCTCATTTCGATGGGTAGCCTGTACCACCTGATCCCGCGCATGTTCGGCCGCAAGCAGATGTACAGCGTGAAGGCGATCGAGCTGCACTTCTGGATCGCCACCATCGGCATCGTGCTGTACATCGCCGCCATGTGGATCGCCGGCGTGATGCAGGGCCTGATGTGGCGCGCTGTCAACGCCGACGGCACGCTGGTCTACAGCTTCGTCGAGAGCGTCAAGGCGACCTATCCGTTCTACGTGATCCGTCTGGGCGGCGGCCTGCTGTACCTGACGGGCATGCTGATCATGGGCTGGAACACCGTGATGACGGTGATGAAGGGCAAGGCCGAGGCCTCGCCGATTCCGCCGCTGGTGCCGGCGCACGCCTGAGAACCACAAGAACAGGAACATCCCATGGCACAGACCCATGCTCCGAGCGGTCACGAAAAGATCGAGACCAGCAACTTCCTGATGATCGTGCTGATCCTGCTGGTGGCCGCCGTCGGCGGCCTGGTGGAGATCGTCCCGCTGTTCTTCCAGCGCTCGACCACGCAGCCGGTGGAAGGCCTCAAGCCCTACACCGCGCTGCAGCTCAGCGGCCGCGACATCTACATCCGCGAGGGCTGCTACAACTGCCACTCGCAGATGATCCGTCCGCTGCGCGGCGACACGCTGCGCTACGGCCCCTTCAGCAAGGCCGGCGAGTTCGTCTATGACCACCCCTTCCAGTGGGGCAGCAAGCGCACCGGGCCCGACCTGGCGCGCGTGGGCGGCAAGTACAGCGACGAGTGGCACCGCATCCACCTGTTGAACCCGCGCGACCTGGTGCCCGAGTCGAACATGCCGGCCTACGTCTGGCTGGAGAAGTCCAACGTCGACCCGGCGGACATCGCGCCCAAGATGAAGGCGCTGCGCATCGTCGGCGTGCCCTACAGCGACGAGCAGATCGCCAAGGGCGGCGACGAAGTCAAGGGCAAGACCGAACTCGACGCGCTGATCGCCTACCTGCAGGTGATGGGCACCGCGGTCAAGTGAGCGAGGAGGCCCTTCATGGACATCAATGACGCCCGCGTGCTGACCACCGTGCTGAGCCTGATCCTGTTCATCGGGATCATGGCCTGGACCTGGTCGGCCCGCCGCCGCGCCGGCTTCGACGAGGCAGCCCGGCTGCCCTTTTCCGAGACCGACGACGCGAACACCGAACCCGCAGGAGAAAAGCAATGATCAGCGATTTTGTCAACAGCGGTTGGTCGCTGTACGTCGCCGGGCTGACCGTGGTGAGCATGATCGGCTGCCTGGTGCTGCTGGCCATCGCCAGCAAGCGCAAGGTCATGGCCAACGACAACACCACCGGCCACGTCTGGGACGAGGATCTGCGCGAGATGAACAACCCGCTGCCGCGCTGGTGGGTGTGGCTGTTCATCATCACGGTGGCGTTCTCGGCCGTGTACCTGGTGCTGTACCCGGGCCTCGGCTCGTTCGGCGGCACCCTGAAGTGGTCCAGCGTCGGCCAGTACGACGCCGAGGTCGACAAGGCCCGCGCCGCGATGGCGCCGCTGTACGCCAAGTACACGGCGCAGCCGGCCGACGCGCTGGCCAAGGACCCGCAGGCGATGGCCATCGGCGAGCGCCTGTTCGCCAACAACTGCGCCACCTGCCACGGCGCCGATGCGCGCGGCAGCAAGGGCTTCCCGAACCTGACCGATCGCGACTGGCTCGGCGGTGACGGCAGCCCGGCCTACATCGAGAAGACCATCAAGGAAGGCCGCCAAGGCGTGATGCCGCCGATGGCCGCCGCGGTGGGCTCGGCCGACGACGTGCGCAACGTGGCCAACTATGTGCTCAGTCTGGCGGGCAGCCCCAACAACGCCGTCGCGGCGCAACTGGGCAAGGCCAAGTTCGCCGCCTGCGCCGCCTGCCATGGCGCCGACGGCAAGGGCAACCCGGCGCTCGGCGCGCCGAACCTGACCGACAAGGTGTGGCTGCACGGCTGGGGCGAGGACGCCATCGTCTCCATCATCGGCAGCGGCAAGACCAACACCATGCCGGCGCAGGCCTCGCGCTTGTCGGACGAGCAGATCCACGTGCTCGGTGCCTACGTCTGGAACCTGTCGCAATCGGCCACCGTGGCCGCCAAGTGAAGCGGAGCCCCATCATGACGGACGAAGACGAGCGCAAGCCCGAACCGCCGGGCAAGCCCTGGTGGCGTCACGGCATGGTGTGGCTGGTGATCAGCGGCCCGCTGATCGTGGTGGTGGCCGGCATCGTCACCGCGGTGATCGCGGTGCGCGGTGCCGACGCGCTGGCCGATGAGCCGAACGCCGCGCACAGCAGCAGCGAGGCGCCGGCGCTGAAAGCCCGCAACCACGCCGCGACGCCGGCCGAGAACTGAAAGACGCCCCTTGCAGCGCAAGCGCCGATGCGCTTTGCTGCGGGGGGTGCGAGGTTTAGCAGGTGGTGCCGTTGACCAGCGCCTGCAAGGCGTTGGCGTCCAGCACGCGAATCTGGCGCTGCTTGACTTCGAGGATGCCCTCGTCCTGGAACTTCGAGAAGGTGCGGCTCACCGTCTCCAGCTTCAGCCCCAGGTAGCTGCCGATTTCCTCGCGCGTCATGCGCAGCACCAGCGAGCTGGCCGAGAAGCCGCGCGTGCGCAGCCGCTGCGTCAGGTTCAGCAGGAAGGCGGCCAGCCGCTCCTCGGCGCGCATGCTGCCCAGCAGCAGCATGACGCCGTGGTCGCGCACGATCTCGCGGCTCATGATCTTGTGGAACTGGCGCTGCAGGTCCGAGAACTCGCGGCTCAGGTCTTCCAACTGGTGGTAGGGAATCACGCAGACCTGCGAGTCTTCCAGCGCCACCGCGTCGCAGGTGTGCTTGTCGGTGCTGATGCCGTCCAGCCCCAGCAGTTCGCCGGCCATCTGGAAGCCCGTGACCTGGTCGCGCCCGTCTTCAGACGACACGCAGGTCTTGAAGAAGCCGGTGCGCACCGCGTACAGCGACTGGAACTCGTCGCCGGCGCGGAACAGCGTGTCGCCGCGCGCCACCGAGCGCCGCGTGGCCACCATGGTGTCGAGCTGGTCGAGCTGGTCGTTGGACATGCCGACGGGCAGGCACAGCTCGCGCAGGTTGCAACTCGAACAGGCCACCTTGAAAGGTTCGAGCCGGATGCCGGGGGCGCTTGAGGTCATGACGATGGAGGGCAGAAGAAGCGTAGCGGTTTGATCCTGCGCAGGCCAACGCCTGGACTTGGATCAAATGGATTGTTGGGGCACGGCCGCCTCCGGCGCTTGAGACAGATCAAGTGGCCGGGCGCGCAGTTTGGCAGAGTGACAGCCTTGATCCTACCTACACACGCGGCCCCAACATGGACATTCCGGAGACCCTGCTGCGCAAGCTCGACGTGCCGGGCCCTCGCTACACCTCGTACCCGACGGCCGACCGCTTCGTCGAGGCCTTCGGCCCGGCCGAGTATGCGCAGGCGCTGCGCCAGCGCGCCGAGGGCGCCGTGGTCGGCGGCACGCCGCCGCTGTCGGTCTACGTGCACGTGCCGTTCTGCGAGTCGGTGTGCTACTACTGCGCCTGCAACAAGGTCATCACCAAGCACCACGAGCGCGGCCGCGAATACCTGGACGTGCTGGTGCGCGAGATGGACCTGCACGCCGCCCTGATCGGCCGCGGCAAGCCGGTCTCGCAACTGCACCTGGGCGGCGGCTCGCCCACCTTCCTGTCCGACGACGAACTGCACGGGCTGATGGAGGCGCTGCGCCAGCGCTTCAAGCTGGTGCCGGGGGCCGAGGTCTCGATCGAGGTCGACCCGCGCACCGCCACGCCGCAACGGCTGGCCAACCTGGCCGCGATGGGCTTCAACCGCCTGAGCTTCGGCGTGCAGGACTTCGACCCCGTGGTGCAGGCCGCCGTGCACCGCGTGCAGCCTTTCGACAGCGTGCGCGAGCTGATGGCCGCCGCGCGCGAGCTGAACTACGAGTCGATCAACGCCGACCTGATCTACGGCCTGCCCAAGCAGACGCCGCAGTCGTTCGCGCGCACCATCGAGCAGGTGACCGAGTTGCGGCCCGACCGCATCGCGCTGTACGCCTATGCGCACCTGCCGGGCCGCTTCAAGCCGCAGCGCCGCATCGACGCCGCCGAGCTGCCGCCGCCCGAGCATCGCATCCGCATGCTGGGCAACGCCATCGCCGGCTTCATCGGCCACGGCTACACCTACATCGGCATGGACCACTTCGCGCTGCCCGGCGACGCGCTGGCCGCCGCCAAGCGCCAGGGCCGCCTGCACCGCAACTTCCAGGGCTACAGCACGCAGCCCGATTGCGACCTCATCGCGCTGGGCGTCTCGGCCATCGGCCGCATGGGCGCCACCTACAGCCAGAACGCCAAGACGCTGCCCGAGTACTACGACGCGGTGCAACGCGGCGAATTCCCCATCGTGCGCGGGCTGGCGCTGAGCCGCGACGACCTGGTGCGCCGCGCCGTCATCATGGCCATCATGTGCCAGGGGCGGGTGGAGTTCGAGTCGATCGACCTGGCCCACCTGATCAAGACGCGCGACTACTTCGCCGCCGAGCTGGCGGCGCTGCAGCCGATGGTCGACGCCGGCTTCGTCGAGATCAGCGACGAAGCCGTGCAGGTCACCGCCACCGGCTGGTTCTTCGTGCGCGGCGTGGCAATGGCCTTCGACAAGCACTTGCGGGCCGACCAGGTGAGGGAGCGTTTTTCGCGCATCATCTGACGCTGTGGAAGCCGCCCTCTACGCCAGCGCACTGGCCCTCGGCCTGGCCGGATCGCCGCATTGCGTGGCGATGTGCGCCGCGCCCTGCGCCGCCGTGACGGGCGGGCAGGGGCGGCCGCAGCTCGCCTTCCACCTGGCGCGCGCCGCGGCCTATGCCGCGGCCGGCGCGCTGGCCGCGGCCAGCGTCAACTCGCTGGGCCTGCTGGCGGCGGCCAGCCCGATGTTCAAGCCGCTGTGGTCGCTGGTGCACGCCGCGGCGCTGGCGCTGGGGCTGTGGCTGCTGGTGATGGGCCGGCAGCCGGCGTGGATCGAGCGCATCGGCCGCCGGCCGGTGACTGATGCCGGGGCCGGCGCCGGCGCGCGCGGCGGCTGGCAGCTGATGCGCGCCCCGGGGCGCAGCACGCGGGCCGCCGCCGCCGGCGCGTTGTGGGTCGCCTGGCCTTGCGGGCTGCTGCAGTCGGCCATTCTGGTGGCGGCGCTGGCCAACACGCCGTTGGGAGGTGCCGGCGTGATGCTGGTGTTTGCCATGGCCACCGCCGCCGGCCTGCTGGCCGGTCCCTGGCTGTGGCGGCGCCTGCGGCCGGCGCCCGGCGGCGGCGCCGGTGCGGCCGGCGTGGGCACGCTGGGCGTTCGCGTCGCCGGCGCGCTGCTGGCCGTGGCGTCGAGCTTCGCGCTGTTCAAAGGCGCCTGGGCGGCGGTGGCGGCGTACTGCGGCTTGTAGCGGCCGGCAGCGACGTGTCGCCGCTGCAAAAGCAAACGCCCGGCGCGAAGCCGGGCGTTTGGTCTTGCAAGACCGCCGGCCATTGCGACCGGCAGCCATCCCTGAGAGGATTTACTTCTTCTTTTCGTCGACCTTCTTGGCGGCGGCGGAAGCAGCCGAGGCAGCGGCGACAGGCTTTTCGGCAGCCTTGACGTCCTTCTTGGGGGCATCGGCGGCAACGGCAGCGCCGGTGGCGAAGGCAGCGGCGATCAGGGCGGCCAGGAGCTTGTTCATTTTGTGAAAGACCTTTCGAAAGTTGGATTCACCTCCAACCGGGAGGCAGCGCTTCAACGAGGCGGCCCGTCAGTCGGTTGACAGAAGCGACGCATTAGAATTTTCCGCGTCCAGAACCAGAGCCAACGCCGTTGGAGACAGCGGCTCCCGGAGACCTCCTACATGTATCAGCACGTCAAGGTGCCCGCCGGCGGGCAGAAGATCACCGTCAACGCCGACTACTCGATCAACGTCCCCGACCAGCCCATCATTCCCTACATCGAGGGCGACGGCACCGGCTTCGACATCACGCCGGTCATGCTGAAGGTGGTGGACGCCGCGGTGGCCAAGAGCTATGGCGGCAAGCGCAAGATCCACTGGATGGAGGTCTACGCCGGCGAGAAGTCGACCAAGCTCTACGGCCCCGACGTCTGGCTGCCGCAGGAAACGCTGGACATCGTGCGCGACTACGTGGTCTCGATCAAGGGCCCGCTGACCACGCCGGTGGGCGGCGGTATCCGCAGCTTGAACGTCGCGCTGCGCCAGGAACTCGACCTCTACGTCTGCCTGCGGCCGATCCAGTATTTCAAGGGCGTGCCCAGCCCGCTGAAGCAACCCGAGAAGACCAACATGGTGATCTTCCGCGAGAACTCTGAAGACATCTACGCCGGCATCGAATGGGAAGCGCAGAGCGACAAGGCCAAGAAGGTCATCAAGTTCCTGATCGACGAGATGGGCGTCAAGAAGATCCGCTTCCCCGAAACCTCGGGCATCGGCATCAAGCCGGTGTCGATCGAAGGCACCGAGCGCCTGGTGCGCAAGGCCATCCAGTACGCGATCGACAACGACAAGCCCAGCGTGACCATCGTGCACAAGGGCAACATCATGAAGTTCACGGAAGGCGGCTTCCGTGACTGGGCCTACGCGCTGGCCAAGAAGGAGTTCGGCGCGGTCGAGATCGATGGCGGCCCGTGGTGCAAGATCAAGAATCCGAAGACGGGCAAGGACATCGTCATCAAGGACTCGATCGCCGACGCCTTCCTGCAGCAGATCCTGCTGCGCCCGGCCGAGTACAGCGTGATCGCCACGCTCAACCTCAATGGCGACTACGTCTCCGACGCGCTGGCCGCGCAGGTGGGCGGCATCGGCATCGCCCCCGGCGCCAACCTGAGCGACAGCGTCGCGATGTTCGAGGCCACGCACGGCACGGCGCCCAAGTACGCCGGCAAGGACTACGTCAACCCCGGCTCCGAGATCCTCAGCGCCGAGATGATGCTGCGCCACATGGGCTGGACCGAAGCCGCCGACCTGATCATCAGCAGCATGGAGCGCTCGATCGCCAGCAAGAAGGTGACCTACGACTTCGCGCGCTTGATGGATGGCGCGACGCAAGTCAGTTGCTCTGGTTTCGGGCAGGTCATGATCGACCACATGTGAGCGGGTCGCCAGGCGTCGCCTGGCAACCGACACTGCCGGCCGCAGTAGCGGTTACCGCGGTCACAGCGGCTGCAAACGATGACCTGCGTGCGGCACCGCCTTCATCGGTTCGGTGTTGGGCGCGGTACGGTCGTCGGGCTTCCCGGCACGTCAGGCCGTCGCCGCGCCCACCTGCTTCGGCTTCGTCCGCGTTGTACCGCGGCGTGTCATCAGCACCGCCGGGCAGCATGCCGTGGTTGGCCACTCATCGAGGCGCGCCGAGCCCTCTGGTTGGCCGCTCTGCAGCGACCACTGTCAGCCGGCGCGGTCGAGCTTGTCGAGCAACGCCAGCGCGCGCTTGCGGTTGCCTCGCGCGGCGCGCGTCTCGAAGCGAACGCGGGCGTCGACGTTGGCGAGCGCGATGGTCGCAAGCTCGTCCATCAGCCGGTTGACGCTGATCGAGTTCGACTTGGCGAGAGCCTTCGCCATGCCGCGAACTCGGGCTGCGCCCGCAAGGACCGTGACCCGGCTCGGCAGGGTCGTGCGCCAGGCGCACTTGAGGCGTTGAGCCGACCGCTGCCGCGGGCCGCCCCCGCCGCGCCTACGCGGCCGGCGCGTCCCAGCGCGGCGGGTCGACGAAGGCCGCTTGCAGCATCTCCAGGAAGCAGTGCACCTTGGCCGTCATGTAGCGGTTGGGCAGGTACAAGGCGTACAGCGCGCTGTTGACGGTGGGTTGATAGGCCGTCAGCAGCGGCAGCAGGCGGCCGGCCTGCAGGTGCTCGCCGACCAGATAGGTCGGCAGCAGCGCGATGCCCAGGCCGGCCAGCGCGTGGTCGGCGATGATCTGGCTGTTGTTGACGTGAAAGCGCGCGTGCACCGGCACGCTGTACAAGGCGTCGCCGCGCTTGAAGCTCCAGCGGCCGTGCTTGATGACGCTGGGGTAGTGGTAGCACTGGTGCTCGGCCAGTTCGTTGGGCGTGGTCGGCGCGCCGTGCTGGGCCAGGTAGGCGGGGCTGGCGCACACGGCCCACTGGATGCTCGTCAGCCGCTTGGCGATGACGCCGTCGTCGAGGTGGTTGGTGATGCGCACCGCGATGTCGAAGTCGCCGCCCGACAGGCTTTCCAGCCGGTCGGAGATCTTGAGCTGCACCTCCACGTGCGGGTAGCGCTCGGTGAAGCGCGAGATCAGCGGCCCCAGGTGCTTGATGCCGAACAGCAGCGGCGCCGTCAGCCGCAAGGTGCCGCGCGGCTCCATCTGCAGGTCCTGCACCTGGGCCATCGATTCCTCGGCCAGCAGCAGGATGCGGCTGGCCGATTCGAAGAACGTCTTGCCGATCTCGGTGAGCGCCACCTTGCGCGTGCTGCGCTCCAGCAGTTGCACGCCCATGCGCTTTTCAAGCCGCGCCACCTGCCGGCTGACGGTGGCGTTGGAGACCTGCAGTTCGGCGGCGGCGCCCGAGAAGCTCATGCAGCGCGCCACGCGCACGAAGACCGAGATCAACGAGAGGCTGTCGGCGTCCATGCTTCATTGTTTCATAATGGAAATAATGAATTGAGCGGATTGATATTGCATTCGAAAATTGCATCAATACACTGCTGAACCATCGAGCGAGCCATCTTTGGGCCCCATTTGCTCTGTCGCCACCCGGCGTCACTTCGGGCGGGCCGCTGCTGCCAGAAAGCCATCCATGAGCGACGTTTCCACTGCCGTTGACCTGCACGTCGAGACCCGCGTCACCCACGTCGGGCGCGATGCCAAGCTCTCCAACGGCCTGGTCAACATCCCGCCGTACCGCGGCTCGACGGTGCTGTTCGACGAGGTGGCCGAGCTCAAGAAGGCCAGCGGCCACCGCGCCTATGGCCGCTGGGGCAGCCCCACCAGCCGCGCGCTGGAAGCCGCGCTGGCGCAGCTGGAAGGCGGCGCCAACGCGATGCTCACGCCCTCGGGCCTGTCGGCCATCACCACCGCGCTGCTGGCCAGCGTCAAGCCCGGCGACCATGTGCTGATGGTCGACAGCGTCTACCCGCCGGTGCGCAGCTTCTGCGACACGGTGCTGAAGAGGCTCGACATCAGCACCACCTACTACCCGCCGCAGGTCGGCGCCGGCATCGGCGCGCTGATGCAGCCCAACACGACGGTGGTCTACACCGAGTCGCCGGGCTCCGGCACGTTCGAGGTGCAGGACATCCCGGCCATCTGCGCCGCCGCCCACGCCGCCGGCGCCCGCGTGCTGATGGACAACACCTGGGGAACGGCGCTGCTGTTCCCGGCGCTGCAGCACGGCGTCGACCTGTCGATCCATTCGCTGACCAAGTACGTCGTCGGCCACTCCGATGCGCTGCTCGGCGTGATCGTCGCGCGCACCCGCGAGCTGTACCTGGAGGTGCGCGCCTTCCACGGCGCGCTGGGCCTCACGGTGTCGCCCGACGACGCCTTCCTCGGCCTGCGCGGGCTGCGCACGCTGGCCTTGCGGCTGCGCCAGCATCAAGAGAACGCCACCACGGTCGCGCAATGGCTGCTCGAACAGCCGCAGGTGCGCACGGTGCTGTACCCGGCGCTGCCCGGCGCACCGGGCCACGAGTTGTGGAAGCGCGACTTCAACGGCGCCAGCGGCCTGTTCGCCGTGGTGCTGCGGCCGGCGTCGGAGGCCGCCGTCAGCGCCATGCTCGACGGCATGCGCCTCTTCAAGATGGGTTTCAGCTGGGGCGGCTTCGAAAGCCTGGTCGTCCCCGTCAAGGGCGGCAGCCACCGCGTCAGCAGCCCGTTGGCGGCCGGCGACGTGTGCCTGCGCATTCACGTGGGCCTGGAAAACCCACAGGACCTGATCGCCGACCTGCGCTCCGGTCTGCAGCGCCTGGCCGCCACGGCCTGACGCTGACCCGCCGCGCCGCACGTCGGCGCTCAACGACAACTCTCGAGAGGCAAGAGATGAAGACCAGAATCCAAGCGACGATCTTCGGCATGAGCGTGGTGCTGTGCGGCCTGGCGGCCACGCCGGCGCGGGCCGACCAGCTCGACAGCGTCAAGGCCGCGGGCGTGCTCAAGTGCGGCGTCGGTTCGCAGTACAAGCCGTTCTCCTACGTGCAGGACCCGAAGACGCGCAAGTTCGTCGGCTACGACATCGACATCTGCGACGCCATCGCCGCCAAGATCGGCGTCAAGCCCGAGCTGGTGTTCATCACCGGCGCCACCCGCGTCACCGACTTGCAGTCGGGCCGCACCGACGTGGCGCTGGCCAACCTCACGCACACCGCCGAGCGCGCCAAGCTGGTCGACTTCAGCCACAACTACTTCGCCACCGACGTACGCGTGATGGTGCCGGCGTCGTCGTCGATCAAGAGCTTCGCCGACTTGAACGGCAAGCGCATGGCCGGCATCAGCGGCTCCAACCACGAAGTGAAGGTGCCCAAGGTCATCACCGGCGCGGACCTCAAGGTCTTCCCGTCGCCGGCCAACGCCTTCCTGGCGCTGGAGCAGGGCAAGGTGGAATCGATGGCCGGCGACGAGACCACGCTGATCGGCCTCATCGACGGCAAGCGCGACAAGTGGCGCATCCTCGACCAGCCGGTGGACACGCAGCAGATCGGCATCGGCGTGCGCATGGGCGAGCCGCGCATGCTGGCCGCCGTCAACGACACGCTGACCGACCTGGAGAAGTCGGGCCGCGCGGCGCAGATCTTCGACCAATGGTTCGGCAAGGACTCCGAGCTGAAGATGAAGCGCGGCTTCACCTTCGCGCCCTACAAGCCCTGAGGCCGCGGCGCTGAGACGGGGGCGCGCGCATGGAGGCGCTGACCGCCATCGACTGGGGCGTGATGTTCCGGCCCGAGTACCGGAGCATGCTGCTCAAGGGCATCCAGAACACGCTGGGGCTGACCGCCGGCGCCATCGTCGGCGGGCTGCTGCTGGGCATGGTGCTGGCGTTCGCGCGGCTGTCGCCGGCGCGCTGGCTCAAGCTGCCGGCCACCGCCTACGTCGAGCTGGTGCGCACCGTGCCGCTGCTGGTGCAGGTCATGTTCTGGTACTTCGCGGTGCCGGAGATGCTGCCCGAGGACGTGCGCCGCGCCTTCTACAAGCACGACGTGGGCTTCTACGCCTCATTGGTCGGGCTCATCGTCTATTCGTCGGCCTTCATCTCCGAAGACATCCGCAGCGGCATCCGCGGCATCGCGCAGGGCCAGGCCGAGGCCGCGCATTCGCTCGGCTTCGGCTTCTTCGACACCTTCCGCCTCGTCATCCTGCCGCAGGCGCTGCGCGCCACCGTGCCGCCGCTGCTCGGGCAGGCGATGAACATCACCAAGAACACCACGGTGGCGCTGATGGTGGGCGTCGGCGAGCTGGCCTTCGTCACGCGCGCGGTCAACGACGCATCGTTCCTCAGCGTCGGCGTCTACGCCTTCACCACGGTCTTCTTCCTGTTGATCGCCATCGTGCTGACGGCGCTGGGCCACTGGTACCAGCGCCGCTACCCGGCGAAGTGAGCGCACCATGTGGGAGATCCTGAACACCTATTGGCTGCAGCTGCTGATCGGCTACTACCCCGAAGGGCCGCTGGGCGGGCTGGCGATGACGCTGCTGCTGGCGCTGGCCGGGCTGGCGCTGGCCATGCCGGCGGGGCTGATCGTCTGTCTCGGCCTCATCAGCCCCTGGCGGCCGCTGGCGCGGCTGGTCGAGCTGTTCGTGTTCTACATGCGCAGCGTGCCGCTGATCATCCACCTGCTGTGGGTGTACTTCCTGCTGCCGCTGCTCATCAAGGGCGCGCCGCTGTGGCTGGTGGTGCTGGTGGTCATCACGCTGTTCAACGGCGCCTACCTGTCGCAGACCATCCGCGCCGGCATCGACGCGCTGCCGCGCGGCCAGTACGAGGCGGCGCGTTCGCTCGGCTTCTCGCACGGCAGCGCGCTGCGCCTGGTCATCCTGCCGCAGGCGCTGCGCAACATGCTGCCCAGCATCGTCAGCCAGTTCGTGCTGCTGATCAAGGAGACGGCGCTCGGCTCGGTGATCGGCCTGCACGAGATGACGCTCGAATTCATGGGCCTCAACGACACGCTGGGCAACAAGGCGGTGCCCATCTTCACGCTGCTGGGCCTGGCGTACTTCGCGCTGTGCTATCCGCTCACGGTGCTGGGCCGCCATGTCGAGCGCCGCTTCGCCGCCGCGCCGCGCGGCAGCAATGCCAACGCCGGCGTCGAGCCCGTCGCGGGCCAGACCTGAACCGCAACACAGGACGACGATGTCGAACCCAACCAAGGCGATCGAGTTCCAGGGCGTCAGCAAGAGCTTCGGCGACAACCCGGTGCTGAAGAACATCAGCATCGACTTCCTGCAGGGCGACGTGGTGGTCATCTGCGGCCCCTCGGGCTCGGGCAAGTCGACGCTGCTGCGCACCATCACGCGGCTGGAGACCATCGACGCCGGCCGCATCCTGATCGAAGGGCGCGAGCCCGGCCATGCCGCCAAGGACGTGAACGCCATGCGCCAGCGCGTGGGCTTCGTGTTCCAGCAGTTCAACCTGTTCCCGCACCTGACGGCCATCGACAACATCTGCCTGGCGCCGCGCCGCCTGCTCAAGCTGTCGGAAGCCGAAGCGCGCGATCGCGCGATGGCCTTGCTCACGCGCGTCGGGCTGGCGTCCAAGGCCAACGCGCTGCCGGGCCAGTTGTCGGGCGGCCAGCAGCAGCGCGTGGCCATCGCGCGCACGCTGGCCATGCAGCCGCCCATCATCCTGTTCGACGAGCCCACCAGCGCGCTCGACCCCGAGATGGTGGGCGAGGTGCTGGCCGTGATGCGCCAACTGGCCGGCGAAGGCATGACGATGCTGTGCGTGACGCACGAGATGGGTTTCGCGCGCGAGGTGGCCGACCGCATCGTCTTCATGTCCGACGGCGAAATCATCGAAGACGCGGCGCCCGAGCCGTTCTTCACCGCCACGCAAAGCGCCCGCGCGCGGGCATTTCTCTCGGAGGTCCGCCATGCCTGACACCACTTCATCGACCGCCGCGGCGGCCGCCGCCATCGACGGCGCCGCGCTCACCGAGCAGCTGTTCCGGCTGCTGCGGCTGAAGACGACGCCGGTGGCCATCCAGATGTTCGAGCGCGTCGAGGACATGGCCGCGGTGCCCAAGATCCGGCGCCCCAACGGCGCCATCTTCACCACCGACCAGATCATCGGCCAGGCGGCGCGGCTGGGCTTCACGGTCGGCATCACGGCCGCCGACCTGGTGGGCCCGCAATGCGCCGCCGTCATCGGCCTGGCCCCGCAGGACGCGCAGTGGCGCGCCGGCGAAGCCTTTGCCGGCGTCTGGTTTGCCACCAAGGCCGACGCCGCCGCACATCAGGAAGCCATGCACTGCGTGCCCTACGGCCGCTACCAGGCGATGGCGGCGTCGCCACTGTCCAGCGGCCGGCTCGACGCCGACATCTGCCTGGTCTACGCCAACCCGGCGCAGATGATCCTGCTCATCAACGGCCTGCAGTGGAGCGGCTACCGCAAGCTGCAATGGGGCGCGGTCGGCGAGTCGGCCTGTTCCGATTCCTGGGGCCGCGCGCTGGCCACCGGCGAGCCCAGCCTGGCGCTGCCCTGTTTCCCCGAACGGCGCTACGGCGGCGTGCCCGACGACGAACTGCTGCTGGCGCTGAAGCCGCACGACCTGGCCAAGGCGCTGGACGGCCTGGCCGCGCTGTCGCGCAACGGCCTGCGCTACCCCATCCCGCCCTATGAAGTGCAGTCCGACGTGCGTGCCGGCATGGCGGCCAGCTACGGCAAGAAGTAAGGTCCGATGAACGACGCTAACACCACATCTGAAACCACCGGCCGCCCGCCGGACGCCATCAGCGCCATCCTGCAGCCGCGTTCGATCGCCTTCATCGGCGCCTCCGACGACGTCGCCAAATGGGGCGGCGTGCTGCTGCACATCCTGCGCAAGTTCCACTACGCAGGGCAGATCTACCCAGTCAACCCGAAGGCGGCGGCCATCCAGGGCCTGCGCGCCTACCGCAGCGTGGCCGAGATCGGCCAGCCGATCGACCTGGCCGTCATCACCATCGCGGCCGACGGCGTCGAGCAGGCGGTGCGCGACTGCGCCGCCGCCGGCGTGCGCGCGGCGATGGTCGTGACCTCGCAGTTCGCCGAGTCCGGCGCCGAAGGCGCGGCCAAGCAAGACCGCGTGCTGGCCGCCGCGCGTGCCGCCGGCATCGCGCTCATCGGCCCCAACTGCATGGGCGTGCTCAACGCGCAGGCCGGCATGGCGCTGCTCAATTCCACCGCGCTGCTGTCGTACTTCGACCGCATTCCGAGCGGCGGCATCGGCGTGGTCAGCCAGAGCGGCGCCGTCGTCGGCGCGATGATCGCGCGCGCCGGCTACGTCGGCGCCGGCTTCAGCAGTTGCGTCTCGCTGGGCAACCAGGCCGACCTGGAGATCTGCGACTTCTTCGACTACCTGGTCGACGACCCGGCGACGCGCGTCATCTGCCTGTACATGGAAAGCGCGCGCTCGGTCGAGCGCATGCTGGCCATTGCGCGGCGCGCGCGCGCCGCCGGCAAGCCGGTGCTGATCACCAAGGCCGGCCGCACGCCGCAGGGCGCCAAGGCGGTGGCCTCGCACACCGCCAGCATGGCCGGCAGCTACGACACCTTCGTCGCGCGCTGCCGCAACGAAGGCATCCTGGTGCAGACCGACGCGCTGCAGATGCTGCTGACGGCGCAGGCCCTGCAGTCGTTCCCGCTGCCGCCGGCACCCGGCATCGCCTTGTTCAGCGGCTCCGGCGGCCAGGGCGCGCTGGGCAGCGACGCCTTGAGCGACCATGGCCTCGCCAGCGCCGAACTCGGCGCCGCCACGCGCCAGGCGCTGGCCCCGTTCTTCACCGAGAGCAACCAGCAACTGCCCTACGACATGGGCGCCGCCGCCTCGGGCCCGGGCCGCGGCCGCGCCGACCTGATCGAAGGCTCGATGGCGCCGATCTTCGCCGACCCCGCCGTCGGCGCCTGCGCCTACCTGCTGACGCCGCAGGAACGCATGGACGGCATCGCCGAGCTGTTCACCGCGCTCGGCCGCCGCCACGGCAAGCCGGCGCTGGTGGTCAACTGCGCCAGCGGCATTGCCGAGCACGTGCGCGAGAAGCTGCTGCAACTGGGCGCGCCCTTCTTCCCCAGCCAGCCCGAAGCGCTGCTGACGCTGCGCGATTTGCTGTGGCTGAGCCGCTACCGCGGCCCCGACGCGGTGGCCGCGCTGCCGCCGCTGCCGGCCGCGCTGCAGGCCTTCACGCAGACGCTGCAAGACGGCATGCAGGACGAAGACACCAGCAAGCGGCTGCTGGCGCTGGCCGGCATCGACGTGGCCGCCGGCGAGCTGGCCGGCGACGCCGATGCCGCCGTGCGCGTGGCCGACCGCCTGGGCTACCCGGTGGTGCTGAAGATCGTGGCCGACGGCGTCACGCACAAGAGCGACGGCGGCGGCGTGCAACTCGACCTGCGCGACGCCGCCGCGGTGCGCACGGCGTTCGAGCGCATCCGCCAGGCCGCAGCGGCAACCGCCGGCGCGCGGTTCCAGGGCTGCCTGGTGCAGCCGATGGTGCGCGCCGATGCCGAGTTGATGATCGGCAGCCTGCACGACCCCGAGTTCGGCCCCTTCCTGCTGCTGGGCGCCGGCGGCACGCTGGTCGAGCTGATGAAGGACACGCAATTGCTGCCCGCGCCGGCCAGCCCGCAGGCCATCGAGCGCGCGCTGCGCGGCCTGCGCTGCTTTGCGCTGCTGGACGGCTACCGCGGCCGCGCGCCGGCCGACATCGCGCGCCTGGCGCAGACGGCGCACCGCGTCTCGGTGCTGGCCGCGCAACTGGGCCCGCGCATGCCCGAGCTGGACATCAACCCGCTGGCCGTGCAGGGCGAGCGCGCGGTGGCGCTGGACGCGCGCTTTCGCTGGGTGAGCGGGGGTTGACCGCTGCGGCCCGCGCCCGGTATTCGCGCGGCGTCAGCCCGGTGTGGCGCTTGAAGAAGCGGCAGAAATAGGCCGGGTCGTCGAAGCCCAGCTCGAAGGCCAGCTTCGACACCGGCGCCGCCACGTGCACCAGCCAGCGCGAGGCTTCGCGCGCCAGGCGGGCATGGATCATCTGCTGCACGCTGGCGCCGGTCTCGGCGCGCACGATGCGGTTCAGCCGCTCGGCCGACAGCCCCAGCTGCTGCGCGTAGCGCGCCACCGGCCAGTGCTCGCGGTGGTGCGCTTCCAGCAGCGCCAGCCAGCGCGTGTAGAACGAATGGCGGCCGGCCGCGCTGCGCGGCCCTGCGCTGGCTTCGCGCTGCGTGCGCTGCGCCAGCCGCCAGACGATGGCGCGCGCCAGCCACAGCGGCACCGGGCTGTCGCCGGCGTCGCGGTCGGGGGCGCGGCTTTCGGCGTGCAGCGCCTCGAACAAGGCGTGCAGCCGCACGGCGTCGGCCGCCGCCGCGGCTGGCGCGCCGTCGCCATTGCCGTCGCCGTCGCCGTCGCCGTCGCCGTCGCCGCCGCCATCGCCATCACCGCCGCTTTCGAACCGCAGGCTGCGCGGCTGCGCGAACACCTGCTGCAGCGCGTCGGCCAGCGCCGCGCCGTCGCCTTCGGCCAGCCGCGCCGCGTGGAAGGTGAGCACGAAGCCGTCGGCATGGCGCGAGAAGCGGAACGCGTGCGCCACGCCGGGCGGGATGGCGATGGCCGCCGGGCCGGCGCAGCGGATGCGTGATTCGTCCAAGAGCGCCTCGACCCGGCCGGCGTGCAGCCACAGCACCTGGTGCAGCCCGCGGTGCACGTGGGCGTCGATCTCCCAGTCGTAGGCGCGGCTGCGCGAGTCGATCGATTCGACGTGCAGCGCCTGCGCCAGCGCGCCGCCTTCGCCGTACAGCGCGAACGCCGGCAGGCGCGTCAACGGTCGCCGGCGCGCGGCGGCGCGGACGTCGGCGGGCGGCGTTCGCGGCGCTGGCATGTCAGTCACTGTACGGCAAAAGTGCAAGTTCTGGCGGCTTCCGTCCGCTGCGCCGGCGGCCCGGCTTGTCCAGAATCATGGCGTTGCGTAACTCGCACGATCGTCTTTCACCCCACCCACAGTCCACAGGAGACCAGACCATGAAGACCCAGGTCGGCATCATCGGCGGCGGCCCCTCGGGCCTGCTGCTGTCGCAGTTGCTGCACAAGCAGGGCATCGCCAACGTCGTGCTGGAGAAGCACACGCGCGAGTACGTGCTGTCGCGCATCCGCGCCGGCGTGCTGGAGCATGGCTTCGCCGACCTGATGCGCGAAGCCGGCGTCGCCGAGCGCATGGACCGCGAAGGCGAGATCCACGACGGCTTCGAGATCGCCGACGGCGGCGGCCGCCGGCGGGTCGACTTGAAGGGCCTGACCGGCGGCAAGACCGTCATCGTCTACGGCCAGACCGAGCTGACGCGCGACCTCTACGACGCGCGCGCCGCCGCCGGCGGCACCGTGTTGCACGAGGTCGACGACGTGCAGCCGCACGACCTGGAGACCGACGCGCCGTTCATCACTTTCCGCCATAACGGCGAAAACCAACGGCTCGATTGCGACTACGTGATCGGCTGCGACGGCTTCCACGGCGTCAGCCGCAAGTCCATCCCCAAGGACCGGCTGCGCGAGTTCGAGCGCGTCTATCCCTTCGGCTGGCTGGGCGTGCTGTCGCGCACCAAGCCGGTGTCGCCGGAGCTGATCTACGCGCGCCACGAGCGCGGCTTCGCGCTGTGCTCGCTGCGCTCGCAGGTGCTGTCGCGCTACTACATCCAGGTGCCGCTGTCCGACACGGTGGACGACTGGTCCGACGACGCCTTCTGGCGCGAGCTGAAGCACCGGCTGCCGGCCGACGTGGCGGCCAACCTGGTCACCGGGCCGTCGATCGAGAAGAGCATCGCGCCGCTGCGCAGCTTCGTCGCCGAGCCCATGCGCTACGGCCGGCTGTTCCTGGCCGGCGACGCCGCGCACATCGTGCCGCCGACCGGCGCGCGCGGGCTCAACAGCGCGGCCTCGGACATCTACTACCTCTACCACGCGCTGGTCGACCACTACCAAAAGGGCGACGACGGCGGCCTCGACCGCTACTCCGAGAAGGCGCTGGCCCGCGTGTGGAAAGGCCAGCGCTTCTCGTGGTGGATGACGACGCTGCTGCACACGTTCCCCGAAAGCAGCGCCTTCGAGCGCCGGCTGCAGGACACCGACCTCGCTTACCTGTTCTCGTCGGAAAAGGCGCTGGGCTCGCTGGCCGAGAACTACGTCGGGTTGCCGTTCTGAGCGACGTTCTTAGCGTCCTTCAACGGCACCACGGCGCCGCCGCCTCGGCGTCCAGCGCGTAGCGCTGCAGCGCCTGCGCGCAGAGCTCGGACGGCAGCCGCCCTTGCGCGCGCAGCGCGTCCAGCGCGGCCAGTGCGATGTGCTGGCGGTCGACCTCGAAGAAGCGGCGCAGCGCGGCGCGCGTGTCGCTGCGGCCGAAGCCGTCGGTGCCCAACGCGGTGAACGGCGCGCCGACGTGCGCGGCGATCAGCTCGGGCCAGGCGCGCACGTAGTCGCTGGCGGCGACGATGGGCGCGGCGCTGTCGTCCACGCTGTCGTCCAAGCTGTCCCCCAGGCAGTGCTGCAGGTGGCTGCGGCGCGGCGGCGCGGTGGGATGCAGGCGGTTCCAGCGCGTCGTCTCGTGCGCGTCGCGCGCCAGTTCGCTGAAGCTGGTGGCGCTGAAGACCTCGGCCTCGACCTGCCAGTCCTGCGCCAGCAGCTCGGCGGCGGCGATCACTTCGCGCAGGATGGTGCCCGAGCCCAGCAGCCGCACGCGGCCTCTCGGCTGGTCGACCGGCACCGCGCTGAAACGGTACAGACCCTTGACGATGCCCTCGGCCGCGCCGGCCGGCAGCGTCGGCTGGGCGTAGTTCTCGTTCATCAGCGTCAGGTAGTAGAAGACGTCTTCCTGCCGCTGCAGCATGGCGCGCATGCCGTGGTCGAGGATGACGGCCAGCTCGCCGGCGAAGCAGGGGTCGTAGGCGCGGCAGTTGGGCACCGTGGCGGCCTGCAGCAGGCTGGCGCCGTCCTGGTGCTGCAGGCCTTCGCCGCCCAGCGTGGTGCGGCCCGCGGTGGCGCCCAGCAGGAAGCCGCGGGCGCGCTGGTCGGCGGCGGCCCAGATCAGGTCCCCCACGCGCTGGAAGCCGAACATCGAGTAGTAGATGTAGAACGGCAGCATCGCCTGGCCGTGCACGCTGTAGCTGGTGGCCGCGGCCGTCCAGCTGCTGATGGCGCCGGCCTCGCTGATGCCTTCTTCGAGGATCTGGCCGTCGGTGGCCTCGCGGTAGCTCATCAGCGAGCCGATGTCCTCGGGCTCGTAGCTCTGGCCGCTGAACGAGTAGATGCCCACCTGCTTGAACAGGTTGGCCATGCCGAAGGTGCGTGCCTCGTCGGCGACGATGGGCACGATGCGCGGGCCCAGCGCCGCGTCCTTCAGCAGCGCGGTGAGCATGCGCACGAAGGCCATCGTGGTGCTCATCTCCTTGCCGTCGGCCTGCAGCGCGAAGCCGGCATAACGCTCGATCTCGGGCACCGGCAGCGCCTCGGCGCGCGCGCGGCGCGCCGGCAGGCTGCCGCCCAGCGCGGCGCGGCGCTGGCGCAGGTAGCGCATCTCGGCGCTGTCGTCGGCCGGCTTGACGAAGGCCAGCGCGGCGGCCTGCTCGTCGCTGAGCGGCAGCGCGAAGCGGTTGCGAAAGGCGATCAGGTCCTCGCGCTCCAGCTTCTTCTGCTGGTGCGTGGTCATGCGGCCCTGGCCGGCCTGGCCCATGCCGTAGCCCTTCTTGGTCTGCGCCAGGATCACCGTCGGCCGGCCGCGCGTGCGCGCCGCCTCGGCGTAGGCGGCGTGGATCTTCACGAGGTCGTGGCCGCCACGCTTCAAGCGGTCGATCTGCTCGTCGCTCAGGCCTTGCGCCAGCGCGGCCAGCGCCGGGTCCTGGCCGAAGAAGTGGTCGCGGTTGTAGCGGCCGTCCTTGGCGGCGAAGGTCTGGAACTGGCCGTCCACCGTGCGCGCGAAGGTGCGCGCCAGCGCGCCTTCGGCATCGCGGGCGAACAGGCCGTCCCAGTCGGAGCCCCACACCAGCTTGATGACGCGCCAGCCGGCGCCTTCGAACAGCGCTTCCAGCTCGTCGATGATGCGGCCGTTGCCGCGCACCGGGCCGTCCAGCCGCTGCAGGTTGCAGTTGACCACCCAGGTCAGGTTGTCGAGCTGCTCGCGCGCGGCCAGCGTCAGCGCGCTCATGCTCTCGGGCTCGTCCATCTCGCCGTCGCCGAACACGCCCCAGACGCGGCGCCGCGCGGTGTCGGCGAGGCCGCGGTGCTGCAGGTAGCGCATGAAGCGCGCCTGGAAGATCGAGCTGATCGGCCCCAGCCCCATCGAGCCGGTGGGGAACTGCCAGAAGTCGGGCATCAGCCAGGGGTGCGGGTAGCTCGACAGCCCGCGCGCGCCGCTGGCCCGCGCGCCCAGCTCCTGCCGGTAGTGCGCCAGGTCCTGCTCGGCCAGCCGGCCTTCGAGAAAGGCGCGCGCATAGACGCCGGGCGCCGAGTGCGGCTGGAAGAACACGAGGTCGCCGGCATCGCCTGGCGCGCCATCGCCGCCGCGGAAGAAGTGGTTGAAGCCGACCTCGAACAGGTCGGCCGCGCTGGCATAACTCGCAATATGGCCGCCCAGTTCGCCGTAGGCCTGGTTGGCGCGCACCACCATCGCCAGCGCGTTCCAGCGCATCAGCGAGGCCAGCCGTTCCTCGATGGCCAGGTCGCCGGGGAAGGGCGCTTGCTGCGCGGGCGCGATGGTGTTGACGTAGGGCGTGCCGCGCGCCGGCTGCCAGCCGATGGCGGGGTCACGCGCGCGCTCGGCCAGCAGGTCCAGCACCTGGCGCACGCGCCGCGGGCCGGCGGCCTGCAGCAGCGAGTCCAGCGCGTCGCGCCACTCGGCGTTTTCCTGCGCGTCTTGCGCATCCTGTGCATCCTGCGCGGCACGGGCCGCCTGGTCGTCCAAGTGTTGCTGGATCGAGTCGTCGCTCATCGTCGCTGCTCCGGTCAAGGCCTCACTGTAGGCGCGGCGGCGCGGCAGATGTGGCCGATGTGGCGCCGGATGCCGTCGCCCGCGGCATAAACTGCTGCGACGATGAACAAGCGCAGCACGAACACCTCTCCATCGAGATCGACATCGAAATCGACACCGCGACCGCCCCCGACACCGGCACCGGCGCTGGACACCATCGACCTGCGCATCCTGCGCGAGCTGCAGGCCGACGCCGGGCTGTCGAACGTGGAGCTGGCGCGGCGCGTGCACCTGTCGCCGTCGCCCTGCCTGGCGCGCGTCAAGGCGCTGGAGCGCGCGGGCCTGATCCGCCAGTACGTGGCGCTGCTCGACGCGCAGCAGCTCGGGTTGCACCTGAACGTCTTCATCTCGATCAGCCTGAAGCAGCAAAGCCGCCAGGCGCTGGAGTTGTTCGAAGCGCGCGTCTGCGCGCGCGACGAGGTGATGGAGTGCTACCTGATGACCGGCGACGCCGACTACCTGCTGCGCGTGGCGGTGCCCGACATCGCGGCGCTGGAGCGCTTCATCCTCGAGCAGCTCTCGCCGATTCCGCAGGTGGAGAAGATCCGCTCCAGCTTCGCGCTCAAGCAGGTGCGCTACAAGACCGCGCTGCCGCTGGGCGGGACTTGAGGCGCGCCGGCGTCGTCAGACCACGCGTTGGCGCTGCCGGCCGAGCGGGCCGCCGACGAGCGCCATCACGTCGCCGCGCTTCAGGAACACCGGGGGCTTGAGCCCCAGGCCGACGCCGGCGGGCGTGCCGGTGACGATCACGTCACCGGGCAGCAGCGTCATGAACTGGCTCAGGTGCGAGACGATCTCGGCCACGCTGAAGATCATGTCGGCGGTGCTGGTCTGCTGGCGCCGCTGGCCGTTGACATCCAGCGTCAGCTCGATCGCCTGCGGGTCGGGCAGCTCGTCGGCGGTCACCAGCCAGGGACCGATGGGGCCGAAGCCGTCGAAGCTCTTGCCCTTGACCCACTGGCCGCTGCGCTTGGCCTGCCAGTCGCGTTCCGACACGTCGTTGGCCAGGCAGTAGCCGGCGACGAAGTCGAGTGCCGAAGCCACCGGCACGCGCTGCGCCTTGGTGCCGATCACCACGCCGAGCTCGACCTCCCAGTCCATCGCCTGCGAGCCTTCGGGCATGGGCACGTCGTCGTCGGGGCCGGCCAGCGAGGTGAGCGCCTTGTTGAACACCACCGGCTCCTTGGGGATCTCCATGCCGGCCTCCTGCGCGTGGCGGCGGTAGTTCAGGCCGATGGCGATGAACTGGCGCACGCCGGCCACCGGCGGCCCCAGGCGCGTGCCGGCCGGCACCTCGGGCAGTTGCTGCAGGTCGACGGCGCGCAAGGCCTTCAGCGCGGCCGGTGCCAGGCGCGCGGGCGTGACGTCGTCGATCAGCAGCGAGAGGTCGCGCAAGCGGCCCTGGGCGTCGACGGCGCCGGGCTTCTCTTGGCCGGGCGGGCCATGTCGCAGCAGTTTCATCGTCGGCTCCTGGTTCGGTTGGGCAGCGGGCTCACAACGGCACCGGCTGCGCCGGCTGGTAGCGCGTCATGCGCTTGGCGATGGTCTTGCGCCAGTCGGCGTAGGGCTCGTAGCCCGGCTGCTCCTGCGCCATCTTGCGCGTCTCGGCGATGATCGCCTCGTCGCTCTGCGACAGGTCCAGCGGGATCAGGAAGGGCTGCGGAAAGTACCAGGGCGTGTCGACGAAGAACTCGAGGTTGTTGCCGTCGGGGTCGTGGCAGTAGATGCTCCAGGCGATGCCGTGGTTGCCGATGAAGATGCTTTGCACGTTCTCGCGCTGGAAGCGCTCGTGCAGCGCGCGCAGCTCGGCCAGCGAGCAGACGCGGAACGAGATCTGGTTGATCACGCTGCCGAACTGCGGGTGGAAGGGGTTGGGCGGCAGGTTGTCGGGCCGGCCGCTGACCAGCACCAGCTGGTGATGGTCCAGCGGGTCGCGCGACAGGAACACCAGGTCCATGCCCATCACCTCGCCGCGGTCGGTGACGGTGAAGCCCAGCACGCGGGTGTAGAAGTCTTCCATCTTCGCCACGTCGCTGCAGGCAAAGCCCATGTGGCTGAACATCAGGTTGGGGGCTTGGGTGGCGGGGGTCGCTGCGGTCGTCTCGCTCATCTTGATGTCTCCGGTGGTGAACGGCGGGGGCGGGTCAATCGACCTCGTACTCGATGTGGCTGAGCCGGCCGTCGAAGCGCGCGGCGGCGTCCTGCACCCGCGCGCGCAAGGCGGCGCGCTCGGGCGAGGCCAGCATGCGTTCGAGGTCGGCGCGGCTGGCGAACTCGACGATGAACTGGCAGGCGATGGCCGGCGGCTCGTCTTCCAGCTTCAGCGGCCAGCAGGCCTTGACGGCGGCCACGCCGGGCAGCGCGCGAAAGGCCGGCAGCAGCGCCAGGATGGCCTGGCGCCAGGCCGTGCCTTCGCCCGGCCGCGGCGTGCCGACCCAGAAGGCGGTGCGGATCAAGCGGGTGTTCATCGGGGGCCTCGCCGTCGACATCAGACCAGCGGCGTGACCATCTGGTCAACGCCGAGCAGCGCCTTGCCGTAGATCTCGATGGCCACCGAGGGCAGCGCCACGGCGTGGCCGGCGGCGGTGTTGGCGTCGCGCCACCAGCGCTGCATGGGGCTGGATTCGGCGAAGCCGCCCGAGCCGTGCGCGGCCATCAGCAGGTTCAGCGCCTCCAGCGAATGGCGGATGCCGTAGGCGGTGTCGCAGCGCATGCGGGCGCGCGCCTTGTGGTCGGGGAAGGTGCCGGCCTCGGCGTGGCGCTGCACCTCGTCGCAGGCGCGGTGGATGTGCAGCTCGGCGGTGTCGATCTTCATCGCCGCTTCGGCCACCTGGATCTGGAACGCCGTGGAGTCCGACTGCCGCGCATAGGTGGTGTAGGTCACCGCGCGCTTGGGCGCCATGGCGACCACGTAGTCGAGCGCGGCGCGCGCCATGCCCAGCTGCGGGCCGGCCAGGATCAGCGCCGCCACCGGCACGAAGGCCTGCGCCGCGCAGACCTCGCTGCCCTTGAACTCGGTCGGGTAGTCCCAGGCCAGGATCTTGGGCACCGAGTACATGCGGTGCTGCGGCACGAACACGTCGTTGGCCACCAGGCAGGCGCTGCCGCTGCCGCGCATGCCCACGGTGTGCCAGGTGTCCTCGATCGTCAGCTCGTGCATCGGGATGTAGGCGATGAACTGGTCGATCACCTTGCCGCTGTCGTCCTGCTCGGTCAATCCGACCAAGCCCCAATCGGCGTGCAGGCAGCCCGAGGCGTAGTACCACTTGCCGGAGACGACGAGGCCGCCTTCGACCGCCTTGCGGTGCGTCTGCGAGCTGGGCGTGAAGACGCCGGCGACGCGCGCCAGCGGCTTGTCCTTGAAGATCTCGTCCTGCGTGCGCGCCGGCAGCAGCGAGGCGAACCAGTTGCACACGCCGATCAGGTTCTGCACCCAGGCCGTGCCGGGGCAGGCCTCGGCCAGCGTGGCGGCCACCGCCACGTGGGTGCGCACCGGCGCGCCGAAGCCGCCGTAGCGCCGCGGCTGCATGATGCGGAACAGGCCCGCCGACTCGATGGCGAGGATGTTCTCCTCGGCGGCGCGGCGCTCGCGGTCGGTCTGCGCGGCGTTCTTGCGCAGCAGCGGCTGCAGGTCGCGCGCGCGGCGCACCAGTTCGTCGCGCTGCGCGGCTTCGTCGAGCAGCAGCGCGGGGTCGTCGTCTCGTTTCATGGTGGGGTCTCCGGGTGGGTGGGGTGGCGTGGGCTGGCGTGGGCTGGCCTTGGGGTCGGGCAGGCGCGCGGCTTACCAGCCGTCGCCGGTGCCTTGCCAGTGCACGGGCGGCTCGTGCGCATGCAGTTGCTTGTAGGCGCCGCCGTAGAAGATCAGCGGCGGGGCTTCGGCGCCGCAGGCCAGGTGCTCGATCTCGCCGATCACCAGCAGGTGGTCGCCCGCGGGGTGGATGTCGACCACGCGCGCCACGGCGTGCGCCAGGCTGCCCTGCAGCAGCGGCACGCCGCCGGGGCTGGCGAAGAAGGGCGGCTGCAGCCGCTCGTCGCGGCGGCCGCCGAAATGCGCGCTCAGGTGCTGCTGGTGCTCGGCCAGGAAGTTGACGCCGTAGCCGTCGCCAAGGCCGACCTGGCCGTTGAACGCCGACTGCCGCCGCACCGACACCAGCACCAGCGGCGGCGTCATCGACACCGACAGGAAGGCGTTGGCCGTCATGCCGGCCGGCGTGCCGTCGGCGCGGCGGTGGCTGATCACGGTGACGCCGGTGGCGAAGCGCCGCATCACGGCGCGGAACAGCGCGGGGTCAACGGTAGCGGCGTCAGCGGCGGTGGCGGTGGCTGGCATGTTCGGTCGGTCGGCGTCTTGATGTGGCGCATTGTTGGAACGCGGGCGCCGCCGCGCCACGCAGACATTCCATGCGTCGGAACGCCGAAGCGTCACGGTGACGTTTCGTCAATGCGGCTGCGACAATGGAGCGCATGCGAGCGGGGCGCCGACCCCGCCGCCGGAGATTGGAGACAAGGCATGGACGCGCCTCGGCAGTCCCCGTTGCCGCCGCCGCCGGCGGTGGCCGACCACCGCGTGGCGCTGGCGCAGCGCAAGCGCGAGCAGATGCGCCGGCGCATCCTCGAAGCGACGATGCAGGTCTTCGCGCGCGTCAACGACGACGCGCCGGTGATCGAGGACGTGGTGCGCGAGGCCGACATCGCGCGCGGCACCTTCTACAAGCACTTCAGCTCGCTCGACCAGGCGCTGGTGGCCGCCGGCAGCGCGGCCAACGACCGCATGATTGCCGACATCCTGCCGCTGTACGACTGCCTGAAGGAGCCGTGGCAGCGCTCGTCGGTGGGCTTTCGCGTCTACATGGTGCGCGCGCTGCAGGACCCGAAGTGGGCGCTGTTCGTCTCGCGCATGGACGCCTGGTCGCACGAGTCGCTGATCACGCGCTACATGCAGGACGACTTCCGCCGCGGCCAGGCGCTGGGCCAGTTCGAGCTGGACGACGTGGCCGCCGCGGTCGACTTCTTCAAGGGCGCCTCGTCGGGCGGCGTCTACGCCATCAGCCGCGGCGTGGCCGACCCCGACGCCTACATGGACCAGGCCGTGCGCATGGCCTTGCGCTCGCTCGGCTGCACGCCCGAGCTGCGCGAGCGCGGCGTCGCCTTCTCGCGCAAGCACCTGGCCGACTGGCGCAACGGCGAGCGCTCGGCCTGGACGCCGCTGTGAGCGGGGCCGGGCCGCGCGCGCCTCAGCAGCGCGGCGGCGGCGGCGCGGCGGTCGACGGGTCCTGCAGCAGCATCTGCACGTTGCCCAGCGTGCGCTCGGCGAAGCCGCCTTCGCAATAGCTCAGGTAGAAGTGCCACAGGCGCAGCAGCGCCTCGGGGTAGCCGCGCTCGCGCACCGCGCCGGCGTTGGCCAGCAGCCGTTCGCGCCAGGCGGCCAGCGTGGTGGCGTAGTGCGGCCCGATGTCTTCCAGGTCGACCAGGCGCAGCCCCGAGGCGCGCACGATGGACGCGGTGAGCGCGCCCACCGACGGGATGCAGCAGCCGGGGAAGACGTGGCGCTTGATGAAGTCCACCGAATCGCGCGCCGCGGCGTACTGGCGGTCGTCGATCGTGATGGCCTGCAGCGCCATCGTGCCGCCGGGCGCCAGCAGCGCCTGGCAGCGGCCGAAGAAGGTGTCGAAGTACTGGTGGCCGACGGCCTCGATCATCTCCACCGACACCAGCTTGTCATAGCGGCCTTGCAGCTCGCGGTAGTCGGCCAGCAGCAGCGTGATGCGGTCGCCGAGGCCGGCTTCGGCGATGCGCTGCTGCGCCAGCGCATGCTGCTGGCGCGAGATCGTGGTGGTGGTGACGCGGCAGCCGTGGTGGCGCGCCGCGTGCAGCGCCAGCGCGCCCCAGCCGCTGCCGATTTCCAGCAGGTGGTCGCCGGGCCGCAGGGCCAGCTTGCGGCACAGCCGCTCCAGCTTGGCGTGCTGCGCCTGCTCCAGCGTCAGGCCCGGCGTCTCGAACAGCGCGCACGAATAGGTCAGCGTCGGGTCGAGGAACAGCTCGAAGAAGTCGTTGCCGATGTCGTAATGCGCGGCGATGTTGCGGCGGCTGCCGCGCCGCGTGTTGCGCGCCAGCGCGTGCAGGCCGCGCCGCGTCCAGTCGGCCAGGCGCGGCCAGCCGCCGCCGTCCAGGCCGTCGAGCACGCCGCGGTTGACGAGCAGGATGCGCACCAGCGCCGTCAGGTCGTCGGCCTGCCAGTCGCCGGCCATGAACGATTCGCCGGCGCCGACCGAGCCGCCGAACGCCGCCTCGGCGTAGAAGCGCCGGTCGCGCACCTGCAGCGTGGCGTGCAGCGTGCAGCGCGCGCTGGCGCGGCCATAGGTTTCGCGGCCGCTCGGGTCGACCACGGTGATGCGGCCATGCTCGATCTGCGCCAGCCGGCCGCGCAGCAGCCGCTCGGCGCCGCCGTCGAACCAGCGCTCCAGCGGCCGCCGGCGCGCGCCCTCGGCGTCGTTGCGGATCGAGCGGGCGCGGTCGGCCAGGGTGGCGGCGTCGGGTCTCATGGTCGGTCTCCGGGAAGGGCGGGGTGGTCGTGCACCGGCACGCGCTTGAGCCACAGGCGCAGCGCCTGCCAGTGGATGGCGGCCGTCACCTGCGCCGTCATCAGCGGAAAGCGCAGCAGCGCGGCGGCCAGCGCCGCGCCGCCGATGGCCCGGCGCTGCAGCGCCAGCGTGGCGCCGAACACCGGCGCCGCGCCGGCGGCCGCGCCCTGGCGGCGCAGCGCCATGTGCACCGCCAGCGCGGGGCCCGGCGTGCTCAACCGCCAGTGGTAGGCGAGGTCCATCGGATGAAAGGGCGAGACGTGCATCGCCTTGTCGCTGCGCGCCAGCAGCCAGGGCGCACCGGGCCCGGCCTGCTGGCGCAGCACGTAGCAATGGCGCTCGCCCCAGGGGATGTTGTTGACCTCGGCGACCACGGCTTCCAGCTCGCGGCCGGCGGCGTCGAAGCAGTAGTAGAAGCTGACCGGGTTGAAGCCGTAGCCGAAGTAGCGCAGGTGCGTCAGCAGCCGCACCGGGCCGGCCGGGCGATGGCCGCCGTCGCGCGCCACCAGGTCGCGCACGGCCTGGTCCAGCGGCTGCGCGGGGTCGCCCAGGTGGTCGCGGCGGTCGAAGCGCGCCGGCGCCGGGCGTTCGACCGACCACAGCCAGCGGCCGCGGAACACCTGGTCCAGCTCGGCCAGGTCGAGGTAGAGCATGAACAGCCGGTAGCGGAAGGCATGCGGCCGCGGCGCCAGCCGCCGGTGGTCAAGCCACCCGTGGTAGATCGCGCTGTTCATGGGGGTTGCGGGCGGCGTCGAAGCGCTGCAGTGCCATCAGCGCGCTGACCACGCCGTCTTCATGGAAGCCGTAGCGCCAGTAGGCGCCGCAGTAGTGGGTGCGGCCTGGCGTGAGGGGCCCGAGCGTCGCCAGCGGTGCGCCGCTGATTTCCGCATGGCGCTGCTGCGCGGCGACGGCGGCGGTGGTGAAGAGCGGGTGCGCGTAGGTGATGCGGCGCAACACGCGCCGCGGGTCGATGGCCTGCGCGCCGGCATTGAGCGTCACGCACCAGGTGTGGCGCGATCGCAGGCCCTGCAGGATGTTCATCTGGTAGGTCAGCGCCACGCGCGGCGCCGCGCCCGGCAGCACGTGGTAGTTCCAGGCCGCCCAGGCGCGGCGCGCGCGCGGCAGCAGCGCGGTGTCGGTGTGCAGCACGGCCTCGTTGCGCTGGTAGGCGAAGGCGCCCAGCACCTCGCGCTCGGCCGGCGAAGGGTCGGCCAGCAGTTGCAGCGCCTGGTCGGCATGGCAGGCCAGGAAGACGTGGTCGAAGCGCTCGGCGCTGCGGCCGCGCAACTGCAGTTGCACGCCGTCGCCCAGGCGCCGCACGTGCTGCACGGGGCTGTTCAGGCGGATGCGGTCGCGCCACGGCGCGATCAGCCGCTCGACGTAGCGCGCCGAGCCGCCGCGCACCACGCGCCAGGTCGGCCGGTCGTTGACGCTCAGCATGCCGTGCTGGTGCAGGAAGCGCACGAAGAAGCGGGCCGGAAAGTCGAGCATCAGCGCCGGGTCGGTCGACCAGATGGCCGCGCCCATCGGCACCAGGTAGTCGCTGACGAAGCGGCCGCCGAAGCCATGCTCGCGCAGCAGCTCGCGCAGCGGCGTCTCGGCGCCGCCTTGCTGCAGCCACTGCGGCGCCACGCGGTGGAAGCGCAGGATCTCGGCCAGCATGCCGATGAACGAGGGCCGCAGCAGGTTGCGCCGCTGCGCGAACAGGCCGCCGAGCGAGCTGCCGTTGTATTCCAGCCCGCGCGCGTCGTTGCGCACCGAGAAGCTCATCGAGCTGGGCTGCGAGGCGACGCCCAGCTCGTCGAGCAGCGCGACGAAGTGCGGGTAGGTGCGGTCGTTGAAGACGATGAAGCCGGTGTCGACGTGCTGCACCTCGTCGCCCAGCTCGATGCGGTGCGTGTGCGCGTGGCCGCCGACGTGGGCGTCGGCCTCGAACATCGTGATGCGGTGGCCGGCGGCGTGCAGCCGGTGCGCGGCCACGTTGCCGGCGATGCCGCTGCCGACGATGGCGATGGCAAGCGGCCGCGTCATCGCCGCGCCTCGCGCACGGCGGCCGGCACCGGCTTGAGGTCGCGCACCAGGCCCAGCGCGGCCAGCGCGCGCAGGCCCCACCAGGTGAGGTCGATCTCCCACCAGTAGAAGCCCTGGCGCGCCGCCGCCGGGTAGTGGTGGTGGTTGTTGTGCCAGCCTTCGCCGAAGGTCAGCAGCGCCAGCCAGGCGTTGTTGCGCGAGGCGTCGCGCGTCGCGTAGCGGCGGCTGCCGTAGCGGTGCGCCAGCGAGTTGATGCTGAAGGTGGCGTGGTACAGCGCCACGGTCGAGACGCAGAAGCCCCACACCACGAACTGCGCGCCGCCCGCCGCCCACAGCGCGGCCACCAGCGCCAGCGGCGCCAGCGCGTCCCAGCGGTCGATGAAGCGCAGCTCGGGGTAGCGCGCCCACGAGCGCACCAGCTCGCTGCGCACCGCGAAGTTCTCGCGCGCCATGAACCAGCCGAGGTGGCTCCAGGCGAAGCCGTGGCGCAGCGCGGAATGGCTGTCGGCCGGCTCGTCGGCATGCACGTGGTGGTGGCGGTGGTGCGAGGCCCACCACAGCGGCCCGCGCTGCGCCGCCGACGCGCCCAGCAGCGCAAACGCGAACTGCAGCGCGCGCCCGGTGCGAAAGGCCTGGTGCGCGAAGTAGCGGTGATAAAAGCCCGTGATCGCGAACATGCGCAGCGCATACAGCGCCAGCGCCACCGCCACCGCCTGGGCGCTGACGCCCACCCAGGGCACCAGCAGGCAGCCGGCGTGGATGGCGATGAAGGGCAGCTGGCGCAGCCAGTCGATGCGGCGCGGCGCGCCCGCCGCGCTTGCCGGCGCATGGCCGTCGAACCAGGCGCGCAGGCTGGCGGCCAGCCGGCGGAGCACGGCCACGCTCATGGACGCGGCCTCCCCGGCACGAAGGCGTTGGTGCGGCGCGCATAGTCGGCATAGGCGCTGCGCTGCTGGCCGAGGTGCGCTTCCAGCAGCGGCACGCCCGAGACCTTGAGCAGCAGCAGCGTCATCAGCAGCGGCGAGACCACGCTCCACCAGCCGCCGCCGGCCGCCGCCACCAGCCAGGCGCCCCACCAGACGCAGCATTCGCCGAAGTAGTTGGGGTGGCGCGAATAACGCCACAGTCCGCTGTCCAGCACGCGGCCGCGCTGCGCCGGGTCGGCCCGGAAGCGCGCGAGCTGCCGATCGGCCAGCGCCTCGAAGGCGATGCCGAAGGCCATCAACGCCAGGCCGATGCCGTCCAGCATCCGCCAAGGCGCGGCGCTGGCCGCCGCGGCCATCAAGGGCCAGGCGACCACCCAGCCCAGCAACGCCTGCAGCGCGAACACCAGCCACAGGCTCTTGAGCCCGAAGTGCGGCTGGTGGCGCGCGCGCATGGCCTGGTAGCGCGGGTCTTCGGGCCGCCCGCGCGCGCGCCAGGCGAGGTGCAGCGACAGCCGCAGCGCCCAGACCAGCGCCAGCGCCAGCAGCGGCCCGGCGCGCGGCCCGGTCTCGTGCGGCAGCGCCGCCGCGGCCACGGCCGCCGGCAGCCAGACCAGGAACGACCAGGCGATGTCGACGATGCTCACGTCGCGCAGCGGCAGGCTGGCCAGCCAGACCGCGAAGGCCAGGCCAGCGCCGGCGGCCAGGCCCAGCAAGGCGGCGGCGGCCGTCATCGGCGCGGCTCGAACAGGTAGTGCGCCACCCACCAGGCCTGTCCGCGCTCATAACCGAACAGCTCGGCGCACGACAGGAAGAACAGCCGCCAGCGCATCCACCACAGGCCGGCCTGTTCCGCCCCATAGGTGGCGGCCAGCAGCGGCCAGACCTCGGCGCGGCGCGCGTCCAGGTTGTCCAGCCAGGCCTGCGCGGTGCGCGCGTAGTGGCTGCCGTCCCAGCGCCAGCGCGAGACCAGGCGCAGGTCGTCCTGCAGGCGCAGCGCGAGGTCGTCGCTGGGCATCATGCCGCCGGCGAAGAAGTGGCGCGCCATCCAGTCGGAGCCGTCGCGGTCTTCGAAGGCGTAGGGCGTGCTCCGGTGCACGAACACGTGCATGAAGAAGCGCCCACCGGGCCGCAGCCAGCCGGCCACGCGGCGGAACATCTCCGGCCAGTTGCGCAGGTGCTCGAACATCTCCACCGAGACCACGCGGTCGAAGCGCTCGCCGTCGGGCGGGCTGAAGCCGGCGACGTTGGCGGTGATGACCTGCAGGTTGGCCAGGCCGCGGCGCCGCGCCTCGGCCTCGATGTGTTCGCGCTGCGAGTGCGAGTTCGACAAGGCCGTGATGCGGCTGGCCGGAAAGTGCTCGGCCATCCACAGCGACAGCGAGCCCCAGCCGCAACCCAGTTCCAGCACGCGCTGGCCGTCGGCCAGGCCGGCGCGGCTGCAGGTGGCGTCCAGCGCGGCGGCCTCGGCGTCGTCGAGCCGCTGCACGCCCGGCGGCCACCAGGCCGAGCTGTACTTGCGGTGCCGCCCCAGCACCTGGGCGAAGAAGGCGGCCGGCAGCTCGTAGTGCTGTTCGTTGGCCTTCTCGGGCAGCAGCGCGACCGGCGCTTCGCGCATCGCGGCGACGAAAGCCTCGCTGCGCGCGGCGGCCGCGTCGGCATCGCCGGCGTCGATCTCGGCCAGCCGCTGCTGCAACAGCCGCCGGATGCCGCGGCGGACCAGGCGGTCGGGCACCACGCCGCGCTCGGTGAAGGCCAGGGCAAGCTGGGACATGGGCGGGCTCCTCGGCGGTGGCGGTTCTTGTCGGGCCGTCGTGCGGCCCATCGTTGAGGGCTTCTACGCGCGCGCGCTGGAATCGGATCACCGCCGTCCGCGGCCGTGATCCAATCGGCCATGGACCGCGTACAAGCGCGCATGGGGCGCGTAAGTCCATCCTGCTGGCGTCCGGCCACCGTGCCGGCGCGCTGGCGCGCGGTTCCGCCTCGCCTGGGCATCGTGACTGCCGCCGACCAACCGATGCCGCCGCTGCCGACCACCGACGAGCTTCACCAATGGCTGCAGGCCGTCGCCGAGCGCGGCGACCGCGGCGCCTTCGCCGCGCTGTTCCGCCATTTCGCGCCGCGGCTGAAAGGCTTTCTCGTGCGCTCGGGCTGCAGCGAGGCGCTGGCCGAGGAACTGGTGCAGGAAGCGATGGTGCAGTTGTGGCGCCGCGCCGCCTCGTTCGACCCGGCGCGCGCGCGGCTCTCGACCTGGCTCTATACCATCGTGCGCAACCTGCGCATCGACCAGCAACGCCGCCTGGCCGCCCGCCCTGGCGCCGAGGCGGCGACCGACGACGACGCGGCCGACGACGGCTTCGACGCGCTGGGCGGCGACGCCGCGCTGCAGCCCGAGGCGCAGTTGCTGGCCGCGCAGCGCGAGCGCAAGCTGCGCCGCGCGCTGGCCGCGCTGCCGCCCGAGCAGGCGCAGGTGCTGCGGCTGTCGTTCTACGAAGAGCACGCGCATCCGGCGATCGCCCGCGACCTGGGCATTCCGCTGGGCACGGTGAAGTCGCGCATCCGGCTGGCGGTGGCGCAACTGCGGCGCCTGCTCGACGGGCTCGAACCATGATCGACCGATGATCCACCACCACCCCGCCGACGACCTGCTGCTGGCGCACGCCGCCGGCCGGCTGCGGCCCGGCCCGGCGCTGCTGCTGGACGTGCACCTCGAAGGCTGCGCCGACTGCCGCCGACAACGGCAGTTGCTGCACGCGGTGGGCGGCGCGCTGATCGAAGACGCCGAACCGCTGACGCTGGCGCCCGAAGCCTGGGCGCGCACGCTGGCGCGCATCGACGCCGGCGGGCCGCCGCCGGCGCCACGCTCCGCGGCCGGTGTCAGGGCGGGCCCCGGCGCGCCGGGCGGCGGGGCGCTGGCGCCGCCGGCCGGCATGAACTGGCCGCAAGCCTTGCGTGCCTGCCGCAGCGGCGGCTGGCGCTGGATGGGCCCCGGCATGCGCTTCGCGCGGCTGACGCTGCCGGCCGATCCGCAGGCCGGGCTTTTGCTGCTGCGCATCGGCCCCGGGCGCAGCCTGGCGCGCCACGGCCACGACGGGATGGAACTCACCCAGGTGCTGCACGGCCGCTTCGACGACGGCCGCAGCGGCTTCGGCCCCGGCGACTTCGACGCCACCGATGACACGGTGCGCCACCAACCGGTGGTGCAGCCGGGCGGCGAATGCGTGTGCCTGGCCTACGTGGAACGGCGGCTGCGCTTCGAGGGGCGCGTGGCGGCCTGGATCGGCGGCTGGGTCGGGCTGTAGTCAGGCCGAGACCGCTCTTGGCGGCACGAAGCGGCGCAGCGCGGCATGGGCCGCCGCGGCGCTGGCTGCGGTGACGAAAGCGCCCCAGGCCAGGTCGACCAGCGTCACGCTCCACGGCCAGCCGCGCAGCGTGGCCTGGTTGGTCAGGTCGTAGGTGGCATAGGCCACCAGCCCGAAGGCGGCGCCGCGCACCGCGGCGGCGCGAACGCCGGCGGCCGGCAGCACCGCGAACCCGGTGACGCCGGCCAGGTAGATCACGTAGAAGGCGGCGGCCGCCCGCACGTCGAAACCGGCCTGCATCAAGTGGCCGATCGCCGGGCGGTACAAGCGCTCGGCCATCGTCACCAGCCACAGCGCATCGAGCGCCAGGAAGGCCACGGCGCCGGCGGCGTAGGCGACGGCGAAAGCGCTCGCAGATGGGCGCGTGGCAGGCTGCTGGTGCTGCCGTGGTGGCGGCGGTGGTCGTGGGGTCATCGGCGCTGGTCCATTCCGAAGCCGCGCGGCCATCGCGCCGCGCTGCGGCTTGTACGCAGCGCGCGTGGCGGCGGATCACGGCAAACTCGGCCCGACCCGAATCCAGCCCCGAACACCACGCGACCCCATGGCCTTGGCACCACCGATCAAGATCGCCGCCGCCTACTTGCGCGGCGGCACCAGCAAGGGCGTGTTCTTCCGCCTCGCCGACCTGCCCGAGCGCTGCCGCGTGCCCGGCGCCGCGCGCGACCGGCTGCTGCTGCGCGTGCTCGGCAGCCCCGACCCCTACGGCAAGCAGATCGACGGCATGGGCGGCGCGACCTCGTCGACGTCGAAGGCGGTCATCGTTTCGCCGTCGACGCGGCCGGGGCACGATGTCGACTACCTGTTCGGCCAGGTCGCGATCGACCGGCCGGCCGTCGACTGGTCGGGCAACTGCGGCAACCTGTCGGCCGCGGTGGGGCCTTTCGCCATCGCCGGCGGCCTGCTGCCGCCGCCGCGCGTCCCGCGCGACGGCCTGTGCAGCGTGCGCATCTGGCAGGCCAACATCGGCAAGACCATCGTCGCTCACGTGCCGATGAGCGACGGCCAGGTGCAGGAGGCCGGCGACTTCGAGCTCGACGGCGTGACCTTTCCGGCGGCCGAGCTGCGGCTCGAATTCATCGACCCGGCCGATGAAGGCGAGGGCGCCATGTTCCCCACCGGCCGCGTCGTCGACACGCTCGACGTGCCCGGCATCGGCACGCTGCCCGCGACGCTGATCAACGCCGGCATCCCGACGATCTTCGTGAACGCGCGCGACATCGGCTGCAGCGGCACCGAACTGCAGGCTGCGATCAACGACGACCCGCAGGCGCTGGCGCGCTTCGAAGCCATCCGCGCGCAAGGCGCGCTGCAGATGGGGCTGATCGGCGACCTGGCCGAAGCCGCCGCGCGCCAGCACACGCCGAAAATCGCCTTCGTCGCGCCGCCGGCCGACTACACCGCATCGAGCGGCCGGCCCGTGAAGGCCGCCGACATCGACCTGCTGGTGCGCGCGCTGTCGATGGGCAAGCTGCACCACGCGATGATGGGCACCGCGGCGGTGGCCATCGCCGCGGCGGCGGCGGTGCCCGGCACGCTGGTCAACCTGGCGGCCGGCGGCGGCCCGCGCGGCGCCGTGGGCTTCGGCCACCCGTCGGGCAGCTTGCGCGTCGGCGCCGAGGCCAAGCAGGTCGACGGCCGCTGGGTCGTCACCAAGGCCGTGATGAGCCGCAGCGCGCGCGTTCTGATGGCGGGTTATGTAAGCGTACCGAGCGACAGCTTCTGAGCCGCCGGGCCCCGGCGGGTCGGCGGGTCGGCCGGTCGGCCGCTCAGGCCTGCAGCAGCGCGCGCAGGGTCGCCGCGCCGAGGTGCTCGTCGATGAAGTCGGCCAGGCCGTCGAAGCGCTCGTCCAGCGTGCGCACCGCGCGGCCGAACAGCGCGTCCAGCACGGCCGCGTCTTCGAACAGGCCGTGCGCGGCGATGCCCAGCACGCTGCCGCGCTGCCAGCCGATGGCCTGGCCATCAGCATCGAACAACACCGGCACGGCGGTGGCGTCCAGCGCTGCGGTGCGGCCGCAGCGGATCTCGTAGGCCGGCAGCGCAAGGCTCGACAAGCGCTGCCAAGGCGCGGCCAGCGCGCTGCCAAAGCGCACCGGCGCCGCGCGCAAGCGCTTGGGCGCCGCGTAGCGCGTGGCCAGCGGCAGCAGGTCCAGGCCCGGCAGCGGGCCATGCGGCTGGCCGTCGGCGCCTTCGGGGTCGTCCAGCACGCGGCCCAGCATCTGCAGGCCGCCGCAGATGCCCAGCAGCGGCCGGCCGCGGCGCGCATGCGCTGCGATCGCCTCGGCCAGGCCGTGCGCGCGCAGCCATTCGAGGTCGCCGCTGACCTGCTTGGAGCCGGGCAGCACGATCCAGTCGGCACCGTCAAGCTCGGCCGCATGGCGCGCCCAGCGCAGCCGCGCGGCGCCGGCCAGCGGCTGGAACTCGTCGACGTTGCTCAGGTGCGGCCAGGCGATCACGGCCACCCGCGGCCCTTGGCCCGCAGCCGGGAGGGTCTGTTGATCTTGAGCGTTAGCCTTCGGCGGCGCCTGCAAACCGTCTTCGTCGGGCAGGCCGTGCTCGCGCCACATCGGCAGCACGCCCAGCAGCGGCACGCCGGTCAGCGCGCGCAGTTGCTCCGGGCCGGGCGCCAGCAGCGCGGCGTCGCCGCGGAACTTGTTCAGTACGAAGCCGGCCAGCGCGCCGCGCAGGTCGTCGGGCAGCAGCGCCCAGGTGCCGTGCAGGTGGGCGAAGGCGCCGCCGCGGTCGATGTCGGCCACCAGCAGCGCGCGCAATGCGCCGCGCTCGCGCGCCCAGCGCGCGCTGCCGAGGTTGACGAAGTCCTGCGGTGCCAGGTTGATCTCGGCCGGCGAGCCGGCGCCTTCGATCACCAGCACCTCGTGCCGCGCAGCCAGGCGCTCGAAGCTCTGGCGCGCGGCGGCTGCCAGCGTCGCGCTGCGCTCGCGCCACGGCCGCCGGGATAACGCGGCATCGGCGCGGCCTTGCAGCACCACCTGGCTGGCGGTGTCGCGCTCGGGCTTCAGCAGCACCGGGTTCATGTCGACCTGCGGCGGCTGGCGCGCCGCCAGCGCCTGGAAGTACTGCGCCGAGCCGATCTCGCCCACGCCGCCGTCGGGCGCCGGCACCACGCGCGCGTTGTTGCTCATGTTCTGCGCCTTGAACGGCGCCACGTCCAACCCCTGGCGCGCGGCCCAGCGGCACAGCGCGGTGGCCAGCAGGCTTTTGCCGGCGCCGCTGCTGGCGCCCCAGACCATCAGGGCGGTTCTCAATCGGGTTCCAGCGCCAGCGCCACGCGCGGGCGGCCGGCGGCGTCGGGCTCGATGCGGATGGCGCCGCCGAATACGCGTACCAGCGTGGCCTGCACGGCGGCGTCGGTGGGCGCGCCGGCGGCCAGCAGGTGGCCATCGGCCAGCACCAGCAGGCGGTCGGCCTGCAAGGCGATGGGCAGGTCGTGCAGCACGGTCAGCACGCCGCGCGGCTGCGCCGCGTCCTGCGCCAGGCGGCGAAACAGCCGCGCCAGCGCCACCTGGTGCGGCGCGTCGAGGTGCGTGGTGGGTTCGTCCAGCAGCAGCAGCGGCGCCTCGGTGGCCAGCACGCGTGCCAGCAGCACGCGCTGGCGTTCGCCGCCCGACAGTTCGTGCAGCCGGCGGCCGCGCCAGGCGCTGCATTCGGTCAACGCCATCGCGCGGTCGACCGCGGCGCGGTCGGCGGCGCCAGGCGTGCCGAGCAGGCCCAGGTGGGCGATGCGGCCCAGCTCGACGGTCTCGCGCACGCTCAGCTCGCCGCTCACGTCGCCTTGCTGCGCCAGCCAGGCCAGGCGGCGGGCGCGCACGGCGGGCTTGACGGCGCCGAGGTCCTGCCCGTCCAGCAGCACGCGGCCGCCGTGCGGCGGCTGCAGCCCGGCCAGCGTGCGCAGCAGCGTGGACTTGCCGGCGCCGTTGGGCCCGACCAGCGCCGTCCAGCCGGCGCCGAGCTCCAGGCTCACGCCTTGCAGCACGTCGCGCCGGCCCAGGCGCACGCGCAGCTCGCGGGCCTGCAGTGCCGGCGTGGCGATAGCAGTGGCGGTGGCGGTCATGGCGTGGCGCGCTGCCGCAGCAGCCGGAACAGATAGCCGCCGCCCAGCACCGCGGTGACCACGCCCACCGGCAGCTCTTCGGGGGCGACCAGCGCGCGGGCCAGCACGTCGGCCGCCAGCAGCAGCGCGGCGCCCATCGCGGCGCTGGCCAGCAGCAGCCAGCGGTGCGGACCGGGGGCGTGGCGGCGCACCAGGTGCGGCGCCACCAGGCCGACGAAGGCCACCAGCCCGGCCTGCGAGACGGCCAGCGCCGTGCCGAGGCTGAGCATCAGCACCAGCGCCAGGCGGATGCGCGCCAGGTCGAGGCCCAGGCTGCGGGCGCTGTCCTCGCCCAGCGTCAAGGCGTCCAGCGCGCGTGCATAACGCGATACGAGAACGGTCAGCAGGAGCAGGCCGCCGGCCATCAGCGCCAGCGCGTCCCAGCCCAGGAAGCTGGTGCTGCCCAGCAAGAACGCCTGCTTGCCGCGCAACGCCTCGGGCGAGGCGACGGTGACGAGGTCGCTCACCGCGCCCAGCAGCACGCCCACCACCACGCCGGCCAGCAGCAGGCGCAGCGTGTGCACGGCGCCGCGGGCCAGGCTCAGCGTCATCGCCACGCCGGTGAGGGCGCCGACGAAGGCGGCGGTGACCAGGCCCACGCGCTCGATCCAGGCCACGGTGGCCAGGCTGATGGCGCCGCCGCCGGCGGCCGCGGCGGCCAGCACCAGCACCACGCCCAGGCCGCCGCCGCTGGCGCTGCCCAGCAGGTAGGGGTCGGCCAGCGGGTTGCGGAACAGGCCTTGCGCGATGGCGCCGGCCAGCCCCAGCAGCGCGCCGACCAGCGCCGCGCCCAGCGTGCGCGGCGCGCGGATCTGGCCCAGCAGCAGCGCGGCGTCGGGGCCTTGCAGGTCGGCCCACAAGGCGCGCGGCGAGAAGCCGGCGGCGCCGGTGGCCAGCCCGGCCAGCAGGCCCAGCGCGAGGGCGATGGCCAGCCAGCCGGCCAGGCGGCGGCGGCGCTGCGCGTCGCTCGCCTCGCCGAGCATGCCTTGGTGGGCCAGCCAGGTCATCCGCTCGCTCAGGTCAAACGTTGGCGGCCAGCGGCGCCGTCAAGGCGGCGTCCAGCGCAGCGCCAGTTGCGCGCTGCGGCCGGCGCTGGCGTAGGCGCGGGCCAGTTCGTAGGCTTTGTCGCCGGCGTTGTCGATGCGCGCCTGCAGGCTCAAGCCCGCCGTCAGCCGGGTGCTGGCGTAGAGGTTGACCAGCGCGTAGCCGCCCAGCGGCTGCGTGTTGGCGGCGTTCTCGTAGCGGCGGCCGGCGGCCTGCACTTCGGCGCCGAGGGTCCAGCCGGCCAGCGGCGCCTCGGCGCCGAGCGTGGCCAGGCGCCGGGCGCGGCGCGGCAGGATCTTGTCGGTGTCGGCGTTGCGCGGGTCGTGCCAGTCGAGCGAGCCGCGCAGCGTGACGCCGGCCACTTGCGTGCGGCCGGCCAGCGTGGCGCCCTTCAGCTCGGCGCGGCCGACGTTGACATAACAGCCATACAAGTCGGCACAAGGCCCCGGCGGGCCGAAGGCGATGAGCTGGCTGACCTTGTTGCGCCAGGCCGTAAGGCTGGCCTCGCTGGCGGCGGCCGGCGTCCAGCGCAGGGCCAGTTCGACGTTGCGCCCGCTCTCGGGCACCAGCGCCGGGTTGCCGTAGGCGCTGAAACGCTGGTACAGCGTGGGCGCGCGAAACGAGGTGGCCGCCGATGCCGTCAGCCGCCATTGCGGCACGAAGGCCCAGCCCCAGGCCAGGCTGCCGGTGGTCTTGCCGCCGAACTCGCTGTCGTCGTCGTGGCGCAGGTGGGCCTGCAGGCCATGTTCGCGGTCGGCGCCGAAGTCGCCGCGCCAGCCGAGCGCGACGGCGTCCTGGTGGCGCTTGCCTTGCAGCGTGGCCGTGTAGGCGGTGGCGGGGTTGAGCAACTCGTCCTCGCGCCGCTCCAGCGTGGCGGTGACGAGGTTGCGGCCCAGGCGCTGCTCGTGCTGCAGCGTCAGGTTGCGCAGCGTGGTCTCGGTGCGGTAGAAGTCCGGCCGCGATTCGTAGGTGCTGTCGGTCTGGCCGAACTGCAGCCGCGTCGATGCCTGGTTATTCCAACGGCCTTGCCAGGCCAGGCTGCCGCTGCGCAGCGATTGCTCGCTCCAGTCGTCGAAGCCGGGCGTGAAGCCGTCGTACTGCGCTTTCAGGCGGCTGGCCAGCAGCGAGGCGTCGATGCGGTGCACGGCGTCGAACTGCCAGCCGGCGCGCGCCTGCAGCGAGCTGCGGCGCCAGCCGTCGTCGTCTTCGCTGTGGGCGCCGGCGGCCGGCGTGCGCGAATCGAAGCCGTCGCTGCGGCCGTGGGCGGCGGACAGCGAATAGTCGAGCCCCTGCGCCGCGCCGCTGATGCCGGCCTGCAGCTGCGCCGTGCCGTACGAGCCCGCCACCAGCGACGCCCAGGGCCTGGCCGCGCCCTGGCCGCGGCGGGTGAAGAGCTGCACCACGCCGCCGACGGCGTCGGAGCCGTAGATCGCGGCGGCCGGGCCGCGCAGCACCTCGATGCGGTCGATCTGCTCCAGCGGGATCTGCTCCCACAGCGCGCCGCCGACGGCCTGCGAGTCGACGCGCACGCCGTCGATGAAGACGGCGGTGTGGCGGTTCTCGGCGCCGCGGATGAAGACGCCGGTGGTGGCGGCGGGGCCGCCGCTGCGCGAGATCTCGATGCCGGGCAGCCGCGCCAGCAGGTCGGCCACGGCGACGGCGCCGCTGCTTTCGATGGCGGCGCGGTCGACCACCGAGAAGTCGGCCAGCACCGACGACAGCGGCTGCGCCGTGCGGTTGGCGGTGACGACCACGGTGTCGGGCGCCGGCTGGGCCGGCGCCGGCGTGGCGGCGATCAAGCCAATGACGGGAACGAAGGGAACGACGGCGGCGGCCAGCGTGTGCCGCGCACGAGCGGGAGAAAACGAAGTCATGGAGGAAAAAGGACAGACCGATCGCGCTCGTCCGCTTCCCCGCGGCTTGCGCCCCACGGCGCGCCGCGCTGCATCGAGCGCGGGCACGCCACCTCGTTGGCCGGTATCCGGGCTGACGGACAGGACCCGTGACGCCTTCCCGGGGCGGCAGCGCGCAAAGCAGCGCTGCTGCATCCAGTGGCTTCGTGTCACGGGACTGAAGCGCGGCGGCAGCCGCGCTTCCATCCGCTTACCGTTGCGGGGGCAGCTCAGGTTAGGCTGCGGCCGCCGTGGCGGGCTGCGGGCCTCCCTGATTCCCGTTGAACCGTCTCAGCTGAACGCCTCGACGAGCACCAACGCGGCCATGTTAACCGACGCGCCTCAGGCCGCCGGCGGCGCGAGGTCCAGTTCCACCCGGTTGCGGCCCTTGCTCTTGGCGCGGTAGAGCGCGGCGTCGGCGCGTTCGAGCAGCGAGGCCTGCGTGTCGCCCGGCCGGTAGGCGGTGGCGCCGATCGACACGGTGACGCGCAATGCGGCCGGTTGCTCGATGGCCAGTTGCTCGATGCCGGCGCGCAGCCGTTCGCAGGCGACGCCGGTGGCCGGCGTCGACACCGGCGACAACAGCACGACGAACTCTTCGCCGCCGTAGCGGGCGATGTAGTCCGAGCGCCGCAGGCTGGCCTGGATCGCCTGGGCGACGCCGCTCAACACCTGGTCGCCGGCGAGGTGGCCATGCTCGTCGTTGATGCGCTTGAAGTGGTCGATGTCGACCATCAGCGCGAGAAAGGTCGTCGACGTGCGCTCGCAGCGGGCGATCTCGCGCGCCAGCGTCTCCACCAGGTGGTGGCGGTTGAAGACGCCGGTGAGCGCGTCGTGCTGGGCCATCTCGCGGATCGTCCGCAGCGATGCCGACAGCCGCCGCCGCAGGCCGCTGAGGTAGCCGACCAGCGGGCAGACGACGGCCAGCGTGGCGGTCAGCGCGATCCACTGGAACCACTCGACGCGCAGGTCGGTCTGCGCCGGCCGGTTGACGGCCAGCAAGCCGATGACGGCGGCATAGGCCGTCGCCGCCAACGCGCCCATCATCAGCAGTTGCCGCGTGTTCAACTGCAGCACGCCGAAGATCACGATCACGACCAGCAGCATCAGCAAGGCGCCGCGCACCTCGTTGGCGTGGTACAGCACCAGCGCGACGGCGCCGATCGCCACCGCCATCTGCGCCATCGTCATGCTCGGATCGGCGAAGCGCAGGTTGGCGCCGCTCTTGATCAGGCCCAGGAAGGCCAGGTTGGCGACGGCGACGACGGCCGACCAGGCCAGCGTGAAGCCTTGCGGCAGCAGGCCGAAGCGCTCCACCACGAACAGCAGCAGCGCGCAGGGCAGGTACACCACCAGGGCCAGCCGCAGGCGCTGCAGGCGCAGGACCTGCTGGTCCTCGATGCTGTCGGAAGGCGGGGTCAGTGGCGCTGCAACCATGGCCGGAGGTGTCGCCGTCGAGCGGCAGGTGATAAGGGCGCTCGCCCGCCATCGCCGCAAGCGCGAGCGGGGGAGTGGTCGCGCCTCCGATGGCCAGGTCGGGAGCCAGTGTAGGGTTGGCACGATCGGCCGCAGCGCCCGGCGGGCGATTCAAGTCGACGCGCCGGCGGCCGATAGGCAATACGTCGCATGCAACGTGAGGCGAAAACAACCATGAGTGCCATCGCATCGCTGAGCCGCGGGTCGGTCGCCGGGTCGGGCAGCGCGTCGGGCGGCGGCAGCGACGTCGCCCGGCTGCAGCAGCAGCTGAAGTCGCTGCAGCAGCAACTCAAGGACCTGTCGCAAAGCGACATCGACGCCAAGACGAAGCAGACGCAGACGCAGTTGCTGCAGGCGCAGATCCAGGCCGTGCAGGCGCAGATCCAGGCCGTGCAGCAGCGCAGCCAGGCGCCGCAGGCCGGCCAGGCGCAGCAGCAGGCCCAGGCGTCGGAAGCGTCGAGCCGCGCGGCGCCGGCGGCGCAGGACGGGCAGGGCTTGGACGTCTACGCCTGAGCAGGCGGCCCGCGTCGCCGATCGCGTCGCGGATCGCGTTGCCTAGCGCGTCATCGATCGCGGCGGCGCGCCGCGATCCAGCCGCACCAGGCAGTCGGCCAGCAGCGCGGCGGCTTCGCCCAGGCGCGGACCCGGGCGCGTCAGCATGTCGTAGGCGGCGGGGTCGAAGCCGCACAGGCGCTGCTCGCGCACGGCCGCCAGCGTCGACCAGCCGGGCCGTTGCGCCAGCGCCGGCAACGCGCGCCGCGTGCCCATGATGAGGTCGGGCCGCGCGCGCACCACGTACTCGGGGTTGAGCTTGGGGAACGGCCCCAGCTCGGGCGGCACGATGTTGGCGAGGCCCAGGCGCGCCAGCGTCTCGCCGACGAAGGATCGCGCGCCGGCGGCATAAGGCCCGTCGCCGATCTCGAAGTAGACGCGCTGTCCGCGCAAGTGGCTGGGTACGCGAGCGGCTGCCGCGTCGATCTCGCGCTGCAGCCGCGCCCAGACGCGCTCGCCCTCGTCGGGCACGCCCAGCAGCCGCGCCACCAGGTTCAGGCTGCGGCGCATGTCGGCGTGGCTGTCGGACTTCAGGCGCACGACCTGCAAGCCCAGCGCCTGCAGCCGGTCGAGCACGCGCGAAGCGGTGGAGGCCAGGATGACGTCGGGCTTGAGCGCTGCGATGGCCTCGATCTGCGCATCGTCCAGTCCACCCAGGTGCGGCAGCCGCGCCACCTCGGCCGGCCAGTCGGAATAGCGGTCGACGCCGACCAGCCGCTCGCCGGCGCCCAGCACCCAGGCAGTCTCGGTCAGCGACGGCAGCATCGAGACGATGCGTCGCGGCGGCGCGTCGAAGCGGTGTTCGACGCCGCGGTCGTCGACCACGGCGATGGCTTGGGCCTGCGCGGCCGGGGCGACCAGCGTGGCCAGCGTGGCCAGCGCGGTCAATACCAGCCAGCCGGCGGCCAGCCAGCGCCCGGCGCGGCGGCGCGAGAAACTAGCTTCGATCATCGTGGCATTGTGCCCAGCGGCCCGGCCGTCCCGGACGTCCCGGCCGTGGCGGTGACGCTCAGGCTCGTTGCGGCGGCTGCGGCAGCAGCCGGTAGGCCAGCGCGCCCAGCGCCAGCATCGCGGCCACCGCCAGCAGCGCCGCGGCGAAGGGGTCGGCGCCACGCGCCGCCGCCTGCGACGCCACCCAGCCGCTGCCCCATTGCACCAGCGCGACGCCGATGAACATCGCCATCGTGAAGACCGACAGCGCGCGGCCGATCACCGCCGGCGGGTAGGCGGCGCGCACGTCGGCGTACTGCAGCACCATGAAGCCCGAGAGCAGCGCCACCGCCAGCGCCAGCACGGTGTCGGCCAGCAGCCCGCGCAGCAGGCCGATCAGCGCGAACAGCGCCGCGGTGGCCAGCGCGCAGCCGACGATCAGCCGCCGGCGCCGGCGCGCCGAGGGCGGGTCGAAGCGGCCGAACAGCGGCGGCGACAGCAGCGAGACCACCGACACCGCCAGCGCCACGTGGCCGCTGGCCACCAGCGAGAGGCCGTGGCGGTCGATCAGCAACGGCCCCAGCCAGAGGCCGCGCAGCGCCATGAACGAAGCGTAGTTGGCCGCCCCCATCAACATGATGCCCCAGGTGTAGGGCAGCAGCAGCAGCGCGCCGAAGCCGCGCAGCGCCTGGCCCAGCGATTCGCGGCCCTGCGGCGGCGCGGCCGGCGGCGGTGGCCGCACGCGCCACCACACCAGCACCCAGGCCAGCGCGGCGCCGGCGGCCAGCACCCACATGCCGGCGCGCCAGGAGCGCGCCTCGATCAGCCACGCCAGCGGCGAGCCGGTGACCAGCATGCCGATGCCGCCGAGCATCAGCGTCAGCCCCGACAGCATGGCGAAGCGCTCGCCGGGGAACTGCTGCGCGATGAACAGCGTGCACGCCAGGAAGGCCGGCGCGCAGCCGATGCCGATCAGCACCTGGCCGGCGATCAGCGCCTCATAACTGTGTGATCCGGCGGACAGCCCTGCGCCCAGCACGGTCAGCGGAAAGGCCGTCAGCACCGTGCGGCGCAGGCCGAACAAGTCCATGCCGACGCCGATCAGCAGTTGCAGCGCGCCGAAGGCGAAATGAAAGCTCGCCGCGAACAGGCCGATCTGCTGCGGCGAGAGCCCGAACTCGGCCTGCAGCGGCGGCGCCAGGATGGCAGCCATCGTGCGGAAGGCCTGGCTCATGCCGAAGGCCGCGGTCAGCGCCAGCAGCATGGGCCAGGCGGCGCGCGGCGACAGGGCGGGGGACATCGGAGGGGAACGGGAGGCGCCGCCCATGAGCGGGCGGCGCCAAGGCGACGCAAGGCGGCCGGCTTTACAGCGCGGCGTCCTTCAGCTTCTTCAGCGCACGCGCCTTGATGCGCACGGTGGCCGGCTTGGCGGCGAACACGCGCTCGACCTTGGTGAAGGGGTCGATGCCCTTGCGCTTGGGCTTGGCGGGCACTTGCTGCACGCCGATCTTGATCAGCCCGGGCAGCGTGAAGGCGCCGGCGCCCTTCTTGTGTACGGCGCCGAGGATCGCCGTCTCCAGCGCCGCCAGCACGGCCTTCACGGCCTTGGGCTCGACGCCCGACTGCTCGGCCAGGTGGCTGGCCAGCGACGACTTGGTGAAGGTGTCCTTGACGGGCTTGATGGTCTTCGCGGCTGCCGGGGCGGCGGCCTTCTTGGGGGTGCGGCTCGCCTTGGCGGCGGCCTTCTTCGCAGTTGCCATGAGTCTCTTGGAGGTTGAGAAAAAGAAACGAGGGCGCTGTCGGCCCTCGCTGCTGATTCTAGGGACCTGCGGCGCGGCCTACGACGCGCCGTCGCCCATCTGCGACTGCAGCCAGTTGGGCTCGCCGACCTTGGCCACCAGCTCGATCTGCGTCTCGAGGTGGTCGATGTGCTCTTCGGTGTCGTCGAGGATGTCCTCCAGCAGATCGCGCGAGACGTAGTCGCGCACCGACTCGCAGTGCGCGATGGCGTCCTTCAGCACGCCGTGCGCGCCGACCTCGGCCTTGAGGTCGCAGTGCAGGATCTCGACCGCGCTCTCGCCGATCATCAGCTTGCCCAGGTCCTGCAGGTTGGGCAGGCCTTCGAGCATCAGGATGCGCTCGATCAGCCGGTCGGCGTGCTTCATCTCCTCGATCGACTCCTCGTACTCGTGCTTGGCCATGCGCGCGAAGCCCCAGTTCTTCAGCATGCGGGCGTGCAGGAAGTACTGGTTGATCGCGGTGAGTTCGTTCTTGAGCTGGCGGTTGAGAAACTCCAGCACCTTGGCATCGCCTTTCATCGGCGGCTCCTTGACGTTTGAGGTGCGCCTATTGTGCGAGGCAAGTCAGGCGTCCGCGAAGGCGCGCGCATACCCGAGCCTGCCGTGGTGGCGCTCGGAGCGCGAAGCGTTTTCATTCGCGCCGCGCGGCGCGAGTGCGCCCTGGTGCGAGTGCAACGAGCGGCGTCGTTAGCCGACGTTGCCCGACGCCACTACGCGGCGCCGTGACCCGGCGCCGCGGCCTTCAGTGCGTGGCCGGCTGCGGGCTCGCTTCGGCACCGGCCAGCGGCCGGATGTTCTGCGCCAGCTGGCCCTTGGGGCCGGCCACCATCTCGAAGGTGACGCGGCTGCCCTGCTTGAGCGTTCTGAAGCCGTCCATCTGCACCGCGGAGAAATGCGCAAACACGTCGGCGCCGCCGCCATCGGGCTCGATGAAGCCGAAGCCCTTGGCGTCGTTGAACCACTTGACCACCCCGAAGGCCATTTGTCTCTCCCGCCGCTTTGCTTTGAAGATCAGAAATTTTCAGTTCATGAGTCAGATCTTGTCAAGTCTCGCCAGATCGATGGCGGCCACGATCCGATGACGATGTCGCATCACGGCGCGCCGAGCGGGCGTTTTCGGGGCTCATATCGACGCTTGAAACGCCGCGCGTTGGGCCAACATCCGATCCTTGGGCCCTGGCCGGCGCGCTGCGCACGGGCCAAAGCCTTGCTGGATAGAATGAGCCATGCCTGATGAAGGACCCCCGCAACTGCCGCCCAAGGCGCCGCCGCGCGTGCGGCGCGAGGGCGGTGCAGGGGCCGTCGTCGCGGAGCGCAAGGCGGCGCGGACGAAGCCGCCGTCGCTGTATCAGGTGGTGCTGCTGAACGACGACTACACGCCGATGGAATTCGTCGTGATGGTGCTGCAGCAGTATTTCCTGCGTGACCTCTCGACGGCCACGCACATCATGCTCAAGATCCACCACGAAGGCCGTGGCGTCTGCGGGGTCTACCCCAAGGACATCGCGGCGACCAAGGTCGAACTCGTCCTGGCCGCGGCGCGCCGCGACGGACACCCGCTGCAGTGCATTATGGAGGCCGCATGATCGCCCAGGAACTGGAAGTCAGCTTGCATATGGCGTTCGTCGAAGCGCGCCAGCAGCGGCACGAGTTCATCACCGTCGAACACCTGCTGATGGCGCTGCTGGACAACCCGTCCGCCGCCGAGGTGCTGCGCGCCTGCGCCGCCAACCTCGACGACCTGCGCAAGAGCCTGGCCACCTTCATCAAGGAGAACACGCCCACCGTCTCCGGCACCGAAGAGGTCGACACGCAGCCGACGCTGGGCTTCCAGCGCGTGATCCAGCGCGCCATCATGCATGTGCAGAGCACCGGCAGCGGCAAGAAGGAAGTGACCGGCGCCAACGTGCTGGTGGCCATCTTCGGCGAGAAGGATTCGCACGCCGTGTACTACCTGCACCAGCAGGGCGTGACGCGGCTGGACGTGGTGAACTTCATCGCCCACGGCATCAAGAAGAGCGACCCGCCGGAGCACGCCAAGTCCAACGAGAACAGCGGCAACGAGGCCGAGAAGGAAGACGGCGCCGCCGGCGACGGCAAGGGCTCGCCGCTGGACCAGTTCACGCAGAACCTCAACCAGCTGGCGCGCGACGGCAAGATCGACCCGCTGATCGGCCGCGAGCACGAGGTCGAGCGCGTGATCCAGGTCCTCTGCCGCCGGCGCAAGAACAACCCGCTGCTGGTCGGCGAGGCCGGCGTCGGCAAGACCGCCATCGCCGAAGGCCTGGCCTGGCGCATCACCGAGAAGGACGTGCCCGAGGTGCTGGCCGACGCCAACGTCTACGCGCTGGACATGGGCGCGTTGCTGGCCGGCACCAAGTACCGCGGCGACTTCGAGCAGCGCCTGAAGGGCGTGCTCAAGCAGTTGAAGGACCAGCCCAACGCCATCCTCTTCATCGACGAGATCCACACGCTGATCGGCGCCGGCGCCGCCAGCGGCGGCACGCTGGATGCGTCCAACCTGCTCAAGCCCGCGCTGTCCAGCGGCGCGATGAAGTGCATCGGCGCCACCACCTTCACCGAGTACCGCGGCATCTTCGAGAAGGACGCGGCGCTGTCGCGGCGCTTCCAGAAGGTCGACGTCGTCGAGCCCTCGGTCGAGCAGACGGTGGAGATCCTGAAGGGCCTGAAGAGCCGCTTCGAAGAACACCACAGCGTCAAGTACGCGATCGGCGCGCTGCAGGCGGCCGCCGAGCTGTCGGCCAAGTACATCAACGACCGGCACCTGCCGGACAAGGCGATCGACGTCATCGACGAGGCCGGCGCCGCGCAGCGCATCCTGCCCAAGAGCAAGCAGAAGAAGACCATCACCCGCTCCGAGGTGGAAGAGATCGTCGCCAAGATCGCGCGCATCCCGCCCGCCAGCGTCTCCAGCGACGACCGCGGCAAGCTGCGCAACCTGGAACGCGACTTGAAGAGCGTGGTCTTCGGCCAGGAGCAGTCGATCGAGGCGCTGGCCGCCGCCATCAAGATGGCGCGCTCCGGCCTCGGCAAGCCCGAGAAGCCGATCGGCAGCTTCCTCTTCAGCGGGCCCACCGGCGTCGGCAAGACCGAGGTGGCCAAGCAGCTGGCCTACATCCTGGGCATCGACCTGATCCGCTTCGACATGTCGGAGTACATGGAGCGCCACGCCGTCAGCCGCCTGATCGGCGCGCCGCCGGGCTACGTCGGCTTCGACCAGGGCGGCCTGCTGACCGAGGCCATCACCAAGAAGCCGCACGCGGTGCTGCTGCTCGACGAGATCGAGAAGGCGCACCCCGACGTCTTCAACGTGCTGCTGCAGGTGATGGACCACGGCACGCTGACCGACAACAACGGGCGCAAGGCCGACTTCCGCAACGTGATCATCATCATGACCACCAACGCGGGCGCCGAGACCATGAACAAGGCGACCATCGGCTTCACCACGAAGCGCGAGCAGGGCGACGAGATGGCCGACATCAAGCGCCTGTTCACGCCCGAGTTCCGCAACCGGCTGGACGCGATCGTCAACTTCCGCGCGCTGGATGAAGAGATCATCCTGCGCGTGGTCGACAAGTTCCTGCTGCAACTCGAAAGCCAACTCGCCGAGAAGAAGGTCGAAGTCACCTTCAGCGACGCCTTGCGCAAGCACCTGGCGGCCAAGGGCTTCGACCCGCTGATGGGCGCGCGGCCGATGCAGCGGCTGATCCAGGACGTCATCCGCCGCGCGCTGGCCGATGAACTGCTGTTCGGCCGCCTGGTCGACGGTGGCCGCTTGGCGGTGGACATCGACGACAAGGGCGAGGTGGTGCTGGACATCCAGCCGCCGCGCAAGAGCGACAAACCGAAGGCCGAGACGGCGCCGGCGGCCTGACCGCTGGCCGTCCCCGGCTTGCCGTGACAAGGCCCGCTTCGGCGGGCTTCTTTGTGTTCAGCGTGAACCGCGGCGCCGCAGCCCGGCCAGCAGTCCAGCGGCGCTGATCGCCAGCAGCAAGGCCGTCGACGGCTCGGCAACCGTGGTGGTGCCCACCGACGCCTTCCCCGCGGTGATATTGCGATGGGTCGTGCCCGATTGCTCGAAGCTGTCGAAATTTCCGATCAGGATCGAGCCGCCCGCCGACGTCAGGCCGGTGAACGTGATCTGCAAAATCGGATCGTTGTCGTCCGATGGCTCGACGACGATGATGGCGGGCAGCGACGATGCGTTGAAATCGGCAGTTAGCGGCGTGTAGTGGAACCCCGCAACGGTGCCGCCCGCCGTCGTGATGTCGTAGTCCAGCAGCGTCGTGATGCCGTCGTTGGTCGTGAACGTGCCGGTCAGCGTCCCGCCATCGTCGAACGTCACGCCATCGAGTGAGAAAACGATGTTCGCGGCTGCAGGCCATGCCGCCAGCGACAAGACTGCGCCCAGAATCGAAAGCAAACGTTTCATGGAACACCTCTCTTACGTCTGTTGAAGTTACACCTGCACCGTCTCTCGGTGCGGCGTCGAGCACAGGCCTTGCGGCCTCGTGACTCGCAGGCGTTCGACGCATAAAGTGCGCCCAAGCCTTGAATGCGATAGCAATCAGATAATTGGGATCCTAGGTGGAAGCCGGCGCTTGGCGGCTGTAAACCGGGCCGACACGCCGGCGGCCGCGGGCACTTTCCGTCGGCAGCGGCGAACCAGCATCGAGATCGGCAAACTTTCGTCACATCATCGTTACAGCCGTAATCCTAAGGAGGCTCGCCATGACCTCGTCGTCCAACGCCCCGCGCCCGCGTTCCGGCACCGTCAACGGCCCCTTGTGGGGCGAGCGTGCCGGCGACTGGGCGGCGATCCAGGAAGCGCAGTTCCGCCAGGCTTACGACGAGGTGCTGGACCGACTGGCGCTGCCGCGCGGCGCGCGGCTGTGCGACGCCGGCTGCGGCGCCGGCCTGGCCGCGCAGATCGCGGCCGGCCGTGGCTTGCAGGTCTGCGGCGTCGACGCGGCGCAGGCGCTGCTGGCGATCGCCCGGCAGCGCGTGCCCGGCGCCGACCTGCGCCACGGCGACCTCGAAGACCTGCCGTTCGCCGACGGCAGCGTCGACGCGGTGACCGGCTTCAACGCCTTCCAGTACGCGGCCGATCCGGTGGCCGCGCTGGCCGAGGCGCGGCGCATCACGCGCGCCGGCGGCGTCGTCGTCGTGATGACCTGGGGTTCGCCGCAGGGCATGGAGGCGGCATCGCTGGTGGCGGCGCTCAAGCCGCTGCTGCCGGCGCCGCCGCCCGGCGCGCCGGGGCCGTTTGCGCTTTCCGACCCCGAAGCCTTGCGCCAGCTGGCCACCTCGGCCGGCTGCCGGCCGGTGGAGGTGCATGACACGCAAACCGCGTGGCAGTACCCCGACCTGGCGACCGCCTTGCGCGGCCTGGCCTCGTCCGGCGTGGCGGCGCGCGCCATCGCGCACTCGGGTGCGGCCGCCGTCGACGCGGCGCACGAGACCGCGCTGGCGCCGTTTCGCCGCCCCGACGGCAGCTACCGCATCGGCGCGGCCTTCCGCTGGATGCTGGCGCAGGCCTGAATCAGGCGACGGGCTCGCGCCGGTAGAAGCGCTGCAGCAGCGCCTCGAACGCCGGGTGCTCGCTGCGCAGCAGGCCCGGGTTGACGAAGAAGGCCTCGCTGGCGACCGCGAAGAACTCTTCCGGCGCGTGCGCGGCGTAGGGGTCCAGCGCCGTCTCTTCGCCGGCGTCGACACGCGCCGCGAAGCGTTCGTACTCGTCGTGCAGCGTGGCGGTCCACTCGTCGCGGCCGATGTCGGGCGGCAGCGGCGGCACGCCGTCGGCGATGCCGTCGGCCATGTCCAGCACGTGAGCAAATTCGTGGATCACCACGTTGTAGCCCTCGGCCGCGCTGCGCCCGCTGCCGCGCACGTCGCGCCACGACAGCATCACCGGGCCGCCTTGCACCGCCTCGCCCGACAGCACCTCGTCGTACTCGTGCAGCACGCCGTCGTCGTCGAGGTGCTCGCGGCGCACCTTCACTAAGTCGGGCTGCAGCACGATGCCGACGAAGCCGTCGTAGCGCGCCAGCCCCAGCTGCAGCACCGGCAGGCAGGCCTGCGCCGCGACGGCGACCACCACGTCGTTGGTCAGCCGCAGCGGCGGCACCGCACTGAACTCCTTGCGGTCGAGGAAGAGGCTGGTCATGCGGCGCAGCGCCGGCGCGCCGGGCGTGCCTTCGAGCTTGAGGAAGGGGTAGCGCACCAGCGTGCGCTTCCACAAGTCGTCGGGGATCGGCCGGCGGCGCAGCGCCGCGGCTTCGCGCCGCTCTTGCAGCCAGTGCTGCAGGCTGCTCAACATCGGCGTCAGGTGCCGGTGCCAGCGGCGGGTCCAGCGCCGGTGCCGGCGGTGGCCTGCGCCGGCGTCAGGCGCTGCAGCCCGGCGGCCGACAGCCGCAGCACGTCGGCGCGCGGCCGTGCGCCGTCGTCCAGGTCCCAGTCGCTCAGCACCACGCGGCGCAGGCCGTCGCCGAGCTCGTGCGCGGCCGGGCGGTGGGTGTGGCCGTGGATCAGCGTCGCGGCGCCGGCTTGCAGCAGCAGCGCGCGGCAGGCCTCGGCGTCGAGGTCGCCTTGCGTCTCCACGCCCGATGCCTGGTGCGCCCTGCTGCGCTCGCGCATCGCGCGCGCCGTCGCCAGCCGCTCGGCCAGCGGCCGGGCCAGGAAGTCGCGCTGCCACGCCGGCGAGCGCACCTGCGCGCGAAAGGCCTGATAGGGCGCGTCGCCCAGGCATTGCGCATCGCCATGGACGAGCAGCCAGCGCTGGCCGAAGGCGTGCAGGCAACTCGGGTCGGCCAGCGCCGTCATGCCGGCGGCGGCGCACAGCTCGGCGCCGACCAGGAAGTCGCGGTTGCCCGGCATGAAGCCGATGCTGATGCGGCGCGCCGCCGCGGCGATGGCCGCGACCACGCCTTGCTCGAAGGGCTGCTGGCGCATGTCGTCGCCGACCCAGGCTTCGAACACGTCGCCCAGCAGGCACACGGCGTCGGCCGTCGTGCCGGCCAGGTAGGCGCCGAAGGCCGCCGCGGTGCGCGGCAGGCCCGGGGCCAGGTGCAGGTCGGACACGAAGTCGATGGCGCGCCAGTGCGGCGGCGCCACCCAGTCCGGGATCACGCCACCGCGTAGACGCGCTGGATCACCACGTCGTCCAGAGGCACGTCGTCGTGGAAGCCCTTGCGGCCGGTGCGCACGCGCTCGATGGCGTCGACGACGTCGGCGCCTTCGGTGACGCGGCCGAACACCGCATAACCCCAGCCTTGCGCGTTCTCGGCCTTGAAGTCGAGGAAGTCGTTGTCGGTGGCGTTGATGAAGAACTGCGCCGTCGCGCTGTGCGGGTCGTTGGTGCGCGCCATCGCCAGCGTGTACTTCTTGTTCTTGAGGCCGTTGTTGGCCTCGTTCTTGATCGGTGCGTCGGTGCCCTTTTGCTTCATGCCGGGCTCGAAGCCGCCGCCCTGCACCATGAAGCCCTTGATGACGCGGTGGAACACCGTGTTGTCGTAGTGGCCCTTGGCCACGTAGGCGAGAAAGTTCTTCGTGCTCTCGGGGGCCTTCACGTCATCGAGCTCGATGGTGATCGTGCCGGCGCTGGTTTCCATCTTCACGGTCTTGCTCATTGCATTCACTCCACGCTTGCTTTCTTGATGACCACGTCGGTCTGCGGCACGTTCTGGTGCGGGCCCTTGTTGCCCACCGCCACGGCCTTGATCTTGTCGACCACGTCCATGCCTTCGACCACCTTGCCGAACACGGCGTAGCCGCCGCCGGCGCTGTCGAGCATCGGGTTGTCGGCCACGTTGATGAAGAACTGCGCCGTCGCCGAGTTGAGCGCCGGCGTGCGCGCCATCGCCAGCGAGCCGCGCGTGTTGCTCAGGCCGTTGCGCGCCTCCAGCGGGATCGGCGCGCGCACGGCCTTCTGGTTCAGGTCCGGCGTGAAGCCGCCGCCCTGGATCATGAAGCCGTCGATCACGCGGTGGAAGATGGTGCCGTCGTAGTGGCCGGCCTTCACGTACTGCAGGAAGTTGTCGACCGACTTTGGCGCCTTGTCGGGCGCCAGCTCGACGACGATGTCGCCCACGCTGGTGGCCAGGCGCACCTTCTGCGCCGCGGCGGGGAGGGCGGGGCCCAGCAGGCCGACGGCCAGCGCGCCGGCCAGCAGCCAGCGCTTGTGCATCACGATCACGTTCGTCTCTCCATGGGGCCTTGCCAGGGTGGCCCCTCGTATACTGGTCGATTCTATCGGGCCGACCTCTTCACAGTCGCCGCCATTGCCTGGCACCGCATGAGCCTTCGCATCCACAACACGCTGACCCGCCGGGTCGAAGACTTCGCGCCCATCGAGCCCGGCCACGTGCGCATGTACGTGTGCGGCATCACCGTCTACGACCTGTGCCACATGGGCCATGCGCGCATGATGGTGGCCTTCGACATGGTCTACCGCTGGCTGCTGACCAGCGGCTACCGCGTGACCTTCGTTCGCAACATCACCGACATCGAAGACAAGATCATCCGCCGCGCGCTGGAGCGCGGCATCACCATCCGCGCGCTGACCGACGAGATGATCGCCGCGATGCACCGCGACTTCGCCGCCATCGGCGTGCTGCCGCCCACGCACGAGCCGCGCGCCACCGAGTACGTGCCGCAGATGCTCGACATGATCGGCAAGCTCGAAGCCAAGGGCCTGGCCTACCGCGCCGCCGATGGCGACGTCGACTTCGCGGTGCGCAAGCTGCCGGGCTACGGGCGGCTGTCGGGCAAGTCGCTGGACGACCTGCGCGCCGGCGAGCGCGTGGCCGCCGACGACAGCAAGCAGGACCCGCTGGACTTCGTGCTGTGGAAGGCCGCCAAGCCCGAAGAGCCCGACGAAGCCAAGTGGGCCTCGCCCTTCGGCCCGGGCCGGCCGGGCTGGCACATCGAGTGCTCGGCGATGTCGTGCGCGCTGCTCGGCGAGCACTTCGACATCCACGGCGGCGGCATGGACCTGCAGTTCCCGCACCACGAGAACGAGCTCGCCCAGAGCGTGGGCGCCAATGGCGGGCCTTTCGTCAACGTGTGGATGCACAACGGCTTCCTCAATGTGCAGCGCGAAGCGGGCATGGCGCCCGAGAAGATGTCGAAGTCGCTCGGCAACTTCTTCACCATCGCCGAGGTGCTGCAGCGCTACGACGGCGAGACGCTGCGCTTCTTCATGCTGCGCACGCATTACCGCAGCCCCTTCAATTTCGGCGAAGCTAACCTGGAAGATGCGCGCAGCGCGCTGCGCCGGCTGTATACCGCGCTGGAGGCCGGCGGCTCGCCGATGGACGACGCGGCGATCGACTGGACGCAGCCCGAGGCGGCCGCCTTCCGCGCCGCGATGGACGACGACTTCAACACGCCGCTGGCCACCGCCGTGTGGTTCGAGCTGGCCAGCGAAGTCAACCGCAGCCGCGACCCCGCCAAGGCCGGCCTGCTGCGCGCGCTGGGCCGCGTGCTGGGCGTGCTGCAGCAGCGGCCCAGCGCCTTCCTGCAGGCCGGGGCGGGGCTGGACGAGGCCGCCATCGCCGCCATGATCAGCGCGCGCGCCGCCGCCAAGGCCGCGCGCAACTTCGCCGAGGCCGACCGCATCCGCCAGCAGCTGGCCGCGCAAGGCATCGAGCTGAAAGACTCGGCCCAGGGCACGACCTGGGTGCGCGGCTAGTCGCGCGGGGCGGCATCGCGGCCATGCCTGCCAGAAGCACTCCGCCCGTGCCGGCCTCGCCCGGCTACTGGGACGACGCCTGCAAGCACCTCTCGCGCCGCGACCGCGTGATGAAGCGGCTGATCCCGCAGTTCGGCGACGCGCGGCTGCAGACCCGCGGCGACGCCTTCACGACGCTGGCGCGCTCCATCGTCGGCCAGCAGATCTCGGTGAAGGCGGCGCAATCGGTGTGGGAGCGCTTCGTCGCCTTGATGGCGCTGACGGCGCTGCCGCGCCGGCTGCCGCTGCAGCCCGAACAGGTGCTGGCGCTGGCCCCGGCGCTGCTGCGCGAGGCCGGCCTCTCGGCGCGCAAGACCGAGTACCTGCACGATCTGGCGCGCCACTTCGGCGACGGCCGCGTGCACGTGGCGCAGTGGCAGCAGATGGACGACGAGGCCATCATCGCCGAGCTGGTGGCCATTCGCGGCATCGGCCGCTGGACGGCCGAGATGTTCCTGATCTTCCACCTCATGCGCCCCAACGTGCTGCCGCTGGACGACATCGGGCTGCTGCGCGGCATCAGCGTCAACTACTTCAGCGGCGAGCCGGTCTCGCGCGCCGAAGCGCGCGAGGTGGCCGAGGCCTGGGCGCCGTTCCGCTCGGTGGCCACTTGGTATATTTGGCGCAGCCTCGATCCGCTGCCGGTGGAGTATTGATGAGCAAGCGTCACTTTCTGGACTTCGAGCACCCGATTGCCGAGCTCGAATCCAAGATCGACGAACTGCGCTACGTGCAGAACGAATCAGCGGTCGACATCTCCGACGAGATCGAACGCCTCAGCCAGAAGAGCCTGCTGCTCACCAAGGACATCTACTCCAGCCTGAGCCCCTGGCAGGTGACGCAGATCGCGCGCCACCCGCAGCGGCCGTACACGCTGGACTACGTGGGCGAGATTTTCACCGACTTCCAAGAGTTGCACGGCGACCGCCACTACGCCGACGACCTGTCCATCGTCGGCGGCCTGGCGCGCTTCAACGGCCAGCCCTGCATGGTGCTGGGCCACCAGAAGGGGCGCGACACGAAAGAGCGCACGGCGCGCAACTTCGGCATGTCGCGGCCCGAGGGCTACCGCAAGGCGCTGCGGCTGATGCAGCTGGCCGAGAAGTTCGGCCTGCCGATCTTCACCTTCGTCGACACGCCGGGCGCCTACCCCGGCATCGGCGCCGAAGAGCGCAACCAGTCCGAGGCCATCGGCCGCAACATCTACGAGATGGCGCAGCTTCAGGTGCCCGTCATCTGCACCATCATCGGCGAAGGCGGCTCCGGCGGCGCGCTGGCCATCAGCGTGGGCGACCAGGTGCTGATGCTGCAGTTCAGCGTCTACTCGGTGATCTCGCCCGAAGGCTGCGCCTCCATTTTGTGGAAGACCGCCGACCGCGCGGCCGACGCCGCCGAGGCGCTGGGCATCACCGCGCACCGCTTGAAGGCGCTGGGCGTGATCGACAAGATCGTCAACGAACCCGTCGGCGGCGCGCACCGCGATCCCAAGTGGATGGCCGCGCAGCTCAAGCGCGGCCTCAACGACGCGCTGCGCCTGGTGGGCGACTTGAAGCCCAAGGAACTGCTGCAGCGCCGCTACGAGCGCTTGCAGTCGTACGGCCGCTTCGCCGACACCAAGGAACGCTGACCGTGGCGGCCGGTGACGGCCGGACCCTCAAGGTCGCGGTGGCCGCCAGCGGCGGCCACGATTCCACCGCGCTGCTGCATTGCACCGCGCGCAGCGCCGCCGCGCTGGGCGTGGAGGTGCATGCGCTGCACGTCCACCACGGCCTGCAGCCGGCGGCCGACGACTGGTTGGCGCACGTCGCCGCGCAATGCCGGCGCTGGGGCGGCATCCGCTTCCACGCCCAGCGCGTGAGCGAGCGGCCGGCCGCCGGCGACAGCATCGAAGCCTGGGCGCGCCGCGTGCGCTACCAGGCGCTGGGCGACCTGGCGCGGCAGGCCGGCTGCGGCCTGGTGCTGCTGGCCCATCACCGCCGCGACCAGGCCGAGACCGTGCTGCTGCAGGCCTTGCGCGGCGCCGGCCCGGCCGGGCTGGCGGCGATGCCGGCGCTGGTCCAGCGCGACGGCCTGCTGTGGGCGCGGCCCTGGCTGGACCAGCCGCGCGAGGCCATCGACGCCTACCTGCGCCGCCACCGGCTGCGCCCGGTGCTCGACCCGTCCAATGAAGAAACGCGTTATGCGCGCAGCCGGCTGCGCCTGCGGCTGTGGCCGGCGCTGCTGGCGCACGGCGCCGATGCCGAAGCGGCGCTGGCCGCGGTGGCGCGGCGCGCGCAGGAGGCGCGCACCCTCATCGACGAGGTGGCGCGCGCCGACCTGGCGCGCGTGGCCGACGCCCAAGGCCTGCGCATCGCCGACTGGCTGGGCCTGGACGCGGCCCGCCGGGCCAACGTTCTGCGTCACTGGCTGGCGGCGCAGACGCGCGCGCCGCGGCCCGAGACGCTGATCGAGCGGCTGCTGCGCGAGCTGCCGCAGCCGCGCGCCGGCCGCTGGCCGCTGGCCGCCGATGCCGAGCTGCGCCGCCACGGCGGGCGGCTGGCCGTCGTCGAGCGGCGGCCGGTCGTCGTCGGCCCGGTGCTGGCGCTGGATTTGAGCGGCCCCGGCGCGCACCCGCTGCCCGCCTGGGGCGGCACGCTGCAGGTCAGCCGCGCGGCTGCCAACGCCGGCGTGCCGGCAGCATTGCTGCGCCGTGCCGTGCTGCAGCCGCGCGGCGGCGGCGAGCAGTTCCAGGCCCACGCCGGCGGCGTGCCGCGCGCGCTGAAGAAGCAGTACCAGGACGCCGGCGTGCCCGCCTGGCAGCGCGGCGGGCCGCTGGTGCACGCCGGTGCGCAGCTCGTCTACGTGCCGGGCCTGGGCCTCGACGCGCGCGCGCTGCAGCAGCCCGGCCGGCCGCGCGTCACGCTGCAGTGGCTGGCCGATGCGCTGCCAGGCCCATGAAAGCCGCGCCACTACAATTCGCGGTTTCCCGCGGCCCTGACACCTTCTCTTCATGGCACTGATCGTTCACAAGTACGGCGGCACCTCGATGGGCTCGACCGAGCGCATCCGCAGCGTGGCGCAGCGCGTGGCCAAGTGGGTGCGCGCCGGCCACCAGCTGGTGGTGGTGCCCTCGGCGATGAGCGGCGAGACCAACCGCCTGCTGGGCCTGGCCAAGGAGCTGATGCCGGCCAGCGTCAGCGCCGAAAGCCAGCGCGAGCTGGACGCCATCGCCGCCACCGGCGAGCAGGTTTCGGTGGGCCTGCTGGCGCTGGCGCTGCAATCGCAAGGGGTGCCGGCCGTCAGCTACGCCGGCTGGCAGGTGCCGATTGCCACCGACTCGGCCTTCACCAAGGCGCGCATCGAGTCGATCGACGACACCCGCGTGCGCGCCGACCTGGCCGCCGGCAAGGTGGTCATCATCACCGGCTTCCAGGGCATCGACGAAGACAGCAACGTCACCACGCTGGGCCGCGGCGGCAGCGACACCTCGGCGGTGGCCGTGGCCGCGGCGATGAAGGCCGACGAGTGCCTGATCTACACCGACGTCGACGGCGTCTACACCACCGACCCGCGCATCGTTCCCGAGGCGCGGCGGCTGTCCACCGTCAGCTTCGAAGAGATGCTGGAGATGGCCAGCCTCGGCTCCAAGGTGCTGCAGATCCGCTCGGTGGAATTTGCCGGCAAGTACCGCGTGCCGCTGCGCGTGCTGTCGAGCTTCACGCCCTGGGACATTCCGGTCGAAGAGGAATGCCGCTCGGGCACGCTGATCACTTTCGAGGAAGACGAGAAGATGGAACAAGCCGTCGTGTCCGGCATCGCGTTCAACCGCGACGAAGCCAAGATCACCGTGATGGGCGTGCCCGACAAGCCGGGCATCGCGTACCAGATCCTCGGCCCGGTGGCCGACGCCAACATCGACATCGACGTCATCATCCAGAACGTCTCGCACGACGGCAAGACCGACTTCTCGTTCACCGTGCACCGCAACGACTACGCGCGCACGCTGGAACTGCTGAAGGCCACCGTGCTGCCGGCCACCGGCGCCGCGCAGGTGATGGGCGACCCCAAGATCTGCAAGGTGTCGATCGTCGGCATCGGCATGCGCAGCCACGTGGGCGTGGCCAGCAAGATGTTCCGCACGCTGTCGGAAGAGGGCATCAACATCCAGATGATCACCACCAGCGAGATCAAGACCAGCGTGGTGATCGACGAGAAGTACATGGAGCTGGCCGTGCGCGCGCTGCACAAGGCCTTCGATCTGGACCAGGAAGCCGCCGCCGCGTAGCCGGCGCGCCGACTGCGGCTAGAATGTGCAGCTGCTTCGAGCTGGAGTCGTGACCGAGTGGCCGAAGGTGCTCCCCTGCTAAGGGAGTATGTGGGCAAAACCTGCATCGAGGGTTCGAATCCCTCCGACTCCGCCAGCCAAGACCGCCATCAGCGCCCTCCGGGGCGCTTTTTCGTGGGCCATTTGGTGGGACATTTGGTGGTCCATCCCGCGGCCCTCCGCAGGCCTCACCGCGCGCTGACCATCGCCCCGCGCATCCCCATCCGCCCTTAGCGCACCTTCGCCAGAAAGGGCGCCATGAACGCCGCCGGCTCGCCGGTGGCGAAAGCGGCGGCGAACTCGTCGACGCCGCGCGTGATGGCGCTGTCGAGGTCGGTCTGCTGCCACTCGCGCAGCAGGCGCTTTTGCTGGCGCAGCACCTGCGGGCCCAGCGCGGCCAGGTGGCGGGCCATGCGCTGCACTTCGTCGTTCAGCCGTTCCTGCGGCACGACGGCGTCGACCAGCGACCATTGCAAGGCCTGCGCCGCGTCGATCGTGTCGCCGGTCAGCAGCAGCCAGCTGGCGCGGGCCTGGCCGATCAGCCGCGGCAGCAGCGCCGCGTGGATGATCGACGGGATGCCGACCTTCACCTCGGGCATGCCGAACTGCGCGCGGTTCGAGGCGATGCGCAGGTCGCAGGCCGCGGCCAGTTCCAGCCCGCCGCCCAGCGCCCAGCCGGGGATGCGCGCGATCACCGGCACCGGGCAATGGCGCACCGCCTCGCACAGGCCGCGCAGGCCGTCGATGAAGACGCGGGCGCTCTCGCGCGTCAGCGCGCTCATCTCCTTGATGTCGGCGCCGGCGACGAAGGCCTTGTCGCCGGCGCCGCGCAGCACCACGACGCGCAGCGCGGGGGCGCGGCTCAAGCGCGCGAAGGCCTCGCGCAGGTCGGCGATGGCCCGCGTGCCGAGGATGTTCAGGCTGCCGGCATTGCGCACGCTGACGGTGGCGATGCCGGCGGCGTCGACGCTCACGTCGGCGTGCGGCAGGGCGGGGTGGTCGGCCATGTCGTCGTCTCCACGGCAAGGGGGTCGGCAGCGGTCCCGTTGAAGGCGTCGGGCGGGTGGCCGCCCGCTCCAAAGGGAGGGGGGCCGCGCCCGGCGCCGCCGCTATCTTGGCGGCCCAAGCGAGCAATCGGCATCGAGGAGAACCCACATGGCCCTGCTTCGGCTGCGGCTGCAGGAACTGCGAATGAAGCACGGGCAATGGACGCCGGCCAATGGCGATGGCGATGGCGATGGCGACGGCGATGGCGTGCCGCCGGCCGCGGCCTGCGCCGCGCCGCCGGCGGCCGCGCGGCCGCCAGCGGCCATCGGCGGCGCGCTGCGCGCTGCCACGGGCCCCCTCACCAAAGGGTGGGGCAGCGGCGCGGCACGCTGCTTAAGGTAGCGGCCATCATGAGCGCCGAGGTGCTGATCGTCGAGAAGGTGGGCAAGACCGCGCTCATCACGCTGAACCGGCCGCGCTGCAAGAACGCGCTCGATGCCGCGTTGATGCAGGCGCTGCCGGGCGCCATCCGCGCCGTGCGGCAGGATGCGTCGATCGCCTCGGTGGTGCTCACCGGCGCCGGCGGCGCCTTCTGCTCCGGCGTGCAGTTGGCGGCCCCGGGTGAAGATGGTGAAGAAGGTGCCGATGTTTACGGCGGCAACGGCGCCGAGCAGTCCTTCGCCGGGCGCGAGCTGGTGCTCGATGCGCACCGCTGGCTCGGCGAGCTGGTCGATCTGGAAAAGCCCGTCGTCGCGGCGGTCGACGGCTTCGCTTTCGGCGCCGGCTTCTCGCTGGCGCTGGCGGCCGACTTCGTCATCGCTTCCGATCGCGCGCGCTTCGCGGCCGGCTTCGCGCGCATCGGCCTGGTGCCCGACCTGTCGCTGCTGCACGTGTTGCCGCGCCTGGTGGGCCTGGCGCGCGCCAAGGAGATTGCCTTCAGCGCGCGCGACATCGGCGCTGAAGAGGCGCTGCAGATGGGCCTGGTGCAGGCCGTGGTGCCGCCCGAGCAACTGGCCGTCGCTGCGCTGGCCTTCGCGCGCCGCTTCGACGATGCGCCCACCGCGGTGCTGGGCATGACCAAGAGCATCCTCAACCGCGCGTTCGAAAGCGACCGCCATGCGCTGGCCCAGCTCGAAGCGGCGCTGCAAGGCCTGCTGGCCGGCAGCCGCTACCACGCGCAGGCGGTGCAGCGCTTCGTGGCGCGCGAGGCGCCGGCTTACGGCGGCGCGCCGCGCTTCGCCGCGGCGCGATGACGTGACAACCTTCAACAGGAGCAAGGCATGACAAGCAAAGTGGTGGTCGCCGGGGTCGGCATGATCCCCTTCAAGAAGCCCGGGCAGGCCGACGGCTACGCGGTGATGGGCGGGCAAGCCGTGCGCCTGGCGCTGGCCGATGCCGGCGTCGGCTTCCAGGCCATCCAGCAGGCCTATGCCAGCTACATCTACGGCGACTCCACCGGCGGCCAGCGCGTGCTGTACGACGTGGGCATGACGGGGCTGCCGATCTTCAACGTGCACAACAACTGCGCCAGCGGCTCGTCGGCGCTGTACCTCGCGCGCCAGGCCATCGCCAGCGGCGAGGCCGACGTGGTGCTCGCCTTCGGCTTCGAGCAGATGAACCCCGGCGCGCTGGTCAACCACTTCAGCGACCGCGCCTCGCCGCTGGAGCTGTTCATGCAGCAGTGCGAAGGCCTGGCGCCGCCCGAGGTGCCGTCGGCGCTGCGCCTGTTCGGCGCCGCCGGGCGTGAGCACATGAAGCGCTTCGGCACGCCGCTGGAAAGCTTCGCCAAGATCCGCGCCAAGGCCAGCCGCCACGCCGCCAACAACCCGCTGGCGGTGTTCCGCAAGGTGGTCAGCACCGAGGAGGTGATGGCCGACCAGGTGATGTGGCCCGGCGTGATGACGCGGCTGATGGCCTGCCCGCCGACCTGCGGCGCCGCCGCCGCGGTGCTGTGCAGCGAGGCCTATGCCAATGCGCACGGCCTCGATGCGCGCGTGTGGATCGCCGGCCAGGCGCTGGCCACCGACGGCCCCGAGACCTTCAAGTCGGGCGACGCGCGCCACCTGGCCGGCTTCGGCATGTCGCGCGCCGCCGCCAAGCGCGTCTACGAGCAGGCCGGCGTCGGCGCCGACGATGTCGACGTGGTCGAGCTGCACGACTGCTTCGCCCACAACGAGCTGCTGACCTACGAGGCGCTGGGCCTGTGCCCCGAGGGCGGCGCGCAGAAGTTCATCGACGACGGCGACAACACCTACGGCGGGCGCTACGTCGTCAACCCCTCGGGCGGCCTGCTGTCCAAGGGCCACCCGATCGGCGCCACCGGCCTGGCGCAATGCTTCGAGCTGGTGTCGCAACTGCGCGGCAGCGCCGAGCAGCGCCAGGTGGACGGCGCGCGCGTCGCGCTGCAGCACAACGTGGGCATCGGCGGCGCCGCGGTCGTCACGATGTACCGCGTCTGAAGCGAGGCGACCTATGGGCAAGACGATTTCCGGCGCGCTGGTCCTGCTGGCCGTCGCCGCCGCGGGCGCCGGCGCGCAGCCGGTGGCGGGGACGGCCGCGCAGCCGGTCCCGGTCACGGTCGACAACTTCGTGCGCGCCGAGACCGACCGCTATTTCGCCGCCGCCGCATCCACCGGCTTCGGCAAGTTCTTCCACTACCGCGACTTCGCGCCGCTGGAGCAGGTGCGCGTCGTTCGCGTCAACCGCGACACGCTGTATTCGGTCGGCGTGTTCGACCTCGACGCCGGGCCGCTGACCGTCACGCTGCCCGACGCCGGCACGCGCTACCTGTCGCTGGTGGCGTACAACGAAGACCACGTCGCCTCGCCGGCGATCTACCGGCCGGGCCGCCACACCTTCAGCCGTGAACAGGTCGGCACGCGCTACGTTACGCTCGGCGTGCGCATCCTGTTCGACCCCGCCGATGCGGCCGATCGCGGCCGCGCCAACGCGCTGCAGGACGCCATCGGCGTGCAGCAGGCCGCCAGCGGCCGCTTCGAGGTGCCGGCGTGGGACGCGGCGGGCCTGAAGCGCGTGCGCGACGCGCTGCTGGCACTGGGCCGCACGCTGCCCGACACGCGCCGCATGTTCGGCGGCCGCGAGCAGGTCGACCCCGTGCGGCATCTGATCGGCACCGCCATGGCCTGGGGCGGCAACCGCGAGGCCGATGCGCTGTACCTCAACGTCACGCCGGCGCGCAACGACGGCCAGACCGTCTACCGCCTGCGCGTGGCCGAGGTGCCGGTGGACGGCTTCTGGTCGGTCAGCGTCTACGACGAAGCCGGCTGGTTCAAGCCCAATCCGTACCAGGCCTACACGCTGAACAGCGTGACGGCCAAGCGCGGCGCCGACGGCGCGGTGGACATCCAGTTCGGCGGCTGCGACGGCCGCACCGCCAACTGCCTGCCCACGCCGCCGGGGTGGAACTACATGGTGCGGCTGTACCGCGCGCGCGCCGAAGTGCTGGACGGCCGCTGGACCTTCCCCCAGGCGCAGGCGCAGGCGCTGCCGCGCTGAAGCCGCTCCGGCCTAACCTTGGAAACGAGACGACCCATGTTTCACCGCATCGCTGCCTTTGCATCACTGCTCACCGCGCTGCTGCTGCCCGCAGCCGCCGGCGCGCAAGCCCCGTTGTCGGCCGACAAGGCACGCGCGCTCGCCAAAGAGGCCTACATCTACGGCTACGCGCTGGTCGACCACTACCGCATCCAGTACTCGTACTTCGTCGACCAGGGCGGCCCCGAATACAAGGGGCCGTGGAACCAGCTGTACAACACCGCGCGCGTCTACACGCCGGCCGACCGCGCCATCCAGTCGCCGAACTCCGACACGCCGTACTCCTTCATCGGCGCCGACCTGCGCGCCGAGCCGCTGGTGATCAGCGTGCCGGCGGTGGAGCCGGGCCGCTACTACTCGGCGCAGTTCGTCGACGCCTACACGCACAACTTCGCCTTCGTCGGCAGCCGCGCCACCGGCAACGGCGCCGGCCGCTTCCTGCTGGCCGGGCCGCGCTGGACGGGCGACAAGCCCGCCGGCGTCGACCGCGTGATCCGCTCCGAGACCGAATTCGCCTACGTGATGTGGCGCACCCAGTTGTTCGGCCCGCAGGACATCGACAACGTGCGCAAGGTGCAGGCCGGTTACCGCGTGCAAACGCTGTCGGCCTACCTCGGCCAGCCGGCGCCGCCGGCCGCCGCCGCGGTCGACTTTCCGCGCCCGCTGACGGTGCCCGAGCAGCGCACGTCGCTGCGCTTCTTCGAGCTGCTGAACTTCGTGCTGCAGTTCTGCCCTCCGCACGCCAGCGAACAGGCGCTGCTGCAGCGGCTGGCAAGGCTGGGCGTCGGCCCCGGCCTGCACGTCGACGGACCGCAGCTGACGCCTGAATTGCGCGCCGCCGTCGAGGCCGGCATGGCCGACGCCTGGGTGGCGCTGGCCGCGCTGGACGCGCGCATGGCCAAGGGCGAGGCCACCAGCCGCGACCTCTTCGGCTCGCGCGAGCGGCTGCGCAACAACTACCTGTACCGCATGCGCGGCGCGTCGGGCGGCATCTACGGCATGGACGCCGAAGAAGCGCTGTACCCGGTGTACTACGCCGACGCGGCCGGCCGCCCGCTCGACGGCAGCAAGCGCTATGCGCTGCGCTTCGCCCCCGGCCAACTGCCGCCGGCCAACGCCTTCTGGTCGCTGACGATGTACGAGCTGCCGCTGCGCAACCTGGTGGCCAACGCGATCGACCGCTACCTGATCAATTCGCCGATGCTGCCGGCGCTCAAGCGCGACGCCGACGGCGCGATCACGCTCCACATCCAGCGCGAGTCGCCCGGCGCCGACCAGGAAAGCAACTGGCTGCCGGCGCCGCCGGGACCGTTCTTCGTCGCCTTGCGCCTGTACGGGCCCAAGCCCGAGGCCTTGAACGGCCAGTGGCAGCGGCCGCCGATGCAAATGGTCGACGGCGCCGGCCGCTGACGGCAAACGAACCGCTTGGAACCACGCCCATGGCCCTGCATCACCTGCGGCTCGAGGTCTGCGACCGCGTCGCGACCGTCACCATCCATCGCCCCGACAAAGGCAACGCGCTGGCGCCCGCCGTGCTGGACGAGATTGCCGCGCTGTTCGGCCAGCTCGCCACGCGCGACGACGTGAGCGTGATCGTCTTCACCGGCGGCGAGCGCTACTTCTCCGCCGGCTTCGACCTCGACGAGATCCGCAAGCTGCAGCAGGTGTCCAACGAGGCCTACATCGCGCTGTTCCACCGCGCCTACCGGGCGGTGCTGTTCTGCCCGCAGCCGGTGATCGCCGCGGTCGGCGGCGCCGCCATCGCCGGCGGCTTCGACCTGACGATGATGTGCGACATCCGCTATGCCTCGACGCGCGCCAGGTTCGGCCAGCGCGAGGTGGTGCTGTCGCTGACGCCGATCATGGACCCGCTGTGGCGCATCATCGGCCTCGGCCGCGCCAAGGAGGTGGCGCTCAGCGGCCGCCTGTACGGCGCCGACGAGGCCGAGCGCATGGGCTACGTCAGCCGCGTCTTCCCCGAAGGGCAGTTGCTGGCGTCGGTGGCCGCCATCGCGCGCGACATGGCCGTGCACGACCGCCGCACGCTGGTGGAGACCAAGCGCTTGTCCAACCAGGTGCTGAACCAGGACCTCGACGGCGCGATGCGCCTGCAGGAGTGGCTGTTCCGCAGCTACATCGGGTCCGACGACAACCACCGCCGCATCGACGCGCTGCAGGCCACGCTGGCCGCCGCGCGCCGCCCGGCCTTGCAGGAGCCGACATGACACGTTCTTACGCCACGGGCCTGGGCGCGGCCTGTCTCATGATGATGGCGCTGGCATCGGCGCCGGCCCAGGCGCAAGCCCAAGCGCAAGCGCAACCGCAATCGCAAGCGCAAACGCAAGCGCCAACACCAACCGCGGCCAAGCCCGCCGCGCCAGCCACCGCCACGCGCAACGCCGCGGTGCTGCAGCAACTGCCGTTCGCCGACCGTGCCGATTTCGAAGCCGCCAACCGCGGCCTGGTGGCGCGCTTCGAAGGCCTGGTGAAAGGCGACAGCGGCCAGCTGATCTGGGATTCGCATGCCTATGATTTCCTGCTGCAGGAGCAGGCGCCGGCCACCGCCAACCCGAGCCTGTGGCGGCAGGCGCAGCTCAATGCCGTGGCGGGGCTGTTCAAGGTCACCGACCGCGTCTACCAAGTGCGCGGCATGGACCTGGCCAACATGACGGTGATCGAAGGCGACAGCGGCCTCATCGTCATCGACCCGCTCACCTACGCCGAGACGGCGCGCGCCGCGCTGGCGCTGTACCGCCAGCATCGGCCACCGAAGCCGGTGCTGGCGGTGATCTACTCGCACAGCCACGTCGACCACTTCGGTGGCGTGCGCGGCGTGGTCGACGAGGCCGACGTCTTGGCCGGCAAGGTGAAGATCATTGCGCCCGCCGGCTTCATGGAGCACGCGATCAGCGAGAACCTGTACGCCGGCACGGCGATGTTCCGCCGCGCCATGTACCAAAGCGGCGCCGCCGTGCCGCGCGGCGAACGCGGCCACCTCGACGCCGGTCTCGGCAAGGTGGCCCTGGTCGGCGGCACGGTGACGCTGATCGCGCCGACGCAAGCAATCGAGAAGGCCACCGAGTCGCACGTCGTCGACGGCGTCGCCATCGAGTTCCAGCTGACGCCCGACACCGAGGCGCCGTCGGAGATGAACGTCTACCTGCCGCAGCAGCGCGCGCTGGGCATGGCCGAGAACGCGGTGCGCATGATGCACAACATCCTGACGCCGCGCGGTGCGCTGGTGCGCGACGCCAAGGGCTGGTCGCGCTACCTCGACGCGAGCCTGCTGCGCTACGGCGAGCGCGCCGACGTGATGTTCACCCAGCACAGCTGGCCGACCTGGGGCGGCGAGGCCATCCGCACGCTGCTGGCCGACCAGCGCGACCTGTACGCCTTCATCCACGACCGCACGCTGCACCTGATGAACCAGGGGCTGACGCCCGACGAGATTGCGCAGGCCGTACCGCGGCTGCCCGGCACGCTGGACCGCCAGTGGTACGCGCGCGGCTACTACGGCACGCTGAGCTTCAACGTGCGCGCGGTGTACCAGCGCTACCTCGGCTTCTACGACGCCAACCCCGCGCACCTGGACCCGCTGCCGCCGGTGCAGGCCGGCCAGCGCTACGTGGCGGCGATGGGCGGCGGCGCCAACGTGCTGGCCATGATGCGCGCGGCCATGGCGCAGGGCGACCACCGCTGGGCCGTGCAGCTGGGCAACCACCTGGTGTTCGCCGAGCCGCAGAACGCCGCGGCGCGCGAGGCGCAGGCCGATGCCCTGGAACAGCTGGCCTACCAGAGCGAATCGGCCATCTGGCGCAACATGTACCTCACCGGCGCCACCGAGCTGCGCCAGGGCGTGCCGGTGCCGTCGGGCCGCGTCACGGTCGACCTGGCCAAGGCGGCGACGCCGGCGATGTTCTTCGACTTCATGGCGATCCGGCTCGACGCCGACAAGGCGCAAGGCCACGACATGACGCTGAACTGGCGCTTCGACGACCTCGACCAGTCGTTCGCGCTGACCTTGCGCAACGGCGTGCTGACGCAGCGCGAAGGCATGCAGCACGCCAAGGCCGACGCCACGGTGCGCATGAGCAAGGCGGTGCTCGACCGCATCAGCCTGCGCCAGCTCGACTTCGCCACCGCGCTGAAGCAGGGCGACATCCGCGTCGAAGGCCAGGCCGGCAAGCTGCCCGAGCTGCTGGGGCTGCTGGTCGCCTTCTCGCCGGCGTTCAACATCGTCACGCCTTGAAGGCGCCGGCGCGGGCACTGCGCACAGAGCCAGCGTGAAGCCGCCGGTCGTCCACATCGAGGTGCCGGCGCGGCCGCGCAAGCGCCCGCGGCAGACGCGCTCGGTCGCGCTGGTGGAGGCGCTGAAGACCACCGGCCGCGCCATCCTCGAACAGCAAGGCCGCGCCGCGCTGACGCTGGTGGAACTGTCGGAGCGATCGGGCGTCGCCGCCAGCTCGATCTACGAATACTTCCCGACCATCGAGTCGCTGGTCGCCGCGATCTACACCGACTACCGCAGCGAGTCGCGGCGCGACGTGCTGCGCCACATCGAGGCGCTGCCGCCGTCGACCGGGCTCTACGAAGGCCTGCTGTCGATGCTGCGCTTCGGCACGCAGGCGGTGCAGAAGTGGGCGCGGGTGGACCCGGCGTTCAACCTCAAGGCCACGTGGTTCGAAGAACTGGTGCGGCTGAACCTCGTCGAGTCGGAGAACTTCTGGTCGGCCGTCGCCATGCCGGCGCTGATGGAGAAGTTCGCCGCCGAGGTGCTGGTGCGCGACCGCGAGAAGGCCGCCTTCCTCGCCCACCACGTGCTGCTGGCCGTGCCGCGCGCCATCGTGCTGGGCCGCCCGCAGTACCTGGGCGAGGCCGACACGCCGGCGCTCATCGCCCGCATGCTGCACGCGCTGCTGACCTCGGACCTTGGGCCCGCGCCCGCGGCGGACGCGGCGCCCGCAGCGGGTCCGGCGTGATGGCCGACGGAAGGCGGAGTGAGCCCGCGGCAAGCCACCGGCAAAGCGCCAAGTTGCGTGGCGCGACAAGCACTTGGGCGGCGTCCGCGGCACACCGAATCCGGATAGGGAAACGCGGCCTCGCTGCCTAGACTGAAGCCGTCGCCAGCATCGAAACGGTCGCTTCCCATGTCGCCATCGCCCAGCTCGCTCGAACACCGCAGCCACCTGCTGCTGACCGATCCGGCGGCGCTGGCCGGCCACTCGCTGCAGGCTTGGACACAGCTGCCGCGCGCCGAGCTCGACGCGCTGCAACTCGCCGCGCTGCAGCAGCGCTTCGGCCAGCTGCGCGAGCGCATCCCCATGCTCAAGAAGCTGGCCGACGCGCAAGGCATCGACCGCGTCGAGCGGCTCGACGACGTCGCGCCGCTGCTGTTCGAGCACACGGTCTACAAGTCGTACCCGCCGTCGCTGCTGGACAAGCGGCAGTTCGCATCGATCAACAAATGGCTCGGCAAGCTGGTCACGCCGGAGATCGCCGAGCAACTGGCGGCCGCCGACGTGAGCGGCTGCGAAGGCCTGGACGACTGGTTCCAGCGCATGGACGAAGCGGTGCCCGAGCTGCGCATGAGCCACACCTCGGGCACCTCGGGCACGGTGTCGTTCCTGCCGCAAAGCGTGAGCGAATGGCGCAAGGCCTGCGCCGTGCGCAAGCTGCACATCTGGGGCATGGCAGGCGCCGACACGCCCGACCCCGGCCTGCACACCGTCTACCCGTACTACCGCCGCGGCTACCTGAGCCACGTGCGCGCCAACGACTTCTTGATCGAGGCGCTGCTGCCCGGCGAGGCCCACTTCCACAGCGCCTACCCGGGCACGCTGTCGAGCGACATGCTGCACCTGGGCGCCAAGATCCGCGCCGCGCACGCCAAGGGCACGCTCGACCGGCTGGAGATCAGCCCCGCGATGAAGGCGCGCAAGCTGGCCTTCGACCGCGAGCAGGCCGCCATGCCGCAGCACCTGGCCGGCTTCTTCGAGCACATGGCCGACGAGTTGCGCGGCCAGCGCGTCTACATCGGCGCCACCTGGAACCTGCTGCACGGCATGGCCAAGGCGGGGCTGGAGCGCGGCTTGCGCGACGTCTTCGCCGCCGATTCCTACATCACCACCACCGGCGGCGCCAAGGGCGTGGTGCAGCCCGAGGGCTGGCGCGACGACGTGCTGCGCTTCACCGGCGCGAAGCTGCTGCACGAGACCTACGCGATGTCGGAGACGCCCAGCGGATCGCACGCGCGCTGCGAGCACGGGCACTACCACTTCGCGCACACGGTGATCCCGTTCCTGCTGGACCCCGACACCGGCAAGCCGCTGCCGCGCAGCGGCCGCCAGACCGGCCGCGCGGCGTTCTTCGACCTCGGCGCCGACACGCGCTGGGGCGGCTTCATCACCGGCGACGAAGTCACCGTGGAGTGGGACCAGCCCTGTCCCTGCGGCCGCCCCAGCCGCTGGGTGGCCACGCCGGTGCAGCGCTACAGCGACCAGAACGGCGGCGACGACAAGATCACCTGCGCCGCCACCGAGGCCTCGCACCGCGAGGCGGTTGCCTACCTCAACACCTTCGAGGGCTGACCGCCATGGCGAACGCACAACCCAACGCACAACCCGTCGCACAACCGATCGCACAACCGATCGCGCCGATGATCATCCGCGGCCGGTTGATCACCGACGACCTGGTCGAGGTCGGCGGCCGCGGCGGCGACCTGGCCTTTCGCACGCCGGACTGGAACCGCCACCTCGAACGGTTGCCGCTGGGCAACCCGGCGCGGCTGGCCGACCTGTACATGCTGAGCTTCGACGACATCGTCGACTACGCGGTGGAACTCGGCCGCCGGCTCGATCTGGCGAGCAACCGCCACCTGCAGGAGGCCTGCGAGCTGTCGTACCTGACCGCGCCGACCACGCCCTCGCTGGTGAAGGCCAGCTACCAGGGGCTGGCGCGCGTGCTGGAGCGCGAGCACATCGTCGAGGCGGTGGAAGCCAGCGTCGGCATCCGCCATCTCGAAGGCTGGGTGCCGCAACGTTTGCGCGACGGCACCGAGCTCGAAGTGCGCTGCTTCGGCGCGCGCACGCTGCACATCGTGGCCGGCAACGCGCCGGCGCTGTCGCTGTGGACGATCCTGCGCAACATGGTGTTGCGCAGCGACGCCATCATCAAGGCGCCGTCGAACGACCCGTTCACCGCGCTGGCCATCGCGCGCACGATGATCGAGATGGCGCCCGACCATCCGCTGACGCGCCACGTCAGCGTCGCCTACTGGAAGGGCGGCGACACGCGCTTCGAAGAACGGCTGTACCAGCCGCAGCACATCGAGAAGATCGTCGCCTGGGGCGGCTTCGCGTCGATGAAGCACGTCACGCGCTACATCCAGCCCGGGCTGGAGCTGATCTCGCTGGACCCCAAGCGCAGCGCCAGCATCATCGGCGCCGCGGCCTTCGCCAGCGACGCCGCGCTGCGCGAGGCCGCCGTGCGCCTGGCCAGCGACATCGGCGCGCTCAACCAGAAGGGCTGCGTGTGCGCCCGCGTCGTCTACGCGCAATGCGGCACCGACGAGGACGGCGTGGCCAAGCTGGCCGCCTTCGGCCGCCTGGTGTACGACGCGCTGCTGAAGCTGCCCAACTCCTTGAGCACGGCGCCCAAGCGCTACGACGCGGGGCTGAAGGCCGAGCTCGACGCGCTGCGCCTGGACGACGAGTGGTACCAGGTGATCGGCGGCCAGGACGGCGAGGGCGCCATCATCGTCTCGAAGATCCCCGAGGCGGTGGCCTTCTCGGCCACGCTCGACGACCGCACCGCCAACCTGGTGCCGGTGGATTCGCTCGACGAGGTGATGGCCGCCGTCGACGCCTACACGCAGACCGTGGGCATCTACCCCGAGGCGCTGAAGGACGAGCTGAAGAACGTGCTGCCGCTGCACGGCGCGCAGCGCATCGTCTCGCTCGGCTACGCGGCGGCCATGAAGCTGGCCGCGCCGCAGGACGGCATCGAGCCGATGCGCCGCATGGGCAAGTGGATCAGCAACCAGATCGCCGCCCCCGACACCACGCCGGCGCCCTGGATGCGGCCGCCGATCGACTGACACGCACCCACACGACGAGGAGAACGACCCATGACCCGCTTCACCGCCTACTGCGCCTGCGAGGCCCGCGGCCGGCTGCTGCCGCAGCCCTTCGAGCGGCGCGCGCTGCGCGCCGACGACGTGGCCATCGACATCGCCTACTGCGGCGTCTGCCACTCCGACGTGCACCAGGTCCACAACGACTGGAACAACACCGTCTACCCCTGCGTGCCGGGCCACGAGATCGTCGGCCGCGTTTCGGCCGTGGGCCCGGCGGTAACGCGCCACCGCGTCGGCGACCGCGTCGCCGTCGGCTGCTTCGTCGACAGCTGCGGCGAATGCGCGGCCTGCCGGCGCGGCGAAGAGCAGCACTGCAGCGCCGGCGTGACCGCCACCTACAACGGCAAAGACCGCGTCAGCGGCGAGACCACGCTGGGCGGCTATGCCGATCGCATCGTCGTGCGCGAGAAGTTCGTGCTGCGCCTGCCCGAGGCGCTGGACGCCGCGCAGGCCGCGCCGCTGCTGTGCGCCGGCATCACCGTGTGGACGCCGATGCGCGAGCACGGCGTCGGCGCCGGCTCGAAGGTGGCGGTGGTCGGCCTCGGCGGCCTCGGCCACATGGGCGTGAAGCTGGCCGTCGCTTTGGGCGCGCAGGTCACGGTGATCACCACCTCGCCCGCCAAGGTGGACGACGCGCGCGCGCTCGGGGCGCACGAGGTGCTGCTGTCGACCGACCCGAAGGCGATGATGGCGGCCATCAACCGCTTCGACTTCATCCTCGACACCATTCCGAGCAAGCACAACGTCAACCCCTACCTGATGCTGCTGGGCACGCGCGGCGTGCTGGTGGTCGTCGGCGCCATCGACCTGCTCGAACCGGTGCACGGCGGCCTGCTGATCCGCAACAACCGCAAGCTGGCCGGCTCGCTGATCGGCGGCCTCGCCGCCACGCAGGACCTGCTGGACTTCTGCGCCGAGCACCGGGTGCTGCCGCAGTGCGAGCTGATCGCCATCGACACCATCAACGAAGCCTACGCGCGGCTGCAGGCCAACGACGTGAAGTACCGATTCGTGATCGACATGGCGTCGCTGGCGCGCGCCTGAGCGATAGGGCGCCGCTGGCGGGCGCGTGAGCGACCAGGCGCCGCTGGCGGGCGGGCGAGCGTCAGCCGCCGAACCAGTTCGCCAGGCGCAGGCCGGGGTGGCCAGCGGGTGCACGAACTCCGACACCGTGTTGGTATCCAGCAGCCATCACCGCGGCCAGTGCATCGCTGGCCTGTTCCGGCCACTTCAACGGCGTTGACGGTGCGAGCCGCGGCGGGCCCGAGGCTGGCGCGCGGTGGGCTTCGTACTTGCGTTGGACTTGCGATTCGATTCGAGTTCGGATTCGGGCTTGGAGGCGGGCTCGCCTTCCGACATCGCGGCAAGCCAGGCGAGCGGCGGCCGGCCGCCGTCGGGGCTGCGGTCTCGCACGTCGGCGAAGGGGTCATCCTGCCAGTCGTCGCCGGCCGCGGCGGCGGCGGCTCGTGCGGCCGCGTACTGCCGCCGCCAGGCCTGCAAGGCTGGGCCGAAGCCGCCCTGCGCGCCTTGCCGCCGCCGGTACCGGGCCATCGACATCAGCAAGTACCTCCGTCGCTCAACCCACCGCGCGCGCCGTCTGCGACGGCAGCTCGCCGAACAGGCGGCGGTAGTCGGCGGCGAAATGGCCGAGGTGGAAGAAGCCCCAGCGCGCACCGGCGTCGCCGACCGACAGCGTTGACGCCGGCGTGGTGCGCAGCAGGCGCCGCACGCGGCCCAGGCGCAGGCAGCGCAGGTAGGTCGAAGGCGGCTGGCCCAGCACGTTGACGAAGCTGTTCTGCAGCGTGCGGCGCGACACGCGCAGCGCGGCGCACAGCTCCAGCACCGAAGGCGGGCGCTCGGCGCGGTCGAGCGCCAGCGCCTGGCTGCAGCGGACGATCTGCTGGTGGCTCAGGTGCGTGACGTCGGGCCGCGCCTGTTGCTGGCCGTCGTGGTAGGCCTGGAACACGGCTTCGAGCAGGTGTTCGCGCAGCGAGGCGCGCACCTCGGGGCTGGCCATGCGCGGCGCCTGGCGCTCGACCTCCGCCAGGCCCCACTGCAGGTTGGCCAGCGGGCGCGGCCCGGGCCTGATCATCGCGTAGTGGGTGCCGGCGCCGCGCAGGCCCAGCGCTTCGGCCAGGCGGTCGAACTCGTCGGCCGGCATCGTGATGCCGCACAGCTCGATGCCGGGCTTGAGCTGGAACATCCAGTCCTCGCCGCCGCGCAGCACGCCGCTGGCGGTGGCGATCACCTGGCGCGGGCCGCCGCCCGCCGGGCCGCCGCGCACGCCCCAGCCCAGCGCGACGCAGCGCGCGTCCAGGTGGCTGTGCTGCACGATGCGGCGGTCCACGCTTTCGCGGTAGACGCACAGGCCGCCGAGGTCGGCCTGCATCAGCGCTCCGCCGAAGAAGCCGCTGTCGACCTGCACGTAATGCTGGTTGAAGTTCAGCAGACCGGCCGCGTGCTCCTGCGGGTCGGCATAGCGCTGCAACGAATAGTGGCCATCCATGGGCATCAGCCGCCTCGGGAAAACACGGCCCGCCGGCGGCCCGCGCCGTGCCGATCCGGGATCACGAATTATCGCGGCGGCTCCTATCGTCGTTCGCAATTCGGTTGAGCGATCGAAAAGGATGGTCCCCATGTCTTTGCCCCCTCAAGACGACGGCGCCGCGGCGCCGCCGAACCCCGGCCGCCGCGGCTTCATCGGGCGCGCCGGCGTTGCCGGTGCGGTCGGTGCGGTCGGTGCGGTCGGTGCCGCCGGCGTCATCAACGCCGTGGGCAGCGGCGCCGCCCAGGCCGCCGCGCCGGCGCGGCGGCAGCGGCCGCGCACGGCCGGCGTCGACTACGACGTGATCGTGCTCGGCGGCGGCTTCGCCGGCGTGACGGCGGCGCGCGACAGCATGAAGAACGGCTACGCCACGCTGCTGCTGGAAGCGCGCAACCGCCTCGGCGGCCGCACCTTCACCAGCGAGTTCGCCGGCCACCCGATCGAGCTGGGCGGCACCTGGATCCACTGGACGCAGCCTTTCGTGTGGTCTGAGGTCCAGCGTTACGCGCTGGAGGTCGACGAGACGCCGACGGGCAGCGTGCAGCCGGGCGCCGAGTTGCGCGTGCTGGTCGACGGCCGCTGCGAGGTGCTCAACCGCCCCGAGCAACTGGGGCCGGCGGTGGCCGCCATCAACCAGCTGTTCGCCACCGCGCAGCGCTACTGGGAGCGGCCGTACGACTCGGCGTACCAGTGGAACGACATCCTCAAGGCCGACCCGCTGAGCGCCGCGCAGGCGCTGCAGGAGATGACGCTGACGCCGCTGCAGCGCGTCGTCGCCGAGGCCTACGCGGCCGGCCTGTCGCACGGGCCGATCGAGCAGGTGTCGTTCCTGGAGATCAACCGCTGGTGGGCGCTGCCGGGCGGCAGCATGACGGCGCTGCACGATTCCTGCGGGCGCTACCGCTTCAAGCACGGCACCGTGAGCCTGATCCGCAAGATGGTCGACGACGGCCGGCCCGAGGTGCGGCTGGCCAGCCCGGTGAAGTCGGTCGAGGAGCAGCGCAACCGCGTCGTCGTCACCACCGTGGCCGGCCAGCGCTTCAGCGCCGCGGCGGTGATCGTCGCGCTGCCGATGAACGTGGTGCAGCAGGTGCAGTTCACGCCGGCGCTCGACCCGCTGGTGGCCGAGGCCGGCCGCGAGCGCCATGCCGGCACCGGCATCAAGCTGATGGTGCGCGTCAAGGGCCAGCTGACGCGCACCCGCATCACCGCGGTGGCGCCGGCCACGCATCCGCTGCCCTTCGTGGGCACCTACGCGGTGGCCGACGACCACACCATCCTGGTCGTCTTCGGCCCCGACCAGAAGCGCATCAACTACACCGACCGCGCCGCCGTGCAGCGCGCGCTGCGCGACTACTTCCCCGACGCGGTGGTCGAGGACCTGCAGTTCCACCCCTGGAGCGACGACCCCTACAGCCGCGGCACGTGGTGCAACTACAAGCCCGGCTGGTTCGGCAAGTACGTGGCGCATTTCCAGAAGGACCGCGGCCGCGTCTTCTTCGGCCAGGGCGACCACGGCGAAGGCTGGCGCGGCTTCATCGATGGCGCCATCGGCGCCGGCGGCGCCGCCGCGCTGCGCGTCAAGACCAAGCTGGGCTGAACCATGAAGCGACTCACCGTCTTGCTCAGCCTCGGCCTCGGCCTCGGACTGATGGCCGCGCCGTCGGCCTTCGCGCAGGGCCGCTGCGATGCCGCGGCGCGCCAGCGCGGCACGCAGCTCTTCGAAGCGCGCTGCGCGATCTGCCACAGCGCCGACCACAAGGCCGGGCACCAGTTCGGCCCCAACCTGGCCGGCGTGCTGGGCCGCCCGGTCGGCAAGGTCAAGGGCTTCGAGTTCTCCAAGCCGATGGGCGATGCCGGCGGCGCCTGGGACGCGGCCTCGCTGCAGGCCTTTCTCGAAGCGCCCTCGGTGGTCTATCCCGGCACCGCGATGGCCTTCGGCGGCATGGCCGCGGCCGACGAGCGCGCCGCCGTCGCCTGCTTCCTGTCGGGCCGCAAGTAGGGCGCGCGATGACGACGACCGCAAGGCCCTTGGCCACATCGCTGGCCACGCGGTTGGCCACGCTGCTGGCCACGCTGTGTCTGGCCTCGGCCGCGCTCGCGCAGCCGGCGCCCAAGGCGTCGCCCAAGCCGCCCAACATCCTGTTCATCCTGGCCGACAACCTGGGCTACGGCGAACTGGGCGTCTACGGCGGCGGCGTGCTGCGCGGCGCGGCCACGCCGCGCATCGACGCGCTGGCCGCCGAAGGCCTGCGGCTGACCAACATGAACATGGAGCCGCAGTGCACGCCCAGCCGCTCGGCCATGCTGACCGGCCGCCACGCCATCCGCTCGGGCACTTACGCGGTGCCGTTCGGCGGCGTTGCCGAAGGCCTGACGCAATGGGAGGTGACGCTGGCCGAGACGCTGTCCGACGCCGGCTATGCCACCGCGCTGTACGGCAAGTGGCACCTCGGCAGCCACGACGGCCGGCTGCCCAACGACCAGGGCTTCGACGAGTGGTACGGCATCCCGCGCACCAACAACGAGGCGATGTGGCACGGCACGCCCGGCTACGACCCGAAGCACATGCCGCCCGAGCCGGTGCTGGAAGGCCGCAAGGGCGGCAAGAGCCGCGAGGTGATGGTCTACGACCTGGCGCAGCGCCGGTTGCTCGATGCGGAAGTCACGCGCCGCTCGATCGACTTCATGCAGCGCCAGGCCGCCGCCGGCAAGCCCTTCTTCGCCTTCGCCAGCCTGACGCAGCCGCACTTTCCGACGCTGCCGAACCCGGCCTTCGCCGGCAAGACGGGCAACGGCGACTGGGCCGACATGCTGGCCGAGATGGACCACCACGTGGGCGCCATGCTCGACGCGCTGGACCGCCTGGGCTTGCGCGAGGACACCATCGTTGTCTTCGCCAGCGACAACGGCGCCGAGTTCATCAAGCCCTGGGACGGCTGGGCCGGCCCCTGGCGCGGCGGCTACTTCACGGCCTGGGAAGGCGGCATCCGCGTGCCCTTCATGATCCGCTGGCCCGGCAAGGTGGCCGCCGCGCGCGTCAGCAACGAGATCGTGCACGGCGTCGACCTCTTCACCACGCTGGCCCGCTTCGCCGGCGCCCAGGTGCCGGCCGACCGGCCGATCGACGGCGTCGACCAACGCGACTTCTTCCTCGGCAAGACCGAGCGCTCGGCGCGCGAGGGCGTGCTGATCTGGGTCGACAACCGGCTGCAGGCCGTGAAGTGGCACCAATACAAGGTGCACTTCTACCAGCAGGACAACATGATGTCGCCGGCCGAGCGGCTGCCGCTGCCGCTGGTGTTCAACCTGCACGAGAACCCGCGCGAGGACGAAGGCAAGCGCTCCTACACGGGCTGGGTGCTGGGCCCGATGCTGAAGATGGTCAACGCCTTCAACGCCAGCCTGAAAGCGAACCCGCCGATTCCGATGGGCACGCCCGATCCGTACCGGCCGCCGGCGGCCAGTGCCCCGTAGCTAACTCAATACGAGAGGAGTGTTCATGAGCGACCGAATCATCCGGTCCGGCCGGCTTCGCCGTGCCGCGCCGTTCGCCCGGGCCCTGGCCGTGGCCCTGGGCGCGGGCCTCGCCGTCGACGCCGGCGCGTTCGAGATCGACACCGGCAACCCCGAGCTGAAGATCCACTGGGACCAGACGCTGCGCTACAACTTCGGCAAGCGCGTGCAGGCGCAGGACCCGGCGATCCTGGCCAACCCGAACAAGGACGACGGCGACCGCAACTTCGCCAAGGGCAGCACCGTCACCAACCGGATCGACCTGCTGTCCGAGCTGGACATCGTCTACAAGGACGACCTCGGCCTGCGCCTCAGCGCCGCCGGCTGGGCCGACCAGGCCTACACCGGCCGCCTGGACAACCGCAGCGTGGCCACCTCCAACCACCTGGTAAACGGCGAGCAGGCGCTGGGCCTGTCGCCCTACACCCGGCGCTACAGCCGCGGGCCGTCGGGCGAGTGGCTCGATGCCTTCGTCTTCGGCTCGTTCGACCTGGGCGGCAAGCTGCTCAGCGTGCGCGCCGGCCAGCATTCGATCTACTGGGGCGAAAGCCTGCTCGACCCGGTCAACGGCATCGCCTACGGCCAGGCGCCGCTGGACCTGAACAAGGCCTATTCGACGCCCGGCATCGAGGTCAAGGAGCTGTTCCGCCCGGTGCCGCAGCTCTCGGCCACGCTGCAGGCGACGCCCGAGCTGTCGCTGGCCGCGCAATACCTCTTCAAGTGGCGCGACAACCGCTTCCCCGAATCGGGCAGCTACCTGATGGACATCGACCCGCTGCAGCACGGCGGCGATGCCTACATCCTGGCGCCCGGCGTCTTCTTCACGCAGGGCCGCGCGATCACGCCGAAGAACGGCAGCGAATGGGGCCTTGCCGCGCGCTGGAGCCCGCGCTGGCTGGACGGCACCGCGGGCCTGTACGTGCGGCGCTTCAGCGACAAGATGCCGCAGCTGGTCGTCAACGCCGGCACCGGCGAATACCTGCTGAACTACGCGGCCGGCGTGCAGCTCTACGGCCTGAGCCTGGCCAAGCAGGTGGCCGGCATCAGCGTCGGCGCCGACTTGAACCTGCGCCGCAACATGCCGCTGAACAACGATGGCGCGCTGGTGATGTCGGCCGCCGACTTGCCGGCGCGCGGCGACACGCTGGCCCCGCGCGGCAAGACGCTGCACGGCGTGGTCAACGCGCTGGCCGCGGTCGGCAAGACGCCGCTGTTCGACGCCGCCAGCTGGGTGGCCGAGCTGAGCTGGACGCGGCTGCTGTCGGTGCAGAGCGATCCGCAGGGCAGCTTCACCGGCCGCGCGGGCTACGACGCGATCGACCGCGTCAGCAAAGACTTCTTCGGCATCGGCTTGAAGTTCACGCCCAAGTGGTTCCAGGTGTTCCCGGGCGCCGACCTGTCGACCGCCTTCGCCTATTCCACCGGCCTCGCCGGCAACTCGGCCGTGCTGGGCGGCGGCAACAAGCGCAGCGGCAGCTTCTCGGTCGACCTCGGGCTCGACTGGTACCAGCGCCATCGCTTCGACCTGCAGTACGTCGGCTACTTCGGCGACCGCACGATCGACCCGGCCAGCGGCGCCGTTACGGTGGTGCCCGGCAACGGCGCCATCCGCGACCGCGGCGCCGTCTACCTGACCTTCAAGACCACCTTCTGAAGAGACCACCGATGAACCGACGCAACAACACATGGCTGCCGGCCGCGCTGCTGGGGGCGCTGCTGGTTTCGCAGACCAGCGCACTGCAAGCCGCGGTGACGGCCGACGAGGCCAGGAAGCTGGGCACCAGCCTGAGCCTGGTGGGCGCCGAGCGCGCCGGCAACGCCGACGGCAGCATTCCCGCCTACAGCGGCGGCCTGGCCGCGGCGCCGGCCGGCTACGACAAGGCGCGCGGCGTGCGCCCCGACCCCTTCGCGAACGAGAAGCCGCAGTTCTCCATCGACGCGCGGACGATCGACAAGCACGCCGACAAGCTGACCGAAGGCACCAAGGCGCTGATGAAGGCCTACGCGGGTTTTCGCATCGACGTCTACCCGACGCACCGCACGGCGGCCTACCCGAAGTTCGTGCTCGACCAGACGGTGAAGAACGCCACCCAGACCCGGCTGTCGGCCGATGGCTTGAGCATCGAGGGCGCCGGCCCCGGCGTGCCGTTCCCGATGCCCGGCAACGGCAACGAGGTGATGTTCAACTACCTCGCGAACTTCCAGGGCGTGGCCTTCGTGCTGCCGCGCTACAGCGCCTACAACGTGGACGCCGGCGGCCACCAGGTGCTGACGGCGCAGGGCGTGTGGAGCCAGGACATGCCGTACTTCGACCCCGCGCGCGCCGCCGACAACCTGCTGGTGCGCAGCCGCGCCGCGTACAGCGGCCCGGCGCGCCGCAACGGCGAGGCGCTGCTGGCCATCGAGCCCAAGGACTACACCAAGGCCGACAGCCGCGCCTGGCAATACCTGCCGGGCCAGCGCCGCGTGCGCCTGGCGCCCGACATCGCGTACGACACGCCCAACTCCAGCACCGCGGGCATGTCGACCTACGACGACGTGCTGCTGTTCAACGGCAAGCTCGACCGCTTCGACTTCAAGCTGGTGGGCAAGAAGGAGATCTACGTCCCGTACAACACCTACCGCTTCACCTACCACGACAAGCCCGACGAGGTGCTGCAGCCCCGCTTCATCAACCCCGATGTGCTGCGCTGGGAACTGCACCGCGTGTGGGTGGTGGACGCCACGCTGAAGAAGGGGCAGCGCCACGTCTATTCGCGCCGCACCTTCTACCTGGACGAAGACAGCTGGACGCTGCTGGCCAGCGACCAGTACGACGGCCGCGGCGCGCTGTGGCGTCCGGGCTTCAGCTACTTCACGCAGAGCTACGACGTGCCGGCGCCGAGCAACATCGCCTCCGGCCACTACGACCTGGTCGCCGGCACCTACTACATCAACACCTGGCCCGGCGCCGGCGGCATGAAGGTGTTCGACGCGCTGCTGCCCGAACTGTCGTGGGCGCCGGACAGCCTGGCGGGCAAGGGGGTGCGGTAGGGCGGCTGGCGGCCTTGGCACCAGCGCCGACGGTTCGGGCATCGCGAGGCTGTATGGCAATTTGACATACACTTCGTCATGCCTGCCACGACCGCCGACACGACCACCCGCTCCGACGAAACCGCGCGCATCAGCCTGCGGACCAGCCGCGAAGCCAAGGCGCTGATCGAACGCGCCGCAACGCTGATGGGGACGACGGTTTCGGGGTTCATGCTGCAGAGCGCGTACGACGCCGCGCAGCGCGCGGTGGCCACCAGCGAGACCTTGCTGCTGTCGCAGCGCGCCTTCGATGCTTTCGTGGTGGCGGGCGACAAGCCGGCCAAGCCGGCCAAGCCGAACAAGGCGCTAAGGGCGCTGATGTCTCGGCGTCGCTGATGCCCCCGGCGCCGCTGATGGCGATCCGCATCGAGCTGCTCTCCGCCACGCACGCCCGTTCGTCGTTCGACTGCGGGGACGAGGCGCTCAACGAATTCCTGCGGCGCTTCGCCGGTCAGCAGCAGCGCCGCGGGCTTGGCAAGACCTATGTCGCGGTGGACGTTCGCAGCGCCGAGGTGGCGGGTTTCGTCACCCTCAGCGTCGGGCAGGTGGCGGCGCGGGTGATGCCGCCGCAGCTGAAGTTGCCGCGCTACCCCGTGCCCGTTCTTCGCATGGGTCGCCTGGGTGTCGACAAACGGTCGCAAGGCCTCGGCATCGGGCAGGACTTGCTCGCTTTCGCGCTGCGCCTGGCGGTCGAGTTCTCGGAAAAGGTGGGCCTCTACGCCGTCGTCGTCGACGCCAAGGACGAACGCGTGGCCGCCTTCTACCGCAAGCTGGGTTTCGAGGCGACGCTGGACGACCCGCTGTGCCTGTTCATCCCCGTGTCCAAGCTCGCGCAAGCTTCAACCTAGCGCGGCCGTCCGTCCCGAAAGCCGCGGCGGGGCAAACCCGACCCGCTACGTAGGAGTGGGGCGGGCGCGGCGCGCGCTGCCTAGCATGGCCTCCGCAACGCCACCAGGAGCGACGCCATGAAAGTGAACTTCGCGCGCGCGCTGCGCCCGCTGGCCGTGCGCCATGCCGAGCGCGAGGCGCTGGTCAACATCGAGCGCAACCGCCGCTACACCCATCGCGAGCTGCAGGCGCTGACCAACCGCATCGTCAACATGATGCGCCAGCGCCTGGGCCTGCGCCGCGGCGACTGCTACCTGTGCATCCTGGAGAACGACAACCTCTCGCTGCTGCACGTGTGGACGGCGCTCAAGGGCGAGGCGGCGGTGGCCTACACCAACCTGCGCGATTCGTTCGACGAGCACCGCTGGCAGGTGGAATTCCTGCGGCCCAAGGTCGTGTTCATCGAGAACGCGCTGCTCGACCGCTACTTCGACATGCTGCGCGACCTGGGCGCCACCGTCGTCTGCATGGACCCGCCGGGTGAGCCGCGCGAAGGGCTGCACCATTTCTTCGACCTGCTCGAAGGCGTGAGCGACGCCGAGCCCGATGTCGAGCACGTGGCCGACGCCGACGTGCTGGTCTACCGCTTCACCGGCGGCACCACCGGCAAGAGCAAATGCGCGCAGTACACCATGGACAACTGGCTGGCGATGCGCGACGGCCTGTACGCGGAAGAAGACCCGATCTACGACGAAGCCACGCGCGAGCTGCACGTGGCGCCCATCAGCCACGGCTCGGGCCTGGGCCTGCTGCCCTGCCTGTTCCGCGGCGGCTGCACGGTGACGCAGAACGCGCCCGACCTGAAGGCCTGGTGCCGCAACGTCGAGGCCGAGAAGATCACCAAGGCCGGCCTGGTGCCGACCCTGGTGTACTGGCTGCTCGACCTGCCCGAGGCCGCGCAGCACGACTTGTCGACGCTGCGCACCATCACCTACGGCGCCGCGCCGATCAGCCCCGCCAAGCTGGAGCAGGTGCGCGCGCGCTTCGGCAACATCTTCGTGCAGCTGTACGGCGCCACCGAATGCCTGCAGGCCGTGGCGCTGCTGTCCAAGGCCGACCACACGCCCGAGCACCTGGCCTCGGCCGGGCGCGTGGCGCCCGGCGTCGAACTGCTGGTGGTCGACGACGAGGGCCGCGAACAACCCACCGGCAGCACCGGCGAAATCTGGCTGCGCAGCCGCGCGACGATCTCCGGCTACCGCGGCAACCCCGAAGGCACCGCCGCCGAGTTCGCCGGCGGTTTCTGGAAGTCGGGCGACCTCGGCTACGTCGACGCGCAAGGCTTCCTCTACATCGTCGACCGCAAGAAGGACATGATCATCACCGGCGGCTTCAACGTCTACGCGGTGGAGGTCGAGGCGGCGCTCAACGCGCATGCGGCGGTGGCGATGTCGGCGGTGGTCGGCGTGCCGCACGACGACTGGGGCGAGGCCGTGCAGGCCGAGGTGGTGCTGCGCCCGGGCTGCGAGGTCGAAGCCGTCGAACTGGTCGAGCATGTGAAAGGACTGCTGGGCCGCTTCAAGGCGCCCAAGGCGGTGGTCCTCGTCGACGCGCTGCCGGTCAGCGCGGTGGGCAAGGTGCTGCGCCGGCAGGTGCGGGACAAGTACTGGAAGGACCGGGCGCGGCGGGTGTCGTGAGGCCTTGCTGGCGAGGCATGCCGCCGGCGTGGACGACATCAAGGGCGGCCTGCCGGCGCCGCAGCGCGACTTGGTGAGCCTTCTGCGCCGGCGCTTCGAGATCGCGCCGCCGACGCGCGCGCCCGCGTCGAAAGCGGGGCTGCATCGGCGGCACGCCAGTCTCGCGGCGGCTTGCGCCAAGGACCGTTGGCCCATCAGTGCGCCGGCGCATCCGGCAGCGCCGAAGGCCCGAAGATTCTGCGCACGAGCTCTTCGATTGGCGCCGCTTCGGGCAATCCCATTTCGACCGCGGCGCGATGCGCCTGCGCCAGCAGCGCGGCAACCTCCGAAGCGTCATCGCCCCTGCCGCGCAGTGCAAGACCGATGGCCAGCTTCGTGCGCGCCACCAACAGTTCGCGGACGTCGCCGAGGCGTTCGTAGACGGGAAGCGCCTCCTCGCGGCGAATGCGCAGCGCCTCGTCGAGCTGGCCGCGGGCTTGGAAGATGTCGGCGATCTTGCCCATCGTGACGGCCTTGGCGCGGACGTCGCCGAGGCGTTCGTAGACGGGAAGCTCCTCGTCGCGGCGAATGCGCAGCGCCTCGTCGAGCTGGCCGCGGGCTTGGAAGATGTCGGCGATCTGGCCCATCGTGACGGCCTTCTCGCGGACGTCGCCGAGGCGTTCGTAGACGGGAAGCGCCTCGTCGCGGCGAATGCGCAGCGCCTCGTCGAGCTGGCCGCGGGCTTCGAAGATGTCGGCGATCTTGCCCATGGTGATGGCCTTGGCGCGGACGGCGCCGAGGCATTCGAAGACGGGAAGCGCCTCCTCGCGGTGAATGCGCAGCGCCTCGTCGAGCTGGCCGCGGGCTTCGAAGATGTAGGCGATCTTGCCCATCGTGACGGCCTTGGAGCGGACGTCGTCGAGGCGCTCATAGACGGGAAGCGCCTCCTCGCGGCGAATGCGCAGCGCCTCGTCGAGCTGGCCGCGGGCTTGGAAGATGTCGGCGATCTTGCCCATCGTGA
>JAIUPH010000038.1 GCA_020161065.1 Pseudomonadota bacterium
AGCCCTGCGCGCGCAGCGTCACGTGCCGGATTCGATACCCTCTCTGCGTCACCGACTCAGCTACGGCCTGATCGATCGAATGGGCCTGTGCCCATGCTGCGGGAACGACCGCCGTCAACTTGACTTTGTGACACAGTAAGATTAGGGCTGCGCTGAACAAGTGGTCGAAATTCGGGAGCGCCATTCGTAAGCCGTTGATTTAATTGATCTTGAAAATGGCTGCCAAGACTTATTCAGCATTGCCTTAGGCTGCACATGACCCTCGGTACCGTCACGGTCCGACGAATCGCTCAAACACCGCAGACCGTTGCCGCAGTTCAGGCCATCGTCGAAGCTGCTCCTGAGTACTCACGACTGACCTCCGGCGCGGAGCCCGATCCCAGCGGAGGCGCATCGATCTTCGACGCGCTGCCGCCGGGAAAGACCGGCGAAGACAAGTATGTCTTGGCGGTCTGTCTCGAAGAGAAGCAAGTCGGCGTTGTCGATCTCATTCGCGGCTACCCGTCACCGGACACGGCCATGCTCGGACTGCTCCTCCTCTCTGAGCGGTATCAAGCGTCGGGCATCGGCCGGTCGGCGTACATGCTCGTCGAGCGGCTGGTGCGCACATGGCCGGAGGTCCGGCGTGTACGCATCGGTGTCGTGGAGACCAACGCAAGGGTTCTGCCGTACTGGCAGCGCATGGGCTTCAGGGCAACGGGCGAAACAAGGCCGTACGCCGTCGGCGCGGTAGCCTCCCGAGTCATCGTGCTGGAGCGGAGTCTGCAAAGTGCGTCCTGACTCGAACCGCGCCACTGCCGCAAGAGCATGGCGTGCCGAAGTTCGAAGTCGGCTTCTGGTGCTTGAGATCGCGGCGGCGCCAGGGTCTTGCACGCCGCTTCGGGCCGATCGGTGTGCGAAGGCCGTGGGCATGCAACTCGAGGGCATCATGCGCAACGAGCGCATTGGGCGACCAGACCTTTTCGCTGCGGGGAACGCTTGAAGGCGCAGGGCCGGGGCCGGGGCCGGGGCCGGGGCCGGCGCCCTTGCCGCCGGCCACCCCCGCTCAGGCCTTCACTTCGACCACCGGCTCGAAGCCGCCGAAGATCATGCGCTTGCCGTCGAAGGGCATGGGCGGATTGCCGGGGGTGGACGGGTCCATGCGCGGGTCTTCCATCATCTTCTTCATGCCGGCGTCGCGCGTGGCCTTGTCGGGCCACTCGACCCACGAGAAGGCCACCGTCTCTTCGGCCGTGGCCTGCACGGCGCGGCGGAAGTCGGTGAGCTTGCCGTCGGGGACGTCGTCGCCCCAGGCCTCGACCACGCGGAGGGCGCCCAGTTCGAGGAAGATCGAGTCGAAATGGCGCGCGTGCTCGATGAACTTCTGCTTGTTGGCGGTGGGGACGGCGATCACGAAACCATCGATGTAGGACATGTCTGCTCTCCTGTGGGTGGGGTCGGGGCGGCGCGCCCGTCGCAAGGCGCCTCGAATCGTATCGACGAGCGACCGGCCGCCCATTCGACACCCGCGCCGGGCCGATTTGGGACAATCGCCGCCATGAATCCGACCGATCTTCCCGCCTACATGGCGCATGTCGGCGCCGCGGCGCGCGCGGCCGCCACGCGCATGGCCGCCGCGCCCACGGCGGCCAAGAACCGGGCGCTGTTGGCGCTGGCGCGGCGCCTGCGCGAAGCCGGGCCGGCCCTGGCCGCGGCCAACGAAGCGGACCTGGCCGCCGCGCGCGGCGCCGGCCTGGCCGAGGCGATGGTCGATCGGCTCAAGCTCACGCCCAAGGTCGTGGAGACGGTGGCCGAGGGCTGCGAGCAGATCGCCGCGATGGCCGATCCGGTCGGCGAGATCAGCGGCGTCAAGCGCCGCCCCAGCGGCATCAGCGTGGGCCAGATGCGCGTGCCGCTGGGCGTGTTCGGCATGATCTACGAGAGCCGGCCCAACGTGACGATCGAGGCCGCGTCGCTGGCCATCAAGAGCGGCAACGCCTGCATCCTGCGCGGTGGCTCGGAAGCGCTGCAGTCCAACCTGGCGCTGTGGCGGCTGGTGCAGGCGGCGCTGGTGGAGGCCGATCTGCCGGCCGACGCGGTGCAGCTGATCGAGACCGCCGACCGCGCCGCCGTGGGCCACCTGATCACGATGCCGGAGAGCGTGGACGTGATCATCCCGCGCGGCGGCAAGGGGCTGATCGAGCGCATCAGCCGCGAGGCGCGCGTGCCGGTCATCAAGCACCTGGACGGCAATTGCCACGTCTATGTCGATGAGCAGGTCGATCTGGGCCTCGCGGTGCGCGTCACCGACAACGCCAAGACGCAGAAGGTGAGCCCCTGCAACGCCGCCGAATCGCTGCTGGTGCATGCGGCGCAGGCCGCGGCCTTCCTGCCGGCCATCGGCGACGTGTTCGCCGCCAAGGGCGTGGAGATGCGCGGCTGCCCGCGTGCCGTGGCGCTGCTGGCGCCGCGGCCCAAGGTGCTGCCCGCCACCGAGGCCGACTGGAGCACCGAGTACCTGGACCACGTCATCAGCATCAAGGTGGTGGACTCGCTCGACGAAGCGATCGCTCACGTCAACCGTTACGGTTCGCATCACACCGACGCCATCCTGACCACCCACCACCCGAACGCGATGCGCTTCCTGCGCGAGGTGGATTCGTCCAGCGTGATGGTCAATGCCAGCACGCGCTTTGCCGACGGCTTCGAGTACGGGCTGGGCGCCGAGATCGGCATCAGTACCGACAAGTTCCACGCCCGCGGCCCGGTGGGGCTGGAAGGCCTGACCTCACTGAAGTGGATCGTGCTGGGCCAGGGCGAGGTGCGGCAGTAGCGCTTGACGGCCGCGGGGCGCGCGAGCGTCGCGCCCATGAAAAAAGGGCAGCCGCTCGGCTGCCCTTCTTGGCGGGATGCGGCCGGCTTACTTGGCGCCGCCGAGCACCCACTTCACGAGGGTCTTGATCTCGTCGTCGGTGGGCGTGGTGTTGGGGGGCATCGGCACCTGGCCCCAGTCGCCCACGCCGCCCTTGCGCACGATGCCGGCGAGCTTGGCTTCGGCGTCCTTCTGGCCGGCGTACTTCTTGGCCACGTCCTGGTAGGACGGGCCGACCAGCTTCTTGTCGACGGCATGGCAGGCCATGCAGTTGTGCTTCTGGGCCAGGGCCAGGTTGGCCATCGCGGGCGCCGACACGCAAACCAGCGCGGCCGACAGGAACAGGGCGCGAGAAATCATGGTCAAGGGCTCCTTCGTCTCGAATCTTCGACGGTTGAAAGGGGTGGTGGGCCGGCCGATGCCGGGTGCTTGGGATTCTGGCCCAGCCCTTGCGGCCAGATGGTCGAGCACGGGCTTTCGGTTGCAGCGGCGCGACAACACCGGCCGCCTACCCTTGCTTCAACGCAAGCCGGCGCGCCGCGTTGACCGCGCGGCGCTTGCCCTGCATCAAGCGGCCGTCGGCTCCAGCAGCATCAGGCCGGCGGCGGTGTTGCTGATGGGGATGTGGTAGTTCGAATGCAGCTTGCGCGCGCGCTCGCCCAGCGTGGCGCGGGCGGTCAGCCACATCAGCAGTTCCACGCCCTGGGTGCCGGTCTTCTCGACGAGCTGGTGGATGCTGAACTGCGTGGCCCAGGCGGGGTCGCTGGTCAGGCTTTCCATGAACTGCAGGTCGAAGTCCTTGTTGATGAAGCCGGCGCGCTCGCCGTCCAACTGGTGGCTCAGGCCGCCGGTGCCCAGCACCAGCACCTTCTGGTCGCCCGGGTAGGCGGCCACGGCGCGGCCGATGGCCTGGCCCAGCTTGTAGCAGCGCGCGGCCGAAGGCAGCGGGAACTGCACGGTGTTGATGCACACCGGCACCACCTGCACGGGCCAGTCCTGCTCGGGCCACAGCAGCGCCATCGGCAGCGTGAAGGCGTGGTCGACCTGCATCTCCTGGCAGGTGGTGAGGTCGAAGTCTTCGCCGGCCAGCGACTGGATCAGGTGCCACGACAAGGCGGTGTCGCCCTGGAACGGCGGCAGCGTCGGGATGCCCCAGCCTTCGTCGGCGTTGCGGTATTCGGGCGCGGCGCCCACCGAGAAGGTGGGCATCTTGTCGAGGAAGAAGTTCAGGCCGTGGTCGTTGTAGATGACGACCACGACGTCGGGCTTGTTCTTCGCCAGCCACTCGCGCACCGGGTGGAAGCCGTCGAAGAAGGGCCGCCAGTAGGGCTCGTGCTGGACCTTGCGGGCGATGGCGCCGCCGATCGCGGGCACGTGGCTGGTGGTGATGGCACCGATGATGCTGGCCATGGTCTGGGTTCCTTTCAACCGCGGGCGGCCATCAGCTTGGCCTTGAATTCGTCCTTGCTCATGCCCGTCTGCTGGGCGCCGATGTCCTGCATGTCCAGCCCGAAGATGCCGGCGAACTTGGCCAGGTAGTAGGCGTTGCCGCCGGCTTCGATGAGCTGCAGCACGTTGCGCGCCTTGATGGCGGCGCGCTGCTGCTCGTTGAGGCCGTACTTCGTGCAGTAGGCGTCCTCGTCGGCCAGGAAGGCGGCGCGGTTGTCGGCCTGGTTGAACGAGTAGCACATCTTGTTCAGCGCATAGCCTTTGCGGGCCTGGGCGCCGTCGAACAGCGTGGTGCCCGGGATGGGCGCTTCGGTCGGGGGCATGGTCGTCTCCGGGGGGTTGGCGTGGCGCAAGCGGGAGTCGTCCCGGCCACGGCCGCGAGTGTTCCGGCGCGCCTGACCTCGATCAACGCAGGGATACTCATGCCTGCCATGAGCGCTTTCGATCATTCCGACCTCGACGGCCGGCTGCTGCAGTTGCTGCTGGCGGTGGTGGAAGAGCGCTCGGTCACGCGCGCGGCCGAACGCCTGGGCGTCACGCAGTCGGCGGTGAGCCACCTGCTGGACAAGCTGCGCGCCATCGTCGGCGACCCGCTGGTGGTGAAGGCCGGCCGCGGCATCGTGCCCACCGCGCGCGCGGAAAGCCTGGCCGAGCGCGCGCGCGTGCTGCTGGAAGACCTGCGCGGCTTCGCCACGCCCGAAGGCTTCGACCCCGCCACGCTGAAGGCCGGCTTCACCATCGCCGCCAACGACCTGCAGTGCGACCTGCTGCTGCCGCCGCTGCTGCGCCGGCTGCGCGCGCGCGCGCCGGGCGTCACGCTGCGCGTCATTCCGTCGGGCGTGCCGCAGGCCGAGCTGCTGCGCGCCGAAGCCTGCCAGCTGGTCATCAGCCCGCGCCCGCCGGACGCGGCCGACCTGCTGCAGCGGCGGCTGTTCGCCGACCGCTACGTGGTGTTCTTCGACGCCGCGGTGCGCGCCGCGCCGCGCGACCTGGACGAGTACCTCGCCGCCGAGCACCTGACGGTGGTCTACGAGCCGCAGCGCCGGCTGGACATCGACCGCGTGCTGGGCGACGAGCGCAAGCTCGCGCGCCGCTTCGTCGCCAGCGTGCCGGGCTTTGCCGGCATCGCACCCTTCCTGCGCGGCACGGCCTGCCTGGCCACCTTGCCCTCGCTGCTGCGGCTGGAGCTGATGCGCGACTTCGCCGCCGCGCCGCTGCCGCCGCCGCTGGCGGTGCCCGAGATGCCGATGTTCATGATCTGGCACGCGCGCCGGCAGAGCGACCCGGTGCACCGCTGGCTGCGCGACGAGCTGCTGGCAGTGGTGCAGGCCCTGTCACCGGCATTGCCGCCGGCGCTGCCGCCGGCCGGCCGAGCCTGAGCAGCGAGGGCCCGCCGCCGGACTTGACGACGCGTTGCGCGCACTCGCGCAGCCAGGCATGCGCCGGGTCGGCCGCGTGGCGCGGGTGCCAGGCGAACTGCAGCGGCTGCAGCGTCACCGCCAGCGGCAGCGGCCGCTGCACCAGGCCCAGCCCCGCGGCCATCGACTGCGCGAGCCGCACCGAGACCGTGGCCGCCAGCGGCGCGCGCGCCGCCGCCATCAGCGCCGCGTGGCCGCTGGGCAGCGTCAGCGCAATGTCGCGCTGCAGGCCTAGCGCGGCCAGCGCCTCGTCGATCGGTGAGGCCTCGCGCGGGCGCGGCGCCACCAGCACGTGGCGCAGCGCGAGGTAGCGCTTGAGCGTCAATCGGCCGCCGCCCAGCAGCGCCGGCGGCGCGGCGACGACCAGCGCCTGCGGCTGCAGCGCCAGCGTCTGCAGCTCGGGGTCGCGCGGGCGGAAGTTGCCGATGTCGAGGTCGATGCGGCCCTCGCGCAGCGCCGCCGGGTCGTCGGCCGATTCGGGCAGCAGTTGCAGCGTGGCCTGCGGCAGCCGCTGCTGCAGCGCCAGCAGCAGCGGCGCGCCGAAGACCACGGCCATGCCCTCGGGCAGGCGGACGACGAAGTGCCGCGGCCGCTGCGCCATCGCCGCGACCGAGGGCGCCGCGGCCAGCGCGTCGGCCTCGGCCAGCAGCCGCGCCACCGGCTCGCGCAGCCCTTGCGCGCGCGGCGTGGGCACCAGGCGGCGGCCGGCGCGCACCAGCAGCGGGTCGCCCAGCGCCTCGCGCAGCCGCGCCAGCGCATGGCTGGTGGCCGGCACGCTCAGGTGCAGGCGCTCGGCCGCCGCGGTCACGCTGCCGCCGGCCAGCAGCGCGTGCAGCACGCGCAGCAGGTTGAGGTCGTAGGTTTTCATGGCGTGCAACTATCCGTTCTGAACATTGCACTGGTCAAGCGGTGAGGCGGCGGCCACACTGCGGGCCGCCTGTCCAACCGCTGCCGCTTCATGCCGACCGCCAAGCCCGCCCGCGACCCCCGCACCGCCGTCTACGTCGCGCTGGCCGCGCTGCTGTCGCTGGCCGGGCTGGACCAGACGCTGCTGTCCACCGCGCTGCCGCTGATCGCCGCCGACCTGCACGGCCAGGCGCTGTTGCCCTGGGTGTTCTCGGCCTACCTGGTGGCCTCGACGATCGTGATCCCGCTCTACGGCAAGCTGGCCGACCACCACGGCCCGCGGCCGCTGCTGGTGATCGCCGGCAGCCTGTTCGTCGCCGGCTCGCTGGCCTGCGCGGCCAGCCCGTCGATCGAGGCGCTGATCGCCGCCCGCGCGCTGCAAGGCCTGGGCGGCGGCGGGCTGATGACGCTGACGCTGCTGTCGGTCGCAGCGCTCTACACGCCCGAGGAGCGCGCGTCGCGCCAGGGGCTGCTGGGCGCCGCCTACGGCATCGCGACGATGCTCGGCCCGCTGCTCGGCGGGCTGCTGGTGCAGCACCTGTCGTGGCGCTGGGCACTGCTGCTCAACGCGCCGGCCGCGCTGGTGGCGCTGGCGTTGCTGGCGCGCGCGCGTTTCGGCCAGCCGCAGGCCGGGCCGGAGCGGCGGCTGGACTGGGCCGGCGCCGCGTTGCTGGCCGCGGCGCTGGTGTGCCTGCTGCTGGCCACGCGCAGCGGCCTGGCCGGCACGGCCGGCGGCTGGGCGCTGGCGCTGCTCGGCTTGACGCTGCTGCTGGGCTTCGTCGCGGTGGAGCGGCGCGCGGCTGACCCGCTGCTGCCGCTGGCGCTGTTCGGCAACACCGGCTTCAGCGCCGCGGCCGTGCTCAGCATCGGCAGTGGCGTGGGCTTGTTCGCGGCGGTGGTTTTCCTGCCGCTGTACCTGCAAGGCGCGCTGCGGCAGACGCCCACGGCCTCGGCGCTGCACCTGCTGCCGCTGATGCTGGGGCTGACGGTGGCCAGCCGGCTGTGCGGGCGCGCGCTGCGCCGCGGGGCCTCGGTGCGCGCGCTGGCCAGCGGCGGCATGCTGGCGATGGCCGGCGGCTTCGGCGCGCTGGTGGGCGTGCTCGACTGGACGCCGGCCAGCGCCGGCGCCATCTCGCTGGCGGTGCTGCCGCTGGGCCTGGGGCTGGGGCTGCTGTTCCCGGTGCTGACGGTGGTCTCGCAGCGCAGCGCGGCGCCGCGCCACGTCGGCGTGGCCACCGCCACGCCGATGATGCTGCGCGCGCTCGGCGGCGCCGCCGGCGTGTCGCTGCTGGGCAGCGTGCTGGCGCACGGCGTGCCGGCCGCCCTGGCGGCCCATCACGGCGACCGCGTGCTGGCCTTTGCAGACCCTTTGCAGCTGGTGTTCGAACTGGCCGCGGCGACCGCGCTGGCCGCCCTGGTGGCGGCGCGGCTGCTGCCGCAGCGGCTGCCGCCGGTGGCCGGCCGCGCGACGCCCGGCTAGAAATCCAGCTTGCCGACGCCCAGTAGCGTCAACGCGCCCAGCACCAGGAAGATCAGCGCGCTGACGCCGTGCACCACGCGCATCGGCACCAGCTTGGCCACCTTGTCGCCGAGGAACACCGCGGGCACGTTGGCCAGCATCAGGCCCAGCGTGCTGCCGGCCACCACCGGCACCAGGTCGCCGTAGCGCGCCGCCAGCGCGACGGTGGCGATCTGTGTCTTGTCGCCCATCTCGGCGACGAAGAAGGCCACCAGCGTGGTGAGGAAGACGCCGCGGCGCGCGCCGCCGCCTTCGGTCTCGTCGGCCTTGTCGGGAATCAGCATCCACACCGCCATCGCGATGAACGACAACCCGATCACCCAGCGCAGCACCGAAGGACCCATGGCCTGCGCCACCCAGGCGCCGACGGCGCCGGCCAGCGCATGGTTGACCAGCGTGGCCACCAGGATGCCGGCGACGATGGGCCAGGGCCTGCGGAAACGCGCCGCCAGCATCAGCGCCAGCAACTGGGTCTTGTCGCCCATTTCACCGAGCGCGACGACGCCGGTGCTCACCAGAAAGGCTTCCATCAATGAAAAATCCCAGGCCGGAAAGACACGTGACCACGCGGCGCCCCCGGCCAAGAAGCGGGCACCGCGCGGTCAACGGTCTGGCCAGGCGCCATGCCTGGGCATGGGCTGCCCGCGCCATGGCCCGTGCGCGTTGGGCGCAGGCCAAGTGTGTTGACGACGGGCCCCGGCGGCGGTTGCAACTAAGCGAGCAATCGCACTCGGCGCCGGGCGGCTACTCCCCGGTGACGGGTTGAAGCGAACGGGCCGCAGTCTAGCGGCTCAAGCTGTCGGTTCGCTGTCGCCGCCGTTGGCGGCGCTGGGCAGCGGGTGGTTCTTGAACTGTTCGCGCAACTGGGTCTTCAGCAGCTTGCCGGTGGCGGTGTGCGGCAGTTCGGGCACGAACACCACGTCGTCGGGCAGCCACCATTTGGCGACGCGCGTGGCCAGGTAGGCCAGCAGCGCCTCGCGCGTGGGCGCCTCTTGGCCGGCGCGCGGCACCACCAGCAGCAGTGGCCGCTCCTGCCACTTGGGGTGCGGCACGCCGATGATCGCCGCCTCGGCCACGCCGGGGTGGCCCATCGCGGCGTTCTCGAGGTCGATCGAGCTGATCCATTCGCCGCCGGACTTGATCACGTCCTTGGCGCGGTCGACGAGTTGCAGGTAGCCGTCGGGGTCGATGGTGGCGACGTCGCCGGTGGGAAAGTAGCCTTCGTCGTCGAGCCGGGCGCCGCCTTCGTTGCGGAAGTAGCCGCTGGCGATCCAGGGGCCGCGCACGTACAGGTGGCCGCGGCTGCTGCCGTCCCAGGGCATCACGCGGCCGTCGTCGGCAACCAGCTTCAAGTCGACGCCCCAGACGCCGCGGCCCTGCTTGAGCTTGATGGCCACCAGGTCCTCGGCCGGCAACTCGAAGTGCTTGGGCAGCAGCTTGCTGATCACGCCGATCGGGCTGGTCTCGGTCATGCCCCAGCCTTGCACGACCTCGGCGCCGAACTGGCGCTCGAAGCGCTCCAGCATCGCCCGCGGCACCGCCGAGCCGCCGATGCCCACGCGCTTGAGCCCCAGCTCGCGCGGGTCCAGCGCGGGGTTGGCGTCGACGTACTGGAACAGCATCAGCCACACGGTGGGCACGCCTTGCGAGAAGGTGACGTGCTCGTCGCGCATCAGCGCGTAGACGCTGGCGCCGTCGAGGTGCGGCCCCGGCAGCACGAGCTTGGTGCCGGCCATCGCCGCCGCGTAGGGCGTACCCCAGGCGTTGGCATGGAACATCGGCACGATGAGCATCACCGTCTCTTCGGAGCTGATGCCGAAGGTGTCGACCGCCAGCTCCATCAGCGTGTGCAGCATGGTGGAGCGGTGCGAATACAGCACGCCCTTGGGGTTGCCGGTGGTGCCGCTGGTGTAGCAAAGGCTGGACGCGGTGCGCTCGTCCAAGCTCGGCCACTCGTAGTCGGTGCTTTGCGACTCCACCAGGTCCTGCCAGCCGTGCAGGTTGGGCACGTCGAGGGTGGGCATGGTCGCGCGGTCGGTCATCGCGACATAGGCTTTCACCGTCTTCAGCAGCGGCGCCAGCTTCGCCACCAGCGGCGCGAAGGTGACGTCGAAGAACAGCACCTGGTCTTCGGCGTGGTTGACGATGTAGTCGAGCTGTTCGGGAAACAGCCGCGGGTTGACCGTGTGCAGCACCGCGCCGGCGCCGGAGACGCCGAAGTACAGCGCCAGGTGGCGGTCGCTGTTCCAGGCCAGCGTCGCGACGCGCTCGCCCGGCTGTATGCCGAGTTGCCGCAGCGCGTTGGCCACCTGCTTGGCGCGCTGGCGCACCTCGCCCCAGTTGCTGCGCCGGACCGGGCCTTCGGGCGTGCGCGACACGATCTCGGTGCGCGGGTGGAAGGTGGCGGCATGCTCGATCAGCGACGAGATCAGCAGCGGCCGGTCCTGCATCAGTCCGAACATCGGCAAGCTCCTTGTGAAAGGCGTCGGGCGGCGGGCGGCCAGCCTAGCCGCCGCCGCCAAGGCTGCCCATCGGCGCGAACGAGCATGGCCGGTTGACACGATGTTCGTGCAACACGAGAATCGTGCAACACGAAGTTCGTGGAATTGCCATGAAGAACGTCACCGTCACGATGGAAGACAGCGTCGCCGACTGGGCACGCATGGAAGCGGCGCGGCGCAACACCAGCGTCTCGCGGCTGATCGGCGAGATGCTGGCCGAGAAGATGCGGCGCGACGACGCCTACGAGCGGGCGATGCGCGAGGCGCTGGAGTTCAAGAGCTTCGGCGTCAGCAGCGGCCCCTACTTCACGCGCGAGGAGATGTACGACCGCTCGACGCGCCGCAGGGTGCCATGACCGCGCCCTTGGTGTTCGTCGACACGAACGTGCTGCTGTACTGCGTGGACGACAAGGACCTGGCCAAACGCGACCGCGCACGCGCCTGGATCGCCGCTTGCTGGCAGCAGCACTGCGGCCGCATCAGCACCCAGGTGCTCAACGAGTACTACTGGAACGCCACGCGCAAGTTCAGCACCCAGGTGTCGCGCGGCGACGCCCGTGCCGACGTGCGCCGCTACCAGCACTGGCAACCCTGGCAGATCGACCAGGCGACGATCGAGACCGCCTGGGCTGCCGAGGCCCGCTACGACATCGCCTACTGGGACGCCCTGATGGTCGCCGCCGCCCAGCAGCAGGGCTGCACGCTGCTGCTGACCGAAGACCTGCAGCACGACCAGCCGATCGACGGCGTTCGCATCGTCAACCCCTTCCTGCTGGGCCCCGAGATCCTGGACACGCCCTCATGACCCACACGCCCACCACGCCGCTGGCCGAACGCCTGCAGACCACCGTCCGCCAGGACGTGCAATCGATGCACGCCTACGCCATCCAGCCGAGCGCCGGCTTCGTCAAGCTCGACGCGATGGAAAACCCCTTCGCGCTGCCGCCCGAGTTGCAGCGCGAGCTGGGCGAGCGGCTGGGCCGCGTCGCCATCAACCGCTACCCGGCGGGCGGCGCCGCGCTGGCCGAGCGGCTGGCCGCTTTCGCCGGCCTGCCGGCCGGCTGCAAGCTGATGCTGGGCAACGGCTCCGACGAGCTGATCGACCTGCTGTCGGTGGCCTGCGACGTGCCCGGCGCCACCGTGCTGGCGCCGCTGCCGGGCTTCGTGATGTACGCGATGTCGGCGCAGTTGCGCGGGCTGAACTTCGTTGGCGTGCCGCTGACGCCGGCCTTCGAGCTGGACGAGGCGGCGATGCTGGCGGCGATCGAGCGGCACCGGCCGGCGCTGACCTACCTCGCCTACCCCAACAACCCGAGCGCCAACCTGTTCGACGACGGCATCATCGACCGCATCGTCGCCGCCGTCGGCGCGCAGCGCGGGCTGGTGGTCTTCGACGAGGCCTACCAGCCTTTTGCCGCGCGCAGCCGCCTGCAAAGCCTGGCCCGGCACGACCACGTGCTGGTGCTGCGCACGCTGTCGAAGTTCGGGCTGGCCGGCGTGCGGCTGGGCTACCTGTGCGGCCACGCCGCGCTGATCGACGAGATCGACAAGGTGCGCCCGCCCTACAACGTGAGCGCGCTCAACGCCGAGGCCGCGCTGTTCGCGCTGGACCACGCCGACGAATACGCGCGCCAGGCCACGCTGCTGCGCGCGGAGCGCGAGCGGCTGCAGCTCGCGCTGCGCGCCATGCCCGGCGTGACGGCCTTCCCCAGCGAGGCCAACATGATCCTGGTGCGCGTGCCCGATTCGCAGCGCGCCTTCGACGGCCTCAAGCAGCGCGGCATCCTCGTCAAGCACATCGCCGGGCTGCACCCGCTGCTGGCCAACTGCCTGCGCCTGACGGTCGGCGCGCCGCCGGAAAATGACGCCATGATCCAGGCCCTGAAAGCCGCCCTGTGATGGAACCGCAGCAACCGCAACACCGCACGGCCGACCTGCGCCGCGACACCAACGAGACGAAGATCCGCGTCGCGCTCGACCTCGACGGCACGGGCCGGGCGAAGCTCGCCACCGGCATCGGCTTCTTCGACCACATGCTCGACCAGGTGGCGCGCCACGGCCTGATCGACCTGACCATCGAGGCCGAGGGCGACCTGCACATCGACGGCCACCACACGGTGGAAGACGTCGGCATCACGCTCGGCCAGGCGGTGGCCAAGGCCGTCGGCGACAAAAAAGGCATCACCCGCTACGGCCACGCCTACGTGCCGCTGGACGAGGCGCTGTCGCGCGTGGTGATCGACTTCTCAGGCCGCCCCGGGCTGCACATGCGCGTGCCGTTCAAGGCCGGCATGATCGGCGGCTTCGACACCCAGCTCGCGTTCGAGTTCTTCCAGGGCTTCGCCAACCACGCGATGGTCACGCTGCACATCGACAACCTGTTCGGCGACAACGCGCACCACCAGTGCGAGACGGTGTTCAAGGCCTTCGCCCGCGCGCTGCGCATGGCGCTGACGGCCGACCCGCGCGCGGCCGGCAGCATCCCGTCGACCAAGGGATCGCTCTGATGCCCTCGGTCGTGGTGGTCGACTACGGCATGGGCAATTTGCGCTCGGTGTCGCAGGCGGTGCTGCACGCGGCCGCTGGCAGCGGCGTCGAGGTGATCGTCTCCAGCCGCCCCGAGGACGTGCTGGCCGCCGAGCGCGTGGTGCTGCCCGGCCAGGGCGCGATGCGCGATTGCATGCGCGAGCTGCGCGACTCCGGGCTGCAGGCAGCCGTGCTGCACGCCGCCGCGAACAAGCCGCTGATGGGCGTGTGCGTGGGCATGCAGATGCTGCTGACCCACAGCGAGGAGCAGGACACGCCCGGCCTCGACCTGATTCCCGGCGAGGTGCGGCGCTTCCGGCTGGACGGCCGCCTGCAGCCCGACGGCAGCCGCTACAAGGTGCCGCAGATGGGCTGGAACCGCGTGCACCAGGAACGCGCGCACCCCGTTTGGGCGGGCGTGCCCGACGAGAGCTGGTTCTACTTCGTGCACAGTTTCCACGCCGACCCGGCCGACGCCGCCCACGCCGCCGGCAGCACCGACTACGGACTGCGCTTTACCTGCGCGCTGGCGCGGGATAATATTTTTGCCACCCAGTTCCACCCCGAGAAGAGCGCCGCGCACGGCATCGCCCTGTACCGCAACTTCCTGTCCTGGAAGCCTTGACGCGCTCTTTCCTCCACGCCCCCGAGCCATGCTGCTGATCCCAGCCATCGACCTCAAGGACGGCCATTGCGTGCGCCTGCAACAAGGCGACATGAAGGCCGTCACCACCTTCGGCGAAGACCCCGGCGCGATGGCGCGGCGCTGGCTGGACGCCGGCGCGCGCCGCTTGCACCTGGTGGACCTGAACGGCGCCTTCGTCGGCAAGCCGGTCAACGAAAGCGCGGTCAAGGCCATCCTGCGCGCGGTGGGCGACGACATCCCCGTGCAGCTGGGCGGCGGCATCCGCGACCTCGACACCATCGAGCGCTACCTCGACGACGGCATCAGCTACATCATCATCGGCACCGCCGCGGTCAAGAACCCGGGCTTTTTGAAGGACGCCTGCTCGGCCTTCGGCGGCCACATCATCGTCGGTCTCGACGCCAAGGACGGCAAGGTGGCCACCGACGGCTGGAGCAAGCTCACCGGCCACGAGGTGATCGACCTGGCGAAGAAGTTCGAGGACTACGGCGTCGACGCGGTGATCTACACCGACATCGGCCGCGACGGCATGCTCACCGGCATCAACATCGACGCCACCGTCAAGCTGGCGCAGGCGCTGACCATTCCCGTCATCGCCTCGGGCGGGCTGGCCGGCATTGCCGACATCGAGCAGCTCTGCGCGGTGCAGGACAACGGCATCGAAGGCGTGATCTGCGGGCGCAGCATCTACAGCGGCGCGCTCGACTTCACGGCTGCGCAGGCCCGCGCCGACGAACTGGACGGCGCCGCCGGCGACGCCGCCTGATGCTGGCAAAGCGCATCATCCCCTGCCTGGACGTCACCGGCGGCCGCGTCGTCAAGGGCGTCAACTTCGTCGAGCTGCGCGACGCCGGCGACCCGGTGGAAATCGCCGCGCGCTACAACGACCAGGGCGCCGACGAGATCACCTTCCTCGACATCACCGCCACCAGCGACGAGCGCGACCTGATCCTGCACATCATCGAGGCCGTGGCCTCGCAGGTGTTCATCCCGTTGACCGTGGGCGGCGGCGTGCGTACGGTGGCCGACGTGCGGCGGCTGCTCAACGCCGGCGCCGACAAGGTGAGCTTCAACTCCGCCGCGGTGGCCGACCCGCAGGTGATCAGCGACGCCGCCGACAAGTACGGCGCGCAGTGCATCGTGGTGGCGATCGACGCCAAGCGAAGAGAAGGCGGCGGCTGGGACGTCTACACCCACGGCGGCCGCAAGAACACCGGGCTGGACGCGGTGGACTGGGCGCGCCGCATGGCCGCGGCCGGCGCCGGCGAGATCCTGCTGACCAGCATGGACCGCGACGGCACGCAGGTCGGCTTCGACCTCGAACTGACGCGCGCGGTGAGCGACGCGGTGCCGGTGCCGGTGATCGCCTCGGGCGGCGTCGGCGCGCTGGAGCACCTGGCCGAGGGCATCCGCATCGGCGGCGCCGACGCGGTGCTGGCCGCCAGCATCTTCCACTACGGCACGTTCACGGTCGGCCAGGCCAAGGCGCTGCTGGCGCGCGAGGGCATCCCGGTCCGGCTATGAAGCACGAAGTCCGCCTCATCGGTGGACGGTGGAAGCGCAGCAAGCTGCCGGTGGCCGACCGCCCCGGCCTGCGCCCCACGCCCGACCGCGTGCGCGAGACGCTGTTCAACTGGCTGGGCCAGGACCTCGCCGGCTGGCGCTGCCTGGACGCCTTCGCCGGCAGCGGCGCTTTGGGCTTCGAGGCCGCGTCGCGCGGCGCCGCCGAGGTGGTGCTGATCGAGCGCGACGCGGTGCTGGCGCGCAGCCTGGACGCCAGCCGCCAGCGCCTGGGGGCAAACGCTTTGTGCGTGGAGACCGCCGACGCGCTGGCCTGGATGGCGCGCTGCGCGCCGCGGCGCTTCGACCTCGTGTTCCTCGACCCGCCTTTCGACGCCGGCCTGCTGGCCCCGGCGCTGGCGCTGGCGGCCCCGCTGGCGGCCGACGGCGGCTTCGTCTACCTGGAGGCCGGCGAAGCGCTGCCGGCGCCGCCGGCGGGATTCACCACCTACCGGCAAGGGCGCGCTGGTGCAGTGCACCATGGCCTTTGGCGGCGCGGCTACACTCCCGCCGACCCATGACGAGGAGGCGTCGCCGTGACCCCGACCAAGCCGCTGACCGCCGTTTACCCGGGCACCTTCGACCCGATGACGCTGGGCCATGAAGACTTGATGCGGCGCGCCTCGCGCCTGTTCGACCGGCTGATCCTGGCGGTGGCCGCCGGCCACCACAAGCGCACCATGTTCACGATCGCCGAGCGGCTGGAAATCGCCTCCGAGATCGCCGCGCCGTACAAGAACGTCGAGGTCACCGCCTTCCGCGGGCTGCTGCGCGACTTCGTCGTCGAGAACGGCGGCCAGGTCGTGGTGCGCGGGCTGCGCGCCGTCAGCGACTTCGAATACGAGTTCCAGATGGCCGGCATGAACCGCCAGTTGATGCCCGAGGTCGAAACCGTCTTCATGACGCCTTCGGACCAGTACCAGTTCGTCAGTGGCACCTTCGTGCGCGAGATCGCCAGCCTGGGCGGCGACGTGCACAAGTTCGTCGCGCCCTCGGTGCTGCGGCGGCTGAAGGAGCGGGTGACCCAGCCCGAATGAGGCAGCCGCCATGGCCTTGATGATCACCGACGAGTGCATCAACTGCGACGTCTGCGAGCCCGAGTGCCCGAACGGCGCCATCGCCATGGGCGCCGAGTTCTACGAGATCGACCCGCACAAGTGCACCGAATGCGTGGGCCACCACGCCGAGCCGCAATGCGTGCAGCTGTGCCCGGTGGCCTGCATCCCGCTCAACCCGGCGTTTGCAGAGACGCACGAGCAGCTTTACGCGAAGTACCTGCGGTTGCAGCCGGATGCGGCTTCGCCTTCGAGCGTGGGCGCAGATGCGGCGCCCGCGGTTCGTGCGGCTTGAGCGACTTGAACGATTTGGGCGGCGCCGCCGCCGGGCCGATGCCCGCCAGCCCGTTGCCGCGCTGGCGCGCTTCGCGCTCGCGGCGCTCGTCGGTCAGTTGCTGCGCCAGCCGGCGGTCCTGCGCGGCCAGCGCGCGGGCGCGCGCCGCATCGGCCGGCGCCGCGGCGGTGTCGACCACGGCGACCACGCGGCCGCCGTCGCAAGGGCTGTCGCTGTAGCTGCGGCCGTCGGCGCCGCAGCGCCAGACGGTGGTCTGCGCCTGTGCCACGCCGCAGGCCAGCAGCAGCGCGAACGTGGGCAGCAGCTTCATGACGGGTCTCCTTCGTCGGGCGTGGGCGTGGGGGTCGGCGTGGGCGTCGGCGTGGGGGTCGGCGTGGGGGTCGGTTTGGGTGGCTTCGGCGGCTTCGGCCGCTGCGGCCCGGCGTGGATCTTCATCGTCGCGCGCTCCATCTCGCCGGCCAGCAGCTCGGCGCTGGCCTCCAGCGTGCGCGTGATGCAGGCCTCGATCGCCTCGCGCTGCTCGGGCGCGGGCTTGCGCAGCACGTAGTCGACCACTTCGGCCTTGACGCCGGGGTGGCCGATGCCCAGCCGCAGCCGCCAGAAGTCGGCCGTGCCGAGCTGGGCGTGGATGTCCTTCAGCCCGTTGTGGCCGCCGCTGCCGCCGCCCACCTTGAGCTTGGCCTGGCCGGGCGGCAGGTCGAGCTCGTCGTGCACCACCAGCATCTCATCCGGCGCGATCTTGTAGAAGCGCGCCAGCGCCGCGACCGACTGCCCCGAGCGGTTCATGTAGGTCATCGGCTGCAGCAGCCACAGCGGCCCCTGGACCAGGTTCACGCGCGCCAGCAGGCCGTGGTAGCTGCGCTCGGCCGAGAGCCGCGCGCTCAGCTTGGCGGCCAGCGCGTCCACCCACCAGAAGCCGGCGTTGTGGCGGGTGGCTTCGTATTCAGGGCCCGGGTTGCCGAGGCCGACGATCAGTCGAATCATGGTCGCGGATCATAGGCAGCGCGCGCCGCCGCCACGCCCCGCGGGCGGGGGTGCGCGCGCAGCAACGAAGAGGGCCCCGTTTCGGGGGCCTTCCGTGTCGAAGAGCCGGCTCCGCTCGTTTGAACACGCAACAGCCTGAGATAAGTGGATTGGCTGCGGTTTGAACTTTTTCAATCCCAGGCCCCTGCCAGGCCGCCGGAGGCGCCCCGGTTGAGCCCATGTACTCATGGTTCAACCCATCA
>JAIUPH010000039.1 GCA_020161065.1 Pseudomonadota bacterium
CATGGAAGTCATCATCGACTTCCTCAACGGCGACCCCGACTACCCCATCCTCACCGGCTGCGTCTACAACGCCACCAACATGCCCCCCTGGGGCCTGCCCGACAACGCCACGCAAAGCGGCTGGCTGACCCGCAGCAGCAAAGGCGGCGCGCCGGGGGCAGGCCAGAAGAACGGCGCGGGGGATGCCAACGCCATCCGCTTCGAAGACAAGGCGGGGCAGGAGCAACTCTGGCTGCACGCCCAGAAGGACCAGCTCACCGAAGTCGAGCACGACGAAGACAAGTGGGTCGGCAACGACCGCCGCAAGACCATCGACGGCAACGAGACCAATGTCGTCCACAAGAACCGGACCGAGACGGTCGGCATCAACGAGAGCGTGACGATCGGCGCCAACCGCAGCGTGAACATCGGCGGCAGCAAGACCGAGACCGTCGGCGGGGCGAAGGCCGAGACCATCGCCGCGGCCAAGGCGCTGACCATCGGCGCGGCCTACCAGGTGACGGTGGGCGCGGCGATGAACGAGACCATCGGCGCCGCCAAGTTCACCGAGGTGGGCGCCGCCAGCGCCGAGATCGTCGGCGCGGACAAGAGCATTGCGGTGCGCGGCACGTTCGCGACCGATGCCGGCGACGCGGTGACCGTGCAGACCGGCGCCTCGGTACTGTCGATGAAGAGCGACGGCACGGTCGACCTCGGCGCCAAGGAAATCAAGCTGCACACCAGCGGCGGCTACCTCCTCATCAAGGACGGCGGCAGCATCGAGATCAGCGGCACCGACATCACGATCAAGACCGCCGCCGGCCAAGTGCACATCGACAGCGCCGGCATCATCAAGGCCGCCGGCACCGACGTGACGATGACGGCCGGCATCGGCAAGGTCAACGTCGACCCCGGCGGCATCGTCGACATCAAGGGCCCGATGGTCAAGATCAACACCTGACGCGCATCATGAGCGGACAACCGGCTGCCCGCGTGGGCGACATGCACGTGTGCCCGATGGTGACCCCCGGCACGCCGCCGGTGCCGCACGTCGGCGGCCCGGTGTTGCCGCCGGGCGGCGTGACGGTGCTGATCGGCGCGCTGCCCGCTGCCCGCATGGGCGACCTGGCGGTCTGTGTGGGCCCGCCGGACAGCATCGTCAAAGGCGCGTTCCCGGTGCCGATCAGCCGCAACCCCGCGGCGCGCATGGGCGACCAGACGGCGCATGGCGGCACCGTGGCGATGGGCTGCCCGACGGTGCTGATCGGCCTGTCGGGCACGGCCGGCAACGTGCGCGTGGGCACCGCGATGTGCAATGCCGCGGCCGGCGGCCGCACGTCGGGCGCCACCCAGCAGACCTATAACAACTGCGGCGTCGAGTCGTCGCGCCAGGTCATCAACCGCGCCAACGGCAGCAACCTGAGCGAGAACCAGGTGCTGCAGAACGCCATCAACAACGGCTGGGCCAACGGCACGCCGGGCTCGCCGCCGGTGTTCGCCGACGGCGGCACCGGCGCCGGCAGCCGGCAATCCATCCTGGCCAATGCCGGCGTGCCGTCCACCGTGCAGGCCAGCAACCTGGACAACCTGGGGCTGGCGATGTCGCGCGGGCAGGGCACCATCGCCAACCTGGACGCCGCGCAGCTCTGGGGCGGCACCACGCCGCCGGGCTCGCTGCACGCGGTGACGGTCACCGGCGTGCAGTACGACGACGCCGGCCAGGTCACCAACGTCATCATCAACGACACCGGCGCGGGGCAGTGCGGGCAGTCGGTGCCGATCGCGACCTGGAACGCCGCGGTCGGCGCGCACCCGAGCCCGAGGCTGAATGTCACCAACAACTCCATCCTGTGACGGGCGCCGGCGGCTGCTGCTGGCGCTGTTGGCGGGATGGGCTGGCGTGGGCCCGGCGGGCGCCGCGCGGAGAGCCGCCATGTCCGATGCCGCGATGAGTTTTTCGCAACTGATGAAGCTGGGCCGCACCCAGGCCGGCGAGCAGGTGAGCGAGCAGTCGCGCCAGTCGCTGCCGGTGCCGGTGCCGGCGCGCGAAGACCGGCCGCTGCGCATCGCCTTCATGTACTGCCCGTCGCAGGCGCTGCCCGGCGTCAACCGACTGGCGCCGCCCAGCCAGGTGGTGTGGCTGGACCCGAAGAGCGGCGCACTGATCGCGGTGCGCGCGGTGACGCCGCAGTCGTTCGGCCGGCAGGATCCGCCGCGCGAAGTGCTGGGCGAGTTCCGCCTTCCGCCGGGCATGACGGCCGACCAGTACCTCGCGCTGCGCGAGCGGCTGTTCCAGTTGTACGACCTGCTGTTCCCGGTCTGGGTGCAGCCTTCGTCGCAGCAGGACAAGGTGCTGCTGCAGGCCTCGGCGCGCGAGTTCCTGCAGATCTTCGGGCAGATCAGCGAGCCGCCGCTGATCCCCTACTACCACAGCCTCGGCCGCGTCTACTTCGACTGGGTGCGCGCGCTGGCCCGCTAGGCGCGCGCGGCGGCCGTCCCCCAACGGCCGCAGGTTCGGCCGCCACCCGCGGCGGACGCTATGCTCAAGGCCCGGTGACATCGTTATGCTTCGCCGATCGGGCTTGCGCTGCGCGGCGGCAGTGGCCGCCTGATCCCCCGGAGACCCCCGCTGCATGATCGTGCTGGCTGTCAAGACCTACAACGGCGCCGCCACCGAGCCGATCGAAGCCAGCTTCGACGCGTTGGGCGGCACCATCGGCCGCGCCGACAGCAACCGGCTGGTCCTGCCCGACCCCGACCGCACGATCTCGCGGGTGCACGCCACGGTGGCGCAGCGCAGCGGCGTCTTCGTGATCGAGGACCGCGGCAGCAACCCCATCGTCGTCAACGGCAGTGCGCTCGGCAAAGGCGCCGCCGTGCCGCTGGCCGCCGGCGACGTGGTGCAGATCGGCGGCTACCTGCTCGAAGTGCGCGCCGCTGCCGTGGCGCCGCCGGCGGCGGCGACGCGCATGCCCGCCAGCCCGGTGCCGGCCGCCGGCGGGGTGATCCCGGCCAACTGGGACCCGCTGCACACCGGCTCGGCGGCGCTGCCGACCAGCGCGCCGGCGGTCCCGGCTCCGGCCCCGGCCACGCCGATGCCGGCAGCGCCCGGCGGCACGCCGTCGATCGACGACCTCTTCGGCCTCGACGACCAACTGCCCCGCACCGACCCGCTGCCGCGGCGGATGCTGCCCGACGACCTGGGCCCGCTGCTGGCCGCGGCGCCGGCGCCGCTGTCGCGACCTTCCGCGCTGCCGTCGACGCTGCCGCCGTCATCGCCGTCATCGCCGTCATCGGCGCCGCCGCCGGCCACCGCCGGCGACACGCGGCGGACGCCGGTGGTGTCCTGGGACGGCAGCCCGCGCCAGGCCACCATCGTCGCGGCGCCGGTGTCGGCCGCCGACGGCCGCCGCGCGGTGCCTACGGCCACCGGCGGCAGCGCCCGCCCGGGCTTGCGCTCGGCGGGGCCGGTGTCGGCCGCGGCGCCCGCGCACGCGGCGGCGCCGTCCAGCGGCGCGTCGCCGGCCGGCGCGCCGGCGGCGGACGGCCTGCTGCAAGCCTTTCTCGACGGCCTGGGCAACGGGCGCGCGCCGCAATTGGGCGCGCTGACGCCCGAGCTGATGCACCTGCTCGGCAGCCTGCTGGCCGAGTCGGTGCGCGGCACCATCGACCTGCTGCATGCACGCGCGGTGGTCAAGAACGAGATGCGCGCCGACGTCACCGCGATCCGCCCGCGCCAGAACAATCCCTTGAAGTTCTCGCCCACCGCCGAGGTGGCGCTGCAGCACCTGCTGACGCCCACGGTGCCAGGCTTTCTGCCGGCGCAGGCGGCGATGCGCGATGCCTTCCAGGACCTGCGCGCCCACGAACTGGCGGTGATGGCCGGCGTGCGCGCGGCGCTCAGCGGGCTGCTGCAGCGCTTCGACCCGAAGACGCTGGAGACTCACCTCGTGCGCAAGTCGGGCCTGGAGACCCTGCTCGCCGGCGGCCGCCGCGCCCAGCTCTGGCAGGCCTACCAGTCGCTGTTCAGCCAGTTGTCGGCCGAGGCCGAGGACGACTTCCACACCTTGTTCGGCCGTGCCTTCCTCGAAGCCTATGAAGACCACCTGGGCGAGTTGAAGGCCGCCGACCGCCAGCCGGCGCCGACCGGCGGCCGCCGGCCGGGAGGGGGAGGCGGCTGATGCTGGGCATGGAGATCGCCATCCTGTCCGACCCCGGCGGCCGCTCGCACAACGAGGACGCCTGCGGCCACTGGCATTCCGACCGCCACCTGTGCTGCGTGCTGGCCGACGGCGCCGGCGGCCACGGCGGCGGCGACGTGGCCTCGCGCCTGGCGGTGCAGACGCTGCTGGAAACCTTTGCCGACCAGCCCACCGCCGGCGGCCCGGCGCTGACCGAACTGGTCGTGGCCACCAACCACCGCTTGCTGGGCCAGCGCGGCACCGACCCGCGTTTGCGCGACATGCACACCACCGTGGTGGCGCTGGTGATCGACTTCGTCGACCGCACGGCGCACTGGTCGCACGCCGGCGACTCGCGCCTCTACTGGTTCCGCGACGGCCGGCTGCGCCAGCGCACGCTGGACCACAGCCTCGTGCAAAGCCTGATCAGCGCCGGCGTGCTGACGCCCGAGCAGGCGCGCGGCCACCCGCGCCGCAGCGAGCTGCAGTCGGCGCTGGGCACCAAGCCCGAAGACCTGCAGATCAGCACCAGCGACGAACTGGTGCCGGTGGCGCCGGGCGATGCCTTCCTGCTGTGTTCCGACGGGCTGTGGGAGTTCGTCGGCGACGAGGCGATGGAACACGCGCTGGGCAGCGCCGCCACGCCCAGCGCCTGGCTGGAATCGCTGGAGCGGCTGGTGCGCGAAGCCGTGCGCGGGCGCAGCAGCCACGACAACTTCAGCGCCGTGGCGGTGTGGCTGGTCGAGCCGCCGCCCGACGAGGCGGCTTGAGGGCTTAGGCGCTGCTCTCGCACTGCCAGCCGGCCGCGCCGGCATCCACCGCCAGCGTCTCGGCCAGCCAGGGCAGCGCCTGGCGCAGCGCCGGCGCCAGCGTGTGCGGCGGGTTGGCCACGAAGACCCAGCTGCCCAGCATGCCGAAGCCGCGCTCGCGTGGGCGTTCCACCGTCAGCCGCGCCAGCAGCCAGCCCTTGGGCGCGGTGCCGGTGGCCGCCGCCTTCAGGCGCTGCGGTAGCCGCGCCGCGTCGAGCAACTGCAGCTGCGGCAGCCAGACCAGCACCACGCATTCGGCAAAGCGGCTCAAGGCCTCGCGCAACGCCGCCAGCACGCGCACGTAATCGGTCTTGATCTCGTAGCTGGGGTCGATCAGCAGCAGCGCGCGGCGGCTGGGCGGCGGCAGCAGCGCCTTCAGCGTGCCGAAGCCGTCGGCCGGCCGCACCTCCACCCGCGAGTCACCGCGCATGCGGCCGGCCAGCTGGGCGTGGTCGGTGGCGTGCAGCTCGAACAGGCGAAGCTGGTCGTGCTCGCGCAGCAGCGCGCGCGCCAGCTCGGGCGAGCCCGGGTAGCGCCGCAGCGCCGGCCCGGCGTTGAAGGCGCGCACCTGCTCGACGTAGGCCTGCACCAGCGGCGGCAGGTCGTCGCGCGTCCACAGCTGGCCGATGCCGCCGTCCGACTCGCGGTGCAGGCGCGCCTGGCGGCTGCCCAGCTCGTAGGCGCCGGCGCCGGCGTGGGTGTCGATCACCCGATAGGCCTTGTCCTTGAGGTTCAGGTGCTGCAGCAGCGCCACCAGCGTGCAGTGCTTGAGCACGTCGGCATGGTTGCCGGCGTGGAAGGCGTGGCGGTAGGCGAGCATGGCCGGACTGTGCCATGTGACGACCCGAAACCGGCCGGCCGTGGCAGGCATCACGCCATACCGGATTTGCATACTGCCATCCGGGCGGGTGGTTACCACCCGATTACATTGGGTCGACAATCCCCGTCCCCCTGCGGCGTTGCCCGGTGTTTCGGCGGCGGTGTTGCAGGCGGTATTGGGCGAGTCCCGCGGCGCGGTGTTCGCCCAATCCCGTCTACTGCCATCACCCCTTGGAGCATCCGATGAACCGTCCCGTGCTGGAAGGCTTGCGCCTGAACACGCCTGCCTACGTCAAACACGACCGCCTGATCGCCTGGGTCGCCGACATCGCCGCGCTGACCGAAGCCGCCGATGTCTACTGGTGCGACGGCAGCGACGAGGAATACCGGCGGCTGACCGAGCAGCTCGTGGCCGCCGGCACGCTGCTCAAGCTCAACCCCGAGCTGCGCCCGAGCAGCTTCCTGGCGCGCAGCGACCCCAGCGACGTGGCGCGCGTCGAAGACCGCACCTTCATCTGCAGCGCCAAGCAGGAAGACGCCGGCCCCACCAACAACTGGATGGCGCCGGCCGAGATGCGCGCGCTGCTGCAGACCGGCGACCAGGCCTTGTTCAAGGGCGCGATGCGCGGCCGCACGCTGTACGTGGTGCCGTTCTCGATGGGCCCGCTGGGCTCGCACATCGCCCACGTCGGCATCGAGCTGACCGACAGCCCCTACGTCGCCGTCAGCATGCGCGTGATGACGCGCATGGGCCGCCAGGTCTTCGACGTGCTGGGCAGCGACGGCGCCTTCGTGCCCTGCGTGCACACCGTGGGCGCGCCGCTGCAGGCCGGACAGGCCGACGTGGCCTGGCCCTGCAACAAGACCAAGTACATCGTCCACTACCCCGAGACGCGCGAGATCTGGTCGTACGGCTCGGGCTACGGCGGCAACGCGCTGCTCGGCAAGAAGTGCTTCGCGCTGCGCATCGCCAGCACCATGGGGCGCGAGCAGGGCTGGCTGGCCGAGCACATGCTGATCCTCGGCGTCACCAACCCGCAGGGCCGCAAGTACCACGTCGCCGCCGCCTTCCCCAGCGCCTGCGGCAAGACCAACTTCAGCATGCTGGTGCCGCCCGCCGGCTTCAAGGGCTGGAAGGTCACGACCATCGGCGACGACATCGCCTGGATCAAGCCCGGCGCCGACGGCCGGCTCTACGCGATCAACCCCGAGGCCGGCTACTTCGGCGTGGCGCCGGGCACCAACGATCACACCAACCCCAACTGCATGGCGTCGTTGAAGCGCGACGTGATCTTCACCAACGTGGCCCTCACCGACGACGGCGACGTGTGGTGGGAAGGCATGACCGACACGCCGCCGGCGCACCTGATCGACTGGCAAGGCCGCGACTGGACGCCGGCGCTCGCCAAGGAGACCGGCAGCAAGGCCGCGCATCCGAACGCCCGCTTCACGGTGGCCGCCACCAACAACCCGGTGCTCGACGGCGACTGGGACAACGCCGACGGCGTGGCGATCGACGCCTTCATCTTCGGCGGCCGCCGCAGCACCACGGTGCCGCTGGTGACCGAGGCGCGCAACTGGACCGAAGGCGTCTACATGGCCGCCACCATGGGCAGCGAGACCACCGCCGCCGCCGCCGGCCAGCAAGGCGTGGTGCGCCGCGACCCGTTCGCGATGCTGCCCTTCATGGGCTACAACATGGCCGACTACTTCCAGCACTGGCTGCAACTGGGCGCCAAGCTGCAGGGCCAGGGTGCCGCGCTGCCGCGCATCTACTGCGTCAACTGGTTCCGCAAGGGGGCCGACGGCAAGTTCGTCTGGCCGGGCTACGGCGACAACATGCGCGTGCTGGAGTGGATGCTGGGCCGCATCGAAGGCCGCTCGCAGGGCGCCGACAACGTCTTCGGCGTCTCGCCGCGCTACGAAGACCTGCGCTGGGACGGCCTGGCCTTCACGCGCGAGCAGTTCGCCACCGTGATCGGCATCGACAAGGCCGCCTGGCAGCAGGAGCTGAAGCTGCACGCCGAGCTGTTCAAGCAGCTCGAGCACGGCCTGCCGGCTGAGTTGCCGGCGACGATGCAGCGCATCGACGCCAGGCTGGCCGCCGGCTGACGGCGCGCCGGCTCTCCGGCAATCCAAGGGGCGGCCGCGGCCGCCCCTTGTTCATTTCCGCACCCCCCGAATCGGGTGCCGTTGCGCCTGCCCGGCGGCGGCGCCGCCCGGGGGTCACGTTGCAGTCACGCCCCCATTCCTAGGCTGGTGCGTTGTGGGCCGGCTTGGTGCCGGCCCGCGTCTTCATCAACCTCGACGACAAGGAATGGCAATGCGTTTCGGATCTCGGCAGCTCATCGGCGGCGTGTTGGCCGCGGCGGCGGCGATGACGGCCTCGGCGGCGCCGGTCAGCGGGCAGGGCACCTGGGAAAGCACGCTGAAGGCGCGCGACATCGACGGCCACGCGGTGGCGCTCAACGACGCCTCGGCGGTGTTCTTCTACGACACGGCGCTGAACATCACCTGGGCCCGCAACATGGAGCCCAACGGCGCCGCCAACTGGGCCATCTCCAACCAATGGGCAGCCGACCTCGTGCTGGGCGGCTACAGCGACTGGCGGCTGCCGCACGCCTTCGACAGCGGCGCCGCGGGCTGCGACTACAGCTACGCCGGCGGCACCGATTGCGGCTACAACGTGGCGTTGCAAAGCGGCGGCGTGACCAATGAACTGGCGCACCTGTTCTACGTCACGCTCGGCAACCTGGCCGCCTATGCACCGGGAACCGGCTTTTACCGTGGCGGCACGCAGGGCGTGGCCTGGGGGCTGGTGAACACCGCGTACTTCCTGGGCAACTTCGCCGACGGCTATTGGACGGACCTGCTGGTGCAGGCCGGGCCATCGCCGGATGCGGTCTTCTTTCGATTCTTCGACGGCGAAACCCACCCCGGCGGCAACGGCATCCAAGACATGCTGGCCGTGCGCGACGGCGACGTGCTCGCCGGCGGCAGCACCGGCCCGGGCAACGGTGCGCCGGAGCCCGGCAGCCTGGTGCTGAGCCTCGCCGCGCTGAGCGGCTTGGGCGCGCTCGTCCGGCGCCGCCGACGCTGAGTCGCTTCGGCACGGCCCTGCGTCGCCAGGCGCAGACACAACACAAATCTTGAACCGAGGGAATCTACCGTGAGCAACCGCATCGACGACTCATCCAACTCGCGCCCGTCCGCCAGCGGGCGCCCCGGCGCCAAGTGCGCCGCCATCCTGGCCCTCCTCGGGCTGGCGGCGTGTGGCGGCGGAGGCGGCGGGGGAGACGGCGGCTCCACCACGGGTGCCGGCAGCGGCACCGCCGGCACCGCGGCGGGCAATGGATGCATGGACTTCGCGCTCGCCACCACCGCCGGCACACGGACCGTGGCGGTATTGGAAGGCACGAGTTCGGGCCACTCGGGTCAGGTCCGCAACACCTACGACTGGACCGTGCTCGGCCCCGCCAGCTTCGAAGGCCAGGCCGCCACGGCGACGCGCAGCATCGTCACCGCCAGGATCCTAAGCAGCGGCGCCGAGACCACGCAGACGACGACCGACTACGCCAAACTCGACGCCGCCACGCAGATCATCACGCCATACGGTTGGGACACCAGCACCCAGGTGGGCAACACGACGATCAGCACCAAGTTCGTGGCCAGCCCGCCGACCGTGCTGCAGAAATGGACGCTGCAACCCGGCCAGTCGACGTCCTACACCTGGCAAGGCAGCAGCACCACCGGCGGCAGCAGCGGCGCGCTGAGCGGCGGCGCCACCGACCGCTTCGTGGGCACCGAGACCATCACCGTCGCCGCCGGCACCTACGAAACCTGCCGCTACGAAGCGGTGATGTCGGCCCAGCCCAATCTGACCATGACCTACTGGTATGTCAAGGGCAGCGTCGCGGCCTTCGTGCGCCTGGACAGCGTGACGCCGACCTCGAGCACCCGGCTGGAGGCGACTTCGCTCACCGTGAACGGCAAGAAGCTGTGACGCGGGCCGCCACCTCTCGCGCGGCCACGGGCCCGCGACCGCTGCCGGGCGCGCGTTTCCGGGCTCGCGCGGGCATGAGGGCGGCTGCGCTGGCAGGCCCGCTGCTGCTGGCCGGTTGCCTGGCCACCCAGCCCACCCAGCCAACACGGGCGCCCCAGACGCAGCCGCGAAAGCCGCCCTCCACCGTCGTGACGCGGCCGCCGCCTGACCGCGCCGCTGCCATCGGGGCGGACGAAAGCGCCGCCCCGCTCACCGCCGGCGGCGGCGTGTCGGGAGCGCCGCGGTTCAGCCCGACCGACGAGATGCTCATCGCGATGGGTCAGCACCCGCGCGATCTACCGCTGCGCAGCCTGTTGCAGCCGGGCCGCAACCCGCAGCGGCTGCTGAAGGCCCAGCCCACCGCCCAGGACTACCAGCCTTCGAGCGTGCGAAGCGCCACCTATGCGGGCCCCGACGGTCGGCATGTCGAGGTCGCGCAGGCACAGATTGCCGAATGCGCGTACGAGCGAGAAATCGTGTCCTTCTGGTTTCGCATGCGCCCCGATCTGCCGCCCGCCGTCTTGAAGGGCGTCAGCGACGCCCGGCAAAGCCTGTTCGATGCGGCGGTGACCCGCTGTCCGGCCACCATCGGCGCGGCGCTCCAGGCCGGCCTGGGCGATGGCGTGGATCAGCGCATCGAGCAGGCTCGAAGCGCATTCAAGGAAAAGTGGGACCGGCTGGACGCCCAGTCGCAAGCCAGGCGAGATGCTGAAGTCAACGCCCGCACTCGCTGGAAGGACGGCGCCGTGGTGCTGCAACCGGCGCGCGTGGCCGAGCTGCAGCGACGCATCGACAACGGGCTCAAACCGCTGGCAGCGGGCACGCCGGTGCTGAACGAACAGCCGGCCTCGCGCAACACGCCGCCGGCCGAGGCGTTGAAGACCAGGGTTAGCCGTGAACTGCATCCGCTCTTGCTGGAACTGGCGAAGTCGGCATGGGCCGAAGCCCGGGCGCTTCCCGCCGGAGAGGCGGGCCGGGCCGCGTTCGATGCCTGGGATCGCGGCGCGGCGGGGGCGGTGATGTCGTCCATCGGGCGCTTGCAGCGCCTGTGGCCCGATGGCTGGTGGAGCCTGGACCTGGTGGGGGCGATCGAGGCCGACCTCAGCCGCCTGTACGAAGCGCAACTGGCCGACAAGCCCGTGCTGGACGGCCGCGCGCGGCAGCAGGTGGCGCAGTCCCTGGCCCAGCGCCGGGTCGCGGCGGACTCTGCGCGCGCCGAGCCGCCGCAGGCGCTGGCAACGGCGCCCGCCGGCGTGAAGCGCGTGGTGTTCCTGACGCCGGGTGAGCTGGCGGCCTACCGGATCGGCCAGGACATCGGGCGCGGGATGAAGGACGCGCTGCAAGCCCGGGCCAAGGCCCAGCAAGCGGTGGAGGACCTGGATCGCAACCTGAAGCAATCGCGCGGCGCGTTCTGGTCGTGCTGGCAGCGCCGCTGCCCCGAGATCGCCGATCGCTATCTCGACTACAGCCGTTGGCTGAAAGAGAAGGATTGGTACCAGTTGACGCGCTATGCCCTCGAGGCGGCGGTGGCGACGTACTCGTCGCCCAAGGATCCTGGCATGGCACAGATGCTGAGCGCCTTCATGGGCCTGCGCACCGTCGATCGGGGCCCGCAGCCATCGTGCCAGCAGGCGTTCGACCGCTGGATCGCGCCGGTCGGCACCTTCGTGCAGACCACCTTGCGCCGCAACCCATTCGACATCGCCGGGATCCAGGCCTTCAGCGACCGCCTCCTCGGCGGCCCTGAGCACCTGGCCTACCAGTCCTGCCGAGACGCGATGGAGTTCGTCTACCGACCGCGCCAGTCGCCCGCGTGAATCAAGCCGGCCCGCCAGCACCGCCTGGTTGACGCGGTTGCGCGCCATGTAGCCGGTGCGCCAGACGGCGTCGACGTCGTCGCGCAGCCGTTCGTCGATCCAGTCGGTGCTCCTGCTGCGCGGTGGCGATGGCGATCGTGCGTTCGGTGTACTCGATGGCTTCGTTCAGGCGCCCGACGCGGTCCAGCAGATGGCCGCGCAGCGACAAGGACGTGAGCTGCTGCAGCGGCGCCACCGGCCGCGGCGTCGGCGCAGGCGGCGAACTGGCCGGTCAGCAACCGCTTGTGCGCCCGGGTGGCCTGGGCCTGGGCGCGCTGCGACGCCGTGCCCAGCAGTTCACCGCGCGCGGCACCGGCGTCGGCGTGCAGCGCGGCCTCCAGCCGCTGCAGGTCGACGCTGACACCGGCCTGCAGCGCCAGCCCGGTCGTGCCGTCGAGCCTCTGCAAGCCCTGGCGGCAGTGGTTCTGCATCCGCGAGATGCGCTGCCGCAGGTTGGCGCGCGGGCCTTCGGACTCCGCCAGCGGCCACAGCCAGGCGGCCAGTTGCGCCCGGGACTGGCCGCTTTCGAGCGCCAGCCGGGCCAGCAGCGCGCCGTCCTTGAAGCGCAGGCGCAGCGGCGGCCGGCTGGCGATGCGCAGCTCCGGGGTGTCGAGCAGGCGCAGTTCGATCGACAGCAGGCAATGTGCTGGGAAGGCGGATTCATTGCGGCGTCGGCGGGCGGGGTCGGGGGATGTCGTTCGATGCTGGCGAAGCCGCCGTGATCATCGCGTGACCTGACACAGACAATGCAGCCGATGAAGCTGCAATTGCTGTCCGACCTGCACCTCGAAACCGAGGCCTTCGACCCCGTGCCCGCGCCCGGGGCCGAGTTGCTGGTGCTGGCCGGCGACATCGACGCCACCTGGGCCGGACTGCAGCGCTTTGCCGGCTGGCCGGTGCCGGTGATCTTCGTGCCCGGCAACCACGAGTTCGACGGCCGCGACGTGGAACAGGTGCTGCCGGCCTTGCGCGAGCGTTGCGCGGCGCTCGGGCTGCGGCTGCTCAACCGCGAAAGCCTGGTCGTCGACGCCGCCGACGGCGAGCGCGTGCGCTTCGTCTGCGTGCTGCGCTGGAGTGATTTCGACGTCTTCGGCGCCGCGCAGCGCGAACGCGCGATGCGCGCCGCCAGCTATTTCCAACGCGTGATGAACGCCACCCGCAGCGGCGCGCCGTTCGACGCCGATGCCGTGCGCCGCGAAGGCCTGGCCGACCGCGCCTGGCTCGAAGCCGAACTGTCCCAGGCCGCCGGCGGCCGCTGGGACCGCACCGTCGTCGTCACGCATTTCGCGCCCAGCCTGCGCAGCGCCGACCCGCGCTTCGGCCGCCAGCCCGGCACGGCCAGCTTCTGCAACGCCGACGACGACCTGATCCCGCGCGCCGACCTCTGGCTGCACGGCCACCTGCACTGCCGCCACGACTACCGGGTGCAGCGGCCCGGCCGCGCGCCGACGCGCGTGGTCTGCCAGGCGCGCGGGCTGGCGTCGAAGGGCGAAGCTGCAGGCTTCGACCCCTTGCGCCTGATCGACCTTTGACGGCCTGGGTGCATGCCACACTCGCTGCCAAGGGCCGAGCGGTTTCGGCCCGCTGACGAGGAGGCCCGATGAAGATCCTGGTCGCTGCCGACGGCAGCCCCTACACCAAGCACATGCTCGCCTATCTGGCGGCACACGACGAATGGCTGGGCGGCGCCCACGAGTACACCGTCATCCACACCGTCACGGCGGTGCCGGCGCGCGCCGCCTCGGTGCTGGACAAGCAGGTGCTGAAGGACTACTACGAGTCGGAAGGCGAGAAGGTCTTCAAGCCCATCCGCCAGTTCTTCGAGAAGCAGGGCATCCAGGCGAACTACGTCGCCAAAGTCGGCCCGGCGGCGGAAACCATCGCGGCGACGGCCGACAAGGGCAAGTTCGACCTGCTGATGATGGGCTCGCACGGCCACGGTACGCTGACCAACCTGGTCATGGGCTCGGTGGCCACCAAGGTGCTGGCCAACTGCAGCACGCCGGTGCTGCTGGTTCGTTGATGGGCTTTAGCTGCCGCTCCACTGCGTGAGGCGGCGCCACCAGCCGGTGCCGCCGGGGGCGCCGGTCGGCTGCGTGGCCGAGGGCTCGTCGTCGGGCAGCATGCTCAGTTCCAGCCCGAAGGCGGTGCCCACGTCGTCGGGCTCGGCGGCGTGGCTCGGGTCCGTGCGGCGACGCCACAGGTCGAGCAGCCGGTTGGGTTTGCTGGATTCGCTCATGGTGGGTGCCTCTCGTTCGCGCAGTGTGCGGCCCGTCGGGGAATCGTGATCGCCCGAATTGCCTAACGCGCGTGCCCCAGTTCACGGCGACACGCGAAGCGGCGACAAGCACCCCTAGAATCCGCGCCCCCCTTGATCGAGTGCCCTTGCCGGCCGCCCGCCCATGCCAGCACCCGGTTTCGCCGCCATCGACTTCGGCACCTCCAACTCGGCGATCGCGCTGCCCGGCGACGGGCCCGACGGCGCGCCCGGCGTGGCCCTGGTCGAGCTGGAGCCGGGCTTTCGCACCATGCCCACGGCGGTGTTCTATCGCGCCGACGAACCCGGGCGTTATTTCGGCCGCGCCGCCATCGCCGCCTACGTCGACGGGCTGGACGGCCGGCTGATGCGCTCGATGAAAAGCGTGCTCGGCTCGGCGCTGATCGAGCAGAGCACCGAGGTCGGCGGCGGCCAGAGCGTGAAGTTCACCGACGTCATCGCCGGCTACCTGCTGCACCTGAAACGTTGCGCCGAAGCCAGCGCCGGCGCCGAGCTGCGCCGCGTGGTGCTGGGGCGGCCGGTGTTCTTCGTCGACGACGACCCGGCGCGCGACGCCCGTGCCCAGGCCGCGCTGGAGGCGGCGGCGCGCAGCATCGGCTTTGCCGAGGTGCTGTTCCAGTACGAGCCGATCGCCGCCGCGCTGGACCACGAGCGCCGCGTCGAACGCGAGCAGCTCGTGCTGGTGGCCGACATCGGCGGCGGCACTTCCGACTTCTCGCTGCTGCGCCTGGGCCCCGCGCGGCGCGGCCGGCTGGACCGCCGCGACGACATCCTGGCCAACCACGGCGTGCACATCGCCGGCACCGATTTCGATCGCCACGTCGAGCTGGCCGCCGTGCTGCCGCTGATGGGCTACCGCACGCTGCGCCCGAGCGCGCGCCCCGGCGACGCACCGCGCGAGCTGCCCAGCAGCCTTTACTTCGACCTCGCCACCTGGCACTTGATCAACACCTGCTACGCGCCGGCGCGCGTGGCCGAGCTGCGCCGCATGCATGGCTGGTACGCCGACCCGGCCCACCATCGCCGGCTGCTGGCCGTGCTGCAGCAGCGCCTGGGCCATGCGCTGGCGGCCGCGGCCGAGCAGGCCAAGATCGACGTGGCCAACCTCGGCGCGGGCGGCCAGGCGCTGATCGACCTCGGCGACGTGGAGCCCGGCCTGCAGGCCGGCCTGGCCGAGCCGGCCGCGGCGGCGGCGATCGAGGCCGATCTGGAGCGCATCGTCGACGCGGCGCGCCAGACCGCGCGGCTGGCCGGCGTGGCGCCGGCGGCGGTGGACACGCTGTACTTCACCGGCGGCTCCACCGGGCTGCAGCCGCTGGTGGCGCGCATCGGCGCCGCGTTCGCCGGCGCTAGCGCCGTGCGCGGCGACCGCTTCGCGAGCGTGGCCCAGGGCCTGGGCGTGCATGCCCGGGCGGTGTTCGGCGCCGCGGCTGCGTGACGTCGGCGATCAGCATCACGCTGCGCACCAGGTCCTGCACCGCCTCGGCCAGGTCGTCGGGCGGCTCCAGCGTGTCGATCACGGCCAGCAGCGCGTCGGCGTCTTCGAGGTCGTCGCGCTCGAAGTGCAGGTACAGCAGCGCCAGCGGCTCCACCAGCGCCGGGTCGTCGCTGGCCATCAGCCCCGGAAAGCGGTCCTGCGCCGCGGCGAAGCCGGCGACCCACGGGAGGACGGCTTCAGAAGGCATGGCTTCCTCGTCGAGCTGGAAGACCCAGGGGTCGAACCAGTCGCGCCGGGCGATGGCCTGCGCCAGCTCGGCGTGGCGGCGCTGCACCAGCGCTTGCAGCTCGGCGGCGTCGAAGCCGGCCGGCAGCGGCCGCGCATCGACGTCGACCACGCCCGGCCACCACTGCGCCGGCAGCACCGGCTGCGGTTGCAGCAGCACGCCGCACAGGTAGCCGTCGAGCGCGCTCACGTCCAGCGGCTCCAGCGGCGCGGGCACGCCGTCGAGCAGCGCCTGCAGACGCTGGATGTCGTCTTCGGTCAGTGGGGGCGGCGTGGCGGTCGGCGGGGTCATCGGCGCGATCATGCCGCGGATGCCGCCCCCGGTGCAGGCCCGATACCGGCCCGATTGGGGACCCTGGGAAAGCCCCGCAGCCCCGGGATGGCTGCCGGCGCCGCCGGCGCGTACAGTCGGAGCCGACTCCAGGCGCCGTGGGACGCGCCACGTTGACCTTCCGATGTCCTCGTCGAAGGACTTCACCGGCCCCCCGCTTCGTTGGGAGGGCCGGTTTTTTCGTCGGCCGCGGCTCGGCCGGCGTCAGGGGCCGGGCAGTTCCAGTTCCGGCTCGTCGGTCGCCAGCCCGGCCTGCTGCTTGAAGGCCAGGTTCATGCGGCTGCGCGCCGGCGCGGTGCAGCGGCGCACCGCGGCCTGTTGGCCGTCCTTCAGCACCATCACCCCGGCCTTGCGGCCCCAGCCGCGGCCGCTGGCGCTGTAGACCACGTAGTCGAAAGGCGGCGCGGCAAAGCGCAGGTAGGCGCCGCCGCCGCCGGCATACATCACCTGGCCGGCCTTGACGCCGGCGCGCCAGTCCGCGGCGGGGGCGGCGGAAGCCGGCGGCCATTGCAGTTCGACCTTGCCCGGCCGGCCGAAGCGGTACTGCAGCGTGCCGGCGCTGGCCGACAAGTCGGCGCTGGCGCACACCGCGGCGCGCCGGCCACCGGCCAGCGGGCAGTCGAAGACCGTGGTCTCGGCGGCGCTGCACAGGCTTGGCGCCGCGGGCGCCGCGGGCGCCGCGTCGGCGCGGGCCGGGCCGGCGGCCGCCAGCCCCATCAGCGCCAAGCCGGCCCAGGCCGGCGCGAGGCGTGGCCGCCTCATGGCAGCGGCATCGTCTTCACCGCCGGCGCGGCGGTCTTGGCCGCTGGCGCCACCGCTGGCTTGGGCACCGGCTTCGCCGCGGCCTTGGCCTTGACCGTCTGCCGCGCCTTGGACGCCACCACCAAGCCCAGGTAGCGCCGGCCGGCGGCGAACGCTTCGCGGAATGCCGGCAGCCCGTGGCTGCCGCCGTTGACCAGCTTGCGCGCGCGCGCCAGGTCGTTGTGCTTCAGCGCCTGGCGGATCGCCGGCTCCTTGTTCTTGAGGAACTGCGCCAGCACCGCGGCGGCCACCGCCGGCTCGTTGGCGCGGTCGGGGTCGGCCAGCAGGTCCACGCCCACCTGGCCGCCCACGGTCTGGTAGTTGTCGTGCCCGGTCAGCTGCACGAAGCCGCGGCCCTTGTACAGCGCGCCGTCGCCGTCGCCGGCGTTGCCCAGGTCGCTGCGGTCGTCGTACAGGTCGAAGGCATGGCGGCCTTCGGTGCCCTTGGGGCTGGTGTTGTACTTGGAGATGCCTTCGTCGATGGGCTGGAAGGCCGCCGACTCGGCGCGCACCGTGCCCAGCGCCATCATCAGCATGTCGGTGTCGTTGAGGCCGCGTTGCGTCAGTGCCTGCAGGATGAAGGGCAGGTGGCTGCGGATGTTGCCGCTGACCTTCTCGACCTTGACCTCGCGCTTCATCACCATCTTGCCGTTGACGAGCTGCGGCGTCTGCACCGTGCTGCGCTTGGTGCGGTCGACGCCGCCGGGCACCATCGCCGCGGCCAGGCCGTAGGTCTCGCTCGACAGGCTGGCCGCCAGGCGCTGGCTGTCTTCCCCGCTTTGCACGAGAAACTGGAACAGCGTGTCGTTCGTCTCCAGCTTGTTGTCGGGGTCGGCCTCGCCGAAGAAGTACTGGTTCTCCACCGCCTGCAGCGCGGCGGCCACCGTGGCGTCCCAGCCGCCTTCGGCCGCCAGCGTGATCGGCGGCTGCAGGAAGCCGCGGTTGCTGAAGTCGATGAGCGCCTGGCGCAGCAGACGCAGGTCGTCGGGCCGATTGGGCTGGCCCGGGCCGACCGGGGCGCTGAGGGTGGGGGTGGTGGCCATGGCGTACGGTCGTTGATCAACGGGCCATGCTAGCGCGCAGGCTTGGCAGCCTGCCATCCCGAGCCCAGGCGCCGCGCCAACGCCGCGATGCGCCGGCAGCCTTCGGCCAGCGCCTCGTCGGGCACCGTCAGGCTCAGGCGCAGCATGCCGGCGGCCGTTGGCCCGAAGGCCGCGCCGGGCATCACGGCCACGCGCTCCTCGTCGAGCAGGCGCAGCGCGAAGGCTTCGCCGTCGAGGCCAAGATCGCCCACCGACAGCATCACGAACATCCCGGCCTGCGGCGCGTGCACCTGCAGCCCGGGCACGCCGGCCAGCGCCTGGGCCACGAGGCGGGCGCGCGCGGCGTAGTTGTCGCGCATCTGCGCGGTGATCGCGAACTCGTGCGACAGCGCTTGCGCCGCCATGTCGGCGATGAAGGGCTGGGCGCCGAAGAGCATGGTCTCGGCCAGCGGCAGCAGCCGGCTGATGAAGCCCGGCGGCCCGGCGCACCAGCCGGCGCGAAAGCCCGGCGCGGCGTGCGACTTCGACAGCGACGAGGCGACCACCGTGCGCTCCGCGAGCTCGGCTTCGTCGAAGGGCGAGGCGAAGCGGCTGCCGTCGCCGTTGTCGAACACCAGCGACTCGTAGACCTCGTCGCTGAGGATCCACAGGTCGTGCGCGCGCGCCACCTCGCCGATGGCGCGCACGTCGTCGCGCGTCAGCACCGCGCCGGTGGGGTTGTGCGGCGAGTTGAGGAAGACCAGCCGCGTGCGCGGCGTGACGGCGCGCGCCAGGTCGTCGGCCGCCAGCCGGAAGCCGCGCGCCGGGCGCAGCGCCACCGGCACCGCGCGCGCGCCGGTGGCCTGCACCAGGCCGTGGTAGGTGGCGTAGCAGGGGTCGGCCAGCAGCACCTCGTCGCCCGCTTCGACCAGCGCCATCAGCAGCAGGAACAGCGCGCTCTGCGTGCCCGGCACCCAGATGAACTGGTCGGTGCCGACCGCGCGTCCGCTGCGCGCCGTGTACTTGGCGGCCAGCGCGCGCAGCACCACGCCTTCGCCGCGGCCGTTGGAGTAGCCGGTGCGGCCGGCGCGCAGCGCACGCGCCGTGGCCTCGATCAGCTCCGGCGGCGTCGGCCGGTCGGGCTCGCCGATGGTCAGCAGGATCACGGCCTCGCCCTGGGCCATCAACTGCCGCGCGCGCACGTGCACGCGCCATTTGTCCGAGCCGAGGCCGGCCACGCGGTCGAGAATGCTGGCGGTTTGCATGGGGCGATCGTAGCCAGCCCTTAGACTGCGCCGACTCGGCCTTCAAGCACATCGATGAGCGATTCCGGCGACGTGGCCCAACCATTGGCGCGCTATGCGGCCTGGCGGCGGGCGGGTGACCTGGTCTTCCTGTCCGGCGTGATCGCCGTCGACCCGGCGCGCAAGCTGATCGTGCGCGGCTACGACGACATCCCGGCCGACGCGCGCCGGCTGCTGGGCGCGACCGGCGAGTTCAGCACCGACTTCCGCGAAGGCCCGATCCTGGCGCAGAGCTGGTTCGTGCTGGACCGCATCCGCGCGACGGTGGAAGCCGCCGGCGGCCGCATGAGCGATGTCTTCAAGCTGGTGCAGTACTTCAAGCAGCTCGACCACTTCCCGCACTACAGCCGCGTGCGCCGGCTGTTCTTTCCCGGCGAGCCGCCGGCCAGCACGGTGGTGGAGGTGAGCGGCATGCTGCCCAGCGCCGACATCCTGGTCGAAGTGGAAGCCACGGCCTTGATTCCGCTGCATGGCTAGCGGCCTCATCCTGGGCGCGCAGGCGCTGTGGACCGGCCGCCCCGGCGCCGCGATGCGCAGCACCGACGGCTGCGACCTGCGCTACCGCGACGGCGTGATCACGGCGGTCGGCCGCCTGCAGCCCGAGCCCGGCGAGGCCGTGCTGCGCGCCGACGGCTGCGTGGTCTACCCCGGCTGGGTCAACACCCACCACCATCTGTTCCAGAGCCTGCTCAAAGGCGTGCCGGCCGGCCTCGACATGCCGCTGCTGCCTTGGCTGGCGGCGGTGCCGATGCGCTACCGCCGCCGCTTCGACCACGAGGCCGCGCTGCGCCTGGCGGCGCGCATCGGCCTGGTGGAGCTGGCGCTGTCGGGCTGCAGCACCGTGGCCGACCACCAGTACCACGACGGCGAAGGCATGCCCTTCGACGCCTCGGCCGCCGTCTTCGACGAAGCCGAAAAGCTCGGCTTGCGCTGCGTGCTGTGCTGCGGCGGCCAGACGCAAGCGCGCCCCAGCAGCGAGCCGCTGCCGCGCTGGGCGCTGCCGGAATCGCTGGACCACTTCATGGCCCGCGTCGAGCGCGACGTGCGCCGCTTCCACGACCCCGGGCCGATGGCGATGCGCCGCGTGGCCAGCGCCATCACCACGCCCAACTGGAGCTGCGCAAGCGATCACCTGAAGCCGCTGGCCGAGCAGGCGCGCCAACTCGGCATCCGCTTGCACAGCCACCTGAGCGAGACCCACGACTACGTGCGCTGGGCGCGCGAGCAGCACGGCTGCACGCCGCTGCAGTTCGTCGCCGAGCGCGGCTGGGTCGGCCCCGACGTCTGGTACGCGCACATGGTGCATCTGTCCGACGACGAGCTGCGCCTGTGCGCCCAGACGCAGACCGGCATCGCCCACTGCCCGCAAAGCAACGCGCGGCTGGGCAGCGGCATCGCGCGCATCCCCGAGGCGCTGGCCCTGGGCGTGCCGGTGGGGCTGGCGGTGGACGGTGCGGCCAGCAACGAAGCCGCCGACATGGCCAGCGAAGCGCACGCCGCCTGGCTGCTGCACCGCGCCGACCCGCGTGCTGGCGAACGCGCGGGCCAACCCGGCGGCGATGCGGGCGCGATCACCGTGGAAGACGTGGTCCACATCGGCACCGCCGGCGGCGCGCGGCTGCTGGGGCTTTCCGGCATCGGCACGCTGGCGCCGGGCATGGCGGCCGATGTCGCGGTGTACGACCTCGACCAGCCGCGCCACTTCGGCTTGCTGGACCCCGCCATCGCGCCGGTGGCCAGCGGTGGCCGGCCGACCTTGCGCGCGCTGCTGGTGCAAGGCCGCATGGTGGTCGAGCACGACCGCATCCCCGGGCTGGACCTCGCGGCGCTGCGCCGCGAGGCGGCGGATTTCGTCGGCTCGCTAGGCTAACCAACAAACCATGCATATTGCCGTCGTCGGCACCGGCATCGTGGGCGTGTGCACTGCCGCCTGGTTGCAGCGCGACGGCCACCGCGTCAGCTTCGTCGACCCGCGCGACGCCGGCGAGGCCTGCTCGTTCGGCAACGCCGGCTCGCTGTCGCCCAGCGCCTGCCTGCCGGTGGGCATGCCGGGCATGTGGAAGCAGGTGCCGAAGTGGCTGGCCGACCCGCTGGGGCCGCTCACCGTGCGTTGGGCCTACCTGCCGCGCGCGCTGCCCTGGCTGCTGCGCTTCCTGCGCCACAGCTCGCGCGACGAGGTGGTGCGCATCGCCACCGCGATGCGGCAGTTGCTGGTGCCCATCTTCGACAGCTATGGCCCGCTGGTCGAGCACGCCGGCGCGGCGCACCTGGTGCGGCGCAGCGGCTGCCTCTACGTCTATTCTTCGCAGCAGGCGGCGGCGCGCTGGGCCTGGGGCATGAAGCTGCGCCGCAGCCTGGGCGTCGAATTGCGCGAAGTCGGCCAGGACGAGCTGGAAGCGATGGAGCCCGACCTGCGCGGCGCTTTCCGCTTCGGCCTGCTGGCGCCGGAGAACGGCAGCACGCCCGACCCTTCGGCGTTGGTCAAAGCGCTGCACGCGCAATGCCTGCGCGACGGCGCCGAGCATGTGCGCGCAACCGTGCAGGGCTTCGACCGCCAGGGCCGCCGCGTGCGCGCGCTGCGGCTCGCCGGCGGCGAGCCACTGGCGGTCGACGGCGTGGTGGTCGCGGCCGGCGCCTGGTCGGGCCCGCTGGCGCGCCAGCTCGGCGCGCGCGTGCCGCTGGAAACGCAGCGCGGCTACCACGTCACCGTCGGCAGCTCGAACCTCGGCTTGCGCCACACGGTGATGGCGCTGGAGCACAACCTGATGGTCAACCCGATGGCGATGGGGCTGCGGCTCGCCGGCTCGGTGGAGTTCGCCGGGCTGCGCGCGCCGCCGCAATACGCGCGCGCCGACGTGCTGCTGCACAAGGGGCGCCAGCTGTTTCCGCACCTGGACACCTCGCGCACCACGCAGTGGATGGGCCACCGCCCCTGCCTGCCCGACAGCCTGCCGGTGATCGGCGCCGCGCCGGCGGTGGACAACGCCTGGCTCGGCTTCGGCCACGGCCACGTCGGCATGTGCGGCGGCGCCAGCACCGGGCGCGAGCTGGCGGCGCTGGTCGCCGGCCGCGCGCCGCAGGTCGACCTGCAGCCCTTCCGGCCCCAACGTTTCAGCGGACTTTTCTGATGCAAGCGGAGGCGCTGGCACTGGTCACCAACCGCGGCATGGCCGACGTGCTGCTGCTGGGCCGCCAGAACCGCCGTGAGCTGTACCGCGCGCAGCCGCGGCTGGACGGCGTGCTGCCCGTGCTGCCGGCGCTCCGGCTGGAAGCGGCCGGCCGCATCGACGCCCAGGGCCGCGAGGCGGAGCCGCTGGACGAGGCCGAGCTGCAAGGCCTCGCCGAACGCATCGCCGCCGCCGGCGTTCGCGCGGTGGCCGTCTGCGGCCTGTTCGCGCATCGGAACCCGGCGCACGAGCAGCGCATCGCCGCCGTGCTGGCGGCGCGCGTGCCGGGGCTGCGCCTCTTGCAGTCGCACGAGGTCGTGGCGCCGTCGCCCGACGCGCTGCCGCCGCGCGAGTACGAGCGCTTCCGCGCCACCGTGCAGCAACTGCTGGGCGACGATGCCGCGGCGCCCGCGGCCGCGCCGCCGCCGGCCGACGCGCCGGCCGATGCGCCGGCCGACGCGTCGGCCGATGACGTGGCCGCCTTGGGTCAGACGTTGGCCGAGATCACCGACCGCCAACAAGCGCTGCTGATGCGCGAGGCGCGGTCGAGCATCGCCCGCGAGGCCGGCGACTGCGCCGCGGCGCTGTTCCTGCCCGACGGCCGCCTGCTGGCGCAAGCGCGCTGGCTGCCGCTGCTGCTGGGCTCGCTGATCGGCGCGGTGCAGGCGGTGCTGAAGCATTTCGCGGTCGAGCGCATGCAGCCCGGCGACGGCTTCCTGCTCAACGACCCCTGGGACGGCGGCACCCATTTGCCCGACCTGACGCTGGTGGTGCCGCTGTTCGACGCTGGCGGCGGCCGCGTGCAGGCGCTGGCCGCCTGCAGCCTGCACCACCAGGACGTGGGCGGCATCGCGCCCGGCTCGGTGCCGCCCGACGCGCGCAGCATCTTCGAAGAAGGCCTGCGCGTGCCGCCGCTGCAATCGCACCGCAACGGCTGGCTCGACCCCGTGCTGCGCGCGCTCCTGGCCGCCAACAGCCGCACGCCCGACCACCTGCTGGCCGACCTGCAGGCGCAGTGGCATGCCGCCGCGCTGGCCGCCGCCGAACTGCAGCCGCTGTGGGCGGGCGCTGGCGCCGTCGAAGCCTTTGCCCGCCGCGCACAAGCGCTGCTGGCGCGCACCGAGGCACTCACGCGCCAGGCGCTGGCCGCCGCGCCCGACGGCCGCTGGACCGTGCGCGACCAGCTCGACGGCGACGGCGTCGACGACCGCCCCGTGCCGCTGCAGGTGACGCTCGCCAAGCAAGGCGACGCGCTAACGATCGACTTCGACGGCTCGTCGGCGCAGACCCGCGGCCCGGCCAACGCCTCGCCGGCCTGCCTGCTGGCGGCGCTGCTGTACTTCGTGCGCACGCTGGCGCCCGACGCGCCCGACAACGGCGGCGGCCTGGCCGCCGTCACGCTGCGCCTGCCCGAAGGCAGCGTCGTCAACCCGCGCTTCCCCGCCGCGGTGAACGCGCGCACCGCCACGGTGAAGCTGGCGGCCAACGCGCTGCTGGCGGCCTGGGGGCAGCAGGCGGCGGCCGTTTCGGCGGCGGCCAACGGCGGCGTTGCGGTGGTGCTGTCGCTGGGCGGGCAGGACGACGCGGGCCGCGCCTTCGCCTACACCGAGATCATCGCCAGCGGCGCCGGCGCCAGTGCCTTGGGTGATGGCGAGAGCGCTGTCTCCACCGACGTCGGCAACGCCCGCAACACGCCGGTGGAAGTGATCGAGGCCCAGGCCCCGGTGCGCGTGGAAGCCTGCGAGCGCCGCCGCGGCTCGGGCGGCGCCGGCCGCCACCGCGGCGGCGACGGCGTGCGCCGCGTCTACCGGCTGCTGCAAGGCCAGGCGCAGCTGTCGTACCGCGGCGAGCGCCACCGCAGCCAGGCGGCCGGCGCGGCCGGCGGCGCGCCCGGCGCCGGCAGCGCGGCCCGCGTCTTGCGTGCCGACGGGCGCGTCGAAACGCTCGATGCCCGCGCCCGGGTGTTGCTGCGCGCCGGCGACCGTTGGATCATCGAAACCGCGGGCGGCGGCGGCTGGGGGCCGGTCGACGCTGCACCCGACGATGCAGGAACTGCACCATGATGAAGAACGACAACCGCCGCCAGGCCATCGCTCGAAGCCTGGCACTGGCGTTGGCAGCGACCGCCGCGCCGGCGTTCGCGCAGGCGCCGGGCTTTCCGAGCCGGCCGCTGCGCCTGGTGGTGCCCTTCCCGCCCGGCGGCAGCACCGATTTGCTGGCGCGCCGCATCGGCGACAAGCTGGCCGCCGCCTTCGGCCAGCCGGTGGTGGTGGACAACCGCCCCGGCGCCGGCGGCGCCACCGGCAGCGTGGAGGTGGCGCGCGCCGCGCCGGATGGCTACACGCTGCTGTTCGGCGTGACCGGCACGCACGCCATCAGCCCGGCCATCAACCCCAAGCTGGGCTACGACCCGCGGGCCGACTTCGCGCCGGTGTCCATCGTCGTCAGCGCGCCGCTGGTGCTGGTGGTGCGCGCCGACTCGCCGCAGCGCACGATGGCCGAGTTGGTCGCCTGGGGCCGCAAGAACCCCGAGCGGTTGACCCACGGCTCGCCGGGCAACGGCACCACCATGCACCTGAGCGGCGAGATGTGGGGCCTGGCCACGCAGGTGAAAGTGACGCACGTGCCTTACAAGGGCAGCGCGCCGGCGCTGCAGGATCTGCTGGGCGGGCAGATCGAAGCGATGTTCGGCGACCTGCTGGTCGTGTTGCCGCAGATCACGGCCGGCAAGCTGCGCGCGCTGGCCGTCAGCTCGCGCCAACGCCACCCGCTGCTGCCGGCGGTGCCGACGATGATCGAGGAAGGCCTGCCCGACTTCGAGGCCTTGTCGTGGCAGGGCCTGTTCGTGCCGGCCGGCACGCCGCCGGCGGTGCTGGAGCGCTTGAATGCCGAGGTCGTGAAAGCCGTGCGCGCCCCCGAGCTGAAAGACTTCTTCGCCGAGCGCGGCTTCGTGGTCGAGGCGAAGTCGGTCGACGAATCGCGCCGCTTCATCGACGGCGAGGTCGCCAAGTGGGCGCGCATCGTCAAGATCGTCAACCCGCAGACCAACTGACGAGCCGACTGGGCCCATGCGCGTGCTGCTGATCTACTGCCATCCGCGTGCCGACAGCTACAACGCCGCGGTGCACCGCGAGGCGCTACGCGCGCTGCGCGAAGCCGGCCACGAGGTGGACGACTGCGACCTGCACGCCGAAGGCTTCAACCCGGTGCTCGGTGCCGCCGATCTGGGGCTGTACCCGCAAAGCCCCGCCAACCGCGCGCCGGTGCAGGCCTACGTCGACCGGCTGCTCAACGCGCAGGCGCTGGTGTTCGTGTTCCCGGTCTGGAACTTCGGCCTGCCGGCCATGCTGAAGGGCTGGTTCGACCGCGTGCTGCTGCCCGGCGTGTCGTTCGACATGAGCGACCCGCGGCACATCCAGCCGGGCTTGACGCATCTGCGCCACGTGGTCGCCCTCACCACCTACGGCACGCCGCGCTGGCGCGCCTGGTACCTGGGCGACGCGCCGCGCACCTTGATGCGGCGCTTCATGCGCCGCCTGACCGACGGCCGCGCGAGCATCCGCTACCTGCCGCTGCACGGCATGAACACCGCCACGCCGGCGATGCGCGAGGCGCACCTGCAGCGCGCCGCCGCCGCCATGCGCAAAATCACCTGACCGGGCTTCCGACGCACCATGCTCCACGGCTACACCCCCGCCCCGCGCTACCTGCCCTACTTGAGCTGGACCGAGATCGCGGCGCTGCCCGACCGCGAGAACACCGTTGTCGTGCTGCCCGCCGGCGCTACCGAGCAGCATGGCCCGCACCTGCCGATCGCGGTCGACACGGTGATCTGCGCCGGCGTCATCGGCCATGCGCTGGCGCGGCTGCCGGCCGCGGTGCCGGCCTTCGCGCTGCCGCCCATCACCTACGGCAAGAGCGAAGAGCACCTGCACTTCCCCGGCACCTTCACGCTGACGGGCAAGACGCTGCTGGACACCGTCACCGAGGTCGGCGAATCGGTCTACCGCTCGGGCTTTCGCAAGCTGCTCATCGTCAACGGCCATGGCGGCCAGCCGCAGGTGATGGAGATGGCCGCGCGCGAGCTGCGCCTGCGCCATGGCGACTACGTGGTGGTGCCGCACTCGGTGTGGCGCATGCCCAATGCGGCGTCCAAGTTCACCAGCGAGCGCGAAAAGCAGCTGGCGATGCACGCCGGCCACGGCGAGACGGCGCTGATGCTGGCGCTGCTGCCCGACAGCGTGCGCATGGACCGCGCGGTGGCCAACTACCCGCCGCCGTTTCCATCGAAGCTGCTGTCGCCCGACGGCCGCCCGGCCTGCGCGTGGACGACGCGCGACTTTGGCAAGAGCGGCGTGATCGGCGACCCCACCGGCGCCACGCGCGAGCAGGGGCTGGAGATCCTGGCCACGCTGGCCGACAGCTGGGCGCGCGCGATCACCGAGCTGCACGCGCTGCGCTGGGTGGTGCGCGACGAAGTCACCTGGGGCCGCGGCGCCGAGCGCGGCCACATCGAAGAGCCCGATTCCTGAACCCCCCTCTCACACACCGGAGCGCCTGCATGAAACCGCAAACCATTGCCGTGATCTCGTCGCTGCTGCTGGCCGGCGCCGCGCACGCGCAGGAGAAGTTCGTCTACCAGACCAACTGGTACGCGCAGGCCGAGCACGGCGGCTTCTACCAGGCGCTGGCCGAAGGCCTGTACAAGAAGCAGGGGCTCGACGTCACCATCAAGGCCGGCGGCCCGCAGCTCAACGGCCTGCAGATCCTGGCCGCCGGCCAGGCCGACTGCATGATGAGCACCGACATGGCGATGCTGATCGCGCGCAACACCGGCGTGCCGGTGGTCACCGTGGCCTCGGTGTTCCAGAAGGATCCGCAGGTGCTGATCGCGCACGAGGACGTCAAGTCCTTCGCCGAGCTGAAGGGCAAGACCATCTTCATCGGCGCCGCCTCGCACCGCACCTTCTGGCCTTGGCTGAAGGCCAAGTACGGCCTCACCGACGCCCAGGTGCGGCCCTACACCTTCAACGTGCAGCCCTTCGTCGGCGACGCCAATTCGGCGATGCAGGGCTTCCTGACCAGCGAGCCCTTCGCGCTGCAGAAGGCCGGCGTGAAGATCAACGTGCTGATGTTCAGCGACCACGGCTACCCGGCCTACAACACCACGATCTCGTGCATGGAGAAGACCGTCACCGAGCGCAAGGCCGCGCTCGCCGGCTTCGTGCGCGCCACGATGGAAGGCTGGAAGAGCTACCTCGCCAACCCGGCGCCGGGCAACGCGCTGATCCGCAAAGACAACCCCAACATGACCGAGGAGCAGCTCGCCTACAGCGTGGGCAAGCTGCGCGAGCTGGGCATGGTGACCGGCGGCGATGCGCAGAAGCTCGGCATCGGCGCCATCACGCCCGAACGGCTGAAGGCCAGCTACGAGCTGATGGTCGGCTCCGGCGTGATCGACCCCGCCAAGGTCGAGCTGGCCAAGAGCTATACCACCGAGTTCGTGCGCGACCTCAAGGTGATGCCCTGATGGCCGTGGCGCCGCCCGTCGCCGTCGAAGTCGACGGCGTCGACAAGACCTACCCCGATGGCACGCACGCGCTGCAGCCGGTGCATTTGCGCGTGGCCGAGGGCGAGTTCGTCACGCTGCTGGGCCCCTCGGGCTGCGGCAAGAGCACGCTGCTCAAGCTGATGGCCGGGCTGCTGCCGCTCGATGCCGGGCGCCTGGCGCTGTGGGGCCAGCCGCCGGCGCAGCTCAACGCCGGCGGCCGCCGGCTGGCCTTCGTCTTCCAGTCGCCGACGCTGATGCCCTGGGCCGACGTGCAGACCAACGTTCGGCTGCCGCTCGACCTGGCGCGCCTGCCGGCCGCCGAGGCCGAGGCGCGCGTCGCCGAGGCGCTGGCGCTGGTGGGCCTGCGCGGCTTCGAGCGCGCGCTGCCCAACGCCTTGTCGGGCGGCATGCAGATGCGCGTGTCGATCGCCCGCGCGCTGGTCGTGCGGCCGCAACTGCTGCTGATGGACGAGCCCTTCGGCGCGCTCGACGAGTTCACCCGCCACAAGCTCGACGCCGAGCTGCTGGAGCTGTGGCGCCAGCGCGGGCTGACGGTGGTCTTCGTCACCCACAGCATCGCCGAAGCCGTGTTCCTGTCGCAGCGCGTGGTGATGATGGCGGCGCGGCCGGGCCGCGTCACCGACGAGCTGCGCATCGCCGAGCCCTACCCGCGCCGGCGCGACTTCCTGGTCACGCCGCGCTTCGCCGAACACGCCAAGGCCTTGCAGGACAGCCTCTACCGCGCCAGCGGCGAAGCGCTGGAGAGCGCATGACGGCGGCCGCCGCCGCCGCGTCGCCGCAGCGCCGCCGCATCGAGCGCGTGGCCTACCCGCTGGCGCTGGCGGTGCTGCTGGTGGCGCTGTGGCAGGGGCTGGTCACGGGCCTCAAGCTGCCGCATTACCTGGTGCCATCGCCGCTGCTGATGGTGCAGACGCTGGTCACCCACTTCGGCGCCTTCATGTCGGCGCTGGCGGTCACGCTGCAGGTCACGCTGCTCGCCTTCGTGCTGGCCACCGTGGTCGGCGTGGCGGTGTCGTTCCTGTTCGTGCAGAGCCGGCTGGTCGAGACCACGCTGTTCCCCTACGCCATCTTGCTGCAGGTGACGCCCATCGTCGCGGTGGCGCCGCTGATCATCATCTGGGTGAAGAACCCGACGGCGGCGATGGTGGTCTGCGCCGCGCTGGTGGCGCTGTTCCCCATCATCGCCAACACCACGCTGGGCCTGCGCAGCGTCGACCCCGACCTGCAGGCCTACTTCCGCATGAACGGCGCCACGCGCTGGCAGACGCTGCGGCGGCTGCGCATCCCCAGCGCGCTGCCCTACTTCTTCGGCGGGCTGCGCATCAGCAGCGGGCTGTCGCTGATCGGCGCCGTGGTCGCCGAGTTCGTCGCCGGCACCGGCGGCACCGGCTCGGGCCTGGCCTACCAGGTGCTGCAGGCCGGCTTCATGCTGGACATCCCGCGCATGTTCGCGGCGCTGCTGCTCATCTCGCTGACCGGCGTGCTGCTGTTCGTCGCGATGGCCTGGCTCACCCGCCGCTTCATCGGCCGCTGGCATGCCAGCGAAATGTGAACCCCCCCGAAGCGCCTTCGGCGCCTCCCCCCGAGGGGACGCCGCCAGCGGACCGGCAGAGCCGGATCCGCGGCGGCCGCTTGGTTGCGGTTGATTCATGCGACGCGGGTGCCGCTTGGCGCCATGGAGAACCGATATGAGCCACGACGTGAGCGCCCTGCAGGCCGAACTGCCCGAGCTGGACTGGACCACCGACGGCGAGCGGCTGGCGGTGCTGTCGCGCGACTTCTCGTGGTTCAGCCCCATCCTCAAGCGCGCGCTGGCCGGCGCGGTGGCCGACATCGCGGTGCGCCCGCGCGACGAGGCCGAGCTGACGCACCTGGCCGCCGCCTGCGCCCGCCACGCCGTGCCGCTGACATTGCGCGGCGCCGCCACCGGCAACTACGGCCAGTGCACGCCGGTGCAAGGCGGCGTGCTGGTCGACATGGGCGGCCTCAACCGGCTGCTGTGGCTGCGCGACGGCGCCGCGCGCGCGCAAGCCGGCATCCGCCTGGGCGAGCTGGAACGCCGGCTGCGCGAGCAGGGGCACGAGCTGCGCACCATGCCGTCGACCTTCCGCCTGGCCACGCTGGGCGGGCTGTTCGCCGGCGGCTTCGGCGGCATCGGCTCGATCACCTGGGGCCCGATCGCCGCGCCGGGCAACGTGGCCGGCGCGCGCGTGCTGTCGGTCGAGCCGCAGCCGCAGGCGGTGGAGCTGCGCGGCCCCGACGCGCTGGCGCTGCACCACAACTGGGGCACCACCGGCATCGTGCTGGAGCTGGAACTGGCGCTGGCGCCGGCGCAGGACTGGCACGAAGTGGTGATCGCCTTCGCCGGCTTCGACGCCGCGCTCGACTTCGCCCAGGCGCTGGCCGCCGACCCCGCGCTGCCCAAGCGCAACGTGGCGCTGCTGGCACAGCCGCTGCCGGCTTACATCCAACGTTGGGAGGCGAGCTTCCCCGCGGCGCACGACGCCGTGGTCGCCGTGGTGGCGAGCGCCGCGCTGCCCGCGCTGCAGGCGCTGGCGGCGCGCCACGGCGGCCGCGTCACGCACCAGGCCGACAGTGTCGACGCGCAACGCCGCAACCACTCGGTGCTGGAGCTGTGCTGGAACCACAGCACACTGCACGCGATGAAGACCGACCCCGGGCTGACCTACCTGCAGTGCAGCTTCAGCGCCGGCAGCCACCTGCAGCAGGTGCGCGCCGTGCGCGCGCGCTTCGGCGACGCGCTGCTGCTGCACCTGGAATTCATCCGCAGCAGCGAAGGCGCGCTGATCTGCACCGCGCTGCCGCTGCTGCGCTACGTCGACGAGGCGCACTTGCAAGGCGTGGTCGACGGCATCCGCGGCCTGGGCGTGCGCGTCAACAACCCGCACCACCGCCACGTGGAAGACGGCCGCTTCGGCGGCACGCTGCCGCCCGAGGCCGCGGCGGCCAAGCGCCGCTTCGACCCGCTGGCGCTGCTCAACCCCGGCAAGCTGCGCGTCTGGCCGCTGCCGGGTTGAGGCTCACGCCTCCCATTGGACGAGGCCGAGGAACAGACAGGCCTGCAGGAAGCTCAGCAGGTCGGCGACCTGGATGCGGACGTGGCGGCGCAGCTCCGACGGCGACGCGGGGCCCTGCTGCAGGCGGCGCATCAGCTCCTGGTGGCGGGGCTGGCGCGAATAACGTTCGATCTGGTGCGCGGCGGTGCCGACCAGGCGGGCGTGCCAGTAGTCGGGCGGCGATTGCAGCAGCGGGTAGCGGCCGCAGGCCATGCCCAGGTGCCAGACGATCTCGTCGAGGTCGTGCACGACGGCCTGGTCGGTCAGGCCGACGGCCTCGTTCAGGCGCGGCAGTTCGCGGCGCACGCGCAGGCCTTGCAGCGCCTGCGGGTCCAGCGACACCAGGCGCGCCGCGAAGTCCATGCGCAGCGCCGCCTGCGGGCCGTAGCCGGCCAGCAGCACCTCGGCGCTGTCGTCGTGCAGGCCGCGCAGCACATGCGCCACCAGCGCGCGCGTGTCGGCGTCGGGCGCCTGGGCGCGCAACTGCTCGGCCTGCAGCATGGAGTCGAAGTCGGTGTCGAAGGCCAGGTCGAGCGTGCTGCCGCCGTGCGGGCGCGACGGCTGCGGCGTCGGCAACGGCCGCGCCTGCTCGGCGGCCAGCAGGCGCAGCACCGGCTCGCGGCACGGCGGCAGGTGGCTCAGCTGGCGCAGCAGCTCGCTGCGCAGCAGCCCGGCGCGGTCGGGCAGGCTGTCGTCGGGGCGCTCGAACAGCAGCACCGTGCGATCGCCGGTCAGCGCCTTGACGATGGTGGCCGGCGTGCGGCCGACGTAGTCGATGTCCAGCAGCACGGTGTCGCGCTCGCCGCCGTTGAGGTCGAAGCGCATCTGCAGCTCGTCGCCCAGGCGCTCGAACAGGCCGCGCAGGAGTTGCAGGTCGCGCTGCGCGACGCCGATGGGCTGCAGCACCAGCAGCGGCCGGCGGTCGCGCGCCAGGCCCCGGCGCAGGCGCTGCCACCAGCGCTGGCCGGAGCCGCCGGCCGTGCGGCGGGGATGGCGGCTGGGCGGAACGGAATGGAGGCTGAGGTTCACGATGGGCGCCGAAAGACGGAAGTTGACGCTGTCCACTCTAGGCAAGCGATCCCTCGAACGACATCGGGCCGCGGCGCGGCGTCCGCTCAGGACAAACCTGAAAAACCCTGAACAGAACACGGGATCAGGGGGGTCGGAGCGATCAAATGCGGCGGATGCGGTACACGCCGCGCGAACACCGGTGGCCACCGCGCCTTTAGCATCGCGGCCCGGCGCCGCTTTCAGGCGCTTGCCTCACGATGGACGCCGACACCACCACCGAACTGCGCGCGCTGCTGCAAGACCAACCCATCGCCGCCTTGGGCACGCTGCACGAGGTGCGCGGCACCATCGAGCCCTTCGTCTCGATGGTGCCGGTGGCCTGGGGGCCCGACGGGCAGCCGCTGATCCACGTCAGCGGCCTGGCGCCGCACACCCGCGACCTGCAAGCGCATCCGCAGGTCAGCCTGATGTTCACCGCGCCGCTGGCGCCGGCGGCCAACCCGCAGGCGCTGGCGCGCGTCACGCTGCAGGCCCGCGCCGTCGTCATCGCGCGCGACGATGCCGACTGGCCGGCCGCGCGCGCCGTCTACCAGGGCCGCTTTCCGCGCAGCGAGCAGACCTTCGCCCTGGGCGACTTCCTGCTGGTGCGGCTGCAGCCGCAGTCGGCGCGCTTCGTCGCCGGCTTCGGCCGCGCCTTCGGGCTGACGGCGGCGGCGCTCGCCGCGCTGCTCAAAGACCTGCCGGCGCCGCAGGCCGGCGTTTAAGCTTCGCGTCCTTTGCAACCACCGCCGCTTGCCGCCATGAACCAGCCCGTGTCCCCTCGTCGCCGCCGCCTGCTGCAAGCCGCCGCCGCCACTTCGCTGCTGGCCGGCGCCGGCATCGCGCGCGCGCAGTCGCGCACCATCCACCTGCTGGTGGGCTTTCCGCCGGGCGGCGGCACCGATGCCATCGCGCGCATCCTGGGCGACGCGCTGAAGGACGAACTGGGCGGCGCCACCGTGCTGGTGGAGAACAAGCCCGGCGCCGGCGGCCAGCTGGCGGCGCAGGCGCTGAAGGCCGCGGCGCCCGACGGCAACACGCTGTTCCTGACGCACGACCACACGATCTCGATCCTGCCGCAGGTGGTCAAGACGCCGGGCTTCGACCCCGCGAAGGACTTCGTGCCGGTGGCCGGCTTCGCCACCTTCGTCAATGCCTTCGCGGTCTCGGGCGGCACGCCGGCGAAGAGCTTCAACGAGTACGTGGCCTGGGTGCGCAGCGCCGGCGGCGGCAAGGGCGTGGTCGGCGTGCCGGCGCCGGCGTCGGTGCCCGAGTTCCTGGTCAAGGTGATCGGCGAGAAGAACAAGCTCGACCTGGTGGCCGCGCCCTACCGCGGCAGCGCGCCGCTGATGGCCGACATGCTGGGCAACCAGATCGCCGCCGGCGTGGCCAGCATTCCCGACTTCATCGAGAACCACAAGAGCGGCAAGCTGCGCGTGGTGGCCGTGCTCGGCGGCGCGCGCCAGGCGGTGATGCCCGACGTGCCGACCTTCGCCGAGCTGGGCCTCGCCGGCTTCGAGGACGTGCCCTACTACGGCCTGTTCGCGCCGGCCGGCACGCCGCGCACGGCGATCGACCAGATCGCGGCCGCCGTGGCCAAGGTGATCGCGCGGCCCGCGGTCCACGAGCGGCTCACCGCGATGGGCCTGACCGTCGGCGCCATGTCGCCCGACCAGCTCGGCCAGCGCGAACGCGCCTACACCGCGGTGTGGACGCGCATCATCAAGGCCACCGGCTTCGTGCCGCAGTAGGCGCACGCGGTTTAACCCCGCCGGCACGGCCGGTGCGTATCAGCCTGCACCAACCCTTGCAGGAGCTGCCATGCACCGCGCCGCCGTCCCCGCCACCCTCTCCCGCCGGCTGCTGCTCGGCAGCTTCGCCACGCTGGCGGCCGCCTGGGCGCTGCCCGGCTGCGCGCACCCGGCGGCCGACGGCGGCCCGCCGCTGGCCAGCCTGGAGGTGGTGGACCGCGACAACGGCCAGGTGCTGCCGGTCTACCACCACCAGGGCCGGCGCTACGTGCCGGGCCGGCCGGGCGCGCGCTACGCGCTGCGCCTGCGCAACCAGAGCAGCGGGCGGCTGCTGGTGGTGCTGTCGGTGGACGGCATCAACGTCATCAGCGGCCAGACCGCCGACTGGGGCCAGACCGGCTACGTGCTGGAGCCCGGCCGCTGGCACGACATCACCGGCTGGCGCAAGTCCGACACCCAGGTGGCGGCCTTCGAGTTCGCGCCGATCGAGCAGTCCTACGCCGCGCGCACCGGCCGCGCCGGCGAGGTCGGCGTGATCGGCATGGCGGTGTTCCGCGAGCGGCCTTTGCCGCCACCGCCGCCGGCCGCGCCGCCGGTCGCCATGGAGTCCGCGGCCCCGGCCCCCGCCAGCAACACCGCCCAGGTGCGCCGCGAGGCGCGCGAGCGCACGGCCGACGCCTCGGCCGCCGCGGCGGCGCCGGCGGCCAAGCTGGGCACCGGCCACGGCGCGCGCGAGTGGTCGGCCATCACGCGCACCCAGTTCGAGCGCGCCGCGGCCATGCCCGACCAGTTGCTGCAGATCGAATACGACCGCTTCGAGCGGCTGGTGGCGGCCGGCGTCATCCGCCAGCCGCCGCCGATCGCCCCGCGGCCGCTCGCCTTCCCGGGCAACACGAGCTACGTGCCGGACCCGCCGCGCTGAGCGCGCGGCCGCCCGCCGGCGCTCAGGGCTTGGACGCCGGCGGCACCATGAACGAGCCCGCCAGCGCCACGGCGCCGGCGATGGCCGCCCAGATCGCCAGGAACACCAGCGTGTAGATGGCCAGCGGCGACAGCGCGTCGCCGACGCCGTCGCTCCAGCGCGTGGCCGACGGCTCGAACATCGAGAACACCAGCCCTTCGATCACGATGGTGGCCAGGAAGGCCGGCCACAGCACCGCCAGGATGCGGATGGTGCGGGTCGATGGACTCATGAACGGCTTTCCTTGCGATGAATCAAGCCCGCACTCTGCGGGGGACGGCGGCGGCCGACCATCAGGGCTTGTGCGGACCGCGGCCGCCGCCGCGGCAGGCTGCCCACCGCCGAGCCGATCAGCGCGGCACCACGAAGGTCGACTTCTCGCGCACGCGCACCGGCGCCTCGCCGGCGCCGGCGGCGTCGCGCTGCACCTCGAAGTGGATCTCGTGGGCGCCCGGCCCGCCGCTGCGCGCCGCCTCGGGCGGCAACTGCACGTGCAGCGTCACCCAGCGCGCCTCGGCCGGGCCGAGGTCCAGGCTGGTGGCGTCGGCGATCGCTAGCCCCGGCAGGCCGTCGACCTTGAAGGCATAACGCTGCGGCTGCTCGGCGTTGTTCATCACCTGCAGGCGGTAGACGTTCTCGACGCGGCCGTCGTCGACGATGCGCGCCAGCGACGCGCGGTCGCGCACCACGTCGACGCGGAACGGGTTGCGCACCGCCAGGCTCCAGCCGAACAGCACCAGGATCACGCCCAGGATGGCCGTGTACACCAGCACCCGCGGCCGCAGGATGCGGCGCAGCATGCTGGTCTTGTCCAGGTGCTGGGCCAGGCCGTTCTGCGTGGCGTAGCGCACCAGGCCGCGCGGGTAGCCCATCTTGTCCATCACGCCGTCGCACACGTCCACGCAGGCGGCGCAGCCGATGCACTCGTACTGCAGGCCCTTGCGGATGTCGATGCCGGTCGGGCAGACCTGCACGCACAGCTCGCAGTCGACGCAGGCGCCCAGGCCCATCTGCTTGAAGTCGGCCTTCTTGTTGCGCGCGCCGCGCGGCTCGCCGCGCTCGCTGTCGTAGCTGATGATCAGCGTGTCCTTGTCGAACATCGCGCTCTGGAAGCGCGCGTAAGGGCACATGTACTTGCAGACCTGCTCGCGCATCCAGCCGGCGTTGCCGTAGGTGGCGAAGCCGTAGAACAGGATCCAGAAGGTCTCCCACGGCGACAGCCCGGCCGACAGCACGGCGCCGGCCAGCGTGCGGATGGGCGTGAAGTAGCCGACGAAGGTGAAGCCGGTCCACAGCCCCACCGCGATCCAGGCCGACTGCTTGGCCGTCTTGCGCCACAGCTTGTCGAAGGTCCAGGGGCTGCGGTCGAGCTTCATGCGGCGCTGGCGGTCGCCTTCGAGCTTGCGCTCGATCCACATGTAGATCTCGGTGTACACCGTCTGCGGGCAGGCGTAGCCGCACCACAGCCGCCCGGCCACCGCGGTGAACAAGAACAGCGCGTAGGCCGAGATCATCAGCAGCGCCGACAGGTAGATCAGGTCCTGCGGGTACAGCACCAGCCCGAAGATGTAGAAGCGCCGCGCCACCAGGTCGAACAGCAGCGCCTGGCGGTCGTTCCAGGTCAGCCAGGGCAGCCCGTAGTAGGCGATCTGCGTCAGCCAGACCAGCGCCCAGCGCCAGTTGACGAAGAAGCCGCTGACCGAGCGCGCGTAGATCTTGCTCTGCTTCTGGTACAGCGAGACGACGGTCACCGAGCTGTCGGCGTCAGCAGCGGCGGCGGCCGCGGTCGCTGGCAAGATAGGGGCTGGGGTATCAGGCATGGGTCGGATTGTGCGCCGATGACGGGGCCGGTGCGTGATCTTCGTCAATTCGCACGGGGTCAGCGCTCGCCCTTGCGGTACGGCTTCATCAGCGCCTGCGGATAGGCCGCCCGCCGCGCCACCAGCACTAGCGCGACGATGGCCATCGCATAAGGCAGCATCAGGTACAGCTGGTACGGCAGCTCCAGCCCGAAGGCGCCGCCGCCGGTTTGCTGCAGCCGCAGCTGCAGCGCGTCGAAGAACGCGAACAGCAGCGCGCCCAGCAAGGCCTTGCCGGGCCGCCACGACGCGAACACCACCAGCGCCACGCAGACCCAGCCGCGGCCGTTGACCATGTTGAAGTAGAAGGCGTTGAAGGCCGACAGCGTGAGAAAGGCGCCGGCCACGCCCATCAGCGCCGAGCCCGCCATCACCGCGCCGTAGCGCAGCGCCGCCACGTTCAGGCCTTGGCCTTCGGCGGCGGCCGGGTTCTCGCCGACCATGCGCCAGGCCAGGCCGAGCGGCGTGCGCATCAGCAGCCAGGCGACCAGCGGCACCAGCAACAGCGCCAGCACGGTCAGCGCGGTCTGCGCATTGAGCACCGGGATCGGCCAGCCGGCCAGCGGCGCGAAGGGCTGGATGGTCGGCGGGCTGTCGACCTTGGGAAAGCTCACCCGGTAGGCATAACTGGCCAAACTGGTGGCCAGCAAGGTGATGCCGAGGCCCGAGACATGCTGCGACAGCCCCAGGCTGACCGTCAGCGCCGCGTGCAGCAGCCCGAAGGCCGCGCCGGTCAGCGCCGCGACGCCGACCCCCGCCCACAGCGAGGCGCCCTGGTACACCGCCACCCAGCCGGCGAAGGCGCCGGCGACCATGATGCCTTCGATGCCCAGGTTGAGCACGCCGGCCCGCTCGCACAGCAGCACGCCCAGCGTGCCCAGGATCAGCGGCGTCGCGATGCGCAGCACGGCCACCCAGAACGGCGCCGACGCCAGCAACTCCAGGGTTTCGCTCATCGCCGGATCCGGTACTGCGTCAGCAGCGTCGCCACCAGCATGCCGATCAGCGCGATGGCGACGATCACGTCGGCGATGTAGGTCGGCACCGCGACGGCGCGGCTCATGCTGTCGGCGCCCACCAGCATGCCGGCGACGAAGACGGCGGCCGCCACCACGGCCAGCGGGTTGAGCATCGCCAGCATGGCGATCACCACGCCGCTCATGCCGTAGCCGGGGCTCATGTCCAGCGTCACGTAGCCGGTGCGGCCGGCCACCTCCACCGCGCCGGCCAGCCCGGCCAGCGCGCCCGACAGCAGCGCCACCTTGACGGCGGTGGCCGCCACCGGCATGCCGGCAAAGGCCGCGGCGCGCGCGCCCGAGCCGACGGCGCGGATCTCGAAGCCCAGCGTCGTGAAGCGCAGCAGCGCCCACAGCGCCGCGCTCAAGGCCAGCGCCGCCAGCAGCCCCGTGTGCACGCGGCTGCGCGGCACCAGCTTGTCGAGCTGCAGGCTGTCCTGCAGCGCCACGCTTTGCGGCCAGCCCATCGCGGTGGGGTCCTTCATCGGCCCGTCGAGCAGCGCCGAGACGGCCAGCAGCACGATGAAATTGAGCAGCAGCGTGGTGACGACCTCGTCGACGCCGAAGCGGCTTTTCAGCAGCGCCGGGCCCAGCAGCAGCAGCGCGCCGGCGGCCATCGCGGCGCCGATCATCAGCGCGAACAGCAGCGGCGCGGGCGCCGCGAAGCCGCTGCCGCCGTGCAGCCCGCCGACCGCCACCGCGGCGATGGCGCCGGCGTAGAGCTGGCCCTCGATGCCGATGTTGTAGAGCCGCGCGCGAAAGGCCAGCGCCGCCGACAGGCCGGTCAGGATCAGCGGCGTGGCGCGCGTCAGCGTCTCGGTCAGCGCGAAGCGCGAGCCGAAGCCGCCTTCGATCAGCAGCGCATAGGCGCGGCCCACCGGCGCGCCGGCCCAGGCCACCAGCAGCGAGCTGAGCGCCAGCGTCACCGCCACGGCGGCCAGCGGCGCCGCCAGCAGCGCCAGGCGCGACGGGCGGTCGCGGCGCTCAAGCCGCATGCCGTGGCTCCGCTGGCGCTGCCGTCCCGGCCATCGCCAGCCCGATCTCGGCCAGCGTCCACGCGTCGCGCGGCCGCGCCGCCGTCAGCCGGCCCTGGTGCATCACCGCGATGCGGTCGGCCAGCGCGAAGATCTCGTCGAGGTCTTCGCTGATCAGCAGCAGCGCCCTGCCGGCGGCGCAGGCGTCCAGCAACTGCTGGTGCACGTAGGCCACGGCGCCGATGTCAAGGCCCCAGGTGGGCTGGTTGGCGACGATCAGGCGCGGCGGTGTGTCGCCCGCCGGCCCGAGCGCCGGGCCGCCCCAAGCCGGGCCGGGTCCCCTCGGGGGACCGGCCGCGGTACTCCGCGGCCGAGGGGCCGACATCAACGCGCGCCCCAGAATCAACTTCTGCATGTTGCCGCCGGAGAGGCCGCGGGTGACCGTGTCGACGCCGCCGCCTTCGGTACCGCGCACGTCGAAGCGCTGCACGATCTGCGCCGCATGCGCGCGCGCGACGCGGCGCTTGATCAGCCCGAAGCGCGCGAAGGCCGGCGCCGCATAACGCTCCAGCAGCGCGTTCTCCCACAGCGGCAGGTCGCCGACCACGCCGACGGCCTGGCGGTCTTCGGGGATGCGCGCCACGCCGGCGGCCACCCACTCGCGCGGCCGCGCCGGCAGCGGCCGGCCGTCGAGCTGCAGCGTGCCGCCGTCGAGCGCACGCTCGCCGCTCAGCACTTCGGCCAGCGCCTGCTGGCCGTTGCCGGCCACGCCGGCGATGGCCAGCACCTCGCCGGCGCGCAAGCTCAAGGCCACGCCGTCGAGCAGCGGCCGCGCGCCGTCGCCGCGCAGCACGGCGCCCTGCAGTTGCAGCACGACGTCACCCGCCGCGCGGCGCTGCTTGACGGGCGGCGCCACGCGGCGGCCGACCATCGCTTCGGCGATCAACGCCTTGTCGGCGCCGGCGGCCGGCAGCACGCCGACCAGGCGGCCGCCGCGCAGCACGGCGATGCGGTGGGACACCCGCAGTACCTCGTCGAGCTTGTGGCTGATGAAGATCACCGCCAACCCGGCGGCCACCATCTGGCCGAGCGTGTCGAACAGGCTGGCGCTTTCCTGCGGCGTCAGCACCGCGGTCGGCTCGTCGAGGATGAGGATGCGCGCGCCCTGCTTGCGGCCGAACGAGACCAGCGCCTTGAGGATCTCCACGCGCTGGCGCTCGCCCACCGAGAGCGCGGCGACGCGCGCCTCCGGGTCCACCGCCAGCCCGAAGCGCGCGGCCGTTTGCAGCAGCGCGGCGCGCGCCTCGCGCCGGCGCGAGCGCGGCTGCCACAGCGGCTCGGTGCCGAGCATCACATTGTCCAGTACGCTCAGGTTGTCGGCCAGCGTGAAGTGCTGGTGCACCATGCCGATGCCGGCGGCCAGCGCGGCCGCGGGCTGGCCGGGCGGCAGCGGCCGGCCGTCGACCTCGATGCGGCCGGCGTCGGCCACGTAGTGCCCGAACAGGATGGACACCAGCGTGCTCTTGCCGGCGCCGTTCTCGCCCAGCAAGGCCAGCACCTCGCCGCGTTCGAGGTCCAGCGAGATGCCGTCGTTGGCCAGCAGCGCGCCGAAGCGCTTGGCTATGCCTTGCAGCCGCAGCAGCGGCGCGCTCGTCACCCGGCGGGCGGCCTACTTGGCGCTGCCCTTGGGCTGGCCGTCGTCGACCTTGACGCTGAACTTGCCGTCGGCGATGTCTTTCTCGCGCGCGCGCACCTTCGCCAGCAGCTCGGCCGGCAGCTTCTTCTCGAAGGTGCCCAGCGGCGCCAGCTCGGAGCCCTTGTACTTCATGGTGCTGTACTTGCCGTAGTCCTCGGCCTTGAACTGGCCGGCCTTCACGGCCTTGAGCGCGGCGTCGATCGTCGGCTCCATGTTCCACAGCGCGCTGGCGGCCACGGTGTCGGGGTACTTGTCCTGGGTGTTGATGACGTTGCCGATGGCCAGCACCTTGCGCTCCTTGGCGGCGTCGCTGACGCCGAAGCGCTCGGCATACATCACGTCGGCACCCTTGTCGATCATCGCGAAGGCGGCTTCCTTGGCCTTCGGCGGGTCGAACCAGCTGTTGATGAAGCTGACCGCGAAGGTCACCTTGGGGTTGACCTCGCGGGCGCCGGCCATGAAGGCGTTCATCAGGCGGTTGACCTCGGGGATCGGGAAGCCGCCGACCATGCCGATCTTGCCGCTCTTGCTCAAGCCGCCGGCGATCATGCCGCTGAGGTAGGCCGGCTCCTGGATGTAGTTGTCGAAGACGCTGAAGTTGGGCGCCTGCGGCTTGCCGCTGCTGCCCATCAGGAAGCTGACCTTGGGGTAGTCCTTGGCCACCTTGCGCGCCGCGGCCTCGACGGCGAAGCTCTCGCCGACGATCAGCGTGTTGCCGCCCTCGGCGTACTGGCGCATCACGCGCTCGTAGTCGGCGTTGCTGACGTTCTCGCTGAACACGTACTCGACCTCGCCGCGCGCGACGGCGGCCTTCAGCGCCTTGTCGATGCGGCTGACCCACTGCTGCTCCACCGGCACGGTGTAGATCGCCGCCACCTTCAGCTTGGCTTGCGCGGCGGCAATGGTGGGCAGGCTGGCGGCGGCGGCCAGTGCCATCAACGGCAGGACCAGGGTGTGGCGGCGGTGCAAGGCCATGGGGCGCTCCTCGTGTTGGTGCATCGGGCTGGAAAGACCCCGAGGTTAGCAAGCCGCGCGCCCGTTCCGGCGCGCGCGCGGCGCGCGGCGACGCACTTCTAGAATCCGGGTTTCCCCGGCTACGCGGCATCTCCCATGACGCTTTCCACCCTGGCAGCGCTGTCCCCGCTGGACGGCCGCTACGCCGCCGCGCTGGCGCCGCTGCGCCCGCTGCTGTCCGAACTGGGCCTGATGCACCGCCGCGTGCAGGTCGAGGTGGAGTGGTTCATCGCGCTGTCCGACGCCGGCTTCGCCGAATTCGCGCCGCTGTCGGATGCCGCGCGCGGCCTGCTGCGTTCGCTGGTGCTGCGCTTTTCGGAAGCCGACGCGCGCGCCATCAAGGAGCTGGAGAAGACCACCAACCACGACGTGAAGGCGGTCGAGTACTGGCTGAAGGCGCGCATCAAGGGGCACGACGAGCTGCAGGCGGCCGCCGAGTTCGTGCACTTCGCCTGCACCAGCGAGGACATCAACAACACCAGCCACGCGCTGATGCTGAAGGGCGCGCGCGAGCAGGTGCTGCTGCCGGCGCTGGACCGCATCGCCGCGCAGCTGCAGGCCATGGCGCATGCCTACGCCGCGGTGCCCATGCTCAGCCGCACCCACGGCCAGACGGCCAGCCCCACCACGGTGGGCAAGGAAGCGGCCAACGTGCTGGCGCGCCTGCGCCGTGCGCGCGAAGCCATCGCCGCGGTGCCGCTGCTGGCCAAGATGAACGGCGCGGTCGGCAACTACAACGCCCACCTGTCGGCCTGGCCCGATTTCGACTGGGAGCGCTTCAGCCGCCAGGTGGTCGAGCAGCGCCTGGGCCTGAGCTTCAACGCCTACACCATCCAGATCGAGCCGCACGACTACATGGCCGAGCTATTCGACGCGGTGCAGCGCGCCGACACCATCCTCATCGACTGGTGCCGCGACGTCTGGGGCTACATCTCGCTGGGCTACTTTACGCAGAAGACCAAGGCCGGCGAGGTGGGCAGCTCGACCATGCCGCACAAGGTCAACCCGATCGACTTCGAGAACGCCGAAGGCAACTTCGGCCTCGCCAACGCGCTGCTGGCGCACCTGAGCCAGAAGCTGCCGATCAGCCGCTGGCAGCGCGACCTGACCGACAGCACGGTGCTGCGCAACATGGGCGTGGCGCTGGGCCATGCGCTGCTGGGCTGCGTGAGCCTGGCGCGCGGCATGGACAAGCTGCAGCTCAACCCCGCCGCGCTGGCCGCCGACCTCGACGCCGCCTGGGAAGTGCTGGCCGAGCCGATCCAGACCGTGATGCGCCGCCACGGCCTGAAGGACCCCTACGAGCGGCTGAAGGACTACACCCGCGGCAAGGCGATGACGCGCGAGGCCATGGTCGCCTTCGTCGACAGCCTGACCGAGCTGCCGGCGGCCGAGCGCGAACGGCTCAAGGCGCTGACGCCGGCCGGCTACACCGGGCTGGCGCCGGTGCTGGCGCAGCGGGTCTGAAGGGGGCGCGACGGCATGGACTTCAGCCAGCAACTCGCCGCCGCCCAGGCGCGCCAGCAATCGCTGCTGTGCGTCGGCCTCGACCCCGAGCCGGCGCGCTTTCCCGGCGCCTGGAAAGGCGACGCGTCGCGCATCGCCGACTTCTGCTGCGCCATCGTCGACGCCACGCACGACCTCGTGTGCGCCTTCAAGCCGCAGATCGCCTACTTCGCCGCGGCGCGCGCCGAAGACCAGCTGGAGCGGCTGCTCGCCCACATCCGCCGCGTGGCGCCGGCGGTGCCCGTGATCCTCGACGCCAAGCGCGGCGACATCGGCGCCACCGCCGAGCAGTACGCGCGCGAGGCCTTCGAGCGCTACCAGGCCGACGCGCTGACGCTCTCGCCCTTCATGGGCTTCGACTCGATCGAGCCCTACCTGCGCTACGCCGGCAAGGGACTGTTCCTGCTGTGCCGCACCAGCAACCCCGGCGGCAGCGACCTGCAGGCGCAGGAATTGGCCGGCGGCGAGCGGCTGTACGAGCGCATCGCCCGCCTGGCCGCCGGCGACTGGAACCGCAACGGCCAGCTCGGCCTGGTGGTCGGCGCCACCTACCCCGGCGAGATCGAGCGCGTGCGCGCGCTGGCGCCCACGCTGCCGCTGCTGATCCCCGGCATCGGCGCCCAGGGCGGCGACGCCGAGGCCACGGTGCGCGCCGGCTGGCGCGCCGGCGGGCCCATCCTCGTCAGCTCGTCGCGTGCCATCCTCTATGCCGGCGGCGCGGGGGCGAGCTTGGGTGCGGGCAGCGCCGACTTCGCCGCCGCGGCGCGCCGCGCCGCCGAAACCACGCGCGAGCAGTTGCAGCGCGCCCGACCGCTGCCGACGTGAAGCGCCACCCCCGGGATCCGGCGGGGGCACAAGCCGTGCCGGGCAGGGCATGCTCGGCATTCCGCCGGATGCCGCCGTGAGCTCAGACAGCCTGCTCGACGAGTCCATCATCACCGAAGGCCCCGAGTCGCTGCTCGGGGCGGTGCCGCCGCTGCGTTCGCGCGCCGACCCGGGCCGCGAGCGCGTCGGCCTGCAGCCGGTGGTGACGCGCAACCTGTTCGCCACGCTGGCGGTGCTGGCGGGGGCCGCCGGCATCGTCGTCGTGCAGGCCAGCCCGCTGGCCGACGACGGCCGCCGCTGGGCGCTGCTGGCCGCCTACGCCACGCTGATGCTGCTGTCGGCGTGGTCGATCCGGCTGCCGCAGCGCCGCGCCGAGTCGGCCGTGGTCGGCCTCATCAGCCTGGCGGTGGTGATCGTCGGCTGCAGCGCGGTGGTCATCGGCTGGGGCCTGGCCGGGCCCGGGCTGGCGGTGTTCGGGCTGCTGGCCTGCTTCGTCTGCGCGCTGGCGCGGCGCCGGCTGGCGGTGCCCGCCGTCGCGCTGATGGTGCTGACGCTCGTGTTGGTGCACGCCGCCGTCGGCGATGGGCAGCCCGCGGTGGCCGGCGCCATCGGCGGCCACACGCGGCTGCTGATCCACCTGCTGGTGGTGGGCGCCGGGGTGTCCGGCGGGCTGGCCATCGCCAACGTGGTGGCGCGCCACATCCGCGCCGCCATCGAGCGCGAGCACCGCTTCCGCAGCCTGCTGGCGATCGCCGCCGACGCCTACTGGGAGATCGACGAGCGCTACCGCCTGGTGGCCGGCACCTCGCCGCGCGACGGCAGCTTCGGCCTCGGCCCGGGCGGCGCCGGCGCGCTGGGCCTGCTGCCCTGGGAGCTGCCGCAGTTCGGCTGCGACGAGGAGACGCTGGACCTGCTGCAGGCCGACCTCGACACGCGCGCGCCGTTTCGCAACCTGCCGGTGCAGTGGCGGCTGGCCGACGGCACCGTGCGCCACCTGATGGCCAGCGGCGAGCCGCGCTTCGACGAGCGCGGCGTCTTCACCGGCTACTGGGGCGTGGCGCGCGACGTCACCGCCGACCGCCTGGCGCGCCAGGCGCTGGCCGCCACCGAGACGCGCTACCAGGAGCTGTTCTCGCGCATCCCCACGCCGCTGGTGATGCACCGCGCCGGCCGCGTGATCGATGCCAACCCCGCCGGCGTGGCGCTGTTCGGCTACGACAACCTGTCGGCGATGGTCGGCCGCGATTTGCTGGCCAGCTACGAGAGCGGCGATTCGCGCGAGCGCGAGCGCCGCCGCATCGACGAGTTGGACCACCTGCCGCCCGGCCAGGGCCTGCCGGTGACCGACTTCCGCGTCAGCGGCCGCGTCGGCCGCCGCGTCTCGGTGCGCGCCACCGGCGTGCGCGTGGAGGCCGAGGACGGCCCGGCGGTGCTGTCGATCTACGTCGACGACACCGAGCGCCGCGCCGCCGAGGAGGCGGTGCGCCGATCGGAGGCCATGCTGTCGCACCTGGTGGCGACCAGCCCCGACGTCATCACCCTCACCGACCTGGCCACCGGCCGCTACGCGATGGTCAACCAGACCTTCGAGCGCATCACCGGCTACACCGCGGCCGAGGTGGTGGGCCGCACCTGGATCGAGCTGGGCATCTGGCAGGACGGCCTGGTGCGCGACGAGTTCATCAACCGGCTGCGCGACCAGGGCCGCGTGCAGGACCAGCCCGGCGCCTTCGTCAACAAGGCCGGCCAGGGCGTGCAGATGCGGGTGTCGGGCGCGCGCTTCTCGATGGACCGCCGCGAGTACGTGGTGATCAACGCGCGCGACGTCACCGCCGCCGAACGCGCGCGGCTGGAGCGCGAGGCCATCCTGGAGACCGCGGCGATCGGCATCGCGGTGACGCGCGAGCGCCGCTTCGTGCTGGCCAACCCCTGGTTCGAGCACCTCTACGGCTGGCCCGCCGGCGGCCTGGTCGGCCAGCCGATGGGCCTGATCTGGCCCAGCGACGAAGCCTGCGAACAGGTGAGCCTGCAGATCGAGCAGGAGCAGGCTCGCGGCGCGCCGATCGAGCTGGACGCCGAGTGCCGCCGCCGCGACGGCAGCAGCTTCACCGGCCGCGTGATCGCCAAGCCGATCGACCCCGAGCACCCGTCGCGCGGCGGCACGCTGTGGATCGTGCAGGACGTCACCGAGCGCCGCCAGTTCGAGGCCACGCTGGCGCGCGCCCGCGACGACGCCGAGGCCGCCAGCCGCGCCAAGAGCGCCTTCCTGGCCAACACCAGCCACGAGCTGCGAACGCCGCTGCACGGCATGCTGGGGCTGGCCGACCTGGCGCGCTCGGCCGAGGTCGACGAGGCGCGCCGCCGCCAGTACCTGGACCAGATCTCCGAGACGGCGCAGTCGCTCACCGGCATCATCAGCGACATCCTCGACCTGTCGAAGATCGAGGCCGGCAAATTGCAGATCGAGACCACGCACTTCGACCTCGGCGAGCTGCTGCGCGCCGTCTGCCGCGCCTACGGCACGCTGGCGCAGGGGCGCGACCTCGCGCTGCGCCTGCAGCTCGAAGCCGGCAGCGAAGGCATCGTGCGCGGCGACCCGCTGCGCGTGCGCCAGATCGTCGGCAACTACCTCAGCAACGCCGTCAAGTTCAACCAGCGCGGCGAGGTGCGGCTGAACGCGCGGCGCCTCGGCGAGCGCGTCCGCATCGAGGTGCAGGACAGCGGCGCCGGCATCGCCGCCGACGTGCAGGCGCGGCTGTTCCGCCCCTTCACCCAGGCCGACGAGTCGACCACGCGGCGCTTCGGCGGCACCGGGCTCGGCCTGTCGATCTGCCGCGAGCTGGCGCACCTGATGGGCGGCGAGGTCGGCGTGCGCAGCGCGCCCGGCATCGGCAGCTGCTTCTGGGCCGAGCTGCCGCTGCCGCCGCTGGACACGCCGGCGCCGGCCCTGGCCGCGCCGCTGGCGCCGGTGGCCGGGCCGTCGGCCGCCGAGCGGCTGCGCGGCGCCCACGTGCTGATGGTGGAAGACAACGCCGTCAACATGCTGATCGCCGTGGCCATGCTCGAGCGCTGGGGCGTCGAGGTCGGCCAGGCCGCCGACGGCGAAGAGGCGGTGCAGCAGGTGCAGCAGGCCGCGGCGCAAGGCCACCCCTACGACGCGGTGCTGATGGACCTGCAGATGCCGGTGATGAGCGGCTACGAGGCCACGCGCGCGCTGCGCGCGCTGGAGGAAGGCCGCCGCGTGCCCATCATCGCGCTGACGGCGGCCGCGCTGGTCAGCGAGCGCGAACAGGCGCTGGCCGACGGCATGGACGACTTCCTCACCAAGCCGATCGACGCCAGTCGCCTGAGCGCGACGCTGGCGCGCTGGGTCGGTACGCGCAAGGAATAAGTTAGCTCGTGATCCGCCTGCACTACCACCCCAGCAACGCCAGCTTCGTCGTCAACGTGCTGCTGCGCGAGCTGGGCCAGCCTTTCGAGCCGGTGCTGGTCGACCGCGCGCAGGGCGCGCACCAGGCGCCGGCCTACCTCAAGCTCAACCCGAACGGGCTGATCCCGGTGCTGGAGCACGACGGTCTCGTGCTGTACGAAACGGCGGCGATCTGCCTGCACCTGGTGGACTGCTTCCCGCAGCCGCGGCTGGCGCCGCCGCTGGCCACGCCCGAGCGCGCGCACTTCTACAAGTGGCTGGTCTGGCTGACCAACACGTTGCAGGCGACGCTGATCCATTACTTCTATCCCGAGCGGATGGTCGAGGCCGGCAATGCCGACGGCGCGCGCCAGGTGCGCGCGGCGGCCCAGGCGCGCGTGGTCGCGCTGCTGCAGCAGATCGACGAGCAACTCGGCGCGCACGGCGGGCCCTGGCTGCTGGGCGCCGACTACAGCGCCGTCGACCCCTACGCCTTCATGCTGTGCCGCTGGACGCGCGGCTTCGATCCCGTGGGCAGCCGCCCGGCGCGCGACTTCGCGCACATCGGCCCCTGGATGCAGCGCGTGCTGCAGCGCCCCGCGGTGCAGGCCGCAATCGCGCACGAGCAGTTGCAGCCGCCGTTGATCTGAGGCGGCGGCTTCAGGCCCGCTTCAACGGCCGTCCTCGCCCATCTCCATCGCCTCCATCCAATGCCGCGTCAGCGGCGTGCGCGGCTTGGCCATCAGGCGTTCGCGCAGCAGCGCGCGGCCCATCGCGCGGCGGCTGCCGCGGGCGGCGGCGGCCAGCAAGGTCAGGTCGATCAGGTCGCGCTGCGCATGGCTGCCGCCGAAGCGCTGGGCGCTGCCGCGCATCGCGTACAGGCCGTCGGCGGCGGCGTCGAAGTCTTCGCGCGCAAAGGCCAGCAGCGCGCGCAGCAGCGGCAGGCCGACCTCGCGCGCCATCAGGTGGTTGCTGCGCCGCGCGTCGCCGGCTTCCAGCACGCGCTCGGCGCAGTGCGCCAGCCAGGCCTCGGCGGCCGGCAGCTCGCCGGCGCCCAGCATCGCCAGCACCAGGTGCACGTCGTTGAAGGCGTAGTAGCCGGCGCCGGCTTCGTTGCGGTCCCAGCCGGCCAGCAGCGCGGCAAAGGCCGCCGACATGTCGTGCCCCAGCAGGTGCAGCCGCCACAGCATGGCCGCGCCGTCCACGCGCTGCAGCGTGATCTGCAGCGCGTCGCCGCTGAGGTGGGTGTCGAGCACGCGCATCACGCCGGCGGCGTCCAGCGCCTCCAGCCGGAACAAGGCCTTGTGCCACCACAGGTGGCAGGCGAAGCCGTTGCCTTCGGCCCAGTGCGGCTGGTGCTGGCGCAGCCAGGCGCCGCCTTCCTCGAAGCGGCCCTGCATCTCCATCACGTGGGCCACCGCGTGCACCGCCCACGGCACGCGCGGGTCGAGCGCCAGCGCGCGGCGGCCGGTCTCCTCGGCCTGCGGGTGCAGGTTGCATTCCTCCAGCCCGAAGGCGTGCAGCGCCAGCACGCAGGGGTACAGCGGGTCGGCCTCGTCCCAGGTGGGCAGCGCGCGCGCCGGGCGCTGGCGCAGGCCCGGCGCGTCGCCGCGGTAGAAGTCCCACAGCTGGCACCACTGCAGCGCCAGCGCGTCGCGCGGCTGTTCGAGCAGCAGCTCGTCCCAGATGCGCACGGCGCCCTGCCAATGGCCATCGGCCACCTGCGCCACGGCCTGCAGGTGGGCCTGCTCGCGCGGCGGGCCGGGCTTGAGCGTGCGCGCGTGGGCGAGCTGCGCTTGCGCCTCGGCCAGCAGCGCGGGCTCGGTCAGGCTGAGCAGGAAGCCGGCCTTCATCACGTGCGGCAAGGCCCAGCCGGGGTCGGCGGCGATGGCGGCGTCGAGGTCGGCAATCGGCGGCTCGTAGAAGGCCATCATGCGCCACAGCGCCTGCTCGGCCGCGGCCGCGGCGCTGCCGGACTCGGTGCCCAGCCGGTTGCCGCGAACGTCTTTCATGCTGCCGCCTTCCAGCCAGTCGACTCAGCCGTGAATCTACCGCGTGTCGCGGCCGGCGCTCTTTCAGGGCTGTGGCCAGGGCCGCGGCGGCGGGCGCAGCCGCTCCCAGGCGCGCGCCAGGCGCAGCACGCCCAGGTCGTCGTGGCGGTGGCCGGTGATCTGCAGGCCGATCGGCAGCCCGCCGCGCGTCTGGCCGGCGTCGATGCTGATCGACGGCTGTTCGCTCATGTTGAAGGGTAGCGTGAAGCCGATGTGGTGCATCGCGGTGGCCGCATCGTTGGTCGGCATCGCCCACTCGGCCGCAAAGCCGGGCACCGGGGCCACCGGGCTCAGCACGAAGTCGAAGGGCTGCGTGGCGGCAACCGCGGCGTCGCGCAGCACGGCGATCTGCGAGAAGCCCTTGAACAGCTCGGCCGCGCCGATGGCCGCGCCCGGCGCCACCCAGTCGCGGATGAAGGGCAGCACCAGCGCTTGGCGCGCGGCCGGCAGTGCCTGGATGTCGAGCCACGAGCGCACGCGCCAGAAGCGGTCGATGCCCTCGGCCATCTCGGCGCGCAGGAACGGCGCCAGCGGCTCGACGATGGCGCCGGCCGCCTCGAAGCGCCGCGCCGCGGCCTCGACCGCAGCGCGCACCTCGGGGTCGACCGCCAGGCCCCAGCCGGCGTCGAGCTGCAGGCCGAGCTTGAGGCCTTTGAGATCGAGGTCCAGCGCCAGCCAGTCGATGGCCTGCGGCGGCAGGCTGGTGGCGTCGCGCCAGTCGGGCTGGGCCAGCACGCTCATCAGCAGCGCGCCGTCGGTCACGCTGCGCGTCAGCGGCCCGGCGACGCGGCCGATGTACGGCGGCTTGATCGGCACGCGGCCGTTGCTGGGCTTGAGGCCGACCACGCCGCACCAGGCGGCCGGCAGCCGGATGCTGCCGCCGATGTCGGTGCCCAGGTGCAGCGGCCCGTAGCCGGCGGCCGCGGCGGCGCCGGCGCCGGCGCTGCTGCCGCCGGGGTTCTTGCTCAGGTCCCAGGGGTTGCGCGCCAGCGCGTGGAAGCTCGACAGCCCCGACGACAGCATGCCGTAGTCGGGCATCGTGGTCTTGCCCAGGAACACGCAGCCGGCCTCGCGCAGGCGCGCCGCCGGCGGCGCGTCTTCGGGCGCCGGCACCAGTTCGGTGGCCGCGGTGCCCAGCGGTACCGGCACGCCGCGGGTGGCGATGTTCTCCTTGATCGTCACCGGCACGCCGTCCAGCGGCGAGCGCGGCTGGCTCAGGCGCCAGCGCGCCTCCGACTCGCGCGCCATCGCCAGCGCCCCCTCGGGGTCGAACTGCCACAGCGCGTGGAGCTTGGGCTCCCAACGTTCGACATGAGCGATGACGGCCTGCGCCGCCTCGACCGGGGAAGCTTCGCCGCGGCCGAACAGGGCCGACAGGGCCTGGGCGCTGAGTTCGTGCAGGGCGCTCATCGCGGTCCTTTCAAGGCGTGGCCAGCGCGGCGCCGGGCACGGCGGCCAGCAGCCGTTGCGTGTAGGGGTGCTGCGGGCGGCGGAACAGCGTGTCGGGGTCGCCCTGCTCGACGATGCGGCCGTGCTGCAGCACGATGACCTCGTCGCACACGAGGTCGACCACCGCCAGGTCGTGGCTGATGAAGAAGTAGGTGACGCCGAAGCGGTCCTGCAGGTCCTGCATCAGGTTGAGCACCTGGGCCTGCACCGAGACGTCGAGCGCGCTGACCGGCTCGTCGGCGACGATGAGCTGCGGCCGCGTGACCAGCGCGCGCGCGATGGCGATGCGCTGGCGCTGGCCGCCGCTGAATTCGTGCGGGTACTTGTCGAGGTCGCTGGCGCGCAGGCCCACCGCGTCCAGCACCTCGGCGGCGCGCTCGCGCTGCTCGGCGCTGCCGGCACCGTGCAGCACGGCCAGCGGCTCGGCCACGGTCTGCAGCACGCGGCGGCGCGGGTCCAGGCTGCCATACGGATCCTGGAACACCATCTGGAAGCCGGCGCGGGCGCGCCGCAGCGCCGCCGGCGACAACGCGTTCAGGTCCTGCCCGTCGAACACCACGCGGCCTTCGCTCGGCGCTTCCAGCGCCATCACCAGCCGCGCCAGCGTGCTCTTGCCCGAGCCCGACTCGCCGACCAGCCCCAGGCTGCGCCCCTTGTGCAGCGTGAAGCTGACGCCGTCGAGCGCCTGCACCAGCGGGCGCGGGCCGAACAAGCGCTCGCGCGGCAGGCGGTATTGCTGGTGCAGGTCTTCGGCCTGCAATAACACGGTCATGCCGCGGCCGCCTCCCAGCGCAGGCAGCGCACCTCGTGGCCCGGCGTCACGACGAGCGGCGGCACCGGCGCGCGGCGGCACTCGTCGATGGCCAGGCCGCAGCGCGGCGCGAACGGGCAGCCGGCGGGCATGTCGGCCAGCTCGGGCACGCGCCCGGCGATGGTGGCCAGCCGCGTGCCGCGCGCCAGGCCCAGCCGCGGCCGCGCCGCGAACAGGCCGCGCGAATATGGGTGCGCCAGCCGGCGGAAGACCTCGGCCGTCGGGCCGCTTTCGACCACCGTGCCGCCGTACATCACCAGCATGCGCTGCACGGTGTCGGCCATCACGCCGAGGTCGTGGCTGATCAGCAGCAGGCCCATGCCGTCCTCGCGCACCAGCTCGGCGATCAGCGCCAGCACCTCGCGCTGCAGCGTCACGTCGAGCGCGGTGGTCGGCTCGTCGGCGATCAGCAAATCGGGCCCGCAGGCCAGCGCGATGGCGATCACCACGCGCTGGCGCTGGCCGCCGGATAGCTGGTGCGGATAGGCGTCGAGCCGCTGCGCGGCTTGCGGTAGCTGCACGCGCTCGAGCAGCCGCAAGGCCTCGGCGCGCGCCGCCGCGCGCGACAAGCCCTTGTGCAGGCGCAGCGATTCGCCGATCTGGTGGCCCACCGTGTGCAGCGGGTTGAGCGCCGTCATCGGCTCCTGGAACACCATGCCGATGCGGTTGCCGCGCAACTGGCACAGCTGCGCTTCGGGCAGCGTGGTCAGCTCGACGCCGTCGAAGCGGATCGAGCCCGCGACCTGCGCGCCTTCGGGCAGCAGCCCCATCAGCGCCAGCGCGGTGATCGACTTGCCGCAGCCCGATTCGCCGATCAGCCCGACGGTGTCGCCGCGCGCCATCGCGAACGACACGCCGCGCAGCGCATCGGCCGGGCCGCGAGCGGTGTGGAGGGTGACGCGAAGGTCCTGGACGGCAAGCAGCTCAGCCACCCGCCAACGATAACGGAGCCTGGCGGCCCGGCCCCGGCCCGAAGCCGAGCCCGCGCAAGGCCTGTTGCAAGGCCTGCGGCAGCGGCGTGGCCGGCAGCGCGCCCACGTGGCGGCGCAGCGCCGTGCCGTCCAGCGCATGCGGCACGCGCCACAGGTAGCGCATGCGGACGATCTCGCGCAGCATCGGCCGCACCAGGCCCAGCGCGCGCATCGCCGGCCACGGCAGGCCGCCGACGCGAAAGCCCTGCGCCGGCCGCAGGCCCAGTTCGCCGGCGGCCGCCTGCAGCGCCGCGCTGAACTCGTGCCCCGTCACCGCCACGCCGGCGAAGTGCAGGCGCAGCAGGCCGCGGTGGCCGCCGTCGCCGGCCACCGCGACGAAGGCCTGCGCCAGGTCGGGCAGGTAGGCCCAGGCGTGCAGCACGTCCAGCGGGCCCGGATAGACCAGCTGGCCGCGCGCCAGGTCCTTGGCGATCACCAGGTCCAGCCAGCTGCCGCGGCCGCTGCCGAAGAAGTCGCCGGCGCGGATCACCACGGCGTCCAGGCCTTGCGCGGCGCGGCGCGCCAGCTCGTCTTCCATCGCCGCGCGCAGCTCGCCCTTGCGCGTGCTGGGGCGCGGCGGCGTGTCTTCGCGCAGCAGCGGCGGCATGGTCTGGCCGTAGGCGTAGACGTTGCCCGGCAGCATGAAGCGCGCGCCCAGCCGTTCGGCCACCGCCAGTCCCTGGCGGAACAGCGGCAGCAGCTCGCGCTCCCAGCGCGTGTAGGGCGGGTTGATGGCGTGCACCACCAGCGTGGCGCCGGCGGCGGCGCGGGCCAGCGCCGGCGCATCGGCCAGGCCCAGCTGCAGCAGCCGCGCGTTGGCCGGCAGCGCCGGCGGGGGCTGCCGCTGCTGGGCCAGCACGGTCCAGCCGGCGGCGGCGAAGGCCTGCATCGCGGCGCCGCCGAAGCGGCCGCCGGCGCCCAGGATCAGCACGGTGGAGCGGGTCATGGTGGTTCCTTCGATCGGCAGCGGGGCGGTCAGTGTCGGGCCGGCGGCGTTCTGCAACAATCGGCGAGCCACGTTCAACAGCTATGCAAGACGGCATATCCCCCGAGCGCTTCGACTGGACCCTGGTGCGCAGCTTCCTGGCGGTGCTGGACGCCGGCAGCCTGCTCGGCGCGGCGCGCAAGCTGGGCGCCCAGCAGCCGACGCTGGGGCGGCACGTGGCGCAGCTGGAAGCGCAGCTCGGCGCGCCGCTGTTCGAGCGCACCGGGCGCGGCGTGACGCCGACGGCGCTCGCGCTGGAGATCGCCGATGCGGCGCGTTCGATGGCGCGCGCCGCCGAGGCGCTGTCGCAAGGGCTGGCGCAGCGCCGCGCCATCGCCGGCGGCACGGTGCGCATCAGCACCAGCCAGGTGGCCGCGTGCTGGCTGCTGCCGCCGCTGCTGGCGCGGCTGCAGCAGGACGAGCCGCAGATCCAGGTCGAGCTGGTGGCCTCCAACGCCTTGAGCAACTTGCTGCGGCGCGAGGCCGACATCGCGGTGCGCATGGTGCGGCCGGTGCAGGCCTCGCTGGTGGCGCGCAAGCTGGGCGAGGTGCCGCTGGTGGCCGCGGCGCACGCCGGCTACCTGGCGCGCGCCGGCACGCCGCGCCAGCCGGGCGACCTGCTGCGCCACCGGCTGATCGGCTACGACCGCGACGACACGCTGCTGCGCGGCTTCGCGGCGCAGGGGCTGGCCATCACGCCGGCGCAGTTCGCGCTGCGCACCGACGACCAGGTGGCCTACGGCTGTCTGGTCGCCGCCGGCGCCGGCATCGGCTTCGTCGCGCGCTACAACCTGCCCTACTGGCCCGGCGTGCAGCCGCTGCTGCCGGCGCTGAAGATTCCGCCGCTGCCGTGCTGGCTGGCGGTGCACCGCGAGATCCGCGGCAACCCGCTGGTGCGCCGCGTCTACGACTTCCTGGCCGCGGCGCTGCCGCCCGCGCTCTCAAGTTGATCCGGCTCCGCCGGGCAACTTGATCCCCCGCGGGGGGCGGGCCGGTCCCCCGGCCCGGACCCGGGGGACCGGCCCGCAGCGCCGTAGGGGGCTATCGCCGTCCCCAGTAGCCGCCGCGGTAGCGCCAGCCGTCGCCGTAGCGGCCCCACGAGCCGGGCACCCACGAGCGGCCGGCCGGCGGCATTGCCCAGCGGCCGCCGATCCAGACGTGGCGGCCCAGGTTCCAGCCCCAGTAGCCGCCGATCCACACGTAGCCCAGGCCCGGCGCGGCGGGAACCACTTCGTACTGCGGCGGCGGCGGCGCGACGCCGACCACCGGGCCGTCTTCGGCGGCGTAGGGGTCGCGCCCGCCGTAGCCGTAACCGTAGCCGTAAGGCGCGACCACGCAGCCGCCCAGCGAGACGAGCAAGGCCGCGGCCAGGGCCGGGCGCAGCAGCTTGGATGTCATGGCGATCTCCACCCTTGGGGGTTTGCAAACCGTCTCAACGCCGGCGGCCGGCGCGCCGGTGACGCGCGCCACGAAGCTTTACTTCGTGAAGCTGTGTTGCCCGTCGGCGCGGCCTTCGAGGTCGCCATCGAGATCCACATAGGCGCCGGCCAGGCGTGGCGCTGCGGCCAGCCCGAGGTCCAGCATGCACTGCTCGGCGATGGCCTGGCCTTCGGCGTCGGACTGGCCGGGCTGCAGCACCACTTCCAGCTCCAGGAAGTCGCCCAGGCCTTGCACGCGGTCGAGGTGGATGCGGGTCTGGCCGGCCAGCAGCAGCCAGCGGCGCTTCACCACGCGGCCGGCGGCGCCGAGGGCGCGGCCCAGCGCCGCGGCCAGCGCGTCGGCGTCGGGCACCGCCACGCGCAGGTAGTCGGAGGCGCGCGCTTGCGTGCCGTCCGGCCGCTGGTAGTGGATCAGCTCGGCGCTGCCGTCGGCGAAGCGGCGCAGCTTCAGGCGGCCGTGGCCCGGCGGCACGCGGAAGAACTGGTCGTCCTGCTCGATCAGCCGCGGCGCGCCGCCGCCGGCCAGCGCCTGTGCGCGCGGCAGCAGCGCCTCCACGCCGTCGATGCGCGCCTTGATCTCGATGTTGCGCGGCATGCGGTGCCGGGCGCGCTAAGTCGCCTCGGGCGCCGCGGGGGCATCGGCCGCGATCTTGCGCAGCGCCTGCTCGAACACTTCGACCGGCTGGCCGCCGGAGATCAGGTGCTTGCGGTCGATCACCACCGCCGGCACCGAGTGGATGCCGGCGCGCTGCCAGAACTGCTCGCGCTCGCGCACCTCGTCGGCGTAGGCGTCGCTGGCCAGCACCGCGCGCGCCTGCTCGGCGTCGAGCCCGGCGGCGGCCGCCAGTTCCAGCAGCACCGCGGGGTCGCCGGGGTTGCGGCCCTGGCCGTGGTAGGCGGCCAGCAGCGCATGCTTCAGCGCGCGCTGGCGGTCGGCGCCCTGCTCGCCGGCCCAGGCCAGCAGGCGGTGCGCGTCGAAGGTGTTCCAGACGCGGCTGCGCTCGCCGAAAGCGAAGCCGAGCGCGGCGCCGCGCTCGCGGATCGCCGCCTGGTTGGCCTTGATCTGCTCGGGCGCCATGCCGTACTTGCCGGCCAGGTACTGCAGCGTATCGGCGCCTTCGGGCCCCAGCGTCGGGTTCAGCTCGAAGGGCTGGAAGCTCAGCTCGACCGGCAGTTCGGGGCCGATGCGCGCCAGCGCCTGCTCCAGCGACTGCAGGCCGATCGCGCACCAGGGGCAGGCAACGTCGGAGACGAATTCGATCTTCATGGCAGCTTCCATTTAGCGCTTGCGCGCTAGCTTGGGGTCCATCAGGTCGCGCAGGCCGTCGCCCATCAGGTTGAGGCCCAGCACGCTCAGCACGATCGCCACGCCCGGCCACAAAGCCAGCAACGGGGCCTGGAACAGCAGCGTCTGCGCCTCGCTGAGCATGCGGCCCCAGCTCGGCTGCGGCGGCTGCGTGCCCAGGCCCAGGTACGACAACGCGGCCTCGGCCAGGATGGCGGTGGCGAACGAGATGCTGGCCTGCACGATCAACTGGCTGGCGATGTTGGGCAGCACGTGGTCCCAGGTGATGCGCCAGCCGCTCTTGCCGGCGGCGCGCGCCGCCAGCACGAATTCGCGCGCCCACACCGCCTGCGCGGTGCTGCGCGTGATGCGCGCGAACACCGGGACGTTGAAGATGCCGATGGCGACGATGCTGGTCACCAGGCCGGGGCCGTAGATGGCGGTCAGCATGATGGCCGTCAGCAGCGCCGGGAAGGCGAAGGTGAAGTCGCTGGCGCGCATGATCAGCTCGTCGACCCAGCCGCCGCGCGCCGCCGCCAGGCAGCCCAGCGCGACGCCGGCGACCAGCCCGATGCCGACCGCGATCACGCCGACCAGGATGCTGGCCTGCGCGCCCACCAAAAGCTGCGAGGCCACGTCGCGGCCGAAGGCGTCGCTGCCCAGCCAGCGGGCGGCGCTGGGCGGCTGCAGCTTGAGCGCCATGTCGATCTCGGCCGGCGGGTGCGGCTGCCACACCAGCGACAGCAGCGCGGCGGCCGCCAGCAGCAGGCTCAAGCTGCCGCCGACGACGAAGCTCGGGTGGCGCAGCGCCCTGCTCCAAAAGCTCATGCATCCGCCCTGCGCAGCCGTGGATCGACGATGGCATACAGCACGTCGACCACGAAGTTGACCAGCACCACCACGGCGGCCAGCAGCATCACCACGTCGCGCACGACGACGAGGTCGCGGTTGCTGATGGCCTGGAACACCAACCGGCCGATGCCCGGCAGCACGAAGACGTTCTCGACCACGATGGTGCCGGTGACGAGGTTGGCGAACTGCAGCCCGCTGATCGTCAGCACCGGGATCATCGCGTTGCGCAGCACGTGGCGCCACAGCGCCTGGCGGCGGCTCAGGCCCTTGGCGCGCGCGGTGCGCACGTAGTCTTCGCGCATCACTTCCAGCACGGCCGAGCGCGTCACGCGCGCCAGGATGGCGGCCTGCACCAGCGCCAGCGACAGCGCCGGCAGCAGCAGCGCGGCCAGCGCCTCGGCGGGCGAGCCGCCTTCGTCCTCGGTCCAGCCCGGAAAACCGCCGGCGCTGACCCATTGCAGCTTCACCGCGAAGACCAGGATCAGCAGCATCGCGAACCAGAAGTTCGGCACCGCCACGCCGAGCTGGCTGGCGGCCATCACGCCGATGTCGCCGGCGCGGTTGTGGTGCGAGGCGGCGTACAGCCCCAGCCCGATGGCCAGCACCACGGTCAGCGCCATCGCCATCACGGCCAGCGGCAGCGTCACGCGCAGCCGCTCGGCGATCAGCTCGGCGGTCGGGCTGCCGTAGCTGATGCTGTCGGCGCTGCGGCCTTGCAGCCAGCCGCCGACCCAGTCGAGGTAGCGCTGCAGCGGCGGCCGGTCGAGGCCCAGCTTGGCCTGCAGCGCGGCCACCGCCTCGGGGGTGGCCGTGTCGCCGAGGATCACCTCGGCCGCGTTGCCCGGCAACAGCTCGAGCACCGCGAACACCAGCACCGACGCCACCGCCAGGGTGGCCACGAAGGTCGCGAAGCGCTTCAGCAGGAACAGGCCCATCGGCCGCGATGATGCCTCAGCGCCGTGGCGGCCCGTCGCCGCGGGGCGGCGCGCTCAGCGCTCGAGCAGCGCTTCGTGGCGGTCGGCGGCGGCGCGCAGGTCGGCGGCGAAGCCGGGGTCGCTGTCCTGCATGCTGGCGGCCAGCGCGCGCACCGAGGCGGCTTCCTTCAGCAGCTTGGCGCGGCTGGGCGGGCGGCGCTCGAACAGCGCGGCCAGCGCGGCGTACAGCGCGGCGGCGATGGAAGAGCCGCGCGGCATCGCGGGGGTCGGAACGTGCAGGGTCTGGATGGTGGTCGAGTGGCTCATGACAACTCCTTCAATGCGGTCTCGGGTCGAAACCAACGGACGGCATATTAGGGTCAACCCTAATGCTTCATCATGAAAGATGTGCATGTAAGCTATCAATCGAATTCATAACGTGCAGGACCTCGCATCAACTTCCGCCAACTGGACCTGAACCTGTTGCGCGTGTTCGACCGCGTAATGGCCGACGGCAGCCTGACCCGCGCCGCGGCCGAGCTGGCGATGACGCAGCCGGCGGTCAGCCACGCGCTCAAGCGGTTGCACACGGCCGTCGGCGAGGCCTTGTTCGTGCGCACCGCCTTCGGCATGAAGCCCACGGCGCGCGCCGAGGCGCTGTGGCCGCTGGTGCGCGACGCGCTGACCAGCCTGCAGGACGCGCTGGCGCCCGAGCGCTTCGACCCGCGCGCCGGCAACGCCACCTTCCGCCTGGCGATGGCCGACGCCACCGCGGCCATGCTGACGCCGCCGCTGATGGCCTTGCTGCAGGCCGAGCGCGCGCGCGTCGGCCTGCGCGTGCTGCCGCTGACCACGCGCGACCCGCGCCGGCTGCTGCTGCAGGGCGAGGCCGACATGGCGATCGGCCACTTCCCGGTGGCGGTGGCGGCGTTGACGGCCGAGGGCCCGTCATCGGGCCTGCGCCAGCAGCACCTGTACGAAAGCCGCTACGTCTGCGTGATGCGCCGCGGCCATCCGCTGGCCGAGCGGGCGCTCACTTTGGACGACTACTGCGCGGCCGAACACCTGCTGGTCAGCTTCTCCGGCCGGCCGCAGGGGCTGATGGACCAGGCGCTGGCGGCGCTGGGCCGGCGGCGGCGCATCGTGCTGACGGTCAACCAGTTCTTCACCGCCGGCCGCGTGGTCAGCCGCTCCGACCTGCTGACCGTGCTGCCGGCGCACTTCGTGCCGGCCACCGGCTACGCCGACCAGCTGGTCACGCGCGAGTTGCCGTTCCAGATGGACCCGGTGTCGGTGCAGATGCTGTGGCCGTTGCGGCTGGACGCCGACGCCGGCCAGCGCTGGCTGCGCGAGCGGCTGCTGAAGGCGGCCGCCGCGGAAGCCTAGGGTTCAAAGCAGCGCCGCGATCGCCTCCGCGGTGCGCTCGACGTTGCCGGTGTTCAAGCCCGCCACGCAGATGCGGCCGGAGCGGATCAAGTAGACGCCGAACTCTTCGCGCAGCCGGTCGACCTGCGCCGCGCTCAAGCCCGTGTAGCTGAACATGCCGCGCTGGCTGAGGAAGTAGCCGAAGTCGCGCCCCGGGCGCTTGGCGGACAGCACGCCGTGCAGGCTGCGCCGCATCGCCAGGATGCGCTGGCGCATGGCGGCCACGTCGGCCTCCCAGCTGGCGCGCAGCGTCGGATCGCCCAGCACGCGGGCGATGATGCCGGCGGCGTGGATCGCCGGGCTGGAGTAGTTGCGGCGCACCGTGGCCTTGAGCTGGCCGAGCACGCGCTCGGCCTCGGCGGCGTCGGCGCAGACCACGCTCAAGGCGCCACAGCGCTCGCCGTAGACGCTCATGCTCTTGCTGAACGAGTTGGCGATGAAGAAGCGCAAGCCCGCGGCGGCCAGCGCGCGCGGCGCGAAGGCGTCTTCGGCGATGCCGTCGCCGTAGCCCTGGTAGGCCAGGTCGAGGTAGGGCAGCAGCTCGCGTTCGCGCAGCAGCGGGATCAGCGCCTCCCACTGCGCGCGGCTGAGGTCGACGCCGGTCGGGTTGTGGCAGCAGGCGTGCAGCAGCACCACGCTGTGCCGCGGCAGGCCGCGCAGCGTGTCGAGCATGGCCTCGAAGCGCAGGCCGCCGGTCGCCGCGTCGTAGTAGGGGTAGGTGTTCACCACCAGCCCGGCGCCTTCGAACATCGCGCGGTGGTTGTCCCAGGTGGGGTCGCTGACCCACACCTGGCTCGTCGGGAACCAACGTTTGAGGAAATCGGCGCCGACCTTCAGCCCGCCGCTGGAGCCGATGGTCTGCAGCGTGGCGATGCGGCCGCCGGCCACCGCCTCGTGCCCGGCGCCGAACAGCAGGGCTTGCACGCCGGCGCGCGCCGCGGCGTCGCCTTCGATCGGCAGGTAGGGTTTGGGGCCGGCGTGCTCCAGCATCTGCGCCTCGGCGCGGCGCACGCAGTCGAGCACCGGGATGCGGCCTTCGTCGTCGAAGTAGATGCCGATCGACAGGTTCACCTTCAGCGGCCGCGGGTCCTTCTGGAAGTCCTCGTTGAGGCTGAGGATGGGGTCGCCGGCATAGGCGTCGAGGTGCTGGAACATGGCGGCTCTCGGGAGTCTTTCGTCAGGCGGCGAGCGCCGCTTCGATGTCCTTGCGCAGCGAGTCGGGCGCGTCGTTGGGCGCATAGCGCTTGAGCACCTGGCCATTCTTGCCGACCAGGAACTTGGTGAAGTTCCACTTGATCGCCTCGGTGCCCAGCAGCCCCGGCGCCTGCGACTTCAGCCACTTCCACAGCGGGTGCGCCTGCGCGCCGTTGACGTCGACCTTGGCCATCATCGGAAAGCTCACGCCGTAGTTGCGCTGGCAGAAGCCGGCGATCTCGTCGTTGCTGCCGGGGTCCTGGCCGCCGAACTGGTTGCTCGGAAAACCGACGATCACGAGGCCGCGGTCGCGGTAGTCCTCCCACAGCTTCTCCAGCCCGGCGAACTGCGGCGTGAAGCCGCACTGGCTGGCGGTGTTGACGACCAGGATCACCTTGCCGCGCTGGCTGGCCAGTTGCGCGGGCTTGCCGTCGATCGACAGCGCGTCGAAGTCGTAGATCGTCTGCTCGGCCATGGTCGTTCCATGCTGAAGGAAAGGGCGTCGATCGTAGTTCAAGCCTCAGCCGCGCGCCGCCAGCAGGGCAGCGGCGACGATCAGCGCGCCGCCCAGCGCCAGCGAGGCGCTCGGCTGCGTGGCGCCGAGCAGCAGCGCCGAGACGGCGGCGAACAGCACCTCGGTGATCATGATCACCGCCGTGGCGTTGGCCGGCAGCCGCGCGGCGCCGTACTGCAGCGCCAGGTTGCCGGCCAGGAAGGCCAGCGCCAGCAGCGCCGCGCCGGCCACCCAGCCCGGCGCCGGCGCCGGCGGCGCGGGTGCACCCAGCAGCAGCGCCAGCAGCGCGGCCACCAGCGCGCCGCCGCAGAACATCGCCAGGCTGCGCGCCGCGGCCGGCCGCGCGGCCTCGCGCCGCAGCATGACGTTGTTGAGTGCGAAGCTGAAGCCGCCGACGATGGCCAGCCCATCGGCCAGCCCGCGCGGCAGCGGCCAGCCGCCGCCGGCCGGCCACAGCACCACGGCGGCGCCGGCCAGCGCCAGCGCCACGCGCAGCAGCGCCAGCGCGGTGAGCCGCTCGCCCAGCAGCACGCGCGCCAGCAGCACCGCCCACAGCGGCATCAGGTAGAACAGCAGCACCACGCGCACCACGTCGTCCAGCGTGGTGGCCCAGTTGAAGCAGGCATTGGTGGTGCCCGAGGCCAGCACCAACACCCACAACGCCGGCGTGCGCAGCACCTGCCCGAAGGCCAGCGGCCGGCGCAGCCCGATCACCGCCGCCGCCACCAGGTAGATCAGCGCCGTGGCCCACAGCGGGTGCAGCCCGGCCGCCTGCAACTGGCGGAACGGCCACCACGAGACGCCCCAGGTCAGCGCGTTCAGCGCCAGTGCCAGCGACGGCAGCCATCGGGCGCCGGCGCCGCCGGCACGACGCTCAATGTCCACCGTCGCTGCGCGCGATGGCCAGCAGCCGTTCGACCTCGTCGCGGTGCTTGATCGTGTTGCTGACGTGCCAGCGGCGGATGGCTTCCATCACGCCGGCGGTCAGCAGCCCGAAGGTGGCGATGGCGACGAAGGCCGAGAGGCCGAACTTGGTGAGGCCGCTGTAGAGCGCGCCGACGCCCAGGATGCAGGCCTGCTCGTTGAAGTTCTGCACCGCGATCGAGCGCCCGGCGCCCATCAGGTTGTGGCCGCGGTGCTGCAGCAGCGCGTTCATCGGCACGATCAGGAAGCCGCACAGCGCGCCCAGCAGCACCAGGAAGGGCGCGGCCACCCACACGTTGGTGATGACGTTGAGCCCGATCATCAGAAAGCCCACCGCGATGGCCAGCGGCAGCACGCGCGTGGCCTTGTCGAGCTTCATCGTCGCCGACGCGGTGACCGCGCCGATCACCGAGCCGATGATCACCACCCCGGCCAGGCCCGAGGCCTGCGTGGTGGTGTAGCCCAGCGCCGCCGCGGCCCAGGCGAAGACGATCAGCCGCAGGTTGCCGAAGATGCCCCACAGCAGCGTGGTGGTGGCCAGCGTGATCTGGCCCAGGCGGTCGGCCCACAGCCGCGCGTTGCAGTGCGAGAAGTCGCGCACCATCGCCGCCACGCCGCCGGTCATCGGCTGCAGCGGCGCGTCGGTGCGCGGGATGTAGAGGTTGAAGATCGCGGCGATCACGTAGATGAAGACGATCACCGAGATCGCGGCCTCGGGCGGCGTGTCGATGCCGGTGTCGATCCAGGGCAGGTCGAAGCCCAGCAGCATCGGCGCCAGCTTCGGGCCGACCAACTGGCCGCCGAGCACGAAGCCCAGGATGATGGACGCGACCGTCAGCCCTTCGATCCAGCCGTTGCCCTTGACCAGTTGCGACGGCGGCAGCAGCTCGGTCAGGATGCCGTACTTGGCCGGCGAATACGCCGCGGCGCCCAGCCCCACCACCGCGTAGGACAGCAGCGGGTGGCTGCCGAACAGCATCATCAGGCAGCCCACGACCTTGATCGTGTTCGAGATGAACATGACCGTGCCCTTGGGCATGCTGTCGGCGATGGCGCCGACGAAAGGCGCCAGCACCACGTAGAACAGCGCGAACATCGGCGCCAGCGCCGGCGTCTGCCACGACGGGGCATGGTTCAAGCGCAGCAGCTCGACGGCAGCCACCAGCAACGCGCTGTCGGCCAGCGAGCTGAAGAACTGCGCCGACATGATGGTCGAGAAGCCTTTTTTCATTGTCTCGCGCGCGCTGCGGCACCCCCCGCATGCGGCCGGCGCTACTGTCTCCGTCTGGAAGGCGGCGGTTTATAGCATGGGGGTCGGGGCCGACCCCGGCGCGCGAGGCGCTGGCAGAATGCCGCGGCCATGCCCCGTCCGATCGAAGCGCTGATCCATTCCGCGGCCCTGGCCGGCAACCTGGCCCGCGCGCGCGCCGCCGCGCCCGACGCCAAGGTGTGGGCCGTGGTCAAGGCCAACGCCTACGGCCACGGCATCGAGCGCGTCTACGAAGCCTTGCGCGGCGCCGACGGTTTTGCGCTGCTCGACCTGGCCGAGGCCGAGCGCATCCGCGCCCTCGGCTGGCGCGGCCCGGTGCTGCTGCTCGAAGGCTGCTTCGAACCGCGCGACCTGGAGCTGTGCTCGCGCCTGGACTTGTGGCACGCGGTGCATTGCGACGCGCAGATCGACTGGCTGGCCGTGCACAAGACGCACAAGCCGCACCGCGTGTTCCTGAAGATGAACAGCGGCATGAACCGCCTGGGCTTCACGCCGGCGGCCTACCGCGCCGCCTGGGCGCGGCTGAACGCGCTGCCGCAGGTCGACGAGATCTCGCTGATGACGCACTTCAGCGACGCCGATGGCCTGCGCGGCATCGCCCACCAGTTGGCCGCCTTCGAGGCCGCCGTGCAGGACCTGCCGGGCGAGCGCAGCCTGGCCAACAGCGCGGCCATCCTGCGCCACGCGACGGCCGGCGACGGCCGCGCGGCCGTCCACCACGACTGGGTGCGCGCCGGCATCCTGGTCTACGGCAGCGCGCCCGACTTCCCCGAGCACGACATCGCCCACTGGGCCTTGCGGCCGGCGATGACGCTGCGCTCGCGGCTGATCGGCGTGCAGCCGCTGGAACGCGGCGACGCGGTCGGCTACGGCAGCAGCTTCACGGCGCCGGGGCCGATGCGCATCGGCATCGTCGCCTGCGGCTATGCCGACGGCTACCCGCGCCACGCCGCCAGCGGCACGCCGGTGCTGGTGGACGGCGTGCGCACGCGCACGGTCGGCCGCGTGTCGATGGACATGCTGGCGGTCGACCTCACGGCGCTGCCGCAGGCCGGCCTCGGCAGCGAGGTCACGTTGTGGGGCCAGGGCCCGGGCGGCAGCCGGCTGGCGATCGACGACGTGGCGCAGGCCGCCGCGACGATCGGCTACGAACTGATGTGTGCACTGGCCCAGCGGGTGCCGGTGCGTCTGGTCGTCTGATCCACCCGCCAACCGCCAACGTTCGAGGAGAGCTTCATGCACTACGTCTGGATGGCCATCGTCGGCCTGATCGTCGGCGCCATCGCGCGCTTCCTGCTGCCGGGCGAGCAGAAGATGGGCTGGATCCTGACCAGCCTGCTGGGCATCGCCGGCTCGCTGATCGCCGGCTTCATCGGCCAGGCCATGGGCTGGTACGCGCCGGGCCAGCCGGCGGGCTGGATCGCCTCGGTGATCGGTGCCATCGTGCTGCTGTTCATCGTGCAGAAGCTGCGCGGCAGCGGCAGTTCCGTCTGACGGCTTAGACCCCGAGCGGATGGCGGGCAAGTCGGTCTACACCTGCCGCGACTGCGGCGGCACCAGCCCCAAGTGGCTGGGCAAGTGCCCGCACTGCGGCGCCTGGAACACGCTGGACGAAGGGCCGGCGGAAGCCGCCGGCGGCAGCGCCAAGAACCGCTTCCAGGCGCTGGCGCGCAGCCAGCCGGTGGCCACGCTCAGCGAGATCGACGCCGCCGAGGTGGCGCGCACGCCCACCGGCCAGGAGGAGCTGGACCGCGTGCTCGGCGGCGGCATCGTGCCCGGCGGCGTGGTGCTGATCGGCGGCGACCCCGGCATCGGCAAGAGCACGCTGCTGCTGCAGGCGCTGGACGCGCTGTCGGCGCAAATGAAGGTGCTCTACGTCACCGGCGAGGAAAGCGGCGCCCAGGTGGCCTTGCGCGCGCGCCGCCTGGGCCTGGCCGGCACGGGCGTGCGCGTGCAGGCCGAGATCCAGCTCGAACGCATCCTCGCCACGCTGGACGCCGAGCGCCCGGCGTTCTGCGTGATCGACTCGATTCAAACCTTGTACAGCGAGCAGCTCAGCTCGGCCCCCGGCTCGGTGGCCCAGGTGCGCGAATGCGCCGCGCAGCTGACGCGCGCGGCCAAGACCAGCGGCTGTGCGATGGTGCTGGTCGGCCACGTCACGAAAGAAGGCGCGCTGGCCGGCCCGCGCGTGCTGGAGCACATCGTCGACACCGTGCTGTACTTCGAGGGCGACACGCACAGCAGCTTTCGCCTGGTGCGGGCGATCAAGAACCGCTTCGGCGCGGTCAACGAGATCGGCGTCTTCGCGATGACCGAGAAGGGCCTGAAGGGCGTCAGCAACCCGAGCGCGATCTTTTTGTCGACGCACGGCGCGCCGGTGCCGGGCTCTTGCGTGCTGGTCACGCTGGAAGGCACGCGGCCGCTGCTGGTGGAGGTGCAGGCGCTGGTCGACAGCGGCGGCGCCAGCCCGCGGCGGCTGTCGGTCGGCCTCGACCGCGACCGCCTGGCCATGCTGCTGGCCGTGCTGCACCGCCACGCCGGCGTGGCCTGCATGGACCAGGACGTGTTCGTCAACGCCGTGGGCGGCGTGCGCATCGCCGAGCCGGCGGCCGACCTGGCGGTGCTGCTGGCCATCCAGAGCAGCCTGCGCGGCCGGCCGCTGCCGCGCGGCTTCATCGCCTTCGGCGAGGTCGGCCTGGCCGGCGAGGTGCGCCCCGCGCCGCGCGGCCAGGAGCGCCTGCGCGAAGCGGCCAAGCTCGGCTTCGGCATCGCCGTGGTCCCCAAGGCCAACGCGCCACGCAAGGCGCTGTTCGAAGGCCTGGAGATCCACGCGGTGGAGCGCATCGAGCAGGCGATGGACGTGGTGCGCGGCTTGTAGCGGCGTGTCGCGGCCTGCAGCCGCCGCCGTCGCGCCGCTTAACATCGCGGCCGCTCTGCCGAGGAAGCTCGTCCATGCGCGCGAACCGTCGATTGCCGCCCCCGTTGTCGAGGCCTTCCCGATGAACCCCGTCATCGGCTGGGGCCTGGCCGCGCTGGCGCTGGCCGTGGGCTATGCGTCGTACGGCTGGCGCGGCGTCGTGCTGGGCGTCAGCGCCATCGTCTTCTGGCTGCTGCTGCAGTTCAGCCGCAGCCTGCGCGTGATGCGCAATGCCGCCGGCCGCCCGGTGGGCAGCATCGACAATGCGGTGATGCTGCATGCCAAGCTGCGCACCGGCATGCGGCTGCTGGAGATCCTGCCGCTGACGCACAGCCTGGGCCAGCGGGTGGCCGACGACCCCGAGACCTTCGTCTGGACCGACGGCGGCGGCGACCGCGTGCGCGTGGAATTGCGCAACGGCCGCTGCACCGCGTTCGCGCTGGAGCGTGCCGACGCGGCGGCCGACGGCGGCGCGGCCGCGGCCGCGCCCTAAAATCCGCCGCTTTCCCCCTGTACACCGAGGTAGACCCATGTCGATGTCCGACCGCGACGGCAAGATCTGGATGGACGGCCAGATGATCGACTGGCGCGACGCCAGGATCCACGTGCTGACGCACACGCTGCACTACGGCTGCGGCGCCTTCGAAGGCGTGCGCGCCTACAACACGGTGAACGGCACCGCCATCTTCCGCCTGCGCGAGCACACCGAGCGCTTGTTCAACAGCGCCAAGATCCTGCGCATGAAGATCCCCTTCAGCTTCGAGCAGGTCTGCCAGGCGCAGCTCGACGTGGTGAAGGCCAACAAGCTGGAAAGCTGCTACCTGCGCCCGCTGGTGTGGATCGGCGACGAGAAGCTCGGCGTCAGCCCCAAGGGCAACACCATCCACCTGATGGTTGCCGCCTGGCCCTGGGGCGCCTATCTCGGCGAAGAGGGGCTGAAGAAGGGCATCCGCGTCAAGACCAGCAGCTACACGCGCCACCACGTCAACATCACGATGACGCAGGCCAAGGCCGTCAGCAACTACAGCAACAGCATCCTGGCCAACATGGAAGCCACCGAAGACGGCTACGACGAGGCGCTGCTGCTCGACTCGGCCGGCTTCGTCTCCGAAGGCGCCGGCGAGAACATCTTCATCATCAAGGACGGCGTGGTCTACACGCCCGACCTGTCGGCCGGCGCGCTGAACGGCATCACGCGCAAGACGGTCACCGCGATCTGCGCCGACCTCGGCCTGAAGCTGGTGGAAAAGCGCATCACGCGCGACGAGGTCTACATCGCCGACGAGGCCTTCTTCACCGGCACCGCGGCCGAGGTGACGCCGATCCGCGAACTCGACCGCGTGCCCATCGGCGCCGGCCAGCGCGGCCCGGTGACCGAGAAGATCCAGGCCGCCTTCTTCGACATCGTCAACGGCCGCAACCCCAAGTACGCCGAATGGCTGACCAAGGTCTGAGGCATCCGATGAGCGCAACGAGCCCGATGAGCCAACCCCCCGCCGTCGTCGAACTGACCGCCCGCGAGCTGCACGGCGCCGGCGTCGCCTTCTGCCCCAACCCGGCCATGCCCTTGTGGAGCAACCATCCGCGCGTCTACATCGACCTGGCGCATGGCGACGGCAAGTGCCCGTACTGCGGCACCGTCTACCGGCTGAAGGCGGGCGAGAAGCTGGCCTCGGCGCACTGAGCGCGGCCGCGCCCGCGCCGCGTCGCCAATGCCCGCGCTGACGTGCGCCGCATGAAGCCGCCCCAGGCCAGCCTGCTGGCCAGCGCCGACGACGTGGAGGCGCAGTTCTACGAAGCGCTGCAGCAAGGCGACCTCGCGCGGCTGATGGCGGTGTGGGGCGACGACGACGAGATCGTCTGCGTCCACCCCGGCGGCGCGCGCGTGGTCGGCGGCGCGGCCATCCGCGCCAGCTTCGAGGCCCTCTTCGGCAACGGCGGCGTGCCCGTCGTGCCCGACCAGGTGCGCCGCCTGCAGGGTCTGGGCGTCGCCGTGCACCACCTGGTGGAGCGGCTGCGCCTGCCGCCGGGCCAGGGCGCCGAGCAGGCGTTCGTGCTGGCCACCAACGTCTACGTCAACACCGCGGCCGGCTGGCGGCTGGTGGCGCACCACGCCAGCCCCGGCCGCGCCGAGCCGCCGCCGGCCGTGCAGGAGTGGCCGTCGACCCTGCATTGACCGCCGCCGCCCGCGGCACGCTGGCCGACGCGCGCTACCGCGCGCCGCGCTGGCTGCCCGGCGGCAACCTGCAGACCATCTGGCCGGCACTGCTGTCACGGCGGCCGCCGCCGGTGGCGCTGCGGCGCGAGCGCTGGACCACGCCCGACGGCGACTTCGTCGACGTCGACCTGAACCTTGCCGCCGCCGGCGCGCCGGCGCTGGTGCTGTTCCACGGCCTCGAAGGTTCGTCGGCCAGCCCTTATGCGCAAGCCTTCGCCGCGCTGGCCGCGGCGCGCGGCTGGTCGGTCGCGCTGCCGCACTTCCGCGGCTGCTCGGGCGAGCTCAACCGCGCGCCGCGCGCCTACCACTCGGGCGACCATGAAGAGATCGGCTGGCTGCTGGCGCGCCTGCGCGAGCGCTTCGCGCTGCCGCTGCTGGCCGCCGGCGTCTCGCTGGGCGGCAACGCCTTGCTGCGCTGGGCCGGCGAGGCCGGCGCCGGCGCGCCGGCGCTGGTGCGCGCGGTGGCCGCCATCTCGGCGCCGCTGGACCTGGCGGCCGCCGGCGCCGCCATCGACCGCGGCTTCAACCGCCTGGCCTATGCGCGGCTGTTCCTGTCGACGATGAAGCCCAAGGCGCTGGCCAAGTGGCAGCAGCACCCGGGGCTGTTCGACCGCGAGCGCGTGCGCGCCGCGCGCACCATCTTCGCCTTCGACGATGCCTTCACCGCGCCGCTGCACGGCTTTGCCGGCGCCGCCGACTACTGGGCGCGCGCCTCGGCCAAGCCGCACCTGGCGCGCATCCGCGTGCCGGCGCTGGCGCTCAACGCGCGCAACGACCCCTTCGTGCCCGCCGCCTCGCTGCCCACCGCCGGCGAAGCCGGCCCGCGCCTGACGCTGTGGCAGCCGGCGCATGGCGGGCATTGCGGTTTTCCGGCCGGGGGCTTTCCGGGCCATGTGATGGCCATGCCGATGGCCGTGTGCGACTGGTTCGCACGGCAGCCCTGAAGCGCCGACAATCGGCAGCCCATGGACGAGATCGTCGAAGCCGCGCTGCGCAAGTGGCCCAACGTGCCGCACTGCTACGGCTGGCTGGCGCTGGACGCGCGCGGCGACTGGTACATGCGCGACGACCGCATCCAGGCCGCAGGGCCGTTCCCGCAGGTCAAGGGCAGCGTGATCCGGCACGACAAGCTGCTGGGCTTCATCCAGCGCAACTACGCCGCCGACGGCGACGGCGCCTGGTACTTCCAGAACGGCCCGCAGCGCGTCTACGTCGAGCTGGAAGCCGCGCCCTGGGTCTGGCGGCTCGACGGCCAGGGTCGCCTCGACAGCCACACCGGCCGCGCGGCGCAGGCCGCCGGCGCCTGGCTGGACGATCGCGGCCGGCTGTTCCTGGACACCGACATCGGCTTCGGCCTGGTGCACAGCCTGGACATGGGCGCGGCCGCCGATGCCTTGCAGGCCGGCGCCTGGCCGCTGCAGGAACTGACCTTTGCCGAGATGCCGGCGCGCTTCGGCTATCGGCTGCGGCCGCAGCCGGCGGCCGCGTCCGACGCGCGCGCCGCGCGTTCCTAGCCGCGGGCCCGACCGCGGCGCGGCCGGCGTTCGGGCGCGACCGCGCGAAAAAGTAAGCGAGGGATTCGTCGTTGTCGTCAGCCGCCTCTCCAACGCAGCGCTTCGGCCCCGACGACCGCTATGAACTGCAGCCGCTGCAGCGCCAACTGCTCGTCGACGGCAAGCCCGCCGCGCTGGGCGCGCGCGCCTTCGACCTGCTGCTGGCGCTGGCCGCGCAGCCTGGCGCGCTGCGCAGCAAGCACGAGCTGATCGAAGCGGTCTGGCCCGACGTCGTCGTCGAGGAAGGCAACCTCGCCACGCAGATCAGCGCGCTGCGCAAGGTGCTGGGCGGCGAGATCATCGCGACCATTCCGGGGCGCGGCTATCGCTTCGCCACCGCGGTGTCGGATGGCACCGCGCCGGCGACCACCGCGGCGGCGGCGACCACGGCCACCACGGCCGCCCCGCCCGGCGCGCCCGCCGCCGAGACGGCCGCCCCGCTGCGAACCAACCTGCCGGGCGCGCTGCCGCCGCTGATCGGCCGCGCCGCCGAGCTGGCGGCGCTCGGCGAACTGGTCGACGACCACCGGCTCGTCACCTTGCTCGGCGCCGGCGGCATGGGCAAGACGCGGCTGGCGCAGGCGCTGCTGCACGGCCGCCGCGACGCCTATGCGCACGGCGTCTGCTGGGTCGACCTGTCGGCCGTCGGCGATGCGCAGGCCATCCCGACCACCATCGCGGCGGCGCTGGGCCTGGACATCGGCCGCGGCGAGCCGCTGGCGGCGCTTCGCGGCCTCGTCAAGCCGCTGGCGCTGCTGGTCGCGCTGGACAACGCCGAGCATCTGCTCGAAGCCACCGCCGCCGTCGCGCAGGCGCTGCTCGACGCGGCGCCCGCCTTGCGGCTGCTCGTCACCAGCCAGGCGCCGCTGAAGTTGCCGCTGGAATACGTCTACCGGCTCGAATCGCTGGCCGTGCCGCAGCGGCCGCTGCCGGCGGCGCAGGCGCTGGCCTTCGGCGCGGTGGCGCTGTTCGCCGAGCGCGCGCGCCAGGCCGACAACCGCTTCGTCTTCGACGACGGCAACGCCGGCGACGTGATCGAGCTGTGCCGCCAGCTCGACGGGCTGGCGCTGGCCATCGAGTTGGCCGCGGCGCGCGCCCCGATGCTGGGCGTGCACCTGCTGGCCACGTCGATGGCCGACCGCCTCAAGCTGCTCGGCGCCAGCCGCGGGCGCCCGGCGCCGGCGCGCCAGCAGACGCTGCGCGCCACGCTCGAATGGAGCCACGGCTTGCTCGACCAGACCGAGCGCACCGTGTTCCGGCGGCTGGCCGTCTTTGCGGGCAGCGGCTCGCTGTCGATGGTGCGCCGCGTCGTCGCCGATGACCAGCTCGACGAATGGACCGTGCTCGACGCGCTGGCGCTGCTGGTCGAGCGCTCGCTGGTGGTGGCGATGGCCGTCGACGCGACCGACGAGCCGCGCTACCGGCTGCTGGAAACGCCGCGGCTGTTTGCGCTGGAACAGTTGCAGGCGGCGGGCGAGGAAGACGAGCTGCGGCGGCGCCATGCGCTGGCCTGCGCCGCGCGCTTCGACCGCGCCTGGGACGAGCGCTGGGTCGAGCACACCAGCCTGGACCGGCTGCTCCAACGCCTCGATCCGGACCTCGACAACGCCGCGCAGGCCTGGGCCTGGGCTTGCGCCGCCGACGACCGCGTGACCGCCTTGCGGCTGGCCTCGGGCTGGCTGGTGGCGCTGACGCAGGTGTCACGGCGCAGCGGCGCCGCCGTGGCCCAGCGCTGCCGGCCCTGGCTCGACGAGATCGACGACGACGATTTGTTTGCGAGGACGGTCGAGGGCATCGCCGCGGCGATCGAGGGCATCGCGGCGGCGGTCGAGGACGTCGACCGGCAGATGACCGTCGACCTGTTGCGCCGAGCCCTGGCGCGCTGGCCCGCCGGCGCGACGGCGCCGCCGCGCCGGCGCTGGATGCGCCAGCGCTTGTTGGGTCGGCTCGTCTCGGGGCTGGCGGCCTCGGGCGCCTTGCAAGAGGCCAAGGCGGCGCTCGACGAGTTGCGGCGCATCGATGGGGCGGACGCTTCGCCGTACGGCCGCTTGTCGATCGCCTCGGCCGCAGCGATCCTGGCGGCCGAGCAGGGCGAACTGGACACCGCCATCGCGCAGATGCAACTGGCGATCGCCGACGTCGAGTCGGTCGGCGGCGACTGGCAGATGTCGATGGTCACGCTGGTCGACCTGCAACTGGCCGCCGGCGACGCGGCGGCGGCCGCGCAGACCGGCACCCGGTTGCTGGCGCGATTGAGCGGCAGCCGCAAGCGGCTGGTGACGGCCCTCGCGCAGGCCAATCTGGCCGCCGCCTGGCTGGCGCAGGACGAGGTGGCCCGGGCGCGCACGCCGCTGCAAGACGGCTGGGCGCAGGCGCCCGCGCTCAACCTGGGGGGCGTATACGCCGACTACCTGGCGCTGCTGGCCGCGCTGGAGTCGCGGCCGCGCGCGGCGGCCTTGCTGGCCGGTTGGGCCGACACCGCGAACGCGGCCTGGGGCCCGCGCCAGGGCAATGAAGCCGCCGCGATCGACCGCGCCCGGCGCCTGGCCCGCGCCGCGCTGGGCGACGCCGAATTCGACCGCCTGCACGCCGCAGGCGCCGCGCGGCTGCGCGAAGGCGACGTGGCGGCGCTGGCCTTCGCCGGCGACGACGCGCAGGCCTGATCGCTGTCGCACCAGGCGGCGCTGGGGCACCACGCGCCGGGGCACCAGGCGCTGGGGCACCACGCGCCGGCGCAAACCCGCTGGCGGCGTGCGCGCCGCGGCCGATTCATGACGCTTCAGAACGCTTGAGACCGGCTCCAGGACGCTGCAGGGGCTGCGGGCGGACAGTCACGTCACCGCAGCAGACCTCCCGACCCCCACCGCCTGCCGCGACCCACCGAACCGACTGGAGCCCGCCATGAACGCCATCCGCAACGCCGCCATCGTCCGCCTGACCGCCGCCGTCGCCAGCCTGCTGGTCTCGACGACGCTGATCGGCAGCGTCGTCATCGGCTTCACCTCGCAGGCGCCGCAAGCCGACGCCGCGATGGTGGCCGCGCCTGCCGCGTCGCACCGCGCCTGACCCCGACCGCAGCGAGGCCGAAGCGCCGCAGCCGCGCCGACGCCGGCCGGCGCGACCGGCCGACGAACAGACCTTCAGTTCGGCGCGCTGGCCGCCGAGGCCGCCGCGTCGGGCGCCTTCGGCTCGGCCAGCTTGCCGCCGGCCTGGTTGGCCATGTAGACCACGCCGCGGCCGATCTCGAAGTCGGAGAACTCGCCGCCGCCTTGCGGCGACATCGCGCCCTTGCCCTTCAGCGCCGAATGCAGCAGCGCGTCGAAGCCGGTGGCGATGCGCGGCGCCCAAGCCGCGGCGTCGCCCAGCTTGGGCGCGCCGGCGGCGCCGGTGCCATGGCAGGCCGAGCACTGGCCCTGGTACACCTGCTCGCCGGTGCGCAACACCGCGGGGCCCGAGGCGTCGCGCAATTCGATGGTGCCCACCGGCTGGAGGCGGCGCGCGATCGCTTCCTCGCTGAAGCCCTCGCTGCCGGCCGCCGGCTTGCTTTCGTTGGAAACGAAGTGCGTCAGCATGATGATGATGAGCACCGGCACGACGAAGGCCGCTACAACGGTCCAGATGAGCTGCTTGGGCGTCTTGATCGGCCCTTCGTGGGCATCGTGGGTTTCGGCGGCGTGGGTCGAGTCGCTCATGGGTTCCTCAGGGCTGCGGCGGCGGCTGGCGCAAAACCAAAAAATTATAGCCAGCGGGGGCCTACAATCCGCCGCTTGGCGTGCGACCGTGGTGAAGTGGATATCATGCGGCCCTCCGAAGGCCACGTCGCAAGTTCGATTCTTGCCGGTCGCGCCAACCGCACGTCAGCGCACCTCAGCGCCCTTTATCCTTCGCCGCGCGGCGCCCCCTGCCGCCCCCCATCCCGCGCGAAGGAGCTTCCATGCCGATCGACCGAAACCCGCGCCGCGCCTGGCTGGCGGCCGCCTGCGCGCTGGCGCTGCTGCCGCTGGCGTTGCCGGCCGAAGCCGGCCCGCGGCTGGACCGCGTGCTGGCCGCCAAGGTGCTGCGCGTCGGCACGCCGGGTGACTACCGGCCGTTCGCGATCAAGGGCGACGCCGGCTACTCGGGCCACGACATCGATCTCGTCGAGCAGATGGCGCGCGAGATGGGCGTCAAGGTCGAGTACGTGCCGACGAGCTGGCCCAAGCTGCTGGCGGACCTCCAGGCCGACAAGTTCGACATCGCGGTGGGCGGCATCACGCGCAACGTCAACCGGCTGAAGGTGGTGGACATGCTGCCCGGCTACGCGCCCTTCGGCAAGGTGGCGCTGGTGCGCGCCGCCGACCGCGACAAGTTCCGCCGCCGCGAAGACCTCGACCAGGCCGGCGTGCGCGTCATCAAGAACCCCGGCGGCACCAACGAGGCCTGGGTGCTGGACAACCTGAAGGCCGCGCAGGTCGGCACGCACGAGAAGAACGCCGAGATCCCGGCGCTGATCGCCGAGGGCAAGGGCGACGTGATGATCACCGAGACCTACGAGGCGCTGCACTACGCGCGTACCGATCCGCGGCTGGCCGCGCTGTTCATCGACGCGCCGCTGACGCCGCCCAACACGCTGGGCTTCATGATCCCGACCGACGATGCCGACTACGCGCGCGTGGTCCGCTTCACCTGGGAGCTGCTGGACAGCCGCGGCGCCCTCAAGCAGGCGGCCGACAAGTGGCTGAAGTAGTCGCCGCTTGAAGCGGCTCACGCGCGCGGCGCCGCTGGCCCTGCTGCTGGCGCTGGCCGCCTGCAGCACGCAGCAGCGGCAGCCGCCGCGCGACGGCCCCGGCGCGCACATTCCGCCGGGGCTGGCGCAGGTGCCCGACGCCGAGCCGCGCGTCGAGCCGCTGCGCAGCGGCGGCCCCAACAAGCCCTACGAGGTGGCGGGCCGCTGGTACGCGCCGGCCAGCAGCGACGTGGCCTGGCGCGAAACGGGGCTGGCCTCGTGGTACGGCGCGCGCTTTCATGGCCGGCCGACGGCGCTGGGCGAGACCTACGACATGTTCGCGATGACGGCGGCGCACAAGACCCTGCCGCTGCCCAGTTATGTGCGCGTACGCAACCCGGCCAACGGGCGCGAGGTGGTGCTGCGCGTCAACGACCGCGGCCCCTTCGTCGACGGCCGCGTGATCGACCTCAGCTACACCGCGGCGCTGAAGCTGGGCCTGCTGGCCGGCGTGGCGGTGGTGGAGCTGGAGCGCATCACGCACGCGCAGATCCGCAGCGGGCTGTGGCGCCGCGGCAGCGGGCCGGCGCCACTGCCGGCCCCGGCCCCGGCCGACCCGCTGCGCGACCTGCTGGTCGACCGCGGACTGTTGTCGCCCTTGCCGCCGTCGTCGTCACCGCTGCCGGTGTCGCCTAGCGACCTCCCGTGACGTCGAGCAGCGCGCCGGTGGTGTAGCCGGCCTCGTCCGACAGCAGCCACAGCACCGCGGCGGCCACCTCTTCGGCGCGGCCGGCGCGCTGCATCGGCAGTTGCGGCGCCATCGCCTGGGCGCGGTCGGGCGCGCCGCCGCTGGCGTGCATCTCGGTGTCGATGATGCCGGGCCGCACCGCGTTGACGCGGATGCCTTCGGCCGCCACCTCGCGCGCCAGGCCGAGGGTGAAGCTGTCGATCGCGCCCTTGCTGGCCGCGTAGTCGACGTATTGCGCCGGCGAGCCCAGCCGCGACGCGGCCGAGCCGAGGTTGACGATGGCGCCGCCGCGGCCGCCGCCGGCGCTGGCCCAGGCGCCGCCGTGGTCGCGCGTGCTCATGCGGCGCACCGCCTCGCGCGCGCAGACCACGCTGCCGAAGATGTTGGTGTCGAACATGCGCCTCAGCCGCGCGCCGCTCATCTGCGCCAGGCGCAGCGGCTGGTCGACGATGCCGGCGCTGTTGACCAGCCCGGCCAGCGGCCCCAGCTCGGCGTCGATCAGCTTGAACATCGCCAGCACCTGGCCTTCGTCGGCCACGTCGGCCTGCACGGTGATGGCGCGGCGGCCCAGGCTGCGCACGGCCACCGCCACCGCCTCGGCGGCGACGGCATCGCGCGCGTAGTTGACGGCCACGTCCCAGCCCTGCAGGGCCGCGCCGCGGCAGCAGGCGGCGCCGATGCCGCGGCTGCCGCCGGTCACCAGCAGCACGCGGCGCGCGGTCTTCGCGTCGGTGGTCATCGAGCGCCCTGCCGGTCCCTGGACGACACGCGCGCGCGGGCCGGCCCGATCGCGCTCAACCCTGCACCATGCGCGTGATGGTGCTCGGCATCGGCGCCGGCCAGCCGGCTTCCTTGCAGGTGCGCACGATGGCTTCGTTGGTGTCGAAGTAGACCTGCCAGTAGTGGTCGGTGTGCGCATAGGGGCGCACCGCGATCACCGGGCCGTTGAGGTTGATGTCGAGCAGCGTCACCTCGGGCGCCTTCTTGGCGCTGACGTTGGGGATGCGGGCGACGGCGGCCTTGAAGCGCTCGATCGCCTCCAGCGGGTCGACGCTGCCGGCCAGCTGCGCGGTGCGCTCGATGCGGCGCTCGGGCAGCGCCGAGTAGTTCTGGATGACGTCGCCGAACACCTTGCCGTTGCCGACGATGGTCAGCACGTTGTCGGGCGTGACCAGCGTGGTGCCGAACAGGCCCAGCTCGTGCACGGTGCCGGTGACGCCGCCCACCTGCACGAAGTCGCCCACCTTGAACGGCCGCAGCACCAGCATGAAGGCGCCGGCCGCGAAGTTGCCGAGCATGCCGCTCCAGGCCGCGCCGATGGCCACGCCGGCGCCGGCCAGCATGGCCGCGAACGAAGTGGTCTGGATCCCGAAGTAGCCCAGGATGCCGAGCACCAGCGCGATGTTCAAAGCGATGGCGACGATCGAGCCGAGGTACTTGGTCAGCGTTGGGTCGACGTGGTTGCGCGCCATCGCGTTCTGGATGACGCTGACCACCTTGCCGATCAGCCAGCGGCCGATGACCCAGAAGGCGACGGCGGCGGCGATCTTGATTGCCAGCTCGGTCGCGGTGGTGCTCAGAAAGAGCTTGATCGCATCGATGTCCATGGAAAACCCTCCTGGCCGCCGAGGCTCGGCGGAAACCGCGGGCGATCGTAGTGGCCGCTGCCGCGGCGGCAAGGGCGTGGGCGCAGTTTCAGGGGATCCCCGAGGCGGCGTCGGGGCCGCTTTGGCGCGCGGTAGAGTGCCGGCCTCGCCCGCGAGGGCCTTCGACCGGGAGACTGCCTTGCAACGCCGACACCTCCTTGCCGCCGGCGCGGCCGCCGCGCTGGCCGCGCCCCACGTGCTGCGCGCCCAGGCGCTGGAAAAGCCCAAGCTCAGCATCGCCGTCGGCGGCAAGAACCTGCTGTACTACCTGCCGCTGACCATTGCCGAGCAGCGCGGCTACTTCAAGGCCGAGGGGCTGGACGTCACCATCGTCGATTTCGCCGGCGGCTCGCAGGCGCTGCGCGCGGTGGTCGGCGGCAGCGCTGACGTCGTCAGCGGCGCCTTCGAGCACACCGTCAACATGCAGCACAAGGGCCAGCGGCTGCGCGCCTTCGCGCTGCAGGGCCGCGCGCCGCAGATCGTGCTGGGCGTCAACCCGCGCACCATGGCCGGCTACAAGGCGCCGGCCGACCTGAAGGGCAAGAAGATCGGCGTCACCGCGCCGGGCTCGTCGACCAACGTGATGGTCAACTTCTTCATCGCCAAGACCGGGCTCAAGCCGAGCGACGTCAGCATCATCGGCGTGGGTGCCGGCAACGGCGCGGTGGCGGCCATGCGCTCGGGGCAGATCGACGCCATCAGCAACCTCGATCCGGTGATCACGCTGCTGCAGCGCTCGGGCGACTTGAAGATCATCTCCGACACGCGCGTGCTGGCCGAGGCCGACAAGGTGTTCGGCGGCCCGATGCCCGCGGCCTGCCTGTACGCGCCGCAGGCCTTCGTCGACAAGCACCCGGCCACCACGCAGGCGCTGGCCAACGCCATCGTGCGCGCCGACAAGTGGATCCAGGCCGCCGGCGCGCGCGACATCATCGGCAACGTGCCCGAGAGCTACCTGCTGGGCGACCGCGCCGTCTACATCGACGCCTTCCTGGCCGCCAAGGGCGCGCTGTCGCCCGACGGCGCCTTCCCCGAGAAGGGCGCCGAGACGGCCTTCCGCGCGCTGGCCAGCATCGACCCCGAGATCGCCAAGGCCCAGCTCGACCTCGCCGCGGTGTGGACCAACGACTTCGTCAAGCGAGCCAACGCGAAGTACCCGAAGGGCTGAGCCGATGTTGACCGGCGCCCAGGTCATCGTGCTGGCGACGCCGGTGTTCCTGGCGCTGATCGCCATCGAGTACGTGGTCGGCCGCCGCCGCGGGCGCGACACCTACCGCTGGCCCGACGCGATGGCCAGCATCGGCCTGGGCGTCGTCAGCCAGCTCGTCGCGGTGGGCACGCGGCTGTTCGGCATCGGCCTGTACGCGCTGGCCTTCGAGCACCTCGCGCTGTGGCGGCTGCCGGCCGATTCACCGTGGGTGTGGGCGGCGGCGCTGCTGGGCTACGACTTCCTGTACTACTGGTACCACCGCTTCGGCCACCGCGTGGCGCTGGGCTGGGCGGCGCACGCGGTGCACCACCAGAGCGAGGACTACAACCTCTCCACCGCGCTGCGCCAGACCGGCACCGGCTTCCTGCTGGGCTGGCTCTTCTACCTGCCGCTGGCCGTGCTGGGCGTGCCGCCGGTGGTGTTCGCGACGGTGGCGCTGATCGACCTGCTCTACCAGTTCTGGGTGCACACGCAGCAGATCGGCCGCCTCGGCTGGTTCGACCGCTGGTTCTGCAGCCCCAGCAACCACCGCGTGCACCACGCGGTGAACGAGCGCTATCTCGACCGCAACTACGGCGGCATCCTGATCATCTGGGACCGGTTGTTCGGCAGCTTCATCGACGAGGACGACGCCGAGCCCTGCGTCTACGGCACGCGCAGCCCGCTGCGCAGCTGGAACCCCATTGCCGCCAACGTGCAGATCTACCGCGAGCTGTGGCAGGCCGGCCGGCGCTGCAGCACGCTGGCCGACCGCCTGCGGCTGTGGATCAAGCCGCCCGGCTGGCAGCCGGCCGAGCTGGCGGCGCGCGAGCCCGGGCCGCCGTTCGATGTGAATCAGGTCGAGCGTTATGACCCGCCGCAGCGCCCGGCCGCGCTGGCGCTGGCCGGCGCCTTGTTCGCCCTGGCGCTGGCGGCCACCAGCGCGCTGCTGTGGCAGGCGCACGCCTGGCCGGCGGCCGCCGTCGCCGGCGCGGCGCTGACCATCGTGGCGCTGCTGTGCGGCGTGGCGCGGCTCACCGCGGGGCCGCGGCCGGCAGCAGCGCCTCGATGCGCTTGATCACCGCGGCCAGCGTGCGCGCGTCGCTCTGCTCGCGGTGGCGTTCGGCAAAGGCCTGCGCGGCGGCGGCATAGGCCGGGTCGGCCAGCAGCTCGTGCAGCGCGGCGCCCAGCGCGGCGGCGTCGGGGGCCGCCGTGGCGCCGTCGATCAGCCGCCCGGCGCCCAAGGCGGCGACGCGGCGCGCCAGCATGCCTTGCTCCAGCAGCGTGGGCAGCAGCAGCAAGGGCTTGCCGGCGAGCAGCAGCGCCTGCGTGATCGCGGTGTGGCCGTCGCTCACCGCGTGGCTGGCCTCGGCGCGCACCTGGTCCAGCGGCACGGGGGTGCGGGCGACGGCGATGCCGTCGCGGCTGAGCGCCGCCGCCTGCTCGGGCGTGCCGTCGGCCAGTTGCAGCACGGCGCGCCGGCCGCGCTGGCGCAGCGCTTCCACCAGCGCCGGCAGCAGCGGGTGCTGGGCGCGCAGCGCGACGAAGCAGCACGGCGCGTCGCCGGCGGGCCAGGGCGTCGCAGCGCCTTCGTCGGCGGCGGTCAGCGCGCCGCAGTAGTCGCCGTGCGCTCGCTCGGCGTAGGCGTCCAGCTCGGGCAGCACGCACAAGGCCTCGGCTTCCGGGCGCAGCAGCTCGGCCACGCTGTCGGCCGGCGGCAGGCCCAGCTCCGTGGCGGCCAGGTTGGCCACGTGCAGCGCGTTGCGCTCGCCGATCAGGTCGAAGGGCTCGGGCGTCGGGTCCCACCAGCTCATCGCCGGCATCGGCACGGCCAGCGGCGGGCAGCCGAAGCCGTCGCCGAAGCGCAGCCGCGGCACGCCCAGGCCGCGCGTGGCGAACAGCGCCACCGGCGCGTGGTCGAGCGCCAGCACGTCGGGCTGGAGCAGGCGCACCAGGTCGCGCCAGGCGCGCGCCACGCCGCGCAGGCCGATGGCCTGCGCGAAGCCGTAGCGCAGCAGGATGTCGGTGTAGGTGTGCACCGGCGGCAGGCCGCCGACGCGGCTGCGCCACAGCGGGCACTGCAGCACCGGCAGGCCGAAGTCGGCCAGCGCCGGCTCGGCGCGCGGCAGGTCGTTGAGCGCCAGCACCGGCTCGTGGCCGCGCTCGCGCAAGGCCAGCGCCAGCGGCAGCGCGCGGCGCAGCGGCGCATCGCCGTGGCCCAGCTCGTTCGCCAGCAACACACGCGCCACGCGCACTCTCCGGCTCGACTGCAGTTGCGAACCATCGTATCAAGCGGCGGACCGGGTGCGATGGCGGCCCGCTATGCTTCGCACCCTCCATGGCTTTGCAGCAACCCCCTGCGCTGGCGTTCGCCGGCGTGTCGTGCACCTTCGTCAGCCGCGACAACCCCGGCCAGCGCTACACCGCCGTGGCGCAGGTCGACCTGGCGTTGCAGCCCGGCGAGTTCGTCTCGGTGGTCGGCCCCACCGGCTGCGGCAAGAGCACGCTGCTGAACATGGCCGCCGGGCTGCTGCAGCCCAGCAGCGGCGAGGTGCACGTGTTCGGCCGGCCGCTGGCCGGCATCAACGATCGCGCCGGCTACATGTTCCAGGCCGAGAGCCTGATGCCCTGGCGCACCGCGCTCGGCAACGTGATGGCGGGGCTGGAGTTCCGCGGCGCGCCCGATGCGCGCGCGCAGGCCGAGGCCTGGCTGCGCCGCGTCGGCCTCGGCGCCTTCGGCGACCGCTACCCGCACCAGTTGTCGGGCGGCATGCGCAAGCGCGCCAGCCTGGCGCAGACGCTGGCGCTGGACCCCGACATCATCCTGATGGACGAGCCCTTCTCGGCGCTGGACGTGCAGACCCGGCAGTTGATGGAAAACGAAGTGCTCGACCTGTGGGCGACGAAGAAGAAGGCGGTGCTCTTCATCACGCACGACCTCGATGAAGCCATCGCGATGAGCGACCGCGTGCTGGTGCTGTCGGCCGGGCCGGCGTCGCACCCGATCGGCGAGTTCGCGATCGACCTCGAACGCCCGCGCGACGTGGCCGAGGTGCGCAGCACGCCGCGCTTCATCGAGCTGCACCGCGCGATCTGGGCCGTGCTGCGCGACGAAGTGCTCAAGGGCTACGCCCAGCAACTGAAGGCAAGCTGATGCGGCACCTGCGCGTCTACCAACTGGCCCTGCTGCTGGCGCTGATCGCCTTCTGGCACGTGATGACGGCGCCCGGGCTGCTGCCGCCCTTCATGTTCGACAACGACCGCCAGGCGGCGTTCTTCTTCGGCCAGCCGCTGCAGGTGGCCGGCCGCATCTGGACCTGGTTCGTGGTCGACGCCGACATCTACCGCCACCTGGCCGTCACGCTGGTCGAGACCGTGCTGGCCTTTGCCGCCGGCTCGGTGCTGGGCCTGGCCTGCGGGCTGTGGCTGGCGCTGGCGCCGCTGGCCAGCGCGGTGCTGGAGCCCTACATCAAGGCGCTGAACTCGATGCCGCGCATCATCCTGGCGCCGATCTTCGCGGTCTGGTTCGGGCTGGGCATCGGCTCCAAGGTGGCGCTCGGCGTCACGCTGGTCTTCTTCATCGTCTTCTTCAACGTCTACCAGGGCGTGAAAGAGGTCAGCCCGGTGGTGCTGGCCAATGCGCGCATGCTGGGCGCCAGCCGGCGCCAGCTGCTGCGCCACGTCTACCTGCCGAGCGCGACGAGCTGGGTCTTCAGCAGCCTGCACACCAGCGTCGGGCTGGCCTTCGTCGGCGCGGTGGTCGGCGAGTACCTGGGCTCCAGCCAAGGCGTGGGCTACCTGATCCTGCAGGCCGAGGGCAGCTTCGACATCAACACCGTGATGGCCGGCATCGTCGTGCTGACGGCCTTTGCGCTGCTGCTCGACGCCGCGGTCGGCCGCATCGAGAAGCGGCTGATGAAGTGGCAGCCGCGGGCCGGGGAAAGCGAGAAGCTATGAGCACGATCCGCGTCTCCCGGTCGCGCTCGCGCCCCAGGACCAGTAGGGTCCCCTGCTGGGACCGGGGGACGGCGCGCGGCGCCAAGGGGGCGGCATGAGCAGGGCGGATCGGCACTTCTCCGCCAGCGCCGACGATCACAACCGCAGCGCCAACCTGAGCATCCACGAGGTGTCCGATCCCGCGCGGCGCATCGTGCTGCGCGGCGGCCTCGGCGCGCTGGCCGGCGGCCTGTTCGCGCCCTGGCTGGCCGGTTGCGCCAGCCCCGGCGGCGGCGCGGCGGCGCTGGGCTTCACGGCGGTGCCGCCGAGCACCGCCGACGCGCTGCGGCTGCCGCCCGGCTACGCGGCCGAGGTGCTCGCGCGCTGGGGCGACCCGGTCGGCCTGGCGGCCGGCATGCCGTCGTTCCGCGAAGACGCCGGCAACAGCGCCGCCGAGCAGGCGCTGCAGTTCGGCATGCACCACGACGGCATGCAGTTCTATCCGCTCGGCGATGGCTCTGACCACGGCCTGCTGGCCATCAACCACGAGTACACCGACGACGGCCTGCTGCACCCCGACGGCCTGGCGCCGTGGACCGCCGACAAGGTGAAGAAGGCGCAGGCCGCGGTCGGCCTGTCGGTCTGCGAGCTGCGGCTGCAAGGCGGGCGCTGGCAGCTCGTGCGCCCCTCGCGCTACGCGCGCCGCACGACGATGGCCACGCCTTTTGCCATCGGCGGCCCGGCCGCCGGCCACCCGTTGATGCGCACCGCGGCCGACCCCCAGGGCCGCACCGTGCTGGGCACCATGGCCAACTGCGCCAGCGGCCGCACGCCCTGGGGCACCTACCTGTCGGGCGAGGAGAACTTCCACTTCCTGTTCGGCGGCGGTGACAACCCCACCGCCGACCAGCGCCGCTGGGGCCTGGTGCGCACCGCCTGGTACCGCTGGGCCGAGCACGACGAGCGCTTCGACGTGCGCCGCCACCCCAACGAGTTCCACCGCTTCGGCTGGGTCGTCGAGCTCGATCCGATGGACCCCACCAGCACGCCCGTCAAGCGCACCGCGCTCGGCCGCGCGATGCACGAAGGCGCCTGGGTCGCCGTCACGCGCGATGGCCGCGCCGTGGTCTACAGCGGCGAGGACGCGGCCTTCGAGTACCTCTACAAGTTCGTCAGCCGCGACCGCATCCGCCCCGGCGGCGCCAAGCCTAACGCCGATCTGCTGGACCACGGCACGCTGTACGTCGCCCGCTTCGACGGCGACGGCAGCGGCCGCTGGCTGCCGCTGGTGCACGGCCAGGGCCCGCTCACCGCGGCCAACGGCTTTGCCGACCAGGGCGAGGTGGTGATCAAGACGCGCCAGGCCAGCGACCTGCTGGGCGCCACCAAGATGGACCGCCCCGAGTGGCTGGCGATCGACCCGCGCAGCGGCGAGGTCTACTGCACCCTGACCAACAACGACCGCCGCGGCGCCCCCGGCCAGCTCGGCGTGGACGCCGCCAACCCGCGCGCCAACAACACCATGGGCCACGTCATCCGCTGGAAGGACGACGGCGATTTCGACGGCCGCAGCCTGCGCTGGAACCACCTCGTGCTGGCCGGCGACGCCCAGCAGCCGCGGCCCGAGGCGCGCGGCAACATCAAGGGCGACGCCTTCGCCTGCCCCGACGGCCTGGCCTTCGACCCCGCGGGCCGGCTGTGGATCTGCACCGACGTCGGCCCGCGCGCGCTGAACCAGGGCGAGATGGCCGCCCTCGGCAACAACCAGCTGCTGGCCTGCGACGTGGCCAGCGGCGAGGTGCGGCGCTTCCTCACCGGCCCGGCGGGCTGCGAGATCACCGGCCCCGCCTTCACGCCCGACGGCCGCACGCTGTTCATCAACATCCAGCACCCTGGCGAAACGGCGGGCGAGCGCAACGACCCGCTGCAGCCGCGCCGCGTCTCGAACTGGCCCGACTTCAGCCCCACCGGCCGCCCGCGTTCGGCCACCGTGGCGATCCGCCGCCGCGACGGCGGCGTCGTCGGCAGCTGAAGCGCCGCCGTCGCGCACGCCTCGCCGCCCATGTCCGAGCCGCCGACCCTGGACGCGCTGCTGCTGCAGGCCGAGGCCGCGCGCGCCGACGGCCGGCTGCCCGAAGGCCTGGCCGCGGCCGAGCAGGCCTGGCCGCTCAGCACCGACGCGCCGCCGGCGCAGCGCCTGCGCGCCGGCTTGCTGCTGCTGTACTTCCGCTACCGCGCCGGCGCGCTCAACACCGTGGTCGACACCGGGCTGCAGTTGCTGCCGCTGCTGCGCGAGGCGCCGGCGCTGGACGTGCAGCTCGACGAAACGCTGCGCATGCTGGTGCTCAGCGCCACCGACGTCGGCCGCTTCGAGGAAGCCCTGGCCTTCGGCCACGAGGTGCACCAGCGCGCGCTGCACGACGGCGACAGCGTGCGCCTGTCGCTGGCCACCAACGCGCTGGGCTGCGTCTACGAGCGCATGGGCGACCCCTGGCACGGCGAGCGGTTGATGCTCGACGGCCTGGCGCTGGCGCGCCAGCAGCGCCACCCGCACGCCATGCTGGTGGCGCTGAACAACCTCATCGCCACCCTCAGCGGCGCCCACTACCTGCTGCAAGGCAGCGTGCCGCCCGACCAGGCGGCCCAGGTGCTGCTGCGCGCGCTGCCCTACGCCGCCGAGGCGATGCAGATCGCCACCGTGCGCGGCGAGCCCTACCCGCTGGCGCTGGTGCAGGGCAACCGCGGCGAGCTGCTGACGCTGCTGGGCCGCCTCGACGAAGCCTGGCCCGACCTCGCCGCCGCCGCCGAGCTGGCGCGGCGCCACGGCTTCGACGCGCTGGCCTGGCGCATCGCCTGCTCCACCGGCGAACACCACCTGCGCAGCGGCGCGCCCGAGGCGGCGTGGCAGTTGCTGCAGCAGACGCTGCAAGCCTCGGCCGCGGCGGCCGCCGAAGCGCGCATGACGCGGCTGCGTTTGCACCACGCCGCCTACCGCGCGGCGCGCGCACTCGGCCGGCCGCACCAGGCGCTGGAGCAGCTGGAGCAGTACCAGCATCTCGAACGCGCGCGGCTGCTGTCGCAACTGCGCGGCCGCTCGCAGCTCTTCGTAACCACGGTCGAGGCCGAGCAGGTGCGCCTGGAAGCCCGCCGCGCCGGCGAACGCGCCGCGCGCGCCGAGGTCAGCGCCCGCATCGACCAGCTCACCGGCCTGGGCAACCGCCGCGAGCTGGAACAGCGCTGGACGCCGCTGGTGCAGCGCCTGCAGGACGAGCAGCGGCCGCTGGCGCTGGCGATGCTGGACCTCGACCACTTCAAGCAGGTCAACGACCGCTTCGGCCACGCCGTCGGCGACCACGTGCTGGTGGCCCTGGCCGGGCTGCTGCGCGACAACATGCGCGGCGACGACCTCATCATCCGCACCGGCGGCGAAGAGTTCCTGCTGGTGCTGCCCGAGGCCGACCGCGACGCCGCGCTGCACATCTGCGACCGCATGCGCCAGCGCGTGGCGGCGCACGACTGGGGGCGGCTGCACGCGGGGCTGACGGTCAGCGTCAGCGTCGGCGTGGCCGCCGCGCCGCCGTACGAGCTGCGCGCGCTGATCGTGCGCGCCGACGTCGCGCTGTACGAAGCCAAGCGCGCCGGGCGCGACTGCGTGCGCGCCGGCTGACGCGGGCGCCGCGCGCGGGCTCGCGCGCCGTTCACGCACCGTTCACGCGCCGGCTTTGCCGCGGCTGCGGTATCACCTGCCGGCACCGACCGGCGCGGCGTGCGCCACCGCGGCGGCCGCACTGGCGGCGCGGCGCGGCAGCGCCGATGCTGGCGGCCATTGCCACCACCCGAGCGCCTGCCTGCCATGCCTGCCTTGCCATCGTTGCTGACCCGCGTGCTGCTCGTCGCCGCCGCGCTGGGGCCCTGCCTCGCGGCCGCCGCGGCGCCGCTGCCCTCGCCGGCGTTGACGCCCTTGCCGGCCGTGCCGGCATCGCTGGCCGTGCCGGCCGTGCCGACCTCGCTGGCCGTGCCGGCCGTGCCGGCATCGGCGCCCGTGCTGCCGCCGCTGGCGGTCGGCGACCTCGTCTTCATCCGCGTGCCCTGGCGGCCCTTCGTCGAGGTGGCCGCGGCCACCGGCTCGTGGACCAACCACGTCGGCATCGTCGTCGACACCGGCGGGCCCGAGCCGCTGGTGGCCGAAAGCACCTTTCCGCTGGCGCGCGCCACGCCGCTGTCGCGCTTCGTCGCCCGTTCCGAGGGCGCCCGCGTCGCCGTGCGGCGGCTGGCGCAGCCGCTGGACGAAGCACAGGCCGCGCGGCTGAAGGCCGCGGCCCAGGCGCGCTACGGCGCGCTCTACGACACCGGCTTCGACCTGCGCTCGCCGCGGCGCCAGTTCTGCTCGCGCTTCGTGCACGAGGTGCTGCTGCAGGCCACCGGCGCCACCGTCGGCGAGGTGGAACGCTTCGAGACCCTGCTGCGCCGCCGTCCCGACGCCAACCTCGGCTTCTGGCGGCTGTGGTACTTCGGCCGCATCCCCTGGCAGCGCCAGACCGTCACGCCGGCCAGCGTGCTGGCCAGCCCGCTGCTGCGGCCGGTGTTCGACGGCCGCTGGCAACGCTCATGAGCCTTCGACCGCCGCCGGCCGCAGCGCGCGCGATCATTGATCGCGGCGACGGGCTTCGAGCGGCCGATCAGGCATCGCTTCGCGTGGTCCGCCGCGTGGCGCGCTTGGCGGCCGGCTTCGCCGGCCCGGTGCCCCGCTTGCGCTCCTGCAGCCGGCCGGTCACGTACTTGTGCAAGACGCTGGCGATCAAGGTCTGATAAGGCATGCCTTCCGCCAGCGCCCTGGCCTGGATGTCCTGCAGGTCGCCGGCCGACAGCCTGATGTTGACGCGGCGGTCCTTGATGGCCGTGGCTCGCGCCGCCGCACGCAGCCTGGCGATCTCGGCCTTGCTGCCCACCGAGATGAGCCGGCCGGCCTCATAGGCGGCGAGGATCTCCGCTTCATCCGTGTCCAGTCTGGACATCGTCCTTGCCTTTCTTCAGAAAGTCCCGCGTGGCCTTGCGGCTGGGGATGGAACCTGCTTTTGCGACCGCCTGCTGTCACCCGGTTCGCGGCGACAGACACGCCAGCCCGCAGGATCACGCAAACCTCGGCGAGTGCGGCGGCGGACATGACCGCGCCGCACCACTGAACGCAGCCCGCTCGCCTCACGACGACCGCCGCCTATTCGGTCTTCACCTTCGCTTCGCGCACGATGTCCGCGAACTGCTTCAGGCTCTTGCGCATGTGGGCGTCGAACTGCTCGGGCGTGGAGCCGGTGACGGTCAGGCCCATCTCCTTCAGGCGCGGGGCCAGCGCTTCGGAGCGGATGGCCTTGTTCACGTCGGCGTTGACCTTGGCGATGATCTCGGGCGGCGTCGCGCGCGGCAGGCCGATGCCGAGGTTGGACGCGAAGTCGAAGTCGGGGAAGGTCTCGCCGGCGGCCGGGATCTGCGGTGCCGAGGGGTCGCGCGTCAGGCCGGCGACGGCGATCGGCTTCAGCCGGCCCGACTTGACGTGCGGCATCGAGCTGAACAGCGGGTCGAGCAGCAGGTCGACGCGGCCGTCGAACACGTCGCCGTAGGCGCCGCCGGCGCCCTTGTAGGGGATGTGCACCATCTCGATGCCGGTCAGCAGGTTGAGCTTCTCGCCGGCCAGGTGCATCGAGCTGCCGGCGCCGGCGGTGGCGTAGCTGAGCTTGCCCTTGTTGGCCTTGCCGTAGGCGACCAGCCCGGCGAGGTCGTTGAACGGCGCCTTGGGCGACGCCGACAGCAGGATGTTGCCGACCACCAGCATCGTGCCCGAGAGGTCGCGCAGCGTGTCGAATGGCATGTCCTTGCGCAGCGCCGGCTGGATGCCCAGCACGCCGATCGCCAGGATGCCCAGCGTGTAGCCGTCGGGCGCCGACTTGGCGACGTAGTCGGTGCCGCTGATGGTGCCGGCGCCGGGCTTGAACTCGACGATGATGGGCTGCTTCCAGGTCTTGCCGAGTTCCGATTCGAGCAGCCGCGCCAGGATGTCCAGCGCGCCGCCGGGCACGTTGGGCACGATGATGCGCACCGGCTTGGCCGGCCAGTTGGCGGCCGCGCCCTGGGCGCGGGCGAGCAGCGGCGCGCCCAGCAGCGCGCCGCCGGCGGCCTGCAGCAGTTGCCGGCGATGGTGGTTCATGGCGATTCGTCTCCTGCGGCGGAAGGCGGTTTGCGGATCTCGACGATGCCGCGCTCGGCATCGACGCTCACCCAGTCGCCGCTGGCGATGCAGTCCAGCGGGTCGCGGTCGAAGTCGGTCATCGCCGGCGCGCGCGTGACCACGGCGCCGAGCGCGATCTTGGTCGTCATCTCGTTGAACAGCAGCGCCGCCGGCGCCACGCCTAACGAGCGTGTCAGGTGGAAGGCGTTGGACCAGCCCGAGCTGCCCTTGGCGCCGGGGAACACCAGCACCTTGCCGGCGAAGCTGATGCCGCGCAGCTCGTGCCGGGTCTCGACGATGGTGCCGGTGCGCGAGTCGATGCCGCCCCAGCCCGAGATGTGCATGCGCGTCACCAGCGCCGGGCCTTCGGCGCGACCGGGCACGACGCAGCGGCCGCGCAGCACGAGCGTGCGGCCGCCGCTCATCGCAGGCCGCCGCTCCAGCGGCCGCTGCAGGCGGCGTCGATGCAATCGGCGGTGCTGCCGAACCAGGCCTGCAGGCCCAGGATGGCAGGCAGGTAATGCGCCTGCTTGGCCGAGTCCAGCGCCACCACGCGCGTGCCTTTGGGCGCGGCGCGGCTCATCGCCGAGCAACTGTCGCTCATCAGCACGCCGCCGGCGGCCTCGATGGTGGCGGTGTAGCCGTTCTGGTCGGCCAGCGCCTTGATGGCGCGCGGCGTGAAGATCCACAGCGCGCAGTCGGCGTGCACCTTGCGGCCCTGCAGCAGTTGCGCCGCGTGCCAGACCTGCTCGATCGAGTAGTGCGGGCAGCCCAGCATCACGTAGTCGACGCGGCGCTCGCTGGCGGTGGCGTTGAGCCGCTCGTAGGCTTCGCGCCGTTCGCGCTCGCCGTAGACCAGGCGTTCGCGCGCGGCCTGGCCGCCGAACGCCGCCTCGGCGCTGGGCGCCTCGGGCGTGATGCCCACCAGGTGGTACATCTCGAGGCCGCCCGACGACGACGCGGCGGCGCCGAAATGCTTCAGCCGCGCCAGGTCGGGCCGGCGGCCGAAGCCTTCGACCACCGGCACGCGCTCCTGCACGCGATCGCCGATCCAGTAGCCCAGCAGGCCCCAGTCGGCCGTGGTCTCGGCGGCGGCCTGCACCTGCACGTGGTGGCTGCCGCGGCGGTTGGCGTCGAGGTGGTAGCCCCAGTACGGGATGCGGCGCGTCAGCATCGCGGCGCCCACGCTCTCGCGGCCCTCGGTGTTGGTGCGCGCGCCCAGCACCGAGTTGCAGTAGATCACCGCCGACGATTCCATCCACGCGCAATGCTCGCCGCGCACCGGCAGGTTGCCCAGCAGGTAGGGCGTGCAGGTGTTGGAGGCCTGCACGCCGAGGCCGGCGGTCCAGGCCTCGCCCTGGCGATAAAAGCGCACCGTCTCTTCGTCGACGCCCATGCGCGCCGCCTGCGCGGGGTCGAAGCCGAGCTGCGTGTGCATCGTGAAAGCGCGCGCCGGCGGAATCGGCAGCACGGCGTCGCTGTCCAGGCTGAACTCGCTGAACACCGCGTCCATGCCGCCGCCGCGCTGCGCGTAGCCGCGCATGAAGGGCGTGGTGGCGCTGATCGAGGCGACGACGTTGTCGGTCTCCACCAGCCGCTCGGCGCCCAGCGCGCGGCCGTAGCGCAGCAGCAGGTCCATCGCCGCGGCCACGGCGGGGCCGTCGCGGCCGTCGGTCATGGCGCTTTCTTCGGCGGTTAGCTTCATGCCGCCGCCACGGTCTCGGCGCTGCGCAGGTACACGCCTTGCTGCTGCAGCGTGCGCTGCAGGCGCGCCACGTCCACCGCGCGCGGCGCCACGCCGGCGCCGGCGGCCAGTGCGGCGGCCACGCCGGCGGCCTGGCCGGTGATCCAGCATTGCGGAATCTCGCGCATGAAGCCGTGCGAGTTCTTGTCGCAGCTGATGTGGCGGCCGCAGGCCAGCAGCCCGTCCAGCGCCTGCGGCAGCAACGCGCCGTAGGGGATGCTGATGTTCGGGAAGGCCGGGCTCACCGCCGGCGTGACGCCGATCTCGTCGGGCCGCGGCGTGCCTTCGGGCCAGCGGCTGCGCAGCACCGCGTCCACGCCCTTCAGCCGCCGCGCGTGGCGCACGCCGATCTGCGGCGCCGACAGCATCATGAAAGCCTGCTCGAAGCCCGGCGCATGGGCGCGGTAGTGCTCCAGGTGCTGGCGCATCGCGTGGTGCGAGCGCACCTCCACCGCGGTGAGGTCGTCGACGTCCAGCGCCGAGTAGCCGGTCTGCCGCGGGCCCATGAACAGCGCGATGTCGTCGCGCCAGCTGACGAAGGGGCGCTCGAACAGGCCGCAGGCGGCGCGGCCCTGCTCCATGAACTGCGCATAACGCTCGGGTTCGCCGGCCCTGAAGGCGATCCAGCGTCGCATGTCGACGCCGCCGAACAGCCAGGCGGTGTTCATGCAGTGGTGCACGTCGGCGGCTTCGATGTCGTTGTCGAAGGCGGCGCCGGCGCGCGCGAACAGGTCGCCGTCGCCGGTGGCGTCGACCACCACCTCGGCGCGGATCGCCATGCGGCCTTCCTTGCTCTCGAAGATCACGCCCTTGACGGCGCCGCCCTCGACGATGGGCTCGGTGCCCCAGCCGTGGTAGACCAGCTTGACGCCGCGTTCGAGCACCAGGTCCTGGCTGAGCAGCTTCAGCCGCTCGGGGTCGATGGTCGGCGACCACGTCACCACGCCGTGGTAGGCCGCGGTGCGCTGCGCCCAGTGCGCCGCCTTGGCCGCGTCGCGCGAGCCCCAGTCGGCGCGCGGCGGGCCGGCCACCGCGTCGGCCGGCAGGCGGTCGAACAGTTCCTCGGCGAAGCCGCGGATCACCAGCTGGCCCTGCCAGTCGCTCATGCGGTCGATCCAGATCACCAGCCCGCCGGTGGAAAGCCCGCCCAGGTGGTTGTAACGTTCGAGAAGCGTCACGTCGGCGCCCGCCTGGGCCGCCGCCGCCGCCGCCGCGGTGCCCGAGGGCCCGCCGCCGACCACCAGCACGCCGGTGCGGTGATACACCGGGATGCGGCGCGCCGCCTCTTCGTGCCAGCCGTGGTCGGCGCGCGGCGCGCGCTGCTGCTCGCGGCCGAAGATGTCGGACTGCAGGATGCGCTCGTCGCTGCGCACCGTGGTGTGGACCGTGGGGTGCACGGTGGAACGCACGGTCATCTCGGCTCGCGGGTCAGCACCGCGCCTTCGGCCAGCGGCCCCACGCTGCGGCGGTAGATCTGCAGCCAGCCGCGGTCGAACAACGGCGCGGCGGGGCGCCAGGCGGCGCGGCGGCGCTCCAGCTCGGCGGCGTCGACCACCAGGTCGCAGCGCCGCGTGTCGAGGTCGATGCTGATGGTGTCGCCGTCGTGCACCAGCGCCAGCGGGCCGCAGACCGCGCCTTCGGGCGCCACCTCGGCGACCACCAGGCCCTTGCAGACCAGGCCCGACAAATGGCCGTCGGTCAGCATCGCCACCTGCTCGGCGAGGCCGGCGCCGTCGATCGCGAACACCACGCGCGAGGCGCCGCCGCCCATGCCCGGGCCGCCGCAGACGCCGGCGCCGCGCATCACCAGCACCTGGCCGGGGCGCACGCCGCCGTCCTGCAGCGCCTGGATGGCGGCGTCGCTGCTGTCGAAGCAGACCGCCGGGCCGCTGAAGCGCCGCGTCTTGCGCGGCGCGATGCCGGTCTTGACGATGCCGAAGCCCGGCGCCAGCGTGCCGCGCAGCAGCGTGATCGCCTCGCGCGCGGCCACCGGGCGGTGCAGCGGGCGGATCACCTCGGCATCGGCCACCGCGGCCGCCGCCAGGTTGGCGGCCAGCGTGGCGCCGCTGACGGTGGGCGCCTCGCCATCCAGCAGCGGCAGCAACTGCTGCAGCAGCGCGCGGCAGCCGCCGGCGGCGTCGAACTGCTCGATGGTGTGCAGCCCCACCGGCCGCACGCCGGCCAGCACCGGCGTCTGCGGCGCCAGGGTCTCGAACAGGCCGTAGACGTCGACCGCGCTGGCGGCCTCGGTGGCCACCGCCTGCAGGTGCTTGATGCAGTTGACCGAGCCACCCACCGCCAGCACCGCGCGCACCGCGTTGGCGAAGGCGCCGGGCGTCAGGATGTCGCGCGGCTTGAGGTCGCTCCAGACCATGGCCACGATGCGCGCGCCGGCGGCGCGCACCGCGGCCCACATCGCCGCGCCGTTGGCCGCCACCGGCGTGCTGCCGGGTAGCGCCAGGCCCAGCGCCTCGGTCGCGATGTGCATCGAGTTGGCGGTGCCCATGCCCGAGCAGACGCCGGGCCCGCGGATGGCCTGGCGGCTCATGCCGACGACGCGCTCGACGTCGAGCCGGCCGACCTGGGCGTGCATCGCGGCGACAAACACGTCCTCGATGTCGACATGCTCGCCGTCGTACTCGCCGCTCGGCTGGTAGCCGGTGCAGACCAGCAGCGTGGGGATGTTCAGCCGCGCCGCGGCCATCAACTGCCCCGGCACGGTCTTGTCGCACGAGGCCAGGCAGACCATGCCGTCGAGCAGCGCGCCTTCGACCTGGGCCTCGATGTCGTTGGTGACGAGGTCGCGGCTGGCCAGCATGTAGGCGCCGCGGCCGCCGGCGCCGACGACGAAGTCGCTCGGCGCCGTGGTGCGCACTTCCAGCGGCACGCCGCCGGCAGCGCGGATGGCCTCCTTCAGGACCGGCACGATGCCGTCGAGGTGCGCATAGCAGGCGGCCAGCCCCGAGCTGCTGTTGACGATGGCGATCTTGGGCTTCTCGGCATCGGCCTCGGACAGGCCCATGCCCTGCCACTGCGCATTGCGCACCGCCCAGAGGTAGGAGCCGCGGGGGAAGTTGCTGCGCAGCTTGCGCGCCGGAGAGCTCATCGCATTTAATATTGACATGTCCACAAAAGACGTGTCAAGGCGCAAGACCGCCGCCCGCACGGCGCCGACGCCGGGCCGCGAGGCCGAGGTCAACCGCTACCTGGCCGCCTACATCATGGGCGTGGCCAACCGGCTGGCGGCCGGCGCGTCCAGCCACTACCGGCGCCACTTCAACCTGGGCATGTCGGAGTGGCGAACGCTGATGGCCATCGGCAGCAGCCGCCACCGCATCATGCGCGAGGTGGCGCAGATGGCCGACCTCGACGTCGCGCTGGCCAGCAAGAGCCTGAAGCTGCTGCAGCAGCGCGGCTGGGTCGCCATCGAGCCGACGCAGGGCCGCGGCCGCGCCTCGCGCGTCAGCCTCACGGCCGCGGGCCTGGACATCCATCGCCAGCTGCGCGCCTCGGCGCAGCGCCGCCAGCGCCGGCTGCTCTCGGCCTTCAGCGAAGCCGAGGCGCAGGCGCTGTGGTCGCTGCTGCAGCGGGTGGAAGAACGGGTGGCCTACATCAACGACCGCTGATGCGCGGGCCGCAGCCGAGACCGCCGCCACTCAGCGCCAGTCGTCGATCTTCACCGTCTTCGCGCGCGCGAAGTTGCCGCCCACCATCTTCCACGCCGCCTGCGTCTCGCCGCCCAGCACCACCACGCTGATGTCCTGCGCGCGGTACTTGCGCACCATCTGTTCGGGCGGCGCGGCGTGCATCGAGGCCCAGGGCTCGACGCCGGCCACCGCGTGCGGCTTGATCAGCGTCTGCACCCAGGGGTCGTCCCAGTATTCGCGGGCGCTGACCCGGGCGTTCTCGGCCAGCCAGTCGATCAGTTGCTGCTTGGCGTGGAAGCCGCGCTCGACGAAGCCGCGCGCGGCGCTGGGGTCGAGCAGCAGGATCGGCGGGCTGTAGGGCTCGCAGGCGGCCAGCGCGTGGCGGAAGCGCTGCTCCCAGGTGTCGCGCGGGCCGTAGCCGCTGATGGTGTACCAGCCGCCCAGGAAGACGGTGACGGTGCTGTCCGCCGCTTCGTAGCCATGCTGCACGTGCAGCGGCTCCCAGGGGCTGCGCTCTTCGTTCTCGGCCCAGGTGCAGGCGTAGTTGTAGGCGTTGCCCAGGCTGCCCATGTAGGTGTCGCCGATCACCGAGCCGCCCTGCAGGTTCTGGCTCAGCAGCGCGTGCGCGCGGCCGATGGTCGCGTTGGCGTGGCTGTAGGGCCCCATCGCGCCGATGCCGCAGTGCATGCCGATCTCGTGGCGGATCGGCCCGTTGACGATGGCCGGCGCCGCCCAGCTGGTGGTGCTGCTCTGGCGCGCCGTCATGCCGCTGGCGGCCATCGCCAGGATGACGGGCAGGTACGCCGGCCGCGCGCCGGCCATCACCGCGTTGACGGCGACCTTTTCCACCGTGTACTGCCAGGCCTCGCGGTAGTTGGTGGGGCGCATCTGGCCGACCACTTCGTCGGGCCGGCGGCGGGTGCCGGCCAGCATCGCGGCCACGCGTTCCTCGGTGGGCAGCACGATGGGCAGGTGGTCGGTCCAGCGTTCCTGCTCGAAGCGCGCCAGCAGCTCGTCTTCGGGCGCCGGCGGCAGCAAACGCGGCGTGTCTCGGTCGAAGCCCACGCCGGCCAGGTCTTCGGCGGTCAGCTCGCCGGTCAGGCCTTCCAGCAGCACCTGCAGGAAGGGGCGCTTGTTGATTGGGTCTTCGCCTTCGATGTAGGCGCGCAACTGTTCGGGCGGCACGCCGACCACGGGCTGCGGCACGAAGGCCTGGCGCAGCGTGGGCGTGCCATTGACCCGCGCCGCCTGGCGCGCCAGGCGGGCGAAGACATGGGTGTGAACGGCGACGGTGGGAACCCCGTCAGCCTCGACAGCCATTGCGAGCCCGGCGACCGTCGGGCAGCAAGTGCTTCAGAGGCCGACGGCGAACACCGCGGCGTCGGCTTCCCGGACGACGCGCGCGCGCATCGCGGGGTCGTCGACCCAGCTTTCGCGCGGCTTGACGATGGCGGTCTTCACGCCGGGCAGGTGGGCGGCGAACCAGGCCTGCAACTGCTGCATGAAGACTTCGGAGTTGTCGAACAGGCAGTCCACCAGGTGCAGCGTCTTGCCTTCCAGCGTAGCCAGGCGCGGCGCCAGGCGCTTGGCCGAGACCTGGGGCGCATAACCGCGCGGGTCGTGCACCGTGAGCAGGGGGGACGTCATGGCAGTGGTCCTTTCCGTGGTTCTTGCGGTTCTTCGTTCAAGCCAGAAACTCGTCGGCGGCGCGGGCGGCGGCGACGGCTTCGTCGATCGCCGTCGCCGCCTGGCCGTCGTTGCCGCGGCGCGCCGTGCCGGCGGCGAACAGGCCTTGCGCCGCATCGTCGGCGATGCGGCCGTCGCTGTCCAGCGCGACCGTGGCCGGCGCGCCGGCCAGCCATTCGGTGGCCGGCTGCAGGCCGATGTAGATGAACACGGCGTCGACCGCCAGCGTGCGCCCGTCGCGCAGGCGCAGGCCGCCGACGGCGGCGTCGCCCAGCACCTCGGCCACTTCGGTGCGCGGCTGCAGGTCGATGCGCGGCTGCGCCTGCACCCGCTGCTGCCACGCCGGCCGCGCGCGCAAGGCCTCGCCGCGCAGCAGCAGGTGCACCCGCGCCGCGTGGGCGGCCAGCGTCAGCGCTTCCTGGCAGGCGGCGTCGCCGCCGCCGACCACGGCCACCGTCTTGCCGCGCAGCAGCGGCGCGTCGCAGCTGGCGCAGTGGCTCACGCCCTTGCCGGCCAGGCGTTCCTCGCCGGGCACGCCCAGCGCGCGCAAGCGGCTGCCGGGCGCCAGGATCAGCGCGCGGGCGCTGACGGCGTTGATGGCGTTGACGGCGCTCAGCGCCGCATCGGCGCCGCGCACGAGCCAGCGCCCGCCGTCGCGCTGCACGGCGCCGGCCTCGTCGGCGATGCAGGCGGCGCCGGCGTCCATCGCCGCTTCCTGCGCCATCGGGCACAGGTCGTAGCCGGCAATGCCGTCGGGATGCTCGGGCAGGCCTTGCACCGCTTCGATCGACAGCAGCAGCCCGCCGGGCAAAGCGCCGGTGAAGACCTGCACGCGCCGGCCCCGGCGCGCCGCTTCGGCGGCGGCCGTCAGCGCGGCGATGCCGCCGCCGACGACGGCGATGTCGGCCTCAATCAAGCTTGATGCCGGCGCGCTTGACGACGCCGCTCCACTTGTCGATCTCGCTGCGGATCAGCGCGTCGTACTCGTCGGCGCTGGAGCCCACCGGCTCCATGCCCAGCGCCACCATGCGCTCGTGCAGCTCGGGCGACTTGACGGCGCGCGCGATGTCGGCGCCCAGGCGCTGGCGCAGCTCGCGCGGCACGCCGGCCGGCGCGATGACGCCGATGATGCTCATCGCGCTGAAGCCCGGCACCGCCTCGGCGATCAACCCGATCTCGGGGTTGGCCGCGGCGCGCCGCGGGCTGGACAGCGCCAGCACCTTCAGCCGACCGTCCTTGACGAAGGGCAGCGACGAGAACAGCACGTCGAACAGCAGCGGCACGCGGCCGCCGATCACGTCCTGCTGCGCCGGCGCGCTGCCCTTGTAGGGCACGTGCACGAGGTCGAGCCCGGCCATCGCGTTGAGCATCTCGCCGGCCAGGTGGGTGCCGGTGCCGACGCCCGGCGTCGCGTAGCTCAGCTTGCCGGGGTGCTGCTTGGCGTAGGCGATCAGCTCGGTGATGTTGGCCACCGGCAGCGACGGGTGCGCGAACAGCCCGAAATGCCCCAGCGCCAGCTGCGAGACGCCGGCCAGGTCGCGCGTGGTGTCGTAGGGCAGCCGCGGCTGCAGCGCCGGGTTGATCATGTGGGCGCTGATCGCCATGCCCAGCGTGTAGCCGTCGGGCGGCGACTGCGCCACGAACTGCGTGCCCAGGATGGTGCCGGCCCCGGGCTTGTAGTCGATCACCACGGTCTGCTTCCAGATCGACTGCATGCGCTCGGCCAGCAGCCGGGCCACGGTGTCGGTGGGTCCGCCGGGCGCGAAAGGCACGATCAGCTTGACCGGCCTTGATGGCGCCCACGCGGTCTCTTGCGCGCGCAGCGCGCCGGGCGCGGCGGCCAGCGCCAGCAGCAGGTGGCGGCGGTTGGGCATGAGTGGCAAGCCTTGCGGTGACGGTGGATCGACAGCGCCCCAGTGTGCCGGCTTCGCGCCGGCGGCCGAAGGGGTGCAACCCTCGGGTGGCCATCATGCAGAATCCGCGGCGCCGCGCCCGCTGGAGGCCTGCCGCCGCTGGGGCGGCCCGCGCGCCGCGCGCTTGGGGGAGAACCGCCGCATGTCCTATCTGTGGAGCTCGCAGGGCCCTGCTTTCCAGTACCCGGCTTGCTACCGCATCGAGAACCGCTTCCTGACGCTGCGCGCGGCCATGCTGATCGTGGCCGCGCTGGCGGTGTTCTGGGTGGCGCTGTCCGATGCCGATCCGGCGGGCATCGGCGGTGCCGTGCAATTGCAGCTGCGCGGCGAGCGCGGCAGCGCCACGCCGCACGTGCTGATGGCCTTGCTGATGCTGCTGCTCGGCGGCATCGACCTGCTGACCGCCGCGCGCCAGCGCCGCGTGCTGCTGGTGCCGGGCCAGCCGGCGTCGCTGACCAGCGAGGTGACGCGCCGCGCCAGCGGCACCAGCAGCGGCGCCGCCTGGCTGATGCAGGTGATGCGCGACGGCCAGGTGCCCGCCGCCGAGCCGCAGGGCGAATACGCCGGCGCCTTGCGCGCGCTGGCCGGCCCGCTGCAGCACGCCCCCGGCTCGCTGCTGCCCTACCTGCGCGTGCGGGTGGCGCACCTGATCGCCGGCGCCGGCCTGCTGCTGGCGCTGGCGCTGACCTGGCCGGCCGCCGCGCAGCCGGCCACGCTGGCGCTGGCCGCGCTGCTGTATGCCGCGCTGGCCGCGGCGCTGGTGGCGCGCAGCGCCTGGATCGCCAAGGACGCGCCGTCGCCTTTCGCCCTGGGCGCGGCGCTGCTGGGGACGCTGCTGGTCGGCGTCGGCATCGCGCTGTTCGGCGAAGGCGTGCCGCGCGTCGAGCGGCTCAAGTCGCTGGCGCTGCCGCAGGCCACGCTGCTGGTGCTGGTGTGCCTGCTGCTGATCGAAGGCCTCGGCCTGCTGGCCGCGCGCCAGCAGCGCGGCGCCGCGCCGCGCGCCGACCTGCAGGGCGCCGACGCCAGTGCCGACGTCGACGCCGAGCCGGCGCTGCTGATGCACGAGGTCGAGCGCGAGCTGCACCGCTTCTGGGCCGAAGGCATCCCCAACCGCCGCCATGCCTGGGAGCCGCCGGCCGAAGCGCGGGGTGGCCCCGCCGAGCCGGCCGCCGTGGTGCTGGAGGAATCGCAGCCGATGCCGGCCGCCGACCCGGCGCCCACGTCGCACACCGCGTTGCTGGCGCTGGGGATGCTGGGGCTGGCCTTCACCGCCGTCGGCGCCGTGCTGTGGGTGCGGCTGGCCAACGAACAGATGAACGCGCTGCCCGCCGCGTCGTGGTTCACCGCGGCGCCGGCGCTGGTGCTGCTGGTGGCCGGCGGCTATGCGGTGCGCGTCGGCCATCTGCTGTGGAGCCGCGTCGAGGTCGACTCCACGCTGCTGTGGCTGACCGTGCAGGCCGCGCCGGCCGCCGCCCGCGAAGGGCTGCTGCAGCTGAAGGCGCGCGTGCTGAAGGCGCGCTCGGTCTTCCACGTCGCCGGCGAGCACGAGCTGGGCAGCCGCGTGCTGCTGCAACTGGCCGGCGACGGCGCCGTGGCGCGGCGCCTGGTGCAGCAGGTGCAAGGCTTTGCCGAACGGGCAGGCGGCGGCGCCGCGCCGGCGCCCGCCGCGCCGCAGAGCGCCGCACGGCCGGCCGCCGCCACGGCGCCGGCCCGCCCGGCGCCGGCGGCCGCCGCGGCGCCGCGCGCGGCAGCGGCGGCGCGCTTTTGCCCCGCCTGCGGTACGGCGCAGCCGGCCGGCGCGCGCTTTTGTCCGCGCTGCGGCGCGGCGCAGCCGGGCCATTGACGCTAACTTCAATAACGAACGGCTTCGATGACCCTGCGCCGCGCGCAGCGCCGGCGTTCAGGCAAGCTCGGGGCCCTCGCAACGCCCGGGTCTTCTGCCTTGCCTGCTTCCTTGTTCACCTTCGACAACAGCTACGCCCGCGAGCTGCCGGGCTTCTACGTGGCGTGGCAGCCGGCGGCGGTGCCGGCGCCGCGCCTGCTGCGCTTGAACGCCGCGCTGGCCGAAGAACTGGGGCTGGACGCGCAGGCCCTGGCCGCGCCCGACGGCGTGCAGGTGCTGGCCGGCAACCGCGTGCCCGAAGGCGCGTCGCCGCTGGCCCAGGCCTACGCGGGCCACCAGTTCGGCGGCTTCTCGCCGCAGCTCGGCGACGGCCGCGCGCTGCTGCTCGGCGAGGTGATGGACCGCCACGGCCGCCGGCGCGACATCGCGCTCAAGGGCTCGGGCCGCACGCCGTTCTCGCGCGGCGGCGACGGCAAGGCCGCCGTCGGCCCGGTGCTGCGCGAATACCTCATCGGCGAGGCCATGCAGGCGCTGGGCATCCCCACCACGCGCGCGCTGGCCGCGGTGGCCACCGGCGAGGCGGTGCAGCGCGAGCGCGCGCTGCCCGGCGCCGTGCTGACGCGCGTGGCCGCCAGCCACGTGCGCGTGGGCACCTTCCAGTTCTTCGCCGCGCGCGGCCAGCACGACGACGTGCGCCGCCTGGCCGACTACGTCATCGCCCGCCACGACCCCGATCTGGCCGCCGCGCCCGACCGCTACCTGGGCCTGCTGCGCCGCGTCGCGCAGCGCCAGGCGGCGCTGATCGCGCAGTGGATGAACGTCGGCTTCATCCACGGCGTGATGAACACCGACAACATGACGATCAGCGGCGAGACCATCGACTACGGCCCTTGCGCCTACATGGAAAGTTATGACCCCGAGGCCGTGTTCAGCTCCATCGACCACGGCGGCCGCTACGCCTACCGCAACCAGCCGCTGATCGCCCGCTGGAACCTCGCCCGCCTGGCCGAGACGCTGCTGCCGCTGCTGGCCGTCGACGGGGTGACGCCCGACGACGCGGTGGCGCAGGTCACCGAGGTGATCGATGCCTTCCCCGCCTGGTACGACGCGCACTGGCGCGCCGGCCAGCGCGCCAAGCTGGGCCTGCAGACCGCGCAGCCCGAAGACGCCGCGCTGGCCGACGACTGGCTGGCGCTGCTGCACGCGCAGCAGGTCGACTTCACGCTGGCCTGGCGGCACCTTGCCGATGCGGCCGATGCGGGCGAACGCCGCGCCGAGCCGCTGCGCGACCTGTTCGTCGACCGCGCCGCCGCCGACGCCTGGCTGCAGCGCTGGCGCGCGCGCAGCGACGCTGAAGGCGCCGACACCAGCGCGCGCGCCGCGGCGATGCGCGCCGTCAACCCGATCGTGATCCCGCGCAACCACCTCGTCGAGGAAGCGCTGGCCGCCGCCGCCGACCACGACGACCTGGCGCCTTTCGAGCGGCTGCTCGACGCCGTGACGCAGCCCTTCACCGAGCGCGCCGGTTTCGAGCGTTATGCCGAACCGGCGCCGCGCGAGCTGACGGCCGGCTACCGCACCTTCTGCGGCACCTGAGCGGCGCGCGCGCCGCCGGTCACGCCGGCTGGTGGCAGACCGCCTCGATGTTGTGCCCGTCGGGGTCCAGCACGAAAGCGCCGTAGTAGTTCGGGTGGTAGTGCGGCCGCAGCCCCGGCGCGCCGTTGTCGCGCCCGCCGGCGGCCAGCGCGGCGCGGTGGAAGGCATCGACGACGCTGCGCGACGGCACGCGGAACGCCACGTGGATCGGCGGCTGGTTCGCCTGGCCGCTGCTTATCCAGAAGTCGGGCTTCGGCGCTTCACCGAAGCCGGCCACGTCCGCATGGCCCGTCACCGCGGCCGGGATCTCGGCCAGCAGCGTGTAGCCGATCGGCGCCAGCGCGGCCACGTAGAAAGCCTTGCTCTTGGCGTAGTTGCTGACGGTGACGCCGGTGTGGTCGATCATGGGTCTTCACCTTTCGTGTTCTGCCGTCGGCAACGGCACGCGATAGCGCAGCCCCGGCTGGCTGCCGAACGACGCCGGCTCGACGAAGCGCTCGTGCAGCACGCCGCCGGCGGCCATGATCACGCGCTGCGACGCGGTGTTCTCCGGATCGGTGGTGATCTCGACGTAGGGCAACGCCGCGACGGCCCTGACCTCGTTCAGCATCAGCCGCAGCGCTGCCGTGGCGTAGCCCAGCCGCTGCTTCCACGGCACCACCGCGTAGCCGATGTGGCCCAGGCAGTAGGGCGGCAGCGCCGTGGTGCCGGGCTGCCAGCGAAAGCCGATGCTGCCGGCGAACTCGCCGTCCCACATCCACCGCCGGAAGCCCGGCAGGCGCGGCACGACCGACCCGTCGGGCAGCGTGACCGGCGCGCCCTGTCCGCCCAGGTGGTCGAGGCTGGCGAGAAAGGCCGAAGCATCGGCGCGAATGCGCGCCAGCTCTTCCGCGGCCGCGGCGGCCCCGCGCACGTTGTCCGCCGACCAGCCGCGCTCCAGTGCGTCGACATAGCTGGGCAGGTGGACGGTCGAGGGGCGGACGAGTTGCATGGCACGAGCCGTCGGCGCGGATCAGCCGTCGTTGACCTTGAGGGAGGCGACGCTTCGCCGCAAGGCCGGCTCCATCTGCTCGAAGTCGCGCTTGGTCGAGTTGAAGTTGAGGGTCAGCATCCGGCCTCGAAACGAGGTGATCAGCATGATGTTGTAGATGTCGCTGTCGATCGCATTCGAGGTCAGCTCCATCATCACCCACTTGCGGCCGGCCAGTTCGACCATCTCCCGCCGCTTCCAGACGATGCCCGGCACGATGCGACTGAAGACGGCTTCGAAGGCCTTCAGCGCCTGGTCGAGATTTTCTGCCCGCAGGGGATTGGCTTTCAGGTCGTAGGCGATCGAGGTCGAGCGCTTCGGGTTGCCGACGGCAAAGCTCGGCGGCGACGCCGACGTGGGCCACTTCTGCTTGATCTCGTCGCTCGAGAACGTCGTGAACTCGTCGGGCACCGTGAAGCTGACGATCGAGTCCGGCGTCACGACTTCCGCCGCATGGGCGGCCAGCGCCAGGCAGAGCGGCAATAGCAGGGCGATCAGGCGGTTCAACATGGTGCTGGGGTGGGCGTTGCAGTGGGTGGTCATCACAAATCCGCCGCGTACCGGCGCTCCATGTCCTCGCGAGACTCCGCGGGCGAATGCAGCCCGGTCTGGTCGCCGATGATCTGCCCAATCGTCGGCAGCGCGCTGCGCGCCACCTGCGCGTCCGCCGCCCACAGCCGCGAGCGCATGAAGGCTTTGGCGCAATGCAGATAGACGGCCTCCGGTGCGACGCGGATGACCAGCTTGGGCGCGCGCCGCTCGGTCGTGCAGGCGGCGATGTCCGACGCCTCGGTCGACAGCCGCGCGCGGCCGTTGACGCGCAGCGTCTCGTCGAACCCCGGGATGAGGAACAGCAGACCGATGCGGCCGGTCTGCACGATGTTCTCCAGCGAGTCCAGCCGGTTGTTGCCGGGGGCATCCGGGATCAGCAGTTCGCCATCGCCTCCGACCTTGACGAACCCCGGACCCCCGCCGCGCGGCGACGCATCGAGCGCGCCCTGCGGATCGCCCGTGGACAGCACGACGAAAGGCGAGAGCGCGATGAAGTTCCGGCAATGGACATCCAGCGCCGCAATCTGCTTGCGCACGGCGCGCTCGCCCGGCGGCGCGTAGAGCGCGCGGAGTTCGGTGATCGTTTGGATCGGCATCGGGTGGACCTCCAGCTCAAGCCTTACTGTGCCATCCGCTCGACTGCCAGTGCGTCGATGTGCCGTGCTAGCCGGCACTCTCGACCTCGCACGTCCGCTTGGAAAACTTGGAACGCAAAGAGACGTGATACAGCGACGCCGCTCCAAGTGCGCATAGCCAGCAAGACAGCAGCCCAAGAGGACTTGTCAAATAGGTCAGAAATAGATAGGACGCAGCTGCATTCAAGGCGAGACCAAACAGGCCTGCCCGGCGAGAACGGGGCGATGATCGAGGAACGTACCGTGACAGCAGGGCGAGTGGAAGACTTAGCGTGGCAAGCGCCAGCCCTGCAAGCATAGGCCAGGCAGCAAGCTGCCAAGCGAGAACCATCTTGAGCTGATGGAACCGTTGGAGTCCGCCGCCGAAGACGAGCCAAGCCAACCCTGACAGCGGGACATGGAGGCTGGCGACGAGAAGCGGCTCAACCCAGGGGAGTCGAAGCGAAAGTAAGGATCGGAGCATCTTCATGCGCCAGAGCAGCGGGCTGCGTCAACGCCGCCAGTCGATGCGCTCGAACAGGCGCTGCAGCCGCTGCGCCTTGCCGGCGTTGAGCTGCGCGGCCCAGGCCAGCTGCCCGCGCAGGTGGTCCTGGAAGCGGGCGTGGCCGTCGCGGTTGTGCGCCGCAGGCCCGTCGACCACGCAGCGGTGCAGCAAGGCCTTCAGGCGGTCGAACCGTTCGCGCGGCAGGTTGGGCTGGCGGTTGACGACGATGCCGCAGACCTGCTGGCGTTTGCCCGCGCGGCGGCAGCGGGTCTTGCGGTGGTTGAGCGCGAAGCCTTCGTCGCGCGCGATGCGCGCCACCCAGGCCTCGATGCGAAGCCGCGCCGCGGCCAGCGAGCGCGGGCCCGAGATCACGATGTCATCTGCATAACGTGTATAGCGCACCTCCAGCGCGCGTGCCAGGCCGTCCAGCCGCAGGTCCAGCCCGAAGGCGCACAGATTGGCCAGCGCCGGCGAGGTGGGCGCGCCCTGCGGGTGATGCATGAGCAGCCTGGCGTGGAGCGCCATCAGGCTCACGCCCCGGATGTGCCAGACGATGGATCGACGGCGGGGCTGCCCCGCCGCGCGAAGAAGGCTTCGCCGAAGCGCCGCTTCGCTTGAACCCTGAGCCGGTGGCCGCGGGGCGATGATACGCAGCATCGGGGGCATCCTCTGCCGCTCAGGCGCTGCCGACCCGGCCGGCCACCAGCGGCTGCAGTTCTGGCGCCCCATCGCCGATCGTGAACGCGGCCTGCACCGCGGCCACGGTTTCGTCGGCCGCGCCTTCGTCGGCCGCATGCACCTGGGCCAGCAGCTCGCCGGCCTGCACGGCCCGGCCCGGCGGCAGCAGGTGCGACAGGCCGACGCGGGGGTCGATGCGGTCGCCCGGCCGCCGGCGGCCGCCGCCGAGGGCGACGACGGCCAGGCCCAGCGCGCGCACGTCGCAGGCTTGCAGCGTGCCGCCGTGCGGCGCGGGGACGGGGCGGACGACCGGGGCCTGCGGCAACCGGGCATCGCGTAGCACGTCGGACGGGCCGCCCAGCAGCGCCACCATGCGCGCAAAGCGCTCGGCGGCCGCGCCGCTGTCCAGCGTGGCCTGCAGCGCGGCGGTGGCCGCTGCGGCGTCGGCATGCAGGCCGCCGTTGACGAGCAGTTCGGCGCCCAGCGCCAGCGTCAATGCCAGCGTGCGCGGCTCGCGCGCGCCGCGGCCCGTGAGGAAGTCGATCGCGTCGCGCAATTCCAGCGCGTTGCCGGCGGTGGCGCCCAGCACCTGGTTCATGTCGCTCAAGAGCGCCGTCGCGCGCAGGCCGGCGCCGGCGGCGGTGGCCACCAGGCTCTGCGCCAGCGTGCGCGCCGCGTCCAAGGTTCGGCAAAAGGCGCCGCTACCCAGCTTGACATCGAGCACCAGGCCTTGCAGCCCGGCGGCCAGCTTCTTGGACAGGATGCTGGCGGTGATCAACGGTACCGATTCGACGGTGGCCGTGACGTCGCGGATGGCGTAGAGCCGGCGGTCGGCCGGCGCCAGGTCGGCCGAGGCGCCGACGATCGCGCAGCCGCAGGTTTGCAGCGTTAGCCGCAGGCGCTGGTCGCCGGGGTCGACGGTGTAGCCGGACAGCGCCTCCAGCTTGTCCAGCGTGCCGCCGGTGTGCCCGAGGCCGCGGCCGCTGATCATCGGCACCCAGGCGCCGCAGGCGGCGAGCATCGGCGCCAGCATCAGGCTGAGTTTGTCGCCCACGCCGCCGGTGCTGTGCTTGTCCAGCACCGGGCCGGCGGCGTGGGCCCAGGCCAGCACGCGGCCGCTGTCGCGCATGGCCAGCGTCAGCGCGGTGGTCTCGGCGGTGCTCATGCCGCGGCAGACGATGGCCATCGCCAGCGCGCCGGCTTGCGCGTCGCTGAACGATCCGTCGGTCAGGCCGCGCGCGATGGCGCCGATCTCGCCCGCCGTCAGCGCCTGGCCGTCGCGCTTGCGGCGGATCAGCTCGGCCGGCGCGGCGTCCGCCATGCTCAGTTCAACCGCGCCACGCGGTCGGGCGCGCCGGGCGTCAGGCCGGGGTTGGCCTTGACGAAGGCTTCCAGCGCGTCGATGTCCATCATGCCGGTGCGCGCGTCGCGGCCCTGCTTCAGCACGGTGAAGTTGTCGCCGCCGCTGGCCAGGAAGCCGTTGACGGTGACGCGCACGGCATCGCCCGCGGCGATGGGTTTGCCGTCGAGCTTCAGGCTGTCGGCCAGCACGCGCTGGCCCAGCGGGCGCGCGGCGTCCCAGGTGTAGCCGAAGCCCTTGCTGACCTGCAGCACGCGGCCGGCGGCGCTGGGCTGGCCCTGCCACTGCTGCTCCAGCACCTGCACGAGCTGGGCGCCGGTCAGCGTCAGCGTGACCAGGTTGTTATAGAAGGGCTGCACCGAGAACAGGTTCTCGTAGCGCACCTGGCCGTCGGCCGGCATCGGCAGCGGGGCGCGGATGCCGCCGGGGTTCATCAGCGCGATCTGCGCGCCGGCGTCGCGCGTGGCGGCGAGCTGGGCGTCGGCGATCACCTGGCCCAGCGGGCTTTCGCCGTTGGGCGCGGCGGTCGGCGCCAGCGCGCCGCCGATGCGGCCCACCACGCGCTCGGCCAGCGGGCGCGAGAGTTTCTCGTACGCGGCGATCAGCGCGGTCTGCCGCGGGTCTTTGGCGAAGGATTCGGTGCGTACGATCTGGTTGTTAGCCTGGGCGCTGGTGACGTCGCCGGTCTTCGGGTCCAGCACCAGGTCGATCTCGGTGACGATGGTGCCGTACTTGTCGCCGCTGGTGACCAGGCGGCCGTCGATGCGGCAGTTGTAGGCGCGGTGCGTGTGGCCGCTGATCACCAGGTCCACCGCCTTGTCGAGCTTCTTCACGATGTCGACGATGGGGCCGCTGATGCCGGGGCATTCGTTGTAGTCGCCGGTCGGCGTGCCGCCTTCGTGGATGAGCACGACGATGGCCTCGATGCCCTGGCGCCGAAGCTCGGGCACCAGCGCGTTGACGGTCTCGGCCTCGTCGCGGAACTGCAGGCCTTTCACGCCGTCGGGCACCACGATGGTCGGCGTGTCTTTCAGCGTCAACCCGATGAAGGCGACCGGAATGCCCTGGAAGCGCTTGACGTAGTACGGCGCGAACAGCGTCTTGCCGGTGGCGGTGTCCAGCGTGCTGGCCGCCAGGTAGCGGTACTGCGCGCCCTTGAACGGCGCCGGGCCCTTGCAGCCGTCGGCCGCACAGCCGCCGTTCTGCATGCGCAGCAGCTCGGCGGCGCCCTTGTCGAACTCGTGGTTGCCCACGGCCGAGGTCTCCAGCCCCATCAGCGACAGCGACTCGACGGTGGGCTCGTCCTTGAACAGCGCCGACAGCAGCGGCGAGGCGCCGATCAGGTCGCCAGCGGCCACGAAGATGTGGTTGGGGTTCTTGGCGCGCAGCTGTTGCACCGCGGTGGCCAGGTGCTCGGCGCCGCCGGCCTTGACGACGACGGTCTTCGTGGGGTCGGCCGGGTCCTTGATGCGGATGCCGCCGGCCGAGGGCAGCAGGTTGCCGTGGAAGTCGTTGATCGCCAGGATCTTGACGTTGACCGGCTCGCTGGGCCGCAGCGGCGGCAGCGCGGCGCAGCCGGACAGCAGCGCGGCGACGGCGAGGGCGATGACGATCGAAGGCGTGCGCTTTGACATGGCGTTAGCAACTTTCAGAAATCAGATCTCGATCGCCGCCAGCACCGCGCGCATGAGCTGCAGCGCCTGCGCCTCGCCGGCCTTGGCGGTGGCCAGAGTATGCGCGTGGCTCAGCGCCTGGCGGTCCATGCCGGCGGCCATGTTGGTCAGCAGGCTCAAACCCATCACCTTCATCCCGGCGTGGCGCGCCAGGATGGTCTCGGGCACCGTGCTCATGCCCACCGCCTGCGCGCCCAGCAGCCGCGCCATGCGGATCTCGGCCGGCGTCTCGAACTGCGGTCCCAGAAACCAGGCGTAGACGCCTTCGTGCAGCGTGATGCCCGCGGCCTGCGCCGCGGCCCGGGCCTGCGCGCGAAGGGCGGCGTCGTAGGCATCGGACAGGTCGACGAAGCGGTCGTCGCCGGGCTCGCCGAACAGCGGCGAGCGCTGCGACAGGTTGAGGTGGTCGCTGATCAGCATCAGCGAGGCGGGGCGCATCTGTTCGTCGCAGCTGCCGGCGGCGTTGGTCTGCACCAGCAGCTTCACGCCGCAGGCGGCCAGCGTGCGGATGGCGCCTTTCATGCCGTCGGCCTCGCCGGTCTCGTAGGCGTGCTTGCGGCCGGCCAGCACCAGCACTTGGCGGCCTTCGATCATGCCGGCGCGCAGCAGCCCCGAATGCCCGCCGACGCTAAGCCGCGGGAAGGCCGGCAGCTCGGCATAAGGCACCTCGACGGCGTCGGCCACCTGCGCGGCCACCGCGCCCCAGCCCGAGCCGAGCAGGATGGCCACCGCGGGGCGGCGGTCGCCCAGATGCTGCGTCAGCCGCGCGCGGCTGGTTTCGATGTCGTCGGCAATGCTCATGCGCAAGCGTCCTTCTGCAGGTGATCGGGTCCGAAGCTGGCCGGCAGCAGCTCGCCCAGCGTGAAGCGCGCGCGCAGGCCGCTGGGGTCGGCAATCAACACCGGAAGGTCGTCGCTGCCGAACTCGCGCAGCCGCTGCCGGCAGCCGCCGCAAGGCGTGCACAGCGCGGCGCCTTCGCCGACCACCAGCGCCGCCCGCAGCCGCCGCCCGCCGGCCAGCACCAGCGCCGACAAGGCGCCGGCCTCGGCACACGCGCCCTGCGGATAGGCCGCGTTCTCGACGTTGCAGCCGGCATGGATGCGCCCCTGCTCGTCCAGCAGCGCGGCGCCGACCTTGAAGCGCGAGTAGGGCGCGTAGGCCCGCTCGCGAGCGGCGGTGGCGGCGGCAAGCAGGTCGGCCAGCAGTTGCGGCGCTAAGGGTTCTGATGCAGCGTTCATTCTTCGATGAAGGGCTTCGGCAGAGTGGCGCGGCGCCGTCCGACGCGCCGCTTGCGGGTCGAACGTTTCGGTGATTTGGTGGGAACGGGCGACCGGGTTGCAATGATGCGGCAGATGTCGGCCCGGCCCTGCCCCGGCATCGCGCCCGGATTCTGGAGCGGCAGGCACCGCGGCAGCAACGGCGGTCTCCCGACGTGGCGCGGCGGGGTCTGCCCAGGCGTCGACCTCTCGGCTTTGCTTCCGGCATGCACAATCGTCAAGAAACGCACCGCCATTGCCCGTTCATGTCGAACGTCAGCTTCGTTGTCGCGCACTTGGTAAGACAGGGCCGAGCGCCGTCGCCTTTCCGAGGACGTGCAGCGACGCTCAACCGGAGTGGTTTCGGTTAAAGTGTTAGGCAGGATCAGCCGAACGCTGCCGCTCACCGAATCGATCCCAATGTATAACTGCCCAGCTTGCGGTCAACGCGGTATTCGAGCAGCCGCGAAGTGGTGGTCGTGGTCGGCCTGTCCTGGCAAATGCCGGCACTGCAAGACCCACGTCTGTGTGTCGGATCGCGACGACGGCGTTCATGTGGTCGCCAGCGGGCTGCTCCTGACCGCAGGCGGGTTCTTGGCGCTGAGCGTCCAGTCCTCGCTGCCGCTGTGGCTCGCGCTGGCGGCGGCCGTGTTCGTCGTCTTCTGCAGATGGCACACGCAGCCGCTTGCGCCGCTCACGTCGAAGCAGGTCACGGCGTCTCGCATCGCCGAAGCCGGCTTGTGGACCCTACTGCTGGCCAGCATGTTTGGCTAAGTGACCTCCGCCCACGGCAATCGCTCCCGGCCATTCGGCTGGCCGCCCCCAAGGAAAGGCCATGCCTTCGCTTGACCACCGCGTTCCGCCGCCCGCACTCGCGGCGGTGCTCGCCGCTTGCATTTGGGGGCTGTCCCACGTCTTGCCCGGCGTCGACGTGCCGACTTCTGCGCGCGTCGCGCTTACGGTCGTGATCGCGTTCACCGGCCTGTCGTTCGGCATCGCCGGCACGCTGGCCTTTCGCAAGGCCAGGACCACGGTGAACCCGTTGCGGCCCGAACGCGCCAGCAGCCTCGTGCTCACCGGCGTCTACCGAATCTCCCGCAACCCGATGTACGTCGGCATGGCGCTGGCGCTGCTGTCCTGGGCCGTGTACCTGGCGTCGCCGCTGGCCTTGCTGGGGCCGGCGCTCTTCATCGCCTACATCACGCGATTCCAGATCAAGCCCGAAGAGCAAGCCTTGCTGGCCAAGTTCGGCCGGCCCTACGAGCAGTACATGGCCCGCGTGCGCCGCTGGATCTGAGGCCCGGCATGTCGCGCTGGCTGGCCGCGGTGCCGCCGGCCCTGATTACCGCTCCTTGATGTACGGCGTCCCCAGCGCCTTCGGCGCCGCGGCGCGGCCGATGAAGCCGGCCAGCAGCACCACGGTCATCAAGTAGGGCAGCGCCTGGATGGCCTGTACCGGCACCTGCCCGCCGCCCAGCGCGGCGGGCAGGGCTACGCCTTGCAGCCGGATGGCCACGGCTTCCAGAAAGCCGAACAGCAGGCAGGCCGCCAGCGCGCCCAGCGGGTGCCATTTGCCGAAGATCATCGCCGCCAGCGCCATGTAGCCGCGGCCGGCGGTCATGTTGGGGATGAAGCTGGGCGTCAGCGCCAGCACGAGATAACTGCCGGCCAGTGCGCTGAGCACGCCGTTCAAGGCCAGCGCGGCATAACGCATGCCTTTGACGGACACGCCGGCGGCGTCGATCATCGCCGGGTTCTCGCCGGCGGCGCGCAGCCGCAGCCCGAAGCGCGTGCGGTACAGCAGCCACCAGACCACGGCCACCGCCGCCAGCGCGAGGTAGACGAAGCCGTCGTGCGACAGCAGCCCCAGCCCCAGCAGCGGGCCGACCAGCGGCCAGCCCTTCACCGCATCGGCCACGCCCGGCAGCAGCGGGCCCAGGCGCACCGCGTCGGGCAGCGGCGGCGTCTGGCCGCCCTGCTTGAACCAGGCGATGCCCAGCACCACGGTGAGGCCGGCGGCCGTCATCGTGATGGCCATGCCCAGCACGACCTGGTCGCCGCGGTGGCTGACGCAGGCGTAGCCGTGCAGCATCGACAAGGCCACGCCCACCGCAATGGCCGCCGCCAGCGCCAGCACCAGCGAGCCGGCGGCCACGCCCATGGCCGCGGCGGCAAAGGCGCACATCAGCATCTTGCCTTCCAGCCCGAGGTCGATGACGCCCGAGCGTTCGCTCAAGGTGCCGGCCAGCGCGCACAGGATGAGCGGCGTCGACACGCGCAGCGTCGACGCCAGCACGGTGGCGACCGTCACCTCGTCCACGACGTCACCTCGTCCACGACATCCCCTCATCCATGCGCCGCCTCGCGCGGCCGCCGCAGCGTGCGGTGCAGGCGCGCCAGCGCCGGCGCCGCCACCTGCGACATGGCGCCGGCGAACAGCACGATCAGCCCCTGCAGCGTGAACACCATCTCGCGGCTGAAGCCCTGGATCTCGAAGGCCAGCTCGGCGCCGCCCTGGTACAGCGCGCCGAACAGCAGCGACGCCAGCACGATGCCCAGCGGGTGGTTGCGCCCGATCAGCGACACCGCGATGCCGGCGAAGCCCGCGCCGGCGACGAACTCGGCCAGCAGCCGGCCCTGCACGCCGGCCAGCTCGTTGATGGCCACCAGCCCGGCCAGCGCGCCCGACAGCATCATCGAGCGCATGATCTGCGTGCGCGGCGCGATGCCGGCATAACGCGCTGCCTCAGGGGAGAAGCCGACGGCGCGCAGCGCATAGCCCGGCTGCGAGCGGAACAGCGCCAGCGCCACGCCCACCGCGGCGGCCAGCGCCAGCAGCAGGCTCAGGTTGAGCGGCGTCTTCGGCCAGTCCACGCCCAGCCAGGCCATCAGCTCGTGCCAGCCCGGCATGCGCGCGCTGTCGCCGAAGGCGCGGCTCTCGGGCGCCATGTTGCCCGGCTCTTTCAGCGGGCCCACCAGCAGGTAGCCCAGCAGCGCCGCGGCGAGGAAATTGAACATGATGGTGGTGATCACCACGTGGCTGCCGCGCCAGGCCTGCAGCGCCGCCGGCACCGCGGCCCAGGCCAGGCCGAAGGCCATGGCGGCGACGATCATCAGCGGCAGCGTCAGCACCGCCGGCAGATGCGGCGCGAAGGCCAGCGCCGCCAGCGTGGCGCCCAGCCCGCCCATCATCGCCTGGCCCTCGCCGCCGATGTTGAACAGCCCGCCGTGGAAGGCCACCGCCACCGCCAGCCCGGTGAAGACGAAGGTGGTGGCGTAGTACAGCGTGTAGCTCAGGCCCGCCTTGGAGCCGAAGGCGCCCTTGACCAGCAGCCCCAGCACCTGGCCGGGATCGTGGCCGACGATCAGCAGCACGATGGCGCTGACGGCCAGCGCCATGCCCAGATTCACCGCCGGCAGCAGCACCAGGTCCATCCAGCGCGGCAGCTCGGTCGGCTGACTCATGACGTCAATGCACCGCGGCGCCGGCCATCAGGCGGCCGACCGCGGTTTCGGTGCACTGCTCGATCGGCAGCTCGCCGCTGATGCGGCCGGCGTTCATCACGATCACGCGGTCCGACAGCGCCAGGATCTCGTCCAGCTCGCTGGACACCAGCAGCACCGCGCCGCCGCCGTCGCGCAGGGCGCGCAGGCGGCCGTGGATGAACTCGATGGCGCCGATGTCCACGCCGCGCGTCGGCTGGCCGACCAGCAGGATGCGCGGCTCGGGCATGGCCTCGCGCGCCAGCACCAGCTTCTGCTGGTTGCCGCCGCTGAAGCGCGACGAGCGCAGCGCCGGGTTGCGCGGTCGCACGTCATAACGTTCCATCATGGCGGAGCAGTCGCCGCGCATGGTGCGCTGCTGCATCCAGCCGTGGTGGCTGTAGCGCGGCCGCTGCTGGTAGCCCAGCACGGCCGATTCCCAGGCCGCGAAGGGCAGCACCAGGCCGCGCTGGTGGCGGTCTTCGGGCACGTGGGCGATGCGCAGCTCGCGCGCCAGCGCCGGGTCCAGCCAGTGGCGGGCGTCGAAGGTGTGCGTGCCGATGGCGAGCGTGCCCGAATCGGGCGCGCGCAGGCCAGACAGCAGGTCCAGCAGCTCGCTCTGGCCGTTGCCCGAGACGCCCGCCACGCCGACGATTTCGCCGGCGTTCAAGCGCAGGCTCACGCCATCCAGCCGCGCCACGCCCAGCTCGTCGCGCAGGCTCAGGCCCTTGGCTTCCAGCAGCGCCGGGCCGGGCCGGCGCGCGGCGGCGTCGCGGCGGCCCAGGTTGACGTGGCGGCCCACCATCGCCTCGGCCAGGCCGTCGATGCTGGTGTCGGCGATGGGCGTATCCAGCACCACGGCGCCGCCGCGCATCACCGTCACGTGGTCGCACAAGGCCATGATCTCCTTGAGCTTGTGCGTGATCAGCAGCACCGTGGTGCCGCGCGCGCGCAGGCCGCGCAGCGTGTGGAACAAGGCCTCGGTCTCGGCCGGGGTCAGCACCGCGGTGGGCTCGTCGAGGATCAGGATGTGCGCGCCGCGGTACAGCGTCTTCAGGATCTCCAGGCGCTGGCGCTCGCCGACCGGCAGCTCGTCGACGCGGGCGTCGAGGTTCACCTTCAGGCCCGACTCGGCCATCAGCGGTTCCAGCTTGCGCCGCACCAGGCGGCGCGCGGTGTCCAGCTGCCAGTGCGGCTCGGCGCCGAGCATCACGTTGTCCAGTGCGCTCAGGTTGTCGACCAGCATGAAGTGCTGGTGCACCATGCCCACGCCGCAGGCGATGGCGTCGTGGCTGCCGCGGATCTGCACCGGGTGGCCGTCGATGCTGATGCTGCCGCTGTCGGCCTGGTAGAAGCCGTACAGGATGGACATCAGCGTGCTCTTGCCGGCGCCGTTTTCGCCGACGATGCCGTGGATCGTGCCCTTGGGCACCGTCAGGTCCACCGCCCGGTTGGCCTGCACCGCGCCGAAGCGCTTGTTGATGCCGCGCAGGCTGACGGCCACCTGCGCGGGATCGGGTGTCATCAGTTGCAGGCGTTCTTGGCCATGTAGTCCGTCACCACGATCTTGCCGGCGATGATGTCGGCTTTGGCGGCGTCCACCTTGCGCTTCATCTCGGCGCTCACCAGCTTGGCGTTGTTGTCGTCCAGCGCGTAGTCGACGCCGCCTTCCTTCAGGCCCAGCACCGTCACGCCCGGCGTCGTGCCCTTGAAGGCGTTGTAGACCGCCACGTCCACGCGCTTGACCATGCTGGTCAGCATCGTGCCCGGGTGCAGGTGGTTCTGGTTGCTGTCGACGCCGATGGCCAGCTTGCCGGCGTCCTTGGCCGCCTGGTACACGCCCACGCCGGTGCCGCCGGCGGCGGCGAAGACCACGTCCACGCCCTTGGCGAACTGCGCCTTGGCCAGCTCGGCGCCGCGCGCCGGGTCGTTCCAGGCCGCGGGCGTGGTGCCGGTCATGTTGGCGCTGACCTCCACCTTGGGGTTGGCGTACTTGGCGCCCTGCTCGTAGCCGCACTGGAACTTGCGGATCAGCGGGATGTCCATGCCGCCCACGAAGCCCACCTTGCCGGTCTTGCTGGCCATGGCCGCCATCATGCCGACCAGGAAGCTGCCTTCGTGCTCCTTGAAGACGATGCTTTGCACGTTGGGCAGGTTGACCACCGAGTCGACGATGGCGAACTGCAGCTTCGGGAACTCCTTGGCCACCTTCTCCATGCTGCTGCCCTGCGAGAAGCCGATGCCCACGATGGGGTTGGCGCCGCGCTCGGCCATGCGGCGCTTGGCCTGCTCGCGCTGCGCGGGGTTGCTGATCTCGAATTCGAGGTAGGGCTTGCCGGTTTCCTTCTTCCAGCGCTCGGCGCCGTCGTAGGCGGCCTGGTTGAAGGACTTGTCGAACTTGCCGCCCATGTCGTAGATGACGGCGGGCTCGGCCCGGGCGGCGGTGGCCGCGGCGGCCAGGGCGATGGCGAGCAGGACGGGCTTGGCGTTCATGGGCGGCTCTTTCTTTCTCCGGCGCCAAATGGCGCGGCGGCAGGATAGCAAGACTCGGCACTAGCATGAACACCCATGACGCCGCCCGACTTCGCCCTCGCCCTGCCCAAGGTGCTGCTGCATGAACACCTGGACGGCGGCCTGCGCGTGGCCACGCTGCTGGACTTGCTGCGCCAGCGCGGCCTGGCCGCGCCGGCGGCCGACGCCGAAGGGCTGGCCGCCTGGTTCCAGGCGCGCGCGCATGCCGGCAGCCTGGTGGAGTACTTGAAAGGCTTCGAGCTGACCGTGGCCGCCATGGCCAGCCCGGCGGCGCTGCAGCGCGTGGCCTTCGAAGCCGCCGAAGACGCGCGCGCCCAGGGCTGCGTGCTGGCCGAGTTCCGCATCGCGCCGCTGCTGTTCGAGGCCCACGGCATCGCGCCCGACGAGGCGGTGCGCGCACTGCTGGCCGGGCTGGCGCAATCGGCGCTGCCCAGCGGGCTGATCGTCTGCGCGATGCGGCAGCTGCCGGTGGCAGACACCTTGCGCGCCGCCGAGCTGGCCTTGCGCTGGCAGGGCCGCGGCGTCGTCGGCTTCGACCTCGCGGGGCCCGAGCGCGGCTTTCCGCCGGCGCTGCACGCCGCCGCGCTGCAGCGCGTGCGCGACGCCGGGCTGCCGATCACGCTGCACGCCGGCGAAGCCGACGAGGCCGAGCGCGTGGTGGAGGCCGGCCGCCTGGGTGCGCGCCGCATCGGCCACGGCGTGCATCTGGCGCAGGCGCTGGCCGACCCGGCGCGCCGGCAGCTGGTCGACGAGGCCAGGAACCTGGGCCTGCACCTGGAGGTCTGCCCCACCAGCAACGTGCACACCGGCGTGGCGCCCGAGCTGGCGCGCCACCCCATCACGGCGCTGTGGCGGGCCGGGCTGTCTTTGAGCTTCCACACCGACAACACGCTGATGAGCTGCATCACGCTGGCCGGCGAAGCGCGCGCCTTGCTGGCCGAGACGCCGCTGACGGCCGCCGACCTCGTGCAGATGCAATGGCAGGCGGCCGGCGCCTCGTTCCTGGGCGCCGAGCGGCGCGCCGCGGCGCGCGCGGCGATTGCCGACTTTGCACGCGAGCGGGCCATCGCCTTGCCGCCGCTGGTCTAGGCCCTCCCCCCTTTGCGGGGCGCCGCGGCGTCGCCGCCGGCGCCCGCCGGACGCAGAATAGGCGGCTGGTGTACTGGTTAGGGCAGGCACCGCAGACAAGGGAGCTTCGACGTGACCGATCGCATGACAGAGGGCATGGCGCATCGACCGGACGACCGCCGGCGGGCCTGGCTGGCGCGGCTGGGTGCCGGCATCGGCATCGGCCTGGCGGTGCTGGCGCTGGGCGGCTGCAAGACGCCGCCGCCGCCCCCGCCGCCGCCGGTGGACGAAACGCTGGAAGGCGCCATCAACGGCGTGCTGCTGGACATGGCCCGCCAGCTCGGCGCCCAGGCCGGCACCGAGCGCAGCGCGGTGATCGACCCGCTGCTCGACGGCCGCAGCGGCCAGCAGACGCGGGCCACCGAGCGCGTGGTGCAGGCGCTGCAGGCCGGCGTGCCGCGCGTGCTGCCCAAGGTGCGGTTGTTGCCGTTCGACGAAACCGGCGCCAAGGAATCGCGCTGGCTGTTCAACGGCACCCTCACCGCGCAGGAGGGCGCGCCCGGCACCTACAAGCTGACGGTGGCGCTGTCCGACCGCGCCGGCGGCGTCGTCATCGCGCGCGGCGTGGCGCCGCTGAAGGACAGCCAGCTCGACCTGTCGCCGACGCGCTTTTATTCCGAGAGTCCGTCGCTGGTGCGCGACCGCGCGGTGCAGGGCTACCTGGCCACCACCGAGCAGCCGGTGGGGCAGGCGGCCGACCGCGTGTACCTCGACCAGATTCCCACCTCGGCGCTGCTGGCCGAGGCGCAGGACGCCTACAACCACGAGCGCTGGGACCGCGCGCTGGAGCTGATGTCCACGGCCGCCGGCCGCGACGACGGCCAGCAGCTGCGCACCTTCAACGGCCTGTACATGGCCAACATGAAGCTCGGCCGCACGGCCGACGCCGAGGCCGCGTTCGGCAAGATCGCCGCCTTGGGCCTGGCCACCAGCAACCTGGCGGTGAAGATCCTGTTCCGCCCCGGCACCACCGAGTTCATGAGCGACGCGCCCATCTACACGATGTGGCTGCGCCAGATCGCCCGCGCCGCGCAGGCCTCGGAGCTGTGCCTGACGGTGGTCGGCCACACCAGCAAGACCGGCACCGAGGCCGTCAACAAGGCCTTGTCGCTGCGCCGCGCGCAGGCCATGCGTGAGCGGCTGGCGCGCGACGCGCCGGCGCTGGGCCGCGGCCAGCGCGTGCGCACCGAAGGCCGAGGCTGGGACGAGACCATCGTCGGCACCGGCACCGACGATTTGCGTGACGCCCTCGACCGGCGGGTGGAATTCAAGGTCGACAACTGCGTCTGAGCCGGCCGGCCCTCTAGAATCCGCCGCCTTCCCGAGGAGCGTTGCAACGGCTGCCCAGCGCAGCCGCCAGGCTCGGGCCGCCGCACCCGCCGGGCGCGGCGCCGCAACGGCGCTCACCTCCAGCATCCGACGTGAGCCATGACCGATCCGTCCGTTTCCACCGTGCCGCCGATGCGCCTGTCGGGCCTGGAGCCCGTGGCCATCGGCGCCGATTCGCTGTTCGTCAACATCGGCGAGCGCACCAACGTCACCGGCTCCAAGGCCTTCGCGCGGCTGATCCTGGCCGGCGACTACGAGGCCGCGCTGGCCGTCGCGCGCCAGCAGGTGGAAAGCGGTGCGCAGATCATCGACGTCAACATGGACGAGGCGATGCTCGACTCGGCCGCGGCGATGGAGCGCTTTCTCAAGCTGATCGCCGGCGAGCCCGAGATCGCGCGCGTGCCGATCATGATCGACTCCAGCAAGTGGTCGGTCATCGAGGCCGGGCTCAAGTGCATCCAGGGCAAGGGCATCGTCAACAGCATCAGCCTGAAGGAAGGCGAGGCCGAGTTCCGCCGCCAGGCCACGCTGGTGCGGCGTTATGGCGCCGCCGCCGTCGTGATGGCTTTCGACGAGCAGGGCCAGGCCGACAGCTTCGAGCGCAAGACCGCGATCTGCGCGCGCGCCTACCGGCTGCTGGTCGACGACATCGGCTTCGCGCCCGAGGACATCATCTTCGACCCCAACGTCTTCGCCATCGCCACCGGCATCGAGGAGCACGACAACTACGCCGTCGACTTCATCGAGGCCACGCGCTGGATCAAGCAGCACCTGCCCGGCGCCAAGGTCAGCGGCGGCGTCTCCAACGTCTCGTTCAGCTTCCGCGGCAACGACCCCGTGCGCGAGGCCATCCACACCGTCTTCCTGTACCACGCGATCAAGGCCGGCATGGACATGGGCATCGTCAACGCCGGGATGATCGGCGTCTACGACGAGCTGGAGCCCACCCTGCGCGAGCGCGTGGAAGACGTGGTGCTGAACCGGCGCCCCGATGCCGCCGAGCAGCTGCTGGAAATCGCCGAAAGCGCCAAGGGCGCGGCCAAGGACGACAGCGCGCGCCTGGCCTGGCGCGCCGCCGGCGTCGACGAGCGATTGAGCCACGCGCTGGTGCACGGCATCACCGAGTTCATCGTCGCCGATACCGAGGAATGCTGGCAGGCCATCCAGGCGCGCGGCGGCCGGCCGCTGCACGTCATCGAAGGCCCGCTGATGGCCGGCATGAACATCGTCGGCGACCTCTTCGGCCAGGGCAAGATGTTCCTGCCGCAGGTGGTGAAGAGCGCGCGCGTGATGAAGCAGGCCGTGGCCCACCTGCTGCCCTACATCGAGGCCGAGAAGCAGGCCCTGGTCGACGCCGGCGGCGACGTGCGCTCCAAGGGCAAGATCGTCATCGCCACCGTCAAGGGCGACGTGCACGACATCGGCAAGAACATCGTCACCGTCGTCCTCCAGTGCAACAACTTCGAGGTCGTCAACATGGGCGTGATGGTCCCGTGCCAGGACATCCTGGCCAAGGCCCGCGTCGAAGGCGCCGACCTGATCGGCCTGTCGGGCCTGATCACGCCCAGCCTGGAAGAAATGCAGCACGTCGCCGCCGAGATGCAGCGCGACGACTTCTTCCGGCTGAAGAAGATCCCGCTGCTGATCGGCGGCGCCACCACCAGCCGCGTGCACACGGCGGTGAAGATCGCGCCGCACTACGAAGGGCCGGTGGTCTACGTGCCCGACGCCTCGCGCAGCGTGAGCGTGTGCGCCGAGCTGCTGTCCGACGAGCGCGCCGCGCGCTACATCGCCGAGCTGGAGGCCGACTACCAGCGCGTGCGCGAGCTGCACGCCGCCAAGAAGCCGCCGGCGCTGGTGCCGCTGGCCGCCGCGCGCGCCAACAAGACGCCGATAGCCTGGGCCGCCTACACGCCGCCGGCGCCGAAGTTCATCGGCCGCCGCGTCTTTCGCAACCAGGACCTGGCCGAACTGGCCGCGTGCATCGACTGGGGCCCGTTCTTCCAGACCTGGGACCTGGCCGGGCGCTTCCCCGAGATCCTGCGCGACGAGGTCGTCGGCCACGAGGCGCAGCGCGTGTTCAGCGACGGCAAGCGGCTGCTGCAGCGCTTGATCGAAGGCCGCTGGCTGCGCGCCGGCGGCGTGATCGCCTTGCTGCCGGCCAACACCGTGGACGACGACACCATCGAGGTCTACGCCGACGAGTCGCGCCGCGAGGTGCGCATGCGCTGGAGCCCGCTGCGCCTGCAGACCGAGCGGCCGGTGATCGACGGCGAGAACGGTGAAAAAATTCGGCGGCCCAACCGCAGCCTGGCCGACTTCATCGCGCCGCGCGGCGTGAAGCCCGACTACATCGGCCTGTTCGCGGTGACCGCCGGCCTCGACGTCGAGAAGAAAGAGCGCCAGTTCGCTGCCGACCACGACGACTACAGCGCCATCATGCTCAAGTCGCTGGCCGACCGCCTGGCCGAGGCTTTCGCTGAACGGTTGCACCAGCGCGTGCGCATGGACTTCTGGGGTTATGCGCCCGACGAGGCCTTGAGCAACGAGGAGTTGATCGCCGAACGCTACCGCGGCATCCGCCCGGCGCCCGGCTACCCGGCCTGCCCCGACCACAGCGTCAAGCGCGCGATGTTCGAGCTGCTGCAGGCCGGCGAGGTGGGCATGGGCCTCACCGACAGCCTGGCCATGACGCCGGCGGCCAGCGTCAGCGGCTTTTACCTGGCGCACCCCGAGGCGCGCTACTTCAACGTCGGCCGCATCGGCGATGACCAGTTGCAGGACTGGGCGGCGCGCCAGGCCGTGGCCGAAGCCGATGCGCGCCGGCTGCTGGCGCCGGCACTCGGATGACGAAGCGCACCCCGTTCGCGGCCTTGCTCGCGGATTGGCGGTTGCGCTTACGGCTGGCCTTGCTGGCCGGCGCGGCCGTCGCGCTCGCCGGCTGCAGCACGCTGCCCGGCTGGATGGTGCTGCAGGGCCGCGCGGCCATCACCGACTACCGGCATTTCGACAACGCCGGCATCGCGCGCGCAGCCGAGCCTTCGCCGCTGCCGGCCGCGCCGCAGGCGCTGCGCTGGCCCGGCGGCCTGGACGACGCCGCTGCCGAGGCCGACCTCGCGCAGCGCGGCACCGTCGCGCTGCTGGTGGCGCGCCGCGGGCAGCTGGTCTACGAGCGCTACTTCAACGGCTACCAGCGCGACAGCGTGGCCACCAGCTTCTCGATGGCCAAGTCGGTGCTCTCGCTGCTGCTCGGCCAGGCCATCGCCGAGGGCCGCATCGCCGGCGTCGACGACCCGCTGACGCGCTACCTGCCCGAGCTGCTGGACAACGACCCGCGCTTCGCGCGCATCACGCTGCGCCACCTGCTCACCATGCGCAGCGGCATCCGCTTCGACGAGAGCTATGGCACGCCGTTCAGCGAAGCCGGGCGCTTCTACCTCGCCGACGACCTCAAGCGCCAGGTGGCGGGGCTGCGCATCGCGCGCGAGCCCGACCAGGCCTACGCCTATTCCAGCGGCGACAGCCAGTTGCTGGGCATGGCCATCGAGCGCGCCACCTCCCAACCCTTGGCGCAACTCGTCGAGCAGCGCCTGTGGCAACCGCTCGGCGCGCAATACGACGCCAGCTGGAGCCTGGACAGCGCCGGCCACGGCGTGGCGCGCGGCTTTTGCTGCCTGAACGCGCGCGCCGTCGACTACCTGCGAGTGGGCCTGATGGTGCTGAACGAGGGCCGCTGGAACGGCCGCCAGGTGGTGCCCGCCGAATGGCTGCGCCTGAGCACCGCCGCCCAGTCCGGCCTGCCCGGCGCCGACGACGCGGCGCGCCGCAACATCGAGAGCCCGGGCACGCCGAAGGCCGCGTTCTACGCCTGGCAATGGCGGCGCCGGCCGCAGCCCGGCAGCAACCCGCTGCAGCCCGGCGAGGCCGTCTACGCGCAAGGCCTGCTCGGCCAGTTCCTCTACATCGACCCGCCGACGCAGACCGTGGTGCTGCGCCTGGGCCAGCGCGGCGGCGACCGGCCTTGGCCCGGCTGGATCGAGGCGCTGCTGCAGCTCAACCCCTGAGCGGCACCCCGCGATACCGCGCGGCGCCCCGTGCCGCGCTCACCCCAGCGCGCGCTGCGTCTGCAAGGCCTCGGCCACGTGGGGCAAGGCCACGGTCTCGGCGGCGGCCAGGTCGGCGATGGTGCGCGCCACCTTCAGCGTGCGGTGCAGCCGTCGGCCCGACCAGCCCAGCCGTTCGGCGGCCTGGCGCAGGAAGGCGACCGCCGCGTCCTCCAGGCGGCCGTGGGCGTCGATGCCGGCGGCGTCCAGCAAGGCGTTGGCGCGGCCCTGGCGCTGCCGCTGGCGCTCTCGCGCGGCGGCCACGCGCGCCGCCACCACCGCGCTGGGTTCGCCGTCGGGCAGCGCCAGCAGTTCGGCCGGCGCCAGCGCCGGCACTTCGATGCGCAGGTCGATGCGGTCGAGCAGCGGGCCCGACAGTCGCCCCTGATAACGCGCCACCTGGTCGGGCGTGCAGCGGCAGGCGCGGGCGCTGCCGATCGGCGCGCCCAGCCAGCCGCAAGGGCAGGGGTTCATCGCCGCCACCAGCAGGAAGCGCGCGGGGTAGTGGGCCTGGCGCGCGGCGCGCGAGATGGTGATGCGGCCGCTCTCCAGCGGCTCGCGCAGCGCCTCCAGCGCGTGGCGCGGCAGCTCGGGCAGCTCGTCGAGGAAGAGCACGCCGCCGTGTGCCAGCGAGATTTCGCCCGGCCGCGGTGGCGAGCCGCCGCCCACCAGCGCCGCGGCGCTGGCCGAATGGTGCGGCGCGCGCACCGGCCGCCGGCCGAAGCTGGCGGGGTCGAAATGGCTGCTGGCCAGGCTGCGCAGGGCGGCGCTGGCCAGCGCTTCGTCGTCGTCCATCGGCGGCAGCAGGCCGGGCAGCCGTTCGGCCAGCATCGACTTGCCGCTGCCCGGCGGGCCGATCAGCAGCAAGCTGTGGCCGCCGGCGGCGGCGATCTCCAGCGCGCGCTTGGGCAGGGCCTGGCCTTTCACGTCGCGCAGGTCGCTCGCGTGGCGCGGCGCCGCGGGTGCAGCCACCGGTGGCGGCGTGGGCAGCGGCGGGCCGTCGGGCAGCAGCGAGCGCACCACCTCGGCCAGGTGGCCGGCGGCGCGCACCGCCAACCCCGGCACCAGCGCGGCGGCGGTGGCGCTCTCGGCCGGCAGCACCAGCGTGCGCGCGCTGCCGGCGCGGCGCAGCGCCAGGGCTAACGCCAGTGCACCGCGTACCGGTCGCAGCTCGCCGGCCAGCGAGAGTTCGCCGGCGAACTCGTAGGGCGCCAGCGCGGCCGGGTCGATGACGCCGCCGGCGGCCAGGATGCCCAGCGCGATCGGCAGGTCGAAGCGGCCCGAGTCCTTGGGCAGGTCGGCCGGCGCCAGGTTGACGGTGATGCGCTGGTTGTGCGGGAACGCGAAGCCGCTTTGCTGCAAGGCCGCGCGCACGCGCTCGCGCGATTCCTTGACCTCGGTCTCGGCCAGGCCCACCAGCGTGAAGCTGGGCAACCCGTTGGCAAGCTGCACCTCCACCTGCACCTCGGGCGCCGAGAGCCCGTCCAGCGCCCGGCTGGCGACCACGGCCAGTGACATCGTCGGCATCCTCCCCGGGCGGCGATTGTGCCGGCCCGCTGCCCGCCGTCGCGCGCCGTCGCCCGCCATCGCGCGCCATCGCGCGGTACCGCCGGCCGCGCACCGGCGCAGTGCGGGCGGCCGCCGTTCACCACATCGGTGCGCGTGCGCCGCCGTTCGGGCGGCCGCCATGCACCGCGGGCGGGGCCGCGGCCGGCGCGGCCGGTGGCACGGAAGCTGCAAACCGGGTGGCTGAAGAAACCTCGCCACCCATCCGGAGATCATTCGATGAAGCAAGCCCTCCTGTCCCTGGCCGCCGCGCTGGCCGCCTCGGCGTTGCCGATCGCGGCCCATGCCGACCTGGCCTACAACATCGGCGGCGCCACCGAGTACCGCTACCGCGGCATCTCGCAGTCGCGCTTCAAGCCGGCCGTGCAGGGCGGCGTCGATTTCTCGGCCGGCGGGTTCTACCTGGGCGCCTGGGCCTCGTCGATCAAGTGGATCAAGGACGCCGGCGGCGACGCCTCGGCCGAGGTCGACGTCTACGCCGGCTACAAGGGCGAGATCGCCAAGGACTCGCTGTCGTACGACGTGGGCGTGCTCAGCTACCAGTACCCCAGCCACCAGCTCGCCGTGAGCCCGGTGACCACCGAGATCTACGGCGCGCTGACCTTCGGCCCGGCAACGCTGAAGTACTCGCACAGCGTGAGCAACCTGTTCGGCTTCGCCGACAGCAAGAACAGCGGCTACCTCGACCTGAGCGCCAGCTTCGACGTCGGCAGCGGCGTGATGGTGGCGCCGCACATCGGCTACCAGAAGGTGGCGCATAACGGCGATTATTCGTATACCGACTTCTCGCTCGCCGTCAGCAAGGACTTCAACGGCCTGGTGCCCAGCCTGACGCTGTACGCCACCGACACCAAGAAGATCAACGGCGGCTACGCCTACGTCAGCCCGTCGGGCAAGAACCTCGGCCGCACCGGCGTCGTGCTGGCCGTCAAGTACAACTTCTGAGCCGCGGGAGAGATGACCATGAAGATGGTGACCGCCATCGTCAAGCCGTTCAAGCTGGACGAAGTTCGCGAAGCGCTCTCCGCCATCGGCGTGCAGGGCATCACGGTGACCGAGGTGAAGGGCTTCGGCCGCCAGAAGGGCCACACCGAGCTGTACCGCGGCGCCGAGTACGTCGTCGACTTCCTGCCCAAGGTGCGCATCGAGGCCGCCGTGGACGACGCCATCGTCGACCGCGTGATCGAGGCCATCGAGGGCTCGGCCCGCACCGGCAAGATCGGCGACGGCAAGGTCTTCGTCAGCGCGCTCGAACAGGTCGTGCGCATCCGCACCGGCGAGACCGGCAAAGACGCGCTCTGACGACCAGCCCCGAAAGAACCACCGAACACCATGAAGCAACTTCTAGCGATCTGTGCCCTCGGCCTGGCGGCCCTGGGCTTCAACGGCGCCGCCTCGGCGCAGGACGCGGCCTCGGCCGCCGCGGCAGCGCCGGCGGCCGAAGCCTCGGCGCCGATGCCCGCGGCGCCGACCGCCGCACCCGCACCCGCGGCCGCCGCGGCAGTGGCCGCCCCGGCGGCGCCCGCCTCGGCCGCCGCCGCGCCGGTGCCCAACAAGGGCGACGTCAGCTGGATGATGGTGTCCACGCTGCTGGTCATCATGATGTCCATCCCCGGCCTGGCGCTGTTCTACGGCGGCCTGGTGCGCAGCAAGAACATGCTGTCGGTGCTGATGCAGGTGTTCGTCACCTTCTCGCTGATCAGCGTGCTGTGGTTCGTCTACGGCTACAGCCTGGCGTTCACCGAGGGCAACGCCTTCATCGGCGGCCTCGACCGGCTGTTCCTGAAAGGCGTGTTCGACCCCGTCAAGGGCGAGTTCGCGATGGCCGCCACCTTCAGCAAGGGCGTGGTCATCCCCGAGATCGTGTTCGTGGTGTTCCAGGCCACCTTCGCGGCCATCACCTGCGGGCTGATCGTCGGTGCCTTCGCCGAGCGCGCGAAGTTCAGCGCCGTGCTGCTGTTCATGGTGATCTGGTTCACCTTCAGCTACGCGCCGATCGCCCACATGGTGTGGTTCTGGATGGGCCCCGACGCCTACACCGGCAAGGAGGTGGTCGACGCGATGAACGCCAAGGCCGGGCTGATCTGGCAGTGGGGCGCGCTCGACTTCGCCGGCGGCACCGTGGTGCACATCAACGCCGCCGTGGCCGGCCTGGTGGGCGCCTACATGGTGGGCAAGCGCGTCGGCTACGGCCGCGAGGCGATGGCGCCGCACAGCCTGACGCTGACGATGGTCGGCGCCTCGCTGCTGTGGGTGGGCTGGTTCGGCTTCAACGCCGGCTCGGCGCTGGAGGCCGGCAACAGCGCGGCGCTGGCCTTCCTCAACACCTTCTCGGCCACCGCCTGCGCGGTGCTGGCCTGGTGCGTGGGCGAGTCGCTGATGAAGGGCAAGGCCTCGATGCTGGGCGCCGCCTCGGGCGCGGTGGCCGGGCTGGTGGCCATCACGCCGGCGGCCGGCAACGTGGGCATCGTCGGCGCGCTGGTCATCGGGCTGGTCGCCGGCTTCGCCGGGCTGTGGGGCGTCAACGGCCTCAAGCGGCTGCTCGGCGCCGACGACTCGCTGGACGTCTTCGGCGTGCACGGCGTGTGCGGCATCGTCGGCGCGCTGCTGACCGGCGTCTTCAACAACCAGGCGCTCGGCGGGCCGGGGCTGGTGACCGACTGGGTCAGCGCCGCGGTGGGCAGCAATGGCATCGGCGCGCAGGTGTGGATCCAGGCCAAGGCGGTGCTGCTGACGGTGGTCTGGTCGGCCGTGGTCGCCGCCATCGCCTACAAGATCGTCGACCTGACGATCGGCCTGCGCGTCGCCGAGGACGAAGAGCGCGAGGGCCTGGACATCAGCTCGCACGGCGAGACGGCGTACAACAAGTAGCCTGCACGGTCGTATCGCGGCCGGCGGTTCCCGCGCGCAGCGGGCCGCCGGCCGCGGCGCGCGACCGCCGGGTGAAGGGCGCGTGAAGGCCGCGTGAATGCCGGGCGCCGCCTGCCTAGAATGAGGACCATGGCGCGCTGCGAGACCGCATGGTTCCCCACCTGATCACCGCCCTCACCGGGCCCATCAACGAGCTGGAACAGCGCATCCTCGAATCGATGCCGGCGATCGAACGCTGGTTCCGGCTCGAATGGATGGAGCACACGCCGCCGTTCTACACCGCGGTGGACCTGCGCAACGCCGGCTTCAAGCTGGCGCCGGTGGACACCGACCTCTTCCCCGAGGGCTTCAACCACCTCACGCCGCAGATGCTGCCGCTGGCCGTGCAGGCGGCGATGGCGGCGATCGAGAAGATCTGCCCCGAGGCCAAGAACCTGCTGCTGCTGCCCGGCGCGCGCTGCGACAACAGCTTCTACCGCATGCACCTGCAGCGGCTGGTGCAGATCTTCACGCAGGCCGGGCTCAACGTGCGGCTGGGCTCGTTCGACCCGGCGCTGACCGAGCCGCGCCCGGTGCCGCTGCCCGACGGCAGCGAGCTGCTGATCGAGCCGCTGGTGCGCAAGCGCACGCGGCTGGGCCTGAAGGACTTCGACCCCTGCACCATCCTGCTCAACGACGACCTGCGCGGCGGCGTGCCGCGCTCGCTGCAGAACCTGCACGAGCAGTACCTGCTGCCGCCGCTGCACGCCGGCTGGGCGCTGCGCCGCAAGTCCACCCACTTCCAAAGTTATGAGGAGGTGGCCAAGAAGTTCGCCAAGCTGCTGGGCATGGACCCGTGGCTGATCAACCCGATGGCCGTGCGCTGCGCCGCGGTGGACGCCGCCGACGAGGCGGCCGTGGACGGCGTGCGCACCCAGGCCGAGGCGCTGCTGGCCAAGGTGCGGCGCAAGTTCAAGGAATACGGCATCAACGAGAAGCCCTTCGTCGTCATCAAGACCGACGCCCGCCGCAGCGGCGCCGGCGTGCTGACGGTGCGCGACGCGCGCGAGATCGACGCCGCGCGGCTGCAGCGCATGCTGGGCGTGGCCGAGGCGCCGGCCGCGGTGGACCTGCTGGTGCAGGAAGGCGTGCCGACCTACGAGCGCATCAACGAGGCGGTGGCCGAGCCGGTGGTCTGCATGATCGACCGCTACGTCATCGGCGGCTACTACCGCGTGCACGCCGGCCGCGGCGTCGACGAGAACCTCGACATCCCCGGCTCCACCTACGTGCCGCTGGCCTTCGCCGAAAGCCACCTGCTGCCGCTGCGCTCGGCCAAGCCCGGCGCCAGCGCGCCGAACCGCTTCTACATGTACGGCGTGATCGGGCGGCTGGCGATGCTGGCCGCGGCCTACGAGCTGGAAGCCACCGACCCCGAGGCCGAGAACTACGATTGACATGCCGCGAGGCCGCGCGCCGCGCGGCCGGCGACGTGCCCCCCCATGCAACGCGAATCACCCGCCCGCACGCCCAAGGCCGTGGCCGCCCTCACGCTGGGGGCCATCGGCGTCGTCTACGGCGACATCGGCACCAGCCCGCTGTATGCGCTGAAGGAAGTGTTCGCGCACGACCGCGTGCCGCTCACGCCCGACAACGTGCTGGGCATCCTGTCGATGGTGTTCTGGACGCTGACCGTCATCGTCTCGTTCAAGTACGTCAGCCTGATCCTGCGCGCCGACAACAATGGCGAAGGCGGCCTGATCGCGATGCTGGCGCTGGCCTCGGTGGCGGTGCGCGAGCACCCGCGGCTGCGCCGCGCGCTGCTGCTGGTGGGCATCTTCGGCACCGCCATCTTCTTCGGCGACGGCGTCATCACGCCGGCGGTCTCGGTGCTCGGCGCGGTCGAGGGCCTGGAGGTGGCGGCGCCGGCGATGCACCGCTACATCGTGCCGGTGTCGCTGGCGGTGCTGACGGCGCTGTTCGCCGCGCAGCGCTTCGGCACCGGCGGCATCGGCCGCTTCTTCGGCCCGGTGATGACGCTGTGGTTCCTGGTGCTGGCGCTGCTGGGCGCCTACCACGTGCTCGACAAGCCGCAGGTGCTGGTGGCGCTGTCGCCGCACCACGCGCTGGGCTTCGTGCTGCGGCACCCGCACATGGCCTTCGTCTCGCTGGGCGCGGTGGTGCTGTGCGTCACCGGCGCCGAGGCGCTGTATGCCGACCTGGGGCACTTCGGCAAGCTGCCGATCCGCCTGGCCTGGTTCTCGCTGGCCTGGCCGGCGCTGGTGCTGAACTACTTCGGCCAGGGCGCGATGCTGCTCGACCACCCGGAGGCGATCCGCAACCCCTTCTACGAGATGGCGCCCGAATGGGGCCTGTTCCCGTTGATCGGCCTGGCCACGCTGGCCGCGGTGATCGCCTCGCAGGCCTTGATCACGGCCGCCTTCTCGGTCACCAAGCAGGCCATGCAGCTGGGCTACCTGCCGCGCCTGCGCATCGCCCACACCTCGGTCAAGGAGACGGGGCAGATCTACGTGCCCTTCGTCAACTGGGCGCTGTTCGTCTGCATCATCGCCGCGGTGGCCGCCTTCGGCTCGAGCAGCGCGCTGGCCTCGGCCTACGGCATCGCAGTGACGATCGACATGACCATCACCACCGTGATGACGTTCTTCGTGATCCGCTTCGCCTGGGGGCTGCCGCTGCCGCTGTGCCTGCTGGCCACGGGGCTGTTCTTCCTGGTCGACGTCACCTTCTTCGCGGCCAACGCCATCAAGGTGCTGGAAGGCGGCTGGTTCCCGCTGGCCATCGGCGGCGTGATGTTCCTGCTGATGACGACCTGGAAGCAGGGCCGCCACCTGATGAGCGAGCGGCTGCGCGAAGAAGCCATCGAGCTGCCGGCGTTCCTGGAGAGCCTCTTCATCAGCCCGCCGCAGCGCGTCGACGGCACGGCGGTGTTCCTGTCGGCCGAAAAGGGCGCCACGCCGTTCGCGCTGCTGCACAACCTCAAGCACAACAAGGTGCTGCACGAGCAGAACCTGTTCGTCAGCGTGCAGAACCACGAGGTGCCGTGGATCGGCTTCAACAAGCGCGTGGAGATCGAGTCGCTGGGCCATGACTGCTGGCAGGTGGTGCTGCACTTCGGCTTCAAGAACGAGCCCGACGTGCCCGAGGCGCTGAAGCTGGTGCAGGGCCGCGGCATCAACCTCGACGACATGCAGACCAGCTACTTCCTCAGCCGCGACCAGGTGATCCCCACGCTGCGCGGCGGCATGGCGCTGTGGCGCGAGAAGCTGTTCGCCAGCATGCACCGCAACGCCGGCGCCGCCGCCGACTTCCTGAGCCTGCCGACCAACCGCATCGTCGAGCTGGGTTCGAAAGTCGAGATCTGATGGCGGGCGGCCGCTCGTTCTGGCGCGACCTCTCGCTGCCCGCCGTCGTCGCCGGCATCGTTGCCGTGCTGGTGGGCTACACCAGTTCGGTGGTCATCGTCTTCCAGGCCGCGGCGGCGCTGGGTGCCACGCCGGCGCAGACGGCCTCGTGGCTGTGGGCGCTGGGGCTGGGCATGGGGCTCACCAGCGCGGGCTTGAGCCTGTGGTACCGCATGCCGGTGCTCACCGCGTGGTCCACGCCGGGCGCGGCGCTGCTGGCAACCGCGGGCGCCGGGCTGAGCATGGCCGAGGGCATCGGCGCCTTCATCGTCTGCGGGCTGCTGATCACCGCGGCCGGCATCACCGGCTGGTTCGCGCGCGTGATGGATCGCATCCCGCAGGCGCTGGCCGCGGCGCTGCTGGCCGGCGTGCTGACGCGCTTCGCGTTCGATGCCTTCCTGTCGCTGCGCAGCCAGACGCTGCTGGTCGGCGCGATGGGCCTGGCCTATCTCGCCGGCCGCCGCTGGTGGCCGCGCTACGCGGTGCCCGGCGTGCTGCTGGCCGGCATCGCCTTGGCGGCGCTGCAGGGACAGCTTCATTGGGGCGCGGTCGACTGGCAATGGACGGTGCCCGTCTTCACGCCGCCGCGCTTCAGCCTGGCCGCGCTGGTCGGCGTGGCGCTGCCGCTGTTCGTCGTCACGATGGCGTCGCAGAACCTGCCCGGCGTGGCGGCGCAGCGCGCCGCGGGCTATGCCATCCCGGTGTCGCCGGCCATTACCGCCACCGGGCTGGCGACCACCGTGCTGGCGCCCTTCGGCGCCTATGCGCTGAACCTGGCGGCCATCACCGCATCCATCTGCATGGGCCGCGAGGCCAGCGCCGACCCGGCGCGCCGCTACACCGCGCCGGTGGTGGCCGGCGTGCTCTACGCCGCGCTGGGCCTGGCCGGCGGCGCGGTGGTCGGGCTGATCGCCGCCTTCCCGAAGGAGCTGGTGCTGGCCGTGGCCGGCTTCGCCTTGCTGGGCACCATCGCCGGCGGCCTGGCCGCCGCGCTGAAGGACGAGCATGGCCGCGAGGCAGCGCTCATCACCTACCTCGTCACCGCCAGCGGGCTCACGCTGGCCGGCATCGGCGCGGCCTTCTGGGGCGTGGTGATCGGCGCGCTGGCGCTGGGCGTGCAGCGCTTCAGGGCTTGATCGCGCCGGCGGGCGTCGCGCCGGCCGGTGTGCGACAGTCTCGCTCCCGCTGGAGGAACCGTCCGTGAAACTGCTGTTCGTCGCCGACCCGCTGGAAAGCTTCAAGACCTACAAGGACTCGACCTTCGCGATGATGCGCGAGGCCGCGCGCCGCGGCCACACGCTGCTGGCCTGCGAGCCCCAGGGCCTGCGCTGGCAGCGCGGCCGGCCGGTGACGGCGGCGGCGCGCGAGATCACGCTCAAGCGCGACGCCGAGCGCTGGTTCGAGGTCGAGGCCGAGCACGCGGCGCTGCCGCTCAAGGATTGCGGCGCGGTGCTGATGCGCAAGGACCCGCCCTTCGACAGCGAATACTTCTACGCCACCCACTTGCTGAGCCAGGCCGAGCGCGAAGGCGCGCGCGTCTTCAACCGCCCGGCGGCGCTGCGCGACCACCCGGAGAAGCTGGCGATCCTGGAGTTTCCCGAGCACATCGCGCCGACGCTGGTGACGCGCAGCGCCGACGACGTGCGCGCCTTCCACGCCGAGCAGCGCGACATCATCCTCAAGCCGCTGGACGGCATGGGCGGCATGGGCATCTTCCGCGTCGGCGCCGATGGGCTGAACCTGGGCAGCATCATCGAGACGCTCAACGGCGGCGGCGCGCAGACGCTGATGGTGCAGCGCTACCTGCCCGAGATCGTGCAAGGCGACAAGCGCGTGCTCGTCATCGCCGGGCGGCCGGTGCCGTTTTGCCTGGCGCGCATTCCGCAGGGCAGCGAGATCCGCGGCAACCTGGCCGCCGGCGGCAAGGGCGTGGCGCAAGCCCTGAGCGACGCCGACCGCCGCATCGCCGAGGCGCTGGGCCCCACGCTGGCGGCGCGCGGCCTGCTGCTGGTGGGGCTGGACGTGATCGGCGACAAGCTCACCGAGATCAACGTCACCAGCCCCACCTGCTTCCAGGAAATCATGCAGCAGACCAGCTTCGACGTGGCGGCGATGTTCATCGACGCGCTCGAAGCGGCGCTCGACGCCGCGCGCGAAGTCCCGCGCTGACGGCCATCGCCCCCCCCCCCCGCCGATGGAGGTCTCTCCCGCGCTGCTGGCGCTGCTCAATGGCGGCGCCGCCCACGATGCCGAGTACGGCGACGGCCTGTCCAACCACGCGCCGATGGCGCTGGTGGCGCTCGAACGCCTGGGCGCCGACGGCGAGCGGCTGAACGCCTGGCTAACGCGTTATGCCAACGCCAAGCGCCTGCGCCCGGCGCGCCCGGTGCAAGCCTGGCCGCGCGGCGACGCCTGGCCCGACCGCCTGGGCGACCGCGCCGCCTGGCCCGCGTACCGCGGCCTGTTCCGCGAGTGGATCGACGAAGAAGGCGCGCGCTCGCTGCTGGCGCAGGCACTGCCGCAGCTGCTGCCCGGCTGCGCCGCCGCGGCCTTCCACGGGCTCATCCGCACGGCCTACGCCGTGCAGGTGGGCCACCTCGCCGAACTGGCCGACGGCCTGGCGCATTGGGCGTCGTTCCATCTGCCGCTGGGGCCGCTGCCGGACGCGGCCAGCGATCAGCCCGATCCGCTGCCGCTGCTGCGCCGGCTGCGCGCCGGGGATTCCGAAGCGCCGCTGATCGCCGGCCGCATCGCCGACGCGGCGCGCGGCGGCGACGTCAATCGCGCGATCGCGCCGCTGGCCATCGACGCCGCCACGCCCGAACGCCTGGCGCGCGCCGCCGCCTTCGCCTATGCCGAAAGCGGCAACTTCACCGCGCTGCACCTGGTGACGGCCAGCCACGCCATGCGCGTGCTGGCGCGCTTCAGCGACGAGCCCGAGGCGGCCTGGCGCTGGTTCTGGCAGGCCTGGGCCCACGGCGTGGTGGCCGCCCGCCTGCGCCCGGCCGCGCCGGTGCCGCTGCGGCCCTGGGACGCCCTCGTCGCCACCGCGCGGGCCAGCGACGACGAGCACGTGATCAAGCTGGTCGACAGCGCCCGCGAGGAAGAACGCTGCTACGGCGGCGACGACTGGCGCCGCGCGGCGTCGCGCGCGGTGGCGGGGGCCGCATCGGCGGCAGGCTGAGGCATCTCGGCCCACAAGGCGGCGGCCGGCATCGTCAGCTTCACGCTGGCCAGATGCAACTCGTGCCCCGGCTCCACCGGGTGCAGCACCCACAGGCCGTCTCCGCCGCGGCGGTAGAGGTCGCAACGGCGCGATTCGGGATCGACCAGCAGGTACTCCTGCAGCGTGGGCAGCAAGCGATAGGCGGCGAACTTGTCGCCGCGGTCATAGCCGGCGGTGCTGGGCGACAGCACTTCCACCACCAGCGTGGGTTCGCGCTTGATCCTGGGGTCGGCGGCGTCGGCGGCGCTGCAGGTCACCATCACGTCGGGGTAGAAGAAGCAGTCGGCGGCTTCGACGCGCAGCTTCATGTCGGCCATGAAGGTGCGGCAACCCGTGCCGGCCAGATGCGTGCGCAGCGCCATCGCAACGTTCAGGCTGGCCGTGACATGCCCTTCGTCGGCCCCCGCCATCGCGAACACTTCGCCCTGCACGAACTCGTGCTTGATCGTCTCGTGCGCGTCCCAGGCCACAAAGTCCTCGGCGGTCATGTGTGCACCCTTCGGCCTGCGGCCGGCCCCGCCGAGCGGGAGCGAGCTTGCTTGGGGCGGCCCGGCGCGGCGCTCATGCGATGCAGCGGTGCGGCTTGTCCCATCGGCGTCTCCCGGCAAGGCCTGCAGTGTAGGCGCGGCGACAATCCGCCGATGGCCCTGCTGACCCTTGCCGACGCCCATCTCGCCTACGGCCACGTGCCGCTGCTGGACGGCGCCGACTTCGCGCTCGAGCCCGGCGAGCGCGTCGCGCTGATCGGCCGCAACGGCGCCGGCAAGTCGTCGCTGCTGAAGATCCTGGCGGGGCTCGACCGGCCAGACGACGGCGGGCTGCAGGTGCAGACCGCGCTGCGCCGCGTCTACGTGGCGCAGGAGCCGGCGTTCGCGCCGGGCGCGACGGTGTTCGATGCGGTTGCCGAAGGCGTGGCCGAGGCGCGCGCGCTGCGGGCCCGCTACGAGGCGCACCACGGTGGCGACGACCTCGATGCGTTGCAGACCCGCATCGAAGCCTTGGGCGGCTGGACCTGGGAGCAGCGCGTCGAGCAGGCCTTGCAGCGCCTGCGCCTGGACGCCGCCGCCGCGGTGGATGCGCTGTCCGGCGGCACCCGCAAGCGCGTGGCGCTGGCGCAGGCGCTGGTGGCCGCGCCCGAGGTGCTGCTGCTCGACGAGCCGACCAACCACCTCGACATCGACGCCATCGAGTGGCTGCAGGAGCTGCTCAACGACTGGCGCGGCGCCCTGGTCCTGGTCTCGCACGACCGCGCGTTCATCGATGCCGTGGCCACGCGCATCATCGAGCTCGACCGCGGCCGGCTGCTCAGCTACCCCGGTAACTTTGCGGCCTTCCAGGCGACCAAGGAACGCGAGCTGGAAGCCGAAGGCCTGGCCAAAGCCCGCGCCGACAAGCTGCTGGCGCAGGAGGAGGTGTGGATCCGCAAAGGCGTCGAGGCGCGGCGCACGCGCAGCGTCGGCCGCGTCGCGCGGTTGCAGACGCTGCGCCAGCAGCGCGCGCAGCGGCGCGAGCAGTTGGGCCAGGTGCGGCTGGAGCTGGACGCCGGGCTGCCGCCGGGCAAGATCGTCGCGGAGTTGAAGGACGTCTCCATGCGCTTCGGTGAGCAATTGCTGATCGACCGCTTCAGCGCGACGATCCTGCGTGGCGACAAGATCGGCCTGATCGGCCCCAACGGCAGCGGCAAGACCACGTTGCTCAAGCTGATCCTCGGCGAGCTGCAGCCCAGCGGCGGCAGCGTGCGCCAGGGCGCGCGGCTGCAGGTGGCCTATTTCGACCAGATGCGCGCCGGGCTGAAGCTCGACGCGACGCTGGCCGACACCATCAGCCCCGGCAGCGAATGGGTGGAGGTGGGCGGCGGTCGAAAGCATGTGATGAGTTACTTGAGCGATTTCCTGTTCGCCCCTGAGCGCGCCAGCGCGCCGGTGCGCACGCTGTCGGGCGGCGAGCGCAACCGGCTGCTGCTGGCGCGGCTGTTCGCGCTGCCGGCCAACGTGCTGGTGCTGGACGAGCCGACCAACGACCTCGACATCGACACGCTGGACCTGCTGGAAGAGCTGCTGCAGGCCTATGCCGGCACGGTGTTCCTGGTCAGCCACGACCGCCGCTTTCTCGACGACGTGGTGACCTCGACCATCGCCTGGGAAGGCGACCCCGCCTTCGGCGGCCGCCCCGGGCTGTGGCGCGAATACGAAGGCGGCTACGAAGACTGGAAGCTGCAGCGCGAACGCGCCCGCGTCGCGGCCGAGCCGGCGCCCGCGGCCAAGGCCGCGCCGAAGCCGGCGGCCGCGACGGCGGCGCCTGCGGCGGCAGCTGCGGCCAGGCCGCGCACCAAGCTCAGCTACAAGGAGCAGCGCGAGCTGGACGAGCTGCCGGCGCGCATCGAGGCGCTGGAGGCCGAGCAGAAGACGCTGGCCGAGCGCCTGGCCGGTGCCGAGGTCTACGTCAACGAGCCGCAGCGCGTGCCCGAGCTGCAGGCCCGGCACGAAGCGATCGAGGCCGAGCTGATGACGGCGCTGGAGCGCTGGGAGCTGCTGGCCAGCCGCTGACACGCTTGTGTCGCGGCCGACACCAGCCGGCGACAGCATCGACATCGAACCGATGCAGACTGCGCACTTTCGTTGCCAGCACCGCAGCCCGCCGAGCCCGCCCATGTCAGACCGCCCGACACACCGCCCGCCCCCCCGACTGTCGCCCGTTCCGAGCCCCGGATCCGTCCGCGAATCCGTGCGCGAGTCCGTCCGCGAGCCCGTGCCCGCGCGCCGCCAGGCGCTGGGCGCGATGACGGCATTGACGGCGATCGGCGCGCTGACGGCCGCCGCTTGCGGCGGTGGCGGCAGCAGCAGCGGCAGCACCACCACCGGCGGCGGCACGACGACGACGCTGAGCAGCGACGCCTCGCTGTCCGGCCTGACGCTGTCGGCCGGCAGCCTGTCGCCGGCGTTCGCCGCGGCGACCACCAGCTACACCGTCAGCCTGGCCAACACGGTGACGGCGCTGACGCTGACGCCGGTGGCCGCCGACGCCGGCGCCACCATCCGCGTCGGCGGCACGGTGGTTGCCAGCGGCAGCGCGGCGGCGGCCGTCACGCTGGCGGTCGGCACGACGGTGATCACCGTCGCCGTCACCGCGGCCGACGGCGTCACGACGCGCAGCTACACGCTCAGCGCCACGCGCGCGGCGGTGGGCAGCTGCACGCTGACGCCCACCGAGACCGAAGGCCCCTACCCGCTGCTGGCCATCCTGTCCAACAGCTCGGTGGTGCGCAGCGACATCCGCGACGGCAAGACCGGCGTGCCGCTGACGCTGACGCTGACCATCCAGGACCAGAGCAACGGCTGCACGCCGGTGGCCGGCGCCGCCGTCTACATCTGGCATTGCGACAAGGACGGCCTGTACTCCGGCTACAACGTCAGCAACAACGCCGGCCAGACGGGGCTGACCTACCTGCGCGGCGTGCAGGTGACCGACGCCAACGGCCAGGTGCACTTCACCACCATCTATCCCGGCTGGTACGCCGGCCGCATCACGCACATCCACTTCCAGGTCTACCTGAACGACAACCTGGCGGTCACGGCCACGGCCACCTCGCAGCTGGCCTTCCCGCAGGAGGTGACGGCCGCCGTCTACGCCAGCGCGCTGTACACCAAGGGGCAGAACACCTCGGTCGGCAGCTTCGCGGCCGACAACGTGTTCAGCGACGGCACCGCGTACCAGATGGCCGCGGTCAGCGGCGACGTCAGCGCCGGCTACGCGGCCAGCCTGACGGTGACCATCGCCTGACGGCGGCGCGCTTCAGCGGCCGCCGCCGCCGCTGCCGAACCAGCCTTCGTTGGTGGCCGCCGGGTGCGTGCGCGTCACCATCAGCCCGGCCTGCAGGTACAGGCCGTTGAGCATGCGCATGGCGCGCGGCTTGTCGAAGCCGGGCCATTCGGCGATTTCGCGCAGGCTGGTAGTCTGGCGCCGCAGCTTCTCGCAGGCCGAGGCCAGCGTGCCGCCCAGATCCAGCGTCGCCAGGTCCAGCGTCGGCGTGATGCGGTAGGCCGCCTGGCCGGCGATCTCGGGCAGCAGCTCGTCGCGCGCGCCGCGCAGCGCCAGCTCCCACAGCAGCTTGCCCAGCGGCGCGAAGTGCGCCTGCACCGCCGTCTGCGCCAGCGTCGGCAGCTCGGGCACCTGCATCTGCGCCTTCTCGACGCGCATCACCTCCAGGTCGGTGAGCTGCAGCTCGAAGAACTGCCCCATCGGCAGCTGGCAATGCACCAGGCGGTGCACCGGAAACACGGTCAGCGGCAGCACGTGGGCCAGCAGTTGCAGCTGGATGGTCACCGCGCTGGAATGGCGCACCGCGCCGGCCAGCACTTCGAGCAGCTCGCTTTGCCGGCCCTTGCTTTCAAAGCGCATCAGGTCCTGGTGCAGCGAGGGGTCCAGCGACGACAGCCGCGAGGTGATGCGGTCGTCGCTGCCGCCGCGGAACTCCGACTCGATGGTGCGGCGGAAGGCGCTGGCCCGCATCAGCTCGGCGGCGCCGATCGGCAAGGTGGATTCGAAGGGCGGCACCGACATTCGGCGGACGGCAAGCGGGGTGGGAGGGGCTGCTGGAAGGGGCCGGCCGGGATGCTACGCCGCGGCCCGCATCGGCGCGAGAGGCTGTTTCATTTGTCAACAGACGCAGCGCGCAGCCGGCGCCAGAAGCGCGCGTCCTGCGCGGTGGCGAAGTTGATGCGCATCAGCGTGGTCGGCCGGGCGCGGGCGTGGAACAGCGAGCCGGGCGCGACCAGGCAGCCTTCGTCCAGCAGCGCCTGCGCCAGGCGGTCGGTGTCGCGGCCCACGTCCACCCAGCCGAACAGCCCCTGCGGCGGCGACGCGAAAGTGAATCCCGCCTCGCGCACCAGCCGCGCCGTGCGGGCGCGGGCGGCGTCCAGCCGCGCGGTCACGCGCTCGGCGTGGCGGCGCAACGCGCCCTGGTCCAGGCACAGCGCCACCGCGTCTTCCAGCAGCGAAGGCGTGGTCAGCGTACCCAGCAGCTTGGTGTCGATGCAGCGCTGGGCCAGCGCCGGCGCGGCGGCCAGGAAGCCCACGCGCCACTGCGGCGCCAGGATCTTGGAAAAGCCCGAGACGTAGACCGTGCGCCGCAGCCCGTCGAGCTGGGCCAGCCGCGTGGCATGCGGCGGCACCAGCCAGGCGTAGGTGTCGTCCTCGACGATGGTGAGGTCGTGCGCCTCGGCCAGGCGCAGCACCTGGTGCGCGCTGGCCGCCGACAGCGAGGCGCCGGTCGGGTTGTGCAGCACCGAGACGGTGACGTACAGCCGCGGCCGGTGCTCGCGCAGCAAGGCTTCCATCACCGCCAGGTCGGGGCCCTCGGCCGTGCGCGGCACCGGCAGCAGCCGAAAGCCGGCGCGCGACAGCCGCGCGAACTCCACCGCCCAGCCGGGTTCGTCGACCAGCACCGCGTCGCCCGGCTGCAGCAGCGTGCGCGCCACGATGTCCAGCGCATGGGTGGCGCCCAGCGTCGTCACGATCTGCTCGCTGCCGCAGGGCACGCCGATGTCGGCCAGCCGCCGCGCCAGCGCCTGGCGCAGCGCCGGGCTGCCGGCGGGGTCGCCATAGCGCAGCCAGGCCGGGTTGGCGGCCGTGCCGATGGCGCGGCGCAGCGCGCGCTGCAGCAGCGGGGCGTCGAGCCAGTCTTCGGGCAGCGTGCCGAGGCCGGGCGACGCCGGCGCGCCGTCGCGCGGCTGGAACATGCTGCGGATCAGCGCCGTGGCGTCCACCGGCGGCGTGCTGGCGGCCGGCCGCGGCGCCGCGGCGGCGGCGGCCGGCGACGCCCGCCGCTCGCGCACGAAAAAGCCGCGCTGCGGCCGCGCCTGCACCAGGCCGCGGGCCTGCAGCAGGTCGTAGGCGCCGACCACGGTGGACGGGCTGACGCGGTGGCGCGCCGCGCAGTCGCGCACCGACGGCAGCCGCGTGCCGGGCGCCAGCAAGCGCTGCTCGATGCGCTCGGCGAAGCGCTGCGCCAGCTGTTCGGTCAGCGTGGCGCCGGCGGCGCGCGGCAGCAGGGCCGGCGCGGGGGCGTCGTTCGGGTTCATGCGGATCCATCCGATCTGTATGGCTGCATCGGCCAGCACAGCGGCTGGCACTGTTCGGCAAAGTGTACTGATTCTGTGTTGCTGTGCGACGCTAGACTGAAGCCATGACTGCTGCCTCCGCCGCGTCTCCCGCTCCCCAGGTCTCCGAGGCCGACGCCGCGCGCGGCCTGGCGCTGGGCGCCCTGGGCGTGCTGATCTTCGCCGCCACGCTGCCGATGACGCGGCTGGCCGTCGGCGATGCGGCCGATCCGCAGTTGCCGCCGGCCTTCGTGACCGCCGGCCGCGCCGCCGCCGCCGGAGTGCTGAGCCTCGTCTGGCTGCTGCTGCAGCGCGCGCCGCTGCCGCCGCGGCGGCACTGGGGCGCGCTGGCCTTGAGCGCCGCCGGCACCGTGCTGGGCTTTCCGCTGTGCCTGTCGCTGGCGCTGCGCCGGGTCGACGCGATGCACGCCGCGGTCGTCACCGGCGTGCTGCCGCTAGCCACGGCGGCCGCCGCCGCGCTGCTGCTGCGCCAGCGCGCGTCGCTCGGCTTCTGGGCCTGCGCCGTGTTCGGCTGCGCGCTGGTGGTGGCCTACGCCGCGTGGCAGGGCGCCGGCGCGCTGACGGCGGCCGACGGCCTACTCCTGCTGGCCGTGTGCAGCGCCGCCGTCGGCTACGTGGGCGGCGCGCAGGTCTCGGCGGCGCTGCCGGCGCCGCAGGTCATCTGCTGGGTGCTGGTGATGTCGCTGCCGCTGACGCTGCCCGCCGCCTGGTGGCTGCGCCCGCGGGCGCCGGCCAGCGCCGCGGCCTGGGGCGGCTTCGCCTACGTGTCGCTGTTTTCGATGTGGCTGGGCTTCTTCGCCTGGTACCGCGGCCTGGCGCTGGGCGGCGTGATGCGCGTCAGCCAGGTGCAGTTGCTGCAGCCCTTCCTGGCGCTGCTGCTGGCGGTGCCGCTGCTCGGCGAGAAGCTCGATGCCGCCACCGTGGGCTTCGCGCTCGCCGTGATGGCGGTGGTGTTCGTGGGCCGGCGGCTGCCGGCGGGAGGGCGGCGATGAAGTGCCTGGGCGTGATCGGCGGCATGAGCTGGGAATCGACGCTGCTGTACTACCGCCACCTCAACCAGGGCGTGGCGGCGCGGCTCGGTGGCCTGCACAGCGCGCGGCTGCTGCTGCACAACGTCGACTTCGCCGCGGTGGCGGCGCTGCAGGCGGCGCACGACTGGGACGCTGCCGCCGCGCTGCTGGCCGAGGCCGCGCAAGGCCTGCGCGCCGCCGGCGCGCAAGGGCTGCTGATCGCCGCCAACACCATGCACAAGGTGGCCGACGCCGTGCAGCGCGCGGCCGGGCTGCCGCTGCTGCACATCGCCGACGCCACCGCGGCGGCGGTGCGCGCCGCCGGTGGCGTCAGTCGGGTGGGCCTGCTCGGCACGCGCTACACGATGGAGGATCCGGCCATCGTGCAGCAGCGGCTGCAGCAGCTGGGGCTGCAGGTCATCGTGCCCGACGAAGCCGACCGCGGCCCGGTGCACCGCATCATCTACGACGAACTGTGCCGCGGCGTCGTCACCGAGGCGTCGCGCCGCGCCTATGTCGACGTCATCGGCCGGCTGCAGCAGCGCGGCGCGCAAGGCGTGGTGCTGGGCTGCACCGAGATCGCGCTGCTGATCGACGCCGCCAGCAGCCCGCTGCCGGTGTTCGACAGCGCCGCGCTGCATGCCGCGGCCGCGGTGGACTGGATGCTCGACGAGGAGACGACTGCATGAACTGGACCCTGGCCCGCCGCGCCGCGCGGCTCGAACCGTCGACGATCCGCGAGATCCTCAAGGTCACCGAACGCCCCGGCATCATCTCGCTGGCCGGCGGGCTGCCGGCGGCCGAGGGCTTCCCCGTCGAGGCCATGGCCGCGGCCTGCGCCAAGGTGCTGCGCGACCACCCGCGCGAAGCGCTGCAGTACGCCGCAAGCGAAGGTTATGCGCCGCTGCGCGAATGGGTGGCCGCCGAGATGGCCGGGCAAGGCCTGCGCGCCGGGTCGTCGCAGGTGCTCATCACCACCGGCTCGCAGCAGGGGCTGGACCTGGTGGGCAAGGTGCTGGTCGACCCCGGCTGCCGCGTCGCGGTGGAGTCGCCCACCTACCTGGGCGCGCTGCAGGCCTTCAACCCGTACGAGCCCGAATTCGTCGCCGTCGACGGCGACGACGAAGGCCCGCTGCCGCAAGGCCTGCAGGCGGCGCGCGGCGCGCGCTTCCTGTACCTGCTGCCCAACTTCCAGAACCCCAGCGGCCGCTGCCTGCCGGCGGCGCGCCGGCTGGCGCTGGCCGACACGGCGCGCGCCATCGGCTTGCCGGTGGTCGAAGACAACCCCTACGGCGACCTCTGGTTCGACCAGCCGCCGCCGCCGCCGCTGGCCGCCGCGCTGGGCGACGACGCGGTCTACCTGGGCAGCTTCAGCAAGGTGCTGGCGCCGGGGCTGCGGCTGGGCTACCTGATCGCGCCGCCGGCGCTCTACCCCAAGCTGCTGCAGGCCAAGCAGGCGGCCGACCTGCACACGCCCGGCTTCAACCAGCGCGTGGTGCACGAAGTCATCAAGGACGGCTTCCTCAGCCAACACGTGCCGACCATCCGCGCGCGCTACAAGGCCCAGCGCGATGCCATGCGCGCCGCGCTGGAACGGCAGCTGCCGCCCGGCTGCCGTTTCAACGTGCCGGCCGGCGGCATGTTCTTCTGGGTGGAGCTGCCGCCGGCGCTGGACGCCGCCGCGCTGCTGCCGAAAGCCGTGGCGGCCGGCGTGGCCTACGTGCCCGGCGCCGCCTTCTTTGCCGACCACGGCCGCGCCAACACCATGCGGCTGAGCTTCGTCACCGTGTCGCCCGAGCGCATCACGCAAGGCGTCGCGGCGCTCGGCCGCGTGCTGCAGGAGGCTGTGAAGTGAAGCGCCGCTTTCACCAAGTCGACGTCTTCAGCGCGACGCCGCTGAAAGGCAACCCGCTGGCCGTGGTGCACGCGGCCGAGGGCATCGACGACGCGACGATGGCTGCCTTCGCGCGCTGGACCAATCTGTCGGAGACCACCTTCCTGCTGCCGCCCACCGAGCCCGGCGCCGACTACCGCGTGCGCATCTTCACGCCGATCGGCGAGCTGCCGTTCGCCGGCCACCCGACGCTGGGCAGCTGCTGGGCCTGGCTGGCCGCCGGCGGCCAGCCGCGCGAGGCGGGACAGGTGGTGCAGCAATGCGGCGTCGGCCTCGTGCGCATCCGGCGCGATGGCGCGCGGCTGGCCTTCGCCGCGCCGCCGCTGCGGCGCAGCGGGCCGCTGGAGGCCGACCGGCTGGTCACCATCGTGCGCGCGCTCGGCCTGCAGGCGGCCGACGTGCTGCAGCACCAGTGGGTCGACAACGGCCCCGGCTGGGGCGCGGTGATGCTGCGCTCGGGCCAGGCCGTGCGCGAGTTGAAGGTCGACTGGCGCGAGCTGGGCGACATCAAGCTCGGCGTGGTCGGCGCGCAGGCGGCGGGCGACGACACCGCGTTCGAGGTGCGCGCCTTCTTCAGCGGCATCGAAGACCCGGTGACCGGCAGCCTCAACGCCAGCCTGGCGCAATGGCTGATCGGCGCCGGCCTGGCGCCGCGCCGCTACGTGGCCGCGCAAGGCCAGGCGCTGGGCCGCGCCGGCCGCGTGCACGTGCAGGCCGAGGGCGAGCAGGTCTGGGTCGGCGGCGAGGTGGCGGCCTGCATCGACGGCACGGTCGAGCTGTAGCCGCGCCGCGCCGCGCCGCGGCTACAGGATCGAGTCGGTCAGCCGCGCCAGGTTCTCCAGCACGCGCTGGCCGCGCGGCAGCGCGCGGCGCGCCGCCGCCGTGACCAGCGTGCTGTTGCGCCGGTAGCCTTCCTGCACCACGGCCAGCGCGCCGATGACGGCGCGGTCGTACACCAGCACGCTGACCTCGGCATTCAGCGCGAACGAGCGGATGTCGAGGTTGGACGAGCCGATCAGCGCCACCGCGTCGTCCACGCTCATGTGCTTGGCGTGCAGGAAGCTGCCGCGGTGCAGCCGGATGGCGACGCCGGCCTGGATCATGGCGTCGTAGAACGACTGCTGCGCCAGTTGCACCAGCGGCTTGTTCGACTCGGCGTCGACGATCAGCTCCACCTGCACGCCGCGCCGCGCCGCCGCCAGCATGGCCGCCAGGAACGGCTCGCTCGGGATCACGTAGGGCGAGGTCAGCACCACGTGCGAACGCGCGCCGTACATCAGCGCGATCATCACCGCCTCGGCCGTGCCTTCGTTGTAGCCGGGGCCGCTGGGCAACACCTGCGCGTAGCCGCCGTCGGCCGCCGCGGCGGGGGCCGACGCGGCCAGCGTGCGCGCTTCCAGCGCCTCCGGCGGCAGCGTGCCCAGTTCGAGGTAGCGGTCGCCCAGCAGCACGGCGTCGAGGTGGGCCACCACCGGGCCGGTGGCGCGCACCAGCAGCTCTTCGTTGACGAGGCCGCGGTTGGCGTGCGCGCTGACGATGTTCTGCGAACCGAAGAAGCCCACGCGGCCGTCGACGACGACGATCTTGCGGTGGTTGCGCAAGTCCAGCCGCGCCGCGTTGGGGCCCCACAGGCGCAGCGGCATCGCCGCCAGCACCTCGATGCCGGCTGCGCGCATGCGCGGCGCCAGGTGCGCCAGGCCGGCGCGCGAGCCGATCGCATCCATCAGCACGCGCACCGTCACGCCGCGGCCGGCGGCGGCCACCAGCGCGTCGGCCATCTGCGCGCCGACGGCGTCGTTCTCGAAGATGTAGAACAGCATGTGCACGTGGTGGCGCGCCGCGTCCACCTCGGCGGCGATGCGCGCGATGGCCGCGTCGTAGTGCGGCAGCAGCTCGAAGGCGTTGCCGCCGACCGGCGGAAACTCCGACAGCCGCCCCGCTAGCTGCACCGCCGGCGCCAGCTCGGGCGGGATCGTCGGCGTCAGCGCCCGCGCCACCTCGGGCGCCGGCGGCGCCAGGCGGCGCACCACTTCGATGATCTGCTTTTGCAGCTCGAAGCGGCGCCGCGGCAGGTAGGCGCGGCCGATCAGCAGGTACAGCGGCAGGCCGACCCAGGGCAGGAAGAAGATCAGCAGCAGCCAGGCGCGCGCCGCGTTCGGCGGCCGCCGCTGCGGCACGTACAGGAAGGCGCCGATGCGCACCGCCCATTCGCTGGCCACGTAAAGCGCCCCCCAGTCGAGGTGGCGCAGCACGTCAGGGAGCTGCATGCCGGGGCCCATCCGCTTCGCGTCGACGCGCTGCCGGCGCGGGTCTTCAGTGCGGCGCCTGTTCCAGGCGGATCAGCGTGCTGCCCATCATCGTGCTGTTGGGCACGATCAGCTCGTCGTGCTGGTCGTCGCGCAGCACCGTGAAGCCCAGCGAGATGGTCTGCACGGTGCCGGTGGAGGTGCCCACCGGCGAGCTGAGCTGGATGCGGTCGCCGACGCGCACCTGCCGGTACAGCACCAGCGAGAAGCCGGCGATCAGGTTGCCCAGCGTGCTCTGCGCGGCCATGCCGACGACCACCGACACCACGCTGACCCCGGCCAGCAGCGCGGTGCCCAGCGCGCGCAGCTCGGGGATCAGGTGCGCGTACAGCACGAAGGCGATCAGATAGGTGCCGGTCTGCGCCAGCGCGCTGACGAACTGCAGCGCCGTCACGTCCGACAGGTGCTTGCCCACGCGCCGGCTGGCGCTGCGGATCAGCACCACCACCAGCGAGGCCAGGGCCAGGAACAACACGGCCAGCAGCGTGGCGCCGAGCCAGTTGCGCGGGTCGAACAGCGTCGTGCTACCGGGGATTTCGGGCAGGTTCATGGCGCGCATTTTGTCCTGCCGCGGGGCGATTGCCGAGGCGCCGACCCCCTGGCGGCCGACCTTGTCCTTTGGTAGGGTCGCGCCCATGTTTTTGCTGCCCGCGTCCGGCCCGGCAGCCCGTTGGCGGGCGCATCGCGCCCGCGCCGGGCGGCAAAGGGCGGCTTCTTGAGCGGCGCGGAACCGCCGGTGATGCCGCCCATCCCCGGGCCGCCAGCAGCGGTCGACAGCGCCGATGCCGCGGGCCTGCTGGACGCCGCGCGCGCTGAGATGTTCAGCTCCGAAGCCGGCGCCGACACGGCCATGTGCCGCTATGGCCGCGCCGCCGTGCAGGCCGCGCGCGTCGCCGGCCGGCCCGACATCGAGGCGGCGGCGCAGTTCTACGCCATCCATCGAACGGTGGTGGCGTCGTCGGCCGACGTCGCCGAGACGCTGCTCGACGCCGCCGCGGCGCGCTGCCGGCAACTGCGCCAGCCGCTCGGACTCAAGCTGCTGCAGTTGACGCGGGCCGGCCGCCTGTACATGGAAAGCCGCTTCATCGAGGCCTTGCAGATCGCCGACCGCGTGCTCGGCGATGCCGACGACCTGCACCCGGTGGAGCTGTTCGCCGCGCTCGAACGCCGCGCCTATTCGTGCAAGTGGTCGGGCCGCAACGACGAGATGTTCGAGGCCAACCACCGCGCGATGGCGGTGGCCGACGCCGCCGCGCACCGCTACGCGATGAGCACGGTGCGCATCAACCTCGGCGGCAGCCTGACGACGGTGGCGCTCGACCCCGAAGGCGCGCTGCCCTTGCTGCAACGCGCCCGCGAGCTGCTGCTGCCGGTGCCGGTGACGCATGCCTGGCTGGCGACGATGAACAACCGCATCGTCGCGCTCGACATGCTGGGCCGCCACCAGGAAGCGTACGCGGTGTTCACCGAAGACCTGGCGCGCCCGGGCGCGATGGCGCTGGCGCCGGCCAGCACCTCGTCGTCGGTGCTGGCGCTGATCGGCGTCGGGCGCCTGGCCGAGGCCGAGCACTGGCTGGGCCCGCAGCCGCAGCTGCGCAAGACGCAGTGGCAGCTCAACGCGCTGCAGAGCTACCGCATCGCGCAGTTGCGGCTGCTGTGCGCGCAGGGCCGCTGGGCGCCGGCGCGCGAGTACGCGCTGGCCTGCGCCGACCACGTCGATTCGCTGTACCGCGAGCCCACCTTCGACATCACCGTCAACGACCGCCTGCGCGAAGCCTGCATGGCGCTGGGCGACCAGGAAGGCGCGATGCAGGCGGCGCTGGCCGCCCGCCGCGCCTGCTTGCCGGTGGTGCGGATTTCGGCGCGCGCGCGCTACCTCGTCGCGCAGCTGCAGGCCGGCCTGACCGGGGCGCACGCGTTGCGCGCCATCGACATGCAGCGGCTGCAGACGGTGGAGAAAGCCGTGCAGGCGCACCAGGACGAAGAGGCGCGCCAGCGGCAGGCCTTGATCGCCGACGCCGACGCCGACGCCGAGGCCGGTGCCGAGGCGGGTGCCGGTGCCGGTGCCGAGGCGGCCGCGGCCGCGGCGGCGCCCGCACCGGTGCCGCCACCGGCGCCGCAGGTGCCGTCGTTCGTGGCTCAGGTCGTGCACGAGCTGCGCAACCCGATCGGCGGCGTGATGGGCATGGCCGAGTTGCTGATGCGTTCGGAGCTCGACCCCAAGCAGCGGCAGTTCGTGCAGTTGATGCGCAGCTCGGCCGACACGCTGCTGCTGCTGGTCAACGACGTGCTCGACCTCGCCAAGCTGGAAAGCGGCCGCTTCGAGTTCAATCCCACCGCCGTCGAGCTGGCGCCCTGGCTCGACGAAGTGGTCGGCCCCTTCGTCGAGCAGGCGCGCCTGAAGAAGGTGGCGCTGGGCCACGCGCTGGCCGCCGAGCTGCCGCCGCGGCTGGTGTTCGACCGCCTGCGCTTGCGCCAGGTGCTGGGCAATTTGCTGTCCAACGCCGTGAAGTTCACGCGCATCGGCCGCATCGACGTCGCGGTGCTGCCGCTGGGCGACACCGGCGGCCCGCGCGCCGGCGTGCGCTTCGAGGTGCGCGACAGCGGCTGCGGCATTTCGCAAGCCGCGCAGCAGCGGCTGTTCCAGGAATTCGTGCAGGCCGATGCCACGGTGGCCGGCGAATACGGCGGCACCGGCCTCGGGCTGGCGCTGTGCCGCCAGATGATCCAGCGCATGGGCGGCCGCATCGGCGTCGACAGCGCCGAAGGCAAGGGCAGTTGCTTCTGGTTCGAGGTGACGCTGGAGGCGCCGCCGGCGCCGGCGGCGTCGGCAGCCGACGACGCCGGCAGCGTTGGAGGCGGGGCCGCGTGATCGACCGCGCCGTGCAGAACCAGTTGCGCGCCGCCGGCGGCGGCGGCATCCATTGCACGACGCAGCAGCAGGCGGCGTAGCGCGGCGGCCGCCGCACGCGGTGCAGGCCCCAGAATCGCCCTCCCGACCCAGCCGCAAAGCACCCCCGTTTGACCTTCGTCGCCGTCGACCACCTGATCGTCGCCGCCGCCTCGCTCGCCGAAGGCGAGGCCTGGTGCCGTGCCACGCTGGGCGTGGCGCCGGCCGGCGGCGGCCGCCATCCGCTGTTCGGCACGCACAACCGCGTGCTGGCCATCGCCGGCGCCGCCTACCCGCAGGCTTACCTGGAAGTCATCGCCATCGACCCCGAGGCGGCGCCGCCGGGCCGCGCGCGCTGGTTCGGGCTCGACCAGCTGGACTTGTCGAGCGGGCCGCGGCTGATCCACTGGGTCGGCCGTTCGCCGATGCTCGACATGCACCGCTGGGGGCTGATCACCGTCGGTCAGCCGCCGGGCGACCCGGTGGCCGCCAGCCGCGAGACGCCGCAAGGCCTGCTGCGCTGGCAGATCCTGGTGCCGGCCGATGGCGGCCTGCGCTGCGGCGGCGCGCTGCCCACGCTGATCCAGTGGCAGGGCGCGCATCCCACCGAGCAGCTGCCCGACAGCGGCGTCGCGCTGCGGTCGATCACCATCAACCACGTGCCGGCGCGCGCCCGCGAGGTGCTGCGCCTGCGCGGCGTGACGGCCGTCGACGACGACGGCCCGGCGCTGCGCGCCACGCTGGCCACCCCGCGCGGCGACGTGCACCTGACGAGCCAACCATGACCACCGACGAACTGTTCCGCGAAGACGCCGGCCTGCTGAGCTGCGAAGCCACCGTGCTGGCCGTCGACGAGGCCGGCATCGTGCTCGACCGCACGGTGTTCTATCCGCTGGGCGGCGGCCAGGCCGGCGACAGCGGCGAGCTGCTGGCGGCCGACGGCCGCCGCGTGGCCATCGTCGACACGCGCAAGCACAAGGCGCTGGCCGGCGCCGTCGCGCACATCCCGGCGCCCGATGCGCCGGCGCTGCAGCCCGGCGACCGCGTGACGGCGCGCATCGACGCCGAGCGCCGGCGCGCCCACATGCGCTTTCACACGGCGACGCACCTGCTGTGCGCGCTGGTGCCGCACCCGGTGGACGGCTGCAGCATCACCGCCGGCTATGCGCGGCTGGACTTCCACATGAGCGAGCCGCTCGACAAGGACGCGCTGTCCGCCGGCATCGCGCGCCTGGTGGCCGAGGCGCACCCGGTGCGCCACCGCTGGATCGACGAGGCCGAGCTCGACGCCAACCCGCAGCTGGTGCGCAGCATGAGCGTGCAGCCGCCGCGCGGCCTGGGCCGCGTGCGCGTGCTGGAGATCGAGGGCGTCGACCGCCAGCCCTGCGGCGGCACCCACGTCGCCAACACGGCCGAGGTGGGCGCCGTGGTCGTTACCAAGATCGAGAAGAAGTCAGCCATGACCCGCAGGGTCGTGCTCGGCTTCGCCGGCTAACGCGCATTCTCAACGGCCGTAGACCTTGCCCTGCAGCACCCAGGTCTTGCCGTCGAAGCGCGCCAGCATCTCGCGCTCCAGCGGGTAGAAGTCGTCGGCCGAGGTCTTCACGACGACGCCGGGCAGCAGCATCGGCAGCGTCAGGTCCAGGCTGGCGGCCTGCTTCATCACGTTCTCGCGCGTGAGGTTGTCGCCGCACTGCTTGAGCACCTGCACCAGGCCCTGCGCCGCGGTGTAGCCGTAGACGTTGTTGACGTCCTTGATGTCGCCGGCGGCGTTGTACTTCTTCATCCAGCCCAGCCAGTCGTCCCACTCCTTGCCCTTCTGGAACTGCGGGTCGGTCGGGTCCTTCAGGTAGCTGGCGGTGTAGATGCCCACCGCGTTGTCGACGCCGGCCGGCGTCAGCACCGAGCCGACCGAGGCCGACACGCTGTTGAGGTAGTGCGTGGGCTTCCAGCCGATCTCGGCGGCCTTCTTGATCGCCAGCGCGGCGAACTTGGGCGTCGTGATGTTGAAGAAGGTGTCGGCGCCCGAGGCCTTGAGCGACAGCATCTGGCTGTCCACCGTGGGGTCGGTCACCTCGTAGGAGATCTTGGCGACGATCATGCCCTTGGCCTTGTCGCCCAGGCCGTCCTCGAAGCCCTTGAGGTAGTCCTTGCCGTAGTCGTCGTTCTGGAAGAGCACCGCGATCTTGGCGTTGGGCTTGGTCTCCAGGATGTGCGCCGCGAAGATCTTGGCCTCCGACTGGTAGGCCGGCTGCCAGCCCATGGTCCACGGGAAGTTCTTCGGGTCGCCCCACTTGGTGGCGCCGGTGGCCACGAAGAGCTGCGGCACCTTCTTCTGGTTCAGGTACTTCTGGATCGCCGTGTTCGACGCCGTGCCCAGCGGGTTGAAGACCAGCAGCGCCTCGTCTTCCTCGACCAGCTTGCGCGCCATCTCCACCGTCTTGGCCGGGTTGTAGCCGTCGTCGAGCGGGATGTACTTGATCTTGCGGCCGTTGACGCCGCCTTCGTCGTTGACCTTGGCGAAGTAGGCGCCGATGGCCTTGCCGATGGTGCCGTAGGCCGAGGCCGGGCCCGAGTACGGGTGGATGGCGCCGATCTTGATTTCCTTGTCGTCGGCGCCCGGGTCGTACTTCTTCTGCGCCCCGGCCGGCGCGGCGAAGGCCAGCGCGACCGCGGCCGCGGCGAAGGTGAATTGCTTGCGATTCATGGTCGGTGCTCTCCTTGGGGCGCTGCGGGGGACGGCGGCGCGGCGGCGGCGCCCACCCGCCAACGCGCCCAGGCCTTGCGCAAGATGCCCATCACGCCGCCGGGCATCAGGTACATGAAGACGATGAGGAAGATGCCGTAGATCGCCCACGGCGCCGACTTGGAGATCTCGTCGGCGAGGTTGGGCACGTACTGGATGAAGATGGCGCCGAAGATCGCCCCCGGGATCGACGCCAGCCCGCCGATCACCACGCCCACCAGGATGGTGATCGACAGGAACGAGCCGTAGCTGTCGGGCGAGACGAAGGCCACCACCACGGCGCCCAAGGCGCCGGCCACGCCGGTGAAGGCCGCCGAGACACCGAAGGTCAGGCTCTTGTACAGCGGCAGGTTGATGCCCATCGCGGCGGCGGCGATCGGGTGGTCGCGGATGGCGATCAGCGCGCGGCCGACGCGGCCGCGCAGCAGGTTCCAGGCCAGCAGGAACATCAGCGCGCCGACCGCCAGCGTCACGAAGTACAGCCAGCGGTCGGCGTTGAGGCTTTGGCCGAACAGGCGCAGCGTGAACGGCGGCTCGGGCTTGGTCAGCACGATGCCTTGCACGCCGCCGGTCCAGCCTTCGATGGCCTTGTGCTTGAGCAGTTGCGGCACCGCCAGCGCCAGCGCCAGCGTGGCCAGCGCCAGGTAGTGGCCGCCCAGGCGCAGCGCCGGAAAGCCCATCAAAAAGCCGAGCACGAAGCACAGCAGCGCGGCCACCGGCAGCGTGGCGCCGTAGGGCAGGCCGGCGCGCTCCATCAGCACCGCCGCGGCATAACCGCCGATCGCATAGAACGCGCCGTGGCCCAGCGAGATCTGGCCGTTGTAGCCGGTCAGCATGTTGAGCCCGAGCACCGCGATGGCGTAGACCAGCACCAGGTTGAACTGGAACACGCGGTAGTTCTTGACCAGGAAGGGCAGCAGCACCAGGGCCACGGCCACCGCGGCGATGGCCAGCCACCAGCCGAGGCCGTGGCGGCGCCGCGGGGGCGTGAGGGCCGAGCGGGCAGCGAGGTCGTTCATACGCGCGTCACCACCTGCTTGCCGAACAGGCCGTTGGGCCGCAGCGTGAGCGTGCCGACGATCAGCACCAGCGCCACGGTCAGCTTCAGCTCGGTGCCGATCACGTAGGCGCCGAGCAGGTTCTCCAGCACGCCGACGATCAGCCCGCCGGCCACCGCGGCCAGCGGGTTGTCGATGCCGCCCAGCAGCGCCGCGGCAAAGCCGTACAGCAGGATGCCGGCCATCATGTTGGGATCGAGGAAGACGCTGGGCGCCACCATCATCCCGGCGATGGCGCCGATGGCGGCGGCCAGGCCCCAGCCCATGGCCAGCATCCAGCTCACGCGGATGCCCACCAGCCGCGCCGATTCGGGGTTGAGCGCCGCCGCGCGCATGGCCAGCCCCACCGGCGTGAAGCGGAAGAAGGCGTACAGCAGCGCCAGCACCGCCATCATCACCAGGAAGCTGCCCATCTCGTGCGCCGAGAACCAGCGCGTGGCGAGGATGGAGTTCTGCGGGAACGGCGAGGGGAAGGCCTTCACCGTATGGTCGAACAGCCAGCCGGCCAGCGAGTTGAAGATCACCAACAAGCCGATGAAGACGATCACGTTGGTCAGCACCGGCGCGCGCTCGATCGGCCGCAGGATGATGCGCTGGATCAGCAGCCCGGCGGCGAACGACAGGCCCACCGTCAGCGCGAAGGCCGCCCAGTAAGGCCAGCCGCGCTGGATCAGCGCCCAGGCGATGAAGGTGCTGAAGGTGGCCATCTCGCCCTGGGCGAAGTTGAGGTGGTGCGTGGCCTGGTAGATCATCACCAGCGCCAGCGCCACGCTGCCGTAGATGCAGCCGTTGGCCAGGCCGCTGAACACCTGGTGCAGGAAAGCTTCCATCTAGATTCCCAGGTAGGCTTTGCGGACCGCCTCGTCGGCCTGCAGCGCGGCGCTGCTGCCGGCCAGCTGCACGCGGCCGGTCTCCAGCAGGTAGGCGTCGTGCGCGAGGTCGAGCGCGAGGCGCGCGTTCTGCTCCACCAGCAGCATGCTGACCTGCTCGGCTTCGTTGATGGTGCGCAGGATGCGGAAGATCTCGGCCACGATCTTGGGCGCCAGCCCGAACGAAGGCTCGTCCAGCAGCAGCAGCTTCGGCCGCAGCATCAGCGCGCGGCTGATCGCCAGCATCTGCTGCTCGCCGCCCGACAGCGTGCCGGCCTGCTGGCGGCGGCGCTCGGCCAGGCGCGGAAAGCGCTCGTAGGCGCGCTGCAGGTCGGCGGCCACCGCGGCCTTGTCGTGCCGCACGTGGGCGCCCAGGCGCAGGTTCTCTTCGACGCTCAAGGCGCCGAAGGTGCCGCGGCCGTCGGGCACGTGGGCCACGCCCAGGCGCACCACGTCTTCGGTGCTGCGGCCCAGCACGTCCTGGCCGTCGACGCGGATGCTGCCGCTGGCGCGCACCATGCGGCAGATGGCGCGCAGCGTGGTCGTCTTGCCGGCGCCGTTGGCGCCCAGGATCGCGGTGATGCGGCCGCGCTCCAGCCGGAAGCCCACGCCGTGCAGCACCTGCGTGGGGCCGTAGAAGGCGTCGAGGTCGCGCACCTCCAAAAGCGCTGCTTCAGCCATGACCTGCTGTCTTGTCCAAGCAAGCGCCGCGGATCCGGCTCTGCCGGTCCGCTGGCGCCGCCCCCCCGGGGGGGAGGCGGCCGCAGGCCGCTTCGGGGGGGATCCAATCACCCATGGGCGCCCGCTCCGAGGTAGGCCTCGATCACGTCGGGGTGCTGCTGGATGTGCGCCGGCGTGCCCTCGGCGATCTTCTTGCCGAAGTTCAGCGCCACGATGTGGTCCGACAAGCCCATCACCATGCTCATGTGGTGCTCGACCAGCAGCACCGTCAGGCCGCGACGCTCGCGCAGGCGGCGCACCAGCTCGGTCAGCGCGTGCAGTTCCTCGTGGTTGAGGCCGGCGGCCGGCTCGTCGAGCATCAGCAGCTTGGGCTCGGCGGCCAGCGCGCGGCCCAGCTCGACGCGCTTCTGGATGGCGAACGGCAGCTCGCCGGCCGGGCGCTCGGCGTGCGCGGTGAGCTGCAGCTCGTCCATGATCAGCTCGGCCTGCTCGCGCAGCCGGCGCTCCTCGGCGCCCACCGCGGGCCAGCGCAGCGCGCTGGCCACGAAGCCGGCGCCCGAGCGCGCGTGCGCGCCGACCATCACGTTGTCGACCACGCTCAGGCTGCGGAACATCGCCAGGTTCTGGAAGGTGCGGCCGAGGCCGAGGCCGGCAATGCGGTGCTGCGGCTCGCGCGTGAGCGAGCGGCCTTCGAAGCGGATGTCGCCGCTGTCGTAGCGGTAGAGCCGGCTGATGCAGTTGAACAGGGTGGTCTTGCCGGCCCCGTTGGGGCCGATCAGCGCGCAGATGTCGCCGCGCGCGACGTCGAAGCTCACGCCATCGAGCGCGACGATGCCGCCGAAGCGCACCGACACGCCTTGCACGCGCAGCAAGGCCGCGCCGTCGTCTGCCATCGAAGAGGCCCCAAGCAGCAAAAATGGGGCGGGTTATAGGAGCCGCCCGGCCGCTTGGCAATTCACGCTTGCACTGTCATCGCGGCGACCGGGCGCGCGCGGTGCCGCCCCGCGGCGCCCGGTGCCGCAGGCGATCAGGGGTTGCGGAACTCGTCGTGGCAGCCCTTGCAGGCCTTGCCGACGTCGCCGAACGCGCCCTTCAGGTTGTCCAGGCTGTTGGTCTTGGAGGCGGCAACCAGCTTGGCCACGGCGTCCTGCATGGTCTTGGCGTCGGCGTCGAAGCCCGAGCGGTTGGTCCAGATCTTGGCCGCGGCGCTGCCCTTTTGCGTGCCGGCCGTGCCTTCGACGAAGCCGATGAAGGGCAGCTTGGACATCGTCGCCACGATCTCGGCATTGGCCGCCGCGGCCGCCGCGTCGTAGGGCGCGCGGCCGTTGACCATGGCGCCGATGCGGCCGAAGTGGTTGGCCATCACGTACATCGCGCTCTGCCGGTACTTCACCGCGTCTTCGGGTTTCTGGAACTGGGCGGCGGCCGGCAGGCTGGCGGCCAGGCCGGCCACGGCGGCGGTGACGAGGAGCAGTCGTTTCATTCGGTTCTCCGGGTGCTCGGGTGGTGGGGAAGCGGTCACGATCGAGTGTACGCAGCCCGCGCGTCAGGCCTTCCGCGCATCGGGGTAAGCCCGTAGCGCGGGGCCCGGCGGCCGCGGCGCGGCAAATCGCGGTATGGTTTGCGCTCATCACGAGCACCCTCCAATGGCCGCGCCGATGCCGTCTTCAGCCGATCGCTCCCTGCAGACCGTGCGGGTCTGGGACCTGCCGACCCGCGTGTTCCACTGGCTGCTGGCGCTGGCGGTGATCGGCATGGTCGTCACCGGCAAGATCGGCGGCAACGCGCTGGCCTGGCACTTCAGGATCGGCTACCTGGTCATGGGGCTGCTGCTGTTCCGGCTGCTGTGGGGCTTCGTCGGCGGCCACTGGTCGCGCTTCGCGCGCTTCGTCTACAGCCCAGGCACGGTGCTGCGCTACCTGCGCGGCCAGGGCCGGCCCGACGAGCACCTGGACGTCGGCCACAACCCGCTGGGCGCTTTCTCGGTCTTCGCGCTGCTGTTCTTCCTGGCGCTGCAGGTCAGCACCGGGCTGGTGGCCGACGACGAGATCGCGACCCAGGGCCCGCTCAACCGCTTCGTCAGCGCCGCCACCGCGAGCAGCGCGACGCATTGGCACAAGGGCGCCGGCCAGGCCATCCTGATCGTGCTGGTGTTGCTGCACGTCGGCGCGATCGTCTACTACCGCGTGCGGCAGAACAAGAACCTGGTGCAGCCCATGCTCACCGGCGACAAGCAGTTGCCGGCCCAGCCGCCCACGCCGGCGGCGCGCGACAGCGTGGCCACGCGCGGCCTGGCGGCGGTGCTGGCCGTCGTCTGCGCCGGCGTCGTGACCTGGGTGGTCAGGCTGGGCGGCTGACGCGCTTTCGTCATGAGCGATGCGCCGCGCATCGAACTGGTCGAGCCCGACGGCGAGGCCGCGCTGGCGGTCGTGCGCGAGCTGTTCCGCGAGTACGCCGATGCGCTGGGCGTCGACCTGGCGTTCCAGCGCTTCGACGAGGAACTGGCCGCGCTGCCCGGCGACTACGCGCCGCCCGGCGGCGTGCTGCTGCTGGCGCTGGTCGACGGCCAGTTCGCCGGCTGCGGCGCCTTGCGGCCGCGGCCCGATGTCGACTACCCCAACGCCTGCGAGATGAAGCGCCTGTACGTGCGCCGCGCCTTCCGCCGCTTCGGCCTGGGGCGCGTGCTGGCGCAGGCGCTGGTCGATGCCGGCACGCGCGCCGGCTATTCGACGATGCTGCTCGACACGATGGACGACATGGAAGCCGCGCGCGGGCTCTACGCCTCGCTGGGCTTCGAGGAGATCCCGCCGTACTACTTCAACCCGATCGCCGGCGCGCACTACCTGAAGGCCGAACTCGACGCTCCGGGCACGCGGTGGTGATGAGCCCCCAAGGTCCGGGCTGCGCCCGGCCCTGTCTGCCGCATCGGGCATCATCGGGGCCGATGACCACCTCCGCACTCGAACTCCGTGCCGGCCCCTTGCGCCTGGCCCTGCGGCCCGACCTCGGCGGCTGCATCGCCGGCCTGTGGCGCGACGGCCTGCCCGTGCTGCGCAGCGTGGAGCCCGGCGACCTGCAGGCCGCGCGCCCTTCCGGCTGCTACCCGCTGGTGCCGTACTCCAACCGCCTGGGCTACCGGCGCTTTCGCTGGCTGGGCAAGGACTACACGACGGCCGCCAACTTCGACGAAGGCAACCCGCACTCGGTGCACGGCGTGGCCTGGCAGCGGCCGTGGCAGGTGCTGGCGTCGAGCGAGACCGCGGCCGAGCTGCAGTACGCGCACGAGCCCGATGCGCACTGGCCTTTCGCCTTCACCGTGCGCCAGCGCTTCGCGCTCGACGCCGGGGCGCTGACGGTTCATCTGCAGTTCGACAACCGCGCACCGCACCCGGCGCCGGTGGGCCTGGGCTGGCACCCGTACTTCCCCAAGCGCCAGCGCAGCCGGCTGCACGTGGAGTTGAGCGAGCGCTGGGAGTCCGACGCCAGCGGCCTGCCGACGCGCCGCGTGCCGCAGCCCGGCGGCATCGACGGCGACGTGGCGCACCTCGCCTTCGACCACTGCTTCGAAGGCTGGCGCGGCGCCGCGCGCATCCGCGACGAGAAGCTGTCGCTGCGGCTGACCTCGTCGCTCGGCTTCCTGGTGGTCTACACGCCGGCCACCAAGGACATCTTCTGCGTCGAGCCGGTCAGCCACGTCAGCAACGCCATCCACATGGCCGACCCGCTGGCTCATGGCCTGCGCAGCGTGGCCGCCGGCGACAGCACCGAGGCCTGGATGAAGCTGGAGGTCGGGCCGGTCTGAGCGGAGCGGGCCCGCGCGCTGCCGCTCAGGCGCCCGACGGGTACTTGACCGAGCAGCCGTAGGGCCGCGTGCTGCTCACGCTGACCGGCTTGCCGGCCAGCGATTCGGCGAGCGCCGCCTTCACGTGATTGGTGGCCGTGGCGATATCGGCCGGGTTGGCGGTGGGCTTGCTGTCGATGGCGCCCACGTACACCAGCGTGCCGGCCGGGTTGATGAGGTACATGTGCGGCGTCGTGCGCGCGCCGTAGGCGCGGCCGATGGTGCCTTCGCTGTCCATCAGCGTCGCGCTGGCGGCCGCCTTCTGGCCCTTCATCCACGCCGCCAGGTCGGCCGGCGCCTTGTAGTCGACGTGCTCGCGCGCCACGGTGTTGATCGACAGCCAGACCACGCCCTGGTCGACCGCGGCCTTCTGCGTGCCTTGCATGTTGGCGGCGCCGTAGTGCTTCTGCACGTAAGGGCAGCCGGGGTTGACCCATTCCAGCACCACGTGCTTGCCCTTGAAGTCGGCCAGCGAGACGGTCTTGCCGTTGACGTCGGTGGCCGTGAAGGCCGGCGCCGGCTGACCGACGACGGCGGCGGCCAGCGCCAGCGGCGCGGCGGCCGAGAGCAGCAGGGAAGCGATCAGGCTCTTCATGGGGTGTTCTCCAGTGAGGGCGGTGAGGTGCGCTTCAGCGCAAATCGGCCAGGGCGGTCTCCACCTCGGCCACGGTGGGCAGTTCGCTCAACAGCCGCGGCGCCGCGGCGCCGGGCGCGTACAGCGCATAGACCGGCACGCCGCTGCGGCCCAGGCGCGCCAGCTCGGCGGTGATGCGCGCGTCGCGGCGCGTCCAGTCGGCGCGCAGCAGGCTGACGCCGCGCGCGTTGAAGGCGTCCAGCACCTCGGCGCTGGCCAGCGTGGTGCGCTTGTTGTACTGGCAGGTCACGCACCAGGCGGCGGTGAAGTCCACGAACACCGGCTTGCCGTCGCGCTGCAGCTGGGCGACGGCTTCGGGGCTCCAGGGCTGCCAGACATCGGCCTTGGCGCTCTTGTCGGCCGAGGCGGCCGTGGCCGCCGTGGCCGCCGTGGCGGCTTCCACCGTGCGCAGCGCCGGCAGCGCCCAGGCCAGCGCCACCGCCAGCAGCAGCAGCGACAGCGTGCCCAGCGCCGCGCGCGCGCGGCCGCCGAGCGCCGGCGAGCCCAGCGCCCAGGCGACGAAGGCCAGCGCCAGCAATGCGCCCAGCAGCGCAGCGGCACCGTCGATGCCGGTCTGCTGCCCGAGCACCCAGACCAGCCAGACCACCGTCGCGAACATCGGGAACGCCATCAGCCCGCGGAAGGTGGCCATCCACGGCCCCGGCCGCGGCAGCGCGCGCGCCAGTGCCGGCCACGCGCTGGCCAGCAGGTAGGGCAAGGCCATGCCCAGGCCCAGCGCGCCGAACACGGCCAGCGCCTGCGCGGCCGGCAACGTCAGCGCCAGGCCGAGCGAGGCGCCCATGAAAGGCGCGGTGCAGGGCGAGGCGACGGCCACCGCGAGCACGCCGCTCAAGGCCGCGTCGATCATCGGATGGCGCGAGCGCGCCGCCGACCACGCCGCCGGCAGCACCGAGCCGAACTCGAACAGCCCCGCGAGGTTGAGCCCGATCAGCGTGAACAGCGCCGCCAGCGCGGCCACGAACAGCGGGCTTTGCAGCTGGAAGCCCCAGCCGAGCTGCTCGCCGCCGGCGCGCAAAGCCAGCAGCAGCGCGGCCAAGGCCAGGAACGACAGCACCACGCCGGCCGTGTAGGCCAGGCCGCCGGCCAGCAGGCGGCGGCGATCGTGCGCCTGCTGCGCGAAGCCGAAGACCTTGAGCGACAGCACCGGAAACACGCAAGGCATGAGGTTGAGCAGCACACCGCCGGCCAGCGCGAACAGCAGCGCCAGCGGCAGGCTGCCCAGGCTGGCGGTGGGCGCCGGCGCCGCGAGCGCCGGCAGCGTCTGCGGCACCGGCGTGGCGGCGGCCGCCGACGCGGCGCCCGGCGCCGGCCACGGCGTGGTGACGGCCACCTGTACCTGCAGGCCGGCGACCTGGCCTTGGCCGTCGTCGCTGACCAGCACCGCGGGCATCGCCGACGGGCTGTCGCTGCGCTGCGGGTCGAGTGCGATGCGCGCGGTCCAGCGCTCGGCCGTCCAGGCGTCGCGCGGCTGCGCGGCGTTGTTGATGACGCCCGGCGTCTCCGGCAGCAGCGCCAGCTTGCGGCCCTGCCAGGCCGCGGGCAGGCCGCTGATGTCGACCACCAGCTCATCGCCTTCCACCCGCGCGCGGCCTTGTGCGCCGGCCGCCGCCTGCGGCAGCGCGGCGCGGGCGGCGTCGAAGTGCGCGGCCTGGCCGGCGATGGCGGCCTGCGTCGGCAGTTCGAGGTCGAACTCGCCCGACTCGGGGATGCAGACCTCCTTGCACACCAGCCACTCGGCCTTCAACTTGACCGGCAGCGTGGCGCCGGCGGGCAGCGCGCTCACCTGCACCGGCACCGGCAGCAGCAGCCGGCCTTCGTAGCCGTAGTTCATCAGCGGCCCGATCGGCAGCTTGCGCGGCGTCGGCCACTGGATGTCGCCGGCCTGCAGCCCCGGCGGCAGCGTCCACTGCAGCGTGGTCGGCAGGCCCGAATCGCCGGGGTTCTTCCAGTAGGTGTGCCAATGCGGCTGGTGCTCGATCAGCAGGCCCAGCCACAGCGGCTTGCCGACGCCCACGCCCTCGGGCGCATGGGCCAGCAGTTCGGCGCGCACCTGCGGCGTGGTGACGCTGGCGGCCGCGCGCCCCGGCAGGGGCAGGGTGGCAGCGGCAAGCCCGAGAACGAAGGCCAGTGACGGCAGGGCGCGACGGAACATCCCGCGATCAGACCACATCGGCGCAAGCCCCGCGTGACGGTGGACAAGCGCGGCCGCACGACTCCGCGCCAGTCCGCGCGACTCCGCGGCGGGCGCGCCGAACGCCGCCCCGGCGGGCCTTTGAAGCCGCGTGCGGGTTTCTACATATAATCCCGCGGCTTTGCTGATCGCATCTCGCGAGTCGTCCATGGATTCACATCGAAGCGCCTGGGACGACCGGGAAGATGAGGCGCAAGCACCGACGTTCAAGGCGCTGACCAGGGAGGAAGCGCAAGCCCTGCGCGAGAAGGACCCGCCGCTGTCGCCGTGGCGGGTGGTTGCCGTGCAGGGCGCACTCGGTGTGGTGGTGGCGCTGCTTGCGGCGCTGCTCACCGGCAGGCAGGAGGTGGGGTGGTCGCTGCTGTACGGGGCGGCCGCCGTGGTGGTGCCGGGGGCCTTGATGGCGCGCGGCATGACCAGTCGTCTGTCCAGCGTGTCGCCCGGCGCCAGCGCCGTCAGCTTCATGTTGTGGGAGATGGTCAAGATAGCGGTCTCGGTCGCGATGCTGATGCTCGCGGCCCGAATCGTGCAGCCCCTGAGCTGGCCAGCGCTGCTGGTGGGCCTGGTGCTGTGCATGAAGGTGTACTGGGTGGCGCTGCTGTGGCGCGGCCCGAAGAAAAACTGACGAGCGCTTAAGTTTCAAGAGATCACATGGCAGCCACCGGTCACGAAAGCAGCGCGCCCACCGCCGGCGAGTACATCGTCCACCACCTGCAGCACCTGCAGAACAAGAAGCAGTCGGCCGTCGTCGACTTCTCGGTGTTCAACTTCGACTCGATCTTCTGGTCGGTGCTGCTCGGCGTGATCGGCTGCTGGCTGCTGTACAAGGCGGCCGCCAAGGCCACCTCGGGCGTGCCGGGGCGCTTCCAGGCCGCGGTGGAGATCCTCATCGAGATGGTCGACAACCAGGCCAAGGGGATCATCCACAACGCCACCAGCCGCAAGCTGGTCGCGCCGCTGGCGCTGACGGTGTTCATCTGGATCTTCCTGCTCAATGCGATGGACCTGCTGCCGGTGGACCTGCTGCCCTGGGTGGCGGGCCTCTTCGGCATCCACTACCAGCGCGTGGTGCCCACGGCCGACCTGTCGGTGACGATGGGCCTGTCGATCAGCGTGCTGCTGGTCTGCCTGGTCTACAACGTCAAGATCAAGGGCGTGGGCGGCTGGGTGCACGAGCTGTTCACCGCGCCCTTCGGCGACAAGTGGTTCCTCTACCCGGTGAACTTCGCGATGCAGATCATCGAGTTCATCGCCAAGACCGTCTCGCACGGCATGCGACTGTTCGGCAACATGTACGCCGGCGAGCTGATCTTCATGCTGATCGCGCTGATGGGCGGCGCCTGGAGCCTGTCGGCCACCGGCATCGGCCTGGCGGTCGGCCACGTCGTCGCCGGCACCGTGTGGGCCATCTTCCACATCCTGATCATCACGCTGCAGGCCTTCATCTTCATGATGCTGGCGCTGATCTACGTCGGCCAGGCGCACGACTCGCACTGAAGCCGCTCTTTCGCTTTCCCCTTCGTTCCCTTTTTCACCCAACCTTCCAATACACAGGAGCCATCATGGAAGTCATCAGCTTTGTCGCCCTCGCCGCCGGCCTGATCATCGGTCTGGGCGCCATCGGTGCCTGCATCGGCATCGGCATCATGGGCAGCAAATACCTCGAATCCGCCGCCCGCCAGCCCGAGCTGATGGGCGAGTTGCAGACCAAGATGTTCCTGCTGGCCGGCCTGATCGACGCGGCCTTCATCATCGGCACCGGTATCGCGCTGTGGTTCGCCACCGCCAACCCGTTCCTGGGCCAGATCGCCAACCTGCCGAAGTAAGCCTTCGGTGACGGTTCGCCGGGCGGCGGTGTCAGCACCGCGGTCCGTGGTCAGCCCATGACGAGGTTCTAGCCGTGAGCATCAATGCCACCCTGATCGTCCAGATGATCGTGTTCGCGATCCTGGTCTGGTTCACGATGCGTTTTGTCTGGCCGCCGATCACCGCGGCGCTGGACGAGCGCGCGAAGAAGATCGCCGACGGCCTGTCGGCCGCCGACAAGGCCAAGTCCGAACTGGCCGCCGCCAACCAGCGCGTGGAGCAGCAGCTTGCCGCCGCGCGCGACGACGCCGCCAAGCGCCTGGCCGACGCCGAGCGCCTGGCGCAGCAGATCGTCGAGGACGCCAAGACCAAGGCCAACGACGAAGGCGCCAAGATCATCGCCGCCGCCCGCGCCGAGGCCGAGCAGGAGTCGGTGAAGGCCCGCGAGGCGCTGCGCGAGCAGGTGGCGGGCCTCGCCGTCAAGGGCGCCGAGGCCATCCTGCGCAAGGAAGTGAACCCCTCGGTGCACGCCGAGCTGCTGGGTCGCCTGAAGGCGGAGCTTTGAGATGGCAGAGCTTGCCACCATCGCGCGGCCCTATGCCGAAGCCTTGTTCAAGGCCATCGGCGGCTCCGACGCGCAGGCGCTGAAGTCGCAGATGGCGGCGCTGGCCCAGGTGGCCGGCAACGCCGACCTGCGCCAGGTGGCCGACAACCCCAAGGTCGGCGCGATGCAGGTCTTCGACCTGATCGCCGGCGTCGCGCTGCAGCAGGGGCTGGCGCTGGACAGCAAGATCGGCAACCTGCTGCGCACCGTGGTCGAGAACGGCCGCCTCGCGGCGCTGCCCGAGATCGCCGCGCAGTTCCAGGCGCTGGTCAACGCGAGCTCGGGCGTGTCGGACGCCACCGTGCACAGCGCCTACCCGATCGACGATGCGCAGCTCGGCGCGGTGATGGCCACGCTGGAGAAGCGCTTCGGCCGCAAGCTCAAGGGCGCCGTGCAGGTCGACCCCGAGCTGATCGGCGGCATCCGCGTGGTGGTCGGCGACGAAGTGCTCGACACCTCGGTCAAGGCCCGTTTGGAACAAATGAAGGCCGCGTTGACCGCCTGATGGCGGGCGCGCTGCTCCGGAGAGACACATGAACCTCAATCCCGCTGAAATTTCCGAACTGATCAAGAGCCGCATCGAGGGCCTTGGCGCGTCGGCCGACATCAAGAACCAGGGCACGGTGGTCTCCGTGACCGACGGCATCGTGCGCGTGCACGGCCTGTCGGACGTGATGGCCGGCGAAATGCTCGAGTTCCCGCCGACGCCCAGCGGCCAGCCGACCTTCGGCCTGGCGCTGAACCTCGAGCGCGACTCGGTCGGCGCGGTGATCCTGGGCGAGTACGAGCACGTCTCCGAAGGCGACACCGTCAAGTGCACGGGCCGCATCCTGGAAGTGCCGGTCGGCCCCGAGCTGATCGGCCGCGTCGTCAACGCGCTGGGCCAGCCGATCGACGGCAAGGGCCCGATCAACGCCAAGATGACCGACGTGATCGAGAAGGTCGCGCCGGGCGTGATCGCGCGTAAGAGCGTCGACCAGCCGGTGCAGACCGGCCTCAAGTCGATCGACACCATGGTGCCCATCGGCCGCGGCCAGCGCGAGCTGATCATCGGCGACCGCCAGACCGGCAAGACCGCGGTGGCCGTCGACACCATCATCAACCAGAAGGGTCAGAACATGACCTGCGTCTACGTCGCGATCGGGCAGAAGGCC
>JAIUPH010000040.1 GCA_020161065.1 Pseudomonadota bacterium
GTGGCCCTGCCTCTGGTGGCCGTGCGGCAGCATCAGCGTCAGGCCGTGGACGCGGCCCCACTTCACCTCGCCCGAAGCGTTGAACTGGTCGATCACCACCTGCGCGCCGTTGGCGAAGTCGCCGAACTGCGCCTCCCAGATCACCAGCGTGTTGGGCTCGGCGCTGGCGTAGCCGTATTCGAAGCCCAGCACCGCCTCTTCGGACAGGATGGAGTCGATCACGACGAACGGCGCCTGGCCCTCGGCCACGTGCTGCAGCGGGATGTAGGTGCCTTCGTCCCAGCGCTCGCGCTTCTGGTCGTGCAGCACAGCGTGGCGGTGCACGAAGGTGCCGCGCCCGCAGTCTTCGCCCGACAGCCGCACCGCGTAGCCGCTGGCCACCAGCGAGGCGTAGGCCAGGGTCTCGCCCATGCCCCAGTCGACGTTGATCTCGCCGCGGCCCATGGCGGCGCGGTCGGCGATGACCTTCTCGACCAGCGGATGCGCCTTGAACGAGGCGGGCAGCGTCGTCAGCCGCTCGGCCAGGCGCTTGACCTCGGCCAGCGGCAGCGCGGTGTCGGCGCTGTCGGTCCACTTCCTGCCGAGGAAGGGCGCCCAGTCGACCGCGTACTTGCTCTTGAAGTTGGTCAGCACGGGGTCGGAGGTGTGCTTGCCGGCGTCGAACGCGGCGCGCAGTTCCTTGACCATCTCGTCGGGCCGCTCGGGCGCCAGCACGGCCTGGGCGACCAGCTTGTCGCCGTAGAGCTTGCGCGTGCCGGGGTGGACGGCGATCTTCTTGTACATCAACGGCTGGGTCAGCGACGGCGTGTCCTGCTCGTTATGGCCCAGCTTGCGGAAGCAGATGATGTCGACCACCACGTCCTTCTTGAACTGCTGGCGGTAGTCCATCGCCAATTGGGTGCACAGCACCACGGCCTCGGGGTCGTCGCCGTTGACGTGCAGCACCGGCGCTTCGATCATCTTGACGACGTCGGTGCAGTACAGCGTGGAGCGCGCGTCGCGCGGGTCGCTGGTGGTGAAGCCGATCTGGTTGTTGATCACCAGGTGCAGCGTGCCGCCGGTGTAGTAGCCGCGCGTCTGCGCCAGCGCCAGCGTCTCCATCACCACGCCCTGGCCGGCAAAGGCGGCGTCGCCGTGCACCAGCACCGGCAAAACTTGATTGCCTTCCTTGTCGCCGCGGCGCTCCATGCGCGCCTTGACCGAGCCTTCGACCACCGGGTTGACGATCTCCAGGTGGCTGGGGTTGAAGGCCAGGCTCAGGTGCACCGGGCCGCCGGCGGTGGAGATGTCGGAGCTGAAGCCCTGGTGGTACTTGACGTCGCCCGACGGCAGCTCTTCCGGCGCCGTGTGGTCGAACTCGGCGAACAGGTCCTTGGGCATCTTGCCCAGGGTGTTGACCAGCACGTTGAGGCGGCCGCGGTGCGCCATGCCGATCACGATTTCCTGCACGCCGTTGCGGCCGGCGCGCTGCACCACCTCGTCCATGCTGGCGATGAAGCTCTCGCCGCCTTCCAGGCTGAAGCGCTTCTGGCCCACGTACTTGGTGTGCAGGTAGCGCTCCAGGCCTTCGGCGGCGGTCAGGCGGTCGAGGATGTGCTTCTTCTCGTCGAGCGAGAAGTTGGGCTTGCTGCGGATGGACTCCAGCCGCTCCTGCCACCAGCGCTTCTCGGCCGGCTCGGTGACGTGCATGAACTCCGCGCCGATGGTGCCGCAGTAGGTCTCGCGCAGCGCCTGCAGGATCTCGCGCAGCGTCATGTTCTCGGCCTTCGAGAAATACGTGTTCGCGGCCGAGAAGGGCAGGTCCATGTCGGACTCGGTCAGGTCGTAGAACGCCGGCTCGAGTTCGGGGATCTTGGGGCGCTCGGTGCGCTTGAGCGGATCGAGGTCGGCCCAGCGGCTGCCCAGAAAGCGGTAGGCCGCGATCAGGCTTTGCACGTGCACCTGCTTGCGGGCGACGGCGAGGTCGGCCTCGCTGGCCTTCAGGGCGAAGGCATTGGCCTTGGCGCGTTGCGCGAAGGATTCGACCACCGGCGCGTGCGCCACGTCGCGGCTGTCGCTGCCGTCGGTGGCCGGCACGTGCTGCAGGTTGTCGAAGTAGGCGCGCCAGTTGTCCGGCACGCTGCCGGGGTTGTCGAGGTAGGCCTCGTAGAGCTCTTCGACGTACGGGGCATTGCCCCCGAACAGGTACGAGTTGGACCTGTACTGCTGCATCATCTCTCGCTCACCTTTCGCCGCGGTATGCGCGGCTTGCGATGGGTTGCAAAACCTTCCGCGACCCCGGCTTCACCGGGCTGGCGGACTAGCGACCCGCCTTGCTGTTGTCTCACAAGCTCAGCAAGGGGACGGGGAAGGACCATAACTTCCTTGAAGGGCGCGACTGTAACACCGCCGTTCGTTGCCCATGGCCGCAATTGAACCGCATCAAGGCTTGTGTTTTGCTGACAAGCGCGCGGCGCGCGAGGCTACGGTTGGCGCCCGTGCGACAGATCGTCATCCTGCTCGAACCGGCCGCCCCGCCCAAGCCCGCGGCCGGCCAGCCCTGCAACGGCTGCGGCGTGTGCTGCGCGGCCGAGCCCTGCCCCCTGGGCCAGTTGCTGTCGCGGCGGCGCCAGGGCCGCTGCCGCGCCTTGCAGTGGCAGGCGCAGGCGGCCGTCTACCGCTGCGGGCTGCTGGACGAGCCGCGGCGCTGGCTGCCCTGGCTGCCATCGGTGCTGGCGCGCGCGCTGGTCAGGCGCTGGATCGCCGCCGGCCGCGGCTGCGATTGCAGCCTGGAAGCGAGCGCCGGCTGAAGCGCGTTTGGGCTGACCCGCGTTTGGGCTGACGCGCGCTTCGTGGGCTGACGCGCGCTGCGCTTAGGCGCCCTGCAGCACGCGCTGGCGCGCCGCCAGGTATTCGCGCTTGATGCGCGCCACCAGTTCGGCAGCCGGCATCACGGCCTTGACGGCGCCGATGCCCTGGCCGCAGCCCCAGATGTCCTTCCAGGCCTTGGTCTTGTCGCCGCCGAAGTTCATCTTGCTGGGGTCGCTCTCGGGCAACTGGTCGGGGTCGAGCCCGGCATTGCGGATGCTGGGCTTGAGGTAGTTGCCGTGCACGCCGGTGAACAGGTTGGAGTAGACGATGTCGTCGCTGCTGCAGTCGACGATGCACTGCTTGTAGGCCTCGGCCGCGCGCGCTTCGTCGGTGGCGATGAAGGCCGAGCCGATGTAGGCGAAGTCGGCGCCCATGGCTTGCGCGGCCAGCACCGCGTCACCGGTGGCGATGGCGCCCGACAAGGCGATGGGGCCGTCGAACCACTCGCGGATCTCGGCCACCAGCGCGAACGGGCTCTTGACGCCGGCATGCCCGCCGGCGCCCGCGGCCACCGCGATCAGGCCGTCGGCGCCCTTGTCCACCGCCTTCTTGGCGAAGCTGTTGTTGATGATGTCGTGCAGCACCACGCCGCCCCAGGCGTGCACCGCGTCGTTGACGTCGGTGCGCGCGCCCAGGCTGGTGATGACGATCGGCACCTTGTACTTGGCGCAGACCTGCATGTCGTGCTCCAGCCGGTCGTTCGACTTGTGCACGATCTGGTTGATGGCGTAGGGCGCGGCCGGCTGCCCGGGGTGGTCGCGGTTCCAGGCGGCCAGGCCTTCGCTGATCTCGTGCAGCCATTCGTCGAGCTGCTCCGCCGGCCGCGCGTTGAGCGCCGGCATCGAGCCGACGACGCCCGAGGTGCACTGGGCGATCACCAGCTTGGGCGTGCTGACGATGAACATCGGCGAGGCGATGATGGGCAGCGGCAGGTGCTGCAGCACGGGGGGCAGGCGGCTCATCAGAAGGACTCCAGCGCCAGCGCGGTGGCGGCATCGGCACCATCGACGATGCTGTCGCGCAGCCCCGGTGCCTGGTTGAGGATGTGTTCGGCGTAGAAGTGGCAGGTGGCGATCTTGGCGCGCATGAACTCGACATCGCTGCCTTCGGCCAGGCGCGTTTCGGCGGCGATCAGCGCACGCCCCATCTGCCAGCCGGCCACCACGATGCCGGCCAGCATCAGGTAGGGCACGCTGCCGGCGTACACGCCGTTGGGGCTGGCCTTGGCGCCGCCGGCGATGAAGTCCACCGCGTCGACGAAGGCCTTGCGGCCGGCCGTCAGCCGCTTGGCCATGGACTTGCAGGCGGCGCTGTCGCGCGCGGCCAGCTCGCGCTCGGTCTGCTCGATCTGCGCGGCCACGGCGCGCGCGCCCTGGCCGCCGTCGCGCGCCGTCTTGCGGCCCACCAGGTCGTTGGCCTGGATCGCCGTCGTGCCTTCGTAGATGGTCAGGATCTTGGCGTCGCGCAGGTGCTGCGCGGCGCCGGTCTCCTCGATGAAGCCCATGCCGCCGTGCACCTGCACGCCCAGGCTGGCCACCTGCAGGCTCATCTCGGTGGACAGGCCCTTGATCAGCGGCACCATGAACTCGTAGAAGGCCTGGTTCTGCGCGCGCGCCTCGGCGTCGGGGTGGGCGTGGGCGGCGTCGTAGGCGGCGGCGCCGACCAGCGCCATCGCGCGGCAGCCTTCGATCCAGGCGCGCATGGTCATCAGCATGCGGCGCACGTCGGGGTGGTGGATGATGGGCGCGGCCTTCGGCACCGAGCCGTCGACCGGCCGACTTTGCACCCGGTCGCGCGCATAGGCCACCGCCTGCTGGTAGGCGCGCTCGGCCAGCGCGATGCCCTGCACGCCGACGCCGAAGCGCGCCGCGTTCATCATCACGAACATGTATTCGAGGCCGCGGTTCTCCTGGCCGACCAGATATCCGATCGCGCCGCCGTGGTCGCCGTACTGCAGCACGGCGGTGGGGCTGGCCTTGATGCCCAGCTTGTGCTCGATGCTGACGCAGTGCACGTCGTTGCGCGTGCCGTCGGGCATGAACTTCGGGCAGATGAACAGCGAGATGCCCTTCACCCCTTCGGGCGCGCCGGCCACGCGGGCCAGCACCAGGTGGACGATGTTGTCCACCATGTCGTGCTCGCCGTAGGTGATGAAGATCTTGGTGCCGAACAGCTTGTAGCTGCCGTCGGGTTGCGGCTCGGCGCGCGTGCGCACCATCGACAGGTCGGAGCCGGCCTGCGGCTCGGTGAGGTTCATCGTGCCGGTGCAGCGGCCGTCGATCATCGGCGGGATGTAGGCCTGCTTCTGCTCGTCGGTGCCGGCGGTGAGCAGCGCCTCGATCGCGCCGTCGGTCAGCAGCGGGCACAGCGCGAAGCTGAGGTTGGCCGACTGCACGATCTCGTTGCAGCCGGCGTGGATCAGCTTGGGCAGGCCCTGGCCGCCGTATTCCACCGGGTGGTGCAGGCCCTGCCAGCCGCCGTCGACGAACTGGCGGAAGGCTTGCGCGAAGCCGGGCGTGGTGCTGACCTTGCCGTCGGCGAACGTCGAAGGGTGCAGGTCGCCCTCGCGGTTGAGCGGCGCGATCACGCCTTCGCCGAGCTTGGCGCATTCCTCCAGCACCGCGGCGGCGGTGTCGTAGCCGGCCTCTTCATGGCCCGGCAGTTGCGCCACGGCGTCGATGCCGGCCAGTTCCTTCATCACGAAGAGCAAGTCCTTGACGGGCGCTCGATAGCTCATGGCAGGGGTCTCCCGATCGAAAAAAGGGCGCCGTCGGGGCGCCCTCGTCTAACACACCATGCAGGCGGCCAAGGGGTTCAGAGGCTGGCCACCAGTTCCGGCACGGCGACGAAGAGGTCGGCCTCCAGGCCGTAGTCGGCCACGCTGAAGATCGGCGCCTCGGGGTCCTTGTTGATCGCGACGATCACCTTGGAGTCCTTCATGCCGGCCAGGTGCTGGATGGCGCCGCTGATGCCGCAGGCGATGTAGAGCTGCGGCGCGACGATCTTGCCGGTCTGGCCGACCTGCCAGTCGTTGGGCGCATAACCCGCATCCACGGCGGCACGGCTGGCGCCCAACGCAGCGCCCAGCTTGTCGGCCAGCGGCGTCAGCACCTCGTTGAACTTGTCGCTGCTGCCCATCGCGCGGCCGCCGCTGACGATGATCTTGGCGCTGGTCAGCTCCGGCCGGTCGAGCTTGGCGATCTCCGAGCCCTGGAAGCTGGACAGGCCGCTGTCGGCAACGGCGCTGAGGCTTTCGACGGCGGCGCCGCCGCCCTGGGCGGCGGCCGGGTCGAAGCCGGTGGTGCGCACCGTGATGACCTTGATGGCATCGCCGCTTTGCACGGTGGCAATGGCGTTGCCGGCGTAGATCGGGCGCTCGAAGGTGTCGGGGCCGATCACCTTGGTGGCGTCGCTGATCTGCGCCACGTCCAGCAGCGCGGCGACGCGCGGGGCGACGTTCTTGCCGCTGGCCGTGGCCGGGAACAGGATGTGGCTGTAGTTCTTGGCGATGGCCACCACCTGCGCCGCGAGGTTCTCGGCCAGGCCGTGGTCCAGCGCCGGCGCGTCGGCGTGCAGCACCTTGGCGACGCCGGCGATCTGCGCGGCGGCCTTGGCCGCTTCGCCGGCGTTGGCGCCGGCGATCAGCACATGCACGTCGCCACCGCACTGGGCGGCTGCGGCGACGGTGTTGAGGGTCGCGGGCTTGACGCTCGCGTTGTCGTGTTCGGCAATGACGAGGGCGGCCATGTTCAGATCACCTTGGCTTCGTTCTTGAGCTTCGCGACCAGCGTGGCCACGTCGGGCACCTTGACGCCGGCGCCGCGCTTGGGCGGTTCGGTGACCTTGAGCGTCTTGATGCGCGGCGTCACGTCCACGCCCAGGTCGGCCGGCTTGACGACGTCGAGCGTCTTCTTCTTGGCCTTCATGATGTTGGGCAGCGTGACGTAGCGCGGCTCGTTCAGGCGCAGGTCGGTGGTGACGATGGCGGGAAGTTGCAGTTCCAGCGTCTCCAGGCCGCCGTCGACCTCGCGCGTGACCCGGGCCTTGCCGTCGGCCACTTCGACCTTGCTGGCGAAGGTGGCCTGCGGACGGCCCGCCAGCGCGGCCAGCATCTGGCCGGTCTGGTTGCAGTCGTCGTCGATGGCCTGCTTGCCGAGGATCACGAGCGCGGGCTGCTCCTTGTCCATCAGCGCCTTCAGCAGCTTGGCCACGGCCAGCGGCTGCAGTTCATCGGCGCACTCGACCAGGATCGCGCGGTCGGCGCCGATGGCCATCGCGGTGCGCAGCGTCTCCTGGCACTGCGTGGGGCCGCAGGACACGGCCACCACTTCGGTGGCGACGCCCTTCTCCTTCAAGCGCACCGCTTCTTCCACGGCAATCTCGTCGAAGGGGTTCATGCTCATCTTGACGTTGGCGAGATCGACGCCGCTGCCGTCGCTCTTCACGCGCACCTTGACGTTGTAGTCGATGACCCGCTTGACCGGGACCAGGATCTTCATGAGGCAGGACTCCTGCGTTGATTGACGTTGACGATGGATGGAAAAACGAACGACCGTGCTTTTTGCATTCTAGCGTGGGCAGGATCGATTCCGACCCAGCATGGATGGGTGGGCGGCACAGCAGCCTGGATGGATGAACGTGGGCTGACGAGGGCTGGCGAGTGCAGGTTAGAGCGGCCGTCCGCCTTGTGAGCGGGATGCCGAGTCTGGTGCCCGGGACGGGGGTCGAACCCGTATGCCCTGTGACGGGCTGCGGATTTTAAGTCCGCTGCGTCTGCCGCTTTCGCCACCCGGGCGACGGCGCATTATCGGCGGCCCTGAAACGACGACGGACTCCCGCGGGAGTCCGTGTCTTGGAGGCGCGAGCCGGAGTCGAACCGGCCTAGACGGATTTGCAATCCGTTGCATAACCGCTTTGCTATCGCGCCGTGGCCTGCATTGTCATGAAAAAGGGAAGCCGCGGCTTCCCTTTTTCTGACAGATCTGGAGCGGGAAACGAGTCTCGAACTCGCGACCTCAACCTTGGCAAGGTTGCGCTCTACCAACTGAGCTATTCCCGCATGGCGTTCACTGAGTGATCAGCGAAGACCACGAGTATATGCCGGCCGCGACGACCTTGGCAAGGCCGCCGCGGCTGGCCGCCGCTCAGTGCGGCAGCGTGTCGCTGGTCGCCGCCGGCGCCGGGGCGGGCGGCTTGCCCTGCTCGGCGGCGGCGGCCGGCACGGGGCCGACGGTTTCTTCGTCGGGCAAGGGCTGCGGCACGCTTTCGAGCGCCACTTCGAGCACGCGGTCGATCCAACGCACCGGCACGATCTCCAGCTTGTTCTTGGCGTTCTCCGGGATGTCCTGCAGGTCCTTGACGTTCTCTTCCGGGATCAGCACCGTCTTGACGCCGCCGCGCAGTGCGGCCAGCAGCTTTTCCTTCAGGCCGCCGATCGCCGTGACCTCGCCGCGCAGCGTGATCTCGCCGGTCATCGCCACGTCGCTGCGCACGGGGATGCCGGTCAGCGCCGAGACGAAGGCCGTGGTCATCGCGATGCCGGCGCTCGGGCCGTCCTTGGGCGTGGCGCCGTCGGGCACGTGGATGTGGATGTCGCGCTTCTCGAACATCTCGTCCTTGATGCCCAGGCGGCGGGCGCGGCTGCGCACCACGCTGCGCGCGGCCTCGACCGATTCCTTCATCACGTCGCCCAGCGAGCCGGTGCGGATGATGTTGCCCTTGCCCGGCATCACCGCCGACTCGATGGTCAGCAGGTCGCCGCCGACCTCGGTCCACGCCAGGCCGACCACCTGGCCGACCTGGTTCTTCTTCTCGGTGCGGCCGAAGTCGAACTTGCGCACGCCCAGGAAGTCGTTGAGGTTCTCTTCGGTGATGACCGCGGTGCCCTCGACCTTCTTGAGTTGGATGCCCTTGACCACCTTGCGGCAGATCTTGGAGATCTCGCGCTCGAGCGAACGCACGCCGGCTTCCCGCGTGTAGTAGCGGATGATGCCGCGCAGCCCGCCTTCGGTGAGATCCATCTCGCCTTCGCGCACGCCGTTGTTCTTCTGCTGCTTGGGCAGCAGGTAGCGCTGGGCGATGTTGAGCTTCTCGTCCTCGGTGTAGCCCGCCAGGCGGATGACTTCCATCCGGTCCAGCAGCGCCGGCGGGATGTTCATCGAGTTGCTGGTGGCGACGAACATCACGTCGGACAGGTCGAAGTCGACCTCGACGTAGTGGTCGCTGAAGGTGTGGTTCTGCTCGGGGTCCAGCACTTCCAGCAGCGCGCTCGACGGGTCGCCGCGGAAGTCCATGCCCAGCTTGTCGATCTCGTCGAGCAGGAACAGCGGGTTGCGCACGCCCACCTTGGTCAGGCTTTGCAGCACCTTGCCCGGCATGCTGCCGATGTAGGTGCGGCGGTGGCCGCGGATCTCGGCCTCGTCGCGCATGCCGCCCAGCGCCATGCGGACGAACTTGCGCCCGGTGGCGCGCGCCACGCTCTGGCCGAGCGAGGTCTTGCCGACGCCCGGGGGCCCGACCAGGCACAGGATGGGCGCCTTCACCTTGTCGACGCGCTGCTGCACCGCGAGGTATTCGAGGATGCGGTCCTTGACCTTCTCCAGCCCGTAATGGTCTTCGTTCAGCACCTCTTCGGCGTTGCCGAGGTCGTGCTTGATCTTGGACTTCTTGGCCCAGGGCAGGTTGACGAGGATGTCGATGTAGTTGCGCACGACGGTCGCTTCGGCCGACATCGGCGACATCAGCTTGAGCTTCTTGAGCTCGCCCTCGGCCTTCTTGCGCGCCTCCTTGCTCATCTTGGCGGCGGCGATCTTCTTTTCCAGCTCTTCGAGGTCGGCGCCTTCTTCGCCGTCGCCCAGTTCCTTCTGGATGGCCTTGACCTGCTCGTTGAGGTAGTACTCGCGCTGGCTCTTCTCCATCTGGCGCTTGACGCGGCCGCGGATGCGCTTTTCCACCTGCAGGATGTCGACCTCATGCTCCAGCAGCTCCAGCAGCTTCTCCAGCCGCTTGGAAACGTCGAACAGGTCCAGCACCGACTGCTTGGCTTCGAGCTTCAGCGGCAGGTGCGCGGCAATGGTGTCGGCCAGGCGGCCGGCGTCGTCGATGCCGGAGATGCTGGTCAGGATCTCGGGCGGGATCTTCTTGTTGAGCTTGACGTACTGGTCGAACTGCTGCGTCACCGCGCGGCGCAGCGCCTCGACTTCGGGCGACGGCTCGCCGCCCGGCGGCACGGGCACGACCTCGCCGACGAAGAAATCGTCGCGCTCGGTGATGCTGCGCGTGTTGGCGCGCTGCACGCCTTCGACCAGCACCTTCACCGTGCCGTCGGGCAGCTTGAGCATCTGCAGGATGCTGGAGACGCAGCCCACCTCGAACATGTCGTCGGCCTTGGGCTCGTCCTTGCCGGCGGCCTTCTGCGCCACCAGCATGATCTGGCGGCCGGATTCCATCGCCGCCTCCAGCGCCTTGATCGATTTGGGCCGCCCCACGAACAGCGGGATGACCATGTGCGGGAACACCACCACGTCGCGCAGCGGCAGCAGCGGCAGCGTGATCGGCTCAGCGGGAAGAACGGGATTTCCGGACATGTGAAGCCTCTCTTTCAGGTGCCCACATGGGCCCTAAGCGAGAAATAACAAGACGGGAGCCAGGCGGCAGCCGCGGCGCGGGCCGACCGCCCCAGGCGGCTCAGGCACTGGCCTTGGCCTGCTCCCGGTAGACCAGCAGCGGCTTGGCGCCGTCTTCGATGTTGTGTTCGTCGATCACCACCTTGGCCACGCCGTCGAGCGTGGGCAGGTCGAACATGGTGTCGATCAGCGCGTGTTCCAGGATCGAGCGCAAGCCGCGCGCGCCGGTCTTGCGCGCCAGCGCCTTGCGCGCGATGGCGCCCAGCGCCGAAGGCCTGATCTCGAGGTCGACGCCGTCCATGCCGAACAGCTTCTGGTACTGCTTGACCAGCGCGTTCTTCGGCTCGGTGAGGATCTGCACCATCGCCTCTTCGGTCAGCTCCGACAAGGTGGCCACCACCGGCAGGCGACCCACCAGTTCGGGGATCAGGCCGAACTTGATCATGTCTTCGGGCTCGACCTCGCGGAACAGGTCGGAGGCGCGCTTCTCGTTCTTGCTGTGGACCGTGGCGCCGAAGCCGATGCCCGACTTCTCGGTGCGGTTCTGGATCACCTTCTCCAGCCCATCGAACGCGCCGCCGCAGATGAACAGGATATTGGTCGTGTCGATCTGCAGGAAGTCCTGGTTGGGGTGCTTGCGGCCGCCTTGCGGCGGCACGCTGGCCATCGTGCCTTCCACCAGCTTGAGCAGCGCCTGCTGCACGCCCTCGCCGCTCACGTCGCGCGTGATGCTGGGGTTGTCGGCCTTGCGGCTGATCTTGTCGATCTCGTCGATGTAGACGATGCCGCGCTGCGCCCGCTCGACGTCGTAGTTGCAGTTCTGCAGCAGCTTCTGGATGATGTTCTCGACGTCCTCGCCGACGTAGCCGGCTTCGGTCAGCGTGGTCGCGTCGGCAATCACGAAGGGCACGTTGAGCAGCCGCGCCAGCGTCTGCGCCAGCAGCGTCTTGCCGCTGCCGGTGGGGCCGATCAGGAGGATGTTGCTCTTGGTGAGCTCGACCTCGTCCTTCGACGCGCCCATGTGCTTCAGGCGCTTGTAGTGGTTGTAGACCGCCACCGACAGCGTGCGCTTGGCCACGTCCTGGCCGATCACGTACTGGTCGAGGCTGGCCTTGATCTCGCTGGGCACCGGCAGGTCGGACTTGGCCGCGCGCGCGGCGCCGGTCTCGGCCGGCACCTCGTCGCGGATGATGTCGTTGCACAGCTCGATGCACTCGTCGCAGATGAAGACCGACGGGCCCGCGATGAGCTTCTTCACCTCGTGCTGGCTCTTGCCGCAGAACGAGCAGTACAGAACCTTCTCGCCGGATGCGCCCTTCTTGTCGGCCATGGATGTGATCGTCTGCGAAAGTGGCAGGGAAAGCGGCAGGAAACGCGGGGCATGATAGACCAAAGCCCGCGTCGTCAAGCCCGGGGAAAAGAACGGCCCTCCCGCCCTTGCACGGCGCTTTGCGGCCCGCGCCGGCGGGCGGCCGCGCGGCGGTTCAGGGCCGCTTGTCGAGCACCTGGTCGATCAGGCCGTAGTCCTTGGCCTCGGCCGGGTTCATCCAGTAGTCGCGCTCCATGTCGGCGGCGATGCGCTCGATGCTCTGGCCGGTGCGCTCGGCGTAGATGCGGTTGAGCTGCTCGCGCGTCTTGATGATCTCGCGCGCCTGGATCTCGATGTCGGTGGCCTGGCCTTGCGCGCCGCCCGAGGGCTGGTGGATCATCACCCGCGCGTTGGGCAGCGCGAAGCGCTTGCCCTTGGCGCCGGCCATCAGCAGGAAGCTGCCCATGCTGGCCGCCATGCCCATGCACAGCGTGGACACGTCGGGCTTGATGAACTGCATGGTGTCGAAGATCGACAAGCCGGCGCTGACGCTGCCGCCGGGGCTGTTGATGTAGAGGAAGACGTCCTTGTCGGGGTTCTCGCTCTCCAGGAACAGCAACTGCGCCACCACCACGTTGGCGGTGGCGTCGTTGACCGGCCCGACCAGGAAGACGATGCGCTCGCGCAGCAGCCGGCTGTAGATGTCGTAGGCGCGCTCGCCCCGGCCCGACTGCTCGATCACCATGGGCACGAGGCCCAAGCCCTGGATGTCCTGAACGCTCATGACGTGGCCCGTGTGCGGAAGAAGGCTGCGAAGCAACGGATTATCAGGCGCTGACCATCAGCTCGTCGAAGGGCACGGCCTTGTCCACCACCTTGACCTGGTCCAGCACGTGCTGGGTGACGTTGTTCTCCACCACCAGCGCCTCCACCTCGGCCATGCGCTCGCGGTTGCCCAGGTACCAGCGCACCACCTCGGCGGGCTTCTCGTAGCTCTGGCTCATCTCTTCGATGTGCGCCTGCAACTGATCAGGCCGCGCCTGCAGGTTGTTCTTGCGCACCAGCTCGGCGACGACCAGGCCCAGGCGCACGCGGCGCTCGGCCTGTTCCTTGAAGATGTCGGCCGGGATCGGCGCCTTGTCGGCATCCTTCACGCCGCGCTGCTTGAGGTCGGCGCGCGCGGATTCGACCATGCGCTCGGTCTCGCCGGCCACCAGCGAGTTGGGCAGGTCCAGCTGCGAGGCCTTGACCAGCGCGTCCATCACCGCGGCCTTGTTGCGCGCCTGCACGCGGAACTTCACCTCGCGCTCGAGGTTCTTCTTGACGTCGGCGCGCAGCGCATCGACCGTGCCTTCCTTGATGCCCAGCGACTTGGCGAAGGCATCGTCCACCGCCGGCAGGTGCTGCACCTCGATCTTCTTCACGGTGACCAGGAAGTCGGCTTCCTTGCCGGCCACGTCCTTACCGTGGTAGTCGGCCGGGAACTGCAGCGGGAAGGTCTTGCTCTCGCCGACCTTCATGCCGCGCACCGACTTGTCGAACTGCTCCAGCATCTGGCCTTCGCCGACGATGAACTGGAAGTCCTCGGCCTTGCCGCCGGCGAAGGGCTCGCCGTCGATCTTGCCTTCGAAGTCGATGCTCACGCGGTCGCCTTCCTGCACGCCGTCGGCGGCGGCGCGCAGGCCGAAGCTGCGGCGCTGCTTGCGCAGGATGTCGATGGTGCGGTCGATCGCCGCTTCGGTCACGTCGGCGCTGATGCGCTCGACTTCCAGCGCCGCCAGGTCACCGATGCTCACCTCGGGGTAGACCTCGAAGGTGGCGTCGAAGACGATCTGGCCTTCCGGCGCCTCGTCCTTTTGCGTGATGCGCGGCGCGCCGGCCACGCGCAGCTTGGCTTCGGTGGCGGCATCGGCGAAGGCCTTGCCGACCTTGTCGTTGACCACCTCGTACTGCACCGAGTAGCCGTAGCGCTGCGCCACCACCGACATCGGCACCTTGCCGGGCCTGAAGCCGTCGGCCTTGACCGTGCGCGCCAGGTTGCGCAGCCGGCTTTCGACCTCGTGGTTGACGTCGCCGGCGGCCAGCGACAGCGTGATGCGGCGTTCCAGTTTTTCGAGGGTTTCGACGTTGACGGCCATGATGTGCAATGAACAAGGACTGAAGAAGTGGGGTGGTGCGCGGGGCCGGACTCGAACCGGCACGCCGGTGAAGGCGTCAGGACCTAAACCTGGTGCGTCTACCAATTTCGCCACCCGCGCTTTTTGGGTGGGTCCGTGGGTCCGGCTCCGGCGCCGAGCCGCGGCAAACGCAGGATTTTAGCCTGCGCTCGCGGCGGGCCCTGGCGGGTCTTCGCGGCGCACCCGGTACCAGGCCGCGTACATGGCCGGCAGGCTGAGCAGCGTGAGCGCGGTCGCGACGATCAGCCCGCCCATGATGGCCGCCGCCATCGGCCCCCAGAAGCCGCTGCGCGACAGCGGAATCATCGCCAGCACGGCGGCCGCCGCCGTCAGCACGATGGGGCGGAAGCGCCGCACCGCGGCCTCGACGATGGCGTCCCAGGCCGGCACGCCGCGCGCGCGGTCCTGCTCGATCTGGTCGATCAGGATCACCGAGTTGCGCATGATCATCCCCATCAGCGCCACCACGCCCAGCAGCGCGACGAAGCCGAACGGCCGGTCCAGCAGCAGCAGCGCGGCGGCCGCGCCGGTGATGCCCAGCGGCCCGGTGAGGGACACCAGCAGCGCGCGGCCGAAGCTCTGCAACTGCAGCACCAGCAGCGTGAAGATGATGAACAGCATGACCGGCAGGCCGACCGCGATCGAGCCCTGGCCCTTGGAACTTTCCTCGACCGCGCCGGCCACCTCGATGCCATAGCCCGCCGGCATGCGCGCGGCCAGTTGCTGCAGCTTGGGCCATACCTGGGCGCTGACGGTCGGGCCCTGGATGCCGTCGACCACGTCGCCCTGGATGGTGACGGCGTAGGCGCGGCCCTCGCGCCACATCAGCCCGTTCTCCCACGCGAAGCCGATGCTGGCCACCTGCGCCAGCGGCACCGAGCGCCCGCTGGCCGTGGGCAGGTAGGCGCTGCGCAGGTCGGTGATGGCGCTGCGCTCGTCGGCCGGCTGGCGCAGCACGATGTCGATCAGGCGGTCGGCCTCGCGGTACTGGCCGACCGTGGAGCCGACGAGGATGGTGCGCGCCGCCTGCGCGATGGCCTGGCTGCTGACGCCGAGGGCACGCGCCTTGTCCTGGTCGACCTGCAGGCGCAGCACCTTGATCTTCTCGTTCCAGTTGTCGTTGACGCCGCGCATGCTGGGGTTGGCGCGCAGGATCTCCAGCGCCGCGTCGGCCCACTGGCGCACCACCGCCGGGTCGGCGCCATGCACGCGGAACTGCACCGGGTACGGCACCGGCGGCCCGTTGGGCAGCAGCTTGACGCGCGCGCGCGCCTCGGGGAACTCGGCCGCCAGGATCTGCGGCAGCCGCAGCCGCAGCGATTCGCGCTCGGCCAGCGAATGCGGCAGCACGATGGCCTGGGCCACGTTGGTGGTGTCGAAGATCACGTCCAGCGGCAGGTAAAAGCGCGGCACGCCGGTGCCGATCCAGGTGCTGATGCTTTGCACCTCGGCCTCGCGCGCCAGGCGCTGCTCGAAGCGCTGCGCCAGTTCGTTGCTGGCCTGGATGGTCGAGCCCTCGGGCAGCCACAGGTCGACCAGGATCTCGGGCCGGCTGGAATCGGGGAAGAACTGCTGTTGCACGCGCGTCATGCCGAACACGCCCAGCGCGAACAGGCCGACGGTCGCGGCGATGGTCAGCCAGCGGTTCGCCACGCACCAGTTCACCGCGCGGCGGAAGACGCTGTAGAACGGCGTGTCGAACAACTCGTGCGCATGGCCTTGCACCTTGCTGCGCGTGCGCAGCAGCCGCGCGCCGAGGTAGGGCACGAAGTAGACCGACACCACCCACGAGATCAGCAGCGCCGCGGTGGTGACGGCGAAGATCGCGAAGGTGTACTCGCCGACCGACGACCGGGCCAGCCCGATCGGCAGGAAGCCGGCCGCGGTGATCAGCGTGCCGGTGAGCATGGGCATCGCCGTCACGTCGTAGGCGAAGGTGGCGGCGCGGCGCTTGTCGTAGCCCTCTTCGAGCTTGCGCACCATCATCTCGACGGCAATGATGGCGTCGTCGACCAGCAGGCCGAGCGCGATGATCAGCGAGCCGAGCGAGATCTTGTGCAGGCCGACGTCCCAGCCGTACATCACCACGAAGGTGATGGCCAGCACCAGCGGGATGGTGATGGCCACCACCAGCCCGGGCCAGATGTCCAGGCGCAGCGGCTTCCAGTGCAACCCCAGGCTGACGAAGCTGACCGCCAGCACGATGACCACCGCCTCCACCAGCACGCGCACGAACTCGCTCACCGAGCGCACCACGGCCTGCGGCTGGTCCTGGATCTGCTGCAGTTCCAGCCCCACGGGCAGCTCGGCGCGCACCGACTCCACCGCCGCCTGCAGGTTCTTGCCCAGACGCACGATGTCGCCGCCGCGCGCCATCGACACGCCCAGCGCCACCACCTGCCGGCCCTGGTGCCTGACCATCACGCTGGGCGGGTCGACGTAGGCGCGCGCGATGCTGGCGATGTCGTCCAGCCGGATCGTGCTGGCCACGCCGGTGCTGGGGTTCACCGCGCGGATGGGCATCTGCTTCAAGGCGTCGATCGAGCGGAACTGCCCTTCGATGCGCACCGCCAGCCGCTCGGTCGGCGTGTTCAGCGCGCCGGCGCCCTCCACCGCGTTCTGCGCGCCGATCTGCGCCAGCACCTGGCTCATGTCGATGCCCAGCGTGGCCAGCTTCTTCTGCGAGATCTCGATGTACACGCGCTCGGCCTGCACGCCGTAGAGCTGCACCTTGGCCACGTCTTCCACGCGCAGCAGGCGGTCGCGCACGCGCTCGGCGGCCTGGCGCATCTCCTCGTTGCTGAAGCCGTCGGCCGAGAGCGCGAAGATCGAGCCGTAGACGTCGCCGAAGTCGTCGTTGAAGCTGGGCCCGAGCACGCCCGTGGGCAGCGTGCCGCGCATGTCGCCGATGCGCTTGCGTGCCTGGTAGAAGCTGTTGGCCACCTCGCGCGGCGGCGTCGAGTCCTTGACCTGCAGAATGGTCACCGAGACCTCGGGCCGCGTGAAGCTGCGCAGCTTGTCGACGTAGGGCACCTCCTGCAGCGTCTTCTCGACCTTGTCGGTCACCTGGTCGGCCATCTGCTGCGCGGTGGCGCCGGGCCACACGGCGCTGACCACCATCGCGCGGAAGGTGAACGGCGGGTCCTCGTCCTGGCCGAGCTGGAAGTAGGCCACGGCGCCCAGCAGCATCAGCACCACCAGCAGGTAGCGCGTCAGCGCGGGATGGTCCAGCGCCCAGCGCGAGACGTTGAAGCGCGAGCGCGGCTCGGCCGCGGCGGCAGGGCGATCGTCGTCGATCACGATCGGCGCCCTCAGCGGCTGGCCGCCGCGGCGGGGGCCGAGGCGGCGGCCGACGCAGCCGCCGCGGGCTTCACCGCCTGGCCTTCGGTCAGCACGTGGACGCCGGCCGTCACCACCTGCTCGCCGGGCTGCAGCCCGGCCAGCACGATCACCTGGTTGCCCTGCGCGCCGCCCAGGCGCACGGGCCGCGTCCGCACCACCTGCTTGGCGGCGTCCAGCACCCAGACGGCCGAGCCGCCCTGGTGCTCCTTGATCGCCGTCAGCGGCAGCAGCGCGACGCCGGCCACCGGCGGCAGCTCGATCGACGCGGTGGCGGTGCGGCCTAGTTGTACCTGTACCGGTGACGCGGCCTGCAGGTCGGCCTTGACCTGGAAGGTGCGCGTCACCGGGTCGGCGGCGGCCGCCAGCTCGCGCACGGTGGCCGTCAACCGCTCGTCGCTGCCCCACAGGCGCACGCTCACGGCGCCGGGCTTGCCGACCCAGGCGCGCAGGCCGGCCAGCGCGTCTTCCGGCACCGCGAAGACCACGTCGCGCGGGCCGTCCAGCGCCAGGCGCAGCACCGGCGTGCCGGCGGCCAGCACCGCGCCGGGCTCGGCTTCCACCGCCACCACGATGCCCGGCGCCGTGGCCACCAGCGTGGTGTAGGCCGCCTGGTTGCCCTGCACCGAGGCCTGCGCGCGCGCCTGCTCCAGCGTGGCGGCGGCGCCCTTCAGCGCGGCCTCGCGGCGGTCCAGCTCGGCGCTGCTGATGAAGCCCTGGTCGCGCAGGTCCTTGAAGCGCTTGTAGTCGGCCAGGTTCAGCTCGTGGCTGACCTGCGCGGCGCGCACGGCGGCCGCGGCCGCCTGCCGCGAGAGCTGCAGGTCTTGCGGGTCCAGCCGCGCCAGCACGTCGCCGGCCTTCACGCGCTGGCCGACCTCGGCGTTGCGGCTGGCCATCTTGCCGCCGACGCGGAAGGCCAGCCGCACCTCGGTGCGGGCGCGAATCTCGGCGGCGTAGTCCTGCGTGCCGCCGGCACTGGCCGGCGCCACCGTTAGGATGCGCACGCTGCGCACGGCCTCGGGCGCCGGTGCCGGCTTGGAGCAGGCGGACAGCAGCGCCGCCAGGGCGATGGCGCCGGCGGCGGGCAGCAGGGATCGGCGCAGCATTCGGTTCATCGCACGGGCCCGCGGGGCGGTCGCGGGTTAATGACTGACTGGTCAGTAATTTAAACGGCGCCCTTGCGCGCTGTCAAACCAGGATCGCGGGCGGCCCGGCGCCTCACGGCGCCTCACGGCGCCTCACGGCGCGGCACGGCGCGGCACGGCGCGGCGACAATGCCGGCCGTGGGCGTTGATCACTACGAAAACTTTCCCGTCGCCTCCATCCTGTGCCCGCCGGCGCTGCGGCCGGCGATCGCCGCCATCTACGGCTTCGCGCGCACGGCCGACGACTTGGCCGACGAAGGCACGGCCGACGCCGACACGCGGCTGGCCGACCTGGCCGCCTACCGCGCGGACCTCGAAGCGATGCTCGCCGAGCGGCCGACCAGCGCGCGCTGGCCGCAGGTCTTCGGCCCGCTGCGGGCGGTGCAGCGCCGGCACGCGCTGCCGCCGCGCCTGCTGCGCGACCTGCTCAGCGCCTTCGAGCAGGACGTTCGCAACCCGCCCTACCCCGACCGCGGCGCGCTGCTGGACTATTGCAGCCGCTCGGCCAACCCGGTGGGGCGGCTGCTGCTGCACCTGTACGGCGTCAGCGGCGCGCGCGAGCAGCAGCGCTCCGACGCCATCTGCACCGCGCTGCAACTCATCAACTTCTGGCAGGACCTGGGCCGCGACCTGCGCCACGGCCGCAACTACCTGCCGGCCGCCGACCTGGCCGCCCACGGCTTGCGTCCCGACAGCGCGCTGGCCGGCGACAACGCCGCGCGCCTGCGCGAGTGCGTGCGCGAGCTGTGCCGCTGGGCCGCCGGGTTGATGCGCGACGGCGCGCCGCTTGCCTGGGCGCTGCCGGGGCGCATCGGCTGGGAGCTGCGCCTGGTGGTGCTGGGCGGGCTGCGCGTGCTGGAGAAGATCGAGCGCATCGACGGCGACACGCTGCACCAGCGCCCGACCATCGGCCGCGGCGACGTGCCGCTGCTGCTGTGGCGCGCCTTCCGGCCGCAGGCGCTGCGCTCGGTATGACGACGCCGGCGCAGTACGTGCAGGACAAGGCGGCGCGCAGCGGCTCGTCGTTCTACTACGCCTTCCTCTTCCTGCCGCCGGAGCGCCGCGCCGCGATCACCGCGTTCTACGCCTTCTGCCGCGAGGTGGACGACGTCGTCGACGAGGTCGGCGACCCCGGCGTGGCCGCCGCCAAGCTGCAGTGGTGGCGGCGCGAGACGGCGGCGCTGTTCCAGGGCCAGCCCACGCACCCGGTGACGCAGGCGCTGCAGCCGCACCTGGCGACCTACGGCATCCGCGCCGACCACCTGCTGGCGGTGATCGACGGTTGCCAGATGGACCTGGAACAGTCGCGCTTCCTCGACTACGCCGGCTTGGCGCGTTATTGCGACCTGGTGGCCGGCGTCGTCGGCGAGGTGGCGGCGCGCATCTTCGGCCACCGCGACGAACGCACGCTGGACTACGCGCACAAGCTGGGGCTGGCGCTGCAGCTCACCAACATCATCCGCGACGTCGGCGAGGACGCGCGCCGCGGCCGCATCTACCTGCCGATCAGCGAGCTGCAGGCGCACGACGTGAAGGCGCACGAGGTGCTGCGGCGCGAGGCGCCCTGGGGCTACAGCGAGCGCTTCCAGGCGCTGATGCGCTTCCAGGCCGAACGCGCGCACGCCACCTACGACGAGGCGCTGGCCCTGCTGCCCGAGGTCGACCGCGAGGCCCAGCGGCCCGGCCTGATGATGGCCAACATCTACCGCACGCTGCTGCGCGAGATCGAACGCCAGGGCTTCCAGGTGCTGCACCAGCGCACCTCGCTGACGCCGCTGCGCAAGCTGTGGATCGCCGCGCGCACGCGATGGCAGGGGCGGTGAGGGGCACGGCCGGCAGCGGCGGTGCGCTCCGGTTGGCCGTCATCGGCGGCGGCTGGGCGGGCCTGAGCGCCGCCGTGCATGCGGTGCAGCGCGGCCACGCCGTCACGCTCTTCGAGATGGCGCGCCACTGGGGTGGCCGCGCGCGCAGCCTGCCCGATACCGACGGCCTCGACAACGGCCAGCACATCCTGATCGGCGCCTACCGCGACACGCTGGCGCTGATGCGCACGGTCGGCGTCGACCCCGACAAAGTGCTGCTGCGCCGGCCGCTGGCGCTGTGCGGCGCCGATGGGCAAGGCCTGCGGCTCGAAGCCGGCCCGGCGGCCTGGGCCTTCGCCGCGGCGGTGCTGCGCAGCGGCGCCTGGCCTTGGCGCGAGCGCATCGCCTTGCTGCACGCTTGCGCCGGCTGGGCGCGCGCCGGCTTTGCCTGCCGGCCCGACCGCAGCGTGGCCGAGTTGTGCGCGGCGCTGCCCTCGGCGGTGCGCCTGCGGCTGATCGACCCACTGTGCGTGGCCGCGCTCAACACGCCGGCGGCCGAGGCCAGCGCCGCGGTGTTCCTGCGCGTGCTGCGTGACGGGCTGTTCGGCGGCCGCGGCGCCTGCGACCTGCTGCTGCCGCGGCGGCCCCTGAACGCGCTGCTGCCCGAGCCGGCGGCGCGCTGGCTGGCCGGCCATGGCGCCGAACTGCGCCCGGGGCAACGCGTGACCTCACTGGTGCGCGACGCCGCGGCGTGGCAGGTCGACGGCCGGCCGTTCGATGGCGTGGTGCTGGCCTGCCCGGCCGCCGAGGCGGCGCGCCTGGCCGCGCCGCTGGCGCCGGCCTGGGCGGCGCTGGCTGCGGGCTTGCGCTTCGAGCCCATCGTCACCGTCACGCTGCGCTGCCGCGGCGCGCGGCTGGCGCTGCCGATGCTGGCGCTGGCCGAGGACGCGCGCTCGCCGGCGCAGTTCGTGTTCGACCACGCGCAGCTCGGCGGCCCCGCGGGGCGCTTTTCGTTCGTCGTCAGCGGCGCGGCGCGCTGGGTGGCCGCCGGGCTGGACGCTTGCGCCGCCGCCACGCAGCGCCAGGCCGCCGAGCAGTTGGCCGCCAGCGGCTGGCAGCGCGGCCAGGCGTCGCTGGAAGCGGTGTTCGCCGAGCGCCGCGCCACGTTTCGCTGCACGCCGGCGCTGCAGCGGCCGCCGGCGGTCATCGCGCCGGGGCTGGCGGCGGCCGGCGACTACGTGGCCGGCCCTTATCCGGCCACGCTGGAAGGCGCGGTGCGCGCCGGCATCGCCGCGCTGGAGGCGCTGGAACCGCGGGAGGCCCTGCACGTTCCCACCATGCAAAATAGGGTTTCATCTTCCAGCAACCCGCCATGACCGCCACCCCACGGACGACGCCCCGGAGCGACAAGGGCGCGATCACGCCGACCATCCAGGTGCTGGAGCGCATGTTCGCCATCTTGGACACGCTGGCCGCGCATCCGGACCCGGTGTCGCTGAAGGAGATCAGCGAGCGCACGGGGCTGCACCCGTCGACCACCCACCGCATCCTCAACGACCTGGCGGTCGGCCGACTGGTCGACCGGCCGCAGTCGGGCACCTACCGGCTGGGCATGCGGCTGCTGGAGCTGGGCAACCTGGTCAAGGCGCGGCTCGACGTGCGCGACGCCGCGATGGCGCCGATGCGCGAGCTGCACAAGCTGACCCACCAGCCGGTGAACCTGTCGATGCGCCAGGGCGACGAGATCGTCTACGTCGAGCGCACCTACAGCGAACGCTCGGGCATGCAGGTGGTGCGCGCGGTGGGCGGCCGCGCGCCGCTGCACCTGACTTCGGTGGGCAAGCTGTTTCTCGCCCACGACGATGCGCAGCGCGTGCGTGCCTACGCCACGCGCACCGGGCTGACCGGCCACACGCGCAACAGCATCACCGAGCTGCCCAAGCTCGAGCGCGAACTGGCCCACGTGCGCCAGCAGGGCTGGGCGCGCGACGACGAAGAGCTGGAGCTGGGCGTGCGCTGCATGGCCGCCGGCATCTTCGACGACCAGGGCCAGTTGATCGCCGGGCTTTCGGTGTCGGCGCCGGCCGACCGGCTGGAGGAGAGCTGGCTCGACAAGGTGAAGTCGACCGCGGCGCAGATCTCGGCTGCGCTGGGGCACCGCGGCGCTTAAGGGGATCGGCCGCGGTGCGGCCAAGGCCCAGGCCGAGGCCGAGGCCGATCCTCAGTGCAGGTTGGCCGCGTGGCTGCCTTCGGGCTGCTGGGCCAGCCAATGGCGGATGCGCTCGGCGTCGCCGATGCGCGAATACTTGCCCGCCGAATCCAGCAGCACCAGGATCAGCTTGCGGCCGGCCAGCTGCGCCTGCATCACCAGGCAGCGCCCGGCCTCGGCGATGTAGCCGGTCTTCTGCAGGCCGATGTCCCAGGCCGGGTTGCGCACCAGGCCGTTGGTGTTGCGGAACTGCTCGACGCGCGCGCCGACCGGGAACTCGGCCTCGGGCGAGGTCGACAGCTCGCGGATCAAGGGCTGCTGGTAAGCCGCCTTGACCAGCAGCGTGAGGTCGCGCGCGCTCGATCGGTTGCTGCTCGACAGCCCCGTCGGCTCCACGTAGTGCGTGTCGGTCATGCCCAGGCGGCGCGCGGTGGCGTTCATCAAGGCGACGAAGGCGTCCATCCCGCCGGGGTAGCTGCGGCCCAGCGCGTGCGCGGCGCGGTTCTCCGACGACATCAGCGCCAGGTGCAGCATCTCGCCGCGGGTGAGCTGGGTGCCCACCTTCAGCCGCGAGCGGCTGCCCTTCTCGGTGTCGACGTCCTGCTCGGTCACGGTGACCGGCGTGTTCAGGTCCAGCCGTGCCTCGGTGACCACCATCGCCGTCATCAGCTTGGTGATCGAGGCGATCGGCAGCACCGCCTGCGGGTTCTTGCTGACCAGCACCTGGTTGGTGTCCTGGTCGACCACCAGCGCCACGCTGGACTTCAGCTCCAGCGGGTCATTGCCCTGGTGCAGGCCCTGCTGCTCGCCCAGCGAAGGCCGGCGCGGCGCCGGCTTGGCCACCACCACGCGGCGCCCCGCCGCGGCCTTGGCGCCGCGCGCGGACTTGGCCGCCGGCTTGGCGGACGCTTTGGCGGTGCTTTTGGTGGACGACTTGGCGGCCGGCTTGGCCACCACGCGCTGCGCCTTGGCCGTGTGCTTGCCCTGGGCCTTGGCGGCCCAGACGTTGCCCGACAAGGCGATCGCCAGCACCCCCAGCAGCCACCACCACGAACCCCGACTCGACGACCTGCTGCGCACTGCGAATCACCCCGGCAAACCCAAACTGGCCGCGAGGGTAACTGACAAGATCAAGCAAATCAAGAACTTGCAGGCCGTTTTTCAAGCGCTTTTCCGGGCTTAACCTTGCGCCGCCACGCGCTCGGCGTTGCTGTGCAGCTTGTTCAGTGCCGACAGGTAGGCCTTGGCCGATGCCACCACGATGTCGGGGTCGGCGCCCACGCCGTTGACGACGCGCCCGCTGTGCTGCAGCCGCACCGTCACTTCGCCTTGCGATTCGGTGCTGCCCGAGGTGATGGCGTTGACCGAGTACAGCATCAGCTCGGCGCCGCTCTTCACCTGCGACTCGATGGCTTTCAGGCTGGCGTCGACCGGGCCGTTGCCGTCGGACTCGGCGTGCAGCTCCTTGGTGCCGGCGGCGAAGGCCACCTGGGCGTGCGGGCGCTCGCCGGTTTCCGAGCGCTGCGACAGCGACAGCAGCCGGTAGTGCTCGACCTCGCCGGTGACGCTTTCGTCGCCGACCAGCGCGATGATGTCCTCGTCGAAGATCTCGCTCTTGCGGTCGGCCAGGTCCTTGAAGCGCGCGAAGGCGGCGTTGATCTCGGCCTCGCTCTCCATCTCGATGCCCAGCTCCTGCAGCCGCTGCTTGAAGGCGTTGCGGCCGCTGAGCTTGCCGAGCACGATCTTGTTGGCGCTCCAGCCCACGTCTTCGGCGCGCATGATTTCGTAGGTGTCGCGCGCCTTCAGCACGCCGTCCTGGTGGATGCCGCTGGCATGCGCGAAGGCGTTGGCGCCGACCACCGCCTTGTTGGGCTGCACGACGAAGCCGGTGGTCTGGCTCACCATGCGGCTGGCCGGCACGATTTGCGCGGCGTCGATGCCGACGTCCAGGTCGAAGTAGTCGCGCCGCGTCTTCACCGCCATCACCACCTCTTCCAGCGAGGTGTTGCCGGCGCGCTCGCCGAGGCCGTTGATCGTGCACTCGACCTGGCGCGCGCCGCCGATCTTCACGCCGGCCAGCGAGTTGGCCACCGCCATGCCCAGGTCGTTGTGGCAGTGCACGCTCCACACGGCCTTGTCGCTGTTGGGGATGCGCTCGCGCAGGCGGCGGATGAACTCGCCGTACAGCTCGGGCACCGCGTAGCCCACGGTGTCGGGCACGTTGATCGTCGTCGCGCCTTCGGCGATCACGGTCTCCAGCACGCGGCACAGGAAGTCGGGGTCGGAGCGGTAGCCGTCCTCGGGCGAGAACTCGACGTCGGCGCAGGCGTTGCGCGCGAAGCGCACCGCCTGCTTGGCCTGCTCCAGCACCTGCTCGGGCGTCATGCGCAGCTTCTTTTCCATGTGCAGCGCGCTGGTGGCGATGAAGGTGTGGATGCGCGCCCGGGCCGCACCCTGCAGCGCCTCGGCGGCGCGCGCGATGTCGCGGTCGTTGGCGCGCGCCAGCGAGCAGACGGTGGACTCCTTGATGACGTCGGCAATCGCCTTCACCGCCGCGAAGTCGCCGTTGCTCGACGCCGCGAAGCCGGCCTCGATGACGTCGACGCGCAGCCGCTCCAGCTGGCGCGCGATGCGCAGCTTCTCCTCGCGCGTCATCGACGCGCCGGGCGACTGCTCGCCGTCGCGCAAGGTGGTGTCGAAGATGATCAGCTTGTCGCTCACGGCGGTGCTCCTGCAACGTTGGTGGTGATGGCGATCGTCAGGCGGTCGCCGCTTCGGCCGGCTGCCAGGCCACGCCGGCGCGCTGCAGGCCCGACAGCACGGCCTTCATCGACGCGCTGACGATGTTGGCATCGATGCCCACGCCGAACAGCGTGCGCTGCTCGCCGATGCGCAGCTCCAGGTAGGCCGCGGCGCGCGCCTGCGCGCCGGCGCCGATGGCGTGCTCATGGTAGTCCAGCACCCGCACCGGCACGCCGCAGGCCGCCGACAGCGCGGAGACGAAGGCGTCCACCGGCCCGTTGCCGACGCCGGCCAGCGCCAGCGCGCGGCCCTGCGTGCGCACCGTGGCCTGCAGGCGCAGGCGGCCGTCGGCCTCTTCGCTCATCACCTGCTGCTCGATGTGCGGCGGTGCCGCCAGGCCGTAGGCGTCCTGGAAGATCGCCCACAGGTCGCCGGCGCTCAGCTCGCGGCCCTGCACGTCCATCACCGCCTGCACGGCGGCGCTGAACTCGATCTGCAGCCGGCGCGGCAGCTCCAGCCCGTACTCGGCCTCCAGCAGGTAGGCGATGCCACCCTTGCCCGACTGGCTGTTGACGCGGATCACCGCGTCGTAGCTGCGGCCCAGGTCCTTGGGGTCGATCGGCAGGTAGGGCATGTCCCAGACGTCGCCGTCGCGGCGGGCGGCGAAGGCCTTCTTGATCGCGTCCTGGTGCGAGCCCGAGAACGAGGTGTAGACGAGGTCGCCCACGTAGGGGTGGCGCGGGTGCACCGGCAACTGGTTGCAGTGCTCCACGCAGCGGCGGATCTCGTCGATGTCGGAGAAGTCCAGCCCCGGCGCCACGCCCTGCGTGTAGAGGTTGAGCGCGATGTTGACGAGGTCGACGTTGCCGGTGCGCTCGCCGTTGCCGAACAAGCAGCCTTCGATGCGGTCGCAGCCGGCCATCAGCGCGAATTCGCCGGCCGCGGTACCCGTGCCTCGGTCGTTATGCGGGTGCACCGAGAGCACGATGCCGTCGCGCCTTTCGAGGTGCCGGTGCATCCACTCGATCATGTCGGCGAACAGGTTGGGCGTGGAATGCTCCACCGTCGACGGCAAATTGATGATGCACTTGCGCGCAGCCGTCGGCTGCCACACCGCGGTGACGGCGTCGACCACGCGCTTGCTGAAGGCCAGCTCGGTGCCCGAGAACATCTCCGGCGAGTACTGGAAGGTCCACTGCGTGCCGGGCTGCTTCGCGGCCAGGTCGCGCAGCATCGCCGCGTGGCTGACGGCGAGTTCGACGATGCCGTCCTCGTCCAGCCCCAGCACCACGTTGCGCATCACCGGCGCGGTGGCGTTGTAGAGGTGCACGATGGCGCGCGGCGCGCCCTGCAGCGCTTCGAAGGTGCGTGCGATGAGGTGGTCGCGCGCCTGCGTCAGCACCTGGATCGTCACGTCGTCGGGGATGCGCTTGTCTTCGATCAGCAGGCGCACGAAATCGAAGTCGGCCTGCGACGCGGAAGGAAAGCCGACCTCGATCTCCTTGAAGCCGATCTTCACCAGCGTCTCGAAGAAGCGCAGCTTGCGCGCCGGATCCATCGGCTCGATCAGCGCCTGGTTGCCGTCGCGCAGGTCGACGCTGCACCACATGGGCGCGCGGCTCAGCACCGCGTCGGGCCAGCGGCGGTCGTGCAGGCCCACCGGCTTGAAGCTGCGGTACTTGGCGGCGGGGTTGCTCAACATCGGCATCGGAGATCTCCTGGAGAAGGTCTTGCACGCAGCCCGATTTCGTCGTCGACAGGCACGAAAAAACGGCCCGCTGCGTGACGCTGGCGGGCCGTTGATCGGAAAAAAGGGGGAAAGGACGAACGTCGATCAGCGCACCCGCGAACGCGGTAGCAGCGCTAGGGCCAGAAGGCGGGCAATCGACGACATGGCGCGCAATATAGCACGCGGCCTCGCGCGGTCAGCGGCCGCGGCCGTCACTGGTGCAGCCCCTTCTCCTCGGGCTCGTCGATCGAGGTCGCGATCACGCTGACCGGCTTGCCCTTCATCTTGCGCCAGCCGTACACGACATAACCCGACAGCCCGTACAAGCAGAAGATGCCGAACAGCGCGCGCGGCGTGTCCAGCGCGATCAGCGCGATCGCCAGCGCCACGCCCACCAGCACGATGAAGGGCACGCTGCGCCGGCCGCCCACCACCTTGAAGCTGTAGAACGGCGCGTTGGTCACCATCGACAGCCCCGCGAACAGCGTGACGCCGAAGGCCACCCAGGCCAGCCACGGAATCTGCGAGGCCGGCCGGAAGCCGGCATCGTCCATCACCCACACCAGGCCGATCACCAGCGCCGCCGCGGCGGGGCTGGGCAGGCCCTGGAAGAAGCGCTTGTCGACGACGCCGATGTTGACGTTGAAGCGCGCCAGCCGCAGCGCGGCGCCGGCGATGTAGACGAAGGCCGGAATCCAGCCGGCCTTGCCCAGGTCCTTCAGGCCCCAGATGTAGACGATCAGCGCCGGCGCCGCGCCGAAGCTGACCATGTCCGACAGGCTGTCCATCTGCTCGCCGAAGGCGCTTTGCGCATTGGTCATGCGCGCCACGCGGCCGTCCAGGCTGTCGAGCACCGCGGCCACGAAGATGGCGATGCAGGCCGCCTCGAAGCGGCCGTTCATCGCCATCACGATGCCGTAGAAGCCCGAGAACAGCGCCGCCAGCGTGATCGCGTTGGGCAGCACGTAGATGCCCTTGCGGCGCGGCCGCGGCGCGTCGCCGGCCTCGTCCGGCGGCAGTTGGCTGTTCTCGTTCATGGCCGCGAGGATGCCAGCAGCAGCGGCGGCTTCAGTTGCGCGACTTGTCGACCAGCTTGTTGGCCTTGATCCACGGCATCATCGCGCGCAGCTTCTCGCCGACCACCTCGATCGAGTGCTCGGCCATCAGGCGGCGGCGGCTCAGCAGCGTGGGCGCGCCGGCGCGGTTTTCGAGGATGAAGCTCTTGGCGTACTCGCCGCTCTGGATGTCGGCCAGCATCTGCTTCATCGCGGCCTTGGTCTCGGCCGTGATGACCTTGGGGCCGGAGACGTACTCGCCGTACTCGGCGTTGTTGCTGATCGAGTAGTTCATGTTGGCGATGCCGCCTTCATAGATCAGGTCGACGATCAGCTTCAACTCGTGCAGGCACTCGAAGTAGGCCATCTCGGGCGCGTAGCCGGCTTCCACCAGCGTCTCGTAGCCGGCCTTGATCAGCTCCACCGTGCCGCCGCACAGCACCGCCTGCTCGCCGAACAGGTCGGTCTCGGTCTCTTCGCGGAAGTTGGTCTCGATGATGCCGGCCTTGCCGCCGCCGTTGGCCGCGGCGTAGCTGAGCGCGAGGTCGCGCGCCTTGCCGCTCTTGTCGGCATGCACGGCGATCAGGTGCGGCACGCCGCCGCCCTGCGTGTAGGTGTTGCGCACCGTGTGGCCCGGGGCCTTGGGCGCGACCATCCAGACGTCGAGGTCCTCGCGCGGCACGACCTGGCCGTAGTGCACGTTGAAGCCGTGCGCGAAGGCGAGCGAGGCGCCCTTCTTGATGTTGGGCTCGATGTCGTTCTTGTAGACGGCGCCGATCTGCTCGTCGGGCAGCAGGATCATCACGACGTCGGCGGACTTCACCGCGTCGGCCACCTCGGCCACCTTGAGGCCGGCCTTCTCGACCTTGGACCACGAGGCGCCGCCGCGGCGCAGGCCCACCGTCACCTTGCAGCCGCTGTCGTTGAGGTTCTGCGCGTGTGCGTGGCCTTGCGAGCCGTAGCCGATGATGGTGACGTTCTTGCCCTTGATGAGGCTGAGATCGGCGTCCTTGTCGTAGTAAACCTTCATGTTTTTCTCCGTCAAACGTTGATAAGCAAGCTTCAAAGGCTCCGCCGGGAGCCCACCCTACACTCTGAGAATTCTCTCGCCGCGGCCGATGCCGCTGGTGCCCGTGCGGACGGTCTCGAGGATGGCCGTGCGGTCGATGGCCACCAGGAAGGCATCGAGCTTGCCGGCGTCGCCGGTCAGCTCGATGGTGTAGCTCTTTTCGGTCACGTCGACGATGCGGCCGCGGAAGATGTCGGCCATGCGCTTCATCTCCTCGCGCTCCTTGCCGACGGCGCGCACCTTCACCAGCATCAGTTCGCGCTCGGTGAAGCTGCCCTCGGTGAGGTCGACGACCTTGACGACCTCGATCAGCCGGTTCAGGTGCTTGGTGATCTGCTCGATCACCTCGTCGGAGCCGGTGGTGACGATGGTCATGCGCGACAGCGAGGCGTCCTCGGTCGGCGCGACGGTCAGGCTTTCGATGTTGTAGCCGCGGGCGGAGAACAGCGCCACCACGCGCGACAGGGCGCCCGGCTCGTTCTCGAGCAGCACCGCAATGATGTGTTTCATGACAAGCTCTCTCGGGCCGGCGCGCTCTTCAGGCGCCGGGGCGGTAACCCCGGACCCTTGGCCACGTGGCCGTGACGATTGAAGGGAAGGCTACAGATCCTCGGAACCGAGCAGCATCTCGGTGATGCCCTTGCCGGCCTGCACCATCGGCCAGACGTTCTCGGTGGGGTCGGTGCGCACGTCGAGGAAGACCGTGCGGTCCTTCAGCTTGATGGCCTCGCGCAGCGCGCCGTCGACGTCGCCGGGCTTCTCCACCAGCAGGCCGACGTGGCCGTAGGCCTCGGCCAGCTTGACGAAGTCGGGCAGCGCGTCCATGTAGCTGTGCGAATAGCGGCCGCCGTAGTCCAGCTCCTGCCACTGCCGCACCATGCCGAGGTAGCGGTTGTTCAGCGAAACCACCTTGACCGGCGTGTCGTACTGCTTGCAGGTGGACAGCTCCTGGATGCACATCTGGATGCTGCCCTCGCCGGTGATGCAGAACACGTCGGCGTCGGGCTTGGCCAGCTTGATGCCCATTGCGTAGGGCAGGCCCACGCCCATGGTGCCCAGGCCGCCGGAGTTGATCCAGCGCCGCGGCTCGTCGAAGCGGTAGAACTGCGCCGCCCACATCTGGTGCTGGCCGACGTCGGAGGTGATGTAGGTGTCGCGGTCCTTGGTCAGCTGCCACAGCTTTTCGATCACCGCCTGCGGCTTGATCACGTCGCTGCTGGTGCGGTAGGCCAGGCAGTCGCGCTTGCGCCACTCGTTGACCTGGCCCCACCAGGCCGACAGCGCGGCCGCGTCGGGCCGCGACTGCGCCTCGCGGATCTGGTGCGTCAGCTCCTGCAGCACGTCCTTCACGTCGCCGACGATGGGGATGTCGACCTTCACGCGCTTGGAGATCGACGAGGGGTCGATGTCGACGTGGATGATCTTGCGCTCCACCTGCGCGAAGTGGCGCGGGTTGCCGATCACGCGGTCGTCGAAGCGCGCGCCCACGGCCAGCAGCACGTCGCAGTGCTGCATGGTCATGTTGGCCTCGTAGGTGCCGTGCATGCCGGGCATGCCCAGGAAGCGGGCGTCGCCGGCGGGAATCGCGCCCAGGCCCATCAGCGTGCTGGTGCAGGGGAAGCCCAGCAGTTCGACCAGTTCGCGCAGCTCGGCCGCCGCATTGCCCAGGATCACGCCGCCGCCGGTGTAGAGGTAGGGCCGCTTGGCCTGCAGCAGCAGCTGCACGGCCTTGCGGATCTGCCCGCCGTGGCCCTTGCGCACCGGGTTGTACGAGCGCATCTCCACCGTCTCGGGGTAGTGGAAGGGCGCGGTCTTCAGCGACACGTCCTTGGGGATGTCCACCACCACCGGGCCCGGGCGGCCGGTGCGCGCGATGTGGAAGGCCTTCTTCAGCGTCAGCGCCAGGTCGCGCACGTCCTTGACCAGGAAGTTGTGCTTGACCACCGGCCGCGTGATGCCCACGGTGTCGCATTCCTGGAAGGCGTCGAGGCCGATCGCCGGCGTCGGCACCTGGCCGGTGATGATCACCATCGGGATCGAGTCCATGTACGCGGTGGCGATGCCCGTCACCGCGTTCGTGACCCCCGGGCCGGAGGTGACTAGCGCCACGCCGACGTCGCCGGTGGCGCGCGCATAGCCGTCGGCGGCATGCACGGCCGCCTGTTCGTGACGCACCAGCACGTGCTGGATGCTGTCTTGCTTGTACAGCGCGTCGTAGATGTAGAGGACCGAGCCGCCGGGATAGCCCCAGAGGTACTTGACCCCTTCGGCCTGCAGGCAACGGACCAGGATTTCCGACCCGTTGGGGTCGGCGGTGGAGGAGGAGGAATTCGCTGGTGCCGAAGCGGCACGCTTGATTTCCGCGGCAGACATGTCCATGGGAGAGAACCTCTGTGAATTTCTCTAACGAAAAACCATCGGTGTGCCTCCGACGCGTTCTCGTGAAACGGCTTCGGCACTGCGCGCGGTCGAATCGCCGCCGTCCGGGTCGGACGGCCGGAATCAGACCCAAAAGAGCGTTGTGCGAAGCAGCATTATGGCATCGGGCCGCGGCGCGCCGGCCCGTGCGCGGGGCCGCGACACGCTCGTTGATAATCCGCGCCGGTTCGAGCCGGGCGCCAGGACGCCCGGCCGCAAGCATCCGTGGCCACCGACAAAGACCTGTCCGACTTCCTCAAGAGCGTTGAGAAACGCGCCTTCAAACGCACGGTCTACGCCGTGCGCGACGACGAGGCGGCGCTGGACATCCTGCAGGATTCGATGATCCGGCTGGCCGAGAAGTACGCCGACCGGCCCACCGCCGAATGGCCGCTGCTGTTCCAGCGCATCCTGTCCAACGCCACGATGGACTGGTTCCGGCGCCAGAAGGTGCGCAACGCGGTCGTGCAGAACCTGTCGGACTTCGAGGGCAACAGCGACGACGACGAGTTCGACCTGCTCGAAGCGCTGCAGTCGGTCGACGGCAGCCTGGGCGCCGAGAGCGCGGCCGACGCCGTCTCGCGGGAACAGATCCTGCTATTGATCGAATCGGAGATCGCCGAACTCCCCGCTCGTCAACGAGAGGCCTTCCTGCTACGTTACTGGGAAGAATTCGATGTGGCCGAGACGGCGGAAGTCATGGGATGCTCGGAGGGAAGCGTGAAGACGCATTGCTCCCGGGCCGTTCATGCCTTGGCCAAGGCGCTTCGAGCCAAGGGAATCTCGCCATGAGCACACAAGCAACCCGCAGCAGCACCGGGCTCGAAGCCCTGGAGGCCCACCTCGGTGCACGGCTGGCCGCCAGCCTGAACGAACGCGCCATTGCGGTGCCGCACGACATTGCCGAGCGCCTGCGCATCAGCCGCGAACAAGCCGTCGCCGTGGCGCGGCAAGCGCGCCAGGCCCATGCCGCGTCCCGTGCCAGCGCCAGCGCGCCGGCCGCCGCCGGCGCTGCCGTGCTGGCCGGCGGCCGCGGCAGCTTTGGCTTCGGCATGGGCGGCGGCGGCCGCTTCTGGCTGGGCCTGGCGGCCTGGGTGCCGCTGGCCGCGCTGATTGCCGGGCTGGTGCTCATCCAGCAATGGAACGACCGCCAGCAGGTGCTGGCCGCGGCCGAGATCGACGCCGTGCTGCTGGCCGACGACCTGCCCCCCGCCGCCTGGACCGACCCCGGCTTCCGCGAGTACCTCAAGGCCCCGCCGCCGTGAGCCGCGCGCTGGCCGCCGCCCTGCTGCTGTCCGTGGGGCTGATCGCGCCCCTGGCGGCCCAGTTGGCACCGGCCGTGTCGAAGACCGAGCCGGCCGCCGCGGCACCCGCCGGCGGCCCGGCCTGGAACGAGCTGAAGCCGGCCCAGCAGACCGCGCTGCAGCCGCTGGCCGATCATTGGGCCGGCATCGACGCCAACCGCAAGGCCAAGTGGCTGGAGGTGGCGCGGCGCTTCGCCACCATGACGCCGGCCGAGCGCCAGCGCACGCAGGCGCGCATGGCCGCGTGGGCGGCGCTGACGCCGGTGGAACGCGGCCGTGCGCGTCAGAACTTCCAGGAACTGCGCAGCCTGCGCGCCGACGACCGCCAGGCCCTGTGGGAGGCCTACAACGCGCTGCCGCCGGAGACGAAGCGCGAATTGGCGCAGCGCGCCAAGCCGGGGGCCAGCGCGGCCGCGCGGCCGGCCGACAACGCTGCCAGCACCGCCATCGCCGGCAAGCGCGTGGCGCCGCTCGGCCAGGCGCAGGTGACGGTGCGGCCGGTCACGCCCACGGTGCTGCAGGCCAAGCCCGGCGCGTCGACGACGCTGGTCACCAAGTCGGCGCCCACGCCGCCAGCGCACCACCAGCCGGGGCTGCCCAAGATCGCTGCCACCGAAGGCTTCGTCAACCCGTCCACGCTGCTGCCCAGCCGCGGGCCGCAAGGGGCGGCCACGCTGGCACCGCTGCCGGCCACCGGCCGCGCCCCGGCCGCGCGCCCCGCGGCGGCCGCCACGCCGGCCGCCGCCGCTGCAGCGGCCAGCGGCGCGGCGCCGGGGGCTTCGGCCACGGCCGCCCATCCCGCGGCCGCACCGGCCTCGACCGCGGCGTCTGAATCCTCCCAGTGACGCCGGCGGCGCCTTTGCAGCCCGCGACGCCGGCGCTGGCGCGCCGCCTGGCCGCGATGCTCTACGAAGGCGTGCTGCTGTTCGGCGTGTTGATGGTGGCGGGCTGGCTGTATTCCAGCCTGACCCAGCAGCGCCACGCGCTGCAGGGCAAGACGGGGCTGCAGCTCTTCCTGTTCGTCGTGCTGGCGGTGTACTTCGTGTGGTTCTGGAGCCATGGCGGCCAGACGGTGGCGATGAAGACCTGGCGCGTGCGGCTGCTCACCGTCGATGGCCAACCGCTGTCGCAGGCGCGCGCGCTGCTGCGCTACCTGCTGTGCTGGCTGTGGTTCGTGCCCAGCCTGCTGGCGGTGTGGCTGGCCGGGCTGCACGACGGCGTGTCGATCGCCGCCATCACGCTGGCCGGCTGGCTGGTCTACGCGGCCTTGAGCCGGCTGCACCCGGACCGCCAGTTCCTGCACGACGCCTTGTGCCGCACGCGCCTGGTCGACGCCGCGCTGCCGGCGCGCGTGCCGGCGTGAGCGCGCAGCTTCCCTGATGAGCGCTTTGGCAGAATCCCCGCGCATGCACAACCCGCACAAGGGGCGCACGGGCTTGTCGCGCGTGCTGTTCGCCGCGCGCTACTCGGCCGAAGGGCTGGCGGCCGCCTGGCGCCACGAAAGCGCCTTCCGCCAGGAACTGGTGCTGAGCGCCGTGATGCTGCCGCTGGCGCTGTGGCTGGGCACCAACTGGGTCGAACGCTGCCTGCTCGCCGGCAGCGTGCTGCTGGTGCTGATCGTCGAGCTGCTGAACTCCGGCATCGAAGCAACGGTCGACCGCGTCTCGCTCGACCGGCACGAATTGTCCAAGCGCGCCAAGGACTACGGCAGCGCCGCCGTCGGGCTGGCGCTGCTGCTGTGCGGCGGCATCTGGCTGGCGGCGTTGTGGCAACGCCTGGCCGCATGACGAGCGCGGCCGTCACGCTGTGCGTGTTCTGCGGCTCGCGCCCGGGCGCCAACGCTGCCTACGCGCAAGCCGCGCAAGCGCTCGGCCAGGGGCTGGCGGCGCGCGGCTGGAACCTGGTCTACGGCGGCGGCAAGGTCGGCCTGATGGGCACCGTGGCCGATGCCGCCAAGGCCGGCGGCGCGCACGTCACCGGCGTCATCCCCGAGTCGCTGCTGCAGCGCGAGGTGGGCCACCACGGGCTGGACGAGTTGCGCGTGGTGCCCAGCATGCACGTTCGCAAGCAGCAGATGGCCGAGCGCGCCGACGCCTTCGTCGCGCTGCCCGGCGGCCTGGGCACGCTGGAGGAGTTGTTCGAGGTCTGGACCTGGCGCCAGCTCGGCTACCACCAGCGGCCGCTGGCGCTGCTCAACACCGAGGGCTACTACGACCGGCTGCTGGCCTTCATCGCCGACAGCGTGAACGGCGGCTTCGTCACCGAGGCGCAGGCCGCGCTATTGGTCGTGGAGCGCGAACCGCAGGCGTTGCTGCAGCGGCTGGCGAAGCTGCTGCCCGCGCCGCCCAGCGGCCCGGCCGACCTCGCACGAACTTAATGCGTCCCTGTTGGACACGTGACGCGCATTTGGCGCGTCAGCCTCAGACCGCCGCTTCGTCGGTCTCGCCGGTGCGGATGCGCACCACCTGGTCGACCGGCGTCACGAAGATCTTGCCGTCGCCGATCTTGCCGGTCTTGGCGGCCTTGACGATGGCGTCGATGCAGCGGTCGACGTCGCCGTCCTTCACCACCACCTCGATCTTCACCTTGGGCAGGAAGTCGACCACGTACTCGGCGCCGCGGTACAGCTCGGTGTGGCCCTTCTGGCGGCCGAAGCCCTTGACCTCGGTCACCGTGAGGCCGGAGACGCCCACCTCGCCCAGCGCTTCGCGCACTTCTTCCAGCTTGAACGGCTTGATGATGGCGGTGATCTGTTTCATCGCGGCTCCACGGGCAAGGGGTTTGACTGACTCGATTTAAGCACGGAACTTCGAGGTGATGGGATAACGCCAGTCGCGCCCGAAGGCCCTGTGCGTGATGCGGATGCCCACCGGCGCCTGGCGGCGCTTGTACTCGTTGAGCTTGATCAGCCGCGTCACCTTCTCGACGTCGGCGCGCGCATAGCCGGCGGCGACGATCGCCTCGATGCCTTGGTCGTCTTCCATGTAGCGCGCGAGGATGGCGTCCAGCACCTCGTAGGGCGGCAGGCTGTCCTGGTCGGTCTGGTCGGGGCGCAGCTCGGCCGAGGGCGGCCGCGTGATGATGCGCTCGGGGATCACCGGGCCGCTGCTGCCGTCGGCGCGCCGCGTCGGCTGCGCGTTCTTCCACGCCGCCAGGCGGTAGACCAGCGTCTTGGCCACGTCCTTGATGACCGCGAAGCCGCCGGCCATGTCGCCGTACAGCGTGCAGTAGCCGGTGGCCATCTCGCTCTTGTTGCCGGTGGTCAGCACGATCCAGCCGCTCTTGTTGGACAGCGCCATCAGCAGCGTGCCGCGGATGCGCGCCTGCAGGTTTTCTTCGGTGGCGTCTTCGGGCAATCCGCTGAACTGCGGCGCCAGGGCGGCGCGGAAGGCGTCGAACATCGGCGCGATGGCGATCTCGTCGTAGCGCACGCCCAGTCGCGCCGCCATGTCGCGGGCGTCGAGCCAGGAGATGTCGGCCGTGTAGGGCGAGGGCATCATCACCGTGCGCACGCGGTCGGCGCCGAGCGCGTCCACCGCCACCGCCAGCACCAGCGCCGAGTCGATGCCGCCCGACAGCCCGATGATCGCGCCCGGAAAACCGTTCTTGCCGATGTAGTCGCGCACGCCGGTCACCAGCGCCTGCCACACCTGCTGCTCCATCGGCGGCAGCGGCTCGATGCGGCCGCGCGGCACGCGGTCGGCGCCGATCTCGATGGCCAGCGCCTCCTCGGCGAACGACGCGGCGCGCGCGCTGATGCGGCCGGCGGCGTCGACCGCGAACGACGCGCCGTCGAACACCACCTCGTCCTGCCCGCCCACCAGGTGCGCGTACAGCAGCGGCAGCCCGGTGGCGCGCGCGCGCGCCGACATGCGGGACTCGCGCTCGTCGGCCTTGTCGGTGTGGAAGGGCGAGGCGTTCAGCACGCACAGCACTTCAGCGCCGGCGGTCAGCGCGCTTTGCGCCGGCTCGTCGAACCAGGCGTCCTCGCAGATCAGCAGGCCCACGCGCAGGCCGTCGACCTCGAACACCACCGGCCCCAGGCCGAGGTCGCGGCCGGAGACGAAGTAGCGCCGCTCGTCGAACACCTGGTAGTTCGGCAACTCGCGCTTGCAGTAGGTGGCCAGCACCTGGCCGCCGTGCAGCACCGAGGCGGCATTGAGCCGCATCTGCACCAGATGGGACTTCGACCTAAGATCCCCTTGCTCGCCCAGCTGGTAAGGGTGGCCCACCACCACATGCAAGCCCACGCAGTCCGCCAGTTCGCGCGCCAAGCCCAGCAGCACCTCGCGGCAGGCCTGCATGAAGGCCGGGCGCAGCAGCAGGTCTTCGGGCGGGTAGCCGCACAAGGCCAGCTCGGGCGCCACCACCAGCCGTGCGCCGTCGGCATAGGCCTGGCGCGCCACCTGGGCGATGCGGCCCGCATTGCCGGTGAGATCCCCCACGGTGGCGTTGAACTGCGCCAAGACGACCTTCATCACGCCAGACCCTGAAAAACCCGTGCCTCACACGTCGACGAGCGAGTATCGCATCCAGGTCCACGCCTCGGCCGCCGAGCTGGACGCCGCCGAATGGGACGCCCTGCTGGCGCGCCAGGCGCAGCCCACGCCCTTCATGCGCCACGCCTACCTGCAGGCGCTGGAGGCTTCCGGCTCGGCCGTGCCGGCCACCGGCTGGCACCCGCGCTGGCTGGCGCTGCGGCAGGGCGGCCGGCTGCAGGCGGCGTGCGCGCTGTACCTGAAGGACCACTCGTACGGCGAGTACGTGTTCGACTGGGCCTGGGCCGACGCCTACCGCCGCCACGGCCTGGCCTACTACCCCAAGGCGCTGGGCGCCGTGCCCTTCACGCCGGTGCCCGGCAGCCGGCTGTTGGCGGCCGACGATGCCTGGCGGCTGCGCCTGGTGCAGGCCGTCGAGGCGCTGGCGCGCGAGTCGGGCTTGTCCAGCGCCCACGTGCTGTTCATCGACGCGGCCGACCGCCGCGCCCTGGAGGCCGCGGGCTGGATGCTGCGCGACGGCCTGCAGTTCCACTGGCAGCAGGACGCGGCCGACCCGAGCCCCGACTTCACGGCGCTGCTGCAGCGGCTGCAGCGCGACAAGCGCAAGAAGATCCAGCAGGAGCGTCGCCGCGTCGCCGACGCCGGCGTGCACTTCACGGTGCATGCCGGCGCGCAGATCGACGAGCGCCTGTGGTCGTTCTTCCACCGCTGCTACACGCTGACCTACCGGGCGCACCGCTCCACGCCCTACCTCACGCGCGACTTCTTCCGCCGCATGGCGGCGGCGATGCCCGAGCACTGGCTGCTGTTCGTCGCCCACCAGGGCGGCGAGCCCATCGCCTGCTCGCTGATCGCCATCGACGCCGCGCGCCGCGCCGCCTGGGGCCGCTACTGGGGCGCCGTGCGCCACGTGCCCTGCCTGCACTTCGACGCCTGCTACTACCAGCCGTTGCAGTGGTGCCTGGCCAACGGCTATGCGCGCTTCGAGGGCGGCGCGCAGGGCGAGCACAAGATGGCGCGCGGCCTGCTGCCGGTGGCCACCCATTCGGCCCACTGGGTGGCCGACCGCCGTTTCGCCGCGGCGGTGGCCGAGGCGCTGGCCGACGAGCGCGCCGGCCTCGGCGCCTACGTCGACGAGCTGCGCGAGCACAGCCCGTTCAAGGCCGCCGAATCAGGCGGTTAGCCCGCCGCGCCGTGCCGCTGGCGCCAGGCCTGCATGCCGGCGGCGACATCGGCCTTGGCGCTGGCGGCGTCTTCCCAGCCCAGCACCTTGACCCACTTGCCTTCTTCGAGGTCCTTGTAGTGCTCGAAGAAGTGCTGGATGGTCTTCAGCCGCAGCGGGTTGAGGTCCGCGGGCTTGTTCCACTGGCTGTAGATGGAGAGGATCTTGCTCGTCGGCACGGCCAGCAGCTTGTTGTCGCCGCCGGCCTCGTCTTCCATCTTCAGCACGCCCAGCGGGCGGCAGGTGACCACCACGCCGGGGATCAGCGGCACCGGCGTGATCACCAGCACGTCCACCGGGTCGCCGTCGTCGGCCAGCGTCTGCGGGATGTAGCCGTAGTTGCACGGGTAGTGCATCGAGGTGGACATGAAGCGGTCCACGAACAAGGCGCCGCTGTCCTCGTCGACCTCGTACTTGATCGGGTCGGCGTTCATCGGGATCTCGATGATCACGTTGAACTCGTCGGGCGCCTTGGCACCGGGCGTCACGTTGTGCAGGCTCATGAGGGCATCTCGGTTGACCGGGCTGCCGATTCTAGGCAGCGGGCTTGCCGCGGGCTGACGCCGCACCGCCGTTGTAGCATCCGCGCGCCGCCGTGCCGCCCGGCCGGGCGGGCGCAGCCGAATCGCTCATCACAACGATCCCGTTCGAGGAAGGAGATCCCCTCATGTCAACGACGACGGCGCTCTACGTAGCGCTTGCCTGCGGCCTTGCGGCCGTGATTTACGGCTTCGTGCAGCGAAGCTGGATCCTGAGCCAGGACCCTGGCAACGCGCGCATGCAGGAGATCGCAGGCGCCGTGCAGCAGGGGGCGGCGGCCTACCTGGCGCGCCAGTACAAGACCATCGCCATCGTCGGCGTGGTGCTGGCGGTGCTGATCTTCATCTTCCTCGGCGGCAAGACGGCGGCCGGCTTCGTGCTCGGCGCCGTGCTCTCGGGCGCCTGCGGCTTCATCGGCATGAACGTCTCGGTGCGCGCCAACGTGCGCACCGCGCAGGCGGCCACCAAGGGCATCGGCCCGGCGCTGAACGTCGCCTTCAAGGGCGGCGCCATCACCGGCATGCTGGTGGTGGGCCTGGGCCTGCTGGGCGTGGGCATCTTCTTCTGGTACGTCAGCGGCGGCACCGCGGCCGACAGCGAAACGCTCAAGCCGCTGCTCGGCCTGGCCTTCGGCTCCAGCCTGATCTCCATCTTCGCGCGGCTGGGCGGCGGCATCTTCACCAAGGGCGCCGACGTCGGCGCCGACCTGGTGGGCAAGGTCGAGGCCGGCATCCCCGAGGACGACCCGCGCAACCCGGCGGTGATCGCCGACAACGTGGGCGACAACGTCGGCGACTGCGCCGGCATGGCCGCCGACCTGTTCGAGACCTACGCGGTGACGCTGATCGCCGCCATGGCACTCGGCGCGCTGATGCTCAAGAACGCCGCGCTGCAGGCCGTGGTCTACCCGCTGGTGCTGGGCGGCGTGTCGATCATCGCCTCCATCATCGGCTGCGGCTTCGTCAAGGCCAGCCCCGGCATGAAGAACGTAATGCCGGCGCTGTACAAGGGCCTGATCGTCGCCGGCGTGATCTCGCTGATCCTCTTCTACTTCGTCACCACGATGGTGATGCCGGCCGACGCGCTGGGCGAGGGCACGCACATGCGGCTGTTCGGCGCCTGCATCGTCGGCCTGGTGCTGACCGCGGCGATGGTGTGGATCACCGAGTACTACACCGGCACCGACTACAAGCCGGTGCAGCACGTGGCGCAGGCCTCCACCACCGGCCACGGCACCAACATCATCGCCGGCCTCGGCGTGTCGATGAAGTCCACCGCCTGGCCGGTGATCTTCGTGTGCCTGGCGATCTGGGTCTCGTACTGGCTGGCCGGCCTGTACGGCATCGCGATCGCCGCCACCTCGATGCTGAGCATGGCCGGCATCGTGGTCGCGCTCGACGCCTATGGCCCGATCACCGACAACGCGGGCGGCATCGCCGAGATGGCCGAGCTGCCCGACAGCGTGCGCGACATCACCGACCCGCTGGACGCCGTGGGCAACACCACCAAGGCCGTCACCAAGGGCTACGCGATCGGCTCGGCCGGCCTGGCCGCGCTGGTGCTGTTCGCCGACTACACGCACGCGCTGGAAGCGCGCGGCATGAAGCTGTCGTTCGACCTGAGCGACCACAAGGTGATCGTCGGCCTGTTCATCGGCGGCCTGATCCCCTACCTGTTCGGCGCCATGGCGATGGAGGCCGTGGGCCGCGCCGCCGGCAGCGTGGTGGAGGAAGTGCGCCGCCAGTTCCGCGAGATCAAGGGCATCATGGAAGGCAAGGCCAAGCCCGAGTACGGCCGCGCCGTCGACATGCTGACCGCCGCCGCGATCAAGGAGATGATGATCCCGTCGCTGCTGCCGGTGGTCGTGCCCATCCTGGTGGGCCTGCTGCTGGGCCCGGCCGCACTCGGCGGGCTGCTGATGGGCACCATCGTCACGGGCCTGTTCGTCGGCATCAGCATGTGCACCGGCGGCGGCGCCTGGGACAACGCCAAGAAGTACATCGAAGACGGCCACCACGGCGGCAAGGGCAGCGAGGCGCACAAGGCCGCCGTCACCGGCGACACCGTGGGCGACCCCTACAAGGACACCGCCGGCCCGGCCGTCAACCCGCTGATCAAGATCATCAACATCGTCGCGCTGCTGATCGTGCCGCTGCTGCCGATGACGGTGTCGACCTCGGCGCCGGCCGACCACGGCAGCGCCCCGGCGCCGGCCGCGGCACCGGCCATCGCGCCGGCGGCCGCGCCGGCCCCGTCGGCCGCCGCGCTGGCCGATGGCGCGTCGTTCGTGGTCGAGAACGGCGTCGTCAAGTTCTACTTCGCCAGCGGCAAGGCCGAGCTGGCCGGCGGCGCCAACGCGGCGCTGGCCGACGTGGCCAAGGCCGTGGCCGAGGGCAAGAAGGCCGTGGTCAGCGGCTTCACCGACGCCTCGGGCGACCCGGCGAAGAACGAAGAACTGGCCAAGCAGCGCGCCTTCGCGGTGCGCGACGCGCTCAAGGCCGCCGGCATCGCCGAAGACAAGATCGAGCTGAAGAAGCCCGAGCAGCTGACCGGCAGCGGCAACCCCGCCGAGGCGCGCCGCGTCGAGGTTTCGCTGCAGTAAACGTTTCCTCTTCCTTCAAGCGGCCCCGGCAACCCCGGGGCCGCTTCGTTTTCCGGCGCCGACGACAATCGCGCCCGCCATGCCCGCCATGCCCGCCGCTCTGCCGCACCGCGTGCTGTCCATCGTCGCGCCGATGACGCAGCTCAACACGCCCTACCCGTCCACCGCCTACCTGACGGGCTTCCTGCGATCGCGCGGCGTGCAGGCCACGCAGGCCGACCTGGCGCTGGAGCTGGCGCTGGCGCTGCTGTCGGCGCGCGGCCTGGCCCTGCTGCGTGCGCAGATCGAGGCCACGCCGGCCGCGCAGCGCGGCGCGCGCTCGGCCGCCTGGCTGGCTGCCGCCGATGGCTACCTGCAAAGCATCGACCCGGTGATCGCCTTCCTGCAGGGCCGCGACCCCACGCTGGCGCACCGCATCGCCGGCCGCGCCTGGCTGCCCGAAGGCCCGCGCTTCGAGTCGCTGGACGCCTACGTCGACCCGAGCGGCGGCGACCCCATGGCCTGGGCCTTCGGTGCGTTGGGCCTGCAGGACCGCGCCCGCCACCTGGCCACGCTGTACCTCAACGACATTGCCGACGTGCTGCGCGACGCGGTCGACCCGCGCTTCGAGTTCGTGCGCTACGCCGAAGGCCTGGCGCAAAGCCAGCCCAGCTTCGACCCGCTGGCCGCGGCGCTGGCCGCCGCGCCCAACCTCATCGACCGCGAGCTGGCCGCGCTCACGCGCCAGGCGCTGCAGCAGCACCGGCCCACGGTAGTGCTGGTCTCGGTGCCGTTTCCGGGCGCGGTGTACGCCGCCTTCCGCATCGCGCAGACCCTCAAGGCCGAGGCGCCGGACGTCGTCACCGTGCTCGGCGGCGGCTTCGTCAACACCGAGCTGCGCGAGCTGGCCGAGCCGCGCGTGTTCGACCACTTCGACTACGTGACGCTGGACGCCGGCGAGCGCCCGCTGCTGGCGCTGCTGGAGCACCTGGCCGGCCAACGCGGCGCCGCCCGCCTGGTGCGCACCTTCCGGCGCGAGGGCGGCACGGTGCGCTACGTCAACCTGGCCGAGCCCGAGGTGCCGTTCGACGAAGCCGGCACGCCCACCTGGGACGGCCTGCCGCTGGCGCGCTACCTCTCGCTGCTGGACCTGCTCAACCCCATGCACCGGCTGTGGAGCGACGGCCGCTGGAACAAGCTCACCGTGGCCCACGGCTGCTACTGGAAGAAGTGCAGCTTCTGCGACGTCGGGTTGGACTACATCGGACGTTATGACGCGGCGCGCGCCGAGACGCTGGCCGACCGCATCGAGGCCGTCGTCGCCGAGACCGGGCAGACCGGCTTCCACTTCGTCGACGAAGCCGCGCCGCCCAAGGTGCTGAAGGCGCTGGCCGCCGAGCTGCAGCGCCGCCGCGTCGCCATCACCTGGTGGGGCAACATCCGCTTCGAGAAATCATTCGACCCGGCGCTGTGCCGGGCGCTGGCGCAAAGCGGCTGCATCGCCGTCTCGGGCGGGCTGGAGGTCGCGTCGGACCGGCTGCTGCAGCTCATGAAGAAGGGCGTCTCGGTCGACCAGGTGGCGCGCGTGACCAAGGCCTTCAGCGACGCCGGCATCCTGGTGCACGCCTACCTGATGTACGGCTTCCCGACGCAGACCGTGCAGGACACGGTGGACGCGCTGGAGTACGTGCGCCAGCTGTTCGCCGAAGGCTGCATCCAGTCGGGCTTCTTCCACCGCTTCGCCTGCACCGTGCACTCGCCGGTGGGCCTGCGGCCGCAGGACTACGGCATCTGCCTGCAGCCCGTGCCGCACCGCGGCTTCGCGCGCAACGACGTCGCCTTCAGCGACCCCACCGGCGTCGACCACGACGCGCTGGGCGCGGGCCTGCGCAAGGCGCTCTACAACTACATGCACGGCATCGGGCTGGAGCAGGACGTGCGCCGCTGGTTCGACCAGCCGGTGCCGCGCCCGCGCGTGGCGCGCCGGCGCATCGCGCAGGCGCTGGGCGCCGCCGTTCAGCGATAGAACGCTTCGACCTGGCCCTTGAGCTTGATGAGCAGCGGCCGGCCGTGGCGGTCCAGCGTCTTGCCGGCCGGCACCTTGACCCAGCCTTCGCTGAGGCAGTATTCCTCGACGTCGTGGCGCTCGCGGCCGTTGAGCCGGATGCCGATCTCGCGCTCGCAAACGGCGGCCACGTAGTGCGGGCTGCGCGGGTCGACCGACAGGCGGTCGGGCAAGGCGGGTGCGGGTGCGGGTGCGGGCGTGGGTGTGGGTGCGGGGGTCTCGTCGGTCATGGCGGCGCGGGCGCGATGGCGGGATGGCAACGGCGCGCATTGTCGGCCACGGCGCCGCGCGGCCCGGGCAATCGCCACCACAATGCCGGCCATGCAACGCTCGACACGATGGCACCGCCTGCTGGTGACCGCGTTATGCCTGTTAGCCGGTGCGGCCTCGGCGCTGGCCGCCGACGCCGTCAAGGTCGGCTCCAAGCGCTTCACCGAGAGCTACGTGCTGGCCGAGATCGTGCTGCAGACGCTGCAGCGCGCCGGCGTGGCGGCCGAGCACCGCCAGGGCCTGGGCAACACCGCCATCCTCGAACAGGCCTTGCTCGGCGGCCAGGTCGACGTCTACCCCGAGTACACCGGCACCATCGTGCGCGAGCTGCTCAAGCGCAACCCGGCCGCCGATGCGCCGCCGCCCACGCTGGCCGAGCTGAACGAATGGCTGGCGCCGCGCGGGCTGAAGGCCGCGGTGCCGCTGGGCTTCAACAACACCTACTCGATCGCCATGCGCGAGGCCGATGCCGCGCGGCTGGGCGTCGATTCGCTGTCGGCCCTGGCGCGCCTGCCCGCCGAGCAGGCCGCCAAGCTGCGCACCGGCTTGTCGCACGAGTTCCTGGTGCGCGCCGACGGCTGGCCGGCGCTGAAGCGCCACTACGCGCTGCCGCTGACGGAAGCGCCGGCGCTCGACCACGGCCTGGCCTACCAGGCGCTGGCGGCGGGCCAGGTCGACCTGATCGACGTCTACAGCACCGACGCGCAGATCGGCCGCCTCAAGCTGCGCGTGCTGAAGGACGACCGCGGCTTCTTCCCGCGCTACGACGCGGTGCTGCTGATGCGCGCGGCGCTGCCGGCCGCCGCGCTGGCAACGCTGGCGCCGCTGCAAGGGCGCATCGACGAGCCGACGATGATCGGCCTCAACGCCGCGGTCGAGCTCGACGGGCGGCCTTTCGCCGACGTGGCGCGCCGCTTCGTCGATGGCGCCGCGAAGACGGCTGGTACCGCGCCGTCCGCGCCGGGCGCTGGCGGCGCGCGGCCTTCGCTGTGGGCGCAGGTGGTTGCGCCCGACCTCGGCCGGCTGCTGCTGCAGCACCTGGGCCTGGTGCTGGGCTCGGTGGCGCTGGCCACGGCCATCGGCGTGCCGCTGGGCATTGCGGCGCACCGGCACCGGCGGCTGGGCGCCGTGGTGCTGGCCGCCACCGGGCTGCTGCAGACCGTGCCGTCGCTGGCGCTGCTGGCCTTTCTGATCGCGCTGCTCGGCACCATCGGCTTCGCGCCGGCGCTGCTGGCCTTGTTCCTCTACGCGCTGCTGCCCATCGTGCGCAACACGCAGGCCGGGCTGGCCAGCGTGCCGGCCGGCTTGGCCGAGGCCGCGCGCGCGCTGGGCCTGCGCGACGCACAGGTGCTGCGCCTGGTGCAACTGCCGCTGGCGCTGCCCACGCTGCTGGCCGGCGTCTCGACCGCGGCGGTGATCAACGTCGGCACCGCCACGGTGGCCGCCTTCGTCGGCGCCGGCGGGCTGGGCGAGCGCATCGTCGCCGGCCTGGCCGTCAACGACACCGACCGCATGCTGGCCGGCGCCATTCCGGCGGCGCTGCTGGCATTGGTCGTGCAGGCCACGTTCGCGCTGGCCGAGCGCGGGCTGCTGCCGGGCCCGCTGCGCGCCCGGCCGCTGCCGCGCGCCGAACGGCCCGGCCCGCGTTGAGGCGGCGGCGCCAAGCCCCGCGCGCCGTAGGGGCTTGCGCGGCGTGACCTCGGGGCTTGCGAGCAAGCCGTAGCAGCGGGCGCGGCAAGCCGCGCGGGGCGCCGCACGCAAATCACCCGTTTGAACGGTTTGCGCCGATCGCGGCGCCCGAATACTGCCGCCCGTCAGCACGCCGCCCGGTCGTTCGCGCTCGACACCCTCGCCGCCTGCAACCCACGATTTTGTTTGAGGAGACGGACATGCACATGACGCTTGGCCTGCACAAGGCTTTGCAGCAGCGGCCCGACGCGGAAGCCATCCGCTTCATGGGCCGCAGCACCACCTACGCCCAGTTCGGCGCGCGCGTCGCGCGGCTGGCCGGCGCCCTGCGCGCGCTCGGCGTCAAGGACGGCGAACGCGTGGCGATGTATTCGCTGAACTCGCAGCGCTACCTCGAATACGACCTGGCCGTGCCCTGGGCCGGTGGCGTGCTGGTGCCGGTGAACATCCGCTGGAGCGCCGCCGAGGTGCTGTACTCGCTGGACGACTCGGGCTGCGAGATCCTGATCGTCGACGACACCTTCAAGACGCAGGCGGCGAGCCTCGCCAAGAACGCCAAGACGCTGCGCCACCTCATCTACGCCGGCGACGGCGAAACGCCCGCGGGCATGCTGAACTACGAGACGCTGGTCGCGCAGACCGAGCCGATCGACGACGCCTACCGCCACGGCGAAGACTTGGCCGGCATCTTCTACACCGGCGGCACCACGGGTTTCCCGAAGGGCGTGATGCTCAGCCACAACAACCTGGGCGCGGCGGCGCAGATCTCGGTGCAGCTGGGCATCTACGGCCCCGGCTACACCTACCTGCACGCGATGCCGATGTTCCACCTGGCCGACTTCGCGCCGACCATCGCCTTGTTCCTGTGCGGCGGGGCGCACACCATCATCCCGATGTACGAGCCGCGGCTGATGCTGCAGACCATCACCGCCGAGCGGCCCAACGTGCTGCTGATGGCGCCCACGCTGATGCAGATGACGCTCGACTGGCTGGCCGCCAACCCCGAGGCGGCGCGCGAGATGGACCTGTCGTCGCTGCAGTACGTGCTGTATGGCGCCTCGTCGATCTCGCAGACGCTGCTCGACCGCACGCTGACCGTGTTCCGCAGCGCCAAGTTCATCCAGGGCTACGGCATGACCGAACTGGCGCCCACCGCCTCGCTGCTGATGCCCGACGACCACCGCGGCACGCTGCTGCGCTCGGCCGGCCGCGCCGTCAGCGGCGTGGAGCTGAAGATCGTCGACGGCCAGGGCCACGAGGTGCCGCGCGGCACGGTGGGCGAGGTCGTCGTGCGCGGCCCCAACGTGATGCTGGGCTACTGGAACAAGCCCGAAGAAACCGCCAAGGCGGTGCGCAACGGCTGGATGCACACCGGCGACGGCGCCACCATGGACGACGCGGGCTACATCTTCATCGCCGACCGCATCAAGGACATGATCATCACCGGCGGCGAGAACGTCTACTCGGGCGAGGTCGAGAACGCGCTGATGAGCCACCCGGCGGTGGCGCAGTGCGCGGTGATCGGCGTGCCCAGCGAGCGCTGGGGCGAAGCGGTGCACGCGGTCATCGTGCCCAAGGCGGGCGCCAAGGTCGAGCTGGCCTCGATCCAGGCGCATTGCCGCGAGCTGATCGCCGGCTACAAGCTGCCGCGCAGCTTCGAGGTGCGCAGCGCGTTGCCGATGTCCAGCGTCGGCAAGGTGCTGAAGACCGAGCTGCGCAAGTCGTTCGCGGCCGAGCCGGCGTAGCATCGCCGCGGCGCCGGGCGCGGGCGTTATGCATCGCGCCCGCGCGCTCGCCGCCGACTGCCACCGCCGCCGCATCGATGCCGAACCGGGCGCCTTCGCCACTGCTAGCTTCCAAACTGAACGCACCGCGGCCGGCGGCGCACCAGTTGCTGCGTGCCAGCCTGACCGAGCGCATCGCCGCGGCGCCGGCCGCGCGGCTGATCGTGCTGCGCGCGCCGGCCGGCTTCGGCAAGACGACGGCGATGCTGCAGCACGCCGCGCGGCTGGCCGCCGACGGCCGCCCGAGCGCCTGGATCACGCTCGACCAGGCCGACGGCGACCTCGGCCGCCTGCTGCGCCACCTGCAGGCGGCGCTGGCGCCGGCGGTGTCCGCCGCCGGAAGCGCCGGCAGCGCCGGCACCAACGCGCTGCCGCTGCTGGCCGGCGTGGCCGCCGCGGCCGGCGACTTCACGCTCTTCCTCGACGACTTCGAGACCATCCAGGGCTCGGCCGCGCCCGAGCTGCTGTGCCAGTTGCTGGAACACATGCCCGCCGGCTGGCAGCTGGTGATCGGCTCGCGCACGGTGCCCAACCTGGGGCTCGGCCGGCTGCGCGCGCACGGCCACCTGGTCGAGATCGGCCTCGACCAGCTGCGCTTCACGCCGGCCGAGACCGCCGAGTTCCTGCGCCAGCGCCGCGGCCTGCCGCTGGCCGACGACCTGGTGGCGCGGCTGCACGCCGTCACCGAAGGCTGGGTGGCGGCGCTGTGGCTGGCCTCGGTGGCACTCGAAGGGCGCGCCGACGCGCGCGCCTTCATCGAATCGTTCAGCGGCGGCAACGTGGCCGTCGCCGAGTACCTGGCCGAGGACGTGCTGGCCAAGCAGCCCGAGGCGGTGCGCGACTTCCTGCTGCGTTCGAGCGTGCTGCAGCAGCTCAGCGCGCCGGTCTGCGACGCGCTGCTCGAACGCGACGACAGCGCAGCCATGCTGGAGCGCATCGAGCGCTCGATGCTGTTCCTCACGGCCATCGGCCCGCAGCCGGGCCACTACCGCTTCCACAGCCTGTTCGCCGACTTCCTGCGCACCCAGCTGGCGCAGCGCGACCCGGCGGCGGTGAGCGCGCTGCACCGCCGCGCCGCGCAGTGGTACGAGGCGCAGGGCCGCCCGGTGCCGGCCATCGAGCACGCGCTGCGTTCGCGCGATGCCGAGCACACGGCGCGGCTGCTCGGCGCCCATGCACCGGCGCTGCTGCACACCGGGCGCTTCCGGCTGCTGGCGCGCTGGTTCGACAAGCTGCCGGCGGCGCTGGGCGAAGCGCACCCGATGCTGGCCATCGTCCACGCCTGGGCGCTGACCTTCACCCACCGCCACGACGCGGCGCTGGCCCTGCTGCAGCAACTGGAGGCCCGCCAGCGCGCCGGCGCCAGCGCCTGGGACGCCGAGGCGCGGGCCCACCTGCTGGCGCTGCGGCCGATGCTGATGTCGCTGATGGACCGCGCGGACGCGCCGGCGCTGGCGCGCAGCGGCCATGCGCAGGTCGATCCGCGCTACCGCTTCCCGTACAGCCTGCTCACCAACACGCTGGCCACCTACCACGCCAGCGCCAACCGCAGCGACGAGGCGCGCGCACTGCTCGACCAGGCCCGCCGCTCGCACCTGGCGATCGGCAGCACCTTCAGCCTGGTGATCGCCGAATGCATCGAGGGCTTCATCAGCCTGCGCGAAGGCCGGCTGCAGCAGGCCATTGCGCGCTTCCGGCTGGCCACCAACCACCTGCGCCTCGACGGCCCGGGCGACCTCGACGGCAACCCCTACGGCGCCGTGCAGCTGGCGCTGGCGCTGTACGAGGTCGGCCAGCTCGACGAGGCGGCGCGCATCCTCGCCGCCTCGATGCCGATGGTGCGCGAGCTGGGCCATTTCCAGCACCTCGTGCTGGCCCACCTGACGCTGTCGCGCCTGGCCTGGCACCGCGGCGAGCCCGAGCGCGCCTTCGGCTTCCTCAGCGAACTCGAATACCTGGGCCACCAGGACGACATGCCGCGCGTGGTGGAAAGCGCCGAGATCGAGCGCTCGCGCCTGGCGCTGCTGCGCTGCGACCACAAGGGCGCGGCGGCCTACCTGCGCCGCGCCGAAGAAGCGGCGCGCGCCCGGCCCACCACCGACGATCCCATGCACGACGTGGAATCGACGGCGCTGGCCCGCCTGCGGCTGCTGCTGCGCTCAGGCCAGGCCGAGCGCGCGCTGGCCGCGCTGCCGGCCGCCGTGGAGACGGCGCGTGCCCAGGGCCGGCAGCGCCAGTTGCTGGTGCTGGACCTGCTGTGGGCCGAGGCGCTGCAGGCCGGCGGCCAACCCGGGCCGGCCCGCGCGCACCTGACGCAGGCGTTGCAGCGCGCCGGCCCCGAAGGCGTGCTGCAGCCCTTCGTCGACGAAGGGCCGGCGGTGGCCGCGCTGACGCTGGCCTGGTGCCGCTCGGCCGCGGTGCGCGATCGTCCGCCGCCGGGGGCTACGGCCGCCTGGGTCGGTGCGCTGGAACGCGCCTGCGCCGCCGTCGCCGCCGAGGCCGACGCGGCCGGCGAGATGGACGGCACGCCCGCCGCGGCGGCCGGCCCGGCGCTGACCGAGCCGCTGACCTACCGCGAGATCCACGTGCTCAAGCTGCTGGCGCGCGGCCAGTCGAACGCGGCGATGGCCGATGCGCTGTTCGTCTCCGAGAACACCATCCGCTCGCACCTGCGCAACATCTTCTCCAAGCTCGGCGCGCACAACCGCACCGAAGCCGCGAACCTGGCGCGCCGGCATCGGCTGATCGACTGACCGAACAAATGGTCAGCGCTTGCGGGCGAAGGTCTCCAGCGCCTGCTTGTGGTACGCGGTGGAGAAGCATTCCTTCTCCAGCGCCAGCGAGGTGTCGAGCACCAGGTTCACCGCGTCGCGCAGCAGCTTGTTGACCGAGGCCTTGGTCGAGCGCACGGCGCTGCGCGAACCGCTGGCCAGCCGCTGGGCCAGCGCCTCGGCCTCGCCGAGCAGTTGCGCGGCCGGCAGCACGCGGTTGACGAGGCCGATGCGCTCGGCCTCCTCGGCCGTGAGGCTGTCGCCGGTCATCAGGTACTGCTTGGCGCGCGCCGGGCCGACCAGCAGCGGCCAGATCACCGCGCCGCCGTCGCCGGCGGTGACGCCGATGCTGACGTGCGGGTCGGAGATGCGCGCCTGCTCGGCCGCGTAGACCACGTCGCAGAACAGCGCCAGCGTCGTGCCGAGCCCGGCGCTGACGCCGTTGATCGCGCTGACGATGGGCTGCGGCAGGTCGACCAGGTCGACGATGATCCGGCGCGCCTCGACGAACAGCGTGTCGAGCTGCTGCGGCGTGATGTGGCGGAACCATTCGAGGTCGCCGCCGGCGGAGAAGGCGCGGCCTTCGCCGGTCAGCACCACCGCGTCGACCGACGCATCGGCGGCGATCTCGGCGAACACGCGCGACAGCTCGCGGTGCAGCGTCTCGTTCACCGCGTTCAGCGCCTGCGGTCGGTTCAGCCGGACCGTCAGCACCGCGCCGTGGCGGCTGAAGGCGAGCGTCGTGTAGTCGTCATAGCCCATGGGTCGTGCGCTTTCGAAAGTCGGTTGAACAACGGGTGGCTGGCGCCCTTCAGCCGGCGGTCACGCCGCCGTCGACGGTGAAGACCGCGCCGGTGACGTACGAGGCCTGCGGCGAGCACAGCCACAGCACCATCTCGGCCACCTCGTCGGCCTCGGCCAGGCGGCGCAGCGCCGCGCGGCCAACGCCCGACTGCAGCTTCTTCGCGCTGAAGATCGAGTCTTCGCCCAGCGTCATCGGCGTGCCGATGTAGCCCGGGCAGACGACGTTGATGCGGATGTGGTCGCGGCCGACCTCGAGCGCCGCCGCCTTCGTCAGCCCGACGACGCCATGCTTGGCCGCGCAGTAGGCCGACCCGCCGGGCGCGCCGCGCAAGCCCATGATCGACGCGGTGTTGACGATCGCGCCACCGCCGCCGCCGCGCTGCATCGCCGGCAGCTCGTGGCGCAGGCAGTTGAAGACGCCGGTCAGGTTGACGTCGATCACGCGCTGCCACTGCGCCGGGTGGTGCTCGACGGTGAGCAGCGGGTGGCCGGGCACGCCGGCGTTGTTGAACGCCACGTCGAGCCGGCCCCAGCGCGCCAGCGTCTGCGCCACCAGCACGGCGCAATCGGCGTCGCGGCTCACGTCGGCCGGCACCGCGAAGGCGCTGCCGCCGGCCCGCACGATCAGGCCGGCGGTCTCGGCCGCGGCCGCTTCGTCGATGTCGCTGGCGACGACGCGGCAGCCCTGCGCCGCGAGCTTGAGCGCCGTCGCGCGGCCGATGCCCGAGCCGGCCCCGGTGACGATCGCGACGCGCAGGTCGGCGGCGGCGCTCAATTCAGCCGCTCGATGTCGGCGAGCGACCAGCCGGAGCTGCGCGCGAGCACCGCGCGCTCGGGCACGTAGATGCGGAACATCAGGAAGAACGGCCGGCCCGGCGCGGTGGCGATCCAGTTGCTCTCGCGCCCGGGCGGCGGCGTGGGCGACAGGTAGAGGTCCACCGTGCCGTCGGCGTTCTTCTGCAGCCTGGGGTTGTACGAATCGAGGCCGACGACCGCCGCCTCGCGGATGAAGCCGGCGGTGGCCTTGTCGTAGGCGTTGAGCGACCAGAACTGCTGCGTCGGCACGTTCGCCGGCACGCGCAGCCGGTAGCTCGCCGCCCCATCGAGCGGCTTGCCCTGCGCGTCTTCGTAGGCCTTGACGTACAGGTTGGGCGCCGGGTTCTTGGGCGCGCCGAAGGCGCCGAAGAAGAGGTAGGCCCGTTCGTCGACGAGCAGCCGGCCGTCGGCGACGAAACTCAGCCGCGTGCGCACGACCTCGGTGTCGGCCAGCAGCCGCCACTGGCGCACGGGCCAGAAGCGCGCGCCGGCGCGGCGGAAGCCTTCCACCATGTTGGCGTGCGCCTCGGCCGCGGCGCGGCCGAGCACGGCGTTGGCGGCGGCGTCGGGCTGGAAGGCGGCGCCCTTGGCGATGCCGAGGCTGCGCAACTGGCCGAGCGGGATCTGGTCGCGCGGCAGCGCCGGCTCTTCGGCCACCATGCGCGCCAGCATCGTGTAGAAGCCGGCGTCGTAGGGCGCGATGGCCTCGTAGCGTTTGTCGATCATGTCGATGGCGCGCTGCGGCGCCGGCGCGGCCGCGGCGGCCAAGGGGTAGACGCGCAACTGGCGGATGTAGGCGTTCGAGCCGCTGAAGTCGGCGCTGGCGCCGGCCTTCGGCGACACGCGCATCAGGCTGTAGACGTTGAACATCGCCGACGGCACGGCGATGTGGCCCGCCGGCACCTCGCCCTTCCAGCCCGGCGGCAGCAGCAGGTACTTGCCGCCCTGCCCCTTGTCCTGGCCGTCGTCGCCGACGTCGATCAGCGGCAGGTTCCAGCTGTCGATCAGCGTGCCGAACAGCGCCACGTCCCTGGCCGGCGGAACGTCGACCACCACCGGCCCGTCCTTCAGGTTGGCGAAGAACATCACGTACAGCGTCGAGTTGTTCGGCGTCGTCGTCTGGTTCTTCCAGTCCGAAGGCCGCGACCAGTAGATGAGGTCGTTGTACTGCGCGCCGGCGTCGCGGAAATAGGCTTGGCGCATGGCGTCGAAGTTGACCAGCGGCATGCCCCAGAGCGCGGCTTCGACGGCGCGGCGCTCGACGCTGCGCCGCGCCAGGTCGGCGGGCGACAGGTCTTGCGCCGGGCTCTGGCCCATGGCCAGGCAGGCCAGGGCCAGCACGGCACAGCGGCCGAGGGTTCGGGTGAGGTTCATGGTGAGGGGTCCTGCAAGCGTGCGACAGCGGTGGGGGGTGTGCGGTGCGGCGTCTTCAGCGCCAGTCGCCAACGTTGACGCGCTTGATCGCGAACAGCCCGCCGATCATCAGGTCGCCGTCTTCCAGCAGCGCGGTGATGCCGCCCCAGGCGTTCCACTGGCGGCCGTCGTCGGGGAACGACCAGCGCGCCTTGATCGCGCCGGTGTTCCAGTCGAGGCCGACGTACTGGTAGTTGCCGTCCTGCTTGTTGGCCAGGTAGATCAGGCCGCTGCGGATGGAGATCACCGGCACCATCACGTCGGTGTTGTCGATCTCGCGGTTGACCCAGGCCTTCTCGAACGACCGGGTGCGCGGGTTCCACTCGAACTTCTGCACGCCGGTCGGCGCCGGCCGCGTGACGCCGGCGGCGATGGCGTTGCCCCAGATGTCGTTGGGCACCGGCTGCGGGAACGCGCTGCCCAGCACGACGACGCCGCGGCCATAGATGGCGGGCGAGGGCTCGATGGTGATGTTGGAGATGTCGGTGCGGATCTGGTCGGCGATGCGTCGCGATGCGGTGCCCGGCTTCTGCACGAAGCCGGGCGGGATCTTGTCGCGCCAGAAGGCCACCACCTGGGTGCCCTTGGGGTCGCCGTCGGCGATGATGACCAGCTTGTCGGCGTCGTCGCCGAAGCCCATCAGCGCCGGCGTCGTGCCCGAGCCGCCCGACAGCGTGAGCGAGCCCGCGGCGGCGGCCTGTTCCGGCGGCATCGTGTTGTAGGCCGACTGCCAGCCGCCGTCGGCCTCGTCGATCGACAGCCGGCTGCCGGTCCACACCACCTTCAGCATGCGCTTGGAGGTGACGACGTAGATGCCCTGCTCGTCGATCGACAGGCTGTTTTCCACCGTCTCGCCGGGGAAGGGCAGCACGCCCTTGAGCACGAGGTCGCGGTCCAGCAGGAACAGCGCGCCCTTGGCCACCGCGGCGATGTGGCCGTCGTAGGTCATGCCCAGGCCGACCAGCACGGTCACGCTGCGCGCCAGCTCGGGCGGCAGGTCGTCGGCGATGTTCTTGGCCTTGACCACGCGCAGCGGCTGCAGCGGCTGGTTGTCGTCGGTGGACTTCAGCAGGCGCAGACCGCCGAAGGCGGCGTAGTGGAAGCCGTCCTTGTCGATCATGTTGTAGGCGCCGTTGGGAATGTTGGCGCGCGCGAAGCCGACCTCGGCCATGCGCCTGGACAGCGCCAGGATGGCGGCGTCGTCGTGCGCGCGGCGCGCGGCGTCGGCCTCGGCCAGCACGGCCTGCAGCGCCGCCGGCCGGCCCTTGTCGACCAGCGCTTCGAGGCCCGGGTACGGCAGCAGGCCGACGAGGTCGAAGCGCTCGCCGGTGGCCAGGATCTTGCGCACGCCGTCGAGCCCGGCGGCGATGACGATGGTCTGCCCGTCGACCTTCTTCACCGTCGGGTTGGAGGTGAAGACGGCCGGCACGGTCTTCACGTCGGCCGGCTTCAGCTGGCCGCCGCGCGTCGGGCCGGCATGCGTCACCGCATGGGTGGCCGCCGGGTTGTCGTGCGAGATCGGGTAGACGCTGTCGGTCAGCCAGGGGTTGCGCGCCGGCAGCGGCGGCTGCGGCCCGGCGCAGCCCGCCAGCGCGGCGGCGGCCAGCACGGCGGCCAGCGAAATGAGGCGATTCGAACGGTGCATGCGGTGGTCTCTGGACAGATGAAGCTGGGGGTCGATGCCGAGCAGGCTCAGTGCTGCAAGGCGTCGTCGACGCCGAACATGCGCAGCCGCGACTGCACCTCGGCCACGTCGTGGCTGAGCAGCGCGAGGTCGTGCGCCTGGCCGTCGTGGTCTTTCACGTGGTCGCGCAGCACCGCCTCGGCGCGGAAGCCCAGCTCCTCGAAGACGGCGATCGCGGCGCGCTGGTCGACGGTCATCTGCACCGTCAGCTTGCTCAGGTGCAGGCCGAGCGCGAGCGCGAAGTTCTCCTGGATCAGCGCGCGGCCGAGGCCGCGCCCGCGCCACGCCGGCGCCACCAGCACGCGCAGTTCGCCGACGTGGCTGGACCACGACAGCGGGTCGACGACGATCGCGGTGCAGCCGACCATGGTGGCGCCGTCGCGCGCCACCAGGCTGGTGACGTGGCCTTGCGCCAGCGCGCCGATCCAGGCGTCCAGCACCTTCGGGTGGCTGACGTCGCGGCGCACGAACAGCCGGTCGTGCACCGGCAGCGTCTTGACGAATTCGGCCAGCGCCGGTGCGTCGGCGGCGGTCATGGTCGCCAGTTCGACGGTCGTGTCGCCGAAGGTCAGCGATCGCGGATAGACGCGTGAAACCTTGGTGTTCATACGGATCTGCTCTCCAGCCATTGATCGAGTGCGGGCCACATCCGCTTGACGGCATTGGGGCCGGCCACCAGGCTGACGTGGCCGCCGGGCAGGATTAGTTCCTGCTTGTCGCGCGAGCTGACGCCGGCAGCCAGCGGCTGCGCGCAATCGGGGGGCACCAGGTGGTCGTACTGCGCAATCACGTGCAGCAGCGGCACGGTGATGTTCTTCAGCAGCACCGGCCGGCCGCCGACGCGCAGCGTGCCCTCGGCCAGGCCGTTCTTCCAGATCAGTTCCTTGACGATCTGGCGGAAGAACTCGCCGGCCATCGGCAGCGTGTCGGCGCCCCAGCGCGCCATCTGCCGGTAGCCCTTGACGTAGGCGTCGTTCCACATGTTGTCCCACAGGCGGATGCGGCTCGTCATCTCGGCCAGCGGACGGTGCATGTCCATCGCGCGGATGATCAGTTCGGGCGGAATCAGCCCCAGCGTGTTGACCAGCCGGTCGACGTCGAACGGCGGCTTGTCGGTGCCGGTCATCGACATCGCCAGCGCCGTCTTGCGCCAGTCGGTGGGCGTCGTGAACAGCACCAGGTTCTTCAGCGGCCCGTCCGGGTTCAGCGCCGCGTAGATCGTCGACAGCACGCCGCCCATGCAGTAGCCGACCAGCGTCACCTCGGTCTCGCCCGAGTGCTGCTGCACGCGGCGGATGGCGTCGGGGATGAAGTCGAGCGTGTAGTCCTCCAGCCGCAGGTGCCGCTCGTCGCGCGTCGGCGCGTTCCAGTCGATGACGTAGAGGTCGTAGCCGCGGCCGAGCAGGAACTCGATCAGGCTTTGCCCCTTGGCCAGGTCGAAGATGCTGGCCAGGTTGCTGGTCGCCATCACGAACAGGATGGGCACGCGGTAGATCTCCGGCGCGCTCGGCTCGTAGTGGTAGAGGCCCAGCGTGCCGCGGCGGTGCAGCAGCGTGCGCGGCGTCTCGCCGATCGGCGGCGCCGCCGAGCCCAGGTAGGTCAGGCCCTTCAGGCCGCGCTGGATCAATCGATCGGCCTCGGTGCGCAGCCAGTCGGCGGCGCTGGCCGGGGCGGCCGGCTTGGTGGGCGCCGCCGGCTTGGTGGGCGCCGCCGGCTTGGCCGGCGCGGCGGGCTTGGTCGGCGCGGCGGGGCCGGCCGGCCTGGCGTGTTTGGTCGCGGCCATCGTCAGGCTCCGGCGCGCGCCGCGGGGCGGGCGGTGGCGCGGCTGCGCTTGGCGCGTGCTTTGACGGCCGGCGCTCTGATGGGCGCCTTGATGGGCGCCTTGATGGGCGCTTCGGTGGGCGCTTTGGTGGGCGCTGCAGCCGTCTTGGCCGCGGCCGCGGCCGCCCCGCTGCCCGGCCGGCGCGTGCGCGGCGGGTGCGCGGCCGCGGCCGGCTCGCGCGGGGGCAGCAGTTCTTCCAGCTTGTCTTCGACGCGGCGCACCGCGGCGGCCAGGTCGCGCAGTTCGCTGCGGCTGGGCAGGTCCAGCCGCGCGTAGAGGTCGGCGCGCAGCGACTCGCACACGTGGTGCAGGCCGATCGACACCGTGGCCAGCAGGTCGAGCTTTTGCGCGAAGCCGGGCGAGGCCATCATCTGGCGGCTGGTGATCGCGTTGACCCGCGCCTCGAAGCCGTCGAGGCCGCGGCGCAGGACCTGCAAGGGGTCGAGCATCTTCATCACGGCCATGGCTCAGGCGCCCGCGGTATCGGCGATGGCGCGCTGCGCGGCGCGCTCTTTCGCATAGGTCTGGATGGCGGCCAGCCGGTCGAGCCGCGCGCCGAGCCGGCGGCCGACGAACTTCGCCGGCGCCAGCATCGGCCGCAGCAGCCAGCCGCTGGCCGCGCTGGTGCGCGGCGCCGCCAGCCGCGACAGCGTGTCGCACCAGCGGCCAAGCGCGATCCAGGCCAGCAAGCCCATGCTCAGCCAGTCGGCGCTGTGCTGCGCCAGCGGCGCGCGCTCGCGCGGCGCCGCTGCGTCGCCGATCTCGATGGTGCGGTCGGGCGTGGCCTGGCCCTTGAAGGCCGCGGCCAGGCCGGCGCCGATGCGCGCCTGCGCGTCGCGGCCGGCGCCGAGCAGCGAATCGAAGTTCATGAAGCCGTGGAATTGGCCGGCGTAGTGCAGCAACTCCACCGGCACGCCGGCGGCGCGCAGCCGCGCGGCGTAGTCCAGGCCGTCGTCGCGGATCGGGTCGAAGCCGGCGGTGACGATCAGCGCCGGCGGCAGCCCGCGCAGGTCGGGGTGGCGGCGCGGCGACAGCCGCGGATGTTCGGCGCCATGCAGCACGCCGGCCAGGTGGCGCTTGACGCTGGCGATCGCCGCGGTGTCGAGGAAGTAGCCCTCGCTGTTTTCGAACAGCGAGGGGAACTCCTCGATCAAATCGGTGGCCGGGTAGACCAGCACCTGCAGCGCCAGCGCCGGGCCGCCGCGGTGCAGCGCTTCCTGCGCCACCGCGGCGCTGATGTTGCCGCCGGCCGAGTCGCCGCCGATGGCCAGCCGCGCCGGGTCGACGCCCAGCGCCGCCGCGTGCCGGGCCACCCATTCGAGCGCGGCCATGCAGTCCTCGCGGCTGGCGTGCAGGTCGTGCTCGGGCGCCAGGCGGTAGCGCACGGCGATGGTGACGCAGTCGGCGGCCAGCGCGACGGCGCGGCAGATCGAGTCGGCGGTATCGAGCCCGCCGATCACGAAGCCGCCGCCGTGGCACCACAGGAACGCCGGCCGCAGCGACGTCGACCGCGTCGGCGTGAAGACCCGCAACTCCAGCGGCCCGCCCGGGCCGGCGATGGTCCATTCGCTGACGTTGGCCACCCGCGGCCGCCGGCCCATCGCCAGCGCCACCAGGCGCCAGGCCTGGCGCTGGCTGTGCAGCGACCAGCCGTCGGCCGGGCGCCGGCGCGCCAGGCTCATCCAGCGCAGCAGCGCGCGGCTGGCGCGGTCGGGGCGCGGGTTGCGCAGCGCCTGTGGCATGCCGCTGGCGCCGGCACCTGCCGCGGCACCAGCGGGCGGCGGCGCAGTGCCGGCGGCCGAGGCGGCGGCCGAGGCGGCGGCGGATCGGCGTGAGGGCTTGGAGGTCTTCATGGGTCTTGCCGTGGTGAAAACGAAATGGCGTTCACAGCGACGCGGCGAGATGGCCACCGTCGACCGTGATCAAGGCGCCGGTCATCCAGGCCGATGCCGGCGTGGCCAGCAGCAGCAGCGTGCCGTCGAGGTCTTCCGGCCGGCCCATGCGCTGCAGCGGAATGCGGCGCACGAAGGCCTCGCCCTCGGGCATCGCGGCCAGGCCCGCGGCCATGCCGGCGTCGATGTAGCCGGGCGCCAGCGTGTTGACGCGGATGCCCAAGCGCGCCCACTCCAGCGCCAGCGCGCGTGTCATGTGGATCACCGCGGCCTTCGAGGCCGAATACGCCGCGGCACCGGCGAGCACGCGGTCGCCCATCACCGAGGCGATGTTGACGATGCTGCCGCCGCGCCCGGCCGCCTTCCAGCGGCGCGCGGCCTCGGTGCACATCAGCCAGACGCCGCGCACATTGGTCGTCATCACGCGGTCGTAGTCTTCGATGGGCTGCTTGAGCGCCAGCGCATGGCCTTCGTAGCCGGCGTTGTTGACCAGCACGTCGGGCAGGCGCCCGGCGGCGGCCAGCGCGTCGAAGGCGGCCTCCACCGAGGCGGGGTCGCCGACGTCGAGCTCGATCGCGCTGGCGCCGGCGGCACCGAGGGCGGGCAGTTCGGCGGCCAGTGCGTCGAGCTTGTCCTTGCGCCGCGCGGCGATCACGACCTCGGCACCGCAGCCGGCGGCCAGCCGGGCGAAGTGTTCGCCCAGGCCCGACGAGGCGCCGGTGATCAGGATGCGGCGGCCGGCGAGCATGGCACCGAGGTTCATGTCGTTGGTCCTTGCGGTGGGTGGTTGCGTGGCGCTGCGGGTGGGGGTGCGGATGCCGGGGCCGTGCCGCCTCAGCCGTGCGGCGTGACCACGGCGCGGCCCTCGATCTGCCCCGCTTCCAGCAGGCCGTAGGCGCGCGCGGTGTCGTCGAGCGTGAAGCGCTCGACGCGGGTGCCGATGCGCCCGGCCTGCGCCAGTGCGACGATCTCGCGCAGCTCGGTCGGCGTGCCCCAGTAGCTGCTGCCGATGCTGGCCTCCAACGCCAGCCGTGCGAAGCTCCAGTCGAGCTTGCCACCGGCCACGCCGATGACTTCGATGCGGCCGCCGGCGGCCACGCTGGAGGCCGCCAGCTTCAGCGTCGCATCGACGCCGACCAGGTCGATCACCAGGTCGGCGCGCTGCCCGCGGGTGGCGTCGCGCAGCGCGCGCGACGCCTCGGCATCGGCGACCACGGTGGCCGCCGCGCCGAGCGCGCGCGCCGCGGCCAGCTTGTCGGCGCTGCGGTCGACCGCGACGATGCGCGCCGGCGACAACACCGACAGCAGTTGCACCGCCATCTGGCCGAGGCCGCCGACGCCGATGACGACGACGGTCGCCCCCGGGCGCAGCCGCTGCAGGTTGCGGCGGATCGCGTGGTACGGCGTCAGCGCGGCATCGGTCAGCGGCGCCGCCTGGCGCGGGTCGAGATCGCCCAGCGGCAGCAGCTGGCGCGCCGACTTCACCAGCATGTACTCGGCCAGCGCACCGTTGACGCCGAGCCCCAGCGCCGGGCCGCTGGCGGCATGCACCTGGCAGCGATGGTCCAGCCCGGCGTGGCAGGCGGCGCAATGGCCGCAGCCGAAGATCGGGTAGACGATCACCGGCTGGCCGCGCTCGAAGCCGTGCACGCCGGCGCCCACCGCCTCGACCCAGCCCGCGGGCTCGTGCCCCAGCGTGAACGGCACGTTGTCGTTGAGGTAGGGCACGTGCGCGAAGTCGCCGTGCATGAAGTGCAGGTCGGAATGGCACAGCCCGGCGCCGCCCACCTTGATGAGCACCTCGCCCTGCCCGGGCGCCGGCTGCGCCACGCTGCGCAACTCGCCCATGGCGCCCGGCCTGACCAACTGAAATGCCTTCATCGCCTTGTCTCCTCCGATCGTCCGTGTTCGTGTGTGTTCGTGTGTGCTTGTCGGTGCGGGTCGATGCGATCGATGGCGGCATTGTTCGGAGCACCGTGCGCGGCCGCGCCGTCCGATCGGGTGATTCAGGCGCGGCGGTAGCGGCGGCGCAAACCGCACGTCCAGACGATTCGCCGGCGCCGCCGGCGATCGAACATGGCCGCCACGGTCGAAGCAACGGCCTGCAGCGCGAGGCGGGAACAGATGAGCGGACCTCTACGGGGCCTGAAGGTGGTGGAGATGGCGGGCATCGGCCCCGGCCCCTTCTGCGGCATGATGCTGGCCGACATGGGCGCCGACGTGGTGCGCATCGACCGCGCGGGGCCCGCCGCGGCCGGACCATCCGCCCCGCCGCGCTTCGACGTCAACGGCCGCGGCAAGCGCACGCTGGCACTCGACCTCAAGACAGCCGCCGGCACCGCGCAGGCGCTGGACCTGATCGCCCACGCCGACGCGCTGATCGAAGGCTTTCGCCCCGGCGTGATGGAGCGCCTGGGCCTCGGCCCCGAGCCCTGCCTGGCGCGCAACCCGCGGCTGGTGTATGGCCGCATGACGGGCTGGGGCCAGTCCGGGCCGCTGGCCCCTGCCGCCGGGCACGACCTGAACTACATCGCCATCAGCGGCCTGCTCGGCGCGATGGGGCGGCCCGACGAGCCGCCGCCACCGCCGCTGAACCTGGTGGGCGACTACGGCGGCGGCGCGATGCTGCTGGCCTTCGGCATCGCCTGCGCGCTGTTCGAAGCCCGCGCCAGCGGCCAGGGCCAGGTGGTGGACGCGGCGATGAGCGACGGCTCCGCCCTGCTCGGCGCCATGCTCTACGGCCTGAAGGCCGCCGGCGCCTGGAGCGCGCGCCGCGGCAGCAACCTGCTCGACGGCGCGGCGCCGTTCTACGACACCTACGAATGCGCCGACGGCAAGTACGTGGCCATCGGCTCGGTCGAGCCGGCGTTCTATGCCCAGCTCATCGCGGCCCTGAAGCTGTCGGGCCCGGCCTTCGCGCAGCAGATGGACAAGCGCCATTGGCCCGAGATGAAGCAGCAGGTGGCCGCGGCCTTCGCGACGCGCAGCCGCGCCGAATGGGTCGAGGCGATGCAGGGCACCGACATCTGCTTCGCGCCGGTGCTCGACATGGACGAGGCGCCGGCGCATGCCCACAACGTGGCGCGCCGCACCTTCGTCGAGATCGACGGCGTCACCCAGCCGGCGCCGGCGCCGCGCTTCTCGCGCACCGTGGCCGCCGTGCGCCACGCGCCCGGCCAGGGCGCGACCACCGTCGCCGCGCTGCTGGCCGCGTGGGGCGGCGAGCGCGGCGCCGCGCCGCCGCCCGGCGACCCCCTTTCTTCAACCCACCAGGAAGTTGCAGCATGACGCAAGCCGTCGTCGTCGCGGGGGTCGGCATGATCCCCTTCACCAAGCCCGGAGCCGGCGGCTCCTACGTCGAGATGGGCGCCGAGGCCGCGCGCCGCGCGCTGGCCGACGCCGGCGTCGACTACCGGCACGTGCAGCAGGCCTACGCCGGCTACGTCTACGGCGACTCGACCTGCGGCCAGTCGGCGCTGTACGAGGTGGGCCTCACCGGCATCCCGGTGGTCAACGTCAACAACAACTGCTCGACCGGTTCGTCGGCGCTGTTCCTGGCGCGCCAGGCGGTCGACAGCGGCGCCGTCGACTGCGCGCTGGCCCTCGGCTTCGAGCAGATGCAGCCCGGCGCGCTGAAGTCGCACTGGGACGACCGCCCGGCGGCGATGGCCAAGGGCAACGCCGTGGTCCGCCAGCTCACCGGCGACGTCGACGGCCTGCCCGCCGCGCTGCGCATGTTCGGCGGCGCCGGCCGCGAGCACATGCGCCAGTACGGCACGACGATGGAAACCTTCGCCGCGATCCGCGCCAAGGCCAGCCGCCATGCGGCGAACAACCCGCTGGCCATCTTCCGCAAGGTGGTCAGCACCGAGGACGTGATGGCCGACCAGCCGGTGTGGCCGGGCGTGATGACGCGGCTGATGGCCTGCCCGCCGACCTGCGGCGCGGCGGCGGCGCTGGTCGTCTCCCAGCCCTTCGCGAAGCGCCACGGCCTGCGCACCCAGGTGCGCATCCTCGCGCAGGCGATGACGACCGACGGCCCCAGCTCGTTCGAGCCGCCGTCGCTGATCCGCGCCGTCGGCTTCGACATGGCGCGCGCCGCCGCCGGCCAGGTCTACGAGCGCGCCGGCGTCGGCCCCGAGGACATCCGCGTCGCCGAGCTGCACGACTGCTTCGCCCACAACGAGCTGCTGACCTACGAGGCGCTGGGCTTGTGCCCCGAGGGCGGCGCCGCGAAGTTCGTCGCCGACGGCGACAACACCTACGGCGGCCGCGTCGTCACCAACCCCTCGGGTGGCTTGTTATCCAAGGGCCATCCGCTGGGCGCCACCGGGCTGGCGCAGTGCTTCGAGCTGACGCAGCAGTTGCGCGGCAACGCCGAGGCGCGCCAGGTCGACGGCGTGCAGCTCGCGCTGCAGCACAACCTGGGCCTCGGCGGCGCCTGCGTCGTCACGCTGTACGGCCGCGGCTGAATCGGGTCCATCGAAAGGAAGCGAAGACATGGCAGACAAGAGCTTGATCGGCCGCGTGCTGAACCACGGCAAGGTCGACGTCGAGAAGGGGCGGCTGCGCTTCTTCGCCAAGGCCACCGGCCAGGCCGATCCGGTCTACAGCGACGAGGCGGCGGCGCGCGACGCCGGCCACCCGGCGCTGCCGGTGCCGCCGACTTTCCTGATGTGCCTGAACAGCGAGGTCGGCAGCCTGCTCGACACGCTGAACACGCTGCGACTCGACCTCGGCCGCATCCTGCATGCCGAGCAGGCCTTCGACTACCACCGCGCGGCCTACGCCGGCGACACGCTGAGCTTCGAGACCAAGGTGGCCGACGTCTACGAGAAGAAGGGCGGCGCGCTGCTCTTCGTCGTCAACCAGACGCGGGTGACCAACCAGCGCGGCGAGCATGTCGCCGACCTGCGCAGCACGATCGTGCAGCGCAACGCCTGAGAGGAGCCGGCACGATGAACAAGTCCCTGAGCCACGCCGACGTGAAGGTCGGCGACACGCTGCCGGCGCTGACGCTGCCGGCCATCGGCCGCACCACGCTGGCGCTGTACGCCGGCGCTTCGGGCGACCACAACCCGATCCACATCGACATCGACTTCGCGCGCCGCTCGCGCATGCCCGACGTGTTCGCCCACGGCATGCTGTCGGCCGCCTACGTGGCGCGCGCGCTCACCGACTGGGCGCCGCAGCGCCAGCTGCGCAGCCTGGCGCTGCGCTTCACCGGCATCACCCACCTGGGCCACCGGCCGACCTGCAGCGGCCGCGTGACCGAGACCTTCGAGGCCGGCGGCGAACGCCGCGCCAGGGTCGAGCTGCGCTGCGCCAACCAGTACGGCGAGGACAAGATCGTCGGCGAAGCCGTGCTGGCGCTGGACTGAGCACCGCCGCCTTTTCCCAATCCCCCAACCCTTTCGCAACGAGAACCCCATGAGCAAGCTCGCAGGCAAGACCGCCCTCATCACCGGCTCGGGCCGCGGCATCGGCCGCGCCCTGGCGCTGAAGCTCGCCGCCGACGGCGCGCGCCTGGTCATCAACGACCTCGACGCCGAGCCGGCCGACGAGGTGGTGGGGCTGATCCGCGCGGCCGGCGGCGAAGCCGTGGCCTGCGTCGGCAGCGTCACCGCGCCCGACTTCGCCGAGCGCTTCGTCAAGACCGCGGTCGACCACTACAAGAGCATCGACATCGTCGTCAACAACGCCGGCTACACCTGGGACAACGTGATCCAGAAGATGAGCGACGAGCAGTGGTACGCGATCATCGACGTGCACCTGACGGCGCCCTTCCGCATCCTGCGCACCGCCTACCCGGTGATCAGCGCGGCCGCCAAGGCCGACCTGGCGGCCGGCCGCGAGGTGTTCCGCAAGGTCGTCAACGTTTCGTCGGCGGCCGCCGGCGGCAACCCCGGCCAGGCCAACTACTCGTCGGCCAAGGCCGGCATCATCGGCCTGACCAAGACGCTGGCCAAGGAATGGGGGCGGCTGAAGGTCAACGTCAACTGCGTCGCCTTCGGCCACATCGAAACGCGGCTGACCGTGCCCTTCGCCGGCGCCGAGAGCGCCACCGTGGACATCGAGGGCCGCAAGATCAAGGTCGGCATCAGCCAGGAGCTGGTCGAGATGTCCAAGAAGATGATCCCGCTCGGCCGCCCCGGCTCGGCCGAGGAAGCCGCCGGCTCGCTGTCGCTGTTCTGCGGCCCCGAATCGAACTACATCAGCGGCCAGGTGATCGTCTGCGGCGGCGGCTTCGGCTCGCTGTGACGCGGAGCGCACGATGATCGACGCCTGCGCATCGCCGTGGATGAACGACGAACTGGAACTGCTGGCCGACACGGTGCGGCGCTTCGGCGCCGAAGTGCTGCAGCCCAACGAGCTGCGCTATCGCGCGCAGCATCGCGTCGACCGCGAGGTCTGGCGCCAGGCCGGCGCGCTGGGGCTGATCCTGCCCGACGTGCCCGAGGCCTACGGCGGCGCCGGCGGCAGCGCGGCGCATGCGGCGGTGGTGTTCCGCGGGCTCGGGCACATCGGCAACACCAGCTTCGGCTCGGGCATCAACCACATCGTCGGCCACTACCTGCTGAACTTCGGCACCGAAGACCAGAAGCGCCGCTGGTTGCCGGGCATCGCCTCGGGCGAGACGATCTGCTCGATCGCGATGACCGAGCCGGGCACCGGCTCGGACCTGCAGGCGGTGCGCACGCGCGCGCTGCGCCGCGGCGACCGCTACGTGATCGACGGCGCCAAGACCTTCATCACCAACGGCCAGCTGTCGGACATGGTCGTAGTGGTCGCCAAGACCGACCCGGCGCAGGCGGCCAAGGGCATCTCGCTGCTGCTGGTCGACACCCGCACGCCGGGCTTTCGCCGCGGCAAGGTGCTCGACAAGATCGGGCAGGACGGCGCCGACACCTCGGAGATGTTCTTCGACGGCTGCGAGGTCGGCGCCGATGCGGTGCTGGGCGGCGTCGAGGGCCAGGGCTTCTACCAGCTGATGGCCAACCTGCCGTACGAGCGGGCGATCATCGCGGTGGGCGCCGCCGCAACCATGGAATACGCGCTGGCGCTGACGCTGGACTACGTGAAGGAGCGGCAGGTCTTCGGCAAGCCGGTGCTCGACTTGCAGAACACGCGCCAGGTGCTGGCCGACGTCAAGGCCACGGTGCTGGCGTCGCGCTGCTTCGCCGACCACATCGTCGAGCGCTGGATCGACGGCACGCTCGACAGCGCGCTGGCGTCGATGGGCAAGGCCTGGCTCACCGAGCGGCAAGGCGAGGTGATCGACCGCTGCGTGCAGTTCTTCGGCGGCTACGGCTACATGCTCGAGTACCCGATCGCGCGGCTGTACGCCGACGCGCGGGTGCAGCGCATCTACGGCGGCGCCAACGAGATCCAGCGCGAGCTGGTCGCGCGCACGTTGTAGGCCCCGGCGCGACGGCGTCGGCTCAAGCCGCGCAACTGCGAAAGCCGGCCGGCACGTCGCTGCGCCCGGGCGGGAAGAAGTTGCGGTACTTCGCATCGCGCAGGCGCGGCTGCGTGCAGTGCGACGCGCCCTTGAGCACCGGCCGGCCGTCGAACCAGGGCGCCGAGTAGTCGCGGTAGGGGTGCGGCTGGAAGCCGGGAAACGGCGCAAACGGGCTGGCCGTCCATTCCCACACGTCGCCCCAGCGAAAGGCCGGCCCGGCGGTGCCGGCGGCGCATTCCCACTCGGCCTCGGTCGGCAGGCGGCGGCCGGCCCAGCGGCACCAGGCCTCGGCTTCGTGCCGCGTCAGGTGGCAGGCGGGCTCGCGCGGGTCGAGCGCCGTCCACTGGCCGTCGCGCCACTGTTGCCACCGGGCACCGTCGCGCCTCAGATAACGCGGCATCTGGACGTCATGCATGCCATGTACGTCACGTACATCCTGCGCGGCGCGCCAGGCGGCGCCGGCGGCCGACCACCATTCGGGCTGGCCGTAGCCGCCGGCTGCGACGAACGGCAGGAACTCGGCCCAGCGCACGGCCTGGGCGTCGATGACGAAGGGCGCCAGCGCCACCTCGGCGCCGGGCAGCTCGTTGTCGAAGGCGAAGCCGCGCATCGCGGCGTGGCCCAGCCGCCAGGCTTGCGCCGGCAGCGCCAGCGCGGCACCCGGCTCGGGCAGCGGCGGGGCGCGCCAGCGCGGGTCGTCGATCGCGATGCCCAGGCTGCGCGCCATGTACAGCGCCGCCTCGTGGTGCATGTCTTCGTGCAGCAAGGCGAGGCGAAAGAAGTACAGCGCGTCGTCGTCGTCGGCGTCGGCCTGCCGCAGCAGCGCCAGGGTCTGCTCCAGCTGGCGCGCCAGGTCGTCGCGCGTGGCGTCGGCGTCGGGCAGCGCCAGTTGCCAGCGGCTGTCGTGCGGCACGCGGCTGGAGTCGTACAGCGCATCGGCACCGGCGCGCAGCGGCGCATGGCGCGGCCGTTCGGGGTCGGCCCGCACGCCGGCGGCGAGCACTGGATTGCGGGCGATCCAGTAGGCCTGGAACCAGCCGATGTGGCCCAGCTCCCACAGCGGCGGGTTGAGCGCCGGGTGCAGTGGCACCCGCAGGCCCGGCAAGGCCTGCTCGTAGCGCGCAAAGGTGGCCAGCGTGTCGGCGCGGCTGGCCTGCAGCAGCGCCGCCAGCACGGCCGGCGGGCCGCGGCGGGCGGCCTCGGCGGCGCGCGTTAGGCTTGCATCGTGCATCCGGACACCCTCGTCATCGTGACGCCGGCGCTGGCCGCGGCCAACAACGGCAACTGGCAGACGGCCCACCGCTGGGCCGGCATGCTGCGGCCAGCTTACCGCGTGCACCTGGCCGCGCAGTGGCAGGCCGGCGACGAGGCCGCGATGATCGCGCTGCACGCGCGGCGCTCGGCGCCGGCGGTGGCGGCCTGGCGCGCCGCCCACCCGGCGCGGCCGCTGCTGCTGGTGCTGACCGGCACCGACCTGTACCGCGACATCGCGCTCGACGCCGAGGCCCGCCGCTCGCTGGCCCTCGCCGATGCGCTGGTGCTGCTGAACGAACTGGGCGCGCGCAGCCTGCCCGAGGCGCTGCGGCCGAAGGCGCACGTCATCCTGCAGTCCTGCGCCGCGCGCCGGCCGCTGCCGCGAACCGGGCGCCACCTGCGCGCCGTGATGGTGGGCCATCTGCGCGACGAGAAGGATCCGCGCACCTACTGGCGCGCCGCCGAGCGGCTGGCGGCGCGCGCCGACATCGTGTTCGATCACATCGGCGCCGCGCTGGACCCGACGCTCGGCGCCGAGGCCGGCGCGCTGGCGGCCCGGCTGCCGCGCCTGCGCTGGCTGGGGGCGCTGGCGCATGCCGAGACACGCCGGCGCATCCAGGCCGCGCACGTGCTGGTGCACGCCAGCCGCATGGAAGGCGGCGCGCATGTCGTCATCGAAGCCATTCGCAGCGGCACGCCGGTGCTGGCCACGCGCATCGACGGCAACGTCGGCCTGCTGGGCAGCGGCTACCAAGGCCTGTTCGAGCCCGGCGACGACGCGGCGCTGGCCGCGCTGCTGGTGCGCGCCCGCGACGACGCCGCCCTGCTGCCGCGGCTGGCGGCGCAACTGGCGCCGCGCGCGCCGCTGTTCGCGCCCGCGGCCGAGCGCAGCGCGCTGCGGCAACTCGTCGGCCACTGCCTGGCGGCCGGCGGCCGCACCGCCCCCGCAGACGGGGGTGGTCGAAGCGGGCCGCCTCGCCTGTAACGAAAAGCTGCTGCCTTCTATACTGCCCGCGGCCTGGCGACAGCCGGGTCACGTCGGTGAAGTTCGGCCGCCCCAGGCGGCCGCGTGGGGTTTGCGCACTGCGATGAGTTTCGAGTCCATCGTCGATGCCGCCGTGGCGCTGTTGCGGCGCCGCGGCCGCGTCACCTATCGCATGCTGCAGCGCGAATTCGCGCTCGACGACGCGGCGCTGGCCGACCTGCGCGACGAACTGGTGCTGGGCCAGCGCGTGGCCCGCGACGAAGGCGGCCTGGTGCTCGAATGGACCGATCGCGGCAACGACGTGTCCGAGCGGCGCTGGCTGACGGTGTTGTTCTGCGACCTGGTCGGCTCCACGCGCTTGTCGGCGCAGCTCGACCCGGAAGACCTGCACGACGTCGTGCGGCGCTACCACGACACCTGCACCGAGGCGCTGCAGCCCACCGGCGGCTGGATCGCCCAGTACATGGGCGACGGCCTGATGGTGTACTTCGGCTATCCCAACGCCAACGAAGACGATGCCGAACGCGCGGTGCGCGCCGGGCTGAGCCTGGTGCAAGCGGTGGCGCGCCTGAGCCGCGAGCTGCAGCCGCGCGTGCCCAGCGCCCTGGCCGTGCGCGTGGGCATCCACACCGGCCGCGTGGTGGTCGGCGGGCTGGGCGACGCGCGCAACCGCGAGAACCTGGCGATGGGCGAGGCGCCCAACCTGGCCGCGCACATCCAGGCGCATGCCGAGCCCGGCACGGTGCTGGTCAGCGCCGCCACCTGGGAGCTGCTGCCGCCCGGCTTCGACGCCGAGGACCTGGGCCCGGTGGTGCTGAAGGATCCGTCGCGCCCGCTGCACCTGCTGCGCGTGCGCGGCGAGCGCCGCACCCACGGCGCCGCCGAAGCGCCCCCGGCGCCGCGGCTGGAAGCGGCCGATGGCCCGTTCGCGCGCTTGTGCACGCTGTGGGCGCAGGTGCGCCACGGCCCGGGCCGCGTGCTGCTGCTGCGCGGCGAGGCGGGCCTGGGCAAGTCGCGCCTGGCGGCCGAGCTGTGCGGCCTGGCCGCGCGCGACCGCGTGCCGCTGCGCATGCTGCGCTGCTCGGCCTTTCACCGCCACACGGCGCTGCACCCCATCGCCAGCGAACTGCTGGCGATGGCCGGGCTGGACCCCGATGCGCCCGGCGACGACGTGCCGCGGCGGCTGGCCGGCGCGCTGCAGGCCGACGGCATCCACCACCCCGCGGCCGAGCGGCTGCTGCCCGCGCTGTACGGCGCGGCCCCGGCCGCTGGCGAGCGCCCGGCTGCCGGCGCCTTGTCGGCCGAGCAGCGCATGCAGGCGCTGCAGGCGCTGATGGCCGACTGGCTGGCCGCCGGCGCGCGCAACGGCCCGGCCCTGCTGCTGTGCGAAGACGTGCAATGGGCCGACCCGTCGACGCTGGCGGTGCTGCGCCGCCTGGCCGGCAAGCTGCCGCCCGGGCTGCTGCTGCTGATGACGGCCCGGCCCGAGATCGAGCTGGCCTTCGACCCGCCGCCGCCCGAAGTGATCGGGCTCGACCGCATGGCGGCGCCGTTCATCCGCGAGATCGTGCTAGGCCTGCCCGGTGCGCAGGCGCTGCCGGCGGCCACGCTGGAGCGCATCGCCGTGCTCGCCGAAGGCGTGCCGCTGTACGCCGAGCAGATCGCGCGCTCGGTGCTCGAAACGCTGCACGACGCGCCGGGCAGCGACGGCGACGGCGACGCCGGCCGCGCGGGCGACGCGCCGGCGTCGATCGAAGTGCCGGCCAGCCTGAGCGCGTCGCTGCTGGCGCGGCTGGACCGCATGGGCTCGGCCAAGGCCGTGGCCCAGGTGGCCGCGCTGCTGGGCCCGGTGTTCTCGCGCCAGCTCCTGGCCGCCGTCTGCGGGCTGCCGCCGGCCGAGCTGTCCGGCGCGCTGGCGCAGCTGGAACGCGGCGGCATTCTGCGCGCCGCCGACGTCGGCGCGCCCGGCCGCTACGTGTTCGGCCATGCGCTGCTGCAGGCCGTCGCGGCCGACTCGATGCTGCGCGCCGCGCGCCAGGCCGCGCATGCCCACATCGCCGAGGTGCTGCAGTCGAACTTCGCCGCCGCCACGCAGGCCGAGCCCGAGACGCTGGCGCGCCACTTCAGCGGCGCCGGCAAGCCCTGGCAGGCCGCGGCGCAATGGCGGCGCGCCGGCGAGCAGGCGCTGGCGCGCTCGGCACTGGTCGAGGGCTTGTCGCACCTGCGGCTGGGCATGGACGAGCTGGCCGCCCTGCCCGCCGGCGCGGAGCGCGACGCGCTGGAGCTGTCGCTGCAGATTCCGCTGGCCAGCGCGCTGCGCGCCGTGCAAGGCGTGGCCGCGCAGGCCACCGGCCAGGCCTACGAACGCGCCGTGGCGCTGGCCGAGCAGCGCGCCGATGGCGAGGGCTTGATCCCGGCGCTCAACGGCTTGTACTCGTACCACCTGGTGGGCAACCGCTTCGACGCCGCGCGCGCGCCCGCCGAGCGGCTGCTGGCCGAAGCCAGCGCGCGCGGCAACGCGCTGTTCCAGATGATCGGCCATCGCGCCGTCGGCGCCGTGGCGCTGCACATCGGCGAGCCCAAGGCGGCGCTCGCCCATCTGGAACGCGGGCTGGCCATGTACGACGGGCCGACGCACGCGCCGCTGGCGCCGCAGCTGGGCATCGACCACCGCGTGATGACGTCCAACTTCCTGGCGCTGGCCTGCGCGGTGCTGGGCGAGGACGAACGCGCGCAGGCGGTCCTGGCCGATTCACTGGCCTGGGCCAACGAGATCGGCCACGCGCACAGCGTCGGACAGGCCTTGTCGTTCCGCTGCATCGTCGGCGCGCTGCACGACGACTGGGCCGCCATGCCGGCCGAGGCCGAACGCACGAGCGCGCTCGCCCGCCAGCACGGCTTGACGCTGATGCAGATCGTCGGCGAGTTCTTCACGCTGGCCACGCAGGCCCTGCAAGGCCCGACCGCCGAGGTGGCGCCGGCCGTCGCCGGCATGCAGGCCGCGCTGCAGCGCTGGTGGGCCACCGGCGCCTACAACTACCGCCCGCTGTGCCAGTCTTTGCTGGCGCGGGCGCTGGCGCGGCTGCAGCGGCACGACGAAGCGCTGGCGCTGCTCGAACTGGCCCAGCGGCAGATGGCCGAAGCCGGCGAGCGCTGGATCGAAGCGCCGCTGTGGCGCTTGCGCGGCGAACTGTTGCCCGCGGGCTCGGCGGCGCAGGCCGAGGCCTGGGCGCAAGGCCGCGCGGTGGCCCGCTCGCAGGGAGCACTGGGCCTGCTGCGGCGCTTCGTGGCGCCGGCGCCGGCCGAGATTCAAGACGCCGATTGAAGCGGCGACAACGACCGCGACGGCGACGGCGCCCGTGCCGCGGCCGCGCCCCGCTCGCTGAGCGCGCCGGCCTGCCACAGCCGGCCGAAGGCGGCCGCCGTGCGCGCCGGCCCGAAGGCGGCGTGCCAGCGGTCCAGCAGCACGGCCAGCGTCGGCGCCTCGTCCGCTGCGCCCAGCGCGGCCAGCCAGCGCTCGATCGGCACGCCGGCGAGGTGCGTCACCGGCTCATCGAAGCCGGGCGCCGCGAGCGCCGGCCGTTGCCGCACCCAGCCGTCGTCGAGCACCGTGTGAGGCTCGATTCTGACGTTAGCGGCCAGCGCCAGCCTCGCCTGCAGGTCCGGCCAGGCGGGCACCGGCGGCGCGGCCCGCGCGCGCGGCGTCCAGAACGGGCCGGGCCACTGCGCGGCGGGCGCCGCGTGATGGCTGCCGGCCAGCCGCGCATGCCGTTGCGCGTGGGCGCGGCTGCGCGCGCGGTGCAGCTCCCAGGCCAGCGCGGCGTCAGCCGGGCGGTGCCAGGCGGTGTGCACGCAGGCGGCGGCCTGCACGCCGCTGCGCAGCGCCGCCGCCAGGCCCTGCGACGACAGCGGGTCGATGCAGGCCGCGGCGTCGCCGGCCAGCAGCAGCCCGGGCGCCGGCGCGGCATCGGCCGCCGCGCGCGGCGTGGCATCGCAGACGCGCAAGGCGACCAGCACGCAGCCGGCCAGCCGGCTCGACAAAGGCGCGGCCGCCGCCAGGTGCCGGCGATAGAGGCGTTCGCGGCCGCCGCCGTCCAGGCCGTGCAGCGCGGCGGCATCGACGAAGGCGGCGACGCACCGTGCGGCCGCGGCCTCGCCTGCGCCATCGCCTGCGCCCTCGCCCTCGCTCGTGCCCGCGCTCACGCCGACCGACGGCAGCAGCCAGACCCAACCGTCGGCGTGCGCCGCCACCACGCTGCCGCCGAACGGCGACGCGCCGCCGGCCGCATCGCCAGTCGCCTCGCCCGCCGCATGCCGCGGCCGCCAATGGCCGCACAGCGCCACGCTGCGCGGGCCATCGGCCGCCGCCGGCGCGCCGCGGCGGCCGCGGGCGTCGATCACGAGGTCGGCGCGCAGCAGCGTGTGCCGGCCGTCGTGGCGCAGCGGCGTGGCCCAGCCGCCGTCCAGCGGCTGCGGCGCGCCGGCATGGGCGCCCAGCAGGCGGGCGCCGGCGGCGCACGCGGCCTGCCGCAGCAGCGCGTCGAAGCGGTCGCGCGGCAGGGCCAGCGCGTCGCGCGCGCTGCCGCCGGCGGCCATTGCCGCGGCGGCCATCGCCCCGTCGGCGCGGTTGGCGGCGGCTGGTGGCCAATGGCGTTCGCTCGAGGCATCGGCGCGCGCGCCGCAGCGCGCCGGCAGGTCGGCCAGGCCCAGTTCGGCCAGCAGCGGCAGCGCGCCGGCGGCCAGCGTCTCGCAGGGGTGGCTGCGCTCGCTGCCCGGGTGAAGGCGGCCGCGCTCGACCAGGGTCACCGCATGGCCGCGCCGCGCCAGGCACAGCGCCGCCACCGCGCCGGCCGGCCCGCCGCCCAGCACGGCGACCTGCGCACCGCGGCGCGGGACCGCCGCGGCGCCGGCGATCGCGGCATCAGCCGAAGAGCTCGGGCCGCGCATCGGACAGGCGCGCGTAGCTGCGCAGGCAGTGGTCGAGCCAGCCGCGGATGAAATCGCAGGCCGCGCGGCCGCGGTGCAGCACCTCGTGGTGGCAGCCGCCGCCGCACAGGTAGCGCGCCCAGCAACTGGCGCATGGCTGCTGGCGATGGACGTGGCGCTGCGCCAGCCACGCGCCGCGGGCCTGGTCGTCGATGCCGCGGCCGAGGTCGCCGAAGCGCGCCGCGTCGTCGCCGATGAAGCGGTGGCAGGCGTGCAGCGCGCCGTCGGCGGCCACGCCCAGGTAGCCGGCGCCGGCGCCGCAGGGCAGCGGCCGGTGGGTGCCGCGATGCAGTTCGCGCAAGGCGTCGAGCAGGTTGGCGAACGGATAGGCGTCGGGCTTGCCGTCGCGCAGCAATTGGCGCTCGCAAGCGTCGGCAACGTCGACGATCTGCGCCAGCAGCTCGGCAAAGCCGCCATCGGCGATGCGCAGCGCGGCGTCCGCCGCCACCAGGCTGGGCGCCACGCCGACGGCGGCGAAGCCCAGGCCGATCAAGTGCTCGACATCGCCGCGCAGCGCGCGGTGCAAGGGCGTGACGGTGATGCGGGCGCTGGCGCGCAGCCGCGGCCGGCCCGGCAGCGCGGCTTCGCCCTGGCGCGCCAGCAGCGCCGGCAGCCGCGCCAGCACCTGGGCATGGCTGCCGCCGCCGCCGCGGCGCGGCCGCAGCCGGTCGTTCAGCGCGGCGCTGCCGTCGAGGCTGACCGTGACCGCAAAGCCATGGTGGGCGAAGAACGCGGCGTCGTCGTCGGTCAGCCGCGTGGCGTTGGTGGTCAAGGCCAGTTGCAGCCGCAGGCCGCGGCGGGCACAGGCTTCGCCGGCGTACTCGGTGGCGCGGCGCAACAGCGCGCGCGCGAGCAGCGGCTCGCCGCCCATGAAGGCCAGCCGCGCGGTGGCGCCGGGCGCCAGGCCGCCGACCAGGCGGTCCACCGCGGCCTGGGCCACGGCCCAGCCCATCGCCTCGCGCCGCGGCGCCTGGCCGAAGCTGCCGCCATCGGCATAGCAGTAGCCGCAGCCCAGGTTGCAGTGCTCGGCGATGTTCAGCGCCAGCGCGGTGACCGGCGGCGTGCCGATGTCGTCGTCGACCACCGCCGGCCGCGCGGCGGCCAGGTTCAGCCGCGCCAGCAGCGCCTGCTCTGCCGCCGGGCCGGCGGCCAGCGCGCGGTCGGCGGCGGCGGCCTCGGCCGGCGGCAGGTCGTAGACGCGCGAGCCGTCGACCACCAGCAGGTGGGCGCCGGCCGCGGTGTCGAAGCGGTGCAGCGCGCTGCCGCCGTGGGTCCGCGCCGCGGCCGGCGGCGCGGTCGGTGGCGCGGATGGCGAGGCGGTCGGCGACGCGGTCGGCAGCGCGGTCGTCGCGGACAGCGCCGATCGCAGCGGCCCGCGGCCGATGGCCGAGACCGGGATGCGCGTGATCGCCGCGGCCGCTTGCATCGGGGCCCCTTGGCGGCTCATGGCGCGGGCGCCAAGGCGTCGAACAGCGGCACGCCGATGCCGTGCCGGGCCAGTTGCTCGGCCTCTTGGCGCAGCACGTCCATCGCAGCGCGGGCCTCGGTGATGGCGCGCTGCGCCGCCTGCGGGTCGCGCCGCGCCTGCGCCTGGTAGCCGCTTTTCAGCGCCGCCATCAAGCGCGCCAGGTGCTGCAGCGCTTCGCGGGCCTGCGCCTCGGTGCCCAGCTGCAGCGGCCGCAGGTAGGGCGCGGTGGCGTCCTGCGCGCCGTAGGCGCCCAGCGTGCGGGCCAGCTGGTCGAAGCGCTCGTAGTGCGACACGCCGTCGCTGTCGATGCGCACCGCCAGCTCGAACAGGTGGCGTGGGTAGGCCGGCTGCTCCAGCGTGGCGACGCAGCGCGCATAGGCGCGGTCGAGGTCGCCGCGCGGGCGTTCGATGAACGCATAGCGGCGCAGGATGTCGGGCGACAGCGCCTGCAGGTCCGGCAAGGGCTCGCCCAGCCACAGCCGCGGCGGGGCCAAGACGTCGAGCACCGGTTCGTAGTGCTCGCCGCCCGGGTAGAAGCCGGCGGCATCCAGCTCCCACAGCAGCTGGTTGGCCCAGCGCAGGTGCGTCATCTCGCCGACGGCCAGCAGCGTCATCGCCTGGCGGGCGGCCACCAGGTCGTCGTGCATCGTCGCCCACGCGCCGTGCCGGTGGTCGTGCGCAGGGTCGCGCAGCGAGAACAGGCCGTACAGGTAGGCGCAGCACAGCGTCATCTCCAGCGGGGCCAGGCGGTGACGCAGGTCGTCGATCATCGCCGCCGCGTCGGGGTACGGCGTGGCGCGCTCGTGCCGCGGCGGGTGGTAGACGGCGCCGACCTCGTGCCCTTCGATCACGTAGGCCAGTTCCTGCCAGCGGCGGTTGATCTCGAAGTGGTCGAGCTGCCAGGCGCGCGCTTCGGCGCGCGACGGCGGGGCGGCGACGTTGCCGGCCGGGCTGCGGTCGCGGCGCAGCCAGTCCAGCCAGGTCAGCGCCTGGTCGGGGTCGGCCGGCACGGCATCGCTCGGCGCCGTGCGGTCGATCTCGCCGAGCACCACGTCGGGGTGGTTCGAGGCCCAGTAGTAGCAGGCGCAGTCGCGGAAGTCGTGCTGCCAGGGGTTGCACATCGATTCGGTCAGTTCGCCCGGCGGGTAGGCGGTATCGATCACGCCGTCATCGCCGGTGTAGCGGCGGCGACGGCCGGTCAGCTCGACGACCGGCTGCGGGTCGGGCGCGTCGCGCTGGATCACGGCAATCTTGAGCGGCACGTCGGCACGCAGGCAGCGCACGAAGCGCCACAGCGTTTCGCCATCGTAGGGCGTGCCGTCCTCGGCGCTGCAGGCGATGCGCTTGCCTTCCTGTTCCAGCCAGTGCAGGTACCAGCGGCCGTTGCTCAGGCTGGTGCCGACCTTGCTCATGTAGGTGTCGAGCAGCGTCTGCACCCAGTGCTCGCCGCCGCGCTGCGGCAGCATGGGGTCGTTCAGGTAGTCGAGGTAGACCAGCCGGATGCCGGCCTGGTCGGGCAGCGCCTCGGGCACCGGCCGCAGCGGCTGCGTGACGACGCGAAACAGGATGCCGGGAAAGAAGCGGCCTTCGAGGTTGCGCACGTCCATCTCGAGGCCGGGAAAGCAGTTGCCGACGCCCGATTCGAGCCGCGCGGTGGCCGGGTTGCCGACGGCGCGGGCGTTGAAGTCCGGCGCGGCGGCGCGCGCCGTGCGGTTGCGCGCCCGCGGGCCGCCGCCCGGCCGCGACGACGGCTCGGCCGCGGCCGGCGCTGGGGTCGGTTGCTTCACTTCGACACCTCGGGTTGAGGGTTAGGGGTTGCTGCCAGCCGATCGAGGAAGTCGATCATCAGGTGGTACTGGCGACGGGTCAGCGACAGCGGCACGTAGTACGCGTCGCGCATGTAGGGCGGCATGCGCATGTCGTGCATCAGGTCGCGGTCGACGCGCGGGTCGCGGAAATCGGCGTGCGGCTCGGGGCCGGGCCGCTCGTCCCACTGGCCGAGCAGGCCGAACGGCGGCCGCAGCAGGCGCTTGACGCGATCGACGTTGCGGCGCAGGAAGTCGATCAGCACCGTCTCGTCCATCAGCGGGCCGTGCACATGGCCGATGGCGTTGGTGAAGCTCAGCGTGTCGCCGCGCACGCTGGGGCTGTAGACCGAATCGGTCTGCCCCGGCGTCAGGTCGCCGATGCGGTCGGCATAGGGCTTGTCGGCCCGGGTCATGCTGCGGCCGTCGGTCTGCGGCAAGCGGGCGCCGCCGCCGCCTTTCGGCGGCGGCGCGCTGCCGGCGCCGCCGCTGTTGTCCTGCAGCGCTTCGGTGCGCGCGGCATCGAGGTTCATCGACGACGCCGTTTCGAAGACGCGGCGGAACAGCGCCACCACCTCGGCCTGCACCTGGGCGAAGGGCATCGTATCGACCGCCATCAGCCCGTGGTCGCGGTCGGCCAGGTCATCGTCGATGCCGTAGAACGGCCGGCGGTCCGGCGCGTAGTGCGGCGGGCCGACGAAGACGCGGCCTTCGGCCACGTAGCGCGTGCCGCGCCAGGCCAGCGCGGCGGTGATCAGCACGTCGCAGGTGTCGTCGACCACGGCCCAGGCGCGGCTGTCGCCTTCCTCGGCGCCGTCGTAGCCGTCCTGCGGCTGCGGGTCTTCGAACAGGCCGGTGACCATGCGGTACTGCGAGAACACCGTGTCCGGCGACAGGATGCGGTTCTCGGGCTCGACGATCATGTGCACGCGGCCGTCTTCCTTGCGGAAGAACTGCAGCGAGTCCCAGCGGCCGGTGACGGTCAGCCGGTCGGGTCCGTAGGCCGCCGTCGGCGGGCCGTAGACCTTGCCTTCGGCCGGCGTGAAGCGCAGGCGCAGCACCGACAGGTCGACCTCGGCGAAGCCCGGCTCGGCTTCGCTGCGCGGGCGCATCCATTGCACGGCGCCCAGCGGAATCGGCCGCTCGCGGCTGACCAGCGGCACCTGGCCCGCGGTGTGGCGGCTGAAGGCCTGCAAGGCATGGCGGCGATGGTCGGTGCCGGCGATCTCGGCCCGCGCCGTGAAGCCGCAGGCCGGGTCGTCGGTGCGGCGCGCGGCTTTCAGGTTGGAGGCCGTGACTTCGAGCGCCACGTGGTCCAGGCCGATGCCCAGTTCGGCCAGCAGGTCCAGCGTCACCGCCTGCTCTTCCAGGCCGCCGTCCGCCGCGCGCTGCAGCGTGGCCCACAGTTCGAGGAAAGGCGCCACCGGGCGGATGCGGCCGTCGTCGTCCTTGAAGCGGATGTGCTCGGGCAGGTAGGGCACCAGGCCGCCGTCGTCGCGCACGCCAAAGCTCACCGCCGGCTGCAGCACGGTGAGCGTGCTGCCGTGGGCGCTGCGCCCTTCGGCCCATTCGAAGGCCTCCAGCGGATGCGGGCTGCCGCCGACGCGGGCAATGGCCATCGGCGGATGGAAGTGCAGCCCGACCAGGCTGCGGCGCGTGCCGGTTCGCTCGCTCATGGCGCCGCCTTGGCGCTGCGCCGGCGCGCGGGCTGGCGCGGCGGCGTGGGCGGATCGAGTTCAGGCACGGCAATCGCCGGCGGCCCATAGGGCTCGTAGGTGATGGCGCCGGGCGCCGCGGCCGGCCAGGCGCGGCCCGGCTCGGGGCTGACGCTCTGGCCGTAGCGGAAGACCTCGTGCGGGTCGTACTTGCGCTTGATGGCCAGCAGCCGGCCGAACTGCTCGCCCCAGTAGCGGCGGCGGTAGTCGGTCTGCGCGGCGCGCGGGTAGTTCTGGTACGACTCGCCGTTGCTCAATGGTTCGACCAAGGCCATGAACTCGCCGAGGTAGGCCTGCAACTGGCGGCGCTCGTCGTCGTTCATCCAGAACACGTCGACGAAGAAGTCGCAGTCGGAATCGCGGTGGACGAAGGCGTTGAAGTCGCGCGGCACCGCATTGATCGCGCCGCCATAGGGCTCGATGCAGATCGTCGACCAGGTGTTCGGCGACGCGGCCAGCTTGCGGCAGATGTTCTTCCAGTCGGCGCGCTTGAGCGGCTTGCCGAACAACACCGACTGCTTGTCTTCGCGCGCCAGGTCCGGGCACGGCGGAATGTTCTCGAGCAGCCATTCATTCAGCTCGTTGTAGCTGCCGACGCGGTCGTAGACGGTCGACAGCACGCCGCCGGTGTCGTTCATCAGCGGCCGCAACAGCGCGTGGCCCTCTTTGCGGTCGCCCCAGTAGATGCCGCGCATCAGCAGCACCGGCGTCTGGTCGGGGCCGTTGAAGCTGATGAACAGCATGTAGCCGAGTTCCGGCGGCGCGCCCTGGCGCATGAAGCCCTTTTGCAGCGCCACCAGGGCATCGGGCGCCTGGTCCAGCGTCCACTGCAGGCCGAAGCCCCACAGCTTGGGCATGTCGTGCAGCCGGTAGGTGGCGCGCAGCAGCACGCCGAAGTTGTTGCCGGTGCCGCCGCGCAAGGCCCAGAACAGGTCGGCGTTGCAGTCGGCCGCGGCGCGCACGATGCGGCCGTTGGCCAGCATCACCAGCATCTCTTCGACGTTGTCGCAGTTGATGCCGAACTTGCGCGAGGTGAAGCCGTAGCCGCCGCCTTGCATGTAGCCGGCCACGCAGACGTCGCCGCAGCCGCCGGTGGGCATGTGCAAGCCGTAGTCGGCCAGCGTGGCGTTGAGATGGCCCCAGTTGGTGCCCGGGCCGACGATGGCGCGGCGCCCTTCGTAGTCGATGGTGACGGCGTTCAGGCGGCTCAGGTCGATCACCATGCTGTCGTTGACGCTGTAGCCGGCCGTCGAATGACCGCCCGAGCGCGTGGTGATCCACAGCCGGTGCCGGCGGGCGAAGGCCAGGCATTCCCAGACGTCCTGGAACACCTCGCAGTAGACGATCAGCAGCGGGAACTTCTGGAACGCCTGGTTGGTGAGCTGGCGCGCATGGTCGTAGCCGGGATCGGAGGGCAGCGTCACCGTGCCCTGCAGGCGCTTCTGGAACGCGTGCAACACCGTCTGGTGCAACGCGACGTCGGAACCTTCGTTCGACGCGGCCCAGCCGGCCAGACGTTCGCGCCGTTCGCGCTGCTTGCGACTCATTCGCCACATGGCCGGTACTCCTCTTGGGTGATGGGCGCCAGGTCGTCGGTGCCGCGGCCGCGACCGTTCGCGGTGGCCGCTGGCCGGCACTGTGACGACTTGTATCAGCAGCGCCGGCTGTCGACAAGGCCCCATGCCAATCGTGACGGCGGTGACGGCGGTGACGGAGCAGCGCGTCCTTGCCTCTCTCAAGTTGATCCGGCTCCGCCGGGCAACTTGATCCCCCGCGGGGGGCGGGACGGGCCCCCGGCCCGGACCTGGGGGTGCTCAGAAGGTGCGCAGTGTCAGGCGGTGCGCTGCTTCAGGCGCTGCGCCAGGCACCAGGCCAGGTTGCGCCAGAACACCAGCGCCGCGGCCGGCGGCAGCGCGGCCAGCGCCGCGGGGCTGAACTGCAGCAGCCTGGTGCCCGGCACGGCGGCCACCAGGTCGGCGCTGCGCGGCTCGCCGGTGACGAAGGCGATTTCGCCGAAGGGCTCGCCCGGCCCCATGGCGCCGACCACGCGGCCGTTGATCACCGCGTGCACCACGCCGGCCGCGACCACGCCCAGCAGGCGGCCGCCGTCGCCTTGCGCCAGGATACGATCGCCCACCGCGCTGTCCAGCGTCAGGCTGCCGGCCAGCAGCGCCTGCACCTCGGCGTCCGACAGGCCGCGGCTGAGCAAGGCATGCACCGGCCGCTCGCCTTCGTCGGCGGCCGGCTGGTAGGCGGCCACGCCGGTGTCGATGCGGCCATGGCGGCGCTCGAAGTCGCGCCACCACGGCAGCGTGGGGTCGTCGTCGCCGAAGTCGCCGGCCTTGACCAGCAGGCGCAGTGGCGAGTGCACGGCCTCCAGGTGGGCGCGGTCGGCGGCCAGCAGCACCAGCGGGATGCGGTAGCCGCCATAGGCGCTGGCCCGCATCGGCGCCAGCGGCCGCGCGCCCAGCCGCAGGTAGCGCTGCAGCAGCGCCGGCTCGGCGATGAAGGACGCCACGCTGGCGCCGTCCTGCAGATGCAGGCGCAAGGACTCGGCCAGCAGCACCAGCCCGGCCGCCGTCTTGCGCGCTTCGGGCAGCAGCGCGAAGAAGGTGACGACCACCGTGCGCTCCAGCACCGCCGGGCTCAGCCGGTCCAGCGCATAGGCGCCGACCGTGGCGGCCACGCCCAGCAGGTGCCGCGCCTCGGTGGTCTGCAGCACGCCCACCATGCGGCCGCCTTGGCGGTCGCGCACGCCCCAGGCGCGCGTCGGCGGCGTCGTGCCGCCGAAGGCCGGCGACGCCCAGGGGTCGTCGCCGACGATGCGGTGCAACTCTTCGCCGCGCACCGCGCGCAGCAGCGCGCTGCCGTCGTCGAGATCGGCGCCGCCGCCGATCGGCGCGGCCGCATAGCGGCCGGTCATCACGTCCCATTGGCCGCGAAGGGTTTGCAGCAGGTTCATGCGGTCCTCGGCGGTCGGGTCCTCGGCGGTCGATGTGGCGATGCAAGGATAGGAGCCAGCGCGCGACTCTAGAATCAATCAGCACCACGTCGTCGAACGCCATTGAAACTCGCCACCTGCGAGTGCGATTGCGGTCCCATGTAAGTTCAACGAGGATCAAGCCCCAAGCGCAACTCGTTGATGCGCTTGAGATTCTCGTTCACCGCGGTCCATACGGTGTCACGCCGCCGATGGCGAAATGGGTAGCCAAGTGGGTAGCTAGCGGGTAGCTAGCCGGGTAGCTAGCAACCTACATTGGGGCAGACATCAACAGGCCTAGGAGGCCCGTGAAGTGCGTCAGCGCAACCTTCTTGACGACGTCCAGATCCGTCACTGGATTGCAAGGGGCGAGCCCGTTGCAAAGTCCGATGGCGACGGACTGACCTTCACCCTGTCCAAAGCGGGAACCGCGGCATGGGTGTTTCGCTACCGGAACGCCGGGACCCGACGCAAGGAGGTCACGCTTGGCAACTACCCCGACCTCACACTTGCCGCGGCTCGGAAGCTCGCTCGTGAACGCCGGGTTGACATCGACAAAGGGCGCGACCCGGCAGCCGACAAGAAGCTGGAAAGGATGCGCGCCCAGCAGGCCTGGACCGTGCGCACGCTCGCCGAGGACTACAAGACCAAGAAGCTGACCACCCCGCCGCTCGCCGAGGGAACCGTGTACTACCGGCGATGGGACATCGACAAAGTCATCGTCCCGAAGCTCGGCTCCCTCGAAGTTCGGCAGATCGTGCCGGCGGACATCGTTCACATCCTCGAGAGCAGCAAGCGCTCGTGGACGATCTGCAAGCGAATCCTGACCTCGGCCAAACAGCTCTTTGGGCATGCTTGCGGCAAGAGGCTCATCGACTACAACCCATGTGCCGGCATCGAACTCGTTGCGCTGATGGGCGCTCGGCCTCCCGTGCGCAAGCGGGTCATGCTCACTGAAGAGGAGCTTCGGACTCTGCTCAAGGACGTGGATGACATCGGCCTTGCAAACGCGCTTGCGCTTCGGATCCTGCTCGCGACTTGTGTTCGATCCATCGAGTTGACGAAGGCTCGCTGGGAGCACATCGACCTGGAACGAGGTACCTGGTGGGTGCCGGAAGAATCCGTCAAGACTCGGGTCGGTTTCCTGGTCCCGCTTACCCCGACGGTCGTGACCTGGTTCCAGCGTTTGCATGAGTTGGCTGGCAATTCGACGTGGGTGCTGCCGGCACGAACGGCTCGCCGCGTCCGCCTCCAGGGAGACACCCATGTGGGCAAAACGACCCTGTGGGCAGCCATCACTCGTGCATTCGAGCAAGGAAAGATCGACGTGCGGCGGTTTACACCGCACGACACCCGCAGCACCGCCAAGGGGCACATGCGAAACATGGGTGTCGCCAACGAGATCACCGAGTTGGCGCTGAACCACACCCTCAAGGGTATGGAGGCCATCTACGACGTACGGGAAGAGATCCCCGAGCGACGCGCGGCCTTGGAACTCTGGGCTGCCTTCATTTCCGCTTGCGAGGCCGGTACCCCTTGGAACGTAGCACCGCTGCGCCGCGCGGCTTGAGCTGACCAACCCAGTTCTTCGTCGCACCGTTCCACTGTGCCAGCCGGGCGTATGGCGTGCGCCGCACACGTTCGGCCGGGCACTCAGGTCAACTGCGCATGCGGCACCGGGCGCGATAGATGCACGATGCGCACACTCGGCTCGTTGCCGGATAGTAAGGCGACTCCGTGCCCGCCAGAAGGGCTTCGCGCCGCGAGGCAAAGTCCCAAACGACATGCGGCGACAAGAGCCTGACCGAATGCGCGCTGCGCCCGGCTGCCGACTCGACGACAACCCATGCGACGGGAGCGACACTTTCCCCTGTCTCGCCCTCCAGCGCAACGCGCTGCGCCGACAGTTCAATGATGTCCGATAGGTGGACCCTGTCGGCTTGTCGCGTCTTGAGTTCGACCAGAACGATTGGCCCGCTCTGCCCTCGGTACGCGCGATCCACGCGAGCTACCACCTGCCAGTCGTCACCCGACCTGAAAGTCCGCTCCGAGTAGGCGAGCGTGTGATCCTTCAACCCCTCGGGCATCCATCGATCCACCTGCACGGAGCGCCGGCGAACAAGGCGTGCCGCAGCCCACACCGCTGTCACGCAGACAACGCAGCCGGCGAGAAGAAGCCAGAGCTCAGCCGCTGGCATGGCTTGCCTCGCGATCGGCGAGCAGACGGGTGGCGAACCAAACCAACGGCCCGATCGCCGCCCTTACCGCAGACCGCGTCGCCGGCCATCTCTCCATTGTCCGGCACACCGCTGGCGCCAGTCGGTAGTAGGTAAAGATCAGACTCCGTCCTGCACGCGTGGGTCGAAGGTACCGATCGCGGAAGAGCCGCAGGACTTGCGTCTCCGGTCCGTCACCAAAGACATGCGTGGCAATGAAGCAGCGTCCTCGTCGCGCTGCTTCAGACTCGCCTTCAGACGCGAACAGACGATGCGCCCGCAGCCCGCGCTGCAGGGCCACCCTCTGCGCGGGTGTTGGCCGCTTTCCCTCAAAGTGCTCGAAAACGACCAGCCGCTCGCAGACTCCCATCTGCGACAACGTTGACGCGCTGACCGCGCGCTTCGCCTTGCGCTTGCGCCGCATCATTCCTCCGCTCCACCGTTGCTGACCTCGAACGCCTGGCTGGTCTGGCGCGCCACAGCTGGGTCCACGCTGGCATTCGGCGCCTTCAGCACGGCCGCCATCGGCGCCGGCACCGGCGCCGGAACGGTCATGCCGAGATGCCAATGCTGCGCCAGCAGGCCTTCATGGGCGAGGAACCGCAGCCGGTTGACGCGCTTGGGGCCCTTGTTGAATCGCATCAGGTCGTCGAACAGCCGTGGGTTGTCGTCGCGCGACAGCTCGAAGAGCAGCCTGACGCTGTGGTCCGCCTTCGTCTCGACCGCACTCATGCCCTGCCCCCTTCCGCCGCCGCAGCGCCTGCGCCCTGTGTGGCCGCTGCCACATGGTTGGAACCTGCGATCTGATACCCGCGCACGTTGGCGAACATCGGCTCCTTGACCTCCAGCACCTCGTGCGACGCGAACGCCTGCTTGACCGCTTTGCGGAACAGGAACGCACCACCGCCGACGAGGATCACGTTGCGCACGTCGTAGGCGGGTCCGATGCGGCGCATCATGGCCGCGACGGCCTGCCGGGCGATGCTCTCGACCATCGGTCTCATACGCGAAAGCTGATAGGTCTTCTGGTACACGGTCAACGCCTTGCCGGTCCTCAGCGCGTGGTCGATGCTGTCCAGGCCGGTGTAGGGCGAGCCGATCTCCACGCTCACGTCGTCCGCGATGAGGTTCAGGATGTCGGCCACGCCGCGGTCGACCGAGTGGCTGCGCTTGTGCGAGAGCTTCATGCCGCGCGCCACCAGCCAGTCGAAGGTGCGCGAGCCGGGGTCGATCACCAGGCTTTGTTCGTCCTGCATCGCGAGCACGCGGTCGTGCTGGTCCGCGTAGTCGATCAGCGCGCCGTGCGGCTGGGCCATTGCCAGCGCCTTGCGCACGTGCACCGTCTTGCCGCCGCCCACGTTGTGCCGGCCGGTCATCAGCTTCTCGAGCGCGGCCTTGTCGGCGGCGAAGGTCGCCACGGGCAGGCCAACCACGAGAAGGTCGATGTGTTCCACCTTCATCGAGCGCATCGCCCCACGCGCCAGCGCCAGGTACTCGGGCGTGTCGATGTAGCGATGGTGGATCTGCGTGGCGCGGAACCCGTCGCCGGCAAGGACCACGTCCGGGCCGACCTCGTAGAAGACGCTCTTGATGGGAATCGCGAAGGTCCGTCGGCGTTCCGCACCCAGCGATGCCGACGGGTCGCGCGTGCTGAGGCAGGCGAGTGACGGGAAGCTGGCGCAGCGGATGTCGGCGTGGTTCCCGCCCGTCGTGTACTTGGTGTAGCCGAAGCCAACGTCGATGGCTCGGACGATTGCATTCATGGAGTTGCTCCTACAGGACCTTAGAAGACCGTTCAGCATCGGACGACCGATGGCTGGCTCCCATGCGGAAGACTGTCGAACCGGGCGCGCTATCGCGATCAGGTCGCTCGCGACGTCGACCAGCGTGGAACGCGGCTCTCGGTGCACTCCCACCCCGCCGCCGCCGCAACGGCGCTTCCTCAAGTCGCTCCACGGTCGCATCCGTCTCGGTCCCGTCAAGTGCCGCAGTCGCGCCAATGCCCCGCCAGGCCGTCCTTTCCTGGTCCATGGGAGACAGAGGTAGGAGAAAGGCTTGTCAACCCCTCTTGCCCTGTGAGCCGACCTCGATCACGGCGCGCTAATGGGCACATTTCGAGCTTGAGGTCGGCGTCGCGCTGGCACATGATTGCGGTGCGTCAAGCCGGTAGCTTCCACACCGGACGCGGCGCACAGTCGCCGTGTCGAAGGAAGCACCATCAGTCCAGTGACCTCGGTCGCCGAGGGCCTCGAGCCCCGGATCCGCGCGGACTTCGATCCGCCAAGTTCACCCACCAGCCGCCATGGCCCGCGAGGCCATGGACTGCGGCGCGCCTTCGGGCACCCGCCTCCTTTCCCCTGACGTTCCAGCTTCACGCGCCGCGGCCGCCTCGAGCGACTGCGACCCACGACACACCGGCTCGACCGGCATCCGTGGGACCTGCGTGAACGGACCGCCCACCGCGTTGGCTGCGGTGGTGCCTTTCGGTCCGGTTGAAACGTCCGCGTGCGGTCCCTCGATGGGCCGTCGTACGGGTGACGCCCGCACACCATGCCGCGCCCGCCCTCGGCCCCTGCCGAGCTGGCGTTGCGGTCCGCCCCGAGCGGACAGCCACGCGTGTACGCACCGTGTGCAAGGCGATCACTTTTACGAAGGCCTGGACGGTGCTGCCGTCCGAACCCTAGGCAACCGCGCGTGGGGACGCGCAACGACTCGATGCCTCGCCCCGCACCTGTCGGTCTCTCAACGGGCCACTCATTTCGATTCATCGGCACCCGGAGGTCGCCATGTCCCAAACCGATCCGCTCACCGTCGATCTCGACACCTTGCCGCTGCAGCCGCAGCGGTGCATGCACGTGCTGGCGTTGATCCTGCGCCGGCACAACTGGCAGCACGCCGTCAAGGCCAAGAACATCGGCCATCGCACCGCGCAGTCGCGGGGCCGGCTCTGTGTGTGGGTGTTCCGCTTCCTGCACCACAACCCGGTCAAGGCCTTCAAGCTCGACCCACGTTCGTTCAGCGGTCGCCATGCCGACTTCGTGCTGGCGCACTGGTGTGCCGAAGCCAAGGCCGGCCGCCTGGCGCCGGGCACGATCCCGACCTACTACTCGCACCTCAAGACCTTCACCCGCTGGATCGGCAAGCCCAAGCTGCTCAAGCCCATCCGGGCCTACTTCGACGACCCCGCGCTGTACCGGCGCAGTGGCATCACGACGGACGACAAGTCGTGGCGCGCGCTGGGCATCGATGTCCCCTCGGTGATCCGCGATGTCGAGGACTACGACGTGCACGCGGCGGCCAGCCTCTGGTTGATGCTTGCCTTCGGGCTGCGGTTCAAGGAGAGCCTGATGCTGCGTCCGCACGTCGACGTGGCGACCGCGCGCCAAGCCAAAGGCGATTCTGGATCGGATGGGGAGGACGGGAGCGCAGCGGTCCAGTACCTCGACACACACCGCGGCACGAAAGGCGGGCGGCAGCGCTACGTGCCGATCGACGATGCCTTGTGCCGGCATGCCGTCACCTACGCGTGCCACGTCGCCAAGGGCACGCAGGGCAGCGTCGGCGACCCGAACCTGACGCTGGTCCAGGCGCTGCGCCGGTTGCGCTACGTGATGGAGCGCTTTGGCATCACGAAGCGCGATCTGCGCGTGGTTCCGCATGGCCTGCGGCACCAGTTCGCGGCCAGCCGCTACACCGAGCTGACCGGCTCGCTGCCCCCGGTGGCCGGCGGCCAGGGAGTCGCGGCGGACGCCGACAACGCCGCGCGGCAACGCGTGTCCGCCCTGCTCGGCCATGGTCGGCCGCAGATCACGAACGCGTATTTAGGTCAGTCCGCGGTTATGCGCAGCAAACCGACAGCCGGCTCGCCGGCCGATCTGGCCGCGCCTGCGACCGCCGAACCCGACGCCCCGCCGGTGGCCACCCCCTCCACTTCCACGCTTTGAGGACACCATGAAGCCCTACAAGCTGCCCTTCAGCCTACCGCCGGCGCTGCCGATGCCGTTCGACGCGGATGCGACCGTCGCCCCCGGTCTGTTCGCCAAGCCCGCGCTGCCCGTCGTGCGATGCGAGCCCTTGGCCCGCGTCTGGTCCAAGGCGCTGCGCGATGGGGTCGCGGCGGCGGTCACGCACGACCATGCCCTGTTCGAGCGGCTCCCTGGCCGCCACGATCCGGAGTCGCTGAACGACATCTACACCGACTCACCGCTGGTAAGTCCCTGGACGCCCGCCAACCTGGCGCACCAGTTGCCGCCGATGGAGCGGGCCGGGATTCGTGCCTTGAGTCCCTCGCTGTGGCTGCTCGAATGGGACACGGGCGGCAGCCTGGTCTGGGAGCTGATCGTGCCCGCCCTGCTTGCCGACCCACCACGCGCGGCGTTCTGGGCCGGGGCGATGGTCACCGCCTTCGGCCATGTCGAGGAGGATCGCGCGGCCTTCGCCAGGTTCGCCATTGCGGCGATACGCCGGCCGACCGTGGGGCTCGAGCTGGACATCCGCCAGACACCGTTCGGCATCTGGTGCCCGTGGCTTCCGCGGGCGACGCCAGCGGCTCGCCACGCCGCCAAGCGGTGGATGCTCGATCATCTGCTGGGCCTGCTGCGCACATGAGCGAAGAGATCGCGCCGTTCGACATCCCTGGCGACCACGACCTGTTCGCCGTGCCGCTGATGCTGGAACCCGTCACGGCCCTGCCACAGCCGGGAGGCGTGCTTCACTAGGGCCCGCCGTCCCGGCCCTCGATCAACGGGCGCCTTCGCCGGGGGTTTCCTCGTCCTGCGGCTCACCCCCGGACGCGGCTTGCATGTCCCCACCTTCAAGCCGCGCGCGGTCGGTCTCGGGCCGTTGCGGCGGGGTCCGCAGGCACCTCGGCAGCCAGCCCACCGCGGCCAGCGCCTGCTCGGCACCCGCCGCCGCGCCATCCTTCTTCAGCCCGGCCAGCGGCGCGGCGGCGTTGGCACCCGCAGCCTCGGTCACCGCGGCGAGTGTCGTCGCCTTCGACACATGGTTGAAGTACGAGGCGGCACTGGCCTTCCACCAGCGCCGCATATCGAGCGCCAGCGCCTGGGCCAGCGCGTCCGTGCTCTGGCGTTCGTGCTCGGTGCCATCGACCCCGGTGACGCTCGCGGCGACGAGGAAGGTCAGCAGTCCGATCACGGTCGGGCGTTCCTGCGCCAGCAGCCAGGGCAGCAACGCCGCACCGTCGGCGGGCAGTCGCGCGGTCCACTCGATGCGGGTCTGCTCCATCAGCTTCCAGGCTTCGGCCTCGGCCATGTCCGCGGACTCGCGCCGCAGGTCCTCGTGCGTCTCGCTCGCGCTGACGGTGAGCGCATCGTCGCCGCCGCGGTAGCGGTGGAAGCCGTCCTTGAGCAGCTTCGCCGCCAGATGAGCTGTCAGCGCGGCCAGGGCCACATCAGGCCGCAGCAGGAGTTCGGCCTGGATCGCCGCGACGCGGTGTGCGGTCAGGCTGCGCATCAGCTTCTCGGAATGCACCGCGCGGGCGCCGCCCTTTGGCAGGCTCACGAGCGCAGAGCCGGTGGTCGGCTCGCCGCTTGTGGCTTGCCGCGCCGCCTGCACGACCGCATCACGATCCTCCGGCCGGACCAGCCCGCGCTTGACCTCGACCGTTCCCCGCGATCCCACGAACACCACGCAGCCCGCCTGCGCCAGAAGGTCCGCCGGAAACACCGCCAGCGCTTCGTCGATGGCGTTGAGCTCGGCTTGCAGCCGCTCGTCGTCGGCCTCCAGCGCGGCGTACTCGTCCTCGTCGCCATCGTCGTCCGACATCGCCTCCATGCGCGCGTGCAACGTCTCCAGTTCGGCTTCGAGTTGCGCATGGCGCGCCGCCTCGTCCGCGTTCGGCGCGCGACGTGCGCGGCGCACCTCGCCGTGACGCTGGTAGTCCTCGTAGACATACCGGGCCTGCACGTCGACCCACTTCCAGCCTTCGGCGGCGACCTCGCGGGCAGGCTGTTGCAGCTTGTCCAGCGCCAGCCGCTCCAGCAGCGCGGCGTCCTGCAGGTAGGCCTTGCCGTGGTCGCTGAACAGGTCGCGCCGCAGGGGACCGCCCGCGGCTTCGTAGGCGGTCACCGTCACGAAGATCGCCACGCCGTCGCGATCCGACTCGACCTCGCCGCGGGTCAGCAGCCGGCGCAGTTGATCCGCACTGCGGTTCCATTCGGGCAACTGCTGCCACAGCTGCTCCTGCCGCGCCGGGTCATCGATCGACGCGAGCACCATCAGGCAGTCCAGCCCGATCCCGCCTGCACGGAACAGCGTCAGCAGCGCGGGCGACACCGCCGCCAGCTTGAGCCGGCGCTTCACGACTTGCGGCGTGACGCCGAAGGCCGCCGCCACGTCCTCGACCGACCGGCCGCCGTCGATGAGTCGGGCAAAAGCCGCGAACTCGTCGGCCGGATTCAAGGCCTCGCGCTCGACGTTCTCGATCAGGCTGGCCATCAGCGCCTGCTCGGCCGGCACCACCAGCACCGGCACCGGCTGGTTCTCTGCCCAGCGGCCCTGCTCCACCAGCAGCGCCATCGCGCGCAGGCGCCGGCCGCCGGCGCAGACCTCGTGCACGCCACGCGCGCCGCGAACGACGATCAGGTTGTGCAGCAGGCCCGCGGCCTCGATGGACGCCGCCAGTTCGGTGAGCGGCAGCGGCGCCGCCCGGTTCTCGGGCCGCGCCTGGTAGGTCGGCGACAGCACGAGCTTGTTGAAGGGAACGAAGCTGCGAGGAGAAGCCGCGATCACGGCTTCCAGCTCCTGCTTGGAGAGTTTCATGGGGGCTCCTGAATGAGGGCGGGCGCGACATCGGCCCGTGGATTCAGGTTCCCATGAGGGATGGCGCCATCAAGCGCGGGGTGGCTGCATGGGCGGCAGACACGCCCGGTGCTTGTGCTGGATCGGGCCGATCCGCCCTGCGAGCACCGGGTCCTGCAGCGCTACCACCAGCAGGTTGGCCGTCATCAAGGCCATGCCGTTGCCGTTCTGCAGCACACCGACGAGTTGCTGAGGCGTGCCGCCAGCCAGACTCTGCACCACGGGCCGGATGCCGCCGTGCACGTACGAGTTCATCGGCTGCCAAGTCGCTGCCTTGAAGGCGCCGAGCGTCTGCGCCAGGAACGGCGGCGCGGTCTTCGCCAGCGTCTGCAACATCGCGTCGACGTTCGGCCCGAGCACGGGCTCGGCAAGCTGACCCGGGGCCATCGGCGCTGCGAAGCGATCCAGCCACTCGTCGCTGGCGCCGTGCAAGAGCCAGATCGATCGCACCGTCGCCTCGAAGTGCAGGCGCACCAGGGCCAGGGCCACGGTGTGCATGCCGGCGCGAATCAGCAGGCGCTGCGCCACCCAGAACTCCATCGCGACGTCGCACAACGCGAGGGTCAGCAGCGCTCGCCGCGACGGTGGGCGGCGCGGATGCGCCAGCAGCGGGGCCAGGTCAGCCTCGAAGCGCTCGCACTGCTCGAGCATTTCCGCCAAGGCTTCGTCAGCGTCGGCGGGTGGTGGCTGGTCGTCCGGCATGCCTCATTGTCGGGCGCGAGCCGCCACCGCGCGGCCCCTGCCAAATCGGGCCTTGGCGGTGGCAACCGGTTGAGACGCGATCGGACCCGCAGGCCTTCGCGCACAGTGCAAGGGCTACCCGCAGGCGTCAGCCTGCCCAGCCCCGACTTGCGTCGGCGCCGCGGTCGATACCCGCCTTGCAAGCCCCTTCGTGCTCCGCCAGGAGCCCGATGCCCGCGGCACACCGGCACCGCATCTGACTGATTGATCGCCGCCTCGCGCGGCACCAGAGCCACCCACCCATGCGCTTGCGCATCCGGTGGGCCATCCATCCACCTGACGGGGAGCCATCGCCCCGTGGGGGCAGGTGCGTCTCCGTCGCCCCACGGAGACCCCCATGACTCGCATCCCCGAGCCCTGTTCCTGGCTGCCCGGCTTCGAGCCGGAGCCCGCCGCGGCCTTCGCGCCGCCCATGCCTCCAGTCCCTCCCGATCCGCCGCTCGACGACGAGCCGGGCGACGAGGAACACGAGCCTCGCCCAGCACAACCGTTGTGGCAACCGAGCGAACCGCCGACGCCCGGCGCCGCGCGGCGCCCCTGGCCAAAACTGCCGTCCGGCGGGCTCGACATCCCGCGCGGCGCCGTCGCCAAGTTCGAGGCCAACCTGGCCGCGATCGACACCCTGCGTGCACTCGACGCGTCGGGCCGCGAACCCGACGATGCCCAGCGTGGCACGCTGCTGCGCTACACCGGCTGGGGTGGCCTGCCCGCGAGCTTCAACCTCGAGGCGCCGGAGCCGGCCTGGGCACGTCGCGCCGCGCAACTGCGCGACGCGCTCGATGCCGATGACCACAGCTCTGCGCTGGCGTCGGTCAACAACAGCCACTACACCCCGGTCGCAGTGATCGCGGCGATGTGGCAGGCGGTTCGAGGCTTTGGCTTCACCGGAGGCCGCGTGCTCGAACCAAGTGCCGGCATCGGCCACTTCCTCGGCGCGATGCCAGCGGCGCTGGCCGAGCACTGCACGGTCACGGCCATCGAGATCGACCGGCTTTCGGGCCGGATGCTGCGGGCGCTGTACGGCGCCAGCGGCGTGGACATGCGCATCGGCGCGTTCGAGAAGACCCCCCTGGCGAACGACTGGTACGACCTGGCGATCGGCAACGTGCCCTTCGGCGCCTACAAGGTGGCCGACTCGAGCAACCGGCCCTATGGCCGCTTCAGCATCCACAACTACTTCCTCGGCCGCGCGCTCGATCTGCTGCGGCCCGGTGGACTGGCCTGTTTCATCACCAGCAGCCACACGATGGACAGCTGGGAGGACAGCGTGCGGCGCTACCTAGCGTCGCAGGCGGTGCTGGTCGGCGCGATCCGCCTGCCGCGTGGCGCTTTCGCCGAGATCGCCTCGACCGATGTGCAGGCAGACATCCTGTTCCTGCGCAAGCGGGTGACGGGTGAGGCCGACGAGCAGCCATGGCTGGGCCTGAGCATGGTGCCCGAGTCGCTGCGCGATCCACGCTGCGGCGAACGCTACCTGCAGGTCAACCAGTGGTACGCGGCGCAGCCCGAGTTCTGCATCGGCCGCATCCGCCAGGAAAGCAACGGCCACGAGCCGGTGCCGACCGCGGTGTTCGACGGCGACCTGGCCGCAGAGCTCCCGCGGCGAGTCGATCTGCTGCCACGCGGCGTTTACAGCGCCGCCGCGCCAGAGGCAATGCCGGCCCCGCGACGCGCAACGATCGTGGCAGGCGGAACCCGGCCCGGGAGTCATCACCTCCACCACGGCCGCGTGCATCGTGTGGAAGACGGCGAGTTGGTGGACATCCACGAGCGCCTGAACGCCACGCAGCGCGCTCGCATCGCGGGCCTGTGTTCGATTCGCGACCACGCGCGGGCATTGCTCGATCTGCAGTTGGCGGACGCCGACGACAGCCGGCAGCGCCACGAGCGCGCCATGCTGAACGGCAGCTACGACCGCTACGTCGCGCGCTTCGGGTGCCTGTCGAACCGGGCCAACGCACTCGCGTTCCGGCGCGACCCCGACTACCCGCTGCTGTTGTCGCTGGAGCACTACGACGAGGAGACCGAAACCGCCACCAAGGCGGCGCTGTTCAGCCGGCGGACGCTGGCGCGGATCGTCGAACCCGAAGCCGCGGCTGAACCTGAGGAGGCGCTCGCCGCCTCTGTGCAGTGGCGCGGCCGGGTCGATCCGGCCTGGATGGGTCAGTTGTTGTCCGCATCGCCACAAGCGGTGCTCGATGCGCTGGCCGAGCGCGGGCTGGTGTTCCTGGATCCGGCGGACGGGCTGTGGAAGACCGCCGACGACTACCTGTCCGGCGAAGTCAAGGCCAAGCTCAGGCAGGCGCTGGCTGCCGGCCCGGAGGCCGCGCTCAATGTGACCGCACTGGAGCGTGTGCAGCCCGAGGACTTGCCACCGGCATCGATCGAGCCGCGCCTGGGCGCGGTGTGGATTCCCGCCGGCGACGTGGAGGACTTCATCCGGCAGGTGCTGGAGCAGAAGGACTGCGAGGTGGGCTACTCGGCGCAGGCCGGAGCCTGGTCGGTGCGCTACCCTGAATGGAGCGCGCGCCAGAACGTCAAAGTGACGCAGGAGTTCGGCACCTCGCGGCTGAACGCCATCGAGTTGGTGCAGTGCGCGTTGAACGTGCAGGTACCGACGGTCCGCGACCCGGACCCGGAGAGCGACCGCATGATCGTCAATCCCGACGAGACACTGGCGGCGCCCGAGAAGCTGGCACTGATCAAGGAGCGTTTCGCGGGCTGGGCCTTCGACGAAGCCGAGCGCCGTGAGCGGCTGTGCCGGACCTACAACGATCTGTTCAACGCCACGCGGCCGCGGCAGTTCGACGGCTCGCACCTGAAGCTGCCCGGGTTCTCGCGCTGCTACGCGCTGCACCCGCACCAGCGGGACGCCGTGTGGCGTGTCGTGCAGTCCGGCAACACCGGGCTGTTCCACGTCGTCGGCGCCGGCAAGACCGCGGTCTGCGCGATCGCCGGCATGGAGCTGCGGCGCCTCGGCTGCGCGGCCAAGCCCTGCCACGTGGTGCCGAACCACATGCTGGCGCAGTACACGGCCGAGTTTGTCCGGCTGTACCCCAATGCCGCCGTGCTGATGGCGGGCAAGGAAGACCTGGAGGGCGACCGCCGGCGCGAGCTGGTGTCGCGCATCGCCACGGGAAACTGGGACGCGGTGGTCATCACGCACTCGAGCTTCGAGCGCATCCGGATGTCGCCGGCTTTCACACAAACCTTCATCGAGGAACTCATCATGGAAATCGAGATGGCAGTGCGCGCCGAGCGGCGCAACGACCGGGGCAACCGGATCGTCAAGCAGCTCGAAGCGATGAAGAAGAACTGGACGGTGCGGCTCGAGAAGCTGCTGGCCGACGCGAAGAAGGACGATCTGCTGAGCTGGGAACAGCTCGGCGTCGACACGCTCTTCGTCGACGAGGCCCACCTGTTCAAGAACCTGTACCGGTTCACGAAGATGACGCGCGTCGCCGGCCTGCCGCTGGCGAACTCGGAGCGGGCCTTCGACCTGTTCCTGAAGACGCGCTACACGATGCGCCTGCACGGCGGCGCGCAGCGCGGGGTGGTGTTCGCCACTGCCACGCCGGTGGCCAACACGATGGCCGAGGTGCACACGATGATGCGCTACCTGCAGCCGCGAAGGCTGGAGGCACTCGGGCTGCAGCAGTTCGACGCCTGGGCGGCCACCTTCGGTGAGAGCGTCACGGCGCTCGAGATCGCGCCCGACGGAAGCGGCTATCGCATGAACACGCGCTTCGCGCGTTTCATCAACGTGCCCGAGCTGACGGCGGTGTTCGGCGAAGTGGCCGACATCCGCACCGCGGAGATGCTGAACCTGCCGGTGCCGGTATTGCGTGGCGGCAAGCCCCGCATCGTGGCCTGCCCGGCGAGCAGTACGCTGAAGGCCTACGTGCGCACGCTGGTCGAGCGCGCGGAAGCGATCCGCATGGGCCGCGTCAAGCCGCAGCAGGACAACATGCTCGCGGTGACCACCGACGGCCGCAAGGCTGCGCTGGACTTTCGACTGGTGGCGCCGAGCGTGCGCTTCGACGCGCAAGGTAAGGTGGCGGCCTGTGTCCGCGAGGTGATGGCCGTGCGTGAACGCACCGAGGCCTTTCGCGGCGCGCAACTGGTGTTCTGCGACCTGTCGTCACCGAAGGAGGGCAAGGCCTTCAGCGTCTACGACGATCTGAAGCAGCGGCTGATCGATGCCGGTGTGCCGGCAACCGAGATCGCGTTCGTGCACGACGCCGATACCGATGCGCAGAAGGCCGCGCTGTTCAAGGCCGTGCGCGAGGGCCGGGTGCGGGTACTGCTCGGATCGACGGCCAAGATGGGCATCGGCACCAACGTGCAGACCCGGCTGGCGGCGCTGCACCACCTGGACGCGCCCTGGCGGCCGTGCGATGTGGAACAGCGCGAAGGACGCATCCTGCGCCAGGGCAACGAGTGCGAGGACGTGGAGATCTTCCGCTACGTCACCGAAGGCAGCTTCGACAGCTACATGTGGCAGGCCTTGGAGACCAAGGCGCGTTTCATCGCCCAGGTGATGAGCGGCGACAAGGGGTTGCGTTCGATCGAGGATGTGGAACTGGCCGCGCTGTCGTACGCCGAAGTGAAGGCGCTCGCCTCGGGCAACCCGCTCGTGATCGAGAAGGCCGGTGTGGACGCCGAGGTGGCCAAACTGTCGACGCTGTTCTCGGTGTGGCGCAACCAGCGCTATGCCAACGAGAGCGAGGTGGCGCGGCTGCCGATGCTTATCGAGGCGCTGGAACGCAAGCTGGCACTGCTGGTTCAAGACTGCGAGCGCGCGGAGCCGGCATCCGCCGGAGACATGCGCGTCGAGTTGGCCGGCCAGGTGCTGGTCGGCGCAGAGGCTGTCGGCGAAGGCTTGCGGCAGTTGGTGCGTGCGGCAAAGGCCGCGCAAGGCAGCGTCGAGCAGCGCGTCGGCCGGTTCGCTGGTTTCAACCTCGGACTGCGCGCCAGCCGCGACGACGGCGTTCCCGGCCTGTACCTCGAAGGGCACTGCCGGTACGACGCCGACGTGTACCAGACGGCCCAGGGCCTGGTGGCGGCGCTGCTCGCAGCGCTGGCGTCGGTACCGAAGGAGCGCGAAGCGGCACGCCAGCAGTTGGCGGTGCGCGGCAAGCGCCTGGCCGATCTGCGCATCGAGCTCGAACGCCCGTTCGAGCATGAGGGCCGCCTGGCGGACCTCCTCGCGCGGCAGCGCCGCCTGCAGCGCCAACTCGACCTCGATCAGGACTCGGCGGGCGCCAGCCGCATGGATGCCGAGGATTCGAAGCTTGCCGCCTGACGGCGGCTTTGGCCCCTTCCCTACGCAGGGAAGGGGCCCTCTACATTTGGCCCAGCTGCGGCGTTTGTGCGTGCCTTCAAGTGCGGTGGCTAACAACGCCCCAGCGCGGGCCTAAGGGAGTCAGGCGAGCTGCACATTGCGGCATCCCCGTCTTAGGCAGAATGTTGATATGTCGCACGGTACAAGAAAGAAGATCACCGCAAGCCGCGCCCTGTTCATCAATCTCGGCCAAGGCGGCATGTGGGAGGCCGAGTGCGTTTCCAGCGACACGCTGCGCTTCGGCTATCACGTGATTCCACATGCTGCCTGCGTCAACGGCGAGTGGAACGTTGTCGAGAAGGTTCTTCGCGAGAAAACCGACTCACAGACCGCGATAACCAGTCACCTGCGCCAAGTCAAAGAGTTCTATCAAGCCAAGGAGGATGTTCTCTGGATTACGTTCTTCTCCGACCGGTTGTGGTGGGCGTTCTCGAAGCCCGAGATTGCGGTGCACGAGAACGGTGAAAAGACGCGACCCGTGATCGGAAAGTGGTCCGACTCCGACGTAATGGGCGAACGACTACTGAAGGCGCGCTTGAGCGGTCGCCTGCTATCGCTCGCCATGTATCGGGGCACCATCTGCAGCGTCGATCAGCTGACGTACCTTCTGCACAAGTTGAACGGCACGGTCGAACCCCACGTAGCCGAAGTGCAGATGGCGTACGAGCGCCTGCAGCGAAGCCTCGTGCCGATCATCAAGAGCCTGCACCCGAAAGAGCTTGAGATCTTGGTCGATCTGATTTTTCGGCAGTCTGGCTGGCAGCGAGTCGGTGTCGCGGGTGGTACAGAAAAGGATGTGGACCTAGATCTCCTGTCGCCGGTAACGCTGGAGAGGATCGGCGTACAGGTGAAGTCGAAGGCCACTCCGGCGGTTTGGCGCGCCTACCGCGAGAAGTTCGCCGACATGCGCGGCTTCACGCGCTTCTACTTCGTGACCCATTCTCCGGATCCCGGGCTCATCGGTGAGGCGGAGAAAGGCGAGGACGAAAGCTTCATATTTTGGGGCGCTGAGCAGCTTGCTTCCCAAGCAGTGCGGGGCGGGTTGACGGGCTGGCTGTTGGACAAGGCTGCCTAGCGCAACTGCTGGGTCGCTGGGCCTACACATGCCGCTTCTAGCCGATGCCAGTAGGTGACCCACCTCGCGACGCGATCACCTCATGGCAATGCCGGACGAATCGCGTAGCCCGGCCAATCCGAGGACACGAAGCTCGCCGCCTGACGGTTCTGGCCTCAGCCAGCTGCTGCGGGGCGGGTGCTTCTTCACGCCTGCGTGGCCTCGCCGAAAGTCGCTAACAGATCAGTCCACCGACAGCGCATGAATGATCGGGCAGCAGCTCTTGCCGCCGGGCGCATCGCACTGGCGCACCAGCTTGGCGAGCGCCTTGCGCATGGCCTTGAGGTCGGCCAGCTTGGTGTCGATGACTTGCAGCTTGCGGTCCGCCAGCTCTCGCGTTTCGGCGCAGGCGCGCGCCTCTTCGAGCCGCAGCAGGCCGGCGATTTCCTCGAGCGTGAAACCGAGCACCTGAGCGCGCCTGATGAAGCGCACGTGCTTGGTGAGTTCGGCCGGGTAGCGGCGCTGCCCGTTGAGCGGCCTTTCCGGCTCCGCGAGCAGGCCGCGCCGCTGGTAGTAGCGGATCGTCTCCACATTGACACCAGCCTCGGCGGCCAGCCGCCCGATCGACAGTTCAGACGTCACGTCTCACCCCTTGACTCCGTACCATGGTACGGACTCTAGACTGCGATCGTCGTCATAGGTTCGGAGGCCGCGGTGGCATCGCTCAACGTCAAGGGTTCGCTCGTTGCGGGCGCGTTGGCGGCCATCGGGGCGTCGATCTGCTGCGTCGGGCCGCTCGTGCTGTTGTTGATGGGCATCGGCGGGGCCTGGGTGGCCAACCTGGCGGCCTTGGAACCCATGCGCCCGTTCTTCATCGGCGCGACCCTGCTCTTCGTCGCGCTCGCCTTCCGCCGCCTTTACCTCATGCCTCAGGTCTGCGAGCCCGGCGCGCCCTGCGCCGATCCGCGGATCGTCATGCGACAGCGACTGATGTTCTGGATCGTCGTTGTCGCCCTGGCCAGCTTGCTCGCGGTGCCATGGATGGCGCCACTCTTCTACTGACGGAACCCCACGATGCGCAAGATCCTCGCCGCGACCCTCGCTCTCGTCATTCCCGTCGCAGTGCTGGCCGGCGGCGAGCAGACTGCCATCCTCGACGTGCAAAACATGACCTGCAGCGTGTGCCCGATCACGGTCAAGAAATCGCTGCAGAAGGTACCCGGCGTCACCGACGCCAAGATCGACTTCGAGCGCAAGACCGCGACGGTCCGGTTCGAGGCCGGCAAGGCCGACGTGGCTGCGCTGGTGAAGGCGACCACCGAAGCCGGCTTTCCGTCGACGCCCCGCAAGTAGGCGCATGGCCACCATCGTCGTCGACTCGACGCTGACGTGCCCGCAGTGTGGCCACGTTGCGCACGAGACCATGCCGGTCGACGCCTGCCAGTTCTTCTACCAATGCGTGGCCTGCAAGACGCTGCTGAAACCACAGCCGGGCGACTGCTGCGTGTTCTGCTCCTACGGCTCGGTGAAGTGTCCTCCGGTCCAGGCAAGCAGGTCGTGCTGCGGTTGACCCGCGGCGGATGTGCCCCGGCAGAATGGGGCGATGAAGACTTTCCTGCTGTTCGTCGTCACGGCCCTGGCCGAGATCGTGGGCTGCTATCTGCCCTACCTGTGGTTGAAGCAGGGTCGCTCGGTCTGGCTATTGGTGCCTGCCGCCTTGAGCCTGGCGCTCTTTGCCTGGCTGCTGACCCTGCACGCCACCGCTGCCGGGCGCGTCTACGCGGCCTACGGTGGCGTCTACGTCGGGGTGGCACTTGCGTGGCTGTGGGCCGTTGACCAGGTGCGTCCGACACCGTGGGACCTGGCAGGCGTCGCGGTGGCCCTTCTCGGCATGGGCATCATCATGTTTCAGCCGGTGCGCTAGCGTCGGCTCAGCCGCAGCAGTTCGCTGCAACGTTGGACGGTGCCGAGGCCAGATCTCTGAGGATCGTGCAACGCGCGGCCGGACCGCCGGCGCACATCTCGGAGCAGGACTTCGCGAAGCGCGCCAGGCTGCGCTCCAGCGCGCGCAGTTCGGCGAGTTTGGCCCGCACGGTCTTCAGGTGTGCCTGTGCGATGTCCAGTGTCTCGAAGCAGTCGCGCTGTTCGCTGGCAGCCAGCGACACCAGTTCGCGGACTTGCTCGATCGGAAAGCCGAAGTCCCGGCAATGCCGCACGAAGGTGAGCAAGTCCACGGCGCTCGCGTCGTACACGCGGTGGCCACTGTCGCGTCGCCTCGCCGGCGGTATGAGACCGATCTCCTCGTAGTAGCGGATCGTCGGTACGCTGCAGCCGCTGCGATCGGCCAGCGCACCGATCGTCAGTGCCGCTTCGGTCTGCGGGGTTTTCATGGAAGGCCTCTTGCATCTCAAGTGACTTGAGGTTCTACAGTGAGTGTATCGGGGTGCCGCGCCTCGCTACCAATGAGGACACGATGAAGAAAGTCTGGGCCGTATTCGGTGTCGCTGCCGCCTGCGCCGCTTGCTGTGCCATTCCCCTTGCGCTCCCGCTGCTGGCGGGGCTCACCGCTTCCGGGCTTGGCCTGGCCGTACTGGGCTGGCAGGCTGCTACCGCCGTGCTCATCGCGACAGCGGCACTGGGTATCGCCGTCGTTCTTCACAACCGACGACGAGCCCGTGCCCACGAGGCCGCGGCGGCATCGGGTGCCGCTTGTGGCTGTCCGCCGTCCTCCTGCGCCGGTGGCGGCGCAAGGGCTTCGTCGTGAACGACCGGCACGCTGATGTCAGTGCGCCGATCGCCTGCACGCTGGAGGCACGGGAGCTGACGTCCCGCTTCGCCGAGATCGGCGCACTGGCCGACCACGCGTTGCTGCACCATGAACAGGACGGCCGCACGCTGCACCTTCGCCATGGCCTCGGCGCCGCGGCGCAGCTCGAGCGGCTCGTGGCGCAGGAACGTCAGTGCTGCGCTTTCCTGCAGATCGACATGCACAGGACGCCCGACGCGGTGCATCTCGACATCACCGCGCCGGCCGAAGCCGGCGAGTTCGCGCCGCTGCTCTACGGGCACTTCGTCGGGCGGGCGGTGCGGCTGGAATGCGCCTGCGGGCCATCCAGCGGTTGCAGCGGCGGCGGCCACCGATGATGCGCATGCCAGCGCTCTTCGCTCAACGCCGCGCGAACGGCTCGCGCCAAAGAAGGGCTGACCGTGCTGTGTGTCTTCAAGCGACGGCCAGGTCGGCAAACGAACGGGAGTCCTCGGCGGGCTTGACTCGATTCCGTCGTCGCTGACGAGGTCGATCGCTTACGCCACGTCACAGGACCGACGAAGGCGCACATTTGCGCGTGGCGGTCATCGACGCCCGCACCAGCACCCTTGCTTCGGCAAGGCCTCCGGCCAACACTGGCGGCGCTACCTGTGGGCATCGTGCCTGCAAAGCCTTCACCGGAGCTTCGGCTGCGCTGAAGTCCAGCCTCGCTGGCGTCGCGGTCGTTACCCGCCCTCGAGCGCCAGGCCCTGCCTGGTCAGGCCGCTCCATGCGGCCCGTCAACGGCTCCTGCCACCGTGCGGGCGCCGGAGTGGATGAAGCCGCCGAGGTGTGGGCTTCACCAGCGCCGACATGCGCTGCGCAAGCAGCGTCATGCCCGGCACCGAGCAAGGCCCCGATCGAAAGACCGCGGGCCTTTCTTTCATGGTGAACCACACCTCTCACGAGGCCGTGGCTTGCCATCCAGTCGCTTCGACCCACCCGGGCCGAAGCATCCCAGACGGGGAACCATGTTCCCCGACGGGAGCGGCGTTCCCCTTCGCTTCACGAAGGAGAACTGCCATGTGTGCAAGCCAAGCAACAAGAGCTCCGCGGCCCGTCGGCGTGCTGCTCGGAGGATCGGGACGCGTTCGCGCGCAGGTCCCTCCGCCACCGCGCCTGGCTGCGTTGCTGCGCCCCGCCGCGGCGTGAGAGTGCATTCGTCGGCGAGTCGCCTGGTCTCACGGCCAGACACTCGCCCGACGAGGCCGATAGGTCGCGTTCCGCGTACCACCGCCAACGATGCCGATTCGTCGGCGATCTTCTAACCAGGGGAGTCCACCGTCTCCCCTCGGGGTGCCGGTGCGCTCGCCGACCAAGGAGTCCCCCATGTTGAACGACAGGCCCTACCCGGCTCCCCGCAAGGCGAAGCGCTCGGCCGTGGAGATCGAAGAAGAGCGCGCCTGGGTCCGCTTCTACCGGCAGGTCGGCCAGGCCGACATCGCCGCCGAGGTGCTGGCCCAGCTCGATGCCGACGCGCAGGCGCGGCACGACCACCTCGCGCTGTACCTGAGCTGCCGCGAGTCGCTGCGAGCGCACAAGGTGCGGACGCAGCGCAACAAGCGGATCGGGCAGTTCGTGCGGCAGGCTGGCCGCGTGCTCGTCGCCGAGCCGCTGCGAGCGCTTCGACTGAAGAGCTCGCGCGCGTTCGATCTGCTCGTCGAGTGCCTGCCCGAGATGCGGCGCGAACCCGCTGCGGCGAAGGTGCGGCAGCTTCGGCGCGACGCCGAAGTCGCTCAGGCCCATGCCACCTTCGACCCCAAGGCCCCGCAGCCGTCGGTGTCGGACACCACCGCGCCAGCGCGCGTCGCGGTGCGCACGGCCTGACGCCACCCCCCGCCCCGGAGCCCTCGTGCTTCGGGGCTTCCTTTCTTCACGCCGCGACTTCGAGTCGGGCCCGCTCCTGGTCGATCAGCCAATGCAGGAACTGCGTGTCGCGCGAGCGGCCCCAGTAGTGCGCCTTGCAGCGGGCCACATAGGCGTCAAGGTCGGCTGGCGTGTGGATGTCCACCGGCTCGATGTCGGTGAGCCGGAACAGCCGTTCGGCCTCGGGCCGAGTCAGTCGAATGTGGGTTCCAAGGCGGATCATGGCGGGCGCGCAAACGAGGGTCTCGCCGCCATGCTCGCGCCAAGCCGCGCACACCTGCAAGCGCAAAACACGCTCTCGTTGGACTTTCTTCGCCAGTTCGACTCCAGTCGCGTCCGGCAGCGATTCCAGTCGCAGCCACATGGCGCCGCGTTGCGGGCACGCGACGCGACACCGGGCACTGGCGCCACGCAGAACTCTCCCATTCCGCCGGCCCGCTCGGATGGCGCTCGCATCGCCACCCGGCCGGCGGAACCCCGACCCGACGACACTGACGCGGCAATCGATCGCGAGATCAATCCCTCCGACAGGAGGTCCTGGCCCGGCCAGGCGTAGCAGTCGTGACCTGCCCTCTTTGGCGCCCTCGCGGCGCCACCCGCTCGGGAACCCGTTCCCGGCTGGGGCGGCGTTCCCGTTCGTCCTTTCGATGAACCTCATGGAGAACGCCATGCAGAATCTTTCTGCCTTGTCGCGCGCCGAGCTGATCGGCGCCCTGCTCGCCCCCGTCCTGCCCAAGGACCATCCGCACGCGGATCAGGTGAACGACCTCGATTCCGCCTATTTCGGTACCGCTGCTGTCGCCACCGAGGCCAGCGACGCCTTGCTCGACCACAAACTCGTTGTCGCACGCGAGTTGCTGATGCGTGACCTGCGCGCGCAACTGAGCGCCGGCCCGGTGATGAACTCGCCGCAGGCGCTGCGCGACTGGCTGCGCCTGCACTGCGCCGGCCTGCAGCACGAAGTCTTCATCGTGCTGTTTCTCGATGCGCAGAACCGGCTGCTCAGTGCCGTGGAGATGTTCCGCGGCACGCTGACGCAGACCTCGGTCTACCCGCGCGAGATCGTCAAGAGCGCGCTGGAGCGCAACGCCGCCGCGGTGGCGCTGGCGCACAACCACCCGAGCGGCTCGGCCGAGCCGAGCCGTGCCGACGAGTTCCTGACGCAGAACCTCAAGTCGGCGCTGGCGCTGGTCGATGTCCGGGTCCTCGACCACTTCATCGTGGCCGGCGACCAATGCGCGTCGTTCGCCGAACGCGGACTGATCTGACCCGCGGCAGCCGCCGCCATCGACAACCCCGAGGGGGCGTATCGCCCTCGCGGGCGAGCGCCCCTTCGAGAAGAGAAGGAGCAACACCATGTTCACCGGCACTTCGCCGCAATCACCCACCTGCCCGGTCTGCCCGGGCCGGGGCGTACCGCTCGGCCAACTCGGCCGCCTGCGCTGGTACCGCTGCCGCGATTGCGGCATCGACTTCAACCGGCGCGCGAAAGCGCCGCCGAGCCCGTCCCTCCGGCCCGCCGGGAGGGCGTCATGAGCGAGCCTGTCCTGACCCGCCTTCGCGAACTCGCGGAGCCCCTCGTCGCGCTGTCCACCGCGCACCTTTCACCGGCCACGCGCCAGCTTCTGCAGGAGGACCAGTTGTCCGTGAATGCCTATCCGACACTCACCGGAGGCTTCGTCTACGTCGGCGCGCCCCGCTACGACACGCCGCTCGAGGCCGACCTCGCCCGCCTGTTCGAGCTGGCCGAACGCGCGGGCATCGTCTGGCTCAAGTTCGACGTGCACGGCGCCACGGTCGAAGGCATCGAATGCTTCGAAGACCCCGGGGAAGCGCCATGAGCCGGCACCATCTGCGCACGGTACGCGGTACAAGCCCACTGCTCGTCGTGATGGGCTACGACCGGCCGCTGAACGAGTTCTTCCTGCAACTCTGGGACGATGCGCCGGGTGCCGAAGCCGAGGAGCCTGCGTACAGCAGCCTGGATGAGCCAGCGGCAGACTGGCGCGACATCGCCACGGTGGTGCGGCGACTCGAAGAACTCGACGTTCCGGTGCCGCGCTCGATGATCGATGCCGTCGTCGCCGACGGCGTCCAGCGCGCCGGCAACCGGATCGTCGAGCACGCGCCCGACGGGTGCGCCACGGAGCTGTCGGCCTGACGCGGGTCGGCGCTCGAACCGGGGAAGCTCAGGCCACCACAGGCCTGGCTTCCCCACTTTCGAAGCTCGCAACGGATGGCGCCGACTTCAGCGCTCGGCTGCTCAGTGTCGGTGCGCGTGGTGCGCGTCAGGCACGTGGGCATGCCCATGCCGTTGCGGCTCGTGCCGATGCCGATGACTGTGTTCGCCCGCCAGCATGGGCTCGTGCACATGGGTGTGGTGGCCGTCGTCGTGGCGGTGGGCGTGCTCGTGCTCCAGCGCTTCGTGCTCGTGTTCGTGGCCATGCGATTCCGCCAAGTGCAGCACGACGCCGGCCAACATCAACCCGCTGCCGAGCGCCATCAGGCCACTGGCGTAGCGGTCGCCCAAGGCAACGGCGAACGCGGCGCCGATGAAGGGGGCGAAGGCAAAGACCGACCCGGTGCGCGCCGCGCCAAACGCCCGTTGCGCCAGCAGGTAGAAGCGCAGGCTGGGGCCGTATCCCGAGGCACCGATGGCGAACAGGGCCAGCGCGGTGCCAGCCGAGGGCAAGGGCTCGCCGAACAGCACCGCCAGGGCCACGGTGGCCGACGCGCCCAGCACCGCCTTGGCCATCACCACCTGCCCGGGATCGCGCTCCGCCAGCGCCCGCGACAGCGTGTTGTCCACGCCCCATGCCGCAGTGGCCAGCAACACGGCCAGCAGGCCCCACAGTTGCGCGCCGCCGCTGCGCCCCTGGTCGAGCACCAGCACCATGCCGCCGGCCAGCAGCAGCCCCATCGCCATCCAGACCCGCCCGTCCATCGTCTCGCGGTACAAGCGCCAGGCCAGCACGGCAGTGAACAAGGCCTCCAGCGTCAACATCAGCGAGGCGCTGGTGCCGCTGGTGTTCTGCAGCCCCCAGGCCAGCGCGACCGGGCCGATCACCGCACCGAAACCTGCCATCGCCAGCAACCGCGGCAGATCGGTGCGCTGCAACCGAGCCTCGCGGTCGATGCGCTGGCGCGACAGCAAGCCGACGGCGGCCGCCCCTGCGTAGAGCAGTGCGGCCGTGCTGAAGGCTCCGAGCCCGGCGCCGAACTGTTGCACCAGCGGCGTGCTGACGCCGAACAGCGCCGCGGCCAGCAGCGCGAGCAGCCCGCCTCGAAGGGCCGGTAGGGTCTGGACGGAAAAGTTCATCTGCATGAAGCCAAAGCGGCGGACGGCGACTTTATGCTCGGCACGTTCGAGCGCGGTCCGCCGCGACGTTTGGCCCCAGTGTGCAGGAGTCCGGGGCACACGCATCGACCGCTTCGTCGACGCCGACGTGCATGGCGTCGAGGTCAATCACCGCATCCGCCATCGCCGTCAGCTCGGGTGTCTGCGAGACGAAGAACTCGCGTTCGTACCCGCCCAGCCTGAGCACCTCGCGCTTCATCGCCATGAACATGCGCTTGCGGTCAGCGTCCAGTGCGCCATCGGCCTCGTCGCAGAAGAGCGTGTCGCAGCGCCGGCCTGACTGCTGCGCGAGGTACAGCGCCACGGCGCGTGTCAGGCATTCGTTGATCCACTATGCCGAGAACCCGGATATGCCGAGTGCGCGATCCGGCAGGCGTCCCGGCCCCTGCAACTGCGCCGCAGGTACCTGCGAAGCGATGCGGCATAACACGTGCGGATCGGGGACGATGAGCCCCGACGCGCGCGGTGGCAAGAGCCTCAGCCTGATGAGCGGCGGTGAGCGAACTTTCATCGACGCCTGCCTGACGCGCGCGATTGCCCTGTACTTGGCCCAGAACACGGGACGGCGATTCGATACGCTCTTCTCCGACGAGGCCGATGGGCCACTCGATCCAGAACACAAGCGCATGTTCATGGCGATGAAGCGCGAAGTCCTTCGGCTCGGCGGCTACCGGCAGGAGTTCTTCATCACCCAGACCCCGCACCTCGCGGCGATGGCAGATGCAATCATCGACCTCGACGCCATGCGGGTCGATGTGCATTCAGATGTTGCTCTGGTTGCTGAAGAAGCTCGTAGGTAGATGGGTTCAGTCGATGCACCTCGAACTTCGACGCGTACCACACAGGCACTCCTCACGCTGCGCTCCGAACGCACACGATGCGCGTAAAGCGAACACTCGGATGCGAAGGCCGTACGTCAGTGCCCGGCCAGAAACGGTCAAACGAGGACGCGCCGCTGACCCGGCACTCGGCTGGCGGGAAGCTCAAGCACAGCATAGCCAGCTAGCCCAACCCCCGGTCGACGATGTGTCGGGCGACATGAAAAGCGGTCAGTTCTGAATGTCGTTTGACAACGATGTTCGCTTGGCGGCGGAGGCTGGCCGCAGCACTGCCCCATGCGAGCGCTTCAGCTGACCGCCGGTGCGCTAGCTAGCTCTCCGTCGACCGGGTTACCCGCTCCCAAAGGGTCGTCTGCCGCCCGCCGGACCACTGTCCGCTGCGACATCAAATCTGCGAACTCGCTGGCGGCTCGATGCGAAGCACGACAGCCCGGCCCCGCGCCGCGCGGACGCGCCAGATACAGAGAACCTGCGGAAGTCACATCGGCTCCGCATCATGTCGCGTATCGTCCGCGCAGATAGTCGAGGTAGGGCCTCGACGCTTCGTTGACGTACGGCGACAACATCACCAGCAGGTGATACGCCACAGCCCTTGTTCCAGAAACGGATCCTTGGGCCCCGACGGGCAGGAGGTTCTCGAATGAATGCCATGCCGTGTTGGCGAGCACGGCCTGGAGGACCAGGGCCGTCAACTGCTCGTCGGTGGCGTCGATGACCTGCAGACCGCGCAGCTTTTCGAGCACGGCGCGCATGGCGGCAATGCGCCGGCCGACGAGTTCGCGCAGCGGAACGACGAGCGCCGGATACTCCCGCACGAGAAAGTCGACGTCGCGCAGGATGAAGCGGTACTGATCGATCACCTCGAGCGCGAGGTGCATCGTCATCCACAGGTCCTCGATGGCCTCGACGGACTCGTGCGAATCTGCGAATGGCCTTAGCGACTCGGTCAGCCTGCGCAGCAACCAAGCGACCAGTACCTCCTTCTTCTTGAAGTGGTAGTGAAGATTACCCGGGCTGATGTCCAACTCGGTGGCGATGCGGTTGGTCGAAACCTGCGCCAGACCCTCGTCGTTGAAGAGGTTTCGGGCCGTCTCCAGGATGCGGTCGCGAGTTCTCACGAATCAACGACGGTCGCGTCCCTTCGGCGCCGGCCCGAGCGCCTCCAGCCGCTGTTGCAGGTCCGTGATCTGCTCGCGCATTCGGGCGAGTTCCACCGCATCGGGAAAGCCCAAACGCCGCAGCGCCGCGGCAACGCGCTGGTCGAGGACATCCTCGAAGGCGGGCAAGGGCGTGAGCGCACGTAGACCCTTGTTGAGCAAGGCCTGTCGCGCGTCAAGCAACTGCCCTGCCGCCTGTAGTGCTCGCTGGCGTGCTCCACCTTCGGCGGCCGGCCCCGTCGGGTCCGGTGATCGCCGAGGTGAGGACGCCGCGCTCCGGCGCCGCTTTGCGGAGAGAGGCTCCTGCTTCTTCATGAGGCCTGCAGACAGCCGTAGGCAGCAACCGGCGTCAGGCGCGGCGGCCTGCTGTGGCCTTGCGGCGCGCCGGCTTGCGCTTGGCAGGCGCAGGCGTCGCGACGACGACATCGCCTTCGATACGCGCAGCCGCCTGCTTGGCGCGCGCGGCGACGAACCCGGACGCGTCCCGACCGGCTGCCGCGATGGGTTGCACGATGACGATTGCGCTGGAGAGCGGCAACGGCGCGAGCATGGCTTCGAGGCTCGTCACGCGCCCTGACAACCGATCGACGCCGGCAGTTGCAGCCTTGACGACCGCCTGCACGGCCTGCGTCGACAGCTTGCTCAGCGCATCGACGCCTTTGGCGTAGAAGCCGCTGACCTCGCGCTGCGCGGCGACGAGATCGTGGCGCAGTTGTTCGCTCAGACGCGCGCCGCCGCGTGCGACCAACCCGTCCCACCCGGCGTCGACGCGACCGATGACACGGTTGCCCCCGCTGCGGCATGCGCCGATCAGGGCCTCGGCGGTTTGGCCGCAGGACTGCAGCGTTTCGTTCGCCGCGGCAGACAGGTTCGAAGTGCTCATGCTCGTTTCCTTTCGAGGGTTGGTACGATGGACCTCGCGTGCTCGACCGAGCGTGTCATGCGAGAGCCTGATCGGCATTGTTTCGATCGGTCCTAGAGCTCGAAACCCACAGACGCGCGAAAGTTAGAGCACGAGCACTACGCGGGGGCGGAGTCGCCCGCTCAGCCTTCGTACTTGAACGACAACTGAACGCGGGCCCGGAACGCGACCACCTTGCCGTCTTCGACCTTCATGTCCAACTTGCCGACCTCTGCGACGCGAAGGTCGCGCAGCGTGTTTGCCGCTGTCTCGACGGCGTTGCGCGCCGCGTCTTCCCAGGACTGGGCGCTGGTGCCGATCACCTCGGTGATGCGATAGACGCTGGACTCGCTGCTTGCACTGGGCTTCTTGGCCATCTGCTCTCTCCTGACGAATGCGTTGAGTTCAACGCGGGTTGATGGATCGTTTTGCCTTCGTCGCCTCTGCTTTCTCAACGGGGGGCCGCCTTGGCCGCGGCTCGAAGCATGTTGCCGGTTGAGAGTCTGAGAAGTTGGAGATGCCGCGCGACGCGATCGGCGTGCGCGCTCGATTCAACTCCCGGCAGCCGGAGCAGCGACAGTCCGATCACAACCTCTCCCTGACGCGCTGCAGCTTCGAGGCGCGGGCGATCGCCTGTTCGATCAGGTCCTTGGCATGCTCGGCATCTCCCCAGCCGTCGAACTTCGACCACTTACCTGGCTCGAGATCCTTGTAGTGCGCGAAGAAGTGTTCGATCTGCCGCCACAAGATTTCAGGCAAATCCGTGTAGTTGTGCACGCGGCCGTAGCGCTGCGTGAGGCGGCTGACTGGAACCGCAACGATCTTCTCGTCTCCTCCGCTTTCATCCACCATCTTGAGCACGCCGACTGGCCGTACTGCGATGGCGCAGCCTGGCATCAGCGGGCGTGTATTTGCCACGAGAACATCGCAGGGATCGCCATCCTCCGAGAGCGTGTGTGGGATGAAGCCATAGTTGCCGGGATAGCGCATCGGCGTGTAGAGAAACCGATCGACGACGAGCATGCCTGCTGCCTTGTCCGTCTCGTACTTGATCGGCTCGCCGCCAACCGGCACCTCGATGACGGCATTCACTTCATTCGGTGGATCGCTGCCGATCGACAGATTCTCGAGGTGCATTTGGCGAGCCTTTCGACTGGGGACATTGGCGCGATCACTTGGGGGGCCGTTGGCGTAGGGTGGACTGCATTTGCCTGAACTCCAAGAGATCGGCTTGCAGACGCCGAGCCAGGACGGCGAGCGCTTCTCGTTGGGTCGAGCTGGCCAGGGCCGCCATTTCGCGCACGCTGGCCAGCGTCAACTGCACCGCGCCGCGCGCCAGTTCGTCGACGTGCGCGACGGTCTCGCGCGCGCCTGCGTGGCGCATCAACTTGCTGACCGCGCGCAGCTCGGAGAGGGCTTCGCGCAATGTGTCGATGCGGCGCTCGAGCAGCGCCTGCACGCCGGCGACCGACATACGGCCCGCTTCGATCAGCGCGCGCGCGTCCTCGCGTCGCGACTGGGCCAGGGCCGCGGCCACCTGCGTGAACGTGGTCGGCCCGGCCTGCGGCTCGGCTGCGCTCGCCACCGTCTTCTGCGGGCTGCGCTTCTTGGCGGGTGGTGCCTTCGCAGCGGCGCGGCGCAGCTGCGCCGGCTTCGATGTGCGTGCCTTTGCCGGTTCTGGCGCGCCCGCCTTCTCGCGATCGGGCTTGCCGACGATTGCCTTGCCGCGACTCACCGGGGCCGCCTCTGGTCCGCCGCACCGCGGAAGCCGACCGCCATCTCGAACGCCCGGCGCGTGAACGACAACACCTCGGCGAAGTCCTCGTCGTCGAGCTGGCGCGCGGCATCGTTGCCGCGGTAGACGTTGGCGAGTTCGCGTTCGCGCGCGCCCTGGACCGCGAGCTTGCCGACGCCCAGCGACTCCAGCGTCTTCCACAGCTCGGGGTTGTATTGGCGCGTGAGCGACATCGCCACCGGGATCGGATCGTTGCGACCCAGCACGCCGGCCAAGCGCAGCACGATCTCGAACGGCAGGGTTGCCACACCGCCTTCGGCCTCCTCGAGCAGCTTGGCATCGCCCAGGCCGACCGCCTCGCTCAGCTCGCGTGCCGTCATGCCGGCCGCCTCGCGCCAGCGCCGCAACTGGGTGCCGGCCTTGGCGACCGCCTGCTTTCGCTTGGGATCCTTGACGCGCGCCTGCGTGAGACTGAGACCGATGTCCGCGGCGCTGCCGGTCACGCTCAGCAGCGTGTCGGCCCACGAACGCACCTGGCGCGCCAGTGCGAACAGCGGCAGGTCGGGCGTGGCGGTCTTCGCGCTGGCGGCGCGCTGCCGGCCCCGCGGCGCAGCGACGGTCTTGCGTGGCACGTCGTGGTCCCTCCGTCAGGTGCGCAGTGCGGCCGTCAATTCGGGAACCGCTTCGAACAGGTCGGCCTCGAGCCCGTAGTCGGCGACGCTGAAGATCGGTGCCTCGGGATCCTTGTTGATCGCGACGATCACCTTCGAGTCCTTCATGCCTGCCAGGTGCTGGATGGCACCGGAGATGCCGCAGGCCACGTACAGCTGCGGCGCGACGATCTTGCCCGTCTGCCCGACCTGCCAGTCGTTGGGCGCATAGCCTGCATCGACCGCGGCCCGGCTCGCGCCGAGCGCGGCGCCCAACGCGTCGGCCAGAGGCGTCAGCACTTCGCCGAACTTCTCCGCCGAACCGAGGCCGCGTCCGCCGCTGACGATGATCTTGGCCGCCGTGAGTTCCGGGCGGTCGAGCTTGGCGATCTCGGCGCCGACGAAGAGCGAGGTGCCCGCGTCCTGCACCGCCGGCGTGAGCACCAGACGTGCATCGCCTCCATCCACGGGCGCGGCGTCGAAGGCCGTGGTGCGTACCGTGAGAACCTTGATGCGGTCCTTGCTGCGCACGGTGGCGATGGCATTTCCGGCGTAGATCGGCCGCTCGAAGGTGTTCAGCGACACGACTCGGGTCACGTCGCTGATCTGGGCCACGTCGAGCCCGGCTGCCACGCGCGGCGCCACGTTCTTGCCATGGGCCGTTGCCGGAAAGACGATGGTCTCGTACTCGCCGGCCACGGCGAGCACCTGGGCGGCGATGTTCTCGGCCAGCTGTCCCTCCAGTGCCGCCGCATCGGCATGCACAACGCGCGCGACGCCTGGCACGGCGGCGGCGGCCTGGGCGACCGCGGCGGCTTGGTGCCCCGCCACCAGCACATCCACCGAAACGCCGAACGCGGCGGCGGCCGTGACGGCATTGAGCGTGGCCACCTTCAGCGACCGGTTGTCGTGTTCCGCGATGACGAGGACGGCCATGGCAGGTTTGCTCCTGAGTGTGTCGAGGGTGATAGCGAGCGCGTCACATGCCGGCGTAGTTCGGTCCGCCGCCGCCTTCGGGCGTCACCCAGACGATGTTCTGCGTGGGGTCCTTGATGTCGCAGGTCTTGCAGTGCACGCAGTTCTGCGCGTTGATCTGCAGCCGGTCGCCGCCGTCGGCGTTCTGCACGAATTCGTACACGCCCGCGGGGCAGTAGCGGCTCTCGGGCCCGCCGAACTGCGAGAGGTTGATCCGCACCGGAACCGTGGCATCCTTCAAAGTCAGGTGCGCCGGCTGGTTCTCTTCGTGGTTGGTGTTGCTTACGAAGACCGACGACAGGCGGTCGAAGCTCAGCCGGCCATCGGGCTTCGGGTACGCGATGGGCTGGAAGCCGCTGGCCGGCTGCAATGCCTCGTGATCGGCCTTGTGGTTGTGCAGCGTCCAGGGCGGGCTGGTCACGCCGAGCTTGGGCAGCAGCCACTGCTCGACGCCGGTCATCACCTGACCCACCGTCTTGCCCTTCTTGAACCAGAGCTTGAAGTTGCGCGTCTGCAGCAACTCCGCGTTGAGCCAGCTCTTCTCGAACGCCTCGGGGTAGGCAGTGAGCTCATCCTGGGCGCGGCCCGCAGCGAGCGCTGCCGCCATCGCTTCGGCGCAGAGCATGCCGGACTTGATCGCCGCGTGGCTGCCCTTGATGCGCGCCGCGTTCAGGTAGCCGGCGTCGCAGCCGATCAGCGCGCCGCCCGGGAACACCGTCTTCGGCAGCGCCTGCGGCGTGCCGTTGTTGATCGCCCGCGCGCCGTAGCCGATGCGCTTGCCGCCTTCGATGTGCGCGCGGATCGCCGGGTGCGTCTTCCAGCGCTGCATCTCCTCGAACGGACTCAGGTACGGGTTGGCATAGTCGAGACCGATCACGAAACCGAGCGTGACCTGGTTGTCCGCCAGGTGGTAGAGAAAGCCGCCGCCGAAGGTGTCGCCCGCCATTGGCCAGCCGGCGGTGTGCACCACGCGGCCCGGCTGCGCCTTGTCGGCGGGCAACTCCCACAGCTCCTTGATGCCGATCGCGAAGGTCTGGGTGTCGCGTCCTTCTGTCAGCTTGTACCTGGCGAGCAACTGCTTGCCCAGGTGGCCGCGCGCGCCCTCGGCGAAGACCGTGTACTTGCCGCGCAGTTCCATGCCGAGCTGGAAGTTCTCGCCAGGCTCGCCTTCCTTCGTGATGCCCATGTTGCCGGTCGCCACGCCCGCGACGCATCCCTGCTCGTCGTACAGCACCTCGGCCGCGGCAAAGCCCGGGAAGATTTCGACGCCGAGCGCTTCGGCCTGCTGCGCCATCCACTTGACGACGTTCGACAGGCTGACGACGTAGCAGCCGTGGTTGTGCAGGTTGCGCGGCACCAGCCAGTCGGGTGTGCGCGTGCTGCCGGTTTCGCTCAGGAACAGCACGTCATCGCCGGTCACCGCCTGGTCCAGCGGGGCACCCCGCTTCTTCCAGTCCGGGAACAGCTCGTCCATCGCGCGCGGGTCCATCACGGCGCCCGAGAGGATGTGCGCGCCGGGCTCCGAGCCCTTCTCGAGCACGACGACGCTCGCGTCCGGCGCAAGCTGCTTCAACCGGATCGCGGTGGCCAGCCCGGCCGGCCCGGCGCCGACCACGACCACGTCGTAGTCCATGGTCTCGCGCGGACCGTGGGCGGCGATGAGTTCCCGTGTGCTCATGGTGATGCTGACTCGGCCCTGAAGAAGCTCAGATAACCTTCGCTTCGTTCTTGAGCTTGTCGACCAAGGCCGCGACGTCGGCGACCTTGACACCGGCCTTGCGCCCCGAGGGTTCGCGAACCGACAGCGTCTCCAGGCGCGGTGCCACATCGACGCCGAGGTCGGCGGGCTTGAGTACTGCCAGCGGCTTCTTCTTCGCCTTCATGATGTTGGGCAGGGTGACATAGCGCGGTTCGTTCAGGCGCAGGTCGGTGGTCACGACCGCCGGCGTGGCGAGGCTCACTGTTTCCAGCCCGCCGTCGACTTCGCGCGTGACGCGCACACGACCGTCCTCGACCTCGACCTTGCTCGCGAAGGTCCCCTGCGGCCGACCCAGCAGCGCGGCGAGCATCTGGCCGGTCTGGTTGCAGTCGTCGTCGATCGCCTGCTTGCCGAGAATCACCAGCGCGGGCTTCTCCTGCTCCACCAGTGCCTTCAACAGCTTGGCCACCGCCAACGGCTGCAGCTCGTCGCCTGTCTCGACCAGGATGCCGCGGTCGGCGCCGATCGCCATCGCGGTGCGCAGCGTCTCCTGGCATTGCGCCACGCCACACGAGACGGCGACGATCTCGCTCGCCACGCCCTTTTCCTTCAACCGCACCGCCTCCTCGACGGCGATCTCGTCGAAGGGATTCATGCTCATCTTGACGTTGGCGATGTCCACGCCGGTGCCGTCGGCCTTGACGCGCACCTTGACGTTGTAGTCGACGACCCGCTTGACGGCGACGAGGATCTTCATGGCAGGGCCCCCAGGTCAGAACTGTTCTTCGGCGAGCGCCATCGTGCTGGCGCCGGCGTGCATGGTCGCCTCGGCGAGCCCGCGCGCCCGCGACAGGTCCTGGTCGGCGAAGAAGCGCGCCGTGGCGACCTTGGCGCGGTAGAACGCCGCATCACCGTCGCCGGCCGCAAGCTTGCGCTGCGCCGCCAGCGCGGCGCGCCCCATCTGCCAGCCGCCGCACACCACGCCGCACAGGTGCAGGAACGGCACCGCGCCAGCCAGTACCGCGTTGAGGTCCTGCATGCCGGTTGCCAGAATCCAGCGCACGCTGTCGGCCAGGCTCTTCGAACCCTCGCGCAGGCGTGCGCCGATCGCGTGAAGCTGAGCATCGTCGCCGGCCTCGAGCTGCTCGCACACGGCGTCGATCTGCGACAGCAGCGCCTGCATCGAGCGCCCGCCGTCGCGCAGCACCTTGCGCCCGATCAGGTCGTTGGCCTGGATGCCCGTGGTGCCCTCGTAGATCGTGGTGATGCGCGCGTCGCGCAGGTGCTGCGCCGCGCCGGTCTCCTCGATGAAACCCATGCCGCCGTGGATCTGGATACCGGTCGAAGCCACCTCGACGCCGGTCTCGGTGCACCAGCCCTTGAGGATCGGGATCAGCAGGTCGACGCCGGCATGCGCTGCGTTGCGTTCCGCGTCGTCGCTGGCACGGTGCGCCTGGTCGAACATCGCCGCCACCACATAGGCCAGCGCGCGCATCGCTTCGACGCGCGACTTCATGCTCATCAGCATGCGCCGCACGTCGGGGTGGCGGATGATCGGCACGCTCGGGCCCTTGGGCGCCGTGGCGTCCTTGCCCTGGACGCGATCCTTGGCATGGGCCAGGGCCTGCTGGTAGGCGAGCTCGGCCACGCCCAGCCCCTGCACGCCGACGCCGAAGCGCGCCTCGTTCATCATGATGAACATATATTCGAGACCGCGGTTCTCCTCGCCGATCAGGTAGCCGATCGCGCCCGGGCCGTCGCCGAACGCGAGCACCGCGGTCGGGCTGGCGTGGATGCCCATCTTGTGTTCGATCGACACGCAGCGCACGTCGTTGCGCTCGCCGAGCGAGCCGTCGTCGTTGACGAGGAACTTGGGCACCAGGAACAGCGAGATGCCCTTGACGCCCTCCGGCGCCGTGGGCGTGCGCGCGAGCACCAGGTGGACGATGTTGTCGGTGAGGTCGTGCTCGCCGAAGCTGATGAAGATCTTCTGGCCCTGGATCCGGTAGTGATCGCCCTCGGGCGTGGCCTTGCTGCGGATGAGCCCGAGGTCGGAACCGGCCTGCGGCTCGGTCAGGTTCATCGTGCCGGTCCACTCACCCGAGACCATCTTGTGCAGGTAGCGCTGCTTCTGCGCGTCGCTGCCGCGCAGGAAGACCGCCTCGATCGCGCCCTGGGTCAGAAGCGGCGCCATCGAGAACGCCATGTTCGACGCGTTCCACATCTCCATCACCGCGGTGTCGACCAGCTTGGGCAGCCCCTGGCCGCCGAAGGCGGGGTCGAAGCGCAGGCCGTTCCAGCCCGACTCGACGAACTTGGCATAGGCCTCGACGAAGCCCTTGGGCGTGGTGACGCGGCCGTCGTCGTGGCGCTTCAGGCCCTGCTGGTCTCCGACCTTGTTCAGCGGCCCCCAGACCTCGCCGGAGAAGGTGGCGGCGCCTTCGAGCACCGCATCGACGAGTTCGGTGCTCACGTCGCCGTAGCCGGGCAGCCGGGCAATCGCGTCGAGGCCCGCCAGTTCGTGCAGCACGAACTGCATGTCCTTCATCGGGGCGGTGTAGGTGCTCATGATGGGTGTCTCCGTGCGTGTTGTGTACGTGTCGCGTGCGTGGGCCGGGTGCGCTGGCTTCAGCGCTCCATCACGTAGGTCCCAGGTGCTGGCGCCAGGGGCCGGTACTTGCGCGATCCGAGCTTCGCGGGCGCGGGCTTCAGCTCGCCGGACTTGCCCTTGATCCACTCGCGCCAGTGCGGCCACCAGCTGCCTTCCTGCTTGCTCGGCTGGGCACCCTCGGCCCAGGCCATCGGGTCGTCCGTAGCGGCCGGGCCGCTGAAGAAGAAGGCCTTGGGCACGCCCGGCGGGTTGATCATGCTTTGCAGGTGGCCCGCGTTGGCCAGCACGAACGTCGTCTCGGGCCCGAACAGCCGCGCCGTGCCGTAACACGCGCGCCAGGGCGTGATGTGGTCGGTGATGCCGGCGATCACGTACGCGCCAAGCTTGACTTGGCCCATGTCGACCGGCACGCCGAGCACTTCGAGGGTGCAGGCGTTGATGTACGGGTTCTTCTCGACCATCTCGAGCAGGTCGCAGTGGAACTGGCCGGGCAGCCGGGTCGTGTCGGCATTCCAGGCCAGCACGTCATAGGCCGGCGGGCGGTTGCCGAGCAGGTAGTTGTTGACCCAGTAGTTCCAGATCAGGTCGTTCGGGCGCAGCCAGGCGAACATCGACGCCATCTCCGCGCCATCGACGAAGCCCTTGCGCTGCGAGCGCGCCTTGGCGGCACGGATCGTCGCCGGCGAGTTGAACAGGCCCAGCGTCGAATCCTCGATCGCCGCCTCGGTGTCGAGCACGCACACCGCCCAGGTGGTGTTGGCGACCTTGGGCTTGCCGGTGGCAGCCAGCCACGCCAGATAGGCCGCCAGCGTCATGCCGCCCGAGCACGTGCCCCACATGTTGACGTCGGGACTGCCGGTGATCTTGCACGTCGCGTCGACCGCCGCATCGAGGGCACGCACGTAGTCGTCCAGGCCCCAGTGCCGGTGCTCGACCGTCGGGTTGCGCCAGCTGACGACGAACAGCTGCACGCCCGAGTCGGTCGCCCACTTGACGAGGCTCTTGTCCGGCGTCAGGTCGATGGCGTAGTACTTGTTGACCTGCGGCGGCGACATCACGAGTGGGCGGGCGTGCACCTGCGGCGTCGTCGGAGCGAACTGCAGCAGCTCGAACATCTCGTGGCGCAGCACCACCTGGCCGGGCGAGGTGGCGATGGTCTCGCCGACCTTGAACGGCGTGGCGTCGACCATCGAAGGCAGCATGTGGTTGTGGCGCGCGTCGTGGATCAGGTTCTTCAGCCCCTTGACGAGGTTGTCGCCGCCGGTGTCGACGATCTTGCGCACCGCCGCCGGATTGCCGAGCACCCAGTTGCTCGGCGCAAGCGCGTCGGTGATCAACGAGGCGAAGAAGTGCGCGCGACCCTTCTCGAGCTTGTTCAATGCCGACTGTTCGATGAAGTGCGACAGCTCCTTCTGCGTCGCCAGGTACGACTGCATCAGGCGCGCGTACAGGGCGTTGCTCTTCCACGCCGGATCGGCGAAGCGCCGGTCCTTGGGGTCGGGCACCAGCTCGGACTTCCCCTTCGCGACCTGGCCCAGCTCCTTCACGTAGCGGCCCAGGTGCGTGCTGGCCCGCCGCGGCGTACTGGTGACGGCCTTGAGCAGCGAGCCGGCCGCGCTTGCGACGTCGCGCTTGTTCAAGCCGATCAGCGGGTTGATCGCGAGCGTGTTGCGGCTGGCCTCGGCGACGAGGCCACCAAGATCGCTGGCCGTGCCGAGCGCAGACAGGCCGGCCTTGCTCGCGCTGCCGGACAGCTTGGCGGCGGTATCCGCGGCGCTGCGCGCCTTCTTCGCGACGCGCGTGGCGGCAGCGGTGGCGGTGTTGGCGGTCTTGCCGACAACGCGCCTGGCGCCCGCCGCGGCCGTGGTGCGGACGGCAGCGGTGGTGGCGGCAGCCGTCTTGCCGGCGGCACGCTTGGCGCCTGCCGCGGCGGTGGTGCGGGCGCGGCCCGCGGAGGCGGTGTTGGTGGCCATGGTGGGTCGTCCTTCGCCGCTCAGCCGAACACCATCGCGAGCGTGGTGGCCACCAGCGCCGGCTTGTCGCCGCCCTCGATCTCGACCGTGTTCTCGAGCGAAAGCAGCCAGCGGCCGCCGCCCTTGTCCTCGGCGGCGGCGAGCTTGATGCGGTTGCGCACCCGCTTGCCCGCCAGCACCGGCGCTGGGAATCGCACCTTGTCGAGGCCGTAGTTGAGGATCTGCTTGGCGCGCACGCGCGGCACGAGAATCTCCATGCCGGTGGGCGCCAGCAGCGCGAGCACCAGGTAGCCGTGCGCGATCGTGCCGCCGGCCGGACTCTCCTTGGCCGCGCGTTCGACATCAACGTGGATCCATTGACGGTCTTCGGTGCAGTGCGCGAATTCGTCGATGCGCTGCTGGCCGACTTCGATCCACGATGAAACGCCGATCTCTTGGCCGGCCTTGTCCGCCAGCTCGGCGGGGCCCATGGGTGCAGTGCTCATGTTGAGTCTCCTGGTTCGAAGAGGTGTTCAGGCTTCGTCGAGGAATTCATTGATGGCGCGTACCGACTCCTCTTGGCGCGTCATCAAGAAAAGGTGGCCGCAGTCGAACAGCTTGAGTTCGCTGTTCGGAATGAGTGATCGCATCAGCCGGGCATTGAAGGTGTGGATCAGCGGGTCGTCACGGCCGGCCATCACCAGCGTGCGCTGCTTCAGGCGGCACAACCAATGCACGCTGGTCCAACCCGTCGCGGCGCCGATCTGCAGGTAATAGCCCCAGCGCGACTGCCACTTGACGTGCTTCATGAACTCGGCCGCCAGCTCGGGCCGGCGGCGGAAGTCGCCGCCGTAGATGTCGCCGCTGACCTGGGTTGCGTAGGCCTTGCTCATGTAGCGCCGTGGCGTGACCATGCGCGCGATCGCCTTCGGATGCCCCGGCAGCATGAACATGCCCGAGGTCGTCGCGCACAGGATCAGCCGCCGGCAGCGCTCGCCTGCCGTGCGTGCGAATTCCTGCGCCGCCACGCCGCCCCATGAGACACCGAGCACGTCCGCCTGCGCGTGCCCGAAGTGATCGAGCACGCCGAGCGCCCAGCGCGCCAGCGTGCGCAGCCGGTAGGGCCGGCGCGGCATCGGCGAATGACCGACGCCCGGGACATCGAACACGATGACCTCGCGCGCGGGCATCGCGCGTGCAAGCGGCTCGAGCAGTTCGATGCTGCCGCCGATGCCGTTGAACATCAGCAACGGCGTTGCGCCGCGCCGCGAACCCGCCTGGCGCCCGACGCGCAGCAGCTGGGCGCCCACCCGCAGCATCTGGATCTCGAGCGCATGTCCGCCGGCCTCAGCGGTGTGGGCGACGGCTTCGCTGCGGCCCACCGGCGATTCGGGCGAGCCTGCACGCGGCGCGGGGACGGCGCCCATGGCAACGTCGGTCACGTGCGCCTCAATCGACGTTGCGCAGCTCGCGCCGGAGAATCTTGCCGACGTTGGATTTCGGCAGCGCGTCGACGAAGCGCACGACGCTCGGCACCTTGTAGCCGGTCATGCCGGCACGGCAATGCGCGATCACCTCGGCCTCCGTCACGCCGGCGCCCGGCAGGCGGACGACGAACAGCTTGACGGCCTCGCCGGTTTTCGCATGCGGCACGCCGATGCACGCCGCCTCGGCCACGCCGGGGCAGTTGGCGACCACGGCCTCGACCTCGTTCGGATAGACGTTGAAGCCCGAGACGATGATCATGTCCTTCTTGCGGTCAACGATCTTCAGGAAGCCCTTGTCGTCGAAGACGCCGATGTCGCCGGTGCGGAAGTAGCCGTCGCTTGTGAACGCCGTGGCGTTCGCGTCGGGCTTCTCCCAGTAGCCGCGCATCACCTGCGGCCCCTTGACGCAGATCTCTCCCGGCTGCCCCAGCCCCACTTCGAGGTCCTTGTCGTCGAGCAGCTTGACGTCGGTCGACGGCATCGGCAGGCCGGTCGTGCCGGTGAACTCGGTGATGTAGGCCGGGTTGAACGACACCACCGGCGAGGTTTCCGACAGGCCGTAGCCCTCGCGAATGAAGTGGCCCGTGATGGCCTTCCAGCGGTCGGACACCGCCCCGACCACGGCAGCGCCGCCGCCGATCGCGATCTTCAGGCGCGTCCAGTCCACTTCGCCGAGCTTCGGGTGCTGCACGAGCCCGCCGTACAGCGTGTTGACGCCCATGAAGACCGTCGGCCTGGCCTGCGCCAACACCCCGACAAAGCCGTCCATGTCGCGCGGGTTGGCGACGAGCCAGTTCTCGGCGCCCACCGACAGATAGCTGAGCGACACCATCAGCGCGAAGATGTGGTACAGCGGGATCGCCGTCACCAACACCTCCTCGCCCTCTTTCACCGCCACCGGCATGAAGGCCTTGAACTGCTCGGTGTTGGCGACGAGATTTCGGTGCGACAGCGCGGCCCCCTTTGACAGCCCGGTGGTGCCGCCGGTGTATTGCAGGAACAGCAGGTCGTCGCCGGTCAGCGCCACCGGCCGCAGCGGCAGCCCGCCGCCCTGGGCCAGCGCCTCGGCGAAGGAGACCGACTCGCCGAGCCGTGCATCGACCGGCGGGCTCGGCAGCGTGGCGCCGCTGGCGTCGCCGGCGCCGACCGTGATGACGGCCTTCAGGCCGGTGTTGGCGCGCACCTCGGCCAGCGTCGGCGTCGAGCCGTTGAAGACGACGATCGTCTCGACGCCGGCATCGTTGAGCTGGTGCTCCAGTTCGCGCGGCGTGTACAGCGGATTCACGTTCACCTGCACCGCGCCGGCGCGCATGATGCCCAGCAGCGTGACCGGGAACGCCAGCAGGTTCGGCATCATCACCGCGACGCGGTCGCCCTGGCGTACGCCCAGCTTGGTCTGCAGGTAGGACGCGAACGAGCGCGACAGCCGGTCGACGTCGGCGTAGTTCAAGGTCTGGCCGAACGCCTTGAACGCGGGACGCGAGGCGTGGCGCTTGAGCGCGGCGTCCAACAGATCGACCATTGACGCGTAGCGATCGGCATCGATCTCGGCGGGGATGTCGGCGTACGACTGGGTCCAGTGGCGAGTGCCCATGCATGTCTCCTGCTTGTGTTGACACCGCGCTCTGCGAGGTGGCTTGCTGGAGCAGGACTGTCGGGTCTGAACGCTTCGGCGTAAATGTCGGGCGAGGACAGGATGCGCATCGCCGAGGACAGTGGCTAAGGAGTTTCCCTGGGTTCTCCGTGTGGAGATTGCCGAAGGCGACAGTGCGATTCCAGGACACGTCATGAGTACGACACCGAGACCGAACACGGCGCTTGCGCCGCGCGAAAAGCGGTACGCGCCGTTCAAGGTGCATGCGCCTCTCCGACTACGGCATGTTCGGCTATGCGTTGGCGTGCGCCGAGTCTTGCCGTTTTCCCTGGGTCGTGCAGCACCACAGCGAACCGAGAATGAAACGATGACCACCTCCACTTCCTCCTTCCTCTCCGACGCCGACGGCACCCGCGTGGTGACCTACACCTGGTCCGACGTGGACGACCAGCCCGCCGGCGTGGTGCAGATCGCCCACGGGCTGGCCGAACACGGAGAGCGCTACGACCGCTTTGCCCACGCGCTGAACACCGCCGGCTTCGTGGTCCACGCGGCCGACCACCGCGGGCACGGACGCACCGCCAACGGACGGCTGGGCGACTTCGGCGCCGCCGGGTTCGGCGGCCTGATCGCCGATGTGGCCCAGTTCGGCGCCGCGCTTCGCGCGCGGCACGGCGGCCTGCCGCTGTTCCTCTTCGGGCATTCGATGGGCTCGTTCGCCGCGCAGGCGGCCCTGCTCGACCACGCCGCCCCCTGGGCGGGCGTGGTGCTGTCCGGCTCGACCGCGCTGGACGCCTTCGCCGCCGCCATGGCCAACGCTCCCGCCGACGCCCCCGCCGGTCTCGAAGCTTTCAACGCGGGCTTCGAGCACCGCACGGGCTACGAATGGCTGTCCCGCGACCCCGCCGAGGTGGACGCCTACGTGGCGAACCCCTGGTGCGGCTGGGACGTGCCGGCCGATGTGATTCCCGCCCTGTTCGAACCCGCATCCCGGGTGGCCGACCCGGTGCGGCTGGCCGGCATCCGCCGTGACCTGCCGGTGCTGATCGCGTCGGGCGACGCCGACCCGCTGGCCGGCGGCGGCGCGCTGATCCAGTTGCTGGGCCAGCGCTACCACGATGCCGGCCTGGCCGATGTGACGGTGAAGCTGTACCCGGGTGGCCGCCACGAAATCCTGAACGAGACCAACCGCGACGAGGTCACCGCCGACATCGTGGCCTGGCTGCGCGCGCACGCGGGGTAGGCGCCGCGCCGCCTCACGGCGCCGGCAACGGAAGCGCAGGGCCTGCTGCCCCACAGGCGTGATCACCACATCCCGCCTCATCCCGCGCCGCACCCGCTGCTGCGCCAACAGGTGCTGGTGCAACGCGTCGGCCAGTTCGCCCGCGAGCCTGGCCGGCCTCGGCTCCCGCGTCGGGGATTTCGAGGGAGCGTTTGGGAATCCTATGCGCCGGTCTGCGGCGGGCCACTCTGGCGGATGTCGAAGCTATGGCCCTCGCCTGCGCGTCCAGGCCATTGCGCAGCCGCTGGCCCATCGCCTGCATGTGGGTGATGCCGTCCAGCGCCTGCAGCTTGCGCAAGGTGGCCAGTGCCGAGGCCATGGCCACGGCGCCGCACCAGAACGAGCCGGTGACGAAGATCGACGCCGCGGCCTCGCGCGCGCGCCGCGCCGTGGCAGGCGCCGCGCGCCAGCAGCAGCTTGCGCTTGCGCGTCGCGGCGCGCGCGGTGGTCACGCCAATCGTCGTCGCGTCGGTGCCGTTCTTCGCGAACAGCGCCCAGTCGGCATGCGCGACCAAGGCGGTGAAGAACTCGGCCAGGTCCACCAGCACCGGGGCCGGGCCGTTCATCACATCGCCTGCACGTGCCTGGGCGGCGGCAGCGGCATCCACGTCGGCATCGTGATGGCCCCGCATCACCGGGCCCCAGCTGCACATGAAGTCGATGTACTCGCGGCCTGTCGGTATCCCACAGCCGGCAGCCATCGGCGTGCGAGAAGAACTGCGGATAGCCGGCCGGCAGGCCCTGCGCGCGCGTGTGGCCCACAGGCCGCCGGGGATGACGCGCGCCGCGCGCTCGCGCAGCGCGGCGTCGGTGTTCATCTGCCCAGCAAGCCCAGCGACAGGGTCGGGTAGACGATCACGATCACCAGCCAGATCAGCATGATGGTGATGAACGGGATCACCGACCTGACGATGGTGCCGAAGGCCACCTTGAAGGCCGCAATGGCGACGATCAGGTTCAGGCCCACCGGCGGCGTGAGGTAGCCGATTGAACCGCCCCGGGTTCTCCGTGTGGAGAATGCGGAAGGCGACAGTGCGACTTAAGGACACGTCATGAGTACGACACCGAGACCGAACACGGCGCTTGCGCTACACGAAAAGCGGTACGCGCCGTTCAAGGTGCACGCCGTCATGCGCGCCCTGAGTGAACTGGGGGTGGACACCAAGCTGCTGCTGGCCGGCTCCAGTCTGTCGCAGGCCGAAGCCTCGAGTGCCCACACTCGGATCTCGGTCCATCAGTTCCTCGTGGTGTGCCGTAACGCCGGCAGGCTGTCGCCAAAGGCGGGATGGGCCGCACTCGTGGGGGGCGGGATGCGCCTCACCGACTACGGCATGTACGGCTATGCGTTGGCGTGCGCCGAGTCGATGCGCGGTGCCTGCGAACTCGCCGTGCGCTATCACGCACTTGCCACACCGGTCATGCGGATTGCCTTCGAGGTGGAGCACGACGTGGCCTCATGGGTTCTCCCGACGCTCGACGAAGCCGCGCTACCCGACGTCGATAGAGATCTGTTTCGCGCGCTGCTGGAAATGCAGCTCGGCACGCACGTCAGCCTCACGAAGCACGTGATGGGCGCCTGGTGCGTGCCCGCGCGCGCGGGCTTCGCGTTGCCGCGTCCGAGGCACGCCGGCCTGTTGGAACGCGTGCTCGAATGCACCGTCACCTTCGATCAGCCTCGCACGCAAGTGGACTACCCAGCCGAGTGGCTGGACCGGCCACCCCAATTCGCGAACCCCATCGCCGCGACCCAGGTCTCGGCAGCCTGCGCCAAGTTGTTGGAGGACCACAAGTGGAACTCGGGCACGAGCCGCCGGGTATATGCCGAACTGACGCGAACACCGGGCCGCTTTCCCGGCATCGACGAGATCGCGGCGGTGCTGTGTATCACCGCCCGGACGCTGCGGCGACGGCTCGACGAGGAGGGGACGACCTACAAGGAACTGCTGGCGAGCGTGCGCCAAGCCTTGGCCGTCGACTACCTGTCGACCTCGTTCCTCGAGGTCGACGACATTGCTGCCGCCCTGGGTTTCAGCGACGCGGCGAGCTTTCGCCACGCCTTCAAGCGCTGGACGGGCCGCACCCCCGGCGAATACCGGGCCGGAGCCGCGTCGCCGAGCGCCGACTGAGCTTCAGTGCGCGCAGAAATCAGCGAACAATCTCTCCGTCCCAGTGGCGCCGGTCGACCTGTAGCTCACGGTGGGCTCGCCCCAACGGGTTCAGCGGCCTGGGTTCGAGTCGTGCCTTGTGACCTACCGAAGGCCTGACCGACGGCTTGGCGAGCGACCGAGCGGCTGCATTGGGTCGAGCTCGTACAGCCAGGGTGGCCGCTCGAACGATCGCGATCTGAACACACCAGTCCTTCGCGCGGGTTCGGCCAACGCCCTTCGTGGCCATCGCCGAGGCCGGGGCCCTGCGGTCCCAGCGATCCCAGAAGGTTGCTCCGGAACCCTCATGGACGGTTGGTCGAGGTCCGCCGGCACGGCCGCCGCCTGCATATACGGCGGCGGCCGGCAACACTGGCAAGCCGATGACGGAAAGCCGCCGGTTCAAAGCGCGCTGAGAAACGCCATCAACTTGTCCTCCGGCCGATAGCGCCTGGCCTGCACACCGGGAGGCGCGACCTTGTCCAGCACACGCTCCTTCAACGTCAGATCGGCATCGAGGTAAATCTGGGTGGTCTCCAGCGATTCGTGGCCAAGCCACAGCGCGATCACCGACCGGTCGACTCCAGCCTGAAGGAGTTCCACCGCCGTGGTGTGACGCAACACATGTGGCGTCACGCGCTTGCGCGTCAAGGATGGGCAGGCCCGGCCGGCTGTGGCAACGTGCTTGGCCACGAGGTACTGGACGCCGTCAGCGCTGAGGCGGCTGCCTCTGGCACTCGGGAACAGTGTGACGGGCTCGGGTCCTAAGTCCCTGCTCATCCATGACCGCAACACGACCTGTGTCTGGTTGGCCAGCGGCGTGCAGCGCTCTTTGCGTCCTTTGCCGAGCACGTGGACGTGGGCGCCCGTGCCGAACCTGACATCGGCGGCTCGTAGGCCGGTTATCTCGGACAGACGCAGCCCGGTCTGGACCGCAAGCAACAACAGGACATGGTCACGCCGTCCCGACCATGTGGTCCGATCGGGTGCCGCAAGTAGGGCTTCGACCTCTTCGCGCGTCAGGTGGCAGACCTGCTTGCGGGTGCATCGCTTGCTGGGAATCGCCAGGACGCGCTGGATCAGGCCCGCATGTCCAGGCGATTCAAAGGCGGCGTACCGAAAGAAGGACCGAATAGCGCTCTGCCGCAGGTTCCGGCTTCTGGCACCTACGCCGCGTTCGTGCTCCAGGTCGGCAAGGAACGCCGCGATCAGCGGCGCGTCGAGTTGCTCCAACGCCAGCGCGCTCGGTGCAACCTTGAGGCGCTTCTCGGCGAACCGGAGGAAGAGGCGGAAGGTGTCACGATAGGACGCGATCGTATGCGCGCTCGCCTGCCGCTGCTGCATGAGTCTTCGGGTGAAGAACCCCTCCAGCAGCACAGCGAGATTGCCAGTCGCGGCCGTCATGACTGCTTCTCCCAGTGACGCTCGAACCGGGCGAGCGCGTGGCCCA
>JAIUPH010000005.1 GCA_020161065.1 Pseudomonadota bacterium
CCACACCGAGCCGCCGAGCTTGGCGGCGGCTTCCTCGGCCTCGCGCACGCTGAAGGCGGCGTAGCCCCGCGGCACCGGCACGCCGTGCGCGCGCAGCAGTTCCTTGGCCTGGTATTCGTGGATCTTCATCGGGCGGGTCCTTTTGGGTCCTTCACTTCGGAACGATGACGGTAGCGAAAGCGGCTGACCCGAAGCTGAAGCTCAGGCCGCCGCTTCCAGGCCGCTGGCGAAATGCGCCTTCATCAACGCGGTGGCGCGCGCCGCGTCGCGGGCTTCGATGGCTTGCATCAGCGCGCGGTGCTCGGCCAGCGAATCGGCCAGCCGCCCCTGCTTGAACAGCGAGTGGTGGCGGTTGAGCTTCATCACCTTGCGCAGGTCGGTCACGATCTGCGTGCGCCAGCGGTTGCCGGCGGCCTGCAGCAGCGCCAGGTGGAACTGCTCGTTGGTGGCGAAGAAGGCGTCGCGCTGGCGCACCTGCTTTTCCAACCGCTCGTGCAGCGCGCGCAGCGTGGCGCGCTGGGCCTCGCTGGCCTGCGCGGCCACTTCGCCGGCGGCGTCGCTTTCCAGCAGGCCCAGCAGGTGGTAGACCTGGGCCACGTCGTCGCGCGACATCTCGGTGACGTAGGCGCCGCGGCGCACCTTCATCGTCACCAGGCCTTCGACGGCCAGCACCTTCAGCGCCTCGCGCATCGGCGTGCGGCTGATGCCGTACTCGGCGCAGAGCTTGAGCTCGTCGATCCAGCTGCCGGGTTCGAGCTGGCGCGCGAAGATCTGCTGGCGCAGGCGCTCGGCCACGTCCTGGTAGAGGGCGCGGGGCGACAGCAGGCGCGGCGGCGGGGCGGGCGGGGTGTCGATGGCGGCCACGGCAGGCACGGATGTCAGGTCGGCGTTGGATTTGAATTCATAATTATGCATAATGACGGCAGACCGGCAAGGGCAGCGACCCCAGGAGACCCGAATGAGCAACGCCCCCGACTTCAAGACGGCCACGCTGGCGCAGTGGGCGCAGGCCGCCGCCAAGTCGGCGCCCGGCGGCGACGTCTCGGCGCTGAACTGGGTCACGCCCGAGGGCATCACCGTCAAGCCGCTGTACACCGCGGCCGACCTGGCAGGCCTGCCGTACGCCGACACGCTGCCCGGCTTCGAGCCCTTCATCCGCGGCCCGCAGGCCACGATGTACGCGGTGCGGCCGTGGACCATCCGCCAGTACGCGGGCTTTTCCACCGCCGAAGAATCGAACGCCTTCTACCGCAAGGCGCTGGCCGCCGGCGGCCAGGGCGTCAGCGTCGCCTTCGACCTGGCCACCCACCGCGGCTACGACAGCGACCACCCGCGCGTGTTGGGCGACGTCGGCAAGGCCGGCGTCGCGATCGATTCGGTGGAGGACATGAAGATCCTGTTCGACGGCATCCCGCTCGACAAGGTCAGCGTGAGCATGACGATGAACGGCGCCGTGTTGCCGGTGCTGGCGGGTTATGTGGTGGCAGCGGAAGAGCAGGGCGTGCCGCAGGACCAGTTGTCGGGGACCATCCAGAACGACATCCTCAAGGAGTTCATGGTCCGCAACACCTACATCTACCCGCCGGCGCCCAGCATGCGCATCATCGGCGACATCATCGAGTACACGGCGAAGAACATGCCGAAGTTCAACTCGATCAGCATCAGCGGCTACCACATGCAGGAAGCCGGCGCCAACCAGGCGCTGGAACTGGCCTTCACGCTGGCCGACGGCAAGGAGTACGTGAAGACCGCGCTGGCCAAGGGCCTGGACGTCGACGACTTCGCCGGGCGCCTGAGCTTCTTCTGGGCGATCGGGATGAACTTCTATCTCGAAATCGCCAAGATGCGCGCGGCTCGCTTGTTATGGTGCCGCATCATGAAGGGCTTCGGCGCGAAGAACCCGAAGAGCCTGATGCTGCGCACGCACTGCCAGACCAGCGGCTGGAGCCTGACCGAGCAGGACCCGTACAACAACGTGGTGCGCACGGCGATCGAGGCCATGGCCGCGGTGTTCGGCGGCACGCAAAGCCTGCACACCAACAGCTTCGACGAGGCGATCGCGCTGCCCACCGAGTTCAGCGCCCGCATCGCGCGCAACACGCAGCTCATCATCCAGGAAGAGACGCACATCACCGGCGTCGTCGACCCCTGGGCCGGCAGCTACCTGATGGAGAAGCTGACGCAGGACATGGCCGACGCGGCGCAAGCCATCATCGACGAGGTGGAAGCGATGGGCGGCATGACGGCCGCGGTGGACAGCGGCTGGGCCAAGCTGAAGATCGAGGCCAGCGCCGCCGAGAAGCAGGCGCGCATCGACAGCGGCCGTGACGTGATCGTCGGCGTCAACAAGTACCGGCTGAAGACGCACGACAAGGTGGAGATCCTGGAGGTCGACAACGTCAAGGTGCGCGAGGCGCAACTCGCCCGGCTGCAGACGATCAAGGCCGCGCGCGATGGCGCCAAGGTGGCCGTGGCGTTGAAGGCTCTGACCGAGGCCGCGCAGAACGACACCGGCAACCTGCTGGCCTTGAGCATCGAGGCGATCCGCGCCCGCGCCACCGTCGGCGAGGTGAGCGATGCGCTGGAGCAGGTCTACGGCCGCCACCGCGCCGACATCCAGAAGGTGACCGGCGTCTACGCCGCGGCCTACGACAGCGCCGAAGGCTGGGACAAGCTGAAGGCCGAGATCGCCGCCTTCGGCGACGAACAAGGCCGCCGCCCGCGCGTGATGATCGCCAAGCTGGGCCAGGACGGCCACGACCGCGGCGCCAAGGTGGTGGCCACGGCCTTCGCCGACCTCGGCTTCGACGTCGACATGGGCCCGCTGTTCCAGACGCCCGAGGAATGCGCGCGCCAGGCGATCGAGAACGACGTGCACGCCGTGGGCATCAGCACGCTGGCCGCTGGCCACAAGACGCTGGTGCCGGCGATCATCGGCGAGCTGAAGAAGCAGGGCGCCGACGACATCATCGTCTTCGTCGGCGGCGTCATTCCGCAGCAGGACTACGACTTCCTGTTCGAGGCCGGCGTCAAAGGCGTCTACGGCCCCGGCACGCCGATCCCGGCCAGCGCCAAGGATGTGCTCGAAAACATCCGCAAGGCGCAGCAATGATCCCCCCCGAAGCGCCTTCGGCGCCTCCCCCCAGGGGGCGCCGCCAGCGAACCGGCAACGCCGGATCCGCGGTGGCCGCTGGCTTGCTGCTGATGCGTGCGACGAAGGTGCCGCTCGGCACCATCGACCGCTGACATGAACGTTGGACCAGCGCCCGCAGGCTTTGCGCTCGAAGCGGCGACGGCCGCTGACTTCGAGGCGCTGCTGGCCTTGCGCCTGCGCGCCATGCGCGACAGCCTGACGCGCGTGGGCCGCTACGACGAGCAGCGCGCGCGCGAGCGGCTGGCCGCCGGCTTCGACCCGGCGCACACGCGTCACATCGTCGTCGACGGGCAGCGCGTGGGCTTCATCGTGCTCAAGCGCCTGACGCGCGCGCTGCGCCTGGACCACCTCTACATCGACCCGCCGTTCCAGCGCCACGGCATCGGCCGGCGCGTGCTGGACTGGATCTGCGCCAAGGCCGACCACCTGCAACTGCCGGTGGAACTGGTGGTGCTGAAGGCCAGCGACGCCAACCGCTTCTACCTGCGCCGCGGCTTCGTCGCCACCGGCGACGGCGACTGGGACATCGACTACCTGCGCCTGCCGCAAGGCCCCAGCGTGCAGACCGTGCGCGAGTGGTGGCACGCGCTGCAAGCGCGCGACTGGGCGCGGGCCCGCGCGCTGCTGCGTGCCGACCTGCAGGCCACCTGGTGGACCAGCGGCGAACGCTTCGACGGCGCCGACGCCTTCATCGAGGCGCAGCGCCGCTACCCCGAAGGCTGGACCGTGCAGTTGCTGGAATGCACGCGGCTGGAAGACGGCCGCGTGCTGGCGCTGCTGCGCGTGGACCAGCCGCCGCAGCATTTCTACGCCACCTCCATCGCGCGGGTCGACGACGGCCACATCATCGGCCTGGAGGAATACTGGGCCACGTTGGAAGCGCCGCCCGCGTGGCGCGCGCCGCCGGCCATTGCCGGCCTCGGGCGCTTCGACCCGCTGGACGACCCGCGCGCCTTGACGCCTTGACGCCGTGACTGCCGTGACTGCCGTGAGTGCCTTGAATGCCTACCGCGCCAACTGAGCGTACCGTGAGCACCGCACTGCCGCCGGCCGACCAGGCCCTGCTCGACGCCCTGACCGGCGCGCCCGGCGCGCTGCAGCGGCGCGCGCTGGCCAAGACCATCACGCTGCTGGAATCGACGCGGCCCGACCACCGCGCCCGCGCCGACGATTTGCTGGGCGCCGTGCTGACGCACAGCGGCCGCTCGTTCCGCCTGGGCATCAGCGGCGTGCCGGGCGTCGGCAAAAGCACCTTCATCGAGGCGCTGGGGCTGTTCCTGATCGAGCGCGGCCACCGCGTCGCGGTGCTGGCGGTGGACCCGTCGTCGCGCGTCTCGGGCGGCTCCATCCTCGGCGACAAGACGCGCATGGAGCGGCTTTCGGCCGAAGACCGCGCCTTCATCCGCCCAAGCCCCAGCAGCGGCACGCTGGGCGGCGTGGCCGAGAAGACGCGCGAGTCGCTGCTCGTCTGCGAGGCCGCGGGCCACGACATCGTGATCGTCGAGACCGTGGGCGTCGGCCAGAGCGAGACCGCGGTGGCCGGCATGACCGACTGCTTCGTGCTGCTGCAACTGCCCAACGCCGGCGATGACCTGCAGGCCATCAAGAAGGGCGTGATGGAGCTGGCCGACCTGGTGGTCATCAACAAGGCCGACCTCGACGAGGCCGCCGCCACGCGGGCGCGGGCGCAGATCACCAGCGCGCTGCGGCTGCTGGGGCTGCACCGCAATCCCGACCACCTGCATAACGACGAAACGATATGGCACCCGCAGGTGCTGCAGCTCAGCGCGCTGAAAGGCCAGGGCTTGCAGCCGTTCTGGGACGCGATCACGCGCTTTCGCACGCTGCAGACGGCCAACGGCCGCCTGGCCGCGCGCCGCCAGCGCCAGGACCGCGACTGGATGTGGGAACGCATCGAGGCCGGCCTGCGCCAGCGCTTCAGCGGCGACGCCGCCGTGCGCGAGGCGCTGCCGCGCATGACCGAGGACGTGAAGGCGGGGCGCGTGGCGGCATCGGTGGCCGCGCGCCGGCTGCTCGAACTGATGCACTGACCGACGCATTGACGAACGAACGAGGAAGCCAAGCACCATGCACGACATCATCGAACAGCTCGAATCCAAGCGCGCCGCGGCGCGCCTGGGCGGCGGCGCCAAGCGCATCGGCGCGCAGCACGCCAAGGGCAAGCTGACCGCGCGCGAGCGGCTCGAACTGCTGCTGGACGAAGGCACCTTCGAAGAGTGGGACATGTTCGTCGAGCACCGCTGCGCCGACTTCGGCATGGCCGACAACAAGGTGCCCGGCGACGGCGTGGTCACTGGCTACGGCATGATCAACGGCCGCCTGGTGTTCGTCTTCAGCCAGGACTTCACCGTCTTCGGCGGCGCGCTGTCCGAGGCGCATGCCGAGAAGATCTGCAAGGTGATGGACCAGGCCATGAAGGTCGGCGCGCCGGTCATCGGGCTCAACGACAGCGGCGGCGCGCGCATCCAGGAAGGGGTCGCGTCACTCGGCGGTTATGCCGACGTCTTCCAGCGCAACGTGATGGCCAGCGGCGTGATCCCGCAGATCAGCCTGATCATGGGCCCCTGCGCCGGCGGTGCCGTCTACAGCCCGGCGATGACCGACTTCATCTTCATGGTCAAGGACAGCAGCTACATGTTCGTGACCGGACCCGAGGTGGTGAAGACCGTCACCCACGAAGAGGTGACGGCCGAGGAACTGGGCGGCGCCGGCACCCACAGCAGCAAGAGCGGCGTGGCCGACCTGGCGTTCGAGAACGACGTCGAGGCCATCCTGATGCTGCGGCGCTTCTTCAACTACCTGCCGCAGTCGAACAAGGAGAAGCCGCCCTCGCGCGCCAGCGGCGACCCGGCCGAGCGGCTGGACCTGTCGCTCGACACGCTGGTGCCCGACAACCCGAACAAGCCCTACGACATCAAGGAGCTGATCCTCAAGGTGGTCGACGACGGCGACTTCTTCGAGCTGCAGAGCGACTACGCGAAGAACATCGTGATCGGCTTCGCGCGCATGGACGGCCAGTGCGTGGGCATCGTCGCCAACAACCCGATGGTGCTGGCCGGCTGCCTGGACATCAAGAGCAGCATCAAGGCGGCGCGCTTCGTGCGCTTCTGCGACGCCTTCAACGTGCCGGTGCTCACCTTCGTCGACGTGCCCGGCTTCATGCCCGGCACCGCGCAGGAGTACGGCGGCATCATCAAGCACGGCGCCAAGCTGCTGTACGCCTATGCCGAGTGCACCGTGCCCAAGGTGACGGTGATCACGCGCAAGGCCTACGGCGGCGCCTACGACGTGATGAGCAGCAAGCACCTGCGCGGCGACGTCAACTTCGCCTGGCCCAACGCCGAGATCGCGGTGATGGGCGCCAAGGGCGCGGTGGAGATCATCTTCCGCGAGGACAAGGGCGACCCGGCCAAGCTGTCGGCGCGCGAGGCCGAGTACAAGGCCCGCTTCGCCAACCCCTTCGTCGCCGGCGCGCGCGGCTTCATCGACGACGTGATCCAGCCGCACGAGACCCGCAAGCGCATCTGCCGCAGCCTGGCGATGCTGAAAGACAAGAAGCTCGAAAACCCGTGGCGCAAGCACGGCAACATCCCCCTGTGAGGAGCGGCGGCATGTTCACCAAGATCCTGATCGCCAACCGGGGGGAGATCGCCTGCCGCGTGATCGCCACGGCCAAGAAGATGGGCATCAAGACCGTTGCGGTCTATTCCGATGCCGACCGCGAGGCGCGCCATGTGGAGCTGGCCGACGAGGCCGTGTTCATCGGCCCGGCGCCGTCGCGCGAGAGCTACCTCGTCGCCGACAAGATCATCGCCGCGTGCCAGCACACCGGCGCGCAGGCGGTGCACCCGGGCTACGGCTTCCTGTCGGAGAACGAGGACTTCGCGCGCCGCGTGGAGGAAGAAGGCATCGTCTTCATCGGCCCCAAGCACTACAGCATCGCGGCGATGGGCGACAAGATCGCCTCGAAGAAGCTGGCGCTGCAGGCCAAGGTCAACACCATTCCCGGCTACAACGACGTGATCGAGACGCCCGAGCAGGCGGTGACGATCGCGCGCGACATCGGCTACCCGGTGATGATCAAGGCCAGCGCCGGCGGCGGCGGCAAGGGCCTGCGCGTGGCCTTCAACGACAAGGAAGCGCACGAAGGCTTCGCTTCCTGCCGCAACGAGGCGCGCAACAGCTTCGGCGACGACCGCGTGTTCATCGAGAAGTTCGTCGAAAGCCCACGCCACATCGAGATCCAGGTGCTCGGCGACGCGCACGGCAACGTGGTCTACCTGCACGAGCGCGAGTGCTCGATCCAGCGCCGCCACCAGAAGGTGATCGAGGAAGCGCCGTCGCCCTTCATCAGCGAAGCCACGCGCAAGGCCATGGGCGAGCAGGCGGTGGCGCTGGCCAAGGCCGTGAAGTACCAGAGCGCCGGCACCGTGGAGTTCGTGGTCGGCAGCGACCAGAGCTTTTACTTCCTGGAGATGAACACGCGGCTGCAGGTCGAGCACCCGGTGACCGAGAGCATCACCGGCATCGACCTCGTCGAGCAGATGATCCGCGTCGCCGCCGGCGAGACGCTGCCGTTCACGCAGGCGCAGATTCCGCTGAAGGGCTGGGCGATCGAGTGCCGCATCAACGCCGAGGATCCGTTCCGCGGCTTCCTGCCCAGCACCGGGCGCCTGGTGCGCTACCTGCCGCCGCCGCAGACGATGCAGGCGGCGCAGCCGATGCCCGAAGGCGGCGGCGTGCGCGTGGACACCGGCGTCTACGAAGGCGGCGAGATCCCGATGTTCTACGACTCGATGATCGCCAAGCTCATCGTGCACGGCGCCGACCGCAACGACGCCATTGCCAAGATGCGCGAGGCGCTCAACGGCTTCGTGATCCGCGGCGTGTCCAGCAACATCCCGTTCCAGGCCGCGCTGCTGGCGCACCCGAAGTTCGTCGCCGGCGACTTCAACACCGGCTTCATCGCCGAGCACTACGGCCACGGCTTCCGCGCCGAGGACGTGGCGCACGACGACCCCGACTTCCTGGTGGCGCTGGCGGCCGCCGTCTACCGCCGCTACCGCGACCGCGCCGCCGGCATCAGCGGCCAGATGGCCGGCCACGGCGTGCGCATCGGCAGCGATTTCGTCTGCGTCGTCAAGGGCGAGGGCGGCCAGCACCGGCACGTGCCGATCACGGTGACGGTGGACGGCGGCACGCGCGTGATGGTGGGCGACCAGCTGTACGCGCTGTCCAACGACTGGAGCTTCGGCGGCATCCGCGCCGTCGGCCGCTGCAACGGCAAGCCTTTCACCGCGCAGGTCGAGCGCCAGGGCCTGTGGTACCGCGTGGACCACAACGGCCGCCGCATCGATGCGATGGTGATGAGCGCGCGCGCCAGCGAACTGCTGCGCGTGATGCCGTTCAAGCCGCCGGCCGACATGAGCAAGTTCCTGCTCTCGCCGATGCCGGGGCTGCTGGTCGACGTGGCCGTCAAGCCGGGGCAGGCGGTGCAGGCCGGCGAGCGGCTGGCGGTGATCGAGGCGATGAAGATGGAGAACATCCTCACCGCCACGCAGGACGGCGTGGTCAAGGACGTGATGGCCGCCAAGGGCGAGAGCCTGGCCGTCGATCAACCCATCGTCAGCTTCCAGTGAGGTCGCCATGAGCGCCGCCAAGCCATTCCGCATCCTGGGCCTGCAGCAGATCGCCATCGGCGGCCCCAACAAGCAACGTTTGAAGTCACTGTGGGTCGACGTGCTGGGGCTGACGGTGAAGTCGACCTTCGTCAGCGAGCGCGAGAACGTCGACGAGGACATCTGCGCGCTGGGCGAGGGCGCGCACGCGGTGGAGGTCGACCTGATGCAGCCGCTGGACGCCGACAAGAAGCCCGCGGTGCACGCCACGCCGCTGAACCACGTGGGCCTGTGGGTCGATGATTTGCCGAAGGCGGTGGCGTGGATGACGGCGCACGGCGTGCGCTTCGCGCCCGGCGGCATCCGCAAGGGCGCGGCGGGGCACGACATCTGCTTCATCCACCCCAAGGGCAACGACGAGTTCCCGCTCGGCGGCGAGGGCGTGCTGATCGAGCTGGTGCAGGCGCCGCCCGAGGTGGTGGCCGCGCTCGGCTGAAGGGCCGCTGGCCATGCCGCAATTCGCCGCCAACCTGTCGATGCTGTACGGCGAGTTCGACTTCCTCGACCGCTTCGGCGCGGCGGCGGCCGACGGCTTCCGCGCCGTGGAGTGCCTGTTCCCGTACGAGTTCGACCGCCGCGAACTGCGCGCGCGGCTGGATACGCATGGCCTGCGGCAGGCCTTGTTCAACGGCCCGCCGGGCGACGCGGCGCGCGGCGAGCGCGGCCTGGCCAGCCTGCCCGGGCGCGAGGACGAGTTCCGCCGCGGCATTGCCGAGCAGGCACTGCCGTACGCGCAGGCGCTGCAATGCCGGCGCCTGCACGTCATGGCCGGGCTGCTGCCGCCGGGCGCCGAGCGCGAACGCCACCGCGAGACCTACCTCGCCAACCTGGCCTGGGCCGCCGCGCAGGCGGCGACGGCCGGCGTCACGCTGTGCATCGAGCCGATCAACCCGCGCGACATCCCGGGCTACTTCCTCAACCGCCAGCACGAGGCGCACGCCATCGTGCGTGCCGTCGGCGCGCCCAACCTGAAGATGCAGTTCGACCTGTACCACTGCCAGATCGTCGAAGGCGACGTGACGGCCAAGCTGCGCCAGTACCTGCCCGGCGGCGACGTCGGCCACCTCCAGGTGGCCGGCGTGCCCGACCGCCACGAACCCGACGGCGGCGAGTTGAACGCCGGCTGGCTGTTCGAGCAGATCGACGCGCTGGGCTGGGCCGGCTTCGTCGGCGCCGAATACCGGCCGCGCGCCGGCACCCGCGCCGGCCTGGGCTGGTTTGCCCGATGGAAAGCCCTGCAGGCCTGAGCACAATGGCGGGTTTCCGGTTCACCCCTTCCAGGAGCCCCCCGTCATGACCCGTCGCCCCCGTTCCCTTGCCCTTGCCGCCGCCTTGCTGGCCCTGGCCGGCGCCGCGTCGGCGCAGACCGTGCTGAAGATCGGCTACGCCACCACGAAAGAATCGCACTACGGCGTCGGCGCCACGGTGTTCTGCGACGAGATCGCCAAGGGCACGGCCAACCGCTACACCTGCCAGCACTTCGCCAACAGCGCGCTGGGCGGCGAGCGCGAGATGATCGAGGCGGTGCAACTCGGCACGCAGGACCTCGTCAACACCTCCACGGGCCCGCTGGGCAACTTCGTGCCCGAGGTGAAGATCTTCGACATCCCCTTCCTGTTCCGCAGCTATGACCACGCCCGCCACACGATGGACGGGCCGATCGGCCAGAACGTGCTGAAGGCGATGCAGGCCAAGGGACTGGTCGGCCTGGGCTGGACCGAGAACGGCTTCCGCCACATGACCAACAGCAAGCACGCCATCGTCACCGCCGGCGACGCCAGCGGGCTGAAGATGCGCACCATGGAGAACAAGGTGCACATGGCGGGCTACAAGACCTTCGGCATCCTGCCCACGCCGATGCCCTTCCCCGAGCTGTTCACCGCGCTGCAGCAGGGCACGGTGGACGGCCAGGAGAACCCCATTCCCGTGATCCTGTCGAGCAAGTTCGCGCAGGTGCAGAAGTACTTGTCGCTGACCGGGCACGTCTACTCGCCGGCGGTGATCATCCTGTCGCCCAACGTCTGGAACAAGCTGTCCGATGCCGACAAGAAGGTGTTCACCGACGCCGCCGTGAAGGCCGGCGCCGCGCAGCGCAAGAAGGTCAACGACGACGAGGCCAACGGCATCGCGCAGTTGAAGAAGGACGGCATGCAGGTCGTCGAGAAGGTCGACGGCGAGAGCTTCCGCAAGGCCGTCGCGCCGGCCTACGCCGAGTTCGCCAAGGAGTTCGGCGCCGACAAGATCGCGGCCATCCAAGCCGTGAAGTGAAGCCCGCGCGATGCGTGCGGTGCTGATGCGCGCCGACCGGCTGCTGACCGGCCTGGCGCTGAACCTGGCCTGCCTGCTGCTGGCCGTGATCTGCGTGCTGGGCCTGTGGCAGGTGCTGGCGCGCTTCGTGTTCTCGCAACCCTCGGTGTGGACCGAGGAGTCGATGCGCCGGCTGCTCATCTGGTGCGTGATGCTGGGCGTCGTGGCGGCCTTCCGCAACGGCGCGCTGGTGTCGGTGGACCTGATGCTGCGGCTGTCGCGCGGCGCCTGGCAGCGCGCGGTGCGCACGACCATCACCGCCGTGTCGCTGGCCTTCCTGGCGGTGCTGATCTGGTACGGCAGCAACCTGGCCTGGCGCGTGCGGTTCCAGACCTTCGCCAGCATGGAGCTGTCGATGGCCTGGGCCTACGCCGCGCTGCCGGTGGGCGCGGCGCTGGCCGTCGTCGCCGTGCTGGCGCAGCACCTCGACCCGCGCAACACCGAACTCGACAACGCCCAGTAGGCCCGCGATGCCCCTGACCCTTCTCGTCACGATGCTGCTGGCCTTTGCCTTCAGCGTCTCGGTCGCGGTGTCGATCGGCGGCGCGGCCATGCTGGGGCTGGCGCTGTTCGACCCGGCGCGGCTGGTGCTGGCGCCCAAGGAGATGTTCACCGCGATCGACAAGTTCCCGCTGGCGGCGATCCCGTTCTTCATCCTGGCCGGCAACCTGATGGAGACCGGCGGCATCAGCCGGCGCCTGGTGGAGTTCGCCAAGAGCCTGGTCGGCGGCGTGCAGGGCGGGCTGCCGATGACCTGCGTGCTGACCTGCATGATTTTCGCCGCGGTGTCGGGCTCCAGCGTCGCCACCACCTTCGCGATCGGCGCCATCCTGATCCCGGCGCTGATCCAGCACGGCTACCCGAAGAACTACGCGGCTGCGCTGCAGGCCACCTCGGCCGAGCTGGGCGTGATCATCCCGCCGTCGATCCCCATGATCCTGTTCGGCGTCTCGGCCGAGGTCTCGATCGGCGAGCTGTTCATCGCCGGCTTCGGCCCCGGGCTGCTGATCGGCGGCGTGCTGATGCTGTTCGTGCACCTGTACTGCCGCTGGAAGGGCTGGGGCCTGAAGGACGGCGAAGGGCGGCTCTCGGTCGCCAGCGCGGCGCGCCAGGCGGCGTGGGCGCTGCTGATGCCGGTGATCATCCTGGGCGGCATCTACGGCGGCGTGTTCACGCCCACCGAAGCCTCGGTGGTGGCGGTGTTCTATGCGCTGCTGGTGGGCCTGCTGATCCACCGCGAGCTGCGCCTGGCCGACCTGGTGGCCGTGCTGCGCAAGAGCGTGATCAGCTCGTCGGTGATCATGTTCATCATCGCCAACGCCGGGCTGTTCGCGTTCCTGATCACGCGCGCCGGCGTGCCCGACGCCATCGGCGAATGGCTGGCGCGCGTGCTGCAGTCGCCGGGCTGGTTCCTGCTGGGCGTCAACGCCGCGCTGTTCGTGATCGGCATGTTCATCGAGACCAGCGCCGCCATCATCGTGCTGGCGCCCATCCTGGCGCCGGTGGCGGCGCACTTCGGCGTCGACCCGGTGCACTTCGGCACCATCATGGTCGTCAACCTGGCGCTGGGCATGATCACGCCGCCCTTCGGCGTCAACCTGTTCGCCGCCTGCACGGTGGCCAAGATCTCGCTGGACCAGATCGTGCGGCACCTGGTGCCGTTCGTCGTCGTCGTGCTGGGCTGCCTGATGATCATCACCTACGTGCCCGCGGTCAGCCTGACGCTGCGCGACCTGGTCTACGCGCGCCCGGCCGCCGCGGCACCGGCGCCCGCGCCCGCGCCCAAGATCGGCCCGCAATGACAGCTTCGGAGCCCGCCATGACCCGCTTGTCCCCCCGCCTCAACCTGATCGACGGCGAACACCGCCCCGCGCTCGGCGGCCTGACGATCGACGTGGTCGACCCGGCCGACGGCCAGGTCTTCACGACGCTGCCGCGCAGCGACCAGCGCGACGTCGATGCCGCGGTGGCGGCCGCGCGCGCCGCCTTCCACGGCCCCTGGGGCCGCATGACGGCCACCGAGCGCGGCCGCGTGCTGATGAAGCTCTCGGCGCTGATCACGCAAGCCCATGCCGAGCTGGCCGAGCTGGAATGCCGCGACACCGGCAAGCCCATCCAGCAGGCGCGCGTCGACATCACCGCCTGCGCGCGCTACTTCGAGTACTACGCCGGCGCCGCCGACAAGCTGCACGGCGAGACCATTCCCTATGCGCAGGGCAGCACCGTGATGGCGCTGCGCGTGCCGCACGGCGTCACCGGCCACATCGTGCCCTGGAACTACCCGGCGCAGATCTTCGGCCGCTCGGTGGCCGCCGCGCTGGCCGCCGGCAATGCCTGCGTCGTCAAGCCGGCCGAGGACGCCTGCCTCACGCCCTTGCGCATCGCCGCGCTGGCGCTGGACGCCGGGCTGCCGCCGGGCGCGCTGAACATCGTCTGCGGCCTCGGCACCGAGGCCGGCGCGGCGCTGGCGGCGCACTCGGGCATCAACCACATCTCCTTCACCGGCAGCCCGCAGACCGGCACCGCGGTGGCGCAGGCCGCGGCCGTCAACCACGTGCCCGTCACGCTGGAACTCGGCGGCAAGTCGCCGCAGATCTTGTTCGCCGATGCCGACCTCGACGCCGCGCTGCCGGTGGTCATCAACGCCATCGTGCAGAACGCCGGCCAGACCTGCTCGGCCGGCAGCCGCGTGCTGATCGAGCGCAGCATCCATGCCGAGGTGATGAGCCAGCTGAAAGCGCGCTTCGAGGCGCTGCGCACCGGCCCCGGCGCCGGCGCGCCCGACTGCGGGCCGCTGATCAGCCGCAAGCAGCTCGACCGCGTCGAAGCCAAGGCCGCGGCGGCGCGCGATGCCGGCGGCCGCGTGGTCGCCCGCGCGCAACTGCTGGCCGACGCGCCGAAGACCGGCTTCTACTTCCCGCCGCTGCTGCTGGCCGACCTGCCCGCCACCCACGAGGTGGCGCAGGACGAAGTGTTCGGCCCGGTGCTGGCCGCCTTCGCCTTCGACGGCGAGAACGACGCCGCGCGCATCGCCAACGACACGCCCTACGGCCTGACCGCCGCCGTCTGGACGCGCGACGGCGGCCGCGCGCTGCGCATGGCGCAGCGCATCGATGCCGGCCAGGTCTTCATCAACAACTACGGCGCCGGTGGCGGCATCGAGCTGCCCTTCGGCGGCATGAAGCACTCGGGCTACGGCCGCGAGAAGGCCTTCGAAGGGCTCAAGGGCTTCACGACGATCAAGACCATCGCGATCCTGCACGGCTGAGCGGCGGGCCGATGGTCAAGCCGAAGAAGCCGGTCAAGGCGGCCGCTGCGCCGGCGGATCAGGCGCCGGTGCAAGGCGCAGACCGCAAGCGCCTGCAGATGGCCGACATCGCGCGGCTGGCCGGCGTGTCGGTGTCCACCGTGTCGCGCGCGCTGGCCGGCAGCGAGCGCATCGGCAAGGAAACGCGCGACCGCATCGCCGACCTGGCGCGCTCGCTGCACTACTCGATCAACGTCGGCGCGCAGAACCTGCGGCTGGGCCAGAACCGGACCATCGCCGTCGTCATCCCGTACGACCGCGGGTCGCGCCAGCACATCTCCGACCCCTTCTTCCTGTCCATGGTGGGCAGCCTGGCCGACGCGCTGACCGAACGCGGCTTCGACATGCTGCTGTCGCGCGTCGACGCCGACAACCTCGACTCGGCGGCGCGCGTCATCGAGACCGGCGTGGCCTTCGGCGTCATCCTGATCGGCCAGTGGCGCCACCACGACCAGCTCAACGCGCTGGCCGCGCGGCGCGTGCCCATCGTCGTGTGGGGCGCGCAGTTTCCGCAGCAGCTGTATTGCACCGTCGGCGGCGACAACCTGGCCGGCGGCGCGCTGGCCACGCAGCACCTGCTGGACCTCGGCGCGCGGCGCATCGCCTTCGTCGGCGACCCCGACCTGCCCGAGGTCTCGCATCGCCACCGCGGGCACGTCGACCGGCTGAAGGCCGCCGGCCTGGTGCCCGACGCCGCGCTGCTGGTCAACGTGCCGTTCGACGCCGACCAGGCGCGCGCCGGCATCACGCGGCTGTGCGAGCGCGGCGTCGCCTTCGATGCCGTGTTCGCCTGCAGCGACGTGCTGGCCTCGGCGGCCATGCAGGTGCTGCAGTTGTTCGGCCGCCGCGTGCCCGACGACGTGGCCGTGGTCGGCTACGACGACATCGAGTGGGCCAGCCACTCCAACCCGCCGTTGACGACGGTGCGCCAGCCGATTGCGCGCGCCGGCGTCGAGCTGGTCGACGCGCTGCTGCGCACCGTGCAGGGCGAGCCGGCGCCGCCGCGCATCCTGCCGGTGGAACTGGTGGTGCGCGCGTCGAGCACGCGCGCCCCGGCGCCGCCGCGCCGGCCCCGCGGGGCCTGATCCAATCGTTTGCGCAATTCCGCAGTCAACCTAGGGAATACGCCGATGCGCAATCGATTGCGCAAGTGACCGCGCAACCCTACAGTCGCGGCCAACGAACCCAAGGGCCGAAAGCTCCGTCGGGTCGGGTGCCAGGCGCTGTGCGCGCCTGCCTTTCTTCGCCGCCGAGGCATCGACGACAACTGGAGACCGTCATGACGAGACATCCGATCCCGACCCGCATCGCACTGGCCGCCGCCGCGGCCTTGCTGGGCGCCGCCGCGCAGGCGCAGACGGCAGCGGTGGCGCCCGATGCCGCGAACGCGGCCAGCACTGCAAGCGCCGCGCCGGCGGCCGCGCCGGCCAAGGCCGACGACGCGCTCAAGCTCGACAGCATCGTCGTCACCGGCACGTCGACGCGGCTGTCGAAGATGAAGCAAAGCGTCTCGGTCAGCACGCTGGACGCCGACCAGATCGAGAAGACCGGCGCCACCAGCGCCGCCGAGCTGCTGCGCTCGATTCCCGGCGTGCGCGCCGAGTCGTCGGGCGGCGAGGGCAATGCCAACATCACCGTGCGCGGCGTGCCCATCTCGGCCGGCGGCGCGCGCTACGTGCAGTTGCAGGAAGACGGCCTGCCCGTGCTGCTGTTCGGCGACATCGCCTTCGGCACGGCCGACCAGTTCGTGCGCGCCGACTACAGCATCGACCGGCTCGAAGTCATCCGCGGCGGCTCGGCCTCCACGCTGGCGACCAACTCGCCGGGCGGCATCATCAACTTCATCAGCAAGACCGGCGACGAGCCCGGCGGCGCTTTCGGCCTGACGGTCGGCGCTAACCCGCGCGAGCTGCGGCTCGACGCCGACTACGGCGCGCAGCTCGGCGACAAGACGCGGCTGCACATCGGCGGCTTCCAGCGCGTCGGCGAAGGCGGGCGGCCGACCGACTTCAACGCCGCCAGCGGCGGCCAGATCCGCGCCAACCTCACGCACGACTTCGGCAACGGCTACGTGCGCCTCAGCCTGAAGGCGCTGGACGACCACACGCCCACGCTGCTGCCGGTGCCGGTGACGGTGTCCAACGGCCAGATCCACGCCATCGCTGGCATCGACCCGCGCAACGCGTTCTTCATCAGCTCCAACCTCACGCGCGACTCGGTGCTCAACAAGGACGGCAGCTTCACCACCACCAACCCGCACGACGGGCTGCACGTCAAGAGCCTGGCGGTCGGCGCCGAGGCCTCGTTCAAGCTCGGCGACGGCTGGACCGTCGAAGACCGCTTCCGCAAGGCCTCCAACTCGGGGCGCTTCGTCGGCCTGTTCCCGTCGGACAACGGCAACAACGCCAGCGCCACGAGCGCGGCGACCACCTTCACCGGCGTGCTGTTCAACACCTCGCTGGACAACCTGGACAACCTGTTCAACGAGCTGAAGGTGACCAAGTCGTTCGCCGCCGGCGGCGGCAAGCTGGGCGTCACCGCGGGCCTCTTCACCGGCGTGCAGAACGTCGCCGAGACCTGGTTCTGGAACCGCTACAACCTGCAGCTCGTCGGCCAGGGCGCGCAGGTGGTCGGTAGCGCCGGCCAGGCCACCAGCGAGCCGCTGGGCGACGGCTTCACCACCTTCGGCGGCTGCTGCGCGCGCAGCTGGGACGTGCGCTACACGCAGACCTCGCCGTACGCCGCGCTGACCTACGAGCTGGGTGCCCTGAACCTCGACGCCAGCCTGCGCCGCGACAACCAGAAGGCCAGCGGCTACACCTTGTCGGCCGACGCCGCCACGCGCACCTGGGACCCGGCGTCGCAGCAGACGGTGAACTACAAGGTGTCGCACACCTCGTACTCGGTGGGCGCCAACTACGCGCTCAGCCGCGACCTCTCGCTGTTCGCGCGCAACAGCGAAGGCGTGTCGTTCAGCGCCGACCGGCTGCTCTACGGCAACCCGCTCGACGGCTCGGTGCCGATCTCGCTGAACAAGGTCAAGCAGACCGAAGGCGGCGCCAAGTGGCGCAGCGGGCGCTTCAGCATGTTCGCCACGCTGTTCGACGCGCGCACCGACGAGAGCAACTACGAGGTCACCACGCAGACCTTCACCTCCAACAAGTACAAGGCCTCGGGCCTGGAGCTGGAAGCGGCGTGGCGCGCCGAGGGCCTGCGCATCGGCGCCGGCGCCACCTTCACGCACGCCAAGATCACCGCAGCCAACGATGCCAGCGTGATCGGCAACAAGCCGCGCCGGCAGGCCGACCTCGTGTGGCAGCTGACGCCGTCGTACACCGTGGGCGGCCTCGAAGTGGGCGCCGCCGTCGTCGGCACGACCAAGTCCTACGGCGACGACCAGAACACCATCACGATGCCGGGCTACGTGGTCGTGAACCCCTACGTCAGCTACCGCGTCAACGACAAGATGACCGTGGCGCTGTCGGCCAACAACGTGTTCAACGCCACCGGCTACACCGAGATCGAAGGCGACGGCCACGCGGCGCGCTCGATCAACGGGCGCAGCGTGCTGGCCTCGTTGAAGGTCCAGTTCTGAACGGCTGACGCCAGCGCCCGGCCGCCGCCTTCAGACGCAGGTCCGCATGAGCTTCGTCGATCCTCCCAAGGCCTCGTCCCGGTACGCCACCGGCGTCGGCGTGGCCATCGTCATCCACATCGCGCTGGTGTGGGCCCTGATCAACGGCCTCGCGCACAAGATCGTGAAGGCGATCAGCGAGCCGATCGAGACGCGCATCATCGAGGAGATCAAGCCGCCGCCGCCACCGCCGCCGGCCATCGAGCTGCCGCCGCCGCCGAAGTTCGCGCCGCCGCCGCCGCCGGCCTATGCGCCGCCGCCGGAAGTGCCGGTGGTCGCGGCGCCGCTGCCGCCCAGCATCACGGCCACCGCCACGCCGCCGGCCGTGGAGCCGCCGCCGGTGGTGGCGCGCGCCGAGGCGCCCAAGCCAATGCCCGCGCCGCTGCCCGCGCCGCCGCCGGCCGTACCGGCGGCGCCGGTGTCGGCATCGGTCGCCTGCTCGAACTACAGCAAGGTGATGGGCGATGCGGCCTACCCGCGCGCCGCCACGAGGCTGGGCATCGAAGAGGGCGACGCGCTGATCCAGTTCACGCTGACGGCCGGCGGCGAGATCAAGGACGTGAAGGCGCTGCGCGCCTCGCACCTGGCCTTCGCCGAGAACAGCATCCGCCTGGTCGCCAGCTTCAAGTGCGCCGGGCGCAGCACCGACGTCACGGTGCAGGTGCCTTTTGCCTACAAGAGCGAGTGAACGCCGTGCCTGACGCTCGCGCCGCCCGCAGCGATTGCGGAACCCCAACGCCCCACCCCGACAGGAACCCCATGGCCGCCACGATCCGACGCCTGACGTCCCAGCTTCTTTCACGCGTCTCGGCGCGCTGCCGGCGCGCCGCCGGCGGCGCGGCGCTGGGGCTGGCCTTGTGCCTGACGGCGGCCGCGCCGGCGCTGGCGCAGACGGCGCTGGCGCCTGCTGGCGTGGCCAAGCCGGCCGCCGAAAGTGCCGTCGACAACCCGTACGGCCTGAAGGCCATCGTCGACCACGGCGACGTGGTGTCGAAGGGCGTGCTCGGCTTGCTGATGGCGATGTCGCTGGGCACCTGGTACGTGCTGATCTCCAAGCTGCTGGAACAGCGCAAGCTGCTGGCCGAGGCGCGCAACGTCGGCGCCGGTGCCGGCTTCTGGTCGGCCGGCTCGCTGCAGCAGGGCTCGCAGACGCTCAACAGCGACGGCGCCTTCCGCTACGTGGCCGACACCGCGCTCGAAGCCAGCAAGCACCACGGCGGCATGCTCAGCAGCGTGGACCTGCGCTCGTGGCTGACGACCTCTCTCGACGAAGCCGGCGACGAGGTTCAGCACCGCCTGCAAAAGGGCTTGTCGTTCCTGGCGACGGTCGGCGCCACCAGCCCCTTCATCGGCCTGTTCGGCACGGTATGGGGCATCCTGAACGCGCTCACCGCCATCGGCGTGGCCGGCCAGGCCAGCATCGACAAGGTGGCCGGGCCGGTCGGCGAGGCGCTGATCATGACGGCCATCGGCCTGGCCGTCGCGGTGCCCGCGGTGCTGGGCTACAACTGGCTGGTCGGCCGCAATGTCGCCGCGCTGCACGCCGTGACCACCTTCAGCTCCAAGCTGCGCGCCACCCTGCTGGGCGCGCCGGCGCACGCCTGAGGCGGCTGCCATGGGCATGAGCGTGGGCGCCGCCGGCGGCGTCGGCAAGGTCACTTCCGAGATCAACACCACGCCGCTGGTCGACGTGATGCTGGTGCTGCTGATCATCTTCCTGATCACCATCCCGGTCGTCGTCACCTCGGTGCCGGTGAAGCTGCCCAAGGAGGTCAACCAGCCGCGCACGAGCAAGCCCGAGAACATCGTGCTGTCGGTCAACGCCGACGGCGAGATCTACTGGAACGAGCTGCGCATCGCGAACGCCAACGCGCTGGTCGAGCGGCTGAAGACGCAGGCCCAGCGCGACCCGCAGCCCGAGGTGCACATCCGCGGCGACGGCGCCGCGCGCTACGAGGCCGTGGGCCGCGTGATCTTCGCCTGCCAGCGCGCCGGCATCGTGAAGATCTCCTTCGTCACCGAGCCGCCGCCGCGCCAGTAGGCCGCGGCACGGGACCCCGTCGACACACAGGAGCCAGGCGTCATGGGCAAGAGCGAGAACGCGCGCGGCCGCCACCGGCAGCCGCCCGCCGTGATGGGCGAGATGAACACCACGCCGTTGATCGACGTGATGCTGGTGCTGCTGGTGATGCTGATCATCACGATCCCGATCCAACTGCATTCGGTGGACTTGAACCTGCCCTCGGGCAAGACGCCGCCGGCGGCGGCCGAGCCCGAGATCGTCAGGCTCGACGTCGACTTCGACGGCACCGTGTTCTGGAACGGCGAAGCCGTCGGCGGCCACCCCGCGCTGGAAGCGCGGCTGCGCGAGAAGGCGGCGCAGGCGGTGCAGCCCGAGGTGCAGTTGCGCCCCAACCGCCTGGTGCGCTATGACGCGGTGGCCGCCGTGCTGGCCTCGGCCCAGCGCCTGGGTCTGAAGAAGCTGGGCGTCGTCGGCAACGAGCAATTCGCCCAATGAACCCATGCCGCATCGACCCCGCCGCGCGCCGCGCCCCGACCCCCTACGCGGGTGGCCGAGCGGGCGCGGCGGTGGCTGATCGTCGCCCAACCCCCTTGCCGAGCCAACACCGATGAGCACGCTCATGACCGCGAAGCCCCGGCTGTCGATGCGACAAATCATCGCGATGAACGTCGGCTTCTTCGGCATCCAGTTCAGCTTCGGCCTGCAGCAGGCCAACATGAGCCCGATCTACCGCTACCTCGGCGCCGACGAGGGCAGCCTGCCGCTGCTGTGGCTGGCCGGGCCGATCACCGGCTTGCTGGTGCAGCCCGTCATCGGCGCGATGAGCGACCGCACCGTCTCGCGCTGGGGTCGCCGCACGCCGTACTTCCTGATCGGCGCGCTGCTGTGCAGCCTGGGCCTGCTGGCGATGCCGTTCAGCCCGACGCTGTGGTTCGCCGCCGGCGTGCTGTGGATCCTGGACGCCGCCAACAACGTGACGATGGAGCCGTACCGCGCCTACGTCAGCGACCGCCTGAGCGAAGCGCAGCTCGCCAAGGGCTTCTTGACGCAGAGCGCCTTCACCGGGCTGGCGCAGACGCTGGCGTACCTGACGCCGTCGCTGCTGGTCGCCTTCGGCATGAACAAGGACGCCGTCGGGTCCAGCCACATCCCGCAGGTCACGATGGTGGCCTTCGTGCTGGGCGCCGTGTTCTCGCTGTCGACGGTGTGGTACTCGGTGGTCAAGGTGCCCGAGCTGCCGCTGAGCCCGGCCGAGCTGCAGGCGCTGCGCGCGCGCCCGGCCGGCGTGCGCGCGACGCTGGCCGACATCGTCACCGCCTTCCGCGAAATGCCCGCGACGATGCGCCGCCTGTGGTGGATGAAGCTGTTCCAGTGGTACGGGATGATGTGCTACTGGATCTACATCGTGCCGGCGCTGGCCAAGACGATGTTCGACACCGCCGATCCGTCTTCGGCGGGCTTTCGCGACGCCGGGCTGCTGAATGGCCAGATCGGCGGCTTCTACAACGCGGTGGCTTTCGTCGCGGCCTTCGCGATGATGCCGTTCACCCAGCGCTGGGGCGCCAAGCGCGTGCACGCGCTGTGCCTGGTGGCCGCCGGCATCGGCATGTGGTGCATTCCTGCCATCCGCGACAAGTGGCTGCTGTTCCTGCCCATGCTGGGCATCGGCCTGGCGTGGGCCAGCATCATGGGCAACCCCTACGTGCTGCTGGCCGGCAGCATCCCGCCCGAGCGGGCCGGCGTCTACATGGGCATCTTCAACATGTTCATCGTGGTGCCGATGCTCATCCAGATGGTGACGCTGCCGCTGTACTACCACTCGCTGCTCGGCGGCCAGCCCGACAACGTCATCCGCCTGGCCGGCGTGCTGCTGGTCGTGGCCGCCGTCGCGGTGCTGTTCGTCAAGGTGGCGCCGGCACCGGCGGCCGCCCAGGCCGCGTCGCCGCTGGCCGGACCTTCCCGCTCATGAGAAACGCTGTCCAACTGATCACCTACGCCGACCGCCTGGCCGGCGGCGGCCTCGCCGAACTCGAAGCGCTGCTCGCCGGGCCGCTGGCCGGCGTGTTCGGCGGCGTGCACGTGCTGCCGTTCTACGACCCCATCGACGGCGCCGACGCCGGCTTCGACCCGATCGACCACACGCAGGTCGACGCGCGGCTGGGCGACTGGTCGTCGATCGCCAGGCTGGCGGCGCGGCTCGACGTGATGGCCGACGTGATCGTCAACCACATGTCGAGCGGGTCGCCTCAGTTCAAGGATTATTCGGCGCATGGCCGGGCGTCGCGCTACGACGGGCTTTTTCTCACGCGCGAGACGGTGTTCCCCGGCGGCATCAGCGCCGCCGAGCAGGCCGCCATCTACCGCCCGCGGCCGGGCTCGCCTTTCACCGCCGTCACGCTGGCCAACGGCGAGCAGCGCCTGCTGTGGACCACCTTCACGCCGCAGCAGATCGACATCGACGTGCAGCATTCGCTGGGGCAGGCCTACCTCGAATCGATCCTGCGCACGCTGGCGGCCAACGGGGTGACGATGATCCGGCTCGACGCCGTCGGCTACGCCATCAAGAAGGCCGGCACCAGCTGCTTCATGCTGCCCGAGACCTTCGACTTCATCGACCGCTTCGCGGCGCTCGGCCGCTCGCTGGGGCTGGAGGTGCTGGTCGAGGTGCACTCGTACTACCGCAAGCAGATCGAGATCGCGCACCGCGTCGACTGGGTCTACGACTTCGCCTTGCCGCCGCTGGTGCTGCACGCGCTGTTCTTCCAGACCGCACAGCCCTTGCTGCGCTGGATCGACCTGCGGCCGGCCAACGCGCTGACCGTGCTCGACACGCACGACGGCATCGGCATCATCGACATCGCCGCCGATGCCGCCGCGCCCGCGGCGAACCCCGGCCTGGTGCCGCCGGCAGAGCTGGAGCGGCTGGTCGACATCATCCACGCCAACAGCGGCGGCCAGAGCCGCGAGGCGACCGGCGCCGCCGCATCCAACCTCGACCTCTACCAGGTCAACTGCAGCTTCTACGACGCCGTCGGCCGCGACGACGAGGCCTACCTGCTGGCGCGCGCCGTGCAGTTCTTCCTGCCCGGCATTCCGCAGGTCTACTACGTCGGGCTGCTGGCCGGCGGCAACGATGTCGAGCTGCTGCGCCGCACCCGTGTGGGGCGCGACATCAACCGCCACCACTACACGCGCGCCGAGGTCGAGCAGGAACTGCAGCGGCCGGTCGTGCAGCGGCTGGTCGAGCTGATCCGCCTGCGCAACCGCCATCGCGCCTTCGGCGGCCGCTTCAGCGCCGAGGGCGGCGCCGGCGGCCAGGAGTTGACGCTGTGCTGGACCCTGGGCGAGCACTGGATCCGCCTGGCGGTGGACTTCGCGGCGCGCCGCTTCGACATCCGCGCCAGCGACGCCGACGCTTGAGGGGACTCGAGCCTTCGCGCCGCGCGAAGCCTCGGTTCACAATTCGCGCATCGGCTCCAGCGGTGCGCGGGCTATGGTTCGGTCTCGCGCATCGCCCGCTTCGCGATGCGCTTCGACCTCACCACCCTCAACCTCGTGCTGGCCATTGCCGACACCCGCAGCATCACCCGCGGCGCCGCGCGCGAGAGCCTGGCGCTGGCCGCGGCCAGCAAGCGCTTGTCGGACCTGGAAGCGCGGCTGGGCGTGCCGCTGTTCCAGCGCCGCGCGCGCGGCGTCGAGCCCACCGAGGCCGGGCGCGCGCTGCTGCGCCACATCCGCTCGCTCAACGCCTCGCTGCACGCGCTGGAGAACGAGGTGGTCGAGTTCTCGCGCGGCATCAAGGGCCACCTGCGCGTGGCGGCCAATGCCAGCGCCATCGCCGAGCACCTGCCGGCCGACCTGGCGGCCTTCGCCAAGGCGCAGGCCGGCATCCGCATCAGCCTGGAAGAGCTGACCAGCCGCGAGGTGCAGGCCGCGCTGGCCGAAGGCCGCGCCGACGTGGGCATCTTCATCGCCGACGAGCCGCCCGAGCCGGCGCTGGACGCCCGGCCGTATCGCGAAGGCAAGCTGGCGATCCTGGTGCCGCGCGGCCACGTGCTGGCGAAGAAGGCGGCGCAACGCTTCGACGCGCTGCTCGACTTCGACATCGTCGGCCTGCACGCCGGCTCGGCCGCGCACGAGCAGATGCGCGAACGCGCGCAGGCGCTGGGCCGCACGCTGAACGCGCGCATGCAGGTGCACGGCTTCGACGCCATCGCCCAGCTCGTCGAGGCCGGCCTCGGCGTTGCCGTGCTGCCGCAGGCGGTGGCGCAGCGCTTCGCCAAGGTCTTCAAGGTGCAGCCGCTGGTGCTGCAGGAAGACTGGGCGCGCCGCCGCTACTGGCTGGCCGTGCGCCGCCAGGCGGTGCAGCCGGCGCCGCTGCAACGCTTCATCGATACCTTGACACCCCCTTCACCATCATCACCACCATCACCCGCATCGCCACCCCGGAGGCAGCCATGAGCGCGCGCACCTTGTACGACAAGCTGTGGGACGAACACGTCGTCCACACCGAGGAGGACGGCACCGCCGTGCTCTACATCGACCGCCACCTCGTGCACGAGGTGACCAGCCCGCAGGCCTTCGAAGGGCTGCGCCTGGCCGGCCGCAAGGTCTGGCGCGTCTCGTCGGTGGTGGCCACTGCCGACCACAACACGCCCACCACCGGCTGGGATCGAGGTTATGACGGCATCGCCGACCCCATCAGCAAGCAGCAGGTGACGACGCTGGACGCCAACATCAGGGCCTTCGGCGCGGCGGCTTACTTTCCGTTCCTGGACAAGCGCCAAGGCATCGTCCACGTGATCGGGCCCGAGCAGGGCGCCACGCTGCCGGGCATGACGGTCGTCTGCGGCGACAGCCACACCAGCACGCACGGCGCCTTCGGCGCGCTGGCGCACGGCATCGGCACCAGCGAGGTCGAGCATGTGCTGGCCACGCAGACGCTGCTGGCCAAGAAGGCCAAGAACATGCTCGTCAAGGTCGACGGCACGCTGGCCCGCGGGCTGACCGCGAAAGACATCGTGCTGGCCATCATCGGCCGCATCGGCACCGCCGGCGGCACCGGCTACACCATCGAGTTCGCCGGCAGCGCCATCCGCGCACTGTCGATGGAAGGCCGCATGACGGTGTGCAACATGGCCATCGAGGCCGGCGCGCGCGCCGGGCTGGTGGCCGTCGACGACAAGACCATCGAGTACGTGCGCAACCGCCCGTTCGCGCCCAAGGGTGTCGAGTTCGAGCAGGCGGCGGCCCACTGGCGCACGCTGCACTCCGACCCTGGCGCGCACTTCGACGCGGTGGTCGAGATCGACGCCTCGGCGCTGAAGCCGCAGGTCACCTGGGGCACGTCGCCCGAGATGGTGCTGTCGATCGACGACCGCGTGCCCGACCCCGACAAGGAGAAGGACGGCAACAAGCGCGGCGCGATCGAGCGCGCGTTGCATTACATGGGCCTGCAGCCCAACAAGGCGATGAGCGACATCACCATCGACAAGGTGTTCATCGGCAGTTGCACCAACAGCCGCATCGAAGACCTGCGCGACGCCGCCGCGGTGGTGAAGAAGCTGGGCCGCAAGGTGGCCGGCAACGTCAAGCTGGCGCTGGTGGTGCCGGGCTCGGGCCTGGTCAAGGCGCAGGCCGAGAGCGAAGGCCTGCACGAGGTGTTCAAGGCCGCCGGCTTCGAATGGCGCGAGCCCGGCTGCAGCATGTGCCTGGCGATGAACGCCGACAAGCTGGAGCCCGGCGAGCGCTGCGCCAGCACCAGCAACCGCAACTTCGAAGGCCGCCAGGGCAACGGCGGCCGCACGCACCTGGTGAGCCCGGCGATGGCGGCGGCCGCGGCGATCGAAGGGCACTTCGTCGACATCCGTCGCATCGCCTGAAGGAGGACGATTCCACCATGCAAGCCTTCACCGTGCACCAGGGCCTGGTCGCCCCGATGGACCGCGAGAACGTCGACACCGACGCCATCATCCCCAAGCAGTTCCTGAAGTCGATCAAGCGTTCGGGCTTCGGCCCCAACCTGTTCGACGAATGGCGCTACCTGGACAAGGGCGAGCCGGGGCAGGACCTCGCGACGCGCAAGCCCAACCCCAACTTCGTGCTGAACCAGCCGCGGTACGCCGGCGCCAGCATCCTCATCGCGCGGCGCAACTTCGGCTGCGGCTCCAGCCGCGAGCACGCGCCCTGGGCGCTGGAGCAGTACGGCTTTCGCGCGCTGATCGCGCCCAGCTTCGCCGACATCTTCTTCAACAACTGCTTCAAGAACGGCTTGCTGCCGATTCAACTGGGCGAAGCGCAGGTGGCCACGCTGTTCGACGAAGTGGCGGCCTTTCCCGGCTACCGGCTGACCGTGGACCTGCCGCGGCAGGTGATCGTCAAGCCCGACGGCAGCGAGCTGCCCTTCGAGGTGCAGCCCTTCCGCAAATACTGCCTGGTGGGCGGCTTCGACGACATCGGCCTGACGCTGCGCCACGCCGACAAGATCCGCGCCTTCGAGGCCGAGCGCCTGGCGCGTATGCCTTGGCTGGCCACCCGCAACGTCGCTTGAAAAGGAACCCGAGATGAAGATCGCCATCCTGCCCGGCGACGGCATCGGCCCCGAGATCATGGCCGAGGCCGTGAAGGTGCTGAACGCGCTGGGCCTGAGCTTCGAGACCGAGACCGCGCTGGTCGGCGGCGCTGCCTACGACGCCCATGGCCACCCGCTGCCCGAGGCCACGCTGGCGCTGGCCAAGGCGGCCGACGCGGTGCTGTTCGGCGCCGTCGGCGACTGGAAGTACGACAAGCTGGAGCGCCAGTTCCGCCCCGAGCAGGCCATCCTGGGCCTGCGCAAGCAGCTGGGCCTGTTCGCCAATTTCCGCCCGGCCATCTGCTACGAGCAGCTGACGCAGGCCTCCAGCCTGAAGCCCGAGCTGGTGGCCGGGCTCGACATCCTGATCATCCGCGAGCTGACCGGCGACATCTACTTCGGCCAGCCGCGCGGGCGCCGCAGCGCCGTCGACGGCCACTTCCCCGGTGCCGAGGAAGCCTTCGACACCATGCGCTACAGCAAGCCGGAGATCGAGCGCATCGCGCACGTGGCGTTCCAGGCGGCGCGCAAGCGCGGCAAAAAGGTCACCAGCGTCGACAAGGCCAACGTGCTGGAGACCTTCCAGTTCTGGAAGGACGTGGTGACCGAGGTGCACGCGCAGTACCCCGACGTGACGCTGGAGCACATGTACGTCGACAACGCCGCGATGCAACTCGTCAAGGCGCCCAAGGCCTTCGACGTGGTGGTCACCGGCAACATGTTCGGCGACATCCTGTCCGACGAAGCGGCCATGCTCACCGGCAGCATCGGCATGCTGCCCAGCGCGTCGCTCGACAAGAACAACAAGGGCCTCTACGAACCCAGCCACGGCAGCGCGCCCGACATCGCGGGCAAGGGCGTCGCCAACCCGCTGGCCACCATCCTGTCGGCGGCGATGATGCTGCGCTTCTCGCTCAACCAGGAAGCCGCCGCCCGGCGCATCGAAACCGCGGTGAAAGCGGTGCTCGCGCAAGGCCTGCGCACGGCCGACATCTGGAGCGAAGGCACGACCAAGGTCGGCACGCGCGAGATGGGCGACGCGGTGGTCAAGGCGTTGGCTTGAAGTACGGCCGGCGCCTCGTCGGATTGTCAAATTGTCAATTGAATTGCCAATTTGTACGATGACGGGCTAGCATGGCCTGATGATTCCGCGCCAAGCGCTGCCACGCCTGCTGGAACTGGCCGGCTACTACCCCATCGTCGCGATCACCGGGCCGCGCCAGTCCGGCAAGACGACGCTGGCGCGCGCCGCGTTCGCCGACAAGCCCTACGCCAGCCTGGAAGACCCCGACGTGCGCGCGCTGGCGGCGCACGACCCGCGCGGCTTTCTCGCCCAATACCCGGATGGGGCGATCCTCGACGAAGCCCAGCGCGCGCCGGATCTCTTCTCGTATCTGCAAACTCGGGTCGACGGCGAGCGCCGCATGGGCTTGTTCATCGTCACCGGTTCGCAGCAGTTCGGGCTGATGGAGGGGCTGTCGCAATCGCTGGCCGGGCGCGTGGGCTTGCTCCATCTGTTGCCCTTCTCCTGGGACGAGGTCGCCGCGACATGCTCGGGCGACCGGCTGGAAGACTGGCTGTGGCGCGGCAGCTACCCGCCGCTGTACGACCGCGCGGTGCCGCCCCACATCTGGTTTGCCGACTACCTGTCCACCTACGTCGAGCGCGACGTGCGCCGCCTGCTGCAGGTGCGCGACCTCGACGCCTTCCATCGCTTCGTGCTGATGTGCGCGGCGCGAACCGGCCAGTTGCTCAACCTCTCGGCGCTGGCCGCCGATTGCGGCATCACCCATAACACCGCACATGCCTGGCTCTCGGTGCTGGAGGCCGGCTACCTGGTGCTGCGGCTGGCGCCGTTCCACCGCAACTTCGGCAAGCGCCTGACCAAGACGCCCAAGCTGTACTTCCTGGACACCGGCTTTGCCGCGTGGCTGGCGGGCGTGCGCAGCGCCGACGAACTGGCCATCGGCAGCCTGCGCGGCCCCTTGTTCGAGACCTGGGTGGTCGGCGAATTCGCCAAGCGCCGCCGCAACGCGCTGGTGGCGGAAGAACTGCACTTCTGGCGCGATTCCGCCGGCAACGAAGTGGACCTGCTGGTGACGCGCGGCGACGAGGTCCTGGCCGCCGTCGAATGCAAGTCGGGCCGCACGGTCGCCGAAGACTGGTTCGCGCCGCTCTCGCGCTTCAGCGCCTTGAGCGGCACGCCGCGCCGCTTGCTGATCTACGGTGGCGACGCCGACCAACCGCGCAGCGGCGCCGCCGTGTTCGGCTGGCGCCGCATTGGCCGCGCGCTCGATCAGGCCTTTGCCGCGCCGGCGCCGCCGGCGGCGTGACCATGCAGCCCGATATGGTGATGCATCCCGGTGACGGCAATGGCGACGGCGATCCGGGCCGCTGCTGCCTGTGCATCGACATCGGCACCGCCAGGCACGAGCGCCTGGACTTGCGCGACGTCGGTGCCTTCCGGCCCGACACCGGCGCCCGGCTGCTGCTGACGAAGAACGGGCCCGACTTCAGCGCCCGGCTCGACCGCCTGACGCAGGGCGCCCGCTTCGTGCTGGGCCACAACCTCGCGCAGTTCGACCAGCCGGTGCTGGCGCATCTCCATCCCGAATTGGCGCTGCACCGCCTGCCGCAGGTCGACACGCTCGAACTCTCGCCGATCGCCTTTGCGCAGAACCCCTATCACCGCCTGGTGAAGGACTACAAGCTGTGCACCACCACGCGCAGCGATTCGGTGCGCGATGCCGAACTGGCCTACGCGCTGTTCGTCGAACAGTGCCAGGCCCTGCGCGAGCGCGCGGTGCGCCAGCCCGAGGAGGCGCTGTGCCTGCACTTCCTGCTGGTGCCCGAGGGCGCCGGCCAGGCCGGCCTCGGCGCGCTGCTGCAGGCCTGGCGCGGCGAACTCCGCCCCAGCCTGCTGGAGGCCAAGCTGGCCTGGCTGCGGGCCACCAAGGGCAAAGCCTGCGCCGCGGCGCAACGCCGGGTGGTGGGCGAGTGGCTGCCCGATCCGTCCTGGCACCAGCCGCTGGCCCATGTGCTGGCCTGGCTGGGCGTCGCCGGCGGCAATTCGGTGCTGCCGGCCTGGGTGGGCCACCGCCACCCACGCACGCGCGAGGCCATCCGTGCGCTGCGCGACACGCCCTGCGCCGAGCCGTCGTGCACCTGGTGCCGCGAGCAGCATCAACTGGCGGTGCTGCTGCCGCGCTTCTTCCCGGGCATCACGCGCTTTCGCGCCGAGCCGGCGGCGCCCGATGGCAGCAGCCTGCAGCAGGCCATCGTCGAGAACGGCCTGGCGGGACTGCCGACGCTGGCGGTGCTGCCCACCGGCGGCGGCAAGTCGCTGTGCTACCAGTTGCCCGCGCTGGCGCACTTCTTTCGCAGCGGCAGCCTGACGGTGGTGATCTCGCCGTTGCAGTCGCTGATGAAAGACCAGGTGGACAACCTGCTGGCGCGCGGCATCACCTGCGCCGGCTACCTGAACAGCCTGCTGACGCCGATCGAGCGGCGCGCCATGCTCGACAAGCTGCGGCTGGGCGACCTCGGGCTGGTCTTCGTCGCGCCCGAGCAGTTCCGCAGCACCGCCTTCACCAACGCGCTGAGCAACCGCGAGGTGCGCGCCTGGGTGTTCGACGAGGCGCATTGCCTGTCCAAGTGGGGCCATGACTTCAGGCCGGACTACCTGTACGTCTCGCGCTACATCCGCAAGCGGCAACGCCAGCCCCCGGCGCCGGTGTTCTGCTTCACCGCCACCGCCAAGCCCGATGTGGTGCACGACATCTGCCGGCACTTCGAGCAGCAACTGGGCATGCCGCTGGCGCGGCTGCAAGGCGGCGTGCAGCGCAAGAACCTGCACTACGAAGTGCATGCCGTGCCCACGGCCGCCAAGTACCCCGCCGCGCTGCGGCTGCTGCAGGAGGCGGCGGGCGAGGGCGGCGGCGCCATCGTCTTCTGTGCGCGCCAGAAGACGGTGCAGGAGGTGGCGGCGTTCCTGAGCGACGCGGGGCTCAAGTGCGCGCACTTCCACGGCGGCATGGACGCGGCGGCCAAGCGCGCGGTGCAGGAAGACTTCATCGCCGGCCGGCTCGACGTGATCGCCGCCACCAACGCCTTCGGCATGGGCGTGGACAAGCCCGACGTGCGCCTGGTGATCCACCTGGACACGCCTGGCTCGCTGGAGAACTACCTGCAGGAAGCCGGGCGTGCGGGGCGCGACGAGGCGAACGCTCGCTGCGTGCTGCTGTACGACGCCGCCGACCTGGACGTGCAGTTCCGCCTGCTGAAGAACGCGCGGCTGAGCCACGGCGACATCCAGTCCATCTTGCGGGCGCTGCGCGCCATCAAGGTCCGCGACCGGGCCGACGACGAGGTCGTGGCCACCAGCGGCGAGATCCTGCGCCAGTCGCCGGAGCAGCAGCGCATCGACCCCGACGCGCGCGACGCCGACACCAAGGTGCGCATCGCCATCGCCTGGCTGGAAGAGGCCCGCATCCTGGAACGCCACGAGAACCACACGCGGCTGTTTCCCGGCAGCCTGCTGGTGGCCAGCGAGCAGGACGCGCGCGAGCGCCTGCAGCACAAGCTGGGGCCCGACACCCACATCGAGCCTTACCTGGCCATCGTCTCGGCGCTGCTGAACACCGCCGACGACGAGAGCCTGAGCACCGACGATCTGATGGGCATCACCGGCCAGGATGCGCGCAGCGTCGCCGCCATGCTGCGCGAGCTGGACCGCTGGCGGCTGCTGTCCAATGACAGCGAGCTCGCCGTCGTCTTCCACAAGGACCCGCCCACCGCGCAGCGCCTGCACGAGCTGGCGCGCCTCGAAGATGCGCTGTTCGCCCGACTGCGCGTGGCGGCGCCCGACGCCGATGCCCAGGACTGGCAGATCCTCAACGTGCGCAGCCTGTGCGATGCGCTGCGGCGCGACACGCAGATCGACCTCGACCCGCAGCGCCTGGGCCGCCTGCTCAAGTCCTTCGCCGAGCCGTTCGGCGCCGAAGGCGAGCACGCGCAGCGCGGCTTCTTCGCGCTGCGCCCGGCGGGCAGCGACCTGCGCCACGTACGGCTGCAACGCAGTTGGCAGGAGATCGAGACCATCCGCGCGCGCCGCATGCGGCTGGCCCAGGCGCTGGTCGCCACCTTCGACGGCCTGCGCAAGCACAACGCCTTGCTCGTGAGCAGCAAGCAAGGCGACCTGGAAGCAGCGCTGCAGGCCGACGCCACCCTGGCCGATCTGGAGATCCGGCACTGGGACGCCGCGCTGCCCGCCGCCTTGCTGTACCTGGACGCCAACGACGTGCTGCACCTGGCACGCGGCAAGGCGGTGTTCCGTTCGGCCATGCGCATCCAGTTCCAACCCGAGGCCGGGCAGCGCCGCTTCAGCAAGGCCGACTACGCCGAGCTGGCGCTGCACTACAAGGACAAGACCATCCAGATCCATGTGATGGCCGAGTACGCGCAACTCGCGCTGCACAAGGCGCAGCAGGCGCTGCACTTCGTCGTCGACTACTTCACGCTCAACTGGCAGGCCTTCGTGCGCCGCTGGTTCGCCGGCCGCAAGGAGGTGCTCGAACTCGCCACCACCGAAGCGGCGCACCGCCGCATCCTGACCGATCTGCGCAACCCGGCGCAGCAGGCCATCGTCGCCGCCCCGCCCAGCGGCAGCCAACTCGTGCTGGCCGGGCCCGGCGCGGGCAAGACACGCGTCATCGTGCACCGCATCGCCTGGCTGCTGCGCGAATGCATGCTGCGGCCCGAAGAGGTGATGGTGCTCACCTACAACCGCAGCGCCGCCGCCGAGATCCGCGCCCGCCTGTGGCAACTGGTGCAGGCCGATGCGGCCGGCGTCGCGGTGCAGACCCTGCATGGCCTGGCGATGCGGCTGACCGGCACCAGCTACGCCGTGGCGCTGGAGCAGGGCGAGCGCATCGACTTCGACGCCGTCATCCGCCAGGCCACCGCGCGGCTGCAGCAGGCCGCGCCGCGCGGCGACGAGGACGACGAAACCTGGCTGGCGCGCGAGCGCTTGCTGGCGGGCCTGCGCGTCGTGCTGGTCGACGAGTACCAGGACATCAACGGCGAGCACTACGCGCTGATCAGCGCGCTGGCCGGGCGCAGCCTGCGCTCGGCCGACGATCGCCTGTCGCTGATGGCCGTCGGCGACGACGACCAGAACATCTACGCCTTCGGCGGCGCCGACGTGCGCTACATCCGCCAGTTCGAAGCCGACTACCGCGCTCAGCGCTTCAGCCTGCTGGAGAACTACCGGTCCACGGCCCACATCATCGACGGCGCCAGCCAGGTCATCGCACCCGCGCAGCAGCGCATGAAGCACGGCCAGACGCTGCGCATCGACCACGCGCGCCGCGACCAGCCTGCCGGCGGCGCGTGGGCGCAGCGCGATGCGCTGACCGAAGGGCGCGTCCACGTGCTCGAAGTCCCGCCGCACGACGGCCAGGAGGCGGCGCTGGCGCTGGCCGAACTGCAGCGGCTGCAGGCGCTGCGCGCCGACGCGGGTCCGGCCGGCGAGGGCGGGCGCTGGGGGCACTTTGCCGTTCTCGCCCGCCGGCGCGATGACCTCGATGCCTTGCAGGCGCTGTGCCGCGAGCGCGGCATCCCGGTGCAGCGCATGGACGAAAAGCCGGTCATCGCGCTGCACGCCTCGCGCGAAGGCACCGTGCTGCTCGACCTGCTGCGCGGCGAGAACCGCCGCCCGGCACGCCGGCGCGTGGTGCTGCGCGCCGACGCGCTGGGCCGCTGGTGGCGCCGCTGGATCCACCGCCACGGGCGGCCGCCGCATGGCACCAGTGCCAATCCGTTCCTCGCCGCGCTGGCCCGCTTCGTCGCCGAGACGCAAGCCGCCGCGCCCGCGGGCGAACTGGTGGCCGACGACGTGATCGACGAGTTGTACGAGTTCGACGCCGGCGTCGGCAACGCCGGCACGCCCGGCCCCGACGCGCCGCTGCTGCTGCTGACGGCGCACCGCGCCAAGGGCCTGGAGTTCGACCATGTGCTGATCCTCGACGCCGACGGCTGGCAGGGCCTCGGTGACGACGAGCGGCGGCTGTTCTACGTGGCGATGACGCGCGCGCGCCAGACGCTCACCGTGTGCGAGCGGCTCGGCCGCCGCCATCCGTTCGTGCCGGCGCTGCAATCGCTGGCCTTGCGCACGCGGCCGCAGCCGCCTGCGTGGCCGGTCGTGGCGCCGTATCGCCTGCAGGCGTGCACGCCGGCCGACGTCTATCTCTCCTGGGCCGGCACGCTGCCGCCGTCCGTGCCCGGCCACCGTGCCATCGCGGCGCTGCGCGTCGGCGATTTGCTCGAACTGCGCCAGCGCAGCGACGGGCCGGGCGGTTGGGAACTGGCCGACAGGTCGGGCCAGACGGTGGGGCGCATGGCCGCGAAGTTCATGCCACCGCCGGGGCGCATCGTCGCCGTGCGCGTGGCCGCCATCCAGGTGCGCAAGCCCAGGGCGGGCGACACGGGACTGCGCTGCGCGCGCTGGGAAGTGGTGCTGCCGGCGTTCGAATTCGTCGATGCGTGAGCGCAGGGCGCGACCGCGGCAACGCCGGCTGCGGTGGCAACGGGCTGGCGCCGCGCACCCGCTCGCCCGTATACTCCGCCCCCATGTTTGCCGCCCGCCCGTTCGTTCCGAACCGCACCGTCGCCGCCAAGGCCGGTGCCGCCGCGCGCGCAAGCACCACCAAAACCACGACCATTACCGGCTGAACGCAGCCTGGTTCGTCGTGCGCCCGTTCCCGGCCCAGACGAGCCGGGTGCAGCCGGTCCGGTCGGGACCGTTTGTTTGACTGAAAGGGCGATTGAACATGAACACCTTGGTTGGTCTGGTCGGCTGGCGCGGCATGGTCGGCTCCGTGCTGATGGAGCGCATGCGCGCAGAGAACGATTTCGCGCTCATCGAGCCGCTGTTCTTCTCCACCTCCAACGCCGGCGGCGCGGCGCCGGCGCAGGCGAAGAACGAAACCAGGCTGCACGACGCCTTCGACATCGCCGCGCTCAAGCGCTGCGACATCGTCATCACCGCCCAGGGCGGCGACTACACGAGCGAGGTCTTCCCCAAGCTGCGCGCCGCCGGTTGGAACGGCCATTGGATCGACGCCGCCAGCACGCTGCGCATGAAGGACGATGCGGTCATCGTGCTCGACCCGGTGAACCTGCCGGTGATCCGCGCCGCGATGAAGAAGGGCGGCCGCAACTGGATCGGCGGCAACTGCACGGTGAGCTGCATGCTGATGGGCGTGGGCGCGCTGTACAAGGCCGGCCTCGTCGAGTGGATGAGCACGCAGACCTACCAGGCCGCCAGCGGCGGCGGCGCGCAGCACATGCGCGAGCTGCTCACGCAATACGGCACGCTCAACGCCGAGGTGAAGGCGCTGCTCGACGACCCGAAGAGCGCGATCCTCGAAATCGACCGCAAGGTGATCGCCAAGCAGCGCGCGCTGTCGGCCGACGAGACGGCCAACTTCGGCGTGCCGCTGGGCGGCTCGCTGATCCCGTGGATCGACAAGGACCTCGGCAATGGCGTCAGCCGCGAAGAGTGGAAGGGCATGGCCGAGACCAACAAGATCCTCGGCACGGCGGCGCCGGTGCCGGTCGACGGCTTTTGCGTGCGCGTCGGCGCGATGCGCTGCCACAGCCAAGCGCTGACCTTCAAGCTGAAGAAGGACGTGCCGCTGGCCGATGTCGAAGCGATGATCGCCGCCGACAACGCCTGGGTGACGGTGGTGCCCAACAACAAGGAAGCCACGCTGCGCGAGCTGACGCCGGTGGCCGTGACGGGCACGATGACGATCCCCGTCGGCCGCATCCGCAAGCTGGCGATGGGCCCCGAGTACCTGGGCGCCTTCACCATCGGCGACCAGTTGCTGTGGGGCGCCGCCGAGCCGCTGCGCCGCATGCTGCGCATCCTGCTGGAGGCTTGAACGGCGGCGGCCTTACTCACCAGGCGTTGCCGATGGGCAACAATCGGGCGCCGCCGTGCGAAACAAAGCATTGCCAGGGTTAATGTCAGCCTTTGGATGAGCTTGTCAGCCTATATGCTTGATGCTATTGTGTTTTCCACCGCGTCAGCATGACCGGCGTGCCGCCCGGTGGGGTGAGTGGGATCGGAGTCGGCGGGTCTCTTTCGCGGAGCACCCGCCGATCGTTTTGGGGGACGCCTTGGAACAACGCTCGATGAATGCTGGTCGCTTTGCGCTGACCGCGGTGGCCCTGGCCGCCGGATGTTTGGCAAGCTCGCCGGCCTGGTCGCTGGGGCTCGGGCGCCTGACCGTGCAATCGGCGCTGGGCGAGAGCCTTCGCGCCGAGATCGACGTCACCAGCTTGTCGCCCGACGAGGCGGCGTCGCTGGTGCTGCGCATCGCCTCGGCCGAGACCTACCGCGCCGCTGGCGTCGAATACAACGCCGCGCTCAGCGGCGCGCAGGTGACGCTGCAGCGCCGCCCCGATGGGCGATCGGTCCTGCGCGTGTCCAGCGAGCGCCCGCTGGTCGAGCCTTTCGTCGACGTGATCGTCGAAGCCACCTGGGCCAGCGGCCGCCTGGTGCGCGAATACACGCTGCTGCTCGATCCGCCTGCGCGCCTGGCGGCACCGCCGGCGCCGCCCACGCCGGCCGCCGCCGCCGCGGTGCCGGCGCCGACCACGGGTGCTGCGCCGGCGCCGGCGCCCGCCGCCATGCCGGCCCCGGCCGCGACCGCCGGCCGGCCCGCGCCGGCGCCGCGCACGGCGCGTGCCGATGCCGCGGGCGACGAGCTGCGCGTGCGCAGCGGCGACACGCTGTCGCGCATCGCGGCGCGCAACGCGCGGCCGGGGGTCTCGCTGGAGCAGATGCTGGTCTCGCTGTTCCGCGGCAACCCGCAGGCCTTCGTCGGCGACAACATGAACCGGCTGAAGGCCGGCGCCGTGCTGACGCTGCCGTCGGCCGAAGACGCGCGCAAGGTCGGCGCGGCCGAAGCGCGCGACGTGATCCAGGCGCAAAGCGCCGACTTCGCCGCCTACCGCCAGCGCCTGGCCGGCGGCGTGACGACCAAGGCCGACCAGAGCTCCAGCCGCCAGGCCCGCGGCAGCGTGCAGGCGCGCGTCGACGACCGCAAGGCCGCGGCCGCCGCCAGCCCCGACAAGCTGACGCTGTCGCAAGGCGCGGTGAAGGCCAGCGCGCCCGAAGCCCGCCTCTCGCGTGAAGCCGAGAAGAAGGACAGCGCCACCCGCGTGGCCGAGCTGTCGCGCAACGTCGATGATTTGAAGAAGCTGCAGCAGGGCACGACCGCGCCGGCACCGGCCGCCGCGCCGGCGCCGGCCGTCGCACCGGCGCCTGCAGCGGCGCCTGCGCCTGCTCCCGCGCCGGCTACGGCCGTGGTGCCGGCCCCGGTGGCGACCCCCACGCCGACCCCCGCGCCGGCCGCCGTCGAAGCATCGGCTCCGGCCCCGGCCGTCGCCGCCAGCATGCCCACGCTGATGCCGGCACCGGCGGTGACGGCGTCGGCGTCGGCCGCCGCGTCACGCCCCGCCGCCGCGCCGCCGCCGCCGGCCGAAGAGCCCGGTTTCCTGGCCAGCCTGCTCGAAACGCCGTGGGCCATTCCCGGCGCCGTCGTGCTGGTCGGGCTGCTCGCCGCGCTGGGCCTGTACCGTGCTCGCAGCGCGAAGAAGAAGGGCGGCGAGACCTCGTTCCTGGAAAGCCGCCTGCAGCCCGATTCGTTCTTCGGCGCCAGCGGCGGCCAGCGCATCGACACGCGCGAGGCGGCCGGCGCCACCTCGTCTTCGGCCGCGTCGTCGATGAGCTATTCGCTCAGCCAGCTCGACGCCATCGGCGATGTCGACCCGGTCGCAGAGGCCGACGTCTACCTCGCCTATGGCCGCGACCTGCAGGCCGAGGAGATCTTGAAGGAGGCGATGCGCGCCAACCCGCAGCGCATGCCCATCCGCACCAAGCTGCTGGAGGTCTACGCCAAGCGGCGCGACATCAAGGGCTTCGAACTGCTGGCCTCGCAGGTCCATTCGCTGACCCAGGGCACGGGTGAGGACTGGGAGAAGGTCCAGGAGATGGGCCAGCAGATCGACCCCGACAACCCGCTGTACCAGCCCGGCGGCCAGCCGGCGCCGGTGCCCGGCCCGGGTGGCGAGCCGATCGAGCCGCTGGGCGCGGCCACCCAGCCGCATGCGGCGCGGCCCACGCCGCCGGTCTTCGTGCCCGATTCGTCGCTCGATTCGCGCCCGGCCGACCTCGACCTGGACCTCGACCTCGGCCATGGCGATACGCCGGCGGCTGCCGAGATCACGCGCCCGCTGCCGCCCTCGGCCGACATCAACTTCGACGGCGCCACGGTCGACTTCGAGCCGCCGCCGCTGGACGAAGCCAGCACGCAGCCGGCCGCGATGCTGGCCACGCCGCCGTCGGCGATCGATGGCGGCATCGACTTCGACCTCGACGCCTTGTCGCTGGACGAGCCGGCGCCCAAGACCATGCCGCTGCCGCGTGCCGACATCGGCGGCGAAGCGCTGGACTTCGGCAGCTTCAGCCTGCCCAATGCCGAGCAGACGACCATCGCGATGAAGCGGCCCGAGGCCGCCGCCGCCGAGCCGCCGCCGATCGACGAAGATGGCGACCCGCTGGCGCGCAAGCTGGAACTGGCCGAAGAGTTCCGCCAGATCGGCGACGTGGAAGGCGCGCGCGACCTGCTGGAAGAAGTGATCGCCAAGGCCGACGGCACGCTGAAGAACAAGGCGCAGGTGATGCTGGACGGCCTTGCCTGATGCGGCCCGCCCCGGCCGCATTGCGCTGGGGCTGAGCTACCGCGGCGGCGCCTACCAGGGCTGGCAAAGCCAGCCGGGCGGCCGCACGGTGCAGGACCATCTCGAAGCGGCGCTCGCCGCCTTCACCGCGCAGCCGCGCGAACGCATCGTCACCTTGTGCGCCGGCCGCACCGATGCCGGCGTGCACGGCATCAACCAGGTGGTGCACCTCGATGCGCCGGTCGTGCGCGAGGCCTTCTCCTGGGTGCGCGGCTGCAACCGCTTCCTGCCCGCCGACATTGCGGTGCAGTGGTGCCGCGCCGTGGCACCGGCCTTCCACGCCCGCAACAGCGCGCGCGGCCGGCGCTACCGCTTCATCGTGCTGCAGTCGCCGGTGCGGCCGTCGATCGAGCAAGGCATGGCCGGCTGGGTGTACCGCCCCTTGGACGGCGACGCGATGCGCGACGCCGCCGTGCGGCTGCTCGGCACGCACGACTTCAGCTCGTTCCGTTCGGCCGAATGCCAGGCGGCGTCGCCGGTCAAGACGCTGCGCGCGCTGAGCATCGATCGCCGCGGCGCCTATTGGCGCTTCGACTTCGACGGCAGCGCCTTCCTGCACCACATGGTGCGCAACATCGTCGGCAGCCTGCTGCTGATCGGCAGCGGCCGCCGGCCGCCGGCGTGGATGGCGGAGGTGCTGGCCGCGCGCCGCCGCGCGGCCGCGGCGCCGACCTTTCCGGCCGACGGCCTGTACTTCCTGGGCCCGTACTACGATGCGGCGCATGGGATCCCCGACCACAATCCGGCGCTCGACTGGCTGCCCTGAGGCATGAGCCGCACGCGCATCAAGATCTGCGGCCTGACGCGCGAGGCCGATGTCGACGACGCGATCGACGCCGGTGCCGACGCGCTGGGCTTCGTGCTCTACCCGAAGAGCCCGCGCGCGCTGCCGCTGGAGCGCGCGGCGGAACTGGCCGGCCGGCTGCCGCCTTTCATCACGCCGGTGCTGCTGTTCGTCAACGCCTCGCCGGTGGAGGTGATGCGCGCCGCCGAGCGGCTGCCGCAGGCGCTGCTGCAGTTCCACGGCGACGAGACGCCCGAGCAATGCCTGGCCGCCGGGCGGCCGCACCTGCGCGCCGCGCGCATGGCGCCGGGGTTCGATCTGCTAGAGTTCGCGGCGCGCTTCCAAAGCGCGCAGGCGCTGTTGCTAGACGCCCATGTCGAGGGTTATGGCGGCGGCGGAAAGGCTTTCGATTGGTCACTGATTCCACGAAACGTGCCCCTTCCGGTCGTTTTGTCTGGTGGGTTGAATCCGGCAAACGTGACCGATGGGGTGCAGGCCGTCCGGCCCTGGGCCGTTGACGTGAGTTCCGGCGTCGAGTCGGCCAAGGGCGTCAAGAACGCCGCGCTGATGCGCCGGTTCTGCAAGGCGGTTCGCGAAGCGGACGACCGCATCGCCAGCCGCTGAACCCCTCCCAAGCCTTGCGCCGCCCGTGCGCCAGGCCTTTCGTGGAAGCCCTGACATGTTGAACTACGCACAACCCGATGCCCGCGGGCATTTCGGGCCTGTTTCCGGAAGCTTTTACGGCGGCAGTTTCGTCGCCGAAACCCTGGTGCACGCGCTGCACGAACTCGAAGCCGCCTACGCGCGCTACCGCGACGACCCCGAGTTCGTCGCCGAGTTCAACGCCGAGCTGAAGCACTTCGTCGGCCGGCCGAGCCCGGTCTACCACGCGGCGCGCCTGAGCCGCGAGATCGGCGGCGCGCAGATCCATTTGAAGCGCGAGGACCTCAACCACACCGGCGCGCACAAGGTCAACAACACCATCGGCCAGGCGCTGCTGGCGCGCCGCATGGGCAAGCCGCGCGTCATCGCCGAGACCGGCGCCGGCCAGCACGGCGTGGCCACCGCGACCATCTGCGCGCGCTATGGCATGGAATGCATCGTCTACATGGGCAGCGAGGACGTGAAGCGCCAGTCGCCCAACGTCTACCGCATGCACCTGCTGGGCGCCAAGGTGGTGCCGGTGGAAAGCGGCAGCAAGACGCTGAAGGACGCGCTCAACGAAGCGCTGCGCGACTGGGTGACCAACGTCGAGAACACCTTCTACATCATCGGCACCGTGGCCGGCCCGCACCCGTACCCGATGATGGTGCGCGACTTCCAGCGCGTGATCGGCGACGAATGCCTGCAGCAGATGCCGCAGATGATCGGCCGCGCCGGCGCGCAGCCCGACGCGGTGATCGCCTGCGTCGGCGGCGGCAGCAACGCGATGGGCATCTTCTATCCCTACATCGGGCACGAGAAGGTGCGGCTGATCGGCGTCGAGGCGGCCGGCCTCGGCCTGGCCAGCGGCCGGCACGCGGCCAGCATCTGCGGCGGCTCGCCCGGCGTGCTGCACGGCAACCGCACCTACCTGCTGCAGGACGACAACGGCCAGATCATCGAGACGCATTCGGTCTCCGCCGGGCTCGACTACCCCGGCGTCGGCCCCGAGCACGCCTACCTCAACGACATCGGCCGCGCCGAGTACGTGGCCATCACCGACGACGAAGCCTTGTCCGCGTTTCACCGGTTATGCCGCACCGAGGGCATCATCCCGGCGCTGGAGTCCAGCCACGCGGTGGCCTACGCGATGAAGCTGGCCGCGACGATGAAGCCCGACCAGCACCTGCTGGTCAACCTCAGCGGCCGCGGCGACAAGGACATCAACACCGTCGCGGCGCTGCAAGGGGCCGAACTGCCGGGGCTGGGCCCGGCCGCTGCCGCCTCGGGGGTTTCACGATGAGCCGCATCGCCAAGACGCTGGCCGCGCTGAAGGCCCAGGGCCGCAAGGCGCTGATTCCCTACGTCACCTGCGGCGACCCGCATGCCGACGGTACCGCGGCCGTGATGCACGGCCTGGTCGAAGGCGGCGCCGACCTCATCGAGCTGGGCGTGCCGTTCAGCGACCCGATGGCCGACGGCCCGGTGATCCAGCAGGCCAGCGAACGCGCGCTGGCGCGCGGCATCGGCCTGCCGCAGGTGCTGGCCGCGGTGCGCGAGTTCCGCACCCGCGATGCGCGCACGCCGGTCGTGCTGATGGGCTACGCCAACCCGGTGGAGCGCTGGGACGGGCTGCACGGCGCCGGCAGCTTCATCGCCGCCGCGGCGGCCGCCGGCGTCGACGGCCTGCTGGTGGTGGACTACCCGCCGGAGGAGTGCGAGACCTTCGTGCAGCAGCTCAAGGCCGCCGGGCTGGACCCCATCTTCCTGCTCGCGCCCACCTCCACCGAGCAGCGCATGCAGCAGGTGGGCCGCATCGCGACGGGCTACGTGTACTATGTGTCGCTGAAGGGCGTGACCGGCGCCGGCCACCTCGACACCGAGGCGGTGGCGCAGATGCTGCCGCGCATCCGCCAGCACGTGAGCGTGCCGGTGGGCGTGGGCTTCGGCATCCGCGACGCGGCCACCGCGCAGGCCGTGGGGCGGGTGGCCGATGCGGTGGTGATCGGTTCGCGCCTGGTGCAGATCCTGCAGCCGCAGTCGCGCGACAATGCGCCGGCCGCGGCGCGCGACTTCATGGTCGAGATCCGCACCGCCCTGGACGAACTGGCCAAGGAGTAGGTCCGCATGAGTTGGCTCGAAAAGCTGCTGCCGCCCAAGATCCAGCCCACCGACCCCACCGAGCGCCGCACGGTGCCCGAGGGGCTGTGGATCAAGTGCCCCTCGTGCGAGACGGTGCTGTACAAGACCGACCTGGAGCAGAACCTGAACGTCTGCCCCAAGTGCGACCACCACCACCGCATCGGCGCGCGGGCGCGGCTCGACGCCTTCCTCGACCCCGAGGGCCGCTACGAGATCGGGCAGGAGGTGCTGCCCACCGATCCGCTCAAGTTCCGCGGCAGCAAGAAGTACCCCGACCAGTTGAAGTCGGCGCTGGAGACCACCGGCGAGACCGACGCGCTGATCGTCATCGGCGGCGCGGTGATGAGCGTGCCGGTGGTCGCCGCCTGCTTCGAGTTCGACTTCATGGGCGGCAGCATGGGCTCGGTGGTCGGCGAGCGCTTCGTGCGCGGCGTCGAGACCGCGGTGGAGCAGAAGGTGCCCTTCATCAGCTTCGCCGCCACCGGCGGCGCGCGCATGCAGGAAGGCCTGCTCAGCCTGCTGCAGATGGCCAAGACCAACGCCGCGCTGACGCACCTGGCGAAGGCCAAGCTGCCCTACGTCAGCGTGCTGACCGACCCCACGATGGGCGGCGTCTCGGCCAGCTTCGCCTTCGTCGGCGACCTGGTGCTGGCCGAGCCCAAGGCGCTGGTCGGCTTTGCCGGGCCGCGGGTGATCGAGAACACCGTGCGCGAGAAGCTGCCCGAAGGCTTCCAGCGCAGCGAGTTCCTGCTGCAAAAGGGCGCAATCGACATGATCGTCGACCGCCGCCAGATGCGCAGCACCATCGCCCGCGCGCTGGCCATCCTGCAGCGGCAGAGCGCCGATGCCGTCGCCTGACGCCCGCCCAGGCCTGAACGCCGGGCCCGCGAGGGCCCGGTTTGCTTTTGGGGCCCTGCCATGAGCCTGCCCACCACGCTGGACGGCTGGCTGGCCCATTGCGAGCAGCAGCACCACAAGGTGAAGGACCGGCCGCTCGACGGCCTGCGCGCCTTGCGCGACCGGCTGGGCCTGAGGTTCGCGTGCCCGGTGATCATCGTCGCCGGCACCAACGGCAAGGGCTCCACCTGCGCGATGCTGGACGCCATCGCGCGCGAGGCCGGCTACCGCGTGGGCCTGTACAGCAAGCCGCACCTGGTGCACTTCGAAGAGCGCTGCCGCATCGATGGCCGCATGGTCGACGGGCAAGCCCTGCTGCCGCACTTCCAGGCCGTGGAGGCGGCGCGCCAGGGCCTGGCGCTGACCTGGTTCGAGTTCACCACCTTCGTCATCCTGCACGCGCTGGCCCACGCCGCGCTGGACCTGGTGGTGCTGGAGGTGGGGCTGGGCGGCCGGCTCGACGCCGTCAACGTGATCGACGCCGACTGCGTGGTGCTGACCAGCATCGACCTCGACCACATCGAGACGCTCGGCCCCGACCGCGAGACCATCGGCCTGGAAAAGGCCCACGTGATGCGGCCCGGCCGCCCGGCCGTCATCGCCGACCCGCAGCCGCCGCGCAGCGTGGTCGAGTACGGCGAGCGCATCGGCGCCGACCTCTGGCTGGTGGGCCGCGACTTCAACCACAGCGGCGACCGCCAGCAGTGGAACTGGGCCGGCCGCGGCCGCCGCTTCAATGCGCTGGCCTACCCGGCGCTGCGCGGCGCCAACCAGTTGCTCAACGCGGCCGGCGCGCTGGCCGCCTTCACCGCGCTGCGCGAGCGGCTGCCCATCACGGCGCAGGCGGTGCGCGTCGGCCTGGCCACGGTGGAGCTGCCCGGGCGCTTCCAGATCGTGCCCGGCCAGCCGGCGCTGGTGCTCGACGTCGCGCACAACGTGCAGGCGGTGTCGGTGCTGGCACGCAACCTCGACGCCATGGGCTTTTATCCGCGCACCCGCGCGGTGTTCGGTGCCATGCGCGACAAGCAGCTGGCGCCGATGATCGAGCGCATCCGCGAGCTGATCGACCACTGGGACCTGTGCGCGCTGCCGACGCCGCGCGCCGCCACGCCCGAGGAGCTGGCGGCGCTGCTGCCCGGCGCGTCGCTGCAGTGCCATGCCGACCCCGCCGCGGCCTTGCGCGCGGCGGCGGCCGCGTCGGACCCGGCCGATAGAATCGTGGTCTTCGGGTCCTTCTTCACCGTCGGCGGTGTGCTGAAGGACGGCCTGCCGCGATTGTCGGCACCGCACGCCGGTTGAGCCGCCCGCAGCGGCCCGGCTTCCACCCCTCATGGCCCTGCCTTCGTTCCTGCGACGCAAAGACTCCAAGCCCGCGGCCCCGCCGCCGGCTGCCGACCGGGCGCCCGACGACACCGGCCCCGTGCAGCAGGCCCGCGTGCGAGCCCGCCGCCGGCTGATCGGCGCCGTCGTGCTGCTGGCCATCGGCGTGGTCGGCTTCCCGATGCTGTTCGAGACCCAGCCGCGGCCGCTGCCCGGCGACATCCCGATCGAGCTGCCGCGGCGCGACGCCGCCGCCGCCCCCAAGCCCGGCGCCGTGCCGCGCCACGCGCCGGCGGTGACCGAGCTGCCGCCGGCCGAGCCCGCGGCCGCGGTGGCCACGACGCCGGCGGAAACCCCGCCGCCGACCGCGCCGACCACCGCGCCGACGAACGCGCCGACGAAGACCGCGCTGCCGGCCGAAGCGCCGCCGCCGCCCGCCGTCGCCAAGGTCGAGCCGCCGAAGCCCGAGCCGCGGCCCGAGCCCGTCAAGCCCGAAGCGCCGAAGGTCGAGACCGCGAAGGCCGAGCCAGCGCCCAAGCCGCACGATGCGCCCAAGGCCGACGGCGAGCGCGCCCGCGCGCTGCTGGAAGGCCGCGCCGACAAGCCGGCCGCGGCCACCGTTGCCGCCGCCGCCACGGCGTCCGACGCCAAGGCGGCGGCCAGCCGCTTCGTCGTGCAGGTCGGCGCCTACACCGATGCCGCCACGCTGCGCGAGGTGCGCGCCAAGGTCGAGAAGCTGGGGCTCAAGACCTACACCCAGTCGGTCGACACGGCGGCCGGCACGCGCACGCGGGTGCGCGTGGGGCCGTTCCCCGACAAGGCCGAGGCCGAGCGCGCCAGCGCCCGGCTCAAGAACGCCGGCCTGCCCGGCGCGGTGCTGACGCTGTGATGCTGCCCGAGCTGCCCTGGATCGACTGGACGCTGCTGGCCGTGCTGCTGGTCTCGGTGGTGGTCGGCCTGGTGCGCGGCTTCGTGTTCGAGGTGATGTCGCTGGTCGGCTGGGTGGTCGCCTGGTTCGGCGCGCAGTACCTGGCGCGCGAGGTCTCGCCTTACGTGCCGGTGGGCACGCCGGGCTCGGCGGGCAACATGGCGGCCACCTACCTGCTGTGCTTCGTCGCCATCCTGATCGTCTGGGCGCTGCTGGCCAAGCTGCTGCGCCTGCTGGTGCAGGCCACGCCGCTGAGCCTGCCCGACCGGCTGCTCGGCGCCGGCTTCGGGCTGCTGCGCGGCGGCGTGCTGCTGCTGGCCGTGGCCACCGTGGTGGCGCTGACGCCGGCGGCGCATTCGGCGCCCTGGCAGGCGTCCGAAGGCGCGCGCTGGCTGGGCATCACGATGCAGGGCCTGAAGCCGCTGCTGCCCGACGAGCTGGCGCGCTACCTTCCGACCTGAGGATACAACCACCATGTGCGGCATCGTCGGCGTGATCTCCAAGGCGCCCGTCAACCAGCTCATCTACGACGCGCTGCTGCTGCTGCAGCACCGCGGGCAGGACGCCGCCGGCATCGTCACGATGCAGGGCACCAAGTGCTTCATGCACAAGGCGCGCGGCATGGTGCGCGACGTCTTCCGCACCCGCAACATGCGCGCGCTGCCGGGCACGGTGGGCCTGGGCCAGGTGCGCTACCCGACGGCCGGCAACGCCTACAGCGAGGAGGAGGCGCAGCCCTTCTACGTCAACGCGCCGTTCGGCATCGTGCTGGTGCACAACGGCAACCTGACCAATGCGCAGGCGCTCAAGCAGGAGCTGTTCGACGTAGACCGCCGCCACATCAATACCGAGAGCGACACCGAGGTGCTGATCAACGTGCTGGCGCACGAGCTGGAGATGGCCGCGCGCGACCTGCCGCTGACGCCCGACGAGGTGTTCAAGGCCGTGGCTGCGGTGCACAAGCGCATCAAGGGCTCATACGCGGTGGTGGCGCTGATCGCCGGGCATGGCCTGCTGGCCTTCCGCGACCCCTTCGGCATCCGCCCGCTGTGCCTGGGCGAAGGCGACGGCGAAGTGATGCTGGCCAGCGAGAGCGTGGCCATCGAAGGCACCGGCCACCGCGCGCGGCGCGACGTGGCGCCGGGCGAGGCCATCTTCGTCGACCTGGCCGGCCGCGTGCACGCCCGCCAGTGCGCCGAGGCGCCGACGCTCAACCCCTGCATGTTCGAGTACGTCTATCTCGCGCGGCCCGATTCGGTGATCGACGGCGTCTCGGTCTACCAGGCGCGGCTGAACATGGGCGAGACGCTGGCCCAGCGCGTGATCAACGCGATGCCGCCGAGCGAGATCGACGTCGTCATCCCCATCCCCGAGAGCAGCCGCCCGAGCGCGATGCAGCTCGCGCAGAAGATCGGCCGGCCGTACCGCGAAGGCTTCGTCAAGAACCGCTACGTGGGCCGCACCTTCATCATGCCGGGGCAGGCGGTGCGCAAGAAAAGCGTGCGCCAGAAGCTCAACGCCATCGGCGTGGAGTTCCGCGGCCGCAACGTGCTGCTGGTGGACGACTCCATCGTGCGCGGCACGACCAGCAAAGAGATCGTGCAGATGGCGCGCGAGGCCGGCGCCAAGAAGGTCTACATGGCCAGCGCCGCGCCGCCGGTGCGCCACCCCAACGTCTACGGCATCGACATGCCCACGCGCGAGGAGCTGATCGCGCATGGCCGCACGGTGGAGGAGATCCGCCGCTACATCGGCGCCGACGCGCTGATCTACCAGGACGTGGACGCCATGAAGCGCGTGGTGAAGGCGCTCAACCCGAAGCTCGAAGGCTTCGAGGCGAGTTGCTTCGACGGCCGCTACATCACCGGCGACATCACGAGCGAGGATTTCGACACGCTGGAGGCGCAGCGCCGCCAGCAGCCCGAGGACGAAGACGACCCCGCGGGGTCGCGGCTTGCGCTGCAAGGCGCCCAGGACCGTTGATGAGCATTCCAAGACCCGATCTGCCGGCCGACGCGCGGCTGGAAACCCTGGCCGTGCGCGACGGCCTGCCCGCCTCGCGCTGGGGCGAGAACTCCGAGGCCGTCTACCTGACGAGCTGCTTCGTCCACCCCGATGCCGAGACCGCCGCGCGCCGCTTCGCCAACGAGGAAGACGCCTTCGTCTACAGCCGCTTCTCCAACCCCAACGTCACCATCATGGAGCGCCGGCTGGCGGCGCTGGAAGGCATGCCCGCGTGCATCGGCACCGGCAGCGGCATGGGCGCGATCCTGCTGCTGTTCATGGCGCTGCTGAAGGCCGGCGACCACGTGATCTGCTCGCAAAGCGTGTTCGGCTCGACGGTCAAGCTGCTGCAGTCCGAGTTCGGCAAGTTCGGCGTCGAATCCAGCTTCGTCAGCCAGACCGACGTGGCGCAGTGGAAGACCGCGGTCAAGCCCAACACCAAGCTGCTGTTCGCCGAGACGCCGACCAACCCGCTGACCGAGGTCTGCGACATCCAGGCCCTGGCCGACGTGGCGCACGAAGCCGGCGCGCTGCTGGTGGTGGACAACTGCATGTGCTCGCCGGCGCTGCAGCAGCCGGTGAAGTTCGGCGCCGACATCGTGATGCACTCGGGCACCAAGTTCCTCGACGGCCAGGGCCGCGTCAACGCCGGCGCGCTGTGCGCGTCGCAGGAGATGGTGGACAACAAGTTCGTGCCCATCATGCGCAGCGCGGGGATGAGCCTGTCGCCGTTCAACGCCTGGATCGTCGCCAAGGGCATGGAGACGCTGTCGGTGCGGCTGCACGCGCAAAGCGCGGCCACGCTGGAGCTGGCGCGTTGGCTGGAAGCGCACCCCGCGGTCGAGCGCGTCTACTACCCCGGGCTGCCCTCGCACCCGCAGCACGAGCTGGCGATGCGCCAGCAGTCGGGCATCGGCGGCGCGGTGCTGGCCTTCAACGTGCGCGGCGGCCGCGAGCAGGCCTTCGGCGTCATCGACGGCACGCGCATCTGCAGCATCGCGGCCAACTTCGGCGACGTGCGCACCATCATCACCCACCCGTCGAGCACCTCGCACGGCCGGCTGACCGAGGCGCAGCGCCAGGCCGCAGGCATCGTGCAGGGCATGATCCGCCTCGGCGTGGGGCTGGAGAACCTCGACGACCTGAAGGCCGACCTGGCGCGCGGGCTCGACAAGATCGCATCATGAACGGCGTGCGCACCCGCATCGCGCCGTCGCCCACCGGCTTCCTGCACCTGGGCACCGCGCGCACGGCGCTGTACTCGTGGGCTTTCGCGCGCCACCACGGCGGGCAGTTCGTGCTGCGCATCGAGGACACCGATGTCGCGCGCTCGACCGACGCCTCGGTGCAGCAGATCCTCGACGCGATGCACTGGCTGGGCCTGCACTACGACGAAGGCCCCGTCTACCAGATGCAGCGCCTCGCGCGTTACCACGCGGTGGTCGAGCAGATGATCGCCGCCGGCAGCGCCTACCGCTGCTACTGCACGCCGGAAGACCTGGACGCGATGCGCGAGGCCCAGCGCGCGCGCGGCGAGAAGACGCGCTACGACGGCCGCTGGCGCCCGGCGCCGGGCAAGACGCTGCCGCCGGTGCCGCCCGACGTGAAGCCGGTGGTGCGCTTCGCCAATCCGCCGACCGGAAGCGTTAGCTGGACCGATCTGGTCAAGGGCCCGATCAGCATCAGCAACGAAGAGATCGACGACCTCATCATTCTTCGCCCGCCGCCCGACGACGCGCCCGACGGCACGCTGGGCGTGCCGACCTACAACTTCGCGGTCGTCGTCGACGACTGGGACATGAAGATCAGCCATGTGTTCCGCGGCGACGAGCACATCAACAACACGCCCTGGCAGATCAACATCTTCCGCGCGATTGCAGGGCAGGGCACGCCGCTGCCGCAGTACGGGCACTGCCCCATCATCCTCGGCGAAGACGGGCTCAAGCTGTCCAAGCGGCGCGGCGCCGTCAGCGTCACCGCCTACCAGGAGGCGGGTTATCTGCCCGAGGCCATGCTCAACTACCTGGCCCGGCTGGGCTGGAGCCATGGCGACGACGAGCTGTTCAGCCGCGAGCAGATGGTGCAGTGGTTCGACGGCAGCCACCTCGCCAAGAGCCCCGCGCAATGGGACCCGGCCAAGCTGGCCTGGGTCAACGCGCAATACCTCAAGCAGGCCGACGATGCGCGCCTGGCCGTGCTGGCCGCCGAACAGCTGGCGCGCCGCGGCGTGGTGATCGAGCACGCCGAATCGCTGCAGCCCGGCTGCGCCTTGTACAAGGACCGCTGCAGCACCGTGGTGGAGCTGGCCGACTGGCTGCAACTGCCCTTCATCGAACTGCGGCCGCGCGACGAAGACCTTGCCGCCCACGTCACCGACGCCGTGCGCCCGGCGCTGCGGGACCTGCGCGAGCGGCTGACCGAAATCGACTGGGACAAGGCCGCGATTGCCGCCGCGATCAAGGACGTGCTGGCGCGGCACAAGCTCAAGATGCCGCAGTTGGCGCCGGCCTTGCGCGTGCTGGTCTGCGGCCGCGTGCAGACGCCGTCGATCGACGCCGTGCTGGCCCTGTTCCCGCGCGACACGGTGCTGCGCAGATTGCGCGAGGTCTGAGAACTAGGCTATAGTCATGGACTCGCTTGAACAGCGCCGGGGGTATAGCTCAGCTGGGAGAGCGCTTGCATGGCATGCAAGAGGTCAGCGGTTCGATCCCGCTTACCTCCACCAATCAAGCGTTGTTCGTGCGGGAACGGTCATGACCCCTTCGTCTAGAGGCCTAGGACACGACCCTTTCACGGTTGTAACAGGGGTTCGAATCCCCTAGGGGTCGCCAACACAGTTGGCGTAAGTTGGGCAATACAAGTTCTGGCAGCACTTGCGGTCGCGAGACCGAAACGCTGCCACCGCGCGGAGCGGTAGTTCAGTTGGTTAGAATACCGGCCTGTCACGCCGGGGGTCGCGGGTTCGAGCCCCGTCCGCTCCGCCAATCAATTCAACGGGTTGCAGCAGAAATGCCGCAACCCGTTTTTCTTTGCGTTGCCGCGAGGCGCAGACCGCGGAGCGCACCGCTTCACCGCATGACGGGATGTATGCCAATCCTGCCGGTTGGCGATATGGCGTTCACGTAATCCGTTATTCGAGATGAAAATGCGGTCGTGAGTCGGCCGGGCGGCCGGGAGATCCGGGATGGTGTTCTCCGCCCGCGATACGGTGCTCGCGCAGGAGGCCATGATGCAGACCCTGTGCCGTTGGTCAGAGCGCCCCGCCGGCGCGCAGGGCGGCCAGCTCCGGTTCGCCGTATCCCAGCTCGCGCAGGATCGACTCGCTGTGCTCGCCGACTGCGGGCACGGCATCCATGCGGTAGTCGAAGTCGCTGTTCACGCCGGGCGGCAGCATGGCCGAGAGTTCGCCCGCGGGCGAGCCGATGGTGCGAAAGCGCTCGCGTGCGTTCAGTTGCGGGTGATGCCACAGCGCGCCCGCATCGTTGACCTGTGCGTTGGCGATCTGCGCCGCGTCCAGCCGCGCGATGACCTCTTGCGCGCTCAGCGGGGCGAACGCTTCTTCGATCAGCCGCTTGAGCGGCGCGCGGTTCTCGCTGCGCCTGGCGTTGGTGTCGAAGCGCGGGTCGCTCATCAGCTGGGGTTGCCGCAGCACCTTCTCGCAGAAGGACTTCCACTCGCGCTCGTTCTGCAGCCCGAGCATGACGGTCTTGCCGTCGCCGGCCGTGAAGGGCCCGTACGGGTAGATGGTGGCGTGCGCCGCGCCGTTGCGCGAAGGCGCGGCCTGCCCTTCGTAGGCGTAGTACATCGGAAAGCCCATCCACTCGCCCATGGCCTCCAGCATGGAGACGTCGACGCGCGATCCCCGCCCCGTCCGCGCCCGCTGCAGCAGCGCGGCCAGGATGCCGGTGTAGGCATACATGCCCGCCGCGATGTCGGCGATGGAGTTGCCGGCCTTGGCGGGCTCGTCCGGCGTGCCGGTGATGGACAGAAAGCCGGCCTCGCTTTGCACCATCAGGTCGTAGGCCTTCTTGTCGCGGTAGGGGCCGTCGTCGCCATAGCCCGAGATGTCGCAGACGATGAGGCGGGGATGGTCCGCGCTCAGGCTGGCGTGGTCGAAGCCCATGCGGGCCGCGGCACCGGGCGCCAGGTTCTGCACCAGCACGTCGGCTCGGCCCACCAGCCGCTTGAGCGCTGCCAGCGCCTGCGGCCGCTTCAGGTCCAGCGCCAGGCTTTGCTTGGAACGGTTGACCCACACGAAGTGCGACGCCAGGCCCTTGGTGCGGTGGTCGTACTCGCGCGCGAAGTCACCCGCGCCGGGCCGCTCCACCTTGATCACCCTCGCGCCCAGGTCGGCGAGCTGGCGCGTGCAAAAGGGCGCCGCAATCGCGTGCTCCAGCGACACGACCGTGATGCCGTCGAGTGGGGGTTCCATTTCAGAAGCTCCGGGGCAGGCCCAGCGCGTGCTCGGCGATGAAGGAATAGATGAGGTTGGTCGAGATCGGCGCCACCTGGTACAGGCGCGTTTCGCGGAACTTGCGCTCCACGTCGTATTCGTGGGCGAAGCCGAAGCCGCCATGGGTCTGCAGGCACATGTCGGCCGCCTGCCACGAGGCCTTGGCCGCCAGGTACTTGGCCATGTTGGCCTCGGCGCCGCAGGCCTGGTGCGCATCGAACAGCGAACACGCCTTGAAGCGCATCAGGTTGGCCGCCTCGGTCTCGATGTAGGCATCGGCCATGGGGAAGGCGATGCCCTGGTTCTGGCCGATGGGCCGGTTGAAGACCACGCGCTCGCTGGCGTACTTGCGTGCCTTGTCGATGAACCAGTAGGCATCGCCGATGCACTCCGCCGCAATCAGCGTGCGTTCGGCGTTCAGGCCGTCCAGGATGTACTTGAAGCCCTTGCCCGACTGGCCGATCAGGTTCGCGGCCGGAATCTCGAGGTTGTCGAAGAACACCTCGTTGGTCTCGTGGTTGACCATGTTCGGAATGGGCCGGACGGTCATGCCGTTGCCGATGGCTTCGCGCAGGTCGACGATGAAGATGCTCATGCCATCGCTCTTCTTCTGCACCTCGGCCACGGGCGTGGTGCGCGCCAGCAGGATCATCAGGTCGGAATGCTGGATGCGCGAAATCCAGACCTTCTGCCCGTTCACCACGTAGCGGTCGCCCTTGCGCACGGCGGTGGTCTTCAGCTGGGTCGTGTCGGTGCCGGTGGTCGGCTCGGTGACGGCCATCGACTGCAGGCGCAACTGGCCGCTGGCGATGCCGGGCAGGTACTGGCGCTTCTGCTCGGCCGACCCGTGGCGCAGCACGGTGTTCATGTTGTACATCTGGCCGTGCAGCGCGCCGGCATTGCCGCCGGAGAAATTGATCTCCTCCATGATCACGGAGGCTTCGGCCAGCCCGAGGCCCGAGCCGCCGTAGTCCGCGGGAATCAGCGCCGCCATCCAGCCCGCGCCGGTCATCGCGTCGACGAAGGCTTCCGGGTAGCCGCGCGCCGTGTCGACGCTTTGCCAATAAGCGCTGTCGTAGCGGCCGCACAGGTCGCGCAGCGCTTCGCGCATCTCCTGGTGATCGTCGGGGGCGGGGATCTCGGTCTTCATGGTGTGCTCGTCTCGTCGGGTCCGAAAAGGGGGCGTCACGCGAAGCGGATGTCCGCCTGCATCGTGAGCCAGCCCTCGTGGTCGTGGGCCCACAGCTTGGCGCTCTTTCCGTCGGCGGCGGGCTTGCCGCAGACCCGGAAGGGATGGAGGTCGAGGGTCGGGCGCACCGCCTTGAAGCTGAAGGCGGCCACCTGGGCACCGGGCCGCTCGCGGCGGGCCAGTTCCACCAGCAGCGTGGCAATCATCGGTCCGTGCACCACCAGCCCGGCGTAGCCTTCCTGCTCGGTCGCGTAGCTGCGGTCGTAGTGGATGCGATGGCCGTTGAAGGTGAGCGCCGAGTAGCGAAACAGCAGCACCGGGTCGGGCACGATCTCGCGCGACCAGACGGCGTCGGTCGGCGCGGCCTCGGGCGCGGGCGATACGTCGCCAGGCTGCGCCAGCGCGCGGTAGACGATGTCCTGCTCTTCGCTGATGCAAGGCGTGCTGCCGCGCCGAACCTCGTGCTGCACCTTGACGAACACCAGGTCGCCGGTGCGGCCGGCCTTGTGGGCGACCGAAGCGATGCGCGACGTGCGTTGAATCGCGTCGCCCACCTGCAGCGGCGCATGCCATTGCAGGCGGCTGCCGGCCCACATGCGGCGCGGCAGCGCCACCGGCGGCAGGAAGCCGCCGCGGCGCGGGTGGCCGTCGACGCCGATCTCGTCCCGCGGCGCCTGCGGCAGGAAGTACAGCCAGTGCCACAGCGGCGGCAGGTCGGCCGGCAGGTCGGCCGGACGCAGGTTCAAGGTGGCGGCCATGCCGCGCACCGGCACCTCGGTCACGCTGTCCGCCAGGGTTTCGGTACGGCCTTCCCAGCTGCGAAGATGGGCCAGCGCCTCGGGGGTCATGCGGGGGGCGGTGTGGTCGGTGGGGTGGGTCTGCATGCCCCGATGTTCGCTCACGGCGGGCCACCAAGACAATGCGCAAGTTTGGAGCGCAGCCTTCCAAATTTCAAAAGCCTGCTGGTCTAATGCGGCGATGGACTTCGACCTGCTCGATTTGCGGCTGTTCCAGGCCATCGCGTCGCTGTCGAACATGACCCGCGCCGCGCAGGCGCAGCACCTGTCGTTGCCCGCCGCCAGCGCGCGCGTGCGGGCGCTGGAGCGGCATGCCGGCGTGCCCTTGCTCCAGCGCGAAGCCCGCGGCGTGCGCTTGACGCCGGCCGGCGAGGCCTTCCTGCACCACGCACGGGGCATCCTGCGGCAGACCGAGGCACTGCGGCTGGACTTGCGCGACTGCGTTCGCGGGCTGCGCGGGCATCTGCGCATCCATGCCAACACCACCGCGGTGACCGACATCCTTCCCGCGGTGCTGCCGGCCTTTCTGCGCGGCAATCCGAAGGTCAACGTCGACATTCAGGAGCGGCAGAACGAAGAGATCGCGCCCGCCGTGCTGGAGGCGCGGGCGGACGTCGGCATCGTCTCCACCCGCATGGAAGTGCCGGGCCTGCGCAGCTTGCACTTCAGCACCGACCAGCTGGTGCTGGTGGTTCCCAAGGGCCATCGCTTCGCGCGCCGCAAGCGCATGGCGTTCGCCAGCACGCTGGAAGAGTCGCACGTCGGCACGCGCGCCGGCAGCACCTTGCGCCAGCATCTGGTCCACGTCACGGCGCTGATGGGACGATCGATCCACTTCCGCGTGGAGCTGTCCAACTTCGACGCCGTGTGCCGCATGGTGGCCGCCGGCGTGGGCATTGGCGTGGTGCCGGAGATCAGCGCGAGACGGCACCTGGCGCTCCTGCCGATCGTTCAAGTCGAACTCAGCGATGCCTGGCGTGTGCGTGAACGTTGCGTGCTGATCCGTGACGACGAGGCGCTGCCGGGCTATGCCAGGTCGCTGGTGGACTCGCTGCTCGGCTTCGAGGCCTGGCCGGCGCAAGTCTGAAGTGCCGCCAGCGAGCGCCTGTCGCCGCGGCGGCGAAGCGCTCGCGCCGCGGCGCATCACCGCTCTTCAGGCGGCCGCCGCCGGCACCGGCCCGGTCGATTCGCGCACCACCAGCGAGGCCTCGACTTCGTAGTGCAAGGCCGTCGGCAACGACGCCAGCGTGTGCACCAGGTACTCGCCGGCGCGGGTCCAGATCTCGTCGGTCGGCAGGTGCATGGTGGTCAGGCTGGGCCGCAGGTGCCGGCTCCACTCCAGGTCGTCGAAGCCCATGATCGACAGGTCTTGCGGCACGCGCAGGCCGCGGCGCTCGGCTTCCAGCAGCACGCCGTAAGCGATGACGTCGTTGCCGCAGACCAGCGCGGTCGGCCGCGCGGCGGCGTCGGGCGGCAGCAGCGTGCGCGCGGCCTGGCGGGCATCGTCCAGGTGGTAGGGCACCTCCACCGTCCAGCGCGGCTCCAGCGTCAACCCCGCTTCGGCCAGTGCGCGGCGCACGCCCAGCACGCGGGCCGACGCGCGGTCGTTGTGCAGCGCCAGCGCACCGACCATGCCGATGCGCCGATGGCCGAGCCCGATCAGGTGCCGGCAGGCGCGGTAGGCGGCGGTCTCGTTGTCGGCGCCGACGCAGGCATAGGGCCGCTCGGGGTGGTAGACGCCGACGTTGACGAACGGAATGCGCTGCGTGGCCAGCAGGCGGCGCAGGCCGTCGGTGTGCACGTCGCCGCGCAGGATCAGGCCGTCGACGCCGCGCGCGATCATGTTCTGCGCCTGGCGCTGCTCGACCTCGGGGTCGTAGCCGCTGGTGGCCAGCAGCAGCAGGTAGTTCTTCAGCGAGAGGTAGCGTTGCAGCGCCTCGACGCCGCGCGCGAACATCGCGTTGTCCACCGTCGGGATCACGGCGCCGATGGTGCGCGTGCGGCGCGACGACAGCGCGCGCGCGGCCGCGTCGGGGATGTAGCCCAACTCTTGCGCTGCCGCGTCGATGCGCGTGCGCAGCTCCGGCCGCACCGAGACCGTGTGGTTGAGCGCGCGCGAGACGGTGGCGATCGACACGCCGGCATGGCGCGCCACGTCGCGGATGCCGATCGTCTTGGGCTTCATTTTGAGAAACAGTTTTCAGACAACGATACCGCAATGCTGCCAGCCCTCGCGGCGCCGATCTCCAGGGAAATCACCTATGAAAGTCTTAATTCGATCATGGGTGATGCGTTGACCAGGCCGGCCGCAGCTTCCAGAATGTTGAAACCGTTTTCTAACCGACAAAACCGTCCCAAGGAGACCCCATGCGAACGATGTTCCGCCTGACTGCCGTGGCTTTCGCGCTGGGCCTGGCCCTGGGCGCGCAGGCGCAGGACTTCAACTGGCGCAAGCACGAAGGCAAGACCGTCACCTTCCTGGTCAACAACAACCCGATCGGCAACGCGCTGGTCAAGTTCAAGCCCGAGTTCGAGAAGCTGACCGGCATCACCGTCAAGGTCGATGGTTATCAGGAGCAGCAGATGCGCCAGCGCCTGGTGACGGTGATGAATGCGCGCAGCGACGAGGTCGACCTGTTCATGTCGCTGCCCTCGCGCGAAGGCCTGCAGTTCGCCAAGGCCGGCTGGTACGCCGACCTCAACGACTTCATCAAGAGCGCGGCCGCGAAGGACTACGACTTCAAGGACTTGAGCGCGGGCATGGTGGCCGACGCCACATACGACGGCAAGGTGATGGGGCTGCCGCTGAACGTCGAAGGCCCGGTGGTCTACTACCGCAAGGACCTGCTGCAGAAGTGCGGCGTGCCGGTGCCCAAGACGCTGGCCGAGATGGAGGCCGGTGCCGCCAAGCTGAAGGCCTGCGACGCCAACGTGGCGCCTTTCGTCAGCCGCGGCTTGAAGCCGGCGGCGCCTTTCACCTTCAGCGTGTTCCTGCACAACCACGGCGGCGAGTACATGAAGGACCGCAAGTCGCAGCTGTGCAGCGCGGCCGGCCAGGCGGCGCTGGGCCAGTACAGCCGCATGCTGAAGGACTTCGGGCCGCCGGGCGTCGTCAACTACAGCTTTCCGCAGATCAGCTCGCTGTACCGCGAAGGCCGCGCGGTGATGGCCTTCGAGTCGACCAACGAATTGCGCAACGTGATGGACGGCGGCGCGCGGCTGAACGACACCGGCATCATGCCGCTGCCCGCGGGCCCCGGCGGCAGCAAGCCGACCGTGATCGGCTGGACGCTGTCGATCAGCGCGCACAGCAAGAACAAGGACGCCGCGTGGTACTTCCTGCAATGGGCCACCGGCCGCGGCATGCAGGAGAAGCTGGCGCTCGAAGGCATCGCGCCGCCTCGCGCCAGCGTGGCCGGCGCGCCGGAGTTCAAGAAGTGGATCGACGAAGTGCCGGTGCGCCGCGAATGGATCGCCGCGCTGAACACGCTCAGCCAGACCGGCATCTCCGAGGTCGGCTATCCCATCGTCGCCAACCCGGCCTCGCGCGAGCCCATCGGCCAGGCCATCAACGAGCTGCTGCTCGGCCAGAAGACCGTCGCGCAGGCCTGCGCCGATGCCGATGCGGCGTTGAACGCCTTGATTGCCAAGAACTGAGCGCCGAGCACTGGAGCGCCAGGAACCGCAGCGGCAAGACCGAGCGCCCACGGCAGCGCCTGCGATGAGCTTGTTCGCATTTCCCGCCGGGTTTCGCGTGCTGGTGGTGGGCGGCGCCGGTGACATCGGCTCGGCCATCGCCGCGGCCTTGCTGGCCGAAGGCTGCGAGGTGGTGGCCACCGGCGTCGATGGCGCGGCCGTCGCCGCCTGCCGGCTGCCGGCGGGCGAGCGCTTGTCGCTGCGCCCGCTCGACGTGACCGACGACGCGGCCATCGCCGCCTTCGTCGGCGGCCTCGGCCGGCTCGACGCGCTGGTCAATGGCGCTGGCATCCTGGCGCGGCACCGCGAGTACGAGTTGCCGGTGTTCCAGAAGGTGCTCGACGTCAACCTCACCGGCACCTTCCGCCTGTGCACGGCGTGCAAGCCGCTGCTCGCCAACAACGGCGAGCGCGGCGGCGCCATCGTCAACATCGCCTCGATGAACGCCACGGCGGCGCTGCCGTGGATCCCCGCGTACTGCGCCAGCAAGGCCGGCGTCGTGATGCTGACCAAGTCGCTGGCCATGGCCTGGGCGGCCGACGGCATCCGCGTCAACGCGCTGGCGCCGGGCTATGTCGAGACGGCGATCAACGCCGAAGGGCGCAAGGACCTCGCCTTCCACGCCCGCATCGCCGGCCGCATTCCGCTCGGCCGCTGGGCGCAGCCGGCCGACATCGCGCCCGGCGCGGTGTTCCTGTGCTCGCCCGCGGCGCGCTACGTCAACGGCACCGTGCTCGCCGTGGACGGCGGCTTTCTCGCGGGCTGACGCGATGAGCCAGTCCATCGGCACCCGCCGCCAGCTCTACGCGCTGTCGACGCCGGCGGTCGTCTTCACGCTGGCGTTGATCGCCTTCCCGTTCGGCTACACGATCTGGCTCAGCCTGCACGAGGTGGCCATGGGCGCCGCGCCGCGCTTCAACGGCGTGGCCAACTATGCCGCGATGCTGCGCGACGCCGAGTTCTGGAACGGGCTGTGGATCACCTTCGCCCTGTACCTGCTCTCGCTGCTGCTGCAACTGGTGTTCGGCACCTGGATCGCGCTGCTGCTGCACGGCGCCAAGCGCCTGTCGGGCCTGGTGCGCACGCTGATGATCTCGCCTTTCGTGCTGCCGCCGGTGGTGGTCGGCATGATGTGGCTGGTCATCCTCGACCCGGCGATCGGCGCCGCCAACTGGCTGCTGCAGCAGGGCGGGCTGCCGCGCTCCGACTGGCTGGCCTCGCCGACCTGGGTGATCCCGACCATCGCCTTGATCGACACCTGGCAGTGGACGCCGTACGTGGCGTTGATCGTGCTGGGCGGCCTGCAAGGCCTGCCGCCCAACGTCTACGAGGCGGCGCAGATCGACGGCGCCTCGCGCGCGCGCATCTTCCGCCGCATCACGCTGCCGCTGCTGCTGCCCACGCTGGTCACCGCGGCCATCCTGCGCAGCGTCGACCTGCTGCGCTTCTTCGACATCATCTACATCACCACCCAGGGCGGGCCGGGCAATGCGTCTAACACGCTCAACATCTACGGCTTCCGCAAGGGCTTCGAGTTCTTCGAGATCGGCTACGCCAGCGCCTTGATGATCACGCTGTCGACCATCGTGCTCGGCGCCGTGCTGGTGCTGACGCAGGCGCGCAAGCGCGTCGCGTGGTGAGGGGCGGCCCGATGGACGAGCGCTGGATCCGCCGCCTCAACACGCTGCAGATCGTCGTCGTCGCGATCCTCATCCTGCTGCCTATCGCCTGGATGCTGCTGGGCTCGTTCAAGCCCTCGTCGCAGGTGACGGCGTACCCGCCCAAGCTGTTCTTCGCGCCCACGCTGGACAACTACCGCCAGTTGTTCCAGACCACGCCGTTCGCCCACTACACCTGGAACAGCGCCGTCGTCACCGTGGGCTCGACGCTGATCGGCCTGCTGCTCGGCGTGCCGGCCGCCTTCGCGGTGAGCTGGACGCGCATCAACTGGCCGGCCACCGTGACGCTGCTGGCGCGCATGGCGCCGGGCACGCTGTTCCTGCTGCCCTGGTACCTGGTGTTCCGTGAACTGGGCATGATCGGCAGCTACTGGGCGCTGATCCTGACGCACGCCGTCATCACCATGCCCATCGCGCTGTGGGTGCTGCTGCCGTTCTTCGACAGCATTCCGCGCAGCGTGCTCGAAAGCGCGCAGGTCGACGGCTGCAGCGTGCCGCGCATCCTCTGGCGCATCGCGCTGCCGCTGGTGATGCCGGGGCTGGTGGTGTCGGCGATCCTCGCCTTCGTGTTCTCTTGGAACTACTTCCTGTTCGCGCTGGTGCTGTCGAACGGCGACACCAAGACGCTGATCGCCGCGTCGTTCAACTTCATCGGCGAGGGCGCCACCTACTGGGGCGCGCTGATGGCCGCCGCCACGCTGATCGCCCTGCCGCCGCTGGTGCTGGCGTTCATCGTGCAACGGCGTCTGGTCGCCGGGCTGGCGATCGGCGCGGTCAAGGGTTGAGGAGTGTCGTCGATGCAAACCGCCTTCTTCCACGGCGAACGCCGGATCACGCTGCACGAGACGCCGCGCCCCGAGCCGGCGCCCGGCGAGGTGTTGCTGCGCGTGCGCCGCGTGGCGCTGTGCGGCTCGGACGCCAAGCCCTGGGTCAAGGGCCAGAAGGTGACGCCGGGGCACGAGATCCTGGGCGTCGTCGAGCAGCCCGGCCACCGGCTGCACGGCCAGCGCTCGCTGGTCTACATCCCGGTGTTCTGCGGGCATTGCAGCGCTTGCACGATCGGCGACACGCACATGTGCCAGACGATTTCGCTGCTGATGGGTTGGGACAAACCTGGCGGTTATGCCGAGTACCTGGCGGTGCCCGAGCAATGCCTGCTGCCGGTGCCCGACGACATCGAGGACGAGCTGGCGCCGCTGCTGCTGGACACCATCGGCACCACGGCGCACGCGATCCGCTTCGTGATGCGGCTGGCGCCGCCCGACGAGCCCGGCGCCGTGCTGGTGACCGGCGCGGGGCCGGTGGGGCTGGGCGGCATCATCGCGCTGCAGAACCTGGGTTACCGCGACATCTTCGTCTCCGACCTGAAGGAAGAGCGCCTCGCGCTCGCCGAATCCTTCGGCGCGCGGCGCCACCCGGTCGGCGATGCCTCGCGCAAGTTCCGCCTGATCGTCGAATGCAGCGGCGCGCACGCGGCGCGCAGCCTGGGCATGGAGATCGTCGCGCCGCGCGGCGTGCTGGTGCTGGTCGGCGAGAACGACAACCCCTGGCCGGTGCAGGAGAACAAGGCGATCCGGCGCAAGGACTTCCACATGGTGCGCACGTTCTATTTCCCGGTCGGCGACTTCGCCGCCAACGTCGAATGGCTGCGGCGCGACAAGGCGAAGTACCGCCGCCTGGTCGACGCGCAGTTCGGCCTGGACGCGCTGCCCGAGATGTTCGCGCGCTTCGCCGCCGGCGAACTGGTCAAGCCGATGCTGGCGTTCGACTGAGATGGCCGGCATCCGACTCCGCGCGCTGACCAAGAAGTACGGCGCCGTCACCGTGATCCCGGCGATCGACCTGGAGATCCACGACCGCGAGTTCGTCGTCTTCGTCGGCCCGTCGGGCTGCGGCAAGAGCACGCTGCTGCGCATCATCGCCGGGCTGGAGCCGATCGACGGCGGCGACCTCTTCATCGGCGAGCGCCGCGTCAACGACGTGCCGCCCGCGCAGCGCGACATCGCGATGGTGTTCCAGGACTATGCGCTCTATCCGCACATGAGCGTGTACGACAACATGGCCTTCGGCCTGGAGATGCGCGACACGCCCAAGGACGAGATCGCCCGCCGCGTGCAGCGCGCGGCCGAGCAGCTGCACATCGCCGAGTACCTGCAGCGCAAGCCCAAGGCCTTGTCGGGCGGCCAGCGCCAGCGCGTCGCCATGGGGCGCGCGATGGTGCGCAACCCGCAGGTCTTCCTGTTCGACGAGCCGCTGTCCAACCTCGACGCCAAGCTGCGCGGCGAGGTGCGCACCGAAATCAAGGCGCTGGCGCAGACGCTGCAGACGACGATGATCTTCGTCACCCACGACCAGATCGAGGCGATGACGATGGCCGACCGCATCGTCATCCTGAAGGCCGGCGTCGTGCAGCAGGTGGGCACGCCGCAGCAGGTCTACAACGAACCGGCGAACGCCTTCGTCGCCGGCTTCATCGGCTCGCCGACGATGAACTTCTTCACCGCCCAGCGCGCCGATGGCGGCCTGCGCCTGGCCGACGGCAGCGTGCTGCCGCTGCCCGCGACGCGCGCGGCGCTGCTGGGCAGCCGGCCGAGCGTGCAGCTCGGCGTGCGGCCCGAGCACCTGGCGCTGCGGCCGGCCGGGCCGGGCGCCGTGCCGGTGACGGTGGGCGTCGTCGAGCCGCTGGGTTCCGACACGCTGGTGTACTTCCAGTTCGACGGCAAGCGCCAGGTCGCGCGCGTCGCGCCCGAGCTGACGCCGACTGCCGGCGACACGGTGCACGTCGGCGTGGACATGGGCCGCGCCCATTTGTTCGACGCGGCCAGCGGCCTGGCCTTGCGCTAGCCGGCCATGGCCGACCGCCGGCACGAAGGGCTTGCGATGGCGAACGACGAGCGCGCCGCGTTGCACCAGCGCATGCGCGGAACACTGCAGCAGCGCTTGAGCGCTGCGCCGCCGCTGGTGTGCGTGGGCCTGACGGCCTACGACCTGACCTGGGAGGTCGAAACCCTGCCGAGCGGCAGCGGCAAGAGCCGCGCCGCGAACTTCCGCCAGGGCGGCGGCGGCATGGCCGCCAACGCCGCGGCCGCGGTGGCCCGGCTGGGCGGACGCGTGCATTTCTGGGGCCGCGCCGGCGACGACGCCGCCGGCCACGCGATGGCCGATGAACTGCGGGCGCTCGGCGTCGACGTCAGCGGCCTGCGGCTGTTCGCGGGCGCGCGCTCGTCGGTGTCGGGCGTCGTCGTCGATGCGCAAGGCGAGCGCAGCATCGTCAACTTCCGCGGCGCGGCGCTGCCCGACGATGCGGCCTGGTTGCCGCTGGCCGTGGTCGCCGGCGCCGGCGCCGTGCTGGGCGACGTGCGCTGGCCGGCGGGCGTGGCCGCCGCCTTCGCCACCGCGCGCCGGGCCGGCGTGCTCACCGTGCTGGATGGCGATGTCGCCGAGCCGGCCGTCTTCGATGCCTTGCTGCCGCTATGCGACTACGCGGTGTTCTCGCAGCCCGGCCTGGCCGGCTATGCGCCGGGCCTGGGCGACGACGAAGCGCGGCTGCGCCACGCGCTGGCGCGCGGCTGCCGCGTTGCGGCGGTGACGCTCGGCGAGCGCGGCGTCGTCTGGTCCGATGGCCCCGCGCTGCAGCGCCAGCCGGGCTTTCGCGTCACCGCGGTCGACACCACCGGCGCCGGCGACGTGTTCCACGGCGCGCTGGCGCTGGCGCTGGCGGCGGGCGTGGACGCGGCCGAATCGTTCCGCTTCGCGGCCGCGGTGGCCGCCTTGAAGTGCCAACAACCCGGTGGGCGCGCCGGCATCCCGGACCTGCCGCAGGTGCTGGCCGCGCTCGACCAACTCAAGGAGTCATGACATGCAACTTCGCCTCGGCAAAACCTGGGGCCTGCGGCGCATGGCCGACGATGCCGGCCATTTCACGATGGTCGCGCTCGACCAGCGCCCGCCCATCGTCAACCTCGTGGCCGCCAAGCGCGGCATCGCGCCTTCGGAGGTCGGCTTCGCCGACATGACGGCGGTGAAGCGGCTGCTGGTCGAAGTGCTCGGCCAGGGTTCGAGCGCGATGCTGATGGACCCGAACTTCGCGTTGCCGGCGGCGCTGGACCAGTTGCCGCCGCACACCGGCCTCGTCATCACGCTCGAAGACCATCGCTTCCGCGACACCGATGGCGGCCGGCTTTCGCATTCGATCCGCGACTGGAGCGTCGAGAAGATCAAGCGCGCCGGCGCCGACGGCGTCAAGGTGCTGGCCTGGTACCGGCCCGACGCGGCGGCCGACGTGCTGGCCCACCAGCGGCACTACGTGCGCAGCATCGGCGATGAATGCCGGCGCTGGGACATCCCCTACGTGCTGGAGTTGCTGGTCTACCCCTTCCCGAAGAGCGCCGGCCACACCACCGACTACGTCGAGGCGCCGGAGAAGATGCCGCAACTGGTGCTCGACAGCGTGGCCGAGTTCGCCAAGCCCGAGTACGGCGTCGACCTGTTCAAGCTGGAAGCGCCGCTGCCCGGCGCCACGCTGCCGGCGCCCGACGGCAGCGCCGCGCACCGCAGCGCGCAGCGCTGGTTCGACGACATGGGCGCGTTGTGCCGCGGCGCCGGCATCCCGTGGGTGATGCTGTCGGCCGGCGTCACGCCGCCGCAGTTCCTGCGCGTGATGGACTACGCCTACGCGGCCGGCGCCAACGGCTTCCTGGCCGGCCGCGCCATCTGGTGGGAGGCGATGCAGTCGTTCCCCGACCTCGCCGCCTGCCGCGCGCTGCTGCAGGCTCAGGGCGTCAACACCCTGGCCGAACTGGGCGCGCTGACGCGGCGCGCCGGCCACGCCTGGCGGCCCGACTACAGCGCGTTCGCCGCGATGCATGCCGAAGGCGAGCTGTGCGCGGCTTACGCTTGAAACGAGCGGACACCCGGCGGCGCAGGCGCCGCCGGGTGGGTGGCTGATGCGCGCCGGGTGCGCGCCGGGTGCGCGCCTACTGCGTGCGGTTCGCGAAGGCCTTCAGCGTCGGGTTGTCGTCGACCAGCTTGAGGTATTGGCCGGTGATGTAGGTCTTGGCGTCGGGGATGTCGGTGATCGTGCCCACGCTCTTCAGGTAGCCCGACAAGGCGTCGAAAGCGCCGTCGACGACCGAGGGACCGGCGGCGCGCGAGAACAGCTTCATCTGCTCGTCGAGCGTGAAGATCGGGCGCGCCATCTCCGACTTCAGGTGGCCGTCGTTGAGCTTGATGCCGTTGGCTTCGAAGAACTTGCGCAGCGCCGCCATGAACTCGGCCGGGTTGTTCTTCTGGTAGCTCACGGCGCGCAGGTACACCGCCAGGAACTTGGCCACCGCCTCGGGGTTCTGCTGCGCGAACTCCTTGCGCGTGATCAGCGCGCCGAGCACGCGCGCGCCCGCGTCCTTGCCGCTGCACACGGTCTCGGCGCCGACCTGGTCGCCCAGCGTGTAGGTGTTGGGCGCCCAGGTGCCGGCCAGCAGGCCGTTGCCGCCGGTGTAGGCCGACACCAGCTGCGCCGGCGCCAGCGGCACGATGTTGACCTCGCTGCGCTTGAGGCCCCACTTCTGCAGGCAGGCCATGGTGGCGTATTCGCCGGTCGAGTTCGGACTCAGCAGGATCTGCTGGCCTTTCACTTCGCGCGCCGGGTTGGCGCGAATCGCCGCCAGCTTGTCGGCGCGCGCGACCAGCGCGTTGGTGGCCGACTCGTCGTTGGTGAGGCCGATGGTCACGATGTCGTAGCGCTGCGCGCCCAGCACGGCCGGCGGCGAGCCGGTGCCGCCGACATCCCATGACCGGCTGGGCGCGCCGGCGATCTGCTGCGCGCCCGCCGGGTAGGCCACCAGCTCGGGCTTCAGGCCGGCCTCGGCCCACCAGTTCTTCTCGGTCGCCAGGAAGATCGGCAGCGCCCAGTACGCGACCTGGTAGCTGATCTTGATGGGCGTCGGCGCGGGCTGCGCCAGCGCGGGCAGAGGGCTGGCGGCGAATGCCGCCGCGGCCAGCGCGAGGGCGAAGGTGGGGCGCCGGAGGCGGCGGTGCGGCATGGTGGGTCTCCTTCTTCGAGTGGGCGCGCCGTGGACGAACGGTTTCCGTTTTGCGTGTAGATCTGAAAGCGCGTTCAATCTATCCTGATCGCCGCGGCAGAGGCTGTCAATCCATCTTTCCCTTGCAGCGCGCTGAAATTGGGTTTTCCCCAATGACGGCGGCGGCGCGTGGATGCTGCAATCCGGCCGAAATCATGAATGCGCTTTCAGACGATTGGGTGGCCGACGCGCCGGCCGGACCGACCTGCACGCTGAAGGACCTGGCGGCGCGCAGCGGCATCTCGGCGGCCACGCTGTCGCGCGTGCTCAACCATCCGCAGATCGTCCGCCCCGACCTGCGCGCGCGCGCCGAGTCGGTGCTGGCGCAGGCCGGCTACGTGCCGCACGGCGCGGCGCGGTCGCTGGCCTCGCGGCGCACGCGCACCTTCGGCGCCGTGGTGCCCACGGTCGACAGCGCGCTGTTCGCCAAGATCGTCGAAGGCCTGCAACTTCGCGGCCGCGCTGAGGGCTACCAGCTGCTGGTGGCCAGCAGCGGCTACTCGCCGGCGCGCGAGGCCTCGCAAGTGCGCTCGCTGGTCGAGCGCGGCGTCGACGGCGTGGTGCTGGTCGGCGCCGTGCATGCCGAGTCGACGATCCAGATGCTGCAGGCGCGCGGCATCCCGTTCGTCTCCACCTGCCACCACGATCCGCGCGCCCCGTGGCCGACGGTGGGCTGGGACAACGTGGCCTCGGCCGAGCGCGTGGCCGACTACCTGCTGGACATCGGCCACCGGCGCTTCGCCGTGATTGCCGGCATCACCGCCGACAACGACCGCGCGGCCGATCGCGTCAACGGATTTCGCCAGGCCATCGAGCGCCGCGGCGGCCTGCTGCCGGCGGCCGACATCCTGCAGCGGCCCTACACCGTGGTGGAAGGCCGCGGCGCCATGGCCGCGCTGCTGCGCCGCCCGACGCCGCCGACCGCGGTGCTGTGCGGCAACGACATCCTCGCCTTCGGCGCGCTGCAGGAATGCCTGTGGCAGGGCGTCGACGTGCCGGGCCGCATCTCCGTCACCGGCTTCGACGACATCGAGATGGCGGCCCATTGCTGGCCCGGCATCACCACGCTGCACGTGCCGGCCACCGCCATCGGCGAACGCGCGGCCGGCGTGCTGCTGGCGGCCATTGCGGGCGAGGCCGCCGGCGGCGACGACCACGTGAACCTGGAGCTCGAACTCATCCTGCGCGGCACGACGGCGCCGCCGCCCGGCGCGCGCCCGGTGGCGCGGCGCGCGGCCGCGCCGGCGCGGGCGGTGACGTCGGCGAAGTTGGCGAAGGCGGCGAAGGCGGTGAGCGCAACGAAGGCCACGAAAGCCACGAAAGCGACGAAGGCGACGAAAGCGACGAAGGCGAGGCGCTCATGACGCGGGTGGCATTCCTCGGTCTCGGCGTGATGGGCGGCGCGATGCTGCGCAACCTGGTGCGTGCCGGCTTCGACGTGGCCGGCTACGACGTGTCGAGCGCCGCGCTGCAGCGCGTGGCCGACGCCGGCTGCCGCATCGCGGCGTCGCCGGCCGATGCCGCCGCCGGCGCCGACGTGCTGATCACCATGCTGCCCACCTCGCAGCACGTGCGCGAGGCGCTGTTCGGCCGCGACGGCGCCGCCGCCGCGCTGCCGCGCGGCGCGGTGGTGATCGAGATGAGCACCGGCGACGCCGTGCAGACCGACCGCATCGCCGAGGAACTGGCCGCGCTGGGCCTGCGCTGCATCGACGCGCCGGTGGGCCGCACGCCGCGCGAAGCCGCCGCGGGCAAGGCGCTGATCATGGCCGGCGCCGATGCCGACGACCTGGCGCGCGTGCGCCCGCTGTTCGATGCGATGGCCGACACGGTGGTGCACGTCGGCCCGCGCGGCAGCGGCATCCGGCTCAAGCTGGTCAACAACTACATGTCGATGGTCGGCATGGTGCTCACCGCCGAAGCGCTGATGTTCGCCGCCAAGCTGGGGCTGGACCGCGACACCACGGTGCGCGTGCTGTCCAACACCACGGCCGGGCGCGGCCAGTTGCTGACCAACTTTCCGCGCAAGGTGCTGGCCGGCGACGTGACGGCGGACTTCCCGCTGCGCATGGGCCTGAAGGACATCCACCTGGCGCTGAACCTCGCCAACTCGGTGGGCGCGCCGCTGGGGCTGGGCGGCTACGCGCGCGAGATGTTCGCGCTGGCCCGCTCCTGGGGCCGCGAAGAGCAGGACTGCACCGCCATGCTGCTGCTGCTGGAAGACGTGGCGCACCTGCCGCGCGACGGCGAGGCCGCGGCATGAACGGCGCCGCGGTGCCCGGCACCGCAGCGCCGCCGCGCGCGGCGGCCGTGCCGCGCCGCTGGACCGGGCAGCGGCGCTTCTTCATCGGCGCCGCGGCCTTCGCGATCGCCATCGCCGCGTGGTTCCTGCTGGCGCGCCTGGGCGTCGTCAGCGGCGGGCGCTTCCCGACGCCCAGCGACGTGTGGCGCAGCGCGCGCCAGATCGCGTTCGAGCCGGGCTACGCCGGCGGCACCTTGTGGCAGCACGTCTTCCACAGCACGCGCCTGGTGCTGCTGGGCTTCGCGGTGGCCATCGGCACCGGCGTGCCGCTGGGCCTGCTGATGGGCACCAGCCGGCGCGCCGACCTGCTGATCGGCCCGATCTTCTCGATGCTGCGGCCGATCCCGCCGCTGGCCTGGATTCCGCTGGCCATCCTGTGGCTGGGCCTCGGCGACGGCGCCAAGATCTTCCTGATCTGGGTGTCGGCCTTCACGCCGGCGCTGATCAACACCTACGCCGGCGTGCGCAGTGTCGACCCCACCTTGATCGAGGCGGCGCGCGTGCACGGCGCGGGCCCCGGCCGGCTGGTGCGCGACGTGCTGGTGCCCGGCTCGCTGCCGATGATCTTCACCGGCCTGCGGCTGTCGCTGCAGACGGCGTGGATGACGCTGGTCGCGGCCGAACTGGTGGGCGCCTTCACGGGGCTGGGCAAGGTGCTGGCCACCGCCTCGCTGGACATCAACCCCGGCATGATCCTCTACGCGATGGCCTGGGTCGGCGTGATGGGCGCCCTCTCCACCAAGCTGCTGGCGCGCATCGAGAACAAGGTCTTGCCATGGCTGAAGCACTGAGCGTGCCGGTCGTCGCCGTCGGCGCCGCGGCGCGCCGGGCGCGGGCGCGCTCGCGCGAGGCCTGGCTGCTGCCGGCGCTGGGCGTGCTCGGCTTCTTCGCCTTGTGGCAGGCGGTGGCGATGAGCGGCTGGGTGCCCGAGCGCTACCTGCCGGGCCCGCTGACGGTGGCACGCACGATCGTGGAGCTGTCGACGAAGCCTTACTCGGGCGCCACGCTATGGGGGCACTTGTCGTCGAGCCTCGTGCGCTTCGGCACCGGCTTCGCGCTGGCCGCGGCCATCGGCATTCCGCTGGGCTTGCTGATGGGCTGGTACCGCTGGCTGGACGATGTCGTCAGCCCCTTCTTCGAAGCGCTGCGCTTCATCGCGCCGATCGCCTGGGTGCCGTTCGCCGGCCTGTGGTTCGGCACCGGCATCGGCGGGCCGACGCTGGTGATCTTCTCCGGCGCCTTTCCGCCCTGCCTGATCAACGCCTACCGCGGCGCCAAGTACGTCGACCGGCGCCTGGTCGAAGCGGCGCGCACGCTGGGCGCCGGCGGCCCGCGCATCGTGGCCGAGGTGCTGCTGCCGGCGTCGCTGCCGGCCATCGTCGCCGGGCTGCGCGTCAGCGCCGGCATCGGCTGGCAGTCGCTGATCGGCGCCGAGCTGATCGTCGTCGCCAGCGGCGTCGGCTACATGATGGTGCAAGGCCAGTTGAACGTGCTCACGCCGGTGGTGATGGCGGGCATGGTGGCCATCGGCATCGTCGGCGTCGTCATCGACGTCGTGCTGCGCTGGTTCGAGAACCGCATCCGCAAGAGCTGGGGACGCTGATGGGCTGCATCCGCTTCGAGAACGTGCACCGCGACTTCACGCGCGGCGGCGAATCCTTCCAGGCGCTGGTCGACGTCAACCTGGAGGTGGCCGACCGCGAGTTCGTCGCCATCGTCGGCCCCTCGGGCTGCGGCAAGACGACGCTGATGCGCATGGTGGCGGGGCTCGAATTTCCCAGCGCCGGGCGCGTGACGGTCGACGGCCACGAGATCACCGACGCCGGGCCCGACCGCGCCGTCGTCTTCCAGGCCTTCGCCTTGTTCCCGTGGAAGTCGGTGGCCGACAACATCGGCTTCGGCCTCAAGTGCAAGGGCCTGCCGCAGGCGCAGCGCTCCGAGGTGATCGCCCGCTACATCGAGTTGATGGGCCTGGTCGGCTACGAGAACGCCTTTCCGCACCAGCTCTCGGGCGGCATGCAGCAGCGCGTGGCCATCGCGCGCAGCTACGCGCTCGACCCCGGCGTGCTGCTGATGGACGAGCCCTTCGGCGCGCTCGATGCGCAGACCCGCGTGGTGATGCAGGAAGAGCTGATCCGCCTGGCGCGGCAGAACCCGCGCACCGTGCTGTTCATCACCCACGCGGTGGAAGAGGCGGTCTACCTGGCCGACCGCGTCGTCGTGATGAGCCGGCGGCCGGGGCGCATCAAGGAGATCGTCGACGTCGGCCGCGTGCGCCGCGCCGAGGGCTGGGACCGGCTCGACCACATCGAGGAGGTGATGGACACCGCCTCCTTCGTGCACCTGCGCACCCACATCTGGCGCCTGCTGCGCGAGCAGCAGCAGGTGGACGCCGTTGCCGTCTGACCCCTACCCACACCCCCACCCGCACCACCACCACCACCACCATCCCCACCGGAGCCTCGCATGGGCGTGAGCTATCTGAAGCAGGCGAGCAAGACGCCGCAGACCGAAACCGCCACCGCGCAAAAGGTGGTCGACGAGATGCTGGCCGAGATCGCCGCCAACGGCGAGGCCGCGGTGCGCGCCTACGCCAGCAAGCTGGACGGCTGGGACGCCGAGGTGGTGATCGGCCGCGACGAGATCGAGCGCCGCTCGGCCGAGGTGCCGGCCGCCGTGCGGCGCGACATCGACTTCGCGATCGACCAGGTCAGCGCCTTCGCGCACGAGCAGCGCCGTTCGCTGCACGAGTTCGAGGTGGAACTGCACCCCGGCGTCACCGCCGGCCAGCGCGTGCTGCCGGTCAACGTGGCCGGCTGTTATGCGCCGGCCGGGCGTTATGCGCACATCGCCTCGGCCTACATGGGCGTGGCCACCGCCAAGGCGGCCGGCGTCGGCACCGTCATCGCCTGCTCGGGCCCGTTCCGCGGCGGGCCGATGCACCCTTACGTGCTGTATGCCTTCGCGCGCGCCGGGGCCGACGTGATCCTCACGCTCGGCGGCGTGCAGGCCATCGCCGCCATGGCCTACGGCTTGTTCACCGGCCGGCGCGCCGACGTGATCGTCGGGCCCGGCAACAAGTTCGTCGCCGAAGCCAAGCGCACGCTGTTCGGCCGCGTCGGCATCGACGTCTTCGCCGGCCCGTCGGAAGTGGCGGTGATCGCCGACGACAGCGCCGACCCCGCCATCGTCGCCAGCGACCTGGTCGGCCAGGCCGAGCACGGGCACGAGTCGCCGGCCTGGCTGTTCACCACCTCGAAGGCGCTGGCCGCCGAGGTGATGCGCCGCGTGCCCTTGCTGATCGAGGCGCTGCCGCCGATCGCGCGCGACGCCGCCGGCGCCGCCTGGCGCGACTACGGCGAGGTGGTCGTCTGCGACACGCGCGACGAGGTGGCGGCGCTGTCCGACCGCTACGCGCCGGAGCACCTGGAGGTGCATGCGCGCGACCTCGATGGCTGGCTGCAGCGGCTCACCTGCTACGGCTCGCTGTTCCTCGGCGAGGAGACCACGGTGGCCTACGGCGACAAGGCCAGCGGCCCCAACCACGTGCTGCCGACCAAGGGCGCGGCGCGCTACTCGGGCGGCCTGTCGGTGCACAAGTTCATGAAGACGCTGACCTGGCAGCGCATGACGCGGGAAGCGGCGCGCGACATCGGCGAGGTCACGGCGCGCATCTCGCGCCTCGAAGGCATGGAAGCGCATGCGCGCACCGCCGACGACCGGCTGGCCAAGTACTTCCCCGGCCAGCGCTTCGAGCTGGGCACGCCGGTCGACGCATGAACCCGGCGCTGGCCTCGCTGTTCGACCTGTCGGGCCGCCGCGCGCTGGTGACCGGCGGCAACGACGGCATCGGCCTGGCGATGGCGCGCGCGCTCGGCCTGGCCGGCGCGCGCGTGCTGCTGGTGGCGCGGCGCGAAGCCGCGCTCGAACAGGCGGCCGCCGGCTTGCGCGCCGAAGGCATCGACGCGTCGTGGCTGACGGCCGACCTCACCGACACGCCGGCGCTGGCCGCGACGGCCGCGCGCGCGCAGGCGGACGGCGCGGTCGACATCCTCGTCAACGCCGCCGGCGTCAACCTGCGCCAGCCGTTCGAGGAAGTCACGCCGGCCGCCTGGCAAACGCACCTGGCGCTGCACCTGGGAGCGCCGTTCTTCCTGACGCAAGCGTTGGCGCCGGCGATGCGTTCGCGCGGCTGGGGCCGCATCGTCAACCTGGCCTCGCTGCAAAGCCAGCGCGCCTTCGACCACAGCGCGCCCTATGGCGCGGCCAAGGGCGGCGTGGTGCAGTTGACGCGCGCCATCGCGCAGGCCTGGTCGCGCCACGGCATCACCTGCAATGCCATCGGCCCCGGCTTCTTTCCCACCGCGCTGACGGCGCCGGTGTTCGCCGACGCGGCGCTGGCCGCCGGCCACGCGCAGCGCACCTGCATCGGCCGCAACGGCGCGCTCGACGACCTGGTCGGCGTGACCGTCTTCCTGGCCAGCGCGGCCAGCGCCTACATCACCGGCCAGACGCTGATGGTCGATGGCGGCTACACCGCGCGCTGACAGCGGCCCACCGAGACTGCGATGAAAGCCCTCGTCTACACCCAACCCGGCGAAGTGGCGCTGCAAGACGTGCCCGAGCCCGTTGCCGCGCCGGGCGAAGTCGTGCTGCGCATCGACGCCGTGGGCGTCTGCGGTTCCGACATGCATGCCTGGCACGGCCACGACCCGCGGCGCCAGCCGGGCCTGGTGCTCGGTCACGAGTTCGTCGGCACCATCGAGACGTCGGCAGCGCCCGGCTTCGCGCCCGGCCGGCGCTACACCGGCAACCCACTCATCACCTGCGGGCATTGCGACTACTGCGTGCAGGGCCGCAACAACCTGTGCGTCAACCGCACGATGGTCGGCATGACGCGGCCCGGCGCCTTTGCCGAGCGCATGAGCCTGCCGGCGGCCTCGCTGATCGCCATGCCGCAAGACCTGTCGACGCGCGCCGCGGCGCTGACCGAGCCGGCGGCCACTGCCTGGCACGCCATCGAGATGTCGATGCGCGCGCTGGTGCGGCCGCTGCACGAGTGCCAGGTGCTGGTCATCGGCGGCGGCGCCATCGGCCTGCTGGCGGCGCTGCTGCTGCGCCACCTGGGCGTCGCCGGCCTGACGGTGTCGGAAGCCAACCCCTTGCGCCGCGACGCCGTGGCGCGGCAGGTGGGCTGCGCCACGCTGGACCCGCGCGCCGCGGCGCCGCCGGAGTCGGCCTTCGACTACGTGATCGACGCCGTCGGCGCCGCCGCCACGCGCCGCCAGGCGCTGGCCAGCGTGCGCCCCGGCGGCGTGCTGATGCACGTGGGCCTGCAGGACTGGGCCAGCGAGATCGACATGCGCCGCCTCACGCTGGCCGAGATCACGCTGCTGGGCACCTACACCTACACCACCGCCGACCTGCGCGCCACGGTGGCGGCGCTGGCGCGCGGCGCCTTCGGCGACCTCTCGTGGGTGGAAGAGCGGCCGCTGGCGCAGGGCCAGCAGGCCTTTCTCGACCTCGACGCCGGGCGCTGCGCGGCGGCCAAGGTGGTGCTCGTTCCTTGACCCGTTGAACGCTCGATTGACCGAACCCGATTGCCGACCGAACCGATGAAGACCGTCGAACTGAAGCCCGAAGTGCCGTGGTCGCGCGCCGTCGCGACCGAGGCGGATTGGAAAGCCATCCCCGCGCCCGAACTGCGCCGCATGATCGAGCAGATCCTGCTGATCCGCCGCTTCGAAGAGAACCTGCTCGACCTGGGCACCGAGGGCCTGCTGCACGGCCCGGCGCACGCCAGCATCGGCCAGGAAGGCGCGGCGGTCGGCTGCATGGCGGCGCTGCAGTCGGCCGACAAGATCAACGGCACCCACCGCATGCACCACCAGTTCCTCGCCAAGGCGCTGAACCATGCCACGCCGGCGGGCTACGACCCCGCGGCCGACGCCTTCGCGCCGGCGATGCAGGACGTGGTGTACCGCACGCTGGCTGAGATCCTCGGCCTCACGCCCGGCTACGGCGGCGGGCGCGGCGGCTCGATGCACCTGAAGTGCGACGACTGCGGCGTGCTCGGCTCCAACGCCATCGTCGGCGGCAACATCCCGCACGCCGCCGGCTACGCGCTGGCCGAGAAGCTGCGCGCCAGCGGCAACGTGGCGGTGGCCTTCTTCGGCGACGGCGCCATGCAGAACGGCGCCGCCTACGAGGCGATGAACCTCGCCGGCCTGTACCGGCTGCCGGTGATCTTCTTCTGCGAGAACAACCTCTACGCGGTGTCGACCCACGTGCGCGAGCAGACGGCCGAGCCGCGGCTGTCGGGCCGCGGCATCGCGCTGGGCATTCCGGGCCTGTCGGTCGACGGCATGAACCCGGTGCTGGTGCGCGCCGCGGTGGCGCGCGCCCGCCAGGCCATGGCCGAAGAGCCGCGGCCCTGGCTGATCGAGGCCGAGACCTACCGCTTCCTGCACCAGTCGGGCCCGCTGCCCGGCAGCGCCTTCGGCTACCGCGACAAGGACGAAGAGGCGGCCTGGCGCGCGCGCGACCCGGCCGTGCAGATGTGGGCGCAGCTGGTCGAGCGCGGCATCGTGCAAGCCGCCGAGCGGCCGCGTTATGAAGAGCGCGTTGCCGCCGCGGTGCAGGCCGCCACCGCGCGCCTGGTGGAAGCCGCCGCCGGCGGCGGCCGGCGCCTGCTGCCGGCGCTGTGGCCGCGCGCCGAGACGGTGGAGCAGGGCATCCGCGGCGACCTGTCGGAGCTGGCCGGATCGAACGTGCGCGAGCAGGGCGAGCCGGGCGAACCCGGTGCGGCGGCCGCCGCGGCCGCCGCGCCGATGAAGTTCGTCGACGCCATCTCGCTGGCCGCGCGCGAGGCGATGAAGCGCGACGAGCGCATCGTCATCCTCGGCGAAGACGTGCACCACCTGCGCGGCGGCACCGCGGGCGCGACCAAGGGCATTGCCGAGCTGTTCCCAGCGCGGCTGCTGGGCACGCCGATCTGCGAGAACGGCTTCACCGGCCTGGCGCTGGGCGCCGCGCTCAACGGGCTGCGGCCGATCGTCGAGATCATGTACCCCGACTTCGCGCTCGGCGCCGCCGACCAGCTGTTCAACCAGGCGGCCAAGGTGCGGCACATGTTCGGCGGCGCGGCGGCCGTGCCGCTGGTGGTGCGCAGCCGCGTCTCGGCCGGCAGCGGCTACGGCTCGCAGCATTCGATGGACGCGGTGGGCCTGTTTGCCCAGTACCCCGGCTGGCGCATCGTCGTGCCGGCCACGCCGCACGACTACATCGGCCTCTTCAATGCCGCGGTGCGCTGCGACGACCCGGTGCTGATCATCGAGCACCAGTCGCTGTTCCAGACCGCGGGCCCGGTGACGGCCGACGACGTCGACTACATCGTGCCTTTCGGCCGCGCCCGCATCGCGCGCGCCGGCACCGCCTGCACGGTGCTGGCCTATGGCGGCGGCGTGCTCGAAGCGCAGGCCGCGGCCGAGGCCACCGGCATCGACGCCGAGATCATCGACCTGCGCACGGTCGACCCGCTGGGCCTGGACTGGGACACGGTCGGGCGCAGCTTGGCGCGCACGCACCGCTTGCTGATCGCCGAAGAAACGGCGCGCGGCACCTCGCTCGGCGCGCACCTGGTGCGGCGCGCGCAGGAGCTGTTCTTCGACGAGCTCGACCACGAGATCGTGCACACCAGCGGCACGCATTCGTCGCCGGTCGTCTCCAAGGTGCTGGAACGGGCCGCGCTGGCGCGGCGCGAAGAGTTCGCCGCCGGCCTGCGCGCGGTGGTGGCGTGAGGTGACGATGACCACCACCAACAAACCCCTGCTCGACGGCCTGGTGATGCGGCCGCATCACACGGCGCTGTGCGTCGACGACTTCGAGGCCGCGCGAGCGTTCTTCACCGAGCTGATCGGCATGCGCGTCGAAGGCGAGATGGACCAGCGCGGCGAGCCCGAACTGGGCCTGGTGGTCGGCCTGCCCGGCGCCTTGATCCGCTGGGCGATGCTGGAGCTGCAGGGCTACCGCGTCGAGCTGTTCAAGTACTACCGGCCGCACGATGGCCGGCGCATCGGCCTGCGCCAATGCGACCGCGCGCTGACGCACATCGCCTTCCAGGTCAGCGATGCCGACGAGACCTACGCGCGGCTGCGCGCCGCCGGCGTCGAGACCTACTCGGCGCCGCAAAACCTGCGCGGGGGGCGCACGCGGCCTTTCTATGCCGTGGGGCCGGAAGGCATCGCGGTCGAGTTCATCCAGTTGCGCGACGCTGCCGAGTTGCCGGCTGCGGCCTGACCGATTTCGACGTCGCATGTACAAGACCGTGATCCGACTGCCGCGACTGGGCGGCAACGAAGCCGAAGCCAAGATCCTGGCCTGGAAGAAAGCGCCCGGCGAGCCTTTCGCCAGCGACGAGACGCTGCTGGAAGTGGAGACCGACAAGGCCGTGGTCGAAGTGCCGGCGCCGGCCGCCGGCGTGCTGCGGCGCCGGCTGAAAGAGGCCGACGACCATGCCGACTACGACGAGGCGCTGGCCGAGGTCGAGCTCGAAGGCGAGGGCCCCAGCGATGGCGCGAGCGGCGAGCCGGAAGCGGCCGCCCCCGCGGCGCCGAGCCCGCCGCCGCCCTTGACGGCGGCGGCCGATGGCGGCGAAGCGGACCACGCGACGGCCGGCGTCGGCATGGCCGTCGGTGGCGGTGACCCGACGCGCCGCATCGCCTCGCCCGCCGCGCGCCGCGCGGCCCGCGACGCCGGCATCGAACTGGTTGGCCTGCGCGGCAGCGGCCCGCGCGGCCGCATCGTGCTGCGCGACCTGCCTTCGGCCGCGGCGGTGACGGCGGCGGCCGGCGACTGGCACCTGCGGCGCTGGAACGCCGCCGCCGGCGCCAGCGTGGCGCCGTCGACCGTGGTGCTGATCCACGGCCTGTACGGCGACGTCGACACCTGGGCCGGCCTGGCCAAGGGCTTGGCCGATGCCGGACAGCCGGTGCTGGCGCTGGACCTGCCGCTGCACGGCGCGACGCGCGCGACGGCGCGCTCGCTGCCCGAGATGGTGGCGGGCGTGCGCGCGCTGCTCGACGCGCAGGTTCCCGGCCCGCGGCTGCTGGTCGGCCACTCGCTGGGCGGCGCGGTGGCGATCCGGCTCGCGCAGGCCGATGGCGGGCGCCGCATCGACGGCCTGGCGTTGATTGCGCCGGCAGGCCTGGGCACCGAGATCGACCAGGGCTTTATCGACGGCATGCTGAACGCGCGCGAGCCCGGCCTGCTGCGGCGCGAGTTGCAGAAGCTGACCAGCCGGCCGCAACCGCTGGGCGAAGCCTGGATCGCGGAGTTGCATGCGCGCCTGCGCGAACGCGCGGACGACCTGCGCTCGCTGATCGACGGCTTCGCCGTGCGCGGCACGCAGCAGATCGACCTGCGCGCCGACCTCGCGGCGCTGGCCGCGCAAGGCCTGCCGGTCGCCGTGCTGTGGGGGCGGCGCGACCGCATCCTGCCGTGGCGCCAGGCGCTGGACCTGCCGCCGTCCGTGGCCTTGCACCTGTTCGCCGAAGCCGGCCACATGCCGCAGACCGAGCAGACCGCCGTGGTGCTGCAGGTGCTGCAGCAACTCGCGCGGCTGGCGCCGCCGGGACCGGCCCTGCGCGCGGCTTGAGCCGAGCCGAAGCGGCGAAACAAGCGCGTCAAGCGTCACAGGCGCCACAGGCGCCACAGGCTCCTCACACCGGCCGCGACAACAGGTGCACGTAGTCGTGGCGGGCCGTGTTGATGGTCGACAGGCGAAACTCGACCGGCTTGTCGCCGAAGGTCAGCGCGGTGCGGTGGACCTCCATCACCGGCGAGCCGGCCTGCACGCCCAGGATGCGTGTGGCGGTGCGGTCGGCGCCCACGGCGCGGGCGCGCTCGTGCGCCCGCGTCACGGTGATCGCGAACACCGTCTGGTAGAGGTGGTAGATGGTGCTGGGCCGCTCGCGAAAGCGCCGCTCGGTCAGCCCCTTGTACAGCGACGCGGGCAGCGCCAACCGGTCGTGAATGACGGCCTGCCCCTGCAGCAGCAAACGGTTCTCGATCTCGAAGATCGGCTCGCCGGCCTTCAGCCCCAGCGCCGCGGCCTGCGTCTCGCCGGCGCGGGCGCGGTCGAAGTGCAGCAGCTCGACCTTGGGCACTTCCTGCAGGCCGTCGCAGCGCTCGACGTGGAAGAACTGGAACAGGAAGCGGTCGGCATTGTGGACGGCGACGAAGGTGCCGCGGCCATGCTGGCGCACGACGATGTGCTCGGCGACCAGTTCGTCCACCGCATGGCGCACCGTGCCGATGGAAACGCCGAAGGCGCGCGCCAGGTCGGCCTCGCTGGGCAGGGCCGAGCCCGGCGTGCACGATCCGTGCTCGATGGCCTGCAGCAGCGCGCGCTTGACGGCCCGGTACAGCGAGCCCGCCACCGTGCCCGGCTGCACGCGCTCGAACCGGGCCTCCGTCGGGGTCGCCGTTCGGGCCGCCGTCCGCATCGACGCACGCGGCTTGGTCGTCATGATTTTGGCGCTACCATCCAAGTCATCTAAATGACCTATTTGACGCGCCAGTCTACAGGGCCCGACACTGCGCCGTCACGACTTCAACGCATTTCGCTGCCAGGAGCACTTCAGATGATTCACTTCGTGTTGCACGACGCCAAGGACACGGTGGCCGTGGTCGTCGTCGAGGGCGTGAAAGCCGGCCAGACGCTCAGCGGCTGGATCATGGACGAAGACCGCATGACCAGCCTCGAAGCGCGCCAGGACATCCCCATCGGCCACAAGATCGCGCTGAAGGACATGGCCACCGGCGACACCGTGTGGAAGTACGGCATCGACATGGGCAAGGTGGTGGCGCCGATCAAGGCGGGCGAGCACGCCCACGTGCAGAACATCAAGACCAAGCGCTGGTAAGCAACAAGGAACGTACATGCCCGTCATCCAATCCGACACCACCTTCCTCGGCTACCGGCGCGAGAACGGCCGCGTGGGCGTGCGCAACCACGTCGTCATCCTGCCGCTGGACGACTTGTCCAACGCCGCGGCCGAGGCCGTCGCCCACAACATCAAGGGCGCGCTGGCGATCCCGCACCCCTACGGCCGGCTGCAGTTCGGCGCCGACCTCGACCTGCACTTCCGCACCCTCATCGGCGCCGGCTGCAACCCCAACGTCGCCGCCGTCGTGGTGATCGGCATCGAGGACGGCTGGACCAAGAAGGTGGTCGACGGCATCGCCGCCACCGGCAAGCCGGTGGTCGGCTTCGGCATCGAAGGCCATGGCGACCACGACACCATCATGCGTGCCAGCAAGGCGGCGCGCGAGTTCGTCCAGTGGGCCAGCGAGAAGCAGCGCGAGGCCTGCCCGATTGCCGAGCTGTGGGTCTCCACCAAGTGCGGCGAGAGCGACACCACCAGCGGCTGCGGCGCCAACCCGACCGTCGGCAACGCCTTCGACAAGCTGCACCCGCTGGGCAACTACCTGTGCTTCGGCGAGACCAGCGAGATCACCGGCGGCGAGCGCATCGTCGCCGAGCGCTGCAAGACGCCCGAGATCGCCGAGCGCTTCATGTTCATGTTCAACCGCTACCAGGACATGATCAACCGCCACAAGACCACCGACCTGAGCGAAAGCCAGCCGACCAAGGGCAACATCGCCGGCGGCCTGACGACCATCGAAGAAAAGGCGCTCGGCAACATCCAGAAGATCGGCAAGAAGTGCACGGTCGACGGCGTCATCGACAAGGCCGAGCTGCCCACGCACCCGGGGCTGTGGTTCATGGATTCGTCGTCGGCGGCGGCCGAGATGGTGACGCTGTGCGCCGCCAGCGGCTACGTCGTCCACTTCTTCCCCACCGGCCAGGGCAACGTGATCGGCAACCCCATCCTGCCGGTGATCAAGATCTGCGCCAACCCGCGCACGGTGCGGCTGATGAGCGAGCACGTCGACGTCGACAGCTCCGGGCTGCTGCAGCGCGAGATCACGCTCGACCAGGCCGGCGACAAGCTGCTCGAATGCATGCTGCGCACCGCCAACGGCCGGCTGACGGCGGCCGAGGCGCTGGGCCATCGCGAGTTCGTGCTGACGCGTTTGTACGAAAGCGCCTGAGGCCGCATGGCGCGCATCGTCATCGCCGAGTTCATGGACGACGCGGCCGTCGCGCGGCTGCAGGCCGCGCACGACGTGCTGTACGACGCGCAACTCGTCGACGACGCGCCGCGCCTGCTGGCCGCAGCGGCCGCCGCCGATGCGCTGATCGTGCGCAACCGCACGCAGGTGCGCGGCGAACTGCTGGGCGCGCTGGCGCGCTGCCGCGTGGTCGGCCGGCTCGGCGTGGGGCTCGACAACATCGACGTGGCGGGCTGCGAGCAGCGTGGCATGCAGGTGATCCCGGCGACCGGCGCCAACGCGCTGAGCGTCGCCGAATACGTGATCGGCACCGCGATGCTGCTGCTGCGCGGCGCCTACGGCGCCAGCGCCGAGGTGGCGGCCGGCCGCTGGCCGCGCGCCCAGCTGTCCAACGGCCGCGAGCTGGCGGGCAAGACGCTGGGGCTGGTGGGCTTCGGCGCGATCGGCCAGACCACGGCGCGGCTGGCGCGCGCGCTGTCGATGGACGTGATCGCCTTCGATTCGATGCTCGACCGCGGCCACCCGTCGTACGACGAACTGGGCGTGGCCTGCGAAGGCTTGCAGGCCGTGCTGGCGCGCGCCGATGTCGTGAGCCTGCACGTGCCGCTGGTCGAGTCGACGCGCAACTTGATCGACGCCGACCGCCTGGCCGGCATGAAGCCGGGGGCCGTGCTCATCAACACCTCGCGCGGCGGCATCGTCGACGAAGCGGCGCTGGCGCAGGCGCTGCGCAGCGGCCACCTGGGCGGCGCGGCGCTCGATGTCTTCGAGACCGAGCCGCTGCCGGCGCACAGCGCGCTGGCCGACGTACCCCACCTGCTGCTGACGCCGCATGTCGCCGGCGTGACGCACGAGTCGAACCAGCGCGTCAGCAGCGTCATCGCCGACCAGGTGCTGGAGGCGCTGGCGCGCGCATGACCACGATGACGCTGGAGCAGGCGGCCGCAGCGGTTGCCTCGGCATTGCGACGAGCCGGCGCCAACGACGGCATGGCGCAAGCCGCGGCGCGCGCGCTGGTGCTGGCCGAAGCGCAAGGCCTGGCCTCGCATGGCCTGAGCCGCGTGCCGCAGTACGTGGCGCACCTGAAGCTGGGCCGCGTGAACGGGCAGGCCGTGCCCTCGCTGCTGGGCGGACGCGGCGGCGCCGTGCGCGTCGATGCCCACGAAGGCCTGGCCTTTGCGGCCTGCGAGCTGGCCGTGGACGAAGCGATCCGCCGCGCGCGCGAGTTCGGCATCAGCTTCGCCGGCGTGACCAACAGCCACCACGCGGGCGTCATCGTCGACCACCTGCGGCCGGTGGTGGCGGCCGGCATGGTCGGGCTCGGCTTCGCCAACTCGCCGGCGGCGATGCCGGCGGCCGGCGGGCGCCACCCCATCTTCGGCACCAACCCGGTGGCGGCGGCCTTCCCGCGCCGCGTGGCCGGCGCCACAGGCGCCAACGCCGCCAACGCGGCCGCGGCGGACCCGCTGCTGATCGACCTCAGCCTCGCCGAAGTGGCGCGCGGCAAGGTCATGCTGGCGGCCAAGCAAGGGCGGCCCATTCCGCCCGGCTGGGCGCTCGATGCCCAGGGACAGCCGACCACCGATGCGCAAGCGGCGCTGCAGGGCTCGATGCTGCCGGTGGGCGCGGCCAGCAGTGCCAAGGGCGCGATGCTGGCGCTGGTGGTCGAGCTGCTGGTCACCGCGTTGATCGGCGCGCAGTTCGGCTTCGAGGCATCGAGCTTCTTCGTCGACGAAGGCAACCGGCCGCGCATCGGCCAGGCCTTCATCGTCGTCGACCCCGCGGCGCTGGCCGGCGCCGAGGCCTACTTCCAGCGCGTGGAAGTGCTGGTGGCCGAGATGCTGGTCGACGATGGCGTGCGCCTGCCCGGCGCGCGCCGCGAGGCCTTGCGCCGCCAGGCCGAACGCGACGGCATCGACGTGCCGCCAACGCTGTTGCCCCCGCCGCCTTCTTCCGACCACCAGGAGACCTGAAGATGATTCGACGAGCCCTGCTTCGAAGCGCCGCGTTCATGGCGATAGCCGCGGCCGGCGCCATCGCTGCCGCGCCCGCCGTCGCGCAGGACTACCCGAAGCCGGGCAGCACGATCCGCTACGTCGTGCCGTTCCCGCCCGGCGGGCTGACCGACGTGATGGCGCGGCTGGTCGCGCAGCAGCTCGGCAGCAACTGGAAGCTCAACGTGGTGGTCGACAACAAGCCGGGCAGCGGCGGCATGATCGGCGCCGATGCGGTGGCCAAGGCGGCGCCGGACGGCTCGACCATCCTCGCCGTGACGATGGCGCATGCGGTCAACGCGACGCTGTTCCGCGACCGCGCGCCTTACGACTTCGAGCGCGACCTGCGCGCCGTGGCGCTGCTGGCGGGCAGCCCGATGCTCGTGGTCGTGCCGACCGCCAGCCCGATCCGCGACCTGAAGGACCTGGTGGCGCAGGCCCGCGCGCGGCCGCTGAACGCCGGCTCCAGCGGCAACGGCACGCCGCCGCACCTGACGCTGGCGCTGTTCAACCTGCAGAACCAGACGAAGATCCAGCACATCCCGTACAAGGGCGGCGCGCCGTCGATGACCGACCTGATCGGCGGCCAGCTCGACGTCATCTTCAGCAACTTTCCCGAGTCGGTGGCGCACGTCAAGGCCGGCAAGCTGCGCGCGCTGGCGATCACCAGCGCACAGCGTCACCCGGCGCTGCCCGACGTGCCGACGGCGGCCGAAGCCGGCATGCCGCAACTGACGGTGGAAAACTGGACGGCCATCATGGCGCCGGCCGGCATGCCCGACGCCGCGGTGCAGGCGCTCGGCAACGAGGTCGTCAAGATCATGGCGGCGCCCGACATGGACGAGAAGGCCAAGGCCCAGGGCTTCCGCGTCGATGCGCGCGGGCCCAAGGCCTTCGGCGAGTTCGTGCACAGCGAGGTCAAACGTTGGGCCGGCGTGGTGCAGGGCGCGGGCATTCGCGCCGAATAGCGGCGCTGCCCACAACCCTCCGCTACATCAGCGCCACGCCCTTCACCTGGGCGTACAGCGCCTCGCCCGGGCGCAGCGCCAGCGCCTCCTGGCTCTTGCGGGTGATGCGGGCCAGCAGCCGGGCGCCGCCGTCGTCGGCCGCGCGCGGCTCGCCGATGCGAAGCTGCAGCAGCACGGTGCCGTGGTCGACCTGCAGCTCGTCCAGCCGGGCCGGCAGCACGTTGACGATGCTGGTCTGCTGCGGCCGCTGGCGCGTCACGCTGACGTCGCGCGCCAGCACGCGCGCGCGCACGCGGCTGCCCACGGCGGCCGGGCTGGCGCCGACCCACAGCGTGCCGCCGGCGAAGCCGATCTGCGTGAGTGCATAGGCCGGGTCGTGGGCCAGCACCTGGGCCTCGATCACCACGCCGGCGTCGTCGGCATGGGCCAGCGGCAGGTCGGGCCGGGCCAGCAGTTCGGCCAACGGGCCGGCGGCCAGCACGCGGCCGGCGTCCATCAGCACCAGGTGGTCGGCCAGGCGCGCCACCTCGTCCATCGCGTGGCTGACGTAGACGACGGGCAGCGCCAGCTCGCGTTGCAGCCGCTCCAGGTAGGGCAGGATCTCGGCCTTGCGCGGCGCGTCCAGCGCGGCCAGCGGCTCGTCCAGCAGCAGCAGCTCGGGGCCGGTGGCCAAGGCGCGGGCAATGGCCACGCGCTGGCGCTCGCCGCCGGACAAGGTGTCGGGCCGGCGCGGCATCAGCGCGGCGATGCCCAGCAGATCGACCACCGCGTCCAGCGACACGCGCTGGCCGCTGCCGGGGCTGCGGCGGCGGCCGTAGGCCAGGTTGCCGGCCACGCTCAGGTGCGGGAACAGCGCCGCTTCCTGGATGACGTAGCCGATGGCGCGGCGGTGCGTGGGCACGAAGACGCCGGCGGCGTCGTCCTGCCACACGGTGGCGCCCAGCGCCACGCGGCCCTGCGCGCGCTCCAGCCCGGCCAGCGCGCGCAGCAGCGTGGTCTTGCCGCAGCCCGAGGGGCCGAACAGCGCGCTGACGCCGGCGCCGGGCAGGCGCAGGTCGACATCGAGCGTGAAGCCGCCGCGCGGCAGCCGCAGGCGTGCGTCGATCATGCGGCGGCGACGGGCCGCCGCCGCCGGTTCAGCATCGACAACGCCACCAGCACCAGCAGCGCGAACACCACCATGCCGGCGGCCAGGCGGTGCGCGGCCTCGAACTCGGTGGCCTCCACGTGCTCGTAGATGGCCACCGACAGCACGCGCGTGGCGCCGGGGATGTTGCCGCCGATCATCAGCACCACGCCGAACTCGCCCACCGTGTGCGCGAAGCCCAGCACCGAGGCCGTCAGCAGCCCCGGCCGCGCCAGCGGCAGCGCCACGCTGAAGAAGCGGTCCAGCGCGCCGGCGCGCAGCGTGGCGGCGGCTTCCAGCGTGCGCTCGGGAATGGCCTCGAAGGCCTGCTGCAGCGGCTGCACGACGAAGGGCATCGAGTAGATCACCGAGGCCAGCACCAGTCCGCTGAACGTGAAAGGCAGCCGCCCGAGCCCCAGCGCCTGCGTGAGCTGCCCCACCGGCCCGTGCGGGCCCATCAGCAGCAGCAGGTAAAAGCCCAGCACCGACGGCGGCAGCACCAGCGGCAGCGTGACCAGCGCGGCGGCCAGCGGCTTGGCGCGCGAGCGCGTGCGCGCCAGCCACCAGGCGATGGGCGTGCCGACGATCAGCAGCAGCACCGTGGTCAGCGCCGCCAGCTCGGCGGTCAGCCGCACGGCCTGCCAGTCGGCGGCGGTCATCGCGCCCAAGCGGCGCCTAGCGGTAGCCGTACGAGGCGATGACCTCGCGCGCCGGCGCCGACTTCAGGTAGCTCAGCAGCGCCGCGGCGGCGGGGTTCTTCTCGCCGGCCTTCAGCAGCACGGCGTCTTGCTTGATCTCGCCGTACAAGGCCTGCGGCACGCGCCACATCGAGCCCTGCGCCGGCTTGCCGGGAACGGCCACTTGAGACAGCGCGACGAAGCCCAGCTCGGCGTTGCCGCTGGCCACGAACTGGTAGGCCTGGGCGATGCTGTCGCCGGTGACGAGCTTGGGCGTCAGCGCCTCGGTCAGGCCCTGCGCCTTGATGACCTCCATCGCCGCGGCGCCGTAGGGCGCGGTCTTCGGGTTGGCGATCGACAGCTTGCCGAACTTGCCGCTGCCCAGCACGGCGCCCTGGTCGTCCACCAGCCCCGGCTGCGAGCTCCACAGCACGAGCTGGCCGATCGCGTAGGTGAAGTTGCTGCCGGCCACGCCATGGCCTTCGGCGACCAGCTTCTTGGGCGTCTCGTCGTCGGCGGCCAGCAGCACCTCGAAAGGCGCGCCGCCGGCGACGATCTGCGTGTACAGCTTGCCGGTGGCGCCGGCCGAGATCTTCAGCACGTGGCCGGTGCTGTTGCCGAAGCCTTCGGCAATCTTCTGCAGCGGGCCGGCGAAGTTGGCCGCCACGGCGACCACCACGTCGGCGGCGCTGGCGGTCGGGCCGGCCAGCAGGCCCAGCGCCAGGGTGGCGGCGGCCATCAGGGTGCGTTGTTTCATCGGTGCTTCTCCAGGGGGTGATGAGGATGGGGGCGGGTTCAATCGACGACGGCCAGGATCACGCTGGACACCTTGAACGCGGCGCAGGCGCGCACGCCCTCGGCCAGCGCCAGGTTGTCCAGCGATTCGCGGGTGATCACGGCGCAGGCGCTGCGGCCGCGGCCGAGGTCGAGCGTGACCTCGGCGTTGACCGGGCCGCTGACGATGCGCTGCACCGTGCCCCACAGCCGGTTGCGCGCGCTGAGGCGCAGGCCCTCGTCGGTCAGCAGCAGCAGCGACGAGGCCTTGACGAGCGCGATCACCTCGCTGCCGATCGCCAGGCCCAGTTGCTCGGCCGATTCGCGGGTCACGACGGCGGCGATCTCCAGCCCTTCGTCGACGTGCACCAGCACCTCGAAATCGACCGCGCTCTCGCGCAGCCCGGCCACGCGGCCGGCGAACTGGTTGCGCGCGCTGGTGCGCACCGTCATGCGCCGCAGCAGGCGGCGAAAGGCCGGCACGTCGCCGCCGGGCTCGGTCGCGAAGCGCTCGGCCAGGCGGTCCAGCGCGGCCTGGTACTCGGCCTGCACGGCGCGGTACATCGCCACCACGCGGCGGCCGTGGTCGGTGAGCCGCGTGCCGCCGCCGGCGCGGCCGCCGGTGCTGCGCTCCACCAGCGGCTGGTCGGCCAGGTTGTTCATCGCGTCGACCGCGTCCCAGGCCGCCTTGTACGACAGCGGCACATGCTTGGCGGCCTGCGAGATCGAGCCGTGGCGCTCGATCTGCTCCAGCAGCCGCACCCGCGTGTCGCCCAGGAAGGCGCCGAGGTCGGTGCTGACCTCCAGGTGGCCGGTGAGCCGGGGGGCGGCGTGGCGGGGCTTCACGGTTGTAGCGTTGGCGATATAGCGAAGGGCCGGTCGGGCACGATCGGCGGGTTCGGCGGCCGCCCGTCATGGTTGACCCGATACAGGCGCCGGGCCGATGATGGTCAACCACCGACAAGCGGCAAGCGTCGTATTGTCGTCGATACAACGCAACCCACCGGCCAAAGCCCCATGAAGATCTCTGCACGCAACCAGTTCCAGGGCCGCATCACGCGGCTGACCCCGGGCCCGATCAACAGCGAGGTGGTGCTGGCGCTGCCCGGCGGCGACGAGCTGGTGGCCGTGGTCACCAGCGCCAGCGCGCGCGAGCTCGGCCTGGCGGTGGGCGGCAGCGCCACCGCCATCGTCAAGGCGCCCTGGGTCATCGTCGTCGCCGGCGAAGGCGGCTTGCGCTTTTCGGCGCGCAACCAGTGGCGCGGCAGCGTCAGCGCCGTCAAGCCCGGCGCGGTGAACGCCGACGTGGCCATCACGCTGCCCGGCGGCGCCGTGGTGCACGCGGTGATCACGCTCGACGCGCTGGCCGAACTGGGCCTGGCCGTCGGCACGCCGGCGCGCGCGATCGTCAAGGCCAGCCACGTGGTGCTGGCGGTGGACTGAAGCGGCGCGCTCCGGCGTTCGGCGCCGGTCTTGCGTCAGGCCGCGGGCACCGCCGCCGTCGCCTCCAGCTCGATCTTGCCCGGATGGTCCAGCAGGTCCGAGACGAAGATCATGCTCATCGCCGGGTAGTGGCTGCCCATCAGCTGGCGCCAGATGGCGCCGAGCTGCTGGCGCGCGGCCAGGTAGGCGGGCTTGTCGCAGCAGTAGGCCGTCATGCGGCAGACGTGCTCGGGCCGGCCGCCGGCTTCGGCCAGCACGGCCAGCACGTTGCGCAAGGCCTGCTCGAACTGCGGGACGAGGGCATCGCTCGCGAACACCTGCTGCGCGTTCCAGCCCACCTGGCCGGCGATGAACACCAGCCGCGCGCCCGGCGGCGCGGCAATGCCGTTGGCATAGCCGATCGGCGGCTTCCAGCCGGCGGGCAACAGGGTTTGCAAGGCGGGTCTCCTCCGGGCTGAGTCGTTGGTCAGTCCATGTGGCGCGGCGGATCGGGGTCGACCGACCAGTCGCTGTCGGGCTGCGGCACCTTGGCCAGCCATTCCAGCACCAGCGCGACGTGCTCGGCTTCTTCGCGCCGCATCTCCTCGGCGGCCTGGCGCACGGCTTCGTCGGCGGCCGTGCCGGCCATCTCGGCGAAGAAGGCCTCGGCGCGCTGCTCGGCCGACAGCGCGGCCTGCAGCGCGTGCCAGGGGTGCATCAGGTAGTGCATGTCTTCGATCGGCACCACCTCGGGCGACTCGGGCGTGCCCCAGACGCCGCTTTGCCGCGGCACCACCACGTCGGCGGCCCAGCCCATGTCGGCCAGGATCTGTTCGACGTGCAGCTGCTCGTAGCCGGCCATCTTGCGGAACAGCGCGGCCACGTCCAGGTTGTTGTGCGTCTCCATCATGTCGGCCAGCTCGGTGTAGCGCGCCACGGCTTCGCGCTCCATCGTCAGCGCCTGGCCCATCAGTTCGTTCAGCGATCGCGGCGCGGGCCTGGCGCCGCCGCCGCCGAAGCGGGCGCGCGTCATACGGCGAACGCCTGTTCGATCTGCGCCAGCGAGGCGCTGGCCGCCGGCGTCCTGGCATAGGGCGCGCGCTTGCCGGCGTAGAGCACGCCGAGGTTGAAGCCGTCGTCGGTCATGATGCGGCGCGCGGCGCGCGCGGGGTCGTCGGTCTCGGGCACCGCGGCGCGGTGCACCACGTCCTTCCAGCCGCGCTGCTCGGGGCGGAAGGTCACGCAGGGGCTGAGGATCTCGACGAACGAGAAGCCCGGGTGGCGGATGGCCTGGGCCACGAGGTCGGCCGTGCCGTTGGGGTCGCCCGAGAAAGCGCGCGCGACGAAGTTGGCGCCGGCGGCCAGCGCGATCACCAGCGGGTGGAACGAGCGCAGCCCCGTGCCGCCGGGCGAGAGCTTGTTGTCCCAGTCGGGCTCGGTGGTCGGGCTGGCCTGGCCCTTGGTCATGCCGTAGACGTGGTTGTCCATCACCAGGTAGGTGAGGTCGAGGTTGCGCCGGCAGGCGTGCATGAAGTGGTTGCCGCCGATCGAGTAGCCGTCGCCGTCGCCGCCGGTGACGACCACGGTGAGCTCGGGCCGCGCGGCCTTCAGGCCGGTGCCGGCGGCCAGCGCGCGGCCGTGCACGCCGTGGAAGCCGTAGCAGGTGGTGTAGGCCGGGATGCGCGAGCTGCAGCCGATGCCCGAGACCACCGCCACCTCGTGCGGCGGCCGCCCCAGCTGGGCCAGCGCCTTGGTCAGCGAGCCCAGCACCGTGTAGTCGCCGCAGCCCGGGCACCAGATGGGCTTGTAGTCGGACTTGAAGTCGGCGGCGCTCAGCCGGGTGGCGTCGGTCATGTCGTTCATGCGAGAACTCCGGATTCGGCGTGGGCGGCGGCCCAGTCGACGAAGGCGCTGCACAGCTCGCCCGGGCGCAGCGGCAGCGGCCCGGCGCGGTGCAGCCCGGCGGGGCGGCCGGGCAGGTCGCAGCGGCTGCGCAGGTAGCGCAGCAACTGGCCGCCGTGGTTCTGCTCGACCACCAGCACCTGGCGCACGCCGGCCAGCGCCTGCGCGACGAGTTCGGGCTTCAGCGGCGCCAGCAGGCGGATGGACAGCAGCCGCAGCGGCGTGCCGGCGGCCGCCGCGCGTTCCACCGCCTCGCGCGCCGCCGCGGTGGTCGAGCCGAAGGTGACGATGGCCAGCTCGGCTTCGGCATCGCCTTCGATGTCGGCCCAGCGCGGCCCGTAGTCGTGCAGCAGCAGCTTGCGCTGCCGCTTGTCCAACTGCCTGGCGTGGTCGCGCGCCTGGCTGCTGGGAATGCCGCGCTCGGTGTGCTCCAGGCCGTCGGCCGTGTAGGTGACGCCCGGCGTGCCGGGAATGGCCATCGGCGAAACGCCCGAGGGCGTGTCGGCATAACGAAGATAATCAACGGCATGCGCTTCGGCCACCAGGCGCTGCGCCGGCACCGCCGCTTGCGCCGGCCGGTCGATCACCGCGCGCGACTGGCCCATGAACTGGTCCGACAGCAGCAGCGCCGGCGACTGCAGCGCCTCGGCCAGCTGCACCGCCCATTCGGTGGTGGCCAGGCAGTCGGCGATGCCGTTGGGCGCCAGCACCAGGCGCGGCGCGTCGCCGTGCAGGCCGTCGACGGCGAACGAGAGGTCGCTCTGCTCGCTCTTCGCCGGGATGCCGGTGGACGGCCCGCCGCGCATCACGTCGACCACGACGATCGGCACCTCGGCCGCCACCGCCAGGCCGATGCCTTCGGTCATCAGCGCCAGCCCGGGGCCGGCGGTGGCGGTGAGCGAAGGCACGCCGCCGTACGAGGCGCCGATGATCATGTTGACCGAGGCCAGCTCGTCCTCGGCCTGCAGCAGGCTGCCGCCCAGGCGGGTGAGCGCCGGCGCCATCCACTCCAGCAGCTCGGTGGCCGGCGTGATGGGGTAGGCGGCGACGAAGCGCACGCCGCCGCGCAAGGCGCCGCAGCCGGCGGCCTCGTTGCCCGACAGCAGCCAACGCGCGCCGCCGGCGGCCGCTGGCGTGGCGGCGGCCAGCGGCGGCGGCCGCTCGCCGGCGATGCCTTGGGCCAGCGCCACGCCTTGCTGCAGCGCCGCGAGGTTGGCCGCCAGCGCCTCGGCCGAGCGCTTCCAGCTGGCGCGCAAGGCGGCTTCCAGCGCCGCCACCGGCACGCCGGCGAGCGCGCCCGCCAGCCCCAGCGCCACCATGTTGACCCAGCCGCCGCCGGCGGCCTTGGCGGTCTTCTTCAGCGGCAGCGCCAGCAGCCGCGCGCCCTGGCGGACGAAGACCTCGGGCGCCTCGCCGGCATCGGCGTCGCCGATCAGCAGGCTGCCGGGGCCGATGGGGATCTCGTCGCCGAAGCGGTTGAGGTTGAGCCAGTCGATGGCCAGCAGCACGTCGAAGCGGTCGTCCAGCGTGGCCAGCGCTCGCGGGCCCAGGCGCAGCAGCGCTGCCGCCTCGCCGCCGCGGATCTGCGGGCCGCTGGTGCGCACCATCAGCCCGTAGAGGCCGGCGCGGGCGGCGGCGTCGAGCAGCAGCGTGCCGGCGGTCATCACGCCGGCGCCGCCGCTGCCCGCGATGGCCAGCGAGAAGCTGCGGGCGGCGCCCGGCCGGGCGGGGTCTGGCGGGAGGGGCATGACGGTGTTCCGGTTCGAGGCCTCACGGGGCCCTGCAAGTGAACGCGGGGCTTGGCGCGGCGAATCTGATCCAGCGCAAACGCGACCGGTGTCGGAGGCCCGGCATCGGGGAAAACACGTAAAGACGTACTGCAATACCAAAATAACCTGCGAACCCGACGATTCCCCGTTTTCGCCGCCACCCGGAACCGACGCGATGACCCTCGACGCCCACCGCTGGATGTTCACCGCCCCCGGCGCGCCGCTGCAGCGCGCCGGCTTCGTGGCCCATGCCGGCCCCGGCGAGGTGGTGGTGGCCGTGGCCGGCTGCGGCGTCTGCCACACCGACCTGGGCTACTACTACGACGGCGTGCGCACCAACCAGCCGCTGCCGCTGGCGCTGGGCCACGAGATCAGCGGCCGCGTGGTGGCCGCCGGCGCCGGCGCCGAAAGCTGGCTGGGCCGCGCCGTCATCGTGCCGGCCGTGCTGCCCTGCGGCGAATGCGAGCTGTGCCGGCGCGGCCTGGCCACCATCTGCCGCGCGCAGAAGATGCCGGGCAACGACATCCAGGGCGGCTTCGGCTCGCACATCGTGGTGCCGGCGCGCGGGCTGTGCGCGGTGGACGAGCCGCGATTGGCGGCCGCGGGCCTGAGCCTGGCGCAGGTGTCGATCGTCGCCGACGCGCTGACCACGCCTTACCAGGCGGTGCGCCGCGCCGGGGTGGAGATCGGCGACCTGGCCGTGGTGGTCGGCGCCGGCGGCGTCGGCGGCTACTGCGCCCAGGTGGCGCGCGCCTTCGGCGCCCGGGTGGTGGCGATCGACGTCGACGACCGCAAGCTCGAGGCCGCCAGCGCCGACGGCGGCGCCGCGCTGGCGCTGAACGCGCGCGAGCTGGACGCCAAGGCGCTGAAGAAGGCGGTGGCCGAGTTCGCGCGCGGCGCCGGGTTGCGCAGCACCGAATGGAAGATCTTCGAGTGTTCGGGCACGGCGGCCGGCCAGCTCAGCGCCTTCAACCTGCTGGTGCACGGCGCCACGCTGTCGGTGGTGGGCTTCACGATGGACAAGGTCGAGCTGCGGCTGTCCAACCTGATGGCCTTCGACGCCCGCGCCATCGGCAACTGGGGCTGCCCGCCCGAGCTGTACCCGGCCGCGCTGGACCTCGTGCTCGACGGCCGCGTGCGCCTGGCGCCCTTCGTCGAGACGCACCCGCTGGACCGCATCAACGAGGTGTTCCACGCCGTGCATGCGCGCGAGATCACGCGCCGCGCGGTGATGGTGCCTTGACCCCCTTCATGAGGAGAACCTGACGTGAGCGTCGAATTCAAGAACCACGACATCGTCGACGACATCGCCCGCCCCGGCGTGCGCTACGAAAGGCGCCCGGCGCGGCTGCCCAACGGCGAGGCGGCCGAAGGCCTCTACAACGCCTGGATCACGCTGGACAACGCCAGCCAGTTCAACAGCTACACGACGGACATGGTGAAGGGCGTGATCCTCGCCTTCCGCGCCGCCGGCAACGACCGCGCGGTGAACTGCGTGGTCTTCACCGGCGCGGGGGACAAGGCCTTTTGCACCGGCGGCAACACCAAGGAGTACGCCGAGTACTACGCCGGCCAGCCGCAGGAGTACCGCCAGTACATGCGGTTGTTCAACGACATGGTCAGCGCCATCCTGGCCTGCGACAAGCCGGTGATCTGCCGCGTCAACGGCATGCGCATCGGCGGCGGGCAGGAGATCGGCATGGCCTGCGACTTCTCGGTGGCGCAGGACCTGGCGCGCTTCGGCCAGGCCGGACCCAAGCACGGCAGCGCGCCCATCGGCGGCGCCACCGACTTCCTGCCGGTGGTGGTGGGCGCCGAGCGCGCGATGGCCGCCTGCGTGCTGTGCGAGCCTTTCAGCGCGCACAAGGCCTACCAGATGGGCATCCTGACCGACGTGGTGCCGGCGTTGAAGGTCGACGGCCGCTTCATCGCCAACCCGGCGGTGGAGACGCAGCGCCTGTACGACGAATACGGCCGCAACGCTTACGGCGAGCCGAAGACCGGCACCGCGCTGGACGAAGGCAAGGCGCTGATGAAGCGCGGCACGGTCGACCTGTCGCGGCTGGACGCGCGCGTCGAAGAGCTGTGCGCCAAGATGCTGCTGACCTTCCCCGACTGCACGACCAAGACCATCGAGGAACTGCGCAAGCCCAAGCTCGACGCCTGGAACCGCAACAAGGAAAACTCGCGCGCCTGGCTGGCGCTGAACATGATGACCGAGGCGCGCTCGGGCTTCACCGCGTTCAACGAAGGCCCGAAAGACGACCGCGAGGTCGACTTCGTGCTGCTGCGCCAGAAGCTGGCCGCCGGCCAGAGCTGGGTGGGCCCGCTGCACGACGAGATCCAGCCCGGGGCGCGGCGGCATGGCTGAGTCGCCGGTCCGGGTGGGCCTGGAGCGCGACGGCGCCTTGCTGCGCCTGACGCTCGACCGCCCCAAGGCCAACATCTGCGACGCGGAGATGATCGGCGCGCTGCAGGCGGCGCTGGATGCGCATGACGCGCATCCAGCGCAGCCCGCGCTGCGCGGCGTGCTGCTCGACGCCGCAGGCCCGCACTTCAGCTTCGGCGCCAGCGTGGAAGAACACCTGGCCGAGCGCTGCGCCGCCATGCTGGCGGCGCTGCACGCGCTGGTCCTGCGCATCGCCGGCTGGCGCGTGCCGGTGCTGGTGGCCGTGCGCGGCCAATGCCTGGGCGGCGGGCTGGAGATCGCCCTGGCCGGCGGGCCGATCTTCGCGGCGCCCGATGCGCAGTTCGGCCAGCCCGAGGTCAAGCTCGGCGTGTTCGCGCCGGCGGCGAGCTGCCTGCTGCCCTGGCGCGTCAGCGCCATCGCGGCCGAAGAGCTGCTGTGCAGCGGCCGCAGCATCGACGCACCTCGCGCGTTGGCCATCGGCTTGGTGCACGCGCTGGCCGACGACCCCGCGGCCGCCGCGCTGGCCTACTTCGACGAACACCTCGCGCCGCGCAGCGCCGCGGCGCTGGCCCATGCGCTGCAGGCCGTGCGCGCGCCGCGGCTGGCCGCGCTGCGCGCCGACCTGGCGCGCGTGGAACAGCTCTACCTGCAAAGCCTGATGCAGACCCGCGACGCCAACGAAGGCCTGGCCGCCTTCCTCGCCCGCCGCGCAGCGAACTGGGAGCACCGATGATGAGCAAGCCCCTGCCCGAAGTCACCCGCATCGTGCAGCGCTGCGAGGCGCTGTTCGAAGACCTCGATTTCGAAGCCGTCAAGCAATGGAAGGCTGCCGAGCCCGGCCGCAAGGCCATCGGCTACATGCCGGTGTACGTGCCGCGCGAGCTGGTCCACGCCGCCGGCTACCTGCCGGTGGGCATTCTCGGCGGCGGCGACCAGATCGAGGTGATCCAGGGCGACGCCTATTACCAGAGCTATATCTGCCGCATCCCGCGCAGCACCATCGAGCTGGGCCTGACCGGCCGGCTCGACTGCCTGGACGGCATGCTGTTCCCCAGCATCTGCGACGTGATCCGCAACCTCTCGGGCATGTGGCAGATGCTGTTCAAGGACAAGTACGTGCGCTACGTGGACGTGCCGCAGAACTACCAGGACGAGGTGGGCGGTGTCTTCTACCAGCAGGAGATGCAGCACATCCGCGATGACTTGGGGCGCATGCGCGGCACGCCCATCACCGATGCCGAGTTGAATGCATCGATCGCCGTCTACAACGACAACCGCCAGGCCATCCGCGAGCTGTACGCCTACCGCGCCGCCAAGCCCTGGCAGGCGCCCACCTCCGAGGTCTACCTGCTGCTGCGCGCCGGCATGGTGCTGCCGGTGGAGCAGCACACCCAGCTCGTGCGCGACTACCTGGCCGCCGCCGAGCAGGTGAGCCGCCCCAAGCGCGACAACGCGCGCGTGGTGATCAACGGGTCGTTTTGCGAACAGCCGCCGCTGGCGCTGATCAAGTCCATCGAGATGGCCGGCTGCTACGTCGTCGACGACGACTTCCTGCTCGTCACGCGCTGGCTGCTCGACGACGTGCCGGCCGACGGCAACCCGCTGCTGGAACTGTCCAAGGCCTTCCTGCACCGCAGCGCCAGCACGGCGGCCAAGTACGACGCCACGCGCGAAGAGAAGGGCGTGTTCCTGATGAAGCAGGTGAAGACGCGCGGCGCCGAAGGCGTGATCTTCGCCGCGCCTTCGTTCTGCGACCCCGCGCTGCTGGAGCGGCCGATGCTGCAGGACGTGCTGTCGCAGCACGGCATTCCGCACACCGCGTTCAAGTACGCCGAGAACACCGGCCAGATGGCGCCGGTGCGCGAGCAGGCGGGCACTTTCGCCGACTCCATCAAGCTCTGGAACGCCGCTTGAGATCCACCGGGAGACATACCGCATGAACATGCAAACCATCGCGATGCCCGCCCCCACGGGGTCGGCCAAGAAGCCGCAGAACGTCCAGAAGGAAGACGCGATGTGGCTGCAGAAGGAACTCATCAACCAGAACTACCTGGAGCTGGCCACCGCGCGCGAGAACCGCCGCAAGGTCTCGGCCACCTTCGTGCCCGGCAACCTGAACGAGTTGCTGATGTGCTTCGACTTCGCGCGCAGCCTGCCGGAGACCAATGCGCTGCAGAACGGCATGCGCAAGAAGAGCGGCAAGATGATCATGGACGCCGAGCGCGACGGCCAGAGCGAAGACGTCTGCACCTACGTGAAGGCCGACCTCGGCATGATGATGGGCGGCGAGATCGGCCCCACCGGCGCGCCGATGCCGCGGCCCGACGTGCTGCTGCTCAGCTACACCGGCTGCTTCACCTTCATGAAGTGGTTCGAGCTGATCCGCCACAAGTACGGCTGCGAGACGGTGATGCTGCACGTGCCGTATCAAGGCGAAGGCCGGATCGCGCCCAACATGCGCGACTACGTGGTCAAGCAGTTGAAGGAGACCGTGATCCCGGCGCTGGAGCGCATCTCGGGCGTCAAGTTCGACATCGACCGCTTGCGCCAGTACCTGCGCGAATCGGTCAAGGCCGAGGAAGACCTGGTGCGCGTGCTGCAGTCGGCCAAGAACCGGCCGAGCCCGATCGACGGCTACTTCGGCGCGGTGTACTACATCGGTCCCATCTTCACCGCCTTTCGCGGCACGCCGCAGGCCACGCAGTACTACGCCACGCTGCGCGCCGAGATCGACGAGCGCGTGCGCCTTGGCAAGGGCCCGGTCACGCCCGACGGCGACATGGGCGAGGAGAAGTACCGCCTGATCGTCGAAGGCCCGCCCAACTGGACGAGCTTTCGCGACTTCTGGAAGATGTTCTACGACGAAGGCGCGGTGGTCGTCTCGTCCACCTACGCCAAGGTGGGCGGGCTGTACGACTTCGGCTTCCGCCACGACCCCGAGCGGCCGCTGGAATCGCTGGCCGAGTATTGCCTGGGCTGCTACACCAACCTGAACCTGCCCTCGCGCGTGGACATGATCTGCAAGTACATCGACGAGTACCAGGCCGACGGGCTGCTGATCAACTCGATCAAGAGCTGCAACAGCTTCTCGGCCGGCCAGCTGCTGATCCTGCGCGAGGTGGAAAAGCGCACCGGCAAGCCGGCCGCCTTCATCGAGACCGATCTCGTCGACCCGCGCTACTTCTCGGCCGCCAACGTGAAGAATCGCTTGGAGAGTTATTTCCAGATGGTCAAGCAAAAGCGAACCTACGGCCATGCGGCGCCCGCGCCCGTGATCCCGATCCACGCGCATTGAGCGGGGAGAGACGACACCATGCGTTGCTTCATCGGCATCGACCTCGGATCGACCACCACCAAGGCGGTGGTCATCGACGAGCAGCAGAACGTCATCGGCCGCGGCATCACCAACTCGCGCTCGAACTACGACACCGCGGCCGCGGTGGCGCGCACCGAGGCGTTGATCAACGGCCGCTTCCACCTCTTCCGCGGGGCGCTGCAGCAAAGCGGCGCGCTGAACGGTTCGCTGGAGACCTTCATCGGCCAGCTCGAACGCGACTTCCGCGCCGAGCAGTACCTGGAGCAGCTGGCCGACCTGGAAGCCACCTGCCGGCGCAACCTGGCGCATTCCAACTTCGCCGGCCCGGTGGCCGAGGCGCTGGACGAGGTGTTCAAGCGCCTGGCGGCCGAGGCGCCGGCGCTGTTCGCGCCCGGCGCCAAGCGCAAGAGCGACTTCTTCCGCGACATCGCCGGCAGCCAGTACCTGGCCATCGGCGAAGAGGTGGCCAAGTCGCTGGGCATGCGCTACGACCATCTGCTGAACCTGTTCGACCGTTCGATCATCGAAGTGGAGAACCGCGTCTACGCCGACTCGGTGCGCCGCCACCTGCTGGCGGCGCTGGAGCGCACCTTCACCGCGCTGCCCGAGACGCAAAGCCGCCGCGACGCGGTGGCCGCGCCGATCAAGCAGGTGCTGGACACCGAGATGGAAGAGACCTACACGGTCGGCACCGGCTACGGCCGCGCGCGGCTGCCGTTCAGCAAGGAGCACATCCGCAGCGAGATCCTGTGCCACGGCCTGGGCGCCCACGTCATGTACCCCGGCACCGCCACCGTGCTGGACATCGGCGGCCAGGACACCAAGGCGATCCAGGTCGACCCGGCCGGCATCGTCGAGAGCTTCCAGATGAACGACCGCTGTGCCGCCGGATGCGGGCGTTATCTGGGCTACATCGCCGACGAGATGAACATGGGCCTGCACGAGCTGGGCCCGCTGGCCATGCAAAGCACCAAGGCCATCCGCATCAACAGCACCTGCACCGTGTTCGCCGGCGCCGAGCTGCGCGACCGGCTGGCCTTAGGCGACAAGCGCGAGGACATCATGGCCGGGCTGCACCGCGCCATCATCCTGCGCGCCATGTCGATCCTGGCGCGCTCGGGCGGCATCCGCAACGAGTTCACCTTCACCGGCGGCGTGGCCAAGAACGAGGCCGCCGTCAAGGCGCTGCTGGAACTGGTGAAAGAGAACTACGGCGAGCTGACGCTCAACATCAACCCCGACTCGATCTACACCGGCGCCCTGGGCGGCGCCACCTTCGCGTGGCGCGCGGTGGTGGAAGAGGGCAAGACCGCGGAGGCCAGGACATGACGCTCACCATCGGCATCGACATCGGCTCCGGCGCCGTCAAGACGGTGCTGTTTCGCAGCCCCGAAGAAGGTGGCCGCCCCGAATGGCTGGCCAAGCGCTGCGAGCGCATCCGCCGCCGCGACCCCATGACGCTGGCCCGCGAAGGCTACGAAGGCGTGCTGGCCGACGCCGGCGTGGCGGCCGCCGACGTGGCCTACACCGCCACCACCGGCGAGGGCGAGAACGTCAAGTTCAGCACCGGGCACTTCTATTCGATGACCACGCATGCGCGCGGCGGCGTCTACCTCGACCCCGAGGCGCGCGCGGTGGTCGACATCGGCGCCCTCAACGGCCGCGCCATCAGCGTGGACGAGCGCGGCAAGGTGCTGAGCTACAAGATGACCAGCCAGTGCGCCTCGGGCTCGGGCCAGTTCCTGGAGAACATCGCGCGCTACCTGGGCGTGGCGGTGGAGGAGATCGGGCCGCTGTCCAAGACTTCGCAAGACCCCGAGAAGGTCAGCTCGATCTGCGCCGTGCTGGCCGAGACCGACGTCATCAACATGGTCAGCCGCGGCATCGCGACGCCCGACATCCTGAAGGGCATCCACCTCTCGATGGCCTCGCGCATCGTCAAGCTGCTGAAGGTCACCGGCGTGAAGACCGGCACCGCGCTGCTGACCGGCGGCCTGGCGCTGGACGCCGGGCTGCTGGCCGCCATCCAGGAAGAGATGGTCAACGAGAAGGTCAACGTGCAGGCCCGCGCGCACCCCGATTCCATCTACGCCGGCGCCATCGGCGCCGCGCTGTGGGGCGCCTACCGGCACGCCAGGCTCAACCAGCTGGAAGCGGCGGCCGCCTAACCCGGAGATTCGACACCATGGCCCTTCTGATCGACGACAACTGCACCGCCTGCGACGCCTGCAAGCCGGTGTGCCCCAACGAAGCCATCAGCGTGGGCGACCCGATCTACCTGATCGACCCGCTGCGCTGCACCGAATGCGTGGGCGCCGAGGACGAACCGCAATGCAAGCTGGTGTGCCCCGCGGACTGCATCGTGCAGCACCCCGATTTCGTGGAGTCGCCGGAGGAGTTGCTGGCGAAGTATGAGGGCTTGCATGGGTGAGGGGTGGGGGCTGGCCTTGCTGAGGCTTGCGGTGCGCTTCGGGTGCGGTCCGGGACAAACTCCCCTCTGGCATTCGAGAGAGTCCTCTGTCCCGGTCTGGTCGGCTGATGAAAGCGGCGAATGCGCCTGTGGACCTCCTCACGCCTCGTTGCGACGCTCCAACCATGACTTCGCCTGCTCTCGGCCACCGACGATCTCCACCAGCGCGCCGACCACATAGCGCGCCACGTTCTCGTACCCACTGCGTTGCCCGGCATCGAGCGCTGCTGACATTGCCTCGTCTCGCTCGGCTTCCTGATGCAGCGCATGCAGGCAGCGCGCCAATTCGGTCAGCGTGTAGGCCGTGCCGCTAAGGTCCTGCTCGCGCACATAGAGTGCCAATGCCGATCGATAGATATCCACTGCCGCTTGAAACCGGCGCTGTTCTCGCAACGAGTCGCCCTGCGATTGCATCGTATTGGCCTGCCCCAGGCCGGATTGCTCACGCTCATACAGCTTGAGCGCGCGCTCGTACAGCGCGCGGGCCTCACCGGGCCGGCTGAGCCGGCTTTCCAAGTCCCCCAGCGCCTGAAGCGTATTGGCCTGCCCCAGGCCCTCTTGCTCACGCTCAAACAGCTTGAGCGCGCGCTCGTACAGCGCGCGGGCCTCATCGGGCCGGCCGAGCCGGCTTTCCAAGTCCCCCAGCGCCTGAAGCGTATTGGCCTGCCCCAGGCCGTCTTGCTCACGCTCATACAGCTTGAGCGCGCGCTCGTACAGCGCGCGGGCCTCATCGGGCCGGCCGAGCCGGCTTTCCAAGTCTCCCAGAGCCCGAAGCGTATTGGCCTGCCCCAGGCCGGCTTGCTCAGGCTCATACAGCTTGAGCGCGCGCTCGTACAGCGCGCGGGCCTCATCGGGCCGGCCGAGCCGGCTTTCCAAGTGCCCCAGCGCCTTGAGCGTATTGGCCTGCCCCAGGCCGGCTTGCTCAGGCTCATACAGCTTGAGCGCGCGCTCGTACAGCGCGCGGGCCTCATCGGGTCGGCCGAGCCGGCTTTCCAAGTCCCCAAGCGCCTTGAGCGTATCGGCCTGCCCAAGACCATTTTGCTCACGCTCATACAGCTTGAGCGCGCGCTCGTACAGCGCGCGGGCCTCATCGGGCCGGCCGAGCTGAGCTTCCAGCGCGCCCGAAATCAGGACCGCCGACGCAGGACGTGGCAAATGCCGAGCCAAGCGTTCAAGCAGTTCAAGAGCCTCTGCGGGACCTTGGAACTGGTATTGATTGATCAACGCATCATGCACGCGCTGCAACCATTCCAGTGCCGGCGACTGCGAATCCGCTTCCTGAATCATGGTACGGGCCAGCGCGCCGAAGTGACGGGTCAGCCAGAGGCGAGCATGCAGGGCCTCATCGGTCGAGGCAATCGAGCCCGCAACGACACATACCCCTGTGAACAAGTCGTGCAGCGCGACTCGGGCACGTGCCCAATCGAAGCCGTCACGCCCCTTCGCCGCACGATCCAGCGCATAACGCGCCAACGGCGGCAGCATCACCCATCGATCTTCGCGTCGGGAAAGCACGTGGTGACGCGCCAGCCAGGGCCGCACGTTAGACCACTGGCCGGTCGCTTCGATTTGGGCGAGCAGGCCCTCGGGCATGCCGCCGCCGAATACCGCGCATGCGGTCCACAAATCCAAAGCGCCGGCATGCCGCTCCAGTGCCTGAGCAGTCAGATACAGGCTGCCAGGCAGGCTGCTCAACCGGCCTGCATCCTGCGGATCTTCCACGGCTTGGGCGCCAGCCTCGGACCAGCGGCGTTGCAGTTCGGCGAAGCCGTACACATCGCCAAGCCGCGCCATCAGCGTGACGCTCAGTGCGTGCGCGCCGAGATCCTGCAGCACGAAACGGCTCAGTTCGGCCTCGGGTGGCAACGGCGGCCCGGCCCACAGATCGCGGAAAAGATTCAGTGCCGCCGAGTCGGGCAAGACGCCGATCTCGATGGGTTGGCCGAATACTGCGGCGAGCCGCACGCGGGAAGAAACCAGTAGTCGAACGCCGTTGCAGCGCGCCAGCGCACGCAGCGCTTGCACGCCTTCTGGATGGTCGGCGACGCTTTCGAGGTTGTCGAGGTAGTAGAGCCCGGTTGGCAGCACGGCCAACAGTTGCGGCAATGAGTCCACCGGCTTAACACCAATGGCATTGGCCATGCGCGTCAGCAGATCCCCCATGCCCGCTCGGTCGGGCAATTCGACGTAGTACGCGGCGGTGCCCGGCGCTTCCGCCAGCCAAGCCTTCAATGCGGCCTTGCACACCTCGGTCTTGCCGATGCCGCCGACACCTGAGACCTCTTTGGTGGTAATCACGACTGCGTCTGACGAGCCTCGCAGGAAACTCAATACCTGCGCGATCTCTGCCTCCCGCCCATACACGTGGCGCTCCCGCGGGCGCAAACGCGCATCGGTAGGGCCTTGGAGCAGACCCGTCTCCTGGCTAACGCGCAGCAAGCTGAAGTCGATCTCGGGCAAGGGAACGCTTGGCTCGATCGTTGGCGCGGCCCCCTCGGTTTCTGAATGCCGCTTTGCAGCACCATCCGCCACTTCGTTGATGAACTTCACGAGTGACTTGTGGATCTGCGCTGAATCGTTCAACGGCTTACAGATGGAACGATGGTCTGCCTCGCCAATCCTGGTAGGAGGCTCGTCCGCCAAGCCGGGGTCGGCACTGCCCACGTCGACCACCATGACCTTCAAGACTCTCAGGCCCCAGAACCTGCTGGAGATCGGCGTCCTTTTCGTCTCCGCGTAGGCGCAGGTTCGCAAGGCTCCGCTGGAGAAGTGGCTTCGGAACTGCGTACTCAGGCGCCTGAGGTGGGCCTCGTGGCGGGCCAGATTGCCGATGTTCTCGTTGCCACGAATGAAGAATTGAACGGCCCGGCCCACCGAGGCCAGGCTCGAGCCGCTGTGAGGGGTGGCGATGAAGGACACGCCCAGCACCCGATTGCCGACGTTTCGGGCCTTTGGATTGCCGGGGCTGACGCCATCCATCAGCAAGGTCTTGATGACCAATCCGCCCAGACTATGTCCGATGAGAACCAACTGCCTTCGGTCCAGCCGGGGTTCCGAGTACAGCAGGTCGGCGATCTCGATGGCTTGGTCCGGCAAGGGCGGCGCCGCGCCTGTCCAAGCAGTCAGCGCAGCGTTGTAGTCCACCAGCCAGACATCGCACCGCGTATCACGACCCAGCCAGTTAGGCCAGCAGTTCTGGATTGCAAGACTTGGGTCCCGCCAACATGCAGACGCGTTGTCGCGAAGGCCATGAATCATCACCAACGCCGGCCGATTCCCATCGCCTTCGTGAACCTGGTTGATCGCGGCCATGCTCTCCCTCCAGACGCCAGCGATGTCTAGCCTTGATTGTTTCGCGTCGCACTCTAACGCTTCTGGCCCCCCGACCGACCGCCTCCGGGCGGCCCGTGTCAGAGAGCGACCGCCTCTTCAGCTTGCTTGCGATCCCAAGTGCGCGCCAGCCCCCGTCCGCCCCTCAATCAATCAACTCCCCCCCATCATGAAACGGATGCGGCCCGTCGAATCGCCCGATGGCGGCCACGTGCGTCACCAGGCGGCCGGGGCCGCTCCAGGCGTGGAGGTGAAAACCCGGCGGCTCCAGGATCCAGGCCGACGCGGCGTCCGGCGCCAGGTCCAGGCAGACCTGGTGCGCCGGGCTCGGGGCGGTGGAGGCCACGGTGCCGCCGAAGCGGCTGTAGATCGTGCGGTGCAGGTGTCCGCAGATCACGCGCTCGACCGTCGGATGCCGGGCCACGATCTCGGCCAGCGCGTCGGCGCCTTCGAGCAGGCCGATGCGGTCCATGTGGCCGATCAGCGTTTCGAAAGGTGGGTGGTGCATGGCGATGACCACGCTCTCGCCGCGATGGCGGTCCAGCGTGTCGGCCAGCCACTGCAGGCGTTTGGCGCACAGCCGGCCATGCGACGCGCCGGGTTCGACGGTGTCCAGCGCCACCAGCCGCAGGCCTTGTTCGCCCGGCCGCAGGCTTTGTTCGCCCGGCCGCAGGGCCGGCTCGTCGGGCCGCCGGCCTTGCCCGTCCAGCTGCACGCTGTACTGCACGAACTCGCCGTCGCCCAGGTCGGCCTGCGCCGCGAAGCGGTGCCGCAGTTGCGCGCGGTCGTCGTGGTTGCCGGGCAGCAGGAACAGCGGCATCGACAAGGGCGCCAGCAGCTCGGCCAGGTGCTCGTATTCGGCGGCGCGGCCGAAGTCGGTGAGGTCGCCCGTTAGCACCACCGCGTGCGGGCGTTGCGGCAGCGCTTCGATGGCCTGCACGGCGGCGCGCAGGTAAGGCGCGGTGTCCAGGCGGCCGTAGGCCAGGCGGCCGGGCTCGCGGATGTGCAGGTCGGTCAGTTGGGCCAGCAGCGTGGTCATGAAGCGTCCTCCAGCGCGGCGGCCATCAGCCGGCGCGGGTCGATGGTGACGGCCACGGTGTCGCCGGCGGCCACCGGGCAGTCGCGCGGCTGGTCGGACACGATGGCTTCGGCCTGGCCGGCCACCGCCAGCCGCAGTTGCACGCGGTCGCCGAGGAAGGTGCGTTGCAGCACGCGCGCCTGGCCCCAGCCGGTGCCGGGCGCGGCACCGGCGTGCACCTGCACGTCTTCGGGCCGCACCAGCAGCGTGGCGGAGGCGCCCAGCGCCGGCGGGCAGGGCAGCTCGATGCCGCCCAGCGCCAGGCCGCGCCCGGCCTCGCGTTGCAGGCGGTTCACGCGGCCCAGGAATTCGGCGACGAAGGGGTGGCCGGGCTCGCGGTAGAGGTCTTCGCCGCGGCCCACCTGCACGATGCGGCCGGCCTGCATCACGGCCAGCCGGTCGGCGATGGCCAGCGCCTCGTTCTGGTCGTGCGTGACGTGCACGGCGGTGATGTGCAACTGGCGCAGCAGCTGCGCCAGCTCGTCGCGCAGCGCCTCCTTGAGCTTGGCGTCCAGCGCGGTGAGCGGCTCGTCCAGCAGCAGCACGCGCGGCTGCACCGCCACCGCGCGCGCCAGCGCCACGCGTTGGCGCTGGCCGCCGGACAACTGCGCCGGCCGCCGCTGCTCCAGGCCGCCCAGGCGCACCAGGTCGATGACCTCGCCGACGCGGCGGCGCAGCGCCTCGGGCGCGACGCCGCGCACGCGCAGGCCGTAGCCGATGTTGGCGGCCACCGTCATCTGCGGGAACAGCGCGTAGTGCTGGAACACCATGCCGACGGCGCGCTGCTCGATCGGCCGCGCGGTCACGTCGTCGCCGTTGAAGGCGATGCGGCCGCCGGCGTCGGGGTCGACCAGGCCGGCGATGACGCGCAGCAGCGTCGTCTTGCCGCAGCCCGAGGGGCCCAGCAGCGCCAGCACCTCGCCGGGTTCGACCACCAGCGTGGTGCGCTGCAGCGCCTGCGCGCCGCCGGGGTAGGTCTTGGCGCAGTCGACCACGTCGACGCGCGTGCGTTCAGCGGCGCGGTCCGGGGGATGATCCATGGGCGTTCTCGATCCAGCGCGCCAGCGCCTGCATGCCCCACAGCATGGGCAGGATGACGATGAAGAAGACCAGCGTGTAGGCCGAGCCGATCTCGATGCGCATCGACGCGTAGCTGTCGGCCAGCCCCACCGGCAGCGTGCGCGTGAGCGGCGTGTGCAGCATCCAGGTGAGGTTGAACTCGCCCACCGAGAGCGTGAACACCATCAGGCTGCCGGCCACGATGGACGGCGCCACCGCCGGCACCAGCACGCCGAGAAAGCGCTGCACGAAGCGCGCGCCGAGCGAGCGCGCCGCTTCGTCCAGCGACTGCAGGTCGTCGCGCGCGAAGGCCGCCGACACCGTGCGCACCATGAAGGGCAGCGTGAACACCACGTGGCCCACCAGGATGAAGGCAAAGCTCTGCCGAAAGCCGCGCAGCTGGCCGTAGGCGAGGATCAGCGCCAGCGCGGTGGCCAGGCCCGGCACGGCCACCGGCAGCGTCAGCAGTTCTTCGAACAGCCGCGCCGCGCGCGAGCGGCTGCGCGCCAGCGCCCACGCGCAAGGCACGCCGACGAGCAGCGCCACCACCACGCAGGCCAGCGCCAGCAGCAGCGAGCGCCATGCGGTGGCGCCGTACAGTGCCCACACCTCGGCGATCCAGCGCGTGGTGAGCCCGCTGGCCAGGCCGCGGCTGAAGTTGTTGGTGAGGCCGGCGCTGACCGACAGCAGCATCGGCAGCACGGTGAACAGCGTCACTGCCACCGTCAACGCCAGCAGCACCGGCGCGTCGACGCGGCCTTGGTGGTGCCGCCGCCGTCGCGTCATGCGCCGGCTCCCACCGTCGCGGCGCCGAAGCGGCGCGCGGCAAACAGCACGGCCCAGGTCATGAGCCCCAGCGCCAGCGACAGCGAGGCCGCGAGCGCGAAGTTGGCGTAGTTGGTGAACTCGTTGTAGATGGTGATGGGCAGCACCTCGTAGCGGCTGGCCAGCGTGAAGGCGGTGCCGAAGGCGCCCATCGCGGTGGCGAACAGGATGGCGCCGACCGCCAGCGCGGTGGGCTGCAGCGCCGGCCACCACACGTCGCGCACCAGGTGCCAGCGCCGCGCGCCGAGCGAGCGCGCGGCTTCTTCCAACTCGTGCTCCATGCGCTCGGCCACCGCGGTGAACGAGGCGATGGCGCGCGGCAGCGAGAAGTACACGTAGGCCAGGAAGAGCCCGGTGATGCCGTAGGCGAAGGTGATGCGCTCGCCGACCAGCGCCTCGGTGAAGCCGGCCACCGGCCCTTGCCGGCCGCCGACCAGGATGACGAAGAAGCCGACGATGACGCCGGGAAACGACAGCGGCAGCGTCAGCACCGCCAGCAGCAGGCGGCGCCCCGCGAACGAGCGGCGGCCGAGGTACAGGCCCACCGCCGCGGCGATGGCCAGCGCCACCAGCGTGACGGCCGCCGACAGCAGCGTGGTCTGCACCAGGCTTTGCAGGTAGCGCGGCTCGGTCAGCACCGCGAAGTAGGTGGCCGCGCCCTTGGTGGCCGGCAGCAGTGCCAGTTCCACCATGGGCAGCAGCCAGAAGGCCGCGAACACCACGGCCGCCGGCGCGACGCAGGCCGCGAGCAGCAAGTTACTGGGCCTCGCGCAGGTAGCGGTCGGAGAAGGCCTTCTGCACCTCGGCCATGCGGCCGTAGTCGATGGTGCGGGCGCGCGCGTACTCGCTGGCCGGCAGGAAGTTGGCCTGCGCCTCCTTGCTGATGGCCGAGGTGCGCACCGGCCGCAGAAAGGCGTTGGCCCAGATCGCCTGGCCTTCGTTGGAGAGGATGAAGTCCAGCGCCTTGTGGCCGTTGGCGGTGTTGGGCCCGCGGGCCACCGCGCTCATCACGTAGGGCACGACCACGGTGCCTTCGGCCGGGATCACGAACTCGACGTTGGCCTTGTCCTTGTACTTGGCGCGGTAGGCGTTGAAGTCGTAGTCGAGCAGGATGGCGATCTCGCCCGACAGCACGCGCGCATACGAGGTCTGCTTGGGCACGATGGGCTCGTTCTTCTTCAGCGCCTTGAACCACTCGATGGCCGGGCCGAAGTTGTCCAGGTTGCCGCCGCGGGCGCTGTTGACCGCCACCGCGCCGACGTAGCCGACGAAGGCCGAGGCCGGGTCGAGGTAGCCCACCAGGCCCTTGTACTCGGGCTTCAGCAGGTCGGCCCACGAGCGCGGCACCGGCTTGCCCTTGAGCGCATCGACGTTGACCATGAAGCCCAGCGTGCCCGAGTGGATGGTGAACCAGTGGCCATCGGGGTCTTTCAGGCCATCGGGGATCTCGGCCCAGCCGGCCGGCTTGTAGGCGGCCGTGACGCCTTCCTTCTTGGCCTGGATGCCGAAGGTCACGCCGAAGTAGGCGATGTCGGCCACCGGGCTGGCCTTCTCGGCGACCAGTTGCGCCAGCGTCTGGCCCGAGTTCTTGTTGTCCGGCGGCACGGTGATGCCGGTCTTGGCCTTGATGGCGCGCAGCTGGCTGCCCCAGTCTGCCCATTCGGGCGGGCAGTTGTAGCAGATGGCCGTCTGCGCCCAGGCACCGGCGCCGGCGAGCAGCCCGATTGCGACCGCGGCGGCCTTCAGCAGTCGGCGGGGAGAAGCGTTCATGGTGTGGTCCTTCGTCGTGGCAGGGGTTGGGTGGGCGCGGCCGACGTCGCGCGGGCACGGGCGATCGATTCGCCCTCGCGGAAATGCAGCGCCAGCGTCTCGCTGTGGCCGGCACGCAGCGGCGCCGCGCCGGCCAGCGCCTGCACCAGCAGTTCGACGCTGCGCCGCCCGATCTCGATGCTGGGCTGCACGATGGTCGACAGCGCCGGCGTCATGTCGTCGCCGAGCGCGATGCCGTCGAACCCGGCCACCGACAAGTCCTCGGGCACCCGCAGTCCCACCTGGCGCGCGGCGCGCAGGCAGCGGATGGCCAGCAGGTCGTTCGAGCAGACCACCGCGGTCGGCGCCTGCGGCATGACGCGGCGCGCCGCCAGGTACTGCGCCATGCGCTCGGTGGCGCCGTCCATGAAGGGCACTTCCAGCAACTGCGGCTTCAGGCCGGCGGCGGCCATGCCTTGCAGGTAGCCGCGATGGCGTTGCTGCGCGCGGTCGGACGCGGCCAGCGCGCCGCTGACCATCAGGATGTGGCGGTGCCCCAGCGCCTGCAGCCGCGCCACCAGCGCCGTCACCGCCGCGCGGCCGTCGACCGACACGCAGGGGTGGCGCGCATGGCGGTTGTAGACCAGCACGTACGGCGACTTCGCCGCGCGCAGCCGCGCCAGCACGGTGGACCGCGCCGCGTTGGCCACGCAAAGGATGAGCGCATCGACGCCGCGCGCCAGCAGCAGGTTGGCCGCGCGCGTCTCGTGCGCCAGCTGGTAGTCGGTGGTGAAAGGCACGATCGAATAGCCGGCCGCCGTGGCCGCCTGCGCGATGCCTTGCAGGCATTCGGCGAAGACGGGGTTGGCCAGCGTCGGCAGCACCACGCCGAGCGCCCGCGTGCGCTGCGTGCGCAGCGAACGTGCGCTGATGTTGGGCCGGTAGCCCAGGGCCGCGGCGGCCGCGTGCACGCGCTGGCGCAACTCGGGGCGCACGGTGTCCGGCGCGTTGAACACGCGCGAGATCGTGGCGGGCGACACCCCGGCTTCCTGGGAAACGTCGCGGATCGTCATCGGTGGCGAGGCCGGCATGCGGTGGGACTTGAAATCGATTTCAGTGTCGACGGCAAGCGTGACCGCTGCGTGACATCCGCGCGCCGGGAGTTTCCCTTAGGCGGCGGGGTGCGCCGGCGGGGCCCGCTCAGCCCCCGCCTTGCACGATGCGCATGAACTCGGCCAGACGCGCGGCGTTCAGCCGGCCATCGACGCGCACGCTCGAACAGAGGTCGAGGCCGAAAGGCTGCACCGCATCGATCGCCTGGCGGACGTTGGCGGCGCGCAGGCCGCCGGCCAGGAACACGGGCACGGGCGAGCGCTCGCGGATGCGGCGGCTGATCTGCCAGTCGTGGACGCGGCCGGTGCCGCCCAGTTCCTTCACCGGCAGCGAGGGGTTGCCCGAGTCGAGCAGCAGCGCGTCGACGAAGCGCGCGGCCTCCAGCGCTTCGTCGAGCGAAGCCTCGTGCTGCACGTGGATGACCTGCACCAGCTTGACGAGCGGCATCTCGCGCCGCAGGCGCTGCAACTCGGCGGGCGCGACGGCGTCGACCAGTTGAATCGTCGAGGTGCGGCACACCGCGTGCTGCTCAGCGATGGCGTCGGCGCTGCGGCGCGCCGTCAGCAAAAAGGTCGAGATCGGCGGCGGCACCGCCGCGGCGATCTCGGCGATCAACTCGTCGCCGATCACCCCCGGCCCGCTGGGCATGTCGGACACCAGGCCGAGCGCGGCGGCGCCGTGGTCGATGGCCAGCCGGGCTTCGTCGAGGCTGGAGATGCAGCAGATCTTGACGCGCGGCGCGAGGGTCATGTCGGGGCTTTCATCGATCGTCGTTCAGGATAGGTGCGGAAGGGGTGAGGCCGGGCTCAGCCCGCAGCCGTGAATGCCGCGTGGTAGGCCACCGCGCCTTGCGGCCGCGCCGGTCCGAACGGCAAGGCCATGAAGTGATCGGCCGGCACGCCGGGCAGCACCAGCCCGGGCTGCACCGCGAAGCCGAAGCGGCGGTAGTAGGCCGGGTCGCCCAGCACCACGCAGCCGGCCGCGCCCATCTCGGCCAAGCGCGCCAGGCCGGCGCGCACCAGCCGCGAGCCGATGCCCCGGCGCTGCAGGCCCGGCGCCACGGCGATCGGCCCCAGGCCGTACCAGTGGGCCGTGCCGTCGCCTGTCGTGCCGATCGTGCCGATCGTCACCGCGGACAGCGCGACATGCCCGGCCAAGGCGCCGTCCGCTTCGGCCACCAGCGAGACCGCCAGCGCGCCGGCCGCCCGCAGCGCGGCGACGATGCCGGCCTCGGACCCATCGGCATGCGGCGCGCCGGCGAAGGCGCGTTCGATGAGCGAGGCAATGGCCGACGCGTCGGTCGGGTCTTCGGGGCGGATCAGCATGGGCGGCGCGCGGGGGTGGTGCGTGGGGGTGGTGCGTGGGGGTGGCGCGCAGGATGCTGCCACAGCAAGCCGCAAACGGCGGCAAGGAATGGCCGCGCGCGGGCGCCTGCCGCGATCGCCGCCTTCCGCATCCACTGACCACCGCCATTGCGCGAACGACCCGCGTGCCTTAGCATCGTTCAAAAGGCGCATTCGCGCACCAGAATACGCAACTCGACGTGGCGCCGCGGCGGCCGGTGCCGGCGGCAGGAGACCAGGCATGGGCAAGACCCGCTCCGTTCCGAGCTACTGCTTCAACTGCGTGTCGGGGCCCGACTTCCTGCGCGTGCGGGTCGAGGACGGCGTGGCCCGCTGCGTCGAGCCCAACCACGAAGGCGCCGACGTGCATCCGGCGCTCGGCCGGCCCTGCGTGCGCGCCTACGGCCTGGTGCAGAAGACCTACAACCCGCACCGCGTGCTGACGCCCATGAAGCGCAGCAACCCGAAGAAGGGCCGCGACGAAGACCCCGGCTTCGTGCCCATTACCTGGGACGAGGCGCTGGACCTCGTGGCGGCCAAGCTGCAGGACATCCGCGCGCGCGGGCTGATCGACGAGCAGGGCCTGCCGCGCGTGGCCGCCACCTTCGGCCACGGCGGCACGCCGGCCAGCTACATGGGCACGCTGCCGGCCTTCCTGGGCGCCTGGGGTCCGGTCGACTACAGCATGGGCTCGGGGCAGGGCGTCAAGTGCACGCACTCCGAGCATCTCTATGGCGAGTTCTGGCACCGCGGCTTCACGGTCTGCGCCGACACGCCCAACACCAGCTACATCGTCGCCTTCGGCGCCAACGTCGAGGTGACCGGCGGCGTCTGCGCCGTCAAGCGCCATGCCGATGCGCGCATCCGCGGCGTCAAGCGCGTCTACGTCGAGCCGCATCTGTCGGTCACCGGCGGCTGTTCGTCGGAGTGGGTGCCGATCAAGCCGAAGACCGACCCCGCCTTCATGCTGGCGATGATCCACGTGCTGCTGTGCGAGGCCGGCGTGCCGCGGCTGGACACCGCCTTCCTGCGCGAGCGCACCGCGTCGCCGTACCTGGTGGGCCCCGACGGCTACTACCTGCGCGACCCGGCGTCGCGCCAGCCGCTGGTATGGGACGAAGGCAGCGCCGCCGCCGTGCCTTTCGACACCCCCGGCGCACGGCCGGCGCTGGAAGGCCGCTACGCCGTGCCGCAGGCGGTGACGCAAGGGCCCGATGGCGAGGTGACGGCGTTCAGCGACGTGCAGGGCTGCACCGGCCTGACGATGACGGCCGACGCCATGCGCCCGTACTCGCCCGAATGGGCGCAGGCCATCTGCGACGTGCCGGCGGCCACCATCCGCCGCATCGCGCTGGAGTACCTGGCGCATGCGTGCATCGGGCAGACCATCGAGATCGACGGCCTCACGCTGCCGCACCGCCCGGTGGCGGTGACCTTGGGCAAGACCGTCAACAACGGCTGGGGCGCCTTCGAGGCCTGCTGGTCGCGCACCGTGCTGGCCATGCTGGTGGGCGCGCTCGAAGTGCCGGGCGGCACGCTGGGCACCACGGTGCGGTTGAACAAGCCGCACGACAACCGCCTGCTCAGCGTGGCGCCGGGCGAAGACGGCTTCATGGTGTGCAACTTCAACCCCACCACGCCCGACCGCTGGCAGGCCACGCCCAGCGGGCGCAACGCCCACCGCACGCTGGTGCCGCACGTCGGCCACTCGCCGTGGAGCCAGGCGCTGGGCCCCACGCACCTGGCCTGGATGTTCATGCGCGAGGCGCCGCCCAACTGGCCGCAGCCCAGCTTCCCCGAGATCTGGTTCACCTACCGCACCAACCCGGCCATCGCGTTCTGGCAGACCGGCCACCTCACCGAGACCATCGCGCGCATGCCCTTCGTCGTGGCCTTCGCCTACACGCAGGACGAGACCAACCACATGGCCGACCTGCTGCTGCCCGAGGCCACCGACCTCGAAGGCACGCAGCTCATCCGCTGCGGCGGCACCAAGTTCATCGAGCAGGCCTGGGCGCACCGCGGCGTGGTGCTGCGCCAGCCGGTGGTGCAGCCGCAGGGCGAGGCGCGCGACTTCACCTGGATCGCCACCGAGCTGGCGCGCCGCACCGGCTTGTTGACGAGTTATGTCGAGCGCATCAACAAGGGCGCCGCGCTGCTGCCGCTGAAGGGCGAGGGCTGGGACTTCAGCCTGCCCACCGACCGCGCGCCCGCGGTCGACGCCATCTGGGACGCGGTGTGCAAGGCCGCCACCGCCGACCTCACCGGCGGCGCCGACGTGGTGGGGCTGGACGGCATGAAGCAGCGCGGCTTCTACACCGTGCCGCACACCCGCGTCGACTGGTACCTGACGCCGACGATGCAGGCGCAAGGCCTGCGCTACGAGCTGCCGTACCAAGAGCGGCTGCTGCGCATCGGCCGCGAGCTTGAGCGCCGGCTGCACGGCCAGGGCGTGCACTGGTGGGACGAGCAGCTCCGCGAATACCGCGCGCTGCCCGAATGGCACGACGTGCCCGGCCTGTGGGAGCAGGCCGTGCGCGACGCCGGCGGCGACCCGGCCGACTACCCGTTCTGGGGCATCACCACCAAGAGCATGCAGTACAGCTCGGGCAACAACGTGGGCATTCCGCTGATGGACGAGGTGGCGCACAACATCCGCGGCCACGGCTGCGTGATCATGAATGTCAGCGCCGCGCGCCAGCTGGGGCTGGCCGACGGCGACTGGGTCGAGGTCGAATCCACCCACGGCCACACGCGCGGGCAGCTGGCGCTGGTGCAGGGCTGCCGGCCCGACACGGTGGTCATCCCGGGCCAGTTCAGCCACTGGAAGACGCCGTTCGCCAAGGACCTGAACTACCCCTCGCTGAACGCGGTGACGCCGATGTCGGGCGTGGCGCTGCAGCTCACCGACGCCACCGGCTCGGGCGCCGACATCGTGCGCGTGCGCGTGCGCCGCGCCGCCGCGCCCGAGGCCGCGCCGCAACCCGCCGGCCACGAGGTGGCGGCGTGATTCCGCGGGGCCGCCCGCAGGGCCAGCAAGGCCCGCATGCGGCCGCCGTGCCGCCAGCAGGAGCGCTCACATGACCCGTTACGTGATGGTGGCCGACCTGCGCCGCTGCGTCGGCTGCCAGACCTGCACCGCCGCCTGCAAGGAAACCTGCGGCACGCCGCCGGGCGTGCAGTGGCGCCGCGTGCTCGACATCGAGACCGGCGAATACCCCGACGTGCGCCGCAGCTTCCTGCCCACCGGCTGCCAGCACTGCGACCAGCCGCCGTGCCTGACGGTGTGCCCGTCCACCGCCACGCGCCAGCGCGCCGACGGCATCGTCACCATCGACGCGTCGCTGTGCATCGGCTGTTCGGCCTGCATCGTCGCCTGCCCCTACGAGGCGCGCTACCTGACGCAGGAAACCGCCTTCGCCTTCGGCGACCAGGCCATGCCGCACGAAGGCCGCCTGGCAGATAAGGCGCGGCTGGGCGTGGTCACCAAGTGCGACTTCTGCGCCGGCCGCGTCGACGCCGGCGTGGCCAAGGGCCTGGTGCCCGGCGTCGACCCGGCGGCCACGCCGGTGTGCGCGCAAAGCTGCATCTCGGGCGCGCTGCAGTTCGGCGACCTCGACGACCCCGAGAGCCCCGTGGCCCAACTGCTGGCCGAGAACCGCTGGTTCCGCATGCACGAAGAGCTGGGCACCGGCCCGGGTTTCTACTACCTGTGGGACCAGGCGCCGCCCGCCTGAAGCGCGCGCGGCCGGCCCAAAGCGCCGAAAAAGCAGGTACAACGGCCGACGTGCCAACGCACGAGGTCCGCCGCCGCTTCGCTGTGCGCGAAGATTGGCGGCGCCCGCATGCCGGTGCATGCGTTTGGATGGAGTGCCTGCAACGATGTCGACCCCGCCGCAAGCCCAGACGGCCCACCAGGCCCAGCCTGCCGACCCGAACAGCGACCGCCTGCGCGGCTGCTACACCGGTGTCGTGCACGACGTCATGCGCGCCATGGGGCAGGCGAACTTCACGCTGCCGCCCGAGATCCGGCCGATCTTCCCCGAGGCGGCGATCGCCGGCCCGGCCTTCACCATCGACGGCCAGGTGCGCGCCGGCGCCGATGCGCACGAAACGCTGCTGGCCTGGACCGGCCTGCTGTCGCAATGCCCGGCCGGCCACCTGTGGGCTTCGCAGCCCAACGACCGCATCGTCGCCCACATGGGCGAGCTGTCGGCCGAGACGCTGAAGAACAAGGGCGTGCTCGGCTGCGTGGTCGACGGCTTCGTGCGCGACACGAACTTCCTGCTGGGCATCGGCTTCCAGACCTGGTGCCGCGGCTTCACGCCGCGCGACGTGGTCGGCCATTGGCTGCCGCGGGCGGTCGGCGTCGATATCCGCATCGGCGATGTCGTCATCGAGCCCGGGGACTACCTCGTCGGCGACCGTGACGGCATGATCCGCGTGCCCCGGGCGTTGCTGGCCGACGTGCTCGACCAATCCGAAGCGGCCATGGCCACCGAGAGCAAGGTGCGCCAGGCCATCCTCGAAGGGGTCGATCCGCAGCAGGCCTATCTTCGCTTCGGCAAGTTCTGAAAACCCCGCGGCAGCCGCCATGATCACCATCGACTCCCGGCTTCTCCTGCTCGACCCGTCGGACAACGTGCTGGTCGCGCGCGCGCGGCTGGCCGCCGGCGAGACCATCGCGGTGGACGGCGCGCTGCTCACGCTGACGGCCGAACTGCCGCTGGGCCACAAGCTGGCGGGGCGCCGCATCGCCGCCGGCGAGAAGATCCTGAAGTACGGGGCGCCGATCGGCTCGGCCACCGCCGACATCGCGCCCGGCGAGCATGTCCACGTGCACAACATGAAGAGCGAATACACGCCCACGCACCATCTCTACGACGCCCGGGCCAACGGGGGGCCGGCGTCGCGAAAGGCATTGCCGTGAGCATGATGACCGGCTACCCGCGCGCCGACGGCCGCAAGGGCATCCGCAACGTCGCCGTCGTCGCCTACCTCGTGGAATGCGCGCACCACGTGGCGCGCGAAATCGCGCAGGGCTTTCGCAGCAGCGAGGTGCAGGTGATCGGCTTTCCCGGCTGCTTTCCCAACGCCTACGGGCAGCGCATGATGGAGCAGCTGGCCACGCACCCCAACGTGGGCGCGGTGCTGCTGGTGTCGCTGGGTTGCGAGAGCTTCAACCGTTATGCGCTGGCCGAGGCGGTGCGCGCCAGCGGCCGGCCGGTGCACATCGTCACGATCCAGGAGACGGGCGGCACGCGCTCGTCGATCGCCGCCGGCCGCCGCTGGCTCGAAGAGCAGCTGCCGGCGCTGGCCGCCGCGCCGCGCCTGCCGATGGCGCTGTCCGAGCTGGTGATCGGCACCGTGTGCGGCGGCTCCGACGGCACCTCGGGCATCACCGGCAACCCGGCCGCCGGCCGCGCCTTCGACCAGTTCGTCGCCGAAGGCGCGACCTGCATCTTCGAAGAGACCGGCGAGCTGATCGGCTGCGAGCACATCATGGCCGCGCGCGCCGTGACGCTCGAACTCGGCCGCGAGCTGGAGGCCGCGGTGGCCAAGGCGGCGCGCTACTACGCGACGCTGGGCTACGGCTCGTTCGCCGCCGGCAATGCCGATGGCGGCCTGTCGACGATCGAGGAAAAGTCGATGGGCGCCTACGCCAAGTCGGGCGCCTCGCCGATCTGCGGCCTCGTCAAGCCCGGCGACGTGCCGCCGCGCGGCGGCCTGTACCTGCTGGACGTGGTGCCCGACGGCGAGGTGCGCTTCGGCTTCCCCAACATCAACGACAACGCCGAGATCGCCGAGCTGATCGCCTGTGGCAGCCATGCGGTGCTGTTCGTCACCGGGCGCGGGTCGGTGGTCGGCTCGCCGATCTCGCCGGTGGTCAAGATCTGCGCCAACCCCGAGACCTACCGCCGCATGGCCGAAGACATGGACGTCGATGCCGGCGCCATCCTCGAAGGCCGCGCCACGCTGGACGAGGTGGGCCGCGAGATCCACGACCTCGTCGTCGCGCTGGCCGACGGCCGGCGCACGGCGTCGGAAGAACTGGGCCACCAGGAATTCGTGCTGACCTACAAGGCCTTCGAGCCCATCGGCCCGGCGTGCCTGCCGGCCCGGTAGGGAGCGACGGCCGCGCAACGGCCTTGGTGTTGGCGGCTATGCCGCCGCGTCGCGCAGGTCGCGCACCCGCACCGCCTTGCCTTGCGAGCGCGGCACCGTGCCCGGCGCCAGCACGCGCACGTCGGCGCTGACGCCGATCATCGACTTCACGTGGTGCCGCGTGTCGGCGGCCTGCAGCGCGTAGTCGGCCGCGGGCAGCGAGGGCAGGGCCTCGACCTCCAGCCGCACGCTATCCAGCGCGCCCTGGCGTTCCAGCACCAGTTGGTAGTGCGGCGACAGCCCGGGCCGGCCGACCAGCACGGCCTCGATCTGCGAAGGGTAGACGTTGACGCCGCGGATGATCAGCATGTCGTCGTTGCGGCCGGTCACGCGCAGGATGCGCACATGCGTGCGGCCGCAGGCGCAAGCGCGGCGATCGAGCCGCGTGATGTCGCGCGTGCGGTAGCGCAGCATCGGCAGCGCCTGCTTGGTCAGCGTGGTGATCACCAGCTCGCCCGGCTCGCCTTCGGGCACCGGCGCGCCGCTGTCGGGGTCGATCGTCTCGAACAGGAAGTGGTCTTCCCAGCCGTGCAGGCCGCAGCGCGCCACGCATTCGCAGGCCACGCCGGGGCCCATGATTTCCGAGAGGCCGTAGATGTCGACCGCGCGCAGCCCCATGCGGGCCTCGATCTCGCGGCGCATCGCCTCGCTCCAGGGCTCGGCGCCGAACAGGCCGATGCGCAAGCCGCTGCCGCGCAGGTCCACGCCCTGCTGCTCGGCCACCTCGGCGATCGCCAGCGCATACGACGGCGTGGCGCACAGCACGCGCGGGCGGAAGTCCATGATCAGCGCCACCTGGCGCTCGGTGCCGCCGCCGGAGATCGGCACCACCGGGCAGCCCAGCCGCGTGGCGCCGTCGTGCGCGCCCAGGCCGCCGGTGAACAAGCCGTAGCCGTACGCGTTGTGCACCAGGTCGCCGGCGCGCACGCCGGCGCCGTGCATCGAGCGCGCCACCAGGTCGGCCCAGGTCGACAAGTCCTGCGCGGTGTAGCCCACCACGGTGGGCTTGCCGGTGGTGCCCGACGAGGCATGCAGCCGCGCCAGCTGCGGCAGCGCGCGCGTGAACAGTCCGAAGGGATAGTGGTCGCGCAAATCGGTCTTCACCATGAACGGCAGCCGCTGCAGCGCGGCCGGCGAATCGACGTCGCGCGGGTCCGCCAGGCCCGCCGCCTGCAGCCGTTGGCGATGCCAGGGCACGTGGTCCCAGGCGTTGCGCAAGCTGTCCTGCAGGCGCTGCCACTGCAGTGGCTCAAGCCGTTCGCGCGGCAGGGTTTCGATCGCGGCGTGCAGGCCCGGCGCGGTGGGCGCGGTGGGTGCGGCAAGGTCGGCGGGGGAAGCGATGGCGCCCATGACGGCTCCTTCGGGCAACGCGGGTCGACGCTCAGTGCCGGCCTCGCACCGGCAGGTGCGGCAGCGCGAAGCCTTGCTTGAAGCCGGCGCGCGTGACGAGCATGAACTTGAACAGCATGCCGCCGGCGGCGGCCAGGCCGCCGGCCAGCGCCTGCAGCAGGCCTTGCAGCGGCGGCGACAGCGGCGCCGCCAGCACCACGGCCACCAGCGCCAGCGGCAGCAGGCTGCCGGCGTTGTAGCCGTGGCCGGCGCGGTCCACGGCGCGCAGCGCCGCGGCCGGCAGGTTGCCGGCCAGCCGGCGGTACCAGCGCGCGCCGATCGCGAAGCGCAAGGCCAGCAGCGCGCCGAAGGCGATCCACGCCGCCATGCTGCCGGCGCCCCAGGCCGGCGCGGCCAGCCAGTAGAGGCCGGCGCCTTCGGTGACGCCGGTGGCCACCAGCAGCGGCACGGTCAGCGGCTCGCGCCAGGCCGGAATGCCGTGCGCCGCCTGCAGGATGCGCGCCTGGCAGTACAGGAAGGCGGCCGCCAGCAGCGCCGCCAGCGGCTGCAGCACGGGCCACGCCAGCGCGGCGGCGCCGCAGGCCAGCAGCGGCGGCGCCAGCGCCGCCTCGCGCGACATCCACGAAGTCTGCGGGTGCAAAAACACGTTCAGCGCGCGCCAGGGGCGGCCGATTTCGGCCCACACGCACAGCAGCCCGGCGGCCACCAGCAGCAGCGCCGCGGCCACCAGCCCCTGGCGCAGGCTGCCTTGCGCGCCGGCCAGCGTGGTGAACAGCAGCAGCCCGCAGCCGGCGCCGCCGCCGATGAAGTTGCCGGCCGCGCGCGCGTCCCAATGCCGTTGCTGCCGGGGGTCGGCGTGGCGGTTCACGCGAGCCCTGCCTTCTGCGCCTTGGCGGCCAGGCGCTGCTCGGTCTTCGCCACGTCGACGACGAAGCGCTGGTGGCGGCAGCGGCAGATGGCGTCGATGCCGTCGCTGCCGCTCACGTCGAAGCTCACGCTGCGGCCCTGCACCTCGGCGATGGCGAGCTGCAGCTCGACCGTCATGCCCATCAGCGTGGCGCCGGTGTGGTCGAGCTCGACGCGCGTGCCCACCGAATCCTCGCCGGCATCCAGGTGCGCCAGCAGCAGCTCGCGGCAGGCCAGCTCGATGTCGCGCAGCAGCGCCGGCGTGGCATAGACGCGGGCCCGGTCGCCCATGAAGTCGATCGTGCGCTCGCGGTCGACGGCCACGCGCACGGTGGCGGCCACGCCGGGCTGCAGGCTGGGTTTCATGGCGGCATCTCCAGGTAGTGCGGAAATGTGGTACCGGAATGCGCCTGTAGGGCTTGATCCAGTGCAAAGGCGCCGCCGCACCCCGGGCAGACCCCGATGGGCGTCAACCCAATCGGATCTTGTCGCGGCCCTTGAGCCCCAGCATCTGCCGCGCTTCGTCCGGCGTCGCGATCGCCATGCCCAGCGCTTCGAGCACGCCGCGGATCGTGCGCACCTGCTCGGCGTTGGAGGTGGCCAGGCGCCCGGGGCCCGACATCAGCGAGTCTTCGAGGCCCACGCGCACGTTGCCGCCCATCAGCGCGGCCTGGGTGACCAGCGGCATCTGGTGGCGGCCGGCGCCGAGCACGCTCCACTGGTAGCGCTCGCCGAACAGCTTGTCGGCGATGTGCTTCATGTGCACCAGGTTCTCCGGGTCGGCGCCGATGCCGCCGAGCACGCCCAGCACGAACTGCAGGAAGATCGGCCCCGTGACCAGGCCGCGATCGACGAAGTGCTTGAGGTTGTAGAGGTGGCCCACCTCGTAGCACTCGAACTCGAAGCGCGTGCCATGGGCGCGGCCGAGGCGTTCGAAGATCTGCTCGATGTCGGCGAAGGTGTTGCGGAAGATGGCGCTGCGCGTGCCTTCGATGTAGACCTGCTCCCAGTCGTGCTCGAAGGTCTTCATCTTCTCCAGGATGGGGAAGATCGCGAAGTTCATCGAGCCCATGTTGCACGAGGCCATCTCGGCCGACACGTCGAGCGCGCCGGCCAGGCGCTGGTCCAGCGTCATGGTGACGGCGCCGCCGGTGGTGATGTTGATGACGGCGTCGGTGGCGGCGTGGATGCGCGGCAGGAATTGGCGGTAGGTCGTGGGGTCGAAGGCCGGGCGGCCGTCCTTCGGGTCGCGCGCATGCAGGTGCAGGATGGCCGCGCCGGCCTCGGCCGCCTCGATCGCCTGGTCGGCGATCTGCTCGGGCGTGACCGGCAGGTGCGGCGACATGCTCGGCGTGTGGATCGAACCGGTGACGGCGCAGGTGATGATGACTTTTCTCGTGGCCATGGCGGCTCTCCTATTGCGGCTCTGGGACGCAGACGTTCTCGATGTGGCCGATGCCTTCGATCTCCACCCGCATCACGTCGCCCACCTTGCGGAACTGCGGCGGCTTCATCGCGGCGCCCACGCCCGAGGGCGTTCCGGTGGCGATCAGGTCGCCGGGCTCCAGCGTCATCACCGTGGACAGGTACGCGATCTGCTCCCAGACGTTGTAGATCATCTCGCCGGTGCTCACGTCCTGCCTGACCTCGCCGTTGACCAGCATGCGCAGGCGCAGCGCGTGCGGGTCGGGCAGCTCGTCGGGCGTGACCAGCCACGGGCCCACCGGGCCGTGCGTGTTGAAGCTCTTGCCCAGCGTCATGGTGGGCGAGCGCATTTGCCAGTCGCGTACCGACACGTCGTTGGCCGCCATGTAGCCGGCCACCACCGAGGGCGCGTCGTCCACGCTCACATGGCGGCAGCGCTTGCCGATCACCACGCACAGCTCGGCCTCGTAGTCCACCTTGTCCGATGCGCGCGGGAGGTGCACGGCATCGAAGGGGCCGCTGACGCAAGAGACCTGCTTGTTGAACCAGACCTGGCTGTCCGGCACCTGGATGCCGGCGGCCAGCGCCTCGTGCACGTGCTTCTTGTAGTTCATGCCGATGGCCAGGTACTTGGACGGGTTGGGCACCGGTGCCTGCAGCCGCACGTCGGCCAGGGGCCAGCTGACCGCGTTTTCCAGCTGCAGCGCGCGGACGCGGGCCATCGCCGCGGGGCCGGCTTGCAGCAGTTCGAGCAGGGTGCGCGGCAGCGCGCCGTCGCTGGCGGGCAGGTCGATGACCTGGTTGCCGGCAAGCTTGCCGATCGACGTGTGGCCGCGGCTGCTGAAGGTGACGAGTCGCATCGGGTTCAGGCCTCGGAATTGGCGAAGAAGATCGGGTCGATGGGCGGCCCCCAGAGGTAGAACGAGTCCTCGGGTGCATGGTCCAGCCCCTGCCAGTCCACGGCAGCGGGAATGTAGTCCATGGTGGCCGACAGCTCGCACCAGCTGCCCCAGGGGTCCTGCGCGTAGTAGAAGTAGTTGGAGCCCAGCACGTGGCGGCCCACGCCCCAGCCCGTGGTGTAGCCGGCGGCCTGCAGGCGGCTCATGCCGCTGCCCACGTCCTCGACCGTCGGCACATCCCAGCTAAGGTGGTGCAGTGCCGCGCCCGGCCCCATCGCCAGCGCGATCAGGTGGTGGTCGCTGCCATGCGGCGCATGCAGGAAGGCCACGCCGTCGCCCGAGCGGTCCGACAGGCGCAGGCCCAGCGCACCGACGTAGAAGGCCATGCGAGCGGGCACCGAGGGCGTCATCAGCGCGATGTGCGACAGGCGTTGCGGCAGCGCCGCCCGCACCTGGCTGCGGTAGGGCGCGCAGCGCGTGCCATCGACCGGCAGTGACGGGCTCTGGTGCGCGGCGGCATCGATCGTCGTCTTCGGGCCGGGCCGCACCTGCACGGCCAGGCCATCGGGGTCGCGGAACCAGCGCCCCGAATCATCGGCGCCGGGCGGCGCCGCGATGGGCGCGAAACCCTGCGCTTCGATGTGCGCGTGCAGCCGTTCCGCATCGTCCGCGAAGCAATGGAAGCTCAGGCGGTCGAACTTCTTTTTCGGGCCCTCGCTCAGGCGGCCCCAGACCTGCTCGCCAGCCACCGTGCGCAGCACGAGGCTGCTGCCGTCGCGGCCGACGCGCAGGCCGAAGGCGGCGTAGAACCGCTCGGCGTCGGCGAGCGACGGCACGGTCATGTGGAACTCACCGATCGAGTGCACGCCCAGGCGGTCGTGCCGGCGGGATGGGGACATCGCGGGGTCTCCTTGCTCGCTTCAGTGCCGCCGCCTCACGGCGCGGACAGGATGGACTGGAAGGCCTGCGTCAGCGTCGAGCGCGGGTCCGCGCTTTCGCCGAGCGAGCGGAAGGCAATGTAGCGGTCGGGCCGCACGATCACGACCCCCTTGGGGCTGATCGCCCGGTTCTTCAGCCACGCCATGCGCACGTCGATGTAGTCGCTGTCGGCCAGGCCCAGCGTGAAGGCCTTGATGGGCAGGCCCTTGGCTTGCGCCAGTTGGCGCGCGGCTTGCACCCAGGCGCCGCCTTCCTCGCCGGCGATGACCAGGAACTGCCCGCTGCCGACGAGGCTGGCCAGCGCCACGCGCTCGCCCTGCATCTCGACGAAGGCATGCGGCAGTGGATGGCCGGGCTTGGTGCTCGGCTCGTAGAGGCGGATCGGGTCCAGCGGCACGTAGGCGGGGCTGCTGTCGTCGATCACCGCCGTCGAGTGGTAGCGATAGCCGAACTCCACGTTGTGGTGGTGGAACTCCATGGTCTGCGATGCGATGGCCGCATTCAGCGCATGCCGCTTCTCGGCGGAGCGCGGCAGGCTCTCGTCCCACAGCGGCAGCAGCTCGGCCCAGTTCTGCTCTTGCGTCTTGTCCTCCGACAGGTTGAGCGCCTGGTCGATCTTGAAGTGGTTCATCGCGTTGCCGATCGAGCAATCGATGTTGGCCTGGTCGACCGGCTTGCGCTCGGCCTCGTAGGTGTCGAGCAGGCCGTCGCCCGCCTTGCCGGCCAGCACCAGCGACAGCTTCCAGCACAGGTTGTAGACATCGTGGACGGCCGAGGTCAGGCCCAGGCCGCCGGTGGGCGGGTGGCGGTGCGCGGCATCGCCCACGAAGAAGATGTTGCCCTTGCGGAAGCGGTCGGCGATGACGCCTTCCATCACCCAGGTGGAGATCTTGTGCACGGTGGCCTCGAGATCCTTCACGCCCAGCGTGGTGCGCATGCGCTCGAGCACCTTTTCGTCCTTCATCGCGTCGGCGCTGTCCGTCGCGTACTTCATGTGGAAGACCCACTCCTCCGATTTCGTGCCCCAGTGGTCGGGCCCCATGCTCACCAGCACGCCACTGGCGAACGAGCCGCCGTAAGCGGGGTTGACCAGCCAGCGGATCAGCACGTCGTCGTCGTGCAGCCAGGGCGAAAGGTCGGCCGTCATGTGGACCGACACCATCTTCATGATGTCGCGCGGGCCGGACATGCCGACGCCCACCATCTTGCCCACGGTGCGGCCGCCGTCGGCGGCCAGCAGGTAGCGCGCCTTGACCTGGAAGCGCTCGTTGCGGTCCTTGTCGAGGATGGTCGCGGTGACGCCGTCGGCACCGTCTTCCAGCGCCGTCAGCTCATGGTGGAAGCGCACCTTGCCGGGGTTGCGCTGCTCGGCGTGGGCGCGCAGCAGCGGCTCCAGTCGGATCTGCGGCAGGTTGCAGGTGCGGCAGGCGCTGGCGGCGATGTAGTCGGGGTCGGTATAGCCGGCGCCCCAGGCTTCCAGGTGGCCCAGCGTGCGGCCATAGGCTTCGTGGTCGCCGGCCATGCCCGCATACCAGCCGGTGGCGCGCATGTTCTCGGCTGGCGTGCTGCGCTCGTAGATCGCATCGGCCACGCCCACCTCGGTGAAGATCTCCATCGCGCGCTGGTTCAGCACGTGGGCCTTCGGCAGGATCGAGGTGCCCGGGAACGCGCTGACCAGCAGGTGGTCGACGCCCAGCGACGACAGCGTCATCGACGCCGTCAGTCCGGCGCCACCGCCGCCCACGATCAAGACCGGAACCTTCAGCATCGTCATGTCTCTTCCTTCGGTTGCTCGTGCAGGCCTTGCCACACGCAGTGCGTGCGACTCTATGAATCGCGCTTCGCCGAATGAAGGCCGGTTACCCGATGTCAAAATGACGGGCCGTCAGCCTGATGGCCAGCGCAAAGGAAGAGGGCTCATGGGAAGCACGTCCGCAAGCGGGGCGCGTCCTTTACCCGATCACCGAATCGAAGTGGCGGCGCGCCGGCGCGAGAAGATGCGCAGCCGGCTGCTCGCGGCCACCTTCACCGTCTTCACGCGCGCTTCCGGCGCGGCGCCGGACATCGGCGACGTCGTGCACTGCGCGAAGGTGGCGCGCGGCACGTTCTACCTGTACTTCCAGACGCTCGACGAGGCCGTGCAGGCGCTGGTGCAGCAGCAAAGCGACGAGATGACGCGCGCCTGCCTGCCGCTGTACGAAATGCTGCGCGAACCCAGCCAACGGTTCGCCGTGGGCTGCCGCCTCTTCCTCAAGCGCGCCAACGCAGACCCGCAATGGGCTTCGTTCATGACGCGCACGCTGCCGCTGGACAACAAGCAGTTGATGGCCGGCTACATGCACGACGACCTGAGGCAGGGCAAGGCGTTGGGGCAGTTCAACTACGTCGACGAGCGGGTGGCGCTGGACATCGAACTGAGCACGCTGATCGCCGGCATCGGTTCGCTGGGCAAGGGCGTTCCGAACCCGGAGCACTACATGGACGAGTGCATCCGCATGGCGCTCACGGGCCTGGGCTGCGACGCCGGCCGCTGCGAGCAAAGCCTGCGTTTCTCCCGCAAGCATCTCGACGGCTGGACCTGGGTCCGCGCGGGAACGCCGGGCCCGCGCTTCGAGCACTGAGCGCCGCCGAGCGCGGTCAATCGAGGTCGGCGGCCCAGGCGCCGGCGCCGGGCTCGTTGGCGGCCACGCGGTCCTGGCCGAACAGGCGGCGCACCTGCTCGCGCAGCCAGCGCTGGGCGGGGTCGCCGTTGACGCTGTGGTGCCAGACCATCATCACGTCGTACGAGGCGCCGTCGGGCAGCCGCCAGGCGCGCAGGTCGTGGCGCGCGGCCACCGCGTCGGCAAACATCTGCGGCACGATGGCCACCAGGTCGGTGCCGCGCACCAGCTCGGGCACCGCGCCGTAGTGGCGCAGGCGCACGCGGCTGGGCGTGTCCAGCGCCAGCCGCTCCAGCACGCGCTGCACGCTGCCCAGCAGGCTGGCGGTCGGCGCGGCCAGCGCCAGCGCGGCGCGCGCCAGGTGCTGGCGCTCCAGCCGGCCGCCGGGCGCCGGCACGGCGGGCTGCCAGTCGAGCGCGGTCAGCGCCACGTAGTGCTCGTGGAACAGCAGCTCGCCGACCACGCCCTGGTGGTCGGGCCGCAGCATGCCGATGGCCAGGTCGATCTCCCGCGCCTCCAGCGCGGCGCTGACGCGCGCCGCCTCCACCGCCTCGTTCGACAGCCGGCTGCCCGGCGAGGCGCGGCGCAACTCGCGCGCCAGCGCCGGCAGGAACATCATCTCGCCCAGGTCCGACAGCGACAGCCGCCAGTGCATGCAGCCGGTGGCGGGGTCGAAGCTCTCGCCTTCGCACAGCGCGGCTTCCAGCTGCAGCAGGTGCGCCGCCACCAGCGGCGCGATGCGCTGCGCCAGCCGCGTGGGGTGCAGGCCGGCGGGCGAGCGCACGAACAGCGCGTCGCCGAAGCAGTGGCGCAGCCGCGCCAGCGCGTTGCTGGTGGCCGACTGCGACAGCGCGAGCTGCTGGCCCGCCTCGGTGACCGACCCGGTGCGGTGGATGGCGCACAGCACGCGCAGCAGGTTCAAGTCGAGCTGGCGGAAGTTCATCGCGAAGGCCCCCACATTCGCCGCACCGATCGGGCGGATTGCGACAATCCATTCGACGACGGGCGGCGTGCGCGGCTAGATTGGCCCGGCCGCGGTGCCTTCGGGTTGGCGTGGATCAACCCGGCAATGGTATTGCGGTACCGCAATCGTGCTATGGAAAACCCGGAGGGCGTCGTCGTGGGCAAGCGGGTGCTGGGTCTGAACGTCAACGGCCGCGCGCACGAGGTGGCCGCCGCCGACGGCGCCTTGCTGATCGACGTGCTGCGCGACACGCTGCAGCTCACCGGCACCAAGCGCGGCTGCGACGGCGGCGAGTGCGGCGCCTGCACCGTGCTGGTCGACGGCCGGCCGCGGCTGGCCTGCTCGACGCTGGCGGTGCAAGTCGAAGGCCGGCGCATCGAAACCGTCGAGGGGCTGGCGCGCCAGGGGCGCTTGTCGGCCGTGCAGCAGGCCTTTCACGAGCAGCTGGGCGCGCAATGCGGCTTCTGCACGCCGGGCATGGTGATGGCCGCCGAAGGGCTGCTGCGCGCCAACCCGCGGCCGACGGTCGACGACATCAAGGCGGCGCTGGCCGGCAACCTGTGCCGCTGTACGGGCTACGTGAAGGTCATCGAGTCGGTGCAGGCGGCCGCGGCGAGGCTGGCCACATGAAGCCGCGCATGACGCGCCCCGGCGGCATCGGCATCCGCACGCCGCTGATCGACGGCTTCGACAAGGTCACCGGCCGCGCCCGCTACACGGCCGACATCGTGGTGCCGGGCGCGCTGGTCGGCCGCATCCTGCGCAGCCCGCATCCGCATGCGCTGATCGTCTCGATCGACACCGCCGCCGCGCGCGCGCTGCCCGGCGTGCACGCGGTGTGCACCGGCGACGACACGCCGGTGCCCTTCGGCGTGCTGCCGATCGCCGAGAACGAGTACCCGCTGGCGCGCGGCAAGGTGCGCTACCGCGGCGACCCGGTGGCGGCTATTGCCGCCGTCGACGAAGCCACCGCCGAGCGCGCGCTGTCGCTGATCGACGTGCAGTACGAAGTGCTGCCGGCCTACTTCACGACCAAGGCGGCGACGAAGCCCGGCGCCGTCGCGATCCACGACGACAAGCCGAACAACGTGCTGCGCGAGGTGCACGCCGAGTTCGGCGACGCCGCCGCCGGCTTCGCCGCGGCCGACCTCGTGCGCGAGAAGACCTTCACCTTCGCCGAGGTCAACCACGCGCACCTGGAGCCCAACGCCACGCTGGCCGAGTACGACGTCGAGCGCGACGGCGTCACGCTGCACACCACCACCCAGGTGCCTTACTACGTGCACCTGAAGGTCGCCGCCTGCCTGCAGATCCAGCAGTCGCAGGTGCGCGTGGTCAAGCCCTTCCTCGGCGGCGGCTTCGGCGCGCGCACCGAGTGCCTGCACTTCGAGATCATCGCCGCGCTGCTGGCGCACAAGGCGCGCGGCGCGGTGCGGCTGCTGCAGACGCGCGAGGAAACCTTCATCGCCCACCGCGGCCGGCCGTGGACGCTGGTCAAGATGAAGATCGGCTTGATGCGCGACGGCCGCATCACGGCGCTGGCGCTGGAAGCCACGCAGGCCGGCGGCGCCTACGCCGGCTACGGGATCATCACCATCCTCTACACCGGGGCCTTGATGCACGGCCTCTACGACATCCCGGCGATCAAGCACGACGCCTGGCGCGTCTACACCAACACGCCGCCCTGCGGCGCGCAGCGCGGCCACGGCACGGTGGACACGCGCGCCGCCTTCGAGGCGCTGTTGACCGACATGGCCGAAGAACTCGGCCTCGACGCCTTTGCCGTGCGCCAGCAGAACCTGCTGCCGCAGATTCCCTACCGCACGATGTACGCGCAACAGGTGCTGAGCTATGGCCTGCCCGAGTGCCTGCAAAAGGTGAAGGCGGCCTCGGGCTGGGACCAACGCAAGGGCCGCATGCCCAAGGGCCGCGGCTTGGGGCTCGCTTGCTCGCACTTCGTCTCCGGCACCTCCACGCCCAAGCATTGGACCGGCGAGCCGCATGCCACGGTGCAACTGCGGCTGGACTTCGACGGCGGCGTGACGCTGTTCACCGGCGCCGCCGACATCGGGCAAGGCTCCAGCACGATGGCCGCGCAATGCGCCGCCGAGGTGCTGGACGTGGCCTTGGCGCGCATCCGCGTGATCGCGGCCGACAGCGCCGTCACGCCCAAGGACAACGGCAGCTATTCGTCGCGCGTCACCTTCATGGTCGGCCGCGCGACGATGGCCGCGGCGCAGGAGCTGAAGGCGCTGCTGGTGAAGGCGGCCGCCGGCCGGCTGAAGGCCGACGAGGCCGACATCGAGGTGCGCGACGAGGTGTTCGCCGTGCGCGGCGGCGATGCCGGCGCCGGCCTGCCGTGGATCGAGGCGGTGCGCGCGGCCATGGCCGATGGCGGCGCCGTCACGGTCAAGGGCACCTACACCTGCCCGATCGAGTTCCAGGGCGACAAGAAGATCCGCGGCAGCGCGATCGGCGCGACCATGGGCTTCTGCTACGCGGCGCAGGTGGTCGAGGCCTCGGTCGACGAGCTGACCGGCAAGGTCACCTCGCACAAGGTGTGGGTGGCCGTCGACGTCGGCCGCGCGCTCAACCCGCTGGCGGTGGAAGGCCAGGCGCAGGGCGGCGTGTGGATGGGCCTGGGGCAGGCGCTGTCGGAAGCCACCGAATACGACAACGGCCGCATGCTGCACGGCAACCTGCTCGACTACCGCGTGCCGACGGTGGTCGAGAGCCCCGACATCGAGGTGATCATCGTCGAGAGCATCGACCCGAACGGACCCTTCGGCGCCAAGGAGGCTTCCGAAGGCATGCTCGCCGGCATCCTGCCGGCGCTGCGCGAGGCGGTGCAGGAAGCGGCGGGCGTGCGCTGCGACAGCTTTCCGTTGAGCCCGGACCGCATTGCCGAGCTGCTGGACGCGAAGGGGGCTGCGGCGGCACGGGCTGCGCGGGCGGTGGAGAAGCAGTTGTGAAGCGGCGGCTTGGCGCGGTGGATGCAGTGTTGGCTGTCGGTTGCGTGATGCCGTTCGCCGCTTATGGCTTTTCGGCGCATCGCGGCAGGCGGCATCCGCCAGGGGCTCATGCTGTGGCGGTCGGCGCTGCGCGCCGACTGCGCTGCGATGCTCGCGCCGGGGTCGCGCCGCATAACTCACTACGCTCACTCCGTTCGCTGCGCTCGGACAGATGCGGCGAGTCAGTTCACGACGCGCGCGCTGCGCGCGCGCCGACCCCGGCGCTGCGCTTCTCGCCGCCCCAGAAATCGCCCCCGGCGGATGCCGCCTGCCGCGAAGTCCATCGGTCGTGGTGTGCGGGGTTCGAACACGTTCTTGCTCGCGTCGCGCGGTGGAGTCGCTGACGTGAACGCCTTGCACGAAGTGCGCGTCGTGCGCCCGGCCACCATCGACGAAGCCGCACGCGCATTGGCCGAGAACGGCGCGCAGGCGCTGGCCGGCGGCACCGACTTGTTGCCCAACCTGCGACGTGGCCTGGGCGCGCCGCGGGCGCTGGTCGACTTGACGGCGGTGGACGGGCTGGGCTCGCTGACGGTGCAAGCCGACGGCAGCCTGCGCGCGGGCGCGGCGGTCACGCTGGCGACGCTGGCCGCCGATGCCGCGGTGCGCGCCGGCTGGCCGGCGCTGGCCGTTGCGGCGGGGCTGGTGGCCGGGCCGACGCACCGCGAGGCGGCCACGCTGGGCGGCAACCTGTGCCAGGACACGCGCTGCGTGTTCTACAACCAGAGCGAGTGGTGGCGCGCCGGCAACGGCTATTGCCTCAAATACCTTGGCAGCCAGTGCCACGTGGTCGTCAAGAGCGACCGCTGCTACGCCACCTACCATGGCGACGTGGCGCCGGCGCTGATCGTGCTGGACGCGGTGGCCGAAGTCGCCGGCCCCGGTGGCCCGCGCACGCTGCCGCTGGCGGCGCTGTTCGTCGAAGATGGCGCGCAGCGCCTGGCGCTGCAGCCCGGCGAATGGCTGACCGCCGTCCTCGTGCCGCCGGCCGCCGGCTGGCGCGCCGACTACGCCAAGGCCCGCGTGCGCGACGCGGTGGACTTCGCGCTGGCCGGCGCCGCAGTCGCGCTGCGCCGCGACCGCAACCGCGACGGCGACCGGCTGGCCGGCTTGCGCGTGGCCATCACCGGCACCAACTCGGCGCCGCTGGCGGTGGCCACCGCCGGCCTCGTCGGCCGTGCCTGGAATGCCGATGCCGCGGCCGCGCTGGCGCAGTCGGTGCAGGCCAGCGCCAACGTGCTGGCCACCACCGTCGCGCCGGTGAAGTACCGCCGCCGCATGCTGCAGGCGCTGGTGCGCCGGCTCGTCGACGAATTGTGGGCGCGGGGCTGACGGCGAAGGAGAGGGCGGCATGACCAGCATCGAGCGCCGTGAGCCGGGTGAACCGTATGAGCCGGGCCAGCCGTGCCAGCCGGGCCAGCCGTGCCAGCCGCACGAGCCGCGCGAGCCATTCACGGCCGCGGCCGACGGCCTCATCAACGCCGCGGCGCTGCTGCTGCAAGGCCACGACGACCGCCGCGTCGCGCTGGTCTGCGGCGACCATTGGCTCACCCGCGGCGAGCTGCGCGAGCGCGTCGCCCGCGCGGCGGCGGTCTGGCGCGCGCTCGGGCTGGAGCGCGGCCACCGCGTCGCCATCAAGCTGCCCGATGGGCTGGACTGGGTGGTCGCCTTCCTCGGCACGCTGTGGGCCGGCGGCACCGCGGTGGCCGTCAATCCCAAGGTGCCGGCGGCCGAGTGGCGCCACATCCTGGACGAAGCGGGCTTCAGCGTGATCGTCGCCGAGGACGCCGACGACACGCCGCCGCCCTGGCGCGACAAGCTGGTGCTGGCGGCCGACGGGCGGCGCGCGGTGGCGGCGGCCAGCCCGCAGGCGCCGCGGCTGGTCGACCCCGAGACGCCGGCGTTCTGGGTGCATTCGTCGGGCACCTCGGGCCGGCCGAAGGCGGTGGTGCATGCCCACCGCTTCGCGCGCGAGGTCGATCGCATCTCGCGCGAGCGGCTGGGCATCACGCCGGAAGACCGGCTGTTCGCCAGCTCGCGGCTGTTCTTCTCGTACCCGCAGACCAACGCGCTGTGGGCCGGGCTGAAGCTGGGCGCCACGGTGGTGCTGGACCCGCAGTGGCCCACCGCGCCGGGCGTGGCCGCCACCGTCGCCGCGGCGCGGCCGACGGTGCTGTTCAGCGTGCCTTCGTTGTACCGGCTGATGCTGCACGAAGGCCTGGCGCCGGGGCTGGCCGCGGCCGGCGTGCGGCTGTGCGTGTCGGCCGGCGAAGCCTTGCCGCCCAGCCTGCGCGCGGCCTGGCGCGCGCAGACCGGGCTGCCGATGATCGACGGCTACGGCGCCTCGGAAACCATGGTGCTGGTGCTCACCGGCGGCGATGGCGACGACGGCCTGCAGCCGTCGCCCGGCGTGCGCCTGCAGCCGCTGGACGTGCAGGCCGCCGCCGAAGGCCGGCCGACGCGCTTGCGCATCCACGTCGGCACGCAGGCGCTCGGCTACCTCGACCGGCCGGCGGCGCAGGCCGACAGCTTCCGCGACGGCGCGTTCTGCCCGGCCGACCTCTTCGTCGCCACCGCCGGCGGCGGCTGGCGCTTCGCCGGGCGCGAAGACACGCTGCTGAAGATCAGCGGCCGCTGGGTCGACCTCAACGACCTGGAAGAGCGCCTGGGCGCCGGGCTGCCCGGCCTGCTGGAAGGCGCCGCCGTGCGCGTGGCCGATGCCGACGGCATCGACGCGCTGGCCTATTGCTTCGTCGCTTGCGACGGGCAGCGGGCCGCCGTCGAACAAGCGCTGCGCGCGCGCGCCGGCACGCTGCCGCACCACCAGCGGCCGCGCTGGCTGCAGCCGGTGGCGGCCATTCCGCGCACCGCCACCGGCAAGCTGCTGCGCCGCCAGCTGGCGCAAGCCGTGGAGCCGCAGGCATGACGCTGGCGAACCAACTGGCCGTCGTCACCGGCGCCGCCTCCGGCATCGGCCGCGCCACCGCCGCGGCGCTGGCGGCGCAGCGCGCCAGGGTCATCGTCGCCGACATCAACGCAACCGCCGGCGAGCAGGCCGCGGCCGAGTTGCGCGCCGCCGGCCACGCGGCCGATTTCCTGGCGGTGGACCTGACCGACGGCGACTCGATCGCCGCCTTCGCCGATGCCGTGCAGCAGCGCCACGGCGCGGTGGACGTGCTGGTCAACGCGGCCGGCTGGGGCCGCACGGCGCCGTTCTGGGACGGCACGCCGCCGTTCTGGCACCAGGTGGTGGCGCTGAACTTCGTCGGCCCCGTGACGCTGACCAAGGCGCTGCTGCCGGCGATGCTGGAGCGCGCGCACGGCAAGATCGTCAACGTGGCCAGCGACGCCGGCCGCGTGGGCAGCCTGGGCGAAGCGGTGTACGCCGGCGCCAAGGGCGGGCTGATCGCGTTCACCAAGGCGCTGGCGCGCGAGACGGCGCGCTACCGCGTCAACGTCAACTGCGTCTGCCCGGGGCCGACCGACACGCCGCTGATGGCCGCCGTGCCGGAGAAGGTGAAGGACGCGCTGGTCAAGGCCATCCCGCTGCGCCGCCTGGGCCGCCCGCAGGAGGTGGCCGAGGCCATCGTGTTCTTCGCCGGTCCGCAGTCCGACTACATAACGGGCCAGGTGTTGAGCGTCAACGGCGGCCTGACGATGGTGGGCTGAACGCCCACGCTCAGACCGCGCGCCGGAACGCCAGCCGCGGCGAGTTGCCGAAGCCGCAGGCCAGCAGAAAGCCCAGCAGCGCGGTGTCGGCCAGCGGCACGGCGGTCTCGACCACTTCCACCCGCAAGGCGCCGAGGTTGCCGAACAGCTGCGCCATCAGCGCGCGGCCGACGCCGCGCTGCGCATAGGCGGCGTCGACGCCCAGCGTGTCGATCACGGCCACCGGCTCGGCGCGGCCGAAGTCGCCGAGGTCGGCGCGCGCCATCAGGTAGCCGACCACCGTGCCGTCGCAATGCGCGGCCAGCGAGACGCGGATCGAACGGTCGCGCACCGCCTCGCCGAGCCGCGCCGAGAGGTACTCGCGGCGGTCGCGGCCGATGTTGGCGCGGTCGATGCGCACGATGGCGTCGAGGTCGGCGGCCGTCATCGCGCGCACGTCGGCGCCGTGGGGCGTGTGGCGTTCCTGGTCGTTGGCTTCGTCGCGGCCGAAGTCGATCTCGTGGCCCGGGCCGTCGCCCGCGTCGATCGACAGCGGGCCGTCGCGCTCGGCGTACAGGCGGTTGCCGTCGACGCGGCTTTCCACCACCAGCGTGGGCGCCAGCTCGAAGCCCAGGCTGGCCAGCCAGCCGAGCATGCCGCTGCGCGTCCAGGCCGAGAGCGTGCGGATCTCGGTGGCGCCATGGCGGTCGGCCCAGCGCAGCAGCGCGTCGAACAACTCGCGCCCGACGCCGCGGCGGCCGAACTCGCGGCGCAGGCCCACCAGCTCGATGCGCAGCGCCGGCGCGCGGCGGCCGAACTCGCCCACCACCAGCCGGCCCAGCAGGTGGCCGACGAGGCGATCGCCCTGCACCGCGGCGAACTGCGCATGCAGCAGCGGCTGGCCCTGGGCGCTGCGCAGCCGGCGCTCGACGTAGTCGCGCCGGCTGCGGCCTTCGATCGCGGCGTCGATCGCGACCACGGCGTCGAGGTCCGACGGCTGCAGGGCACGGATGTGGACGGCAACGGCATCGTCGGTGGGCGCGGGCATCGGCAAAGACATCGCGGGGCTCCGTGAAGAAGGCTTTTTGGGGGCGAAGGCGGCGGCCGGCGGGGCTGGGTCAGGCGCTGCCGGCTCAGGCGTCGGCGGTGTAGGTGAAGGCGAGCTGGCGGTCGGTCTCGTCGTCGAGCAGGTCGTCGAGCAGCGGCAGCAGCGCCATCGTCTCCTTCTGGATGTGCGCCACCTGGCGCTCGACCAGTTCGCCGGCCAGGCGCTGCAGCGCGGCGCGCTGCGCGGCGCCCAGCGTGCCGGCCACCAGCAGCGCCGCCAGCGGCTGCAACTCGGCGGCCACGGCGCGCAGCGTGTCGTGCTCTTCGGTCAGCAGCTGCGCCAGTTCGGCGTCGCCGGCGTCGGCCATGCGCGGGAACAGCTCGGCTTCCTCGAAGCCGAAGTGGTGCCCGATCTCGTGCGCCAGCTGGCGCTGCAGCGGCGCGGCCAGCGCCTGCAGCGCGCCCAGGTCGCCGCCGGCCAGCGCGTGGCCCACGCGGTCGAGCAAGGCGATGCTGCTGCGGTGCTCGTCGTCGAGCAGCCGGGACACTTGGCATTGGAAGCTCATATTGGTAGTCTAGTACCGAAATAGATAAATGCAAGCCGGCGCGGCAGGCCTGGGCGCTTCAGCGTGATGGGCCGGCCGGCGCTTCGGTCGACGCCTTGCGCGTGCGCAGCAGCAGCACCGCGACGAAGCTTGCGAAGGCCAGCGCGCCCACGCTGCCCACGGCGCCGGCGGCGCGCAGCAGCGCCGCCGACGACAGCGCCAGTCCGAGGGCCAGCAGCGCCAGCGCCAGCGCGTGGGCCGCGGCGTGCCAGGCCAGCGCGTGCGGCAGCGTCAGCGCCGACGGCGTGGGCGGGCGCCGCCGGCCCTGGGCCGCGTGCATGGCGGCCAGGAAGGGCAGGATGCGTTGCAGCACGCCGAGCAGGAAGGTCAAGAGCCAGCCGGCCACGGCCGCCAGGCCGAACAGCCGGCCGAAAACCGAACCGGCCAGCGAGCCGTCCGGCGCCGCCAGCGCCGCCGCCGCGGCCACCAGCGTCAGCGCCAGGCCGGCCCAGCCGCCGTTGATCAGCCGGCCGGCGATGCCGAGGTCGCGGCGCATGGCGGTGGCCTGCACGGCGCGCATTAAACGCAGGTGCAGCAGCAGCGCCGCCGCACCGGCCAGCAGCGCCGCGGCGCGCAGCGGCACGGTGGCGGATGGGGCCAGCGGCGCCGCGACGGCCAGCGCCACCGCCAGCAGCGCCACGGCGCCGGCCTGGCGTTGGCGGCCGTCGTCGGGCACGCGGCCCAGCGTGAACATCGGCAGCAGCACGTACGACAGGCCGAACGCCAGCAAGCCCATCCAGCCGAACACGCCGGCCACCAGGTGCACGCCGCGGGCCGCGTCGCGCGGCAGCAGCGGGTGGCCCAGCCACAGCGCGACCAGCGCCGCCGCGCTGGCCAGCAGCAGCGCAAGCGCCGCCTGCGCGCCCCAGCCGTGCAGCACCACGCCGGCCATGCCGCGCGCCGCGCGCAGGTTGAGCCCCAGCAGCAGCGCGAAAGGCAGCAGCGCGCCGATGACCAGCGCCGCGCCCAGCCCCAGCCAGGCCGGCCGCGCGGCGCCCATGCCGGCGGCGAGCAAGGCCACGCCGGGCACGTAGGCCCACCACAGCAACGCCGCCAGCCGCGGCCAGCGCACCGGCTGGCGCGTGGCCACCGGCAACAACTGCAGGCTGGCGCCGATGGCGCTGGCCAGCAGCGTGCCCAGCGTCAGCAGGTGCAGCGCGGCCAGCGGCCAGCCCAGGCCGCCGCGCCAGGCCGGCCACTGGTCGGCGCTGAACAGCAGCACCAGCCAGGCCGCCAGGTGGAAGACGGTGGCGGCGCCGAAGTAGCGAAACGGCACCGACTGCGGCAGCAGCCGCCCGGCGGCGCCCGCCAGGAAGCTGCCGCCGACCGGCGCGCGGCGCGGCGGGGCGGGCCGCGCTGCCGGCGCCGTCATGCCGCCTGCAGCCGCAGCCGCACCTCGCCGGGGTCGCCGTCGATGCGCTCGGCCCACCAGCCGCGTTCAGCCAGTTCGGCGTGCAGCAGCGCGGGGTCACGGTCGTGGTGCACGACCAGCGGCCGGCCGTCGTGCCCTTGACCGTCGACGTGGCGCAGGATGGCCACCAGCGGCTGCGGCGGTGGCAGGCCGCGCACGTCGAGGTGCCAGCAGCCGTCGCTGCCCAGGTTCGCCAGCGCCGCCACCGGCGCTGGCGCGGCCGGCGGCGGCGGGCGGGTGGAGCAGCGGGCCATGCGCGCGATTCTGGTAGCGCGATACCATTTAATCCTTGATGTGATACAAGACCGAACCGCCGCCCACCCGCCACGATGACGATCGAACCCCAGCGCGCCCCGGAGCGCGTTCGCAAGACCGCCGCGCCGGCCGCCGCCGCGCCCGTGCTGCACATCAGGACCGTCAAGGCCGCCGACCTGCCGGCGGTGGTGGCGCTGGACGCCACCGTCACCGGGCTGCACAAGGCGGCCTACTGGCAGCGCGTGTATCGGCGCTACGGCGTCAACGGCCAGGGCCAGCGCCACTTCCTGGTGGCCGAGCGCGACGGCCGCGTCTGCGGCTTCGTCATCGGCGAGGTGCGCGACTGGGAGTTCGGCGCGCCGCCCTGCGGCTGGCTGTTCGCGATGGACGTGATGCCCAGCGCGCGCCAGAGCGGCGTCGGCGGCCGCCTGCTGGCCGAGCTGGCGCAGCGCTTCCGGCGCGAGGGCGTGCGCGTGCTGCGCACGATGACGGCCAGCGACAACTCGCTGATCCAGTCGTTCTTCCGCAGCCAGGGCATGCGCGCCGGCCACCTGCTGCCGCTGGAACTGGACCTCGGCAGCGAAGGCGAGGGCCAGCCAGGCGCCGCCCGGAAGGCGCGCCGATGAAGCTGCAGAAGAACACCGTGCTGGCGCTGTACAGCGTGCTGGAGTTCGCCGCCCGGCCCGACGAGCACATTCCCGCCGGCGAGATTGCCGAGAAGTACGGCGAATCGGTGCACCACCTGGCCAAGGTGCTGTCGGAGCTGGTGCGCGCGCGCATCGTCGCCTCGGTGCGCGGCGTCGGCGGCGGCTACCGCTTCATCGGCAACGCGAGGCGGCTGACGCTGCTCAACGTCATCGTGCTGTTCGAAGACCTGGCGCAGGAACTGCCCGAGCCGCCGCCGCAAGCCGGCGCCACCCACGAAGCGCTGGTGCGCGTGCTCGGCGAGATCGACCGCATCGCGCTGGCGACGCTGGGCTCGGTGACCATCGCGACGCTGCTGAAGGACATCGGGCGCGCCGGCGGCGCGGCGGGCAAGGCTGCGGGGTGAGCGCCCGATCGTCACGGCAACCGGTCCGTTGAGGATGGCGGTTAGGCGTCAGGCGTACGGCTTGCGCCGAGCGGGACGCGACGATCAGCGCAGCGGCGACTCCGGCAGAGAAGAAACCAGGCATTCCAGCACCTGGTCGATCAACTGGTCGACATCGCCGCACGCCTGCGCGCCGGGCAGTCGCGTGTCTTCATAGAGCGTGAAGACCGGCTTGGCCCACTTCAGCCCCAGCGCCATCTCCGACAGCGTGCCCATGCCGCCGCCGATCGCGACCAGGCAGAAGCTGCCGCGCGCGATCAGCGCGTTGCGCATCTCGCCGATGCCGGTGGGCAGCGCGACCGTGAGATAGCGGTTGGCGCCGGAGAGGTCGGCTTCCGGCAGGATGCCGAGGGCGATGCCGCCGGCCTCCGACGCGCCGCGCGACGCCGCTTCCATCACGCCGCCGCGCCCGCCGCACACGATGGGCACGCCGGCGCGCGCCAGCACGTGGGCCACCTCGTACGCGGCCTCGCACTCGCGGCTGCCGCCATCGCCCGGGCCGATCAGGCCCACCGGCTGCGGCCGGCGCCCGGCACCACCCTGCGCCTGCGCCAGGCGCTCGAAGCGCTCAGTGGCCGCCTTCGAGAGACTTCTGCTCACGCCGACTCGTGATGACATCACCGACTCCCAGAACGATCACGCAAATGGCCAGCAGCACGAGCGACATCGCCGCCGCTGCCGGAAAGTCCCCGCCCCCGTCGCCGACCTTGGCGAGCAGCAGCAACGGAAGAATGTTGACCTGGGTGCCCACCAGCGCCAGCGCGGTGCCGTAGGTGCCCATCGCCAGCGCCGCGACGAGGCACGCGCTGGACACCACCGACGGCGCGACCTCGGGCACCACCGTGTCCCAGAAGGCGCGCAGGCGGCTCGCCCCCAGGGTGCGCGCGGCGAGCAGCGGGCGTTCGTCGAAGTTGGCGAACACCGGATACAGCGACAGCGCGACGCGCGGGATCAGGTAGTACGCATACGCGAAGCCGAGGCCGCCGACGGTGTAGATCCAGCTGCCCACATAGGCCGGGTCGGCACCCAGCATGGCGAGCAGCTGGGTCACCAGCCCGGCGCGCCCGAAGGCCAGGATGAAGCCGTAGGCAATGACCAGGCCCGAGAACGCCAGCGGCAGCCCGAGCAGGGTCATCATCCATTGCCGCCGCGAGGCCGGCTGGCGCGCCAGCTCGATCGCGATGGCGGTGCCGACCAGCGCCGACACCCCGCCCGCGACCAGCCCCAGCAGCACCGTGTTGCGCGCCGCGCCGAGGAACAGCGCGTCGCCGAACACGCGGCCGAAGGCCGAGCCGCCGTCGCTGAAGGCCTCCGGCAGCAGCGCCACCAGCGGCAGCACGAAGAACAGCAGCAGGAATGCCCAGGCCGCGAGGCCTCCGAAGCGGCGCATGGCGGCTTACTTGGTCAGCACGGCCTGCGACCACAGGCGGTCGACTTCGGCCTTGCGCTCGGACGCCTTGACCACGTCCAGCGGCTTGAGCTGCGGCGCGGGCGGCATCTTGGCCTCGATGTCGGCGGCCAGCTTGATGCCGGGCACCGCAGGTCGCACGAAGCCCTGCGAGAACAGGTTCTGGCCGACGTCGCTCATGATGAAGTTCAACCACAGCTTGCCGCTGTTGGGGTTCGGCGCTCCCTTCACAAGGCTGATCGCGTACGGCGCGGCGACGCTGGCCTCCTTCGGGATCACGACTTCCACCGCATCGCCCATGCCGTCGACGTGCTTGGCCTTCAGGCCGTCGTTCTCGTAGCCGATCCAGATCGGGATCTCGCCCTTCAGGAACTTCGCGTACGGCGTGGTGCCCTCGACGCGCATCACGTTGCCCGCGCCGTGCAGCTGGCCGAAGTAGTCGGTGCCGGGCTTGATGTTGTCGACCGAGCCGCCGTTCGCGTACGCAGCGGCGAACACCACCACCTGGCCGACACCGGTGGAGCGCGGGTCGAGGTACACCACCGAGTTCTTGAACTCGGGCTTGAGCAGGTCGGCCCAGCGCGTGGGCGCGTTCTTCACCAGCTTCTTGTTGACCAGGAAGGCCACGTTCAGCGTGTGGATCGTGAACCACTTGCCTTCGGCTTCGCGGAACACCGGGGGCAGCTTGTCGAAGTTGTGCGGCTTGAACGGTGCGACCACGTCCTTCTTGACGGCGTCGACGGCCGAAGCGGCGAAGTAGTAGGCGGTGTCGGCCTGCGGACGGCGGCGGCTCTTGTCGAGCGCCGTCACGGTGGCGGCGGAGCCGAGGTCGTTGTAGGTGATCTCGAGTTCGGGATAGCGCTTCTTGAATTCGCGGAACAGCGCCTTCCAGTTCGCCCACTCGGGGCCGGTGTCGAACGAGACGACCAGGCCTTCCTTCTCGGCCTCCTGGTACAGGGCCCGCTCGCCCGGGTAGAGCTCGGCCCCTTCGAACGAGAAGGCCGGCAAGGCGGCCGCAAGGGGGGCGGCTGCAAGGGCTTGGATAAGGTCACGACGCTTCATGCTGTCTGTCTCCTCAGAAGGGGGCTGGTCATTGATCGAGCAAACGGATGTGCTCGGGCGGAAAGGCGATCGACTGCGTGGCAGCCTCGCGCGACTCGGCCAGCACGGGGCGCTGCAGGCCGGGCAGGTGAAAGTCGTAGCGCACCACGGAGCCGAGGTAGCGCTGCGTGCCCACGCGGCCCGTGAACACGTTCGGCGCACCCGCAGGCGGGTTGGCCTGCACGTGCTCGGGCCGCACCAGCACCGTGACCGCATCGCCGCGCTTGCGCGCGCCGGTGTCGGCGCGCAGCTGGGCGAAGCCCAGGTCGAGCTGGCCGTCGCCGGTCACGATGGCGGGCATCAGCGTCGACAGGCCCACGAACTCGGCCACCGCGCAGCTGGCGGGGCGCTCGTAGATGTCGCGCGGCGTGGCCAGCTGCAGCAGCCGGCCGTCCTTCAGCACCGCCACGCGATCGGCCATCGTCAGCGCCTCTTCCTGGTCGTGCGTGACCAGCAGCGTGGTGGCGTTGAAGCGCTTCTGCAGCGTACGGATCTGATCGCGCAGGTGCCCGCGGATGCCGGCGTCGAGCGCGGCCAGCGGCTCGTCGAGCAGCAGCGCCCGCGGGTCGATGGCGAGCGCACGGGCGAGCGCCACGCGTTGCTGCTGGCCGCCGGAGAGCTTCGAGATCGGCCGCGCGGCGAACTCGCCCAAGCCGACCAATTCCAGCAGTTCACTGCCCTTGCGCGAGCGCTCGGCGGCCGGCACCTTGCGCAGCTTCAGGCCGTAGGCCACGTTCTCCGCCACGTTCAAGTGCGGGAACAGCGCGTAGCTCTGGAACACCATGCCGATGTGGCGCTGGTGCACCGGCTTGCGCGACAGGTCGTCGCCGTCGAGCAGTATGGAGCCGGTGTTGCCACTCTCCAGCCCCGCCACCAGCTTGAGCAGCGTCGACTTGCCGGAGCCGCTGGGGCCGATCACCGCGACGAGTTCACCGGTGCGGATGTCGATCGACACGTCGGACAAGCCATGCGTCGTGCCCGCGTAGTGATAGCTGACCTTATCAAGTACGAGGCTCATGATTTCTTGATAACGGAGGACGACACCAGCGCAGAGGTACTGGCCAGCAGCAGAAGGATCACGGTTGCGGCGCACGCAAAGCCCGTGGCGCCATAGAACGCCTGCAGCAACACGACGGGGTAGGTTCGGTTCTGGAAGCTGGTGAGCAGGTTCGACAGCCCGAACTCCCCCACCGAGATCGCGGCCACCATCACCAGCCCGCTGATCAGGCTTTGCCGCAGGTTGGGCACCACGATGCCCAGGAAGGACTGCAGCGGCCGCGCCCCGAGCGTGGCGGCGGCGCTTTCGAGCCGCGCGAGGTTCAGGTGGCGCAGGTCGGCCAGCAGCGTGTTCGTGAGATACGGCAGCGTGTGCACCGCATGCGCCGCGATCAGCAGCGGCAGCGAGCCGAGCCAAGGCATCAGGTCGGTGTTGAAGACGATCATGTAGCCGAAGCCCAGCGTGATCGTCGGCACTGCGACCGGCATTGCGCTGACGATCTTGGCGGCGAAGCTGCCGCGGCGGCGCGCCCCGTGGTACAGGCTGTAGGCCAGCGGCACCGCGAGCAGCGTGTTGATCACGCACGAGGCCAGCGCGACGACCAGGCTGGTGGTGAACGCGCGGCGGAACGACGGGTCGTCCCACAACTCGAGGTACCAGCGGCCGGTGAGCCCGGTGGGCAACAGGCTGTTGGTCCACGAGGAGCCCACGCTGCCGATCAACAACAGCGCAATCGGCAGCAGCAGATAGATGCCGTAAGCAACGGCGACGCCTCGGACCAAGCTTGTCTCCTTCTTGCAAAACCTTTCTTTCGGCTCTACCTTCTTAGATAAGTGGTCGAGAGCAGTCGAATAAATTTACCTGCAGACGCCGCCACTGACCAGTGAATCTTGCGGTCGTAAAACTTGAGCAAATGGAAACGGTTTGCTTGCATACTGTCGCGATGAAGCGCGCATGCCCGACCATTCAGGAGCTCTTGGCCTTCGACGCCGTCGCGAGACACCGCAGCCTCACTCGCGCCGCCACTGCCTTGTGCGTGTCGGTCAGTGCGGTTAGTAAACAGCTGGCGTCACTTGAAGACTTTGTTGGTCGACCATTGCTTGAGAAGCAAGGCCGGGGCGTGCGGTTGACGCCTCAGGGGCGCGAGTACCTGACCAAGGTCTCGCCCAGCCTTCGAACGCTGGAGACCGCCACGTTCGAGCTGCGGGCCGGCAGCAGCGGCGCGGGCGTCATTGCGCTGGCCAGTACGCCGACCTTCCTGACCAAGTGGCTGATTCCGAGGCTTGCAGATTTCCGGCGGCTGCATCCCGGCGTCACCTTCAGCTTCTCGCAGCATCTTGGGCCTGGCGAAGCCCACGCGGCCGGGATCGATGCCGCCATTCGCTTCGGTGCAGGTCAATGGCCGAGCGTTCACTCGGACTACATCGCAGGACGGGAATGCGTCTGCGTGTACTCCTGTGCACTGCTGCCGCCGACCCGCACGCAGTTGGAGTTGGAAGACCTGCTGACGCACACGCTGCTGCATCATGAGGAAACCCCTCTGGGCTGGTCCAATTGGGCTGCTCATCACGGCGTCGACGAAGTCCGCTTTCTCTCGGGACCAAGGTTCGTCCAATACACCGCGATCATCCAGGGCGTGCTCAGCGGCCTTGGCGTCGGCTTGGTGCCGCGCATCCTGGTGGACGAGGAGATCGCCGCCGGTGCCCTCCTGGTGTTCGGAGATGCGGTCACGATGGAGAACGGCCACTACCTTTGCTTCGTTGCGAGCCAACTCGAACGGCCGCTGTTCGCCGCATTCCGATCCTGGGTGCTTGCGCAGACGCGTCCCTGAACGGGGGACGACGGGCGTCGCAGGCCATCGCCACCGTGGTGGTGCCGTGCAGCGGCCCGTTCCTGTGGCTGCGCCGCCGGGCCGATCAGCGGCAAGCGGCGGGGCATGCGGTCGCCGCAGCGGGGGCGGCGGTGCCGTCAGCGCGAGCCCCCCAGCTTGTCGCACCCGATGCCCCCCTGCTGCCGCCTCCCAGGGGTATCCTGGGCACCGCTCGAAGCCGGCAAGGAGACCCAGCCATGTTGGAACTGCCTCTCGACAAGGCCACGGTCAAGAAGGTCGGCAACCACCAGTACTACGTCTTCCCGGCGCCGTCGACCCATTCCAACCAGACGAATCGACCGCCCAAATATGCGGATAGCGCTCTCCTCAAGCCCTACACGGGCGCGGGATCGAACGGCATCGCGCAGCTTCTGCCGGGCGACGTTCACGCCGCTGCGAACGCGATGATGACGGCGCTTCGCTGCTACGGCGATGCGATCGACGACTGGAGCATGAAGAGCGCCGTGATCCAGAACGGATACCGGGCCGACAACGAGGCGCAGGGCCGCAACTACCTGCGCATCATCAAGAAGACGATCAAGGAGCACCCCGACGTCTTCGGCGCGCTCGAGTTTCCGGGCAGCCTGGAGCAGGATGCCCAGTCGGTCCTCGGGCGGCCCGGCGATCCGCGGCGCACGGCCTTTCACCAGAAGGTTGCGGCTGCGCCGGGCTGGGACGCCAAGCTGGCCGCGGCGTTGTTCAGGCTGGTGGACAGCGTCTACACGCCGCGCGGCACGAACCCGCATGCGACCGGACTGGTGTTCGACCTCGACTTCACGATCTTCGACGGCGGCAGGGGCGAGCGAAAGCTCGGCGCCGAGCCGTCCTTGAACGCCCTGGCGCTGCGCAGCGCGGCCGGCATGTGGCTCAACCGGTACTCGATGATGTTCGGCTTCGACTCGTACGACACGAGCAAGGAGATCTGGCACCAGGAGTTCCGCAGCCCGAAGACGGGCGACGGATCGCCGGAGGCGATTGCACTCCTCAACTGCTGCAGATCGGCGCCCGATTGATCGACGGCAATGCCAGCCGGATGCAGCGCGCGTGCAGTGGCGAAGCAGCACTGGTGGCCCGGTTCGTGCCAGCACGAGTGGCACGAAATCCCTGCACCTTGGACATCGTCGAGTACGCGCGCCACCGCGCCGCGCGGTCAGCGAGTCCCGTCAGCCGATCGCCCTCGTGCCGCGGCAGGCCGGATCGTCCGGGCAGCCCCAGAACCCGCGGCCGGCGTTGGCGCCGCGCCTCGCCGTCCGCCGGACCATGGCCCTGGCGCAGACCGGGCATCTGGGCGCGTCCAATGCATCACTCGGCGCCGTCGCTGCGGCTGCCTGCCGAGGCTCGGCATGCGTGTCGACGGCCGCTGGATTCGACGCTGCGCCACCTGCCGTCCGAATCAAGGCATGCAACTGCGGACCGTCGATCAAGCGGATGTTGCGGCCCTGCGCGAAGGCGACGGCGTCCGCGGTGAAGCGGCCCGACGTGATGACGAAGCCGCCCGTCGCGCCCCGCGCCGCCATCACGCCGTACAACTCGCGAACAACGTCGACGCCCACCTTGAAGGCCCGCCACTGCTTGCACTGCACGAGAAACTTCTCCGCGCCCCGGATCAACACGAGGTCGACGCCGCCATCGGCTCCGCCGCCGCCGGTCTCTGCGACGCGGTAGCCCTGCAGCCGAAAGGCTTCGCCCACCAATCTCTCGAACTGCTGCCAGCTCATGGCGTGGAGCGCGTCCGCGGATCGGCTGTGGGTCACGTCATCGACCAGTCGCTTTCGTTCGGCGCGATGCCACGCTGAGACGCCGGCGCCGACAAGGCAGATCAGCGGGACGACGTATTGCCCGATGCCGGCCAGCGCGCGCCCCACCGCCTGGAGGGCCGTCGCACCGATCCGGCCGGGTTGCGCGCTGACGGCCACGGTTTGCGTTGCCCAGTGATGCAGCAGCAGGTAGGCAGCGAGTGCCAACGTAATGCCCACCCACCACGGCATCCTCGATACCAGTTCCAGAAGGTCCTCAACAGGACTGGACTTTCGACGTCTCGACAACCCTCTCTCCCGGACGCGATTGGTGGAAGTGGCCGGAATTCTGGCCTGCCTTGGACCTCAGGCCGAGCCCCGCTGCCGGGCGGCGGAATCAGGCCGCCACAGGCGCTGGCTTCACCTTCAACTTGTCGGCCTTCATGCGCTGACGCGAGTGCCACATGTCGACGTGCCCCCCATCGGCCGCCAGCCCTCAACCCCCCGCGTCGATCTCGATCACCGCGCGGCCGCGGTTGCGGCCGGCGATGAGGTCGTCCACCACCGAGGGCAGGCGGTCGAAGGGCACGACGCGGCGGATGCGGTCCAGGTGCTGGGGGCGCAGGTCGGTGGCCATGCGTTGCCACAGGTGTTCGCGCAGCGCGGTGTCGTTGTCGGAGTTCACGCCGATCAGGCGCACGCCGCGCAGGATGAAGGGCATCACCGTGGTGTGCAGCTCGATGCCGGCGGCGTTGCCGATGCTGGCGATCACGGCGTCCTTGTTCATCGTGCGCAGCAGGCCGGCCAGCGGCTCGCCGCCGAGGTTGTCGACCGCCGCGGCCCAACGCGCGCTTTCCAGCGGGCGGCTGCCGGTCTGCAGTTCCGACGCGGCCACGATGCTGGCGGCCCCCAGCTCGCGCAGGTACTGCGCCTCGGCCGGCTTGCTGGTGATGGCCACCACCTCGTAGCCGCGGCGGGCCAGCATGTCGATGGCCACGCCGGCCACGCCGCCGGTGGCGCCGTTCACGGCCACCGGGCCGCGCGCCGGGGCGCAGCCGTTCAGCTCCATCAGGTCGACGGCCAGCGCCGCGGTGTAGCCGGCCACGCCCAGCGTGATGGCTTCCAGCGGCGTCAAGCCATCGGGGATGCGGTTGACCCAGTCGGCCGGCACGCGCGCCCGCTCGGCGTAGCCGCCGTGGTGCGAGACGCCGAAGCCGTGGCTGTGCACGACGACCGAGTCGCCGGCGCGAAAGCGCGGGCTGTCGGAGGCCTCGACCACGCCCACCGCGTCGATGCCGGCGATGCAGGGAAAGCGCCGGATGATCTTGCCCTTGCCGCTGGTCGCCAGCGCGTCTTTGTAGTTGACGCTGGCGTGGTGCACGCGCACGGTGACGTCGCCCGCGTCGAGCTGCGCATCAGTCAGCCGCGTGAAGCCGGCGCGCACGCCGCCGGCGTCGGATTCGACGAGGTAGGCCTTGAAGTCGTTCATGGATCGGTCTCCGGTTCAGATGACGCTGCGCCGTCGGCGCGCGGCTGCATTTTGCTTGGCCGCGGCCGCGGCCGTCGGCTGCAGCGCCTGCATCGCCCTCAGCGCAACAGCCCCGGGTCGATGCGCACCGGCATCGACAACAGGATCTGCGCCATGCCCTTGCCCAGCGCGTCGTTGCGCAGCGAGGCCATGCCGCCGCCGTCCAGCGCCGCTTCGCAGACGAAGTTCAGCGCGTCGAAGCCGGGCAGTTCGTAGCGGTGGACCGGGCCCTGCACCAGGTGGCCCAGCCACTGCTGCACGCGCTGCGGCGTCACCTCGGCGCGCAGCACGGCCAGGTATTGCGGGCGGCGCGCGATGAGGCCGATGTTCGAGGTGTCGCCCTTGTCGCCGCTGCGGCCGTAGGCCAGTCGCACCAGCGGCACCTCGATGGTGGCGTTAGCTGCGGCGGCGGGCAGTGCCGCCGGCGGCACGGGTGGCATCGGTGGCGAGGGCGGTGCTGGCGTTGGCATCGCGGCCGCGGCGCCGCCCGGCACGTCGACGGCCAGCCGCTGCCCGTCGATCAGCACCCCCGGCTGCAGCCGCGCCTTGTCGACGAGAAAGGCGCATTGGCGGATCGACGGCCCCGGGCTCGGCCGCCCGCCGACGCCGGTGGTGCCGGGCGACCAGCTGGTGCCGGCGGCTGCGATCTCGCGCGCGAAGAGTTCCAGCGCCGCTTTCTCGGCGTGCATCACGGCGACGAACAGCACCACCTCGCGCACGGCCGGCGTCGCCGCATGCGGGCCGTAGGCGCTCTCGGCGCCCAGCACCTCGATGCGTGTGCGCGTGTAGTCGCCGAAGCCGTTGGCGGCGAACAGCGCGCGCGTGCGCTCGATCAGCGCCTGGCCGGTGCGCTGCGCCTTGGCGGCGGCGTCGATGCCGACGATGGTCAACTGCGCGTTGCAGCGAAAGCCTTCGACGAAGGTGGCGCTGACCTTGTAGCCCGGGCCCGGCGCGCGGCCACGCGCGCCGCTGACGTGCACGCGATCGGGCCCCTGCTGCTGCAGCCGCACCTGCGTGAAGTCGCAGCTCACGTCGGGCAGCAAATAGGCCGCGGGGTCACCGATCTCGTAGAGGATTTGCTCGCCCACGGTGGCGGTGTTCACCAGCCCGCCGGTGCCCGGCGGCTTGCCGACCACGAAGCGGCCGTCGGCGCTGCACTCGACGACGGGGTAGCCGATGTTGGCCCAGTCGGGCACCTGGTCCCAGTCGGTGTGCAGGCCGCCAGTGGCCTGGCAGCCGCATTCGATGACGTGGCCGGCCAGGCTGCCCTGCGCCAGGCGGTCGTACTCGTCGGGCCGCCAGCCGAACTCGTGCATCAGCACGCCCAGCGTCACGGCGCTGTCGACGCAGCGGCCGGTGACGACGATGTGCGCGCCGGCGTCCAGCGCGGCCTTGATCGGCAGCGCGCCCAGGTAGGCGTTGGCGCTGACCACCTGCTCGGGCAGGGCGTGGCCTTTTTGCAGGTCGCGCACGCCTTCGGCGCGCAGCGCGGGCAGCAGCGGCATCACGTCGTCGCCTTCGACGACGGCGATCTTCAGCGCCAGCCCCTGCGCGGCGGCCAGCGCGGCAATCGCCTCGGCGCAGCCGCGCGGGTTCATGCCGCCGGCGTTGCTGACGACGCGGATGCCGCGCTCGGCAATCTCGCCGAGCAGCGCCTTCATGGTCACCGTCACGAAGTCGGTCGCGTAGCCCAGCTCGGGCTTGCGCAGCCGCGCGGCGGCCAGGATCGACATGGTCAGTTCGGCCAGGTAGTCGAACACCAGGTAGTCGACCTTGCCCTGGCGCACCAGTTGCGGCGCGCCGACGCTGCTGTCGCCCCAGAAGCCGGAAGCGCCGCCGATGCGGATGGTCTTGGTCGGGTTCACGGTCGGGCTCTCCAAGGGATGGGCGGCGGGCCGCCCGGTCATTCGGGCTCGATGCCCGCGGCCTTGATGACGCGGCCCCACTTGCCGGACTCGGCCGCCTGGAACTGCGCCAGCTGCTCGGGCGTGCTCAGGGCTTCCTCGCCGCTGGTCTTGGCCAGGAAGTCGCGCGCCAGCGGCGACGCCGAGGCCTTGGCCAGCCAAGCGTTGAAGCGCTGCACGATGGGCTGCGGCGTGCCGGCCGGCAGGTAGGCCGCCGTCCAGTACGACATGTCGTAGCCCTTGACGCCGGCTTCGGCCACCGTCGGCAGCGCGGGCACGGCCGCCAGCCGCTTGCTGCCGCTGACCGCCAGCGCGCGCAGGCGGCCGCCTTCCACCTGGGGCAGCGCGGTCGGCGCGTCGGCGAACATGAAGTCGAGCTGGCCGCCGATGAGGTCGGTGATGGCCATCGGGTTGCTCTTGTACGGCACGTTGACCATGTCGACGTGGGCCATCTGCTTGAGCAGTTCGCTGGCGACCCGGCTCGACGACGACCCGCTGCCGAAGTTCAGCTTGCCGGGCGACTTGCGCGCGGCGGCCAGCAGGTCGCCCACCGATTTGTACGGCGAATCGGGCCGCACCAGCAGCAGCATGTAGCCCTTGGACAGCAGGCTCACCGGTGCGAAGTCTTTCACCGGGTCGTAGGGCAGCTTCTTGAACAGGTGCTCGTTCGCCGATTGCGTGGTGTTGGTGGTCAGCAGCACGGTGTAGCCGTCGGGCGGCGCCTTGGCCACGAACTGCGCGGCCATGAAGCCGCTGGCGCCGGCGCGGTTGTCCACCACCAGGGGCACGTGCGTCTCCTCGCCCAGCACCTTGGCGAAGACGCGGGCCATCTGGTCGGTGCCGCTGCCGGCCGCGAACGGCACCACCAGCGTGATGGGCTTGCTCGGGAACGAATCGGCCTGTGCCTGCGCGGCGCCGGCGCCCAGCGCACAGGCGGCCGCGGCCAGCAGCAGGGCGATTCGGCGGCGGGAATGGATCATGGGCTCTCCTTGGGGTGCGATGGGGTCGGCGCGGCGGCCGGGTTGGCGGTTGGCATTCCGTATAACGCGTTATGTTGGCCGAGTCGCGGCGCCGGCGCGGCGATGCCGGGGCGCCGGCCGTCGAACGACAGCGGCGAGGCCGTCAGCCGGAAGTCTTCGCCCGGCACCGGCGCCAGCATGGCCAGCGCCTGCACCTGCGGGTCGGCCAGCGCCTGCGGCACGCTGTTCACCGGCGCGCAGGGCACGCCGGCGGCCTGCAGTCGCGCCACCCACTCGGCGCGCGGCCGCGCCGCCAGCAGCGGCGCCAGTTCGGCCAGCAGCAGCGCCTTGTGCGCCAGCCGCGCGCGGTTGGTGGCGTAGCGCTCGTCGGCCAGCCACTGGCGGCGGTCCAGCAGCTCGGCCAGCTTGGCGAACAGGCGGTCGTTGCCGCAGCAGATCAGCAGCGGCCCGTCGGCGGTGTCGAAGGCCTCGTAGGGCACGAAGCCGGGGTGGCCCGAGCGGTGGCGCTCGGGCAGCCGGCCTTCGTTGAGGTAGGCGTCGCTCGTCTGGCCGTTCCACACCAGCGCGGCTTCCAGCAGCGAGGTCTGCAGCACGCCGCCGCGGCCGCTTTGCGCGCGCCGGTGCAGCAGCGCCAGCACGCCGATCACCAGCCACATGCCGCTGCCCTGGTCGCACAGCGAAGCGCCGGCGCGCAGCGGCGGATCGTCGGGCCCGCCATTGGTGCTGGACAGGCCGCTGAAGGCCTGCACCAGCGGCTCGTAGCCCGGGCGCAGCGCCATCGGGCCGAGGTGGCCGAAGGCCGAGATCTCGCCGTAGATCAGCCGCGGGTGGCGCGCGCACAGCGTGGCGCCGTCGATGCCCAGCGCCCGCGGCACGTCGGGCCGCAGGTTGTGGATGCAGACGTCGGCCTGCGCCAGCAGTTGCGCCAGGCCGTCGCGGCCGGCCTCGGTGTGCAGGTCCAGAGCCACCGAGCGTTTGCCGCGGTTGAAGATGTGGAACGCCAGCGCGTCGTCGTGGCGGAAAGCTACGCCCATGCGGCGCGCATCGTCGCCGCCTTCGACGCGCTCGACCTTGATGACCTCGGCGCCCAGGTCGGCCAGGATGGCGCCGGCGAACGGGCCGGCCAGCACCTGCCCCAGTTCGACCACGCGCACGCCGGCCAGCGGCGCGGCTGCTGCTGTCGCGTTCACGTGCTTGTCTCCTTTTGCTCGTTCTCTTGACGGCGGCCAGTCTAGGGCAGGATTTGCCGCCCATCGCCCATCGCCCATCGCCCATCGCCCATCGCCGATCGCCCGCCGCGTGCTGCACGACTTCGACAGCGCGCTGGTGAAGCAGGGCCTGGGCATCGCCGCGCCGCCGCGTCTGTCGCTCGGGCTGGCCGACCGCGCGCGGCTGCTATCGTCGCTGCCGCGCGAGCAATGCCGCCCGCGCAGCAGCGGGGGATGCGCCATGAACACAACCGGGTTGGGTGCGCTGCGCACCGTGCTGGCCGCGGCTGCGGCCGCTGGCATCGTCGGCGCGTGCGTGCAGGCGCCGGGCAACGCGCCACCGCCCGCGGCCACGTTGAGCGAAGCCGGCATCGCCGCCATCGTCAACCGCGCCGACCGCACCGCGGCCGACCGCGAGAACGACAAGCGGCGCAAGCCCGAGCAGATGCTGGCCTTCATCGGCCTGCGCCCCGGCATGACGGCGCTCGACCTGATGGCCGGCGGCGGCTATACCAGCGAACTGCTGGCGCGCGCCATCGGCCCCGGCGGCAAGGTCTATGCGCAGGCAACGCCGCGCGACGCCAACCGGCCCGCGCCGCCGAACGCCCGATTGCCCGGGGCCGGCGTGCTGGAGCGCGAAGCGCGGCTGTCCGCCGACAAGGCCGGCGCGGCGCCGATCGAACTGCTGCTGCGGCGGCTGGGCGACCCCCTGCCGCCGGAGCTGGCGCAGGGCACGCTCGACGTGGTGACGCTGATGTTCAACTACCACGACCTCGGCGCGCTGGGCGAGGGCCGCGCGCAGATGAACCGCGCCGTCTTCGCGGCGCTGAAGCCCGGCGGCCTCTACGTCGTCGCCGACCATGCCGGCCGGCCCGGCACCGGCATCTCGGAATCGACCACGCTGCACCGCATCGAAGAAGCCTTCCTGCGCCAGGAGGTCGAGGCGGCCGGCTTCAAGCTGCTGGCGGCCGGCAACTTCCTGCGCAACCCGGCCGACCCGCGTGACCGCGAAACGCCCGTGCCGCCGATGCCCAAGGACGAGTTCGTGCTGAAGTTCGTCAAGCCGGGCGGCGCCGGCCGTTGATGCCCGCCGGGCCCGCGCAGGCCCTGGCGCAGGCCCCGGCGCTGGCCCTGTCGCAGGCCCTGGCGCCGCTCAAAGCGTGACCAGCATCGCGCCCACGGTGAGCGCCATCGCCGCCGTCGCCAGCCAGCCCAGCCAGCGCAGGCGCGGCCCGATGACGTTGGCGCCCATGGTGCTGGCGCGCGAGGCCAGCACCATCATCACGGCCATGATGGGCACGGCGATCACGCCGTTGATCACCGCCGACCAGAACAACTCCTTGACCGGATCGGTCGGCGTGAAGCACAGCACCACGCCGCCGACGGTGGCCGCCGCGATCACGCCGTAGAAGCCGCGGCCTTCGCCCTTGTCGAGCCGCGAGCTCAGCGTGCCGGGCCAGCCCGAGGCTTCGGCCACCGCATAGCCGGCCGAGCCCGCCAGCACCGGCACGGCCAGCATGCCGGTGCCGATGATGCCCAGGCTGAACAGCAAGAAAGTGAACTCGCCGGCCAGCGGCCGCAGCGCGTCGGCCGCCTGCGCCGAGGTCTGGATGTCGGTCACGCCGGCGGCGTGCAGCGTGGCGGCCGTGCTCAGGATGATGAAGAAGGCGATCAGGTTCGAGAAGCCCATGCCGATGAGCGTGTCGAGCTTGATGCGCCGCAGGTGGTGGCGCACCTCGGCCGGCGTGTGCGGACCCTGGTCACCGCTGTCTTCCATCTCCTGCGCCGCCTGCCAGAAAAAGAGGTAGGGGCTGATGGTGGTGCCGAACAGCGCCACCACCATCAGCAGCATGTCGTGGCCGAAGGCCAGTTGCGGGCGCACGATCTGCCCGGCCACGGCCCACCAGTCCAGCCGCAGCGTGAACACCACCGCCACGTACGACAGCAGCGCCAGCGTCAGCCACTTCAGCCAGCGCACGTAGCTGCTGTAGGGCAGGAAGACCTGCAGCACCAGGCACAGCAGCCCGAAGGTCACCGCGTAGACATGCGCCGAGCCGCCCACCAGCAAGCGCAAGGCCTCGGCCATGGCGGCGATGTCGGCCGCGATGTTCAGCGTGTTGGCCACCAGCAGCATGCCCACCACCGCCAGCAGCACCCAGCGCGGAAAGCTGGTCTTGATGTTGGCGGCCAGGCCTTTGCGCGTGACGTAGCCGATGCGCGCGCTGACGATCTGGATGGCCACCATCAGCGGCAGCGTGAACACCACGGTCCACAGCATCGAGTAGCCGAACTGCGCGCCGGCCTGCGAGTAGGTGGCGATGCCGCTGGGGTCGTCGTCGGCGGCGCCGGTGATCAGCCCCGGGCCGAGCTGTCGCAGGCCCCGATGCAGGCCGAGTTTCTTGATCGCCTTCATGGTCGAAGCCTCGCGGTGGATGGGGCGCAGGCGCGGGGCCGGCTCGGCGGGATCGGCGGGATCGGCGGGATCGGCGGCAGTTTAGTCGGCGCCGCGCGGCCGCGATGGGCCGACGGCAGCGGCGCACGGTTTCGAATGAAGTCTGGCATCGTGGACCATGAGTCCAATATGGTGGACTTTCATGAACACGACGGCGTTCGAGTCGGCAACGCGGCGGGGTCAGTGCAGCCGCGCCCGGCTGGCCGGCGAGAGCAGGCTGCGCATCGCCCACAGGCCGATGACCGGGCCGGGCAGCAGCAGCCACAGCGCCTTGTCGCCCCAGGGCCCGAGCCCGTAGCCGAGCACGACGATCGAGACCACCGAAATGAAGAAGCCGATGCCGTTCTGCACCACCAGCGCCAGGCCCAGCAGCCCGGCCGGTGCGGCCTGCGACGACAAGGCGCTGAACTGCGGCGAGTCGGCCACCACCAGCACGCCCCACAGCACCAGCAGCGCCAACCGTGCCGGCCAGGCGTCGGTGGGCAGCAGCGGGTAGAGCGCGCACATCAGCCCCGATCCGGCCAGCGCCGCGAAGGCCACCACCGCGCTGCCGCGCCGGCGCGCCGCGTAGCCGCCGATCAAGCAGCCCAGCGCGCCGCTGCCGATGACGATGGGCACCCACCATGCCGACCACGCCGACCACGCCGACCATGCCGTGCCGGCCGCGCCTGCCGTGCCCAAAGCGGGCCGCTGCGCCGCGGCGAGCAAGGTCGACAGGCACAGCGCGGGCACCACCGACCAGAAGGCGTACAGCTCCCACATGTGCCCGAAGTAGCCGCCCGCCGATGCGCGCAACTCACGGCTGGCGAGCAGCGCGCGCAGGTCCGCCGCGCTCAGCCGCAAGCCCGGCGCCGGCGTGGCCTTGAAGCGGCCGTCGCCCGCCGCCGCCACCAGCGCGCCACCGATCACCGCCAGCAGCGACGAGCCCAGCAGCACCGCCTGCCACGGCCAGACGACGCCGAAGGCGCGCAGCGCATGCGGCATCGCCGTGCCCAGCGTCAGCATGGCCACCAGCCAGGCCAGCGCCAGCGCCGGCCGGCCGCCCACCCATTGCACGACCAGCTTCATGCCCAGCGGATAGATGCCGGCCAGGCACAGGCCGACCAGCAGCCGCACCGCCCAGGCCATCGGGTAGCCGACGCCCGGCGCGACCAGCGCCGCGTTGGCGATGGCGCCCACCAGGCAACTGGCCGCGAACAGCCGGCTGGCGCGCCAGCGGTCGGCAGCACCGGTCAATGCCAGCAAGAAGGTTCCGGCGATGAAGCCGATCTGCGTGCTGGCCAGCAGCCACGCGAAGTCCGGCGGGCCAAGCTGCCAGCGTGCCATCAGGCCGTCGGCGGCGCCGGCCGGGCTGAACCACAGCGAGGTGCCCAGGCACTGCGCCAGCACGACGATGACCAGCCCCGCCCGCTGGCCGATGGCGCCCGGCGCTGGCGCGTTCACGCCGGGGCGAGCGCTTCGAAGCGAAGCGGGCGTGGGGTGCTGGGGGTGGCGGTCATGAGGGTGTGCGAGTGTGCGGGGAAGGCATCGTGGCGCCACGGCAGGCGATGAACCCATTCTGCGAGAAGCCGGCGCGCTGGCCGCCGCAGGACAGGTTCCAGCATGCGTGGCGGCCGCGCTCGGTACCTTGAGATCGCAGCGCTGAAAAGACAAGGGGCTGCGCATCGGCAGCCCCTTCGAACACTGGTGGAGACGAGGAGGATCGAACTCCCGACCTTCGCATTGCGAACGCGACGCTCTCCCAGCTGAGCTACGTCCCCAGTGAAGCCGGGAGTCTACCATTGCCGACCACGCTCACTTTTCGGAGGCTGTGCCGATGCGTCCCGAGGACGACCCCGCCTGGCTCGACCGGCAATACAACAACCGGCTGCTGGTGCCCGATTTCGCGAGCCACTTCGACAAGTGGCGGCAGGCCTCGGCGCATGCGCGCGCGCATGCGCCCTGCGTGCTCGACGTGCCGTACGGCCACGGCGCCGGCGAGACGCTGGACCTGTTCCCGGCGACGGTTCGCGCCAACGGCGCGTCCGCGGCGCCGGTGCTGGTGTTCATCCACGGCGGCTACTGGCGGGCGCTGGACAAGTCCGACCAGAGCTTCGTCGCGCCGTCGTTCACCGCCGACGGCGCGCTGGTGGTGGTGCCCAACTACGCGCTGGCGCCGGCGGTGACGCTGGAGCACATCACGCTGCAGATGGTCGAGGCGCTGGCCTGGGTCTGGCGCCATGCGGCCGAGTACGGCGGCGACCCGTCGCGCATCGTCGTCGCCGGGCATTCGGCCGGCGGCCATTTGGCGGCGATGCTGCTGTCGTGCCGCTGGAAGCAGGTGGCCGACGACCTGCCGGCGCAACTGGTGCCCGGGGCGCTGGCGATCTCGGGCCTGTACGACCTGGAGCCGCTGCGCCACACGCCGTTCCTGAAGGACGACCTGCGGCTCACGCCGCTGTCGGTGGCGCGGCTGAGCCCGGCGTTCTTTCCGCGGCCCAAGGGCCGGCTCTACGCGGTGGTCGGCGCCGACGAGAGCCAGGCCTTCCTGCGCCAGAACCAGTTGATCCGCGACGTCTGGGGCCCGACCGCGGTGCCGGTCTGCGAGCCGGTGCCGCGGGCCAACCACTTCTCGGTGCTCAAGCATCTGGCCGACCCGCAGGCGCGGCTGCACGAGCTGGCCTTGCGGCTGCTGGGCTTGCGCTGAACGGCGGCCCAGTGATGTCTATCGTTGAGCGGCATCAATTTGTTGGATTCAATCGGGTGCATAGAAGCTTTGTATTGGCCCGCGCTGGCCGCCTTTGTTACGGTTGCCCGCGGGCTGCCGCCGCCGCCGGCGGTGGCGTAGCGACCATCACGACCCGATAAAGGAGCAGACCATGGCTTTGAAAGGTTCGAAGACCGAGCAGAACCTGAAGGACGCCTTCGCCGGCGAATCTCAGGCCAACCGCCGTTACCTGTATTTCGCAAACAAGGCCGACGTGGAAGGCCAGAACGACGTGGCGGCGCTGTTCCGTTCCACCGCCGAAGGCGAGACCGGCCATGCCCACGGCCACCTGGAGTTCCTGGAGCATGGCTCGGGCGACCCGGCCACCGGCCTGCCGATCGGCAACAGCCGCCAGAACCTGCAGGCCGCCGTCGCCGGCGAGACCCACGAGTACACCGACATGTACCCCGGCATGGCCAAGTCGGCGCGCGAAGAAGGCTTCGACGAGATCGCCGACTGGTTCGAGACGCTGGCCAAGGCCGAGCGCTCGCACGCCAACCGCTATCAGAAGGCCCTCGACGCGCTGGTCGACTGACGATCGATTCTTCGGCCGCACGCCGACACCGTTCGAACAAGGGGCTGCGAAGCCCCTTGTTCTTCTTTCGCACCCACCGCACAAGGGATGAGCCTCATGCGCGAAGGCAACCTCGAAGCCCCGACCCGCCACCCCATCGACTGGAAGAGCCCCGAGTTCAGCGACGAAGGCAAGCTGTTCGCCGAGATCGAACGGGTGTTCGACATCTGCCACGGCTGCCGCCGCTGCGTGAGCTTGTGCCAGAGCTTTCCGAACCTGTTCGACCTGGTGGACGCCACCGCCGACGGCGAGGTGCACGGCGTGGCCAAGGCCGACTACTGGCAGGTGGTGGACCAGTGCTACCTGTGCGACTTGTGCTACATGACCAAGTGCCCGTACACGCCGCCGCATCCCTGGAACCTGGACTTCCCGCACCTGATGCTGCGCGCCAAGGCCTACAAGTTCAGCCACGGCGGCGTCAAGAAAAGCGAGCAGCTGCTGGCCTCCACCGACGTGCACGGCCAGTTCGCCGGCATCCCGGTGGTGGTGGAGCTGGTCAACAAGGTCAACGGCACGCGCGCGATGCGCAGCCTGATGAACCGCGAGCTGGGCGTGCACCCGCAGGCCTGGATGCCGACGCTGGCCGAGCAGCGCTTCCGCTGGGGCAAGGCGCTCAACAACCCGGCCTTCACGGTGGTCAACGGCCAGCGCACGCCGGGCAAGGTGGCGATCTTCGCCACCTGCTACATCAACTACGACGAGCCCGGCATCGGCAACGACCTGATCAAGCTGCTCGACCACAACGAGATTCCCTGGGAGATCGTCGACAAGGAGCAGTGCTGCGGCATGCCCAAGCTCGAACTCGGCGACCTGCAGGCCGTGGAGCGCGCCAAGGACGCCAACATCCCCGTGCTGGCGCGCTATGCGCGCGAGGGCTGGGCCATCGTCACGGCGGTGCCGAGCTGCACGCTGATGTACAAGCAGGAGCTGCCGCTGATGTTCCCCGACGAGGCCGACGTGCAGCTCGTCAAGGACGCGATGTACGACCCCTTCGAGTACCTCGTGGCGCGCCACAAGGACGGGCTGCTGAAGACCGACTTCCAGGCCGCGCTGGGCAAGGTGAGCTACCACATCCCCTGCCATGGCCGCGTGCAGAAGATCGGCAAGAAGACCGAGGAGCTGTTCAAGCTGATTGGCCAGACGGTGGAGCTGACGCTCAACACCGTCGAGCGCTGCTCGGGCCACGCCGGCACCTATGGCGTGAAGACGGCGACGCACCCGATCGCGATGAAGATCGGCAAGCCGGTGTTCAAGAGCATGGCGCGCGACGAGCCCGACGTGATCAGCAGCGACTGCCCGATGGCCGGCCACCACATCGCGCAGGGCATGAGCGAAGCCGGCACGCCGCCGAAGGCGGTGCAGCACCCGCTGTCGCTGGTGCGCAGGGCCTACGGCCTGGAGTGAAGACGGGCGTGACGACGGGAGCAAACCAGACATGAACATCAGCCGCGACAGCCTCCTCACGCTGGAGGCCTATGCCAAGGTCCGCAAGAGCAGCCGCGCCGAAGCCATCGCCCACCGCCGCTTGCGCAGCGTGCACCTGGGCGAGCACGTGACGCTGCAGTTCGAGGACGAGCACACCATCCGCCGCCAGATCCAGGAGATGCTGCACATCGAGAAGATCTTCGACGAGGCCGGCATCCAGTCCGAGATCGAGGCCTACGGCCCGCTGGTGCCCGACGGCAGCAACTGGAAGGCGACGATGCTGATCGAGTACCCCGACCCGCACGAGCGCAAGCGCGAGCTGGCGCGGCTGATCGGCGTGGAAGACCGCTTGTTCGTCGAGGTCGAGGGCCAGCCGCGCGTCTACGCGATCGCCGACGAAGACCTCGACCGCGAGAACGACGAGAAGACCAGCTCGGTGCACTTCGTGCGCTTCGAGTTCAACCCGGCGCAGCGCCAGGCCATCCGCGCCGGCGCCGCGGTGAAGATCGGCTGCGACCACACCCACTACCCGGCCCACGTCAACGTGGCGCCCGAGACGCTGGCCAGCCTGGCGGGCGACCTGCGCTGAGGCGGCGGCGGATCCTCAGGGCAGCCTGAGGATCTGCAGCCCGAAGGCGCGCTCGACGAACCACACCGCGGCCAGCGCGGCGATCAGCCACGAGCCGCCTTGCAGCACCGCGCGCCGGTAGAAGGCCGTGCCGCGCAGCGCGAAGGCCAGCGGCAGGAAGACGGCGACGATCGCCAGCTGCCCCAGCTCCACGCCGCCGTTGAAGGCCAGCAGCGCCAGCAGCAGCGCGCCCTGCGGCAGTTGCAGCTCGGCCAGCACGGTGGCGAAGCCGAAGCCGTGGATCAGCCCGAAGCCGAAGGCCACCAGCCAGCGCCGGCCCTGGAACAGCGGGAACACGTTGTTCAGCGCCGCCAGCAGCACCGAGGCGGCGATGGCCGACTCCACCAGCGCCGACGGCAGCGCCACCACGCCCAGCGTGGCCAGGCTGAGGGTGATGGAGTGCGCCAGCGTGAAGGCGGTGACGATCTTGGCCACGTCGATCACCGCGTCGCGCAGCCGCGGCACCGGCTGCCAGCGCGGCGGCACCCACACCAGCACTGCCGGCAGCAGCAGCGACAGCAGGAACAGGATGTGGTCGAAGCCGATCCAGATGTGCCACACGCCTTCGCGCAGGAACTGCCACAGCGTGGCCAGCGTGCCGGCCGTGCCGTCGCCGCCGGCGCGCTGAAAGCGCTGCGGCGGCCCGTTGGGGTCGAGCACCGCGGTGCGCGTGCCGCTGGCGTCGGTCAGCCGCAGCAGGCCGCGGTGCGAGGGGTCGACCGCGGCGAACAGGCCGTACCGCAACTCCAACGTTCGAGGTGAGGTGGGGCAGTCCAGCGTGAAGGGCAGCACCGTGTAGGCGCCGTCGGTGTGCTCGTCGACGAGTTGCTCGCCGGCCGTCGCGCGGCAGGGCTGGCCGTCGGCCAGCACCTGCAGGTGGGCCAGCGCGTGCGCGGCGATGTCGGCGTGCCGCGCCTTCAGCTCACCCCAGGTGACCTGGCCGTCGCCGTCGGCATCGAGGCCGATGTCGGCATCGAGGTCGCGCAAGGCGATGTCCCAGCGGCCTTGCAGCCGCTGGCCGTGCCAGTCCAGGCCGAGGTAGCTGTCGGAGGGCTTGTGCGCCGCGGCGCCGCCGGGCGCCATCAGCACCGCCAGCAACGCCAGCCACGCCAGCAAGGCGGGTAGGACCATCCGCCCGGCGGCCGGCCGGCCGCGCCGCCGCCTCATGGCAAGGCCTGCACCTGGGCCGCCAGGCCGGCCAACACGAGGCTTTGGAAGCGCGACTCGCGCAGCCAGTCCAGCACCGGCGCGGCGGCCGCCTTGCGGCGCGCCGCCAGCGCGGCCTGCAGCAGCACGCGGGCATCGGCCGCTTCGCGCTGCACGCGGTAGTTGGCCACCGCCAGCGGCAGCGCGCGTTCGGCGTCGCCTTGCAGTTCCAGCAGAAAGCGGGCTTCTTCCTTCTGGTGCGCGGTGTCGCCGCGCTGGCGGGCGGCGTCGAAGCGCGCGGCCAGCATGCCTTGCCAGGCGGCCAGCCGCGGATGCTTCGAGGCCTTGGCGGCCAGCGCCAGGCGCAGCAGGTGCAGGTCGTTGCGTTCGCGGTCCTTCAGCAAGACCAGCACCTCGGCCGGGCGGCGCTGGTCGAGCAGGAAGTCGGCATAGGCGGCGAGCAGGTAGCCGTCTTCCAGGTCCAGCGCCAAGGCGGCGCGGTAGGCGCGCTCGGCGGCGGCGGCCTGGCCCAGGCGCTCGTGCGTCTCGGCCAGCCGCGTCAGCGCCCACAGGCGCTGCGCGGGGGTGGCGTCGCGGTCGGCGGCCAGCGCCGTGTCGAGCCGCGCCAGCGCCGGCGCGGCCTGGCCGGTGGCCGCTTCCACCTGCGCCAGGCAGCCCTGGGCCAGCAGGTCGGGGCCGTCGCCCAGGCCTTGCTCGCAGGCTTCGCGCGCCTGTTCGTAATGGGCCTGCACCATGTGGATGGCGACGATCCAGGCCCAGGCGCGCTCGTCGTCGGGGTCTTGCTGCACCACCGGCTGCAGGTCGGCCAGCGCGCCGTCGAAGTCGTGGCGGAACTGCCGCAGCACGGCGCGCGCCACGCGCACCTCGGCCGGCGGCGCGGCCTGCGTCCACCACGGCGCCAGCGCGGCCTGGGCGTAGCCGGCGTCGCGCGGGTCGCCTTCGGCCAGCAGGCGCTGGATGTGGCCCCAGGCCAGCGCGGCGGCCGGGCCGGGCTGGCCGGGCGCCTGGTCGCGCTGGCGGCGCAAGGCGGCCAGCGCGCGGCTGCCCGCATCGGCGGCCGGCGCCGGCAGGCGCAGCAGCACCTGGGCGTCGTCTTGCGGCTTGAAGGGTTCGGCGGCGGTCGGCAGTGCCGCCAGTGACATCAGCGCGGCCAGCGCCGCGGCCAGCGGCATCAGCCGGCGGCGGGCGCGGCGGCCGGGCGGCCGGGTGATGTCGAAGGTGCAGGGCGGAGGCAGCGGCATCGGCGGCGGCATGATAGGGCCAGCGAATTTGTTGCCGAGGCCGTCAACCGGATGCTGGCGCCCGCGTTGTAGCGAGGACCGTCAACCGTCCGCCCCCGCGGCGAGCGGACGGCCAGACCCTCCAGTCCAAACTTCAATCCAACATCGGAAAGATTGCCATGAACAAGCTGCTGACTGCCCTGATCGTTTCTGCTTTCGCCCTGGCTGGCCTGCCGGCCCAAGCCGCGTCGCACACCGGCGCCGCCCCCGCCGCCAGCGCCCCCGCCAAGGCCAAGAAGGCCAAGGCCGCCAAGTCGTCGAAGAAGGCCAAGGCCGAGAAGCCCGCCGCTTCCGCTTCGAACCCGAAGTGATGGCTTGAGGCCCGGCACCTCCCCAGGTGCCGGACCTGCGGATCGACGAAGGCAGCGGCTCACCCCGCTGCCTTTGTTGCATCTGAAACGTTCCACTGCCGAGGTCAGCGTCGCCGCATCGTGCGCCGCAGCGCATCGGCGCTGTACAGCGCCAGCGCCGCCCAGATGCAGACGAAGCCGGCCAGCCGCGCCGGCTGCATCGGCTCGTGGAAGACCCACACGCCCAGCGCGAACTGCAGCGTCGGCGACAGGTACTGCATCAGCCCCACGGTGGCCAGCGGCAGCCGCCGCGCCGCGGCGGCGAACAGCAGCAGCGGCAGCGCGGTCAGCGGGCCCGACAGGCACAGCCAGCCGATCAAGGCCGCGTCGCCGCGGGCCAGCGCGCCGCCGTGGGCGGTGATCCAGGCCAGCGCCGGCAGCACCAGCGGCGCCAGCAGCAGCGTCTCCAGCGCCAGCCCCTCCAGCGCGCCCAGGTGGCCGGTCTTGCGGATCAGCCCGTAGATCGCGAAGCTGACGGCCAGCAGCAGCGCCACCCAGGGCAGCCGCCCGGTCTGCCAGGTCAGCCACGCCACGCCGAAGGCCGCCAGCGCCACCGCCAGCCATTGCGCGCGGCGCAGCCGCTCGTGCAGCACCAGCACGCCCAGCAGCACGCTGACCAGCGGGTTGATGAAGTAGCCGAGGCTGGCGTCCAGCACATGGCCCGACTGCACGGCCCAGACGTAGAGCATCCAGTTGCCGGCCAGCAGCACGGCGCTGGCGGCAAAGGGCAGCGCGCGCCGCGGCTGGCGCACGATCGGGCCCAGCCATTGCCAGCGGCGCAACAGGCCGAGCACCACCACCAGCAGCAGCAGCGCCCAGGCCGAGCGGTGCAGCACCACCTCGATCGGCGACACCGAGACGATCTGGCGCAGGTACAGCGGAAACAGGCCCCAGATCGCGAAGGCGAGGCCGGCATACAGGAGACCGGGATCCATCGTCGGCCGGCATTGTCGCCGGGCGGGCGCGGCCGGCGCGGCGGGCCGGCGACGAGCGACGCCACGCGCTTTCGACAGCGGCCGCACACAGGCATTCCCGCTCTTGCCCGCGGCCGCGCCGTGCCGCGATGATCGCCGCCATGCCGACCGTGGCCTTCACGCCCCAGCTGCGCCGCTTCACCGAGACGCCCGAGGTCGAGAGCGCGGCGGCCACGCTGCGCGCCGCGCTGGAAGACGCCTTCGCCGTCAACCCGCGGCTGCGCGGCTACGTGCTGGACGAGCAAGGCCACCTGCGGCCCAACGTGGTGGTCTTCATCGACGGCCGCCGCTGCGACGACCGCGTGCGCCTGGCCGACCCCGTGCAGCCGGCCAGCCGCGTGCACGTGATGCAGGCCTTGTCTGGAGGTTGAAGCGATGGACGACCGCGCCTGGGTGGCCACCCGCAAGGGCTTGTTCGAACTGCAGCGCTGCAGCGCCGGCAGCGGCGGCGGCGGCTGGCGCATCGCGCGCAGCAGCTTCCTCGGCGAGCCGGTGACGCTGATGCTGCCGCCAAACTCGCAAGCGCAAGCGCAAACGCACGCACACTCGCAGCAGCCCCAGGGCCACATGCTGGCGGCGCTGAACCTGGGGCACTTCGGCGTCAAGCTGCATGCCTCCGACGACGCCGGCGCGCATTGGCGCGAAGTGGCCACGCCGGCCTATCCGCCGCAGCCCGAGGGCGCCGCCGGCCCCGAATGGAAGCTGGTGCAGATCTGGGCGCTGGAAGCCGCGGGCGGCCGCGTCTGGGCCGGCACGCTGCCCGGCGGGCTGTTCAGCAGCGACGACTTCGGCGCCAGCTGGCAGCTCAACCAGCCGCTGTGGCAGCAGCCCGGCCGCGTCGACTGGTTCGGCGGCGGCTACCCCTGCCCGGGCATCCACTCGATCTGCCCGCACCCGCGGCGCGCCGGCGAACTGCTGCTGGGCATCAGCTGCGGCGGCATCTGGCACAGCGGCGACGACGGCGGCCGCTGGGCGCTGCGCGCCGTGGGGATGCGCGCCGACTACATGCCGCCCGACCAGGCCTTCGACCCCAACATCCAGGACCCGCACCGCATCGTGCGCTGTGCCGCGGCGCCCGAGGTGCTGTGGTGCCAGCATCACAACGGCATCTGGCGCTCGACCGACGACGGGCGGCAGTGGCACGAGTTGAAGGCGCCGCTGTCGAGCTTCGGCTTTGCGGTGGCGGCGCACCCGCACGACCCGCAGACCGCCTGGTTCGTGCCCGCCGAGGCCGACCAGCGCCGCCTGCCGCTGAACGCGGCGCTGGTGGTCAACCGCACGCGCGACGGCGGGCGCAGCTTCGAGACCCTGCGCGCGGGGCTGCCGCAGCACGACTGCTACGACCTCGTCTACCGCCACGCGCTGGACGTGGCCGCCGACGGCCGCACGCTGCTGATGGGCAGCACCACCGGCGGCCTGTGGACCAGCTTCGACGGTGGCGACCACTGGCAGACCGTGTCGCTGAACCTGCCGCCGATTGCGGCGGTGCGGTTCGGGTGAGGCCTCAACGCAGCTCGCCGTCCACGTAGTACCAGCGCCCGCCCTCGCGCACGAAGCGGCTGACTTCGTGCAGCCGCTGCGCCCGCCCGCCGAGCTTGCTGCGCGCGACGAACTCGACCGTCGCCGCGTCGGGGCTCATGCTTCGATCTTCGCTGAAAGACCGCGGCCTACACTCCAGCAGCCCCCGACCGGAGACCGTCTCATGCTCGACCCCCAAGCCCGCGCGTTGATCGACCTGATGATCGAGCGCGGAGTGCCGCCCACGCACACGCTGCCGCACGCCGAGGCGCGCCGCATCTACGTGGAGCGCCGTGCCTTCACGCAGCCCGAGCCGCCGGCCATCGGCCGCGTGCACGACCTGCATGCCGCCGGCCCCGGCGGCGCGCTGCCGCTGCGCGTGTACGAGCCGGCGCAAGGCACCTGGCCGCATCCGGTGCTGGTGTACTATCACGGCGGCGGCTGGGTGATCGGCGACCGCGACACGCACGACGTCGTCTGCCGCACGCTGTGCGCCGAGAGCGGCTGTGCCGTGCTGTCGGTGGACTACCGGCTGTCTCCCGAGCACCGCTTTCCGGCCGCGGTGGACGATGCCCACGCCGCCGTGCACTGGCTGCGCGAGCATGGCGCCGCGCACGGGCTGGACGGCACGCGCATCGCGCTCGGCGGCGACAGCGCCGGCGGCAACCTGGCCGCGGTGACGGCGATCGCCATGCGCAATGCCGGCGAGGCGCCGGCGCGGCTGCAACTGCTGATCTACCCGGCCACCGACATGCGCGCCGTGGCGCCGTCGCACACCGCCAATGGGCAGGGCTACCTGCTGACGGCCGACACCATCGCCTACTTCCGCGGGCACTACCTCGCCGACCCGGCGCAGTGGACCGACTGGCGCGCCTCGCCGCTGCTGGCCGAGGACCTGTCCCACCTGCCGCCGGCGCTGGTGCTGACCGCCGGCTTCGACCCGCTGCGCGACGAAGGCCGGCAGTACGCCGACGCGCTGTCGGCCGCCGGCGTGGCCACGCAGTACGTGTGCTTCGAACGGCAGATCCACGGCTTCATCACCATGGGCCGCTTGATCGACGAGGCCAACACCGCGCTGGCGCTGTGCGGGGTGGCGCTGCGCCGCGCGCTTACGTGACGGCGGGCCGGCGCAGGTCGCGGAAGGCCGCGAACAGCCACGAGCGCAGGCCCACCACCATCGTGTAGCCATCCTTCTTGGCGGCCGGCAGCTTCTGGTCGGCCAGGTGCTGCTGCGCGAAGTCCTGCGCCAGGCGCTGCACGCGCTCGACGAACATCGCGGCCTGCGCGCGCGCCACCTGGCCGTGCACCAGCAGCAGCGTCTCGCCCTCGCCGTCGAAGCCGCCGCTGAAGTAGTCCTCCACCACGTGCCGGCGGAAGTAGTTCATCACCGGCCCTTGCGCGCGCCAGCGGAAGGTGCGGTCCAGCTTCAGCCGGTAGCGGTTGAGCGGGCGCAGCTCGATGATGCCCAGCCGGTCCAGCACCGCCAGCCGCGCCACGCATTCGGCGTCGCTGATGCGGTAGCTGCAGGTGATCTGCTCGAAGGTCCAGTGGCTCAGCACGCTGATGGCCACCAGCAGCAGCTTGGGGTCGGCGACCACGGCCTTCTCCTGCGCCAGCGTCAGCTCCTTCACCAGCGGCTGGGCGTGCACGACGCGCGCGGCCAGTTCGGCGAAGTCCATCTTCAGCACCGCCAGCACCTCGTCGATGCGCGACAGCGGCATGTCGCCCTTGGCGAAGATGCGCTTGACGCTGGATTCGGCCAGCTTCAGCTCGCGCGCCAGCTTGGCGTAGGTGATGCCGCTGGCGCGCAGCTCGGCCTTCAGCGCGGCCACCAGGTCTTGCGTGCTGCTCATCGGCGGGTGCCCTCCGGAAGTATCGGCCGATGATACTTTCCGGCGCGGGCCGATCGACCCTCTCTGGAGCCATGGATACCGGCGGCCGCCGGGCGCAGGATGGGCCTCGTGTTCCACCACCCGACGAGGACTTCGATGCGCATTCGATGCAGTGCTTGGTTGGCCGCGCTGGCCTTGGCGGCCGCCGCCGGCGGCCCGGCCCGCGCGCAGGGCGGCGGCCTGTCGGAGCTGAGCGCGTTGTCGATGCTGCCGGTGGCCGTCTCGGTGGCGGCGCCGGCGGCGCTGCTGTCGACCGGCGCGGCGCTCACCGTGGTGGCGGTGGAGGCCACCTCCGAAGGCACGCGGTGGGTGCTGGAGCGCGCGTCCGACGGCGCCCGCGCCAGCGTGCGGCTCGGCGGCCAGGTGGCCGGTGGCCTCTCGCTGGCCGCCGGCAGCGCGGTGCTGGTCACCGCGATGAGCAGCGGCTGGGTGCTGTCGGCCGCCGGCCGCGCCATCGCCTTCATCCCCAACGAAGTGGGCAAGGCGCTGCTCTACAACGAAAGGATCACGCGATGAAGCGCCTCGCCTGCCGCGCCCGCGCGTCGGCCGCGCCAGCCGTGCTGGCCGTGCTAGCGGTGCTGGCCGCGCTGCTGTTCGCGTCCGGTCCCCTGCAGGCCGGCCAGGCCTGCGAGCCGAACGCGCCCACGGCCCTGGCGGTCGAACGTTCGATGTCACTGGCCGAGCGCACGGCGCAGCGGCTGGACGACAGCGGCGCCGACGTGGTGGTGCTGGCGCGCAACGGCCAGGACCTCAGCCGCTGGGGGCTGCGCTGGTCGCACCTGGGCCTGGCCTACCGCGCGCGCAGCGGCGACGACGACGGCCGCGGCGGCCAGCCCGTCTGGCGCGTGGTGCACAAGCTCAACCACTGCGGCACCGCCGAAGGCCAGCTGTATCGCCAGGGGCTGGCCGAGTTCTTCCTCGACGACTTGTACGACTACCAGGCCGCCTACGCGGTGCCGCGGCCCGAAGTGCAACGCCACCTGCTGGCGCTGCTGCAGGACAACCGGCGCGTCGCCACGCTGCACCGCGCGGCCTACAGCATGGTGGCCTACCCCTGGGCGCAGACCTACCAGCAGAGCAACCAGTGGGCCATCGAGACGCTGGCGCTGGCCGAAGAGCCGGCCGCCGACAACCGCGAGCGCGCGCAGGCCTGGCTGCGCCTGAAAGGCTACGAGCCCAGCACGCTGCCGATCGGCGCGCTGACGCGGCTGGGCGCGCGCCTCAGCCGCGCCAACGTCGCCTTCGACGACCACCCGGGCGAGTTGCTCGCGGCCGACCGCATCCAGACCGTGACGGTCGACTCGGTCTTCGCCTGGCTGCAGCGCAGCGGCCTGGCGGGCCCCATCCAGACGCTGCGTTGAACCACTACAGTCATTCCACCCCGGAGACCCGACCTGCCGTGAGCACCAACCCCCACGCCCACCCCAACCAGTTCGCGCTGCTCGGCCAACGGCGCTTCGCGCCGTTCTTCTGGGTGCAGTTCCTCGGCGCCGGCAACGACAACCTGTTCAAGTTCGCCTTCACCGTGATGGTGACCTACCAGCTGCAGGTGAGCTGGCTGCCGCCGGAATCGGCCGGGCTGGTGATCGGCGCCGTGTTCATCCTGCCCTTCCTGCTGTTTTCCGCCACCAGCGGGCAACTGGCCGACAAGTACGAGAAGGCGCTGCTGATCCGCTTCGTCAAGTCGCTGGAGATCGCCATCATGGCGCTCGCGGCCTGGGGCTTCGTCGCGCGCAACGTGCCGGCGCTGCTGCTGTGCGTGGCGCTGATGGGGCTGCACTCCACGCTGTTCGGGCCGGTGAAGTTCGCCTACCTGCCGCAGCACCTGAGCGAACGCGAGCTGACCGGCGGCAACGGCATGGTGGAGATGGGCACCTTCGTCGCCATCCTGCTGGGCAACGTGGCCGGCGGGCTGCTGATCGCGCTGCCCGAGACCGGCGCGCGCGACACCGCCTGGGCCTGCCTGGCGCTGGCCGTGCTGGGCCGCGTGCTGGCGCAGGCGGTGCCGCTGTCGCCGGCCACCGACCCCGGCCTGAAGATCAACTGGAACCCCTTCAGCGAGACCTGGCGCAACCTGAAGCTGGCGCGCGAGAACATCGTCGTCTTCCGCTCGCTGCTGGGCATCAGCTGGATGTGGTTCTTCGGCGCCGTCTTCCTCAGCCAGTTCCCGGCCTTCGCGCGCAACGTGCTGCACGGCAACGAGCAGGTGGCCTCGCTGCTGCTGGTGGTGTTCTCGGTGGGCATCGGCATCGGCGCGCTGCTGTGCGAGGTGCTCGGCCGCCGCCACGTGGAGATCGGCCTGGTGCCGCTGGGCGCCATCGGCATGAGCGTGTTCGCGGTCGACCTGTACTTCGCATCGCGCGCGCTGCCGCCGGCATCGGGCTTGACGCTGGCCGCCTTCGTCGCGCAGCCGGCGCACTGGCGCGTGATGGCCGACCTGGCGCTGCTGTCGATGTTCGCCGGCATCTACAGCGTGCCGATGTACGCGCTGATCCAGATGCGCAGCCAGCCCACGCACCGCGCGCGCATCATCGCGGCCAACAACATCCTCAACGCGCTGTTCATGATCGTCAGCTCGATCGGCGTCGGCGCGCTGCTGGGCGCGGGCTTCAGCATCCCGCAGGTTTTCCTGGTCGTCGGGCTGCTCAACGCGGTGGTGGCGTTCTACATCTTCATGCTGGTGCCCGAGTACCTGCTGCGCTTCGTGGCCTTCATCGCCACGCGCTGCATCTACCGCTTCAAGGTGCGCGGCGACGAGCACATCCCCGGCGAAGGCGCGGCGGTGCTGGTGTGCAACCACGTGAGCTTCGTCGACGCGGTGCTGCTGATGGCGGCCAGCCCGCGGCCGATCCGCTTCATCATGGACAGCCGCATCTTCCGCATCCCCGTGCTCGGCTGGCTGTTCCGGCTGGCCAAGGCCATCCCCATCGCGCCGCAGAAGGACGACCCGGCCGCCTACGAGGCCGCCTTCGCGGCGGCGCGCCAGGTGCTGGCCGACGGCGACCTGCTGTGCATCTTTCCCGAAGGCGCGATCACCCGCGACGGCCAGCTTGCCGAGTTCAAGGGCGGCATCATGAAGATCCTGCAGACCCACCCGGTGCCGGTGGTGCCGCTGGCGCTGCAGAACCTGTGGGGCAGCTACTTCTCGCGCGTCGAGCAAGGCACGGCGATGGTGCGGCCGTTCCGCCGTGGCCGGTTCAGCCGCGTCGGCCTGGCCGCCGGCCCGGCGCTGCCGGCGCAGGCGGTGTCGCCGCAAGGCCTGCGCGAGCGCGTGGCCGGGCTGCTGGCGCAGCCGGTTATTTGAGGCGTTAGCCGGCGGCCAACAGCTGGTGCCGCGCGCCGGGGGCGCCGGCACCGGCGTCGTCGCGCGGCGCGCCGGCCGGCGACGACAGCTCGGCCCGCCGCCGCGGCAGGTGCTGCGGGTGCTCGCGCTGCATGAAGTCGAGCAGCCGTTCGCGCACGTGGCAGCGCAGGTCCCAGGCCTTGGGGCCGCTGGCCGCGGTGACCAGCGCGCGCAACTGCACGGCCTGCTCGCCGGCCTCGGTCACCTGCAGGATGCAAAAGCGCCGGTCCCAGTCGGGGCTGGACTCGCAGGCCTCGCGCAGGGCCTGGCGCAGCGGCTCCAGCGGCATGCGGTAGTCCACCCAGAAGAAGACGCTGCCGATCAGCTCGCTGCTGCTGCGCGTCCAGTTCTGGAAGGGCTTCTCCACCCAGTACTGCAGCGGCACCACCAGGCGCCGCTGGTCCCAGATGCGCACCACCACGTAGGCGCCGGTGATCTCCTCGATCACGCCCCATTCGCCTTCGACCACCACCACGTCGTCGAGGCGGATGGGCTGGCTCAGGCCGATCTGCAGCCCGGCGATCAGGTTGCCCAGCACCGGCCGCGCCGCGAAGCCGGCCACCAGCCCGGCCAGGCCCGCCGATGCCAGCAGGCTGGCGCCGAGCTGGCGCACGCCGGGCAGCACCATCAGCATCAGCGCCGTGCCCACCAGGGTGATCAGGCCCACCACCACGCGGGCCAGCACGCGCGTCTGCGTGTGGATGCGGCGCGCCTGCAGGTTGTCGGCCACCGCCACCGGGTGGCGCGCGGCCACCGCGGCGGCAAAGGCGTTGACGGCGTTGACCAGCAGCCAGGTGACGCTGCCGATCAGCACCATGCCCACCACGCGGTGCGCGCTGGTCAGGCCGCGCAGGTCGTCGGGCGCGCCGTTGAGCATCAGCGCCAGCGCCGCGGCCGGCACCAGCAGGTGCGCCGGCCGGCGGATGCCCGCCAGCAGCAGCGCCGCGGTCGGCGTGCCGGCGCTGGCCCGCTGCAGCAGGCGCTGGCCGAGTCGGAACACCACTTCGGCCAGCAGCAACGCCAGCACGGCGGCCAGCAGCACCGGCAGCCAATCAGCCAGCCAATCGGCCAGCCAGGGCGGCGCCCAGTCCATCGGAAACAGCTTTTCCATCCCTGGTTGAGCCCCGGCCGGGGGGCTGAGTTCCCCGCCGGGGGCCGAATGGCACCGTGGATTGCGTCAACAACTGTATAAACGTACAGTCTTCGGGTGACTGTTTCCCCCGACCTGTTTGCCGCCCTGCCCGAGCCCGAGTGCCTGCACCCGGCGCTGTGGCGCGCCCATCAGCTGGGCCGCGAACAGCAACAACCCGCCGTGGCCAGTGGTTTTGCCGAGCTGGACGCCGAACTGCCCGGCGGCGGCTGGCCGGCGCGCGCGTTGACCGAGCTGCTGCTGCCGCACCCCGGCGTGGGCGAGCTGCGGCTGCTGGCGCCGGCGCTGGCCGCCGTGCAGGGCGGCGGCCGCAGCGTGCTGCTGTTCGAGCCGCCGGCCCGGCCGCAGGCCGGCACGCTGGCGGCGCTGGGGCTGGACCTGGGCCACCTGCTGCTGGTGCAGGGCCGGGCGGCGGCGGGCGGGGCGGCGGCAGCGCCGCTGCCGGCGGCCGACCTGCTGTGGGCGCTGGAGCAGGCCTTGAAGTGCGGCCATGCCGGCGCCTTGCTGGCCTGGCTGCCGCCGCGGCTGCCGCCCGAGGCCTTGCGCCGCCTGCAACTGGCGGCGCAGGCGCACGACGGGCCGGCCTTCGTGCTGCGCGCGCAGGCGGCGCTGGCGCGCCCCAGCGCCGCGCCGCTGCGCCTGCGGCTGGCCGCCGCCGGGCCCGACGAGCTGGCGCTGCACCTCGTCAAGCGCCGCGGCCCGCCGCTGGCGCAGCCGCTGCGGCTGGCGCTGCCGCCGGCGCTGTCGGCACCGGCGCGCGAGCGTGCGCTGCGCCTGGCGGCCGAGCAAGCCGCGGCGGCGCTGCCGCCGGCCCTGAAGACGCGGCCGCGCGCGGCGTCGGCTTCGTCCTGAGCGCCATGCACGGCGGCTTGCGTCCATGCTGTGGTTTGCCGTCCACCTGCCCTGGCTGTCGCTGGAAGCCTTTGCCGCCGCGCTAGACGAAGCGCAGCGCCGCCAGCCGCTGGCGCTGCTGGCCGAACACGAGGTGCAGGCCGTCAACGCCGCGGCCGCGGCGGCCGGCGTGCGGCCCGGCCTGCAACGCGCCACCGCGCTGGCGCTGCGGCCCGATCTGCAGTTCGGCCAGGCCGACGAGCGGCGCGACGCCCAGGCCCTGCAGGCGGTGGTGCACACGGCGCTGGCCTTCACGCCGGCGGTGGCGCTGGACGGCCACAGCGTGCTGCTGGAGGTGGCCAGCTGCCTGCGTTACTTCGGCGGCGCCGATGCGCTGCTGGCGCGGCTGCGCCGCGCCTTGCAGCCGCTGGGGCACCGGGTGCGCATCGCCGCCGCGCCCACCGCGCTGGGCGCGGCCCTGCTGGCGCGCTGGCGCGACGACCTGCACCAAGGCCCGCAGCGCGACGACCTGAAGGCCTTGCAGCGCCTGCTGGACGAGGTGCCGGTGTGGCTGCTGGGCCCCGGCCGCAAGCACTGGGAGGCCTTGCAAGGCATGGGCTTGCAGCGCCTGTCGGACCTGCTGACGCTGCCGCGCGCCGGGCTGGCGCGGCGCTTCGGCGAGACGCTGCTCGACGAGCTGGACCGCGCGCGCGGCACGCGCCCCGATCCGCGACCCTGGCTGAGCGCGCCCGAGCGCTTCGGCGCCCGGCTGGAACTGGCACAGCGCGCCGAGCAGGCCGAGCCGCTGCTGCACGCCGCGGCGCTGCTGCTGCAGCAGCTGGTGGCCTGGGCGCGGGCGCGCCAGTCGCGCGTGCTGGCCTTCGAATTGCGCATGCTGCACGAAAGCCGCCACCGTGCCGGCGCCGGCGTGCCGCCGGCCACCGCGCTGCGCGTGGAGCTGGCCGAGGCCTCGGTCGACGCCGCCCACCTGCAACTGCTGCTGCGCGAGCGCCTGGCCCGCGTCGAACTGCCGGCGCCCACGCTGGAGCTGCGCATCGACTGCCACGAACTGCGCCGCCAGGCCGCCCCCAATGCCGAGCTGTTTCCGAACCGGCAAAGCGAACAGGCCGGGCTGCAGCGGCTGCTGGAGCGGCTGCGCGCCCGCCTGGGCGACGACCGCGTGCTGGCCCTGCAGGCGGTGGCCGACCACCGGCCCGAGAAAGCCAGCGTGCTGGTGCGCGCCGCGGCGGCGCCGGCGCCATCGCTGTCGTCATCGTCGGCGCCATCGCTGTCGTCATCCCCGCCGCCGGCCGCCGCCCCGCAAGGCCCGCTGCCGCACCCGGCGTGGCTGCTGCCCGAACCGCAGCCGCTGGCCGAGCGCGAGGCCCTGCCGCTGTTCCAGGGCCGCTTGCTGCAACTGCTGTCGGGCCCCGAGCGCATCGAGACCGGCTGGTGGGACGGCGACGTCGCCACCCGCGACTACTTCATCGCCCAGGCGGCCGACGGCGCGCTGGTCTGGGTCTTCCGCCAGCGGCTGCCGGTGCGCGACCCGGCGCAGCCGCTGTGGTACCTGCACGGCTGGTTCGGCTGACGATGCGGCTCACGCCGGTGGCCGCCCCCGCCGCCGCATCACCGCCTTCTCCAACTCGGCCACCACGAACACGGCCAGCCCGGCCAGCGCCACCCGTGCCCATTCGTCGGCGGCCAGCGCGGTGGAGCCGAAGATCGCCTGCAGCGGCGGCAGGTGCACGAAGCCGAGCTGCAGCAGCAGGCAGCCGGCGATCGACAGCCAGATCACGCGGTTGCCGGTGAGGCCCCGGCGGCTGAGTGCCGGCGCCGTGATGAAGCGGCTGTTGACCAGGTAGAACATCTCGGCCACGACGATGGCGCTGACGGCCATCGTGCGCGCCGTCTCCAGCGTCGTGCCGCGCTCCAGCTCCCACCAGAACAGCCCCAGCGCCGCGGCCATCATCAGCAGCGAGACCATCAGCAGGCGCCAGGCAAAGAAGCGCGACAGCAGCGGCGCGCGCGGCGGCCGCGGCACGCGCTGCATCACGTCGCTTTCCGCCGGCTCGAAGGCCAGCGCCAGGCCCAGCGTGCCCGAGGTCACCATGTTGATCCACAGCACCTGTGCCGGCGTCATCGGCAGCGTCAGTTCGAACAGGATCGCGGTCACCACCACCAGCGCCTCGCCGCCGTTGGTGGGCAGCATGAAGAGGATGAACTTGCGGATGTTGTCGTAGACCGCGCGCCCTTCGCGCACCGCGGCGGCGATGGTGGCGAAGTTGTCGTCGGCCAGCACCACGTCGGCCGCTTCCTTGGCCGCCTCGGTGCCCTTGCGGCCCATCGCCACGCCGACGTCGGCGCGCTTCAGCGCCGGCGCGTCGTTGACGCCGTCGCCCGTCATCGCCACCACCTGGCCGCGCTGCTGCAGCGCCTGCACCAGGCGCAGCTTGTGTTCGGGGCTGGCGCGCGCGAAGACGTCGATCTCCAGCGCCACGTCGCGCAGCGCGGCGTCGTCCATCAACTCGACCTCGGCGCCGGTCAGCGCCGGCTTGCCCGCGCCGATGGCAAGCGCCGCGCCGATCGCGCGCGCCGTGTCGACGTGGTCGCCGGTGATCATCTTGACGCGGATGCCGGCGCGGTGGCAGTCGGCCACCGCACGCACCGCCTCGTCGCGCGGCGGGTCGGCGATGCCCACCAGCGCCAGCATGGTGTAGCCGCTTTCCACGTCGCCGAAGCGCAGGCCGTCACCGGCCGGCGCCGCCCGCCGGCAGGCCAGGGCCAGCAGCCGCAGCCCGCGCGCGGCGATGTCGGTGGCCATGCGGCGCCAGGTGTCGACGTCGATCGGCCGCTCGCCCTCGGGGCCTCGTTCGAGCCGGCTGATCTCCAGCATCTTCTCCGGCGCGCCCTTGGCGAAGATCCACGGCGCGCCTTCGTCGTCGCGGTGCGCGGTGGCCATGAAGCGGTGCTGCGACTCGAAGGGGATCGAGTCGACGCGCGGCCAGGCTGCCTCGGTATGTGAGCGTACCAGCCCGGCCTTGCGACCCAGCACCAGCAGCGCGCCTTCGGTCGGGTCGCCGACCACCGACCACGCATCGCCGGCCGCCGCCGGCTCGGCCAACCGGGCGTCGTTGCACAGCACGCCGGCGCGCAAGGCCAGCGCCAGCGCCGCATGGCGCTCGGCGTCGATCACCTGCGCGCCGGCGCGGAACTCGCCGTCGGGCGCGTAGCCGGCGCCGCTGACCTGCACGTCCAGCCCGGCGCAGACCACGCGCTGCACCGTCATCTCGTTGCGCGTCAGCGTGCCGGTCTTGTCGGAACAGATCACCGTCACCGCGCCCAGCGCCTCCACCGCCGGCAGCCGGCGCACGATGGCGCGGCGGCGCGCCATGCGCTGCACGCCCAGGGCCAGCGTGATGGTCATGATCGCCGGCAGTCCTTCGGGGATGGCGCCGGCGGCCAGCGCCACCACCATCAGGAACATGTCGGCCGGTGCGTGGCCGCGCAAGCCCACGCCGAAGGCAAAGGTGATGGCGCACAGCGCCAGGATCACCACCGCCAGCACGCGGCCGAAGCGGTCGATCTGGCGCATCAGCGGCGAGCTGCCGGCGGCCACGCCGCCGAGCAGCGTGTCGATGCGGCCGATCTCGGTGTCGCGCCCGGTGGCGACGACCACGCCGCTGGCCTGGCCGTAGGTCACCAGCGTGCCGGCGTAAGCCATGCTGCGGCGGTCGGCCAGCGTGGCCGCGGGCGCTGCCGGCGCGGCGTCCTTGTCGGCCGGCAGCGATTCGCCGGTCAGCGCCGATTCGTCGACGCGCAAGTCCTTGACCTGCAGCAACCGCAGGTCGGCGCTCACGCGGTCGCCCGAGGCCAGCAGCACCACATCGCCTGGCACCAGCTCGGCGGCGTCGATCTCCTGGCGGTGGCCGTCGCGCAGCACCACGGCCTGCGGCGACAGCATCGCGCGGATCGCGTCCAGCGCCGATTCGGCCTTGCCCTCCTGCACGAAGCCGATCAGCGCATTGACCACCACCGCCGCCAGCAGCACGCCGGTGTCCACCCAATGGCCCAGCGCCGCGGTGATGACCGCCGCGCCCATCATCACGTACAGCAGCACGTTGTGGAACTGCGCCAGCAGCCGCCGCAGCGGGCTGCGGCGGCGCGCCGCCTGCAGGCGGTTGGGGCCGTGCCGCAGCAGCCGCTCGCGCGCCGACGCGGCGCCGAGCCCGCGCGCGTCGGCCGACAGTCGTTGCAGCGTGTCGGCCGCGGTCAGCGCATGCCAGGGGGTGGACACCGATTCCTCCTCGTCGCGCCGATGATGTCGCCGGCCGGCCGCGCGCGGCCCGATCGGCCCGCGTCGGCCACGGGCTTGTTTGCCGCGTGCCGCGATGTGAGCTACGGTGTCCGCCAGGAGTTTCCAGCCCATGGCCGCCGAGTCGCCCGCCCCCGCGCCGTTGATCGCCGTCGCGACCGACTTCTCGCCGCATGCCCGCCACGCGGCCGAACGCGCGGCGGGGCTGGCGCGCGAGGTCGGCGCGCGGCTGGAGCTGGTGCACGTGCTGCCCGGACCGCCGCTCGCCCAGTTGCGTGGATGGTTGGGCAACGAGACCGCGCTGGAGCGCGCCTTGAAGGACGATGCCGAGCGCACGCTGCAGGCGCAGGCCGCGCAGTTGCACGCCGCCACCGGCGCCGACGTGCAGCCGCTCCTGGCCGAAGGCTCGGTGCTGGACGTGGTGCTGCGCGAGGCCGAGGCCGTCGACGCGCGGCTGCTGGTCGTCGGCGTGCGCGGCGCCGGCTTCATGCGCCGCGCCGTGCTGGGCAGCACGGCCGAGCGGCTGATGCGCAAAACCACGCGCCCCGTGCTGGTGGTGCGCCAGGCGCCGCACGGGCACTACCGGCGGGTGTTGGTGGCGCTGGACTTTTCCGCCGGCTCGCTGGCCACGCTGAAGCTGGCGCGCTGGCTGGCGCCGCGAGCCGTGCTGACGCTGGCCACCGTCTTCGAGCTGCCCTACGAGAACCGGCTGCGCATGGCCGGCGTGGCCGACGCCTCGATCACCGGCTACCGCGAGCGCTGCCGCGCCGAGTCCACGCAGCGGCTGCACGCGCTGGCCGCGCAGGCCGGGCTGCGGCCCGACGAGTGGCAGCCCTGCGTGCTGGAAGGCGACGCCTCGTTCAAGCTGGTGGAGATGGAGCAGCTGCTCGACAGCGAGTTGATCGCCGTCGGCAAGCACGGCGCGTCGATGCTGACCGACCTGCTGCTGGGCAGCGTCACCCAGCACGTGCTGGCCGAGGGTCAGGCCGACGTGCTGATCACGGCGCAGCGCGACTGAACCGCGGCGAGCGGCCGCGCCGCCCGCCGCCTCGATCCGATGCGGTCAATGCCAGCCGACGATACAAACTGATCGCCGCCGCGCCTGCGCTTCATAGCATTCGGGCCCAGACACCGCATCGTGTCGCTCCGCACCCGAACCTCCATGTCTTCTCGCATCACGCCCGCGCTGCCGGGCCAACGCGGCAGCCGGCTCGCCGGCAAGCGCGCATTCGTCACCGGCATCGGCGCCGGCATCGGCAAGGGCATCGCCTTGCTGTTCGCCCAGCAGGGCGCCCGCGTGATCGGCTGCGACATCGACGCCGCGGCCGCCGCGGCCACGGTCGACGAGGCGCGGCAGCTCGGCGTCGACATCGACAGCCTGCAGCCCTGCGACCTCACCGATCCGGCGCAGGTCAAGCGCTGGATCGAGTTCGGCGTGCAGCGCACCGGCGGCATCGACATCCTGGTCAACGCCGCCGCCTTCGGCGCCTTCGAGCCGCTGGCGACGATGGACTACGAAGCCGGCTGGCGCAAGACCATGGTTGGCGAACTCGACATCGTCTTCCTGGCCTGCCAGGCGGCGTGGCCGCACCTGATCGAGCGCGGCGGGGCGATCCTCAACTTCGCGTCGGCCAACGCCTACGTGGCGCTGGCCACCTCGCCGGCGCTGGCCCATTGCGCCGGCAAGGGCGGCGTGCTGGCGATGACGCGGCAGATCGCCGCCGAGGGCGCGCCGCACGGCGTGCGCGCCAACACCATCTCGCCGGCGCTGGTCGAGACGGCGGCCACGAAGTACCCGATGGAGAACATCCCGGGCTTTCGCGAGCAGGTGATGACCAAGTTCATGATCAAGCGCACCGGGCAGCCGGTGGACATCGCCTGGGCCGCCGTCTTCCTGTGCTCCGACGAGGCGGGCTGGGTCACGGGCGCCGACTTCCGCATCGACGGCGGAGCCACGGCATGGTGAACGCCACGCTTCGCCGCAGCGGTGCCGACGCGGGCGCGTCGGCTGCTTCGGACCTGCCGGCCCAGGCCGCCCCGGCAACCGAGACCAGCCGCTTTCTCATCTTATACCCCGGTATCTACACGGCACACGAAGCCGAACATGTGGCGCGCTTCCTGGCGCTGAACCGCGCCATCGCCGAGCGCGGGCCGATCGACGCCCGCGCGCTGGCCGAAGGCCGGCTGCCGGCCGGCACGCCCGGCGTGCTGGCCACGGTGCAGGCCAGCGAAGACTGGGTGCGCTACAACAACGGCAAGTACGACCCCGAGAACCCGCTGCGCCACGACGCGGCGTATGCGCGGCAGGCCGGCTTCGCCGACATCCTGGCCTTCCCCGGCCTGGCCGCGCACGACGACGGCTTCATGCTGCCGTACCCGCCGGCGGCGCGCGACACGCTGCTCGTCAGCGACCTCAACCACGCCATCGTCAGCCATCGGCCGATCCACCCCGGCGACCGGCTGACCCCGGTGGTGGACGCGCGCGAGATGGCCGACCTGACGCCGACCGAGGGCTCGACCTATCGCACCGTGGCCATCGAGACGCGCGGCAGCGTCTGGAACCAGCGCGGCGAGAAGGTCAACGACGTGGTGTTCCGCGTCACCGAAAGCATCAGGATCTACCGCGACCCGGCCGACCGGCCCGAGCGGCCGGGCTTCTTCGACATGTGGGAATCGCCCGACTGGTTCAGCCGGGCGCCGCACGTCTACACCGACGCCGACTGGCAGCGCCTGCGCGCCATCTGGGCGGCCGAGACGCGCCGCGGCGCGACGCCGCGCTACTGGGAAGACGTGGCCATCGGCGAGCGGCCGACGACCACGCTGGACGGACCGGTCGAATCGTCGGTCACGCCGTCGGCGCCGTGGGGCATGGGCGCCGGCGGCAGCCGCACGCTCAAGCGCGAGATGCTCGATGCGGCCGCCTCGGCGGCGATGGTGCGCGGCGCGCAAGACGGCATCTGGCGCCTGGCCGATGCCGCGGCGCAGACGCCGGCGCCGCCCGCCGACTACACGCCGCCGCCGCCGCCCCCGGGCCAGGAACACGGCGCGGCGATCGACACGCGCGACATCCACAAGGACGGCGAGCAGCGCGCCCCGCTGATCAACTTCCTGGCGCGCGAGTTCGCCATCCGCCATCTCGACAACTGGATGGGCGATGCCGGCTGGCTGCACGAGATCCGCTGGAGCATCATGGATCCGCGCGGGCATGCCCGCTACGGCAAGCCGGTGCCGGCCAACCCGAAGGCCGAGCACTGGCTGCAGCGCGTGCCGGGGCTCGAAGGCCGCTTCGTCGAGGAGCACGGCCTGACGCAGGACGTGGCCATCGTCAACAGCTGCGTCACGCGCAAGGCGGTGCGCGACGGCGCCTTCCTGGTCGAGCTGGTGCTGTGGGTCGAGAACATCGAAGGCGCGATCTGGTTCGAGGCCTGCGCCACGGTGCGGCTGCCGTCGCGGCGCGCCGGCTGAGAGAGGCTGGATGGGCGCTACGGGCAGTGCACGCGCGCGACGTGCTGCATCTGCTCGCGCATCCAGGCGTGCGCCGGGTCGTCGTCGCGGATGCCGTGCCATTGCAGCAGCATCTGCAGCCGCGGAATGTCCACCGGCAGCGGCAGCACCTTCAGCGGCATGCGGCGCGCATAGAGCTGGGCCATGCGCGTGTGCACCGTCGCCACGCGCGTCGTTCCCACCACCAGCTGGGGCAGCGCGTTGAACGTGCTGGCGACGACCTCCACCCGCCGGTTGATGCCGCATTGCTGCAGGTACCAGCCCTCGAAGGCGACGACGCGCGAATCGCCGAAGCGCGCCGCCACATGCCCCATCGACAGGTACTGCTCCAGGCTCAGCGCGTCGCCCACCAGCTTGTTGCCGCGCCAGACCACGCACGAGTAGCCCTCGTCGAACAGCGGCACGCTGGGCAGCTTTTCGTTGCCGTAGCGGTCGGGCACGATGACGAAGTCGACCTCGCCGCGCTCCAGCCGCTCCAGCGCGTTGTCGCCCAGGCCCAGCAGGTCGAGCGTGATCGCCGGCGCGTGCAGTTGCAGGTGGCGCAACAGCGGCGGGATGAACACCGAGCCGGCGTAGTCGGACACGTTGAAGACGAAGTGGCGCCCCTCGCTCGCCGGGTCGAAGCCCGGGCGCGCGCCCACCGTGCGCTGCGTGCGCAGGATGATGTCGCGCACCGGCTGCACCAGCGTCTTGGCCAGCGGCGTCAGCTCCATGCGGCGGCCGATCTGGTGCAGCAACTCGTCGTTGTAGTGCTCGCGCAGGCGGCCCAGCGCGCTGCTCGTCGCCGAGGCGCCGATGCACAGCCGGTCGGCCGCCTTGGTCACGCTCTTGGTTTCGAGCAAGGCGTCCAGCGCGACCAGCAGGTTGAGGTCGAAGTGTCCGAGGCGCATCGCCGCCGATTCTAGGCAGCGCCACCGCGCGCGCGGCGCGGCGCCGCGGCTTCAGGCGCCGCGGCTTCAGTCCTCGAACTTGCCGTGGTGCGCCACGTCGCCGCGCTTCCAGTAGGCCGACGCGCGCACGCGGCGCTTGTCCAGGCCGTGGCGCCCGATCAGTTCGCGCCGCACCGCGGCGATCTGCGCCGATTCGCCGGCGGCCCAGGCAAAGCCGTCGCCCGGCGGCAGCGTCAGCGCGGCGGTGGCCTCGGCCAGCGTGCGCGCGGCGTCGGCGCGCGACAGCCAGACGAAGCGGGTGTCCTGCGGCGCGCGCAGCGCCGGGCGGCAGGCCTCGTCCTGCACTTCGGCCACGACGATCACGCGTGCCGCGGCCGGCAGCTCTTCGAGCCGGCGCGCGATGGCCGGCAGCGCGCTGTCGTCGCCGATCAGCAGGTGCCAGTCGAAGGCCTGCGGCACGACGAACGATCCGCGCGGGCCGGCAATGCCCGCCTGCTGGCCGGGCTGCGCCGCGCGCGCGAAGTCGTCGGCCGGGCCGCTGCCGTGCATCGCGAACTCGATGTCCAGCTCGCCGGCGGCGGTGTCGATGCGGCGCGGCGTGTAGTCGCGCATCGTCGGCCGCGGGCCCGCGGGTGGTGGTGATGATGGTGGTGGCGGCGGCGCGCCTTCGGCATCGGCCGGCGGTGGTGGCGGCATCGGCGGCAGCTCGAAAGGCACGCCGGGCGTCGGCAGCATCAGCTTGACGTGGTCGTCGAAGCTGGCGCTGACGAAGTCGCGCAGCGAGTCGCCGCCGAAGGTGATGCAGCGCAGCGCCGGTGTCAGGTCGCGCACGCGCAGCACCTGCACGAGGCGCGCCTTCAGCGGGTGGCGCACGCGCTGCACCTCGCGCGGGTCAGTGGGAGGCAAGGGGCCGGAAGTCATCGGGGTGGCAAAAGCAAAAAGAAGAAGTTCAACGTTCGACGAAAGCGCGCTCGAACACATAGTGCCCGGGTTCACCGAGGCGCGGCGACGCGGCCAGCCCATGGTCGTCGAGCAATGCGCAGGTGTCCTTGAGCATGCTCGGGCTGCCGCAGATCATCGCGCGGTCGCTGGCGGCGTTCAGCGGCTGCAGGCCGAGGTCTGCGAACAGCTTGCCGCTGCGCATCAGGTCGGTCAGACGGCCGGCGTTGCGAAACGGCTCGCGCGTGACGGTCGGATAGTAGACGAGCTTGGCGCGCACGTCTTCGCCGAAGAATTCGTTGGCCGGCAGCACTTCCTCGATCATCTGCGCGTAGGCCAGCTCGTTGGTCATGCGCACGCCGTGCACCAGCACGACCTTGTCGAAGCGCTGGTAGGTCTCGGGGTCCTTGATGACGCTGAGAAACGGCGCCAGCCCGGTGCCGGTGCCGAACAGGTAGAGGTGGCGGCCGCCGGGCAGCAGGTCGTGCAGCAGCAGCGTGCCGTGCGCCTTGCGGCCGACGAGCACCGGGCTGCCGACTTCCAGGTGCTGCAGGCGCGAGGTAAGCGGCCCGTTGTGCACCTTGATGCTGAAGAACTCGAGTTGCTCTTCGTAGTGCGCGCTGGCCACGCTGTAGGCGCGCAGCAGCGGCTTGGCATCGACGCGCAGGCCGATCATCACGAACTGCCCGCTTTCGAAGCGCAGCGCGGCGTCGCGCGTGGTCCTGAAGGTGAACAGGCTGTCGTTCCAATGGTGCACGCTGGTCACGCGCTCCTCGGAGAAGGCGCTCATCGGCAGAGGTCGGTGGTTGCGGTGGCGGCGAGTCTAGGCAGCCGCGCGCCGGCGCTGATTCACTTCCATCGGAAGCTGCACCCGACAACATCAAATCGACAGCGCCGGCAAGCGTCGCTGATCATCGTTGCCATCGCGTCGGCTGGCCACCGGCGAGGTTCAAAAAGGCAACCAGGAGACGACTTGAAGAAGATGCCTACTCATGCGCGGCGCGGCAGCCTGCTGATGCTGGCCGGCGGTTGTGCGCCGGTGCTGGCGCTGGCCCAGGGCGCGTCGGGCGCTGTCATGCCGGCGGCCGCGGCCGCCTCGGCGCCGGCCGAATTGCAGCAGGTGGTGGTGACCTCCGAACGGCGCGCGCAAAGCCTGCAGAAGACGGCGGTCTCGATCTCGGTGCTCGACGGCGACGAGCTGCAGCGCGAGGGCAAGACGGCGATCGCCGACATCGTGCAGTCGGTGCCCGGCGTGGTGTTCCAGGCCATCAACCCCGACGGCGCGCCGATGATCGCCATCCGCGGCGTCGGCACCGACAACCCGCTGGGCAACGCCGGCGTGGCCTTGTACGTCGACGGCATCGCGCTGCGCCAGGGCGCGCTGCAGTTCTACGACCTCGAACGCGTGGAAGTGCTGCGCGGTCCGCAGGGCACGCTGTACGGCCGCGGCGCGCCGGCCGGCGCCGTCAACTTCGTGACCAAGGACCCGACGCACCAGGCGGCGGCCGAGGCCCAGCTCGAACTGGGCAGCCATTCGCTGGTGCGCGCCACCGGCGTGGTCAACGTGCCGCTGGGCAGCGACTGGGCGCTGCGCGTGGGCGTCAATGCGATCCGGCGCGACGGCAGCTTCGACAACGGCCTGGGCGATGCCGACGAACGCAACGCGCGCCTCAAGCTGCGCTGGGCGCCGGACCGCCGGCTCTCGCTGGTGCTGGGCTACACCAACTACCGCAGCCGCGGCCTCGGCGGCGGCCAGGTGAACCTCGACGCCGACGGCAGCATTCCCGAGCACATCGTCTCGAACGCCGCCAGCGTCAGCGGCCTGGGCACGCACGAAGACTACGAAAAATTCAGCGCGCACCTGAACTGGGACTTCGGTCCGGCCACGCTGTCGTACGTCGGCTCCTGGGGCAACTTCGAGCAGGACACGACCCGGTTCTTCGGCGGCAACACCAACCACGCCGTGGCGCCCACCGACCGCTCGGCGACGCACGAGCTGCGCGTGGCCAGCAACGCCCGCCAGGGACTGGCCTGGATCGCCGGCGCCTATGCGCAGGACACGCGGCTCGACGGCGTGACGACCGTCAGCAACGCCATGTTCACCGGCGACTTCGCCAACCACACGCGGCAGACCAGCCGCGCCGTCTTCGCCGAGGCGACGCTGCCCTTCGGCGACCAGTGGCGGGCCACGCTGGGCGCGCGGCACAGCCGCGACACCTTCGATTCGAACTTCCCGCAGACCTTCACCTTCCTGATTCCGGCGGCGCCCGAAGGGCCGCCGTTCCCCGACCTCAACTTCGCCAGCGTGCCGGCGGCCGGCCGCTTCACGCGCACCGACTACAAGCTGCGCCTGGAGCGCGCCTTCGGCCGCGACCACATGGTCTACGGCGGCTGGAGCAGCGGCTATCGCCCCGGCGGCGCCGCGGGCACGGGTTCGGGCGGCACGCAGGACTACGGCATCGAGGTCAACCGCGCCTTCGAGGTCGGCGTCAAGAGCCGCTGGCTGGACGGCCGCGCGCAGCTCAACGCCTCGCTGTTCCGCTACGCCTATTCGGGCTTCCAGCAGCCGTTCCAGGCCGCCGGCTCGCCTTTCGTGACGATCGAGTCGCACCCCGCGCGCATGAGCGGCGGCGAGCTGGAAGCCAAGTGGCTGGTGACGCCCGACGACCAGTTGGCGCTGGACCTGGCCTTGCTCGACGCGAGCTACCGCGATTCGTCGCTGCCGGTGCCGCACTCGCCGCGCGTCACCGCGGGCCTGGCCTACCGGCACACGTTCTGGCTGGCCGGCGGCGCCAACCTGCGCGTCGGCGGCGACGTCAAGCACCAGTCGTCGCAGTACACCAACTACAACACGACGCTCGACCCCAGCATGTTCCAGGGCGCCTACGCGCTGGTCGGCCTCAGCGCCGACTGGGAAAGCGCCGACGGCCGCTACTCGGTCTCGGGCTACGTCAGGAACGCCACCGACAAGCGCTACAAGCTCACCGTCAACCAGGGCGCGGGCCCCGGGGCGCCGGGCATCGCGACGATCAGCGAGCCGCGCACGTTCGGCATCGTCTTCGGCATCAAGATGTGAGCGCCGCCACCAGCGCCGCCGACCGCCGCATGACCGAGATCGAGTACCCGCGCTTTCGCTGGATCGCCTTGCTGGCGATGGGCGTCGCCGCGGGCGCGACCATCGCCAACGTGGTGGCGCCGGCGACGCTGATCCCCGAGATCGCGCGGCGCACCGGCATCAGCATGGGCGCCGCGGCGCTGGGCACCATGGGCACGCTCGATTTGTCCACCGGCAGCTCGGCGCTGATCGGCGGCTTCCTGGCCGACCGCTTCGGCTTCGGCCGCGTCTGGCTGGTCTGCTTCGCGATGATGATCGCCGGCGCCTTGCTGATGCCGCTGTGCGGCGACAGCTTCGGCGGCCTGGCGGCGCTGCGCCTGCTGCAAGGCTTCGGCGCCGGCCCGGTGGTGGCCACGCTGCCGATGGGCGCGATGCGCTGGTTCCCGGCGCGCGATCGCGGCATCGTCATCGGCGTGCAGGGCACGATGGTCTCGCTCAGCGCGGCCGGCACCATGCTGTTCGTGCCGGCGATGTTCCAGCGCAGCGGCGACTGGTCGCACGCGCTGGCCTGGGTGGCGCTGTTCTCGCTGGCCGGGCTGCTGGCCGCGCTGGTGATGGCCTTCGGGCCGCAGCCGCCGGCCGACCCGCACGCGCCCGATGCGCGCGGCCGCCACGGTGCGCCGCCGTCGCGCGGCGAGATGGGCCGCGTGCTGCGCCTGCCGGCGACGCTGGCGGCCATCGCCTGCGGCTTTCTGTTCACCTGGCAGCAGCGCGCCTTCAACGACATGGTGCCGGCGTTCCTGGCGTCCGACCCGCCGGCCGGCCTCGGCCACGGGCCGCTGGGCGCCGGCGTCATGATGTCGGCGGTGCAGGTGGCCTTCATGATCGGCCCGCTGCTCGGCGGCGTGCTGACCGACCGCGTGTTCCGCGGCAGCGCGCGCGTGCTGATCGCCGGCTGCTTCGCGCTGTCCGGCGCGGCGGCCGCGGCGCTGCTGCTGCCGGCGGTGCAGCACGATGGCCGGCTGCTCGCCGCCACGCTGCTGGCCTGCGGCTTCGCGATGTCGATCACCAGCCCGCAGGTGATGACCTTCATCGTCAAGCGCCATCCGCCGCAAATCATCGGCAAGCTCGGCGGCATCCTGATGGCCTGCAACATCGTCGGCGGGCTGGTCGGCGTGGCGCTGTGCGCCTACGCGCTGCACGTCAGCAATGCCTACACCTGGACGCTGGCCTTGATCGCCGCGGCGCCGCTGCTCGGCGTGTTCGCGGCGCTATTCCTCGTCGGCCCCGCGCCGCCGGCGGCGCGTGCGGCGCGTGCGGCGCCGCAGGCCGCGCCGCAGCCGACGCCTCGTTGACCCGACTGCAAACCCTTTTCAAACCCTTTGGCCCGACCATGACCTCGAACCCCCACCCGCAGCAGGCCGACCTGGTGATCATCGGCGCCGGCGGCGCCGGCCTGCCGGCCGCCGTGCAGGCGCTGGAGAACGGCGCCGGCCGCGTGATCCTGCTGGAAAAGCGCAAGACCGCCGGCGGCAACGGCGTCTTCGCCAGCGGCATCTTCGCCATCCAGAGCCCGGTGCACCGCGCGATGATGATCGACCTCGACCCCGACCAGGTCTACAAGAAGACGATGGCGTTCCACCATCACGCGCGCGCCAACGGTCGCATCGTGCGCGACTACATCAACCACTCGGGCGACACCATCCGCTGGCTGATGGAGCGCGGCGTCGAGTTCGAGGTGGGCCCCGAGATGCAGATGTACTTCGGGCAGGACCCGACCTGGCACATCGCGATGAACCCCGAGACCGGCGACATCTCGCGCTTTGCCCAGGTCTTCCGCAAGCTGCAGGCCGAGATCAAGAGCCGCGGCGGGCGCATCCTGTTCGAGACCGAATGCCAAACGCTGCTGAAGGACGACGCGGGCCGCATCCGCGGGCTCGTCGCGCGCGCGGCCGACGGCACCACCTTCGAGATCGAGACGCCGGCCGTGGTCATCGCCAGCGGCGGCTTCATCGGCAACAAGGCCATGCTGAAGAAGTACTTCCCGTACTTCGACGACAAGTTCGGCGGCTTCTACGTCGCCATGCAAGGCGAAGGCATCGCGCTGGCCGAGCAGGCCGGCGGCGCGCTGGAAGACTACGCCACGCTGGTGAAGGAAGCGCCGGGCAGCAGCGACGAGATGAGCGAACGCGCGCTCACGCTCAGCTGCCGCGAGCCCTACACCATCTGGGTCAACCAGCTCGGCCGCCGCTTCACCGACGAAACCATCGGCTTCTCGCTGCAGACCTGCACCAACGCCGTGTTGAACCAGCCCGGCCGCCAGGCCTGGACGCTGCTGGACGACGCGATGGTGCAGGACGTCATCGACCACGGCTGGAAGCTGCCGCGCTTTCCCGGCATGGGCACCGACCAGAAGATGCGCGAGCAGCTCGATGCCGCCGCCGCCAAAGGCCTGTGGTGCGCCAAGGCCGACGACTGGGCCGGCCTGGCGCGCTGGATCGGCGCCGAGCCCGAGGCGCTGCAGGCCACGGTCGACGAATACAACGCCGGCTGCGAGGCCGGCTACGACGCGACCTTTGCCAAAGACCGGCGCTTCCTGCGCCGCTTTGCCGAGCGCGGCCCGTACTACGCGGTGCGCTTCACCTGCATGATCATCGAGACCTGCGGCCCCGTTCGCGTGGACGAGAAGATGCGCGTGCTGGGCGCCGACTGGAAGCCGATCCCCGGCCTCTACGCCGCCGGCGCGCTGACCACCGGCTGGCAAGGCCACGACTACTGCGGCGACCACCTGTTCGGCACCGCGCTCGGCTACTCGATGCACTCCGGCCGCGTCGCCGGCCGCGAAGCCGGTGCGTACGCCGCTGCCCATGCCGCTGCCCATGCCGCTGCCCATGCCACCGCGGCGCGGCGCTGAGGGGGCGCCGATGGACGAGATGGAGACCGACGTCGCCGTGCTCGGCAGCGGCTGCGCCGGCAGCGCGGCGGCCTGCACCGCGGCCGCGCTGGGCGCGCGCGTGCTGTTGATCGAGAAGGCGGCGCAGATCGGCGGCCCGGTGAAAGGCGCGCACGGCCCATTCGCGGTGGAAAGCGCGATGCAGCGCGAGCGCCAGCTCGCCTTCCGGCGCGAGGACGCGTTCCGCCTCTTCATGGAGCACACGCACTGGCGCGCCGACGCCCGGCTGGTGTCGGCTTACGTCAACCGTTCGGCGGAAACGATCGAGTGGCTGCAGTCGCTGGGCGTCGTCTTCAGCGACGTCGTCGCCTATTTCGAGGGCGCCGAATACACCTGGCATTTCAAGGCGCCCGGCGGGCCCGGCATCACCGAGCTGATCCACGCCCGCGCGCAGCAGCTCGGCGTGCGCACGCTGACCGCCACCACCGCGGCGCGGCTCACCAAGCACGGCGGCCGCGTCGACGGCCTGGTGGCGCGCGACGCCGCCGGCACCGAGTTCGCCGTGCGCGCGAAGGCGGTGGTGATCTGCACCGGCGGCTTCGGCGGCAACGCCGAGTGGATCCGCCGGCACACCGGCTTCACGCAGGGCGAGAACCTGTTCTCCTTCGCCTTCCCCGAGCTGCAGGGCGACGGCATCCGCATGGCCTGGGACGCCGGCGCCGGCCGCTCGCCGATGATCATGCAGACCTACGTGTGCATGCCCGAGCCGCACTGGGGCCCGGGCGGCACGCCGTTCGAGCTGGGCACCTTTCGCCAGCCGGGCCTGATGGTCAACGCGCTGGGCGAGCGCTTCATGAACGAAGAGACCATGCGCAACCCGGCGTTCGCCGCCAACGCCGTGGCGCGGCAAAAGGGCGGCTGCGGCTTCATGCTGTTCGACGAGGCGACCAACCGCCACTACGAGACGCACGACTGGGACTTCCAGATGTCCAAGCTGCCGGTCACGCGCAGCCACGACGCGGCCGGCTTCATCGCCAAGGCGCGCGCCGAAGGCTATCGGCACCTCTTCGCCGCCGACAGCCTGCAGGCGCTGGCGCGGCAGATGGACATGCCCGCCGCCGCGCTGGCGGCGACGGTGGCCGAATACAACGCCGCCTGCGACAGCGGCCGCGACGCGCTGTTCCACAAGCCGGCGCGCCACCTGCGGCCGCTGCGCAGCGCGCCCTTCTATGCGGCGCGCTTCTACCTGGGCGGCTACGGCAGCCTGGGCGGCATCAGCATCAACCACCGCACGCAGGTGCTGACGCCCGAGCAGGACGTGATCCCCGGCCTGTACGCCGCCGGCCGCGACGCCAACGCCATCTACGGCGACACCTATCCCTACGTGATGGCGGGCAACGATTCCTCGTTCGACTTCAACACCGGCCGCATCGCCGGCGAGCAGGCGGTGCAAGGCCTGAAGCCGTTCTGATACCGAGTTAGCCCGCTACAACCCGAGGAAGGCCTTCACCGGCTGCAGGCTGCGCGCCGGATCTTCCTCCTGCGGCACGTGGCCCAGGCCGGGCAGCAGCACCAGCGTGCTGCCGGCGATGCGCTGCGCGAAGTCGCGCCCGCTGGCCGGCGGGATCAGGCGGTCGCGCTCGCCCCACACGATCAGCGTCGGCTGGCGGATCGTGGCCAGGCGCGCCGGCGCGTCGCTGCCGTCGCCCAGCTGGCGCAGCCGCTGGCCGAGGGCGCGGCGGTTGCCTTCGCGCAGCGCCAGCTCGAAGTAACGATCGACGAGCGCCGGCGTCAGGCGCGACGGGTCGCCGTAGACGCTGGCCACGCTTTGCGCCACCAGCTCGCGCGGCAGCAGGTGCTGGCTCAGCCAGCCGACGACCGGCAGCCGCGCCGCCGCGAAGCCCAGCGGAATGGACTGCGGCGTGAACGGCAGCCCCGAGGAGTCGACCAGGATCAGCCGGCTCACGCGCGCCGGCGCCAGCGTGGCCACGCGCCAGGCGATCTCGCCGCCCAGCGAGTTGCCGCCCAGCACCACGCGCGGCAGCTTCAGCGCGTCCAGCAGGTCCAGCACGAAGCGGGCGTAGGTGTCGCCGCGGTAGTCGTCGGCGGCGTAGGCGCCGGCGAAGGGGCCGGTGAGGCCGAAGCCCGGCAGGTCGAAGCTGATCACGCGGCGCCGGCCCTTCAGCTCGTGCGCCCAGCCTTCCCAGGTGTGCAGGCTGGCGCTGGTGCCGTGCAGCAGCACGATGGGCTCGGCGTCGCCGCGCGGGCCTTCGTCGCGCAGGTGCACGAGCTGGCCGCGCAGCTCGATGAAGTCCGAGGGCGGCGGCGCCCAACGTGCGACGAGCGTCTGCACCGGGCGGTCGGGCGCGCGCGACAGCGCCACCACCAGCGCGGTGAGCATCAGCAAGATGCCCAGCAGGCGGACGATCCAGGCGAACATGCGCGGCATTGTAGGAAGCGCCGCCGCGGTGGCCGGGCCTGCCGCGGCCGCGGCCGCGGCCCGGGCGACCGCGACGTTCAGGACGGCAGCCAGCCGCGCAGCGCCGCCGGCAGCCGCCGCTGCAGCGCGGCCTGGATGCGGTCTTCGTTGCGCTGCCACCAGATGCCGCCGGCGATCAGCGCCAGGCCGATGGCCGTCAGCGCCAGCGGGAACAGCAGGCTGTCCTTGAACAGCCGCGCGCTCAGGTGGCCCAGGTAGAACGCCAGGCCGAAGCCGCCGCAGACCGCGAACACGCGCCGCTGCAGCAGCGCCGCCAGGCCGATGAAGCCGAGGTTCAGCAGCCCGTAGAGCAGCTTGTCGAGCTCGCGGTTCGAGTCGCGCAGCGTCAGCGCGATCCAGAAGGTCAGCATGCCCAGCAGGTAGGGCCAGAAGGCGTAGTCGCGCCGGCTGCCCTGCGCCGCGCGGCTGCGCGCGTCGACCCAGAACGCGAACAACAGCATCAGCAGCCCGAAGAAGAGTGAGAAGTCGCGGTAGAAGGTCCAGGCCTCGCGGCCGCCGGGCTCGACGATCAACCGCGCCAGGTCCATGCTCATGTACCACAGCGTCACGGCCACCGGCATCATCAGGAAGGGATAGCGCAGCCGCCACAGCGCCACCGCGGCGGCGGCCAGCGTGGCCAGCTCCAGCGTCAGCCAGCGCCAATCGATGCGCGTGTGATAACTCGCATAACGGCCGGATTCGCCGTCGGGCCACAGCCCCAGCCCGTTCTGCACCGACCAGGTGGCCAGCGGCACCAGGCAGACGGCCAGCGTGGCGACGATGCCGGCCGGCACTTCCAGCCCGCGCGCGGCCAGCCGGCCCGCGGCCCACACGCAGCCGGCGCCGTACAGCACGCAGATCACCAGCAGCCCCCAGGGCCCCAGGCGCTGGAAGCCTTCGTTCATGAACAGCGTGGCCGCGCCGATGGCCAGCGCGCCGCCCAGGTAATAAAGAATGTTGGTGAACGCGAAGCGCGGGCCTTGCAGCGGCGCGGCCGCCGTGGCACCGCGGCGCAGGTGCTGCCACAGCGGCTCCACGGCGGCCATGGGCAGCAGGTCGATGCCGGCCGCCTGCTGCAGGTCGTGGCGGGTGATGGCGATGCGGTCGACGCGGTTCATCGGCGGGCTTTCAAAGCTGCGATGGCGGCCAGTATCGGCGGCGCGGGCCGGGCCCGGCGCCCGAGCCGGCGCGGTGGCGGGTGCCGCGCCGTTGCGTATCGCCGGCCGATACTGGAGGCGGCCGGATAATCCCCGCATGAGCGTTGATCCAGATTTCGTCCACCTGCGTCTGCACAGCGAATACTCGGTCGTCGACGGCACCTTGCGCATCGACGACGTGGTGGCCGCGGCGCGTGCCGACGGCCAGGCGGCGCTGGCGATCAGCGACCTCAACAACCTGTTCGGCGCCATCAAGTTCTACAAGGCCTGCCGCGGCGCCGGCGTCAAGCCGCTGATCGGCGTCGACCTGCTGATGGAGCCGCTGGAACCCGGCGACAAGCAACCCAGCCGCCTGCTGCTGCTGGTGCAGGACGGCCGCGGCTACCACGGCTTGAGCGAGCTGCTGGCGCGCGCCTGGACGCGAAATGCGCAGCGCACGCAAGCCTGGGTGAAGTGGGAGTGGCTGGCCGAGCTGGGCGGCGGGATGATCGCGCTCTCGGGCGCCGACCTGGGCGCCGTCGGCCAGGCCTTGCTGGCCGGCGACGAGGCGCGCGCGCGGGCGCTGGCCGAGCGGCTGGCGGCGCTGTTCCCGCAGCGCTTCTACATCGAGCTGCAACGCGCCGGCGCCGCCAGCAACGAGCCGCACGTGCGCGCCGCGGTGCCGCTGGCGGCCGCGCTCGGGCTGCCGGTGGTGGCCACGCATCCGCTGCAGTTCCTGACGGCGGATGACTTCGAGGCGCACGAGGCCCGCGTCTGCGTGGCCGAGGGCGAGACCCTGGGCAACCCCAAGCGCGTGCGCCGCTTCACGCCGCAGCAGCACTTCAAGACGCGCGCCGAGATGGCCGCGCTGTTCGCCGACGTGCCCAGCGCGCTGGCCAACACGGTGCAGATCGCGCGGCGCTGCAACCTCAGCCTGGTACTGGGCAAGGCGCGGCTGCCCGACTTTCCAACGCCCGTGGTCGACGGCGCGCGCATGCCGCTGGACGACTACTTCGCCCAGGCCAGCCACCAAGGCCTGGAGCGCCGGCTGCAGGCCTTGTTCCCCGACCCCGCGGAGCGCGAGCGCCAACGTCCGACGTACGTCGAGCGGCTGGTCTTCGAGATCGGCACCATCGTCAAGATGGGCTTCCCGGGCTACTTCATGATCGTCTCGGACTTCATCGTCTGGGCCAAGGCCAACGGCTGCCCGGTGGGGCCGGGGCGCGGCTCGGGCGCGGGTTCGCTGGTGGCCTATTCGCTGTTCATCACCGACCTCGACCCGCTGCGCTACCAGTTGCTGTTCGAGCGCTTCCTGAACCCCGAGCGGGTGTCGATGCCCGACTTCGACATCGACTTCTGCCAGGGCAACCGCGACCGCGTGATCGACTACGTGAAGGACAAGTACGGCCGCGATGCGGTGAGCCAGATCGCCACCTTCGGCACCATGGCCGCCAAGGCCGCGCTGCGCGACGTGGGCCGCGTGCTGTGCATGGGCTATGGCCACGTCGACAGCATCGCCAAGCTGATCCCGGCGCCGCCGGGCAAGACGGTGACGCTGGCGCCCGTGCCCGAAGAGCCCGACAACGGCATCATCTACGCCCGCAAGGAGGCGCCCGAGCTGGAGCAGCGCGAGGCCGCCGACGAAGAAGTGGCCGAGCTGCTGCGCCTGGCCACGCGCGTGGAAGGCATGGTGCGCAACATCGGCATGCATGCCGGCGGCGTGCTGATCGCGCCGGGCAAGATCACCGACTTCTGCCCGCTGTACCAGCAGCCCGGCAGCGACAGCGCGGTGAGCCAGTTCGACAAGGACGACGTCGAGGCCATCGGCCTGGTGAAGTTCGACTTTCTCGGCCTGGCGACGCTGACCATCCTGGAGCTGGCCAAGGACTTCATCCGCGCGCGCCGCCCGGCGCTGAAAGACTTCGACTACGACACCCTGCCGCTGGACGACGCGCGCGTCTACACGCTGTTCACCAACGGCCAGACCGAGGCGGTGTTCCAGTTCGAATCGCGCGGCATGCAAGGCATGCTGCGCGAGGCCAAGCCGACGCGGCTGGAAGACCTGATCGCGCTCAACGCGATGTTCCGCCCGGGGCCGATGGAGAACATCCCGAGCTTTTGCGCGCGCAAGAACGGCCGTGAGGCGGTGGTGCACCCGCACCCGCTGCTGGCCCAGGTGCTGGACGAGACCTACGGCATCTTCGTCTACCAAGAGCAGGTGATGCAGGCCGCGCAGGTGATGGGCGGATACAGCCTTGGCGGCGCCGACCTGCTGCGCCGCGCGATGGGCAAGAAGAAGCCCGAGGAGATGGCCAAGGAGCGCGTGAAGTTCCGCGCCGGCGCCATTGCCCAAGGCATCAGCGAGCAAAAGGCCGACGAGGTCTTCGACCTGATGGAGAAGTTCGCCGGCTATGGCTTCAACAAAAGCCACGCCGCCGCCTACAGCCTGCTGGCCTACCACACGGCCTGGATCAAGGTGCATTGCACGGCCGAGTTCTACGCGGCCAACATGACGATCGAGCAGGACAACACCGACAAGCTGAAGGTGCTGCTGGCCGACGCCAAGGACTTCGGCGTCCGCTTCGAGCCGCCCGACATCAACCGCGGCGTCTACCGCTTCGAGCCGATCAGCGACACGGTGGTGCGCTACGGCCTCGGCGCCGTCAAGGGCACGGGGCAGGGCGCGATCGAGGCCATCGTCGCCGCGCGCGAAGGCGCCGAAGGCCAAGGCGGCGGGCCGTTCCGCAGCCTGTTCGATTTCTGCGCCCGGGTCGACAAGCAGAAGGTCAACAAGCGCGTGGTGGAAGCGCTGATCAAGGCCGGCGCCTTCGATGCGCTGCACCCGGACCGTGCCTCGGCGCTGGCCAGCGTCGGCCTGGCCTTCGACTGGGCCGAGACGCAGGCCGCCAACGAGGCGCAGGCCGGGCTGTTCGACTTCGGCGACGACGTGCACGGCAGCAGCAGCCAGGAGCCGGCGCTGGTGGCCGCCGAGCCTTTCGGCATCCGCGAGCGGCTGACGCTGGAGAAGACGGCGATCGGCTTCTACCTCTCGGGCCATTTGTTCGACGCCTACGCGGCCGAGGCGCGGCGCTTTTGCAAGCGCTCGATCGCCGAACTGGCCGACAGCCGCGAGCCGACGGCGGTGGCCGGCATCGTCGGCGAGGTGCGGCTGGTCAACGGCCGCAGCGGCCGCGTGCTGATCTTCAGGCTGGACGACGGCAGCGAATCCATCGAGGCCGTGGTCAACGAAGACAACCTCGACGCCGCCCAGCGCGAGCTGCTGAAGGAAGACGAGTTCGTCGTCGCCCACGGCAAGCTGCAGCCCGACCGCTTTGCCGGCGGCCTGCGCCTGAACGTGCAGCAGGTGTGGGACCTGGCGGCCGCGCGCGCGCGCTTCGGCCGCGTGCTGCTGGTGGCTCTCGATGGTCATCTGCCGCGGCTGAAGGAACTGGTGCAGCACTCGCCCGCGCGCCGCATCGCCAGCGAGCAGGGCGAGCTGACGCAAGGCCTGCCGGTGCGGCTGAAGCTGCAGCGCGAGCGCGCGGCGGCCGAGATCGACCTCGGCGACGAAGGCCGCATCTGGCCCAGCGACGAAGCGCTGGCGCGCTGGCGCGCGGCGGCGCCTTCGGGCGTGGCCGAGATCGTCTACGAGTAGGCCAGCCCCGGGCACACGCAGCAGCCATGTACGAAACGCCGCTGACGGGCTTGGTGCTGAGCGGCGGCGGTGCCCGCGCGGCCTACCAGGTGGGCGTGCTGCGCGCCATCGCGCGGCTGCGGCGCGAGCAACTGGGCCCGCGCTCGCGCCTGCGCAACCCGTTCGGCGTGATCGTCGGCACCTCGGCCGGCGCCATCAACGCGGCGGCGCTGGCCTGCCACGCGGATCGCTTCGACCTCTCGATCGAGGTGCTGTCGCGCGTGTGGCAGAACTTCCATGCCGAGCAGGTGTACCGCGCCGATTCATTGGGCGTCATCCGCAGCGGCGCGCAGTGGCTGACCATGCTGTCGCTCGGCTGGATGATTGCGCGCTGGCGCAAGGCGCGGCCGCGCTCGCTGCTCGACAACGAGCCGCTGGCCGAGCTGCTGCACCAGATGGTGCCGCTGTCGCGCCTGCAGATGATGCTGGAGCAGCGCCAGCTGCATGCGCTGGCGGTCACCGCGTCGAGCTACACCTCGGGCGTGCACGTCACCTTCTACAGCGCCGGGCAGCCGGTGCTGCCGTGGTCGCGCAGCCAGCGCCTGGCGGTGGCCGACCGGCTGAGCCACGAGCACCTGCTGGCCTCGTCGGCCATCCCCTTCGTGTTTCCGGCCAAGCAGCTCAAGCAGGGCGCGCACGCCGAGTGGTACGGCGACGGCTCGATGCGCCAGACCGCGCCGCTGTCGCCGGCCATCCACCTGGGCGCGCAGCGGCTGCTGATCATCGGCGCCGGCCGCATGAACGAGCCGGCCACGCGCCAGCCGCCGGCCGGCGGCTACCCCAGCCTGGCGCAGATTGCCGGGCATGCGATGTCGAGCATCTTCCTCGACGCGCTGGCGGTCGACATCGAGCGCATGCAGCGCATCAACCGCACGCTGGCGCTGCTGCCCGACACGGTGCGCCAGGACACGCCGCTGCGCCCGATCGAAAGCCTGGTGATCTCGCCCAGCCAGCGGCTGGACGACGTGGCGGCGCGCCACGTCGAGAGCCTGCCGCGCACGGTGCGCGGCCTACTGCGCGGCGTGGGCGTGGGCAAGGCCGGCGTGGAAGCGCGCGGCGGCTCGGCGCTGGCCAGCTACCTGCTGTTCGAGGCGCCGTACACGCGCGAGTTGATGGCCTTGGGCGAGGCCGACGTTGCCGCCCGCGCCGACGAGGTGCACCAGTTCTTCGGCTGGCACCGCATGGCCGAGCCGGCCGCGCGCCGCGTGCAGCAGGCGCTGTCGCTGGCCCACGGGCTGGACCTCGAACTGCCCTGAGCGCCGGCTGACGCGCTTCAGGCCATCGCTACCAGCACCCGCGCCTGCGTGCGGCCGAGCGAGAGGTAGACGTGGCCGATGCCGCTGTCGAAGTAGGCCGACTGATGGCGCGCCAGTTCGATGCGGTGGCCGTTCTCGAACTCGATGCGCAGCCGCCCCGACAGCACGATCACGAATTCCTGCCCGGCGTGGCGGATGAAGTCGGGGAACTCGTCGCGCCGGCGCGCCAGCACGGTGCCCAGCAGCGGCGTGATGCGCTTGCCCGGGTAGTCGCTGGCCAGCACGTGGTAGCGGTAGTGCTCGCTGTCGTAGCGCGGCGCGTCCTCGGGGCGCGTCTGCACCACCGCCGGCGCGGCGGCCGCGGCGCCGGCGGCCGCCATGGCGCCCGCGGCCGCGCCGGCGCGGTCGTCGAACAACTGCGCCACGTCGACCGCCAGCGCGCGCGCCGCGGCGGCCAGCTTCTCGTAGCTGACCGAGACCTCGCCCAGCTCCATCTTCGACAGCGTCGACAGCGCGACGCCGCTGCGCTCCGACAGCCGCTTGAGCGTCAGCCCGCGCGCCTTGCGCAGCGCGCGCAGGTGGCCGCCGACGCGCGCGCGGTCGAGCAAGGCCGCCGCGGCAAGCGGGCCGGCAAGCGGTGCGGAAAGCGGGGCGGCAGCGGCGCGAGACATCGTCGTTTTCCCTCGGGTCGCCCGGCGCGGGCTGTTCAAGTCGATTCTCTCAGGTGAGAATTCCAGAATGCGAGAATTCGACGCGGTCATCGCCGGCGCCGTGCGGCTCGAGCCCCGAGGCGCTTCTCGCTCATGTCACGTTTCATCCCCAACCCACAGGGCCGCTCGATGAACACCACCCATCCCCTTCGCCGCCGCGTCCTCGGCCTCGCTGCCGTCGCCGGCTTTGCCGCGCTGTCCGCCACCGCCTTGCCGGCGGCGGCCGAGCCCAAGCGGATCGCCATCGCCAACTTCGGCGAGCACCCGCAGCTCAACGCGGTGGCCGCCGGCTTCAAGAAGGCGCTGGCCGACGCCGGCTTCGCCGAAGGCAAGGACGTGGTCTACAGCCTCAGTCACACCAACTTCGACGCCAGCCTGGTGCCGCAGATGATCGCCAAGCTGCAGGCCGAGAAGCCGGTGCTGATGCTGACCATCACCACGCCGGTGTCGCAGATCGCGAAGAAGGCGCTGGCCACCAGCGGCATCCCGATCATCTTCGCCGCCGTCACCGACCCGGTGGCGGCCAAGCTGGTGCCGTCGTGGACCGCCGGCGACACCGGCATGAGCGGCGCGTCCGACCTGCAGGACGTGGCCGCCGTGGTCAGCTTCAGCCGCCAGCTGCTGCCCAACATGAAAGGCTTCGGCCTGCCCTACAACCCGGGCGAGGCCAACGACGTGGCGCTGGTCGAGAAGGCGCGCGCCGCGGTGCAGGCCGCCGGGCTGACGCTGGCCACCGTGGGCGTCGACAGCGCCAACGACATTCCGCAGCGCATCGCCTCGCTCAAGGGCAAGGCCGACATGGTCTACAACCCGGCGTCGAACCTGCTGCAGCCGGCGGTGGCCGCGGTGGCCGCGGGCGCGCGCACGATCGGCATCCCGGTGATCAACTCCGACGAAAGCGCGGTCGAGAAAGGCATCGTGCTGGCGAGCTTCGCCGTCAACTACACGCAGGTGGGCATGAACGCCGGGCGCATCGCGGCGCAAATCCTCAAGGGCACCGATCCGAAGACGATTCCGGTCGCCGTGCCGACGCTGAAGGACCACGCGCCGAAGATCTCGCGCAAGGGCCTGGAAGCGTTCAAGCTCAAGCTGCCGCCGGCGCTGGCCGACTGCAAGTGCCTGGTCGATTGACTTGAACACACCCGCCGCCGCCGCTGCCGCGGCCGCGATGCTCGAGATCCGCAACGCGGTCAAGCGCTTCAACGTCGGCCAGCCCGACGAGAAGACCGCGCTCGACGGCCTCGCGCTGCGCCTGGCGGCGGGCGAGTTCGGCATCGTCATCGGCAGCAACGGGGCCGGCAAGAGCAGCATGTTCAACGCCGTCTCGGGCGCGCTGCGGCTCGACTCGGGGCAGGTGCTGATCGCCGGCGACGACGTCACCGCCGAGCCGGTGCACCGCCGCGCCACGCGCGTGGCGCGGGTCTTCCAGGACCCGATGCGCGGCACCGCCGCGAGCATGACGATCGCCGAGAACATGCTGCTGGCCGACCTGCGCGGCCAGCGCCGCGGCCTGGGCCGCGGGCTGACGGCGGCGCGCCGGCGGCTGTACGGCGAGCGGCTCTCGGTGCTGGGACTGGGCCTGGAGAACCGGCTCGACAGCCGGGTCGACCTGCTGTCGGGCGGGCAGCGGCAGGCGGTGTCGCTGATCATGGCGGTTAGCTCGCAGCCGGCGCTGCTGCTGCTGGATGAGCACACCGCCGCGCTCGACCCGCGCACCGCCGACCTGGTGATGGCGGCCACCGTGCAAGCGGTGCAGGCCTTCAATCTCACCACGCTGATGGTCACCCACAACATGCAGCACGCCATCGACCACGGCGACCGCGTGATCATGATGGACGCCGGCAAGGTGCGCACCGAGATCGCCGGCGATGCGCGCCGCCAGCTCACGGTGCCGGCGCTGGTGGAGTTGTTCGCCGTGAAGACCGACGCGATGCTGCTGTCGGTGCACTGAAGGGCGACGCACGCGCATGAGCCACGACCTCGCCGGCATCTTCTCGGGCTTCATCGGCCTGGTCCCGATCACGCTGGCGCAAAGCCTGATCCTCAGCTTCGTCGCGCTGGCGATCATGGTGCCGTTCCGGCTGCTGAACTTCCAGGACCTGACCAGCGAAGGCGCCTTTCCGCTCGGCGGCGCGGTGTGCGCGGTGGCGCTGGCCGGCGGACTCAACCCCTGGCTGGCGCTGCTGCTCGGCGCGGCGGCCGGCTTCGTCGCCGGCTGCTGCACGGCGGCGATCCACCTGCGCTTCAAGATCCACTCGCTGCTCGCCGGCATCCTGGTGACGACCATGCTCTACAGCATCGATCTGCGCATCATGGGCCGGCCCAACCTCTCGGTGTTCGGCGCGCCGTCGGTCTACGACGCGCTGCCGGCCATCAGCGACCCGAGCGGCGCCAAGATCGCGGTGGCCGGCGGCTGCGTGGTGATCGTGCTGGTTCTGCTCGAACTCTTCCTCAAGACCGAGCTCGGCACCGCGATGCGCGCCGTCGGCGCCAACCCCGACATGGCCGAGGCGCAAGGCATCGCGGTGGCGCGCGCCACGCTGGTGGGCGTGGGCGCGGCCGCTGCCTTCGCCGCGCTGGCCGGCGCGCTGATGGTGCAGTCGCAGGGCTTCGCCGACGTCAACATGGGCCTCGGCGTGCTGATCAACGGCCTGGCGTCGCTGATGATCGGCGAGGCGCTGGTGGGCCGGCGCAGCGTCACGCGGCAACTGCTGGCGCCGGTCGTCGGCTCGATCGCGTACTACCAGCTCGTGTCGCTGTGCCTGGCCGCGGGCATGCCGCCGCCGGACTTGAAGCTCGCCACCGGCGTCTTCGTGATGCTGATGCTGGCGCTGCCGGCGCTGCGCCGCGGCTCGGCGCGCGCGGCGGCGTAGGGTTGAGCGGGGGATTCGACCGACCCTCATCGGCCGGGGGTGCGGCCGACGAGGGGCTTCGGCTTTCGGACCCGGCTCAGCGCGGCATCGACGCGGTGTCGGCCTTGGCGCGGGTCTTGGCGCGGGCCGTGGCCTCGCCCTTGGCGGCGCTGCGCTCGGCCTTCGCCGGCATGGCAGCGTCGGCGGCCGCATAGGTCTTGCCGGCCACCGTCAGGCCGGCCTGCGAGAAGCGCGCGGCGTTGCCGGGGCCGATGCCGGAGACGCGGTCGACCAGGTCGGTCCAGTCCTTGAACGCGGCGCTCTTGCGCGCGTCGAGGATCTTGCCCGACAGGCCCGGGCCGATGCCTTTGACCGATTCCAACTCGGCCTGGCTGGCCTGGTTGGCGTCGACGGCGGCGAAAGCGCTGAAGGCGAGGGCGGCGAGCAGCGCGGTGACGAGTTGGCGGAACATGGCGATCTCCTTGAACGGGTTGAGGGTCGGCGGTCGGCCCGCGGCGAGTGGCGTCACGGGCTGGAACGCATTGTTCGAAGCCGACCGTGCGCCGTCATTCCCGCTGCGGAGGTCCCGCCGGCGGTGGCCCCCGCCGGGGTGTCAACCGGCGTGCAGCAAGGCGCGGGCGCGCGCCAGCACCTCGTCGGCCGCGGGCCAGCCGGACTCGCGGCGGACGATCTGCACCGTCGGCCCGATCGCGCCCCAGCGCGCCGGGTCGGTGGGCCCCAGCACCGACAGCAGCGGCGCGCCGACGGCAGCCGCCAGGTGGCCGGGGCCGGTGTCGTTGGCGATGACCAGCGCCGCGCCGCGCAGCAGCGCCGCATAGGCGCCCAGGCCTACGCCGGTGGCGATGCGGCAGCCGGCGTAGTCGCGCGCGGCCTGCGCTTCTTCGTCGCCGGGTCCGGGGCAGACCAGCAGGTCGCGCCCCAAGGGGGGAAGCGCCTGCCCCGCCATTTGGGGGAAGGCCGGCCAGCTCTTGTCCAGCTTCTCGAACGTGCCGCCGGCGAATGGGCACAGCACGATGTAGCCGGGCCGCAGCGCCAGCCGCGCGCGCACGGCGTCGGCCTGGGCCTGGTGCTGGGCGCTCAGGCGCAGGTCCACGCGGTCGGGCAGCGGCGCCGGCTGGCCGAGCAGCGCCGAGCCCAGCTCCCAGTACACCGCCATCTCGTGCCGGGTGCGGCTGCGCGGCACCGCGCGCGACAGCAGCCAGCCGCGGCCTTCGTGCCGGTAGCCGATGGCGCGCAAGCCGGCCAGCCGCATCTCCAGCGCGCTGGAAAACGAATACGGCAGCGCCACCGCGTTGAGCCGCCGCCCGAAGCCGCCGTCGAGCGCCTGCGCCGGCGCGCGCAAGGCCCGCAACTGCGCGATGCGCTCGCCCGTGCTGCCGGCCAGCGCCTGCACCGGCCAGCCGTGGCCGGCCAGCAGGTCGCGCGCCCAGCCCTTGCCCAGCAACTGCAGCGCGTAGCCGGCGTCCTGCAGACGCTGCAGCATCGGCAGCCCCAGCACCACGTCACCCACCCAGTTGCGCAAGCGGACGATGAGGGGGCGGTCGGGCATGGCGTTGATAATGCGCAGATTCTGCCATCGGCTTTTCACGCCCTTGTCCGCCCAACCTTCGACCTGACGCGCCTTCCATGTCTGCCCAGCCCGTTCTCGCGCTCGACGTCCTGGCGCTGCACGACCGCCTGCTGGCCCACCCGGGCTGGCCGCAACAAGAGCCCGCGGCCGCCGCCGCGCCGCTGTGGCAATGGGTACAGGCCAACCACCGCAACAACAGCCTGCTGTGGGCCGAAGAAGACCTGGCGCGCCGCACCACGGTGGCCGATGGCGAGATCGCGGCCAACAAGCGCGCCATCGACCGCTACAACCAGGCGCGCAACGACGCCACCGAGCGCATCGACGAGTTGCTGCTGGTGGCGCTGAAGCTGGTCGACGAGGCTTCGGCGCGCACCGACTCGCCGGCCGCCACGGTGCCGCCGGGCGCGCGGCTCAACAGCGAGACGGCCGGCAGCATGGTCGACCGGCTGTCGATCCTGGCGCTGAAGATCGCCGCGATGCAGCAGCAGACCGAGCGCCGCGACGTCGACGACGCGCACCGCGCGGCCAGCGGCGTCAAGCTGCAGCGCCTGCAGCAACAGCGCATGGACCTCGGCCAGTGCCTGGACGCACTGGTCGCCGACGCGGTGGCCGGCCGCGCCTACTTCAAGGTCTACCGGCAGTTCAAGATGTACAACGACCCGCGCTTCAACCCCGCGCTCGTGGCCGAGCGTTCGCGAAGCGGCGCGTGAAGCTGCTGATCGTCAAGACCACGTCGATGGGCGACGTCGTGCATGCGCTGCCGGCGCTGAGCGACCTGCTGCGCCAGCGTCCCGATGCGCAGGTCGACTGGCTGGTGGAGGCGCCGTTTGCCGCCATCCCCGCGCTGCACCCCGGCGTGCGCCGCGTGCTGCCGCTGGCCTGGCGCAAATGGCGCCGCCAGCTGCTGCGCCGCAAGACCTGGGCGGCGATCGGCGGGCTGCGCGCCGAGCTGCGCGCCGAGCGCTACGACCTGATCCTCGACCTGCAAGGCCTGCTGAAGAGCGCGCTGTGGGCGCGCCAGGCGATCGGCCCGGTGGCCGGCTACGACCGCGCCAGCGCGCGCGAGCCGCTGGCGAGCTGGTTCTACGCGCGGCGCGCGCGCGTCTCGCGCGAGCTGCACGCCGTGGAGCGCTGCCGCCGCCTGGCCGCCGAACACCTGGGTTATGCACTGCCGACGACGGCGCCCGACTTCGGCCTGGCGCCGCCGCCGCCGAGCTGGGGCGCGCCCGATCGCTACGCGGTGCTGATCCCCAACGCCAGCCGGCCCGAGAAGCTGTGGCCCGAGGTGCGCTGGGTGGCGGTGGGCAAGCGGCTGCAGGACCGCGGCTGGAAGCCGGTGGTGCTGTGGGGCCGGCCCGACGAGCAGACGCTGGCCGAGCGCATCGCCGCCGGCTGCGACGGCGAGGTGCCGCCGTTCCTGAAGGTGCGCGAGATGGCCGCCGTGCTGGCCGGCGCGCAGACCGTGGTCGGGCTCGACACCGGCTTCACCCACCTGGCCGCCGCCTTCGGGCGGCCGACCATCGGCATCTATTGCGACCACGATCCGGGCCTGGCCGGCGTCACCGGTCCGGGCTCGGTGTTCAGCCTGGGCGGCATCGACCAGGTGCCCAAGCTGGCCGACGTGCTGGCGCTGCTGGACCAGCAGCATGGCGCGTTGTTGCCGCGCTGACGCGCTGACGCGGCGGCGTCGAATGGCCGGGCGAGGATCCGGATCCGGGTCTCCCGGTCCGGATCGCTCCCCAGGACCAGTAGGGTCCCCTACTGGGACCGGGGGACCGGCCCGCAGGGCCGTAGGGGGCTACTGTTCTTCGATCCGGCGCGGCGGATAGCTGTCCCAGCTCAGACAGCCGGGGCATTGCCAGAACCAGTGCTGGGCCTCGAAGCCGCAGGCCGCGCAGCGGTAGCGCTGCAGCGGCTTGGCGGCGTGCGCCAGGGCCTGGCGCAGCACGGGCAGGGTCTGCGCGTCGAGGCTGTCGGGGCTGCGGTCCAGCAACGCCAGCGCGGCCGACAGCGTGGGCTGCTGGCGCAGCAGGGCCAGCAGCCGCTCGCCGGCGGCGGCGTCGTCGCCGGGGCTGAGCTTGTCCAGCGCGCGCAGCAGGTCCAGCCCCGGCTCGTGGCGCGCCAGTTCCAGCAGCGCCGCGCGCGCCGCTTCGGCGCGGCCGGCGGCCAGCGCCGCGTCGGCGTACTCGCCGGCCACCAGCGCAAAGGCGGCGGGGCGGCGGCGGCGCAGTTCGTCCCAGGCGGCCAGCGCCTCCAGCGGCCGGCCGGCACGCGCCGCGCGGCGGCCGGCGGTGACCAGCGGGCGCGCGGCCGTGGGGTCGGCCTGGGCGGCGCGCTGCAGCGCCTGCTCGGCTTCGGCGGCATCGCCGCGGTCGTCGGCGGCCTGCGCCAGTTCGCACCAGTAGTGCGCCACGCGCGGCGCCAGCGAGGCGCCGCCGGCGGCCTCGATGCGGCCGGCCACCTCGATCGCCCGCGGCCAGTCGCGCGAGCGCTCGTACAGCGTCAGCAGCGCCAGCCGCGCCTCGGCCTCGTAGGCGGTGCCGTCCAGCGCGAGGTAGGCGGCCTCGGCGCGGTCGAACAGGCCGGCCTTCAGGTAGTCCTGCGCCAGCGCGTGCTGCGCGCGGTGGCGCTCGGCGGCGGCCAGGTCGGCGCGCTGCAGCAGGTGCTGGTGCACGCGCACGGCACGCTCGAACTCGCCGCGGCGGCGGAACAGGTTGCCCAAGGCGAAGTGCAGGTCGGTGGTGTCGGGGTCGTTCTGCACCGCCTCGATGAAGGCGTCGATCGCCTTGTCCTGCTGTTCGTTGAGCAGCAGGTTCAGGCCCTTGAAGTAGGCGCGCGGCGCGTCGCGGTTGTCGCGCCGCACCTGGCGCAGGTCGAAGCGCGAGGCCAGCCAGCCGAGCGCGAAGGCCACCGGCAGGCCGATCAGCAGCCACTGCAGGTCGAAGTCCATCAGGGGGCGGTCCGCGCTGGGGTCACAGGCCGTCGCGCGGCGGATGCTCGGGCATGAAGTCGGTGCCGATGGCCGCTCCCGCCGCGCCGGCCGCGGCCGGGGTGGCGGCGCCGGCCGCCGCGTCGGCAGGCGCGGTGCGCGCCTTGCGGCGGTGCTTCCACCAGGCCGGCACCATGGCCAGCACGCCCATCGCGCAGCCGGCGCCGAAGGCGGCCAGCACGATGATGACCAGCGGCGCGTTCCACTGCACGCCGAAGAACCAGTGCACGGCAACGACGTGCAGGTTGTTCAGCGCAAAGGCGAACAGGGTGAAGAAGAGGAAGGCCCGGAACAGCCACACGAGGAAGCGCATGCGCGCGGCATTGTAGGTAGCTGGCGGCTGAAAACGAACAAGGCCCGCCGGAGCGGGCCTTGGGAGGCAGGAGCACGGCGGGCGTTCAGCGCCGCCGGTCGACGCGGAAGTCGTCGCGCTCGTCGTCGTCGCCGCCGGCGCCGGGGCTGTCCACCGCCTCGCGCAGGGCCTTGCCCGGCTTGAAGTGGGGGACCAGCTTCTCGGGGATCAGCACCTGCGCGCCGCTGCGCGGGTTGCGGCCCATGCGCGGCGGACGGCGGTTGATGCTGAAGCTGCCGAAGCCGCGGATCTCGATGCGGTAGCCGCGCGCCAGCGCGTCGGACATCGCGTCGAGCATGGTCTTGACGGCGAACTCGGTGTCACGCTGCGTGAGCTGCGAGAACCGTTCGGCCAGGCGGGTGACGAGGTCTGATCGCGTCATGGACGGGCGGCGGCGTTCGGCGTTCCTCGGGCGGGCGGACGGCTAGGCCGGCACGCTTACTCGTTGCCCTTGTCGAGCTTGGCGCGCAGCAGCGCCCCCAGGCTGGTGGTGCCGGCGTTCTCGCGCTCGTTGCTCTGGCTGAGGCGCTGCATGGCCTGCTGCTCGTCGGCGTTGTCCTTGGCCTTGATCGACAGCTGGATGCTGCGCATCTTGCGGTCGACGTTGATGACCATCACCGAGACCTCGTCGCCTTCCTTCAGCACGTTGCGCGCGTCTTCCACGCGGTCGCGGCTGATTTCCGATGCGCGCAGATAACCCGTCACGTCGTCGTTGAGCTGGATCTCGGCGCCGCGCGGGTCGACGCTCTTGACCTTGCCGCTGACGATGGCGCCGCGGTCGTTCAGCGTCGTGAAGCTGGTGAACGGGTCGACGTCGAGCTGCTTGATGCCCAGGGAGATGCGCTCGCGCTCCACGTCCACGGCCAGCACCACGGCCTCGACTTCCTGGCCCTTCTTGTAGTTGCGCACCGCGCTCTCGCCGGGCTCGTGCCACGACAGGTCTGACAGGTGCACCAGGCCGTCGATGCCTTGCGCCAGGCCGACGAAGACGCCGAAGTCGGTGATCGACTTGACCGGGCCCTTGACCTTGTCGCCGCGCTTGACGTTGGCGGCGAACTCTTCCCAGGGGTTGGCCTTGCACTGCTTCATGCCCAGGCTGATGCGGCGCTTGTCCTCGTCGATCTCGAGCACCATGACCTCGACCTCGTCGCCGAGGCTGACCACCTTGGACGGCGCGACGTTCTTGTTGGTCCAGTCCATCTCGGAGACGTGCACCAGGCCTTCGATGCCCGGCTCGATCTCGACGAAGGCACCGTAGTCGGCGATGTTGGTGACCTTGCCGAACAGCCGCGTGCCCGTCGGGTAGCGGCGCGACACGCCGTGCCAGGGGTCGTCGCCCAACTGCTTGAGGCCCAGGCTGACGCGGTTCTTCTCGGCGTCGAACTTCAGCACCTTGGCCTGCAGTTCCTGGCCGACCGTCACCACCTCGCTGGGGTGGCGCACGCGGCGCCAGGCCATGTCGGTGATGTGCAGCAGGCCGTCGATGCCGCCGAGGTCGACGAA
>JAIUPH010000041.1 GCA_020161065.1 Pseudomonadota bacterium
AGGAACTCGTCGCGCCGCGTCGGGCGGCGGAATCGCTCGAAGTTCTCGCCTTGGTCGGCGGCCATCGCAAGGGTTTGCTGCTTCATCGGTTGATAACGTCTAATTGACGCGAGCGGCTGACCTTTTGCAGCGTTGCCCTAAACTCCGTAGCCGCACGCCGCTCTGTCCTTTCGACCACAGGCAGGTCGAACATCACGATCATCCACATCAGCCGGTACCCCGAGAGCATCGGCGATTCCTCGCCTATTCGCCTTGCAGTGCGGTCGCCAGGGCGAGTGGCATGCCCGGCAGCGGTAAGTCCAGTTTGTCCCGGTCGCCCACATAGACCCGGGCCAGTGAGACCGCCAGTCGCTGAGTGCACACCATTACCGGTGTGGCGCCAGCGTCAGTCTGCATGTCGTCGTAAAGTGTGTGCACCAGCGCCCGTTTGGTCTGCGGTGTGACCTCTGACTCGCCACCGCGTCGCAGTTGCCACACCTTAAGGTCACACATGGGTCTGAAAGGCTCCATCAGGTCATCGACGAGGCGCATTGCGTTGTTGTCGTTGCTGTGATGCAAGCCGATGCTGGGATGTAGCCCCGCGGCAATTACGGAACGGGCCATGCAGGATCGAAGCACCGTGTAGCCGTAGTTGAGCATGGCGTTGATGCCGCTGGCGTTTCTGTCGCGGCGGAAATCGTCCCCGAACAGCAGACCCCAGTAGCGACGGGCGCCTTGAGCCTCCACGTTGTCTGGGTCACCGCTGCGCACCTTACGTGTCAACGCGCTCAGCGGCGCAGTCGGTGCGCCTGCCGCTTCCAACGCGGCCGCCTGCTGCTCAAGTTTGCTCTTCACGATTGCAGCCCACAGACGCTTTTGCGCTGGCAATGAAGCAGCGATCTGCGCCTCGATGCGATGGGCCTGCTCGTAGTTGCCGTCGATGGACAACAGCATGCCTACGGCATTGTGGTTGGCCGAGCACAGCACAAAAGGTGCGCCGCGCTCGGCCAACGCCACCAGTAGATTATTGGTGTAGCTGATGCCGTGTGCATTGGCGATCAATGCGCCGATGTCATCGAGCGGAATCTGACCAAGTTCCTTGCGCTCGCCGTCAGTATCCTGCACCACGAGGAAGCCGCGATGCAGAAACAGATGCCGCCGGTCGTCGGCCACCTCGACGATGCGGCCGATCATGGATTCAGTCCTTGAAGCCGGGATCGGACAACTCACCAGCTGGCGATACCGTCACCTGCCGTCCCTTGGCCTTGCGCAGTGAATTTGCCGAGAAAGACCCGTAGACGAGGCTTACATCTTTGTCATCCTCGCGCTGGCGTACGTTGGCTTCATGATGTTCCGCCACGAAGATGCCTCCATTGGACTTGATCTTCTTGACTGACAGTAGACGCAGCTTACCTTTGAACTGCGCGCGCAAGTAGTCGCCGATCATCAGGCGGAGGATCAGCGGCTTGCCACTTAGCGAACGGCTCGGGTCACGGAGCGCATTCACAGCACTTCTGCACACCGTCCTGACATCCATGTTGCCGGTTCGACGTAGTTCACGCTCGACCTGCGCAACCCGCTGATAGGCCTCAAACGTGGACACCACCTCCCAGTCCCAGCGGCCGCCATCTCCTCGGAAGATCTCGATGCAGTAGTTGCTGTCACCCTTGTATCCCTTGTACGGACGAGGCTCACCATTGGGCAACTTTCCATGACGGGCATTCGCCTGTTGGTTGGCGAACTCGATGACTTTCAGGTTGTCATCCAGTCGCGTGCGCCGACCGTCGATCACCTTGTGAAAACGTACCCGCCCCTCGCCTAACAGACTGTACGCAGTGTCGTTGTGCATTGCCCCTTGGTGCCCATGATCGGGCTTGTAGCTCACCCAGATGTTCTGCACGGCTCGACGCACATGGTCAGGGTAGGTAAGCCAGGGCAAGGGCACTTCTTCGACCAAGCGGTGAACTTGGCGCTCGCGAGCCGCGGCACTGGCTTTAGCGAAGGCCTGCAGCATGCCCTGGTCGGTAACGGCTACCACGCAGGCATCCACTGCGTGATGACGGTGGTCATTACGGTTCTTCTCGCCGCTCAGGCCCAGGACATGATTGAGTCCGAACTTGGCGCGCAGCAGCGCCGTCATCTGGCCAGGGATTACTCGTGTGTCCTGGGGACAGATCAGGCCCAGGTATTCGCGCGCGACGCGGCACATGTAGCGTGTGTCATTAAGCGCCCGAGCCAGGAATCCTTTGCCGTCCTTGTCCTCGCCACCTTTGAGCCACTTCTGGTAGCCATCCACCGCGAATCGGTAACGCTTGTGTCGCGGCATCAGCTCCGCGCGAGCCAGGATACCTGTGTAGTCCCACCCTTGCGCAGCAAAATCATCGTGGGCACCCCAAGGTGTGCGGTTGCGCTTGATTCGATTGGCCTGCCGCACCGCCAGCGTCTTGTTGTTCAGGCTGTCATCGAGCGTCTGCGAGAACGGCAGGATGTGCTCGATCTCCACTTCGGGCCCCAGCACCATCTGAGCACTGATTTGCACACCACTGTAGGGGCAGCGCCGATTGGCAGCATCGAAGCTCAGTTCTTCCCACAGGATCAGGCGCTGGATGTCGCCATGCTTAACCTGCTCGGGCGCACAGTCGAGCAATTCCGCGGCGCTGTTCCGGAGGCGGGCATTGCGCTTTTGCTGCTCGGCCTGCCGCCTTTGGTCTTCTTGCCTCTGTTCTTGATTTTGCTTGAGTTCGCGCGCCACTTCGATGATCACTTCCTTCGGGTGGCCATAGTGCCGGATCAGCGCATTGACCACCTGGCGTACTTGGTTCAGCGCGATATGAACCGTCGGATTGGCGATCCGCCCGAACTGCTTCTCTAACGGGTCGTCCGGTCCGGCGTCTGGGTCGGCAAAACCCACGTGCCGTTGCAAGAACTCTCCATAGTAGGGCAGCTCACGGAAGACGTGAAAGTGCTTGATCTCGCCGGTGTCAGGCATGACATGCTCGATCTCGACGGTTCTTCCGGGGACTTCGGCGTTCTCGCTTAGGCGGCTGTGATGAAAACCAGCGGCCTTGGCCGCGTCGGCAAACGACACCACCCCTGCACACAGTTCAGGCAACACCAGCGCCAGCGCCTTGCGGCTAAGGCTGCCGTAGCCATCAGGCAACGTGGTGTTGGCGATGGCTTCCGCGCGGGCTTCATCGACGCCGGTTTCTGCTTGCAGCCAAGCTACGAGCGCCATCTCGCTTTCCTCCTGCAGCAGGCGCAGCGCGATCTCGTCTTGCTTAGAACTGTCGAAGCGGTACCAAGCTTCGCCAAATAAGTCCTTCTTAGCCAGCCTGATGCTGGTGATATTGCCCTTCAGATCGCTTCGCTTGGCATCAGCTAGGTTGAACTTCACGGAACCTGTGAGTTCCAGCAGCTTGGGGACCGCGGCGTCAAAAGACTTGTTGCCGCGTTCCAGCGCGCTGACCAGCGCATCGCGCTGCTGCAGGCTCAGGCGCCGATCCTGCAGGTTTTCATCCAGCCAAGCCAGGTTGTTTACTTCCTGCAGGATGCGAAAGCGCTGCTGGCTCGGCAACGCCAGCGGCGCGCGTTCCTCGTCGGGAATCAGCGTGCAGCGGCCTGGGCGAACGGGCCGTAGAGGACGCTGGTGCCACAGGCGGTGGTCGAGTTTCCGCTTGGCCTCGGTCGTGTATCGCGCCGGATCGAACTCAGCCTGTTTTGCCCAGAGCGCGTTGAATTCGGCCTGCATCATGGCGCGGTCGACATACAGGTCGTAGCTCTTGTCGATGCGTGCACCGCCGCCATCCTTTTCTATGCGCGCCTGCCGGTAGCGGGCGCGCACCGTTCGCTCTTGCGGCTGCTTGTTGGGGTCCGTGAAACGCCGGAACAAGAATTCGCCTACGGTCCGTGCCTTGCCGTCGGCGCCGGTCGGTGACAGTGCAGCGCGCATCGCGCTCATCGCGGTCTTCATGGCGCCGCTGTCGCTGTCCTTCTTGTCAGTCTTGCGGTTGCTGAGGAAACCGCGGCGTTGATTGAGGTGGAACACCGCCCGGCCGAACTCGTGCGGGGTTAGCGAGCTGTCGAGGCCTTTCGCGCGCAGTGCATAGGGATTCAGGCCTTCCAACGCCTTCTGGCCAGCGATTTCGGATGGGAAGAACCCTAGATCCACCAATGCTTGGACAACACGCGCCTTGCGTCGCAACAGCCTGTCGCGTCGACGACGCATCGCGCGCGCTGCGCGGCGAGTGACGGCCAGTGAACTCCCGTCTTTGGGGTTGCGGCCGTCGGGGAAGATGCGGACACCGGCTTTGACGACGGCACGTGGCGCACCTTCAGGGCCAAGTGACAGGACCGCCCAGCCTAACGAGGTCGAGCCCAGATCTAGAGCCAGCCGGTAGCGCACTGTTGTCTCCGATTTTTTGGGTGCTTCGTTTTCTTCGCTTGGATTGAACGCGAGACAATGCCGGAGTCGGCCGACAATTCTTCTGGCCGGCACGGATCGTTCAGCAGCGATGCGCGAAGCGTGCTTCCCTGAGGGACGAGAATCTAAGGCGAGCCGCCAAGGAAGGCAAGTCCGAACTCTAGCGCTGGCTAGTCGTGCCGTGCTTCCCTGGTTCCGGCCGGAGCGCATTTCCCTGTCGCGTCTTGTTCCGTCCTGAGTGCAACTCTTGCCCGCTTCCCTGTTCTTGGATAGCATCCTTGCACGCTAAGCGATTGGGAAATGCGCTCTGGACGCTAACAAGCTGAAAGATGCACCAAATGAAGGGCCGCTACATGCGGCCCTTACCTTTTCAGCGCTGCGCTCGGCGCCCGGCCCAACCGCCGCCACACCCGCCACCCCAGCAGCAGCGCCACGATGGCCGCGTAGATTGACCATTCGCCGAAGTCGTTCTTGCCCGCGCGCATCCAGAAGAAGTGCAGCAGGGCCAGCAGCGCGACGGCGTAGACCAGGCGGTGCAGCGCCTGCCAGCGCTTGGCGCCCAGCGCCTTGATCGCGCGGTTGAACGAGGTGGCGGCCAGCGGCAGCATCAGCAGCAGCGCGGCGGTGCCGACCAGGATGAAAGGGCGCTTGTTGATGTCCTTCACGATGGCGGCGAGGTCGAAGCCCATGTCCAGCCACGCGAAGCACAGGAAGTGCAGCACGCCGTAGCAGAAGGTGTAGAGCCCCAGCAGGCGGCGAAAGCGCGCCAGCGCGTGCCAGCCGGTCCAGTGGCGCAGCGGCGTCACGGCCAGCGTCAGGCACAGGAAGCGCAGCGTCCAGTCGCCGGTGCCGCGGATCAGCGCCTCGGCCGGGTTGGGGCCCAGGCGGTCGGCGACGGCGCCCCACAGCAGCCAGGCCAGCGGCAGCAGGCAGGCCAAGAAGACCAGCGGCTTGGCCGCCTTGGCCTGCAGCAGACGGTTCACGGCGCGGCGCCCGGGCGCTGCGGTCAGTAGAACTTCTTCAGGTCCATGCCGGCGTAGAGCTGGCCCACCTGCGGCTCGTAGCCGTTGAACATCAGCGTCGCGCGGCGCTTGGCGAACAGGCCGTCTTCGCCGATGCGGCGCTCGGTGGCCTGGCTCCAGCGCGGATGGTCGACCAGCGGGTTGACGTTGGAATAAAAGCCGTACTCGTTGGCGGCCGCCGTTTCCCAGCTCGTCTTGGGCTGCTGCGCGATGAAGCGGATCTTGACGATCGACTTGGCCGACTTGAAGCCGTACTTCCACGGCAGCACCATGCGCACCGGCGCGCCGTTCTGCTTGGGCAACACCTCGCCGTACATGCCGAAGGCCAGCAGCGCCAGCGGGTGCATGGCTTCATCGAGGCGCAGGCCTTCGACGTAGGGCCAGTCGAGCACGCCCGAGCGCAGGCCCGGCATCTGCGCGCGGTCGGCCAGCGTCACGAACTGCAGGTACTTGGCGTTGCCGGTGGGCTCCACCGCCTTGATCAGGTTGGACAGCGACCAGCCCTGCCACGGGATCACCATCGACCAGCCTTCCACGCAGCGCAGGCGGTAGATGCGCTCTTCGATCGGCGCCAGCTTGATCAGCTCGTCGATGTCGAAGCTGCGCGGCTTCTTGACCTCGCCTTCGATCGCCACGCTCCAGGGCCGCGTCTTCAGCGTGTGCGCGGCGCCGGCGGGGTCGGACTTGTCGGTGCCGAACTCGTAGAAGTTGTTGTAGGTGGTGGCGTCCTTGCGCGCGGTGATCTTCTCCATCGTGACGGCGCCGGCCACGCTGCTGTGCGCGCCGGGCAGCGCGGCGCCGGCCGGCGCCGGCGTCTGCGCCAGCGCGTCGCGGCCGGCCCAGGCGGCCAGGCCGCTGCCGGCGGCGGCCAGCGCCGCGTGGCGCAGCCAATCGCGCCGGCTTTCGTAGGCGGCGCGCGGCGTGATCTCCGACGGCACGCGATGGATGAAGCCGCGATCTTTGGTGACGTGCATGCAGCGCTCTCCTGACTTCGATCCTTGCCACCATGCCCGAAACGAAAAAGGCTGGTCAGCGACCAGCCTTCTGTCAGGGCGCCATGGCAGCGCTCAGCGCAGCCCGGCGATGTAGTCGGACACGGCCTTGATCTCCACGTCGTTCATGCGCGAGGCGACGGTGACCATGGTCGGCGCGTTGCCGCGCGCGCCGCTGCGGAAGGCGACGAGCTGCGCCTCGGTGTAGTCGCCATGCTGGCCGCCCAGGCGCGGGTACTGCGACGGGATGCCGGCGCCGTCGGGGCTGTGGCAGCCGGCGCAGGCCGGGATGTTGCGCTCGAGGATGCCGCCGCGGTAGATCTTCTCGCCCAGCAGCACGGTGTCCTTGTTCTTCGCGAAGCCGGGCTTGGCCTGCTTGCCGGCGTAGAAGGCGGCGACGTTCTTCATGTCGTCGTCCGACAGCGGCGTGGCCATGCCCTTCATCACCGCGTTGTTGCGCTTGCCCGACTTGAAGTCGGCCAGCTGCTTGGCCAGGTATTCGGGGTGCTGGCCCTGGATGATGGGGTTGGCCGGCGCGCCGCGCGAGCCGTCGGCCGTGTGGCAGGCCTGGCAGACGGCGGCGACGGTGGCGCCCTTGGCCGGGTCGGCCTTGGGCGCCGCCTTGGCTTCTTCGGCGGCGGCGGCCGTGCCGGCAGCGAAAGCGAGAGTTGCAGCGAGGGACGCAAACAAGGAAGCCAGCTTCATTCAGGTGCCTCTGGAATGTGGCGCGGGGGGATCAAACCGCAGAATTTTACAATGCCCCATGACCCCTGCCCGTCGCGTCCTTCCCACGCCCCGCGGCGCCGCTGCCGATGCCGGCAGCGCCGAGGCCCGCGCCGCGCTGGCCTGGCTGCACGGCGCGCGCTTCCTCGTCACCGCCAGCCGGCTGGACCAGCTGCCGGTGAGCGAGCGGCCCGAGATCGCCTTCGTCGGCCGCAGCAATGCCGGCAAGTCCACCGCCATCAACGCGCTGGCCCAGCACAAGCGGCTGGCCTTCGCGTCGCGCACGCCGGGCCGCACGCAGCACATCAACCTGTTCGAGGTGGGCCCGAAAGACGCCGCCGACGCGTGGCTGGCCGACCTGCCCGGCTACGGCTACGCCGCCGTGGAGCGCAGCGCCAAGCTGCGCTGGCAGGAGGTGATGGCCGACTACCTGGTGCTGCGGCGCAACCTGCACGGCGTGGTGCAGATGGTCGATTCGCGCCTGGGCTACACCGATCTCGACCGCCGGCTGCTGGAGCTGATTGCGCCGCGCGTCGACACCGGCGAGGTGCGGCTGCTGGTGCTGCTGACCAAGTGCGACAAGCTCAACCGCCGCGAGTGCGACGCCGCGCTGCGCACGGCGCAGGAGGTGCTGGGCGGCACGCTGACCGGCGAGGCGGCCGACATCGGCGTGGCGCTGTTCTCGGCGCTGTCGCGGCGCGGCGTCGGCGATGCGGCGGCGGCCATCCACGGCTGGGTGGCGCAGGCCGCGCCGCTGGCCGGCAGCGAGCCGGCGGCCGAAGGAACGGCGGAAGGGACGGCGGAAGGCGCGGCGCTACCGCCCGCCTGACGCGCCGCGGCGCTCGCGCCGAACGAACGCCCCGAACGCCCCGAACGCCCCGAACGCCCGCGGTCAATCCGACAGGTTGCGCAGCACGCGCGCCGCGGCCTCGCGGATCAGCGAGCGCGGGGCCAGTGCCGTGAGCAACTGGCTCTGGTGCATACGCTCCAGCGCGCGGCGGCGGATGGCCCAGGTGTTGGCCGACGCGCCGTCGGCGAACAGCCAGTATTCGCGGTGGCGGCCGTACCACAGCAGCTGGGCGTTGACCCAGGCGCCTTGCATGAACAGGTGCACCCATTCGCCGCTGCGCAGGCCTTGCAGCCAGGCCGGGCCGTCGCTGGGGTGTTCGTCGCCGGGGCCGGCGGCGACCAGGTCGTCCAGCAGGTCGGCGGGCACGGTGTCGAGCTGGCCGACGTCCAGCGCGCCCGGGCTGGTGGGCGGCGGGCCGCCGGCCACCGCCTGGTCTTCCAGCGCCTGCAGGCTGTTCAGCTCGGCCTCGGCGGCGCCGCGGCGCTGCTCGAAGCGCGAGCGCTCGTAGCTCAGCACGCGCTCGCGCGCCCAGCGGCAGGCGTCGGCGTCGCGCCCGCGCTCGTCGGCCACGGTGTCCAGCAGCCCGTGCAGATAACGCAGCATGCGCGTGCGCTCGGGGTCGCCGGGCGGCGGGTGCAGCGCGCCCTGCCAGCCCATGCGGTCCATCAGCAGCCACAAGGGGTGGGTGTAGTTGTCCAGCGTCGACGGGTCGTGCAGCGCCAGCCGGATGGCCGGCGACTGCAGCCGCGACAGCAGGTTCTGCACGTCGGGCTCCAGCCGGCGGTCGCCCAGCACGGCGTCGAACAGGCGGCCGACCAGTTCGATCAGCTCGCGCTCGGCGCCCGGGTCGGCGCTGGCCACCAGCTGGTCGCGCTGCAGCCGGCGCAGCGTCTCGCGCTGCACGCCGTCGCCGTCGGCGGGCAGCCGGCGCAGCAACTCGTCGGTGCGCGCCAGCACCTGTTCCAGCGTCAGCCGCGGGCCGGCGGGCGCGGGTGGCGGCGCCGCGGGCGGGGCCGAGCCAGAGCCCGAGCCCGAACCCGAGCCGGTGTGCCCTTTGGCCGCCGTGCGCGCTGTCCGGCCGCCGGGGCCGGGCAGCGGCGTGGTCGACTCGGCGCGGTTGGCCTGCGGGTCGAAGAACGAATCCTGCTGGCTCTGGCTGCGGCGGCTGCCGAAGACGATGATGGTGCGGTAGACCGCGGGCTCGACGCCTTCGGCCTCCAGCCGCGCGCAGGCGCCGGCGTAGGCCTTGCGAACGAGTTGCGCCATCGGCTGGCAGGCCATGCGCATGAAGGCCAGCTGGTAGGCCTGCGGCATCGGCAGCGTGCGCGCCGCCTCCCACAGCGCGCGGCCCAGCAGCTCGGGGCGGAAGGGGTTGTAGTCGCGCGCCACGTCCATGTCGCCGACCAGCGCCGAGGCGTAGCTCATCACCTCGCGCAGCTCGTGCTCGGCCACGCTGCGAATGGTCTCGATGACGCGCGAGATCTCGACGTCGACCTCGACCTGCCCCTCGTCTACCAGCGACAGCCCGCCCAGCGTGGACGGCGGCGCGTGGCGCGTGCTTTCTTCCTGGGACAGCTCCTGCCGCACCTGTTCGGCCAGCGCGCGCACGAACTCGCGCACCACCAGCGGCCGGTGCGTCAGCAGCGAGCGCTGCACGTCGGCCACCAGCACGCGCTCGCGCGGGGTCATCGCCGCGGCGTCGCGGCGCACCGCGGTCAGCGCTTCCTCGATCACCTGCTCGGCGAGCAGCGGCGCGCGCATCAACTCGTCGTCGACGAAGCGTTGCAGGGCGTCGGTGATGGGCATCGGGGACAGCTGGTGCGAGGCTGCCGGATTATCGACCGCCAGGCGGCGCCGGCGATCGCGGGAAAAGCGCCGCAAAGTGTGTCGCCGGCGCGCCGCCAGCAAGGCGATCGTGGTGTCCAGCGGCACGACGATGCATTTCGGCGTGTATCGGCGTTTGGCAAGAGTGCCGCGTTTCGCCGCCGCGAAATGAAAAAGGCCCGCGTCTCGCAACGCGGGCCCGGGTCTCGCGGCGCAGGGCTTGCGCCCTGCCGTGCGGGACTTGGACTTACATGTCCATGCCCATGCCGCCCATGCCGCCCATGCCGCCGCCCGGCATCGCGGGGGCTTCTTCCTTGGGCGCCTCGGCGACCATGGCTTCGGTCGTCAGCATCAGGCCGGCCACGGAAGCCGCGTTCTGCAGCGCGGTGCGGGTGACCTTGGTGGGATCCAGGATGCCCATCTCGATCAGGTCGCCGTAGGTGTCGTTGGCGGCGTTGTAGCCGAAGTTGCCCTTGCCTTCGAGCACCTTGTTGATCACCACGCTCGGCTCGCCGCCGGCGTTGGCGACGATCTCGCGCAGCGGCTGCTCGACGGCGCGCAGCACGATCTTGATGCCGGCGTCCTGGTCGTGGTTGTCGCCCTTGAGGTTGCCGATGGCCGAGCGCGCGCGCAGCAAGGCCACGCCGCCGCCGGCGACGATGCCTTCTTCAACGGCGGCACGGGTGGCGTGCAGCGCGTCTTCGACGCGGGCCTTCTTTTCCTTCATCTCGACTTCGGTGGCGGCACCGACCTTGATGACGGCCACGCCGCCGGCCAGCTTGGCCACGCGCTCCTGCAGCTTCTCGCGGTCGTAGTCGCTGGTGGCTTCCTCGATCTGGATGCGGATCTGCTTGACGCGCGCCTCGATGTCGGCGGCCTTGCCGGCGCCGTCGATCAGCGTGGTGTTCTCCTTGGCCACTTCGACGCGCTTGGCCTGGCCCAGGTCGGCCAGCGTCACCTTCTCCAGCGTCAGGCCGACTTCCTCGGCGATCACCTTGCCGCCGGTGAGGATGGCGATGTCTTCCAGCATGGCCTTGCGGCGGTCACCGAAGCCCGGCGCCTTGACGGCCACGACCTTCAGGATGCCGCGGATGGTGTTGACCACCAGCGTGGCCAGCGCCTCGCCTTCCACTTCCTCGGCGACGATCAGCAGCGGACGGCCGCTCTTGGCCACCTGCTCCAGCGTGGGCAGCAGCTCGCGGATGTTGCTGATCTTCTTGTCGTGCAGCAGCACGTACGGGTTGTCCAGCACCGCGACTTGCTTGTCGGGGTTGTTGATGAAGTAGGGCGACAGGTAGCCGCGGTCGAACTGCATGCCTTCGACGACGTCGAGCTCGTTGTTCAGGCTCTTGCCGTCCTCGACGGTGATCACGCCTTCCTTGCCGACCTTGTCCATCGCGTCGGCGATGATCTTGCCGATCGACTCGTCGCTGTTGGCCGAGATGGCGCCGACCTGGCCGATTTCCTTGCTGGTGGTGGTCGGCTTGCTGGCCTTCTTCAGCTCGTCGACCAGGGTCGTCACGGCCTTGTCGATGCCGCGCTTCAGGTCCATCGGGTTCATGCCCGCGGCCACGTACTTCATGCCTTCGCGCACGATGGACTGGGCCAGCACGGTGGCGGTGGTGGTGCCGTCACCGGCGTTGTCGCTGGTCTTGGAAGCGACTTCCTTGACCATTTGCGCGCCCATGTTCTGCAGCTTGTCCTTGAGCTCGATCTCCTTGGCGACCGAGACACCGTCCTTGGTGACGGTAGGCGCGCCGAACGAGCGCTCGAGCACGACGTTGCGGCCCTTGGGGCCGAGGGTGACCTTGACCGCGTTGGCCAGGATGTTCACGCCCTCGACCATGCGGTGACGGGCGTCGGAACCGAAGACGACGTCTTTGGCAGCCATGTGTTTTATCTCCGAAAACAGTGAATGAGGATCAGCGGGGAGCCGAGCCCGATCCGGGTTTCCCGGTCGGGCGAGAGCCCCCTCGGGGGGTGGCGAGCATCGCGGCGCAGCCGCGAGCGCAGCCTGGGGGCTTTATTTCTCGACGACCGCGAAGAGGTCCTCTTCGCGCATCACGAGCAGTTCGTCGCCGTCGACCTTGACCGACTGGCCGCTGTACTTGCCGAACAGCACGCGGTCGCCGACCTTGATGTTGAGGACCACGAAGTCGCCCTTGTCGTTGCGCTTGCCGGGGCCGACGGCCAGCACCTCGCCCTGGTCGGGCTTCTCGGCGGCGTTGTCGGGGATCACGATGCCCGAGGCGGTCTTGGTTTCCTGCTCAAGGCGCTTGACGATCACTCGATCGTGCAACGGACGAAGCTTCATGAAGATCTCCTGTCGAATCACAAAGGAAAAGGGCGCCTGAAGAAGTGGGCACCCAATCACATGCTATGAACGCGGCAGGCCGAGGCGGCCTGGCGGTCGTTAGCACTCAAGCTCGATGAGTGCTAGCAGGCAAATTATAGGGGGCGATCCCCAGGCTTCAAGGCCCCTGGTGAAAACCCGGAGCGGGCGATCCGGGCCGCGGCGTCAGCCGCCGGCAGCCGTGGCGGGGTGCAATTCGACCTCGCCTTCGATCTCCACCGGGATGTCGAACGGCAACTCGGCCATGCCGACCGCGCTGCGCGCGTGGGCGCCGGCGTCGGGGCCGAAGAGCTGCACGATCAGCTCGCTGAAGCCGTTGATCACCAGCGGCTGGCGGTTGAAGCCGCTCGCCGAGTTGACCATGCCGAAGACGCGCGTCCAGGCGGCAATGCGGTCCAGGCTGCCGAGCGCGCGGTGCAGGCTGCCGAGGATGGCCAGACCGGTCAGCCGCGCCGCGGCCTGCGCCTGTTCCAGCGTGAGGTCGCGCCCCACCTTGCCCAGCGGTTGCGCCAGCGAGCCGTCGGCCAGCGTCGGCCCGTGGCCGGAGATCAGCGCGCGGTTGCCCAGCACGCGCACCCAGGGAAAGGGCAGCGCCGCGCCGGGCGGCGTCTGCAGCGGTGCGGGCAGGACCAGGCCCAGGGCCTGCAGGCGTTGTTCGATCGTCGGCATGGCGGTCTCTCCGTGGGGCGGCGGCGGCAAGGCGGCTGCCGACGCTACACCATGGCCGTTGCGGCCGGCGCTGATTGGGTCAGCGCCGCCGCGGCAGCCGCAGCGTCCAGCGGCCGCGTTCGTCGCCGCGCCCGTCGCAGCCGTAGCTGGCCGCCCAGACCGCGGGGTCGGCGGCCGCCGGCTGCTGCAGGTACAGCGCGCGCACCTCGTCCAGCGGGCGGCCGACGGTGCAGCGCTGGGTGCCGTCGTCGCGCGGGTACCACCAGCTCGTGTCGCGCACGCCGTATTCGTCGAAGCTGGCGTCGCCGTAAGGCGCCGGCGGCTTGCCGTCGAAGTTGGGGATGGGGCCGACGATGGTCAGCGTGATGGCGCTTTCGCGCAGGTCGATGGCGGCCACGTTCGACGCCGGCGGCACGTGGTCGCCGAGCAGCGCGAAGGCCTCCTGCGGGCGGCGCAGCCAATCGCGTGGCTGCAGCGGCTGCAGCGGTGGCGGCGGCTGCAGCGTTGAAGCGGCGCTCGCCGTGGTTGCTGCTGCCGCGGCCACCGCCGCCGGCAGGCCGGTCTGCAGCAGCAAGGCGAAGTCGGCCGCTGCCGGGCCCGAGGGCCGCGCGCCGGCGGCCGTCCAGCGGCGTTCGATCGGCGGCCGGCGCGTCGGGTCCTGCGGGTCCTGCGCGGCTTCCAACGCCAGCAGGCCGTCGTCGGCGGCGGCCTGGGCGTAGTGCGTGAACAGGTTGAGGTCGCGCAGCAGCAAGCGCGGTTCGTCGCTCGGCGGCGGCAACCGCTCGGCCAGCACGCGGCGGTAGCGAGCGCCGCGCTGCATCGATACGCCGTCGCAATGGAAGTGGCGCATCGAGTCGCGGTCGACGCCTTCTTCGACGTACCAGTCGAGCCGCCCCGGCTGCCAGGCCAGCGCCAGCGGCGCCTGGTCCCAGTGCCCGGCCAGCCACAGCGCGTGGCAGCGCTGCACGGCCGGCGCCAGCGCGGCCAGCGCGGCGGTCGATGCCGGCGCGGTGGCCGGCCCGGCCGCGGTGTCGGCCGCGGCGCCTGGCTCGTCGTCGCCGGGCGGCAGCGGCCACCAGCGGTAGGCCAGCCCGGCGGCCAGCAGCAGCGCCAGCACGTGGTGCAGCTTGAGCTTGGGGCGCGTGGCCATCGCGCTTGAATGCCTGAAGGGCCCGCCGCCGTCAAGCACCGGCGCTGCCAGAATGCGCCGCCATGAGCGACACCAACCCAGGCATCGTGATCGTCGGCGGCGGCCAGGCCGGCGTGCAGGCGGCCGAAGCGCTGCGCGCCGGCGGCTACCCCGACGCCATCACGCTGCTGAGCGACGAGCCGCACGAGCCCTACCACCGGCCGCCGCTGTCCAAGGGCTGGCTGGCCGGCGAGATGGACGCGGCGCAGCTCACGATGCGCGCGAGCGAAGCGCTGGCGCGCAAGCAGATCGCGCTGCGTCGCGGCGTGCGCGTCGAGGCGATCGACCGTGCCGCCAAGGCCGTGGCGCTGCACGGCGGCGAGCGCCTGTCCTACGCCGGCCTGGTGCTGGCCACCGGCGCGCGGCCGCGGCCGCTGACGCTGCCCGGCGCCGCCGCGCCCAACGTGCTGGCGCTGCGCACGCGCGCCGATGCCGAGGCCATCGCCGCCGGGCTGCAGGCCTGCCGCGCGCAGGGCCTGCCGCTGGTGGTGATCGGCGGCGGCTTCATCGGCCTGGAGGTGGCGGCCACCGCGCGCAAGCTGGGCGTGGCCGTCACGGTGCTGGAGATGGCGCCGCGGCTGCTGGGCCGCGTGCTGGTGCCGCAGCTGTCGGACTGGTACGCCGAACTGCACCGCGGCCACGGCGTGGAGGTGCAACTCGGCGTCGGCGTGCAGGCCATCGAGCAGCAGGGCGGCCTTGCCGTGGCCGTGCTGGGCAGCGCCGGCCAGCGCTGGCCGGCCGGCCTGGTGGTGGCCGGCATCGGCGTGCAAGCCAACGACGAGCTGGCGCGCGCCGCCGGGCTGGACTGCGAGCGCGGCATCGTCGTCGACGACTGCGCGCGCACCGCCGACCCGGACATCGTCGCCGCCGGCGACTGCACCGCGCGGCGGCTGGCCGACGGCACGCTGCTGCGGCTGGAATCGGTCAACAACGCCACCGAGCAGGGCAAGAGTGCCGCCGCCGCGCTGCTGGGCCAGCCGCGGCCTTTCGGCGGCACGCCGTGGTTCTGGTCCGACCAGCATGGCCGCAAGCTGCAGATGGCGGGCTTGGCGATCGGCGGCGCCGCGCGCACGGTGCTGCGCGGGCGGCTGGACGCGCCGTCGTTCTCGCTGTGGCACTTCGACGCCGCGGGCCGGCCGCTGGCCGTCGACACCGTCGACGCGGCGCGCGAACACCTGCTGGCGCGCAAGCTGCTGGACGCCGGGCGCGGGCCGACGCCGGACCAGGCGGCCGATGCGGGCTTCGATCTCAACGGGCTGCTCGGGTAGCATCGCGCGCCCGTTTTTCGGAACCGCCGCCATCATGAAGAAGCTGCTGCCTGCCCTGCCTGCCGTCTCCGCGGTTGTCTTGTTAGCCGTGGCGCTGCCCGCCGCGGCGCAGCAGCCGCCGGCGGCCGCCGCCGCGCCGGCCTCGGCGGCGTCGGCACCGGCCTTCACGGTGCGGCCCGAGGTCGGCAAGGCGCTCAACGAGGCGGTCGACCTGTTCCGCGCCGGCAAGGTGGCCGAGGCCAAGGCCAAGGTCGAGCAGACGCAGGCCGCCACGCTGCAGCCGCCGCCGCAGCCGGCCGAGTTGACGGTGATGCACCGCCTGCGCGGCCTGTTCGCGCTGCAGCTGGAGCAGACGGCCGAAGGCGTGCAGCAGCTCGAAGCGGCGCTGGCCATCAACGCCCAGCCGCCGGCCGACACCCTGAGCAGCAAGGAAGCGCTGGCGCGCGGCAACTTCAACCTCAAGGCCTACCCCAAGGCCGCCGACTGGGCGCGCCAGGCCATCGCCGAGGGCAGCAAGTCGGCCGCCGTGCAGTCGGTGCTGGTGCGCGCCACCTACCTGCAGAACGACTACGCCGGTGCCGCCAAGCTGCTGGAAGCGCAGGCGCAGCGCGACGGCAAGCTCGGCGTCGACGACCTGCGGCTGCTGGCCTCGGCCTACGGCCAGCTCAAGGACGACGCCAACTACGTGCGCCTGATCGAGCAGTTGCTGCGCGAGCACGGCCGCACCGAGTACTGGCCCGACCTGGTGTCGCGCGTGCAGCGCATGCCCAACTGGCAGCCGCGCTTCGACATCGACGCCTACCGCCTGCGCCTGCAGCTCGACCTGATGGAAGAGGCCGACGACTACCTCGTGCTGGCCGACCTGGCCGCCCGCGCCGGGCTGCCGGCCGAGGCGCAGAAGGTGCTGGAAGCCGGCTTCGCCAAGGGCCTGCTGGGCAAGGGGCCGAAGGCCGGCGAGCAGGAGAAGTTCCGCGCCGCGATGGTCAAGGCCGCCAACGACGACCGCGCGACCCTGACCGCCGCCGCCGCGCGGCCGCCGGCGGTGGGCGACGCGCGCGCAGCCGCCGGCACCTTCAACACCGGCGCCGCGCTGGTCAGTGCCGGCCAGACCGAGCGCGGGCTGGAGCTGATGAAGGCCGCGCTGGCCGGCCCGCTGGCCGACCCCGCGCAGGCGCGGCTGCAGTATGGCGAGGCGCTGCTGCGCGCCGGCCGCAACGCCGAGGCCGCCGAGCAGTTCAAGCTGCTGGCCGACCACCCGTCGCTCGGCCTGCTGGCGCGGCTGTGGCAGCTGGCGGCCACGGCGCCGCGCAAGGGCTGAACGGGCAACGGTGCCGGCCGTGACAGACGCCGCGGCCTTGAACGCCGCCGCCGACGAAGCCGCCCGCGAGCGGGCCGCGCTGCTGGTGATTGCCGCTGGCGTGGCCGCGGCGCTGCACATCGGCAAGCTGCCGCCGGCGATTCCGGCGCTGCAGGCGGCGCTCGGCTTGTCGCTGGTGCAGGCGGGCTTCCTGCTGTCGCTGGTTCAGCTGGCCGGCATGAGCGCCGGCGTCGCCTTCGGCGTGCTGGCCGACGGGCTGGGCCTGCGGCGCAGCCTGGTCAGCGGGCTGGTGCTGCTGGCGCTGGCCAGCGCCTTGGGCGGCGTGGCCACCGGGGCGCCGATGCTGATGCTGCTGCGCGCGCTGGAAGGCTTCGGCTTCCTGCTGGTGGTGCTGCCGGCGCCGGGGCTGGTGCGCCAGCTGGTGCCGACGCAGCACCTGTCGCGCGCCATGGGCGTGTGGGGCGCCTACATGCCGCTGGCCACCGCCAGCGCACTGCTGCTGGGGCCGCTCGTCATCGAGGGCCTGGGCTGGCGCGCCTGGTGGTGGACGCTGGCCGCGCTGTCGGCGCTGATGGCCTGGGTGGTGCTGCGCCGCGTGCCGGCCACCGGCGCCGGGCCGCGGCCGGCCACGCTGCTGCCGTGGACGCAGCGGCTGCGCCACACGCTGGCCGCGCGCGGCCCCTGGCTGCTGGCGCTGAGCTTTGCCTGCTACTCGGGGCAGTGGCTGGCGGTGGTCGGCTTCCTGCCGACCATCTACGCGCAGGCCGGCGTGGCGCCGGCGCTGGGCGGTGCGCTGACGGCGCTGGCCGCCGGCGTCAACATCATCGGCAACGTCGGCGCCGGGCGGCTGCTGCAACGCGGCTGGCGGCCGCCGCGGCTGCTGGCCGGCGGCTTCGTCACGATGGGCTTGGCCGCGCTGCTGGCCTTCGGCGACTGGGGCCAGCCGCCGGCGCTGCGCTACGCGGCGGTGCTGGCGTTCTCGGCCGTCGGTGGCCTGGTGCCGGGCACCTTGTTCGCGCTGGTGGTGCGGCTGGCGCCGGGCGAGCACACGCTGTCGTCGACCGTCGGCTGGATGCAGCAGTGGTCGGCCTTCGGCCAGTTCGCCGGCCCGCCGCTGGTGGCCTGGCTGGCCAGCCGCGTCGGCGGCTGGCAGTACACCTGGGTGGCGACGGGCTTGAGCGCGCTGCTCGGCCTGCTGCTGGTGCAGCGCATCGCGCACGCGCTGGCGACGGCGCGGCCGGCGGCCTGAAGGCCTGACCGCCTGACCGCCTGACGGCCTGACGGCCGGCCGCCGGGCGGCCGTCACGGCGCGCAACGCAGGCCCTGTCACTCCGGACCGGCCCGGGTGCGCCGGCGGCGGCTGGCGGCGCATCATGCGGCTCGCATTTTTTTCGCCGCTCTTGCAAAGGACCTCGCCATGCGCTTTCCGATCCGCCGCCGCCAGCTCCTCGGGGCCGCCGGCGCCAGCCTGGCGCTGCCGTCGACGGGCTTGCGCGCCCAGGCGTACCCGTCGCGGCCGATCGTGCTGATCGTGCCCTGGCCCGCCGGCGGCAGCACCGACCGCCACCACCGCGCGCTGGCCGAGATCGCCGGCAAGATCCTCAACCAGCAGATCATCGTGCAGAACCAGCCCGGCGGCGGCGGCACCACCGGCCCCGGCACCATGGCGCTCAACGCCAGGCCCGACGGCTACACGCTGGCGCAGTACCCGATGGGCATGCTGCGCATCCCGCACATGCAAAAGGTGTTGTGGCATCCGATCAACGACTTCAGCTTCGTGATCGGCATCACCGGCTACACCTTCGGCTTCGTGGTGCGCAGCGACGCGCCGTTCAAGACCTTCAAGGACTACGTGGAGGCCGCGCGCAAGGAGCCGGGCAAGATCAACTACGGCTCCACCGGCACCGGCACCAGCCCGCACCTGTTGATGGAGGAGGTGGCGACGGCGGCCAAGGTCGAGCTGAACCACGTGCCGTTCAAGGGCAACGCCGACCAGATGCAGGCGCTGCTGGGCGGCCACGTGATGGCCGCCAGCGACGCCACCGGCTGGGACAAGTTCGTCGACGCCGGCCAGATGCGGCTGCTGGTGACCTTCGGCGACGAGCGCACCAAGCGCTGGCCCGCCGTGCCCACCGCCAAGGAGCTGGGCTACGGCGTGGTCTCCAACTCGCCCTATGGCCTGGCCGGCCCCAAGGGCATGGACCCGGCCGTCGTCAAGACTCTGCACGACGCCTTCAAGAAGGCGATCGACGACCCGGCGCACGGCGCGGTGCTCGACCAGCTCAACCAGTCGCCCTGGTACAAGAACAGCGCCGACTACCGCCAGTGGGCCACCGACACCTTCGCCAAGGAGCGCGTGCTGATCGAGCGCCTGGGCCTGCTCGCCAAGTGAGCGAGCTACCGCCTTTCGAGACGGTGGCCGCGGTGATCACCGATGCCGCCGGCCGCGTGCTGCTGGTGCGCAAGCGCGGCTCGGCCTTCTTCATCCAGCCCGGCGGCAAGCGCGAGGCCGGCGAGACGGCGCTGCAGACGCTGGCGCGCGAACTGCGCGAAGAGCTGGGCGTGCACTTGTGCAAGCCCGGCGCGCAGCGGCTCGGCAGCTTCGAGGCGGTGGCCGTCAACGAGCCCGGCCGCCGCGTGCGCGCCGAGGTCTACCGCGTGCAGGTCGACGGCGCGCCGGCGCCGGGCGCCGAGATCGAGGAGTTGCGCTGGCTGGACCCGGCGCCGCCGCACCCGGTGCCGGTGGCGCCGCTGAGCGCCGGCCACATCCTGCCGGCGCATCTGCGCATGCCGTAGGCTGGGTCAGCCGCCGCGCCGGCGCAGCAGCCGCGCGTGCATCGGCCGCGTGAAATGGGCGCCGTCGGGGCCCCGATGCGGCGCGAAGGCGGCGCTCACCGCGGCCAGCTTGGCGTCGTCGATGCGGTGGTCGGCAAAGGTCGGGCGCATCATGCGCTGCTCGAACGCGGCGAAGTCGGCAAAGTGCACCGGCGTCTCGAAGCGGGCTTCGCGCACGGCCTCCCAGGGGCCGGTCTGCAGCGCGGCATCGAGCGCGGCCTGCGCGGCCTCGCGCACCGCGCGCTCTTCGTTGTAGAGCTTGACGAGGTCGTTCAGCGCGCCGGCGTAGACCGGCTCCGACACGTACAGGTGCCCGCCGGGCCGCAGCACGCGCGCCGCCTCGGCCAGCGCCTGGCCCATCAGCGGCCGCGGCACGTGGTGCAGCGACTTGAGCATCAGCGCCAGGTCGAAGCCGCCGTCGCCGAACGGAACGGCCTGCGCGCCCGCCGCGACGAAGCGGATGCCCGCGGCCGGCGCTGCCAGGTTCTTGGCGTGCTGGCGTTCGTCGACCTCCAGCGCGGTGACGTGGGCGCCGGCGAAGCGCGCCACCAGTTGGCGCGCCAGCGCCGCGGCGCCGCAGCCCAGTTCGATCACTTGGGCGCCTGGCAGCGGCACCCAATCGGCCAGCAGATCGAGCTCGTCGTCCAGCAGCAGCGGCGGCGGCGCGGCGGCGCTCACGCCGCGTTCAGGGCTTGGCCGGCAGCGCCGGCGTGACCGTGGCAGCCGGTGCCGCGGCCGGCGACGGATCGGCCGCGCGCGAGGGCGAGGGCGACAGCGCGGCCAGCGCCAATGCCGTACTGACCAGAGCAACCAGCAACACCAGCACTTGCAGGATGGGCGGTTTGTCGGAGCGCTTGGCCATGAGCAGTGGACGGTTCGGGCGAAATCGGATGGACCCGAATTCTTCCACCAGCCCCGGTGGCCCGCCTCGTCTTACAGATGAAACAGCGCTCAGGAAAACCCCGAACGTCGCGGCGGGGCCACACAGGGCCCCGCCGGCTAACGATGATGACCAACGTACCGGCCGACGTGCCGATGAACGTGGCGATGAACGTGGCGATCGACGGGCCGTTCAGCGCACGGTGTAGCCGCGCCCTTCCAGGCAGGCCGCGCGGGCGCGCTGGTAGTCGCTGCGCGCCGCGGTGCTGACGGTCAGGCTGCCTTGGCCCGTGGCCGCGCCGGTGGGGTCGAAGCCCGACTGCGACACCGCCCAGCGGTGGCATTCGTACTCGTCGCTGGCCTGCTGCTGCGCGCTCTGGCCCTGGCGCGGGTAGACGAAGGTCTTGTCCGGCGCCGTCGTCACCACGTCGGGCTGGGCCACGGGGGCGGCCACCACTTCGTAGCCGTCGCTGCCGACCAGCGGGCGGTAGTAGATGCCGTTGACGTAGAAGTAGGTGAGCCCGCCGATCACCAGCGCGGTGCGCCAGCTCGGCAGGTCGTGGATCACGATGCCGATCGGCGGCCGCACCGTCACCCAGCCGCGCGCGCCGGGCGTGGCCCAGACGCCGTCCCAGTAGCGGTAGCCCACGCCGCCCCACCAGACGGGCGCCGGCGGCCGCGGCGGCGGCGCCACGATGCGGCCGGGTGCCGGGTAGTAGTGGTTGTGGCCGTGCGCGCCGTCGTACCAGCGGTCGCGATCGCGGTCGCGGTCGCGGCCGAAGTCGTTGCGCGGCGGCGTCGGGCGGTCGACGCGCGGCGGCGGCGCCGTCGGGCGATCGGGCCGCGCCTGCGGCGCCGACGTTTCGGGCCGCGCCTGCGGCACGTTGGGCCGCTCCATGCGCTCGGGCCGGGCGGGCCGTTCGGGCCGGTCCTGGCGCCCGCCGCGGTCGTCGGACTGCGCCAGCGCCAGCGAAGGCGCCGCCACCGCGGCCGCCAGCAGGGTGATCAGCAGGGCACGGGTCTTCATGGTGCGCTTCATCCCACGGTGTAGCCGCGCGACGCCATGCAGGCGCCCATCGCGCGGCGGAAGTTGTTCAACGGCCCTTGCGATCGCGCCATGGCCGCTTCGTGCCTGGCCATCGCCGCCTCGCTGGCCTGGGCGCGCGCTTCCTGCGAAGCGGCGCCCAGCAGCGCGCCGAAGACGGCGCCGATGACGGCGTTCGGCCCCGCCTGGCGCGGGCTGGACACCGCGGCGCCCAGCACGGCGCCGGTGACGGCGCCGCCGACCACCTCGGCCCCGTCGCGCGGGGCCGGCGGCGGCGGGGCCGACCAGGGCCGGCTGACCGGCGTCATGCCGGGGTCGACGCCGCTGTCGCGCACCGCCAGGCGGTAGCACTCGTAGCGGTCGCGGTCCTGCAGCTCGGGGCCCTGGCCGCGCTCCGGATAGAAGTACATCGGCGGCGCGGCCGGCGCCGCCACCGGTGCCGGCGGCGGCCCGTAGGCCGGCCGGTGGTGCACCGGCGCGACGACGCAACCGGACAACGCCAGCACCGCCAGTGCGGTGGCGGCCAGGCCCGGCGCGCGGGACTTGAACGAGGAGGTGGTGGGCTGTTCCATGCCGGCACAACGCCGGCGCGCCGCCGCCGGTTGGCGGGACGGATGTGAAACTGTGCAAAGCCGCGTATCGGTGCTAGCTGGCATAGAAGGCATACCCCACGAAGATGGCGCCGGCCAGGCCCACGAAATCGGCGAACAGCCCGCAGGCCAGCGCGTAGCGGGTGCGCTTGATGTTGACGCTGCCGAAGTAGACGGCCAGCACGTAGAAGGTGGTCTCGGTCGAGCCCTGGATGATGGCCGCCAGCCGGCCCTGGAAGCTGTCGACGCCGTAGGTCTTCATCACGTCGATCATCAGCCCGCGCGCACCGCTGCCCGACAGCGTTTTCATCAACCCCACGGGCAGCGCGGGCACGAAGCGCGTGTCCAGCCCCAACGCGGCGACGGCGGCGCTGATGCCGGCCATCAGCAGGTCCATGCAGCCGGTGCTGCGGAACACCGAGATCGCCGCCAGGATCGCGATCAGGTAGGGGATGATGGTCACCGCGACGCCGAAGCCTTCCTTCGCGCCGTCGACGAAGGCCTCGTAGACGTTGATGCGGCGCCAGGCGCCGGCGGCCACGAAGAGCACGATCACGCCGAAGATCACGCCGCTGCCGATCAGCCCCACGGCGTCGGCCATCGCCTTCGGCGGCAGCCCGCGCAAGGCCAGGTACAGCGCCGCCAGCAGCGCCGCGAAGCCGCCGAAGAAGGCCAGGAACGGCCCCTGCCACAGCCGGATGCGCTGCACCCAGGCCACGGCCACCAGCCCGGCGCAGAAGCTGATGAAGGTGCCGATCAGCGTGGGCAGGAAGATGTCGGCCGGGTTGAAGCCGGTCAGGCCCTGCTCGACGGCGATGCTCTGGCGCATGGCGATCACCGAGGTCGGGATCAGCGTGATGCCCGCGGTGTTGAGCACCAGGAACATGATCATCGGGTCGCTGGCCACGTCCTTGCGCGGGTTGATCTCCTGCAGCTCGCGCATGGCCTTCAGGCCCAGCGGCGTGGCCGCGTTGTCCAGCCCCAGCATGTTGGCGCTGAAGTTCATCACGATGCTGCCGCCGGCCGGGTGGCCAGGCGGGATGGCCGGGAACAGCCGGCGGAACAGCGGGTTCACGGCGCGCGCGAAGAGCTGGATCATGCCGGCCTGCTCGCCCACCTTCATCAGCCCCAGCCACAGGCTCATGATGCCCACCAGCCCCAGGCTGATGTCGAAGCCGGTCTTGGCGGTGTCGAACAGCGCCGTCAGCACCTTGCCGAAGATCTGCACGTCGCCCTGCGCCAGCCGCAGCAGCGCGACGACGAAGCCGATCAGGATGAAGCCGACCCAGACGACGTTGAGGACCATCGCCCGAGCATAGCGGCCGCCCCACGGCGCGCTCCTCAGCCGGTGCGCTCAGCCTTTGTGTTCAGCCGGCCAGCAGCCTTTGCAGCGCGCCGCGGTAGATGCGGTAGACCGGCGCGATGCTGGCCAGCGCCACGCGCTCGTCGCTGGCGTGGATGCCTTCACCGTGCAGCCCGTAGCCGCACAGCGCCGGCACCTGCAGCGAGGCCAGGTAGTTGCCGATGTTCGACGGCCCGACCACGCGCGTGGGCAGCGGCGTGCCGTGCTCGTCGGCGCCGGCGGCGCGCAGCGCCTGCACCATGGGGTGGCCATCGGGCACGCGGTAGGGCGGCCAGCCGGCGATCCACTCGATGCGCGTCGGCGCGGCCTGCGGCCATTGCGCGTCGTGCGCCTGCACGGCGGCGGCCAGCGCGCGGCGTGCCGCGCCATCGTCGAAGGCCGAGGTCAGCCGCACGTCGAGCCGCAGCTCGCAATGGTCGGGCACTTCGCTGAAGGCCGGGCCGCCGCCGTCGATGCCGGTCAGCGTGAGCTGCGGCGGCAGGCCCAACTCGGCGTCGGGCCCCGGCAACGGCAGCGCGGCCAGCGCGCCGCCCAGCGCCAGCGCGCGTTCGATGGCGTTGACGCCGCGCGTCTCGGCGGCGCCGGAGTGCGCCGCCACGCCGGCGAGGTGCAGCCGCGCGCGCAGGAAGCCGCGGCCGCCGGTGACGATGGCGTCGTCGCCCGGGTAGCCGATCACCACCACGTCGGGCCGCGGCGGCGGCTCGGCGGCCAGCGGCCGGCCGAAGAAGGCACGCGCGCCGCCGAAGCCGCCGCTGTGCTCGTCCAGATCGAACAGCACGCCCAAGCGGCCGCTCATCGCCGCCGCGCCGCGCGCTGCCCGCTCCTGCAGCAGGTGGGCGAACAGCGCGACGCCGCCCTTGGAATCGGCGCTGCCGCGGCCGTGCAGCCAGCCGTCGACCTGCGCCGCCGAGGTGGGCGCGTGCGTCCAGCGCGCGGGGTCGCCGAAGCCGGCGGTGTCGAGCGTGGCGTCCAGCACGATCCACGGGCCGGGGCGCTGGCCGCGCACTTCGGCGTAGAGGCCGAGCGCCTGGCCCTGCTCGCCCTGCAGGCGATGAAAGGGCAGGCCGCGCGCGCCGAACCAGGCTTCGATGACGGCGGCCACCGGCGCCAGGTCGTCCTCGCTGGCGCGGCTGGGGGTGCGCACCAGCGCGCTCAGCAACTCGACGATGGACTGCAGCGGCACGGCGGCGTTCATGGCCGCCGATTGTCGGCCCTGCGCTTCAGCGCATGCCGGCGGCGCCGCCGCGCAGCACCTCGAACAACTGGTGCTGCTGCGGCTGCGTGCGCGCCACCCAGTCGTCGAAGCGCGCGCGCGCCGCCGCGCCCCAGCGGCGGTAGACGAACCAGCCCACCGCGGCCACCAGCGCCAGGCCGACCAGCGTCTTGGCGGCGCGCGCCCAGGCCACGATGACGGCGATGCCCATGCCCAGCGCCACCCACTTGAACCACCAGTGGCCGGGCGAGGTCATGGCGTTGATCAGCGCGCACAGGCCGACGACGAACAGCGCCTTGAACGGCATCAGCACGGCGTTGGCGAGGTTGCTGACGGGGCGGGTGATGGCACGGAGCGGGTTCATGGCAAGGCCTCCTGGCGGGCGGCGGTGGGTGATGTCCAGGCCTGCAGGTTACGGGCGGCGTGCCGGCGCCCCAAGCACGAAAGGACCAACGGTCGCCCGCGGCGACGAAACGTCAGCCCGGCGGCGCCAGCCGTCCGTGGCGGTCCAGCCAGGCCAGCACTTCGCGGTGCCATTGGCGCGAATTGCGCGGCTTCAGCACCCAGTGGTTCTCGTCGGGGAACCACAGCAGCCGGGCGTCGACGCCGCGCGCCTTCAGCGTGTTGTACAGCGCCAGGCCGTTGCCGTCGGGCACGCGGTAGTCCAGCGCGCCGTGGCTCACGAGGGTCGGCGTGACCATGTGGCCGGCGGCCGCATGCGGGCTTTGCCGCAGCACGCGCGCCAGGTCGTCCCAGTACCAGCCGCCGAGGTCGTGGCGGCGCGTGGCCCAGGAGTCGGCGGCGAAGGTGGCCACGCGGTCGAACACGCCGGCATGGCAGACCAGCGCGCGGTAGCGGCCGGGCGCCGCGCGGCCGTTGAGCCACGCCGTCATGAAGCCGCCGTAGCTGCCGCCGGCCGCGAACAGGCGCCGGCCATCGGCCCAGGGCTGCTGCAGCAGCCAGTCGCTGGCGGCTTCGACGTCGGCGAACTCCAACTCGCCCAGCCGGCCCTTGATGCTGCGCTTGAAGGCATGGCCGAAGCCGCTGCTGCCGTGGTAGTTGACCTGCGCCAGCACATCGCCTTGCGAGGCCAGCACCTGGGTGTTCCAGCGCCAGCTCCAGGTGTCGCCGACGGCGACGAAAGGCCCGCCGTGGATGACCTGCAGCAGCGGGTGGCGCCGCCGGCGGTCGAAGCCCGGCGGGTAGGTCAGCCACAGCTGCACCGCGTCGCCCTGCGCGCCGGCGATCGTCACCGCTTCGGTCCGCCCCAGGCGGTGGCCGGCGAGGCGGCGGTCGTTGAACGACTCGATGCGCCGCGGCGCTTGAGCGCCGCGCTGCACCCAGACCTGCGGCGGGTGCGAGGCGCGGTCGACCAGGGTCAGCAGCACCGGCTGTTCCGCATCGCCCGCGAGGTCGAAGCCCTGCACCCAGCCGTGATCGGCGACGACTTCGAAGCGGCCGTCGCCATCGCCATCACCATTGCCATTGCCATTGCCGCCGTCGCCATCGTCATCGACCGTGCAGCGCCACAGCAGGCAACGGCCCTGCGCTTCGGCCGTCAGCAACAGGTGGCGACCATCGGCCGTCCAGCGCAGCGGCGACTCGGTCTCGTGGTCCCAGCGCGTGCCCAGCGGCCGCCACGCCGGCTTGCCGCGACCGCCCAGCGTGACCAGCGCCGGCCGCCACGGCGCCGTAGGGTCGGGCCCCAGGTGCGCGGCCAGCAGCGCCAGGCGGCGGCCGTCGGGCGCGTAGCGCGGCTGCGCGAAGCTCCAGTCGGCATCGTCGGCCAGCACGCGCGTGCGCCGCGTCGCCAGGTCCATCTCCACCAGCACGTGGCGGTTGCCACTGACCTTGACGGCCGCCGGGTCGCAGACGAAGGCCACGCGGCGGCCGTCGGGGCTGATGTCGAAGCTCTCGGCCGTGCTCTCGCCGCGCGGCAGCTCCCAGGCCGTGCCTTCGAACAGGTCCTGCACGCGGCCCTTGCCGTCGTCCGCGAAGTCCAGTCGCAGCAAATGGCGCACGCGGTCCTGCGGGTGGTTGTGGTCCCACTCGCGGTATTGCGCCTGCTCGGTGGCGTAGCCGCTGTCCTTGCGCGCGGACCAGGCCTGGTGGCGGCGGGCCTGCGCGGCCATGCCTGTCAGCTCGGGCCAGGCCCAGGCCGTGAACAGCACGCCGCGGCCATCGGGCCGCCAGCGGAAGGCCTCGACGCCCAGCGCCACCTGGCTGGCGCGCCGCGCCTCGCCGCCGTCGGGCGCGATCAGGTAGAGCTGCGGCTCGTCGTCCTTGCGGCCTTGCTGCTCGCGGCTGGCGATGAACGCGATGCGGTCGCCGCGCGGCGACCACGCCGGCTGCGCGTGGCGCCCGTCGGCCGTGGTCAGCTGCCGCGGCGGGCGATGGCCTTGCGCGTCGAGCAGCCACAGCGCGGTGCGGCTGCGGTTGGCCTCCATGTCGCCGCGCGTCACCGTGCAGACGGCGTGGCGCCCATCGGGCGACAGGCTGGCGGCGGCCAGGCGGTCGAGCTGCCAGAGGGCGTCGATGTCGAGCGGGGGCCGCCGATGATCGTTGCGAGGCCTGGGGTCCTTCATGCGGACCGCACTGTAGGGGTTGGCGCTGGCGAGGGCCAGACTGGAGCGCGCATCGCGCCGATCCGGCCGCCCACGTCACGCCAACGCTTCGCGCACCACCTTCGGGTACTTGCTGGCAATGCGAATCAGCGCTTGGGCCGCTCCGGAAGGCGCGCGGCGACCTTGCTCCCACTCTTGCAGCGTCCGCTTGGAGATGCTCAAGGCGGCTGCGAACTCGGCCTGCGACATGCCCGTGCCTTGGCGGGCGAGCGCCACCTCGTTGGGCGCCACCTCAGTGACTCTTGCGAAGTTGCGAGCCTTCATCTCGCGAACCGATTGAAGAAGCTTCAGTCCAAGCGCCTCGTTCGACTCGGGCTTCTTGACTCGTTTAGTCGATGCCATCTTCGATCTCCTTGCGGATCATGCGGAGGATGTGCCCAGGAATCGTGTCACGCGCAGCTTTCGGGTAAACCAACAGCATGCACAGTTCGCCGGCTGCGAGGCGGGTGAAGTAGACGACCCGGACGCCGCCTTGCTTGCCGGTGCCCGGTCTTGACCATCTGACCTTCCGGCAACCTCCACTGTCCTTGATGACAGCGCCGGCATCGGGTTCGTTCGCAATCCATGCGAAGAACTCAAGCCGCTCGTCGGTGGACCAGACTTTCGCGGCTTCGGCGACAAACGTGGGCGTCTCGTAGACGGTGAGCACGCGCAAGTGTACGGCAAAGACGTATATCAGCTTGACGACGCGATGCAGCGCCGGTGGCAGTCGGCCCTGGTGAACTATTGGACCAGGGCGCGGGCCATGTGCACCGCCCTTCGCCGGCTGTCGGCGCCTCGCCTCAGCAGCGCTCGAAGTCGATGTGCCCTTGCTCGGTGTCGACCGCCAGCAGCCGCAGCCGCGGCGTGTCGCCGACCTGCAGGCCTTCGAAGCCGCGCACGATGCGGCCTTCGACCAGCGGCCGCGCAATGCGCGCGAACGTGCCCTTGCTCGGCGTACCGGTCACCAGGCCGTCGAAGCACTCGCCGATGCGCCGCTGCAGCAGGTAGGCCGCGGCCGTCTTCAGCACCTGGCGCTCGACCTTGTTGGCCATGTCTTCCTGGTGCGTGCAGTGCGCGGCGATGGCCTGCAGCGCGTCCAGCGCATAGGGCGACGGTGCGCCGGCCAGCACGGCCTTCAGCAGCCGCTGCGTCACCAGGTCCGGAAAGCGCCGGTTGGGCGCCGTCGAATGCGCGTAGTCGGCCACCGCCAGCCCGAAGTGGCCGCCGGCGGGAGCGGCGGGGTCGGCCGGGTCGGCCGGGTCTTGCGCCGGCTCGGCCACGTAGTCGCCCGAGCCCAGCAGCTTGACGACCGCCAGCGACAGTTCGGCATAACGATCAGGATCGGCGGCGCGGCGGGCGGCGAGAAAGCGCTCCAGCGCCGGCGCGTCGGGCGTGGCCGGCAGCGTGCCGCCGTGCGCCGCGGCCAGCGCGACCAGCCGGTCCCAATGCGGCGGCGAAGGCAGCGCGCGCCGCAGCGTCGGCATGCCGTGCTGCGCCAGGAAGCGCGCCGTTGCCGCGTTGGTGGCGATCATCAGGTCGGCGATCAGGTCCTTGGCGCGGTTGCGGCCATCGGGCAGCAGGTCGACCAGATGGCCTTCGGCGTCGAACACCGGGCGCGCGCTGACGGTGGCCAGGTTCAGCGCGCCGCGGCGCTGGCGCCAGCCGCGCAGGCGCTCGGCCAGCGCGTCGTGCAGGCGCAGCTGGTCCTCGAAGCCTTGCGCCGCCGGCGGCAGCGGGCCGCGGCCGTCCAGCCACGCGGCCACGCCGTCGTAGGCCAGCTTGGCCTGGTTGCGCACCACGGCGCGGTGGATGTCAGGCGGCGCCGCCAGCGCGCCGTCGTCGCCGATCTGCAGCGCCACCACCACGGCCAGGCGGTCCTCGTCGAGGTGCAGCGAGGTGAGGTTGGTGCTCAGCCGCTCGGGCAGCATCGGGAACACGCCGGCCGCGGTGTAGACCGAGGTGGTGTTGGCGGCCGCGTGCTCGTCGATCGCGCCGCCGCGGCGCACCATCGCGTCGACCTCGGCCACCGCCACGCGCAGCAGGCTGGCGCCGCCGGGCAGCGCTTGCGCGCAGCTCAGCTGGTCGAGGTCGCGCGTGTCGTCGTTGTCGATCGAGAACCAGGGCAGCGCGCGCAGGTCGCGCACGTCGCTGCCGACGCCGAGATCGTCGGGCCCGGCCGCGGCGCGCGCCTGCACCTCCTGCAGCACCGCCGGCTCGAAGGCCGGGCGCAGGCCCCGCGAAAGCATCGCCTGCTCGGCGATGCGGCGCAGCGCGGCAGCATCCATCGACGGGTTCCTCGGCGGTTGACGGGGGACAAGCATGCCATGCGATGCGCGCGGCAGGCTCAGCGCGCGGCGCACAATCGTCCGCCATGAACCACACCACCCTGATCCAGGCCGCCGAAGTGGACGCGCTGCGCCGCGGCGGCGCCCCGCTGGCGATCTTCGACTGCAGCTTCGACCTCGCCAACCCCGCCGCCGGCCGTGCGGCCTACGAAGCGGGCCACGTGCCCGGCGCGCAATACCTGCACCTCGACGAGGACCTGAGCGCGCCGAAGACCGGCCGCAACGGCCGCCACCCGCTGCCCACGCGCGAGGCCTTCGCCGAACGGCTGGCGGCGCGCGGCGTCGACGCCGGCCGCCAGGTCGTCGTCTACGACGGCAACGGCGGCATGTACGCTGCGCGTGCCTGGTGGATGCTGCGCTGGGCCGGCCATGCCGCGGTGGCGCTGCTCGACGGTGGCCTCGCCGCCTGGCGCGCGGCCGGGCTGCCGGTCGAGACCGGCAACGCGCCGCCGCCTGCAAAGCGCGGCAGCTTCGCGCTCCAGCCCTCGCTGGTGAAGACGGTCGACCGCGAGGCGCTGCTGGCCGACCTGCCGCGGCCGACGCGGCTGGTGCTCGATGCCCGCGCGCCCGACCGCTTCCGCGGCGAGAACGAGACGCTGGATCCGGTGGGCGGCCACATCCCCGGCGCGCGCAACCGCCTGTTCCGCAACAACCTGGAAGCCGACGGCCGCTTCAAGGCGCCGGCGCAGCTGCGCGCCGAGTTCGACGCCGTGACCGGCGGCCGCGCCGCGGCCGAGTTGGTCAGCTCGTGCGGATCGGGCGTCACCGCCTGCCACAACCTGCTGGCGCTGGAAGTGGCCGGACTCGGCGGCGCGGCGCTGTACCCGGGAAGCTGGAGCGAGTGGTCCGCGTGGCCGGGGGCGCCGGTCGCGACCGGGGGTTGATCAAACCCCGTACGGCACCCACACGTTCTTGACTTGCACCGCCTGCGCCAGCGCCGGCCGCAGGTCGGTGGCGGAGACCGCGTCGCCGACCCAGGTGCGCTTCAGGTTGCCGGCCGACAGCGTTTGCGCCCGTTTCGCCTGCGCGGCGTTGGCGGCAGGCCACCAGAAGGCGTCGACCTCGGCGTGGGCGGCCAGCGTCTCGGCCAGTTCGTCGGGCTTGCCGGTGACCAGGTTCAACGCGCCGCCGGGCAGGTCGGAGGTGTCGAGCAGCGCGTACAGATCGGCGGCCACCAGCGGCAGCGCGGACGAGGGCACGGCGACGACGCGGCAGCCCATCGCCAGCGCCGGCGCGGCCAACGCGATGAGGCCCAGCAGCGGCTGCGCGTCGGGCGCGACCAGGCCGACGATGCCCACCGCCTCGTGCAACGCCAGCGTCACGCCGTGCAGCGGCGGCTGGTGCACCGCGCCTTCGTACTTGTCGGCCCAGGCGGCGGCGCTGAACAGGCATTCCACCGCGGCCTGCAGTTCGGCCGCGGCGGCGGCCGGCGTCTGCACGGCCGCAAGCAGTTCGACCAGCCGGGCGCGCTGTGCGCTCAGGTTCTCGGCCAGGTAGTACAGCACCTGGGCGCGGCCGTGGGCGCTGTTGCGCTCCCAGCCGGCCGCCGCGCGCGCCGCCTCGACGGCATTGCGGATGTCCTTGCGGTTGCCCTCCGGCACCACGCCCAGCAGCCGGCTGCCGGCCCAGACCTCGCGGCTGTAGCCGCCGTCGGGCCGCACCTGCTTGCCGCCGATGTAGAGCTTGGGCGTGCGGTCGATGGCGTCGGCGGCGGCTTCCACCGTCACCTGGCGCAGCGCCGCGGCCTTGCGCGCCGGCGCGGTGGTCGCCTTGCGCGCGGCGGTCGTCGCGGGCCGCGGGTGCACGGATTCGCGCAGGTACTCGCGCAGCCCTTCGCGCCCGCCCTCGCGGCCGAAGCCGCTTTCGCGGTAGCCGCCGAAGCCGCAGGCGGCGTCGAACTGGTTGGCGGTGTTGACCCACACCACGCCGGCCTTCAGCCGCGGCGCAACGTCCAAGGCGAGGCCGATCGATTCGCTCCACACGCAGGCGGCCAGGCCGTAGCGGGTGTTGTTGGCCAGCTCCACGGCTTCGGCCGGCGTGCGGAAGGTCTGCACCGTCAGCACCGGGCCGAAGACCTCGTCCTGCACGATCTCGCTGGCGGTGTCGACGCCGCTCACCATCGTCGGCGCGAAGAAGCAACCGACGCCCGGCAATGCCGCGGCGCTGGCTTGGTGGACCTGCGCGCCGGCGGCGCGGGCGCGCTCCACGTAACCCGTTACGCGGGCGTGCTGCTCGACGCTGACCAGCGCGCCCATGTCGGTGTTCTTGTCCAGCGGGTCGCCGACGCGGATGCGCGCCATGCGCGCCTTCAGCCTGGCCAGCAACGCCTCGGCCGTGCCCTCGTGCACCAGCAGCCGGCTGCCGGCGCAGCACACCTGGCCCTGGTTGAAGAAGATGCTGTCGACCAGGCCTTCCACCGCGGCGTCGAGGTCGGCGTCGGCGAACACGAGGTAAGGCGACTTGCCGCCCAGTTCCAGGCTTAGCTTCTTGCCGCTGCCGGCGGTGGCGCGGCGGATCGCGCGGCCGACCTCGGTGCTGCCGGTGAAGGCGATCTTGGCGACGCGCGGATCGGCGACGAGGGCCTCGCCCACCGCGCCGTCGCCGCAGACGATGTTGACCACGCCGGGGGCCAGGCCGACCTCGGTGCAGACTTCGGCGAACAGCAGCGCCGTCAGCGAGGTCTGCTCGGCCGGCTTGAAGACCACCGTGTTGCCGCAGGCCAGCGCCGGCGCGATCTTCCAGGCCAGCATCAGCAGCGGAAAGTTCCACGGCACGATCTGCCCCACGACGCCCAGCGCGCGCTGGCCCGGGAACTCGGTGCCGAGCAACTGCGCCCAGCCGGCGTGGTGATAGAAGTGGCGCACGGCCAGCGGCACGTCGATGTCGCGCGTCTCGCGGATCGGCTTGCCGTTGTCCAGCGTTTCCAGCACGGCAAACAGCCGCGCGTGCTTCTGCAGCGCGCGCGCCAGCGCGTACAGGTGGCGCGCGCGGCCGTGGTCGCCCAAGGCCTGCCAGCCGACCTGAGCGGCTTCGGCCGCCGCCACCGCCTGCGCCACCAGCGCCGGCGTGGCTTGCGCGATCTGCGCCAGCGGCCGGCCGGTGGCGGGGTTCAGGCTCTCGAAATGGCCGCCGCCCTTGACCCAGCGGCCGCCGATGAAGTGCCCGAACCGGCGGCCGTGGCGCTCCAGCCAGGCCTGGGCGGGGCCGTCGGATTCCGGGGCGGGGCCGTAGTCCATCGTCGCAAGGATTTCGGTGATCGAGCTCATGGCAGGGCGTGGCGGTACGACGCGCTGTAGGCGCCGATGACGTGGTGTTCCAGCTGGCGCTCGATGTCGGTCAGCAGGCTGCTGGCGCCGATGCGGAACAGCCCCGGCTGCAGCCAGCGCAGGCCCAGCTCTTCCTTCATCAGCGCCAGGTACTGCGTCGCCAGCCGCGCCGAGCCGATGCCGCCGGCCGGCTTGTAGCCGACGGCGTGGCCGGTCTCGGCCGCATAGTCGCGGATGGCACGCACCATCACCAGCGAGACGTCCAGCGTCGCGTTGACCGCCTCCTTGCCGGTGCTGGTCTTGATGAAGTCGGCGCCGGCCATCATCGCCACCCACGAGGCGCGGGCCACGTTCTCCAACGTTTGAAGTTCGCCGGTGGCGAGGATCGCCTTCAGGTGCGCCGGCCCGCAGGCGGCGCGGTAGGCCTTGATCTCGTCGTACAGCGCCCGCCAGTCGTGCAGCAGCGCGTGGCGGCGGCTGATCACGATGTCGACCTCCTGCGCGCCGGCGGCCACCGACAGCTCGATCTCGCGCCGCTTGGTCTCCATCGGCGTCTGCCCGGCCGGGAAGCCGGTGGACACCACCGCCACCGGAATGCCGCTGCCGGCCAGCGCGTCGACCGCGCAGGCCACCATCTCGTGGTAGACGCAGACGGCGCCGACCTTCAGCGCGCCGTCGCCCACGCCCAGCGCGGCGGCGAGGTCGGCGCGCAGCGGCTGGCGCGCCTTGGCGCACAGCCGGCGCACGCGGCCGAAAGTGTCGTCGCCGGCCAGCGTGGTCAGGTCCAGGCACTCGATGGCGCGCAGCAGCCACGCCGCCTGGTGCTGCTTCTTGACCGAGCGGCTGCCGTTCAGCGCCGCCACGCGGCGCGCCACCGCCGGCTGGTTGACGCGCAGCGCGCGCAGCCGCGCCAGGTCCAGCGGGGCGCCGGGGTTGAGGGAATCGGTCATCGTGCGGCGCAGGATAGCGCCCCTGCGCGCTGCGGCATCATCGGCGCATGCGGCGGCGAATCTTGGGCGCGATCGTGTCGATCATCGTGATGGGCGCAGGGGTCGTTGGCCCGGCGGCCGGTCCTGCGGCGGCGCAAACGACGCCGGAGGCCACAGCGCCGGCGGCCAGCGGCGCCGCGGCGCCGGCGTCGGCGGTCAGCTTCACGCCGGTGGAGGTGGTGGCCGAACCGGCGGCCACGGCACCGGCTTCGGCACCGGCGTCGGCGTCGGCGTCGGCACCGGCACCGGCACCGGCGTCGACATCACCCGCGCCGGCGCCACCGCCGCCCTCGCGCCAGGTCGACGCGCCCTGGTTCGACCAGCCGCTCGGCGCCGACCCCGCGGCCTGGCGCTACAGCGCCGCGCTGGAGTTGCTGGGCGCCACCGACCAGGCCGAAGCCCTGCGCCGCGTGCTGCTGCGCCGCCACCTGCTGCAGCTGGCCGGCACGCCGGCGGCGCCCGCCGCACCCACCGTGCGCCAGGCGCTGGCCGAAGGCGCCGCGCTGCCGCCGTCGGCGGCCGACGGCGCGTTGCGCAGCCGCTGGGCCGAGCTGGTCAACCAGCACCTGCGCGCGGTGCCGCCGCCGGCGGCGCTGCCGGTGCCGCCCGAGCTGGAAGCCGACCAGGCCCGGCTGCGCGAGGCCGCGCCGGGGCTGTGGACGCTGCTGGCGCCCGACGGCAGCCTGCGCGGCCGCGTCTGGTGGCTGCTGCTGCACAACCGCGCGCCGCAGGCGCTGGCGCTGGCCGACTTCCGCGTGCGCACCGCGGCCGGCACCGGCCTCGGCATGATGTTCGACTGCAGCCTGCCGCGCTACGCCGAGATGGCGCTGGCCGCGCCCGGCCAGGACCGCGCCTACCTCTGCCGCAGCGGCGCCGGCGGCGGCAATGCCGCGGCCTGGGACGATCTGGCGCGGCTGCTGCGCCGTGCCACCGGCGTGCCGCTGCAGATCGAGCCGGCCGAGCTGGCCGACGCGCGCGCCGCGCAAGGCATGGCGCTGCGGCTGGAAGCCCCGCAGCACGACGCCGCGCTGACCTTGGCGGCGGCTGCCGAGGCGGCGCAGGCAGCGGCGCGGGCGGCCTCGACCGCCGCTGCGACGGCCGCTTCGGCCGCCGCCGCGGCGCATGCCGCGGCCGGCCTGCCGCGCGCCACGCTGGGCCCGCTGCGCCTGGCCGGCGTCGCGCTGCTCGCGCTGGCGCTGTATGCGCTGCTGCATGCCTTGGCCGGCCGCCGCGCGGCGCTGCTGCTGGGCACCGCGGCCTTGATGGTCGTCAGCCTGCTGGCCGTCTTCAAGGGCCTGCCCGGGCTCTGGCCGGCGCCCGCCGGGCTGCCGCCGCTGCCGCGCGTGCTGGCCGCGCTGGTGCTGCCGCTGTTTGCCGCGGCGCTGCTGGCCGCGGTGTTCGAGCTGCTGCGCGCCTTCGGCCGCGGCGTGCTGGCGCCGATGTTCCGCGGCTTCAGCGAACGCCTGTCGGGCCGCTACTGAGCCGAGCGGCTGCCCCATGCGCGTGCTGCTCGTCGAAGACGACCCGATGATCGGCGAGAGCCTGCGCGAGGCGCTGCGCCGCCAGGGCATGGCCGCCGACTGGGTCCGCGACGGCCGCGCCGCCGACGCCGCGCTGGCCGGCGAGCGCTTCGACGCCGTGCTGCTGGACCTCGGCCTGCCGCAGCGCAGCGGCGTGCAGGTGCTGCAGTCGCTGCGCGCGCGCGGCGACGCCACGCCGGTGATCGTGCTGACCGCGCGCGACGCGCTGGCCGACAAGGTGGCCAGCCTGGACGCCGGCGCCGACGACTACCTCGTCAAGCCCTTCGAGCTGGACGAGCTGCTGGCGCGGCTGCGCGCCGTCGGCCGCCGCCACGCCGGGCGCGCGCAGACCGCGCTGCAGGTGGCCGACCTGCAGCTGGACCCGGCGACGCGCGAGGTCAGCCGCGGCGGCCGGCCGGTGCTGCTGTCGGCGCGCGAGTTCGCGCTGCTGCAGGCGCTGATGGAGCGGCCCGGCGCCATCCTCTCGCGCGCGCAGCTCGAAGACCGGCTGTACGGCTGGGGCGAGGAGGTCGAGAGCAATGCCGTCAGCGTCTACGTGCACCAGCTGCGCCGCAAGCTGGGCGACGACCTGCTGCACACGGTGCGCGGCGTCGGCTACTACGTCGGCCCGCGCAAGCAGGCGTGATCGAGACGCGCTGAGCGAGACGCGTTGACCGAGACGCCTTGATCGTGACGCCTTGATTCAACGTTAGCATCATGCGTTCGCTGCGCCTGCGCTTGTTCGTGCTGCTGCTGGCGCTGGCCGCGCTGGCGGCGCTGGCGGTTGGCGGCGCCACCTATGCCGGCGTGCGCGCCGAGGCCGACGCGCTGTTCGACTACCAGCTGCGCCAGATGGCCTTGTCGCTGCGCGACCAGGGCCGCATCGCCGAGGGCGAGCGCGCCGCGCTGGCCGACCCCGAGCTCGACTACGTGGTGCAGATCTGGTCGCTCGACGGCGTGCAGCTCTACAGCAGCCGGCCGCGGCCGCTGGCCGGCGCCTTGCCGCCGCGCGCCGTGCTCGGCTTCACCACCGTGCCGGTGGAAGGGCAGGCCTGGCGCATCTACGGCGCGGCCACGCCGTTTCGCGTGGTGCAGGTCGGCCAGCCGCTGGCCGTGCGGCGGCAGTTCGCGGCCGCGGCGGCCGGGCGCAGCGTGCTGCCGATCGCCGTTGCCGTGCCCTTGCTGGGGCTGGCGGTGTGGTGGCTGGTCGGCGCCACGCTGGCGCCGCTGCGGCGCGTGGTGGCGGCTGCCGGCGCGCGCGAGCCGCATTCGCTGCAGCCGCTGCCGCTGGCCGGGCTGCCGAGCGAACTGCTGCCGCTGGTGCAGGCCTTCAACGCGCTGCTGGCGCGGCTGGCGGCGGCCTTCGACGCGCAGCGCGCCTTCGTCGGCGACGCCGCGCACGAGCTGCGCACGCCGCTGACGGCGCTCAAGCTGCAGCTCGGCCTGCTGCGCACCGCTGCCGACGCCGCCCAGCGCGACGACGCGCTGCAACGCCTGGGCGCCGGCGTCGAGCGCGCGTCGCGGCTGGTCGAGCAACTGCTGGCGCTGGCCCGCGCCGAGCCCGGCCAGGCGCTGCCGTTGGCCGCGCTGGACCTGGTGGCCGTGGCCCGCCAGGCGCTGGCCGACGCGGCGCCGCTGGCGCAGGCGCGCGGCGCGCAGCTCGCCATCGACGCACCTGAAACGTTGCCCGTCGACGGCAACGCCGAGGCCTTGCGCAGCCTGCTGCGCAACCTGCTGGACAACGCCGTGCTGCACGGCGGCCCGCAGGTGCGGCTGACGCTGGCGCGCGCCGCCGACGGCAGCGCCTGCGCACAGGTCGACGACGACGGCCCCGGCCTGCCCGAGGCCGAGCGCGAGCGCGTGTTCGACCGCTTCCACCGCCGCGAGACCAACGCCGCCGGCGCCGACGGCGTGGCATCGGCGGCGCCCGGCAGCGGCCTTGGCCTGGCGATTGCGCGCGCCATCGCGCAGCAGCACGGCGGCACGCTGCGGCTGCTGGCGTCGCCGCCGGGCGGGCTGCGCGCCGAGCTGCGGCTGCCACCGGCCGTGCCGGAAGCGCCGGCAGCACCACCGCCGGCGCCTTAATCCTGGCTTCACCTTCGCCTCATCGTCGGCTCATCGGCGCTGTCTAGAGTGCCGCCCATGCCCGGCTCTCCGTCGGGATTGCAGGAGCACTCAGATGACCACGACCCCTCGCTTGCGCAGCCGCCGCACCGCCGTGGCGGCCGCTGCCGCCGCCCTTGCCCTGGTGACCGGCCTGGGCGCCAGCGCCGCCGCCGACGCCTGGACGCTGCCGGCCTGGCTGTCCGGCAAGTCGACGACGCCGACGGCGCCGGCGACCGCCATCGCCCTGGCGCCGACGACCGCGGCGACCGCGGCGCCGACCACCATGCCGACCGCCACCGTGCCGGCGCTGCCGCCCGGCACTCAGCCCAACTACCGCGCCATCGTGCAAAGCGCCGGCCCGGCGGTGGTGGGCGTCACCGTGTCGGGCCTGCACCAGGCCGCGGCCGGCAACGCCGACGACGACGGCGGTGACGACGACGGCCCGGCGCTGCAGAACGACCCCTTCTTCCGCTTCTTCCGCGGCGTGCCGGGCCTGCGGATGCCGCCGCAGGGCGCGCAGCCGTTCCGCGGCCAGGGCTCGGGCTTCATCATCAGCAGCGACGGCCTGGTGCTGACCAACGCGCACGTGGTGCGCGAGGCCAAGCAGGTCACCGTCAAGCTGAGCGACCGCCGCGAGTTCGCGGCCAAGGTGCTGGGCAGCGATGCCGCCACCGACATCGCGGTGCTGAAGATCGACGCCAAGGGCTTGCCCACGGTGACGCTGGGCGACGCGCGCCAGTTGCAGGTGGGCGACCCGGTGCTGGCCATCGGCTCGCCGTTCGGCTTCGAGCAATCGGCCACGCAAGGCATCGTCAGCGCCAAGGGGCGTTCGCTGCCGGGCGACAGCGTGGTGCCCTTCATCCAGACCGATGCCGCGGTCAACCCCGGCAACTCGGGCGGCCCGCTGTTCGACGCCGGCGGCCGCGTGGTCGGCATCAATGCGCAGATCTATTCGCGCAGCGGCGGCTTCCAGGGCCTGGCCTTCGCGATCCCGATCGACGTGGCGCTGCAGGTCAAGGACCAGATCGTCAGCCACGGCCGGGTGGAGCACGCGCGGCTGGGCGTCACGCTGCAGGACCTGTCGGCGCCGCTGGCCGAGTCGTTCGGGCTGAAGGCGCCCGATGGCGCGCTGGTGGCCAGCGTGCTGCCCGGTAGCGCCGCGGCCAAGGCGGGGCTGAAGGCCGGCGACGTGATCACCGCCTACGACGGCACGCGCGTGCAGACGGCGGGGGACGTGTCCAGCCGCGTCGGCCTGGCGCGGCCCGGCGAGCGCGCCACGTTGACCGTGTGGCGCGACAAGGCCGCGCGCGAGCTGCCGGTGGCGCTGGGCCGCGCCGATGGCGAGAAGACGGCCGATGCGGCGGCCGCCGGCGGCAGCGACGGGCTGGCGCTGGGCTTGTCGGTGCGGCCGCTGGAGCGCGCCGAGCAGCGCCGCGCCGGCGTCGACCACGGCTTGCTGATCGAGCAGGTCAAGGGCCCGGCGCGCCAGGCCGGCGTGCAGCCGGGCGACGTGCTGCTGGCCCTCAACGGCAAGCCGGTGCAGGGCGTCGAGCAGGTGCGCGAGGCGCTGAAGGCCAAGCCGCGCCACGTGGCGCTGCTGATCGCGCGCGACGGGCAGCAGATCTTCGTGCCGGTCGACCTCGGCTGAGCCGCCGAGCGGCTCGACAGGCCGCGCGCCCCGGGTGCCCACCCGGGGCGCGCGCGGCCATTGGCGTTCAGGTTTCACGCCGGCCGCGCGGCGGCGGCCGCCTCCCCGCGGGCAGGGGTTCCGCGGGGCATGGGGCGGCTGGAACACTGCGGCGCAGAAGCCGGGCATCCCGCCCGGTCGAGGCTGCGGCGCGAGACCCTTCATGCATTTCATCTACCGTGTTATTTCGACGGCTGCCCTGCTGGCCGCCGGTGCGGCGGCGTCGGCCGCCACGATCCACGTGCAGTTCGACAACCCGCTGTTCACCGGCGTGGCCGCGCCCACCTACGACGCGGTGACCATCACCTACCCGGGCCAGGGCGGCGGCAGCAGCGTCACCACCACGGTGGCGGCGGGGCGCTTCCAGGGCACGGCGTCGGCGCTGGTGGGCATCGACCCCTCGGTGCTGGTCGACAACGTGGCCGACCTGTACATGTACTGCTACGACCTGTACGAGCACGTGGGCGGCGGCTGGAGCGCCGACTACACGGTCAACTTCACGGCCGAGACGGCGCGTACGCTGGACTTCCTGGGCGCCGTCAACACCGTGCTGAGCGAGGGCAAGGCCCAGGTCGACCCCTACGCCTGGCTGCACCCGACCAACGGGCTGATGGGCGCGGCCATCCAGCTGGGCATCTGGGAAAGCAAGTACGACAGCGGCGACTGGAGCCTGAGCAGCGGCGCTTTCCGCGCCATCGGCCTGGAGACGCAGACCGCCTCGTACCTGGCCAGCTTCCTGGCCGCGCGGCCGAGCGCTGCGTCGCTCGACGGCGCCTACGTGATGGTGCTGGAAGCCGCCGGCGTGCAGGACATGATCACCGGCGACCCGCCCGGCGCCGTGCCCGAGCCCGGCACGCTGGCGCTGGCCGGTCTGGCCGGGCTGGCCCTGGTTCGCCGCCGTCAGCGCGGCGCGAAGTCTTCGGTGTCGACGTCGGCCTGCGCCGCCAGCGTGTAGCGCACGCCGCTCACGGTGCGCGGGTTGATCAGCGCATCGAGCCGCCGCACCTGGTCGGGCGTCAGCCGCACGGCGGCGGCGCCCAGGTTGTCGGCGAGGTGGGCGGTGCTCGAGGTGCCGGGAATCACGTGCACGTGCTCGCCCTGCGCCAGCAGCCAGGCCAGCGCCAGCTGCGCCGGGCTGCAGCCGGCCTCGCGCGCGATGGCCACGTAAGGCGGCAGCAGCTTCAGGTTGGCGGCATAGGCCGCCGGCTGGAAGCGCGGCATCGCGCGGCGCAGGTCCTTGTCGTCCAGCGTCGCCGGGTCGTGCAGCGTATCGGTGAGGAAGGCGCGCGCCAGCGGGCTGAAGGCGACGAAGGCGGCGCCGATGTCGCGGCAGGCCTGCAGCACGGCGATCTCGGGGTTGCGCGTCCACAGCGAATACTCGGTCTGCACCGCGGCGATGGGGTGCACCGCGTGCGCGCGGCGCAGCGTCGGCGCCGACACTTCCGACAAGCCGATGGCGCGCACCTTGCCCTGTTCGACCAGCCGCGCCAGCGCGCCCACCGAGTCTTCGACCGGCACCGCCTGGTCCCAGCGGTGCAGGTAGTACAGGTCGATGACGTCGGTGCCCAGGCGCTGCAGGCTGTCTTCGCAATGGCGCTGGATGGCCTCGGGGCGGCCGTCGATCACGCGGCGCGTGACGCCGTCGCTGCCGGTGACGCCGGCCATGCCGCCCTTGCTGGCCAGCGTGATGCGCGAGCGGCTGCCGCGGATCGCCCGGCCCACCAGCCGCTCGCTGGCGCCGAAGCCGTACAGCGCCGCGGTGTCGAAGTGGTCGACGCCGAGGTCCAGCGCGCGCTGCAGCAGCGCCAGCGCCGCCGTCTCGGTCAGCGGCTGGCCGTAGGCGTGGCAGATGTTCATGCAGCCCAGCCCGACCGGGCCGACGCTGAAAGGCCCGAGCGCGCGGCGCACGGTGTTGGTGGTTGCGGCGGTGGCGGTGTCGTCGTTCATGCGCCGATCATGCATGAAGGCGCTGCGCCTATAGTGGCTGCCGCAAGGAAGACAAGGCCATGATGATCGTGATCGAAGAGGTGCTGACGCGCGACGAGCTGGCGCGGCTGCGCAGCCTGGCGCAGCAGGCGCCGTGGCAGACCGGCGTCAGCGCCGGCACGCAGGCGCGCGAGGTCAAGCACAACCTGCAGATCCCCGAAGGCGCCGAGGTGCTGCCGGAGATGCGCGCGCTGGTGCTGCAGGCGCTCAACCGCAACCGGCTGCTGTTCTCGGCGGCCCTGCCGCTGAAGCTGCGGCCGCCCAACTTCAACCGCTACACGCCCGAGCATCCGAACTACGGCTGGCACATCGACAACACGGTGCGCTGGCTGCCCGACGGCACGGCGCTGCGCACCGACCTGTCGGCAACGCTGTTCCTGTCGGACCCCGGGGAATACGAAGGCGGCGAGCTGACCATCCGCGAGCCCCTGGGCGCGCGCGCCATCCGCGGCGCCGCCGGCAGCCTGGTGGTCTACCCCTCGGGCCTGCTGCACGAGGTGAGCGCGGTGACGCGCGGCGAGCGGCTGGCCTGCTACCTGTTCATGCAAAGCCTGGTGAAAGACGCCGAGCAGCGCCGCCTGCTGCACGAGCTGGACCTGGCGCTGATCTCGCTGCGCCGCCGCCTGGGCGAGAACGAACCCGAGCTGGTGACGCTGACGGGGACGTATCACAACCTGCTGCGGCGCTGGACGGAGACCTGAACGGCCCGGCCCGCGGCGCGCGGGCCTTCAGTCCTGGAGCTGCACCTCGCAGGCGTTCAGCACCTGATAACAGGGCAGCACCTGCGCCACGCTGGAATTGGGCTCGCGGCCTTCGCGGATGGCGGCGAAGAACTCGCGGTCCTGCAGCTCGATGCCGTTCATCGAGACGTCGACCTTGGAGACGTCGATCTTCTCGTCCTTGCCGGTGAACAGGTCGTCGTAGCGCGCGAGGTAGGTGCCGGTGTCGCCGATGTAGCGGAAGAAGGTGCCCAGCGGCCCGTCGTTGTTGAACGACAGGCTGAGCGTGCAGATGGCGCCGTTGGCGGCCTTCAGCTGGATGCTCATGTCCATCGCGATGCCGAGCGTCGGGTGGATCGGGCCCTGGATCGCGTGCGCCTTCACGATGGGGCTTTGCGCCTGGTAGGCGAACAGGTCCACCGTGTGCGCGGCGTGGTGCCACAGCAGGTGGTCGGTCCAGCTGCGCGGCTGGCCCAGCGCGTTCATGTTGCTGCGGCGGAAGAAGTAGGTCTGCACGTCCATCTGCTGGATGTGGAAGTCGCCCTTCTCGATGCGCCGGTGCAGCCACTGGTGGCTAGGGTTGAAGCGCCGCGTGTGGCCGCACATCGCCACCTTGCCGCTGGCCTTGGCGGCGGCGACGACGGCCTCGCCGTCGGCCAGCACGTCGCACAGCGGAATCTCCACCTGCACGTGCTTGCCGGCTTGCAGGCAGGCCAGGGTCTGCGCGGCATGCATCTGCGTGGGCGTGCACAGGATGACGGCGTCGACGTCCTGGATGGCCAGGCTGTCGGCGAGGTCGGTGGTGACGTGGGGGATGCCGTACTGGCTGGCCACCTCCTGCGTCTTGGCCAGCTCGCGGCTGACCAACGAGACGACCTTGACGTCGGCGATGTTCTTGATGCCGTCGAGGTGCTTGATGCCGAAGGCGCCGGCGCCGGCGAGCGCGACGTTGATGGTCATGCGGGGTTCTCCAGGATCAGATGGCCGACCGCGGTGTTCGACGCCGGCACGTGATAGAAGCGGTGCGCCACGCGCGGCGCGGGCCCGCAGCCGGCCACGTCGGCCATCGCGCCGCGCGCGATCAGCCACATCACCAGCTCGATGCCTTCGCTGCCGGCCTCGCGCACGTAGTCGATGTGCGGCATCTGCGCCAGGCCGGCGGGGTCGGCGATCAGGCGGTCGAGGAAGCGGTTGTCCCACTCGGCGTTGATCAGCCCGGCGCGCGGCCCCTGCAACTGGTGGCTCATGCCGCCGGTGCCCCAGATCTGCACGTTCAGCGGCTCGTCGTAGCTCTCGACGGCGCGGCGGATCGCCTGGCCGAGCTGGAAGCAGCGCCGGCCCGACGGCACCGGGTACTGCACGACGTTGACGGCAAACGGGATCACCGGGCAGGGCCAGGCCTGCTTGACGGGGTCGAGCGGCCCGCACATCAGCGACAGCGGCACCGTGAGGCCGTGGTCGACGTCCATGCGGTTGACGATGGTGAGGTCGAAGTCGTCCTGGATCACGCTTTGCGCGATGTGGCTGGCCAGCGCCGGGTGGCCGATCACCTTGGGCACCGGGCGCGGACCCCAGCCTTCGTCGGCCACCGCGTACTCGGCGGCGGTGCCGATCGCGAAGGTGGGAATCAGCTCCAGGCTGAACGCGGTGGCGTGGTCGTTGTAGACCAGGAAGATCACGTCGGGCCGGTGGCGCTGCAGCCACTGCCGGCTGAAGTCGTAGCCCGAGAACACCTTCTGCCAGTACGGCTCCGCCGTCTTGCCGAGGTCCATCGCGGCGCCGATGGCCGGCACGTGGCTGGTGTAGACCGATGCGGTGATGTGGGCCATGTCAAAGACCGATCTTCGTGCTGCTGCCTTGCGGCTGGCGGTGCGGCTGGGCGCTGCCATCCTCGCCCAGGCGGCGGTTGCCTTCGGGGCTGCGGCCGCCGGCGATCATCATGTCGCGGTACTCCTCTTCGGTCATGCCGGTCATGCTGCCGGCCATCTGCTGGAAGCTCTTGCCGTGCGTGGCGCCGAGCTTGGCCAGGAAGTAGATGTTGCCGCCGGCGGCGATGCAGCGGTTGAGGTCGCGCGCCAGCACGGCGGCCTTCTGCTCCTCGGTCATCGGCCATTCGTCGAGGTAGGCGCGTTCGTTGGCCTTGAAGCGCTCGCGGTTGGCCGCCTGCATCAGGCTCATGCAGAACTGGTTGAGCCAGTAGCCCTTGCGCGACTGCTCGGCGTCGAAGATCGTCGTGCCCGGAATGTCCCGGTAAGGCTTGTCCAACGCCATCGCAAGGCTCCTCAGTAATAACAGGCGAAGCTGGCGGCACTGACGGCGTCGCCGCCGTTGTACTGCGGCCAGCGCGGCCATTGGCACAGCGGCCGGCTGCGCAGCACCTTGAAGGGCGGCTTGGCTTCCTGCTCCACCACCTCCAGCTCGCGCGGCGACTGGCCCTTCTCGGTCCAGGCGACCAGCACGTCCAGCACGTCGGCCAGCGCCGGCGCGCCGCTGCCCACGTGGTCGACGCCGGGTGCCGTGTACAGGCGCATGAACTCGGCCGGCTGCCGCGGGCCCAGTTTGCGCTCCACCGTCTCAAGGTAGCGCACGCCGGCAAAGCCGCTTTGCGCGTAGTCGCTCATGTGCTCCAGCACGATCAGCTTGTGGCCGAGCTGCTGGAAGGCGCGCAGGTCGGGGTTCGTCGAGTCCATCAGCGCCGACACCTCGCGCACGCGCGCGGCCGCCGTTTCCGGCGTGATGCGGCGCGGGTCGGCCTTGGGGTCGCGGGCGTAGAAGTACTGCAGCGCGCCGCCGCCGTAGACCCAGGCGATGCCGTTGTCGGCCGCCGGCGGCAGCGTCGGCGCCGAGGCGCCGGTCCACCACGCGCGCCAGCCGCCGGTGGGGCCGGAGGCCGGCGTGTCTTCGCCGCCGATGCCCCAGCCGGGGTACTCGGTGACGCCGTTGGCCAACTCGTACGGGAACTTGAACGGGCTGCGCAGCGTGCGCACCGCTTCGATCTGCTTGTCGTTCAGGCAGGTGTCGGCGGCCTGGCCGGCGGTGCAGCGCAGCGCGGCGGGGTCGAAGGTCTTCAGGCAGCCGGCGGGGTCGGCGACCACGCGGTCGAGCACGCCGTCCTTGGCGTCGCAGGCGGCCAGCGTGGCCTCGTGCACCCGCTTGACCTGGGCGGGGTTGAGCCAGCCGCCGTCCATCAGCGCCAGGCCGTTGCGCGCGCCGGCGAACTGCAGCCCCGTCCAGTTGATCACCGGCACGCGGCTGAAGATGCCGTTGAAGGCCTGCGGGTAGCGCTGCGCCATGGTCAGGCCTTCGCGCCCGCCTTCGCTGCTGCCCACGAAGTACAGGTGCTGCGGCGCGCGGCCGTAGGCCAGCTTCATCAGCTCCACCGAGACGTTGCGCACCTTGGGGTAGGCCGCATGCGCAAAGTTGAGGAGCATCTCGTCGTTCAGCGCGAAGGCCATCGGCGATTCGCCGGGCCGGGCCTGGTGGCCGGAGTCGGTGCCCACGGTGGCGTAGCCCTGGGCCAGCGGCGACGGGCTGTCGTAGCGCTGCGCCGGCAGCAGGCCGAGGCCGCTGATCAGCACGCCGTTGAAGCCGCCGCCGCCGTATTGCACCGAGCGACCGTTCCACTGCGACGGCAGGTTCACCTGGAACTGGATGGGCTCGGCCTTGGGGTCGACCGGCGCGATCTTGCCCAGCAGCTTGCAATAGGCCGGCGTGGCCGGCGTGATCGTCGCCGCCGGCGTGGGGCCGCGCTCGGCCACGGCCAGCGGGGCCGCCGTCATCCAGGTGGCGCTGTCGACGCGCGCCGTGCCGCTGCTGAGGCCCGGCCACACGATGCGCTCGGGCGCGATGGTGGTGCCGGCCAGCGATTCGCAGCCGGACTTGATGTCGGGCCCGGCCAGCCGGGGGCCGGGGGCGGCGCAGCCGGCCAGCAGCGCGGCGGCCGAGGCGACGGACAGGGCGGAGGTGAGAGCAAAGGTCTTCATCGGAACTCTTCAGGCCAGTACAGACGGCGGGGATTGTCGACCAGCAGCTTGCGCTGAAGTTCCGCCGTGACGGCGATGTGCGGGATGAAGTCGACCAGCAGCCCGTCGTCGGGCATGTGGTTCTTGAGGTTGGGGTGCGGCCAGTCGGTGCCCCACAGCACGCGGTCGGGGAAGGTCTCGACGACGCGGCGCGCGAACGGCACCACGTCGCGGTAGGCGTTGCGCTCGCCGTTCAGCGCCGGCGGGCCGCTGACGCTGAGGCGCTCGGGGCAGCTCACCTTGCTCCAGACGTTGTCGTGCTCGCGCATGAACTTCAGGAACAGCGCGAACTCGGGGCCGTCGATGGGCTTGGCGACGTCGGGCCGGCCCATGTGGTCGACCACCACCGTCGTCGGCAGCGCGGTGAAGAAGTCCCACAGCTCGGGCAGGTCGACCGCCTCGAAGTAGATCACCACGTGCCAGCCCAGCGCCTGGATGCGGCCGGCGATCTCCAGCAGCTCGTCCTTGGGCGTGAAGTCCACCAGGCGCTTGACGAAGTTGAAGCGCACGCCGCGCACGCCGGCGGCGTGCAGGTCTTGCAGTTCCACGTCAGTCACCGTGCGCTTGACGGTGGCCACGCCGCGCGCCTTGCCGCCGCTGGCGCGGCAGGCGTCGGCCATGGCGCGGTTGTCGGCGCCGTGGCAGGTGGCCTGCACGATCACGTTGCGCTCGAAGCCCAGGTGGTCGCGCAAGGCGAACAGCTGGGCCTTGCTGGCGTCGCAAGGCGTGTACTTGCGCTCCGGCGCGAAAGGAAATTCGGCGCCGGGGCCGAACACGTGGCAGTGCGCATCGACGCTGCCGGGCGGCAGCTTGAACTGCGGCTTGCTGGGGTTGGCGTACCAGTCCAGCCAGCCGGGGGTCTTTTCGAACGGGCTCATCGGCGGTCTTTCGGGGTCAGGTGGGCGAGGATGCGGTCGGCTTCGGTTCGCCAATCCGCGCTGCGCGCGAAGCCCGGCGTGCCGCGCCGGCCGAACACGCCGCCGTCGGCGAGGTCGGCCATCCAGGCCTGGCGCTCGGCGGTGCCGGCCGCGCTGCACGGCGCGAGGCCGGCTTCGCGCACGGTCTCGGCCACTTCGCGCACCTCTTCGCTGCGGCGCCGGCCATGCTCGATCACGCGCTGGAAGAAGTAGGCGGCCTGCTTCTCCCAGTCGATGCCGGGGAAGGTCTCGCGCAGGCTGGCGATCACCGCGTCTTCCACGCCGTAGTGGCGCGCGGTGGTGAAGCTTTCGATGACCATCGCCTCCAGGCCCTTGATCATCACGCTGCGGCACATCTTGGTGGCGCTGGCGACGCCCAGCCTGTCGTCGGCGACCTGCGCCGCGAAGCCGTAGGCCTCGAGCCGCGGCGCCAGCGCCGCCGCGTCGGGGCCGCCCAGCAGCAGCGGCACCTTGATGCGGTAGGGCGGGATCGAGGTCATCACCGCGCCTTCGACATAACGTCCACCGACGGCGTTCACGTGTTCGGCGGCGCGGATCTTGGCGCCCGGCGACGCCGAGTTGAAGTCGAGGAAGAAGCAGCCGGCGGCCAGCCCCGGCGCGCAGGCCTGGGCCACCGGTACGGCCTGGCTGGCGGTGACGGCCGAGATCACCAGCTCGGCGCCGCGCACCGCGGCGGCGTGCGAGTCGGCCAGCGTCACGCCGTTGAGCAGCGCGTGCTCGCGCAGCGGCTCGCCGGCCTCGCCGTGCAGCTTGAGGTCGAAGGCGGTGACGGCGAGGTCCTGCCGGCGCAGGTCTTCGGCGAGGATGCGGCCGACCTCGCCGTAGCCGATCAGCGTGATCGTCATGGCCGTCAGTCGATGTACTTGAGGCCGGCCTTGGCCAGCGGCTCGCGCATCTTGTACATGTCCAGGCCCAGCACGCCGCTGGCCAGCTTGGCGCGCTTGTCGCCTTCGTTGGCCTCGCGCGCGGCGGCGGCCTGCAGCGTCTGCGCGGCCAGCACGCGCGGCACGCAGACCACGCCGTCGTCGTCGGCGACGATCACGTCGCCCGGGTGCACCAGCGCGCCGGCGCAGACCACGGGGATGTTGACCGAGCCGATGGTCGCCTTGATCGTGCCCTTGCTGCTGATGGCCTTGCTCCAGACGGGGAAGCGCATCTCGGTCAGCGTCTTCACGTCGCGCACGCCGGCGTCGATGACCAGCGCGCGCGCGCCGCGGGCCTGGAAGCTGGTGGCCAGCAGGTCGCCGAAGTAGCCGTCGGTGCACTCGGCGGTGATCGCCGCGACGACGATGTCGCCTTCGCGGATCTGCTCGGCGACGACATGCATCATCCAGTTGTCGCCCGGGTGCAGCAGCACGGTGACGGCCGTGCCGCTGACCTGCGCGCCGGCGTAGATCGGCCGCATGTAGGGCTTGAGCAAGCCCACGCGGCCCATCGCTTCGTGGACGGTGGCGCTGCCGAAGGCGGCCAGCGCGTCGGCGGTGGCACGGTCGGTGCGCTCGATGTTGCGGTAGACGACGCCCATCTCGTACATGCTGATCCTCCGATGGAGAGCGGGCCGGCCCTGCGGGCCGCCCTTGCCGAATGACTTAGAGACCCCGCGCCTTCAAGGCACGGTCGAGCCGCGGATACACCCGCCGCGCATTGCCTTCGTAGATCGCGTGCTTTTGCGCCGCGCTCAACTGCGTGCTGGCCTCGATGTAGCGCTTGGTGTCGTCGTAGTAGTTGCCGGTCTCGGGGTCGATGCCGCGCACGGCGCCGATCATCTCGCTGGCGAACAGGATGTTGTCGACCGGGATCACCCGGGTCAGCAGGTCGATGCCCGGCTGGTGATACACGCAGGTGTCGAAGAACACGTTGTTCAGCAGGTGGTCCTTGAGCAGCGGTTTTTTAAGCTCCTGTGCCAGCCCGCGATAGCGGCCCCAGTGGTAGGGCGCGGCACCGCCGCCGTGCGGCACGATGAACTTCAGCGTCGGGAAGTCCTTGAACAGGTCGCCCTGGATGAGCTGCATCACCGCGGTGGTGTCGGCGTTGATGTAGTGCGCGCCGGTGGTGTGGAAGCAGGCGTTGCAGCTCGTGCTGACGTGCACCATCGCCGGGATGTCGTACTCGACCATCTTCTCGTAGATGGGGTACCAGTGGCGGTCGGTCAGCGGCGGGCTGGTCCAGTGGCCGCCCGACGGATCGGGGTTGAGGTTGATCGCCACGTTGCCGTATTGCTCGACGCACTTCACCAGCTCGGGGATGCACGTTTCGGGCGCGACGCCAGGGCTTTGCGGCAGCATCGCCGCGGGGATGAAGTGATCGGGGAAGAGCTGCGCGACGCGAAAGCACAGCTCGTTGCAGATGGCAGCCCAGGTGCTGCTGACCTCGAAGTCGCCGATGTGGTGCGCCATGAAGCTGGCGCGCGGGCTGAAGATCGTGAGGTCGCTGCCGCGCTGCTTCATCAGCTTGAGCTGGTTGCCCTCGATGGTCTCGCGGATCTCGTCGTCGCTGATCACCAGGCTGTCGACCCGCGGCTTGGCCGCGGGATCGGAGATGCCGGCGATCTGCGCGTTGCGCCAGGTTTCCAGCGCTTTCGGCGCGGTGGTGTAGTGGCCGTGGATGTCGATGATCATGGCGGGCGTCTCCTGCAACGCGCCGCATTGTCGGCCGCGCCTCACCCGTCATCAATGCGATAACGCCACTAGCAGCTATAGCATCCGGGCATGGTGCCCCCACGCTCACTTCGTTCGCTGCCCCCGGCCCCAGTGGGGGACCCTTCTGGTCCTGGGGCGATCAGTCCCTTCGGAACGGCCGGGCGGTCCTGATGGATCTAAAACAGCTGGAGTACTTCGTTCACGTCGCCGAGATGGGCAGCTTCACGCGCGCCGCCACGCTGCTGCGCGTGGCGCAGCCGGCGCTGTCGCGCCAGGTGCGATCGCTGGAGGTCGAGCTGCGCCAGCCGCTGCTCGACCGCAACGGCCGCGGCGTGACCTTGACCGAGGCCGGCAAGCGGCTGCTGGCGCATGCGCGCGGCATCCTGCAGCAGGTGGAGCGCGCGCGCGTCGACCTGGAAGACCAGCGCGGCGCGGCCACCGGGCGGCTGGCGATCGCGCTGCCGCCGAGCGTCAGCCGCACGCTCACCGGCCCGCTGGTGCGCGCCTTCCGCGAACGGCTGCCGCGCGCCGCGCTCAGCGTGGTGGAAGGGCTCTCGGCCTATGCGCTGGAATGGCTGGCCATCGGCCGCGTCGACTGCGCGGTGGTCTACAACGTCACGCCGTCGCCGGCCATCGACCTGCAGCCGCTGCTCGACGAGCGGCTGTACCTGGTGTCGGCGCGCCGCGGCCGCGCGGCGCGCCAGGGCCGGCCGATCGGCCTGCGCGAGGTGGCCGAACTGGAACTGGTGATCCCCAGCCGGCCGCACTCGATGCGCATGCTGCTGGAAGCCGCGCTCGCCGCCGAGGCCTGCCGCGCCCGCGTGGCGCTGGAGATCGAAAGCGTGCCGGCGATCCTGGACCTCGTGCTGCAAGGCGGCTGCCACGCGGTGTTGGCCGAGAACGCCATCCGCGGCAGCGGCCAGCCCGAGGCCTTTCAACTGCGGCCGATCGGCCCGCCGCCGCTGGTGGCCACGCTGTGGATGGCGACCTCGGCGCAGCGCCCGCGCGGGCCGCTGATCGAGCAGGGCACGGCGCTGGTGGCCGAGCTGCTGCAGCAAGGCGGCGCGTAGCGGCCAGTGCTTCAGTGGCGGGTTGCGCCGCCGCCACCGCCGCCATCGTCGGCCGCGTCGCCGTCCTGCGGCGGGGCTTCGGCCACGCGGTATTCCTCGTTGGCCCAGGCGCCCAGGTCGCGCTGCCGGCAGCGTTCGCTGCAGAACGGCCGCCAGGGGTTGGCCGGGCTGAACAGCGCCGGCTGGCGGCAGGTGGGGCAGGGCACGCGCAGCGGCTTTTGCGCCATGGCGGGCTCAGGCGCTCAGGCGCACAAGGTCAGTTCGAAGGGCACGTCGGCGGTGGCCGGGCGCAGCCGGCCTTCGCCGTCGGCGCGCATCATGCGCACCGACACCAGCAGCCGGTGGCCGCTGATTTCGGGCACCAGGCCGTCGGCGCCGTCCAGCCGCAGGCGCAGCAGGTGGTAGCCCTTGTGCTGCGGCAGGCTTTGCTGGTACTGGCCGCCGGCGGCCACCATGCGCTGCGGCGCGCCGCTGTCGCGCACCAGGCTCATCAGCGTCTGCAAGGCCACGCCCAGCGGCGCCAGCGTGCCTACCCAGCCGGTCAGGTCGGCGCGGCGGCGTTCGGGGCCGTGCTGCTGCCAGGCGTAGTACGCGGGCAGGTCGAACTCGCAGGTGCCGCCGGGGATGCTGATGCGGCTGCGGATGCTCATCAACCACTCGTTGCCGGCCAGCGCCTGGCCGGCCTTGCCCTGCAACTGGTTGAGGCCGGCGTAGGCCTGCTCGATGCGGCCCAGCACCTCGTCGAGCGCGGCCTCGGAGATGGCCGGATTGCCGCGGTAGGCGAGGAACTGCGCGCGGTGGCGCTCCAGTTCCTTCAGCAGATCCGACTTGAGGTCGGCGCGCGAGGCGACGTCCATGATCTCGAACATCGTCACCAGCGCGAAGTGGTGGTCCACCGGCGCCTCGCGCGGCAGCAACTGGGCCAGCCGGTCGAACAGGTGTTCGAGCCGCAGCATCGTGCGGATGCCTTCGTTGAACGGATACTCGTAGAGGACCAAGGGCCGGGCTTTCGTCGCTGCCGGCGGATTGTTCCACAGCGTCAGCGCGTCACGCGCCCGCGCCGACCCACCAGGCCCACAGTCGACGCACCTGCCCCGCCAGTTCGGCGGGCGTGATGCCGTCGTTGTGGATGACCGCGTCGGCCAACGCGCGACGTGTCTCGCGGGCGGCCTGCTGGGCGATCACCGCGCGCACGGCCTCGGCGGTCCAGCCCGAGCGCTGCATCACGCGCTGCACCTGGGTCTCGGGCTCGCAGTCGACGACCAGGATGCGCCCGGCGATGTGCCGCCAGCGGCTGGCCTCGGCCAGCAGCGGCACGTCGTAGACGACGCAGCGGCTGCCGCTTTGCGTGGCCTGCGCCGCCTGGCGCGCGGCCTCGGTGCCGATCATCGGGTGCAGGATGGCCTCCAGCCGGCCCTTGGCCTGGCGGTCGGCGAAGACCTGCGCGCGCATGCGGTCGCGGTCGAGCGCGCCGTCGGGGCCGACCATCTGCGCGCCGAAGGCGGCGGCGATGGCCGGCATCGCGGCGCCGCCGGGCAGCGTCAGCGCGCGGGCGATGGCGTCGGTGTCGACCAGCGTGGCGCCGCAGTCGACCAGCACGCGGGCCACCGAACTCTTGCCGCTGCCGATGCCGCCGGTCAGGCCGATGGCGCGCACCGGCGGCGGTGCCGCGGCTAGACCCAACCCATCCATTCGAGGATGGGCTGCAGGCCGACCAGCAGCACGACGATGCCGCCGCCGGCCAGGAAGGGGCCGAAGGGCACGAAGCGGCCTTCGCGCAGGCTGCCCTGCAGCTTCATCAGCAGGCCGACGATGGCGCCCAGCACCGAGGCCATCAGCACGATGGGCAGGATGGCCTGCCACGACAGCCAGGCGCCCAGCGCGGCCAGCAGCTTGAAGTCGCCGAAGCCCATGCCTTCCTTGCCGGTGGCCAGCTTGAATACCCAGTACACCGACCACAGCGACAGGTAGCCCGCCACCGCGCCCCACAGCGCGGCCTTCAGCGGCACGCCCGGCAGCCAGCCGAGCGCCGCGGCGACCAGCCCGGCCCACAGCAGCGGCAGCGTGATGGCGTCGGGCAGCACGGTGGTGTCCCAGTCGATCAGCGTCAGCGCCAGCAGCGCGGCGGCGAAGGCGCAGTACAGCAGCGTGACCGGCTGCGCGCCGAAGCGCCAGGCCAGCGCGCCGAACAGCAGCCCGGTGGCCAATTCGACCAGCGGGTAGCGCGGCGAGATGCGCGTGCCGCAGGCCGAGCAGCGGCCGCGCAGGCGCAGCCAGCCCAGCACGGGCAGGTTCTCGTGCCAGCGGATGCGGTGCTGGCACGAGGGGCAGCGCGAGCCGGGGCGCAGCAGGCTCAAGGCGCCCAGGGCGTTGAGCGTGCGCTGCAAGGCGCTGCCGGCCTGCTGCAGGCCCGGCGGCGCCTCGGCGGCGAAGGTGCGGCGGAACGAATCGCGGTCGCGCAACTGCGAGGCCACGTCGCCCCACCATTGCCGCTCCATCATCGTCGGCAGCCGGTGGACGACGACGTTGAGAAAGCTGCCGATGGCCAGCCCGATGAGGGCCAGGAACCAGGGCGACAAGAACAGTTCGAGCGGCGGCGCCTCGATCACACGACGGCGCCCAGCTTGAAGATCGGCAGGTACATCGAGACCACGATGCCGCCGATCACCACGCCCAGGATCACGATGATGAAGGGCTCCATCAGGCTGGACAGGCCCTTGACCATCTCGTCGACCTCTTCCTCGTAGAACTCGGCGGCCTTGGCCAGCATGTGGTCGAGCGAGCCCGATTCCTCGCCGATGGCCGCCATCTGCAGCACCATCACCGGGAACACGCCGGTCTGCGTCATCGAGGTGGTGAGCGCCGAGCCGGTGGACACGTCTTTCTGGATCTGCTCGGTGGCCTGCTGGTAGACCGCGTTGCCCGAGGCGCCGCCCACCGAATCGAGCGCCTCGACCAGCGGCACGCCGGCGGCGAACATGGTCGACAGCGTGCGCGTCCAGCGCGCGATCACCGACTTGTTGATCAGGTCGCCGAACACCGGCACCTTGAGCAGCAGCCGGTCCATGGCCATCTGCATCTTCTCGGAGCGCTTCCACGATTCGAAGAAGAAATACAGCCCGCCGAACAGGAAGCCGAAGATCGCCCACCAGTAGCTGACGAAGAACTCCGACATCGCGATCACGAACTGCGTGGGCGCCGGCAACTCGCCGCCGAACGAGCTGAAGACCTCCTTGAACGCCGGGATCACGAAGATCATGATCACCGTGACGACGACGAAGGCGACCACCAGCACGGCGATCGGGTACATCAGCGCCGACTTGATCTTCTGCTTGATCGCCAGCGTCTTCTCCTGGTAGATGGCCAGGCGGTCGAGCAAGGCCTCCAGGATGCCGCCGGCCTCGCCGGCTTCGACCAGGTTGCAGTACAGCGAATCGAAGTGCAGCGGGTGCTTGCGGAAGGCCGACGACAGGCTGGTGCCGGTCTCGACGTCGGAGCGGATGTCGTTGAGCAGCTTGGTCATCCGCGGGTTGGTGCTGCCGCGGGCCACGATGTCGAACGACTGCAGCAGCGGCACGCCGGCCTTCATCATCGTGGCGAGCTGCCGCGTGAAGATGGCGATGTCCTTCTGCTTGATCGAGCGTCCGCCGGCGGTGCGGCGCTTCTTGACCTTGGTGACCAGGATGCCCTGGCGGCGCAGGCTGGCGCTGACCACCGCCTCGCCGCCGGCGCGCAATTCGCCGCGCACGATCTTGCCGTTGCGGTCCTTGCCTTCCCACTCGAAGATCGCGTCCTTCGCGTTCTTGCTTGCCAGTGCTGCAGTTGCCATGGATCCTCCGACCGGCCTGACCCGGTCTGCCGCTGGCGGCCGCGTGCGCGCGGCCGTTGCTATTCGTTGGTGACGGTGATCACTTCCTCGAGCGTCGTGACCCCGGCCTTCACCTTGACCAGGCCCGATTGCCGCAGGTCGCGCACGCCTTCCTTCTGCGCCTGCCCGGCGATGTCCAGCGCCGTGCCCTCGGCCAGGATGATGCGCTGGATGGCTTCCGTGATCGGCATCACCTGGTACAGGCCGACGCGGCCCTTGTAGCCGTTGTTGCAGGCCGAGCAGCCGACGGCACGGTAAGGCTTCCAGCTGCCGTCAATATCGGTCGCCGCGAAGCCGGCCTTGAGCAGCGCCTCGCGCGGGTACTCGGCGGGCGACTTGCAGTTCTCGCACAGCCGCCGCGCCAGCCGCTGGGCCGTGATCAGCAGCACGCTGGAGGCGATGTTGAACGGCGGCACGCCCATGTTCAGCAGCCGCGTCAGCGTGGTCGGCGCGTCGTTGGTGTGCAGCGTGGACATCACCAGGTGGCCGGTCTGCGCGGCCTTGATCGCGATGTCGGCGGTCTCCAGGTCGCGGATTTCGCCGACCATGATGACGTCCGGGTCCTGCCGCAGGAACGACTTCAGCGCGGCCGCGAAGGTCAGCCCCGCGCGGTCGTTGACGTTGCACTGGTTGATGCCCGGCAGGTTGATTTCCGCCGGGTCTTCCACCGTCGAGATGTTCACGCCCGGCTGGTTGAGGATGTTCAGGCAGGTGTAGAGCGACACCGTCTTGCCGCTGCCGGTGGGCCCGGTGACCAGGATCATCCCGTAGGGCCGGCCGATGGCGGCCATCAGCCGGTCTTTCTCGACCTTCTCGTAGCCGAGCGCGTCGATGCCCATCTTGGCGCTGGACGAATCGAGGATCCGGATCACCACCTTCTCGCCGAACAGCGTGGGCAGCGTGCTGACGCGGAAGTCGATCGCCTTGCTGCCGAACTTCAGCTTCATGCGGCCGTCCTGCGGCACGCGCTTCTCGGCGATGTCCATGCGCGAGATGACCTTGATGCGCGAGGCCAGCTTCTCCTTGATGGCGATCGGCGGCTGGGTGATCTCGCGCAGCTCGCCGTCGACGCGAAAGCGCACGCGGTAGGTGTACTCGTAGGGCTCGAAGTGCAGGTCCGAAGCGCGCATGTTGATCGCGTCGACCAGCATCTTCTGCAGGAAGCGCACGACCGGGGCGTCTTCGACCTCGGTGGCGATGTCCTGCTCCGACGGCGAGGCCTCTTCCTCGGCGACGTCGAAGTCGAACTCGGTGGCGGTGATCGACTCCAGCGCCTCGGTGGCGGTGGTGCCCTGGCTTTCGACCAGCTTGGCCAGCTTGTCGTGCTCGACGATCACCCACTCGGGGCTCAGCTGGGTGGCGAACTTGACGCGCTCGGCCGCCTCCTGGTCGGTCGGGTCGGCGGTGGCCACGAACAGGCGGCTGCCGCGCTTGCCCAGCACCAGCAACTGGTACTGCGACGCGGTCTTCTGGTCGAGGATGTTCTTCGGAACCTTCTGCAGGTCGACCGCGTTGAGGTCGAGCAGCGGCAGCGCCAGCGCCGCCGACAGCGTGTGCGCCAAGTCGGTCGGCGAGACCGCACCGGCGGCCACCACGGCCGAACTGAAGCTGACCTTGCGATCGCGCGCCGACTTCAGCAGTTCTTCGGCCGTCTTGCCGTTGATCCGGCCGGCATTGACCAGCACGCGGGCGACGCCGGACAAGGCGTTCGGCGGAGACTCAAGCGCGGTTTCCGCGGCCATCTAGTTCGGTCGTCGAGCGGCAGTCATATCCGATCGATCATCGCCGATCCGTCGGCGGGTGTAAACGGTGCATAAGCACGACTCGTGCCGGTGGCACATCGACTTACAACTGCCGCTGCGACAACGTCACGCCAGACGACAAAGCCGCCCGTGGGCGGCCTGCAAAATTTGGTCGGGGTGAGAGGATTCGAACCTCCGGCCTCTACGTCCCGAACGTAGCGCTCTACCAGGCTAAGCTACACCCCGCGGTGTTCAAGAGGACCGATGAACGGCCCGAACCGATAATTCTAGCAGAGCCTCGCGCGCCTTCGACGCGGGCAGGCCGCCGATCGCGGCACGCGCCGCGTCGGCCTCGCGCTCGGCGGCGGCGCGCGTGGCGTCCAGCGCGCCGGTGTGGCGCACCAGCTCGATGATCCGCGGCAGGCCTTCGACCTCGCCGTGCTCGATGGCGCGACGGATCAGCTCGCGCTCTTCGGCCGTGGCGCGCTGCATCGCCAGCAGCAGCGGCAGCGTGGGCTTGCCTTCGCGCAGGTCGTCGCCGACGTTCTTGCCCAGGGCATCGCTGCTGCCTTCGTAGTCGAGCAGGTCGTCGACGAGTTGGAACGCCGTGCCCAGCGCGCGGCCATAGGTGGCGCAGGCTTCTTCCACCGCCGGCTCGGCCTGCGCCAGCACGGCGCCGAGGCGGGCGCTGGCCTCGAACAGCTTGGCGGTCTTGTAGCGGATGACGCGCAGGTAGTCCTCGACCGAGAGGTCGGGGTCGTGCATGTTCATCAGCTGCAGCACCTCGCCTTCGGCGATCACGTTGGTGGCGTCGGCCAGCACCTCCAGCACGCGCATGCGGCTGATCGACACCATCATCTGGAAGGCGCGCGAGTACAGGAAGTCGCCCACCAGCACGCTGGCCGCATTGCCGAACAGTGCGTTCGAGGTGGCGCGGCCGCGGCGCAGCGATGATTCGTCGACCACGTCGTCGTGCAGCAGCGTGGCGGTGTGGATGAACTCGACCGTGGCCGCCAGTTCGAAGCGCTCCGGCCCCTCGAAACCCAGCGCCTGCGCGAACAGCAGCACCAGCCGCGGCCGGATGCGCTTGCCGCCGGCGCTGACGATGTAGGTGGAGATCTGGTTGATCAGCGCCACCCGCGAGGCCAGGCGCTCGCGGATCACGGCGTCGACCTGCTGCATGTCGACCGCCATCGGGTCGATGGCGGGCTCGGTGCTGACGTCGATGGTGGCGGGCGGCAAGATGGGTCCGGGCAGTAGGCGGGCGATTATAGGAAGCAACTGCGCGCGCCGGCCCTTGGCGGGCCCGCTGTGCTACCATCACGGGCTTTTTTCGCCGCAGGCCGCCCCTCCCAGGGGTACAAATCTTTCAGCCGCGGCGCGATTCTTTCTCGAAAGGGTTCACATGTACGCGGTCATAAAAACCGGCGGCAAGCAATACAAGGTTGCCGCTGGCGAAAAGATCAAGGTAGAACAGATTGCTGCGGACGTGGGCCAGGAAATCGTGATCGACCAGGTGCTCGCCGTCGGAGACGGCGCGGCGCTGAAGGTCGGCACGCCCTGGGTCGCGGGTGCGAGCGTCAGCGCCACGGTGGTGGCGCACGGCAAGCACGACAAGGTGCGCATCTTCAAGATGCGCCGCCGCAAGCACTATCAACGGCACGGCGGCCACCGCCAGACCTACACCGAGCTGCAGATCGGCTCGGTCAACGGCTAACAGGAGCGCTCCACCATGGCACAGAAAAAGGGCGGCGGCTCCACCCGCAACGGTCGTGACTCCAAGCCGAAGATGCTGGGCGTGAAGGTGTTCGGCGGCCAGGCCGTTTCGGCCGGCTCGATCATCGTGCGCCAGCGCGGCACGCGCTTCCACGCCGGCACCAACGTCGGCATGGGCCGCGACCACACGCTGTTCGCGCTGGTCGACGGCACCGTGTCGTTCGAGGTCAAGGGCCCGCAGAATCACCAGACGGTGTTCGTGGCGCCGGTCTGACCCACCTTCCGGCCAGCGAACCCGAAGCCCCGGCCCGCCGGGGCTTCGTCGTTCTGGCCCTGCCTCAGGAGGCTTGCATGAAGTTCATCGACGAAGCGACGATCGACGTGGCCGCCGGCGACGGCGGCAGCGGCTGCGTGAGCTTCCGGCGCGAGAAGTTCATCCCCTTCGGCGGCCCCAACGGCGGCGACGGCGGCCGCGGCGGCAGCGTCTGGGCGCAGGCCGACCGCAACATCAACACGCTGATCGACTACCGCTACGCGCGCCGCCACGAGGCGAAGAACGGCGAGCCGGGCCGCGGCTCCGACCAGTTCGGCGCCGCCGGCGACGACATCGTGCTGCGCATGCCGGTGGGCACCATCGTGCGCGACGCCGACAGCGGCGACGTGCTGGTCGAACTGCTGGAGCACGACCAGAAGTTCCTGCTCGCCAAGGGCGGCGACGGCGGCTTCGGCAACCTGCACTTCAAGACCAGCACCAACCGCTCGCCGCGCCAGAAGACGCCCGGCTGGCCCGGCGAGAAGAAGAAGCTGGCGCTCGAACTGCGCGTACTGGCCGATGTCGGCCTGCTGGGCATGCCCAACGCGGGCAAGTCGACGCTGATCGCGGCGATCTCCAACGCGCGCCCGAAGATCGCCGACTACCCCTTCACCACGCTGCACCCCAACCTGGGCGTGGTGCGCGTGGGCCCCGAGCAGAGCTTCGTGGTGGCCGACATCCCGGGGCTGATCGAAGGCGCGTCCGAAGGCGCGGGCCTGGGCCACCAGTTTTTGCGCCACCTGCAGCGCACGCGGCTGCTGCTGCACATCGTCGACCTGGCGCCGTTCGACGACAGCGTCGACCCGGTGGCGCAGGCGCGCGCCATCGTCGCCGAGCTGAAGAAGTACGACCCCGCGCTGCACGCCAAGCCGCGCTGGCTGGTGCTGAACAAGCTCGACATGGTGCCCGCCGACGAGCGCGCCGCGCGCGTGAAGGAATTCGTGCGCCGGTTCCGTTGGAAGGGCCCGGTGTTCGAGATCTCGGCGCTGGCGCGCGAGGGCTTGAAGCCGCTGGTCGAGCGCATCTACGCGCAGGTGGCGCCGCACCACCGCGACGACCGCGACCCCGATCCCCGCTTCACCGAGGAGCCCAGCGATCATGGATAAGCCGCTGGCCGGCGCCAAGCGCATCGTCGTCAAGGTCGGCTCCAGCCTGGTCACCAACGAAGGCCGCGGCGTCGACGCCGAGGCCGTCGGCAACTGGTGCCGGCAGCTCGCGGCGCTGACGCAGCAGGGGCGCGAGCTGGTCATGGTGTCCAGCGGCGCCATCGCCGAGGGCATGAAGCGCCTGGGCTGGCGCGCGCGCCCGAAGGAAGTGCACGAGCTGCAGGCCGCGGCCGCCGTCGGCCAGATGGGCCTGGTGCAGATGTACGAGACCAAGCTGCGCGAACACGGCGTGGGCAGCGCCCAGGTGCTGCTGACGCATGCCGACCTGGCCGACCGCGAGCGCTACCTGAACGCGCGCACCACGCTCGTCACGCTGCTGTCGCTGCAGGTCATCCCGGTGATCAACGAGAACGACACCGTGGCGACCGACGAGATCCGCTTCGGCGAGAACGACACGCTGGCGGCGCTGGTGGCCAACCTGGTCGACGCCGACGCCTACGTGATCCTCACCGACCAGCGCGGCCTGTATTCGGCCGACCCGCGCAAGAACCCCGCGGCCGAATTCGTGTCGGTGGCGACGGCCGGCGACCCGGCGCTCGAACGCATGGCCGGCGGCGCCGGCAGCGCGGTGGGCAGCGGCGGCATGCTGACCAAGATCCTGGCGGCCAAGCGCGCCGCCCGCAGCGGCACGAGCACCGTGATCGCCTGGGGCCGCGAGCCCGACGTGCTGTTGCGCCTGGCCGCCGGCGAGGCCATCGGCACCGCGCTGCTGGCGCGCACGCCCAAGCTGGCGGCGCGCAAGCAGTGGATGGCCGATCACCTGCAGCTGCGCGGCGCCGTGGTGGTGGACGACGGCGCGGCGGCCAAGGTGCGCGACGAAGGCAAGAGCCTGCTGCCGATCGGCATCACCGCGGTGCAGGGCGAGTTCGCGCGCGGCGACGTCATCGCGGTGCGCAGCGTGGCTGGCGTGGAAATCGCGCGCGGGCTGGCCAACTATTCGGCGGCGGAAGCGCGGCTCATCGCGCGCCGTTCATCGGCGCAGATCGAATCGCTGCTCGGCTACGCCAACGAGCCGGAGATGATCCACCGCGACAACCTGGTACGCGTCTGATGCGCGCGCCTGCCGGCGCGCGGCTTCAGTTGGTCGGGTTCGTGGCGCTGCGCGGCGCCTGCTCGGCCGGTGCCTCGTCCTCGTGCCGCGCGTGACGCATGCCCGAGCGCAGGTAGCGGTTGTGGTGGTTCACGCGCGGCAGGTAACGTGCCAGTTCAGTCAACGCCATTTCGTAGACGCCGCGCTTGAACTCGATCACCACGTCCAGCGGCACCCAGTATTCGTTCCAGCGCCAGGCGTCGAACTCGGGGTGCTCGGTGGCGCGCAGGTTCATGTCGCTGTCGCGGCCCAGCAGGCGCAGCAGAAACCAGATCTGCTTTTGCCCACGGTAGTGGCCGCGCGCGTCCTTGCGGATGAAGTGGTCGGGCACCTCGTAGCGCAGCCAGTCGCGCGTGCGGCCGATGATCTCCACGTGCTCGGGCATCAGCCCGACTTCCTCGTGCAGTTCGCGGAACATGGCCTGCTCGGGCGACTCTCCGTGCTTGATGCCGCCTTGCGGAAACTGCCAGGAGTGCGTTCTCAGACGCTTGCCCCAGAACACCTGATTCCGCGGGTTGAGCAGGACGATGCCGACGTTGGGCCTGAAGCCGTCCCTGTCGAGCATAATCGAACCCCAATTTTCGTGATTGAAATCATTATTGCACCGGCCGTGTGCGGCATGCGTTTCTCGCAAACCCGCATCACGCCGCAGGCGGCGCCGGTGTGACAGCCCCCGCGCCATGAAAGCCTCCCAGACCTTCGTCTCCACGCTCAAGGAAGCCCCCGCCGACGCCGAGATCATCAGCCACCAACTGATGATGCGCGCCGGCCTCATCAAACGGCTGGGCGCCGGCATCTACAGCTACATGCCGATGGGCCTGCGCGTGATCCGCAAGATCGAGGCCATCATCCGCGAGGAGATGAACCGCGCCGGCGCGGTGGAACTGCTGATGCCGGTGGTGCAGCCGGCCGAGCTGTGGCAGGAGACGGGCCGCTTCCAGGCCTATGGCCCCGAGCTGATGCGCGTGCAAGACCGCCACGAGCGCGACTTCGTGATCCAGCCCACCAGCGAAGAGGTGGTGACCGACATCGCGCGCCAGGAACTGCGCAGCTATAAGCAGCTGCCGCGCAACTTCTATCACATCCAGACCAAGTTCCGCGACGAGCGCCGGCCGCGCTTCGGCGTGATGCGCGGCCGCGAGTTCACGATGAAGGACGCCTATTCCTTCGACCGCGACAAGGCCGCCGCGCTGAAGAGCTACCGGGCGATGTTCGAGGCCTACACGCGCATCTTCGACCGCTTCGGCCTGCGCTACCGCGCGGTGGCGGCCGACACCGGCGCCATCGGCGGCGATGCCTCGCACGAGTTCCAGGTCATCGCCGACACCGGCGAAGACGCCATCGTCTACTCGCCCGACAGCGACTACGCCGCCAACATCGAGCTGGCCGAAGCGCTGCCGCTGCTGGCCGCGCGCGCCGCGCCCACGCAAGACCGCGTGAAGACGCCGACGCCGGGCAAGGCCACCTGCGAAGACGTGGCCGCGTTGCTGGGCCTGCCGCTGGCGCGCACGGTGAAGTCGCTGGTATTGGCCAGCGACCAGAAGAACGAAGCCGGCGACGTGGTGAAGACCACGCTGTGGCTGCTGCTGGTGCGCGGCGACCACAGCCTCAACGAAGTGAAGGCCGGCAAGCTGCCGGGGCTGAAGGACGGCTACCGCTTCGCGACCGCCGCCGAGATCGAAGACCACTTCGGCTGCAAGCCCGGCTACCTGGGGCCGATCGGCACCAAGAAGCCCATCAAGGTGGTGGCCGACCGCACCGTCGCGCTGATGAGCGATTTCGTCTGCGGCGCCAACGAGGCCGACTTCCACCACACCGGCGTCAACTGGGGCCGCGACCTGCCCGAGCCCGACCTCGTGGCCGACATCCGCAACGTGGTGGCGGGCGACCCCTCGCCCGACGGCAAGGGCGTGCTCGCCATCCAGCGCGGCATCGAGGTCGGCCACGTCTTCTATCTCGGCACCAAGAAGTACAGCGAGCCGATGAAGGCCCACTTCCTCGACGAGAACGGCAAGCCCCAGCCCTTCGAGATGGGCTGCTACGGCATCGGCGTCACGCGGCTGCTGGGCGCGGCCATCGAGCAGAACCACGACGAGCGCGGCATCATCTGGCCGCAGTCGATGGCGCCGTTCAGCGTGGTGATCTGCCCGATCGGCATGGACCGCAGCGCCGAGGTCAAGGCCGCGGCCGAGTCGCTGCACGATCAGCTGGCGGCCGCCGGCATCGACGTGCTGCTGGACGACCGCGGCGAACGCCCCGGCGCGATGTTCGCCGACTGGGAACTGGTCGGCGTGCCCTGGCGCGTGGTGATTTCCGATCGCGGCCTGAAGGCCGGCACGGTGGAGCTGCAAGGCCGGCGCGAAGCCGCGGCCACCGCGGTGCCGCTGGCCGAGGCGGCGGCCCGCCTCCAGGCCCGATGGGAGGCATGAAGGCCTTGGACGGCGTGGCCGGCAGCCGTCGGCGCTTGCTGTTCGGCGGCGCCGCCGCATGCCTGCTGCCGGCGGCGCCGGCGCGCGCCGGCGCGCAGCTGGAAGAGCCGCTGGCCGACGCCGTGCGCTCGGCGCTGGCCGCTTCGGTCTCCGACCTCGCGCCGCCGCGGCCGCGCTTCGAGCAGATCGACCAGCGCCTGACCTACCTGCGCTGGCTGGGCGAGGCCAGCCAGCGGCTGCGCACCCGCAAGTCGGAACACCAGACGCGCGTGGAGTTTCTCGAAACCGTCTGGTACGAAAGCCGCCGCGCCGGGCTGGAGACCCAGCTCGTGCTGGCGCTGATCCAGGTGGAAAGCGGCTTTCGCAAGTACGCCATCAGCTCGGCCGGCGCGCGCGGCTACATGCAGGTGATGCCGTTCTGGACCCGCGCCATCGGCGACGGCGACGCCAGCCGGCTGTTCCACCTGCAGACCAACCTGCGCTTCGGCTGCGTGATCCTGCGCCACTACCTCGACGTCGAGCGCGGCGACCTCTTCATGGCGCTGGGCCGCTACAACGGCAGCCGCGGCCGCGCCGACTATCCCAACCTGGTGTTCGGCGCCCGCCGGCAGTGGGAGATCAGGGCCTGATCAGGCTTTGTTGCCCAGCACCTGCTGCAGTTCGCCCGACTGGTACATCTCCATCATGATGTCCGAGCCGCCGACGAACTCGCCGTCGACATAGAGCTGCGGAATCGTCGGCCACTGCGAGTAGTCCTTGATGCCCTGGCGGACCTCTTCGTCCTCCAGCACGTTGAAGGTCTTGAACTCGTCGACCCCGCAGGCCTTGAGCACCTGCACCGCGCGGCCCGAGAAGCCGCACATCGGAAACTGGGCCGTGCCCTTCATGAAGAGCACGACGTGGTTGTTCTTGACCAGGTCGTCAATGCGTTGTTGGGCGTCGCTCATGGTGGTGGGACTGCTGTGCAAAGAATGAATGCCGCGTTTATACGGCAAAGCCCAAGACCGCCCTGGCGGCGCAGGTGTCGCGCGCCGCCGACGTCAGTACGTGTACTGCACGCCGAGCTGCAGCCGCGGCTGCAGGCGCAGGTCGCGCAGCGTGGCGTCGAAGCCCTGGTTGCCGAACAGCGCGCGGCCGAAGCGCCAGGCGCCGCCGGGATAGTCGGCCGACAGCCCGAGGTCGGCGCTGAAGCTCAAGCCCGTCTTGGGCACCCAGCCGGTGTAGCCCAGGCCGATGTAGGGGGCCGACAGCGGCGTGGCGTCGCCGGCGCCCAGCGCGGCCCACGCGGGCGCGGCAAAGCCGAGGGGCTTGTTGCGCAGATCGAAGATCAGGCCGCTGGTGGCGCGAAAGCGCCCGCTGGCAAACGGCAGCGCCAGGCCCAGGCTGCCGAGGTCGTAGTCGCCCACCAGCGCGGCGCGCTGCAGCGGCGCGATGTCGGGCGCTTCATAGAGGGCCAGCCGCGGCTGCCAGCGCGGCCAGATCATCTGGCGCTCCAACAGCAGGCCGTCGGCGGCCAGGGCGGCCGGCGCGGCCGCGACGATCAGGGTTGCGAGCGGAATGCGAAGCCAGGCAGCCATGTCTCAGCCTCCGATGTTGGGCTGATGATGCGCTCAAGTGGCGTGTTTGGCATCCCCGCCGGCAGTCCCCCTGGAACCCGTGACGTGACTTTCTGCGGCCGGCCCCGCTCCCCAGCGGCCGCCGCTGCAGCGTTCGTGGCCGGCCAGGTCGCGCCGCGTCTGCACCGTCTCGAAGCCGGCGTCGACCAGCAGCGCACGCACCGCGGCGCCCTGGTCGAAGCCATGCTCGACCAGCAGCCAGCCGCCCGCCTCCAGGTGTGCCGGCGCGCCGGCGACGATCATGCGCAGCGCATCGAGCCCGTCGCCGCCGGGCGTCAGCGCGTGCCGCGGCTCGTACCGCAGCGCAGCCAGATGGGGGTCGTCGCCGGCGATGTAGGGCGGGTTGGACAGCGCCAGTTCGAAGCGCTGGCCGGCCACCGCCGACCACCACGAGCCCTGGTGCAGCTCGATCGCGCAGCCCAGGGCCTGCGCGTTGGCGCGCGCCACCGCCAGCGCGCCGGCGTCGATGTCGGTGGCGCTGACCCGCGCCGCCGGGCAGCGCCGCGCCACGCTGACGGCGATGGCGCCGCTGCCGGTGCCGAGGTCGATCACGCGCGGCGCGCCCGGCTGCCCGTCCGTCTGCTCGCCTGTCTGCTCGCCCGGTTGCGCGCCCAGCAAGGCCAGCGCCCAGTCGACCAGCACCTCGGTCTCGGGCCGCGGCACCAACACGGCTGGCGTCACCGCCAGGCGCAGGCCGTGGAACTCGCGCTCGCCCAGCAGGTAGGCCAGCGGCGCGCCGGCGGCGCGGCTTTCGAGGTCGGCCGTGAAGCGCTGCTGCACCTCGGCCGGCAGCGGCGCGTCGTCATGCGCGATCAGCCAGGTGCGCGGCTGCGCCAGGTGGTGCGCCAGCAGCACTTGGGCGTCCAGCCGATCGACGCCGCGCCGGCGCGCCAGCGCCAGCGCCGCCGCGACGTCCATCGAAGCCGCCATCAGGCGGCCCCGGTTTCGAGCTGCGCCAGCTGCTGCGCCGCGCGCTCGCGCTGCAGCGCGTCGACCAGGTCGCCGAGGTCGCCGTCCATCACCTGCGACAGCTTGTACAGCGTGAGGTTGATTCGGTGATCGGTGACGCGGCCCTGCGGGAAGTTGTAGGTGCGGATGCGGTCGCTGCGGTCGCCGCTGCCGATCAGCGCCTTGCGCGTGGCGGCTTCGCGGGCGGCGCGCTCGCTGCGTTCCTTCTCGCGGATGCGCGCCGCCAGCACGGCCATCGCCTTGGCCTTGTTGCGGTGCTGCGAGCGGTCGTCCTGGCATTCGGCGACGATGCCGGTGGGCAGGTGGGTGATGCGGATCGCGCTGTCGGTCTTGTTGATGTGCTGGCCGCCGGCGCCGCTGGCGCGGAAGGTGTCGATGCGCAGCTCGGCGGGGTTGAGTTGCACCTCCTCGGCCTCCTCGGGCTCGGGCATCACCGCCACCGTGCAGGCGCTGGTGTGGATGCGACCCTGCGCCTCGGTGGCCGGCACGCGCTGCACGCGGTGGCCGCCCGACTCGAAGCGCAGCCGCGCGTAGACGGCGTCGCCTTCGACGCGCAGCACCAGCTCCTTGTAACCACCCAGTTCAGCGGCGTTCTCGCTCAGCACCTCGGTGCGCCAGCCCTGGCGCTCGCAGTAGCGCTGGTACATGCGCGCCAGGTCGCCGGCGAACAGCGCCGACTCGTCGCCGCCGGTGCCGGCGCGGATCTCCAGGAAGGCGTTGCGCTCGTCGTCGGGGTCGCGCGGGATCAGCGCCGCCTGCAGCTCGCCGTCCAAGCGGCCGAGGTCCGCTTCGGCGCCGGTCACCTCGTCGCGCGCCATGGCCTGCATCTCGGCGTCGTCGAGCGCCGGATCGGCCAGCATGTCGCGCGCCGCGGCGAGGTCGGCCTCGCGCGCCTGGTGGCGGCGGTACAGGCCGACCACGCGCGCGGCCTCGGCCTGCTCGCGCGACAGCGCGCGCCAGCGCTGGATGTCGGCGCCGAGCTGCGGGTCGGCCAGGTTGGCGTCGAGCTCGGCCAGCCGCAGTGCCAGGCGTTCGAACTGTTCTCGCAAAGAGGGGGTCATGGCGGATGCCGCCTGCGGCCGCGCGTCCGGCCGTGGCGGAACAAATGGGAGTGAAGCTAACGCCCGCCGTCGCCGGGCGTGCGGGTGCTGCTGCGCAGGAACAGGCGCGAGACGGTTTGCGCCAGCTGCGCGCGCTCGGGCCCGTCGGCCGCGTGCAGCTCGGCCAGCGTGCCGTGCAGCATCTTGTGCGTGAGGCCGCGGGTCAGCGCTTCCAGCACCGCGTCCACCGGCTCGCCCTTGGCGATCTGCTTGCGCGCGCGCGCAAGCGCCACGCTGCTCCAGTCTTCGGCCTGGCGGTTGAGCGCCTGGATCAGCGGCACCGCGGCGCGCTGGTCCAGCCAGTGGGCGAAGCTTTGCACGCCGGCGTCGATGATGGCCTCGGCCTGCTGCACGGCGGCCTGGCGCTTCTCGCCGGCGGTCTGCACCAGCGCCGAGAGGTCGTCCACGGTGTAGAGGTAGACGTCGCCCAGCGTGCTCACCTCGGGCTCGATGTCGCGCGGCACCGCCAGGTCGACCATGAACATGGGCCGGTGGCGGCGCTGCTTGAGCGCGCGCTCCACCGCGCCCAGGCCGATGATGGGCAGGCTGCTGGCGGTGCAGGAGATCACCGCGTCGAACTCGTGCAGCCGCGTCGGCAGCTCCGACAGCCGCAGTGCCTGGGCGCCGAAGCGCGCGGCCAGGCGCTCGCCGCGTTCCAGCGTGCGGTTGGCCACCGCCATGCCGCGCGGCGACTTGGCGGCGAAATGCGTGGCCACCAGCTCGATCATCTCGCCGGCGCCGACGAACAGCACCTGCATGTCCGACAGCTTCTCGAACAACTGCGCGGCCAGCCGCACCGCGGCCGCCGCCATGCTGATGGAATGCGCGCCGATCTCGGTGGCGGTGCGCACTTCCTTGGCCACCGAGAACGAGCGCTGGAACAGCTGGTGCAGCGTGGTGCCCAGCGTGCCGGCGGCATCGGCCTGGCGCACGGCCTGCTTCATCTGGCCCAGGATCTGCGGCTCGCCCAGCACCATCGAGTCCAGCCCCGAGGCCACGCGGAAGGCGTGGCGTGCCGCGTCGCGGTTTTCCAGCACGTAGGTGTGGCCGCGCAAGTGCTCGGCGCTGACGCCGCCTTCGGCCGCCAGCCACGACAAGGTGGGCGCCACCAGCTCCTGCGGCGGCGCACGGTCGGCGGCCACGTACAACTCGGTGCGGTTGCAGGTGGAGACCAGCGCCGCCTCGGGCGTGGCCAGGTGCAGCCGGCCCTGCAGGCCGCGCAAGGCCGGCGGCAGGCTCTCGGGCGCAAAGGCAAACCGCCCGCGCAGGTCCAGCGGGGCGGTCGTGTGGTTCAGGCCGAGAGCGAAGACGGACACGGGGCTGGATTGTAGGATCGCGACTCCCCGGCCGGCATGGCGAAGGGCCTGCGCAGTCTCGCCAGCCTCGGCGCCGGCCGCCTTGACTGTCATCAAGAAAGCGGGCGGCCGCGGCCCGCGCCAATGGATGGGTGCGATCGACTTCTTCTGGCACGTGGCCAATCTGTTCGCCGTCAGCGGGCTGTTCGGGCTGCTGGCCGCCGGCGGCGCCAAGCTGCTGTGGCGGCGCGCGCTGGCCGGCGTGCGCTGGCCGCGGCTGGCGCTGGCCGCGGCCGGCGCCGCGATGGCGGTGACGCTGGCCGGGCTGCTGTTCTTCGGCCGCGACGGCCGCATGGCGACTTATGCGCTGATGGTGCCGGCCGCCGCGCTGGCGCTGGGCTGGGCCGGCTTCCGGCGGCGCTGAAGCCGCGGGCCGAGCCGCAGCCGCTTCAAGCAGCCGCTGCTGCCGTGTCGGCCAGCAGCGGCGTGCCGCGCAGCGAGTGCGGCAGCGCGCCGGTGATGCGCACGTCGAGCATGCGGCCGACCAGCCGCGCCGCGAGCGGCCCGCCGTCGAAGTTGACGATGCGGTTGCACTCGGTGCGGCCCATCAGTTCGGCCGCGTTTTTGCGCGACGGCCCTTCGACCAGGATGCGCTGCACCGTGCCGACGCGGCTTTGGCCGATGCGCGCGACGTTGTGCTCCAGCAGCGCCTGCAGCGCTTGCAGCCGCTGCAGCTTGGCCTCGCGCGGCGTCTCGTCGGCCAGGTTGGCCGCCGGCGTGCCGGGGCGCGGGCTGAAGACGAAGCTGAACGAGGCGTCGAAGCCGATGTCTTCGATCAGCTTCATCGTCTTCGCGTGGTCTTCGTCGGTCTCGCCGGGGAAGCCGACGATGAAGTCGCTGGACAGGCTGATGTCGGGCCGCAGCGCGCGCAGCTTGCGGATCGTGCTTTTGTATTCCAGCGCCGTGTAGCCGCGCTTCATCGCCATCAGGATGCGGTCGCTGCCATGCTGCACCGGCAGGTGCAGGTGGTTCACCAGCTTGGGCGTGCGGCCGTAGACCTCGATCAGCCGCGCGCTGAACTCCTTGGGGTGGCTGGTGGTGTAGCGGATGCGCTCGATGCCGGGGATCTCGGCCACGTACTCCAGCAGCAGCGCGAAGTCGGCGGTCTCTGCCGTGCTGCCCATCGCGCCCAGGTAGGCGTTGACGTTCTGGCCGAGCAGCGTCACTTCCTTCACGCCCTGGTCGGCGAGGCCGGCCACCTCGGTCAGCACGTCGTCGAAGGGGCGGCTCACCTCCTCGCCGCGGGTATACGGCACCACGCAGTACGAGCAGTACTTGGAGCAGCCTTCCATGATCGAGACGAAGGCCGACGCGCCTTCCACCCGCGCCGGCGGCAGATGGTCGAACTTCTCGATCTCGGGGAAGCTGATGTCCACCTGCGCGCGGCGCTCGGCGCGGCGCGCCTCGATCATCTGCGGCAGGCGGTGCAGGGTCTGCGGGCCGAACACCAGGTCGACGTAGGGCGCACGCTCGATGATGGCCGCGCCCTCCTGGCTGGCCACGCAGCCGCCGACGCCGATCAGCACGCCCTTCTTCTTGAGGTGCTTGACGCGGCCGAGGTCGCTGAACACTTTCTCCTGCGCCTTCTCGCGCACCGAGCAGGTGTTGAAGAGGATCAGGTCGGCCTGCTCGACGTCGGCCGTGGGCTCGTAGCCTTCGGCAGCGCGCAGCACGTCGGACATCTTGTCCGAGTCGTACTCGTTCATCTGGCAGCCGAAGGTGCGGATGAAGACCTTCTTGGTGGGGCCGCTGCTCATGGCCGCGTCCACTTCTGCGACACCGGGTCGAAGGTCCAGGCGGCGGCCTGCTCCTTGGTGGCCGGCCACGGCGTGTTGGCGCGCTCGACGGCGGTGAGCACCCAGACCTCCATCAACTGGCCGCTGGTGTCCTCGATCGTGTAGTTCACCACCAGCTTCTTGCCGGCAAGAAAGCTCGTTAGCTCGAAACGGTTTTCCTCGCCGCGGATGCGCGCGCCGGCGGCCAGCCGCGCCGGCTTGCCGTTGAGCAGCACGTCGGGCGGCGCCGTGCCGGTGATTTCGCCGCGCAAGGCGCTTGGCGGGAAGGCGCGCAGCACTTGCGCGAAGGCGGTGTTGGCGCCCAGCGCCAGACCGGCGGCAAGGCCCAGGGCGGCACAGCGAAGCATGGTGTGGATCCAGGGGCTGTGAGACCAAACGAATCGGCCCGGGGTCAACCCGGGCCGAGGCGGAAAACTGGTGGCGCTTCAGGGACTTGAACCCCGGACCTGCGGATTATGATTCCGTCGCTCTAACCAACTGAGCTAAAGCGCCTGAGCCGAAAAGTATACAGCGCGCTCAAGGCCGTTCCACGATGTTCAGCTTCTTCAAGAAGAAGGCGCCGCCGCCTGCCGAGGCGCCGCCGGTCCCGCTGCCCGAGACCCCCGCGGCACCCGCCGCGCCCGTTGCCGCCCCCGCCGAGCCGGTGCTGCCGCCGATGGCCATTGCGGCCCCCGAGATCGATGCCGTTGCCGAAGTGCCGGCCGCCGAAGCGCCGGCCCGCGCCGGCTGGATGGCGCGGCTCAAGCAAGGCCTGCGCAAGACCGGCAGCAGCATCGCGCAGGTCTTCACCGGCACGCGCATCGACGATGCGCTGTACGAGGAACTGGAAGCCGCGCTGCTGATGGCCGACACCGGCGTGGCGGCCACGCAGCATTTGCTGGACGACCTGAAGCGCCGCGTCAAGGAAGCCAAGGCCACCGACGCCGCGGCGGTGAAGGACCTGCTGGCCGATGCCATCGCCGAGCTGCTGCGCCCGCTGGAGCGCACGCTCGACGTCGGCCAGCACACGCCCACCGTGATCATGGTCGCCGGCGTCAACGGCGCCGGCAAGACCACCACCATCGGCAAGCTCACGCGCCACTTGGCGGCGGCCGACCTCAAGGTGCTGCTGGCCGCGGCCGACACCTTCCGCGCCGCGGCGCGCGAGCAATTGGCCGTGTGGGCCGACCGCAACCGCGTGGAGATCGTCAGCCAGGAAGGCGGCGACCCGGCGGCGGTGACCTTCGACGCCGTCAACGCCGGCCGCGCACGCGGCTGCGACGTGGTGATTGCCGACACCGCCGGCCGCCTGCCGACCCAGCTTCACCTGATGGAAGAGTTGAAGAAGATCCACCGCGTGATCGGCAAGGCGCAGGCCGGCGCGCCGCACGAGGTGCTGCTGGTGGTGGACGGCAACACGGGCCAGAACGCGCTGGCCCAGGTGCAGGCTTTCGACGCCGCGCTCGGCCTGACGGGCCTGGTGGTGACCAAGCTCGACGGCACCGCCAAGGGCGGCGTGCTGGCCGCCATTGCCCGCTGGTGCAGCGAGCGCCAGCGGCCGCTGGCGGTCTACTTCATCGGCGTGGGCGAGGCGCTGGAAGATCTGCAGCCCTTCAGCGCCCGCGAGTTCGCGCGCGCGCTACTCGACTGACGGGGACCGACTCGGACTGACTCGGACTGAAGGGGCCGCGCCTCAGCGCCGGCCGCTGCCGGCGCCGGCGCCTTCCAGGTCGTCGAAGAAGCCCGAAGGCACCGGCTCGAGTTCGCCTTCGCGCATCGCGGCGGCGTCGCCTTCGGCGAGCATGGCGTCGAGCTCCTGCATCTCGGGCACCGGGATCAGCGGCATCGGGCGCGAAGTGACGGCCACCGGCTGCATCGGCCCGCTGCCGCGCACCAGGTCGTGCGCCAGCGCCGTGCGCACCTCGGCCGGCGACGGCAAGTGGCCTTCGCGCCACACGTGCACGCGGATGCCGGCGGCGCGCAGCACGCGCGCCAGCCGGTCGTGGCGGCGCCGGCTGCGCTCGGTCTCGTCGGTGGCGCGCACGTCGATCACCGCCAGCACGCGCGAGCCGGTGTCGCAGACCGCCAGGTCGGCGCTCAGCGAGCCCACGCGCTGCAGCCATTCGGAGTACGAATGCCGCGTCGGCACGCGCAGAAAGCGCGACAGCGGCACTTGCGCCAGCACCATGTAGCCGGGCAGCGCGCGGCGCAGCAACTCGTAGGCCTGGCGCTCCTGCACCGTCATCACGCGGGCGGCTTCGGGCGGCCAGTCCTGCACCGTGTCCAGCGCGTCGCGCAGGCCGCGCGCGGCGCCGTGGCGGCCGCGCCGTCGCACGAAGTACAGGGTCAGCAGCAGGGCGGCAGCAGCTACCAGGGCAGTTGAGGAACCAGCGTCGATGATGTCCATGGGCGGAAAGCGGCCGAGTCGCGCGAAAACCCGCAAGCTACGCGCGATGCCCCGGCCCGGTCAACGCCGTGGCCGCCACGAAGGTATCCAATCGTTTCGTCGGCCGCGAAAGGTGGCCAGTTCGCGGCTTCGGCGCCGTTTCGGCGCCGCGGCAGCGGCCGCGTCAGCGCGGCAGGCCGGGCAGGCCGCCCATCGCGCCGCCCATGCGGCGCATCATCTTCATCAGGCCGCCGCCCTTCATCTTCTTCATCATGCCCTGCATCTGCTCGAACTGGTTGAGCAGGCGATTCACTTCCTGCACCTGCACGCCGGCGCCGGCGGCGATGCGGCGCTTGCGGCTGGCCTTGATCAGCTCGGGCTTGCGCCGTTCGAGCGCCGTCATCGAGTTGATGATGCCTTCCATGCGGCGCACGTCGCGCTCGGCGCGGTCCATGTCGGCGCCGCTGGCCTTGGCGCTCAATTGGCTGGGCAGCTTGTCCATCAGCCCCGACAGGCCGCCCATCTTCTTCATCTGCGAGATCTGCGACAGGAAGTCGTTGAGGTCGAAGCCGGCGCCGCTCTTGACCTTGTCGGCGAGCTTCTGCGCCTCTTTCAGGTCGACGCCCTTTTGCACCTCTTCGACCAGCGCGACGATGTCGCCCATGCCCAGCACGCGGCCGGCGTGGCGCTCGGCGTCGAAGACCTCCAGGCCGTCGATCTTCTCCGACACGCCGGCGAACTTGATCGGCGCGCCGGTGATCTGCCGCACCGACAGCGCCGCGCCGCCGCGCGAATCGCCGTCCAGCTTGGTCAGCACCACGCCGGTGAGCGGCAGCGCGTCCTTGAAAGCCTTGGCGGTGTTGATCGCGTCCTGGCCCTGCATCGCATCGACGACGAACAGCGTCTCCACCGGGTGCAGCGCGGCGTGCAGCTCGCGGATCTCGGCCATCAGCGCTTCGTCGATGCCCAGGCGGCCGGCGGTGTCGACCAGCAGCACGTCGAAGTAGTGGCGGCGCGCATGGTCCAGCGCGGCCAGAGCGATGTCGCGCGGCTTTTGATCGGGGCTCGACGGGAACCACTCGGCGCCGGCCTGCGCGCTGACGGTCTTCAGCTGCTCGATGGCCGCCGGCCGGTAGACGTCGGCCGAGACCGTCAGCACCTTCTTCTTGCGCTTGTCGATCAGGTGGCGCGCGATCTTCGCCGTCGACGTGGTCTTGCCCGAGCCCTGCAGGCCGGCCATCAGCACCACGGCCGGCGGTTGCACGGCCAGGTTGAGGTCGGCCACGCCTTCGCCCATGGTGGCCGCCAGCTCCTTGTGGACGATGCCCACCAGCGCCTGGCCAGGGTTGAGCGAGCCGGCCACTTCCTGGCCCAGCGCCTTGTCCTTGACGCGGGCGATGAAGTCGCGCACCACGGGCAGCGCGACGTCGGCTTCGAGCAAGGCCATGCGCACTTCGCGCAGCATGTCCTGGATGTTGCTGTCGGTGATGCGGGCCTGGCCGCGCATCGTCTTGACCAGCCTTGACAGGCGGTCGGATAGGGTCGAGGCCATCGCCGGACGGCGCGTGAGGCGGCGCCGCGAAAGTACACTGTGCCGATGATTTTATCGCCGGGCTCCAGCAGCACGCCGCTGGTCGACAGCGTGCCCGCGTTGCTGGCGGCGGTGCTGTACGCGGCGGCCTCGCTGCGCGGCGCGCGCTTCGATCGCCTGGCCGCCTGGGCGCTGCCCGCCGCCTGGCTGGTGCACCTGCTGGCGCTGGTGGCCGACATCGCCGGCTGGGGCATCAACGAACGCGGCGCGCGGCTGGGCTTCGCGCCGGTGCTGTCGCTCACGGTGTGGATCGTGATCGGCGTGCACGCCATCGAAAGCCGCTTCGTGCCGCTGCCCACCGTGCGCGGCTGGCTGGCGCCGGTGGGCGCGGTGGTGGTGCTGCTGGCGGTGGCCTTCCCCGGCGACCCGCGGCCCGCGGCCACCCCGCTGGCGCCGCTGCACTACGTGCTGGGCGTCGGCGCCTACGGCTTGTTCGGCGCCGCCGTCGTGCATGCGGCCTTGCTCGACGCGGCCGAACGGCGACTGCGCCTCAAGGGCCCGGCGCCGGCCGGCGGCATGCCCTTGCTGCAGCTCGAACGGCTGACGTTTCGCTTCGTCGAGGCCGGCTTCGTCGTGCTGTCGGCGGCGCTGCTGCTGGGCTTCTTCAGTGCCACGCGCTGGAAGCTCGACCACAAGACCGTGCTCTCGCTGATGGGCTGGGCGGTGTTCGCGGCGCTACTCACCGGGCGCCGGCTGCGCGGCTGGCGCGGCCGGCGCGCGACGCGCTGGCTCTACGTCGGCGCGGTGCTGCTGCTGCTGGCCTACGTCGGCGCGCGTTTCGTATTGGAAGTGTTGCTGGGGCGGGTGCCGACATGAAGTTTGTGCTGATCATCGTGGTGATCGCCATCGCCGTGCTGATGTTCACTTCGCGCCGCCGGCGCCCGGGGCGCGACGACGGCAAGCCCTCGGCGCCCCAGCCCGAGGCGCAGGCCATGGTGCGCTGCGCCCATTGCGGCGTGCACCTGCCGCGCGACGACGCCTTGCTCGACAGCACGGGGCGTTCTTTCTGCGGCGAAGCCCACCGCATCGCCGGCCCGAAATGAACGCGGCCGCGCCGCCGCCACGCGACACCGATCGCCGCGGCGGCGACCGCCGCGTCGGCGACCGCCGCAAGTCCGACCGGCGCTCGGCGCCGCCGCCGGGGGCCGACGAATCGTGGTTCGGCGCCGTCGGCTTCGACGCCGAGCGCGCCAGCGACCTGCACGAGGCGATGACCGACGCCGGCTGGCCGGCGGCCGGCGAGGGCGCGGTGGACAGCCGCTTCCTCAGCCGCGAGGCGCGGCGCGTGGCCACCGCGCCCGATTCGGCGCTGGCCCGCATCTACCGCACCTACGCCGCCGCGCGCGCGCTGGTCGGCCTGGTGCTGGTGGCGGCGCAGGTGGCGGCGGCGCTGGCCGGCGTGCGGCTGGCGCTGGGCTCGCTGGTGCTGTGCCTGGGCTATGCGCTGCAGGCGCTGACCTTCTGGCTGCTGCCGCGCTTCTGGCCGCTGGCGCAGCCGCAGGCCAGCGGCGTGCGGCGGCGCATGCAATGGCTGGCGACGATCGGCGTCGACCTGCTGGTGTTCGCCGGCCTGCACGTGCTGGAGGCGGGCTCCAGCTTCAACTTCGCGGCGCTGCTGGTGCTGCCGGTGCTGATGGCCGGCGTGCTGACCAGCAGGTTACGCGCACTGGCCACGGCCGCCGGCGTGACGCTGGTGCTGCTGGTCAGCGCCTGGCACAGCACGCAGCAAGGCGGCGACCTCAATGCCTTGATGATGCAGGCCGGCCTGACGGGACTGGGCCTCTTCATGATCACCTTGATGGCCGGCGAACTGGCCGGCCGCCTGGCGCGCGAGGAACTGGCCGCGCGCGGCAGCCTGGAGCTGGCGCGCCAGCAGGCGCAGCTCAACCGCCTGGTGATCGAGGAGATGGTCGACGGCGTGCTGGTGGTCGACCACCGGCTGCGCGTGCGCGCCGCCAACCCGGCGGCGCGCGAACTGCTGGCCGAGCAGGGGCTGGCGCCGCCGGCGCCGTTCGGGCTGCCGTCGCGGCGCGCCTGGCAGCCGTTGTCGCAGGCGGTGGAGGCGGCGCTCGCCGACCCCGCCACCTGGCCCGAGGCCGGGCGCGACGTGGCGCTGACCTTCGAGGGCGGCCACCGCCGTTCGCTGCGCGTGCGCATGCGCTTCCTGCGCCGGCGCGAGCTGAACCCCGGCGCCGGCGGCGGCGAGCCTTTTTGCGTGCTGCTGCTCGAAGACGTGCGCACCGCCGAAGCGCGCTTGCGGCAGGAGAAGCTGGCCGCGATGGGCCGCGTCTCGGCCGGCGTCGCGCACGAAATCCGCAACCCGCTGGCCGCCATCGCGCAGGCCAACGCCTTGCTGTTGGAAGACGAGCTGGCGCCCACGCAGCAGCGGCTGGCGCGCATGGTGGCCGACAACGTCGAGCGCTTGAAGCGCATCGTCGACGACGTGATGGAAGTGGCGCCCGGCCTGCCGCCGCAGCCGCGCGTGATCGACGCCAGCGCCGAGGTGGCGGCGGCCGCCGCCGAGTGGGCGCGCACGGTCGACCTGCCGCTGGGCGCCGAGAGCCGGCTGCGCGTCGAGTTGCCGAGCCAGCCGCTGGGCGTGAGCTTCGACCCCGAGCACTTGCGCCGCGTGCTCGTCAACCTGCTGGACAACGCGCGCCGCCATGCCAGCGCCGCGCCGGGCGCCGTGTTCCTGCGCCTGGCCGCGCGCGACGAGGGCACCGCGGTGCTCTCGGTGGCCAGCGACAGCCCGCCGATCCCGCCCGAGGTCGAGCGCCATCTGTTCGAGCCCTTCTTCTCCACGCGCAGCCGCGGCACCGGGCTGGGCTTGTACATTTGCCGCGAGCTGTGCGAGCGCTACCGCGCCAGCATCGAGTACCGCGCGCGGCCCGGCAGCGACCGGCTGCGCAACGAGTTCCGCGTGCTGATGCAGCGCGGCGCGCTCAACCCGGCCAACGCCACCCTGGGCCTCGTTCCGTGAACCCCACCGCCAACCATCGCCTGCTGGTCGTCGACGACGAACCCGATCTGCGCACGCTGTACGAGCTGACGCTGGTGCGCGAAGGCTACGACGTCGACTGCGCCGGCACGGTGGAGGAGGCCTGGGCCGCGCTGCAGGCGCAGCGCTTCGCCGTCGTCATCACCGACATGCGCCTGCCCGACGGCACCGGGCTCGACCTGCTGCGCCGCATGGACGAGCACGGCCGGCGCGAGAAGGGCATCGTGATCACCGCCTACGGCTCGGCCGAGAACGCGGTGGAAGCCTTGAAGGCCGGCGCCTACGACTACCTGACCAAGCCGGTCGACCTGCGGCAGTTCCGTTCGGTGGTGGCCACCGCGCTGGGCCGCGCGCCGGCGCCGGTGGGCGAGCCGCCGGGCCCGACGCCGCGCGAGCGCGACGCGGCGCCCGACGCGCGCGGCGCCCACGCCAGGCCGGCGCCGTTCGAAGCATCGCCGGCCGCGGCCGCGGCCTTGCGCCGCCTGGTCGGCGACTCGTCGGCGATGCGGCAGGTGCGCTCGCTGGTCGAGCGCGTCGCGCGCGGCATGGCGCCGGTGCTGGTGCACGGCGAGTCGGGCACCGGCAAGGAACTGGTGGCGCGCGCGATCCACGAGGTCTCGCCGCGCGCGGGGCAGCACTTCATCGCCGTCAACTGCGGCGCCATCCCCGAGGCCTTGCTCGAAGCCGAATTCTTCGGCTATCGCAAAGGCGCCTTCACCGGCGCCAACGAAGACCGCCAGGGCTTCTTCCAGGCCGCGCACGGCGGCACGCTGTTCCTCGACGAGATCGGCGAGATGCCGCTGTCGATGCAGAGCAAGCTGCTGCGCGTGATTCAAGAGCGTGCGGTGCGCCCGGTGGGCAGCACGGCCGAGCTGCCGGTCAACGTGCGCATCGTCAGCGCCACGCACAAGGACCTGGCGGCCGAGGTGGCGGCTGGCCGCTTCCGCCAGGACTTGTTCTACCGCCTCAACGTCATCCAGATTCCGGTGCCGCCGCTGCGCGAGCGGCTGCAGGACCTGGGCGCCATCTGCCAGGCGGTGATCGAACGCATCGCCGGCGACGCCGGCGTCACGCCCGTGCCCGAGCTGACGGCCGGCGCGATGGCGCTGCTGCAGCGCTACGCCTTCCCCGGCAACGTGCGCGAGTTGGAGAACCTGCTGCACCGCGCGCTGGCGCTGTCGGGCGGCGCGCGCATCGAGCGCGAAGACCTGGCGCTGCCCGACGAATTGCTGCACGACGCCGAGCCGGAGCCGGCGCCGGCATCAACGCCCGCGCCGCCCTTGTCAGCGGCCATGGCGCCGGGCCAGCCGCCGCTGCCCAGCGACCTGGCGGCGCACCTCGACCAGGTCGAGCGCGAGATCCTCGAACGCGCGCTCGAACGCCATCGCTACAACCGCACCGCGGCCGGCGCGAGCCTGGGGTTGTCGCTGCGGCAGATGCGCTACCGCATGGCGCGGTTGGGCATCGGCGGCAGCGAGACGGCCGCCGAACGCGGCGACGGGTTTTGAAGCCGCGCGGCTGGCGCCGGCCGCTGGGGCATGCCCGCCGGCGGCTTGGCCGTCCCGCCTGGCAAGGCGGCTGGTGGCGCGGCGCGCGCGCCGTGCCTTCGCCCAACTTCGGCCCGCGGCCGGTTGGCGAGCGGCCGACGCTGGTGGTGCTGCACTCGATCAGCCTGCCGCCGGGTGTGCTGCGCGGCGACGCGGTGCAGGCCTTGTTCACCAACACGCTGGACTGCAACCGCCACCCCTTCTTCGACGGGCTGCGCGGCTTGCGCGTTTCGGCGCACTTCTTCCTGCGCCGCAGCGGCGAGCTGATCCAGTTCGTCGCCACCGACCAGCGCGCCTGGCATGCCGGCGTGTCGAGCTGGCGCGGGCGCGAGCAGTGCAACGACTGGTCGATCGGCATCGAGATCGAAGGCCTCGAAGGCCGGCGCTTCGCGGCGCGCCAGTACCGCGCGCTGGCGCGGCTGCTGCGCGTGCTGATCGCGCGCCATCCGATCGACGAGATCGTCGGCCACGAGCACGTGGCGCCGGGCCGCAAGCACGATCCCGGCGCCGGCTTCGAGTGGCTGCGCTTGAGCCGGCTGCTGAAAGGCGAGGCCGTTCGGGTGTGGCCGCTTGAATATCAGGGATGGCACTACCCGTAGTGTCTTGTGGGGCCCCAAGCCCCCAGATATAGTGTCGCTTCGTGATAGCCTCGTGACTTCGGCAAGCCTTGCAGTCGTTGAAGTTCCGCTGAAGTCCCGTTTCGCCGCGAGGGTTGCACCGATGCTTGGTGGCGCCTGCGGCGCCGGTCGTTGCCGTCGCGCCATCCAACCAACAAGAGATCGCCGGGGCCTGCCACACGCAGCAGGCCCGGCCTGTTGACTGCTCACGTTGACCGTTCACCAAGAGGATTCGATGCAAAGCGTCCTGCCGTCTGCTTCCGAGGCTGCCGTCCCCGTCCGTCATCCTGCCGCCGGCGCCGCCGCGCCGGCGTCGTCGGCCTATGCCGGCTACCAGATCATCCGGCGCAACGGCGCCGTGGTCGCCTTCGAGCCGAACAAGATCGCGGTGGCCTTGATGAAGGCCTTCCTCGCGGTGCACGGCACGCAGGGCGCGGCCTCGGCCAGCGTGCGCGAGACGGTCGAGCGGTTGACCGAGACGGTGGTGCGCGCGCTGCTGCGCTCGCGTCCGGGCGGCGGCACCTTCCACATCGAGGACGTGCAGGACCACGTCGAGCTGGGCCTGATGCGCGGCGGCCACCACGAGGTGGCGCGCGCCTACGTGCTGTATCGCGAGCGCCGCTCGCAGGAGCGCGCGCGCCAGCAGGTGGCCGCCGTGCCGCCGAAGCCGGCCGAGTTGTTCGTCACCGACCGCGGCCAGCGCCTGCCGCTCGACCTGAGCGCGCTGAAGGCGCTGGTCGAATCGGCGTGCGCCGGCCTCGGCGCCGACGTGCAGGCCGCGCCCATCCTGGCCGAGACGCGGCGCAACCTCTACGACGGCGTGCCGATCGACGAGGTCTACAAGGCCGCGATCCTGGCCGCGCGCACGCAGATCGAGAAAGACCCGGCCTACAGCCGCGCCACGGCGCGGCTGCTGCTGCACACCATCCGCCGCGAAATCCTCGGCGCCGAAGTCGCGCAGGCGCAGATGGGCGAGCGCTATGCCGAATACTTCCCGCAGTTCATCAAGCGCGGCGTCGAGGCCGAGCTGCTCGACGACAAGCTGCTGCAGTTCGACCTGGCCCGGCTCGGCGCGGCGCTCGACGCCGGCCGCGACCTGCAGTTCGACTACCTCGGCCTGCAGACGCTGTACGACCGCTACTTCCTGCACGTCGACGAGCAGCGCATCGAGCTGCCGCAGGCCTTCTTCATGCGCGTGGCCATGGGCCTGGCGCTCAATGAGATCGACCGCGAGGCGCGGGCGATCGAGTTCTACGGCGTGCTGTCGAGCTTCGACTTCATGTCGAGCACGCCCACGCTTTTCAACAGCGGCACGCGGCGCAGCCAGCTGTCGAGCTGCTACCTGACGACGGTGGCCGACGACCTCGACGGCATCTACGAGGCGCTGAAAGAAAACGCGCTGCTCTCCAAGTTCGCCGGCGGCCTGGGCAACGACTGGACGCGCGTGCGCGCGCTCGGCTCCTACATCAAGGGCACCAACGGCAAGAGCCAGGGCGTGGTGCCTTTCCTCAAGGTGGTCAACGACACCGCGGTCGCCGTCAATCAAGGCGGCAAGCGCAAGGGCGCGGTCTGCGCCTACCTGGAAAGCTGGCACCTCGACATCGAAGAGTTCCTGGAACTGCGCAAGAACACCGGCGATGACCGCCGGCGCACGCACGACATGAACACCGCCAACTGGATCCCCGACCTGTTCATGCGCCGGGTGATGGAAGGCGGCGACTGGACGCTGTTCTCGCCGTCCACCTGCCCCGACCTGCACGACAAGTTCGGCCAGGCCTTCGAAGAGGCCTACACGGCCTACGAGGCCAAGGTCGACCGCGGCGAGCTCAAGCTCTACAAGCGCATGCCGGCCAAGGACCTGTGGCGCAAGATGCTGTCGATGCTGTTCGAGACCGGGCATCCCTGGATCACCTTCAAGGACGCCTGCAACGTGCGCAGCCCGCAGCAGCACGTGGGCGTGGTGCACTCGTCCAACCTGTGCACCGAGATCACGCTGAACACCAGCGACACCGAGATCGCGGTGTGCAACCTGGGCAGCGTCAACCTCGCGCAGCACCTGAAAGACGGCGCCGTCGATCAGGCCAAGCTGAAGAAGACCGTGGCGACGGCGATGCGCATGCTCGACAACGTCATCGACATCAACTACTACGCGGTGAAGAAGGCGCGCGACTCCAACCTGCGCCACCGCCCGGTGGGCCTGGGCGTGATGGGCTTCCAGGACTGCCTGTACCAGCTGCGCCTGCCCTACGCCAGCGCCGAGGCGGTGGACTTCGCCGACCGCAGCATGGAAGCGCTGTGCTACCACGCCTACTGGGCCAGCACCGAGCTGGCGGCCGAGCGCGGCCGCTACAGCAGCTACCGCGGCAGCCTGTGGGACCGCGGCGTGCTGCCGCAGGACAGCCTGGACCTGCTGGCCGAGGCGCGCGGCGGCTATGTCGACATCGACCGCACGTCGTCGATGGACTGGGACGCCTTGCGCGCGCGCATCGCCGAGCACGGCATGCGCAACAGCAACTGCGTGGCCATCGCGCCGACGGCCACCATCAGCAACATCATCGGCGTCGACGCCTCGATCGAGCCCAGCTTCGGCAACCTGTCGGTCAAGTCCAACCTGTCGGGCGAGTTCACCGTCATCAACGAGTACCTGGTGCGCGACCTCAAGCGCCTGGGGCTGTGGGACGACGTGATGGTGATGGACCTCAAGCACTTCGACGGCTCGCTGCGCCCCATCGACCGCGTGCCCGAGGAGCTGAAGCACATCTACGCCACCGCCTTCGAGGTCGATGCGAGCTGGCTCGTCGAAGCCGCGGCGCGCCGGCAGAAGTGGATCGACCAGGCGCAGTCGCTCAACATCTACATGTCGGGCGCCTCGGGCAAGAAGCTCGACGAGACCTACAAGCTCGCGTGGACGCGCGGCTTGAAGACCACCTACTACCTGCGCACCACCAGCGCCACCTATGCCGAGAAGGCCACGGTCGCGCAGGGCAAGTTGAACGCGGTGCCGATGCAAGGCGCGGCCGCGATGACGGCCGCGATGACGGCCACCGCGGCCGAGCCGGCCAGTGACATCAAGTTCTGTTCGATCGACGACCCCGACTGCGAGGCCTGCCAGTAACGGTCAAAGTGAGGCGCGATGCGATGCACTGCTGCAACAACACGCACGCGCAACTGTCAACAAGTGCTTGGTGTTCGCACGCAACACTCGGATAATTCCGCACCATAGGACGAAGACACATGCTGGTCTGGGACGACGACGTCAAACCTTCATCGACGAATGCCACCAACGCAAGCGCGGCCGCCGCGGCCTTGCGTGATCAGCAACCCGCTCTTCGTCTGGCCACCATCGATGCCGTCGCACGCGCCGCAGCGCCGCGCGCAACGGCGGCCCCGGCCGCCGCCGTGGCCAAGGATGCGAAGGTCGCCAAGGCCGCCAAGGCCGCCCAGGTCGAATCCGATGAATCGCGCCGCCGCGTCAACGTGGCCGACAAGCGCATCATCAACGGCCACACCGACGTCAACCAGCTCGTCCCCTTCAAGTACAAGTGGGCCTGGGAGAAGTACCTCGCGTCGTGCGCCAACCACTGGATGCCGCAAGAGGTCAACATGTCGCGCGACATCGCGACCTGGAAAGATCCCAACGGTCTGAGCGAGGACGAGCGCCGCATCATCAAGCGCAACCTCGGCTTCTTCGTCACCGCCGATTCGCTGGCCGCCAACAACATCGTGCTGGGCACCTACCGCCACATCACGGCGCCCGAGTGCCGGCAGTTCCTGCTGCGCCAGGCGTTCGAGGAAGCGATCCACACGCACGCCTACCAGTACATCGTCGAGTCGCTGGGCCTCGACGAAGGCGAGATCTTCAACGCCTACCACGAGGTGGGCTCGATCCGCGACAAGGACGAGTTCCTGATCCCGTTCATCGACGCGATCATGGACCCCGCGTTCCACACCGGCACGCCCGAGGCCGATCAGACGCTGCTGAAGAGCCTGATCGTCTTCGCCTGCCTGATGGAAGGGCTCTTCTTCTACGTCGGCTTCACGCAGATCCTCGCTTTGGGCCGCCAGAACAAGATGACCGGCGCTGCCGAGCAGTACCAGTACATCCTGCGCGACGAGTCGATGCACTGCAACTTCGGCATCGACCTGATCAACCAGATCAAGCTCGAGAACCCGCAGCTCTGGACGCCGGCGTTCAAGGCCGAGATCCGCGCGCTGTTCGAGCACGCGGTCGAGCTCGAATACCGCTACGCCGAAGACACCATGCCGCGCGGCGTGCTGGGCCTCAACGCGTCGATGTTCAAGGGCTACCTGCGCTACATCGCCAATCGCCGCGCCACCCAGATCGGACTGGACGCCTTGTTCCCGAACGAGGAGAACCCTTTCCCCTGGATGAGCGAGATGATCGACCTGAAGAAGGAACGCAACTTCTTCGAGACGCGCGTGATCGACTACCAGACCGGCGGCGCGCTGTCCTGGGACTGAAAGCAATTCGAATGATGGTGACGACCAAGGCTTGTTCATGCCGTCCGGTTCATCCGGCGGCAGTGGGCATGCGCGGGCCGATCACCGCAGAAGGGCGCAACGGCAACGGCAGCGCCTCGTGTGAGCGATCAAGATCCGCAACCTGGAACAGGGCCCCGTCAGAGGGCCAACGCCGGGTTGCATCCCCGTTCACGGCACCGCGGCAACCGCAAGGCGCAAGCCTGGCGGAAGACCGGTGGGCCGTGAATCGTCGTGCCGTATCGAGCTCGGTCGGCACGATGCTCTTTGCAACTTGATCAAGGAGATCGTTATGGCAACTGCGAAGAAGGCCGCTCCGGCCAAGAAGGCGGCCGCGAAGAAGGCGCCGGCGAAGAAGGCCGCACCGGCCAAGAAGATGGCCGCCAAGAAGGCGCCGATGAAGAAGGCTGCACCGGCCAAGAAGGCGGCTGCGAAGAAGGCCCCGGCCAAGAAGGCGCCGGCCAAGAAGGCCCCGGCGAAGAAGGCCGCTGCGAAAAAGGCCCCGGCCAAGAAGGCCGCCGCGAAGAAGGCAGCGAAGAAGGCGGCGCCCGCGGCGCCCTCTGCCCCTGCGGCGGCGCCTGCTCCTGCTGCGAAGACGGCGTTGAGCCCGGCTGCGGCTTGGCCCTTCCCGACCGGCAACAAGCCCTGAGTCGGCCAGAGAGTCCGGGAGCCTGACGCTCCCGGACCCTTGCCTCCCGACACCAGAGCCCGGCTTCGCGCCGGGCTTTTTTTTCGATGACTCCTTTTGCCGGCTGGCCCTGCCTCAGCGCCATCGAAGGCGGCAGCGAACTGCGCGTGCAGGTGGTGCCCAACGCCGGCCACACGGCGGTGGCCGGGCTGCTGGGCGATGCCTTGCGCGTGCGGCTGGCGGCGCCGCCGGTGGAAGGCCGCGCCAACGCGGTGCTGCAGCAGTGGCTGGCCAAGTCGCTGGGGCTGCCGCGGCGCGGCGTGCACCTGGCCGGCGGCGAGCTGGCGCGGCGCAAGCGGCTGCACCTGGATTGCCCGCCGCAGCAGGTGGCCGACTGGCTGCGCGCGCAGGGCGCCGCTGAAATAGCGCGTTAGTCGGGCGCGCGGTCAGCAGCCCATCGCGGCGCGGTCGATGCGGTGGTTCTGCCCGCCGCGGCAGGCGATCTTCAGCGCGCCGACGCGGTTGCCCAGCTCCGCGCAGCGCTGCAGCGTCCAGCCGCGCTCCAGCCCGTACAGCAACGCGGCGCGGAAGGCGTCGCCGCAGCCGGTGGGGTCGACCACGGCGTCGGCCGCCACGCCGGCCACGCGGGTGCAGACGCCGCGCTGCCAGACGTCGCAGCCCTGCTCGGCCAGCGTCACCACCACGCCGTCGATGTTGGGCCGCAGCGAGGTGGCCTGCAGCGTTTCGCCGGTGCGCTCGCACAGCATGCGGCCTTCGTAGTCGTTGACGGCCACCCAGCGCGCCATGCCCAGCATGTGGCGGTGTTCGGCGCCGTCGAACTGCGGCAGCTGCTGGCCGGGGTCGAAGATGAAGGGGATGCCGGCCACGAACATCTGCTGCGCGTGCTCGGCCATCGCGGTGCGGCCGTCGGGCGCGATGATGCCGATCGCGATGTCGCTGCGCGCGCCCGGCGCCGGTACGCGCATTTCGTGCGCCAGGCTCATGGCGCCGGGGTGGAAGGCGGTGATCTGGTTGTTGTCTTCGTCGGTGATGATGATGGCCTGCGCGGTGTACTCCACCGGCTGCTCGCCCACCAGCGAGGTGTCGGCGCCCCAGCCGGCCAGGCGCGCGCGGTAGTCGGCGCCGTCCTGGCCCAGCATCGCCAGCACGACCGGCTGGCCGCCCAGCGCATGCAGCGTGTAGGCGATGTTGCCGGCGCAGCCGCCGAACTCGCGCCGCAGCGTGGGCACCAGGAACGACACGTTGAGGATGTGCACCTGGTCGGGCAGGATCTGCTGCGAGAAGCGGCCCGGGAAGTTGGTGATGGTGTCGAAGGCGAGCGAACCGCAGATCAAGGCCGACATGAAGGCTCCAGCAAGAGGGACGGATGGAACAACTCAGGGATAGAAGATCTCGACCGCATAGCCGCTGACGGGCCGGTCGCCGACGCTGAGCGAGGCCTGGATCGGCACTTCGCTGCCGGCTTTGAGCGCGCGCAGCGGCAGGCCGAGGTCGCTCATCTGCAGCACGCGGCGCGCGATCGGCCGGCCCTGCACGTCGGTGAGCGACAGGTCGATGGCCGGCGCGGCCACTTCCAGCGCGGCGCGGTTGCGCAGGCTCACCGCCAGGCGATACACCGGCGCGCCTTCGGCCCGCGTCAGCGTCGTGCTCTCGACCGACAGCGCGTCGATCTGGCGGTAGTCGCCGACGCGGCAGCCCAGCGTGGCGCAGGCCTGCTGCAGCGCCGGCCGCCATGCCGGCTGGCCGGCCGCGATGCGGTCGCGGAAGACGTAGACGACTTGCGCGGCCAGCCCCAGCGCGGCCATCAGCGCGGTGGCCGACAAAGCCAGGCGCACGCCGGGTTGCCGCCAGCGCGCGGCACGCTCGGCGCGCAGCACGAAGGAGGGTGGGGGCTCCAGCGGCTCGGCGAGCGCGACGTCGGGCGCGGCAGCGGTCGCGATGTCGGTCGCGATGGCCGTCGCAATGGCGGTCGCGATGTCGGTCGGGGCCGTGGCGGCAGCCTGATGCACCACGCTCGGAGCTGTCGGCACTGCGCCGGGTCCGCGCGCCGGCGTCGGCCATCGGGCCTCGGCTCGTTCAGCCGCGTCGAAAGCCTCGGCCGCGGCATCGGCCTCGGCGGCGACCGGCGGCGCGGCGACGTCGACCAGCACCGCGCCGTCGCTGGCGATCACTTCCACGCCGGGCGGCAACTCGATCAGCGGCGGCGCGGGCGGCGCCGCTGGCGTGGATACCGGCAGCGGCGCGGCAGAGGCCGGCGCCGGCGGCAGCGCGATCACCACCTCATCGGCCGCCGGCACATGCGCCGCGATCACCGTCGCCGCGGTGTCGTGCCGCTCGCCCGGCTCGGCGGCCGGGGCGGCCGGCGAGTCGACCATCGCCTCCTGCGCGTTGAAGGCTTCGCTGCAGCGGCCGCAGCGCACCCAGCCTTGCGACACGCGCAACTGGTCCTGCACGACGCGGAACACCGTGCCGCAACTGGGGCAGCGCGTGGCCAAGGTCATGCGGCAGACCCTTGGCGCTCAGCGCGGCGCTGCCGTGCCGCTGAGCAGCACCCAGCCTTCCTGCTCGTCGGCCACCTGCAGCGCCAGCCACGGCGCGTAGGCCGCCTGCAGTTCCTCGGTTTGCCGCGTCAGGATGCCGGCCAGCACCAGCGGCGCCCCCGACGCCAGGTGGCCGCACAGCAGCGGCGCCAGCAGCTTGAGCGGCGAGGCCAGGATGTTGGCCAACACCAACCCATAGCGGCCCTGCGCCAGCGACGGCGATCCGCAGCGCAGCGTGACGCCGTTGGCGCGCGCATTGGCCTCGCTCGCCGCCACGGCCGCGGGGTCGATGTCGACTGCGTCGACCTCGCGCGCGCCGTGCAGCGCGGCGGCGATGGCCAGGATGCCCGAGCCGCAGCCGTAGTCCAGCACGCGGTGGTTCAAGCATGCGGCGTTGCCGCTTTCCGCGCGCTGCGCGATCCAGCGCAGGCACATGCGCGTGGTGGGGTGAGTGCCGGTGCCGAAGGCCATGCCGGGGTCCAGCCGGATCAGCCGCGCCGCCTGCGCCGGCGGCTGGTGCCAGCTCGGCACGATCCAGAACGCGGGCGTGATGGCGATCGGCTCGAACTGGCTTTGCGTCAGGCGCACCCAGTCCTGGTCTTGCAGCGCGTCGAGCGAGCGAACCTGCAGCCCTTGCGTCCAGTCTTGCGCCAGCAGCAGCGTGGCGGCGGCCTCGGCCGCCTCGCGGCTTTCGAACAGCGCGCGCAGCGACGAGCGCGCCCAGCCGGCGGCCGGCGCCGGCATGCCGGGCTCGCCGAACAGCGCGCGCTCGGCGTCGGAATCGGCGTCGGCGTCTTCCACCGAGACCGACAGCGCGCCCAGCTCGTCGCCGAGCGCGTCGCTGACCGGCTCGACCAGCGCCTGCGGCGCGAGCAGCACCAGCTCGAACATCAGCGCTGGCGCTGGGCCATCCAGCCTTCGAGGTAGTGGATGCTGGTGCCGCCTTCGACGAAGCGGGCGTCGGCCATCAGCTCGCGGTGCAGCGGGATGTTGGTCAGGATGCCCTCGACCACCGTCTCCGACAGCGCGGTGCGCATGCGCGCCAGCGCCTGCTCGCGCGTGTCGCCGTGGACGATGATCTTGCCGATCATCGAGTCGTAGTTCGGCGGCACGAAGTAGTTGGTGTAGGCGTGCGAGTCGACGCGCACGCCCGGCCCGCCGGGCGGATGCCACACCGTGATGCGGCCCGGCGACGGCGTGAACTTGTACGGATCCTCGGCGTTGACGCGGCACTCGATCGCGTGGCCGCGCATCTGCAGGCTGCGCTGGGTGAAGGGCAGCTTCTCGCCGGCGGCGACGCGGATCTGCATCTGCACGATGTCGATGCCGGTGACCATCTCCGTCACCGGATGCTCGACCTGCACGCGCGTGTTCATTTCGATGAAATAGAACTCGCCGTCTTCGAACAGGAACTCGAAGGTGCCGGCGCCGCGGTAGCCAATCTTCTTGCAGGCGGCGGCGCAGCGGTCGCCGATGCGCTCGATCGTGCGGCGCGGGATGCCGGGGGCCGGCGCTTCTTCGATGATCTTCTGGTGCCGGCGCTGCATCGAGCAGTCGCGCTCGCCCAGCCAGACGGCGTTGCGGTGGGTGTCGGCCAGCACCTGGATCTCGATGTGCCGCGGGTTCTCCAGGAACTTCTCCATGTAGACCGCCGGGTTGCCGAAGGCCGCGCCGGCCTCGGCGCGCGTGGTCTGCACCGCGTTGATCAGCGGCGCCTCGGTGTGCACCACGCGCATGCCGCGGCCGCCGCCGCCGCCGGCGGCCTTGATGATCACCGGGTAGCCGATCGAGCGGGCGATCTTGATGATTTCCTTCGGGTCGTCGGGCAGCGCGCCTTCGCTGCCGGGCACGCAGGGCACGCCCGACTTCAGCATCGCCTGCTTGGCGGCCACCTTGTCGCCCATGGTGCGGATGGCGTCGGGCGTGGGGCCGATGAAGACGAAGCCGCTGCGCTCCACGCGCTCGGCGAAATCGGCGTTCTCCGACAGGAAGCCGTAGCCGGGGTGGATGGCTTCGGCGTCGGTCACCTCGGCGGCCGAGATGATGGCCGGCATGTTGAGGTAGCTCTGCGCCGAAGGCGGCGGCCCGATGCACACCGCCTCGTCGGCCAGCTTGACGTACTTGGCTTCGCGGTCGGCCTCGGAATAGACGACCACCGACTGGATGCCCATCTCGCGGCAGGCGCGCTGGATGCGCAGGGCGATTTCGCCCCGATTCGCAATGAGGATCTTCTTGAACACGAAGCGGCCGCCCTTATTCCAGTTCGAACAAGGGCTGGCCGAACTCGACCGCCTGGCCGTTCTCGCACAGGATGCGGCGCACCGTGCCGCCGATGTCGGACTCGATCTCGTTCATGATCTTCATCGCCTCGATGATGCAGACCGGATCGCCTTCCTTGACCACGCTGCCGATGTCGACGAACGCGCTGGCGCCCGGGTTGGGCGCGCGGTAGAAGGTGCCCACCATCGGCGACTTGACGATCTTGCCGCTGGGCGCGGCCGGGGCTTCGGCGGGCGCGGCGGCGGCCGGCGCCGGCGCGGCGGCCAGTGCGGGGGCGGCGGCCGGCGCCGCGGCCATCGCCATCGGCGCGGCCAGCACCGGCGCGTTGCCGGCCTTGACGATGCGCACCTTGCCCTCGGCCTCGGTGATCTCCAGCTCCGAAATGTTCGACTCGGAGACGAGGTCGATCAGGGTCTTGAGTTTTCGCAGGTCCATGGACTTCCTTGGGTTCTGAGGCGCCGGCCAGGGCCGGCGGCAAGCGAAAGACGGCGGTCGGCAGTGTCCGGCGGTCGGCAGCCGGAATCAGGCGCTTTGCTGGCCGGCGCGCTGGCGCGTCTGGTCGAGCGCGTAGTCCAGCGCCAGGCGATAGCCGTGCACGCCCAGCCCGCAGATCACGCCGACCGCGATGTCCGACAGGTACGAGTGATGGCGGAACGGCTCGCGCTTGTAGACGTTGGACAGATGCACCTCGATGAAGGGCAGTGCCACGCCGGAGAACGCGTCGCGGATGGCAACGCTGGTGTGCGTGAAGGCGCCGGGGTTGATGATCGCGAAGCGCGTGCCGTCCAGCCGCGTGGCGTGGATGCGGTCGATCAGCGCGCCCTCGTGGTTGCTTTGGAAGCATTCGAGCTTGACGCCCGCTTTTGCCGCCAACGCCACCAGTTCGGCTTCGATCTGCTGCAGCGTGGTGCTGCCGTAGACCTGCGGCTCGCGCGTGCCCAGCAAGTTGAGGTTGGGGCCGTTGAGGACCAGGATGCTCATGGGTTACTGCTCGGCACGGCCGCGAAAGGCCTCACCGCAATTTGCGAACGGCGAACTTTACGCTGAATGTATGCGGTTGTGAGCGACAGAGCGCAAATTCGAAGAAGAACGCTGCGGGCCGCGTTTTCACAAGTCTTTCACCCAGGCGGACAGTTCGTCGAACGCGGTGAGGCCCAGCTTGCGGTGACGCAGCCGCCCCTCGCGGTCGAATACGGCGGTGAACGGCAGCGCGCCGGCGGCGTTGCCCAGCTTGCGGCTGAGATCGGTGCCTTCGAAGCCGGCCAGCCCGATGGCGTAGCTCACCGGCCGCTTGGCCAGGAACTCGCGCACCGGCGTCGGCCCGTCCACCGCCAGGCCCACCACCTGCACGCCGCGGCTGCCCTGCAGCCGGTGCAGGCGCTCGAACTCGGGCATCTCCTTGATGCAGGGGGCGCACCAGGTGGCCCAGAAGTTCAGCACCAGCACCTGGCCGCGCAAGGAAGCCAGCGCCAGCTCGCCGCCTTCGGGCCGCGCGAAGCGCAAGCTCCACAACTCGGCCTCGACCTCGGGGTCGACCGCCTTGGTGGACAGCCACCACGACATGCCGGCGCCGGCCGCCGCCGCGCCGGCGGCCACCAGCGCCCAGCCCAGGGTGCGGCGGCGCGTCGTCATGGCGCGTCCTCGGCGGCCAGCAGCCGCTGCAAGGCGGCACGGTCGCCGCGCCAGCTGCGGCCGCGGGCATCGGGCTTGAGCGCGCCGCGCAGGTCGTCGAGGTCGTGCATCAACAGGTGCACGGTCACCGGCTCGGGCCAGCCGGGCACGCGCGCGCCCAGCGTCAGCACCGGCACCTGGCCGGCCGCGGCGTCGCCGTTGCCGCCGGCGTCGAAGTCCAGGCCCTGGTTGATGAGGTCGATCTCGGCGCTCTTGGGGTCGTCGCAATACAGGTCGATCAGCAGCGCCGAGCGCCGCGTGGCCGTGCCGCGCCACACGGCGCCGGCCAGGTGCGGGCGGTGCGCGGCCAGCCGGTCCAGCCAGCGCGCGGCCAGCTCGCGCAGCGCGCGCAGCTCCTGCGGCTGTCGCTCGGCGTGGAAGGTGGCGAGGTAGGCGCGCACCTCGTCTTCGATCTCGTCGTTGCGCGGCATCTGGCCCGGCTTGACGGCGCGGCCGCCGAGCTTGCGCGCCGCCTTGTGGCGGGCCTCGGCGTACTCCATCCCGTCTTCGACGACGAACTGCGCGGCAGCGACCGCGATCTCCTGGCTCAACGTGGCACTCATGCAGCCGATCATGGCAGGTCCACCGACGGCATGCGCGCCACGATGGCGGCGGCCCGGCTCAGCAGGTAGCCCGAGGCCGGCTGGCGCTCGAAGCGCTTGGGCGCCGGCAGCATCACCGCCAGCCGCGCCGCCTGCTCGGCCGACAGCTTGGCGGCGTCGACGCGGAAGTAGTAGCGCGCCGCCGCCTGCGCGCCGAACAGGCCTTCGCCCCATTCCACCTGGTTGAGGTAGATCTCCAGGATGCGGCGCTTGCCGAGCAGCGCTTCCAGCATCCAGGCCAGCAGCAGTTCCTGCCCCTTGCGCAGCACCGTGCGCTCGCCCGACAGCAGCAGGTTCTTGGCCAGTTGCTGGGTGATGGTGGAGCCGCCGCGCAGCCGCGAGGCGCGCGAGCCCGGCCGCGCGGCCTGCGCCTTCTGGTTGCGGCTCCAGGCCTGCTCCATCGCCTCCCACTCGGCGCCGCCGTGCTCGATGAAGCCGGCGTCCTCGCTGGCGATGACGGCGCGCTTGAGGTGGGGCGAGATCTGCTCGTAGTCGACCCACACCTGCGCCCAGGCGATCTGCCGCTGGTCCAGTGCCAGGCGCAGCATCTCGCTGCGCTGGAAGGTGGTGGACCGCGGGTCGACCGCGGCCATCAGCGCGATGCGCAGCAGAAAGGCGAGCTGCAGCGCCAGCAGGCACCAGGCCAACAGCGCCACGGCCAGCAGCAGCCGGCGCTTCATGCCGCCGCGCCCAGGCGCCGGCGCAGCGCCTGCAGCACCGGCGCGCCGTCGGGCCGCACGCCGCGCCAGACGAAGAAGGCCTCGGCCGCCTGCTCGACCAGCATGCCCAGGCCGTCGCGGCCCGCCGCGCCATGTGCCGCGGCCCAGTCGAGAAAGCCTTGCGCGGCCGGGCCGTACATCAGGTCCATCGCCAGCGCGCGCGGCGCCAGCACGCTGGCCGGCACCGGCACGCCGGCGGCCTGCAGGCTGCTGGCGCTGGCGTTGATCACCAGCTCGAAGCCGCTGCCGGGCCGCGCCAGTGGCGCCGTCGACAACTCGACGCCCTGCGCCTGCGCCAGCGCCGCATGCCGCTCGACCAGGCGCGCCGCGCGCTCGGCGCTGCGGTTGACCACCACCAGTTGCCGCGGCTTGGCCTGCAGCAGCGGGCCCAGCACGCCGGCGCCAGCGCCGCCGGCGCCGATCAACAGCACGCGCCGCCCGGCGAGGTCGAAGCCGGCGTGCACGCCGATGTCGCGCAGCAGGCCGCTGCCGTCGGTGTTGTCGGCCAGCCAGCCGGCGGGCTGCGCGTCGAACTTCAGGATGTTGGCGGCGCCGGCCAGGCGGGCGCGTTCGCTGCAGCGCGCGGCGAGGTCGGCGGCCTGGAACTTGAACGGCACCGTGATGTTGCAGCCGCCGGCGCCTTGCGCCGCGAAGCGCCGCACCGCGGCTTCGAAGCCGTCGGGCCCGCAGTCGATGCGGCCGTAGTCCACCGGCTCGCCGGTCTGCGCCGCGAAGGCGGCGTGGATGAACGGCGACTGGCTGTGCGCCACCGGGTGGCCGATCACGGCGTAGGACATCAGGGTGGGCTCGGTCATGGCTCAGCGCCCGCTCAGCGTGGTTTCGAGGCTGTCGTCGCGGGTGAAACGAAAGCGGGAGGTGACGACGATCTGGTCGGCCTGCTGGCGCATGGCCGTCGAGAAGGCGCCGAACGGCGCCGCGGCGCGCACGATGGCCAGCGCGCGCTGGTCGAGCACGTGCGAGCGCGAGGGGCGCACGATCTCGGCGTCGACCAGGCGGCCGCCGGCGTCGACGGTGACGTTCATCGTCAGCTCGCCGTAGAGCTTGCGGCCCTGGAACTCGGGGAAGTCGCGCGTGCCGCGGTCTTCGATGCGCTGCTTCAGCGCGTCGTAGTACAGCGCGTACACCGCTTCCTGCGTGGCCGGGCTGATGTAGCGCTTCTTGGGGCGCGCGTTCTCGTCGTTGATGCGCTTCTCGATCTCGGCCAGCAGGCGCAGCAGCTGGCGCTTGCGCTCGTCCTGGTCGCGGTCTTGCGGGCGGCCGGCGTCGCGCTGCGGGTCGGGCGTGGACAGCAGCGCCAGTTCGCGCCGCACCTGGGCCAGCAGTTGCTGCTGCTGCTCCTGCAATTGCTCGATGCGGCGGCGCGCTTCCTCGGGCGCGTCGCCCAGCTCGGCGGTGGCATGCGCCGGCAGCGGCGACTGCGCACGCCCCTTCTCCACGTTGCCACCGCCGGCCAAGGGCGCTTGCGAGATGGCCTGGGCCTTGACCGGCGGTTCGGTCGAACGCGCGTTGACGAGGATGACTTCGAGCGGCGTGTCCTTGAACACGCGGTTGAAGCGCTCGGGGTCCGCCGCGCGCAGCGTCAGCAGCGCGCCATGCACGGCCAGCGAAGCCAGCAGCGCCCACTGCACGGGCGCCAGTTGCAGCTTGCCGGCGGCGGCGGCGAGGCGCACGGCGTCAAGGTCCGGGCGCGGCGGCGGGATCGGCCGCATCGGCTGCACGGGCGTCTTCGGGCGCCGTGGCGGCGTCGCCGACGTCGATCGCCAGCGTCAGCGGGCCGCTGCCGGCGTCGGCATCGTCGTCTTCGGCCGCCGCCTCTGCATCGGCCGCCGGTGCTGCCTCGATGCGCTGCAGCAACTGTGCGTGCAGGTCGAGCGTCAGCAAGTCGATGCCGGCCACGCGGGCGCGGATGCGCGCGCCGCGCGGCAGGCTTTCGGTGCCCGGCACGCGGAACACCAGCGGCAGCGTCTCGGCACGCACCAGGCCGTCCTTCATCACCGCGGCTTCCAGTTCGGTGACGCCGTTCTGCTGCACCCAGCGCAGCGTCCAGAAGCGCTCGATGCCGTGCTGGAAGTCGTTGTACGCGGCGTAGGCGGCGTCGAAGCCCGAGATGATGGAGAACAGCGCCGCGTCCTTGGGCTTGAACGGCGCCGCCAGCGCCGCCGTGCGGCCGTGGCGCGCGCAGGCGATGATCTGCCACTGGTTCACGAGGTCGACATAACGCCGCAACGGCGACGTCGCCCAGGTGTACTGCGCCACGCCCATGCCGGCGTGCGGCGCCGGCCGCGTGCCCATGCGCACCTTCACGCCCGGCAACAGGCTGGCCTGGGCGCGGTAGATGCCGGGCACGCCCAGCTCGGCCAGCCAGCCGCCCCAGGTGCTGTTGGCGAGGATCATCGCCTCGGCGACGATCAGGTCCAGCGGCGCGCCGCGCTGGCGCACGCCGATGCTCACGGTCTCGTTGCCGGTGGGCTCGGCATCGCCGTTATCCAGCTTGAAGTTGTAGTCCGGCCGGTTGAAGATTTCCGGCTTGCCGCGCACCAGTTCGCGGGCGGCCTTGAGCTTGTGCGCCAGCCGCCAGGCGAAGGCCAGTTCGGCGGCGTGCGGGTAGTCGGCCGGCGCCTGGCCGCCGAGCGCGGCTTCGGTGATCAGGCCGTCCAGCCGGTCGTGCCGTAGGTTGGAGACGATGGGCACGCGCTCCAGCCGCGTCTGGCTGCCGCGGATCGCCAGCGTCGCCTCGTCGATGGTCACGTACAGGCTGACGGCCGGGCAGTCGCGGCCGGCGGTCAGCGTGTAGGCCTGCACCACGTCGTCGGGCAGCATGGTGATCTTCCAGCCCGGCATGTAGACGGTGGACAGGCGGTGGCGCGCCAGCTTGTCGAGCGCCGAATCGGGGGCGATGGCCAGCGCCGGTGCCGCGATGTGGATGCCGAACACCGCCGTGCCGCTGCCCAGGCCTTGCACCGACAAGGCGTCGTCGATCTCGGTGGTGGCCGAGTCGTCGATCGAGAAGGCCTGCACGGCGGCCAGCGGCAACTCGTCCCTGACGGCCGGCGCCGCCAGCGCCGGGAAGCCGGTGCCTTGCGGGAACTGCTCGAACAGGAAGCGCTTCCAGTGGAACTGGTAGGGGCTGTCGATCGCGCCGGCGGCCTGCAGCAGGTCCAGCGGCGAGCGCTGCGTGCGCCGCGCCGCCTCGACCACGGCCTTGTACTCGGCACCGTTCTTGTCGGGCCTGAAGAGGATGCGGTAGAGCTGCTCGCGCACCGGCGCCGGGCAGCGGCCAGAGGCGATCTCGCCGGCCCAGGCCTCGATCTGCGCGGCCAACTGCTTCTTGCGCTCGATGCCCAGCAGCGCGGCCTTCACCGTCTCTTCGGGCGCCTTCTTGAAGCGGCCCTTGCCGATGCGGCGGAAGTAGTGCGGCGCCTCGAACAGCCGCAGCAGCGCCGCCGCCTGGTGGCCGACGCCGGCCTTGGCGTCGAAGTAGTCGCGCGCCAGGTCGGCGAAGCCGAACTCGTCGTCGGGCGCGAATTCCCAGGCGAGGTCGAGGTCGATCTCCTGCGCCAGCGCCTGCGCGTCGGCCAGCAACTCGGCCGGCGCGGGCTTGTCGAAGCGCAGCAGCACATGCGCCGCCTTCACCTTGACCCGCTTGCCCGAGTCGAGCTCGATCTGCAGCGAGGCCTCGGCCTCGGACATCACGCGGCCGGCGAGGAACTTGCCGGCGTCATCGAACAATGCATAGCTCACGGGCGGGATTGTCGCCCAGCCCCTGAAAAGCTAGACCGTCATGCCGCCCGATACCTCGATCACCGCGCCGTTGATGTAGCTGGCCTCGTCGCTGGCCAGGAAGGCGTAGACGTTGGCGATCTCCTCGGGCCGGCCCAGGCGGCGCAGCGGCACCTGCTCGCGCATGTGCTGCAGCACCTTGTCGGGGATGGTGGTGAGGATGGGCGTCTCGACGAAGCCCGGCGCCACCGCGTTGACGCGCACGCCCTTGGGGCCCAGCTCGCGGCTCCAGGTCTTGGTGAAGCCGATGACGCCGAACTTCGACGCCGCGTAGTTGGTCTGGCCGAAGTTGCCGTAGATGCCGACCACGCTGCTGGCGTTGAGGATCACGCCGCTGCCTTGCGCCACCATCGTGTCGGCCACCGCCTGCGCGCAGTGGAAAACGCCGCGCAGGTTGACGTCGATGACGGCGTCGAACTGCTGCAGGCTCATCTTCTGCAGCCGCGCATCTTTCGTGATGCCGGCGTTGTTGACCAGCACGTCGATGCGGCCGTGCGCCTTCAGCACCGCGGCCACCACGGCGTCGACCTCTTCGCGCCGCGTCACGTCGACGCGGTGGCCGAAGGCCTGGCCGCCGTCTTCGCGGCATTGCGCCACCGCGGCCTCGACGGCGTCGGCGCGCAGGTCGCAAACCTGGACGATCGCCCCTTCGCGGGCGAACTTGCGGGCGGTGGCCAGGCCGATGCCCTGGCCGGCACCGGTGATCACGGCGACCTTGTCTTTGAGTCTCATGGCGTTGGCGTCAGTTGCAGGAAGTTGAGGATGGCGGGAAGGTGATCGTCGAAGTCGGTCAGGCCGTGGTCGCTGCCTTCGAGCAGGCGCAAGTGCGCGCCTTGCACGCGCTCGCTCATCTCGCGCCAGTCCAGCAGCTCGTCGCCCTTGGCGATGACGGCGAAGTAACGCTCCAGCCGCGTCAACCGCGGCGGCTGCAGCGCGCTGAACTCGTCGAGGTAGGCGGCCTTGAACTCGAAGCGCTCGTTCGGGTCGTGGTAGGCCGTCAGCTCGCCGACGAAAGGCCGCAGGTCGCGCGCCGGATGCACCGCCGGGTTCAGCAGCACGGCCGGGCAGCCGGTGGCCTCGGCCACGCAGCTGGCGTACCAGCCGCCGAGCGAACTGCCGAGCACGGCGAAGCGCCCGGCCGGCCAGCCGGCGAGGCGCTGCATCACCAGCGCCAGCGCTTCGCGCGGCGACGGCGGCAGTTGCGGGCACCACCAGTGAACGTCGGGCCGGTGCTGCTGCAGCCACTGCTGCAGGCGCACGGCCTTGAACGAGCGCGGCGACGAGCGAAAGCCGTGCAGGTACAGCAGGTGGCTGGGGCCGGGCGCGCTCATCGGCCGCCGTCGGTGCGCGCGGAGACGGGGGTCAAGGCGGTCAAGGCGGCCAGCAGCTTGTCGTGCACGCCGCCGAAGCTGCCATTGCTCATGCAGACGATGTGGTCGCCCGGCTGCGCGTCGCGCACGACGAGGTCGACCAGCGCGTCGACCGAATCGGCGACCACGGCGGCTGCGCCCAGCGGCGCCAGCGCTTCGCGCGCGCTCCAGCCGTAGTCGCCTTGCAGGCCGTACGAGCGGTCGGCAGGCTCCAGCGCCCACGGCAGCAGCGCCTTCATCGTGCCGAGCTTCATGGTGTTGGAGCGCGGCTCGAACACCGCCAGCAGGCGCGCCGGCGGCGGCGCGGCCGCGGCGGCCGGCGGCTCGATGCGGCGGCGCAGGCCTTCGAGCGTGACGCGCATCGCCGTCGGGTGGTGCGCGAAGTCGTCGTAGACGCGAACGCCGCCGACTTCGCCGCGCAACTCCAGCCGCCGGCGCACGTTGCTGAAGCCGGCCAGCGCGCGCGCGGCCTGCTCGGGCACGACGCCGACGTGCTCGGCCGCCGCGATGGCGGCCAGCGCGTTGAGCTGGTTGTGCTCGCCCAATAACGTCCATTCGACGCGGCCGATGCGCATCGCGCCGCGCAGCACGTCGAAGGCGTGCGGCTCGCCGCGGGCGCGCAGGGTGCCGGGCTCTTCGCGGCGCGCGCCGAAGCGCTGCACCTCGCTCCAGCAGCCGCGCTGAAGCACGCGCTGCAAAGCCTCGTCGCGCGCATTGACGACCAGCCGGCCGCTTGCCGGCACCGTGCGCACGAGGTGGTGGAACTGGGTCTCGATCGCCGCCAGGTCGGGGAAGATGTCGGCGTGGTCGAGTTCGAGGTTGTTGAGGATGGCGGTGCGCGGCCGGTAGTGCACGAACTTGCTGCGCTTGTCGAACAGCGCGGTGTCGTATTCGTCGGCCTCGATCACGAAGGCCTTGCCCTGCCCCAGCCGCGCCGAGACGCCGAAGTTGACCGGCACGCCGCCGACCAGGAAGCCGGGCGCGAGGCCGGCCTGGTCGAGGATCCAGGCGAGCATCGCCGTCGTGCTGGTCTTGCCATGCGTGCCGGCCACGGCCAGCACGTGGCGGCCTTGCAGCACGTGGTCGGCCAGCCATTGCGGGCCGCTGGTGTAGCGCGCGCCGGCGTCGAGCACGGCTTCGAACAGCGGGTTGCCGCGCTTGACGACGTTGCCGACCACGTACTCATCGGGCGCCAGCGCCATCTGCTCCGGCGACCAGCCTTCGATCAACTCGATGCCGAGAGCGCGCAACTGGTCGCTCATCGGCGGGTAGACGCCGGCATCGCAGCCCGTCACCCGGTGTCCGGCTTCGTGGGCGAGGGCGGCCAGGCCTCCCATGAACGTGCCGCCGATGCCCAGGATGTGAATGTGCATGCGCGGCGATTCTAGGAGCCGTGCCCGCGCGGCAGGCCCGGCAGGCACGGCGGCCGGGCGCGGCGCGTCGGGCCGGGTTGAGGCGCTCAGCGCGGGCGCGACAGCTCGAACATCAGCGCCGGCGGCAGTGATTCCATCACCGACGACAGGCTCAGGCTGCTGAACTGCCGGTCACCGACGCGGCGCGTCTCCAGCCCCTTGCCGTCGTCGGACAACTCGATGAACACCAGCTTGGGCATTTCGCGCAGCAGGTCGATGCGCAGCCGCTCGAAGCGCTCGCCGCCGAGCGAGCCTTCGTGCAGGATGGCGTGCGGCATGCCGCCCTTGCAGAACTCGCGCGCCTCGTCGATGGTGGTGACGTAGTCGATCATCAAGCCCATGTGGCGGATGGCGTCGCGCACCAGCGATCGCGTCTCGCGCCGCGCCGCCAGCACCAGCACGTGGCTGCCGGCCAGCGGCTTGGAGTTGAGGCCCTGGCGTTCGGCATCGGTGCGGTCGCGCAGCGCCGCCGTCTCGCTGGGGTCGTTGACGGTGCGCGGGAACTCGATCACCACGCGCGCGCTGGCACCGTCTTCTTCCAGCTTGATCGGCAGCTCCATCGTGTGCGCGGCCTGCTGCAGCAGCCGCCACGACATCGACTGCAGCGTGGACTCGGGGAAGCTGACCAGGCTTTGCTCGACCTGCTCGTCGCTGAGGCTGCGGAAGGCCGCGCTCAGGCGCGCGAACACCGGCCATTCATTGAGCTCGATGCGGAAGTCGATCGCCGAGCGCGCGTGTTCGAAGCTCCACTCGATCAGCGCCTCCACCAGCGTGAAGATCAGCGTCGGGTCGGCCATCACCTGCGCGGGGCCCAGCAGCGGCCGCACGTCGAAGCCGAGCGACTCGATCTGCCGCTTGTGCTGGGCCAGCGAATCGCGCAGCAGCGCGGTGAGGTCGATGCGCTCGGCCTGCTGGCGCACGCGGCCAGAGGCCAGGCGGTTGACCTGCTGGCCCATGATGCTGACGCGGCGCGCCAGCTCGATGTATTCGCGCAGTTCGCGCAGGCCCTTGCGGCCGATCTTGCCGGTGGTGGCCAGCGCATTGACGCGCTCCAGTGCGGCCGACAGCGCACTGGCCACTTCGCTGCCCAACTGGCCCAGCAGCGCGTGGCCGTCGACGGCTTCGGCCGCCGATGCGGTGGCATCGCCGGTGGACGTCGATGCGGCGTCAGCAGGAACAGCGGGTTTGCCGGAAGCGCTCATGAATCGCCCGTGGAGGAACGGCGTGTCAACCATTGTGACGCCGCGCCGGCGGCGCGCGCTCCCCGCGTTCCGGGGATCGTTGCCGGCGCTTCGCATAATGCGCACGATGTGGGCCAGCAAAGCGCGGGCGGTGGTCATCGCCCTGATCTGCGTGGGTTGCGCGCCGGCGCTGAACTGGCGCGAGTGGCGCTCGCCGGAGACGGGCCTGGTGCAGGCCTTTCCTTGCAAACCGGCGCGCCAGCAGCGCCAGGTGGTGATTGCCGGCCAATCGCAGTTGCTGGTGCTCGAGGTCTGCGATGCCGACGGCGTGAGCTGGGCGCTGGCGCACACGCAGGCGCGCGAGCCGGCGGCGGTGAGCCCCTTGCTCGATGCGCTGGCGGCGGCGGCGCATGCCAATCTCGGCGCGGCGCGCGGCGCCTTGCAGCCGCAGACGGTGCCGGGCGCCACGCCGTACGCGGCGGCCGGGCGCTATGCGTTCAGCGGCACCGACCCGCGCGGGCGCGCGCTGCAGGCGCAGGTGCTGGTGTTCGCCCGCGGGCTGCTGGTGGTGCAGCTCACCGCGCTGGGCGAGCGGCTGCCGCCGGCGGCGGTCGAAACCTTCTTCGGCTCGGTGCGCGCCGGCGCTTGAACGGCGCGTGCCCATAATCGCGGCAACGAGTTGCCAACATGACCCGCATCGTCCTGCTTGCCCATGCACCGCTGGCCACGGCATTGCGCGACGTGGCGGCGCATGCCTTTCCCGAGTGCGCCGCCGGCGTGCAGGCGATCGACGTCCAGCCCGAGCAGAGCGCCGACGAGGTCGAGGCGCTGCTCAGAGCCCATCTGCCGGCCGAGCCGCCCGAAGACGCGCTGATCCTCGTCGACGTGTTCGGCGCCACGCCCTGCAACGCCGCGCAGCGCGTGGCCGACGGCGTGCGCGTGCGACTGGTGGCCGGCGTCAACGTGCCGATGCTGTGGCGCACGCTGTGCTATCGACAGGAGGCGCTGGGCGCGCTGGTCGAGCGGGCGACGGCCGGCGCCCTGCAGGGCGTGATGCACGTGGCGCCGGCGCGGCGACAGAACCAATCCTCCCCAGCCTCCGGCGCTCATGATCAAGTCCAGCATTCTCATCAGCAATAAGCTCGGGCTGCATGCCCGCGCCTCGGCCAAGCTGACCAAGCTGGCCGGCAGCTTCGGCAGCGAAATCCATCTCTCGCGCAACACACGGCGGGTCAACGCCAAGAGCATCATGGGCGTCATGATGCTGGCCGCCGGCATGGGGGCCGAGATCGAGATCGAGGTCGAAGGCAGCGACGAGGCGGCGGCGATGGAGGCCTTGCGCGCGCTGATCGACGGCAAGTTCGGCGAAGGCGAGTAGCGCGCAAGACCCTGCCGCCGGCACGGGCGAGCTACAGTGACGCCATGAGCATCCAGGTCTTCGGCATGGCGGTGTCGCGCGGCGTGGCGATCGGTCGCGCCGTGCTGGTGGCTTCGAGCCGCGTCGACGTGGCGCACTACTTCGTGTCGGCCGAGCAGGTGGCCGGTGAGATCGACCGCCTGCGCATGGCGCGCGACGTGGTGGTGGCCGAGCTGTCGACGCTGCAGGCCGATCTGCCAGCTGAGGCGCCGGCCGAGTTGTCGGCGCTGCTCGACGTACACCTGATGCTGCTCAACGACGACACCTTGAGCGGCGCCACCAAGCAATGGGTGCTGGAGCGGCACTACAACGCCGAGTGGGCGCTGTCGGCGCAGCTGGAAGTGCTGGCGCGCCAGTTCGACGAGATGGAGGACGACTACCTGCGCGAACGCAAGGCCGACGTCGAGCAGGTGGTCGAGCGCATGCTGCGCGCGCTGTCGCGCAAGGGTGGCGACGGCGAGGCCCTGCAGAGCGCGGCGCTGGGCGCCAATTTCGGCGGCGAAGAGCCGCTGGTGCTGGTCGCCAACGACATGGCGCCGGCCGACATGCTGCAGTTCAAGCGCAGCGTCTTCACCGGCTTCGTCACCGACGTGGGCGGCACCAATTCGCACACCGCCATCGTCGCGCGCAGCATGGACATCCCGGCCGTCGTCGGCGCGCGCGAGGCCAGCCGCCTGGTGCGCCAGGACGACTGGATCGTGATCGACGGCGACGCCGGCGTGGTGGTCGTCAACCCCTCGCCCATCGTGCTGGAGGAATATCGCTTCCGCCAGCGCCAGAGCGAGCTCGAGCGCGCGCGGCTGCACCGCCTGCGCCACACGCCGGCGGTGACGCTGGACGGGCTGCCGATCGAGTTGCTGGCCAACATCGAATTGCCGACGGACGCCGGGCCGGCGCTGGAAGCGGGCGCGGTCGGCGTCGGCCTCTTCCGCAGCGAGTTCCTGTTCATGAACCGCTGCGACGATCTGCCCGGCGAAGACGAACAGTTCGAGGCCTACCGCGCCGCGGTGCAGGCGATGAAGGGCCTGCCGGTGACCATCCGCACGGTGGACATCGGCGCCGACAAGCCGCTGGAGCGCATGTCGGTTTCGGAGTTGCGGCACGAGCATGTGCTCAATCCGGCGCTCGGCCTGCGCGCCATTCGCTGGAGCCTGTCGGAGCCCGGCATGTTCAGGCAGCAACTGCGCGCCATCCTGCGCGCCAGCGCCTACGGCAAGGTGCGCGTGCTGATCCCGATGGTCGCCCACCTGAGCGAAGTGCGCCTGACGCTCGAAGCGCTGGCACGCGCGCGCCAGCAGCTCGACGACGCCGGCAAGGCCTGGGGGCCGGTGGAACTGGGCGCGATGATCGAAGTGCCCGCCGCGGCGCTGTGCATCGAGTCGTTCCTGCGCCACTTCCAGTTCGTCTCGATCGGCACCAACGACTTGATCCAGTACGCGCTGGCCATCGACCGCGCCGACGAGTCGGTGTCGCACCTGTACGACCCTTGGCACCCCGCGGTGCTGCAGCTCATCGCCCGCACGATCGAGGCGGCCAACCGCGCCGGCCGTGGCGTTTCGGTCTGCGGCGAGATGGCGGGCGACCCGCTGTTCACCGATCTCCTGCTGGCCATGGGCTTGCGCAGCTTTTCGATGCATCCGGCGCGCATCGCCTCGATCAAGCAGCGCGTGTTGCGTGCCGACACGCGGCGGCTGGCCGCGGCGTTGCCCGGCATCCTGAATGCCGACGACTGCGCGGCCGCGTGCAGCGAGTGGCTGTCGAACGCAGCGGCGGCGCCGCAGTCGCTGTCTTGACGGACCGCTTGCGCTCCGGAAAATCCCGATGTATAGTCACAGGCTGGCTTGATCGCGGGGCCGACAGAAAGAACGAACGGCACCGCGAAGCAAGCAAAGACCTCGAAGTTGACAGGGATTTAAAAAAAATGTCAGAATCGCGGTCTTCGCTGATAACAACAGCGGCGCCGACAAGGCAAGCTCTTTAACAACATACAGCCGATAAGCGTGGGCGTTTGAAGGCGAGTGCCAAGGATCGCAAGATCCATTCAAACGCTCACGGAAACTGAAGTGAAGTTCACTTCAATTCCGTTTTGAGCAAATTCAAGATCGAACTGAAGAGTTTGATCCTGGCTCAGATTGAACGCTGGCGGCATGCCTTACACATGCAAGTCGAACGGTAACGCGGGGCAACCTGGCGACGAGTGGCGAACGGGTGAGTAATGCATCGGAACGTGCCCAGTAGTGGGGGATAGCCCGGCGAAAGCCG
>JAIUPH010000006.1 GCA_020161065.1 Pseudomonadota bacterium
CAGGAACTCGTCGCGCCGCGTCGGGCGGCGGAACCGCTCGAAGTTCTCGCCTTGGTCGGCGGCCATCGCAAGGGTTTGCTGCTTCATCGGTTGATAACGTCCAATTGACGCGAGCGGCTGACCTTTTGCAGCGTTGCCTTAGGTCGAAAGGCTCGTCCCTCCACTCATCTCTCTTGTTGACGCTGCTTCAGCAAACTCTCCCTAAAGTGGCAAGCGCCGTGATGCGAAACGGTGCTTCAAGGCGTCATGCCGGGCAGCACGCTTTTGCTCTCGGCAACAACAACATGACGGGGGAGAAAATTTTGACGAGCCTCGACCACTTCGCGGTTCCTTCCACGGAACACGTCCAGCCGTTCATGGCGGCACTCGAACAGCTGAGGGCGGCGACGCCGTACGATGAGTGGCGCACCCTGGTCCGGGCGTCGCCATTGATCAGATCCTGGCGCTTCTTCCTGAGCATGGATCCGTACACGCGCTGGGGACTCGTCAAGCCGCGTGGCTACCCCGGCGACGCGACGTTGATGGACTTCGCGTATGGCCACGAATCCATCCACGCTCACATCGAGGCTGCGGGTCCGATCGCGAGCAGCATCTACGCGGCAACGTTCGGGGCGAAGCAGTCCAGGTCGGCAAGGGAGCGCGTCGAACTCCTGCGCGACGAGATCGAAGTCATGGCCGCGCGCCGCCCCATCACGGCAATTTCGGTGGCGTCGGGCCATGCCCGCGAGCTTGAAGCATTGTCGGAATCCACCCGAACGCAGATCGTGTCGTTCACGGCGATCGACCTCGATCCAGCCTCACTCGAGCAAGCAAGGAAGTGTGCCGGTTCCATTGCCTTCAAACCCATCCGTCGAAACGTGGTCAAGGATGAACTGGCCACGGCTGGCCCGGGAGACTTGGTGTACTCCCTGGGCCTTTTCGACTATCTCGTTGACAAACACGCCAATGCGGTTCTCGACAAGATGCTTGCGCTGACCCTGCCAGGTGGAAAATGCATCGTTGCCAATCTGGCTCCCGACGCAGCGAATCTTGGTTACTGCGAGGCCATCATGGATTGGTGGATGATCACCAGGAATGAAGAGAAGATGCTCGAACTCGGAAGCGCCTGCAACGCCGTGAAAGATGGTTCGTTCAGACTCGAGGTCCGCAGAGCCGGCTGCTTCAACTATCTGCAACTCATTGCGGCCTAGCCTTTCGCCGGACGCCAACTCGCGCGGTTTGCTGCGAGCGGCCTCGGCGTGTTTCTCCTCTTCGCGGCCTTCCGCGGTGCCTTCCAGCTGCTTGCGTTCATCGCGGGCTTCGTGAGCGTGGTGTCGTTTCTCTACCTCGCCTGGTCGGTCGGCACCTACGACGCGCAGCTTGGCCGTGTCTTCCTCGCCGACGTCGTCGCGCGGGTTTGCCTCGTCGTTGGTGCTGCCGCCAACGTGTGCGTGTCGCGCGACGGCGCGCTCGGAAGCCGGTAGTCATGGCGGTTCCCGCTCACACGCTTCGCGTGGTGTTCGCACTCAGCGCGCTCGCTTGCTCGGTCATCCTGGTGCTCTTCGTTCGAGGCCGGGCCGCATGGACGACCGGGTTCTGGGTTCAGCTGGTGGCCGCGGCCGTCGCTGTCGCCGCCGTGCTCTGCTGGCTCGTCTTTCGCCATGGGAGACTGCGCTTGGTCGGCGTGCCGTCGGGGCCGTTCTTCCGCGTGTTCCTGTTGCAACTCATGCTCGGCTACGTCGCTTCGGCGCTTGCGATCACGGCCATCGCCTTGGCGGTGATCTACTGGGTGACCCGCTCGGGTGCCGACTCGCTGGCGCTGGCGGTTCTGGCCGGGCTCTGGCTCGCGCTCTGGTTGGCGCCGGGCGTCGCGGCGCTCACCAGTTGGCTCAAGCTCCGCTCGATGCAAAGCAATGACGCCTAGCCAGGGCCACTGGCGGTTCTTCTCGCGTGAGTGCCGTCGCATCGGGCGCGAGCCGAGCGAGGACATGCCGGTCGTCTGTTCGGTCTTCGAACTGCTGGCCGCCGTGCCGTGACCAGACGAGTGGCCATGACGCGCAACCTGCGCGCCATGGCGCCCTGTTCGATCACCTCGCCGCGGATCTCGGCCTCGTTCAGCCTTGCGCCGCCGTTCCGGCCACCGCGGCCGCCGGCGCGAACTGCAGCTTGAACACGCTGACCGTCTCGGCCAGGCGCTGCGCCTGTTGATGCAGGCTTTCGGCGGCCGCGGCGCTTTGTTCCACCAGCGCGGCGTTCTGCTGCGTGGCGCGGTCGAGTTGGGTCACCGCCTCGCCCACCTGCAGGATGCCGTTGGCCTGTTCGCCGGTGGCGCCGGAGATGCGGCCGATCAGCGCGCTGACCTCGCGCACCTGGGTCACGATCTCGTCCATGCTGCGGCCGGCGTCGGCCACCAGCCGGGTGCCGTTCTCCACCTTGTCGACGCTGCTGCCGATCAGGTCCTTGATCTCGCGCGCCGCCTCGGCGCTGCGCTGGGCCAGGCCGCGCACCTCGCCGGCCACCACCGCGAAGCCGCGGCCCTGCTCGCCGGCGCGCGCCGCTTCCACCGCGGCGTTGAGCGCCAGGATGTTGGTCTGGAACGCGATGCCGTCGATGACGCCGATGATGTCGGAGATCTTGCGCGACGAGGCCGAGATGTCCTGCATCGTGGTGATCACCTGGCCGACCACGGTGCCGCCCTTGGCGGCCGCGGCCGAGGCGCCGCCGGCCATGCGGTCGGCTTCGGCGGCGGTGTCGGCGTTGACCTGCACGGTCTGCGACAACTGCTGCATCGACGCGGTGGACTGCTGCACGTTGCTGGCCTGGGCCTCGGTGCGGCGGCTCAGGTCGGAGTTGCCGGCGGCGATCTGCTGCGAGCCGGTGGCGATGGAGTCCGACGCGCTGCGCACCTCACCCACCAGCCGCGCCAGGCTGGCCTGCATGGTGCCCAGCGACGACAGCACGCTGCCCGCCGGTGCCTTGGCGGCGCCCGGCACCGGGCTCAGGTTGCCGTCGGCCACGCGGCGCGCGGCGTCGCCCAGCGCGCTGGGCTCGGCACCCAGTTGCGCCAGGATGCTGTGCGTGATGCGCCAGGCCAGCGCCGCGCCGGCCAGCAGCGCCAGCACCAGCGCCACCAGCATCACCGACAGGAAGCTGGCGGCCTGCTGCATCGCGGTCTGGTTGGCGTTCTGGATGCGCGCTTCCTCGAAGTCGATCAGCTTGTTGATCGACGCCAGCCACTGCACGTATTGCGGCTTGGCCTGCGTCCACAGCGCGTGGTAGGCGGCGGCCGAGTCGCCTTTGTTGACCGCGTTGATCACGGCCTCGGTGCTGGCCACGGCCTGGCGCTCGATGTCCTTGATCGCCTCGTACAGGCGGGCCAGTTCGGGCGAGGCGCCGGGTGCGCCGATCAGCGCCTCCAGCGGGCCGGCCGACTTGGCGTAGAACGCGGCCAACTGCTCGATGGCGGCCACCTCGCGCTGGCGGTCGGCCGGGCTGGCGCTCAGCACCACGTCGCGAACGGCGATCGAGCGGTCGTGCGCCGAGCCGCGGAAGTTGATCGCGAAGCGCTGCACCGCGGCGTACTGCTCGCTGTTGGTGCGCAGGGCATCGTTGATGATCTGCACCTTGACGACCGCGACGGCGGTCACGGCCATGAGGATGGCCAGGATCAATCCAAAGCCCAGGTACAGGCGTTTGGACACGGTCATTGCCGACAGCATGGGGCTGTACTCCTTGAAGGTTGACGACGGGGTTGGGGCCCGGGGCGCCGCCCGCGAACAAGCGGCAGCAGCCAACGCGGCAGCCGCAGTCTCCGGCGCCGGCGGCCGGCCCGATCGATCGAATAAAGGGAGATTTCCTGACAGGAGTTCGCGACGCGCCCGGCGGTCAGCCGCCGAACACGCGGCGCAACCACGCCGCCAGCCGCGACAGCAGCCCGGCGGGCGGCGCGGCTTCGGCGGGCGCGGCGGCGGCCACGCCGTACTTCTCCTGCAGCTTGGCCTTGAAGGTCTCGAAGAACTCGGTGACCATCTTCTGCGCGGCCATGTCGACCAGGCGCGAGCCGATCTGCGCCAGCTTGCCGCCCACGCTGGCGTTGGCGGTGTAGTGCAGCACGGTCTCGCGCGGGCCCGCGGCTTCCAGCCGGATGTCGGCGCTGCCCTTGCCATGGCCGGCGGCGCCGCCCTGGCCTTCGAACACCAGCTTGTACGACTGCGGCGGCTGGATGTCCTCCAGCCGCAGCTTGCCCTTGAACTTGGCCTTCACCGGGCCGACGGCGGCCGTCACCAGCGCCTCGTACTGGTTCTCGCCGGTGGCGGTGATGCTCTCGCAGCCGGGGATGGCCTGCTGCAGCAGGCTCATGTCGTTCAGCGCCTCCCAGGCCTGGGCCTGGCTGACGGGCAGGGTCTGTTGGTTGGTGAGTTGCATGATTCGTTAGTGGCGGCGTGGGGGCGGGGGCGGGCGGTCGTCGGCGGCCAGCACGTGGACCAGTTGCTGCAGGCTGGCCAGGTTGTGCACCGGCATGAAGCGGTCGACGTGCGGCAGCATGGTCTTGATGCCGCCGGCGCGCGGCTCGAAGCGCTCGAAGCGCAGCAGCGGGTTCAGCCAGATCAGGCGGCGGCAGCTCTTGTGCAGGCGCTCCATCTCGAAGGCCAGCGCCTTCGTGTCGCCATGCTCCAGGCCGTCGGACACCAGCAGCACCGTGGCGCGGCCCGACAGCACGCGCCGCGCCCAGCGCTGGTTGAACTCGTGCAGGCTGGTGGTGATGCGCGTGCCGCCCGACCAGTCTTCCACCGCGCGCACCACCTGGCCGACGGCCAGGTCGGGGTCGCGGCTTTTCAGCAGCCGCGTGGTGCGCGTCAGCCGGGTGCCGAAGACGAAGCTCTCGACGCGCGCATCGGCGTGCCCCAGCAGGTGGCCGAAGTGCAGCAGCATGCGCGAATAACGGCTCATGCTGCCGGAGATGTCGGCCAGCAGCACCAGCGGCGCCGGCTTGGTGCGGGCTTTGCGCCAGCGCAGGTTCCACAGCTCGCCGCCGTGGCGCGCCATGGCCTGCAGCGTGGCGCGCCAGTCGGCGCGGCCGGGCTGCGCGGCACGTCGGCTGCGCCGCGTGAGGATGGGCTCGAAGGCCAGCCGCAGCTCGGCCAGCAGCCGCTTGGCCATGCGCCATTCGTCGGCCGTCATGGTCTCGAAGTCGGCCTTCTGCAGGTGTTCGCGGTCGTTGAAGGTGAGTGCCGCGTCGAGCTCGACCTGCTCTTGCGCCGGCTCCGGCGGCGGCTCGTCGGCCTGGCGCGGGAAAAGCGCTTCGCCCAAGCGGCGGTTCTCGGGCACCGGCGGCTTGCCGTCCTTGATGTGCACCTTGGGCAGCAGCAGCGCGCGCATGCGGCCTTCGAGGTCGGGGTCGCGCCAGAACAGGTCGAAGGCCTGGTCGAACAGCTCGCGGTGCTCGATGCGGTCCAACAGGCAGGCCGCCAGCACGGCGCGAAAGTCGCCGCGCTGCTGCAGCCCCGCCACCTGCAGCGCCTGCAGCGACAACTGCACGCGGTCGCTGCCCACCGGCATGCCGGCGGCGCGCAGCACGCGGGCGAAGTGCATCACGTTCTCGGCCAGGCGGCCTGGGGTCTGGCGCGCGGGCAGCATCGAGCGTTCAGCGCGCGGCGGTGCGCACCTGGTCGAGGATGCGGCCGATCTCGCTGCCCTGCACCTTGACGATGTCGTCCTGGTACTTCAGCAGCACGCCCAGGGTGTGCTGGATCACCGCCGGGTCCAGCACCACGGTGTCGAGCTGCATCAGCGCGCGCGTCCACTCGATGGTCTCGGCAATGCCGGGCAGCTTGTAGAGCTCGATCTCGCGCAGGCGCTGCACGAAGGCGACGATCTGCCGCGCCAGCGCCTCGCCGGCGCCGGGCACGCGGCGCTGCAGGATCTGCAACTCGCGCGCCGCGTCGGGGAAGTCCACCCAGTGGTACAGACAGCGGCGCTTGACTGCGTCGTGGATCTCGCGCGTGCGGTTGCTGGTGAGGATGACGATCGGCGGGTGCTTCGCCTTCACCGTGCCCAGCTCGGGAATGGTGATCTGGAACTCGCTCAGCACTTCCAGCAAAAAGGCCTCGAAAGGCTCGTCGGCGCGGTCGAGCTCGTCGATCAGCAGCACCGGCGGCACCGAGCGCGCCGGGTCGATGGCTTGCAGCAGCGCGCGCTGGTTGAGAAAGCGCTCGCTGAACAGCTCGGCGCCCAGCGCTTCGCGCGAGACGCCTTCGCGCTCGGCCAGGCGGATCTCCATCATCTGGCGGCCGTAGTTCCATTCGTAGGCGGCGCTCGCCAGGTCCAGGCCTTCGTAGCACTGCAACCGGATCAGCTCGCGCCCGAGCATGGCCGCCAAGGTGCGCGCAATCTCGGTCTTGCCGGTGCCGGGCTCGCCTTCCAGGAACAGCGGCCGCTGCAGCTTCAGCGCCAGGAAGACCACGGTGGCCAACTGGCGGTCGGCCACGTAGTCGTGCGCCAGCAGTTGCGCGGCGGTGTCGTCGATGGAGGCGGGGATGTCGCTCACGATGGGGGTCATCGAAATGAAAACGCCGCAGCGGCTGCGGCGTCGTTGCGGGCGCTGCGGCTCAGCTTAACCGACTGCGCGCGCCGCCAGCACCGGGATCAGCGCCGCGCGGTATTCGGCCGAGCCGTGCAGGTCGCTGTTCAGCCCCTCGGCGCTGACCGTCGCACCGTTCAGCGCCGCGGCCGACCAGTTGGCCGCCAGCTTGCCTTCCAGCGCCTTGGCGCGGAACACGCCGGGCCCGGCGCCGGTGACCGCCACGCGCACGCCTTGAGGTCCCTTGCTGACGAACACGCCGACGATCGAGAAGCGCGAGGCCGGCTGCTTGAACTTCTGCCAGCCGGCCTTCTCGGGCACGGGGAAGCTCACCGCGGTGATCACTTCGCCATCGGCCAGTGCCGTTTCGAACATGCCCTTGAAGAAGTCGTCGGCGGCGATGGCGCGCGTGTTGGTGTGGATGGTGGCGCCCAACCCCAGTACGGCCGCCGGGTAGCAGGCCGCGGGGTCGTTGTTGGCCAGGCTGCCGCCGATGGTGCCGCGGTTGCGCACCTGGCGGTCGCCGATGTTGCCGGCCAGCGCGGCCAGCGCGGGAATGGCTTGCTGCACTTCCTTGCTGGCGGCCACCGCGGCGTGCGTGGTCATGGCGCCGATCTTCACCGTACCGCCGGCGACGGTGATGCCTTTGAGTTCAGCGATCGCGCCGAGGTCGGCCAGCGCCTCGGGCGCGGCGAGGCCCAGCTTCATCGACGGCAGCAGGCTTTGCCCGCCGGCCATCAGCTTGGCGCCGGCGGCCGCGGCGCGGGCGGCGTCGGCCACCGAGGCGGGGGTTTCGTAGTTGAAGGCTTGCATGTGCGTGTGCTCCTGGTCAGGCCGCGTTGCCGGCGGCTTCGCGGGCGGCTTTCCAAACGGTGAAGGGCGTGGCCGGCATCGGCACGTCCTTGACGCCCAGCGCGTGGCAGATCGCGTTGATCACCGACGGCGGACTGCCGATGGCCCCGGCCTCGCCGCAGCCCTTGACGCCCAGCGGGTTGTGCGTGCAAGGCGTGCCCTTGGCGGTTTCCACGGTGAAGCTGGGCAGGTCGTCGGCGCGCGGCATCGCGTAGTCCATGTAGCTGCCGGTCAGCAACTGGCCGCTGTCGGGGTCGTAGACGCCTTGCTCCAGCAGCGCCTGGCCGATGCCTTGCGCCAGCCCGCCGTGCACCTGGCCTTCGACGATCATCGGGTTGATCACGTTGCCGAAGTCGTCGCAGGCGGTCATGCGGTCGATGCGCACCTTGCCGGTGGCGGGGTCGATCTCCACCTCGCAGATGTAGGTGCCGGCCGGGTAGGTGAAGTTGCTGGGATCGTAGAAGGCGTTCTCGTTGAGGCCGGGCTCCAGCTTGTCGTGCGGGAAGTTGTGCGGCACGTAGGCGGTGAGCGAGACGGCCGCGAAAGGCACCGCCTTGTCGGTGCCCGCCACCTTGAACTGGCCGCCTTCGTAGACCACGTCGGTGTCGGCCGCCTCCATCAGGTGGGCGGCGATCTTCTTGCCCTTGGCGATGATCTTGTCGACCGCCTTGATGATGGCCGTGCCGCCGACGGCCAGCGAGCGGCTGCCGTAGGTGCCCATGCCGAACAGCACCTTGCCGGTGTCGCCGTGCTCGATGCTCACGTCTTCCATCGGGATGCCCAGCTTGTCGGCCACCACCTGCGCGAAGGTGGTCTCGTGGCCTTGGCCGTGGCTGTGGCTGCCGGTGAAGATGGTCACCTTGCCGGTGGGGTGCACGCGCACCTCGCCGGCCTCGAACAGCCCGGCGCGCGCGCCCAGGGCGCCGGCCACCGACGAGGGCGCGATGCCGCAGGCCTCGATGTAGGCGCTGTAGCCGATGCCGCGCTTCAAGCCCTTGGCCGCGCTGGCGGCGCGCCGCGCCTCGAAGCCCTTCACGTCGGCCAGCTCGATGGCGCGGCGCATCGTCGCGTCGTAGTCGCCGGTGTCGTAGGTCAGGCCGACCGGCGTGGCGTACGGGAACTCCTTGATGAAGTTGCGACGGCGGATTTCGGCCGGGTCGATGTTCAGCTCGCGCGCCGCCGTCTCGACCATGCGCTCGACCACGTAGGTGGCCTCGGGCCGGCCGGCGCCGCGGTAGGCGTCCACCGGCGAAGTGTTGGTGAACATGGCCTGCACGGTGCAATGGATCTTCGGCGTGCGGTACTGGCCGGCCAGCAGCGTGGCGTAGAGGATGGTCGGCACCGCCGACGAGAAGGTCGACAGGTAGGCGCCGAGGTTGGCCTGCGTGTGCACGCGCAAGGCGAGGAAGGTGCCGTCCTTGTCGAGCGCCAGCTCGGCCGTGGTGAGGTGGTCGCGGCCGTGGGCGTCGGACAGGAAGGCCTCGCCGCGCTCGGCGGTCCACTTGATCGGCCGGCCGACCTGCTTGGACGCCCAGACCAGCGCCGTCTCTTCGCCGTACAGGAAGATCTTGCTGCCGAAGCCGCCGCCGACGTCGGGCGCGATGACGCGCATCTTGTGCTCGGGGATGCCCAGCACGAAGGCGCACATCAGCAGCCGCTCGACGTGCGGGTTCTGGTTGGCCACGTACAGCGTGTACTCGTCGCCGGCCGCGTTGTAGCTGGCGTTGGCGGCGCGCGGCTCGATCGCGTTGGGGATCAGCCGGTTGTTGCGGAACGTGAGCTTGCTGACGTGCGCCGCGGACTTGATGGCCGCGTCGGCGCCGTCGCCATCGCCGATCTGCCACAGGTAGCACTGGTTGCCCGGCGCGTCGTCGTGCACCAGCGAGGCGGCGCTGCCGGCGCCGGCCATGTCGATGACGGCGGGCAGCTCTTCGTAGTCGACCTCGATCAGCGCGGCCGCGGCCTTGGCCTCGTCCACGCTGTCGGCGACGACCAGCGCCACGCGGTCGCCCACGTAGCGCACCTTGCCGCCTGCAAAGCCCGCCAGCACCGGGTGCTTGGGCTCCTTCATCGGCGTGCCGTCGATGTTGTTGATCAACCAGCCGCAGGGCAGGCCGCCGATGTCCTTGAAGTGCTCGCCGGTGTAGATGCCCAGCACGCCGCTGGCCTTGGCGGCCGCGCTGGTGTCGATGCGCGTGATGCGCGCATGCGCGTAGGGGCTGCGCAGGAAGACGCCGTAGCTCTGGCCGGGCAGCGTGATGTCGTCGGTGTACTGGCCCTTGCCGGTGAGGAAGCGCGTGTCTTCGCGCCGCTCGACCGACTTGCCGATGAAACCGGGGGTGGGTGCGTTCATGGTCGGTGCTCCGCTCGTCTTACTTCATGCCCGCGGCGCCTTGCTGCACCGCGCGGACGATGTTGTGGTAGCCCGTGCAGCGGCAGATGTTGCCCTCCAGGCCGGCGCGCACCTGTTCCTCAGTGGAACAGTCGTGGTTCTGCACGAGATCCACCGCGCTCATCACCATGCCGGGGGTGCAGAAGCCGCATTGCAGCCCGTGGCAGGCGCGGAAGGCGGCCTGCATCGGGTGCAGCGTGCCGTCTGCGCCGGCCAGGCCTTCGATGGTGGTCAGCGCCGCGCCCTGCACCTGCACGGCCAGCGTGTTGCAGCTCTTCACCGCGCGGCCGTCCACGTGCACGGTGCAGGCGCCGCACTGCGCGGTGTCGCAGCCGACGTGGGTGCCGGTGAGGTGCAGGTGTTCGCGGATGAATTCGACGAGCAGGGTCGAGGGTGGAACGTCGCGCGAAACCTCGCGCCCGTTGACCTTCAAGGTGAGCAGGGCCATGGTGTCTCCGTGGGCTGGATGGCGTGTTGACGCATGGATGCTATGAACAGCGGCCGCTGCTGGCTCGTACTCGCAAACCCTAGGGCCCGCCCGGATCGGCATCCGGGCAAACCCGAGGTCGCGGCGCGCGGGCCGGGCGGCGATGGTGCAGACTCCGAACCTGCGGATTCGTCAGACAGGAAGCGGGCGGTGGCCATGGACAACGTCGACCTCAACGTCTTGCGCCAGGTGGTGGCCTGGCGGCGCGAAGGCCACGCGGTGGTGCTGGGCACCATCACGCGCACCTGGGGCTCGGCGCCGCGGCCGGTGGGCTCGGTGGTGGCGGTGCGCGGCGACGGGCAGATCGCCGGCTCGGTCTCCGGCGGCTGCATCGAGGACGACCTGATTGCCCGCATGCGCGAGCACGCGCTCGCCGCCGGCGGCGCCGAGGTGGTGCGCTACGGCGTCAGCGGCGACGAGGCGGCGCGCTTCGGCCTGCCCTGCGGCGGCACGCTGGAGCTCGTGCTGGAGCCGCTGTCCGACGCCAGCCGCATCGACGAGTTGCTGGCCGCCCTCAGCGAAGGACGGCGCGTGCGCCGCGAACTGCTGCTGGCCAGCGGCGCCGTCACCTTGGGCGCCGCCGATGGCGCCGACGTGGTGCTGCTGGACGAGCAGCGCCTGGTCACCACGCATGGGCCGAACTGGCGGCTGTTCATCGTCGGCGCCGGCCAGATGACGCAGTACCTGGCGCAGATGGCGCAGGCGCTGGACTACCAGGTGATCGTCTGCGACCCGCGCGACGAGTACATGCCCGACCTGCCCGGCGTGCAGCGCACGCGCGCGATGCCCGATGACGCGGTGGTCGCGCTGCAGCCCGACGCCCACACCGCGGTGATCGCGCTGACCCACGACCCCAAGCTCGACGACCTGGCGTTGATGGAGGCGCTGCGCTCCAACGCCTTCTATGTCGGCGCGATCGGCTCGCGCGCCAACCAGGCCAAGCGCAAGCAGCGCCTGGCCGAGCACTTCGGCCTGGCCGAGGCCGAGCTGGCGCGGCTGCATGGGCCGGTGGGCATCAAGAACGGCGCGCGCACGCCGCCGGAGATTGCCGTGTCCATCCTCGCCGAGCTGACCGCGGTGCGCTACGGCTGGCGCATCCCCGAGCCGGTGTTCGAAGGTCGCGCCGCGCCGGCCGTGGCCGCCGGCTGCGTGGCCTGAAGCGGGCGCGGCGAGCGCCGGCCTCGCCACGGAAGTGACGTGAAAACCGCGTTCTGATCGACCGCTTGCCCGGCCGCCGCGTCGCCATCATTTGGCGTACGAGGCAATCGGGGGCGATCTCTTGCAAACACCATCCTGTCCGGCGGCGACGCCGCGGCCGGCCGGCCGGCAACGGCGCAAAGGCGCGCCATGCGGCTGAGCCGCGCGTCGCGCGTCTTCTTCGTGCTGGTGCTGGCCGCGTTGTCGGCCAACCTGGCCATGCTGTTCCTCATCCGCCAGGCGGTGCACGACAGCGCGCAGGCGCTGCAGCGGCGCGACGAGGCGCATGCCCGCGTCGAGCAACTGCTGCGCGAGAGCGACCTGCTGTCGGCCCTGGTGCAGAGCTACACGACGACGGCGCGCACGCGCTACCTCGAGGTCTACTACGAGATCCTGGCCGTGCGCCGCGGCGAGAAGGGCCTGCCCGCGGTGCCCGATGCGCTGGCCTACTGGCGCAACGCCGCCAGCGGCAGCGTCGCGCTCAACGCGCAAGCGGGGGGCGCGCCCGAGCCGCTGATCAGCCGACTGCAGGCCAGCCGCTTCACCGCCAACGAACTGCAGGCCGCCGGCGAGCTGCTGAAGGCCGCCGACCGCATGCAGCAGACCGAGCAAGTGGCCTTCGCCGCCACCCAGGGGCTGTACGACCGCGTCAGCGGCAGCTTCGTCTCCGAAGGCGCGCCCGACCGCGCCTTCGCCATCGAGCTGGTGCATGCCCCGGCCTACGAGGCCGCGCGCAGCGAACTGAGCCAGGCGCAGGCGCGGCTGGCCGAGCGCGTGCAGACGCGCACGCTGGCCGAGACGCGGCAGGCCGGCGGCCGGCTCGACCAGGCGGTGTGGGCCACCATCGTCATCAACCTGGCGCTGGTGCCGCTGTTCGTGCTGGCGCTCAGCGCCACCCAGCGCCGCGTGCTGCAGCCCATCGACCGCCTGGTGCAGATGGCCGAGCGCATCACCGCCGGCCGCTACACGGCGCGCGCCGGGCTGCGCGCGCGTTCGATGGAAGAGCTGGGCACGCTGGGCGCCACCATGGACAGCATGGCCGGCGCCATCGAAGACGAACTGCAGCGCCGCGACCGCCAGCAGCAGGAGCTGGAGCAGGCGCGCTCGGTGGCCGAGGCCGCGGCGCGCACCAAGGCCGCTTTCCTGGCCAACATGAGCCACGAGATCCGCACGCCCATGAACGCCATCATGGGCATGACCCAGCTCGCGCTGGGCACCCGGCTCGACGACCAGCAGCGCGACTACCTGCGCAAGTCGCTCGACGCGTCCGACCACCTGCTGGCCATCATCAACGACGTGCTCGACTTCTCCAAGATCGAGGCCGGCGGCATGCGGCTGGAGCGCTCGCCGCTGCGGCTGGAAGACGTGGCCGCGCGCGCGCTGCTGCTGGTGCGGCCGGCGGCCCAGGCCAAGGACCTGGAGCTGCTGTGCGACGTGGCCGACCCCGCGCTGCTGGCCTACCACGGCCTGCTGATCGGCGATGCGCTGCGCCTGGGCCAGGTGCTGGCCAACCTGCTGGGCAACGCCGTCAAGTTCACCAGCGCCGGCCAGGTGCGGCTGACGCTGGACACCGAAGCGCTGCCCGCCGACGCGCCGCCCGACCACGTGGGCCTGTGCCTGTCGGTGCGCGACACCGGCATCGGCATGACCGACGAGCAGCAGTCGCGCCTGTTCCAGGAGTTCACGCAGGCCGACGACTCCATCACCCGCCGCTTCGGCGGCACTGGCCTCGGGCTGACCATCAGCCGCCGCCTGGTGGCGCTGATGGGCGGCCGCATCGAGGTGCGCAGCGCGCCCGGCGCCGGCGCCACCTTCAGCGTGCACCTGGTGCTGCCGCTCGACCGCAGCGCCGCGCTGGCCGATGCGCTGCCCGGCGTCGACGCCTTGCGCGTGCTGGTGGTCGATGACCAGCGCGACACCCGCGTCACCGTGCAGGCGCTGCTCGGCCGGCTGGGCGTGGGCGCCGGCGGCGGCTGCGTCGACGGCGCCGCCGACGGCCGCCAGGCGCTGACGCTGGCCGCGTCGGCCGCGGCCGCCGGCCGGCCCTACGCGCTGGTGCTGCTCGACTGGGTGCTGCCCGACATCGACGGTGCCGCGCTGGTGGCGCGGCTGCGCCGCCACGGCGCGCCGCGCCTGGTGGTGATGACGGCCTATGGCGAGATCGAGATCCGCACCCGCGCCGAGCAGGCCGGCGTGCGCGAGCTGCTGGCCAAGCCGGTGCTGCCCGCCGCCTTGCGCGAGCTGTGGACCGGCGGCCCCGCCGCCGGCAAGCCGGTGGCCGCGCCGGCGGCCGACCTCAGCGGCCTGCGCGTGCTGCTGGTCGAAGACAACGCGCTCAACCGCCAGCTTGCGCTGGAACTGCTCAGCCGCCGCGGCGCCCATGTCGAGGTGGCCGAGAACGGCCTCATCGGCCTGGAGCGGCTCCGCGCCGACGGCCCGCAGGCCTACGACGTGGTGCTGATGGACCTGCAGATGCCGGTGATGGACGGCTACACCGCCGTCACCGAACTGCGCCGCCAGAGCGAGTTCGACGACCTGCCGGTGCTGGCCATGACCGCCAGCGCGATGCCCGGCGAGCGCGAGCGCTGCCTGGCCGCCGGCATGCAGGACCACATCACCAAGCCGCTGGACGCCCAGCTGCTGCTGCGGCGCCTGCAGCCGTTGCGCCGCCCCGGCGCCGCCGCTGCCGCTGCTGCCGCCGCTGCCGCTGCCGCTGCCGCTGCGACCACCGCCGCAGCGGCCGACGCTGCCGGCGCCGCGCTGCCGGCGACCATCGCCGAGATGGACGTGGCCGTGCTGCTGGCCACCTGCGACGGCAATGCCGCGCTGGCGCGGCGTCTGCTGCAAGGCTTCGTCGCCGAGCAGGGCCAGGGCCTGGACGACTGGCAGCGCGCGCTGCAGGCCGGCGAGTTGCCGGTGCTGGCGCGCCTGGCGCACACCTTGCGCGGCCTGGCCGGCAGCTTCGGCGCGCGCGCGCTGGTGGCCGCCGCGGCGCAGGTCGAGCAGGCCGCCACCCAGCCCGACGCGGCGGCCGCCATGCTGGCGCTGCAGGCGCTGGGCGCGCCCAGCGGGCCGCTGGCGCGGCTGGTGGCCGCCATCGACGGCGCACTGGCGCCGCTGCCGGCGCCGCCGGCCGCCGCCGAGGCCGGGCTGCTGGACCTGCAGGAACTCGAGCGCTGGCTGCACGACAGCGACAGCCGCGCCGTTGCCTGGTGCCAGGCGCACGAGGCCGCGCTGCGCCGCCAGCTCCACCCGGCGCAGGCCCGGCGGCTGTTGACCGCCGTGCAGCGCTATGACTTCGACGTCGCGTTGCTGGCGCTGCAGGGCGCCGACACCGGGCAGTTTGCCGAGAGCACGACATGAACGCCGACTTCGCCACCCTCGCCACCCTTGCGGCGCCGACCGCAGCGGCCGCAGCGGCCGCGGCTAACGCCACGATTGCAGGCACCGCCGCCGCCGACCACCGCCACACCGTGCTGGTGGTCGACGACACGCCGGCCAACGTCAACCTGCTGGCCAACGTGCTGGACAAGACCTACCGCGTGCAGGTGGCCACCTCGGGCCAGAAGGCGCTGGACCTGGTGCTGCGCCAGCCGCCCGACCTGATCGTGCTCGACGTCATGATGCCCGGGCTCGACGGCTACGAGGTCTGCCGCCGGCTGAAGGCCGACCCCGGCACGCAGGCGCTGCCGGTGCTGTTCCTGACCGCGCTGACGCGGCCCGAGGACGAGACCCGCGGCTTCGAATGCGGCGCCGCCGACTTCATCCACAAGCCCTTCAACCCGGTCACCGTGCTGGCGCGCGTGGCCACCCACCTGCAGTTGCGCGCGCTGCACGAGGCCACGCGCCAGCGCGCGCGCTGGCTGCAGACCGAGCTGGACCAGCGGCTGCGCGACGTCGACCAGCTGCGCGACGCCACGCTGCACGTGATGGTCTCGTTCGCCGAGTTCCGCGACCAGGAGACCGGCAACCACGTGCGCCGCACGCAGGAATGCGTGCGCCTGCTGGCGCGCTGGCTGCGCGACCAGGGCCTGCGCCCCGAGCTGGACGACGCGCGCATCGAGCAGCTGGCACGCTCGGCGCCGCTGCACGACATCGGCAAGATCGCCATCCCCGACGGCATCCTGCTCAAGCCCGGTCCGTTGACGGCCGAGGAGATGACCATCATGCGCAGCCACGCGATGCACGGCTGGGAGATGCTGCGCCGCGCCGCCGACCGCATGGGCCCCGAAGGCGCGCTGTACCTGAGCGACGGCATGGACATCGCGCGCCACCACCACGAGCGCTGGGACGGCGGCGGCTACCCCGACCGCCTGGCCGGCGAGGACATCCCGCTGTCGGCGCGGCTGATGGCGGTGGCCGACGTCTACGACGCGCTGATCAGCCGCCGCCCCTACAAGCCACCGATGCCGCGCGAGCAGGCGCTGCAGCACGTGCGCGCCGAGAGCGGCCGCCACTTCGACCCGCTGGTCGTGCGCGCGCTGCTGGCCAACGCCGAGGCGCTGGCCAGCATCGCCGAGCGCTGGCGCGACTAACTTCAGCTTCCCAACGTTCGACATCACCATGACTCGCAGACTTCGCCCGGCCTGGCGCCGGCTTGCCCTGGCCGTCGCGCTGGCCGTGCCGGCGCTGCCGGCGCCGGCGCTCGACCTGCAATGGTCGGGCTTCGGCACCCTGGGCTATGCCCAGTCCAACCGGCCCTATGCCTGGCAGCGTTCGGTCACCGACGACGGCAGCTTCGAGCGCGACACCGTGATGGGCCTGCAGGCCGACCTGCGCTTGAGCACCGAATGGTCGGCCACGGTGCAGGCGCGGCTGGCGCAGGACGGCAAGAAGGACCACGCCTGGAGCCCGACCATCGCCTGGGCCTTCGTCGCCTGGCGGCCCGACAACGACTGGCTGCTGCGCGCCGGGCGCTTCCGCGTGCCGATGTTCCTGTTCAGCGAGACGCAGGACATCGGCACCGCGCACGACATGGCGCTACTGCCCAACGACAGCTACTCGCTGAACCCGACCTCCGACTTCAACGGCTTGTACGGCACGCACACCTGGCAGATCGGCGCGCGCGAGCTGTCGGCCGACCTCTACGCCGGCCGCGCCGGCGCCACCTACCGCTACTGGCTGCAGGACGGCGTGCCCGGCCTGGTGGCGCCAGGCCCGCTGTACAACGACGTGCAGGTGCGCGCCAAGGGGCTGGTGCTGACGCTGCGCGACCCCACGCTGACCATGCGGGTCGGCGTGCACCAGGTGCGCGTGCGCTCCGAAGACTACGACGTGCCGGCGGTGAACTACCCCTACGTCGACCTCGGCAACGGCCTGGGCTACTGGCAGGTAACCAACCTGCTGCCCGGCCCCGGCCTGGAGACGACCGACTCGGTGCGCGTCAAGGTCTACGTCGCGGGCGCCGACTGGAACGTCGACGGCCGCTGGCGCGTCATCGGCGAGGCGGTGGTCTTCGAGCAGGACAACACGGCCTTCGGCGTCGGCGGCAAGGCCGGCTACCTGAACGTCTCACGGCGCATCGGCAAGTTCACGCCCTACGTGACGATCAGCCGCACGCTGTCGGCGGCCAGCCAGCGCGAATGGGCGCAGCGGCTGCGCAGCGTCGACCTGCCGGCCGCCGTGCCCGGCGCCGCGATGATCAACGCCACGCAGCGCATGGCGGCCGACACCACCGTCAACTGGGACCACCGCTCGCTGGCGCTCGGCGCCTCGTACGCGCTGGCGCCCAACGTCAAGCTCAAGGGCGAGTGGATGCGCACGCGCATCGGCGCCGGCACCGGCTCGGCCAGCCTGCTGCCGGGCATGGCGTACCCGAGCCACAGCCGCATCGACGTGCTGTCGCTCAACCTCAACTTCGATTTCTGAAGGCGAGCGCCATGCACTTCCTGCCGCGCCTTGCTTTCGCACTGGCCTTGTCGCTCCAACTGTCGCTCGGCGCGTTGCCGGCGCAGGCCGCCGACGACGACCTCGTCGTCATCGCCCATCCTTCCGTGCCGCGCCTCGACCTGCAGACGCTGCAGCGGCTGTACACCGGCCGCGTGGTCGAGGTCGGCGGCGTCGACCTCGTGGTCGCCAACGCCGCCCCCGGCAGCAGCCTGCGCCAGCGCTTCATGACGCAGGTGATGCAGCAGGACGACGAACGCTACCGCGCCTACTGGACCGTGCGCCGCCACGTCGGCAAGGGCACGCCGCCGCGCGACCTGCGCAGCACCGCCGAGGCGCTGGAGTTCGTGCAGTCCACGCCCGGCGCGGTAGCCTACGTCAGCGCCGGCGAGCTGAAGCCCGGGCTGCACGTGGTGGCCAGGCCCTGACGGACCCTCACCCCAGCCCTCTCCCGCAGGCGGGAGAGGGAGCCTGTTACGCGCGACCCTCGGCGCATGAAACGAATTCCCCCTCGGGGACAGGTCGCCGCAGGCGACCAGGGGGAGCGGCGGTGAAAAGCGGGCCGAACCCGATCCGAATTTCCCCTCGGGGACAGGTCGCCGCAGGCGACCAGGGGGAGCGGCGGTGAAAAGCGGGCCGAACCCGATCCGGGTCTCCCGGTCGGGTTCGGAGCCCCCTCGGGGGGCGGCCGCCCCAGCGGCCGGGGGCCGTCAGTTTCAACCCGGGTCGCCCTGCGGCAGCGTCAGGCGAAAGATCGAGCCGTGCGGCCGGTTGGGCCGCCACTCGATGCTGCCGCGGTGCAGCCGCGCCACGCGCTTGACGACGTGCAGGCCGAGGCCGTCGCCGGGCACCAGCGTGGCCGGCGCGCCGGGCGTGCTGTCGTCGACCATGCGCTGGCGCATCTCGTCGGGGATGCCGGCGCCCTGGTCGCTGACCTCGATCACCAGCGCCAGCGGGTCGTCGCTGTCGAGCACCCGCAGTTGCACCGGCGCGTCGGGCGGGCTGTGCTGCAGCGCGTTGGTCAGCAGGTTGCGCATCGCCAGCCGCACCAGCGTGGGCTCGAGCATCGCGCTGCGCGCGTCGGCGCGGTAGTCGAGCTGCACGCGTGCGCGCGCGTCGGGCGCCAGGTCGCCCAGGCACAGCTCCACCAGCATCTGCAGGTCGGTGTCGGTGGTGCCGACGCGGCCGCTGGCGACGAGCTGCGTGGCCACCGCGACGGTGTTGTCCAGCGTCGCGCTGATGCGCCGCAGCACCGCCTGCGCCTGGCCGATGGCGCGCGCCGCGTCGGCCGGGTCGCTGCTGTGCGCCAGCGTGGTGGCGCCCATCTGCAGCGCCACCGCGGCGTTGTGCAGCGGCTGGCGCACCTCGTCGGCCAGCAGCCGCGTGGTGCGCGCGCGCTCGTCGGCCACCGCGGCGCGCGTGCGCGAGGCCGCCTCGCGCGCCGCCTCGGCTTCGCGCAGCGCGTCCAGCGCCTGCTGCTGCGACAGGCCTTCGACGCGCAGGCGATCGAGCGCCAGGCCGATGAAGGCGACGTTGGTGCCCAGCGCGGCGATGTTGGCGCTGCCCACCAGCAGCAGCGCCAGGCCGACTTCCACGCCGGCCGGCAGCGCATGGCCCCAGGTGAAGAACACCGCGGCGCGCAGCAGCAGCACCGCCGCCATCAGCGCCGACAGCAGCGAGATCACGCGCGCGCTGCGGCTGTGCAGCGCGGCGGCCAGTTGCCGCGCCTGCGCGGCGGCGGCCGTCGCCCACAGGCCCAGCAGCAGGTTGGCCAGCGCATCGGCGTTGCCCAGCGTCAGCCGCGGCGGCAGGCTCAGCAGCAGCAGCACGCTGGCCGCGGCGGCCAGCGCGATCAGCGGCCAGCCGGCGCGGCCTCGGGTCTCGCCGCGCAGCACGCCGACCTTCAGCGCCATCGCCGCGCAGGTCAGCGAGTTGCTGATCTGGAAGGCGACGAAGAAGGCCAGCGTGTCGACCAGCCCGAACACCAGCACGCCGGCGGCCAGCAGCAGCCCGCTCAGGCACCACAGCCGCACCGCCGCCACCGGGTAGCGGCGGCGCAGCAGCGCCCACACCGTCAACGGCGTGGCCACGTACAGCAAGGCCGTGGCCAACAGGTAGCTGCGAATGTCCGGCGTGATCACGGTGGGCTCGTCAGGCGTCGGCGGGACGGCGGCGCGCGGCTCAGCCCGGGTCGCCCTGCGGCAGCGTCAGCCGGAACACCGAGCCCTGCGGCTGGTTGGGCCGCCACTCGATGCGGCCGCCATGCAGTTGCGCCACGCGCTTGACCACGTGCAGCCCGAGGCCGTAGCCGGGCACGGTGGGCTGCTGGCCGCGCACGCCTTCTTCGAAGATGCGCTCGCGCATCTCGTCGGGGATGCCGGGGCCCTGGTCGGCCACCTCGATCATCAGCGCCAGCGGGTCGTCGCTGTCCAGCACGCGCAGGCGCACCGGCGAGTCCGGCGGCGCGTACAGCATGGCGTTGGCCAGCAGGTTGCGCAGCGCCAGGCGCACCAGCGTGGGCTCCAGCCGGGCGCTGCGCGCGTCGGCCTGGTACTCGACCTGCACGCGCGGCCGCGCGCCGGGCGCCAGGTCGCCGAGGCTCAGCTCGATCAGCATCTGCAGGTCGGTGTCGGCGGTGCTCAGGCGGCCGGCGCCGCTGAGCAAGGCGGTGGCGGCGACGGTGTTGTCCAGCGTGGCGCTGACGCGGCGGATGACGGCCTGCGCCTGCTCGATGGCGCGCCCGGCGTCGCCGGCGTTGCGGCTGCTCGACAGCACGCTGACCGCGCTTTGCAGCGCCACCGCGGCGTTGTGCAGCGGCTGGCGCACCTCGTGGGCCAGCAGCCGCGTGGTGCGCGCGCGCTCGCCGGCCACCGCCTCGCGCGTGCGGGTGGCGAGATCGCGCGCGATCTGCTGGTCGCGCAGCGCGTCGAGCGCGCCGCGCTGCGCGCTCGTGCTGGCGCGCACGCGGTCGAAGGTCATGCCCAGGAAGGCGATGTCGGCCGCCGCGCACGACAGGAAGGCCAGCGCCACCAGCGTGACGAAGTCCCATTGCGGGCTGAGCGGCTGGCCGTCGGACCAGCCGACGATCATGCGCAGCGCGCGCAGCGCGCAGAAGGCGCCGAAGGCGGCGAACAGCCAGCCCATCAGCGCCGCGCTGCGGCTGCGCCAGGCGGCGTGCAGCTGGTACGCCGTCCAGGCCAGCATTGCCGAGTAGGCGGTGTAGATGAGGTAGGCGCCGGCGGCGCGCGCGCCGGGCGACAGCAGCAGCAGGCCGATGAACTGGATCACCAGCGCCGCCAGCCCGAACGCCGCCAACCGCGGCCAGCGCGGCGCCTGGCCGTTTTCCATGCGCAGCACGCCGGCCTTCAGCAGCGGCGAGACGAAGCCCAGGCCGTCGGCCAGCACGATGGTGAAGACGTCGTGGATGGTGCCGCGCAGCCCCAGCAGCACCAGCGCGGCCGACGACAGCAGCCCGCTCAGGCACCACAGTTCGAGGTTGGGCCGCGCATGGCGCCGGTACAGCAGGCCCCACACCGCGACCGGCATGGCCAGGTACAGCAGCCCCGCCGAGATCAGCAGGCTGTGGGGCTCCAGCGCGGGCATCGCGTCAGCGCGAGCCGGCGTACAGCTTGATCGGCGCCTTGAAGACGTAGCCCACGCGCGACTGCGACTGCAGCGGCACCACCGCGCCGGTGACCTTCTCGATGCGCCGGCGCAGGCGGTAGATCATCGCGTGCAGGCCGTTGTCGGAGGTGTCCAGCACCGGGCGGCCCAGGCGCTCGCACAGCGTCTCGCGCGGCACCACGCCGCCGTTGGCCGGCGGAAAGCACGACAGGATGGTGACGTCGTTGTCGCCCAGCTCGATCAGCTCGCCTTCGGGCGAGGTCAGGCGCTGGCGCTCGGGGTCGAGCAGCCAGGCGCGCTGGCTGTCGTCGCGCTGGCGCACGATGCGGCGGTACACCGCCTCGATGGCCAGCGTGATCTGCTCCAGGCTCACCGGCTTGGCGACGTGCATGTCGGCGCCGGCGGTCAGCACGTTCTCGAACACGCCGCTCTCGGCCTTGCCGGTGACCACCAGCACGCCGGCGTCGCTGCGCAGGCGCAGGATGCGGATCAGCTCTTCGCCGCCGACGCCGGGCAGCATCAGGTCGATGATGTAGAAGGCGTCGCCGAAGGGGTCGGGGTCGGCCAGCAGCCGGTTGCCGTCGGCGAAGGTGCGCACGCGGATGTCCTGCCCGCGCAGGTGTTCGGCCAGGTACTCGCGGTAGTCGGCATCGTCGTCGACGATGGTCAAGGTGGCAGGCAGCATGGTGCGGTGGCGTCGGTTCGGTTGCGGTGCGGCCGCGCCGGGCGTCCCCGGCGCCGACGGCGGTTACCAACCGTAGATTGTGATCCGACCGGCGGCCCGCCGGGCGCCGCCGCGGCTCAACCGGCCGGGATCTCGGGCTCGACCAGCGTGGCCAGCTGCGCCAGCGACTCCTGCCAGCCCAGGTAGCACATCTCCAGTGGAATGGCATCCGGAATGCCGGCCTGCGTGACGGCGAGCTCGGTGCCGCCGATCACCGGCCGCAGCGACACGGTGACCTGCAGCTCGCCCGGCAGGTTGGGGTCGTCGAAGCGGTCGGTGTAGCGGATGGTCCGGTGCGGCACCAGTTCGAGGTATTCGCCGCCGAACGAGTGGCCCTGGCCGGCGCCGAAGTTGCGAAACGACATGCGGAAGCGCCCGCCGACGCGGGCGTCCAGCTCGTGCACCTGGCAGGTGAAGCCGTAGGGCGGCAGCCACTTGGCCAGCGCCTCGCCTTCGGTGAAGGCGCGGTACAGCTTCTCGGGCGACGTGCGCAGCACGCGGTGCAGGTGGACGGCGCGGGCGGCGGTGGCGTTGGTGTCGGTGATGTTGTCGGACATGGGCGGCTCCTGGTGGGTGGGCGAGGCACGACGGTCGGGCCGGCGCCGGCTCGACATCATCGCTGCGTGCCGGGCTGCCAGGCCAGCCCGATGGCGATGCCCAGCACCGACTGGCGCGTGGCCGGCTGCTGCGCGGCGCCGACGATCTGGCCGTTGCGCGTGAGCGCCTGCAGCGGCCCGGCGGCCGCGCGCTCGCTGCCGGCCTGCAGCGCCAGCTGCCAGCGCCAGGCCGGCGCCAGCGGGCCGTGCAACCGCGCCTCGAACTGCAGCAGCCGGCTGCTGCCCAGGCGCAGCGTGGCCGGGTCGAGGCCGGGCAACTGCAGGCGCAGGCGGCCGCCGGGCCCACCGCCCAGCGCCAGCTGCAGCTCCCACTGCGCGGCCTGCAGCGGCGGCGCCGGTGCCGTTGCCGATGATCGATCCAACGATCCATCCAACGATCCAGATAAGCGGCCGACCAGCGCGGCCTGCGCGGTGTCGAAGCGCTCCGGGTAGCCGGCGGCCGCGGCGGTGGAGCGGATGTCGCGCGCCACCCGCTGCCAGCGCAGCCGCGCGCCCAGGCGCCAGTGCTCGTCGCCCCAGGGCAGGGCCTGCAGCACGAGGCCGGTGTGCTGCAGGTCGCTGCGCGTCTGCAAGGCCTGGCCGCTGCTGGTCTGGCCGTCGTAGTCGCGCCCGCCGCGGGCGGCCGACAGCGTGGCCGACCACGGCCCGGCCCAGCGCCAGGCGCAATCCTGCCCCTGCAGCGCCAACGCCGCGGCCTGAAGGCTGCCGCGCTCGCGCACCAGCGTCTCGCCCTGGGCGCCGGTCTCGTGCCAGCGGCTGGCCAGCGGGCCGGCGTCGGCCGCCCACTGCAGCGTGCAGGCGGCGGCCGGCAGCGCCGGCGCCAGCAAGGCCAGGGCCGGGCCCAGGCCCAGGCCCGCGCGGCCGAGACGCGCCAGGCCGCGCCGCGCCGCCGCCCGCGCCGTGGCGAGCCGCCTCAGAGCAGCTCCGACCAGCTGCGGGTGGTCGTGGTCTCGTAGACGCCGTCGCCTTGGGCGTCGAGCTCGAAGCGCACGGTGTTGCCGTCGATGGCGGTGACACGCACCACGCCGGCCGTGCCGCCGCTGACCACGGCCTGGCCGCTGGACGGGTAGCGCGCGCCGCCGTTGACGACGAAGGGCGCCACCGTCGTCACGCTGATGCTGCGGTTGTTGAAGCCGACGGTGGCCAGCGTGCCGTCGAAGCGGATGCTGCTGCGCTGGCCGCCGCTGTCGGGCACGTGGCTCTCGTTGACGCTGAAGTTGCTCAAGCTGCGCGAGCTGGTCTGGTTGCCGAACACCGCCACGCTCTTGAAGCTGGGGGCGCTGATGCTGCCGCTGCCGGTGTCGGCCGCGGTGCCGACGAGCGTGACGTCGAACTGCCCGTCGCCGGTGTAGCGGCCCGAGTCGCCGCCCAGCGTCAGCGCCGTCATCGCGAGGCTGAAGCTGCCGTTGTAGACGTCGCTGTTGAGGTTGCCGCTGAGGCTCTTGATGGTGATCGTCGCGCTGCCGTTGGCGGTGTCGCCGCCCAGCGTGCAGTTGCTGAAGGTGAAGGTCAGCGTGTCGCCAGCGTCGTACCGGTTGTTGTTGTTGGCGTCGTCGCTGGCCAGCGTGTAGCGGCCGCCGGCGTTGTCGCAGTTGAAGCTGGCGGTGATGACGAGGCCGGTGGCCGTGACCGGCAGCGCCGGCGCGCTGCCGGCGGCCGCGCGCAGCGCCGTCAGCGCCACGTTCAGCAGCGAGGCGTCGCTGCGCCGCACGGCCTGCGCGCCGACGATCAGCTCGGTCGACTCCTCGAACTGCAGCCCGGCGGCCAGCGCCTCCTGGCCGGCGCTGACGTAGTTGTCGGCCGACAGCCCGAGCTTGCCGCCGCCGGCGCTGTCGCCACCGCCGCCGCAAGCCGCCAGCAGCGCCGCGGCCGCCAGCGTGGAGAGGGAAGGAAGAACGGGCAGGCGGGGCATGGTCGGGCTCCAGGTGGCGACGAATGGCGTGCAGCATAGCACGCCGTGTGCAAATGTCCCACGCGTTTATGGCGCGGCGCGGCGGGGCGCTGCGATCGATCCCTGCGGGTCGCCTCAGCGCCCGCGGGCTCGCCGCCCGCCCGCGGGCTCGCCGTCCGCCCGCGGGCTCGCCGCCCGCCCGCGGGCTCGCCGTCAGCCCGCGGTGCGACGGCGGCCGCAGAATGGCGTCCCATGTCCATACCGCTCGCAGAGTCCCCGCTGGCCGCCGGCGACCGCTCGCTCAGCGTGGCCGCGGCGCGCGCGGCCATCGCCGCCGCGCTGCGGCCGCTGGCCGGCGTCGAGACCGTGCCGCTGGCCGCCGCGCTGGGCCGCGTGCTGGCGGCCGACGTGGTGTCGGCTATCGACGTGCCGGCGCACGACAACTCGGCGATGGACGGCTATGCCTTCGACGGCGCCGCGCTGGCGGCCGGCGCCGTGCTCGACCTGCAACTGGCCGGCACCGTGCACGCCGGCGACGCCAGCCCGCCGGCGGTGGCGAGCGGCCAGGCGCTGCGCATCATGACCGGCGCCGTGATGCCGGCCGGCTGCGACACCGTGCTGCCGCAGGAACTGGCGCAGCTCGACGGCGGCCGGCTGCGCGTCGCCCCCGGGCTGGTGAGCGCCGGCGACAACCGCCGCCGCCGCGGCGAAGACCTGGCGCGCGGCAGCGTGGCGCTGGCCGCCGGGCGCGTGCTGCGGCCGGCCGACGTGGGGCTGCTGGCCTCGCTGGGCAGCGTGTCGGTGGCGGTGCGCCGGCGCCTGCGCGTGGCGCTGTTTTCCACCGGCAACGAAATCCAGTCGCCGGGTGCGCCGCTGGCGCCCGGCGGCGTCTACGACAGCAACCGCCACAGCCTGGCCGCGGCGCTGCAGCGCCTGGGCGTGGAGGTGCTGGACCTCGGCCTGGTGCGCGACGACCCGGCCGCGCTGCGCCTGGCTTTCGAGCGCGCCGCGGCCGAGGCCGACGCGGTGCTGACCAGCGGCGGCGTCAGCGTCGGCGAGGCCGACCACACGCGCCGGCTGCTGGCCGAACTGGGCGAGGTTGCGTTCTGGAAGGTGGCCATGCGCCCGGGCCGGCCTTTCGCCTTCGGCTCGCTGCGCGCGCGCGATGGCCGCCCGGCCTGGCTGTTCGCGCTGCCGGGCAACCCGGTGGCGGCGCTGGTGGCGTTCTACGTCTTCGCGCGCGACGCGCTGCTGCAACTGGCCGGTGCCGACGTGCCGCCGCTGCCGGCGCTGCCGCTGCCGTGCGCCGGCGCCATCCGCAAGCGCCCGGGGCGCACCGAGTTCCAGCGCGGCATCGTCGAGCGCGACGCCGGCGGCCGCTGGCAGGTGCGGCTGACCGGCGAGCAGGGCGCCGGCATCCTGCGCTCGATGTCCGAGGCCAACGCGCTGGTGGTGCTGGAGCACGACCGCGGCCCGGTGGCTGCCGGCGAGCCGGTCACCGTGTGGTTGTTCGACGGCTTGGTCTGATCGGAAGCGGCCAGCGCCCGGCGCCGCGCGGTGCGAAACTGGCCGCACGACCCCGACCCGAGGAGACGGCCGATGACGAGTTCGACGATGCCGCCGCGCCGCGCCGCGCGGCGGCGCCTGCTGGCGCTGACCGGCGCCGCCGTGGTGGCGCGCGCCGCCCGCGCGCAGGACGCCTGGCCGGCGCGGCCGCTGCGCATCGTGCAGGCCGGCGCGCCCGGCGGCGGCAGCGAGATGATGGTGCGCGCGATCGAGCCCCGCCTTGCCGAGCGGCTGCACCAGCCGCTGGTGATCGAAAGCCGCCCCGGCGCCGGCGGCATGGTGGCCGCCGGCCTGGTGGCCACGGCCGCGCCCGACGGCTACACCTACTTCGTCAGCAACCTGGCGACCAACGGCATTGCGCCGTCGCTGTACCGCAAGCCGAGCTTCGATCCGCGCCGCGACCTGCCGGGCGTGGCGCTGATCGCCACCATGTCCAACGCCGTCGCGGTGCGTGCCGACGGCGGGCTGCGCAGCGTGGCCGAGCTGGCGGCGTACATCAAAGCCAACCCGAAGAAGGCCTTCTACGGATCGGCCGGCGCCGGCACCTCGTCGCACCTGTGCGGCGTGCTGCTCGGCCAGCGCGCCGGCTTCGAGGCCAGCCACGTGCCGTACAAGGGCACGGCGGCCAACCTCAACGCGCTGCTGGCCGGCGAGGTGCTGTTCAGCATCGACAACGTGCCGCTGTACGCGCCGCACGTCAAGGCCGGCACGCTGCGGCTGCTGGCCGTCACGCGCGCCACCCGCATCGACAGCTTTCCCGACGTGCCGACGCTGGCCGAGGCCGGCGTGCGCGACTTCGACGTGTCGTCGTGGTACGGCTTGTCGGCGGCCACTGGCACGCCGCCGGCCATCATCCAGCGCCTGGGCGCCGAAGTGGTGGCGGCGCTGGCCGATCCGGCCATCCAGGCGCGCATCCGCTCGCTGGGCGCCGAGCCCGCGCCGATGGGCCCCGAGGCCTACTCGGCGTTCATGCGTTCCGAGCTGGAGCGCTGGGCGCCGGTGGTGAAAGCCTCGGGGGCGGTGCTGGACTGAGTGCGCCCGGCGGTCCGGGTGATCCCGGTGGCCGCGGCCGGCCGTCTCGGTTAGGCTAGTACGCTAGTACACGATCAGCACGGTTTCCTTTTTTCGGTTTCCTTTTTTCGGTTTCCCTTTTTGCGAGCGCCCGACATGGCCCCGAAAGTCCACGCCCCCAAGACGCCCGACGGCATCGACATCGACTGGGAGCTGCGCCTGGGCTTTCTGATCCACGACGTGTCGCGCCTGCGCCGCAACGCCTTCGACCGCTCGGTCAAGTCGCTCAACGTGACGCGCTCGCAGTGGTGGGTGATGGCCTACCTGTCGCGCAACGACGGCATGACGCAATCGCGCCTGGCCGAGGAGCTCGATCTCGGCAAGGTCGCCATCGGCGGCCTGCTCGACCGGCTGGAGCGCGCCAAGCTCGTGCGCCGCGAGGCCGACGAGTCCGACCGCCGCATCAACCGCGTCTTCCTCGAACCGGCCGGCCACAAGCTGGTGGCGCGGCTGCGCAAGGTCAGCCAGGAGCACAACGACGAGATCCTGGCCGGGCTCAGCCTCGACATGCTGGAGTGCACGGCGACGACGCTCAACGCCATCAAGCACCGGCTGATCGCCAAGCTGCAGACGCTGCCGACCTGAGGCGGCGGCGGCCGCCGCGGCGGCGCCCCCCCGAACGCGCGATCCCGAACGCGCGATCCCGAACGCGCCCCGAACGCGCCCGCCCAAGCCTGAATTGGCCGGGTTTCGGCCCGTTTCATCGCGCCTTGACAAGACTTGTTTCACAACAAGATGGCGGCGCCCCCAGCTTTCACTCAAGCCGGAGCGCACGCGGCCGAAACCCCCGTCGACGTCGGGAGTGACAGCCGACGCCCAAAACGTCCGCGCTGCGCGGCACGTCCACGAGGGAACCGCATGACCACGATCACCAGCTTCAAGTCCTACACCGTCGAACAGATCGCGACGCTGTCGGCCGACGACATCAAGACGGCCAACTCGGCAGCCGTCAAGACGTTGAGTGCCGACCAGATCAAGGCCTTGTCGCCGGAACAGATCGCGGCCTTCGGCAACACCGGCTCCGGCTACGACCCCTCGGTCATCACCGCGTTCAGCGGCTCGCAGCTGGCGGCGTTCACGCCGTACCAGGCGCAGTTCGGCTTCACCACCGGGCAGATCACGGCGCTCAGCTCCACGCAGCTGAAGTCGCTGTCGTCCAGCCAGCTGGCGGTGATGAGCTACGACCAGATCGACGCCATCCAGACCGCCGACGTGCAGGCGCTGTCGACGACGCAGCTGAAGGCGCTGTCGGCCGAGCAGATCCGCGCGCTGGAAGACAACGCCGGCGACCAGCTCAGCGCCTCGCAGGTGGCCGCGCTGTCGGGCGACCAGCTCGACGCCGTCACCGAGTTCAGCACGGCGCAGATCAAGGCCTTGTCGGCCAAGCAGGTGCAGTCGCTGTCGGAAGAGCAGCTGCGCAGCCTGACGCCCACGCAGGTGGGCGCCTTCACGTCGACGCAGGTGCAGGCGCTGACCAGCAGCCAGCTCAGCGCCATCGACGTGCTCGGCAGCCAGGTCGGCTACCTCAACACCAAGCAGCTGACCGGCCTCACCACCGACCAGCTGCAGTCGATCGGCAGCGCCCAGGTCGGCGCGCTCACCGCCTCGCAGATCAAGGTGCTGTCCACCGCGCAGGTGGCCGCGCTCACCGACACCCAGGTCAGCAACCTCAGCGCCAACCAGATGCGCGCGCTGACCAACGCCCAGGTCGGCGCGCTGACCACGGCGCAGATCGGCGCGCTGTCGGCGTCCAACGTCGGCGTGCTCAACACGGCGCAGATCCAGTCGCTCACCGCGGCGCAGGTGCAGTCGCTGTCCGACGAGCAGATGGGCGCGCTCATCAACGGCCAGGTCGCGGCGCTGAAGACCAACCAGATCAACCAGCTCAGCAACGACCAGATCGCCGCGCTGTCGACCTCGGCGATTGCCGCGCTCACCACCGCGCAGGTGCGGGCGCTCGGCACCGACCAGTTGCAAAGCCTGTCCGACGCCCAGCTCGGCGCGCTGACCACCGCCCAGGTGCGGGCGCTGTCGGCCGATGCCAGCGGCATCGGCGCGCTCGCCGGCGACCGCGTGGCCGCGCTCAGCACGGCGGCGGTGCGCGCGCTCACCACCACGCAGGTGGCGGCGCTGTCGTCGGACCAGATCACGCGCCTCACCGCCACCCAGGCGGCGGCGATGTCGGCGGCCCAGGTGCTGGCGTTGTCGGCCGACGCCAACGGCATTGGCGCGCTCACCAACGACCAGGTGGCGGCGCTGTCGACCTCGGCCATCGCGGCGCTGAAGACCAACCAGATCCAGGCGTTGTCGACCGAGCAGATCCAGTCGCTCAGCGACGGCCAGATGGCCAAGCTCAGCTCGACCGCGGCGCGCCAGCTCTCGGGCAGCCAGTTGCAGGTGCTGGCCTACACCACCGTGCAGGCGCTGCTGCCCACGCTGCAGGCCAACCAGGTGGCGGCGCTGACCACCGACCAGGTGCAGTCGCTGACCACCTCGCAGGTGCGCGCGCTGACCACCGGCCAGATCGCCGCGCTGACCAGCGACCAGGTGGGCGCCTTGAGCACCGGCCAGATCAACGCGCTGACCACGGCGCAGGCGCGCGCGCTGAGCACCGACCCCACCACCGGCCAGATCCAGGCGCTCAGCAACGAGCAGGTGGCCGCCTTCAGCACCGCCGCCATCGCCGCGCTGAAGACCGACCAGGTGCGCAGCCTGAGCACCGAGCAGATCCGCAGCCTGAGCGACGCCCAGGCCGCCAGCCTGACCGGCGCCTCGGTGGCCGCGCTGTCGGCCAACCAGGTGAAGGCGCTGGAGCAGGCCGACCTGGTGGCGCTGCAGTCGAAGATCCAGACCAGCCAGATCGGCTCGCTCACCGGCGACCAGCTGCAGTCGCTGACCACCGCGCAGGTGGCCGCCTTCACGACCAGCCAGCTGGCCTCGATGGGCACCGCCCAGCTCAGCCTGCTGTCGTCCACCCAGGCCGCGGCGCTGACCACGGCGCAGGTGCGCGCGCTCAGCAACACGCAGCTGCAAAGCCTCAGCACCGACGCGGTGGCCGCCTTGAGCACCGGCGCCGTGGCGGCGCTGTCGACCTCGCAGGTGGCCTCGCTCAGCACCGAGCAGATCCGTTCGCTCACCAACGACCAGGTCGACAGCCTGACCAGCGTGCAGGTGCGCGCGCTCACCGCCAACCAGGTGAAGGCGCTGGAGGCCTACGACGTCGGCGCCGTCAAGAGCGTGCTGCAGACCAACCAGGTGCAGGCGCTGTCGGCCAACCAGCTCAGCGGCCTGGGCAACGACGTCTCGGCGCTGACCACCAGCCAGGTGCGCGCGATGACCACCGGCCAGATCGCGCTGATGACCTACGGCCAGATCGCCGCGCTCTCCACCGCCCAGGTGCGCGCGATGAGCAGCGCGCAGCTGCAGCAGCTCAACGCCGGCCAGATCGGCGCCATGGAAGTGGCCGACGTGCAGGCGCTGCAGACCGACCAGCTCGGCGCCTTCTCGTCGACGCAGCTCCAGTTCCTCGGCTCGACGCAGGTGCAGGCGCTGAGCAGCACGCAGCTGCGCGCGCTCGACGCCGGCCAGCTGGGCGCGGTGATCGGCAACATGGCCACCGGCCAGATCGCCAAGCTCACCACCGGCCAGGTGCAGGGCCTGAGCACCACCCAGCTGCAGGGGCTGACCAACAGCCAGATCGGCGCCTTCTCGCAGACCCAGCTGCGCGCGCTCGACCAGACGCAGCTGGCGGTGCTCAACGACATCGCCGCCGCGGCCGACATCGCCAAGCTGGGCGTCGACCAGATCAGCGGCCTCAGCAACGCCGTGCTCGGCGGGCTGACCACGCGCCAGATCAACGCGCTGAACTCCGACCAGATGCAGGCGCTCAGCAACGCCCAGGTGGGCCTGATCGCGGCGCGCATGTCCGACCTCAGCGAGCTGTCGAACACGCAGACCGCGGCGCTCGACTTCACGACGCTGAAGGACAGCCAGCTCGCCACGCTGACCGACACCCAGGTGCAGGCGCTGACCGCCACGCAGCTGCAGGCCACGCTGGCCAACCCGGCCGACAGCGTGCTGCAGACGCTGGGCGCGCGCGTGGCCACGCTCAGCGGCACGCAGATCACGGCGCTGGGCACCAACATCAGCGGCATCAGCGACACGCAGGCCGGCCAGCTCACCGGCGCGCAGCTGCGCTCGCTCAGCAACGCGCAGCTCGGCGCCTTCACCGCCAACCAGGTGCAGGCCGTCGACGTGACCGAGCTGCTGAACACGCAGGTGGCGTCGCTCGACGTCACCAAGCTGGGCGACTCGCAGGTCGGCGACCTCACGTCGACGCAGTTGCGCGCGCTGTCCACGTCGCAGATCGGCGACCTCTCGGCCACGCAGCTCGGCGCGATCGACGGTTCGCTGGTCAGCGAGTTCACGCTCAGCCAGGTGGGCGCGATGGATGCCACGCAGATCGGCGCGCTCAGCAGCTACGCGACCAACCTCACCGACGACCAGAAGGACGCCATCCTGGCATCGCTGGGCGCCACCGCCTACGCGACCTTGTTCCCTTGATCGTGACGTGACGGCCCCCGGCCGCCTGGCGGCCGCCCCCCAAGGGGGCACCGAACCCGACCGGGAGACCCGGATCGGGTTCGGCCCGCTAACATCGCCGCTCCCCCTGGCCGCCGGTGGCGGCCTGTCCCCGAGGGGACCGCGTTTCATGCGTCGGGGGGTCGCCTTGAGCGCGGTGGAGCCAGCAGGATGAACGAGAACAGCGAGGAGGACGCGGAGCGGACGTTCGCGCAGGCCGTGCAGCAGGCCTGGAGCGGCCAGCTCGGCGTGATGCCGCTGTTCGAGGCCGCCAACGGCCTGGCGGCGCGCGGCCGCAACGGCTACGCCGCGGTGCTGTACCAGACCTGGCTGCGGCGCTGCCGCAGCGCGCACCACCACCTGGTGTGGTTCAACCTCGGCGTGCTGCTGTTCACCGAGGGCGACTTCGCCGGCGCGCGCGACGCCTATGCCGAGGCGCTGCACCTGGCGCCCGACTTCCTGCAGCCGCGCTTCAACCTCGGGCTCACCTACGAGCGCCTGGGCCAGGCCGACGCCGCCACCGCGCAGTGGCTGCAGTTGCGCACCCAGGCCGACGCGGCCAACCCCGAGCACCAGCCGCTGCTGCTGCTGGCGCTGAACAACCTCGGGCGCCATTACGAGGACCATGGCCGTTATGCCGAGGCGCTGGACGCACTGACGCAAAGCCTGCGCCTCGCGCCGGCGCAGCCCGACGTCATCCACCACTGGGTGTTCCTGCGCGCCAAGCAATGCCTGTGGCCGGTGTACCAGCCGCTGCCCGGGCTGGACGAGGCGGCGCTGCGCCGCCACACCTCGGCGCTGGCGATGATCAGCCTGTCGGAAGACCCGCAGGCCCAGCTCGACGCCGCGCGCCAGTACGTGCAGAGCAAGCTCACGCTGGACGTGCCGCGGCTGGCGCCCGAGCGGCCTTACGCCGGCCATGAGCGCATCCGTATCGCCTATTGCTCGGGCGACTTCTGCCTGCACCCGGTGGCGATGCTGACGGTCGAACTGCTGGCACTGCACGACCGCAGCCGCTTCGAGGTGTTCGCCTTCGACTGGAGCCGCGAAGACGGCTCCGAGCTGCGCCAGCGCGTGGTCGACGCCGTCGACCACTTCGAGCGCATCCATGCGCTCAGCGACGAGCAGGCGGCGCGGCTGATCCGCAGCCGCGAGATCGACGTGCTGATCGACCTGCAAGGCCAGACGCTCGGCGCCCGCGCCAACATGCTGGCCTGGCGGCCGGCGCCGATCCAGATCACCTACCTCGGGCTGCCGGCGACCACCGGGCTGCCCTTCATCGACCACGTGATTGCCGACCGCGTGCTGATCCCAGAGGCGGAAGCCGCGTTCTATTCCGAGAAGCCGCTGTACCTGCCCGACGTCTACCAGGCCAGCGACCGCCAGCGCAAGAGCACCCCGCCGCCGGCGCGCGCGGCCTGCGGGCTGCCGGAAGAGGCCTTCGTCTTCTGCTCGTTCAACAACAACTACAAGATCACGCCGGAGATGTTCACGGCCTGGATGAACATCCTGCGCCGCGTGCCCGGCAGCGTGCTGTGGCTGCTGGCCGACAACGTGTGGGCGCAGGAGAACCTGCGCCGCGAGGCGGGCTTGCGCGGCGTCGACGGCGCGCGCCTGGTGTTTGCCCCGCGGGCGCTGCCGCCGGATTACCTGGCGCGTTACGCGGTGGCCGACCTGTTCCTCGACGCCTACCCCTTCAACGGCGGCACCACGGCCAACGACGCGCTGTGGATGGGCCTGCCGGTGCTGACGCGCAGCGGCCGCACCTTCGCCTCGCGCATGGCCGCGGCGCTGCTGACGGCGGCCGGGCTGCCCGAGCTGATCACCACCGACGTGCACGCCTACGAAGACCAGGCCGTGCGGCTGGCCACCAGCGCCGGCGCCTGCGCCGGCTTGCGCGCCCGGCTCGGACAGGTGCGCGCCGACGGCGTGCTGTTCGACACGCCGCGCTTCGTGCGCCAGCTGGAGCAGGCCATCGAGGGGCTGGTGAAGGCCGGCTGAGCCGCCGGAGCCGTGCGAGGGAACGGGCGGGCGAGGGCGCGGACAGGGCGCGGGACAGGGTGCGGACGGGGCGCGGGACAGGGCGCGGACCGGGTGAGCGCGGCGGCCGACTGCGCACTCTGCCGCAGCCGCGGCCGGCGGCGGCCTTCATCGCGCCGCCGCGGCTGTGCAGAATGCCGGTTGTCGCCCCGCCCCAGCCGTTGACGCCTTGTCGGACTTTGCCCCCTCGTCGCCCCACCGCTCGCGCTGCCCGCAATGCGGCAGCCGCGTCAAGCGCGTGCTGCGCACCGAGAACGACAAGCGCCGCTGGGACGCCGACGACTTCCGCCGCTACCGCTGCCGCAGCGACCACTGCAACTGGCAGGGCCTGCTGATGGTCGACCCCGAGCGCCGCGCGCCGGCCGGCGGCGGGCGCGGCGGCTCGGTCATCGCGCGTGCCGGCCGCTTCGCCCTGGGCCTGCTGCTGGCCGCCGGCCTGGCCTGGGCCGGCATGGTGGCGCTGCAGGCGATGCTCGACCCGTAGCGCCTCAGGCGTTGGTCGTGGCGCGGACCTCGGCGATCGAGGTGATGCCGGCCAGCACCTTCTCGATGCCGTCCTGGCGCAGCGTGCGCAGGCCTTCGGCCAGCGCGGCCTGCTGGATCTGCTCGGCGCGGCCGCCGGTCTGGATCAGGCGGCGCACCGCGGGCGTCATGTGCATCAGCTCGTGCACGCCGGCGCGGCCCTTGTATCCGCTGGCGTCGCACTTGTCGCAGCCCGGCGCATCGTAGGCCTGCAGCCGGCCCTCGCGGCCGAAGCGGCGCTGCCAGTCGGCCAGCACCGCGTCTTCGGTGGGCTTGCCTTCGAGGTCGCCGAAGGCGTGCAGGTGGTCGGCCAGCAGCTCTTCCACCTCGTGCGGCAGCGCGTCGCGCGGCTTGCAGCAGTGCGGGCACAGGCGCCGCACCAGGCGCTGCGCCAGCACCACCAGCAGCGCGTCGGCGAAGTTGAACGGGTCCATGCCCATGTCCAGCAGCCGGGTCACGGTCTCGGCGGCGCTGTTGGTGTGCAGCGTGCTCATCACCAGGTGGCCGGTCAGCGACGACTCGATGGCGATGCTGGCGGTTTCCTTGTCGCGGATTTCGCCGACCATGATGACGTCCGGGTCGGCGCGCAGGAAGGCGCGCAGCGCGCGCGCGAAGGTCCAGTCGATCTTCGGGTTGACCTGCACCTGGCGCAGCCCGCTTTGCGTGATTTCGATCGGGTCCTCGGCCGTCCAGATCTTGCGGTCGGGCGTGTTGATGAAGCCCATCACCGAGTGCAGCGTGGTCGTCTTGCCCGAGCCGGTGGGGCCCACGCACAGGATCATGCCGTAGGGCCGCTCGGCGGCGAACTTCAGCCGCTCCAGGTTGTGCGGGCTCAGGTTGAGCTTGTCCAGCGGCAGCGGCTTGGACGAGGCCAGCAGCCGCAGCACCGCGTCTTCGCAGTTGTTGTTGGTCGGGATGGTGGCCACCCGCAGCTCGAGCTTCTGGCCCTGCATGAAGCGGCCGAAGTTGATCTTGCCGTCCTGCGGCTTGCGGCGCTCGGAGATGTCGAGGTCGCACATGATCTTGATGCGCGCGATCAGCGCGTTGCGGTAGGTCGGCGGCAGCTCGATGTAGGGCTGCATCTGGCCGTCCTTGCGGAAGCGGATCTTGACCTTCTCGCGCCCCGGCGCGCATTCGATGTGGATGTCGGACACGCCCTGCGCCTGGGCGTCGTGGATCATGCTGTTGATCAGCCGCACCAGCGAGTTGTCGCTCTGCTCGATGGGCTTGCCCAGGTTCTCGTCGCCGGCGGCGGCCTCGACGTTGTTGCTGTGCTCCTGCTCCAGCGTGGCCAGCAGCTTGCCGGCGTCGTCGGGCTGGAACTCGGCGCCGCTCTTGCTGTCGGTGCCGCCGGTGGCGACGCCGGTCTTCTGGTAGGCCAACTCCACCGCCGTGCGCAGCGTGCCGGCGCGCGCCAGCACGGGGATCACCTTGCAGCCGGCGGTGAACTCCACCTCGTCGATGGTCTTGCGCCGCGTCGGGTCTTCCAGCGCCACCACCAGGCGGCCGCCGCCCATCATCAGCGGCAGCGCCTCCAGGCGCGAGGCCACGCCGAACGGCAGCTTGCCCAGCGCGTCGGCCTCGGCCGGGAACTGCATCGGGTCGACCAGCGGATAGCCCATCTTGCGCGCCAGCGCCGTCTGCAGGTCCTGCTGGCTGATGGTGCCGCTGCGCACCAGCAGCTCGCCCAGCGGCACGCCCTTGTCCTGCTGCTGCTGCTGCAGCGCCTGCTCGAGCTGCGCCTCGGTGATGTAGCCCAGCGCCGTCAGCGCCTGGCCGATGCGCACCATGGGCATGTGCGCCTGCTCGTCGATGGCGGCTTCGAGCTCCTGGCGCGAGATCAGCTGGCGCACCACCAGGATTTCGCCGAGCTTGCGGTTGCGCAGCCGTTGCTGCTCGCCCAGCGCCGCGCTCACCTGCTCGGCGGTGGCGGCGCGCTGCTCGATCAAGGCCTCGCCCAGGCGCTGGCCGATGTCGACGTGGCGGTAGTTGTCGCGCGGCACGAAGCAGCGGCGCACGGCGCCGTTGTCGTCGGTAGGCTCGAACAGGAACAGGCCGCTGGCCGTTTCCTCGTGCGTGATGGTGCGGCCTTCGAGCCGCGAGCCGTCCTTCAGCTCCACGCGGTAGGGCTGGGCCTTGCGCTCGGTCAGCGCCAGCGGCGTGGTCTCGGTGGGCTTGAAGGGCAGCGGGTTCAGCGGCTTGGCCAGGCGCAGCGCGCGGAACTGCGAAAAGCGCAGCGGCAGCGTGGTGCGCGAGGCCGACACCTGCACGTGGGCCAGCCCCGCTTCGGGGCTGAAGTGCATCAGGCGGCCGGCCATCGTGCTGCCGTTCAGGCCTTCGATGACGCAGGCCTCGGGCGCCAGCGCCGGCTGCGGCGCCGGGTAGCAGGGCAGGTTGGGCGTGGGCCAGGCGAAGCGCGCGCCGGCGGCGGCGGCCGGCGGCGCGGCGGCGGCGCGGCCGGTGTCGGCCGCATCGAGCGGCAGCAGCGAGATCGGGGGGACCGACAGGTCGGACATAGGGCTTCCTTGGGCGATCGGGGCCGCGGCCAGACGAGGCTGGTCCACGTGCTCCGATCCTAGAAAACCCTACCCGCGGCCGATCGCCCGAGAAGGGCGGTTTTCGCGGCCCAAACCGCGCGGCGCGGGGCTACTTCTGCAGCGCGTCGACGAGTTGCTTGCCCTCGGGGCCGGCCTTGTCCAGCCACTCCTTGATCATGGTGTCGCCGACCTTCTTCATGTCGGCCTTCAGCGCGGCGCTGGGCGGCAGCGTCTGCATGCCGCCGGCGCGCAGCTTCTCCAGGCTTTCGGAGTTGGTCTTCTTGCTGGCGGCCAGGCCGCGCACCTCGGCGTCGGCGGCGGCCTTCAGCACGGCGGCGCGGGTGTTGGCGTCCAGCGCCTCGAAGGCCGCCTTGTTGACGAGCACCAGGTTCTTGGGCAGCCAGGCCTGGGTGTCGTACCAGTACTTCAGGTGCTCGTAGGTCTTGCTGTCGGCGCCGGTGGAGCCGCTGGACATGTAGCTTTCCACCAGCCCGGTGGCCAGCGCCTGCGACAGCTCGGCCGCCTGCACGGTGACCGGCTGCGCGCCCACCAGCTCGGCGATGCGCGCGGTGGCCGGGCTGTAGGCGCGCCACTTCAGGCCCTTGAGGTCGGCCGCGCTGCCGAGCGGCTTCTTGCTGTAGATGCCTTGCGGCGGCCAGGGCACGGCGTACAGCGCCATCAGGCCCTGCTCGCCGAGCTTCTTGTCGACCAGCGGCTTTTGCGCGCGCCACAGCTTCATCGCCTCGTCGTAGCTGTCGGCCAGGAACGGGATGCCGTCGGCGCCGTAGAGCTGCCACTCGTTCTGGTAGTTGACCATCAGGATCTCGCCGATCTGCGCCTGCCCGCCCTGCACCGCGCGCTTGATCTCCGGCGCCTTGAACAGCGAGGCGTTGGCGTGCACGGTGATCTTCAGCTTGCCGGCGCTGGCCTTGTCGACGTCGTCGGCGAACTGCTGCAGGTTGACGGTGTGGAAGTTGCCGGCCGGGTAGGCGGCGGGCAGGTCCCACTTCACCTGGGCCTGGGCGGCGAAGCTGCAGGCCAGGGCGGCGCTGGCCAGCAGCAGACGGCGGGCGATGGGCATCGAAGGCTCCTCAAGGGTTGCGCTGCAAGGGTGGCAAGGATAGCGGCCCCGCTATGCTGCGCCGATGCTGGGCATCCTGATGCTGGACACGCGCTTCCCGCGGCCCGTGGGCGACATCGGCCACGCGGGCAGCTTTGCCTTCGCGGTGCGCCACCGCGTGGTGCGCGGCGCCGACCCGGCGGCCATCGTGCGCGGCAGCGATTCGCGCTGGGTGCAGCCCTTCGTGCAGGCCGGGCTCGACCTGGTGCGCGAAGGCGCCACCGCCTTGGCGACGAGCTGCGGCTTCCTGGCGCGCTGGCAGCGCGAGCTGCAGGCGGCGCTGCCGGTGCCGGTGTGGAGTTCGGCGCTGCTGGCGCTGCCGGCGCTGCCGCAGCCGGGGGTGATCACCATCGAGGCGGCGTCGCTGCGTGCCGAGCACTTCCTGGCCGTCGGCGCCGACCCGGCGACGCCGGTGGAAGGCATCACGCCGGGCTCGCCGCTGCACCGCAGCCTGCTGCTGGACCTGCCGACGCTGGACGCCGCCGATGCGCAGGCCCAGGTGCTGGCCGCCGGGCAGCGGCTGCTGGCGCGCCACCCGGGGCTGCAAAGCTTGCTGCTGGAATGCACCAACCTGCCGCCCTACGCGCCGGCGCTGCAGGCGGCCTGCGGGCGGCCGGTGCACCACGTCGTGTCGCTGCTGCACCAGCGCATGCAGGCACTGGAATCGGGGGCCGGGTAGTTTCGCGGGGGGCCGCGGGCCGCGCGGGCGGCCAGAATCGCCGGCCATGCGCCGCTTCCTCGACCGCCTCTACGACGCCGCCGCCGCCATCGCCGCGCTGTGCGTGCTGGCCATCTGCGTGCTGATGATCTACGGCTCCATCGGCCGCGAGCTGGGGCTGCGCGTCAGCACCATCAACGACCTGGTGTCGTGGCTGACCGCGGCCGCCGCCTTCCTGGCGATGGCCAAGGCCTTTCGCAACGGCGACTTCGTGCGCGTCACGCTGCTGCTGGAGACGCTGGGCCCGCGCGCGCGCCGGCGGCTGGAGGTGGCGTCGCTCTTCATCGCGGCGCTGGCCATCGGCTACCTGGCCTGGTGGGCGGCGCGCTTCACCATCGAGAGCTGGCAGTTCAACGACATGGCCGGCGGCCTGCTGGTGCTGCCGATGTGGATTCCGCAGACCACCTTCGTGGTCGGCGCGGTGCTGTTCTTCATCGCCGTGCTCGACGAGCTGGTCAACGCGCTGCGCGGCGGCCAGCCCACCTACGTGCGGCTGGTGGAAGAACGCCACGCGCGCGGCGATTTTTCCGAAGACATGTAAGGCGGCACGATGGACCTCGTCTGGCTCGGCGCCTTCCTGCTCGTCATCATGCTGCTGTTCCTCGCCGGCGGCGTCTGGATCGCCATGACGCTGGCCATCGTCGGCTGGATCGGGCAGGCCTTCTTCGCCAACACCCAACCGGGCAAGAACCTGTTCTCGGCCTTCTGGGAAAGCAACGCGAGCTGGGAGCTGGCGGCGCTGCCGCTGTTCATCTGGATGGGCGAGATCCTGTTCCGCACGCGCTTGTCGGAGCAGATGTTCGAAGGCCTGGCGCCGTGGCTGGACCGCATCCCCGGGCGGCTGATGCACACCACCATCCTCGGCTGCGGCGTGTTCGGCTCGGTCTCGGGCAGCTCGGCGGCCACCTGCGCCACCATCGCCAAGGTGGCGCTGCCCGAGCTGCTGCGCCGCGGCTACGACGAGCGGCAGGCCGTCGGCTCGCTGGCCACCGCGGGCACGCTGGGCATCCTGATTCCGCCGTCGATCACGATGGTGGTCTACGCGGTGGCGGCCGACGCCTCGATCATCCGCATCTTCCTGGCCGGCTTCCTGCCCGGCTTTTTGCTGATGGGGCTGTTCTCGGGCTACATCGCGTGGTGGGCGATCCGCCACCCCGATCGCGTGCCGGCCGCCGGCGAGCCTTTGAGCCTGGCGCAGAAGATCCGCCGCTCGGGCAGCCTGATCCCGGTGAGCCTGCTCATCGTCTTCATCGTCTGGGTGCTGGTGGCCGGCTGGGCGACGGCCACCGAATGCGCGGCCTACGGCGTGCTGGGCTCGCTGGCCATCGCGGCGGCCGGCCGCATGCTGACCTGGCAGAACTTCTGGGACGGCCTGATGGGCGCCACGCGGGTGAGCTGCATGATCATGTTCATCCTCGCCGGCGCGGCCTTCCTCACCAAGACCATGGCCTTCACCGGCATCCCGCGCGCGCTGGCCGATTGGGTCAACGCGCTGCAGCTCTCGCCGTACGCGCTGATCGCCGTGCTGACCGTGGTCTACCTGCTGCTGGGCACCGCGCTCGACGGCATCAGCATGATCGTGCTGACCAGCGCCGTCGTGCTGCCGATGATCCAGAAGGCCGGCTTCGACCTCGTGTGGTTCGGCATCTTCATCGTGCTGCTGGTGGAGATCGCCGAGGTCACGCCGCCGGTCGGCTTCAACCTCTTCGTGCTGCAGAACATGACCGGCAAGGACAGCAACACCATCGCCCGCGCGGCGATCCCGTTCTTCGTCTGCCTGGTGCTGTGCATCGCGCTGATCACCGTGTTCCCGGCGATCGTCACCTGGCTGCCGGACGTGGTGATGGGGGTGAGCAAGTGATGGCCGCCACTACACTGCTGCGTCGCGTCCAGCGGGAGAGCACACCATGAAGTCGCCCCGTGTCGTCTCCGACCCCGAGATCCTCGGCGGTACGCCGGTTTTCATCGGCACGCGCGTGCCCGTGCGCATCCTGTTCGAACACCTGGAAGCCGGCGACCCGCTGGAGGTGTTCCTCGACGACTTCCCCTCGGTGAGCCGCGAACTGGCCGTGCAGGTGCTCGAAGACGCCAAGGCCTCGCTGGTGGCTGATGCGCATTCTGCTTGACGAGTCGGTGCCTTGGCGCCTGGGGCGCCTGCTCGCCGGCCACACGACAACGTCGGTCCAGCGCCAGGGCTGGGCCAGCGTCAAGAACGGCAAGCTGCTGGCCCTGGCGGCCGAGGCCTTCGACGTGGTGCTGACGGCCGACAAGGGCATGGCCTACCAGCAGAACCTCGACACGCTGCCGGTGGCCGTGCTGATCGTGCTGGCCCGGAGCAACCGCATGCAAGACCTCGCCCTGACGGTGCCGGCGATCCTGAAGGCACTGGATGAACTGCAACCGCGAACGCTGCACCGAGTGAGTGCCTGACGCCCATGAACGCCAATGATCTCGGTGCCCGCTGGCAGTTCTGGATCGACCGCGGCGGCACCTTCACCGACGTGGTGGGCCGCGCGCCCGATGGCGAGCTGCACACGCTGAAGCTGCTGTCGGAAAACCCCGAGCAATACGCCGACGCCGCGGTGGAAGGCATCCGCCGGCTGCTGGGGTTAGCCGTCGGCGAGCCCATCAGCCCCGAGCGGGTGGACTGCGTGAAGATGGGCACCACGGTCGCCACCAACGCGCTGCTGGAGCGCAAGGGCGAGCGCACGCTGCTCGTCATCACGCGGGGCTTTCGCGACGCCTTGCGCATCGCCTACCAGGCGCGGCCGCGGCTGTTCGACCGCCGCATCCTGCTGCCCGAGTTGCTGTACGAGCGCGTGGTGGAAGCCGACGAGCGCATCGGCGCCCATGGCGACGTGGTGCGGCCGCTCGACGAAGCGGCGCTGCGGCGCGAGCTGCAGGCCGCGTTCGACGCCGGCATCCGCGGCTGCGCCATCGTCTTCATGCACGGCTACCGCTACGTGGCGCACGAAGAGGCCGCCGCGGCGCTGGCGCGCGACATCGGCTTCACGCAGGTGAGCGTGTCGCACCGCGTCAGCCCGCTGATGAAGCTGGTCTCGCGCGGCGACACCACGGTGGTCGACGCCTACTTGAGCCCCATCCTGCGCCGCTACGTCGACCGCGTGGCCGCGCAGATGCCCGGCGTGCGCCTGTTCTTCATGCAAAGCAGCGGCGGCCTGGCCGAGGCGCACCACTTCCAGGGCAAGGACGCCATCCTCTCCGGGCCGGCCGGCGGCATCGTCGGCATGGTGCGCACGGCGGTGGTGGCGGGGCACGACAAGGTGATCGGCTTCGACATGGGCGGCACCAGCACCGACGTCAGCCACTACGCGGGCGAGTTCGAGCGCGCCTTCGATACCCAGGTGGCCGGCGTGCGCATGCGCGCGCCGATGATGAGCATCCACACCGTGGCCGCCGGCGGCGGATCGATCCTGTCGTTCGACGGTGCGCGGCTGCGCGTGGGGCCCGAGAGCGCCGGCGCCAACCCCGGCCCGGCCAGCTACCGCCGCGGCGGGCCGCTGGCCGTGACCGACGCCAACGTGCTGCTGGGGCGCATCCAGCCCGAACACTTTCCGCGCGTCTTCGGGCCCCGCGCCGACCAGCCGCTGGACCGTGACGGCGTCGCCCAACGTTTCACCGCGCTGGCCGAACAGGTGCGCCAGGCCACCGGCCGCGCCGTTGCGCCCGAGGCGCTGGCCGAGGGCTTTTTGCAGATCGCCGTGCAGAACATGGCCAACGCGATCAAGCGCATCTCGGTGGCGCGCGGCTACGACGTCACGCTCTACACGCTGCAATGCTTCGGCGGCGCCGGCGGCCAGCATGCCTGCGCGGTGGCCGACGCCTTGGGCATGACGCGCGTCTTCGTGCACCCGCTGGCCGGCGTGCTGTCGGCCTACGGCATGGGGCTGGCCGACCAGATCGCGATGCGCGAGGCCGCGGTCGAGAAGCCGCTGGACGAGCCCGGCCTCGCCGCCGCGCAGGTGCAGTTGCAGCAGCTCGGCGAGGCGGCCGCCGCCGAACTGGCCGACCAGGGCGTGGCGCGCGCGGCGATCGCGCTGCACCAGCGCATCCACCTGCGCTACCAGGGCACCGATACGGCGCTGAGCGTCGACTTCGGCGCCATCGAGCCGGTGCGCCGCGCTTTCGAGGCGGCGTACCAGCAGCGCTTCGCCTTCCTGATGCCGGGCCGCGCGCTGGTGATCGAGGCGGTGTCGGTCGAAGCCGTGGCCGCCGGCGAGCGCTCCGAGCGGCCGCGCACCCACACCGCGGCGCCGCACCGCCCGCCGCCGCTGGCGCAGACGCGTTTGTTCAGCGGCGGCCAGTGGCTGCCCGCGGCGCTGCACCAGCGCGAATCGCTCGACCCCGGCGCGCGCATCGAAGGCCCGGCCATCCTCGCCGAGCGCAACGCCACCACGGTGGTGGAGCCCGGCTGGCGCGCGCTGCTGATGCCCGGCGGCGCGCTCGAACTGGCGCGCGTGCAGCCGCGCGCCGCGCAGCGCGCCATCGGCACCGAGGCCGACCCGGTGATGCTGGAGGTCTTCAACAACCTCTTCATGAACATCGCCGAGCAGATGGGCCTGCGGCTGCAGAACACCGCCTACTCGGTCAACATCAAGGAGCGGCTGGACTTCTCCTGCGCGCTGTTCGACGCCGCCGGCCAGCTGATCGCCAACGCGCCGCACATGCCGGTGCACCTGGGCTCGATGAGCGAGAGCATCAAGACCGTGATCGCGCGCAACCCGGCGATGCAGCCCGGCGACGTCTACGTCTTGAACGACCCCTACCACGGCGGCACGCACCTGCCCGACGTGACGGTGGTGACGCCCGTCTACCTTGGAGCCCCCAGTCTCCCGGCGGTCGCCACCCCCCGGGAGGGCGCGTCCCGGACCGGGGAACCCGGATCCGGGACCGCCGGCGACGCGAAGCCCGGCTTCTACGTCGCCAGCCGCGGCCACCATGCCGACATCGGCGGCAGCACGCCGGGCTCGATGCCGCCGTTCTCGAAGACCATCGACGAGGAAGGCGTGCTGTTCGACAACTTCCTGCTGGTGCGCGACGGCGCCTTGCGCGAGAGCGAGTTGCGCCGACAGTTGGGCTCCGGCCGCTATCCGGCGCGCAACCCCGAGCAGACGATTGCCGACCTGCGCGCGCAGATCGCCGCCAACGAGAAGGGCGTGCAGGAACTGCAGGCGATGGTGTCGCAGTTCGGCCGCGAGACCGTGGCCGCCTACATGCAGCACGTGCAGGACAACGCCGAGGAATCCGTGCGCCGCGTGATCACCGCCTTGAAGGATGGTCACTTCAGCCTGCCGCTGGACAACGGCGCGGTCATCCGCGTCGAGGTCAGCGTCGACCGCGCGGCGCGCGAAGCCACCATCGACTTCAGCGGCACCAGCGGGCAGCTAACCAACAATTTCAACGCACCGAAGGCGGTGACGATGGCGGCGGTGCTGTACGTCTTCCGCACCCTGGTCGACGACGACATCCCGCTCAACGCCGGCTGCCTGAAGCCGCTGCACGTGATCGTGCCCGAAGGCTGCATGCTCAACCCGCGGCCGCCGGCGGCGGTGGTGGCGGGCAACGTCGAGACCTCGATGTGCGTGACCAACGCGCTGTACGGCGCCTTGGGCGTGATGGCCGCCAGCCAGTGCACGATGAACAACTTCACCTTCGGCGACCAGCGGCTGCAGTATTACGAAACGCTGTCCGGCGGCGCCGGCGCGGGGCCGGACTTCGACGGCGCCTCGGTCGTGCAGACGCACATGACCAACTCGCGGCTGACCGACCCAGAGGTGCTGGAGTTCCGCTTTCCCGTTCGCCTGGACAGTTATGCCGTGCGCGCCGGCAGCGGCGGCGCCGGCGCCCACCGCGGCGGCGACGGCGGCGTGCGCCGCGTGCGCTTTTTGCAGGCGATGACGGCCTCCATCCTCAGCAACGGCCGCCACCACGGCGCCTTCGGCATGGCCGGCGGCGAAGCCGGCGCCGTGGGCATCAACCGCGTGGAGCGCGCCGACGGCCGCGTCGAGCCGCTGGACCACATCGGCCAGGCCGAGATGCAGCCGGGCGACGTGTTCGTGATCGAGACGCCCGGGGGCGGCGGCTACGGCGCCGACCCCAGCTGACGTGACTGGCGGCGGCTACGGCGCCGCCCCCGGCTGACGATGACTGGGGGTGGCGGCTACGGCGGCGCTGCCGGCTGAGCCGCCGCCGGTACGCGCACTTCCGACGCCAGGTCCGCCAGCTCCGGCGGCAGCGGCGCGCGGCGCGGCGGGTCCAGCCGCAGCGCGTCGATGGCGCCCAGGCCGCGGCGGCGCAGCATCAGCCGCCATTCGAAGTCGACCCAGGGCGATTCGGCCGCGGCGGCCGACCAGAACAGGAACAGCCGCTCGCTGCGCGCCATCTCGCGCTCGATGCGGTCGCGCCAGTCTTCGCCGCTGCGCAGCGCCGAGCCCTCGGCGAAGATGGCCAGCCCCGGCGCCACCGCCTGCAGGTCGCGCGCGATGTCCTGCACCACGTCGCGGTCGGCCGGCGCAAACGCGGCGTAGGCCGACTGCAGCATGCGGCGCGCGGCGTGCATGTCCTCCAGCGCGGCCGCCGCCGCGGCCGGCGCGGTGGACGGCGCATCGGCCGTGATCTGCAGCACGAAGGCCAGCTCGCCGATCGGCAGCCCGTCCACCGCCAGCCGCACGCGCGCCGCATGCGCACCGGGCCGCACGTTGCCGGCCACCGGCACCAGGAAGCGCACGCGCTCGGGCCGCCGTGTCCAGGCCAGGCGCTGCGCCGGGCCCGAGGCCAGCACGCCGTCGATGCGCAACTGCACGCTGATGGCCGGGAAGCTGGTGTCGCCGAAAGGCGGTGGCGGCGGCCCGCCGGCCGCGCGCCGCGCCTGCGCCGCCACCTCGTCGGCCTGCGCCGGCAGCGCAGCCCAGAGGTCGATGGTGGCCAGCGCGCCCGGCGCCACGGCGGCCGGCGCATAAGCGTGAAACTGCGCGGCATCGGGGTGCGGCGGCTGGCGGTCGGGGCCCGACCAGTCGACGTCGTCGAACTGCGTATCGGGCGTCGGCGCGGCCATCGGCAGCGGCCGCGCCGCGGCTTCGGCAAAGTCGAACGGGTCGCCCATCGGCGCCGAGGTCTCGAACACGTCGGCGAAGCCGGTGTCGACGGTGACCGGCGCCGTCGCCGCGTCGGGCTGCGGGCGCGGCACCTCGGCGGCCACGCGGTGCGCGAAGGCGGCGCGGTCGACGGCGCGGCGCATCGCGTTTTCGGGCGTCACCAGGCCCTCGGCCAGCAGCGCCCACAGGTGTTCGTCGGCCTGCGGCCGGCCGCGCAGCAACTCGGCCAGCGCCACGGTGTCGCCCTCGGCCAGCGTGGCCGACAGCTCGGGCGAGTTGGCCAGCGCCTCGGTGGCCGCCAGGTCGGCGCCGCCGGCGGCCGCCGGCACGGCGCGCAGCGCCAGCACGGCGTTGAGGTGCAGCGCGGCGCGGCGCAGCAACTCGGGGCCGCCGTGCTCGGCGCTGAGCGTGACCAGCCGCTGCAGCGCGGCCAGCGGGTCGTCGGCGTCCAGCGTCAGCAGGCACAGCGCGTGCTCGGCGGCGCGCAGTACCTGTTCCAGCAGCAGGCCGTCGCGCAGCTCGCCCCAGGCGATGGCCAGCGGCGGCGCCGGCTGGCCGGCGGCCGTGCGCGCCTGGCGGCGCTGCAGCAGGTCGAGCGCCGCGGCGGCGCTCAAGCCCTGGTGCAGCGCGCCGCGGCCGGCCTCGTGCCAGAAGCGGCTGGCGTCTTCCAGCAGCGCCAGTTCGCCGGCCACGTTGCGCTTGCGCTGCTCGATCAGCGCGGCGGCGGCGTCGCGCCGCAGCCCGGCCGAGCGGCTGGCCAGCAGCAGCAGGCCGCGGTCGGCCGCGGCCAGCGGGCACACCAGCGCCGGCAAGGCCAGCTGGCGCGGCGTCGGCGCGTGCAAGGCGTAGGGCCTGATCGTCATCGCCGGCTGGCCGTGGCGGCGGAAGGCGTGGACGCGAAAGCGCCCGACCTCGTCGAGCACGAAGCTGAAATGGATCTCGCGGCTGCGGTCCAGCGCGGCGCGGTGCGCCTCGTCCAGCAGGTCCAGCACCAGCAGCGTGGACTGCTCGGGCGCGAAGGCCACCGGCGACAGCGGCACCGAGCGCTCGTCGATGCGCAGCGTGGGCGGCATCCACGGCACGACGTAGACCGCCGACGCCTCCTTGCGCATGGCGAGCTGCAGCAGGTCCAGCAAAAAGGGAATCGTCGGACGAGCGGACATCGGTCAAAACTGCCCCCGCCGTGCCAGGCGGCCGGGCTGACGCGCATTGTGCGGCGATCCACGCCGGCTGCGGCGGCGCCGCGGCGCGGGGCCGTCAGCCGTCCGTGGGGTGCAACACCGGCTGCGGCAGCGCGGGGCGCCGCGGCGGCATCAGCGCGGCGCAGCAGGCCCAGCACAGCCACGCCGTCCACAGGCTGTGGCTGGGGAAGTGCGCGCCGCGCAGCGTCTGGCCGACGCCGTAGACCACGCCCAGCAGCAGCACGCCGACAAGCCACCGGCGCGCCGCGCGCGGCTGGTACTCGCGCAGCGCGAACCAGCCGCTGAAAAAGGCGAAGGCCGCCGTCGCGTGGCCCGAGGGGAAGCAGCGCCCGGGGCCGCCGTCGCCCACGCCGAACTGCCAGTGCGAGACGTAGGCCGCCCAGCCGCCGAATTCGGCCAGGTCCCAGGGGCAGCTGGTGTGGCTGATCTGCTTGAGCGCGGGCACGCCCAGCAGGCACAGGGCCGTCACCGCCAGCCAGCGCCAGCGTTCGGCGCGGCTGGGCCCGGCCCACAGCGGCCGCGCCACGTTGACGGCGAGCAGCCCGATCAGCAGCCAGCCGGCGACGCGTCCGCCGCCGTGGATGAGTTGCGCCGTCAGCCAGTGCTGGCGCCAGGCAAAGCCCTGCTCGTCGTCGGCCAGCGCGCGCATCACCGCGAGGTCGAGCCCGCTCAGGTCCCAGGCCAGCAGCAGCGCCAGGCCGGCCAGCGTGACGTAGAGGTCGGCGAGACGGCGCTTCATCTCACGAGGCCGCCGCCGTGCGCCGGCAGGGCGCGGCCAGGTCCCAGGCCGGCTCGTGCAGCGCGGTGCGCACGTCGAGCAGGCCCAGCACGGTGTGGAAGACGTGGTCGTGCGCCGCCGGCGTGGCGGCGCGCGCTTTCAGGCAGCCGAGGTCCAGGCCGCGGGCCTGCGCGAAGCCGTCGGAGAACCACATCAGCATCGGTACCTGCTTCTGCACCGCGGGGGCGATGGCGTAGGGCAGGCCGTGCAGGTAGAGGTTGGCCTCGCCCAGCGATTCGCCGTGGTCCGAGACGTACAGCAGCGCGCCGTCGACGCGGCCGGCCTCGGCCTGCAGCGCGCCGATCAGCTCGGCCAGCACGTGGTCGGTGTAGAGCAGCGCGTTGTCGTAGGCGTTGACGATCTGCTCGCGGCTGCAGGTGCGCAGGTCGTCGCTGCGGCACTCGGGCTGGAAGCGCGCGAACGCCGGCGGGTAACGCCTGAAGTAAGACGGCCCGTGGTTGCCCAGCTGGTGCAGCACCAGCAACTGGTGGCCGCGCGCGTGGTGCAGGATGTCGCCCAAGCCGCGCAGCAGGCCTTCGTCGAGGCAACGGCCCTCGGGGCATTGCGCGGCCGGCTGGATGTCGGCCACCTGCTGCTGCGGCAGGCCGTCGCACACGCCCTTGCAGCCGCTTTGGTTGTCGCGCCAGGTCACGCCGACGCCGACGCGGGCCAGCAGGTGCAGCAGCGATTCGCTGCCGCGGATGCGGTCTTCGTCGTAGTCGCGCCGGCCCACCGGCGCGAACAAGCAGGGCACCGAGGTCTCGGTGTTGGTGCCGCAGCTCGTCGCGTGGACGAAGTTGATCACCGGCAGCGCGGCCAGCTTCGGCGTGGTCTGACGCGCGTAGCCCGACAGGCCCCAGTTGGCGGCGCGCGCCGTCTCGCCGACCACCAGCACCAGCAGTTGCGGCCGGCCCGGCGCCGCCCAACTCGGCCCCGGGCGGGCGTCCAGGCCGATGGGCTGGCGCGGCGCGGCGTGCGCCTTGGCGTCGGCGCGCGCCACCGCGGCCAGCGACCACACCACGTTGGCTGGCGTCACCAGGTAGCGCAGTTCCTTCTGGTTGCGCATCAGCGACGACAGCGGCTGGAACACCGCCAGCCCCAGCGCCACCAGCAGCGCCAGCACCGCCAGCCAGCCGATCAGTCGGTACAGCAGCGCGCGCGGCCACGAGCGGGCGATCAGGTCGGTGCGCCACAGCAGCACGAGCGGCGGGCCGGCCATCAGCAACAAGTGCAGCAGCAGCGCCGGGCCCAGCAGTTCGCCGGCCTCGTGCCAGTCGGTGCGCAGCACGTTGCGCATCATCGTCGGGTCGAGGTAGACGCCGTAGCGCTGCGTGTAGAACGAGGCGCCGGCCGCGATGACGGCCAGCACCGCCAGCAGCGGCTTGACGCTCCAGCGCCAGGCCAGCGGCGCCAGCAGCAGCCAGTGCAGAAATAGCACGCCCAGCAGCAGCGCGGCGCCCAGGCCCCAGGCGCTGGCATCGGCCCAGTCGCGGCCTTTCAAGGCCTGCTGCACGAAGCTGCGGTTGGCCAGCAGCGTGAACCACAGGCACACCAGCAGCAGCAGGGTTTCGGTCGACAGGCGCAGGCGCAGCAGGCGCGGGCGCTGGCGCAGGGGGACCACGGTGGCCGGCGGTGCCGGGTCGGGGCGCGGCGTCAGGGGCAGCATCGGGGCGCGATTGCAGCGCCGCCGCCTGAAGCCAGCCTGAAGATCACCCCGGTCGCGGGCCGCCGGCGCCGCATCGACGCCAGACCGTGCGCCGCACAATCGGCGCATGCGCCTGCTGCTGCTGGAAGACGATGCCATCCTCGGCGAGGGCCTGCGCGACTACCTGCGCGCGGAAGGCCACGTGGTCGACTGGTTCGCCAGCCTGCGCGAGCTGCAGGCCGTGGACGGCGAGCCCTACGACGTGTGGCTGCTCGATTGGCACCTGCCCGACGGGTCCGGCCTCGACTGGCTGGCGCGCCGCCGCCGCGCCGGCGACGCCACCGCGGCCTTCATGCTGACGGCGCGCGACCGGCTCGACGACCGCGTGCTGGGCCTCGATTCGGGCGCCGACGACTACCTCGTCAAGCCGGTCGACCCCGCCGAGCTGGCGGCGCGGCTGCGCGTGCTGCAGCGCCGCCAGGCCGCGCCGCAGCACGCCGCCGGCACGCTGGCGGTGGGCGACGCGGTGTTCGACCTGGCCGCCCGCAGCGCCGCCGCCGGCGGCCGCCGCGTGGAACTGACGGCGCGCGAATGGGCGCTGGTGGAAGCGCTGCTGCGCCGCGCCGGCCGCGTGGTGGCCAAGGCCGACCTCGAGCGGCTGCTGCTCGGCGCCGACGCCGATCTGCAAAGCAACGCGCTGGAGGTGCACGTCTCCAGCGTGCGCCGCAAGCTGGGCCACGGCGTGATCGAGACGCTGCGCGGCCTGGGCTACCGCATGACGGCCAACGGATGACGAGCGCGCCGCGGCTGCCGTCGATCCGCTCGCGCCTGACGCTGCTGCTGGTCGGCGTGGCGCTGGTGTGGGGCCTGCTGGTCTCGCTGGGCGTGTGGCTGGCCGTGCGCAACGAGGTCGACGAGCTGCTGGACGACACGTTGCAGGCCTCGGCCGAGGTGCTGGGCAAGCTGCTCAGCGTGGGCGATGCGCAGGCGCTGGTGAAGGCGGGGGCCGGGGCCGGCGCCGGAGCGACAACCGGCGCCGGCACCGGCGCCGAGGCCGATGCCGCCACCGCGATCGCCGTGCCCGACACCGACGGCAGCCACCAGCACTTCGCCTGGCAGTTGGTCGGCCCCGGCGGCCGCTTGCTGCTGCGCTCGGCCCGCGCGCCGCAACAGCCCTGGCTGCCGTTGCCGACGCCGGGCTTCGTCACCGCGGCCGACGGCTGGCGCGTCTACGGGCTGCGACTGGCCGACGGCGAGCGCGTGCTCTACGTCGCGCAAACCGGCGACGAACGGCTGGAGGCCGAGACCGAGGTCGTGCTCACCGCCGTCTGGCTGACGCTGGCGGTGGCCGCGCTCAGCGCCTGGTGGCTGGGCCGCCGCGTGCGGCGCGAGCTGCGGCCGCTGCTCGAATTGCCGGCGGCGCTGGCGCACTACGAACCGCTGCACAGCGGCGCCGCGCTGCCGGCGCCGACGCGGCGCGAGCTGCAGCCGATGCAGCAGGCCATCGAGGCGCTGGGCCGCCGCCTGGCCGGCCGCGTGGCCAACGAGCGTGCCTTCTCGGCGCACGCGGCGCACGCGCTGCGCACGCCGCTGGCCGGCATCGACACCCAGCTGGCCGTGGCCCAGCGCGAGGCGCCGGCGGCGCTGCAACCGCGGCTGGCGCGCGTGCGCGAAGCGGCCGCGCGGCTGACGCGCGTGGTGACGGCGCTGCTGGCGCTGTTCCGCAGCGGGGCCGAGCTGCAATGGCAGCCGCTGGCCTTGCCGCCGCTGCTGCAGCGGCTGCCTCACGAAGGCCTGCAACTGCGCTTCGAGCCGCCCGAGCCCGACATGCTGCAGGCCGACGCCGACCTGCTGGCCGCGGCGCTGATCAACCTGCTCGACAACGCGGTGCGCCACGGTGCCGGCGAGGTGGTGGTCAGCTTGCAGCCCGCGGCCAATGGCGGCTGCCGGCTGCGCCTGCACGACGACGGCCGCGGCTGCACGCCGCAGCAACGCGAGCAGTTCGCGCAGGCGCTGGCGGCGCAGGACTACGAAGGCCGCATGGGCCTGGGCCTGATGCTGGCCGACCTGGTGGCGCGCGCCCACGGCGGCGCCCTGGGCCTGCCGGCGGTGGCGCGCGGCTTCGCGGTCGAGCTGCACCTGGGCCCGCCGCCGGCGCCGGCCGGCCGCGCGCGATGACGCGGCTGGTGCTGCTGGGCAGCGGCCCGCTGCATCTGCGCTGGCTGCGCGCGCTGGCGCGTGCGCGGGCGCGTGCTCCAGCCGGGCCGGCGCCGGCGGACCTGGAGGTCTGCTGGGTCGTGCCCTTCGCCGAACGGCTGCACGCGCCGATGCTGCCGGCGCTGGTGGCCGGCCGCTGCAGCGTGGCGCAGGCGTCCATCGCGCTGCGGCCGCTGGCCGAGGCGGCGCGCGTCGCCCTGGTCGAAAGCCCGGTGCTGGCCGTCGACGCCGCGGCGCGCCGCGTCACGCTGGGCAACGGCGACGTGATAGAGGCCGATGCCGTCTCGGCCGACGCCGACCCGGTGGTCGACCGCGACGCCATCCCCGGCGCCCGCGAGCACGGCCTCTTCCTGCGGCCGCTGGAGCACTTCGCGCGGCTGCTGGAGCCGCTGCTGGCGCTGGCTGCCGAGCGCGTGCTCGACGTGGTGGTGGTCGGCGGCGACCTGGCCGCCGTGGAACTGGCGCTGGCGCTGCAGCAGCGCCTGGCCGGCGGCGGCGAGGAGCGGGCGCGCGTGGCGCTGGTCAGCGGCGGGCCGGCGCCGCTGCTCGGCCAGCCATCGACGGGGGTCGACCGCCTGCGGCCCGCGCTGGAAGTCGACCGCGTGCGGCGCACGCTGGTGCGCCAGCGCATCACCGTCTTTCCCGACGCCTGCGCGCGCATCGAGGCCGGCATGCTGCACCTGGCCAGCGGCGCGCGGCTGGCCTGCGACGCGCCGCTGATCGCCGATGGCGGCGCGCCGCCACCCTGGCTCGTGGCCAGCGGCTGGCAAGCCGTTGACCATGGACGTTATGCAATCGGCGATCTGCCGCCGCTGCCATCGCTGCCGCCGTGGCCAGCGTCGCCGCCGGCCGCGGCGCCGCGCCTGCAGTGGCTGATCACCGGCGACGGCGGCGCCATCGCCTGGCACGGCGCGCCGGCCTGGCAAGGGCGTTGGCTGGGCGGGTGGAAAGAGCGCGCCGAGCGGCGCGCCGTTGCCCGCCTGGCGCGGCCCTGAACAGCGAGCCGGCGCCGAGCCGGCGCGCGGCCCTGAACAGCGAGCGGGCTGCGCGGTGGCGCACCGGCGGCGCCGGCGCGCCTCACACGCCGGCGCAGGCGCGGCCCAGCAGTTCGGCCGATTGCACCACCAGCGGCTGGTCCAGCCAGCCCTGCTGGGCGGCCTGGCGCACCAGGCGGTGGACTTCGGCCAGGTCCATCTCGGCGAGCGCCTCGCGCAGCTGCAACGACAGCAGCAGAAAGCCCAGTTGCTGCCGCTGCGCCGCCGGGCAGCGCTGCCATTGCGCGCGCCAGGCGCTGGCGCTGCCACCACGGCCACCACCGCCACCACCGCCACCACTGCCACCACCGGCGCCACTGCCGATCGCCGGCGGCGCCGCGTCGGCATCGGCCAGCGCGCCCAGCGGCGCCGTCGGCGGCAAGGCGTCGGCGGCCAGCAGCGCGGCGCAGGTCATGCCGGCGGCCAGCGTCGAGTGGTAGACGGTGCCCAGCACGCGGCGCACGGTCTGCGTGCGGTTCTCGCCGGCCACCGGCGGCGGCAGGCCGGGGCCGGGCACGAAGCCGTGCTCGGTCCACACGCGGTCGAGCACCTGCCAGCCGAAGGCGAGGATGGGCGTCCACGGCCGGCGCAGCACGGCCGGCGCCATCAGCACCTCGGCCAGCAGGTCGAGGTCGTCGCTGGCCAGCGCCTGCACGGCCACGGCGTCGGCGAGGTCGGCCAGTTGCGCCAGGCGGCTGGCGTCGAACGTTGGGGGCAGCGGCACGCGGCCGAAGTCGCTGGCATAGGGCAGGGCGTGGGTGAAGGCGTAGGCGTCTTCCACCGTGGCTTCGACGAGGTCGATGCCGGCGCCCAGCGGCGACAAGCCCAGCGCCGGGTGCTGCAGCTCGCCATCGCCGAGCGCGAGGTGGCGCGTCCAGGCGGCGTCGAGCAGCCGGTAGGGCACGCGCTCGTTGGCATTCGCCGCGCTGCAGGCCAGCGCCAGGCGCACGACGCGGTCGAGCGCGTCGTCGCGCTCGCCCAGGGCCTGCAGGCACAGGTGGGCCATCGCGTGCATCGGCGCGCGCGAGGGCCGCATCACCAGCGAGCGCCAGACGCGCGGCGTGCGCGCCAGCGGCGCCAGGTCGCGCGCCAGCGCGCGCACGCGCGCGCGGCCGGCGTCGTCGGCGCAGGCGCGGTCGGCCAGGCGCAGCAGCATGGCCACTTCGCCGCCGGCCTTGCCGACGAGGTCGGCATGGGCATCGCCGTCGGTGCCGGCATGGCGCGGATGCAGCACTTCGTCGAGCAGCAGCCGCGCCATCTGCAGGGCCGAGTCCAGGTGCTCCTGCAAGCGGCGCCGCATGGGCGCCGTCGTGGTCACCGCGGGCCGGCCGCGCGCTTGAGTTCGAAGCCGAGCTGCTTGACCTGGTCGGCCACGGTGACGAGGTCGAAGTCGCGCCGCGGGCCGATGTGCAGGTTGAACAGGTAGCAGATCTCGCCCGGCTCCAGGCCGGCCATGCCGGCGATGGACTTGATCTCCGACGACTTGCTGACCAGCACGTCGAGGTTGATCGCGCCCAGGGCGTCGAGTTTCTTCAGCACATCGAAGGCCGTGCGGTGTTCGGCCGATGCGTTGGCGATGGTGTCCATGGAAATGCTCCAGCAGGGGAAAACCGGCTTTGAATACGGCGGGCCGGCGGATGCCGCGGATGCCTCGGGGCATCGTGCGACCAATGTAGGCAAGGGGAGGCCTTGCGGGCATCAACAGCCGAGCAGACGGCGCGCGGCGCGGCCGTCGGTTCCGTCACGCTTGCGGCGCCGGTGTGGGCGGCTATTCCTGCGGCCTGAAGGCCATCAGGATGACCGGCGGCACGCGGCCGTCGGTGTCGCGCGGCAAGTTGCCGGTGCGGTCGATGGCGCGCAGAACGGCTTCGTCCCAGTCCTTGTTGCCGCTGCTGCGCACCAGGCGGCGCGACAGGATGCTGCCGCTGGGGCCGGCGCGCACTTCCACCTCGGCCGACGGGTTGCCGTTGACGGTGTCGGTGAACACGATGTTGGGCTTGATCGCGGCGATCAGCTTGCCGGTGTAGCTGGCCGAGGGGCCCGACGACTGCGCCGCCGTGGCGCCGGGCGTGCCGGTGCTGCCGGCGCCGGCCTGGCCCATCAGGCGTTCGAGGTTCTTCTTGCGCTGCTCGGCAAGGCGGGCTTCCTCGGCCTTCTCCTTTTCGTTCTGCTCGCGCTGGAGCTGCTCGCGGCGCGCGGCTTCAGCCTTGGCTTTGGCCTTGCGCTCGGCTTCGGCCTCGGCCTCGCGTTCCTTGCGCTGGCGCTCCTTCTCGGCGCGCTCGCGCTCGATCTTTTCGGCCTTCTCGCGCTCGGCCTTGGCCTTGGCGATGGCGATCTGCGGATCGGGCTGCGGCGGCGTCTCGGCCTCCACCTTGCGCGGGGGCGGCGGCGGTGGCGGCGCGGGCTGGACCTTCGGGACGGGCGCCGGCGGCGGCGCGGGCGCGGGTGTGGGTGTGGGTGCCGGTGCCGCCGGCGGCGCCGCCACCTGCGGCACGGCCGACCACAGCTCGGCTGTCACCGCCTCGGGCGCGCTGGCCCGCCATTGCACGGCCAGCGTCAGCGCCAGCAGCAGCGCGGCGTGGGCCAGCAGCGCCAGCCCGGCGGCCGGCAGCAGGCCGCCGGGCGGCTGCGGCAGCAACTCGTTGGCGCGGACGGCGGCGCTGGACATCGCGGGCGGCCTGCCGTGTCTACTCGGCGCCTTGCTTGACCGTCAGCCCGACGCGCGCGATGCGCTCTTTCTGCAGCGCGGCCATCACCTTCATCACCGCGTCGTACTTGATGTTGCGGTCGGCGCTGATGATCACCGGCACCTCGGCGTTGCCGGCCTGCAGCTGGCGCACGCGCGCCGGCAGCCGCGCCAGCGTCACGGCTTCGGGGTCGCCCTGGTCCAGCCGCAGACGGAGCTTCTCGTCGGCGCCGACCAGCACCTCCACCACGCTGGGCGGCCGCTGGCGGCTCTTGCCGACGGTGGGCACGTCGACCACGCCGGTGGTGATCAGCGGCGCCGTGACCATGAAGATGATCAACAGCACCAGCATCACGTCGATGAACGGCACCATGTTGATCTCGTTCATCGCGCGCCGGTGGCGGCTGCCGCCGCGCGAGGCCAGCGCCGGCATGTCAGCGCGCCGCCGTCACGGCCGACGGCGTGGCGGAAGCAGGGCCGGGCGCCACCGCGGCGTTGCGCTGCAGGATGTTGGTGAACTCCTCGATGAAGGTCTCCAGCTGGATGGCGATGCGGTCGATGTCGCGCGCGAAGCGGTTGTAGGCCACCACCGCCGGGATGGCCGCGAACAAGCCGATGGCGGTGGCCACCAGCGCCTCGGCGATGCCCGGCGCCACGGTGGCCAGCGTCACCTGCTGCAGGTTGGACAGGCCGACGAAGGCATGCATGATCCCCCACACGGTGCCGAACAGGCCGACGTAGGGCGAGACCGAGCCGACCGAGGCCAGGAAGCTCAAGTTGCTTTCGATGGCGTCCAACTCGCGCTGGTAGCTGGCGCGCATCGCGCGGCGCGCGCCGTCGAGCTGCGCGGCGGCGTCGAGCCGGCGTTCGCGCAGCTTCAGGAATTCGCGGATGCCGCTGGCGAAGATGCGCTCGATCGGCGCCGTCTCGGCCTTGTTGCCGACCGCCTGGTTCATCTCCGACAGGCTCTTGCCCGACCAGAACTCGCGCTCGAAGGCCTCGTTGTTGGCGCGCACGCGGCGCAGGCCGAACAGCTTGCCGAAGATGACGGTCCAGCTCGCCAGCGAGGCCAGAAGCAGCCCCGCCATCACGAGCTGCACGACGAAGCTGGCATGCAGCACCAGCGCGGTGATCGAGAAGTCCTGGTTCATGGCAAGGCTTGCAGCACGGTGTCGGGAAGGCGCCGCGGCCGCAGCGTGGCGGCGTCGACGCAGCCGATGCGGATGCGCCCTTCGGCCAGCAGCGCGCCCTCGCACCAGGCCTGCTGCTGCAGCGTGAACGAGGCGCGGCCGGCCTGGTCGATGACGACGGTGACGTCGAGCAGGTCGTCCAGCCGCGCCGGGCGCTTGTAGCTGACCTGCGTGTCGGTGACGACGAAGATGGCGCCGGTCTCGGCCTTCAGCGCCTGCTGGCCGACGCCGCGCGCACGCAGCCATTCGGTGCGCGCGCGCTCGAAGAACTTCAGGTAGTTGGCGTAGAACACCACGCCGCCGGCGTCGGCATCTTCCCAGTACACGCGCAGGCGGTGGCGGAAAGCGGTGTAGGCGTCCGGCATCGGCGCGCGAATTATGCGCGAGCCCTCGGGGCCGCCGCGCCGATCATCTCAAGATAAACGTTAGCCCGGCGTGCGCGGCGCCGCTGCGTGGAAGACGGCCGGCGCCGCCGACGATGTGGGCCCGCGCTCGCGCAGCAGCAGCGCCGCGCCGGCGGCAGCGGCCAGGACCAGGCCGCCGGCCAGCAGCCAGCGCAGTGGCTGCCGGGCGTGACGCCAGCGCAGCGGCGGCCCGGAGTGACGCCGCGGCGATGCGTCGGGCTCGGCGGTTGAGGCGCTTGCAGCAGTCGCGGCCGCCGGCGGCAGTTGCTGACCTGGCTGCGCCAGGATCCAGCGCCGCAGGTCGGCGCTCAACTCGCGGGCGCAGGTGTAGCGGTCGGCCGGCGCCGGCGCCATCAGCCGCGCGACCATCGCCGCGATCTCCGGCGGCACGGCCGGCGCGGCGGCCAGCAGCGGCGGCGGGCCGGCCAGCACGGCCTGGTGGATCTGCCCCAGCGTCGCGCCTTCGAAGGCGCGGCGGCCGCTCAGCAACTCGTACATCACCGCGCCCAGCGAGAACAGGTCGGTGCGCGCATCGACCTCGTTGCCCAGCAGCTGCTCGGGCGCCTGGTAGCGCGGCGAGCCGGCCAGCGCGCCTTCGAACACCGGCAGCTTGGCGCCGTGCACGATGCGCGCGATGCCGAAGTCCAGCACCTTGGGCCGCTCGCGGCGCTGCAGGAAGATGTTGGCCGGCTTGATGTCGCAATGGATCACGCCGCGCGCGTGGGCGTAGGCCAGCGCGTCGGCGACGCGGCGCACGAGCTGCACCGTCTGCTCCAGCGTCGGCCGCCAGCCGGCCGCCAGCGCGCAGTGCAGGTCGCAGCCGTAGAGGCGCTCCATCGCGATGTACACGCCGTGCGGCGACAGCCCGGCATCGTGGATGGTGACGATGTAGCGGTGGTTCAGCCCGGCGGCGGCGCGCGCTTCGTTGAGGAACAGGCCGTCCAGCGGCAGGCGGCTGCGCTGCTCGACCTCGAGCTGCAGCGTCTTCACCGCGACCGCGCGCGACAGCAGCGGATCCCAGGCCTCGAACACCGTGCCCAAGCCGCCGGCGCCGAGCTGGCGCTTGAGCGCATAACGTCCGATGTGAGACAACGTGGGCGCCAGCGCGGGGTCGGTCGCGCCGCCCGACAGGCCGCCGATGTCGGTGACGATGTCGGGCACCGCGGGGTTGGCGCCCGCGCCCGGCAGCGCCAGGCTGTCGGGCGACACGGTGTCGGGGTCCAGGGCGTCGGCCGGCGGCGCGGGGGTGGCGAGGGTCGGGCCCGGCAGGCCGGGCGGCGGGGCGGCGAACGGTGCGTCGGACGACGCGGCGCCGGGCAGAAGCTTGGCAGTCACCGGGGCAGCTTAAGCGGCCGTCATTGGCGAGGTGCCACGAAAAGCGTGTGCCCTGGCCCCTGGTTAACGCCTTGTCACCCTTTGCCGGCCGATGGGTGCCGATCGGTGCCGCTGGGTGCCGCTGGGTGCCGCTGCGCGCCGCGTTGCGCCGAACTTGCGCCCACGCACGGCCACCGCGAGCGGCGCGACGACAATGCGCGCTTTCCGCACGCTTGCGATGCGCCGCACCCGCCGCCGCGCCGCCGCCCCGCCACTCATGAACGCACCTCCGACCCCGCGCCTGCGATTGGCGCAACGCACCGCCCGCATCGAGCCTTTCCGCGTGATGGAGCTGGTCAAGCGCGCCCGCGAGCTGGAGCGCGCCGGCCGCTCGATCATCCACCTGAGCATCGGCGAGCCCGACTTCACCGCCGCACCGCCGGTGCTGCAGGCCTTGCAGCGCGCGGTGGATGCCGGCGCCACCGGCTACACCGCGGCGCTGGGCCTGCAGCCCTTGCGTGAGGCCATCGCCCGCCACTGCGGCGAGAGCCACGACGTCGAGCTGGACCCGGCGCGCGTGGTGGTCACGGCCGGCGCCTCGGCCGCGCTGCTGCTGGCCTGCTGCGCGCTGGTCGACCCGGGCGCCCAGGTGTTGATGGCCGACCCTTGCTATCCCTGCAACCGGCACTTCGTCAGCGCCTTCGACGGCGTGCCGGTGACCATTCCCGTCGGCCCGGAAAGCCGCTACCAGCTGGACGCCGCGACCGTGGCCGCGCATTGGCGCGCCGGCGACGACCGCGTGCGCGGCCTGCTGCTGGCCACGCCCAGCAACCCCACGGGCACCTCGATCGAGTTCGACGAACTGCGCCGCCTGGTCGAACTGGCGCGCGAGCGCGGCGGCTTCAGCCTGGTCGACGAGATCTACCTCGACCTCAGCTACGGCCAGCGCCCGCGCAGCGCCGTGGCGCTGGGCGACGACGTGCTGGTGGCCGGCAGCTTCTCGAAGTTCTTCCACATGACGGGCTGGCGGCTGGGCTGGCTGGTGGTGCCGCCGGACCTGGTGGACAGCTTCGAGAAGCTGGCGCAGAACCTCTTCATCTGCCCCTCGGCGCTGGCCCAGCATGCGGCGCTGGCCTGCTTCGAGCCCGAGGCGATGGCGACGTATCGCGAGCGGCGCGACGAGTTCCAGGCGCGGCGCGACTACATCGTGCCGGCGATGCGCGAGCTGGGCTTCGGCATTCCCGTCGAGCCCGACGGCGCCTTCTACGTCTACCTGGACTGCAGCGCCTTCAGCAACGACAGCGCGGCCTTCGCGGCGCAGATGCTCGATCAGGCCGGCGTGGCGCTGGTGCCCGGCATGGACTTCGGCCACCACCACCCCGAGCGCCACCTGCGCCTGTCGTATGCCACCGGCCTGCCCGAACTGCACGAGGCCGTGCGCCGGCTGCGCACGTGGCTGGCGGAGCGCGGCGGCGCCGCCGCTCAGGCCTGAGGCTTGCCGGTGCCGGTGCCGGTGCCGGTGCCGGTGCCGGTGCCGCGTGCCTGCCGCGCGGCCGCCACTTCGGCAGGCCGCAGGTCGGCCGCCGTCTTGTCGAGCACGCCGTTGACGTACTTGTGGCCATCGGTGCCGCCGAAGCTCTTGGCCACTTCCACCGCTTCGTTGATCACCACGCGGTAAGGCACCTCGGCGCAGTGCGTCAGCTCGTAGCAGCCGATCAGCAACACCGCGTGCTCCACCGGCGAAAGCTGCTTGGTCGGGCGGTCGACGTGGCGGGCCAGCGCCGCGTCCAGCGCGGCGGCGCCGTCGATGCAGCCGTGCAGCAGCGCGTCGAAATGCGCGCTGTCGCATTTGTCGAAGCCTTCCTGCTCGCGGATATGGGCGTCGATCACGGCGGCTTCGGCGCCCGACACCAGCCATTCGTACAGGCCTTGCAGCGCGAACTCGCGCGAGCGGCGGCGCGGCGAATGCGCGGCCGGCTTGCCGCCGCGCGGCGCGGCCTTGCGCGGCGGCTTGTTGAGGTCGGCGGCGGCGTTCAATCCAGGTCCTCCAGCAAATTGGCCATCTCCACCGCCACCCGCGCCGCATCGGCACCCTTCTCGGCCACGCGCGCCCAGGCCTGTTCGCTGTTCTCGACGGTCAGGATGGCGTTGGCGATCGGGATCTGGTGGTCCAGCGACACGCGCGTGACGCCGGCGCCGCTTTCGTTGGCCACCAGCTCGAAGTGATAGGTCTCGCCGCGGATGATGCAGCCCAGCGCGATCAGCGCGTCGAAGTCGCCGCTCTCGGCCATCGCCTTCAGCGCCACCGCCACCTCCAGCGCGCCGGGCACCGTGCGGTGGGTGATGTCGCGCGCGTGCACTTCCAGCCGCGCCAGTTCGCTGCGGCAGGCCTCGGCCAGCTGGTCGGTGATGTCGAGGTTGAAGCGCGCCTGGACGATGCCGATGCGCAGGCCGGCACCGGCCAGTTCAGCCGCCGTGCCCTTGTTCGCCCCTTGCATGCCTTGTACTCCGGAGATCAGAAAGCGGCGGCGGTCAGGCGGCGACGAAGCCGGTGACCTCCAGGCCGTAGCCCGTCATGCTGGGCATGCGGCGCGGGCTGCCCAGCAGCTTCATGCGGCGCACGCCCAGTTCGCGCAGGATTTGCGCGCCCACGCCGTAGGTGCGCAGGTCGAGCTGGCCGCGCGGCACGGCGGCCGCCGGCGCCGCGCCGGCCGCGGGCGCCAGCTGCGCCAGCAAGGCCTGCGCGTCGTGGCTGCAGTTCAGCAGCACGGCCACACCCTTGGGCGCCGCCTGCAAAGCCTGCAGCGCATGCGCCAGCGGCCAGGAATGGCCGGCGGCCGAGGTGTCGAGCAGGTCCATCGCCGTGAAGGGCTCGTGCACGCGCACCAGCACCTCGTCGCCGAGGTCCCACTGGCCATGGGCCAGCGCCAGGTGCACGCCGCCGCCGTGGTCGCGCCAGATCGTGCAGTCGAAGCGGCCCTGCGGCGACTCGATCGTGCGCCGGCCCACCTGCTGCACCAGCGATTCATTGCGGCTGCGGTAGCCGATCAGGTCGGCAATGGTGCCGATCTTCAGCCCGTGCTCGCGCGCGAAGACCTCCAGGTCGGGCAGCCGGGCCATGGTGCCGTCGTCCTTCATCACCTCGCAGATCACGGCGGCCGGCGTCAGCCCGGCCATGCGCGCCAGGTCGCAGCCGGCCTCGGTATGGCCGGCGCGCATTAGCACGCCGCCGTCCTGCGCCTGCAGCGGGAAGATGTGGCCGGGCTGCACGAGGTCGGCCGCGCGGGCGTCGCGCGCGACGGCGGCCTGCACGGTACGCGAGCGGTCGGCCGCCGAGATGCCCGTGGTGACGCCGGTGGCCGCCTCGATCGACACCGTGAACGCCGTGCCGTGGCGGGTGCCGTTGCGCGCGGCCATCGGCGAGAGCTGCAGCCGCTCGCAATGCTCGCGCGTCAGCGTCAGGCAGATCAGCCCGCGTGCGAAGCGCGCCATGAAGTTGATGGCCGCCGGGCTCACATGCTCGGCCGCCAGCACCAGGTCGCCTTCGTTCTCGCGGTCTTCCTCGTCGACGAGGATCACCATGCGGCCGGCCGCGAGTTCGGCGACGAGTTCGGGGATCGGGGCGATCGGGGAGTTGGGCGACGGGGGCATGGTCGGCATTGTAGGAAGGCTGCCCGTGACGCCGGCGGCGGGTCCGGAAAAAGAAAATCGGGCCTCGAAAGGCCCGATTCCCTGGGAAGCGGATGACGCTTGCTTCAGCGGCGAGCGCGGCGCGCGGCGCCTGCAGCACCCAAGCCGGCAAGCACCAGCAGGGCCGTCAGCGGCTCCGGCGTCGGGTTCGGCGGGACGTCTGCCAGCGTGCCGACCACGAAATCGTCCAGACCGAAACCATCGTTGGCCTGGGTCGGCGGATAGAGATTGGTGAACATCACCGACTTGTAGCTGTTCTTCGAATCGACGAAGCCGAAGAAGAGCAGCGAACTGTTGTCCAGAGCGGCACCGCTGACCAGGTCAAGCGTCGTTTGGTTGCCCTGCACATCGGTCAGCACGATCGAGAACGTTCCGCCGAAGTCGCCGATGTCGGTGCCAAAGAAGCCGAAGGCATGAACGGCCGAATCGAATGTCACCACGATGGCACCGGTGTCTGCCGTGCTCGAATCGCCCTTCATGTTCTGGTTGTTCACCAGATACGCACCAACGGCCGTGCCGGTGGTGTCGTAGCGGCCACTGCTGGCACCGCTGGCCAGCTGGCACGTGGCCAAGTCAGGGACCACATCACCATCGCCCTTGCGCAGGCAGCCGATCGTCGCGCCAAGGCCGGCAGACGTGAACGGTTGAGTGCCGGTGAGGCTGGAAAAGGACTCGGTGCCCGCAACGTCGATCAGGCTCAGGAAAGCGGTGTGAGCCTTGGACACATCGCCACTGGGCCCATTGATTGAGCCGTCGTTGCGATCACCATAGAACGTGGTCATGGTTCCATTCGTCGTCGTCACGTAGTTTGCATGGGCTGATGCCCAGCATCCCAGTACGGCACTGATGACGGCAACTTTGCGAAGCGTGGAAGTCATTCTTGATCCTCGTCGTTGGAGTGACCATGCGCTACCGGCAGATCCCTCGATGGATAAAGCGGTGACAGCAAGTCGTGTGCCTTGTGAGAAATTCCTATGATCGACAGGAACTTGGGGGGTGCCGACGCAAATCGAACGAAGGCCGTGTCAAAGGAGCCGACAGGTGTTGCCGGCATGCCGGCAAGCGTCAGGGCTGCCGAAACCGCAGTCGCAGGTCGCCCGCGACCACCACGGCCTCTTGCAAACGCCAGGCCACGGCCTGCTCCAACTGCTCGATAGGTCCGAACTGAGCGATGGCCGGCCCTGACCCCAGCACCTTCGGGGCCAGGTAGACGATCAACTCGTCCACCAGGCCGGCAGCCATCCAGGCCCCGTTGAGCACGGCGCCCGCCTCCACGTGCACTTCGTTGACCTGCCGCCGTGCCAGGGTTTTCACCAGTTCGTGCAGGTCGACCCGCTGACCGGGAAGACCGCTGACCAGTACCTCGGCTCCCGCCGCCCGCAAGGCGTCGGCGCGCGCGCGGTCGACGCTGGTCGTGGCGATCAGGCATTTTCCGGGTGGCGCCAGAATGGGTGCGTCCGTCGGTGTTCGAAGTGCCGAGTCGACGATCACCCGCAGCGGTTGCAGCGCCGTCTCGACCAGCCGAACATCGAGGCGCGGCCGGTCGGCCAGCACCGTGCCAATGCCGGTCAGCACGGCCGATGCGCGTCGGCGCCAGGCATGGGTGTCGTGTCGCGCGGCTGGGCCGGTGATCCATTGGCTGCGGCCATTGGGCAGCGCGGTGCGGCCATCGATCGACATGGCCACTTTCAGGCGCACCCAGGGGCGGCCGCGCTCCACGTGGGACAGAAAGCCGATGTTGATCTCGCGCGCTTGCGTCGCCAGCGGGTGATCGGCAGGTAGCAAATCCACCTGCAGGCCGGCCGCCGCCAGCCGCCGCAATCCTTCGCCCGCCACCTGCGGAAAGGGGTCGCGGATCGCCACGACCACCCGCGACAGCCCGGCCCGTGTCAGCGCGTCGCAGCACGGCGGCGTGCGACCGTGGTGGGCACAGGGTTCGAGCGTGACCCAGGCAGTGCCGCCGCGGAGATCGGCGCCGGCTTGTTCGGCCAGGTGCAAGGCATGCGCTTCGGCATGCGGCCCGCCCGCATGTTGAGTCCAGCCTTCGGCGCGTACCACTCCCTCGCGGTCGGCCAACACGCAGCCGACTCGCGGATTGGGATCGGACAGGCCGATCGACTTCTCGGCCAGTGCAAGTGCCAGTTGCAAACGGCTTTCGTCGATGCCACTGAGATTCATTGCAGCGCGGTCGCGCCGATCGGACCAGGCAACGTCAGGGCTGATGGTTCCAGGTGGTGCTCTGGATCAGTGGCGTTGACGTGTCGTCGTCGGGGCACGAAAAGTCCGCTCGGATAATCAGGAAATTCTGACTGACCAGCGATTCGGTGACGTTGGCATACAGCTTCGGATGCTCGGCGTTGGTCATCTTGCGCTGCGGTGTCGGTGAAGCGCCAGTGCAACTGGCAGTGCTGCCTTCCGCGCCCCAAATGGTGTCGCCGACCAGAGGATCGCAGTCACGTACCGGGGTGTAGCGGCAAACGCGATAGTGGTCCGCGTCCATTTGCTCGGAATTGGCTGCAAGACCGGTAAAGCCGAGGGTCGACATGCCGCTCCATTTGGCCCCCGTCAGCGGGTCGACCGGCACCGCGCAGTAATAGGCGTAGTAGGTCGAAAATGGTTCCTGGAAACACGTGGCGCCAGAGACATCGACGGAAACCGAGACTGGAAACGCCGCGCTCGATGGGTTCTCGCCTTGCGCCGGCGTCGGTTGCGGCGCACTGGTCTGGAAATCGACGAAGCCGGCGAGCAGGCGCCAGTAAACCGTCGCGCAAACGTCGCTGCTGTTGCAGTTCTTCTCGATGTAGCCCGTGGTGTTGTTGAAAACCCAGTAGCCGGTGCTGCCTGGCGGCGTGAACTTGCTCGTGCCGTCGCTCTGGTCGATGGCCGTTGGCGGAATCGACGCATGCCGGCCGCGGGGAGGCCGGGTTTTGCTGCCGCCCAGTGGCGGTATGCCCACCGTCGCGGCCAGCTCGGTCAGGTTGCCGGTGATGGCCGACACCAGCCGCACCGACTGGACATTCCCGGCGCGATCGGTCCATTGGACATCGACGACGAAGTTCTTGCTGCGCCCGCTGCCCAGGTCGGGAATGGTCACGGTACGCAGGTAGGTGGCGTTGGTGCCGGCGATCGTTTCCGGGGCTGGGCTCACCAAGTCGGTCCACGCGATCTTGCCGGCCGTCGTGGTCATCGCGCTGACGGCGCGCCGCGACTCGATCGCCGTCTGCGCCAGCCGGGTGGCCTCGGTCCGCTGCTTGGCGATGTCGGAGTTCTGCCGCAGCGCCGACTGCATGGCGACCACGCCCAGCATGCCGAAGCCCATCACGGCCATCGCGACCAGGGCTTCGATCAGTGAAACGCCGCGTTGCCGCCGGCGGTGCCATGTCCTTTGGAGCAGGGCAGACATCAGAAGTCCTTCCAGGTGCCAGGCACGATGACGAAAGAGCCGGTCCTGTAGCGCAGGAGATCGAGGATGCCGAGGTCGTAGGCGACGGTCGTCGTCGCATTGCCGGCGATGTCGCCTTCGCCGATGACCGCCCCCAGCACGCTGCCGTTGCCTGCCGTCACCCAGCTTGCGGCCTGCGAGTAGATGAGGCCGTAGAACTGCGTGGCCGCGCCGGAGAACTGCACGTTGCCGGTTGCGACCAGCGCGACAGGTTCGGTGGCGCTGCCGACGTCGCCGCCGGCGTCGAACAGGACCGATCCGTTGGCCCAAAGGATGCGCCCTGGGTTCGCGGTGGCGGCGGATTGGATTTCCGACGTCGTGCAAGTGGCGCTGCAATCGATCTGCAAGGCCCCGGGCTGGTCGCGATAAGTGGTCCTGGCCATGCCGAAGGTCGACACGAACATGGAATCGGGTCGCTCCGCAAGCGGGAACCCGCCGAACGTCAGCGCGTTGTCATTGTCGACAACGGACCCTGCGGCCGGACTGCCTGCAATCGTGTGCAGCGACAAGCCCACCAGCGTCGTGGCGCCCCCGGTGTGGACCGTGATGCCCGATGCCTTGGCATTGGTGTTGTAGAAGGCTGCCGCCGCGCCGCCGAGGTTCAGATTGCCGCGAGCGGTGACCGCTGCAACCGGCGTGGACGTCACCGCACCCTTCAGCGTCAGGTAGGCCGCCGCGTAGGCGCGGCCTTCGTTGTCGGTGCCGGCACCATCGTCGAACTTCAGGCAGGTCTCGGAGTAGACCGTACAGCCGTTGACCTCGATCCTGACCAGCATCCGTCTTGCCGGAGCCGGATGCGTCGTGAACCGCACGCGATAAGCCGGCAGCACGGCCGATGCGGCAGGCAGTGCCGGCGCGGGGTCGCCATTGACGGGGCAACTGCAATTCCACGAGGCACCGTTGAAGACGCAACTCGGCGTCAGCGCCTGGCCGCTGGGCATCTTGGTCGTCGGCGTGATGTGGCCGGTGGTGCCGTCGATGCTCAGATAGCGCTGGCGAAACGTCGTGTCGGCCACGTTGGCGCTGGGCAGGCAACTGGCGCTGATGCGGCCGCTGTTCAGCAGGCCCAGCGCCCATTGAAGTCCGGCCTCGGCTGCCTCGGAAGCCATCGTCGAGCGCAACTGATTGGCCGAGGTCTTCTGTTCGAAAATCAGGTTGCGACTGGTGTAGGCGGCCACCATCGAGATCAGGAAGAACAACACCATCACCACGATCAACGTGGCTGCACCGTGTTCGCGCGGGCGCTGCAAGCGCAGGGAGCCGTTCTTCATTTCGGGCAGATCAGGTTGGGGTTCAGGGGATCCTTGTACTCAACGTAATCGTTGCGGATGCGAACGTTGGTCGACAGGCTGCGTTGCACGTTGCTGTCGCTGACGGCCTCTCCGGCGATATCCACCCGGTAGTCGCGCACGCGATAGACGGGCCAGCAGGCCTTCGTGCCATCGGCACACAGCTTGGGGCACGGGAGTTGGGTCGGCGCCGTTCCAAGATCGGTGATGGTGAAGGCGGTGATCTTCAGCGAGCGCCTGTCGGTGAGTTCCTGCCAGCCGGCGTCGGCCAACTGGGACTTGATCGTGTTCGTTGCCGCATCGAACTTGAAACCGTAGGGGCCTGTTTCGCCGGGGGCGCGGTTGTAGACGAAGCGCACTTCGCTTGTCGACGGCGTCAAGATGCCCTGATTGGCATTGGGCGCCTCCGTGCCGTCCGGCCAGACCCAGGCATCCATCGCCAGGCTGTAGCCCGCACGGCGCAATTCGCGCGTGACGATGTCGGCCGTGCTGCGCAAATCCTGCTGGATCTGCGTCTCGAGCAGCAAGCGACGGTTGCTGGACAACTGGTTGGCCACCAGCATCGCCGCGGCGGCGGCCACGAACAGGCCGACCGTGATGCCGACCATCAACTCGACCAGCGACAGGCCCTTTTGCCGATACGGGCCGCGGCGCGCGCCTAGCATGCCGCTTCCTTGATCTTCGACGACGCGGGCGCGCAGAGGGTCGGGCGGCCGCTCTGGCCGATCACGATATCGACTTCGAGATCCGTACCAGCCCAGGTCCGGATCTTGAACATGTCGAGCGGCTCCCAGGCAAAGTCGAGCGGAATCGTGTACAGACCGCCGGCCAACGGTTCAAACGCAAACTCGCTGGCGTTGTTCTTGTTGACCGCGACGTCCGGATAGACCCGCAGTTTGGTCCCGTCCTTCGGAATCCTGACCGTCTTGATCTCGGTGTAGCCGGCGGGCAGCCCGTTGCAGGGACTGGCCAGCAGGCAGTTGCACTGCAGGCCATCGTTCGAGTAGGTGAAGATCGAATAGCAGGTCATCGTTGCATCGTTCTGGAAAGCGACGCGAATCTTGGTCCTGCGGGTGGCGGCCTCGCTGCGGGCGAACTGCATGTCGGTCACCACCTGAGCGTTCAGGTTGACGACACGCTGTTTGTCGATCATCTGTCGGAACGATGGGGCCGTGACCGCAATGATGATGACGAGCAACGCTACGACGACCAACAGCTCCACGAGGGTGACGCCGGCAGGCCCGGGCCGCAGGCGAGGCTTCACTAGCGGACCCAGCATTTGTCGATCGCCACGTAGTTCAACGGATCGCCATTGCTCGACGCATAGGTGAGGTTGCCTCCCGACAATCGCACGCCGAGCTTGGCGCAATCCCCGTCGGCGGCTTGGCTCGTGCCGCTGACCGCCGTGGCGATGGCGTCGTAGCTCTTCTCCGTGACGTTGTCGAGCGACAGCGTGTAGTAGCCGCCGGTCGTGGGCGACACAATGCCCAGGCCCGTTGGCAATGCGGCAGTCAGATTGGTGGCGTATGCCGCGTTGTTGGATCGCCAGCGCTCCTGCGCCTGCTGGATGGCCGCCAGCGCCGTGAAAGCCTCCGAGCGACGGCTCTTGCGGATCGAGCCCATGAAGCTCGGGAATGCGATCGCGGCCAGGATGCCGATGACGACGACGGCGATCAGCAACTCGATGAGCGTGAAGCCACGGGCTTTTCGGGTAACGGTCGAAGAACGCTGGCGCATGCCGGCATTGTCGGCGTGCTGCCCTTGGAACGGCGCCTCTGCACCCGCCCGCTCGTCGCCTGCCGCTGACCGGCCGTCGCCAGGACCCCGTTGTTAGGGGGTCAGCAGGCCGGATAGCCGCTGATCGAACCTGCGGCCCGGCAGGTGTGCGCGCGCCCCATCACATTGACGACCACCTTGAGTTGCTGGCCACCGGCGGCAGCCAGGGTCAGCGTGCCGGTCGGCGTCACGGTGCCCAGCTTGCCGTCGAAGATCATGTTCGAGACATTGGCGGACACGGTGACCGGATGGCTGGTGCCCAAGTGCGCCGCGTGCAGCAGGCGGCCTTGCGCGGAGCAGGTGGCGGCGGCGCCGGCGCATTGGCAGGAGCCGGAGGGGCCGGCATGGATCACATAGCAACTGCCGCCCGTGTCGGTGGCCGTGGCCAGACGAACGGTTTGCCCCAGCGCCACCGCGCTGGCACGAGCGAACTGGACGTCCGTGCGCAACTGGGCAACGGCCTGATGGAGCGACTGGTTGGCGCGCATCCGCGACAGGTCGGGCAGCGCGGAGCCCAGCAAGACGCTGGTGATGCCCAGCACGGCAGTCATCTCGACCAGCGTCACGCCGGCTTGGCGGCGGATAGAGGGCTTGTGCATGACGTTCTCCTGTGTTGAACCGTGCGGTCACTGTAGGAAAACGCCCTCGCCGCCGCGCCCCCAGCGCGGGGGCTTCGGCCTTCGGAAAAGGTGGGCCCCCGGGCCCACCCCCGGATGGGGGATCAGATGTCGCGGATCAGATGTCGCGGATCAGCTGCCGGAACTCGTCGACGTCTTCGAAGCTGCGGTACACCGACGCAAAGCGCACGTAGGCCACCTTGTCGATGCGCTTGAGCTCGCGCATCACCAGTTCGCCCAGGCGGGTGCTGGGCACCTCGCGGGCGCCGCTGGACAGCAGCTTGTCGCGGATGCGCTCCAGCGCCGCGTCGATCTGCTCCACGCTGACCGGGCGCTTGCGCAGCGCCAGCATCATCGACGCGCGCAGCTTGGCGGCGTCGAACTCGACGCGCGCGCCGTCCTTCTTCACCACCGCCGGCATCACGATGTCGGCGCGCTCGTAAGTGGTGAAGCGCTTCTCGCAGTGCAGGCAGCGCCGGCGGCGGCGCACCACGTCACCTTCGTCGGACTCGCGCGTCTCGACGACCTGGGTCTCGTCGTGGTTGCAGAACGGGCAGTGCATCGGCCGCCAACTCGTGCCCGGCGCCCGCGCGGCTCAGCGGTAGACCGGGAAGTCGCGCGCCAGCGCCGCCACCTTGGCACGCACGGCGGCGATGTTGGCTTCGTCGTGCGGCTGGTCCAGCACGTCGGCGATCAGGTGCGCGGTCTGGCGCGCCTGGTCTTCCTTGAAGCCGCGCGTCGTCATCGCCGGGCTGCCCAGGCGGATGCCGCTGGTCACCATCGGCTTTTGTGGGTCGTTGGGGATGCCGTTCTTGTTGCAGGTCATGTGGGCCTTGCCGAGGATGCTTTCCGCTTCCTTGCCGGTCAGGCCCTTGGGGCGCAGGTCGACCAGCATCACGTGGCTTTCGGTGCGGCCGCTGACGATGCGCAGGCCGCGCTCGGTCAGCGTGTCGGCCAGCACGCGGGCGTTCAACGCCACCTGCTGCTGGTAGACCTTGAACTCGGGCGCCAGCGCTTCCTTGAAGGCCACGGCCTTGGCCGCGATGACGTGCATCAGCGGGCCGCCCTGGATGCCGGGGAAGATGGCGCTGTTGATCTTCTTGGCAATGTCTTCGTGGTTGGTGACGACGATGCCGCCGCGCGGGCCGCGCAGGCTTTTGTGCGTGGTGCTGGTCACCACGTCGGCGTGCGGCACCGGGTTGGGGTAGACGCCGGCGGCGATCAGCCCGGCGTAGTGCGCCATGTCGACCATGAAGTACGCGCCGACCGCCTTGGCCACCTTGGCGAAGCGCTCGAAGTCGATGCGCAGGCTGTAGGCGCTGGCGCCGGCGATGATGAGCTTGGGCTTTTGCTCGTGGGCCAAGCGTTCCATCGCGTCGTAGTCGATGGTCTCGTGGGCGTCCAGCCCGTAGCTGACCACCTTGAACCACTTGCCGCTCATGTTGAGCGCCATGCCGTGGGTCAGGTGGCCGCCTTCGGCCAGGCTCATGCCCATCACGGTGTCGCCGGGCTGCAGCAGGCCGAAGAAGACCGCCTGGTTGGCCTGGCTGCCGGAGTTGGCCTGCACGTTGGCGAAGTTGGCGCCGTAGAGCTGCTTGAGGCGGTCGATGGCGAGTTGCTCGACCACGTCGACGTATTCGCAGCCGCCGTAGTAGCGCTTGCCCGGGTAGCCTTCGGCGTACTTGTTGGTGAGCTGGCTGCCCTGGGCGGCCATCACCGCGGGGCTGGTGTAGTTCTCCGAGGCGATCAGCTCGATGTGCTCTTCCTGGCGGCGGTTCTCGGCCTGGATCGCGGCCCAGATCTCGGGGTCGACGTTGGCGATGGTGGACGTGTGGCGGTCGAACATGTTGGCAGTCCTCTTCGGGTGGAAGGGCCTTCGAGCGCCGGCACCGAGAAAACACCGGCCGGTGCGCGGTCGAGGGCTGCCCAGGCGAACGGCTGAAGGCGCGGCACGCCAGGCGGCCGCACTCGCGCTTCCCGGTGGTCGTCCACCTCGGCGGGGGCTTGGCTCGGCCCCGCCTATCGCCAGTCGCGCGAGCCGCGAGTGTAGCGCCGGGTCAGTGCAGCAGCGCCACCTGCGCCGGCAGGGCCGACAGGGTCGGCGCGGCCGCATCCGGCGGCGGCAGCGGGGCCGAGGCGGGGCCGGCGGCAGCGGCGCTGGCCGGCGTCTTGTCCACCACCTGCAGCAGCATCGGCGCGTTGGTCGGCACGGTGCGGCCGTCGGCCACCGCGCGCAGGTGCACCTGCTCGGACAGCACGCGCTGCACGTAGCCGCCGTCGGCCGCCGGCTGGGTGGCGCCCACGTAGAAGCGCAGCGCCTCGTTCAGGTCGCCGGCGCCGCGGCTGATGCAGTCCTTCAGCACCTGTACGCCCACGCGCAGGTTGCTCACCGGGTCGAAGGCGGCGTGGGTGCCGCCGAAGGCCTCGTACTTCTCGTCGTGCACCCGCGTCATCACCTGCATGAGCCCCTGCGCGCCCACCGAGCTTTGCGCAAAGGGGTTGAAGCTGGATTCGATGGCCATGATCGCCAGGATCAGCGTCGGGTCGATCGTCGCCCGCCGGCCGATGGTCCAGGCCTCCTGCACCAGCCGGGCGATGGGCTCGGGCGCCACGCGGTAGCGGCGCGCGATCCACTGCGTCACCGCCGCCTGCTGGCGGCTGAGCTGGCGCGGGTCGGTCGCGGTGGCGCGGTCGACGCCGGTCTGGTCGGCCACCACGGCCAGCAAGTCGCCGCTTTCCAGCGCGCGCGCCTCGTGGCGGCCTTGCAGCCATTCCAACGCCCGCGCTTCCACCTGCTGGCGCACGTCGGCGCGGCCGGCGACCAGCGCCAGCGCCACCACGGCCAGGCCCAGCAGCGCCAGCGTGTTGTGGCTGATCTCCAGCAGCGCGTGGCCGACGCCGCGCAGCAACCCGCCCAGCGATCGGGCCGTGCTGCGCTGCAGACGCTGCAGCGTTTCGATGGCCTTCATGCAGTCCTTTCTCAGCTCGCCGTCGAGGACCGACGGTGATAATGAATCGCAGACCGGCGCCGCGTGGGGCGCCGGCGGGCTGGCGGCGCCGGCCCTCGATCCAGGGGTTAACCCTGTGAAGCGGCGCGATTCTAGAAATCGCTTCATACCAGGTCAAGAATAAGAAACGTCTCTAACATTTCCAATTTGTATGAAATACCGGGATCTGCGGGACTTCCTCGCCCAGCTCCGGCAACGCGGGCAGTTGCGCGAAGTGGCCGATCCGGTGTCTCCGAAGCTGGAGATGACGGCCGTTGGCGACCGCTTGCTGCGCGCCGGCGGCCCGGCCGTGCTGTTCACCCAGCCCACCGGGTACCGCGTGCCGGTGCTGATCAACCTCTTCGGCACCCCTGAACGCGTGGCCTTCGGATTGGGGGCGTCGTCCCAGGACGACTTGCGCGACGTCGGCCGCTTGCTGGCTGCGCTGAAGGAGCCCGACCCGCCGCGCCGCCTGCAAGACGCCGGCAAGCTGCTGACGCTGGCTAAGGCGGTGTGGGACATGAAGCCCGCGGTGCTGCGCAAGGCGCCGTGCCAGGCCGAGGTGCAGACCGGCGACGGGATCGACCTCGCCCAATGGCCGGTGCAGACCTGCTGGCCGGGCGACGCCGGGCCGCTGATCACCTGGGGCCTGGTCGTCACCCGCGGCCCGCAGGGCGTGGCGCGGCCGCGGCTGCGCCAGAACCTGGGCATCTACCGCCAGCAGGTGATCGGCCCGCGGCAGGTGATCATGCGTTGGCTGGCGCATCGCGGCGGGGCGCTGGATTTCCGCGACTTCGCGCGCGCCAACCCGGGGCGGCCGTTCCCGATCGCGGTGGCGCTGGGCGCTGACCCGGCCACCATCCTGGGCGCAGTGACGCCGGTGCCCGACAGCCTGTCCGAATACCAGTTCGCCGGCCTGCTGCGCGGCAGCCGCAGCGAAGTGGTGGAGACCACGGTGGGCGAGGGCGACTTGCGCCTGCAGGTGCCGGCCAGCGCCGAGATCGTGCTGGAAGGCCACATCCCGCCGGCGCCCGCCGGCTTCGAAGGCCGCTCGGCGCACGGCGTGCCGCTGGCCGAGCGCGGCGGCTACCTGCATGCGCTGGAAGGCCCGTTCGGCGACCACACCGGCTACTACAACGAGCAGGACTGGTTCCCTGTCTTCCAGATCGACCGCCTGACGCACCGCCAGGACCCGATCTACCACTCCACCTACACCGGCAAGCCGCCCGACGAGCCTTCGGTGCTGGGCGTGGCGCTGAACGAGGTGTTCGTGCCCATCCTGCAAAAGCAGTTTCCCGAGATCGCCGACTTCTACCTGCCGCCCGAAGGCTGCAGCTACCGGCTGGCGGTGATCAGCATCCGCAAGGCCTACCCCGGCCACGCCAAGCGGCTGATGTTCGGGCTGTGGAGCTTTCTGCGCCAGTTCATGTACACCAAGTTCATCGTCGTCACCGACGACGACGTGAACATCCGCGACTGGAAGGAAGTGGTGTGGGCGCTGACCACGCGCATGGACCCGGTGCGCGATACCACGCTGGTGGAGCACACGCCGATCGACTACCTGGACTTCGCCTCGCCGGTCAGCGGCCTGGGCGGCAAGATGGGGCTGGACGCCACCAACAAGTGGCCCGGCGAGACCAGCCGCGAATGGGGCCGCGCGATCCACATGGACGCTGCCGTCGAGCACCGCGTGGATGCGCTGGTGGCGGCGCTGCTCAAGCCCGCGGCTTGAATGGCCGAATGCTCTCGGCGGCGCGCCAGGCATAGGCAGTTCCGATTGCCACCGCGGCGGCGCCGGCGTTAACCTGCGGCTGCCTGCTTCGAGCAGGTTTAACTGATGGCGCAGTCCCTGCGCATCAGGGGCCCCGGACCTCAATCCTCCGGATCCCCACTGGTGGCCTTGGTCACCCGCCCCTCTGAGCTTCGGCTTGGAGGGGTTTCGCTTTTCTAGGGCCCGCTACTTGCGATGTCGAACTCGCGCGCCAGCAGCGCGTACGACTGCCGGCGCGCCGCCGGGTCGTGCGCCCAGGTGTTGACGACGATCTCGTCCAGCGCCAGTTCGACCGCCAGCGCGCGGATGCGTTCGGCCACTTCGTCGGCGCGGCCGACGAAGGCGCGCCGGCGCATGCCTTGCAGCCGCGCGTCTTCGTCCGGCGTGAAGCGGATGTCTTCGGGGCGCTGCAGCGGGCCCAGCACGCCGCGCTCGCGGTCGATGCGCCAGCGCTCGCGCGAGCGGGCGTGCAGCAGCGCTTCGTCGGCGCTGTCGGCCACCAGCGCCCAGATGCAGATCGTGGCCTGCGGCCGCGGGTGGCGGTCGCTGGGCTTGTAGAGCTGGTGGTACAGGCTCAGGGCCTGCTCGACGCCCTGGCCGTCCATGAAGAAATAGGCGAAGGCATAAGGCAGCCCGAAATGCGCCGCCAACTGCGCGCCGTAGTCGGAACTGCCCAGCACCCAGACCTCGGGCGCGCGCTCGAAGCCGGCGGCATCGGCCGGCGCCCGCGGGTGCGCCACCGCGCCTTGGTGGCGCAGGCTGCGCGTCCAGGCGATCAGGTCGGCCACCTGCTGCGGGAAGGCTTCCGCCGCATGGGAGGCGTTGGGGTTCAGCAGCACGGCGGTGCGCATGTCGGTGCCCGGCGCGCGGCCGACGCCGAGGTCCACGCGGCCCGGTGCCAGCGCGTCCAGCACGCGGAACTGCTCGGCCACCTTGAAGGCCGAGTAGTGCGGCAGCATCACGCCGGCGCTGCCGATGCGGATGCGCTGCGTGCGCGCGGCGATGGCGGCCAGCAGGATCTCGGGCGCGCTGCCCACGATGGTGGGCAGGCCGTGGTGCTCGCTCACCCAGAAGCGGTGGTAGCCGAGCGCCTCGCAGTGCGCCGCCAGGTCGAGCGTGTCGCGCAGCGCGTGGTCTTCGCCGCGGCCGGCGCAGGCGATGGACTGGTCGAGGACGGAGAGGGTCAGTGCCTTGGCGGTCATGCGGCCGAGTGTGCCGCATCGGCCTGGATCATCGCGGCCGCCTTCTCGGCGATCATGATCACCGGCGCATTGGTGTTGCCCGAGGTGATGCGCGGCATGACGGACGCATCCACCACGCGCAGCCCCTCGATGCCGTGCACGCGCAGTCGCGCGTCGACCACGTCGTCAGGCCCCGGTCCCATGCGGCAGCTGCCCACCGGGTGGTAGATGGTGTCGGCGTGGTTGCGGATGAACTGCTCGATCTGCTCGTCGCTCTGCGCCGCGGCCGAGGCCGGCAGCTCCTGCCCGCCGAAGGCGGCCAGCGCCGGCTGGCGCAGCACGCGCCGCATCAGCTTGACGCCGCGCACCATGCGCTCGGTGTCGTCGGGGTCGGACAGGAAGCCAGGGTCGATGCTTGGCGGCGCCAGCGGGTCGGCGCTGGCCAGGCTCACGCTGCCGCGGCTGCGCGGCCGCAGCACGCACAGATGGCACGACACGCCGTGGCCCAGCACCGTCTTGCGGCCATGCTCCACCAGCTTGGCGATCACGAAGTGCAACTGCAGGTCGGGCGCCGCTTCTTCGGGCCGGCTGCGCACGAAGCCGCCGGCCTCGGCGAAGTTGGTGGTCAGGATGCCGCTGCGCTGGCCGCGCCATTCGAAGACGCCGCTCAAGATGCGCGCCAGGCCGCCGGGCGACACGCCGAACGATTCGCGCATGCGCGGGGCGTGCAGCACGATGATGCTGTCGAGGTGGTCGTGCAACTGCCGGCCCACGCCGGGCAGGTGGTGCAGCAGCGGCACGCCGCGCGCCTGCAGGTGTGCGCGGTCGCCGATGCCCGACAGCAGCAGCAACTGCGGCGACTGCAGCGCGCCGGCGCACAGCAGCACCTCGCGGCGGGCGCGCAGCTCGCGCCGGGCGCCGCCTTGCTGCAGCTCCACGCCGACGGCGCGGCGGCCCTCGAACAGCAAGCGCGTGGCCTGCGCGCCGGTCACCACCTGCAGGTTGGCGCGCTGGCCCAGGTGCGGCGTCAGGTAGGCCTTGGCGGCGCTGTAGCGCTCGCCGTTCTTCTGCGTCACCTGGTACATGCCGACGCCTTCCTGGCCGGCGCCGTTGAAGTCGTCGTTGAGCGGCAGGCCGGCCTGCTGCGCGGCCTGCAGGAACAGCGCCGACAGCCGGTTCGGGCTGCGCAGGTCGGCCACGTTCAGCGGGCCGCCGCTGGCATGCCAGTCGTCGGCGCCGCGTTCGTTGTGCTCGGCCTTCAGGAACCAGGGCTTGACCTCGTCCCAGCTCCAGCCGGCGTTGCCCTGCGCCGCCCAGAAGTCGTAGTCGGCGTGCTGGCCGCGCAGGTAGATCATCGCGTTGATCGAGCTCGACCCGCCCAGCACCTTGCCGCGCGGCTGGTAGCCGCGGCGGCCGTTCAGTCCGGGCTGCGGCACGGTCTCGAAGGCCCAGTTGAGGTTGGGCTGCTTGGCCATCACCGCCAGCCCCGCGGGGCAGTGGATCAGCACGCTGCGGTCGGCCTGGCCGGCCTCGATCAGGCAGACGCTGACGGCGGGGTCTTCGCTCAGGCGCGAGGCCAGCACCGAACCGGCCGAGCCGCCGCCGACGACGAGGTAGTCGAACATCTTGCTGCTTGTCCCTTCGGGGCCCCGTGGCCCGCAAAGTCATCGTAGCCAGCGGCCGCGGGCAAAAACCGGGGGTGCGCCTCTAATCGGCGGGATCGCCACGAGCGGCGCCGCCTCGCTATGATGCGCGCCCCGCCGGCCCACCCGGCCGTGCTGCGGGCCGCTGCCCGTGCCCACCCGGCACCTCCGAGGGAGACTCTTCTTGCTGTTCAAGCGCTTCGAGGCGCTCGTGCCCACGTATCCCGAGGCCGAGCCGCCCGCCCTGCCCAAGACCTTCTTCGCCTTCCTGTGGGAGAACACCCGCGGGCTGCGGCCTTACCTGCTGCTGCTGACGCTGCTGACCGCGGCCATCGGCTCGTTCGAGGCGCTGCTGTTCGCGATGATGGCGCACATCGTCGACCTGCTGGCGCAGGTCAAGCCGTCCGAGCTGTGGCCGCTGCACGGCCGCACGCTCGCGTTGCTGGCCGTCGCGCTGGCGGCCAGCGTGCTGCTGTCGGGCCTGTGGGCGCTGGTCAAGTACCAGGCGGTGTTCAGCAACTTCCCGATGCGGCTGCGCTGGAACTTCCACCGCCTGATGCTGGGCCAGAGCATGGCCTTCTACCAGGACGAGTTCGCCGGCCGCATCGCCACCAAGGTGATGCAGACGGCGCTGGCGGTGCGCGAAAGCTGGCTCGTGTTCGCCGACATCCTGACCTACGTGCTGATCTACTTCGGCACCATGCTCGCGGTGGTGGGCGCTTTCGACCGGCGCGTGCTGCTGCCCTTCCTGGGCTGGCTGGCGCTGTACGTGCTGGCGCTGCGGTACTTCGTGCCGCGGCTGGGCAAGGTGGCGCAGGCGCAGGCCGACGCGCGCTCGCTGATGACCGGCCGCGTGACCGACGCCTACACCAACATCGCCACCGTCAAGCTGTTCTCGCATTCGCAGCGCGAGGCGGCTTTCGCGCGCGGCGCGATGCAGGAGTTCATGGTCACCGCCTACGGCCAGATGCGGCTGGTGACCGGCTTCGAGCTGGTCAACCAGGCCTTGAGCATGATGCTGATCGGCAGCACCGCCGGCGTCACGCTGTGGCTGTGGACGCAGGGCGCGGTGGGCGTCGGCGCGGTGGCCGCGGCCACGGCGATGGCGCTGCGCCTGAACGGCATCTCGCACTGGGTGATGTGGGAGCTGGCCTCGCTGTTCGAGCATGTCGGCACCGTGCAGGACGGGCTGCAGACGCTGTCCCGCCCCAACGCCGTGGTCGACCGGCCGGCCGCCGCCGCGCTGCAGGTGCCGCGCGGCGAGATCCGCTTCGAGCACGTGGACTTCCACTACGGCGGCGGCAAGAAGGTGATCGACCACCTCGACCTCGTGATCCGCCCCGGCGAGAAGATCGGCCTCGTCGGCCGCTCGGGCGCCGGCAAGAGCACGGTGGTCAACCTGCTGCTGCGCCTGTACGACGTGCAGGGCGGGCGCATCCTGATCGACGGCCAGGACATCGCCGGCGTCAGCCAGGAGTCCTTGCGCCGCCAGGTGGGCATGGTGACGCAGGACACCAGCCTGCTGCACCGCTCGGTGCGCGACAACATCGTCTACGGCCGCCCCGACGCCACCGAGGCCGAGATGCTGCGCGCCGCCGAACGGGCGGAGGCGCACGACTTCATCGTCGGCCTGAGCGACCCGAAAAACCGCAAGGGCTACGACGCCCACGTCGGCGAGCGCGGCGTCAAGTTGAGCGGCGGCCAGCGCCAGCGCGTGGCGATCGCCCGCGTGATGCTGAAGGACGCGCCCATCCTGCTGCTCGACGAGGCCACCAGCGCGCTCGACAGCGAGGTCGAGGCCGCCATCCAGCGCAGCCTGTACAAGCTGATGGAGGGCAAGACCGTGGTCGCCATCGCGCACCGGCTGTCGACCATCATGGCGATGGACCGCCTGGTGGTGATGGAGCACGGCCGCATCGTCGAGATGGGCGACCACAAGAGCCTGTTGGCCGCCGGCGGCATCTATGCCCGGCTGTGGGCGCACCAGAGCGGCGGCTTCCTCGGCGACGAGCCCGACGATGAGCCGGCCGCGCCGAGGCCGGCCGAGCCGCAGCCGGTGTAGCGGGCCTTCAGCGCCGGCCGGCGGCAACGCCGGCCGGCGGCCCTGCCCAATCCTTCAGCAGGCAGATGCAGCCTGCCGACCGAACCTTGTCGTAGTAGCGCTGGTCGGCCGTCACCAGTTGCGCCCGGTCCGCGTTCAGCGCGATCGCGTGGTAGAGCGTGTCGAACACATGCTGCCCGTGGCGCACGGCAAGATCCAGCGCCGTGGCGTAGACATCCATGCTCTCCACGATCCGGTGTTCGATCTCCAGCAGATCCTGCAAGTCTCTTTCGGCCTGATCGGGCTTGAGCCGGGCCAGCACCGCGGCCACCTCCGCCGCGAAGTGCGGCGGCTGCCGCAAATCGACTTCACCGTTCGCGGCCTGGGCCAGCAAGGCCATGGCCTGTTCGACGTCCGCCTCGTCGTCGCGCTGTTTCAGAAACCACTTGAGCGCGACGCTGGCATCGGCCACGACGATCACGGGCGGCCTTGCTCGCGCGCCGTGCGCAGCTGCTGCGTCGTTGCCACGGGCGCTTGTGCGCGGCGCTTGGCAATGCGCTTGGAGGCCGCCACGCTGCGCCGGCGCAGTTCGGCACGCTCCACCGCTTCGCGCATCAGCGCGGCGATGATGGCGCTCTTGTTCTGCCCCTCGAACGCGGCGTTGAAAGCGTCCCGCACGTCCTCGGGAACGCTGAAGTTGACGGTTGGCACGGCCGGCTGCTTTGTTGAAAATTTCTACAATGCTAGCCGCGCTGCAGCGGCGGTGCAAGGCGCAAGGCGGTGGCGGATGGCGGAGGACGGCGGCGGACGCAGGCCGTGCTGCGCCCGGCTTCAAAACCCGCCAGCCGGCAGCCTGACGGCGTGCAGCGGACAATCGCCACTTTTCGCCTGCCGCTGCCGTGACCGCCGTCGCCACCCCCACCGCGCCCCGCGCCCTCAGCGCCTACCGCCCCTTCTGGGCCAAGCGCTTCGGGCCGGCGCCGTTCCTGCCGATGAGCCGCGCCGAGATGGAACGGCTCGGCTGGGACTCGTGCGACGTGATCATCGTCACCGGCGACGCCTACGTCGACCACCCGAGCTTCGGCATGGCGGTGATCGGCCGCACGCTGGAGGCGCAGGGCTTTCGCGTCGGCATCATCGCGCAGCCCGACTGGCACGGCGTCGACCCGTTCAAGGCGCTGGGCCGGCCGAACCTGTTCTTCGGCGTCGCCGCCGGGAACATGGATTCGATGATCAACCACTACACCGCGGACCGGAAGATCCGCAGCGACGACGCCTACACCCCCGGCGGCGCCGCCGGCCGGCGGCCCGACCGCGCGACGCTGGTCTACACCCAGCGCTGCCAGCAGGCCTACAAAGACGTGCCGGTGATCATCGGCGGCATCGAGGCCTCGCTGCGCCGCATCGCGCATTACGACTACTGGCAGGACAAGGTGCGCCACAGCATCCTGGCCGACAGCAAGGCCGAGTTGCTGGTCTACGGCAACGCCGAGCGCGCCATCGTCGAGATCGCCCACCGCCTGGCGCGGCGCGAGCCCGTCGAGACGATGACCGACATCCGCGGCACCGCCTTCCTGGTGCGCCAGGGCCACGTGCCGCAGGGCTTTGCCGAGATCGACTCCAGCGAGGTCGACCAGCCCGGCCGCATCGACGAGCACGTCAACCCCTACCAGACGCCCGAGGCGGCCGCCGCCGCGCGCGGCCAGTCCTGCGCGAAAGAAGAGGGCGCTGCCACCGCCGCCGAAGCGGTGGTGGCGATGCCGCTCAGCCGCAAGGCCGGCGCGTTGAAGCTGCCGCCGCGCGAGCACACCGTGATCCGCCTGCCGGCCTACGAGCAGGTGAAGAGCGACCCCGTGCTCTACGCCCACGCCAACCGCGTGCTGCACCTGGAGACCAACCCCGGCAACGCGCGCGCGCTGGTGCAGCGGCACGGCATCGGGGCTGCAGGGCGCGACGTCTGGATCAACCCGCCGCCGATCCCGCTGTCCACCGCCGAGATGGACCTGGTGTTCGACCTGCCCTACGCGCGCAGCCCGCACCCGGTGTACGCCGACGAAAGCGGTGGCCACGACGGGCCGACCAAGATCCCCGCGTGGGAGATGATCCGCTTCAGCATCAACATCATGCGCGGCTGCTTCGGCGGCTGCACCTTCTGCTCGATCACCGAGCACGAGGGCCGCATCATCCAGAGCCGCAGCGAAGACTCGGTGCTCCGCGAGATCGAGGACATCCGCGACAAGGTGCGCGGCTTCACCGGCGTGATCAGCGATCTCGGCGGCCCCACGGCCAACATGTACCGCCTGGGCTGCAAGAGCCGCGAGATCGAGGCCGCCTGCCGCAAGCCGAGCTGCGTGTGGCCCGGCATCTGCTCCAACCTGAACACCGACCACGCGCCGCTGGTCAAGCTGTACCGCCGCGCGCGCGGCCTGCGCGGCGTGAAGAAGATCCTGATCGGCTCGGGCCTGCGCTACGACCTGGCGGTGCGCTCGCCCGAGTACGTCAAGGAACTGGTGACGCACCATGTGGGCGGTTATCTGAAGATCGCGCCCGAGCACACCGAGAGCGGGCCGCTGGCCAAGATGATGAAGCCGGGTATCGGCGCCTACGAACGCTTCAAGCAGCTTTTCGAGGCGGCCTCGGCGGCCGCCGGCAAGAAGCAGTACCTGATCCCGTACTTCATCGCCGCGCACCCCGGCACCAGCGACGAAGACATGATGAACCTCGCGCTCTGGCTCAAGCGCAACGGTTTCAAGGCCGACCAGGTGCAGACCTTCTACCCCAGCCCGATGGCCACCGCGACGGCGATGTACCACTCCGGCCTGAACCCGCTGAAGGGCGTGCACCGCGACGCGCGCGCCGAGCGCGTGGACGTCGTGCGCGGCGAGCGCCGGCGCCGCCTGCACAAGGCCTTCCTGCGCTGGCACGACCCGAAGAACTGGCCGCTGCTGCGCGAGGCGCTGAAAGCCATGGGCCGCGCCGACCTGATCGGCAGCGGCCGCCAGCAACTGATCCCGGCCTACCAGCCGGCCACCGAGGGCGGCTACCAAAGCCCGCGGCGCAGCAACTCCACGCCGTCGCAACCCGGCCAGCCGCGCAAGGGCCGCCTGCTGACCCAGCACACCGGCCTGCCGCCGCGGCCCGGCATCGGGCGCAAGACGGGCTGAGCGTCGACCCACCCCCGATCTTGAGGGGTGGGTTTGCACCAGATCACGCGCTGCAGCGGCTGACGGAACGCGGCGCGGGTGCTACGTTTCGTGAACTCCAACACTCGATGAAACCCATCATGAAGCAGTCTTTGCGCGCGCTGGCCGCGCTGTGCCTGGCAGCCGGCTCGGTCTTCGCTTCCCTGCCGGCCGTGGCCGGGCCCTACAGCTCGCTCACCGTGTTCGGCGACAGCTTGTCGGACGTGGGCAACATCAAGATCGCCACCAACGGCGCCGTGCCGGCGGCACCGTATTTCAACGGCCGCTTTTCGGACGGGTTGAACTGGATCGACACGCTGGCCGCCGGGCTGGGCCTGCCGTCGGCCAGCGTGGCCTCGCTGGCCGGCGGCACCAACTACGCCTTTGGCGGCGCGCGCACGGGCATCTCGGGCAGCCCGCCCGGCGTGCTGGCCCAGGTGGTCGGGCTGTGGGGGCCGTCGCACGCGACGGCCGACCCCAACGGCTTGTACGTGGTGGTGGGCGGCGGCAACGACATGCGCGATGCGCGCAGCGCCGCCGGCGGCACCGACGCCACGCGCCAGGCGGCGGCCGAGGCCGCGGCGACCAACATCTTCAACAGCGTCGCCGCGCTGGCCGCCAAGGGCGCCCAGCACGTGCTGATTTCCACGCTGCCCAACCTGGGCAACACGCCCGAGGCGGTGCTGTTGGGCAAGGTCGCCGAGTCGATCGACGCCACCAATCGCTACAACGCCGCCATCGCCGGGCTGGAAGGCATGCTCGAAGCGCTGTTCAGCGACCTCGACGTGATGGTGCTGGATATGGCCGCCGTCGGGCAAGGCGTCATCGACGACGCGCTGAACAACAACGGCGCCACCTACGGCATCACCAACGTCACCGCGGGCTGCTTCTTCGTCGGCAACTGCGGCGCCGCGCTGTTCTCCGACAACCTGCACCCGTCGGCCGCCGCCTACGCCTTGATCGGCAACGCCGCGCTGGCGCTGGTGGTGCCGCTGCCGGCCACCGCGGCGCTGCTGGGCGCCGGGCTGCTGGTGCTGGGCTTCACGCGCCGCCGCCGTTCGGAGCGCGCATGACGCTGGGCCGCCGGCTGGCGCTGGCCGTGCTGCTGTGCGCGGCCAGCGGCGCCGCGCTGGCCGAAGACCGGGTCGTCTACCACATCGACGACGCGGCGGCGCAGGCCGTGAAAGGCCTGCGCAACCTGCGCAACCACCTGGACACCGACCCCACGGCGAAGATCACCGTCGTCACGCACGCGGCCGGCGTCGATTTCCTGATCGAAGGCGCAAAAGACCCGCAAGGCGGGCTGTTCGCCGGCCCGGTGGCCGCGCTGGTGGCGCGCGGCGTCAAGTTCGAGGTCTGCGAGATCACGCTGAAGAACCGCAACCTGAAGAAGGAGCAGTTCATCCAGGAGGCCGAGTTCACGCCCTCGGGCGTGGTGCGGCTGGCGCGGCTGCAGACCCAGGGCTACGCCTACATCAAGCCCTGAATCAAGCCCTGAAACAAGCCCTGAGAAGGGCGCGGCTCAGCGCGGCAGCGGGCCGCCCAGCGTGTCGGCCCAGATGTTCTCGGCCCAGGCCTGCGCGAAGCGGCCTTCGGCCCGGCTCGGCGCGGCCGACAGCCCGCCGGCATCGTGCACTGGCTTGAACGTGCGCTCGGCATCGTCGTAAGCATGGACCGAGGCGATGTGCATCGCCTCGTCGTCGCTGACGAAGCTGTAGCAGGTGTTCATGACCAGCGGCGCCGGGTTCACCGCCTCGCCCTTGAGCAACTGGATGAGTGCCGCCGCGCACACCTTGGCCAGCTGGTTGGCCATGTGGCCCGACTTGGGCATCGCCGGCGCCGGGAACAGCGTGTCGCCCAGCACGTGCACGCCGGCCGCCGCGGTCGATTCCAGCGTCAGCCAGTGCACGCCGGCCCAGCGCCCAGCCACGTTGACGAGGCCGGCCTCGCGCGCGATGTCGGCCGCGCGCTGCGGCGGCACCACGTTCAGCACGTCGGCCTTGAGGTCCTCGAACTCGAACTTCAGCACGCCGGCGGCGGCGTCCACCTCCTTCAGCTCGGTGCTCGGGTGGTAGGCCAGGATGCCCGCATAACGTTCTTTGAACGCGCGCTCGAACAAGGCCTTCTTGCTCTGGATCTCGGGGTTGGCGTCCAGCAGCAGCAACTTGGCGCGCGGCTTGTGGACCTTCAGCCAGGCGGCCACGGTGCAGGCGCGTTCGTAAGGCGCCGGCGGGCAGCGGTAAGGCGACGGCGGGATCGTGATGGCGACCACGCCGCCGTCGGGCAGCGCCTCGATCTGCCGGCGCAAGGCCAGCGTTTGCGGGCCGGCCTGCCAGGCGTGCAGCACGCGCTGGCGCGCCGCCGGGGTGTCCAGCCCCGCGATCGCGCCGGGGATGAAGCCGATGCCCGGCGAGACAATCAGCCGCTCGTAGCCCAGCGTCTCGCCGCCGGCCAGGCGCACGCGGCGCGCCGCGGCGTCGATGGCCACCGCGCGGTCGCGCCGCACGGCCACGCCGCCAGCGCGCAAGCCGTCGTAGCCGTGCGTGATGTCGGCCATGCGGCGCTGGCCGCCGAGCACGAGGTTGGACATCGGGCACGAGACGAAGGCCTCGTCGGGGTCGACCAGCGTCACCGCCACCGCCGCGCCGCCCCACAGCTTGAGGTAACGCGCCGCGGTGCAGCCGCCGTAGCCGCCGCCGATGACCAGCACGCGGCCGAGCGACGGCGTCGCGGCCGGGCGCACCGCGCAGGCGGCCAGCGCCGCCGTCGACGCCAGCGCGCCGGCGCTGCCCAGCAGGCGGCGGCGCTTCATCGCGGCGGCGCCGGCGGCACGGCGGCGAAGTAGGCGGCGATCAGCCGCAACTGCGCATCGCTGTAGCCGCGGGCGATCTGCTGCATCACGGTGGAGGGTTCGCTGCCGCGCTGGTAACCCGCCATCAGCGTCAACAGCCGCTCGGCCGGCATGCCGGCCAGCGGCTTCATCACGGCGCCGCGGGCGTGGCCGTCGGTGCCGTGGCAGTTGGCGCAGGTGGCCGCCAGGCTGCGCGCGGCCAGGTCTTGCTGCGCCGCTGCTGGCGCGGCGGCCAACAGCGCGCACGGCAGCGCAGCGGCGGTGATGGAGGCGAAGGCGAGGGCTTTCATCGCGGAACGGTCTTGGCGGGAGGACGGCGACGGCGCACGCTGCGCGGTTTGCGTGGGCTGCCGGATTCGGCGCCGATTGTGCGGGCGCCGCCGGCCGCCAGCAGCGGCGCGTCGTGCGCCAGCAGATGCTGCTCGCCATGCTCGATCAGGAAGTAGCGAAAGGCCTCGGCCAGCGGCGACAGCGTGCGCGACTGCAGGTGCACCACGTTCCAGGTGCGCACGACGGGCGTGCCTTCGATGTCCAGCAGCGCCAGCTGCCCGGCGCGCAGCTCGGTGCCCAGCGTGTGCAGCGACAAGAAGGCCAGCCCGAGGCCGGCGATCACTGCCTGCTTGATGGTTTCGTTGCTGGAGATCTCCATCGCGATCGCCGGCTGCAGCTGGTGGTCGGCGAAGAACTGCTGCATGGTCGCGCGCGTGCCGCTGCCTTGCTCGCGCACGATGAAGGGGTAGGCCGCCAGCGCCGCCGCCGGCACGTGGCCGCGGCGCTGCAGCGGGTGGCCCGGCGGCGCCACCACCACCATCGGGTGCGCGGCGAAGGCCTCGCTGCGCGTGGCCAGCTCGCGCGGCGGCCGGCCCATCACCGCCAGGTCGACCTCGGCGCGCTGCAGCATGGTCACCAGCTGCCCGCGGTTGCCGGCCACCTGCAACTGCAGCTCCACGCCCGGGTGCTCGGCGCAGAAGCGGCCCAGCATCTGCGGCACGAAGTACTTGGCGGTGCTGACGATGCCGATCGACAGCCGCCCGCGCTCCAGCCGCTTGAAGCGCGCCATCGCGTTGTCGGCGTCCTGCAGCGCCGACAGCAGCCGCCGCGCGTGGACCAGGAAGTACTCGCCCGCGGTCGACAGGCTGATGCGCCGGCCCTCGCGGTCGAGCAGCGGCAGGCCGACCTGGCCTTCGAGTTCCTTCACCTGCATCGACACCGCCGGCGGCGTCAGGTGCAGCGCCTCGGCGGCGGCCGTGATGCTGCCCTTGGCGGCGACCTCGGCGAACACCTTCAGCTGGCGGAACGTGACGTTCATTCAGTAATAGCTTAACTGAAGTTGAAGAAACTCTGACTGGCGTTTAACTAACGTCGTCCCTAGAGTGGGACGCAGTCCCCTCCTTCGGAAGACGCCGCGATGAACAAGCCGCTCGACAACCCCGTCCTCGACCCGCAGCGCCGCTACAGCGCCGGCGTGCTCAAGTACCGCCAGATGGGCTACTGGGACGCCGACTACGTGCCGCGCGAGACCGACACCATCTGCCTGTTCCGCATCACGCCGCAGGACGGCGTCGACGCCATCGAGGCCGCCGCCGCGGTGGCCGGCGAGTCGAGCACCGCGACCTGGACCGTGGTCTGGACCGACCGCCTGACCGCCTGCGACAGCTACCGCGCCAAGGCCTTCCGCGTCGAGCCGGTGCCCGGCAGCCCCGACCAGTATTTCGCCTGGGTGGCCTACGACCTCATCCTGTTCGAGGAAGGCTCGATCGCCAACATGACGGCCAGCCTGATCGGCAACGTCTTCAGCTTCAAGCCGCTGAAGGCCTGCCGGCTGGAAGACATCCGCATCCCGGTGGCCTACGTCAAGACCTTCAAGGGCCCGCCGACCGGGCTGGTGGTCGAGCGCGAGCGCCTCGACAAGTTCGGCCGCCCGCTGCTGGGCGCCACCACCAAGCCCAAGCTGGGCTTGTCGGGCCGCAACTACGGCCGCGTGATCTACGAAGGCCTGAAGGGCGGGCTGGACTTCATGAAGGACGACGAGAACATCAACTCGCAGCCCTTCATGCACTGGCGCGACCGCTTCCTCTACGTGATGGAAGGCGTCAACAAGGCGGCCGCCGCCACCGGCGAGGTGAAGGGCAGCTACCTCAACATCACCGCGGCGACGATGGAAGACATGTACGAGCGCGCCGAGTTCGCCAAGGAACTGGGCAGCGTGGTCGTGATGGTCGACCTGGTGATCGGCTGGACGGCGATCCAGAGCATCGCCAACTGGGCGCGCAAGCACGACATGATCGTCCACATGCACCGTGCCGGCCACGGCACCTACACGCGGCAGAAGAACCACGGCGTGAGCTTCCGCGTGATCGCCAAGTGGCTGCGCCTGGCCGGCTGCGACCACCTGCACACCGGCACCGCGGTCGGCAAGCTTGAAGGCGACCCGATGACGGTGCAGGGCTACTACAACGTCTGCCGCGACAGCTACACCAAGCAAGACCTGCCGCGCGGCCTGTTCTTCGACCAGGACTGGGCCGACCTCAACAAGGTGATGCCGGTGGCCAGCGGCGGCATCCACGCCGGCCAGATGCACCAGTTGCTCGACCTGTTCGGCGACGACGTCATCCTGCAGTTCGGCGGCGGCACCATCGGCCACCCGGCGGGCATCCAGGCCGGCGCGGTGGCCAACCGCGTGGCGCTGGAATGCATGGTCAAGGCGCGCAACGAAGGCCGCGACATCAAGGCCGAAGGCCCGGAGATCCTGCGCCGCGCCGCGCAGTTCTGCACGCCGCTGAAGCAGGCGCTCGACACCTGGGGCGACATCAGCTTCAACTACGCCAGCACCGATACGTCGGACTTCGCCGTGACGCCGGCGGTCGCCTGAAGGAGGATCGAACCATGATGACCAACCCCGTCGGCCGCATCACCCAAGGCCAGTTCAGCTTCCTGCCCGATCTCAGCGACGAAGAGATCGCGCAGCAGATCCAGTACGGCTTGAACAAGGGTTATGCCTGGAGCGTCGAATACACCGACGATCCGCACCCGCGCAACACCTACTGGGAGATGTTCGGCCTGCCGATGTTCGACCTGCGCGACGCCGCCGGCGTGCTGGCCGAGGTGAACGCCTGCCGCCAGACCTTCCCGCAGCACTACGTGCGGCTGATGGCCTTCGACGCCACGCGCGGCGTCGAGAGCATCGCGATGAGCTTCATCGTCAACCGGCCCGACGCCGAGCCCGGCTTCGGCCTGCAGCGCCAGGAAGTGCAAGGCCGCACGCAGCGCTACACGGTGCGCGGCTACGCCGCCGAGGCGCCGGAGTCGCAGCGTTATCACGCGCCGGGTGGCGCACGGGGAGCGCAATGATGGACCGCCGCTTTCGCATCACGCCGTCGATCCTGTCGGCCGATTTCGCGCGCCTGGGCGACGAGGTGCAGCGCGTGGTGGCCGCCGGCGCCGACGGCGTGCACTTCGACGTGATGGACAACCACTACGTGCCCAACCTGAGCGTCGGCCACATGGTCTGCCAGGCGCTGCGCCAGCATTGCCGCGTGCCGATCGACGTGCACCTGATGGTGCAGCCGGTCGATGCGCTGGCCGAGCGCTTCGCCGAGGCCGGCGCCGACCTCATCAGCTTCCACCCCGACGCCAGCACGCACGTCGACCGCACCGTCAAGCTGATCCGCGGCCACGGCTGTCAGGTCGGCCTGGCCTTCAACCCGGCCGAGCCGCTGGGCGTGCTGGAGTGGATGATCGACCAGATCGACCTCGTGCTGGTGATGAGCGTCAACCCGGGCTTCGGCGGCCAGGGCTTCATCGACGGCGCCTTGCGCAAGATCGAGCGCGTGCGCCGGCTCATCGACGACAGCGGGCGCGACGTGCGCTTGCAGGTCGACGGCGGCATCAAGGTCGACAACATCGCGCGCGTGGCCGCCGCCGGCGCCGACACCTTCGTCGCCGGAAGCGCGATCTTCGGCCAGCGCGACTATGCGGCCGTGATCGACGCGATGCGCGCCGAACTGGCGCCGTACGCGGAGGCGGTCGCGGCATGAACCGCCCGCTGTACGCCATTCCCGGCAGCAGCGCCGCGGCGCCGGTTTCGACGCCGGCGCCGGCATCCGCCGCAGCGCCGCCTAACGTGCCACCAGGGCGCACCGTGGCCGAGGTGCTGGCGCAAAGCCAGGTCGAAGCCGTGCTCGACGAACTGGAGCGCGACCTCGTCGGCCTGGCGCCGGTGAAGCAGCGCGTGCGCGACATCGCCGCGCTGCTGGTGGTCGACCGGCTGCGCACGGCGCAAGGCTTGCCCACCGCCAACCCCAGCCTGCACATGTGCTTCACCGGCAACCCCGGCACCGGCAAGACCACGGTGGCCTTGCGCATGGCGCAGATCCTGCACCGCCTGGGCTACGTGCGCCAGGGCCAGATGGTGGCGGTGACGCGCGACGACCTCGTCGGCTCGTACATCGGCCACACCGGCCCGAAGACCAAGGAAGTGCTGAAGAAGGCGATGGGCGGCGTGCTCTTCATCGACGAGGCCTACACGCTGTACCGCCCCGAGAACGAGCGCGACTACGGGCAGGAGGCGATCGAGATCCTGCTGCAGGTGATGGAGAACCAGCGCGACGACCTGGTCGTCATCCTGGCCGGCTATGCCGACCGCATGGACAGCTTCTTCCGCTGCAACCCGGGCTTGAGCTCGCGCATCGCGCACCACCTGGGCTTTCCCGACTATTCGCAGGCCGAGTTGCTGCAGATCGCCGAGCGCATGCTGGCGCAGCTGCAGTACGGCTTCGGCCCCGGCGCGCGCGAGGCGCTGGCGCAGTACCTGGAATTGCGCGTGCAGCAGCCGCATTTCGCCAACGCGCGCAGTGTGCGCAACGCGCTCGACCGCGCGCGGCTGCGCCAGGCCAGCCGCTTGTTCGGCGAGCGCGACCGCGCGCTGTCGCGCGACGACCTGTCCACCATCACGCAAGCCGACATCCGCGCCAGCCGCGTCTTCGCGGCCAACGCCTGACTTCACTTTTCGAGGCGGAGACCTTGCCATGCCCTTGTCGCAACGCTGGACGCTGACGCGCTACCTGATCGAAGAGCGGCGCCGCTTTCCGCAGGCCGAAGGCAGCCTGAACGCGCTGATCCTCGACGTCGCGCTGGCCTGCAAGGCCATCGCCCGCATCGTCGCCCTCGGCGCGCTGTCCGACGCGCCGGGCGCCGCGCCGGCGGGCGGCGCCATCAACGTGCAGGGCGAGGTGCAGAAGCCGCTGGACCTGCTGTCCAACGAGATCTTCATCCGCATGAACGAGTGGAACGGCCACCTCGCAGGCCTGGCCTCGGAAGAGCTGGAAGCGCCGCAGCAGATTCCCGCCGCCCACCAGCGCGGCCGCTACCTGCTGGTGTTCGACCCGCTCGACGGCTCCAGCAACATCGACGTCAACGTCTCGGTGGGCAGCATCTTCTCGATCCTGCGCGCGCCCGACGAGCTGGCGCCCGCCGGCGACGGCCAGCCCCAGCGCGACGTGACCGAGGCCGACTTCCTGCAGCCCGGCGCCGCGCAGGTGGCCGCCGGCTACGCCATCTACGGCCCGACCACGATGCTGGTGCTGACGGTGGGCAACGGCGTGGCCGGCTTCACGCTCGACCGCAACCTCGGCGAGTTCGTGCTGACGCACCCCAACCTGCAGGTGCCGGCCGACAGCCAGGAGTTCGCCATCAACACCAGCAACAGCCGCTTCTGGGAGCCGCCGGTCAAGCGTTATGTCGACGAGTGCCTGGCCGGCCGCAGCGGGCCGCGCGGCAAGGACTTCAACATGCGCTGGATCGCCAGCCTGGTGGCCGAGGCGCACCGCATCCTGATGCGCGGCGGCGTCTTCATGTACCCGCGCGACACCAAGGACCCGGCCAAGCCCGGCCGCTTGCGCCTGCTGTACGAGGCCAACCCGATCGGCTTCGTGATGGAGCAGGCCGGCGGCCGTGCCAGCACCGGCCGCCAGACCATGCTGGGCGTCAAGCCGAGCGCACTGCACCAGCGCATCGGCTTCGTGTTCGGCTCGCGCCACGAGGTCGAGCGCATCGAGCGCTACCACCACGAGCCGGCGCCGCGCGACAGCGGCACGCCGCTGTTCGCCGAGCGCAGCCTTTTCCGGAGCTGACCCCCATGTCCGAACGCCACCCCATCATCGCGATCACCGGCTCCTCGGGCGCCGGCACCACTTCGGTCACGCGCACCTTCGAGAACATCTTCCGCCGCGAAGGCGTCAGCGCCGCGGTGATCGAAGGCGACAGTTTCCACCGTTATGACCGCCAGGAGATGCGCGAGCGCCAGGCCGCCGCCGAGCGCGCCGGCGACAAGCACTTCAGCCACTTCGGCCCCGAGAACAACCTGTTCCCCGAACTGGAGCAGCTGTTCCGCGCCTACGCCGAAAGCGGCAGCGGCCGGCGCCGCAAGTACCTGCACGACGCCGGCGAGGCCGCGCCCTACCAGCAGCCGCCCGGCACCTTCACGCCCTGGGAAGACTTGCCCGCCGGCACCGACTTGCTGTTCTACGAAGGCCTGCACGGCGCGGTGGTCACGCCCGAGGTCGACGTCGCGCGCTACCCCGATCTGCTGATCGGCGTGGTGCCGGTCATCAACCTGGAGTGGATCCAGAAGCTCTACCGCGACAAGAACGTGCGCGGCTACAGCGCCGAGGCGGTGACCGACACCATCCTGCGCCGCATGCCCGACTACGTGCACTACATCTGCCCCCAGTTCACGCACACGCACGTCAACTTCCAGCGCGTGCCGGTGGTCGACACCAGCAACCCCTTCATCGCGCGCGACATCCCCAGCGCCGACGAAAGCCTGTGCGTGATCCGCTTCGCCAACCCCAAGGGCATCGACTTCCCCTACCTGCTGAACATGATCAACGATTCGTGGATGAGCCGCGCCAACACCGTGGTGATGCCCGGCGGCAAGATGGAGCTGGCGATGCAGCTCATCTTCACGCCCTTCATCTGGCGCATGATGGAGCGCGCCCGCCGCGCGCGCGGAGCGCTGTGATGGCCAGCGAATCGACCGAGCGCGTGCGGCGCGGCAGCGCCGCGTCGACCGACCCGCGCGCCAGTGCCTTGCGCGCGCTGGCGATGGACAGCGTGCAGCAGGCGCGCTCCGGCCACCCCGGCGCGCCGCTGGGCATGGCCGAGATGGCGCTGGCACTGTGGAGCGGCCACCTGCGCCACGACCCCGCCGACCCGCAATGGCCCGACCGCGACCGCTTCGTGCTCAGCAACGGCCACGCCTCGATGCTGCTGTACGCGCTGCTGCACCTGAGCGGCTACGCGCTGCCGCTGGCCGAGCTGCAACGCTTCAGGCAACTGGGCAGCCTGACGCCGGGCCACCCCGAGGCCGGCCACACGCCGGGCGTGGAGACCACCACCGGCCCGCTGGGCCAGGGCCTGGCCAACGCGGTGGGCATGGCGCTGGCCGAAGCGCGGCTGGCGGCCGAGTTCAACCGCCCGGGGCATGCGCTGGTCGACCACCGCACCTGGGTCTTCGCCGGCGACGGCTGCCTGATGGAAGGCATCAGCCACGAGGCCTGCGCGCTGGCCGCCGTGTGGGGCCTGCACAAGCTGGTGCTGCTGTACGACGACAACGGCATCAGCATCGACGGCCCGGTGCAAGGCTGGTTCCGCGACGACACCGCCGCGCGCTTCAAGGCCTACGGCTGGCACGTGCTGGGCCCCGTCGACGGCCACGACCTCGCGGCGCTGGACCAGGCGATGACGCTGGCGCGCACGCACACCGGCGCGCCGACGATCATCATCTGCCGCACCACCATCGGCCAGGGCGCGCCCAACCGCGCCGGCACCGCGCGCGCCCACGGCGAGCCGCTGGGCGCCGACGAAGTGGCCGCCACGCGCGAAGCCATCGCCTGGCCGCACGCGCCGTTCGAGATTCCGCCCGACGTGTACGCGGCCTGGGACGCGCGGCCGCGTGGCGAGCTGCGGCGCAGCGAATGGCTGTCGCGCTGGACCTCGTACCGCGCGGCGCATCCGGCGCTGGCCGCCGAGTTCGAGCGCCGCGTCAACGGGGAGTTGCCGGCCGACTGGCCCGCGCTGCGCGCCACGCTGCTGGCCGAGGCCGAGGCGTCGGACAAGCCGCTGGCCACGCGCAAGGCCAGCCAGCGCGCGCTGGCCTTGCTGGGCCCGCGCCTGCCCGAGCTGCTGGGCGGCAGCGCCGACCTCACGGGCAGCAACCTGACCGACTTTCCCGGCTGCGGCGCGCGCCACATCAGCCACGGCGTGCGCGAGTTCGGCATGGCCGCCATCCTCAACGGCGTGGCGCTGCACGGCGGCTTCATCCCCTACGGCGGCACCTTCCTCGCATTCAGCGACTACAGCCGCAACGCCATCCGCATGGCGGCGCTGATGAAGCTGCGCGTCGTCCACGTCTTCACGCACGACAGCATCGGCCTCGGCGAAGACGGCCCCACGCACCAGCCGGTGGAGCATGCCGAGAGCCTGCGGCTCATTCCTAACCTCGATGTCTGGCGGCCCGGCGACGCCTTCGAAACCGCCGCCGCCTGGGCCGCCGCGCTGCAGCGGCAGGATGGCCCCAGCGCGCTGCTGCTGTCGCGGCAAGACCTGCCGCCGCAGCCGCGCGGCGAAGCGCAGCGTGCCGGCGTGCCACGCGGCGGCTACGTGCTCGCCGACCGCGCCGGCGCGCGCGCCGTGCTGATCGCCAGCGGCTCGGAACTGGCGCTGGCGATGGCCGCGCAAGCGCTGCTGGACGCGCGCGGCCTGCCGGTGCGCGTGGTCTCGCTGCCCAGCAGCAGCGTGTTCGACCGCCAGGACCGCGCCTGGCGCGACGCCGTGCTGGGCCGCGGCTTGCCGCGCATCGGCGTCGAGGCCGGCGTGACGCGCGGCTGGGGCGCCTATGGCTGCGCCGCCACGCTGGGGCTGGACCGCTTCGGCGAATCGGCGCCGGCGGGCGAGCTGTTCAAGCATTTCGGGTTCACCGCGGAGAAGCTGGCGCAGCTCGTCGAGCAGGCGTGCCGCGAGGTCGCCGAGACAGCGCCATGAAAGCCCTGAGAACCTGGGAAGCAGCGCCATGAAAGCCCTGCGAATCACGAAGGCAGCGCCATGAAGGCCCTGCTCTGGGACGTCGACGGCACCCTCGCCGAGACCGAGCGCGATGGCCACCGCGTCGCCTTCAACGAGGCTTTCGAAGCGCTGGGCCTGCCCTGGCGCTGGGACGAGGCGCACTACGGCCGGCTGCTGACCGTCAGCGGCGGTCGTGAGCGCCTGCTGCACGACATGGCCGCGCGCACCGATGCGCCGCCGCTGGCGCAGCAGCGCGAGGCGCTGGCCGCCGAATTGCACGCGCTGAAGAACCGGCGCTACGCCGACCGCGTGGCCGCCGGCGCGGTGGCGCTGCGGCCGGCCGTCGCGGCGCTGATCGCCGAGGCGCGGCGCCAAGGCCTGCGCCAGGCCATCGCCACCACCACCAGCCGCGCCAACCTGCGCGCGCTGCTCGCGGCGGCGCCGGCGCTGGGCGGCATCGACGGCTTCGACGCCGTGGTCTGCGGCGAGGACGTGCAGCGCAAGAAGCCCGACCCCGAGGTCTTCCAGCGCGCGCTGGCGCTGCTGCAACTGCCGTCGCTGCAGGCGTTGGCGATCGAGGATTCGCCCGGCGGCGCCGCCGCCGCGCGCGCCGCCGGCGTGCCGGTGGTCGTGACGCGCAGCCACTACTTCGCGCAGGCCACGATCGAAGGCGCCGTCGCCATCGGCCCCGGGCTGGACCGCCGCGACGGCTGGCGCCCGGCCTTGACCGAGCGCGGCGGCGGCGGCGAAGGCCGCGTCACGCTCGCCGACCTGCAGCACTGGTGCGCGCTCGGCGACTGCGTGTCCCAGTTCACCTGACCCATCGAACCGAAAGACCCACCCCACCATGGCCTTCATCGCCTTGCGACAACTGCTGGACCACGCCGCCGAGCACGGCTACGGCGTGCCGGCCTTCAACGTCAACAACCTGGAGCAGATCCACGCCATCCTGCAGGCGGCCGAGGAGACGCAGTCGCCGGTCATCCTGCAGGCCAGCGCCGGCGCGCGGAGCTACGCCGGCGAGCCCTACCTGCGCCACCTGGCGCTGGCCGCGGTGGAAGCGCACCCCGACCTCCCGCTGTGCCTGCACCAGGACCACGGCGCCACGCCCGCAGCGTGCCAGCAAAGCATCCGCTCGGGCTTCACCAGCGTGATGATGGACGGCTCGCTGCGCGCCGACGGCAAGACGCCGGCCGACTACGACTACAACGTCGAAGTAACGCGCCAGGTCTGCGGCATGGCGCATGCCGTCGGCGTCTCGGTGGAAGGCGAGCTGGGCTGCCTGGGCTCGCTGGAGACCGGTACCGCGGGCGAGGAAGACGGCGTCGGCGCCGAAGGCGTGCTGGGCCGCGAGCAACTGCTGACCGACCCGGCGCAGGCGCGCGACTTCGTCGAGCGCACCGGCGTCGACGCGCTGGCGATTGCCATCGGCACCAGCCACGGCGCCTACAAGTTCAGCCGCCCGCCCAGCGGCGAGACGCTGGCCATCGAGCGCATCGCCGCCATCCACGCCGCGGTGCCCGACACGCACCTGGTGATGCACGGCTCGTCGTCGGTGCCGCAGGAGTGGCTGGAGATCATCCGCCGCCACGGCGGCGACATCAAGGAAACCTACGGCGTGCCGGTCGACGAGATCCGCCGCGGCATCGCCAGCGGCGTACGCAAGGTCAACATCGACACCGACATCCGCCTGGCGATGACCGGCGCGATGCGGCGCTGCTTCGCCGAGCGGCCCGCCGAGTTCGACCCGCGACAGGCGCTGAAGGCGGCGACGCAGGCCGCGCGCGGCGTCTGCAAGGCGCGCTTCGAGGCCTTCGGCTGCGCCGGCATGGCGCCGCGCATCAAGCCGCTGCCGCTGGAGGCGATGAGCCGACGCTACGCCGCGGCGTGACGCGGCGGCCCTGAAAAGCCAAAGGCCACCCGGTCAGAGGTGGCCTTGAAGCTACCGAGCAGGCAGCGAAGCCTGACGGGCACTGGCGCCGGGTACGGGTTCCGGGGGTCCGCCCATTGTTGCGGCCGGTTGTTGCCAGAGACGCTGCGCATCGTACGCTCGGCACGATGACACGATCGTGTCAAAAGCGCCGGAAAAGCAGGGCTGTTCGCGGCGCCTCAGCGAAACACCACCGACTTGTGCCCGTTGACCAGCACGCGGTGCTGCGCGTGCCAGGTGACGGCGCGGGCCAGCACGGCGCATTCGATGTCGCGGCCGATGTGGGTCAGCTGCTCGGGCGTGCAGGCGTGGTCGACGCGGGCGATGTCCTGCTCGATGATGGGCCCTTCGTCCAGCGTCGCCGTCACGTAGTGCGCGGTGGCGCCGATGATCTTGACGCCGCGCTCGTGCGCCTGGTGGTAGGGCTTGGCGCCCTTGAAGCTGGGCAGGAAGCTGTGGTGGATGTTGATGGCCCGCCCTTCCAACGCGCGACACAAGTCGTCGGACAGCACCTGCATGTAGCGCGCCAGCACCACCAGCTCGGCCTGCTCCTGCTGCACGATGTCGAGCAGCCGCGCCTCGGCCTGCGCCTTGGTGGCCGCCGTCACCGGGATGTGGTGGAACGGGATGTCGTAGCTGGCCGCCAGCTGGTAGTAGTCGCGGTGGTTGGAGACCACGGCGCGGATGTCCAGCGGCAGCAGCTGGCTCTTGTAGCGGAACAGCAGGTCGTTCAGGCAATGCCCCAGCTTGCTGACCATCAGCACCGTGCGCATGCGCGCCTGGGCCTCGTGCAGCTGCCACTTCATCTGCATGGCGTCGGCCAGGCGTGCCACGTCGGCGCGGATGGCTTCGTGCTGGTCGGCCGCCAGCGAGAACTGCACGCGCATGAAGAACTGGCCGGTGCTCTGGTCGTTGAACTGCGCGGCATCGGTGATGTTGCCGCCGCGCCCGGCCAGCGCGCCGGTGATGGCGTGGACGATGCCGGTGCGGTCGGGACCGGCGAGGGTGAGGATCAGCGAGTCGGGCATGGCGTGGGAGCGAAGGCAGGGCAGGGCAGCGCAAGAGCGGCGCAAGAGCGGCGCAACAGCGGCGCAAGAGCGGCGCGCATTGTCGCCGAGCGCCGCGGCGACATCAGCCTTCGGCCGCGGCGACGATCTCGGCCACCTGCTCGCCGATGGCCAGCGAGGCGGTGAGCCCGGGTGATTCGATGCCGAAGAGCTGCACCACGCCGGCCGCGCCGTGCTGCGCCGGGCCGGCGATGTGGAAGTCGGCCGCCGGCGCGCCGGGGCCGCTCAGCTTGGGGCGGATGCCGCTGTACGCCGGCTGCAGGCTGCCGGCCGGCAGCGCGGGCCAGTAGCGGCGGATCTCGGCTTCGAAGGCCGGCAGCCGCGCGGGGTCGACGGCGTAGTCCAGCGCGGCGTCGTCATCGTCGGTAGTGTCCGGCAGCCATTCCACGTCCGGCCCGAAGCGCGCCTGTCCGCCGAGGTCCAGCGTCAGGTGCACGCCCAGGCCGCCGTCCACCGGCATCGGGTAGATCAGGTGGCGAAAGGGCGCGCGGCCGCTGAAGCCGAAGTAGTGGCCCTTGGCCAGATGCCGGCGCGGGATGGCGGCGGCCGCAAAGCCCTGCATGCGCGCCGCTACGGCCTGCGCCTGCAGCCCGGCGCTGTTGACCAGCCAGCGGGCGGCCAGCTCGAAGGGTTCGCTGTCGTTGTGGTTGCCGGTCCGCACGATCCAGCGGCCGCCCTCGCGCCGCGCGCCGGCGAAAGGGCTGGCCACCGCGAACAGCGCGCCGGCCTGCTCGGCGTCGCCCAGCAGCGCGGCCATCAGGCCGTGGCTGTCGACGATGCCGCTGCTCGGCGACCACAGCGCGGCCACGGCCTGCAGCTCGGGCTCCAGCGCGCGCAGCGCGGCGCCGTCCAGCGGCTGCAGGTCGTGCACGCCGCAGGCGGCGGCGCGGCGGCGGATCGGCTCCAGCTGCGCCACGTCGGCCGCGCGCGTGGCCACCAGCAGCTTGCCGCAGCGCTGCGCGGCCACGCCGCGCGCGGCGCAGTAGTCGTACAGCATCTCGCGGCCGCGCACGCACAGGCGCGCCTTCAAGCTGCCGGGCTCGTAGTACAGCCCGGCGTGCACGACCTCGGAATTGCGGCTGCTGGTGCCGCTGCCGAACTGCCCCGCCGCTTCGACGATGACGACCGCGCGCCCCTGCAGCGCCAGCGCGCGCGCGCAGGCCAGGCCGACCACGCCGGCGCCGATCACCAGCACGTCGACTTCATCCATGCGCGAACGCTGCGTGCAGCGCCTGGGCCAGCGCCTCCAGCTCGGCGCGCGTGTTGTAGCCCTGCACCGAGACGCGCACGAAGCTGCGGCCTTCGTGCTGCGTCACCGGCACCTCGATGTGGTGCTGCTCGAAGAGCCTGCGGCGCAGCGCCTCGGCGTCGCAGGGCGGCACCGGCACCGGCACCATCTGCGCGAAGTGCGGGTCGCTGCCGATCACCGGCAGCGCGAAATGCGCGGCCAGCTCGTGCATCAGCGCCAGCGCCAGGCGGCGGCAATGCGCGCGCACCTCGGGGCCCAGGTGCTGGCGGTGGAAGTCGATCGCCGCGCCCACCGCCAGCCAGCCGCAGATATCGCGCGTGCCCTGCCATTGCAGCCGGCGCTCGAACAGCGTGCGCCCGGTGTAGGCGTCGAAGCCGGTGTGGCCGCCGCTGCCGGCGAGGTAGCCCCAGCTCACCACGCTGGCTTGCAGCCGCGCCTGCTGCTCGGGCCGCGCGTGCAGGAAGCCGCTGCCCTTGGGCGCGCACAGCCACTTGTGGCAGTTGCCGGTGTAGAAGTCGGCGCCCAGCGCGTCGAGCGACAGGTCCAGCTGCCCCGGCGCGTGCGCGCCGTCCACCAGCACCGGCAGCCCGCGCTCGTGCGCCGCGGCGACGACGGCGGCCACCGGCAGGATCAGCGCCGTGGTCGACGCCAGGTGGCTGATGAAGACCAGCCGCGTGCGTGGCGTCACGCCGGCCATGATCTGCCGCACGCAGGCCTCGTCGTCGAGCGGCAGCGCGATGGGGGTGCGCACGTAACGCGCTTGTTGCTGCGCGCAGATGAAGTCCCAGGCGGCGTCGCAGGCGCCGTATTCCAGCGTGGTGCCCAGCACCTCGTCGCCGGGCTGCAGGTCCAGCGAGCGGGCGACGCAGTTGACGCCGGTGGTGGCGTTGGGCACGAACACCAGGTCGTCGGCCTGCGCGCCGACGAAGCCGGCCAGTTGCTCGCGCGCCGCGCGCAGCAGCGTGGCCGAGCGCCGGCCGAGAAACTCCACCGGGTTGCGCTCCATCTGCGTGTGCCAGTCGTGCAGTGCCTGGCGCACCGGCTGCGGGCAGGCGCCGTAGGAGCCGTGGTTGAGGAAGACCAGGGCGGGGTCGAGGTCGAACAGCTCGCGCATGCGGCCGATTATCGGCACCGGCTTTGCGCTTGATGGCGATCAACGCGCGCGCCGCCGGCCGGCCTACAGTGATCGCCAGCGCGGTGCCATGTCCGGCGTCGCGGTCGAGCCCGGCGATCGAGACCGGAATGGAAGGACACCGTCGTATGTACACCCACCTCCTCGTGCCCGTGGACGGCAGCGAACTCTCCGAGCGCGCCGCGCAGGCCGGCCTGGAACTGGCGCGCAAGCTGGGCGCCAGCGTCACCGGCTTCGTCGCCGAGCCGATGCCGCCCATGCCCACCATGGCCGCCAACGTCACCGCCTACCAGCGCGACAGCGAAGCCCACCAGGTGCGCACCGAAGCGCACGCCAACGAGGTGCTGGCCAGGTTCGCGGCCAAGGCGGCCGAGGCCGGCGTGCCCTTCAACGGCAAGTACCAGCGCACCGACGCGGTCGACGACGCCATCGTCAAGGCCGCCGAGGAGTTCGGCTGCGACCTGATCGTGATGGTCACCCACGGCCGCGGCGCCTTCGGCGAACTGCTGTTCGGCTCGCACACCAAGAACGTGATGTCGCGCAGCAAGCTGCCGCTGCTGGTGCTGCGCTAGTCGCTCTCCGGGGCGCGCCGGCTTGCCCGGCCGCCGCTTCGATGCGAGCATGCGGGGCCCCTTCTTTCACACCCGCATCCACACCGAGGAGAGCCCCGATGGTCACGAAGTCCCTGATCGATGCCGACACGCTGGTGGCGCAGTTCCAAAGCGCCACCGCCCAGCAGGGCGAGCAGCTCCGCAAGGCGGTGGCCGTCGCCACGCTGCAGGCCTTGCAGGGGCGTGAGCTGACGCTGAAGAACATCCGCAGCGCGCTGAAGAGCGTGACCGACGCCGTCGGCAGCGGCATGGCGCGCAACCCGCTGGCCGGCGCCGACGCCGAAGGCCTGCTCGACAAAGCCGTGGCCGGCATGGACGACGCGCTGCTCAAGGCCGTGGAAGCCAACCGCGTGGCGCTGGGCCAGTTGATGGCGCAGGGCGCCGACCTGCGCGAGAAGCACCTGAGCAAGGCGCTGGCCGACCTCGACAAGTTCGAGGACACGCTGATCAGCACCGTGCGCAAGGCCGCCGGCGGCGCCGGCGAGCAGATGGCCGCCGCCTGGGGCCCCGTGCTGGAGAAGATGCAGGCCGGCGGCACCGTGTCGGGCAGCCGCGCCAGCGAAACGGCCGAGAAGCTGATGGACGACATGCAGGCCGCTGTGCGCCAGTCGCGCGCCGCCGGGCTGAAGGCTGCGCAGGCCATGGCCGAGAGCTACGCGGCGATGGTGGGCGGCGTGTTGCTGGGCATGTCCGAGGCGCTGCAGCAAGGCGGCAGCGGCAGCAAGTCGGCGGCGGCGCGCAAGAAGGGTTGACGACGCGCGAGGTGTCGGCGGCGGGTATCGTTGCACGATGCCCGCCGACACCTTCTTCTGGCACGACTACGAAACCTTCGGCCGCGTGCCGCGCCGCGACCGCCCGGCGCAGTTCGCGGGGCTGCGCACCGACGCCGCGCTGAACGTCATCGGCGAGCCGGTGATGCACTACTGCAAGCCGGCGCCCGATGCGCTGCCCGACCCCGAAAGCTGCCTGCTCACCGGCATCCTGCCGCAGCATTGCCTGCAGCACGGCGTGGCCGAGCACGCCTTCGCCGCCGCCATCGAGGCCGAGCTGGCGGCGCCGGGCACCATCGGCGTCGGCTACAACAGCATCCGCTTCGACGACGAGGTCACGCGCCACCTGTTCTGGCGCAGCCTGATCGACCCCTACGGCCGCGAGTGGCAGAACGGCTGCAGCCGCTGGGACCTGATGGACGCCGTGCGCTGCACCTGGTCGCTGCGGCCCGAAGGCATCGAATGGCCGCGCCACGACGACGGCCGGCCCTCGTTCAAGCTGGAGCAGCTGACGGCGGCCAACGGCCTGGCGCACGAGGCGGCGCACGACGCGCTGTCCGACGTGCGCGCCACCCTCGCGCTGGCGCGGCTGGTCAAGGCGCGCCAGCCGCGGCTGTGGGACTTCTGCCTGAAGCTGCGCGACAAGAACGCCGTGCGCGCCGAGATCGGCGTCGGCCGGCCTTTCGTTCACCTGTCGGGCCGCTACCCGGCCGAGCGCGGCTGCCTGGCCGTGGTGTGGCCGCTGGCCGCGCACCCGACCAACAAGAACGAGCTGATCGTCTGGGACCTCGCGCACGACCCCGCCGAGCTGGCCGCGCTGGACGCCGAGCAGGTGCGCCAGCGCCTCTTCGTGCGCCAGGACGAGCTGCCCGCCGGCGTGCAGCGGCTGCCGATCAAGACCATCCACGTCAACAAGAGCCCGGTGGTGATCGGCAACCTCAAGACCCTGGGCGCCGCGGCCGAGCGCTGGGGCATCGACCTCGGCGCCGCCGCGCGCCACGCGCAGCAGGCCGCCGCGGTGGCGGCGGCGTCGGCGGCGCTGTGGCCGCAGGTCTTCGCGCGGCCGGCGCCGGCGCAGCCCGTGGACGTCGACGAAGACCTGTACGGCGGCTTCGTCGGCAACGAAGACCGGCGCACGCTGCAGCGGCTGCGCACGCTGTCGCCTTCCGCGCTGGCCGAACGCCACCCTGCCTTCGCCGACGAGCGGCTCGACGAGCTGCTGTTCCGCTACCGCGCGCGCAACTTCGCCGACACGCTGAGCGACGACGAGCGCGCGCGCTGGCGCGCCCATTGCGCCGCGCGGCTGCACGACGGCGCCGGCGGCGCCACCACGCTGACGCAGTATTTCCAACGCATCGACGAACTCGCCGAAGGCGCCGACGAGCGCCAGCAGGCCCTTCTCGAAGCGCTGTACGACTACGGCACCGAGATCGCGCCGGAACGCTGAGGGGCTACAGCTGCTGGGGTATCGTCGGGGCATCGTCCTTGCCGGAGCCCGATGCCCGTGGCAAAACCCAACTACGCATTCGAGAAGCGCCAGCGCGAGCTGGAGAAGAAGCGCAAGAAGGAAGAGAAGGCGCAGCGCAAGGCCGCCGGCCACGTGCCGGCGCCGGGCGAGCCCGGCGACGCGCCGGCCGACGACACGCCGCCGCCGCCCGCGCCGCAACCCTGACGGCCGGCCGCGGCCGCCGCCGCCGCCGCGATCAGCGCGAGGCGGCGTTGGCGGGCGGTACCGGCGGTACCGGCGTTACGGGCGAGACGGGCGGCACCGGCGTCACCGGCGTCACCGGCGGCGCTTGCGTAACCGGTATTCCCGGCGGCATCGCCGGCGACCCCGGCGTCATCCCCGGCACGCCCGATGCCGCTTCGGGCAGCAGCCCCGGCGGCGCGCTGGCGGCGCCTTCGGGCAAGGTCGGCAGCGTCGGCTGCGGTGCCGCGATGCGCGCCACGAAGGGCTGCGCATCGTCGCCGGCCAGGCGCCAGTCGCCGCCCTCGACGTGCACCACGCCGGGCGGCGGCACCAGCGGCTGCACCGGCACCCCTTTCAGCGCCACGCGCATGAACTCGATCCACGGCGGCAGCGCCAGGCCGCCGCCGCTTTCGCGCTCGCCCAGGCTTTGCGGCTCGTCGTAGCCGATCCAGCCGACCGCCACCACGCTGGGCTGGAAGCCGGCGAACCAGGCGTCCACCGCGTCGTTGGTGGTGCCGGTCTTGCCGTACAGGTCGGGCCGGCGCAGCGCGGCCTGCGCCGCCGCCGCGGTGCCGCGCCGCGTGACGTCGGCTAGCAGGCTGCGCAGCAGGAAGACGTTGGTGGCGGGCACGGCGCGCGTGTCTTCGCTGAAGGCGGCTGCCGGCGGCGCCTCGAACAGCAGCTGGCCGCGGGCGTCGACGATCTTCTCGATCACCACCGGCGGCACGCGCCAGCCGCCGTTGGCGAACACCGCGTAGGCGCCGGCCAGCTGCAGCGGCGTGACGCTGCCGGCGCCCAAGGCGAAGGTCAGGTTGTCGGGCTGGCGCGCGGGGTCGATGCCGAAGCGCGCCACCCAGTCGCGCGCCGCCGGCAGGCCGATCTGCCGCAGCAGCCGGATGCTGACCAGGTTCTTCGATCGCACCAGCGCTTCGCGCACGGTGATCGGGCCGTCGAATTGGCCGTCGGAGTTCTTCGGGTTCCAGTCGTCGGTGGCGCCTTCGGCCACCGTCAGCGGCAGGTCGTCGACCACGGTCTCGGGCCGCACGCCGTGCGCGAAGGCGGCCGAGTACAGCAAGGGCTTGAAGCTCGATCCCGGCTGCCGCCAGGCCTGCGTGGCATGGTTGAACTGGCGCTGGCGGAAGTCGAAGCCGCCGACCAGCGCGCGCACGCGGCCGGTGTCGGGGTCGAGCGCGACGAAGGCGCCTTCGGCCTCGGGCCATTGCACGATGCTCCAGCTCGTCGTGCCGTCGCGGTTGCCGTCGGCCAGCACGCGGATGACGGCGCCGCGCGTGATGGCCAGCGTCGCCGGCGCCTTGGGCGCCAGCCCCGGCTGCGCCTGGCGCAGCCCGCCGCTGCCGATGCGCACCGCCTCGCCGCTGGCCAGTTGCGCCAGCACCTCGCGCGGGCCGGCCTCCAGCACGATGGCCACGCGCAGGTCGTCGTCGTCGGCATGGTCCTTCAAGGCCTGCGCGGCGGCGCGCTCCAACTCGGCGCCGCTCGCTTTGGCCGGCAGGTCTTCGTGGTCTTCGGGGCCGCGCCAGCGCTGCTTGCGCTCGTGGGCCAGCAGCGCGCGGCGCAGCGCAGCGTGGGCGGCCTGCTGCTCGGCGGCGCGGATCGAGGTGACGACGCGCAGGCCCTGGGTGTAGGCCTGCTCGCCGAAGCGCTCCACCACCGCCAGCCGCGCCATCTCGGCCACGTACTCGGCGTGCAGCGCCGCGCCGCGGGCGTTGCGCAGCACCAGCTTCTCGGCCACCGCCTGGTCGTATTGCGCGGCGCTGATGCGGCCGAGCTTGCGCATGCGGTCGAGCACCAGCAGCTGGCGGCGCCGCGCGCGTTCGGCGTTGACCACCGGGTTGGCCCAGATCGGGTTCTGCGGCAGGCCGGCGAGCATGGCCGATTCGGCCAGCGTCAGCGCCGCCAGCGGCTTGCCGAAGTAGACCTGCGCCGCGGCGCCGAAGCCGTAGGCGCGCTGGCCGAGGTAGATCTGGTTGAGGTAGAGCTCGAGGATGCGGTCCTTGTCCAGCTCGTGCTCGATCTGCAGCGCCAGCAGCGCTTCCTTGATCTTGCGCTCGGGCGTGCGCCGCGTCGACAGGAAGAAGGTGCGCGCCACCTGCTGCGTGATGGTGGAGGCGCCCTGCGGCATGCCGCCGCCGAGGTTGGCGATGAAGGCGCGCAGCAGGCCCTTGGGGCTGATGCCGAAGTGCTCGTAGAAGCCGGTGTCCTCGATCGCCAGCACGGCGTCCTTCAAGGCCGGCGGGATCTGCTCGATCGGCACGAAGATGCGCCGCTCGCTGCCGAAGGTGGCGATCTCGCTGCCCTCGGCCGTCAGCACCTGCAGGTGCTGGCGCGGCTGGTAGTCGGTGACCTTGGTCAGCGGCGGCAGGTCGCGCCAGTACCAGGCGGCGGCCAGCGCCAGCGCCAGCAGCGCCAGCGCCGCCGCGCCGGCCAGCAGCAACAGCAGCGTGGTGATGACGAACCCGCGCGGGCGCGCCGCGCGGCCGGGCCGCAGACTCACGGCGCGATCTCGTAGAGCACCGAGCCGTCGCCGTTGTCCTTGACGGCGCGGATGCCGGGATAACGTGGCAGCTGAGCGACACCGCCCTGGCCCGAGAGGAAGCGCAGCTGGATGCCCGGCACCGGCGCCAGGCGCCAGTTGCCGTCGGCGCTGGGGTCGAAGGTCTTGGCGGCGGCCAGGTACTGCGCCAGCGCCTGGCGGTTCTCGTCCTGCGCGTCCAGCACGATCTGCGTGCCGTCGAGCCCGGCAAAACCGCCGCCGCCGCCAGCGCGGTAGTTGTTGGTGACGACGAGGTACGCCGCCGCGTCGTCGACCGGCTGGCCTTCGTACTGCAGATCGCGGATGCGGTGCGCCGCCGGCGCCAGCAGCTTGCCGTTGGGGTCGTAGCGCGCCGGCTGGGTGACGTCGATCGCGTAGCGCAGGCCGTCGATGACGTCGAAGTTGTAGGTGCGGAAGGCCTCGTTGACGAGGTTCTGCTCGGGCGGCCCGGCGGGGTCGATGCGGTTGAACTGGCCGGCCGACATCTCCAGCCATTCACGCAACTGGGCGCCGCTGACCTTCACCACCTTGATGGTGTTGGGGTAGATGTAGAGCGAGGCGATGTCGCGCAGCGCCACCGGGCCGGCGGCGATGTCGGTGTAGTAGCGCCAGCCCATGCGGCCGCCGGCCTTGAACGGCGCCGCCGCCGACAGCAGCGGCAGCCCTTCGTTGGGCGTGCCCTTGAGCGCCGCGCGCGCGTAGGCCAGTTGCGCCTGCGCGACGAGCTGCACCGAGGGGTCGTCGGCCACCAGTGCGAAGTAGCTGGTGATGGGCGCCGTGGTGCGCGCGATCTCGGCGCCCATGTGGGCACGGGTGGCGGCGTGCTCGCGCTCGATCAGCGCGGCGATCGGCGGGTCGGGCTCGGCCAGCGGCTTGCGCGTGGCGCGGTCCCACACCGGGCGCAGCCGGGCGCGGCCCTGCGTCACCTGCCAGCGGCCGCTGCGGTCGTCGAGCACGAGGTCGATCACGCCCAGGTGGCTGCCCCAGGCGCCGGCCATCACCGCGGGCACGCCGTTGATCGTGCCCTGGTCGAGGTCGACCTTGGGGTGCTTGCTGAAGAAGCCGCCGGGAAACTCGCCGTGCGAATGGCCGAACAGGATGGCGTCGATGCCCGGCACCTCGGCCAGCCTGGCCACCGTGTTCTCGGCGAACAGCACCGTGGTGCCGAACTCCAGCCCCGAGTGCGGCACGGCGACCACCACGTCGGCGCCGGCGGCGCGCATCTGCGGCACGTAGCGGCGCGCGGTCTCGACGATGTCGAGCACGCGCACCTTGCCCAGCAGGTGGGAGCGGTCCCACAGCATGATCTGCGGCGGCACGAAGCCGATGACGCCGATCTTCAGCGGATGCACGGCGCCGCCGTCGTCGACGAAGCGGCGCTCCAGCATCACGTAGGGCGTGAACACGGGTTCGGGCTTGTCGTCGCTGCGGGTGGCGCTGACGACGTTGGCGTTGACGTACGGGTAGCGCGCGCCGGCGAGCACGCGCTTCAGGTAGGGCAGGCCGTAGTTGAACTCGTGGTTGCCGATGTTGCCGGCGTCGTAGCCCAGCGCGTTGAGCACCTTCATCGCCGGGTGCACGGCGCCCTCGGCCAGCGGCTGCACGGTGGCCACCTGGTCGCCCAGCGGGCTGCCCTGGATGAGGTCGCCGTTGTCGAACAGCAGGCTGTTCTTCGCTTCGGCGCGCGCCGCCTTGATGAGCGTGGCGGTGCGCGCCAGGCCGAATTCGTCGCTGGGCTTGTCGAGGTAGTAGTCGAAGGCCAGCAGGTTCATGTGGATGTCGGTGGTCTCCAGCAGCCGCAGTTGCAGCGTGGCGGCCGTGGCTGCGGGCGCGGCCAGCGAAGCAGCCAGAGAAACCACCAGAGAAGCCACCAGAGAAGCCACCAGCCCGGCGGCGCTGCGCAGGCGCGCGATGAAAGTCGTCATGGCAGGCTCCCGGCGATCAGGGCGCGGCCGGCGCCAGCGCGCGCACGGTGTCCAGCAGCGTGTGCAGGTCCACCGGCTTGGTCAGGTAGGCATCGAAGCCGGCGGCCTTGCCGGCGGCCAGGTCGGCCGGCATCGCGTTGGCGCTGACGGCCACCACGGGGATGCGGCGCGTGCGCGCGTCGGCGCGCAGCCGGCGCAGCACCTCGTAGCCGTCGATGCCGGGCAGCTGGATGTCCAGCAGGATCAGGTCGGGCGGCGCCGCATAGGCGTCTTCCAGGCCTTGCAGCGGCTCGGCGGCGGTCGCCAGGTCGAGCTCGTCTTCCAGCAGCGCGGCCATCAGCATCAGGTTGACCGGGTTGTCTTCGATGTACAGCGCGCGCCGGCGGCGGCCGGCCGGCGCGGCGGGGATGGGCGCGGCCAGCGCCGGCGCCGCCTCGGCCAGCGGCAGGCGGAACCAGAAGGTGCTGCCCTGGCCGGGCTGGCTGACGACGCCGATGCGCCCGCCCATCGCCTCCACCAGGTGGCGGCTGAGCGCCAGGCCGATGCCGGTGCCGTCGGTGCCGTGGCGCGCGGCGTCGAGCCGCTCGAAAGGCTTGAACAACCGCGCCTGCTGCTCGGCGCTGAGGCCGGGGCCGTTGTCGCTGACGCGGAATTCGATCTGCCCTTCGACGGGCTCCACCGTCACGCCGACACGGCCGCCGCGGTGGTTGTACTTGACGGCGTTGGACAGCAGGTTCAGCAGCACCTGGCGCAGCCGCTTGGGGTCGGCCCAGGCGTGCAGGCTGCCGTCGCCCACCGCCGGCTGCAGGTCGACCGCGAATTCGGCGGCCTGCGTCTGCATCAGCGCGATGCATTCGTCGACCAGCGCCGTCGCGGCCACCGAGCTGGGCAGCACCTCCAGCTCGCCGGCCTCGATGCGGCCGAGGTCGAGCAGATCGCCGATCAGCGCCAGCAGGTGGTGGCCGCCGCGCAGGATCTCGCCCACCTGGCGCTGCTGGCCGGGGTTGAGGTTCTGCTGCTGCGCCAGCAACTGGCCGAAGCCCAGCACCGCGTTGAGCGGCGTGCGCAACTCGTGCGACATGCTGGACAGGAACTGCGACTTGGCCTTGTTGGCGCGTTCGGCCTCGGAGAAGGCGTCGATCAGCGCGGCCTGCGCGCGCTTGCGCTCGGTGACGTCGATGCCGAAGGCGTAGACCATGCGCGTGCCGTCGGCCTGCGGCCGGCCGGCGACGTGGGTGATCTCCAGGTCCACCGTGCCCTGGCCGTCGACGCCGGGGTACTGCGTGCTCGCCGTGGCCTGGCCGTGGCGCGCGGTCTGCTCCAGCGTGACGCGCAGCTTGCGCCAGCGCAGCGGGCCCAGCACCTCCTCCACCGGGCGGCCGATGACGTGCTCGATCGGCAGGCCCAGCAGCCGCGCCATGCGCTCGTTGAGGTACTGGTAGCGCTGGCGGCCGTCGAGCACGGCGATGTAGCCGGGAAAGTTGTCCAGCAGCGCGCGCTGCTCGGCGGCGGCGGACTCGCGCACCGCCTCGGCGGCGGCCTCGGCGGTGATGTCGCGCGTGCTCCACACGCGCAGCTTGCGGCCGTTCACCGTCGAGCAGGCGAAGCGCAGCGTCAGCACGCGGCCGTCGCGCAGGTGCAGCCGCTCGGCCACCGGCACGCCGGCGGCGACGATGGCCTCCATGCGCGCGATCTCGGCCTCGGCGTCGATCAGCAAATGGCGCGTGCGGTCGAGCAGCTGCCGCGTCGTCAGGCCGGCGCGCAGCGAATCGTCCAGCCCCCACAGGCGGAACAACTGATCGTTGGCGAAGCGGGCGGGCTCGTCGTCGTGGTCGGCGTCGGTCGCGAAGATGCCTTCGCTGGTGGCCTCCAGCGTGCCGCGCAGGTACTCGGTGGCCGCCACCGCGGCGAGGTGCTGCTCCTCCTGCTGGGTGACGTCGCGCGTGACGATCGTGGCCATGCGCGGGCGGTCGCCGTCGGCCGCGATCGGGTAGTACGCGGTCTGCAGCACGCGCGGCGGCAGCCCGGGCAGCAGCAGCTGGTCGCGCACGTGGGTGATGCGGCCTTCGTGCAGGCAATGCGCCAGCGCTTCCACGCGCGCCAGCGTCAGCACGCCGGGCGCCAGCTCGTGCAGCCGGCGGCCGATGACCTGCTCGCGTCCCAGGCCCATGTAGCTGCACCAGGCGTCGTTGACGCTGTGGTAGATCTCCAGCTCGTCGATCACGCTGATCAGTTCGGTGCTGGAATTGATCGCGAACTGCGCGACGCGCAGCGCCTCCTCGGCCTGGTGGCGGCGGCTGACGTCGGTCCAGGTGGCGATCGAGCCGATCATCTGCTCGCGGCCGTCGAACAGCGGCGAGGCCTGCACCAGGCAGCGGCGCAGGCTGCCGTCGGGGCGGCGCACGGTGAGCGCGGTGCCGTCGTCGCCGGGCTGTTGCTGCTGGCAGCTCTGCAGTTCGGCGGCGAGCAGCGCGCGGTCGTCGCCGTCCAGCCAGTCCACCGCGCGGCGGCCCAGCAGTTGCTCGCAGGGGCGGCCCAGCAGCTCGGCCATCGCCGGGTTGAGGTCGCTGCAGCGGCCGTCGCTGTCGAGGAACACGAAGCCCTGGCGCGCCGTGCGCAGCAACTGCAGCAGCAGCAGCCGCTCGTCGGCCAGCAGGCGGTCGGCGTCGTGGCCGTGCGTCACGTCCTGCACCGCGCCGTCGAGGCCGACGATGGCGCCGCCGGCGTTGCGCCGCACGTCGCCGCTGGCGCGCAGCACGATGTCGCGGCCCTTGGCGGTGCGCACGCGGCCGACGGCGGTGAAGGGCTGGCCGTCGCGCAGCGCGCCCTCCATCGCGGCGCGCGCGCCGTCGCGGTCGGGCGGGTGGAACATGTCCAGGCAGGCGTCCATCGCGATCGGCGCCGCGGACGGCAAATCCAGCAGGCGCAGCGTGTGCGGCGACAGCGTGAGCTGGCGCGTCGCCGCGTCGAGCGACCAGCCGCCGACGCCGGCGATGGCGCCGGTGCGGTCGAGCTGCTCGGCCACGCGGCGCAACTCGGCCGTCTGCTGCGCCTGCTGGCTGCGCAGCGCGACGGCTTCGACGAACAGGCGGTGGCCGCGCCGCATCAGCAAGCCGCTGATGACCAGCAGCGCCGCCATCAGCGGCAGGCACGGCGGCAGCGGCCGCGCCAGCGCATAGGCCAGCACCACCAGCACGCTGGGCAGCGCGTACAGCGCGGCGGCGGTGCGGTCGAAGGCCAGCGAGATCAGCGCGCCGGCGGCCGCGCCGAGCAGCGCCACCACCAGCAGGTCGAGCTGCCAGTCTTGTTGCAGGCGAAACAGCAGCAGCCCGCCCAAACCCCAGGCCAGGCCCTGCGCGCCCAGCGCCCAGCGGTAGCGGTCGCGCCAGCGCGGGTTGGCAGGGTCGGCCGCCAGCGGCACACGCAGGCCGCGGCGCACCGCCAGCCGCAGCACACTGGCCGCGGCCAGCGCCGCCAGCCACAGCGCCAGCTCGTTGCCGCGCAGCGCGTCGCGCAGTTCGGCGCAGACGATCAGCCCCAGGCTCCAGACGACCAGCAGCGACAGCGGCAACGCCCGGCCGTGCAGGCGGTTCTGCTCCGCGCACAGTGCGTGCTCGGGAGGGGCGGCGATGGCCTGGGACACAGTGGGGCGGGCGAAGGTCGGAGCCGGAAACGGCGGCCACGATACCCCAGCCGACCGTGCCCCGACCGCCGGGCTTGCCCGGGATCAAGCCTGACAAACGACAAGGCCCGCCGAAGCGGGCCTTGTCGTTTGTCATAGTTGTGCTGCCAAGGCAAATGGAGGGCGACGAGCGCCCCGCCCGGGGTCAGGCCGGCGATGGCACCCAGCTGGCAGGCGTCCGACCCGCATCCTGGCGCGGTCTTGCGGACTTCCGGCGGATACATGTCCACGGCGAAGGTCGCCATGACGATCGGCATCGCGCGAGTGCCGGATCCGTTGCCGCTCAGTGCCCCGAGCTGAGCGGGTGCCGCGGCAGCGGTCCGGATACCGTCACATCCATGCGGCCGACCACGTCCACCTCGAATGTGACGACCTCGCCCTCTCGCAGCCAGCCGCGAAAGTTGTCGGGGTCGAGTGCGCGCTGCTCGAAGAGGCACCCCTTGCCGACGGTTCCGAAGCCGATGACGTCGCCGGTTTGCAGATGCGTCCCCCTGGAGGTGTAGGCGACGACATCGTCAGCTCCCCAGTTGATGGTCGACCAGTTCCCGGTGCTGATCGGGACGCCGTCGATCGCGACACGCATGTTCACGTCGAATCCCTTGCCTGAGCGCAGCGGCTCGAACTCGTCTGCCGACACCAGCACGGGGCCGAGGGTGGTGGCCCCGTCCTTACCCTTGGCCGGGCCGAGCCGCACGGTCATCTCTTCCCACTGGAGATCGCGTGCGCTCCAGTCGATGTACATCGTGTAGCCGATGATGTGGTCGAGCGCGTCCTCCGGCCTGATGTTGGATCCGGGCCGGCCGATCACCGCGGCTACCTCGAGCTCGTAGTCGAACTGGTTGCAGCCGGGCGAGATCGGCACCGCCTCGGCAGGTCCCAGTACCGCCGCGGGGTTTGACAAGTAGAAGGCCGGGAACTTCTTGTGCAGGGGGTCGACGGCCCCCATGCAGTTGACGATGTGCTCATGGAAGCACATCGAGTCTCGCATCGATGGCGGCCGCAGCGGCGCCTCCAGCCGGACCTTATCCAGAGGCACCGGGGTCGCCGAGCCCAGTGCACGTTGCCCGGTCGCAAGCAGGCTCTGCAGGCCGTCACCGATGATGTCGAGGACGCTCTTGGCACCGACGATCGGGTAGAGCAGGCCGTCCTGCAACACGGCCGCGCCCATCGTGCCGGTGGCGTCCGAATAGGTGGCGAATTTCATGATCGGTCTCCAATGGCGCAGGCCTCGCGCGTTCAGCACCCGCGAACTGGCCGCGCGCATTCGGGGCCTGTCGGGAAGCCACCTAGCCTGCGGCGTACCCTGGCCGGAGTTCAAGGGTGCGGCACGGCTCCCACGAGGATCGCCGCCACCACGCAAGGCTCGGTGCCGCGCACGCTCCACGAGTGCACGGTGCCGCGCTGCACCAGCACGTCGCTGGTCTTGAGCAGGGTTTCACCGGTATCGAGGATGGCGTATATCTTGCCCTTCATCACGATGATGTAGTCAACCGTGCTGGTCTTGTGGCGCATCGGATCGTCGGAGTGCGCGTCGGGCGCGTGGCCTGCGCCGATGGAGGCGAAGGCCTTGGCCGCATCGGCGCCCTTCCACTGCTGGTCGGGGGGGAACTCCACGATGCGCAGGATGCTGCCAACCGAAGGCGGCTCCAGCCGTACCGGACGCGTCACGGCATCGGCGCGGCCGGTGTTGTCGGCCGGCGCCGTAGCGGTCTCCCACAGGTCGGTCAGGGCCACGCCGGGCATCGACTCCATTTCCTTGATGTTGGGAGCCAGCCCGTCCATGATGAAGGTGGAACGGTTCTGTGCGTCATGTCCCGTGACGACGCGGCGGATTTTCCAGACCATGTGCTTTCTCCTTGGGCTGTACTGATGGAAAGTTCGCGCGATCAACCGATCGTTCGCGAGATCGGGCGCCGGCAGCCCCAGAACCGCTTCCGGCATTGAGGGCGTGCTGCGCGGTCTTGAGCAGCTTGCCGCAGTGGGTCTTGGGCAGGTGGTCCACCAAGCCGACCAAGGCGCGGCCGCTAGAAGCACGCGATCCGCTGCACGCACGCACAACTGGTTGAGCTCGGCCGTGTCTTGAGGGCGACGAAGCCAACGGCATCGGGCTGGCCCACGTCGCCGGTGAGCAGCCGGCAGCCCTGCGGCGCTTCGCCGCTGGCCTCGGGATTGCGCCAGGAGCCCGGCATGATCGAGTCGCCGCGCAGCATGCGCGCCAGCGCGAGGATCTCATCGGGGTCGACGTCCGCGAAGTCGCGCAGCGTCATCGACATCAGGCTGTGCTGCGTCTGCATCAAGCCATTGGGCCGCATGGTTGTGCCCGAGGTGTCGAACAGCCATGCATTGAAGTGGCCGAGGAATACGGCGTCGGTGTCGGCCGGCGCGATCCCGGCCGACATGATGGCCTCTCGCGAGGCGGCCAGCATCATGCTTGCGAGGCCCTGCCCATTCAGGCGGCCGAACGGCGCACGTGCCCATTCGACGATGCTTGCGTCCCTCATATGCGGCCGTATCGCCCCGGATTGTTGAGGCGATGACTTGGTCGATGCGCCATGGAATCAGCTCGCGATCTCGATGCCGAGCGGGGGCAGGATGGTGCTGTAGCGGCGGATCTCGGCGTTCGCGTAGTCGCGGAAGGCGGCCGGCCCGAGCAGGGCCAGCTCCGATCCGTCGAATTGCAAGAGCGCATCGAAGACGGGATGCTTCGCGGCGACGGCGAACTCCTCGAACAGCCGGTTGGCCACGTCGGCGCTCATGCCCTTGGGCCCCCACAAGCCACTCCAGCCGGGCACGTCGGCGACCGACAGGCCCAACTCCGCATAGGTGGGCATGTCGGGCAGCTTCGCATAGCGCTTCGTGTCGGAGATCCCCAAGCCGCGCATGGCGCCGGAACGGAGATGGTCAAGCGTGACGTTGGGCGGGACGAAGGTGCAGTCGATGATCCCGCTGATCAGGTCGACGAACACCGAGCCCTTGTACGGGACGTACAGGAGCTCGATGCCGGCCGCCTTGGCGAACAGGGCGGCCGCCACGTGTGTCGTGCTTCCGACCCCGGCCGTGCCGCAGCTCACCTTGCCGGGGTTGGCCTTGGCATGATCGATGAGCTGTGCGAGCGACTTGTACGGTGTCTTGCCACCGACCAGGAGTGCGAACCCGGGGCTGCGCGAGATCCGAGCCACCGGCACCAGATCCCGCTCGACGACGAAGGGTGCATTCTTCATCAACGCCGGGTAGGTGGTGACGCTGCCCGTGAAGTAGAGCAAGGTGCTCCCGTCGGGCTTGGAACGCACTGTCTCCATGATGGCGATCGTGCCGCTGGCGCCAGGCCGATTGTCGATGATGCAGGTCCGCGCCGAGGTCTTGTGATATCCCTCCGCCAAGGGTCGCGCGCTGACATCCAGCGGGCCGCCGCCAGGCGACGGCACCACCAGCCTGACCGTGCCCGCGCTCTGCGCCTGCGCCAGGCTCGAAACCGCGGCCGCGGTAGCGGCGGCCGACGCAACGAAGCTTCTGCGTGAAAGTGGCATTTCAAATCTCCTGTATCGACCGCATCACAACCTGACCGTGCGGGCCATAGCCTGGCGCTTCTTTTCTGGATAGACCGACGCGATGTCCACGCGCCCTTCCATTTGCCGCAGGCATTCCAGCACCCCCGGCTGGAACGGCTTCCAGCCGAGCGCCTGCCGCGCCTTCACGCTCGACGCCAGGAGGTTGACCTTGAAATCGCCGGGCGAGAACGGTCCGTCGACCGCTGCAAGCTGCTGCTCGGACAGGCAGTCCACCCGCCCGCTGAAGCCGCAGACACGGCTGACGGCTTGCGCCAGTTCGAACGAGGGCACCGTGTCGGTGGTGCCGAAGTAAATCTCGCCGGCCTTGCCGTGATCCAGCGTCAGAAGAACGAGGTCAGCCAAATCGTCCACATGCACATACGCGATGGCGCCGCATTGGCCTGGCGGCAGCGCGTAGATCGCGCCGTGCTTGCGCGCGCAGTCGAAGCGCCGAGCCACCGGGCCGATGTAGCCGCCGTCGCGTCCGTAGACCTGACCCGGCGCCACGATGAGGCTGCGCACACCGCGATGTGCCGACTTGAGCATTGCATCGTGGGGCGCCAGAAGGCCCGCGTAGAAGTAGGGAGGCTGCGGCGGAATGTCCTCGGTCAGCACCAGCCCGGGGCTGGCCCAGGCATTGCCGAACCAGAACCCGGTGCCACTGATCTGCATGTACGGCTTGCCCGAGCCTTCCAGCGCATCGAGGATGCAGGACACGGTGCTGCCATAGCGGTCTGCAGCACCTGGGGCCATGGCGCTGGTGAGAAAGCCGCCCGTGGAGAAGCCGAGGACCGCGTCGGCGGTGCGCGCTGCGTTCCCGATGGCTTGCACGTCGCCCAGCGTGCCGCGAATGGGTTCCACGCCGACCGCGGTCAGTTCCTGGGCGGCGGTCTCGCTGCGCGCCAGGCCGCAAACCGAGTGCCCGGCCGCATGCAGCTTCTCGACCACGACGGAACCGATGTAGCCCGTCAAACCAATACCGAAGACCTTCATAAGAACCTTAATTAGGTCAAATGACCTATAAAAATCAGCATTCTGCTATAGGAAGAGATTGAAGAGATCAAAGAATATTAGGTCTGTAGACATATGAGTGTCACAGCAAATACCCTGATGTGGCTCGCTGCCCTGGACATGTTTCGAATAAAATAGGTCATTTGACCTAAGCATTGAACTCAATGGAGCGCCACCATGGCCAGATCCAGCGCGGACGACACTCGTCAGCGAATACTTGACGCCGCCGAGGCGCTGTTCGCCGAGCGCGGCTACCACGGCGCTGCGCTGCGGCAGATTGCCGAGGGCGCGGGCGTCGCAGTTTCGGTCGCGCAGTACCACTACGACAGCAAGGAGACGCTCTACTGCGACGTGGTCGAAAGGCGCATCGCGGTGCTCAACCACGAGCGCCTGGGCCTGCTGGACAAGGCCGAGCGGGCCAGCCCCGACGGCGCGCCCCCCCAGCTGTCAGCCGTGCTGCAGGCCCTGATCGAGCCCATCGTGCGCTTTTGCCGCAGCAAGCGTCCGGGCGCCAAGGAATTCGCCCAGATCCTGGGTCAGGTCAGCAACGACCCGGGGCCCCATGCCCGCCGTGTCGCGGACACTCATTTCGACCCGATCGGGCGCTACATGATGAAGGCCCTGGCGGCGGCCTTGCCCGGCCTGCCTCAGGACACGCTGGCGCTGGGCTACATCTTCGTGATCGGCAGCATCGCCGCCGTCGTCTCGCCCACAGGGCGGCTGGCCGGCCTGGCCAACGGCGCTGCCGGCGTGGAGACGGCCGATGCGATCCTGCAGCGCCTGCTGCCCTTTGCGACGGCGGGATTCCTGGCGATCGCCGCCCCGACCGCCGGGCTTGCCCGGGATCAAGCATGACAAACGACAAGGCCCGCCGAAGCGGGCCTTGTCTTTACGCGGCGCGCGAATGCGCCGGCGCGCTGTCGCGTGCGTGGGTCAGACCGCCACGCTCTTGGCCGTGTGCGCGTATTCCTCGATCTGGTCGAAGTTCATGTACTTGTAGATGCTGGCGGCGTCCTTGTTCACGATGCCCATGGCCTCGTGGTACTCGGCCACGGTCGGGATCTTGCCCAGCTTGCTGGCGATGGCCGCCAGCTCGGCCGAGGCCAGGAACACGTTGCTGTTCTTGCCCAGGCGGTTGGGGAAGTTGCGCGTGCTGGTGCTGATCACCGTGGCGCCTTCGCGCACCTGCGCCTGGTTGCCCATGCACAGGCTGCAGCCGGGCATCTCGGTGCGCGCGCCGGCGGTGCCGAAGGCGGCGTAGTGGCCTTCCTTGATCAGCTCGCTCTGGTCCATCTTGGTCGGCGGCGCCACCCACAGCTTGACCGGGATGTCGCGCTGCCCGCCCAGCAGCTTGGCCGCAGCGCGGAAGTGGCCGATGTTGGTCATGCAGCTGCCGATGAAGGCCTCGTCGATCTTGGTGCCGGCCACGTCCGACAGCAGCTTGGCGTCGTCGGGGTCGTTGGGGCAGCACAGCACCGGCTCCTTCAGCTCGTTCAGGTCGATCTCGATCACCGCGGCGTATTCGGCGTCCTTGTCGGCTTCCAGCAGTTGCGGGTTGGCCAGCCAGGCCTCGACCTTCTCGATGCGGCGCTTGAGCGTCTTGGCGTCCTGGTAGCCCTCGGCGATCATGTTCTTCATCAGCACGACGTTGCTCTTCAGGTACTCGACGATGGGCGCCGGGTTGAGCTTGATCGTGCAGCCGGCGGCCGAGCGCTCGGCCGAGGCGTCGCTCAGTTCGAAGGCCTGTTCGGCCTTCAGGTCGGGCAGGCCCTCGATTTCGAGGATGCGGCCGCTGAAGACGTTCTTCTTGCCGGCCTTGGCCACCGTCAGCAGGCCTTGCTTGATGGCGTAGTACGGAATCGCGTGCACCAGGTCGCGCAGCGTCACGCCGGGCTGCATCTTGCCCTTGTAGCGCACCAGCACGCTCTCGGGCATGTCCAGCGGCATCACGCCGGTGGCGGCGCCGAAGGCCACCAGGCCCGAGCCGGCGGGGAAGCTGATGCCGATCGGAAAGCGCGTGTGGCTGTCGCCGCCGGTGCCCACGGTGTCGGGCAGCAGCAGGCGGTTGAGCCAGCTGTGGATGATGCCGTCGCCCGGGCGCAGGCTGACGCCGCCGCGGTTGCTCATGAAGGTGGGCAGCTCGCGGTGCGTCTTCACGTCCACCGGCTTGGGGTAGGCGGCGGTGTGGCAGAAGCTTTGCATCACCATGTCGGCGGAAAAGCCCAGGCAGGCCAGGTCTTTCAGCTCGTCGCGCGTCATCGGGCCGGTGGTGTCTTGTGAACCCACCGTGGTCATCTTCGGCTCGCAGTAGGTGCCGGGGCGGATGCCTTGCCCTTCGGGCAGGCCGCAGGCGCGGCCGACCATCTTCTGCGCCAGGGTGAAGCCCTTGCCCGTGTCCTTGGGCGCCACCGGCAGGCGGAACGCGGTGGAGGCCGGCAGGCCCAGCGCTTCGCGCGCCTTGGCGGTGAGGCTGCGGCCGATGATCAGGTTGATGCGGCCGCCGGCGCGCACCTCGTCGAGCAGCACGTCGCTCTTGAGCTTGAACTCGGCGATGGTCGCGCCGCCCTTGGTGATCTTGCCGGCGTAGGGGTGGATCTCGATCACGTCGCCCATCTCCAGGCGCGAGACGTCCACCTCGATCGGCAGGCTGCCCGAGTCTTCCTGCGTGTTGAAGAAGATCGGCGCGATCTTGCCGCCCAGCGTGACGCCGCCGAAGCGCTTGTTGGGCACGAAGGGGATGTCCTGCCCGGTGGCCCAGATCACGCTGTTGGTGGCGCTCTTGCGGCTGGAGCCGGTGCCCACCACGTCGCCGACGTAGGCGACGACGTGGCCCTTCTTCTTGAGGTCTTCGATGAACTGGATCGGCCCGCGCTTGCCGTCCTCTTCGGGCTTGAAGGCGGCGTCGGGGCGCGTGTTCTTCAGCATCGCCAGGTAGTGCAGCGGGATGTCGGGGCGGCTCCAGGCGTCGGGCGCGGGCGAGAGGTCGTCGGTGTTGGTCTCGCCGGGCACCTTGAAGACGGTGGCGGTGATGGTCTGGGGCACCTCGGGCCGGCTGGTGAACCACTCGGCGTCGGCCCAGCTCTGCATCACCTCCTTGGCGCGCGCGTTGCCGGCCTTGGCCTTGTCGGCCACGTCGTTGAAGTAGTCGAACATCAGCAGCGTCTTCTTCAGCGCGGCGGCGGCAACGGGGGCGACCTCGGCATCGTCGAGCAGTTCGATCAGCGGGTGCACGTTGTAGCCGCCGACCATGGTGCCCAGCAGCTCGGTGGCCTTGGCGCGGCTGATCAGGCCGACCTTGAGGTCGCCATGCGCCACGGCGGCCAGGAAGCTGGCCTTGACCTTGGCGGCGTCGTCCACGCCCGGCGGCACGCGGTAGGTCAGCAGCTCCAGCAGGAAGGCGTCCTCGCCAGCGGGCGGGTTCTTGATCAGCTCGATCAGTTCGGCCACCTGCTTGGCATCGAGCGGCAGCGCGGGAATGCCGAGCGCGGCGCGTTCGGCGGCTTGTTGGCGGTAGGCGGCAAGCATGGTGGCTCCTTGGGGGGTCGGAAAGGGGAAACGTCGTCGGTCGAGTGTGAGGGCTCAGGCTTTCGGTACGATGACCTTGAGGCCTTTGAAGTAGTCGCGGAAAAAACCCGCGTCACGGGTGATCAGGCCCTGGCATTGCAGCAGCGCGTGGGCGCCGATCAGGAAGTCGGGCACGCTGCGCCGCGCCGGCGGCGCCTCGCCGCTGCGGCGCAGCCGGTCTTTGTAGCGGCGCTGCATCTCGCCGGCGCGCACGGCCGAGCGCAGCTCCAGCGGCGAGAAGGCGATGCCCACGGCGTCCAGCGTGTCCATCACGATGTCGCTGTGGCCGAGGCCGGCCACCACCTCGCTGACCACCACCGCGCAGGCGACCACCGGGCCCGCCGACAGCGCCGTGCGCAGCGCGTCCTCGGCGTGCTCGGCGGCCGGCCCGTCGCCGATGTAGTCGACGAGCACCGAGGTGTCGACGGCGATCACCGTTCGTCGCCCGGCGGCGGGTAGGGGTCGCCGGGGGCGCGGCCGCGCAGCTCGCGCATGATGTCGTCGGTGGTCACGCCGGGCGGCAGCTTGATGCGGCCGCGCAGCTTCGACAGCGCATCGCCCACGTCCTTGCGCAGCACGATGCGGCCGTTGTCCAGCTCGACCTTGAGCTTGGTGCCCTTGGTCAGGCCCAAGGCGTCGCGCACGGCCTTGGGCAGCGTGATCTGGCCTCGTTCGGCGACGGTGGCTTCCATCGGCGGCCTCCTGGGTTCTGGGACGATGGGGGCGAGGGCCGAATCTGAACGATTCGGTATGCATGGATTCTACATACCGATTCGATCGGAATCAAGGTTAACCCTAGGAGCCTGGCTGCGACGCCGCTGACGCGGCGGCGGCGGCCGGTGCGGCAGCCGGTGCGGAGGCCGACGCGGCGGCGGCCGGTGTCGCCGCCTTGCTCGGGTCGATGCCGATCGACTCGCCCGGCGGCCGGTTGCGCATCGCCTCGCGCTGCATCTCGTGGACGCAGTTGTCGACCAGGCGCTGGCCGATCTTCACGTCCATCAGCATCGACTTGTTGGCGATCTGCAGCATCAGCGTGCGGCCCTTGACGTCTTCCAGCCGCAGCGCGCCGGTCTTGGACAGCACCGGCTTCATGGTCCACAGGTTCTTGCGGTGCTTGACGTCGAGGTAGCCCTCGAAGCGCGGGTTCTTGGCGATCACCACCTTCTCGTCGAACTCGCACTCGTAGTCGCCCAGGTGGGCCAGCGCGGCGGCCACCTTTTGTTCGTCGTCGGCGGCGGGCAGCGGGGCCGCCGGGGCCGGCGGCGGCGGCGCCGGCGCGCGCCGCTGCTGGCGCGAGGGCGAGGTCTGCGCGGCGCAGGTGCCGGCGGCGGCAACGAGCAACAACAGCAGCAGGCGATGGCTGGCAGGCTTGGCGGCAGGCGTCATCGGGTGGTCGCGGGGGGTTCGGAAGCCGGTGATTGTGAGCCTGGCATGGCGCCTGCCGTCCCCGCCCCGCGCCGCAGCCGGTACAGCACATGCCGGCTCATCGGATGCTCGGGCGCCAGCCGCGGGTGGGCGAACGGCAGCGCGCCGGGGATCTCCAGCGCCCAGGCGCCCCAGCCGCGGCGCTGCAGCGTGGCGCGGATGCGCGCCGCCTCGGCCAGCGCTTCGTCGCGCGTCAGCAGGCCCGGGAAATGGCGCCGCACCGCGAGGTCGGCGTTCATCGCCACCCAGGGCTCGAGGTCGCTGTCCATCCAGCCGCGCAGCAGCGTGCGCGCGGTGCGCAGCTCGCGCACGCCGTCGAAGGTGGGCAGCACCAGCGCGCCGCCATGCGCCGTGGCCAGCCGCGTCATGCGCCGTCCGCGAACCACGCCGCGCGCACTTCGGCGGGCAGTTGCGCGCCGTCGCTGAACGAGGTGCGGTGCGCGCGCTCCAGCAACTGCCAGAAGTAACGGTAGCTGGCGCGGTCGTGCAGCACGTCGTGGTGGCGGATCGGCGCCCAGTGCGCGGCCTGCGCGGCCTGCAGGATCTCGATGGCCTGGTCGATCTCGGCGACGGTGGGCGTGAAGGCGTCGACGATGGGGCGGATCTGCGCCGGGTGGATGCTCCACATGCGCGTGTAGCCGAAGCGGCGCGCGGCGATGCCGGCGGCCTCCTGCAGCGCCGCGGTGTGCTTGAACTCGGTGACCACGCAGTGCGACGGCACCTTGCCTTCGGCGTGGCAGGCGGCGGCGATCTCCAGCTTGGCGCGCACGATCAGCGGGTGCTCGAACTGCCCCGGCACGCCCATCGCGCTTTGCGGGATGGCGCCGCGGTGCGCCGAGACGAAGTCCATCAGCCCGAAGCTCAGCGACTCGATGCGCGGATGCGCCGCCAGCGCGCGCACGTCCTGCAGCGCGCCGTGCGTCTCGACCAGCGCGTGCAGCGGGATGTCGGCGCCGCCGCCGGCGTCGATGGCGGCCGCGGCGCGGTGCAGCTCGGCCGCGTTGCGCGGCTTGGGCAGCATGATGTAGGCCGGGCGCCGGCGCGCGGCCAGCACGATGGCCGCCACGTCGGCGAAGCGCGGGTGGTCCACCGGCAGCACGCGCACGCCCACGCGGCCGAAGCGGTTCAGCGGCCCGGCCAGCAGCTCGGCGATGAGGTGCGCGTGCTCGACCTCGGCGCCGATGGGCGCGCCGTCTTCGTTGTCGAGCGTGACGTCGAACACCGGGCCCAGCTCGGCCTGCAGCTCCAGGCTCTTGCGCATGCGCGCCTCGACGCCGCTGTAGTGGTCGCAGACCGGCAGCGCCGGCACGGTGCGTTCGTCGGGGTCGAACAGGGCTTGGCGGGGGTGCGGGGCGTTCATGGCGCCATTGTCGGTCGGCGCCGGATCGTATGATGATTGCCGACCAAGGGCACTTGAAGACGGCGGCACGCATGGCGGTGAAGGAAGACAGCGACTTCGGCCTGATCGGCCTGGCGGTGATGGGCCAGAACCTGGTGTTGAACGTCGAGAGCCGCGGCTTTCGCGTCAGCGTCTACAACCGCACGGCGCAGGTCACGCGCGACTTCGTGGCCGCGCACCCGGGGCTGCGGCTGGCGGGCTTCGACTCGCTGGCCGACTTCGTGGCCAGCCTGAAGCGGCCGCGCAAGATCCAGCTGATGGTGCAGGCCGGCGCGGCGGTGGACGCGGTGATCGAGCAGCTGTTGCCGCTGCTGGCGCCGGGCGACATCGTGATCGATGGCGGCAACAGCCTGTACACCGATACCGAACGGCGCGACGCCTGGCTGGCGGCCAAGGGCCTGCGCTTCGTCGGCGCCGGCATCAGCGGCGGCGAGGAAGGCGCGCGCAAGGGCCCGAGCATCATGCCCGGCGGCCCGGCCAGCACCTGGGACGAGATCCGGCCGATCTACGAGGCCATCGCCGCGCGCGTCGACGGCCAGCCCTGCGTCATCCACATCGGCCCCGGCGGCGCCGGGCACTACGTGAAGATGGTGCACAACGGCATCGAGTACGGCGACATGCAGCTGATCTGCGAGGCCTACGCGCTGCTGCAGGCCGCCGGGCTGGACGCGCCGCAGATGGCTGCCGTGTTCGACGAGTGGAACCGCGGCGAGCTGCAGAGCTACCTGATCGAGATCACCGCGCGCGCGCTGGAGCAGGTCGACCCCGAGACCGGGCGGCCGCTGGTCGACCTCATCCTCGACAAGGCCGGCCAGAAGGGCACCGGCCGCTGGACGCTGATCAACGCCGCCGAGCAGGCGGTGGTGGTGAGCACCATCAACGCCGCGGTGGAGGCGCGCGTGCTGTCGTCGCAGCGCGCCTTGCGGCTGCAGGCGTCCCAGGTGCTGCAAGGCCCGCCGCAGCGGCTGGCGGTGGATGCGCAGGCGCTGCAGGGCATGGTGCGCGAGGCGTTGTATGCCTCCAAGATCATCAGTTATGCGCAAGGCCTGGACCTGATGCGCAGCATGAGCGAGAAGAAGGGCTGGAACCTCGACCTCGGCGGCATCGCGTCCATCTGGCGCGGCGGCTGCATCATCCGCGCGCGCTTCCTCGGCCGCATCACCGAGGTCTGGCGCGCCGACCCGCAGCTGCCCAACCTGGTGCTGGCGCCGTATTTCAGCGGCCTGCTCAACCGCGCGCAGCAGCCCTGGCGCGAGGTGGTGGCGCTGGCGGTGCGCGCCGGCATCCCGGTGCCGGCGTTCAGCGCCTCGCTGGCCTACTACGACAGCCTGCGCAGCGCGCGGCTGCCGGCCAACCTGCTGCAGGCGCAGCGCGACTTCTTCGGCGCCCACACCTACGAGCGCATCGACCGGCCCGAGGGCGAGTTCTTCCACACCCAGTGGCCCGAGGTCATCGGCTGAGCATGGCCTTGCCCCACGTCGCCACCGCCGACGTCGCGCATGCGATCCAGCTCTCGCTGGCGCCGGTGTTCCTGCTGACCGGCATCGCCGGCATGCTCAACGTGATGGCCGGCCGGCTGGGCCGCATCATCGACCGCGGCCGCCGCCTGCGCGAGCCGCCGCTCGACGAGCTGGTGGCCGGCGACCCGCTGCTCGAACTGGAGCTGCAAAGCCTGGAGTACCGCCGCCGCCTGGCCAGCACCGCGATCACGGCGTGCACGCTGTCGGCGCTGCTGGTGTGCCTGGTGATCGCGGCGCTGTTCGTCGAGGAGCTGTTCGACCTGCCGCTGCGCTGGCTGGAAGGCGTGCTGTTCACGGTGGCGACGCTGGCGCTGACCGTCGGGCTGGCCTATTTCCTGCGCGAGGTGCACCTGGCGACGCAGACCGTGCGCACGCACCCGCTGGCGTCGTCGGCGCGGCCGCCGATGGGGCCCGACGCCTGATTGGCGAGGCTTCGGCGGCCGGCGCGGCGCCGGGCGCCGTGGCGCGGGGCTGCGGTGCTGCGGTTCACGCCGGCCCGCCGCCGCTTCGCGCCCGCCAGCCGCCAGCCGTCGCACGGCGCGCGCGGCGGCGACGGTGGCGGCCGACACTGGCCGCACTGTCCACCACCGAAGCCGATCATGCTGTCTCAAGTGCCGCTCTGGGTTCCCGCCGTCTTGCTGCTGCTGGTCGGCCTGGGCGTGCGCCAATCGCGGCCGCGGCTGATGGCGCCGGCCACGGCGCTGGGCATCGGCGCGCTGATGGTGGCGCTGTCGCTGGTCGGCCTGTGGTCGACCTTCGGCGCCGACCCGGCCACGCTGCTGTGCTGGGCGCTGGGCTTGGGCCTCGCGCTGGCGGCCGGCGGCCGCTGGCTGGCACCGCGCGGCATGACGCTGGCCGCCGGCGCGCCAGCCGGCGTGCGGGTGCGGGTGCGGGTGCCCGGCAGCTGGCTGCCGCTGGCGCTGATGCTGGGCATCTTCGCGCTCAAGTTCGTGCTCGGGTACGAGGCGGCCACCGGGCATCCCGTGACGGCGCATTCGCTGGCTGGCGCGGCGGTGGCGGGCTTGCTGGGCGGCTTCAGCGGCAGCTTCCTCGCGCGTGCCCTGGCGGTTCGCCGCTTCGCGCGGCGCGTGCCGGTCACTGCACCGTGACGGTCTGGTCCAGCGCCTGCCAGGGCAGCAGCTGGATCGCCTGCGCCGCGCCGTCCACCAGGTAGGCCGGCAGGTCGCTGGCGTCGGCGGCGGCGCGCAGGCGCAGCGTGCCGGTGGGAAAGTTCTGCATCAGCTCGAACTGGAAGCGCACCGTGCCGGGCTGGCCTTGCACGCTGCGCTGCAGGCCGCGCAGGATGACGCCGCCGGCCGCCACCAGCCCGGGCTCGCCCAGGCAGTGGGTGCTGGCGCCGGCCTGCACGCAGGCGCCCCCGTCGGGGCGCACGAACAGGCTGGCCACGGTGCCGAACAGCCCCGGGATCAGCGCCGACGGCCGCTGCAGGTCCAACCGCTGGCCTTGCACCGTGCCCAGGCTGGCGCCGAAGTTGGCGTCCAGCGTGTGCACCATGCTGCGCGCCAGCGCGCCGCCATTGACCGCGGTGAAGCTGTTGGTCTTGGCCGCCAGCGCGGCGTTGACGGCCACGCCGGCGGGCGACTGCAGCGTCTGCGCGACGAAGCCGCTGAGCTTGGCGGCCTGGCCGCCGGCGTTGAAGCCCTGCACCTGGATGCCGAACTGGAACAGGTCGTCGGCCATGCCCAGCGTGGAGCAGCGGCGCTCGAAGGCGATGGGGCTGGACGCCGGCGTCACCGGCGTATCGAAGCTGGCCGTGTAGCGAGTGACGAGGCGCGAGCGGAAGATGGTCTGGCCGAGCGGCGTGGTGACGCGCTCGATCACGGTCTGGCTGGTCTCGCTGAGCGCCTGCGGCGCGTTGTCGATCCAGCCCATGCCGTCGGGGCAGACGTTGCGCTTGACGGTCAGCGTGGCCGCCAGCCCCGGCGGCAGGCCGCTGATGGCGACCGTCACCGGCACGGCCTGCGCGCCGCTGGCGGCGAGCAGGGCGAGGGCGGCGGCCGCGGTCAGGCGGCGAATGTGGTGACGAGCGAGGTGACGAGCAAGCGGGCGGTTCACGAAGCGGGTGTTCATCGGGCATCTCCTGTGCGGGTGGGGCGGCAACGGCGCCGCGCATCGCCCTGACGGGCCCGACCCCGCGCCGGATGCAGCACGTGAAAATTCACGTCGCGCCAGAAAAAAGGCCGGCCGCCCTCAACGGGCGGCCGGCCTTGCGGTGAAGCTTGCAGCGCCGCGCTTACAGCAGGTGCTTGACGCCGTCCTGCTCGCCCTGCAGCTCGGCCAGCGTCTTGTTGATGCACTCCTGGCTGAAGGCGTCGATCGGCAGGCCTTCGACGATCTTGTACTTGCCGCCCTCGGTGGTGACCGGGAAGCCGAAGATCACGTCCTTGGGGATGCCGTACTCGCCGTTGCTGGGCACGCCCATCGTGACCCATTCACCCTTGGTGCCCAGCGCCCAGTCGCGCATGTGGTCGATGGCGGCGTTGGCAGCGCTGGCCGCCGACGACAGGCCGCGCGCCTCGATGATCGCGGCGCCGCGCTTGCCCACGGTGGGCAGGAAGACGTCCTTGTTCCAGACCTGGTCGTTGATCAGGTCCTTGACGCTGGCGCCGTCGATGGTGGCGAAGCGGTAGTCGGCATACATCGTGGGCGAGTGGTTGCCCCACACGCAGAGCTTCTTGATGCTGGCCACCGGCTTGCCGGTCTTGGCGGCGATCTGGCTGGCCGCGCGGTTGTGGTCCAGGCGCAGCATGGCGGTGAAGTTCTCGCGCGGCAGGCTGGGCGCGCTCTTCATCGCGATGTAGGCGTTGGTGTTGGCCGGGTTGCCGACCACCAGCACCTTGACGTTGCGGCTGGCCACCTTGTCCAGCGCCTTGCCCTGGGCGGTGAAGATCTGCGCGTTGGCGGCCAGCAGGTCGGCGCGCTCCATGCCGGGGCCGCGCGGGCGGGCGCCGACCAGCAGCGCGTAGTCGGCGTCCTTGAAGCCGGTCTCCGGGCTGCCATGCGCCTCCATGCCGGCGAGCAGCGGGAAGGCGCAGTCTTCCAGCTCCATCATCACGCCCTTCAGCGCCTTCTGCGCCTTCTCGTCGGGGATCTCGATCAGCTGCAGGATCACCGGCTGGTCCTTGCCCAGCATCTCGCCGCTGGCGATGCGGAACAGCAGGGCATAACCGATCTGGCCGGCGGCGCCGGTGACGGCCACGCGGACGGGTTTCTTGCTCATGGAAGGCTCCTGAAGGAAGGGGGGAGTGGGCTGGGCTCGGCAGGCGCCGCAGACGGCCGAAATTCTAGTCGCCCCCACCTGACTCGACTCTTATGTCTTATGTAAGACAATGGTCGGATGCCCGTGCTCGACGCCGTCGCGGCCGCCCCTTCGGCCCCTGCCTTCAGCCCGCTGTACCAGCAGATCAAGGCGCTGCTGCTGCAGCGGCTGCAGGCCGGCGAGTGGAAGCCCGGCGAGATGATCCCCAGCGAGATGGAGCTGGCCGCGCGCTTCAAGGTCAGCCAGGGCACGGTGCGCAAGGCGATCGACGAGCTGGCGCAGGAAAACCACCTCGTGCGCCGCCAGGGCAAGGGCACCTTCGTGGCCACGCACGCCGAAGAGCGCACGCAGTACCGCTTTCTGCGCCTGATGCCCGACGACGGCGGCGGCAACCCGCCGCAGACGCGCTTGCAGCGCCGGCTGCTGGAGTGCCGCCGCATGCGCGCGCCGGCCGAGGTGGCGCGCGCGCTGGAGATCAAGTCGGGCGAGGCCGCGGTGCAGATCCGCCGCCTGCTGCTGCACGCCGGCGAGCCGGTGGTGCTGGACGAGATCTGGCTGCCCGGCCCGCTGTTCAAGGGCCTGACGGCCGACAAGCTGTCGAGCTGGCGCGGGCCGATGTACGGCTTGTTCGAGGCCGAGTTCGGGCTGCGCATGGTGCGCGCCGAGGAGAAGATCCGCGCCGTGGCCGCGGCCGGCGACGACGCCGCGCTGCTGGCCGTGGCCGCCGGCACGCCGCTGCTGCTGGTGGAGCGGCTGTCGCACACCTACGGCGACCGCCCGGTGGAGCTGCGCCGCGGCCTCTATCGAACCGACCGCTTCCACTACCGCAATGAGCTGCAGTAGGCGCCGGCCACGCGCTGCCATCGGCGTCGCCACCAGTTCCGCGTAAGCCAGTGGCGTTGCAATAAACTCAACTGGTTGTACGCACCCTCTCAGCCAACCCAGCAGTGCCCACCATGACGACCTCGATGTCCAAGCCGCGGCCCGGCCCGATGAAGCTGACCGACGCCCTGCAATACCGGTTGCCGCTGGCGGGGTGGGTGTCCATCCTGCACCGCGTGAGCGGCCTGCTGATGTTCGTGCTGCTGCCCTTCATCATCTGGCTGTTCGACACCAGCCTCAGCTCCGAGGTCTCGTACGAGCGCTTCAGCGCCGCCTTCACGGCGGGCATCGGCTTCGTGCCCGGCGTCGTCGTCAAGCTGGTGGTGCTGGCGCTGATCTGGGCCTTCCTGCACCACCTCATCGCCGGCGTGCGCCACCTGTGGATGGACGCCATGCACAGCGTCGGCAAGGAGCAGGGCCGCACCACGGCGCTGTTCACGCTGGTGGTCAGCATCGCGCTGACGCTGCTGCTCGGCGCCAAGCTGTTCGGCCTGTACTGAGCGGCGACCCAAAGCAAGAAGAAAAGAGGACTCTGCACCATGTCGGTCAACTATGGATCCAAGCGCCTGGTGGTCGGCGCGCACTACGGCCTGCGCGACTGGCTCAGCCAGCGCATCACCGCCACGCTGATGGCGCTGTTCACGCTGGTGCTGCTGGTCCAGGTGCTGGTGCTGCCCGGGCCGATGGGCTACGACAAGTGGGCCGGCATCTTCGCCATGCAGTGGATGAAGGTGCTGACCTTCGTCGTCATCGTCTCGCTGGCCTGGCACGCCTGGGTGGGCATGCGCGACATCTGGATGGACTACGTCCACCCCGTGGGCCTGCGCCTGGCGCTGCAGGTGGCCACCCTGGTCTGGCTGGTCGGCTGCGTCGGCTGGGCCCTGCAAGTGCTGTGGAGACTTTGAACGATGGCCACCTCTTCCTCCAAGCTCTCCAAGCGCAAGTTCGACGTCGTCATCGTCGGCGCCGGCGGCTCCGGCATGCGCGCCTCGCTGCAGCTCTCGCTGGCCGGGCTCAGCGTGGCGGTGCTGACCAAGGTCTTCCCGACGCGCAGCCACACGGTGGCGGCGCAGGGCGGCATCGGTGCCAGCCTGGGCAACATGTCCGAGGACAACTGGCACTACCACTTCTACGACACCGTCAAGGGCTCTGACTGGCTGGGCGACCAGGACGCGATCGAGTTCATGTGCCGCGAGGCGCCCAAGGTCGTCTACGAGCTCGAACACTTCGGCATGCCGTTCGACCGCAACCCCGACGGCACCATCTACCAGCGCCCCTTCGGCGGCCACACCGCCAACTACGGCGAGAAGCCGGTGCAGCGCGCCTGCGCCGCCGCCGACCGCACCGGCCACGCGATGCTGCACACGCTGTACCAGCGCAACGTGGCGGCGCGCACCAACTTCTTCGTCGAGTGGATGGCGCTGGACCTGATCCGCGACGCCGAGGGCGACGTGGTCGGCGTCACCGCGCTCGAAATGGAGACCGGCGAGATCCACATCCTGGAGGCCAAGGTCACGCTGCTGGCCACCGGCGGCGCCGGGCGCATCTTCGCGGCCAGCACCAACGCCTTCATCAACACCGGCGACGGGCTGGGCATGGCGGCGCGCGCCGGCATCCCGCTGCAGGACATGGAGTTCTGGCAGTTCCACCCCACCGGCGTGCACAACGCCGGCGTGCTGCTGACCGAAGGCTGCCGCGGCGAAGGCGCCATCCTGCGCAACGTCAACGGCGAACGCTTCATGGAGCGCTACGCGCCGACGCTGAAAGACCTGGCGCCGCGCGACTTCGTCAGCCGCTGCATGGACCAGGAAATCAAGGAAGGCCGCGGCTGCGGCCCGAACAAGGACTACATCAACCTCGACATGACCCACCTGGGCGTCGAGACCATCATGAAGCGGCTGCCCAGCGTGCTGGAGATCGGCCACAACTTCGCCAACGTCGACATCACCAAGGAACCGATTCCGGTGGTGCCGACCATCCACTACCAGATGGGCGGCATCCCGACCAACATCCACGGCCAGGTGGTGGTGCCCAAGGACGGCAACCCCAGCAGCGTGGTGGGCGGGCTCTATGCGGTGGGCGAATGCTCTTGCGTCAGCGTGCATGGCGCCAACCGGCTGGGCACCAACTCGCTGCTCGACCTGCTGGTATTCGGCCGCGCGGCGGGCAACCACATCGTCGAGAACGTCGGCAAGCGCGAGGCGCACAAGCCGCTGCCGGCCGATGCCGCCGACCGCACGCTGGCGCGCGTGGCGCGGCTGGACGGCAGCACCAGCGGCGAATATGCGCAGGACGTGGCCAACGACCTGCGCAACATGATGCAGCACCACGCCGGCGTCTTCCGCACGCAGAAGGTGCTGGACGAAGGCGTGCGCGAGGTTGCGGCCTTGCGCGAGCGCGTCAAGGCCATCACGCTGAAGGACAAGAGCCAGGTCTTCAACACCGCGCGCATCGAGGCGCTGGAGGTCGAGAACCTGATCGAGTGCGCGCAGGCGACGATGGTCTCGGCCGCCGCGCGCCACGAATGCCGCGGCGCGCACACCGTGGAAGACTACGAGCGCGGCGCCGACGACCCCGAGTTCCCGCTCGGCCGTAACGACCGCGAGTGGATGAAGCACACGCTGTGGGACAGCGCGAGCAACAGCCTGTCGTACAAGCCGGTGCAACTGCAGCCGCTCACCGTCGCCTCGGTCCCGCCCAAGGTCCGTACCTTCTGATCCATGCCGACGCCAACCACCATCTCACGGAGCGCGCGGGCCGAGCGCCGGACCGCTCCGCAGCCGGACGAGGGGCTCCAATGACCAAGCGCACGTTCCAGATCTACCGCTACGACCCGGACAAGGACGCCAAGCCCTACATGCAGACGCTGCAGGTCGAGCTCGACGGCAGCGAACGCATGTTGCTCGACGCGCTGATGAAGCTCAAGGCGCAGGACCCGTCGATCAGCTTCCGCCGCAGCTGCCGCGAAGGCGTGTGCGGCTCCGACGCGATGAACATCAACGGCAAGAACGGCCTGGCCTGCCTGACCAATCTGCGCAGCCTGCCGGACACCATCGTGCTCAAGCCGCTGCCGGGGCTGCCGGTGATCCGCGACCTGGTCGTGGACATGACGCAGTTCTTCACGCAGTACCACAGCATCCGGCCGTACCTGATCAACGACACGCCGCCGCCCGAGCGCGAGCGGCTGCAAAGCCCCGAAGAGCGCGACGAGCTCAATGGCCTGTACGAGTGCATCCTGTGCGCCAGTTGCAGCACGAGCTGCCCGAGCTTCTGGTGGAACCCCGACAAGTTCGTCGGCCCGGCCGGGCTGTTGCAGGCCTACCGCTTCATCGCCGACAGCCGCGACCTGGCCACCGGCGAGCGGCTGGACAACCTGGAAGACCCGTACCGGCTGTTCCGCTGCCACACCATCATGAACTGCGTCGACGTCTGTCCCAAGGGCCTGAACCCGACGCGGGCGATCGGCAAGATCAAGGAACTCATGGTGCGCCGCGCGGTGTGACATGCAAGCGCTGCTCGACGCCCGTTCGCTCAGCCGCCTGAAGTGGCGTTGCCGCCGCGGGCTGCTGGAGAACGATTTGTTCATCGAACGTTTTTTCCGCCGACACGAGGAGACGATCACGACAAGGCAGGCCGCGGGGCTCGAGCTCCTGATGGACCTGGCCGACAACGACCTGCTCGACCTGCTGCTGGCCCGCCGCGAGCCGCAGGGCGATGTCGACCGACCCGAAGTGCGCGAGGTGCTGTCGCTGATGCGGCGCCCTCGGGCGATCGAGAACCCGATCTGATCTGCGAAAGGCCTGAGCGATGACCCCCTCCGACGTGAAAGCCACCCTGTCGTTCTCCGACGGCAGCCCCAGCATGGAGCTGCCGCTCTACAAGGGCTCGATCGGGCCCGACGTGATCGACATCCGTAAGCTCTACGGCCAGACCGGCAAGTTCACCTACGACCCCGGCTTCCTGTCCACGGCCTCGTGCAACAGCAGCATCACTTACATCGACGGCGACAAGGGCGAGCTGCTGTACCGCGGCTACCCGATCGAGCAGCTCGCCACGCAGTGCGACTTTCTCGACACCTGCTACCTGCTGCTGTACGGCGAGCTGCCCAACGCCCAGCAGCAGACCGACTTCCACAAGCTCGTGACCAACCACACCATGGTCAACGAGCAGATGCAGTTCTTCCTGCGCGGCTTCCGCCGCGACGCGCACCCGATGGCGGTGATGACGGGGCTGGTGGGCGCGCTGTCGGCCTTCTATCACGACAGCACCGACATCAATAACCCCAAGCATCGTGAGATCGCGGCGATCCGGCTGATCGCCAAGATGCCCACGCTGGTGGCCATGGCCTACAAGTACGGCGTCGGCCAGCCGTTCATGTACCCGCAGAACGACCTGTCGTACGCGGCGAACTTCATGCGCATGATGTTCGCCACGCCGTGCGAGCCGTACACGCCCAACGACGTGCTGGTGCGCGCGATGGACCGCATCTTCATCCTGCACGCCGACCACGAGCAGAACGCCTCCACCTCCACCGTGCGGCTGTGCGGCAGCTCGGGCACCAACCCGTTCGCGGCCATCGCCGCCGGCGTGGCCTGCCTGTGGGGCCCGGCGCACGGCGGCGCCAACGAGGCGGCGCTGAACATGCTCAAGGACATCCAGCGCGAGGGCGGCGTCGAGAAGATCGGCGAGTTCATCAAGAAGGTCAAGGACAAGAACAGCAACGTCAAGCTGATGGGCTTCGGCCACCGGGTCTACAAGAACTACGACCCGCGCGCCAAGCTGATGCGCGAGACCTGCCACGAGGTGCTGGACGCCACCGGGCTGCACGACGACCCGCTGTTCAAGCTGGCGATGGCGCTGGAGAAGATCGCGCTCGAAGACGACTACTTCGTCAGCCGCAAGCTCTACCCCAACGTCGACTTCTACTCGGGCATCGTGCAAAGCGCGATCGGCATCCCGGTCAGCCTGTTCACCGCCATCTTCGCGCTGGCGCGCACGGTCGGCTGGATCGCCCAGCTCAACGAGATGATCAGCGACCCCGAGTACAAGATCGGCCGCCCGCGGCAGCTGTACGTCGGCGCCAAGCAGCGCGACGTCAAGCCGGTCTCGCAGCGCTGATCCGCGGGCGCGGCGATGGGCTGGCTGTCGAAACTGTTCGGTAGCCAGCCTGCCGCTCCTGCGGCGCCGGCCGCGCCTGCCGCTTCGGCGATCACACGGCCGGCCCCCAACCCGGCCGCGTCCTCGGGCCCGGCGGCGGCTGCGGCCCCGGCCTCTGCATCGCCCCCCGCCGAACCCGAGGCCCCGCCCGGGCCGCCGCTGCTGTGCTGGCTGCTCGACGCCGGCGAACCCACGCAAGCTGCGCTGACCGAGGGCGAGCGCCAGGCGCTGCAGGTGCTGGACCGCGTGCTGGCCCAGCCGGCGCTGCCGGCCGAGTTGCTGCCGCGCGCCGCCAACGTGGTGCCGCAGCTCATCGCGATGCTGCGCCAGGACGACCTGCCGGTGGCCGTGCTGGCCGAGCGCATCGGCAAAGACCCCGCGCTGGCCGCCGAGGTGCTGCGCATGGCCGGCAGCTCGTTCTATGCCTCGGCCGGCCCGGTGCAAGACCTGGCGCAGGCCATCCAGCGCTTGGGCGTCGAAGGCCTGCAGATGGCCATCTCGCGCGTCGTGCTGCGCCCGCTGTACCAGGCGCGCGAAGGCTCGCTGACGGCGCAGGCCGCGCCGCGCCTGTGGGCGCATGCCGATGCCTTGTCGCGCCACAGCGCCGAGGTGGCGCGCAAGGCCGGCCTGTCGGCTTTCGACGGCTACCTGGCCGGGCTGCTGCACGACGGCGGCTGGACCGTGCTGTTCCACGCGCTGCAGCGCGCCGGCGTCGGCAGCCTGGCGCCGCTCAGCAGCGAAGGTGCGCAGGCCATCGAGCAGCGGGCCCACCACCTGTTCGGCCGCGCCGCGGCGGGCTGGGCCATCACGCCGGGCTTTGCCGCCTTCGCCGCCGAGGCGCAGACCGTGCCGCTGCGCGCCGCGGCGCATCCGCTGGCCATCGTGCTGCACGCCGCGCAAGGGCCTTGCATGGCCGAGCTGGCGGCCGGCGGCTAATCTTAGAAGTACGTGGTCACCGCGTCGATCACGCGGTAGTCGTCGTCGACCAGCGGCATCCAGCGCCACTTGTCGAAGGTGGTGCAGGGGTGCGAGATGCCCAGCGCCACCAGGTCGCCCACCTGCGGCTGCAGCAGCGCGTCGTCGAAGCGCAGGTGCGCGTGGTGGTCGTTGAGGCCCTTGATGCGCCAGCGGCCGTCGGCCGGCAGCGGCTGCACGCGGCCGGCGCGCGCCAGCGCCAGCGGCTGCGGCAGTTCCATGTCGAACGACAGGTCGCGCCGGCCGCCGGTCAGCAGCGCCAGGCCGGGCTCGGGCACGCTTTGCACGGTGGTCCACACCTCCAGCGCCGGCTGCAACTGCTCGGCCAACGCGCAGCGCGCGGCCACGCGCTGCACCAGGCGCTGGTAGTGGCCATGGTCGTGCGTGACGTAGCAGCCCGAGCGCAGCAGCGCGCGCACCGGGCGCGACAGCGTGGGCCGCAGGCGCGCGGCCACCAGGTCGAACAGCGCCGAGCCGCCGGCCGAGACGATGACCTCGTCGCCCTGGAACCAGCCGGCCTCGTCGCAGGCCAGCGCCAGCGCCTGCACGCGGGCCATCAGTGCGTCCACCGCGGCGGTGTCGGCGGCATCGTCGCCGCTGACGGCCAGGCCTTCGAAGCATTCCACGCCCACCAGGCGAACGGCCGGGCTGTCGTGCAGCGCGCGGGCGAGGTCCAGCGCTGCCTCGTGCTCGCGCACGCCGGTGCGGCCGCCGGGCAGGCCCACTTCGAGCAGCACCTCGAACACCGGCGCCTGGCGCTGCGCGGCGCGCCAGGCCTCGATCTGGCCTAACTGCGAAATCGAGTCGACCAGGAAGGCGACGCGCAGCCCGTCGGTCTGCGCCAGCAGCCGCGCCAGGCCGGCCAGGTCGGGCGCCGTCTGCACCTGGTTGGCGATCAGCGCGCGGCGCACGCCGGCGGCCACGCCCAGCCGCAACTGGAAGACGCTGGCGAAGGTGATGCCCCAGGCGCCCGCTTCCATCTGGCGGGCGAAGAGCTGTGGCGACATGGTGGTCTTGCCGTGCGGCGCCAGGTCCAGCCGGCGCTCGCGCGCGAAGGCCTGCATCCACGCCAGGTTGTGGCTCAGCGCGCCCGCCTTCAGCACCGCCAGCGGCAAGGGCAGGTGGCCGGCCAGCACGTTCCAGCCCTGGCGCGCCAGGCGCGAGCGCCGCACGGGTTCGGCCGCCGGCGGAAAGCCCTTCAGCCAGGGGCCCAGCAGCGGGTCGTCGAAGTTGGGGGCGGCGTCGGCCGCATCGGCAAAAGCAGGCATGGCGCGATTCTGGCGCGGCTCGGGGCCGGGCCTTCGCGCCCGCGTTCAGCGCTCAGATCAAGCTCTTGAGCAAGCGCCCCATCTCCGAAGGATTGCGCGTGACGGTGAAGCCGCACTCTTCCATGATGGCCAGCTTGGCATCGGCCGTGTCGGCACCGCCCGAGATCAGCGCCCCGGCATGCCCCATGCGCTTGCCCGGCGGCGCGGTGACGCCGGCGATGAAGCCGACCACGGGCTTCTTCATGTGTTCCTTGCACCAGCGCGCGGCTTCCGCCTCATCGGGCCCGCCGATCTCGCCGATCATGATCACCGCGTCGGTC
>JAIUPH010000007.1 GCA_020161065.1 Pseudomonadota bacterium
GCAGTCAACAGTTGCTCATTCGGTCTTCGTCGTTTTCCTTTCCTGATCAGCTGAATTTGTCTTCCCGTCGTCCTACGCCGCTGTTCGTTTCGATCGCGATGGTCGCCAAGGTGCGGACTGGCCAAACTACAAACGGTCATCTTGCGGCTGTGATTCGCCGCGGACCCTGATGCAAGACGCACGCGAGAGACCCATTCGTTAGTCGGCAAGCTCAGCCGCCCTCGAGTTAAACGGTCACTTCTCGCGCAGGTCCAGACCTCGTGCCATCAACGATTGCCGTCACGCGGCGGTGGTGAACAAATGGGTTCGACGATCAAGCGGCTGCGGCCGCAGGGTCACCCGGGAACTCGAAGGCCTCGCCCCGGCGCAGCACCGCCCAGGCCATGCGCGCATTCTTGGCCGCGATGGCCACCACCGCCTTCCAGTAGCCGGCCCGCTCGGCCAGCGCCAGCGCCCAGCGGCTGACGGAGTCGTTGCGGCTCTTTGCCGCGGCCAGCACCGCGCGCGCGCCCAGGATCAGCAGCGTGCGTAGGTACGGATCGTTAGCCATCACGGAATCCGCACGCTCGACAGATGTGCGCCTTAGGCGTATAGTCTTGCGATGTTCACCGTCGTCGAGACTCAGCTCTTTCAGAAGCAGTGGCCCGCGTACTGGACAGAAGAGGAGCGCGGTGAGTTCGCGGCCTTCCTCTCTTTGAACCCCGAAGCCGGGGACGTCGTGCCCGACTCTGGCGGCATCCGCAAGGTTCGTTGGAAGCGCCAGGGCACTGGCAAGTCCGGCGGGGTCAGGGTCATCTACTTCACGAGGAACGAAGCGGAGGAGTTGGTACTGCTGACTCTGTACGCGAAGTCCAAGACCGATAACCTCACTGGTGCTGTACTCAAGGAGATCCGTCGTGCCCTCGAAGACTAAGCCTCTTTCCCCGAGCGAACTCGCCAAGTTCGAGGCGAGCCGCGACCTTGGCGCTGAGCTTCTTCAGTCCATCCGCGAGATGAAGGCTGGAAAGGTTCGCGTCGTCCACAGCCCTGCGACCGAGGCGCGCGAGAAGACCGGGCTGTCCCAAAGTCAGTTCGCGGCGTTGCTGGGCGTGTCCGTGCGCACGCTTCAAGGTTGGGAGCAAGGGCGCAAGCAACCTAGTGGTGCTGCTCGCACGCTGCTGACGATTGCTCGCACCAATCCGAAGGCTTTGCTTGCCGTCGCTGGGAAGTAGTGCTGCGCGGTGACGTCTAACTCAAACGTTAGGGTTCACAGTGCCGTCAGTTCTCCATTCAGAGGTTGTCTTGACCGACGAGTTGGCCGCAGTCGACTGGGTTGAGTTGAAACGCGCATTGGCTGAAGACAACTTCGACAACGGGCGCACACCGGGCGAGTTGGAAACGTCATTCGCAGCCACACCAGTCCGGGTGCTTGCTGTGCGCGAGGGGAAAGTCATCGGCACGGCACGTGCGCTCGCTGATGGGGTGTGCAATGCGTTTGTCGTTGATGTCTGGACGAACAGCGCGTTTCGGCGGCAAGGACTGGCCCGGCGAATGATGGGCTTCCTTGAAGAGCGGCTTGAGGGCCATCACGTCGCGCTCTTCACTGAGCACGCTGCAGGCTTCTACGGCATGCTCGGTTATTCGGAGGAGCGTGTGGGAATGAGCAAAGTCGTTGGCACGTGGCTTCGCCGAGAGGGCGGGCAAAGGGGCCGCGAGTGAGACCAGCCAGTCGCTCGAGCCGACTCGCGTCGGCAGGCCGCCGCTCGCGGCTCAGCTTCGTTAGGCGTCACAAGATTCATGCCGTGCCCCTTCAGCATTGGAGAACCGGTGGTATTTACGCCAAGCGCCAGGACGCGTGGCCTGTACCAGGATATCGAGCGCTTCGGCATGGATGAAGGAAAGACCTACGTCGTTCGCGAGATCCGAGACGACATGTACATCTACACGGACAATGGTGCAGGCGGGTGGCCATGGACCGAGTTCTCCGCTCATGACTCGCAGTGACAGCGCTACTCGACAGGCGGATGGTGATCTGGTCCATACCGCCGAAACCACCGATCCAGTTGCTCGATCAAATCCATCCAATGGCTAGGATGGTGTTCCAGGCTGTGGTTCTCGTCGGGATAGCGCACCAAGGCCGCGTCGACGCCACATAGCTTCAGCGCGGTGTAGTAGATCTCCGATTGCGAGATCGGCGTGCGCCAGTCGCGCTCGCCGCACAGCACCAGCGTGGGCGTGCGCACGTGGGGGACGCGTGAGAGGGGCGAGCGGTGCCAATACTGATCGTGCATGGCGGCATCCCACGGGGCGCCGGGCAGCCAGTAGTAGGGGAAGTAATCCGGGCGGTCGACGCTGAGGACCTGGCTGGTCCAGTCGTACACACCGTAGATCACCGCCGCCGAGGCAAAGCGCTGGCTGTCGTGGCCGATCAGCCAGCCCGCCAGGACTGCGCCGGCCGACTCGCCGGCCACGTGGATGCGACGGCTGTCGATGCCGCCGCGCGCCACCACGGCATCGACGGCGTCGACGATGTGCAGGTCGTCGGCGCCTGGGAAGTCGTGCTGCAGTTCTTCGGTGAAGGCCTCGCCATAGCCGAGCGAGCCGCGCGGGTTGATCATCAGCACGGCGTAGCCGCGGGCAGCCCAGATCTGCGGCACGATGGCGAATTGCGGGCCCCAGGCGAGATAGGGGCCGCCGTGCAGCCAGACGATCAAGGGCGCCGGCCGCTCGGCCGACACGCCGGGCGGCCGCACCAGCCAGGCCTGCCACGGCTTCGGCGTGCTGGAAGGGACCGGCAACCACAGGGCTTCGATCGGCGCCACCTCGCGGTCTTCGAGCCAGGCCGATTCGCGCGTCAGCAGCTTGCATTGCCCGCCATCGGCTGCCAGCAGCGCGACCTCGTCGCTGCGCTGCGGGCGTCCGCTGAGGTAGGCAATGCGGCCGTCGCGCGCCACCGAGAAGCCCTTCTGGTACATGACGTAGCCGGTGGCGGCGCCCCCGCCGACATCGCGCGCGATCGTCGTCCACTGCCCATCCAGGCTGACGCGCACCAGGCAACCGTCGCCGGCCTGCGGCACCAGTACCAGCAGCCCCGAGCTGTCGGGCAGCCACTGAAATTGCTGATGCACTTCCAGCTGCTGCGGGTTCGGCAAGGCGACGGGCTGGCCGCCGGCACTCGGCATGATGTGCAGGACGTTGGTGTGGAACGACTTGCGCTCGTTGCGAAAGCCGACAAAGGCGATCCAGCGGCCGTCGGGCGACACGCAGGCCTGGCACACCGGGCCGCCGAAGTCGGTCAGCCGGCGCACCGTGCCGTCGGCCACGTCGAACTCGTAGACATCGGCGGCGATGGTCGTCTCGGGGTTCAGCGGTCCGTCCTGCGGCGACGGGCGCTGCATCGACATCACGAGGTGGCGGCCGTCGGGTGTCCACGAGATGCGGCCGGCCAGCGTCATCTTGGTGACCTCGACCAGCGGGCCGCCATGCTGGTAAGGCCCATCGGTCAGTTGCCGCAGCGTGCCGCCGCTGACGGTCAGCAGGAAGATGTGGTGAACACCCTCGGTCAGCTCGGCGTCCACGCCTTCGACGCGCCGCACCAGGCGTTCGGTGTAGCGGCTGCGCGGGCTCCACTGCTCGGTGCGCAGGCTTTCCCAATCGGGGACATCGTCCGCGGTGACCGTCGGCGCAGTCGGCGCAGCGGGCGCTACCTGCATCACGTAGGCGAGCTGGCGGCCGTCGGGTGACCAGGCCAGGCCGCTGGGCGCCTGCGGCAGCGTGGCCAGCAGCTCGCGCGTGGCCTTGCCCGGCCACCAGCGTTCGATCGCGAAGCCCGCGTCCACCGCGCGCACCAGCGCCAGGCTGGCCGCGTCGGGCGACCAGCGGGCCTGCAGGGCCGCGCCCAGCTCGTGCTGCACGCCGGTGACGACGTCGACGACGCTCAACTCGCTGAGCCAGCGGTCGGTCTGCAGGTCGGCCCGCGTGCGCAGGAAGGCGACGAAGCGGCCGTCGGCGGCGACCTGCGGGTCGCTCGGCAGCCGCAGCTCGAAGTGGTCCTGCGGCCGGATGGCTTGGCGCGGCGCGCTCATCGCACGTCCTCCGCCAGCCGGTTCGCCGCCACGGATCGAACGTTCCGGCGGCGTTCGGCCAACCAGGCCAGGGTCAGGTGAAAGAACAGCATCACGCCCAGCAGCTTGACGCCGACCATCGCGTACTTGAGCGACTCGGTGCCGAATCGGGGTTGCAGCAGGTCGCTGAACAGGCCGATCAGCAACGGTCCGCCGCCATCACCCAGCAGCGTGAGCGCCAGCAGGAACACCGAGGCGCCCAGCACGCGCAGGCGCGGCGGGATGGCACTGTGCAGCATCGACAGCACGGGGCCGTTGGGCATGGCGCCGAAGACGGTGGCCGCGACATGGGCCACGAAGGCCACCTTCAGGTCCGACGCGAACAGCACCGTCAGGATGCACGGGAACGTCAGCAGGTAGGTCGCCATGCAGAACAGCAGCAGCCGCTCAGGGCCCTTGGCGGCGATGCGGTTTCCCAGCACGCCGCCCAGCAGCAAGCCCAGCAGCGCGCCGCCGGCATAGGCGCTGCCGAAGAAAGCCGCTGCCTGATCGGGCGCCAGGCCGAACTGCCGGTTGTAGAAGCTGGGCATCCACTTCGACAGGCCCGACACGGCGAACGCCGCCCAGCAGAAGCCGAGCATGACGTGCAGGAACATCGGCTGGCGCAGCAACTCGCGCAGGTCGTGCGTCCAGTGCGGGCCCTGCACGGCAGCCGCAGGCGTGGCCGCCGTCGGCGCTGGCTTCAGCGGCCGGTTGGGCACGGTCCAGCGCAGCAGCAGCGCCGTCAGCACGGTGGCCACGGCCAGGCCGAGAAAGGCTGCGCGCCAGCCGAACTGCACGGCCGCCCAGCCGCCGACGACCAGCGGCACCGTGCTGCCGAGAAAGTCGCCGGCGGTGTAGGTGGCCATGGCGCCCGAGCGGCGCTGCGGCGGATAGAGCTCGCTCACCGCGGCCTGCCCCAAGGGCCAGGCGCCTGCCGGGCCGGTGCCGGCGGCCAGGCGCACGGTGATGAGTTGCCACAGCGAGCTGCAGGCGGCGGTCAATGCGTTGGCCACGCCGCACACCAGCACGCACAAGCTGAGCAGCCAGGCATTGCCGCGGCGACCGGCCCAGTGCGACAGCGGCAGCGCCAGCAACGCGATCGACAGCACCGAGCCGTAGCCGGTGAGCAGGCCGAGCTGGCTGTCGGACAAGGCCAGTTCGTTCTTGATGAGGGGCAGCACGGCGGCCATCAGCGTGCCGCCCGACTGCGCCATCGCGTTGACCAGCGTGAGCACGGCCAGCGCGATGAAGGCTCGAGCCCGGTCGCTGGGACCGGACCCGTCAGTAGTCATAGCGCAGGCTCAGGCCGATGGTGCGTGGGCGGATGGGATACCACTCGGTGTAGTTGACGGCGCCGGGATTCTCGTAGGTCGAGTAGTTCACCGCGGCGGACGAGCGGCCGCGGCTGTCCGTCGCGTTCTGGATGGAGGCGGTCAGTTCCCAGCTTTGCCACGCGAAGGCGAGTTGCAGGTCCAGCGTCGAATAGCTGGGCAGCTTGAGCGTGGCGTCCAGCTGCGCATTGCGCGAGCCCACGTGTTGCCACACGGCGGTGAATCGTCCGGCGGATGCCATCGGCCCGCTGAAGCGATAGGTGGCATCGAGCGTCGACTGCAGCTTGGGCACGCCAGGCAGCGTGGTTCCCGAGGCGACATCGATGCCCGACGACGAGACGAATGGCGCCTTGGTCTTGGCGTCGGTGTAGGCGAGCGAGCCGTTCAGGCTGAAATTGGCGTTGGGGCGCCAGGCGGCCGTGGCTTCCAGGCCGTTCGACCGCGCCTTGGCAACGTTCGAGATCAGGACGAAGCCATCGGCGTTGGCGCTGGAGACCTGGATGTCCTTCCAATCGAGCATGAAGGCGCTGACGCCGAGCGACAGCTCGCGGCTGGGCTGCAGGCGCAGGCCGATCTCGTAGTTCCACAGCGAGTCGGACTTGTAGGGCACCGAGCCGATGGTGTTGATGCCGCCGAAGCGGTAGCCGCGCGACGCGCTGGCGTAGACCGAGGTTTGCGGTGAGATCGCGTAGCGCGTGCTGAGCTTGGGCGTGGTGCCGTCGTCCGACGAGGCGAAGCGCGTGAACGGCGCCCCGTAGTTGGAGCGCTGGAACTCCACCTCGGTCTTGAAGTGGCGCGCGCCCAGGCCAACCGTCCAGTCGGGCGTCAGCTTCCAGTCGAGGTCGGCGAAGATCGATCGCTCGGTCGCCGTGCCGTGGCGCACGGTCTCGAAGAACACGTCGTCCGGCAGGTTCTCAGGGTCGTTCGCGCCGGGCAGCGTGATGCGCTGGCTGCGGAAGAAGTTGGCCCTTTGGTAGAACACGCCGACCAGCCAGTTGAACGGGCCCGCGTTGGCCGAGGCGAGGCGCAGCTCCTGCGTGAACGAGTTGGAGCGGCGCGGTTCGACGTTGATCGCACGGTCGACGTCGGGGTAGACCGTGCCGCCATAGATCGTGAAGTCGGGCACCAGCAGGTAGCTGACGTCGTTGACCTGGTCGCGCCGCTTGGTCTGGTAGCCGGTGAGCGAGGTGACGCGCAGGCCCGCCACCTCCCAGTTGACCTGCACGGTGCCGAGATCGAACTTCGAGTCGACCCTTGCGTCGGTCGGCGTGCGCACGGTCAGTTGGTCCGGGTCGGGGCTGACGGCGCCCGTGCCCCGCTGCTTGCTCTGCTGGCTCAGGTAGGTGGCCGTGATGTCCAGGTTGGACGCGGGCTTCAGGCCGAGCATGACACGTGCGGAGTCGACCTCATTGGTGTTGATGTCCTTGCGCCCGGTCTGCAGGTTGTCGACGAAGCCGGGATCGCGGCGCTTGGTGGCCACGACGCGCAGGGCGGCGACATCCTTGGCGAGCGGCAGGTTCGCCATGGCGTTGAGCTGGTAGCCGCTGCCGCCGCCGGAGACCGTCGACACGCCGCCCAGCAGCGTGAAATGCGTCTGGCGCAGGTCAGGCTTGGCGAACAGGTAGCGCACCGCGCCGCCCAGCGACGACGAGCCGTACAACGCGCCCTGGGGCCCGCGCAGCACCTCGATGCGCTCCAGGTCGAAGGGCATGACGTCAGGCGACGAGATGAAGACGTACGGGTCCGTGAACGGGACGTCTTCGATGTAGAGGCCCGTGGGCGCCTGGCCGAAGATGACGTTGTCCGACGAAGTGTTGGTGCCGATGCCGCGAATGCTGTAGAGCGCGCCGTCGGCATTGCCCTTGTTGAACTGCACGCCCGGGCTGAGCTTGAACACGTCTTCGGCCGTGACGGCACCCAGCTGCTCGAGCACCGCACCGCTCAGCGCGGTGACCGTACCGGCCACCTCGCTCTGCAACTGCTTGCGCTTGTTGGCGGTGATCTCGATGCGCTGCGGGTTGGCCGCCTCGGGCTTGCCCTCGGCTGCAGCCGCTGCCGCAGGCTCGGCCGGCGGCGCGGCTGATTGCGCCAGCGCCGACACGCTCTGTGCGACGCCTGCCGCAACCACAAGCCAGGGACGAACCTTCTGCAGCCGTTGGCCGGACTTCGAGTGGGCGGACGCCATTTAGACTTTCCGTGTTGGTGAGGGACGCCGTTCGGTGCAGGTCGGGTTCGCAAGCTGGCCGCAACCTCGTCCTCATGTTATGAAGGTGAATTCGTACTGCAAATATCCCGCGCGGGATATGCCGGCCTCCACGACGCCTCCGAATGAAGAACCCGCCGACCCGCTCGTCGCCGACGCCCGCGAAGCGCCGTTCGCGCTTCGCCCTGGCCGTGGACGACGAGGGCATCCAGCTGCTGGCCAACGTGTCAGCTCAGCTGGGCCTGCCCGGGTTCTATCCCGCGGTGGTGAGTTTCCTGCGCGCGCTGATCGACGCGGAAGTCGGCATTGCGCTGCAGTACTCGATGGACCAGCGCCCGCAGTACCTGTCGGTGCAGGCCGACGCGGCCCGCCGGCGCGGCGCGCGCGAAGCCGTCTACATCGACGGCCCCTATGTGCTCGACCCCGTCTATCAGATGTTCCATGCGGGCCGGCCCGACGGAGCCTACGCGATGGCCGAGTACGTGCCGGACGACTTCTACGACAGCGAGTTCTACCGTTGCTTCTTCCGCAACACGCGGCTGGTTGACACCATCGACGTGCTGTGGCGCATCGATGCCCGCAGCTCGATCGCACTGTGCCTGGGCCGCGAGATGGGCACGCCGCCGTTCGGCGACGCCGAACTGGCCTTGATCCGGCATGTGCTGCCGCTCGCCTTCGCGGCGATGCAACGGCATCATCAGATCGCGCTGCCGCTGGTCCGCGACGAGGACGACCGCCTGGTGCACCGCAAGGTCGAGACGACGATGGCGCACTTCGGCTCGTCGGTGCTGACCAGGCGCGAGCGCGAAGTCGTCTTCTACATGCTCAGCGGCTATTCGTCCGAGCAGACGGCCCTGCGCCTGCACACCGCCGAGGGCACGATCCGAAACCAGCGCAAGAGCATCCACCGCAAGCTCGAGACCGGTTCGCAGGCCGAGCTGTTCTCGCTGTTCATCCGCTGCATTCCTTTCGCTGAGCCGGATTCGAACGCCGACCCGCTGGTGCGCTACCAGGGGCCGGCGCGGGGTGCGGCGCGGTAGGACCTGCACGGTCGACGCCCAGGTGCTGATGAAGCCGATCGACCGGGTGCAGCAGACCTTCACCGAAATCTCGGCTTTACGCTCCGTCGTCGCAAGACCGGCGACGTGGAGATCCTGCACCACGGTCGCTTGTCCACGATGCTGCATGGGCAGGATGCCAGCGAGTTCTTGCAGGACGCGCCCGACCCGTCACACCCGGACTTGCAGCCGTTGATGGCGCGCCTGTCCGGCAAGCACAAGCGCTGCAGCGAGCGGCTGGCCAGCCAGCACCTGCGCAATCGGCGTCAGGCGTGCATCGACAAGCGGCGCCAGCGAGTCGGTCGAACAGTCGGTGAGGCCTAACACGACGATCAAACGGAGGCGCAACGGCAGATCAGCCAGGCCGTGCAGCTGCCTTGGTACATCATCGGCCGCACGGCCTGGCCACCGTGCCACGTCACCCCAGTGGCCTTTGCCAAAAGGGCGTCAGCCGCTGCGAGGGTTCGCCTGCAGCGTTGCCGCGGCGGCCATTGCACGAACGACGAACAACCCTACGCAACCCACACCGGGCGAAGCGGGCTTTCCGGCGATCGGGCACGAACCCGTCTCAAAGCCCCAGCTTCGCCGGATCGCCCCGTCCGTGGCGAATCAAGAGCGGCTCGTCGCCGCTCAGGTCGACCACAGTGGTAGGCTCCATCGGGCAGGCGCCGGCGTCGAGCACGGCTTGCACTTGTTTTTGCAGCCGCTCGCGGATCTCTTGCGCGTCGTTCAGCGGCTCGGTTTCGCCGGGCGGGATCAGCGTGGTGCCGATCAGCGGCTGGCCGAACACCGCCAGCAATTCCTGCAAGACCTTGTGCTCGGGCACGCGCAGCCCGATGGTGCGCCGCGACGGGTGGCTGACGCGGCGCGGCACTTCCTTGGTGGCTTCCAGGATGAAGGTGTAGGGCCCCGGCGTGCCGAGCTTGAGGATGCGGTACTGGCGGTTGTCGACGCGCGCATAACTCGCCAGTTCCGACAAATCGCGGCACAGCAGCGTGAGGTGGTGCTTGTCGTCGACCTGGCGGATGCGGCGCAGTTGCTCGACCGCCGCCTTGTCGTCGAGGTGGCAGACCAGCGCATAGCTGGAATCGGTGGGTACCGCGACGACGCCGCCGTCGTGCAGGATCTGCGCGGTCTGCTTCAGCAGCCGCGGCTGCGGGTTCTGCGGGTGGACTTCGAAGAACTGGGACATGGGGCCGTCGGGATCAGGGTCAGCGGGTCAGGCGGATCGAACGCAGCGTGTCGCCCGGCGGCGCGGCCGAAGCGGCCGGCGCCGGCAGCGCGGCGGCCGCGGCGGCGGCCGGGAAAGCCTCGGTGCCGGCGAGGCCCGCCAGGTCCAGGAAGAAGGCGTACTGGCGCGCCCAATGGCGCGGCTGCTCCAGCCGGCCCACGGCGCCGGCGTGGCCGCCTTGCATTTCCACGTGCAGCAGCAGCGGGTTGCGGTCGGTCTTGGCGGCGCGCAAGCGCGCCACGTACTTGGCCGGCTCGTGCACCTGCACGCGCGAGTCCCACAGCGCGGTGGTCACCAACATGGCAGGGTATTCGCGCGCACCGATGTTGTCGTACGGCGACCAGCCGCGCAGCCGCTCGTAGGCGGCCTTCTCGCGCGGGTCGCCCCACTCGCCCCACTCGTTGGCGGTGAGCGGCAGCGTGGGGTCGAGCATCGTCGTCAGCACGTCGACGAAGGGCACGTCGAGCGCCAGGCCGCGAAAGCGCGCGCCGGCCTCGTTGGCCACCACGGCCAGCAGCAGCCCGCCGGCCGAAGCGCCCTGGCCGAAGCGCTTGTCGGGCGCGGCCCAGCGCTGCTCGACCAAGTCGTCGGCGACGTCGACGAAGTCTTCGAAGCCGTGCCGCTTGTGCGCGCCGCGGCCGGCCTCGTACCAGGCCTGGCCCAGTTCGCCGCCGCCGCGCACGTGGGCGATGGCGATCACGAAGCCGCGGTCCAGCAGCGACAGCCGGTGCGCGCCGAACTCGGGCGCATAGGGGTCGCCGTAGGCGCCGTAGGCTTCGATCAGCAGCGGCGCGCTGCCGTCGCGGCGCGCGCGGTCGCTGCGCCAGGCCAGCGTGACGGGCACCTGCGCGCCGTCGCGCGCGCGCGTCCACAGGCGCTGGGTGCGATAGAGCGCCAGGTCCTGGCCGGGCACGCGCTCTTGCCGGCGCAGCGTCTCGCGGCCGCTGGCCAATTGCACGTCGACCGTGGCCGGCGGCCGCACCAGCGACTGCAGCACGAGTTGCACGCTGGCCGCCGCGGGGTCGCGGTTCTCGCCCAGCGCGACCATGCCGGCCTCGGGCGGCTCGATCACGCGGCGCTCGCTGCCGTCGCTGGCCAGCAGCCGCACGCGCGGCCGGCCCTGCGCCCACTCTTCCACCACGATGGCGTTGTCGAAGGGCTGGAAGGCGCCCAGCGCGACGCCCTCGCGCACGGGCACCAGGGTGCGCCAGGCGCTGCGCCGGTCGGGGTCTTGCTCGGGCGCCTGCACCAGGCGGAACTCGGTCGTGCCTTCGTTGGTGCGCAGCAGCCAGCGGCCGCCGGCATGCTCGGCATGCAGCCGCACGCCGGCGCGCCGCGCGAACACCACGCGCGCGCCTTGCAGCGGCGCGTCGGCCGGCACGGCGCGCAACTCGGCGGTGTCGCTGCCGTGGATGTCGATCAGCACCTGGCGCTGCGAGACGCTGGGCCGCACTTCGACGAACAGCGTCTTGTCGGCCTCGTCGTGCACCAGGCCGTCGGCGGCCACCGGCGTGCCGCGCTGGTGACGCCACACCGCGCCGCTGTGCAGCGTGACCGGGTCCTGCCGCACGTAGAACACGTGGCGGCTGTCGGCCGCCCAAGCGAAGCCTTCGAGCACGCCGCCGATGCGCTCGGGCTGCAGCCGCCGCGTCGACAGGTTCTGGATGTACAGGTCGTGGGCGCCGCGGCCGACCACGTCTTCGGTCCACGCGAGCCACTGGCCGTCGGGGCTGAGGCGGGCCTGGCCCAGCGCGTAGTAGCGCTGCGCGATGGCCTGCTGCGGCAGGTCCAGCAGCACCTCGGCGCGGGCCGCGGGGTCGGGGCCTTCGGGCGTGCCGCGGCGGCGCATCAGCCGCGGGTGCTGCACTCCGGCTTCGTACTGGCGCCACAGCCACCAGCCGCGCTCGTACACCGGCACGCTGCTCTCGTCGGGCCTGATGCGCGCGGCCATCTCCTGCACCAGCCGCTCGCGCAAGGCGCGCAGCGGCGCCAGCACGGCTTCGGTGTGGCGGTTCTCGGCTTCCAGCTGGCGCAGGATCTCGGGCCGCTTGGCCGCGGGGTCGTCGTCGCGCAGCCAGTGGTAGGGATCGTCGCGCTCGCCATGCGCGCTCTTGACGACGAAAGGGCGCTTCTCGGCCAGCGGCGGCGGGCTCTGCGCCGGCGCCGCCAGCGGCAGGCCGGCGAAGATCAGCAGCCAGAGCGCACGCATGGCGCCGATGATAGGGGCGGGGGCCTGAGGACCGCGGGCAACGGCAACGGCCGCCGGGCCTAACATCACGCCCATGCCACGCTGGGTTGCTTTCCGCAGGGGCGTGTCGCCGCTCGACGGCCGCATTCATGGGCGCATGCGCCGTCTCTTCATGCGCTTGCCCCTCGTCTGGGCTCTGCCCTGCAGCCTGATCGGCCTGCTGCTGGGCGCCGTCGCCATCGTGCTGGGCGGCAGCGCCCGGCGCGTCGACCACACGATCGAAATCGCGCTTGCTGCCGAGCAGCGGCACTCGCCGCGCTGGGCGCGCCGCCTGCCCTTCCTGGCCATCACCTTCGGCCACGTGATCGTCGGCCAGAGCCACGAGGCGCTGACCCTGCTGCGGCCGCACGAAAGGGTGCATGTGCGCCAGTACGAATGGCTGGGCCCCTGCTTCCTGATCGCCTACCCCTTGTCCAGCCTGCTGGCCTGGCTGCGCGGCGACTGCCCGTACCGCGGCAATCGCTTCGAGCGCGAGGCGTTTGCGCAGGCCTCCAGCAACGAACGGGTCGAACCTTCATGACCTCCATCGCCGACCATCGCCGCTTCTATGCCGAGTACATCGTCCGCAGCGCCGGGTCGGGCGACCAGCGGCTGATCGAAGCCTTCGCGGCGGTGCCGCGCGAGGACTTCGTCGGGCCCGGGCCGTGGCAGGTGTTCGTCGGCTCGGGCTACCTGCCGACCTTGTCGGACGATCCGCGGCTGCTGTACCAGGACGTGCTGGTCGCGCTGGCGCCGGAGCGCCAGATCAACAACGGCCAGCCGTCGCTGCACGCGCGCTGCCTGGCCGCGGTGGCGCCGGCGGCAGGCGAGACGGTGGTGCACCTGGGCGCCGGCAGCGGCTACTACAGCGCGATCCTGGCGGAGCTGGTGGGATCAGCGGGCCGCGTGATCGCGATCGAGCGCGAGGCCGACCTGGCCGAGCGCGCGCGGGCGGCGCTGCAGCGCTGGCCGCAGGCCGAGGTGCGCCACGCCTCGGCGACCGACGCCGCGCTGCCGGCGAGCGACGTCATCTACGTCAGCGCCGGCGCCACGCACCCGCCCGCGGCCTGGCTGGACGCGCTGCGCGTCGGCGGGCGGCTGGTGTTTCCGCTGACGCCCCACGAAGGCTTCGGCGTGATGCTGCTCGTCACGCGGCGCAGCGACGCGTCGTACGCCGCCGCGGCGCTGATGCGCGTGGCCTTCATCCCCTGCATCGGCGCGCGCGACGACGCGGCCTCGGCCTCGCTGGCGAAAGCGCTGCAGCGCCAGTCGCTGCAGGACGTGCGGTCGCTGGTGCGTTCGGCAACGCCCGACGGCTCGGCCTGGTGCAGCGGCGACGGCTGGTGGCTGTCGTCGGCGGAGGCCTGAAGCGAGACCGGCTTCGCAGGGCCGGTTTGTACAAGTTCAAATTCGGATCTTGAATCTGTACAAGGCGGGCGCGGGAGGCGTTCAAGCCGCCACCGGCACCAGAAAGTCCCTTCCGATCCCCGCCCCGACATCGTTGACGCGATCGAGGAACTGCGTCAAGTAGGCGTGCAGGCCGGTGGCCAGGATCTCGTCGATGCGGCCGTAGCGCAGGTCGCTTTGCAGGCGGCCGGCGCGGCGGCGGGTCTCCGCGCTTTGCGCGTTGGCCACCAGGTCGAGGTTGGCCACCACCTCGTTCATGCAGGCGGCCAGCGAGCGCGGCATGTCGGGGCGCAGGGTCAGCAGTTCGGCCACCTTCTCGGGCACGATCACGTTGCGGTAGACCTTGCGGTAGATCTCGAAGCCGGAGACCGAACGCAGGATGGCGCTCCAGTGGTAGAAGTCCAGCTCCTGCTCGGCCTTGTCGGGGCCGCCGAAGAAGTCGCCGCCGGCCAGCGCCTGGAACTTCACGTCGAGCAGCCGCGCGGTGTTGTCGGCGCGTTCCAGGAAGGTGCCGATGCGCAGGAAGTACAGCGCCTCGTCCTGCAGCATGGTGCCCACCGTCACGCCGCGGCTCAGGTGGCTGCGGAACTTGACCCATTCGAACAGCGCGCCGGGGTCGCGCTCGAACTCGCCGCCCTTGAGCAGGCGGTTGAACTCCAGCCAGGTCTGGTTGGTGGTCTCCCAGACTTCGGTGGTCAGCGCGCCGCGCACCGCGCGCGCGTTCTCGCGCGCCGCGCGCAGGCAGTTCCAGATGCTCGACAGGTTGTCCTCGTCGCTCACCATGAAGTCCATCACCCCGCGCGCATCGACCTGCGCGTGGCCCTGGCCGTACAGGCCCGTCAGCTCGCTGATCGAGAGCATGCCGCGCCAGCCCTGCTCGGCGCTGTCGGCGCCTTGCGGCAGCAGCGAGGTCTGGTAGTTGACGTCCAACATGCGCGCGGTGTTCTCGGCGCGCTCCATGTAGCGGCTCATCCAGTACAAATGGTCTGCAGTGCGTGACAGCATGATTGGCTACTCCAACACCCAGGTATCTTTCGTGCCGCCGCCCTGGCTGCTGTTGACGACCAGCGAGCCTTCCTTCAGCGCCACGCGCGTCAGCCCGCCGGGCACGGTGCGCACGCCCTTGCCCGAACTCAGCACGTAAGGCCGCAGGTCGATGTGGCGCGGCGCGATGCCGGCGTCGACGAAGGTCGGGCAGCTCGACAGGCTGAGCGTGGGCTGGGCGATGTAGTTGGCCGGCTGCGCCAGCAGCACGCGGCGGAAGTCCTCGATCTCGGCCTTGCTGGCCGCCGGGCCCACCAGCATGCCGTAGCCGCCGGCGCCGTGCACTTCCTTGACGACCAGTTCGCCCAGGTGGTCCAGCACGTACTTCAGGTCGTCGGCCTCGCGGCACAGCCAGGTCGGCACGTTGTTGAGGATGGGCTTCTCGCCGAGGTAGAACTCGATCATCTTCGGCACGTAGGGGTAGATGCTCTTGTCGTCGGCGATGCCGGTGCCGATGGCGTTGCACAGCGTGATGTTGCCGGCGCGGTAGACGTCCAGCAGGCCGGCGCAGCCTAACGCGCTATCCGAACGGAAGGCGCGCGGGTCGAGAAAGTCGTCGTCGACGCGGCGGTAGACCACGTCCACGCGCCGCGGGCCCTGCGTGGTGCGCATGTAGACGAAGCCGTCCTTGACGAAGAGGTCCTGGCCCTCGACCAGCTCCACGCCCATCTGCTGCGCCAGGAAGGCGTGCTCGAAGTAGGCGCTGTTGTACATGCCCGGCGTCAGCACCACCACCGCCGGCTCGTTGACGCCGGCGGGCGCCACCTCGCGCAGCGTGTCCAGCAGCAGGTCGGGGTAGTGCGCCACCGGCTCCACGCGGTGCATGCTGAACAGCTCGGGGAACAGCCGCATCGTCATCTTGCGGTTTTCCAGCATGTAGCTCACGCCGCTGGGAACGCGCAGGTTGTCTTCCAGCACGTAGGTGCGGGCCTGGCCGCTGCCGGGGTCGCCGAGGTCGGGGGCGCGCACGATGTCGATGCCCGAGATGTGCGAGTAGATGTCGCCCGGCACGGCCACGCCCATCATCTCCTTGCGGAACTGGGCGTTGTTCAGCACCTGGTCGGCGGGCACGACGCCGGCGCGCAGGATGGCCTGCTCGTGGTAGACGTCGTGGATGAAGCGGTTGAGCGCCGTCACGCGCTGCGCCAGGCCGGCTTGCATCTCGGCCCATTCGCGCCCGGGGATGACGCGCGGAATCAGGTCGAAGGGGATCAGCCGCTCGGTGCCGGCGCCGTCTTCGTCCTTGGCGCCATAGACGGCGAAGGTGATGCCCACGCGGCGGAAGATCATCTCCGCTTCCTCGCGCCGCGCGCGCATCAGCTCGGGCGGCTGGCGGCGCAGCCATTCGTCGTAGACGCGGTAGTGCTCGCGCACGCTGCCGTCGGCGGCGTGCATTTCGTCCAGGCGGACCTTCATGTCATCTCCTCACGCGGGCTCGTTAGCAAGTGCCGGGCCCAACTCGCGGCCGTCGTCGATGCGGCGGGTGCGCACGGCCACCGCCAGCGTGTGGCGGCCGCCGCCGCGGATCACGCCGCGCAGCGGCGTCACGTCGCCGAAGTCGCGGCCCACGGCCAGCCGCACGTGGCCGCCGGCGGGCACCAGGTCGTTGGTCGGGTCGAGGTCGAGCCAGCCGCCGGGCACCCCCGGCGTGCCCGGCGCGTAGACCTGCACCCAGGCATGCGAGGCGTCGGCGCCCAGCAGGTCGGCGGTGCCGCCGGGCGGCCGCGTCAACAGGTAGCCGCTGACGTAGCGCGCCGGCAGGCCCAGCATGCGCAGGGCGCCGGCCATCAGGTGGGCGAAGTCCTGGCAGACGCCGGCGCGCTGCTCGAACGCCTGGGCCAGCGGCGTGTCGATCTGCGTGCTGGCGCTGCGGTATTCGAAGTCGGCGTGCAGGCGGTGCATCAGCGCCAGCGCACCGTCCAGCACCGGCCGGCCGGCGGGAAAGCTCGGCGCCGCGTAGGCGCGCAAGGCCTCCAGCCGCGGCACGTAGGGCGAGGGCAGCGCGAACTGCACCGCCGCGTCGTAGGCGCCGCGCGCCACGTAGCGCAGGCCGGCGGCCAGCTGGTCCCAGGGCGGCGAGGCGTCGGCCTGCAGGCCGTCGAAGCGGGGCGCCAGCCGCACGCGGCTGATGGCGCGCACCAGCAACTGCTGGTGCGGCCGCGCGCTGCCGAACCAGCGGCAGGGGTTGCCGAAGGCGTCGAAGCCGTCGTGCCGGGTCTGCGCCTCGGGCTCGATGACCAGCTCGTGCATCAGCAGTTGCTGGTGCTCGTCTTCCAGCGGCTGCAGGTGCGCCAGGTGGTGCGCCAGCGCCACCGGCGCGGCGTAGCGGTACTGCGTCTCGTGGACGACTTCCAGCTCGTCGACGACGTTCATGCCGACACCACCGAGTCGGCGCCCTGCGCCAGGTTGAAGTAGCGGCTGCCGATGGCGTCGGCGAGGTCCAGCGCGGCCTGGCGCAGCTCGCGCGAGCGCTCCAGCAGCACGGCGGACAGCCGCGCGTCGTCGGCGCCGCGCAACGCTTCCAGCGTCAGCCCGGCGCCTTCGGCCGGCAGGCGCTGCAGCAGCTCGGCGGTGCGTTCGTCGCCGCCGGGCAGCTTCTTCAGCTCGGTGCGTAGCCGCCGCAGCACGCCGGCAAAGGCGCGCGGGTTGGTGTTGTCCAGCACCAGCAGCTCGGTCAGCGCCAGCAGGTCTTCGTGGCGCTGGTAGCGGGCGCGGAAGGTGATCGCGCTGTCGAACAACTCCAGCAACAGCTCGATGCCGGCCGCCGTCTGCAGCGCGCCGGCCTCCAGGAAGGCACGGAAGATGCCGGCCACGCCGACCAGCCGCTCCAGCAGCCGGCCCACGGTGAGCAGCCGCCAGCCGTGGTCGCGCGTCATGCGGTCGGTCTGCGCGCCGGTCACGGCGGCCAGCTCCAGCGCCAGCCGGTCCAGCGCCACCAGCACCTGGGGCACCTGCGGCAGCTCGGCGCCGGGCGCCTGCAGCGCGGCGACGAAGGCCTCGTCCATCGCGCGGATCAGGCTCCACTGCTCCGACGACAGCCGCTCGCGCAGCGCCTGCGAGGCGCGCTCCAGCGCCGCCAGGTGGTAGGCGATGCTGCTGCTGCCCTGGCTGCCCTGGGCGTCGGTCAGCGCGCGCAGCAGCGCACGCTCGAAGACATGCGGCGACTGCACCAGCGTGGGCACGCCCGGCGGCGCCAGGCCGCCCTGCACCGCCAGCGCCGACAAGGCCTGCAGCACGGCCGGCGAGGCGTCGCTGTCGGCGTCGATCAGCCCGAGGATGGAGCGCGCCAGCCGCACCTGCTGCTCGGTGCGCTCGGTGTAGCGGCCCATCCAGAACAGGTTCTCGCCGGTGCGGCTGCTCACCGGGCGGCGGCGCGCGCCGATGTCGTCGACCGACAGCCGCTGCGGCAGCATCGAGAAGGTGTCTACCGCGCCGTCGGTCAGCACCCAGGTGTCGAGGCTGGTGCCGCCGCGCTGCATGGAGACCGAGGCTTCCTCGCGGCGGGCGACGCGCGTCATGCCGCCGGGCAGCACGTGCCAGCGGCCGTCGCCATCACCAATCACGTACACGCGCACCAGGGCGGGGCGCGGCGTCAGCACGCCGTGGCTCCAGATCGGTGCGCGGCCGTAGCGCAGCCGGTCCTGCGCGGTCCAGGCGTCGGGGTCGCGCTCGATCGCGGCGGCGTCGGCACGGTGCACCAGCGAACTGCGCCCGCCGGCGGGGAAGGTGGTGCGCAGCATCTTGGTGGCCAAGTGCGGCTGCACGTCGGCCCAGGCCGCGGCCTCGCCGCACCACCAGGTGGGCACCGCGGGCATCAGCAGCGGCTGGTCGAGCAGCGCCTCGGCGATGCCGGGCAGGAAGCCGTGCAGCGCCGGCGATTCGAGGAAGGCCGCGCCCAGCGCGTTGGCCATCACCACGCGGCCGGCGCGCGCCGCCTGCAGCAGCCCGGGCACGCCCAGCGCCGAATCGGCGCGCAGCTCCAGCGGGTCGCACCAGTCGTCGTCCAGCCGGCGCAGCACGCCGTGCACCGGCTCCAGGCCGTCCACCGTCTTCAGGAACAGCCGCTCGCCGCGCACCGTGAGGTCGCCGCCTTCCACCAGCGGCAGGCCCAGATAACGCGCCAGGTAAGCGTGCTCGAAATAGGTCTCGCTGTAGGGCCCCGGCGTCAGCAGCACGACGCGCGGCGCCTGGCCGTGCGCCACCTCGCGCGCCAGGCGGTCCACGGTGTCCAGCAGCCGGCGGTAGCTGCTGGCAATGTGCTGCACGCGCAGCTCGCGGAAGGCGTCGGGGAACTGGCGCGACAGCGTCAGCCGGTTGTGCAGCACGTAGCCCAGGCCCGAGGGGCCTTGCGTGCGCTGCGACAGCACGCACCAGCGCCCTTCGCCGTCGCGCGCCAGGTCGAAGGCCACGATGTGCAGCCGCAGCCCGCCCGGCGGCCGCACGCCCTGCATCGGCCGCAGGTAGCCGGGGTGGCGCAGCAGCAGCGCCGGCGGCAGCAGGCCGCGCTGCAGCAGGGCCTGCTCGCCGTACAAGTCGTCGAGCATGGCTTCCAGCAGCGCGGCGCGCTGGATCACGCCCTGCTCGATCTGCGCCCAGTCGGCCGGCTCGATCAACTGCGGCAGCAGCTCCAGGCTCCAGGGCCGGCTGGCGACGCCCGATTCGCTGAACACGTTGTGGGTGACGCCGTCGTGGCGGATCTGCTGCGCCACCTGGGCGACGCGGCGGTCGAGGTCGTCGGCCAGGTCGCCGCCGCCGCCGGGCGCCGGCATCCAGCGCGCGAAGCGCTGCCAGGCCGGGCGCAGCGCGCCGCCGGCGCCGCGCAGTTCGTCCCAGACGCCGGTCTCGGCCGGCAGCGCGCGGCGCAGCAGCAGGTCCAGCGCCGGCGCTTCATCGGCGCCGGGGCCGAAGGGCAGCGTGCTCTGGCTCTGGCTCTGGCTTTGCATCGTCAGCGCGCCACGCGCAGGTCCAGCGTGTGCGGGAACTCCAGGCTGGCCTGCGCCGGCTGCACCCGCATCGCGCCGGGCGTGTGGCCGAAGCGGAAGAAGCGCGCCAGGCGGCGGCTCTCGGCCTCGTAGGCGTTGACCGGGAACACCTCGTAGTTGCGCCCGCCCGGGTGCGCCACGTGGTAGCGGCAGCCGCCCAGGCTGCGCTGCAGCCAGCGGTCGACGATGTCGAAGGTCAGCGGCGCGTGGCTGGCGATGGTGGGGTGCAGCGCCGACGGCGGCTGCCAGGCGCGGTAGCGCACGCCGGCCACGAACTCGCCGACGCGCCCGGTGGGCTGCAGCGGCACCGCCTGGCCGTTGACGGTGACGAGGTGGCGGTTGTCGTTGAGTCCGCTCACTTTGAGTTCCAGCCTTTCGAGCGACGAATCGACGTAGCGCACGGTGCCGCCGGCGGCGCCCTCCTCGCCCATCACGTGCCAGGGCTCGAGCGCGTTGCGCAGCGTCAGCGCGAGGCCCATGGTCGCCACCTCGCCGATCAGCGGGAAGCGGAACTCGAAGTGCGGCGCGAACCACTGCGGGTCGAACGCGAAGCCGGCTTGCGCCAGCTCGGTGAGCACGTCGTCGAAGTCCATCTGCACGAAGGTGGGCAGCAGGAAGCGGTCGTGCAGCCCGGTGCCCCAGCGCGTGAGCCGCGTGCTGCCCCGGCCTTCGTAGGGCTGGCGCCAGAACCAGGCGACCAGCGCGCGCAGCAGCAGCTGCTGCGCCAGGCTCATGCGCGCGTGCGGCGGCATCTCGAAGGCGCGCAGCTCCAGCAGGCCCAGGCGGCCTGCTGCGCCGTCGGGGCTGTAGAGCTTGTCGATGCAGAACTCGGCGCGGTGCGTGTTGCCGGTGACGTCGACCAGCAGGTTGCGCAGCGTGCGGTCGACCAGCCAGGGCGGCACCTGGCCATCGCGCCGAAGCTGCGATTGCAATTCCTGCAGCGCGATCTCGACCTCGTAGACCTGGTCGTTGCGCGCTTCGTCGATGCGCGGCGCCTGGCTGGTGGGGCCGATGAAGAGGCCGCTGAACAAGTAGCTCAGCGAGGGGTGGTTGTGCCAGTAGCTGAGCAGCGAGGCCAGCAGGTCGGGCCGGCGCAGGAAGGGGCTGTCGGCCGGCGTGGCGCCGCCCAGCACGAAGTGGTTGCCGCCGCCGGTGCCGGTGTGGCGGCCGTCGAGCATGAACTTCTCGGTCGACAGCCGCGTGTGGTGCGCCGCGTCGTAGAGGAACTCGGTGTGGTCGACCAACTCGGCCCAGTCGTGCGCCGGGTGGATGTTGACTTCGATGACGCCGGGGTCGGGCGTGACCTGCAGCAGCTTCAAGCGGCCGTCGCGCGGCGGCGGGTAGCCTTCGAGCACGATCTTCACACCCTGCGCGGCCGCCGTGGCCTCGACGGCGGCCAGCAGCTCCAGGTAGTCCTCCAGGTGCGTCAGCGGCGGCATGAAGACGTAGAGCACGCCGCTGCGGCCGCCTTGCTCGCGTTCGGCCTTCGGGCCGTTGGCGCGCTGCGGGTCGCGCACCTCCACGCACAACGCGGTGCGCGTCAGCCAGCCGGCCGACTGGCCGCGCGCCGGCACGGTGTCGGGCGATTCGGCGTGCGGCGCCACGGGGCGGTGCGCGCCGCCGGCGCCGGCCGGGCCCCAGGGTGCGGGTGCGGGCGCGGGTGCGGTGCCGGCGGCATCGCCTGGGCTTGCCGCGCCGGGCGTGCCGGCGGCCGCCGCGTCGCTGACGTCACCATCCGGATAAGACCGCCCCTGCAGCGCCACCGCGCCGCCTTCGGCGAAGCCGCCGCCGGCGTGGCGCGCGTCATAACCTTGATGTCCAGCGTGCTGGCGGCGCAGCGCGGCGGCGCTGGGCAGCGGCGCCTGCGGCGCGAAGGGGTCCTGGTCGAACAGCTGCTGGCGGTCGGCGGCGCTGGCCCAGGGCAGCGAGTCCAGCGGCAGCCGGTAGCCCATCGGCGAATCGCCGGGCAGCAGGTACAGCCGCTCGTCGCGCAGGAACCAGGGGCCGCTCACCCAGCGCGGGCCGGCGGTGTGGGCCTCCCATTCGCGGCGCAGCGGCAGCAGGTAGCCGACCGTCGCGTCCAGCCCCTGCTGGAAGACTCGGCGCAAGCGCGCGCGCTCCAGCTCGTCGTCGAGCCGCGAATCGAAAGGGTCGACGTTGACCGGCAGCCGGCGCTCGCGCCACAGGTAGTACCAGGTGTCTTCGTAGCCGGCCTGCACGTAGCCGGGATCGATGCCCAGCCGGCGCGTCAGCGCGCCGATGAAGGCCTGCGCATCGGCGGTGGTGTAGGCGTGGGTCTCGCGCTCGTCGGCGAACAGGCCGGGGTCGTGCCAGCAGGGCTGGCCGTCGCGCCGCCAGTAGATCGACAAGGCCCAGCGCGGCAACTGCTCGCCCGGGTACCACTTGCCCTGGCCGAAGTGCAGGAAGCCGCCCTCGCCGTAGCGCTGGCGCAGCCGCTGCACCAGCTCGGTCGCGTAGCCGCGCTTAGTGGGGCCCAGGGCGTCGGTGTTCCACTCGGCGCCGTCGCGGTCGTTCACCGAGACGAAGGTCGGCTCGCCGCCCTGCGTCAGCCGCACGTCCTGCTGCTGCAGCGCCTGGTCGACCTGCACGCCCAGCGCCTGGATGGCCTGCCACTGCGCGTCGGTATAGGGCTTGGTGACGCGCGGGCTTTCGTAGATGCGCGTGACGTGCATCTCGTGGCCGAACGTCACCTCGCACTCGTCGACGGCGCCCGACACCGGCGCCGCGGTGCTGGGCTCGGGCGTGCAGGCCACGGGGATGTGGCCTTCGCCGGCCAGCAGGCCCGAGGTGGGGTCCAGCCCGATCCAGCCGGCGCCGGGCAGGTAGACCTCGCACCAGGCGTGCAGGTCGGTGAAGTCGGTTTCGGCGCCGCCGGGGCCGTCGATGGCCTTGACGTCGGGCTTCAGCTGGATCAGGTAGCCCGAGACGAAGCGCGCCGCCAGCCCCAGGTGGCGCAGCGTCTGCACCAGCAGCCAGCCGGTGTCGCGGCACGAGCCGCTGGCGTTGAGCAGCGTGCGCTCGGGCGTCTGCACGCCGGGCTCCATGCGGATGAGGTAGCCGATCTCGCGCTGCAGCCGCTGGTTGAGGCCGACCAGGAAATCGATGGTGCGCTGCGGCGTGCGCGCCACGCTGTCGACGAAGGCCTTGAAGCGCGGCGTCAGCGGCCCCTTGGCCAGATACGGCAGCAGGTCGTGCGCCAGCTCGGGCGCATAGCTGAACGGGTAGGTCTCGGCCTCGGGTTCGAGGAAGAAGTCGAACGGGTTGTAGACCGCCATCTCGGCCACCAGGTCGACGGTGACCTTGAACTCGGTGGTCTTCTCCGGGAACACCAGCCGCGCCAGGTGGTTGGCGAACGGGTCCTGCTGCCAGTTGATGAAGTGCTCGCCCGGCTCGATGCGCAGCGAGTAGCTGATGATGGGCGTGCGGCAATGCGGCGCCGGCCGCAGGCGCACGACCTGCGGCGACAGCGCCACCCGGCGGTCGTAGCGGTAGTGGGTGACGTGGTTCAGCGCGACGTGGATGGACACTCGGTTGGCTCCTGCTGGCGGATCCGCGGCTCTTGCAAGCTCCGGGCCATGTCGACCGCCGCGCGGCCGCGCCGTCGCGCCTTCTCGCGGATGCTCACCGATCCCCCGGGCCCGGATGATGCCAGTAGCGCGCCTGGCGGCGGCGCTCGCAGGGCGGCTGGTCGGCCGACGGCCAATGCCAGGCGCCGCAGTCGTCGCTGCGCACCACGGGCACCTCGCGTGCCGCGTAGCGCGCCACCACCTCGGCCGCCGGATGGCCGAAGCGGCTGCGGTAGCCGGCCTGCACCACCGCCACCTGCGGCGCCACGGCGTCGATGAAGCCGGCGCCCGACGAGGTCTTGCTGCCGTGGTGCGGCACCAGCAGCACCTCGCTGCGCAGGCCGTCGGCGCCCAGGCGCTGCAGCAGCGCGGCTTCCTGCGCGCGCTCGATGTCGCCGGTCAGCAGCGCGCGGCCCTGGGCGCCGCGCACCTGCAGCACGCAGCTCACGGTGTTGGGCCGGCCGCCGGCGGCGGCGGTGGCGTCGTCGGGGTGCAGCAGTTCGAAGTCGACGCCGTCCCACTGCCAGCGCTGGCCGGCGCGGCAGGGTTCGTGCGGCACGGTGGCATTGGCCAGCAGCGGATGACCCGTCTCCAGCGAGCTGACGAGCCGCGCCACCGGCAGCCGCGCCAGCAGCGCGGCGGCGCCGCCGACGTGGTCGCTGTCGCGGTGGCTGAGCATCAGCACGTCGATGCGGCGCTCGCCCAGCGCCTGCAGCAGCGGCAGCAGCACGCGCTGGCCGGCGTCGGAGGTCTGGCCGTACAGCGGCCCGGCGTCGTAGACCAGCAGGTGCTCGTGCGTGCGCACCAGCACCGCGGTGCCCTGGCCGACGTCCACCGCCAGCAGTTCGTAGTGGCCCGGCGGCGGGTGCTCGATGGCCGGCGCCAGCAGCGGCAGCAGCAGCGGCAGGCCCAGCAGCCGCAGCCGCCACGGCAGCGGCAGCACCAGCAGCGCGCCGCCGGCCAGCCCCAGCCACGCGGCCCAGGTGGGGGCCGCCGCCACCGTCCACTGCGCCCAGGGCCAGGCGGCCAGCAGCCCCAGGCCTTGCAGCAAGGCCTTGACGATGGCGGCATCCAGCGCCCACAGCCCGGGCACCAGCACGCCGGCCAGCGCCAGCGGCGTGATCAGCAGCGTGACCAGCGGAATGGCCACCAGGTTGGCGACGAAGCCGACCAGCGAGAGCTGCTGGAAGAACACCAGCGACAGCGGCGCCAGCCCGACGGTGGCCACGGCCTGCGTGCGCAAGGCGCCGTGCAGCAGGCCGCGGGCGCGCTGCCGCCAACCTGCCTCGTTATCCGCGCGCTGCGCGCGCACCGGGTCCGAGGCGATCAGCAGCGCCACCGCCACGAACGACAGCCAGAACCCCGGCTGCAGCAGCGCCCAGGGGTCGAGCAGGCTGACGCTGGCACCGGCCGCCAGCAGCACCAGCGGCTGCGGCCAGCGCAGGCCCAACGTGCGCAGCTGCGCCACCGCGCCGATCATCAGCACCGTACGCTGCGCCGGCACGCCCCAGCCGGCCAGCAGCGCATAAGCCGCGGCCAGCAGCAGCCCGCCCCAGCGCGCCGCCAGCGGCGCCGGCAGCCGCCGCAGCAGCCGCGGCGAGGCGCGCCACGCGCGGCCGATCAGCAAGGCCGCGGCCCAGGCGAACATGGTGACGTGGAGGCCGCTGATCGACATCAGGTGCGCCACGCCCGTCACGCGGAACAGCTCCCAGTCGGCGCGGTCGATCGCGCCCTGGTCGCCGATGGCCAGCGCCGCCAGCACGCCGGCGGCGGCCGGGTCGCTAACGTTCGAATAGATGCGATCGCGCAGGTCCTGGCGCAGCCGCTCCAGCGGGTGGCCGGCGCGCTCGGCCAGCCGCACGGCGCGGTCGCCGGCGCGGCTGCGCACGTAGCCGCTGGCGCGCAGGCCTTGCTCGAACAGCCACAGCTCGGCGTCGAAGCCGTGCGGGTTGAGGTTGCCGTGCGGCTGCCGCAGCCGCACCGTGAAGCGCCAGCGCTGGCCGGCGCGCAGCGGCTCGGGGTCGGCCAGCGCGGCGTCGGCATCGGGGCCGACGTACCAGGCCAGCGCCAGCAGCGGCGGCAGCGTCACCGCGCGGCCGAAGTGCGAAGCCGACTCGACCTCGAACACGAAGCGCGTGCCGGCCGGGTTGCTTTGCGGCAGCCGCGCGACCACGCCTTGCACCTGCACCTCCTGCCCTTCCAACGCCGGCGGCAACCGCTCGGCCAGGCGCTGGGCGGCGCGCCAATCGGTGGCGGCCCAGGCCAGCAACAGCAGCGCCAGCGCGCCGCCGGCCGTGGCCGCCCAGCCGCGCCGGCGCCGGGCCACCAGCAACAGCCCCAGCAGCGCGGCCACCGCGACGGCCGCCTGCAGCGCCGGCGGCCACAGCGCGGCCTGCTGCAACTGCAACCCCGTGCCCAGCATCCAGGCCAGCAGCCACAGCACCCAGCGTTGCACCGCGCCCCCTCGTTTCAGTTCAGTGTAGGGCGCGCCGGTTAGCATGCTGGCCCCCGCATCGGACCATCCCAGGAAACCGCCATGTCGACCGTTCAAGCCCGCCTGCAGCAACTGGGCATCACGCTGCCCCCGTTGGCCACGCCTGCCGCCGCCTACGTGCCTTTCGTGCGCAGCGGCAACCTGGTCTTCGTGTCCGGCCACATCGCCAGGAAGGACGGCAAGCCCTGGGTCGGCCAGCTCGGCCTGGGCATCGCCACCGCCGAAGGCCAGGCCGCGGCGCGCGCCATCGCGGTCGACCTGCTGGGCACGCTGCACGCCGCCGTGGGCGACCTCGACCAGGTCAAGCGCATCGTCAAGGTGATGAGCCTGGTCAACAGCGCGCCCACCTTCACCGAACAGCACCTGGTGACCAACGGCTGCTCCGAGCTGCTGGTGCAGGTGTTCGGGCCCGAGGTCGGCGCCCACGCGCGCAGCGCCTTCGGCGTGGCGCAGATTCCGCTGGGCGCCTGCGTCGAGATCGAACTGATCGCCGAAGTCCGGTGATCGCGCCGCGCACCTGGCTGGCCGGCATCGCGGCCCTGGGGCTGGCCGCCGTCGGCGCGGCCGTGTTCACGCAGTACCAGATGGGCATGCAGCCCTGCCCCTGGTGCGTGCTGCAGCGGGTGATCTTCATCGCGATCTCGATCGCCGCGCTGCTGGGCCTGCTGCTGCCCGGGCTGGCACGCCGCATCGCCGTCACCGGCGTGGTGCTGCTCACCGGCTGCGGCGCCGCGGCGGCGCTGTGGCAGCACTTCGTGGCCGCGACCTCGGCCTCGTGCAACCTGACGCTGGCCGACCGCATCGTCGGCGGCATGAAGCTCGACGAGCAATGGCCCGAGGTCTTCATGGCCACCGCGTCCTGCGCCGACGCCAAGGTCAACCTGCTGGGCCTGCCCTACGAGGCCTGGAGCCTGGCGCTGTTCGTGCTGATCGGCGTGGTCGCTCTGCGGCTGCTGCTGCCGAACCCGGGGCGCCGGCTGCAGCACTGAGCCGGCGGCCGCGGCGCGCGGCGCCGCGCGGCCCCATCAAATGCCGCCCGCGGAGACGATCGGCCCGGTGGGCTTGCCCGTCGCCGATCCGCCGGCCGGCTCCAGGCTGACCGCGAAGGCGCTGGTGTCGACCAGCAGCTTGGCGCGCTTGACCGTGGTCGGCGCGTCGCCGGTGGCGATCAATCCCAACGATCGAGGAGCGCCGGCCTTGGGCACCGCCCACAGCTCCAGCGCATGCGCGGCGTCGACGCTGACCGGCGCCAGCGGCTTCAACACCAGCGCGCCGCCGTCGGCCGACACGCTGGCGACGAAGCCGGTGGGCACGAGCTGGCCGCCTTCGGGCGTGCTGCGCAGGATCACCACCAGCGGCGCGGCCTCCGGTGCCGGCCGGTTGAGCAGCACGACCATCGCCAGCGCGGCGGCGATGGCGCCGGCGCTGAGCGTGCGCCAGAAGCGCAGCTGGCCGCCACGGCGGCGCGCCGCCGCCGGGTCGCTGCCCAGGTCGGCCTGCGCATCGTTGGCGCTGCCGAACAGCCGCGCCTGGATGCCGGTCCACACCCGCGCCGGCGGCTCGACCGGCTGCACCTGGCCCGCGAACAACTGCAGCCGCGCCAGCCAGTGCGCCGCGGCGCGCGCCAGAGCCGGGTGCGCCGGCATCAGTTGCTCGAAACGCCGGCGCGCGCGGCCGCGCAGCGTGCCCAGCGCGTACTCGGCGGCCAGGCGGTCGGCGCGCTCGGGGCGTGCGTAGTCCATCAGGCCACCCTCCCGACGCGGCCCAGGCGCTGCGTCGCGCGGTCCAGGCAGCCGCGCAGGCTTTGCAGGCCGCGGCGCACCCAGCTCTTCACGGTGCCCAGCGGCTGGCTCAGGTGCGCCGCCACTTCGGCGTGCGACAGGCCCTGGTAGTAGGCCAGCGCCAGGCTGCTGCGCTGCTCGCCGCTCAAGCCGTCCATGCAGCGCTCCAGCGCATGCGCGCGGCTGGCGTCGTCCAGCAGGTCCAGCGGGCCCGGCTCGTCGCTGGGCAGGCGTTCGAGCAGGTCGATCTCGTCGGCGTCGCCGCCGCCGCCATCACTGCCACCGCCACCGCCACCACCCGCGGCGCCGAAGCGGCTGATCGTCACCGGCTGGCCGGCCTTGCGCCGCACGCTGTCGATGGCGCGGTGCCGCGCCAGCGCCGTCAGCCAGGCCAGCGCCTGGCCGCGCTGGCGGTCGAAGCTGGCGGCCTGGCGCCAGACGGCGATGTAGATTTCCTGCAGCACTTCCTCGGCCTGCGGCCGCTCGCGGTTGATGCGCAGCACCAGGCCAAACAGCGTGGCGCTGGTGGCGCGGTACAGCGCCTCGAAGGCCGCGCGGTCGGCGCGCGCCACGCGCGCCATCAGCTCGGCCAGGCGGTCGTCGCGCGCGGCGTTGGCCGCGTTGGCCGCGTTGGCCGCGCTGGTGGTGTCGGGGGCGTCGGTGGCATTGCTGGCGTTGTTGGTGCCCGCGCCGGACCCGTCGGAGTGTTGGCTCATGCCGGTTGTACGCAGCGCGCGTCGCGATGGATCGCCGGGCAGACCCGCGGATCGGCGCGGGCCGCTGCGGCTGCCGCCTCAACGCATGGCGACGGGCGTCCAGAAGATGTAGTCGGCCTGGTAGTCCACCACCTGCTGGCGGCCCAGGCTGGCCGCGTCGCAGGCGGCCTGCGGCGCCACGCCGCCGCGGGTGGCCACGCGCTGGATGTGGCTGACGCCTTGCATCGCGCCGCTGCCCATCGCCGGGTTGGCCTTGACGAGCTGCAGCGCAATGCTGCCGGCAGCGGCCGGCGCCACGGCCAGCTGCGTGCCGGTCAGCTTGGAGCCGTCGCTCGACTCCCAGGTCGCCGGCGGGCCGTAGTACTTGCCCACGGCGCGGCCCCAGCGGTCGTTGAGCGTCGCCTCGGGACCGACGAAGACCCATTCGAATGCCCCGGCCGCGTCTTTCTTCGCGCGGCATTCGTAGGTGATGCGGCCGACGCCCACGGTCTCCATCGCGACGCGATGGCCTTCGGGCACCTGCACCGCGGCCGGCAGGCCGGCCTGCGAGAACGCCGGCGCCATGGGCGTCGACATCGCGCAAGCGCCGAGCAACGCGGCAGCGGCCAGCGGCGCCAGCCGCGGCAGGATGGAGGTGGCGCGGGGAGTCATCGTGTGCATCGCAGTTCCTCGTAGTGGTGGGTCGATTGGTGATGGGTCGATTGGTGGTGGCCTGCCGGTCGTCCCGGCACGAGACCAGCGGCCTCGATGAAGTGCTCTACGCGACGCGCCGCGATTCGGATGCAGCGCCCCGGCATCAGCCGCCGATGCGCAGCAACTCCAGGTCGAACACGCGCTCGACCAGCCACAGCACCGCGATGGCGGCGACCGCCACCGAGCCGGCGCCGAGGATCCAGCGCGGGTAGCCGCGCCAGCGGCGCGCCGCCCAGGCCAGCGGCACCAGCAAGGCGACGATCACCAACTGCCCCGCCTCCACGCCCAGGTTGAACAGCAGCAGCGGCAGCGCGAGGTCGGCGCGGGCGAGGCCGAGGTCTTTCAAGGCGCTGGCGAAGCCGAAGCCATGCACCAGGCCGAACACGAAGGTCAGCCGCCAGCGCCCGTCCACCAGCAGCGGCTTGAGGTTGTTCAGCGCCGCCAGCAGCACGCTCAGCGCGATCAGGCTCTCGACCCAGCGCGACGGCGGCGCCAGCACGTCGAATGCGGCCAGCGCCAGCGTGATCGAATGGGCGACGGTGAACGCCGTCACCACGCCGAGCACGCCGTACAGCGCCGGCCGCCAGGCCGCTGCCGGTTGCCAGCGGCCGCCCTGGCGCGTGAGCACCGCCGGCAGCAGCAGCACGACCAGGAACAGCACGTGGTCGATGCCGATCCAGATGTGGTGCACGCCGTCCAGGAAGATGGCCATGGCGCCTGCGGCGGGACCATCGGCAGCGGGCGCGGCACCGGTGCCAGCGCCGCTCGCCGCCGCTGCGCCGCCAGCGCCCGCGGCGCGCAGCTCGATGCTCAGCGCCGCGCTGCCCGGCGCGACGATGGCCGTGCGCGTCGACGCCGACCCCGCGCCGCTCCAGGCCAGGATGCCGCGGTGCGTGGGATCGGACGCCGCGAACAGCCCGTACGACAGCGCCGCCTGTGCCGGCGCGCCGGCGCAGGCCCAGCGGCGCGTCAGCACCACATAACGGCCATCGCTGTGCTGCTCCAGTTGCAGCGGCGCCGAGCCGGCGTCGGCGCAGGGCTGCCCGGCGGCGTCGCGCACGTCCAGCCGCACGCCGCGCGCGGCGACGGCTTCGATGTCGGCGGCGCGCCGGCGCACCTCGCCCCAGCGCAGCAGGCCATCGTCGTCGTCATCGAGCACGAGGTCGCGGTCGAGGTCGCGCAAGGCGATGTCGGTGCGCAGCGTGACCTGCCGGGCGTCGACCGCCAGCTGCAGGTAGGCGTCGCTGGCCTTGTGCGCCCAGGCGCTGGCGGCCATGCCGGTGGCGATGGCGGCGACGGCCGCAGCGCGCGCCCACCCACCGCGGCGGCGGCGGTTCATGCAAGGTCCTTCATGGCAGGCCCTGCAAGCGGTGGTCGCGCAAGCCCTGCTCGCTGACGAAGTCACGCACCGGCTGCGCCGCGGCGGGGCGCCCGGCCGCCTGCGCGGCGCGCAGCAGCAGCAGCGCATCGGCCGGCTCGCGCTGCAGCGCCCAGTTGAGCTGGGCCTGGCGCAGCGCCAGCGGCGCATCGCCCAGCACGTCGAGCGCGAAGCGCGCGCGCTCGCGCGCATGGCCGGCGTCGCCGCGCAAGGCCGCCGCGTCGAAGCGCGCCTGCAGTTCCTGCCGCGCCGCCGCGGCACCGGGGTCATCCAGGCGCCGCCAGGCGATGGCCAGGCGCAGCAGCAGCGCATCGGGCAGCGCGGCCAACATGGGCTCGATCGTTGCGGGCTGGCCGGCACGCAGCAGCGCGGCGGCCTGCGCCGGGCGCCCGGCGTCGAGCAGCCAGTCGGCCTGCGCGGCGCGCACGTACAAGCTGTCGTCGAGCGTCAGCGCCTTGGCATACAGCGCGCCGGCTTGCGGCCGGCCTTCGCGCTCGGCGCGCTCGGCCTGCAGCAAGGCCAGCCAGGCATGGGGCGCCTGCGGCGCGCGGTCCAGCGCTGCCAGGCGGTCGCCGGCGGCGGCGTCGCGGCCTTGCAGGCTGTCGAGTTCGGCCAGGCAGGCCAGGCCGTGCGGCAACGCGAGCGGCGGCGCCGCCAATCGTTCGCAGCCGGCGCGCGCCTCGGCCCAACGGCCGCGCACCTGCAGCACCGCGGCGCGCGTCAGCTCCACTTGCGCGCGCAGCGCCGGCGGCAGGGCGCGTTCACTCAGCAGGCGGTCGAGTTCGGCCAGCGCGGGGTCGAAGTCGTGCTGCGCCTGCAGGATGGTGGCCTTCAGCCAGCGTGCCGCCGGCGGCGCCGCCGCGTCCGACCACCAGGGCTGCAGCCAGGCTTGCGCAGTGCCCAGGTCGCGCGGGTCGCCCGTGCGGCGGCTGCGCTCGATGGCTTCGCGCGCTGCGCGCAAGGCCAAGCCCAGGTCGTGCGGCTGCTCGGCCAGCACGCGCTGCTGCGCGCGCAGGCGCGAGCGCTCGGCAGCCGAGCCGGCGCGCAGCGGCAGGCGCTCGACCACCTCGTCGTCGCCAGCCGGCGTGGACGGCGCGGCCAGCGCGGCGGGCGCGATGAACACGCTCACCGCGGCCAGCGCGGTGAATGTGGCCAGCGCGGTGAGCGCAGCGGCCGCGGCGGCCGCGGCGATCGCCGCCGCCCCCACCGCGGCCCGCGCGCCGCTCACGTCACCGGCGCCGGTTCGTCGGTCTCGCTGGCGGGCGGCACGCCGACGTTGGCGGCGGTCAGCGGCTCGGCGGTCTCGCTGGTCGATTGCGCCGTCGTCAGCGTGAACTGCGTGTAGGCGGCCGACGAGGCCAAGGCGCTGTCGGGAACGGCGCCGGCCGTGGCGCCGGGCACGTCGACGCCGTCGTCGTCGCCGCCGCCCAGGCAACCGGCGAGCAGCGCCGCGGCGGCCACCGCCGTCAGCGCAAAGGCACCGCGGCGCGCCGCGGCGGCAAGGTGGCAGGCGCTGGCGCCGCGGCGCGCGCTGGCTGGCGTGGTCATGAGGGCGTGCTCCTTCATTGCGTGCCGCCATTGGGCGTGTACAGGTAGGGGAAGGCGCTGAGCAGCGGCACGACGGCCTGGTCGACCGCGTCGTGCAACTTCAGCGAGGTGGCGCCCAGCGGCACCGCCGACGGCTTGCAGGCGGCGCCGAAGCCGAGCGCGTCGTTGTCGCCGTTGGCCATGCACAAGCCGCCCATCACCGCCACCAGCGAGATGTCGACCACGTCGTCCTTGGGCCGGCGGCCGTTGGGGAAGCCGGCGTTGTCGCTGCCGTGCGCCAGCAGGTTGCCGACGATGCCCAGCCGGTTCTGCTGCGCGAAGGGCACGGCCGCGATCGCCGTGTTCAGCCGCAGTTCTTCCGACGCCACCACGTTGGCCGGCTGGTTGACGTTCTTGATGCCGGTGAGGAAGGTCGTGACCAGGTCGTTGCGCGGCAGGTTGGTCGGCGCGGCGTTGCCCAACCCCAGCACCGAGGCGATCAGCGCCGGCAGCGTCGGGTTCGTCACGTAGGTGGCGAACTGCGCGTCGTCCTTGGGCCTGGAGGCGTTGAAGCGGTCCTTGTCGGGCAGGCCGATGACCACCTCGTTGACCAGCGGCATGCCCAGGCGCGACACCTGCACCCAGGCGCCGCCGGCCTTGTCGCTGGCCTGCAGCCCGGCCTTGGGCGCCGGGTCGATGATGCGCGCCTGGCGCAGGCTGGCGCTGGTCCAGCCGCCGATCACCGTCTCGCTGCCGGCCAGCAGGCAGCTCTTGTGCACCTCCAGCGCCAGCGTCGTGACGTTCTTGCTGTCCAGCGGGTTGGGAACGGCGTTGATCAGCGCCGGATCGGTGATCACGCCGACCGGCGCGTTCACCAGGTCGAAGATGGTGCCGATGTTGACGGCGAAGGGGTCCTTGCGCTGCCCGACGAACACCTTGCCCGGCATGCCGCAGCCGGGAATCGTCACCGTGTAGACGTGCTTGGCCGCGTAGGCCGCGTAGTCGGCGATGGTCTTCTTGCCGATGTTGTCGACCGGCTTGTCGAAGGTGGCCGAGCCGCCCGTGGCGTTGGTGATCGAAGCGCGCGTGCCCGAGCGGCGGTCGCCGCGCACGATGTCGAGGGTGAAGCTCTCGTTGACGTTCAGCGTGGCCGCCTTCGGCTCGGCGACGGTGCCCGACTGGATCAGCGGGATCGGCACGCTCTTGTCGCCGATGGCGAGCGCCGTCGCCTTCAGCGAATTCTTGAAGCGGAACTGGAAGGTGATGTCTTCCTTGGCGTCGCCGTTGTTGTCGACGTGGATCTCGTAGAGCGCGTTCGGGTCCAGCGAGAAGTAGTTGGGGCCGCCGTAGGCGTCCTGCAGCGGCAGGTAGTTGGCGATCAGCGTGACGTAGTCGCTGCGGCCGGCCTCGTAGCTCATGAACAGGTAGAAGTCGGTCGCGTCCACCTTGGGCACGGTGGTGATGAACGGCGCCTCTCGGTGGCTGGAGGCGAAGGCCAGGCCGGCAAACAGCGCGCCGGCCGCGATCAACCCGGCGCGCAGACGCGTCGATGGGGACGATGTCATCAAATGCTCCTCGGCGTTCAGGAAAACGGTGGGGTCGGGATGGACGAACGTCATCCATCTCCAGGCGCCATACGCGGCCGCTGGCGCGGCGGATGCAGGGGGCGCGAAAATTCGTGGGTGGCGGGGAAGGACTGGGGGGTTGCGCCGCGGATGGGCCGCGGCGGCAAGGCTGCGGGCGGGCACCGCCTAAAGACACTGGCGCGTTCGCACGGCCCTTTGCCGCGCTGACGGCAGCGAAGATCGACGACGTCCTGCCCCCGCTCGATGCCGCCCGCCTGACTCCCGTCAACCCCCGGTGCCGACCCTGCCTTCACCATGCCGGCCATGTCGACCCCCAATTCTTTCGATGCCGACGTGCTGATCGTCGGCGCCGGCCCTGCCGGCCTGGCGCTGGGCGCGGCGCTGGCCGACCAGGGCCTGCACTGCACGCTGCTGGAGCAGCAGCCCGCCAGCGCGCTGGCCGATCCGGCCGAAGACGGCCGCGAGATCGCGCTGACGCACCGCGCGCGCCGCGTGATGCAGGCGCTGGGGCTGTGGGAGCGGCTGCCGGCCGACGAGATCGCGCCGCTGCAGGCCGCCCATGTGCTGGACGGCAGTTCACCGCTGGTGCTGCACTTCGGCGCCGGCGCCGCTGCAGCAGCGGATGCGCCGTTAGGCTGGCTGGTCGCCAACCACCTGATCCGCCGCGCCGCGTGGCAGGCGGCAGCGGCCCGGCCGGCGCTGCAAGTGCTGTGCGAGGCGCGCGTGCAGGCGATCGAGCGCAACGCCGATGCCGCCGCCGTGCACCTGGCCGATGGCCGCGTGCTGCGCGGCCGGCTGCTGGTGGCGGCCGACAGCCGCTTCTCGGCCACGCGGCGGCTGGCCGGCATCGGTGCGGCGATGCACGACTTCGGCCGCAGCGTGGTGGTCGGCCGCGTGCGGCACGAACGCCCGCACGGCGGCGTGGCCTGGGAATGCTTCCGCTACGGCAACACGCTGGCGCTGCTGCCGATGGCCGGCGGCCGGCGCGCGTCGGCCGTCGTCACCGTCGGCGGCGAGCGCGCCGACGAGTGGCTGGCCTTGAGCGACGCCGACTTCGCCGCGCGCATCCAGGCGCAAAGCGATGGCCGCCTGGGCGCGGTGCAGGCCGAGGGGCCGCGCCACCACTACCCGCTGGTGGGCGTCTATGCGCAGCGCTTCGCGGCGCCGCGCTTCGCGCTGATCGGCGACGCCGCGGTGGGCATGCACCCGGTCACCGCGCACGGCTGGAACTTCGGCCTCTACGGCGTGGAGGTGCTGGCGCGCGAACTCGGCGCCCAGCGCCGCGCCGGCGGCGACCTGGGCGCGCTGGCGCCGCTGCAGCGCTACGAAAGCGAGCACCGGCGCGCCACGCTGCCGGTGTGGCTGGGCACCAATGCCATCGTGGGCCTGTTCACCGACGAGCGCCGCCTGCCGCGGCTGGCGCGGCGCGCGGTGCTGACGCTGGCCGAGCGCGCGCCGGGCCTGAGCCGGCTGATCAAGTCGGGCATCGAGCGCCAGCTCACCGGCGCCGCGGCCTGAGCCGCGGCCCGCGCCGCGGCAGCGCTGGCGCCCTCAGCGCAAGCCGGCGTTGATGCGCGACAGCGCCTCGGCGCCGGGGCACAGCTCGGCCGCGCCCAGCGTGTTGAGCGGCTTGGCCACGGTGTTCAGCGCGGCGTGCAGGTCCACCGCCTGCGGGTCGACGTAGAGCAGCCCGGTGGCGATCTCGCCTTCGGCCGCCAGCTGGTGCACCAGGTTCATCGCGGCGCGGCGGTCGGTGGCGTCGTAGCCCTCGTGCAGCTTGCGCAGCCGCATCGTGCTGCCGTCGGCCTGCGGCAGCTCCAGCACCTCGCCGGGGGCCGGCGCGGCCTGCAGCTCGGCGGCCAGGTCGATGAAGTCGATGCGCGCAACCGCCTCGTTATGGTCGCGCACGTAGTCGTAGCTGCGCGTGCTGCCGGCGTGGTTGTTGAAGGCCACGCAGGGGCTGATGACGTCGATGAAGGCGGCGCCGCCGTGGCCGATGGCGCCCTTGATCAGCGGCACCAGCTGCGCCTTGTCGCCCGAGAAGCCGCGCGCCACGTAGGTGGCGCCGAGCTGCAGCGCCAGGCCGATCAGGTCCACCGGGTTGTCGGGGTTGACGACGCCCTTCTTGCTCTTGCTGCCCTTGTCGGCGGTGGCGCTGAACTGGCCCTTGGTGAGGCCGTAGACGCCGTTGTTCTCGACGATGTAGACCATGCGCACGCCGCGGCGCATGGCGTGCGCGAACTGGCCGATGCCGATGCTGGCCGAATCGCCGTCGCCGCTGACGCCCAGGTACAGCAGCTCGCGGTTGGCCAGCGCGGCGCCGGTCAGCACGCTGGGCATGCGGCCGTGCACGGTGTTGAAGCCGTGGCTGGCGCCGAGGAAGTAGTCGGGCGTCTTGCTGCTGCAGCCGATGCCGCTGAGCTTGGCCACGCGGTGCGGCTGGATGTCCATCTCCCAGCAGGCCTGGATGATGGCCGCGCTGATGCTGTCGTGGCCGCAGCCGGCGCACAGCGTGGAGACCTTGCCTTCGTAGTCGCGCCGCGTGTAGCCGACCTTGTTGCGGGTCAGCGTGGGGTGGTGCAGCTTGGGCTTGGCGATGAAGGTCATACCGGGTCTCCTGCCGGGCCGCCCCAAAGGAGACCCGCGCCCCCTCGGGGGGCAGCGAACGGATGTGAGCGTGGGGGCCTCATGACACGATCCTTTCGCGGCGGGGGGCAACGGCCAGCGCATGCACGTGCTTGGTGATGGCCTCGGTGATGAAGCGCGCGGTGATCGGCGTGCCGTCGAAGTGCAGCACCTTGATCAGCCAGGCGGGGTCGATCTCCAACTCGTTGACGAGCAGCGTGCGCATCTGCGCGTCGCGGTTCTGCTCAACGACGAACACGTGGTCGTGGTTGGCGATGAACTCGGCCACGCTGTTGGGGAACGGGAAGGCCTTGAGCCGCAGCGCGTCGAGGTGGATGCCCTCGGCCGCCAGCGCAGTCAGCGCCTCGTCCATCGCCGGCGCGGTGCTGCCGAAGTAGATGACGCCCAGCCGCGTCTTCTTCGCCGCGGCGCGCACTTCGGGCTGCGGCGCCAACGTGGCGGCGGTGGCGAACTTCTTCAGCAGCCGCTGCACGTTGTACAGGTAGTCGGGCCCGGCCTCGCTGTAGATGGCGTAGGCATTGCGCGTGGTGCCGCGGGTGAAGTAGCTGCCCTTGCTGGGGTGCGTGCCGGGCAGGGTGCGCCAGGGGATGCCGTCGCCGTCCACGTCCTTGTAGCGGCCGAAGTCCTTGCCCGCTTCCAGCTCTTCGGCGCTCATCACCTTGCCGCGGTCGTAGGCGCGCGCCTCGTCCCATTCGAAGGGCTTGCACAGGCGCTGGTTCATGCCGATGTCGAGGTCGGTCATCACGAACACCGGGGTCTGCAGCCGGTCGGCCAGGTCGAGCGCGGCGGCGCTGAACTCGAAGCACTCGGCCGGGTCCTGCGGCAGCAGCATCACGTGCTTGGTGTCGCCGTGGCTGGCGTAGGCGCTGCTGATCAGGTCGCCCTGCTGGGTGCGCGTGGGCATGCCGGTGCTGGGGCCGCCGCGCTGCACGTCGATGATGGTGACCGGGATCTCGGCGAAGTAGGCCAGGCCGATGAACTCGGTCATCAGGCTGACGCCGGGGCCGCTGGTGGCGGTGAAGGCGCGCGCGCCGTTCCAGCCGGCGCCGGTGACCATTCCGATGGAGGCGATCTCGTCTTCGGCCTGCACGATGGCGTAGTTGGCCTGGCCCGTGGCGCCGTCGTGCCGGTACTTCTTGCAGTACGACGCGAAGGCCTCGGCCACCGACGAGCTGGGCGTGATGGGGTACCACGCGCAGACGGTGGCGCCGCCGTACACGCAGCCCAGCGCGGCGGCGGCGTTGCCTTCGACGAAGATCTTGTCGCCCACCGCGTCGGCACGACGCACCTTCAGGCCGATGCCGGCGTGGTGCGGCGGCTGCAGGTGGTCCTTGGCGAAGCCGCGGCCGGCGTGCAGCGCGCGCACGTTGCTTTCCAGCAGCCGTTCCTTGCCCTTGTACTGCTCGCCGAACAGCTTCTCGATCACCGTCGGGTCGATGTCCATCAGCACCGACAGCGCGCCCAGCACCATGATGTTCTTGAACAGCGTGCGCTGGCGCGGGTCTTCATAGGTGGCGTTGCAGATCGCGGTGACCGGCATGCCGATCACCGTGATGTCGCTGCGCAGCGCGCCGGGCGGCAGCGGCTTGGTGCTGTCGTAGAACAGGTAGCCGCCGGGCTCGACCTCGCGCACGTCGGCGTCCCAGGTCTGCGGGTTCATCGCCACCATCATGTCGATGCCGCCGCGCCGGCCCAGCCAGCCGGCCTCGGACACGCGCACCTCGTACCAGGTGGGCAGGCCCTGGATGTTGCTGGGGAAGATGTTGCGCGGGCTGACCGGCACGCCCATGCGCAGGATGGCCTTGGCGAACAGCTCGTTGGCCGAGGCCGAGCCCGAGCCGTTGACGTTGGCGAACTTGACGACGAAGTCGTTGACCGACTCGATTCTGTTGCCGCTCATGCTGTGGTCCCCACGCGCTTGTCCCTGGCGGTGCTGTCGCGGCAGGCCGGGCCTGCCTTGGTGGTGTTGAAGAGGAACTTCTGCATGTCCCAGGCGCCGGTCGGGCAGCGCTCGGCGCACAGGCCGCAGTGCAGGCAGACGTCTTCGTCCTTGACCATCACCTTGCCGGTCTTCAGCGTCGTGCTGACGTACAGCGCCTGCTCGGCGTTGGCGGCGGGTGCCTTCAAACGTTGGCGCAGGTCGGCCTCGTCGCCGTTGTCGGTGAAGGTGATGCAGTCCATCGGGCAGATGTCGACGCAGGCGTCGCACTCGATGCACAGCTTCTCGGCGAACACCGTCTGCACGTCGCAGTTCAGGCAGCGCTGCGCTTCCTTGAACGCGGTCTTGGCGTCGAAGCCCAGCTCCACCTCCACCTTGATGCTGGCCAGCGCCTTCTCGGCCGCCGCCCAGGGCACCTTGAAGCGCAGGTCGTTGCTCGGGTCGTTGTCGTAGCTCCACTCGTGGATGCCCATCTTCTGCGACACCAGGTTCACGTGCGGCGGCGGGCGTTCGCGCACGTCCTCGCCGTGCAGGAAGCGGTCGATCGACACCGCCGCCTCATGGCCGTGGGCGACCGCGGTGATGATGTTCTTGGGGCCGAAAGCCGCGTCGCCGCCGAAGAACACGCGCGGCAGCGTCGACTGGAAGGTCACCGCATCCAGCACCGGCAGGCCCCATTGGTCGAACTCGATGCCGGCGTCGCGCTCGATCCAGGGGAAGGCGTTCTCCTGGCCGACGGCGATCAGCACCTCGTCGCAGTCGAACACCGCGTCGGGCTCGCCGGTGGGCACCAGGCGGCGGCGACCCTTCGCGTCGTACTCGGCACGCACGATCTCGAAGCTCATGCCGACCAGCTTGCCGCCTTCGTGCAGGAAGGCCTTGGGCACGTGGTAGTTGATGATGGGAATGCCTTCGTGCTGGGCGTCTTCCTTCTCCCAGGGCGAGGCTTTCATCTCCTCGAAGCCGCTGCGCACGATCACCTTGACGTCGTCGGCGCCGAGCCGCCGCGCGCTGCGGCAGCAGTCCATCGCGGTGTTGCCGCCGCCCAGCACGATCACGCGCTTGCCGATGTGGCTGACGTGCCCGAACGACACCGAGGCTAGCCAGTCGATGCCGATGTGGATGGCCGCGGCCGCCTCCTGGCGGCCCGGAATCTCCAGGTCGCGCCCGCGCGGCGCGCCGCAGCCGACGAAGACGGCGTCCCAGGGCTCGGCCAGCAGTTCGCTCATCGACTCGACGCGCTGGCCGCTGCGCAGCTCGACGCCGAGGTTGAGGATGTAGCCCACCTCTTCGTCGATCACGCTCTCGGGCAGCCGAAAGCGCGGGATCTGGCTCCACATGAAGCCGCCGGCCTTCTTCTCGCCTTCGAACACCGTCACCTGCACGCCTTGCAGCGCGAGGTCGCGCGCCACCGTCAGGCTGGCCGGCCCGCCGCCGACGCAGGCCACGCGCTTGCCGTTGCGCGCGGCGGGCCGCGGAATCATCGCCCGCACCTCGCCGCCCTTGAAGTCGGCCGCCACGCGCTTCAAGCGGCAGATGGCGACGGGCTCGGGCTTGGCCAGGTTTTCTTCCTCGACGCGGCCGCGCCGGCAGGCCGGCTCGCAAGGCCGGTCGCAGGTGCGGCCCAGGATGCCGGGGAAGACGTTGCTGACCCAGTTGACCATGTAGGCGTGGTCGTAGCGCCCCTGTGCAATCAACCGGATGTATTCGGGGACCGGGGTGTGCGCGGGGCACGCCCACTGACAATCCACCACCTTGTGGAAGTAGGCCGGGTCGGCCACGTTGCTGGGCTGCAAACCTTGTCTCCTTGCGCGGCCGCGGCGCTGCTGCGGCGAACGGCCTGTCGAGCGGATCGGGGCAGTCTACCGCCATCCTGCCGGCCCCCGGATCGGCTGGGTCCGGCATCGTTTGACAATACGTATTCGTTGCTTATGATCCGCGCGTGAACGCGATCAACTGGCAGCCGAAGGCCTTGCGCCAGCTGCGCAAGATCGACGCTCACGCGGGGAAGCAGATCCGATCCGCCGTCACGGCCGAACTGGCCGACCTGTCTCAGGCCCGGAACGTCAAGGCACTGACGGACCACGAGTACGGCTACCGCTTGCGCGTCGGCAGCTATCGGGTCTTCTTCGACTTCGACGGTGCCGTCCGCATCGTGAGCATTCAAGAGATCAGGCAGCGCGATGAACGCACGTACTGAGTTTCAAATCATCGTCGGCAAGGACGGCAAGCCCGCCTTCGTCGTCGTGCCATACGATCAGTTCCGGCGCATGAGGGGCGGCTTCACGCACGGGACGGTGCCCAACGAAGTCGTGAACGTCTCCTTCGAGCGCGGCATCTCGCCGATGGCGGCCTGGCGAGAGCATCTCGGGCTCACACAGGCCGATGTCGCTGACCGCATCGGCATCACGCAAGCGGCCTATGCCCAGATGGAACGAGTCAAGCAGCCTCGCAAGGCCACGCTGGAGAAGGTCTCCGCCGCGTTGGGGCTCGAGGTGGAACAGCTTCGCTGGTAGCCTGAGCCACTCAACCGGAGCACCGATCCGATGCCTGCCCTCTCACTGACCAAGCGATCGTTCACCGCCCTCGCGCTGGCCGCGTTGCTGGCGGCCTGCGCGGCGCCGGCCGGCGGCCCGGCGACCACCGCTGGCGCGCCGGCGCGGCCCAAGCTGCTGGTCTTCCTGGTCGTCGACGGCCTGCCGATGCGCCAGGTCACGGCCTACCGCGAGCAGTTGCAGCCCGACGGCTTCGCGCGCTTCCTCGACCGCGGCACCTGGTTTGCCGATGCGCATTACGGTTATGCCTTCACCGTGACGGCGGCCGGCCACGCGACCATGCTGAGCGGCGCCTACCCGCACGCCAGCGGCATCATCGGCAACGAGTGGCGCGACCTGGCCAGCGGCGAGACGGTCTACTGCACCGGCGACACGCGCTACACCTACATCGGCCACAAGACCGGCAAGCTCGACGGCACCAGCCCCGCCAACCTGAAGGTGGAGACCGTCGGCGACGTGCTGCGCGGCGTCTCGCCGCAGTCCAAGGTGATCGGCATCTCGGGCAAGGACCGCGGCGCCATCCTGCCTGCCGGCCACCGCGGCACGGCCTACATGTACATGTCGGCCACCGGCAGCTTCGCCTCCAGCACCTACTACATGCCGGCGCACCCGGCCTGGGTCGATGCCTTCAACGCCGCCAAGCCGGTCGACCGCTACTTCAAGGCCGACTGGCAGCCGGCGCTGGCCGAGGCCGCGTACGCGCAGTCGCTGGGCGACAACCAGCCCTGGTTCGGCACGCGGCCGGGCAAGCTGCCGATGACCATGGGCGCCGCGCTGGAGCAGCCGTCGCCGGCCTTCTATGCCAGCCTGCTGCGCAGCCCCTTCGTCGACGAGATGTCGCTGGCCTTCGCGCGCGCCGCCATCGCCGGCGAGCGGCTGGGCCAGGACGACGCGCCCGACATCCTGTCGGTCAGCCTCTCGGGCCACGACTACGTCAACCACTACTGGAGCGCCGAGTCGCGCTTGTCGCACGACCACTTCCTGCACCTCGACCGGCTGCTGCAGGCCTTCTTCCGCGACCTCGACGCCAGCGTCGGCAAGAACAACTACATCGCCGTGCTGACCGCCGACCACGGCTTCATGCCGGCGCCCGAAGTCAGCCGCATGCGCGGGCTGGACGCCGGCCGGCTGTCGGGCAGCGAACTGCTGGGCCGCATCAATGCCGGCCTGGAGCAGCGCTTCGGCGTGGCCAAGCTGGGGCGCTTTTTCTCGGCCTCGGCGCTGGTGCTGGACCGCGAACTGCTGGCGCAGAAGAACCTCGACCCCGCCGCGGTGGCCGAGGCGGCGCGCGCCGTGCTGGCGGCCGAGCCGGCCATCGCCGCGGCCTACACGCGCGCCGAACTGGCCAGCGGCAGCCGCGCCGGCGCGCCCTTCTTCGACGCGATGCGCAAGTCCTGGAACCGCGAACGTTCGGGTGACGTGCAATACGCGCCGAAGCCGAACTGGATGTTCACCTCGTCCAGCTCGAACACGACGCACGGCTCGCCGCACCCCTACGACACCCACGTGCCGATCCTGATGTACGGCCCCGCGTGGCTGAAGCCGGCGCGGGTGGACCGCCGCGTCGAGACCGCCGACCTCGCGCCCACGCTGGCGCGGCTGCTGGGGGTGGCGGCGCCGGCGGCGGCGGAAGGCAAGCTGCTGCCGCTGCCGTAGCGGCGCCGGCGTTCAGTCGCCGCCGGTCGAGGTGGTGAACACCAGTTCGCCGCTGGCCGCGGTGATCCAGGCGGTCTGCGCATCGAACGCCGACACCGCGTCCAGGTCCAGCAGCGTGCCGCTGGCCTGCGCGCGCCACTGCGCGCCGCCGTCGTCGGAGGCCAGCACCAGCCCGCCGCGGCCGACCACCCAGATGCGCCGGCCGTCGAGGGTGGCCACGTCCTTCAGCCGCGCCTGGCCGTCGGCCGACGGCGCTACCGGCAGCGCCATCACGCGCCAGTTGCGGCCGTGGTCGGTACTGCGCAACAGCACGTCGTTGTCGGCCGTGCCGCCCAGCATCCACAGCGTGCCGTTTCGATCCGACGTTAGCCGGCCCTTCGCCAGCGTGGGGCTGTTGGCGCCGGCGGCGTCCAGCGTCGCGGCGAGGGTCCAACTCAGGCCGCCGTCGGCGGTCCACCAGACGCTGCCGTCATTGCCTTGCAGCACGCCTTCGGTCGCCGAAGTGAAGACCAGGCGCTGGATCAGCGAGACGCCCGCCGGCACCGCCGCGGCCTGCCAGCTCTGTCCGCCGTCGGTCGTGCGCTGCAGGCCCACCACGCAGTTGGTGCTGCCGGGCGACACCATCGTGCAGGTGGCCGCCCAGCCGTGGCTGCCGTCGAAGAAGGCCTCGCCGGGCGACCGCGGAGCCGGCGTGGGCACCAGGCTCCAGGTCTGGCCGCGGTCGGTGCTGCGATGGACATCGGGGTTGCCCAGCAGCAGCACCGAGCCGTCGGCCAGCATCTGCCAGCGGTCGCCGGGCAGGCCGGGCGCGACGCCGGAGACGGGCTGCCAGCTCCAGCCGCCGTCGGTGGTGCGCGAGACCACGCCGTTGCGCACCGAAAACCCCTGCCGCGCATCGAAGAACAGCGTCTGGCCCAGCGCGACGCCCGCCTGCACGCCGGCCTTGGGCAGCGCCGCCCAGGTGCTGCCGCCATCGCTCGAAACCTCGACGATGCGGATGCCCTGCCGCTTGGACAGCAGGCCGCCGGCCAACCGATCCAGGCTGCCCTGGTTGAGATCGGCTCCGTCGCTGCCGACCGGGCTGCGCTGCCCGGTCTGCAGGTCCAGCAACTCGTAGCGGCCGCGGCCGCCGCCGGCATCGAGCGCCAGGTTGGCGTTGCGCAGGATCAGCACGCCACCGTCGCTGCTGAGCCCGACGCCGGTCAGGCTGCGACCGGTGTCCGCCGTCAGCGCCTGCGCGCTCCAGTGCCGGCCCTCGTCGCTGCTGTGCAGCCACCCATACTGGGTGCCCGCGGCGGTGACGCCGGCGACCAGGGCATCGGCACGCCCGTCGTCGCGCAGCACGGCGGCCGAGACCCAGGCCGGATCGACGTCGCCCGGCAGCACCGCCTGCGACTCGGTGAAGCTCTGGCCGCCATCGGCGCTGCTCAACAGCAGCAGCCGCGTTGCAGCCGAAGGATTGGCGGGCACCGTCTCTCTCACCAGCAGTCGCAAGTGCAAGGCATCGCTGCCCAGCCGCGCCAGCACCGAGCGGTAGCGCCCATCGGCCAGGGAACCGGCCGGCACCGGGCGCAGCGTCTGCCCCTGGTCGGGCGAGACGGCCGTGTCGCCGTTGCTCCACAGGAAGCCGTTGGCGGTGACGCTGCCCACCTGCATCGGCAACGCCGTCCAGGTGCTGCCGCTGTCGCGGCCGATCCAGCCGCTGTTCGCCGAGGCCACCACGATCTGCGCGTCCAGGGTCCAGACGCGGCCCTGATCGCCGAACGGCGACTGCAGCAGCGGCGTGACCGGCTGCGCCGCCAGCGCCCAGGTCTTGCCGCCATCGCGGCTGCGCCACACGGTGCGGCCGATGGTGCCGAACGCATAGACGGTGTTCGCATCGGCCATGCGCACGCGGGTGAGCGTCTCGCCGCCCAAAGGCACGCGCGACAGCGCCCAGGTACGGCCACCGTCGCTGGTGGACGCCGCCTGACCCAGCGCGCCGACGGCCACGCAGTGTTGCGCGTCGGCGCAATGCACGTCGGTGGCGAAGGGCTCGCTGCCCGCGCCTTGCCAGCACCAGCCCGTCTGGTTGGCGCCGCTGCACTGCGCGCCAGCCAGGCGCTCGAACCAGCCGACGTACAGCGTGCCGCTGGCGCTGGCGCTCTGGCCCAGGCCGTTGCTGACAGTCAACGACCAGACATAGCGGCCGGGCGCGCTAAAGGCATGCACCGCCGCCATCTCGCTGCTGCTGCCGCCGTCGCCGAAGATCCAGGCATAACGAAGGTCATTGGCGCCCGTGAACGCGGTCTTCAGGGTGACGGCGGCACCCGGCTCGGCGGTGGCCGGTACGGAGACATTCAACAGCGACGGCAGCGGCGTCACCGCGGCCGGCGGCGGTTCGGCCGGGCCGCTCGATCCACCGCCTCCGCCGCCGCCGCAGGCGGCCAGGGCCAGCGGCAGCGCCGCGATCGCAGCCGCGCGGCGCAGGCCGCGGATAACCTTGTATGAAGATGTCATCGTTTCATCCCTGACTCACGGCACGCCCGAACGAGTCTAGTCCATGGCTTGGGCCGTTAGCTTGCGATGCCCGAGGATGCACAAGGCCTGCCCGGCCTCAACCCGCAGCCGCCTGCCGCAGCCTGAACAGGCTTTCGTCCACCGCGCGCAGCCGCCGGCAGACCTCGCGCCCCATGTTCATCTGGATCAGCGTGAACTGCTCCAGGTCGTGCTCGTACAGGCGGTAGAGGTCGTCGGCGCCCAGGCGCAGGGCCTGGCAGTCCTCGTCGGCGCGCACCGCGGCGCTTCGCGGCTGCAGGTCCATCAGCGCCATCTCGCCGAAGCAGTCGCCCGCGTGCAGCCGGTTCAGCACCACCGCGCGGCCTTCCCAGCCTTTCAGCACCGTGGCGCTGCCGGCCTCCAGCACGAACAAGGCATCGGCGTCGTCGCCTTCGCGGAAGAACCAACGGCCCGCCGGCACGGCCAGCGGCCGCGTCAGGCCGAGCAGGAACGCCAGCGTGTCGTCGCGCAGCGCGCCGAAGATCGGCATGCGCTGCAGCAGATCGATGTGCTTGCGCTCGGCCGGGTTGAGCATGCTGCCACCTCCCTCGGGCAGTCTACGCTTCGCATGGCCGGCACTGGTGGCGCCGTGCACCCTGCGCTACGCTGGGCGCCGGGCATGCGAGGAGGCACGATGACCACGACCGATTCAATCAGCGACCGTCAGCCGGTGGTCATCGTCTTCAAGCCGAAGAAGCAACGCAGCCTGCAACTGCTCGACAAGACCGAGATCGTGCGGCAGGTGATGAGCGATCGCTACCAGCGCGACTTGTTGCTGATCGACGCGGCGGCACGGCCGAAGGGGTCGTCGCTGACGGCGTTGACGCCGGAACTCACCGGTTTCGATGTCGACCGCTACGACACCCCCATCGTCTGCACGCGGCTGACCGCGAACGAGCGCCGGCAACTCGCGCGCCACCCGGACGTGGAACTGATCGAGGATGACGTCGACCTGGTCGGCAGCCAGAGCGTGCTGCGACGCCACCCGGCGGTGCAAGGCCAGCCGCGACTGGAGGCCGAGACGGTGCCCGCCGGCGTGGCCCATGTGCGCGCGCCAGACGCCTGGGGTTGCTCGCAGGGGCGCGGCATCCGCGTGGCGGTGCTGGACACCGGCATCGACGACAGTCACCCCGACCTGGCGGCCAATGTGCTGGGCGGCGTGGGACTGGTGCCGGGCACGCCGTCGGAGCGCGACGACGAAGGCCACGGCACCTTCTGCGCCGGCGTCATCGGCGCTGCCGCCGATGGTGCCGGCCTGATCGGCATGGCGCCGCAGGTGTCGCTTTATGCGGTGAAGGTGTCGGACCGCTCGGCGCGCTTCAGCCTGCGCTCGGTGATCGCCGGGCTCGACTGGTGCATCGCCAACCGCATGCAGGTGATCAGCATGAGCTTCGGCATGACGCGGCCCAGCCTTGCGCTTTACCTGATGTGCCAGCGCGCCTGGGCCAGCGGCGCGGTGCTGGTGGCCTCGGCCGGCAACGCCAGCAGCGAAGCCGGGGCGCAGTTCCCGGCGGCATTCGATCTGGTGCTGGGCGTCACCGCGATCGACCGCCACAACCTGCGCTATCCGCAGGCCAACGTGGGCAACGGTGTCGACCTGTGCGCACCCGGCGTCGACGTGATGTCCACCGGCCTGCGCGGCGGCTACCAGACGATGACCGGCACCAGCGCCGCCGCTCCGCACGTGGCGGGCGCCGCCGCGCTGGCCTGGGGCTCGCACCGCTTCGCGACCAATGCCGAGATCGTGCACCTGTTGCTGGCAAACGCGCGGCCGCTGGAGGCGACGGGCCGCGATGGCCGCGGCCCGCGGCTGGGCCATGGCCGGGTCGACGCGGCGGCGGCTGCCGCCGAACTGGACCGGCCGCTGGGCCCGCTGATGGCGCCTGGCGGCTGCAGCGTCCGCGCCGGGCTGGACGAGCGCGGCCAGCGGCGTGCGCTACGCCTCGACCAGGCGTTGTCCTGAGGCCAACACGTTCACCAGCCGCATCCCGCGGCTGCGACCGGGGCCGCGTCGCCGGCCCACCATTGCAGCGCCATCCGCTGTGCCAGCGCCTGTGCGGCTTCGCTCTCGGCTGCCGCGTCGTCGCTGCGGCCGACGGCGGCCAGCAGCCCGCCCAGCCGATGCCGGCAATTGGCCAGCAAGGGCAGCAGACCGAGCGCGCTGCCGATTTCGATCGCCGCGCGGTAGGCATCGACGGCTGCATCGTCGCTGCCGCTGCGGCGCGCGGTCTCGGCCGCGGCGCGCAGTGCAAAGGCTTCGTGAGCCCGCTCGCCATGCGCACGGGCGCGCTGCAGCGCCGCCTCCACCGCCTGCCGCGCCCGCCCCGCGTCGCCGCGCATCGCGTGCACTTCGCCCAGGTAGGCCAGTCGCAATGCATGGCGCGCGACGAAACCCTGGCGTTCGGCGGCTTCCACCGCCTGCTGCAGCCGCTCGGCCGCCTCGGCCGCGCGGCCCGCCAGCGCCAGCGCGTAGGCGCGATGGAACTCGACATATGCCACGCCGACCGGGCTGCCGGCGAAGGCGTCGACCGCCAGCGCGCGCTCGAAGGCCGTCAATGCGGCATGTGCAGCGCCGCGGCGCAGGTGGACGAGGCCCAGGCCCAGGTAGGCGTAGCCGCAGCTGATCGGATGGTTGGTCCGCTCGGCGACGGCAGCCGCCTCTTGTGCCACCGGCAGCGCGCGTTCGAACTCGCCGAGCTCGGCCAGGCTCCAGGCCTGGAAGCTGCCGGCGAACACCGCCGGCAGCACGAAGAGCCCGAACCGCAACTGCTGCCGCTCGCCGACCAGCGACCGCAGGTTCCAGCCGAAGTGCTCCATCGCCTGGCGGAACTCGCCGCAGGTGTGCGCCACCAGGCCCAACGGCAGCCGCGTCACCACCTGCATCGCCAGGTCGCCGGTCTCGCCGGCGATCGCCAGTGCGCGCTCGCCGGCCTCGCGCGCGGCTGCGACCTGGCCGCTGATCCAGTAGTGATCCGTCAGGTACGACTGCACCCAGCCGATGCGCCGCGGGTCGGCAAGCTGCTCGGCGATCGGCGCGGCAGCCTTCAGCACCTCCAGGATGGCGGGCCGGTCGCCCAGCGGCTGCAGCGCATTGCGCATGTCGAAGCGGATGTCGATCGCGTCTTCCAGCGTCTCGCGCGACAGCGGCAGGTGCCCGCTGGCCTCCAGCGCCTGACGGTACAACTGCACGGCCTCGACGTAGGCATGGCGGTCGGCGGCGCGCAGCCCGGCGCGGCGCAGATAGTCGGTTGCCTTGGGCCACGACTGGGCGCGCAGCGCGTGGCGCGCCAGCTCGGGCAGCAGGTCCGGGTGTTGCGGCGCGGCCGGGCGCTCCAGCGCGGCCAGCACGCGCGCGTGCAGTTCGCGGCGGCGCTCGCGCAGCAGCTCGTGATAAGCCACCTCGTGCGTCAGCGCATGGCGGAAGGCATACACCGGCTCGGGGCGCAGCTGCGCCTCGTAGACGAAGCCGGCGGCCTGCAGGCCGGCCAGCAGCCGACGCAGTTCGGACGCCGGCAGTTCGGCCACCGCGCGCAGCAACTCGACCGCGAAGCTGCCGCCGATCACCGCCATCTGCTGCAGCAAGGCCTTCTCGGCAGCGGACAGGCGATCGATGCGCGCGGCCAGCAAGGCCTCGATCGACAGCGGCGTCTGCGCCGCCGTGTGGTCGCGGATCTGACGGTAGGCGCCCGCGACGCCGCCGACGACGCCGGTATCGGCGAAGGCGCGCACCAGTTCCTCGATGAAAAAGGGGTTGCCGCCCGAACGCTGGATCAGGAATGCCTTCATCGGCTGCAGGCCCGGATCGGGACCGAGCAGCGCGTCCAGCAGCGCCTGCGCGCCGTCGCCGGCCAGCGGCGTGAGCGACAGGCAGCGATGCTGCGCCAGCGATTGCCAGCGCGGCGGCAGCTCGGGCCGGTGGCTGACGACCAGCAGCAGCGGTGCGTCGGCGATCACGCGAACCAGTTCGTCCAGGCAACCCAGGGTCAGCGAATCGGCGCCGTGCAGGTCCTCGAAGATCACCAGCAGCGGCGATTGCCGAGCCTGCCCCAGCAACAGCGCGACGATGGCGCGGATCGTCGCCTCGCGGCGCTGCACGGCGTCCATCTGGCGGAAGGCGTGCTCGGCCGGCAGCGCACCCAGCAACGCCAGCAGCGCGGCCTGGCCTTGCTCCGGCAGCGGCGGGCATCGCGCCAGGCGCGCCGATACGCGCTGCGCGGCGGTGGCAGCGTCGGCGTCGGCCACGATCTCGAAGAAGCGCCGCAACAGCCCGACCAGCATGGCCAGCGAAGCGTCGGGCCCGAGCCGCATCGGCTGCGCCTCCAGCACGCCCCAGCCCGCCGGCAACGGGCCGTTCCGCAACTCGTCGACCAGGCGCGACTTGCCGAGTCCGGCCTCGCCGACGATGGACACGGCCTGGCCGCGTCCGCCCGCGGCGGCGGCCAGCGCCGACCGCAATGCTTGCAGCGGCCCTTCGCGGCCGACCAGCGGCGCCGCCGTGGCACGCCGGCGCGGCACGCCGGCGCTGCGTGCGTCGCCCAGCACTTCGTAAGCCGGCTGTGGCTGCGCCATGCCCTTGACACTGAGCTCGCCCAGCGGCCGCAGCGTCACCTGGCCATCGACCAGTCGTGCCGTCGCCGCGCTGCACACGATGCTGCCCGGCGCGGCGCCTTGCTCCATGCGCGCCGCCAGGTGCGTGACTTCGCCGACCGCCGTGTATTCGAGGTAGATGTCGTTGCGCATCGCGCGCACCACCACCTCGCCCGAGTTGAGGCCGACGCGCACCTGGACCGCCACGCCTTCGGTGCGCAACGCCTCGGCGGAATAGGCGGCCACGGCCTGCTGGATCTTCAGCGCCGCGAAGCAGGCACGGGCGGCATGATCCTCATGCGCCGTGGGTGCGCCGAACAAGGCCATGATGCCGTCGCCGCGCGCCTGACTGACCGTGCCCTGGTACAGGTGCACGGCGTCCATCATGCGGTGCAGCGTGTTGTCGAGCAGGCGGTTGGCATCCTCCGGGTCGCGGCCGGCCAGCAGCTCCAGCGAGCCCTTGATGTCGGCGAACAGCACGGTGACGATCTTGCGCTCGCTGTCCGGCGCCGAGCGCGCCCCGCCGCCGGCCACCGCGCTGCCCGAGCGCAGGGAACCCAGTTCGGCACCGCATTCGCCGCAGCAGCGCTGCCGCGGCAGGTTGCGCGTGCCGCAGCGCGCGCAGGGTGGCCCGAGCGTGACGCCGCAGGCGCGGCAAATCACCTGCTCCGCGTTGCACTCCTCGCCACAGGCCAGACATCTCATTTTTCGAAGCGCCGTCCACTCCACGACGCCAGTGCCTCGAACGGAGGACCATCATGCATCATCGCCAGCGCGCTGCGCGGCGAGACGCCGAGCGGATCGATCTCCAGCGCGTCGCGGTACATCAGCGCCGCCAGCGCCGGCTGGCAGCTGTGGCGCAGGCACTGCCCGGCCATGTGGCGGGCAATGGCGCCCGCCGGCGGCCCGAGGATGGCGGCGCGCACGAAAGCCTCGGCCGCCTCCGGCCAGCGTGCGCCGGCCATCAGCAGTTCGCCCTTTTCCAGCCACGACTTGGGGTCGCAGGGGTCGAGTTCGATCACCGCCTGCGCGCGCTGCAGGGCCAAGTCGGTCAGGCCCAGCCAGGCGGCCTCTTTCGCACGGCTTTCCAGCACCGGGTGCAGGTTCTCGCGCCGCATCAGCGTCTGCGCGGCCCCTTGCGCAGGCACGTCCAGCGCCAGCGCCTCGGCCAGGTCCATCTGGCGCACGACTTCGGCGCGGTCGCCACGCCGCATGGGCAGATAGGCCAGCGCGCGGTGGTGGCGGCTGGACAGCAGCGTGGTCCAGAACGGATCGAGTTGCGCGCGCACATCGGCCAGGCGGCGCGCGACACGGTCGGCGCGCAAGGCCAGCAACGCCGCGTCGGCGCCGCTCTTGGCGCCGTGCACCAAGGTCTTGACGGCCGCGTTGAAGGCCATGTGCGGCGCCTGCTGCGCCTGCTCGGCGATGGCTTCGAAGACTTCGAGGTCGGCGTCGCGGTAGCGACCGATGTCGGCCGGCATTGCCAGCAGGTAGCGCGCCGAAGCCTGCCAATAGAGCGCCTCCACCGCCGACGGCGACAACGCCGCCAGCGGCGCGCGCGGGCCGGCCGGCAAAGCGGCGATCAGCGCGTAGAAGCCCAGCGCATGCAGCAGCAGCAGCAGCCGGGCGCGTTCATCGTCGTCGGTCGCGTCGAAACGGTCGAGCGCGTCGCACAACCGCTGCCAGCGCGGCGTGCGGCGGTCGGGCGGGCGCTGGCGCGGGTCAGCGACGTCGTCGGCCGCCTGCCCGATCTCGCGCAGCATCAGGCGGCGGAAGCCATGCGGCAGGATGCGCTGCAGCAGGAAGCGTGGCGCAGCCGGATCGACCCAGGCCTGCCAGTAGTGGTCCACCGCCGCGGCATACATCGGCCCGGTCTCGAAGGGCCCGAGATCGACCAATGGCCGCAGCAGCCACGCGCCCAGCCGACCCGGCACGGCGCCATGCTCGCCCGGCAAACCCGGCGGCGGCACGGCGGTCAGCCGAAGTGCGTGAGGTTGCGCGTGTACTCGTCGATGGTTCGGTAGAACTCGCGCTGGCTTTGCGGCGAGGCCGCGGCGGCCGGCGCCTTCGACAGCGACACCGGGCCCGCGCCGATCGCCACCAGATGCTTGCAGGCCTCGGCCCCGACCTTGTTGAAGGACGAAGCGTAGGCGTCGGGGTCCTTCATCGGCGCGGCCAACAACAGCAACGCCGGCCTCAGCCAAGCGTAGACGGCGGCCAGCGGCACGCCTTCGAAGAAATACGCGCGCAAGTCCGCTTCTTTCACGTGCTTGTCGAGCACGCGGCAGATCAGGTCCCAGGTGCCGATCACGTGGCGCGCGGCCTGGAACGGGCGGTCCTGCAGCTTGAAGCGCTCGGTCCAGGGCGCCCTGCCTTCGGAATCGCGCTCGTATTCATAGAGGAGGTCCACGTCTTCGCGGTAGGCTGCCTGGCTGCGCAGCGTCAGCACTTCGAACATGAAAGCCTCGACTGAGCCAAACGGCATCTCCCCCGCCGTGCTACTTGGTTTGCCGGCCATCGCGCACCCCTCCTCAGTTTCGTCGAGGCATCGTAGACGGCAGCCACGGCGCAGACAAGCCGGCCGCATCCCCATTCGGTACGACGCCTGGCCCCGGCGGCCGCGCCAACTCAAGCCGGCCGCACCGCGTGCCGGATCGCCGGGTCCAGCCGCGCGCCCAGCGCCAGCGCGGCGCAGCTGGCGCCGAACACCGCCACCGCCCAGGGGCTGCCGCCGCGCTCCAACAGGCTGCCGCACAGCGCGGCGCCGACGGGGTTGAGCAGGAAGGCGAACAGCCGAAAACCGCTGTTGACGCGGCCTTGCAGCCCGTCGGGGATCAGCGCGATGCGGTAGCTGAACTGCACCACGTCGTACAGCGGGCCGAACAGCATGGCCACGCCCCACACCAGGCCCAGCGACCAGGGCCCCGGGCACAGCAGGAAGAGCGGGATGCAGACGGCGCGCACGCCCAGGCTCAGCACGATGGCCTGGCCGAAGCTCAGCGCCCGCGCCATCGGCCCGCCGAGCAGCGCACCGATGATGGCGCCGAGCCCGCCGAGCGAGAACACGAGGCCGATCTGCGCCTCGCTGGCGCCGATCTCGTGGCCGCGCACGATCAACAGCAGCGGCAGCGCGGCGCCGACGAAGTTGGCGCCGCAGGTGATGACGGCCATGTCGCGCACCACGCGCTGCCGCCACAGCCAGCGCAGGCCTTCCATCACCGCGGCCACCATCGGCGCATGCACGGTGTCGCGCGCCGGCGCGAACGAGGTGCGCAGCCGCCAGATGGCCAGCGCACCCAGCGCATGGCTCAAGGCATCCACCACGAAAGGAAAGCCGCGCCCGACGGCCTGGTACAGCCAGGTGCCCAGCGCCGGCCCGACGATGCTGGCGGTGGCGAAGCCCGCCTGGTTCTGCGCCGTGGCCTGCGGCAGCTGGCGGGGGTCGACCACGCGCGCCAGCGCCGCCGTCTCGGCGATGTTGAAGAAGACGTGCAGCGCGCCTTCGATCACCGCCACCGCGTAGATGTGGCCGACGACCAGCCGGTCCAGCGCCATCGCCAGCGGCAGGCTGGCCACCGCCAGGCCGCGCGCGACGTGGCACACCAGCATCACGCGGCGGCGGTCCCAGCGGTCGATCAGCACGCCCACCGGCAGGATGAGCACCAGATAAGGCAGCATGCGCAGGGCACTGGCCCAGCTCGCCTGCGCCGGCGAGTGGGTCAGCGCCAGCACCAGCAGCGGGTAGATGATGCCCGAGGCCTGCGCGCCCAGCGTCGTGACGACCTGGCCGCTCCACAGCAGCATGTATTCGCGCTGCCGCCACAGCGGCGTCGTCACCGGCATCGTGTCCTGATTGCGTCTTCGGGCCGGGATTGTGAAGCCTGCGGCGCGGCGCCCCGCGCCGCCCCACGCCGGCCGGCGGCCGCGGCGCCGCTCACGCCGCGGGCAAGCGGAACAGCCGCCCGAAGCCCTGCGCCTGCGCGTCGAGCCCGGCGCTCGTCACCAGGTCCCAGAAGCCGGCCGGCGAGCTGGCGATGGCCGGCAGGCCCAGGCGCCGTTCCAGCGGCTCGATCACCTCATGCGTCAACAAGCCGCCGCAGGAGATGAAGACGCCTTGCGCGCTGGCATCGCGCGCCGCCACGCGCTCGGCCAGCGCGATCAGCGTTTGCGGCGTGACGGCACCGATCTCGGCCACGCCCACCAGCGACAGCCCTTCGATCGCCGTGACCTGCAGCCCGCCGTCCTGCAGATAGGCCACCAGCGCGTGGTTCAACTCGTCGATGTAGCTGGTGGCCACCGCCACGCGGCGCACGCCCAGCGCCTTCAGCGCGCGCACCACGGCGTGGCTCATCGTCGTGCAGGGCAGCCCGGTGGCGTCTTCCATCGCCTGGCGCAGTTGCTCGGTGCGCGCGGCGCCGCGGTAGAAGCTGATCGAGGTGCCCATCATCGACACCGCCTGCGCGCCGGCGTCGCGCAGTTCGCGCGCCAGGCCGACGATGCGGTCGACCACCGGCGCGAAGCCCTCGGGCGAGACGCCTCCGATGCCCAGCCCGCGCGCGATGAAGCGCATGCGCTCGCCGTACAGGTGGCCGGCGTCTTCCGGCACCGCGCCGGCGGCCGGCGGCACCACCAGGCCCAGGCAAGGCCGCGGGTCGACGGTGGAGGACGGAGAGGACGGAGAGTACGCGGCGGCGTTCATTCGGCGCTGATCTTGCGGTCCTTGATCACGCGGTCCCACTCGGCCACCTCGCGCTGCAGGTCGCGCGCCAGCTCGGCCGGCGGCAGGTAGGCGCTGACCACGCCTTGCTGCAGCGCGGCCTGCGCCGTCTCGGGCGCCGCCAGCACCTTGCGCACCGCTTCGGCGAGGGTGTCGACCAGCGCCGCGGGCATGCCGGCCGGCCCCATCAAGGCCAGCCGCGGCGCCACGCTGAAGCCCGGCAGCGCGGCCGACAGCGGCTGCACGTCCTCGGCGCTGGGCAGCTTGGCCGCGCTCATCATCGCCACCGCGCGCAGCTTGCCGGCCTTGGCCTGCGCCAGGCCGGCGGTGGCGCTGACCACGCCCAGCGGCACCTGGCCGCCGATCACGTCGGGCACGATCTGCGCGGCGCCGCGGTACGGAATGTGCACGACGAAGGCGCCGGTGCGCGCCTTCAGCATCTCGAAGCCCAGGTGCTGCACGGTGCCGATGCCCGAGGTGGCGTACGAATAGCGCCCCGGGTGGGCCTTGAGCTGCTGCACCAGCTCGGCCGGGTTGTGCACCGGCACCTGGTTGCCGGCGACGATGACCAGCGGCGACACGCACAGCCCGGCCACCGGCGTCAGCGCCTTCAGCGGATCGAGCGCGCGGCCGCCGCGCAGCAGGCTGGCGATCAGCATGCCGGTCTCGCCGACCATCAGCGTGTAGCCGTCGGGCGCCGCCTTCGACACCGCCTCGGCCGCGATCAGGCCCGAGGCGCCGGCGCGGTTTTCCACCACCACCTGCTGGCCCCAATGCGCCGCCAGGGCGCTGGCCAGCAGCCGCGCCACGGCGTCGACGCCGCCGCCGGCCGAGTAGCCGACGAACAACCGCAGCGGCTTGGCGGGGAAGGCCTGCGCCCACGCCGGCCGCGCGGCCAGCGCCGCGGGTACCGCCAGCGCGGCGGCGCCCAGCAGGCGGCGGCGGTGGGGATCGGTCATCGACGGTGTCTCCTGTTGTTCGAGGTTAGCCCCGGCGGCCGCTCAGGCCTTGCCGGCGCCGCGCGACAGCGGCCGGCGCGCCAGTTCCGCCACCGCGGCACGGTCGGGCGCGAAGCCCAGGCCGGGCTGCTCGGGCAGCGTCAGCCAGCCGTCCTGCGGCAGCGGCAGGTTCGGGAAGACCTGGCGCGTGCAGTCCACCGCCACCGAGTGGTATTCCACCAGCGTGCCGCTGGCCAGGCCGGCGTGCAGGTGCATGTTGTGGTGCGGCCAGGCGCCGCCGTTGGCCAGCTGCGCGCCGAAGGCCTGCGCCAGGCCGGCGATGCGCAGGCACTGCGTGTAGCCGCCGGTGATGCAGACGTTGGGCTGCACCACGTCGACGGCCTGCGCCACCAGCAGGTCGCGGAAGCGGCTGGCCAGCCCTTCGTTCTGCCCCGCGGCCAGCGGCATGCCGGCCTGCGCGCGCAGCTTGGCCAGGTTGCCGACGTCGTTGCCGGCCACCGGCTCTTCGAAGAAGGCGATGCCGATCTCGCGCGCCTGTTGCGCCAGGCGCAGCGCGTGCACGTAGTCGAGGCTGCAGTTGGCGTCGATGAACAACTGCACCTCGGGGCCGACCGCGTCGCGCACGGCGCGCAGGCGCTGCAGGTCTTCGGCGATCACGGCGTCCAGCGGCCGCGGTTCGTCGCGCCGCTGCAGCGCGTGGTGGCCCACCGTCATCTTCAGCCGCGTGAAGCCGCGCGCCACCCAGTCGCGCGCGGCCTCGGCCAGTTCGTCGCGGTCGAAGAAGGCGAAGCCGAAGGTGGCGTAGACCGGCACGCGTTCGCGCGCGCCGCCCAGCAGCCGCCAGCAAGGCTGGCCCAGCGCCTGGCCCTTGAGGTCCCACAAGGCGAGGTCGATCGCCGCGATGGCGTGGCTGGCGTAGCCCGACTGCGCGCGCGGCGTCAGCAGCCAGTACAGCCGCTCCCACAACTGCTCGTGGCGCAACGGGTCGGCGCCCAGCAGCGCCGGCGCGGCAATCTGCTCGACGATGGCGGCAATCACCTCTTCCTCGGTGATCGCCGTCATGCCGGTGCCGACGAGGCCGCCGTCGGTCTCCACCTCGACCAGGCAGATCGACAAGGCGGTGCGCTTGCGGCGCGCGCCGCTGCCCACGTCGACGGGCAGGTTCAGCGGAATGGCTTGGACACGGGTGATCTTCATCGCGGCGCCGCAGCGTAGGCAGCGCCCGCCGCGCTGGCAAGCGCGCGCGGCGAACACCGGTTTCGCGCCACGCGAAAGCGTTGCCGTCAGCCGCCGCGCAAGGCCTGCACCAGCACCTGGGCCGACGGCGACAAGGCCACGCCCTCGCGCCAGGCCAGCCGGTGGCGGCGCTGCGCCCAGGCGTCGCGCAGCGGCACCGCGGTGATCGGCAAGGCCTTGCACTGCGGCACGATGGCCTGCAGCGGCAGCACGCCCACGCCCAGGCCGGCGGCCACCATGCGGCAGACGGCATCGAAGCTGCGCATCTTCAGCCGCGTGCGCAGCGGCTGGCCCAGCTGCATGGCGGCGGCCGCCAGGCGGCCGGAGATGGCGTTGCCGTCGTACAGGCCGACGAGGTCTTCGTCCAGCACCTGGCGGAAGTCGGCCGCATTGGCGCGCGCCAGCGCATGGCCGCGCGGCAGCACGAGCGCCAGCGTGTCGGCGAACAGGTCGGCCAGCTCCAGCCCCTGCAAGGGGTGGGCGATGTCGAGCAGCCCGATGTCGGCCTGGCCTTGCAGCAAGGCCAGCACGATCTCGGGGCTGCCGCGCTCTTCCAGCTCGACGCGCACGCGCGGCTGCGCGCGGCCGAAAGCGGCCAGCCGCTCGGGCAGCCACTCCAGCAGCGCCGAGGCGTTGGCCAGCACGCGCACGTGGCCGACCAGGCCGAGCGCCAGGTCGTGCAGGTCGGCCGAGACGCGGTCGGCCTCGGCCAGCAGGCTGCGCGCCCGCTGCGCCACCAGGTGGCCGGCCGGCGTGGGCCGCATGCCGCGCGGCGTGCGCTCGAACAAGGCCACGCCGATCTGCTGCTCCAGCGCCGCGATGCGCGCGCTGGCGGCGCCCAGCGCCAGCCCGGCGCGCTGGCTGCCGGCGCTGACCGAGCCGCCGTCGACGACGGCCAGCACCACGCGCAGCGTCAGCAGGTCGACCGGCGCCGTCACGCCAGCCGGGCCCCGCGCCGGCGGCCGGCGCGCCTCAAGGCGCCACCACCCGCTGCGGCTTGACGAAGCCTTCCACCTTGCGCCCCTTGCGCGCGCGCTTGCCGCGGTGGGCCTCCAGCGCGGCGCCCTTGAGCACGTCGTCCTTGGCCTTGCCGCCGCGGCCCTGGCCCAGCACGCGCAGCGCGTCGGCGAAGCTGGCCACTGAAACGAGCGGCGTCTTGGCATCGACGTCCATCAGCGTCAGCCCGCGGCCGCCGCCGGGCTGCAGCCGCAGCTCGTCGAGGCCGAACACCAGCAGCCGGCCGTCCAGCGCCAGGCAGGCCACCTGCGCCTGGCCCGCCAACACGGCCACCGGCGGCAGCGGCTTGTCGCTGGCTTCCAGCGTCAGGAAGGCCTTGCCGCCCTTGTTGCGGCCGTGCAGGTCGGCCGCCTTGGCCAGCAGGCCGAAGCCGCCGGTGTTGGCCAGCAGCAGCACCTGGTCGGCCGCGCCGGCCCAGTAGTGGGCGATGTGGCTGCCGCTTTCCAGGTCGATCAGCGTGGTGATGGGCACGCCGTCGCCGCGCCCGCCGGGCAGCGACGAGACGGGCACGCTGTACACGCGCCCGTTGCTGCCGCAAACCAGCAGCGTGTCCACGCTGCGGCAGGGGAACACGCCGTACAGCGCATCACCCGCCTTGAAGGCCAGCGCGTTGGCATCGACCTCGTGGCCCTTGAGCGCGCGCACCCAGCCCTTCAAGCTGGCGACCACGGTCACCGGCTCGTCGACCACCCTGACCTCGGCGACCGCGCGCCGCTCTTCCTGGATCAGCGTGCGGCGCTCGTCGCCGTATTGCTTGGCGTCGGCCTCGATCTCGCGGACCACCGTGCGCTTCAGCGCCGCCGGGCTGCCGAGGATCTCTTCCAGCTTCTTCTGGTCGTCGCGCAGCTCCTTCAACTGCTGCTCGATGCGGATCGCCTCCAGCCGCGCCAATTGCCGCAGGCGGATTTCCAGGATGTCCTCGGCCTGGCGGTCACTGAGCTTGAAGCGTTCGATCAGCGCCGGCTTGGGCTCGTCGGCGTTGCGGATGATGCGGATCACCTCGTCGATGTTCAGCAGCACCAGCTGGCGGCCTTCCAGCACGTGGATGCGGTCGAGCACCTTGTCCAGCCGGTGGCGCGTGCGCCGCGCCACGGTGGCCTGGCGGAACTCGGTCCACTCCACCAGCATGCGGCGCAGGCTCTTCTGCACCGGCCGGCCGTCGAGGCCGATCGCCGTCAGGTTGACGCTGACGCTGGTCTCGAGGCTGGTGTGCGCGAGAAGCATGTTAGCCAGCTCCTGCGCGTCCACCGTGCGGCTCTTGGGCTCGAACACCAGGCGCACCGGCGCGTCCTTGCTCGACTCGTCGCGCGCCGCGTCCAGCACCGCCAGCACGGTCTGCTTGAGCTGAAGCTGCTCCTGCGTCAGCGCCTTCTTGCCGAGCTTGAGCTTGGGGTTGGTCAGCTCCTCGATCTCTTCCAGCACCTTCTGCGTGCTGGTGCCGTGCGGCAGCTCGTTCACGACCAGCTGCCACTGGCCGCGCGCCAGGTCTTCGATGCTCCAGCGCGCGCGCAGCTTCAGGCTGCCGCGGCCGGATGCGTACGCCGCCCGGATGTCGGCCGCGCCGCTGATGAGCTGGCCGCCGCCGGGGAAGTCGGGGCCGGGCAGCAGCGCGAACAGCTCGTCGTCTGGCAGCCGCTCGTTGCGGATCAGCGCCACCGTGGCCGCCGCCAGCTCGCGCAGGTTGTGGCTGGGCACCTCGGTGGCCATGCCCACCGCGATGCCGCTGGCGCCGTTGAGCAGCGCGAACGGCAGCCGCGCCGGCAGCAGCCGCGGCTCTTGCTGCGAGCCGTCGTAGTTGGGCTGGAAGTCGACCGTGCCTTCGTCCAGTTCGTCGAGCAGCAGCCGCGCGATGGGGGCCAGCCGCGCCTCGGTATAGCGCATGGCCGCGGCGCCGTCGCCGTCGCGGCTGCCGAAGTTGCCCTGGCCGTCGATCAGCGGGTAGCGCTGCGAGAAGCCCTGCGCCATGCGCACCAGCGCCTCGTAGGCCGCGAGGTCGCCGTGCGGGTGGTACTTGCCCAGCACGTCGCCGACCACGCGCGCGCTCTTCACCGGCCGCGGCCCGCCCGGCGGCGTGAAGGCCAGGCCCATGCGCTCCATCGCGAACAGGATGCGGCGCTGCACGGGCTTCTGCCCATCGCAGACATCGGGCAGCGCGCGGCCCTTGACGACCGACAGCGCGTATTCGAGGTAGGCGCGCTCGGCATAGTCGGCCAGCGCGAGGGTGTCCGCCGGGTCCGCGGGATCCGAAGGATCGGGCGGGGGCGGGTCGAACAGGTCAGGCATCGAGAACTCGTCAGCGCCGGCAAGCGGCTGCGGCAGCAAGGGCTGGCGATTCTCGCTCAGCGCTGCGCGGCGGCTGCGACCCGCGGCCAACGCGCCGCAGGCAGCCGGCAGCCCGCAGCGCTACGTGCGCAAAGGCAGCGCCGCGCCGATGGCCATGAAGATGCCGCCGCACAGCCGGTTGAAGCGGCGCCCGGCGCGCACCAGCCAAGGCCGCACGCGATCGGCCGCCACGGCCAGCGTGAACTCGGTGACCACTTCCGTGGCGACGAAGGTCCCGGCCATGATCAGGAACTGCATGAACACGCTGCGCCGCGCGTCCATGAACTGCGGCAGGAAGGCCACGAAAAACAGAATGCCCTTCGGGTTGGTGCCGGCCGACAGCGCGCCCTGCCAGAACATCGACCCGCCCGAGCGCACTGCCGCTTCAGGCGCGGCCTGCAGGTCGATGGGCGGCGCGCGCCAGACCTGAATGCCCAGCCACACGAGGTAGGCGCCGCCGGCCCACTTGAGCACGGCCAGCCAGGTCAGCGACGACTGGATGAGCGCGCCGATGCCGAACATCGACATCGCGATCACCGCGACGAAGCCCAGCGCGCCGCCGAAGATCGTGAACAAGGTCTTGCGGTGGCCGTGCAAGGCCCCGTGCGTCAGCGCGAGCAGCCCATTGGGCCCGGGCGAGAGCGACAGCCCGATGCAGGCGGCGAGATAGAGGAGCCAGGTGTGCAGCGGCATGGGACTTCAGTTTCAAGGTCAGGGCGCACGCCGCCCGTGGTGCCGGCCGGCGGTCACTTGGCAGGGCCAGCAGGAACTTGGCGTGTCGGCCCGGTTCCCGTGATGAGAAGGATGGTCCCCTCGTCTTTGGCCACTCCGAAGTGGGGCACGCCGGCCGGTTCGGTGTAGTAGCTGCCAGCCTCCAGCGCGATCAGCTTGGACTGATCGAAGGATGCGCCGAACCCGATGAGCCATGTGCCGGCCACCACGGTATACGTGCGATCGTCGGGATGCGTGTGCGCTTGGGCAGAGGGGCCACCACCGGGGCGCGGCTTGATCAGCATGACATACGGGCCGGCCTTCATGGGATCGCCCTTCAGCAGCAGCCGTGGACCGGTGGGCGTGTTCTCCCACTGCTGACCGGTCGCGCTGAGCAGAACGACCCCTTGAGGCACTTCCTGCGCAAGTGACGACATGCAAAGCGCCGCTGACAGCGCGCAGAGGAACCGACGAAAGTTCATGGAACGCTCCTTGCCAGTTTCGGTCGCTCGAAAGGGGAAGTGCATTGCCATCGTATTCGTCGGCATCGATCTCGCCAAGAACCTGTTCGCCGTGCACGGTGTGGACGCCGCCGGGCGGGTGGCGCTGCAGCGGCCCGTCGTGCCGCGCGATATTTGCCGCCGCGAGGGCCGCCCGCAGCCTTGCGAACCCCTCGGTGACGTGGCACCCGCCGAACACCACCAGCGCGTTCGCCCAGCCCGTAGCCGCGCTGACGGCAGCGAACAACGACCAAGGCCGTCAACGCCCCGCCGCCGCCTCGCTCCAGCCGCCGCCCAGCGCCCGGTAGAGGGCCACCCCGTTCTGCGCCTGCGCGGCCTGCACCTGCACCAGGGCCAGGCGGGCGGCGAACAGCGAGCGCTGGGCGTCCAGCAGTTCCAGCGTGCTGGCGGCGCCGCTGCGCTGGCGCAGTTCGACCAGCGACAGCCGCTCGCGCTCGGCATCGACCTGGGCGGCCTGGGCGCGGCGCTGGTCGTCCAGCGTGCTGCGGCCGGCCAGCGCGTCGGCCACTTCACGGAAGGCCGACTGCAGCGCGCGCTCGTATTGGGCGACGGCGATCTCGCGCGCGCGCTCGGCGCTGCGCACGTTGGCCTGGTTGCGGCCGGCGTCGAAGATCGTCTGCAGCAGCGCCGGCGCCAGCCCGAAGCCCCAACTGCCGGCGGCGAACAGGCCCGACAGCTCGCTGCTGACGCTGCCGGCGCTGGCGGTCAGCGTGATGCGCGGGAACAGCGCCGCGCGCGCGGCGCCGATGTTGGCGTTGGCGGCGACCAGCAGCGCCTCGGCCTGGCGCACGTCGGGGCGGCGGGTCAGCACTTCGGACGGCAGGCCGACCGGCACGTCGGGCAACTCGGGCAGCGCGCTCACCGAACCTTCCTCGGGCAGCCAGTCGGCCGGCAGCGGCTGGCCCAGCAGCAGCTCCAGCACGTTGCGGTCCAGCGCGCGTTGCCGCTGCTGCTGCGCCAGCGCGACGCGCGCCGCTTCCAGCAGCGAGTCCACCTGCCGCAGGTCGAGCCTGGAGACGGCGCCGTACTGCAGCCGCAGTTCGGTCAGGCGGCGCGTGTCCTCGCGCGTGGCCAGGGTCTGGCGCGTGACCTGCAGCGCCGCGTCGTCGGCCAGCAGCGCCAGCCAGGCGTTGGCCAGCGTCGCCACCAGGCTGATCTGCGCGGCCTTGCGCGCCTCGTCGCTGGCCAGCACTTGCGCGGCCGCGGCGTCGTCCAGGCTGCGCAGGCGGCCGAACAGGTCCAGCTCGTAGGCCGAGACCTGCAGCCCGGCGCTGTAGACGCGCGTGCTGTTGCCGCCCGGCGTGGCCGTGCGCGTGGCGCTGAGGCCGGCGCCCACCGTCGGCCACAGGTCGGCCTGGCGCACGCGCAACTGCTCGCGTGCCTGCTCGACGTTGAGCAGCGCCACGCGCAGGTCGCGGTTGTTCTGCAGCGCCGCCTCGATCAGCCGGCGCAGCCGCGCATCGTTGGCGAAGAAGTCGGCCCAGGCCAGGTCGGCCGCGGCGACCGCTGCGCCGGCCGGCGCTTGCGGCGCTTGCGGAAACTGCGCCGCCACCGGCGCCGGCGGGCGCTGGTAGGACGGCGCCAGGCCGCTGCAGGCCGGGACGAGCAGCGCCGCCAGCAGCAGCGGCGCCGTGGTACGCAGGCCCTTCATCGCGGCGCCTCCGGGCCAATGACGGAGGCAGGGGCGGGGGCGGCGTCGGGCTCGGCCTCGTGCAGCGCGAAGCGGCGCTGCCGCTCGCTGCCCTTGAAGAAGCGGCGCACGACCACGAAGAACAGCGGCACGAAGAACACCGACAGCAGCACCGCGCTGATCATGCCGCCGATCACGCCGGTGCCGATGGCGCGCTGGCTGGCCGAGCCGGCGCCGCTGGCCAGGAACAGCGGCAGCACGCCCAGGATGAAGGCCATCGAGGTCATCACGATCGGCCGGAAGCGCAGGTGCGCCGCCGCCAGCGCCGCCTCGATCGGGCTCTTGCCTTGCGCCTGCAGATCCTTGGCGAACTCGATGATCAGGATCGCGTTCTTCGCCGACAGCCCGATGATGGTGATCAGCCCGACCTGGAAGTACACGTCATTGGCATAACCTCTGAACAGCGTGGCGAGGACGACGCCCAGCACGCCCAGCGGCACCACCAGGATCACCGCGAACGGGATGCTCCAGCTTTCGTACAACGCCGCCAGGCACAGGAAGACGGCCAGGATGGCGAAGCCGTACAACACCAGCGCCTGCGAGCCGGCGATCTTTTCCTCGCGCGAGATGCCGGTCCATTCGTAGCCGAAGCCTTCGGGCAGCTGCGCGGCCAGGCGTTCCATCTCGGCCATCGCGGCGCCGGTGCTGTAGCCGGGCGCGGCCTGGCCGCCGATGCGCATGGCCGGGTAGCCGTTGTAGCGCACGGTCTGCATGGCGCCGCTCACCCAGCGCGTGACGGCAAAGGCCGACAGTGGCACCGGCTTGCCCTGCGCGTTGCCGACGTTCAAGGCGAGCAGGTCTTCGGGCTGCATGCGCGCCGGCGCGTCGGCCTGCACCACCACGCGCTGCATGCGGCCGGCGTTGGGAAAGTCGTTGACGTAAGCCGAGCCCAGCGCGGTGGAGATCACCGTGTTGATCGCGTCGAAGCCGACGCCCAGCGCCTGCGCCTTGTCGCGGTCGATGTCCAGCTGCAGCTGCGGCGCGTCTTCCAGCCCGTCGGGCCGCACCTGGGCCAGCACCTGGCTGGCGGCCGCCAGCCCCAGCAACTGGTTGCGCGCGGCCACCAGCGCGTCGTGCCCCTTGCCGCCGCGGTCTTGCAGGCGGAAGTTGAAGCCCGAGGCGGTGCCGAGTTCCGGAATCGGCGGCGGGCTCAAGGGGAAGACGATCGCGTCGCGGATGCCGCTGAAAGCGCCGAAGGCGCGCCCCGCCAGCGCCTGCGCCGACTGGCCGGCGCCCTTGCGCTCGTCCCAGTCCTTCAGCGTCACGAAGGCCAGGCCGGCGTTCTGCCCCTGGCCCGAGAAACTGAAGCCCAGCACGCCGACGATCGACTGCACCTCGGGCTGCTTGAGCATGAAGCCTTCCACCTGGCGGATGACGGCCAGCGTGCGCTCTTGCGTGGCGCCCGGCGGCAACTGCACGCTGACCAGCAGGTTGCCCTGGTCCTCGGCCGGCAGGAAGGAACTCGGCAGCCGCAGGTAGACCCAGCCGACCGCGGCGATGATCACCGCATAGACCAGCAGGAAGCGCCACGCGCGGCGCAGCAGCTTCGACACCCAGCCTTCGTAGCCGTGCGCGGTGCGCTTGAAGCCGCGGTTGAACCAGCCGAAGAAGCCGCGCTTTTCCACGTGGTGGCCGGCCTGCACGGGCTTGAGCAGCGTGGCGCACAGCGCCGGCGTCAGGCTCAAGGCCATGAAGGCCGAGAAGCCGATTGAGGCCACCATCACGGCGGCGAACTGGCGGTAGATGTTGCCCACCGATCCGGCGAAGAAGGCCAGCGGCACGAACACCGAGATCAGCACCACCGTGACGCCGATGATGGCGCCCGAGATCTGCCCCATCGCCTTGCGCGTGGCCTGCAGCGGCGGCAGGCCTTCCTCGCTCATGATGCGCTCGACGTTCTCGACCACCACGATGGCATCGTCGACCACGATGCCGATCACCAGCACCATGCCGAACATGGTCAGCACGTTGATCGAGAAGCCTAACGCCAATAGAACCGCGAAGGTGCCGAGCAGCGCCACCGGCACCACGATGGTGGGAATCACCGTGTAGCGCAGGCTTTGCAGGAACAGCAGCATCACCAAAAAGACCAGCGCCACCGCTTCCACCAGCGTCTCGGCGACCTGGCTGATCGAGATCTTCACGAAGCGCGAGGTGTCGAACGGAATGCTGTACGTCACGCCCTGCGGGAAGTAGCGCTGCAGCTCGTCCATCTTGGCGCGGATGGCCGCCGCCGTGGCCAGCGCATTGCCCGACGGCGAGAGCTGCACGCCGATGCCGGTGGACGGGTTGCCGTTCAGCCGTGCCGAGGTGGCATAGGCCTGCGCGCCCAGCTCGACGCGGGCCACGTCCTTCAGCCGCACGGTGGAGCCGTCGGCGTTGGCGCGCAGCGCGATGTCGCCGAACGGCTGCACGCCGGCCAACTGGCCGCTGACCACCACGGTGGCCGACATGCCCAGCCCCGGCACGTTGGGCAGGTCGCCGAGCGTTCCCGAGGCCACCTGCGCGTTCTGCGCGCGGATCGCGGCCACCACATCGGCGGCGCCGAGGTTCAGGCCCTGCAGCTTGGCGGGGTCGATCCAGATGCGCATCGCGCGCTCGGTGCCGAACAACTGCGCCTGGCCGACGCCGGGCACGCGCTGCAACTCGGGCAGCACGTTGCGCGAGGCGTAGTCGCCAAGCGCGATCGGGTCCCAGGCCGGGTCGTCGGACGACAGGATGGTGAACAGCAGGAAGTTGCTGCGCGACTTGTCGACCCGCACGCCCTGCTGCGTGACGGCCGCCGGCAGCCGCGGCGAGGCGCGCGACAGCCGGTTCTGCACCTCCACCTGCGCCAGGTCGGCATTGGTGCCGGGCTGGAAGCTGAGCGTGATGCTGCCGCTGCCGTTGGCCTGCGCCACGGCCTCCATGTAAATCAGGCCCGGCGCGCCGTTCATCTCGCGCTCGATCACGGCCAGCACGCTGTCTTCCAGCGTCTGCGCCGAGGCGCCGGGATAGTTGGCGCTGACGATGATGGACGGCGGCGCCACCGGCGGGTACTGGGCGATTGGCAGCTGCGTGATCGCCACGCTGCCGGCCACCAGCACGAACAGCGCGATCACCCACGCGAAGATCGGGCGCTCGATGAAGAAGCGGGCCATCGCGGCGGACCTCGAATCAGCGCGACGCGGCGGGGGCGGGGGCCGCTGCCGAGGCGGCCGCCGGTGCCGGTGCTGATGCCGACGCAGATGCCGTGGCGCCCGGCGGCTGCCACGGCACCGGCTTCACCACGCTGCGGCCACTGAGCTTCTGGAAGCCGTCCATCACCACCTGTTCGCCGGCCTTCAGGCCTTCCAGCACCACCCAGTCGCCGCCGCGCGCGCCGCCCAGCTTGACGGTACGCGTGGATAACTTGCCATCGGCGGCCACCACCCACACGCGGTCGCCGTCGCTGCCGCGCTGCACCGCCTGCTGCGGCAGCAGGATGGCGTCGCCGGCCTGCGCCAGTTCGAGGCGGCCGCGCACGTACATGCCCGGCAGCAGCAGCCCCTGCGGATTGGGCACCTCGGCGCGCAGCGTGATCTGGCCCGAGGTCGGGTCCACCGTCAGGTCGGAGAACAGCAGCCGGCCCGGCAGCGCGTAGCGGCTGCCGTCGTCCAGCAGCAGCCGCACGGTGGCGCTTTGCGCGCCGCTGGCGCGCTGCAACTGGCCGGCGGCGATGGCCGCGCGCAGGCGCAGCACCTCGGCCACCGGCTGCGTGAAGCTGACGTACATCGGGTCGATCTGCTGCACCACGGCCAGCGGCGTGGCCTCGCCCTGGCCGACCAGCGCGCCCTCGGTCACCAGCGCGCGGCCGATGCGGCCGCCGATCGGCGCCGTCACCGACGCGTAGCCGAGGTTGATCTGCGCCGTCTGCACGGCGGCCTTGGCGGCGGCCACGTCGGCCTCGGTCTGCTGGCGCGTGGCGGTGGCGGCCACGTAGTCCTGCTGGCTCATCGCCTGGCCTTCGTACAACGGCTTGGCGCGCTCGGCGTTGGCGCGCGCCTGCAGCGCATTGGCGTCGGCGCGCGCCAGCGCCGCCTGCGCGCTGGCCAGCGCGGCGCGGTAGGGGGCGTCGTCGATCTTGAACAGCGGCTGGCCGGCGCGCACGTCGGAGCCTTCGCGGAACAGCCGCTGCTGCACGATGCCGGCGGCGCGCGCGCGCACCTGCGCCACGCGCGAGGCTTCGGTGCGGCCGGGCAGCTCGGTCATCACGCCCACCGTGCCGGGGCGGACGGTGAGCACGCCCACCTCCAGCGGCGGCGGGGCGCTGGGGCCGGCGCCGGCGCCGGGGCCGGCTGCGGCGGCCGGCGCCGGCTTGTCGCTGCAGGCCGCCAGCAGCACCGTCAGCAGCACCGTCAGCAGCGCGGCGGCGAGCGTCCCGGAAAGCGCTCCGGCAAGCGCGGCGGCGCGCGGTCGAACGGCGGAAGGGCAGGGCGGCATGGGCTTGTCCGGGGGCGGCGGCGCGGCGTACTATACATACAGTCATGAATGTATGTTGAGGGCCCCCCACCGATGGTTCGCCGCACCAAGCAGGAGGCCCTGGCCACGCGCCAGCAGATCATCGACGCCGCCGAAGCGCAGTTCCTGCAGCGTGGCGTGGCGCGCACCTCGCTGCAGGACATCGCCGCCGCCGCCGGGCTGACGCGCGGCGCGATCTACTGGCACTTCAAGGACAAGGCCGAGCTGTTCGACGCCATGCTCTCGCGCGTGGCGCTGCCGATGGAGCAGGCCGTCGACCGCAGTGCCGACCCGGCGATCGACGACCCGCTGGCGCAGATCCGCCGCAGCCTGCTGGCCTCGCTGCGCGCCACGGTGGACGATCCGCAGACGCGCCGCGTCTTCGAAATCGCGCTGCAGAAGGTGGAGTACGTCGACGAGATGAAGGCCGTGCGCGAGCGCCGCCTGGCCAGCCTGCGCGAACGCAGCCGCCACCTCGAAGCCGCGCTGCGCCGCGCCCGCGCCCAGGGCCGCGTGGGCAACGCCACGCCGGCCCGCGCCGCGGCGCTGGGCCTGCACGCGCTGGTCAGCGGGCTGATCCAGAACTGGCTGCTCGACCCGCAGGGCTTCGACCTGCAGCGCGTGGGGCGGCAGGCGGTGGATGCCTACCTGGCCGGGCTGCAGCCGCGCGCGACCGACCCTAGAGCGCCGCGGTGACCACCATCTCCACCTTCCACTCGGGCCGCGCCAGCGCGGCCTGCACGGTGGCGCGCGGCGGCGTGTGGCCGGGCACGACCCAGGCTTCCCAGACTTCGTTCATCGCCGCGAAGTCGGCCAGGTCGGCCAGGAAGATCTGGCAGCGCAGGATCTTGCTCTTGTCGCTGCCGGCGCGCGCCAGCAGCTTGTCGACGGCGGCCAGCACCTGGCGCACCTGGCCCTGGATGTCCTGGCTGCCGTCCTCGGCCACCTGGCCGGCCAGGTAGCACACGCCGTTGTGCACGGCCATTTCCGACATGCGGGGGCCGACGTCGAAGCGCTGAACCATCACTTGTGTCCTCGGTGGGTGGGAGATTGAACCTTCTGGCCCAGGCGCGATTCGGTGCCGGCCATCAGCTTGCGGATGTTGCCTTCGTGGCGCCACACCAGCAGCAGGCTCATCACGATGATGGGCAGCACCGCGGGGCCGGGCCCCCAGATCAGCAACTGGTAGAAGGGCGCAAACAGCGCCGCCGCCAGCGAGGCCAGCGACGAGTAGCGGAAGAAGGCCGCGATGATCAGCCACGTGGCCAGCGTCGCCAGCCCCAGCCAGGGGTTCAGCGCCAGCAGCGCGCCGGCCGCGGTGGCCACGCCCTTGCCGCCCTTGAAGCGGAAGAACAGCGGCCACAGGTGGCCGACGAAGGCCGCCAGCCCGACCCAGGCCGCCGTGCCTTCGCCGAAGCCGAAGCGCGGCGCCAGCAGCAATACGGCCAGCACCGGCAAGTAGCCCTTGAGCGCATCGAGCGCCAGCGTCAGCACCGCCGCCGCCTTGTTGCCCGAGCGCAGCACGTTGGTCGCGCCGGGGTTCTTCGAGCCGTAGCTGCGCGGGTCCGACAAGCCCATCAAGCGGCTGACGATGACGGCGAACGACAGCGAGCCCACCAGATAGGCCAGCAGGCAGGCGAAGACGGAGGCGACGAGGTCCATGAGCGGCGGGCGAGTTTACGCTGCCGGGTCATGACGGCCCCTGGTCCGACGGGGACGTCGGCCGATCCCCCGCGGGGATGCGGGCCGGCTTGGGAGCGGCCCGGCGCTCGGCCCGCGGAAGGCGGGCTGAGTCAGCCCTCAGCGCGACGATCCGCGCGCCGCCTTGGCCGGCGGCCGCGACCCGCCGCGGCGGGCGCCGCCACCGGCGCCACCACCAGCACCTCCGCCGCCACCGTCGCCACCACCACCCGGCCGGCCGTGCGACGACGGCCCCGCGCCGCGGCCCGGTGCCGATGCGCCGTGCCGCGCCGGCGGCCGCGCACCGGGCCGGCCGCCGCCGCCACCACCACCGCCGCCACCCCCGCGCCGCGTGCCGCCGATGCCGATGGTCATGCGGCCCAGCACGATGGGCTCGGCGCGTTCGCCGGCGGGGGCTTCGAAGCCGGGCACGGCTTCGCGCGGGATGCTGCGCTTGATCAGCCGCTCGATGTCCTTGACGAAGATCTCCTCGTCCAGACAGACCAGCGAGATCGCCTCGCCGCTGGCGCCGGCGCGGCCGGTGCGGCCGATGCGGTGCACGTAGTCTTCCGGCACGTTGGGCATCTCGAAGTTGACGACGTGCGGCAACTGGTCGATGTCGATGCCGCGCGCCGCGATGTCGGTGGCCACCAGCACCTGCAGCTCGCCACTCTTGAAGTCGGCCAGCGCCTTGGTGCGCGCGCCCTGGCTCTTGTTGCCGTGGATCGCCATCGCGGTGATGCCATGGTCGTTGAGGTACTCGGCCAGGCGGTTGGCGCCGTGCTTCATGCGGGTGAAGACCAGCACCTGGTGCCAGTCGCCGCTTTTGATCAGGTGGGCCAACAGCTCCTTCTTGCGGTCGCGGCCCACCGGGTGCACCTTCTGCGCGATGGTCTCGGCGGTGGCATTGCGGCGCGCCACCTCGATCAGTGCCGGCTGGTTGAGCAGCCGGTCGGCCAGCGCCTTGATTTCGTCGCTGAAGGTGGCGCTGAACAGCAGGCTCTGCTTCTTGGCCGGCACGATGGCCAGCACCTTCTTGATGTCGTGGATGAAGCCCATGTCGAGCATGCGGTCGGCTTCGTCGAGCACGAACACCTGCACGTGGCTCAAGTCCAGCGTGCCTTGCTGGTGATGGTCGAGCAGCCGGCCCGGCGTGGCGACGAGGATGTCGACGCCTTTGCGCAGGCGGTCCACCTGCGGCTGCATGCCGACGCCGCCGAACATCACCATGCTGGTCAGCGGCAGGTACTTGCCGTAGGTGCGAACGCTTTCCTCGACCTGCGCCGCCAGCTCGCGGGTGGGCGTGAGGATCAGCGCGCGGATCGAGATGCGCCCGCGCGCGTCACGCGTGGGCTTGGTGGCCGACAGCCGCTGCAGCAGCGGCAGCGTGAAGCCGGCGGTCTTGCCGGTGCCGGTCTGCGCGCCGGCGAGCAGGTCGCCGCCCTCGAGCACGGCGGGAATCGCCTGTGCCTGGATGGGCGTGGGGCTGTCGTAGCCTTGTTCGCGCACGGCGCGAAGCAGCGGCTCGGACAAACCGAGGTCCGTGAACATCATGGGATCGTGGCCTGGCGAGAGGCCTTTGGGGGGTACGCAGCCGCTGTCGCCCTTGAGGAGTTGATCCTGCAGGCGATCCAGTCGAGTGGCGCGTGGCGTCGCTACGGGAAGCCGGGTTCGGCCGCCGGGCGGCCGACTGGGCGTCGCCTGGCGGGGCGGAGTGTACGCGGTCGCGGCCCAGGGCTGCCCCGGGGCTGCCGCCACCGCGCGCAAAAAGGGGCATCAGCTCACGGCATCGACCAGGCCCTGGGCCAGCGCATAACGGGTGAGGCTGGCGACATCGTGCAGGTCGAGCCGCGCGATCACCTCGGCGCGGTGGTATTCCACGGTCTTGATGCTGATGCCCAGGTCGCGCGCGATCTGCTTGTTCGAGCGGCCGCGCGCCAGGTGGGCCAGCACATCGCGCTGGCGCGGCGTCAGCGCCGGGCCGCTGCGTTCGGCGGCCTGCAGCGCGGCCTGGATCGGCGGGCTGATCCAGCGCCGGCCCTGGCGCAGCGCGTCGAGCGCCTGCACCAGCTCCAGCCGCTCGAAGCGCTTGCCCATGAAGCCGTCGGCCCCGGCGCGCAGCGCGGCGCGCACCAGCGCCGGCTCGGCGCGCGCCGACACCACCAGGATGCGCAGCCGCGGCCACTGCCGGCGCAGCGCCTGCGCCAGGTCCAGCCCGGGCGCGGCGTTGGCGCCGGTACTGCCGCTGCCGGCGCCGGGTTCCAGCAGGTCCAGCAGCACGACGTCGGGCACGCGCTCGCGGCAGGCCTGCAGCGCGGCGTCGACATCGGCCACCGCTCCGGCGCAGGTCCAGCCGGGCAGGCCGTCCAGCAGCGCCGCCATGCCGATGCGCGCCAGCAACTGGGCGTCGACCACCAGCGCCCGTTGCGCGCCGTCCTTCATCTTGCTTGCCTCCAGCGATCCGTCACGAATCGCTTTTCGGCACGGCGGCGGCGAACTTCAGTGCTTCAGCTCATCAGGGCATCAATTCATCGGCATCGGCTGGCGATCGTTCAGCCGCAGCCAGCCGCGGCCGATGCGGTAGATGGCCCAGATGCCCAGCACCGCCATGCCCAGGATCCAGGTGCCGATGCCCACCAGGATGACGGTCAGCGGGATCGACACCAGCGCCACCACCACCGCCCAGGCCAGCGCGTACCAGAAGGTGCGGATCTGCCAGGAGAAGTGCGACTCCAGCCAGGTGCCGCGCGCCTGGCCGCGGTAGATGTAGTTCAGGATCACCGCGATGATCGACGGCCAGCCGAACAGGAACGAGCCCAACACGCTGGCCGCGCCGAAGGCGCCGATGGCCAGGCCCAGCGCGTGCAGGCCGTAGACGATGTGCGTCACGCGCAGCACGGTGGCGTCGGGGGTGGCGGGGGTGATCAGGCTGCCGTTCATCGAACCTCCAAGGATTGACGCCGAGCGTCGAAAGGCGGGGCTTGAAAAGCCACCGCGACCCCCATCTTGCCCCGGCGCGGCCGCATTTCAAGCCCGCATGCGACGAACGGCCGGCCGGCCGCCCCGGGCTGCGCCGGCCGGGGATAATCGCCGGTTCGGCCGCGAAGGCCGCCACTCCCACCGCAGCAGCAACACCGCATGGCTCAGTACGTCTTTACCATGAACCGCGTCGGCAAGATCGTGCCGCCGAAGCGGCAGATCCTCAAGGACATCAGCCTGTCCTTCTTTCCCGGCGCCAAGATCGGCGTGCTCGGCCTCAACGGCTCGGGCAAGTCGACGCTGCTGAAGATCATGGCCGGCATCGACAAGGACATCGAGGGCGAAGCCGTGCCGATGCCCGGCCTGAAGATCGGCTACCTGCCGCAGGAGCCCGAGCTCAACCCCGAGCAGACGGTGCGCCAGGCGGTGGAAGAGGGCATCGGCGGCGTGCTGGCGGCCAAGAAGCGGCTCGACGAGGTCTACGCCGCCTACGCCGAGCCCGATGCCGACTTCGACCAGCTGGCCGCCGAGCAGGCCGAGCTGGAAGCCGTGATCGCCGCCGCCGGCAGCGAGAACACCGACCTGCAGCTGGAGCTGGCCGCCGACGCGCTGCGCCTGTCGCCCTGGGACGCGCAGATCCAGACGCTGTCCGGCGGCGAGAAGCGCCGCGTCGCGCTGTGCCGGCTGCTGCTGTCCAAGCCGGACATGCTGCTGCTCGACGAGCCCACCAACCACCTCGACGCCGAGAGCGTGGAGTGGCTGGAGCACTTCCTGCAGCGCTTTCCCGGCACCGTGGTGGCAATCACCCACGACCGCTACTTCCTCGACAACGCGGCCGAGTGGATCCTCGAACTCGACCGCGGCTTCGGCCACCCGTACAAGGGCAACTACAGCGACTGGCTGGACCAGAAGGAACGCCGCCTGGAGGTCGAGCAGAAGAAGGAAGACGCGCGCATCCGCGCGATGAAGGAAGAGCTGAAGTGGGTGCGCAGCAATGCCAAGGGCCGCCAGACCAAGAGCAAGGCGCGCCTGACCCGCTTCGAAGAGCTGAGCGACACCGACTACCAGCGCCGCAACGAGACCAACGAGATCTTCATCCCGGTGGCCGAGCGCCTGGGCAACGAGGTGATCGAGTTCAAGAACGTCTCCAAGAGCTTCGGTGACCGCGTGCTGATCGACTCGCTGAGCTTCAAGGTGCCGGCCGGCGCCATCGTCGGCATCATCGGCCCCAACGGCGCCGGCAAGTCGACGCTGTTCCGCATGCTGCAAGGCGTGGAGCAGCCCGACAGCGGCGAGGTGCTGATCGGCAAGACCGCCAAGCTGGCCTTCGTCGACCAGAGCCGCGCCGAGCTGGCCAACGACAAGACGGTGTGGGAAGACGTCTCCGGCGGGCTCGACAACATCGTCGTCGGCCCCTTCGTGATGCCCAGCCGCGCCTACCTCGGCCGCTTCAACTTCAAGGGCAACGACCAGCAAAAGCTGGTGGGCAACCTCTCCGGCGGCGAGCGCGGCCGCCTGCACCTGGCCAAGACGCTGGCCAAGGGCGGCAACGTGCTGATGCTCGACGAGCCGTCGAACGACCTCGACGTCGAGACGCTGCGCGCGCTGGAAGAAGCGCTGCTCGAATTCGCCGGCTCGGCGATGGTGATCAGCCACGACCGCTGGTTCCTCGACCGCATCTGCACCCACATCCTGGCCGCCGAGGGCGACTCGCAATGGGTCTTCTTCAACGGCAACTACCAGGAATACGAGGCCGACAAGGTCAAGCGCCTGGGCGAAGAGGGCGCCCGGCCCAAGCGCGTTCGCTTCAAGGGGATCCACTGACCATGCGTGTTCATTCGCTGCACCTGGTGGCCGGCGCGCTGGCGCTGGCCGGCTGCGCCAACCTGCCCACGTCGACCCCGACCACGGCAACGACGCCCGCCGCCGCGCCCGCGGGCGTCGCGCCCGGCGCCATCGCCGCCGCCGCGGCGGCGGTCACCGCATCGGCCGCCGCCAGCGGCCGGCCGCCGGCCGCGGTGGCCGTGGTGCCGGTGCCCGGCCAGCCGCAGCCCTTCGCCACCGTGATCAAGGACGCGCGCCGCATCGACGGCGGGCTGTTCACCATCTGGCAGAAGGACGACAAGTTCTGGTTCGAGCTGGCGCCGCAGGACTTCGACAAGCCCTTCGTCTTCGGCCCGAAGATTGCGCAAGGCATCGGCGAATCCGGCTTCTACGGCGGCTCGATGGTCGGCCGCTGGGGCACCTACGGCCGCCAGCAGATGGTGCAGTTTCGCCGCCTGCACAACCAGGTGCAGTTGCTGGCGCTGAACACCGCGTTCGACGCGCCGGCCAACACGCCCGAAGGCCGCGCCGTGCGCGCCGCCTTCTCGCCCAGCCTGGTGGGCGCCAGCGCGGTGGGCAGCCTGCCGCACCCCGAGCGCAAGAGCGTGCTGGTCGAGGCCAACCCGATCTTCCTGTCCGACCTGCTGGGCCTGGCCATCCACCTGCAGCGCAGCTACCGCCAGAACTACGCGTTCGACCGCGCCAACTCGGCCATCACCACGGTGCGCGGCCTGCCGGGCGAGCTGGTGTTCGAGGTGCAGGCGCACTACGCCACCGCCGGCATCGCGGTGGCGCCGCCGGGCTCGCCGCTGCCGCCGGCGGCGCAGCCCACGCAGCCGCGCCTGCTGCCCGATGCGCGCAGCCTGTTCTTCGGCCTGCACTACGCCTTCGCGGCGCTGCCGGCGCAGGCCATGGCGCCGCGCGCGGCCGACCAGCGCATCGGCTACTTCACCACCAACGTCGCCAGCTTCGCCGACGACCTGGCGCGCACGCCGCAGCAGCGTTACGTCAATCGTTGGCGGCTGGAGAAGAAGGACCCGGCCGCCGAGCTGTCCGAGCCGGTCAAGCCCATCACCTTCTGGCTCGACCGCACGGTGCCCGTCAAGTACCGCGAGGCCATCACCCGCGGCGTGCTGGGCTGGAACCCGGCGTTCGAGAAGATCGGCTTCAAGAACGCCATCGTCGTCAAGGTGCAGCCCGACGACGCGAGCTTCGACACGCTGGACATGGGCGTCGCCTCGATCCGCTGGATGACCAACGCGCAGCCCAGCTTCGGCGCCATCGGCCCCAGCCAGGTCGACCCGCGCAGCGGCGAGATCCTCGACGCCGACATCGGCTTCGAGAGCCTGTCGTCGCGCAACCTGCGCGCCTACCGCACGCAGATCCTGACGGCGTCGGCACCGGCCGGCGGCTGGGCGCTGCTGATGCAGTTGCCGGACGCTGCAGCCTCGGCCGCTGCCGGCGCCGGCGGCGACTTCGCGGCCCGCCCCCTGGCGGCCGCCGCGGCTTGCGACCACGCCGACTTCGCCGCCGAGCAGATGGCCTACGCGCTGGACGTGCTGGAAGCGCGCGGCGAGATCGCCCCCGACAGCCCCGAAGCCGAGCAGTTCGTGCTCGACTACCTGACCGACACCACGCTGCACGAGGTGGGCCACACGCTGGGGCTGCGGCATAACTTCAGAAGCTCGCGCATCTACACCCGCGCGCAGATGAACGACCCCGAGTTCGTGCGCAGCCACGGCCTGGCCGGCTCGGTGATGGAGTACGCGCCGCTCAACCTGGCCGAGCCCGGCGCGCCGCCGGTGCCGGCGTTCCAGAAGGCGCTGGGCCCTTACGACTACTGGGCCATCGAGTACGCCTACAAGCCGATGCCGCCGGGCACCACGCCGGCACAGGAGGCGGCCGAGCTGCAGCGCATCGCCGCGCGCAGCGCCGAGCCGCAACTGGCCTACGGCACCGACGAGGACAACGGCCTCGGCATCGACCCCGACAGCCTGATCTTCGACCTCGGCGACGACGCGATCGGCTTCGCCGGCCAGCGGCTGGACATCGCGCGCGACCTCATCCAGCGCCAGTCCACGCGCGAGTTGAAGCCGAGCGCCGACTACAGCGTGCTGCGCCGCTCGGTGGCCTTTGCGCTGCGCGAGATGGCGCGCGCCGGCGGCGTGCTGGCGCGCCAGATCGGCGGCGTGCGCACGCTGCGCGACTTCCCCGGCAGCGGGCGCGACCCGCTGCAGCCGGTGGAAGCGGCGTCGCAGCGCGCGGCGCTGGAGCAGTTGTCGCGCCACTTCATGTCGGCCGACGCCGTGGTGGTGCCGGCGGCGCTGCAGCGGCGGCTGGCCACCGACTTCCTGGAGCGCACCGACCAGATCTTCGCCAACGAGACCGCCGCCGTCACCGACTACGCGCCCGCCACCCAGTTGCTGGAGATGCAGCGCACGCTGCTGGCGCAGTTGATGAGCGACGGCGTGGCCCAGCGCCTGCTGGACAGCGAAAGCCGCGTGGCGGCGCCGGCGCAGGCCTTCCACCTGGGCGAGCTGTACGAGCGCCTGGGCCGCGACCTGTGGAGCGAGCTGGACGCCAAGGCCGGCGACATCCCTGCGCCGCGGCGCGAGCTGCAGCGCGAGCACGCCACGCGCATCGCCGCCAGCCTGACGCGCCCGGCGGCGCAAGGCCGCGCCGATGCGCGCGCCCTGCTGCGCGCACAGGCGCAAGGGCTGCTGGCGCGGCTGGACGCGGCGCAGCGCCGCCCCGGCTTGAGCACCGAGGCGCGCGCCCACGTGGCCGAGGTGGCCGAGCAGTTGCGCCAGGCGCTGCAGGCGCGCATCACGCGGCCGGTGTAGCCGCCACCGCCGGGCGCCGCCGACCCTGGACCGAGCAGGACCATCGGCCATGGCCACGCGGCGCGGCGTGGCGATGGCCGACAATGTCGGCCCCGCCCGCCACGATCCGTTCGCACCCGTTCGCACCCGTTCCCACCCGCCGCCACCTGGTTCGCCCGCATGCCGGTTCCCGCCTTTCGCTACCTGACGTCGGCCCTCGCGCTGCTGTTCGCGGCCGGCTGCGCCAACCTGGCGCCGGGGCCGCAGGCGACCTCGACGGCGACGCCGCAAGCGACGCCGGCCGCCGCGCCCAAGCCCGGCACCGCGCCGACCACCACAGCCACGCCCACCGCCACGCCCGCCGGCCTGCCCGCCACGGGTGTGCCGACCGCGGCCGCCGCGCTGGCCGCCCTCAGCGGCGCCCGCCCGGCGTCGGCGCCGGCCGGCGCGGCCGCGCCGCAGCCGCCGGCGGCCGCCACGCCGCCGCCCTTCGGCACCGTGGTCAAGGACGCGCGCCGCATCGACGGCCCGATCACCGCCTGGCAGAAGGACGACAAGGTCTGGCTCGAACTGCGGCCCGACCAGCTCGGCAAGCCCTTCCTGTTCACGCCCAAGATCCGCCAGGGTATCGGCGAAGGCCTGCTGCTCGGCGGGCTGGTGACCTATGCCACCGCCGGCGCCGGCGGCGCCAACGTGGTGGAGTTCGTGCGCGTGCACAACACCATCCGGCTGCAGGCGCGCAACGTCGAAGTCACCGCCCGCGACGGCACGCCCGAGCAGCGCGCCGTGCAAAGCTCGTACTCCAACAGCCTGCTGGGTGCCGCCGCGGTGGCCAGCCAGCCGCACCCCGACCGCAAGAGCATCCTGATCGACGCCACGCCGCTGTTCCTGTACGACATGGCCGGCGTCGGCATGCAACTGCAGCGGTTGTTCCGCCAGGGCTATTCGCAGGACCGCAGCAACTCGCTGGTCACCGCGGTGCGCGCCAGCGAATCGGCGCTGATCATCGAGACCGAGACGCACTGGTTCACCGGCAACGTCAGCGCCGGCGCGCCCACCTCGCCGCTGGCCGCGCTGGCCGGCGTGGCGCCCTCCACCGTGCCGCGCTGGCTGCCCGACACGCGCAGCCTGCTGATCGGCCAGCACCTGTCGCTGACGCCGCTGCCCGACAAGCCGATGGCGACGCGCCGCGCCGACCCGCGCGTGGGCCTGTTCGCCACCCGCGTGATGGACTTCAGCGACGACCTCTCGCGCACGCCGGCGCGGCGCTTCGTCACGCGCTGGCGGCTGGAGAAGAAAGACCCGGCGGCCGCCAGCTCCGAGCCGGTCAAGCCCATCACCTTCTGGATCGACCGCAACGTGCCGCTCGCCTACCGCGACACCGTGCGCAGCGCGATCCTCGAATGGAACAAGGCCTTCGAGGCGATCGGCTTCAAGGACGCCATCAAGGTCGAGCAGCAGGCCGACGACGCGCGCTTCGACACGCTGGACCCCGGCTACCCCTCGGTGCGCTGGCTGATGAGCGCCGAGCCCAACATCACCGCGATCGGCCAGACGCAGATCGACCCGCGCAGCGGCGAGATCGTCGACGCCGACATCTCCTTCGAAGGCCTGTTCACGCGGGCCCAGCGTTATGCGCGCACCCAGCTGCTGGCGGCGCGCGCGGCGCGCGGCGCCGCCGCCGAGGCGCGCGAACCTTTCGCGCCGCTGATCGCGCTGCCGGGGCTGCTGCCGCCGGCGTCCGACGCCGCCGCCGACGAGGCGCCCGACCACGCCTGGTGCCGCTACGGCGACGCCGTCGCCGAACAGGCGCAGTACGCGCTGGACCTGATGCAAGCGCGCGGCGACCTCGAACCCGGCGGCGCCGAGGCGCAGCAGTTCGTGCTGGACTACGTGAAAGACACGGTGATGCACGAGGTGGGCCACGCGCTGGGCCTGCGCCACAACTTCCGCGCCTCGCGCGTGTACTCCGAAGCGCAGCTGGCCGACCCCGAGTTCACGCGCAGCCACGGCACCACCGGCTCGGTGATGGAATACAACGCCATCAACCTGGCGCTGCCCGGCCACAGCGGCGGCGTGCCCTTCCAGTTGACGCTGGGGCCCTACGACTACTGGGCCATCGAATACGCCTACAAGCCGGCGCCGGCGGGCGCCAGCGCGGCCGACGAGGAAGCCCAGCTGCAGGCCGTGGCCGGCCGCAGCAACGAGCCGCTGCTGGCCTACGGCACCGACGAAGACGCCTACTTCGGCATCGACGCCGAGACCATCCAGTTCGACCTCGGCGCCGACCCGCTGGCCTTTGCCAGCAAGCGGCTGGCGATCGCGCGCGAGGTCTTCCAGCGCCAGGAGACGCGCCAGCTGCCGGCCGACCGCGACTATTCGGTGCTGCGCCGCTCGCTCAACTACGCGCTGGCCGACGCCACCCGCGCACTCGGTGTGCTGGTGCGCCAGCTCGGCGGCCTGCGCACGCTGCGCGACTTCCCCGGCAGCGGCCGCGACCCGCTGGAGCCGGTGCCCACCGCCGTGCAGCGCCAGGCCTTCGACGCCGTCGTCGGCGCGGTGTTCGCGGCCGACGGCTTCCGCGTCTCGGCGGCGCTGCAACGCCGCCTGGCGCCCGACTATCTCGACCGGGCCGAGATCCCCGGCCTGCCGATCGACTACAACGTGCCGCAGCGTTTGCTGGACCTGCAGCGCGCGGTGCTGGCCTACCTGATGAGCGACCAGCTCGCCACCCGGCTGATGGACGCCAACGGCAAGCTCGAGCCCGGCGCCAGCGCCTTCGACCTGCCCGAGATCTACCGCCGCCTGGGCGAGGCCCTGTGGTCCGACGTCGGCAGCGCGCCGGCCGCGGCGCTGCCGCTGGCGCGGCGCGAACTGCAGCGCGAGCACGCCAGCCGCCTGGCCTTCGCGCTGCTGCGGCCCACGCCCGGCGGCCGTGCCGACGCCCGCGGCGTGCAGCGCCTGCAGGCGCAAGCGCTGCTCAAGCGCATCGAGGCCGCGCTGCGCCACCCGCCGGCCGACGAGGCGACGCGGCTGCACCTGGTCGACTGCGCCGACTCGCTGCGCCAGGCGCTGGCGGCACGGCTGCCGCGGCTGGGCATCTAGGCGCTGGGCGTACGATCAGTTGAACACCAGCAGCCGGAACGCCAGGTAGGCCGCGAAGGTCAGCGCCACCGTGGTGGCCGCCTGCGCCCACCACACCGGCCAGCCGAAGGCCAGCAGCGCCTGCAGCAGCAAGGCATTGGCGACGAACTGCGCCGCCAGCGCCAGCAGGAAGCGCGGCAGCGCCGCCCGCACGCTGCCGCTGGGCGCATAAACGTGGAAGTAAGCGGTATAAAAACGCGTCACCGCGCCGCCCACGAAGCCCAGCGCGCTGGCCGCCACCGGCCGCAGCCCGGCCGTCATCGCCAGCGCCATCAGCGCGTAGTGCACCGCCACCGCCAGCACGCCGGTGGCCACGTGCAGCACGAAGCGCCAAGCCCAGTCGCGCCAGGCCCCGTCGCGCCAGCCGGCCGCCGGCTTCACGGCCGGCCTTCACCGCCCGGCCGCCGCTGCAGCCGCGGGTCGCGGCGCAGGCCCAGGCGCCACAGCCAGCCGTCGACGCTGACCTTCAGCACGCCCAGGCCGTAGGTGACCGAGCGGCGGAAATTGATCGAGCTGGCCTCGTCGAAATACTTGGTCGGCACCGAGATCTCGCCGACCCGCCAGCCGCCCAGGATCACCTGCGCCAGGATCTGGTTGTCGAACACGAAGTCGTCGGAGTTCTCGCGCCAGCGCACCTGTTCCAGCAACTCGCGCGAATAGGCGCGGTAGCCGGTGTGGTACTCCGACAGCTTGGCGCCGAGCAGCAGGTTCTGCGTCGCGGTGAGGAGGCGGTTGGCCACGTACTTCCACGCCGGCATGCCGCCGGTCAGCGCGCCGCCGCCGAGGATGCGCGAGCCGATCACCGCGTCGTAGACGCCGGAGGCGATCATGCCGGCCATCGCCGTCACCAGCCGCGGCTCGTACTGGTAGTCGGGGTGCACCATCACCACGATGTCGGCGCCGGCGGCCAGCGCCAGCGTGTAGCAGGTCTTCTGGTTGCCGCCATAACCGCGATTGTGAGGGTGCACGTGCACCTCGATGCCCAGCCGCCGCGCCACAGCCACGGTGTCGTCGTGGCTGGCATCGTCGACCAGCAGCACGCGGTCGATCAGCGCCAGCGGCAGCGCGCGGTAGGTGGCCTCCACGGTGCGCGCGGCGCGGTAGGCCGGCATCACCACGACGATGCGGCGGCCGTCGATCATGGCGCGCCCTGCTTCAGCCGCCAGACCAGCAGGCCGGCGTCTTCGACGTCGGGCGCGCCCAGGTGGCCGCGCAGCCAGGCCTCGCATTCCGGCACCAGGCGCCAGTGCTCGCCGGCATCCAGCACCTGGGTGTGGCGCTGGAAGGCGACGTAGTCCACCTGCCGCGCCAGCACGGCGCGCGGCTGCAGCAGGTGCACGCCGTTGCGCAAGCGCCAGTGCGCATCGGGCGGCACCTCGCCATACAGCCAGGGCACGCAGCCGCCCGACAAGAAGCCCGGCACCACGCGCTGGTGGCTGGCGCGCTCCCACATCGGGCCCAGCCAGGCCGTGCTTTCGAAGCGGAACGGCGCCACCGCCACCGTCAGGCTGCCGGCCGGCCGCGTGGCCAGCCCAGCCCAGAAAGGCGCCAGCGGCGCGGCGTCGAACACCGGCACCACCGGGTTGTGGCGCGGCCGGTAGTCGAACTGCCAGTAGTAGTGCAGCGTGTGGCTGTTGGGGTGGCGCACCAGCTGCGGCTGCGGCGAGGCCCACCAGGTGCCGAGCGCCAGCAGCGCCCCCAAGGCTAACGGTAAAAACCAACGGCTTCGCACGGCGCCCCAGTCCGCCACCCGCACCACGCCGGCGGCCACCGCCAGCAGCAGCAGCGGCAGTGCCGGCAGCAGGTAGCGGCCGAAGGTCAGCGGGTTGAAGACCCAGGCCGGCCGCACCAGCAGCACGGTGGCGGCGGTCAGGCCCAGGCCCAGCAGCGTCCAGCGCGCCACCGGGCCCGACCGCCACACCGCGCCGGCGCCAAGCAGCGCCAGCGCCAGGCTGACCAGCACCACCGCGGTCGACGAGGTGCCCAGCCACAAATACCAGACGCCGCGCAGCGTGCTCCAGCGCGGCAGGTCCTTGCCCGACTTGCCGGCCATTGCCGCCGCATCGGCCAGCAGCGGCGGCAGCACGGCCAGCGCGACCAGCGCGCCGGTCAGCGCCGCCAGCGCCAGCAGCATCGGCCACTCGCGCCGCGGCAGGCCGCGGCCGCGCAGGCTTTGCACGGTCAACGCCAGCAGCGGCGCGACGACGAAGGGCGCCGTCACCGCGTGCAGCCACGCCGCAAGCCCGGCCAGCAGGGCATAGCCCGCGGCCGGCGCCCACCGCCAGCGCGGCCCGGCGCTGGCGCGCGCCAGCAGCGCAAAGGCGGTGAGGGTGAGCAGCAGCGTCAGCGCATAAGGCCGCGCCATGCGCGAATAACCCACCAGCAGCGTCGACACCGCCAGCAGCAGCATGAAGACCAGCCGCGTGCGAACGTCCAGCCGCTGCGCGCCCGCGCCGGCCAGCGCCCAGGGCAGGACGAGCAGCGAAGCGAGGCCGGCCAGCAGCATCGGCAGCCGCATGCCGATCTCGGTCAGGCCGATGGTCTGCAACTGCAGCCAGTCCAGCGCGGCCAGCGGGATGCTGTAGTCGGCCAGACCCAGCGACAGCATGAAGCGCGAAGGCGTCGAGCGGATCAACTGGTGCACCGCGTGCCATTCGTCGTCGACCAGCGTCTGGTCGAGCAACTGGTCCAGCCGCAGCCAGGCGCCCAGCGCCAGCACCAGCAGCGCGAACGCCCAGGCCCAGGCGGCCGTGCGGCGGTCGACGGCAGGGGCGATGGCAATGGGCGGTGCAGCCCCGGCAACGGCGGTCAAAGTTCGGCCTAACGCCACAACCAAGCCGCCCCGCGCACGCCCGACGCGTCGCCGTGCAGCGCCGGCAGCAGCCGGGTGCGCGGCGGCTCGTCGCTGCCGGCGGCAACCACCCATCGGCCCCACAGGCGCGGCACCTCGTCGTACAGGTGGGTGAGCTTCGAGATGCCGCCGCCCAGCACGATGACGTCGGGGTCCAGCACGTTGATGATGGCGGCCAGCGCGCGCGCCAGGCGGTGCGCGTGGCGGCGCAGGCTGGCCTGCGCGCCCGGGTCGCCGGCGGCGGCCGCGGCGGCGACCGCTTCGGCGCTGATGGCCTGGCCGGTGGCGGCCTGGTGGTCGCGCGCCAGCCCGGGGCCGCTGACCAGGGTTTCGATGCAGCCGCGCTGGCCGCAGTAGCACGCGGGCAGCGGGTCCTGGCCCGGCTCGCTCCAAGGCAGCGGGTTGTGGCCCCATTCGCCGGCCAGGCCGTTGGGGCCGCGCAGCACGCGGCCTTGCACCGCGATGCCGGCGCCCGTGCCGGTGCCGACGATGGCGGCGAACACCACCTCGGCGCCGGCGCCGGCGCCGTCGGTCGCCTCGCTCAAGGCCAGGCAGTTGGCGTCGTTGGCGATGCGCACCGGGCGCCGCAGCGCCGCCTGCAGGTCGGCCTGCAGCGGCCGGCCGTTCAGGCACTGCGAGTTGCAGTTCTTCATCAGCCCCGCCGGCGTCATGCTGCCCGGCGTGCCGATGCCGACGGTGAAGCGATCGGCGCCGCTGCCGTCGGGTGCCGCGTCGACCAGCGCGGCGATGGCGCGCACCGCGCCGGCGTAGTCGCCGGCCGGCGTGGGCACCCGCCGGCGCCAACGTTCGACGCCATCCGGCGCCAGCAGCCGGGCCTCGATCTTGGTGCCGCCGAGGTCGATGCCGAGCGCCGCCTGCCGCCGCGGCGGCGGCGCCGCCGCGGTCACAGCGGCTCGGTCCGCGCCAGCAGCCAGTCGCGCGCCGCGCCGCTCACCTTGGGCAGCAGCCGCTCGCGCACGGTGGCGTGATAAGCGTCGAGCCAGGCCGCCTCGTCGGCGCGCAGCAGGCCGCGGTCGATGCAACGCGTGTCGATCGGGCACAGCGTCAGCGTCTCGAACTGCAGGAACTCGCCGAAGGTGCTGCCCTCGGGCGTCTGGGCCGGCACGTTGAGCACCAGGTTCTCGATGCGCACGCCCCATTGCCCGGGGCGGTAGACGCCGGGCTCGATGCTGGTGATCATGCCCGGCTCCATCGCCATCTCGGGCGTCGGCAGCGCCTTGCTGATGCTCTGCGGCCCTTCGTGCACGTTGAGGAAGTAGCCCACGCCGTGGCCGGTGCCGTGGCCGAACTCCAGGCCCTGTTCCCACAGCGGCGCGCGCGCGATGCTGTCGAGCATCGGCGACAGCGTGCCGCGCGGGAAGCGCGTGCGCGACAGCGCCATCGTGCCCTTGAGCACCAGCGTGTAGTCGCGCTTCATCGCCGCGCTGGGCGTGCCGATCGGCCACACGCGCGTGATGTCGGTGGTGCCGCCCAGGTACTGGCCGCCGCTGTCGATCAGCAGCAGGCCGTCGCCCTGCAGCGGCGAGAACGACTCGGCCGTGGCGCGGTAGTGCGGCAGCGCGCCGTTGGCGTTGAAGCCGGCGATGACGGGAAAGCTCAGGCCCACGAAGCCGGGGCGGCGCGCGCGCGCGGCGCTCAGGTGTTCGTCGATCTTCAACTCGTCCCAGGGCTCGCCGCGCGCCAGCGAGGCCTCGAAGGCGGCGTAGAACTCGCACATCGCGGCGCCGTCCTCGGCCATCGCCTCGCGCACCTGGGCGGCCTCGGCCGCCGTCTTGCGGCTCTTGGCCAGCGTGCTGGGGTTGACGGCCTCGACCAGCGCCACGCCGCCGTTCACCGCCTGGCGCAGCCCGAAGGTCACGCGCCTGGGGTCGATCAGCAGCACGCTGCCGGCCGGCAGCGCGGCCAGCGCCGCCGGTGCCTGCTCATAACTTGCCACTTGAACGCCATCGGCGGCCAGCGCGGCGCGCAGCTCGGCGCCGACCTTGCCGTCGCCGACGAACAGCGTGGCGCCCTCGGCGCCGATCAGCAGGTGCGCCAGGAACACCGGGTTGTAGCTGACGTCGCTGCCGCGCAGGTTGGTGATCCAGGCCACGTCGTCGACGGTGGACACGAAATGGTGCGTGGCGCCGGCCGCGGCCATCGCCTGCCGCAGCGCGGCCAGCTTGTCGCGCCGCGCGTTGGTGGCCTGCGGCGCGCGGTGCTCGTAGACCGGCTCGGCCGGCAGGCCCGGGCGCTCGGGCCAGACCGCGGCGTCCAGCACGTCGAGGTCGGTGCGCAGCATGACGCCGGCCTTGGCCAGCGCGGCCTGCAGCGCCTGCGCGGCGGCCAGGCCCAGCACCTGGCCGTCGACCAGCAGCGTCTGGCCGGCGCGCAGATGGCTGGCCAGCCAGTCGACGTGGGCGTTGCTGCTGCCGGTGGCGATCTTCTCCAGCGCGATGCCGGTGCCGGCCAGCTCGCGCTCGGCCTGCACCCAGTAGCGGCTGTCGGCGAACAGCAGCGCCTCCTCCAGCGTGACCACCAGCGTGCCCATCGACCCGCTGAAGCCCGAGAACCACTGCCGCCCCTGCCAGCGGCCGGGCAGGTATTCCGACAAATGCGGGTCGCTGGACGGCAGCAGCAGCGCCTGGGCGCCGGCGGCGCGCAGCGCCTCGCGCAGGCGGTCGATGCGCAGCCGGATCGGGGAGGTTCGGGTGTCCATGGCGCGGCTTCACGAGGGTCTGAAAGCCGCGATTCTAGGGACCGTGCGGTTCCTGCGGCGGCGTGTCGGCCAGCGCCACCACGCGTGCGTAGCGGGCGAAGGTCCAGTAGTTCCAGCCCCAGTCGGTCAGCACCATCAAGCGGTTGCGAAAGCCGATCAGGAAGTACACGTGGGCAAACAGCCAGAACAGCCAGGCCGGGTAGCCCGACAGGTGCACGCGGCCGAGCAGCGGCAGTTGCAGCTGAACCACCGCCGCCATGCGGCCCAGCGTGGCCAGCGAGCCGTAGTCGACATAACGGAAATCCTGCGTCGGCCGGCCGCGCAGCCGCGCCAGCACGTTGGCCGCGGCGCAGCGCCCCATCTGCTTGGCCGCCGGGCTGACGCCGGGCACCGGCCGGCCGTCGGACTGCGCGGCCGCCAGGTCGCCGACGACGCTGATCTCCGGGTGGCCGGCCAGGCTCAGGTCGCCCCGCACCGGCACGCGGCCGGCGCGGTCGGCCTGCACGCCGCAGCCTTGCGCCAGCGCGCGCCCCAGCGGCACGGCGGCCACGCCGGCCGCCCACAGCACGGTGCGCGCGGCCAGGCGGCGCGGGCCGTCGGCGGTGTGCAGGTTCAGCCCGCGGTCGTCGATGGCCTCGACGCGGCACGACAGCATCAGCTCGACGCCCAGGCGCTGCAACTGCGCTTGCGCGCTGGCCGACGAGCGCTCGTCGAAGGCGCCGAGCACGCGGTCGGCCCCTTCCACCAGCACGACGCGTGCGCGGCGCGAGTCGATGCGGCGGAACTCCTCGGGCAGCGTGTGGCGGGCGATCTCCACCAGCGTGCCCGCCAGCTCCACGCCGGTGGGGCCGCCGCCGACGACGACGAAGCTCAGCCAGTCGGCGCGCTCGCCCTCGTCGGCGGCGCGCTCGGCGCGTTCGAAGGCGCCGATCAGCCGCTCGCGGATGCGCAAGGCATCGGCCAGCGTCTTCAGCCCCGGCGCGTGGGCCGGCCAGTCGGCGTGGCCGAACCATTGGTTGGTGGCGCCGGCGGCGACGATCAGGTGGTCGTAGCCGAGGCGGCTGCCGTCGTCCAGCAGCACCTGGCGCGCCGCCACGTCGAAGCCGCGCGCCTCGGCCTGCAGCACCGTCAGCCGGCCGCGCCGCATCTCGCGGCGCAGGATGTGGCGGATCGGCGCGCTGATCGCCGGCGCCGGCAGCCCGGCCGTCGCCACCTGGTACAGCAGCGGCTGGAACAGGTGGTGGTTGGTGCGGTCGATCAGCGTCACCTCGACCTCGGCGCGCGACAGCACGCGCACGGCCTCCAGGCCGCCGAAGCCGCAGCCGATCACGACGACGTGGGGTGTTGGCATGGCCCGCAGTGTGGCATCGGCGCCAGAATGCGGCCCGGCCCGATGTGCGGCCGGAGGTGCGGTCGGATGTACGGCCGGCGATGCGGCCTGGAACCAGGCCGAAGGAGGCGCTTCTTGTCGAGAGCCGATGCCAGCGGACGCCAGCGCCCGGAGCGCCCGGAGCACCCGGAGCGCCCCGCCCGCCCCGCCCGCCCCGAACGCCCCGAACGCCCCGCCCGCGCCGGGCGCCGCGCCGCCGCCCCCGCGCCCGCCGCGGGCCAGGCCGACCCCAGCGCGGCGCGCCAGGCCATCCTGGCCGCGGCGCGCGGCGAGTTCGCGGCGCGCGGGCTGAAGGGCGCGCGCGTGCAGGCCATTGCCGAGCGCGCCGGCGTCAACAAGCAACTGCTGTACTACTACTTCGGCAGCAAGGACGACCTCTACCGCGCGGCGCTGGAGTCGGTCTACGCCGACATCCGCGCGCTGGAGCGTGGGCTGCAGCTCGACGACCTGCCGCCCACCGAGGCCATGGCCGCGCTGGTCGGCTTCTCGTTCGACTACCTGTCGCGCCACCCCGAATTCATCGGCCTGCTCAACCACGAGAACGCGCTGGGCGCGCCGCACGCGCGCGATTCGCAGGCCGTGCGGCAGACCAACTCGCCGCTGGTGGAGCTGATCGCCAGCACGCTGCGCCGCGGCGTCGCGCAAGGCGTGTTCCGCGCCGGCGTCGACCCGGTGGCGCTGTACATCTCGATCGCCGGCATGGGCTACTTCTTCTTCTCCAACCGGCTGACGCTGCAGGCCGTGTTCGCGCGCGACCTCGGCACGGCGCGCGCCGTGGCCGCCTACCGCAAGCACGTGGTCGACCTGGCGATGGCCGGGCTGCGGCCGCCGGCGTGACCGCCGCGCCGGCGCCGTTTCAACCAAACGGTTGACGCGCGCCGGCGCCGCCCCTAGACTGGCCCGGTCGCGGTCATTCGCCGGGGGTTGCATGCTGCCGAATCGCTTTGCGTCGGTCGACGAGCTCGAAGACCAGCTCAGCGCGCCGCCGCCGGCCGTGGTCGACGACCTGGCCGCCGTCGACGGCGACCTGCTGCTGCTGGGCGTGGCCGGCAAGATGGGCCCCACGCTGGCGCGCATGGCGCGCCGCGCGGCGCCGGGCAAGCGCGTGCTGGGCGTGGCGCGCTTCAGCGACGCGGCCTTGCGCCGCAAGCTGGAAGCCTGGGGCGTCGAGACCCTGGCCGCCGATTTGCTGGACCGCGCCGCGGTGGAAGCGCTGCCGCGCTGGCCCAACGTGGTGTTCGCGGCCGGCCACAAGTTCGGCGCCAGCGGCAACGAGCCGCTGACCTGGGCGATGAACACCCACGTGCCGGCGCTGGTGGCCGACACCTTCCGCGCCAGCCGCATCGTCGCTTTCTCCACCGGCAACGTCTATCCGCTCAGCCCGGTCGGCCAGGCCGCGGCCGACGAGAGCACGCCGCCGGCGCCGATCGGCGAGTACGCGCAGTCGTGCCTGGGGCGCGAGCGGCTGTTCCAGTATTTCTCGGCGCGCCACGGCACGCCGGGCCGCATCCTGCGGTTGAACTACGCGATCGACATGCGCTACGGCGTGCTGGCCGACGTGGCCGCCAAGGTCTGGCGCGGCCAGCCGGTGGACGTGAGCATGGGCTACGTCAACGTCATTTGGCAGGGCGACGCCAACGCGCAGGCGCTGCGCCTGCTGCGCCACTGCACCACGCCCAGCACGCCGATCAACTGCACCGGGCCCGAGACCGTCTCGGTGCGCTGGCTGGCGCAGGCCTTCGGCACGCTGCTCGAACGGCCGGTGCAGGTGGTCGGCCAGGAAGCGCCGACCGCGCTGCTGTCCGACGCGGGCCAGGCGCACGCGCGGTTCGGCTACCCCACGGTGTCGTTGCGGCAGATGCTGCAGTGGGTGGCCGACTGGGTGCGGCACGAAGGCGAGAGCTACAACAAGCCGACCAAGTTCGAAGTGCGCGATGGCCGCTTCTGAATGCCTTGCCGCGCCAGCGTGCCCGGCATCGGTCGGCCCCAGATTCGGATGACCCCGCGATGAAGCTGCACACCTTGTCGATCGACGAATTGCGCACGCTGCTGCGCCGCGGCCTGGTGATCCCGGCGCACCCGCTGGCGCTGGATGCGCAGCGCCGCTTCGACGCGCCGCGCCAGCGCGCGCTGACGCGCTACTACCTCGACGCCGGCGCCGGCGGCCTGGCGGTCGGCGTGCACACCACGCAGTTCGCCATCCGCGAGGCCGGGCTCTACGACGAGGTGCTGCGCACCGCCATCGACGCCGCGCGCGACTGGCCCGCCATGCCCGGCCGCGATGGCGAACAGCCGCTGGTGATGATCGCCGGCGTCTGCGGCGGCACGGCGCAGGCGCTGGACGAGGCGCGCCGCGCGCGCGACCTCGGCTACCACGCCGCGCTGCTGAGCCTGGCGGCGCTGAAAGGCGCCGGCGACGACGCGGTGATCGCGCACTGCCGCGCCATCGCCGAGGTGCTGCCGCTGGTGGGCTTCTACCTGCAGCCGGCGGTCGGCGGGCTGCCGTTGTCGGAAGACTTCTGGCGCCGCTTCAGCGCCATCGAATCGGTGGTGGCGATCAAGGTCGCGCCCTTCCACCGCTACCGCACGCTCGACGTGGTGCGCGGGCTGATCGCCGCGCGCGCCGAGGAACGCATCGCGCTGTACACCGGCAACGACGACCACATCGTGCTCGACCTCGTGACGCCGTTCACCGCGCAGCGCGACGGCCAGCCGGTGACGGTGCGCTTCAGCGGCGGGCTCCTGGGCCACTGGTCGGTGTGGACGCAGCAGGCCGTGGCCTTGCTGCAGCGCTGCCGCTCGCTGGCGCGCAACGCCGGCGCGGTGCCGGCCGACCTGCTGGCGCTGGACAGCCGCGTGACGCATTGCAACGCCGCCTTCTTCGACGTTGCCAACGACTTCCGCGGCTGCATCGCCGGCTGCCACGAGGTGCTGCGCCGCCAGGGCCTGCTGCAAGGCATCTGGTGCCTGGACCCCGACGAAGGGCTGAGCCCGGGTCAGCAGGCGCTGATCGACCGCGTCTGCCGCGAGCACGCCGACCTGTCCGACGACGCCTTCGTCGCCGCCAACCTGCAACGCTGGCTGGCGCCATGAAGATCGCCGCCATCGAGGTCTTCCTGCTCGGCTTTCCGTTCAAGTCGGTGTTCGTGCTCGCCGGCGGCGTGGCCGGCAGCACCAACGCGCTGTCGCACCGCGTGCTGGTCAAGCTGACCACCGAGGGCGGCGCCGTCGGCTGGGGCGAGGCCACGCCCACGCCGCGCTGGACCTACGAGACCACCGAGACCATCGTCAGTTCGCTCAAACGTTATTTGGCACCGGCGGTGATGGGCATCGAGGTCTGGAACTTCGACGCGCTGCACCGCGCGATGGACCGCGCCATCAGCCCCGGCGTCACGCCCGGCTCGCCGCTGGCCAAGTCGGCCATCGACGTGGCGGCGCACGACGCGCTGGGCCGCGCGCTGAACGTGCCGGTGGTGGCGCTGCTGGGCGGCTGCCGGCGCACCACGTTCGACCTGACCTGGATGGTCTCGGTCGTCCAGCCCGACGCGGCGCCGCAGGCCGTGGCCGACGGCTTGGCCGCCGGCTACACCATGTTCGACGCCAAGATCGGCATGCACGGCGAGGCCGGCGACCTGGCGCTGCTGCGCGCCACGCGCCGCGCGCTGGGCGACGAGCGCTCGCTGCAGGTCGACGCCAACCGCGGCTACCGCGTCGACGCCGCCATCCGCCAGGCGCGGCGCTTCGCCGACTTGGGCATCGCGCTGTTCGAGCAGCCGCTGGACGGCTTCAACCTCGCCGGCTACCGCCGCCTGCGCGCCGCCAGCCCGGTGCCGATCGGCATCGACGAATCGCTGCGCTCGGTGCCCGACCTGATCGAGTACGTGCGCGCCGATGCCATCGGCGTGGCGGTGGCCAAGGTGCAGCGCAACTCGGGGCTGTACCGCTCGCGCCAGCTGTGCGAGACGGCGCTGGCCGCCGGGCTGGAGCTGTCGCTGTCGGGGCTGACCGAGACCGACCTCGGCTTGGCCGCCGGGCTGCACCTGGCGGCGGCCTTCGACATCAACCCGCTGCAGTTGAACGGCCCGCAGTACATCGAGACCGATTTCCTGCAGCAGCGCGTGTGGACCGGCGGCGGCCGCGTGCAACTGCCCACGGGCCCGGGGCTGGGCGTGACGGTCGACGAAGCGCGCGTGCGCCGGCAGGCGCTGGAGGTCGTGCTGTGACGGCAGCGGCCGGCACCTGGCGCCGCCGGCTGGTCGACCAGTGGCCGGCGCTGGCGGTGTTCGTCGGCTTCGTCGTGCTGTGGCAGCTGGCGGTCAGCCTGCTCGGCATCCGCGAATACCTGTTGCCCAGCCCCGGCGCCGTGCTGCGCGCGATGGGCCCGGGCACCGACATCCCGTGGGCCGCGCACCTGTGGGTGACCACGGTGGAAGTGGTCGGCGCCTTCGTGCTGGCGGCGCTGGCCGGCGTCGGGCTGGGGCTGGCCATCGCCTGGTCGCCGCTGGCCTCGCGCGCGCTGATGCCGTTTCTCGTCTTCGTCAACACGCTGCCCAAGGTGGCCGTGGCGCCGCTGTTCCTGATGTGGCTGGGCTACGGTATCTGGCCCAACATGCTGATCGGCGCGCTGATCGGCTTCTTCCCGGTGGTGGTGAACACGGCGGTCGGGCTGCAGCAGATCGACGACGAGATGCTCGACCTCGGCCGCGTCTTCAACGCGCCCAAGTGGAAGGTGTTCCTGAAGATCCGCATCCCCAACGCGCTGCCCTTCATCCTGAGCGCACTCAAGGTCACGGCGTCGGCGGCCGTCATCGGCGCCATCGTCGGCGAGTTCGTCGCCTCGCAGCGCGGCCTGGGCTACGTGATCATCACCACGCAAAGCAGCATGAACACGCCGGCCGCCTTCGCGGCGCTGGTGTGGATCTCGATCCTCGGGCTCTTGCTGTTCGCACTGGTCGCCGGGCTGTCCCGCCTGCTGGCGCCGTGGGCAAGTGGCGCCGAACGTTAGGCGGTTCCCGTTGAAGCCGAAAGGGGCGTTGAGATGAAGACACGATCGGTGCTGAAGGCCGCCTGCGGCGCGGCGCTGCTGGCGCTGGCCGGCAAGGCGGCGGCGCAGGGCGCGCCCGAGAAGTTCACCTTCGCGCTGAACTGGTTCGCGGTGGGCGACCACGCCGCCTACTGGGTGGCGCTGGACAAGGGCTACTACGCGCAGCGCGGGCTCGACGTGACGCTGGAAAACAGCAAGGGCTCGGGCGACGCCATCGCCAAGGTCGACACCGGCCGCGCCGATGCCGGCCTGGCCGACGCGGTGCCGGTGCTGGCCGCCACCGCGCGCGGCGCGCGCATCAAGATGGTGGGCATGGTGTTCGACAAGACGCCGCTCAACTTCTACAGCCGCAAGGACAAGCCGGTCACCAAGCCGAAGGACCTGGAAGGCAAGACCGTCGGCGCGCCGCCGGGCGACGGCCAGCGCCAGGCCTGGCCGGCGTTCGCCAAGCTCAACGGCATCGACCCCGCCAAGGTCACCTGGGTCAACATCGAGCCCACCGCCAAGGTGGCGGCGCTGGCCGAGAAGCGCGTCGACGTGGTCGGCGACTACACCACCGGGCTGCCGTTCATGACCAAGGCGCTGGGCGACCAGGTGCTGATGCTGCCGTGGTCCGACTTCGGCTTCGAGCTGTACAGCATGTCCATCATCGCCAGCGAGAAGACGATGAAGGAGCGCCCCAAGGCGCTGCGCGCCTTCCTGGAAGCCAGCTACATGGGCTGGCGCGACGTGATGGCCGACCCCAAGGCGGCGCTGGCGATCTTCAAGAAGCGCGTGCCCGAGATCGACCTCGCCATCATCGAGCCCAACATGATGCTGGGCATCGACCTGCTGCGCACGCCGCGCTACGCGGCCAGCGGCATCGGCTGGATCGACGAGGCCAAGATGTGCGCCTCGGTCGACCTCATCAACACCTACATGGGGCTGCCGCGCAAGGTCGACTGCAAGGAGGTCTACACGATGGACTTCCTGACCAAGGTGGCGATGCCGGTGCCGGCGAAGTGACCGCCAAGTGATCGAGGTCGACAACGTCGGCATGGTCTACCGCGCCGCCAGCGGCCCGGTGGAGGCGCTGCGCGGCATCTCGCTGACGGTGGCCGATGGCGAGTTCATCGCGCTGGTCGGCCCCAGCGGCTGCGGCAAGTCCACGCTGATGCGCATCATCGCCGGGCTGCGGCCGGCCAGCAGCGGCCGCGTCACGGTCAACGGCAAGCCCGTCACCGGCCCGCTGTCGACGGTGGGCATGGTGTTCCAGTCCGCGGTGCTGCTGAAGTGGCGCAGCGTGCTCGACAACGTGCTGCTGCCGGCCGAGCTGTCGGGGCTGGACCCGCGCCGCTACCGCGAGCGCGCGCTGGAACTGCTGGCGCTGGTGGGCCTGGCCGACTTCGCGCAGCAGCGGCCGGGCGAGCTGTCGGGCGGCATGCAGCAGCGCGCCTCGATGTGCCGCGCGCTGATCCTCGACCCGCCCATCCTGCTGATGGACGAGCCCTTCGGCGCGCTCGACGCGATGACGCGCGACGAGATGAACCTCGAGCTGCTGCGCATCTGGGGCCAGGGCGGCGCGCCGGCCGGCCAGCGCAAGACCATCGTCTTCGTCACCCACTCGATTCCCGAGGCGGCCTTCCTGGCCGACCGCATCGTCGTGCTGTCGCCGCGGCCGGGGCGCGTGACCAGCGTGCACACGGTCGCCATCGCGCGCCCGCGCGGCGTGCAGACCCGCGCCGACCCCGAGCTGGGCCGGCTGACGCTGCAGATCTACGACGAGCTGAGCGGCGCCGCCCGCAAGCCATGATCGACTACGAGGCGCACGACGGCCTGGGCCTGGCGGCGCTGCTGCGGCGCGGCGAGGTCTCGGCGCCCGAGTTGCTGCAGGCCGCGATCGAGCGCATCGAGGCGCGCAACCCGGCGCTCAACGCGGTCGTCACGCCGCTGTTCGACGCTGCGCGCGCCGCCGTCGCGCAAGGCCTGCCCGACGGCCCGTTCCGCGGCGTGCCCTTCCTCGTCAAGGAACTGGTGGCCTCGGTCGCCGGCACGGCCACGACCTTCGGCTCGCGGCTGTACTCACATAACACGGCAGCGGCGGACAGCGAGATCGTCGCGCGCTACCGGCGCGCCGGGCTGGTGATCGTCGGCAAGACCAACTCGCCGGAGTTCGGCCTTTCGCCGACCACCGAATCGCTGCTCTACGGCATCACGCGCAATCCCTGGCGGGCGGACCTGGCGCCCGGCGGCTCCAGCGGCGGCGCGGCGGCTGCGGTCGCCGCCGGCCTGGTGCCGGCGGCGCACGCCACCGACGGCGGCGGCTCGATCCGCATCCCGGCCTCGGCCTGCGGGCTGTTCGGCCTGAAGCCGACGCGCGCGCGCATCACCGCCGGCCCCGAGGGCGGCGAAGGCTTGTCGGGCCTGGCCGTGCAGCACGTGGTCAGCCGCAGCGTGCGCGACAGCGCGGCGCTGCTGGACGCCACCGCCGGCCCCTTGCCCGGCGACCCCTACACGGCGCCGCCGCCGCGGCGGCCCTGGCTGGCCGAGGTCGGCGCCGACCCGGGGCGCCTGCGCATCGCCTTCGCGCGCCGCGCGCCCGGCGGCGTGCCGCTGCACCCGCACTGCGTGGCCGCGGTCGACGATGCCGCCGCCTTGTGTCGATCGTTGGGCCACGAGGTCGAGGAAGCGTCGCCCGACTTCGACGCCGAGGCGCTGGCGCGCGCCTTCCGCCAGGCATTTGCGGCCAACACCGACGCTAACATCCGCCGCGCCACCGGCGGCGCGCGGCCGCGGCCGGACCAGGTGGAGCCGCTGAGCGCCGCGCTGGCCGAGGAGGGCCGCCGCCTGAGCGCCGCCGACCTGGTGGCCGCGCTGCACGCCATGCACCGCCAGGGCCGCCGCCTGGCCGCCTTCTTCGAGCGTTATGACGCCTGGCTGACCCCCACGCTGGCGCAGCCGCCGCTGCCGATCGGCCACTTCGACATCCGCTCCAGCGACGTCGACGCCTGGTTCGACCGCCTGCTCGCCTTCCTGCCCTTCACCTACCCCTTCAACGCCAGCGGCCAACCGGCGGCGTCGCTGCCGCTCTTCTGGTCGCCCGACGGCCTGCCGATCGGCGTGCAGTTCGCCGCTCGCGCCGGCGACGAGGCGCTGCTGTTCCGGCTGGCCGGGCAGCTCGAACGGGCGCGGCCCTGGTTCGGGCGGCGGCCGGTGGTGGGTGTTGGGTAGGGCGGGGTAGGACCGAACGCCCGGTGGGTCAGCGCCGGGTCATCGACCAGCGCCGCGTCGGCATCCGCGAGCGGCACCGCAGGCCTTGACCGGCGGCGCGGCCGGCGCTTCGGCCCTCACTTCGTCGCCCCCAGCTTCGCCTCGGCCAGCACCTGGTCCATCGCCGCCTTCAGCTTGGGCAGCACCTGCTGCATGTGGACTTGCATGGCCGCCGTCGACTTCTGCGTCACCAGCGGCATCTTGTTGACGAAGCGCTGGCCGAGCGGGCTTCTGTAGAACTCGATCAGGCCGTTGATCTCGTCCTGGTCGAAGCTCTCGCGGTAGATCGCCACCTGCATCGGCTGCAGCGTCGCCCAGCTCAGCTCGCTGCGCAGCACCTGGCTCAGGCGCTGCGGCGCCAGGTCCATCACGCGTTGCTGTTCGGCGCTCAGCGTCTTGCCCGCGGTGGCCTGCTGCATGGCCTGCTTCATGGCCGGCTCCAGCGTCGCGTAGACGCTGTCGAGCAGCGACTCGGCCTTGGTGACCTTGAGCAGCGTGACGATCGACTCGTCGCTCGGCGGCGCGGCCGTGGCGGCCAGCGAGGCGCCGGCCAGCGCGAGAAGGGCGATGAAGGGGCGCATGAGGGTTCTCCGGTTCATGGATGCATCGCCGCGCCGTGCTCTTCGAGCAGCGCGGCCGGCAGGTCGAGCGCCTGCGCCGCCTCGGGGCGCGGCCCGGCGCTCGGCCCGCGGGAGACCGATGGACAGCGCCGATGGACAGCGCCGATGGACAGCGCCGATGGACAGCGGCTGACTCATGGATAGGCCTGGAACGCGAAGTACGGCCCGGTGCCGTAGGGCGTGCTGCGCTGCTCGATCGCGGTGAACACGGTCTTGCCGAAGAAGAACGGCAGCCCGAGGTCGAGCGAGGCGCCGAAGGTGCCGCCGGCCGGCGCGCCGAGGTTGTTGAAGGCCCACAGGCCGGCCGAGCCGGGCTGGCTGAACAGGTATTGCGTGTTGGCGATCGAGAAGCTGGTGGTGGTCGACGCGCCGTTGCTGCCGGTGAGCGTGACGTTGAAGGTCAGCGCCGACAGCGCGTTGGCCGAGCCGGGGCAGTACCAGTCGGCCAGGTTGCCGGTGCAGGCGGGGATGCTGGCGTCGTCGACGAAGTGCACGCTGGAGCCGCTGTCGATGAAGCTGTTGGCCAGCGTGCGGCCGTTGTAGCTGGCGGTGAAGTAGCCGGCGCGCGCGCCGCTGGCCGGCACCGTGATCGGCGTGCCGCCGAGCACGTTGTTGCTGCTGGTGCCGATGCCGAAGATCAGGTTGCCCGTCGCCGACGCGGCGCCGGTGGCGGGAATGGCCGGTAACTGCAGCAGCACGCCGTTGTTGTGCGCCGCCAGCGCGGCCACCGGGTTGCGGATCTGCGTGGCCAGCGCCACCACGCTGTCGCTGCAGGCGCCGGCGGCCGTGCAGGCGTAGTACAGGCCGACCGGCGTGCCGACGCAGGTGCTGCCGCAGTCTTCCTGGAACACGCCGACGCCCAGCACGCCGTTGGAGCCTAGCAGCGCGACGCTGTCCTGCACGGTGCCCTTGTCGGCGCAGTCGGCCGGCAGCGCAGCGCCGTCGCTGCCGTCCTTGATGAGCTGGATCGACACCGTCGCCGAGGTCTGGTTGCCCAGGCGCACGTCGGCCGCGGCCAGCGGGCCCCAGGTCACGCCGTCGGCGAACGCGGTGCAGCTGTGCAGGCGGCTGCCGCTGCTGCCGGCCACCGTGGGCAGGCCCAGGCGCACGGCCGAGGCCAGCAGGCGCAGCCCGGTGGAGCCGGTGTCGACGTGCACGTTGGGTATGGTCTGGCAGTTGCTGGTGCCGGGCACGCAGATGGTCACCGAGGTGGTGACGATGTTGACGAAGTTGCCGTTGAGGTCGGCGCCCACCTGGATGGACTGCACGTTGTCGTTGCTGCCGCTGCCGCCCGTGCTGCTGCCGCCGCCGCCGCAGGCCGACAACAGCGCCGCCGCCAGCGCCAGCAGCCCGCCTGCCAACGTTCGACGAGCGCCGATCGCATGGTGCACCCGGCACGCGTGGTGTGGTCCCTCCGGGAGGGCATTCGCCCCCTGGGCGGCCAGGGCGGCCAGGGCGGCCAGGGCGGCCTGGGCGGCCTGGGGGCTCATTGCGCGTTCTCCTCGAAGCTGAAGCCCGCCGGCGTCTGCTCGGGCAGGTAGGCCTGGCCGCGGAAGGCGCGCATGCGGCCGCCGGACTCGATCACCAGTTGCGGCTCGCGCACCGCCAGCCGGCGGTGGTCGGGGTGGGGCTCGCGGCCGGCGGCCTGCAGGCGCTGGAAGTGGCTGCCCAGCAGCGCTTTCAGGTTGGGCTGGAACGGGCCTTCCCAGCTCACCGCGAAGACCAGGCCGGCGGCGTCGGTGTACTCGCGCACCACGGTGCCCGAGGGCAGCGTCGACTCGTGCACGCGGTAGCCGGCGCGCTGCGCCGTCTTGGCGCTGACGGCGCGCAACTGGCTGCGCGTGCTGGCCACCGAAGCGAGCGGCTCGCCCAGCGTGGCGCCGGCGGGCGCACTGGCCCCCAAGGCCGCCAGCGCCGCGACGGCGCCGGCGGCGAAGATCGCCTTGCGGTTCATGATGAAAACTCCCCTGGGATCGGACCGGCGCATTGTGCGCGACGGCGCGGCGTCGTCCCGCCGCGTTACCGCGCCTTACCCCGCCTTACCCCGCCTTATCCCGCCGCTCGGCGCTCGATGCTCAGCAGCGGCACGCCCATGTCGTGCCAGCGCGCCGCGTGGCAGGTGAACAGCAGCACCTGGTGGCGCGAGGCGGCGTCGAACAGCAGCCGCTTCATGCGCGCCAGGCGCTCGTCGTCGCTGTGCGTCAGCGCGTCGTCCAGCATCAGCAGCGTCGGCCGGCCGGCCTCGCGCAGCCAGTCGGCGCAGGCGATGCGCACGGCCACGCCGATCTGCTCGCGCGCGCCGTGGCTCAGCGATGCCAGCGGCGCCAGCTCGGCGTCGCCCGCCTCGTCGGCCGGCCGGCTCAGCATCTGCGGCACGAGCTGCTCGTCCAGGTCCAGCCGCGCGCCGGGCAGCAGCAGCGGCAGCAGCCGGTCGAGGTGGCGCAGCAGCGGCGCGCGCAGGCGCTGCGCGAAGGCCTGGCGGTGCTGCGTCAGCCGCTGCAGCAACAGGTCGGCGGCGGCGGCGCGGCGCTGCAGCTCGGCATGCCGGCGCGTGGCCTGCTGCAGCGCCTGCTGGGCTTGCGCCAACTGCTCGTCCAGCCCTTGCGCACCGGCGGCGGCCAGCGTCGCTTCGAGCTGGGCGATGCGGATGCCGCGCAACTGGAAGGTTTGTTGCGCCTGCTCGGCGCTGCGGCGCAGGCGCTCGATGTCCTGCTGCAGGATGTCGGGCCGCTGCCCGTCCAGCCGCTGCTGCAGCGCCTGCAGCGTGGCCTGCAGCGCGGCGGCCTGCTGGTGGCCGGCGGCCAGCCGGGCCTGCGCTTGCTCGTTGCGCGTGCGGTGCTCGGCGCTGTCCAGCAAGGCGGCCAGCGCCTGGCGTTCACGTTCGGCGGATTGCTGCTCGCTGGCGTCGGCGGCCAGCTGGCGGCGCGTCTGCTCCAGCGCCGCGGCGGCGGCCGTGGCCGCCTGCTGCGCGGCATCGACCGCCGCGGCCGCGGCGGCCAGCGGCGGCGCGTCGGCGGCCGGCGGCGGCAGTTGCGCCAGCGCGCCCTCCGTCGCCTGCCGTTGCGCGTCGGCCGCGTCCAGCGCGGCCTGCAGGCTGTCCAGCCCCTGCGGCGCCAGCACGGCCAGGGTCCGCTGCGCGGCCTCGGACGCCTGCAGGCCGTCGTGCCGGGCCTGGGCGCGGGCCTCGGCCTGGTCGAGGTCGGCCAAGCCCAGGCGCTGCAGCAGCGCCTGTTGCTCGCCCTGCAGCCGCTGCTGCTCGGCCGCCAGCTCGGCGAGGTCGGGGCCGCCGGGGCTGATCACCAGCCGGCCCACCTGCGCGATCTGCAGTTCGCCGCGTGCCAGCAGCAGCCGTTCGCCATGGCCTTGCAGCGCTTCGCCGTCGAGCCGCAGCGCGGCGCCGGGCAGCAACTCGAACTGCAGCCGCGTGGCGATGGCCGACTGGCGGATGGCCAGCGCCTGCAGCCGCGCGGCGCGCTCGCGCAGCGCCTGCAGGTCCTGCGGCTCGATGGCGGCGGCCGCCGCGGCGCGGCGCAGCTCGGCGGCGCGCGCGGCCTCGCCTTGCGCTTGCTGCAGCCGCGTGGCGGCCTCCGCGCTACGCTGGCGCGCCATGGCCAGTTGCGTCGACAGTTGGGCGCGGCTGTCTTCCTGGCGGGCCAGCGCCAGCGTGGCCTGGGCCCGGCGCGCCTGTTCGGCGGCCGCCGCGTGGGCGGCGCGTGCGCCTTGCTCGGCGGCGGTGGCCTGCTGCAGCGCCCGCGCCGCGGCCTGCGCGGCGGTGCCGCGGGCTTGCAGGTCGGCGGCCTGGCGCGCGGCGGCGGCCAGCTGCTGCACCAGCAGTTCCTGCAGCGCCTGTTTTTGTTGCAGTTCGTCGCGCCGCGCCGCGTGTTCGGCGGCCAGGCCTTGCGCGGCGCGCCAGGCGTCCTCGGCCTGCTGCTGACGCTGCCGCAGTTCGGCCCAGGGCGCGTCGCGCTGGGCGGCGGCGTGTTCGTCGCGCAGCGTGCGCAGTTCGTCCACCTGGCGGCGGTACGCCGTGGCGGCGGCCTGCAGCGCCGCCACCTCGGCCTGCCGCGCGGCGGCGTCGTCATGCGCCTGCAACAACGTGCCACGGGGCTTGCCGGTAGCCGTCAGCCAATCGGCGCGCAGGTTGCGCACCTGCTCGATCAGCTCGTCGCCGTCGCCGGCCGAGAGCGCGGCGATCGAATCGTCGACCGATTGCTGCAGCGAGCGCTGCAACTGCGGCGCCGCATGGCCGACGGCGGCCGCCAGTTCGCCGGCGCTGCCCTGCTCGACCCACAGCAGGCCGGGCAGGCCGAGAAATTCGTCGCGGTTGGCGCCCTTGGGCGCGAAGCCGAAGCCCAGCAGCTCGGCCAGATGGTCTTCGGCCGCCTGGCCTTCGAGCCGGCGGCTGCCGGCGATGCGCAGCTCGCAGCGTTTGCGGCCGAGGAAGCTCTTGCGCAAGGCGTAGGCGGTGCCGCCGATGTCGAAGTCCAACTCGACGCTGGGCGCGGCCGCGGCGTCGCCGTAAGGCCGCAGGTCTTCGACGGCGGTGCTGCGGTGGCGCTCCAGGAAGGCGGCGCGGATGGCGCGCACCAGGCTGCTCTTGCCGGCCTCGTTGCGGCCGGCCACGATGTTGAGCCCTGGCTGCAGCGCGGCCAGTTCGAACGGTTGGCGAAAGGCGCGCAGCTCGGCCACGCGCAGCCGCGTCAGCCTCATCGCGCGGCCTCCGGCGCGGCGGGCCCGGGCCGGCGCGCGCGGCGGTCGGCCAGCAGTTGCGTCAGCAGCGCCAGCGCGTCTTGCGCGGTGTCGGAATTGGAATTGGGATTGGGATTGGGATTGGCACCGGCATCGGCGTCGGCACCGGCACCGGCGCGCGTGTCGCGCAGCTCGGCGATCAGCGTGCCGAGGTAGCCCTCGGCCTGCAGCGCGGCGATGTCGTCGGCGGTGGGCGCCAGGCGCAGGCCGTCGCGCTCGGCCAGCAGGCTGCGCACGCGGGCCTGGGTCTCGTCGAGCAACTGCTGCAGCGCCTGGTGCGCGGCGAGGTCCAGCGTGCCTTGCAGCACGAGTTGCAGCACGTCGCCGCGGCCGGCGTCGGCCAGCTCGGCGCGCAGCGCGTCGACATCGCCACCGCTCGCCAGCGCGCGCGGCAGCCGCCGCCAGCGGTGTTGCGCGATGGCCTGCGGCTGCACGCGAGGCGGCGCGCCGGGGCCGTCCAGCTCGACCCACAGCACCTGGCCGGCGGCGTTGTCCTTGAAGCGGTCGGGCTCGGGCGTGCCGCTGTACCAGGTGCGATCGTCGATGCGCCGCGTGCCGTGCCAGTCGCCGAGCGCCAGGTAGTCGAGCTTGGCGCGCGCCGCGCGGTCGGGCGCGATCGGGTTGGCGGCGTCGATGTCGTCGGCCAGCAGGCCTTGCACCGCGCCGTGCGCCAGGCCCACGCGCAGCCAGCCCGCGGGCGTGTCGGCGTGGTCGAACCAGGCGGTGCCGTCGTCGGGCGTGTGGCGCTGCGTCAGCGGCGCGCACAGCAGCGCGAGGCGCTGCGCCGGCAGTTCCAGCACGCCGGGCTGCAGCATCAGGCGCGCGTGGGGCGGCACCACGGCCAGGCGCTGCGCCTCGGCCCACACGCCTTCGCTCAGCGCGGCGTCGTGGTTGCCGGCGATCATCACCCAGGGACCGGCATAACTTTCCAATGCATGGAACAGGCGGCGGATGCTGCGCGACGACAAGGCCTGCGCGTCGAACACGTCGCCGGCCACCAGCACCGCATCGGCGCCGCCCGCGGCCGCGGCCTGCGCAATGCGCTCGACGGCGGCCAGCCGCGCGTCGGCCAGCGCGGCGGCGTCGTCGGCGTCGAGGAAGCCGTAGGTGCGGCCGATCTGCCAATCGGCGGTGTGCAGCAGTCTGATCATCGGGGGGCGGCGTCTTCGATGCGGGCGAGCAGCCCCGAGTGTCGCCGCGTCGGCTGCTGCAGCGCCGAGCCCAGCACCGCGGCGCTGCCGGCCACGGTGACGCGGCGGCGCGCGCGGGTGACGGCGGTGTACAGCAGCTCGCGCGTGGCGACGGCGCTGCGCCGCTCGGGCATCAGCAGCAGCAGGGCGTCGAACTCCGAGCCCTGCGCCTTGTGCACCGTCAGCGCGAAAGCGCTCTGGTGCGCCGGCAGCCGCGCCGGCGCCACGCGGTGCAGCGCGCCGTCGGAGAGTGCGAAGACCACCTGCAGCCGGCCTTCGGCATCGGGCAGCGCCAGGCCGACGTCGCCGTTGGCCAGCCGCAGCGCCGGCTCGTTGCGCAGCACCAGCACCGGGCGGCCGGGGTACCAGGGGCCGGCCCAGGCCGCGGCCCGCGCGCCAGCCTGGCGGGCCACGGCGTCGAGGCGGTCGTTCAGCGCCGCGGCGCCGCGCGGGCCGTCGCGGCGCGCGCACAGCACGCGAAAGCCGTCGAACAAGGCCAGCAGCACGGCCGGGTCGGCCACGCCGGCGCGCAGCGCGTCGAGGTAGCCCGCATAACCGTCTATGCAAGCGGCCATCGTCGCCGCGGACGGCGCGGGGCCGCCGTCGTCGAGCCAGCGCAGCGCGGGGTTGCCGGCGCGCAAGGTGGCCAGTGCGTCGGCGGTGCGGCCGGCGTTGACCTGCGCGGCGAGGCGGCCGATCGCCGAGCCGGCGCCGAAGCGGTAGTTGCGCTGCAGCCAGACGGTGGTGTCTTGCAAGGCGCCGCGGCGGCCGGGCGGCCGAGCGCCGCCAAGGCCGTCTTGCCGAGCGCCGCCAACGCGGCGCGGCGGCGGCGTCTGCAAGGCATCGGCCGCGATGCCGCAGGCCTCGGCCAGCGCCTGGCGGCAGGGCTCGCTCAGCGAGGGGTCGGCGCTCAGCTCGGAGAACACGGCGCCGGCCTCCACCGCGGCCAGCTGGTCCTGGTCGCCCAGCAGCACGATGCGGGCCTGCGGCGGCACGGCGTCGAGCAGCCGCGCGGCGAGCGCGGCGTCCAGCATCGAGGCTTCGTCGACCACCAGCACGTCGATGGCCAGCGGCCGTTCGGCGTCGTGCGCGAAGCTGCCGTCGGGCCGTGCGCCCAGCAGCCGGTGCAGCGTGAGCGCCTGGCGCGGCAGCCGTTCCAGCAGCTCGGCCGGCAAACCGGGCGGCAGCGCCGCCGCGCGCTGGGCCAGCGCCTCGGCCATGCGCGCCGCCGCCTTGCCGGTGGGCGCGGCCAGCGCGATGCGGCAGCCCGGGTCCTGCGCCAGCAGGCAGACCAGCAGCCGCAGCACGGTGCTGGTCTTGCCGGTGCCGGGGCCGCCGCTGACCAGCACCAGCCGCTGCCGCAGCGCCAGCGCGACGGCGAGTTGCTGCCAGTCGACCGCGCCGTCATTCATGCCGTCATCCACGCCGGCATCCGGGCGATCGAACAGCCGCTGCAACAGATCGCGCAAGTCCGGCGCGATGGGCTGCGGCGCGGCGCGCGCGGCCAGCAGCAGGCGGTTGGCCAGGCGCTGCTCGTCGCCGAAGTCGCGCTGCAGGTACAGGCGGCCGGCGTCGTCCAGCAACAGCGGCAGGCCCGGCGCGCCGCGCGGCGTGCCGACCACGGCGCTGGCCAGCAGCGCCGCGCGGTCGATGCCGGCCAGCGCGGCGGGCTCCAGGCAGACGTGGCCTTGGCGCTGCGCCAGGCTCAAGCGCCGCGCCGCCTCGGCCGCCAGCCGCGCTGGGCCCGGCGCGCCGCCGAGCGCCAGCGCCCAACGTTCGACGTGGTCGGCCAGGCCCTCGGCCAGGTCGTCGAGGGCGTCGAGGTCGGCGACGGCGTCGTCGGGACCATCGAAATCGTCGGCCGCGGCGGTCATGCGATCAGCTCCGACAAGTCGTGCAGCAGCGCCGGCGGCGGCTGCAGGTGCACCAGGCCGCAGGGGTTGCCGTCGGCCTGGCGCCAGCCCGGACGCAGGCCGCGCACGAACAGCATCATCACGCCGCCGAGCGCGGGCGTGGGCTGGTCGTCGCGCCGCCGCCGGCCGAGGTAGCGCTGCAGCGCCAGCGCGTACAGCAAGGCCTGCAGGCCGTAGGCATGACCGTCCATCGCGCGCGCCAGCGACGGCGCGGCGTAGTCGGCCGGCCGCCAGCCGAGGTGGTTGGACTTCCAGTCGACGATGTACCAGCGGCCGCGGTGCTCGAACACCAGGTCGATGAAGCCGCGCAGATAACCGTGCAGCATGCCGAACGCCAGCGGCTGCGGCCGGTGGCCATGGGCCTGCAGCACGGCGTTCAGGCCGGCGGGCGTGAGGCGGCCGACCGGCAGGTGGAACTCCAGCTCGACCAGCCGCCGCCGGCGCGGCAGCTCGGCCAGGCGCAACGCCGTGCCGTCGGCCGCCGGCAGCGGCGTGTGCAGCACGTCGCTCAGCGCGTGCTGCAACTGGCGGGCGTGGCGCGCCGGGTCGGCGCCGGCGGCCGCCGGTTGCGGGTGTTCGCGCAAGGCGGTGGCGGCGGCGGTGGGCCAGCTGTCGGGGCGGTCGAAATCGGCCAGCTCGAAGGCGCGGTGCAGGCATTCGCCGGCCGCCGGGCCGCGCGGGAAGTGCAGGATGTCGTCGGGGTCGGTCGTCGCGTCGGCGCTGGCAGCGGCCGCGGGGCCTTCGCCCGAGCCGGTGATGTCGTCCGTTGCAGCCGGCGGCGCCAGGCGCTGGTCGTGGTCGGGCGCCGCGGCGTCCTGCGGCAGGCCTTGCACCAGGCTGCTGTAGCTGCCGATCCACCAGGCCGGCGGCAGCGGCGGCGCCGGCAGCGCCAGCAGTTGCGGCGGCGCGGGCGGTGGCGGCAGCACGGTGGCGCGGCCTGGCGCGGGCAGCGGCGACGCGCCGATGGCCTGCGGCGCGGCCGCGGCCAGCGCCGCCCAGCCCGCCGCGATGGCGGCCGGTGCCAGCCCGTCGGCGATGAAGTCGTCGACGGCGCTGCCGCCACCGGCCGCCAGCCAGTTCAGCGGGCTGCGGCGGCCTTCGCGTTCGCCGCTGCCGGGGCCGGCGCGGTACAGGCCTTGCACCAGCACGCAGCGGTGCACCGCGCGGGTCAGCGCCACGTAGATCAGGCGCAGGTCTTCGGCCAGGCGCTCGCGCGCCAGCGCGGCCTTCAGCGCGGGGTCGTCGGCGGCGGCGGCAAAGTCCAGCAGCGGCCGGCCCTGCGCGTCGTGGTGGTCGATGCCGTCGCCATCGCCGCGCGGCGCCGGCGACGCGCCCTGCCACAGCCAGGGGCAGAAGACGATGGGGTACTCCAGCCCCTTGCTCTTGTGGATGGTGACGATCTGCACCAGGCTGCGGTCGGATTCCAGGCGCAGCTGCGCGCTGTCGTCGCCGCCGGGGTGGCGGCGCTGCTGCTGCAGCCAGCGCCACAGCGCTTCCGGCGCCGGGTGCTGGGCGGCAGCCGCCTGCAGCCGCTCGGCCAGGTGCAGCACGTTGGTCAACCGGCGCTCGCCGTCGGGGCCTTGCAGCAGCCGGCGGTCGACCTGCTCGGCCGCCATCCAGGCGCGCAGCATCGGGCCGATGCCGCGCTGCAGCCAGTGCGCGCGATAACCGGCGAAGCGAGCGGCTTGCGCGGCCTGCGCGCTTTCGTCGGCGGCCAGGGCCTGCAGCGCCGCGGCGTCCCAGCCCATCAGCCCGGTCGCCAGCGCGGCGCGCAGCAGCGCGCTGCGCGTGGGCTGCAGCACGGCGGCCAGCACCTGTTCCAGTTCCTCGGCGTCGATGCTGGCGTGCACGCTGGCCTGCGACAGTTCCACGCTGCCGACGCCGCGCGCCGCCAGCGCCTGGCGCATGGCCGCGCCCTGGCGGTGCGTGCGCGCCAGCACCGCGATGTCGCCGCCGTCGAGCGGCCGGCCGTCGAGCAGCAGCAGCCCTTGCTGCGCGGCGGCCAGCAGCCGGGCGATCTCGTCGGCGCAGGCCTGCACGGCGCGTTGCGCGGCCTGCGGCTTGGGGCATGGCAGGCCGTCGGCCGCCAGCGGCAACTGCCACAGTTGCAGCGCGGCGGGCGGCGTGCCGCTGCGGTCGTCGAGCACGGGCCGCGGCTTGGCGCCGGCGGCCACCGGGTGGTAGTCCAGCCCCGGCAGCACGAAGGCGCGCGGGTTGGCGCCGAACAAGGCGTTGAGCCCCTGCAGCAGCGCCGGCGTGGAGCGCTGGTTCGAGGTCAGCGTGCTGACGTGCCCGGCCTGCGCGCGCGCCTGCAGGTAGGTGTGCAGGTCGGCGTTGCGAAAGCCGTAGATCGCCTGCTTGGGGTCGCCGACGAGGAACAGCGTGCTTTGCGGATCGCTGAGCAGATCCGGCTCTGCCGGGCTGCTCAGACCCCCGCGGGGGGCGGGCCGGGCCGCAGGCCCGGACCTGGGGGCACCGTTCAGCGATTGGATGATCTCGAACTGCAACGGATCGGTGTCCTGGAACTCGTCGATCAGCGCGGCCGGATAACGCTGGCGCAGCGCGGCGGCCAGGCGTGCGCCGGCGGGCCCGGCCAGGCGCGCCTGCAGGTCGAGCAGCAGGTCGTCGAAGCCGACCACGCGGCGTTCGCGCTTGAGCGCGCGCAAGGCGCCGGGGCCTTGGTCCAGCCAGTCGCGCAGCAGCGCCAGGCGCTGCAGCCGCGCGGCGTCGGCGGCCCGTCGGCTGCGTTCCAGCAGCGTTTGCGCCAGCGCGAAGAAGGGGTGCGCGCGCGGCGGCGGCCGGCCCTTGTTGGGCTGCAGCCGGGCGCTGGCCAGCAGGTCCAGCGGCTTGCCGTCGGCGGGCAGCGCGAAGGCATCGCCGGCGGCAAAGCACTGGTCCCACTGCGCGGCGGCCTTGGCCACCGCCTCGGGCTTGTACGAGCGCTTGTTCAGCGACGGCAGCGCGTCGATCACGCAGCCGACGATGCCGTCGCGGTCGGCCGCCCACGCGGCGCGGGCGGCGTCGAAGGCCCGCTGCAGCGCCGGCTCGTCGGCGGCCGCGGGCAGGGCGGCGAAGTCGGGCCACAGCAGCTTGGACAAGGGCTTGGCCACGCGCCGCTGCAGCAGCCGGGCCCAGCGCTCGGGCGTGTCGCCGGCGCGCAGCAGCGCCGCGGCCAGCGCCGGCGGCAGCGCGGGCTGGCCGCTGACGCGGCGGCGCCAGAAGTCCTGCGCGACCTGCAGGCGCAGCTCGCCGTCGTCGGTCAGCAGTTCCTGCACCAGCGGCGCGCCGCTGGCGAAAGGCGTGTCGGCCAGCGCGCGCTGGCAAAAGCCGTGGATGGTGAAGATCGCGGCTTCGTCGAAGGCCTGCAGCGCCTGCTGCAAGCGCAGCGCGAGCGTCGCGTCGTCGTCGGTGCCGACGCCGACGACGACGCGGCGCACGCTCTGCAGCAGGCCTTGCACGAAGACGTCGTCATGGCCAACGCCATCGCCACCGGCCGCGCGCAGCGCGGCCAGCACGTCGGCCACGCGGTCGCGGATGCGCTCGCGCAATTCGGCGGTGGCGGCCTTGGTGAAGGTGACGACGAGGATTTGCTGCACCGTCAGCCGCTTTTCCAGCAGCAGGCGCAGGTACAGGCCGCACAGCGTCCAGGTCTTGCCGGTGCCGGCCGAGGCTTCGATCAGCGTCAGCCCCTCCAGCGGCGCGGTGAAGACGTCGAAGGCTTGGGCGCTGCTCATGGCGCGCCCTTGGTGGGGTCGCCCTCGGTGGGGTCGCCCTCGCTGGGGTCGCCTTCGGTGGGGTCGCCTTCAGTGTGGTCGATCAACGGGCGGAAGACGGCCTCGGCCAGCTCGCGGAAGCGCTCGTCCAGCGGGTCGCCGGCGCGGCCGCGCAGCGCCAGGCGGACGGCGCGGTCCTGCGAGTCGCCCCAGACGCCGTCGCGCGCCGGCGCCCAGGCCGCGCGCGCGGCGCGCTCGCTGCCGCCGCTTTCGACCCAGGCCCACGAGGTGCGCGGATAGAAAGGCAGCGGCGTCTGCTGGCCCTGTCGGTACAGCGCCTGCAAGTCGGCCAGGTGCTCGGCGGCGCGCGCCACCGGGCGCCAGCGCGGCGCCTGGTCGAGCGCCAGCCAGCGGCGCGGCTGGCTGCCGGCGGGCGGCTCGGCCGCGCACAGCGCGAGGTGGCGGATCCAGGCTTCCAGCCGGTCGCGCGGCTGCAGGCGGTCGTAGCGCCAGCCGAGCAGGGCGCCCTGCGACTGCAGCTGCCGCCAATGGGCGGCGAAGCGGCGCAGCGCGGCCAGCTCGGCATCGAGCTGCCGGCGGCCGATGGCGCCGGCCGGCCAGTCGACGCCGGCTTCGGCCCGCGCGCGCAGCGTTGGGTCGTCTAGGTCCGAGGTTAGCAAGGGCGGCAGCAGCCGTTCGGCCAGCGCCAGGCGCTGGCGGCGTCCCGCCGTGAAGGGCTCGTCGTCTTCGAGTTCCTCGTCGTCGAAGGGCAGCTCGATCTGCAAGCGGCAGCGCAGCAGGTAGCGGCTGGGGTTGCGGAAGAACTCGATCAGCTGCGGCACGCTGGGCGGCTCGGCGTCGTCGCCGGCCGCGCCGGACAAGGGGCCGGCGAAGAAGGGCGCTTGGCGGACGGGTGCAGCGTCATCGGCGCCGTCGCCGTCGCCGTCGCCGTCATCGTCGCCGTCGTCATCGATGGCCGGGTGATCTGCGGCCACCACCGGCTGCCGAGACCGCGCCTGCAGTGCCTCGGCCAGCTCGCTGCGGTGGCTGCGCAGCCGCGGGTCGGCCAGCGGCGAGAAGGCTTCCACCGCGAACGGCTGCAGCGGGTGCTCGACCACCAGCCGGCGGCGCGCCTGGCGCAGGCTTTGCGCGCTGGCCGGGTCGTCGGCGATGGCCGGCACCAGCGTATCCAGCAGCTCGGCCACCAGCACCGAAGGCGGCAGGGGCGCGTTGTCGCGCACGCTGCGGCCGCTGTGGCTGAGGTGCAGGTGCTCGCGCGCGGCGAGCAGCAGGTCGAGGAAGAGGTTGCGCTCGTCGTCGCGGCGCTGGCGGTCGCCGCGGCGCGGGTGGGCGGCCAGCAGGTCGAACTCTTCGCGCCGCGGCGGCGACGGGAACACGCCGTCGTCGAGCCCCAGCACGGCCACCACGCGAAAGGGCAGGTTGCGCAGCGGGCTCATCGCGGCGATGGTGACGCCGCCGCCGGCCACCGCGCCGCGCGCCGGGTCGTCGAGCTGGCGCGCCAGCGCGGCGCGCCACACGGCCAGCGGCAGCGGGTCTTGCGCGCCGGCAGCCTGCAGGTCGGCCAACAGCGCCTGCAGCGACTGCTGCAGCTCCAGCAGGTCGTCGTGCTCGTCGGGCGCGACGGCGATGAAGTCGTCGATGGCCTGCCGCAGCAGCGCGCCCCAGGCCGCCGGCGTCTGCGGCTGGGCGGCCGCGGCGTGCAGCGCCGACAGCCGCTTGACGAAGCGCCACAGGCGGCCGAGCAGCAGCGCGTCGCTGCCGCCGATGTCGGCCGCCGGCAGCAGGCCGGCCAGCGGCTGGGCGCCGTGCAGCGGCAGCGCGTGGCCGAGGAACAGCCGGCTGAGCGCATCGTCCAACGTATGGCGAGCGTCGGCGGGCAGCCCGGCGCGCGCGCGTTGCGCGGCGTCCAGCCCCCAGTGTGCGCCGGCGGCCTGCAGCCAGGCCTGCACCTGCTGCAGGTCTTCGTCGTCCAGCGCGAAGCGGCGCGCCACCACCGGCTGCTGCAGCAGCCCGAAGACGGCCGTCACCGGCAGCCGCGATGCCAGCAGTGCCAGCAGGTCGAGCAGCGCGCGCGCCGGCGCGCTGACGCTGCTGCGCCGGCGGCCGGTCAGCGCATAGGGCAGGTGGCGCTCGGGCGGCGCGCTGCCGAAGACGGCGTCGACCAGCGGTGCCGCGGCTTCCAGGTCGGGCAGCACCACCAGCATGTCGCCGGGGCGCAGCGTGGGGTCGGCGGCCAGCAGGCCGAGCAGCCGGTCGTGCAGCACCTCCAGCTCGCGCGTCAGCGAGTGGCACACGTGCAACTCCAGGCTGCGGTCGCCGGGCGCCATCGTCAGCGAGCCGGGCGCCAGCTCCACGAGGTCGAGGATGCTGTTCTGTACCTGCGCCAGCACACTGGTGCCGGGGTGGGGGACGTAGATGCCGTCGTCGCTGATGCCGTCGCCGTCGAGCGCGACCAGGCCGTCGACCAGCGCCTGCGTCTGGCGGCCCCAGGCGGCCAGCAGGCGGTTGCCTTCCTCGTGGCCCTGGTCGCGGCCGCGCACCGCCAGGTGGCTCAAGCGCCGGCGGTCGACCAGCTCGAACCAGTATTCGCGGCAGGGGTTCAGCACGTACAGCTCGACCTCGCTGACGCGCGCCACCTGCTGCAGCAACTGCAGGTGCAGCGGCGCGATGGCCGGCGGCGCGAACACGTGCACCTGCGCCGGCAGGCCGCGCTCGCGCGCCAGCGCGCGGCCGCCTTGCTGCAGCGCCTGCGCGAACTGCGCCATCGGGTGCTGGCCGGCGAGGCCCAATTCGGCCACCAGGCGCCGCCACAGCGCGGCCTGCCAGGCTTCGTCGGCGCGCGCGTCGTCGCCGTTATGCGGCAGGCCGGCGTCGCGCCCGGCGGCCCAGGCGCGCAGCCAGTCGGCGCGGTAGGTGACCAGCGGCTCCAGCAACGCGGCGATGCGCAGCGCCAGCTCGTAACGCATCAGTTCGTCGGACGGCGCCAGGTACTCGGCCAGGCGCGGCTGCGCGGCCACCCAGCTTGCGTCGGTCAGCGCGCGGTGGATGCGCCACACCAATTGAGCTGGATCAAACGGCGACGGCGCGCGCGCCTCGACGCCATCGCCTTCGGGCAGCATGCGGCTGATCTGCAACCACAGCCACTGCGCCAGGAAGTCGAAGTGCACGTTGGCGCAGACGCCTTGTTCACGCGCGATCGCCAGCGTCAGCCAGCGGCGCAGCCCGGTGCCGGGCACGATGATCTGCACGGGGGCGAAGGGATCGACAGGCTCGTCGTCCGGCGCGGCGGCCAGCCGCTGCAGCAGCCGGCCGGCCAGCGCTTCGATGCGGTTGGAGAAGTGCAGCGTCAGCATGGGCGAAGCAACAAGGGTAGCGCGGCCGTGGTGTTGCGCGCCGCTCACAGACGAGGCGCCGATCGCGCGGATGCGGGTCAACGCGGGGGTGGAAATCGCGGCGCGCAGGGTAAGCTGAAACCAGAGCATCGCAGGCCCGAGCCTGACGAAGCCGATGGCGAAGGACTGAGAGCTAACTGCAATTTCGAGCGGCACCCGTGCCGGCCGGGGTTGACAGAGGGGACCCAGGAGGTCTTTTGTGATGATGCCGCTCGGCTTCACCGTTTCAGCGGTGAAGGACGAATTGAGCCTGCGCGAGGTGCGTGCCTTGCGCTCCCAGGCCTATGGCCGCCACCTGCCCGATCAGCCGGCCATGAGCGAGGCGCTGGCGCGGCCCGACCCGTCGGACCTGGCGGCCCACGTCACGGTGCTGGCCTGCCGCGACAAGGCCAGCGGCGACGTGGTGGGCACCGCGCGCATCCAGCGCAACCACCCGCAGCCGCTGCCGATCGAAGCGAGCGTCGCCTTGCCGGCGCCGCTGGCCGCGCAGACGCGCGCCGAGGTCACGCGTCTGGCCATCCGCTGCGGCGCCGATCCGCTGGTGCGCCAGGCGCTGTTTAAGTCGTGCTGGATGCTGGCGCTGGCCGGGCACATCCACAACCTGGTGATCGGTGCGCGCAGCGCGCCGCTGGTGCGCATCTACAAGAGCCTGGGCTTCGTCGACGTGCTGGCCGACGAGAACGGCTCGCACCCGGTGCCGCTGGCCCACGCCGGCGGCCTGCTGCACCACGTGCTGGCGCTCGACGTCGCCGCCGCCGAGCCGCGCTGGCACGCGCGGCGCCACCCCTGGTACGAGTTCATGGTCGAGACCTGGCATCCCGACCTGCACCTGCTGCCCGGCACCGCGCCGGTCGCGCCGGCGCAGGCCTTGCTCAGTCTCCCGGCCCTGCCTCGCGCAACACCTGCACAAGCTGCTCCCGCGTGAAGGGCTTGCCGATCACGCGGTCCATGCCGGCGGCCAGGCAGGCGATGCGGTCGCTGTCGCCATAGGCGGCGGTCAGCGCGACGATCGGCAGCCGCGGCAGGCCGCGGCGGCGTTCCTGCAGGCGGATTTCGGCGGTGGCGGCCAGGCCATCGAGCACCGGCATGCGGCAGTCCATCAGCACCAGCTCGGGGCGCTCGCGCTCGCGCAAGGCCTGCTGCACGGCCTGGTGGCCATCGGCCACGCGCTCGTTGCTGACGCCCAGGCCGTCGAGCAGCGTGCAGACGATGACGGCGTTGACCTCGTCGTCTTCGACCACCAGCACGCGGCCGGGCAGGCCAAGGGGCAGCGGCAGCGGCAGCAGCGGCGCCGGCAGCGCGGGCACGAACAGCGGCGGCTGGGCCGGCGCCGGCACCACCGGCAGGCTGAGGTCGAAGTGGAAGGCCGCGCCCTCGCCGGGCGTGCTGTGCACGGTGAGCGAGCCGCCCATCGCGCCGGCGATCTCGCGCGAGATGGTCAGCCCCAGGCCGACGCCATCGGCCAGGCGGCTGCCGGCGGCCTGCTGGAAAGGCTCGAACACGCGCGCCACATCGGCCGCCGCCAGCCCGGGGCCGGTGTCGATCACGCTGATGCGCAAGCGGTCCCAGGCGGCGTCGCGCCCGGCGCGCAGCGTGACGCGGCCTTGCATCGTGAACTTGACGGCGTTGCCCAGCAGGTTGTGCACCACCTGGCGCACGCGCGCCGCGTCGCCGCGCAGCCAGCAGGGCTGCGGCAGATCGATCTGCCGCGAAAACTGCAGCCCCTTGTCGGCGGCGCGCAGCGCGAAGACCTCGGCCGCCTGGTCGAGCAGTTCGACGAGGTCGAAGTCGGCCTCGTGCAGCGTGAACTGGCCGGCGGCGATGACCGAGGCGTCGAGCAGGTCGTTGATCAGCGCCTGCAGCTGGCGGCCCGAGCCTTCGATCAGCTCCAGCCGGCGCTGCGTGGCGGCGTCGCTCGACTCCAGGTGCATCAGCCGCGTCACGCCCAGGATGCCGTGCAGCGGCGTGCGCAACTCGTGGCTGACCTTGGCCAGGAAGCGGTCGCGCTCGGCGCTGCGTTCGCGCGCCAGCGCCAGCGCGGCTTCCTTCTCGGCGACCAGCTGGTCGGCCTGCAGCCGCAGCAGCAGCCCCATGGTCAGCCGGTGCGAGGCGCCGTACGCGGTGGCCAGCACCACGCCCAGCAGCACCAGCTGGCCGACGCCGGCGAAGACGGCGATCTCGTCGCCGCGCAGCGCCAGGCCCAGCGCCATCGGCAGCAGGATGGGCGCGACGTAGGCCGCGGTGGCCGCCAGCCGCACCTGCAAGCCGAAGGTGGCGATGCAGCTCACCGCGTCGAGCGCGGCCACGGCCAGCGAGACCACGGCCACCGTTTCGCCGGCCAGCCGCCAGCCGGCCAGGCCCCAGACGGCGCCGTCGAGCGCCAGCAGCCACAGGATGGCGGCCTCCCAACGGCGGCGCGGCAGCCCTTGTTCGGCGCGCCGCTCGTAGGCGCGCGCCAAGCCGATGCGCGCCGCCGCGACGCCGACCTTCAGCACCAGCCAGGCCTGCGCATGGGCGGCCGGCAGCACGTGCTCGAACTGCAGCGCCAGCAGCACCGCGAAAGCCGTGGCCGCCACGGTGCCGAAGCGCGTGTGCAGCAGCACCATGCGCAGCTGTTCGTGCAGCACGCGCTCGCGCTGCTCGGGCTGCAGTTCCAGGCCCAGTTCGCGGGCCGCGCGGTCCAGTGCCCAGGAAGGTCGCCAACGAAGAAAATCGATCAGACACTGCTCCTTGCTTGCCCCGCTCCTCCCTGCCGGGGGCCGTCTTGATCGGCGCGATTGTCACTCCACCGCCGCCGTTCGTCGCGCGCCGGGTCGCCAAAATTAGAATGATCAGCGCCGCGGGCCGCCGGCGGCGCCCGCCACCATCAAACCAACATGGATATTAGCCAGCCCCCCGAATTGCAGATCGACGGCGCGCTGGCGACCCTCACGCTGCGCCGGCCGCAGCAGGCCAACCGGCTGCAGCCGCAGGACCTGGACACCGTGCTGGCGCACCTGGCGCGGGTGGATGCCGAGCACAGCGTGCGCGTGTTGTGCCTGCGCAGCAGCGGCCGCCATTTTTGCAGCGGCTACGACATCGGCAGCATCAGCGCGGCGCGCACCGCCGACTTCGAGACCATGGTCAACGCGCTGGAAGACGCGCGGCCGCTCACCGTGGCGGTGCTGCAAGGCGGCGTCTACGGCGGCGCCACCGACCTGGCGCTGGCCTGCGACTTCCGCCTGGGCACGCCGGCGGTCGACCTGTTCATGCCGGCGGCGCGGCTGGGCCTGCACTTCTACCGCCGCGGGCTGGAGCGCTACGTCAGCCGCCTGGGGCTGGAGCCCGCCAAGCGCTTGTTCCTGACGGCGCAACGCCTGGATGCCGAGGAACTTCAACGCATCGGCTTTCTCAGCCGCCTGGTGCCCGCCGCCGAGCTGGACGGCGCCGCCGCCGAGCTGTGCGCCGCGCTGGCGGCGCTGGCGCCGCTGGCCGTGCAAGGCATGAAGAAGCACCTGAACCGCATCGCCCGCGGCGCGCTGGATGCCGACGACCTGCAGCGCGACGTGGCGCGCGCCGCCGCGTCGCACGATCTGGCCGAGGGCCGCGCGGCCTGGGCGGAGAAGCGGGCGCCGCGCTTCGAAGGCCGCTGAAGCGCGGCGCTGAACGTCCGAAGCGCTGAACGGCCGAAGCGCCGAAGCGCCGCAGCGCCGCAGCGCCGCAGCGCCGAAACGCCGAAACGCCGAAACGCCGCTTAACGATTGACCGCAGCCGCCGGCAGCAGCCGTTCGCTGCTGGGCATTTCGCCGCCGCCGTCGAGCTCGATCGCCACCTGGGTGCAGACGGCGCGGCACAGCGTGGCCACGCGTTCGCTCTGCAGCCGGTAGTAGATCTGCGTGCTGTCGCGCCGCTTGCCCAGCACGCCGGCGCGGTACAGCGTGGCCAGGTGCTGCGACATGTTGGGCTGCGTGGTGTCGATCTGGGCGAGCAGCTCGGAGACGTTCTTCTCGCCGTTGCACAGCGCGCCAATGATCTTCAGCCGCACCGGCGTGGACAGCAGCGCGAACAGCTCGGCCACCGATTCGAAGACGGCGTCGGACTGCGCGGCCTGGGGCGTGCTCATGGCGGCCGATTTTATGCGCAGGGACGGATGGACGGGCAGACCGGTCCGTGATGCAGCGCCCGCCGCGCCGCGCGCTCAGGGCGCCGGCTTGAAGCGGTAGTGGTCGCGCTGCAGCACGGCGGCCACGGCCTGCACGTCTTCGGGGAAGAGCTGCAGCTTCAGCTCGGTGCTGCAGTACTCCACCATAGCCAGCAGCGCCGCCGGGCGGCCGATGCGGCCGGTGGGCCGGTAGATGGCGCTGCCGTCGCCGCCCACGCGGCGGATGTGGCATTCGCTGCAGCGGTGCTCGCGGATCAGCCGCTCGCCCAACGCGAGGTCGGCGCCGCGGAACTCGGCCGGCACGGCCGGGTTCGCCGGCTTGTCGTCGGCCACCGCCGCGCCGGCGGCCAGCCAGCACGCGGCCAGCAAGTAAGCGGCCGGCAAGCACGGCGCCTTCATCGCGTCTCGTGCTCCATCAGCAGAAAGGTGTTGTAGGCGTTCATGCGGTTGACGGCGGCGAACAAGGGCCACGACGCGAAGCGCGACCAGTCGACGCGAGCATACGCTTCGTCGAAGCTTTCCAGGTTGCGCGCCGCCTCGCCCATGGTCTGGCGCAGGTAGGCCAGGTAGTCGCGCGTCTGCTGCAGGTCGTCGGCCGGGTGGCTGGACACCGGCCCGTGGCCGGGCACCAGCAGCCGCGGCTTGAGCTCCAGCATGCGGTCGAGCGCCTGGATCCAGCGCCGGCTGTCGGCCTGGCCGACGAAGGGCACGCGGCCGCGGAAGACCACGTCGCCGGTGAACAGCACGCCGGTGGCGGCGTCATGCACCACCAGGTCTTCGGCCGTGTGCGCGGGGCCGGCATGGCGCACGGTGAAGCGGTGCTCGCCCAGCGTCAGCACGAGGTCGCTCTCGCTGCCGCCTTCGCCCAGCCAGAGGTCGGGCACCACCAGCCGCGTGTGCTCGTCGACCCAGGGGAACAACTCCTCGCGGCTGGCCTGCAGGCGCAGCCGCGCGGTGTCGCTGTTGAGGTATTCGCGGCAAGCGGCGTGCGCCACGATGCGGGCGCCGGCGGCCTGCAGCACCTGCAGGCCGTACAAATGGTCGGCATGGCAGTGGGTGACGACCACGTAGCGCAGCGGCGCCTGGGTGCGCTGGCGGATCAGCGCCAGCAGCCGCTCGGCCAGCGGCGGCGAGCCGAGCGAGTCGACCACCAGCACGCCGGCCGGCGTGACCACGAAGGCGGCGTTGGAGATGAAGTTCTGGTTGGCCGCCGAGCCCATCGCCGCCTGGCCTTGCACGAACCAGGTGTCGGTGGCCACCGGCTCGGCCGTCATCGCCACGGTGGCCGGCTGCGCGGCGGCCGGCGCCGGCAGCAGCAGCGCGCCGGCCAGCAGAGACGCCAGAAACGCCAGGGTTTTCATAGGGATAACGCTACATGCGAATTTGCTGATATTTGCGAAACACTATACCCCTACGGCCATTCGAGGCCCACGACGGAGACAGAGGGAAATCCATGACCGAGCGAGACGAAACTTCGACCCGGCGCCGCGCCGCCGCCGCCGGCGCCCTGTTGCTGCTGGCCCTGGCGGGGCCGGTGGCGGCGCAGACCGCGCCGGCCGCAGCCGCCGCTGCCGCCCCATCGCCCGAGGCCCAGCGCTTGTACCTGCGCTCGCTGGCCGCCACCTGCGCGCATTGCCACGGCACCGATGGCCGCGCGGTGCAGGGCGAGGCGCTGGTCGCGCTGGCCGGGCGGCCGCGCGAGGACCTGCTGACGCAGTTGATGGCCTTCCGCACCGGCGACCGCAAGGCGACCATCATGCATCAGATCACCCGCGGCTACAGCGAGGTGCAGCTCGAGATGCTGGCGGCCTACTTCGCCGCGCAGAAGTGAGAAAGGCCAGACCGACATGCAACGCAGAAGAGTCCTGAAGTCCCTGGCCGCGGCGCTGCCGGCGGCCGCCTTGGGCGCATGCGCCAGCGTCGACCGCCAGGCGCGGCCGCAGGTGGTGGTGGTGGGCGGCGGCTGGGGCGGCAGCACGGCGGCCAAGTACGTGCGCATGCTGTCCGACCGGCGCATCGACGTCACGCTGGTCGAGCCCAACGCGGCCTTCGTGTCGTGCCCGATCAGCAACCTCGTGCTCTCGGGCCGGCGCGAGCTGGCCGACATCACGCTGAGCTACGACCAGCTGGTGGCGCGCCACGGCGTGCGCCTGGTGCGCGGCCGCGTCGCCGCGGTCGACGTGCAGCAGCGCCAGCTGCGCCTGGACGACGGCAGCACGCTGCGCTACGACAAGCTGGTGCTGTCGCCCGGCGTCGACATGATGTGGGACAGCGTGCAGGGCCTGCAGGCCGCGCACGCGCAAGGGCGCATCCTGCACGCCTGGAAGGCCGGGCCCGAGACCGTGGCGCTGCGCCGCCAGCTGCAGGCCATGCGCGACGGCGGCGCCTACGCCATCGTGATCCCCGAGGCGCCGTACCGCTGCCCGCCGGGGCCGTACGAGCGCGCCAGCGTCGTCGCTGCCTACTTCAAGCGCGAGAAGCCGCGCTCGAAGGTGCTGATCCTCGACGCCAACCCCGACGTCACCAGCAAGGGCCCGCTGTTCAAGAAGGCCTGGGCCGAGATCTACGGGACCATGGTGGAGTACCGCGCGCAGCACAAGGCGGTGGCGGTGGACGCCGCCGCCAACACCGTCAAGTTCGAGGTGCAGGACGACGTCAAGGCCGACGTGCTGAACGTGCTGCCGACCATGCGCGCCGGCGAGATCGCCGTGCAGACCGGCCTGGCCAACGCCAATGCGCGCTGGTGCCACGTGGACTTCCTGAGCTTCGAGTCCACCGCCGCGAAGCACGTGCACGTGGTCGGCGACTCGATCCAGATCGCCCAGGGCATGCCCAAGTCGGGCCACATGGCCAACTCGCACGCCAAGGTGGCGGCCGCGGCGATCACGGCCGAGCTGCTGGGCCTGCCGGTCAACGCGCACCCGATGCTGACCAACGTGTGCATGAGCTTCGTCGACGACACCCATGTGATCCACGTCGCCAGCGTGCACGAGTACGTGCCGACGCAGAAGACCTTCCGCACCATCGGCGGTTCGGGCGGCGTGTCCGACGTGCGCTCCGACCTCGAAGCCGTCTACAACCAGGGCTGGGCGCGCAACATCTGGGCCGATATGCTCAGTTGATGCGCATCAAGCCGCCGCGGCCTGTGAGTCGCGATCATCGCAACATCAGCAATCACTGATTGAACGATGTCCGTGCTCGACGCCCTGCTCGAGGCCGCCATCGCCCGCTTGGGCGAGGGCGGCACGGCCGCGGCCGCGGGCGCGTTGATCGGGCTGCTGTTCGGCTTCTTCGCGCACCGCTCGCGCTTTTGCCTGCGCTCGGCGGTGATCGAGTTCGCGCGCGGCGGCAGTCGCGAGGGGCGGCTGACGGTGTGGCTGTTCACCTTCTCCACCGCAGTGCTGCTGACGCAGGCCTTCATCGTGGCCGGCTGGCTGGACGTGAGCGGCGCGCGCCAGCTGTCGGCGCGCGGCAGCCTGTCGGGCGCGCTGATCGGCGGGGCGATGTTCGGCGCCGGCATGATCCTGGCGCGCGGCTGCTCCAGCCGGCTGCTGGTGCTGGCGGCGCAGGGCAACCTGCGCGCGCTGCTGTCGGGGCTGGTGTTCGCGGTCACCGCGGCGTCGGCGCTGGGCGGGCTGCTGTCGCCGCTGCGCCAGGCCATCGCCGGCTGGTGGACCGTGGAGGCCAGCGCGCGCGACGTGCTGGCCCTCACCGGCCTCGGCCACGCCGGCGGCCTGGTGTTCGGCGCCGTGTGGCTGGCGGCGGCGCTGTTCTGGGGCTGGCGCCAGCGCGTGCGCTTCTGGGGCTGGTTCGGCGCCATCGGCGTCGGCGTGATGGTGGCCATCGCCTGGCTGGTGACCTACCATCTGATGCGCGCGGCCTTCGACACCACGCCGCCGGTGCAGTCCTTGAGCTTCACCGGCCCGGCGGCCGACGTGCTGATGCTGGTGCTGTCGCCGCCCGGCCAGGCGCTGAAGTTCGACCTCGGCCTGGTGCCCGGCGTCTTCGCCGGCGCCTTCTTGTCGGCGGCGCTGTGGAAGGAACTGAAGCTCGAAGGCTTCCAGGGCGGCCAGGCGATGCGCCGCTACATCGCCGGCGCGTTGCTGATGGGCTTCGGCGGCATGCTGGCCGGCGGCTGCGCCGTCGGCGCCGGCGTCTCCGGCGCCGCGGTGTTCACGATCACCTCGTTCGTCACGCTGGCTGCCATCTGGGCCACCGCGGCGCTGGTCGACCGCTGGCTCGACCGGCCGGCCGAAGCCGCCGCGCCGGCGGTCGCGGCCGGATACGCGCGACCTTGAACCACGGGCTGCCGATGGCCCGGACGCATGGGTGTGCGCTGCGATTCAATTGGCTGTCCTACCAGCGCGGGGCATGGTGCAGCCGATGGACGGCAAAGGCATTCAGAATGCCTGATGGGTTCCGCGTCGCATTCGGGTTCGGCCGCAGATGCGGCGTGAAGCCGCTGCAATGATGGTGTTCGACCGCAACGCTCCCTTCAACGACCTGCCGCCGCTGCCCCCCGCAGCCGAGGTGGAGACTGCCGCCGTCCTGAAGAAGGCCATCGCGGCCAGCCGCGCCTTGGCCGAACTGAAAGGCATGGCCGAGCGCATGCCCAACCAGGCCATGCTGATCGACAGCCTGGTGCTGCAGGAAGCGCGGGCGTCGTCAGCGATCGAGAACATCCTGACGACGAACGACGAGCTGTTCAAGGCGGCGTCGGATGAGGCGCAGCCTGCCAGCGCCGAAGCCAAGGAGGTGCTGCGCTACCGGCAGGCGCTCAATCATGGCTTCCGGCAGATCAAGGAACGGCCGCTGGCCACGGGCCTGTTCATCGAGGTGGCACAGCTCATCAAGCAGACCGACTTCGGTGTTCGCCGCACGCCCGGCACGCGCATCGCCAACAGCCGCGGCGAGACGATCTACACGCCGCCCGAGGGCGAGGCCGTCATTCGCGACAAGCTGCGCGACCTCGAGAACTTCATGCACGCCGACGATGGCCTGGACGTGCTGGTGAAGATGGCGCTGGTGCACTACCAGTTCGAGGCCATCCACCCCTTCCCCGATGGCAACGGGCGCACCGGGCGCATCCTGAACATCCTGTACCTCGTAGACCGCGGGCTCCTGAACCTGCCGGTGCTCTACCTGTCACGCTACATCATCGACCACAAGCCGGCCTACTACGAGAGCCTGCGGCGGGTGACCGAGGAAGGCGCCTGGGGCGACTGTGTGCTGTACATGCTGGACGCGGTGGAGCAGACCTCGCTGCGCACGCGCCAGCAGATCACCGACATCCTGGCCTTGATGGAAACGGTGCGCGAGCGCGTTCAGCGCGAAGCACCGGGCGTCTACAGCATGGACCTGATCGAGCAGATCTTCCGCCAGCCCTACTGCAAGATCCAGTTTCTCGAACGCGCCGGCATGGGCACGCGGCAGACCTGCGCCAAGTACCTGCGCGAGCTGGAACGTCTGGGTGTGCTGCACGGCCAGAAGATCGGGCGCGAGGTGTACTTCATCAACCAGGCGCTGTTCGAACTGTTGACGCGATGAGAACCACATGAGGCTCGGGATAGGACGTGTTAAAAATGTCTATCGATTTTTAACACGTTCCGGGTACATGTTCGTTTGGACAACATGTCCCCTCCAAGAGGCGGGCGACGGGAAATCGACACCGATCTCGTGGTGACGCCATGCTTGGCCGCGCTACAAGCGATGCTCAGTACACGCCCTGGGCCAGCATCGCGTCGGCCACTTTCACGAAGCCCGCGATGTTGGCGCCGGCCACGTAGTTGATGCTGCCGTCGGCGCGCTTGCCGTGGCGCACGCAGTTCTCGTGGATGTCTTTCATGATGGCGTGCAGCCGCTCGTCCACCTCGCCGGCCGACCACGACAGGCGCAGCGCGTTCTGCGACATCTCCAGCCCCGAGGTGGCCACGCCGCCGGCGTTGCTGGCCTTGCCCGGCGCGTACAGCGTGCCGGCGGCCAGGAACACGTCCACCGCCTGCAGCGTGCTGGGCATGTTGGCGCCTTCGGCGACGCAGCGCACGCCGTTGGCGACCAGCGTGCGGGCGTCGGCCTCGTCCAGTTCGTTCTGCGTGGCACAGGGCAGCGCGATGTCCACCGGCACGTGCCACGGCCGGCGCCCCGGCTTGAACTGCCCGCCCAGCGCGTCGGCCGCTTCCGACAGGCGGCCGCGCTTGACGTTCTTCAACGCCATCAGCGCGGCGAGCTGCTGCTCGCCGAAGCCGTCGCGGCAGACCAGCGTGCCGTCGGAATCGGAGAACGTCAGCACGCGCGCGCCCAGCTCCAGCGCCTTCTCGGCCGCGTACTGCGCGACGTTGCCCGAGCCCGAGATCGAGACGCGCAGCCCGTCGAAGCCCAGGCCGGCGCGGCGCAGCATCTCCTGCGCGAAGTACACGGTGCCGTAGCCGGTGGCCTCGGGGCGCATCAGGCTGCCGCCGTAGGCGATGCCCTTGCCGGTGAACACGCAGCCGGTGTCGTTGGACAGCTTCTTCATCATGCCGGCCATGAAGCCGACCTCGCGCGCGCCGACGCCGATGTCGCCCGCCGGCACGTCGGTGTTGGCGCCCAGGTGGCGGTACAGCTCCAGCATCAGCGCCTGGCAAAAGCGCATCACCTCGCCGTCGCTCTTGCCCTTGGGGTCGAAGTCGGACCCGCCCTTGCCGCCGCCCATCGGCAGCGTGGTGAGCGAGTTCTTCAGCGTCTGCTCGAAGGCCAGGAACTTCAGGATCGACAGCGTCACCGACGGGTGAAAGCGCATGCCGCCCTTGAACGGCCCGATCGCCGAGCTGTGCTGCACGCGCCAGGCGCGGTTGACCTGGGTGCGGCCGCGGTCGTCGGTCCAGGCGACGCGGAACTGGATCACGCGCTCGGGCTCGACCAGGCGTTCCAGCAAGCCATGCTCGGCGTAGCGCGGATGGGTTTCGATGAAGGGCCACAGGGTGACCATCACCTCCTGCACGGCCTGCAGGAATTCGCTCTGCTGCGGATCGCGCCGCGCCACGGCGGCCAGGAAGTCTTCCAGACGGGCTTGCTGCGTCAAAACGTCTCTCCGAAAGGGGCGGTTCGAAAGGAGTGGGTGAACGGGTCGGGCTTGCACCACGAATGGGCGCGCCACTTTAACCGCGCACGCAAGCTGGGGATTTGAGCGCCGACATGGGGCGTGCGCGTATGTCCGCGCACCGGTGTGGCGCGGCCTTGGCGTGCACGCCCCGCCTGCAGGCCCGTCGGACGGCCGCCGGCGGCCTCGCTCTTTGAAAATGATCGTAAACACCAATTTGAACTCATTATCCAAATCATGTGAAATCGCTGCCGTCGCTTCCATCAGAAGGATCTCCTCGATGACCTCATCGATGCTGCATGTGCCGGTGCTCGTGGTCGGCGCCGGGCCGGCGGGCCTGACGGCAGCGCTGCTGCTGCAGCGCTACGGCGTCGACGCGCTCACCATCAACCGCTACGGCTGGACCGCGCACACGCCGCGCGCGCACTACCAGAACCAGCGCTCGCTGGAGATCCTGCGCGAACTGGGGCTGGAAGCGGAGGTCGTCGCCGCCGGCATGCCGGAGGCGCTGGCCGCCAACGTCGTGTGGACGGAGACGCTGGCCGGCACCGAGTACGCTCGCATACCGACTTACATGAACGCTCGCATCGACGCCTACCGTCGTGCCAGCCCCTGCCCGTCGTCCAACGTGGCGCAGACGCTGCTGGAGCCGATCATGGCCCGCGCCGCGCTCGAACGCGGCGCCCGCATCCGCTGGGGCCACGAGCTGCTGACGCTGGCGCAGGACGCGCAAGGCGTGACGGCCGAGGTGCTGGACCGCGCCGAGGAGCGGCGCTACCGCATCCGCGCCGACTACCTGATCGGCGCCGACGGCGCCCGCAGCGTCGCCGCCGAACAGCTGGGCATCGCGCTGCAGGGGCCGGCGGGCTGGGCGGCGGCGGTGAACGTCTGGTTCAAGGCCGACCTGGCGAAGTACTGCGCGCACCGGCCCGGCATCCTCTACTGGACCAACCGCCCCGGCGCCGGCTTCTGGGTCGGCAGTGGCGGCTTCATCAACGTGACGCCTTGGAACGAGTGGGTGCTGTCGTTCATGTACGACCCCTCGGCCGGCCAGCCCGATCTGGCGCCGGCGGCGATGGCGGCCAGGATCCGGCAACTCGTCGGCGATGAGGAACTGGCGGTGGAGGTGTTGTCGGTCAACCCCTGGCAGATGAACGCGCAGGTGGCCGAGCGCATGGGCACCGGCCGCGCGTTCATCGCCGGCGACGCGGCGCACCGGCACCCGCCTTCGGGCGCGCTGGGCTCCAACACCTCGATGCAGGACAGCTACAACCTCGCCTGGAAGATCGCGGCCGTGTTGCAGGGCCACGCCGGGCCGGCGCTGCTGGACAGCTACGACCGCGAGCGCCGGCCGGTGGCCGCGGCCATCGTCGAGCGCTCGATGGCCAACATCGAGATCTTCAAGGAAGTGGCCGCGGCGATCGGCTTCAGCGGCGAGCAGACGGCCGCGCAGGGCTGGGAGTCCTTCCATGCGCTGGCACGGCCCGGCGGCGACGGGCAGGCGCGACGCCAGGCGCTGCGGCGCGCGCTGCAGCGCCAGCAGTACCACTTCGGCGCGCTGGGCTTCGAGATGGGCGTGCACTACGCCGAAGGCGCCTTGGTGCCCGACGACGCGGCGGCTGCGGCCTTGCCGGCCGGGCACGATCCGCTGCTCGACTTCGTGCCCGACGCCCGCCCCGGCGCCCACCTGCCGCACGCCTGGCTGCGGCCAACGCCCACGGGTCCGCGTCGTTCGACGCTGGACGTCTGCCGGCCCGGCCGCATGACGCTGCTGGTCGGCCACGGCGGGGCCGCCTGGCGCCGCGCCGCCGCGGAGGTGGCGGCCGCCTTGCAACTGCCGCTCGACGTGGTGGCCATCGGCATCGGTCTCGACTGGACCGACATCGACCACGACTGGGCCGAGCTGAGCGGCACCGGCGACGACGGCTGCCTGCTGGTCAGGCCCGACAAGGTGGTGGCCTGGCGCTGCCGCGGCGCCGCCGCGGCGCCGCTGTTGCACGACGTGATGTGCCGCGTGCTGGCACGTGATTGAGGAGCCGACATGCGTCTTCTCAACTTCATCCCCAAGGCCGGCGCGGCGTCGCAGCCGGGCCGCGTCGGCGCGCTCACCGAGCGCGGCGTGGTCGACCTCACCGCGGCGCATGGGCTCAAGCCACGCGAGGTGATCGACCTGCTGCGCGCCGGCCCTGCCGCGCTGGACGAGGCGCGCGACTGTGCGGCGCGCGCCGGCGCCGGCCTCACGCTCGATGAACTGCGGCTGCTGCCGCCCGTACGGCGGCCGGCCAAGTTCCTCGGCGTCGGCGGCAACTTCCACTCGCATATCGCGGAAGCCGAGCGGCTGGGCGCCAAGACGCCGCCGTTTCCGGTCTGGTTCAACAAGCAGGTCAACTGCGTCAACGGCCCTTTCGATCCGATCTGGGCGCCGTTCGATTCGGAACAGCTCGACTACGAGGCCGAGCTGGCGCTGGTGATCGGGCGGCGCTGCCGCCGGGTGAGCGCTGCGGAGGCGTTGCGCTACGTCGCCGGCTTCATGGTGTGCAACGACGTCAGCATCCGCGACTGGCAGATGCGCGCGCCGACCGCGACCGCCGGCAAGTCCTTCGACACGCACGGGCCCATCGGCCCCTGGCTGGTGACGCCCGACGAGGTCGGCGACCCGGGGCGGCTGCGCATCCGCGCCTGGGTCAACGGCGAGCTGCGGCAGGACGAGACGACCGCCGGCATGGTCTTCGACTGCGCCACGCTGGTGGCCGACCTCAGCCAGAAGTGCACGCTGGAGGTTGGCGACGTGCTCGCGCTCGGATCGCCGGCCGGCGTGGGCGGGCTGATGACGCCACCACGCTACCTGCGCCCCGGCGACGAGGTGCGCATCGAGATCGATCGCGTCGGCGCCATCGTCAACACCGTCGTCGCCGAACCCCAAGAACCGACTGGAGCCTGAGCGTGAATACAACCCTCGACCTCGATGCGCTGAGCGCCGATCTGCGCCGCTGCGCGCAGACGCTGTCACCGGCCAAGTTCGCCCACGTCGTCTGCCTGACCGGCCGGCTCGACGCGATGCGGCAGTGGTACCAGGCGGTGCTGAACGCGCGCATCGCCTTCGGCAACGAACAGCTCTGCTTCCTGAGCTACGACGACGAGCACCACCGCATCGGCCTCATCCGTAGCGACGCCGCCACCGCCGCGCCGGCGGCCGACTCGGCCATCGTCCACCACTTCGCCTTCACCTATCGCGATCTCGGCGAGCTGTTCGGCAACTACCTGCGCCTGAAGCAGCAGGGCATCGTGCCCTTCTGGTGCATCAACCACGGCCCGACCACTTCGATGTACTACAAGGATCCCGACGGCCATCGCGTCGAACTGCAGGTCGACAACTTCAGCAACGAGGAGTGCGATGCCTTCTTCGCCTCCGGCGCCTACGACGAGAACCCGATCGGCATCAACTTCGACGCCGACGAGTGGATCGGCCGCTACCTGCGTGGCGAAGACGCGAAGGCGCTCACCCGGCGGCCGCCGCTGCCGGCGGGCACGAGCCCGTTCCAGATGATCCGCGACTAGGGCCGGCGCCGCGGGGCGCGACCCATCCCGGCGGCGCCGAGCCTGCGCGCCGCCCTCACCGGAGACCAGCATGACCGCACCTTCCGCCGCGCGCGGCGCGGCCGGGCGCACGCTTGCCTTGCGCACGCTGCAGCGCACGGCCTTCGCCGCCGCGATCGTCCTCGAACTGCAGCCGGCGTGGGCCATGGGCATCGCCACCGGCAGCGACGACTGGCAGCTTCGATGGGACAACACCGTCAAGTACAGCAGCGCCTGGCGGCTGAAGAGCGCCGACCCGGCCTTGCTCTTCAGCCCCAACCACGACGACGGCGACCGCAACTTCGGCAAGGGGCTGGTCTCGTCGCGGGTCGATCTGTTCTCGGAACTGGACTTGAGCGACGGCGGTCGCCGCGGCCTGCGGCTGAGTGCCGCGGCCTGGTACGACGCCGTCTACAACCGTGGCAACGACAACCCCGGCTTCCCCGGCGGCGCCTTCCCGAACCGCTTGGGCGCGGCCAACCGTTTTGCGCCGGCCACGCGCGACCTGCATGGGCGCAGCGCCGAGATGCTGGACGCCTTCGTCTTCGGCAAGGTCGAACTGGACGGCGGCGCCAGTCTGAGCGGACGCCTCGGCCGGCATTCGCTGCTGTGGGGCGAGAGCCTGTTCTTCGGTGCCAACGCCATCGCCGGCGGACAGCAGCCGGTCGACGCGGTGAAGCTGCTGTCGGTGCCGGGCACGCCGTTCAAGGAGGCGGTGCGGCCGGTGCCGCAGGTTTCGGGGCAGATCCAGTTCGACGGCGGCGTCTCGATCGGCGCCTACTACCAGTTCCGCTGGGTGCCCACGCGGGCACCGGCCGTCGGCAGCTACTTCTCCGACGTCGATGTCGTGGTGCGCGGCGCCGAGCAGTTGCTGCTGCCGGCGCCGCTGCCGGCCGCGCCCCGCGGCGCGGACCGCGAGCCGCCGTCGTCGGGGCAGGGCGGCCTGCAGTGGCGCTGGCGCGCCGCCGAGACCGACCTCGGGCTCTATGCCGTGCGCTTTCACGCCAAGACGCCGCAGGTGGTGCCCATCGTGGGCTTCGTCGTGCCGCCGCCGGCGGCCGTGGTCGCGCCGGTCGGCTTCAGGCAGGTCTATCACGAAGGCATCGTCGCGTTCGGCGCCAGCGCCAGCCGCACCTTCGGCGATGTCAACCTGGCCGTCGAGGCCTCGCTGCGTCGCAACCAGGACCTGGCCAGCACCCGCGGCGTGGATGCCAGCGCCGTCGGCGGCCCGCCGATCGACGGCGACAACCCGGGCTACGCCATCGGCCGCACCGCGCACCTGAACGTGTCGATGCTGGCCAACCTCCCGTCCACCCCGCTGTGGCGCGAGGCCAACCTGGTCGGCGAACTGGCCTGGAACCGCGTGCTGCGCGTCACCCGCAACGCCGCCGCGCTGGACCCCAACGCCAGCCGCGACGGCGGCGCGCTGCGCCTGCAGATCGAGCCGCGCTACCGGCAGGTGCTGCCCGGCCTCGACCTCGCCGTGCCGGTAGGCCTGGGCTGGTCGCCCAAGGGCTCGCGCTCGATGGCGCTGGGGCCGGTGCCGATGCCTGCCAATGGCCACGGCGAGCTGTCGATCGGCGTCAACGGCAGCTACCTGGACGCCTGGCGCTTCACGCTCGGGTGGACGCATTTCTACGGCCAGGCGGCGCCGCTGCAGATCGGCAGCAGCTTCACCGACTACAGCTACGCGCAGACGCTGAAGGACCGCGACTTCGTGTCGCTGTCGATCCAGCGCAGCTTCTGAACCCGGTCCCGACGCAAGGAGATGACGACGATGACGCACGCGATCCTCCCCAACCCGCGGCGGGTGGCCGCCGCGCTGGCGGCGAGCCTGGCCATGACCCTGCCGTTGGCCGCTGCAGCCGCCGTGTCCGAGCCGGAAGCCCAGCGGCTGAAGAGCGAGCTCACGCCGATGGGCGCGCAGCGCGCCGGCAACCCCGACGGCAGCATCCCGCCCTGGACCGACGGCATGACGCAGCCCGCGGCCGGCTTCAAGAACGGCGGCCGCCGGCCCGACCCCTTCACCGACAAGCCGATCTACACGGTGACCGCGGCCAATGCGGCCGCCCACGACGCACGCCTGGCCGAAGGCGTGAAGCTGCTGCTGCAGCGCCACCCCGAGAGCTTTCGCGTCGAGGTCTACAAGACCCAGCGCAGCGCCGCCGCGCCGGGCTGGGTCTACGACAACACGCTGCGCAACGCGACCCATGCCTCGCTGTCCGAAGGCCCGGCGGGCCCGGTGCCCAAGGACGCGCGCGGCGGCATCCCTTTCCCGATCCCGCAAAGCGGCGCCGAAGCGATGTGGAACCACCTGCTGCGCTGGCGCGGCGTCTCGGCCCAGTACAACACCTCGGGCGTGATGGGCACGGCCGACGGCAAGACGGTGCAGACCATCGAAGGCCAGGCGCTGGTGCAGATGCCGTACTACGACATGAACGCCTCGGCCGCCGTGCAGGCCGGCGGCGAATACTGGCTGTTCCGCATGGTCAACGTCGGCCCGCCCATCCGCGCCGGCGAGGCGGTGGTCGGCCGCCTCAACCTCGACGCCAGCAAAGACCAGTCTTGGGTCTACCTCACCGGCCAGCGGCGCACGCGCAAGCTGCCCAACGCCTGCTGCGACACGCCCAACCCGGCAACGGCCGGCCTGCTGACCTTTGACGACCTGGAAGGCTTCACCGGCCGGCTCGACCAGTTCGACTGGAAGCTCGCCGGCAAGAAGGAACTGCTGGTGCCCTACAACAGCAACCGCACGCTGCTGCCGACCCGCAACGCCGAGGTGATGCAGCCCCATCACCTGAACCCCGCGCACGTGCGCTGGGAACTGCATCGCGTGTGGGTGGTGGACGCCATGCTCAAGGCCGGCAAACGCCATCCGGTGGCGCGCAGCCGCTACTACCTGGACGAGGACACCTGGACCGTGCTGTGGGGCGACCGCTGGGACGCCAACGGGCAGTTGTGGAAGAGCACCTGGCAACTGCCGGCGGCGATGCCCGACCTGCCGGGGCAGGTGGTCATCGGCTTCGGGATGTACGACTTCGTCTCGCGCAGCTACTTCGCCAACCTCAACCGCGCCGAGGGCAGCGAGCTGCAATACAAGTTCGTGCCGCGCATCGCCGATTCCGCGTTCACGCCCGAGGCCCTGGCGGGCGAGGGCCTGCGCTGAGCGCCGCGATGCCGCGGGCCGCGTTCGCATTGGCACTGATTGTCGCGTTGGCTGCGCCCGTCGCCCGGGCCGGCGGCGAGGCCGCCTCGCCGCTGGAGCGGCCATCGCTGCGGCTGCGCGATCCCGCGCACGCGCCGCTGCTGGCGGTGGCGCGCTGCGGCGGGCGCACGCTGCTCGCCGCCGGCGCGCACGGCGTGGTGCTGCGCTCGGTCGACGACGGCCGGCACTGGCAGCAGTCGGCCACGCCCACCAGCCACTCACTCGGCGCGTTGACCTGTGTCGGCGCCGGCGTGGGCTGGGCGGTCGGCCACGGCGGCGTGGTGCTGGGCACGCGCGATGCCGGCGTCAGCTGGCGCCGACAACTCGATGGCCGCGCCGCCGCCGAACTCGTGCGCCAGGCGGCGCCGGCCGGCCCGCCGCGCGCCGAGGCCGAGCGCTGGGTTGCCGAAGGCGCGGACAAGCCGCTGCTCGACGTGCTGGCCTGGAGCGAGCGCGACGCCATCGTCATCGGCGCCTATGGCCTAGCCTTGCGCACGCGCGACGGCGGGGCCAGCTGGGCCAGCCTCGTCGACTGCCTGCCGAATCCCAAGCGGCTGCACCTGTACGCGGCGGCGCGCGCCGGAACGCGCATCGTCATCGCCGGCGAGCAAGGGCTGCTGCTGCGCTCCGACGACGACGGCGAGCATTTCGAGCGGGTCGCGCTGCCCTACGAGGGCAGCCTGTTCGCGGCCGTGCTGCTGGACGCGCGGACCTGGCTGGTCGCGGGCCTGCGCGGCAACGCCTGGGCCAGCGTCGACGGCGGCGCGAGCTGGACGCCGCTGCGCCCGCCGTCGGCGGCACCGGCGGCCGCCTTCGTCGCCGCGGCGGCCGCCGGCGCGGGACAGGCCCTGCTGCTGGACCAGGCGGGCCAGCGCTACCGCTGGCCGGCGCCGGCGCCGACGCTGCTGCGCGAATCGGCCAGCGCGGCGGACCCGGCCAACGGCTTCGCGATCGCGGGCGACGGCGCGCTCATCAGCGTCGGCGACCGCGGCGTCGTGCGCGCCAGCCGATGAGGCGACGCCGCCGTGATGAAGCGCCTCGAGAACCTCATCTTCGGGCGGCGCCGGCTGGTGCTGCTGGCCTGCGCGCTGGTCACCGCCGCGCTGGGCTGGCAGGCCACGCGGCTGCAGCTCAACGCCAGCTTCGAGAAGAGCATCCCCGTCCATCACCCCTACATCGAGAACTTCCTGGCCCACCAGAAGGACTTGCAAGGCCTGGGCAACGCGCTGCGCATCGCGGTCGAGGCACCGTCGGGAACGATCTACGAAGCGCGCTACCTGGAGTCGCTGCGGCGGCTCAACGACGAGCTGTTCCTGCTGCCGGGGGTCGACCGCACGCGGCTGAAGAGCCTGTGGACGGCGTCCACGCGCTGGGTCGGTGTCACCGAAGACGGGCTGGAAGGCGGCCCGGTGATCCCCGACGGCTACGACGGCAGCGCCGACAGCCTGGCCGCGGTGGCGCGCAACGTCGCGCGCGCCGGCGTCGTCGGGCAGCTCGTCGCGGCGGACCTGCGCTCCAGCGTGATCCAGGTGCCGCTGCTGTCGATCGGCGCCGATGGCCGCGCGCTCGACTACGGCCAGTTCGCGCAGCGGCTCGAGCAACTGCGCAGCCGCTTCGAAGCGGAGCGCGGCGTAGCCATTCACGTCACGGGTTATGCCCAGATCGTCGGCGACCTGATCGACGGCATCCGCTCGGTGCTGGCGTTCTTCGCCGTCGCGGTGGCCGTGGCCACGCTGATGGTGCACGCCTACGTGCGTTGCCTGCGCTCGACCTTGATCGTCGTCACCGCGTCGCTGCTAGCCGTGGTCTGGCTGCTCGGTCTGCTGCCGCTGCTGGGCATCCAGCTCGACCCCTACTCGGTGCTGGTGCCGTTCCTGGTGTTCGCGATCGGCATGAGCCACGGCGCGCAGAAGATGAACGGCGTGATGCAGGACATCGGCCGCGGCATGGATCGCCTGACGGCGGCGCGCCGCACGTTCGAGCGCCTGTTCCTGGCCGGTCTGACGGCGCTGCTGGCCGACGCGCTGGGCTTTGCCGTGCTGCTGATCGTCGACATCGCCTCGATCCGCGAGCTGGCCATTGCCGCCTCGCTGGGCGTGTTGCTGCTGATCGTCACCAACCTGATCCTCATTCCGGTGCTGCTCAGCCACACCGGCGTCAGCGCGGCCGCGGCACGGCGCAGCCTGCGGCTGGAAAGCGCCGGCGACGGCGCCCCGGCCCGGAGCGGCGCCTGGCACTGGCTGCAATCGTTCACCCGCCGGCCGCAGGCGCCGCTGGCGCTCGTCGTCGCGCTGGGCCTGGCGCTGGGCGGCGCGTGGATCGCCCGCGGCCTGTCCATCGGCGACCTCGACGCCGGCGCGCCCGAGCTCCGACCGCACAGCCGCTACAACCGCGACGCCGCTTTCATGGCCCGCGCCTATGGCGCTTCGAGCGATGTGCTGGCGGTGATGGTCGCCAGCCCGGAAGGCGCCTGCGCGGCGACGGCCACCGTGCAGCGCGTCGACGCGCTGGCCTGGACGCTGCAGCAGCTCGACGGCGTGGAAGGCACGACCAGCCTGGCGCAACTGGTGCGCCAGATGATGGTCGGCCTCAACGAGGGTAACCCGAAGTGGGCCGACGTGGTGTCCAACCAGGACATGATCAACACCATCACCGCCGGCGCGCCGCGTGGCCTGTACCACAACGATGCCTGCAGCCTGCTGACGCTGCAGGTCTTCCTGGCCGACCACAAGGCCGACACGCTGCAGCGCGCCACGGCCGCGGTGGAGGCCTTCGCGCAGCGCCACGACGGCGACGCCGCGCGCTTCCTGCTCGGTGCCGGCAGCGCCGGCATCGAGGCGGCCACCAACCAGGTGGTCGCCGCCGCGTGGCGGCAGATGATGGTGCTGGTGTACCTGGCCGTCGCGCTGCTGGCCTGGCTGACCTTCCGCAGCTGGCGCGCCACCGTGATGGCCATCCTGCCGCTGGCGCTGACCTCGGTGCTGGCCGAGGCGTTGATGGTCGTGCTGCACATCGGCGTCAAGGTGTCGACGCTGCCGGTAATTGCGCTCGGCGTGGGCATCGGCGTCGACTACGCGCTGTACATCGTCAGCGTGGCGCTGCTGCGTTGGCGGCAGGGCGCTTCGTTCGAAGCGGCCTATCGGTCGGCGCTGCTGTTCACCGGGCGCGTGGTGCTGCTGACCGGGCTGACACTGTGCCTGAGCGTACTGACCTGGACGGCCAGCCCCATCAAGTTCCAGGCCGACATGGGGCTGCTGCTGGCCTTCATGTTCCTGGTCAACATGCTGGGCGCCCTGGTGCTGCTGCCGGCGCTGGGCAGCTTCTTGCTGCGGCGGCGCCCGCAGGCCATCCGGTAAAGTCGCTGCGCGGCGCGTGTCCGCGCGACAGCCATTCGAGGAGGCGAGCACCGTGGCGACTGTGGACCTGGCCAGGCGCGCCGAGATCGGCCGGCTCAAGCGCGCCAGGACGCGCGCCACGATCATCGAGGCGGCCCTCGGGCTGGTGCGATCGAAGGGGCTCGAGTCGCCGACGATCGACGACTTCATCGTTGCCGCCGAGGTGGCGCGCGGCACCTTCTACAACCATTTCGAGACCCGGGACGAGCTGCTGCTGGCGCTCGGCAGCCACGTGGCCGATGCGATCGACGAACTCATCCTGCCGCACTTCGCCGGCGTCGACGACCCCGCCCAGCGCATTGCGATCGCGATCCGCCAGTTCGTGCTGGCGGCGCGCCAGCATCCCGAATGGGGGCACATCCTCGTGCGCACGCTGCATGGCGCCGAAGGCGGCTGGAGCGAAGGCATGCGGCGCGGCGTGCTGGCCGACATCCGCAAGGGCAAGCGGCTGGGCCGCTTCCGGTTCGAGTCGACGCAGGCCGCGGTGGCCATCGGCATCGGCGCGCTGGCGATGGCGATCCGCACGACGCTGACGGAGAAGACGCCGGCCGACTTCGGCGAAACCATGGCGATGCTGAGCCTGCGCGCGCTGGGCGTGGAAACTCAGGAGGCCGAGCGGATCGCCCGGCTGCCGCTGCGCTGATTCAGCCCACCAGCCTTGGCCCGCCGAGGCTGATCAACTCACCAGCCCCGGATTCCCCTGCACCCCCACCAGCCGCGGCGTGTTGATGGTGCGCGGCTTGACGCGCCCGCCCTGACTCTTCAGCCAGGTCTCGACGACCTCCCACACCGGCTTGTTGCCGGCGCTGCGCGCTTCCTCGGCCACCGGGGCCCAGCCGGCCACCTTGTAGGTCTTGCCGGCTTCGATGGGCTTGCCGGCCAGGCGCATGTCGCCGATGCGGCTGCCCATCTTCTCGGCCGGCGTGCAGGTGTAGGTGAGGCCGCCCACGCGCACCATGTCGCCGCCCTGCTGGTAGTAGGGGTCGGGGTTGAAGAGGTTGTCGGCCACGTCTTCCAGCACGGTCTTGATGGTCTCGCCGCTCATCGGCGTCAGCGTGGCATAGGGGTAGGTGATGGCGAGCTGGTCCATCATCAGCTCGCGCGTGATGGCGTCGCCCGGCAATAACGTCGTTCCCCAGCGGAAGCCGGGGCTGAAGGCGATGTCGGCACCCTGCACCTCGATCAGCGCGTCGCAGATCAGCTGGTCCCAGCTGCCGTTGAAGTTGCCGCGGCGGTAGAGCAGGCCATCGGTCACCGCCAACGTTTCAGCCAACTTCTTCTCGTGGGGGGCGCGCAGCTTGGTGATCAGCGCGTCCATCGCCGGGTCGGGCGGCAACTGGTTGGCGAACACGGGCAGCAGCCGGTAGCGGAAGTCGGCCACCTTGCCGGCCTTGACCTCGAAGTCCATCACGCCCAGGAACTTGCCGTTGCTGCCGGCGTTGGTGACCAGTGTGGTGCCGCCGGCGTTCTTGACGGGCACCGCCAGCGGCACGCCGTCGTGCGTGTGGCCGCCCAGGATGGCGTCGACGCCGCGCACGCGGCTGGCCATCTTCAGGTCGACGTCCATGCCGTTGTGCGACAGCACCACCACCACCTGCGCGCCCTTGGCGCGCGCCTCGTCGGCCATCTTCTGCAGGTTCTCGTCCTGGATGCCGAAGCTCCAGTCGGCCACCAGGTAGCGCGGGTTGGCGATCGGCGTGTACGGGAAGGCCTGGCCGATGATGGCCACCGGCACGCCGTTGATCGGGCGGATCACGTAGGGCGCGAACACGGGGTCGCCGAAGTCGGCGGTCTTGACGTTCTGGGCGACGAAGTCGACCTTGCCTTTGAAGTCGCCGTCGACGATGGCCTTGACGCGCTCCATGCCGTAGGTGAACTCCCAGTGGCCGGTCATCACGTCGACGCCCAGCGCCAGGCAGGCGTCGACCATGTCCTGCGCGTTCGTCCACAGGCTGGTGGCGCTGCCCTGCCAGGTGTCGCCGCCGTCGAGCAGCAGCGCGCCGGGGCGGCCGGCCTTCAGCCGCTTGACCAGCGTGGCCAGGTGCGCGAAGCCGCCCACGCGGCCGAAGCGGCGCGCCGCGGTCTCGAAGTCCAGCATCGTGAAGGCATGCGCCAGCGCGCCGCCGGCGGGGATGGCGGCGGCCTTCAGCAGATGCTCGCCCACCAGGTGCGGCAGCTGGCCCTGCATGCTGCCCAGGCCGAGGTTGACGCTGGGCTCGCGGAACCACAGCGGCTTGAGTTGCGCGTGGCAGTCGGTCATGTGCAGCAGCGAGACGTTGCCGAAGCGCGGCACGTCGTACAGCGCGGCGGCGGCCTGCTGGGCGGCGGCCTCGGCGTGGCGGCCCAGCGCCATGCCGGCCACGCCGGCGGCTGACAGGACTTGCAGGAACTCGCGCTTGCTGAGGTTCATGGTTCGATCAGTCGAGACTGATATTTAACGGATGAAACAGCCCGCGCGCGGCGGGCTGGCTGACGACCGGGTGACTACTGGTTGACCGGCGACTTGGGGTCGAGCAGCAGCGCCATCAGGTGGCGCAGCTGCGTCTCGTCGAGCAGCCCCATGTGGCCGAAGCGCGGCATGTTGGAGCAGGCGGCGTAGGCCTTGCTGTTCCACAGCTTGCCCCAGGTGTACTGCACGACGGCGGCGCTGGCCGGGGCCAGCGGATCGGCCACGCCGCGGATCTTGCCGTAGTTGTACAGGCTGGGGCCGATGGTGCCGAAACTGATCTCGGCCTTGCTGATCTGGTGGCAGTTGTAGCACTGGGCGCCGTTGTCCTTGGGCGCGGTGCTGCTGTCGGTCCAGGTCATGCCGCGGCCGTTCTGCGCCAGCTTCTCGCCTTCGCGCCAGTCGCCCAGGTAGATGCCGCCGCTGGGCCACTTGATGCCGGCCAGCGCCTCGGCCTCGATCTGCCTGGCCACGGCGGCCGGCGGCGGCTGGTCGGACGAGCAGGCGCGCTGCCCCAGGTCTTGCTGCAATCGGTCGAGCTTGGCGATGCCTTCGGCGCGGAAGGCGGCCTTGATCATCGCGCTGGCCTGGGCGTCCAGTTCGGCCGGCGGCGGCAGCGGCGGCGCCATGCTGGTGCAGCCCAGCGTCAGGGCCGCGGCGGCGGCCGTCATCCATGCGGTGCGTGCGTGCATAACCTCTGATCTCAGCGCTTGATGGCCGGGGCGATGGACTCGGCCCCCTTGGCGTTGACACCCATGTAGACCCCCAGCGCCACCGTCAGGTCGGAAGCGAAGCCGGGGTACGGAAAGCGCTGCTGGCGGTAGCAGTCGTTGAGCCGCAATTGCATGCTCCACATCTGCCCGTTGCTCACGCGGTAGGCCGGCCAGGCGGCGAAGCCGATGCCGTCGCCGGGGTTGCCGGTGAGCTTGGGCAGGTCCTGCAGGCGGATGCGCTTGCCGTCCTCGCCGTGGCACGAGGCGCACGAGAAGTCCATCGGCCCGCCGCGGAAGAAGAAGGCGCGCTTGCCCAGTTCGTAGAAGCGCCGCTCATCGGCATGGCCTTGCGGCAGGTTGAAGCGCTGCCCGCGCGACTGGCCAGCGATCCACGTGGCCAGCGCGGTGATGTTGGCCATCTCGCCGCGGCCGAAGGGCGTCTTGATCAGCTCGGCGGCGTCGAAGCCCTGCAGCCTGGCCATGCAGCTGACCAGGCGCGACTCCACGTCCTGCACCTTGCCGGTGTCGGCAAACCAGCGCGGCAACTGCACCCAGGCGCCCTTGACGACGCCCGGGCCCAGGCCGAGGTCGCAGCGTTCGAGCGAGACCTTGTTCGGCCCGCGCGGCTGCTTCCACAGTTCTTCGCCCTTGGCTTCGAACAGCTCGGCCGGATTTCCGTCTTCCAGCATCTTGCGGTATTCGGCAATGCCGTCGGCCGTGCTTTTCTGCGCTTGCGCCGGCATCGCGGCGGCCAGCGGCAGCGCGGCCAGCAGCGCCGCGGCGATCTTCTTCTGCTTCATCGCGCGCGCTGCTTCAGGCGACGGTGGCTTCGTCGCTGCGCTTGTCGCCGCGGTTGTCCACCCAGTTGATGGTGATCTTGTCGCCGGCCTTGGCGCCCTTCACGTTGAACTGCAGGAAGGGGTTCTTCGCCACCGAGGGGCCCCATTGCGCGCTGAGCACGGGCTTGCCGTTGTGCAGCGCGGTGACTTCCTGGATGAACCAGGCCGGGATGACCTTGCCGGCCGAGTCCTTGCGCTGGCCGGTCTCCATCTCGTGGCTCATCAGCACGCGCACGGTGGCCTTGTCGCCGGCGGCCTGGGCGCGGATGCGCATCGGATCTGCCATGTCGGGATCTCCTGTCTAACGTTGAATATGGGTGGTCAAGCGGGCGCAGGGGCTTCAGCCGCCGCAGCCGCCGAGCGTGACCTTGATCTCTTTTTGCGCCACCAGCACCTTGTTGTCGGCGGTGATCGCCACCGCCATCACGTTGGACGACTGGCCCATCTTGACGCGGGTGTTGAAGTTGGGCTCGACCGCGTCGGTGACGTCGAACACCGCGGCCAGCATGTTGGGGTTCTTCTCGACCAGGATCAGCAGCCGCTTGACGCCGGCGGCCGTGCTGGCGCAGCCCACGGGCACGACGGCGCCGTTCTCGGCGATGTCGGGGCCGGTGAGCGTGACGTCCTTGCTCTCCACCGGCGCCGAGACGCCCAGCGCCTTGACCAGCTCGGGCATGGTCTTGGCTTCGAACGCGGCGGCGTTCCAGGCCGCCTGGGCCGCCGGCGGCAGCAGGCCCAGGCCGCCCAGCACGCCGGCGACGGCCGCGCTGCGCTGCAAGAGTTGGCGACGGGTTTGCATGTTCAAAGCTCCTGCGGCGCTGGCGGCCGCGGTCAGGGGATGGAAATCGAGGGCCCGGGACGGTATCACTTGCGCGCGCCCTCGGTGAGCCAGCGCGCAATGGCCTTGGCATCGTCGTCGGGCAGGCTTTGGGGCGGCATCGGCACCTGGCCCCAGACACCCACCCCACCGGAGCGGATTTTGCCGGCCAGATAGGCCAGCGCGTCTGGGCGATTGCCCTGCTTGACGGCCACCTCGCGGAAGCTGGGGCCGACCAGCTTGCCGTCGACGGCGTGGCAACCCGAGCAGGCGTGCTTGCTCAGCAGCGCGGTCGGCGCGGCGGCGGCTGCGGTGGCGGCAGTCGCCGCTGGCGCCGCTGGCGCCGTCGCCGGCGCGCCGGCCGGCCGGCTGGTGTCGGCACCGTGCTGCGGGCCCACCAGGCGGTTCTGCTCGGCCAGGTTGCCGTGCGCGTTGCGCGCGAAGTCGGGCAGCATCGAGGCCAGCGTGGGCTCGGTGGCGCAGTTGCTCATGCAGGCCACGGCCTGCACGTCGGGCTTGGCGGTGCCGCCCAACGTCTGGCCCGGCCACAGCGCGTGCTGCGTGCTCATGCCCAGGCGATTGGGCAGCCGGGCCTGGGCTTCGGCGATGTTGCGGTCGGACAGCACGAAGTCGTCGGGCAGCACGCCGCCCAGGTTGAGCAGGAAGGCGGTGACGGCGTAGACCTCGTCGGGCTTCAGGCTCTTGGGCGCGTTCCAGGGCATCGCGCGGTTGATGTAGTCCCACAGCGTGGAGACGGTGGCCACCTTCATCAGCGTGGTGCGGCCGGGGAAGGCGGGGTCGTTGAGCCGCGCGACGCGGCCGCTGGCCACGTCGGCGGCCGTGGTGCCGCCGACCAGCGGCGAGAAGACCTCGTTCGATTCGCCGAACACGCCGTGGCACATGGCGCACTTGGCTTCCCACAGGTCCTGGCCCTGCGCGACCGAGCCCTGGCCCTTGGGCAGGCCCTTGAAGTCGGGGCGCACGTCGATGTCCCAGGCCGCGATCTCCTGCGCCGTGGCCGGGCGGCCGAGGCCGGGCAGGGCCTGCGGCGTTTGTGGCGTTTGCGGCGTTTGCGGCATCCGCGCCGCAGGCGACACCGCTGGCTTCGGCGGCTTCGGCTGCGCCTGCGCGGCAGCACCGTCGGTCAGCACGGCGGCGGCCAGCACGGCGGCGGCCAGCCCCGCGGCGCCCGTCCTAGCCCAACTGCACATTGCGCACCTCGCCGCTTTCCTGCACCAGCCACGACTGGATGGCGTTGTTGTGGTAGATCGACCGCGTGCCGCGCACCGCGCGCAGCTGGCGGTACGCCGGCTGCACATAACCCGTGCTGTCGGTGGCGCGGCTTTGCACGATGGCGGGCCGGCCGTCCCACACCCAGTCGATGTTGAAGCGGGTGAGGCACTTGTCCATCACCGGCTGCTCCAGCCGCGCCGGCCGCCAGTTGCGGCCGCCGTCGACCGTGACGTCGACCTTCACCACCTTGCCGCGGCCCGACCAGGCCAGGCCCGAGACGTTGTAGAAGCCGCGGTCGAGCAGCACCTGCCCGCCCGAGGGCGTGGTGACCACGCTCTTGCATTCCTGGATGCTGCTGTACTGGCGATGCAGGCCGCCGGGCATCAGGTCGATGTAGTGGATGGCCTCGTCCTTGCTGGCCCAGGGCTGGTCGCCCACCTCGATGCGGCGCAGGTACTTCACCCAGCTGACGCCCTGCACGCCGGGCACCACCAGGCGCAGCGGGTAGCCGTTCTCGGGGCGCAGCATCTCGCCGTTCTGGCCGTAGGCCAGCAGCACCTCGCCGTTTTCCACCATCTCCATCGGGATGGTGCGCGTCATCGACGAGCCGTCGGCCCCTTCGGCCAGCACGAAGCGCGCGCGCCGGTAGTCGACGCCGCACTGGTCGAGCAGCAGGCGCAGCGGCACGCCGGTGAATTCGCTGCAGCTCAGCATGCCGTGGCTGTACTGCACGGTCGGCACCGCGACGTTGCCCCACTCCATGCCCGAGTTGGCGCCGCACTCGATGAAGTGGAAGCGGCTGGTCGACGGCATGCGCATCACTTCGTCCATCGTGAAGACCTTGGGCGTCTTCATCAGCGACGGGTCCGAGCCGTTGAGCAGCAGCCGGTGCCGGCTGGGGTCGACGTCCCACCAGCCCTGGTGGTGGCGCTCGAAGTGCAGCCCCGCCGGCGTGACGATGCCGAACAGGCTTTGCAGCGGCGCGAACGACACCGAGGCCTGCGCCGTCTGCGTCAGGCCGGGGCTTTGCCGGCGCTGCACGTTGCTCTCGTACTTGGAAGGCTTGCCGTAGCCGTCGGTCGCCACCGGAAGGCCCAGGCCCTTGCTGTGCTCGGGCAGGTTCAGGATGTTGGGGTCGCCGCCCTCGGTGGGCACCGGGTTGGACGGCTGCGCCCGCGCGGCGCTGCTGGCGCCCAGCGCGGCAGCGCCGGCGGCGCCGGCCGCCCCCGCGGCGCCGGCAAAGGCGCGGCGGATGAAGTCGCGCCGCCCAGCCTGCGCCTCGGCGAACACGGTGCGCACGCCGGCCGGGGTGATGAAGTGCTCCGGCGCCTTCAGCAGGCGGCCGGGCCTCGGGTCAGCGTCTTGGGGATTCACGGCGGCGGTCATTCATCTGCATCTATCAGCGAATTCGCATATTACGAATATGCGAATCAATGCGACAGCGGGTTTGCACGGAAGTCCGCAAGATTGCCCCGGGTTAACCCGGAAATCGACTACACTCCGCAATCCGGCCGCTTGCTGCACCTCCGCAGCCTGGCCTTCACCCCCCCATCCCCTTCGACGCTGGTCGGGCTTCGGCTCTGGCACCAGATGGACGGCCCGCTGCCTCGATCTCGAGGGCGGAGCGTCCGGTCGGCGGCGATGCCGTCGACCAGAGAAGACGATGACCTTTGAATCCCTGGGCCTGCCTGCGGCCCTGAATCGTGCCGTGCAAGACGCCGGCTACAGCCAACCCACGCCCGTGCAGGCGCAAGCCGTGCCGGCCGCGCTGCAAGGCCAGGACCTGATGGTCTCGGCCAGCACCGGCAGCGGCAAGACCGCCAGCTTCGTGCTGCCCGCGCTCAACCGCGTGCTGGCCGCGCGCGGCAGCGGCCAGCGGCGCGAGAAGGGCCTGGTGCACGGCCCGCGCATCCTGGTGCTGGTGCCCACGCGCGAGCTGGCGCTGCAGGTCACCAAGGCCGTCACCACCTACGGCCGCCACGTGCAGGGCCTGCGCGTGGCCAGCATCGTGGGCGGCGTGCCCTACGGCGCGCAGCTGAAGGCCTTGCGCGGCCCGCTGGACCTGCTGATCGCCACGCCGGGCCGGTTGATGGACCACATGGCCAGCGGCAAGGCGGTGCTGGCGCACGTCGAGCTGCTGGTGCTGGACGAGGCCGACCGCATGCTCGACATGGGCTTCATCGAAGACATCCACCACATCGCCGCCGCGCTGCCGGCGGCGCGCCAGACGCTGATGACCAGCGCCACCTTCGCCGGCGCCGTGGGCCACATGGCCAGCGAGCTGATGCGCGAGCCGCGGCGCATCGAGGTCGACTCGCACACCCAGGCGCATGCCGACATCGAGCAGCGCCTGCACTGGGCCGACGACCTGCGCCACAAGAACGCGCTGCTGGACCACATCCTCACCGAGCGCAGCGTGGAGCAGGCGGTGGTCTTCACCAGCACCCAGCGCGACGCCGACTGGCTGGCCGACCGCCTGGCCGAGATGGGCCATTCGGTGGCCGCGCTGCACGGCGGCATGCCGCAGGGCCGGCGCAACCGCGTGCTGGAAGGCCTGCGCCGGCGCCAGTTGCGCGTGCTGGTGGCCACCGACGTGGCGGCGCGCGGCATCGACGTGCCGGGCATCAGCCACGTCATCAACTACGGCCTGCCGATGAAGGCCGAGGACTACGTGCACCGCATCGGCCGCACCGGCCGCGCCGGCCGCTCGGGCCTGGCGGTGACGCTGGCCGAGCGCCGCGACGCCGGCATGATCCAGCGCATCCAGCGCTTCACGACGCAGCGCATTCCGCCGGCGACGATCAGCGGGCTGGAGCCGCGCGTGCCCGAGCCGGCGCCGCAGCAGCGCCCGCGGCCCCACGGCAAGGCGTTCGGCAAGCCCTTCGACAAGTCATTCGGCAACAAGTCATTCGGCAACAAGCCTTTCGGCGCGCGGCCGCAGGGCGACGGGCAACACAAGCCCTTCGCGCCCGGCCGCGGCGCCCCGCGCGGTGCCGGCGGCGCCAAGCCGGCGCCGCGCGCGCGGCCGCGCTGATCGTTGGTCCGACCGCGGTCAGTCCGCGCTCAGACCGACAGCAGGTCGACTTCGAAGACCAGCGTCGCGTTCGGCGGGATCACCCCGCCGGCGCCGCGCGCGCCGTAGCCGAGGTCGGCCGGGATCTGCAGCACGCGGGTGCCGCCGACCTTCATGCCTTGCACGCCTTCGTCCCAGCCGCGGATCACGTGGCCGGCGCCGAGCGGAAAGGCGAATGGGCTGCCGCGGTCCTTGCTGCTGTCGAACTTGCGGCCGCGGCCGCCCTCGGCCGCCGGGTCGTGCAGCCAGCCGGTGTAGTGCACCTGCACGCGCTGGCCGGCCTGCGCTTCGGCGCCGCTGCCGGGCACGGTGTCTTCGTACTGCAGGCCCGAGGGCGTGGTGATCATCGCGGTCCTCCAAGTTCAAAGCCGCGGATGATGCCACCCCAGGCCGCCACCGCCTGCGCCAGCCACTCGGGCAGCGTGGCCGCCTGCAGTGTGGCCGCCTGCAGTGTGGCCGCCTGCAGCGCGGGCAGCCCCAGCACCGCGGCAGCGGCGCGCAGCGCGGCCAGCGGGTCGGCCAGGTCGAGTGCCTGCGCGCCGTTCTGCTTGCTGAGCTTGTGGCCGTCGGCCGCCAGCACCAGCGGCGTGTGCAGGTAGCGCGGCGTCGGCAGGCCGAGCGCGCGCTGCAGCAGGATCTGACGCGCCGTGTTGTCGGCCAAATCGGCGCCGCGCACCACGTCGCTGATGCCTTGCGCGGCGTCGTCGACGACCACGGCAAGCTGGTACGCGGTCTGGCCGTCGGCGCGGCGCAGCACGAAGTCGCCGACCTCGGCGGCCACGTCTTGCCGTTGCGGGCCCAGGCGGCGGTCGCTCCAGTGCACGGGCTCGTCGGCGGCCTGCGCCTGCGCCACCCGCAAGCGCCAGGCGCGCGGCGCCTTGCCGTGCAGGCCGTCGCGGCAGGTGCCGGGGTAGACGCGTTCGCCGTCGCGGCGGCGCGCGACGCCGCGCGCGGCCAGCACGGCGTCGATCTCGGCGCGCGTGCAGCCGCAGGGGTAGGCGCGGCCGGCGTCGACCAGGCGCTGCAGCGCGGCGGCATAACCGGCTTCACGAGCGGACTGCCATTGCGGCGGCTCGTCGGGCACGAGGCCGCAGCGTGCGAGCTGCTGAACGATCAGCCGGTCGACGCCGGGCCGGCAGCGCTCGCGGTCGACGTCCTCGATGCGCAGCAGCCACTGTCCGCCGTGGGCGCGCGCGTCCAGCCAGCTGGCCAGCGCCGCCACCAGCGAGCCGGCGTGCAGCGGCCCGGTGGGCGAGGGCGCGAAGCGGCCTCGGTAGCCGGCCATCGCCATCGTCAGGCGTTGGCGTCGAGCAGCGCCTTGCGCGTGGCGGCGCTGCCCAGCTGCTGCAGCCACCACTGCAGCGCCAGCCCGGGCGGCGGCCGCCGCTCGCCCTTGGCGCCGTTGGTGCAGCGCCAGGCGTAGCCCATCTGGCCGACCAGGCGTTCGCGCTGCACCGCCTTCAGCAGCAGCGCGCCGCGTTCGAGGTAGGGCCGCGCCAGGTGCAGCGGCACGAAGCCGCAGCCCAGGCCGCGCGCCTGCAGCTCGATCTTGTCGGCCATGCTGTTGACGGTGAGCACCTCCTGCCCCGGCAGCAGGTTGATGGTGCGCGGCGACAGCCGCAGCGCCGAATCGGCCACCGCCACCGCGCGGTAGCGCAGCAGCTCGGCGTCGCTGATCGGGCCCTCGTGCGCGGCCAGCGGGTGGTGCGGCGCCACGGCAAAGCCGAAGGCCATCTCGCCCAGCCGTTCCAGCGCCATGCCGGCCGGCGGCGCGTCGTTGCCGGCGGCGACGAAAGGCACGCCGATGGCCAGGTCGGCCTGGCCGCTGACCAGCGCCTCCCAGGTGCCCGACAACACCTCCGTGCGCAGCCGCAGCCGCGTGCCGGGGCCGCCGCCGTGGCCTTGCTGGGCGCCGGCCTGGCCTTGCGGGTTGAGCGCGTAGAAGGCCTCGCACAACTCGAACACGGTGCGCCGCGAGATCACGTCGTCGACGGCGATCGTGATCTGGCCTTCCCAGCCGGTGGCCACGCGGCGCACGCGGTTGGCCACGGCGTCGATCTCGCTGAGCAGGCGGCGGCCTTCGTCCAGCAGCTCCTGGCCGGCGGCGGTGAGCCGCGCCTGCCGCGAGCGGCGGTCGAACAGCAGCACGTCGAGCGCGTCTTCGAGCTGGCGCACGCTGTAGGTCAGCGCCGAAGGCACCTTGCCGAGCTCGCGCGCGGCTGCCGCAAAGCTGCCGCTGCGGGCGATGGTGTCCATCATCAGCAGCGCTTCGGGCGTGAGGGCGAGGCTTCGATCCGTCATCCGCTTCATCTTATTTGAACGAAGGCTTCAAGCGCGCAGCGCCCGCTGTCCGCCGGCGCTGCCTACAGTGCGGGGGCACGACACGCCAGGAGACGCCCGCCATGATCAGCCTTCGCAAAGCCCAGGACCGCGGCCACGCCGAACACGGCTGGCTCGACAGCTGGCACAGCTTTTCCTTCGCCGACTACTACGACCCGGCGCACATGGGCGTGGGCAACCTGCGCGTCATCAACGAAGACCGCGTGGCCCCCGGCAGCGGCTTCGGCACGCACGGCCACCGTGACATGGAGATCGTCAGTTATGTGCTCGACGGCGCGCTGGCGCACCAGGACAGCATGGGCAACGGCCAGGCCGGCGGCGCCGAAGCCGGCAAGTCGGCCGGCGTGATCCTGCCCGGCGACGTGCAGCGCATGAGCGCCGGCAGCGGCGTGCTGCACAGCGAGTTCAACCACGCGCAAGACCGCGAGACGCATTTCCTGCAGATCTGGATCCTGCCGCGCCACCGCGGCATCGAGCCCGGCTACGAGCAGAAGCACTTCGACGCGGCGGCCAAGCGCGGCCGGCTGCGGCTGATCGCCTCGCCCGACGGCGCCGACGGTTCGCTGACGGTGCATGCCGACGCGTCGATCCGCGCCGGCCTGTTCGACGGCGACGAGGCCGCCGAACTGGCGCTGCCGCCCGGCCGGCTGGCCTACGTGCACGTGGCGCGCGGCCGCGTGCGCGTCAACGGCCAGGCGCTGGCCGCCGGCGATGCGCTGACGCTGTCGGCCGAGCCGCTGCTGCGCCTCGACCAGGGCCAGAATGCCGAGGTGCTGGTGTTCGACCTCGCGCCGCAATGATCGAGCGTTAGCCTTCCAACCACAACCACCGAGGGAACGACCCCCATGAGCCAGATCGTCATCGTCTACCACAGCGGCTACGGCCACACCAAGAAGGTCGCCGAAGCGGTGGCCGAAGGCAGCGGCGGCGCGCTGCTGGCCATCGACGCCGAAGGCAACCTGCCCGAAGGCGGCTGGGAGCAGCTTGCCGCGGCGCGCGCCATCGTCTTCGGCTCGCCCACCTACATGGGCGGCCCGAGCTGGCAGTTCAAGAAGTTCGCCGACGCCTCGTCCAAGCCCTGGTTCACGCGGGCCTGGCGCAACAAGCTGGCCGCCGGCTTCACCAATTCGGCCACGCTCAACGGCGACAAGTTCTCGACGCTGCAGTACCTGTTCACGCTGAGCCAGCAGCACGGCATGCTGTGGGCCGGCATCGGCATGAAGGCGCCCAACGCCAAGGCCAACACGCGCGACGACATCAACAACGTCGGCGGTTATGCCGGCCTGCTGACGGTGTCGCCGTCGGACGCCTCGGCCGACGAGATGGTGCCCGGCGACATCGCCACCGCCAAGGCTTTCGGCCAGCGCGTGGTGGAAGTGCTGGGGCTGTTCAAGGCGTAGACTGGCGCTTGCGACGGGGCGCCGCCGCGGCCGTGGTGCCGCGCGCTTCGGCCAGCAGCCACTGCGCCAGCGCCTGCACCGCCGGGCGCGCGGCCGCAGCGGCCGGCAGCAGCAGCACGTAGCCGCGCTCGGAGGCGTTCTCGCCGCCGTCTCCGCCCAAAGGCGCCAGCAGCCGGCGCTGGCGCAGCAGGCCGTCGATCAAGGGCCGCCGGCCCAGCGCCACGCCGTGGCCCGCCACGGCGGCGGCCATCGCCTCGCTGTAGCTGTTGAAGCTGATCACCGAGGCCGGCTCGAGGTCGGGCAGGCCGGCCGATTGCAGCCAGGTCTGCCATTCGGTCGGCATGTCGCCGGCCATGCCGTCGTTCTGGTAGCGGGTGCTGAGGTCGATCAGCGTGTGCCGCGCCAAATCGGCCGCGCGGCGCAGCGGCGGCCCCTGGCGCAGCAGCCGCGGGCTGCACACCGGCAGCAGCCGTTCGGCGAACAGCGGCGGCGCCGCGGCGCCGGCGATCCCGCCCAGCGCCTGGTAGCGGATGGCGAGGTCGAAGCCGTCGCGCTGCAGGTCGCGCGGTTTCAGTTCGGCGTCGATGCGCACGTCGATGCCCGGGTGCTGGCGCGCGAAGCGCGGCAGCCGCGGAATCAGCCACAGCGAAGCGAGGCCCGGCGTGGTGGTCAGCGACAGCACCTCGCGCCGCTCGCGGCCGCGGATGTGGGCGACCGTGCCGCGCAACTGCGCCAGCGCCTCGGCGCAGCTCTTGAACAGGCGCTGGCCGTCGGCGGTGAGCTGCAGCGAGCGGTGGCCGCGCACGAACAGCGGCACGCCCAAAGCGTCTTCGAGCTGGCGGATCTGCCGGCTGATCGCCGACTGGGTGACGAAGCGCTCCTCGGCGGCCAGCGTGAACGACAGCCGCCGCGCGGCGGCCTCGAAGCCGGCCAGCAATTCCAGCGGCGGCAGGCGGCCGGGGTCGGCGGGGCGGCGCGGGTTTGGCATGCGCTTGAGGAATGCGAAGGCTTCCGAATGATCGCTTGTGCCGCCATCGGTCGGCCGCCAGCATCACATGCGCCGGCAGCATGCCAGATCGGCGGCGCGCCGGCCCCGGAGGTTTCGATGATCGTCCACGCCACGTCCACCTGCCTGACCCTGCTGCCGGGGCACTTCACGCGCCTGGACCTGCGCGCCGGCACGCGCCTGCGCGGCTTGCGCGGCACCGCCTGGCTGACGGCCGACGGCGACCCGCGCGACATCGTGCTGGATGCGCGCGACGAATGGGTGGCCGAGCGCGATGCCCGGCTGCTGGCCTGCGCGCTGCGCGCCGACGGCTGCGCGGCGCTGCAGCTCGACGAGCCGGCCGCGGCGTGACGGACGTTCAGAGCTTCGCCGCAGTGCCCGCCGCGGCGACGGGTTGCAGCCGGATCTCGGCGCGCAGCCCGCCGCCTTCGCGGTTGCTCAAGGCAAGGCTGGCGCCCTGCGCCTGCAGCAGCGAGCGCGCGATGTGCAGGCCCAGGCCGGCGCCGCCGCTGGCGCGGCTGCGCGAGGGGTCCAGGCGGTAGAACGGCTCGGTGACGCGCGGCAGTTGCGCCGGCGGGATGCCGGGGCCGCGGTCGTCGATGCGGATCAGCACGCGGCCGTCGGCCGCATCGGCCAGCACCGCGACCTCGGCGGCGCCGGCGTAGCGCAGCGCGTTGCCCACCAGGTTGTCGAGCGCGCGGCGCAGCGCTGCCGGCCGCGCCTGCGCCACCGGCGGGCGGCCGTCGGCCGGGCCGCTGAGGCCGACCGGCTGGCCGGTCTCCTGCAGGTCGTCCACCAGCGACTGCACCAGCGCGAAGACGTCGGTGGGCTGCAGCGGCTCGGCGCCGGGGTCCTCGGCGCGGAAGACGTCGATGGCGCCATCGATCAGCGTGTTCATCTCGCGGATGTCGTCGACGCAGCGCTGCGCCTGCGCCGCCGGCTGCAGCGTCTCCAGCCGGATGCGCATGCGCGTCAGCGGTGTGCGCAGGTCGTGCGAGATCGAGGCCATCAACAGCCCGCGGCCGCGGAACTCGCGCGCCAGGCGCTCCGACATCTGGTTGAAGACCTGCGCCGCCTCGCGCACCTCGACCGTGCCGAACTGCTCGTCCAGCGGCGCCGGCATGCGGCCGAGCAGGATGTCGTCGCCGACGTCGCGCGCCGCCTCGACCATGCGCCGCACCGGCACCGACAGCCAGCGCGCGCCCCACCAGGCGGCCACCGCCATCAGCGCCAGGCGCAGCCCGTAGTCCAGCCACAGGGCAACGCCGCCCAGCATCGGGCTCGGCCCATCGAGGTCGCCCAGCCGCGGCTGCGTGCCCGGCAGGCCCGGCGTCGGCGGCAGCGAACCGAGCACCGGCAGCGGCGGCGCGCCGCCCGGGCCAGGCCCGCCGCCGCCAGCGCGTGGCGGCGGCCCGCCGGGCCCCGGAATGCGCGGCATCTCGTCGCCGGGCTCGAAGCCCTCGGCCGGCAGATCGGCCCGCCCCGCGCCGCCCGCCTGCATCGGCAACGCCACCTGCGCAACCACCAGCAAGGCCAGCAGATGGCTGCCCATCAGCGCCGCCACCATCAGCAGGAACAGCCGCCTGAACAGCGTGTCGCGCCACCAGCGTTTGATCACGTCAGTTGCTCCCTCGCCGCGACGTAACACCGATGCGGCGCATATCCCCTCGGGGACCGGTCGCCCCAGGCGACCAGGGGGAGCAGCGCTGGCATGCGGGCCAAACCCGATCCGGGTCTCCCGGTCGGGTTTGGTAGCCCCCTCGGGGGGCGGCCACCCCAGCGGCCGGGGGCCGTCATCGGTCTATGCGGGCGTCGAACAAATAGCCTTCGCCGCGCACGGTGCGGATCAGTGCCGGCTCGCGCGGCGAGTCGCCCAGCTTGCCGCGCAGGCGCGAGATGCCGAGGTCGACGCTGCGGTCGTTGACGTCGACGCCGGGGGCGCGCGTCAGCTCGATCAATCGGTCGCGGCTGAGCACGCGGCCGGCGTGCTGCACCAGCGCCTGCAGCAGCCTGAACTCGGCCGACGACAGCGGCACCACCACGCCGTCGGGCGACTGCAGCTGGCGCTTGACGCGGTCGAACTGCCAGTCGGCAAAGCGCAGCACGGTGTCGCTGCCGTCTTCGCCCTCGGCGCGGCGGGCGCGGCGGCGTACGGCGTTGATGCGGGCCACCAGCTCGCGCGGCTCGAAGGGCTTGGACAGGTAGTCGTCGGCGCCCAGCTCCAGCCCCAGCACGCGGCTGATCGGGTCGCCCAACGCGGTGAGCATCACCACCGCGGCGTCGCTGCTGCCGCGCAGCCAGCGGCAGAGGTCGAGGCCGTTCTCGTCGGGCAGCATCACGTCGAGCACCACGACGTCGAAGCGGCCGGCGGTCACCGCGCGGCGCATGCCGGCGCCGTCGGCCACCGCGGTGACGTCGAAGCCGAAGCCTTGCAGATAGCTTTGCACGCCGCTGCGGATCTCGGCGTCGTCATCGACCAGCAGGCATCGCGTCATGGGCACGGTGATTCAGCGCGGCGAGCGCAACCTCCGGATTGCAGCGCCGGCTTGTGTCGCGCGCATCGCATCGATGTTTCCGGCGGGACACATGGCGGCGCTTTTCCTTTCCTTTGCTTGCGTTCAGGCGGCCGGCGCGGCCTGCGCCGCGGCGGCGCGGCGCAGGTGGGCGTCGCCGGGCAGCCACAACACGGCCAGCGCGCTCAGGGCCGAGATGCCGGCCATCACCGTGAGCATGGCCGCAAAGCCGTTGGCCTTGACCAGCGGCCCCAGCAGCCACACCGCGCCCGAGCTGAAGCCGAAGGCCACGGTCAGCCGCATGCCGGCGACGCGCGAGCGCAGGCGGTCGTCGACGTAGCGCACGATCATCGCGTCGGTGAACGGGATGGCGCCGAAGATCAGCGCCATGGTCGCCAGCAGCGCCGCGAAGATCCACCAGCCCTGCGCCTGCGCGGCCAGCAGCAGCAGCGGCACCTGGGCCAGCAGGATGGCCAGGTACAGCGGCTTGAGCGCGAAGCGGTCGATCAACTGGCCGACGATCAACTGCGCCAGCGACGCCACGGCGTACACGGCGGCCAGCAGCGCGCCCAGCTTCGAGGGGTCGGTCACCAGGCCTTGCAAGCGCTCGGCCATCAGCCGGCCGTTGCCGTTGGTGGTGAAGTTGAACAGCACGCTGGAGGCGATGGCCGCGGCCGTCATCACCAGGAACACGCGCGCCAGCAGCGCGGCCGGCAGCGGCACCGCGGCGCGGCTGGTGCGCCGCGCCGGCGCCTCGGTCTCGGGCGGCGCCACGCGCGCGAACACCACGCCCATGGCGATGGACACCAGCCCCGGTACGACGAAGGCGGCGCGCCAGCCGGCCCAGGCCACCAGCAGCCCGGTGAGGCCGGCCGCCGCCGCGATGCCCAGGTTGCCGGCCAGCCCGCTCCAGCCGATGGTGCGGCCGGGGCGTTGGCTGTGCTGCAGCAGCATCGGAATGCCCACCGGGTGGTAGATGGCCGAGAAGGTGCCCAGCAGCGTCAGCGCCGCGGCCAGTTGCCACGGCCCCTGCGCCAGCGCCGCCAGCAGCGACGAGGCGCCGATGCCGAAGTAGAACAGCAGCATCATGCGCCGCCGCCCCCACAGGTCGCCCAGCCGCCCGGCCGGCGCCGAGGCGAGGCCGAACATCACGAAGGCGCCGGCGCCGTAGGGCATGAGGTCTTCCCAGCGCGCGAAGCCGAAGTCGGCCGCGATGGCGGCCACCGCGGTGGCGAAGATCAGCAGGAACAGGTGGTCCAGCGCATGGGCCAGGTTCAGCAGCAACACCACGGTGCGCGAGGGGCCGGTACTCATAGGGCGTGAGTATCGTCCCTCGCGCGGTGGTGCGCAGGACGGTCAGGCCGCGCTGCGTCCCATCCTCATGCGGCGCCGGTACCACTCGTGGAAGTGCTGCATGCCGTCTTCCATCGGGCTCTGGTACGGGCCCACCTCGTCGTCGCCGCGCTCGTACAGCGCCAGCCGGCCGGCGTCCATGCGCTCGCCGATCTCGTCGTCCTCGATGCAGGTCTCCATGTAGGCGGCCTGCTCGGCTTCGATGAAATCGCGCTCGAAGGCGGCAATCTCCTCCGGATAGAAGAACTCCACCAGGTTGAGCGTCTTGCGCGGCCCCTTCGGGAACAGCGACGAGACCACCAGCACGTGCGGGTACCACTCGACCATCACCGTCGGGTAGTAGGTGAGCCAGATCGCGCCATGCTCGGGCGGCTTGCCGTTGCGAAAGCGCAGCACCGCTTCCTGCCAGCGCTGGTACACCGGCGAGCCCGACTTGCGCAACTGCTCGTGCACGCCCACCGTCTGCACCGAATGCTCGTTGCCGAACTCCCAGCGCAGGTCGTCGCAGGTGACGAACGAGCCCAGCCCGGGGTGGAACGGCCCGACGTGGTAGTCCTCCAGATAGACCTCGATGAAGGTCTTCCAGTTGTAATTGCACTCGTGCAGCACCGCCTTCTCGAACACGAAGCCCGAGAAGTCCAGCGCCGACGCCGGCCCCATGGCGCCGAGGTCGGCGTTGACGTCGCGGCCGTTGCCTTCGAACAGCAGGCCGTGCCAGTTCTGCAGCGCGTAGTTGCGCAGGTTCAGGCACGGGTCCTCGTCGAAGTGCGGGGCGCCGATCAGGCGGCCGCTCAGGTCGTACGTCCAGCGGTGCAGCGGGCACACCACGTTGGCGCGCGTGTTGCCGCGGCCCTTGAGCATCACGGCCTGGCGGTGGCGGCAGACGTTGGAGATCAACTCCACGCCGCCGCCGGGCGTGCGCACCAGCGCGCGCCCTTCGCCTTCCTGCGCCAGTGCCAGGTAATCGCCGACCTCGGGCACGGCCAGTTCGTGCCCCAGGTAGCGCGGACAGGACTCGAAGATGAGCGACTGTTCTTTTCGGAACAGATCCTCATCGAAATAGGTGTTGACGGAGAGTTGAGAGCGGCTGCGCTCAAGAGCTTCGAGACTGATGCTCAGGTCAGACATGATCCGAAAGGATCCTCCACAGCAGAGTGTCCAAACCCCCACCCGGTGGCCCTGCGGGTGGGTTCAAAGACCGTTGCCGACACCCGGGGGGCGGCAACGGGGGGCGCAGTGTACCCGGCCCCCGACGGGGGGTCCACCGCACGGCCATGGGCCGCACGGGCATCGGCGGCGGGTCTGACTAAAATCAGACTTTCGCCCTTCCGAAACCCGCATGGCCCGCAGCAGCCCCGTCAAGGAACCCGCCAGCTACGAACAGGCGCTGGCCGAACTCGACCAGTTGCTGCAGCGCATGGAAGCCGGCCAGTTGCCGCTGGACCAGTTGCTCGACAACTACCGCCGCGGTGCCGACCTGCTGGCGTTCTGCCGCCAGCGGCTGCAGGTGGTGGAAGAACAGGTCAAGCTGCTGGAAGACGGCCAGCTCAAGGCCTGGCCGCAGGGATGAAGCCCGACGATTTCGACGCCTGGATGCGCCAGGGCCAGGCCGAGGTCGAAGCCGCGCTGCAGGCCTGGGTGCCGGCCGACGCGCCGGCCGGCCTGGGCGAGGCCATGCGCTACGGCGTGCTCGACGGCGGCAAGCGCTTGCGCCCGTTGCTGGTGCTGGCCGCCTCGCAGGCCACCGGCGGCCTGCCCGCCGCGGCATTGCGGGCGGCGGTGGCGGTGGAACTGATCCACGCCTACTCGCTGATCCACGACGACATGCCGTGCATGGACAACGACGTGCTGCGCCGGGGCAAGCCCACGGTGCACGTGCAGTTCGGCCAGGCGCAGGCGATGCTGGCCGGCGACGCGATGCACACGCTGGCTTTCGAGATACTCACCGCGCCGCCGGAGCGCGGCGCCGGTTGCGATGGTCTCGCGCCGCCGGAGCGCGGCGCCGATTTCGAGATCCCCGCGCCGCTGCAGGCGCGGCTGTGCGGACTGCTGGCGCGCGCCTCGGGCCATGCCGGCATGGCCGGCGGCCAGGCCATCGACCTGGCCAGCGTGGGCCTGCCCTTGTCCGAAGCTGCGCTGCGCGACATGCACCGCCGCAAGACCGGCGCGCTGCTGCTGGCCAGCGTGCAGATGGGCGCGGCCTGCGGCCGTTGCGAGCCGGCGGCCTGGCGCGCACTGGCCGACTACGGCGCCGCCATCGGCATTGCCTTCCAGGTGGTGGACGACATCCTCGACGTCACGCAGGAATCGCACACGCTGGGCAAGACTGCCGGCAAGGACCAGGACGCCAACAAGCCCACCTACGTGAGCGTGCTGGGCCTGCAGGCCGCGCGCCGCCACGCCGCCGAGCTGCGCGACCAGGCGCACGCGGCGCTGTCGCGCAGCGGCCTGGCCGACGCCGCGGCGCTGGCGCTGCTGGCCGACCGCGTGGTCGAGCGCGACAACTGACGACGACGATGACCCCTTCGCTGCTGGAAACCATCGACAGCCCGGCCGACCTGCGCCGGCTGCCGCGCGCCGAGCTGCCGCGCCTGGCGCAGCAGTTGCGCGACTTCGTGCTGCAAAGCGTCAGCCAGACCGGCGGCCACCTGTCCAGCAACCTGGGCACGGTGGAGCTGACGATCGCGCTGCACTACGTCTTCAACACGCCGTGGGACCGGCTGGTGTGGGACGTTGGGCACCAGACCTATCCGCACAAGATCCTGACCGGCCGCCGCGACGGCATGCGCACGCTGCGCCAGTGGGGCGGCATCAGCGGCTTCCCGCGCCGCGACGAGAGCGAGTACGACACCTTCGGCACCGCGCACAGCTCGACCAGCATCTCCGCCGCGCTGGGCATGGCGCGCGCCGCGCGGCTGAAGGGCGAGGACCGCAAGGCGGTGGCCATCATCGGCGACGGCGCGATGACCGCCGGCATGGCCTTCGAGGCGCTGAACAACGCCGGCGTGGCGCATGCCGGCGACGCCGCCGACCTGCTGGTGGTGCTCAACGACAACGACATGTCGATCAGCCCGCCGGTGGGCGCGCTCAACCGCTACCTGGCGCGGCTGCTCAGCGGCAACTTCTACGCCGCCGCGCGCGAAGGCGCCAAGGCGGTGCTGAAGAAGACGCCGCTGTTCGAGCTGGCGCGCCGCTTCGAAGAGCACGCCAAGGGCATGGTGGTGCCGAGCACCATCTTCGAGGAGTTCGGCTTTCACTACGTGGGCCCGATCGACGGCCACGACCTCGATTCGCTGATCCCCACGCTGGAGAACCTGCGCGCCAAGCGCGGGCCACACTTCTTGCACGTGGTCACCAAGAAGGGCCGCGGCTACAAGCTGGCCGAGGCCGACCCGGTCAACTACCACGGCCCGGGCAAGTTCGACCCCGCGGTGGGCCTGGTGAAGCCGGCCACGCCGCCCAAGCAGACCTTCACCCAGGTGTTCGGCCAGTGGCTATGCGACATGGCCGAGGCCGACCCACGGCTGGTCGGCATCACGCCGGCGATGCGCGAAGGCTCGGGCCTGGTGGAGTTCCAGCAGCGCTTTCCGCAGCGCTACTTCGACGTCGGCATCGCCGAGCAGCACGCCGTCACCTTTGCCGCCGGGCTGGCCTGCGAAGGGCTGAAGCCGGTGGTGGCGATCTACAGCACCTTTTTGCAGCGCGGCTACGACCAGTTGATCCACGACGTGGCGATCCAGAACCTGCCGGTGGTCTTCGCGCTCGACCGCGCCGGGCTGGTCGGCGCCGATGGCGCCACGCATGCCGGCGCCTACGACATCGCCTTCGTGCGCTGCATTCCGAACTGCTCGATGCTGACGCCCAGCGACGAGAACGAGTGCCGCCAGGCGCTGACCACGGCGTTCCGCCAGGATCATCCGGTGGCCGTGCGCTACCCGCGCGGCGCCGGCGTCGGCGTGGCCACCGAGGCGGGATTGAGCGAATGGCCCTGGGGCAAGGGCGTGGTGCGGCGGCGCGGTGCGCGGCTGGCGCTGCTGGCCTTCGGCACCGTGCTGGACCCGGCGCTGGCGGCGGCCGAGAAGCTCGACGCCACGGTGGTCGACATGCGCTTTGCCAAGCCGCTGGACGAGGCGCTGGTGCTGGAGATCGCGCGCGGCCACGAAGGCCTCGTCACGATCGAGGAAGGCTGCATCGCCGGCGGCGCCGGCTCGGCCGTCGCCGAATGCCTGGCCGCCGCCGGGCTGGCGGTGCCGCTGCTGCAACTCGGCCTGCCCGACCGCTTCATCGAGCACGGCGACCCGGCCAAGCTGCTGGCCGCCTGCGGGCTGGACGCCACGGGCATCGAACAATCGATCCGCCAGCGCTTCCAGCCGCGGCCGGCGCTGGCCGCCGTCAACGCTTGAGACCACCGTTGATTCAAATCGCCTGCACGGTCTCGTGTAATCCCTGCGACGACGCGGCCGCCCGTTCGGTGCGATCCTTGCCACCCTGATGACCAACCTCACCGACGCCCTGCACATCCCCGACACGCAAAGCGAGCGGGACGAGCGCCACCTGCCGATCCAGCGCGTCGGCGTCAAGGACGTGCGCTACCCGCTGCAGTTGCGCGTGGCCGGCGCCGTGCAGCAGACCGCGGCGCTGTGGACGCTGGACGTGGCGCTGCCGGCTGAAGCCAAGGGCACGCACATGTCGCGCTTCGTGGCCTGGCTGGAAGAGAACAGCGCGCCGCTGGATGCCGCGCTGCTGCGCGAGCGCCATGCGCAGATGCTGTCCAAGCTGCACGCCACCGAAGGCCGCATCGAGGCCGCCTTCTCGTTCTTCATCAAGAAGCGCGCGCCGGTGTCGGGCGTGCAAAGCCTGCTGGACTACCAGGGCCGCTGGATCGCCGAGACGCGCGACGGCCGCACGACCGTGTGGGCCGAGGTGGCGGTGCCGGTGAAGAGCCTGTGCCCCTGCTCGAAGGAAATCTCCGACTACGGCGCGCACAACCAGCGCTCGCTGGTGACGATCCGCGCCGAGCTGCTGCAGCCCATCGAGTGGCACGAGCTGGTGCGCTTCGCCGAGGACGAGGCCAGCAGCGAGATCTGGCCCATGCTCAAGCGGGCCGACGAGAAGTGGGTGACCGAGCGCGCCTACGAGAACCCGAAGTTCGTCGAAGACCTGGTGCGCGACGTGGCGTTGCGCCTCAACCAGGAACCGCGGATCGGGCGTTATGCGGTCGACGTCGAGAACTTCGAGTCGATTCACAATCACTCCGCTTACGCCCGCATCGAGCGGGCGTAAGTCCCGGCTCGTCGAGCCGGGCGCGCCAAAGGCGCGGGAGTGATCGCGGCAACGGCTCACATGCCCTTCGGCATGTGAGCGTTGTCACAATCAATCCGCTAACGCCCGCATCGAGCGGGCGTAAGTCCCGGCTCGTCGAGCCGGGCGCGGCGGCCGATCAGCTGGCGCCGAACTTCACGTTGATGCCGGTGAAGACGCCGACATCGTTCTTCTTCTGGCCGACCGGCGGCTTGCTGTTGTAGTTGTCGGTCAGGCCCACGGTGAGCTGCATGGTGCTGCTCATCGCCACGCCCAGGCCGGCGGTGAACTTGGCCAGCTTGGCCTTGTCGCCGCTGAGGCCGGGGTACAGCTCCAGCCGCTGCTTGAAGCTGACGGTGGACGACAGCTGGTGCGTCGACGCCTCGCCCAGCATCACGCTGGTGCGCGAGAAGCGGTTGTCGGTCTTGCCGGCAATGGTCTGCAGGTCGCCGTACTTGTCGGTGCTGTAGGCCACGCCGGCCAGCAGGTCGAAGGTGGTCTCGGGCGTGTTGATCAGCTTGTAGCCGAGGCCGGCGGCCAGCGTGCTGCGCAGGTCCAGGTCGGCCAGCTTGTCGCCTTCCAGGCCCAGCTTGCCGAAGGCGTACAGCCGCGGCGACAGGTTGAAGTCGTACTGCCCGCCCGCCGCCCACTTGTTGGAGGTGGTCTCGGTCACGCCGCCGTTGCGGCTGCGGCCGTAGTTGGAGTTGATGCCCAGCGTGATCTTGTCGGCCGTGGTGGCGCGCGTCGCGTCGGCGCTGAGCAGCAGCGCGCGCGTGCTGGTGTTGCCCGAGGTCAGCGAGAAGGCGGCGGCACCATTGCCGCGCCACTGGCCGTCGGTCTTGTCTTCGGCGCGGGCTGCCGGGGCGGCTGCCAGCAGGGCCACGCCCAGCAAGGCAAGCAGCGAGGGTCGGGCGTCGAATCGATTCGTCATGCGAAGGTCCATGGAAGTGGAGGAGGGGGACAACTCGGCGCGCATTCTGGTCAACCGCCCGGGGGCGGCTGCATCGGGCGCGCACGGAAACGCGCGTCAGGGATTTCCCGACGCGCCGGGGTGCGACTCGCTCAGTGTGGGAAGGTTCCCGGCACCAGGATGGAGCGGTCGACGTCCTGCAACCGGCGGTGACCGCAGAAGGCCATCGTCAGGTCGAGCTCGTTGTGGATGATTTGCAGCGCCTTGGCGACGCCGGCCTCGCCCATCGCGCCCAGGCCGTAGACCATGGCGCGGCCGATGTAGGTGCCGCGCGCGCCCAGGGCCCAGGCCTTGAGCACGTCCTGCCCGCTGCGGATGCCGCCGTCCATGTGGACCTCGATCTTCGAGCCCACCTCGGCGGCGATGGCCGGCAGCGCGTGGATGCTGGATTCGGCGCCGTCGAGCTGGCGGCCGCCGTGGTTGCTGACGATCAGCGCGTCGGCGCCGCTGTCGGCGGCCAGCCGCGCGTCCTCGACGTCCTGGATGCCCTTGATGATGAGCTTGCCGCCCCAGCGCTTCTTGATCCACTCGACGTCGCCCCAGTTCAGCCGCGGGTCGAACTGCTGCGCCGTCCAGGCGCCGAGGTTGGAAAGGTCGGTCACGTCCTTGACGTGGCCGACGATGTTGCCGAACTGGCGCCGGCGCGTGCCGGCCATGCCCAGGCACCAGCGCGGCTTGGTCAGCAGGTTGATGATGTTGGCCAGCGTCGGCTTGGGCGGCGTGGACAGGCCGTTCTTCAGGTCCTTGTGGCGCTGGCCGAGGATCTGCAGGTCCAGCGTCAGCACCAGCGCGTCGCAGCCGGCGGCCTTGGCGCGGTCGATCAGCCGCTCGATGAAGTCGCGGTCGCGCATCACGTAGAGCTGGAACCAGAACGGGCCTTTGGTCGCCGCGGCCACGTCTTCGATCGAGCAGATGCTCATCGTGCTGAGCGTGAAGCGGATGCCGAACTTCTCGGCCGCGCGCGCGGCGAGGATCTCGCCGTCGGCATGCTGCATGCCGGTCAGCCCGACCGGCGCGATGGCCACCGGCATCTTGCAGTCGATGCCCACCATCGGCGCCGCGGTGCTTCGGTTTTCCAGGTTGACGGCCACGCGCTGGCGCAACTTGATCGGCTGGAAGTCCGCTTCATTGGCGCGGTAGGTGCTTTCGGTCCAGCTGCCGGTGTCGGCGTAGTCGTAGAACATGCGCGGCACGCGCCGGCGCGCCAGCTGGCGCAGGTCTTCGATGGTGGTGATGACGGGCATGGCCGGGGGTTCTCCTCGGCGCCCATGCTAGCGGGGTTGGCGGCCGCTGCCGCCGCCGGCCCTCAACTGCAGCGCGCGCCGCCGCAGCCGGTGATCAGCGCTGGCGGCACTTCGGCGGCCGGCAGCGGTTGCAGCAGCCGGCCCGTGTCGGGGTCGTAGCCGCGCTCGAGCATCAGCTCGGCCAGCGCGGCGTCCATGGTCTGCGCGTGGACGACGAACCACTTGCCCAGCTCGTCGCTCAGCACGCGGCCCAGCTCGCGGTCGTCCTTCTCGGCCAGCAGGCGCGGCACCTCGGCCAGCACCTTCAGCACCTGGGCGTGCTGCAGGCTGTGGCAGTTCTGCGCCGCGAAGTCGATGTCGGCCATCCAGCGCTCTTCCTGCGCGAAATGGGCTTCGGTGTGGCTTTGCAGCTCGCGCACCAGCGGCAGCAGGTCGCGCGCGGGGTCGGCGGCGGCCGCGTCGAGTTGCTGCAGCAGCTCGACGAACTCGCGGTGCGTCTGATCCATGCGGGGCTGTTTCAGGGCCAGGGCTTCGGACCAGGCGAGAGCGGTCATGACGAGGGCTTGCAGCGGCAGTTGGCGGACCGGCGAGCATACGCCGGCGGCGCCGCGGCCGCGCTTGAGGTGACGCAAGCCTGCCTATCATCGGCGTGATGGAACGCCCGCCCGACGCCGACCTTCCGGTGGTGGCACCCGCACCCGCATCGGCACCCGCTCCCGCATCGGCGCCGGCCGCCGGCTGGCAGCGCCCGCTGTGGCTGGCCGCCGGCTGGCTGGCGCTGGCCACCGGCGTGGTGGGCATCTTCCTGCCGGTGCTGCCGACCACGCCCTTCGTGCTGCTGGCGGCCTTCTGCTTTGCGCGCGGCAGCCCGCGCTGCGAGCGCTGGCTGCTGCGCCACCCGCGCTTCGGGCCCATGGTGCGGGCCTGGCGCGCGCGCCGCGTGATCCCGTTGCGCGCCAAGCAGCTGGCGTGGACGATGATGGCGCTCAGCTCGGCCTGGGCCTGGTGGACCTTGCCGCCGCGCTGGGGCTGGGTGCCGGCCGCCTGCTGCGCGGTGACGGCCTTGTGGATGGCGTCGCTGCCGTCGCGCTGACCCTCACTTCGAGCGTTATTGCTCGTACTCGCCCTTGATGCGCGGCGGCGGCCGCCGCCGCGGCGTGAAGTTGAGCTTGGCCTCGAGGTTGGCATTGCCGGCCACCGTGGTGCGCACCTGGTCCTGCGCGACGATCTGGTCGGGGTGCCACAGCCGCAGGTCGGCGGCGCCGTCGGGCGCGCCTTGCAGCAGCGCGCGGCCGGCGTTGTCGGTCACCGCCACCCAGGGCGTCGGGTTGACGTAGATGTGCGCTCGCATCGAGCCGTGCAGGTGGCAGCCCACGCCGCTGGCGCCGGGCGCGTCCATCACCATCTCGGCCGAAGGCTCGCGGCCGCCGCGCGCGGCCGGCAGCCGGAACTCGAAGGTCTTGGCCGGCGCGATCGAGCCCAGCGGCCCGCCGGGCGCCGAGCGCACGTGATGGTCGAAGCGGTCGCGGTTGACGAAGCGCACCCGCGTGCCCAGCGGCACCGCGGTGACGTAGGGCTCGAAGCGGATGTCCTTCTGGATGATCAGCGCCGGCTCGGCGCGCGGCGCCGGCGCCGCGCCGCCGGCCAGCGGCAGCAGCGCCACGACGACGTCGGCCGCCGGCTTGCCGTCAGGCGTGGTGACGACGACCTGCAGGTCGGCCGCCGTGGCGGCCAGCGGCAGCAGGGCCAGCGCGGCCAGCCAGGCGGCGCGCGACAGGGCGGGGCGAAAGGCGGCGGCGTTCATGGGCCGCAATATAGGCGTTGCACGGGGGCCGGCGGCATCAGCTTTCGTCGTCGCCGAAGAGCCCGGCGTCGGACCCCGCCGGCAACGCGGCCTCGCCGCGGCTTGGTGTGCGGCCGCCACGCACGGGCGCCGCCGCCGCGCCGGCACGCTCGCGCGTCAGCCCGCCGGCGCGCACGCCCAGCAGGCGCAGCCGGCGGCCCAGGTCCACGCGCTTCAGGCACTGGCCGGCGGCCTGGCGGATGGTTGCGGCATCGGCCGTCGCCTCGGGCAGCGTGAGGTCGCGCGTGACGGTGCGAAAGTCGTCGAAGCGCAGCTTGATGCCGATGGTGCGCCCGCGGTAGGCCTTGCGCTGCAGGTCGGCCGCCACCTGCTGGCACAGCTGCGTGAAGATGGCGCCGAGCTCGGCCTTGTCGGCCACCGCGTGCAGGTCGCGCTCGAAGGTGGTCTCGCGGCTGATCGACACCGGCTCGCTGTGCGTCACCACCGGGCGGTCGTCGATGCCGTGCGCCGCCTCGTGCAGCCAGCGGCCGTAGGCGCGGCCGAAGCGCTCGACCAGCGCCTCGCGCGGCTGGCGCGCCAGCTCGCCGATGGTGTTGATGCCGAGTGCCGCCAGCCGGGCGCCGGCCTTGGGGCCGATGCCCTTGATGCGCCGCACCGGCAGCGGCCAGATGCGCAGCGCCAGGTCGGCCTCGGCCAGCACCGTCAGGCCGTCGGGCTTGTCCAGCTCGCTGGCGATCTTGGCCAGCAGCTTGTTGGGCGTGACGCCGATCGAGCAGGTCAGCCCGCCGGTGGCGCTGCGCACGTTGTTGCGGATCTCCTGCGCGATGGCGCGCACGCCGCCGGCGGCGTCGTGGCCCACGGCGTCCTGCGCGCCGGGCAGATCGCTCAGGTCGATGTAGATCTCGTCGATGCCGCGGTCCTCGATCACCGGCGCCAGCTCGGCCACCGCGGCCTTGAACAGGCGGGAGTAGCGGCGGTACTCGTCGAAATCGGTCGGCAGCAGCACCGCCTGCGGGCACAGCAGCGCGGCCTTCATCAGCCCCATCGCCGAGTTGACGCCGTAAGCCCGCGCCGCATAGGTGGCGGTGGTGATCACGCCGCGGCCCTTGTAGTCGTGCAGCGTCGCGAAGCGGCGCGTGCCGTCGGCCTGCGGCAGCGGCTGGTGGCGGCGGCCGCCGCCGATCACCACCGGCAGGCCTTTCAGCTCGGGGTAGCGCAGCAGTTCCACCGAGGCATAGAAGGCGTCCATGTCCAGGTGGGCGATCCAGCGGCGGCGCGGCGGCATAGGTTGCCAAGCGTAGCGCCGCGCCGGCGGGGTACAACCGGGGCGATGTCCGACGCGTTCCAGATCCCCGTCCCGCCTTCGTTTCACGCCGTGCACGCCGACGCGCGCGGCCGGCTGCGGCTGCCGCTGGCCGAGTACCGCGCCCGCTACGAGCTGTGCGAAGACCTCGCGCAGATGCTGGTCGAGCGTGCCCAGACCTTGCGCTTCGACCTCGGCGTGACCGAGGCCGACGTGCTGCAGCGCATCGGCCAGGGCCTGCGCGAGCCGGGCGCGGGCCTGCAGGGCGGCGAGCCGGCCTGGGTGTTGCGGCGGCTGGCCGAGTTGCTGGACTGGCCTTGGGACGAGGCGCTGGGCGGCGCCGCCGGCTGAGGATCAGGCGCGGAACGGGTTCTCGATGCGCAGGCCGTCGATCTTCTGGCCGTGCTGCAGGTCTTCGGTCAGCAGCCGCTTGCAGCCGGCTTGCAGCGCGGCGGCGACGATCAGGCTGTCGTAGAAGCCGAAGCGCAGCCGCTCGCGCAGCTCGACCGCATGCTCGTAGAGCTGGACACTGGGTTGCACCTGCCACAGCGGCTGCAGCGTGTCGCGCAGGAAGGCGATGGCGTGCTCGGGCTTGGCCGCGATGCGGAACTTGCGCGACAGCACATGCAGCGTCTCCTGCACGACCTGGTAGCTGATCACCGCCGTGCCTCTGGCCAGCGCCTGCGTCACCAGCTCGCCGGCCCGTTCGCTCTTGGCGGGGGCCGTCTCGTCGAACAGGTAGAGCAGGACGTTGCTGTCGAAGAAGTCAGCGCCGCTCATTCATCTCGTCGCGGGTGAACTTGCGGCCGTCGGTACGGATGTACTGGCGCATCTCGTCGATGGTGGCCATCGCCCGCGCCACGCGCCGCTTGCGCGCGTACTGCTCCAGCCAGATGCGGAACTGCTCGTTGAGCGTGGTGTTCTCGGCCAGCGCGGCCTGGCGCGCCTCCTCGATCAGCGCTTCGTCGGCGGTGAAGGTGATGTTGCGGGCCATGGTCAACGCTCCGTGCTGGTGGAACACGGGCCATGGTACACGAGCCGCAAAGCCGTGTCAGCCGGCGGTGACTCGCTCAGCCCAGCCGCGCCCGGTGCGCCGCGATGCGCGCGCGCACCTGCTCGGGCGCGGTGCCGCCGATGACCTGGCGCGCGTGCATCGAGCCGCGCAGCGTCAGCACCTGGAACACGTCGTCGCCGATGGTGGCGTTCAGCGCCTGCAGCTCGGCCAGCGGCAGCTCGGCCAGGTCCACGCCGCGCTGCAACGCGATCTTCACCGCGTGGGCCACGGTCTCGTGGGCGTCGCGGAAGGGCAGGCCCTTCTTCACCAGGTAGTCGGCCAGATCGGTGGCGGTGGCATAGCCCTTGAGCGCAGCGCGTTCCATCGCGTCGGCCTTGACGGTGATGCCGCCGACCATCTCGGCCATGATGCGCAGCGTGTCGGACAGCGTGTCGACGGTGTCGAACAGCGGCTCCTTGTCTTCCTGGTTATCTTTGTTGTACGTGAGCGGCTGGCCCTTCATCAGCGTCAGCAGCGCCATCAGGTGGCCCACCACGCGGCCGGTCTTGCCGCGCGCCAGCTCGGCCACGTCGGGGTTGCGCTTCTGCGGCATGATGGAACTGCCCGTGCAGTAGCGGTCGGCGAGGTCGATGAAGCCGAAGTTCTGGTTCATCCACAGCACGATCTCCTCGGCCAGGCGCGAGACGTGCACCATGCAGATGCTGGCGAAGGCGCTGAATTCGAGCGCGAAGTCGCGGTCGCTCACCGCGTCCAGGCTGTTCTCGCAGACGCCGTCGAAGTTCAAGCTGCGCGCCACGCGCTCGCGGTCCAGCGGGTAGCTGGTGCCGGCCAGCGCCGCGGCGCCCAGCGGCAGGCGGTTGACGCGCTTTCGCACGTCGGCCAGCCGTTCACCGTCACGCGCAAACATCTCCACGTAGGCCAGCAAATGGTGCGCAAAGCTCACCGGCTGCGCCACCTGCAGGTGGGTGAAGCCGGGCATCACCGTCTCGGCGTGCTGCGCGGCCAGTTCGACCAGCGCGCGCTGCATCGCGGCCAGCAGCGGCTGCAGGCGGTCGATCTCGCCGCGCAGCCACAGCCGCACGTCGGTGGCCACCTGGTCGTTGCGGCTGCGGCCGGTGTGCAGCCGCTTGCCCGCGTCGCCGACCAGCTGCGTCAACCTGGCCTCGATGTTGAGGTGAACGTCTTCGAGGTCGAGCTTCCACTCGAAGCGGCCCTGTTCGATCTCGTCGCTGATCTGCGCCATGCCGCGCCGGATGTCGGCCAGGTCCTGAGCGCGGATGATGCCTTGCGCGGCCAGCATCTCGGCATGCGCCAGGCTGCCTTCGATATCGGCGCGCCACAGGCGCTGGTCGAAACCGACGCTGGCGGTGTAGCGCTTGACCAGCTCGCTCATCGGCTCGGAGAACAGCGCGGACCAGGCCTGGGCCTTGTTGGCGAGAGGATCGGAAGACATCGTGGTGAGGGGTGTGGAGCGCAACGAAGGGCTGCGTATTATCCGTGCCGGCCTTGAGGCTGACCCATGACCGACAGCGACAAACCGCCCGGCGACTTCGCGCCCACCGGCAGCCGGCCGGCCAGCCTGTGGCCCGAGAGCCAGCGCATCAGCGAGTTCCGCAGCACCGCGCAGGCCACCACGCGCTTCGGCGCCGTGGCCGACGAAGCGCAGCGCCTCGCGGCAGCGGCCAGCGCCTTCGACGTCTGCCACCCCGCTTTGGGCCTGCGCGCCGTGCTGCTGGTGCAGGCGGTGCTGGCCGTCGCCGTGCTGTGCAGCAGCGACAACGGCACGCAGTGGCTGGCCCGCCAGGGCGCCGCGGCCTTTGCCGGCACGGCCGGCACCGTGCTGTGGCTGGTGCTGCTGTGCGCGCTGCGGCGCCGGCTGGCGCAGCGCCCGGCCGCGTGGCGCGCCGCGCTGATGCTGGGCCTGGGCGCCGCGCTGGCGCTGCTGGTGTGGTGGCCGCTGTGGCTGGCCGGGCTGGCCGGCGATGGCGGCGGGCTGCGCCTGTTGGGCCTGCCGCTGGCCGGCGCCGGCTTCGCGGCGCTGCTGTGGGCCTGGCTGGAACTGCGCTCGCGCATCTGGCAGCCGGCCACGGCCGACGCGCGGCTGGCCGAGCTGCAGTCGCGCATCCGCCCGCACTTTCTGTTCAACACGCTCAACACCGCGGTGGCGCTGGTGCGCGTCGACCCGGCGCGCGCCGAGGCGGTGCTGGAGGACTTGTCCGAACTGTTCCGCGTGGCGCTGGCCGAGGCCGGCAGTTCGGTCTCGCTGGCCGAGGAGGTGGCGCTGGCGCAGCGTTATCTCGCCATCGAACAAGTGCGCTTCGGCTCGCGGCTGCAGGTGAGCTGGCAGTTGGACCCGCGAACCGATGCCGCGCGGCTGCCGCCGCTGGTGCTGCAGCCGCTGGTGGAGAACGCCGTGCGCCACGGCGTGGAGCCGGCGCTGGACGGCGCGCGCATCCGCATCGAGACCCAGGCCCGCCGCGGCCAGGCGGTGCTGACGGTGCACAACAGCGTCGGCGACGAACCCTCGGCCCCCGGCCACGGCATGGCGCTGCGCAACGTGCGCGAGCGGCTGCGCCTGCTGCACGACGTGGGCGGCCAGTGCGACACCTGGCAGGACGATGAGGGCTTCCATGCGCGGATCACGGTGCCGTTGTGAGATCGAATGATCGTTTCGTACGCACTTGACGACGGAGACCATCAGCGGCTCCAACTCGCGGTGGCCAGGCGCTTCGGCGCTGCCCACGGCTGGCTTTCCGTGCACGGACTGCTGCAACTCTTGTTCTGGCCCCTCATCGGCCTGGCCGTGGCCGCCATCGCCTGGAGCATCGATGAGCAGGCTTCGTACCGGCGTTATGCCTATGTCATCGGCACGTTCTTCGGCGCTGCCATCGTCGTTCGGCTGGCGGCCGAGCATCTGGCGCGCAGAGCCGTGATCCGCGCGGGCCTGCGAACCGCCGCCCGCGAGATCGAGCTTGAACTGCGTCCGGCGTCGTTCGTGGCGCGCTATGGCGGGATGTCGCTCGAAGTGCCTTGGACGTCCGTTGACGGCACGGCCACCGACGACCGCAACCTGTACCTGTTTCTCGATTCGGCCAGCGCGCTGCCGGTTCCGAAATCGCTGCCGGATGAGACCATCGCGCTCATCACCGCGAGCATCCAGCAGGCCCGCGCGGCGCGAAATCACTCAAGCGCGTCAGGCTGATGTCCAACGTCCTGCGATTCAACGGCGCGACACGGCACGACCCGCCGATCGACGCCTGGTTCGCCGCCCGCCGTCCCGAGCTGGCGGCGATCGCGCGGGCGTGGTTCGGGCAGATGCGCGGCTGCGGCGCCGACGAGCCCTCGGCCCCCGGCCACGGCATGGCGCTGCGCAACGTGCGCGAGCGCCTGCGCCTGCTACACGACGTGGGCGGCCAGCGCGACGCCGGGCAGGACGAGCAGGGCTTCCACGCTCACATCACGGTGCCGTTGTGACGAACGCCCACGCCCTGCGCACCCTCATCGTCGACGACGAGCCGCTGGCCCGTCTGCGCCTGCGCAGCCTGCTGCAGGAAGCGGCCGACCCGGCGGTGCAGGTGCTGGGCGAGGCGGCCGACGCCAGCTCGGCACTGGCCTGGCTGAACGAGCACCCCGATTGCGACCTCGTGCTGCTCGACATCCGCATGCCCGGCCGCGACGGCATGCAGTTGGCCGCCGCGCTGCGCTCGCTGCCGCAGCCGCCGTCGGTGGTGTTCGTCACCGCGCACGGCCACCACGCGCTGCGCGCTTTCGACCTCGACGCGGTGGACTACCTCACCAAGCCGGTGCTGCGCGACCGCCTGCAGGCCGCGCTGCGCCGCGTGCGCCAGCGCCGCTGGCCGGTGGACAGCCAGCCCGCGCCGCTGGCCGAAGCGCCGGTGCTGGTGGTGGCCGAGCGCGGCCGCGTGCTGCGCGTGCCGGTGGCCGAGGTGCTGGTGCTGAAGGCCGAGTTGAAGTACGTGACGCTGCGCACCGCCGGCAGCAGCCATTTGCTCGACGATTCGCTGACCGACCTGGAACGGCGCCTGGGCCGCGGCTTCATCCGTATCCACCGCAACGCGCTGGTCGCCGCGCACGCGGTGCGCGAACTGCGCCGCGTGCGCGGCAGCGAAAGCGGCGGCGACGACGGCGCCGACGAAGGCTGGGCCGTGCGCGTGGCGCCGCTGGACGACTGGCTGCCGGTGTCGCGCCGGCAGTTGGCCGCGGTGCGCGCGGCGCTGGCCACGGGCGCGGCAGGCTGAAGCGCCGGCCGCTCAGGCTTCCAGCAGCAGCGCGCCCAGCGCGCCGGCGGCGGATTCGAGGATCTTCGCGTCGCGCGTCACCAGCACCATGCGCTCGGCGCGCGCCGTGCCGACGAGCAGGCGGTCGATCGGATCGTGTTGCGCCAACCCGATGGCAGCCGCTTCTTCGACGTGCACCAGCGCCAGCGGCAACAGCCGGCCGCCCGCGTCTTCGATCGCGCGGGCCAGCGTCGTGTGGCCGGGCAGCGGCAGCCGCTTGCGCTCGCTCTTCAGCATCAGCTCCCAGATCGTGAGCACGCTGACGAAGACGTCCTCGTGGGCCAGGATGTCGCGCGTGCGCCGCGAGAGCTGGCGCGGCGCGGTCAGTGCCCACAGCACGACGTGACTGTCGAGCAGGTAGCGGCTCACGGCCGCGGCTTCCTGACCTTCTTGGCGTTCGGTGCCGCGGGCCGGCGGCGCGGTTTGGCCTCGGGTTCGGTCGGCGCGGCCACGCTGCCCTGCCACAAGGCCGCCATCTCGGCCTCGGCCTCGGGCGAGAAGGCCGCCGCGATCTCCGCTTCGCTGATCAAGCCTTGCCAGGCGCCCCAGCGGCGCTGGCGCGGCGCCTCGGCCTTCACCAGCCTCACCACCGGCTTGCCGCGTTTGGCGATCACCACCTCCTCGCCACGCGAGGCGGCGGCCACCAGCTTGGACAACTGGTTCTTCGCTTCGAGGATGTTGACCTGCATCGCGGACTCCGGCTGGGCCCGCCGATTCTAGCCAAGTTGGCCAGGATGCCGTGGCCAGGTGCCGGCGCGCTCAGCCCGTGTTGCGCAGCCCGGCCGCGATGCCGTTGATCGACAAGTGGATGCCTCGCTTGAGCCGCTCGACCGCGGGGTCGTCGTCGCGGCGCTGGCGGTAGCGGCGCAGCAGCTCGGCCTGCAGGTGGTTCAGCGGGTCCAGGTAGGGGAAGCGGTGGGCGATCGAGCGCGCCAGCGCCGGGTTGCTTTGCAGGCGCTCGGTGTCGCCGGTGATCAGCGCCAGCGCTTCGTCGGCGCGCTGCCATTCGGCGCGGATGGCGTTGAAGATGCGGCGCGCGAGCTTGGCGTCTTCCACCAGCTCGACGTAGCGCGCGGCGATGCGCAGATCGCTCTTGGCCAGCACCATGTCCAGGTTGGACAGCAAGGTGCGGAAGAACGGCCACTGCCGGTACATGCGGCGCAGCAGTTCGAGCTGCGTCTCGCGGTCGCCGCTGGACAAGAAGGCCTGCACCGCCGAGCCGAAGCCGCACCAGCCGGGCAGCGCGACGCGGCACTGGCCCCACGAAAAGCTCCAGGGGATGGCGCGCAGGTCTTCGATGGCGCGCGTCGCCTTGCGTGACGCGGGGCGCGAGCCGATGTTGAGATCGGCGATCTCGCGGATCGGCGTCGCGGCGAAGAAGTACTCGGTGAAGCCCGGGGTCTCGTAGACCAGCCGGCGGTAGGCGGCGAAGCTGGCGTCGGACAGCGCCGCCGCGGCGTCGAGAAAGGCCTTGGGCGCGCCCTTGGTCGGGCTCAGCAGCGTGGCCTCCAGCGTGGCGGCGACCAGCGTCTCCAGGTTGCGGCGGCCGATCTCGGGGTTGGCGTACTTGCTGCCGATCACCTCGCCCTGCTCGGTCAGGCGGATCTGGCCTTTCACCGTGCCCGGCGGTTGCGCCAGGATGGCTTGGTAGCTGGGACCACCGCCGCGGCCCACGGTGCCGCCGCGGCCGTGGAACAGGCGCAGCCGGATGCCGTCGCTGGCGTGCATGCCGTCGAACAGCGCCACCAGCGCCGTTTCGGCGCGGTACAGCTCCCAGTTGCTGGTGAAGAAGCCGCCGTCCTTGTTGCTGTCGCTGTAGCCCAGCATCACGTCCTGCTCGGCGCCGCTGCGCACCACCATCGCGCGGATGCCGGGCAGCGCGTAGAACTCGCGCATGATGGGCTCGGCGCGGCGCAGGTCGCCGATGGTTTCGAACAGCGGCACCACGATCAGGTCGTTGCGCGCCTCGCCGTCCAGCGTGCCGTGCAGCAGGCCGCATTCCTTCTGCAGCAGCAGCACCTCCAGCAGGTCGCTCACCTCCTCGGTGTGGCTGATGATGCAGTGGCGCAGGGCCTGGCGGCCGTAACGCTTGAGCGCACTGGCCGCGGTCTCGAAGATCTCCAGCTCGCCGAGCGCCAGCGCGCTGTAGGCGGCACCGCGCACGCGCAGCGGGCGCGCGTCGTTCAGCAGCCGCAGCAGCAGCGCGCGGCGCGCCGGCTCGTCCAGCGCCGCGTAGTCGGGCTCGATGCGCGCCGTGCGCAGCAGCTCGGCCAGCACGGCCTCGTGCTGGTCGGAGCTTTGCCGCAGGTCCAGCGTCGCCAGGTGGAAGCCGAAGACCTGCACGGCGCGCAGCAGCGGCGCCAGCCGCGGGCCGATCAGCGCCTGCGCGTGGTTGGCGGCCAGCGAGGCTTCGATGATGCTCAGGTCGGCGGCCAGCTCGGCAGCGTCGGCATAGGGGTCCTGCGGCGCGACGGCGTGGCGCAGCGCCTCGGTGCCGGTCAGCGCCTGCAGCGTGGCGGCCAGCCGGGCGTAGATGCCGATCAGCGCGCGGCGGTAGGGCTCGTCCTCGCGGTGCTCGCTGTGGTCGGGCGAGCGCGCGGCCAGCGCCTGCATGGCCGGCGTCACGGCCGACAGCGTGCCCGACACCGACAGCTCGGCGCCCAGCGCGTGCACCTCGGTGAGATAAAAGCGCAAGGCCACCTCGGCCTGGCGCGCCAGCGCGTGGCGCAGCGTGGCGGCGGTGACGTTGGGGTTGCCGTCGCGGTCGCCGCCGATCCAGTGGCCCATGCGCAGGAAGGGCGCGATCGGGTGGCCGGGCAGCGCGCGCTCGATCTCGCGGTACAGCCGCGGGATCTCGCGCAGGAACGTCGTCGGGTAGTAGCTGAGCGCGTTCTCGATCTCGTCGGCCACGCTCAGCTTGGCGGTGCGCAGCATGCGCGTCTGCCACAGCTGGGTGACGCGGGCGCGGATCAGCTCCTCGTTCTCGGCCAGCGCCGGCGGCGTGCGCAACTCGTCGCGCTGGCCCACCAGCTCGGCGATGGCGCGCTCGGCGTCGAGGATGCTCTTGCGCTGCACCTCGGTGGGGTGGGCCGTCAGCACCGGCGAGATGTAGGCGCTGGCCAGCACCTGGGCGATGTCGTCGGCGCGCTGGTCGGCGCGGTGCAGCCGCTCGAAGGCGACGGCCAGCGAGCCCTCCTGCTGGTGGCCTTCGCGCTCGTGCGCCAGGCGGCGGCGCACGTGGTGGCGGTCTTCGGCGATGTTGGCCAGGTGGCTGAAGTAGCTGAAGGCGCGGATCACGGTCACCGTCTGGTCGGCCGAGAGGTTCTTCAGCAGCCGGTCGAGCACGCGGCCGGCGCTGGCGTCGGCCTTCAGCCGGTAGGCCACCGAGAGCTGCCGGATGCGCTCGATCAGCTCGAAGGCCGGCTTGCCTTCCTGCTCGCGGATGACGTCGCCCAGGATGCGGCCGAGTAACCGGATATCCTCGACCAGCGGCTTGTTCTTGGCCGCCGCGTCGTCTTCCGCCTGGGCGCGGCGGCCCGGCTTGGGGTTGGCGGACGGGCTGGCAGGGCGGCGGCGGCTGGGCATGGCAGGGCTTTCGGGCTGTAACCGGGTTACCAATTCTGCACGCAAGCGGCGTGCCCGGCCAGCGGAACGCAGCGGCGACGAAGTCGCTGGCGATAATCGCGCACCATGAGCCCGCCGGGCCGCCCCAAGGGCGAATACCGGAGGGCGCAGCCCGAAGGTACCCCAGTGAGCCCGACGAGCCAGAGCACCATCATCGCCACCCGCGAAAGCCGCCTTGCGCTGTGGCAGGCCGAGCACGTGCGCGGCCTGCTGCAAGGCCTGGGGCTGCAGGTCGAGCTGCTGGGCATGACCACCCGCGGCGACCAGATCCTGGACCGCGCGCTGTCCAAGGTCGGCGGCAAGGGCTTGTTCGTGAAGGAGCTGGAGACGGCGCTGGAAGACGGCCGCGCGCACCTGGCCGTGCATTCGCTGAAGGACGTGCCGATGGACCTGCCCGCCGGCTTCGTGCTGGCCGCGGTGCTGGCGCGCGAGGACCCGCGCGATGCCTTCGTCTCCAACCGCTACGCCGCGCTGGCCGATTTGCCGCAGGGCGCGGTGGTCGGCACCTCCAGCCTGCGCCGCGTGGTGCAGTTGCTGGCCGAGCGGCCCGACCTGCGCATCGAGCCGCTGCGCGGCAACCTCGACACGCGCTTGCGCAAGCTCGACGACGGCGGCTTCGACGCCATCGTGCTGGCCGCCGCGGGGCTGAAGCGGCTGGGCCTGGCCTCGCGCATCCGCGAGCGCTTCGCGGTCGATCGCATGATCCCGGCCGCCGGCCAGGGCGCCCTGGGCATCGAGGTGCGCGAAGACCAGGCGGCGCTGCGCCGCACGCTGGCCGCGCTGCTGCACCGCCCCACCTGGCTGGCGGCGCATGCCGAGCGCGCGGTGTCGCGCGCCCTGGGCGGTAGTTGCAGCATGCCGCTGGCGGCGCATGCCGTGTGGGTGGATGGGCAGTTGCGCATCACCGCCGCGCTGGGCCACGGCAGCGAGCCGGCGCAGCCGCTGCTGCGCGCGCGGCGCCAGGCCGCGGTGGCCGACGAGGCCCAGGCCACCGCGCTTGGCGAGCAGGCCGCGGCCGACCTGCAGGCCGCCGGGGCCGGGCGTTATCTGCCGGCTGCCTGAGCAAGCCATGCGGGTGATCGTCACCCGGCCGATCGCCCAGGCCGCGCCCTGGGTGCAGGCGCTGCAGGCGCTGGGCATCGACGCGGTGGCGCTGCCCTTGATCGCCATCGAGCCGGCCGAGCGCGCGCCGATCGCCGCCGCCTGGGCGCACCTGAATGGCGCGGCGCTGGCGATGTTCGTCAGCCCCAACGCGGTGCAGCACTTTTTCGAGGCGCGGCCGCCGGGCCAGCCCTGGCCGGCCGCGACGCGCGCCGGGTCCACCGGGCCCGGCACCAGCGCCGCCTTGCGCGCGGCGGGCATCGACGAGGCGCAACTCGTCGAGCCGCCGCCCGACGGCCCCTTCGACACCGAGACGTTGTGGCAGCGCCTGCAGGCTGAGCCCTGGCAAGGCCGGCGCGTGCTGATCGTGCGCGGCGACGGCGGCCGCGACTGGCTGGCGCAAACGCTGCGCGCCGCCGGGGCGCAGGTCGACTTCGTCACCGCCTACCGGCGCCGCGCGCCGCGGCTGGACCGCGCGCTGGTCGACGCCGCCTTGCAGGCGCCGGCGGCGCACTGCTGGCATTTCAGCAGCAGCGAGGCCATCGACCACCTGCTGGCTGCCGTGCCCGGCGCCGACTGGCGCGCCTGCCGCGCCGAGGCCACGCACCCGCGCATTGCCGAGCGTGCGCGGCGCGCCGGCTTCGGCCGCGTGGGCCTGGTGGGCGTGCGGGTGGACGAGCTGGCGGCGCGGCTGCGCGCGCCGGCCGCAGGCGCCGCAAGCCAGGGCGCGTCGATAGAATCGCCTCCCCTGTGAGCGACCCTTCTTCGCCCCTGCCGCCGCCGGCCGCCCCGCCGGTACCGCCGTCGGCCGTGCCGGTGGTGGCCGCCTTGCCGGCACCGCCGGCGCCGTCGACGACAGCGGCATCACCAGCGCCCGCGGCATCACCAGCGCCCGCGGCATCACCCATGCCACCGGGTCCGCCGCCGATGCCACCGGCCCCGCCGCCTGCCGCCCACGCCGGCCCCGGGCCTGGGCGCTGGATCGCCACCGGCGGCGCCGTGCTGGCGGCGCTGGCCGCCGCCGGGCTGGTGATGGCCTGGAGCACGCAGCAGCGCGTGAAGGCGCTGGAGACCGAACTCGTCAAGCGCCAGCAGGACAGCGGCGCGCAGGCCGCCGAGGCCCAGTTGCTGGCGCGCCAGGCGCAGGAGGGCGTGCACGACGGCGCCGCCAAGCTGGCGCTGCTGGAAGCGCGCGTCGCCGAGACCAGCCTGCAGCGGTCGCAGATCGAGGAACTGCTGCAGTCGATGGCGCGCTCGCGCGACGAGAACGTGCTGGCCGACGTCGAAGCCGCCGTGCGCGTGGCGCAGCAGCAAAGCGCCATCACCGGCAGCGCCGACCCGCTGGTGGCCACGCTCAAGCAGGTGGACGAGCGTTTGTCGCGTTATGCGCAGCCGCGGCTGGAGCGCGTGCGCCGCGCCGTCGCGCAAGACCTGGAAAAGGCGCGCGCCGCCGGCGCCACCGACATCCCGCTGCTCAGCATCCGCCTCGACGAGGTGATCCGCCAGATCGACGAGCTGCCGCTGCTGTCGGCGGTGGACCGTCGCGGCGCGCCGCGCGCACCGGCGGGCGCGCGCCCCGCGCTGGCGGCCGCGGCATCGGCATCGGCCGCGGCGCCCGGCTGGGGCGACGGCCTCGGCGAGCGCTGGCGCGGCATGCTCGAACAGGTGTGGGCCGAAGTGCGCGACCTCGTTCGCGTCACCCGCATCGACGTGCCCGAGGCCATGCTGGTGGCCCCCGAGCAAGCCTTCTTCCTGCGCGAGAACCTCAAGCTGCGGCTGCTCAACGCGCGCCTGGCGCTGCTGTCGCGGCAGTTCGACATCGCGCAGTCCGACCTGCGCGATGCGCAGTCGGCGCTGGAGCGCTATTTCGACCGCAGCTCGCGCCGCGTCAACGCCGCGCTCGACGGCGTGCGCCAGGTCGCGGCGCAGGCGCGCACCGTCGCCGTGCCGCGGCCCGACGCCACGCTGGCGGCCATCGCCGCCGCGGGGCGCTGAGCGCCGGGCGCCGGTCATGCGCAGCATCATCTGGCTCGTGCTGTTGTGCGTGGTGGCCGTGGTGGCCGCCACCACGCTGGGCAGCAACGACGGCCTGGTCACCATCTACTGGGCCGGCTGGCGCACCGAGCTGTCGCTGAACCTGTTCCTCATCGTGCTGGCCCTGGTCTGCGCGCTGCTGTTCTCGGCGGCGCAGGCCATGCGCTCGCTGCTCAGCCTGCCCGAGCGCGCCAGCGAATGGCGCGCCCTGCGCCGCGAGCGCGCCGCCCAGGCCGCGCTGCGCGAGGCGCAGGCCGAGTTCTTCAGCGCCCGCTACACGCGCGCCCACAAGGCTGCGCTGCGCGCGCTGGCGCTGCGCGACGACTCGCCGCAACTGCAGGGCGACGCCGAGTTCGCCGTGCTGGCGCAACTGCTGGCCGCCGCCAGCCTGCACCGCCTGCAGGACCGCAGCCGGCGCGACGCGGTGATGCAGTCGCTGTTCCAGGGCATGCGCCACGGCGGCGGCCACGGCGCCGAGGACGGCGCGCGGCTGCTCGCCGCCGAATGGGCGATCGACGACCGCGACGCGCTGCGCGCCGCCGAACTGCTGGACCAGTTGCCCGCCGGCGTGGCCCGCCGCACCCAGGCGCTGCGCCTCAAGCTGCAGGCCAGCCGCTTGCAGCGCCAGCCGCTGCAGGCGCTGCACACGGCGCGGCTGCTGGCCAAGCACCAGGGCTTCACGCCGATCGCGGCGCGCGGCCTGCTGCGCTCGCTGGCGGCCGAGGCCATCGAAGACAGCCACGACCTGCACCAGTTGCAGCGCCTGTGGCAGCAGCTCGACCCCGCCGACCGTGCCGACGCCAGCGTGGCCGCGCGCGCCGCCGCGCGCGCCGGCCGCCTGGGATCGAACGCCGACGCACGTGAATGGTTGAGGCCGTTCTGGGACCGCCTGGGCGAACTCGATCGCGACGACCGCGAGGCCGTCGCGCTGGCGCTGTTCGAAGCCGCGCCGGGCATCGAGCATGAATGGCTGCCGCGCCTGGAAGCCGCGCTCGAAGCCCACGGCCACGACAGCGCCGTGGTCGCCGCCGTCGGCATGGCCTTCGCCGACCGCCAGCTGTGGGGCAAGGCGCGCAAGCTGCTGGAGCAGAGCGCCGCCGCCGGCACCCTGCCGCTGCGCGCCCGCCGCCGCGCCTGGCGCGCCCTGGCGCAGATGGCCCGCGAAGCCGGCGACGACGCCCGCGCCCAGGACTGCGAACGCGCCGCCGCCGCGCTGGAGTGAGCCCGCCGCGCCCCATGGTATAGTACGCAGCTTCGCGCGGCTGTAGCTCAGTTGGATAGAGTACTTGGCTACGAACCAAGGGGTCGTGGGTTCGAATCCTGCCAGCCGCGCCAATCAAATCAACGGGTCAGCTCTCACAAGGGGCTGACCCGTTTTGCTTTGTGACTCGCAGGGGTTCACCGACGGGTCCACCGCGGGCGAGTTCGGACGAAACCCCTGCGCAAGTTGGCTGGCGCATGGCGCGGCTCCGGCGCGCGCCCGACCGTCATGCCATCGCCGCCCCAGCGCTCGACGCGCTCTGCGCGCGCCGCGATGACGCTCCGCGCATTCATCACGCATGTGATTGAGTCTCGCGCGCCGCAATCCAAGAATTCACTCCAGGCAGCGTCTTGTGCCGGGTCGCCGGGACCGCAGCGCACGCCGCCTTCATCCGAGACATCGACGCGACGTGCGCGCCGGGACGCTGAATCAGCGGCCCTCGCCGCCGCTCGCGGGCCGGCGCCGGGCCGGTCAGGTTGGTGTCGGCGATGGCGACCGTCGAACCAGCAAGGAGACCCGCATGAGCCGTTCAACCCCCACGGTCGCTTCCGACGACCTGCAACTGCCGCTGCAAGGCGTGCGCGTGCTGGACTTGTCGCGCGTCTTCGCGGGTCCGCTGTGCGGGCAGGTGCTGGCCGATTTCGGCGCCGAGGTCGTCAAGGTCGAGCATCCCGCGCGCGGCGACGACACGCGCGACTGGGGCTTGCGCGTCGGCCGCACCGAGACCACCTACTACAACGCGATGAACCGCAGCAAGCGGTCCCTCACCATCGACCTGCAGCAGCCTGAAGGGCTGCGCCTGGTCCACGAACTGCTGCCGCGCTTCGACGTGGTGATCCAGAACTTCAAGAGCGGCGGCGCCGAGAAGCTGGGCCTGGGCTACGCGCAGCTGAAGGCGATCAAGCCCGACCTCGTCTATTGCTCGATCACCGGCTACGACAGTTCCGGGCCGGAGGCGGCGCGGCCCGGCTACGACCTGGTGATCCAGGGCGAGGCGGGGCTGATGGCGCTCAACGGCGAGGCCAGCCAGCCGCCGCTGAAGTTCGGCGTGGCCGTGGTCGACATGATGACCGGCATGTACGCCGCCCAGGCCGTGCTGGCCGCGCTGTTCCAGCGCGCTCGCAGCGGCCGCGGCCGGCTGATCGAGCTGGCGCTGTACGACTGCGGCGTCAACGTCACCAGCCACACCGGCCTGGACGCATTGCGCCTGGGCGGCGAGCCGCAACGCTACGGCAACGCGCATCCGTCGATCATGCCGTACGGCATGTTCGAGGCCGCGGACGGGCCGCTGATCATCGCGGTCGGCAACAACAGCCAGTTCGACAAGTTCTGTCGCGAGGTGATCGCGCGCCCCGACATCGTCGAAGACCCGCGCTTCGCCACCAACGTGCAGCGCACGCAGCACCGGCTGGTGCTGCAGCCGATGCTGGTGGAACTGATCCGCCAGTTCCCGCGCGAGCTGCTGCTGCAGCGGCTGCACGCGGCCGGCATTCCCGGTGGCCGGGTGCAGGGCTTGCACGAAGCCTTGACCAGCGAGCGCACGCGCCGCGGCGGCCTGGTGCAGCAGATGCCGCATCCGGTGGCCGGCAGCACGCCGGTGTTCGCGCCGCCTTATCGGCTGGACGGGCAACGCCTGCCGGTGCGCAGCGCGCCGCCCACGCTGGGCGAGGGCACGCGCGAGGTGCTGCAACGGCTGCTGCAGTTGCCCGAGCACGAACTGCAGGCGCTGCAGGCCAAGGGGGTGCTGACGCTGCCAATCCCAATCGCACTGCCACTGCCCGACCCGCCGTCGACCCACCCCGTCCCGGCAGACGCCGGTCCTTCGCACTGAGCTTCGCACCCAAGGAATCCGTCCATGAACGTCACCTTTTTGCCCGCGCCGCGGCGCCTCGTCCGCCGCGCCTTGTTGGCCGCGCTGCTGCCTTGCCTGGCCGGCGCCGCGCTGGCCGCCGACGTCTGCCCCGGCAAGACGATCAAGCTGATCGTGCCCTACCCCGCGGGCGGCACCACCGATGTCATGGCGCGCACGATTGCCGAAGCGCTGGCGCCCCGCCTGGGCAAGACGGTGCTGGTCGACAACCGCGGCGGCGCCGGCGGCATGACGGGCACCGACCAGGCGCTGAAATCCGCGCCCGACGGCTGCACCTACCTGGTGGGGCTGGCGACCTCGATGCTGGTCAACCAGTACCTCTACGGCAAGCTGCCTTACGACCCGCAGAAAGACCAGGCGCTGGTGACGCAGATCGCGGTCGGCCCGCTGGTGCTGCTGGCCAGCCCGAAGCTGCCGGTGAACAGCGCGCCCGAACTGCTGCGCCACATCGAGGCGAACAAGGGCCAGCTGGCCTACGGCTCCTGGGGCATGGGCTCGACGGCGCACCTCGACGGCGCCTGGCTGTCCGACAAGCTCAAGGCCGACATGAACCACGTGCCCTACAAGGGCGAAGCCGCGATGCTGCAGGACATGGTGGGCGGCCAGTTCCACATCGCCTTTGCCGCGCTGCAGTCGGCCCGCCCCTTCATCGAATCGGGCCGGCTGAAGGCGCTGGGCGTCACCGGCACCGAGCGCCTGGCCGCGCTGCCCAAGGTGCCCACGCTGCTGGAGCAAGGCATCAAGGACGACGTGTTCCGCGTCACCGGCTGGGTGGGCATGAGCGCGCCGGCCAAGACGCCCGCGGCCGCCGTGTCGCGCATGGCCGCCGAAGTGCACGCCATCCTGGCGCAGCCGGAGATGCGCGAGCGCTTCCAGCAGATGGGCTTCATCGCGGTGGGCAACACGCCGGAGGAATTCCGCGCCGTGGTGCAGAAGGACGGCCCGGTGTGGGAGCGGGTGGTCAAGCTCTCGGGCGCCAAGCTCGATTGACGCGCCGACGCCGCCATAACGCAGAAGTTGAACGCCATGTCCAACCCGACTGAAGCCGCCGTGCGCAGCAGCCGCCACGGCGAGGTGATCGTCATCACGCTGGCCAACCCGCCGGTCAATGCCATCTCGCACGCGGTGCGCAGCGGCCTGTTGGCCGCCATCGAGGCCGCCGACGCCGACCCGGACGCACGCGCCATCGTCATCGTCGGCGAAGGCGCCAACTTCGTCGCCGGCGCCGACATCCGCGAATTCGGCCGGCCGCCGCAGCCGCCTTCGGTGCCCGAGGTCTGCAACCGCATCGAGGCCTGCGCCAAGCCCGTGGTCGCCGCCCTCCGCGGCGCCGCCTTGGGCGGTGGGCTGGAGATCGCGCTGGCTGCGCACTACCGCGTAGCGCTGCGCGACGCCCGCCTGGGCCTGCCCGAGGTGCTGCTGGGCTTGATGCCCGGCGCCGGCGGCACGGTGCGCGCGCCGCGCCTGATCGGCGCGCCAGCGGCGCTGGACCTCATGCTCAGCGGCCGCCACCTCGATGCCGCGCAAGCCCTGAAGCTGGGCCTGGTCGACCAGCTGGCCGATGGCGATGACGCCCAAGCGGCCGGCTTGGCCGATGCGGCCGAACGGCTGGCGCGTGGCGCCGGACCGCGCCGCAGCCGCGACGCGCAAGGCCTCGCCGACCGCGCCGCGGCCCAGGCCGCCATCGAAGCCGCGCGCGCCGGGCTGGCGAAATCGGCACGCGGCCTGCTCTCGCCGGGCAAGATCGTCGACGCCGTGCAGAACGCGCTGGACCTGCCGTTCGACGAAGCGCTGAAGCTCGAGCGCCAGGCCTTTCTCGAATGCATCGCCAGCCCGCAGCGCGCCGGCCTGATCCACGCCTTCTTCGCCGAACGCGAGGTGTTGAAGGTGCCCGAGGCACGCGCCGCCGCGCCGCGGCCCATCGCCTCGGTCGGCGTGGTCGGCGGCGGCACCATGGGCGCCGGCATCGCGGTCAGCGCACTGGATGCCGGCTTGCCGGTGGTGATGGTCGAGCGCGACGCCGAGGCGCTGGCGCGGGGTCGCGCCAACGTCGAGAAGGTCTACGACGGGTTGATCCACAAGCAGCGCATCACGGCCGACGACAAGGCCACCGTGATGGCGCGCTACAGCGGCAGCACCGACTACGCCGCGCTGGCCGCAGTGGACCTGGTGATCGAGGCGGTGTACGAGAACCTCGACGTGAAGAAGGACGTCTTCCAGCAACTCGACCGCGTCTGCAAGCGCGGCGCGGTGCTGGCCACCAACACCTCGTACCTGGACATCGATGCCATCGCCGCCGTCACCGCGCGGCCGCAGGACGTGATCGGCCTGCACTTCTTCAGCCCGGCCAACATCATGAAGCTGCTGGAGATCGTGGTGCCGGCCAAGGTGGCGCCCGATGTCGTTGCCACCGCCTTCGCACTGGCCAAGCGGCTGAAGAAGGTGCCGGTGCGCGCGGGGGTGTGCGACGGCTTCATCGGCAACCGCATCCTCGCCCGCTATCGCGAGGCGGCCGAGTACATGCTGGAAGACGGCGCCAGCCCGCAGCAGATCGACGCCGCGGTGCGCGACTTCGGCTACCCGATGGGGCCGTTCCAGATGATCGACCTGGCCGGCGGCGACATCGGCTGGGCCACGCGCAAGCGCAAGGCGGCCACGCGCGACCCGAAGGCGCGCTACGTCGAGATTGCCGACCGGCTGTGCGAGCGCGGCTGGTTCGGCCAGAAGACCGGCCGCGGCTGGTATCTCTATCCGCAGGGCACGCGCACCGGCCAGGCCGACCCCGAGGTGGCCGCCATCATCGACGCCGAGCGCAGCAAGAAAGGCATCCCGCCGCGCGCGTTCAGCGCCGAAGACATCGTGCGCCGCTACCTGGCCGCGATGGTCAACGAAGGCGCCAAGGTGGTGGCCGAAGGCATCGCGCTGCGTCCGTTGGACGTGGACGTTACGTTCATCAACGGCTACGGCTTTCCGCGCCACCGCGGCGGGCCGATGAAGTACGCCGACATGGTGGGCCTGCCCCGGATCCTGGCCGACATCCGCGCCTTCGCCCAGGAAGACCCGCTGTTCTGGCAGCCCGCCCCCTTGCTGGAGCAACTGGTGGCCGCGGGCCGCGACTTCGCCAGCCTGAACCACAACGACCACGCTCAGCCACCGCGCTGAAACGCCAGGAGACCTCACCCCATGCGACAAGCCGTCATCGTATCCACCGCGCGCACGCCCATCACCAAGGCGCACCGCGGCGAGTTCAACATCACGCCGGGCCCCACGCTGGCCAGCCATGCGGTGCGCGCCGCCGTGCAGCGCTCGGGGCTCGATCCCGAGCGCATCGAAGACCTGGTGCTCGGCTGCGGCTACCCCGAAGGCATCACCGGCCGCAACATCGGCCGCCAGGCCGTGCTGCGCTCGGAACTGCCGCTCAGCATTGCCGGCAGCGTGGTCAGCCGCTTCTGCGCCTCGGGCCTGCAGGCGGTGGCGGCAGCGGCCGGGCGCATCGTGGTCGACGGCGCGCCGGCCGTCATCGCCGGCGGGCTGGAGAGCATCTCCGGCATCCGCTCGCGCAACGTCGGCGGCGCCGACCTCACCATCGACCCCTGGCTGGCCGAGCGCAAGCCGGCGCTGTACCTGGAGATGATCGCGACGGCCGACATCGTGGCCCAGCGCTACGGCATCAGCCGCGAGGCGCAGGACCGCTTCTCGGTGGAAAGCCAGCGCCGCACCGCCGAGGCCCAGCAGGCCGGGCGTTATGCCGACGAGATCGTTCCGGTGAGCACGGTGATGGCCGTGACCGACAAGGCCAGCGGCGCGGTGACCCAGCGCGAAGCCACGGTGGACCGCGACACCTGCAACCGGCCGGGCACGACCTACGAATCGCTGGCCAAGCTGGAGCCGGTGAAAGGCGCGGACCAATTCGTCACCGCCGGCAACGCCTCGCAACTGTCCGACGGCGCCGCTGCGTTGGTGATGGTGGAAGCGCAGGAGGCCGAGCGCCTGGGCCTGCAGGCGCTGGGCGCCTTCCGCGGCCTGGCGGCGGCCGGCTGCGAGCCCGACGAGATGGGCATCGGCCCCGTGTTCGCCATCCCCAAGCTGTTGCAGCGCTTCGGCCTGAAGGTCGAAGACATCGACCTGTGGGAACTGAACGAGGCCTTCGCGTCGCAGGCGCTGTATTGCCAGCACAAGCTGGGCATTCCGGCCGAGCGCCTGAACGTCAACGGCGGCGCCATCGCCATCGGCCACCCCTTCGGCATGACCGGCGCGCGCCAGGCCGGCCACCTCCTGATCGAAGGGCGGCGCCGCAAGGCGAAGTGGGGCGTGGTCTCGATGTGCGTGGCCGGCGGCATGGGGCTGGCCGGCCTTTTCGAGATCTTTTGAAGCGGCCCGACCCGGAGACCAACCATGGACCTGAATCTCACCCCCGAAGAGCTGACCTTCCGCGACGAGGTGCGCGCTTTCCTGCGCGACAAGCTGCCCGAACACTTGTCCAGACAAGTGGCCGCCGGCCTGCACTTGAGCAAGGCCGACACCGAGGCCTGGCACGCCATCCTCAACGAGCGCGGCTGGCTCGCCGCCCACTGGCCGGTGGCCCATGGCGGCACCGGCTGGAGCCCGGTGCAGAAATACATCTTCGAGCTGGAATGCGCCATTGCCCATGCGCCGCGCATCCTGGCTTTCGGCCTGAGCATGCTGGGCCCGGTGCTCATCAAGTACGGCAGTGAAGCGCAGAAGGCCCGGTGGCTGCCGCGCATCCTGAACGGCAGCGACTGGTGGTGCCAGGGCTACTCCGAGCCCGGCGCCGGCTCTGACCTGGCGAGCCTGAAGACCACCGCCGTTCGCGATGGCGACCACTACGTGGTGAACGGCCAGAAGACCTGGACCACGCTGGCCCAGCACGCCAACATGATCTTCTGCCTGGTGCGTACCGACCCCGCGGCCAAGAAGCAAAGCGGCATCAGCTTCCTGCTGATCGACATGAAGAGCGCCGGCGTCGAGCTGCGGCCCATCATCATGCTGGACCGCAGCCACCAGATCAACGAGGTGTTCCTGACCGACGTTCGCGTGCCGGTGGAGAACCTGGTGGGCGAAGAAAACCGCGGCTGGGACTGCGCCAAGTACCTGCTGACGTATGAGCGCACCAACATCGCCGGCGTCGGGCATTCGGTGGCGGCGCTGGACAAGCTGGTGCAGGCCGCCGCCAGCGTGCGCCGCAACGGCCGCGCGCTGATCGCCGACCCGGCCTTCGCCACCCGCCTGGCGCGCGTGGAGATCGAGCTGGAGAACATGAAGACCACCAACCTGCGCGTGGTGGCCGCTGCCGCCGCCGGCGAGGCGCCGGGTGCCGAAAGCTCGATGCTGAAGATCCGCGGCTCGCAGATCCAGCAGGACCTGGCCTCGCTGTTGCGCCGGGCGATGGGCCCGCATGCGCGGCCCTTCATCGCCGAAGCGATGCACGACGGCTACGAACGTGTGCTGCCCGGCCCGGCCGCGGCACGCACCGCGGCGGCCAGCTACTTCAACTACCGCAAGCACTCGATCTACGGCGGATCCAACGAGATCCAGCGCAACATCATTTCCAAAACGATCCTCGGGCTTTGAGGCAGACATGGACTTCAGACACAGCGAAGACCGCCGCATGCTGGCGGACAGCCTGAACAAGTACGTTGCCAACGACTACGGCTTCGAGGCCCGCATGCGCAGCGCCGACGCCGCCGCCGGCTTCGACCGCAAGCATTGGCAGCAGCTGGCCGACATCGGCGCCATCGGCGCGCTGCTGGCCGAGGCCGACGGCGGCCTGGGCGGCCAGGGCTTCGACTTGAGCGTGGTGTTCGAGGCGCTGGGCCGCGGCCTGGCCGTCGAACCCTTCCTGGGCACGCTGATGGCGGCCAGCGTCATCGCCCGCGGCGGCAGCGCCGCGCAGCGCGAGCAGTTGCCATCGATCATCGACGGCAGCCGCATCGTGGCCCTGGCGCATGGCGAGCCCGAGAGCGGCTACGCGCTGGCCGAGGTCTCGACCACGGCGCGGCGCGAAGGCAACGCCTGGGTGCTGGACGGCGCCAAGTGCGCGGTGGCGCAGGCCGAGGCGGCCGATGCCTTCGTCGTCTCGGCGCGCACCGGCGGCGCGGTGGACGCGCAGGCCGGCATCTCGCTGTTCCTGCTGCCCGCCAGCGCCGAGGGCCTGCGGGTGCAGGGCTATCCGGCGATCGACGGCGGCCGCGTCGGCGACCTGCACCTGCGCCAGGTGCGCGTCGGCGCCGAGGTCTTGATCGGACCCGAGGGCGCCGCCTACCCGGTGCTGGAACAGGCGCTGGGCCGCGGCGTGCTGGCGCTGTGCGCCGAGGCGCTGGGGGCGATGGACGTGGTGCGCGAGCAGACGCTGGAGTACCTGCGCACGCGCAAGCAGTTCGGCGTGGCGCTGGGCAGCTTCCAGGCCCTGCAGCACCGCATGGCCGACCTGCTGCTGGAGATCGAGCAGGGGCGGTCGGCGCTGATCAACGCCGCCGCTGCCGTCGACGGCGACGACCGACTGGCGCGCGAACTGGCCTTGTCGGCCGCCAAGGCGACGATCGGCCGCGTCGGCACGCTGGCGGCCGAGGAGTGCATCCAGCTGCACGGCGGCATCGGCATGACCTGGGAGCTGCCGCTGGCGCACTACGCCAAGCGCCTGGTGATGATCGACCACCAGCTCGGCGACGAAGACTTCCACTTGGCGCGTTATGTCGCGCTGTCGGCCGAGCGGCGGGAGGCCCGCGCATGAGCGCATCGCAGCGGCTCTTCGTGCGCCACGAAGGCGCGGTGCGGGTGCTCGTCAACCACCACCCCGAGCGGCGCAACGCGCTGAGCCCGGAGTTCTTCGACGGCGCGATGCAGGCGCTGGCCGCGGCCGAGCAAGACGCGCAGGTCGGCGCCATCGTGCTGACCGGCGCCGGCAGCTTCTTTTGCGCCGGCGGCGACCTCAACAGCCTGGCGCTGCGGCGCGAGATGACGGCCGACGAGCGGCGCCAACGCCTGGAGCTGCTGCACGGCCTGGTGCGCCGCCTGCGCGACTGCGGCAAGCCGGTGATCGCCGCGGTGGAAGGCGGCGCGGCCGGTGCCGGCCTGTCGCTGGCGCTGGCCTGCGACCTGCTGGTGGCGGCGCGCGGCGCGCAGTTCGGCATCAGCTACGTCAAGGTGGGCCTGACGCCCGATGGCGGCATCACCTCGTTCCTGAGCGATCTGGTGCCGCGCCAATGCGTCACCGAGTGGTGCCTGACGGGCCGCCCTTTCGACGCCGAGCGCCTGCACGCGCTGGGCGCCGTCAACCGGCTGGTGGCACCGGGCCAGGCGCTGGCCGAGGCCATCGCGCTGGGCCAGGACCTGGCTCGGGGGCCAGCGCGCGCGATGGCGGCGATCAAGGCGCTGTGCCGCGCCGCGCCCGAGCGCACGCTGGACGAACAACTCGACGCCGAGCGCGAAGCCATGGTGCTGAGCCAGGCCGACGCCGAATCGGCCGAGGGCATCGCCGCCTTCCTGAACAAGCGCCGGCCCGACTTCCATGGCCGGCGCGAAACGAGGGCCGAGCGGTGAGCGCGCACCCGCCGCCTGCGGCTGCGGCAGCCGTTGCGGCTGGCTCGGCCGGCGCCCGCTTCGAGACCGCGGCCACGCGGCTCTTCGGCACGCGGCTGCCCATCGTGGCCGGCGGCCTGATGTGGCTGGCCAATGCCGACTACGTGGCCGCCGCCTCGCGCGCCGGGATGATCGGGTTCATCACCGCGGCGACATTCCCCGACGACGCGGCGCTGCGCCGCGAGATCCGGCGCTGCCGCGAGCAGTGCGAAGGCGGGCCCTTCGGCGTCAACGTCTCCATGCTGCCCAAGCTGTTGGAGGGCGACCGCACGCAGGCCGTGGTCGATCTCATCATCGACGAAGGCGTGCGCTTCGTCGAAACCTCGGGCCGCAGCCCGGCGCCCTATCTGCCGGCGCTGAAGGCGGCCGGCATCGTCGTGCTGCACAAGGTGCCGGCGGTGCGCTACGCCGTCAAGGCGCAGGAGATCGGCGTCGACGCCGTGTCCATCGTCGGTGCCGAGTGCGGCGGCCACCCCGGCATGGACCCGGTGGGCAGCCTCGTGAACGCGGCCTGGGCGCGCGAGCAACTGCGCATTCCGTACCTGATCGGCGGCGGCATCGGCTGCGGCTCGCAGGTGGCGGCCGTCATCGCGATGGGCGCGGCCGGCGTTTCGGTCGGCACACGCTTTCTGGTGGCCGAAGAGATCTGGGCCGGCGAGGGCTACAAGCGCGCCGTCATCGCGGCGCAACCCACCGACACGATGCTGTGCATGACGCGCGTCAGCAACCCCATGCGCGTGCTGCGCAACGCCACCTCGCGCCAGGTGCAGCAGCTGGAAGCCGAACGGCCCGAAATCGGCATCGCCGACCTGCTGCCGCTGGTGTCAGGCCGCCACGCGCGCGCCGCCTACGAACGCGGCGACGCGTCCAGCGGCATGCTGTCGATGGGCCACGCGCTGGCCTTCACCGACCGCATCGAGCCGCTGGCGGCAATTGCCGCGCGCATGGAGCGCGAGATGCTGGCGGCGGCTGAGCGGCTGGGCGCGGCTCGTCCTGGTATTGCGGCCGCTGCGGTGGCGGCGACGGCGGCCTGATCCTGGGGCGATTCAAGGCTCGATGCTTCGTGGGGGCTGGGTGTCGGCGAGCTGGCGGGGATTGGCCGCTTGGCGACGAGCGTAGGGGGGCTTCATGCGGCCAGGACCGGGTACTGGCGGGCGGTTGGTCTAGAGCAAGTCAGTTGATGCGCTCGGACCGCCTGCTCGGGCGCGTCTTCGACATCGACATGCAGTTCTGTCCAAGCTAAGGCGGCGAGCTGAGGATTCTCGCCCCAACGCTCGAGCTGCCAGTAATCGATGGGATCCTGACCCACGTGGGGCGGGATCCGCTGCCTCCGCCGAGGGCGCCGGCGCGAGCGCCGGGGCGGCATCAAGCGGGCTTTCCTATCGCCCAGGGCGACACCGCCCGCTTCAACTGCTTCGGTAGCTCGCTCTTCCCCTGCGGCAGTTCGGTCAAGGGTGGCGGCCCAGCGCACCGTCGGCAAGGGCCGCGAGCCGGCGGCCGAGATGCTGAAAGCACCGCTGGCCGAGATCGAATACCGCGAAGGCCACTTCAGCGTGGCGGGCACCGACCTGGTCATCGACCTGGCCGTGCGTCAGGCCGCGCAGCACATCTCGGTCGACAGCACCTGCGCCGTAGCCGGGCGCACCTGTCCCAACGGCTGCCACATCTGCGACGTCGAGTTCGACCCCGCCACCGGCGCTGTCGAAATCGTCACCTACGCTTCGGTGAACAACGTTGGCCGCGTCATCAGCCCGGCCATCGTGCGCAGGCAGATCGACGGCTGCGCGGTGCAGGGCATCGGCTACGCGCTGTGCGTGCGCATCGTCTACTACCCCGACAGCGGCGAGCTGCTGTCGGCCAGCTTCATGGACTACGCGCTGCCGCGCGCCGACTGCTTCACCGGCTTCAAGATCCAGTTCGACACCACCACCCCTGCCGCAACAACGAGCTGAGTGCAAAGGGCGTGGGCGAGCTGGGCACCATCGGCGCTACCCCGGCGGTGGTGACCGCGGTGGTCGACGCGCTGGCCAGCGCCTGGCTCGGGCGTGAGGTCAAGCGCATCCAGATGCCGCTCACGTCCGAAGTGGTGTGGCGCGCGCTGCAACGTGACTTCTGGCCGCCGACTGGGCTTTGACCGGCGGGGCTCGCTCGAACAGGCGAAGGCGCCGATCCGGCGCAGCGGGCACAGAGCCAGGGTCCACATCTGCGCTTGTCAGCGCCGCGGCAGCCCCCGGCACGGCTCAGCGTAGTCAATCTCGGCCGACACCCACTCGCGCCACTGCGCCGGCGCCATGTTGGCGACCAACTTGGCGCACAGTTCATCCACCCAGCGCGCTGGCCCGGGCAGCAAGGCCACCGTGCCGTCACCCCCGCCGGTGACGATGTGCCGCCCGTCGTGGCTGAAGGCCACAGCTAGCACCTCGCCGTGGTGGGGTGACCATGCCTGGCCGACCGCGGCACCGGTGTCGACGTCCCAGAGGCGAAGGGTGCCAGACGCGCCCGACGCGGCGGAAACCAACCAGCGCCCATCCTCGCTGAAGGCCAGGCCGTTGATGCCGCCGGTGTGGCCGGCGGGCACCGCAGCGCGGGGCTTCAGGTCATTCGCGTTGTACAGGCGGATCGAGCCGTCGGTGTTTCCCGAGGCGATGAGTCGCCCGTCCGCGCTGGCGGCGACGGCCGACACGGTGGCATCGCCCATCGTGGCCGCGGCGATAGGCCCTGGCTTGCCCGGCAGCTCGTGGATGGCGACCCTGCCGCCAGGCGCACCCGTCACCACGCGGCGCGTGCGGCCGAGCGCCGCCAGGGCGGGCAGCGTGTCTGTGGACGGCGGCACGGGCAGCGCCTGCAGCGTGGCTGCGTCCCACAGGCGCAGGCCGGCGCCGCCGGTCGCAGCGGCGATCCAGCGCCCGTCTGCCGCGTAGGTCACGCGCCGCACCGGGGCACGCGGCTCGACCGCCAGCGTACCGACCGGCGCACCGGTCTCGGTGCTCCACACCAAGACGACGCCGTTTTGCGCGCCAGCGGCCAGCTGCCGGCCGTCGGGGCTGAAGGCAATCGAGTTGAGCCAATCGTTGTGCTGCAGGTCACGCAGCAGCCGCCCGCTGGCGGTGTTCCATAGGCGCAGCTTCTGGTCCAGGCCGGCGGCGGCATAGCGCTGTCCGTCGGGGCTGAACGCCACCTCGGTCACCCGGTTGCGGCGGCCGGGGGCGGTGGCCACGCTCGAGCGGCCCGGCGTATCGTCGGGTGGCAGGCGCCACACGCGCAGGCTGCGCTCGAAGGCGCCGGCCGAAACAAGGCTGGTGCCGTCGGCGCTGAAGGCAAGCGCGGTCGACGTGTCGAGGTGGCCCGACCGCGCTGCGCCCACGAGGGCCAGCGACGCGGTGCTGCGCAGTTCCACCCGGCCATCCCAGCTGCTCGCGGCCACGAGGTCACCCGCGCGACTGAACGCCACAGCGGAAACCGACCGCGCGTTCTCGCCGCGCGCTTGGGCCCGGTCGTTCCCGCTGGCCCGATCCCACAAGCGCAAGCTGCCGTCAGCACCGCCCGACACAATGGCCGTAGCGGCTGCATCCAGCGCCACCGCCGTGACGCCGGCCTCATGTCCGGTAAGCACGCGCGAAAGGCCTAGGCCGGAGGCGCCTGCGGTCCAGACCCGCACGGTCGCGTCGTCGCTGCCGGAGACGACCACGCCTGCATCAGCACTCGTTGCCACGCTGGTCACCGGTCCATCGTGCCCGGCCAGCGGAGCTCCCACCGCCTGCATCGACGCGGCGGCCCAAACCCGCACCCGCTTGTCGGCGCCGCCCGTGACGATGCGCGAACCGTCGACGCTGAAGACGAGGCCGTTGACGGGCCCGTCGTGGGCAGGCACGGCCTGCAGCGCGGCCGGATGCGCTGCCGGCCAGCGCCAGCGGTGGATGCGCCCGTCGTCGCCTCCGGCGACGATGGCGGCACCGTCCGGGCTGACCGCCACCGCGTTTAGGTGGCTGCCGTCGACACTCGTCAAACGTTCGCCAATCGGTTTACCGGTGCGTGCATCGATGATGACCAGCTCGCCGCCTTCCCCGCCGACGACGTAGAAGCGGCCCAACGGGTCGAGTGCCATGCAGCGGATCAGCACCCCGACCGGAACGATGCGCTGCAGCGCCGACAGCCGCTCGAGCGCCGTCCACATCGCACCGGCGGTCTCTGCGGAAGGGTGCAGGTGATGCGCCGCCAGCAGCTGCTGCAGCAGGCGCTCGTCGCCCAGCGGGTCATGCCGCGCCAGCCCGGCCTGCGCCTGGCCCGCCAGCCGCGAAGCGAGCGCGCGGCGCAGTTCGAACTGGGCGCGATCGGCGCTGCGCGAGGCCAGCCAGGCCATGCCCAATGCCAGCGCCAGCAGACCCAGCAGCACCGCGGCCACCACCTGGAAGACGCGCAGGCGCCCACGGTCGCGGCGGCGGCGCTGGAAGCGCTCGCCGATCAGTTTCAGCACCGCAGCGCTGGCCGGACGGGCCAGCGCGCCGGCGGGCTCGTCGTGCCGGATCGTGCTGGCGAGCAGCGCGACGATCGGTGGGCTCGGCTCGGGCGCGGGTGCGGGGTCCAGGCTCGTGCCGAAGTTCAAGGGCACCAGGTGCCGGTCGGCCCCGGCATGCGAATCGAGGTAGGTCTGGATCTCGCGCAGCACCCAGTCCTGCGGCTCGCGCAGCTCGCGGATCGCCGGCGTGCCGACGACAACCAGCATCGTCGACATCCGGATGTGGCGCTGCGTGGAATCCGACAACTCGTCGCCGGCACGGTAGACCTTTTGGTCGATGAAGACGCTGAGCCCGGCCGCGGCCAGCTGCGTGGCCAGGCCGTCGGCGTAGGCGGCACCGTCGCTGCGTCGATGGGCGATGAAGACGTCGTAGCCGTAGAGCCGGTCGACGGCGCCGGCCAGCGCCGAAGTAGCCGCCCGCAATCCACCTCGCACGCCATTTGGCGGCGCTGGTGCCTGCGCAGCGGCAGGCGAATCGCTGTGCTGGGGCATCAAAGCTCGGAACGTGCGCGCGAGTACATGCGCCCGATCATCGCCGGGCCCGGCGAGGATGAGCAAGGAGCGTGGGCGGCAGCCGCGGGGGCGCCAATCTGGCCGTGGGGCGCGCCCGCCCGGGCGAGCAGCGTCGCAGTTACACGGCACTGCAAATTCTCCGTCGCATCACCCGGCGCGGTGGCCTCTGTTCCTCCGAGGTCGCCACCCCACACGAATGGCGCTCCACCTTCGTGGCGCGGCGGCGTGCTACGTTCTTTGAGTGCCATTGGCGAGCGTGTTCGACAGCATCGCGGCGCCGAGATCAGGTTCGCAGATGTCTCCTCAGGGTCGAGCCCGACCGCTCGCCTCCACCCTTCGACCGGCAGCATCGCCCACGAAGCCGACCTCGAAGACTGGTACGTCGCCACGTATCTGGCCGCAGCCATCCGGCGCTGGACATCCGCAGTCTCCGGCCATCAACGGTGCGCCACAAATGCCAGCACCCGAGCGATCCGACCGCCGCGGTCCGTAGATCGTGCAGGGCAAAGTCACCGCCACGCCCACGACGCCGGCCCTTCGAGACCAGGCGATGGGCTGCGTGTCGCACAGCGTGTACAGCAGGTCCATCGGGTTCAGCGGGTTCAGCGACTCAAGCACGCTAACGCGCGCCTAACGCTGGGTTTCCTATAACCCCGGCCACGTCCACCTGCCGGGAAGCCAACATGCCGAACTCCGTTGCGCACGCTGCCTTGAGGAGGGTCACCCTGAACCTCATGCAAACGGTCGCCGCGTCCCTGGTGTTTGCCAGCATCGCGGCCCAGGCGGCGGGGCCGGCGCCGGCCGGCAGCATCGGCACGATCCAGGTCGAGTACCGCTTCGAATCCAAAGGCGAGTCCGCCACCCGCGAAAAGTGGGCGCAATGGGTGATCGAGCGCTTTGCTTCGATCGCGGCGGAGGTCACGGCGCAGAAGCCGACCTCGATGGCGACGATGGTGGCCCCGGACGGCGCGCAGACCGCGGCTCGCCAGAAGAAGCTGGAGCAGGCCGCGGGCTCGATGCAGGCGATGCAGCCGATGATGCAGCAGGCCGAGAAGATCGCCGCCAAGTGCCGCAACGACGAAGCCTGCATGGAGCGCGAGGTGCAGAAGATGGGGATGGGCATGTCCGAAGGCGACCTGGCGCGCGCCCAGTCGGCCGGCCAGAAGGCGCAGGCGGCCCTGGCCGACGGGCCGGCCACGGTGCAGCTGTGGCGGCCGAAGTCGCAGACCGGCACCTATCGCATCAAGGAAGACGTGCAGCGTCAGTTCCTCGACCCGCTGTGCAACGGCAAGCCCGGCATGAAGTGCCGCCGCAGCGAGCAGCGCCAGGGCGAGGGCACCATCCCCGGCGCCCCCGGCCGAGCCGACGCCTCCACGGCGATGGCCGAGGTCGACCACGCGAAGAACACGCTGACCCTGCTGCTGCCGGTGTGGATGAACCTGCTGCCGGTCGAGCAGGTCGTGACCAGCGACTACGCCAGCGACAACGACAGGGGCAAGCGCAGCGTGCTCTCGGTCTGGCGACTCGTCGACGCGAAGGCCATCACCGTGCCGCTGTCGGCTCGCGGCGAGCAGGTCCACGAGATGGTCGACAACGCCGGCTTTCCAGGGCGGCTGACGGTGCGCTGGACCTTCACGGCCGCCCGTTGATCCGCGTACGGCCCGTCGCGCGGCCTGGCTCGCGGCCCGTCTCGCGGCCAGGCTCGCGGCCGCGTCTCGCGGCCCGTGGCGCCGCCGGGCCGTGGCGGGGCCGTCCTCGATAGCATCGGCGTCATGTCCGCCGGCCGCACGCCACCCGCCGCGATGACCCTCGTGCTCGAACTGGCCGCGGCGCCGCGGCTGTCCATCGGCGACGGTGAGGCGATTGCGCTGGCGCCGCTGGATGCCGCGCTGCTGGTGTGGCTGGCCCTCGAAGGCGCCACGCCGCGCGCGCGCATCGCCCAGTTGCTGTGGCCCGAGAAGCATGCCGATGCCGCCCGCAACTCGCTGCGCCAGCGGCTGTTCCAGCTGCGCCGGCAGGCCGGCGTCGAGCTGGTCACGGGCAGCGCCACCTTGTCCTTGGCCGACGGCGTGTCGCACGACCTCGAAGACGCCGACACCGTGCTGGGCCACCCCGATGGCGACGACCTGCCCGCCGGCGAGTTCGCCGCGTGGCTGGGCATGCAGCGCCTGCGCCGGCGCGACCGCGTGCGCCGGGCGCTGACCGAACTGGCCGACCGGGCCGAGGCCGTACGCGACTGGGACGACGCGCTGACGCACGCGCGCGAACTCGTCGCGCTGGAGCCGCTGTCGGAAGAGTCCCACCGCCGCGTGATGCGGCTGCACTACCTGGCCGGCGACCGCGCCGCGGCGCTGCTGGCCTTCGACCGCTGCGAGCAACTGCTGAAGCACGAGGTGGGCACGGCGCCGTCGGACGACACGCTGGCGCTGCTGCGCACGGTGCAGGCGGCGGCTAACGCTGCAGATGAGGCGGCTGGCCCTGCGGTATTGGCCGTCGCACCGCGCATCCCGGCCTCGGTGCTGCGCCCGCCGCGGCTGATCGGCCGCGACGCGGCCTGGGCCCAGTTGGCCGAGGCCTGGCACGCCGGCGGCTGCGCCATCGTCGTCGGCGAGGCGGGCCTCGGCAAGTCGCGCCTGGCCGGCGACTTCGCGCAGTCGCAAGGGCGGGCGCTGCTGGCCGGCGCGCGGCCGGGCGATGCGCGGGTGGTCTACGCCTCGGCGTCGCGGCTGCTGCGCGCGCTGCCGCGCGCCGCGCTCGATGCGGCCGACGCCGGCACGCGCCAGGAGCTGGCGCGCCTGCTGCCGGAGCTGGGCCAGCCGGCGCCGATCGCCAGCGACACCGAGCGCACGCGCTTCTTCAACGCCGTGGCGGCGGTGCTCGACGCGCAATCGCCGCACGTCGACGGCATCGTCTTCGACGACCTGCACTTCGCCGACGATGCCAGCATCGAGCTGCTGCAGTACGTGTCGTCCTCGTCGGCGCTGCGCTGGCTGATCGCGGCGCGCGGCGCCGAGGTCACCGAGACCGGCCGCGCGCTGCTCGACGGCTTCGATGCCCGCGGCGCCGGTGCCGTCCGCGTCGAGTTGTTGCCGTTCGACGTGAGCCAGATCGAGGCTTTCGTCGACTCGCTGGGCCTGCCGGGCGTCGACGCGGCGCAGCTGGCGCCGGCGCTGGCGCGGCACACCGGCGGCAACCCGATGTTCCTGCTGGAAACGCTGAAGGCGTGGATGGCGGCGGGCCTGCCGGGGCTGCCGGGCCTGTCGGGCTTGAAGGCGCCCGTGCGCCTGCCGGCCGCGCGCGGCGTCACCCAGTTGATCGAGCAGCGCATCGGGCGCTTGTCGGTGCAGGCGGTGCAACTCGCCCGCTGCGCGGCGGTGGCGGCGCCCGACTTCAGCATCGAGCTGGCCTCGCAGGTGCTGGGCCTGCGCACGCTGGAACTGGCCGACCCCTGGGCCGAGCTGGAAGCGGCGCAGGTGCTGCGCGACGGCGTCTTCGCGCACGACCTGATCTACGAGAGCGCGCTGGCCAGCGTGCCGCGCGCGGTGGCGCGGCGGCTGCACGCCGAGATCGCGGGTTATCTCGACGCGCACGGCGGCGAGGCGGCCCGCGTGGCGGCGCACTGGATCGAGGCCGGTGACGACGCGCATGCGCTCGATGCGCTGCGGCGCGCGGCGGCGCAGGCCCGCGCCGCGGGGCGCAAGCGCGAGGAGATCGACGCGCTGGAGCGCGCGAGCGGCATCGCCGAACGCCTGGGCGCGAGCGGTGTCGCTTTCGATTGCCAGGCCGCCATCTTCGATTCGCTGATGATCGTCGACCGCAGCCGGCTCGACGAGGCGTTCATGAGCCGTTTGGAGCAACTGGCCGACGGCCCCGGGCAGCGGCTGGACGCGCTGCTGAAGCGCGCCGACCTGGCCAAGTGCACCGGCCGCTATGCCGAGGGCTCGGCCCTGGCCGAGGCGGCCGCCGAGATGGCGCGCGGCCTCGGCCGCCAGAAAGAGGAAGTCGAGGCCTTGCGCGGCGCCGCGGCCTGCGCCAGCTTTGCGGGCGACTCGCAGCGTGCGGTGCGGCTGCTGCGCCCCGCGCTGCCGTGGATCCTGGAGCAGGGCGACGGGCAGGACCGCCAGAGCTACTTCAACGACCTGGCCTGCACGCTGGACAACGCCGACCAGCCGCTGGAGGCGCAGCAGTACCACCGCCGCGCGCTCGACGCGGCCATCGAACTCGGCCGCCTGGACCAGGCCACGATCGCCTGCTCGAACATGGCCTACAGCTTGAAGAACGTCGGCCGCCTGCGCGCCGCGCTGGAGCAGACGCAGCAAGGCCGCCGCTACGCGCTGGGCTTCGACGACGCCCGCTCCACGACGCTGGCGCTGGACGTGATGACGCTGCCGCTGCTGCGCGACCTGGCGCGCTACGGCGAGGCGCTGCACGCGTCGGAGGTGGCGTTGCAGGCGGGGGCGCAGTTTGCCGAAGCGCGCATCACCGTCGAGTTGCACCTGGCGCTGCTGTGGCTGCGGCTGGGGCAGCCGGCCCGCGCGCAGCAGCGGTTGGCGGCGGTGCAGGCGCAGCCGGTGCCGCCGCGGCTGCGCGCCCGCGTGGCGCAACTCGCCGGCCAACTGTGCCAGGCCCTCGGCCAGCCGGCGGCCGGCCATTTCGAGCAGGCCCTGGCCGACGCGCCCGCGCTGGGCCGCACCACGCCGCAGTCGATGATCGTGCTGGACCATGCGCACACGCTGCCCCCCGCCGCCGCGCTCGCGGCCTGCGAGCAGGTGCGCCAGCGCGCCGAAGCCATCGGCCTGGCCGGCGTGGCCCTGGCCGCGCGCGTGCGCGGCGCGTGGTTCGCCGCGCGCGCCGGCGCCGTGCAGCGCGCCGCGGCGCTGGCCCGCGAGGCGCTCGAAGCGTCGCCGGACATCGAGGCCGACGAGCTGTACCCGGCGGAACGCTGGCGCAACGCCGCGCTGGCCTTCGAGGCCGCTGGCGCGCCGGACGAGGCCCGCGCCGCGGCGCAAGCCGGCCGCGACTGGGTGCTGCGGGTGGCCGAGGAACAAGTGCCGCCGAGCTTTCGCGATGGCTTCGTGCACCGCCACCCGGTGAACCAGGAGCTGCTGGCGCTCGCCGGGCGGCTGCGATCAGGTCCTGCCATGTGACGTACAATCCTTGCCAACTGGCAGGAGTCACGGCATGAAGCCATCGAGTCAACGTTCGACGACCAAGCCCAAGAAGGTGAAGGTTTTCGCCGGCGTAAGGCGTGAGCGACCAGCCGGTGTGCCCGTCGCTTTCGCGGGCTCCGGTGTCATGGCCCACGACGCGGTGATGAAGGGCGTGTCGGGCCGGGCCTTGACCCGCATCTGGGAAAGCACCCGGGGGACCCTGCCCGCGGACGCCGTCCTCAAGGCCATCGGCCTGAGCGCGCGCACCGCACACCGCATCAAGGCCGATCCCGACAAGCCCTTGGATGCACGCACGACGGACGGGATCTACCGGCTCGAGTCCGTGCGCGCGCTGGCGCAAGACGTGCTGGGCAGCGCGGAGGCCGCCAACGAGTGGCTGAACACCGAGGCGATGGGGCTGGAGTTCAGAAAGCCGATCGACCTGGTGAGCACTTCGCCGGGCGCCGAGGCCGTCAAGACCCTGCTGCAGCGGATGAAGTACGGCGTCTACGCGTGACCCCACTGCCGGCCTCGCTGGGCGGCACGGGTGCGCTCGCCGGGTGGACGCTGCAGGACGCGCGCCATGCCGCCACCTGGAACTCCGGCATCGGCTCTGCGACGTACGGCGGCCGCTGGAATTCCATCGGCAAGCACGTGATGTACGCGGCGCTGGACCCGGCCACCGCGATCCTGGAGGTGGCGGTGCACAAGGGGTTTAAGGCGCTCAACACGGTCGCCCACAACCTCCACTCATTCACGATCACCGATCCGCGAACGGTCCGCGTCGTGCAGCGGGATGACGTGCCCAATCCGCACTGGCTCCACCCCATTGCGCCGAACAAAGACCAGCAGGCGTTTGGCGACCAACTGATCGACGCCCACCCCTACGTGCTGCTGCCCAGCGCGGTGAGCGGGCACTCGTGGAACCTGCTGGTCAACGTCACCACGGCGCTGCCGCTGATGAGCGACATCCAATCCGAGCGCTTCGCCCTCGACCCGCGGTTGCGCGGCAAGGCGTGACTCAGGGCGAGGCGTAGCCCTCGGCCCGCGGCAACTGCACCTGCACGCGCAGGCCGCCCTCGGCTCGGTTCTCCAAGCTCATCACGCCGCCATGGTCGAGCACGGTGGCGCGGACCACCGTCAGCCCGAGGCCGGTGCCGCCGGTCTCGCGGCCGCGCGAGCCTTCGAGCCGCGTGAACGGGCGCAACGCGCGGGCCTGGTCTTGCGCGGGGATGCCGGGGCCGTCGTCGTCGACCAGCAACCGCACGTGCTCGGCGTCCGACGCGATGCCGAGGCGCGCGCGCTGGCCGTACTTCAACGCGTTGTCGACGAGGTTGCCGATCGCACGCCGCAAGGCCACGGCATCGCCGCGCACGACGGCGGCGTCGGAGGCCGTCAGCGCCACCGGCGCGCCGATGTCGGCGTAGTCGTCGACGACCGATTCCACCAGCAGGCGGAAGTCGATCGGATCGCGCTGTTGCGACTGCGCCCGGCCACGGCAGAAGTCCAGCGTGCGGGCGATCATCGTCGTCATCTCGTCGATGTCGGCGGCGGCGCGGCGCTGCGCCGGCTCGGGCAACTCGGCCAGGCGGAACGACAGCCGCGCCAGCGGCGTGCGCAGGTCGTGCGCGATGGCGGCGATCATCTCGTTGCGCTCTTCCAGCAGCCGCAGCACGCGCGACTGCATGAGGTTGAACGACTCCGCTGCGTGCCGGATCTCGGCCGGGCCTTGCAGCGGCAGCGGGGGCGTTTGCGGATCGACGCCCACGCGCTGCGCGGCGGCCGCAAAACGCTGGATCGGCCTGGCGATCGCGCGGGCGAACAGCCACGCCAGCGGCAACAGCAGCAGCGCGCCCAGGGCCAGCAGCCACAGCACCTGGCGGTGAAAGGCGTTCGGGAACGGTTCGACCACGCTTTCCACCACGCGCCAGCGGCCGTCGGGCAAGGCGCGCGCGAGGTAGAAGCCTTCGCCCAGCATCAGCGTCGCCACCTCGCCCTCCGGCGGCGGCGCCAGCACGTTGCCGCGGCGCACGTGCACGCTGAGCGTGTCGGTCGCAATGCCGGTCATCGCGGCCAGCGCGCGCCGTACCTGGTCCGCGGCCGCCGCGTCCTGGTCGGGCGGTGCGGCGCGCGGCGGGCCGGTGACCGTGCTGACGCGGACCTCGTTGCGCGGTGCCCCCGGCGATTCGTCGGGGCCGGGGCGTGGCCCAGGCCCGGGTCCGGGCGCGGGGCGCGGGGAGGTGGCATTGGCGTTGGCGGTGTCACCGGGCCCAGCCTCCAGCAGCCGCGCCGCCACCGACAGCGGCAGCGGCGCATTGCGGATCGGCGGTCTCATCAGCATCAGCGCCAGCCCGATGGCCTGGGCCAGCACCAGCGCCGCCAGTGCCAGCACGAAGCTGCGCACGGCGATGGGCGCGGCGCGGATGTTCACTGCGGAATCACTGCGGCTGCACCGCCGGCACCAGCATGTAGCCTTCGTTGCGAACGGTGCGGATCAGTTCGACGGCGTTGCGTTCGTTGAGCTTGCGGCGCAGGCGGCTGATCTGCGAGTCGATGGCGCGGTCGTACACCTCGGCATGGCTGCCGCGCACCTGCTCGAGCAACTGCTCGCGCGACAGCACGCGCTGCGGCCTTTCGACGAACACCAGCAGCAGCGCGAACTCGCCGTCCGACAGCGCGATGCGGATGCCCTGCGGGTCGCGCAGGTCGCGGCTGTCGGCGTCCAGCCGCCAGCCGGCGAAGCCGTAGCGCCGCGACACCCGCGACTGGCCGATGTCCAGCCGGCGGCGGCGCAACAGCGCGCGGATGCGCGCCAGCAGTTCGCGCGGGCTGCAGGGCTTGGCCAGGTAGTCGTCGGCGCCGACCTCCAGGCCGACGATGCGATCCATCTCCGAGCCCAGGGCGCTGAGCAGGATCACCGGCGGCCCGCCCGCGGCCATCAGCTCGCGCGTGGCCGCCAGGCCGTCCTCGCTCGGCATCATGATGTCCATCACGATCAGGTCGGGCGGCTCGCCGGCCATGGCCTCGCGCATGGCGGCCACGCCGGCCACGGCGCGCACGTGGAAGCCGTGGCCCTGCAGGAAGTCGGCGATCAGCGCGCGCAGCGCGGCGTCGTCGTCGACGACCAGGATGCGCGATTGCAAGTCCACGGCGGCTTGGTCGGCAGGCATGCCCGGGATGTTGATGTCCGATTGTCGCGCCCGTTTGCCAGCCGCTGGCACACGCCGACAAACGCCTGCGACGGGCGGCTTCTACGCTCGCGACACCCAACGGCGGAGTCCGAGCATGTCGATGTCATTCACCGCGGCGCCACGCTGCACCATCGCGCCAACGGCGCCGGCCATCGTCTGGCGGCGCCGGTTGCGCGCCCTCATCGCCGGGGTGGCCGGGGTGGCCGGCGCCCTCTTCATCGCCGGGTGCGGCGGCTCGGACAGCAGCGCCGACACCGCCACGGCGCCGACGATCAGCAGCCAGCCGGCCTCGCTCTCCGTGGCCAGCGGCGCTGCCGCGAGCTTCAGCGTCACCGCCAGCGGCAGCGGCACGCTCGGCTACCAGTGGCGCAAGGGCGGCAGCGCCATCAGCGGCGCCACGTCGGCCAGCTATGCGATCGCCGCCGCGGCTACGTCCGACGCCGGCAGCTACGACGTCATCGTCAGCAACGCGGCCGGCAGCGTGACCAGCAGCGCCGCGACGCTGACCGTCACCACCACCAGCAGCAGCACCGCGCCGGCGATCAGCACGCAGCCGCTGTCGCAGACCGTGGCCAGCGGCGCCAGCGCCACGTTCACGGTGGTCGCCACGGGCACCGCGCCGCTCAGCTATCAGTGGCAGAAAGATGGCTCGGCCATCGCCAATGCCACGGCCGCGAGCTACGTGATCGCGGCGGTCAGCAGCACCAGTGCGGGCAGCTACACCGTCACGGTCAGCAACTCGGCCGGCACGGTGACCAGCTCGGCGGCGGTGCTGACCGTCAGCACCGCTTCCAGCGGCACGCTGAGCGCCGACGTGGCCACGGCCGCGGCAAGCTTCCTGGCCACGCTGAGCACGTCGCAGCAGAGCAGCGTGCAGCTCAGCTGGACGCTGGACACCGCGCGGCGCTGGTCCAACCTGCCGGCGCAGATGGTGGCGCGCAACGGCCTTTCGTGGGGCAGCCTGAGCACGGCGCAACAGACCGCCGCACGCACGATGATCGCCACCGCGCTCAGCGCCAGCGGCAATGCGCTGCACATCGGCCTGCAGGCGGCCGACGACTACCTGGCCGCCAACGGCGGCGGCAGCAGCTACGGCAACGGCAACTTCTACATCGCGCTGCTCGGTGCGCCTTCGAGCAGCAGCTTCTGGATGCTGCAGTTGAGCGGCCACCACCTGACCTACAACCTGGCCTTCAACGGCACGTACAAGTCGCCGACGCCGCTGTTCCTGGGCATCGAGCCGAAGGCCTCGTTCACGCAAGGCGGCACCACCTACGACCCCATGCAGGCGCAGCGCACGGCGTTCTCCGACCTCGGCGCGGCGCTCACCGGCTACGCCAGCGCCAAGCTCGGCGGCACCTACAGCGATTTGCTGTTCGGCGCCAACGGCTCGGGCAACATCGACGGCACTTGCCCACGCGCCTACAGCGGCGTCACCGAGCATGGGCTGCCCTACGCCAGCCTGTCGTCCACGCACCAGGCGCTGGCGCAGGCGGCCATCAAGGCCTACGTCAACACCCAGGCCACCGAGTACGCCAACGACCTGCTCGGCGTGTACCTGAGCGACAGCGCGCTGGCGCAAAGCTACGTGGCCTACAGCGGCTCGGGCACCGTCACCACCAACGGCAACTACTTCCGCATCGAAGGGCCGCGGCTGTGGATCGAGTTCTCGGTGCAGCGCGGCGTCATCTTCAGCAGCGACATCCACTACCACACCATCTGGCGCGACAAGAGCGGCGACTATGGCGGCAAGTGCTCGTGATGCGCTGGGTGCAGCGGTGCGCCGTCTGCTGATCGTCGTGGGATTGGAGGCCGCCTTGTCTTGGGCGGCACTCGCCACCGCCCACCCCATGCCCGAGAGCCGCGCCTGGATCGACACCCGCGCCGACGGCGTGCAGCTCACGCTGCAGATCCCGCTGAACCGGCTCGAGTTCGCCTTCGGCCAGCCGCTGGCCGACGACCCGGCCCAGGTGCTGCCACGGTATGCCGACGCGCTGGCGCGTTATGTGCTGCTACACGTCGGCGCGCGCAGCGTGGCGGCCGGTTGGCAGGCGCTGCGCCCGGCGCTGCGCGTGACGGGCAGCGGCAGCGGCGGCGACGCCGAACTCGAAGCCACGGTGCGCCTCGTCGCCCCGCCCGGCGCGGACGCGCGCCAGGCGACGCTGCTGCTGGATGCGGTCACGCACGAGGTGCGCACGCACCGCATCCAGGTCTTTCTGCGCAACGACTGGGCGGCCGGCGTGGTGGCGCCGCAAGCGCTGGGCGTGCTCGACGCCACGCACACGGCGCTGCCGCTGGCGCTGGGCGAGGTGCAGGCCGGCTCGGCCTTGCTCGCGCCCTTCACGCTGCTGCGCGAGGGGGCGCTGCACATCGCCGAGGGCACCGACCACCTGCTGTTCCTGCTCACCCTGCTGCTCGTCGCACCGCGCGTCGCCGAGGGCCGGCGCTGGGCCGGCATGCGGCCGATGGGCGCGGCCTTGCGCCGCGTGGCGTGGGTGGTGTCGGCCTTCACGCTCGGCCATTCGCTGACGCTGGGCTTCGGCAGCACCGGCCTCGTGCGCCCGCCGGCGCAGGCGGTGGAAGTGGCGGTGGCGCTGACCATCGCGGTGGCCGCGCTGCACGCGTGGCGCCCGCTCTTCGCCAGGGCAGAGACGTGGATGGCGCTGGGCTTCGGGCTCGTCCACGGCTTCGCGTTCTCGGCCAGCCTGGATGGCGCCGGCCTCACGTTCGCGCAACACGCCGGCGCCTTGCTGTTCTTCAATCTCGGCATCGAGCTGATGCAATTGCTGCTGGTCGCCATCGTGATGCCGCCGCTGCTGCTGGTCGCTGTGCGGCGCCCACGCTGGTTCGCGGCGACGCAGAGCGCCACGGCGCTGGTTGCGCTGCTCGCCGCGGCGGTGTGGATCGCCGAGCGCCTGGGTGCGCCCTGGGCCGAGCTGATGCCGGCACTGCCGCCCACGCCGGTCGTCGCGGCGCTGCTGCTGCCGCTGCCGTGGCTGCTGGCGGCTGCGGCGCGGTTGTGGTCCCGCGGTCAACCCGATGCCGGTTGCGCGACAACGAAGCGCCCGAGCTGACGCGTCGCGTCGCCGCGCAGCGCCTCAAGCGTCGAGCCGATGCACCGCCGCGTCCACCGTGCGGCTCAAGCTCGGGTTCTGGATGTCCTTGGCCAGTTCCACGGCAACGGCGAGGGCGGGCCGTCGACCCCATGCCGCGCCGTGCAGGTACGCCCGCACGGTGAACTCGTGCATGCCGCTGCGCTGGGCCAGTTGCAGCATCTGGTCGATGTGCGCTTCGGCCTCGGCGCAACCGAGCGACACCTCCAGTTCGCACAAGGTGTCGAGCGCGTAGACGCGGCCCCACAGATAGGAATCCGGAACGCGGCCGGCGCGGCGCAGCGCGTCCAGCAGCAGCTCGCGGGCGCGCTCGTAGTCGCCGCCGGCGGCGGCCACCCGCGCCAGGCCGCGACCGGCCAGCCCTTCCCAGCACGGATCGCCGAGTTGGCAGCCGAGCGCAAACGCCTGCTCGAAGCGCTCGGCCGCCCGATCCAGGCGCCCCCGTTCGAGGTCCAACTCGGCGGCCAAGGCCTCGGGCCAGGGCAGGAAGGCGGTCCACGAATGGCGCGCCGCGTCCACCGTGCGTTCCAGAACCGGAACCGCGGCCTCGACGTCGCCCGTCAGCATCAACACGCGGCCGATCATCGAGTCGAGGTACAGCGATTGGCGCCGTTCGCCAACCTGTCGCGCCAGTTCGGCGGCCCGCCGCAACTGCGCCAGCGCGCTGGCGTAGTGCGCCTGATCGGACAGCACGGAACCGCGGACGGTGGCAATGCGCGCCTGCTCGGCGGGAACGGCATTCGCCAGCGGCTCGGCGCGCGCCAACCACGCCAGCGCGCGCTGGTAGCGCCCGGCCAGGAACTCGACATAGCCGAGTTCGCGGCAGGCCGCGGCATCGAGCTCGCTTGCGGCCGCACTCGCGATGCCCAGGGATTCGTGCAGCACGGCAGCCCCTTCCTCGTCGCGGCCGCGCGCCGAGTGCACCAGCGCGCCGCCGAGCGAGACGCGCGCGCGTTTGCGCAGCAGGGCGTCTTGCAGGTGGTCGGCGTCGGCGACCGCGCGCCGCAGGCATTGCATGCCCGCGTCCAGTGCGCCGGCCCGCAGTGCCGCCTCTCCAGCTTCCACCAGCGCCTTGAAGGCGCCGCGGCCCGACACCGTGCCGTGCGCCGGCATGGCCGCGACGGTGCTCAAGGCTTCGTCCAGCGCAGGGCTCGGCGAGACGCCCAGCTCGCGCAGCAGCAGCTTGCGGCACGCCGCGGCCTGGCGGGCGGCGCCGATGCCGTCGCCCGCCGCCCCCAGGCAACGGACGAGCAGGACGTGCGCGTTCTCGTCGAGGGGGTCGAGCGCCAACAGCCGGCGCGCGTGGGCGATCGCGTCGCTGCCGCGGCCCGCCGCGAGTTCGGCCAGTGCGGCCTCGCGCAGCAACGCCGAAGTCAGCGCGGCAACGTGCCGGCGCTGCCCTTCCAGCCACACCTGGAACGCCGCACAGCCGCTGAAGGGCTGGCCTTCCAGCAGCTCGCCGCCGAGGCCGGGCAGCGCCAGGCCTTCCTGCCATCGGCCCTGGGCCAGCACGTCGACGTCGACCCGGGACAGCCGCTCGCGCGGCAGCACCAGCGGGTCACCGCGCAACGCACCATCGCCCAGCGCGCGGCGCAGCACGCTGAGATTCCAGCGCAGGGCCGCCAGCGGGTCGTCGGCGTCGGCAAACAGCAGCCCGGCCAGGTGACTGCGGCCCACCGCCGAAGGCCGCAGCGCCAGGTAGGCCAGCAGGCCCCAGGCCTTGTGGCCGCGCACGCTCACCCGCTGCCCGTCACCGCGCACGACGCACGGCGAACCCAGCAAGTGCAACTCCGTCGCCACGGGCCGAGTGTGACACCGGGCGCAGGACGAGCGGCTCGTCTCGCGCCGCGGCGCCGCCGGTCAGGCTTCGGCGGTCGTCGGGTCGATGGTCGTCACCACGCGCGCCACGCTGTCGGCCGGAAAGCCGCCGCGCCGCGCGTGCTCTCGCACCAAGTCTTCGCTGTGCGCGTGGTAGACGCAATAGATCTTGTCGCGCGTCACGTAGCTGTGGACCCATTGGACGGCAGGGCTCATGTCCTGCAGCACGCCGCAGGACTTCTGCGAAATGGCCTGCAATTCGCTTGCGCCGACCTTGCCGATCTGGGGAATGCTGCGCTCGATCACGAACTTGGGCATGTCGAACTCCCGGTGGGTTGATGAGGGTGCGCCCATGTTGCGCGGCCGGCGTTTGCGCCAGCGTTTGATGGCTGGCGAGTCATGAAGCGGTGCGCTGCGCGGCGATGAAGCGCCCCAGCTGATGCGTCGCATCGCCCAGCAGCGTGTCGTTGGCCGACAGGCGCTTGGCGTAGTGGCTGATCGGCGTTTCGTCCTGCAGCCCGATGGCGCCGTGCAACTGCAGCGTGTCCAGCGCGATGGCCTGGCCGGCGCGGCCGCACATCCACTTGGCGGCGCTGACGCGGCGGCGGCGTTCCTCGGCCGGCGTCGAATCCCACTCGGCCGCGGCCTCGCGCACCAGGCTGCGGGCCTGCGTCCACAACCGGAACAGTTCCACCGCGCGGTGCTGCAGCACCTGGAAGTCGGCCAGCGCGCGGCCGAACTGGCGCCGGGTGCGCAGGTGCTCGAGCGTCAGCGCCAGCGCGCGGCGCATGGCGCCGACGCTCTCGGCGCACAGGGCCACGGTGGCGAAGTCGATGGCGTGGTCGATGGCGTTGTCGATCGGCGGCGTTGCGTCATCGGCGCCCAGCACCAGCGCATCGGCGGGCAGGCGCACGGCGTCGAAGCTGAAGTCGGCCGCGCCGCGCCCGTCGTGCAGGCGGTAGGCGCGCGGCTGCACGCCGGGCGCCGTGACCGGGCAATCGAGCAGCACGATGCGCCCGTCGTCCTGCACGGCGCTGAGCAGCAGGCGCTGGGCCACGTCGCCGCCCATCACCCCGCGCTTGGCGCCGTCCACCCGCCAGCCCGCGGCGTCGCGCCGCGCGCGCGTGCGCAGCGGGGTCGCGCTGGCGTAAGGGGCTTCGGCGTGGGCCAGGGCCATCGGCGTGCCGGCTTGCAACTGCTTCAGCGCTTCGCGGCGGCCGCTCCAGCCGCTGGCCGCGGCCAGCAGTTGCGAGGGCAGCAGCACCGACCACGGCACGGGCTCCAGCACCAGCGCTTCGCCCAGGGCCTCCATCAGCGGCAACCAGTCGGCCAGGCTGCCGCCGTAGCCGCCGTCGGCCTCGGGCACGCCCAGGCCGAACAGGCCCATCTCGCGCAAGGCCTGCCAGAACCCGCCGTCGAAGCCGCCCGGCCGGGCCAGGCGCTGGCGCCGTTGCTCGAAGCCGTAGCGCTGCGCCAGCAAGCGGCGCAGCGCATCGTCCAGCAGCGGGGATTCCGCGTTGGCGCCGGCTTGCGGCCGCAGCGGCGCGTCGGAGCCGAACAATTCCTTGGCGATCAGGCCGCGCTGGATCTCCGACGCGCCGCCGGCCAGCGTGATGCCGCGGTAGCGCCAGGCATGCAGCGGCAGGTTGTGCGCATGGCCGGCCGTCAGCGGCTCGGCGGCGGGCTCGCCGTCGATCGCCTGCGGGTCGAAGCCGAGTGCATCGGTGCCGACGAGGTCGAGTTGCAGCGCCAGCAGGTCCTGCAGCACCTCGTTGCCCTGCAGCTTGAGCAGCGAGGCCCGAAGCGAGAGGTCCGGCGCGGCGTCGGCACCGGCCTGCGCCGCGCTGACGGCAGGCCACCAGTCGGCCTGCAAGGCGCGCACGCGGATCGCCAGTTCGGCATGGCGCCGGGCGTAGACGTCCTGCGCCAGCAGCGAGGTGCCGCCCGGCCCGCGGCCCTGTGCCAGTTGCGCGGTGGCCGCCAGCTCGGCCTTGCACTCGGCCACGCGCGAAACGAACAGCCGCTCGGTCACCAGCAAGCCCTTGGCGATGGACCAGCCCTCGTGCTCGGCGCCGACGAGGTGGGCCGCCGGCACGCGCACCTCGTCGAAGAAGATCTGCACGTGGAACTGCGCGCCGTTCATGTAGCGGATCGGCCGCACGCTGACCCCCGGGCTGCGCAGGTCGATCATCAGCACCGAGATGCCTTGCTGCTTGCGCGGCGCCGCGGGGTCGGTGCGTGCCAGCACCAGCGCCCAGTTGGCCCAGTGGCCGAAGCTCTGCCAGATCTTGCTGCCGTCGACGAGGTAGTGATCCCCCTCGCGCCTTGCCGTCGTGCGCAGCGCGGCCAGGTCCGATCCGGCATCGGGTTCGGAGTAGCCCTGCGCCCAGAAGTCGTCGAACGACAGCATGCGCGGCAGGAAGCGAGCGCATTGCTCGGGCGTGCCGAAGCGCATCAGCGTCGGGGCGATGGTCTCGATGCCCAGGTTCTCGTAGCGCGGCGCGTCGCTGGCGGCCAGTTCCTCGCGGAACACGGCCTGCTCGACCAGCGACCAGCCGGGGCCGCCGTGCGCTTGCGGCCAGCCCGGCGCGCCCCAGCCGCGCGCATGCAGCACGCGCTGCCAGCGCTCGGCGTGTTCGCGCGTCACCAGGCAATGCGCGCGCACGGCACGCGCGATGTCCGGCGGCACCGCCTGGCGCAGGAAGTCGCGCACCTCGGCGCGAAAGCGCGCCAGGTCGCGGGTGGTCTCGTGTTCAGTCATGGGCGCTGTCGTGGGGGCTGTCAGGCATGGGAACGCGGCGCCGGATCAGGTAGCGCTGCAGGCCTTCCATGACGCGCTCGCCGCGCTGGTTGTCGATGGTCGAGGCCAGCGTCACGACGCCCGTCGTGCGGCCACTGGTCAGCTCGCTGACCGTCAGCAAGGGGTAGAGCGTGTCGCCGGCGTAGACGGGTCGAAGGAACTTCGACGATTGCTCGATGAAGCCCTTCATCGAGTCTTCGACGAGGTGCGGAAACCAGCCGGCGCCGGCCGCGCTCTGGATCAGGATCTGGAAGCCATGCGCGCCCAGCCCGGGCATGCCGTGGCGGCGGCAGTACTCCACGTCGTAGTGGCTGGGGTGGTTGTCGGCGCTGGCCAGCTGGAAGGCCGCGAACAAGGCTTCCGTCATGGTGCGCGACGGGATCGGAAACGGTTCGCCGAGCGTGAAGTCCTCGAAGAAGTATTGCTTGAACATGGCGGGCCTCGGGCGGTGACGAAAAAAGGGGCGGCAGGCGGTTCAGATCGACTCGATGGCGCCGGCCGTGCCGATGCGCACATCCACGTCGGGAACGAACTCGCGCAGCACGTCGTTGATGGCGTCGATGACGAGCGGCATGCGCTGCTCCAGCGCCGAGCGCCGGCCGGCCAGCGCCAGCCCGAACAGGCCGGCTTCGGCGTGGCCGCCGCGGCCGCCGTCCAGGCTGAAGGCGAACGAGGCGCGGCCCGGCACCTGCAGCCGCGTGGAGTAGGCATAGCCCAGGCGCCGCACGGTCTGCACCGCGGCTTGCACCTGGTCGAAGTCGCGCACGGCCCGATGCCGCTGCGGGTCGTTGAGGCAGGCCGATGCGACGCGGCGCACGTGGTCGTCGGGCATCACGGCCATCAAGGCATAGCCCATCGCGGTCTCGGTGAGCGGGCGCATCGCGCCGATGGGCAGGTCGTCCTCGCGCCGGTCGCTCGCGAACACCTCGTGCGCGTATTGCACGAAGCGGCCGCTGCGCTGGCCCAGCACCACGCTGATGCCCACGCGCCGGCACAGCGCCTGCATGGCCAGCCGCAGGTTGCTGTGCGGCAGCACCTGGTCATGCACCCAGCCGCCCAGCATGTTCATGCGCAGGCTGGGCATGTAGGTGCGCGCGTCGGGGTTGAAGCACAGGTAGCCCATGTGCTGCAGCGTGCGCAGCAGCATGGTGGCGCTGGACTGCGGGTAGCCGGTGGCGGCGACGATCTCCGACACCGTGGCCGGCCGGTTCAACTGCTCGAACAGTTCCAGCAGTTCGAACACCCGGCGCGCGGACTTGACCGAGCCGCCGCCCAGTTCGCGCTCGTGGTCGCGCGACGTGGGGCGCGGCAGGCTGGCGCCGGTCTTCGCTCTGGGCATGGTGGCCAGCCCGCCGGTCGCGTCGTCACTCGGCCTTGATGGCGTGGGCCTTGGCGATCTGCTGCCAGCGCGCGCTGTCTTCGGCAAAGAAGCGCTTGAACTCGGCGCTGGTGCTGCCCACCGGGTCGAGGTTCATCTCCACCAGCTGGCTGCGCAGTTCGGGCGAGCGCACGGCGGCGGCCACCTGGCCGGCCAGCGCATCGACCGCGGGCATCGGCGTGCCCTTGGCCGCGAACAAGCCGAACCAGCCGCCGAAGTCCAGCCCCTTGATGCCTTGCTCGGCCAGCGTGGGCAACTGCGGCAGGCTGGGCAGGCGGCTGGTGCCGGTGGCGCCCAGCACGTGCAGGCGGTCGGACTTCAGGTGCGCCTGGGCCGAGCCCACGTCGGCAAAGGCGAAGGTGATGACGCCGCCCAGCAGGTCCGACATCATCGGCGCGCCGCCCTTGTAGGGCACGTGCACGGGGTGGGTGCCGGTCTCGCGGGCGAACAACTCGCCCATGAAGTGCGCCGTCGAGCCGTTGCCCCACGAGCCATAGGTGGCACGGCGGTCCTGGCTCTTGAGCAGCTTGACAAGGTCTTGCAGCGTGTTCACGCCCGACTGCCGGCTGGCGATGAGGAGGTTGCTCGAACGCGCCACCAGCGAGACGGGGATGAAGTCTTTCTCCGCGTCGTACGGCGCCGGGTTGGTGGCCACGGCGGGCCACTGGGCCATGGTGGTGATGCCGAACAGGAAGGTGCAGCCATTGGCCGGCGCGCCCAGCACCGTGGTGCCGGCGAGGATGCCGCTGGCCCCGGGCTTGTTCTCGATCACGATCGTTTGCTTGGTGTGGTCCGACAGCTTCTTGGCCAGCGCGCGGGCCACCAGGTCGGCGCCGCCACCGGCCGAGGTGGAGACGATGAAGCGGATGGCTTTGTCGGCGCAAGGCACGGTGGTTTGCGGCTGCGCTTGCGCTGGCGCCGCGGCGGTGCCGAGCAGGCTGCAGGCGAGCAGGGCGGGCGCCAGCTTGGCGGGCAGGAAGGCGGTCATGGGGCTTGTCTCCGGTGGTTGTGTGTGTGCGTGGGTGTGGACGTGCGCGGCGGCCGCTCACAGCCGATCCGCCAGCGCCTGCACCGCCTTCTTGAGCACCTTGCCCGTCTGCGCGGCGGGCAGCTGCGGCAGCACGACGATGCGCTGCGGCCGCTTGTACGGCGCGAGCCGCGTGCCGACGAAAGCGGCAATCGACCCGGTGTCCGCGGGTGCCTCGGGCCGCAGCTCGACGAAAGCGATCACCTGCTCGTCGCCGCTGACCGCCTTGCCGACCACGCAGGACTGCGCCACTGCCGGATGGGCATTGAGTGCCGACTCGACCTCGGCCGGGTAGACGTTGAAGCCCGAGCGGATGATCAGCTCCTTGCGCCGCCCCATCACGTAGAACAGGCCTTGCTCCGAACGGCGCAACAGGTCGCCGGTGGCGAACCAGCCGTCGGCCGACAAGACCGCGGCGGTCTGCTCGGGCGACCGGTAGTAGCCCTTGGTGACGTTGGGCCCGCGGATGTGCAGTTCGCCCACCGCGCCGTCGGGCAGCTCGGCGCCTTGCTCGTCGACGATGCGCACTTGCAGCCGCGGGATGGGCGTGCCCACCGTCAGGTCCTGCGCCCGGTGGTTGTAGGGCACCATGCAGATCGAAGGCGAGGCCTCGGTCATGCCGTAGCCGTTGTTGATGGGCAGGCCGAAGAGGGCTTCCACGCGGTCCTTGATCGACGCATCCATCGGCGCGCCGCCGCACTGCAGGTAGCGCAGGCGCGGCGCCGGCAGCGGCTGGCCGGCCTCGTGCAGCGCCAGCAGGCGCACGAACATCGCCGGCACGCCCTGCAAGAAGCTGATGCCGTCGGCCAGCGCGTGCGCCAGGTGCCGGGCGTCGAAGCGCGACACCAGCCGGATGCGCGCGCCGGCGCTCAAGCCCGCCAGCACGACGCTGGTGAGGCCGAACACGTGCGACAGCGGCAGCGCGGCGTAGATGTCGTCGTGCGGGCCTTCCGCGCGGGCCGCGGCCGACACCGCGGCCGACCAGCCGAGGTTGCGGTGCGTCAGCATCACGCCCTTGGGCTGGCCGGTGGTGCCGGTGGTGTAGATCAGCACCGCCACCTGCTCGGCGCTGTCGGCGCACACGGGTTCGGCCGCCGCCTCGGCGGCGGCCGCGGTGCAGTGGAAGCGCAGGCCGGCGATGGTGTGGGCATGCGCACCGCGCGCGGCGGCGTGGGCCGCGGCGTCGGCAGAGCCCTCGCTGGCGTAGAACACCAGCCGCGGCTCGCAATGCCGTTCGATGGCCTGCAGTTCCGCGCCGGTGAGCCTGGCGTTGGTCATCACGGCCCAGGCCTCGCACCGGCTGGCCGCCAGCAGCGCCAGCACCTGGGCCGCGCCGTTCTCGCCGACGATCATCAGCCGGTCGCCCGGGCGCAGGCCGGCGCCGCGCAGGAAGCCGGCAAAGGCGTCCATCGCAGCGGCCACTTCGCCGTAGGTCCACGCGCGGTCGCCCTCCACCAGCGCGGGGTGATCGGCGTGTTGCGCCAGTTGGCGGTGGATCAGGTCGTGCAGCCTGAACTCGGGCGGGGGCAGGGCGATGCTCATGGTCGGCGCCGCGGGTCGGTGGAAGTCGATGGGGGTCGAAAAAATTCTAGAAACCGCCCACCGGCGTTGCCATCACGGATGTGATGACTGTGCGTTCGCCTTCGCGTTCGCGAGGAAGGGCGCCATGAAGGCCGCCGGCTCGCCGGTGGCAAAGGCCGCGGCGAACTCGTCGACGCCGCGCGCGATGGCGCTGTCGAGGTCGGTCTGTTGCCATTCGCGCAGCAGGCGTTTTTGCTGGCGCAGCACCTTGGGCCCCAGGGCCGCGAAGTGCTGCGCCATGCGCTGCACCTCGTCGTCCAGCCGTTCGTGCGGCACGACGGCATCGACCAGCGACCATTGCAAGGCCTGCGCCGCGTCGATGGGGTCGCCGGTCAGCAGCAGCCAGCCGGCGCGGGCCTGGCCGATCAGCCGCGGCAGCAGCGCCGCATGGATGATCGACGGGATGCCCACCTTCACCTCGGGCATGCCGAACTGCGCGCGGTTGGAGGCGATGCGGATGTCGCAGGCCGCCGCCAGTTCCAGCCCGCCGCCCAGCGCCCAGCCGGGGATGCGCGCGATCACCGGCACCGGGCAATGGCGCACCGCCTCGCACAGCCCGCGCAGCCCGTCGATGAAGCGGCGTGCGCTGCCCGGCTCCAGCGCAGCCATCTCCTTGATGTCGGCGCCGGCGACGAAGGCCTTGTCGCCGGTGCCGCGCAAGACCACCGCGCGCAGGTCTTCATGGGCGGCCAGTTGCTCGAAGGCCCGGCGCGCGTCGGCGATGACCGGCGTGCCCAGGATGTTGAGGCGGCCCGCGTGGCGCAGCGTGACGGTGGCGATGCCATGGCCGTCGATGGCGACGCCGGCATGGTGCGGCAAGGGGGATGCGGTCATGGCGCGGTCACGTCCTTTCGAAGCCGAAGGACCAAGCCTAAGAAGCTCGGCCGGGAGCGGTCCAGTCGAAAGCGTCGAAAGCGCCGTTCGACGCGCTCGAACGCGCCGCCGCTTCAGCGCGCGATGCCCTCAGGTGGACGCGGCGTCCGCGCCGCCGCGCGTGGCAGCGACGACGGGGTCTTCGAGCAAATGGCGCACCAGCGCGCTGACGAAGACCGGATGGCGCTTCTCGCTGCGCGTGGCCAGGCTCAGCTCGCGCCGCGCCCAGGGCTCGGCCAGCGCCAGCACGCTCACGCCCGCGGGCGCCTTGCCCAGCACGCTGCTGGGCACCAGCGCAATGCCCAGGCCGGCGGCCACCAGCGCCAGCGCCGCCTCGAAGCCGTGCACATGCAGCCGCGCGCGGATCGGCTTGCCCAGGCGCCGCGCGGTGTCGCGCATGAACAGGAAGTTGCTGCTGCTGCGGCTCAGGCACACGAAGTCGAAGTCCAGCGCGGCGCCGAATTTGATCTCCGGTTCACCGGCCAGGAGGTGGTCGGCGGGCACCGCGATGGCCAGTCGATCGACGGCATAAGGGTGGACGTCCAGGCCCGGCACTTCGGTGGGGCCGGCGAAGATGCCGATGTCCAGTTCCTTGGCGGCGACGGCCGCCGGAATCGCCTCGCTTTGCCGCTCTTCGATGTCGGCCTCGACCTCGGGGTTGCCGATCAGGAAACGCCCCACCGAGGCGGTGGCAAAGCCGTTGAGCGCGCTGCTGTTGGCGCCCAGGCGCACATGGCCCTTGAGGCCGGCGCTGAAGCGGCCCACGCTGCCGTGCATGCGCTCCAGTTCGTCGAACAGCTCGCGCACATGGGGCAGCACCGCCTCGCCGGCCGGCGTGAGGCGCATGCCGCGCGGCGTGCGCTCGAACAGCGCCGCGTTGAAGGCCTGCTCGAGGTTCTTCAGCCGGTAGCTGGCCGAAGAGGCCGTGATGTGGACCGCCGCCGCGGCCGCCGACAGGTTGCGCGCCTGGGCAATCTGCAGGAAGAGCTTCAGGTCCGTCAGTTCGTATCGCATGACGCCGACTCGGGTGTGAACGGCAGGGCCGGCCGCCGGCCGACGAGGGCTGGCGATGCGCGGGCATCTTAGGGGATGGGCCGGACATGCTCGTTCGCCCAAGCTTGCCCTCAGCCTTCTGCAACTCTTCCTTCAGCCTGAGGATGCCGCCCGGCAACCGGCGTCCGATAGTGCCGAAGCGGAGGATCGCCATGCTGAGACCACCCCCATCGTCGGACGGCATCGTGCAGGCTGCGCGCCGACCGCTGAAGATCTTCGCTTCCGACCCGCTGGCCGGGCGCACGTTCGGCAACCGCGTCCGCATCGACGTGGTCAACGAACCGCTACAGGAAGGCCCGGTCGGCTCCCGGCTGGAGGTCATCGACTACGACGGCGCGCAGAAGTGCTTCTATCGGCCCGTGAACCTCGATCACCCGGCGGTCCTGCTCCAGGGCGGGCTCGATCCGACCGAAGCCGATCCGCGGTTCCATCAGCAGATGGTGTATGCGGTGGCAATGAAGACGCTGGAGAACTTCGACCGCGCCTTGGGGCGCGTGATTCGCTTGGGCTCCAGCAGTCGACGGCAATCATCGGCCTACCCGCGCCTGCGCCTCTTTCCACACGCCTTCTACGGTGCGAACGCGTTCTACCAGCCGGCACTCAATGCCGTCTTGTTCGGCTACTTCCGCGCCGATGCGGCCGACGTCGGGCCGAACCTGCCGGGCCAGACGGTGTTCACCTGCCTTTCGCACGATGTCATCGCGCACGAGATGACCCATGCAATCGTCGACCGGCTGCGTCCGATGTTCCTCGAGCCTTCCAACGTCGACGTACTGGCGTTCCACGAAGGCTTTTCCGACATCGTCGCGCTGTTTCAGCACTTCTCGTTCCAGGACATCCTGCGCGAGCAGATCCAGCGCACGCGGCTGGACATCCGCTCACCGACGCCGCTGGTGCAGCTTGCCCGGCAATTCGGCTACGCCACCGGCAGCGGCAAGGCCTTGCGCTCGGCGCTCGACGAGCCGGGAACCAGCCTCAGCGATTCGACCATCGAACCGCATCAGCGAGGCTCGATTCTCGTGGCGGCCGTCTTCGACGGCTTCTTCAAGACCTACCAACGCCGCATTGCCGATCTGGTGCGCATTGCGACCGGCGGCACCGGCACCTTGCCGCAGGGCGACCTTCATCCCGACCTCGTGAATCGCATTGCGACCGAGGCTTCGCGTACCGCGCAGCGCGTGCTCGACATGTGCATCCGCGCCTTCGACTACCTGCCGCCGGTCGACGTGACCTTTGGCGACTTTCTGCGGGCCATGATCACCGCCGACTTCGAGCTCATTCCTCAGGACGAGAGCGACTGCCGGGGCGCCATGATCGAGGCATTTCGACTGCGCGGCATCTATCCGGCCGGCGTCGGCTCGCTCGCCGAGGAGTCGCTGCTCTGGGAGAACGTCGAGAGCAGGCTGCCGCCGCTGAACAGCGATGCCACCAGCCTGGTGGGACGCGCGTTCATCCAGGCGATGCATGCGTTCGATGCGACCTGGCAGCCGGCAACCTTCGAGCCGGACGCGAGCCCGACCGAGTTCCAGTACGCGGAAGCCGGCGAGGACTACGAGGTGGACGTCAATCGCGAGCTGGCGATGGAGCTGCATGCCTACGCGGCCGCGAATGCGCAGGCCTTGGGCCTGTCGACCAAGTTCAAGATCCAGGTGCGAGGCTTTCACCCGGTGTTCCGGGTGGCGCCCAACGGCCGCCTGCAGATCGAACTCGTTGCGCAATTCGCGCAGATCGACCGCCACCGAAGCGCCTTGCTCGGGGGGATTCCGTTCCGCGGCGGCTGCACGCTGGTGGCTTCATCCAACGGCCGTTGCAGGTACCTCGTGTCCAAGCCCATGCTCGACGCCAGCGATCCACGCCATCGCTCGATGGCCGAAGCGCGGTTGGCGCGGCAGGAGGACTACCTGCAAATGTGCGACCTCGCCAACGCCATGACGCCCTACTACACGGCGGCCGACGCCGAACTGCGGATGCGCGAGTTGATGAACTTCGCCAACCTGCATCGGGGGTGACATGGCAACGACGAAGAACGCCAAGGCCACCGCGAAGAAGGTCGCAGCCAAGAAGACGACGGCCAGGAAGACGCCTGCCGGGGCGTCGGGCCGCCGCAAGATGTTCGTGCGCATGTATGACGTCGGCTTCGGTGACGCCTTCCTGGTCAGGATCTCACGCCGCAACGGCGAGCTTCGCATCCTGTTCGACTGCGGCTCGATCCAGGCGTCGGCGGCGGGCGGTGCGATGGGCAACGTCGTCCGCAAAATCATTGCCGACGTGACCGACGCCGATGGCGTGGCGCGGATCGATGTCATCGTCGCGACGCACCGGCACAAGGACCACGTCTCTGGCTTCGCTGACGATGCCTGGAACGCGGTCGAAGTCAAAGAGGTCTGGATGCCTTGGACCGAGCATCCGACCGATCCGCAGGCGCGGCGGATCCGCAACCTGCAAAGCAACCTGGCGCTGGCCCTCAGCGCGGGACTGGCGGCCGCGCCGGCTGCCGTCGACGCCGCGGCACAGAGAGCGCACAGCGTTGCCGCCGACTTGGTGGCCAACGCGCTGATGCTCAGCAACGATGGCGCGATGAAGATGCTGCACAGCGGCTTCAGCGGGCTGCCTGAGCGACGGTTCCTGCCGTCGAAGGCCGATGACGGCCGGGCCCTCGTCACCGCTGCGCTGCCCGGCGTCAGGATTCATGTGCTGGGCCCTTCGCGAGACCCCGAGTTGATCCGCGACATGGATCCGCCCAAGGGCGAGAGCTTCCTGCGGGTGCGAGGTGCCGGGCTCGGCGGGCATGGCGCTGCGCCGGCGCCGTTCGTCCCGGAGTTCATGCTGACGCAAAGCGTGGGCGCCTGGACCTTCTCTCCAGATGACCAGGCAGCGATTGAAGGGGCCGGCGGCCTTTCGGAACTGGCGGTTGCGGTGGCGCTCGACAAGGCGGTGAATGGCACCAGCCTGATGCTCATCTTGGAAGTCGCGGGCACCTTGCTTCTGTTCCCCGGTGATGCCCAGTGGGGCACCTGGATGGCGGCGCTGGAGGATCCACACTGGCGTGAGCTTCTGCAGAGGGTCAGCTTCTACAAGATCGGCCATCACGGCAGCCACAACGCCACGCCGCAAACTTTCGTGCGCGACTTGTTGCCCAGAGGTTGCTGCGCCATGGCCTCGACGCTGACGCGCAAGATCTGGCCGAACATCCCCAGGCAGGAACTGCTCACCGGGCTGATCGCCAAGGCGGCGGATGTCGCGCGCAGCGATCAACCTTCGGCGGCCACGGCGCGTGCGTTCAAGGTGGCACCCGGCGTCATCGAGGCAACTGTCCTGCTTTAGCCGGATGCGGCCAAGCCTTTGCGGCGTTGATCTCCGGTGGTGGCCGGCGCGGCGAGAATCGCCACCGCTTGCATCGCGGGGAGATCGTTCGTGGCATGGGGATTGTTGTTGGTGGCGGGCCTGCTCGAAGTGGGCTGGGCGATCGGCCTGAAGTACACGCAGGGCTTCACGCGGCTGTGGCCGAGCGTGCTGACGCTGGCCGCGATGACCGGCAGCGTGCTGCTGCTCGGCGCGGCGATGAAGTCGCTGCCGGTGGGCACCTCGTACGCCGTGTGGGTGGGCGTCGGCGCGGTCGGCACGGCCCTCTTCGGCATGCTGCTGTTCGGCGAGCCGGCCAGCGCCGGCCGGTTGCTGAGCCTGGGGCTGATCGTGGCCGGCATCGTCGGGCTCAAGTTCAGCACGCCGGCGTAGCGGCCGCTTTCGTCAGCCGGCCGCGACGACGCGGTTCCTCAACGTCCCGATCTTCTCGATGCGGCAGACGATCTCGTCGCCGGCCTGGAGCCATTGGCGCGGGTTCATCGCGTAGCCCACGCCCGAAGGCGTGCCGGTGGCGATGACGTCGCCGGGCTCCAGCGTGAGCCCGGCCGACAGCGAGGCGATCTGCCGCGCGATCGGGAAGATCATCTGGGCGGTGCTCGCGTCCTGCCGCGGCTGGCCGTTGACGCCGAGTTCGATGCGCAGCGCGTGCGGGTCGGCGATCTCGTCGGCAGTGACGATCCACGGCCCCATCGGGCAGAAGGTGTCCAGCGCCTTGCCTTTGAACCACTGGTCGTGGCGCTTCTGCAGGTCGCGCGCGCTGACGTCGTTGACGATGGTGTAGCCGAACACGTGGTCCATCGCCTGCTCCTCGGCAATGTCGCGGCCGCCGCGGCCGATGACGACGGCCAACTCGACCTCGTAGTCCAGCCGGCGCGTCACGCGCTGGTCGTAGCGGATGCCGGCCTCCGGGCCGACGATGGCCGTCCAGGGCTTGGTGAAGAACTGCGGCACTTCGGGCAGCGCCGTCGCCTGATCGCGTGAAACGTTGTCCTCGCGGATGTGCTCGGCGTAGTTGCGGCCGAGGCAGAAGACGTTCTTCGGCGGCCGCGGGATCGGCGCCAGCAGCCGCACCGCGGCCAGCGGCGCGCGGGCGGCGGCAAAGCGGCCCGGGTCGTCGAGCACCGCGCGCAGGAAGCGCAGGGCGCGCTCGCCGGCGGCGATCAGGTCCAGCATGCTCGGCAATGCGTTGGCGCCAAAGGCCTCGCGCGCGGCTTCCGCCGCGCAGGGCAGCGCCCGTTGCAGGTCGAATGCCGAGTCGTCGGTGCAGACGGCGGGGCTCGTGCGTCCGCCGTGTTCGATCATCGCCAGCTTCATGGCCTGCTCCTGGGCAGCTTGGTTAGGATGGGTTCATGGCACCGCCGGTCAAGTCCGCCCAGCGCGTGGTGGAGGTCTTCGAGTTCTTCGCGCAGCGCCGCGCGCCGGCCACGCTGAGCCAGATCGCCACGGCGCTGGGCTATCCGCCGTCCAGCACCTTCGGGTTGCTGAACACCTTGCGCGGGCTCGGCTACCTGGACTACTCGCGCAGCGAGCGCACCTTCGTGCCGACCGTCAAGGCCGCGCTGCTGGGCATCTGGGTCAACGACGCGCTGCTGCGCGACGGCACCATCGTGCGCGTGATGTACGAGCTGCGCGACGACACCGGCTGCACCTGCGTGCTGGGCATCCAGAGCGGCTTCTTCGTGCAGTACGTGCACGTCGTCAAGGGCAGCGAATACGCCGACCGCACCGACGTGACCGCGGGCGCGCTGCGCCCGATGCTGCGCTCGGCGATGGGCGACGTGATCCTCGCGCTGAAGACGCGCAACGAAGTGCGCGCGCTGGTGCACCGCATCAACGCCGAGGCGCCGCCCGAACAGCAGGCCCGCCTGGCCGAGGTCTCGGCCCGCGTGGACCGCACGCGCGAGCGTGGCTACGGCTACAGCGAAGGGCTGGCCACGCCCGGGTCGGGCACGATCACGATGCTGCTGGCCGCACCGCAGCACCAGCCGCCGATGGTGCTGGGCCTGGGCGCGCGGATCTCGGCGCTGCGCGCCAACCGCGAGCGCTTTGCCGCCGCGCTGCGCAAGGTGGTGCAGGCGCACCGCGCCCACATGGAGGCGCTGCCGCAGACCTTTGCCGCCCGGCGCTGAGGGCCGCCGGCGCCTCACTCGGGCTTCAGGCCGGCCTGCGCCGCCACCTTGCGGAAGGTCTCGATCTGCGCGAGCTGGAACTTGCGCATCTCCTCGGGCCCGCGCTGCAGCAGCTCCGAGCCCACGCGCCTGGCGAACACCGCGGCCTCGTCGGAGGCCATGGTCTTGTTCATCGCGTCGGCCAGCAGCTTGACGATGTCGTCGCGCACTTCGGCGCGCGCCATCAGCGCCGACCAGCCGTAGACCGCGAACGAGCCGAAAGTCTCCTTGATCGCCGGCACCTCGGGAAACTCGGGGTGCCGCGCTTCGCCGGTCACGGCCAGCAGCCGGAGCTGGCCGCTCTTGATCATCGGCGCGAGCGAGGTCACGCCGTCCATGCCGACGTCGACGTTGCCGCCGGCGATGTCGGTGTTCATCTGCGACGTCGATCGGTACGGCACGTGCGTGAACGACACGCCCGCCAGGCTGGAGAACCACTCGGTCGCCAGCCGGTAGCCGGCGGCGAAGTTGGCGAAGTTGATGGCCTGGGGCCTGGCCTTCGCGGCGGCGATCAGCTCGTCGAAGCTCTTGTACGGCGACTTCGCCGGCACCACGACGCCCAGCATGCTGCGGCCGATGCCGGCCACCGGCTTGAAGTCCTTCAGCGGGTCGTACGGCAGGTCCTTCACGAGCACCGGGTTGACCGACAGGTTGGTCCAGCTTCCCATCACCAGCGTGTAGCCGTCGGCCGGCGCGTTCTTGGCGGCCATCATGCCCAGCCGGCCGTCGGCGCCGGGCAGGTTCTCCACCGTCACCGGCTGGCCCAGGGCGCGCGTGAGCTGCTCGGCCACGAAGCGCGCCGAGGTGTCGCTGGTGCTGCCGGCGGCGAAAGGCGAGACCATGCGGATCGGCCGCGTCGGGTAGTCCTTGAGGGGCTGCGCCTGGGCTTGCGCCATCGGCGCCAGGCCCGCGGCGCAGAGGATCAGGAATGCTCGCTTGTCCATCGAAGGTGTCTCCTTTCGGTTCAGGGCGGCGGCGCCGGGGCGGCCGCGGTCATCGCGTCGATCTCGGCCGTGGCATAGCCCAGGCCTTGCAGCACCTGCCGCGTGTGCTGGCCGAGTGTCGGCGGCGGCCGCTCGACGCCGGCCGGATCCTCGGCCAGCAGGAAGCCGGCGTTCAGCACCTGGCCGCGGCCCGAGGGCAGTTCGACGGGCAGGCACAGCGCGCGCTGCGAGAGCTGTTCCATCTGCAGCGCCTGCGGCAGCGTGCGGACGGCGCCGGCGGCCACGCCGGCCTCGTTGAGCAGCCGCTCCCAGGTGATCGCATCGCGGCCCCGAAGCGCTGCGACAACTTCTGCACGCAGTGATAGCGCGTTATGTTGGCGTGCCCGGCGCGCCGCGAAGCGCGGGTCGCGCAGCCACTCGGTGCGCTGCAGCACGCGGCACAGCGCCTCGAACTGCTGCTGCCGCACGACGCCCAGCGTGATCTCGCCGTCGGCGGTGGGAAAGGTGTCGGCCGTGGGCGACTGGCTGTAGCCCAGGTTGCCGGTGCGGCGCGGCTCGACGCCGGCCGCGAGGAAGGGCCCGGCCACCGGAATCATCATCGCCAGCGCGGCGTCCAGCATCGCGACGTCGATGCGCTGGCCGGCGCCGGTGCGCGCGCGGCGCAGCAGCGAGCCCATGATCGCGAATGCCGCCGTCAAGCCCGTGTAGGTGTCCACCAGCGGAAAGCCCACGCGCAGCGCCGGGCTGCCGGGCTCGCCGGACAGCATCATCAGGCCCGACATGCTCTGGATGATCTGGTCGATGGCCGGGTTGGCCCGCAGCGGCCCGGTCTGGCCGAAGCCGGAGATCGAGCAGAACACCAGCCCGGGGTTCAAGGCCTTGCAGGCCTCGTAGCCGAGGCCGAGCCGGTCCATCACGCCGGGGCGGAAGTTCTCGACCACGACATCGGCGCCGGCGACCAGCCGCCGCGCCGCGCCGAGTTGCCGTTCGTCCTTCAGGTCGAGCACGACCGATCGCTTGCCGGCATTGACGGCGATGAACGACGGGCTCAGGCCATCGGGATGCGTCTGGCCGCCGTAGCTGCGCATGGTGTCGCCGGCGGCCGGCTCGACCTTCACGACGTCGGCGCCCTGCAGGCACAGGTAATGGGTGCAGATCGGGCCGGCCAGCACGTGGCTGAAGTCGACCACCTGGATGCCGTCGAGAGCGCGGGCCATCGCCTCTCAGTCCTGCGCGGGGCGGGGGAATCTGCCGGTGAAGCGCGGCTTGCGCTTGTCGACGAAGGCGCGCTTGGCTTCGCGCCCGTCGGGCGTCAGCGCCAGGTAGCGCTGCATCGCGCCGCCGGCCTCCAGGTGGTTGGAGAAGCCCGCGGCGTCCAGCAGCAGGTTGGTTGCCTGCTTGGTGTAGCGCACGGCCAGCGGCGGCAGTTCGAGCAGCGCGTTGACGGTTTCGTCGACGGCGGCGGCAAGCTCGGCATCGGGCACGCAGCGGTTGATCAGGCCCCAGTCCAGCGCCTGGCGGGCGCTCAAGCGGCGGCCGAGCAGCGCCAGTTCGAGCGAGCGCGCGCGGCCCACCGTGAACAGGAAGGCCCCGCCGGCGTGGTTGCCGGCGTGGATCTCGCGCATCTGGAAGTGGGCCGACTCGGCCGCGACGACCAGGTCACAGGCCGTGGCGAGGTAGGTCCCCCCGCCGACCGCCGGTCCGTTGACCGCGGCCACCACCGGCTTGTGGTTGCGCTGGATGCGCTGCCGCGCCGCGACGTTGGCACGCCCATAAGCGTCCATCTGCGCGGCATCGGCGCTGCTGGTTAAGCGCAGGTCTTGGCCGGCGCAGAACACGTCGCCTTCGGCGGCCAGCACCGCGACGCGGCACTCGGCCGAGGCCTCGACCTCGCCGAAGGCCTGCCCCAGTTCGTCGAACATCATTAGGTCGTGCGCATTGCGGACCTCGGGCCGGTTCATCACGACGCGCCAGACGGCGCCTTGCTGGTCGACGCGGATGGAGTGGTAGGCCATGGCGACCATGTTCGCCGCAGCGCCGGCAGCGCGGGCGCCTTGGGTACGCGTCTTTCACGTCGATGAAGCGGAATTCATGGATGTGAATGGGCCTGCAGAGTCACGTGCGGATGGTCGTGGTGACGGTGGGGGCAGCGCCGTTGCCGTCGGTCGAGGGTCGCATAGCAAATGCGCTACAGTCGCGCGGATGAAGACCGCCCAGTTGCCGCCGGTCCGGGTTGAACCGTCGGTGCGCGAGGAAATCGAAGCCGTGCTGCGCGACGGCGAGAGCCTGTCCGAGTTCGTCGAGACCGCCACCATCGAGGCGGCCCGGCGGCGCCAGGCGCAGGAGGCGTTCCTGGCCCGCGGACGGGCATCGCTGGCGCAGGCCAGGCGCACGGGCGAGTTCTACCCCGCCGACGAGGCGCTTGACCGCATGCGGGAACGGTTGCAGACGAAGATGCAATCGCTTCGCCAGGGCAAGAGCGGCAGTGGCGGCAAAAGCGGCAAAGACGGCAAGGGCAGCAAGGGCACGGCCGGCGCGAAGCGGTGAGCTTCTCGGTCCGCCTGACCCGCGAGGCGCTGGAGGACTTGCAGCGCCTGGAGGACTTCCTGGTCGAGTTGGCGCTGGCGCACGGTGATTTCGATCTGCCGGTTCGCGCCGTCGACGCGATTCGGCATGAATTGCGGATCCTGCAGACCAATCCCTACACCTGCCGCAAGGTCGGCAGCAACCCACTCGAGCGCGAACTGGTCGTCCCGTTCGGCGGCTCGGGATATGTCGCGCTGTTCGAGATCATCAGCGAACGCGAAGTGGCGGTCGCGGCGATCCGGCACCAGCGGGAAGACGACTACCACTGACGGCCCCGCGCGGCTGATCGAGGAACAACATGAGCGGACTTCCCTTTCTCGCGGTGTTCGGCGGCGCCGGGCTCGGTGCCTTGTTGCGCTGGTGGCTGGGCGGCTGGCTGAACCCGGTGTTCCCGACGATTCCGCTGGGCACGCTGGCGGCCAACCTCGTCGGCGGGTTGCTGATCGGCCTGGCCGGCGCCTACTTCCACCATCGCAGCGGGCTGGCGCCGGAATGGCGGCTGCTGATCATCACCGGCTTCCTCGGCGGGCTGACGACCTTCTCGACCTTCTCGGCCGAGGTCGTCACGCTGCTCGGCCGCGAGCAGTACATCTGGGCGCTGGCGATGGCGAGCCTGCACCTGTTCGGCTCGCTGGCGTTGACGGCGCTGGGCATCCTGCTGGCCAACGCGGTGCTCGGCCGCGTCTGACGCGGCGCGTTCAGCAGCCGGCGGCGATCAGCTCCGCGAACGACGCCAGCCGCCCGGCGATGGCGCTGGCCGCCACCGTGGCCGGGCTGGCCAGCCAGACTTGGCCGGGCCCGGAGCGGCCGGGAAAGTTGCGGTTGATGGCGCTGACGGTCACCTGCTCCGGCGCCGTCGAGGCGCCGGGCCCGCAGTTGGCGCAGGCGCCGCAGGCCGGCTGCAGGATGCGCGCGCCTACCGCGTCAAATGCGGCGATCCAGCCTTCGCGCGCGGCGTGCGCGGCCACGTCGTCGGTGCCGAACTGCAGGTACAGGCTGACGTGGGGCGCCACGCGCAGGCCGCGCGCCGCGGCCCAGGCCAGCACGGCGTGGTACTGCTCGAAGTCGGCGCGCTTGCCGGCGGTGCAGGAGCCGCCGTACGCGATGTGGATGCGCGGCCGCTCGGCCAGCGCCGCGAGCGGCAGGCCGAGGCCGGGGTCGCCGGGGCGCGCCACCATCGGCGACAGCTCGCCGGCCGCGACGCGGATCGTCGCCGCATAGCGCGCGCCGGGGTCGCTGCGCATCCAGGGCTCGATGGCTGCCGCCGCCGCATCGGCGCCGCGGCGCTGGCGCAGGAAGCGCACGGTCGTCTCGTCGGGCTCGACCAGGCCGGCCAGGCCGCCGAGTTCGGCCGTCATGTTGGTGAGCGTGGCGCGCTCGTCGATGTCCAGCGCGCGCACGGCGGCGCCGCCGAATTCGAACACGCGGCCGACGCCGGCGCCGGCGCGGATGTCGGGCCGCGCCAGCAGGTGCAGCGCCAGGTCCTTGGCCGAGACGCCGGGCGGCAGGGCGCCGTCGACCTCGATGCGCAGCACCTCGGGCGTGCCCAGGCGCACCGCGCCGGTCAGGAAGGCGTTGGCCATCTCGGTGCTGCCGACGCCGAAGGCCACGCAGCCCAGCGCGCCGCTGTGCGGCGTGTGCGAATCGGTGCCGACGATCAACTGCCCCGGCCGCGCATAGCGCTCGGCCACCACCGCGTGCGAGATGCCTTGCGAGCCTTCGCCTTGGCTCTTGCCTTCGCCGTCGCCATCGCCCTCGCCTTCATCGTGAACACCGTGGTTCTTCAGTCCATGCCGCGCGACGAAATCGCGGTGCGCGCGCTGCAGCCGCCGCACGCCCGGCAGCAGGCCTTGCGCGACGTGCACCGGGCTTTCCCGCGCGTACGACAAATGGTCTTCGAAGCAGACGATGCCGTCGGGCGCTTGCAGCCGCACGTCGCCGCCGGCATGCTGCGCCAGCAGGTGCGCGCACATGCCGGTGTAGTACTCGTGGATGAAGCGCAGGTCGGCGCGCACGAAGCCGTTGCGCAGCCGGTGGCGCGCGACGATCTTCTCGAACAGCGTCTGCGGGCCGGCGGCCGGCGCGTCTTCCGCGGGTGTGTCGTCCGCGGGTGTGTCGTCCGCGGACCCGTCCACCGGTCCGCGTCCATAACGCAGCAATCCACCGGCACGCAGGATGGCCGCGGCCTGCGCGTCGCGCTCGGCCAGCAGCTCGTCGAGCGTCGGCACTTCGCCGCGTTGCAGCCGCTCCACCAGGCCGAGGTCGGTGCTGGTCAGCAGGCCCAGGTTGTCGGCGTTCTGGCGGTAGATGCGCTCGAAGCTCTCGGCGATCACCAGCCGGACGCCGGCCGAGGCCTCGGCCAGCGGCGAGTGCTCGCGCGAGCTGCCCTTGCCGTAGCGGCGCCCGCCCACCAGCACGCCCACGCCGGCGCGGCGCAGCGCGTCGCGGCCGATCGGGCGCTCGCCGCTGGCCGTGAAGCCGGTGTGCGCGTGTGCGCCAAGCGCCGCGTCGAAGTGCACCATCGCCGGCAGCGGCGAGATCTCGTCGGTGGAGATGTCGTCGCGCAGCGCGCCGGCCTGCGCGCGCGTCAGCTCGGCGCCGTCGAGCTGCGCGCGCACGCGTTGCGCGTCGGCGCACAGGAACAGCAGCCGGCCGAAAGGCCGCGCGGCGGTCACTGCGCCTCGACCCCCGCCTTCTTCACCAGCGCCGCGTAGCGCGCCATCTCGCTGCGGAAGAAGGGCATCGCGGCTTCGGCGGCGCCGACGTGGATGACGTTGCCTTGGCGCGCCATCGCGTCCTTGACCTCGGCGTCGTTGAACGCCGCCACCACCGCGGCGTGCACGCGCTTGACCTCGGCGGCCGGCAGGTTCTTCGGCGCGACGACGGCGAACCAGGCCTCGACCACGTAGCCGGGCACGCCTTGCTCGGCGAAGGTGGGAATGTCGGGCGCCGCGGCGATGCGCTGCGTCGTGGCCACGCCGATGGCGCGCAGCGCGCCCGACTTCAAATGCCCCTGCACGCTGGGCAGCGCCGCGGTGGCGAAGTCGACCTGGCCGCCGATCAGGTCGGTCAGCATCGGGCCGACGCCGCGATAAGGGATGTGGCGCGCCTTGGTCTTGGTCTCGTCGAGGAACAGCTCGGCCGCCAGGTGCAGGATGGTGCCGTTGCCGCCCGAGGCGTAGGTCATGTCGCCGTTGCGCGCCTTCAGCTGCGCGATGAACTCCTTCGCATTGGTCGCGCCCACCTTGGGGTTGGCCACCAGCACCACCGGCGTGTAGCCGCACACGGCCACGGGCGTGAAGTCGCCCGGCATGTCGAAGGGGATGGACTTCAGCACGCTGGGAAAGATCACCACGTTGTTGGACACCACGCTCAGCGTCATGCCGTCGGCCGGCGCGCGTGCCAGCGCCTGCAGGCCGACGATGCCGCCGGCGCCGGACTGGTTGTCGACGATCACCGGATGCCCAAGCGCCTTGGCCAGCGCGCCCTGCGCGGCGCGGGTGATGGCGTCCACGCCCGAGCCGGTGGCATTGGGCAGGATGAAGCGCACCGGCTTGTCGGCCTGCGCCAGCGCGGGCAGGGCCAGGCCGCCGCCCAGGCCGGCCGCCAGGCCGCCGGCCAGATGGGTCAGCACGCGGCGGCGCTGCATCAGGGGTTGGGTCATCGCTCGTCTCCGTGGTGGTGGTCAAGAAGGGGTCAGGCCACGATGGCGCTGCCGCGCAGCGCCTCGATCTCGTCGCTGCCGTAGCCCAGGCCGGCCAGCAGCGCCTGCGTGTGGGCGCCCAGGCGCGGCGGCTGCAGGCGCACCGGCAGGCGCTGGCCGTCCATGGTGATGGGGAACAGCGTCGTCTTCACCGTCTGGCCGGCCTTGTCGCCGTCGGGCAGCACCACGTCGGCCAGGCCGCCGGTGGCCTGCAGGTGCGGGTCGTCGTACAAGTCCTCGGGCTTGCGGATCGGCGCGTAGGGCAGGCCGGCGCGCTCGAACAATTCAGCTAACTCGTTCGCCGAACGGTTGGCCAGCCGCTCGCGCAGCGTGGCCAGCAGGCGCGGGCGGGCGCGCACGCGGTCGTTGTTGGTGGCCAGCGCCGGCTCGGCCTTGAGGTCGGCAAAGCCCAGCGCGTCGCAGAAGCTGCGCCATTGCGCGTCGCTCACGGCGGCCAGGAAGATCTGCTCGTCGTCCTTCACCGTGAACACGTCGTAGACGGCCCAGGGGTTGTCGCGCGCCGGCATCGGCGCCGGGTGGCGGCCGGTCACCGCGAACTGCAGCATGTGCTGGCCCATCAGGAACACGTTGTTCTCGAACAGCGCCGACTGCACCTCCATGCCGCGGCCGGTGATGCCGCGCTGGATCAGCGCGCCCAGCGTGCCGATGGCGCCGAACAGGCCGCCCATGATGTCGTTGACGCTGGTGCCGGCGCGCAGCGGGTCGCCGGGGCGGCCGGTCATGTAGGCCAGGCCGCCCATCATCTGCACCACTTCGTCGAGCGCGGGGCGGTGCTCGTAGGGGCCGGGCAGGAAGCCTTTGTGGCTGACGTAGATCAGCCGCTCGTTCAGCGCGGCGAGGCTCGCGTAGTCGAGCCCGAACTTGGCCAGCACGCCGGCCTTGAAGTTCTCCACCACCACGTCGGCCGAGGCGGCCAGGCGCTGCGCCACCGCGGCGCCCGCGGGCTGCTTCAAGTCGATGCCAATGCTCTTCTTGTTGCGGTTGAACATCGGAAAAAAGCCCGCGCCGGCGCCCAGCAGCCGCCGCGTGGCCTCGCCGTCGATGGGCTCGACCTTGATCACCTCGGCGCCCATGTCGGCCAGCACCATCGCGCAGGTGGGGCCCATCACCATGTGGGTGAACTCGACCACGCGCAGGCCGCGCAGCGGCTGCGGGACGGGGAGGGTGGACGTTTCGCTCATGCCGTCTCCTTGGCCATTGCCTCGGTCATCGTCTTCGGCAGGCCGGCGCGCCACACGCTGCCGTGCAGCGCCTCGCCGGGCAGCCAGCGTTGCGCCAGGCGCTCGCGCAAGGCGAGCAGTGCGTGCAGGTCCAGGCCGGTGGGCACGCCCATGCTGGCGAACAGGTAGGCCAGGTCTTCGGTGGCCACGTTGCCGCTGGCGCCGGGCGCGTGCGGGCAGCCGCCGATGCCGCCCACGCAGGCGTCGAAGCGGCGCACGCCGGCCTGCCAGGCCGCGAACACGTTGGCCAGCCCCAGCCCGCGGGTGTCGTGGAAGTGGCCGCAGCCCAGACGCGGGCCGGCCACCGCGAAGGCGCGCGTGAACAGCCGCGCCACCTGCAGCGGGTCGGCATAGCCCACGGTGTCGGCCAGGCCCACGCGCTCGGCGCCGGCGTCCAGCACCGCCTGCACCAGGCGCAGCACCTCGTCTTCGTCGACGCGGCCTTGCAGCGTGCAGCCGAAGGCGGTGCTGATGCCGACCTCGATCAGGCAGCGCGAGCCGGCAGCGTCGCGCAGCGCGCGGATGCGGGCGATTTCGCCGACCACCTCGTCGGGCGTCTTGCGCAGGTTGGCCAGGCTGTGCGCGCGGCTGGCCGACAGCGGCAACAGCATCGCATCGGCGCCGGCCTCGATGGCGGCCTGCGCGCCTTTGAGGTTGGGCACCAGCACCGAGGCCACCAGGCCCGGCAGCGCACGCGCGGCTTCCACCAGCGCCGCGGTGTCGGCCAGCTGCGGCAGCAGCCGCGCGGGCACGAAGGAGCCCAGCTCCAGCTCGCGCAGCCCGGCCGCGTGGGCGGCGCGCAGCCATTCGATCTTGTGCGCCGTGGGCACCGTGCGCGCCAGGATCTGCAGGCCGTCGCGCAGGCCGACGTCGCGGATCGTGACGGGGAGGGGGGTGTCGTTCATGGCGGCATCGTAGGCAGGAGTCGTGGCTTTCACGAATGATGGTTCGTCAGCGCTTGCGTTCCAATCGGGAACGTCATGACGCGCCCGCTGGACCCGGTCTCGCTGCAGCACTTCGTCGCCGTTTGCGAGGAAGGCAACATCGCCCGCGCCGCGGCGCGCGAATCGCTGGTGGCCTCGGCGCTGAGCAAGCGCATCGCCGCGCTGGAAGCCGAGATGGCGGTGCCGCTGCTGACCCGCCGCCGCCGCGGCGTGGAGCCCACGCCGGCCGGCCAGGCGCTGCTGGCGCGCGCCCGCGAGGTGTTGTCGGGCCTGGACCGGCTGCGCGTGGAACTCAGCGCCTACCGGCAGGGCGTGCAGGGCAGCGTGCGCGTGCTGGCCAGCCCGTCGGTGCTGGCCGAGAGCCTGCCCGAGGACGTGGCCGCGTTCATGGAGGGCCACCCCGGCATCCGCATCAGCCTGGACGAGCGCATCAGCCCCGACATCGTGCGCGGCGTGCGCGAGGGCAGCGCCGACCTCGGCGTGCTGTGGGACCGCATGAACGACCTCGCCGGCCTGCAGGTGCTGCCGTATCGCCACGACCGGCTGTGCGTGGCGATGGCGCCCAGCCACCCCTTGGCGCGCCGGCCTTCGCTGCGCTACGCCGACACGCTGGACCAGCCGTCGATCAACGTCGCCGCCGGCGGGCAGATGGACCAGCTGCTGCGCCGCCAGGCAGCACTCGCCGGGCGGCTGCCGCAGCACCGCATGCAGGTGTCGTCGCTCGACGTGGCCTGCCGCCTGGTGGCCGCCGGCCTGGGCTTGTCGATCGTGCCGCTGGAGGCCGCCACGCCGCACGCCGGTGCCGGCCGGCTGGCCTTCGTGCCGCTGGCCGAGCCCTGGGCCGTGCGCCGCTTCGTGCTGGTGGCGCGCGCCGAGCCGCTGCAGTCGGCAGCCGCGCGGCTGCTGCTGGCGCGGCTGTGCGAGCTGGCGGGTTGAGCAAGGCGGCGCCGCGCGCGCGGCCGGATGCCACGGCGCTGCTTATGATCGACGCGACTGCAACGCGCCAACGCCAGCCCATCGTGCCCACTTCCCGCAAGACCGCGGCCGCCAGCGCCGACACTGCCGCCGCCGCCGACGCCACCGCTGCCGACGCCACCGGCTTCCAGGCCATCCGTTCGGCGCGCGCCTTCGAGGAGATCGCGGCGCAGATCCGTGCCGAGCTGGCCGCCGGGCGGCTGGCGGTCGGCAGCCGGCTGCCGTCGGAGCGCGCGCTGTCGCAGCAGTTCGGCGTCTCGCGCAACACGCTGCGCGAGGCGCTGCGCTCGCTGGAGCACGCCGGGCTGATCCGCCTGCAAAAAGGCGCCAGCGGCGGCGCCTTCATCAGCGAGCGCAGCGGCGAGGCCGTCGTCACCGGGCTGATGGACCTCTACCACGTCGGCAAGATCGGCCCCGCGCAGCTGACGCAGGCGCGCATCTGGCTGGAATCGGTGATCGTGCGCGAAGCCTGCCGGCGCGCCACGCCCGAAGACCTGGCCGAGCTGCAGCACAACATCGACGAGGCGCAGGCCGCGGCCACGGCCGGCAACTTCGACCGTCGCGTGCAGTTCAACCTCGACTTCCACCGCATCCTGGCGCGCATGACGGGCAACCCCATCATGGCGGTGATGATGGATGCCATGCTGACCGTGCTGCTGCACTTCATCCGCTCGATCGGCGAGATCGAGAACACCTACACGCTGCCCTCGCGCCGCCGCTTCATGAAGCACCTGGAAGAAGGCAACGTCGACGCCGCGGTGGCTGAGATGGAGACCATGCTCAAGCGGCTGGAGAAGGCCTACCTGTCGCGCCTGCCTTCGCTGCCGGTGCGCTGACGGGTTCGCGCATTTGCTTCGTTCTGGTCTGGGTTGGGGCGCTGTTCGGCAAGGTCGGCGGCGGCAAGGCTGCGGGCGGGCCCTCGCGGCCGCTCAAGATCGAGCCGTTGCGTGGCGCTGCGCGCCAAGACCCCTGCGATGCTCGCGCCTGCGGCCCACCGCGCAACTCACTTCGCTCACTTCGTTCGCTCTGTTCGGACAGGCGCGGTGAGTCAGATCACGAGGCGCGCCTGGCGGCGCGCGGCCGCAGGCGCTGCGCGTCTCGGGCGTCTCGATATTCGCCGCCGCGAGGGCCCGCCCGCAGCCTTGCAACACCCATGGTGGTGTACCACTTGTCTCGAACGCCACGAGTGGTGTCGCAAAGGGCTATGCGGACGTGTTGGGGCGCGCCTATGCGGCGCCGAGAAGCGCAGGGCGCCCGGGCCCCGCGCGCGCAGCGCGCTTCGTAATCTGACTTGGGAGGGAGTGTCTGAGTGGCGCGAGCGAAGCGAGCGCAACGAGTTGCCCGACCGGCCCGGGTGACCGAGCACCGCAGGGTAGTCGACGCGCAGCGGCGACCGCCGCATTGAAGCGCACCGGCGCGTTCGCACAGCCCTTTGCTGCGCAGACGGCGGCGAACCAAGGAGGCCGAGGCCACCGCGCGCCAACGGTCGTTGATGCACGACTGAATGTGTATCCGCACGAACCCTCCAAAGCCGGCCACCTCGGGTCGCGCCGGTTGACAGCCGCCGGCCACTTGCCTAGCATCGCATCAATGGTTCAACCAAGAAGGCGCCCGCATGGCGATTTCCGACGACGCACCCGCGCTGGGTGAAACGCTGGCCGTGCTGCTGGCGCGCGACATGGCCGATGGCGAGAAGGTCATCATCGGCACCAACTCCGACATCCAGCTCGCCGCCTGCAACCTGGCGCGGCTGATGCAGGCGCCGCGGCTGTGGTGGATCTCCGGTCCCGGCGGCATGGTCAACCCGACGCGCGACCACCTGATCTCGACCGCCGACTTCGAGAACATCGAGTCGGCCGAGGCCTGGATGGACCTGCCCAACATGATCGACTTCATCGACTGGCAGGTGCACTTCTTCGATTTCGCCATCCTCTCGGCGCTGCAGGTCGACCGCTTCGGCAACATCAACACCGTGGTCGTCGGCGACCAGGCCAAACCGAAGCTGCGCGGCCCCGGCACCGTGGGCATCAGCGCGCTGTGCGGGCTGGCCAAGCGCTTCTACGTGCTGCTGACGCGGCACGACAAGAGTGCGTTTCGCCCGCGCGTGGACTTCATCTGCGGCCCCGGCCACCTGGAAGGCGGCGACTCGCGCGAGCGCGCCGGCCTGCCCCCCGGCGGCCCGAAGCTGGTGCTGTCGCCGCTGGGCGTGTTCGACTTCCAGCCCGGCACCAAGGCCATGCGCGTGAAGTCGCTCAACCCCGGCGTCACGCTGGAACAGGTGCGCGACGCGACGGCGTTCGACCTGGTCGTCGAAGGCACGCCGCCCATCACCGTGATGCCATCGGCCGCCGAACTGGCGCTGCTGCGCGAGCGCGTCGACGTGCGGCGCACGCTGCAGAAGAAGTTTCCCTGAACCGCGGCCGGCGAGCGACCCCATGAACCAGAGCAAACTCATCTCCATCGAAGAAGCCGTGGCCGAGGTGGCCGACGGCTCGTCACTCGGCCTCGGCGGCTGGATCTTCAATGCCCAGCCGATGGCGCTGGTGCGCGCGCTCATCCGCAAGGGCGCGAAGAACCTCGACCTGATCCCGACGCCCAGCTCGATCGCGCCCGACCTGCTGATCGGCGCCAACTGCGTGCGCAGCACGGTGTGCGTGTTCATCAGCTTCGAGCAGTTCGGCCTGGCGCCGCACTTCCGCCGCCAGGCCGAGGCCGGCACGCTGAAGGTGCACGACCTCGACGGCCCCGGCATCGCCGGCGGCCTGCGCGCCGCGATCTGCGACCTGCCGTGGATGCCCATCCCCGACCTCGGCACCGACCTGCCCAAGCACGCGCCCGACTTCTACCAGCCGCTGCCGCATGTCGAAGGCCAGCGCAAGTTGCTGGCCGCCAAGGCCGTCAAGCCCGACGTCTGCTTCATCCACGCGCAGCAGGCCGACGTCCACGGCAACGTGCAGCACCTGGGGCCGCCGTTCTTCGACGCCATGCTGGCGCAGGCCTCGCGGCGCGTGATCGTCTCGGTCGACCGCATCGTGTCGAGCGAGACCATCCGCCGCCACAACCACCTGACCAAGCTGCCGGCGGCGATGGTTGACGCCGTGGTCGAGGCGCCCTGGGGCGCGCACCCCACGGCGTCGCCGACGCTGCACCGCGCCGACGAGGCGCACCTGGCCGAGTACGTGAAGGCCGCCGCCCAGCCCGAGCGCTGGCAGGCCTACCTGCAGAAATACGTGGTCGGCGCGGCGTCCAACGCGGCTTATCTCGATGCGTTGGGCGGCGCCCGGCTGGCGGCGCTGGCGGTGTCGGAATCGACGCTGGTCTGAGCATGGCGGACCCTGGCAACGCCGCCGCCGGCATCCTCGACGGCATTCGCGTGCTCGACTTCACCGCGATGATGTCGGGCCCCTACGCCACGCGGCTGATGGCCGACCTCGGCGCCGAGGTCATCAAGATCGAGCCGCCCGAAGGCGACCACATCCGCACCCGGCCGCCGTCGCGCCAGGGCCGCAGCACCTACTTCGCGCAGCTCAACGCCGGCAAGAAGAGCCTGGCGCTGGACTTGAAGCAGCCCGAGGCGGTGGACCTCGTCGAACGCCTGGCCGCCAGCGCCGACGTGGTGGTGGAGAACTACCGCCCCGGCGTGATGCAGCGCCTGGGGCTGCACTACGACGCGCTGGCGCCGCTCAACCCCAAGCTCGTGTATTGCTCGATCTCGGGCTTCGGGCAGAGCGGGTCGTGGGCCGGGCGCAGCGCCTACGCGCCGGTGCTGCACGCCGGCAGCGGCTTCGACATCGCCAACCTGCAGTACCAGGACGGCATCGAGCGCCCGCTGAAGAACGGCATCTTCATCGCCGACGTGCTGGGCGGCGCGCTGGCCTTCGGCGCGGTGCAGGCCGGGCTGTTCAAGGCGCTGCGCACGGGCCGCGGCGAGCAGATCGACCTCTCGCTGATGGACGCGATGCTGGGCATGCTGGTCTACGAGTGCCAGGAGGCGCAGTTCCCCGCCGAGCGCCGGCGGCCGCTGTACCAGCCGACCAAGGCGCGCGATGGCTTCCTGCTCGTCGCCCCGGTCAGCCAGAACAACTTCGAGGCGCTGGCCCGCGCCTGCGGCCACCCGGAGTGGACGCGCGACCCGCGCTTTGCCACCATCCACGCGCGCGAGCACCACTGGGGCGAGCTGATGGCGCTGCTGGACGACTGGGCCGGCCCGCGCAGCGCCGCCGAATGCGAGGCGGCGATGAACGCCGGCGGCGTGCCCTGCTCGCGCTACTACTCGGTGCGCGAGGCGATGCGCTCGCCCCCCGTCGTCGAGCGCGGCGTGATGCAGACCATCCACGACGGATCGGGCGCGTTCCAGGTGCCCAACCCGGCGTTCCGCTTCCGCGAGGCGCCGGCCCACGCGCGCGACAGCGTGCCCGAGCTGGGCGAGCACGGCGCCGCGCTGCTGCGCGAACTGGGCTGCAGCGGCGCGCAGATCGACGCGCTGGTCGCGCGCGGCGCGCTGCACCTGCCGACCGCCGCGGCCGCGGCGGATTGATTGTCTAGACAACTCCAGGAGACGAGCCGTGAAGCCCCTCATCGTGACCGCGTTGGCCGCTGCCTTCGCCTTTCCGGCCGCCGCCCTGGCGCAGACCTTTCCCACCAAGCCCATCACCATCGTCGTGCCGTACCCGGCCGGCGGCACCACCGACACGCTGGCCCGCGTGATGGCCGAGCCGCTGGGCAAGCTGCTGGGCCAGTCGGTCGTCGTCGACAACAAGCCCGGCGCCTCGGCCATCGTCGGCACCAAGGCGGTGGCCAACGCGGCGCCCGACGGCCACACGCTGCTGATGCCCAACAACGCGCTGGCGATCACGCCGCACGTCTCCAAGGACGCGGGCTGGACCATCAAGGACTTCGCGCCGATTTCCATGGTCTCGCTGCAGCCCATGGTGCTGATCACCAACCCGACGCTGCCGGTGCAGACGGTGGCGCAGCTGATCGACTACGCCAAGGCCAACCCCGGCAAGATCGACTACGCCACCGCGGGCCCGGCCTCGTTCGGCCACCTGGCCACCGAGCTGTTCATGCGCCAGGCCGGCATCCAGATGACGCACATCCCCTACAAGGGCACGGCGCCGATCGCGCAGGCGCTGCTCACCGGCGAGGTCAAGCTGCTGCTGTCGACCACCACCTCGCAGATGAACCAGTACGTCAAGGAAGGGCGGCTGCGAATGATCGGCGTGGCCTCGGCCGAGCCCTCGCCGCTGGCGCCCGGCGCCGAGCCCATCATGAAGACGCTGAAGGACTACCAGGCCGAGGTCTGGTTCGGCCTGCTGGCGCCCGCCGGCACGCCCAAGGCGGTGGTGGCCAAGCTCAACGAGGCCATCGTCAAGGTGCTGCAGATGGCCGAGGTGAGGGCGCGGTTCGAATCCACCGGCGCCGCGCCCGCGCCCAGCACGCCCGAGCAGTTCGCGGCGCGCATCGCCGACGAGAACGCCAGTTGGAGTAAGGTCGTGCGCGAGGCCAACATCAAGACCGAATGACCGACACCACGATCCGCTCCAACGACGCCAACGCCAACGCCAACGCCGACGCCGACGCCGACGCTTTCACCCACCTGCTCGACACCCGCTTCAGTTGCCGCGGCTTCACGCCCGAGCCGGTGCCGCGGCCGACCATCGAACGCATCCTGGCCATCGCCCAGCGCACCGCTTCTTGGTGCAACGCCCAGCCCTGGCAGGTGGTCGTGGCCTCGGGCGCCGCGGCCGAGGCCTTCCGCCAGGCGCTGCTGGCCGCCGCCGGCGAGCCGCCCGAGCCCCCCGACTTCGAGTGGCCGCGCGAATACCTCGGCATCTACCGGGAACGTCGCCGCGCCTGCGGGCTGGCGCTGTACGACAGCGTGGGCATCGCGCCCGGCGACCGCGCGGCCTCGGCGCGCCAGGGGCTGGAGAACTTCCGCCTGTTCGGCGCGCCGCACGTGGCCATCGTCACCAGCGACGCGGCGCTGGGCGTCTACGGCGCGGTGGACTGCGGCGCCTGGGTCGCCAACTTCATGACCGCGGCCTGGAGCCTGGGCGTGGCCAGCATCGCGCAGGCGGCGCTGGCCTCGCGGCCGGCGCTGGTGCGGCGGCACTTCGGCTTGGCCGACGACCGCCGGGTGGTCTGCGGCATCTCTTTCGGCCATGCCGACGCGGCGCACCCGGCCAACGGCTTTCGCACCACGCGCGCGGGGCTGGCAGAAGCCGTCACCTGGCGCGACTGACGGCGGCGGGCTTGCAGCGCCTGCGGCTCTTCAGCCGAGTTCCTGCTGCTGCAGCGTGCGCCAGTCGATCTTGCCGGTGGCCGAGCGCGGCAGCCGCTCGGCGAAGCGCACCGCGCGCGGCGCCTTGTAGGCGGCCATCTGCGTGCGCGCCCAGGCGATCAGCTCGTCCGCTTCGAGCGGGCAGCCGGCGCGCCGCACGACCACGGCCAGCACCGATTCGCCGCGCCGCGCGTCGACGCTCGAGATCACGCAAGCCTCCTGCACCGCCGGGTGGCCGTGCAGCACCGCCTCGACCTCCGCCGGCCAGACCTTGTAGCCCGAGGCGTTGATCATCCGCTTGAGGCGGTCGACCAGGAAATGGTAGCCCTCGGCGTCGCGCGTCACCAGGTCGCCGGTGCGCAGGAAGCGCAGGCCGTCGACCTCGCAGAAGGTCTCCGCGTCGGCCTGCGGCTGGTTCCAATAGCCTTTCATCACCTGCGGGCCGGCGACCCACAGCTCGCCCGCCTCGCCGTCGGCCACCGGCTCGCCGCTGGCGGGGTCGGCCACGCGCAACGTCACGCCGAAGGTGGGGATGCCCAGGCATTGCCGCTTGCTGCGCCGCGGCGGGTTGGCGGCGGCCATCGACGCGGTCTCGGTCATGCCCCAGGCTTCCAGGTAGCGCACGCCCAGGGCTTCCAGCCGCGCGTTGACGGCCGCCGGCAGCGCGGCGCCGCCGCCGGTCACGATGTCCAGGCTGGAGAGGTCGACGCGGTCGATGTCGGGCAGCGCCAGCAGGTCCAGCAGCATCGCCGGCGACACGCCCCACAGCTTGACGCGGTGGCGCTCGATCAGCCGCGCCGCGGCGCGCGCATCCCAGCGCGGCAGCAGCACCACTGTATTACCCAGGTATGCGGGCGTATGGATCAGCGCCTGCAGGCCCTGCATGTGGAACATGGTGGCGACGCCGAGGAACACGCTGTCGGGCCGGTCGCCGCGCCACAGCGGCGGCGTGATCGCCGCGGCCATCAGGCTGCGGTGCGTGTGCAGGCAGCCCTTCGGTCTGCCGGTGGTGCCCGAGGTGTAGGCGATGGCCGCCGCGTCGTCGGGGCCGGCGGCGTGCGGCGCCGGCGCCAGGCCGGCGCCCAGCGCCTGCGCCCAGGGCACGACGGCGGCGTGCGGCGGCAGCGCGGCCAGCGGCTCGCGCACCCAGGCGGGGGTGTCTTCGTCGACCGCGCCGCTCAAGGCATCGGCATAGGCGTGGACCACCACGTGGTCCAGCAACCCGCCCAGCAGCGGCGCGATGCGCGCCATCAACTCCTGCGCCGCGACGAGCACGCGCGCGCCGCTGTCGCGCAGGCAGTGCGCGATCTCCTCGCCCAGGTTCATCACGTTGAGCGGCACCACCACCGCGTCGGCGCGCAGCACCGCGTGCACCGCCGTCGCGAACAGCGGCGAGCTCTGCCCCATCACCGCCACGCGGTCGCCGCGCCGCACGCCGCCGCGTTGTTGCAGCCAGCCGGCCAGCGCCTCGGCGTCGCGCCGCAGCGCGCCCCAGGTCAGCGTGCTGCCGTAGTAGACGTAGGCCGGCTTGTGCGGATAGCGCTCGGCCGCGATGCGCAGGTTGGCGTGCAGGCTGGTGGCCGGCAGCGTGAAGGCGCCGGGCAGGTCCTTGGGCCAGAAGGGGTGCGGGTGGGGGGCGGTCATCGGTTCTTCCATCGCGGGCGGCCGGGTCCAAGAATTAATGGTTGAACGTTTGACCATCATACGTCATGCTCGCGGCCGCACGCGCTGCGCCCACCACGCGATGCGCACGATCGGCGAGGCGCGCAAGGCGCTGGACCTGTTGATGGAGCGCGCGGTGTCGCGGCAGACGCGCCGCGGCACGCTGGCCGAGAAGCAGCTCGTGCAGGCGATGGTGGCCGACTCGTGGATCCAACTCGAGCAGTTCCGGCTGCTGGTGTTGCGTACGGCGTGGAAGATCGACCGCCTGCAGGACTACAAGGCCGTGCGCAAGGACATCGCCGCGGTCAAGGCAGCGATGCCCAAGGTTCTGCATGACATCGTCTCGCGCGCGATCCAGGTCCACGGCTCGCGGGGCGTGAGCGACGAGATGCCTTTCGTCGAGCAACTCGTGGCCTCGTACGTGATGGGCATCGCCGACGGCCCGACCGAGGTGCACCAGGTGGCATTGGCCAAGGAGTTGCTGGCGGCGGTGAAGCCGGCTGAAGGCTTGTTCCCCAGCGCGCACCGGCCGGCGGCGCGCGAGCGCGCACGACGCGCCCTGGCCGCCGCGGGGGCCGCGACCGCCGCCGCCCCACACACCAACGACGCCGGTAGATCGGCATGAGATCGACCCGCCACCCGTTCCGCCGCACGCTGCTGTCCGCCATGTTCGGCGGCATCGCCATCGCCGCGGCGCTGCCCGCTCATGGTCGGACCCAGGAGGGCTACCCCAACCGGCCGATCCGCATCGTGATCCCCACGCCCGCCGGCAGCAGCGGCGCTGGCAGCTCGGGCAACATCATGGGCGGCACGCTGGCGCAGCTGGCAGGGCTGAACCTGCTGCACGTGCCGTTCAAGGGCGAGGTGCCGGTGATCCAGGCGCTGATCGGCGGCGAGATCCAGGGCGCGATGGCGGCGCCCGGCAGCCTGGCGGTGCACGCCAGGAGCGGCAGCCTGAAGCTGCTGGCCGTCGCGCTGCCCAACCGCCTGCGCGACGACCCCGAGGTGCCCACCTTCGGCGAGCTGGGCTACCCGGCGGTCAACCTGTCAGGCTGGGCGATGGCGGCGGTGCCCAAGGGCACGCCGCAGCCCATCGTCGACAAGCTGGCGGCGGAGATCTCGCGCATCGTCCGCCTGCCCGACGTGGCCGCTCGCATCCACGGTTATGGCTTCCAGCCCGAAGGCGGCACGCCGGACGCGGCGCGCGCCTTCGTCGCCGAGGAGACGCGGCGCTGGGGCGCGGCGATCAAGGCCGCGAACATCCAGATCGAATGAGGCGTCACTCCGCCTTGATGTTGGCGTTGCGGATCATCGCCCGCCACTTTTGCGTCTCATCGGCCTGGTAGCTGCGCAGCGCCTGCGGCGTGCCGCCGCCCGGAACGCCGCCCTGCTGCTCGATCCAGGCCTTCACGTCGGGCTGCGCCAGCACCGCGGAGACGTCGGCGCTGATCCGCGCGACCAGCTCGGGCGGCGTGCCAGCCGGCGCGTACAGGCCCCACCACGCGCTGACGGCGAAGCCCTTCAACGCGCCGGCCTCGGCGACGGTCGGCACCTCGGGCAGGCTGGCGTTGCGCTCGGCGCTGGTGATGCCGAGGATGCGCGCCGTGCCGCCCTTGGCATGCGGCAGCATCACCGAGCTGTTGTGGAACAGCACCTCGTAGACGCCGGCCAACAGGTCGGTCGTCATCTGCGCGCTGGACTTGTAGGGCACGCCCTGCATCTGCACGCCGGCCATCTGCTTGAACAGCTCGGCCGAGAGGTGCGGCGTGGTCCCGGTGCCCGGGTGGCCGTAGCGCAGCTTGTCGGGGTTGCGCTTCGCGTAGGCGATCAGCTCGGGCAGCGTGTGCGCCGGCACCGACGGATGCACGACCAGCAGGTTGGGCATCGACATCACCATGGTCACCGGCTGCAGGTCTTTCTCCGGGTCGTACGGCATCTTGTCGTACAGGCTGCTGCCGACCGCCATCGCGGCAATGGTGCTGACCACCAGCGTGTAGCCGTCGGCCGGCTGCTTGGCGGCGCGCTCCGTGCCGCTGATGCCGCCCAGCCCGGCGACGTTCTCGATCACGACCGGCTGCTTCCAGATGCCGTTGAGTTTGGCGGTCAGCATGCGGGCGATGGCGTCGGGGCTGCTGCCGGCCGCCGCGGCGACGACCAGCTTCACCGGCCGGGCCGGGAACGGCGCCGCGGCCGCGCTGCCTTGCGCCCAGGCGGAAGCGGCCAGCGCCGCGGCGGCCAGCAGGCCCATGCAGCGCACGAAGGTTCGGATCATCGCGGTCTCTCCTGTGACGGCCGGCCGACCTTAGCCCCGCCGCCGCCCGCCGCTGCCGCCGCGTCGCGGCCCTTTTTTCACCGCTTGAACTTATGGTGGGCTGGCCTGCTCCAGGGCCGCCCCTCCGTTGGACCAAAGTGCCGGGCAAAGCCCGTTCAACAGAAGAGTCAGTGGCTCGCGCCGCGCGCCGGGCGGCGCAGGCAGGCGGCGGCGTCGGCGGCGATGCGGTCCGCCGCATCGAGCAGCAGCGCGCGGCAGCGGGCGACCTCGGGCTCGGGCAGCGCGGCGTCGCTGCCGGTCAGCGTGAGGGCGGCGAAAGGCTCGCCGTTGGCGTCGGGCACCGGCACCGCCAGGGCGCGCAGGCCCGGCGCCAGGTCGCCGATCGTGAAGCCGAAGCCGGCCTCGTCGCTGCGCCGGCGCATGCGCTGCAGCGCGGCCAGGCGGCGCGCGCCGCGCAGCGCCAACTCGCGGCGCGTGTTCTCGTTGACGATGCGGTCGGCCTCCGGCGCCGGCAACTGCTGCAGGATCGCCAGCCCGCCGACCGCGGAGAACATCGGCCGCCGCGTGCCGGCGCGGATCATCATGCCGGAGAGTTCGAGGCTGCCGCGGTGCTGGAACACGCAGACCACGTCGCTGCCGCTGCGCAGGCTGAAGCTGGCGATGCAGCCGCTGGCCTGGCACAGTTCGGCCAGGCGCGGCTGCACGCGCTCGCGCAGCGCTTCGTAGGGTGGCATCGACAAGCCCATCTCGAACAGCAGTTGCCCGGGGTAGTACTTGAGGTCGTTGTCGCGCCGCGCCGCGAAGCCTTCCTTGATCAGGCAGGCCAGCATGCGGTGGCAGGTGCCGCGGTCCAGCCCGACCTGGCGCGCCAGGTCCGACAGCCGCCAGCCGAACTCGCCGCGGCTGCTCAGCTCCTTCAGCAGCGCCAGCGTGCGCTGCACGCTGCGGGTGCCGGCCGGCGCGTCGCCGTCGGGCGACGGTGATTCCGTGAAGGCGAGGGCTTGTTCGTGCGGGTGCATGGCCCGCCGATGATGCGGGGCGCGAGGCCGCGCTGCCACCGGCATTTCCCGGTTCAGCGGCTGGCGCCGCCGCCGTGGCGCTGCACGAAGGCCGCGATCTGCTGCAGCGCGTCGGCGCTGGCCGGCGCGTCGGGCCGGCGGCTGATGAAGCCGGTGTCCTCGCCGGGGTAGAGCTTCAGCTCGACGCTGCCGCCGGCTTGGGCGTAGGCGGCGACGAAGCGATCGAGCTGCTCGCGCGGGTGCATCAAGTCGGCCTCGCCCTGCAGATACAGCAGCGGCGGCAGGTGCGCCGGCTCGCCGCGCTCCAGCGCCTGCAACGGGCTGCCCTCGGCCATCGCGGCCTCGTCGGGCCAGTAGCGCTCGTGATCGGGGATCACGCGGTCGATCGCTTCGGGGTAGGGCTGGCCGCCGGCGCGCAAGGCCTTCGCGTAGCGGTAGCGGCCCAGCGGGTCGATCACCGGCCAGCACAGCACCGCGAAGGCCGGCGTGGCGTCGACCTCGGCGTGGCCCGGCAGCGGCAGCGCGGCATAACGCGGATCCCGCGGCCGCATCGCGGCCAGCAGGGCCTGGTGCGCGCCGCTGGACAGCCCCATCACGCCCACGCGCTGCGGCTGCGATCGCCAGCGGCCGGCGTTGGCCTTCAGCCAGCGCAAGGCGTGGTTGATGTCGGCCAGCGACGCCGGGTAGCCGGACTGCGGCGGCTGCCGGAAGTCGAGCGCGGCGACGACGATGCCGCGCCGCGCCAGCGCCTGGTTCAGGCCGTCTTCGTCCAGCCGCGTGCCGCGGCACCAGGCGCCGCCGTGCACTTCCGCCAGCAGCGCAAACGGGCCCGGCCCGCGCGGCACGTGCAGGCGCGCCAGCAGCGGCGTGCCGTCGTGGCGCTGGTACTCGATGTCTTCGATGTCGATGTCGTGCATGACGATGTCTTTCAACGGTGGCCGTGCGGCGCGTCAGCCCAGCACGGCGGCCAGCAGATCGGGGCTGGGGGCGATCTCGCCGCGCTCGATGCGCAGGATCGCGTCGTTGACGCGCGCGTGCAGCGAGGCGTCGATGCCCACTTCGGCGCCGCGGCGCGCGACCAGGCCGTTGATGTCGCCGGTCTCGGTGCGCCGGCCTTTCAGGATGTCCTGCCCCATCGACGGGCGCTGCGCGTCGCTGCGCGAGAGGGCTACCGCCATGATCTGCGCGGTGATGGCCTCCAGCGCGCCGGGGTCGTCGTCGGCGCGCGACAGCAGGTCGAGGTCGAGCCCGCCCACCGGCTCCAGCTCCAGCCCCAGCGCGCGCCCGATGCGCACCGCCGAGCTGCCGAGCCGGATCGACAGGCGGCGGCAGCGCTCGTCGGTGTCGCGCTGCCGGCCCGTCATGCCGGTGAGGGCGCAGGGGCCGTTGCGCATTGCGTTAATCGTCAGCTTGGACCAGCGTTCGCCCCACAGGTTGGTGGTGAGCTTGCAGCTGTCGCCGTGCGCCAGCAGCCCGGCGATGGCCTGCGCGCGCGGCGTGGCCAGGCCGTGCGCCTCGCCGATGCGCATGCCCGGCTTCTTGGCGTCGCCCAGCGGCGAGTTGCGCACGATGCGCCCCGGCGCCACCAGCTCGGCCGCCAGCGCGCTGACCGAGCAGCCCAGCGTTCGGTTCCAGCCGGCGATGGCGGCGATCGCCGGCTCGTTGATGCTGTTCTGCAGCGACACCAGGCAGCCGGTGGGCGCCAGGTAGGGCAGGATGAGCTGCGTGGCCCACGGCGTGTCGTAGGACTTGACGGCGATGAAGGCGATGTCGACCGGCTGCTCGCGCACGAGCTGCTGCAAGTCCGAGACGTGCAGCGCGCGCACCGGCGTCTGCACCGAGCCGGCGCCGTTCATGCCGCTCATGCCACTCACCATGAGGCCGTGGCGGCGCATCGCCTCCACGTGCTCGGGCCAGGGGTCGACCAGGATCGTGTCGACCCCGGCGCGAGCGATGTGCGCCCCGACATAACCGCCGACCGCACCGGCGCCGACCACACACACTCGCGTCACTCCATGCTCCTTGGCTGCGCGCTGCGACGAAGGGCACGATACGGGCGCCGCCCCCGGGCGGTGAAGCCGCCGCGGGCCGTCCTTTTCACGGGTTGAACTTCTCGCGCCGCCGCGGCTGGCCGGGCGCGGCCGCGGCTTCCTAAGCTCCGTGCCATCGCATCGACGCTGGAGGCAAGGCATGGCGGATCCGCAATCGCGCTGGGGCTTCATCGGCCTGGGCAACATGGGCGCGCCGATGGTGCGGCGGCTGGCCGGCCTGGGCCATGCGCTGGCGGTGCACGACGTCGATGCCGCGAAGATGGGCGCGCTGGCCGGCCCCGCGGTGCAGGCCTGCGGCTCGCCGGCGGCGGTGGGCGGCGCGGCCGGCACCGTGTTCCTCAGCCTGCCCACGCCCGAGGCCGTGACCCGCGTCGTGCTCGGCCCGCAGGGCCTGGCCGAAGGCGCGGCGGTCCGGCAGGTGGTCGACTTCTCGACCATCGGCACGCGCGCCGCGGCCCACGTGGGGCGCGAGCTGGCCGCGCGCGGCATCACCTACGTCGACGCCCCGGTGGCCGGCGGCGTGACCGGCGCCGGCAGCGGCAAGCTGCTGATGATGGTGTCGTGCCCGCCCGCAGTCTTCGAAGGCCTGCGCGAGACGCTGGCGCTGTTCGGCCGCGCGCAGTTCGTCGGCGCCGAGCCGGGCATGGGGCAGACGATGAAGCTGGTCAACAACCTGCTGTCGGCCTGCGCGCTGACGGCCACCGCCGAGGCGATGGTGTTCGGCGTCAAGGCCGGGCTGGACCCGGCCGTGATGCTGGAGGTGCTGAACGCCGGCTCCGGCCGCAACAGCGCGACGCAGGACAAGTTTCCGCGGGCGGTGCTGACGCGCAGTTTCGACTTCGGCTTCGCGACCGCGCTGGCGCTGAAGGACGTGAACCTGTGCCTGGGCGAATCGGAGGCCGCCGGCGTGCCGATGCTGATGGGCACCACAGCCAAGGAGATGCTGCTGCTGACGCAGGCGCTGCGCGGCGCGCAGTCGGACTTCACCGAGGTCTGCCGCGTCGTCGAGCAGTGGGGCGGGGTCGAGGTCGGGCCGAAGGACTAACCGTTAGATTCAACGGCGTCGAGCCGGCGCGTGCCGCTCAGCATCATCGCCGTGCGCAGCTCGTCGATCAGCATCTGCAGCGCGCGCCGCGCGCCGGCCTCGCCGCCGGCCGCCGCGCCGTAGAGCGCCGCGCGGCCCACGGCCACGGCCTGCGCGCCGCATTGGCGCGCCTTCAGGATGTCGACGCCGCGGCGCACGCCGGAGTCCAGCAGCAGCGGCACGCGGCCGGCCACGGCCTGCGCCACCGCGGGCAGCGCGTCGAGGCTGGCCGGCGCGCCGTCGAGCTGGCGCCCGCCGTGGTTGGAGACCCAGACCGCATCGGCGCCCAGCGCGGTCAGCCGCGCGGCGTCGCCGGCGTGCAGCACGCCCTTGGCGACCAGCGTGCCGGGCCAGCGCTCGCGCAGCCGCGCCAGGTCGTCCCAGGACCAGGCGGCATCCAGGCTCTGCCCGACGCGCGCCGCGATCGACAGCCCGGCGCCGGCGTCGGCCATCGCGCCGCGCACGTTCTCGAACTGCGGCAGGCCGCTGGCCATCATCTGCAGCGCCCAGTGCGGGTGCGCCAGGCCGTCGAGCACCTGGCGCCAGCCCAGGCGCAGCGGCACCGAGAGGCCGTTGCGCAGGTCGCGCTCGCGGCGGCCGCCGGTCGCCAGGTCCAGCGTGACCACCAGGGTGCGGAAGCCCGCGGCCCAGGCGCGGTCGACCAGGCGGTCGTTGAAGCCGCGGTTCTTCAGCACGTAGAGCTGGAACCAGAGGTCGCCGCCGGCCCGCTCGGCCATCGTCTCGATCGCCACCGGCGACATCGTCGACATCGTGTACGGCAGCTTCAGCGATGCGGCGGCGCGCGCGATCGCGAGGTCGGCCTCGGGCCAGGCCAGCATGCTGCAGCCCATCGGCGCCACCAGCAGCGGCGCGGCGATCGGGCGGCCGAGCAGCGTGATGCCGGGCTGCGGATCGGACACGTCGCGCAGCACGCGCGGCACGAGGCGGACGCGCTCGAATGCCGCGCGGTTGTCGCGCAGCGTGGTCTCGTCCTCGGCGCCGCCGTCGATGAACTCGAACACCGAACGCGGCAGGCGGCGGCGCGCGATCTCGCGCAGGTCGGCGATCGAGACCGCGCGCGCCAGCGCTGCGGCCACCGCGCTCAGCTCAGCTTGGCGTTGAAGACGTCTGCCGGGTAGGGCTTGAAGTCGCGCACGAGCTTGAAGTTCTCGCCGGCGGCCTGGATGATGCATTCCTGGCGCGTGCCGCGGTGGTCGCCGGGCTTGAACGAGATGTTGCGCGCGCCGCCCATGTTCTGGTTGGTCATGGTCTCCAGCACGTCCACCAGGTTGGCGCGCGTCAGCGGCTTCTTGCCGGCCAGCAGCGCCTTGAAGGCCTTGACGAACAGCGCGCCGTTGCTCCAGCCGTTGAGGCCCAGCACGCCGATCGGGTCGTTCGGGTAGTGCTTGCCCACGGTGTCGCGGTAGGCCTTGACCTCGGGGTCGTCGGCGTTCACCGGCAGCAGCCACGACGAGAAGTACACGCCGTCGAGCAGCGCGCCGGCCAGCTTGCGGGTGGTGGGATCGGCCGTGTAGAACGGCGCCAGCCAGTTGGTCTTGTAGCCGATGCGGTCGGCGGCCTTCAGCGCCGCGGCCAGGTTGGCGTTGGAGCCGAACAGGATCACCGCTTCGGCGTTGGCGTTGGCCAGCCGGCGCACGTGCGGCGCGAAGTCGGTGTTGCGGATCTCGAACGGGATCGACTCCACCGGCTCCACCTTGCTGCCGGCCGCGTGCTGGTCGAAGCCGCGCTTGGCCGAGCGGCCGACCTCGTCGTTCTGCCACATCAGCGCCACGCGCTTGGCGTTGACCGGCGCGCTCAGCACGAAGTCGAGGTTGGACGCCGCCGACCAGCCGTAATCCGGCAGCAGCGGGAAGACCAGGCGCTCGGAGAACAGCGCCGTCGCGCCGCCGATCGGCGCCACCATCGGCAGGCCCACTTCCTTGGCATAGGGGATCACCGCCACCGATTGCGCGGTGCCGATCGGCGCGGCCAGCGCGAAGATCTTGCTTTCCTCCACCAGGCGGCGCGCCACGGCCACGCTGCGCGCGGGCTCGTAGCCGTCGTCGTAGGTGACGTAGTTGATCTTCCAGCCGTCCATGCCGTTGGTCTCGTTGACCCACTTGAAGTAGGCGTCGGCGCCGTGCGTGAGGATGGCGTAGAACGGCACCGGCCCGGTCACCGGCGTGAAGGCGCCGACGGTGACGGTCTTGCTCGCTTCGTCGATGCCGGGCGACGCGCCTTGCGCGCCGGCCAGGCGCGGCAGCGCCACCGAGGCCGCGGCGGCGCCCGACGAGAGGAAGGTTCTTCTGCGCATGGACTTGTCTCCTAGGGTGAAAAGAGGGGTGCGGACGGTGTGGGACCTCGGGGCGCGCCAGCCTAGGCGGCCGGGGCGACCGCCGCGTCCGCGGGGGCGGCGGAAGTTGCACCGGTTGAAACTTCGCTCGCGCGGCGGCCCGCCGCCGCTGGCCGCCATGCCACGCTCGTGCGCATGGATCGCGTCCGCCGTTCTTCAGGCCACCTGGCGCACCGGCGCCCAGGCGAAGTCGCCCGGGCGGGCGGTGGCAGCGGCGCCGGCGGCGACCAGCGCGTCGCAAGCCTCGCGCGGGACGCCGGCGGCCTGCAGCAGCTCCAGCGTGTGCTCGCCCAGCTCGGGCGGCGGCAGCGTGGCGATGCCGTCGCCGCCGCCGTTGCCATCGGCGGCGGCGTGCAGGCGCGGGAACTCGGGCACCTCGAAGGCCAGCCCGCGGTAGTGCACGCCGCGCAGCTTGCCGGGCTGGTGCGCCTGCGGCGCTTCCAGCACGCGCTCCAGCGGCAGCACCTCGGTGCAGCCGACGTCGGCGGCCTTCAGGCGAGCGACCACGTCGTCGAACGTGTGCGCGGCGATCGCGGCGCGCACGACGGCCTCGACCCGGTCGCGCGCCTTCTTGCGGTCGCGCAGCGTGGCCAGCGCGGCGACGCCGGCCTCGGGCAGATCCATCGCGCGGCAGAAGCGGGCCCAGTGCGCGTCGGTCAGCATCAGCAGGTACAGCCAGCGCTCGTCGGCGGTCAGGTAGGCGCCGTAGCCGGGCATGCTGAACTCGCCGTGCGGCTCGCGCTCGGGCCGGCCGAGGAGCTGCTGCTTGAGCTGCACGCCCACCAGGTCGCGCGACGCGACGTGCAGGCCGGTCTCGTACAGGCCGATCTCCACCGGTTGCGCCGGCCGGCCCTGGGCGGCCTGCAGCATCGACGCGAGGATGCCGATCACCGCGTAAGCGCCGGCGAACTGGTCGTGGTACGAAGGCCCCAGCCGGCTCGGCCGGCCGTCGACGCGGTTGGCCTCCATCACGCCGGTGGAAGCCTCGGCCACCGGGTTGGACGCCAGGTCGTCGGCCTGCGGGCCGTGCGCATAACCTCGTATGTGGCAATACACCAGCCGGGGATTGAGAGCCGCGCAGTCCTCGCGCGTGAGGCGCAGCTTGCGCGCCGCCTTCGGCGCCAGGTTGTGCACGAAGGCATCGGCGGTCGCCAGCAGGCGCCCGAAGGCCTCGCGGCCGGCAGGATCGCCCAAGTCCAGGCAGACGCTCTTCTTGCCGTGGCTGTAGGCGATGAAGGTGCCGCTGGGCCCGCCGCGCACCAGGCTGCGCGTGGGGTCGCCGCGCGGCGGCTCGACCTTGATGACCTCGGCGCCGAGCTGCGACATCAGGTGCGCCGCGAACGGCGCGGCCAGCATGGTGCCGAGCTCGACGATGCGGCGGCCGGCGAGGGGAGGAGGGGTCATCGTGGACGCATTCGTTGTCAGTGCAGAATGCATTCTATGTTCGAGTGGCAACCGTCGTCATCAGGGAGTCCAAGAGGGAAAACCCGGGATTCTGAAGCTGCTCTCGATTCCATATAATGCATTCTGCAATGATTTAACAAACTGCACCCGTGCCCAAGCCCGAAAGAGAGATCGCGTGAGCGCCGCGTACGACGCCTGGATCGGCAGCGAGGAATCGCGCAGCGAACGCCTCGCCGCCTGGCCGGTGCAGGCGCTGGCGGCCACGCTGGGGCTGCCGGCGGCGCCGGCCGCGGGCGATCCGCTGCCGCCCGGCTGGCAGTGGCTGTTCTTCAATCCGGTGGTGCCGCGCAGCGGGCTGGGGCCCGACGGCCATCCGCAGCGCGGCGGCTTCCTGCCGCCGATCGAGCTGCCGCGCCGCATGTGGGCGGGCAGCCGTATCCGCTACGAGGCCGCGCTGCCGGTCGATGCGATGGCCACGCGCACGAGCCGCATCGTGTCGATCCAGAACAAGACCGGCAAGCGCGGCGCGCTGTGGTTCGTGACCGTCGAGCACACCACCTCGCACGAGGGCCGGCCCTGCATCGTCGAGCAGCAGGACATCGTGTACCGCGAGGCCACGCCGCCGGGCACCGCGGCCGCCGCGCCGCCGCGCCACGAGGCGCAGGCCCGCCGCGTGCGCGAGGTCGACCCCGACACCACGCTGCTGTTCCGGTATTCGGCGCTGACCTTCAACGGCCACCGCATCCACTACGACCAGGCCTATGCGCGCGGCGAGGAAGGCTACCCCGACCTCGTGGTGCACGGCCCGCTGACCGCCACGCTGCTGCAGCAGCTTGCGGTGGAACACATGGACGGCCGCTCGCTGGCGAGCTTCGAGTTCCGCGGCGTCAGCCCGCTGTTCGTGGGCCGCCGCTTCCAGCTCGAGGCCGGCGACCCGCAAGACGGCGTGCTGCCGCTGTGGGCGCGCGGCCCCGACGGCGAGCTGGCGATGGCCGCCAGCGCCAGCTTCCGCTGAACCCGGACGTTTCGCATTCCCTTCCCCCGGAGACCCGAAAAGACATGGCTCAACACCTGAGCGGACCGCCGCGCCTCGACGGCCAGGTCGCGCTGATCACCGGCGGCGCCGGCGGCATGGGCCGCGCGATCGCGGCCGCCTTCCACGCCGCCGGCGCGCGCGTGGTCGCCACCGACCGCGCCGAGCACGAGGACATCGGCCCCGGCATCGAGTACCGGCGCTACGACGTCACGTCGCGCGCCGAGACCGACCGCGTGATCGACGCCGTGCTGGCCGCGCACGGCAAGGTCGACGTGCTCGTGCTGTGCGCCGGCATCATCGCCCGCACGCCGCTGGCCGACAGCAGCGACGACGAGTGGGACGCCATCCTCTCGGTCAACGTCAAGGGCGTCGTCAACCCGGCGCGCAAGCTGTTCCCGCTGATGTGCAAGCGCGGCTTCGGCAAGGTCCTGGCCGCGGGCTCGATCGCCGCCAAGAACGGCGGCGTCGCGTCGGGCCCCGCGTACGTGGCGTCCAAGGCCGCCGTGCACGGGATGATGCGCTGGATGGCCAAGGCCGGCGCGCCGCACGGCGTGTACGCCAACACGCTGGCCCCGGGCCCGGTGGAGACCGCGATGTGGGCCAGCGTCACGGGCCAGGCCGCGCCGTCGGCCAACGCCACGGTGCCGCTGGGCCGCTACGGCAATGCCGAGGACATCGCGCAGGCCGCGCTGTTCCTGTGCTCGCCCGCCTCGAACTGGATCACCGGCACGTCGCTGGACATCAGCGGCGGCATGTGGATGGATTGACCGGGAGCCGCGACATGACTGGCAATGTGATCGGCTTCGTCGGCCTGGGCGTGATGGGCGGCCCGATGGCGCGCAACATGGCGCTGAAGCACGCCGGCGAGGTGCTGGTGTTCGACACCCAGCCGGCCGCGTTCGAGGCGCTGGCCGGCACGAAGGCGCGCCGCGCCGCGACGCTGGCCGAGCTGGGCGCGCAGGCCGACGTGGTGTTCCTGTCGCTGCCCGGCGGCCCGCAGGTCGAGCAGGTGTGCCTGGGCGCGCAGGGGCTGACGGCGGGGCCGCGGCGGCCCAGCGTGATCGTCGACCTGAGCACGACGACCGTGGCCTCGGCGCGCGCTGTCGCCCAACGCCTGACCGAACTGGGCGTGGCCTTCGCCGACGCGCCGGTGGCGCGCACGCGCGAGGCGGCGCAGCGCGGCGAGCTGAGCATCATGGTCGGCGCCGACGCGGCGCTGTACGCGCGCATCGAGCCGCTGCTGCACTACATCGGGTCCGACCTCACGCACTGCGGCGCGGTCGGCTGCGGGCAGGTGGTCAAGCTGATCAACAACGCGCTGAACTTCGAGAACACGGTCGCGCTGGCCGAGATGATGGTGCTGGGCCAGCGCGCCGGCGTCGAGCCGGCGACGCTGCTGGACGCGGTGTCCAAGGGCTCGGGCGACAGCTTCGTGCTGCGCAACCACGGCCGCAAGGCGATGCTGCCGCGCAGCTTTCCCGAGAAGTCGTTCCCGCCCGAGTACGTGCTGAAGGACATCGCCTGCGTGCTGGAGCTGGCGGCGCAGAACGGCGTCACGGCCCACGTCACCGAGCTGGCCCAGCGCTACTTCACGGCCACCGCGCGCGCGGGCTGGAGCGGGCGCTACTACCCGGCGGTGATCGAGGTGGTGGACCGCGGCATCGGCCCGGCGCCGCGCGAGGGCTGAGGCGATGGCGGACCTCGTCGGCCTGGTCTGGTCGGGCATGGTCAGCGGCTGCCTGTACGCGATGGGCGCGCTCGGCCTCGTGCTGATCTTCAAGAGCTCGATGGTCGTCAACTTCGCGCACGGCAACCTCGCCGGGCTGGCGGCCTTTCTCGTCTTCGGCTTCACCGCCGGCCACTTCGCGAAGATGGCCTGGGCGCCGGCGGTGCTGCTGACGCTGGCGATCGTGGTCGCGGTGATGGCGCTGAGCTACCTGCTGATCGCGCCGCTGGTGTTCAAGTCCGACCTCACCAGCACCATTGCCACGCTGGGCGTCGGGCTGGTCGCGCAGGGGCTGACGCAGCTCATCTTCGGCTCCGACGTAGTCTCGCTCGAACTGCCGCTGCCCGACTGGCGCGCCACGCTGGGGCCGCTGCGCGTCAACGCCTACGACCTGGCGGTGCTTGGCGCCACCGCGCTGGCCATCGGCGCGCTGTACCTGTTGATCGAGCGCACGCGCATCGGCATCGCGTTTCGCGCCGTGTCCACGCACCCTTTCGCCAGCCGCGTGTGCGGGCTCGAACTGCGCCGCGTGCACCTGTTCTCGTGGGTGGTGGCCGGGCTGCTGGGGCTGGTGGCTTCGCTGCTGATCGTGCCCACCACCTTCCTGTCGTCGACCAGCGTCGCGTCGTTCATGTTGCAGGCCTTCGCCGCCGCGGTGGTGGGCGGCTTCACCAGCCTGCCCGGCGCGGTGGTCGGCGGCATCTTCATCGGCGTGCTGATGAACCTGCTGTCGTTCTACGTCTCGGCGGAGTTCATCAACACCTACCTGCTGCTGACCATGCTCTTCGTGCTCAACCTTTTCCCCAAGGGCGTGCTCGCGGCACGCCAGGGCGCCCGTGTCTAGCCTGCCGATGACCGCTGCCGCGGGCGCCGCGGCGGCCGAAGCCGCCGGCGCCGGGCGCCGCGGCTGGCGATGGCTGGGCGCCGCCGGGCTGCTGGCGCTGTTCGTGCTGCCGCTGGTGGCCGGCGGCTACTGGACCTTCACGCTCGGGCTGTGCTTCGCGAACGCGATCGCGATCCTCTCGGTGAGTTTCCTCGTGCGTTACGGCGGCGAGGTCTCGATCGCCAACGGCGTCTTCGCTGCCGCCGGCGCCTACACGGTGGCCATCGTCGAGAAGTTCTTCGGCCTCTCGCTGCTGGCCAGCCTGCCGCTGGCGGCCGTGGTGGGGGCGCTGCTCGGGCTGGCGTTCGCCTACCCGTCGCGCAACCTGTCGGGCATCTACCTTTCGGTGGCGACGATCGCGCTGGCGCTGGCGTTGCCCGAGGTGCTGCTGCACTTTCCCCGGGTCACCGGCGGCTTCGAAGGGCTGTACGTCAAGCTCGACGCCGTCCCCGGGCTGTCGAAGGGGTTGCAGCGCTACTACCTGCCGCTGCTGGGGCTGGTGGCGGTGGTCGCGCTGCTGTCGCAGTTCCGGCGCTCGCGGCAGGCGATGGCGCTGCTGCTGATCCGCACCTCGGCGCACGCGGCCGAATCCTTCGGCGTGCGCCGGAGCTGGGCGCGCTTGTCGTGCATGGCGCTCGGTGCGGCGATCGCGGCCATCGGCGGCGCGCTGCTGGCGTTCAGCTCGTCGACGGTGTCGCCCAACAGCTTCACGCTGTGGACTTCGATCTTCCTGCTCGTCGGCTCGGTGGTCAGCCTGTACTCGCTGACGGTGCTGGGCAGCTTCGTCGGCGGCGCATTCCTGACGCTGATGCCGCTGCTGCTGGCCGGCGCCGGCGACTGGGTGCCCATCCTCTACGGCGCCGCGCTGCTGGCGGTGGTGCTGGGCGTCAACGCGCTGCCCGAAGGCTGGCGCGCGCGGCTCGAAGGGCGGGCGCAATGAGTGCGGCCATGGCCGCCGAGCCGCTGGTGGTCGAGCAGCTTGCGCTGGCCTTCGGCGGCGTGCGCGTGCTGCAGGACATCGCGCTGGAGCTGCGGGCGGGCGAGATCACCGGGCTGATTGGGCCCAACGGCGCCGGCAAGACCAGCTTCTTCAACTGCCTGACGGGGCTGTACGCGCCGCAGCAGGGCCGCATCCGGCTGGGCGGGCTGCAGCTCGAGCGCGTGCCGCCCGCGGGGCGCGCGGCGCTGGGCTTCTCGCGCAGCTTCCAGCACGTGGCGCTGTGCCCCGAGCTGAGCGTGGTCGAGAACGTGATGATCGGGCTCGACCGCCAGTCGCGCGCCGGCTGGCTGGACGCCTTCCTGCCGCTGCCGCGCGGGCGCGCCGAGCGCGCCGCGAACCGCGAGCGCGCGCTCGCCGCGCTCTCGCGCGTGGGGCTGGCCGAAGTGGCCGACCGTTCGCCGACGGAACTGCCGCCCGGCGTGCTGCGGCTGACCGAGATCGCGCGCGCGATCGTCGGCGCGCCGCGCGTGCTGCTGCTCGACGAGCCGGCGGCGGGGCTGAACTCGGTCGAGACGCGCGACCTGGCGGACGCGCTGAAGCGGCTGCGCGCGCCGGAACTGGTGCTGGTGGTCGTCGAGCACGACATGGACCTGATCATGGAGGTCTGCGACACCATCCACGTGCTCAATGTCGGGCGCCTGCTGGCGTCGGGAACGCCGGCCGCGGTGCGCGCCAACCCGGAGGTGGTGCGCGTCTACCTGGGGGACGACGATGACTGAGTCATCCCCGCTGCTGCAGGTGCGCGGCCTCACCGTGCGTTACGGCGCCGGCCCGGTGGTGCACGGCATTTCCTTCGACATGCCCGGCGGCGCGGTGGCTGCGCTGCTGGGCGCCAACGGCGCCGGCAAGTCCAGCACGTTGCGCGCCATCGTCGGGCTGGAGCCGGCGCGCGGGCAGGTGCTGTTCGAAGGCCGCGACATCAGCCGGCTGTCGACGGCCGCGCGCTTCCGCGCCGGCATCGTCTACGTGCCCGAGGGGCGGCAGATCGTCGCCGACCTCACGGTGGCCGAGAACCTCGTGCTGGGCTCGTACTTCGTCGACGCCCGCACGCGCGCGTCGCGCCAGCAGATGGTGCTGGACTTCTTCCCCGAGATCGCCAACCGGCTGAAGTCGCCGGCCGGCCTGCTGTCGGGCGGCGAGCAGCAGATGCTGGCGATCGGCCGCGGCCTGATGTCGGCGCCGCGCCTGCTGCTGCTGGACGAGCCCTCGCTCGGGCTGGCGCCGCTGCTGGTGGCGCGCGTGTACGAGCGGCTGGCGTTGATCCAGCGCGAGCAGCGGCTGTCGGCGCTGCTGGTCGAGCAGAGCTTCCACGCAGCGGCCAGGCTCGCCACGCGGGCCTGGGTGATGCGCCACGGCCACCTGGTGGGCGAGCTCGGCGCCGAGGCGCTGAAGAGCCGCGAAGGCCGGCAGCAGGCGATCGACGCCTACCTGGGCGCGGGCGAGGGCGCGGCCGCATGACACAGGAGACCCATCCGATGAAGCAGCTCAAGCTCGAAGGCCGCGTGATCGCCGGCGGCCTGGCGTTTCCCGAAGGCCCGGTCGCGCTGCCCGACGGCAGCGTGCTGGTGGTCGAGATCGCCGGCGCGACGCTCAAGCGCGTGCACCCCGACGGCCGCGTCAGCGTGCTCGCCGAGCTCGGCGGCGGCCCCAATGGCGCCGCGATGGGGCCCGACGGCCACTGCTACGTGTGCAACAACGGCGGCTTCAGCTGGCGCACCGACGACGGCTTCTCGCGGCCCACCGGGCCGGCGGCCGGCTACCGCGGCGGCAGCATCCAGCGCGTCGACCTGGCCAGCGGCACGGTGCAGACCCTGTACACCGAATGCGAGGGCCAGCCGCTGCACGGCCCCAACGACCTCGTGTTCGACGCCGACGGCCACTTCTGGTTCACCGACTTCGGCAAGGTCTTCGAGGACCGCCTGATGCGCGGCGCGGTCTACCACGCCAGCACCGACGGCCGCACGATCCGCCGCGCCGCGCACCCGGTGCTGACGCCCAACGGCGTGGGCCTCGCGCCCGACGGCCGCACGCTGTACGTCACCGAGACCGAGACCAGCCGGCTGTGGAGCTACCCCATCGTCGGCCCCGGCCGCCTGGGGCACGAGCCCTGGCCGTCGCCCAACGGCGGCCGGCTGCTGCACGGCCTGCCGGGCTACCAGCGCTTCGACTCGCTGGCGGTGGAAGAGGGCGGCAACGTCTGCGTGGCGACGCTGGTGCGCGGCGGCATCAGCGTGTTCTCGCCGCAGGGCGAGTGGCTGGAGTTCCACGAGGCGCCCGAAGGCTATTGCACCAACATCTGCTTCGGCGGTGCTGACCGCCGAACCGCGTACATCACGCTGTCCGGCTACGGGCAGCTGCTGGCCGTGCCCTGGCCGCGCCCCGGTCTGCCACTGGCCGCCTGACCCGACGAAAGATCCGACGAAAGATTCGACGAGAGAGCCGACGATGCAACAACGTTTCACCTGCGCCGCGCGCCGGCTGCTGCTGGCGGCCGGACTGGCCTTCACCCTGACGCCGCTGGCCGCGCAGCCGGCCTGGCCGACGAAGCCGGTGACGCTGGTCGTGCCCTATGCCGCCGGGCAGGGCGCCGACGTGCTGATGCGGCTGGTGGCCGAAGAGTTGGCGAAGACGCTGGGCGCCACCTTCGTGGTCGACAACAAGGCCGGCGCCGGCGGCAACATCGGCACCGCCGCGGTGGCCAAGGCGGCGCCCGACGGCTACACCTTCATGATCGGCACCAACGCCACCCACGCCGCCAACGAGTTCCTCTACCCGAGCCTGGGCTTCAACCCGGCGACCGACTTCGAGCCGGTGGCGATGATCGGGCTGCTGCCGATGGTGATCTCCACCTCGCTGGCCGAGCTGCCCACCAACGGCCTGGCCGAGATGGTGGCGCGTGCGCGCGCCAAGCCCGACGCGCTGAGTGTCGGCCTGCCCAGCACCACCGCCGCCGTGGTGTTCGCGCAGTTCGTCAAGGGCGCGCAGGCGCCGCTGTTCGGCGTCAAGTACAAGGCCTCGGGCCAGGCGATGACGGACCTGATGGGCGGCCACATCCCGCTGGTCATCGACACCGTCACCGCGACGCGGCCGCGCCTGGCCGACGGCAAAGTCAAGGCGCTGGCGATCACCTCGCGCCACGCGAGCGAGATGCTGCCCGGCGTCAAGCCGGTCGCCGAGCAGGGCGTGCCCGGCTTCGACGTCGTCGCCTGGGATGCGCTGTTCGCGCCGCGCGGCACGCCGCCCGAGATCGTCGCCAAGGTGGCCGATCACCTGCGGCGCGCGCTCGAGCAGCCGGCCATCCGCCGCAGGCTGATGGACATCGGCGTCGAGCCGCTCTACATGGACCCCGCCCAGCTCGGCCGCTTCGTGCGCGACGAGCGCAGCAAGTGGGGCGCCGCGATCAAGGCCGCCGACATCCGGCTCGACTGAAGCACAAGGCCGGTCCCCGGTGCTTCAGGGTCGCCAAGGATTGACGCGCCAACTCAAACAATGCATTCTGCATTTTGTATTCGAAGACCCCAAGCCCGCAAACCCCCGCATCAGGAGCATCCACTTTGAGCACCCCCACACAAGGCGAAGTCGGCAACCGGCCGGCCGAAGGCGTCATCACCGACAAGGCCGTGGCCGACGCCCGGGCCATGATCGGCCTGCACCTGCGCCCCGAGGGCCCGTACCTGCAGGACGCCACCGCCGACACGCTGCGCAACTGGTGCAACGGCATCGGCGACCTCAACCCGCTGTACCGCGAGAGCGGCTACGGCGCCGCCACGCGCTACGGCACGCAGCTCGGGCACCCGATGTTCCCGATGGCCTTCGGCTGGCTGGGCCGCACGCGCTGGGGCCTGCCGGGCGTGCACGGCTTCTACGCCGGCAACGACTGGGAGCTGTTCCGCCACGTGCGCCCGGGCGACCGCATCACCGCCATCGAGCGCGTGGTGGGCGTCGAGGAGAAGGAGAGCAAGTTCTCCGGCCGCCTGGTGCTGCAGTACGTGGAGGCCTGCTACTACAACCAGCGCAGCGAGCTGGTCGCGCGCGCCCTGGGCACCTGCACGCGCCACGAGCGCAAGGCCGCGCGCGAGACCGGCAAGTACAAGGAGATCACGCAGCACGAGTACAGCGACGAAGAGCGCGACCGCATCGACCAGATCGTGCTCGACGAGCCGAAGAACATCCGCGGCCAGGCGGTGCGCTACTGGGAGGACGTGACCGAGGGCGAGGCGCTGCCGACCATCGCGCGCGGCCCGCTGTCGCTGATGGACACGATGGGCTTCCTGGTCGGCTGCGGCCGCGGCCACACGCACGGCGTGGTGCTGCAGGCGGCCGTCAAGCATCCGGGGCACTTCTTCCGCAACCCGGAAGCCGGCGGTGGCGTGGAGTACACCGGCATCGGCCACCACCGCGAGTCGATCGCCAAGGAGGTGGGCGTGCCCGGCACCTACGACTACGGCCCGCAGCGCTCGGCCTGGATGGCCACGCTGGTGAGCAACTGGATGGGCGACGCCGCCTTCCTCAAGCGTGTGCGCACCGAGATGCGGCGCTTCAACATCGTCGGCGACACCACGTTCTGCAAGGGCAAGGTGGTGCGCAAGTACGTGAAGGACCGAATCGGGCTGGTCGACATCGAGATCGCCGCCGAGAACCAGCGCGGCGAGGTCACCACGCCGGGCCTGGCGACCGTGGCGCTGCCCTCGCGCGACGTCAGGCTGCCCGCCTTCATCGACGGCGCCGGGGTCGACCTGGAACTGCCGGTGGTGCGCTGAGGCGCGGGGCCATGCCTGGGTCCGACGCCGCCGCAGGCGCTGAATTGCCGTTGGCCGGCTGCCGCGTCGTCGAGCGTTCGCGCACGCCGGCGGCGGCCTACGCCGGCCGCCTGCTGGCGGCGATGGGCGCCGACGTGCTGATGCTGGAGCCCGCCGCCGGCTCACCGCTGCGCGCCGCGCCGCCGCTGCTGGCGGGCGGGATGCCGGTGAGCGCGCTGTTCGCCTACCTGGCCGCCGGCAAGCGCAGCCGCGTCTGCGAGCTGCCGTCGCCCGGCGGGCACGAGGCGCTGCACGCGGCGCTGGCCGATGCCGACATCCTGATCGACGACACCCCGGTTGCCGAGCGCGAGGCCTGCGGCCTGGCGCCGCCGGCGCTGGCGCGGCGCTTTCCGAAGCTGGTGCACGTCAGCGTGCTGCCCTTCGGTGACAGCGGCCCCAAGCGCGACTGGCAGGCCGAGGAGCTGAACCTGCTGCACGCCAGCGGCGAAGGCTTTCTGCTGCCCAACGGGCTGTCCAACGAGCGCTTCCCCGAGCGCGCGCCGCTCAAGATCTACGGCCATTTCGCCGGCTACCAGGGCGGCTGCATGGCGGCGCTGGCGGCGCTGTCGGCGTGGTGGGCGCTGCCGGCCGCGGGCGGCCAGCATGTCGACGTCTCGGTGCAGGATGCCGCGCTCGCGGTCGGCGCGTTCGCGCTGCAGCGCCTGGGCGACGGCTCGCTGGAGCACCGCGCGACGCGGCGCTTCCGCTACGGCGGCGTGTTCCAGGCGGCCGACGGCTTCATCGAACTGCTGACGCTGGAAGACCGCCAGTGGGACGGCCTGGTGGACCTGCTCGGCCGCCCCGACTGGAGCGCCGACCCCGCCCTGCGCGACCCGCTGGAGCGCAGCCGCCGCGGCGACGAGATCAACCACCGCGTGCGCGAATGGATGCGCCAGCACCGCGTGGACGACATCGTGCGCCGCGCGCAGGAGCTGGGCGTGCCGGCCGCCAAATACCGCAGCCCGGCCGACGTGGTGCACGGCGCGCACGAGCGCGCGCGCGGCCTGTTCGCGCCGGCGGCCCTGCCCGACGGCCGGCCGGCCGAGGTGCTGCTGGCGCCGTTCCAGTTCCGCGCCTCGCCGCTGGCGCTGGCGCGCGGCGTGCCGGCGCTGGACGAATCGCGCCAGGCCGTGCCGGAGACCGCCCGATGAACCCATCCCTTGCCGCCGTTGGGGCCGCCGGCGCCCCGCTGGCCGGCGTGCGCATCGCCGACTTCACGATCCATGCCGCCGGACCCTTCGCCACCCATCTGCTGTCGCAGCTCGGCGCCGAGTGCATCAAGGTCGAGAGCAAGGCGCGCCCCGACGCCTTCCGCAAGCCGCACGCGGTTTACGGCCGCATGGCGGCCGCCACCTTCGACCAGGTGTCGGCGAACAAGCTCTCGGTGCGGCTGAACCTCAAGCTGCCCGAAGCCGTGGCGCTGGCGCGGCGGCTGGTCGCCGTCTCCGACGTCGCCGCCGAGAGCTTCCGCCCCGGCGTGATGCAGCGCCTGGGCCTGGGCTTCGACGCGCTCCGCGAGGCCCGGCCCGACATCGTGATGCTGTCGCTGTCGTCGTCGGGGCAGAGCGGGCCTGACTCTCACTTCGCCGGTTATGCGCCGCTGTTCGGCGCCTGGGGCGGCCTGGGCTGGATGAGCGGCTACCCCGACGGCCCGCCGGTCGAGATGCGGCACGTGATGGACCATTCGGCCGGGCTGCACGCCGCGCTGGCGCTGGTGGCCGCGCTGCACCAGCGGCGGCGCACCGGGCGCGCGCAGCACATCGACCTGGCGGCGCGCGAGGTGGCCTCGGCGATGGTCGGCGACGCGTTGGTGCAGAGCGCGCTCGGCGAAAGCCCGCAGCGGCCGGGCAACGGCGACCCGTCGATGGCGCCGCACGGCGTCTATCCCACCGACAAGCCCGACCGCTGGCTGACGCTGGCGGTGCGCGACGACGCCCAGTGGCGCACCTTCGCGCGCGCGCTGGACCAGCCCGGCGCCGCGCAAGACGAGCGTTACGCCACGACGGCCGCGCGGCTGGCGCGCCGCGACGAGCTGGACGCGCTGGTCGCCGGCTGGCTGGCCGGCCGCGACGCCGATGCCGCCGCCGCGCTGCTGCAGCGCGCCGGCGTCTGCGCCCATGTCTCGTGGAACCTGCAGGACATCGCCGATGATCCGCACCTGCGCGCGCGCGGTGCGGTCACCGAGGTCAGCGCGCCGGGCATCCCGCCGCGGCCGGCGGTGGGCGCGCCGGCGCGCTTCTCGGTGAGCAGCGGCTGTGGCATCCGCCGCCTGACGCCGGCGCTCGGCGAGGACGAGGACTACGTCTTCGGCGAGCTGCTGGGCCTGAGCCGCGCACAGCGCGACGACCTCGAAGCCCGCCAAGTGATCTACTGAAACCGAAAGGCCCCCGCGATGAGCAGCGTTCCCTCGATCTACCTCGTGCTCGACATGATGAACGACCTCGTGCATGCCGACGGCCCCAACGGCCGCGCCGCCTACGGCGAGCAGGTGCGCGCGCGGCGCATCGTCGAGAACACGCGCCACGCGATCGACCAGGCGCGCGCCGCCGGCGTGCCGGTGGGCTTCGTGCGCGTGGGCTTCTCGGCCGACTACCGCGAGTGCCCGCCGAACTCGCCGATCTTCTCCGGCGCGCGCAAGAACGGCATCTTCAAACTCGGCACCTGGGGTACCGAGACCCACCCCGAGCTCGGCCAGCGGCCGGAGGACTTCGACATCGTCAAGCACCGCGTGAGCCCGTTCTACGCCACCGCGCTGGAGGCGGTGCTGCGCGCGCGCGGCATCGGCCGCATCGTCTGCTCGGGCATCTCCACCAACGCCGTCGTCCAGGCCACGGTGCGCGAGGGCCACGACCGCGACTACGAGATCGTCGTGCTCGAAGACGGCTGCTGCGCACTGTCGGCCGAGGAACACGAATCGGCGCTGAAGAACCTGCAGCGCTTCTGCCGCATCAGCAACTCGCGCGATTTCGACTTCGGCGTGGCGGCCGCATGACCCGTCTGTCGCGCAGCCTGCTGTTCGTGCCGGGCGACCGGCCCGAGCGCTTCGACAAGGCCGCCGCCAGCGGGGCGCACGAGATCGTGCTCGACCTGGAAGACTCCGTGGCGCCGGCTGCCAAGGCCGGCGCGCGCGACGCGGTGGCACGCTGGCTGGACGGCGGCCGCCAGGTGCAGGCGGGGTTGCAAGTGGGCGTGCAGGCGGGCGTGCAGGTGCGCGTCAACGGCTGGCAGACGCCGTGGTTCGACGACGACCTGGCGCTGCTGCGGACGCTGCCGGCGGCCACGGCCATGCTGCCGAAGGCCGACGCCGAATCGCTGGCCGCGGTGGCGGCGGCGCTGCCGGGCCGGCAAGTCGTCGCGCTGCTGGAGACGGCGCGCGGCTGGCGCGACCTGCGCGCGCTGGCGGCGCTGCCCAACGTCGCGCGCATCGCCTTCGGCAGCGTCGACTTCGAGGCCGAGACCGGCATCGCCGACGATGGCGACGCGCTGACCCCGGTGCGCACGCAGATCGTGCTGGAGTCGCGCGCCGCGGGGCTGGCGGCGCCGATCGACGGCGTGAGCCTGGCGTTCGACGACGAAGACGCGATGCGCCGCCACGCGCTGCGGGCGCGGCGCTTCGGCTTCGGCGGCAAGCTGTGCATCCACCCGCGCCAGGTGGCCGCGGTGAACGGCGCCTGGCAGCCCAGCGCCGAAGAGCGCGCCTGGGCCGAGCGCGTGCTCGCCGCCTTCCAGGCCAGCGGCGGCGGCGTCACCACGGTGGACGGCAAGATGGTCGACAAGCCGGTGGTCGAGCGCGCGCGCCAGATCGCGGCGGAAGCCGGTTGAGCGCTGGGGCCGACCGCGGCTGACGCGGGCCGGCAACGGGCCGATGCCGGAATCGGCGATGCACAATCGGCCCATGTCGGCCCGGGGGCCGGCCGAGCGGCGGCAGATGGACTATCGAACCAAGGAGGAGCAGGTCGCTGACTACCTGCGCGAACGCATCATTTCCGGTGTGTATCCGCGCGGTTCGCGCCTGAAGCAGGCAGAGATCGCCGAGCAGCTCAAACTGAGCATCACGCCGGTACGCGAGGCGCTCAAGCTGCTGGAAGCCGAGGGCTACGTCAGCGGCGATTCGTACCGCGGCGCGCGCGTCGTGCCATTTGACGCCGCCGCCTCGGGCGAGATCCTGCAGTTGCGCCTGCTGCTCGAAGCCCAGCTCGTGCGCGGCGCGGCCGACAAGATCACCGCGCGCGACATCGCCGAACTGCGCGAGCTGGCCAAGTCCTTCGAGGACGCCTTCGCCGGCGGCGACCGGGCGGCGGCGCGCGGCATCAACTACCGCTTCCACCGCCGCCTGTACGACGTGGCCGGCATGCCGCAGACGCTGCACTTCGTGCAGATCCTCTGGGCGCGCTACCCGTTCGACCTCATCAATGCGGTCGAAGGCCGGGGCGAGCGCGCGGCGCGCGAGCACGACGAGATCCTGCAAGCCCTGACCCTGGGCGACGCCGCCGCGGCGATGCTGGCGATGCGCCAGCACATCGAGTCCGGCGCCGGCGTGCTGAAGTCGGTCACCCGCTGAAAAACGCAGCGCTGCGCGCCGGCCCTTCGCGGCCGGCACGGGCTTTCACGGGTTGTCGGCATAAAAAATAGAATGCATTCTTGAGGCCGTTGCCGGATTCGGTGCCGGACGTAGGGGTTATTGATGCATTCTTTTCTGGTTCGTTCGATCGTGAGCCTGGTGATCGCCGCGGGCTGCGCGCTGGCCCAGGCGGCCTATCCGGAGCGGTCCATCCGCCTGGTCGTCGGCTTCCCGCCCGGCGGCGGCGCCGACTACGTCGCGCGGCAGGCGGCCGCCGGCCTCACGCAGGCGCTGGGGCAGGCCGTGGTGGTGGACAACCGCGCCGGCGCCAACGGCACGCTGGCCGCGGCCGAAGTCGCGCGCGCGCCGGCCGACGGCTACACGCTGCTGCTGGGCGTGACGGCCACGCAGTCGATCGCGCCGGTGCTGAATCCCAAGCTGCCCTACGACGCGCTGCGCGACTTCACGCCGGTCACGGAGGTCGGCTACACGCCGATGGTGCTGGTCGTGCACCCGCAGTCGGCGCCGCGCAGCGTGGCCGACTTCATCCGCTTCGCCGGCGACCCGGCGAACAACGCCACCTACGCCTCGGCCGGCATCGGCAACATCACGCACATGGCGGCCGAGCTGTTCGTGCAGTCCACCGGCGCGAACAAGATCACCCACGTGCCGTACAAGGGCAGCAGCCCGGCGCTGACCGACCTGCTGGGCGGCCGCATCAGCGCCTACTTCGACACGCTACCGTCGTCGCTGCCGTTCATCCAGAACGGGCAGTTGCGCGCGCTGGGGGTGACCAGCGCCGCGCGCTCGCCGGCGCTGCCCCAGGTGCCGGCGATCGCCGAGGCGGGCGTCAAGGGCTATGAAGCCACCGCGTGGTACGGCCTCTTCGGACCCGCGAACCTCAGCCCCGACATCACCCGCCGCCTGCACGAGGCGCTGCTGAAGTCGCTGGGCAGCGGCGAGGCCAAGGCCCAGCTCACCAGCCGCGGCGTCGACACCGTGCTCGAGCCGCCGGCCGAGTTCCGCAAGATGCTGGAGGCCGACCTGCTGCGCTGGCGCCGCGTCGCCGAGACGGGGCAGATCAAGCTCGACTGACCTGGCGCGCGCGCGTCCCAAGTCAACCCGCGACTCCGGGACGATGCCGATGCGGCGCAAAGCGCGCTGTTCAAACAATCGGCCATGGATGAACTGATCACTCTGGGGGCCGCGGAGCGTGCGCTCGCCGCGGCGCCCGCCGCCGACCGCAACGGCACGCAAAGCCTGTCGCGCGGCATCCGGCTGATGCGCGCGGTCGCCGCGCGGCCGCAGTTCGGCTGGCGCTTGTCGGACCTGGCCGCGGTGTGCGGCATGGACAAGGGCACCGTGCACCGCATGCTGGCCTGCCTGGTCGACGAGCGCCTCGTCGTCCAGCGCCCCAGCGACCGCCACTACCTGCCCGGGCCGCTGATGTACGAGCTGGGCCTCGCGCTGCCCGACCCGGCGCAGTTCCAGCGCGCGGCCGAAGCGCATCTGCGGGCCTTCGCGGCGCGCCTGGGCGGCATCGCGCTGCTGCAGCTTCGCAGCGGCAACGAGTACGTCTGCAGCCTGCGCGTGGGCGCGCTGCCGCTGACCGCGCTGATGGTCTACCCGAGCACGCGCCGGCCGCTGTTCACCTCGGTGGGCGGCATCGCGATCCTGCAGACGCTGGACGCCGACGAGCAGCGCCGCATCCTGCTGGATAACGTCGCGCAGGAGATCGCCAAGCAGGGCACGCAGCGGCTGGAGGCGCTGCAGCGCATGCGCGAGCGCTCGGCGCGGCACGGCTTCGGCGTCAACCTCGGCGACGTCGTGCCCGGCGTGCATGCCTTCGGCGTGCCGCTGCTGGCGGGCGAGCCGCCGCGCGCCTTCGCCGCCGTCAGCCTGATGGGCACGGCCGAGCTGTACGGCGCCGCGCGCATCGACGAGATCCGCGCCGCGCTCGACGAGGTCGCGGCGCTGCTGACGGCCGAAGCTCGCAAGTTCAACATGTGAAACTGCGCGCCGGCGGCGCCTTCCCGCTGCCGGACGCCTTGCCTAAGGTGGCGCCACCTGCGAATCGCAGGGCCCGAGCGCCGCCGATGAACCTGCGATCCGCCGTCAACCTGCACGACCTGCGAGCGCTGGCGCGCCGCCGGCTGCCGCGCATCGCGTTCGACTTCATCGACGGCGGCGCCGACGACGAGGCCTGCCTGCAGCGCAACCGCGAGGCCTTCGCCCGCTACTGCCTGCTGCCTCGTTATCTGCGCGACGTGACCCGGCGCGACCAGTCGGTGATGCTGCTCGGCCGCCGCTTCCGCAGCCCGATCGGCATTTCGCCCACCGGACTGGCGGGCCTGTTCCACCCCGACGCCGACCGCGCGCTGGCCGCCGCCGCACGCGAGGCCGACGTGCCCTTCCTGCTGTCCAGCGCCGCCAACGGCGCGCTGGAGGAGGTGGTGCCGATCGCGCCCGAGCATGTCTGGTTCCAGATGTACTGCACCTCGCGCGAGGACATCAACGCCGACCTCGTGCAGCGCGCGCTGAAGACCGAGACGCGCGTGCTCGTCGTCTCCGTCGACGTGCCCGTCAACTCCAACCGCGAGCGCAACCGTCGCAACGGCTTCAGCCGCCCGTTCCGCATGACCGCGGGCGTCGCGTTCGAGGCGCTGGGCCATCCGCTATGGGTGCTGCGCTACCTGCGCAGCGGCGGCATCCCGATGATGAAGAACTGGGCGCCGTACGCGAATGCCGGCGCCGGCGCCGACGCGGTGGCCGACCTCTATGGCACGCTGACGCCGGCGCCGATGGTGACCTGGGAGCACCTGCGGCGCATCCGCGACGCCTGGCCGCGCAAGCTGGCCGTCAAGGGCCTGCTGCACGCCGACGACGCGCGCCAGGCGGTGGCGCTGGGCGCCGATGCGCTGGTGGTCTCCAACCACGGCGGCCGCCAGCTCGACGCCGCGCCGGCGCCGCTGGACGTGCTGCCGGCGATGCGCGCCGCGGTCGGCGAGCACGTCGAGCTGATCCTCGACAGCGGCGTGCGCCGCGGCTCCGACCTCGTGATCGCGCGCTGCCTGGGCGCGAACTCGGCGATCTTCGGACGGCCCACGCTGTACGGCGTGGCGGCCGGCGGCCAGGCGGGCGCCGCGCGCGCGCTGGAGATCGTGCGCAAGGAGATCGACATGGTGCTGGCGCAGATCGGCTGCGCCCGCTTCGAGGACCTGGACGCCGGCTACCTGTGGCCGGCGCCCGAGCGCGCCGCCGCGGCGGCACGCCCGCCGGCGATCGCCCGGCGCCCCGCCGCGGACGCCGCGGCGACAACGACAACGACGACGGAGACGACATGAACACGCTGATCGAGACCACGCGCCGTGCGGCGCTTGCCGGTGCCCTCGGCATCGCGGCCGCGCTGGCCGCCCCGGCCGCGCAGGCGGCCGAGCACTGGCGCGCCTACACCTACAACGCGGTGGCCACCGCCACCGCGGTGAAGGGGCTCAACGCGCTGTTCGAGGCGATCCAGAAAGAGACCAACGGCGAGCTGACGCTGCGCCTGAACCTCGGCGGCACGCTGCCCATCACCGCCACCAACATCACGCAGGCGGTGGCCGACAACGTGGTGCAGCTCGGCGACGACGCCTTCTTCGTCGGCAGCGTGCCGCTGGGCGGCGCCGTGCGGCTGCCGATGCTGCTGCCGCAGCGCGCGCAGTTCGAGAAGGCCTGGGACCTTGCGGCGCCGGCGCTGCGCGCCGAGTACGACAAGAAGAACGTCGTACTGCTGGGCCGCTACATCTTCCCCGAGAACGTGATGTGGTCGAAGAAGAAGCTCAGCGCGCTGGCCGACGTCGCGGGGCAGAAGATCCGCGTCGTCTCGCCCGAGCAGGCCGAGTTCATCAAGCTGCTGGGCGGCATCCCGGTGACGCTGGGCACCTCGGAAGTGCCGGCGGCGCTGGACCGCGGCGTGATCGACGGCGTGCTGACCGCCAGCTCGGGCTACGGCTACGTCTGGCGCGATCTGCTGAAGTACTCGTGGCGGCTCAACGTGAGCTTCATCGACTCGCTGCTGCTGGCCAACAAGACGGCCTGGGAGAAGCTGCCGCCGCCGGTGCGCGCCAAGGTGCAGGCGCTGGTCGACGAGCACACGGCGAAGATCGGCGCCGCGATGGCGGCCGAGGACCAGTCGCTGACGAAGAAGCTCGCAGAGGGCGGCATGGTCGTCACCGAGCCCAGCGCCGCCGACCTCGCCGAGGCCGAGCGCCGCATCGCCCCGTACTGGCAGCAGTGGGGCGAGCAGCGGCCGGCCGCCAAGGACGTGCTCGTCAAGGTCCGTGCCGCGACGGGCCGCTGAGGTGGCCGCCGACACCGCCGCGGCCACGGCGCTCGACGACGACGTCGAGCTCGACCACGAGGACGCCGACGCCTTCAGCCCGCCCGAAGACGCGCCGGCCCGCCTGGGCCGCTGGCTGTGCCAGGCGCTGACGCTCGGGCTGGTGGCGATGATGGGCGTCGAGATCGTCGTGCGCAGCCTGCTCGGCTGGTCCATCCAGTGGAGCAACGAGGTCGGCGGTTATGCGCTGGTCGGCATCACCTTCCTGTCGCTGGCCTCGGGCCAGTGCCTGCACGCCTACCACCGCGTGCACTTCGTCGAGCACCGGCTGGGCGCGCGCGGCCGCGCCGCGCTGCGCCTGGGCTTCGACCTCGCGTCGCTGGCCGTCGCGCTGGTGCTGACGGCCGAATTCCTGCGCTTCGAGTGGATCACCTTCGGCTCGGGCGACGTCGCGCCCACCGCGCTGCTGACGCCGCTGTGGATCCCGCGGCTGGCGATGCCGGTGGGCGCGGCGCTGCTCGCCTGGGCGCTGCTGCGCACCGTGGCGGCCGACTGGCGGCGCTGGCGCGCGGTGCGCGGCTGAAAGGGCAGCGGCGTGCAGGACCTGCAGATCGTCTTCGTCTTCGTGCTCTTCATCGGGCTGCTGGCCACCGGCATGGCGGTGCCGTTCGCCATCCTGCTGCCGGGCATGGTCTATCTCTGGCTGGAAGGCGGCGTCGGCGCGCTGCACGGGCTGGGCCTGACGAGCTGGGGCAGCATGGACAGCTACACGCTGACCTCGATCCCGCTGTTCGTGCTGATGGCCGACGTGCTGCAGGCCAGCGGCCTGGGCCTGCGCGTCTACGGCGGCCTGTCCAAGCTGGTGCGCCGCGTGCCGGGCGGCCTGCTGCAGACCAACATCGCCGGCTGCGCGGTGTTCTCGGCGGTGTGCGGCTCCAGCATCGCCACCGCGGCGTCGATCGGCAAGGTCGCGCTGCCGCAGCTGCAGGCGCGCCGCTACGACCCGCGGCTGGCCACCGGCAGCCTGGCCGCCGGCGGCACGCTGGGCATCCTGATCCCGCCGTCGATCGCGATGATCGTCTACGCGACCTTCACCGACACCTCGGTGGCCAAGCTGTTCATGGCCGGCGTGGTGCCGGGTGTCGTGCTGACGCTGCTGTTCATGGCCTACGTGGCGGTGGCCGCGGTGCTGCGGCCCGGGCTGGCGCCCAAGGAGTCCGGCGAGCCGCTGTCGCGCGACGCCGCGCTGCGCGCGCTGGTCGACGTGGTGCCGTTCATGCTGCTGATCCTGGGCATCCTGGGCGCCATCTACACCGGGCTGGCGACGCCGACCGAGGCCGCCGGCGCCGGCTGCATCTTCGCCTTCGCGATCGCCCGCCTCTTCGGCACGCTGGACCGGCGCGTGCTGGTCGACTGCCTGAAGCGCTCGACGCTGGCGGTCAGCAACATCCTGTTCATCACCTACGCGGCCTTCGTGTTCTCGTATGCGCTGAGCTATGCCGGCGTCGGCGAGCGCATCACCGAGTTCATCATCGGCCTGCACCTGTCCAAGCTGGCCTTCTTCGTCGCGCTGCTGCTGCTGTTCACGGCCTTGGGCGCGCTGGTCGAGAGCCTGGGCATGATCGTCATCACCGTGCCGCTGCTGTACCCGCTGCTGGCCGGCTACGGCATCGACCCGGTGTGGTTCGGCATCGTCGTCGTGGTCTTCGTCGAGATGGGGCAGATCACGCCGCCGATCGGCATCAACCTGTTCGTGATCCAGAGCATCGCGCGCGGTTCGCTGTCCGACGTGGTGATGGGCACCATCCCCTTCCACCTGCTGATGTTCCTGCTGCTGGGCCTGCTGGTCGTCTGGCCCGAGCTGGCGCTGTGGCTGCCGGCGCAACTGTCCGGCCGCTGACCCCGGCCGCCGACACCCCGAGGAGAAACCCGTGTTCGCACCCCCCGAGCGGCTGAAGGCCGAAGTCTTCGCGCGCATCCCCGAGCGCCTGCACGTCAGCGGCCGCAGCAGCCGCTGGGCGCAGGTGCAGTTGCACGGCGCGCCGGCGCCGGTGTTCCTGGAAGGACCGTCGTTCGACCGCGACGGCAACCTGTGGGTGGTCGACATCCCCTGGGGCCGCATCTTCCGCATCGACCCGCAGGGCGGCGTCGATCTGGCGGCCGAATACGACGGCGAGCCCAACGGGTGCAAGTTCCACCCCGACGGCCGCGCCTTCATCGCCGACTACCGGCGCGGCATCATGGTGCTGGACCCGAAGACCGGCCGCGTCGAACCGTATCTGGAACGGGCGCGGCTGGAGAACTTCAAGGGCTGCAACGACCTCTTCTTCGCCGCCAACGGCGACCTCTACTTCACCGACCAGGGGCAGACCGGCCTGCACGACGCCAGCGGCCGCCTGTTCCGCCTGCGCGCGAACGGCACGCTGGACGTGGTGCTGAGCGGCGTGCCCAGCCCCAACGGCCTGGTGACCAACCTCGACGAGACCGCGGTCTACCTCGCGGTGACGCGCGACAACGCGATCTGGCGCGTGCCGCTGATGGACGACGGCACCGCCACCAAGGTCGGCGCCTACCTGCGGCTTTCGGGCGGCGGCGGGCCCGACGGCATCGCGCTCGACGAGCAGGGCGGCCTGGCGGTGTGCCACGTGGGCTTCGGCGCGGTGTGGATCTTCAGCCCGCGCGGCGAGCCGCTCTACCGCATCGAGCCGCCCGGCGGCGGCCTCTACACCACCAACTGCGCCTACGGCGGCGCCGACGGGCGCACGCTGCACATGATCGAGTCGCGCAGCGGCACCATCTTCACCGCCCGCGTGCCGGTGGCGGGGCGGCCGATGTACTCGCACGCCGGCGGGGCCGCACGATGACGCGCTCCACCGTCTACCGGCGTGTCAACCGCGTTGCTGCCGGGTTATGCGAACGGGCCCGCGCCACCTCGGTGTCGGACCTGCACGAGGCCGCGTACGCGCTCGGCCTCGACGGCCGGCGGCGCATGCTGATGTCGCCCCGCATGCGGCCGCAGCAGAAGGGCGCGCGCATCGCCGGCCCGGCGGTGACGGCGCGCGTCGCGCCGGGCGACAACCTGATGATGCACCGCGCGCTGGTGCTGGCGCAGCCGGGCGACGTGCTGGTCGTCGTCTCCGACGCGCCGACCTCGGGCGCGCAGTGGGGCGACATGGCGGCGCGCTGGGCGCTCAAGCAGGGCCTGGCCGGCATCGTCTTGCAGGGCTGCGTGCGCGACACCGACACCGTCGAGGCGCTGGGCTTCGCGGTCTGGGCGACGCACGTCTCGCCGGCCCATCCGGGCAAGGCCGGCCACGGCAGCGTCAACGCGCCGGTGGTCTGCGACGGCGTGCCGGTGGAGCCGGGCGACCTCGTCGTCGCCGACGGCGACGGCGTTATCGTGGTGCCGCGGCGCGACGCCGCCGCGGTGGTGGACGGCGCCGAGGCGCGCATGCGGCGCGAGGACGCGCTGGCGCTGCAGCTCGCCGCCGGCGCCACGGTGTGGGAGCTGAGCGGCGCCGCCGCCAGCTACGCGAAGCTGGGCATCGACGAGATCGACGCCGCGTTCGACGACGACCCACCGCATGGCTGAAAGCCACCCCCTCGGGCTGCCGCCGCGGGCCTGCGACTGCCACACGCACGTCTTCCTCGACGAGCGGGCCTACCCCTTCGACCCCGGCCGCCACTACACGCCGCCGCCGGCCGCCATCGAGGCGCTGGCCGCGTGGCACGACGCGCAGGGCATCGCGCGCGTGGTCGTCGTGCAGCCCAGCGTCTACGGGCTGGACCACCGCGCCACGCTGCAGGCGCTGCGCGTGCTGGGCCCGGCACGGGCGCGCGGCGTCGCCGTGATCGACCCCGACGCGCCCGAGGACGAGCTCGACGCGCTGGCCCGCGCCGGCGTGCGCGGCCTGCGCGTGAACCTGATCTTCGGCGGCGATGCCGGCAACGGCGCCGCGGCGCAGGCCGACGCCGCGCTGCGCCGCACCGCTGCGCGCGCGGCGCGCCGCGGCTGGCACCTGCAGGTCTACGCCCCGCTGCCGCTGCTGGCGGCCTGCATCGAGACGCTGCGCGCGCTGCCGGTGCCGGTGGTGCTGGACCACCACGCCGGCGCGCAGGCGGCGCCGGGCGAGCGGCAGGACGGGCTGGCGGCGGTGCTGGACCTCGTGGCCGGCGGCCGCGCCTGGGTCAAGCTCTCGGCGCCGTACCGCGCGTCGGCGCTGCCGGGCCACGCCGACCTCGAAGCGCTGGCGCGGCGGTTCGTGCAGGCCCATCCCGGGCGCGTGCTGTGGGGCAGCGACTGGCCGCACCCGCGGCCCGGCGCCGCGCCGCGGGCCACCGACCTGAGCGCACCGCACGCGGTGGACGTGGCCGCCGTGCTGCGCACGCTGCAGCGCTGGCTGCCGGACCCGGCGCTGCAGCGCCGGCTGTTCACCGACAACCCGGCCGCGCTGTACGGCTTCGACGACTGACCGACCGACTGACCGACGACCGACAGGAGACATCGACATGCACCGTTATCTCATTCGCCTGGCCGCCGGCCTGCTGCTGGGCTGCGGCCTCGGCGCCGGCGCGCAGCCGCTGACCATCAAGCTCGGCTGGGCCACCTCCGACGGCGCCACCGACCCCGTCGCCGTCAGCGCGCGCAGCTTCAAGCAGGCGGTGGAAAAGCGCGCCGGCGGCAGCATCCAGGTGCAGCTCTACCCGAACCGCCAGCTCGGCGACGAGAAGCAGGTGGTCGAGGGCATGCGCTTCGGGACGGTGGACGCCTCGGTCGTCACCAACGCCGTCACCGCGCAGGTGGAGCCGGCCTTCGGCGTGATCGACCTGCCCTTCGTCTTCGAAAGCCAGGCCCATGCCTGGAAGGTGCTCGACGGCGCCGTCGGCGCCGACCTCGCCAGGCGCGCCGAGGCCAAGGGACTGGTGGTGCTGGCCTACACCGAAGGCGGCTTTCGCAGCATGCTCAACAACAAGCGCCCGGTGCAGCAGCCGCAGGACATGGGCGGCATCAAGATGCGCGTGATGCAGAACCCGGTCTACATCGACTTCGTCAACTCGCTGGGCGGCGCCGCGGTGCCGATGGCCTGGGGCGAGGCGGTCACCGCGATCCAGCAGGGCACGATCGACGGCGTGGAACTGCCCGTCGCGCTGGTGGAGCCGCTGAAGATGAACGAGTTCACCAAGTACCTGTCGCTGACGCAGCACACCTTCACGGTCTACGAGGTGATGGTCAGCAAGCGGCTGTTCGACCGCCTGGCGCCGCAGCAGCGCGATCTGCTGCGCGCCGCCGCGAAAGAGGCCGCCGACGAGCAGCGCCGCTTCATGGCCACCGAGACGCCGCGCGCGCTGCAGGGGCTGGAGAAGCTGGGCATGAAGATCAACGCCATCGGCGACGTGTCGGCCTTCCGCCACAGCGTCAAGCCGGTCTACGACAAGGCGCGCGCCAGCGCGGGCATGGGCGCGCTGCTGGACCAGATCCTCGCCACCAGCGCGAAGTGAAGCGCGCATTGGCGGCCGCCGCGGCGGCCGCGGTCGCTGCCGTGGCAACCGGTGCCGCCTGGCTGGTGCGCGGGCTGACCGCCGCCGCGCTGCTGGTGCTGGGCTGGCAGGTGTTCATGCGCTCGGTGCTGGCATCGCCGCCGTCGTGGAGCGAGGAGGTGGCGCTGCTCGCCTTCACCTGGGCCGTGCTGCTGGCGGTGGCCTGCGGCGTGCGCGACGGCATCCACGTGCGCATGGACCTGCTGCTCGACCGCCTGCCCGCACCGGCGCGCGTCGCGATGGAGCGCGCGCTGCTGCTGGCGACCGCCTTCGTCGGCGGCTATCTGGCCTGGGCCGGCGCCGGTTACGCCGCCGCGTCGGCCGACACCACCTCGGCCGCGACGGCCTACCCGATGCCGCTGCTGTACGCCAGCGCGGTCGCCTGCGGCGCGCTGATCCTGCTGTTCGCGCTGGAGCGCTTGCTGCTCGGCGCGCCGGCATCTCAAGCATGAGCGCGGTTGCATTGATTTTGTCGTTAGGCTTCGCCGGCCTCGTCGCGCTGGGGCTGCCGTTCGCCTTTGCGCTGGCGCTGGCGGTCATCGCGTCGCTGTTCGCGACCGGACTGGACCCGATGCTGCTGCCGCAGACGCTGGTGGCCGGCACGCAGAGCTTCAGCCTGCTGGCGATCCCGTTCTTCATGCTCGCCGGCGAGGTGATGGCCGCGGGCGACCTGTCGCGCCGCCTCGTCAACGTGGCCGACGTCTTCGTGCGCCACCTGCCGGGCGGGCTGGGGCTGGTGACCATCCTCGCGGCGCTGGTGTTCGCCGCGGTCAGCGGCTCGGCGCCGGCGACCACCGCGGCCATCGGTACGGTGATGATCCCGGCGATGGCCGAGCGCGGCTACTCGCGCGCCTACGCCACCGCGCTGGCCGTCAGCGCCGGCGTGCTGGCGCCGCTGATCCCGCCGTCGATCGCGTTCGTGATCTGGGGCGTGATCGCCGAGCAGTCGATCGCCAAGCTGTTCCTCTCCGGCGTCGTGCCGGGGCTGCTGATGGCCGCCGGCATGGCGCTGCTGGTGCTGTGGCACGCGCGGCGCGGCGACATCCCGCGCAGCCCGCGCGCCACGGGCGCCGAGGTGCGCCGCGCGCTGCGCGAAGGCGCGTGGGTGCTGCTGGCGCCGGTGATCGTGCTCGGCGGCATCTACGGCGGCCTGTTCACGCCCACCGAGTCGGCGGTGGTCGCCTGCCTGTATGTGCTGGCGATCGCGCTGTTCGTGCAGCGCTCGCTGCGCTGGCGCGACCTGGGGCCGGTGCTGAGCCGCGCGATGTCGACCACCGCGCTGGTGCTGGCCATCGTCGGCTTCTCGCAGGGCTTCGGCATCCTGGTCGCGCAGGAGCAGCTCGCGCCGGCGCTCACGCAATGGCTGGCCGGCCATGTGCACGACAAGGCGCTGATGCTGGCGGTGCTGAACCTGGGCTTCTTCCTGCTGGCCGCGGTGATGGACGAGGTGGCGATCATGGTCATCCTGGGGCCGATGCTGATCGCCATCGGGCGCCAGTACGGCGTCGACCCCATCCACTTCGGCAGCATGATCGTCACCAACGTCGCGATCGGCATGGCCGCGCCGCCGATCGGCTACTGCCTGTTCGTCGGCATGGCGATCGCCAAGCTCAAGCTCGGCGAGGTGGCGCGCGCCATCATGCCCTTCGTGCTGATGATGCTGGGCGTGCTGTTCCTCGTCACCTACGTGCCGGCGTTCTCGCTCGTGCTGGTGCGTTGAACGGCCTCGTCATGCCGGCGGCACGCGCAGCCCGCGCACGCCGTGGGCGGCGATCAGCGCCGCCACGCGGCCGGCCTTGGCCGCGGCGATGAAGCCGGCCACCCAGGCGGCGGCCGCCGGGCGGCCGCGCGGCACCGCGGCGGCCTGCTGGATCGCGGCGCAGCAGCCGTCGAGCAGGCGCGAGCCGGGCAGCCGCGCCTGGTCCTGCTCCAGCCGCACGCGCAAGCCGGCCAGCGCGTCGAGCTGCTGCTCGGCGAAGAGATGGAACGATCCGTCCAGCCCGTCGGCATGGACGATCGTCGCCGCCTGCAGCGTGCGCTGCAGCGCGTGGTCGTAGGCGGTGGCGCGGGCGACCGCGATGCGGACGCCGGGCCGGTCGACCTCGGCCAGCGTGCGCAGGGATGAGCCGGCGGGCACGAGGTAGGTGGCCTCGATCTCGACGTAGGGCTCGCTGAAGGCGATCGCCGCCGCGCGCGCCGGGTCGGCGCCGATGAAGCCGAGGTCCCAGGCGCCGCGCGCCGCATCGTCGGCCAGCGCGCCGGGGCTGTCGTAGGCCACCACCTGCAGCGGCAGGCCCAGCGCCGCGGCCATCTCGCGTCCCAGGTCGGCGGCGATGCCGGCCGCGTCGCCGCCGCTGGTGGCATGCGTCACGAGCAGGAAGTTGGCGCGGTTCAGCGCCACGCGCAGCGCCCCGGTGGGCGCGATCTCGGCGCGCAGCGCCGCGGTGACGGGAGCGTTCATCGGCGCGACGATAGCGCCCGCCGGGCGCGGCCGGCGGCGCCCGAAGTTCACGGCTTGAAACGGCGCCGCGCGGCCGCCTTGCCGCGGGCCGCGCGGCGCCGCTAAGGTCCCCCTTCGATGCCAAGCCCCGCCGGAGCCCGCCCACGATGAACGCCAACGCCGAACCTGCCGTCGACTCCCGCCCGGTGGTGCTGCTGGGCGTGCTGAAGGACATCCACAACCTGGGCGTGCTGATCCTCAAGCACGCGCTCGACCGCGGCGGCTTCCACGTCGTCAACGCCGGCGCGATGCTGTCGCAGGCCGAGCTGGTCAACGCCGCGGTGGAGACGCATGCGCGCGCGATCCTGGTGTCGTCGTCGTACGGCATGGCGGCGCTGGACGCCGAAGGCCTGCGCGGGCGCTGCCAGGAGGCCGGGCTCAACGACGTGCTGCTGTACATCGGCGGCAACCTGTCGGTGTCGCGCCAGAACCGGCAGTGGGAGGACATCGAGGCCGAGTTCAAGGCACTCGGCTTCGACCGCGTGTTCCCGCAGAACGTGATGCCGGTGCAGGTGGCGGCGATGCTGCGCCAGGACCTGGGCCTGGGGGACTGAGCTTGGCTGCGCTGGCCGTCCTGGTCGACTTCGGGTCGACCTACACCAAGGCGGTGGCCGTCGACCTGGAACGGCCGGCGCTGGTGGCGCGCGCGCAGCATCCGTCCACCGTCGAGCGCGACATCACCATCGGCCTGGAGCAGGTGCTGGCCGATCTGCAGCGCCAGGCCGGCGGCGACGTGCGGCTGTGCCTGGCCTCGTCGTCGGCGCGCGGCGGGCTGCGCATGGTGGCCGTGGGCCTGGTGCCCGAGCTCACCGCCGAGGCCGCGCGCCAGGCCGCGCTGGGCGCCGGCGCCAAGGTGGTGGGGGTGTTCTCGCACGAGCTGACCCGCGGCGACGTCGAGCAGATCGAAGCGCTGCGGCCCGACCTGCTGCTGCTGGCCGGCGGCACCGACGGCGGCAACCGCGAGGTCATCGTGCGCAACGCGCGCACGCTGGCGGCCGGCCGCATCGAGGCGCCGGTGATCGTGGCCGGCAACCGCGTCGCGCGCGACGAGGTGCTGGCGCTGCTGCAGCAGGGCGGCAAGACGGCGCATGCCACCGCCAACGTGCTGCCCGCGCTCGACCGCCTGGACGTGGAGCCGGCGCGCGCGGTGATCCGCGAGGTCTTCGTGCAGCGCATCGTCGACGCCAAGGGCCTGGACCGCGCGCTGGCCCGGGTCGACGGCATCGTGATGCCGACGCCGGCAGCGGTGATGCAGGCGGCGCAGCTGCTGTCGCAAGGCGCGGCCGGCGAGCCCGGCTGGGGCGACGTGATGGTGGTCGACGTCGGCGGCGCGACGACCGACGTGCACACCGTGGCCGACGCGCCGCCCGGCGAAGGCCTGGTGCCGCGCGGCCTGCCCGAGCCGCACGCCAAGCGCACGGTGGAAGGCGACCTCGGCCTGCGGGTGAGCGCGCAGTCGGTGATCGCGCTCGCCCAGGCGCGCGAGCTGCGCGGCGACCTCGCGCGCGCGCTCGCCGAGCCCGGCGCGCGCGAGCGCGGCGACTTCCTGGCCGCCCACACCGAGGTGCTGGCGGCCAGCGACGCCGAGCGCCGGCTCGACGCCGCGATGGCCGCCGCCTGCGTGGACATCGCGGTCGAGCGCCACGTGGGCCACGTGCAGGAGGCTTGGGGGCTGCACGGCCCGGTGCGCCTGCTGCACGGCAAGGACCTGCGCGGCGTGAAGGCGCTGGTCGGCGTCGGCGGCGTGTTCGCCCACGGCGCCGACCCCTGGCCCGCGCTGCAGGCGGCGCTGGCCCGCGCCGAGCTGCCGCACTCGCTGCGGCCCGCGGCGCCGCGGCTGCTGCAGGACGCGCACTACGTGTTCTATGCCATGGGGCTGCTGGCCTCGCGCGAGCCCGCCATCGCGCTGCGGCTGCTGGCGCAGTCCCTCGTCGAAAAGGAATGAGCCCGATGGAACTGAGCAACCGCCGCCTCGGCGACGACGAACTGAAGCGCGAACTCGACCGCCTGCGCGGGCTGTGGCCCACCTTCCGCGAGCTCGACCTCGACGAGATGGCGCAGTACCACCGCGACGTGGTGGGCACGCGCACCTTCGCCGACGCCTACCGCCGCGCGCGCGCGCAGGGCGCGGTGCTGCTGCAGCCGCGCTTCGGCGTCGCCACCATCGAGGCGCAGGAGGAGGGCGTGCGCGTGCTGGAGACCGAAGGCGGCGCCGACCTGCAGACCATGTCGTCCGACACCTATTCGCGGCGCGAGGAGTTCGCCGCCGCCGCCGACGCGGTGCGCCTGTCGCACGAGAAGGGGCGCTCGATGCTCAACGGCTTTCCGGCCGGCGTGCACGGCATTGCCGGCACGCGGCGGGTGACCGAGGCGACCACGCTGCCGATCTCCGGGCGCGGCGCCACCGGCTCGCCGCAGGCCTACTGCGCGATGATGCTGGCCGGCGGCGCGACCGAGTTCAACGGCTCGGCGCTGGCTTTCGTGATGAACGTCGAGGCGCGCATGACGGTGCCCGCGGCGATCCGCAACACGCAGTACCTCGACCGGCTGCTGGGCCGGCTCACCGAGCTGGGCGCGCGGCCGGCCAAGGAGTCGAGCACCATCGTCTCCGGCACCATCGTGCCGCCGGCCATCGCGGTGGTGTGCGGCGTCGTCGAGGTGCTGCTGGCCGCCGAGCAGGGCGTCAAGTACCACTGCGTGGCCTATCCGGTGAACTCCAGCGTCATGCAGGACATCGCCGCCTGCCGCGTGATGCGCGAGTTCTGCGACCGCTACGCCCGCGAGGCCGGCCACGCCGACGTGGAGATCGCCTACGCCATCCACCAGTGGCTGGGGCCCTTCCCCGAGGACCGCTCGCGCGCGCTCGGCCGCATCGCCTTCGACTCGGTGACCGGCGTCTACGCCGGCGTCGACAAGATCATCGTCAAGTCGTCGGAAGAAGGCCTGGGCACGCCGACCAACCAGGGCAACATCGAGGGCCTGCGCGCCACCCGGCAGGCAGTGGACCTGGCGCGCGGCCAGGCCTTCCCCGAGACCGCCGCGCTCGCAGAGGAATGCGAGCAGATCCGCAAGGAAAGCCAAGCGATCCTGGACGCCATCTTCGAGCTGGGCAAGGGCGACGTGGCGGTCGGCGTTGCCAAGGCCATCGAGCTGGGCACCTACGAGTTCCCGTACAGCGTCAACGCTTCCAACTGCGGCCGCATGCTGGCCTGCCGCGACGCCGCCGGCGCGGTGCGCTACCTCGACAGCGGCAACCTGCCGTTCGACCGCGCCACGCGCGACTGGCACCGCGCCAAGCTGGCCTCGCGCCTGAAGACGGTGGCCGACGAGTACGAGCTGGTGATCGAGGACATCCGCGCGCTGATCCGCTGATCAATCGCCGGCGCGCGGGCGGTGCAGCTGCGGCCACAGCCGCGCCACCACCTCGCGCTCGGCCGCATAGGCGTAGCAGCTTCCCACCTTGCGCTGGCGCTCGGCGTCGCTGCCGGATTGGTTGAGTGCCGCCAGGCGCTCGGGCGCCAGCGCCTGGTGCACCGTGGTCGCCATCGGGCCCAGCAGCTCGACGATGTGCGTGCAGGCCTCGTCGCGCGCCAGCAGCTCGCGCACGCGGCGGTTCCAGCCGGCGCCCAGCGTCTGGCCGCGCAGCCGGTCCAGCACCGCGGCGGCGCCGGGGCAGAGGTCGAACGGCGTCGTCGCCATCTGCGCGCGCACGGCCTGCACGACGAGCGCACGGTCGACCAGCATCGTGACCGTGATGTCGTGCAGCGGCTGGCCCGGCGGTACGTCGGCTGCCGCGAGCTGGCGGCGGAACGGATGGCCCTTGGTGTCGAGCAGCCTGCCCTCGACCTCGATCAGCCCGTCGCCGCGCCGCCAGGCCCGCAGCTCGATGCGGCGCTGGTGCAGTTCCTCGCGTGGCATGGCGTCGTTCAAGGACTTCTCCTGCAGGCGGTGGACGGTGGCGGGCTGCTTCGTCACGAAGCGCCGCCCGGCCTCGGCATGGTAGCCGCCGGCGCTGCCACTGCACCCGCCACCGCACCCGCCACCGCACCCGTCACCGCAAACGCTTCTCCAGATCCCGCGCGATCAGCTCCTTCATGATCTCGTTGGTGCCGGCCAGGATGCGGTGGATGCGCACGTTCTGGTACAGGCGTGCAATCGGATACTCCGTCATGTAGCCGGCGCCGCCGTGGAGCTGCAGGCATTCGTCGACCACCTTGCCGCAGGCGTCGGTGGTCCACCACTTGGCCTTGGCGGCGGTGGCGGCGTCCAGCGTGCCGTCGATCAGCCGTTGCACGCAGTGGTCGATGAAGGCGCCGGCCAGCGAGACCATGGTGTCGCATTCCGCCAGCTTGAAGCGGGTGTTCTGCATCGCCAGCAGGCTTTGCCCGAAGACCTGGCGCTGCGCGGTGAAGGCCAGCGTCTCCTCGACCGCGCGCTCCATGCACGCGAACGACGACAGCGCGGTGATCAGCCGCTCGCGCGACAGTTCCTTCATCAACTGCTTGAAGCCCTGGCCTTCCTCGGGGCCCAGCAGGTTGGCCACCGGCACGCGCAGCTCGTCGAAGAACAGCTCGGCCGTGTCCTGCGAGTGCAGGCCGATCTTCGACAACGTGCGCCCGCGGCGGAAGCCGGCTTCGACCTGGTCGGTCTCGACGACGACGATGGAGACGCCGCGCGCGCCCTGGCCGGGGTCGGTCTTCAGCACCAGGCAGATCAGGTTGGCGCTGCTGCCGTTGGTGATGTAGGTCTTGGCGCCGTTGATCACGTAGTGGTCGCCGTCGCGCCGCGCGTGGGTGCGGATGCTTTGCAGGTCCGAGCCGGTGCCGGGCTCGGTCATCGCCAGGCCGCCGATCAGCTCGCCGCGCGCCATCTTCGGCAGCCATTGCAGCTTCTGCGCTTCGCTGCCGAAGTTCTTCAGGTAGTGCGCGACGATGCCGCTGTGCACCGAGTTGCCGAGGCCGCCGCACAGCAGGCGGATCGGCTCCGAGAGGATGACCGCTTCGTGCAGGAAGCTGCCACCGCCGCCGCCGTATTGCTCGGGGATGCCGGGCAGCAGCAAGCCGGCTTCGGCCGCCTTGAACCACGCGTCGCGGTCCACGCATTGCTGCTGCGCCCAGCGCTCTTCGTTGGGCAGCAGCTCGGCCAGGCAGAAGCGGCGCACGCTCTCGCGCAGGCTCTCCAGCTCGGCGGTCATCCAGGTGTGCTGGTACATGGCGGCCCCGGCGCTCACTGCGGCTTGATGTCGACCGCCTTGCTGTTGGCGACCCATTCGTCGTGCGCCTTGCGCATCACGGCCAGGAAGTCGGCCGGCGTGCTGGGCGAGGTGGGCTCCAGCGCCAGCGCGGCCAGGCGCTCGCGCGTCTCGGGGAGTTGCGAGATGCGGTTGAATTCGCGGTTGAGTCGCTCGATCACTGCTGGCGGCGTGCCCGCCGGGGCGAAGAAGCCGGCGAACGATTCGTTGCCGATGCCCTGGTAGCCCAGCTCCTTGAAGGTGGGCAGCTGCGGCAGCAGGTGCAGCCGCTGGTTGCCGCTGACGGCCAGCACGCGCACGCGGCCGTCGTCGAACTGCTTGGCCGCGGCGCCGGAGATCACGCCGCCTTGCACGCGGCCCGACATCAGGTCGGGCATCAGCGGCGCCTCGCCCTTGTAGGGCACGTGCACGAGGCTCAAGCCCGCCTGCTTGGCCAGCAGCTCGATGAAGTAGTGCGAGCTGGAGGCGTGCCCGATGGTGCCGTAGGTCATCGGCTCGCGCGCGGCCTTGGCGGCGGCCGTGAAGTCGGCCAGCGTCTTGACGGGCGAGCTGCCCGGCACCGCCAGGATGGCGTACAGCTCGTAGGTGCGGTGCACCGGCGCGAAGTCCTTGAAGGGGTCGTACTTGACGTTCTGCAGCAGCACCGCGTTGGAGACGATGGCCGTCATGTTGAACAGCAGCGTGTAGCCGTCGGCCGGCGCGCGCGCCGCCTCCTGCGTGGCCAGCATGGTGTTGACGCCGGGCTTGTTCTCGATCACGAAGGGCTGGCCCAGGCTGGCCTCGGCCTTTTGCGCGTAGTAGCGCACCACGGCGTCGGTCTGGCCGCCGGCCGGCACCGGCACTAGCACGCGGATGGGCTTGATCGGCCAGGCCGGGCTTTGCGCGGCGGCGACCATCGGCAGCGTGATCATCGGCAGCGTGGCCAGCGCGGCCAGCAGGGTGCGGCGGAACGGGTTCATGCGTCGTCTCCGGGGTCGTTGTGGTGTGGTGGCGGAAAGCCGGTGTACGGCGGCGCGCGGCGCGCCAGCATCGCCTCCAGCGCCTGCAGCGGCTCGGGCGATGCAAAGGCGGCGGCCTGGCTGGCGGCTTCCAGCGCAAAGAGGCTGGCGCGGTCGCTGTCCAGCGAGACGTTGAGCGCGGCCTTGGTCAGCGCCACCGCGGCCGGCGCGGCCTGCGTCAGGCTCTCGGCGATGGCGCGGGCGCGCGCTTCCAGCGCGGCGCTGTCGTGCACTTCCAGCACGATGCCCAGCGCCTGGGCCTCGGCGGCGTCGATCTCGCGCGCCGACAGCATCAGCTCCTTGGCGCGCTGCAGGCCCACGATGCGCGGCAACAGGTACAGCGGGCCGATGTCGGGCACCAGCCCGAGCTTGAGGTACGACATCGCGAAGCGCGCCTGCGGCGAGGCGAGCACGATGTCGGCCATCAGCGCCAGCGCGAAGCCGGCGCCGTAGGCCGGGCCGTCGACGACGGCGATCAGCGGCCGCGTCAGCGTCAGCAAATCGTTGGCCAGGCGCAGGCCCGAGCTGACGCGCTGCTGCCAGTAGGCCGGGCCGGCGCCGGCGTTGGCTTTGAGCATCGGCAGGTTGCCGCCGGCGCAAAAGGCACCCGGGCTGCCGGCGAGCACCAGCACGCGCACCGCGGGGTCTTCGCGCACCCGGGCCAGCACGTCCATCAGTTCGGCGCGCAGCTCGGTGTCGAATGGGTTGCGCTTCTGCGGCCGCGCCAGGCGGATCCAGCCGACGCCCTGGCTGACTTCGAAAGTGAGCGTATCCATCGTCGGGCTCAGGCCGGGGTGAACATCGGCACCGGCTGGCCGCCGTCGTCGGGCTTGAAGGTGAGCCTCACCTTCTGGCCGATGCGCAGCTCGTCGAGGTCGCAGTCGACGATGTTGCTCATCATCGTCACGCCTTCGTCGAGCTGGACCCAGGCCAGCGCGTAGGCGATGGGCCCGGCGCGCCGCGTGACGCTGAGGCTGTAGATCTCGCCCGTGCCCTGGGCGTCGACCCACTCGGTGTCGCCCTGGCAGAAGGGGCACACCGGGCGCGGGTACCAGTGCGGCCGGCGGCAGGCGGTGCAGCGGCGCAGCTTGAGCACGCCTTCGCGCGCGGCGGCCCAGTAGGGCTCGGTGGCGGCGTCGACGACGACCTTGCCGAGCGGGCGGTCTTGGGATGGGGTGCTCATCGCGTCATTGCCTTTCGAGGATCAGCGTGGCCGAGCCGTGGCGCGTGCCCAGCATGCCGCCGGTGCCGTGGGCCAGCGCCAGCGCGCAGTTCTTCACCTGCACCGCCGGGTGGGCCTCGCCGCGCAACTGGCGCACGGCCTCGATCACCTTGGTCATGCCGCCGCGGTTGGCCGGGTGGTTGTTGCACAGGCCGCCGCCGTCGGTGTTGAAGGGCAGCTGGCCGACGCCGCTGATCAGGTTGCCGTCGGCGACGAAGCGGCCGCCGTCACCCTTCTCGCAGAAGCCCAGGTCTTCCAGCGCGATCAGCACGCTGATGGTGAAGCTGTCGTAGATCGACGCGTACTGGATGTCCGACGGCCTCACGCCGGCCTCGGCGAAAGCCGTCGCGCCGCTGAAGCGCGCCGCCGACCACGTGAGGTCGACGTGGCCGCCCAGCGTGCCCTTGATGGCCTCGCCGGCGCCCAGCACGTTGACGACCGGGCGCTTCAGCGACTTCGCGATGTCGGGGTGCACGACCACCAGCGCGCCGCCGCCGTCGCTGACGACGCAGCAGTCCAGCCGGTGCAGCGGGTCGGCGATCAGCGGCGAATCGAGCACGTCCTGCACGGTCACCGTCTCGCGCAGCATCGCATTCGGGTTGTGCTGCGCGTGCGCGGCGGCGGCCACCTTGATCCAGGCCAGCTGCTCGGCCGTGGTGCCGTACTCGTGCATGTGGCGCGCCGCGGCCAGCGCGTAGACGTTGACGGTGACCGGGCCGTAAGGCATCTCCCAGGGCACGTCGGGCGTGGTGTTGGTCACCAGGCGCGGCGCGGTGCCGCTGCTGCCTTCGCTGCGCGGGCGGCCGGCCAGCGTGATCAGCGCCACCCGGCAGCGGCCTTCGGCGATGGCCTGCGCCGCGTGCGACACGTGGATCAGGTAGGCCGAGCCGCCGGTGTCGGTGGTGTCGACGTGGCGCAGCTTCAGGCCCAGGTAGTCGGCCATGCTGTTGGCGCCGAGGCCGGGCGCGTCGCCGGCGCAGAAGTAGCCGTCGACGTCGGCCAGCGTCAGCCCGGCGTCGGCCAGCGCGCCGCGCGCCACCTCGGCATGCAGCTGGGCCACGGTCTTGTCGGGCGCCTTGCGCGTCGGGTGCTCGAAGGCGCCGGCGATGCAGGCTTTGCGCGGGGTGGGCATAGGGGTTTCGCGTGTTGACGGCGGGTGGACGCCAAATCTATCATTGGTTCAACCATCACACAACCGAGAAATGCCTTCATGACTGCTCCCCTCGTCTCGCTGGCCGGCCGCACCGTCGTCGTCACCGGCGCGGCCCAAGGCATCGGCCGCGCCATCACCGAACTGGTGATCGAGCTCGGCGGCAACGCCGTCGCGCTGGACATGAACGGCGACACGCTGGCCGCCGCGCTGCAAGGCCTGCCGGCAGACCGCGTGCTGGCGGTGGTCGGCAGCGTCACCGACGCGGCGCTGGCCGCCAAGACGGTGGTCGACGCGGTGGCCCGCTTCGGCGCCGTGCACGGCCTGGTCAACAACGCCGGCATCACGCGGCCGGCGATGATCGACAAGATGACGGCCGAGCAGTGGCAGCAGGTGATCGACGTGCACCTCACCGGCAGCTTCCACTGGACGCAGGCGGTGGGCCGCCACCTGCTGCAGCGCGCCAAGGGCGGCGACGCCAGCGGCGGCGCCATCGTCAACATCTCGTCGGACGCCGGGCGCAAGGGCTCGATCGGCCAGATCAACTACGCCGCGGCTAAGGCCGGCATGCTGGGCATGACGATGACCGCGGCGCGCGAATGGGGCAAGTTCAACATCCGCGCCAACTCGGTGTGCTTCGGCCTGGTGGAAACGCCGATGACCGAGGTGGTGCGCAGCGACAAGTTCCGCGACACCATGCTGGCGCAGATCCCGATGGGCCGCTGGGCGCAGCCCGAGGAAGTGGTGAAGACGGTGTGCTTCCTGCTGTCCGACGCGGCCGGCTACATCACCGGCCAGCATCTCGCGGTCAACGGCGGCTTCCACATCAGCTTGTGAGCGCCCTCGGGTCCAGGCGGGTGGCACGGCACGCTTGGCAAGGGGGATCCAGTCTCGAGCGGGCCGCGCGCTGGCCTTCGACGACCGCGCGCTTTGAAAGGAACGCAGCATGTACATGCCCCCCGGCACCCGATTGAAGCTGGACCCGCAGGACGAGTACACGCACCCGCCCGAAGCCGCGGGCAACTACAACGAGAGCATGTACTTCAACGCCTTCGACAGCGCGCGCGGCATCGGGCTGTGGCTGCGCCTGGGCAACCGGCCCAACGAAGGCCATGCCGAGATGAGCGTCTGCGTCTACCTGCCCGACGGCCGCGTCGGCTTCATGTTCGCGCGGCCGGCGATCGAGCACAACCGCGAGATGGCCGCCGCCGGCATGCGCTTCGAGGTGGTCGAGCCCTTCAAGCGCCTGCGCGTCAGCTACCGCGGCGAGCTGCTGCTGATGGACGACCCGATGGCGATGGCCGACCCGAGCAGTGCCTTCAAACGTTATCCGAAGAAGCCGGCGACGATCGAGCTGGACTTCGAAGGCGTGTCGCCGATGCACGGCGGCGAGATCGTCAACCTCGACGGCAGCCCCTGGGCGCTGGACCCCGAGCAGTCGGTCTACCGCGGCCACACCGAGCAGAACGTGGCGGTCAACGGCTTCGTCGAGGTCGACGGCACGCGCCACGAGCTGCGCCACGGCACCGGCTACCGCGACAAGTCCTGGGGCCCGCGGCACTGGCACAGCTTCAGCTGGTACAAATGGCTGCCGGTGACCTTCAGCCGCGACTTCGGCGTGCTGCTGTCGATCAAGCCGGTCGGCGGCAAGGCACTGCCGGTCAGCGGCAACGTGCTGCGCGGCGGCGTCTACGAGCCGGTGCTGGACGGCCGAATCGAGACCGACTACGACGCGCAGTACGTGCCGCGCGGCCTGACCGCGTGGGTCAAGACGGCGCAGGGCGAGTACACCATCACCGGCCGCGTACTGACCACCGTGCCGCTGCGCCACAAGCTGCGCGGCGCGGCGGACTTCAGCCGCTACACGCGCATCACCGAAAGCATCAGCGAATACCGCTGCGGCGACCGGCGCGTGCTGGGCATGACCGAATACTGCGACGTGATGGCAGGCGGCGTGCCGCTGTCGGTCAGCGAGCAGCAGGCGGCCGCATGAGTTCGCTGGAAACGCTGCAGATCGACGCGGCCGACGGCGTCGTCACCGTCACGCTGAACCGCCCCGGCGCGAAGAACGCGCTGTCGCCGCAGATGGCCGACGAGCTGACGGCGGCGCTACGCGCACTGCGTGCCGACGAGGCCGTGCGCGCCATCGTGCTGGCCGGCGCCGGCGGCGACTTCTGCGCCGGCGGCGACGTCAAGGGCATGGGCAGCGGCGGTCCGCGCAGCCCCGAGCAGCGGCGCGCGCTGATGCGGCGCTACCGCGAGCTGACGCTGGCGCTGACCGGGCTGGACAAGCCGCTGGTCGGCGCGCTGGACGGCGTGGCCTATGGCGCGGGCCTGAGCATCGCGCTGACGGCCGACCTCGTGCTGGTGAGCCGCCGCGTGCGCTGCGCGATGGTCTTCCACCGCATCGGCCTAGTGCCCGACTGCGGCGCCTGGTACACGCTGCCGCGCGTCGTCGGCCTGCAGCGCGCGAAAGAGCTGATCTACTCGGCGCGCGAGTTCGGCGCCGACGAGGCGCTGCGCATGGGCCTGGCGCTGGAAGTGCTGGCACCGGAGCAACTGCTGCCGCGTGCGCAGGCGCTGGCGCGCAGCCTGGCCGACGGGCCGGCGCTGGCCTTCAGTTTGTCGAAGCAGGCGCTGAATGCCTCGCTGCAAAGCGATCTGACCGCCATGTTGGACCTGGAGGCGGCGGCGCAAGCCATTGCCGGCGGCAGCGAATACAACGCCGACGCGCTGCGCCGCTTTGCAGCGCGCGAGCCGGCACGGCTGCGGTGGCCGGCTGCTCCTTCCTCTTCAGCGAACGAAGCATGATCGACTACGAACGAACCAAGGCCTGGCGCAGCGCCGACGTGCGCCACGCCTACACCACGCGCGACACCATCCTCTACGCGCTGGGCCTGGGCGCCGGGCAGAACCCGACCGACGCCGCCGAGCTGCGCCTGTGCTACGAGCGTGACCTGCTCGCGCTGCCGACGATGGCCGCGGTGCTGGCCTCGCCGGGCTTCTGGATGCGCGATCGCAACGAGCTGGGCATCGACTTCGTCAAGCTGGTGCACGGCGAGCAGGCGGTGACGATCCACCGCCCGCTGCCGGTGGCCGGCACGCTGGTCGGCGTGAGCCGCGTCACGCGCATCGTCGACAAGGGCGAAGGCAAGGGCGCGGTGATGTCGGTGGAAAGGCGGCTAACGGATGAATCAGATGGTGCACTGGTCGCCACCGCCGAGCAGACGCTGTTCCTGCGCGGCGACGGCGGCTTCTCCAAGAACGGCGGCGGCGACGAGCCCGGCCCGCCGCCGCCGGCCACGCCCGAGACCGCGCCCGAGTTCACGCTGGACCTGGCGACGCGGCCCGAAGCCGCGCTGATCTACCGCCTCTCGGGCGACATCAACCCGCTGCACGTGGACCCCGGCTTTGCCGCCAAGGCCGGCTTCCCGCGGCCCATCCTGCACGGGCTGGCCACCTACGGCGTGGCCTGCCGCGCGATCGTCAAGGGCTTCTGCGGCGACGACCCCACGCGCCTGAAGCGCTTCAGCGCGCGGCTGACCTCGCCGGTGTTCCCGGGCGAGACGCTGCGCGTCGAGGCCTGGCGAAGCGGCGAAGGGGCAGTGGCTTTCCGCTGCCGCGTCGTCGAGCGCGACCTCGTCGTGCTGGCCAACGGGCAGGCGCTGCTATGAGCACGATGCAGGCCTGGCGCGTCGAGCAGATCACCGACCCGGCCACGCTGCTGCGGCGCGAGATCGAGCGGCCCGAGCCGGCGCCCGACCAATACCTCGTGAAGGTCGAGGCCGCCGGCGTCGCCTTCGGCGACACGCTGATCGTTCGCGGCCAGTACCAGGTGAAGCCGCCGCTGCCGTTCACGCCGGGCTCGGACGTCGTCGGCCGCATCGTCGGCGGCGAGCTTGATGGCCAGCGCGACGGCCAGCGCGTCGCCAGCTCCACCGCGCGCCAGGGCGGCTTCGCCCAGTACGTGCTGGTGCCGCGGCACGAGGTGGAGGCGATCGGCGACGACACGCCCGCCGGCGCCGCGCTGGCGCTGCGCAGCAACTTCCCCACCTCGCTGTACGCGCTGCGCCACGCGGCGAAGCTGCAGCTCGGCGAGACGCTGCTGGTGCACGCCGCGGCCGGCGGCGTCGGCAGCGCCGCGCTGCTGCTGGGCAAGCGCATCGGCGCGCGCGTGATCGCCACCGCCGGCGGGCCCGAGAAGGCCCGGCTCTGCCGCGAGCTGGGTGCCGATGAGGTGGTGGATTATCTGAACGGCGACTGGGTGAGCGCCGTGCGCGCGCTGGCGCCGCAAGGCGTCGACGTGGTCTACGACCCGGTGGGCGGCGAGACCGGCGCGCAAAGCCTGCGCGTGCTGGCCTTCGGCGCGCGCTACCTCGTGATCGGCTTCGCCGGCGGCGCGCTGACGCAGTTGCCCGCCAACCGGCTGCTGCTGCACAACGCCAGCGCCGTCGGCGTGCTGTGGGGCGAGCTGCGCAAGCGCGACCCGGCGCTCTCGGCCGCGCTGACGGCCGAGATCTACGCTGCCTTCCGCGACGGCAGCTTGCGCCCGCCGCCCGGCCGCGGCTACGCTTTCGACGAGCTGCCGCAGGCGCTGGCGGCGCTGCAAACGCGGCACACGGTGGGCAAGGTCTGGATCACGATGCCGGGTTGACGATGCGGGTCTTCGAAGGGCTCGAGCTCGTCGGCGCCGCCGGCTTCACCGCCGCGCCGCGGCTTGAATGCAACCTTGGACGCGAAACTCAGGAGATGGCGATGACGATCGAGAACCCCGACGAAGTGGTGCAGTTCCGGCGCGAAGGCGGCCACGTCGCCGTCGTCACGCTGAACCGGCCGCAGGCCCGCAACGCCGTCAGCCGCGCGCTGGCGCTGGGGCTGGACCGCGCGGTCAAGGCAGTGGAGGCCGACGCCGCGCTGCGCGTGGCCGTGCTCACCGGCAACGGCGCTGCGTTCTGCGCCGGCGCCGACTTGAAGGAGATGGCCGGCGGCGACGATCCGCTGTCGCGCAGCACGCCCGACGGCGGCTTCGCCGGCTTCGTGTTCGCGCCGCGGCGCAAGCTGTGGATCGCCGCCGTCAACGGCCCCGCGGTGGCCGGCGGCTTCGAGATCATGCTGGCCTGCGACCTGGCCATCGCCAGCAGCAGCGCGGTGTTCGGCCTGCCCGAGGTGAAGCGCGGCCTGGCGGCCACCGCCGGCGGCCTGTTCCGCCTGCCGCGGCGCGTGCCGCGCGGGCTGGCGCTGGAGATGATCGCCAGCGGCGACCCCATCGACGCCGCGCGCGCCGAGCGGCTGGGCCTCGTCAACCGCGTGGTCGCGCCCGAGCAGTTGCTGCCCGAGGCGCTGGCGCTGGCGGCGCGCGTCGCGGCCAATGCGCCGCTGGCCGTCGAATGGAGCCTGGGCCTGGCGCGCCGCGCCACCGACGTCGACGAGCCGGCGCTGCGCCGCGAAGCGCACGAGCTGACGCAGCGCATCCTGGCCACCGACGACGCGCGCGAAGGCCCGCGTGCCTTTGCCGAGCACCGCGCGCCGCGTTGGACGGGCGCTTGAGCGCATGAGGAGGCAGCCTGCGCCTGCCGGTCATCGTGTGTACCGCGGTCTGCACCGGCCCTGCGGCCGGGAAAGCCCGCACCCCGGCGGCCTGGATCGGTGCTATAAAAAGGTACGACCATTGACAAACAGCTCGTCGAGCGGACCATCATGGAGCACCTGAGCGTCGAGCACCCGCAAGGCCACGTCGCCCTGGTCCGCATCGACCGGCCGGGCAAGCGCAATGCGCTGAGCGTCGCGCTGCGGCGCGAGCTGGTGCAGTTGCTGCAGGCGCTGGACGCCGACGCCCAAGTGCGCGCCATCGTGCTGGCCGGCGGCGCCGAGGTCTTTGCCGCCGGCGCCGACCTGGCCGAGATCGCCGACGCCGGCGCGGTGGAGATGGTGCTGCGCGACACCTTCAGCCTGTGGAGCGCGATCGGCCGCATCGCCACGCCGATGCTGGCCGCCGTGCGCGGCCAGGCGCTGGGCGGCGGCTTCGAGCTGGCGCTGCATGCCGACCTGATCGTCGCCGGCGAGGGCGCGCGCTTCGGGCTGCCGGAGATCAGGGTCGGGCTGATGCCCGGCGGCGGCGGCACGCAGCGGCTGCTGCGGCTGATCGGCCGCCAGCGCACGCTGCAGTACCTGCTGACTGGCGACGTGATGAGCGCGCCGCAGGCGCTGGCCCTGGGCATCGTCAACGCCGTGGTGCCGGACGCCGAGGTCGAGCCCGCCGCCGTGGCGCTGGCCGCGCGCGTGGCCGCGATGCCGCCGCTGGCGGTGCGCCAGATCCGCGAGGTGGTGGCCGCCGGCGCCGACTGCCCGCTGGACGCCGCGCTGCGCCTGGAGCACAAGGCGCTGCAACTGCTGTGCGCCAGCGACGACAAGCGCGAAGGCATCCGCGCCTTCTTCGAGAAGCGCCCGCCGCGCTATGTCGGGCGTTAGGAGATTGACGATGACCGTTCGCCCTTGCACGTCCATCGCCCGCCGGGCCTTCGCGGCCGCCGCGCTGGCGCTCACGGCCGGCATCGCCGGCATCGCCGGCGCACAGGCACCGGCGCCGAGCGACGGCCTGCGCCTGATCGTCGGCTTTGCCGCCGGCGGCGGCACCGACGTCGCGGCGCGCCTGGTCGCCGAGCCGCTTGCCAAGAAGCTGGGTCTGCCGGTGGTGGTGGACAACCGCCCCGGCGGCGGCGGCGTGCTCGCGATGGGCGAGTTGAAGCGCGCCGCGCCCGACGGCCGCACGCTGCTGATGAGCTCCACCGGCACGCTGGTGATGCTGCCGCACCTGCAGAAGGTGCCGTTCGACATCGACAAGGACGTGGGCTACGTCGGCACCGTGGTGCAGTACCCGCTGGTCATCGTCGTGCCGGCGAGCCTGGGCCCGAAGACGCTGCGCGAGTTCGTCGACCACGCGCGCCAGCACCCGGGCAAGCTGTCGTACTCGTCGGCCGGCATCGGCACCGGCAACCACTTCGCGGCCGAGGTGCTGAAGAAGGAGACCGGCATCGACCTCGTGCACGTGCCCTACAAGAGCGATGGCGCGGCGCTGCCCGACCTGATGGAAGGCCGCATCGCGATGCACGTGATCAACATCCAGGTGGCGCTACAGCACATCCGCGCCGGCAAGCTGGTGGCGCTGGCCGTCACCGGCCCCAAGCGCACGCCCGACCTGCCCAACGTGCCGACGGTGGCCGAGGCCGGCTACCCGGCGGTGGAGCAGGCGCCGTGGACCGCGGTGATCGGGCCCGCCGGCATGAGCGCCGAGCTGACGGCGCGGCTGTCGGCCGCGCTGAACGAGGTGCTGGCCGACCCCGAGCTGCGCCGCCGCTTCGCCGCGCTGGGCCAGGAGGTGGCGCCGCGCAGCCCGGCCGAGACGCGCAGCTTCGTCGCCGCCGAGAACGCGCGCTACAAGGCGATTGCCGCGGCGGCGAAGATGGCGACCGAATGAACGGAGGCAGGCCTTGAAAAAACGGGTTATCTGGGCGGCAGCCGCGCTGGCTGCCGCCACCTTGTCGGCGCTGCCGGCACAGGCGCAATCGGCGTTCCCGACGCGGCCGATCACGCTGGTCGTGCCCTTCACGCCGGGCTCCACCTCGGACATCAGCGCGCGCCTGGTCGCGCAGAAGATCGCCGGCCCCTTGGGCCAGCCGGTGGTGGTGGAGAACCGCCCCGGCGCCAACGGCCAGCTCGGCATGCAGGCGGTGGCGCGCGCCGCGCCCGACGGCCACACGCTGGTGGTGGGCAGCGTCTCGGCGACCATCGTGCCGACGGTGATCCAGAAGAGCGTGCCTTTCGACATCCTGAAAGACTTCGCGCCGGTCTCGGTGATCGCCGGCACCACGCTGGTGCTGCTGGCCGCGAAGGAGGCGCCTTACAACAGCGTGGCCGAGTTGGTCGCCGCGGCGAAGAAGGCGCCGGGCACGATGAGCTACGCCAACTCCGCGGGGCTGTACCGCGTCTCGATGGAGGCGCTGAACCTGCAGGCCGGCATCGACCTCGCGCCCATCGCCTACAAGGGCCCGGCCGAAGCGGCCAACGACCTGATCGGCGGCCGCTTGAGCGTGGCGCCCGATTCGCTGGGCTCGGCGACGCGGCTGATCCAGGCTGGCCGCACCAAGGCGCTGGCGGTGTTGAGCGGCCGCCGCTCGAGCGCGCTGCCCGAGGTGCCGACGATGCAGGAGCTGGGCTACAAGGACTTCGACTTCAACGGCTGGATCAGCATCCTCGCGCCGGCCGGCACGCCGCCCGCGGTGCTGCAGCGGCTGCACGAGGAGATCGCCAAGGCCGTGGCCGCCGACGACGTCCGCCAGCAGTACCTCGCCGTCGCGCTGGACCCGGTGACGATGGGCCCGAAGGAGTACCGCGAACTGCTGGAGCGCGAGATCGCCAAGTACCAGCGCATCGGGCGCGACGCGCGCATCGAGAAGCAATGACGCTGCAATCAAGCGCACGCGCCGACCGGCCATGAACGAACCCGCGCCCCACGTTCCCGCCACGGCCGCCCCGCTGGCCGGCATCCGCGTGCTGGACTTCAGCAGCATGATGGCCGGCCCTTATGCCACGCGCTACCTGGCCGACCTGGGCGCCGAGGTGATCAAGATCGAGGCGCCCGAGGGCGACTACATCCGCCAGCGCGAGCCGCTGCGCGAGGGCTGCAGCGCCTACTTCGGCCATCTCAACGCCGGCAAGCGCAGCGTCTGCCTGGACCTGAAGGACGCCGCCTCGGTGGCCGCGGTGAAGGCCATGGTGCCGCACGCCGACGTGGTGATGGAGAACTTCCGCCCCGGCGCGATGCAGCGGCTGGGGCTGGACTACGCGACGCTGGCGGCGATCAACCCGCGGCTGGTGTACTGCTCGATCTCCGGCTTCGGCCAGACCGGGCCCGATGCCGAACGGCCGGCCTATGCGCAGATCGTGCAGGCCGCCTCGGGCTACGAGCTGGCCTTTGCCGCGTACCAGGGGCAGGAAGGGGCTCCAACGCGGCCGGCCAACACCGCGATCTTCATCGCCGACGTGCTGGGCGCGCTGTACGCCTGCAACGGCGTGCTGGCGGCGCTGCAGCAGCGCCAGGCCAGCGGCCGCGGCCAGCACGTCGACACGACGCTGATCGAAGGCATGCTCAACCTCATGCCCTACGAGGTGCAGGAGGCGCAGTTCCCGGCCAAGCAGCGGCGCCCGGTCTACCCGCCGTTCCAGGCTGCCGACGGCTGGCTGATGATCTCGGCCGTCAGCCCGCGCAACTTCGAGGCGCTGCTGGACGCCATCGCCGTGCCCGGCTGGCGCGACGACCCGATGTTCGCCACCGACCGCGGCCGCCAGCAGCACTGGGACGCGGTGATGGCGCGCGTCGAGGCCTGGACGTCGCCGCGCACGCGCGCCGAATGCGAGCGCGTGATCGGCGGCGCCGGCGTGCCGATCACCGCCTACCGCACGGTGCGCGAGGCGCTGGCCGGCGAGCAGTTGCAGCACCGCGGCACGCTGGCCACCATCAGCGACGGCGCCGGCGACTACCGCGTGCCCAACCTGCCCTTCAAGCTGTCAGCCGGCCGCGTGGCCGTGGGCCCGCACGTGCCGGCGCTGGGCGAGCACACCGAAGCCGTGCTGCGCGAACTGGCCGGGCTGTCGGGCGAGGCGCTGCAGGCGGTGCTGGCGGTGGTGGCGCGCGGCCGGAGGCCGGGGCGCTGAGCGGGTCGATCGCCGGCCCCGACGCACATTTCACCCGCTGCTAACATGCCGCCCAACCGGATCCGCTGAGGCCCCGATACCCGGGCGGGCCGCGGTCTTGCAGCGGGCGGTTCAACGCCATGCCGGGCCTTGCGATGAAGCGCCTTCCCCTCACGACCCTGGTGTTCGCCTTCGCGCTGCACCTCGCGGCGGCCGCTCAGGCGCCGGAGGGCGGCTTCACCTTGAAGGCGCCGGAGCCGCGCACGGGCAGCATGATCCGCGACACGATCGCCTGGTCGGCCCGCGTGCCGCTCGACAAGACCTACGAGCAGATGACGCCCGAGCAGCAGGCGGCCGTCCGCAGTGCCTATCAAGACCTGCCGGCCGACCAGGAGCCGCCGTACCCGGCCGAGGGCATGGCGCCGATCGTGCGGGCGGTTGCCAAGCTGGTGAGCCGGCAACGCTTCGAAGGCGAGGTGCTGATGCACGTGCGGGTCGACGCAACGGGCAAGGCGCAGGAGTTCAAGCTCATCAAGTACCCGAACACGGAAGCGGCGCGCGCGGTGGCCGCGGTGGTGCTGCTGACCCCCTTCAAGCCGGCGCGCTGCGGCGCCCAGCCGTGCGCGATGGAGTTCCCGCTGCACCTGAAGCTGCGCTTGGAGTGACGGCGGCGCGGGCCGGGCGCCGCCCGCCCTTGCTGGCGCTCAGGACTTGATGTCCGCCTTGCTCACCACCGGCCCCCATTGCGCGATCTCGTCGCGGATTAGCTTCTCCAACTCCTGCGGCGTGCTGCTGCGCGCTTCGACGTTGCGGTCGGCGAAGAGCTTGCGCACCTCGGGCAGCGCCACGGCCTTGACGATGGCGGCGTGCATCTTGGCGGCGATGTCGTCGGGCAGGCCCTTGGGCGCCAGCACGCCGAACCAGGCCACGCTCTTGAAGCCGGGCACGTCTTCGGCGATGGCCGGCACGCCGGGCAGCACCTCGGTGCGCTTGGGCGTGCCCACCGAGAGGTAGCGGATGCGGCCGGCCTGCAGCATGCTGGCGCCGTCCAGCCCGGTGACGAAGGCGGCGTGCAACTGGCCGCCGGCGAAGGCGGTGACCATCGGCGCGCCGCCGTTGTAGGGGATGTGCTGCATCTTCAAACCGGCCATCTCGTTGAAGTGCTCGCCGGTCAGGTGCGAGATCGAGCCCACGCCCACCGAGCCGAAGTTCAGCGCCGCGCCCAGCATGCGCGCATGGGCGACGAAGTCCTTCAGCGTCTTGTACGGCGCCTCGGCCGGCACCGCCAGGATCATCGGCACGATGGCCACGGTGGACAGCGGCCGCAGGTCTTTCAGCGAGTCGTAGGGCAGCTTGCGGATCAGCCCGGCCAGCGCGTTGGGGCCGCTGTTGCCGAAGACGAAGGTGTAGCCGTCGGGCGCGGCCTTGGCCACCGCATCGGTGCCCAGCGTGCCGCCGGCGCCGGCCTTGTTGTCGATGACCACCGGCTGGCCCAGCGTCTCGCCCAGCGAGTTCTGGATTGCGCGCGCCAGCTGGTCGGTGGAGCCGCCGGCCGGGTAGGGCACGACGATGCGGATGGGCTTGGACGGCCAATGGTCCTGCGCGGCGGCGGCCAGCGGCAGCGCGGCGGCGGCGACCAGGGCCAGCAGGGAGCGGCGGAGGGGGTGTGGGTGCGGGTGCGGCATGGGGCGGCGAGCAAAGGCTAGCGTTGACTTATGGTATAAAGGATCAACCAATGTCACCATCGTGATAACCCGATCTACATCAAGCCGGCCGGGTCGGCGGGCGGGCGCGCGATGAGCGCCGCCGCCGCAGGCGCCGCCACCACCGGCGCTGCGCTCCTGGGCCGCTTCAACGCGATCACCCCGCAGCGCGCGTTCGAGGAGATCGCCGACCAGATCCGCGCGCTGGTCGCCCAGGGCCAGCTGCGCCCCGGCGACCGGCTGCCGCCGGAGCGCGAGCTGGCCGGCGCCTTCCAGGTCAGCCGCAACACGCTGCGCGAGGCGCTGCGCGCGCTGGAGCTGGCGGGGATGATCGAGTCGCGCAAGGGCGCCGCCGGCGGCGCCTTCGTGCGGCCGGGCAACGCGCAGGTGGTGGCCGGCGGCATGCGCGACCTCTACCACCTGGGCGCCATCACGCCCGAGCACCTGACCGAGGCGCGCATCTGGCTCAGCGAGATGGTGGTGCGCGTGGTCTGCGCGCGCGGCACCGAGGCCGACTTCGCGGCGCTGCAGGCCAACGTCGAGGCCATGCGCGCGGCCGACGCCGCCGGCGACTTCGACGAGCGCCAGCGCCTGAACCGCGAGTTCCACCTGATCCTGGCGCGCGCCACGCGCAACCCCATCGTCGTGGTCACGATGGAAGGCGTGATGGCGGTGCTGGGCCGCTTCATCGAGCAGATCGGCCCCGGCAGCAACCCCTTCACGCTGCCTTCGCGCGAGCGCTTCATGCGCCACCTGCGCGCGCGCGACGCCACCGCGGCCGTGGCCGAGATGACGCGCTTCCTGGCGCGCATGCAGCGCAGCTACCTGGCGCAGTGGAAGGCGCGGTTGAAGAGTTAGCTCACACGCGCCACTGCAGCAGCGTATAGGGCGCGTCGGCCACGTCGTGCGGCTCGAACACCCCATCCACCTCGGCGCCGATGGTCACCGGCTGCAGCGGGTCACCCAGCAGGTTGCCCAGCAGGCGCACGCCGCCGGCCTGCGGCAGTTCGACCAGCACCGCAAGGTAGGGCGCGGCGCCGGCCAGCGCGGGGTGCGAGGGGTGCCAGATGCGCTCCCAACTGAAGATGCGGCCGCGCGGCTCGACGGGAAGCCATTCGAAATCGAAGGCATGGCAGCGGTGGCAGATCCACTCGGGGCCGAAGCGCCAGGTCGCGCAGCGCGTGCAGCGCTGGACCAGCAGCCGGCCTTCGCGCAGGCCCTGCCAGAACGGCGCACTCAGCGCGTCGCGCGTATCGGGCGCGGGCAGCCCGGGCGGCAGGTAGGTGGTGCGCGGTGCGTTCACAGCGCGGCCTCCGACCCCAGCAGCAGGCTGCTGGCCGGCGTGACCAGCGGGCCGCCGATGACCAGCGCCACGTCGTGCCGCCGCGCTTGGCTGGTGGACTGGCCGCGCACCTGGCGCACCGCTTCGACGATCAGTTCCATGCCTTGCAGGTAGCACTCCGCGAGGTTGCCGCCGCTGGTGTTGAAAGGCAGCCGGCCGTCGGGCGCGATCAGGTTGTCCAGCGTCAGGAAGTCGTTGGCGTCTTCGGGCTTGAACAGGCCGTGCTCGGCCAGCGCCATCACCACCGCGCCGGTGAAGTTCTCGTAGGCCTGCACGCTGCCGACGTCGGCGGGGCCGAGGCCAGCCATCGCATACAGGTCTTGGGCGATGCCGGCGTAGTTGGCGCTGGCATATTTTGGCGCGTTATGCGGCTGCGCGCCGCTGCGGTGCTCGCCGCCGGCGGCCGCGGCCAGCAGGTAGGCCGGCGGCTGGCGCCACTCGCGCACGCGCTCGGCCGCCACCAGCAGCACGGCGGCGGCGCCGTCGTTTTCCATGCAGCAGTCGTACAGGCGAAAGGGCTCGACGATCCAGCGCGCCGCGTCGTAGCGCGCGGCGTCCAGCGGCTTGCCGTGCATCACCGCGCGCGGGTTGGCCTGGGCGTGGTGGCTGGAGGCCAGCGCGATGGCGCGCAGTGCCTCGCGCCGGATGCCGTGTTCGTGCAGATAACGCATCACCCGAGGGGCAAACTTCTGCGGCGGCGCGATCACGCCGTAGGGCACCTGCCAGGCCATCTCGCCGCTGAGCGCGTTCTCGCCCACCTGCTGCCCGAAGCGGCCGAACTGGCCTTGCGCCAGCGCGCGGTAGACGACCACGCACTCGGCCATGCCGGCCGCGATGGCCGCGGCGCCGTTGGCCACCGCGGCCGCACAGCCGCCGCCGCCACCGCCCCATTGCATGGTGGCCGAACGCAGCCGGCGCACGCCCAGCGCGGCGGCCAGGCGCGCGGGGTCGTTGCGGTCGTTGGCGTAGGAGGCGAAGCCGTCGATGTCGTGCGCGTCGATGCCGGCATCGGCGCAGGCCGCGAGGATGGCCTTGAGCGCCAGCACGAACTCGGGGTCGGGCGACTGGCCGTGCTTGTGGTACGCGGTCTCGCCGACGCCGACCACGGCCACGCGGCCGCGCAGGCTGCGCGCGCTGGCCATCGTCAGCCGCCGGCCTGGGGCGCGACGCGGTCGCCGAACACGCCGCTGGCTGCCAGCGCGGCGATGCGCGCGTCGTCGTAGCCCAGCACCTCGCGCAGCAGTTCCTCGCTGTGCTGGCCGATGGTCGGCGCCGGCGTCGGGTCGGCCAGCGGCGTGCGCGCGTAGCGGATCGGCGAGCGCAGATGCGGCACCTGGCCCACCGCGGGGTGCGGGATCCAGCTCACCATCTCGCGTGCGCGCGCCTCGGGCGAGCGCAGCGCGGCGCCGACGCTACGCACCTCGCCGCAGGGGATTTGCGCGGCGCGCATGCGCTCCTGCCAATAACGCCAGGGTTGCGTGGCGAAGATTGCGTCGAGCGTGCGGAACAACTCGTCCTGGCGCGCCAGGCGGCCGTTGCGGTCGGCCAGCACGGGGTCGTTCGCCAGGTCCGGGCGCTCCAGCACCTGCAGCGCCAGGCGGTTGAAGATGCGGTCGTTGCCGCAGTTGATGTAGAAGGCGCCGTCGGCGGCCTGGAACACGCCCGAGGGGCAGGTCTCGGTGCTGGTGTTGCCGTGGCGCTGGTGCTGGAAGCCGGTCATCAAATGCTGCATCGAGGCCCAGCCGGTCATCATCAGCGCGGTGTCGAAGAGGCCCACTTCGAGGTACTGGCCGATGCCTTGGCGCTCGCGCGCGAACAGCGCGCCCAACACGGCGTTGCCGACCATCATCGCCGTGGAGATGTCCATCACCGCGGCCGAGGCGCGCACGCCCTGGCGGTCGGGGTAGCCGTTCATCGCGACGAAGCCGCTCTCGGCCTGCGCGATGGGGTCGAAGCCCAGGCGGTCGGCGTAAGGCCCTTCGCGGCCGTAGGCCGAGATCGCGCAGAACACGATCTTCGGATTCAGCCCGCGGCAGACTTCGTAGCCCAGGCCCAGGCGGTCCATCACGCCGGTGGAGAAGTTCTCGATCACCACGTCGGCGCCGGCGATCAGCTCGCGCGCGATGGCGATGCCCTCGGGCTTCTTCAGGTCCAGCGCCAGGCTGCGCTTGCCGCGGTTGGCCCAGAAGAAAGGCGCGCCCTGGGCCGGCAGCTCGGCCGGCACCGGCGGGTAGTAGCGCAGCTCGTCGCCGCGCGCCGGCGGCTCGATCTTGATGACCTCGGCGCCCATGTCGGCCAGCAGGCTGGTGGCCAGCGGGCCGGCGATGAAGTGCGTGAAGTCGATGACGCGGATGCCGGCCAGCACCGTGGGGGCGCCGGCCGGGCGCGGGCGGTAGGGGGGGAAGTCCTGCTTCAGGTCGTCCAGGGCTTGGCTCATCGGCATCTCAGGGCGGCGTCTCAAGGGGTGTAGCCGAAGTCGGCACCCAACTTGGCCTTCATGAACTCGCCGCCGAGCTGGTTCCAGTCGCCGCCGGCCGGGATGGTGAGCGACATGGCGCGCAGCATCAGCGACTCGGGCTTGTCGGCGCTGGCCGGGCGCTTGCCCTCGTCGGCCAGGCGGCGCGCGGTGTCCAGCAGCAGCCGCCGCGTGCGCGCGATGCCGGTGTCGCTGGTGCCCAGGTGCTCCTTGCTGCGGTCGTAGATGGCCGAGACGCCCGACTGCGCCGCCGCGTCCTGCACCCACAGCCCCGGCAGGCCGGAGTTGTAGGTCTTCTGCAGCTCGTGGCTGAACTGGTAGGCGTTGCCGCGGTTGTATTTGCTCCAGTACTTCGGGAAGGGGTCGGTGACGGGGCGCGGCTCGAACGACGCGTCTGATGCATGGCCGGTCTCGCGGCCGTTGTGCCCGCTCTTGTATAGCGCGCGCGTCTTCTCGTTGAAGGGCTGCGTCGGGTGGTACGAGAACATCAGGCACAGCGTGTTCTCGTCGTCGATCGGCACCCAGGCATGGCCGTTCAAGTCAGGGTACTGGCTGAACGGCGGCACCAGCGTGTAGAACGGCATCAGGAACTGGTTGACGCGGATGTACTGGCGTTCGGCATCCAGGTTGCGGCGCGACGCGATGCTGACGCCGGCCTCGTGCGTCACGCACTCGAAGGTGGGCGACAAGTCCTGCGCCTGCTTCCACTGGTTGATGACGCCGTCCTTGTGCACGCGGCCATGCAGGATGGCGGCGTGCGCCGAGTCGATCTCGCCTTCCAGCGCCTGCAGCCAGTTGCATTCCTGGATGCGGATCGAGATCGCCGACTGCGTTTCCGGCACCAGGTTCCATTCCACGTCGGGCAGCGGCGGCGCGCGCTCGGGGTAGGGGCCCATGTAGGCCCAGAGCACGCCGTTGCGCTGGCGCACCGGGTAGGCGGTGATCTTCATGCGCGAGCACATGGGGCTGTTCGCCGGCTCGGCCGGCATCTCCTGGCAGCGGCCGTCGACGCCGAACTTCCAGCCGTGGTAGACGCAGCGCAGGCCGTCGTCTTCGTTGCGGCCGAAGACCATCGGCGCGCCGCGGTGCGGGCAGGCGTGGTCGACCAGGCCGACGCGGCCGCTGCTGTCGCGGAAGGCCACCAGGTCCTCGCCCAGCAGGCGCACGCGGTGCGGCTGGCCGTCGCGTTCGACATCGGTGGCGCGCAGGAAGGGGATCCAGTGCAGCCGCATCAGGCGGCCCATCGGCGTGCCCGGGCCCACGCGGACCAGGGTTTCGTTGTCGTCATGGTTGAGCATCGGGCACCTCGTGGACGGGCTGGCAGAGAGCTTGCACCGCTGATTGGTTGAACCTTAGGACATTTTAGGGATAATGGGTGCTTCGTCAAGTTGACGCCGCTGCCCGCCACTCCTCGCCGTCCCCCGGCGCCCTCGGATCCCGCCTTCGCCATGAGCCTTGCCGCCCCCATCGCCGTCGTCGTCCGCCAGATCCGCCTGGAAGCCGAGGACGTGCACTCGTTCGAACTGGTCGCCGCCGACGGCGGCGCGCTGCCGGGCTTCGACGCCGGCGCCCATGTCGACCTGGAACTGCCGGGCCGGCTGCGCCGCAGTTACTCATTGCACGGCGCGCCGTCCGGCAGCGGGCACCCTTGCGCTTGCTGGCCGATCGCCGTCAAGCGCGAGGCGGCCGGCCGCGGCGCCTCGGCCTGGCTGCACGACCAGGCGCGCGTGGGGCAGCTGCTGCAGGCCTTTGCCCCGGTGAACGACTTCGCGCTGGTGGAAGACGCGCCGCATTCGGTGTTCGTCGCCGGCGGCATCGGCATCACGCCCATCCTGGCGATGCTGGAGCGGCTGAGCGCGCTGGGCCGACCCTGGGCCCTGCACTACGTGGCGCGCACGCCGCGGCGCATGGCCTTCCGCGAGCGGTTGCTGGCGCTGGCCGCGCGCGGCGGCGGCCGCCTCGTGCTGCACCTCAGCGGGGAAGGCGGGCGGCCGGCGCTGGCGGGAATCGTGGCGGCCGCGCCGGCGGGCGCGCACTGGTATGCCTGCGGACCGAACGCGATGCTCGACGCCTTCACCGCTGCGGCGAACGCAGCCGGCATCGACGGCGACCGCGTGCACGTCGAGCGCTTTGCTTCGGCCGCGGCACCAGCCACTGACGGCGGCTTCGCGGTCGAGCTGGCGCGCGACGGCCGCCGCTTCGAGGTGCCGGCCGGCAAGTCGGTGCTCGACGTGCTGCTGGACCACGGCGTCGACGTGCCGTACTCGTGCATGCAAGGCATCTGCGGCAGCTGCCGTGTCGGCGTGAAGGCGGGCGAGCCCGAGCACCGCGACGAATGCCTGGGCGACGACGAGCGCGCCGCCAACACGGCGATGACGGTGTGCTGCTCGGGCTCGCGCTCGGCGCTGCTGGTGCTCGATCTCTGAGCGTGGGCGAGGGTGGACCCGCATTGACGGCGGATAGGCTCGGCGTCACCATGACAATGGTAGAACCACCGCTTTTGCAAACCACTGATTGCCAAACGACTGACTGACTGATTCACTGACTGACCGACTCACCGCCATGCCCCGTCTTCACCACCGCCACCCGCCGCGCCGCCGCGCGCTTCTCGTCGTCTTCGGCCTGGCCGCGGCTTGCGCGGCCGGCGGCGCCGCGGCGCAGGACGGCGCCTTCCCGTCCAAGCCGCTGCGCATCGTGATCCCCACCGCGCCGGGCGGCAACCTCGACCTGCTGGCCCGCGTGGTGGCCGAGAAGCTGCAGCAGGCCTGGGGCCAGCAGGTGATCGTCGAGTCGCGCGCCGGCGCCAACACGGTGCTGGCCACCACCGCGGTGGCCAAATCGCCGGCCGACGGCTACACGGCGCTGTTCACGATCAGCGGCTTCGTGCAGAACCTGGTGCTGCAGGCCGAGCCGGCGTACAAGCTGGCCGACTTCGCGCCGGTGTCGATGGTGGCCTCGTTCCCCATCGCGCTGGCCGGCAGCGCCGGCTTCGCGCCCGACACGCTGACGCAGGTGGTGGCCGCCGCCAAGCAAAAGCCCGGTGCCTACAGCTTCGGCAGTTATGGCATGGGCTCCAGCGGCCACATCATCGGCCAGGGCCTGAACAAGCTGGCCGGCATCGACACCGTGCACGTGCCGTACAAAGGCGAGTCGGCGACGCTGCCCGACCTCGTCAGCGGCCAGTTGCAGATGGCGTATGGCTCGGTGGGCTTCTTCGCGCGCCAGGTGCCCACCGGCAAGGTCAAGCTGATCGCGGTGGCCAGCCCGCAGCGGCTGAAGGACTTTCCCAACGTGCCGACCTTCGCCGAGGCCGGCTACGCCGACGTCAACCTGGCCGGCTGGGGCGGCCTGTTCCTGCCGGCCGGCACGCCGCCGGCCGTGCTGGACAAATGGGTGCAGGAGGTGCGCCGCATCGCCCAGATGCCCGACGTGCAGAAGCGCATCTACGACATGGGCTTCATCCCGGTGGGCAACAGCGGCGCCGAGTTCGCCAAGGACCTGACGGCAGAGATCGAGAAGTGGCGCGCCGTCGTCAAGGCCAACAACATCAAGCTGGAATGACGAGCCGCGTCAGCCGCCTGCTCGGCACGCGGCTGCCCATCGTGCAAGGCGGCATGCAATGGGTGGCCACGGCCGAGATGGCGTCGGCGGTCAGCAACGCCGGCGGCCTGGGCTTGCTGTCGGCGCTGACGCAGGCCACGCCGGAAGACCTGGGGCGCGAGATCGAACGCTGCCGCGCGCTGACCGACCAGCCGTTCGGCGTCAACGTGACCATGCTGCGCACGGTGTCGCCGCCGCCGTACGAGCGCATCTTCGAGGTCATCGTCGGTAGCGGCGTCAAGATCGTCGAGACCGCGGGCAACGTGCCCGAGGCCGTGTTCGCGCGCCTGCGCGCCGCCGGCATCACCCTCATCCACAAGTGCACCTCGGTGCGCCACGCGCTGGCGGCGCAGAAGCGCGGCGTCGACCTCGTCAGCATCGACGGCTTCGAATGCGCCGGGCACCCGGGCGAGGACGACGTGCCGGGCCTGGTGCTGATCCCGGCCGCGGTGCGCGCGCTGCGCCTGCCGGTGATCGCCTCCGGCGGCATCGCCTGCGGCCGCGGCATGGCGGCGGCGCTGGCGCTGGGTGCCGAGGGCATCAACATGGGCACGCGCTTCGTCGCGACGCGGGAAGCGCCGGTGCACGAGGGCATCAAGCAGGCGCTGGTGGCGGCGCGCGAGACCGACACGCGGCTGATGTTCCGCACGCTGCGCAACAGCGCGCGCGTGCTGGCCAACGCGGTGTCGGAAGACGTGCTGCGACTGGAGCGGCGCGACGGCGGCGCCACCTTCGACGAGCTGCGCCCGCTGGTGGCCGGCGCACGCGGCCGCGCGGCGCTGCAGTCGGGCCGGGTCGACGACGGCGTGGTCTGGGCCGGCCAGGTGGTGGGCTTGATCGACGACGTGCCGAGCTGCGCCGAACTGCTGGACCGCATGCAGCATGAATGCCGCGAGCGGCTGGCGGCGGCTGCACGACTCATCTAGCAAGGAAGTTGAACGGCATGACTGGTGGACCGCTGCAAGGCTTCAAGCTGATCGAGATGGCGGCCATCGGCCCGGTGCCGCTGGCCGGCATGCTGCTGGCCGACATGGGCGCGCAGGTGCTGCGCATCGACCGCCTGGGCGAGGCCGACCTCGGCATCAAGCGCGATCCGCGCTTCGACGTCGCCTCGCGCGGCAAGCGTTCGCTGGCGCTGGACATCAAGTCGGCCGCCGGGCGCGAGGTGGTGTTGCGCCTGGCGCGCGATGCCGACGCGCTGATCGAAGGCTTTCGCCCCGGCGTGATGGAGCGGCTGGGCCTGGGCCCGGCCGACTGCCACGCGGTCAACCCCGGCCTGGTGTTCGGCCGCATGACCGGCTGGGGCCAGCAGGGCCCGCTGGCGCAGGCGGCTGCGCACGACATGAACTACATCGCGCTGACCGGCGCGCTGGAAGCCATCGGCGAAGCCGGCCGGCCGCCGGTGGCGCCGCTGAACCTGGTGGGCGACTTCGGCGGCGGCTCGATGTTCCTGGCGATGGGCGTGCTGGCGGCGCTGCTGGAGCGCACGCGCTCGGGCCGCGGCCAGGTGGTGGATGCCGCCATCGTCGACGGCGTGGGGGCGCTGATGGCCGGCGTGCACGGGCAACTGGCCGGCGGCACCTGGCGCGCGCAGCGCGGCGAACACATCCTGGGCGGTGCCGCGCCGTGGAACACGGTGTACGCCACGCGCGACGGCCGGCACGTCAGCGTCTGCGCGATCGAGCAGCGTTTCTTCGCCGAACTGCTGAAGCGCCTGGACGTCGATCCGGCCAGCGTGCCCGACCGCATGGACCGCGCCAACTGGCCCGCGCTGCGCGAGCGCTTCGCGGCGATCTTCGCGACGCGCACGCGCGACGATTGGTGTGCGCTGCTCGAAGGCAGCGACGCCTGCTTTGCGCCGGTGCTGCACGTCAGCGAGGCGCCGCAGCACCCGCACGCGCAGGCGCGCCAGGCCTTCGTGATGAACGACGGCGTGCGCCAGCCGGCGCCGGCGCCGCGCTTCGACCGCACGCCGAGCGCGGTGCAAGGCCCGACGATCGCCCGCCCCGGCCAGCACGGCGACGCGGTGCTGCGCGACAGCGGCTTCAGCGACGCCGAAGTCGCTGCATTGCGCGCGGCCGGCGTGGTGGCTTGAAGTGCCTTGTTAGTCCGTCCTGCCGAAGCGCTTCGGCACGTGGACCGGAATGACCAGCGAGAGGCTGGCGGCGACCGCGGCCGCACCGCCTCGGTGACCGGGAGCGGGTCGCACCGATGCCGACATTTGGAGCATTGGCGCGGCACGAGGCAGCCCTCGAGCTCAGGCTCCGCTGCGGCCGCGTGCGGACCGCTTGTTTACCCATTCCGGCAAGGCCTCGTTCATGCGCGTCTGCCAGCCCGAGCCCGTGGCCTTGAAGTATTGCAGTACCTCCGGGCTGTAGCGCACGCTCACCAGTTGCTTGGTGGGGGTGACTTGCGCCCCGCGTTCACCGCGCTTTCGCTTCTGCGCCAGCGCTGTCCGAACGGCCGCATACCCGCCGCCCTTGACGACCACAGCGTTGGCCATCTTCTTCTCTTCGCTGGCCGTGAACGCACGGTCCTTGCCTGGCGCGGCAGCGATGAGAGCCTCCCATTCAGCGGGAGTAGCCGGCGGTTTCTTTCGCGTAGCGACGGATTTCATGCTTCTGGGCCTTGCGAAGACTGATGATGTGCGGCTCATCGTCTCGCTCCGTGTAGGTCATGTGCACAACGATGCCATCGAGCCAGCCGAGCAGGTTGATCCTGTGCTCTCCATAGACTTCGCGGGCATCTTCCCAGGTGACGACCGGACCATCGAAGACCGCTTCGCAACCCACGAAGGCGAGCTTGCGGCCCAGCCTCCGCCCACTCTCAAAGCTTCACCCGCCCCGACTCCACCAGCTTCCTGGTCTTCACCAACTGCTCGTCGAGAAAGGCCTGCAGCTTGTCCGGCCCCCAGCCCACCGATTCGAAGCCGAGGTCCAGCATCTTGGCCTGCACGTCGGGCAGCATGATCACGCGGCTGAGTTCGGCGGACAGGCGCTCGACGATGTGCTTGGGCGTGGCCGCGGGCACGAACACGGCGCCCCAGCCGGGCATGTTGACGGCGGGCAGACCGGCGTCGGCGAAGGTGGGCACGTCGCGGTAGACCGGAAAGCGCGTGGGGCTGGCCACCGCCAGCGCCTTGATCTTGCCGGGGTAGCGCGAGGCGCCGCCGAGCGAGGCGATGACCGCGTCGACCTGGCCGCCCAGCACGTCCTGGATGGCCGGCGCCTCGCCCTTGTAGGGCACGTGCGTGGTCTCGATGCCGGCCGCGGCGTTGAGCAACTCGCCGACGAAGTGCCCGCCCGAGCCCTGGCCGTACGAGCCGTAGGTCAGCTTGCCCGGCTGCTTCTTGGCCAGCGCCACCCATTCCTGCAGCGTGTTGACGCCCAGCCCCGTGCGCACGCCGATCGCGATCGGCGTCAGCACCAGCATGCACACCGGCGTGAAGTCGGCCGACTTGTAGCCTGGGTTGGGCTGCAGCACCTGGTTGCTGAGGAAGGCGCTGTAGGTCAGCAGCAGGGTGTGGCCGTCGGCCGGCGCCTTGGCGACGAAGCCAGCGGCCAGCGAGCCGGCGGCGCCGGCCTTGGACTCGACGATGGCCGGCTGGCCCCAGGCCTCGGTGAGCTTCTGGCCGACCATGCGCATCATCGCGTCGTGCCCGCCGCCGGCCGGCGTGGGGATGATGATGCGGATCGGCGCGCTGGGATAGTCCTGCGCGCGCAGCGCGGGCAGGGCCAGGCCGGCACCGAGGCCGGCGCCGATTTGCAGCGCGCGGCGGCGCGTCGTCGTGAGCTTGCGGGGCATCGTCGTCTCCTGGGTGGATGGGTTCAGCTAGCGCGTTACTTCAACAGGTCGCGCGCGATCACCATGCGCTGGATCTGGTTGGTGCCTTCGAAGATCTGCGCCAGCTTGGCGTCGCGCATCATGCGTTCGACGGGGTAGTCCATCGTGTAGCCGTAGCCGCCGAAGACCTGCACCGCGTCGGTGGTGACGCGCATCGCCATGTCGGAGCTGAAGCACTTGGCCATGCTGGCCAGCGTGTTCAGGCGCGCCCAGTCGCCCGTGTCGCCGGCGCGCGCGCATTCGTAGACCAGGGCGCGCGCGGCCTCGATGTTCATCGCCATGTCGGCCAGCATGAACTGCACGCCCTGGAACTCGGCGATCGCCTGCCGGAACTGCTTGCGTTCCTTGGCGTAGGCGACGCTGGCTTCCAGCGCGCTCTGCGCCAGGCCCACGCATTGCGCCCCGATGGTCGGGCGGTTCATGTCCAGCGCGCGCAGGCTGGCGCGGAAGCCCTTGCCTTCCTCGCCGACGAGGTTTTCGATGGGCACGCGCACGTTGTCCAGGAAGATCGGCGTGTTCGGTGCGCCGCGCCAGCCCATCTTGCGTTCGTGGCGGCCGAAGGTGATGCCTTTCATCTTCTTCGGCTCGATGACGAAGCAGCTGATCCCATCGGCTCCACGATCACCCCCGGTGCGCGCCATCAGCGCGATGTAGTCGGCCTCCACGCCGTAGCTGCACCATTGCTTGCGGCCGTTGATCACGTAGCTGTCGCCGTCCTTCACCGCGCGCGTGGTCATCGCGCTGACGTCGCTGCCGGCTTGCGGCTCGCTGATGGCGATGGCGGTGACGACGCCGCCCTGCGCGATCTTCGGCAGGAAGCGCTGGCGCTGCTCTTCGCTGCCGAAGTGCAGCAGCGGCATGATGAACATGGTGTTGAGGCCGGCGATCGAGCCGCAGGACGGCGAGAAGCGGCTGACCTCCTCGCGCGCGATGCACACCATCGTCAGGTTGCCTTCGGGGCCGCCGTATTTCTCGGGCACCCACAACTGCATCAGCCCCATCTCGCCGAACAGCTTGACCAGCTCGGTGGGGAAGCGGTCGCGCTCGTCGATCTCGGCGGCGATCGGCGCCACGTGCTTCTCGGCCATGCGGCGCACGCTGTCGCGGAAGGCGATCTGTTCCTCGGTGAAGTTCATGCTCGGGCTCCTGGTGGTTTGGATGCGGTGGGCTCGTCGGGCGCAGCCCAGTTCGGGTGGTTGATGGCCAGCGCCTCGCGCAGCGTGCGGCGCAGGTGGTCGATCAGCGCCGGGTCGTCCAGCGGCTGGTGGCCGTCGCCGATGGCCGTGGCCAGTTCGGCTTGCAGCGCCGCGGGCTCGCCGTCGTGGCCCAGCAGCGCGGCCAGGCGTTCGCGTTCGGCCGCGTGCTGCGCGGGCCTGAGCTGCAGTTCGCGCACCACGGTGCGCAACACGTTGGCGCTGATGCGGGTCTGGAAGCGGTGATAGCCCGCCAGCGTGGGCAGCAGCTCGGCTTCCAGGTAATCGGCCGCCGCCTGCAGCAGCGTGGCGGCGTCGGGGACGAAGGCGCTCATCGCCTGCCTCCCGCGTCTTGCGTGGTCAACGCCAGCAGGTCCCACAGCGGCTCTTCCAGCCGGCGGCCGATCGCGGCCAGCTCCACGCTGGCGGGGCGGCCGTCGGCGCGGCGCGCGCTGCCGCGGCGCACGCAGGAGATGGCCCACTTGAGGTTGGAGAACACTTCCCAGAAGCGCACGCGGTCGGGGTCGACGCGCGTGCCGCTGGCCGCTTCGTAGGCGGCGTACAAGTCTTCGCGGGCGCCGAAGCCGCCCACTTCGCGCGCCAGGCCTTCGCCGCCGAAGCGCCAGGTGCGCATGCACAGGACGCCCAGGTCCTGCATGGGGTCGCCGATGCGGGCGATCTCCCAATCGAGCACGCAGCGCAGGCCTTCGGGGCCGACGATCAGGTTGCCGCTGCGGAAGTCGGCGTGCACGACGCGCGATTCCCATTGCTGCGGCAGGTGCGCGGCGACCCAGCGCACCGCGTAGGCCAGCGCGGCGTGGCGGCGTTCCAGCCCGTCCAGCAGGCCGGCATAAATGCGAAGTTCGTCGGATGGCGACAGCCGCTGCAGAAAGCCCGAGCGCTCCAGCGGCAGCGCGTGGATCGCCGCCAGCGCGCGGCCGCATTGCGCCGCCAGCCGTTTGCGCGCCTCGGCCAGCGCCGGGTCGGCCACCAGCTTGCGGCCCAGCGTCTCGCCGGCGATGCGCCCCGTCACGTAGCCGCTGCCCAGGCCGTCTTCCGGACGCAGCAGCCGATGCACGCGCGGCGCCGGCACGCCGGCCTCGCGCGCCGCGGTCATCAGCGCCGCGTCCTGCTCGGCCGAGAGCTTGGGCGGCCCGCCGGGCCGCGACGGCGCTTCGCTCATCTGCTGCAGGATCAGCGCCTCGCGCTCGTCGCCGCACACCCAGTCGAAGCTCCAGGTCTGCTTGGTGGCGCCGCCGGTCAGGCGCTGCAGCGATTGCACCTCGCCATGCGCGCGCGCCTGGCGCGCCAGCACCACGCGCAGTGCGGCGGCCAGCGTGGTGGTCGGCGTGGCGGTATCGATGGCGCGCTCGGTCATCGCTTCAGATCTTGCGACCGGCCGCTTCCCAGAACGGCTCGCGCAGTTGGCGCTTGAAGATCTTGCCGCTGTCCTGGCGCGGCAGCCGGTCGTGGAAGTCGATGCGCCGCGGCACCTTCACGCTGGCCAGCCGCTCGCGCAGCCATTGGCGGATGTCGTCGGCGGTCAGCAGCGCGCCGGGCTGCCGTTCCACCGCGGCGGCCAGCGCCTCGCCCATGTCGTCGTCGGGGATGCCGAACACGGCGCAGTCCTGCACGCCGGGGCATTGCATCAGCGCCATCTCGGTCTCGGCCGGGTAGACGTTGGTGCCGCCGATGATCACCATGTCGGCGCGGCGGTCGCACAGGTAGAGGTGGCCGTCCTTCAGGTAGCCGATGTCGCCGACGCTGATCAGCCCGTCGCGCTCCACGCCGGCGCGCTTGGCGGGGTTGTTGTGGTACGTGAAGTCGGCATAACAAGGCACCCGCATGTAGATCTCGCCGACCTCGCCTTCGGGCAGCCGATCGCCGAACTCGTCGTAGAACGCGATGCGCGTGCCCGGCGTCGGTACGCCCACGCTGCCGGGGTGGCTGCGCGAATCGTCCGGCGTGGCCAGCGTGGCGGTGCCGACCTCGGTGCCGCCGTAGGTCTCGTAGACCACCGGGCCCCACCACTGCATGAACTCGCGCTTGACCTCGGCGGGGCAGGGCGCGCCGGTGTGCGTGACCCAGCGGATCGAGCCGATGTCGTAGCGGTCGCGGACCGCCTGCGGCAGCTTGAGCAGGCGCACGAACATCGTCGGCACCATCACCGCGTGGGTGATGCGGTGCTGCTCGATGGCGGCCAGCGTCGCCTCGGGGTCGAAGCGCGAGTGCAGCACGATCAGCTCGGCGTTGGGCAGCGCCTGGCGGCCATAGGCATTGGGCGATGCGTGGTACAGCGGCCCCGGGATCAGGCAGCGCGCGCCGGGCACCAGGCCGTAGACGCGCTCCAGCATCTTGGCGTAGGCGGCGCTCTGCTCGGGCGTCGCCGGGTCGCGGCGCACGCCCTTGGGGTGGCCGGTGGTGCCGGAGGTGTAGATCATCGTCGCGCGCGCGCGCAGCGGTGGGCCGGCCCAGGGCTCGAAGCCGGCGGCCCATTCGGGCCACACCACGTCACCGGGCAGCGCTTGCGTCTGCTCGGGCGCCAGCGCGTAGGCGGCGGCGATCTCGTCCGGCGTCGGCACCACCAGCACCTGCAGCCCCGCGGGCAGCGTGCCGCGCAGCGGCGCCAGCAGGTCGGCATGCGCCACCAGCACCTTGGGGCCCGCGTCGTCCAGCACGTAGCGCACCTCGTCGGGCCGGCCGTGCCAGTTGATCGGCACGCAGTAGGCGCCCAGCGCGGCGGCCGCGGTCTGCGCCTCGAAGAACGCGAAGTCGTTGCGCAGCAGCAGCGCGATGACGTCGCCTTCGCGCACGCCCAGCGCATGCAGCCCGCCGGCGGCGCGGCGGCCTTGCAGCAGCACCGCGTCGCGGTCGACGCCGCGGCCGTCGAGGAGGATGCGGGCGGTGGACATGGAACTCGTCTCCTGCGCCGACCGCGGGGCGGTCGAATGCGTCAATGGTTCTACAAATGATAGCGCCGCGCGCCGTGCTTGCAAAGCGGCCGCGGCGCTAGAAGTCGGGTTCCTGCCACCAGGGATAGACCGGCGGCAGGTCGGCGCCGACGCGGCCGGGAAAGTGCGGCGCGCGCTTCTCCAGGAAGGCGGCGACGCCCTCGCGCGCGTCGGCCGTGGCGCCGCGCTGGGCGATGGCGCGGCTCTCGACGCGGTGCGCTTCCATCGGGTGCGCCGCGCCCAGCATGCGCCACATCATCTGCCGCGTCAGCGCCACCGAGACCGGCGCGGCGTTGTCGGCAATCTCCAATGCCAGCGCGCGGGCGCGCGGCAGCAGCTCGTCGGGCGCGCACAGCTCGCGCAGCAGGCCGCCGGCCAGCGCCTCGTCGGCGGCCAGCAGCCGGCCCGACAGCGACCACTCCAGCGCGCGGCCGATGCCCACCACGCGCGGCAGGAACCAGCTGGCGCAAGCGTCGGGCACGATGCCGCGGCGCGTGAAGACGAAGCCGATGCGCGCCTCGCGGCTGGCGATGCGGATGTCCATCGGCAGCAGCATCGACGCGCCGACGCCCACCGCCGCGCCGTTGACCGCGGCGATCAGCGGCTTGGTGCTGGCGAACAAGCGCAGCGCCAGCAGGCCGCCGCCGTCGCGGCCGCAATCGCCGCCGGTTTCGTCGGCGTGCAAGGCCTGCGTGGCGGGGTCGAAGGTGGTGGCGCCGGCCGACAGGTCGGCACCGGCGCAGTAGGCGCGCCCGGCGCCGGTGAAGACGATGGCGCGCACCGCGTCGTCGGCATCGGCGAGGTCGAGCGCGCGGCACAGCTCGCGGCGCATCGGCGCCGTCATCGCGTTCAACGCCTGCGGGCGGTTCAGCGTGATCGTCAGCACCGGGCCTTCGCGGGCCCACTGCAGCGTGTCGAAGACGGGGGCTGTCACGCCAGCAACGCCGCCAGCCGCCGCGCCTGCGCGTCGGCGTCGCCGAACAAATGGTCGGCCACGTGCACGCGGCGCAGGCAATGGCCGACCGCGTATTCCTCGGTCATGCCGATGCCGCCGTGGCACTGGATGGCGTGCTGGCAGACCTGGCGCGCATGGCGGCCGACGATCAGCTTGGCGCGCAGCAGGTCGGCGGCCGAGTCCTCGGCTTCCGGCCGGTCGGCCGCCACCGCGGCGGCGATGGCCATGCTGCGCGCCATCTCCAGGCTGACCAGCATGTCGGCCGCGCGGTGGCGCAGCGCCTGGTTCTCGCCGATCAGGCGGCCGAACTGCTTGCGCACGTTGAGGTAGTCCAGCGCCAGCCGGTAGGCGGCCTGCGCGGCGCCCACCATGTCGGCGCACAGCGCGGCGATGCCGGCAGCGTTGACGGCCGTGAGGATGCGCTGGAAAGCGGCGCCGTCGTGCGGATCGGACAGCGGGTCCGACAGCGGGTCCGCCAACGCTTGCGCCGGCGTCGCGTTGAACGTCAGCTCGGAGGCCGGCGTGTCGTCGACGAGGCGGAAGTCGCGCCGCTGCAGGCCGGCCGCGCCGGCGTCGACGACGAAGAAAGCGCAGCCTTGCGTGGCATCGGCCGCGCCGGCGATGCGGGCGCTGACGACGAAGTGCTGCGCCTGCGGGCCGCTGATCACCGGCAGCTTGACGCCGCTGATCGTCCAGCCGCCAGGGCCTTTTTCGGCGCGCGTTTCGATCCAAAGATCAGCGTGCCGCGTGCCCGGCTCGTCGTGCGCCCAGGCGACGACGGTCGTGCCTTGCGCCAAACCCGGCAGCAGCCGCGCCGCGGGTTCGCCGCCGGCCACGCGCAGCGCGGTCGCGCCCAGCACGGCGGAGGCCAGCACGGGCTCGGTGCACAGCGCGGCGCCGCAGGCCTGCAGCACCGGCAGCAGGTCTTCCAGCCGGCCGCCGAAGCCGCCTTGCGCTTCGGGCACCAGCAGCGCCGTCACGCCCAGTTCGGCCAGGCGGCCATACAACGCGGCGCTGCGGCCGTCGGCACTGGCCACGATCGCGCGGCGCTGCTCGAAGCTGCAGTGGTCGGCCAGCAGGCGGCCGACGCTGTCCTGGAGTTGCTGCTGCTCGTCGTTGAGTTGGAAGTTCATGTCGTCAGCCCACGATCGTCTTGGCGACGATGTCTTTCTGCACTTCGCTCGTGCCGCCGTAGATGCTGGCGGCGCGCGAATAGAAGTAGCGCGGCGACAGCGGCCCGTGCCGTTCCGGCACGCCGTGGATGCCGCGCCGCTCCAGCCCCGCAGGCCCGTCGATGCGCGCCAGCAGCGCGGCCAGCGCCTGCTGCAGCTCCACGCCCTTGAGCTTGAGCACCGAGGCGAAGGCCGGTTGTGCCTGCTGCGCCTGCGGGTCGAGCAGGAAGCGCCAGTTGGTCACCTCCAGTGCGCGCACTTCGGCGTCCAGCTCGGCGAACTCGGCCTTCAGCTTCGGGTCGGCGGCCAGCGGGCGGCCGCCTTCGGTGATGCGCGAAGCCAGCTCGCGCGCGTAGTCCAGCCGCTCGCGGCACAGGCCGACGTTGGCGATGCCGCTGCGCTCGTTCACCAGCAGGTACTTGGCGCAGTCCCAGCCGCGGTTCTCGTCGCCCACCCGGTTGGCGACGCTGACGCGCACGTTGTCGAAGAACACCTCGTTCAAGTGGTGCTCGCCGTCGATCGAGACGATGGGCCTGATCGTGATGCCCGGCGTCTTCAGGTCGATCAGCAGGAACGAGATGCCTTCCTGCTTGCGCGCCTCGGTGCTGGTGCGCACCAGCGCGAACACCCAGTCGGCCAGGTGCGCGGTGGTGGTCCAGATCTTCTGGCCGTTGACGATGTAGTCGTCACCGTCACGCTCGGCGCGCGTGCGCAGCGAGGCCAGGTCCGAGCCCGAGCCGGGTTCCGAGAAGCCCTGGCAGAACCACAGGTCCAGCCGCGCCAGGCGAGGCAGGAAGTGGTCCTTCTGCGCCTCGGTCCCGTACTTCAGCAGCACCGGGCCCAGCATGCCGGTGTTGAAGGCCTGCGGCAGCGGCGCCGGCGCGCGGTAGATCTCGTCCAGCAGGATCAGCCGCTCGGCCAGGCCCAGGTCGGCGCCGCCGTAGCGCCGCGGCCAGTGCGGCGCGGCCCAGCCGCGCTCGTGCAGGATGCGTTGCCAGGCCACGGTGTCCTGCTTGCGCGGCGGGTGGCCCAGGCGCAGGCGCTCGCGGATCTCGGCGGGCAGCCGCTCGCGGATGAAGGCGCGCACCTCGTCGCGGAAGGCGCGCTGTTCGGCGCTGAAGTCGAGGTTCATGGCGGCGGCCGTCGGGGGCTGAAGCTGAATCGAGACCGGTGACTCTAGCAACTTGTCAACGGTTCAACCAATAGGGAACGCACCGATGCGGCGCAGGCGCTCGGGTAGCATGGTCGGGATCGACCCAAGACCGCGGTCCCACCGGGGCCGCGGCGCCACAAGAGGCGGAGGAACCAGCATGAACAGCAGCGCGGTGGCGGACGCCGGCGGCCCCAACTTTCAGCCCGTGCGCACGCGGCGCGCCTTCGAGGCGGTGTGCGACCAGGTGCGGCGCCAGGTGGCCGACGGCACGCTGCTGCCCGGCCAGCGCCTGCCCGGCGAGCGCGAGCTGGCCGAGCGCTTCGGCATCAGCCGCAGCGGCGTGCGCGAGGCGCTGCGCAGCCTGGAACTGGCCGGCCTGGTGGAAGCGCGCACGGGCGCCAGCGGCGGCTTCTTCATCCGCTCGTCGGGCAGCGACGGCGTCACGCAGGCGGTGCGCGACATGGTGGCGCTGGGCCAGGTGCCCACCGCCAGCGTGACCGAGGCGCGCATCGAGGTCACCAACGTCGCGCTGCGCCTGGCCGCGCAGCGGGCCACCAAGGAAGAGCTGGACGCGATCGAGGCCGACATCGAGCACCACGCCGCGCTGTTCAAGGCCGGCCACGGCTCGCGCAACACGCGCGCGCTGACCGAGTTCTACCGCCTGCTCGCGCGCGCCACGCACAACGAAGTGATCGTGATGCTGATCGACGCGCTGTCGGAGATCACGCGCACGCTGCTGGCGCGCATCGACCCACAGCCTTTCCCCGAGATCATCCAGGTGCGCCGCAAGGTGCTGAAGCACTTGCGCGCCGGCGAGCCCGAGAAGGCCTGCGCCGCGATGGCGGCGCATTTCCGCAACCTTAACCGTTACCTGGAAGAAAAGCCCTGGGCCCAGGGCGCGGCGGGCGCCGCCGGGACGGCGGCCCAGGCGGTGGCCAAGGCCGCAGGCGCGGCGCGCAAGGCCGCTGCGCCGGCCGCGGCGGCCGGCGCCCGCAAGGCCGCGGCCCGCAAGCCTGGCTGAGCAGCCGGTTCAAGCGCGCGGCGGCGGCGCCGACAGCGCATCGGCGCTGGCGTCGCCCAGCCCGGCGCCGCCGTCGCAGTCGAACACCGTGCCGGTGACGTAGCGCGCGTTGTCGCTGGCCAGGAACAAGGCCATGTCGGCGACGTCGCGGACCTGCCCGTAGTCGCGCAGCGCCAGCCGCTGCTTGATCGCGCGTTCGCGCTCGGCCGTCGCGGCGAGCCGCGCCATGCCTTCGGTGCCGGCGATCGGCCCCGGCGACAGCGCGTTGACGCGCACGCCCGCCGGCCCCCATTCCAGCGCCAGGCAGCGCACCAGCATGTTGACGCCGGCCTTGGCCGCGTTGGCGTGCGCCTGGAACGGGCCCGGGTGCGTGGCCCCCGGCGCGGTGATCGCGATCAGCGAAGCGCCGGGCTGGCGCAGGTGCTCGAAGCTCGCGCGCAGCACGTGGAAGGTGCCGATCAGGTCGATCTCGACCACGGTGCGAAAGCCGTTGGGCGACAAATGCGCCGCCGGCGCGTGGAAGTTGCCCGCGGCGCCGGAGACGACGATGTCGATCGGCCCGAAGGTCGCGGCCGTCTCGCGCACCACGGCGGCCACGGCGTCGTAGTCGCGCACGTCGGCGGCGCGCGCCAGCACCGCATCGTCCGCGGCGGGCAGCGTGCGCGCCGCCGCGGCGATGCGCTCGGCGCTGCGGCTCAGGATCGCCACGCGCGCACCATGGCGCGCGAAATGCTGCGCGATGCCGAGGTTGATGCCGCCGGACGCGCCGGCGACCAGCGCGACCTTGCCGGCCAGCGCGTCGGGCGCGAAGGCGTCGCGGCCGGTGAAGGTGGAGGGCATGACGGAGGACTCCTCGTTCTTGGGCCATCGATGGCGATGGCGTTGGCGTTGGCGATTGCATTATGATGGTTGAACCAATGAAAATCCACGCCGACCCGCATGACGACCGAAGCCCTGATCTTTGACGCCGTGCGCACGCCGCGCGGCCGCGGCCGCGCCGACGGCAGCCTGCACGAGGTCAACCCCGTCGGCCTGCTGGCCGGGCTGATGCGTGGCCTGCAGCGCCGGCTGGACCTCGACACCGCGCAGGTCGAAGACGCGCTGATCGGCTGCGTGCAGCCGCACGGCGAGCAGGGCGCGGTGATCGCCAAGCTGGCCGCGCTGGCCGCCGGCTGGCATTGGCGGGTGCCGGGGCTGCAGCTCAACCGCTACTGCGGCTCGGGCCTGGAGGCCGCCAACCTCGCGGCGGCCAAGGTGCGCGCGGGCTGGAGCGACCTCGTCGTCGCCGGCGGCGTGGAATCGATGTCGCGCGTGGCGATGGGCGCCGCCCCCAGCGCGCGCGACAACAGCCCGGCGCTGAACTTCCAGCTCCGCCTGGTGCCGCAGGGCGTCAGCGCCGACCTGATGGCCACGCTGGACGGCCACACGCGCGACGCTCTGGACCGCTACGCGCTGCAATCGCAGCAGCGCGCGGCCGCGGCGCGCGCCGAGGGGCGGTTCAGCCGCTCGCTGCTGCCGGTCGAGGACATCAATGGGCTGACCATTCTGGCCGAGGACGAGTTCATCCGCCCCGACACCACGCTGGAAGGGCTGGCCAGGCTGAAGCCATCGTTTGCCGCGATGGGCGAGGCCGGCTTCGACGCGCTGGCCGTCGCCGCCTACCCGCAGCTGGAGCGCATCGAGCACGGGCACACGCCGGGCAACTCGTCGGGCATCGTCGACGGCGCGGCGCTGATGCTCGTCGGCTCCGAGGCCAAAGGCCGTGCGCTGGGCCTGACGCCGCGCGCGCGCATCGTCTCGGTGGCCGCCGTCGGCAGCGAGCCGGTGATCATGCTCGACGCGCCGGCGCCGGCGGCGCGCATCGCGCTGGCCAAGGCCGGGCTGGCGCCCGAGGACATCGACCTCTACGAGGTCAACGAGGCCTTCGCCACCGTGGTGCTGCGCTTCATGCGCGAGCTGAAGCTGCCGCCGGAGAAGGTCAACGTCAACGGCGGCGCCATCGCGCTGGGCCACCCGCTGGGCGCCACCGGCTGCATGCTGGTGGGCACGCTGCTCGACGAGCTGGAGCGCCGCGGCCTCACGCGCGGCATGGTCGTGCTCTGCGCCGCCGACGGCATGGGCGTGGCCACCATCATCGAACGCCTGTGACGACGCGCGGAGTGCAAGCCATGACCGAAGCCATCCGCTACGAGCGCGACGAGCAGCGCATCGTCACCCTCACGATCGACATGCCGGGCCAGTCGGCCAACACCATGAACCCGGCGTTCCGCGCTGCGCTGGCCGCGACGGTCGGGCGGCTGACGGCAGAAAAGAACGACATCGCCGGCGTGATCCTCACCTCGGCCAAGAAGACCTTCTTCGCCGGCGGCGACCTCAACCACCTGCTGGCGGCCAGGCCCGAAGACGCTGCGGCGCTGTTCGAGCGCGCGCAGGGCATGAAGGCGCTGTTGCGCCGGCTGGAGACGCTGGGCCCGCCGGTGGTGGCCGCGCTCAACGGCACGGCGCTGGGCGGCGGCTTCGAGATCGCGCTGGCCTGCCATGCGCGCTTCGTGCTGGACGATGCGGCCATCGCGCTGGGCCTGCCCGAGGCCAACCTCGGCCTGCTGCCCGGCGGCGGCGGCGTGGTGCGGCTGGTGCGCCTGCTGGGCGTCGAAGCGGCGATGCCGCTGATCGTCGAAGGGCCCACGTTCGACCCGGGGCGCGCGCTGGCGCTGAAGCTGGTCGACGGCCTGGCCCCCGACCTGAACGCACTGCGGGCCCGGGCGCGCGAGTGGATCGCCGCCAACCCGCAGCCGCAGCAGCCCTGGGACCGCAAGGGCTTCCGGCTGCCGGGCTCAACCGCCAACGCGGTGGCGCCGCTGGCCTGGCTGCGCAGCGCGCCGCTGGCGCTGATGGCCAAGCACCGTGGCCTCTATCCGGCGCCGGAGGCGGCGATGTCGGCGGTGGTGGAATGCGCCGCGGTCGACTTCGACACCGCGTCGCGCATCGAGAGCCGCTACCTCGTGCAGCTGGCGACGCACCCGGTGTCGAAGAACCTGATCACGACGTTCTTCTTCCAGATGAACGAGATCAAGAACGGCAAGGGCCGGCCCGAGGGCCAGCCGCCGTCCGCCGTGCAGCGCCTGGGCGTGCTGGGCGCCGGGATGATGGGCGCCGGCATCGCGCTGGCGGCGGCGCAGCGCGGCCTGCCGGTGGTGCTGAAGGACGTGAGCGCCGAGGCCGCGCAGCAAGGCAAGGCGCGCATCGGGAAGACGCTGGCCCGGCTGGTCGAGAAAGCCCGGCTCGACGCCGAACGCATGGCGCTCACGCTGGCGCTGATCCAGCCCACCGGCGACGCCGGCGAGCTGCAAGGCTGCGACCTGATCATCGAATCGGTGTTCGAGAAGCGCGACGTGAAGGCGCAAGCCACCGCCGAGGCCGAGGCGATGCTGGCCCCGGGCGGCTTCATCGGATCCAACACCTCCACGCTGCCGATCACAGGGCTGGCGGCGGCGGTGGCGCGGCCCGGGCACTTCATCGGCATCCACTTCTTCTCGCCGGTGGACCGCATGCCGCTGGTCGAGATCATCAAGGGCCGACAGACCTCGCCGCAAACGCTGGCGCGGGCGCTGGACTTCGTGCAGCAGTTGAAGAAGACGCCGATCGTCGTCGACGACAGCCGCGGCTTCTACACCAGCCGCGTGTTCGGCACCTTCACCAAGGAAGGCGCGGCGATGCTGGCCGAAGGCGTGGCCGCGGCGCGCATCGAGAACGCGGCACTGGCGGTGGGCATGCCGGTGGGGCCGCTGGCGGTGATGGACGAGACCTCGATGGCGCTGTCGTGGTCGGTGCGGCAGCAGACCATCGCCGACCTCGCGGCCGAAGGCCTGCCGCTGCCGCAGCACCCGGGCTGGGACGTGATCCGCACGATGGCGGTCGACTTGAAGCGCCCGGGCCGCGCCGGCGGTGGCGGCTTCTACGACTACCCGGAAGACGGCCGCAAGCGGCTGTGGCCGGGGCTGGCCGACGTCTTCAGCGGCGGCGGCGGCGGCGCGCCCGACGCCGACCTGCGCGACCGGCTGCTCTACGTCCAGGCCATCGAGTCCATCCGCTGCCTGGAAGAGGGCGTGATCGAGGCGGCGCGCCACGCCAACGTCGGCTCGGTGCTGGGCATCGGTTTCCCGCGCTGGACCGGCGGCACGCTGCAATACGTCAACAGCGTGGGTCTGAAAGCCTTCGCGCAGCGCGCGGCCGAGCTGGCGCGACGCTACGGCGAGCGCTTCGAGCCGCCGAAGCGGCTGCTGTCGATGGCCGAGCGCGGCGAGCGCTTCGTCTGAAGCGGCGCTCTGGTGACGAGCATGAGCGCCGGCGCTAACGCTACGAACGAGCTCATCGGCTGGATCGGCCTGGGCGCGATCGGCGCGCCGATGGCGCAGCGCGTGGCGCAGGCTGGCTGGCCGCTGCAGGTGTGGAACCGCGACCGCGCGAAGGCGGAGGCGCTGGCTATGCAAGGGGCGAGCGTCGCCACGACGCCGGCCGCGCTGGCGCGCGAGGCCGGCATCGTCTGCCTGTGCGTGACCGACGCGGCCGCGGTGGAGCAGGTGGTGTTCGGCCCCGAGGGCGCGGCCGCCGGCCTGGCGCCGGGCGGCATCGTCATCGACCACTCGACCATCGCGCCCGACGCGACGCGCGCCTTCGCCGCCCGGCTGCTGGCCGAGCGCGGCGGCCACTGGATCGACGCGCCGGTCTCCGGCGGCCCGGCCGGCGCGCGCGAAGGCCGGCTGACGGTGTTTGCCGGCGGCGACGCGGCGGCGCTGGCGCGCGTGCAGCCGCTGCTGCAGGCCTATGCCGCGCGCATCACCCATCTCGGCGCGGCCGGCAGCGGGCAGATCGGCAAGGCCTGCAACCAGCTCGTCAGCTTCGGCACCGCCGCGGTGCTGGCCGAGGCCTTGCACCTCGCGCAGCGCCAGGGCCTGGACGCCGCCGCGCTGGTGCAGGCGATGCAGGCCGGCTTCGCCGACTCCGCGGTGTTGCGCCACTACGCCGGCGCCATGCTGGCCGGCGTCTACAGCGGATCGACGCTGAATGCGCTGAAGGACACCGAGATCGCCTTGGCGCTGGGCCGCGAGGCCACGGCGCCGCTGCCGATGGCCGAGCTACTGGCCACGCTGTACCGGCAGTTGGTGGCGCAAGGGCACACGCGGCTGGGGATGGCGGGGGTGATGCGGCTGTACGTCGAGGGGCCGCTGGCCGACGTGCCGGCGCTCGACCGCCAGCTGCCGTAGCAACCCGCCTCCGCACGCGGGTGAGGGAGCCTGCCACGACCTGCGGCGGCGACGGCCGATTGCGTGCAAAATGGACGGACCATTTACACGAAGCCGCTGATCGAGGGTCCCGACCCATCGCAGCGTGCTCGGCCGCAACCTCGTCCGCTGAACGCCATGCAAACCACCCCTGTTTTGATCGTCGGCGCCGGCCCCGTCGGCCTGGCGCTGGCCGGCGACCTGGGCTGGCGCGGCGTGGACTGCGTGCTGGTCGAACGCGGCGACGGCGTGATCGGCCAGCCGCGCATGGACATGGTCGGCATCCGCTCGATGGAGTTCTGCCGCCGCTGGGGCATCGTGCCCTGGGTCGAATCGGCCGGCTACAACCGCGACTACCCGCAGGACTGCGCCTGGGTCACCGACCTCAACGGCTACGAGTTCGGGCGCGAGGTTTTCCCGTCGCCGGCGGCCGAGAAGTGCCCACCCGTCAGCCCACAGAAGCGCGAGCGTTGCCCGCAGAACTTCTTCGACCCCGTGCTGGCGCGCTTCGTGCGCAGCACCGGCCGCGTGGACCTGCGTTACCGCACCGAGCTGGCGTCGTTCGAGGACCGCGGCGACCACGTGCTGGCGACGCTGAAAGACGCCGCCAGCGGCGAGCGCCGCACGCTGCAGGCGCAGTACCTCGTGGGCTGCGACGGCGGCGCCAGCGGCGTGCGTCAAGCCTTGGGCATCGGCATGAGCGGCGAGCCGGTGCTGTCCTACACCACCAACGTCGTCTTCCGCTGCGACGGGCTGGAGAAGCTGCACGACAAGGCGCCGGCCTACCGCTACATCTTCATCGGCCCCGAAGGCACCTGGGCGACGCTGGTGGCGATCAACGGCCGCGACCAGTGGCGCTTCTCGCTCGTTGGAGACGCCACGCGGCGCGAGGTGAGCGAGGCGCAGATGCGCCGCGCCATCGTGCGCGCGATGGGGCGCGAGTTCGACTTCGAGATCCTCTCGGTGCTCCCCTGGGTGCGCCGCCAGCTCGTGGCCGACCGCTACGGCCAGGGCCGCGTCTTCATCGCCGGCGACGCCGCGCACCTGACCTCGCCGACCGGCGGCTTCGGGATGAACACCGGCATTCTCGATGCGGTGAACCTGAGCTGGAAGCTGGCCGCGAAGGTGCAGGGCTGGGGCGGCGACCACCTGCTCGACAGCTACGGGTTCGAGCAGCAGCCGGTGGCCGTGCGCAACGTCACCGAGGCCGGCGAGAACCTGCGCCGCATGCTGTCGCCGCGCGTGCTGAAGCCCGACCCCGCGGTGTTCGACCGGGACCACCCCGACATCGAGGCCGCGCGCCGCGAGTACGGCGCGCGCTACACCGAGATGATGAAGCGCGAGTGGTTCTCGGTCGGCATCCACCTGGGCTACGTCTACGAAGGCTCGCCCATCGTCGCGCCCGACGGCACGCCGCCGCCGCCGAATGAGGTCGCGCGTTACACGCCGACGGCGCGGCCGGGCTCGCGCGCGCCCCACGTGTGGCTGGCGGAAGGGCGGTCGACGCTGGACCTGTTCGGCCGCGGCTTCGTGCTGCTGCGCCTGGGCGCCGCGCCGCCGGCGGCCGATTCGATCGAGCGCGCCGCCGCGGCCGCCGGCCTGCCGCTGCAGACCGTCGACATCCGCCACGACGAGGCCGAGCGGCTTTACCAGCGCCGCCTGGTGCTGGTGCGCCCCGACGGCACGGTGGCCTGGCGCGCCGACGAGGCGTCGGCCGATGCCGCGGCGCTTGTCGACCTCGTCCGCGGCGCGGGCGTGCCGGCGCCGCCGGCCGCCATCCGTCCGGCTTACCAGTTAGCGGAGGTGTGATGGACATCGTCACCAACGACGGCGACGCCCGGCGCGCACTGCAGGCCGAGCTGGCGCGCTTCCACTGCCGCGTGCACCAGAGCGACGACCCGCCGCTGTTCACGCGCGAGCCGCGGCCGACCATGCGCTCGGTGCACTGGCGCTGGCGCGACCTGGCGCCGCTGCTCGACCGGCTGGGCCGCGAGGTCGACCTCGGCGCCGGCGGCCCGCGGCGCACGCTGCGGCTGCAGAACCCGGGGCTGGCCGAGGGCACGACGCACACCTTCTGGTGCTCGATCCAGGTCATCCTGCCCGGCGAGGTGGCCACCTGCCACCGCCACAGCGCCAGTGCCCTGCGCTTCATCATGAAGGGCAACGGCGCCTGGACCACGGTCGACGGCGAACACTACGCCATGAACGAGGGCGACCTCGTGCTGACCCCCGCCGGCAGCTGGCACGACCACGTGCACCGCGGCAGCGAGCCCATGGTGTGGCTGGACGTGCTGGACATCTCGCTGATGCGGCTGCTGCAGGCCACGTTCTTCGAGCCTTATGCGCACGACGTGCAGCCGGTGGACCGCGTGCCCGACCGCAGCTGGCGCCAGCACGGCAGCGGCCTGATGGCGCCGCCGCGCGCCGCCCCCGGGCCTTACGCCAACCCCTTGTTGGCCTACCCGCAGGCGAGTGCCCAGGCCGCGCTGGACGCCGCCGCCGGCCTGCCGCCCGACCCGCACGACGACGTGGTGCTGGCCTACCGCAACCCCGCCACCGGCGGCCCGCCGATGACGACGATGGGCCAGCAGCTGCAGCGCATCCGCGCCGGCTTCCAGGGCCGGCGGCGGCGCCACACCGGCAGCAAGGTGTACTACGTGCTGCGCGGCCGCGGCGTCAGCACCGTCGGCGACGAGCGCTACGACTGGGAGGCCGGCGACTTCTTCGCCGTCGCCCCCTGGGCCTGGCACGCGCACCAGGGCCTGGAAGACGCGCTGCTGTTCCAGGTCAACGACCAGCCCGCGCTGCAGGCGCTGGGCTACTACCGCGAAGAGCTCGAATGAAGATCGCCAGCTTCGATGACCACCGGGTCGGCCTCGTCGAGGGCGAGCGGCTCTACGACGTCACCGCCGCGCTGCCGGCCGCGCTGGACGCGCTGCCGCCGCAGCGCATCAACTGGCTGGTCGCGCACTGGGCCGAGGCGCGGCCGGCCATCGAGCGCGTGCGTGCGCAGGCCACGGGCCGCGCGCTCGACGTCGTGCGCTGGCTGGCCGCCAACCCGGCGCCGCCGCACGTCTTCGCGGCGCCGGCCAACTACCGCAAGCACATCGGCGAGCTGGGCTCGCGCGTCGTCACCAAGAAGGGCCGCACCGCGCGCGAGCAGGGCTTCTTCCTGAAGGCGCCGGGCTCGGTGGTCGGGCACGGCGGCACCATCGAACTGCCGCGCGGTTCGACGCGGCGCTTCGACCACGAATCGGAGCTGGCGGTGATCATCGGCCAGGGCGGGCGCGACATCCCACGCGAGCGGGCGTGGTCCCACGTATTCGGTTATGCCTGCCTGATCGACGCCACCATGCGCATCGAGGCCGAGCAGTTCGAGGAAGAGCGCAGCATGCGCAAGTCCTTTGCCGGCTTCACGCCGCTGGGGCCGTGGATCGTGACGGCCGACGAAGTCGGCGACCCGCAGGCGCTGGACAACCGGCTGTGGGTCAACGGCGAGTTGCGGCAGCAGGCCAACACCGGCGAGATGATCGTCGGCGTGGCCGAGCTGATCGAGCTGGTCTCCTCGGTGCTGCCGCTGCAGCCCGGCGACGTGATCGCCAGCGGCACGCCCGAAGGCGTGGGACCTTTCGCGCCGGGCGACACGCTGCGCATCGCAATCGAGCGGGTCGGCGAGATGACGGTGCAGGTGCGCGAGCGCGAGGGGGTGTCGCCGCGGGCGTATTGAGGCGCGGTTCGGTCAGCGGCAGCGGCATGTCACTGGTTGCATGCCACCGATGGTGCCGCGCGCCTGCCGCGACACGTCGTCAGCCGTACGCCGTCAACGACTCGCTGATGGCCACGGCAACACCCTGCCGATAATGCAGCCCTCCAAGAGGGAAGGACTGCATGAAGGACGCCGCGCGCGCCGCCGCCGAACCCAATGCCGCCGGCACCCGCGCGCCGCGCGTGTTCGAGACCATCTGTGACCAGGTGCGCGAGCAGCTGGCCAGCGGCGCGCTGAAGCCTGGCGACAAGCTACCGGCCGAGCGCGAGTTGGCGCTGCAGTGCGGCAGCTCGCGCACCGCCGTGCGCGAGGCGTTGCGCAGCCTGGAGATCGCCGGCGTCATCCGCCTGCACAAGGGCGTGAAGGGCGGCGCCTTCATCCGCGAGGGCGACCCCGCGGTGGTGACGCGCTCGTTCGGCGACATGGTGCACCTGGGCCGCATCTCGCTGGCCGACCTGACCGAGAGCCGCGTGATCCTGCTCGACGCCGTGCTGCGCCTGGCCGCCGAGCGCGCGCGCGAGCAGGAGCTCGACGCGCTGGAGCACAGCATCAGCCGCACCGAGGAACTGACGCGCCTGAACCGGCTGGACGAGCGGCGCGAGCAGCTCGTCAACTTCTACCGCCTGCTGGCGCAGGCCACGCACAATGAGGTGCTGGTGATCCTGGTCGACGCCGTCACCGACATCGTGCTGAAGGTGCTGCAGCGCGACGGCGTGGCCCCGCGCGCCGAGACCGTGAAGGTGCACCGCGAAATCGTCCACTGCCTGCGCCGGCGCGACGCCGAGAAGGCCGTGCTGCTGCTGCGCCGGCACTTCAAGGCGCTGCATGCCTATCTGTTCGAGGCCTCGGCGGCGCAGAGCGGGTCCGCGCCGGCCCGCGCGCGAAGCCGTTGAAGAGCGAAGTTATTCGGCCTTGATGCCGAACTGCTTGAACACGCCGCGCCAGTAGCCGGTCTCGGCTTCGACGAAGGCGGCGAAGGCACGCGATTCGACGGCGTCCACCACGTAGCCGGCGGCGTCGGTCTTCTCGGCCACCTCGGCGCTGGTGGCCACCTGCAGCCAGGCGGCCGAGAGGCGGTCGACCACCGCGCGCGGCGTGCCCGCCGGCGCGAACACGCCGCCCCAGCCCGAGCGCCGCAGGTCGGCGAGCCCCAGCTCGGCGAAGGTCGGCACCTGTGCGATGCGCGCCAGCCGCTTGGCGCTGGCCACCGCCAGCACCTGCAGCCGGCCGGCCTGCGCCGCTGCGGTGCCGGGCGCGATGAAGGTGGCATTGACCTGGCCGCCGAGCAGGTCGGTCAGCGCCGGCGCCTCGCCCTTGTACGGCACCGAGACCAGCTCGACCCCGGCCGCCTGCTCGAAGATCTTGCCCAGCGCCTGTGCCGTGGTCGAGATGACGCCGCAGGACATGGCGCCCTTCGCCGCCTTGGCACGCTCGATGAAACTCGGCAAGGTGGTGACGCCCAGGCTGGTGTTGACCGCCAGCGCGAGCGGAATGTCGTGCAGCTTGGCAACCGCCGCCAGCTCGCCCGGCTCGTAAGGCATCTTGGCGTAGAGGCTGGGGTTCTGCGCCACGGCGCTGGTGCCGAACAGCAGCGTGTAGCCGTCGGCCGGCGACTTCGCCACCTGGGCGGCGGCCAGCATCGTCGCCGCGCCGGGCTTGTTCTCGATGACGACCGGCTGCTTCCAGGCCGCGGCCAGCTTCTCGCCGAAGAAGCGCGCCAGGCCGTCGAACGAGCCGCCCGCCGGCGTCGGCACGACCAGCCTCACCGGCCGCGTGGGGAAGGCCGCGGCCGGCGGCTCCGCCGCGCGCGCCGCCGGCACCGCGAGGGGGGCCAGCGGCGCCAGCAGCAGCGAGGTTCCGAAGCGTCTGCGCGTCGTCATCTGGAGGTCTCCGGTCTTTTGGGTCTTGAGGTAGAATGGTTGGACCACAATGGTTGGGCCAGTATGGCGAGACCATTTCCCCGCGTCAACCGCAGCAACCCTGCCCCGAGCCGAACCCGCCATGCCCTCCGCCGTCATCGCAGGCGTCTACGAACACCCCTTGCGCAAGGCGCCCGACCGTTCCACCGCGCTGCTGCACGCCGAATGCGCCCGCGGCGCGCTGGCCGATGCCGGGCTGTCCCTGGCCGACGTGGACGGCTACTTCTGCGCCGGCGATGCCCCCGGCTTCGGCGCGCTGGCGATGGCCGAGTACCTGGGGCTGCGCCTGCAGCACGTCGATTCCACCGAGCTGGGCGGCGCCAGCTATGTCTCGCACGTGGCGCGCGCCGCCGCCGCGGTCGACGCCGGGCGCTGCAACGTGGCGCTGGTCACGCTGGCCGGCCGGCCGCGATCGGAAGGCCGCTCCGTCGGCACCTCGGCGCGCAGCGCGCCGATGCAGGTGCCCGACACCGCCTTCGAGATCCCCTACCGCCCGAACGTCACGCTGCTCTACGCCATGTGCGCTAAGCGCCACATGCACGAGTACGGCACCACCAGCGAGCAGCTCGCGTGGATCCGCGTCGCCGCGTCGCAGCACGCGCAGCACAACCCACACGCGCTGCTGCGCGAGCCGGTGACCGTGCAGGACGTGCTCGACTCGCCGCTGGTGGCCGACCCGCTGCACCGGCTGGACTGCTGCGTGGTCACCGACGGCGGCGGCGCCATCGTCGTCACGCGGCGCGAGATCGCGCGCGAGCTGCGCGCGCAAAGCGTCGCCATCCGCGGCGCCGGCGACGCCATCTATCACCTGCAGGGCGGCGCGGCCGACCTCACCCGCACCGGCGCGGCGCTGTCGGGCCGCACGGCCTTCGCGCAGGCCGGCGTGCGGCCCGCCGACATCCAGTACGCGTCGATCTACGACAGCTTCACGATCACCGTGCTGCTGCAGCTCGAAGACCTGGGCTTCTGCGCCAAGGGCGAGGGCGGGCGCTTCGTCGCCGACGGCAACCTGATCGCCGGCGTCGGCAGGCTGCCGTTCAACACCGACGGCGGCGGCCAGTGCAACAACCACCCCGCCAACCGCGGCGGCATGACCAAGGTGATCGAAGCCGTGCGCCAGCTGCGCGGCCGCGCCCACCCCGCCGTGCAGGTGCCCGATTGCCGCCTCGCGCTGGCGCAGGGCCTCGGCGGCTGGATCGGCACCCGCCACGCCAGCAGCACCCTGATCCTGGAGCGCATCGGATGACCGTCAACACCCCCTCGCCGCAGCAGCCCCTCGACGAGCTGCTGGCCGCCGCACCGGAAACCGCTGCCTACTGGCAGGCCGCCGCCGAAGGCCGGCTGCTGCTGCGCCGTTGCGAAGCCTGCGGCCGCAGCCACCACTATCCGCGGCCGATCTGCCCGCATTGCGGCAGCGACCGCACCGCCTGGCGCGCGGCCAGCGGGCAGGGCACGATCCACACCTTCAGCGTGATGCGCCGCATCGACGAGCCCTATGCCATCGGCTACGTCGACCTCGCCGAAGGCTGCCGCATGCTGACGCAGTTCGTCGACGCCGAACCCGACGCGCTGCGCATCGGCGCGCCGGTGCAGGTGGCCTTCCGCGATCTCGGCCAGGGCTACCCGGTGCCGGTGTTCCACCCGGCGGCGGCTTGAGCGATGCGGTCTTCAGACGTGCTGAATCCGGCGAGCGTCGCGATCGTCGGCGCTTCGTCCGACCCCGAGCGCATCGGCGGCATCCCGATCGCCACCATGCTGCAGCAGGGCTTCGCCGGCGAGCTGTGGCCGGTGAACCCGGCGCGCAGCGACGTGCAAGGCCTGCGCTGCTACGACGCCATCGAGAACCTGCCGGCCGCGCCCGACGCCGCCATCGTCGCCGTGCCGGGCGCCCTGGCGGCCGACGCCGTGGAGGCGCTGGCCCGCCGGGGCACGCGCTCGGCCATCGTCTTCTCGGCCGGCTTCGCCGAGGCCGGGGCGGCGGGCGCCGAACTGCAGCAGCGCATGGTGCGCGCGGCCCAGGCCAGCGGCCTGCGCCTGTTCGGCCCCAACACCATCGGCCTGTTCAACGCCCACGCGGCCTACTACCCGTTCTTCTCCACCGCGTTCGAGCGCGGTTTTCCGCTGCCGGGGCGCATCGGCATCGCCAGCCAGTCGGGCGCCGTCGGCTCGCAGATCTTCAACATCGCGCGCAACCGCGGCATGGGCACGCCGCTGTGCATCACCACCGGCAACGAGGCCGACGTGACGCTGGGCGAGGCGATCGGCTGGCTGGTCGACCACCCCGGCATCGACGTCATCGTCGCCTACCTCGAAGGCCTGCGCCGGCCGGAACTGCTGCTGCAGGCGCTGGAAGCGGCGCGCCGCGCGCGCAAGCCGGTCATCGTGCACAAGGGCGGGCGCAGCGCGCTCGGCGCCAGCGCCGTGCAGTCGCACACCGCGGCCATCGCCGGCGATGACCGGCTGTTCGACGTCGTGCTCGACGAGTTCGGCGCCGTGCGCGCCGAGCACACCGAGCAGATGCTCGACATCGCCTACGCCGCCGCGCGGCGCATCTACCCGGTGGCCGGCACGCTGGGCGTGCTGACGCTCAGCGGCGGCGCCGGCATCCAGATGAGCGACGCCGCCGAGCGCGCCGGCCTGGCGATGCCGCAGATGGACGGCGGCAGCCAGCAGCGGCTGCAGGCGCTGCTGCCGTTCGCATCGCCGGTGAACCCGATCGACATCACGGCCCAGTCGCTCAACGACATCGACCTCGTCGGCCACTTCGCGCGCGAGGTCGCCGAACGTGGTGGTTATGAGGCGATCGCGGTCTACCTGGCCGGCGTCGGCGGCTCGCTGAAGAAGGGCCCGGTGCTGCGCCGGAGCTTCGCCGACGTGGCGCGCGCGCACCCGGACCGGTTGTGGACCATCCTGACGACCGCCGACCGCGAGGCGGTGGCCGCGTACGAGCAGGACGGGCTGCTGGTGTTCGAGGAGCCGGCGCGCGCGATCCACGCGATCGGCGCGCTGGCGCGCTTCGGCCGGGCCTTTGCGCGGCCGGAGGCGCCGGCGTTGTCGCAAGCAATGTCGCCAGCGACGACCGGCGCACCCCTGCCGGCCACGGTGCCGAACGAGGCCGAGGCCAAGGCCTGGCTCGCGTCGCACGGCGTGGCCTGCCTGCCCGAGGCGCTGGCCACCGACGCGCAGGCGGCCGCGGCAGCCGCGCAGGGCATGGGCTTTCCGGTGGTGCTGAAGATCGTTTCGCCCGACATCGCGCACAAGTCCGAGGTCGGCGGCGTGCAGCTCGACCTGCGCAGCGCCGGCGAAGTGCGCTCGGCCTTCGCGGCCGTGACGGCAGCGGTCGCGCGCGCCAGGCCCGATGCGCGCATCGACGGCGTGCTCGTCGCGCCGCAGATCGCCGACGGCGTCGAATGCCTGGTCAGCGTGCACCGCGACCCGCAGCTCGGCCTGTTCGCCGCCTTCGGCCTGGGCGGCATCTTCGTCGAGCTGCTGCAGGACGTAGTGTTCCGCCGCTGCCCCTTCGACGAGGCGGCCGCGCACGCGATGATCGCCGGCATCCGCGGCGCGCCGCTGCTGCGCGGCGCGCGCGGCCGGCCGCCGGCCGACGTGGACGCGCTGGCGCGGCTGCTGTCGCGGCTGTCGGTGCTGGCGCACCGGCATGGCGAGCGGCTGCGCTCGATCGAGCTCAACCCGGTGCTCGTGCGGCCCGCGGGCCTGGGCGCGTGGGCGGCCGACGCCGTGATCGAGCTGGCGGCGGCGGGCAGCGGAGAGACGCGCCCCTGCGAGAACCGCTGATCGCTCCAGCGCTTACGCTTGCGGCCCCACTTCACCGCACCGCCATGACCGACTTCCTCCGCTACGACCAGCAAGGCCCCATCGTCACGCTGACCATGGACGAGCCGGCGCGCCGCAACCCGCTGACCGGCAACTCGGCGGTGGCCGACTTCCTGCGCGCCATCGAACGCATCCGCGACGACGGCGGCGTCAAGGCCGTGATCCTGACCGGCGCCGGCAGCAGCTTCTCGTCGGGCGGCGACATCAAGGACATGCAGCGCCAGTCCGGCGGCGCGGTCGACGGCCTGCAGATCCGCGACGAGTACCGCCGCGGCATCCAGCGGCTGCCGCTGGCGCTGTTCAACCTGGAGGTCCCGGTGATCGCCGCCGTCAACGGCCCGGCCATCGGCGCCGGGCTGGACCTGGCGTGCATGTGCGACATCCGCATCGCGTCGGAGCAGGCGAAGTTCGCCGAAAGCTTCGTGCGCCTGGGCATCATCCCCGGCGACGGCGGCGCCTGGCTGCTGCAGCGGCTGATCGGCCTGTCGCGCGCCAGCGAGCTGTCGCTCACCGGCGAGGTCATCGACGCCCAGCAGGCGCTGGCCTGGGGCCTGGTCTCGCGCGTGGTGCCGGCCGCCGAACTGCTGCCCACCGCGCAGGCGCTGGCGCAGAAGATCGCCGCCAACCCGGTGCACGCGGTGCGCATGACCAAGCGGCTGATCCGCGAGGCCATCCACGGTCGGCTGGACACGGTGCTGGAGCTGTCGGCCGCGTTCCAGGCGCTGTCGCACCAGACGGCCGACCACCGCGAGGCGGTGGCCGCGTTCCTCGACAAGCGCGCGCCGGTGTTCAAGGGCTGAAGCGATGACCACGCCCGCCACGCTGCCCGGCAGCGACGGCCGCCCGCGCTGCCGCTGGTGCACCGCGGCGCCCAACTACGAGGCCTATCACGACCGCGAATGGGGCTTTCCGGTGGCCGACGACCGGCGGCTGTTCGAGAAGCTGTGCCTCGAAGGCTTTCAGTCGGGCCTGAGCTGGCGCACCATCCTCGACAAGCGCGAGAACTTCCGCCGCGCTTTCGCCGGCTTCGACTTCCACCGCGTGGCGCGCTTCGACGAGCGCGACGTCGCGCGGCTGCTGCAGGACGCCGGCATCGTGCGCCACCGCGGCAAGATCGAGGCGGTGGTCAACAACGCCGGCCGCGCGGTGGCGCTGCAGGCCGAATGCGGAACGCTGGCGGCTTACTTCTGGCGCTTCGAGGCCGACCCGGCCGCGGCCGCGCCGCCGCAGCCGGTGTCGGTGTCGCCGGCGTCGATCGCGTTGTCGAAAGACCTGAAGCAGCGCGGCTGGGCCTTCGTCGGCCCGACCACGGCCTATGCCTTCATGCAGGCGATGGGCCTGGTCAACGACCACGCGGCCGATTGCGTGACGGCCGCCGAGGTCGACCGCGCGCGCCGCGCCTTCCAACGTCCGACCTGAGGCGCCGGGCCCATCGCCCGCTCACCGGGTCCAGGCGGAAAAGCCCGCGGTTCCCCCGCCTGCTCCGGCGATGGCCTGCCGCCGCGCGGCCCTAGAGTGGGCGGCATCCGGCAGGACGGCGCCGCTGCGTCCGGCGCGCCCGCCTGGCCGACGAAGCACCGCGCAAGGAACCTCACGCCATGACCGCCACGATGACCGCCGACATCCAGCAACGCGCCCAGGAGTTGGCCGGCACCATCCGGGAGGCGATGGTCTATCTCGTCGACAAGGAGTCCGAGAGCATTCGCCGCCTGTTGCCGGAGGCGTTGGCGTCGATGGATGCTTCGTTCCCGGCCGACGCCGAGCTGCATGCGGCCAGTGCCGAGCTGCGCGCGCTGCCGGCCGGCGGCCGGCCCGCACGGCAGGCCGCCCTGGCCGCGCTCGATCGCTTTGAAGCGGCCCTGGCCACGGCGCTGCGGCCCGCGGCCGACGTGAAGCTGGTGATCTGGGACCTCGACGACACCTTCTGGCACGGCACGCTGGCCGAGGGCGATGCGCTGGAGATTCCGCCGGCGCACGTGGCGATGGTCGAAGAGCTGACGCGCCGCGGCATCGTCAACGCCATCTGCTCGAAGAACGATTTCGCGGCCGCCCGGCAGCGCCTGGAACAGGCCGGCGTCTGGGGGCACTTCGTGTTTCCGCGCATCGCCTTCGCGGCCAAGGGCGAGCTGGTGCGCGACATCATCGACAAGGCCCAGTTGCGCGCCGAGAACGTGCTGTTCGTCGACGACAACGGCCTGAACCTGGAGGAAGCGCGCTACTACAACCCGGGGCTGCAGACGCTCGATGCGGCGCTGCTGCCCACGCTGCTGGCGCGGCCGGGCCTGGCCGGCAAGCCCGACGGCGGCAAGCGCCTGGCGCAGTACAAGATGCTGGAACAGCGCGCCACCGAGCGCAGCAGCGCGTCCAGCAACGAAGCCTTCCTGCGGCAAAGCGACATCCGCTTGCGCATCACCCCCACGCGCGTCGACGATGCCGAGCGCGTGCACGACATGCTGGCGCGCACCAACCAGCTCAACTTCACCAAGCAGCGCCTGTCGCTGGACGAAGTGCGCGCGCTGATCGCGGACGCTTCGCGCGCCACGGCCACCGTGTCGGCGCGCGACCGCTTCGGCGATCACGGCGTGGTCGGCTGGTATTGCCTGCACGAAGGGCGGCTGGAGCACTTCCTGTTCTCCTGCCGCATCATCAACCTGGGCATCGAGCAGTTCGTCTATGCGCACCTCGGCCGGCCCCGGCTCGACGTGGTCGGCGAGACCGCGTCGTCGCCGTTCGATGCCGATTCGGCGCTGGACTACATCACGCTCGACACCGAGGCGCCGCAGCCGCAGCCGCAGCCGCTTGCGCCCGCCGCCGCGCCGCAAGCCGACCGCCGCCGGCTGAAGCTGTATGCCTCCGGCGCCTGCGACATGTACTACCTGGTGGGCACGCTGGCCAATGCGCTGACCGACGTGACCTTCGAGTGCAACACCTTCCGCGGCGCGACGCGCGGCGTCAACGTGGCCACCGAGTACCTGCGCTCGTGCTTCGAGATGAGCGAGGCCGACAAGGACTTCTGCGCGCGGCACTTCCACAACTACACCGGCCAGACGGCGTTCAAGACGCGCGTCTTCGACGGCGGCTACGACTACGCGCTGTTCTCCTTCAACGACGATGCCGAGCTGTTCATCCACCGGCGGCGCGGCCACGCGGACCTGCGCGTCGTGCTGAGCGAAAGCGCGAGCTTCAGCGTCACCCCCGTCGTGCCGCCGGCAGGGCAGGATGCCGATGCCTGGCTGTGCGAGCACTTCGATTGCGAGGGCCTGATCACGCCCGAGCGCTTCCGCGAGAACCTGCTGTGGCTGGCCGCGCGCATGCCCGCCAGCACGCGGCTGCTGTTGATGACGCTGCCGGAGTTCGCCTACTTCCGCAACGCCATGCCGGCCTTCCCGCAGTACCGGCGGCAATGCCTGCGCCTGAACCGCGTGATCCGCGAGTTATGCGCGACCGACGGGCGCTTCGGCCTCGTCGAGATGAACCGCCACGTCACCGACCGCAGCCACTTCACCGACTACGTGATGCACCTGCGCCCCGAGCGCGGCTTCCTCATCGCCTGCGAGGCCTTGCAGCAGATGGCGGCGCGCCCGGTGCAGACCGACCTGCTGGCGCCCCTGCCGCTGCGCGGCCGCAAGATCGCGCTGCTCGGCAAGGGCCTGGAAACGCTGCCCCACCTGCTGACGCTGACGGCCGCGGGCGTGACGGTCGACGTCTGCGCCTGCCAGGACGGCCATGCCAAGCTCGGCGGGCGGCCGGCGCAGCCGCTGTCGGCCCTGGCCTGGCAGGCGCAGGACTACTTCGCCATCGTCACGCCGCAACTGGCCGCCGACGGCGGCGTGCTGCAAGCGCTGGGCTACGGCAGCGACGGCGACCGCTGGCTATTGCCGGCCGAGGTGTTCAACCTGGATTGGAAAGAGCGCTAGCCAACGCTGGTGCTGAAGGACATCGGGACAGCGGGCCAGCGCTCGCCGGCAAGGCTCAAGCCACCAGCCCCGCGTCGTGCAGCTCGCCGATGCGCGTGGCGCTGCAGCCGAGCACGCGCGCCAGCACCTCGTCGGTGTGCTCGCCCAGCCGCGGCGCGCGTTCCACCGGCCGGCGCGGCTGGCCGGCAAACTCAGCGGCAGCGCCGGGTGCGGGGTAGCGTTCGCCGCTGGGGTGGTCCAGCTCGCTGAACAGCGCCGAAGCCAGCGCCAGGCGCGGGTCGTGCTGCAAGGCCTGCGACAGCGTGCGGTACTCGTTCCAGCACACGCCGTGCTGGTCGAAGGCGGCGCGCAATTCCTGCAGCGGCCGCGCGCCGATCGCTTGCTCGAACAGCGGGAACAAGGCCTCGCGGTGGACGAAGCGCAGGCCTTCGTCGCGTTCGAACCCGTGCGTGGGCGACAGCCCCAGCTGCGCTTCCAGCGCCGCGACCGGCGCGCCGAGCTGCAGCGCCTGCAGCAGCCCGGTCCATTGCCGGCGCGTGATGGCCACCACCATCAGCCGGGCGCCGTCGGCGCTGGCGAAGTCGCGGCCGAAGGCGCCGAACAGCGCGTTGCCGTAGCGTGGCCGGTCGCCGCCGGCCAGCACCTCGGCGATCTGGCCCATGTGGCCCAGCGAGGCCAGCGCCACGTCGGACAGCGCCAGCGTCACCTCGTGCCCGCGGCCGCTGCGGTTTCTGTCGCGCTCGGCGGCCAGCAGCGCGAAGGCGGCGTGGGCGCCGGTCAGCAGGTCCCAGGCCGGCAGCACGTGGTTGACGGGCTCGTCGCCGTTGGCTTCGCTGCCGGTCATCCACGGCACGCCGATGCCGGCGTTGACGGTGTAGTCGACGGCCGAGCCGCCGTCGCGCCAGCCCATCACGCGCACCGAGATCAGGTCGGCGCGGCGCGCCGCCAGGCGCTGGTGCGCCAGGAAGCCGTCGTGCGGGAAGTTGGTCACCAGGATGCCGGCATCGGCGCCGGGCGCGGTGACCAGCTCGGTGACGAGCTGCCGGCCCTCGGGCCGCGCGAAGTCGACCGCGATCGAGCGCTTGCCCTTGTTCAGCCCTTCCCAGTAGTAGCTGTGGCCTTGCGTGGAGAGCGGCCAGCGCTTGAAGTCGGGGCCGCCGCCGATGGGGTCGATGCGGATCACCTCGGCGCCCATCTGGCGCAGGTGCAGCGCGCACGAAGGCGCGGCGATGAAAGAGGCGCATTCGACGATGCGCAGGCCGTTGAGCAGCGGGTACATGGCGGACGAGTGTCGCAGAGCGCACGACGCCGGACGCCGCGCGCCGAATAAAATCGCGCCCCGATGAAAACCGACCCAAGCGCCACGCCGTGGCCCCATCCGTGGCGCTCCCTGCGCCTGCCGATCGCCGCGATGGCGGCGGTGATCGTGCTGTCCAACTGGACGGTGCAGTACCCCATCAATGCCTGGCTGACCTGGGGCGCCTTCACCTATCCGCTGGTGTTCCTGGTCAGCGACCTGACCAACCGCGCGCTGGGCCCGGCGGCGGCGCGGCGCGTGGCCTGGGCCGGCTTCGCGGTGGCGGTGGCGGTCTCGGGGCTGCTGGCGCCGTGGCGCATCGCGCTTGCTTCGGGCACGGCGTTCATCGTCTCGCAGCTGCTCGACGTGCTGGTCTTCAACCGCTGGCGCCGCGCCTCGTGGTGGAAGGCGCCGCTGATCGGCTCGCAGGTGGCCTCGGTGGTCGACACCGGCGTGTTCTTCTTCCTGGCCTTCGCCGGCAGCGGCCTCAACTGGCTGCAGCTGGCCGGCGGCGACCTGGCGGTGAAGGCGACGATGGCGGTGCTGCTGCTGGCGCCTTACCGCGCGCTGCTGCCGCGGCTGCAGACCTGGGTGCCGGCGCGCTGAGGCTTCGATGCGCCGATGAGCAAGGCCTTCACCAAAGAGTCGGACGACGGCGACGACGACGATGAAGGCGCCGCGCTGCCGGCGCTGCCCGCGGGTGCGCGCAACTACATCACGCCGCAGGGCTACCGGCGCCTGCGTGAAGAGCTGATGGCGCTGCTCGACGTCGAGCGGCCCAAGGTCGTGGAGACGGTGTCTTGGGCCGCCAAGAACGGCGACCGCAGCGAGAACGGCGACTACCTCTACGGCAAGAAGCGGCTGCGCGAGATCGACCGCCGCATCCGCTTCCTCACCAAGCGCTTGGACATCGCCGAAGTGGCCGACCCCAGCGCCCACCACGGCCGCGACCAGGTCTTCTTCGGCGCCACCGTCACCTACGCCAACGCGCGCGGCGACGAGCGCACGGTGACGATCAAGGGCATCGACGAGGCCGACAGCCTGCACGGCGAGGTGAGCTGGATCAGCCCGATCGCGCGCGCGCTCTTGAAGTCGCGCGAAGGCGACGAGGTGGCGCTGGTCACGCCGGGCGGCGTGGAGAAGATCGAGGTCGTCGAGGTGCGTTACCCGGCCCCTGAGGGCGGCCTCAAGGCTTGATGCGCCACACCCGCAAGACGGCGGGGTTGCGGCGCAGCGTGCGTAGCACGTCGGCCAGGTGCACGCGGTCGCGCACGCTCAGCAGCAGGCGCAGCTCGGCGGTCTCGGCGGCGCTTTCGGGGCCCATGTCGAGGTGGCGGATGTCGGCTTCGGCCGCGCTGATGGCCGAGGCCACCTGCGCCAGCACGCCCTTGCCGTTGCCGACCAGCGCGACCACGCCGGTCTCGAAGCTGCGCGTCAGCTCGTCGGCCCATTCCACGCGCATCCAGCGCTCGCTGTCGCGCTCGTACAGGCGCTTGCCGGTGTGGCATTCGGCGGTGTGCACCACCAGCCCTTCGCCGCGGCCCAGGTAGCCGACGATGGCGTCGCCGGGAATCGGCCGGCAACAAGGCGCCAGCTGCACCGAGGCGCCTTCGCTGCCGTCGACGAAGACCACGCTCTGCGCCTGCGCCGCGTCGTCGGCGCCGTAGCGGCCGAGCGTCAGCGTCACCGCGTCGGGCCGCGTGCCGCGCTCGCGCAGGCCTTGCGCCAGCCGCTTGGCCACGATGATGGCGATCTTGCGGCCGAGCCCGATGTCGACCAGCAGTTCGCCGCGGTTGCGGTTGCCGCTCCAGCGCGTGATCTGCTGCCACAGCGCCGCGGCCTGCGTGTCGCCGGGGTCGGACGAGGGCATCTGCAGCCCTTCGGCGCGCAGCGCCTGGGCCAGCATCTTCTCGCCCATCGCGCGCGACTCCTCGGTCTCCATGTTCTTCAGGTAGTGGCGGATCTTGCTGCGCGCGCGGCCGGTGCGCACCATGCCCAGCCAGGCCGGGTTGGGCTTGGCGCCGGGGGCGGTGATGACTTCCACCACGTCGCCGCTGCGCAGCTCGGTGCGCAGCGCCACCGCCTCGCCGTTGACCTTGGCGGCCACCGTGTGGTCGCCCACGTCGGAGTGGATGGCGTAGGCGAAGTCCACCGGCGTGGCGCCGCGCGGCAGCGCCAGGATCTTGCTGCGCGGCGTGAAGACGTAGACCGCATCGGGGTAGAGGTCGATCTTCACGTGCTCCAGGAACTCGGCGGCGTCGCGCGTCTCGTCCTGGATGTCGATCAGCGACTGCAGCCAGATCGCGCCCAGGTTCTGCGGGTCGGCGCTGGCGCTGCCGTTCTTGCCGTTCTTCTCGCTGGCCTTGTACAGCCAGTGCGCGGCGATGCCTTTCTCGGCCACCGCGTGCATGGCCTCGGTGCGGATCTGGAACTCCACCGCCGTGCCCAGCGGGCTGACCAGCGTGGTGTGCAGGCTCTGGTAGCCGTTGGCCTTGGGGATGGCGATGTAGTCCTTGAAGCGCCCCGGCACCGGCTTGTACAGCTGGTGCAGCACGCCCAGCGCGTGATAACAGTCGAGCAGCGTCGGCACCACGATGCGGAAGCCGAAGATGTCGTTGACCTGCGCGAAGCCGGCGTGCTTCTCGCGCATCTTGCGGTAGATGCTGTAGATCGTCTTCTCGCGGCCCGAGATCTGCACGCGCATCTTGTGCGCGGCGAAGCCTTTTTCCACCTCGGCCTGCACGCGCGCGACGATGTCGCGCCGCGTGCCGCGCGCCTTGGCCACCGCCTTGTTCAGCGCCTGGTGGCGCCAGGGGTAGAGGTGCTCGAACGACAGCTCCTGCAGCTCGCGGTAGGTCTGGTTCAGGCCCAGGCGGTGGGCGATGGGGGCGTAGATGTCCAGCGTTTCGCGCGCAATGCGCTGGCGCTTGGCCGGCGGCATGGCGGCCATGGTGCGCATGTTGTGCAGCCGGTCGGCCAGCTTGATGAGGATGACGCGCACGTCGCGCGCCATCGCCAGCAGCATCTTGCGAAACGACTCGGCCTGGCTTTCCTCGCGCGTGCTGAACTGCAGCTTGTCCAGCTTGGTAAGGCCGTCGACCAGGTCGGCCGTCGGCGCGCCGAAGCGCTCGATCAGCTCGGCCTTGGTGATGCCGCAGTCTTCCATCGCGTCGTGCATCAGCGCGGCCATCACGGCCTGCGCGTCCAGCCGCCAGTCGGCCACCAGGCCGGCCACCGCGATGGGGTGCGTGATGTAGGGCTGGCCGCTGGCGCGGAACTGGCCCAGGTGCGCCTCGTCGGCGAACTTGTAGGCGTCGCGCACCTGGCGCAGGTCGGCCTTGCTCAGGTAGCCCAGCTTGTCGGTCAGCGCGGCGAACGACGACGCCTCCACCGCCGGCGCGGCCGGCGGTTGATGCGCGATGCGGCCCAGCCCCTGCAGGGCGCTGGGCAGCAGTTCGGCGGCCAGCGAGCGGATTCCCATGGGTCGAATTTACCGAAAGTCCGCGCAGCGGCTCCCGGCAGGGCGATCCAAAAGTGAAACCGCAGCCGGTCTACGCCTCCTGCAGCCCGCGCAGCGCCTGCTCGCAAGCCTCGGCGCCCTGCCGCCAGACGCGGCGCTGCCAGTCGTCGGCCTCGGGGTAGAAGGCCGCCTTCAGTTCCTGCCGGATCGCCGCCGCCTGCGCCGCGCCGGCGCCGCCGCGGCGGTGCAGCCAGTGCTCGGCGCGCAGCGCGGCGGTGATGCGTGCGCTCGGCCAGGTGCCGAACTCCAGGCAGATGCCGATGTGCGGGCCTTGCACGGCGGCCTGCTCCAGCGCGGTCTGGATCGGGCCGGTCAGCGGGATGCTGGTCGAGCTGCCGTCGTGCACCGAAGTCAGCTCGCCCCACCAGCGCCGCGCGCGCGGCAGCACGGCAGGGTCGAAGCTGGCGAAGATGCGCTCGCCCACGCCGTAGGGGCCGAGGCCGGTGTGCACGTCGATCGACGCCAGCCGGCGCACGCCGGCGGTGTACTGCTGCAGGATGCGGCGGAACGTGCGGTGGCTCCAGGTCGGCGCGTGGCCGCCGAAGAACAGGCCGTCGGCGAACTCGTGCTGGCCCAGGCTGATGGCGCGCTGCAGCCCGCGCTCGCCCCAGCGCGCGCGGCAGGCGTCCAGCGCCGCCTCGGCCTCGGGGCCCGGCGGCCAGGCGGGCGGCAGCAGCCAGTCGTGGATCTCGGCGTAGCCGGGGTTGACGGGCAGCGCGCGGTCGAAGTCGACGAAGTTGCGGTTGAGGTCGACGTTCTCCTGCGTCGTGCGCCGCAGGTGCGAGAAACCGTAGGGGTTGACCGCGTGCACGTGCAGCAGCGCGGTGTCGGGCTCGGCCGGCGCGCCGCGGCGCAGCAGCCCGGTCTGGATCGCCGAGCCGGCGAAGCCCTCGACGCCGTGCACGCCGCTCAGCAGCACCAGCATGCGCGACGCATCGGCCGGGCCGTCGAGCACGACGTCGATGGCCAGCGCCTCGCCCTCGGCGCCGGGCTGGTCGAGCACGCGGCTGTCGACCGCCAGGCCACGCGCGGCGGCGGCCTGCAGGAACTTGGCGCGCGCCGCGGCGTAGCTGGCGCTGAAGAGATCGGTAGGCGCCACCACCGCCGCGCCCCGCTCAGCCGCCACGCTGCGCCCGGCGCTGCCGGCAGGCGGCGCCGAAGGCCGTGAAGATCGCCGCGGCCAGCGGGCAGTCGTGCGTGCGCATCTCGGGGTGCCACTGCACGGCCAGCGCGAAGGCCGGCGCCTGCTCGACCGAGAAGGCTTCGACCAGGCCATCGGGCGCGGTGGCTTCCACGCGCAGCCCGCGGCCCAGCCGCGCGATGCCCTGGTGGTGCAGCGAGTTGACGCTGACGCGCGTGGCCGGCGCCCAGGGTGCCAGCGCCGCCAGCACGCCGCCGGGCGCGATTTCGACCGCGTGGCTGTCGTCGTACCAGCGCGGCACCGGGCGGGCGTGGTCGCCCTCGCGGTGGTCCAGCGCGCCGGGGCGCCGGTGCACGGCAGCATCGAGCGTGCCGCCATGGGCGACGTTCAGTTCCTGCAGGCCGCGGCAGACGGCCAGCAGCGGCACGCCGGCGGCGATCAGTTGCGGCAGCAGGTCCAGCACGGTGGCGTCGCGGTCGGTGTCGAGCACCATGTCCACCGGCGCCGCCTCGTCGCCGTAGCGCTGCGGCGCGACGTTGGACGGGCTGCCCGTCAGCACCAGGCCGTCGATGTGGGCGATCAGGCTCTCGGCGTCCAGCGCGCCGGGCGCGGCGGGCAGCGCCAGCGGCAGCGCCCCGGCCACCTCCGAGATGGCGTCGACATAGCCGTGCAGCAACGCGTGCGCGGCGTGGCCGTAGATCTCGATGCGGTCGGCGGCCAGCGCGACCAGCGGGCGGGGAAGAGCGGCGGCAGGCATCGCTGGCGGGCGTCCGTCGGGGGGATGCGGGCCAGTCTAGGCAGCACGGCCGTTTGCGTAAAGTGCAACGCTTCTTGCACCATGTCGAGCCAACGGCAAGTCGAGGCGCAGACGCAGACGCAGACGCAGACGCAGACGCAGACGCAGACGCAGACACCCACGCACCCGCCAAACGAAACGGGCGCCCGAGGCGCCCGTCGTCAAGCAGCGAAACGCTGGCGGCCGTTCAGACCGGCACCTTGCGCAGCATCTCGGTGCCTACCTCGCCGGCGGCGATCTCGCGCAGCGCGGTCACGCCGGGCTTGTTCTTGGTCTCGATCTTCGGCGCGTGGCCCTGGCTGAGCATGCGCGCGCGGTAGGTAGCGCACAGCACGAGCTGGAAGCGGTTGGGAATGCGGTGCAGGCAGTCTTCGACGGTGATGCGGGCCATGGGTGTGCGGGTGGTGCTTGGAAGGAGGTGGTGGTTCAGACCAGATCGAGCGCGGCGAACACCTGGGAGCGGTTGCGAAGCTGCGCCGCGTACTTCAGGCGCTGCGAGTGAACGACCGTTTTCAGGTCGAACAGCGCCGTTTCGAACAAGGCGTTGATGATAACAAAGTCGAAGTGCCGGGCCTGCGCCACCTCCTGCCGCGCATTGGCCATGCGCTGGGCGATGACCTCGCTGCCGTCCTCGCCGCGGCGCATCAGGCGCTGGCGCAGTTCGTCCCAGCTCGGCGGCAGGATGAAGATCAGCACCGCGTGCGGGAACAACTGCTTGATCTGCAGCGCGCCCTGCCAGTCGATTTCCAGCACCACGTCTTCGCCGCCTTGCAGCCGCGCCTCGATCGCCTTGCGCGAGGTGCCGTAGAGGTTGCCGTGCACGGCGGCCCATTCGAAGAACTCGCCGCGCTCGACCATCGCGCGGAACTCCGGCTCGGGCACGAACCAGTATTCGCGGCCGTGCTGCTCCTGCCCGCGCGGCGCGCGCGTGGTGTGCGAGATCGACACCGCCAGGTGCGAATCCAGCTCCAGCAGCGCCTTCACCAGGCTGGATTTGCCGGCGCCGCTGGGCGCCGCCACGCAGAACAGATTGCCGGGGGTTTCCATCCGCCGCGATTCTAGGAGGCGAGGGCGCGCCGCGCCGGCCGCGGCGGCGCGCCGGATGACGGCCAGATGACGAACTCGTAATCGTGTGCCGGCCCGAAAAATGCGAGGATGCCGGCCGTTGCCATTGCCATTGCCAACCCCGGCGCGTGGGCCGTCCCCTTGCGTCCCCTTCCGTCCCTTCCGTCCCCTTCAAGCACCATGCGACTCCTGGTCGTCGAAGACGAAGTCAAGCTGGCCCAGTACCTGCACAAGGGCCTGACCGAGAACGGTCACATCGTCGACATCGCGCACGACGGCGTCGAGGGCCGCCACCTGGCCACCGGCGGCGAGTACGACCTGGTGCTGCTGGACGTGATGCTGCCCGGCGTCGACGGCTTCGGCGTGCTCGCCGCGATGCGCCAGCAGGGCCGCAAGACGCCGGTGCTGATGCTGACGGCGCGCGACAAGGTCGAAGACCGCGTGCGCGGCCTCGAAGGCGGCGCCGACGACTACCTGGTCAAGCCCTTCGCGTTTTCCGAACTGCTGGCGCGCGTGGGCGCGCTGCTGCGCCGCGGCGCGGGCAGCACCACGCCGCAGCAGGCCACCGAACTGCGGCTGGGCGACCTCGACCTCGACCTGCTGGCGCGGCGCGCCAGCCGCGCCGGCCAGCGCCTGGACCTGACGGCCAAGGAGTTCAACCTGCTGGCGCTGCTGCTGCGCCGGCGCGGGCAGATCCTGTCGCGCACCACGCTGGCCGAGCAGGTGTGGGACATGAACTTCGACTCCGACACCAACGTCGTCGAAGTGGCGGTGCGCCGCCTGCGCGCCAAGCTCGACGATCCGTTCCCGGCCAAGCTGCTGCACACGGTGCGCGGCATGGGCTACGTGCTGGAGGAGCGTTCGTCGTGATCGCCGCGGCCGTTCCCTGCATCGTGCCGCCGTCGATCAGCAAGCGGCTGGCGCGCACGCTGGCGCTGCTGATGCTGGCGGCGCTGGGCATGGCCAGCGCCATCATCTACTGGGCCACCGCGATGCGCCTGCAAGACGCCCAGCAGGACACGCTGGTCGACAAGACGCGCGTGCTGTCGGAGTTCGTCCGCGGCGCCTGCACGCAGGGCGGCGAGGCCGAGCTGCTGGACAAGCTGAAGGTCTTCGCGCCGGTGCGCGCCGGCACCCAGTTGTGGCTGCAGCGCGCCGACGGCAGCGTGCTGTTCAGCGAGCCGGCCAACCCCGAGCACCGCTACCGCATCGGCAACGACATCCGCGTGCCGGCGCCGGAGATGCCCGGCGGCGAGGTGATCGGCCGCCTGGAGATCGACGTCACCCACGACACGCGCATGCTCAAGGGCCTGGCGGTCACGCTGGTGATCGCCACGCTGGGCTGCGCGGCGCTGACCGGCATGGGCATCCGCTGGCTGGTGGTGCGCGACCTGCGGCCGCTGGCCGACCTGGCGGCGCAGACGCGCGCGATCTCGCCGCGGCGGCTCGACCAGCGGTTGCGGCTGGCCGCGCCGGCCGAGGAGCTGCAACCGTGGATCGAGCAGTTCAACGCGCTGATGGAGCGGCTGGAACGCGCCTACGCGCAGCTCGAAGGCTTCAACGCCGACGTGGCGCACGAGTTGCGCACGCCGCTGGCCACGCTGATCGGCGAGACCGAGGTTGCCTTGTCGCGCGAGCGCAGCGTCGAATCGCTGCGCGACACGCTGGCCAGCAACCTGGAAGAGATGCAGCGCCTGTCGGCGATGGTCAACGACATGCTGTTCCTGTCCAACGCCGACCGCGGCGCCGTCGCGCGCCGCGGCCAGCCGGTGAGCCTGGCCGACCTGGCGCGCCAGGTGGCCGAGTTCCACGAATGCACGCTCGACGAGGCCGGCCTGCGGCTGGACGTGGTGGGCGACGCGACCGTCGCCGTCGACGAGCCGCTGGTCAAGCGCGCGCTGTCCAACCTGCTGGGCAACGCCACGCGCTATGCGGCGCCGGGCTCGACGGTGCAGGTGCAGATCGCCGCCGAGGCGGCCGCCGAAGCGGCCAGCGCGGCCGAGGTGGAAGTGGTGGTGCGCAACCGCGGCCAGGCGATCGAGCCGCAGCAACTGCCGCGCTTGTTCGACCGCTTCTTCCGCGGCGACGAATCGCGCTGCTGCGAGGGCCGCGAGCAGCACCACGGCCTGGGGCTGGCGATCGTCGCGGCCATTGCGCGCATGCACGCCGGGCGCACGCTGGCGCGCTCGCACGACGGCGTCACCGAGGTCGGCTTCACCGTCGCGGCGGCGTGATGGTCAGCGCCGGCGACTGCCGCCGAATGTCGCCGAATGTCGCCGCAGCAGGCCTGCGCCTCAGCGCGGCACGTAGAAGCTGGCCTTGGCGCTGACGACGCGGCCGTCTTCGCGCTTCAGCTCGATCTGCACCGGGTGCGCGCGGCCGCGGTAGTCGCCGCTGCCTTCGGGCGGCGCCGACAGGTGCACGGTGGCGGTGGCGCGGTCGGCGCCGGGCACCGCGAGCGGCGCCTTCAGCTCGGCCTGCAGCCCCGGCAGCCCGCTGGCGCTGAGCGTGAAGCGGCGCGCCGCCACGTCGCGGTTGAGCACGTGCACGCTGTAGGTGTTCTCGACGCGGCCGTCGTCCAGTTGGCGGCCGAGGCTGGCGCGGTCTTTCACCACGTCCACCTGGAACGGCGGCCGCAGGGCCACGCTGGCGACGAAGACGCCGCCGATGACGAGCAGCAGCGTGCCGTAGATCAGCACCCGCGGCCGCAGCACGCGGCGCAGCATCTGGCCGCGCGTCAGCCGCTGGGCGACGCCGTTCTCAGTGGCGTAGCGGATCAGCCCGCGCGGGCTGCCCACCTTGTCCATCACCTGGTTGCAGGCGTCGATGCAGGCGGCGCAGCCGATGCATTCGTTCTGCAGGCCGTTGCGGATGTCGATGCCGGTCGGGCAGACCTGCACGCACAGCGTGCAGTCCACGCAATCGCCCTGGCCGAGCGCGCGCGCATCGGCACCGCGCTTGCGCGAGCCGCGCGGCTCGCCGCGGATGTTGTCGTAGGCGATGACCATCGAGTCGCGGTCGATCAGCGCGCTCTGGAAGCGCGCGTAGGGGCACATGTACTTGCACACCTGCTCGCGCATCCAGCCGGCGTTGCCGTAGGTGGCAGCGCCGTAGAACAGCACCCAGAACAGCTCCCAGGGGCCGACCGTGAAGGTCATGAACTCGTGCGCCAGCGTGCGCACCGGCGTGAAGTAGCCGACGAAGCTGAAGCCGGTGAACAGCGACAACGCGATCCACGCCAGGTGCTTGCCGCCCTTGCGCAGCAGCTTGTTGGCGCCCCAGGGCTGCTTGTCGAGCCGCATGCGCGCCTGGCGGTCGCCTTCGATGCGGCGCTCCAGCCACATGAAGATCTCGGTGTACACCGTCTGCGGGCAGGCGTAGCCGCACCACAACCGGCCGGCCACCGCGGTGAAGAAGAACAGTGCCAGCGCCGACAGCACCAGCAGCGCGGTGAGGTAGATGAAGTCCTGCGGGAACAGCGTCAGCCCCAGCACGTGGAAGCGCCGCGCGTCCAGGTCGAACAGCATCAGCGGGCGGCCGTTCCAGCTGAGCCAGGGCAGGCCGTAGAAGATGAGCTGGGTCAGCCAGACCATCGTCCAGCGCCAGGTGGCGAACCAGCCGCTGACGGCGCGCGGGTAGATCTTGGCCTCGGCCTGGTACATCGAGACCAGTTCGGGCTCGGCCGCTGCGATGGGAATGATGGTCTTGCGGTCCATGAAGATGCATTTAAACTGCAGCTATTGTTCCACGATCGGCAGCGGCTTGCGCGCTGGTAGGCTTGCCGGCCCCTTGCCGCCCCTTTGCCGCGACCCGACCCGAGTCCGACCCCGTGCCCCTGATCGACAGCAGCGACGCCGATCTCGACGCCTTCGACCGCGTCTGCCAGCGCCTGGGCGGTTTCAACGACCGCGTGCTGCCCGAATGGGCCGACGGCTACCTGACGGCGCTGGCCGCCGGCCCGCGGCAGATGGCCTTCGAGGAATGGTTGCCGCGGTTCGCCGGCGACGCCTTTGAGCGCGCCTTCGCCGACCCCGAGGACGCCGCCCAGGCCCGCCAGGCGCTGGAGTCGCGCATGCGCGTGCTGGCCAACCACCTGGACCCGGAAGCGCTGCTCGACCAGCCCGAGGCGCTGCGCCTGCAGCCGCTGCTGGCGCAGTGGGACGACGAATCGCGCGAAGCCGTGGTGCGCGAGCAAGGCGCGCCGGCCGAGCTGGTGGCGCAGTTCGTCACCGGCGGCCTGTGGGCCACCGGGTTCTTCGATGCGCTGGCCGACTTCGAGCCCGACTGGACGCCGCCGCCCGACACCGACGACGACGAGCGCACGCTGTTCGAAGACTTGCTGCTGCAGGTGGAGATCCTGGTGCTGCCCGAAGGCCACGAGGACTTGAAGCGCCACCTCGAAGAAGCCTGGAAGGACCGCCTGCCGACGCGCGAAGACCTGGTCGACGAAGCCTGCTTCGCGGTGCAGGACCTGCGCGTCTGGTGGCTGGACCATGCGCCGCGGCCGGCGCCGCGGCGCGTGGAGGCGGCGCCCGGCCGCAACGAACCCTGCCCCTGCGGCAGCGGGCTGAAGTACAAGAAGTGCCACGGCAAGGCCGGCTGAAGCGGCCCCGGCGCGGCTGCTAGAGTCGCGCCCCATGTCGCAAGCGCCGCCGCCCGATCTGCAAGACAAGCACCTCGTGCTGGGCCTCTCGGGCGGCATCGCCTGCTACAAGTCGGCCGAGCTGGTGCGGCTGCTGGTGCAATTCGGCGCCACCGTGCAGGTGGTGATGACCGAGGCGGCCTGCCAGTTCATCACGCCGGTGACGATGCAGGCGCTGTCGGGCCGGCCGGTGCTGGTCAGCCAATGGGACGAGCGCGCGCCCAACAACATGGCGCACATCAATGCCTCGCGCGAGGCCGATGCGGTGCTGGTCGCGCCGGCCAGCGCCGACTTCATCGCCAAGCTCGCCCAGGGCCGCGCCGACGAGTTGCTGAGCCTGCTGTGCCTGGCGCGGCCCAGCGAGCGTTGCCCCTTGCTGGTGGCGCCGGCGATGAACCGCGAGATGTGGGCCCACCCGGCCACCCAGCGCAACGTGGCGCAGTTGCGCGCCGACGGCGCCCTCGTGCTGGGCCCGGGCAGCGGCGACCAGGCCTGCGGCGAGGTCGGCGACGGCCGCATGCTCGAAGCCGCCGAGCTGTGCGACGAGCTGGTCGCCAGCTTCCAGCCCAAGCACCTGGCCGGGCGCAGCGTGCTGGTGACGGCCGGCCCCACCTTCGAAGCCATCGACCCGGTGCGCTGCATCACCAACCATTCCAGCGGCAAGATGGGCTTCGCGGTGGCGCGCGCCGCCGCCGAGGCCGGCGCGCGCGTCACGCTGGTGGCCGGCCCGGTGCACCTGCCCACGCCGCGCGGCGTGCGCCGCATCGACGTGACCAGCGCGCGCCAGATGCACGACGCGGTGCTGCCGCTGGCGCCGGGGCACGACATCTTCGTCGCCACCGCCGCGGTGGCCGACTGGCGGCCGCTGCAGGCCGGCGAGCACAAGCTCAAGAAGGACGGCAGCGGCCGCCCGCCGACCTTCGAGCTGACCGAGAACCCCGACATCCTGGCCACCGTGGCGCGCTTGCCCGCCGAGCAGCGCCCCTGGTGCGTGGGCTTCGCCGCCGAGAGCGAGAACCTGGTGCGCCATGCGCGCGACAAGCTGCAGCGCAAGGGCGTGCCGCTGATCGTCGGCAACCTGGGCCCGGCCACCTTCGGCCGTGACGACAACGCGCTGGTGCTGGTCGACGCCGCCGGCGAGCGCGAGCTGCCCGCCGCCTCCAAGCTGGCGCTGGCGCGCGCGCTGGTGGCCGAGATCGCCGCGCGCTACCGTCCCCGCCCGAACCCATGACGACCATCGCTGTCCGCATCCTCGACCCGCGCATGGCCGCTCAGTTGCCGGGTTATGCCACGCCGGGCAGCGCCGGCCTCGACCTGCGCGCCTGCCTGGACGAGGCGCTGGTGCTGCAGCCCGGCCAGAGCACGCTGATTCCCACCGGCCTGTCCATCCACATCGGCGACCCCGGCCTGGCGGCGCTGATCCTGCCGCGCTCGGGCCTGGGCCACAAGCACGGCATCGTGCTGGGCAACCTGGTCGGCCTGATCGACAGCGACTACCAGGGCCCGCTGATGGTGAGCTGCTGGAACCGCTCGGATGCGGCCTTCACGCTGCAGCCGCTGGAGCGCATCGCGCAGCTCGTCATCGTGCCGGTGGTGCAGGCGGCGTTTCGCGTGGTCGACGGCTTCGAGGCCTCGGCGCGCGGCGAGGGCGGCTTCGGGTCGACCGGGCGCTGAGCCGCGTCAGTGCAGCGTGTCGCCGCGCTGCAGCGCCGCGGCGGCGTCGAGCACGCTGACCGGGCCGCTGCCGACGCTGCCGGCCTCGGTCTCTTCGCTGCTGGCGGCGCGCACGTCGACCACCTTGATGCGCAGGCGCAGCGCCATGCCGGCCAGCGGATGGTTGCCGTCCAGCACCACGTGCGAAGGGTAGATCTCGGTGACGACGTAGATCGTGTCGGTGGGCATGTCGGGCGTCACCGCGCCGGCCGGCAGGCCTTCGAAGGCCATGCCGGTCTCCAACTCGGCGGGGAAGAGCTTGCGGTCTTCGAAGCACACCAGCTCGGGCCGGTAGTCGCCGAAGGCCTGCTCGGGCTCCAACTGCAGGTTCAGCTCGTCGCCGGCCACGTGGCCGGCGAGCGCGTCTTCCACCGCGCTCAGCAAGTCGTCGCCGCCGACGAAGAACTCCACCGGCGCGGTCAACTCGTCGATGGGCTGGTTCTGGGCGTCGGACAGTTTCCAGGTCAGGCTGACCACGCAAGGGGCTTCGATCTGCATGGATCAATGATCGCATGGGCCGCTGCGCCAGAATGCCCGCATGGACGTGAATGCCCCGACCCCGCTGCTCGGCGGCCTGTCGCCCGCGCAGTTCATGCGCCGGCACTGGCAGAAGCGGCCGCTGCTGGTGCGCCAGGCCTGGCCGGGGCTGGTGCCGCCGGCGACGCGCGCGCAGCTCTTCGCGCTGGCCGGGCAGCCCGACGTGGAATCGCGCCTGGTGCGGCGCGACGGCGCGCAGTGGCAGGTGGGCCACGGCCCCTTTCGCCGGCGCGCGCTGCCGCCGGTGGCGCAACCCGGCTGGACGCTGCTGGTGCAGGGGCTGGACCTGCACCTCGACGCGGCGCGCGCGCTGCTGGCGCCGTTTCGCTTCCTGCCCGAGGCGCGGCTCGACGACCTGATGGTCTCGTGGGCCAGCGACGGCGGCGGCGTCGGCCCGCACGTCGACGCCTACGACGTCTTCCTGCTGCAGGCGGCGGGGCGCCGGCGCTGGCGCGTCGGCCGCGCGGCCGACCGCCGCTTCATCGAAGGCCTGCCGCTGAAGATCCTGCGCCGCTTCGAGCCGCAGTTCGACTGGGTGCTGGAGCCCGGCGACCTGCTGTACCTGCCGCCGCTGTGGGGGCACGACGGCAGCGCCGTCGGCGGCGACTGCGTCACCTGCTCGGTCGGCTTTCGCACGCCCGACGAGCAAGGCCTGGCCGGCGACCTGCTGCAGCGCCTGGCCGACGACGACGATGAAGGCGGCGGCGGTGCTAACGACGATGACCGGCGGATCTACCGCGACCCCGCGCAGCCCGCCACCGACCACCCGGCCGCGCTGCCGCCGGCCTTGCTGGCGTTCGCGCGGCGCGCCGTGCGGCGGCGCCTGGCCGATGCCGACCGGCTGGCCTGCGCGCTGGGCGAAGCGATGAGCGAGCCCAAGCCGCGCGTGTGGTTCCAGGCGCGGGAGGGTCAGGGGCCGGCACAGGCGCAGCAGGCCCTGGCGGCCGCCGGCGTGCGGCTGGATCGCCGCAGCCGCATGCTCTACGACGAGCGCCGCATCTTCATCAACGGCGAGGCCTTCGACGCCGGCGGCCGCGACGCGACGTTGCTGCGCCGCCTGGCCGACCGTCGCTGCCTCGACGCCGCGGCCTGCGCCCGCCTGAGCACCGGCGCGCGCGCGGTGCTGCAAACCTGGCTCGACGACGGCTGGCTGCAGCCGCTGGAGGACGACGCATGACCGACGAAACGCCGCTTTCCGCGCTGCGCTCGCAAGCCGAGGTGCAGCAGGCGCTGCGCTGGGCCGTGGACCACGCGCTGCAGGTCCACGCCCGCAAGCTGTTCTGGGTCGACCCCGACTTCGCCGCCTGGCCGCTGGACGAGCCGGCGCTGCTGCAGTCGCTGACCGCCTGGCTGAAGCTGCCGCAGCGCCGCCTGGTGCTGCTGGCCCAGCGCTACGACGAACTGGTGCGCAGCAGCCCGCGTTTCGTCGCCTGGCGGCGCCCCTGGGCGCATGCGGTCGACGCCTGGCAGCCGGCGGCCGACGCCGAGCCGCTGAACCTGCCCACGCTGTGCCTGGACGACGGCCGGCTGTGCCTGCAGGTCTTCGACAAACTGCATTGGCGCGGGCGTTTGCAGCTCGACGAACGGCAAAACCGCCAGTGGCGCGATGAAATTGATGCGCTTTTGCAACGCTGCGAAGCCAGCTTCCCTGCGCACCAGCTTGGGCTCTAGGGATTGTCCTAGGTCTGGCTATAATCGAAGTCTAGGCACGGTTGAGGCTTTCGGCCTTCCATGTCTTCCGATGGGTCACGCAAGGGCCTTCGCGCCGGCACACCCGGTGCGGGGTTTCGAGACGGGTCCCACGCTGACCGAAAATTATTTTGACCCATTACTCTCCCTCGAGGACACACATGAACAAGTCGCTTCTGTTGGCTTCCCTGGTTGCTGCCGTCGCCCTGTCTGCCTGCGGCAAGAAGGAAGAGGCGCCGCCGCCCCCGCCGCCGGCCCCCGCCGCCGCGCCGGCGCCCGCCCCGCAAGCCCAGGTGGCTGAGGCCGCTTCGGCTGCCGCTTCCGCCGTGGCCGGCGCTGCTGACGCCGCCGCCTCGGCCGTGTCCGACGCCGCCGCTTCGGCCGCCAACGCCGCCAAGGACGCCGCCGGCAAGGCGATGGACGCCGCCGCTTCGGCCGCCAAGAAGTAATCCGGCCCTCGCCGGATGTGAACAAGCCGCCCGAGGGCGGCTTGTTTGTTTACACGGCCGCCCGAGGGCGGCTTGTTTGTTTATACGGCCGCCCTCGGGCGGCTGGCTTGTTGTGCGGCCGCCCTCCGGCGGCCGCGGTCTCAGCGCAGGTCGCGGATCAGTTGCGCGACGATGGCCTTGCCGGCATCGCCCGTCTCCGGCGCGCCGGCCGAGGTCTGCACGCTGACCGTGGTCTTGGCGCCGTCGCCCTTGACGACCACGCGGTAGCGCACCGGATCCTTGCTTGGGCCCTTGGCGCCGAACAGCTTGGCAAAGAAGTTGGGCTCGCCGGCGGCAACGATCTTGGGGTCGATGTAGCGCACGTAGTACAGGCCGGCGCTGCGGTCGCGGTCTTCGACGCTGAAGCCGCCGCGGTCCAGCGCCAGGCCAACGCGTCGCCAGGCGCGGTCGAAGCCTTCGTCGACTTCCAGCGTGGCCGGGCCGGCCGTCGCCCGCGCGCGCGACGGCGCTTCCGGCGCGGCGGCCACCGCGGCCTTGGCGCTGGCCTCGTCGCGCTGGCCCAGGCGCATCAGCAAGCGGGTCAGGAACTCGCTTTCCAGTTGCGGGTCGTTGTCGCGCCGCGCCCAGACGGTCTGGTCCTTCTGCTCGTTGGAGTAGATCTCTTCCAGCCCGCGGTGGCTGATGTAGATCTCGGTGCCGTCGGCGCCGCGTTCCAGCCGGGTGCGGAAGCGGTCGCGCTCGCCGGTGTCGTACAGGCGGTCGACCAGCCGGCCCAGCGTCGAGCGGATCAGGTCCTGCGGCAGCTTGGCGCGGTTCTCGACCCAGTCGGTCTCCATCACGCCGGCCTGCGGGTTGTCCAGCGTCAGGCGAAAGCCGCGCTCTTCCCAGAAGGCCTTGACCTCGGGGTAAAGCACTTCGGGCGAAGCGTCGGCCACCAGCCAGCGCTGCGGGCCGGCCTTTTCGACGCGCACCTTGCCGGCCGCACCGGGCGCCACCGAACTGAGCGTCGGCGTGCCGCCTTGCAGCGCCGGCGTGGTGGGCGTGGCCGAGGCGCTGACCACGCCGCCTTGCGGCGCGTAGCGCGGGTCGCGGGCGAGTTGCGTCAGGTCGGGCGGCACTTCCAGCGGCCGCGACTTGGTGGCGCCGGCGCGGTAGTCGACCTTGTCGCCCGACAGGAAACTGTCGATCGACGAGCAGCCGGCCAGGCCGGCGGCGATCGCCAGCGACAGGCAGCAGCGGGCAGGGGTGGCGGCGAGCGTTACTTTCACGTGCGGGTTCTCCGTCAGCCGGCCGCGGGCGGGCCGGCTTGCGTGTGATGAAGGCAAGGGGGCGTTGAAGATCAAGCGAGCAGACCGCCGTCGCGCAGCGCCTGCTCGACCAGCGCCTGGCCGGCGGCGGTGAGCGGCAGCAGCGGCAGCCGCACGTGCGGTTCGCAGCGGCCCAGCTTGGCCAGCGCCCATTTGGCGGGCGCCGGGCTCGGCTCGCAGAACAACTGGCGGTGCAGCGCCAGCAGCTTCAGGTGGATGGCGCTGGCGCGCTTGACGTCGCCTTCGATGGCGGCGATGCACAGCTCGTGCATCAGCCGCGGCGCCACGTTGGCGGTGACGCTGACGTTGCCGTGGCCGCCCAGCAGCATCAGCGCGACGGCGGTGCCGTCGTCGCCGCTGTAGATCGAGAAGCCCTTGGGCGATTGCTTGATCAGCCAGGCCGCGCGCTCGATGTTGCCGGTGGCTTCCTTGATGCCGACGATGCCCGGCACCTGCGCCAGGCGCAGCACGGTGTCGTGCTGCAGGTCGGCCACCGTGCGGCCGGGCACGTTGTACAGCACCACCGGCAGGTCCACCGCCTCGGCCACCGCCTTGAAGTGGCGGTAGATGCCTTCCTGCGAAGGCTTGTTGTAGTAGGGCACGACCTGCAGGCTGCAGTCGGCGCCCACCTGCTTGGCAAAGCGCGTGAGCTCGATCGCCTCGCTGGTGGCGTTGCCGCCGGTGCCGGCCATCACCGGCACGCGGCCGGCGGTGTGCGCCACGGTGACGCGGATGATTTCGCAGTGCTCCTCGACGTCGACCGTCGGGCTTTCGCCGGTGGTGCCGACGACGCCGATGCAGTCCGTGCCCTCGGCGATGTGCCAGTCGATCAGCCGGCGCAACGCGGCGTAGTCCACGCTGCCGTCTTCGTGCATCGGCGTCACCAGCGCCACGATGCTGCCTACGATGGGTTTCATGCCGTGCACTCGCCTGAGCTCTCTTGAGAAGAACGCGGATTTTAGCCGGGCCCGTCCAGCGCCAGCCGGGCCTGCGGCGGCGGCCGCCGCACGGCGGCGATGCGCTGCACGAAGCGCTCGGGGCCGCTCGCCACGCCGTGCTCGTAGGCCACCACCTGCAGCGCGGCGCAGGCCTGCAGCAACTCGCCCGGCCGCAGCAGGAAGTCCGGCCGCGACGGCCGGCCCAGCGTCTGCTGGCCGTCGGCAAAGGTCTCGTAGATCAGCACGCCGCCATCGGCCACGCTGTCGACGATGGCGGGCAGCAGCGGCCGCCACAGGTAGTTGGTGACCAGCACGGCGCCGAAGCGGCGGCCGGCCAGCGGCCAGGGCCCGTTCTCCAGGTCGGCCGTGATCAGCTCGCCCAGGCCTTGCAGCCCGGCCAGCGCCTCGGCATCGCGGTCGACGCCGGTCAGCGCGAAGCCGGCGGCCGCCAGCCAGCGCAGGTGGCGGCCAGAGCCGCAGGCCAGGTCCAGCACGCTGGCGCCGGCCGGCAGCAGATGCACCCAGCGGCGCAGCCAGGGCGAGATGCCGTCGCGATCGGTCGTCAGAAGCAGGCCCACAGGCGGTTCGACAGCTCGACCACCAGGTGCGGGTTGAGGTACGACCAGAACACCAGCGCCAGGCCGGCGGCGACGCCGCCGCGGATCCACCAGGCGCGGGTGCGGGCCTTCATCGCGTGCCTCTCATGCCGGCTGCGCCTGCGGCCGCGCGATGGCGGTCTCGCGCACCGGCAGGTTGGCCAGCGCGGCCATCACGCTGAGCGCCACGGCCAGCCACCACACGATGGTGTAGCTGCCGGTCACGTCGTAGAGCTTGCCGCCCAGCCACACGCCCATGAAGCTGCCGATCTGGTGGCTGAGGAAGACGAAGCCGCCCAGCATCGACATGTAGCGCACGCCGAAGATCTGCGCCACGATGGCATTGGTGGGCGGCACGGTGGACAGCCACAGCAGCCCGATCGCCGCGGAGAAGAGGTAGACGCTCCACGGCGTCAACGGCGCCAGCACGAAGACCGTGATGGCCACCGCGCGCAACAGGTAGATGCCGGCCAGGATGTGCCGCTTGGCGAGCTTTTGCCCCAGCACGCCGGCGGTGTAGGTGCCGATCACGTTGAACAAGCCGATCAGCGCCAGCGCCGTGGTGGCCACCTGCGGCGCCAGGCCGTGGTCCTTCAAGTAACTCGGCATGTGAACGCCGATGAAGACGACCTGGAAGCCGCAGACGAAGTAGCCCGCCGTCAGCCAGCGGAAACTGGGGTAGGCGAAGGCCTCGCGCAGCGCGGCGCGCACGGTCTGCTGCGGGCCGGCCACCGCCGCGGCGTGCGGCGGCTCTCGCAGGCCCAGCGCCAGCGGAATGATCGCCAGCGACAGCACGCCCAGCAGGTACAGCGCGTTCTGCCAACCGACGCCGCCGATCAGCCCGCCTTCCACCGGCACCATCAGGAACTGGCCGAACGAGCCGGCAGCCGCCGTGATGCCCATCGCCCAAGAGCGCTTCTCGGGCGCCACGTTGCGCGCGATCACGCCGTAGATCACCGCGTAGGTCGTGCCCGACTGCGCCATGCCCAGGATCAGCCCGGCGCCGCCGGTGAAGGCCGCGCCGCTGGTGGCCATGGCCATCGTCACCAGGCCCAGCGCGTAGAGCAGCGCGCCCACCACCAGCACGCGCAAGGCGCCGAAGCGGTCGGCCCACATGCCGGCCACCGGCCCGGCCAGGCCCCAGGCGAGGTTCTGCACGGCCATCGCGAATGCGAAGGTCTCGCGCGGCCAGCCGCGGTCCATCGAGATCGGCTGCAAGAACAGCCCGAAGCCGTGGCGGATGCCCATCGACAAGGTGACGATCGCGGCGCCGCAGACCAGCACCTGAGACATCGACAGCCGGGGCGGCTCTGAAGCGGGATTCATGCGGGCATTGTCCGGGAATTCGCTGCACGCTGTCGGCTGAGGGCTGTCTACAGTGAGCGCCCATCGAAGCGGGACGAGGAGAGCGGCGATGAAGGTGCTGGTGCTGGGCGGCGGCGTGATCGGCGTGACGACGGCGTACTACCTGGCGCGCGCCGGCCACGAGGTGGAGCTGGTCGACCGCCAGGCCGGCCCCGCGCTGGAGACCAGCTTCGGCAACGCCGGCGAGGTGTCGCCGGGCTACTCGGCGCCGTGGGCCGGGCCCGGCGTGCCGGTGAAGGCCATCAAGTGGATGCTGATGACGCACAGCCCGCTGGTCATCTGGCCGCTGCTCGACCCCGCCATGTGGCGCTGGGGCGCGGCCATGCTGGCCAACTGCACCGAGCGCGCCTACGCGCTGAACAAGAGCCGCATGGTGCCGATCGCCGAGTACAGCCGCGACTGCCTGAAGGCGTTGCGCGCCGAGACCGCCATCGCCTACGACGAGCGCGCGCAGGGCACGCTGCAACTCTTTCGCACGCAGGCGCAGCTCGACGGCATCGGCAAGGACGTGGAGGTGCTGCGCCAGTACGGCGTGCCCTTCGAGGTGCTGGACCGCGTGGGCTTCTGCCGCGTGGAGCCGGCGCTCCAGCTCACGCAGGAGAAGTTCGTCGGTGCGCTGCGCCTGCCCGGCGACGAGACGGGCGACTGCTTCCTCTTCACCAACCGCCTGGCCGAGATGGCGCAGCAACTCGGCGTGCGCCTGCGCTGGAACACCACCATCGACGGGCTCGACGCCGAAGGCGGCCGCATCGCCCGCGTGCGCACCTCGGCCGGCGAGCTGCGCGCCGACGCCATCGTGCTGGCGCTGGGCAGCTATTCGCCGCAACTGCTGCAGCCGCTGGGCATCCGGCTGCCGGTGTATCCGGTGAAGGGCTACTCGATCACGGTGCCGATCACCGACGCCGCCGCGGCGCCGGAATCGACCATCATGGACGAGACGCACAAGGTCGCCGTCACGCGGCTGGGCGACCGCATCCGCGTCGGCGGCACCGCCGAACTGGCGGGTTATAGCCTGGCGCTGCGCGAGCCGCGCCGGCGCACGCTGGAGCACGTGGTGACCGACTTGTTCCCGCGCGGCGGCGACGTGTCCAAGGCCACCTTCTGGTGCGGCCTGCGCCCGATGACGCCCGACGGCACGCCCGTCGTCGGCCCCACGCCGTATGCCAACCTCTATCTGGGCACCGGCCACGGCACGCTGGGCTGGACCATGGCCGCCGGCACCGGGCGCGTGCTGGCCGACCTGATCTCGGGCCGCCAGCCCGAGATCGCGATCGACGGTTTGACGATGGCGCGCTATCCGCGCGCTTGGCGCGGGTAAAGGTTCTTACTTGATCAGCCCCTCCGCCTTCATCGCCGCCTGCACCGCGGGCCGCGCGGCCACGCGCGCGCGGTAGGCATTGAGGTTGGCCAGGCCGCTGATGTCCAGGCCCACGGGCGCCGTCCAGTTGGTCACCGTGAACAGGTAGCCGTCGGCCACCGTGAAGTCGTCGCCCATCAGGTATTGCTTGCCGGCAAGCTGCTGGTCGACCCAGCCCAGCCGGCTCATCAGCCGCTCCTTGACCACGGGCTTGTAGTCCTCGGGCGTGGCCGGGTTGAACAGCGGCGAGAAGCCCTTGTGCAGCTCGGTGCCGATGAAGGTCAGCCAGCTCTGCAGCTGGTAGCGCGGCAGCGTGCCCCAGGCCGGCGCCAGTTTCTTGACCGGCGCCTGGTCGGCGATGTACTGCACGATGGCCGGGCCTTCGGTCAGCCGCGTGCCGTCGTCCAGTTCCAGCAGCGGCACGTAGCCGAGCGGGTTGATCGTGTAGTAGTCGGTGCCGTCGGGCAGCTTGTGGGTCTTGGTCGGCGTCAGCACGGCCTGGAAGGGCACTCCGGCCTCTTGCAGCGCGATGTGGGGCGACAGCGAACAGGCGCCGGGGCTGTAGTAGAGCTTCATGGCAACGGTCTCCTCGTTGGGTTTGCGCGGCCCGCACGATAACCGCTGCCGCGCCGGCGTGCAGGCGCCGGCGCGGCGGGCCGGGGCGACCGGCTGCCTAGAATCCGCGCCCTATGCCAAGCAAGCAAGGGACCTACGCCGAAGCCTCGATCCGCGTGTTGAAGGGGCTGGAGCCCGTCAAGCAGCGGCCGGGCATGTACACCCGCACCGACAACCCGCTGCACATCGTGCAGGAGGTGATCGACAACGCCGCCGACGAGGCGCTGGCCGGCTTCGGCCAGCGCATCGCCGTCACGCTGCACGCCGACGGCTCGGTGACGGTCGACGACGACGGCCGCGGCATCCCCTTCGGCCTGCACCCCGAAGAGCAGGTGCCGGTGATCGAGATCGTCTACACGCGGCTGCACGCCGGCGGCAAGTTCGACAAGGGCGCCGGCGGCGCCTACAGCTTCAGCGGCGGGCTGCACGGCGTGGGCGTCAGCGTGACCAATGCGCTGGCGCGGCGGCTGCAGGTCAGCGTGTGGCGCGAAGGCCAGGTGGCGACGCTGGCCTTCGCCGGCGGCGACGTGGCCGAGCCGCTGGCGCTGCGCAAGGCGAGCGGCGGCGAACGCAAGCACGGCACCAGCGTTCGCGTGTGGCCCGACGCCAAGTATTTCGAGAGCGCCGAGCTGCCGCGCCACGACCTGCTGCACCTGCTGCGCAGCAAGGCCGTGCTGATGCCGGGCGTGACCGTCTCGCTAACGACCGAAAAGAACGGTGAGACCCAGACCTGGCTCTACAAGGGCGGCCTCAAGGACTACCTGGCGCAGAACCTGCCGGCCGATGCGCTGATCCCGCTGTTCGAAGGCGCGCAGCACGCCACCGCCAACGAGACCGAGAACTTTGCCGAAGGCGAGGGCGCCGCCTGGTGCGTGGCCTTCACCGAGGAAGGCGCCGTGCTGCGCGAGAGTTATGTGAACCTGATCCCCACGGTGGCCGGCGGCACCCACGAGTCGGGGCTGAAGGACGGGCTGTTCGGCGCGATCAAGAACTTCATCGAGCTGCACGCGCTGCTGCCCAAGGGCGTGAAGCTGATGCCCGACGACGTGTTCGCGCGCGCCAGCTTCGTGCTCTCGGCCAAGGTGCTGGACCCGCAGTTCCAGGGCCAGATCAAGGAGCGGCTGAACAGCCGCGACGCGCTGCGCCTGGTGTCGGCCTACGTCAAGCCGGCGCTGGAGCTGTGGCTCAACCAGCACGTCGACCTCGGCCGTCGATTGGCCGAGTTGGTGATCCGCCAGGCGCAGACGCGCCAGCGCGCGGCGCAGAAGGTGGAAAAGCGCAAGGGCTCGGGCGTGGCCGTGCTGCCCGGCAAGCTGACCGACTGCGAGAGCCGCGACCTCTCGCACAACGAAGTCTTCCTGGTCGAGGGCGATTCGGCCGGCGGCAGCGCCAAGATGGGCCGCGACAAGGAGACCCAGGCCGTGCTGCCGCTGCGCGGCAAGGTGCTCAACACCTGGGAGGTCGAGCGCGACCGCCTGTTCGCCAACACCGAGGTGCACGACATCGCGGTGGCCATCGGCGTCGACCCCCACGGCCCCAACGATTCAGCCGACTTGAGCGGCCTGCGCTACGGCAAGATCTGCATCCTCAGCGACGCCGACGTCGACGGCTCGCACATCCAGGTGCTGCTGCTGACGCTGTTCTTCCGCCACTTCCCGAAGCTGATCGAGGCCGGCCACGTCTACATCGCGCGGCCGCCGCTGTACCGCATCGACGCGCCGGCGCGCGGCAAGCGGCCGGCGGCCAAGCTCTACGTGCTGGACGACGGCGAACTGGAGGCCGCGCTCGACAAGCTGCGCAAGGAAGGCGCGCGCGAAGGCAGCTGGACCATCGGCCGCTTCAAGGGCCTGGGCGAGATGAACGCCGAGCAGCTGTGGGAGACCACGCTCAACCCCGAGACGCGGCGGCTGCTGCCCGTCAGCTACCGCGGCACCGGCTTCGAGGCCACCACCGCGGCGATGACGCGGCTGATGGGCAAGGGCGAGGCCGCCGCGCGGCGCGAGCTGATGGAAGCGCGCGGCGACCAGGTCGAGGTCGATGTCTGACGCGCTGCGGCTGGTGCTGCGTCCGACCGTGCTGTCGGACCTGGAGTTCGTCACCGGCGTCGAGAGCGACGGCACCAACCGCCCCTTCATCACGCCGTGGGACCGCACGCAGCACGAAGGCGCGGTGCGCTTCCCCGACTTCCGCCACTTCATCGTCGAGGCGGCGCCCGACTTCCGCGCTGCCGGCTTCGTCATCCTGCAGGGCTGCCGCAACCCGCACCGCAGCGTGGAGCTCAAGCGCATCGTGCTGCAGCCCAAGGGCCAGGGCCTGGGGCGCGCCTGCGTGCGCCGGCTCAAGCGCATGGCCTTCGCCGACCTGCAGGCGCACCGCTTCTGGCTGGACGTGCGCGCGCTCAACGAACGGGCGCTGGCCTTGTACCGATCCGAAGGCTTCGTCGAGGAAGGCCGCCTGCGCGAAAGCGTGCGCCTGATGACGCAAGGCGCCGACGGCTACGACAGCCTGGTGGTGATGAGCATGCTCGACCGCGAATACCAGGCGCGGCAGGCGCTGGGGCTGGAAGGCCCGGCCTGAGCGGGCCGCGCGGCCGGCCCGCCCAGCGCCGCGTGCCTCACGTGCGTTACGTGCGCTACGGTTGTCAGGGCGCCGGCGACGCCAGCGGCTTGCCCTTTTCCACCACGTACACGCCGACCAGCCGCACCGGCGCGTTGCTGCTGTTGTGCGCGTCGTGCACCACGCCGGCCGGGATGACGAACGATTCGCCGGCCTTCACGACGCGGGCCGGCTGGCCCTCGACGAGCAACTCGACCTCGCCTTCGGTGATGTAGCTGATCTCGTCGCCGGGGTGGGTGTGGCGGCCGGCGCGGGCGCCGGCGGCCACCTCGACGCGTGCCACCACGGCCTCGCGGCCGGGCACCGAGACATCGGCCCGCCCGACCAGGGTGCGGCTGAGGCCGCTGGCCTGGGCGTAGATCGCGCCGACGGCCAGCAACAGGGCCGTGGCGACGAGGAGGCGGTTGCGCTGGCGGGACCTGGATGTCATGCGGCGAACTCCATCAATACCGAGTCATGCGCTTGTACTGCGAACACCGGCCGGCCGCCTGCGGGCTTGCCCGAGTGGCCCGCCGCGCTCAGCCCGCCTTGCGCAGGTAGGTCTCGGCCAGCCGCACCCAGTAGCTGGCGCCGACCGGCAGCACGCGGTCGTTGAAGTCGTAGCCGGGGTTGTGCACCATGCAGCCGCCGTCGTTGCCTTCGCCGTTGCCGATGAAGACGTAGCAGCCCGGCACCTTCTCCAGGAAGAAGGCGAAGTCCTCGCTGCCGGTGACGGGTTCGGTGATCGGCAGCAGGCCGTCGTCGCCCAGCCAGTCGCGCACCACCTGCTGGCAGAACGCGGTCTGCGCCGGGTCGTTCTGCAGCACGGGATAACGCCGTTCATAGTGCACCGTGGCGCTGGCGCCGTAGACGGCGGCCTGGGCCTGCGCGATCTCGTGGATGCGGCGCTCCAGCAGGTCGCGCACCTGCGGGTTGAAGGCGCGGATGGTCAGCCGCAGCTCGGCCGCATCGGGGATCACGTTGGGCGCCTCGCCGGCGTGGAAGGCGCCGACGGTGACGATGCCCATCTCCAGCGGCGGCACGTTGCGGCTGACGATGGTCTGCAGCGCCATCACGATGCTGGAGGCGGCCACCACGGGGTCGACGCTGGCCTGCGGCATCGCGCCGTGGCCGCCCTTGCCGCGCACGGTAATGGTGGCGGTGTCGGAGCTGGCCATCGCGAAGCCCGGCACGGCGACGAACTTGCCGGCCGTTCGGCCGGGCATGTTGTGCATGCCGAACATCGCCTCGCAGGGGAACAGCTCCAGGAAGCCGTCTTCGAGCATCTTGCGCGCGCCGGCCTGGCCTTCCTCGGCCGGCTGGAACACGAGGTGCAGGATGCCGTCGAAGTTGCGCGTCGCCGCGAAGTGGCGCGCCGCGGCCAGCAGCATCGCGGTGTGGCCGTCGTGGCCGCAGGCGTGCATCTTGCCCAGCACGCGGCTGGCCCAGGGCTTGCCGCTGGTCTCGGCGATGGGCAGCGCGTCCATGTCGGCGCGCAGGCCGATGCGGCGCGTCGAGGTGCCGCACTTCAGCGTGCCGACGACGCCGGTGCCGCCCAGGCCGCGGTGCACCTCGTAGCCCCAGCGCTGCAGCCGCTCGGCCACCAGCTCGGCGGTGGCGTGCTCTTCATAGGCGAGCTCGGGGTTGGCGTGGATCTGTCGCCGGATGGCGACCATCTCGTCTTCGTGCTGGCGGATCGGTTCCAGCGCGGGCAGCGGCAGCGGGGCGTTCATGCGCGACAAGGCTCCTCGGTTGAAGTCGGCGATTGTGCCGCCGCGCCCGGCGGCGCGTGCGGCGCGTGCGGCGCGTGCGGCGCCGGCCTTCAGCTCATGCGGCCCGCAGCCCCAGCCGCCGGCTGTCGATGAACACCGGCTGCGGGCCGCCGCCGCCGCCACCACCGGCGGCCACCGCGCGCGAGCGGCCCTGGCGCTTGGCCTCGTACAGCGCCAGGTCGGCGCGCTCCAGCGCCTGGCCCAGCGCCTCGGCCGGCTGCACCTGCACGATGCCGAAGCTCAGGCTCAGGTGCGGCAGCGCCGCTTCGGCAGCGGCCGTCTGCACGCGCTGCACCAGCCGCGTGGCCACGCGCATGCCGTCGCGCACGCCGGCGTGGCGCAGCAGCAGCGCGAACTCGTCGCCGCCGTGGCGGCTGGGCACGTCGTTGACGCGCAGCACCTCGCGCAGGCAGCGCGCCACCAGGCGCAGCGCGCGGTCGCCGCCGGCGTGGCCGTAGCGGTCGTTGATCTGCTTGAAGTGGTCGATGTCGAACATCACCAGCACCGCGCTGCCCGGCGTGTCGTGCGCCATCGCCTTGGTGGCCAGGTCGGCGAAGTGGCGGCGGTTGGGCACCTGGGTCAGCGCGTCGATGCTGGCCAGCGCGCGCAGGCGCCGGCGCGACGCGCGCAGGTGGCGCTGGCTGCGGTCGAAGGCCAGCGTCAGCACGATGAAGGCCATCGCCACCGCGGCCAGCGCGGTGGCCAGCGCGCTGGCCTGGAACAGCGATCGCGCGTCGATGCCGGGCAGCGTGGCGATCATCGGCGCGCAGGCGGCCAGCGCGATCACCGCGCCCAGCAACTGCATGGGCCGGTCGTCGGGCCGCGCCGCGGCGCACACCAGCAGGCTGGCGGCGTAGAAGTGCACCAGCAGCGCGCCGGCCGGCGCGCCGATGGCGGCGACGGCGGAATCGGCCGGCCACGCCGCCGACAAGGCCACCAGCGCGGCGCTGGCCAGCAGCAGCAGCCAGTCGTGGCGCTCGCTGCCGGGCCAGTCGATGCGGGCATGGAAGCGCCGCAGCCCCACCAGCGCGAGGATGGGCCATTGCAGCAACAGCACCTGGGCCAGCGGCAGCGCGACGGCCTGGGCGCCGAAGTCGATGCCGGCCGCCCCCAGCGCGATGCCCGCGCTGCCCAGCCACAAGGCCGCCTGCCACAGCGGCCAGCCGCGCGGCGCCGGGTGCCGGCGGCCGGCGACGGTCAACGCCAGCGCCGCCACCGCCGTGGTGCCGGCGGCGATCCACAAGCCATCGGTCAGCGTGCTCGGCCCCATCATGGCGGGGGATTGTGGAAGGGGCGCAGGCCCATCGCCTGCAGCCAAAACGCTGCGTTGCAACCGGATGCTACGTCTGCCGTTGCTACCATTTACGCTTGGTCGGCGGACGGAGCGCAGGTGATGGGCATGGATGTGGTGGACTTCGAGATCAAGGGCTCGGAGATGCAGTTCGTCGAGATCGAGCTCGACCCCGGCGAGGCTGCCGTCGGCGAGGCCGGCAGCATGATGTTCATGGACGCCGGCATCACGATGGACACCGTGTTCGGCGACGGCTCGGGCGCCGGCGGCGGCGGCCTGTTCGGCAAGCTGCTGTCGGCCGGCAAGCGGCTGGTGACCGGCGAGTCGCTGTTCACCACCGTCTACACCAACCAGGCGGCCGGCAAGCAGCGCGTGGCCTTCGCCGCGCCGTACCCGGGCAAGATCCTGCCGATGAACCTGGCGCAGCTCGGCGGCACGCTGATCTGCCAGAAGGACGCCTTCCTCTGCGCGGCGCGCGGCGTGCAGCTCGGCATCGCGCTGCAGCAGAAGCTCTCGGTGGGCTTCTTCGGCGGCGAGGGCTTCATCATGCAGCGGCTCGACGGCAACGGCCTGGCCTTCGTGCATGCCGGCGGCACGCTGCTCAAGCGCGAACTGCAGCCGGGCCAGACGCTGCTCGTCGACACCGGCTGCGTGGTGGCCTACACGCCCAACGTGGGCTTCGAGATCCAGTACGTCGGCAAGATCAAGACGGCGCTGTTCGGCGGCGAGGGCCTGTTCTTCGCCAAGCTCACCGGCCCCGGCACCGTGTGGCTGCAAAGCCTGCCGTTCTCGCGCCTGGCCTCGCGGGTGTTCGCCGCGGCGCCGCAGCGCGGCGGCTCGCGCGAGGAAGGCTCGGTGCTCGGCGGCGTGGTCGGCGGCGGGCTGCTCGGCGGGCTGCTGGGCGGCGGCGACGACGAATGACCCCGGCTTTGACCCAGCCCCACGTGGGCGCGCGGCCGTGGCTTTAGAGTCGCGGCGCCGCGCGTGGCGGCTTGGAGACCCCGGACCTTCGATGAGCTCGTTCGAACCTTCGCGCCGGCAGGCGCTGGCGCTGGCGGCGCTGCCCTGGCTGGCGCCGTCGGCGCAGGCCCAGACCGCGGCACCGACCCCGGCGCAGACCGTGGCGCCGGCGCCGGCGCCGGCTCCGGCGGCCGCGCGGCCGCCCATCTTCGTGCTGAACTCGCTCGACGCGACGATCTCGCAGATCGACCCCGCCGCGATGAAGGAGGTGCGCCGCATCCCCACCGGCAAGGAGCCGCACCACCTGTACCTGTCGCCCGACGAGAAGAGCCTGATCGTCGCCAACGCGGCCGGCAATTCGCTGACCTTCGTCGACCCCGCCAGCGGCGACGTGCAGCGCGTGCTGAACGACGTGGTCGACCCCTACCAGCTGCGCTTCTCGCCGGACATGAAGTGGTTCGTCACGGCCGGCAACCGCCTCAACCACGTCGACCTCTACCGCTGGCAGCCCACCGACGCGGCGCGGCCGATGAAGCTGGCCAAGCGCTTCGACGCGCCGCGCACGCCCAGCCATTTGTCGATCGACACCAAGTCGACCGTGGTCTACGCCTCGCTGCAGGACAGCGACGAGCTGCTGGCCATCGACCTGGCGGCGCAGGCCGTGCGCTGGACCATCAAGGTCGGCAAGATGCCGGCCGACCTGTACCTGACGCCGGACGACCGCACGCTGCTGGTCGGCCTGACCGGCGACCGCGTGGTCGAGGCCTACGACGTCAGCGCGCCGCAGCCGCGGCTGATCAAGCGCATCCCCACCGGCGACGGCGCGCACGCCTTCCGCTCGATGGGCGACCGCAAGCACGTGTTCGTCAGCAACCGCGTGGCCAACACCATCAGCCGCATCGACCACACGGCGCTGGCGGTGGTCGACGAACTGCCCGGCCCCGGCGGCCCCGACGACATGGAACTGCTGGCCAACCGGCAGACGCTGCTGGTCGCCTCGCGCTGGGCGCGCAAGCTCAGCGTCATCGACCTCGCCTCGCGCAAGGTGGTGGCGCAGGTGAGCGTCGGCAAGTCGCCGCACGGCGTGTGGACGCTGGACCATGCGCCGCGCCTTTGACTCGCTGCTGCTGGTGTTGCTGACGCTGCCGGTGGTGGCGACCGCGGCCACGCCTTGCGCGCGGCCGCTGTACCTGAGCTTCGACACCGGCCACATGGGCGTGGCGCCGCTGGTGGCCGAGGTGCTGGCGCGCCAAGAGGTGAAGGCGACGTTCTTCCTGGCCAACGAGCGCACGCAAGACGGCGGCAGCAGCCTCGACGACGCCTGGGCGCCGTGGTGGCGCGCGCGCGCCGCCGAAGGCCACGCCTTCGGCTCGCACACCTGGGACCACGACGTCTGGCTGGCCGATGCGCCCGGCGGCGCCTTGCGCGTCAAGCCCACGCAGGGCGCGCAGGCCGGCCGCGCGCGCACGCTGGACGCCGCGGCCTACTGCGCCGAACTGGCGCGCCCCGCCGAGCGGCTGGCGGCGATGACCGGCCAGCGCATGCTGCCGCTGTTCCGCGCGCCGGCCGGGCGCACCTCGCCGGCGCTGCTGGCCGCCGCCAAGGGCTGCGGCTGGACGCACGTGGGCTGGTCGCCGGCGGGCTTTCTCGGCGACGAGCTGCCCAGCGAGACCGCGTCCAACGCGCAGTTGCTGCAGCGCGCGCTGCGCGACATCCGCAGCGGCGACATCCTGCTGGCGCACCTGGGCATCTGGTCGCGCAAGGATCCGTGGGCGCCGGCGGTGCTGGAGCCGCTGATCGTCGGCCTCAAGGCGCGCGGCTTCTGCTTCGCCACGCTGGACCGGCACCCGCAGTTCAGCGCCGCCGCACGGGCGGCCGCCGCGCGATGATCGCCGCTTGGTGGGACGCCGCCTCGCGCGCCTTCGGCGACGTGCAGCAGTGGCTGTTCGAGACCGTCGTGCAGCCGCTGATGTTCGGCGCCGGCCTCGGCAACCTGCTGGAAGACGGCTACCGCGCCACCGGCTGGCTGCTGGTGGGGCTGCTGCAGATCGCGCTGATGGTGCTGCTGTTCGGCGCGCTGGAGCGCTGGCGGCCGGTGGAGGCGGTGACCGACCGCCGCGCCGTGCGCACCGACATCATCTACACGCTGATCCGCCGCCTGGGCCTGATGCGCGTGGCGCTGTTCTTCCTGGTCGACCCGCTGTGGGACTTCGCCGTCGGCAAGCTGCGCGTGGCCGGGCTGCCGACCTGGTCGCTCGACGAGCTGTGGCCCGGCGTCACCGACATCGCGCTGGTCAGCTTCCTGCTGTACCTGCTGCTGTTCGACCTGGTCGACTACGCGCTGCACGTCGGCCAGCACCGCTTTCGCTGGTGGTGGCAGCTGCACGCGCTGCACCACAGCCAGCGGCAGATGACGATGTGGTCAGACAACCGCAACCACCTGCTCGACGACCTCATCCACGACAGCCTGTTCGTGCTGGTGGCGCTGCTGGTGGGCATTGCGCCGACGCAGTTCGTCGCCGTGGTGGCGATCACGCAGCTGATGGAAAGCCTGTCGCACGCCAACGTGCGGCTGTCGTTCGGGCCGCTGCTGTCGCGCGTGCTGGTCGGGCCGCAGTACCACCGGCTGCACCACCGCATCGGCCTGGGCCATGAATCGGCCGGCGCCGGCTCGCTGGGCGGGCACAACTTCGCGGTGCTGTTCCCGCTGTGGGACATCGTGTTTGGCACCGCGCGCTTCGACGGCCGCTACGAGCCCACCGGCATCCGCGACCAGTTGCCCGAGCATGGCGCGCGCGACTACGGCCGCGGCTTCTGGGCCCAGCAGTGGCTGGGGCTCAAGCGCCTGGCCGGCCGGGCCTGAGGCGCCATGAACGCGGCGGCCGACGCCACCTGGCGCGCGCTGGCGTATTGCTGGCATCCGCGCACGCTGCTGTGGTCGCTGCTGCCGCTGGGGCTGGCGGCCGGCGCCGCCTTCGGGCTGGGCTGGTTCGGCTGGGAGCCGGCGGTGGCCGCGGTGCGCCGCAGCCTGGAAGCCAGCGACCTGCTGGGCGCCTTGTTCGAATGGCTGGACGCCGTCGGCGCGCCCGACCTGCGGCCGGTGCTGGCGCCGATGATCGTCGTCGCCATCGTGCTGCCGGCCATCGTGCTGCTGACGCTGCTGCTGGTGGTGTGGATCATGACGCCGGCGATGGTGGCGATGGTGGTGCGCCGGCGCTTCCCCGGGCTGCAGCGCAGCCCCGGCGCGGCCGGCGGCTGGGCGGCGCTGGCCTGGTCGCTGGCCTGCTCGCTGATGGCGGTGCTGGCGCTGATTTTGAGCGTACCGCTGTGGTTCGTGCCGCCGCTGGTGCTGGTGCTGCCGCCGCTCATCTGGGGCTGGCTGTGCTACCGCGTGCTGGCCTTCGACACGCTGGCGCGCCATGCCGACGCCGCCGAGCGCCGCTTCATCCTGCACCAGCACCGCTGGCCGCTGCGCGCCGCCGGGCTGCTGTGCGGGCTGCTGGGCGTGCTGCCCTCGCTGCTGTGGGCGCTGGGCGCCTCGGCGCTGATCGTCGCGCCGCTGCTGATGCCGCTGCTGGTGTGGCTGTACACCGCGGTGTTCGCCTTCGCGACCCTGTGGTTCGCGCATTTCACGCTGGCGGCGCTGCACCGGCTGCGCGCGGCGCGTGCCGTCATCGAAGAAAGCCCCGCATGAACTTCGGCCTCGTGATCATCGGCGACGAAATCCTCTCGGGCAAACGCCAGGACAAGCACCTGCCCAAGGTGATCGAGCTGCTGGCCGCGCGCGGCCTCGCGCTGGCCTGGGCGCGCTACGTCGGCGACGACCGGCCGCGCATCACAGCGGCCTTGCGCGACGCCTTCGCCGGCGGCGACGTGGTCTTCAGCTGTGGCGGCATCGGCGCCACGCCCGACGACCACACGCGCCAGTGCGCCGCCGCCGCCTTGGGCCGGCCGCTGGAACTGCACCCCGAGGCGCGGCGGCTGATCGAGCAGCGCATGCAGGACCTCGCGCGCGAGCAGGGCAAGCCCTACGAGCCCGACCGGCCCGACAACCTGCACCGCCTGAACATGGGCGTGTTCCCGCAGAGCGCCGAGCTGATCCCCAATCCTTACAACCGGATCCCCGGCTTCTCGGTCGGCGACGTGCATTTCGTGCCCGGCTTTCCGGTGATGGCGCACCCGATGATCGAGTGGCTGCTCGACGGCCGCTACGCCGGCTTGCATGGAACGTTGGCACTGGAAGAACGCTCGGTGCGCGTCTTCGGCGGCATGGAGGCCACGCTGACGCCGCTGATGGAAGCCATCGAGGCCGGCCACCCCGGCGTCAAGGTGTTCAGCCTGCCGAGCGTCGACCACCCGGTGCACGGGCGGCACATCGAGCTGGGCGTCAAGGGCCGCGGCGCCGCGGTGGCCGCGGCCTTCGACGCGCTGCGCGCCGGGCTGAGCGAACTTGGTGCAAACGTCAGCACCGAGGTGGTGCGTTAGCCCTTCCCAATCTGGTGCGCGGCGGCGCTGCCGTCGCCAGCCGCCGGCTTCTGCGCCCAAGGTGCGGGCTTTGGCCGCGATGCCGGCGCCAGGTGCTTGGCACGATTGCTGCTAAATTCCGGTGCGCATTTGGGTGCCCGTCCGCTGGCCGGACCGCGGGCCGCTGAACGCCGACACACCAACCCCCAACATCCCACGAGCCCCCGCTAGGAGATCCTGTAATGGCAAAGACCGTTGCCGACGTGATGAAGATGGTGAAGGAGAACGAAGTCAAGTTCGTCGACTTCCGCTTCACCGACACCCGCGGCAAGGAACAGCACGTCAGCGTGCCGGTGTCCCACTTCGATGAAGACAAGTTCCAGTCGGGCCACGCCTTCGACGGCAGCTCGATCGCCGGCTGGAAGGGCATCGAGGCGTCGGACATGCTGCTGATGCCCGACCCCAACACCGCCAACATCGACCCCTTCTTCGACGAGCCGACGCTGATCCTCACCTGCGACGTGCTGGAGCCCGGCGACGGCAAGCCCTACGAGCGCGACCCGCGCAGCCTGGCCAAGCGCGCCGAGGCCTACCTCAAGAGCAGCGGCATCGGCGACCAGGCCTTCTTCGGCCCCGAGCCCGAGTTCTTCATCTTCGACCAGGTGCACTGGCACGTCGGCATGGACGGCAGCCACGTCAAGATCACCTCCGAAGAAGCGCCGTGGTCGGCCAACAGCCAGCTCGAAGGCGGCAACATGGGCCACCGGCCCGGCGTAAAGGGCGGCTACTTCCCGGTGCCGCCGGTCGACGGCTTCCAGGACATGCGCAGCGAGATGTGCCTGATCCTCGAAAGCCTGGGCATCCCGGTCGAGGTGCACCACCATGAGGTGGCGGGCCAGGGCCAGAACGAGATCGGCACCAAGTTCAGCACGCTGGTGCAGCGCGCCGACTGGCTGCAGTTGCAGAAGTACGTGATCCACAACGTGGCGCACAGCTACGGCAAGACGGCCACCTTCATGCCCAAGCCGGTGGTCGGCGACAACGGCAGCGGCATGCACGTGCACCAGAGCGTGTGGAAGGATGGCAAGAACCTGTTCGCCGGCGACGGCTACGGCGGCCTGTCGGAGTTCGCGCTGTACTACATCGGCGGCATCATCAAGCACGCGCGCGCGCTCAACGCCATCACCAACCCCGGCACCAACAGCTACAAGCGCCTGGTGCCCGGCTTCGAGGCGCCGGTCAAGCTGGCCTACTCGGCGCGCAACCGTTCGGCGTCGATCCGCATCCCCTACGTGGCCAACCCCAAGGGCCGGCGCATCGAGGCGCGCTTCCCCGATCCGCTGTGCAACCCCTACCTGGGCTTCGCGGCGCTGCTGATGGCGGGCCTGGACGGCGTGGAAAACAAGATCCACCCCGGCGAGGCGGCGACCAAGGACCTGTACCACCTGCCGCCGGAAGAAGACGCGAAGATCCCCACCGTCTGCCACGCGCTGGACCAGGCGCTGGACTACCTGGACAAGGAGCGCGCCTTCCTGACCAAGGGCGGCGTCTTCACCGACGGCTTCATCGACGCCTACATCGAGCTGAAGATGCAGGAGGTGCAGCGCTTCCGCATGACCACGCACCCGCTCGAATTCGAGATGTACTACAGCCTGTGATCGATCACGGACGGTGGTGAAGGGGCGGCCCGCGGGCCGCCCCTTTTGCGTTCAGGGCCAGGCGCCGCGCTGGTTCACAATGACCGCCGTCCGCACGGAGATCCAACCGATGAAGCTGCCCTACCAACCGTCTGCCCTGCTGCTGGCGCTGGCGGCTGCCATGCCGGCGCTGGCGCAGCCGGCCGCCGCGGCCTCGCAGGTCTACCGCTGCCCGGGGCCGCCGGTGCTCTACACCGATGCCTTGACGCCGCAGGAAGCGCGCGACAAGGGCTGCCGCACGATCGAAGGAACGCCGATCACGGTGATCCAGGCGCGCCCGCCGGCGCGCGCGCAGCCGGCGGCGTCGGGCAACGGCAGCGCCGCGTCGCGGCCGGCCGACAGCAAGGTCGACCCCTCGGCCCAGCGCCAGCGCGACAGCGAGGCGCGCCGCATCCTGCTGGACGAGTTGCAGAAGGAAGAAGACAAGCTCGCCGCGATGCAGAAGGACTACGCCGGCGGCCAGCCCGAGCGCCGCGGCGACGAGCGCAACTACCAGCGCTACCTGGACCGCGTGGCCGAGATGAAGGCGGCCATCACGCGCAAGGAGGCCGACATCTCGGCCCTCAAACGCGAGATCGCCAAGCTGCCCGCGTCGTGAGCGCGGAGCCTGCCCGGTGAAGGCGGCGCCGGCGGACCTGCAAGGCCTGGCCGGGCTGGAGGCCTTCGACCTGCTGGCCACGATGGTGGCCGTGGTGCGGCCCGACGGGCGCTTCCTGCTGGTCAACGCTGCGTTCGAGAACATGGCCGGGCTGTCGCGCCGCACGCTGACGCGCGGCAGCGTGCTCGACTGGCTGGTCGACCCCGCGCCGCTGCGCGACGCGCTGCGCCTGACCGCCAGCAACGAGGTGGCCAGCGGCCGCTTCGACGCGCTGATGCGCCGCCAGCCGCTGGGCGGGGCGGCCGCCGCCGCGCTGGGCGGCTGGCTCGGCGGCGTGGCCGTCGCGCACGAGACGCCGGTGCACGTGATCGTCAACCAGATGGAGCGCGCCAGCGACCACGTGCTGGTGGAGATGATCGAGATCGAGCAGCAGACGCGGCTCGACCGCGAGGAGCGCGCGCACGGCCAGGCGCAGGCCAACAAGGAGCTGGTGCGCAACCTGGCGCACGAGATCAAGAACCCGCTCGGCGGCATCCGCGGCGCCGCGCAGTTGCTGGAGATGGAGGTCAGTCGCCTGCCGGGCCGCCCCAAAGGCGACGCGCCCCCTCGGGGGGCCGCCGCCGCGGGCGGCTTGGGGGCCATCAGTCCGCGCGAGCTGACCGAGTACACGCAGGTCATCATCCACGAGGCCGACCGCCTGCAGGCGCTGGTCGACCGGCTGCTGGCGCCGCACCGGCGCGCGCAGGTGGTGGGCGACGTCAACATCCACGAGATCTGCGAGCGCGTGCGCTCGCTGGTGCTGGCCGAGTATCCGCGCGGACTGCAGATCGAGCGCGACTACGACGCCTCGATCCCCGAGTTCCGCGGCGACCGCGAGCAACTCATCCAGGCCGTGCTCAACATCGTGCAGAACGCCACCCAGGCGCTCAGTGGGGCCGGTGCGGGTGCGGGTGCCGGCGGCGGCGCCGACGACGATTCGCCCGACACCGGGCGCATCGAGCGCGGCGACGCCCGCATCGTGCTGCGCACGCGGGTGGCGCGCCAGGTCACCGTGGGCCGCCAGCGCTTTCGACTGGCACTGGAATTGCATATCCAGGACAACGGGCCGGGCGTGCCCGAGGCCATCCGCGATCGCATCTTCCACCCGCTGGTGTCGGGGCGCGAGGGCGGCTCGGGCCTCGGGCTCACGCTGGCGCAGACCTTCGTGCAGCAACACCAGGGCACGATCGAATGCGACAGCGTGCCGGGCCGGACGGTGTTCAAGCTGCTGATCCCGCTGCCTTGAACGCTTGCCACCTGACCGTGCGCGAGAGCGCCCGCCAAGCCGCATGAAACCCATCTGGATCGTTGACGACGACCAATCCATCCGCTTCGTGCTCGAAAAGGCGCTGGCGCGCGAGCAGTTCCAGGTCCGCAGCTTCGCCAACGCGCGCGACCTGCTGGCCGCGCTGGACGGCGAGGAACCGCAGGTGCTGGTGAGCGACATCCGCATGCCGGGGCTCTCGGGCATCGAGCTGCTGTCCAAGGTGAAGGCGCGGCTGCCGGGGCTGCCGGTGATCATCATGACCGCCTACTCCGACCTCGACAGCGCCGTCTCGGCCTTCCAGGGCGGCGCCTTCGAGTACCTGCCCAAGCCCTTCGACCTGACCAAGGCGGTGGAACTGATCCGCCGCGCCGTCGACGAAAGCCTGCGCGAGGAGGTGAGCGACGCCGCCGCCGTGCAGGCGCCGGAGATGCTGGGCCAGGCCAGCGCGATGCAGGACGTGTTCCGCGCCATCGGGCGCCTGAGCCAGAGCAACGTGACGGTGCTGATCACCGGCGAAAGCGGCACCGGCAAGGAACTGGTGGCGCACGCGCTGCACCGCCACAGCCCGCGCGGCGAACTCGGCAACAAGGGGCCGTTCGTGGCGATCAACACCGCGGCGATCCCGAAAGACCTGCTGGAGAGCGAACTCTTCGGCCACGAGCGCGGCGCCTTCACCGGCGCGCAGACCATGCGCCGCGGCCGCTTCGAGCAGGCCGACGGCGGCACGCTGTTCCTCGACGAAATCGGCGACATGCCGTTCGACCTGCAGACGCGGCTGCTGCGCGTGCTGAGCGACGGCCAGTTCTATCGCGTCGGCGGCCACCAGCCGCTGAAGGCCAACGTGCGCGTGATTGCCGCGACGCACCAGAATCTGGAAGAGCGCGTGCGCCAGGGCGCATTCCGCGAGGATCTGTACCACCGCCTGAACGTCATCCGCCTGCGCCTGCCGGCGCTGCGCGAGCGGCGCGAAGACATCCCGATGCTGACGCGCTTCTTCCTGGGCAAGAGCGCGCGCGAGCTGGACGTCGACGCCAAGCGCATCACCGACGCCGCGCTGCAGCAACTGCAGGCCTTCGACTTTCCCGGCAACGTGCGCCAGCTGGAGAACATCTGCCACTGGCTGACCGTGATGGCGCCGGCGCAGGTCGTCGAGCCCAAGGACCTGCCGCCCGAACTGCTGCACGCGCCCGGTCCGTCGGCGGCGCCGGACGCCGTTGCTGCTGCCGCTGCCACTGCCGTGGCGGAACCATTTGCGCCCGAACCCTTGCCGGCGGCTGTCGGCATCGCCGCCGCGGCGCCGCCCGCGCCGGCCGTCGCCGCGCCCGGCGGCGCCTGGTTGGGCGACCTGGAGCGCGAGGCGCGGCGGCGGCTGGAAGGCGGCGAGCCGGCGGTGTGGGACGCGCTGACCCGGCTGTTCGAAGGCCAGCTCATCCACACCGCGCTGGAGGTCACCCGCGGCCGCCGCATCGAGGCCGCGCAGCGCCTGGGCATCGGCCGCAATACCATCACGCGCAAGATCCAGGAGTTGGGGCTGGACGATTGACCCGCCCCGAAGCGTCTTCCGTGCTCGCCCTCCAGGGGCGCCGCCGGCGGCCCGGCGCAGCCGGCTCCGTTTGAGGGGCGGGCCGCGTTCTGCTCTCCCCGGCGCGCACGCTCAGAGCATCTTGGCGCCCGCCGCCTGGCGTATGGGGATGCCTTCAGAATCAAAGTTATCCAGGCAGTGCACGTTGATCCCGAGGTTGTCCGGCGTTACGCGCTTGCGATGGAAAGGATAGATGCCGCAGGTGCTGCAAAAGAAGTGCCTTGCGGTCTTCGTGTGGAACTGGTACTCGGTCAGGTTCTCGGCACCCGCAAGCAGCCTGAACTTCGACTCGTGCACCTTGACCATCAGAGCGTTCTTCTTCTTGCAAATCGAGCAGTTGCACATGGTCAGTTCAGGGAAGTCGGTCTCGACTTCGAAGCGCACTGCTCCGCAGTGGCAACTTCCTTCGTACTTCTGCTCGGGGCGTGTGGACACGTCGGGGCTTCCTTTCAATGACGGCGCAGACCGCGCCTTGGCAGGCCGGACGGCTTTGATACGAACAGCACGAGAGAACCTTTCAGGTGCGCCTGCTTGCGCAAGTGACCATGCCTCTCGTCCCACGCTCCATCGGCGAGGTCGCGTGCGAGGTGCGCCTCAAACCGGGAGACGGCCGAAGCTTCGACGAAGCTCCAAGCTGAACACGCGAGGCGTGCCGCCGGATCAAGCAGCATTTCGGGGCGGCCGTAGTAGGCGTCATTGAACCCGTCGGTGCAGTTGAGCGGGATCGGCACGGGCGCCACCGTGGACATGCCACCGAGATGGGCGGCCAGCACCGAGAGCGGCGGATAACGCGCGGCCTCTGTTTCGATGACCTCGGGCGCATACTCGTAGAGCCAATACGTGCGCAGCAGCGCGGGGTCGCATGTCAGCAAGACGACGGGACCGCGCGTGACCCGGCGGACCTCTGCAAGGCCGGCTTCCAAGTCGGCCCACTGATGCACGGTGAACGTTCCCATTGCGGCGTCGAAGTGGCCATCAGGGTACGGCAACTTTTCCGCGTAGGCGTCGACCGCCGCCGGAAGGTGCGGAGGGCGCCTCTCGCGCATCGTGGCGGAAGGCTCGATTGGCGTGACCAGCCGGTCAGTCGGTTCGTAGGAGCCGGTGCCGGCACCGATGTTGATCACGGTTCGAGCATCTTCGAGCGCGGCGTGCACGAAAGCAGTGATCTCCGGATCGGCCACTCGGTAATTCCGATAGACAGGCCCGATGCGAGCGTAGTCGGCGTCGCCTGCGCTGCCGTCGGTCATTCGTTGCTGCTGACTCATTCGGATCCTCGTGCTCCCAGGGAGCGGGGAGCGCGAGTGCAAAGCGCGCGTGCCATGCGGCCCAACGTCGATATCGAGATGACCAGCGCTCCGGTGCGTCAGTCGATCTCCACCACCACCGGCGCGTGGTCACTGGGGCGCTCGTTCTTGCGCGGCGCCTTGTCGATGCTGCAGGCCTGGACGTGCGCTCGCAGCGCGTCGCTGACCAGGATGTGGTCGATGCGCAGGCCCTGGTTCTTGCGGAACGCGAGGTTGCGGTAGTCCCACCAGCTCCAGCTCTTGGGCGGCTGCTCGAACAGCCGGAAGGCATCGTGCAGTCCCAGCGCCAGCAGCGCGCGGAACTGCGCGCGCTCTTCGGGCGTGCAGTGGATCTGTCCGGCCCAGGCCACGGGGTCGTAGACGTCGCGGTCTTCGGGCGCGATGTTGAAGTCGCCCATCAGCACCAGCCGCGTGTGGCGCTGCAGCTCGGTCTTCAGCCAGTCGTGCAGCCCGGTCAGCCAGCGCATCTTGTAGACGAACTTGTCGCTGTCGGGCGCCTGGCCGTTGGGGAAGTAGCCGCCGATGACGCGCAGGTCGCCGATGCTGCCGGCGATCAGCCGCGCCTGGTCGTCCTCGAAGTCGACGATGTTCTTGGCGATGTCGGTGGCCGGCGCGCGCGACAGCAGCGCCACGCCGTTGTAGGTCTTCTGGCCGAACCATTGCGGCTGGTAGCCGGCGTCGGCCAGCGCCGCATGCGGAAACTTGTCGTCGGTGAGCTTGGTCTCCTGCAGCACCATCACGTCGGGCTGCTGGGCGGCCAGCCAGTCGAGGACCTGAGGCAGCCGCACGGCCAGCGAGTTGACGTTCCAGGTGGCGAGTTTCATGTTATCTCTACGCTGTTGATTCTTATAGTGTTTTCGGAGGGTTGCGGCGCTCTTTTTCTTCTGGCTACCCATCTAGCTACCCACTTTCGTCGAGCCGGTATGACCTCTCCAGGGATCGCCTGATACGGAGCGGTGCCAACCATCTACCGCCGACAAGCCGTGGTGGTCGTGCAAGGCTGCAGCATCTGGGGCAATCGTACTTGCCGCTCGAGAAGAGTGCGCCAAGCAACCCCAGCCGAACTGCGAGGGCTGCGTGGTTGGTGAGGTTCTCCGTGACGGCGTCGACAACCTGAGTGTGCAGTTGCCGCTTGTACTGACTGGCTCCTGCAAAACTGGACAACCGACGGCCCTCAAGCGGGCAGGACGACGACTTGGTACGTTATGAGGAAACTCGGCCAGTCGACGTGGTCGCGCAGCGCGATGTCGTCGACGAGCGAGAGCTTCTCGGCTGCACGGTCGAACAGTGCGGCGCACGTGGCCGGGTGGTTGTTGCGCGAGGGGTAGAGCACACCGTCGAATCGATGCGCGCCAGCCGGCTCGGCGAGCGCGTGTACCAGCGCAGCGATGCGCTGCGTGTGAACGTAGCGGCGGCTGGCCAGCTGGGACAGGTTCAATCCGAACTGCGATGCCATCACGCCGGGCGCAGTGAGGTCGGCGAGCGACAGCGGCTCGAGGACGCCGATCGCCCTGATCATGCGCGCGTACACCTCGGTTCGGGTGATTGCGCGCTTGGCGCGCTGGCCCCAACGGTGCTGGCGGAAGACCGACTCCATGAGCGCGGTCGCCAGGTCGAAGCCGACATAGAGCGTGCCGTACTGGAGGCCCGGGTCGTCGTACCGATTGCCGCCCGAACGTCCGAAGTGAAGGGCCGTGCCGCGATACGCGGCACGACTCACGTGCTGGAGAAGTTCCCCCGCGGGGATGATTCGGGCCGGAACATCAGGCGTCGGCACCACCGCGCTCCGCCCGCTGCACGCCGAGTGAAGCAAGCACGACGCGCGCGGTCGCGTCGACGTTGCCTCGATTCGCGCTCGCCGCCGGAGATTTGCCGCCAAGGGCCTCGCAGGGCTCCGCCAGGGCGCGGTACACCGTCCAGGCGTCGACATCTTCCGCAGCCTGGAGCACGGTGCGCGTTAGCTGCAGGCCTGGTGCCTCCAGCTGCCAGTCGGGAATGCGCTGGCCTCGGCGGCCGACGTCCAGTGCAAGCAACCTGCGTGCGGCGATGTCTTTGTAGATCTGCTGGCGGGACTTGTGGGCCAGGCGCACGAAGTCGGACAGAGGCAGATTGTGCGGTCGCTCGAACTCGCGCAGCAGTTCGACGCGGCCTCGCTGGACTTCGGCGGCCATTGGCGACCAGGAGGTGGCCGCGCGCAGCGACGCGGCCTTCCGGCCCAGCGTTTCGGTCAGGGGTGTCGCCTCGGCGGCCACGTTCGTGGCAGCCGCCACCTTCTCTCGAACAAGACGGTCAAGCTCGAAGAGGAATGCGCCACGGTCGCGAACCGTGACCGCCTTGTCGAAGCGGCGAACTTCCGTCGCGGTGACGATTGGTTGGTTCATAGCCGCTGCACCTTGTGCCTTGCGCATGGCGAACTCCGCGTACGCACTGAGATGCGGCAGAGTAGTCTCGTTTGTCTCGTATGTCAACTTTGACAACCAAAGCTCGCCAAGTGTTGTACGGGTGGCCGACGCTTTTCGGTGGCGCTTGCGCCGCGACGCCGAGCGCCACTCCAGACAGATTGCCTTTTCTGCGCCTGTTGCTACGCTTGGAACCCAGCGGATAGCCAGATGCGCAAGTTGGGCTTCTTCGCCTGTATCGCCATCGGGGGGTTGGCGGGGCTGCTCGTTGCCGCGCGAGACTCCTGGAGTGTCCGGGCAGTGATGATCAGCATAGGATGCGTCGCCGGCGCGGCCATCGGAGGCGCAATCGGGCGGGTTGCCACGGGGGCAGGCGTGCGTCGGCCAGAGGCGCTTGATGCCTCGTTCGGAATGGGCAGCGGGCCAGACGATCGGGATCGGAACTACTGGCGGGACGGGGGCCACCCTCCGTTCATGCGTCCCACTCGTTCCGAGCCCGATCGCCATATGCTTGATCCAGACAGAGTCGATTGACTAGCGCTTCTTCTTGAGCAGGTCGCCTGCGGCCTTGCGCGCTTCATCGAGTGTCGAGCCCGCATCGGCAGCGACTTGCCGGCCCGTCTGCAGGAGGAGCGACTTCTCGGTCGAAAGCGTCCCATCTGCGCTTCGAGATGTGCTGTCCTTTGCATCGAAAATCGCGCGTGCCTCATCCGCGCGGCCGCGTAACTGAGCGCCACCGCGTCGGACGTCGTCGCGGAGATCGCTTTGTTCGGTCGTTGTAGTTCCCGACGGAGGTTCACTTCGAGGAAGCACCCCTGGAACTCGCGGGGCTGCATCGAGTTTGGGATTGAGCTTCGTCGTCGCGCTGTCCTCTTGGAACTCACGTTGCAGGCGAGAGAACGATTCCGGCACCGCGACCCCATTCGAAAAGACCCGGGTCGGCGGTAACCCCTGTCGCGCAAGTTCGGAGTCCATCAGCGAAAGCGCGGCTGCGCTGTTGCCACCGTAACGTTCGGCGTACCGCATGAACATCTCGAGGTTGTATGGGTCTTGCGCGATGTCGATCGACAACACTTCGCCTCGCTCGCGCGCGGATGAGAGACGTTCTGCGAGAGCGCTCCGCTCGCCATAGGACGCCTCGGCACGCTCTGTTCTCGAGGACGTGTTCGCAAGCCTCGAAGCAAGCTCTCGGGACTCTCGCGAGTCAGCCGCGATCAATGCGACAGTTGATGCGTCTCGCGAAACCCGGTCCCCAAACTGCTTGAACTCTGCGATCTGCTCGTTGCTCATCGCTCCGAGGACCTTGCGCTGATCCGCCGAAAGGCCTGTCTGATAGCTCTTGCCGGCGTTCCCCTGGACCGACGCTCCGGCAACAGGCGTGCTCAGGCCAAGGTGGGCCGAGGCGCCGAAGGCGATGCTGGCCACCTGCGCCTGGGTCAAGCCCGTGCTGTCGGCCACAGTCTTCGTTATCTGGTCCAGCCGAGTCAGCGTCTCGCCCAGTTGCTCGAAGCTGCTCGTCGACGTGCCCGACGAACTGCGCGAGGACTTGAGTTTTGCCAGCCCCTTGGTGAAGGCCTCGGTCAGGACGGCGGACCGTTCGTTGCTCGCGGACACCATCTCGCCCCGCGCTGCGTCGGCCTGCCGGCTGGCCTCGGTCACGTCCTGCTCGCTGACCCGCATCGACACCACGCGCGAGGCGAAGCCCTGGTTGCGCAGCAGGTTCGCGGCCGTGCGTCCGGTGAGCGCGCTCGACGTGAAGGTGTTGCCGCTGAGATCGCTCTGCCACGAACTCATGAACGCCGAAGTGCGGTTCGGTGCTAACTGCAGTTGATCCATCGCGACGTTGCCCATCGACACGTTGCCGACGGCGGCTCCCGCCGTGCTGCCGGCCAGCATGCCCTGCAGCCCGGACAAGCCGCCGACGAGTGCGGTGCCGAAGTTCTCCATGCGCTTGAGCGCGGCCCACGCGATGAAGGGGATGCTGATGGCCAGGTAGCCGACCACCGCTTCGCCGGAGATCGCACGCGAGTAGATCGTCGATGCGGTCTGAAGCGCGAGGGCCTTGGTGCCCGTGCCCAGGTCCGACGCGGCGGCCAGGTCGTAGGCGGCGTACACCGAAGCCATGTAGTTGAGCACCGCGTACAACGGCGGCCACAGCTGGATCCAGATCAGGATCGCCGCGTAGCCTTTGAAGGCAATCATCGACTCGCGTCCGCTGGTCAGCAGCAGCAGCAGCACGAGGAGCGGGAACAGGGCGTAGGTGAGCGCCTCGATTACGTTGCGGAACACCGGCAGCGACTGTTCGGCGACCTTGCCGTAGTTCATCCAGGTTGCGTTCTGCTGGGCGACCGCCTGTGCCCGGCCGACCGCGAGCACCATCGCCGCTGGATCGTTCACCTTCTGTCCGATGATGCTGCTGGTGTCGCTGATGGCATTGAGAACGGCGTTCTGCCGGATCAGGTCGGTTGCCGTCGCGGCCGCATTCGCGATGCTGTTGCGGATGTAGGCCTGCTGGATCTGGCCGGCGATCGCAGCTGTCGCCGCCGCGCTGGGCAGCGTTGGGTTCAGCTGGAAGGCCAGCCGCCCCTCGATGCGCGTGACCTGCGCCGGCAGGCGGCCATTCAGGTTGCCGTAGACGTTGGGGCAGGTATCGACCGTCACTGCGGCGCCAGGTCCAGTCACCGTGCTGAAGCGCGCCGGGTTCGGCGTCGCCATAAGCGCCCACACGTCGTCGGAGGTGGAGAACGTGGCCGGATCGACGGTGCCGTCGATCAGGTCGTACATCGTGCAGTTGTGGATGAAATTGATCAGGTCGGTGCGGAAGGTGGGGTCCTGGAAGACGACGTTGCCGGTCTCGCGGATCAGGCGGTTGCCGAACATCAGGCCGTTGCGTTCGTAGCTCAGCTCCGCCGGCATCGCCCCCGCGCCGGGGATGACCTGGAACGCGGTCTCGAAGAGGCCCGTCAGTGTGTGGCCGATGGTGCTGGTGATGCTGCCGAGCATGGCCACGCCGAAGGGCACGTTGGCGACGACCTTCACCGCCGAGCCACCGGTCTTGTCCACGATGCCCACCGTCACGCGGGGCACGATCAGTACCGAGAACACCAGCAGCACGGTCGCGAGCCACTTCCAGCCCTGCAGCTTGTCCGGGGCGAAGGCATAGGCGAGCAGGGCGGCGATGAAGCCGCAGAAGGCCACCGCCGCGACGGCGGCCGCGTAGTCGCTCGACGCGTGGATGGCGGCCGCGGCATTGAAGATGCCGAACAGGCTGTCCGCGTTCTGGTAGGCAAAGATCTCCCACATGGCCGCCTCGAGGAATCGGGGCGGGCTATCGCGCCACGTACGCCGCGCGCTGCCCCAGCATGTCCATCACGTGCTGCGGCATGCTGGAGCGCAGTTGCCGCTCGAGTTGCTCCAGGTGGCTGGACACGGCGCGGAACGAGCCGACCTTCTGGTACAGCAGGTTCTTCTCCTGCGACAACTGAAGCAGCATGGCCTGGGCACGCTGGCGCACCTGGTTGGCGAGTTCACGCTGGCTCTGCTGCAGCGTGTAGTCCTTGTCGAGCGCGGCCATGCCCAGCCGCAGGTTCCGCTCGAGGAAGACATAGGCATAGTCGGCGGCGATCACGTCGCGGTACTGGCCGATCAGGCTGTCGGCCAGCCCCGAGCCGGGAATCGTGGCGCCGATCGACAGCATCCGGTACACCGGCTCGGTGGTCTGGTTGACGAAGCCCACCTCGGCCGAGTTGTTCGGGATCGCGGTGCGCGTGGCGATCTTGTCGGCGATCGACCGCATCATCGTTTCGACGCGAGCCGTGAAGGGCGTGTGCGTGTAGCTCGTGTTCAGCGTGACGACGTCGCAGTTCGTGTATTCGTTGCAGCGCAGCAGGTGCTGGGTGACGTTCGTGCCGGTCGCGGCCGCCTGGCCGTAGAGCAGCTGGCTGATCGAGGTGATTGTCGGCGGCACGGGCTCCGGGTCACGGTTGGCGCTCTCGGGGTGGAAGATGACTGTGCCGACGATGCTCATGATCAGCTCGCGCTCGGCATCGTCCAGCGCTGTGCCGGTGCGCTGCAGTGCCTTCCAGGTGAGGTTGCCGACGAAGGGCGCCTTGTTGCGCACATTGGGATCGGAGGAGCTGCGCGCCGAGGCGAGGATGCCCGGCCGGTCGCTGGCACATCGGCGCCGGGCCGCGTCGCGGTCGCTCTCCAGCCCCATCTCGATGGCCAGGTCGGCGCAGGCCTCCTGCGAGCTGTATCCCGTGGCCTCGGCCGCCGTGCTGACGATGGCCTTGGCGGTCTCACAGGAGTTGATGCGCGCGTTGTTGATCCAGGTCTCCAGGCCCTTCGCCCACTTGGTGAGGCCACCCAGCAGCGGCGAGACCGACTCCAGCGCGAGTTGGAACGCGATGCCGGGCAGCGCTGCCGTGATGTTGCGCAGCATGTTCTTGAACTCCTCGGCCGAGATGTGCGAGAACGAGCCGCCGAAGACGTCGATGCCGCCGCAACCGGCCTTGGCGCTGGGGAACTGGATCGCGGCGAGCTGGTAGACCTTGTTCGGCGAGCGCATGAACAGGCTGCCGCCGGTGTAGGTGTTGAAGGTCTGCCCGCGAAACGCGCCCGGCGCGGTGTAGTTCCCGATCGTGCCCAGGTTGTTGAACATCGTGTTCACCTCGGCGTTGAGGTCACCGGCTCGTGTGGAGCCGGCGTGCGACGCGATGGCCACGGCGATGAGGGCGGCGCAGGTGCGTTGGGTCGAACGAGTGCGCATGACGATCCTCGTGGGGTTGGGATCAGGGCGTACCGAGTTGCCGCACGGCGCTGGGCACCATGGCCTCGAAAGCGGGCGCCGCGGCGGACGAGATGCGCTCGAGCAGTTGCGACTCGGACAGCACACCGAAGCCGATGGGCACGATGCGGCCGGTGAAGGGCTGGGCCAGGTAGACCGCGGGCACCTGGGTGACGCGCAGCGCGGCCGCGACGCCGTTGTCACGGCGCGCGGCCGCGAAGCCCGGCAACGCGCCGCCGTCCAAGCTGACGGCCTCCACGCGGATGCCGTGACGACCCTGAAACGCCTCGAGCGTCGGCGCGAAGGCATGGCAGTAGGGGCAGTCGCCTCGGAAGAAGAACAGCAGCACATGGTCGCGCCCCAGCTCGGCGATCGAGCGCGAGCGGTCGCCGAGTTGCTGGGCCTCGAAGACTTCCAGTGCCTTGGCGTTGACCGGGCGCCCTTGCAGCGAGGGATCGAGCTCGGGCGTGGTCCAGGCGACCCGCTGTGCCACGTCGGCGAAGGTCGAGGCCTGGGCGACAACCTTGGACTCGAGCTCCATGTAGCGCCGCACGTTGGCCTCTGTCGGCCGCATGACCGCGATGCCGCGCAGATCCTCGACTCGTTGGCGCAGTCGTTCGAGTTCCACAAGTTCGGGCTGCCGGGGATCTCGACGTTGAGCACGTGGCCCCGCGGGCTTGGCCGGCACGGATCGAGGTGGCTCGGCTTCGGTCGCCGGGTCCTCGTAGAAGTGCCATCCGCGCCAGGTGTCGCCCCAGAAGCGGGGCGACTCGTTCCCGGCTTCGCTCGTTGCCGGTGAAGCACATGCGGCGGCCAGCGCGAGCATCATCAGGCGACGGGGGCCGTGCATCACGCGCCTCAGGACAGTGAGCGCGGCGGCAGGCCGTCGCGGCAGTAGTTGATGCCGAAGTCGATGGTCCGCCGGCGAGGGCCCGGCACTCCGGGAAGCTGCACACCGTCCTGCCAGAAGCTCACCTTCAGGCGCCGGCAGCCCGGCTGCGCATAGCGGCGTTCCGTGCTCACGTCGATGTAGACCGGCGAGGTGGCCTTGAACCGCGCCGTGATGGCGTCCGCCATCGGTCCCGACAGCACGCCATGTGCACGCCCATCCGGCGCGTCGATGGCAGCCAGCAGCAAGGGGCGTGCGTCGGGCACTGCGAGGCGTTCCTGCGCCGCGGTCACGGAAGAGAAGAAGGCCATCGCAAGGCCCAGCGGCAATGCCCAAAGGGGGGCTCGGCGGTTCACTGGCACCTCCCCTGACCGTAGTAGCAGGTCGGGATGCGCCCGCCACTCTGGCCCTGAAGAGTGGCCACGTTGGGCAGGGTCGGCACCAGCGAGGCATAGAACTCGCTCAGGTCCATGGCCGCGAAGTCCAGCGACTGCAACTGCGCAACGGTGAAGCCCGAGCAATCCGGGTTCTGCGCACTACCCCAGCCCTTGCCGACCTGCGTTCGCCCCTGCTCGTTGACGATGCGGGCCAGCATGCTGTTGAAGCAGCACTTGCGCGTGGTGTGCGTGATGCACGAGACGCAGGAGCCGAAGACCCGGATGCAGGACGAGCAGTAGGTGCCGACGGCGTGGCACAGGCCAGCGCCTTCCTTCATCGCGAGCTTGCCTTCCTCCTCGTCGCAGGAGGAGGCCGACATCACGACGTAGATGATCACCGCGATGACCAGCGACCAGGGGTCGAAGGCCACGACCAGGCTCTGGCCCGAGTACACCGCGACCGATCCCGCCGGCAAAGCCGCGCCGTTGACGGCGACCGTGACGCCGTAGGTGGTGAACGTGCCACTGAACCCGCCGCCCATCAGCAGGGCCGACATGCCCTGGTAGATGAACTGGCGGTTCTCCGCATTCATCAGCACGTCGTAGACCAGCCGCGAGCCCGTGCCGAAGAGACTCTGGTTGGTCATACCGGCGCCGGCGTTGTCAGCGTAGCAGCAATTCCTCAGCAGCCGGTCGCGGCAGCGGTTGTCCTCGCCCTTGAAGACCTGCATGCGGTCGGTGTCTAGGTAGACGCCGGCTTCGCGCGCGGCCTCGAGCATCGACATGCTGCGCGCGAAGTCGGGGTCGTTCGCGTGGCTGATGTCGTAGCAGTTGCCCTGCAGGCAGAAGACGTTCGACGGACAGTTGCTGGCGCTGGTCACTGTTTGCGCCGGCACCGGGCAGCTGTAGCTGTCCTCGTACACCTCGCAGGCGCCGGTGACGGAGTTGCTGCGCCGGCACACCGAACCAGAGGGCGAGCAGCCGGCGGCGACCAGCGGCCCGCACTGGCTGCCCGGCGCGGTGCCGCTGCAGTTCATCGTGCTCTCGTACTGCCAGCAGTCGCGGGTCACCGATGCGCCGTCGATCACCTTCGTCGTCGGGCCATCGGTGCACACGGCCGCGGTCTGAACGGTGCAGCGGCTCCCGTCAGCGACGGCGGGGCACTGGTCGTCCCATCGGTCGGTTTCGGTGAGGGTGGTGCGGGGCCGCGTGTACGACAGGCGCATCGTCGGGATCGGGCCGTAGGCCGGGTTCGGGTCCCAGCCGAGGACGTTGCGCTCGCTGTCGAGATTCCAGTAGTAGCCGGGCAGGCTGCCCGTCACGTCGTAGCCGACCAGCGCCGTGGCGCCGCCGGATGGTGCGTAGCAGCGCGTGCCATCGAGCGACGTCGTCGTGCAGCCGCTGTCGCCCTGGCAGACGGTGTCCTGGATCAGGTCGCCGCTTTGCGTGCCGGCCGGGCAGGCCGCGTAGCGCCTCAGGAAGGGCTCTACGCTGCTGCAGCTGTAGCCGGAATCGCCACCGCCGGTGCAGACCTCGGCCCGCTCGGCGGCGATCATGGCCGTCAGGGCGCAGGTGTCGCCGGTGCAGGCTTTGTCGGCAACCCAGACGCCGGTGCGGATCTCCGCGCCGGTGCTCCAGGAGTAGCTCGTGCCCAGCACCGCGACCATCTGCGGGAACACCACCGGTGTCGTCATGTCGACGTCGAAAAAGGCCAGCGGCGATGCGTCCTGCGTGACGCGGAAGTGCTGCGCCGTCTCCGGGCGGTCGGGCAGGCACTGCGCGTCCAGGCCGGTGCGGCCCGCGCCGGCGTGGGCGAACCAGTCGCCGGGGGTGCAGTTGGTGCTGCGCTCGATGCCGACCGTGAGGCTGCGCGTGCAGCGGTAGCTGCCGATGCCTTCGTAACGCAGGCAGCTTCGGGTTTGCGTGCCGGCGGGGACGGCCGTCGTCGTGGTCGTGCAGCCGCTGTAGTACGACGCTAGGTTCTGCAGCACGCTGGACGGCGCGCGGGCAATGCCATGTGCCGCGGACACCGACGGGTCACCGGGTCCGATGGCCGGCCGGGGCAGGTTCGCCGAGCCCATCGCGCCGCGCTGCGCCTGGCACACCGGGTCGTTCGGTAGCGTGGCGCAGAGCGACAGGCGAGCGCTGCCCTGCGACGACAGGTTAGGCTGCCGGTAGTACGCGGATTCGGGCGGTGCGGCGGTGTAGCCCGGCACGACGCTGGTGGCGCTGGGCGCAGTGACGGTGGCGCGGGCGGCCGGGTTCGCGGCCTGACCGGCTGCGACACCTTCCTCGTGTGGGCCGGCGGGCGCCGTGATCGGAGTCACGGCCACGCAGAACGCGGTGAAGCAGGTGATCAGCTTGCGCATGGCGTCACTCCCGGCGGCCGAGTCGGGCGAGGAAACGGCCGGCGTCCTTCGCGAAGGCCGGCGCCGAACGCTGGAAGTGCGCCAGCGCGTAGTCGAGGCTGACATCGCCGGCCGCCATGACGTGGTCGTCGGACCTCGCACACAGCTCGCCGCTGCAGGCCATCTCCGGTCCGCCAGCCCGGGCGAGCACGAACGACGGCACGCGCTGGATCGCATACCGGTCGAAAGCCCGCGGATCGATCTGCACGGCCACCGTCCGCGTGCCGATCAGTTGCTGTATCCGTGCCGCGGTGCGTGGCAGCGACCCTTCGGATAGCCCGCGCAGCAACAACTGCGCTCGAGCACGCGCGGCCTGGTCCACAAGGCGCGACAACGCGTCCTCGGGCATGGAAAGGCTGATAAAGACGATCAGGCGCGGCTCGTCGGCGCCCGGCAGCTTGGGTGACCCTGTCGCGCCCGCGAATCCCCGGGCCAGCGCCTCCAGGTCCACCGGCGTTTGCGTGGCTGGCATCGGCAGGGCATCGACCCGCGGCATCACCTTGGCGGGCGGCAGACCGAAGGGGGCTTGCGCGCGCGCGGCAGTAGCAGCGAGCAGGAGTCCGGCCGCGACTACGGCAAGGCGATGGAGGTCAGTAGCCCACACAGCAGTTCCTCTTGCGGAACAACATGAAGGCGAAGTCCTCGCCGCGCACCGGGTACTCCTTGCCGGCGCCCCAGACGATGGTGCTGCGGCCGAAGGGCTGGCAGCAGCGTCCGCCGTCCTTGGCCGTGTTGGCCACCGGGTAGGTCAGCTGGGTTTTGTAGGCGGTCTTGTCCATCGCCGGCAGGAAGTAGGGACCGCAAAGCCCAGCCTTGCCGTGCCAGCCCCAGGCCAGCAGTTCGCGGTGCAGCTTCGCGGTCAGTCGCTGGGCGATCAGCGCCGCCGTGCGCACGCCGCCGAGGTGGTAGGGCACGTGCCCATCGAGCGGGTAGAGGCCGCCCTGGCAGCCCGCACACCAGAACAGTTCGGGCATCCCGAAGCCGGCGGTTGCCGCGACGCAGTCGGCCGCGCATGCCGCCACGGCCACCGGATTGGCAAACAGCACCGCCTCGGGGTTGAGGATCAGCGTCAGTTCGTCGTCGTTCCACAGCGGGTCGACCTCGGTGAGGTAGGCGAGGTCGAACGAGCCGCGCTCCAGGCACGGAAAGTCCGTCACCACCTCCAGCCAGTACAGCACCGGGTTCATGTAGAAGTGGGCCTGGTAGAAGCTGCCGCCGTCCCCGTCGCCCTCCGGCCGCGTAAAGCGCGCGGCGGTCGGTGCGTCGATGCCGGGGTCCAGATCGACGCCGCCGAGCGACGCGAGACAGAAAGGTTTGCGCACTGCCTCGACATGGCGAGCCGGCTCCCAGAAGCCGATCGACAGGCCGACGGTCGGGTTCACGCCGCAACTGCAGACGGGGCTCGACGGATTGGGGATGTCTTCCTGCCCGTCGAGATTGGCCAGCGTGGTGCCGCCCAGAGTGATCGGCAGGATGCAGCTCCAGCAGATGTCGGTGATGGGGTTCGGGAACCGACCGGTGCAGGTCAGGCTGTCGCCGGCCAAGGCCGGGCCGGCCGCAAGCGCGGCGGCGAGCATCGCGGCCCAGGCGCGCAGGCATCGGCCGAGGCTCATGGCAACCCCAGCTCGTCGATGCGCAGGCGCAGTCCCTCCTGCGAGACCAGCGCCGGCACTTGGCGGATGCCGAAGCGGCGCGTGAGGGTTCCCGACTGGTCGTAGTACACGGGCACGCGCCAGGCCTTCATCAGGTCGAGATACGAGCCTCCCGTCAGGATCGGCTTGATGCGGCCCGCGTAGCGCCCGTTCAGCTCGCGGGCGTGCTTCACCTGCCGCGGATCGCGGGCGTCGAAGAACAGCAGATGGCGCGACAGCGACACCACCTCGAGCGGGTTCTTGCGCGTGCCCGCGGCGAACATCAGGCGCCCCAGCGGGTCGGTGATGTTGCGGTCGAGCGTGAAACTCGGGTCGACGTAGAAGGTACGCGGGCGCTCGGTGGTGCGCAGGCCTTCGACCGGCGGCGGCTGGCGCACGGTGTCGATGCCGCGGGCCCGCGCCGCCTCGGCAAGCCGCTGCAACTCGCCGCTGCGCTCCTTCTCGCGCAGCCGCTGCTCGATGAAGGCCAGCAGGTGCGGCTCGGCGATCTCGTAGGTCGGCCCGATCGTGCCGAGGTCGACTGCGCCGGCCTTGCCACCGACGATCAACAAGGCCGCGACCAACAACTGCGCGGCCCGGCTCATTGGGCACCCCGCGTGCAGTCGATCTGGGAGGCGAGCTTGGCGAGCGACGCGGTGTCGCGCAGATGGCTCGCCCGGATCATGCCCATCAGCACCGGGTTGCCGTCGCCGACCGCCATCGCCACGCGCAGTTCAGCGGTCGTCAACGATCGGCCGCAGCGCTGCTGCCAGGCCTGCCGGTAGGCGCGGGCACCGTCGTGCGCGGCCGGCGCGATGCGCGCCAGCAGCGCCAGGTAGTCCTCGATCGGCATCTCACCGGTGCCGGGAGCCCCCGGCTGCGCAGGTGAGGTTTGCGCGAGCACAGGATCGAGTCCGCCCGTTGCGAGAGCGAGCAGAGCCAGCAGCATGCCGGCGTGGAGTCGAGCGTGGCGCATCGCCGTGCCTCGTCAGAACAGCGGGATCACGGTGCCCAGCACCTGGTCCGCGCGCACGAGGCCGCTGGCCCGGTAGCGCGAGTCGAAGGAGTCGGGGCTGGTGCCCTGCACGTAGTAGTGGCCGGCTGGAATCACGGCCGCCGGGATCGGCTCGAGCGGCTGCCGGTCGTGGGTGTGGGTCTTGGCCTGTCCTACGATCTCGCCGTTGATCGCGACGGCGCGTCCTTCGACCGTGATTCGGTCTCCGGGTAAGCCGCGCACGATCTTGAAGAAGGGCTGGCCGCGAAGGCCCGGGTAGCGCGCTTGGGCTTCGCCGTCGAAGGCGAACACCACGTAGTCGCCGCGCTTGAGCGCGTTCGCCCCGTACTGCAGCAGCGCCACCCGGCACGGCAGGCTCGGTGTCCAGTTGAAGAGCACCGGCAGACGCGGCGTAGGGTCGATGAACAGCCGCGTGTAGGCGAAGCCCCAGATCGCAAAGACTGGTAGGTACAGGTACCAGCGCTGGCGCAGGTGCGCGCCGAAACCGCGGGCGCTGGCGCGGAGGAGATCGATGCCGCGGGTCATTGGGCCTCCACCTTGCGGCGCAGATGCGCGGTCAGGTCCACGGTCCGCGGTGCGGGCGCCGCGACAGCGGTCTTCAGGACCACCAGGCAGCCGCAGTCGCGCGGCAGTTCCTCCAGCGCCAGGGGCAGTCGCTGCGCGAAGCTGCGTGCCATCCGCATCGCCTGCTCGCGCTCGCCGTCGCTCGCGGCGCGCGTGAGGATCAGCGTGAACTCGGCTTCCTTCTGGCGGTAGACCTCGGCGACATCGACCACGCCGATCAGCTGCGCCGGTCGCACCACGACGCGGTCGTAGGCTGCCAGCGTGCCGAGCACGATCGTGCAGGCCATGCCTGCGTTCAGCAGCAGCGACTTGAGGCCTGGGCTCATGACACATGCCCCCGGCGCCGCAGAAGCTCCGCAATCGCCTCGTCGATCGACAGGCCCTGCGCACGCAGTTCGTCGATGGGTGCGTTGTCCTCCAACTTGTTGGAGAACAGCAGGTGGGTCGCCGGATCGAGGATGTTGCGCGCCACGCCCTCACCGACGGGCGACGAGATGTAGACCTCGGAGAACACGCCCGGCTCGGTGCGCAGCGAGTTCAGCAGCCGCTTCTTCGGCTCGTCCATCGACAGCCGGCCCTGGCGGTCGAGCATCTCGATCGACTCGGGCTTCTGGCGCAGCAGGAAGACCCAGTCCGAGCAGTTGAAGGCTGCTTCCATCTGCGCCGAGCCGTAGTAGTCGTCGGCGCTCTGCGTCGCGGTGCCGAGCGACCCGCCGTACTTGCGGGCGCGTCGGGCCGCCTCCTCGACGACGGCGGCCTTGACCGGGTCGTCGGCGCCGATGTCGCCCAGCTGCTGCTTCAGCTCGTCGATGAACAGCACCTTGCGCCGGTTGCGCGTCAGGTACATCTCGCCGGTGATCTGGTGCAGCAGCAGGATGTTGACCACCGCGTGCAGGTCGGGCCGGCGCTTGAGTTCCTCGTTCTCGATGACGACGAAGTCGTTGTCGAAGTCGATGTTGTTGCGGCCCTCGAAGAAGCGCTCGTACTGACCGCCCCGGGCGTAGGGGTTCAGCATGATCGCCAGGTCCTTGATGCGTGCGTCCTCGCGCACGCCCAGCTCCTCGATCGTGCCGGCCTTGAAGGCGTCGCGCAGCGCGGTGACGGTTAGCTCGTTGCCATGTGCGCGGAACAGCTTGAGCACCATCGCCGAGATGGCCTTGTACTGGACCTCGTCGAGCGGCCGCGACATCGAGGCCATCTTCGAGATGGCCGGCACCAGCATGTCGATGTCTTCGTTGATGTCGACGATGTGGGTGAACGGGTTCAGGCAGATGGCGACATCGGGCTTGAACTCGATGTAGGTGCCCTTGGCCTTGCGGCACAGCTTCTCGAAAGATCGCCCCAGGTCCAGCATCCAGACCTTCGCGTCGATGGCGCGGTAGGACCAGGCCATCTCGTTCATCAGCACCGACTTGCCCGAGCCCGGCGCGCCGATGATCGCGAAGTTGTAGTTGCCCAGGTCGTTGTCGAAGATGTCCAGCGTCATCAGCTGGCCGCGTCGGCCGCCGAACACCAGCGCCGGCGTGCGCGTGCCGCGCCACTCGGCGATCAGCGGCGCCAGGTGGATGGCATTGGCCATCGTCTTGCGCGAGACGCGCCGCATCTTGGCCAGGTCGCGGTGGAAGCGTTCTGACAGCGTCATCGGCAGGCTGGCCAGCAGCGCCTGCCGGTGCATGTAGACATCGGCGTTGAGCTGGAAGCCGCGGCCGCGCCAGATCGCGTTGGCGGTTTCCTGCGCGGCGACCGACTTGCCCGGGGGCGAGAAGATCGCGAGCTGGTGGTACAGGCTCACCAGGTTGCTGCCAACGTCGATCGCGTTGGCCGCGGCAGTCCAGTCCTGCAGCTTCTTGCCCACGTCGGGCATCACCTCGGCCATCTTGCTGCGTGCGTTCTGCGTGGCGCGCACATGGTTGGCCGTGACCACCGACTTGGTGACGTTCGGGTCGAGCACATGCACGCCCATCGTCAGCAGGAAGGGCGCGCTGTACTGCAGTGCCGGCTGCATCAGGTCGCCGATCAGCGAGCCCATCTGCCAGAGCGCGAAGCGCTCGGGGAAAGACTTGATCGAGTAGAAGCGCGCTTCGAGCCGGTGCTCGCTGCCTTCCTTCCACAGCGTCAGCCCGCCGGGCTGCGGATCCTGGATGGTGTCGAAGTCGACGATCTGGTCGCGGATCTCGCGGCCGTCGTCGTAGTGCAGGTTGGGTGCATCGGCCTGTGAGATGCGGTCCGGGTTCGTGAACAGCGCGCACCAGTTGATCAGGTCGGCGGCGTCGCACACGCGGTTCGGCAGCGAGGCCGAGCGCAGCGTCGACGCCATCGACTCGCGCAGCGCCACCAGTTCGTCGCAGCGGTTGAGCTGGCCGGCATCGCCCGGCAGCGCGACGCTCATCATCAAGCGGAAGTCGCGGATCGTGTAGTGGAAGCCCGACGTGAGCGAGCGCTGGGCACCGCCCAGCAGATGGCCGACACGCTGCCGCGCAAGGCGGTGGAAGAGGTTGTCGTTGCGCGCGGGTCGGCCCCAGTGCTTGGCTTTCTCGGCCTGATCGGTGTCCTCGACGCGCAGGTTGGCGTAGCGGCAGAGTTGCTCGCGGATGTGCGGCGAGGCGAACAGGTGGAACTGAACCCCGGTGCCGGGCGGGCAGGTTGCGTAGAGCGACACCAGCACCTCGGCCATGCGTTCGTCGGCACCGGACTGCGGCATCAGTTCGAGCAGGAAGCCCAGGCCGTCGCGGTTGACGAACAGCTTCTCGTCGGCCAGGTAGGCCGAGTAAGGCAACCAGGCGGCGAACTGCTCGGCGGGCGAGTCGGCTTCGGCGCCGAACGGCAGCCAGTCCGCGAGGCCGGCGCGTTCGATGTGGGGGAGGCGGGCGTTCATCGCGGCCTCAGTCGGGGCTGTCGCCACTGGCAGGTGCGGCCGGCCGCACCGGCAGCCCAGGGATCAACTGGTCGAGACCGGGCAGACGCTGAACACCCGTGGCGGGCGCTCGGGGTGCGGGGTCCGCGGCTGCACGTCCGGCGGGCGCACGCACGGGTGCGTAGGCTTCGCGGATCGTGCGCTGGGCGTGCTCGACGAGCCAACGGCCGCCATCGACCTGCACGTACACATAGCCCTGGTCGTAGAGATCGCGGTCGGCGTCCTCCCAGGGCTTGAACCACAGCCGCAGGATGCGCGGTGCGGAGCGCAAAGGGAGCACCTGCGCGGCGTCGGGCGGTGCGTTGCGCGCGGTCGGTGAGCTTGCTGCCGACGCAGGGGGTGCCAGGTCGGGCGCAGCGGCCGGCGTCGCGCGAGCCCGCTGCGCCGGCAGGTTGTTCGCCACCGCGTTGGCGTAGGTCCCGGACACGGACTGGCAGGTCACGCCGTCCGGGGCCTTGCAGGCGTAGCTGGAGTTGCCGCTCAGGCCGGACAGGCTCATGCAGCCCGCAAGCGATGCCACGCCGCCGAGCAGGGCCACCAGGCGACTCATGTGGTGGGCGTTCACGGCCTGGCCTCTGGCAAGGTGCGCGCCAGACGGTCCTCGATCACCGGCCGGCTGACGAAGCCTTCGGTGCGCGTCCCGTCGGCCCAGAACAGGGTCGGCGTTCCACTGACGCCCAACTGGCGGGCGAGTGCGAGGTTGCGGTCGATCGGGTGCTCGCAGGAGGACGCTTTTGTCGCAGTTGGCGCAACGCCGTCGTGCATCGCCTGTCGCCATGCCTGTGCACGGTCCGCCGCGCACCAGATCGAGACCGGTCGCGCCATGCCCTGGAAGGGCAGAAGGAAGGTGTGGATCGTGACGTCGTCGAGGCCATCGAGTTCGGGTTCGAGCCGGCGGCAGAAGCTGCAGCCGGGGTCGCTGAAGACTGCGAGCTGGCGGCGGCCATTGCCGCGCACCGTCGTGATCGCGTCCGCGACGGGCAGCGAACCGAATGCGATGGTTGCCGCCGATGGGATCTCGGCCGTCGCCGGCTCGGCATGCGCGGCGGCCAGCAGGCGCGGCCCGGTGAGGTCGGTCATCGTGCGCGTGTCGAAGAGGCGACCGAAGATGAAGTAGCGCGGGTCGCGCGCGGCGACAAAGGCCACGTTGCCGTTCATCCAGACCTCGTAGACGCCAGGCACGGGCGAACGCGCGACCTCGGTGAAGCGCGTGCCGGGATGGGCCTTGCGCAGCACGCCGAGCAGTCGGGCCTCGTCGGCGTTCGGGCCGGCCGCTACCGCCGCGGCCAGCGGCGACAGCAGCGCGATGCACAGCGTGGCGAGTGCCGCGGGCCGCGTCAGCGGCCTGCAGCGGAGCGGGTCAGTAGGAGCCATCGTCGTCGGCCTCCGTGCTGCGAGTGGTTGAAGAAGGGTTCGCGCTGGCGCGCTGCTCGGAGCCAGACGGCGGCAGGTCGATGCGCACGCCCTTGGTGATGACGACGTCGATCTCGCGACCGGCATCGACCTCGATCACCGGAAAGGTGTTCTCGGCGAGCTTGATGTAGTACTGCGCCAGCCGGTCGAGCGCGCGCCCGACGCCGGTGCCCAGGCCGGCGCGGTAGGCGTCGGCGCCCGAGGCGGTGGCGATCGTGCCCAGCGCCGAGGTGCTGTAGCTGGTCGACGAGGTGGCCAAGCCCTGGCCGATGCCGCTGACCACGCCGGCCAGCAGCGCGTTCGCCAGCATCTGCCCCTGCTTGGTGACCAGACGGCCGCGCATGCCGACCTTGCCGTCTTCGCCGTACACGCTGCCTTGAATGCGGACTTCCAGCGCCGCGCCGTCGGCGCGCACGCAGGAGAGGTTCTCGGTGCGCAGGTAAGCGCGTTCGGAGCTGATGTCGCCATAGCCCGCCGCGATCACGAAGCAGTCGCGGTACTCGCCGCGGAAGCGGTTCGGCAGCACCGAGTTGTCCGAGAGGCGGATCAGCACCGGATGCGGGTTGGATTGCGACTGGCCGCCGGTGGGCGCGTCCAGACCGCCGAGCAGCGTGCCACGCGTGAAGCTCACGGGCAGGAACGTCGACAGCGTGCGGGCGTCCGAGGCTGCTGGCGTCGGGGCACTGGTGGCAGCGCGGTCCGCCACCGCGATGCGCATCAGGGCCGGCGCGGCCGGAGCCTGAAGCGGCAGTGCCGAAGAGAGCGGCGCCGGCGGCACGCCGGGCGGCATCGCCGGTACCGCCCCTGCAGCCGGCCCGCGTGGCGCAGGGGGCGGCGGAGGCAGGGCCGAAGGCGGCGGCAGCGACGGTGCTGGCGCCGCCGGAGCGGGCGCCAGCACAGGTGTTTGCACTGCCTGCGTGGTCGCAGTCAACCGCTGCTCGAGTTCGGCGAAGCGCTGCATCGTGCGCGCCTCGAAGGCCTGGCGGTCCTTGTTGAGCCGGCCCTGCTCCTCGCGCTCGCTCTCGTACTGCGCGAGCTTGCTGCCGGCGGTGCCGACCCATTGGTCCACCGGGTTGACCTGCTGGCCGGGCGGCATGACGCCGATGTTGGTGACCGGGCCGGGCGTGGCGCCACTGCCCTTGCTCGCTTGGCCCGACGGTGAGCTCTCGGCGAAGGCGAAGACCAGCCACAGCAGGCCCACGCCGCCCAGCAGGATCGCGCCGAGCATGGCGTACTGGCGCTGCCGCGGCGTCAGGCGCTCAACGAGCGCGCGCATCGGTACGGGCAGGTTCATCGTTCACCTCCGCGGCGGATCACGTAGACGCTCGTGCTCTCGCCGGGGCGCAGCTGGTGGTGCTCGACCGCGACACCCAACACCTGGCCGCCGGCTTTGCTGTCGGGGCGGTCGAACTCCTGTTCGGCGAGCACCATCACGGCGGCGCTGATGTTCTGCAGCAGGTACTTCTCGCCCACCAGCACGCGGCCTTCGTAGCGGCGCATCAGCGAGAGGCGCGCCTCGGCCCACAGTTGCACTGGCTGGTTGAGTTCGTCCACGCGCACGTCAGGTGGCACGCGGTCCGAGGCCATCGCCACCAGCATCGCCTTCATGGCGCGCACATGGTGGGCCGACGGGCCCGAAGTGCCGGATGAGGTGCGACCATCGTTCGGCGCTGGCGGAACGCTGCGGTCGCGGATCAGGATGGTGTCGGCCGGCGTGTCGGCCCGGCGCAGGATCAGCGTGTAGGTCGCGTGGACGGACGAGATGAACAGGTTCACCGGCTTCCCCGCGGCGGCGCCATCGCCGGCAGTGGCGACTGGCCGCACGTAGATCTCACCCTTGTCGCGGTCGCACTCGACGACGATCTCGCCGGCAGGGTTGACCGCCGGTGAAGGAGGCGCCACCGGCGAGCCGGGCGAGCCGGATGGACCGGCAGGCGTGCCGCCGCAGGAACTGGAGTGGATATTGCCGAAGACATCGGTGATCGAGGCACCCTCGATGCGGATGCGCGTCGGCTCCTTGATCGAGAGGATCGCTTCCACCGCCACGCCGTCGCGCGCATCGACAATCTGCAGCGCGTGGCTTGCCGGAGTGCAGACCAGCACGATCAGCGCCGCCGCGACGGATCTCCGCGCGCCTATGAGGCTACGAGGCCGCATGGGGAAGCTCCTTGAAGGTCTTGAGATGCACGCGGCCGCCGGCGTAGCTGAACTCCACCAGGTAGGCCTTCAGGTCGTTCGCGGTCTCGACGCCGTTGACGAGCGTGCGCAGCCGGCCGCGCACCACCACCGACTGGCCTTCCTCGCTGGGCACCAGCTGCTGCGGTGCGAATGCAGTGCTGGCGTTGATGCGCTTGAGCCGCGCCGCCTCGAGCTCCTGCCGGGTCTTCAGACCGCCGTGCTGCTCGGGTTCGACGTAGCCCAGCAGGATGTCCTTCTTCCAGTCGATGGAAGCGGGTGTCACGTCGAGCACCAGCCAGGCGACGAAGCTGCCCATCTGTTCCAGGTACTCGCCGCTGGCCTTGTCGCGCGTGACCCAGAAGGACTTGTTGATCGACGGCGGCACGACCACCGTGCGCACGGCACCGATCAGGTTCAGCACCACGGCCAGCGCGAGCACATGGCCGGCCGCCAGCAGGCCGACGGCTGCGCCGAGCGTGCGGTTGCGCCGCCGCAGTTCCTTGAGGTCGCCGCTGAGCCGTTCGAAGTCCATGGTGGGCGCGCTCCGGGTCTCAGCCGACCATGCGGCGGATGTGCGAAGGCGGCGTGGCGCGCATCGCGGTCAGCGGGCTGGTCGGCAGGTGCCAGTAGAGCCAGTGGATCGCGAAGGCCGGGTGCTTGTCGGCCTTGATGCGGGCGATCCAGCGCGAGGTGAACAGCCCGGCGGCGAAGCACAGCGCGAACGAGAGCTTCGAACCCGACATGTAGCCCATGAACAGGCCCAGCAGGGCAGGCGCCGCGACGTCGACGTCCCAGAAGCCGATCTTCCATTGGTCGTCGAGACGCCGTGGAATGTAGGTGTCGGCGTGCATAGAGCCTCCGGGCGGTGCGTGCAGCGGATGCGCGGCGGCTCAGACAACCGCGCCCATGATGGCGCCGGCGATCACCAGGCCGACAGCAGCGAAGATCGCCAGGCCGACGTAGAACAGCACCGGCCCGAAGTTGCGCAGCGCTGCCAGCGAGATCAGCGCGACGACGAAGCCCACGAAGCCGACCAGCGCCTTGATGCCGGGGCCGAGGCTCGCGATGGCGGTGAGCGCGGAAGTTAGCGGGCCGGTGATGCCGGTGAAGGCGACCAGGTCGAGCGCATGGCCGGGGAAGGCGATGCCCAGGCCGAGCGCAGACAGGCACAGCAGGGCGGCAACGGTCCACGGCCCGCGTGCAGCGCGGCGGGTGAGCGGGGGAACGGCAAGGGTGGTGGTGGTCATGGAAACCTCATGGGTTGGGGCGTGGAGAGAGGAAATCGGGTTGGCGGTTGGCGCGATGGCTTGGGCGGGCGAGCACCGGCCGGCGGTGCCCGGCAGCTGGACCAGCGCCATGCGGGCCGGACTGCGCCGCAGGAGCGCACCCTCGGGCTCACAGCGCGCCTCCGTTTCGTTCGAAGATGACCTCGACACGCCGGTTGGCTGCCCGGCCCGAAGCGCTGTCGTTGCCGGCGGCATAGCAGCACGCGCCTTGCGACTGCACGCGCATTTCGGCGCCGGCAAGCAGGCGCGAGAGGCGCGCCGTCAGGTAGCGCTCCACCGCCTCGGCGCGGGCTTGTGCCAGAGCCTGATTTGATGCGGGGGGCCCGATGCTGTCGGTACGCCCTGCGATCAACACACGGCGAATCGGCAGCGGCTGTGCGGCCGCGAGATCGAGGGCGTCGCGGCCGGCGGTGTCGAGGTCCGATCGACCGAAGCCGAAGTGCACGACGACCTGCAGCGGTAGCGGGTCTTCGATCGCCTCGGACGCCGAAGCTGGCGGTGGCCTGTGCGAGACCGTCGGTGTCGGCGTCAACGCGTCCTGCGCGCGCTGCGCAGGCGAAGGCGAAGGCGACGGTTCCACGGCGACGGGGGTCGATGCGGGCGCAGGGAGCGACTTGGCGCTGGGCCGCGGGCAGGCTGGCGGCTGGCACAGCGCGAAGCGGGCGTCGCCCCCGAAGCCGGACTGCGCGATGCGTGCTGCGCCCATGCCGGCCGCCGCAGGTGCCGGCGACACCGACGAACTGGGCCCAGCCAGTTCCATCGAACCGCAGGCCGCCAAGCCGAACGCAATCCACGCCAGCAGCGTGCGAATGGCAGGGCGCTTCACGGCCTGACTCCCGCGGCCACAGGCAGCCTACGAAACACCAGCCACGCGTAGCGCGACCGGGCTTCGACGCACTGTGCGCCCTTCAGCTGCGAGCACGCAGCGTTGTAGGCGCCGACCCCGTTCCACGTCGCACCATGGCGCGAGAACGTGTCCGCAAGCAGCCAGGCGCCGACCTGGATGTTGGTGCAGGGGTCGAACAACTGCGCCTCGGCAATGCCGTGGCGGGCCAGCCGCGGCAGGTGCGAGCTGTTGATTTGCATGAGCCCGATGTCGTACGAGCCCGTGCGCGCGACGTGCGACCGGTTGACCGCGTGCGGATTCAAGTTCGACTCGACCTGGGCGATCGCATAGAGCAGTTCGGCCGCGACGCCGTAGCGCTGTGCCGCCTGTTCCCAGCACGCCTGAGCTGGCAGGACCCAGAACGCCATGAGCCAGAGCGCAGCCCCCCGAACGAGGCGCGCCGAAGCCGACCGCGTGTCGGACGAGGCGCAAAGCAGCGGGGTGGGCAGAGTGGCGAACATCACAGCTCCGAAGACAGGTCGGCACGCTCGCTGGCCAGCATGCCGCGAGGCAAGGCTGGCGATGCCAGCGAGGGTCGGGTTCGGGTGGGCCGGCGACGGGGCCGGCAGGGTGCTCAGCGGGTCGGCGCGCTCGCGTGCGAGGGCCGCATCACCCGGGGCGTGGCAGTCGCCATCGGGACGAGCGATCGGCCATGTTCAGCCGGGCCTGGCGCAGTACGCGCATGTCGGCGTCGTCGATCTGGCGGGCGAGGGCCACACAGGCGGTGGTCAGCTGGTCGAGCTGGAACTTGGGATTCGGATGCCGGTTGGCCGGCGAGCGCTGCACGGCCTGCAGCAGTTCGTACTGCGGACGCCACATCGACTCACGCCGGCGCGGTGTGTTCGGCGCGCGCAGCACGAGCTGGGTGCCGAGGAAGCCGAAGATGCGCCCGGGCGCGTCGTCCGCGTCGAAGACCAGCGAAACGCAGGCGCTGATCAGGTCCGGGAAGCGGAAGGTCGGCGACGTGTTGTCGTCACTGCGCAGCAGGCCGTACAGCCACTCGTGCTCGTCGAGGAAGAGCCGCGTCTCGACGGTGTCTGCGTGCTCGCCGGGCGAGCTGCCGTGGGCACTGGCGTCGGGGGCGTTGTGCGAAGCGGAGATCATGGGCGCATCCCTGGGTCATCGACTGCGAGCGGTGCTCTTTGGAGCGGGTGACCGGAAGGGTAGGCAGAGTGCAGCGTCGGCACCGGGCGGAATGCGGCGAATGAGTGGGGGGTTTCGGGGTCACGGGACCGCAGTTTTGCGAACGTGCGAATGGATGACATCCAAGCCGGATTCGCAACCGAATTCGGTAGAGTCCCACCTAGGGAGACCGAAAACCAATGAGGCTGGTACGAAACGCGGGGAATGACCGAGTCCTTGACCTGATCCAGGCGCATTTGGCGCCCGGCCGACGGCTGGACCTGATGTCCGGCGCCGCGTCGCTGTTTGCATTCGAGGCCATGCGCGCTTCGGCATCGGCACTGGCCGGCACCCGGTGGATCGTCCCCGGCGCGGGTGCCGATCTGGCCCTGCTCGGCGGTGATGCCGACCGGCCAGCGCGCAACCGGCTGCAGGCCGCCCATGTGGCGCGGCAAATGGCCGAATGGCTGCGTCAGGCGGCCGAAGTTCGCGCTGCGGCCGGCACCATCCCGCAAGGCCTGGCCGTCATCCGTGACGAGCAGGGTGCCCCTGTTCAGGCGGTTCACGGCTCCTTCGGCCTGTCCACCGACGGCCTGGGCCTGACCCCCGGCAACCCGCTGTCCTTCATCCAGGCTTCGGAGTCCGCCACCGAAAGCCAGATGCTGACGCAGTGGTTCGACGCGCAGTGGGCGGCGCTGGGACAGCGCGGCGACGACAAGGCGCAGCTTCTGGCGCAGCTCGAATCGCTGGCGGCGCCGCGCGATGCGGCCAGCGTCTATGCCGCCGTGCTGTTCCACCTGCTGCAGCGCGATGGGCAGGAGATGGACGAAGACCGCATCGTCAAGGCGGCGACGGGCATCCGCAACACGGTGGTCTGGAAGAAGCTCTACAAGTTTCAGCGCGACGGCGTCGTCGGTGCCATCGACAAGCTCGACCGCTTTGGCGGCTGCATCATTGCCGACAGCGTGGGCCTGGGAAAGACTTTCGAGGCGCTTGCAATCATCAAGTACCACGAGCTGCGCAACGACCGCGTTCTCGTGCTCGCGCCCAAGCGCCTGCGCGACAACTGGACGCTGTACAAGGCCAACGACCAGCGCAACGTGCTCGCGTCCGACCGCTTCAACTACGACGTGCTGAACCACACCGACCTGTCGCGCGACGGCGGCTTGTCGGGCGACATCGAACTCGGCCACGTGAACTGGGGCAACTACGACCTCGTGGTCATCGACGAGTCGCACAACTTCCGCAACAAGAAGTCGCCCAAGCAAGGCAACGAGACACGCTACGACCGGTTGATGCGCCGCATCATCCGCGAGGGCGTCAAGACCCGCGTGCTGATGCTCTCGGCCACGCCCGTCAACAACCGGCTGGCCGACCTGCGCAATCAGATCGCCTTTGTCACCGAGGGCGACGACACGGCGCTGTTCGACCACGGCATCGCCAGCATCGACAGCACCACGCGCCGGGCACAAAAGGCCTTCAACCGCTGGCTCGAACTGCCGGAGGAAGAGAAGACGCCCGCGCTGCTGGTGGACATGCTGGGCTTCGACTACTTCACGCTGCTGGACCACCTGACCATCGCGCGGTCTCGCCGCCACATCGAGAAGTACTACGGCATCGAAGAGACGGGCCGCTTCCCCAGCCGCTTGCGGCCGATCAACATCAAGGCCGATGTCGACCGGGCCGGCGAGTTCCGCCCGATCAAGGAGATCAACCTCGAGATCCGGCGGCTCAAGCTGGCCAGCTACGCGCCGCTGCGCTACGTCAAGGAAGGCCGGCTCGCGGCCTACGACCAGAAGTACAGCACCGCCATCCGCGGCGGCGAGAGCATCTTCCGCCAGGTTGACCGCGAAGAGAGCCTCATCCACCTGATGCGCGTAAACCTGCTCAAGCGCATGGAAAGCTCGGTCTATTCCTTCGCGCTCACGGTGGGGCGCCAGCTCAAGGACGTGGACACGACGCTCGTGCGGCTGGCCGCCTACAAAGCCGGCAAGGACGGTGAACAGGGCGATGCCGACGAGTTCGAGGAACTCGACATCGCCGATGTCGACGTGGACGACCCGCTGTTCGAGCCGCTGCTGGTCGGCCGCAAGGTCAAGGTGCTGCTGGGCGACCTGGACCTCGCTCGCTGGCGGCAAGACCTGACCGAGGATCGCAACCGCCTGGCCACGCTGCACGCCGCGGCCCTGCAGGTGGACGCCGGCCGCGACGACAAGTTGCTGAAGCTGCGAGAACTCATCGCCGACAAGGTGCGCAACCCGATCAACGCGGGCAACCGCAAGCTGATCGTGTTCACGGCCTTCGCCGACACGGCCGGCTACCTGTACGAGCACCTGGCCGGCTGGGCCCGTGACCAGCTCGGCATCGACAGCGCGCTTGTCACCGGCTCCGGCGGCAACCAGACCACGATGCCAGGGCTGCGCCGCGACCTCGGCAGCATCCTCACCACGTTCTCACCTCGGTCCAAGGAGCGCCCGGCGGCGCTGGGCGACGAGGGCGAGCTCGACCTGTTGATCGCCACCGACTGCATCAGCGAAGGCCAGAACCTGCAGGACTGCGACTGGCTCGTCAACTACGACATTCACTGGAACCCAGTGCGCATCATCCAGCGCTTCGGCCGCATCGACCGCATCGGCTCGCCCAACACCAGCATTCAGCTGGTGAACTTCTGGCCCAACATGGAGCTGGAGGAGTACATCAACCTCGAACAGCGCGTCAGCGGCCGCATGGTGCTGCTGGACGTGTCGGCCACCGGCGAAGAAAACCTCATCGAGCAGCAGTCCGGCGACCCGATGAACGACCTGGAGTACCGGCGCAAGCAGCTGCTGAAGCTGCAGGACGCGGTGATCGACCTGGAAGATCTCTCCAGCGGCGTGTCGATCACCGACCTGACCTTGACCGACTTCCGCATCGACTTGGCCCGCTACCTGAAGGCGCACCCCGGCAAGCTCGAAGCCATGCCCTTGGGCGCCAGCGCCGTGGTCACCACCACCGAGGCCGACCTGCCGGCGGGCATCCTGTTCTGCCTGCGCGCCGAGGGCGCTGCCGCTGAGCGCGCGGTCGACCCGGGCTACCCCTTGGCGCCGGTGTACCTGGTGCATGTGTCGGACAGCGGCAGTGTGCTGCTGCCGTACACCCAGGCCAAACACGCGCTGGACCGGTTCAAGCGGCTGTGCGTGGGGCGCGAACTGCCCGACGCGCTGGCCGTGGCCCGATACGGCAAGCAGACCCGCCAGGGCGCCGACATGCGCCACGCCCAGGGCCTGCTGGCGGCGGCGGTGTCATCCGTGGTGGGCAAGAGCGCAGAGCGTGCCGTGGCCAGCCTGTTCGACCCAGACGGCACGCATGCGCTGAAGGGCGAGTTCGCCGGCATGAACGACTTCGAGGTGTTGGCCTACCTGGTGGTGCTGCCCGGATCCGATGCCGCAATGGCGGATGTTGGCCCAGCCGCGGTTGTCTGACGCCTGGCATGACGATCGATGAGCTTCTTCAGGTGCTGCAACTTCCCGAATCCACCCGGGTGCAGCAGCGTGTGCCCAAGAAGCTGCTGATCGAACATGGCGCGGCCACGCCGCAGGACAAGCGCCTGATCCAGGACGGCGTCGATGACATCGCCTGGCTCGCCTCGCTGAAACCGCACCTGACCGGTGTGCCGGCCTACGAGGACGAGCACCGCCACTACCGCGAAGCCGCGGTGCTGAGCCTGACGCTGCGCCCCGGCACCCGCCCTGCGCGGCTGGTGGAACTGCTGCACCGCGCCGTGCCGCACCCCGTGCTGCTGGCAACGACGGTGGACCAGACCTTGAGCCTGTCGGTCGCGCACCTGCGCAAATCGCAGACCGAGACTGACCAGACGGTGCTGGACGGCCCGCTGTTGTCGGTGGCCATGCCGCGGGATGGCGGTGGTGCCAGCTTCCGCGCCGCGCTGGCGCTCCCCGGCCAGCCCCGCTCGGACCTGTACGCGCTGGTGCAAGGCTGGACGGACACGCTGGCCGCGCTGGACGTGGCGCAGGAGACCGGAACCTTCCGGCCCAGCGCCAGCCGCGAGCAGGCTGCAGCACGGCACGCCGCGCTGCAGCAGCTGCGCCTGCTGCGTGCCCAGGCGGCTGAGCTTCGGGCCCGCGCCGGCAAGGAGCGCCAGCTCGCCCGCCAGGTGGCGCTGAACGAGGAACTGAGGGCCGTCCAGGCCCAGGCCGAGCAACTGCGCCAGCGCCTGGACGGCGGCGCCGCATGAGTGGCGGTGCCGGCGTGGAGGGCGGGCTGCCACGGGCTGCGATGATGTGGGCCGTGCTGGCCCTTGGAACGACGAACGCCGCGACCTGAGCCACGACATACGACCGACTGAGAACCGAACGATGCCTGTAGAGAAGATCGAACCCGGCGCGCCTGAATCGCAGAGTGCAGACCTGCGTGCCGACAACCTGGCTCGCCTGAAAGCGCTGTTCCCGGAACTGCTGACCGAACGGCAGGTGGACGGTCGCACGGTGCCGGCCGTCAACGTGGACGTGCTCAAGAGCCTGGTCGGCGATGCCACCGTGACCGATGCCGACGAGAAGTACGGCCTGAACTGGCACGGCAAGCGCGCCGCACGCCAACTGGCCCTGACGCCCAGCACCGGCACCCTGCGGCCTTGCCGCGAAGAGAGCGTGGACTGGGACACGACGCAGAACCTGATGATCGAGGGCGACAACCTCGAGGTGCTGAAGCTGCTGCAGAAGAGCTACGCCGGCAAGGTAAAGCTGATCTACATCGACCCGCCGTACAACACCGGCAAGGACTTCGTCTACCCGGACAACTTTCAGGACAGCATCAAGAACTACCTGGAGCTGACGGGGCAGGTCGAGGGTGGCCGGAAGATCGCGAGCAACACGGAGGCCAGCGGTCGGTTCCATACCGACTGGCTGAACATGATCTATCCGCGGCTGCGCCTGGCACGTGAACTTCTAAGCCAAGACGGATCAATCTTTGTGTCGATTGACGATAGAGAAGCGCCTCACTTGCGAAAGTTGGCGGACGAGGTTTTCGGCGAAGAGAACTTTGTCGCCTGCTGCGTTTGGCAAAAACGCTACTCGCGCGAGAACCGAGGGGCCATCGGGGACGCACACGAGTACTTGGTGGTCTACGCGAAGGACTTCGACTACTTTCAGCGAATTCGAGGGCTGATTGCTCCGACTGAAGAACAGACCGCTGTTTATCGAAACTCCAATGACGATCCAAAGGGGCGTTGGCGACCGATCCCAATGACTGCTCAGGGCTACCGGCCCAACCAGATGTACGAGATCGTTACTCCATCAGGTGCACGCCACAAACCACCCGAGGGGCGATGCTGGGGAATGATTGAGAGCGAGTACCTAAAGCTCGTTGCTCAAGGTCGCATCTACTATGGGAAAGACGGCAGCAGTCAGCCCAACGTCATCAGATATCTAACAGAGCTTGAAGGGCTGGTCCCGTGGACATGGTGGCCTTCAAGCGAGGTTGGCCATACGGATGAAGCCCGCAAGGAGATACAGACGATCTTCGGCTCGCAATCAGTGTTTGATACACCAAAGCCCACTCGGCTGCTACAGCGAGTGCTTGAGATCGGAACAAGTCCGCTAAGCGATGACTTGGTGCTGGACTTCTTCGCTGGGTCCGGAACGGTGGGCGAGGCCGTCTATCGCCAAAACCAAAAGGATGGAGGGCGGCGGCGATTCATCGCGGTCCAGTTGCCTGAGCCCCATACCTCGGATGAGTTCGCCACAGTTGCAGAAGTCACAAAGGAGCGTCTAAGGAGAGCTGGGCGCTCGGCTTTGACCTCGGCAAGTGGCGAGTTCGATGCTGGCTTCCGTTGCTACAAGTTGGCGACCTCGAACATCAAGGCGTGGGCGCCAAATGCATCTGATATTGGCGCATCGCTTTTCGATCACATTGAGAACGTCGATGTTGATAGAAGCGAGGAGGACGTCCTCTACGAACTGCTGCTCAAGCTCGGCCTCGACCTGTGCGTGCCGATCCTGACTCAGAAGATCGCAAGCAAGACCGTGCATGCCATCGGCAGTGGCGTATTGATGTCCTGTCTGGACAAGGCCATCACCGCCGCCGATGCCGAGCCGCTCGCACTTGGCATCGCAGCCTGGCGCAAGGCGCTCGACCCGGCCGGCGACGTGACCTGCGTGTTCCGCGACAGTGCGTTCGAAAACGACGTGGCCAAGACTAACCTGGCCGCCATCCTCGAACAGCACGGCATCGCCAAGGTGCGGAGCCTCTGACCATGCCGGTACCGGCGCGGCCCAAGATTTATCACATCTGTCATGTGGACCGTCTGGCGTCCATCGTGGCAGGGGGTCTGCTGTCCGACGCCGAAGTACAGCGTCAGGCGCCGCCAGGCACCGTCATCGGCATGAGCAACATCAAACAACGCCGCCTGACCGAGCTGACGCTGGACAGTCACCCCGGCCTGTATGTCGGGCAGTGCGCACCGTTCTACTTCTGTCCGCGCTCGGTGATGCTGTTCCTGATCCACAGGCGCAACCCCGAGCTGACCTACAAGGGTGGCCAGGAGCCGATCGTGCACCTGGAAGCCGACTTGCATGACGCCGTCGCGTGGGCGCAGGCCAACGGCCGGCGCTGGGCCTTCACGCTGTCCAACGCGGGCTCGTACTACTTCGAGGATCGCGCCGATCTGGCCCAGCTTGACCAGATTGACTGGACTGCCGTGGCCACAACGCAATGGCCGGCTGTGAAGGAACGCAAGCAGGCCGAGTTTCTGGTGGAGCAGAGCTTCCCGTGGCACTTGATCGAGCGCATCGGCGTGTACTCTGCGGCGATCAATGCCCAGGTGGCGCACGCCTTGCCCGTGGGCGGGCATCGGCCACCGGTGGCCGTGCTGCCGGCCTGGTACTACTGACAAGGAGACCGCAATGATCGAACTGACCAGCGGCGACATCTTGAAGGACGATTCCGACGCTATCGTCAACACCGTCAACTGCGTGGGCATCATGGGCCGTGGCATCGCCCTGCAGTTCAAGAACGCCTGGCCCGAGAACTTCAAGGCCTACGAGGCGGCCTGCAAGCGCGAAGAGGTGCAACCCGGCCGCATGTTCGTGTACGAGGTGGGCCAGCTGACCACACCGCGCTTCATCATCAACTTCCCCACCAAGCGCCACTGGAAGGGCAAGAGCCGCATCGAGGACATCGACTCGGGCCTGACGGCGTTGGTGAGCGAGATCCGTGCCCGCGGCATCCGGTCGGTGGCCATCCCGCCGCTGGGCAGCGGGCTGGGCGGTCTGGAGTGGAGCGACGTTCGGCCGCGCATCGAGGCCGCCTTGAGCGAGTTGCCCGAGGTGCGCGTGCGCATCTATGAACCCAAGGGCGCACCGGCGTCCGACGTGATGCAGCACAGCCGCGAGGTGCCCACGATGACGGCCGGCCGTGCCGCGCTGGTGGAACTGATGGGCCGCTACATCCGCGGCCTGCTCGACCCGACGATCACGCTGCTGGAGGTGCACAAGCTGATGTACTTCATGCAGGAGGCGGGCGAGCCGCTGCGGCTGAAGTATGTGAAGGCGCCCTATGGCCCCTATGCCGAGAACCTGCGGCATGTGCTGCTCGCCATCGAGGGGCACCTGGTCGCAGGCTATGCCGACGGCGGCGATGCGCCCGACAAGCCGCTGACGCTGGTGCCAGGCGCGGTGGACGATGCCAACGCCTTTCTGGAGGCCAATGCGAGCACGCGCGAGCGCTTCGACCGTGTGGGCCGGCTGGTGGAAGGCTTCGAGACGCCCTTCGGCCTGGAGTTGCTGGCCACCGTACATTGGGTCGCGCGCCACGAGAGCCAGGCCCGGAGCCCGGCAGATGTGGTGGAGCGCACCTATGCCTGGAACGACCGCAAGCGGCAGTTCACGCCGCGGCAGATCGGCATTGCGCTGAAGGTGTTGTCGCAGCAGGGGTGGATAGCGCCGATGCGGGCCGGGGAGGCAGCCGCGTGAGATTGCACTTCGAGGCCGACCTGCCGTACCAGTCGGCCGCCATCGAGTCGGTGTGCGACTTGTTCCGCGGGCAAGAGGTCTGCCGAACCGAGTTCACGGTGACGGTGCGGGCCGCCCGGCCTGACAGCGACACGGCTGCAGCCCAGGGCGCGCTGGAAGGCATGCTGGCCACCGAGCAGGGTGGCATCGGCAACCGGCTGACGCTGCTGGACGACGAGATCGAAGGCAACCTGCGCAGCGTGCAACTTCGCAACGGCGTACCGCCGACCACGAAGCTGTCGCCCGACTTCACGGTGGAGATGGAGACGGGCACCGGCAAGACCTACGTGTACCTGCGATCGGTGTTCGAGTTGAACCGGCGATACGGCTTCACCAAGTTCGTGGTCGTGGTGCCTTCCGTCGCGATCAAGGAGGGCGTGAACAAGACGCTGCAGATCACGCGCGAGCACTTCGAGGCGCTGTATCCGGGCGCCAAGGGCTACGAGTTCTTCCAGTACGACTCGGCCAAGCTGGGACAGGTGCGCAACTTCGCCACCAGCCCGAACATCCAGATCATGGTGATCACGGTCGGCGCCATCAACAAGTTCGGCGACGAGCAGGAAGCCGCGGCCGAAGAGGCCGACGAGGCGCTGCGCCGCGAGAAGAGCAAGAACGTGATGTACCGCGCCAGTGAGAAGACGGGCGGCGAGAAGCCGATCGACCTGGTGCGGCAGACGCGCCCGATCCTGATCGTGGACGAACCGCAGAGCGTGGACGGCGGCATCGACGGCCGGGGGCGCAAGGCGCTGTCGCGCATGCACCCGCTGTGCACGCTGCGCTATTCGGCCACGCACGTCGACAAGCACAACATGGTGTACCGGCTGGACGCGGTGGACGCCTACGAGCAGAAGCTGGTCAAGCAGATCGAGGTGGCAGCGGCCACCGTCGAGCAGGCGCACAACAAGCCGTACGTGAAGTTCCTGGGCGCCAAGGCCAAGCGCGGCACCGTGGTGGCCACCGTGGAGCTGGATGTGCAGACCAAGGCCGGGGCGGTGAAGCGGCAAGAGGTCGAGGTGCAGGACGGGTTCGACCTGCAGCAGGAGACCGGCCGGGCGGTGTATGCCGACCTGCGCATCGGCAACATCCGGGCGGCGAAGAAGGACGATTTGCTGGAGCTGCACGTGCCCGGGGGCCAGCACTACCTGCGCGTGAACGAGAGCTGGGGCGGTGTGGAACCGCTGGCGATCGAGCGCGAGATGATCCGCCGCACGATCAAGGAGCACCTGGACAAGGAGCGCCGCTTCCGCCCGATGGGGATCAAGGTGCTGAGCCTGTTCTTCATCGACGCGGTGGACAAGTACCGCGTGTACGACGCGCAGGGCAACGCGCTCAAGGGCGTGTACGCGACGATCTTCGAAGAGGAATACCGGCGCTGGGCGGGTCACCCCGACTACCACGACTTGTTCGGGTCGGTGGACCTGAGTGCTGCGGCGGCCGAGGTGCACAACGGCTACTTCTCGATCGACAAGAAGAAGGTCGGCGGCAAGACCGTCGAGATGGTGAAGGACACCAGCGGCAGCACCGCCGCGGACGACGACACCTACAACCTGATCATGCGCGACAAGGAGAAGCTGCTGGGCTTCGACTCGCCGCTCAAGTTCATCTTCAGCCACTCCGCGCTGAAGGAGGGTTGGGACAACCCGAACGTCTTCCAGATCTGCAACTTCAGCAACCGCGAGACCGAGCGCTGGCGCCGGCAGACCATCGGCCGCGGCCTGCGGCTGTGCGTGAACCAGCAAGGGCATCGCGTGCGCGGGTTCGAGGTGAACACGCTGACGGTGGTGGCCAACGAGAGCTACCAGCAGTTTGCCGACAACCTGCAGAAGGAAATCGAGGCCGACGGATACCAGTTCGGCGTGGTGCCCGAGCACCTGTTTGCCGGCGTGGCAGTGGCGCAGGCCGATGGCACGCAGAAGCCGCTGGGCTTCGAGCTGTCGAAGGCCGTGACGGAACACTTGCGCGCGGCCGGAATGCTGGACGCCCGGGGCAAGGTCAAGGACGAACTCCGCCGTGCCATTAAGGAAGGCAACCTGGCGCTGCCGCCGGAGGTGGAGGCGGAGCGCGCGCAGATCCTGGAACTGCTGCGCAAGGTGTCGGGCAAGCTGGAGATCAAGAACGCCGACGAACGCCGGCAGGTGCCGGTGCGGCGCGCCATGCTCGACAGCCCCGAGTTCAAGGCCCTGTGGGACCGCATCAAGTACAAGACCACGTACCGGGTGCAGTTCGACAACGAACGCCTGATCCGCGACTGCATCACCGCCGTGATCCAGGCCCCGCCCGTCAGCAAGACACGGCTGCAGTGGCGCAAGGCGGGCATGGAGATCGGTGAAGCCGGCGTGACGGCGGTGGAGCGCAAGGGCGCCGACATGGTCGTGCTCAACGAGGACGAAATCGAACTGCCGGACATCCTGACCGAGTTGCAGAACCGCACCCAGCTCACGCGGCGCAGCATCGGCCGCATCCTGGTCGAGAGCCACCGACTGAACGACTTCAAGCGCAACCCGCAACAGTTCATCGAGACGGTGGCCGAGGCCATCAACCGCTGCAAGCGCGCGGTGCTGGTCGACGGCATCCGCTACCAGCGACTGGGCGACGAGGCCTACTACGCGCAGGAACTGTTCGAGACCGAGGAGCTCACCGGCTACCTGAAGAACATGCTGCTGGATGCCGAGCGTTCGGTGTACCAGCACGTCATCTACGACTCCGACACCGAACGCGACTTTGCCGACCAGTTGTCGAAGAACGAGTCGATCAAGGTCTACGCCAAGCTGCCCGGCTGGTTCAAGCTGCCCACGCCGCTGGGCAGCTACAACCCCGACTGGGCGGTGCTGGTGGCCACGCCGCAGGGCGATCGCCTGTACTTCGTGGTGGAAACGAAGAGCAGCCTGTTCGTCAGCGATCTTCGCAACGCCGAGAGCGCCAAGATCGAATGCGGCCGGGCGCACTTCAAGGCGCTGTCGGTGGGCGAGAAGCCGGTGGTCTACGACAAGTTCAAGGACGTGGCGGGGCTGTTGGAGCGGGCGCAGTCGATGTCGTAAGGCAGCGCTTCGCGGCCTGCAGGGGCCTACCAGGTGACTAGCGACGCGGGGAGGTTGGCTCGTGCAGGAACATCGGGAGGCCGTCAACTTCCAGCAGCGGTTCGCGCGTTCGGACGACATCGCGGCGGTGCTCGCGGGTCAGGCCGGTCAGTCGGTGCGGGTCGACGCGTCGGGCGTCGCTCTTGGCGCCTTGCTCGAACTGCTGATGTTGAAGCGAGGCACTCACCGCGCGGTCACCGTCGCCGACGCATCAAGCCGAGGGCGGCTGTTGCGGCGGCTGTTGAAGTCGTCGCAGCCCTACCTGAGCGAAGGCACAAGAGGTGTGCTGCACCGGCGTGCAATGGATGCCTCCGAAGCCGCGGCCAATGACTTCGCCGACACCTTCCGCGCGCAGCTGGTGGCCGCGGGCGTGGTGAGCACGGCTGCACTGCGCCTGTCGGGCGCGCTGCACGAACTGCTGACCAACGTGGATGAGCATGCCGGTGACGGTGTCGACGGGCTCGGCGCCTTCGAGGTGCTCGACCGCGAGGCCTGGATGGTGGTGGCCGACAGCGGCCGGGGCGTGCTGGGGGGCTACCAGGCGTCGCCGCTCGCCGACAAGCCCACCAACGCGGAGCAGGCGCTGAAGTGGGCCGTGATCGACCATCGATCACGTACCGGGGATCCCGCCCGAGGGACAGGATTCCAGACCGTGATCCAGGCGGTGCGCTCGCTGGATGGCTGCGTACGCGTGCGCAGCGACGACGCCAGCCTCGAGCTGGAGCAGGAGTCCGACCGATCGCGCTTCCTACTGCGTGAACAAGGCAAGCTGAGGGGATTCGTCGTCAGCGTGTTGCTGCGGTGGTAGGGCGTTGAAGTTGAGTTGCCCCTGCGGATTCGGCGCTGCCGGCGTGCCCGGTTCTGCGGCTGCCAGGCGCAGCGTATGGATGTTGTGGCGCAGCAGGGCTCTGGCCTCCCGGCTGGTGCTGGTGTGTACGGGAACGTAGGCGACCTTGCCGTTGTCGTTCAGGTAGGCGCGTCGGCGCTTCGTCGACCGCATGTAGGCGGTCGAGTCGATGAAGACGACCTGCTTGAAGGTGGAGCGCAGCGCGCGCGCCGCCTCGGCGTTCCCTCGGACCACGAGCGTCAGGTCTCGTCCAGCCGCCGCGGCCAGGCCAGCCAGGCGTTCGCAGTATTGGTCGACGCTTTGCTTGGTTGCGGTGCCGGTCAGGAACTCGAATGCGATGGCCTTCACGGCGGGCTGCAGTCGAATGAACTCCGCCCAGCGAACGAAGTCGTGATCGGTGCGGCCGTTGACATGCAGGGCCGTGCACAGCCCGCCTTGCGTCATGTGGTACCAGACCCATGCGATGCGCTTCATCGCGTGCAGGTTGTCGTGCCGCGGGCTGTCCAGAATGGTGCTGAAGTCCGGCGACGTGGCGAAGATGGCGCCGGCGTGAGCCAGTTGCCGCGCAATGCGGCTGATGTCGGGCAGAGGCCAGATGCGTTCGACGGCGGGATCTTCCTGAACGCCGGACAGCACCCATCCGTGGCGGGGTCGAACGCCATAGCTCTGCGCCAGCTCTTGGCGAGTTCGCCCGCGCGTCGCGTGACCTCGGCCCTTGAGGGCATAGGTCAGCGGCAGGGCCAGGCAATCATCCAGTGCAGTGGCACGTTGGCCCAGCAGGTTGCCCTGCAGCAGCGGAATCCAGTCCGGCAGGCGCGGAAGTTCGACCGCGCGCGCGGTAGGGATCGTGGTGAGGTCCCAACCATCGACCTCGCGATGGCGCGCGACGTAGTCCTCCGGCTTGCGTGGGCAGACGATGTCGCACTGGCTGGTGTCTTCGCACGTGCAGTACGACATGCAGGAGACCAGCAGCGAACCCGTGTTGCGAAGGTGAAGACCACCGCAGACCCTGCGGTCGATGCAGCTGCCACACCCCAGCAGCGGCTGGCCCGGACCGACGTCCTTGAATGTCGGTGCGAATCGGATGGCGTCGGCAGCCAGCAAGTCAGCGCTCCACGACGAGGTCGACGCAGCTGGCGGCTTCCAGCTGCGACCGGACCTGGGCCACGGCCAGACCCGCACCACGCTGCAGGTCCTGCAGCAGCTCGGGCTTCGGGTGACTCACTTCGCCGATGCATTCGTTCTGATCGCGGACCATGACGGTGCCGTTGAGGAGTTGCAGCATCAGCTTGCTTCCCACCGCCGGCATGCCCCCGCGGACCGAGGCGCGGCAGCCCATCTCCTGGCCCGGCGCGAGTGCGACCAGCATGTCCTGTTCACCGGAGCGCAACTGGCGGTTCCAGCCTTTGGCGCGGCCTTCACGTTGCTTGCGCAAGAACTCATTTCCCATACGACATGCCCTTCACGACAGCGGAGTAGTACTTGGTCTTTCCGACCTTGCGCTCGGTGAGCAAACCCATGCGGGTCAACGCCACGAGACGGTTGTTCCAGGCAGTCGTGACGGTGTCTTCACCGGAGGCATCACTGACCGCTTTGGCATCGGCCTCGCCGAGCGCGAGCACCAGCCCGAGGGCGGTCTCCAACTTGGCGTCCAGCGGTCCGCGTGCCACGACCTGTGTGATCGTCGACCCGTCAAGCTTGCAGAAGAGCAGCACGCTGCCTGATTGGGCCGCAGCAATCAGGCCTTCTTCGCAAGTCACTTCGTTGACGTTGGCGAGCAGGCAGGCTCGGCCATCGTCGGCTGCCCAGCGTACGATGGACAAGATGGCCTCGCGGAAGGCGCTCGCGGTGATCAGCTCGATGCCGTCGAAGTCGAGGACCCACGGGGAGGGTACCGCGGCGGTAGCGGTCTGGAGCTTGGCGGCGGCCGCGCGGCCGGCCGCTGCACCGGCCAACGCCGTAGCTCCGACGGCGGCGCGGAGCGAGAGGATGTTTCGTTCACTCACTTGCATGAGTGAGAATGTACGAGCAAATCCGCCGGCGCGCAATCTCCCCGACTTTCAGTCGGCTTTATCCCAGGCCAGCGCGAGCAGCCAGTGCCGTGGCGCCAGCGTAAGACCGCCCCTGCCTTCGCGGCTAGGCCGCCAGGCCGAACGCGTTGCAGCGGGAGCAATCAGCGCTGGAACGGACCGGAGGTTCAGGCGCGCAGATGGAAGCTGGCAAGTGCCCTGCTGAGCAGCAAGACCACGACCAGCGGCCCGACTGCCCAGGCGACGATGGGCAACTCGATCGGAGCCAGCAGGGCAACAGCGGTTGCGCAGGCGACGGCAATTGCGGCCGCCAGCGCCAAGGCGAAGACCTCCGGGTTGTGCTGGCGAAACTCGCGTGCCTTCAGTAGCCGCGAAACGTGGCCGTCCACAAATGCAGCTGCGAAGAACGGAAGGAGCCACGGGACGGCGTGACACATCATTCCGAGCCTGAACATTGCCAAGAGGAACAAGGCTTCAACGGATCGGAAGTAGGCGTTGCCGAACAGCCGAGCGCTGACGGACGACATCTCTTGCGCAACCGCGGTATCGAGCGGGCCGCCGGGGGCGCTTGTGGCAGCGTGCGGCGAAGGAGCGACTCGCCGAGCAGAGTCTTGCAGCCCGAGCGCGACGTCGAGCATGCTTGAAGCGGCTTGCTGATCCCATAGTTGAGCGGCAGCGGCGTGCTCTTGGCGTAGCTGCGCGAAGAACTGTTCAGGCGGGTACGCGGAAGGCAGGTACAGCGCCATCGCCAGCAAGGCGACAAGCGAAAGGATCGCGGTGATGCGAATCATCCGGCCGACGTGGCTGCGGCAGTCGCGTAGCCGGCGGCATCCGGATCCAGGATCGGAAACCGCCCCTTGATGATCCGCCCGCCCGACACCGACGCGAAGTACTGCAAGTTGGGCAGCTTGCCCAGCACGTCGGCCGGCACCATCTCCTCGAAGCTCTCGGTGAGCTGCGTCGAATAGCTCGATGAGAAGTCGCCCAGGTGCGCGTCGGCGCCGCCGCTCAGGCCCACGCGCACGGTGTGGATGGCGGTCTTGCCGAAGGTCTCGACCACGAAGTCCTGCGTCGGCCGGTCCTTCGAGCGCAGCGCGATCAGGTTGTTGAGGTTGCCCAGCGCCATGCGCGCCGCGTCCTCGCTGCCCAGGCGTTTGGCCAGGTCCGCCAGCGTCTGCATCGCGCAGGTGGTGAAGATGCCGCCTTCCGCGCCCTTGTTGAGGATCTCGATCAACGGCTGGTTGATGACGTTCGAAACCTCGTCGACGAACAGCGAGATGCGCCGGTAGCCGCCGAGGTTGTAGCGCATGCCCGCACGAGCGGCCAGGTCGGCCAGGGCCAACGCGCCGATGGCCGTGGCGACCGAAGGATCGGGCAGCGAATCCAGGCACATGTACAGGACATGGCCGGCACGCTCGATCTTCTCGAAGTTCATGATCGGGCGCGTGTCGTCGGCGTCGAACGGGTCCGGCGACAGGCTTGGGCCCAGGTCGCCCGAGGTGAGCATGGACAGCACCGGCAGCAGGTTGGCGGTGATCTTCTGGTAGTGCTCGCGGTTGTGGCGGAAGGTGCGCACCTGCGCATCGAGCACCTTGTTGCGCTGCGACTGCGCGACGTGGTGTTCGTAGTAGGCGACGAAGGCCAGCAGGTCGGCGCTGGCCGCTTCCGACGGGCGCTTGAGGTTGCCGCGGTGCGCGTCGTGCAGCAGTTTCTTCATCTCGGCCAGTTCGCGCCAGCTGGCGCCGAGGGTGCGCTCGTAGTGGCGGCGCAGCGTGCCTTCGAGCACCGGCTCGATGCCGCCTTCGATGTACTTGGTTAGCTTCACGAGGTTGGGCCGCTCCTCGAGCTCGATCAGGCCCTGCACGACGACATTGACCGCGTCCCAGCCGAACGCCGAGAACGCGCCCGCCGTGTCGGGCGGCATGATCGACTGGATGCGCGAGGCGATCTCGGTCGGCTTCTGCCAGTTGAAGGTGAAGTCCAGCCGCACGCCGGTCTCGGGGAAAGCGGGGTGGAACTCCAGGAAGGTGTCGGGCGCACGCCAGTCTTCGCAGGCGCGCTGCGTCACGCGCTTCAGACGCCGGCTGTTCTTCGGGTCGATGACGATGACCACGTCGCCCCGCCGCACCGCCTGCGTGATGAGGTTGGCCAGCGCTACGCCTTTGCCCGACTGCGTGGTGCCGACGAGCAGCGTGCCGCCCTCGAAGTTCTGCAGCGGCCGGTGCAGCGGCACTTCCTTGGGCTCCACGCCGTGGATGTAGGGCAGGCCGATCTCGGCGTCGGGCTGCGGATGGCTGTCGTAACCCAGCCAAGCGAGCAGCCGCGGCGAGACGGTGAACTGCCGGTAGTCCACCTTCGCCAGCTCGTACAGGCGCTGGGCGTGGACTGGCCGCCAGTCGAAGCCGAAGCCGAGGAACACCTGGTCGGGCTGTTGGCACCAGGGCGCAAGTTCGGCCGTGGTGATGGTCTGCACGCCGCGCCCACCGAGCGATGCGCGCAGCACCAGCGTCCGCAGGGCTTGGGCACCTCGGAGGATGCCCCAGACAAAGCAGCAGAGCGCCAGGGGCAGTGCCAGGCGCCGGGGCAGGTGCCCCAGGACACCAACCGTCGCAAAGAACGCTGTCGCCAGCAGCCAGGTCACTGCGGCGTAGGCCTCGTAGGCCGGGCGCCAGGGCATTTCGTACTGGCGCACCAGCATGCTCAGGCCTTCGGCGATTCCGGGATCGCAAAGGCGCCCAGGTCGAGGCCCGTGACGAAGCGCGGATCGACGATCAGGCCTACGGTGATGGCGCCGCCGAAGTCCCGCGATGTGGTTGGGGGCCGAGCCGCATCGGCGTGGACCAGCATGTGCAGATGGCCCAGCGCCCGTATCACGAGTGCAGGCTGCAGCCCGCGACGTTCCAGTTCGGCCAAGGGGACGAAGATGCCGTTCGATACCGTGCACGCGGCGGCAGCGCGCGCGTTGCCGTTCAGCGTGGACACGATGGCGCCCAGTGCGTCGCGAACGGCGGGGTTCAGGCGCATGGGAGCCTTCAGCGCGATCGTGGTGGCAGCGGCTGCTTCGCTCGCGAGAGCGGACGGCGTTGGACCGGTCGGCGACGGCGACAGGGTTCCCACGGCGTCCGGCTCGGCGGCTTCGAGCAGTGACAACTGGCCCTTCTGCAATGGTGGCGGCGCGGGCCCCGCCGTGGTAGCCATCGTTCCTTTCAGGTCGAGACTCGCCACCAAAGTGCCGTCGAGCGGACGCAGGCTGGCCTCAGGGCCGGACCAGAGGATGGCCGGAGAGGCCAGCTTGATGGCATCCAGCGGGCCCTTGCTGCCGGGCGGCTGGATCAACCACGTGTCGTGCGAAGCGTCGCGAGGCTCCGCCACTCCCGCAGAGAGCAGCAGATCAAGCACCGTGTCCGCGGATTTCGGGATGCCGGGCAGTTGATCTGCTTCGAGCAAGGCCTGCGCATCGGCCGCACATTGCGGCCAGAGCAGGAACAGGCCCTCGTTGCCGTACCAGACGCGCGACTTCTCCCGGTTCGGCACCCAGGCGGGCTCCGCCGACGCCAGGCGGCGCAGCGCGTCCACGAGGTAGCGCTCGAGGTGCGAGCCGAACTGCGGCGAACCGTAGCGGTCGGCACTGGCCTTGAGGTTTCGGTCGATGACCAGGGCCAGCGAGCGGCGGACCAGACTGTCGAGCACATTCGGCTCGCGATACACCGGGAGTCCACCGACGCTGGCAAGCAGGTGCGGGACGATGACCGCATTGCCGGCGCCGAGGTTCTGCAGCACGTCGGGCTGGACGACGTGGGGCAGCGCGAACAGACCCAGGCTGCGGGCTTCGGTCGCCTGCGCGCGCCAGCGCACGAAGTAGCGCTCCACCCGGCCCTCGGCGAGCCAGGCGGCCAAGGGGGTGAGGTAGGCGGGCCATTCGTTGCCGTCGGCGTCGACGACGATCAACGACGCCAGCGCTCTGTGCAGTTCGCAGCACAGGCCGCCGATGAAGGTCGCGTGCCGCCAGCGAGGTTCGAGTTGCCGGCGCGTGCTGATGGTCGCCTGACCCGAGAAGATGTGGGCGTCCGTGCCCTGCAGCGCATAGAACGCCACCTCCAGGCCCAGCTGCAGCAGGCCGCCCGGCTGACGGAAGTAGTTGTCCGATGTGGCGGGGAGCAGATGAACGTAGCCGGCGTAGGCTTCGATCAGTGCCAACGCGTCGCGCGCGAATGTCTCTTGGTCCACGCCGAAGCACAGGCGGATGCGGGCGAGCAGGTTTTCATGCTCGGCGAGGATGGAGCCCACGGCCGCACAGACGAACCCCGGATCCGCCGGTGGGTAGGGGTGTTCAGATGAGTCGCCGCGCGGCGACGAGGGGCGGCCATGCATGCTGCCACTTTCCTCGGGCGAGACGGCGCAACGCGACCGTGAAAGGTCGGCGAGATGGGGGGCTTTCGCCGTTGTCCCATGGCTCACTTCGTAGGGTTGCGCGAAGGTAGCGGAGGACTCGGGACTCGGACTACAGAGGGCTCTTGATCCCGCAAAGCTGAGTGACGGTTCAAGACCGACCTGGGGCGCCAACTTTGAATTGCGAACAGCAGCGTTGGCGGTCTTGCCGGATCTCTGCCGGTGCGCTTCGGCCGCGACCGTCCCGCGCCTTAGTCGTCGTGCTTCAGCGCGGCGGCGAGATGTCGCTGCGCGGCGGTGGATGTGTTTGCATGAACTGCCTTCAGCGTGCGCTCTCTTGCCATAACAGCCCTCTGCAAAAAGCGCGTTCGGCGCTCGGCGCTCATGCCGGCCGCGACGTTCGTGCCGGTGCCAGCGATATCGGGTACTTCAGTGGCCCACGCGTTCAGTGAGACCCCATAGCTGTCTTTCCAGTCGGATACCCGCGCCTGACCGGCCTGCGCTGCAAGAAAGTCGAAGAACTGGAGCAAGCCATCGGTCAGTGACTCCATCCGCTGACGGCTGAAGAGCGTGATTGCCAGCGTCTCGATCAGGAAGGAGCGAACGCGAGCTGTCTGAGGCAACGAGGCGTTCCAGTGCTTGACCAGCTTGACCAGTGGCTTGAGATGACCGTTGTTGACGGCGTTGACCTCGGCCGAGATCAGCTTGTGCCTTGTCGGCGACGAGCGAATCCAGGTGCCGTCTTTTCGGTCCGGAACGACGATGAACGCAGATTCGGGGCTCTCCTCGATCGCAGGCACACAGTCGATGTCTACGTGCGCCAACGCGAGCCGCACTGAGCGGCGCTGGGTGTGGACAGAGGTTTGCGGGTAGCGCAGGCGAAGCGCCCGTGCGAATGATTCCAGGACCTTGTCCGGAGAGGGGCGGACCAACCTTCCCAGCAGACCGGTCTGCCAAGAGGTCGGGTCGATCGTGAAGATGATGTCAACGTCGTCGAGCGGATAGATTGCGGTGTCGCGGCTGTAGCTGCCGCTGAGATAGCTTCCCGTGATACGACTCGCCATCTGGCCGCTGTCCAACAGCTCGCGCAGGTGGCGATGGCTGCGCTGGGCGCCGCGCGCCTGTGTCGGCGTTGGCTCGATCATCCGCAGCACCGAGCGCAGGTACGTATCCATGTCAGCGCGCCTCGTCGCCCTGGACGCGAGCCGAGATCGGCAGGCTCAACGAGGCTCGATACCCGCCGCCGTTCAAGCCTTCGAAGTCATACTCGTACAGCTTGATGCGGCCGAGCGAAGGCTGACGTTGGCCGAGGAAGAACGAGAACGCGTTAGGCGCGGCGACGAACAGGTGTACGGTTTTTCCGGGTCGCTTGATCCGGTTGATCTCGAGGGCAAGAGCTTCGGCCAGTTCGAAGGCATGTCGACCGCTTGCGACGACCTTGTTTCCAGGCCTCGTCGTTGGCGACGCAAGCAGCAGAGTGCGGATGCCGGACATGCCCTTGATGTTTGCGAGCACAGCCGGGGTGACATCGTGCGTCAGCGATACGGCGACAGCAAGGTCGTCGCCATCGGCGCTGCTGGCCTGATGTGCAAAGGTCCAGGTCGGCCAGGTCGGATTGGACGGCGTGTCGTCGGCATGCCAGACGAGCCGGTTCAAGACGCGCTGTTCCAACTGAACGTTGAGGCCAGACTTGATGTTCAGGACGGAGCCGGCTGCGAAGGCCAGCGTCGCATGCGCATCAAGGATCAGATGGATCGGGCCATGTCGGCGCGCGCCGTCGACGAGGAAGGCCTTCATCTGCGGGAACAGCGCCGTAGTCCAGTCGTCGTCGGATCGGATAGGGCGTTCGTCGAAGTAGCGCACGAGGTCGAGAACCTCCGAGCACCGATCCTCCAGATGGTCCACGGGGTGCTCGAAGGACTTGACGCCGAGACTGAAGTGCGCCGTCGGCGGTTGCTCGAAAAGGCCTTGCTGGCTGCAGACCGCCCGAAATTCCTCGGCGTCGAACTCGATGCGGCCTTGCGCCAGCCACTGATAGGTCAAGTCGTCGTACCAGCAGGTGTCTTCGTGTGGCGGCACGCGCCGCATCCCTCGGAATTGAAGCAGGCGGTCAATTTCGTCGCGCAGGTCCAGCAGCGTCGATGCATCGGTCGCAAACGCGAGCGACGATGCCAGCATGCGCAGGCCGGTTTCGTCCAACTCGAGGTGCTCACACCAGGTCGCGCGCAGCTTGCCCAGAGCGCTGCGCGACGTCGAGCCGTCGAACAGTCGATCGACACGCACGGCGCCATCGCGTTGGTTGATGGTCTTCGACAGGGGGTCAGCCACGGTCAAGCGCCAGTTGCTCAGCAGCGTGAACCGGACGCCGACGCCGTCGGGCGCGAACTTCAGTTGGGCGGCCTTGGCACGTTGCAGCAGAGAGGTGCTGCTCGCGTTGATGAAATCGGGGTCGATGAGCTGCGCATGGCCATACTCGCCGGCGTTGACGTGCCACTTACATTGGATGTGTTGACGCAACAGCGGGCGCCCATCCTGATCGTTGTAGCCACGGCCATGTGCGTACTCGACCCAGATGTCGTCGAAGCCTTTCGGACCCAGCTCGAAAGCGACCTTCGCGATCGCGGTGTCGCGATCGAGCAGGTGCAGCGCCTTGCGCCAGAACTGCCGCGCCTGGAAGGCGTGCCCGTCGCGCATCGAAGCTATGGCCTGTGTCATGACGTCAGTCCTTGCGTCTTGAACTGCCCTTCGGATTAGCCGTCCTTGAATGGCGGTGTGGGTGCCATCGCGCGGGCGATCTCGAGCGCTCGCGTGCCCTTGATGGGGCCGTCGGGGTACGCATCGAGAACGATGGCTGGCAGCAGGCGCTGCGTCAGGTCGGAGAACGTGAAGCCGTACCCAGATTTTCCGCGCTCGCCCGTCGCTTCGGATAGCGCGGTCAATTCCGATGCCTTGAACCCGGCGTCGCCAAGCCAGCGCTTGAAGACGTCGAGGCGCTGTTCCGTGGTTGGACGGGAGAACTGCAGGATGTCGGCCGCACGGCGGCGTACGGCAGGGTCGAGGGCGCTCAGGCGGTTGGTGCACATCAGCACTGCGGCCGGCACCCTGGCGCTAGCAATGCGATCGATGCCGCGAATAAACGCGTTGACGCCTGCGCGATCCTCGTGGTGCATCTGCTCGGTCTCACGCGATTGCGCCAACGCGTCGGCTTCGTCGACCAGCAGGATGACACCGCCGCGTGCAGCGCCCTTGGTCGACTTCATCTTGGCGGCTTCCGCGTGCGCCTGCTCGAAGGCGGAGCTGACGAGCTGCGTCATCTCGCCGACGCGGCCTTGGCCGCGCGATGACAGGCTGAGCGGCAGTAGCGTTATCTCGATCTTTTCCTGCCGCGCAACCAGGTCGCCGATCGTCTCGGCGAGTTCGGTCTTGCCGGAGCCGACGTCACCGGACAAGATGACCAGTGGCGGCCGCCGAAGGACCGCGTCGAGCAGATGGCCGGCGCCGGCGTGGTGGTCGGCCAGCCACTTCTGCAGACCGCTCGGGTTGATCAACACGCCCAGCATGTTGGCCAGGCGCTTGACCTTGTCATCGACGCCGATCAAGCGCTCTAGCCGCATGCGTGCATCGACGTCGGGCAGCGTGATGCTGCGCTCGAAGAGCGTGGCTTGGTGCTGCGTCATGCATAGCTCCTCATGCTTGAGCGGCCCAGCGCGCGACCACCGGAGCTGTAGGTGCGGTCGCTGACGAAGTAGCCCGCTGAACTCGGCTCTTCAGCGCCGCCGCGCTGGAACGGCAGAGATTGCTTGAAGGCATCGCGTTGCTGCGGCGTGAGGCCGTGCCACTTGGCGCTGTAGACCAGGTAGCTGTAGAAGTCGGCGCCGACGACGCTGGCCCCGGGCCGCACTTTGCCGGGATCGTCATCAACGCCGCCGGCGGCGAACTCCTGCGCGGTGTAGCGCAGCGTCGGCTCGATCCATTGGCCGTCGCGCTTGAAGCCGTAAGTCACGGTGTCAAGGTAGCCGTGGCGCAGCAACTCCACGATCTCGGTCTCGTAGCGGTCGATCGACGCATCGCTCGGATGGTCGTAGAAACGTTGCAGCCGCATCAGATCGGTCTTGACCTTCGCGCCGAGGTGCCGCGCGTGGGTGACGGTGAACGAGGTTGACTCGGACAGGGTGTAGGAGGTGCTCATCAATTCATCCTTGGAACGAGCTGCCGAAGACCTTCTGCCAGTAGCGCACCGTCAGTTCCTTGGTCGGTGCCGCGAGCGCCGCGTCGATGGCGTCGCCGGCGTCAAGCGCCGCGTCGACGATCGCGTCGGCCTGCTCTCGCGTGTAGAGCTTGGCGACGTTATTGCTCGGATTGATCGGGTCGAAGATCTGCACCACGTCATCGACCTTTGCGGCGTCCGAGGCCGGATAGTGGTCAGTGAACACAATTCGTTCGCGCAGGCCGCTGCGCGCCACGTAGGTGAAGAACGCCTGCATCGCGTTCGGGTAGTCGGAGAAGTCAGTGCCCGTGTCGCAGAGCTTCGCGAGGATCAGCTCGACCATGAACGACTTGAAGCGGAACCCTTCGCGCTCCTGCTTCACGCGCCGCGCCCAGAACTTGATCAGACGCACCACCTGGGCGAAGTGAGCCGGCTGCGCCGTCTTGCGCTTACGGATGAACTCCAGGTGCAGCGGGATGCTGGTCTCGAGGAACGATCCGTCATCCTGGCTGATCAGGTTGCCGCGCCACTCGGGGTCGCCGCAGTACAGCACCGGCACGACGTCAACGTCCAGTCCGCTGCCGCGGAAGGACACGGTGACGGAGTAGGTCTGCGGCTTGACCTGGTCGGCGTTGAAGTTGGGAAAGGCCTTGCGCAGCTTCTCGGCCAAGTAGCCGAGCAGCGCTTGGACATCCTTCGGCGCGTCGGAGCCCGAGACGTACATCGCGACATCGATGTCGTTCAGGCTGCGCAGCGCCGTGCCCTTGGCGAGGCTGCCCGACAGCTGCATCTTGCGCAGCGAGAAGTCGGGGTGCTCAGAGAGGTAGGTCTCGAGCTTCTCGCGCAGCCGCCGAACTTGGGCGCGGTACTCCGACGCCTTGTCCCGGGGCAGGTTGACCCGTTCGTCGGCGAAGCGGACGATGTCGGCGTGGTCGATGTGGTTTCGCGACATGTTCTCATTCCTTGGTGAGCCGGCTGCGCACTCCAGCCGGTACCTCATGACGAAAAGTTCGGGATATCGAACAAGCGAAGTGTTGCACGAAATTCCGACACGGTCAAATCAGAAGTTCGGAACCGTGGTAGGCTCTGTTATCGGCCTAGCCTGGAGACGCAAATGACGACTCGTCTCGGCGACAAGTTGCGCGAGCTGCGCAAGCAGCGTCGCTGGACACTGGAGCACGTGGCCGAACAGGCTGGCCTCAGCAAAAGTTACTTGTGGGAGCTGGAGAACCGTGAGTCCCAGCGCCCCTCGGCGGAAAAGCTGACGGCGTTGGCCGACGCGCTAGGAGTGGCGACCTCGTATTTTCTCGAGGAGGACACCCGGGCGCCCGAGGAACGGCACCTCGACGAGGCCTTCTTTCGCGGCTATCAGAAGCTTGAGCCGGAGGCCAAGGAGCAGCTCCGCAAGATTCTGAGTACGTTCAAGAAGGGCTCGTGACAGGCCTACCGTGGACGCCCCAGCGCGCTGCGACCAGGCTGGTGCGCATCGCCCAGGCGTACAGCGCGGCCCACGGCTTGCCACCCTTTCCAATCGACGTCGAGCTGTTGGCACTCGACGCGGCAAACATCTTTGGATGGACGGACCCCATCAGCGAAGTGAAGGCCGCGCCGATCAAGTCGTTCGAAGGCGCGCTGTTCCCGGACGACGGGCGCTCGCGCTGGTTGCTGCTCTACAACGAGTGGCTGACTTCCAAGGGGCGTGTTCGATTCACCCAGGCGCACGAGCTCGGCCACTACATCCTGCACCGCCTTCAACGCGACTCCTTCGAATGCAGCGCAGCCGACATGCTGGATTGGTCGCAGGACGACAAGGACATGGAAGGGCAGGCGGACCTGTTTGCCTCCTATCTGCTGATGCCGCTCGACGACTTCCGTCAGCAGGTGCCGGCTGCTGTCGATCTGGACATCCTTGGCCGATGTGCTGATCGCTACGGCGTCTCTCTGACCGCCGCGATGCTGAAATGGCTCAGCTACACCGACGAGAAGGCGGTGGTCGTGATGTCCAAGGATGGCTTCATCGACTGGGCTTGGTCTAGTGAGCCCGCTTTCAAGGCGGGGGCGTTCTTCCGAAGCAGGGCCGCGCCTATCGAGGTGCCGTCGGCATCCCTGGCAGCCGATGCATCAGTGCGCCACGACCGCGCTGGGCAGCACATCAAGGCGAGCACTTGGTTCCGGCATGCAGAGCCTTCGACGCTCGTTCGCGAGATGAAAATTACTGCCGACCAGTACGACTGCACGATCTCGCTGCTCTGCCTGCCGCGATCGGCCGAGGCTTGGCCGCCGCGCGTGCGAGATGAGTCAGGAGGCGACGAGTGACTGCAACGCGGTCGAAATCCTGAGTACCGACGCCTGTGGTCGACTAAAGGTGCCGACGACTCGGATGCGCTTCAACCCCTTGTCAATTCCCCGACTGCCGGTTGAGTAGCCGATGCGCGCCGAGTTCTAGTTCCGACAGATCCGGCAGCGGCCGCACTGGAAACGACGCCTGCACCCGCTGGTCAGTGCCATAGCGCTGTACCAGCTTGCAGAACGGGCACTCGTCATTGGACCGCGGCGCCGAGCCGTAGGCCGCCAGGTACTCGCTGTGGCAGGTGGGGCAGGCAACGAGCGAGAAGCTCTGCACGCTGGTCAGCCACAGCCCGTCGGTGTGCGCGGCGAGGTCGAAGGCGCGGTCGAAGCTGATGCGCTGCGGCGGTTCGCAGATGCTGCCGTAGTGGCGGTAGGCGGCAACGAGCGCTTCGGCCGCGGCGAAGCCGCCGTCGCGCAAGCGCCGGTACAGCGACACGACGATGGAGGCCTCCGCGCGGTAGAGCAGGTTCGCGCCGTGGTACCACTCGGGCGAGTCGGGCGGCCGGCCGCGCGGCACGTGGTCGCGGTCGGGGAACAGCAGGCGCAGCAGCTCGCGCGGCGGCAGGCCGGTGAGGTGGCCGATCGTGCGCACGCGTGCGCCGAGGGCGGCGCAGTCCTTGGCCAGTTGCAGCGCTCTCAGCTGCCGGTCGACCCGCAGCGGGGGACGGAGCTCGCCCATGGCGATTGCCAGCGGCAGCGGTCAGGCGGCGAGGTGCTGGGCGGCGTGCACCGCGGCGAGCGGCCGGGCCAGCGGCAGCGGCGCTTCCAGCAGCGCCAGCAGGTCGCGGCGTGCCGGGAAGAGCGTGGCGTCGCCGACGTTGGCGACGATGGCCATGATCTGCTGGACGCCCAGGCCGGCGATGCGGTCCGCCTGCGCGGCATCGAGCGCGTACTTGCAGCAGGTGGCGGGGCGGTCCTGCAGGACGCCGTCGCGGATGGTGAGCAGCAAGGTCAGGTTGGTGAGCTGGACGTCGGAGAGCTGCGCCTGGTTCATGGTGCTGTCCTCGGGTGGGCCCTGGCCGGGCACGGTGGATGGGTGGGATTGAGATGTTTCGGGTGGCGGTCGGGTGTCAATCGGTGTGCGCCACAGCATAGGGTTCGGCACTGCGCTTGCGATGGCCCGCGGCCCCGCCGGGGCCGCATTGCCATGCACAACCGCCCGGACTCGCGGGTGAATCCGTGCAGCCCGGACCCGAGATGGGTCCGGGCCGCAGCGGCACGTGCCGCGCTCAGGCGGCTTCGGCGAGGCTCTTCCACTCGCTCTGCGGCAGCTCGATGAGCCGGCCGCCGAGGGCCTCGAACTCGGTCGCACGGTCGTAGTCGTCGACGTCCTGCGAGTAGTGCGTCACCGCGTTGACCAGGCCGTAGCCGGTCAGGTCGGCGTCGGCGATCAGGTGCCGCAGCACGCCGGCACGCTCCTGCTCGTTGAGGGCATAGCGGTTGGCCAGCACCTCGACGGTCTTCACCGGGTCGCCGGTCAGCGGGATGCGCAGCGTCTTCTGCAACTTCTGCGCGGCCTGCAGGAAGGTCGCCTCCGACACCGCAGCCTCGACCACGTCGCGCACCTTCAGGAAGAAGGCCTTGTCGTCCGCCTGCAGCGTGTCGTCCTTGAACACCGTGATGGTGTCAGCGACGTTGCCGATGCTGCGGCCGACGTGGGTCTTGTGCAGCGAGAAGTCGGGGACGATCAGGCCGTTGAGGCACCTCAGCCGGTAGATCAGCGGTTGCACCGAGAGCGTGCCGTGGCCGACCTCGGAGTTGCTCACCACCACGCCGGCCTGCACGACGTCGCCCGGCGACATCTCGTGCTTCAGCTGCGGCGTGACCACCTTGAGGTACATGCGCGTCTCGGTCAGCTCGACCGACTCGAAGCGCACCTCGGGCAGGCGCTGCAGGATCGGCAGCACGCTTTCGGCGAGGTCGTAGTTGTCGAGCCGGCGGTAACGGTCCGACAGCACGGCGCGGACGTTGCCGTCCAGCGTGCGCAGCATGCGGCGGTCGTCGTCGCTCTGCAGCCAGGTGTTGACGTTGCGGTCCAGCAGCACCGGCTGCTCGCTGCGCATGCGTTCGAAGTACGCATACGGGATCTTCAACTTGTCCGCGAGCTGGCGGCGCGCGAGCGGCGTTACGCCGTAGCGCGCCGGGCCGCCGGTCTCTTCGACGACGAGGCGCGTCTGGCCGGTGTCGTCGGTGTCGTGGCGCATCAGCGCCGACGGGACCACCAGGTCCTTCTTGGAGTTCAGCTGGCGTTCGAGTTCCTGCGCCAGGCTCACGAGGGTACGTCCGTTCTTCATCACAAGCTCCGATCGGAATGCGGGGCGCCGTGCCCCCTCGGGGGCTGGACCCCGCGGGGTGGGTGATGGATCCGGCACGGGGCCGGGTCCTCGATGGCGCGGGTTCATCCGCGCCGGCTGCATGCAGTTCAAGGTCTGCCTTCGCCCTGCGTCATCGACACAGGGCCCGGTGTGGCAGCGACCGGTGGGGTTCATGTCTCCGTTCCGCTAAGCCGCCTGGGCTTCGGCGGCCGTGCTGCGCATGCGCCACACGTCGGCCCAGTCCTGGCCGGGCTGGCGCGGCAGGAACACGCGGACCTGGCGAGCGTCGTTGCCGGGCGAACTGCGGGTCAGCCGGCGCGCCAGCGCGTATGCGCAGGCCTGGCCTTCAAAGCCGCCATCGGCGTCGTTGTCGGCATAGATGCAGACTTGACGCACGCCATCGGGCAGCCACAGCTTCTCGAGGTTGCCGGCGCTGACGGCGGCCCACGCCGGCTTGCCGGTCGCGAGGTGCACCGCCAGCGCGGTCTCGATCCCTTCGGCCACGGCGAGTTCATGTGCCGGCTCGCACAGCCGGACGGCGGCGCCGTTGATGCCGGCAGAGAGCACCTTGCGTGCGTCCGGCACCGGTGCCTTTTCGCCGTCCTTCAGGTAGGTCCGGTGCAGCGTCACCGCATGACCGTCCGGGCCCTGAATACAGGCCAGCATGGCCGGGTAGTCGGCCACCTTGCAGGCGCGGCCCGCGGCGTTCTTCTCGTAGTAGCCCAGCGCCGGGTGCCGGCGCAGGACACCCGGCGCATGGCGCAGGTGCAGCCCACGGCGACGCAGGTAGCAATCGACCTCGTCGCCGGGCTGGACGGGCAAGGCTTCGTCCCACAGGCGTTGCGCCAGGCGGCGCATGCGCTGCGCGGACGGTTCGGCCGCCGCCTGCGGGGCACTCGGCGCAGGGGACGGCGCACCGACGCAGGACTCCACCTGCCACAGCGCGGTCGCGAAGTCGAGGCCGAGCGCGGCCTGCAGCAGCTTGAAGCCGCCGCCCGCGCCGCAGTGGCGGCAGTGGTAGTTGCCTTCGCCGAACTTGTCGGTGTACTGGAAGCGGTCGGTGCCGCCGCACGACGGGCAGGGGCCGTTGCGCTTGCCCAGGATGCGTTCGTCGACGCCCAGGCTGCGCAGGATCTCGGACCAGCGGCCGTGGGCGCGGCGCTTGGCTTCGTCGATGCGATGCTCGAAGACCGTGTCATTCATGGCAGCCTCCGCGGCCGCCGCGGCGACCTTCGGAAACGGGCATGGCTTGTTGTCGGTTCATGATTTCTCCTTGACGGGTGAACCCGCCACGCCGGGCCTGCACCCGGTTGAGGGCGAGGCTCCGCGGCGATGACGGGCGGGCCGGCGCTGAGCGCCGGAGGGACTTCGGGGCCGGCTTCGGAGCAATGCGCTCCAGGTGTGCCTGCGACCTGCGGGAAAGCCTCTCCGCAGCGCACACGCAAGGTGCTGCGCTGGGGAGAGGAGGCCCGAAGGCCTCCCACCCAAGTACTCAATCAGCCAGTTCGACGGCATGGCCGTTCGATCCGGTGCCGACGCTCAGGCGAAATTGCCTGCCGTGCAGCACCGGGTAGCGCTCGAGCTTCAGCTCGCGCAGCAGCGAGTCGAGCGTGTCCTTCGGATCGACGGAGCGAAGCCGACGGATGAGGTCGGCCAGTGCTTCGCGGTCCGCGTCCAGATCGGACTCCAGGAACTGCTCGTTCTCGTCGGTGAAATTCGAGACCTGGCGCACCGGCTCGCCCGACGATTCGCCGTCCGGGACGTAGAGCACCCCGTCGTGGTGGACCCCTTCATCGGTGATGTCCACGCTGTCGCTGCCCACGCCGACGCGCACGGCGGTACACAGCACGACATCCGGCCAGATCCAGCGGCCTTCCAGCGTGCGGCGAACACGCTCGCCGAGCGGTTCGACGGTGACCGGCTCGTCGTCCAGCCAGCGCACATGGGCTTGCACCCAATGCTCGTGATGCAGGCCGCCCAGGTTGAAGAGCAGGCACCCCGTGGCACGCGCGAACATCCAGCGGCCGGCGTTGCTGCCGTCGATCGACTCGATCGAGCACAGCTTGATCGAGCCCGCTTCGATGGCCGCCCGTGCCGGCGCGACGGTGATGCGCGGCGCGATAAATCCGCCCGCTCCAGTGAGCTAAACGACACCCGCTGATCTTTGCACACCAGGCAAAGAATTGGCACCGGACGCAAAGTCCGGTGGCGACGGACGCCCGATCAGGCCGCTTTTTGGGTGATCGTGGCCGTCAGGGTCACCGCACTGGCCACCAGGCCTGAAGCCATCGTCCAGGTCGCGCCTGGCGGGCCGGTCACCTTTACGATCGCGTAGAGCACGCCTGCCGGCGTGTCGACCACGGCAGCGTAAGCGGCATGGGCGTCGATCAGCGCCGCCAGGCCGGCGGCGACGTCGTCGTAGGTGTCGCCGGCGACCGCGATGTAGGTGAAGTCGACGCCGCCCAGCGTCACACGGGCAGGCGCCCCAGCCACTGGCAGGCCGTCGACCAGCACGCGGCCAATCTGTGGCTGCGCCGCACCGAGCGCGGGCGTGCCGGCCCACGGCATGAAGACCCACCCCAGCGGCAGCGTCGCCCCGTTGGCGGAGAGGTAGTCCAGCCGCACGCTGTAGTCGCTGCCGCTGGCAACCCCGGTTGGCCACGGGTCGACGGTCTTGCCGCGGGGGAAGACGATCATGTACGACGGCGACCCGAGGCCAAAGCCAGTCGCCCACTCCGGCGGCGTGGGCAGCGCCGTGCCAACCACGTTCTTGTCGTAGGCGAGCACCTGGTCCAGGTAGGCCTTGCCGGCATTCCACGGCGCGAGCGCCACCGCCAGCCGCTGCCACAGTTCGCTGTTGACCACCCGGTCGTGCTGCCCAGGCGCGATGTCGGCGGCCAGCGTCACTTCGGCTGTGGCCGCCTCCCCGAGGATCCAGTTGTGGACCGTCAACCGCATGACCGTGCCAGGCGGCACGTTCGCCCAGGCGCCGCTCCAAGGCGTGTTGTTGTTGATGGCGGTGAAGTTGGTGAACAGCACCGTGCAGGTGCCAGCGCCGGCAGGCGCAGCCACCTGCGCCACCGACGTGAAGACGCGCATGCCCCCCACGCCGATCGACGTCGACACCGAGTACGGCTGCCGAGGCTGGCCGACGATCGTCATCGTCGTGCCGCTGGCGCTGGCCGAGTAGGAGGCATCGGCGTCGATCACGGATGCCAGCGCTGCCGCCGCGCCTGCCAGCGTGGCCTCGGCACCAGTCGTGTAGGAGAACGGCACGCCGCCCAGCAGCACCGTCAGCACCGACCCCGCCGACCAGCTCCCACCAACCTCCACCTGGGTGATCTGCGGCCGCGCCGGCGGCGCGTCGAATGTGAAGGTCCGGCTCTCAGGCTGCCACGACAGCAGCCCGCCGCGCTTGGCCCATACCAGCGCGCGGTAGGTGCCGGCGTCCACGGCCTCGAATGTCGCCGAGGTGTTGCCAACCTCGGCGCTGGCAACCAGCACGTTGTCGCTCACGCGCCGCAGCTCGACCTTGTAAGTGGTGTCGCTCTCAGGCGCCACCGTGGCCATCGCAGCGTCGACCAGCTGGTCGAGCTGCGTGATGCGGTTGCGCTGCACCCAGCTCAGCGCCACCTCGTCGGCGGCGATCGGCGCGGTGGGCCACAGCACGCCGCACACCTTCAGCTGCTGCGGCGGGTAAGGCCTGGCCGCACGGCTGTCGAACGTCACGCTCAGCGTGGGTGCATCCGCCTCGGCCAGCTTGCCCGCGCTGGTGCGGGTCACCAGCTTGCCTTGCAGCGTCACGCCCGTGGCGTACTCGGTGTCGGGCCCGACGGCGGCGCCGTCGTAGAACAGCAGCACGGCGCCGGCGGCGTGCGCGGCAGGCACGGTGTCGGCACAGCCGCGGCCCAAGGTCACTGTCATCGCCGTCAGGTCGACGGCGTCCAGCCGGCACACCTCATCGTCCAGCAGCACCGCGGTGCCGGTGGAGACCTTGGCCAGCGCAAGCGCGTTGCCGATGGCCACAACCGTGGTCCAAGGGTCGACGTCGACCGTCAGCACCGCCGCCGGCGTGCAGCCGCCCTCTGCCGCCACGGCGAAGGCGCCTGACGCGCCGACGCGCGTCCGTAGCTCGAAGCCCAGCGTCGTCGACGACGGCGCCGCGCCCAGCGCCGCCACATAGGCCGACGTCGACGTCAGCTCCACCAGGTCGGAAGGCTGCAGCGTCGCGGCCAGGTCGCGGTACGGCACCTCGATCAGCCGGCCGCCGGTGATCGCCACCGGCGTCAGCACGGGCGGTTGATGGGCGGACCCCTGCGGCGTGACATAGCTCGTTGCGGGCAACCCGAACACGTCTTGCAGCGCCGTCACCGTGATCGTGCCGTCGCCCCACTCGCCCTGCTCCACGCGGCCGGCGCGCAGCACCAGGTTGCCGATGCCGTTGGCCGGGTCGGAGATGCGGAACACGCCGCCTTGCTGTAGCGCGAACGCCCGTCGATCGAGGCGCACCTTGCAGCGCTTGATGAAGCCGCTCAAGGACCGCAGGTCGCGCTGCGCCAGGCGCAACGCCAGGCTCGATGTCGGCACGCCGGGATACTCGCGCGTGATGCTGCTCACCCCGCCCAGGGCATGCACCGCGGCGGCATTGCTCACCCGCACCGATCGGTCCTTGCCGTCGATCGGCGACACGTACTTGACGATCACCTCGTTGATGCCCGTGTCCTGCGAGCCGGCATCGTCATCGTCGATGCCCAGCAGCCCAGTGTCCGGCGTGAACAGCGGCAGCGCCTCGACGTCGTAGTCGTCGCGCACGAGCTTGAGCACCAGCTTGGCGCTGACCGGATCGGTGTAGACCGCCGCGCCTATGTGGTCGATCACCGTCTGGATGAAGCCGCTGATCTTGTCCTGCCGCTTCCAGCCCAGGCACAGGCCGAAGCCCTCGGCGTGCAGCTGGTCGGCCGCGGTGCGCCACACCGCGTCGTCGAGCCTTGCGCGCGCCAGGCTGCGGCCGAAGTCGCGGTCGGTGTAGGCCTGGTAGAGGATGTGCGCCGGGTTCATCGCGGCGATCGGCTCGCCGGCCGGGCCTGTCAGCTCGATGCGCGCTTTCTCGGGATACCACACGCCGCCGTCCCAGCCGCGGTGCGTTCGGCGCCAGCGGTGGCTCCAGGCTTTCGGGTAGGCACTGCCGCTCACCATCAGGCCGTTGGCATACAGCGTGGTCACGCCGCGCCAGGCGCTCACCATGCCGGCCAGCATGGCCTGCAGCCTGGTGTTGACCGGCTGATCGTCGGCGCCGAACATCACATCCACCGTGGCGACGATGCCGCCTTCGCGGTCCTCGCCGCCGAAGAGGTCGGGCCTCACGATGTTGATGGTGCTGTTCTCGGTGACCGAGCCTTCCCAAGCGCGCCGGTCACCGACATCGATCGCCACCAGCTCGTCGCACGACTTGCGGCACACGCCCATCAGCGACCCGAAGTGATAGTCGTAGCCGACGACGGTCTTCTTCCTGCTACCCATGGCCCGCCTCCATCGTGCGCGCGTGCGCCACCACGCGCAGCGCCAGCGCGTCGCCGGTGGCAATCAGCACGTCGGCGTCGATGCCCTCGCGAACGAAGGCCGCCCAGTCCAGGCCGTGCGCAACTGCCCAGGCCCGCGTGCCGCGGCCGCAAAAGCCGGGCCGCACGCCAAGCCCCGGCGTGCTGTACAGGTGCTGCACGGTGATCACCAGCGGCGCGGTCACTTCAGGATCGGCTCCGCGCGGAAGTTGCCCACGCCCAGCACCATCCAGTCCCTCACCCACACGTCGCCGAAGATGATCATCTGCGCAGTCCCTTCGGTCGACTGCGGGAACTCCAGGTCCTCCAGCGCCGCGGCCTTCGGCGCCGCGCCGGACTTGCGCCGCGCCGCCACGGCGACGATCAGCGCGATGATGTAGATGGCGATCTGGACGTATTCCATGGTGGCTCGCTCACATGACGGGGTTGCCGTCGTAAGGGCTCTTGCCCGGCATGTGCTCGGCGCCCCCGAAGTTCGCGCCGTTGGCGAACTGGTCGACGCAGTACGCGCGCGTCTGGCGGCAGCCCGGGTAGGCCGCCACCTCTACGCCGCCGGCGAGGCCATGCGTGCCGCCCAGCAGCACCAGCTCGTCGCCGACGTGCGACTCGACGCCGCGCTGCTCGTACTCGCCGCCGCCGATCGACCAGCGCACGAAGCCACCGGCGAAGAAGCCGTCCGGTTGCGCGCCAAAGGCGCCGGCGCTGATCGCCGCGCCGTCCAGGCTCTGCACCGTGGCCAGCACCTCGTGCGTGGCACCCGGCACCCTGCAGTTTTGGTCGTAGATGGTGTACGGGCAGTTGCGCTCCCAGGTCAGGCGCAGGCCCGTGCGCTCCATGCTGGCGTGCATGCTCTCGCAGGCAATCTCGCAGCGGTCTTGCTGCGGCCAGCGCACGCCGCTGATGCTGCCCACCCACACGGCACGCGCGCTCTCGGCCACGTCGGCTTCACCGGCGTGGTAGTCGCGCACCACCACGCCGATCTCGGCCGACGGCGGCGCGGCGCGGAACATTGCCGCCACCTCGATGTCGGCCGGCGCCGTGATGCGCAGCGCGTCGGCCGACGGCTCGCCGGTGAGGCGAACGCCGTCGTCGCGGATCGGCAGCGCGCGCCACGTGCGCGCCAGGTACGACAGGTCGCGCACCGCCGTGCAGTACGACCAGCGCAGCGCGCCGCGCTCGAACTCATACAGCCGAACCGGCTTGCCGGCATGGATGCTGATCTCGCGGGTCTCGTATGACATCAGGCCAGCTCCACCTCGTCGCGCAGCGCGCGGAACACCGTCGTGCACCTGGCCGCGCCGTCGCCGTCGGTGATGTGCACCAGCTCCAGCTCGTCGCTGTCCAGCCGGCACAGCTGCAGCCAGCTCATGCGCGTGACGTGCACGCCCGCCGCGCCGGCCGGCCGCAGCTCCACGCCAGGCGTGGCGCTGATTGCCAGGCGCTCCAGGCCGCCCTCCAGCTCGGTGACGCCGGTCACCGCGCAGTGCACGGCGCTGCCATCGCTCAGCTCGATGCGCAGGTCGCGCCGCCCTGGTGGCGGCGCCGCGCCGATGAAGCGCGCCAGCCCGCAGGCCTCAACGTCCAGCGCCAGGCCGGTGGCAGGCGTGATCGCCGCCAGCGTCAGGTCATCGGCATGCGTCGGCAGCCACATCGGCTGCAGGCGGCCCATCAGCCCGTACAGCAGGCTGCGCCAAGCCGAATGCTCGGCGCGGCCCATCAGCGTCCACGCATGCGCGTGCACCGGCAGGCCAACGCCGGCAGTGTCGCTGCGGCGCGGCAGGCCGCTGCCGTTGTCCAGCATCAGCTGCAGCCGCGTCCAGCCATGCGTCAGGTCCTCGCTCTCGTCGGGCCGCTCGGTGAACAGCGGCGCACCGCGATACGTGGCCACCGGCAGCGCAGCCGGCCAGTCGCACGCCTCGGCCACTTCGAAGGTGCCGCTCACGACCGACAGCTGGTCCGTCTTGCGCGTCACGGAAGGCTGTTGCACCAGCTCGGCCATGCGCGCCGGGCAGACGATCGTGCCGGCCGGCCAGGTGGCCACCACCGGCCGCTTGAGCGTCAGGCCGCCGGGCTCGATCGACTCGATCTCGACGGTCTCCACCGCCAGCGCATGCTCGCCGATCAACATCGCCAGCCCACCGTCGCGCCAGTCGAAGCCCTCGGTCGCGCAGGCCAGCGTCAGCGCGCCGGCGCCCAGGTCGGCGGCCAGCACCTGGGCATCGGGCCAGATCGGCAGCGACCAGGTGCTGGCGCCCCAGCCGGCCAGCGCGAGGTCAGCCACGCGCCGATCGCGGCCCTCCACGATGAAGCGCAGCTCGAAGCTGCGGCGCGGCCACCCCCGCAGCGCGCGGCGCTGCTCGGCCGCGCTGGCGCTGGTGAGCACGTCCGTCTTCCAGGCCAGGCGCTCGGTGATGCCGTCGCTCCAGTCGGGTCGGAACGGCCACTCCACCACGCGGCCGCCGGTGACGCGCAGCGGCGGCGCCGGCACGCCGGTGAAGCTGAACGCGATGCTCGCGTCGATGCGGCTCGGCCCGTCGCGCTCCACCGTCACCTGCCACACCGATTCCTGCAGCGGCTGGTATGTGGTCGGGATGCCGTGCGGCGGCGTCAGCACCAGGCCTTCCTGCACGCCCGAGACCGCAGTGAGCGTGCGCGGCACGAACCACGCATTCCACACGCGCACCTGCACCACTTGCGCCGAGACGATGTTGCCCAGTGCCAGCACCGCCGGCCTCACGTGGATGCGGTAGTACCAGTCGTCGACGAAGCCGCGGGCCAGCGAGCCATTCAGCGCTCGAGGCGTCATGCTGACGGGCCAGTGGGTGATCAAGCTGGCCTGCGAGGTGCGGCTGATCGTCGCGTCGTGCAGCGGCCAGTAGTCGACTTCAAAGCCCTCGAAGTCGGGCGTCAGGTGCCCATTGACATAGGCACCCAGCGGCGACCGCGCCAGCCATCCGTTCAGCGCCGCCATGCTCAGGGCCCGTCGTAGCGCACCGCGAAACCGAGCGTGCCGCTGTGCACGTCCGCGGCGGTACCGGTGGCGCCACCGTTGCGCACGGCGCTGTTCTTGCGCAGCCAGGGAATCATCATCCACTGGTCGCTGCCGATGGCGAACACCTCGAACGGGTTGTGGTTGTCGAGGCGCGCGTAGCGCGCATGCGCGCAGTCGACCACCAGCGAATACCGATTCGATGGCCTGGCCATCACCGCTTGAATGGGCAACAGCACCGACTCGCCGTTCCACACGCTGGGCAGCATCGACAGCAGCGGCTGCGACGACATGTAGGCCGAAGGCTGCGGCAAGGTCTTTGCATCCGACCACGTGGCGCCGTCTAGGCCATGGTGGATGAAGCTCTCGGCAATCGTCGCCAGCGTCGAGCCAACGGTTGATCGCCAGAAGGCTGCGCACACCGAGTGTCCGCCGAAGCCGTTGTAAAGCACCCCGGCTTGCTCGGCATCCCCGTACGCCGCCGGCCGCGCGCCATGACTCGATGCCGAGAACCACGCACCGCTGCCCGGCAGTGGCAAGGTGGACTGACCCCAGGCCGCATATTGCGCGCGGTCGACGTTGTACTGAGCGACCACGTAGACCTCGTCTGGCGCCGCGTGCACGAACACGTGGTACGTCACCGGGAATAGCAGAGCCAGCGCCGGAATGCCGCCAATCTCGGCGCTGCCCGGCGCGGGGTTCGTCAGTGCTGCACCGGAGACACCGGTACCGCCCTTGAACTCCAGCAGCTCTGCGCCGCCTGCGCCAGTGCGCGTCCACGCCGTCACACGCATGGCCACGCTGCCCTTGTGCAGGATGTCGCCCGTCAGCGTCCAGCCGTTGGCCGTGCACGCCAGCTGGATTGCCGAGCGCAGCGTGGCCATGTCGTTGGCAGTGCCCGTCACGTAAGCCATCAGGAATCCAGTCTCATCGCGATGTAGTCGATGTGCCCGGTGCGCCAAACGTCCTGGACCACCACCCAGTCCACGCCGCCGATCGACAGCGTGTTCTCCACGCCGTTGTCGAACCCGCTCACGAAGCACACGCCGTCCAGCTCACCCCAAACGTTGCCTTGCGTCGCCGGCCAGGCCGTGGTGCTGCTGTTGTCGTGCAGCACGATGGGCAGCAGTGGGTATTGGCCGTTGGTGTCGCGCAGGGCAAAGGTCGAGGAAGCGAGCCAGCCCTCGCTGCCGCCTGCGGCATACCATGGCCAGCACCACGGTTGCACCCATGAGCCATCCACGCGCCGCAGCGCGACGTTGGGCCGTTGGTTGCCGCTCGGCCAGGCGCCCTTGAAGCCGAAGCTGTGCAGCGTCTCGCTGAAGCGGGTCGCGGCCGCGCCGGTCAGCATGCCGCTCACCAGCAGCGGGTAGGGATACTGACCCGGCGTCGCGTACGGCAGGAACTTGCCGAGGTAGATGGTCTCGTAGACCGGCGTTCCCACCTTCATGGCCAGCACCAGGCGCTGGCCATTGATGGTGAGCCAGTAGTCGATGCGGTTGTTGTGCGCCGGCACGCCGGACAAGAAGGCCCCGGGCTGCGTGTCGAATGTGTTGCTGCTCACGTAGCCCGTGAAGCCGCCCACCAGCAGGTTGTAGAGGTCGGCGCCGGCGTCCTGGTAGGTGCGCAGGCCCACGAAGATCTGCTCGGTACCGCTCATGCCGGGCGCCATCAGCAGCAGCTCGTGGTTCGTGCCCGATGCGTCGTAGCGCTTCACCGTCCAGCCGTTGGCCGAGACGAAGTCGCGCACCGCGATGAGCAGGTTCTGATGCGCGAGCTTGCCGCCGCCGCTCTCAACGAAGCCGATCTGGTGCGGCATCCCTACACCCCCAACAATTGACGGAACTTGGCCGGATCGCGGCTGATGTGCAGCTCGATCAGCTTCTCTCCCTTCGGCCCGCGCAGCGCGTCGCCGATCAGGTCCGGGTCCAGCACCGGCAGCAGGCGCTGGTTGACGGCCACGCTGGTGTGCATCTGCGGCGCAGCCGGCTCGAAGCGCGCGCCGCTCGCCGGCGCCGACGGCACCACCAGGCCGCCGGCGGCATAGCCTGGCCAGGCCGTGCCACGCCAGGCCTCGACGGCGCGCATGCCGAGGCGGTTGAAGTCCCACAGGAACTGCAGCGCGCCCGGCTCGCGCACCACTTCTTGCCGATGGACGAACTCGCCCGCATGCACCACGCCGGCGACCTGGTACTTGGTACCGGCGCCGGTGTAGCCGCCGTCGGCGAAGCCTGCTGCGATGGACATGGCGTTCGCGGCGGCCAGCTCGGCGGCGGCAGAGCTGATGGCGGCTGCCCCAGTCAGCAGCGTGGCGCTGGCCGTGGCCAGCGCGCCGGAACTGGTGTCGAGCGCGGTGGCTCCAGCAATCGTGGCGGCCGCGGCTGTGCCCAGCGTACCGGCACCAGTCGAGACGGCACTGCCGCCGCTCGATACCGTGGCGCCGGCGGCAGCCAGCGCCGCCGCGGCCGCCGCAGTGCCAGCAGCGCCGTCCTGGCCGGTGCTCTCGCCGCCCAGCGACTTCATCAACGCAGCCGTCGCCTGCATCGCCAGCTGCTGCGCGGCCCAGTCGGCCATGGCCAGCGCCATGTTCTCGATGAAGCCGCGCGCGGCATCGCCGAGGCTGGCGGTGCCGTCGGCCAGATCGTGCAGCGCCGTGGTCAGCGAGCTACTGAACGCGTTGCTGAACGCCATCTTCAGCTCGTCGGCCTTGAGCTTGAGCGTGCCCACGCGCGCCTCGAGGTCGGCCACGCCGGCCGCAAGCTGCGGATCGCCGGTGATGGCCGCCAGCTCGCGCATGCGCGGCAGCAGCGCTTCAACCTGGGCGGCGGTCTGCGCGTTCAGCTCCACCACGCGCTTCTTGGCGTCGTACTCGCTGGTGACGCCGGCGGTCACCTCGGCCTGCAGCACCGACTGGGTGCGCGACTGGCCGCCGAAAATCAGGTCCACCTGGCGCTGCAGGTCCTGCAGCTGCGCCTTCGCAGCGGTGAGGTCGATCAGCTTGTCGACCTTGATCATGCCCTCGAAGTTGCCTTCGGCCGACAGGTCCGCGCGCAGCTTGCGAAACCGCTCCTTCATTTCGGCCACGACCGAGTCGGCCGACTTCCCGCCGGTGGTGGTCAACGCCTGGTCCACTTCGCGCAGGCCAGCCACGTTGCGCGCCGCGGCGCTCACCTGGTCGATGCCGGCCGCCAGCTTGCGCAGCGAAGCCACGCGCGCGTCGTCCAGGCCCAGCGCCGCGCGGTTGCTGGATAGCCAGACGTCGACCTTGGCGGTGGCCTGGTCCTGGCTGTCGGCCAGGCCGAGCTGCTCGTTGCGCAGCCGCGCCTGCGCCTCGGCCAGCTGCTGCGCCAGTTCCACTTGCTTGCTGCGGTAGGTGCTTTCCGACTTGAGCTGCGCCTGCGCATCCACCTCGGCCAGCTTCTGCACCAGCGGGATGCGCTGCGCCAGCAGGCTGGACACCGCGGCTTCCTTGGCGAGCCGATCGTCCACCGAAGAGCTGCTGCGCCCGCCCTCGATCGCCACCAGGCGGTCGACGTTGTCGATCTGCGCCTGGATGCCGCGCTTCTCGATGTCCAGCAGTCGCGCCTGGTGCGTCTTCGCGTCGATCTCGTCGCGTGCGAACGCCAGCTCGGTGGCGATGCGCTCCTGCTCCAGCCCGGCCTGGATCTGCGCCAGGCGCTGGGCCTGCGCGGCCCTGGCCACGCCGGCGCGCGCCGATTGGCGGCTGCTGCTCAGCTCGTCGAGCTTGTCCTGATTGACCGCCACCGTGTCGGCCTGCTTCTGCGCGGCCTGCGTTTCCAGGCGGATCTGCTCTTCCAGCGATGCCTTGCGGTCCAGCAGCGCCTGGCGCGCTTCATCCTGCTGGCCGGGCGTGCGGTTGCGGCCGCGCTGTGGTGCGGTGGCCAGCGCCTTCTCCACCGCGGCCAGCTGGTCCTTCAGCGACGCCGGCCGGCCGATGTTCAGCATGGCATCCCATGCGTCCTGGGCCACGCCTTTCAGCGCAATCCACGCGCGCTGCAGCGAGCCCAGGTTCTTCTCGGCGTCGGCCAGCACCTTCTTCTGGTGCTCGCCCCAGGCCTGCTGCGCCAACGCCGCCGCGGCCTGTTCCTGGCCCAGCGATCGGTAGGCCATGATCTGCCGCAGCACCGCGGCGGTGAGGTAGTTCGTGCCCTCGTTGAGCTTCAGCGACGTGGCCACCGGATCGCGGCCCAGCTCGGCATAGGCCTGCACCGTGGACGACACCTCGCGGCCCAGCAGCCGCTGCGCCTGCACCGCCACCGTCGCAGCCTTCACCAGCTCGGCGCCGGACACGCGGCCCGTGGCCGTCAGCTGCGTCAGCGCGTCGGCCGCGGCGCCGGTGGTGCCGGCCGTCTGCGCCACGGTGCGCGCGTAGTCCTGCAGCATCCCGCGGCTCACGCCGGCGGCGTTGTTGGTGGCCGTGATGGCAGCGCTGTAGCCCGCCTGCTCGGCCTGCACCTGGTTCAGCGCCAGCGCGGCCGCGCCGGCCACGGCCGCCACGCCGACGATGGCCAGGCGCAGCGGCGTCAGCATCGTCATCAGCGCGTTGCCTGCGGCGGCCCAGCCACCGAAGCTGTCGCGGATCTGGCCGCCCTGCTGCACCGCCACCATCCACACCAGCATGCCGCTGTCGATCGACGTCGTGATGTCGGCGATCTGCGCCGGCAGCATGCGCATCGCCGCGGCCTGCTGGCCGGCGGTGATGCCGAATCGGGTCAGCGCCTTGCCGCCCTTGTCGGTGGCTTTCTCGAAGGCCTCGATCTGCGCGATGTACTGCTCGGCCTCCTTGCCCACGCCCAGGTTGTTGGCGCGGTAGCGCAGCACGTCGGCGCCGCTCTTGCCCTGCAGCGCCACCTGCTCGCGCAAGGCCGCCACGAAGGCCTGGCGCTGCGCGGCCGATTGCTGTGCCGCGGCGGCTGCCACGCGCTGCGCGTTGGCCTCTTCCTGCGCCGCGCGCGCGGCCGCATCGTGGGCAGCGCGGATGTTCTGCAGCTGCAGGATCAGCGGCGCCGCGGCGGCGCCCACGCCGGCCTGCGCAGCGCGGTAGCGCAGCACCTCGTCGGTGCTCTTGCCGTACAGCGCCACCTGCTCACGTAAAGCGCCGAGGGACCAGCTCTCGCCACCGCCGGCGGCGGCCGCGGCCTTGATACCGTCGGCCAGGCGGCCCACGGCGGTGCGTGCCGCGTCCACGCGCAGCGCCGCATCGGCCGCATCGGCGCCCACTCGATCGAGCCCGCCCTGCGCCGCGGCGTCGCGCCCGGCCTGGCCCACCTTGCCCAGCTTGGCGGCAATGGCGTCCAGGTCGCGCGCGGCCTGCTGCATCTGCGATTGCAGGCGCAGTGCGACGACGACTTCACGGGTGGCCATGTTGCTCAGCGCTCTTCGGTCAGGCTGTTGATGCGGTCGCGGGCGTGCTTGCCGCCGGCGAAGCCGGCATTGACGTCAGCGATACGGGTGGCCGATGCCCGCGCATCGCGGCGCTGCGCCTCGCGCCAGAACAGCTTCAACTGGCGCTCGGTCATCGCATCGATCGCGGCTCGCGCGTGGCCGTGCGCGATCAGGCAGGCGTAGATCTCGCCGTATCCGACCCGGCCTGCACCGCCGCGCGCGCCTGGCGCTCCTGCCGCCGCACCGCCACGCGGTTCAGCGCGCGGCCGACGAAAAAACGGCCGTTGGCGCCCCACCACGCCATCAGCACCAGCTCGCCGTCGTCGGGAGGCAGTGCCGCGTAGTCGTCGAGGTCGAGGTCGCAGGCCTGCGCGATCAGAGGCGCCAGCGCGTCGATGTTGCCCGCCAGGCAGGCAAGCGCCTCCTCATACGTAGGGTCGCGGCCTTGCTCCAGCGCCGCCGCGATCGACGCCACCAGCGGCTCGGCCGGCGCCAGCAGCCGCAGCCATTCGACGTGCGCGTACTCGCGCACCATCAGCCGGCGGCCGCCGCGCAGCGTGACGACACGCTCGGGGTGCAGCACCTCCAGCTCGTTCTCCGGCGGCGGCGGCATTGCCGCGGCCGCCGGCCGCGTGATCTTGCGGGCCATGATGCGTCAGACTGCCGCGAGCTGCAGGATGCGGCCGAACTGGCCCAGCGCGCCGGTGGCGGACTTGGTGCTGTCGATCAGCGCGGCCATGGTGATCTGCGCGCCGCTCAGGTTGGTGTCGTTGTTGATCAGCGCCAGCTCCTGCAGCGGGTCGGTGCCCATGCGGTAGATCTCGACGATCTGCGGCGCGTTGCTCTCCGCCAGGTTGATGCCCTCGTAGCGGAACTCCACGATGGGCTGCGCCTGCGTCAGGAAGTTCACCTGCTTGGCCGCCAGGTGGCTGTACGCGGCCTTCAGCGGCATCGTCGGCGCCGGCGACGACGGCAGGCCCGTGAACTCCAGCGAGCCGAAGCGCTCGTCCAGCACGTAGTTGCCGGCGGCGATGGTGGCCGCCGTGGGCACCGTGCTGTCGGTGATCACCAGCGCGCTGACGCCCGCGTAGTCCAGCTTCAGCACGTCACCCACGGCCACCGTGCCCAGGTCCTCGCCGACCACCGCGCCGGCCGCGATGGCGCTGGTGGCGCCGTACACGGTCTCGGCCAGCGAGTCGGTGTCGAGTTGGTGCACCGTGGCGGTGAGCTTCAGCGCCTTGCTGGTCGGGAACGACCGCGCGATGCCCTTGTTGCCGCTGTAGCTCTCCTTGTGCTCGAGCTTCTCGATCTCCATCGCGATGGTCAGCGACGACACGTCGCCCCACCAACGCCACTTGCCGCCCCCCACATTGAGCCGGCGGCTCCACACCTTGCCCTGGCCGTAGTAGTAGTACTCGGTGGTCATCGTCGTCCTTCAGGTCGTTGCCCCGGCCAAGCCGAAGCGGGTGGAGAAATGCGCCCGCGCCAAGAACGCGAGCGGGTAGTAAGCGAAGCGGCCGCCGGGGCTGTAGTACGGCCGCGGCGGCGTGGTCGGAATCAGGCCGTGCGTGTGGCCCGGCAGCAGCAAGCCGTGCAGCGCCTGCCACACGGCGGCCATGTAGCGGCCGCCTTCGGCGTTGCGCGGCGCGGCCTCGCGCGGCTGCTCGGCGCTGGCCACGGCGATCACGGCCAGCCAGCGGTGCGCCAGGTTGGCGCGCTGCTCGTCGGCGTCGTAGACCATCGGGCCGTCGTAGACGACGTAGACCGCCGGCGCGATCTGCATTTCTTCGGCCACGGTGGCCAGGTAGTCGCGCGTGCCGATCTTGCGGCACCAGGCGTCGGGCCCGGTCTGCGTGGCCTGCTGCAGCCGCTGCACGATGCCGCTCTCGGCCGCCAGCAGGTTGAGGTCCGGCGAGCCCATCAGCCGAAGTCCCGCAGCGTCTCGTCGGTGATCGCGCGCGGGCCGAAGCAGTACTGCGTCTCCGCGCTGCCGCTCTGCGCATCGGCGCCGAGCAGCTCGCCTGGGCTGCCGCCCCACGGGCACGCCAGCTGCGCGCGCCCTTCGGCGATGGCCTCCAGCTCGGCCACCGCGGCCTTGTAGCGGCGGTACACCTCGTGCTCGGGCGCGAGATCGTCGTAGAGGTAGTAGCGCGCCAGGTCGCAGGCCAGGCGCGTCAGCACCGGCGGCGGCACGAACACGCTGTTGCCGCTGGCGTCGGGCTTCTCGCAGCCGCGCAGCGGCAGCCGGTACACCTGGCCGATGTAGCCGTCGACGAAGGCCGCAGCGTCGTCGAGCTTCAGCTGCACGCGCACCGGGTTCACCATCGCCGGCGGCACCTCGCAATCGGTCAGCTCGGCAAGCTCGCGCTCGCCGAACCGGGCCGTCATGTCGGTGATCGTGGCGTAGGCCATGCCAGGCGCGCGGGTGGGTCAGCCGCCGGCGTCAGGCGTGGACGTGCGTCTGCAGCCGCACCTCGACGAGCTGTCCCGCCGCAGTGGTGGCGCCCAGCGCCTGGCCGCACCGGTCGGTGAGCGAGCCGACCACTGCGCGGCCGGTGCCGTCCGTCGCAGTCTTGACGTAAGCGCCGGCCGCGATGGCGCCGGCGCACTCCACCAGCTCGCTGTAGCCGGTGGTCAGCGCCAGCGCCTGGCCGGCGTCGGCATTGGACTGGCTGACGCCTTGCACGTCCTTCGCGCCGCCGGCAACGCTGGGGTAGCCGCCGTCGTAGGCGACAAAGCGATTGGCCAGCAGCGCCACGCTGGCGACGATGGTCACCGCGTGCTGCACGTCGGCCTGCCGGCCGGGGTTGTTCTGAGCTGCCATGAAGTTGGGCTCCGTTCAGGTTGCGCGTCAGGCCGCGGGTCAGGCCTTCGTGGACTCGGCCGCGGCCACCGCCGCTTCCTTGGCCTGCTTGAAGTCGGCCTGCGCCGCCTTGTCGGCGCGCGCCTCGGCCTTGGCTTCGGCGGCTTCGGCCTCGGGGTCGCGGATGGCCTTCATGGCCAGCAGCTGCTGCACGTCGTGCCCCGACAGCTCGGGCACCGGCTCGCCGGGCTGCACGTCCACGCGCTGGCCGTCGACGTGGCACGTCACCAGCACGGCGGCGATGTAGGTCTTCTTGCTCATGCAATGGGCTCCTGCGCTCGTGGCGCGTTACTTGGGGTTCTGGAACAGGAAGCCGGCGCTGTTGTAGGCCACGTTGGCGCGGCGCTCGTAGGTGGCGCCGTAGACCCAGCTCTTGGTGCCGTTGTCGAAGTACGGGGTCTCGCTGTACGGATGGCCTTCCATCACGTTGGTGAAGCCGAAGCCGGGCTCCGCCAGACTGATGTCGGCGCCGCTGCCGCCGATCTTGGGCACGTAGGCCAGCACGGCGTTGTTGCCCCAGCAGTCCGAAACCACGTCGGCCTCGTCCTTCCAGACCGCGTCGCCGACGAAGATGTTGTCGATCTCCAGGATGGTCTGCAGCTGCTGCAGCGACGCCACGCCGAGCTGGGTGGACGGCAGGTAGCCCTTCACCTCGGCATTGCCGGCCAGCGCGAACGCGGCATCGGCCGACAGCGCCAGCGCGTTGGGCCGCTTGCCGATCTTCTTGCGGATGACCTCGCGCGCGGCGCGGATGTCGGTCACCGGCGTGCCGGTGCTGGCGCTCCACTTGGTGGCGCCAGCCAGCGCCTGCACGTTGCCCGCGGCATAACTCGCCGGGTCAACGGCCAGCGCGGACACCTCGATCTCGTAGTCCAGGCCAAGGATGTCGTTGGCCGTGGTCATCGCGACGCGGCTGATGTCCAGGTAGTTGCCGACGTGCAGGCGGCGCGACTCGTCGGCCTCGCGGAGCAGCTCGCGCGGGATCGGCACCTCTACCGAGTACTGGTTGACCTCGTAGGTCTTGCCCTCGTACTTGATCTGCACGCGCTTGGTGGCGCTGCCGGGCGCGCGGCGCAGGTTGTAGCGGCGGAAGCGCTCGTCGCCGAGCTGCGCCAGCGTCACGCTGGACAGCGCCTGCGGCAGCCGCGGGAACAGCCGTTCGGCCACGAGCGTGCCCTGGCCCATGCCCAGCAGCAGGCTGGTGAGGATGGGGTTTTGCTTGAGCCGAATCTCGGCGGCGGTCATCATCGTGATGGACTCCTGTGGTCAGGCCGGGTCAGGCCGTGAAGGCGACGACGCGGTTCAGCGCCTCGGCGTATGCGACGTTGTGCTTGGCCGCGTAGGCCTTCGCGTCGGCGTCGATCTCGGCGTCGGTCTTGCCCTTCGAGCTGCCGCCGCCGGAGTTGCCGGCCAGGTCGGCGCGCTCGCTGAAGCTGGCCAGCGGCGCCGCGCGGTCGATCACGCGCTTGATGAAAGCCACCGGCACCAGCGGCCGCTCGGCGCCGGCCTCGCCGAACTGCACGACCTCGGCCGCGGCGGCCTGGTCGAGCACGGCCACCAGCTCGACGACTTCGGGCTTGGTGATGTGGCCCTTGCCGAGCTGCGCTTCGGCGAAGGCCACGTGGTCGGCGTGCTGCGCGTCGCGGTGCGCCTTCTGCATTGCCTGCAGGCGCGCCGTGGCGTCGCGCTCCTTCTGCTCAGCCGCAGCCTTGGCCGCGTTGGCGGCGTCGATCTGCTCCTGGAGATCCTTGTCCATGCGATCGTCCCTTTCAGGGGTGGTCAGGGGTTCGGAGAAACAGGCGAGGCCTTGCCCGCCATCGGAGAACTGGGGCAGCCGCGGCAGGTCCGCCAGGCCGCGCACGGCCGGCGGCTGCGCACCGAGAAAGCCCACGTGCCGCACGTACCACGCGCCTGGCTTGGGGTTCTGCGGGTGCGTCGGCGGATAGAACGCCGTGCTGCGCTTGGGGAAGCGCCGCATCAGCACGGCCTCGGCGAAGGCCGGCTGCACGTCGGCGGCGGCCATGGTCAGCACGCGCTTGCCGTCCGGGCCGTCCACCGCCTGCAGGGCGCTAACACCGCCGTAGCGCGGCTCGTCGAGCGCCGGGTGGCCGATGGTCAGCGGCGCATCGTGCAGCTGCGCGTCGTAGGCCGCGGCCATCGCGTCGATGTCGGCGCGGCCGAAGTCGCGGCGCACGCCGGCATCGTCGACGTGCTGGCCCTCACGGAAGATCTCGATGCCCTGCGGCAGCGTGGTGTTGTCACCCATGCAGCCATCTTGCGGCGCATGCGGCGATGCGCGCGAGCCAAGCGCTTGGCCTAGTCGTTTGGCGTGCTGGTGGCCGGCGGCCAGCTTACCGGCAGCGCGGCCGGCGGTGGTGACGTTCGGTATCGGCCGGGCCTGCTGCGGTCCATGTCGTGATAGCACGCCTTGCAGCAGAAGAACAGCTCGTTGCGCCGGCGCCAGAAGAACTCGCCGTCCGCGGGCCACCAGTCGTCGCAGCGCGGGCAGTATTTCTCCGGCCCCTCGGGCGCCTGGCGCAGGCGCACGGCCGGCGGCACGGCGGCGGGCGGGTTCTGGAACAGGCCCATCGCGCCTACTTCAGCAGGTGCCGCGTGACGCCGGGCGGCAGCTTCGATGGGTCGGCCGGCGGTTCGATGAAGCTGCTCTGGCTGCCATCGGTGGCGCGCAGATAGTCGACCTCGACTTTGGCGGTGTCGACCAAGGTCCTGCCGATCTCGTTGATGGCGCGCGCCTTGTCCAGGTCCATGGTGCCGCTCTTCACGGCCTCCAACGCCTCGAACAAAACCGAGCGCAGGTCATCCAGCGTCTTGCTCACGGTCAGCCTCTTCCTTGGCTTGCTTGTTGATGGCCCGCCGCAGCTGCGCACGCAGGCGGATCACGTCGGCCAGCTCGGGCGGGTAGTTGCGGATGCTGTTGCGTCGCAGCAGCTCGGCGCGATCGACGACCTCCAGCGCATCCACGGTGATCAGCGCGGGGTCGGTGGTGGCGCGGCCCGGCTTGAACACCACCACGCTGCCGGCGGGCAGCTCGCGGCCCGCCTCGGCCCAGACGATCTGGGTCACCGGCTTCCAGCGCACGTCCGAGCGGCCCGGCAGGTCGTTGACCTTGCGCTGCAGCTGGCCTTCGACGACGCGCAAGCTGCCGATCGGCCGCGTGGTCTGCGGCTTGTTGCCCGGCTTGAACTGCCCCTCTCGCATGCGGCCGGCGTGCCAGCCTGGCCGGCGCACGCCCTTGTTCACCGGCACGTGGCCCTTTTGCCAGCGGTACGCCTGGCTGCCATGGCCAGGTGCCGACGAACGCTCGCGCGCGATTGCGGACACCAGCTCGGGGCTCTTGCGCAAGCCCAGCTGGTTGGCCTTCGCCAGCACGCGCCGCTGCGTGCGGCCCAGCACCGCGGCGATGGCCTCGGTCAAGTAGTCGGCGTAGTAGAGGCGCAAGAACTCTACTTCCCAGGCCAGCCACCACTTGTCGTGCGGCACGCACAGCAGGTCGCGCGGGCGGGTCATGGCTGCAGCTCCGCCGTCGGCTCGGGCGGCATGGCCGCGCGCTGGCCGGCGCGCCAGGTCACCGGCGCCCAGGCCACGCCGTCCTGGCCGGGCGGGCACAGGCGCTCGGCGGCGTGCATGCGCTCGATGCCGATGGCGTGGTAGCGCGCGCAGGTGTCGCGCATCACGCACCAGCCGCCCATGCAGGCGTGGGGGAGCCAGGCGGTGGCGAAGGTGTAGCGGCCGGTCATGCGCCGTCGTCCTCGTCGTTGTCAGCCGGCCCCAGCGGCAGCTCGCCCTGCAGCTCGGCCAGCTCGGCCGCCTCGGCGCGGCGGCGCTCGGCCTGCGGCACGGCCACGATCTGGCGCGCGCGCTCGACACTCAAGCCGTACTGGCGCGCCAGCGCCGCGGTGTTGCCGCCGTCCCACTGGGCGCGGATCTGGTCCGCACGGACGCGCGCTTCGAAGAAGGTGCCGCGCGTCATGTACACCCGCTGGCCGCCGATCTCGCGGCGCACCGCCTCGGTCAGCACGTAGGCCAGGCGCGCCGCGCCGTCGCCGTCGTGCTGCTGGTTGAGCAGCTCGACGAAGATCACCTGCGCGAAGTCCAGCAGCACCGGCGGATAGCCGGCGGCGAACTGCTCGAGCAGCGGCTGCAGCTCGTCCTGAGACAGGTGCTCCAGGCGGCGCGCCCGGCGCTCGGGCTCAGCGGCCGCCATCACCCGTCTCCGCCGTCGTCGTCATCATGTCGTGGCCGCGGCGCAGCCACGCTTTCAGCGCCTCGATCACCTGGTCTTCCCCCTTGCCGCCCAGCCAGGCCTTGTTGTCCACGCGGCCGCCCGGCCAGGTGCGGCGGGTGATCCACGCATCGAGCGCCGCCATGCGCCGGTCTTTGACCAGGCCGGCATCCGCCAGCTGCTGCCACACGGAGAACATCTTGCGTTGCCGCGGCGTCAGCGACGGCAACGGTAACCGCTGAGGTCGGGCGTCAGCACCTGCGAAGTTTCCAAGTTGACGCATCAGCCCTTGCAGGTGTAGGACAAAGCGCTGGCGCTGCGCATCGTCCAGCGCCGTGCTGCTGCGCGCGCCGTTGAACAGCGAACCGATCAGGTCGCGGTAGGCATCCTCGTCCATGCCCAGCCGGCCGCGCAGCACGTGGATGCGCTTGATGTCGCTGGCGCGGCGGGTGACGGGGGCTGCGGGCATGGTGGCGGTCAGCCGCGGGTGTCCAACTTCACCGTGGCCAAGTAGTCGCGCAGCTCCAGCCAGTGCCCGAGCTTGATGCGCGCTTCCAGGTACGGCAACTGGATGAGCAACTCACCGGTGTTCAGCACGCCGCACACCAGGCGCTCGTCGGCGGCCGGCGTCTCGGCTGCCGGCTCAGCGATGGCGGCAGGGCGAGCGACGCGCCCGCCCTTGCGCCGCGGTGGCGCAGGCTGCACGACGCCGTCGCGCGCCAACGCGTAGGCCCGCTGTCCGTCGGCGTTCAAGGTGCGCACGAGCAGGTTGCCACCCTTCGTGCATGACAGCTCTGACGCGATGATGGTCGCACGTCTGCGATCGACGGCGAGCGCCGTTGCCAACTGCTTTGCGGTCAACGGGCCGCACGCGGCGATCGACTTGAGCACCCTCGTCTTCAACGGTAGGGCAAATTTCGAGGGCGCCTGCGGCGTGTCGCCAAGCGCGAACACGCTGCTGACCGCCGACGTTGTCGGCGCTGCGCTGCTGCCCGCTGGCACGGTGCGCTGCACGATCGGATCGTCGTCGTCGGAATGCGTGGCCGCGTTCATGCCACACCCCCTTCATCCTCGCCCTCGGTCAGCGCGTCGCTGGCTTCCTTCAGCAGCGCCTGCACCATCTTCTCGACGGCGCCGTCCACGGCCTTGACGATGACCTCGTCGTTGCCCGCGGTGAGCTTGCAGCCCAGCCGCTGGAGGTCGGCTTCCGGCAGCTTGGCCAGCGCCTCCTTGTTCGGCTTCTCTTCTTTGTGGATCAGCAGCTCGGCCCGCTCGGGCATCAGGCGCTTGATGCGCTCCAACACGCGCGCGGGCTTGTCGATGCCGAGCCGGGGCTTGGTCTTCTGGTAGCCGATCTTCGTGCCGTGCATCACCAGCGTTCTGGGCTTGGCAAAGCTCTGTGGGTGCGCCTGCACCAGAGCGCGCAGCCGCGCCTCGATGTCGGCCGCCTTGTTCAGCGCACGGCGGATGCCAGGCAGCTGGTCGCGCGCCAGCGCCGCCAGGCCCTGCTGGTAGGCGCCCACGCGCTCGGCCAGCAGCAGCCGGGCCTGCTCGTGCAGCTTGGCTTCGGCCTCGATGTCGGCCAGGGGGGTGGTGACGGTGGTCATCGGGGTTCTCTCTCAGGCAGCGAATGGCCCGCCAAGGCGCAGGAAGGCCGTTCAAATCGTTCCAAATCGCTCGGGTGGTCCAAGGGGACCAGCACGGGCGCGAAGTCGTCCGCGCGCGGGCTCACCAGCGCGGCCTGAATCTGGTCGCCGGCGCCGCGCTGCACCTGCACGTCGCCGGCCGCTTCCAGGAAGCCGAGCTGCATGCGTACGGGCTCCTCGGCCACGGCCATGAAGCGCGCCAGCTCGGCCACCGGCACCCACTGGCCGGGCTCGGCGCGCAGGCGCAGCAGCGCCAGGGCGGTGATGGCGTAGCTCATGGCCGCCTCACCAGGTGCAGCGAGCCAGGCGTGGGACAGGCCTGCATGCGGCCTTCGGCCAGGCCAAGCTGGTAGGCATCTGCCAGGCGCGCGTCCACCTGGTGCGTGAGCGTCTGCCGGGTCTGCGCCCGGCCTTCGAGAAAGCCGCCCAGCCAGGCGGCCTGCTCGTCCAGCGCCTGCTGCGCCAGCAGCTCGTCGTCGCCCAGGCGCAGCGCGTAGCCCAGGCCGGCCAGGGCCAGCAGCGCGGCGGCCAGGGCCGTCAGCAGCACGGTCTGGTGCCGGCGGGCTTGCCGCAGGCCCGGCAGCGGCGTGGGGCGGTGCGTGAAGATGTTGCGCATGGCATCAGCTCCCCGCGACCACTTGCGCGTCGACCTTGGGCCAGCCGGCCAGGGCCGCGGCGTTCATCGCGCGGGCCACGTGGTTGTTCACCACCAGCGGGTAGCAGATGCTGTAGGCGTCGCGCGCGGTGCCGCCGCGCGGGATCTGCACCAGCCGCGCGCGCAGCGCGTCGTAGGCGTCGTCGGCCAGCACGTCGGCCGCGTTGGCACCGACGCGGGCGAACTTCAGCTGCAGGTAGGCCTGCAGGTGCTCGTCCAGCGGCTCCATGTGCACCTTCTCGCAGCGCTGCACGATCTCGCGGATCTCGGGCTGCGTCTCGCTCAGGCGGCTGTCCAGCTCGGGCTGGCCCACCAGGCACACGCCCAGCAGGCGGCGCAGGCCGTCTTTCAGCTCCATCCAGCCCTTCAGGTGCTTCAGCGTGGCCAGCGGCATGCGGTGCGCTTCTTCGATCACCAGCACGTGCCGGTGGCCGGCGCGGGCCGAGTCGCGCAGCAGCTCGTGCACCTGGCGGAAGCGCGCCTCGGGGCTGCTGCGCAGCTGCACGCTGGGCGCCAGCGCGTGGGCGATGGCCTCGGCGATCTGGCCGCTCTTCATCTGCTTGCCCTTCACGTCGTTCGGCTCCATGGCCAGCGTGTAGGGCTTGATGACGACGACGGGGCGCTGCTCGTCGAGGATGCGCTGCTCGAGGTCTTCGCGCAGCGTGGTCTTGCCCGAGCCCGATTCGCCGATGAGGGCGATGAAGCCGTGGTGCATGGCGCAGTCCAGCAGCGCGGCGCGCACGCGGCGCGTGGCGGGCGATGCGAACACGTCGTCGCGCGACGACACGTCGTCGGCGAACGGGCTTCGCGCCAGGCCCCAGGCCTTGCGGGCCTGGTCGGTGAGCGGGGTGCATTCCAGTAGCATGGAGTCCTCCAGGGGTTGTTCAGCGGCTTCGGGGGTTGCAGGTGATGGGGCCTCGCCGAGGTGCGAACTCGGCGGGGCCTTTCTGCTCATGGGGGCCAGCAGGCGGTCGACGTACAGGCCTGCGGCACGGAAGGCGGCCCAATGCTTCGCGGGGGCGCGGCGCTCGGCCAGCAACGCGGCCACACGCTGCTGCACGACCGTGGCGCTGCGCGTGGGCCACTTGCCGGTGGTGACCAGGCGGTGCGCGCTGCCCTTGCTGGCGCCGATGGCGCGGGCGAAGGCGCCCAGCGTGAGGCCCAGGTCGGCCAGCACCGGCACCAGGTCGACATCGAGCGTAGCGGCGGTCATTGCGCGTCGCCCCCGCCCACCACGCGCAGCGTGGCGCGCACGGTCAGCCGGCGCTGCAGATCGTCCAGCTCGGCCTCGGGCACGCCGTCGGGGTACCAGGCGCGGATCTGCGCGTTGCGCTCGGGCGTCAGCTCCAGCCCGCGACGCACCAGCTCGCCGGCGGCCTGGAAGAGGGTCAGCACCACCTGCTGCGGCTGGGGCACGGAGACCTTTGGCGCCAGCGGCGTGCCGCGGCGCGGCAGCCAGGCGGGCGCGCCGGCGTCGTCGGCCTCGATGCGCTTGAACGGGTCGATGCGGCCGCCGAAGGGCACCGCCTTGGCCTTGCGCTGCGCGGCGGCCTGCTCCAGCGAAACGGCATCCATGGCCAGGCGCTCGACGGCCTTGCGGTTGACGTCGGCCAGCGTGTCGGGCGCGCGGCCGAAGTCCTCGCCGATCACGTTGCCGGTGACGGCGAAGCCGGCGTCGTCGCGCTCGACCAGCGGCACGCGCGTCAGGCGCTCCTGGCCGTCGGCGTCGCTGTCCACCACGATGGCGCTGCGCAGGCTGCCGTCGGCGGCCACGTCGTAGGGGTTGTAGGTGACCTGCAGCCACTCGCCCACCATCACGCCGGGCACGGCGCTGACATCGAAGTCGCCGCGGCCCATGAAAGGCACGCGCAGCTGGTCGATGACCTGGCGCCGCTCGGGCGCATGGGTCAGCAGCTCGCGGCACAGCGCCGGCGGCGGCGCCAGGCGCAGCTGCTCGGCGCCGATGGTCTGCCACATGGCGTAGCGCGTCTGCCCGTGCCGGCTGTGCAGCTGCGTGCCGTTGAACCAGCGCATCCAGCGGCGCGCCAGGCCGTTCAGCTCGTCGAGGTTGGCCACCGGCCGCAGCTTCAGGCCGGACTCGAAGCTGCGCTCGATGATGTCGCGCGCCTTCTCCACGGCGCCGGTGGCGCGCGCGTTGCCGGCCTTGTGCGCGATGGGCTTCACCTGCAGGCGGCGGAACAGGTTCATCGCCAGCGCGCCCACGTTGCCGCCGCCGGGGTCTGTCATCACGATGAAGGGCACGCCGTGGAAGGGCTCGCCTTCGCGCGCCTGCAGCGCCTCGATGAAGGCGTGCGTCATGTTCTCGCCGCTCTCGGCGCCGAGCACGTAGACGACGAAGATGCAGCCGCTGTAGTGGTCGGTGACCTCGTAGCTCCAGACGCGGTCGTGCTCGATGCGCTTCAAGTTGCGCGGCTTGTTCTTGTAGAACTTGTCGCGCTCCATCACCTGCAGGCCGGCATGCTTGGGGTCGGCGGTCTCCAGGTAGTACAGCACGCACAGGCTGGCGTCGATCTGCCACACGTGGTTGGGGTGCAGGCTGCGCAGCTCCACCGCCGGCGCCGGGCGTGACAGCTGGTCAGGGTGCAGCGCATGCACGCGCAGCGCGCGGCCGATGGCGCTGTCGCTCAAGGGGCGGATCACGCCATCGGCATCCACGCCCTCGGCACGCACCAGGCCGTTGTCGCGCAGGGTCTGCACGGCCTGGGTGATGGACATCAGCCGCTTGTTGTTCTTGCGGTGGCTCTCCATCAGCAGCGCGCTGATGAGCATGGCCTCTTCTCGCGGCAGCGCCACGGCGCCGGCGTCGCTGCGGCGCTTGCGCTGCGGGCGCACCGAGACGGCGTGCAGGTGGCGCTGCAGCGTGCCGCGGCTCAGGCCCAGCTCGGCACAGGCGGCCGCGTACAGCGCTTCCTTGGCGCCGTGCGGCACCTTGGCCAGGTCGGCCGCCAGCTGCACCAGGCGCTGGGTGATGGCGGGGGTGAGCGGCATGCGGCTCAGGCCTTGCTGCCGCGGCCGGCCTTGTGCTGCACGTCGAGCTGCTTGGCGACGGGATCGTCCTGCAGCCAGTCGGGCAGGCCGGGGTCGGCCACGTCGGCCAGGCCGAAGTCTTGGCGCACCTGGTCCAGCTGGTGCTGGATCTCGGCCAGCAGCCCGGCCAGGAAGCGGTCGTGCAGGCCGCGCTCTTCGCCGTGGTTGCCGATCTCGGCGCACGCCTGGCGCAGGCCGCCGGCGATGCCGCCGCGCACGTCGTTCATCATCGCCACGGCGCGGCGCTGCATTTCAGCCAGCTGCTCGGCCGGCGTGGCCTTGTTGTAGCGGCGGCGCTCGGCTTCGAGCTTGTCGATGCGGGTCTGCTGCTTCTGGCGGGCGGTGTTGGCCACCTGCAGCTCGGCGTCCTTGTCCTGCAGCTGCTCTTCGACCTGTGCGACCTTGGCGGCGAGGTCTTCGATGACCGACATGACTTCGGCCTTGGCGGCGCCGTCGGCGATGGCGCGCTGGACCTTGGACACTTGGTCTGGCGGCAGCGCGCGCACGGCGCGCAGCGCAGCATGGTTCAGGCCGAGGCGGACAGCGATCTCGTAGGCCTGCTCGCCCAGCATCTGGAAGTTCTGGGTGTGCTCGGCCATCGTGCTGTACGAGCGGCCAAACACGATCTGGCAAAACTCGCTGAGCGTCTCCGACGGCCGGAGAGAGCCATCGGGCCGTGGCAGCGCTAAGTCCTTGTATTTCTTGGATTCGCGCAGTTGGGTGAAGAGTCGAATCTCCGACGCCTCGGAGAAATTGCGATGGACGCGCGACATCATGATCCCGCCGACCTGCTGCCCGAGCTGGAAGATCGCCAGCTCGCGTTCGGCTCGTTCCGACGCCAGCGCTCCGCGCCCAGCCGCCAGCACGCTGGCGGCGGCGTCCGTGTTGATGCCCTCGGTTTCGGCCGGCACGATGGCTCGGCTGGGTGGTCTTCCCAAGATGGCTCCTCGTCAGTTTTCGGGTGTGAAGCGCGGGCGCAGCGGTGCGCCGTCGCCGGCGGCCGTAGAGATGCGCGCGCGGGTGTCCTGCACGCGCCGTTCGGCGCGGTCGATCGCGGCCCACACGCGCACCGCTTGCTGCGGCAGGCGCGGCGTCAGCCGCCAGTGGCCGGTCTCTTCGTCGCGCTCGGCCAGGCCGGCCGTGCGCAGGTTGTCCAGGTCGCGGGTGATGACCTGCGGGCTGCAGGCCACGGCACGCGCCAGCGCGCTGGGCGCGTAGCCGTTGACCACGTCGCCGAACAGGGCCAGCACCACCTTCAGCAGGCGCTGCTGCGCGGCGTTGGTGTAGTCGGTGGCGCGGGTCATGCGGGCGCCTGCTCGCGGCCAAGGCCGTGCGGTCGGAAGCGCTTGGCCAGCGGGTCCCAGTTGGCGCAGCCGCACATGCGGGCGTCGTGTGCCAGGTCGGTGAGCTGCGTCGACACCGCCGCGATCTGGCCCGTGATCTCGGCTTCCGCCACCGGGTCACCCAGGTGCAGCGCCAGCGTGGCCAGCTCGTGGAAGCCGCCGACCTGGTCGAACAGCGTGTCGATCATGGCGGCCCAGGGCCGGCCGCGTTCGCCCGCCTCGCGCAACGCGCTGGCGTGGTAGCGCTCCGCCTGGTCGACGATCGACGACAGGCGTTGCCGCGCGAAGGCGAACACCGTTGTGCCGTTGGTGGCGCGGCTCATGCGATTTCTCCTTCCTTGATGCCCAGCAGCACGGCCACCGTGTGGCCCTGGCCGCGCAGGCCTTTGCAACGGCCGTCCAGCACGCGCCGGGTCGCTGCGACCGAAACCTGGTGCTGCCGCGCCCAGGCGGCGACGGCCACGCCGCGTCGCGCCAGCAGTTCCTTCGCTTGTTTGGGGGAGAGCAACTTTTCCTTCACCTCGTATCCTCTCGAAGCAGTCACCATTGGTGACGTTGAGTCAGATCATAGGTGGAGTATTTCCACCTGTAAAGGTGCCTCTGTGATTTCTTCACTTTTGCGTTCCGTGATGGAGACGTGCGGCCTCAAGCAGGCCGACATGGCGCAGTTGCTTGATGTCAACCTCGATCGCGTCAAGAGCCTCACCGCAGGTCGCGTCAAGAAGCTCGCGCCGGAAGAGATGGAGGCGCTGGTCACCAAGCTGCGCATCAGCCCGGACTGGATCGTCAGCGGCGGCCAAGGGGAGATGTTCATGCCGCAGCTCGAGCACGCGCGATGGCTTGCCGCGCACGCCACCCAGAAGGCGCAGCGTGCCGAGATTTGGCGTGTGCAAGAAAGGGCCTTGGCCTGGCCGGAACCTGGGCCACCGCGCAACCGGGCCGAGGCCGAGCTGCTGGCCCACTGGCGGGCCTGCACGAAGCGGGACCGCGAGACGATCAGCGACCTAGCCGCCCGGCTGGCGCCGCCGACGGCATGACCTGCACGATGCAAGTGCGGCTACACCCACACCTGCCCCATCCACCATGTTCTGGAGACCCACGATGAACCAACCCACACGCCGGACCTTCATCAGCGTCGCGGCGATCACGATCGCGCTGGCGGGGTGCGCCACCACTGGGAACGACACCTGGTCTGCGGCCCTGCCACGCCTGCAGCCTGGCCAAAGCACGGCGGCCGAAGTGGCCTCCATGCTCGGCGGGCCGCCACGCAACATCATGACGACGGCCAAGGGCAACCAGCTCCACCAGTGGCTTGACGCTGGCCGATCACTGAGCATGGTCTTCGACAAGCAAGGGCGCCTGCTGAGCGTGGTGCAGACCCTCAACGTGCCGATCAGCGAAGCCGACCGCAAGCGGCTGTTCCTGCCGCCGGCTTGAGCCAAGCGCTCGAACTACCGTCTCGTCACGCTTCTGGGCTTCGTCGCCGCGCCCTTGACACACACGCTAAAGCGTGTATGCTACGGCTCATGCGCTGAAAAGTTGGCGCAACGCCCCGGCGGCTTCCGGAATTCGAATAGAGAACGCGATGAGCGACTACAGCAAGATTTGGCACCGCGACTACGCTGCTGAAACGATCAAGCGCTACGAGTCGGATCGCTGGCTCTCCGAGAAAGCCGATTTCAACTTTGCGACGTACCTGATGACCTGCGCGCAGGGTGTCGAGCTTGCCGCGAGCGTTGGCCGCGAGATCGGCAACGACAAGATCGTCTCGATCGCTCAGACCGTGCTCGACACGATCAACGGCAGCAACAAGTATCGCAAGATCACCCCCGCTCAGCAGAAGGCGCTGGCCGTCGCGCTGGTGGAGAAGTTCGGAACTGCCCGTCAGATTGCGGCTGAGATCTGGGGCCTGACGCCTGCTGAGATCGACGCGGCGGACGCATGACCGAGCTCGACTTCAGCGGCCTGACCGACGACCAAGTCGTCGACCTGGCTCGCGCCGCGGCGCGGGAAGCGGTCATGCGCAACCCGGCTGCCCGCGCCGCGCTGGCCAGCGCAGTGGCATCCGACGCGGAGCAGCTCGCGGCCCAGGCCGCCGGCGGCGCCGCGGCAAAGCAGCGCGTGCTGGACAGCATTCGCGCGCGCGCCGAGCGGGAAGGGATCGAGCGTCACGCCGCTCGCGAGCAGCAGCGCTGGCAAGAAAGCTTGCGCGGTCATCTGATCAGCGCCGCGGCTATCGTCGGCCGCGGGCCGCACGAATTGACGATCTCAGACTACGACGACGGCTCGGGCCAACGTGTTCGGATCGTGCTCGGGGCAAACCCAGCCGGGCCGGGCTGGTGCTTCGTGCAGTATGACTTGCGCAGAGACCGCATCACGATGTCGCCGGCGCTCAAGCCGAAGGAACTCGAAGCGCGCGCCTGGGCTTTGGCGTTTCATGCCGCGACGCGCGACCCCAATGGCGTGCATCGTCGAACGATTTTGAGGGGAGCAGAACTGTGTCCGCAAAACGCGACTTGACAAACCCGCTGCAAGGGGTCCTGCGGGCGGCTGCTCGCACGCTGCCGGCAACGACTGGCCGCGTCGCGGCGCAGCAGCAGCGCATCGACCGCCGGCGCGGCGCAGCTGTGATTCTGGCCGACATTTCGGCAAGCATGGCAGGCGCGGCGTGGGGCGGTCAGCGCAAGATCGACGTGCTGCGCGAGGCCGTCTCTGGCGCGCAGCAGCAGCGCACGGCGCGACTGGTGGTCTTCAGCTCGGCGCCGCGCGATGCATCGGCAGTGCCGGAACCGGAGAGCAATACCGACCTGGCCGCAGCATTGACGTTCGCCTCGGCCGCGGACCCGGGCGTAACGCTCGTGATCAGCGACGGTCATCCGGACAACCCGGCCGCGGCGCTCGCTGTTGCGCAGACATTTCGGGGCGCGATCGATGTGCTGTACGTCGGCCCCGAGTCCGACCACGCGGCCATCGACTTCATGCGCAAGCTCGCCGCAGCCGCCGGCGGCGATACGCTGCGACACGACATCGGCGCGCTCGGCAATGCGCGGTTGCTGCAGACGAAGATTGCGGGGCTCCTCACATGACAGTCGTTAGCCAGTTTTTGATCGAGCACGATCCCGTCGACGTGCTCGACGCCTGCGGCTACTGGGCTCCGGTCGAACTGTCGGCCGACGGCATCCGGCAGATTCACGCTGCCGCGCTGGCCGCGGCGGCCGAACAGCCATCTATTCGTGCCGGCGTGCAGCATGTATCCGACGCGCTGCGTCAGGCGCGACTGACGCCGCTGGGCAAGGACCATGCCGCGGCGATTCGCAGCGCCATCGTCTGGGCCAAAGCGCTGGCGCTGCACTCAGATCGGGCCCAGGCATCGGCTTGGTTTGATGGGCACGAGCACTTTTGCGACGGAGCGGGTCACGACCTGGGGCCGTACTGGGTGGCCGAGGAACAATTTGCGGCGTGGGAGGCTGGCCGCGACGCGAGCCCCGACTATCCGCTGCACAAAGCAGCGCAGTCCGAGGCGACCGAGTATCTGGCCAGCCGGTTCAACGGTTTGCGCGAGTTGACTACCAAAAAGGCTAACGCCTGCTGGGTGCGCGGATACCGCCGCGCGCTTGACCGGCTGTACGCACGGAGCTCGTCATGACAGCGGCTCAGTTCGAGGCCTTGGCCGACCTGCTGCGCCTGCGCGCCGGGCCGGCGCAGGTGGCCGCACATCTGGTGCTCGTCGGCGGGCTGACTGTCGCAGAGGCCTCGCGGCAGGCTGGCCTGTCCGCCCAGGCCGCGAGCAATGCCGTGCAGCGCGCACGCGCCGGCCTGCGGCTGGTGCGCATCGCGGCGGGCCAGGAAGCGCCCGCCGAGGCCTGAATCCGCCCGCTGGCGCTGCGATCGGCGCGCGGGTGATGGCGAGGTGGCTTGACGCAGAGCGGGGCCTGTCTACTGCCCGCTTGATTCCGTCACGGAATCAACCGCCGCCTTGCGCGCCACCATGTACGCCGCCCAGCGCTCGGCTTCGGTGGCGGGCGTGGACGCCAGGTAGGCGCGCCAGCGGCGCCACACCACTTGCTGCACGGCGCGCGGCACCTGGCGCCAGTGCGGCCAGCACATCAGCCGCGTGGAGTCGACGACGCGGGCGCATCCTGGTGCGGCGCAGCTGGGCATCACACGGCGCCGAAGGTAGAGTCGGCAATCTGCCGGCGAATCTGCTCTTCGCGCGCGCGGGCCGTCAGGCGGATCTCCTGCATTTCGCTGCGCTCGCGGTCGATCACGGCCAGCAGCTCGGCGCGCTGCGCGCGGTAGCGCGCTTGCGTGCGCTGCCAGGCGGCCTTGTTGATCTCGTCCTGCGCCACCAGGCGGTTGATCTCGCGCGTCATCACGCGCACCTGGCGCTGCGTGATCGTGTCCAGCCAGATCCACACGGCGCCGAACGTCCCGGCGCAGATGCCGACGGTGACGCCGGCGGCCAGCAGCACGGACAGCGGCAGCATGTGCATCGCCGTCGTCAACCGACGTTCTCCGCGCGCAGGCCGAGATCGAGCATGCGGTGCACGCGCGCGGCGCACTCGGCCTTGGTGATGACGCCGTCGCGGTTGTAGTCGAGGCCGGCGTTCTGGATGTACAGCTTGGGCCGGCGCGGGTCTTCGCGGCGGAAGAGCACCGCGTCGTCGGCGCGGCCGATCGCGGCCGGCCACAGGATGGCCATGTACACGTCGGCCAGGTCGTGCAGGCGCTTGGCCCACGGCCGCAGGTACTGCTCGACGTAGACGAGCTGCTGCTCGGCCGTCAGCGCCTCCAGCCGCGCGGTGCTGGTGCCCAGCGCCGCCGCCGTGGCGGGCATGAACTGGATGAGGCCGACCGCTCCGCTGCCGGCAGCATTGCGGATGTCGGGCCGGAAGGTGGCGCCGGTCTCGAAGGCGATGCAGGCCATCAGCCAGTCGGGCTGCACTTGCAGGCGCCGCGCCATCGAGCGCACCGCCGCGCGAAAGGTGGCGCTGACGCGCCCGCCCCAAGCCAGCGGCGCCGGCGGATCAGTGTGCGTGGGTGGTGTCATGCCAGGTGACCATGCTTCGCATGGTCACCAGTCTGCTGCGCCTGGGCGCAAGCAGACAAGCCAAACGCTTGGCTCGCGCGCAATGGCCCAGCCCTTCGATGATGGCATTGCCCTGCCCGGTGGTCTACCGGGCGCCACTGACCAGCACACGCATGGACGTCGCCAAGTTTCTGCAACTCGAAACGCATCGAAGCCTTGCGCACGCGGTCGCAACCTTGACGGACCTTCTGATGACCACCAAGACCCAACTGGCCGCTGACCTGGCCGGCGTCGCCGAACAGGTGACCAAGATCGGCGCGGAGACGCGCACGCTGCTGAGCAAGATCGACGCGCTCGCCACGCAGCTGGCCACCGCCGACCAGATCGGCGATGAGGCCGAGGCCGCGCTGGCCGCGCTGAAGGACCAGGCCCGCGTCGTCGACGAGCTGGTGCCCGACGAGCCCGCCCAGGGCTGACCGGCCGCGGCAGCAGCAGCGGCGGCGACCGACATGAACACCACGCATCGCCGCCTGCTGCGCGCAGCGGCCCTGGCCTGCACCCTGCCGCTGGCGGGGTGCATCACGATGCCCGAGACCGGCGGCTGGCTCACCAACTCGGTGGTCACCACGGTGGACGGCAAGGCGTGCATGAGCGCGAGCCGATGGGGACCGGTGACCATCACCGGCGACATCAACGCGTCGGAGTGCAAGGCCATCCTCGAAGGCCAGGCGCTGCGCGCCGCGGCCAAGGCGAAGCCGGCAACGGGCTCGGCAACGAACTGAACTTTCGGAGCAGCCATGGCAGCGACGGTACAAATCGTGGAGAAGAACGGCGCCGGCGGCACGGCGACGGACAAGACCGGCGGGACGGTTCGCTTCAAGAACGCGGACAACTCGACGGTGGACCTGGCTAACCCGATGGTCAAGCCCACCAGCGGCAGCGACTGGTCGTTCCAGAAGTGGCTGCGGCTGTACATCGCCGGCGGCACGTTCACGCAGATCAGCAACGTGCGCGCCTACACGGACGGCAGCTCGGGCATGGGCGCCGGCATCAACCTGTGGGGCAAGGCGGTTGCGGCGTACGCCACGCCGATCGAGGAGACCGCTTCCGCCGGCTATGCCAACCTGTTCACCTACACCAGCGCGGCGCCGCTGTCGCTCGGCGCCGGCCCGTTCACCGGCACCGGCGAGAAGGGCGACCACCTGGTGATGGCCTGCGAGGTCACCGCCGCGGCCAGCGGCGGGCTCACGCCGAGCGAGACGCTGACGATCGCCTGGGACGAGATCTGATGTCGCAGCAGCAGCCGATCGCCTTCGAAACGGTCATCGGGCCGGACGGCACCGCGGTGGCCAGCAACGGCCAGCTGCGCGTGATCGTGCCCGGCGGCTCCGGCGGGCGGCTGTTCCGCCGCCGCGGCCTGCGCGGCCTGGCCATGAAGACTGCGGCCGAGCAGCTGGTGCCGCAGCTCAACGCACTGGCCGGCGAGCTGCTGCAGCACCCAGGCATGCCGGCGCAAGAAGCCGTTGGGCGGCTGCTCGCCCTGGCCGGCACCGTGCACGTGGACGAGCCGCAGCGCGTGGAGTGGGTCGTCGCCGAGCTGAACGGCGTGCGCGTCTACGCCGACGGCGTGAGCGTGATCGTCACGACGCAGGACTTGACGCCATGACGCCGAAGCAGCAGTCCGCGCTCGAAGCGCTGGCCGGCCGCACGCTCAGCGTGGTCGAGGTCGAGCAGATCGATGCTGCGCTGGCCGCAGGTGACCTGGCCGCCGTGGCCACGTTGCTGTCGGTCGACCGCAAGCGCCTTGCACCGCGGATCCTCAGCGCCCGCGGCCTCGCCGAGCAGGTACCGGGCGGGCCCATTGCCGCCGAGATCATCCTGATGAAGCTCGAAGGCGCCCGCGACAAGATGCTCGAGAGCAGCGACCCGCAGCAGCGCGTGATGGGGTCGCTGCTGCGCCGACAGCTGGGCTTTCTTGCCGGCGATGGCCTGGACTTCGGGTCACCCCAGTTGCGCGGCATGCTCGATCAGTTCGCGGCGCTGGGCATCCTGGACCAGTCCGAGGTTGACGGGTTGCAACGCATTGCGCTTGTCGATGACCCGATCACCTGGCGGCAGGTGGCCGACGCGGTGCAGGGAGTCGAATGATGCTCGGCCACACCTATCGGTACCAGGTCTACAACAGCACCGGCGTTAGCGTCACGGTGGTCGTGAAGAGCCGCCGCTGGAAGTTTGCTTCCGACGGCTCGCGCACCGATGACAGCGAAAGCACGCCGATCGCGTCGGTCAGCGTCGCCGCCGGTGCTTACAGCAACGGCAGCACGATCGACAACAGCGCGGACAAGTACCTCGGCGCGCACCTCGTCGCCTCATTCACGCCATCGGCTTCTGCCACTGGATTGGTTCGAGTGGTGCGGCAGATGTCGACCGACGGTGGCACGACCTGGCCGAGCAACGGCAACGGCGAGCACATTTGCGCGGTGAGCTTCGCCGCATCAAGTACGGCGCAGATCGCCCAAGGCGAGGCTGGCTGAATGTCGCTGATCCCGCTTGTCCGGCCGTGGCGGCGGCAGCCGCTGCCGTCGGCCGGCGTCGGCCGCAGTCCGCTGGTCGAAGGCCTTGCGCTGCTGTTCAACGCTGCCGGCAGCCACGAGGTGTTTCGTGGGCTGGGCCCGACCACGCTGAACTCGATCGCCTCGCCCGATGGCACTGCCTACGCCACCGCTGGCAACTCCGCCGGCTGGCAACTGTCGTCGGGCCCGCTGCCGAACGGCTCTGATGAGCTGTCGATCATCGTGTGGGGCTACAACGGCGAGAACGTCAACGTCAGCGCCGAGACCACGCTACTGACGGCGGGCGCTGCAGGATCTGGCGCGGCAAGTGGGCTGCAGGTAGCGACGTATGCAGGCGGTGCTCCGCGGGCGTTCGTCTACTACTACCCGAACTACAACGGCAGTGCGTTGGTCAACAGCCCAGCGCCGCTTTCGCCCAACAGCCCGCATGTCGTCGGGATGCGGTTCGTGCGCAACTCCATGCTCGAACTTTGGGTTGATGGCGACATGGTTGCCTCCACGGCTGCCTCGAACTTCGCGGCCGGCTTGCGCGCCACTGGCTCTGGGATCAACGTCTCGGTGGGCTCGCAGGCGCGCTCGCTCGCAATCGCCGGCGGCGCGATGTGGCTGCGCGACATCGGCCCTGACGCTATGCGCTTGCTCACTGCAAGCCCGCAAGCACCATGGCAGCTCTTTGACAACCAGCGCATCTGGGCACCTGCTTCAGCGGGCGCGGGCGCATCGACGATCACACTGTCCGCAAGCCTCGGCGCGGTGGTGCAGCGCGCACTTTCCGCGAGCGCAGGCAGCTCGGCCGCGGTGCAGGCCGCCGGCGCGTCGACCAGCAGCGTTGGCCTTGCCGTGCAGGCCGCGCGCAGCGGCCAGGCGCAGCTGGAAGCGGCGGTGCAGGCCGCCGGCGTCGCGGTCAGCAGCTTGCAAGCTGCCGTGCAGGTCAGCGGGCAGCAGTCGGCGTCGCTCGACGCGGCCCTGCAGCTCGCGCGCAGCGCCGCGGCCGCGCTCGACCTGGCCGTGCAGGCGCAGGGCGCGCAGACCGCTTCGCTGTCGGCGCAGGTGCAGGCCGATCAAAGCGTGGCCACCGGGCTGAGCACGTACGTGCAGGCCGGCATCAGCGCGCAGGTGGCGCTGAGCGCGGCGGTGCTGCACCAGGCGCTGGCGGCGGCGGGCATCGACACGGCCGTGCAGCTGCCTGGGCAGACCGCCATCACGGGCGTGGGCGCGGCGCTGCAGCAAGCCGGCGCGGCGGCGGCGGCGATCGAGCTGGCCGTGTCGCAGGCGCGCAGCGCGGGCGCGGCGCTCGACGTGCAGGTGCAAGGTGGGTCGATGGCCTTCGGTGCTGTGGACGCCGCGCTGCAGGCGCTGGCCACCGCCAGCGCCGGCATCACCACGGCCGTGGCCGAGGTGGGCTCGGCGCAGGCGTCGCTCAATGCCGCGGTGGCGATGCGCGCTTCGGTGCAAGCCGCGCTGCAGGCCGCGACGCAGGACATGCGCCAGCTGTGGGCGGCGCTGTCGCTGTACATCGCCGATGGCCTGGTGGTCATCGTGGCCGCGCCGCTGCGCCTGCGCTTCAGCTTCGCGGCACGGCACATCACCTTCAAGTGGTCGGCATGAGAGTGGTGGCCGAACAATCGACCGCAGTGCTGTCGGCAACGTTCACCGATCGGTACCGCGCGCCGGCGGCGCCGGCATCGGTGAAGTACCGCATCGACTGCCAGACCACCGGCGTAGAGGTGCGCGGCTGGACCGACCTGGCTGCCGCCGAGGCGGTCGACATCGTGCTGACCCCGGCGGACACCGCGCTGATCGATCAAGCCCACGAGAGCGAGCGCCGCCTGGTGACCGTGGTGGCGACCTACGGCGCTAACGACCAGGTGCAGGACGCCTGCGACTACTACATCCGAAACCTCGAACACGCGAGCTGAGCCCTCCCATGAACATCGTGCAGGTCGAACTCTGGCAGCTGGTGCTGCTGCTCATCACCTTCCTGGGCGCCGCCGCTGGCACGGGCAAGCTGCTGCTGTCGCAGACGCAGACGCACATCGAGGGCCAGATCGGCGCGCTGGCCGAGCGGCTGGGCTCGATCGAGGAAGCCAACCTGCGCGAGGTCGGGCAGTGGCAGCGCGTGGAGAGGGAGTTGATGAAGCTGCAAGCCGACCTGCCGCTGCACTACGTGCGCCGCGAGGACTACATCCGCGGGCAGAGCGTCATCGAGGCCAAGCTCGACAGCCTGGCACTGCGGATCGAGAACATGCAGCTGCGCGGAGGCAAGCATGACGCAGATTGACCAGGCTCGAATCCGGCGCGAGGCACTGCGCTGGCTGATCCTGTTGACGCTGAACACCGCGCGCCCGCTGGGCGCGTACGAAGGCCCGGTGCTGGCCGTGGCGCAGAGCGAGTACCCGGACGCCACGGCGCACGAGCTGCGGCGCGAGCTGGACTACCTGGTCGGCCGTCACCTGGTGCTGGTGACCAAGGAGCCGAGCGGCCGCTGGTTCTGCGAGCTGACGCGGCACGGCACGGACGTGGCCGAGTACACCGTCGACGTCGAGCCCGGCATCGCGCGGCCGGCGAAGTACTGGTGAGACGATGTCGCGCAAGAGCAGCGTCAGCCGGCTGCCGGCGGAGATCAAGAGCTACATCGAGGCCATGCTCGCCACCGGCGCGCAGACGCTCGACGAGCTGATCGCCGACCTGCAGCAGCGCTACCCCGCCGAGGCCAGCGCCGGCAAGCTGCCGAGCCGCAGCGCCATCGGCCGCTACGGGCAGAAGCTGGATCGGCGGTTGGCGGCCATCAAGGCCAGCACCGACGCGGCCCGCCTCATCCACGAGCAGGTGGGTGATGAGTACGCGTCGCTGAGCGGCGCGGTGATGAAGCTGGTGCAGACCGAGATGTTCGAAGCCATCGTCACCTTGCAAGAGGCCGACGATCCCGACACCGACCCCGGCGAGCGCCTCACGCTGCTGAGCAAGGCCGCGAAGAACATCGCCACGCTGGCGCGCAGCGACGTGCACCTGAAGAAGTTCCAGGCCGAGGTGGAAGAGCGCGTGCGCACGCGTCTCCTCGAAGAGCAGAAGGCCAAGCTGGACCTGGTGGCCAAGGCCGAAGGCGTGACGCCGGCGACGCAGGCGGCCATTCGGCAGGCGCTGGGGATCGAATGAAGCGCCGCGGCAACGCCAAGGTGATCCCGGCCAACCCGGAGGCCATCTTCCTGCCCTACCAGTCGCGGTGGATCAAGGACAAGAGCCGGCTCAAGCTGATGGAGAAGAGCCGGCAGGTCGGCCTGTCGTGGTGCACGGCCTACGACGTGATCGAGGACGTGTCCGCGCAAGGCCGCCGTTACGACGAGTGGGTGAGCAGCCGCGACGACATCCAGGCCCGGCTGTTCCTCGAGGACGCCAAGCTGTGGGCAGGCGTATCCAACCTGGCCGCGCAAGACCTCGGCGAGCAGGTGCTCGATCTCGGCAACGGCGAGAAGGCAACGGCCTACGTGCTGACGTTCGCCAACGGCCGGCGCCTGCACAGCATGTCGAGCAACGCCGACGCCCAGGCCGGCAAGCGCGGCGGCCGCACGCTCGACGAGTTCGCGTTGCACAAGGACCAGCGCAAGCTGTGGGCCATCGCCTACCCCGGCATCACCTGGGGCGGCAGCCTGCGCGTCGTCAGCACCCATCGCGGCAGCAACAGCTTCTTCAACGCCCTGGTGCGCGAGATCCGCGAGAAGGGCAACCCGAAGAAGATCAGCCTGCACCGCGTGACGCTGCAGGACGCGCTGGACCAGGGCTTCCTGTTCAAGCTGCAGCAGGCGCTGCCGGCCGACGACCAGCAGCAGGCCATGGACGAGGCGCAGTACTTCGACTTCGTGAAGGCCGGCACGGCCGACGCGGAGAGCTTCGATCAGGAGTACATGTGCATCGCCTCGGACGACGATTCGAAATTCATCGAGTACGAGCTGATCACGGCCTGCGAGTACCTGGCCACCGAGCCGTGGCAACGCGCGCTGGACGAGCCGGTGCAAGGCCAGCTGTATGCCGGGGTGGACATCGGCCGCAAGAAAGACCTCACGGTGCTGTGGATCGTCGAGCGGCTGGGCGACGTGTTCTACACGCGGCACGTCGAGTCGATGGCGCGCATGCGCAAGAGCGCGCAGGAGGCCATCATGTGGCCGTGGTTCGAGCGCTGCGAGCGCATCTGCATCGACGCCTCGGGCCTGGGCATCGGCTGGGCCGATGACGCGCAGGACCGCTTCGGCGAACACCGCGTGGAGGCGGTGACCTTCACGCCGCAGGTCAAGGAGGCGCTGGCCTATCCGCTGCGTGGCGCGATGGAAGACCGCAAGCTGCGCATCCCCGATGACCCGGTGATCCGCGCCGACCTGCGCAAGGTGCAGAAACAGGTGACGGCCGCCGGCAACGTGCGCTTCGTCGCCGAGAGCACGCCCGACGGCCACGCCGACCGCTTTTGGGCGCTGGCGCTGGCGCTGCATGCGGGGTCGGTGCCGTTCTCGCCGATCGAATTCCAGTCGGCCGGCAGTGTGGGCGCTGCACCGCGAGACCTGTCGGGCTTCCTCTATGGCTGAAACCACCAAGACCCGCCGCGCCGCCAAGGCGCCTGCCGCGCTGCCCGAGCCGCAGCTCGACACCGAGATTGCATCGCGGCTGCTCGACCCGTTCGAGACGCTGTACATGGGTCTCGTGCGCACCAACGATCCGCTGCTGCTCGAGAAGGGCAGCGCGGCCAGCGGGGCCGACCTGTACCGCGACCTTAAGCGCGACGGCAAGGTGTTCAGCGCGCTGCAGAAGCGTGTGCTGGCGCTGGTGGGCCGACCCTACCAGGTGGTGCCGGTGCAGGACGGCGGGCGCGGCAAAGCCGACGCCGAGGTGCTGCAGGACATCCTCAAGCGCAGCGGCTTCGACAAGCTGTGCAGCGAGCTGCTCGAAGCGCTGCTGACCGGCGCGGCGATCAACGAGATCGTGATGACGATCCGCGACGGGCGCTACGAAGTGGCCCGCGCGCCGCAGCGCGCGCTGCGCCGCTTTGCGTTCGTGCAGCCGGATGACGGCGGCCCGCCGGAGCTGCGCATGCTCACGCGCGCCAACCTGCTGACCGGCGAGCCGCTGCCGCCGCGCGCGTTCGTCGTCCACCGCGTCAACCCGCAGGACGACAACCCCTGGGGCCTCGGCCTGGGCCTGCAGCTCTACTGGGCCGTGTTCTTCAAGCGCAAGGCCATGATCAGCTGGAACAAGCTGAACGACCGCGCCGGCGTGCCAGTGCCGTGGGGCAAATACCCGCGCGGGGCCGGGCCGAAAGAGAAGGGCACGCTGTTCGATGCCCTGAAAGCACTCAGCAACGACGGCGTGATCATGACGCCCGAGGGCACGATGATCGAGCTGCTGGAGAGCAAGCTCGCGTCGGGCTCGATCACCTCGCAGCAGGCGCTGTGCGAGTACTGCGACGACTGGATCGACGCGGTGCTGCTGGGCCAGGAAGCACGCAGCAAGAGCGGCGGGGCGCTGGCCAGCGCGAGCAAAGAGCGCAGTTCGGTCAGGCTCGACCTGGTGCAGGCCGACAGCAACCTGCTGAGCGAGACGCTCAACGCCACCCTCATCCAGTGGCTGTGCGAGCTGAACGGCTTGGTGCCCTGCACGGTCGAGCGCGTCATCAAGGAGGAGGAGGACCTCAAGATGTCCGCCGACACCGACAAGGTGGTCAGCGACATGGGCTTCGAGCTGGACGAAGAGACCGTGCATGCGCGGTACGGCGAGGGCTGGCGCAAGAAGGCGGCAGCGCCAGCGGCACCACCGCTTGCGCCTGGTGCTGGCGCCGGCGATGCACCGCCGGGCGCGGCGGCTGAGCCGAAGCCTGGCGCGGTGCAGTTCGCCGAGGCCGCGCAGCGCGATGGCCAGGCCGCGATCGACGCCGCGATCGACGCGGTCGACGACGCCGAGCTGCAGGCCGCGATGCGTGGCCTGCTGGACCCACTGATGGCCGCGATCGACGCGGCCGACACCTACGAGGACGCCCTGGCCGCCGCCGAGGCGGCCTACCCGCGCATGGACAAGGCGCGGCTGCAGTCGCTGTTGGCGCGCGCGATGTTCGGTGCCGAGACCTTCGGCCGGACCGAGCGTGACGACGCGAAACCTTCGCCGGCGTGAGCCGGCTGCGAACGGAGATCGACCCATGATTCCAACGATCGGCCGCGACGTGATCCTGCACGGCCACCATGCGAACGGCTCGCTCAACCACCCGGCCAAGATCACCCGCGTGTGGAGCGCCAACACCGACACCGCCAACGGCCCGGTGTGCGTCAACCTGATCGTCTTCGGCGACAACGAGGTGCCGCATGTGCGCACGTCGGTGATGCTCTACGAGAGCCGCGACGAGGCGTTCGCCGCCTGCGCCGGCGTGATGGGCGGCTGCGCGGCGCACTGGCCCGTGCGGGCCTGACGCCGGATGAACTTCGGGCCTGCGTTGACGTTCCGGTGCTCGGCGCCGGTCGGACGCACGCCCAGCAAAAAAGACAGGGCGACGGCCACGGGTGCGCGAACACCCGCAGTCGACGCCTCCTCCGTGTTATGCGCACGGGATCGGCCGAAGACCCTGCCACCTGTACAGGCCGGGTCAGTGTATCGGAGCCCCCTCGTGCAAGGACCCATCATTCCGTGGATCGGCGGCAAGCGGCGCCTGGCTGACTTGCTGATCCCGCGCTTCCCGCAACACCACTGCTACGTCGAGCTGTTCGCCGGCGGCGCCGCGCTCTACTTCCTGCGGCCGCCGGCGCCGGTGGAGGTGATCAACGACGTCAACGGCGACCTGGTCAACCTGTACCGCGTCGTCAAGCACCACCTCGAAGAATTCGTCAGGCAGTTCAAGTGGGCCTTGTCGAGCCGCGAGCTGTTCCGCTGGCTGCAAGACACGCCGCCCGACACGCTGACTGATGTGCAGCGCGCGGCGCGCTTCTACTACCTGCAGCACCAGTGCTTCGGCGGCAAGGTCGCAGGCCAGACCTGGGGCACCGCGACCACCGCGCCGCCGGTGAACCTGCTGCGCATCGAAGAGCAGCTGAGCGCCGCCCACCTGCGCCTGCAGGCGACCTACATCGAGCGCATGCACTGGCTCGAATGCCTGCAGCGGTACGACCGCGAGCACACCTTCTTCTATCTCGATCCGCCGTACTGGCAGACCGAGGGTTATGGCGTCGGGTTCGGCTTCGACAACTACGAGGCCATGGCCACCGCGCTGCGCACGCTGAAGGGCAAAGCGCTGGTGAGCATCAACGACCACCCCGACATCCGGCGCGTCTTCGACGGCTTCCACATGGAGAGCCTGGACATCAGCTACACGGTAGGCGGCGGCGACAAGGCCGCGGCGCGCAAGGAGCTGGTGATCTGGTCGTGGGACCAGGCGGCCGAGCCGGCGGGGCTCTTCTGAGGACCGACATGCAAATCTCGATGGATCCCGCGCAACCCGGCGGCGACACGACGATGTTCTGGGTCGTGCAAGCCGTGATCGGCGACGGCTGGCGCTGCCGTGGCGTCTTCTCGGTGGAGGCGGAGGCCGATGCCCTAGTGGCCAGCCTCAACGAGCGCCCGGAGATCTTTGGCTCGGCCTGCCGCGTGCGCATGAGCTACGAGGTACTGGCGGACCAAATCTTCGAGGACCGCCTGGGCCGGCTGGCGCCGCTGCTCAAGCTGATCGAAGGCCTCCAGCAAGCCGTCATCGCCGCAAACGAGCAAGGCTGAGCTGATGGCCATCGCGGCGCGCCTGGACCTTGAGCCCGCCGATGCGGTGCGCTTTTTCGCCGCCAAGGGCGAGGCGCGGAGCTGGGACTACACGGACACCTGGCGCGAAGCCAACGTGCACGCCTTCACCGTGGCCAAGGCCACGACGACGGAGGTGCTGCGCACGATCCGCGCCGAGGTGGCCAAGTCGATCGGCGAGGGCCAGACCTTCGAGGCCTTCAAGAAGGCGCTGCGCCCGCGCCTGGAAGAGCTGGGCTGGTGGGGCCGCCAGCAAGTACTCGACGGCGACACCGGCGAGGTGAGCAGCGTGCAGCTGGGCAGCAACCGCCGGCTGCGCACGATCTACCAGACCAACGTGCAGACGGCCTACATGGCCGGCCGCTACAAGCGCTACCTGGACAACGTGGCCGACCGGCCGTACTGGCAGTACGTGGCGGTGATGGACAGCCGCACGCGGCCCGAGCACGCGGCGCTGAACGGCAAGGTGTGGCGCTGGGACGATCCGATCTGGGAGGTGATCTGGCCGCCCAACGGCTGGGGCTGTCGCTGCCGCAGCGTGGCCCTGACCGAGGCCGAGTTCCAGGCGCTGGGCGTGGCGCTGGAGCGCGGCGCCGACGCCATCGTCGAGCTGCAGGTGCCCGTCGGCCGCGAAGGCCGAACGGTGACCGTGCAGGGCGTGCGCTACCTCGATTCGACCGGCAAGGAGCAGGTGTTCCGGCCCGATCCGGGCTGGGACTACAACCCGGGCGCCGAGTGGTCGCGGTTCGATCCGGCGGGCTTCAGGTCGGAAGCCGACGCCGGCCGATCGCTGACGGCAGCGCCGGCCGCGAAGCCGATTCGGTCGATCGCCGGCATCCCCACCTGGCAGGACGTCGGCCGGCCGGACCTGCGCCTGCTCGATCCGGCCTGGCGGCTGCCGGATCCCGGCGAGCTGCCGGCCGCGAGCGACCGCGACACCGCGCATCGCATGATGGTCGACGTGCTGCTGGCGGGCGCGTCGACGCGCACCGTGAAGACACCGATCGAGGACGTGGTCATCCGGCGCGAGCTGCTACCGCACGTGACGGAGAAAGAGCAGGACGCGCGCGAGCGCTACGCCAACTACGTGCTGCCGGCGCTGCAACAGCCCTTCGAGGTGTGGTTGACGCCGTACGAGGACGGCACCTACCGAAAGCGCTACATCGGCCTGTTCCAGGCCAAGAACGATTTGCTGGTGGTAGTGCGCGAGAACCGCGACGGCGCGCTGAGCTGGGACGTCTACAACCTGATGCACGGCACCGCGAAGCGCCTGAATAAGCTCCGCGTCGGCACGCTGCTGTTCAGCGAGCTTGGCAGGTAGGAGCGAAGGTGCGCGCCGGTCTCATGCTCTGGCTTGTGGCGGCTGCCTCGGCATCCCTAACGCCGGTCGACGGGGCTCGTCCCTATCGGGTTCGCGCGGCGCGCACGCAAGGAGTGTAGGCCATGCAGAAATTCGAGGTCGACCCCGGCGGCAAGGCCGCCGCGCAGCTCAGCAAAGCCGCCCAGCAGCTCGCCGACGCCACGCCGCTGTTTCGCTCCATCGCCGGCCTACTGGAGCGGGAGACCGAGGCCAACTTCGCGGCCCAGGGCCGGCCGAGCTGGGTGCCGTTGTCGGCGAGCACAAAGGCCGAGCGGCTGCGGCGCAACAAAGGCGGCTCTGTGCTGAAGATCCTGCAGGACCGCGGCATCCTGGCGGCCAGCATCAGCAGCGCGCACGGGCCTGACTTCGCGCTCGTTGGCGCCGGCGGCGCCGCGAAGGACTACGCGGCGATCCACCAGTTCGGCGGCACCGTCGATGTGCCGGCCCACTCGGTCAAGACGCGCCTGCGCACCGACGCCAAGGGCGGCCTGGTGCGGCAGCAGGGCCACCAGAACCTGGCGGTGTTCGCCAAGGAGGGCCACAAGCGCGTCCGCGAGAGCTGGTCGACCGTCGACGCGCACAAGGTTCAGATCCCGGCGCGGCCCTATCTGCCGTTCAGCGGCCCGGCCGAGAGCGCCACCCTGCAGCCCGAGGTCGAGGGGTCGCTGCTCGACCTGATCGAGCGCCACCTGCAGGCCTCGACGGGCGGCTGAGAGCGCCCGAGCGCCCCGAAAAACGGACCGCGCGGCCGTTTTGCGTCATGCGCAAGGCCTTTGCATAGTAGGTCCCTCAGAATCCCGGTCGATCCCGCCCCATCCCGGATTTATCGCGCTCGACCGCCTGTGAATATCTCAGCTCCCCTCACGACGGCCACCGTCCGCAGGTAGTCCCTGTCACCCGAGCCCTCCTGGTAGGGGTAGCCGCAAATCTCGTCGAAAACTGCGGCGGGCAGGGCGTCGATGTCGTTGAGCAGGTCCAGGTGGCCCCAGCCTCGCAGCGCTGGGTAGAACCTGTCGACGAATACATCGGCGGGCAGGGCGCGCTTGGCGTCCTCGAGTACGCGGCGCCACTCGGCACGCAGCGTGTTGTCGATGCGCTTGCGCTGCCGGTCTTCGTCGATCAGCTTGTCGCGATCGGGCAGCCGGGCCATGAACTGGCGCGGATCGAGGTGCAGCACGTTCGCGCGCTCCGACCAGTGGTAGATCGGGCGCAGCACGCAGAAGCCCTGCAGATAGACCAGGGTGTCGTGGCTGTGCTCGCCGTTGCGCGTGCCGCACAGGCGCAGGCCGCCGACGGGTGTCGCGGTGAGCGCCAGGTGCTCGGGGGCATGCGGGCGCTCGAGTGGCTTGCCGTTGAAGCACACCGGCACGGGGAAGCCCGCGCACAGCGTGGCGATGCGCGATGCCAGGTCGGGCAGGTCGACGCCGTGCAACTCGATCTGCGTGCCTTCGGAAGACGCCTCGACCAGTTCGATGACGTCGATCGGCGTTCGGGCGAGCGCCGCTTCGGTGTCGAAGTCCGCGCGCTGACCGCGTGAGCGGACGATGCAGCGCGACGCGGCGTAGAGGCACTTCGAGAACCCGACGCCGAACGGGTTCTCGGCGTCGCAGGTGGTTTCATCCCAGCCCGACTCGTTGAAGGTCAGCAGCTTCTGGAAGTCGTCGATGCCGCGGCCGTTGTCGCGGACGGTCAGCGTCCTGGTCTCGGCGTCGTGGTCGACAGTGATGAACGTGGCGCCCGCGCGTCGGGCGTTCTGGAGCAGTTCCGACACGAGGGTGAATCGGTCGGTGAAGGCGAAGCGCTGGTTGCGCAGCGCGCCTTCCTCGTTGATGCGGACTTGAATCTGCATGGTGGTTCTCCGGTATGGCGGGTGCCCCCGAAGGGACGCCCGCCTTTGGGGTGGATGAGTCAACCGCGCGGCGAGTCGAACTCGATCGGCGCGGTGAAGAGCTGGCCGGCATGCAAGGCCTCCAGCAGCGGGTGGTCGAGGAACTCGAACAGCAGCAGTTGCTGCACGTGCAGCGCGCGGCCGCGGCTGTCGAGCCGCTCGACCTGGAAGCCGAGCGGATGCCACTGCAGCCGGTAGGCAAGGCGGTCGGCGCCGGCGATCACGAAGGTGCGGCCGGGCCGGCCGGTGACGATCTCGCTCTCCTTGACGAGGTACTCGAGATCCTCCGGCGCGCGCACCGGCAGCAACAGCGCCGCGACACGCCCGGTCTGGGAAACGATGTGCATGGCGGCTCCTCAGCGGACCGGCGTGGCGCCGGGCAGGCGATGGCCTTCGGCGCGCGAGGGCGGCGAAGGCGAATCGGTGGCGTCCAGGTGGGCGCCGAGTACGTGCAATGCGAGAACGGCCAGCACGCCGGCCGCGCGATAGAAGCGGGACATGGTGTGTTCCTTGAGGTGGTGGTCGCCGCGGTGTGGCGGCGGCCGTTGATGGCTCAGGCGAACAGGTCGCCTTGCAGGGCGACCGCGCGGACCTGCTGGTTGATCCACTGCGGATTGCGGGCGAGTTGCAGCTCGACCCACTCCGGGTTGCGCGCAACGGCCTCGCGCACCCACTCGGGGTAGCGCGTCAGCGTGGCTTCCAGCCACTGCTTCACGTCATGCCGGATGCGGCTGCGAATCTCTTCGGCGTCGACGAGGCCGCAGTAGGCAATCGGCGACAGCGGGCTGCAGCCGACGACGCGCAGGCAGTTCACGAACGAGAACGGCCGCGAGTCCTTCTCGCGCTCGGTGAACACCCAGCGCAGCGTGTCGAGCTTCGCTTCGAGCGGTGTCTCGGGGTCCGACAGCGCCTCGACTTCCTGCAGCAGGCGCCAGTGCAGGAACACCACGTCCTGCTCGGTCCAGTCGATGGCCTCTGCGCCACCTTGGGCGGTGTCGTCGTCCTCGGTCGGGACGTCGTCAAACGAATCACGGTAGGTGCCCGCCGTGAAGAGGGGTGCGCGGGAACGTTCGAGCGATGCTCGGGGGTGTGGCATGTTGGCCTCCATGGAGAACGCGGAGGCCATGACCGCCCGTGGGGCGATGGCCCCACGGGGTGACGAATGCCGGCTGAGAGCCGGCGGCTGACTTCAAGGGCTGGCTGGACGCGACGCATGCCGCGTGATCGGGATGCCAGCGACCGATCGAAGCGCGCGTTGCAGCCGTTGGCCACACGAGGCCCGTGCAATCAACGGCTCGAAAGCGCGCTCAGGGTGCGAAGCGGTCGAAGCGTTCGAGACGCCCGCATGCGCACGAGGATCAACAGGGCTTGCCAAGGTGGACGCAGGGCCAGCTGCTGCGTGTGCGAAAGGTAGCGACGCGAGCGTCGGTGGTCAACGGGGTTGTGGCCGTGTGGCGCGGGCTGATGGCGAAACCACCGCCGCCGCGCGGCCGTTTCGGGTGGCGACGGGTGCCGAACGCGGCGAACACTGTTGCCAGCGCGTCCTTTGCGGGAGAGGCCCATGCACAACGATGTCCTGCCGACGACCACCAGCCTGCAGATCGTGCGGGTGGACCAGGGTGGCGTGAACGAGCGCATCCTCGCGCGCGAGGCCAAGGTCGACTACCGGCGTGTCGAGGCGGCGAGCGTGAAGATGCCGGCCTGCTTCACCAGCGCCGAGGGCAAGCGCCTGTTCGTGCGCATGTTCGCGACGCTGCAGCTCAACGCGCACTTCATCTCGGTGATCGCACGCACGCGCCTGGACCCCGAGGACGTTGCGCGCGTCGAGACCGCGTTGCGCGAGCGGCTGGATGCCGTCTCGGCGGCGCTCGACCGCGCCATCGACGGCGCCGAAGCGCTCTTCAAGGCGCACGGGATCACGCGGGTGGCGACCTATGACACGCGAGCGCTGGAGATCGAGGTGGGCGTGCTGTCGTCGAGCGGCCGGCGCTACCTGGAACTGCTCGGCAAGCTCGACCAGCTGATGCCCTTGCTGCAGACGCTGGAGATCCACGAGGTCATCACCACGCGCGAGGTCGACAAGCAGCGTGCACTGGTGAAGCGCCAGGTGCGCGGCGTCGCCACCGCGGCACGCAACTTCGCGTCGGGGTTGCGGCGACGCATGAACGCACCGGAGGTCGAGATCGAGGGGCAGGGTGAATCGGTCGAAGAGACGACACCCGATGGCGCGAGTGTCCTGACCGGCGAGGACGCGCCGACCTCTGCCTTGCCGCCCGCCGCGCCGGTGGCCGAGGCTGGCGCATCTGGCGACGGCGAGAACGATGAGACCCCGGCGCCGCGAATCGCCACCGTGTAGCGCCCGCGCGAGGCCACCGTTTTGCAGGCGCCCGCTGCACTCGACGTGCATTCACTGATCGCCGGCGCTACGGTCTCACGCAGGCGCATGGCGGCTCCACGGGTCGCAGCGCTTCTCCCATCGAAGGTCGATGGCGTCGCAGTCGACACCTGCCTTGAATCCGCTTGAGGCGACCAGCTACAACGCTGGCATCCCGCCATCAGCAACCACCTTTTCAGGGCCGGGCATCAGCGCCGGTCCGCACGAACCGCCAGTTGGGAACGCACCGGCGGTTGATCTGGAGTCTTCGCGTTCCTTTCCGCAGCGATCCGACCGTGACCCTTCGCTGTCGCAACGAGCTGGTCATGCCTTCCGGCGGAGCCGTCCGCCGCGGAGACCGAACATGCCCATGCGAACATCCTTGCCCGGTAGCGCCGCTGCTGCCACGCCCTTGCGCGCGACCGAGTCCGGCGCGGCCAACAACCCCTCACCCTGCTTGCCCGACACGGGCTTCCTGCGCCAACGTCAGGTGCTCGCGTTCGTGCCGATCTCGAAGTCCACGCTGTGGCGTCAGGTCCGTGCGCGCTCGTTTCCAAGCCCGGTGAAGCTGTCGGCAGGGGTGACGGCCTGGCGCGCCGAAGATGTACGGCGATGGATCACCGAGCAGGGCGGCAGCTAGACGGCGGGCCGCGCCGAGGGGCGCGGCGGTGCCGAAATCGACGCCAGCACCTTCAGTGCCTGCTGCGAGTGACGCGTCGGCACGAACAGGTGATCGTGGTGGTAGCCCGCGACGACGTTGCAGGGGATGTCGGCGTCGGCCAGCCGGCCGGCCAGCGTCGCGATGAAACCCACGGCGTCGAGGGCCGAATGCACCGTGAGGGTGATGAGGTGCGATTCGAAGACGTAGGGCACGGCCGAGTCTTCGGCCTGGGCTTTCTCGACGATCGCGGTCACCCCCTCGGCCTCGCGAAAGGTGCAGATCGGCTCCAGGCCAGGTGGGATGCGGAAGTCCGGAAAACTGCAGTAGACGAAGGTCTCGGGGTGCAACTGCGGGGCCATCTCGCGCCGCAGGGTATCGAGGTCGCGTTCGCCACTCATCCGAGGCTCTCCTTGCGTGTGTGGGAAGGCTGGTTTCTGTAACTGATTATGAGGACTCGGCGAGGTATCTCGCGGCTCGACGTTGCGGTTTAGCGAAGCTCACCGAGGGCCAAAGTTGCTAAACGCCCCCTGAGCAGCGCGGCGCGCTGCTAGCGTCGATACCCGGGCCTTTGCAAAGGCGTTTCCACTGGCGCGTAGCCGGTGGCACACGCAACGCGAAGCTGCCCGGGGAAGGAGTTTCCGGACATGTTGACGCATTCGGAAGTCCTCGGGGACCAGTCGGCACTGCGCGCGCAGTTGCATCGCGACGGCGACGCGCACCGCGAGTTGCTTCGACTGAACTGGGCGCGGCCACTCGGCGACATTGCCTTCGATTGGGTCGCCAGCTTGGCCGCGACGGCGGCCGTGGTGTGGGTCGGGTTGGAGACGCTGCCACTGGCGCTGCTCGTCATCGCCAACCGGCAGCGCGCCCTGGGCAACATCCTGCACGATGCCGGGCACCGCAACCTCTGCCGAACGCTGCGCGTGAACGATGCCGTCGCGGGGCTGCTCGTCGCGCCTTTGGTGTTCGCATCGCTCGAGAGCTATCGAGCGGATCACTTCAAGCACCACATGCAGCTTGGCGCGGCAGGTGGTGATCCCGACCTGATGGATCCACCGGCCGCACTGCCGGACCATTGGCTGGGGAGCTATCTGCGCCAGGTCCTTTCGCTGCGAGCCTGGTGGGGCAACTTCCTCGGGCACCTCGGGGCCGTGGGCGTGTCATGGTCGGGCCGGATCGGCATCGTGGTCTGGTGGTTCGGGGCGCTGACGCTGCTGTTCGAGTTCACGGGCGCGCAGTTCACGCTGACGTTTGTCGGGTTGTGGATGCTGGCGCGGGCCACGGTCTTTCACCTGATCACGACACTGCGCGAGATGTGCGACCACTTCGGCCTGCGGCCGGGCGGCATCCTGAGCTTCACGCGCGACATGGCTGTGCGCGGCCCTGCGCGCTGGCTGATCCACCCGCGCAACAACGGCTACCACCTGACCCATCACCTGCTGCCGGCCGTTCCCTACTACCACCTGCCGCGAGCGCATGCGCACTTCCGGCGCCTGCCCGCGTACCGGGAGCATGGGACGGTCTCTGACGCGTATTTCACCGGTCCCACCGCGGTCGTACGGGCCTGGGAGCGGGGGGCCAGATCATGACGACGCGGGTGCTCGGCACGCTGCAAGTGGCAGCCCTGCTGGTCTCGGCCAGCTACGGCATCGGCTTCCTGTTCGGGTCGGGCGAGATGGCGCTGTCGCACGGCATGGCGGGCGGTCTGTACGGTGTCGCGTCCGCGCTGGGCATGCTCGCGCTTGCGACCTTTGCGGGCAGGTTGTGGAAGCTCGGCGTACCGGTCTGGGAACTGTTCGGGCAGGCCTTCGGCCAGCCGATCCAGCGCGCCGTCGCGTTCCTGTCCCTGGTCTGGATGAGCGGTGTCCTGGCGGCCCAGATCGCGGGCGGCGTCGCCATTGCGCGAGTGATCGGCCTGCCGGAGTACTTGTCCCAGGCGCTGGTGCTGGCGCTGATCCTCGGCGCGTCCAGGCTCGACTTGCGCGTGGCGTCCCGCCTGTTCGCCGCCTGCCTGCTGGCGAGCGCGCTGGTGCTGCTGTACGCGCTGGCTGACGCGGGCGGCCTGGCGCTGTATGCGCAGGCGGTGCCACGGTTCGTGAGCGACCTGGGCGGGTTCAGCACGTCGCGGCTGGTGTCCATCGTGCTGGCGGTCGGGCTGCTCGTGTGCCTGGGCGCGGACTACCACCAGTTCGTGCTGGCTGCGCGCCGTCCGCTGGTCGCCGCAGCGGGCTGCGCACTGGCGGGTGTGGTCCTGATCGCCATCGCTTTCCTGTCGCCAGCCCTGGTGCTGGCGCTGCGGGGCACGGGCGAATTGGACGGGCTCACCGACGCGAAACAGGTGATCCCGTTTGCGCTGGGGCGCGCCGCGGATGGGCTGTGGCCCGGGTCGCAATCGCTGCTGCTCGCCGCGCTCTCGACGGCCGCACTGGGTTCGGGCGCGGCGATCGTGCGCGCCATGGCCAGCGCAATGGCGGCTGCGGTGCCAGGCGCGCGCGATACGAATCACCTCGGCTGGTCGATTGCCGCGCTGGCCGCCGGGGGCCTGCTGGCCGCTCGCGGGCAGGGCATCGTGGAGACGATGGTGTCAGTCAACGTGGTCTACCTCGCCAGTGTCGGTTGGCTGTTCGTGCTGCTGCTGCGCGGGGCGACGCTTCCGGCGATCCAAGCCGGACTGGTGATGGGTTCGGGCTTGGCCGCGTCAGGGGCTGCCTATCTGGCGGGCTGGGCGGGGTGGATCGAAGGCGACGCCGACACTGTGTCGCTGGTCGGCGGGCTCGGCGCTTCGGCCGTCGTGGGATTGCTTTGCGCGGCGGGTGGCCCCAGATCAATGGGCGTCGGCGGCCTTCGGCGTTGACGCCGCCGCATCGGACGGCTGCTCGGCGCGCGGCAGCAGTTGCGCCTGAGCGTGTCGGACCACGAGGTCCGTGATCTCGCGCGAGAGAGGCGGCTCCAGTTCCCAGTGATGCCAGTGCAGGTCGACGAGCACTGGTTCATCGGGCGCGAGATCGACGAGTTCTCCGCGCACGGCCGCCGAAGCGGCTTGCAGGCTCGGCACCAGCCCATAGCCGATCCCGGCGGCAACACCCTCCATCAGGATCATCGGCGAGGGCAGGTAGTGGCGCGGGTAGCGGTCGACGGCGAAGCCGAAGCGCCGCTTCAGAAAGTCATCGTGAAGCGAGTCCTTGCGGTTGAACAGGATGGCCGGCGCGACGAGCACGGCCTGCACGTTCAGTCCGTTCGGAAAGTACTCCGCCGCAAAGGCCGGTGTGGCGTAGCAGCGGTACTCCATCGCGCCGAGACATTCGGCCAGAAAGCCGCCCGCGGGCTTGGCGTCGGTGGAGACGCAGCCGATGACCTCGCCACGTGCAAGGCGCCCCGACGTGTGGTCCTGGTCGTCGGTGACGATCTCCAGCGCGACCTGCCTTCGCAGCAGCAACTCCCACAAGGCGCGCGGAAACCAGGTCGCGAGCGAGTCGGCATTGACCGCGATGGCCAGCGGAACGGGCACGTGCGGGCCGGCCTGGGGTTTGAGTTCGTTCAGCGTCGCGCCTTCGAGAAGACGCAGCGCCTTGACGTGGCGCAACAGGACCTCGCCCGCGGCAGTCGGTACCACGGGCTTCTCGCGGACGAGCAGAACCGTCGTCAATGACTCCTCGAGGGCCTTGATGCGTTGTGACACCGCCCCGCGTGTGATGTTGAGCAATGCCGCGGCGCGTTCGAAGCTGTGCGCCTCGGCCACCGTCGCGAAGGTTTCCAGCTGATCGCGATCGAGCATTCTTCTAGCCCCCTGTTCAGCGTTTCTGCGTGCCGACGAAACTCCCTAAACGCCGATCGGCTGCGGCGCCTTCAACCTAGCATTTCGATACCGACGTTCCCATGGAGTGGCTCGTTGATATTGGCGCAGGAAACAGCGCGATGTGCGCGCTCGGGTTGCACCCGGTAACTAAACCGCTAATTGCTTGCCATTGAAGATTGATTGACAGCGGCTGACGTTGAATGAGCCAGTGCCGATACCACGGGCCAGGCCGCATGGTTTTGGCTGTCCGCGCAGGGATCTCTTGGGAACGATGGACATGTTCGACAGCAGTCGGAGGGCATGCCATGGAAGACGATGAACCAGGTTCCACGGGGGCTGCCGCGATACAGGCGGTGGCCATGCTGCGTGCGGTGATCGACGGCCGCACCTACGATTCGGTGGCCGCGGATTTCGGTATCACGCGCACCGCCGTCGAGCGGCGCGTCAAGGCAGTCGCGATCCGACTGTGTAGGGAGGTGGGCATCGAAGGGATGAACGACGGTGCCACCGCTTTCGTGCGGCGCCTGCGCGAGCGACGCGACGCCATCCTGCACGCCCTGGAGCGTTTCGAGCCAGCCGCGGGTCACGCTCCGAAAGGGGATCGGGTGGTGAGCGTCGACGAGATCGCCCGGGCGGTGTTGCGCATCCGCGGCCGCAGCGGCCAGCCCACCCGCGACGTGGCCTTGTTCTACACGCTGTTCGTCACCGGCGCGCGCCCGCTCGAAATCGTGCGGCTGCGGGTCTGTGACTACCTGCAGGCCGATGGTGAGGTACGCCGAGAGTCGGAATTGCCGGCGAGTGCCAGCATCTCCGGGAAATCCAGACCGCTCTACTTCGCCAGCCGCAAGTTGGACGACGCACTGGACGCCTACCTCGCGGAACGAGTGGCTCGGGGTCATGGCGTCGCCGACGGCGGCGCCTACCGCGGCCTCGATCCGGACAGCCCCTTGTTCCTGAGTGCGACGGGCGAGGGCTTCCGCATCACGCAGTACGGCGCCGAGGGCCGGCGGCGCTGCCTCTGCCGCCCGATCCTCGAGACCTACCGCAAGCTGTTCCGCTACGCGGAACTGGAGTGGGCGACACCGCTGTCGATCCGCCGCACGGTGGTCGCTCGCCTGTATGACCGCGGCGCCGACGAGGAGCAAGTCGGCCTGGTGCTCGGCATCAGCGAAAGAAGCGCGGTGCGCGAGCAGTTCCCGCGTGCGAGGCCCACCATGGCGAGCCTCGTGCAGGAACTGGTCTGAGCGCCGCGCAGCGCTGCTTATCGGCGGTTCGACGGGTTGCGGCCGACGTACACGACGAAGGGCGTGCCAGCGAAGCCGGCCGGTGCGATCTGGCCGACATCGACGGACCTGCGGTCGAGCCCGTCGAAGGTCCACGAGAACTGCTTCGCGCCGCTGCGGAACGTCACGCTCTCGCCGTAGGCAACGTTGAGCCGGTCGGTGGACGCCAGGTCCACGACGCGCACTGGCGCGCCCTGCGCCGCCGGCTGCCCATAGATCGACTGGCCGTTCATGAACGTATTGCCGCTGGCGGCGAAGCCCGCGAGGGGAAGCACGGCCAGGGCAACGAGGGCAGCGGTGCGGAGTCGGCGAGTCGATTGCATGTTCAGTCCTTTCGATGTGGGAGGGGTGCCGCCGGCGCGCGATCGCGCGCTGGGCCGGCATCGAAAGGAACTGTAGAAACCGCTTTCCAACAGCCGCTGAACGGGAACATGACAGCCTCGTCATGTTCGCCGCGGCAGGGCCTCAGTGCGTACCGCGGATGTGGCGATGTGGCGACGCGGAAGTTGACTGAGCGGCGGCGGTGTCGAGCTCGTTCAGGATGCCGCACTGCTCGATCGCATGCGGCGAGCCGCACCTCGCGCGCAGCGCCTTCAGATCCTTCTGCAGCGTCCGAAGTTCGCGGATGCGGTGGGTGACGTGCCCGATGTGCTCGTCGAGCAGTGCGTTGACCTCGCCGCAGTCCTGCGAGGGCGCATCGCGCAGCCGCAGCAGCGTCCGGATCTCGTCCAGCGTCATGTCCAGGTTGCGGCAATGGCGGATGAACGCCAGCCGCTCGGCGTGGGCGGCCGTGTACACGCGGTAGTTGTTGTCTGCGCGCTGCGCCGCGGGGATCAGGCCCTCGCGCTCGTAGAAGCGGATGGTCTCGACCGCCGTGCCGGTCGATTCCGCCAGGTCGCCGATGCGCATCGTCTTTTTCCGTGGTGGATCGAGGGTCTTGACTCTACACCGACTTCAGGGTTTGCAATGGCGGCCATGAGTCAAGGAACGCACCCGTGAGCACCACCCACACCCATGCCGATACCCACGCCTCGCCCGCCGCGGGCAGCAAGCCCGCCGATGCCTGTTGCGCTCACGATGGGCACGCCGCAGCGTCGGTGCCGGCGGGCACTGCCGCGCCTGCCGGCTGGGCCCGGTTCCGCGTGCCGACGATGGACTGCGCCAGCGAGGAGTCGGAGATCCGGCGCGCGGTCGAGCACATCGCAGGCATCCGCGCGATGACCTTCCAGCTCGGTCAGCGCACGATGGCCATCGATGCGCCGCCTGCGTCCGTCGAACAGGCCGTTGCCGCGATCCGCAAGGCCGGCTTCGAACCGCAGCCGGTGCCGGAGAAGGCTGCCGAGTCGTCGAGCACGGGAGCCGGATCGGAGGACCATGATCACGGCGCCGGATCGGGAGGGGCGTGGCGGCTCGGCGGCGCCCTGCTGCTGGCTATCGGTGCTGAGGTGCTCGGCTTCTTCGCTCCGGACACGCAGATCTGGAAAGGCGCGGGTCTCGCCTTGGCGGCCGCGGCGATCTGGCTGGCCGGCTTCGACGTCTACAAGAAGGGTCTGACGGCGCTGCGCCATGGGCGGCTGAACATCAACGCCCTGATGACCGTGGCCGTCACAGGCGCGTTCGTGATCGGCCAGTGGCCCGAGGCGGCCATGGTGATGGCGCTGTACGCCATCGCCGAAGCGATCGAGGCGCGTGCGGTCGATCGCGCCCGCAACGCGATCAAGGGCTTGCTGGCCATGGCGCCCGAGGAAGCCTCGGTGCGGCAGGCCGATGGCAGCTGGGCGAACGTGCCAGTCGCGTCGGTGGCGCTGGGCGCCGTCGCGCGGGTGCGGCCCGGCGAGCGCGTGCCGATGGACGGCGTGGTATCCGCCGGGAGTTCGAGCATCAACCAGGCGCCGGTGACCGGCGAGAGCATCCCGGTGGACAAGGCGGTCGGTGACCCGGTGTTCGCCGGCACGATCAACGAGACCGGCACCTTCGAGTTCGAGGTCAACGCGCTGGCGTCGAACTCGACACTCGCGCGCATCATCCACGCCGTGGAGGAAGCGCAGGGCACGCGCGCGCCCACGCAGGGCTTCGTCGACCGCTTCGCCGCCGTGTACACGCCAGCGGTCTTCGTGATCGCGCTCGCCGTGGCGCTGCTCGGCCCCTGGCTGTTCAGCTGGACCTGGATGCAGGCGGTCTACAAGGCGCTGGTGCTGCTGGTCATCGCCTGCCCCTGCGCGCTGGTGATCTCGACCCCGGTGACGATCGTCAGCGGTCTGGCGGCCGCGGCGCGGCGCGGCATTCTGATCAAGGGCGGGATCTACCTGGAGGAAGCACGCAAGCTCAAGGCCATCGCGCTGGACAAAACCGGCACGATCACCGAGGGCAAACCCAAGCTGGTGGCCTGGGAGGTGCTCGGTCCGGGGACCGATGCTGCCGCCGCCGAGCACATCGCCGCGGCGCTGGCAGGCCACTCCGACCATCCGGTCTCGCGTGCCATCGCTGCGGGCCTGCGGCCCAACAGCGTCGAAGCGAAGGACTTCAAGGCCATCGCCGGTCGCGGTGTCCAAGCCGACATCGGCGGCACCGTCTATGTGCTGGGCAACCATCGGCTGATCGAGGAGCGTGGCCAATGCTCCCCGGGGCTCGAGGCCACCTTGCGCACGCACGAGGAAGCGGGCCGCACGGTCAGCCTGCTGGCCTCCGAGGCGGGCCCAGTCGCCTTGTTCGCCGTCGCCGACACGATCAAGTCGTCGTCGCGCGAAGCGGTGGCATCGCTCAAGGCACTCGGCATCACGCCGGTGATGCTGACCGGAGACAACCAGGCCACGGCCACGGCCATCGCGCACGAGGCCGGCATCGATGAGGCTCAGGGGAACCTGCTGCCCGAGGACAAGCTCGAAGCGATCAAGGCGCTGCAGGCAAAACATGGTCTGACCGCGATGACCGGCGATGGGATCAATGACGCGCCGGCGCTGGCCCAGGCCGACATCGGCGTGGCGATGGGCGCAGCCGGCACCGACACCGCGATGGAAGCGGCGGACGTGGTGGTGATGAACGACGATCTGCGCCGCATCGCCGAAACCGTGCGGCTGTCGCGGTCCACGCATGCGGTGCTGTGGCAGAACATCACGCTGGCGCTGGGCATCAAGGCGGTGTTCCTGGTCATGGCGGTGTTCGGCAACGCCTCGATGTGGATGGCGGTGTTCGCCGACATGGGGGCGAGCCTGCTGGTCGTGGTGAACGGCCTGCGGCTGTTGAGAAAAGGGGAGGGTAAGTAGTGGCGACGACGGGATCACGGCGGATCGAGGCCTTCGAGGCGGCCATGGCCGAGGCCGCCCGGCACCGGTCCGCCGGTGACGCCAAGGGCGCGTTCGAAGCGCTCGAGCGCGCGCATGTGCTCGGGCAACTCGACTTCGTGCCGCATGTGCGGGTGCACTGGCAGATGCTTCGTGTCGGCTGGGCCGCGGGCGACCGGCGTGAAGTGGCGGGCCAACTGCTGCGCATCGCACTGGTGCCGGTGGGCCATCTGGTCGGCCGCCTGCCGGTCGGCAACACCGGCGGTTCGAACGTCAGTGCGTTCAAGCCGATGGCAATCCCGCCCGATCTCAAGCGGCTGATTGAGGACCGCGACCGATGACGCCCGCATCCGTCGGCCTTGTCGCACCACGCGCGGCGGCTGCGGCCTCACGGGGCCGCTGGTGGCTGCTGATGGGCGTCGCCGCTTTGCTCCTCGTGCTGGACCAGAGCGCCAAGTGGGTGGTCGCCGCGAACCTGCCTCTAGGCCAGGGCATCACCGTCACCGCCTGGTTCAACCTTGTGCATGTCCTCAACCCTGGCGCGTCGTTCTCGTTCCTCGCCGACGCGGGCGGCTGGCAGCGCCACGCGCTCACGGCAGTCGGCATAGCCGTCAGCGTAGCGCTCGCTGTGCTGCTGTGGCGCGGCGTTCGCAGCCGACTCGAAAAGGCTGCCTACGTTGGTCTGATCGGCGGCGCGCTGGGCAACGTCGTCGACCGGCTGCGCATCGGCGCCGTGGTCGACTACCTCGACCTGCATTGGCGCGGCATGCACTGGCCCGCCTTCAATCTGGCGGACATCTTCATCGTCGGCAGCGCCGCGCTGCTCATGCTGGCCTCGTTCGGGCCAAGGCCGGATTCGCGCGGGGTCAACCGAGGAGTTGCGACGTGAGTCCGCAAGCGCCTCCAACGGGTCTCCGGACGAGAATGACGGCGATGAGCTTTTCTCTTCCGAATCGTCTGTTGTTCCGCTGCCTCGCTGCGCTGCTCACTGTGGGTGCGGCGTCGGGGGTCCATGCGCAGGTGACCGTCGATGGAGCCTGGGCGCGCACCACCGTGCCGAACCAGTCGGCCACCGGTGCCTTCATGCGGCTGACCGCCCAGAAGGATGTCGTGCTGACGGGCGCCAGTTCGCCGGTCGCCGACATCGTCGAAGTGCACGAGATGTGGATGGACAGGGGCATCATGCGGATGCGGCCCGCCGATCGCGTGCCCTTGAAGGCCGGCCAGACGATCGAGCTGAAGTCGGGCGGTCTGCACGTCATGATGATGGACCTGAAAAAGCAGATCAAGGCGGGCGAGCGCGTGCCCCTGACGCTCTCGTTCACGGCGGCCGACGGCAGCGTGTCGACGGTCGAGGTGAACGCGACGGCTGCCTTCGCGCCACCGACACGATGAGCGAAGATCAGCCGGTTGCCCCGCATGGCAACGGCCGGAACGCCGCGTTCTGGCTGCCGCTGTTCCTGGCCTGGTTGCTGGCGCTTCTGGCCACGGCTGGCGCGTTGTTTCTGGGCGAGGTGATGGGCAAGACGCCATGCGTGCTGTGCTGGTACCAGCGCATCGCGATGTTCCCGCTGGTGTTGGTGCTCGGCATGGGCCTGTTCGTGTCGGACGCGCGCAGCGTTCGTTATGCACTGCCGCTGGCCGGCGTGGGGTGGGGCATCGCCGCCTACCACCTGTTGGTCTTCTGGGGCATGGTGTCCGAAGGGCTGGTGCCGTGCGGCAAGGGGTCGTCCTGCGCCGACGCCGATGTCCAGGTGGCCGGCGTGGTGCCGATTCCTTTGCTGTCGCTCGCGGCGTTCACGGGAATCCTGGTTGCGTTGTGGGTGGCAAGAAGAAGGGCAAGAACATGAGCAGGAAATGGATCGTGCTGGGCACCGTCGCGGCGGTGGTTCTGGCTTTCGTGGCCGGCGTCGTGGTCTTCACGAACCGCTCGAGCCAGGAAGTGAAGCAGGCGGCGCAGACCCATAGCGATGCACTGGTCAGGCCGCACTCGCCCGTCTTCGGCAATCCGGCGGCCAAGGTGACGATCGTCGAGTTCTTCGACCCGTCCTGCGAGACCTGCCGGGCCTTCTATCCGATCGTCAAGCAGATGGTCAACGCGAGCTTCGGCCAGGTCAGGCTGGTGGTGCGCTATGCACCGCTGCACCACGGGTCCGACACAGCGGTCAAGATCCTCGAGGCGGCGCGGCAGCAGGGCAAGTACTGGGAGGCGCTCGAGCGCGCCCTGGCTGCACAGCCGCAGTGGGCTGCGCACGATCGACCGCAGCCGCAGATGATCTGGGATCTCATCGGTGACATTGGGCTCGACATGACAAAGGCCAGGGCGGATGCCGACGGCCCGGGCGTCGCCCAGGTGCTGCGGCAGGACATTGCCGACATGCAAGCCCTGAAGGTCGATCGGACGCCGGGCTTCTTCGTCAACGGCACGCCGTTGCGTGAGTTCGGCGAGGCGCAGCTCAAGGCGCTCGTCGATCAGGAGATCAAGAAGGCTGGCACGCCCTGAACAGTCGGCGGTTCAAGGGGTGATCCGCACCCGGATGTTCACGGGTTCGGCACCGGGGTTGGACCACAACCAGCAGTAGTCATGGCTTGCGCTTGGCGCGAGGCGGCCTCTTGCCGCCGTGATCGCCGAGAGGCCTTCCGGGTACTTCACGGCACCGCCCTCGTGGAGGTGGGTGTTGAATGCGACGGGTGCTTCGGATTCGAAGGCCCAGTCGAGCGCTCGTCCGGGCTGCAGCCTGGTGCACAGTTCGACGAACTCGCCCGGTGGCGCCGTCAACTGGCGGACCAGAGGGCGGTCGTTCGGCAGCGTCACTTCGACGAGCTGGCGCTGCGCCGGACTGGCCTCCGCCATGCACGCAAGGATGGCGACGGAGAGCAGGCGCGCTGAGCACGGCATTGCAGACTCCTCAACTCTGGCCCGTCCGATTTGGCGGCCGCGCATCGGCACTTGGATGCCGGATCGGGCTGCGGCGTTCAATGCCCTGGAGAGCCGGTTCTTGCTGTGGAGGAGGTGGCCGGCGCCGACAAGCCGGTCTCGTCGGTCCCCGCGTCCCGCAAGCTCATGCCGATCGCCGAAGTCCCGCCTGACGAATTTGCCAAGGGCCGCCCTCCGTGCATGCGCGCGATGGCCGCAACGATGGACAGTCCGAGCCCGTGGTTGCGATCGGCGTCGCTGCGGGAGGCATCGCCGCGGTAGAAGCGGTCGAACAGGCGCGGAAGATCGTCGGGCCCGATGGTGACGCCGCGATTCACCACCTTCAACCGCACCTCGCCGGCCGCTTCAGCAGTGATCTCCACGCGCACGGTCGACCCGCGCTGCGCATAGCGCGTGGCGTTGCCGATCAGATTGGACAGGGCGCGCTGCAGCAGCGGGGTGTCGAAGCTGCCCTCGGCATCGCCGACGATCTCCAGCGCCAGGCCGGCATCGACAAGTGCCGCCTCATGGTAGTTGCACACCTGCCGCGCCAACGCGGCGAGGCTCGGAGTCGGGACGCGTCGAGCTGAGGCGCCGCGATCGGCCTGCGACAGGAACAGCATGTCGTGCACGATGCTGGCGACGCGCTGCAGTTCCTCCAGGTTCGAGCCGAGCACCTCGCGCAGTTCGTCAGCGTCACGGGCTTTGCGCAATGCGAGCTCGGTGCTGCCGATCAGCGTCGCCAGCGGCGTGCACAGTTCGTGGGCCACGTCTGCGTTGAAGCCTTCCAGCTGAGCGTAGGCCAGCTCCAGCCGGCCGAGCAACTCGTTGAACTGCGCGATCAGCGGCTCGAGTTCCTCCGGCTGCGCGGAGCCGTCCAGCCGGCGATGCAGGGTATCGGCCGCGAGTTGCCGGGTCTGGTTCACCAGATCGCGCAGCGGGCGCAGGCCAAGGCGCACGAGCACGAAGCCGCCGGCCGACACGAGCAGCGCGCCGGCGAGAGCGGCCACCGCGAGCGTGAGTCCGATGCGGCGCAGCAGCGCGGCATCTTCCCGGATGTCCAGTGCCAGGACGGCATCGAGCGATCCTTGCTCGGGCGCCGGCGCAGGCAGTGCGAACCGTGCGACGCGCACGTCGCCCGTCGGTGTTGGCGAGGAGCGCCGATAGAACTCCGATCCGTCGGCGGCGCGCGTCAGCGCCAAAGCCATGTCGGGATGGCCGATGAAGAAGTCGTCGAGCTTGTGCTTCAGCGTCGCCACGTCACCGTCGTGCGACGACTCCGCGAGCAGGTGGCGAAGCTGCACCTGCTTCTGCACCAGTTCCTCCGACTGGCGGGCCTGGAAGCCCAGATGCGTGGCGCCGTAGACCGCCGCACACACCACGACAAGGCCGGCCAGGCTCTGCAGGGCCAGCCAGTACGACAGCCGGCGGCCGAGCGACCCGATGCGGCTGCGGCTCATTCGTCGCGTGACTCCATCACGTAGCCCATGCCGCGCACAGTGTGCAGCAAGGTGCGCTCGAAGGGCGCATCGAGCTTGTTGCGCAGACGGCGAATGGCGACGTCGATGACGTTCGTCGCGCTGTCGAAGTTCATGTCCCACACCTGCTCGGCGATCTCGGTGCGTGACAGCACCTCGCCTTGCCGGCGCACGAACAGCGCGAGCAGGCCGAACTCTTGCGCAGTGAGCTCGAGTCGGCGGCCGGCGCGAACCGCCTTGCGGCGGATCAGGTCGATCTCGAGATCCGCCAGCCCGAGCACGGTCGCGCCGTCGTTGGCGCGGGCAGGGCGTGCGCGGCGCAGCAGCACCTGGATCCGCGCCAGCAGTTCAGAGAAGGCGAAGGGCTTGACGAGGTAGTCGTCAGCGCCGCTCTGCAGCCCGCGCACCCGGTCCTCGACACGCACACGGGCGGTCAGCATCAGCACCGGCGTCTGCTTGCTCTGGCGCAACGCCGCGAGCAGGCCCAGGCCATCGATGCCCGGCAGCATGCCGTCGAGCACGATCAGTTCGTAGTCGGACTCCATCGCGAGGTGCAGGCCATCGACACCGTTGTGGGCGAGGTCCACCACGAAGCCTTCCTCGGTCAGTCCCTTGCGCAGGTACTCGGCCAGCTTGACCTCGTCGTCGATCACCAGCAGCTTCATGCGCAAAGGGCCCCGATGCGGCAGCTCAGCCAGCCTGTCCAATCTGTCATTGGTTCGACCCGTTTCTGTTGGTGCGCGGTTTCTAGATTGGCGGTCATGCCGTCAGGCATCCCGCGGCAGGCTGCCTGCGGGAACTCCCCAGGAAAGGAATAGACACCATGCGCTTCGACAAGTTCGCCATCGCCACCGTCGCCGCCATCTCCACCCTCTCGTTGCCCGGTCTGTCGCAGGCCGCGTCGACCTATCACGCCGCCGGCGGCGAAGCGGGGTTCACGTACCACCCGGATCACGCCACGAACGGCAAGGCACGCGCCGAGGTGCTGGCCGAACTCGAGGCCGCGCGCAAGGACGGCACGCTGGCGCTGATCCAGCGCGGTGCGCCCCTGCCGATCAAGAACGCCGGCCCGGCCAAGACGCGCCAACAGGTCATCGACGAGATGCGCAACGAGTCGCCCGAACAGCGTCGCGCGCGCATGGAACTGACGGCCGGCGGCTGAGCATCGGGCCTCATCCGTGGCGGCGTGGCGGGCTCTTTGCGGAGCCGCCTTGCCGCTTGCGCTTCGTGGCGCCCTGGTTCTTCGCGAGTCGCTGTTCCAGGCGCTGGCTGTAGCTGCGCTTGGGCTCGGGGACCGGGGGCGGATGGCGCTTGCGCCAGTACCGGTAGGCAAACCAGACCACGACACCGGCGACGAGAAAGCCCAGCCACAGCCAGGCGATCGTCTGGGCCAGATCGGTGTCGAGATACTTTCGGCCCATGCCAAGTCCTCGAACGGGGATCGAAGGGACTGCGGGAACGCAACCGACAGCCGCCCGACGCGCCGTTCCTCATCTGATATCGGCCACGAGCCGCAGCGACATCGCGCGTTGGCGGGACTCCGCGGCATCGCCGCGTTCAAGTCGATAGTCGCTGCCCCACACCCAGACGCTGCCGATCACCTCGACAAAGACCACTTCCCCCGCGGCGCCGGCGATGTCCATAGTGGCCGAACCCTCCGGCCACGTGACGGCGAGGCGGTGACTGCCCGCAGGCAGGCGCCAGCGGGCGAAGGACTCCGGCACCGTATCGACGGACGAAGTGCCATCGCTGCTGACCCGCACGACGTTCTTGGCATCGCCCCAGCGTTTGCGAACCAGGTAGACCGTCAGCTTGCCGGGTGCGGGTTCAAAGCGCTTCGCATCGGCCTCGATCGATTCCGAAGGGATAGCCGATGGTGTGCAGGTGAGCGTCGGGCGGTAACTCTTGCCGATGCGGAAGCAGTAGGTGCCGTCGGCGTTCGCGGGCCGCACCGGCTTGGTCATGCAGCCTGCCGTCAGCAACGCGGAGCCGCCCACGGCGAAGAGCAGGGCGCGTCTGCGTACGAGATTCATGGTCATATCCCATTCGGTTCAGTTGAGTCCGGTCGCCGTGTCATCGCGGTGCAGAGGTGGTCCACTGCGCGTCCGCGATCAGCCTTGTCGTGCGCGCGCGCAGCTTCGCTCCTGCGGGATCGGCGTCTGACCAGTGGTAGGGACGATCCAGTGGCACAGACGATCCCGCAAGTTCGACGATGCGCAGCTCCCCAGCCTCTCCTCTGACATCGAAGCCGTGGACCCGCTCGTTCCGCTCGAACGCGAGTTGATGCGCACCCGGCGCCAAGCGAAGCCGGATCAATGAACGCGGCAGCGTTCCGATCTGCGAGTCCCCATCGACGATGACGGTCAGCGGTCGAACCGCATCCACCCACGCGGATCGCACCACGTACACCGTGAGCACGCCGGGCGTCGCCTCGAAACGCTTGGCGTCGGCCTCTATCGCAGCGCTGGGTACGGGCTCGGGCGTGCAGACCGTGCGCTTCGTGCGTGGCGTCGACATGCAATAGGTCCGGCGGTCGCCTGTGCTCCGCTCAGGGGCACTGGCACACCCTGCCAAGACTCCAGACGAGGCAATGGCGCCTAGCAAAAGTTGTCTGCGCGAGACCATTCGGTTCTCCTGATCTGTTCATGTCATGGCCTGCAGCGCCGCCAGAGCGGCTCGGTGAGGCCGCAGCGCCAATGCTCGGGAACGCCGCCTACTTCAGCGTGAACCGCGCGGCCACGGCTGGCTTCCCATTCAATGCCACATCCGCCAGCACCTTGGTACCGGCGCCGACCTTGAAGCTGCCCTTGGCTTCGAGCTTGTCGCCAGCCAGCGCCAGCGGCGCCTCGGTCTTGTCGTTGCCGTTGAACACCGTGACCTTGCCGGTGGCGCTGGTCAGTTTCATGGGTTTGCCGTGGTCGCTGACGTGGATCACGATCAGGTCCGCCTTGGCGACGAGTTCCATGTCGCCGGCCTTGGTTTCGACGACGACGCCGCCATGCTTCGGCGCGTGGTCCTCAGCGGCGAACGCGGGCGCTGCCGCGGCGGCGGCGGAGATCAGGAGGGTCGTGAGAAGGTGCTTCATCGTGAGTCCTTGGTGGGTTGAAAGAACGGGGGGGTTCAGTGGATGGGCGTCGCGCTGACCACATCGATGACGGTGATCCATCCGGCGATCGCCTGGCCAGTGCGGGCGGCGTCGGTGAGCGCTGCCGAGAGGGCCTCGACCTCGCTGTCCTCGCACAGCAGCTCCAGCTTGTATTCGTTGACGACTTCGTCGCCGAGGTCCATCGCATAGTGCTTCTCGTCGCTGTCCAGCGGCAGCAGCGAGCCCTTCACGATGTAGACGGCGAGGTTGTGGCGGCGGCCTCCGCGGGCGCCGCCCCACGCCGGGCTGTCCTTCAGTGCCGCGATCACGTCGGCGATGCGGCTGCGATGCACGTAGGCCTTGATTTCCTTCATGGCGTCTCCTGGGTGGGTTGCGGTAGCGCGACGCCTTGCGGTTGTTCGGCGTCTTCTTCGGCCGCGTCACGCGCGCGCTGTTTGGCTTCGGCGCGCGATTCCGACCATTCGTAGATCAGCGGCAGCAGCAGCAACGTCAGCAGCGTCGAGGTGATCAAGCCGCCGATCACCACGGTGGCCAGCGGGCGCTGGGTCTCGGCCCCGACACCTGTGGAAATCAGCATCGGCACGAGGCCGAGGATCGCCACCGAGGCCGTCATCAGCACCGGCCGCAGGCGCAGCGCGGCGCCCTGGCGCACGGCATCGCGTATCGACAAGCCGTGCTTGCGCTGGTCGTTGAGGAACGAGACCAGCACGATGCCGTTCAGCATCGCGACCCCGAACACGGCGATGAAGCCGATCGCCGACGGAACCGACAGGTACTGCCCGGTGATGAACAGCCCGACGATCCCGCCGATGATCGCGAACGGGACGTTCGCAATGATCAGCGTGGCGTGGCGTACCGAGTTGAACGCCGTGTACAGCAGGATGAAGATCAGGCCGATCGTGAGCGGGACGATGATGCCCAGTCGTTCCATCGCACGCTGCTGGTTTTCGAAGGCGCCTCCCCATTCCACCCAGTAGCCCGTGGGCATCTTGACTTTCGCCTGGATCGCGGCGTTCGCGTCCTTGACGAAGCTGTCGACGTCGCGGCCCTGCACGTCCATCTGCAGCACGGCGTAGCGCTGCAAGGCCTCGCGCCGGACGAAGGTGTAGCCCTCGGCAAGTTCGATCTTCGCCACCTGGGCGAAGGGCACGATCGCGCCTTCGGACGTGCGGATGGGAATGGCGGCGATGGCCGATGGGCTGTTGCGGAACTCCTCGGGCAGCCGCACCGAGATATCGAAGCGGCGTGTGCCTTCGATCAGCGTCGAGACAGTCTCGCCGCCGATGCCGGCCTGGACGATGGCCAGGATGTCGTCGGCGTTCAGGCCGTAGCGGGCCGCCGCCTGGCGATCCACCTTGATGACCATCTGCGGCTTGCCCTTGTTGGCTTCCGCCGACAGGTCGGCCACGCCGGGAACGCCACCGACCACGCCCTTGAGCTGCGCGGACAGCTCCTCGAGCTTGTCCAAATCCTCGCCGTAGACCTTCAGCGCCAGCGTTGCGCGCACGCCGGAGATCAGTTCCTCCACGCGCATCTGGATCGGCTGCGTGGCGCCGAAGACAGCGGTCTGCACCTCGCCTTCGAGGAATTCCTGCATCTCCCGGCCGAGAGCGGCATACGACTGCTTCGTCGGCCACTCGTCCTTGGGCTTCATGTCGAGCAGGACTTCCATGTAGTTCACATCGGCCGTCTCGCCCTTTTCGGCGCGGCCGATGGTGGCCAGCACCGAGTTCACCTGCGGGTACTTCTGGCGCAGGGCGGCGTCCATCACATTCGCCACGCGGACCGATTCCTCGAGCGATGTCGAGGGAATGCCGACGACGCGGAACATGATCGCGTCCTCCTGCAGCGTCGGCATGAACTCCTTGCCGAGCAGAGGGAAGAGGGCGAGGGCGCCGACGAGCAGTGCGATCGCCGCGCCGATGACGGTCTTCTTGCGGTCGAGCGCCCAGTCCAGCATCGGCAGGTAGAGCTTCTTCGCGCCGCGCACCAGCCAGGTGTCCTTCTCCTCCTTGGGCTTGAGGATCAGCGCCGCCAGCACCGGCACCAGCGTCAGCGACAGCAGCAGCGAGCCGGCCATCGCGAACGTGATGGTCAGCGCCATCGGTTTGAACAGCTTGCCTTCCAGCCCCGTCAGCGAGAACAGCGGCAGGAACACGACGATGATGATCATGATCGCGAAGGCGATCGGGTTCGCCACTTCGCGCGCCGCTTCGAGCACCACGTGGGTCCGGTTGATCGGCCGGCCCGACTCGCGAGCATGCGCGAGCAGGCGGAAGGCGTTCTCCACCATCACCACCGCGCCGTCGACCATCATCCCGATGCCGATCGCCAGTCCGGCCAGCGACATCAGGTTGGCCGACATGCCGAAGCGCTGCATGCAGATGAACGCGAACAGCATCGCCAGCGGCAGCGTGACGATCACGACGATGGCGGAGCGAAACTCGCCGAGGAACAGGAACAGGATCACCGCGACCAGGATCGAGCCTTCGATGAGGGCGTTGGTCGAGGTCGCCAGCGCCTTGTCGACGATCTCGGTGCGGTCGTAGGCCGCCTTCAGCTCGATGCCCTTGGGCAGCGCGGCTTGCGCGATGGCCAGCTTCTCCTTGACCGCCTTCACCACGGAGGCCGAGTTCTCGTGGATGCGCGCCAGCGCGATGCCGAGCACGGTCTCCTGGCCGTTGCGCGTGACTGCGCCGAAGCGCACGGCCGGCGCCTCCTTGACGTCGGCGATGTCGCGCACGTAGACCGGCGAGCCCTTGCGCTCGGCGACGACGATGGTGCCGATGTCGGCGGCGTTGCTGACCAGCCCCAGGCCGCGCACGAGGTACTGTTCGACGCCGATGTTCAGGAACTGCCCGCCGACCTGCTTGTTGTTGGCCGCCAGTCGCTCCATCACCTCCTTGAACGACAGCCCGTATTTGACCAGTCGCCGCGGGTCGATCTGCACCTGGTACTGCTTTTCGTGGCCTCCCCAGGTCGTCACGTCATCGACACCCGCGGCCGTGCGCAGGATGAGCCGCACCGTCCAGTCCTGCAGCGTGCGCAAGTCCATCGCGCTGAGCTTCTTGTCGGCGTCTTCGATCGTGTACCAGAACACCTGGCCCAGGCCCGAGCTGTTGGGGCCGAGTTCGGGCTCGCCGTAGCCGGCGGGCAAGCGGCCTTTCACCTCCTGCAGCTTTTCACCCACCAAGCGGCGCGCGAAGTAGATGTCGACGCTGTCCTTGAAGTACACGCCGACGTAGGACAGGCCGAACAGCGAGACCGAGCGGACGACTTCCACGTCCGCCAGGCCCGCCATCGCGGCTTCGATCGGAACGGTGAGCAGCTTTTCGATGTCTTCGGCGGCGACGCCGGGGGACTCGGTGTAGATGTTCACCTGCGCCGGCGTCACGTCGGGGAAGGCGTCCACCGGCACCTGCCGGTAGGCCATGGCCCCGAGGCCGATGAGCACGGCGAAGGCCACCAGCACCAGCACTTTGTAGCGCAGGCTGGCATCAACGATTGCATTGAGCATGGTCCGTGGTCCTTCTCAATGCCCGTGGCCGAGCTGGGATTTCAGCTTGCGTGCCTTGAGCGCATAGGCTCCGGAGGTGACCACCTGGTCGCCGGCCTTGATGCCCGACTTGAGCAGCGTGCGGCCGCCCACCCGTTCACCCGGCTCGACCTGGCGCGCTTCGTACGCGCCTTGCTCGTAGACGAATACGGTCGGCTGGCCCTCGAGCAGCACGATGGCCGCGTCGGGCAAGCTGATGACATCACGCTTGTCGTCGCCCGCCTCGATGGTCGCGGTGGCGAACATCTCGGGCTTCAGGCGGCCGTCCGCGTTGGCGACCTCGATGCGGGCCGCGATCGTGCGGGTGTCCTTGTCGAGCATCGCGCCGATGTGGCCGACCCGCCCGCTGAAGGTCTCCCCGGGGTAGGCCGGCACCGTCACCTTGGCGTTGGCCCCGATGCGGACCTTGGCCAGCGCAGCCTCGGGCAGGTCGGCCTGGATCCAGACACGGCTCAGGTCGGCGATGGTGAACATCGATTCGCTCGGGCTGCCCAGTTCGCCCAGCGTCACTTTCTTCTCGATCACGGTACCGGCAAACGGCGCCGTGACGGCAAAGCCGGCGACGCCGCTGCCGCTGGCCGCTTGCGCGCCGCCGAGCAGGCGCAGCCGATCGGCGGCGTTGCGCACAGCGGCGGTCGCCTTGTCGCGGTCGGCCTGGGCGCGCAGGAAGTCCTTGCGCGGGATGATTTCCTCCGCGTTCAGCGACTCGGCGCGCTTGAAGTCGGCATCGGCGATCCGCAGTTCGGCCTGGGCCTGGGTCCAGGTGGCATGAGCTTCAGCAACATCGACGCTGTCGAGCGTGGCCAGTGTCTGCCCGGCGCGCACGCGGTCACCCAGCTTCGCCGGGGCCGAAGTGATGCGGCCTTCGATTCGGGGTGCGACACGGGCCAGACGGTCCTGGTCGGGCCGGATCGTTGCGGTGACCTGAAGCGTCTCGCCAAGTGCTTCCGCCTTGATCGCTTCGACCTTCACGCCGGCGCGTTCCGCCTCCTCGGCGGTGAGGGTCAGTTCCTCTGAGCCTTCCTTGTGCTCGTCCTTCTTTTCGCCGGCATGCTCGGCATGTTTGTCGCCTTCAGCGGCGTGCTCGTCCTTGGCTCCGCCCTTGCCGCAGGCGGCAAGCGAGACAGCGACGGCCAGTGCCAGGGCGACTTTGGTCGCCAGCCCGGCCAGGCGCTTCGGACGCCCTGTGTCGTCTTGCAGCGTGATCATTGCGAGGTTCCTTCCCGCGACCAGCCGGCCGCGTTTTCGAGTTCGATTCGGGTGGTGTGGAATTCGGCCAGCGCGTCGTTCAGATCGCGTTCGGCGTCCAGGGCCTGGCGATTCACGAGCAGTTGATCGAGCAGGCCGATCTGGCCGGCCTGCCGCGACTTCGCGGCGAGTTGCTGGTTGTCGGCCGAGGCGGCGACCATCGCGCGCTGCAGGCGCGCCACGCGCTCGCGCTGGCTGTCGAGCCGGCTCCAGAGGCGCCGCACCTGGGCCTGGCCGTCGCGCGTCGCGGCGGCACGTTCGATTTCAGCCTGCGTTGCATCGCTCATGGCCTGGCCGATGGCCGCGTCGTTGCGCTTGAAGAGCGGCAGCGGCACGGAAAGGGTCAGCGTGGTGACGCGCTCGCGACCGTCGGCCGGACCCTCGCGGCCGACGTTCAGCCCGACCGTCACGTCCGGGTAGCGGCTGGCCCGCTCGACGCCGACCCGTGCGCGGGCGGCGTCTTCGCGTGCAGCCAGCGCGCGCTGCCTGGGCAAGGCCTGCGCCGATGCGAGCAGTTGATCGAGGCCATAGGGCAGTGGCGCGCCATTCGGCACGCCGAGGTCGCCGATCACCTCCGGCACGGCGGACGGCGGCAACTGCAGGGCTGTGGCGAGGTCGGCCTTGGTGTCCTGCAGATGCTCTTGCGACACCGCCAGCGCATTGCGGGCGCGTTCGGCCTCGATCAGGGCGACGTTGGCATCCAGGCGGGTGTCCTCGCCCGCGCTGCGCCGCCTGGCGACGGCCTGCGCAGTGCCGTCAAACAACTCGACCGAACGCTGTTCGAGCCGCACCCGCCGCTGCGCGGCAAGCACGGCGTGGAATCGCAGCGACGCTTCGGCGCGTGCCTGGCGCCGCGCATCTTCGATCTCGGCGCGCAAGGCCTCCAGCGATGCGGACGCGGCCTCGCGGCGGCGCGCCTGCTGGCCACCGATCTCGATCGGCTGCGCGATGCCCAGGCCCCACTCGCGGGCGTTGCCATCGGGAGTCGCGGCGCTGCGTCGCGTGCGCTCCACGCTGAGCTCGGGGTTGTTGAAGAGCAGTGACGCGGCTTCGCGGCGGGAGCCTTCGGCGGCCACCAACTGGGCCTCGCGCGCACGCACGGTGGGGCTGGCGGCTTCTGCCAGCCGCAGCGCCTCCGCAAGCGTCAGCGGGCCCGAGCCCGCGGTCTGCGCACTCGCGGGAACGGTCGAGGCAGCCAGCACGAAGGCCAGCGCCAGGAGTGGGAATCGCATCGAATCATCCTTCTGGTCTCACGACAGAAGCGATTCGCCGGCGATGTGGAGATGTTGTCAGTCAGTCCGCGAGCGAGACCATCACCACGTCGCCGCCGGATCGCGCGGCAGGGATGGAGTGGGCTCGATCCGGGCGCAGGGGGCTGGCCGGAATGTGGGAGTCGTAGCGGGGTTCTGGCTGCCGCATGGCGTCGCCATGCGGCAGAGCGTCGACAGCGGAGGTTGGCGCGGGCATGAACGCGGAACAGCCCAGATGGCAGGTTTCGCAGTCCGTGTGATATGCGCCCGCAGTGTCGTCAGCATCTTGGGCGGCCGAGGCGATCTCGCCATCGGCCTGATGCTTGTGTTCATGGTGGCCGAAGTGCTTCTTGGTCGAGACACCGGTTTCGTGCGCGCAATACGGTGCCGCCGCGCCCCAGACCAACTGAAACGGCACGACGAACAACAGAAAAGCGAACACCCAACGACGCATGATTGAGATTCTAGACTGGCAGTGTCTGGCCCGGCCCACGGCACTGGCGGGTCAAACCGCGACATTTTCCGATTCAGCATGGGCTGCTGCTTCGAGCTTGGTTGATTCGAGCGCTCCGAAACCGGTCCGGCCGGGGAGCGGCCCTGGTTCAAAGCCGCTTGGCGAACGCCATCGGGATGCCAGTCAACGCCCGATCGGACGCTGATGTCCGGTCGGACTGCGTCGAAACGCCGTGACGTGTTGCCATGGCCATGGGGACTCCCGAGAGCGTCGTCGGCCGCGTCAGGCCGTCGGAAGGCGTGCGGGTGTCGAGCCGTTTGGCGACGTTCATCGAGACGCCGGTGAACGGCACATCCGACGCCGCAGGCGCTGCGTGCGCGTAGGTGCCCAGCGTCAGCGTCAGGGCAAGGGTCAGAATAAGGGCAGTGAATTGCATGGGGATCTGTCCGGCAGGACGGGGCGCCGACACGCAGCGGTGCCGAACCCGCGTCGGGTTTGGAGACCGGCCGCAATCTACGGAGCCGCAATCAACAGAACTCTGTCGGGAACATGACAGGCCTGTCATCTTTCGTCGCCGCACGTTTGAGTCGATGACACGGTATCGTGCGAACTCGCGGCTTTCGACCTTCTGGCGAACGGGTCACCGTGCTCCGCAAAGTGACGGGCTGCTGTAAAGTTCAGGCATGGGTTTGTTGATCAGAACGCTTCTGATTTGGTTGCTGGTGTTGGCGGTTCCTGCGCAAGGGGCTGCTGCCGCGACCATGGCGTTTTGCGGCCCGAATCACCATGGTGGCGAGTCGACGTCGACGCGCTCCGAACTGAGTTCGAACGCTTCCGAGCATTCGCATCATGGCGATGCTGCGCCTGCGCATGAGGTCGATGCAGACGCAGCGGCCGATGCGGCCATCGCTGACGATGCGTCGATGATGGTGAAGGCTGGCCATGCGGCCAAGCAGAAGTGCAGCGCCTGCGCCTCCTGCTGCTCGCTGGGCGCCATCCTGACCACGGTGCCGGTCATTCCGGTCACCGACTCGGCTCCGACGGTGTTCGCCACCGTCGTGCCGACCGTCGACGCATTCGCCGCCGACGGACCTGACCGTCCTCCTCGAAACGTCCTCGCGTAACTGGCCCGGGCTGACGCGCGTGTAGCGACGCGCGGCCCTGCGCCAGGTGCCGTTCCGTCCCCGCCGCGGCTGCGGCAGGGGGCGTCCCCAGACGTTCACGCGAGGATTTCATGGTCCCAATCCCCACGCTCCGACGCAGGCCGCGCGCCCTGCCGAGCCTGCTGTTGACGGCGCTCCTGGCCGCGCAGGCACAGGCGCAGCCCACCACCACTACCACCGTCCGCCCTGATCCGCTGGACCCGAAGGCCCAAGTGCCCGCGATGCGCTACGAGTCGTCGCTCGGGCAGTCTCGTCGCATCGGCGATGACAAGCCCGTGGCCTGGCGCGAAGCCAACGAGGCCGTCGCTCGCATCGGCGGCTGGCGGGTTTATGCCCGCGAGGCACAGCAACCCGATGCCCCTCCGACGACACTGCCGGCGGTAGCTCCGGCGCAGTCTCCGGCGTCGACGCCGGCGGCCACCACGAAGCCGACGCCTGCCGGTCATGGTGGTCACAAGCCATGAAGGGCGGCGCAATGAACGACGACATTCACGGCCCTTCGAAGCCGAGACGCGAACGCCGCCCGCTCCGCTTGTGGACACTGCTGGCCTCTGCCGCCCTGCTGGGCGGCTGCGCCAGTTTCAGCCCGGACGGTGGATTCGGCGCGGTGGAACAGACCGCCAAAGAACGGATCGGCAAGGACCTGCGCTGGGCGCGTACCGATGCCGACCGGGACAGCATCGACAAGCGTGTCGCGGAGTTGCTGGCCAAGCCTCTCACGGTGGATGACGCCGTGCAGGTCGCCTTGCTCAACAACCGCGGGCTGCAGGCCGACTTTCAGGAACTCGGCATCACCGAGGCCGAGGTCGTGCAGGCCGGACGCCTGCCGAACCCGGGCTTCAGCTTCGGGCGCATGAGCCGGGGTGACGAACGCGAGATCGAGCGTGGGCTCCACTTCAACCTCGCGCGCCTGGTCGCGATGCCGCTCATCGGAAAGATGGAAGCGCGGCGTTTCGAGCAGACGAAGGCCCGCGTGGCGATGAGCGTGCTGGCACTGGCCGCCGACACGCGCAAGGCCTACTTCACCGCCTTGGCGGCGGAGGAGTCCGTTCGCTACATGCGGCAGGTGAAGCAGGCGGCCGATGCGAGTGCCGAACTGGCCCGGCGCATGGAGCAGGTCGGCAACTTCAACAAGCTGCAGCGCGCGCGGGAGCAGGCGTTCTACGCCAACGCCGCCTTGCGCTTGGCCCAGGCGGAGCAGACGCAGCGGTCGACCCGCGAACGGCTGGTGCGCTTGCTCGGCGTCTGGGGGCCGCAGACCCAGTTCGCCTTGCCCGAGCGCCTGCCGGACGTGCCGACCTCGCCAGTCGAACTGCAGGACATCGAGCAGGTGGCATTGGCGCAGCGTCTGGACGTGCAGGGCGCCAAACTGGCGGCGCAGCAGACGGCAAGCAACCTCGGCCTGACGAAGACGACCCGTTTCGTCAACGTGCTGGAACTCGGCTTGCTGCGCAACAGCTCGAACGAGGCACCCACGCAGCGCGGCTGGGAGATTGGCCTCGAGTTGCCGCTGTTCGATTGGGGCGGCGCGCGCGTCGCGCGTGCCGAGGCGGTGTACATGCAGACGCTGCACCGCGCCGCGGAGACCGCGATCAACGCGCGGTCCGAGGTGCGCGAGGCCTACATGGGTTATCGCTCGGCCTACGACATCGCGCGTCACCACCGCGACGAGATCGTGCCGCTGAACCAGCGCATCGCCGAAGAGAACGTGCTTCGCTACAACGGCATGTTGATCGGCGTCTTCGAACTGCTCGCCGATGCCCGCACGCAGATCGCCAGCGTCAACGCCTCCATCGAGGCGCTGCGTGATTTCTGGATCGCGCAGGCCGACCTCGACATGGCCCTGATCGGTAAGCCCAGCCTGAACGCCGCAGCGGGCCCCGCGATGGCGGCCGAAGCCGCCGGCGCAGGTCATTGAACATGAAGGACTCTCACATGCTTTCCCGACGCAAGATGCTCGGCGGTGCTGGAGCCATCACAGCCGCCGCTGCCGCCGCCTCCGTCAGCAAAGTGGCCATGGCCGCACTGCCCGAGCCGGTCATCCAGACCAAGCCCGACACCATGCCGCCGCTGGTGCCGAACACAGGTCGCCCCTACAACCCCGTTGTCACGCTCAACGGCTGGACGCTGCCCTGGCGCATGAACAACGGCGTCAAGGAGTTCCACCTCGTCGCGGAGCCCGTGGTGCGCGAGATGAGCCCGGGCTTCAAGGCGCACCTGTGGGGCTACAACGGGCAGAGCCCGGGGCCGACGATCGAGGTGGTCGAAGGCGACCGCGTACGCATCTTCGTCACCAACAAGCTCGGCGAGCTCACCAGCATCCACTGGCACGGCCAGCGCCTGCCGAACGGCATGGACGGCGTGACAGGGCTGAACCAGCCGGGCATCGCACCCGGCAAGACCTACGTCTACGAGTTCGTTGCACGCCGCCCGGGCACCTTCATGTACCACCCGCACGCAGACGAGATGGTGCAGATGGCGATGGGGATGATGGGCTTCTGGATCACGCATCCGAAGGCGAAGCACCCGCTGATCGACGAGGTTGACCGTGACTTCGTGTTCCTGCTCAACGCCTACGACATCGATCCCGGCGCCTACACGCCCAAGATCATGACGATGCTGGACTTCAACCTGTGGAGCTGGAACAGCCGCATCTTCCCGGGCATCGACCCGCTGGTGGTCAGGCACATGGACAAGGTGCGCATCCGCATCGGCAACCTGACGATGACCAACCACCCGATCCATCTGCACGGGCACGACTTCCTCGTCACGGGCACCGACGGCGGGCCGACGCCCAAGTCCAGCCGGCAGTACGAGGTGACGACCGACGTTGCGGTGGGCCAGATGCGCCAGATCGACTTCCTGGCGGACGAGGAGGGCGACTGGGCCTTCCACTGCCACAAGAGCCACCACACGATGAACGCGATGGGCCACGACGTCCCGACCATGATCGGCGTGGACCACCGCGGCGTGGCCAAGCAGATCACGAAATTGATCCCCGACTACATGGTGATGGGCGAGCGCGGCATGAAGGACATGACCGAGATGGAGATGCCGCTGCCCGACAACACGGCCGCGATGATGACGGGCACCGGTCCCTTCGGCGCCGTCGGCATGGGCGGCATGTTCAGTGTCGTCAAGGTACGCAAGGACCAGAAGCCAGGCGACTACGCCGACCCGGGCTGGTTCAAGCACCCGCCGGGCACGGTGGCCTACGAGTTCACGGGCGCGCTGCCCGACCCGGCGCGCTTCAAGGCCGACGCCAGCCCCGGGCCTGGCTCCATGCCACCAATGGCCAAGCCGTCGAAGGAGGTCGAGGTCAAGGTGCGCAAACCGGCGGGCGGCCACGGCGGCCATTGACCACTGATAAGCATCCCCCACTCGAAAGGACATCCCATGCACCACAGCAAGCGTCAACTGCTCCTCGCCATCCCTGCCACCCTGCTCGGTGCCTCCGGGCTGGTGCGGGCGCACGGCGACGAAGACCACCCCAAGAAAGCCGGTCCGGTCAAGAAGGAGCAGAAGGACTGGGGCATCGCCGGCGATGCCAAAAGCGCCAAGCGCAGCATCGAGGTCGGCATGGCCGACAACATGCGATTCACTCCGGACAAGATCGCCGTGCGACAGGGCGAGACGGTGAAGTTCGTTGCGCGCAACACCGGCAAGGTGATGCACGAGTTCGTCATCGGCACCAAGGCCGAGAACGGCAAACACGCTGAGATGATGGTGAAGTTCCCGACCATGGAACACGACGAGCCGTACATGGCCCACGTGCCGCCCGGCAAGACCGGCGAGATCGTCTGGACCTTCAACCGCGCCGGCGAATTCGAGTTCGCCTGCCTGATCGCCGGTCACTACCAGGCCGGGATGGTGGGATCGATCACGGTGGCGGCGGCGGGCAAGGCATGAAGCGGCGTCGCGCACTGGCTTCGCTGCTCGGCGCTGCCGGGTGGCTGTCGATTCCCACTGCTCTGCAAGCGCAGAGTTCCGCGGTGCGGGTCGAGGTCTGGAAAAGCCCGACCTGCGGGTGTTGCAAGGACTGGATCACCCACCTCGAAGCCAACGGCTTCCAGGTCAAGGTCAACGATGTCGGCAACACCGCGGCCCGCGCCCGGCTGAAAGTGCCCATGAAGCTCGGTTCGTGCCACACAGCGTGGGTTGGCCGCTACGCCATCGAGGGGCACGTACCGGCGGCCGACATCCACCGTCTGCTGAAAGAGCGCCCCGACGCCATCGGCCTGGCCGTTCCCGGCATGCCGGTCGGCTCCCCAGGGATGGATGGTCCCGCCTACGACAACCGGCAGGACCCCTACGACGTGCTGCTGATCGCCCACGACGGCAGCACCCAGGTCTTCAACAGCTACTTCAAGCAAAAGGAACGTTCATGAACCACCAACGATTCTTCTTCCGCGCGACGGGCCTCGCGCTCGCGTTTTCGGCCTCGGCTGCGTTGCCGGCTTGGGCAGCAGGTGAACCCGGCGCGCCCGGCACGGTGATCGCGCAAGCCTCGACCACCGACATGACCGACGGCGAGGTGCGCAAGGTGAACAAGGAAGGCGGCACCCTGACCCTCAAGCACGGCGACATCAAGAACCTGGACATGCCGGGGATGACGATGGTGTTCGCGGTCAAGGACAAGGCGATGCTCGACAAGGTGAAGGCCGGCGACAAGATCAAGTTCAAGGCCATCAACGACGCGGGCAAGTTCACCGTCACCGAGGTGCAGGTGGTGCAGGTGGTGCAGTAGTCCGCCATGGGCCCGCCCGCCATGGCGCTGGCCCTCGTCGTCGCGCTGGCCGCTGCGGGCCTGGCGTGGCACGAGTGCCTGCTGTTGGTGACCGCGGCACTGGCGGCGCAGCGGCTCGAGCTGTTGCGCATGGAACGCGCCGGTCCGCTCGACGCGTGGCGCATCGGCGCTCGCTGCCTCTTGGCGGGCAGCGCAGGCCTGTTCGGCTCGGTGGTCCTCGCAGTGGTGTTGCTGGCCGCTGCGGCCGGCTGGTGGCAACCGAGCCACGACCAGCCCGTGCTCACGGTCGGACTGATCGCAACGGTCGGCGTCGTAATCACCGCCATGCAGATGCGCGTCGATCGAGTCTTCGCGGAGGGCGGGCTTTGGCTGCTGTCGGTGCTCGGCGCGACGACGGGCATCCTCGTGGCAACGGGCGGCGGCAGCGCCTGGACCTGCCTGGTGTCGGGTGCCGGCGCGGCGTACCTGGCATGGACGAGTTGGCAGCTCGCAACGGCCGGCGCATCGTTCCTGCGAACCGATTGAAGATCACTGCAACCACGGACACGAAAGCAAGAACATGAAGCGCATCCGGACCTGCTGCGCACTGGCCGCAGCAACGCTCTCCGGCGCGGCCCTTGGCGCAACCCACATCGTGGACATCGCCTGGCCGCCCGACGGCCGCTTCGCGCACATGGCGCAGATCGCCTCGGGCAAGTTCGTCGAGGTCTGCGGCAAGCTGGCGGTGGGGGAGGGCGTGCGCTGGAGCTTCACTACCTCAGCGCCGGTGGACTTCAACATCCACTACCACGTCGGCAAGGAGGCCGTATTCCCGGCCAGGCAGACACAGGTCACCAGCGGCCGCGACACGCTGAATGTCGCCGTGGCGCAGGACTACTGCTGGATGTGGACGAACAAGGGCGGTGCCCCGGTGAGCTTGACGGTCGAGCTGGCGCGTTGATCTCCGGGCGTGGCAGCCGGCGCCGTCGATCAGGCGGCCCGGCGACGCGCCCGCCCCGGCTGGAGTCCGACGGTCCTGCCGAGCGGCTGACGTGCCGGGGCCGCCTTCGTGGCGCCCTCGTGGGCGAGTGTGTCGATGATCGGGCAGTCGGGCCGGTCGTCACCGTGGCAGCAATGCACGAGGTGCTCGAGTGTCGCCTTCATCGACTGCAGTTCCTTGAGCTTCTCGTCGAGTTCCTCGATGTGCGCCTGCGCCAGCGCGCGCACCTGCCGGCTCGGCCGCCTGCGGTCCTGCCACAGACCGAGCAGTTCGCGAATCTGTTCGATGGAGAAGCCCAGGTCGCGCGACTGGCGGATGAAGCGCAGCGTGCTGACTTCCTTGTCGGCGTATTGCCGGTAGCCTGACTCGGTGCGAACGGCCTCCGGAAACAGGCCGACGCTCTCGTAATGGCGAATCATCTTCGCCGACACGCCCGAGGCTTTGGCGGCTTCGCCGATGTTCATGCTCATCGTTGTACTCCCAAGGCTGCCACGGTTCGAGGCTGCTGGTTCGCCGGTTCTGCCGCGCGCCCGTCGGCGACGCCGCGCCAGCGGCGCAGGGTCAGCGCGTTCAGCACCACGCTGACGCTGCTGAAGGCCATCGCGGCACCGGCGATGACTGGGTTCAGCAGGCCCAGCGCTGCGAGCGGGATGCCGAGCACGTTGTAGCCGAAGGCCCAGAACAGACCCTGCTTGATCTTCGAGTAGGTGCGGCGGGAAATGTCCAGCGAGTCGGCCACCAGCCGCGGGTCGCCGCGCATCAGCGTGATACCGGCGGTCTCGGTCGCCACGTCGGCACCGCCGGCCATCGCGTACGACACCGATGCAGCGGCGAGCGCTGGTCCGTCGTTCAGACCATCACCGACAAAGGCCACCACCTCACCGGCGTCGCGCAGTTCCTTGACGATGGCCGCCTTGTCGCCGGGCAGCACCTCGGCACGCACCTCGGCGATGCCCAGTTCCTTCGCGACGGCTTCGGCCGCGCCGCGGTTGTCACCCGTCAGCATCACGGTGCGGATGCCGAGCTGATGCAGACGTGACACCGCCTCCGCCGCAGCCGGCTTGACCGTGTCGCCGAAGGCCAGCAGGCCGAGCAAACGCTGCTGACCGGCATTGGACTGGACCAGCCACGACACGGTCCTGCCCTGCCGCTCCAGCCGTCGCGCTTCGGCGTGCAAGCTGCCTTCTTCGAGACCCAGTTCGCGCAGCAGGCGCGTGCTGCCCAGCGCCAGCGTCTGGCCCCGAACGACGCCTTGCACCCCGCGCCCCGGGAGCGCCTGGGCTTCGTGCGCCTCGGGCACCGGCAGGCGCTCATGGCGGACCTGGTCCATCACGGCCACGGCGAGAGGATGGCTGCTTGACATCTGCAGCGCGGCGGCCAGCCGCAGCACGTCGTCCCGCGTCGAACCATCCGCAGCCACCACCGCAGCGAGCGACGGCTTGCCTTCGGTGAGCGTGCCGGTCTTGTCGAACGCGACCACAGTGACGGCGTGTGCGACCTCCAGCGCCTCGGCATCCTTGATGAGGATGCCATGGCGCGCCGCGACACCGGTGCCGGCCATGATGGCCGTCGGCGTAGCCAGCCCGAGCGCACATGGGCAGGCGATGACCAGCACGGCCACCGCATTGATGAGCGCCTGCTCCCAGTCACCCGTGAAGCCGAACCAGCCCAGGAACGTCGCCAACGCGATGACCAACACCACCGGCACGAACACCGCACTGACGCGGTCGACGATGCGCTGGATCGGTGCCTTCGCGGCCTGCGCCGACTCGACCATGCGGATGATCCGAGCCAGCGTCGTCTCTGCGCCGATCGCGGTCGTGCGGACCGTCAGCGCGCCCTCGGCATTGATGGCGCCGCCGGTCACCTTGTCTCCGACGCCCTTGGCCACCGGCAGGCTCTCTCCGGTGATGAGCGATTCGTCGATGTGGCTGCGGCCTTCGACGATGTCGCCGTCGACGGCCACGCGGTCGCCAGGGCGAACGATGACCAGGTCGCTGACCACGACCTGATCCACCGGAACATCCAGCTCGACATCACCGCGGCGCACGCGGGCTGTGGTCGGCCGCAGCGCGTTCAGCGCCCGGATGGCATCGGCCGTCTGCCGCTTGGCGCGCTGCTCGAGCCACTTGCCCAGCAGCACGAGCGTGACGACGGCCGCGGAGGCCTCGAAGTAGAGGTGCGGCATGCCATGCTGGGCATGCTTGAAGAGCAGGTAGACCGAGAGCCCGTAGGCCGCCGAGGTGCCCAAGGACACCAGCAGGTCCATGTTGCCGGTCTTGGCGAGCACGGCCTTCCAGCCGGCGCGGTAGAAGCGCCAGCCGAGCCAGAACTGCACCGGCGTGGCCAGCGCCAGCTGGAGCCAGCCGTTCAGCATCCAGTCGATGCCGACGAGCTGCAGCAGCATCGGCAGGACCAGGGGCAAGGTCAACGCGCCGCTCACGGCCACGGGCCACCAGGCTGGGATGCGAGCAGTTGGCTGCGAACTCGCTTCCTGAACGTTCTTTGCGGCGTAGCCGGCCTTCTCGATCGCGGCCTTCAGCGCTGCGACGGGCACCGTCGACAAGGCCTGGATCCTCGCTTTCTCGGTCGCCAGGTTGACCGTGGCGCTGGAGACCCCGGGCACCTTGAGCAGCGCCTTCTCGACCCGAGCCACGCACGATGCGCAGGTCATGCCTTCGACCAGAAGAGTCGTCTCAGACGTCGCAACGTCGTAGCCAGCCTTGCGCACAGCAGCCGCCAACGTGTCTGCGGTCACTGCAGGCTCGGCATGCACCGAGGCTTGTTCGGTCGCCAGGTTGATGCTGGCATCCCTGACGCCAGGGACCGCCTTGAGCGACTTCTCGACGCGCATGACGCAGGAGGCACAGGTCATGCCCGTGACCTGCAGCTTGATGTTGGACAGCGCGGCGGTGTTCATGGATGTCTCGGGAAGTTGTTCGATCTTGCGCATCGTCAAGGTTCTAACGATGGCAAGGTCAACAGCCGCCGACGATTGTGCCTGCTGGGATTGTGGATTCCCCGCCACTGTCGCTTGACCTTCCAACAGTGGGAGAGTGAACAGTTGATTCATCAGCAACCCACTGGAGCAAACGATGATTGCCTTCGAAGTCAACGACATGACCTGCGGCCACTGCGTCAGCACCATCACCAAGGCGCTGAAGGGCACCGACAAGGACGCAAAGATTCAGATCGATCTCGCGACGCACCACGTGCAGGTGGAGCCTGTCTCGGCCGACGCCGAGGAACTGGCGGAAGCCATCAAGGATGCAGGCTACACGCCGGTGCCGGTCGAGACGGTGGCCGGTGAAGCCGCGGCGCAGAAGAGAGGGTCCTGCTGCGGGCACTGCCAGTGATGGCTGTGGACGTGGTCGTCCGACCCGCATCGAAGCCGAGCCCGCGTCGTCAACCGTCGCGCGCGAACGTGGCATCCCCTTGATGCGGGTCAATCACTTCTGTGGCGATGCTCATAGGATCGCCAGCATGGGGTAGCTCCTGCCTCCCCACCAGCGCATGCACTCTCGACTCGGCCGCCCTCAAACACGACGCATCGCCTCGGTGATGCTGTTCGTGTGGCTGTTCGCGGTGGTCGCGAGCTGGGCCAATGCGTGCATCCTGCAGCCGGAGAGTTCGAGCGGTCACCATGCGCGCGGGGGCTTCGTCGTACCGCACGGATCGAGTCACGAAGCTGCTGCTGGCGCCAATGGGACGCACGAGCCCGATCCGGCGCTGCAAGCCTGCTCGAGCTTCTGCGAGACGGAGCGGAACATCGTCACCAAAGCCCAGTCGGCCAAAGCCGATGGCGCCGCGGAGCAACCGGCACTGGGGGCACAGGTCTTCGCCTGCTGGCCTGCCTTCACGCCCGGACGGACGGAAGTCCTCTGGCGTCCGCTCGCGACGCCACCGCCACCGGGACCGTCGGTGGCCATCGCCTTCCTTCGGCTGACCATTTAGCCCCTCGGCCGAGCTGGCGCAGGCGCGGACGTGCTCCGCGCGCTGGCCGGCTCGCGCGTCCACACCTGCTTCGGTCGATGCCGAAGCGCAGGTGTCCTTGCCGTTCCTCGACGGTGACCCATCCCTCGTTCCCACTGGAGTTTCATCATGGCAACTCTTCGTTCCTTCGCCCTGGCCGGCGCAGTGGCCTTCACGCTGGCGGCCTGCGCCCAGACCCCGGGCGCACCCGGCAGCCAGGATCACTCAGCCCACCATCCACCGGGCGCGGCCTCGGCCGCGGCGGCTCCGGCCGACCGCATGGCGACGATGGACGCGCACATGAAGGCGATGCGCGAGATGCACGACAAGATGTCCCGCGCCCGCACGCCGGAGGAGCGCAACGCGCTGATGGCCGAGCACATGAAGCTGATGCAGGAAGGCATGGGCATGATGGGCGGCATGGGCCCCGGGCCGATGGCCGGCATGGGTGGCATGCGCGCCATGGGCCCGATGGGCGCTGCCAGCGCACCGATGGACATGGCCATGCGCCAGCAAATGATGGAGAAGCACATGGAAATGATGCAGTCCATGATGCAGATGATGATGGACCGCATGGGCGCTCCCCCGGCCAAGCCCTGAACGATGTCCATCAGGAAGAGATCCTGGATGGTGGCCCTCGTTGTGGGGGCTGCCATCGTGACGAGCATCGCGGCTTCCGTGTTCTGGATGGCAAGCCGCGCTCCGGTCCATCGCCTGCGGGCGGACGATGCGACGCTCACGGCCCGGGGTCAGCGGATCTATGCGGCGCAATGCGCAGCTTGCCATGGTGCAAGGCTGGAGGGCCAGGCGAACTGGCGCGAGCCCGGGCCGGACGGCAGGCTGCCGGCGCCGCCCCACGACGCGAACGGACACACCTGGCATCACCCTGACGAACTGCTGTTCCGAATCACCAAGTTCGGCGTCGCGAAGGCGGCGAACCTGAAGGACTACGCCTCGGCAATGCCGGCTTACGAGGGGACGCTCGGCGACGAGGAGATCGTCGCCGTGCTCTCGTGGATCAAGTCGCAGTGGCCCGCGGACATCCGCTCGCGCCACGACGAACTCAACCGCTCGGCCGAACCTTGATCTGTTCCGCTTGACCTTCCCATGCTGTCAAGGTCTAAGGTCAATGCATCCCTGGCCGGCACCACAAGTGCCTCGGCGGGGTAAGGAGCCATTCATGAACCACCCTGTCAATGAGTCCCATGCGAACGGCACGCCCTCGCGTCGCCGCCCGGTCAGCATCGCGTTGCTGATGGTCGTGCTGATCGTCGCCTTCTACCTGCTGCGCGAGCACTGGGGTCACGTGGCCGGCCTGTGGCCTTACCTGCTGCTGCTGGCCTGCCCGCTGATGCACCTGTTTCACGGCCATGGCGGCCACGGTGCCCATGCTCGGCATGAGAGCCATGGCCCGGACAAGCCGGTGAGCGGGAGCTGAGCCATGGACATGCAAGCTCACAAGCACGGGGGGCACGACAAGGCCCGACAGCATGGCCACCAGCACCATGGGGGGCAGCACGAGCCCAGCCAGGCAACGGGCGCAGCGGATGAAGCTCCGCCCGCCGGCACGATCTACACCTGTCCGATGCACCCCGAGGTGCGGCAGGACCACCCCGGCAACTGCCCCAAGTGCGGCATGACGCTGGAGCCCATGCTGCCGGCGCTCGACGAGGACGAGAACCCGGAGCTGGCCGACTTCAGCCGGCGCTTCTGGTGGACCCTGCCGCTGACGGTGATCGTCACGCTGCTGGCCATGGCCGGCCATCGCCTGCAGTGGTTCGGCATGGGCGTGCAGAGCTGGGTCGAACTCGTGCTGTCCGTGCCCATCGTCCTGTGGGCGGGCTGGCCGTTCTTCGTGCGCGGGGTGCAATCGATCCGCCTGCGCAGCCCGAACATGTGGACGCTGATCGGGCTGGGCACCGGCGCGGCGTTCGCCTACAGCGTCGTGGCCACGGTGGCGCCGGATGTCTTCCCGGCCTCGTTCCAGGCCATGGGCCGCGTGGCGGTGTACTTCGAGGCGGCGGCGGTCATCATTTCGTTGACGCTGCTGGGCCAGATCCTGGAACTCAAGGCCCGGTCGCAGACCTCGGCGGCCATCAAGTCACTGCTGGGCCTGGCGCCGAAGACGGCGCGCCGCGTCGGCGCCGATGGCAGCGAGGAGGACGTGCCGCTGACGCACGTGCACGTCGGCGACCTGCTGCGCGTGCGCCCCGGCGAGAAGGTGCCGGTGGACGGCGTGGTGACCGAAGGCTCGAGCGCGGTCGATGAGTCCATGCTGACCGGCGAGCCGCTGCCGGTGAGCAAGCGGGCCGGCGACAAGCTGATCGGCGCCACGCTGAACACCAGCGGGGCACTGGTGATGCGCTCGGAGCGTGTCGGCGCGCAGACCATGCTGTCACAGATCGTGCAGATGGTGGCGCAGGCGCAGCGCTCGAAGGCGCCGATGCAGCGCATGGCCGACCAGGTGGCTGGCTGGTTCGTCATGGCCGTGGTCGCCATCGCCGTGTCGACCTTCCTCGTCTGGGGCGTTTTCGGGCCCGAGCCGAGCTGGGTCTACGGCCTGATCAACGCGGTCGCCGTGTTGATCATCGCGTGCCCGTGTGCGCTGGGGCTGGCCACACCGATGTCGATCATGGTCGCCACCGGGCGCGCCGCGACGCAGGGCGTCCTGTTCCGCGACGCGGCGGCGATCGAGCGCTTGCGCAAGGTCGACACGCTGATCGTCGACAAGACCGGCACGCTGACCGAAGGCAAGCCGAGCTTCGAACGCGCCGTCCCGGCAGTGGGCTTCACTGCAGAGGAGGTACTGCGACTGGCTGCCAGCCTAGACCAGGGCAGCGAACATCCCCTGGCCGACGCCATCGTGCGCGCGGCGCGCGAGCAGGGTCTGGCGCTCGACAACGCGGAGGGGTTCGAGTCGGGTTCCGGCATCGGCGTTCGTGGTTGGGTGGGCGGGCGTCAACTCGCGCTCGGCAACACCGCGCTGATGGACCAACTGGGCATCGACGTGTCGGGCCTGTCGGCGCAGGCGGAGGCGCTGCGCGGTCAGGGTGCCAGCGTGATGTTCCTCGCTGCGGATGAGACGCCGATCGGCTTGCTGGCCGTCTCCGACCCGGTCAAGCCAAACACGCCGGAAGCGCTCGCCACCGTGCGTGCCGAGGGGCTGCGGGTCGTGATGGCCACCGGCGACGGCCTCACCACGGCGCGCGCGGTGGCCGTGCGGCTGGGCATCGACGAGGTGCATGGCGAGGTCAAGCCGGCCGACAAGCTGGCGCTGGTGCGGCGGCTGCAGGCCGAAGGCCGCGTCGTGGCCATGGCGGGTGACGGCATCAACGATGCACCGGCACTCGCCCAGGCGGATGTCGGCATCGCGATGGGCACGGGGACCGACGTGGCCCTGAACAGCGCGCAGGTCACGCTCGTCAAGGGTGACCTCCGGGGCATCGCCGCCGCCCGGGCCTTGTCGGTGCAGACCGTCGCCAACATGAAGCAGAACCTCGGCTTCGCCTTCGTCTACAACGCGCTCGGCGTGCCGCTGGCCGCGGGGCTGCTGTATCCACTCACGGGCTGGTTGCTGTCGCCGATGATCGCCGCCCTGGCGATGAGCCTCAGCTCGGCATCGGTGATTGCGAACGCGCTGCGGCTGCGCAGGGTGAGGGCGTGAGCGCAACTGCCCTTTCGGCGCCGCCGCCCTAGAATGCGATCGCAACAGCCAAGCACGATGACCTCCCAGGACGCCACGATCGCCACCCGTGCCGAACGGCACGGTGCGACCTCGTCGCGCTCAGGAAGGAGTGCCTTCCCATGACGCGCGGTTTTTTGCGCAGCTTGGCTCGCGGCCTGATCGGCGTATTGCTGCTCGCGCAGTTGGCGGTGGCCGCCTACGCCTGCCCGGGGCTGGCCGCCAAGGCTCCCAACACCGCCACGGCGTCTGCTGTTGCCGCCATGGACGCGCAGATGCCCGGTTGCGACGACATGGTCGGCGCGATGGACCCGGACTCGGCCAACCTGTGTGCCGAGCACTGCAAGCAAGGCAATCAAAGCGACCAGGCGTCCACGCTGACCGTGCCCGTGGCGCTGCTCACGGCGCTGTACACGACGACGCCCGCGCTGCCCGGCAAGGCGCCGCCGCGCGTTGCGGCGGCCACGCTGAGTGCACTGGTTGCGGCTTCACCGCCGCACGCCATCCTGCACTGCGTCTACCGAATCTGATCCTCCCGACAACGCTGCGCTGACGACCCTTCGCGGGTCGGTCCGGCGCACCGGTCGCGCCCGTCCGCCTCCGCGAGCCTCGCTCGCACGAGGCTGAACGGGCCCGGCACGACGCCTTGTTCGTTGTCTGGAGAGTTCCATGTTCACTGCTTCTTCACGACGCGCGCCGCGCTGGTCGTGGCTGCCTCGCCACCGTTTGGCCGGTTCGGTGTTGGCGCTGCTGATCAGTGCGGCGAGCTTCGGCGCCCAGGCTCAGCCGACGCTGAGCCTCGACCAAGCACTGCGCTTGGCGCAGGACCGCTCGCGCCAGCTCTCGGCCCAGGAGTTGGCAGCGGTAGCGGCGCGCGAGATGTCCGCCGCCGCCGGCCAACTGCCCGATCCGACCCTGAAGGCGGGCGTCAACAACCTGCCTGTCGACGGGGCCGACCGGTTCAGCCTGACGCGCGACTTCATGACTATGCGCTCGATCGCCGTGATGCAGGAACTGACGCGCGACGACAAGCGCAAGGCACGTTCGGCACGCTTCGACCGCGAAGCGGAACTGGCCGAGGCGGGCCGGTCCGCCGCGCTGGCCGATCTGCGGCGCGACACCGCGATGGCCTGGCTGGACACGCATTTTCAGCAGCGCATGCGCAACTTGCTGCGGGACCAGCGTGCCGAAGCCGTGCTGCAGATCGAGGCCGCCGACGCCGCCTACCGCGGCGGGCGAGGCACGCAGGCCGACGTGTTCGCGGCCCGCTCCGCCGTGGCACAGATCGACAACCGGCTGCGCGAGATCGAGGGCCAGATCGCCAGCGCCCGCACGCGGCTCGCACGCTGGGTCGGTGCGGCTGCTGAACAGGACCTGGCCACGCCGCCGTCGCTCGAGGCCGCGCCGCTCGACGTGGCCGGCCTCGAAGCCCGGCTCGACCATCATCCGCAGATCGCGGTGCTCGCCCGCCAGGAAGCTGCGGCGCGTGCCGATGTGGACGTCGCCACCAGCGCCAAGCACCCGGACTGGAGCGTGGAGCTGATGTTCAGCCAGCGCGGTTCGGCGTACTCCAACATGGTGTCGCTCAATGTCTCGGTTCCGCTGCAGTGGGACCAGAAGAACCGGCAGGACCGCGAAGTCACCGCGCGGCTGGCGCTGGCCGAGCAGCTGCGGGCGCAGCGCGAGGAAGCCACGCGTGAGCACGCCGCCGAGACACGCATCTGGCTGCTGCAGTGGCAGTCCGGCCGCGAGCGGCTGGCCCAGTACGACAGTGCCCTCATACCGCTGGCGACCGAGCGCACGCGCGCCGCGCTGGCCGCCTACCGCGGTGGTGGCAGCCCGCTCGCCGCAGTGCTCGAAGCGCGCCGCATGGAGATCGACACGCGCATGGAGCGCCTGCGCCTGGAGATGGAATCCGCCGGGCTGTGGGCGCGGCTCCAGTACCTCATTCCGCCCGAGCAGCCGCCCGCACCGACGAACGGTGCGACGAACGGCGTTGCGAACGGCACCACGGCATCCAAGGAGCCCCAGCGATGAACACCAAACCCCTGTTGATCGTCTTCGGCGGCGTGGTCGCGGCCGGCGTGCTCGGCGCGGCCGGCTATGCGCTCTACGCGATGGGCATGGACCGCGGCATGGGCATGGCCACCCCACCGACAAGCGCCGGCGCGGCGAGTGCCGCGCCGGCGCAAGCCCTTCCGCAAGGCATTGCCGAAGGTGAGGACGCGACGCGGCGGCACATCGCGACCGGCCTCAAGGCGGGCGAAGTGGACCCGGCCACCGGCAAGAAGATCCTCTACTACCACGACCCGATGGTGCCGGGGAACAAATTCGAGAAGCCGGCGAAGTCACCCTTCATGGACATGATGCTGGTGCCGGTGTACGCGGACAGTGATGGCGACGGCAGCAAGGTCACCGTGAGCCCGCGCATCCAGCAGAACCTGGGCGTGCGCACGGCGCTGGTGACCGAGGGCACGCTGTCGCCCGAGGTGGCGGCGGTCGGCAGCATCACCTGGAACGAACGCGACCAGGCGGTCGTGCAGGCCCGTGCCAACGGCTTCGTCGAGCGCCTGCAGGTGCGCGCGACGCTCGACCGCGTCGCCAAGGGGCAGGCGCTTGCCGAGCTGTACGTGCCCGACTGGATCGCGGCGCAGGAGGAGTTCCTGTCCGTTCGGCGCATGCAAGGCTCCGACATGGCCGAGCTGGTCGACGGGGCGCGCCAGCGCATGCGCCAGGCCGGCATGGACGAAGCGCTGATCGAACTGGTCGAGCGCAGCGGCCGCACGCAGCCGCGTTTCACGGTGATGGCACCGATCGGTGGCGTTGTCACCGAGCTGATGGCGCGCGAGGGCATGACAGTCATGGCCGGTGCCACGTTGTTTCGGATCAACGGCACCGCCACGGTCTGGGCCAACGCCGAGGTACCGGAGAGCCAGGCCGCGTTGCTGCGACCCGGGGCCAAGGTGCGGGCCCGCAGCCCGGCCGCGCCGGGCGCGAGCTTCGAGGGCCGGGTGCAGGCGCTGCTGCCGGAGGTCAATCCGACCACGCGCACGCTGAAGGCGCGCCTCGAACTCGGTAACCCGGACGGGCACCTGGTGCCCGGCATGTTCGTGCAGATGCAGTTCATGGACATGCGCGCGGAGAAGGCGTTGCTGATCCCGACCGAGGCGGTCATCCAGACCGGCCGGCGCACGGTGGTGATGCTCGCCGAGGAGGGCGGCCGTTTCCGGCCGGTCGATGTCGAGATCGGCATCGAGAGTGGGGGCCAGACCGAGGTCAAGCGCGGGCTGCAGCCTGGCCAGCGCGTGGTCGTCTCGTCGCAGTTCCTGATCGATTCGGAAGCCAGCCTGAAGGGTGTCGAGGCACGGCTCAACGACGAGCCGAAACCCACGTCCGCCAACGCCGCGCCCAGACACTCGGGCACGGCCACGATCGAGGCTATCGGCCGCGACGCGATGACGCTCTCGCATGGGCCTATTCCCTCGCTGAAGTGGGGCTCCATGACGATGGATTTCAAGCTGCCGAAGGGCGGCGCGCCGCGTGGGCTGGAAGCGGGCGACCGCGTGGACTTCGAGTTCACCATGGAGGCCGATGGCACCCCACAGCTGACGAGAACCACGCTGCTGCCGCCTGAAGCCAAGGCTCCCGCGTCCGCAGCTTCCGGAGCCTCGCGATGATCGCCGCGCTGATCCGCTGGTCGATCGTCAACCGCTTCCTGGTGCTGTTAGCCACGCTGATGCTCAGCGCCTGGGGCGTGTACTCGGTGCTCAGGACACCGCTGGATGCGCTGCCCGACCTGTCCGACGTGCAGGTCATCATCCGCACGACCTATCCGGGGCAGGCGCCGCGCATCGTCGAGAACCAGATCACCTACCCGCTGACGACGACGATGCTGTCGGTGCCGGGGGCGAAGACGGTGCGCGGTTATTCGTTCTTCGGCGACAGCTTCGTTTACGTGCTGTTCGAGGACGGCACCGACCTCTACTGGGCCCGCTCGCGGGTGCTCGAGTACCTGAACCAGGTGCAGTCGCGCTTGCCGCCGGGCGCAACGGCTTCGCTCGGACCGGACGCCACTGGCGTCGGCTGGATCTACCAGTATTCGTTGGTGGACCGCAGCGGCCAGATGGACGCCGGACAGTTGCGCGCACTGCAGGACTGGTTTCTGAAGTACGAACTGAAGACGGTACCCAACGTCGCCGAGGTCGCGTCGGTGGGCGGCATGGTGCGCCAGTACCAGGTGCTGCTCGACCCCGACAAGCTCGCGGCCTACAACATCCCTCACACCCGGGTTGTCGAGGCGATCCGCAAATCCAACCAGGAAGCCGGCGGCTCGGTGCTCGAGCTCGGCGAGGCCGAGTACGTGGTGCGTGCCTCGGGCTACCTGGCCTCGCTCGATGACTTCCGCAAGGTGCCACTCGTGACCACCGACGCCGGCGTGTCGGTGCGCCTGGGCGACGTCGCGCGCATCCAGGTCGGCCCCGAGATGCGGCGCGGCATCGGCGAGTTCGACGGCGAGGGCGAGGCCACCGGTGGCGTGATCGTGATGCGCTCAGGCAAGAACGCGCTGGAAACCATCGCCGCCGTCAAGGCCAAGCTTGCGTCGCTCCAGGGCAGCCTGCCGCAGGGCGTGGAGATCGTGCCGGTGTACGACCGCTCGGGGCTGATCGAACGAGCGGTCGAGAACCTCGGCTTCAAGCTGCTCGAGGAGTTCATCGTCGTCGCGGTGGTGTGTTTCGTCTTTCTGTTCCACCTGCGCTCGGCGTTCGTGGCCATCGTCAGCCTGCCGCTGGGCATCCTGATGGCCTTCATCGTGATGCACTACCAGGGCGTCAACGCCAACATCATGTCGCTGGGTGGCATCGCCATCGGCGCGATGGTCGATGCAGCGGTGGTGATGATCGAGAACGCACACAAGCACCTCGAGCGCTGGGGCCATGAGCATCCCGGCCACGAGTTGCAAGGCGAAGCGCGCTGGAAGGTGATCGGCGATTCGGCCGTCGAGGTCGGGCCGGCGCTGTTCTTCTCGCTGCTGATCATCACGCTGTCCTTCATCCCGGTGTTCACGTTGGAAGCGCAGGAAGGGCGGCTGTTCTCGCCGTTGGCCTTCACCAAGACCTACGCGATGGCCGCGGCGGCCGGCTTGTCGGCCACGCTGATCCCGGTGCTGATGGGCTACCTGATCCGTGGCCGCATTCCCGATGAGAGGACGAACCCGCTGAACCGGCTGTTGATCGCCGCCTATCGCCCGCTGCTGGACGTAGTGCTGCGCGCGCCGAGGCTCGCGCTGGCGCTTGCTGGGGTTGTGCTGGTGGCGAGCCTATGGCCGCTGCAGCACATCGGCGGCGAGTTCATGCCGCGGCTCGACGAGGGCGACCTGCTCTACATGCCGTCGGCGCTGCCGGGCCTCTCGGCCGGCAAGGCGGCCGAGCTGCTGCAGCAGACCGACCGCCTGATCAAGACCGTGCCCGAAGTCGCCAGCGTGTACGGCAAGGCCGGCCGCGCCGAAACCGCTACCGACCCCGCGCCGCTGGAGATGTTCGAGACCACGATCCAGTTCAAGCCGAAGAGCGAGTGGCGACCCGGCATGACGCAGGACAAGCTGGTCGACGAACTGGACCGCATCGTCAAGGTGCCCGGCCTGGCCAACATCTGGGTGCCGCCGATCCGCAACCGCATCGACATGCTGGCCACCGGCATCAAGAGCCCTGTCGGCGTGAAGGTCGCCGGCACCGACCTCGTGACCATCGACCGCATCACCGGCGAGATCGAGAAAGCGCTGAAGGACGTGCCTGGCGTGAGCAGCGCACTGGCCGAGCGGCTGACCGGTGGGCGCTACGTGGACGTGACGATCAACCGCGACGCGGCGGCACGCTTCGGCATGAACATCGCCGACGTGCAGTCGATCATCACCTCGGCCGTGGGCGGCGACAACATCGGCGAGACGGTCGAAGGCCTGCAGCGCTTCCCGATCAACATGCGCTACCCGAGGGAAACACGCGACTCGCTGGACAAGCTGCGCAAGCTGCCCATCGTCAGCGAGCGCGGCGCCCGTCTGGTGCTGTCGGACGTGGCCGACATCCGCATCACCGACGGCCCGCCGATGCTGCGCAGCGAGAACGCACGGCTGTCGGGCTGGGTCTATGTCGACATCCGTGGCCGCGACCTGCGCGGCGCGGTGCAGGACATGCAGCGCGTGGTCGGCGAGAAGGTCAAGCTGCCGCCTGGCTACTCGGTGTCGTGGTCGGGGCAGTTCGAGTTCCTGGAGCGTGCCACGGCCAAGCTCAAAGTCGTCGTGCCGTTCACGTTGCTGATCATCTTCGTGCTGCTGTACCTGACCTTCAGGCGCTTCGGCGAAGCCCTGCTGATCATGGCGACGCTGCCGTTCGCGCTGGTGGGCGGCATCTGGTTGCTGTACCTGCTGGGCTACAACCTGTCGGTGGCAGGCGCGGTGGGTTTCATTGCGCTGGCCGGCGTGTCGGCCGAATTCGGCGTGATCATGCTGCTCTACCTGAAGCAGTCCTGGGACGCACGTGTGGCCGCAGGCAAGACCGGCGAGGCCGACCTGCTTGATGCGATCCGCGAGGGCGCGGTGCTGCGGGTGCGGCCGAAGGCGATGACCGTGGCCGTGATCCTGGCCGGCCTGTTCCCGATCATGTGGGGCACCGGCACCGGCTCCGAGGTGATGCAGCGCATCGCCGCGCCGATGGTGGGCGGCATGATCACCGCGCCGCTGCTGTCGATGTTCGTGATTCCGGCGGCGTACCTGCTGATGCGCAGGCGGCGCGAGCGACTGGACAGGGAGGTGCGTCAAGAGCCGGCAGCCGCTTGAAGGGCACGGCGCGAAGCATCGGCTTCGCCGGGGGGCCGCAACTGCGAATCAAGACCCCAGCCAGGGCTTGATGAGCCATTGCCACAGGGCAAGGCTCACGCCGATCCAGACCGCGACGATGAGGAGCGCGCCAACCCGACTGGTCGGCTTTCTGCCCTGCTGGGTCATCCAGTGGTCCGCCTGCTCGCGGCATTCCCCGAGAACCGGAGCCGGGATCAGCCGGATGGCCGCCCAGATCAAGGCGGGCAGCAGGATCACGTCGTCAAGGTAGCCCAGCACGGGGACGAAGTCCGGAATCAGGTCGATGGGACTCAGCGCGTAGGCGACGACGAAGACGGCGAGCGCCTTCGCGAGCCAGGGCACCGCGGGATGCCGAGACGCGAACCACAGCGTCACGCCGTCGCGCTTGATCCTCTTTGCCCACGCTTGCAGCCGGTCGAACACGGAGACGTTCCTTCCTTTCGGCTCAGCGCCGCAACGGTTGATGGCGATTGCCCGCCAATCGCGTTGTATTTCGGGCTGGTGCCCTGGGAGCAGGGCCCTGAAGGATTGGGCCCCATGGACACCCAGCGATTGTCGATCCGCGGCCGCATCCTGGAGCCCGACGACCCAGCGATTCAGGATGCGCTGTCTGCTGTCTACGAAACACCGGAGCGCCCGCGCTGCCTGTGCGTGCCCGGCGGCGTCGAGATGTACGTCGCCTTTCACCGCCGCTACCAGGCCAAGCGCATGCCTGACACCGGCAGCCAGCACCATCCGACCTGCGCGTCGTTCGAGCCCTCGCCACAGCAGTCGGGTCTGGGCGAGTTGGTTGGCGACGCGGTGCTGGAGTCCGAGGGGGCGGTGGAACTGCGGGTCGACTTCGCGTGGAGCCGCCAGGCCGGCGGCAAGGCTCCGGGCCGACGGACGGACGATGACCCGGGCGAGATCGAGGCGCCGCGGCGCCGCATGAGCCTGCGCGCGCTGACGCACTTCCTGTTCGAGCGCGCGGGGTTCAACCGCTGGTCGCCGGCGATGGCAGGTAAACGATCGCAAGGCGTGCTGCACAAGTACCTGCAGCGCGCCGCCGAGCAGGTGAGGGCGAAGGGCGTCGTCCTCGGCGAGCGCCTGTACGTGCCCGAGCAGTTCAACGAAGCGACGCACGCGGAAGCGGCGCAGCGCCGGCGCGAACGCCTGGGGGTGTTGCGGCCGCACGATGGCGTGGCGCCGCTGGCGGTGGCGCTGGCTGAGTTCAAGGGGGTCGAGGCTTGCCCGGGCGGCTACCGGGTTTGGCTGAAGCACATGCCCGACGCCCCGCTGCTGGCGTCGGCGAAGACCTGGGAACGGATCGCGAGGACGTATGCGGCAGTTCTCGAAGCCCGTGACGCCGATCATGGCCAGCGCGTGCGCGCGGTGATCACGGCCCTGATCCGTGCGCGGCGCGAGCACACCTACGAGATCGACACCGCGACCCTGCTGCTGGCCAGCGATCAGTGGATCCCGGTCGAAGGCGTGCATGAACTGCCGCTGTTGCGGGCGCTCGTCGATGCGGGGCGGTACTTCGTCAAACCGCTGCGCTACGACGCGCGCTGCGTCGCCGCGTTTGCCAACGCGCTGCTGCTGGACACGGGCGCCGTACCGCTGCCGCTACATGTGTACAGCCCCTTCATGACTCCCCGCGAGCGCGAGGCCAAGGCCGCCACGCTGCGCGCTGCGGGTGGCGGCTGGGTGTGGTCCACCGACGAGCCGATGCCGGCGCTGCCGTCGGCCGCACCACGGCGCACGTGAGGGCGGCGCGCCTGAACAAGCGCACTTGAAGCGGCGGATTCCCGCGAGAGCATGAATCGCCGGGATGTCCCGGTGCACGCCTCGCGAAGGAGCGCAGCCATGACCGCCGCATCCGCACTGCCCACCGTCACCTTGCACGGCGGCCCCTCAACACTGGCCACTGTGCTCGGGCAGGGGCCTGCCCGCATCCCCACCGCCGGGAAGATCCGCGCCGGCATCAAGGTGCTGACCAAGCGCGCCGCGGGTGAGCCGCGCGCCTGCGAAATCTACGAGCGCGGACTGCGCGACGGCCACTCGTTCGACCGCATCGAGCAGGCGCTCGCCGAAGCCTTGCCGCAGCTGAAGAATCCGCTGGTGCCGCGCAACGTGCCGTGGTTCACCGTGCGCGCGCAGGACTTCGGCAACCCAGCGCTGGCACGTGAGCTGATCGAGGCCTACGGCGAGGATCGCGGCGAGGGTCGGTACCTGTACCGCTTCCCGGTGGTGTTCCCGTCGGACCACTGGCAGACCGTGATGCCGCACGAACTGGCGGCCTGGGGCACGCACGACAAGCGCTACTGGTCGGAGTACGCGCCCGATGGCCGCGTGCGGCACTGCATGTGCCACGCGCCGGTGCCGGTGGACGCGCAGGGGCGGCGCGCGGTGCGCCTGTTCGGCGGGCGCAAGACGGTGATGCGCGAGGCCAACGGCGGCGTTTGCGAGCCCGAGGCTTGCCGCGAATACCAGCAGCGCGAATGCAACCTGACGGGCCGCTTCCTGTTCTTCGTGCCGGGCATCCGCTCGCTGAGCGCGTTCGAACTGCACACCACCAGCTTCTATGCGATGAACGCGGCGATCCAGAAGTTCGAGACCGTGGCCTTCCTGCGCGGCGGGCGCATTTCGGGCTTTCTCGACCGCCAGCGCACGCCGTTCTACCTGTCCAAGCGGCTGATGGAGGTCAGCCACATCGACGAGCAGGGCCGGGCGGTGCGGGTGCCGCAGTGGATCATCGACCTCGAGGCACCTGTGGACGTGAGCGCGCTGTTGCGTGACCGCGAGGAAGACGAGGCTGTCGTCGTGCAGGCGCATGCGTCTTGCGGCGTGCTCGAAGGCGAACCCGCCGGGGCTACCGCGGCATCCGCCGAGGTCGCGGACGCCGATGGGGTTCCGTCTCGCGGCGAGCCGACGCTGGACAAGGTGCTGGCCCTGGCCGGCGGGCACGGTGTCTCCGCCGCCGACTTCGAGGCCTACGCGGCGCGGCGGTGGGGGCCGGGCTGGAAACTCAACCCGCAGGGCCGGCGCCGGGCCTGGGACGAACTGGACCGCCACCGCAACGATGCGCCGGGCTATGTCGACAAGGTCGCAGTCGCGCTGCGGGAGGCGTCATGACTACGCGCCCGCCCCTGCGCGTGGCGCACTTCTCCGACCTGCACTACGGGCCGCGCAACCTGGTCGAAGCGGATCGGTGCTTTGGCGCTGCAATCGAGCGTGCCGTGGACGTCGGCGTCGACGTGGCCGTGATCTCCGGCGACAGCACCGACCATGCGCTCGATCTGCACTCGCCGTCGGCGGTGGCGCTCGTGTCGCGGGTTCGGGGGCTGGCGGACCACTGCCCCGTCCTGATGCTTCAAGGCACCTGGTCGCACGAACCGCCGGGAACCCTGTCCGTGTTCAGGGAACTGGGAGGACGCCATGCCGTGCATGTGGGCGACCGGATCGGGCAGGTGGGCCTGACCGCCGGGGGCGATTGGGTCGTGTCGCCGGGATGGAGTTTCGACGCGCTGCCGGACGGCCTGGTCGGGCTCTTTTCCTGCTTGCCATCGGTGAACCGCGCCGTGGTCGCCGCGGCCCTCGGGGCCGCCGACGCTGCCGGCGCGACCGGGGAACACGTCGCGGCGCTGCTGCGTGGGCTCGCATCGAACCACGCGATGGCGCGCCAGCTTGGCTTGCCGACCTTGCTCGTGTCTCACGGCACAGTGTTCGGCTGCATCACCGAGCACGGTGTGCCGATGGCCGGCTTCGATCACGAGTTCACGACCGGCAGCCTGTTCGACGCCGGCGCGCAGGCGGTGCTGCTGGGTCACATCCACCGCCACCAATGCTGGGAACGCGACGATGGCGGCGGACGGCGCTGCATCGCCTACGCCGGGTCGATCGGCAGGTTCCACCACGGCGAGGCCGGCGACAAGGGCTTCCTGCTCTGGCAGGTCGGGCCGGACTCCGCCACATGCCGCCTGGAAGCGACGCCAGCGCGCCGCACGGTCGACATCTGCTTCGACGGCAAGCCGGACCTCGCCACACTGCGTGCCGCGTTGGTGGCGCAGCCGGTCGCGGGGGCCTGGGTGCGCCTGCGCTGGAGCGTTCCCGAAGAGGAGCGCAACGACGTCGACCGCGCCGCAATGCGCGAACTGCTGGCCGGCGCCGCAAGCGTGCAGTTCGAAGGGCGCATCTTGCCGGTGGTGCGCGTGCGCTCCGGCGGCATCGGCCAGGCCGGCGCGATGCGGGACAAGGTGGCGGCCTGGGCCGGCGTGGTCGGCGCGCGACCCGAGCCGCTGTGGTCGTGTCTCGACGAGCTCGCGGTGCGCGAGACGCAACGCATCGTGGATGCTGCACTGGCCGAGCCGGGCGCGGCAACCGCCGCAGGTGCACAGCATCCCGGCGCCGAAGCGCAAGGCGACTTGAAGGTGTTGGAACTCGCGGGAGACTGCCTCGAGGTTTCATCGGGAGCACACGCATGAGAGTCCATTCGCTGATGCTCAAGGGCTTTCGCGGCATACGCGACGGCATGGGGCAGGATGTGCTGGAACTGGACTTCGAGCGCCTGGCCCCCGGCGCCGCGCTCGTGGCCATCGCGGGCGCCAATGGGCGCGGCAAGACCACCGTGATGGACAACCTGCACCCCTTATGTTGAATTCGCTGCGTCAACAATCGTCCAACACGCGGCGTTTCACTTGTTTCACTGCCTCTGCAGGGTGGTTATCAACGGGCACGACAACTTGCCCCGCATCGAGCAGCAGTCGCGGACGAGGACGGCCAGCGC
>JAIUPH010000008.1 GCA_020161065.1 Pseudomonadota bacterium
AGCAGAAGTACCGCCAGCGTTATGTCGACCTGAAGACCGACGACACGGCGCGCGCGCGCTTCGTCGCGCGCAGCAAGGCGGTGGCGTCGATCCGCAACTTCATGGTCGAGCACGGCTTTCTCGAGGTCGAGACGCCGATGCTGCACCCCATCCCCGGCGGCGCCAACGCCAAGCCCTTCGTCACGCACCACAACGCGCTCGACCAGGAGATGTTCCTGCGCATCGCGCCCGAGCTGTACTTGAAGCGCCTGGTCGTCGGCGGCTTCGAGCGCGTGTTCGAGATCAACCGCAACTTCCGCAACGAAGGCATCAGCGTCCGCCACAACCCCGAGTTCACGATGATGGAGTTCTACGCGGCCTACTGGACGCACCATGATCTGATGGACTTCACCGAAGCCGTGTTCCGCCACGCCGCGCGCGCCGCCACCGGCAGCGCGGCGCTGAGCTACGGCGGCAAGCCGGTGGACCTGGACAAGCCCTTCGCGCGGCTGTCGGTTCGCGACGCGCTGGTCGCCCACGCCGGTCTGACGGCGGCCGAGGCCGACGACGCCGCCGCCATCCACGCCAAACTCAAGGCGCTGGGCGAAGAGCCGCCGGCGCACTGGCAACTGCCCGAGCTGCAGTTCGGCCTGTTCGAGGCCGCGGTGGAAGAAAAGCTCTGGCAGCCGACCTTCATCATCGACTACCCGGTGGAGGTCTCGCCGCTGGCGCGCGCTTCCGACACCAACCCCGCGATCACCGAGCGCTTCGAGCTGTTCATCACCGGGCGCGAGTACGCCAACGGTTTCTCTGAACTCAACGACGCCGAGGACCAGGCGGCGCGCTTTGCCGCCCAGGCCGCCAACAAGGACGCCGGCGACGAGGAGGCGATGTACTACGACGCCGACTTCATCCGCGCGCTGGAGTACGGCATGCCGCCGGCCGGCGGCTGCGGCATCGGCATCGACCGCCTGGTGATGCTCATCACCGACAGCCCCAGCATCCGCGACGTGCTGCTGTTCCCGGCGCTGCGACGCGAGGGTTGATGCGGTGGAGCGGCTGCTCGATCTCGACGCGATCGAGGCCGAGCTGTGGTCGCAGCTCGAACGTGCGCCGCGCGAGCGCGGCCACGGCTGGCGCGTCGGCGTGCTGGCCACCGGCGACGGTGCCGGCGGCGCCGATGCGCGCAGCGTGGTGCTGCGCGACGTCGACCGCGCGCGCCGCGCGCTGATCTTCTACGCCGACAGCCGCTCGGCCAAGGTGCGGCAGATCGCGGCGCGGCCGCAAGGCACGCTGGTGCTGTGGTCGCCGGCCCTGAGCTGGCAGCTGCGCCTGCGCGTCACGCTGGCAGTGCGCACCAACGGGCTGGCCGTCTCGTCGCGCTGGGCGCGGCTGAAGATGACGCCGGGCGCGCAGGACTACCTGTCGCCGCTGCCGCCGGGCAGCCCGATCGACGCGCCCTTGCCCGAGCGCGGCAGCCGCGAGCACTTCGGCGTGGTGACGGCCGTGGTCGACGCGGTCGACTGGCTGGAACTGCACGCCGATGGCCACCGGCGTGCCGGCTTCGACGGCCGCGGCCGGCGCTGGCTGGTGCCCTGAGCGGGGCGCCGGCCAAGGCCGGACCGCGGCTTGGTCTTCAACGCGCGGCCAGCAGGCGCAGCGACGCCGTGCGGATGTGCGTGGCCGCGTTCGCGCGCTCCATCGCCAGCCAGGTCGAGCCGCTGTCTTCATCGACGAGCGCCATCTCGCCGCGGTCGCGGGCGCGGTAGTACTCGGCGATCACCGCGGCGCGGGTCAGCGTCGACGGCGGATCGACATACTCGGGCTCGCTCATCGCGGCGACGACCGCGGCGCGCGTGCGGCCGGAGTTCAAGGTCTGCGCCGGCGCGCAGTCGGCATCGGGATAGCACATCGGGCCTTCGGCCAGCGCGGCCGTGGTGGCGGACAGCAAGACGGCCAGGGCGGCCAGTCGGCGGGACAGCAACATGATCGACTCCTCGACGCATCCGTGGCACGAGGCCTGCGGTGGACGGATGCATGTCCGCCGCAGCCTGGGCCGCAGTCTGGGCATCGGGGTCGTGGCGGGCATCCGCCGCCCGAACGAGCCGGCCGCCCGCACGTCAGCAAGCGGGAGGGGATCTCTTCAGCGCTGCTTGAACGCCGGCGCGCGCTTGCCGAGGAAGGCGTCCATGCCTTCCTTCTGGTCTTCGGTCGCGAACAGCGAGTGGAAGACGCGGCGCTCGTAGTCGATGCCATCGCGCAGGCCGCCTTCGAAGGCCTTGTTGATGCAGGCCTTGGCCAGCGCCACGCTGGGGCCGCTGAGCGCGCAGATCACGGCGGCCACGGCCAGCGTTTCGTCGAGCAGCTTGTCGGCCGCCACGATGCGCGAGACGAGGCCGGCGCGCTCGGCCTCCTGCACGTCCATCAGGCGGCCGGTCAGCACCAGGTCCATCGCCTTGGCCTTGCCCACCGCGCGCGGCAGCCGCTGCGTGCCGCCGGCACCGGGGATGATGCCGATCTTGATCTCGGGCTGGCCGAAGCGGGCGTTGTCGGCGGCGATCAGCAGGTCGCACATCATCGCCAGCTCGCAGCCGCCGCCCAAAGCGAAGCCGGCCACCGCGGCGATGACCGGCTTGCGCACCTGCAGCAGCGTCTCCCAGTTGCGGGTGATGAAGTCGTCGCGGTGCACCTGCATGTAGTCGAACTTGGCCATCGCGCTGATGTCGGCGCCGGCGGCGAAGGCCTTGTCGCTGCCGGTGATCACGATGCAGCCGATGGCGTCGTCGCGGTCGAAGGCCAGCAGCGCGGCGCCGAGCTGGTCCATCAGCGCGTCGTTCAAGGCATTGAGCTGCTTGGGCCGGTTGAGGCGGATCAGCGCGGTGCGGCGTTCGCCATCGCCATGCGTTTCGGTGAGGATCAGGGCGTCGGACATGAGCAGGTCTCCATGGTCGGTTGCGAACGACTATACGAGCGGGCGCCGCCGGGGCAGCGCGCTCGGCGTCTTCACCGCCGCGGCGGCGCTTCGGTTGCCGCCTGCTGCGGCAGGCGTTCGAGCAGCAGGTCGACGAAGGTCTCGGCGTCTTGCCGGATGAGGATGCGCACGGGCAGGTACTGCAGCGTGGGCGCGATCCAGACCTCGGCCGTCAGCTCGCCGCTCGGCTTGGCGGGCCGGCGCGGCCGCACGTGCCAGGCCTCGATGGTGCCCGCCGGCGTGCGCAGCGCCTCGGCCTCGCCGACGTCGTAGACCCAGTCGTCCACGCGCCGCGGCAGCGCCAGCGGCACCGGCACCGACTGGCCGGCGCGCAGGCGTTGCGGCTGCGTGGTGAACAGCCAGGTCAGGTGCACGAACTGGCTGGCCGTGTCCTGCACGCCCGGCGGCTGCGGCACGCGGTTGCCGTTGGCCAGCGTGACGGTGCTGCCGTCGAAATTCATCGTTAGCCGGCGCGGGCTGCGCAGCGCGACGTGGGTCTCTTCGTCGTAGCGCTGCGGCTGCAGGCCGCCGGCGCCGATCAGCCCGTCGCTGGACATGCGGCGGCTCATCAGCGGCGCGAACGCGGGGCCGACGCTGACCTCCAGGTGCACCTGGTAGCGGCTGCCTTCGCGCAGCCACTCCACGCGCGCCTGGCCGTCCACCGGGCCGCGGTAGTAGCCGCTGAGGCGGTAGCTCAGGCGCGTCGAACGCGGCCACTCGAAGGCCGCGGCCGAAGCGGCCGCCGAGGCGGCAAAGGCCAACGGCGGCGGCGGTGCGGAAGCCGCGGCTTCGACGACGGGCGATGACGCGACTTGGGCCGGCGCCGACGCGGTGGCCATCTGCGGTGCGGCCGCCGCAGCGGACGCTGCCGCCGCGGCGCTGGCAGCCGCCGACGCCGCTGGTTCCGGCGGCGTCGGCTCCACCGGGGGCGGCGCCAGCGCGGTGGTGGCCTCGGCCGCCGATGCGGCCAACGCGGCCGAAGCCGCGGCCTCGGCCATCGATGCAGAGGCCGCGGAGGCCGCCGATGCCGCTGATGCAGCCGCTGATGCCGCCGCCGACACTGCTGCCACGCGCCGCGGGCGCGGTGGCGGCGGCGCGGGCAGTGGCGCTGCCGCCGGCGGCGCGGTGGGCTGCAACTCGACGATGAACTGCGCGTTCAGGCGCTGCGGCCCGCGTGAGGCGCTGCCGTCGCCCAGCGCCGGCGCCAGCTCGACCACCCAGGCCATCACCCAGGCGTGGGCTGCCAGCACGGCCGCCGCCAGCGCCAGCAAGACCCAGCCGCCGCGCCGGCGGCCGCGGCCAGGGCGGATCGGGCGCCCGGCGGCCTTCAGGGCTTCAGCCCTTCTTCGCGGCGGCCAGCAGCAGCCTTTCCACCTCGGCCAGCGGCAGCGCGCCGGGCTTGCGCGTGCCGTCCTCGAAGAAGACGGCGGGCGTGCCCTGCACGCGGTACTTGTGGCCGAACTCGATGTTGCGGTCCAGCGCCGCGGTATCGCACTTGCCCATCGTCTTGGCCGGCGTGGCGCCGTCGATCATCCACGAGCGCCAGGTCTTGGCGGCGTCCTTGGCGCACCAGATGTCGCGCGCCTTGGCGGTGGAATCGGCGCCCAGGATGGGGTAGAGGAAGGTGTAGATCGTCACGTCCTTCACCGCCTGCAGATCGCGCTCGAAGCGCTTGCAGTAGCCGCAGTTGGGGTCGACGAAAACGGCCAGCCGGCGCTGGCCGTTGCCCTGCTTGATGACCACCGCGTCCTTCAGCGGCAGCTCGGCGAAGGCCACCGCGGTGAGCTTGTCGATGCGCGCGTCGGTCAGGTTGATCTTGCTGCGGGTGTCGATCAGCGAGCCCTGGATCAGGTGGTCGCCCTTCTCGTCGGCGTAGTAGATGTCGGTACCGATGCGCACTTCATACAGGCCGGGAATCGGCGTGCGCGTGACCTCGTCGATCTTGGGCAGCTGCGGAATGCGCTCGGCCAGGTTCTTGCGCAGCACGGCTTCCTGCGCCAGCACGGGCAGCGCCAGGGCCAGCAGCAGCACCGGCAGCCGGCGGACGAGAGCGAAACGGGTCATGACGAAATCCTCGGGAAGGGCGCGGCGAAAGCGGGCCGGGCGATCAGGCATCCATGGCCCGGCGCACCAGCGCGCGCTTGAGCGGCGGCAGGTGGTCGACCAGAGTCAGGCCGCGGTTGCGAAGTTCCCGCGCCCAGCCGCCCTGGTGCGCGAACAAATGCAGCAAACCATCGGTCAGCCAGCCCATCGCCTGCGTCGGCAGCCGCCGCGCGCGCGCAAAGCGTTGCAGCAGCCGCTCGTCGCCGATGCCGCGCCAGGCCTCGCGCGCGGCGAGCTGGCGCGACAGCTCGGCCACGTCGGCCAGGCCCAGGTTGAGGCCCTGGCCGGCCAGCGGATGCACCAGGTGCGCGGCATCGCCCAGCAGCACCCAGCCCGGCCCGCAGACGGCCTGCGCCTGCGCCAGCGCCAGCGGCCAGCTGGCGCGCTCGCCGACCAGCTGCAGGCGGCCGGCGGCGCCGCCGGTGGCCTCGGCCAGCGCCGCTTCGAAGCTGGCCGCATCGGCCTGCTGCAAGGCCTGCGCGCGCTCGTCGGGCAGCGACCACACCAGGCCGTACGAACAGCCCGGCGCCGGGCGGTCAAACGGCAGCAGCGCCAGCACGTCGGGCGAGCGGAACCATTGCCGCGCCAGTCCGCCATGCGGCCGGTCGGCCAGCAGGCGCGCGGCCAGGCCGCGCTGGCCGTAGCCTTGCACCGGCATCTGCACGCCCAGGCGCTGGCGCGCCGCCGAGTCGCGGCCCTCGGCCAGCACCTGCAGCGCGGCATCGGCCCCCTCGGCGACCACGTTGACGTGCGGCGCATAGCGCAGCGCGGTGGCCAGCGCCGCTTCCAGCTCGGCAGCGTCGACGATCCAGGCCAGTTCCGCCGCGCCCACCGACCAGGCCGAGAAATGCGCGGCGGCGGCCGGCGTGTCGCCTTGCACGCGCATGTCGCGCACCGGCGTGCGGGCGTCGGCGGGCAGGCTGTCCCAGACCTTCAAGGTGGCCAGCAGCGCGGCCGAAGCCGCGTTCAGCGCGTAGGTCCGCACGTCGGCCGCAGCGCCCGCGGCGCCTGGCTGACGCGCCCCGGTCCAAGCCACCGCCAGCCCCAGCCGCGACAAAGACAGCGCCGCAGCCATCGCCACGGCACCGGAACCCCGCACGCAGACATCGAAGGCCGACATCCGCGGGATTGTAGGGAGGGCCCGGGCGCCGCGCCGCGATGGCGCAGAATCCGCGGCTTTGCGCCCCCGCCGCCGAACGCCGTGTCAGACCGCATCGACTGCTCGATCGCCGCCCTCTACCTGCATCCCATCAAGTCCTGCGCCGGCATTGCCGTCGACGAGGCCTTGTTGATCGAGACCGGGCTGCAGCTCGATCGCGCCTGGATGGTGGTCGACGCCGACGGCAACATGCTGACGCAGCGCGACTGGCCGCGCATGGCGCTGGTGCGCCCCACGCTGCGCGCCGACGACATGGTGCTGCGCGCGCCGGGCATGCTGGCGCTGCACGTCTCGCTGGACGCCGTGGAAGCGCCGACGCGCGTGCGCGTGTGGCACGACGAGGTCAGGGCCTACGACATGGGCGACCTGGCGGCGCAGTGGTTCAGCGACTTTCTCGGCGCCAGGCTGCGCCTGGTGCGCTTCGACCCCGAGCAGAAGCGCCTGTCCGACGCCCGCTGGACCGGCGCGGTGGCGGCCGAGAACGCCTTCTCCGACGGCTTCCCGCTGCTGGTGGCGTCCAGGGCCTCGCTGGCCGACCTCAACCAGCGGCTGGCGGCGCGCGGCCAGGGCGCCGTCGAGATGGCGCGCTTTCGGCCCAACCTCGTGCTCGACGGTCTGCAGGCCTTCGACGAAGACCAGCTCGACGAGATCAGCATCGCCGCAGACGGCGGCGCGGTGCGGCTGAAGCTGGTGAAGCCCTGCACGCGCTGCACCATGCCCAACGTCGACCTGCAGACGGCCGAGCTCGGCCACGAGCCAGGCGACACGCTGGCCGGCTTTCGCGCCGACGCGCGCGTCGGCGGCGGCATCACCTTCGGCATGAACGCGGTGATCCTGGAAGGCATCGACCGCGTGCTGCGAACGGGCCAAGGCGGCAGCGCGAGCTGGGGCTTCTGATCGGGGAGAATCGCCGGCTTCCCCGCCCCGCGTCTCCCGTCTCCCGAAAGCCCCGTCATGAGCCTCAAGTGCGGCATCGTGGGCCTGCCCAACGTCGGCAAGTCCACCCTCTTCAATGCGCTGACCAAGGCCGGCATCGCCGCCGAGAACTACCCCTTCTGCACCATCGAGCCCAACGTCGGCGTGGTCGAGGTGCCCGACCCGCGGCTGGCCAAGCTGGCCGCCATCGTCGAGCCCGAGCGCGTGCTGCCGGCGATCGTCGAGTTCGTCGACATCGCCGGGCTGGTGGCCGGCGCCAGCAAGGGCGAAGGCCTGGGCAACCAGTTCCTCAGCCACATCCGCGAGACCGACGCCATCGTCAACGTGGTGCGCTGCTTCGAGGACGACAACGTCATCCACGTGGCCGGCAAGGTCGACCCAATCGCCGACATCGAGGTCATCCAGACCGAGCTGTGCCTGGCCGACATGGCCACGGTGGAGAAAAGCCTGCAGCGCTACGGCAAGCAGGCGCGCGCCGGCGGCGACAAGGAGGCGCAGCGCCTGGTGGACGTGTTGAAGAAGTGCGAGGCGGCGCTCAACGAGGCGCGGCCGGTGCGCGGCATCGACTTCAGCAAGGAAGAGCTGGCGGTGCTCAAGCCGCTGTGCCTGATCACCGCCAAGCCGGCGATGTTCGTCGGCAACGTCAGCGAGACCGGCTTCCACGACAACCCGCTGCTGCAGCGACTGCAAGACTACGCGGCCCGCCAGAACGCGCCGGTGGTGGCGATCTGCGCCAAGACCGAGGCCGAACTGGCCGACATGACCGACGACGACAAGGCCTTGTTCCTGCACGAGATGGGCCAGGACGAGCCGGGCCTGGACCGGCTGATCCGCGCCGCCTTCAAGCTGCTGGGGCTGCAGACCTACTTCACCGCCGGCGTCAAGGAAGTGCGGGCCTGGACCATCCACGTCGGCGACACCGCGCCGCAGGCGGCCGGCGTGATCCACACCGACTTCGAGCGCGGCTTCATCCGCGCCCAGACCATCGCCTACGACGACTTCGTGGGCTTCGGCGGCGAGCAAGGCGCCAAGGACGCCGGCAAGATGCGCGCCGAGGGCAAGGAGTACGTGGTCAAGGACGGCGACGTGATGAACTTCTTGTTCAACGTATAAGTCAGTGCTTGCTGACTGTAAACCATCGATGAATCCAGGATATTGAGTCGATCAGCACTCTCCATCGGCGAGTGCTAATATGGCGGAACTTTGGAGCCGAGCACGGGATCCCAGTCCGCATGAATCAATCCCCATCCACCGCCTTGTCCATCAGCAACCCCTGGGCCTTGATGCCCGCGCTGGGCAACCTCGACGCCTACATCACGGCCGTCAACCGGTTGCCGATGCTGTCGCAGGCGGAAGAGCAATCGCTGGCCAAGCGCCTGCGGGCCGATGGCGACATCCAGGCCGCCGGGCAGCTGGTGTTGTCGCACCTGCGGCTGGTAGTCTCCATTTCGCGCCAGTACCTGGGCTACGGGCTGCCGCAGGGCGACCTCATCCAGGAAGGCAACGTCGGCCTGATGAAGGCAGTGAAGCGCTTCGACCCCGAGCAGGGCGTGCGCCTGGTCAGCTACGCGCTGCACTGGATCAAGGCCGAGATCCACGAGTACATCCTGCGCAACTGGCGCATGGTGAAGGTCGCCACCACCAAGGCGCAGCGCAAGCTGTTCTTCAACCTGCGCTCGATGAAGCAGGGCATGAAGGGCGAGGCGGTCGACGGCGAGACCCACCGCACGACGCTGACGGCCGCCGAGGTCGACGCGATGGCGCGCGAGCTGAACGTCAAGCCGGCCGAAGTGATCGAGATGGAAACGCGGCTGGCCGGCGGCGACGTGGCGCTGGAACCGCAGGTCGACGACGGCGAGGAAAGCTTCGCGCCGATCGCCTACCTGGCCGACGAGACCCATGAGCCGACGCGCGCGCTGGAAGCCCGCCGCCGCGATTGGCTGGCCAGCGACGGCATCGGCCTGGCGCTGGACGCGCTGGACCCGCGCAGCCGCCGCATCGTCGAGGAGCGCTGGCTCAAGGTCAACGACGACAGTTCCGGCGGCATGACGCTGCACGAGCTGGCCTCCGAGTACGGCGTCTCGGCCGAGCGCATCCGCCAGATCGAAGTGGCGGCGATGAAGAAGATGCGCAAGGCGCTGGAAGTCAGCGCATGAAGTGGGGCCGGCGCCGAGCGCCGGGCCGCTTCAGGCGGCCGGCTCGGCCAGCAGCCGCTTCAGGTCGGCGGCCAGCGCTTCGGCTCCGGCGCCATAGCGCGTGAACAGCCGCACCCGCCCGGACGCGTCGAAGACGTAAGACCCGGCCGTGTGGTCCAGCGTGTAGCTGGTGTCGGTCTTGCCGGGCACCTTGGCGTAGAACACCTTGAACTGGCGCGCCGCGGCCTTGATCTCGTCGGCGCTGCCCCACAGGCCGACGAAGCCGTCGCCGAAGCTGCCGACGTAGGCCTTCAGCACCGCCGGCGTGTCGCGCTCGGGGTCGAGCGTGACGAACACGCCCTGCACCCGCGCGCCATCGGCGCCCAGCAGCTTACGCGCCGCGGCCAGCTCGGCCAGCGTGGTGGGGCACACGTCGGGGCACTGCGTGTAGCCGAAGAAGACCACCACCACCTTGCCCTTGAAGTCGGCCAGGCTGCGCGGCTTGCCGTCGGCGTCGCGCAGCGTCAGTTCTTTGGCGTAGTCGGCGCCGGTGATGTCGACGCCCTTGAACGCCGCGGGGCCGCCGCCGGCCACGCCGGCCAGCCGGTCGCAGCCGGCCGCGGCCAGCAAGGCGGCGGCCGCTGCCGCCATCAGGAACGCGCGGCGAGCAGGTGCAGCCATGGCATCAGGTAATGGTCCAGCAGCAGCGCTGCGAACAGCAGCGACAGGTGCCAGATGGAGAAACGGAAGGTCTGCCGCGCCAGCGCATCGCTGTAGTGGCGCCACAGGCGAAAAGCCAGCTGGATGAAGCGCGCGCCCAGCAGCATTGCTGCCGCCAGGTACAGCCAGCCGCTCATGCGGTAGATGAAGGGCAGCAGCGTGGCCGCCAGCAGCACCACCGTGTACAGCAGCACCTGCAGCCGCGTGAAGGCCGAGCCGTGCGTCACCGGCAGCATCGGCAGCCCGGCCTTGCGGTAGTCCTCGGCGCGGTACAGCGCCAGCGCCCAGAAGTGCGGCGGCGTCCACAGGAAGATGATCAGGAACAGCAGCAGCGCCTCGGTGCCCACCTCGCCGGTCATCGCCGTCCAGCCCAACACCGGCGGCATGGCGCCCGAGGCGCCGCCGATCACGATGTTCTGCGGCGTCAACGGCTTCAGCACCACGGTGTAGATCACCGCGTAGCCGATGAAGGTGGCGAAGGTCAGCCACATCGTCAGCGGGTTGACCCAGCCGTACAGCAGCGCGCTGCCCAGGCCGCACAGCACGGCCGAGAACAGCAGCGTCTGCCAGTGGCTGAGCTGGCCCTTGGCGGTGGGCCGCCAGGCGGTGCGCGCCATGCGCGCGTCGATGCGCTGCTCGACGATGCAGTTGAAGGCCGCCGCGGCCCCGGCCACCAGCCAGATGCCGACCACCGCCGGCAGCGCCTTGGACAGGTCGGGCAGGCCCGGCTCGGCCAGCAGCATGCCGATGGCCGCGCAGAACACGATCAACTGCACCACGCGCGGCTTGGTCAGCGCGTAGTACTGCTGCCATCGCGTGGACGGCCGGACGGGGACAGCAACGGACGAGGCCATGGCGCGGGGCAATCCAGGATTCTAGGCAAGGCCGCTCAGCGAGGCCTGGGGCGAAGGCTGCGGCACCGCCGCGGCGGCGGCCACGGCCGCCGGCCGCGAGCGCGCCAGCAGCAGCGTCAGCGTGAGCACCAGCGCCGCGGCACCGGCGGTGTGGGCGAGCGCGGCCGCCAGCGGCCATTGCAGCACCACGTTGGACAGCCCGGTCAGCACCTGGGCGCCGACCAGCGCCAGCAGCAACCGGCCCCAGCGCGCCGCCACCGCGCCGTCGCGCAAGAGCCGCCAGCCGGCCAGCCCCGCGGCGAGGGCGACGACCAGCGCGAACCAGCGGTGCACCAGGTGGATGGCGACCAGCGCCTCGAAAGGCAGGATGGCGCCGTCGGCCGTGTGGCCCAGCGGCCGCAGCAGCGTGAAGCCGTTGCCGAAGTCGGCCGCCGGCCACCAGCGGCCGCCGTTGCAGGTGGGAATCTCGCCGCAGGCCAGCACCGCGTAGTTGGTGCTGACCCAGCCGCCCAACGCAATCTGCAGCACCACCAGCCCCAGCAGCACGGCCAGCAGGCGCTGCCGCGGCGGCGGCAGCGGCAGCGCGCGGGCCAGGAACGACTCGCGCTGCAGCGCCAGCAAGGCCAGCAGCACCAGGCCGCCCAGCAGGTGCAAGGTGACGATGGCCGGGTACAGCTTGAGCGTGACCGTGTACTTGCCGAACAACCCTTGCACGACGACCCACAGCAGCGTCAGCGTCGGCCACCAGGGCGAATGCGGCAGGCGGCGGCGCTCGGCCCAGCTCGCCACCGCCATCACCAGGCACAGCGCGCCGACCACCATCGCCAGGTAGCGGTGGATCATCTCGATCCAGGCCTTGCCAGCGGTGACCGGGCCGGTGGGCATCGCCGCCTCGGCCTGGGCGATCGGGTGCTCGGCGCCGATCGGGCTGGCGTGGCCGTAGCAGCCCGGCCAGTCGGGGCAGCCGAGGCCGGAATCGGTCAGCCGCGTGAAGGCGCCGAAGACGATCAGGTCGAAGGTCAGGAACAGCGTCAGCGCGGTCAGGGCGGCCAGCCGGCCTTGCGCGGCGCCGCGGCCGCGGCGCAGCCAGATCCAGGCCAAGGGCAGCAGCGCGCCCAGCGCCGCCAGCGCCAGCAGGCGCAGCGTAGGGCCGAGGTCGACGGCGGCGGTGGACAGCATGGCCTCAGCGCCCCGCGCGGTCCCAAGAGGCCGAGGCGCGCAGCAGCCGGTCGAGGTCGCGCTTGACCTTGGCCGGCTCGAAGTCGGCCGGGAACCGCATCATCCATTCGCCCAGCGGGTCGACGAGGTAGAGGTGATCGTCCAGCGCATGGCCGGCGGCCGGCGCCAGCCACTGCTCGATCTGCGCGCGCGGCACGCGCAGCACGGTCACCTCGGGGTTGGCCAGCACCGCGGCGCGCAGTTCGGCCTTCGGCTGGCCGGCGTCGGTGACGAGCCACACCTTGTCCAGCCGATCGCGATCGCGGCCCAGCATCTCGCGCAACTGGCGCTGCGCGTACAGCCGCTGCTCGCAGGGCGCAGCGCAGCTCGACGGCCCGACGACCACCAGCAGCCACTGGCCGCGCAGCGAGGCCGCCGCCACCGGCTGGCCGTCCAGCGTCTGCAGCGTCAGCGCCGGCAGGCCGCGCGTCGGCTGGATCAGCTCGCCATAGTTGGCCCGCGCGTCGGGACGGATGAAGAAGTAGGTCAGGTAAGAGCCCAGCACCGGCGCCGCGCACAGCGCCAGCACCAGCAGCATCTTCAGGCGGCCGCTGCGCGTGCGGCGCTGCGGCTCGGCGGCGGCGCCCTCGCCCAGCTCGTAGACCGTCATGCGCAGCGGATCAAGCGGCGCGGCGGCGGCGTCGGGGGCGGATGATTTGGAACCAGACATACAAGAACGCGATCAGGGCGCTGAGCCCGAACCACTGGAAGGCATAACCGTAGTTTTTGTGCACATCGACGGCCGGCGCCGGCCATTGCCGCAACAGGCCGTCGGCGTTGCCGTCGCCGGCGTCGTCCGCCTGCACGATCACCAGCGGCAGCAGCGGGCGGCGGATCTCGCGCCCGTAGGCGGCCAGGTCGAGATTCTGCCGGAGCGCGCCCGATGCGGCGGCGCCCAGCTCGTAGAGCCTGGACGGCTCAGGGGCGATGCGCCCGCGCACGCGCAGCCGGCCGTCGGCGCTGCGGTAGGGCGCGATGCGGGTGCGGTCGACCAGGTCGCGCGGCAGCCAGCCGCGCTGCACCGCCACCGCGCGGCCGTCATCCAGCACCAGCGGCGTGACGACGAAGAAGCCGGCGTGGCCGTTCATCGCGCGGTTCTCCAGGTACACGGTGGCGTCGGCCATCCAGCGCCCTTCGACGACCACGCTGCGCTGCCACAGCGCGCCATCGGCGCCGACGTCGCTCGACAGGTCGGCCGCGCCCAGCGCCGGCAGACGCGCGCGCTGTTCCTGCTGCTGCTGCAGCGCCGTCTTCTGCGCCGCGCGGTCGAGCTGCCACAGTCCCAGGCGCGCCGTCAGCGCCACGCCCAGCAGCGCCGCCAGCAGCACGATCCAGCCGCGCCGTTTCATCGGCGCGCGCTCCGTCGCGGCCCGGCGATGCAGTACGCTCGCTTCATGAAGATCGTGATGGTGCTGATGCTCGTGCTCGTGGTCGCGGCGCTGGCGAGTGCCGGCGTCTTCATGCTGCGCAAGCGCAAGGACGGCGAAGACGCCGACCGCCAGATGGCGCGCGCGCTGGCGGTGCGGGTGGCGCTGTCGGTGGCGCTGTTCCTGTTCGTGATGCTGAGCTGGTGGATGGGCTGGGTCAGGCCCGGCGGCCTGCCCACCGGCGGCTGACCGAGCCAGTGAAAACGCCGGCTGCGGGCGGCAAAACGCCGCCCGCAGGCGGCGTTTGCCGATGGCGCCGGCGGCCGCTTCAGAGCCAGTAGACCAGGAAGTACAGCCCCAGCCACACCACGTCGACGAAGTGCCAGTACCAGGCCGCGCCTTCGAAGCCGAAGTGGTGCTTGGGCGTGAAGTGGCCCTTCATCAGGCGCAGCGTGATGAACAGCAGCATCAGCATGCCCACGAAGACGTGGAAGCCGTGGAAGCCGGTCAGCATGAAGAAGGTGGAGCCGAAGATGCCCGAGCTGAGCTTGAGGTTGAGGTCGCGGTAGGCGTGCGCGTACTCGTAGCCCTGCACCACCAGGAAGGTGGCGCCCAGCAGCACGGTGACCCACATCCAGAAGATCGTCTTGCTGCGCTGGTTGGCGATCAGCGCGTGGTGGGCGATGGTCAGCGTGACGCCCGAGGTCAGCAGCAGGGCGGTGTTCAGGGTCGGCAGCGGCCACGGGCCGATCGGCGTGAAGGGCTCCACCGTGCCCGCGGGCGAGGCCGTGATGCCGCCGCCGGCACTCGGCCAGACGGCCTTGAAGTCGGGCCACAGCAACTGGTGGTCGAAGTTGCCGAGCATCGGCACCGAATGCACGCGCGCCCAGTACAGCGCGCCGAAGAAGGCGCCGAAGAACATCACCTCCGAGAAGATGAACCAGCTCATGCTCCAGCGGTACGAGCGGTCGATGCGCTCGGAATACAGCCCGCTCTCGCTTTCGCGGATGGCCTGCGAGAACCACTGGAACAGCACCGACAGCCAGATGATCACGCCCAGCAGCAGCACCCAGGCCGCCCAGCCGTGGCCGTTGATCCACTGGCTGGCGCCGAAGATCACCAGCAGCAGGCCGAAGGCCACCTGGGCCGGAAACCGCGACGGCGCCGGGACGAAGTAGTAGGGCGTGCGGCCCGCGGAGGTTGCGGCTGACATCGGGACGGTTCTCCTGAAACGGCTCTCGTAGATGGATTTTTTTCTGGATGCTCGGGGTTCAGCCTGCCACGCCGCTGCCGACCACCCAGCGCACCAGCAGCGCCAGCACGGCGATGAAGACGGCGGCGGCAAGCACGCCGGCGATAATCACGTGCAGCGGGTTCAGCCGCTGCACGTCGCGTTCATAGTCGGCCGAGCGGCGGATGCCGAAGAACGACCAGGCCACCGCGCGCAGCGTCTGGCCCAGGCTGGCCTTGCGCTGCAGCGGCGAATCGGACGGCGGCTGCTCGACGCTCATGCGGCACCGCCCTTGGCCGGCGCCGTGGCGGCGCGCTTGGCCTGCTGCTCCAACTGGCCGACCGGCGCCGCCGGCACCTTGCCGCCGACCTCGAAGAAGGTGTACGACAAGGTGATGGTGGCCACGTCGCGCGGCAGCTTGGGGTCGATCACGAAGACCACCGGCCACTGCTTGCTTTCGCCCGGCGCCAGCGTGTACTCGTTGAAGCAGAAGCACTCCAGCTTGTTGAAGTGCGGCGCCGCCTCGCGCGGCGCGTAGCTGGGAATGGCCTGCGCGGCCATGGTGCGGTTCTGCACGTTCTTGAACTCGTACATCACCGTGGTCAGCTCGCCCGGGTGCACCTGCAGCGAACGCTGTGCGGGCTTGAAGTCCCAGGGCCCGCGGGCATTGGCGTCGAACTCGACGGTGATGGTGCGCGTGCGGTCGACCTGGGTGTTCGACCGATCGGCCGCGCCCTGGCGCGCGCCGCCGATCGAGCCTTGCGCGCGCTGCTCGGCAAGCGACAGCACGTTGATGCCCAGCGCGTCGCAGATGGCGCGGTACATCGGCACCAGCGCATAGCCGAAGCCGAACATCACCAGCACCACCAGCAGCAGCTTGCCCAGCATGCGCCGGTTGGCCGTGGTGTGGAAGGGCGAAAGCATGTCCGGTGGCCGCCGCGTCAGTGGGGGCCCAGCAGCCAGATCTTGGCGATGAAGCCGAGCGCGAAGACCACGGCCACCGTCGCCAGGATCAGCCCCAGCCGCACGTTGGCCTTGCGCTGGGTGTCGTTGGTGGCCAGGGGCTGGCTGTCGTTGGTGGCCATGGACTTGCGCGAATGCCTGCGTTCAGCCGATCACGCGCGTCGCGCTGGCGTCCAGCTTGGGCGGCGTCTCGAAGGTGTGCCAGGGCGCCGGCGAAGGCACTTCCCATTCCAGGCCTTCGGCCGCTTCCCAGGGCTTCTGCGGCGCCTTCTCGCCCTGGCCGCGCATCATCGGCACGACCACGAACAGGAAGAAGTAGACCTGCATCAGCCCGAAGCCGAAGGCGCCGATCGAGGCGATCTCGTTGAAGTCGGCGAACTGCATCGGGTAGTCGGCATAGCGGCGCGGCATGCCCGCCAGGCCGAGGAAGTGCATCGGGAAGAAGGTCAGGTTGAAGAAGATCAGGCTGCCCCAGAAGTGGATCTTGCCGCGCGTCTCGGAGTACATCACGCCGGTCCACTTCGGGCCCCAGTAGTAGATGCCGGCGAACAGCGCGAACAGCGAGCCGGCCACCAGCACGTAGTGGAAGTGCGCCACCACGTAGTAGGTGTCCTGCAACTGGATGTCGATCGGCGCCATCGCCAGGATCAGCCCGGTGAAGCCGCCGATCGTGAACACGAAGATGAAGCCCACGGCCCACAGCATCGGCGTCTCGAAGGTCATCGAGCCGCGCCACATGGTGGCGATCCAGTTGAAGATCTTCACGCCGGTGGGCACCGCGATCAGCATGGTCGCGTACATGAAGAAGAGCTGGCCCGTCACCGGCATGCCGGTGGTGAACATGTGGTGCGCCCAGACGATGAACGACAGGATCGCGATCGACGCCGTGGCGTAGACCATCGAGGTGTAGCCGAACAGCCGCTTGCGGGCGAAGGTGGGGATGATCGCGCTGACGATGCCGAAGGCCGGCAGAATCATGATGTAGACCTCGGGGTGCCCGAAGAACCAGAAGATGTGCTGGTACATCACCGGGTCGCCGCCGCCCGCGGGGTTGAAGAAGCTGGTGCCGAAGTGGCGGTCGGTCAGCGTCATCGTGATGGCGCCGGCCAGCACCGGCATCACCGCGATCAGCAGGTAGGCGGTGATCAGCCAGGTCCAGGCGAACAGCGGCATCTTCATCAGCGTCATGCCCGGCGCGCGCATGTTCAGCACCGTGACGATGATGTTGATCGAGCCCATGATCGAGCTGGCGCCCATGATGTGCACCGCGAAGATCGCGGCGTCCATGCTCGGGCCCATCTGCAGCGTCAGCGGCGCATAGAGCGTCCAGCCCGCGGCCGGCGCGCCGCCGGGCATGAAGAACGAGCCCGCCAGCATGATGGCCGCCGGGATCAGCAGCCAGAAGCTGAGGTTGTTCATGCGCGCGAAGGCCATGTCGGCCGCGCCGATCTGCAGCGGGATCATCCAGTTCGCGAAGCCGACGAAGGCCGGCATGATCGCGCCGAACACCATGATCAGCCCGTGCATCGTGGTGAACTGGTTGAACAGCTCGGGGTTCACGAACTGCAGGCCCGGCTTGAACAGCTCGGCGCGGATGCCCAGGGCCAGCACGCCGCCGACCATCAGCATCGCGAAGCTGAACAGCAGGTACATCGTGCCGATGTCCTTGTGGTTGGTCGCGAACACCCAGCGGCGCCAGCCGTGCGGGTGGCCGTGATCGTGATGATCGTGGCCGTGTGAATGCTCGCCGTGGTGGTCGAGAACTGCGCTCATGGTGGGTTCCTTCGATTCGACGACTTCACTTGCGGGCGGCAACCACTTCGGCGGGCTGCACGAGCTGGCCGGTGTTGTTGCTCCAGTGGTTCTTGGTGTACGTGACGACGGCGGCCAGCTCGGTGTCGGAGAGCTGCTTCCACGACGGCATGGCGCCGTTGGCCGCGCCGCCCAGCACCACGGCCAGCTGCTTGCCCTTGTCGGCGTCCAGCACGATGGCCGAGCCGTCCAGCGGCTTGATCGGGCCGGCGCCCTTGCCGTCGGGGCGGTGGCAGACCGCGCAGTTGGCGGCATAGACCTTCTCGCCGCGGGCGATCAGGTCTTCGAGCTTCCACACCTTAGTCGGGTCGTCGGCGGCGGCGGCCATCTTTTTCTTCTGAACGTCGACCCATGCGGCGTAGTCGGTCTGGCTCAGCACCTTCACGTGAATGGGCATGTAGGCGTGTTCCTTGCCGCACAGCTCGGCGCACTGGCCGTAGAAGTCGCCGGTCTTCTCGGCGCGGAACCAGGTGTCGCGCACGAAGCCGGGAATGGCATCCTGCTTGACGCCGAAGGCCGGCACCATCCACGCGTGGATCACGTCGTCGGCCGTGGTCACGATGCGGATCTTGCGGTTGACCGGCACCACCAGCGGGTTGTCGACCTTCAGCAGGTAGTCGTCGCCGGCGGGCTTGCCGGCGTCGGACATCTCGCGGTGCGCGACATCCAGCGTGGACAGGAACTTGATGCCCTCGCCCTCGCCCTTCAGGTAGTCATAACCCCACTTCCACTGGTAGCCGGTGGCCTTGATCGTGAGGTCGGCGTTGGAGGTGTCCTTCTGCGCGACCACCGCCTTGGTGGCCATCGCGCCCATCGCGATGACGATGATGAAGGGCACCACGGTCCACGCGATCTCCACCGCCACGCTTTCGTGGAAGTGCGCCGGCTTGGCGCCCAGCGACTTGCGGTGCTTGAGGATGGAATAGAACATCACGCCGAACACGCCGATGAAGATCAGCACGCAGATGATCAGCATCACGTTGTGCAGCCATTGCTGCTGCTCGGCGATCTTGGTGACCGGCGGGTGCAGGTCGAGCTGGTTGACCGCCGGGCCGCCGGGCAGGCTGTTGACCGCCAGCGCCCACGGCGCCGTGGCCAGCAGCATCAGTCCCGCTGCCGCTCGGGCCAGGCCGAGCCGGAGAGTGTTCTTCGTGTTCATCGTCCCATCAGCTCCAACAAGATGCTTCAGTTCAGGGCCAGGCGGCGCAACTCGGCTGCGAGTTGCCGCCGGCGCGCGGCCGCCAGCCGGCCGCCCACCCTCAGGGCATGGCCGTGCGAGCACAGTTCGATGCGACCGTCGTCGGTCTCGGCGACGCGCAGGCCGTTGAGGTCGAGCGCCGAGCGCCAGTGCCGCAAGCCGGCGCGGTGTTCGACGTGCAGGCGGCTGCCGCGCAGCGACAGCTGTTCACCATCGGCCGCATGGCAGGCATGCCAGCCGAAGGCCAGGCCGAGCAGCAGCACTTCCAGTCCGCTGAAGAAGGCCACGTAGGGCGCGCCGAGCAGCCAGAACAACGTGGCGACCAGCGCCGACACCAGCGCCAGGGCCGCGAAGCACAGGCCGAACTGGCGCGGCGTCAGCGAGCAGCGGGCCTGCAGAGACCAGTGTCGGGTGGCCGCGGCCATCGTCACCGCGGCCGCCGACGCGTCTTGCGCGGCGCCGTCGGCAGACCGCTCGGGCATGCGCGAGGCGGCAGGCACGGCGGAAGCCCGCATGACGGGCAGGGTGGCGGGGTTCATCGACAACTAGGCTGCAAGGGCTGGGCCGCCGGTCGGCGGCCGTGGCTGCAGGCATCCGCTTGCACTTTGCACTTGCACGAATGCTGAGCAGGCTCAAAACGCAGAAATTCTAGCTCAGCTATAGGGCACGCCCCTCGGCGTTTGCCGATGTCTGCGCATTATCCGGGATCAATGCTGCGCCGGCTCAACGCTGCGGCGAGCGGACCATCGCGCGCATCGCGTCCAGCGACACGGCGGTCTCCGGCTGCACCCGCGGCCGGACCGCCGCGCGGAAGGCGTGGCCGTAGACCAGCTCGACGCTCAGGCTCGGCCGGCCCGGCCCGGCGTGCGTGTCGGGCGCCTGCAGCGAATCGGCCAGGCGCCGGCGCCAGCGCGGCGTGCGCAGGCCGGCGAGCCGCTGGTTTGAAACGTTAGCGCCCAGGCCGCGCAGCTCGGCCAGCAGCGCATCGGCATCGGGCCAGCTCAGCGTCAGCAGCTCCTGGTCCATCACCGGGTCGGCAAAGCCGGCGTGCGCCAGCATGTCGCCGAGGTCGTGCATGTCGACGAAAGGCGCGAACGGCTCACCCCAATCGTTGGCGCGGTAGACCTCGCGCAGCTCCGGCAGCGAGCCCGGGCCGAGGGTCGAGAACATCAGGAAGCCGTCGACCGCCAGCGCCTGGTGCCAGCGCCGGAGCACGGCCTGCGGCTCGGCCAGCCAGTGCAGCCGCATGTTGGACCACAGCAGGTCGGCGCTGCCCGGCGCCACCTGGTCGGCCGTCACGGCCTGCGGCGACTGCGGCCGGCGCCGCCACCAGCGCCGCGGCGCGGCGGGCGCGGCTTCGTCGGCCAGCGCGCGGTGCTCGGCGTCGGGGTAGGCCTGCTGCAGCCAGGGCGCGCTGGCGCCGGCGGCGCCGCTGCAGTCGAGCACGCGCTGCGGTTGCAGCTTGATCAGCGGCAGCCGCTCGGCCATGCGGCGGGCGGCTTCGGCGTGCAGCCACGGCAGCGCCTCGGCGTGGTCGAGGCGGCGGCGCAGGCGCTGCAGCGCCAGGCGGTCGACTTCGGGGCGGGCGGCGGCGGTGTCACTCACGTCACGGGCAGTATATTGAGCCGGTGAACCCCGGCCTGCGCACCGGCGAACCGTCCAGCGAACCCCGCGGCGAACCTCCTGGCGAGCCTGCGGGCCGGCGCCGGCCGGGCCTGCCGCGCCCGCTGCGCTTCATTGGTGGCGCCGGCTTCACGCTGGCCGGCAGTTGCGAGGTGTGCGGCGGCTGGACCGACCGCCGCCTGTGCCCGCCCTGCCGCCAACAGTACGCTGCGCCGCAACCGCGCTGCCGGCACTGCGCCTTGCCGCTGGCCGGCGGCCAGGCCGTCTGCGGCCAGTGCCTGCGCACGCCGCCGCCGGTGCAGCGCTGCCTGTGCGTGGCCGACTACGGCTTTCCCTGGGACCGCCTGATCCTGCGCTTCAAGCACCACCAGGCGCCCGAGCTGGCGCTGCTGCTGGGCGACTGCCTGGCCGTGGCGGCGCGGCACGACGGCCTGCCCTTGCCCGAGGCCTTCGTGCCGGTGCCGCTATCGGACCAGCGCCTCGCCGAGCGCGGCTACGACCAGGCCTGGCAGTTGGCGCGGCAGCTGGGCCGCCGCCTGCAGCGGCCGGCGCGCGCCGACTGGCTGCAGCGCCGCTTCGACGGCCGGCCGCAGGCCGGGCTCTCGCGCCGTGAACGTTTGACGCAACTGCGCGGCGCCTTCGGCTTGCGCGCCGGCGCGCCGGCCCAGGTGCAGGGCCGCCACCTGGCGCTGGTGGACGACGTGCTGACCACCGGCGCCACCGCATTCGAGGCCGCGGCCACGCTGCTGGCCGCCGGCGTGCGCCAGGTCGACCTGTGGGTGGTGGCGCGCACGCCGGCGCCGGCGCCGGATTGACGGCGGCGCGGCCGATGTTGCGCATCGTCCTGGTCCGGCCCGAGATCCCGCCGAACACCGGCAACGTGATCCGCCTGGCCGCCAACAGCGGCTGCGAGTTGCACCTGATCGAGCCGCTGGGCTTTGCGATGGAAGACCGCCTGCTGCGCCGCGCCGGGCTGGACTATCACGAGTACGCCGCCGTGCGCCGCCACGCCGGCTGGGCCGCCTGGCAGGCGGCCTGCGCGCCCGAGCGCGACCGCTGCTTCGCCTTCACCACCCGCGGCACCCAGGCGCACCACGAGGTACGTTGGCGCGCCGGCGACTGGCTGGTGTTCGGCAGCGAAAGCGCCGGCCTGCCGCCGGACTGGCGCGCGCAGTTCGATGCGGCGCACCAGCTGCGGCTGCCGATGCGGCCGGGCCAGCGCAGCCTGAACCTCAGCAACGCGGTGGCGGTGGCGGTGTTCGAGGCCTGGCGGCAGCTCGGCTTCGAAGGCGCGGCCTAGCTAACTTTCGGCTTCGGCGCGCGCCTGGCGCGCCATCAGCCGCGTCATCGCATCCCGCGGGCTCAGGCGCGCTTCCAGCACCTGCACCACGGCCTCGGTGATCGGCATCTCGACGCCCAGCCGCCGCGCGCGGTCGGCCACCACGCGCGCGGTGTAGACGCCTTCGGCGACATGACCCAACTGCGCCAGCGCGGCGGGCAGCGCCAGCCCTTGCGCCAGCAGCAGGCCGACCTTGCGGTTGCGCGACAGGTCGCCGGTGGCGGTGAGCACGAGGTCGCCCAGGCCCGACAGCCCCATGAAGGTCTCGGCGCGCGCGCCCAGCGCGAGGCCCAGCCGCGTCATCTCGGCCAGGCCGCGCGTGATGAGCGCGGCGCGGGCGTTGAGGCCGGGCGTACCAGCGGCGCCGGCGCCGGCGGCCATGCCGTCGAGCATGCCGGTGGCGATGGCCAGCACGTTCTTCAACGCGCCGCCGACTTCGACGCCGGCCACGTCGCTGGAGGTGTACAGGCGCAGCGCGTCGCCGTGCAAGGCGTCGACGGTGGCGGCGGCCAGCGCTTCGTCGTCGCTGGCGGCCACCAGCGCGGTGGGCTGGCCGCGCGCCACTTCGAGCGCGAAGCTGGGTCCCGACAACACGCCGCAAGCGCCCTGCGGCCGCAGGCTGCGCGCGATCTCGTGGCCGAGCAGCCCGCTGCCGGCCTCGAAGCCTTTGCACAGCCACATCGCCGGTTGCGCCGGCGGCAGCCGCTGCAGCAGGCCGCGCAGCCCGGCCATCGGCGTGGCGATGATTAGCAGCCCGCCGGCGGCGTGCCGCAAGGCGGCGTCGAGGTCGCTGCTAACGGCCAATGCCGGCGGCAGCTGCACTTCGGGCAGGTAGCGTGCGTTGCAGCGCGCGGCGCCGATGGCGGCGGCCTGCGCCGCATCGCGCGCCCACAACAGCGTGGCGTTGCGCGGCGCGGCGGCCGCGGCGATCGCCGTGCCCCAGGCGCCGGCGCCGAGCACGCTGAGCTTCATGCCGCGGCTGCCCGCGAAGGCAGCGTCAGTTGACGCCGGTGATGATGCGAGAGCCGTTGCCCGCTTGGGCCGCCTGCTCCTGCTGCGCCTGGAACATCGCCTGGAAGTTCACCTCGGTCAGCAGGATCGGCGGGAAGCCGGCGCGGGTGCAGACGTCGGAGACGATGGCGCGCAGGTAGGGGTAGATCATCTGCGGGCAGACCACGCTGATCAGCACCGGCATCTGCTCCTGCGGCACGTTGCGGATCTCGAAGATGCCGGCCTGCTTGGCCTCCACCAGGAACAGCACCTTGTCCTTGACCTTGGTGGTCACGGTGGCGGTGACGGTGACTTCGACGACGCCGTCGCTGATCTGCTCGGCGCCGACCGCGAGGTTGATGTCGACCTGCGGCTGCTGCTGCTCCAGCAGGATCTGCGGCGAATTGGGCTGCTCCAGCGACAAGTCCTTCAGGTACATGCGCTGGATCTGGAACACGGGGGTCGCTTCGTCGGCCATGGAAGTCTCTTCGAGGGTGAGCCGCAAAAACGGCGGCAGGCAAACGAGCGATTATGGGCCCGCGCCTGCGGCGCGCCGCCCCCTCAGGCTGCCAACAAGGGCAGCAGCGCGCCCTGTTGATCGAGCGCGATGAGGTCGTCGCAGCCGCCCACGTGGGTGTCGCCGATGAAGATCTGCGGCACCGTGCGGCGGCCGGTGATCTCGATCATGCGGTCGCGCTGCGCAGGGTCGAGGTCGACGCGGATCTCCTCGATCTGCTGCACGCCGCGCTGCTGCAGCAGCGCCTTGGCGCGCAGGCAGTAGGGGCAGACCTGGGTGGTGTACATGCGCACGGCGCTCATGCGAAACCTTGGCTTGATTCAGATGGCGCGGATTGTCCCGCGCCGCGCATGCCCTTGCAGGCCGCCGGTCACGCGTTCTTGGCCATCGGCAGGCTGGCATCGCGCCAGGCCGCGGTGCCGCCGGCCACCGCCACCGCGCGCTCGTAGCCGGCCTTGCGCAGCTGCGCCGCGGCGCGGCCGGCGCGCGCGCCCGAAGGGCACAGCAGCACGACCGGCAGCGCCTTGTTCGACGGCAGTTCCTTGGCGCCGGCGAGCGATGCCAGCGGCACGTTGCGCGCACCGGCCGCGTGGCCGCCGGCGAACTCGGCCGGCTCGCCCACGTCCAGCAGCACCGCCTTCTCGCGGTTGATCAGGCGCACCGCCTCGGCGGTGGTCACGGCGCCGCCGCCGCCGGCCTTGCCGATCATCGGCCACAGCAGCAGGCCGCCGGAGACCACGGCGGCCAGGATCAGGACCCAGTTCTGGAGGATAAAGCTCACGGCGGACGGCAGCGTCGAGCGGCCAAGGCAAAAAGGGGCGCGAATCATACAATTCGCGGTTGCCGCGCCGGCCCCACGAACCCCGCCCACCGCCCCCATGCACAAGCTCGTCCTGATCCGCCACGGCGAATCCACCTGGAACCTGGAAAACCGCTTCACCGGCTGGACCGACGTGCCGCTCACCGCCACCGGCGTCGCGCAGGCGCAGGAAGCCGGCCGGCTGCTGAAGGCCGAGGGCTACGAGTTCGACACGGCCTACACCTCGGTGCTGCAGCGCGCGATCTGGACGCTGTGGCATTGCCTGGACCGCATGGACCGCACGTGGGTGCCGGTGGTCAACGACTGGCGGCTCAACGAGCGCCACTACGGCGCGCTGCAAGGCCTGAACAAGGCCGACATGGCCAAGGAATACGGCGACGCGCAGGTGCTGATCTGGCGCCGCAGCTACGACACGCCGCCGCCGGTGCTGGACCCCGCCGACCCGCGCGGCCAGCGCGGCGACATCCGCTACGCGAAGCTGGCGCCCGAGCAGATTCCGCTGACCGAATGCCTGAAGGACACGGTGGCGCGCGTGCTGCCCTGCTGGCACGAGCGCCTGGCGCCGGCCATCCGCGGCGGCCAGCGGCTGCTGGTGGCCGCGCACGGCAACAGCATCCGCGCGCTGGTGAAGTACCTCGACGACATCGGCGACGCCGAGATCGTGGGCCTCAACATCCCCAACGGCATCCCGCTGGTCTACGAGCTGGACGACGCGCTCAAGCCCATCCGCCACTACTACCTGGGCGATGCCGAGGCCGCCGCCCAGGCCGCCGCCGCGGTGGCCCGCCAGGGCAAGGCCTAACTTCTATTGTGGGCGGCGTCGAGCGCCGCCAGCGCGCCTTCGATGTCGCTGCGCAGCGTGGCCGCCAGCGCGCGGCGGTCGGCATGGCGGCTGGCGCGCGCCGGCAGCACCTGCAGCCGCGCCACCAGGCCGTCGGCGGCGGCCAGCCGCCACAGCGTCTGCGCCAGCGTGGTCTCGCCCAGCCACAGCGCCGCCGGGCTGACGGCATCGCGGCGGTCGGCATAGCGCAGCGCCACGGGCTGCAGCGCGGCGCCGGTGGCCACCGCGGCCTGCAGCAGGTTGGCGTGGAACGGCAGCAGCCCGCCGTCGGGCGCCGGGCCGGTGGTGCCTTCGGCGAACACCGCGATGGTGTCGCCGGCCTGCAGCGCCTCGGCGCTGTGGTGCACCACGCGCATCGCGTCGCGCTTGCGCTGGCGTTCGATGTACAGCGTCTCGGCGGCGCCGACCAGGCGGCCGAGCAGCGGCCAGTGCCGCACCTCGGCCTTGGCGACGAAGCGCGCTTCCGGGCAGACGGCGTGCACGACCATGATGTCCAGCCACGACACGTGGTTGGCGACGATCATCTTGGCCCCGGGCTTGAACTGCCCCTGCACCGCCAGCCGCAGGCCCAGGGCGCGCAGCATGCCCTGCGACCACCAGCGCACGCGCTCGCGCCGGCCCTGGCGGTCCAGCCGCGGAAAGCACAGCAGCACGATGGCCATGCCGTGCAGGCCGTGCAGCACGGCGCGCAGCAGGCGCCAGACCGCGCGCAGCGCGCGCCGCGCACCCATCAAGGACGGCGGTCGAAGGCGATGGTGCCGGCGACCAGCGTGGTGCGCACGCGGCCGCGCAAGCCCATGCCGGTGGAGCCGAAGGCGAACGGCGTGTGCTTGCCCTGGCTGCTCAGCGCCTCGGGCGTGACGCGCCACTCGGCCTGGGGATCGAACAGGCAGATGTCGGCGACGCCGCCTTCCACCAGCCGCCCGGCGCTGGAGGCCAGCGAGCCCAGCACGTCGCCCAGCACGCGCACCGGCTCGCAGGTCACGCGCGCCAGGCTCCGGCCCAGCGACAGCCCGCGGTCGGCGCCCCATCGCAGCGCCAGCGGCAGCAGCAGCTCCAGCCCGGTGGCGCCGGGCTCGGCCTCGCCGAAGGGCAGGTTCTTCTGGTCCTCGGCCACCGGGTTGTGGTCGGACACCAGCGCGTCGATCGTGCCGTCGGCCAGCGCCGCCTGCAGCGCCGCGCGATCGGCGCCCTGGCGCAGCGGCGGCGTCAGCCGCATGTCGGCGTTGAAGTAGCCGATGTCGACATCGGTCAGGTGCAGCGAGTTGATGCTGACGTCGGCCGTCACCGGCAGCCCCTCGGCCTTGGCCTGGCGCAGCAGCGCCACGCCGGCGGCGCTGGACAGCCGGCACAGGTGCAGCCGCGCGCCGGTGGCGCGCACCAGCTCGAACAGCGTGTGCAGCGCAATGGTCTCGGCCGCCACCGGCACGCCCGACAGCCCCAGCCGCGTGGCGACCGCGCCGCTGGCCGCCACGCCCTTGCCGAGCCAGGCGTCCTGCGGCCGCAGCCAGACGGCATAACCGTGCGTCGACGCGTACTGCAGCGCGCGCTGCAGCACCAGCGTGTCGGTCACCGGCACGTCCACCTGCGAGAAGCCGACGCAGCCGGCCTCGGTGAGCTCCAGCATCTCGGTCAGCGCCTGGCCTTCGAGCCGCCGCGTCAGCGCGCCGAGCGGAAAGACGCGGCAGCGCGAGAGCTTGCGGGCGCGGAACTTGAGCATCTCCACCAGGCCCGGCTCGTCCAGCACGGGGTCGGTGTCGGGCAGGCAGACGAGGCTGGTCACGCCGCCGGCGGCGGCCGCGGCCAGCTCGCTCTCCAGCATGCCTTCGTGCTCCTGCCCGGGCTCGCGCAGGCGCGCCGCCAGGTCCACCAGGCCGGGCGCGACGACCAGGCCGGTGGCCTCGATGGTGCGCTCGGCCTCGAAGCCGGCGGCCTTCTCGCCGATGGCGACGATGCGGTCACCGGCGATGGCGAGATCGGCCGGTTCGTCACGGCCACTGGCCGGGTCGATCACGCGCCCGTTGCGAATCGCAATCCTCATGCCTGGTTCCCCGCGATCGTCGACATCACCGCCATGCGCACCGCGATGCCGAAGGTCACCTGCGGCAGGATCACGCTCTGCCGGCCGTCGGCCACGGCGGAGTCGATCTCCACGCCGCGGTTGATCGGCCCCGGGTGCATCACGATGGCGTCGGGCTTGGCCAGCGCCAGCTTCTCGGGCGTCAGCCCGTAGCTCTTGAAGAACTCGCCGGCGCTGGGCAGCATGGCGCCGCTCATGCGCTCGTTCTGCAGCCGCAGCATGATGATCACGTCGGCATCGCGGATGCCCTCGGCCATGTCGTGGCAGACGCGCACGCCCATCTGCGCCAAGTCGCCCGGCACCAGCGTCTTGGGGCCGACGGCGCGGATGTCGGGCACGCCGAGGATGGTCAGGCCGTGGATGTCGGAGCGCGCGACGCGCGAGTGCACGATGTCGCCGACCACCGCCACCGACAATTGCGAGAAGTCGCGCTTGTAGTGGCGGATGGTGTACATGTCCAGCAACCCCTGCGTCGGGTGCGCGTGGCGGCCGTCGCCGGCGTTGACCACGTGCACGTGCGGCGCGCAGTGCTGGGCGATCAAGTGCGGCGCGCCGCTTTCGCCGTGGCGCACGACGAACATGTCGGCGTGCATCGCCGAGAGGTTGGAGATGGTGTCGAGCAGGCTCTCGCCCTTGGCCGTGCTGCTGCGCGCGATGTCGAGGTTGAGCACGTCGGCCGACAGCCGTTTGGCGGCGATCTCGAAGGTGGTGCGCGTGCGCGTGCTGTTCTCGAAGAAGAGGTTGAACACGCTCTTGCCGCGCAGCAGCGGCACCTTCTTCACCTCGCGCTCGTTGACGCTGAGGAAGGTGCCCGCGGTGTCGAGGATCTGCGTCAGCACCGCGCGCGGCAGGCCTTCGATCGACAGCAGGTGGATCAGCTCGCCGTGCTGGTTGAGCTGGGGGTTGCGGCGGTTCAGCATGCGCCGCTCCGTTGCGTCGCCGGCATCAGGCCTTCTCCTCGACGGTGAAGTGCAGCCGCCCGTCGCCGTCGCGCGCCAGCGCCAGCATCTGCGTGGCCGGCAGCGCGATGCGCGCGGCGGCGCAGGCCGCCTCGATCGGCAGCTCGCGGCCGCCGCGGTCGACCAGCACCGCCAGCGTCACGCTGGCCGGGCGGCCGAAGTCGTACAACTCGTTGATCGCGGCGCGGATCGTGCGGCCGGTGTAGAGCACGTCGTCGACCAGCACGATGTGCCGGCCTTCGATCTCGAACGGCAGCTGCGTCGCGTCGGCGCCGGCGGCCAGCCCGCGCGAGCCGAAGTCGTCGCGGTGCAAGGCGCTGGAGATCACGCCGGCCTTGCCCGGGCGCTGCAGGTCGGCGTGCAGCCGCTCGGCCAGCCAGGCGCCGCCCGACCAGATGCCCACCAGCACCGCGTCGGGCGCGCCGGCGCCGAGCAGCGCGCGCACGCCTTGGCGCAGCTGGGCGTACAAGGCCTCGGCGTCAAGCTGCAGCATCGTCGTCCTCCGTCAGGCCGTTCAAGTATTGCGTTAGCAGGATGGCAGCCGCGGCGGCGTCGGCGTCGCGCGCGCCCTCGGCCAGGACTTCGACGGTGCTGTAGCGCTCGTCGACCTCGTGCACCGGCAGCCGGAAGCGGCCGTGCAGCTGGCGCGCGAAGCGGCGCGCCCGGCGCGTGTTGTCGTGCTCGGCGCCGTCGGGGTGGCGCGGCACGCCGACCACCAGCGCATCGGGCCGCCATTCGTCGACCAGCCGCGCAATCGCCGCGAAGCGCGCATCGCCCTCGGCGGCGATGGTCTGCAGCCCCTGGCCGCGGCCGAGCAGCCGGTTGCCGCTGGCCACGCCGACGCGGCGCGTGCCGAAATCGAATGCCAGGAACGAGCGTTCGCGCGCCGGCACGGGCGGCGGCGGCAGCGTCATGCGTGCCCCGCCTCCTGCGACAGCATGCGCGGGTCGAAGCCCAGCAGCGACACCGCGCGCTGGTAGCGCTGCTCGATCGGCGTCTCGAAGATCACCGCCGGGTCGGCGCCCACGGTGAGCCAGCCGTTGCGGCCGATCTCTTCTTCCAACTGCCCGGCCGACCAGCCGCTGCAGCCCAGCGTGATCAGCACGCGGCGCGGGCCGGCGCCGTTGGACATGGCTTCCAGCACGTCCTTGCTGGTGGTCATCTCCAGCCCGCCGGGCACCGACATGGTCGATGTGTAGGGGCTCTCGCCTTCGCTCTGGCGCTCGTGCAGCACGAAGCCGCGCTCGGTCTGCACCGGGCCGCCGAAGAACACCGGCTGCTCGGCCAGCTCCTGGCGGTCCAGCGGCAGTTCGACCTTCTCGAACAGGTTCTTCAGCTTGATGTCGATCGGCTTGTTGATCACCAGGCCGAGCGCGCCGCGCTCGCTGTGCTCGCACAGGTAGACCACCGAGCCGGCAAACGTGTCGTCGGCCATGCCGGGCATGGCGATCAGGAACTGATTCGTCAGGTCGATGCGGGAGCCGGTGGCCATGGCCGCGGATTCTAGGACCGGCACAGCCGGCGACTCGTGCACACTGCCGCCATGAACCGGCCTTTCGACCGCGCGCTGGTGTGGTTGCGGCGCGACCTGCGCGTCGACGACCACGCGGCGCTGTACCACGCGCTGCGCGCGGCGCGGCAGGTGTGGTGCGCCTTCGTCTTCGACCGCCGCATCCTCGACCCGCTGCCGCGCGCCGACCGGCGCGTGGAGTTCATCCGCGACAGCCTGGTCGGCGTCGACGCCGAGTTGCGCGCCGCCGGCGCCGCGCATGGCGTGCAGGGCTGCGGGCTGATCGTCCGCCACGGCCCGGCGGCGGAGCAGATCGGCGCGCTGGCGCGCCAGCTCGGGGTGCAGGCGGTCTACGCCAGCCACGACGACGAGCCCGATTCGCTGGCGCGCGACGCCCGCGTGCGCGGCCTGCTGGCCGACGCCGGCGTGGTGCTGCACACCGCCAAGGACCACGTGATCTTCGAGCGCGACGAGGTGCTCACGCTCACCGGCAGCCCGTACTCGGTGTTCACGCCGTACAAGAACGCCTGGCTGAAGAAGGTGGACGACTTCTACCTCGGCGCCTACCCGGTGGCGCGCCACGCGGCGGCGCTGGCCGCGCTGCCGGCGGACTTGCGCAGCGGCGTGCCGGCGCTGTCGGAGATCGACTTCGAGCCGACCAACCTGCACCAGTTGCGGCTGCCCAGCGGGCCGGCCGGCGCGGCCGCGCTGCTGGACGACTTTCTCGGCCGCATCGACCGCTACGACCAGACGCGCGACTTCCCCGCGCAAAAGGGCCCCAGCTACCTCAGCACCCACCTGCGCTTCGGCACGGTGTCGATCCGCCGCCTGGCCGCCGAAGCGCAGCGCCGCGCGCGCCAGGGCTCGCGCGGCGCCGAGGTCTGGCTGTCGGAGCTGATCTGGCGCGACTTCTACCACCAGGTGCTGCACCACCACCCGCACGTCGTCGGCCACGCCTTCAAGCCCGAGTACGACCGCATCCGCTGGGAACACGGCAAGCACGCCGACGAATGGTTCGCCGCCTGGTGCGAGGGCCGCACCGGCTACCCGCTGGTGGACGCGGCGATGCAGCAGATCAACCAGACCGGCTACATGCACAACCGGCTGCGCATGGTGGTGGCCAGCTTCCTGACCAAGGACCTGGGCATCGACTGGCGGCGCGGCGAGGCCTACTTCGCGCTGCACCTCAACGACTTCGACCTGGCGGCCAACAACGGCGGCTGGCAGTGGGCGGCCTCCAGCGGCTGCGATGCGCAGCCGTGGTTTCGCATCTTCAACCCGGTGGCGCAGAGCGAGAAGTTCGACGCCCAGGGCCGCTTCATCCGCCGCTACCTGCCGCAGTTGGCGGCGCTGCCCGACACGCTGCTGCACGCGCCCTGGACGGCGCGCCCGGTGGACCTGGCCGCCGCCGGCGTGGTACTGGGCCGCGACTATCCCGAGCCCATCGTCAGCCACGAGGCGGCGCGCATGCGCACGCTGGAGCGCTACGCCGTGGTCAAGGGGCCGGCGGCCAAGGGCTGAGCCGCGGCCGTTGGACTCCGCTCAGAACAGCTCCATGTCGCCGGTGCGCGCCTGGTCGACCAGCACGCCGCGCGCAATCAGCTCGGCGTGGTGGGCCACCTGGTTGCGGCCGCTTTGCTTGGCGACGTAGACGGCACGGTCGGCGCGCTCGAAGGCGGCAGCCGGCGAATCGCCGGCGCGCAACGCGGTGAAGCCGACCGAGACCGTGATGCGGCCGACGCGCGGGAACGCGTAGCTGGCCACGTTGGTGCGCAGCCGCTCGAAGGCCGCCACCGCCTGCACCGCATTGCCGCCGCGCATCAGCACCACGAACTCTTCGCCGCCGAAGCGGTACAGCAGGTCGTGGAAGCGGAAGCTGCTGCGCATCAGCCGCGCGATCAGCAGCAGCACCTCGTCGCCGATCAGGTGGCCATGGGTGTCGTTGACGGACTTGAAGTGGTCGATGTCGACCACGCCGAGCCAGGCGCCCTCGGGGCCGGCGGCGCGGCGCGCGTCGCCGTCGTCGGCGGCGGCCGCTGCCGGATCGGCCACCAGCGCCGGCGCGCCGGGCACGGCCAGGCGCAGGAACGAGCCGTCGAACGTGGTGCGGTTGAGCAGGCCAGTCAGCGTGTCGCGCTCGCTGTAGTCGAGCAGGCCCTGGAAGTTGCGGTAGACGCGCAGCATGCTGCTGACCAGCCGCGTCTGCTCGGGCGTCAACGGCTCGCGCGTGCGCAGCTCCAGCACGCCGCCGGCGTCGCGCTCGGTGGCCAGCGGAAACAGGCTCAGCGCCTGGCCATCGTCCTCGGCCTTGACGGCGGCCTGCTGCTGCAGGCAGCGCTGGTGCAGCGGCAGCGCGGCCAGCGCCGGCAGGTCGTCCATGTTGGTCCAGATCGAATCGGCGCTGGCCGCGCTGTCGATCGCGCGCTGGCGCGCCCGCGTCAGCCAGCGCTGGCCGCCGCCCTCGCCCACCGGCCGGTAGATGGCCACGCACTCGGGCTGCAGCAGGTCGCGGAAGGCGCCGACCAGCGTGACGTCGACCACGTCGCGGTCGCGAAAGCCGGTCAGCTCCGCGAGATGGTCGATGACTTCGGGCATCGGCGGCTCAGGCCGGCGTCGCCACGCCGGCGTAGCGCGCGACGAGCTGCAGCAGCTCGTCCTCGGAATAAGGCTTGCCGAGGTAGTGGTCGACGCCCAGCTCGGCGGCGTAGTCGCGGTGCTTCTGCGCGATGCGCGAGGTGATCATCACCACCGGCAGCCCGCTCAGGCGGGCGTCGGCGCGCACGTTGCGAACGAGGTCGAAGCCGTCCATGCGCGGCATCTCGATGTCCGACAGCAGGATGGCCGGGCGCTCCAGCGCGAGCTTTTCCACCGCTTCCAGGCCGTCCTTGGCCAGCACCACGCGGTAGCCCTCGCGCGTCAGCAGGCGTTGCGTGACGCGGCGCACGGTGAGCGAATCGTCGACCACCATCACCAGCGGCGCGCGCGCCGTCTCGGCCGCCTCGTCCACGGCGGCTTCCTTCGCCGGCGCGCCCAGCGCGCGGCGCTGCGCCGCTTCGCCGAACAGCGCCGCCAGCGCCACCGGGTTGTAAATCAACGCCACCGCGCCCGAGGGCAGCAGCGTCACGCCGGCCAGGCCGGGCAGCCGCGCAAGCTGCGGCCCCACGTGCTTGACCACCACTTCCTGGTTGCCCAGCACTTCGTCGACGTGCAGCGCCACGCGCTGCGCTGCGCTGCGCACCACCACCACGGCCTGGCTGCGGCCGAGCGCCGGGCCGCGCGCACTGTGCTGCAGCAATCCGCCCAGCCAGTAGAAGGGCAGCAGCTCGTCGCCGACGGCCAGCGCGCCCTGCGCATAGGCCTGCTCGACCTGGTCGGTCGGCACGCGGCGCACCACCTCGATCAGCGTCGAAGGCACGGCCACGTTCAACTCGGCGCAGCGCAGCATCACGACCTGCGTGACGGCCGTCGTCAGCGGCAGCACGAGGCGGAAGCTGGTGCCCTGGCCGGGGCTGCTGGCGGTCTCGATGCGGCCGCCCATCGCACTGACCTCGGAGCGCACCACGTCCAGGCCGACGCCGCGGCCGGCCAGCTCCGTCACCTCGGCCGCCGTGCTGAAGCCGGGGCGGAAGATCAGGTTGGCCAGCTCGGCGTCGCTGGCCTCCTGGCCGGGCGTCAGCAGGCCGCGGTCTTCGGCGCGCTGGCGGATGCGCGCCAGGTCGAGCCCGGCGCCGTCGTCGCGGCAGTCGACGCCGATTTCGTTGCCTTCCTGGGTGACGGTGATGCGGATCTCGCCGGTCGCATCCTTGCCCGCGGCCTGGCGCTGCGCCGGCGCCTCGACGCCATGCGCCACGCTGTTGCGCAGCAGGTGCTCGAAGGGGCCGACCATGCGCTCCAGCACGCCGCGGTCGACTTCGATGGTGCCGCCCACGATGTCGAGCTTGACCTGCTTGGCGCTTTCCTTGGCCGCCTGGCGCACCACGCGGTACAGGCGGTCGGCCAGGCTCTCGAACTCCACCATGCGCGTGCGCAGCAGGTCGTCCTGCAGCTCGCGCGTGAGGCGCGCCTGCGCGGCCAGGTCGTCTTCGGCCGACTGCAGCGTGCGCTGCACGCTGCGCTGCACGGTGGCCACGTCGTTGACCGACTCGGCCATCATCCGCGTCAGTTCCTGGAAGCGCGTGAAGCGGTCCATCTCCAGCGGATCAAAGGATTGCGACGCGGCCTTGGCGGCCTCGATGCGCGAGGCGATCTGCGACTCGGCCTGCAGCTCGATGTCGCGCAACTGGCTGCGCAGGCGGTCGAGGTTGTCGCTGAGGTCGCCCACCGCGCCCTGCAACTGGCGCATGCCGGTGTCGATGCGCGCGCGGGTGATCGACACCTCGCCGGCGTGATTGACCAGCCGGTCCAGCAGCCCGGCGCGCACGCGCACCGCGGCGCCGCCGGCAGCGGCGCGCGGCTCGGTCGCGACGGCCTGTTCCAGCCGGCGGTCGTTGAAGCGCGACCAGTCGATCGGCGGGCCTTCGGCCGGCGCCGCGGGCGCCTCGGCATGGCCGGCACCGGCACCGGCACCGGCGCTGGCCGCAGCCGCCGGCGCGTCGGCGGCCGGCAGCGGCGGCGCGACGGCCAGCGCCACCGGCAAGTCCATCGGCACCGGCTGCTGCGGCGCCGGGGCCGGCGCCAGCGCCGGCGCGGCATGGCCGGCCACGGGTTTGCGCAAGGCCTCGTAGGCGGCCACCATGCGGTCGGCGCGGGCGATCAACGGCTCGATGCGCGCCGCCTCGGCGCCGGCCGCGGCGGCGGCCACGTGCTCGACCGCCGTCTCCAGCCGGTGCGCCATCTCGCCCAGGCGCATCGCGCCGGCCAGGCGCGCGCCGCCCTTGAAGGTGTGCAGCGTGCGCATGCAGGCGGCCGGCGCGTCGTCGTCGGAGGGCTGCAGCATCCAGTCGCGCAGCCGCAACTGCAACTGCGGCAGCAGCTCTTCGGCCTCTTCCTCGAAGATCGGGAACAGCTCGCTGTCGAGCGCGTCGACGGCCTCGATGTCTTCGTCGTCGTCGAAGGCGCCGGCCGGCGCCGGCCGCGCGGCCGCCGCATCGGGCAGCGATTCCAGCGCGCTGAAGCGGGTGGTCATCGCCGGCGTCAGCGGCAAGGTGCGCAACACCTCGGGCAGGTCGGCCTCGGCGTCGGCGTCGAACTCGCCATCGAACTCGGCGCCCAGCGCGCCGGCCGCCGTGCCGGCCGCGGGGCGGTCGGCCAGTGCCTGTTCCAGCCGGCGCTCGGCCTCGGCCAGGCGGTCCAGCAGGCCGGGCGCCATGGTCTTCAGGAAGCCGGCGGCGAACTGATGCAGCAGGCGGCGGATCTCGTCGCCCGCCTCGTTGAACAGCGCCGCATCGGCCGCCGAGCCAGGGCCGGCGGCGGCCGAGCGCATCAGCACATGTTCCAGCGCGCGCGCCAGCGTCGACAACTCGGCGAAGCCCACCGTCGCCGAGCTGCCGGCCAGCGAATGCGCCAGCACGATGCTGCTGTCGGCCACCGGCCGGCGCTCGGGCTCGACACTCCATTCGGCCAGCTCGGTCGACAGCCGGCGCGACAGCTCGTCGGCCTCGTTGAGGTAGATGTTGAACAGCGGGATCGGGATGCGCAGCGGGCCGATCACCTTGACCTGCTCGTCGGCTTCGGCTGCCGGCGGCGCCTCGGCGGCGGCGCCGAAATCGAGCGCGAGGTCGGGGGCGAGGTCGGGTGCGAGGTCGCGCGCGAAGTCCGGCGCCAGGTTGGGCGTCGTCGCTTCGGCGCTGAACGGCTGCGCCTCGCGCTCTTCCTGCAGCGCGCGGTCGAGCGGCAGCGTGACTTCGCCGATGCCCGGCAGCTCGGGATCGGCCAGCGCGTCGTGGACCGGCGCGGGCGCGGGTTCCGGCGCAGGTGCGGGTGCGGGTGCGGGTACAGGCTCGGGCGCGGCTTCGGTCGCGCGGTGGAAGTCGCCGAAGTCGATCTCCACCACGTCGGCCAGATCGGGCAGCGCAGGCGCCGGCCCGGGCAGCAGGGATTCGGCCAGCGGTTCGGGCGCCAGCTCGATGGCGTCGGGCTCGGCGCCGAGGTCGAGTTCGAAGGCCGGCGCTTCCTCGGCCGGCACGGCCATCGGCACGGGCACCGGCGGCGGCGTGAGGTCGAGGTCGGCGGCCAGCGGCAGGTCGGGCACGCGCTCGGCCAGGCTGTGGCCCAGGTTCAGCTCGGGCAGCACCGGCAGGTCGAGCAGCGGCAGCGCATCGTCCGCCGGCACGGGCACGGGCACGGGAGTCGGTACCGGCGCCGGGGCCAGCAGCGGCAGCGTGGCATCGGCGGTCGGCGGCGCGCCGATGGCGATGCGCACGCCTTGCAGGCGCAGGCTGTCGGCGGCGGCGACGATGGGCCCCGGCGTCTGCGTGCGGCCCTGGCCGATGGCGATGGCGTCGGTCCATTCGGCCAGGTGGTCGAGCGCGTCGCGGCTGAAGGCGTCGAGCTCGGCGTCCATGCGCGGCGCCTCGGCCAGGCGCGCGTTGTAGAGCTGCTCGCAGGCCCAGGCGGCTTCGCCGTAGTCGCGCAGGCCGACCATGCGCGAGCTGCCCTTGAGCGTGTGGAAGGCGCGGCGCACGGTGGTCAGCTCGCCCACGTCGTCGGGGCTGCCGGCCAGCGCGTCGAGCGCGGCGCGCGCGGCGTCGATGACCTCGCGCGCTTCTTCCAGGAAGATCTCGCGCATCTCGGCGTCGTCTTCCAGGTTGTCCACGTTGGCGGACGGCAGCGGCGCCGGGGCCGGCGCGGGCGGCGGCGGCAAGGCGGCCGGCAGCATCTGGCCGACGGTCTGCGCCAGCTCGGCGCCGACGGCCTGGCGGGCCTGCGCGTCGGTGGCCTGCGCCAGCGCGCGGCGCGCGCTGCTGACGGCGCCGGCCACGCCGGGCAGGTCGGCCGCCAGCGCGCGCTGGCTCAGCGCTTCCAGCGCCGCGCCGTGGTCGGCCTGCGGCTCGGCCGACCAGGTGTCGACCAGCGCGCGGGCCTCGTCGACCAGCGGCGCGGCGGCCGCCTCGGGCTCGAGCCCGCCGAAGGCGGACGGGCGCTCGCTCTGGCCCATCACGGCGCTCAGGCTGCCTTCCACCGGATCGAAGCGGAACAGCGACTTGGCCAGCTGCGGCTGCACGCTGAGCATGTCGATGAGGAAGCTCAACGCGCCCAGGTTGTCGGCCAGGCGGTCGAAGGTGCCGGCCTTGACGGCCTGCTGCGGATCGACCTCGGTCTGCGCCAGCGCGTCGACGTCGTCGCGCATGTGCAGCACGGCCTGCGAGGCCTGGTCCATGCCCAGCACCGAGAGCACGCCGCGCATCGCCGAGAGCTGGTTGGGCACCGGGATCAGCAGCTCGCGGCGCGCCGGGTCGCGGAAATACTGGTCGATCTGCTTCTCGACCTCGGACAGCGAGGCGCGCAGCTCGTGCACCACCGAGCCCATGGTCTGGCGGTCGGAGACGCGGCGGTACAGCTCCTCCATCCACGGTTCCAGCGGCTGCGGCTCGGCGCCGTCGCGCGCCTCGGCGATGCGCTGCGCCAGGCGGCGCACGCGGTCTTCGAGCTCCGGCTGGTCGAGCTCGCCGTCTTCCAGCGTGGCGTCGAGGTAGAGCACCGAGGTGGCGACCTCCATCGCCAGCGCCGCCGGCGGCGCGTCGCCCGCGGCCTGCACGCGCTGCGCGGTGTCCTGCAGCACGCGGCTCAGCTCGGGGCCGGCCGGGAACAGGCGGTCGATCGAATCGCCCAGCAGCGCCATCTGCTCGCTCAAGGCCGGCAGGCGGTGCAGTTCGCCGCCGGCGACGGCCGACCACACGTCCTTGGCGCCGGCAACGCGCTTGCGCGCCTGCGCGATCCACGCCGGGTCGAAGCGGCCCAGGTGCTCGTGCTCGTAGTCCAGCGGCGCGGCCTGCGGCAGCCGCCAGGCGCGGCGCACGCCGTCCAGCCGCGGCGTCGGCCGCTCGCCGGCGCGCGCATGGGCGCAGAAGAACAGCAGGTCCTGCGCCAGCCGCTCCGAAGGCTCGTCCTGGCGCTTGGCGCTCAGGCGCAACTGGGCCAGCAGCCGCGCGGCGACGCGCTTGGTGATGACGTCGCCCTGCGGCAGCAGCCCGGCGGCCTCGGCCTCGCCGAACGCAGCGGCCAGCCGCCACAGCGTGGCGCCGCGGCCCGGCTCGCCGGCGCCCAGTTCGGCGCACAGGTCGGACAGCCGCGTCCAGGCCAGCGGATCGGCGCGCCGCATCAGGCGCAGCACGATGGCTTCCATCGTGCCGCGGGCGGCGTCGTCGGCGGCGCGCGGCGTGACGCCGGGCTCGCGCGGCAGCTCGTGCCAGGCGAAGTCGGCCTCCCACAGGTCGGCCGGGTGCACGCGGTCGGCGCCGGCCAGCGCCTGCACCGCGGCGTACTGTGGGAACAGCCCCACCGGCGAGATCTTCTTGCCGGCCAGCAACCGGCTCAGGTAGTCGAGCAGCGCGAACGAGGCGCGCTCCACCGTGTGCACCGCGGCCTCGGTCACCAGCGCGGGCCGGCCCAGCATGCGCTGCACCGCCGCTTCGGTGGCGCGCAGCACGCGCGCCGCGGCCGGCAGGTTGACCAGTTCGAGCGCGCCCACGCCCTGGTGGAGCTGGGTGCGCGCGCTGCGCAGCGGCGCCGGGTCCACGGTGTCGACGTCGGACGGCGCGGCGACCTCCGATTCCTTCAGGTAGCGGCGCAGCGCCTTGTTGGCGCCTTCGAGCGAGCGGCGCAGCTCGTTGTGCACCCAGGCCAGCGCGCTGAGGTCGTCGGTCGGCTTGGTGTCGGCGGTGTCGGCCACGGTGGTCCTGCGTTGGTGGTTGACGGCGGCTGACGCCGGATCAGGCGACCTTGAACCGGGCCACCGAGGCCTTCAGGTCGTCGGCCGAGCGCGACAGCTCGCGCACCATCTGCGCCGTCGAGCGCGTGCCCTCGCCGGTCTGTTCGGTGACCGCGAAGATGTGCTGGATGTTGGCCGCCACGACGTTGGCCGACTCGGCCTCGCGCGAGGCCTGCTCGGAGATCTGCGCGATCAGGTCGGACAGCTGGCGCGTGACGCGGTCGATGTCGGCCAGCGCCGAGCCGGCGGCGTCGGACAGCTTGGCGCCTTCGACCACGCCTTGCGTGCTGCGCTCCATGGCGGCCACGGCGTCCTGGGTGTCGGTCTGAATCGTGCGCACGATGGCGGCGATCTGCCGCGTCGCGTCGCCCGAGCGCTCGGCCAGGCGCTGCACTTCCTCGGCCACCACCGAGAAGCCGCGCCCCGCCTCGCCGGCCGACGCGGCCTGGATGGCGGCGTTGAGCGCCAGCACGTTGGTCTGCTCGGTGATGTCGGAGATCAGCTCGGTGATCTCGCCGATCTCCTGCGACGACTCGCCCAGCCGCTTGATGCGCTTGGCGGTCTCCTGGATCTGGTCGCGGATCGAGTTCATGCCGCCGATGGTGTTCTGCACCGCCGTCAGGCCCGAGCCGGTGACCTCCAGCGACTGCCGCGCCACCTGCGCCGTCTGCTGCGCCTGCGCCGACACGCCGTTGATGCGGCCGGCCATCTGCAGCACCGATTCGCCGGTCTCGCGGATCTCGCGCAGTTGCTCGGTCGACGCCGCCAGCAGCTCGGTCGAGGTCTGCTCCACCTGCTGCGTGGTCTCGGTCACGCGCGCCACCGTGTTCTGCACCGCGGCCACCAGCGAGCGCAGCTCTTCCACCGTGTAGTTGACCGAGTCGGCGATGGCGCCGGTGATGTCCTCGGTGACGGTGGCCTGCTGCGTCAGGTCGCCTTCGGCCACCGTCTGCAGCTCGTTCATCAGGCGAAGAATGGCCGCCTGGTTGGCGTCGTTGACGCGCTTGGCTTCGTGCTCCTGGCGCTCGGCCTCCAGGCGCTGCGCCTCGGCCACCTGCGAGCGCGCGGTCTGGTCGACCACGAACAGTCGCAGCAGCCCCAAGCCGCCGGCCAGCATCAGCAGCACGGCCAGCAGCGTGCCGATCATCGACAGCGCGCCGAACTCGCCGGCCTTGGACAGCGCGGTCTGCAGCGCGCTCAGCTCACGGCGCAGCGGCTCGCTGTCGCTGACGATCACGTTCTGCGCACTGCGCGCGGCCACCATGCCTTGCAGGTTGGCCAGGATCGCGGTGGCCTGGCCGCGGGTCTCGTCGTACTGCTTGATGAGCTGCTGCAGCCGCTCGCGCACGGCACCGTCGCGGGTGCCGGGCAGGCGCAGTTCGGAGTTGCCGCTGAGCAGGCCGTCGGCGATTTCCTTGAACGAGTTGAGGTCCTTGCCGAGCTGGAACACCGCCTCGGGGCTGACGCCTTCCATGGTCTGGAACTCGTTGGCGCTCTTGCCGATGCGCTGCGTCAGCATCACCAGCTGGCCGACCGCCGACACCTCGGCGGCCGACGCGCCCTGCTGCAGCTTCAGCGACGAGACGGTCTCGGCCAGCTCCAGCAGGTCGACGGACTGGCGGTTGATGGCCTTCAGCGACTGGCCCACCTGGGTCAGCGTCTTCTGCTGCGCCAGCACCACGGCCGCGCTCTTCTCGGCGCGGTCGACCATCGGCAGCAGCTTGGCCACGTCCTCCTGCAATGCGCCGGGCGCCGCCGGCACCTCGCCTTCGCCGGTGGCCAGGCTGCGCACGTTGCGCGCCAGCACCTCGGCGCTGTCCTTCACCTCGCCGAAGGCCGCCGTGCTGCCCACCAGCGCCTGCGAAACCGACTTGGCCAGCCGCTGCGACTGCGTCTGCGCCTGGCCGGCGGCGGCCACCTGGGTGGCGCTGCGCGACGAGCTGACCAGCGCCGCCGCGGCGATCATCACCAGCAGCACGAAGCCGACGAAGAACAGGATGAACAGCAGCCGCTGCTGGCGCGCCGCCGGCCAGCCGCCGATGATGGGCAGGCCCGAGGCGCCGTCTTCCAGGTCGCCGGCGACGCGGGTCTCGCCGAACTCGCCGGCCAGCTCCGACGGCGCGGCCTCGGAGATGATCGACGAATCGCCGCGGGTGTTCAGCGACTCGGGTAGCACCGAGCCGGGGCCCAGGCGGATGGTCTCCTCCATCGGGTTGACCGCGTGCGGCGGCGTCTGCTCGTCATCGAACGACGACGCTCGCGGGTCGGCCTTGCGCGGCGAGCCGGTGATCTTGTCCAGGAAGCTCATGCGGTCCTCATCGGTTCGGCGCGGGTGCCTCGCTGCGGCGGCCACTCGCGGGGATTCATGCGGCGATGCCCAGGAACTGCTCCTGCTGGGCCAGTACGGCCAGATCGATTTCCTGCCACACCTGGCCCTGCTCGTCGCGGTAGCGGCCGGCGGCAAATGAGGGCCGGCGCTGCCCGTCGTCGGCCAGCGCGGTCAACTGGCCGGCGTTGCGCAGGCCCGCGAGGCGGTCGACCAGCAAGGCGCAATGGGCGCCGATGGCCGGGTTCAGCGCCAGCAGCCGCGCCTGGTCGTGCAGGTTGTCCAGCGCCAGCGGCCGCTCGCGCAGGCCCAGGAAGCTGCCCAGGTCGACCACGCCGTGCAGGCCGCCGCGCAGGTTGGCCACGCCCAGGAACCAGGGCTGGGTGTGCGGCACCGACAGCACGCCGGCGGCGGTGAAGATCTCGCCGGCCATGCGCAGCGGGAAGATCAGCCCGCGGCCGGCGCACTGCACCGCCAACCAGGAGGCGCCGGGCAGTTCGGTCATCGCGGCCTGCAACCTTTCGGCCAGCCGGTTCTGCAGTTCTCGGAGGGCTTCGCGTTTGGCCATGACGGGTTACCGCGGCGCGCTCGGCCTCAGGCGGCGTCGAAGGCGCGGATCTTGGACAGCAGCTCGTCGGTGTTGACGGGCTTGACGATGTAGTCCCTGGCGCCCTGGCGCATGCCCCAGACCTTGTCGGTCTCCTGGTTCTTGCTGGTGCACATGATCACCGGCACGTCGGCCCAGCGCGGGTCGCGCGTGATCTTGCGCGTGAGCTGAAAGCCGTTCTGGCCCGGCATCACCACGTCCATCAGCACCAGGTCGGGCTTGTCCTCGGCCAGCCGGCGCATCGCCTCCTCGCCGTTCTCGGCCGTGCGCACGCTGTAGCCCCGCTTGCCCAGCACGTCCGACAGGTGGTACAGCTCGGTCTTGGAGTCGTCGACGACCAGGATCTTGTGAATCGTCATGAAGCAGGGTCCTCGGGTTCTGATGCAGGCGGGCCGCGGCATGCCGTCAGCGTCTCGGGGCGCCGGCATCAGGCGCCGCTGCGGCGGAAGGTCTCGACGGCGCGCAGCAGCTGTTCTTTCGTGAACGGCTTGGTCAGGTAGTCCTCGGAGCCGACCATGCGACCGCGCGCCTTGTCGAACAGCCCGTCCTTGGACGACAGCATGATCACCGGCACGCGGGCGAAGCGGGGGTTGCGCTTGATGATCGCGCAAGTCTGGTAGCCGTCCAGCCGCGGCATCAGGATGTCGCAGAAGATGAGCTGCGGGTCGTGGTCGTTGACCTTGGACAGTGCATCGAAGCCGTCCTCGGCCAGCACCACCTCATGCCCGCCCTGGCGCAGGAAGATCTCGGCGCTGCGCCGGATCGTGTTGCTGTCGTCGATGACCAGGACCTTGGTCCCCGTCGCTGCCGACTCGCTGCTCGCACCTTCCACGCGCTGCTCTCCTCAACACACCGGGTGCGCCCTCGGCGGCGGCTTCAGACCGCCACCATCTCGAAGTCTTCCTTTCGCGCCCCGCATTCCGGGCAGGTCCAGTTCATCGGCACGTCGGCCCAGGCGGTGCCGGGCGCGATGCCGTGATCGGGATCGCCAGCCGCCTCGTCGTAGATCCAACCGCAGATCAGGCACATCCAGGTACGAGGCTCGCTCACGTTTATACAGTCAGATCACTACAATGGGCGCCGATTGTAGCCACGCGTATCCTGGAAAAAGCAAGGATTTGTGCGCACCTACGCCACAGTCCTAAGGTAGCGCCTCATGTTTTCTCGCGGCCTCCGCGCCCGGCCAGGCAGCGCCGGCCGGGCGCCTTCCGCCCCGCACCGTTCCCCTCCCCCAACGCCATGAAGTCCTCCCCCGACACGGCCTCCGAGGCCGATTCCGCCGCCGACCCCGGCGCCGAGCCGCCGGCACCGGCCTGCGTGATGGCCTTCAACGGCAGCGACCCCAGCGGCGCCGGCGGCCTGGCCGGCGACGTGGCCACCATCGCCGCGATGGGCGCGCACGCGCTGCCGGTGGTCACCGCGATCGTGATGCGCGACACCGCCGAGATCTTCGACCAGCAAGCCGTCGACGCCGACATCGTCGCGCAGCAGGCGCGCTCGATCCTCGAAGACGTGACCATCGCCGGCTGGAAGGTCGGCTTCCTGGGCAGCGCCGAGGCGGTGAGCGCGGTCGCCGAGATCCTCTCCGACTACCCCGACGTGCCGCTGGTCAGCTACCTGCCCGCGCTGTCGTGGCTGGAGGACGACGAGCTGCAGCCCTACCTCGAAGCGTTCCGCGAGCTGATCCTGCCGGCCACCGAAGTGCTGGTGGGCAACCACAAGACGCTGACCGACTTCCTGCTGCCCGACTGGGACAGCGAACGCCCGCCCTCGGCGCGCGAGCTGGCGGTGGCCGCCGGCGAGCACGGCACGCGCTACGTGCTGGTCACCGGCGTGATGCTGCCGGCCAAGGGCGCCGAGCAGTTCATCGACAACGTGCTGGCCTCGCCGCAAGGCGCGCTGACGGGCGAGAAGTTCGAGCGCTTCGACACCGCCTTCGTCGGCGCCGGCGACACGCTGGCCGCCTCGCTGGCCGCCTTGCTGGCCGCCGGCAGCGAGTTGCAGGCCGCCGTCGGCGAGGCGCTGTCGTTCCTTGACCAGAGCCTCGATTCGGGCTTCCGCCCCGGCATGGGCAACGTGGTGCCCGACCGCTTCTTCTGGGCCTTGCCGCCGCCCGAAGAAGGCGAGGACGGCGAGCCCGGGCCCGACGACATCGAAGGCCCCGACGACGATGCCGGTGCCGCCAAGGCCGGAGTGCCGCGCCGTGTCCACTGACGTCAACGCGGGCGGCAACGCCGCCGCCTTCGAGCGCGCGCAGCGCGTGATTCCCGGCGGCGTCAATTCGCCGGTGCGCGCCTTCCGCGCCGTGGGCGGCACGCCGCGCTTCATCAGCCGCGCCGAAGGCGCCTACCTGTGGGACGTCGAAGGCCGGCGCTACATCGACTACATCGGCTCCTGGGGGCCGATGATCCTCGGCCACGGCCACCCCGCGGTGCTGGACGCGGTGACCCGCGCGGCGCGCCAGGGCCTGAGCTTCGGCGCCCCCACCGAGGCCGAGGCCGAGCTGGCCGAAGCCATCATCGAACGGATGCCGACGGTCGAGCAGGTGCGCCTGGTCAGCAGCGGCACCGAGGCGGCGATGAGCGCGCTGCGCCTGGCGCGCGGCGCTACCGGGCGGCCGAAGATCATCAAGTTCGAAGGCTGCTACCACGGCCATGCCGACGCGCTGTTGGTCAAGGCCGGCTCGGGCCTGGCCACCTTCGGCCACCCCACCAGCGCCGGCGTGCCGCCCGAGGTGGTGCAGCACACGCTGGTGCTCGAATACAACCACGTCGCGCAGTTGGAAGAAGCGTTCGCGCAGCACGGCAGCCAGATCGCCTGCGTGATGATCGAGCCGATCGCCGGCAACATGAACTTCGTGCGCGCCAGCGTGCCCTTCATGCGGCGCCTGCGTGAGCTGTGCACGCAGCACGGCGCGCTGCTGGTGTTCGACGAGGTGATGACGGGCTTTCGCGTCGCGCTGGGCGGCGCGCAGGCGGTCTACGCCGGGCTGATCCCCGGCTTCAAACCCGACATGAGCGTGTTCGGCAAGGTCATCGGCGGCGGCATGCCGCTGGCCGCCTTCGGCGGCACGCGCGCGGTGATGAGCCAACTGGCGCCGCTGGGCCCGGTCTACCAGGCCGGCACGCTGAGCGGCAACCCGGTGGCCACCGCCTGCGGGCTGGCGACGCTGCGCGAGATCCGCAAGCCCGGCTTCTTCGAGGCCTTGTCGGCGCGCACCCGCCAGCTTGCCGACGGCCTGGCCGCCGCCGGCCGCGAGGCCGGCGTGCCGCTGGCGACCGACAGCGAAGGCGGCATGTTCGGCTTCTTCTTCGCCGAGGCCTTGCCGCAGAACTACAACGCCGTGCTGGCCACCGACAAGGAGCGCTTCAACCGCTTCTTCCACGCCATGCTGGCGCGCGGCGTGTACTTGGCGCCGGCGCTGTACGAGGCCGGCTTCGTCAGCGCCGCGCACGGCGACGCCGAGTTGGACGCCACGCTGACGGCGGCGCGCGAGGCGCTGAAGGGCTGAAGGGCTGAAGGACTGAAGGACTGAAGGGCCGAGGCCGGCTCGGCGCCGACGCGCCGGTGCCGGGTCGCCCGCTACGGCTCCAAGCTCGCGAGGCTCGCAAAGCGGTCGCGATCGACGAACACCGCCTCGGCCGCGTCGGGAAAGCGTTCGTAGAAGCCCTCCAGCGCGCGCTGGTGGCGCTCCTGTACGCCGGCCCACGACACCTGCACCGGCACGGGCTTGCCGTCGCGCCGCTGCACGACGAAGTCCACCTCGCCGCGCTCGCGCCAATACGAGACGCTGCCGAATCGTCTGCGCAGGGCCAGGAAGGTGGCGCATTCCAGGTGCTTGCCGACATCCTCGCCCGTCTTCGTCACGCTCACGCGGCGCAGCCCGGAATCGATGGGATAGAACTTGCGTTGATGCGTCGCACGTTGGCGCTCCGACCAGGCAAAGAACGGGCAGCCGAAGAACAGATAGGCCGATTCGCAGGCATCGACATAGGCCTGCACGGTTTCCACCGCCACCCCCAGCGCGCCCGCGATGCGGCGCATGCTCAGCTCCGAGCCGGCCGACTCGAACACCATCTGCACCAGTTGCCGCAGCGGCTGCACCGAACGCGCGCCGACGCGCTCGCGCACGTCGCGCTCGACGATGTCGGTGACGTACTGCCGCAGCAGGGCGTCGCGGTCCGGCGATTTCAGCGGCTCGGGAAAGCCGCCGCGCTCCAGAAAGGCCTTCACCGACAGCCGGGGCACGGCGCGCTGCGCTTCGTCGAACGAGAAGGGCATCAGCTCGACGCTCAGGTGCCGGCCCGTCAGCGAGCTGCCCAGCTCGCCGGACAGCAACTGGGCATTCGAGCCGGTGACGACGAAGACGCAGCCTGCGGGCTGGTCGAGCTTGGCCCGCAGCCAGCGCTGCCATCCCGGGACCCACTGGATCTCGTCGAGGAAGAACACCAGCGGTGCCTTGCGCGACGCCTTGCCGTGCCGCGCGACGAAGGCGGCCTGCAAGGCGTCCAGCGTTTCCCAGCGCAGGTGCGCGGCCAGGCGCGGGTCTTCGAAGTTGATGAAGACGCAGCGCGCCGGGTCCAGGCCGTAGTGACCCATGAACTGCTGCAGCAGCGTGGACTTGCCGCAGCGGCGCACCCCCTGCACCGCGACGGCGACCCGCGGATCCAGCGCGCGCGGCAGGACGACATCGCGCGGCACGGCCGGCGGCGGCGGCCGCGTCCAGAAGCTCCAGTCGGCGGCGATGGCGAGCAGATCCATGGCCTGTCGAATCTACTCGACGACTCGGCTGGTGTCGAGTGCACTCGACAGCTTAGGCGGCCTGCGCGTCGCGGTAGCCGCGCAGCGCGTCGAGGTCCAGCACGCGCAGGCCGCCGTATTCGATGCGGATCACGCCGGCCGCCTGCAGCGCCTGCAGCGCCTCGTTGACGCGCTGGCGCGACAGGCCCACCAGGTAGCCCAGCTCCTGCTGGGTGATGCGCAGCAGGTCGCCGACGCCCGGGTACAGCACCGGGTGGAACAGCGCGCCCAGGCTGCGCGCCACGCGCTCGTTGACGTTGCCCAGGCGGTCGATCTCGCGCGCCGCGATGAACTGGCCCAGCCGCTCGTTGAGCTGCATCATCACGTAGCGGTTGAAGCCGATGCTACGGTCCAGCAGCCAGTGGAAGGTGTCCACCGTGATGCCGGTGACCAGGCTCTTGCGCAGCGCCTGGATGTTGTAGCGGTAGGCCTCGCGCTTGAGCACCGTGCCCTCGCCGAACCAGCCGCCCGGCGGCAGCCCGGTGAAGGTGATGGGCATGCCCAAGGCGCTGTCGTTGCTCATCTTCAGCAGGCCTTCGATGACGCCGAACCAGTAGGTCACGGGGCGGCCGACGCGGCACACCAGCTCGCCGGGCTGCACGCGCACGACGCGCAGGTCGTCGGCGACGCGCGCGCGCTCGACCGCGTCGAGCCGGTCCAGCCAGGGGATGCCGCTCAATTCCTCGGGCAGGATGCCGCGCGAGCGCGCGACGCTGACGCCTGAAGCGCGCGAGGCTGACGGGAAGCTGATCGACGGCATCGGTGAAACGCCTGTCAGTGATGACCCTGGGATTGTCGTCACAACGACAGATCGGCGTCAAAGCGATGCCGACAATCCGGGCCATCAGGAGACCGCCCCGGTGCAGACCACCTTTCCCCGCCTGCTGCTCGAACATGCGCGCCAGCGTCCCGACGCCCCCGCGCTGCGCGAGAAGGAATACGGCATCTGGCAGACGCTGAGCTGGGCCGCGCTGGCCGCGCTGGTGCGCGACCTGGCCTGCGGCATGGCCGCCAGCGGCCTGTCGCGCGGCGAGCACGTGGTGGTGATCGGCGAGAACCGCCCGCGGCTGTACGCCGCGATGCTGGCGGTGCAGGCGCTGGGCGCGGTGCCGGTGCCGCTGTACCAGGACGCGGCCGCGCCCGAGTACGTGTTCCCGCTCAACAACGCCGAGGTGAAGTTCGCCGTCGTCGAAGACCAGGAGCAGGTCGACAAGATGCTGGAGCTGCGCGCGCAGTGCCCGCAATTGGCCCACGTCTGGTACGACGACCCGCGCGGCCTGCGCAAGTACGACGAGCCGGGCCTGCTGTCGCTGGACGCGGTGATCGAGGCGGGCCGCGCCTTCGCCGCCGCGCAGCCCGGCTTCTTCGACGCCGAGGTCGCCAAGGCCGCGCCGCAGGACGTGGCCGCGATGTTCTTCACCTCGGGCACCACCGGCAACCCCAAGGGCGTGGTGCACACGCACTTCTCGCTGCTCGACCGCGCCGCCGCCGGCCAGGCCTTCGACAAGCTGACCGAGCGCGAGGAAGTGCTGGCCTACATGCCGCCGGCCTGGGTGGGGCAGAACATATTCAGTTATGCGCAATGGCTGGCCTGCGGCTACGTGGTCAACTGCCCCGAGTCGGCGAGCACGGTGACGATCGACCTGAAGGAGATCGGCCCCACCTACTACTTCGCGCCGCCGCGCATCTTCGAAGGCCTGCTGACCAGCGTGATGATCCGCATGGAAGACGCTTCGAAGTTGAAGCGCGGCCTCTTCCACCACTACATGAACGTGGCGCGCCGCGTCGGGCCGGCGCTGCTCGACGGCAAGCCGGTCTCGCTGGCCGATCGCCTGGCGTATCGGCTCGGCGACTGGCTGGTCTACGGGCCGTTGCGCAACTCGCTGGGCTTCTCGCGCGTGCGCGTCGCCTACACCGCGGGCGAGGCGATCGGGCCCGACCTCTTCAGCTTCTACCGCTCGATCGGCGTCAACCTCAAGCAGCTGTACGGCAGCACCGAGACGGCGGTGTTCGTCTGCCTGCAGCCCGACCACGAGGCCAAGGCCGACACCGTGGGCGTGCCGATCGCCGGCGTGGAGATCCGGCTCTCGGACAGCGGCGAGATCCTGGTCAAGAGCCCGGGACTGCTGAAGGCCTACTACAAGAACCCCGAGGCCACCGCCGAAGTGCTGACGGCCGACGGCTGGTACCACACCGGCGACGCCGGCTTCCTGGACGGCGGCGGCCACCTGAAGATCATCGACCGCGCCAAGGATGTCGGCCGCCTCGCCGGCGGCGCGCACGACGGCGCGATGTTCGCGCCCAAGTACGTGGAGAACAAGCTCAAGTTCTTCCCCCACGTCAAGGAGGCGGTGGCCTTCGGCGACCGGCGCGAGAAGGTCTGCGCCTTCATCAACATCGACTTCGAGGCCGTGGGCAACTGGGCCGAGCGGCGCAACCTGCCCTACGCCGGCTACACCGACCTGGCGGCCAAGCCGCAGGTGCTGGAACTCATCCGCGACTGCGTGGAGAAGGTCAACGCCGACCTGGCGCAAGACGAGAAGCTGGCCGGCAGCCAGATCAGCCGCTTCCTCGTGCTGCACAAGGAACTCGACGCCGACGATGGCGAGATGACGCGCACGCGCAAGGTCAAGCGCGGCTTCATCAACGACAAGTACAAGGTGCTGGTCGACGCGCTGTACGGCGGCCTGGCCGAGCAGTACATCGAGACCGCGGTGAAGTTCGAGGACGGGCGCAGCGGCAGCGTGGCGGCGACGCTGAAGATCGTCGACGCCAAGACCTTCCCGGCGATGAGGAAGGCCGCGTGATGGCCGAACGAGCCGTGGCCGAGCGTCCAACGGGCGACGTCATCCTCGACGTGCGCAACATCAGCCTGCGCTTCGGCGGCGTGAAGGCGCTGACCGACATCAGCTTCAACGTCCGCGAGCACGAGATCCGGGCCATCATCGGCCCCAACGGCGCCGGCAAGAGCAGCATGCTCAACTGCATCAACGGCGTCTACGCGCCGCAGGAAGGCAGCATCACCTTCCGCGGCCGCACCTTCGACCACATGAACAGCCGCCAGGTGGCCGAGATGGGCGTGGCGCGCACCTTCCAGAACCTGGCGCTCTTCAAGGGCATGAACGTCATCGACAACATCATGTCGGGGCGCAACCTGAAGATGAAGAGCAACCTGTTCCAGCAGGCGCTGCGCCTGGGCGCCGCGCGGCGCGAAGAGGAAGCGCACCGCGCCTTCGTCGAGCGCATCATCGATTTCCTGGAGATCCAGGCCTACCGCAAGACGCCGGTCGGCCGCCTGCCCTACGGGCTGCAAAAGCGCGTGGACCTCGGCCGGGCGCTGGCCATGGAGCCGCAGGTGCTACTGCTCGACGAGCCGATGGCCGGCATGAACGTCGAGGAGAAGCAGGACATGTGCCGCTTCGTGCTCGACGTCAACGACGAGTTCGGCACCACCATCGTGCTGATCGAGCACGACATGGGCGTGGTGATGGACATCTCCGACCGCGTGGTGGTGCTCGACTACGGCAAGAAGATCGGCGACGGCAGCCCCGACGAGGTGCGCGCCAACCCCGAGGTGATCTCGGCCTACCTCGGCACCAGCCACTAAAGGCGCAGCGTCATGGGATTCTTCATCGAGACTCTGATCGGCGGCCTGATGACGGGCATGCTGTATTCGCTGGTCGCACTCGGCTTCGTGCTGATCTTCAAAGCGAGCGGCGTCTTCAACTTCGCGCAGGGCGCGATGGTGCTGTTCGCCGCGCTGGCGATGGCGCGCTTCTCCGAATGGATCCCGCAGTGGCTGGGCATCGAGAGCAAGTTCGTCGCCAACGCGCTGGCGCTGGTGGCCGCGATGGCGGCGATGGTGGTGGTGGCCTGGCTGATCGAGCGCCTGGTGCTGGCGCGGCTGGTCAACCAGGAAGGCATCACGCTGCTGATGGCCACGCTGGGCATCACCTACTTCCTGGACGGCTTCGGCCAGACGCTGTTCGGCTCCAACATCTACAAGATCGATGTCGGCATGCCCAAGGATCCGCTGATCCTGTTCGAAGGCCTGTTCCCCGGCGGCGTGCTGGTCAGCCAGGAAGACCTGGCGGCCGCGGTGATCGCGGCGGCGCTGGTGGCGCTGCTGTCGGCCTTCTTCCAGTTCACCGGCACCGGCCGCGCGCTGCGTGCGGTGGCCGACGACCACCAGGCGGCGCAAAGCATCGGCATCCCGCTCAACCGCATCTGGGTCATCACCTGGAGCGTGGCCGGCTTCGTCGCACTGGTGGCCGGCATCATCTGGGGCAGCAAGCTGGGCGTGCAATTCTCGCTGTCGCTGGTGGCGCTGAAGGCGCTGCCGGTGGTCATCCTCGGCGGCCTCACCAGCGTGCCCGGCGCCATTCTGGGCGGGCTGATCATCGGCGTCGGCGAGAAGCTGTCCGAAGTCTTCATCGGGCCGATGCTCGGCGGCGGCATCGAGATCTGGTTCGCCTACGTGCTGGCGCTCGTGTTCCTTCTCGTGCGGCCTCAGGGCTTGTTCGGGGAAAAAATCATTGATCGCGTATGAAATACGCGAGCCATGATTTTTCGGTGCAGGCTGACTTGCGAAGCAAGTCAAGCGAAGCGTGCCGTAACCAAAAGATCATTGATCGGGTCTGAGCCATGATCTACCGCGAGAACGGCCAGTTCAAGACGAGCTACCGCGCCGACCAGCAGATCTTCCCGATCCGCCAGGACCGCATCGCCATCTTCGCGCTGCTGGCGGTGGCGCTGGTGGTGGTGCCGCTGCTGGCGCCTGAGTACCTGTTCCGCGCCGTGCTGATCCCGTTCCTGATCCTCTCGCTGGCGGCGCTGGGGCTCAACATCCTGGTCGGCTACTGCGGGCAGATCTCGCTGGGCACCGGCGGCTTCATGGCCGTGGGCGCCTACATGGCCTACAACGCCTACGTGCGCGTCGAGGGCATGCCGCTGGTGCTGGCGCTGATTCTCGGCGGCATATCGGCCACGCTGGTGGGCGTGCTGTTCGGCATCCCCTCGCTGCGCATCAAAGGTCTGTACCTCGCGGTGGCCACGCTGGCGGCGCAGTTCTTCACCGACTGGGCCTTCCTGCGCATCAAGTGGTTCACCAACGATTCGTCGTCGGGATCGGTCAGCGTGGCCGGCCTCAACGTGCTGGGCCTGCCGATCGAGTCGCCGGTGCAGAAGTACCTGTTCTGCCTGGGCTTCGTGCTGGTGTTCGCGCTGCTGGCCAAGAACCTCGTGCGATCGAGCATCGGCCGCGAATGGATGGCCATCCGCGACATGGACGTCGCCGCCGCGGTGATCGGCATCCGCCCGGTGTACGCCAAGCTCACGGCGTTCGCGGTCAGCTCGTTCATCGTCGGCATCGCCGGCGGGCTGTGGGCCTTCGTGCACCTGGGCTCGTGGGAGCCGGCGGCGTTCTCGGTCGACCGCTCGTTCCAGTTGCTGTTCATGGTGATCATCGGCGGCCTCGGCTCGATCATGGGCAGCTTCTTCGGCGCCGCCTTCATCGTGATGCTGCCGATCCTGCTGGACAACCTGCCGCTGTGGTTCGGCATCCCGATCGACACCGCCCTTGCCTCGCACCTGACCTTCATGATCTTCGGTGCGCTGATCGTCTTCTTCCTGATCGTCGAGCCGCACGGCATCGCCCGGCTGTGGTCCACCGCCAAGGAAAAACTGCGGCTGTGGCCCTTCCCTCACTGACCCGTACGCCAGCTTCAACACCCACGCATCAACCCACCCGGAGGCAGACATGAAGTTCAAGACCATCGCTCTCGCATCGCTGGCCATCGCCGGCGGCCTGTTCGGCGCGTCACCGGCCTTCGCGCAGGCCAAGGAGCAGTTCTTCCCGCTGCTGGTGTATCGCACCGGCCCCTACGCGCCCAACGGCACGCCGTGGGCCAACGGCAAGCAGGACTACATCAAGATGATCAACGCCCGCGATGGCGGCGTGAACGGCGTGAAGATCGCTTACGAGGAATGCGAGACCGGCTACGCCACCGACAAGGGCGTGGAGTGCTACGAGCGCCTGAAGGGCAAGGCCGCCACGGTGTTCGACCCGCAGGCCACCGGCATCACCTTCGCGCTGACCGACAAGGTGCCGGCCGACAAGGTGCCGCTGGTGACCATGGGCTACGGCCTGGCCGCCAGCCAGGACGGCGGCGTGTTCAAGTGGAACTTCCCGCTGATGGGCAGCTACTGGACGGCGGCCGACATCCTGATCCAGCACCTGGGCAAGGCCAACGGCGGGCTCGACAAGCTCAAGGGCAAGAAGATCACGCTGGTCTACCACGACAGCCCGTTCGGCAAGGAGCCGATCCCGCTGCTGCAGGAGCGCAGCAAGATGCACGGCTTCGACTTGCAGCTGATCCCCGTCACCGCGCCCGGCGTCGAGCAGAAGAGCGCCTGGCTGCAGGTGCGCCAGAGCCGCCCCGACTACGTGCTGCTGTGGGGCTGGGGCGTGATGAACTCCACCGCGCTGAAGGAGGCGCAGGCCACCGGCTTCCCGCGCGACAAGCTCTACGGCGTGTGGTGGTCGGGCGCCGAGCCCGATGTCAAGGACGTGGGCGAAGGCGCCAAGGGCTACCACGCGCTGGCGCTCAACGGCTACGGCACGCAGGCCAAGGTGATGCAGGACATCATGAAGTTCGTGCACGACAAGGGCCAGGGCACGGGCCCGAAGGACGAGGTGGGCTCGGTGCTGTACACGCGCGGCGTGGTGATGCAGGCGATGATGATCGAGGCCATGCGCCGCGCGCAGGAGCGCTTCGGCAAGGGCAAGGTGATCAGCGGCGAGCAGATGCGCTGGGGCCTGGAGAACCTGTCGCTGGACGACAAGAAGCTGGCCGCGCTGGGCCTGACCGGGCTGATCCGGCCGGTCAGCACCTCGTGCCTGGACCACATGGGCTCGACCTGGGCGCGCGTCCACACCTGGGACGGCGCCAAGTGGAACTTCTCGTCCGACTGGTACCAGGCCGACGAGCAGATCCTCAAGCCGATGGTCCGCGCCGGCGCCGACAAGTACGCCGCCGAGAAGAAGCTGACGCGGCGCGCGCCGGCCGACTGCCAGTCTTGACCCACCCCCGAAGCGCCTTCGGCGCCTCCCCCCTGTCCCAGCAGGGGACCCTACGGGTCCTGCGGCGCCGCCAGCGGACCGGCAAAGCCGGATCCGCGGCGGCCGCTTGATCGCGCTGAGGTATTCGCATGAGTCCTGTCCTGCTGAATGTGAACGGCATCGAGGTCATCTACAACCACGTGATCCTGGTGCTCAAGGGCGTGAGCCTGCAGGTGCCGGAAGGGCGCGTGGTGGCGCTGCTCGGTGGCAACGGCGCCGGCAAGACGACCACGCTGCGCGCCGTCAGCAACCTGCTGGCGGGCGAGCGCGGCGACGTGACCAAGGGCTCGATCGAACTGCGCGGCGAGCGCATCGAGCGCCTCACGCCGGCGCAGATGGTCGAGCGCGGCGTCATCCAGGTGATGGAAGGCCGCCACTGCTTCGCCCACCTGACGATCGAGGAGAACCTGCTGACCGGCGCCTACACGCGCGGCGACGGCAAGGCCGCCGTGTCTCAAACGTTGGAGAAGGTGTACGCCTACTTCCCGCGCCTGAAGACGCGGCGCGGCAGCCAGGCCGCCTACACCTCGGGCGGCGAGCAGCAGATGTGCGCCATCGGCCGCGCGCTGATGGCCAACCCGAAGATGGTGCTGCTCGACGAGCCCAGCATGGGCCTGGCGCCGCAGATCGTCGAGGAGGTGTTCGAGATCGTGAAGGACCTCAACACCAAGGAGCGTGTGACCTTCCTGCTGGCCGAGCAGAACACCAACATCGCGCTGCGCTATGCCGACTACGGCTACATCCTGGAGAACGGCCGCATCGTGATGGACGGCGAAGCTCATGCGCTGCGCGAGAACGAGGACGTGAAGGAGTTCTACCTCGGCATGGGCGGCGGCGACCGCAAGAGCTTCCGCGACGTCAAGAGCTACAAGCGCCGCAAGCGCTGGCTGTCGTGAGCCGGCCGTCATGAGCGACGACGACTGGGCCCCCGCTGCCCCGCTCTTCAAGCCCGACGAGGCGCTGGCCGGTTTGCGCCGCAGCCTGCGCGAACTGGGCCTGGCCGAGCGCGCCGGCGTGTGGGAACGGCGCGGCACGGCGATCGCCAAGGCCGCAATCGATGGCGCCGCGATCGCCGCCGCCGTGGTGCGCAAGCCCTCGCGCAACAGCCCCGAATGGCAGGGCAAGACCTTGAAGAACAGTGCCGACGTGCGCGACTTCGTCGCCGACCTGAAGCGCAGGCTCGCCGGCTGGAGCGACCGAGATGACTGAGTTCTACGACGCGCTGGAAACGCGCGACCCCGAGGCGCGCGAGCAATCGCTGCTGGCCGCGCTGCCGGCGCTCATCGCCGCGGCGCAAGGCACGCCGGCGCTCGGCGCCATCCTGGCCGGTGTCGATGCCGCCAGCGTGACTTCGCGCGCCGCGCTGGCCGCGCTGCCGGTCACGCGCAAGAGCGAGCTGCTGCAGCGCCAGCAGGCGGCGCGCCCGTTCGGTGGCTTCTCGGCCATCGGCTGGCGCGCGCTGGGCCTGCGGCCGGCGCGCCGCGTGTTCCAGTCGCCGGGCCCGATCTACGAGCCCGAAGGTTCGGCGCCCGACTACTGGCGCTTCGGCCGCGCACTGTTCGCCGCCGGCCTGCGCGCCGGCGACCTGGTGCACAACAGCTTCAGCTACCACCTGACGCCGGCCGGCGCGATGATGGAAGGCGGCGCGCAGCGCATCGGCTGCACCGTGTTCGCCGGCGGCGTCGGCAACACCGAGCTGCAACTGCAGGCGATGGACGAGCTCAAGCCCGAGGCCTACGCCGGCACGCCCAGCTTCCTGCGCATCGCGGTGGAGAAGGCCGCCGAACTGGGCCGGCCGCTGTCGATCACCAAGGCCTCGGTCGGCGGCGAAGCCTTTCCGCCCAGCCTGCGCGACTGGCTGGCCGCGCGCGGTATCCAGGCCTACCAGAGCTTCGGCACCGCCGACTGTGGCCTCATCGCCTACGAGACGGCGGCGCGCGAAGGCCTGGTGCTCGACGAGGGCGTGATCGTCGAGATCGTTCGCCCCGGCACCGGCGACCCGCTGCCCGACGGCGAGGTCGGCGAGATCGTCGTCACCGTGCTCAACCCCGACTACCCGCTGGTGCGCTTCGGCACCGGCGACCTCAGCGCCGTGCTGCCCGGCCGCTGCCCCACCGGACGCACGCAGGCCCGCATCAAGGGCTGGATGGGCCGCGCCGACCAGACGGCCAAGGTGCGCGGCATGTTCGTGCACCCCAGCCAGGTGGCCGAGGTGCTGCGCCGCCACCCCGAGCTGGGCCGCGCCCGCCTGGTGGTGGAAGGCGAGATGGCCAACGACCGCATGACGCTGAAGGCCGAAGCGGCGGCCGCCGCCGAAGGCCTGGCCGCCGCCGTGGCCGCCACGCTGCGCGAGGTGACCAAGCTGCGCGGCGAGATCGAGCTGTGCGCCCCCGGCAGCCTGCCCAACGACGGCAAGGTCATCGACGACTTGCGCAAGATCGGCTGAGCCGGCGCGCTGCGGGCCGGGGCCGCCGCCGGCAGCGCGAATGTCGGCCGCACGCCACAATGGCCGCGTGCAGTGCGCCGCCAGATTGCTCGCCCCGTGGGCCGTGGATTTGTTGACTTGCGGCGCGGTCGCGCCCGCACCGACGCCGGCGCCGAACCAGCGCGCTGCCGAGCCTTGGCGTCGCGGCTGGCCGTGGCGGGTGCTGATGCCGTTGCTGTTGCTCGCGCAAGGCTTGCTGCTGGCCCTGGCCCTGCCCCTGCCGGCCCATGGCGCCGCGGCCGACACGCTGCGGCTGACCCGCGCCGAGTTTGCCCACGGTGACGACGCCACGGCGCCCGAGCAAGGCTGGCGCGACGTGGTGGTGCCCGACGTCTTCCAGGGCCATCCACACAACGGCAACCTCAACGGCTGGTACCGCTTCGTCTTCGATTTGGCGGCGCCTCCGCCGCAACCCCTGGTGCTGCTGGTGCAGCGGATCGTCATCACGGCCGAGTTCCGGCTCAATGGCGCCTTGCTGAACCCGGGGGTGCGCTTCGAAACCCGCGACGGGGTGGCCGGCACGTCGATGCTCAATGCGCCACAGTGGATCGTCCTGCCGTCGGCGCTGTTCCGCCCCGGGCGCAACGAACTGCTGGTTCGGTTGAGCGGCAGCCGGGTCGCACCGGCCTGGATTTCCGGCATCAGCATCGGCCAGCCCGAGGCCTTGCGCGCCGAGTTCCTGTGGCGCGACATCCCGCAGCGCGTGCTGCCGCAGGCCTTGTTCGTGCTGCTGCTGGCTTCGTTCGCCTTCGGCTTGCGCCTGTGGTGGCGCGAGAGGCTGCCCTTGCAGCGCGAGGTGGTGCTCACCGCGCTGTTGTGGCTGGCCAACCTGTGGGGCTATCTATGGCTCGACCTGGGGCTGCCGGTGCGCACCGAGGCGGCCCTGGTCGCCGCGCTCTGGGTCGCGCACCACTGGGCCCTGCTGCACCTGCTGTGGCGCCTTACCGATGGCGGCTGGGCCTGGTTCCCGCGCGCCTTGTTCATCGGCTCGGCGGTGCCGCTGCTGGGCTCGCTGCTGGTGCTGGTCTTCGAGCCCAGGGACCCGCCGCTCGGCCTGCTGCTGCTGCCCACCACGGTGCTGCGCGTCCTGACCACGGCGCTGCTGATCCGCTGGGCCTGGCGCACGCGCACCTGGTCGGCGCTGCTGCTGACCACCAGCGAGCTGCTGTGGTTCGCCGGGCCGCTGCAGTTGATGCTGACGATGCTGGACCTCATTCCGCCGGACCCCTTCATGCTGGCCCCCGCCAGCGGGCTGCCGATGTATGCCGTGATGCTGTGGCTGGCGGCGCAGCAACTGGCCCAGCAGCACGAGGATGCGGCGCTCCGGCGGCAGGCCGCCGTGCTGGAGGAGCGCCAGCGCATGATGCTGGACATGCACGACGGCGTCGGCTCCCAGTTGGTCACGGCGCTGCGCCTGGCGCGCCGCGACGAGGTGCCGCGGCATACCGTGGCGCAGGCCATCCAGGACGCCCTGCACGACTTGCGCCTGGTCATCGAGGCCCAGGACGGCGCCGCGCAGGAACTGCAATCGCTGCTGCAGCAGTGGCGCGAGCGCCATCACGCACGGCTGGAATCGCAGGGTCCGCGGCTGACCTGGGACATCGGCGCGCTGCCGGCGCCGCGGCCGCTGTCGCCGCCCGAGGCCTTGCAGATCCTGCGCATCCTGCAGGAGGCGTTGAACAACGCCGTGCAGCACGCCCGCCCGACCACCATCGCCATCACGCTGACGCCGGTCGCCGGCGGCTGCGAGTTGCGCGTCAGCGACGACGGCGCCGGCATCGCGGCCACGCGTTCGGGGGGGTCGACCGCCGGCGGCGGACGCGGGCTCGATAACATGCAACGGCGCGCCGGCCGACTCGGGGCAAGGCTGGAAGTACGCAACGGCGAACGGCGGGGAACGGTGGTGAACCTGCTGCTCCCCGACGCCGCGCGGGTGTGAGGGGCTGCCCTTTCGCAAGAGTTCATGCCGCAACGAGCCACGGGCGTCTACATCGTCGAAGACGACAAAGTCCTGCGCGACGACTTCGCGCTGGCGGTCGGCCGCAGCGAGCGGCTGCACCTGCTCGGCGCCACCGGATCCGCCCGCGAAGCGCTGCGCTACCTGCAAAGCGGGCCGCCGCTGGAGGTGCTGCTGGTCGACCTGGGCCTGCCCGACGGCGACGGCGCCGACCTGATCCGCGCCTTGCCGCAGCATGCGCCGCTGGCGCGGGCGCTGGTGATCTCGGTCTTCGCCGACGATTGGCGCGTGCTCGATGCGCTCTCGGCCGGCGCCCAGGGCTACCTGCTGAAGGACACCACCGACGACGAGCTGGTGCGCGCCATCGTCGAGGTGGCGCAAGGCGACGCGCCGCTATCGCCTCAGGTTGCACGTTACGTCTTGCGCCTGTTCGGTCCGGCCGGCGCGCCGGCTCGCCCGGCGCCACGGCCGCCGGGCGAAGCGGGCGATGAACGGCTGACGCCGCGCGAAGCGGAGATCCTCACGCTCATCTCGCGCGGCCTCTCGGGGCTGGAGGTGGCCGCGCAGTTGAAGCTGTCGATGCACACCGTGAACACGCATCTGCGCAGCTGCCACGCCAAGCTGTCGGCGCGCAACCGCTTGCAGGCCATCAACCGGGCGCGGGAGAGCGGCCAGATCGGCTGAGGACAACCGCCGGCGCGATCAGAAGGCGTAGGCGGTGGTCAGCCCCAGCCGCCGCGGCGGGATCAGGATCCAGTCGGTGAAAGCGGCGACGCCCGGCCGATTCACCACCACGGCGCCCGTCACGCCGCGCTGGTCGCCCAGGTTGTCGATCTGCAAGGCCGTTTCCCATGGGCCGCGGCTGAAGGCCCAGCGCGCGTCCAGCCGCTGGTAGCCCGGCGCGCCGGCGCTGCCCTCGATGTCGAACACGCGCGCGCCCACCCATGAATGGCTGAGCGTGGCACGGCCTTGCCAGCCGTCGACGGCGACGAAGGCCTGGCTCAGGCGCAACTGCGTCTGCCAGCGCGGCGTGCCCGGCAGCCGCGCGCCGGCCGCGACGGGCACGCCGGCGTCGGTGATCAATGGCACGCGGGTGCGGGCATCGGTGCCGGCCAGCGCGCCGGAAAGTTCGAAGCCGGGCAGCGCCTGCGCCGGCCGCCACTGCCACTGCGCTTCGACGCCGCGGCTGCGCGCCCGGCCCACGTTGGCCACGCCGATCAAGGGCACGGCGCCGGCCAGCAGCGACGACACCTGGGCATCGCGCCAGTCGATCCAGAACGCGGTCAGGCTCCAGCGCCACGCGTCGCCGGCGTTCGAGCGCAAGCCCAGCTCGTGGTTGACCAGGCGGTCGGAGCGATAAGGCGTCAGCACCGGCGGGTTGAAGTTGGCGCCGCCGAAGCGGTAGCCGCCGGTCACCGAAGCTTGCAAGGTGGCGCCGCCGGGTTCCGGCGTTAGCGGCAGTTCCAGACCCAGGCGTGGCGTGAAGCCGCGCTCTTGCGTGCGCGGCGCGCCGGTGGTGTCCTGGCCCAGGTAGCGCAGCGTCGCGTCGTAGGCCAGCGCCGTGCGGAAAGCCCGTCCGCCCAGGCTGAGCGTCGACCGGCCCGGCCCCGGCAGCTGCAACTCGCCGAACAGCGCCTGCTCCTGCGTGCGGGCGTGCACGGTGAGCGAACCGAGTCGATCGTCGGGCAGCAGGAAACCGGCCGGTCCCCACAAGGCCTGCCCGCCGGGGGCGATGGACACGCTGTCGGTGTCGAAGCGTGTGGTCTGCAGGAACAGGCCGGCGACGTAGCGCAAGCCCTGCGGGTCGTCGGCGGCGAGGCGCAGCTCCTGCGACAGCGCGCGGCCGCGCGTCGGCCGCCGCGTGATCGACTGCACCTGCGGCAGCAAGGGCAAGGCGCCGAGCCCGAGCAGCGGACCGTAGGCGTTGCCGAGGGCGCCGCTGCTGCGCGTCAGGTCGGTGCGCGGCTCGGCCTGCTGGTCCACCCAGGCGGTGATCGACGTCAACACCTGGCGCTCGGCCAGCGGCGTCTCGACCTGCAGCCGGGCCAGGCTGAAGCGGTCGTTGCGCGACGACGCGGTCGGCGTGTCGATGCTCAGGCGGTTGGGGTCGGGCGACACGGCCTGGGTGTCGTCGAGCCGCTGGCGCTGATGCAGCACCGAGGCATCCACCACCGTGCCGCCATCGACCCACCAGCGCGCCGCGGCGCGCAAGCCCTGGCGGCGCAGCGCGTTGGCGTTGCGGCGGCCGGTGCCGAGGTTGTCGACATCGCCGGGCACGCGGCGCTGGAAGCCCTCGATGCGAAGCGCGGCGGCCGTGTCGTCCAGCGGCACGTCCACCCAGGCCTGCGCCGACGCGCCCAGGCCGCCGGTGGACGGCAGCGTCGCGCCGAACTGAACGCCGCTCCGTTGCCGGCCACGCTGCGGCCGGCCGAGCACGTAGTGGATGGCGCCGCCCAGCGAGGCCGCGCCGTACAGCGCGCCCTGCGGGCCGCGCATGACCTCCAGCCGTTCCAGGCCGAAGCCGGTGAGGTCGGGCGTGCCCAGGAAGCCGAACGGGCTGGTCAGCGGCACCTCGTCGACATACAAGCCGGTGGTCGCCTGCTGGGTGCCGAGCAACTCGCTGCTGGTGGCGGTGCCGATGCCGCGCAGCGTCGGCAACGACTGCCCCGGCTCACCGGGGTTCGGCTGCACGCCGGGCACGGTGGCCAACAGGTCCTCGAAGCTGCCGGCGCCACGCTCGCGCAGTTCGGCGGCGTCGAGCACCGTGGTGGAGGGCCTCGGCCTGGCGGCGTTGGCCACCGGCCGCTTGCCGACGATGGTAATGGTGCCCGGCGCCTTGTCCGCCGGGTCCGCCGAGTCAGCCGGGTCAGCCGCCTGGCCGAACGCCGCGGACGGCAGACACAGGCCCAGCGCCAGGGCAGCCGCCGTCGGCAGCGCGCGCAGCGGCCGGCGGGCGACCAAGCAAAGCGCGAGCGCGGTGCCGGGGGCAGCGCGCTCGCGCGTGCGGGGGTTGCGGTCGTCGTCCTTGCCTTTGAGCATGCCCTTGCGCCGTCGAGGCCACCACGCAGCGGGTCGCTCGCGTCATCCCGCAACCGGGTCGACGGCGATCCATCTGCCGTGGTTGTAACAAGGGGTACTCTAGCGGCAGCCGGGTCGGATTCTTTGCAAGAGGGACAAGGCCGAAGTGGCAGGGCGCCGTGTCTGCCGGCGCCGGCGACCTTGCGGTGCTCAGGCAGCTTTGGCGGCGAACCGCCAGAACTGGAAGAAGCCGCAGTCGAAGATGGCCAGGATCGGCTGGACGTTCCGGCCACGGCCGACCTTCGTGCGTTGCGGCGTGCCCGGCGACCGCCACGCCGAGCCCCGGTCGAGCAGCCGCCTGCAGGCCGCCGCCACGGCGCGACGGATCACGTCAGGCTCCTTGGCTCGTCGCGGGGACGCGGCGGGTGATGCGCGCGGCGGCGCCGGGCATGCGCCGGCGCACGACCAGGCCGGCGGCGAGCGTGGCGAGGGCCAGCGTCGTGGGTTCGGGCACCGTGGACGGGTCGGCCGGGTCGGCCGGGGCGGCTTCATAGGAGTAGGTCACTGTGAAGGAGGCGTCGCCAGTGGGCATCGTGCTGGCCAGCGAGCCCTGAGCCAAAGTGGCGTTGGCGCTGCCGATCGAGAAGGTGACGTTGCCGGTTCCCATGAACAGCGCCAGCGTGCCGACATCCGTCGCAGAATCGGATGCGCCGCCAGAAATATTCAGGTTCAGCGGGCAAGCGACGTTCCAGGGGACGTCGCAGCTGATGTTTCTCGCGTCAAAGGCGTGCCAGTTGATCGAGATCGTCCCCAGGTTGACGCTGGTGGTGGTCGACAGGCTGCCACCGGCATGCTTCGTGCATCCGGCAAACAAAAACGGGCATGACGTGCCTCCCACGGTCTGCTGGAAGTTGAAGCTGGCGGTGACCTCCACACGGTGCAGCGTGCCCAGCGAGGGATCAAAACGAGTCAGCTCGATGAGCCCCCCTTTGGCGTCTGTCGAGTCGGTGTAAGTCACCATGTCGGCCTGCGCCGCGCCGAAGCAGCTCAGCAGAAGCCACGCGACGCTGAAGCTGGCCAGGCGCCTGCAGCCGCCAATCAGGGTGTGTCGATTCAAGTCCGTCTCCTTGTCGCGCCGTTCTTGCGCAGTGGGTGGCACGGCCAGGCGGCTGCGCGTCTGGCGTCTCGTTGGCGTGGCCAGGCATCGCATCGCCCCCTCCACACCAACCATTGACGGACCTCAGGCTAGAGGGTCGTAACCGATCGCAACATCGCAGGATCTTGGTAGGGCCCCCGTCGATTCGCGGGGGGTGGCAAGACCCGCTCGGCCGCGTTGCGCCAACGCAAACCCGCGCGAAAACACGCTAAGTAGTTCCCGATAGCACGGCGCGGGCCATCGCTCCTACCATCGCACGCCATCGCATCTGCCCCCTCTTTGACGGAGACCGCCCACCATGAAGAAGTCGCTGCTCGCCCTGGCCTGCTCCCTGGCCCTGCCCGCCCTGGCCGCCTACCCCGAGAAGCCGGTCACCATCGTCGTGCCGTTCGCCGCCGGCGGGCCGACCGACAAGGTGGCGCGCGACCTCGCCGAGGTGCTGCGCAAGGGCCTGCACAACCAGACCGTGATCATCGAGAACGTGGGTGGCGCCGGCGGCACGCTGGGCGCGGCCAAGGTGGCCAAGGCCGCGCCGGACGGCTACACGCTGCTGCTGCACCACATCGGCATGGCGACCTCGCCGGCGCTGTACCGCAACCTGCCGTACAAGACGCTGGACGACTTCGAGTACGTGGGCATGATCAACGAGGTGCCGATGACCGTGGTCGGCCGCGCCAGCCTGCCGGCCAACAACTGGGCCGAGCTGCGCAAGTGGATCGACGCCAACAAGGGCAAGATCAACCTCGCCAACGCCGGCCTGGGCGCCGCCTCGCACCTGTGCGGGCTGCTGTTCCAGCAGTCGCTGGGCGCCGACATGACCACCGTGCCCTACAAGGGCACGGCGCCGGCAATGACCGACCTGCTGGGCGGCCAGGTCGACCTGATGTGCGACCAGACCACCAACACCAGCGGGCAGATCGAGTCCGGCAAGATCAAGGCCTTTGCCGTCACCACCAACAAGCGGCTGACGATGCCGGGGCTGGCCAAGCTGCCGACGCTGGAAGAGTCGGGCCTCAAGGGCTTCAACGTGACCATCTGGCACGCGCTGTACGCGCCCAAGGGCACGCCCAAGGCGGTGACCGACACGATCAACGCCGCGCTGAAGTCCGCGCTGAAGGACCCCGACTTCATCAAGCGCGAAGAGGCGCTGGGCGCGGTGGTCATCACCGACGCGCGCGTCAACGGCCCCGAGCACAAGAAGTTCGTCGAGTCCGAGATCAACAAGTGGGGCCCGGCGATCAAGGCGGCCGGGCAGTATGCCGACTGAGGGCGACTGACGATCAGCGCATCCGCAACGGGATCGTCACCGGCCCGTCGTTGACCAGGTGGACCTGCATGTCGGCGCCGAAGACGCCGGCCTGCACCAGCGGGTGCTTGTCGCGCGCCACGCGCAGCACTTCGTTGTAGAGCGCGCGGCCCAGCGCCGGCGGTGCCGCGGCGCTGAAGCCGGGCCGGTTGCCGCCGCCGGTGTCGGCGGCCAGCGTGAACTGCGACACCACCAGCAGGCCGCCGGCCACGTCCTGCAGGCTGCGGTTCATCTTGCCCGCCTCGTCGCTGAAGATGCGCAGCTTCAGCACCTTGTCGACCAGCCTGGCGGCCACCGCCGGCGTGTCGGCCGGCTCGGCGCAGACGAAGAGCAGCAAGCCTTGGTCGATCGCGCCGACCACCGCGCCGGCCACTTCCACCCGCGCCCGCGCCACGCGCTGCAGCAGCGCGATCATGGCTGGCGCGGCGCCGGCGCGGCCGGCGGATCGGGGTCGGCCGAATGCGCCTCCACGTCCATCGGCAGCAACTGGATGCTGGCGCGCAGGCCCGGCACCGCGTCCATCAGCGCCTGCTCGACCGCCGCGCGCAGCGCCGCGGCGTGGCCCAGGCTCCAGGCCGCGGGCATGTGCATGTGCAGGTCGACGAAGCGGCGCTGCCCGGCGCGCCGCGTGGCCACGTGGTCGATGCGGATCACGCGGTGCGCGAAGCCGGCAAGCACCTGGTCGATCTCGGCGCGCACCTCGGGTTCGACGGCGCGGTCCATCAGCCCGTCGACCGAGCGCCGCACCAGGCCATAGCCTTCGCGCAGGATGTTCAGCGCCACGCCGATCGCGATCACCGGGTCCAGCCAGGTCCAGCCGGTGGCCATCACCGCCAGCAGCCCGACGATCACGCCGGCCGAGGTGTACACGTCGGTGAAGAGGTGGCGCGCGTCGGCCTCCAGCGCCACCGAGCGGTGCACGCGCGCCTGCTTCAGCATCGCCCAGGCCAGCACGCCGTTGAGCACCGAGCTGAACACCGTGAGCGCGATGCCCCAGCTCAGCGCCTCCAGCGGCTGCGGCTGCAGCAGCCGGTGCACCGCGGCCCAGACGATGGCCAGCGCCGCGGCGAAGATCAGCACGCCCTCGAAGCCGCTGGAGAAATACTCGGCCTTGTGGTGGCCGTAGGGGTGGCTGTCGTCGGCCGGACGCACGGCGATCACCACCATCGTCAGCGCGAACACCGCGCCGGCCAGGTTGACCAGCGACTCCAGCGCGTCGGACAGCAGGCTGACCGAACCGCTGACCCACCAGGCGCCGGTCTTCAGCGCGATGGTGGCCAGCGCCACCACGACCGACAGCTTCAGATAACCGGCAACCTGCACGGCAGCGTCAGGCGGCGAGCGTGACGCGCGCGAACTTGCGCTTGCCCACCTGCACGACGTAGACGCCGGCCGCCAGCTTCAGCCCCTTGTCGGCGACCACGCCGCCGTCGACGCGCACGCCGCCTTGCTCCACCATGCGCAACGCCTCGCTGGTCGACGGCACGAGGCCGGCGCTCTTCAGCACCTGGCCGATGGCCAGCGGCGCGCCGCTCAAGGCCAGCTCGGGGATCTGGTCGGGCACGCCGCCGGCGGCGCGGCGCTGGAAGTCTGCGTGCGCGCCTTCGGCCGCCGCGGCGCCATGGAAGCGCGCGGTGATCTCCTTGGCCAGCAGCACCTTGGCGTCCTTGGGGTTGCGGCCGCCGTCGACCTCGGCCTTCAGCGCCGCGACCTCGGCCGCCGGCCGGTGCGACAGCAGCCGGTAGTACTTCCACATCAGCTCGTCGCTGATCGACAGGATCTTGGCGAACATGGTGTTCGACGGCTCGGTGATGCCGACGTAGTTGCCCTTGCTCTTGGACATCTTCTCCACGCCGTCGAGCCCTTCGAGCAGCGGCATGGTCAGGATGCACTGCGGCTCCTGGCCGTACTCCTGCTGCAGCGCGCGGCCGACCAGCAGGTTGAACTTCTGGTCGGTGCCGCCGAGCTCGAGGTCGCTCTTCAGCGCCACCGAGTCATAACCCTGCATCAGCGGGTACAGCAGCTCGTGGATGCTGATCGGGCTGCCGCTCCTGAAGCGCTTGGTGAAGTCGTCGCGCTCCAGCATGCGTGCCAGCGTGTACTGGGCGGCCAGCTGGATCATGCCGCGTGCGCCCAGCGCGTCGCTCCACTCGCTGTTGTAGCGAAGCTCGGTGCGCGCCGGGTCCAGCACCAGCTCGGCCTGGCGGCGGTAGGTGGCGGCGTTGGCCTCGATCTGCTCGCGCGTCAGCGGCGGGCGCGTGGCGTTGCGGCCCGAGGGGTCGCCGATCGTCGAGGTGAAGTCGCCGATGAGAAAAATCACCGTGTGCCCCAGGTCCTGCAGCTGGCGCAGCTTGTCCAGCACCACGGTGTGGCCGATATGAATGTCCGGCGCCGTCGGATCGAGCCCGAGCTTGATGCGCAGCGGCGTGCCGGTCGCCTCGGCACGGGCCAGCTTGGCCAGCCATTCGGCTTCGGGCAGCAGTTCTTCGCAGTGACGCAGGGTCACGGCCATCGCCTCGCGCACGCGGTCGGTCACCGGATGCAGCGGCGCGGCGCCAGGAGCTTCTGACATGGGACAGAAAAGGAGCGGATGGGTTGGCAGTTGCGGGTTTCCGCGTAGGCCAGGCCGGGTGCCTTGGCTATACTCGCGTCACCCGTCGGAGAGGTCGAGGCCTGAGGCTTGGACCATCGGTGGATTCTAGTGGACGGCTCCTGGCGGGCCGGCCTCCCGAAACGCGCTGCAGCCGCCCCGGTTCAAGCGCCCCGCTTCGGAACACCGTTTGTTGCTGAATCTGTTTAGCGTGCCCTCGCGCGCGCAAGTCCTTGATTTCGCCGCCCGGCATCGCCGCCGCATCGTGACGGCCGCGGTCGTCGGCATGGGCGGGTTCACCGTCACCGCCTTCGGCATCGCGCCGATGATGCCGGATGCCGCCTCGCTGCCGGTGCGCCAGCTCGTCGAGCCCGTCACGCCCGAAGGCCTGGAGCCGCAGCTCGACGCGCTGGGCGCGCAGAACCTGGCGCTTCGCCGCAGCACCATCAGCCGCGGCACCGACAGCGTCGACGGCCTGTTGCTGCGCCTGGGCGTGGCCGACAGCGCGGCCTCGGCCTTCATCCGCAGCGACGCGCAGGCGCGCCGCCTGGTGCAGGGCCGCGGCGGCAAGCTGGTGCAGGCCACGGCCGATGCCAGCGGGCATTTGCAACAGCTCGTCGCGCGCTACCCGGCCGAAAGCAACGAGCAGCGGCAGACCCACTTCACGCGGCTGACGCTCGACAAGGTCGACGGCCGCTGGCAATCGAAGATCGAGACCGCGCCGCTGGTCACCGGCGTGCGCCTGGGCAGCGGCAGCATCCGCAGCAGCCTGTTCTCGGCGACCGACGAAGCCGGCCTGCCCGACGCGGTGGCCAGCCAGCTGGCCGAGATCTTCTCCACCGACATCGACTTTCATCGCGAGCTGCGCAAGGGCGACACGTTCTCGGTGGTCTACGAATCGTTGTTAGCCGACGGCGAGCTGGTGCCCTGGAACGAGGGCGCCGGCCGCGTGCTGGCGGCCGAGTTCGTCAACGGCGGCAAGACGCACCAGGCGCTGTGGTTCGTCGACGCGCAAGGCCGCGGCGCCTACTTCGGCCCCGACGGCCGCAGCCGCAACCGCGCCTTCCTGGCCAGCCCGCTGGAGTTCTCGCGCGTGACCTCGGGCTTCGCGATGCGCTTCCACCCGCTGCTGCAGAGCTGGCGCGCGCACCTGGGCGTCGACTACGGCGCGCCCACCGGCACGCCCGTGCGCTCGGTCGGCGACGGCGTGGTGCAGTTCGCCGGCCGCCAGAACGGCTACGGCAACGTGATCGAGGTGCGCCACGACAAGGACCGCAGCACGCTGTACGCGCACCTCAGCCGCATCGACGTGCAAAAGGGCCAGAAGGTGCAGCAGGGCGATCACATCGGCGCCGTCGGCGCCACCGGCTGGGCGACCGGCCCGCACCTGCATTTCGAGTTCCGCGTCGACGGCAAGCACCAGGACCCGCTGCTGATCGCCCGCAACGGCGAGGCGCTGGCGCTCGACGCCGGCGACCGCAGCCGCTTCGGCACCGAGGTGCGCGCCGTGCAGGCGCGGCTGCAGGTGGCGCACAGCACCGTGGGTGCGCGGCGCGCCAGCTTCGAATAACGGGTTATCAGCGCTGACCAGCGCCAGGCACCGGCCGTGACGCTGTTCGCCGGGCTGATGTCCGGAACCTCGCTCGACGGGGTCGACGGCGTGCTGGCGGACTTCGACCCCGAATCGCTGCGTCCGCGCCATGTGCTGGCGCATGCGTATGCCGCGCTGCCCGAGGCGCTGGCCACCGAGTTGCTGGCCCTCAACCAATCGGGCCCCGACGAACTGCACCGCGGCGCGCTGGCCGGCAATGCGCTGGCTGCCGTCTACGCCGAGGTGCTGGCGAAGCTGCTGGACGGCAGCGGGCGCCGCGCCGCCGAGGTGGCCGCCGTCGGCGCCCACGGCCAGACGGTGCGCCACCGGCCGCAGGCTTTCGGCGGGCCGGGCTACACGATCCAGTTGCTGTCGGGCGCGGCGCTGGCGGAGGCCAGCGGGCTCAGCGTGGTCTGCGATTTCCGCTCGGCCGACGTCGCCGCCGGCGGCCAGGGCGCGCCGCTGGTGCCAGCCTTCCATGCGGCCTGCTTCGCGGCCGCGGTGCCGTCGGCCGTGCTCAACGTCGGCGGCATCGCCAACCTGAGCCTGCTGCCCGCGCTGCTGCCAAGCGAGGACAGCCCCGTGCGTGGCTTCGACACCGGCCCCGGCAACGTGCTGATGGACTTGTGGATGCGCCGCGCCGCTGGCCAGCCTTACGACGCGGGCGGCCGGCTGGCCGCCGGCGGCCGCGTGCTGCCGGCGCTGCTGCAGGCCTTGCAAGCCGAGCCCTACTTCGCGCTGCCGCCGCCCAAGAGCACCGGCCGCGATCTCTTCCACGCCGCTTGGCTGGACGCGCGGCTGCAAGCCGCGGGCGCCGCCGCGGCGCGCGTCGAAGACGTGATGGCCACGCTGGCCGAGCTGACGGCGACCAGCGTCGCCGACGCGCTGCACCAGCAACTGCCGCAGGCGCGGCGCTTGCGGGTGTGCGGCGGCGGCGCCTTCAACGACCACTTGATGGCGCGCTGGCGCGCGCTGCTGCCCGGCGTCGACGTGGCGACGACCGCCGCCGACGGCGTGCCGCCCGATCAGGTGGAAGCGCTGGCCTTCGCCTGGTTGGCGGCCTGCCGGCTGGCCGGCCGCAGCGCCAGCCTGCCGGCGGTGACCGGCGCACGCGCTCCGCGCGTGCTGGGCGCGGTCTACGCCGCGCCGGGCGACTGACGAAGAACGTTCAGGCCGAGAACGACGAACCGCAACCGCAGGTGGTGGTGGCGTTCGGGTTCTTGATCACGAACTGCGCGCCCTGCAGGTCTTCCTTGTAGTCGATCTCGGCGCCGGCCAGGTACTGCAGGCTCATCGCGTCGATCAGCAGCGTGACGCCGTTCTTGCTCATCTGCGTGTCGTCTTCGTTGACGGCTTCGTCGAAGGTGAAGCCGTACTGGAAGCCCGAGCAGCCGCCGCCTTGCACGAAGACGCGCAGCTTCAGGTCGGGGTTGCCTTCCTCGGCCACCAGGTCGGCCACCTTGGCGGCCGCGCTGTCGGTGAAGACCAGCGGCGGGGGCATCTCGTCGGCGGGCGTTTGCAGCGGTTCGGCAAGGGCGTTCATGCGGGCTCCACGGTCGGATGGATAAGGGGTTCGGTCGCCGTCATTCGTTGGACGCTGCCAATACCAATGCGGGCTTTTCGGCTGCCTTCAAGGGCCGCAGCTCGCCGTCGATCAGCGCGCCGGGGTGCATCTCCAGCACCTCGTAACGCACGTTGCCGGTCAGCCGCGCCTTGGGTTGCAATTCCAGCAGATCGCTGGCCTGCACCGGGCCCTTGACTTCACCGTTGATGATCACATGCGCGCCCTTCACCTCGCCATGCACGCGGGCTTTTTCGCTGATCACGATCAAGCTCGCCGCCGTGGTGGCGATGACGTCGCCGTGCACCTCGCCGTCGATGCGCAGGCCTTCGGCGAAGCTGATCTGTCCGTGCACCACGGTGCCTTCGCCGACCAGGCTGCGGATCGGCGGCGCCTTGCGTTTGGCAAACCACATGGGGATCTCCTCGCGGATCGTTGGGGGTCAGAGCTTGACCGTCTGGTTGGCGCGCAGCCCGCCCTGGGCGTCGTAGATCTTGGCCTGCACCGTTTTTAGCACGGTGCCCGGCGGCAGCGCGACGCGGCCTTCGACGCGCAGGTACTGGCGGAACTTCAAGGGCTGCTCGCCGGCGCGGCTGAGTTGCCACGGGCGGCCGTCGAGCAGGCCGCCCAGCAGCAGTTCGTAGCGGCCCTGAAAGTCGGCGCTGGGACGGCCGGCCTGCATCAGCAGCAACTGCACGCGCAGTTCGCCCGGCGTGCGGGTGTCGGCCTGCAGGCCACGCAACTGAACGCCCTCGCCGACCACCGGCATCAGGCCCTCGAAGAAGCCGAGGTCGGCCTGCAAGGCCTGCTTGTCGGCTTCGACCTGGCGCAACTGCTGGGCCAGGCGTTCCTGCGCCGTGCGCTCGGCCTTGATCAGGCTGTCGGCGCTGGCGGCCAGCGAGCGCGCGCTGTCGTTCTCAGAGCGCAGCGTGGACACTTCCACGCGCAAGCGCGCCAGTTCCTGGCGCGAACTGCGGTCGAGGCCGGCGATCTCCTTGCCGAACTCGAAGGCCCACAAGGCCAGCGCGGCCGAGAAGCCCAGCGCCAGTGCCACCACGGCCCAGCGCAGCGGCCAGGGCAGGTGGCTGCGCACGATCATCCGCGGTGCACTCACCGACAGGCGACGCCGCAGCAGTTTCCAGCGCATCCGATGAAGGCGCTCGTCGATGACGAAACCGGCGGGCCGCGCACACAAGGCGCGTGGCCGCGCCGGACCGCATCAGCGCTTGCTGAACTGCTTGCGGCGGCGGGCGCCGTGCAGACCGACCTTCTTGCGCTCGACCTCGCGCGCATCGCGGGTGACGAAGCCGGCGCGGCTCAGGTCGCCCTTGAGCGCCACGTCGTAGTCGATCAGCGCGCGGGTGATGCCGTGGCGCACGGCGCCGGCCTGGCCGGACTCGCCGCCGCCGTGCACGTTGACCTTGACGTCGAAGGCCGCTTCATTGGCCGTCAGCAGCAGCGGCTGCTTGACGATCATGATCGAGGTCTGGCGGCCGAAGTAGCTCTCGATCGGCTTGCCGTTGATGACGATCTGGCCGGAGCCCTTCTTGATGAACACACGGGCCACCGACGACTTGCGGCGGCCGGTGCCGTAATTCCACTGTCCGATCATCGCCGCTCCTTACAGGGCCAGGGGCTTGGGTTGCTGGGCGGCGTGCGGATGGCTGGCACCGGCATAGACCTTCAGCTTCTTGATCATCGCGTAGCCCAGCGGGCCCTTGGGCAGCATGCCCTTGACCGCCTTTTCGAGGGCGCGGCCGGGGTGCTTGGCCTGCAGGTCCTTGAACGGCGTGGCATAGATGCCGCCCGGGTAGCCCGAATGGCGGTAGTAGATCTTGTCGGTGGCCTTGGAGCCGGTGACGCGGATCTTGTCGGCGTTGACGACGACGATGAAATCGCCGGTATCGACGTGAGGCGTGTAGATGGCCTTGTGCTTGCCGCGCAAACGGAGTGCCACTTCGCTGGCAACACGTCCGAGCACCTTGTCGGTGGCGTCAATCACAAACCACTCGTGCTTCACCTCGGCCGGCTTGGCGCTGAAGGTCTTCATGAGGGTCTTTCGGGATTCGGCTGCGATTTCCGGCGCCGCCCTGGGGCGGGCGGCGCTGTCGTCCCGTTCTTCGGTGCCGCTTGTGGGGACGCCCGCGATGAACGGGGGCGGCCGGCGGCCTCTCAGGCTGGGTCATCCCCTCGCCGATTTCAGGGGAGCCGAAGATTCTATACCGACGAACTGGCCCGGCGACCCGTGACTTCCGACGAGAATTAGGGGATAATCTAGGGTTAACCCTAGCCCAACCCGCTACCATGTCGGCGTCTCCACGACCCTGGGAGGTCGACATGACTGAGTCCACTGAATCCCCGCAGCCGTTTCGATGGCTGCCCATCCGCTCCCTCGGGCCGCGCCACCGCTCGCGCATCGCGGCGCACCTGCTGCAGCTGAGCCCCGACGACCGCTACCTGCGCTTCGGCTACATCGCCTCCGACGAACACATCGGCCGCTACGTCGACCAGATCGACTTCGACCACGACGAGGTGTTCGGCGTCTTCAACCACCGGCTGGAACTGGTCGCGATGGCCCACCTGGCCTACCTGGACAGCGGCAAGGGCCGGCCGAGCAGCGCCGAGTTCGGCGTCTCGGTGCTGCCGCGCGGGCGCGGCCGCGGCATGGGTTCTCGGCTGTTCGAGCGCGCCTGCCTGCACGCGCGCAACCGAGGCATCGACCATCTGGTCGTGCACGCGCTGAGCGAGAACGTGGCGATGCTCAAGATCGCCCGCCAGGCCGGCGCCACGCTGGGCCGCGACGGCGCCGACGCCACCGCGATCCTCAAGCTGCCGCCCGAGGACCTGGGCTCGCACTGGTCGCAGCTCGTCGAGACGCAGGCCGGCGAGATCGACTATGGGCTGAAACTGCAGGCCGCGCGGCTGGATCGCCTGATGCGCCAGATGCGCGACTTCATGCCCGGCAGCCGGCCCGCCGGCGAATGAAGACCGACTGAAGTGCGGCCGATCACCGGCACCGGCCGCCCCACGGATCGAGGGGGCGCCGGCGTCGCGGCGCACCGAGTCGTGGGATGAGGGCGGCGCGCCCCGCGCTGTAACATCCCTCTTCCCACCGTCGGGACATGCCGCAGTGCTTGCCACGTGTCGGCCCCACGCCTCATGTTGGAAGTGCTGCCCTGGCTGCTGGCTTCGCTGTCGGCGATCGTTCTGATCGCCGCGACGGCGCTGTGGTGGCGCAGCCGCGGCCGTGGCCAGCCGCCGGCGCTGCCCACCGAGTGGGCGCTGAACCCGCGGCCGGTGTTCAACACCGACGAGCGGCGCGTCTACCGCCAGCTGCGCGAGGCGCTGCCGCACCATATCGTGCTGTCCAAGCTGCCGCTGGTGCGCTTCTGCCAGCCCAACGACCCGGCCGAGACGCGCTACTGGTACCAGTTGCTGGGCTCGATCAACGTCACCTTCGCCATCTGCAGCGCCAACGGGCGCGTGCTGGCGGCGATCGACCTCGACGTCGACCGCAACCCGTCGCGCCGCGCCGTCCAGACCAAGCAGGCCGTGCTCGGCGCCTGCCGCATCCGCTACCTGCGCTGCCCGGTCGACCATCTGCCGTCGATCCCTGAACTGCAACTGCTGGTGCCGCAAAGCAGCAGCCAGCCGCGCGGCCCGCACGCCGCGCCGACGATGGTGCAGGCGCGCGACTCGCTGACCAGCGCCGTGGCCGGCCGCCGCCGCGAACGCCACGCGCTGTGGCAGGACTCGAGCTTCTTCCACGATTCGTTCTTCGGCAGCGACACCCGCGGCGACCCGTCCGGCAGCGACTTCGGCGCGCTGCGCACCACGCCGCCGCCGCCGGCGCGCGTGCGCGAGCGGCCGCCGGGCGAATCCACGCCGCGGCCCTTCGAGCCGCCCGCGCCGCCGGTACGCCATTGAACCAGCGCCCGGGCTATCAGGCGCTGACGCCGGCGCTGGTGCTGGACGCATTGGACGCCGCCGGCCTGCGGCCCGACGGGCGGCTTTTGCAGCTCAACTCCTACGAAAACCGCGTCTACCAGGCCTTCCTGGAGGACGGCCAGGCGGTGGTGGCCAAGTTCTACCGCCCGGGGCGCTGGAGCGACGAGCAGATCCTGGAAGAGCACGCCTTCGCGCTGGAACTGGCCGCCGCCGAGGTGCCGGTGATCGCGCCGCTGCAGCTGCCCGCGGCCGACGGCAGCGCCACGACGCTGGCCCGCTGGCAGCCGGCGCCCGGGCAGCCGGCGTACCGCTACAGCGTGTCGCCGCGCTGCGCCGGCCGCGAGCCCGAGCTGGAGCAGCCCGAGACGCTGCACCGCCTGGGCCGCTTCATCGGCCGCCTGCACGCGGTGGGCCGGCGCCAACCCTTCCAGCACCGCGTGACGCTGGACCCGGCGCGCGACGGCCCCGCGGCGCTGCAGCGCGTGCTGGCGCTCGACGTGCTGAGCCCGCACGAGCAGCCGGCCTGGCTGGACGCCGCGCGCCGCGCGCTGGATGCGCTGCTGGCCGCCTTCGACCGCCACGGCCCGCTGCAGCGGCTGCGCCTGCACGGCGACTGCCACCTCGGCAACGTGCTGTGGCGCGACGCCGGCCCGCACGTGGTCGACCTCGACGACGCCTGCATGGGCCCGGCCGTGCAAGACCTGTGGATGCTGGTCTCCGGCGACGCCGCGACCATGGCCGCGCAACTCAACCGCCTGCTCGCCGGCTACGAGGAATGGTGCGACTTCGACCCGCGCGAGCGCCGGCTGATCGAGCCCTTGCGCACGCTGCGCATGCTGCGCCACAGCGCCTGGCTGGCCGAACGCTGGATCGACCCGGCCTTCCCGGCCGCCTTCGTCGAGTTCGGCACGCCGGCCTACTGGTCGCAGCAGACCGCCCAGTTGCGCGAGCAGGTCGAGGCGATGGCCGCCGCCGCGGAAGACGGGTCAGGCCCGGTGGTTCTGGACTGAAGCCGACGGCACCCAGTGCAGCAGCCCGAGGAAGAGCCCGGCCTGCAGGAAGCCGCGCAGCTCGGTCACGTTGACGCGGCAGCGGCGGCGCAGGTCGGCCGGCGACACGGGGCCCTGGCCGAGATGGCGCGCCAGCTCCAGGTGCTGCGGCAGCAGCGTGTAGCGCGAGACGTTGAGCTGCGGCTGCGCCAGCAGCGGCGTGTGCCACCAGTTGACCGGCGAGTTCAGCAGCCGGAAGCCGCCGGCGGCCAGCGCGATGTCCCACACCACCAGGTCCAGCTCGCGCGCCTTGGCCAGCGGCCCCGGCGTGGCGCCGCGCGCCAGGTAAGGCACGTCGCGCGTCACGCGCAGCCGCTGGTCGGCCAGCTCGTCGACCAGCGCGACGCCGGTGGCGAAATCGATCAGCAGCGTCGCCTGGCGGCCGTAGCCGGCGCTCAACGAGGGCTGGCTGGGGTCGACCAGGCCGCGGCGCAGCAGGTTCAGCAATTGCGCGCGGTCGGGGTCGAGGTCGGCCTGCGACAGTTGATCGGCGTGCTGGCCGGTGTCGAACTGCGAATCGAAGCCCGAGACCGGCACGGTGCTGGGCGCTTCGGCCGTGGCGCGCCGCGTCTCGTGCAAGCCCTCCAGGCCTTGCACGCTTTGCAACTGGCGCACCAGCTCGGCATGCGGGCGCTGCGCCTTGCGGCGGGCCTGCGGCAGGCCGCCCTCTTCAGCGCCGCCAACCTCGCCGTTGAGCGCCGTGGCCGGCACGTCGGTGATGGTCAGCAAGGGGCGGTCTTCGAGAAAGGCGTTCAGCACCTGCGGCGCCACGCGCGAGACGAAGGCCTGCTTGGCCAGCACCACGTCGCCGCGGATGCCGTCCAGCCGCAGGTCGACGCCCAGTTCGCGGCCCACTTCGTCCAGCACGGCGGGCAGCGTGTCAAGGTCGGAGCACTCGAAGCCCAGGTGCTGGACGACGAGCGCGCGGCGCCGCGGCTCGCTACCCGGCAGCAGGGCACGCAGGACTCGGCGGAGAGGACGGGCGGCGATCATCGCGGTGTCTTAAAACGCCTGAAAGCGACAGCCTGCAGACTAGCGACCGAAAGCCGCGCGGCCCATCCCGAGTCCGCTGAATGGCCGCTCGGGGGCGGACCGCGACCGCGGATCAGGAATTCCCCGGGGCGTCGTCGCCCACGGGGCTGATCTCCAGCTCGATCACCACGCCGCGGCCGCCGTCGCCGGGCTGTGCGCGCAGCGCGCCGCGGTGGCGCACGGCCACCCGCTGCACGAACAGCAGCCCGAAGCCGACGCCGCGCCCATCCACCGGTACCAGGCCCTCGTGCGTCTGCATCAGCCGCTGCAGGTCGGCCGCCGCCAGGCCGCGCCCCTGGTCGGCGACGCGGAAGACCAGGCCGCCGGCCGCCGTGGCCGCCACCGACAAGGTCACCGTGGCGCCGGGCGGGCTGTTCTTGATGGCGTTGGACAGCAGGTTGCCCAAGGCGCGCAGCACCAGCGCGCGGTCCATCGACACCGGCGCCGGCGGCGGCGTGGTGGCCGCGCTCAGCGCCAGCGTCACGCCCGCGGTGTCGGCCTGCGGGCGGTGGTCGGCCAGCGCTTCGGCGAGGATCTGCGCCGGCGCCACCGGCTCGCACTGCAGCGGGCGCTGCGCCGCCTGCGCCACGCGCACGAAGTCGTCGGCCAGCGACTGCGTGCGCTGCGCCAGCCGGCGCATCTCGTGCATCAGCGCGTTGATGTCGGGCGTGCCGCGGCCGCTCAACTGCATCTCGGCGAGCAGCGCGATCGAGGTCGCCGGCGAGCGCAGGTCGTGCGAGACGAAGGCCAGCAGTTCCTCGCGCTCGCGCTCGGCGCGCTTGATCGGCGCGATGTCGGCGATGGCCACGATCAGCCGCGTGCCGCCGTGCATCGGCACCGCGTGGGCGTGGATCACGTGGTCGCCCTGGCCGGCCAGCCGCGCCTCCACCGCGAGCCCCTGCTGGCGGCGCCGCACCTCGGCCAGCGCGCGCGGCCAGTCCACCGGCGGCTGGCAATCGAACTCGGCCAGCAGGCGCGCCAGGTCGAGGCCCTGCATCTCGTCGGCCGACTCGATCTCGAACAGCCGCGCCGCCGGCGGGTTGGCCAGCAGCAGGTGGTCGCGGCCGTCGTCGACCAGCAGCGCCGTCGGCAGCCCGGCCAGCGCGTCGGCCAGGAAGCGGCGCGCCGAGCGCAGCGTCTCGGCCGCCGTGTGCAGCGCGGCCAGGCGCTGGCTGAGGCGGTCGCGCGCCGGCGTCGGGTCGATGGCGGCGGCCGGCGCCAGCAGCCCCGGCTCGATGGCCAGGCGGGCGATCTCGCGGTCGAGGTCGGCCACGCCGCGTTCCAGCCGGCGCCAGCTCCACAGCGGATAGGCCAGCACCGCGGCCAGCATGAACGACGCCGGGCTCCACCAGCGCCCGGCGGCCAGCAGGCCCAGGCTGAGCAGCAAGGCCAGCGGCAGCGAGGCCAGCGCCAGCACGATGGCCGCGCGCGTGCCCGCCCAGACGAAGCCGGCCACCAGGCTGGCGGCACCCAAGCCCGACAGCAGCCCGGCCAGCCACGGCGCCACGGCGCGCGGCGCCTGGCCGCTGCGCAGCGTGGTCAGCACGTGAGCAAGCACTTCCACCCCGGGCATGGCGTGCTGGCTGGCGTTGACCGGCGTGGCCAGCGTATCGCCCAGGCCTTGCGCCGTCATGCCCACCAGCACGTAGCGGCCGGCCAGTTCGCGGGCCGGCACGGCGCCCCGCAGCACGTCGACATAGGAGACGCGGCGCACGTGGCCGGGCGGGCCGTCGTAGCGGATCAGGAAGCGGCCCTGGCGCGACCAGTCGCCGCTGCCCACCGGCGTGCGGTCGACGGCCAGCGCCGGGTGCAGGTCCTGCCCGCCGGCGCGCAGCGCGGCCAGCGCCAGGTGCGGGTAACGCCGCTGCGACGGGCCGGCCTCCAGGAAGGCGTGGCGCAGCACGCCGTCGTCGTCCACCGCCGGCTCGGCGGCGCCCAGGCTGACGCCTTCGCGCAAGCCGGCGGCCGGCTCCAGCAGGCGCGGCGGCTCGCCGGGCACGAACTGCCAGCTCACCGGCATCACCACCGGCGCGGCGCGGCGCAACTCGGCGGCCAGCACCGCGTCCTGCTGCGGATCGGGGTCGGGTTCGGTGAGCAGCAGGTCGAGCACGATGGCGCGCGGCTTGGCCCCGGCCAGCCGCTGCAGCAACGTGGCGTGCACGCCGCGGCGCCAGGGCCAGCGGCCGATGGCCTCGATGCTGGCGTCGTCGATGGCGACGATCAGCACGTCGTCGGCCGGCGGCCGGCTCCACAGCGACAGGCCAGCGTCGTAGACCAGGCGGTCGGCGCGCCACAGCCAGCCGCCGGCGGCGCTGACGAAGGCCAGCAGCGCGAGCATCAGCGCCACCGCGACGTCGTCGCGACGCCAGGCCCGCGGCGCCGCGCCCAGCGCCATCACTGCAGCAGCAGCAAGCCGCCCTGCAACTGCACGCAGCCGCGCTGCGCGTCACGCACGCAGTTGGGCACGTCGAAATGCTGCGTCGACGACCAGGGGCCGACGTAGCCGTCGGCGTCCTTGGCGCGCAGCCGCACGTAGAAGCGCCCGGTCGCGCCTTTGAGCGGCAGGTCGATCTCGGTGGTGTCGAGCGCGAGCTGGGCGACGAAGCGGGTGAAGGCCTCGTCGGTGGCCACTTCGAAGTCGAAGCGCTGGCCCGCCAGGCCTTGCCAGAACAGGCGCACGCTGCCGTCGCTGACGGTCGGCGGCCCGGGCGGGGCCGGCTGCGGCGGCAGCGGCTTCATCTCGAACGTCAGCGGGTCGGTGTACGGGCCCTGGTCGCCATCGGCCTTGATGCTGGCCAGCCGCCAGACGTAGGCGCCGGGCGCCAGCCGTTCGAGGACATGGTCGAGCTGGGTCAGGTCGCGCAGGTCGTGCAGCGGCGCGTCGAAAGCGCGCGGCGCGGCATCGGCGCGCGCGATCTGCAGCCGGTAGGTCGCGGCCTGGCTGTTGGCGGCCCAGGCGAAGTCGGCCTTGTCGCCGCGGATTTCGGCGCGCGGCGCCGGCGCGCGCGGCAGCGGCGGCTCGGGCCGCGCCTTGAGCTGCAGCGTGCCGCGGGCGTCCAGGCCTTCGAGGCCGAGCTTGTCGACGGCGCGCACGCGCAGCGCGTAGCGGCCGTCTTCGAGCCCGGCGATGCGCAGTTCGGGCGAGGCCGATTGCACGTCGGCCAGCAGCACGTCGAAGCGCTCGTCGCGCGCCACCTGCGCACGGTAGGCCACGGCGCCGGGCAGCGGCGCCAGGGCCAGCCGCACCAGCGGCCGCTCGTGCAGCGCGGGCAGGCCCGCGAGATCGGGTGCCGCCAGCAGCGCCACCGGCGGCGTCACCTGGCCGGCGGCGTCGATCAGCGTGCCGCGGCCGGCACCGACGCGCTGCTCGGCCGCCGTCGGGCTGCCGCTGGCGGCCACCGTGCCTTCGAGCACCTCGCCGCGGGTGGTGGCGGCATCGGCGTTGACGCGGAACTCGGTGCCGCGCACCGCCAGCACGCCCTGCGGCGTGCCGATGCGAAAGCCCGGCTGGCCGCCGCCCGCCGGCTTGGCCTGCACTTCCACGCGCCCCTGCTCCAGCCGCACGCCGGAGCGCACGCCTTCGGTGCCCGGCACGCGGCGCGACTCCTCGATCTGCACGCGCCCGGCCGGGCGCAGCCGCAGCAGCGTGCCGTCCACCAGGCGCAGCGTGACCTGGCCGTCGGCGCCGGTGCTGACCGCCGCGCCTTCGGCCACCTGCTGGCCATTGACCAGCTCGGCGCCGCCGCTTTGCGCGGCGCCGCTGGCGCTGACCACGGTGGCCGGCGCCGGCTCGGTGCGCATCAACCGCAAGGGAATGCGCAGCGTGCGGCCGACGGCCATGCGGCGCGGGTCGCGCATCTGGTTGCTGCGCGCCAGCTCGCCCCAGGCCGCCGGGTCGATCAGGAAGCGCCGGCCCAGGCCGATCAACGTGTCGCCACGCTGCACCACGTACTCGTGCACCGCCTCGCCGCGATCGGGCGGCGGCGCCGAAGCGGCGGCCGCCGCGAAAGGCAGCGCGGCCAGCAGCCAGCAGGGGCTTCTCAGGCGCCGCGCGGTCATCAATGCCCTTCGCCGAGGAAGGCGATCGCCTTGCGCACCAGCATGGCCGGCGAGTCGGCGTCGAGCTTGAGCTTGAGCGATTGCTTGTGCGTCTCGATGGTCTTCACGCTGCGGTTGAGCTGGTCGGCGATCTCGCGCGTGCTGCGGCCGGCGGCCACCAGGCGCAGCACTTCCAGTTCGCGGGTCGAGAGTTCGGGGCGGTCGCCCAGCGTCGCGGCGCCGCGGCCGGTGGCGCGGCGCAGCAGCAGCTCGCGCCGCTCGGGGCTGACCCAGATCTGCCCGGCCAGCACGGACTGCACGGCGTCGAACAGCGTGCCCGACAGCGCCGCCTTGGCGACGAAGCCATCGGCCCCGGCGCGCAGGCAGCGCTCGGCGTACAAGTCCTCGGGCATCGAGGTCAGCACCAGGATGCGGGCGCGCGGCGCGGCGTCGCGCAGCCGCGGCAGCGCGGCCAGCGCCAGTTCGTCGCCGAGGCCCAGGTCGAGCAGCAGCAGGTCGGGCGGATCGTCGGCCAGCCCGGCGAGCGCCTCGCGCACGGAGGCGGCCTCGCGCACGCGGCAGGGCCGCGGCAGCCGTTCCAGGATTTGCCGAACGCCCAGCCTGACGATGTCGTGATCGTCGACGATCAGTACGTTCAGCGGCTGCCGAAGCTCCATCGGTGGTGGGCAGGTGGTGTCAGAAAAGCCGACATTCTAGGTGCCACCCCTCGCGGGGCCATCCCCTGCCGGTCAAGCCGGCGTGTCGACGGCGATGGCACGTCACCCCGCCGCGCCGCCGAGCATGCGGTTGACGCGCTGCACGTAGGCCGCCGGATCCTCCAACTGGCCGCCCTCGGCGAGCAGCGCCTGGTCGAACAGCACCTGCGCCAGGTCGTCGAAGCGGGCGTCGTCGCCGAGCTGCTTGACCAGCCCATGCTCGGGGTTGACCTCCAGGATCGGCAGCGCCTTGGGTGCGCTCTGCCCGGCCTGCTTGAGCATGCGCGCCAGGTGCGAGCTCATGTCGCCTTCGTCGACCACGATGCAGGCCGGCGAATCGACCAGCCGCGTCGTCGTGCGCACGTCCTTGGCGCGGTCCTTCAGCGCCGCCTTCAGCCGCTCCAGCACCGGCTTGAAGGCCTCGGCGGTGGCCTCGGCGGCCTTCTTCTCTTCTTCGTCCTGCAGCTTGCCGAGGTCGACGCCGCCCTTGGCCACGCTTTGCAGCGGCTTGCCCTCGAACTCGTACAGGTGCGACAGCATCCACTCGTCGACGCGGTCGACGAGCAGCAGCACCTCGATGCCCTTCTTGCGGAAGATTTCCAGCTGCGGGCTGCTGCGCGCCGCGGCCAGGCTGTCGGCGGTGACGTAGTAGATCGCCTCCTGGCCTTCCTTCATGCGCGCCACGTAGTCGGCCAGGCCGACGCCTTCGTCGGCGTGCGTCGACGCGAAGCGCAGCAGCTTGGCCAGCCGCTCCTGGTTGGCGAAGTCCTCGCCCACGCCTTCCTTGAGCACGGCACCGAACTGACGCCAGAACTCGGCGTACTTGTCCTTCTGGTTCTCGGCCACGTCCTCCAGCAGCGACAGCACGCGCTTGGTGCTGCCTTCGCGGATGGCCTTGACGTCGCGGCTTTCCTGCAGCAGCTCGCGGCTCACGTTGAGCGGCAGGTCGGCCGAGTCGATCACGCCCTTCACGAAGCGCAGGTACACCGGCATCAGCGCCTCGGCGTCGTCCATGATGAACACGCGCTTGACGTAGAGCTTGACGCCGCCGCGCTTGTCGCGGTTCCACAGGTCGAACGGCGCCTTGGCCGGCACGTACAGCAGCTGCGTGTACTCGGTGCGGCCCTCGACGCGGTTGTGCGTGTAGGCCAGCGGCGGCTCGGTGTCGTAGCTGATCTGCTTGTAGAAGTCGATGTACTCGGCGTCGGTGATCTCGCTCTTGGGCCGCGTCCACAGCGCGGCGGCCTTGTTGACGGTCTCCCACTCGCCGGTGGCCACCTGCTCCTTCTTCTCCTCGTCCCACTGCTCCTTGGGCATCAGGATGGGCAGCGAGATGTGGTCGGAATACTTGTTGATGATCGACTTCAGCCGCCAGGCGGAGAGGAAGTCTTCCTCGCCGTCGCGCAGGTGCAGCGTCACGTCGGTGCCGCGCTGCGCGCGCTCGATGGTCTCGACCTCGAACTCGCCGGTGCCCTCGCTGGTCCAGCGCACGCCTTGCGCGGCCGGCAGCCCGGCGCGGCGGCTTTCCACGGTGATGCGGTCGGCGACGATGAAGCCCGAGTAAAAGCCCACGCCGAACTGGCCGATCAGGTTGGCGTCCTTCTTCTTGTCGCCTTCCAGCGCGGCCAGGAAGTCGCGCGTGCCGCTCTTGGCGATGGTGCCCAGGTGCTGCACCGCCTCTTCGGCGCTCATGCCCACGCCGTTGTCGCTGATGGTCAGCGTCTTCTGGTCCTTGTCGAACCAGACGCGGATCTCCAGCTTCGGCGCGTCTTCGTACAGCGCCGGCTTGTCCAGCGCCTCGAAGCGCAGCTTGTCGCAGGCGTCCGAGGCGTTGGAGATCAGCTCGCGCAGGAAGATCTCCTTGTTGGAGTAGAGCGAGTGCGTGACGAGGTGCAGGATCTGCTTGACCTCGGCCTGGAATGAAAGGGTTTGCTTGTCCATGGGCCGCATTGTCGCAACGTCCGGCCCCCAAAAAGAAGACGCCGCCCCCGTCGGTACGGAAGGCGGCGTCGGCGGCCGGCAGGGCCGGCGGCGGCGGGACTGGCCGTTTACTGCAGCAGGCGCAGCACCTGCTGCGGCAGCTGGTTGGCCTGGGCGATCATCGCGTTGCCGGCCTGCTGCAAGATCTGCGCTCGTGACAGGTTGGCCGTCTCGACCGCGAAGTCGGCGTCGATGATGCGGCTGCGCGCCGAAGACTGGTTCTCCACCGCGACCTGCAGGTTGGCGATCACCGCCTCGAAGCGCGACTGCGTGGCACCGAAGGTGGCGCGCTTGTCGTTGATGGTGTCCAGCGCGGCGTCGATGCCGGAGATCACGTCGGCGATCGCGCTCATGTCGGCAGCGCTGCCGATCGACGCGGTGGACACCGTGACCGCCGACACCTCGGCATTGCTGACCATGTTCTCGAACGACACCGTGATCGTGTCTTCGGCATCGGTGTTGGCGCCGACCTGGAAGGTGAAGTTGGTGCCGTCGGCGCCCAGGATCTTCTTGCCGTTGAAGGCGGTGCCGCCGAGCACGCGGTTGATTTCCTTCTGCAGCTCCTGGAACTCCTTGTTCAGCGAGTTCTTGTCGCTGTCGCTGTTGGTGCCGTTGCGCGACTGCACCGCCAGTTCACGCATGCGTTGCAGCGAATCGGTCACCTTGGACAGCGCGCCTTCGGCCGTCTGCGACATCGAGATGCCGTCGTTGGCGTTGCGCATCGCAACGTTCATGCCCTTGATCTGCGCGTTCATGCGCTCGGAGATCGCCAGACCGGCGGCATCGTCCTTGGCAGAGTTGACGCGCAGGCCCGAGGACAGGCGCTGCATCGAGGTGGTGAGGGACAGTTGCGAAGCGCTCGTGTTGCGCTGCGCATTCAGGGAAGCGATGTTGGTGTTGATGGTGGCAGACATGATGCACTCCTAAGCGTTTCAAACAATCCCGGCCCAACGCCGGCATGACTCCGATGCGGTGGGCGGGTTTCATCAACCCACCGCACCTTCGTCTGCAGCCCCCGTCGGCGTTGCCGCCTTGGGAGGTCACAGCGCCCGACGCCGGCACCCACTTGTCGTGCAGCTTGCGCTGCTCGGCTTGCTGGTCGCCAACCGGACCGCGGAGACGTCTTCCGTGCCCCGTTGGGGAAGTTATCGACGCCGCGATTTGCAAACTTGAGACCTCGCCGATCGGAACTTGTCAAGGCCTGCAACCGCGTCCAAACCGATCTGGCGGGCACTTATCGGTCAGTTCCGGGCTTGCCTTGAGCGGCCAATGCCTAGACTGGCCCGGCCAGCGGCGGCGCGCGCATTTCCGCACGCGCCGGCTCGCCCGCCAGCCCGCCACCGGCATCACCGACACCGCCAAAGCCCATGCAGCACGCCGCCCGCGACGCGAAATCCGCCACGTTTGCCGCCACCGCCAAGCCGGTTCCGGGCGCCGCGCGCGCCGCCTGGCAGGCCGGCCAGGCCCATGCCCGGCGCGGCGACTGGGTCCAGGCCGTGCGCAGCTTCGAAGCCGCGGCGCGGCAGGCGCCGCAGGACGCCGTCTACGCGATGAACCTGGCGCGCGCGCTGCTGGCGCAAGGCCGCTTCGACGAAGCCGCCGCCGAGGCCGTGCGCGCCTTCAACCTGGAGCGCCACAACACCGTGGCCTGCGCGCTGGCCGCGCGCTGCCTGATGGACGGCAAGCGCTTCCGCGACGCCGCGCGCTGCCTGCAGCACCTCAGCCCCGAGGCGCCGCGCGGCCACGACTACCACTTCACGCTGGCGCGCGCGCTGCAGCTCGGCGGCCAGCCGCGCGAGGCGGCCAACGCCTACATGAATGCGCTGGCGCTCAAGCTCACCGATGCCAACACGCACTACCAGCTGGGCCTGTGCCTGAACGACTTGTCGATGAAGGAGGAAGCCGCGCAGTGCTTCCAGACCGCGCTGTCGATGGGCGTCGGCAGCAACGAGCTGGGCGTGCGCGCGCTGCTGTCGTACTTCGAGCGCGAGGCCTGCAACTGGGCCGGCGCCGAGCAGGGCCTGGCCGCGCTGCGGCACGCGCTGGACGCGCTGCCCGCCGACGCCGCGGTGGCCACCGCGCCTTTTGCCCACGTGACGCTGCTCGACGACCCCGCCGCCCAGCTGAAGGCCGCGCGCAGCCTGGCGCGCAACCTGGCGGCCAACGCGCGGCCCTATCCGCCGCGCACCAGCGACTGGCGGCCCGACGGCACGCGCCGCCTGCGCGTGGGCTACCTGTCGGCCGACTTCCATCAGCACGCCACCTGCATCCTGATGGCCGAGATGCTGGAGCAGCACGACCGCGCGCGCTTCGAGGTCACGCTGTATTCGCACGGCAAGAACGACGGCAGCGACATGCGCCGCCGCATCGAGCGCGCGTGCGAGCACTTCGTCGACCTGCGCGGCAGCAGCGACGGCGACATCGCCGCGCGCATCCGCGCCGACGGCTGCGACCTGCTGATCGACCTGAAGGGCTACACGCGCGGCCACAAGGTCGGCGTCTTCGCCTGGAAGCCGGCGCCGGTGACGGCCACCTTCCTGGGCTTTCCGGGCTCCACCGGGGCCGACTACATCGACTACTTCATCGGCGACCCGGTGGTCACGCCGCTCGACCACGCGGCCTTCTACAGCGAGCACATCGCGCAGATGCCGGTGTGCTACCAGCCCAACGACCGCCAGCGCGCGCTGCCGCAGCCGCCCACGCGCGCCGCCGCCGGTCTGCCCGAAGACTGCGTGGTGCTGGCCGGCTTCAACCAGCCGTACAAGATCTGGGCGCAGGTGTTCGACGTCTGGTGCGTGCTGCTCGACGCGCTGCCGCAGGCCGTGCTGTGGCTGCTGGAATGGAACGCGCAGTCGCGCGCCAACCTGGAGCGCGAGGCCGCGGCGCGCGGCATCGACCCGGCGCGCCTCGTGTGGGCGCCGCGCCTGAAGCCGGCCGACCACATGGCGCGCATGCAGCTGGCCGACGTCTTCCTCGACACCTGGCCCTGCAACGCCCACACCACCGCCAGCGACGCGCTGTGGGCCGGCGTGCCGGTGGTGACGTTCACCGGGCAGACCTTCGCCTCGCGCGTGGCCGCCAGCCTGGTGCACGCGGTGGGCCTGCCCGAGCTGGCCTGCCGCGACATCGAGCACTACGCGCGCACCGTGGTCGAGCTGGCGCACGACCCCGAGCGGCGGGCCGCCCTGCGCGCCCACCTGATCCAGGCGCGCACCGAGTCGCCGCTGTTCGACAGCCTGCGCTTCACGCGCGACTTCGAATCTCTATTGCTGCGGATGATGCAACAGCACATCGACGGCGCGCCGCCGGCGGCGCTGGCCGCCCACTGATCGAAGCTTCGATCAGGCCTTCAGGTAGTCGGACTTGCCGAGCTCCACGCCGGCCTGGCGCAGCAGCGCATAGGCGGTGGTGACGTGGAAGTAGAAGTTGGGCAGCGCCCAGTGCTCCAGGAAGCGCTGGCCGTTGAACTGCATCTCGCCGCTGCGCAGCGTGAGCGTGATGGCGCGCTCCTCGCTGCCGGCCAGGCGCTCGGCGCCGAAGCCTTGCACGTACTCCAGCGTGCGGCGGATGCGCGCGCGCAAGTCGTCCAGCGTGGCCTCGGTGTCGTCCCACTTGGGGATCTCGACGCCGGCCAGCCGCGCCACGCAGCCCTTGGCGGTGTCGCTGGCGATCTGGATCTGCTTGACGAAGGGCAGCATGTCCGGCGCCAGCCGCAGCCCCAGGTAGTTGGCGGGGTCGAACTTGCGCGCCTCGGCATGCGCCTGCGCCTTGTCCAGCCAGGCCAGCAGGTTGTTGAGGTTGCGCACGAACACCGGCACGCTGGCGCTGTACATCGAGATACTCATTGACGGGTCTCCTCGGATCGTCGGGGCTTGGGTCCGAGCCGCATGCTAGCCGGCGCCGGCGCGCCCTGCAGCGCGGGCAGAATCGGCGGCTGACGCCATGAACATCATCATCCTCGACGACTACCAGGATGCGGTGCGCAAGCTGCGCTGCGCCGCACGGCTGGAACCGTACAACGCCAAGGTCTTCACCAACACCGTGAAAGGCATCGGCCAGCTCTCGGTGCGCCTGCGCGACGCCGACGTGCTGGTGCTGATCCGCGAGCGCACGCATTTCCCGAAAGCGCTGCTGGAGAAGCTGCCGCGGCTGAAGCTGATCTCGCAGACCGGCAAGGCCGGCGCCCACATCGACGTCGAGGCCTGCACGCGGCTGGGCATCGCGGTGGCCGAAGGCGTGGGCTCGCCGGTGGCGCCGGCCGAGCTGACCTGGGCGCTGATCATGGCCGCGATGCGGCGGCTGCCGCAGTACATCGGCACGCTCAAGCACGGCGCCTGGCAGCAGTCGGGCTTGAAGTCGGCCTCGATGCCGCCGAACTTCGGCATCGGCCTGGTGCTGCGCGGGCGCACGCTGGGCGTCTGGGGCTACGGCCGCATCGGGCGCATCGTCGCCGGCTACGGCCGCGCCTTCGGCATGCAGGTGCAGGTGTGGGGCAGCGAGGCCTCGCGCGCCCAGGCGCTGGCCGACGGCTACCAGGCCTGCGACAGCCGCCAGGCCTTCTTCTCCACGAGCGACGTGCTGAGCGTGCACCTGCGCCTGAACGACGCCACGCGCGCCATCGTCGGCCCCGAGGACCTGGCGCTGATGAAGCCGACGGCGCTGTTCGTCAACACCTCGCGCGCCGAGCTGGTGGCCGAGAACGCGCTGGTCTCGGCGCTCAACCGCGGCCGCCCCGGCATGGCCGCGGTCGACGTCTTCGAGAGCGAGCCCATCCTGCAGGGCCACCCGCTGCTGCGGCTGGAGAACGCGGTGTGTACGCCGCACATCGGTTATGTCGAGCAGGACAGCTACGAGCTGGTGTTCGGCGCGGCGTTCGACAACGTCATCAACTTCATCCAGCAGAACCCCAGCAACATCGTCAACCCCGACGCGCTGCGGGTGCTGCGTTGAACGACCGCCAGGAGGACCTTGCGGACGAGGCCTTGCGCCGGCCGGCGTCGGCGGGGGAGCTGTTCCGCGTCTTCAACCGCCTGGCGCTGCAGGGCTTCGGCGGCGTGCTGCCGATCGCGCAGCGCGAACTGGTCGACCGCCAGCGCTGGCTGAGCCCGGCGCAGTTCGTCGAGACGCTGTCGCTGGGCCAGGTGCTGCCGGGGCCCAACATCGTCAACATGGCGTTGATCATCGGCGACCGCTTCTTCGGCCTGCGCGGCGCCGCCGCGGCGCTGGCCGGGCTGCTGGCCGCGCCGCTGCTCATCGTGCTGCTGCTGGCGGCGCTGTACGGCCGGCTGGCCGGCATTCCCGCCGTGGCCGGCGCGCTGCGCGGCATGGGCGCGGTGTCGGCCGGGCTGATCATCGGCATCGCCGTCAAGCTGCTGCCCACGCTGAAGAGCAACCCGCTGGGCCGGCCGCTGGCCGCCGCGCTGGTGGCGCTGAGCACGCTGCTGATCGGCTGGTGGCGCGTGCCGCTGGTCTGGGTGGTGCTGGGGCTGGGGTCGGCCACGACGGCGCTGGCCGCCTGGCGGCTGCGCCGATGAGCGCCGTGATCGACCACGTGCTCTGGGGGCCGGGCCTGCTCGGCGGCGCCGAGCTGTGGGCGATGTTCGTGCACTTCATGCTGCTGTCGCTGCTGGCCATCGGCGGCGCCATCACCACCACGCCGGAGATGCAGCGCTGGGTGGTGGGCGAGCGCGGCTGGCTGACCGACGCGCAGTTCACCACCTCGGTGGCGCTGGCGCAGTCGGCGCCGGGGCCCAATTTGCTGTTCGTCGCGGTGATCGGCTGGAACGTCGCCGGGCTGGCCGGCGTGGCCACCACGATGGTCGGCAGCCTGCTGCCGTCCACCACGCTGGCGCTGCTGGCCGCGCGCTTCAGCCGGCAGCGCCAGGACCAGTGGTTGCTGCGCGCCTTCAAGGGCGGCATGGCGCCGCTGACCATCGGCATGCTGCTGGCCACCGGCTGGGTGCTGACCGAGCCGCTGCGCGCCCACGCCGTGGCCACCGCCGCGCTGGTGCTGATGGCGGTGGCGGTGATGCGCTTCACGCGCTGGAGCCCGCTGTGGCCGATCGCCGTGGGCGCCGCGGCCGGCGCGCTGGGGATGCTGGGTTGAGCGTCATCGGCAAGGGCCTGCTGGTGGCCGCCGCGCTGGCCGGCGGCGTCTATCTCGCGCTGCTGGCGCTGCTGTGGTGGGGGCAGGAGCGGCTGCTGTTCCAGCCCGAGCCGCTGCCGCCGGCGCACCGCTTCGACTTCGGCGCCGACGTGCACGAGCGCTGGATCGACGTGCCCGGCGCGCGGCTGTCGGCGCTGCACCTGCAGCTGCCGGCGCCCAAGGGGCTGGTGTTCTACCTGCACGGCAACGCCGGCAACCTGCAGAGCTGGTTCGTCGACCCCGACTTCTGGCGCCGCGCCAACTTCGACCTGCTGATGATCGACTACCGCGGCTACGGCAAGAGCAGCGGCCGCGTCGGCAGCCAGGCCGAGCTGCTGGCCGACGCGCGCGCCGCGCTGGCCGCCGTCATGCCGCGTTATGCGGGGCGACGGCTGGTGATCTTCGGCCGCTCGCTGGGCAGCGGGGTGGCGGCCGAGCTGGCGGCCGAGCTGCAGCCCGACCTGACCGTGCTGGTCTCGCCCTACTTCAGCCTGCAGGCGCTGGCCAGCGAGATCTACCCCTGGGTGCCGGGCGCGCTGCTGCGCTACCCGCTGCGCAGCGACCAGTGGCTGCCGCGCATCAAAGGCCCGGTGCTGCTGATCCACGGCCGGCGCGACGAGCTGATCGCGCCGGCGCACGCCGAGCGGCTGGCCGCGCTGGCGCCGCAGGCCCGGCTGCTGCTGCTGCCCGACGCCGGCCACAACGACCTGCAGCAGTTCCAGGCTTACCTGGACGGGCTGCGCGGTGCGCTCGACCGGCTGTGACCGCCGCTTCGCGCGTCAGCCGCGCTGGCGCCGCGCCTCGTACAGGCAGATGCCGGCGGCCACCGAGACGTTGAGGCTTTCCACCGCGCCGGCCATCGGGATGCGCACCAGCTCGTCGCAGGTCTTGCGCGTCAACTGGCGCAGCCCCGGCCCTTCGGCGCCCAGCACCAGCGCCACCGGGCCGCCGAGGTCGACGTCGTAGAGCGTGCGCTCGGCATCGTCGCTGGTGCCAATGACGCGGATGTCGCGCTCCTTCATCTCGTTCAGGCTGCGCGCCAGGTTGGTCACCATCAGGTAGGGCACGGTCTCGGCGGCGCCGCTGGCCACCTTGGCGACGGTGGCGTTCAGGCCCACCGCATGGTCCTTGGGCGCCACCACGGCGTGCGCGCCGGCGCCGTCGGCCACGCGCAGGCAGGCGCCCAGGTTGTGCGGGTCGGTCACGCCGTCCAGCACCAGCACCAGCGGCGGGCCCTGCACCTCGTCCAGCACCTCGTCCAGCGAATGGCGCGGCGCCAGCGGCGTGACGCGCGCCACCACGCCCTGGTGGCGGGCGCTGCCGGCCAGTCGCGTCAGACGTTCGTCGTCGGACTCCACCAGGCGCGCGCCGGCGGCCTGCGCGCGTTCGATGAACTGGCGCATGCGGGCGTCGCGCCGCGTGGCGTCGACGTGGACCTCGGCGACGGACTCGGGCGCGGTCTTCAGCCGCACCGTCACCGCGTGGAAACCGAACAGGACCTTGGTGCTCATCGCAGCCATCGTAGCCGCTGCCAGAATCGCCGGCTCCATGTCACCGCTGGCCTTGCTGGGCTTCGTGCTCGGCTACTTCCTGCTGCTGCTCGCCGTGGCCTGGCGCACCTCGCGCCGGGCCGACAACGAGGCCTTCTTCAACGGCGGCCGGCGCAGCCACTGGGCGCTGGTGGCTTTCGGGATGGTGGGCACCTCGCTGTCGGGCGTGACCTTCGTCAGCGTGCCGGGCACGGTGGCCAGCGGCCAGTTCCACTACCTGCAGATCGTGCTCGGCCACGTGCTGGGCTACGGCATCGTCGCCTTCGTGCTGCTGCCGCTGTACTACCGGCTGGGGCTGACCTCGATCTACCGCTACCTGGCCGAGCGCTTCGGCGCCGCCTCGCACCGCACGGGGGCGGCGTTCTTCATCGTCTCGCGCACGCTGGGCGCCACGGCGCGGCTGTACCTGGTGGTGCGCGTGCTGCAGGACCTGGTGCTCGACGCCCTGGGCATCCCGTTCTGGCTGAGCGCGGCGGTGGTCATCCTGATGATCCTGCTCTACACGCTGGAAGGCGGCGTGCGCACCATCGTCTTCACCGACACGCTGCAGACCGCCGGCATGCTGGCCGGGCTGCTGGTCTGCGTGGTCTACCTGTTATGGCTGACCGGCCAGGGCCCGGCCGAAGCGCTGGCGCGCCTGCAGCAGCAAGGCCTGGCCACCGTGTTCGGCCACGATCCGCTGAGCCGCGAGTTCTGGCTCAAGCAGGTGCTGGCCGGCGTCTTCATCGCCGTGGCGATGACCGGGCTGGACCAGGAGATGATGCAGAAGAACATCTCGGTGAAGACGCTGGGCGGCGCGCAGAAGAACATGCTCGTGATGTCGCTGGTGCTGCTGGCGGTGGTGGCGCTGTTCCTCTACCTCGGCGGGCTGCTGGCGATGTTTGCGCCGACGGTCGGGCTGCAGGCCGGCGGCGACCGCCTGTTCCCCGCGGTGGTGCTGGGCCATCTGCCGGGCTGGGTGCAGGTGTTGTTCGTGATCGCGCTGGTCTCGGCGCTGTTCCCCAGCGCCGATGGCGCGCTGACGGCGCTGACCAGTTCCACCTGCCTCGACCTGCTGGGCCTGCAGCAGCGCGCCGGCTGGAGCGAGGCGCGCCGCACGCGCGTGCGCAAGCAGGTGCACCTGGCCTTCGCCGCGCTCTTCCTGCTGCTGGTGCTGGGCTTTCGCTGGCTGGACGACGCCAGCATGGTGCTGCTGATCCTCAAGCTGGCGGGCTACACCTACGGCCCGCTGCTGGGGCTGTTCGCGTTCGGGTTGCTGTCTCGCCGCCGGCCGCGCGACGGCTGGGTGCCCGTGGTCGCGCTGGCCGCGCCGGCGATCAGCGCGCTGATCGACAGCCAGCAAGCGCGCTGGTTCGGCGACTACCGCATCGGGCTGCAACTGCTGCTGGTCAACGCCGCGATCACGATGGGTGGGCTGTGGCTGGCGAGCTTGGGGCGCCTCAGGCCCCCAGCGCCCTTGCCACGTGATAGGTGATGTACGACGCCACCCAGGCCAGCGCGAACAGGTAGCCGAGCATGATCAGCGGGACGCGCCAGCCGACGGTCTCGCGCTTGACGGCGGCCAGCGTCGACAGGCATTGCGGCGCGAAGACGAACCAGGCCAGCAGCGACAGCCCGGTGGCCAGGCTCCACTGGCCGGCGATCAGCGGCGCCAGCGCCTGCTCGGTGTTGGCGCCGGTGGCCGACAGCGCGTACACCGTGCCCAGGGCGCTGACCACCACCTCGCGCGCCGCCAGCCCCGGCACCAGCGCGATGGCGATCTGCCAGTTGAAGCCCAGCGGTTCCAGCAGCGGCAGCAGCGCGCGGCCCAGCATGCCGGCAAAGCTGTTCTCGATGGGCTGCGCCGGGAACGAGGCCAGGAACCACATCAGCACCGTCAGCGTCAGGATCACCCCGCCGACGCGGCGCAGGAAGATCAGCGCGCGCTGCCACAAGCCCAGCGCGACGCTGCGCACCGTGGGCCAGTGGTAGGCCGGCAGTTCCATCATCAGGCTGCGCACCTGGCGGCCTTCGGCGGTGAAGCGCTTGAGCAGCCAGGCCACCGCCAGCGCGCCGGCAATGCCGGCCAGATACAGGCCGAACAGCACCAGCCCCTGCAGCTCGAACCAGCCGCCCACGGTGCGCGCCGGGATGAAGGCGCCGATCAGCAGCGCATACACCGGCAGCCGCGCCGAGCACGTCATCAGCGGCGCGATCAGGATCGTCACCAGCCGGTCGCGCGGGTTGGCGATGGTGCGCGCGGCCATGATGCCGGGGATGGCGCAGGCAAAGCTCGACAGCAGCGGGATGAACGAGCGCCCCGACAGGCCGACCGCGCCCATCAGCCGGTCCAGCAGGAAGGCCGCGCGCGGCAGGTAGCCCGACTCTTCGAGCACCAGGATGAAGAAGAACAGGATCAGGATCTGCGGCAGGAACACCAGCACGCCGCCGACGCCGGCGATCAGCCCGTCGACCAGCAGGCTGCGCAGCAGGCTCTCGGGCAGCAGGCCGTTGACGGCGTGGCCGAGCCAGGCCATGCCGTCCTCGATCCAGCCCTTGGGCAGCTCGGCCCAGGCGAATACGGCCTGGAACACCAGGAACAGCACCACCGCCAACAGCAGCGGGCCGACCACCGGGTGCAGCACCACGCGGTCGATGCGATCGCTGGCGGTCTGCGGCAGCGCCTGGTCCAGGCCCAGGTGCTGCAGGATGCGCGACACCGCCTCGTGGTCGGCGATGGTGGTGTCGCCGGCGGCCGGCGCGCCATCGGCTGCCGCCGCGGCCGCGGCTTGGTGGCTCAAGGCCTTCCAGGCCGCCGGGTCGTCCAGCAGGCGGCGCAGCGCCTGGTCGCCGTCGGCCTTGACGCCCACCGTCGCCACCACCGGCAGGCCCAGCTCGCGCGCCAGCGCGTCGGCGTCGACCACCAGCCCGCGCTGGCGCGCGAGGTCGGTCATGTTCAGCGCCACGACGCAGGGCAGGCCCAGGCGGCGCACGGCCAGCACCAGGCGCAGCTGGCGGCGCAAATTGGTGGCGTCGACGACGCAGACCGCCAGGTCGGGCCGCTTCTCGCCGCGGGCGCGGCCGAACAGCACGTCGGCGGTGACCTTCTCGTCGGGCGACCGCGGGTTCAGGCTGTAGGCGCCGGGCAGGTCCAGCACGCGCAGCGCCTTGCCGGCGGCGGTGAGCAAGCGGCCCTCTTTGCGCTCGACCGTCACGCCGGCGTAGTTGGCCACCTTCTGGCGGCTGCCGGTCAGCAGGTTGAACAGCGCCGTCTTGCCGCAGTTGGGATTGCCGACCAGCGCCACCAGCGGGCCGCCGCGGTGGACATGAACGACCGCGGTGCTCACGGACGAACCTTCGGGCGGCCGGGCGGGCTCATCAGGCAACCTCCGCGCTTGCGCGCTTCGGTATGAGCGCTTGGGAGCGGCCCTGCGCGCTCATGCGGCCGCTTGCGGCTCCGGCGCCAGGTGCACGCAGGCCGCCTCGGCGCGGCGCAGCGCGAAGGTGGAGTCGCCCACGCGCACGGCCAGCGGGTCGCCGCCGGGGAAGCCGCGGGCGGTGATCATCACGCGCTCGCCGGGGATGAAGCCCAGCTCGGCCAGGCGCAGCGCCCAGTCGGGCGCATGGGCCGGCGCCACCACGCGCTGCACGGTGGCGGCGCGGCCGGTGGGTTGTCGGTGCAGGGTCAGCGCGGCGGCGGCGCCAGCGGTGGCAAGCATGCGTGCTGGCCCTAGGCCCGCGCTGCCGCCTCGAACGTGCAGGCGTTCTGCTCGCGGGCGGCGCAGGCGTTGTCGAAAGTCTCGCGCGCGCAGTCGTGGCAGCAGCCGCAGGAGGAAGCCACCCGCAGGTCGTCCTGCAGCACTTCGAAGCAGTTCGTGCCCTGCTGCACCGCGACGTGGATGTCGCGGTCGGAGACGCGGTGGCAGAGGCAGACGATCATCGTGGAGGCCTTGCAGGCTGATGGGCGATGGCTGAACCGTTGGCGGTGACTATATCGCTAATACGAATCCTTCTCAATATCCATGTTTGACGCAAATCACGGTCGAAGCGGGGTTGACGCCGATTGCCGGCCGGCCGCCGCTGCCGCCACAGTCCGGCGCCGGCCCCGGCCCCTGCCCTGGCCTGACCCCTGCCTTGAAGGACCCCGATGAGCGAGCGCGAAGCACCCCGTTTCGAAACCCTGCGGCTGGAGCTGCGCGGCGCCGTGGCGCTGCTGACGCTGGACCGCCCGCAGCGGCTGAACGCCGCGCCGCCGCTGATGTTCCGCGAGCTGGGCGCCGCGCTGCAGGCCTTGCCGGGCCTGGGCGCCCGCGCGCTGCTGATCACCGGCGCCGGCCGCGCCTTCTGCAGCGGCGCCGACCTGGTGGGCGACGGCGGCGGCCAGCTGGCCGTCAGCCGCGGCGAGACCGCCTACCGCGCGCTCACCGAGACCTACTCGCCCACCATGCTGGCGCTGGCGCGGCTGCCGCTGCCGGTGGTCACCGCGGTCAATGGCGCGGCGGCCGGCATCGGCTGCTCGCTGGCGCTGGCGGCCGACTTCACCGTCGCCGCGCGCTCGGCCTACTTCCTGGAAGCCTTCGTCAACATCGGCCTGGTGCCCGACGGCGGCACCACCTGGATGCTGGCGCGCCAGATCGGCAAGGCGCGGGCCACCGAGATGATGATGCTGGGCGAGCGCATCGCCGCCGACAAGGCCGAGGCCTGGGGCCTGATCCACAAGGCCGTCGACGATGCCGAGCTGATGCCTTGCGCCTTGGCGCTGGCCGAGCGGCTGGCCGCCGGCCCGACGCGGGCGCTGGGCCTGATGCGCCAGGGCCTCGCCCGCGCGCTGGAGCAAAGCTACGCCGAGGCGCTGGCCACCGAGGCGGCGCACCAGATGATCGCCGTCGACAGCGCCGACGCGGCCGAAGGCGGCCAGGCCTTCCTGCAGCGGCGGCCGGCGGTGTTCCGCGGCGGCTGACCACCGCCCGGCGCACCGCCCATGGACTGGCTGATCGAATCCAAGCTCGCGCCGCCGGCCGCCTTCGCGGCCGCGGTGCCGCGCGGCTATGCGATGGCGCGCCTGCGCGAGGCGCTGGCCGGCCACGCCACGCTGCTGGTGGCGCCGGCCGGCTATGGCAAGACCGAGCTGCTGGCGCGCTGGCACCAGCAGTGCCGCGACGACGGCCTGCGCGTCGGCTGGCTGAGCCTGGAGCCCGAAGACGCGCAGATCGAGGTCTTCCTCGACTACGCGCTGGCCGCGCTCGGCCAGCCGCCGGCCAGCTCGGCCGCCGCTTCGCCCAGTACGCGGCGCGCCGCGGCGTCGCGGCTGCTGGCCGCCACGCTGGCCGACGAGCGCCGCAGCCTGCTGTTCCTGGACGACTACGAACGCCTGGGCGGCGCGCTCGACGAGCTGCTGCGGCTGCTGATCGAGCGCGCCTCGCCGCGCCTGCACCTGGTGATCGCGGCGCGGCTGCAGCCCGACATCGGCCTGGCCGAGTTGCGCGCGCGGCGCCTCGTCACCGAGCTGGGCCCGGCCGAGCTGCGCCTGAGCTTCCAGGAGGCGCACTCGCTGCTGGCCGCCGGCCCGCGCGCGGTGACCGAAGGCGACGTGGCGCTGCTGCTGCAGCGCACCGAGGGCTGGCCGATCGCGCTGCGCATGGCCGGCGACTTCGTGCAGTCGCACCCCGACGCGGCGGCGCCGCTCACCGGCTTCTCGGGCCGCGTCGACGAGCTGGCCACCTACCTCTACGACGCCATCCTGCGCACGCTGCCGGCCGACGAGCAGCAGGCGCTGCTGGCGCTGGCCTGCGTGCCGCGCGTCTGCGGCGAGCTGCTCAACGCGCTGGCCGGGCGCCGTGACGGCGGCGCGCTGCTGCAGCGCTTCGCGCGCCGCAACGTGCTGCTGTCGCGGCTGGAAGGCGAGGCCGACTGGTACCGCCTGCACCCGCTGCTGGCCGAGTTCCTGCGCGCCCGGCTGGCGCACACCGACGCCGGCGCGCCGCAGGACCTGCACCGCCGCGCCGCGCGCTGGTTCGCCGGCGCCGGGCTGCTGCCCGAGGCCTTGCGCGCGGCATCGGCGGCGCAGGACGCGGCGCTGGTCGCCGGGCTGCTGGACCGCGCCGGCGGCTGGCGGCTGGTGGTCGACGGCCGCATCGGCCTGCTGCGCGCGCACCTGGATGCCATCGACGACGCCACGCTGCTGCGCCACCCGCGGCTGGCGCTGGCGCGGCCGCTGCTGCTGGCCAAGTCGGCCGCGCGGCTGCAGGCCGGCGCCTGGCTGGAGCGCGTGCGCCAGGCCAGCGCCGGCTTCGCCCGCGCACTGGACAGCGCGGCGCCCGGCTTCGACGACGCGCAGCTAACGTTGGAAGCGAGAGCCATCCCGGTGGTCGTGGGCTGGTACCTCGACGAAGCGCCGCCGGGCGGTTACGCGGCCGACATTGAGGCGCTGCGCGCCGCCGTCGACCCGGCAACCGACCCGCTGCTGGCCGCCACCGTCGGCAACCTGTGGTGCTACGAGCTGCAAGGCCTGCGCCGCCATCGCGCCGCCTGGGACGCCGCGGCGCAGGCGCTGGCCACCATCCACGGCGGCGGCTTCGCCGACGAAGAGCTGTACCTGGGCTTCATCCAGGCCGGCATCCTGATCGAGCAGGCGCGGCTGCCCGAGGCGCTGGCGCTGCTGCGCGCGCTGCAGGCGCAGGCCGAGCGCGACGGCGGCCCCGGCAGCGACCTGGCCGCCATCTGCGAAGTGCTGCTGGCCCGCGTGCTCACGCTGCAGGGCGACGCCGCCGGCGCGCAGGAGCTGCTGGAACGCTCGCTGCCGCAGGTGCAGGAGCAGGACACCTGGTTCGAGATCGCCTGGGCCGGCTTCGCTGCCGCGCGCGGCGTGGCCGTGCTGGCCGGCGACGAGGCCGCGGCGCGCGCCGCCATCGAGCGCGGCCTGGCGCTGGCCGAGCGCCGCCGCCTGCGCCGCCTGGGCGCGCGGCTGCAGTTGCTGCGCATCGACGGCCTGCTCGCCGCCGGCGAGGCGGCGCACGCGCTCGACCTGGCCGAGGCGCTGGACCTCGCCGGCCTGCAAGCGCGCTTCGAGGCCGTGGACCGCCGCCTCAGCGACGCCGCCTGGCTGACCGCGCAACGCCTGCAGCCGGGCGACGGCAGCGTGCTGGCCGCCGCCATCGAGCGCTGGGCCGACGAAGGCTCCACGCTGCAGCAGGTGGAAGCGCTGCTGCTGCAGGCCGCGTTGGCGCTGGGCCGCCGGCAGGCGCAGACGGCCGCGCGCGCGCTCGACCGCGCGCTGTCGCTGGCCGTGCCGGGGCAGTTGCTGCTGCCCTTCGTCGAGCAGGGCGCGGGCTTGAGCGACGCCTTCGAGCAGGCCTTGACGCGCAGCGGCGGCCGCGGTGCGCCGAACCAGCGCGCGCGCTTCCTGGCCACGGTGCAGGACAACCTGCGCCGCCGCCGTGGCAGCGTGGCCGCCGGCCGCAAGCCGCAGGCCTTGAGCCCGCGCGAGGCCGAGATCGCGCGGCTGCTGGCCGAAGGCCTGAGCAACAAGCTGATCGGCCGCGAGCTGGCGCTGTCCGAAGGCACGGTGAAGTTCCACCTGCGCAACCTCTACGCCAAGCTGGGCGCGCACAACCGCGACCAGGCGGTGCAGCTGCTGCGCGCCTGAAGGCGCGCAGGCGCATCCGACGCCGCGCACCCTGTCCGCGGCCGGCGCCCTCCCCTGTCCGCCGGCCAGCTTGAGGCCGCCCGGGGGCGCTGCCTAGAGTCGTCGCATTCCCGGCGGAGCAGGCAGCGGACGATGTTGAGAGTGGGCGTGGACGTGGGCGGCACCAATACCGATGCCGCGGTGATGGAAGGCCCACGGCTGCTGGGCGCCTGCAAGTCGCCGACGACGCCCGACGTCACCGGCGGCATCGTCGCCTCGGTCTCGGCGGCGCTGGCCGCCGCCCAGCTGCCGGCCGCCGCGCTGCAGGCGGTGATGATCGGCACCACCCACTTCACCAACGCGCTGGTGGAACGCAAGCGGCTGGCGCCGGTGGCCGTGGTACGGCTGGCGCTGCCGGCCACCACCGGCGTGCTGCCCTATGCCGACTGGCCGGCCGACCTGCGCCCCGCCGTCGGCGACCACGTGTATCTCGTCGGCGGCGGCCACGAGTACGACGGCCGCGTGCTGACGCCGCTGGACGAAGCGGCGCTGGTCAAGGCCGCCCACGACATGAAGGCGCGCGGCCTGCGGCAAGCGGCGCTGGTCGGCGTGTTCGCGCCGGTCAACCCGGCGGCCGAGTTGCGCGCCGCCGAGGTGCTGTGCCAGGAGCACCCCGATCTGCAGCTCTCGCTGTCGCACCGGCTCGGCGGCATCGGGCTGCTGGAGCGCGAGAACGCCGCCATCCTCAACGCCGCGCTGATGCCCGAGGCCGTGCGCGTGACGGCGGCGCTGGAAGACGCGATGCATCGGCTGGGCCTGGCCGTGCCGCTGTACATCAGCCAGAACGACGGCACGCTGATGGCGCCGCGCGAGATCGGCCAGTACCCGGTGCTGACCTTCGCCAGCGGCCCGACCAACAGCATGCGCGGCGCGGCCTTCCTCACCGGCCTGCAGGACGCGCTGGTGGTCGACATCGGCGGCACCACCAGCGACGTGGGCGTGCTGGCCCGCGGCTTCCCGCGCCAGGCCGGCATGGCGGTGCGGCTGGCCGGCGTGCGCACCAATTTCCGCATGCCCGACCTGCTGGCCATCGGCCTGGGCGGCGGCAGCCTGGTGCGCGAAGGCGCCGACGGCACGGTGGCCATCGGCCCCGATTCGGTGGGCTACAAGCTGACCGAGGAAGCGCTGGTGTTCGGCGGCCGCACGCTCACCGCCACCGACCTGGCGGTGGCCGCCGGCCGCGCCGAGATCGGCGATCGCAGCCGCGTTGCGCACCTGAAGCCGGCGCTGGTCGACGCCGGGCTGCGGCGCATGCGCCAGATGCTGGAAGCCGCGATCGACCGCGTGAAGACCAGCGCCGAGCCGGTGCCCGTGGTGCTGGTGGGCGGCGGCGCGGTGCTGGTGGGCGACGAGCTGGCCGGCGCCTCGCAGGTGATCCGCCCCGAGCAGGCGGGCTGCGCCAATGCGATCGGCGCCTCGATCGCCCAGGTCAGCGGCAGCTTCGATTCGATCCTGACCTATTCCGAAGCGGGCCGCGCCAAGGCGCTGGACGAAGCGCGCGCCGCCGCCATCGAGCGCGCGGTGGCCGCCGGCGCCGCACCGGCCAGCGTGAGCATCTACGACATCGAGGAAATGCCGATGGCCTACCTGCCCGGCGGCGGCACGCGCGTCGTCGTCAAGGCCGTGGGCGAGCTGGCGCTGGAGGGCGCGAAATGAGCCGCCTCATCACCATCGACGACATCGCCGACATCGCCGCCGGCGCCGCGGTGCTGGGCTGCGGCGGCGGCGGCGACCCCTACGTGGGCGCGCTGATGACGCAGCAGACCATGCGCGGCGCGCCGCCGGTGCCGCTGGTGGCGGCGGCCGACGTGCCCGACGACGCGCTGGTCGTCGCCATCGCCGGCATCGGCGCGCCGCCGGTGCTGATCGAGAAGATCGCCAACGGCAGCGAAAGCGAGCTGGCGCTGCGCCACCTGGAAAAGCACCTCGGCCGCCGCGCCGACTACCTGATGTCGGCCGAGGTCGGCGGCCTGAACTCGCTGTACCCGCTGCAGGTGGCGGCCAAGGTCGGGCTGCCGGTGGTCGACGCCGACGGCATGGGCCGCGCCTTCCCCAAGCTGGAGATGACCAGCTTCCACATCTTCGGCGTGCCGGTGACGCCGATGGCGCTGGTCAACGAGCGCGGCGACCTGATGCTGATGCAGACCACCAGCGACCAGCAGGCCGAGCACTTCGTCAAGCACCTGGCGGTGGGCATGGGCGGCATCATGAGCTCGGCCGGCTTCGCGCAAAGCGGCGCCGACGTCAAGCGCGCCGCGGTGCCGGGCACGCTGTCGATCTGCCAGGACGTCGGCCGCGCCTTGCGCGAGGCGCGCGAGCGGCGGCGCGACCCCTTCGCCGCGCTGCTGGCCGCGATGCGCGCCACCGACTACTACCGCCACGCGCACCTGATCTTCGAGGGCAAGGTGGTCGACGTCGAGCGCCGCATCACCGGCCGCTGGAGCATGGGCCAGGCGCGCATCGAAGGCCCCGCCGGCGTGCTGGAGCTGGCGGTGCAGAACGAGCTGCTGGTGGCCCGCATCAACGGCCGCACCGCGGCCATCGTGCCCGACCTGCTGGCCGTGCTGGACGAAGACACGGCGCAGGCCATCACCGCCGAATCCCTGCGTTATGGCCAGCGCGTGCGCGTGCTGGCCGCCAGCGTGCCGCCCATCATGCGCAGCGAAGCCGCGCTCCGGGTCTGGGGGCCGCAGGCCTTCGGCATCGACGAGCCCTTCGTGCCGATCGAGACGCTGGTGCAGCGCCACGCCGCCTGACACCGCCGAAAACCCAAGCAAGAGGAGAACCCCCGCATGAATCGCTTCCACCCCACGCCGCTGGCCCTGGCCGTCATGTCGCTGCTGGCCGGCGCGGCCTTCACCCAGGCCCGGGCGCAGACCGCCGCGGTGCAGATCGAACGGGTGGAGGTCTCGGCGCAGCGCCGCGTCGAGCCGCTGCAGGAGGTGCCGGCCGCCGTCAGCGCGCTGACGGCCAGCCAGCTGGAATCGCGCGGCGTCACGGCGACGCAGGACTTCGTCGCCGCGATCCCCAACATGAGCTTCGACCAGTCGTTCACGCACCTCAACAGCTTCGTCGTGCTGCGCGGCGTCACCCAGATCAACAACGCCGATTCGCCGGTGGCCATCGTCGTCGACGGCGTGCCGCAGAACAACCAGAAGCAGTTCAGCATGAACCTGTTCGACATCCAGCGCATCGAGGTGCTGAAGGGTCCGCAGGGCGCGCTGTACGGCCGCAACGCGCTGGGCGGCGCGATCAACATCGTGACCAAGGCGCCCGGCGCCAAGCTGGAAGGCTTCGGCGGCGCGACGCTGGCCAGCGGCAACGACGTGACGCTCAACGCCGGCATCAGCGGGCCGCTGGGGGCAGCCGCCTCGTTCCGCCTGGTGGCGCAGGGCCGGCAGTCCGACGGGCTGATCGACAACGACTACCTGCACCGCAAGATCGACGGCATCGACCGCGACTCGCTGGTGCGCGGCAAGCTGACGTTCACGCCGGGCCGCGACTTCACGGTCGACGTGCAGGCCGGCTGGCGCGACTTCAAGGCCGGCGCCAACCACGACTCGGTGCTGGTCGACGGCCCGACGCGCGTGGTCAACCCCATCACCAACATGTTCGGCAAGTCGTTCGGCTCGATCGGCGACGCCAGCGTCAAGCTCGACTGGGTGAGCGGCCTCGGCACGCTGAGCGCTATCACCGCCTACACCGACCTGAAGGAAAGCTACCGCGGCGACCTCGACTTCAGCAACCCGCGCGACCTGCCGGGCGGCTTCCTCGGCTTCGGCTTCCAGGCCGGCCAGGGCCAGGACCTGCGCGTGCGCATGACCAGCCAGGAACTGCGCCTGACCTCGCCCGACGACCAGCCCATCCGCAGCATCGTCGGCATCTACGTGCTGCGCACCGACCGCCGCCTGGCCACGCATGCCTATGTCGACGTCGACGGCAGCCTGGACCAGTACGACAACGCGGCCTTGCGCATCGTCGACCTGTCGGAGAAGAACCGCAACACCGCCAGCGCGGTGTTCGGCCAGCTCGACTTCGACTTCAACGCCCGGCGGTCGACGCTGTCGCTGGCGCTGCGCCACGACCGCGACGAGCGCAAGCAGACCGACCTGGTCGGCGGCACGGTGCGCGAGCTGAGCTTCAGCAAGACGCAGCCCAAGCTGACGCTGACGCACAAGTGGAGCAAGGACAGCCTGATGTACGCCACCGCGAGCACGGGCTTCCGCTCCGGCGGCCTCAACGCGCCGGGCCTGCCCGACTTCCGCGCCGAGACGCTGACCAACTACGAGGTGGGCAGCAAGAACACCTTGCTGGGCGGCGCGATGGTGCTGAACCTGGCGCTATTCGAGGCGCGCTCCAAGGACTTCCAGTACTTCTACGTCGACGTGGCGCGCAGCTCGCAGATCATCGGCAACATCGACCGCGTGCGCATGCGCGGGCTCGACTTCGACGCCCGCTGGCGCGCCACCCGCGCGCTGGAGTTCGATGCCGGCCTCGGGCTGACCGACAGCATCATCAAGGCCAACGCCAGCCTGCCCGACACCGTGGGCAAGCACACGCCCAAGAACACGCCGCTGAAGGCCACGCTGGGCGCGCAGTACGAATGGCCGCTGGCCGGCGGCACGCTGATGGCGAGAGCCGACCTCGAACACCGCTCCAAGCGCTACTGGGAGGCCGACAACGTGGCCGTGCAGCCGGCGCTGGATCTGCTCAACTTGAGGCTTGGCTACGCCGCCGCCGGCGACCGCTGGAGCGTTGCCTTGTGGGGCAAGAACCTCAGCGACGAGGCCTACTACAGCGACATCAACTCGCCGCGCTTCTCGGGGCTGCCCTATGGCATCGGCTGGCGCGCGCAAGGGCGCACGGTCGGCGTCGACGCCAAGCTGCGCTTCTGAAGCTCGTACCGTGGTCGGGGACAAGCGCATCGGCTGGTTCGGGCTGGCGACCATCTGGTTTGGCGGCGTCATCAGCGTGCCGGCGCTGCTGGTCGGCGCGACGCTGATCGCCGGGCTCGGCTTCGGCCAGGTGTTGCTGTGGGGTGGGGTCGGCTTCCTGATCGTCGGCAGCTCGATGGCGCTGCTCGGCGCGCGCGCCGCCGAGCGCGGCGCCGACACCCAGGCGCTGGCCGCGGCCGCCTTCGGCCCGGCCGGCGCGCGCGTCGTGCTGGGGCTGGTGGTGGGGCTGCCGCTGATGGGCTGGTTCGGCGTGCAGACGGCCATTGCCGCCGGCTCGCTGGTGCGCATCGTCGAGCTGTCGTTCGGGCTGAAGTGGTCGCTGCCGCTGGTGGCGCTGCTGCTGGGCGCGACGATGACGCTCACCGCCGTGGCCGGCTTCGGCGCGCTGAAGTGGCTGAACTACCTGGCCGTGCCCGCCAAGATCGCGCTGGTGGCCTATGGCGTGGTGATGGCCTTGCGCGCCCAGGGCCTGGGCCCGGCCCTGGCCTGGCGGCCCGACCCGGCGCAGGCGCTGGACCCGCTCACCGCCATCGGCATGGCGGTGGGCTTCGTCGCGGTGGCCGCGGTGATCGCGCCCGACTACGCGCGCCAGGCGCGCAGCGCGCGCGACGCGGTGTGGGGCTGCCTGCTCGGCCTGGTGCCGGCGGCCACGCTGCTGGCGGCCTGCGGCGCGCTGCTGGCGATCGCCCAGCACACGCACGACATCGTCGAGATCTATGCGCGGCTGGGCCTGCCGCTGCTGGCGCTGTCGGTGCTGATCGTCGCCACCTGGACCACCAACGTGATGAACGTCTACTCGGCCGGCCTGGCGCTGGCCGGGCTGTTCGGCTGGGGCGCCGAGCGCCGCTGGCTGGCCACCGCGCTGGCCGGGCTCGCCGGCTCAGCGCTGGCCGCCGCCGGCATCCTGCAGCAGCTGACGGGCTTTCTCTCGCTGCTGACGCTGACCGTGATGCCGATCGCCGGCGTGATGATCGCCCACTGGTGGCTGACGCCGCAATTGCGCACACCGGCGCCCTGGCGCTGGCAGGGCCTGCTGGCCTGGGCCCTGGGCGTCGCCCTGGTGCTGTGGCTGCAGCACCCGCTGCGCAACGTGCTGGGGCCGGTGATCGCCTTCGCGGCCTACGGCGCGCTGGCGCGGCTGCCGGGGCAGGTCAAGCCCGGGCCCAGGCCCAGGCCGGGATAATGCGCGGCGAGGCCTCGCGCGCCTCGCCCCATTCTTCTAGCCCTGGAGCCTTTTGCGATGACCCGCGTCTTCAACTTCAGCGCCGGCCCGGCCGCGCTGCCGGAAACCGTGCTGCGCCGGGCAGCCGACGAGATGCTGGACTGGCACGGCTCGGGCATGTCGGTGATGGAGATGAGCCACCGCGGCAAGGAGTTCATCGCCATCCACGCCGAGGCCGAAAGCCTGCTGCGCGAATTGCTGGCCGTGCCCGCGAACTACAAGCTGCTGTTCATGCAAGGCGGGGCGATCGGCGAGAACGCTTTTCTGCCGATGAACATGATGCGCGGCCGCGCCGGCGCCGACTACATCGACACCGGCGAGTGGAGCAAGAAGTCGATCAAGGAGGCGAAGAAGTACGGCAAAGTGAACGTCGCCGCCAGCGCCGCCGACAGCGGCTACACGACGATTCCGCCGCGCGAAAGCTGGAAGCTCGACCCCGATGCCGCCTACGTGCACATCTGCAGCAACGAGACCATCGGCGGCGTCGAATACCACTTCACGCCCGAGGTCGGCAACGTGCCGCTGGTGGCCGACATGTCCAGCGACATCCTGTCGCGCCCGGTCGACGTCTCGAAGTACGGCCTGATCTACGGCGGCGCGCAGAAGAACATCGGCCCCGCCGGGCTGACCATCGTGATCGTGCGCGACGACCTGCTCGGCCAGGCCCACCCGCTGACGCCCGACGCCTTCAACTACAAGCTGCAGGCCGACAACGACAGCATGCTCAACACGCCGCCCACCTACGCGATCTACATCGCCGGGCTGGTGTTCAACTGGATCAAGGCGCAGGGCGGCCTGAGCGCGATGGCAGCGCACAACCGCGCCAAGGCCGCGCTGCTGTACGACTACCTCGACGCCACGGCCTTCTACCGCAGCCCGGTGGCGCGCGATTGCCGATCGCTGATGAACGTGCCCTTCAAGCTGAAGGACGAAGCGCTGGACGAAGCCTTCCTGAAAGGTGCGCAGGCCGCCGGCATGGTGCAGTTGAAAGGCCACCGCTCGGTGGGCGGCATGCGCGCGTCGATCTACAACGCGATGCCGATCGAGGGCGTGCGCGCGCTCGTCGCCTACATGCAAGACTTCGAGCGCCGCCATGGCTGAGCGGCTGCCGGTGCTGGTGCTCAACCAGATCGCGGCGGCCGGGCTGTCGCGGCTGCCGGCCGAACGCTACCGCGTCGGCAAGGACGTGGCCGACCCGGCGGCCATCCTGCTGCGCTCGGCCGACCTGCACGGCAAGACCATTCCGGCCAGCGTGCTGGCGATCGGCCGCGCCGGCGCCGGCACCAACAACATCCCGGTCGACGCGATGAGCGCGCGCGGCGTGCCGGTCTTCAACGCCCCCGGCGCCAACGCCAACGCGGTGAAGGAACTGGTGCTGGCCGGGCTGCTGCTGGCGGCGCGCAACATCGCGCCGGCGCTGCAATTCGTGGCCACGCAGAACCTGGCCGCGGCCGATGCCGAGAAGGCCATCGAAGACGGCAAGAAGGCCTTCGCCGGCTACGAGCTGCAGGGCCAGACGCTGGGCGTCATCGGCCTGGGCAAGGTGGGCTGCCTGGTGGCCGACGCGGCCATCAAGCTGGGCCTGCAGGTGCTGGGCTTCGACCCCCACATCACGGTGGACGCGGCCTGGAGCCTGCCCTCGCAGGTGCGGCGCGCGGCCAGCGTCAACGACGTGCTGCGCAACGCGCAGTTCGTGACGCTGCACGTGCCGCTGGTGGACAGCACGCGCCACCTCGTCAACGACGCCAACATCGGCCTGATGCGGCCCGGCGCGGTGCTGCTGAACTTCAGCCGCGAGGGCATCGTCAGCGACGCCGCGGTGGCCGACGCGCTGGCGGCGCAGCGGCTATCGCATTATGTGAGCGACTTCCCGTCGCCGCTGCTCGCCGGCCGCCCCGGCGTGCTGGCGCTGCCGCACCTGGGCGCCTCCACGCGCGAGGCCGAGGAGAACAGCGCCGTGATGGTGGTGGACCAGCTGCGCGACTACCTGGAGCACGGCAACATCGTCAACGCGGTGAACTTCCCCGCCGTCAGCATGGAGCGCGAGTCGCCGTTCCGCGTGGCGATCGCCAACGCCAACGTGCCCAACATGCTGGGCCAGATCTCCACCACCATGGCGCAGGCCGGGCTCAACATCCACAACATGGTCAACAAATCGCGCGGCGAGATGGCCTACACGCTGGTCGACGTCGACAGCGCGCCCTCGGCCGCCGTGCTGGCCGCGCTGGCCGCCATCGCCGGCGTGTCCAGCGTGCGCGGGCTGCCGCAGCCCGTGGCGGGCTGAAGACCGAGCAACCGGCACATCGCCGGCGGAAAAAAAGGGCGGCCCGCAGGCCGCCTTTGTTGGAGCGTCAGAGCGCCGACGCGATCAGCCGCGGCGACGGCGGGCCGCCGCCAGTCCGGCCAGCGCCAAGCCCGACAGCAACAGGCTGGCCGGCTCCGGCACGTTCGGGTTCGGGTCGATCGGCACGTCGTTGATCGCCACGCCGGCAATCGCGAACGCCGAGTCGTAGGCCTCGTCCAGTGCATTGGTGACGCCAAACTTCAGCGTATAGGTGCCGGCATCGACGAAGCTGTAGTTCATCTGGATCCAGCCGGTGCTGCCGCAGCCCTGGCCCAGACCCGCGAAGCAGGCGCCGGACGAGCCGGCCAGCGGCGAGAATTGGGTGGCGCCAGGGTTCATGACCGTCGTGCCCGGATTCAGCGTGACGCCTGATCCCAGGCCCGGAAGGCCATTGCCGGGCACGGTGTTGCCCGAGGTGGTGGTGCGTGCTGTAAAGAGATACGACACCAGCGTATCCGTGTCATCGAACAGGCCGGCCCAAGCGTACTCGGTGTACTGAGCGCCGTCAGAGCTGATGTAGTCGAAGTAGAAGTTCAGCTTGTCGCCGGCAGCCACCGTGAATGCCGACGACTGCACCGTCGTGCCGTTGGTCTCCTGGCCGGTCGCGCCGACCGGTAACTGACCACCGCCGATGGGCGTGTTTGCCGTCGACAGCCAGACGTAGGAGCCGAAGCCGGGCGCCAGCGTCACGTCGCCGTCAGCCGCGCTGAAAGTGCCGGCATTGCCGCCCAAGCTGACCGACCAGCCCACCGGCAACGGTGCCGCCTGCGCTTGCAGAGCCAGGCCGACGAGAGCGGCGGCTGCGGCGATCGAATGAAGCTTCATGTGCGAGTACTCCTTGGCAATGCGTCACGTCATGTCACGCTTGTATCCGACAAAGCAAACTGCGAGCCAGATTTATTTCAACAACAAAATCAAATAGTTAATGATGAATTCGGGAGATGCGGGCGGCGATCTGTCAGCGTCGCCGACACATTGAGGAGGTCTTTCTCGACGTGGCGCTCGCCTCGGCACAATGTCCATCGACCCCCTTCACCCAGGAGCTTCGGCCACCCATGACCCGCCTCTACGACGACAACAGCCTGTCCATCGGCCGCACGCCGCTCGTGCGCCTGAACCGCGTGACCGCGGGCGCGGCGGCCACCGTGCTGGCCAAGATCGAGGGCCGCAACCCGGCGTATTCGGTCAAGTGCCGCATCGGCGCGGCGATGATCTGGGACGCCGAGAAGCGCGGCCTGCTCGGGCCCGGCAAGGAGATCGTCGAGCCGACCAGCGGCAACACCGGCATCGCGCTGGCCTTCGTCGCGGCGGCGCGCGGCATCCCGATCACGCTGACCATGCCCGACACGATGAGCGTCGAGCGCCGCAAGCTGCTGTTGGCCTACGGCGCCAAGCTGGTGCTGACCGAAGGCGCCAAGGGCATGAACGGCGCGGTGGCCAAGGCCGAGGAGATCGCGGCTTCCGACCCCGGCCGCTACGTGCTGCTGCAGCAGTTCAAGAACCCGGCCAACCCGGCGATCCACGAGGCGACCACCGGGCCCGAGATCTTCGACGACACCGGCGGCAAGGTCGACATCTTCGTCGCCGGCGTGGGCACCGGCGGCACCATCACCGGCGTCTCGCGCTACCTGAAGAAGACCAAGGGCCTGCCGCTCATCACGGTGGCCGTGGAGCCCGCCGCCAGCCCGCTGATCACGCAAAAGCGCGCCGGCCAGCCGCTGCAGCCGGCCGGCCACAAGATCCAGGGCATCGGCGCCAACTTCATCCCCGAGGTGCTGGACCTGTCGCTGATCGACGCGGTGGAGACGGTCAGCAACGAAGAGGCGCTGGAGATGGCGCGCCGGCTGATCCGCGAGGAGGGCATCCTCGGCGGCATCTCCTGCGGCGCCGCCGCGGCCGCCGCGCTGCGCTGGGCCAGGAAGCCCGAGAGCGCGGGCAAGACCATCGTCGTGGTGCTGCCCGATTCCGGCGAGCGCTACCTCAGTTCGGTGCTGTTCGAGGGCCTGTTCGACGCGTCGGGCCAGCCCCTGGCTTGACGCTGTAAGGATGTAGCACAAGCGTGCGACATTGCGCCATGAGTACCACCACCGTCCGCCTGCCCGAGGAGCTGAAGTCGCGCATCGACCGCTTGGCCGCGGCGGACGGCAAGACGGCGCATGCCTTCATGGTCGACGCGCTGGCGCGCGCGGCCGAGCTGCGCAAGCGTCAGTTGGCGTTCGACGCCGAGGTGCAGCAGCGTTGATCGGATCACCGACGTCGATACCCACATCGACGAAGTCTTCGATGCGCTGGACCTGCTGCAGCGCCACCCGCTGATCGGCCGCCCGGCCGGCGGCGATCGGCGCGAACTGGTCATCGGCCGCGGCACGCGCGGCTACGTTGCCCGCTACCGCTTCGACGAAGCCGCCGACATCGTCCACGTGCTGGCGCTGCGCACGCAGCGGGAAGCCGGCTTCAGCGACGGCTGAAGCCTTCAGATCAGTTCATGCCGCCGCGGCAGATCGGCTCCGCGGCGCGCGCAGGTGATGGCCGAGGCGCGCGCCGCGAAGTGCAGCAGCGGCGCCAGCGCGGCGTGGTCCAGCGCGGCCACGCCTTCGCGGTGGAGGCGGCCGCCTTCGGCGAGCGCCGTCAGCAGCGCGGCCTGGAAGGTGTCGCCGGCGCCCACGGTGTCGACCAGCACGGTCGGCACCGGCGGCGCGTCGAGCCGGCCGCCGCGGTGCACCCAGGCGCTGGCGCCTTGCGCGCCGCGCGTCATCACCACCAGCGACACGCCTTGCCCCAGCCAGCGCGCGGCCTGCGCATCGGGGTCGCTGCCGGGGTACAGCCGCTCGTGGTCTTCGTCGCTGAGCTTCAGCAAGCTGCAGCGCGCGGCCATCCAGTCCACGCTGTCGCGCCAGACGTCGAGGTCGGGCTCGACGTTGGTGCGCACGTTCACGTCGTAGGCCAGCACGCTGCGGCCGTGCTCGCGCGCCACCAGCCGCCGCTGCGTGGCGCCGACCGGCTGCACCACCATCGCGAAGCTGCCGAAGTGGTAGGCGTCGGCGGCGGCGGGCACGGCGTCGAGGTCGGCCGGCTGCAGCAGCCGGTCGGCGCCGCCGTCGCCGTAGAACGCGTAGTCGGCCACGCCTTGCGCGTCCAGGCCCACCAGGCCCAGCGTGGTCGGCGCGTCGACGCGCTTCGCACACGACAGGTCCACGCCTTCGTCGGCCAGCGCACGCTTGAGCCGCTCGCCCAGGAAGCCGCGCCCCAGGCCGCCGAAGAAGGCCACCGGCTGCGCCAGCCGCGCCAGGCCGATGGCCACGTTGAGCGGGCTGCCGCCGATGCGCGCGTCCAGCGCCTGGCCGGTGGCGGTGGCGCCGGCATCGAACACGTCCATCAAGGCCTCACCGCTGACGACGATCATGACCGCTGCTCCTTCGGGTTATCCATTAAATCAGTCTACTTGATTTATTTATTCGACGACTCCAGAATTTCCCCAAGCGCGCTGCACCGCGCCAGCCCCGGCCCCGCACCCCCAAGGACCCCCAGGAGACCCCTCATGCGCTTCGCTCCCGCCGCCATCGCCCTCGCCGCCTGCAGCCTGCTGGCCGCCGCCGCCCACGCGCAGAACGCGCCGGTGATCGGCCTCATCACCAAGACCGACACCAACCCCTTCTTCGTGAAGATGAAGGAAGGCGCCGAGGCCGCCGCCAAGGCCAAGGGCGCCACGCTGATGAGCGCCGCCGGCAAGAAGGACGGCGACAACGCCGCGCAGGTGGCGGCCATCGAGAACATGGTCGCCAAGGGCGCCAAGACGATCCTCATCACGCCCAGCGACGCCAAGGCCATCATCCCGTCGATCAAGAAGGCGCAGGACAAGGGCGTGCAGGTGATCGCGCTCGACAGCCCGACCGACCCCGCCTCCGCCGTGGACGCCCTCTTCGCCACCAACAACTACAAGGCCGGCGAGCTGATCGGCCAGTACGCCAAGGCGGCGATGGGCGGCAAGCCGGCCAAGATCGCCACGCTGGACCTGTTCCCCGGCCACCCGGTGGGCGCGCAGCGCCACAACGGCTTCCTGGCCGGCTACGGCCTGGCCAGCAACGACGCCAAGAACAACGAGCTGGCCAAGCCGGCCGAGGTGGTGTGCATGGCCGACACCCACGGCAACCAGGCCGAAGGGCAGACGGCGATGGAGAACTGCCTGCAGAAGAACCCCGACATCAACCTCGTCTACACGATCAACGAGCCCGCCGCCGCCGGCGCCTACAACGCGCTGAAGAAGGCGGGCAAGGACAAGAACGTGGTCATCGTCTCGGTCGACGGTGGCTGCCAGGGCGTGCGCGACGTGGCCGCCGGCAAGATCGCGGCCACCAGCCAGCAGTACCCGCTGAAGATGGCGGCGATGGGCGTCGAGGCCGGCATCGAGTACGCCAAGACCGGCAAGAAGGCCTCGGGCTACGTCGACACTGGCGTCGAGCTGATCGCCGCCAAGCCGGTGGCCGGCGTCACCAGCAAGGACGCCGCCACCGGCACCCAGCTGTGCTGGGGCAAGTGAAGCCGGCGGCGCGCACATCGCCCACGACAGGACCGCCGTGCAACACTGGAAGCAGCACATCGCCCAGCTCGGGCCCTTCATCGCGCTGGTGATCGCCTGCGCGATCTTCGGCGCCACGGCGCCGCAGTTCTTCAGCGGCGAGAACTTCTCGCTCATCCTGCAGCAGGTGATGGTGGTCGGCGTGATCGCGATCGGCCAGACGCTGATCATCCTGACCGCCGGCATCGACCTGTCGTGCGGCATGGTGATGGCGCTGGGCAACATCGTGATGACCAAGTTCGCGGTCGACCTCGGGCTGCCGGTGCCGCTGGCCATCCTGTGCGGGCTGCTGGTCACCGCGGCCTTCGGCCTGCTCAACGGGCTGCTGGTCACGCGCATCAAGCTGCCGCCGTTCATCGTCACGCTCGGCACGACCAACATCGCCTTCGCGATCACCCAGCTCTACTCGAAGGCGCAGACGGTGACCGACGTGCCCGCCAGCATGACGTGGCTGGGCGGCACCTTCCAGCTGGGGGGCACCAACATCGCCTACGGCACGGTGCTGATGCTGCTCTTGTACCTGGGCATCTGGTGGTGGCTGCGCGACACCGGCGCCGGGCGCCACGTCTACGCCGTGGGCAACAACCCCGAGGCGACGCGGCTGGTGGGCATCCCCACCGACCGCGTGCTGCTGGGCGTGTACGTGATGGCCGGCGTGTTCTACGGCATCGCGTCGCTGCTGTCGGTGGCGCGCACCGGCGTCGGCGACCCCAACGCCGGGCAGACCGAGAACCTCGACGCCATCACCGCCGTGGTGCTGGGCGGCACCAGCCTGTTCGGCGGCCGCGGCGTCATCCTCGGCTCGTTGATCGGCGCCGTCGTCGTCGGCGTGCTGCGCAACGGGTTGACGCTGCTGGGCGTCGACTCGGTGTACCAGGTGCTGGTCACCGGCATCCTGGTGATCCTGGCGGTCACCGTCGACCAGCTTTCGCGCAAGGGAGGACGCTGACCATGGCTGCCACCGACGTCAAGCCGCTGGTGATGCAGGCCAAGGGCCTGGTCAAGCGCTACGGGCAGGTCACGGCGCTCGACGGCGCCGACTTCGAGTTGCGCGCCGGCGAGATCCTGGCGGTGATCGGCGACAACGGCGCCGGCAAGTCCAGCCTGATCAAGGCGCTGTCGGGCGCGACCATTCCCGACGAAGGCGAGATCCGGCTCGACGGCACGCCGGTGCGCTTCAAGAGCCCGATGGACGCGCGCCGCGCCGGCATCGAATGCTGCTACCAGGACCTGGCGGTGGCGCCGGCGATGACCATCGCCGAGAACCTGTTCCTCGGCCGCGAGCTGCGGCGCACCGGCTTCCTGGGCAAGGTGCTGAAGATGCTGGACAAGAAGCAGATGCTGGAGATCGCGGTGCAGCGCATGGCCGACCTGAAGGTCGGCATCCGCTCGATGACGCAGGCGGTGGAAACGCTCTCCGGCGGCCAGCGCCAATGCGTCGCGGTGGCGCGCGCGGCGGCCTTCGCCGAGCACGTGGTGATCCTCGACGAGCCGACCGCGGCGCTCGGCGTCAAGGAAGGCAACATGGTGCTGGAGCTGATCCGCCGCGTGCGCGACAAGGGCCTGCCGGTGATCCTGATCAGCCACAACATGCCGCACGTCTTCGAGATCGCCGACCGCATCCACGTCGCGCGGCTGGGCCGCCGCGCCGCGGTGCTGGACCCGAAGAAGATCAGCATGAGCGACACCGTCGCGGTGATGACCGGCGCGCTGGCGCCGGAGCGCATCCCCGCCGAATGCCTGGCCTGACGACGCGCGTGATCGCCGCCGACACCATCCGGCTCAAGCCGCGCGGCAGCAGCCAGGGCGGCCTGCGCCAGTACAACGAGCGCGTGGTGCTGCAGGCCATCCGGCTGCACGGCGCGCTGCCGGCGGCCGAGATCGCGCGGCTGACCCAGCTCACCGCGCAGACCGTGTCGCTGATCACCAAGCGGCTGCTCGACGACGGCCTGCTGCAAAAGGGCGCGCCGCTGCGCGGCAAGGTCGGCCAGCCTTCGGTGCCGCTGTCGCTGGACCCCGACGGCGCGTTCTCGGTCGGCATCAAGATCGGCCGCCGCAGCATGGACGTGCTGCTGGTCGATTTCGCCGGCGCTGTGCGCCAGCGCTGGACGCTGGACTACCGCTACCCCGACCCCGGCCCGCTGCTGGCCGAGATCGGGCAGCGCCTGGCCGGCTTGCGCGACGCGCTGCCGCGCGCGCAGCGCGAGCGCGTGCAGGGCGTGGGCATCGCCACGCCGTTCTCGCTGGGCGGCTGGCAGACGCTGCTGGACATGCCGCCCCGCGTCGCCGCGCGCTGGCCCGGCACCGACCTGCGGGCCGAGGTCGAGCGCCTCAGCGACTGGCCGGTGGCGCTGGTGAAGGACACCGCGGCGGCCTGCGTCGCCGAGCTGGTGGCCGGCCGCGGCCGCAGCGTGCAGAGTTTTCTGTACCTGTTCGTCGACACCTTCATCGGCGGCGGCCTGGTGCTCGACAGCCACCTGCGCGCGGGGCTGCACGGCAACGCCGGCGCCGTCGGCTCGCTGCCGCTGGCGCTGGCCGGCAGCCGCGGCAAGGCGCCGCCGCAACTGCTGAGCGTGGCCTCGCTGCTGAACCTGGAACAGCGCTGGCAGGCCGCCGGCCTGGACATCGGCGCGGTGGCCGACGAGCGCGCGCTGCAGCCGCCCTGGCGCGCGCACACCGAACGCTGGCTGGCCGAGGCCGCCACCGCGATGGCGCTGGCCGTCAACTCGGCGGCCTGCCTGCTCGACCTGGAATGCGCGATCGTCGACGGCTCGTTCAGCCGCGCGCTGCAGGCCGCGCTGCAAGCCGCGCTGGAGCGCGCGATGGACCGCTACGACTGGGAGGGCGTGACGCGGCCGACCGTGCTGCCCGGCACCATCGGCAGCGACGCACGCGCCCTGGGCGGCGCGCTGCTGCCGCTGTACGCCAACTTCGCGCCCGACCGCGAGCTGTTCCTGAAGGTGGCGAGCTGATCTCATTACCGCGGTAAAGCACGCTGGCCTATGATGCCGGCCATGGTGCACAAAACCCAATCGCGGCTCACGTCGCAAGGCCAGGTGTCGGTGCCGGCCGCGGTCCGCCGCCTGCTGCAGTTGACGCCCGGCTCGGTGCTGGTGTGGACGGCCGACGGCGAGCGCGTGACGGTCGAACGCGCGCGCCAGCACAGCACGGCCGAGGTGCACCAGGCCTTGTTCGAAGGCCAGGCGCCGGCCGCGCCCGCGGTGGCCACCGACGAAGGCATCCGCCGCTACATGCGGCGCCGCCATGCTGGCCGTTGACACCAATGTGCTGGTGCGCCTGCTGGTGCGCGACGATGCCCGCCAGGCGGCCGCGGCCGATCGCGTCGTCGCCCGCGGCGCCTGGGTGTCGCACCTGGTGCTGGCCGAAGCCGTGTGGGTGCTCGACGCCGTCTATGCGCGCACGCCGCGGCAGTTGCTGGCGGCGCTGGAACTGCTGCTCGGCCACGAGTCGCTGGCGATCCAGGACGCCGACGTGGTGAAAGCCGCCGTCCTGCAATTCAAGCTCAAGCCGGCACTGGGCTTCTCCGACTGCCTGGTGCTGGCCATCGCACGCAAGGCCGGCCACCTGCCGCTGGCGACCTTCGACAAGGGCCTGGCCAAGCTCGAAGGCACGCAAAAACTCTGAGGCTCGCGCAACAGCACGCGGGCGACGATCGCCGGCTGCGGCTTCGCGCGGGCGTGGGCAGCGGGTCCTGCGGCCACGCGCCGGTGGCCACGCCGCGCTTGTGCGACGATCCCGCCATGAACACCCTGCCCCTTGCCTTGCTGGCCGCGGCCTTGGCCGCCGCCGCGCCCGCCGGTGCCGAATCGGTCGGCGAAGTCGACACCGTGTTCAAGCTGATCGGCCCCGACCACAAGATCGTCGTCGACGCCTACGACGACCCCGGCGTGCAGGGCGTCACCTGCTACGTCTCGCGCGCCAAGACCGGCGGCATCAAGGGTGGGCTGGGGCTCGCCGAAGACAAGGCCGAGGCCTCGATCGCCTGCCGGCAGACCGGGCCGATCGCCTTCGTGAAGCCGCTGCGCAAGCAGGAAGAGATGTTCAGCGAGCGCATCTCGCTGGTCTTCAAGCGGCTGCGCGTGGTGCGCATGGTCGACGCCGGCCGCAACACGCTGGTCTACCTGACGTATTCCGACCGCGTGATCGAAGGCTCGCCGCAGAACAGCGTCACCGCGGTGCCGGTGGACCGCGGCACGCCGATTCCGCTGCGCTGACGGGCACACGCCCGCCTCACGACGCCAGGCTGGCCAGCCGGAAGCCAGGGTCCTCGGCAAACGCGCCGATCGTGAAGCCCAGGCGCCTCATCAGGCGCTTCAGCGCAGGCCGCTGTCAGCGTGCCGCAGCGATTCCTGCACGATGGGCAGCAGCGCCTTCAGGTCGTCCGCGCCGGCGGGGCGCGACTGGCGGTTCAACACCCACGTCACCTCCCACCGGCCGCGGGCGAGGTGGATCGACAAGGCCAGGTCGGCCGGCGCCTTGCAGTTGAAGGATGCGTGGGCTTCCTCACCCAGTTCCGGCAGGTCGACCACGGTGCAGAACTGGCGCGACTGCTCCCGCATGTTCGCCAGCGGCGCCGGCCCGTTCGACGGCGACGACGTGACCACGAGCGCCGCGCTCGTGGCGGGCACACTGGCCGTGCAACCGCGTGTGCCCATGCGGTGGATGCGCAGCGGCTTGGCGCCCAGCAGTTTCTCGGCGGCGGCGGTGGGCCACCATTCGCATGAGCCGAACGACTGTTCCGCGCGCGGCCGGCGCGACAGCACCCTCTCCATCAAGCCGGCCACCGCGTTGCCCAGGGCCGCGCTGTCGGCCGCGGGGCCGTACAAGGACAGCATCACGGCATCGGTCTGCTCCTGGGTGGCCAGCATCGTCGAAGCCATGCCCAGGTCGGCCGACGACACCAACAGCACCGAGCGCTGGCCCAGGCGCGGCGCGGCCGCCACACGCTGGCCGGGCGCCAGCGTCGTGTTGCGCATCGCGTCCACGAACCGGGCGGCCTCGCCTGCGGTCGGGAAGCGCGTGAGGTTGAGCGCGAGCATCAGGCCCGAGGCCGTGCTCCAGCCGCAGATGCCGGCCGGGTCGGCCGACGTCGATTGCGGCTCGGCTTCGAGCGCAGCGCGCACTTCGGCAGCGCTCAGCAGCACGCAGTCATCAGCGCCTGCGGCGCGGGCCGGCAGGCTGGCCAGGCCGACCAACGCCGCCAGCGGCAACAGTCGCAAGGCCTTCTTCAAGTTCTGCACGGTTGGGTTCCTTCGTCTTTCGAACTACAGCGCCAGGCTGGCCAGCCGGAAGTCGGGGTCCTCGGGGAAGGGGCCGACGGTGAAGCCGAGGCTGCGCATCAGGCGCAGCATGTTGGTGTTGTTGGCGAGGATCAGGCCGTCGATCTCGGCCAGGCCCTTGGCGCGCGCGGCGTCGATGATCGACAGCATCAGCCGCGAGCCCAGGCCCTGGCCCTTGAAGTCGTCGGCCACCACCAGGCTGAACTCGCAGCTCGTCTGGTCGGGGTTGGTGATGTAGCGGCTGACGCCGACGATGCGCTCGGTCTCGCTGAACGTGCCGTCGTCCTTGACGTGGCGCGCCTTGTGCACCGCCACCAGCGCCATCTCGCGGTCGTAGTCGATCAGCGTGTAGCGCGCCAGCATGCGCGCCGGCAGCTCGGGCATGGTGCTGGCAAAGCGGAAGTAGCGGCTCTCCTCCGACAGCCCGCGCACCAGCGCCTGCAGCATGTCGGCGTCGTCGGGGCGGATCGGGCGGATGGTGTAGATGCCGCCGCCCTTCATCGGCCACTCGCGCTCGTGCGCCGTCGGGTAGGGCAGGATGGCCAGGTGGTTGTAGGCCCCGGGGGCCTGGGGCGCATGCTCGATGACGATGCGCGCGTCCACCGCCAGCGCGCCGCTGTCGTCGACGATGATGGGGTTGATGTCCATCTCGCGCAGCTGCGGCAGCGCGCACACCATCTCCGAGACGCGCAGCAGCACGCGCTCCAGCGCCTCCACGTCGGCGGGCGGCGCGCCGCGCCACTCACCTAACGTGTCATGCACGCGGCTGCGCTCGATCAGCCGGCGCGCCAGGAACTGGTTGAGCGGCGGCAGCTCCATCGCGCGGTCGGCCACCAGCTCGATCATCGTGCCGCCGGCGCCGAAGGTGATCACCGGGCCGAAGGGGTCGTCGGTGGTCAGCCCGATGTAGACCTCGCGGCCGCGCTTCAAGCCGGCCATCGGCTGGATGGTCACGCCGTTGATGCGCGCCTGCGGCTGGGCGCGGTGCACGGCCTCCAGCATGTCGTTGTAGGCGTCGCGCACCTGGGCCGCCGAGCCGACGTTGAGCAGCACGCCCTGCACGTCGGACTTGTGGCTGATGTCGGGCGAGTCGATCTTCAGCGCGACGGGATAGCCCAGCTGGCTGGCGATCAGCATCGCCTCGTTGGCGCTGCGCGCCAGCATCGTTCGCGTCACCGGGATGTGGAAGGCCGCCAGCAGCGCCTTGCTCTCCATCTCGGTCAGCACCTTGCGGCGCTCGGCCAGCACGCCTTCGATCAGCAGCCGCGCGCCTTCGGTGTCGGGCGCGGCCAGGTCGGACAGCGGCGGCGGCGTCTGCTGCAGCAGCTGCTGGTTGCGGTAGAAGCTGGCCACGCTGTTGAAGGCGTCGACCGCGGCCTCCGGCGTGCGGAAGGTCGGCAGCAGCGCCTGCGCCAGGCCGGCGCGGCCTTCGCGCACGGTGGCGTCGCCCATCCAGCAGCCGAGCACCGGCTTGCCCGAGGGCGAGAACGCGCCCAGCACGGCCTGCGCGATCTCTGCCGGGTTGCCGTCGGCCTTGGGGCTGTAGATCAGCAGCACGCCGTCGGCGCCGCGGTCTTTCAGGCAGGCGTCCAGCGCGGCGCGGTACTGCGGGCCGCCGGCTTCCTCGCCGAGGTCGATCACGCCGTCCAGCGCCGCCGTGGGGGCGAGCTGCGGCGCCAGTTCGGCGCGCGTGGCGGGCGAGAGCTGGGCCACGTCGAGGCCGATCTCGCCGGCCCAGTCGGCGGCCAGCACGCCGGGGCCGCCGCCGTTGCTGACGATGGCCAGCCGCCGGCCGACCGGGCGGAAGCGGCTGGCCAGGCACTTGGCGGCCGAGAACAGCTGCGTGAAGGCGCGCACCCGCACCACGCCGGCGCGGCGCAGCGCGGCGTCGAAGACGTCGTCGCTGCCGACGATGCTGGCCGAATGCGTCAGCGCCGCCTGCGTGCCGGCGGGCCGGCGGCCGGCCTTCATCACCACCACCGGCTTGGCGTAGGCGGCGGCGCGCAAGGCGCTCATGAAGCGGCGCGCATTGCGGATGCCTTCCATGTAGACCAGGATGCTTTGCGTGCCGGCGTCGTTGGCCAGGAAGTCAAGCACCTGCGGCAGTTCCACCGCGGTGTTGGGCCCCAGGGAGACCACGGCCGAGAAGCCCACGCCATTGTGGCGCGCCCAGTCGAGGATGGACGCGGTGAGCGCGCCCGACTGCGAGATCAGCGCCAGTTGTCCCGGCGCCGCCAGCGGCCCCAGGGCGCTGGCGTTGAGCTTGAGCTGCGGGCGCTGGAAGCCCAGGCTGTTGGGGCCCAGCAGGCTGACGCCGTGGCGGCGCGCGATCTGGTGCAGCTCGTTGCACAGCGCCAGCGGCAGCCCGGCGGACAGCACCAGTGCGGCGCGGCAGCGGATGCGGCCGACGATCTCCAGCGCCGCGGCCACCTGGTCGGCGGGCAGCGCGATCAGCGCGAGATCGGCGCGCGAATGCGCCAGGTCGGCCAGGGTGCCGCTCATTTCGATGTCCAGCCAGGTCACCTGGCCGGCGTAGCCGCCTTCACGCAGTTCGCGGCGCAGCGTGGCGGCCAGCGGCGTGGGCGCCTCGGGCCGGTCGGGGTTGCCGGCGAAGACGACGATCGATTGCGGAGCGAACAGCGGGTTGAGGATGTGGCGGTCCATCACGAGGACCCTCTCGGCGTTGAAAAGACCGCGGCGAGCATAGGCGAGCCGCGGCGCCCTGGGGCGACTCCCGATTGCGTTGTCGCAAAAAATATGGTGCGGCGCACAAAAGTCGTGCGCTATGCCGCAGCGTGGGGCGTCAGGGCTGCACTTTGTCGATCACGATGGTCAGGCCCTGGGCGTCGTTGGCCACCGGCTCGCTCTGGCCGATCAGGTCGCCGCTGCGCGGCGTGGCGTCGCCGCTCTTGGACACGCGCGCGCCGACCACCACGCGCGGCATGCTCGACAGCGTGAGCTGCGGCGCCATCGCCATCGAATCGTCGAGCTTGAAGCGCAGCGGCCAGGCGAGCGTCGCCCCCGCCGTCTGGCGCACGATGGCCAGCGGCAGGCGCGGGCCTTCCACGGCGCGGGCGAAGACGTAGATCGTGTCGCCGGCGGCCACCCGCGCGGCCAGCGCCGGGCTGAGCTTGACCTCGCCGGTGATCACCGCGCCGCTGGCCGCCGCCGCCGAAGCGGCGCGCGCCGACGAAGCGGCCGCCACGGCCGTGGTTGCGGCCCCGGGTGCCGCGCCGGGTGCCGCACCGCCGCCGGCCATCTGCAGGGCTTCGGCGATGCTGGCGCGCAGCGAACGCGCGATGTCCGATTCGGCCGGCACCTGGGCCAGCAGCCGCTCCCAGAAGGCGCGCGCCGCCGCGTAGTCCTTGCGCTCGAAAGCGGCGCTGCCGGCCAGCGCCAGGCTCTTGCCGTGCTGCGGGTCGAGCGCCAGCGCGCGCTGCAGCACCTCGGTCGGCTCGCCGGCCAGCCGGCGGCCCTGGGTCATGCCCAGCACGTCGGCCAGGTCGGCCAGCACGTCGGCGTTGGCCGGCATCAGCTCGGCCGCCTTGCGGTAGGCGGCCGCGGCTTCGGCATAACGCTCCAGCACGGCGTAGCTGCGGCCCAGCATCTGCCAGCCCTCGGCGTTGTTGGGCTCGTTCTTCAGCCGCTCGGCCAGCGTCGAGACCATGCGCTCGATCTGCTCGGGCGTGACCTGCTGGCGCGACTGCGCCGCCTGCTGCTCGACGAAGCCGGGCGCCGCCGCCTCGGGCTGGCCCAGCGCCAGGTAGGTGGCGATGCTGGCCGCCGGAATCAGCAGCAGCAGCGCCCACACCGTGCGCCGCGCCGGCTGCGCCGCGGCGGCGGGCGCGCCGGCCGCGGCCTGGCGCGTGTCTTCCAGCACGCGGTGCTGGATCTCGGCCTTCAGCTGCTCGTGGCGCTCGGGCGTGATCAGGTCGGCCGCCAGGTCGCGTTCGGCCTCGCGCAATTGGTCGCGGTACACCGCCACGTTGGCACCGCCGGCCTGGCCTTGGGGAGCGGCCTTGGGGCGCCACAGCGCCGGCAACATCAGCAGCAGCGCGCCGGCCAGGAGCAGCGCCGCCAACATCCAGAAGATCCACATGGGCGGCGATTGTCGCTGCCCGCCGCTGCCCGCCGCTGCCGCGGGCCGGCGCGGCGCCCGGCGACAATCGGCGCCGATGCTGTCCACCCACGATCTGGCCTGCCTGCGCGGCGACCGCCGGCTGTTCCGCGACTTGTCGATCTCCCTGGCGCCGGGCCGGCTATTGCGCGTGGAAGGCGCCAACGGCAGCGGCAAGACCAGCCTGCTGCGGCTGCTGGCCGGGCTGGCGCTGCCGGCCGCCGGCGAGGTGCGCTGGCAGGGCCGGCCGATCCGCCGCCAGCGCGAGGCCTACGCCCAGGCGCTGGTCTACCTGGGCCACCTGGGCGGCCTGAAGGACGAGCTGACGCCGCTGGAGAACCTGCGCATCGAGGCCGACCTGTGCGGCCTGCCGGCGCCGGCGCCCGCGCTGCAGGCGGCGCTGGACCACTGGGGCCTGACGCGCCAGGCCGCGCTGCCGCTGCGCGTGCTGTCGGCCGGCCAGAAGCGGCGCGCCGCGCTGGCGCGGCTGAACCTGGCGACGGCGCCGCTGTGGATCCTGGACGAGCCCTTCAACGCGCTCGACGTCGATGCCGTGGCCGCCCTGGGCCGCCAGATCGAAGGGCATCTGGCGCGCGGCGGGCTGGCCGTGGTCACCAGCCACATGGCGCTGCCGATCGCGCCGGCGCAGATGCAGTCGGTGCGCCTGGCGTGATGCGACCACCCTTGTCAGTGGCCGCAGGCGGGCCGAGCGCCGGGCCGAGCGCCGGGCCGAGCCCAAGCCGGCCCGCCATCCCCCTGGGAGATCGGCCGACGTACCCGTCGGACGAGGGGCCGACATGACGCCGTCATTGCGCCGCGCGCTGGCGGCCACGCTGCGGCGCGACCTGCTGGTGACCGGCCGCCACCGCAGCGACGCGGTCACCGGGCTGGTGTTCTTCGTCGTCGTCGCCAGCCTATTTCCGCTGGGCGTGGGCAGCGAGACGCGGCTGCTGCGCGAGATCGGCCCCGGCGTGGTCTGGGTGGCGGCGCTGCTGGCCAGCCTGCTGAGCCTGCCGCGCCTGTTCGTCGCCGACCATGCCGACGGCACGCTGGAGCAACTGCTGCTGCGCCCGCATCCGCTGCCGCTGCTGGCGCTGGCCAAGGTGGCCGGGCACTGGCTGACCACCGGGCTGCCGCTGGTGCTGGTGTCGCCGCTGCTGGGGCTGCAGTACGGGCTGCCGGCCGATGCCATCGGCGTGCTGATGCTGTCGCTGCTGGTCGGCACGCCGATGCTCAGCCTGCTGGGCGCGGTGGCCGCGGCGCTGGCGCTGGGGCTGCGCGGCTCGGGCGTGCTGACGGCGCTGATCGTGCTGCCGCTGAACGCGCCGCTGTTGATCTTCGGCAGCGGCGCGGTGCAGGCGCAGATGGCCGGCCTGCCGACGGCGGCGCTGTTCTCGCTGCTGGGCGCGATGCTGGCCCTCGGGTTGGTAGGGATACCGTTCGCGCTGGCGCAGGCGATGCGCATCGCTTGTGAATAGAGCTTGTGCGTAGATCAAGGAATTGACGTTGATCAGGCGCTAGAGTCCTGCCCGTGTCACCCACCGCCGCCATCACCACGCCGGCGCGGATCCACTGGTTCCGCTTCGCCGCCCCGCAGCAGTTCTATCCGCTGGCGGGCCGGCTGCTGCCCTGGTTCTGGGCCGCGGCGGTGCTGCTGGGCGTGGCCGGGCTGGTGGTGGGGCTGCTCGTCGCGCCGACCGATTTCCAGCAGGGCGACTCCTACCGCATCATCTTCATCCACGTGCCCGCCGCCTGGATGTCGATGCTGATGTACGTGGCCATGGCCTTCTGGGCCGGGCTGGGGCTGGTGCTGAACACGCGCTTGAGCTCGATGATGGCCAGCGCGCTGGCGCCCACCGGGGCCTTGATGACCTTCATCGCGCTGTGGACCGGCGCGCTGTGGGGCAAGCCGACCTGGGGCACCTGGTGGGTGTGGGACGCGCGCCTCACCAGCGAGCTGCTGCTGCTCTTTCTGTACCTCGGCTTCCTGGCGCTGCAGGCGGCCGCCGAAGACCCGCGCCGCGCCGACCGCGCCGGCGCCATCGTGGCGCTGGTGGGCGTGGTCAACGTGCCCATCATCTACTTCTCGGTGCAGTGGTGGAACACGCTGCACCAGGGCTCGAGCATCAACCTGACGCGCGCGCCGAGCATGGCCGCGCCCATGCTGGCCGGGCTGCTGCTGATGGTGTTCGCCTTCTGGGCCTATGCCATCGCCGCCACGCTGCAGCGCGTGCGCGCGCTGATCCTCGAGCGCGAGAAAGACACCGAATGGGTGCAGGCGCTGCCCGAAGCCCGCGCCGCGCGCTGACCCAAGGCCTGCCATGCTGTACTGGAACTCGCTGTCCGATTTCCTCTCCATGGGAGGTTACGGGCTCTACGTCTGGGGCTCGTTCGTGCTGACGGCCGCGGTGCTGGGTGGGGAACTGCTGGCGCTGCGCCAGCGCCGCCGCCGCGCCTTGGACGACGTGCGCCGCTGGCGACTGTTGAACGGAGACGCTCCTCATGACCCCTCGCCATAAACGCCTGGTGCTGGCGGCCACCGTCCTGGGCGGCACCGCGGTGGCGGTGGCCCTCGTGGTCAACGCCTTCCGCAGCAACCTGGTGTTCTTCTACAGCCCGTCCGACGTGGTGGCGCAGCAGGCGCCGCGCGACCGCACCTTCCGCCTGGGCGGGCTGGTCGAGTCGGGCAGCGTCAAGCGCCAGGCCGACGGCGTGACGGTGCGCTTCGTCGTCACCGACACCGCCAAGACCATTCCGGTGGAGTACCGCGGCATCCTGCCCGACCTGTTCAAAGAGGGCAAAGGCGTGGTCGCCCAGGGCAAGCTCGACGGCGAGGTGTTCCGCGCGCAAGAGGTGCTGGCCAAGCACGACGAGAACTACATGCCGCCCGAGGCCGCCACCGCGGTGGAGCGCGCGCACAAGGCGGCGCAGGAATCGAAGACCACGTTGCAGGGGGTGCAGCCATGATCCCCGAGCTGGGCCACTTCGCGCTGGTGCTGGCGCTGTTCGTCTCGCTGGCGCTGGCGGTGCTGCCCATCGTCGGCGCGGCGCGCAACGACGCGGCCTGGATGGCGCTGGCGCGGCCGGCCACGCAGGCGCTGTTCGGCGCCATCGCGGTGGCCTTCTTCTGCCTGATGGCCAGCTTCGTCAACAACGACTTCTCGGTGGTCAACGTGGCCACCAACTCGAACAGCGAGCTGCCGCTGCCCTACCGCATCGCTGCCACCTGGGGCAGCCACGAAGGCTCGATGCTGCTGTGGGTCTTCATGCTCAGCGGCTGGGCCTGCGCGGTGAGCCTGCTGTCGAAGCGCCTGCCGCTGCCGATGGTGGCGCGCGTGCTGGGCGTGATGGGCTTCGTCAGCGTGGGCTTCCTGCTCTTCATCCTGCTGACCTCCAACCCCTTCCAGCGCCTGCTGCCGCCGGCGCCCGACGGCCGCGACCTGAACCCACTGCTGCAAGACCCCGGCATGGTGATCCACCCGCCGATGCTCTACATGGGCTACGTCGGCTTCGCGGTGGCGTTTGCGTTCGCCGTCGCGGCGCTGCTGTCGGGCCGCTTCGACGCCGCCTGGGCGCGCTGGTCGCGGCCCTGGACCACCGCGGCCTGGGTCTTCCTGACCATCGGCATCGCGCTCGGCAGCTGGTGGGCCTATTACGAGCTGGGCTGGGGCGGCTGGTGGTTCTGGGACCCGGTGGAAAACGCCTCGTTCATGCCCTGGCTGGCCGGCACGGCGTTGATCCACTCGCTGGCGGTGGCCGAGAAGCGCGGCGCCTTCAAGGCCTGGACCGTGCTGCTGGCGATTGCCGCGTTCTCGCTGTCGCTGCTGGGCACGTTCCTCGTGCGCTCGGGTGTGCTGACCAGCGTGCACGCCTTCGCCACCGACCCCACGCGCGGCAGCTTCATCCTGATCTTCCTGGCCATCGTCATCGGCGGCTCGCTGGCGCTGTTCGGCTGGCGCGCCTCGCAGGTGGGCTTTGCCGGGCGCTTCGACAAGCTCTCGCGCGAATCGCTGCTGCTGGCCAACAACGTGCTGCTGGTGGCCGCCTGCGGCGCGGTGATGCTGGGCACGCTGTACCCGCTGGCGCTGGACGCCTTCGGCCTGGGCAAGCTCTCGGTCGGCGCGCCCTACTTCGAAGCCGTGTTCGTGCCGCTGATGGCGCCGGTGGTGCTGTTGATGGGCGTGGGCCCGCTGGCGCGCTGGAAGCAGGCCACCGTGGCCGAGCTGGCCGGCCGCCTGAAGTGGCCGGCGCTGGCCAGCGTGGTCGCCGCGCTGGCGTTGCCGCTGGCGGCCGGGCGCTTCAGCCCGATGGTCGCCTTGGGCCTGCTGCTGGCGGCCTGGGTGTTCACCACCAGCCTGGTGCTGGTGCTGCAGCGCGCGCGGCCCTCCTTCGCCCAGTTGCGCCGCCAGCCGCGCAGCTTCTGGGGCATGGTGGTGGCGCACGTCGGCGTCGGCCTGTTCATCGTCGGCGTGACCATGGTGCGCGGCTACGAGACCGAGCGCGACGTCAAGATGGGCGTCGGCGACAGCGTGCCGGTGGGCGGCTACCGCTTCACCTTCCGCGGCGTGCAAGAGGTGCAGGGCCCCAACTACGTGGCCGGCCGCGGCACGCTGGACGTGCAGTCCGAAGGCGGCGGCGCCGTCTTCCAGATGTTCCCCGAAAAGCGCATGTACAAGGTGCAGGGCATGCCGATGACCGAGGCCGCCATCCGCAGCGGGCTGACGCGCGACCTCTACGTCTCGCTGGGCGAGATGCTGCCCGACGGCACCTGGACCGTGCGCGTCTACCACAAGCCCTTCGTCGACTGGATCTGGGGCGGCGCCTTCATCATGGCTTTCGGCGGGCTGCTGGCGCTGTCCGACCGCCGTTACCGCGTGGCTGTGAAGGCAGTGGAGCTGCCGCCGCCGTTGGCCGCCGAGCCGCCGACGGCCGGCAAGCGGCCGCAACAGCAGCCGGCCGCCACATGAAGGGCCGCGCGCGCTTCTTCGTCCCGCTGGCGGCCTTCGTCGCGCTGGCCGCGCTGCTGGCGGTGGGACTGACGCTCAAGCCGCGCGAAGTGCCCTCGCCCTTCATCGGCAAGCCGGCGCCGGCCTTCACGCGGCCACAGCTCAAGACGGGGCAGCCCGACTTCGACCCCGCGCAGATGAAAGGCCAGGTCTGGGTGCTCAACGTCTGGGCGAGCTGGTGCGCGCCCTGCCGCGAGGAGCACCCGATCCTGGTCGCCGCCGCGCGCCAGCCGGGCGCCGTGCCCATCGTCGGCCTCAACTACAAGGACGAAGGCCGCGCCGCCGAAGACTGGCTGCGCCGCCTGGGCGACCCCTACCAGGCCGTGGCGGTGGACCGCGACGGCCGCGTCGGCATCGACTACGGCGTCTACGGCGTGCCCGAGACCTTCGTGATCGACCGCGACGGCATCGTCCGCCTCAAGCACATCGGCCCGCTGACGGCCGAGGACTGGACGCGCGAAGTGGTGCCGCTGCTCAACAAGCTCAAGGGTTGACGATGACGAGGCTGCTGCGGCACTGGCTGTTGATCCTGCTGGCGGGCGTGGCCAGCACATGGCTCGTTACGCAGGCGGCCGCCGCCGACGCCCCCGACGTCGCCGCCGACCCCGCGCTGGAAGCGCGCGTCAACGCGCTGACGGCCGAACTGCGCTGCCTGGTGTGCCAGAACCAGAGCATCGCCGATTCGCACGCCGACCTCGCGGTCGACCTGAAGAACCAGGTGCGCGAGCAGCTCAAGTCGGGCCGCAGCGAGCGCGAGATCATCGACTACATGACCCAGCGCTACGGCGACTTCGTGCTCTACCGCCCGCCGTTCAAGGCCACCACGCTGCTGCTGTGGCTGGGCCCCGCGCTGCTGCTGCTGATCGGCGGCTGGCTGTACTGGCGCAGCCTGAAAGGCAGCCAGGCCGTGGCCAGCGCCGCGCCGGTGCAGGGCGCGGACGCGGCGCTGGCGGAGCGGCTGCTGGGCGAAGAAGGCGACGAGCCGGCGCGCAGGCGCTGAAAGCAGCCGGTTCGCCGTTCACGGGCCTATCGTGCCGGCGTGCTGCCGCCGGCGCCAGCCCTCCCGCCAGCCCTTACCGCCCCAGCAACTCGTCGCTGATGATGATCTTGCGCACCTCGGTCGTTCCGGCGCCGATCTCCAGCAGCTTGATCGCGCGGTACAGGCGGTTGATCTCGGATTCCCAGATGTAGCCGCTGCCGCCGTGGATCTGCACGGCTTCGTTCAACACCTTGTTCATCGTCTCGGCGGCGTACATCACCGACGCGGCCGTGATCATGTGGATGTCGCCGCGCCCGCCGCCGCCGATCTCCAGGTCGTTGGCGGCGCGCAGCGCCTGGTACGTCATGACGCGCATCGACTCGGTCCACACGTACATGTCGGCCAGCTTGGCGCGCACCATCTGGAAGTTGGCGATCGGCTGGCCGAACTGCTGGCGCGTGCGCGCATAGTCGATGCAAAGCTGCAGCGCCCGTTCGCAGATGCCCAGACAGATCGGCGAGACCATCGCGCGCTCCAGGTCCAGCCCGCTCATCACGACCTTCACGCCGCGGTCTTCTTCGCCCACGCGGTTGGCCACCGGCACGCGGCAGTCGTCGAACACCAGCTCGGCCGTCGGGCTGCCGCGGAAACCCATCTTGGTCAGCTTCTGCGCCACCTTGAAGCCGGCAAAGTCCTTCTCCACGATGAAGGCCGAGATGCCCTTGGCGCCGCGGTCCTTGTTGGTCTTGGCGTAGACCAGCAGCACGTCGGCCACCGGGCCGTTGGTGATGTAGAGCTTGCTGCCGTTGAGCCGGTAGTGCTCGCCGTCGCGCGTGGCCGTCGTGCGCATCGAACCCAAGGCGTCCGAGCCCGCGCCGGGTTCGGTCAGGCCCAGAGCGCCGATCGAACGGCCGCTGCACAGACCGGGCAGATAACGCCGGCGCTGCGCGTCATCGGCGTTGCGGTAGATGTTGTAGAGGCACAGGTTCTCGTGCGCCACCCAACTCAGCGCGAGCGCGTGGTTCCAGCGCGAGAAGGCCTGCACCACCAGGCCGCTGGCGAACAGGTCGAGCCCCGCGCCGCCATGCGCCTCCGGCACCGGAATGCCGAAGTAGCCGGTGGCGCCGATCAGCTTGAAGACCTCGGGCGGCCACCACTCCTCGCGGTCCATGCGTTCGGCCAGCGGGTACAGCTCGCGCTGCGCGAAGTGGTCGGCCTGGTCCAGGATCTGCTGCTCGTCGTTCGACAGGCCCGAGAAGCGCTGGCTGGCGGATGCGGTGGAAAGCGATGCGGTCATGGGGAGATGCGGTTTGCGGTGATGGGAAGCGTCAGGTCGCGGCGCCGCGCGCGGCGAAAGTCGAGGCGCCGCGCGCGGCGAACGTCGAGGCGCCGCGCGCGGCGAAGGCCGCGACGCGCGCTGCGAAGTCGGGCGTGGCGGCGCAGCGCAGGAAGGCCGCCTTCTCGCGCGCCAGTTGCTGCGCCAGCCCGTCGAGGCCGGGCGCGCGCAGCAGGCCCTTCAGTTCGCGCAGCGCCTGCGGCGGCAGTGCGGCCCAGGCCTGTACCTGCCGCCTGGCGTCGGACGGCAACAACTCGTCGTCGACGACGGCGTGCACCAGGTGCGCATCGGCCGCGGCCTGCGCCGTCAGCGCGCCCTGCAGCGTCAGCAGCGCCAGCGCGCGCGGTGCGCCCAGGCGTTGCTGGAGCTGCCAGCTCAGGCCGCCGTCGGTGGACGCGCCGAGCTGCGGGTAGGCGACGACGAAGCGCGCCGAACGCGCCGCGATCACCAGATCGGCCGCCATCGCCAGCGAAAAGCCGCCGCCCGCCGCCGCGCCCTGCACCGCGGCCAGCACCGGCACCGGCAGCCTGGCCAATGCGAGCACGGCGCCGTGGAAGGCGTCGATCACCTGGCCGATGAAGCCGGGCAGGTCGTGCGCGTGCGCCTGCATGGCCTTGACGTCGCCGCCGGCGCAGAACGACCGCCCGGCCCCGCGCAGCAACACCGCGCGCACGCCGCCATCGCCGGCGATGGCCGTCGCCGCGGCGAGCAGCGCGCGCGCCAGCTCGAGGTCGATGGCGTTGAACGACGACGGACGGTCGAGCGTGACGACCGCGATGCCGTCGTCGACGTGCAGCGTCAACGGTGGCCGCTCGGCCGTCGATTGACTATCACTCAAATTTGTCTCCGATCGAGCCGCGATGAGACACCCGAACGCCGCAACGGGGAAGGGCTGCAACGTCAGTGCTTTCCCTATATCTCGCTTGAACCGACGGCTCGATCAAGCGTGGTTCACCTATGAAACCGGGCGCCCGGATGGCGGCTGCAGCGTTTTTGAGTACGGGTCATTTTTTGATTGACACGAGCCTGAACCCGCACGACCATGCGAGCCCTCGCCGCCCGACACGCCCCACCCGCCGCCCACCATGCCCCGAGGCGCCGCATGCTGAACATCACCAACCTGCAGGTCTACTACGACCATGCGGTGGAGGCCGTGCGCGACGTGTCGCTGGAGGTCGGCGCCGGCCGCATCGTGGCGCTGCTGGGCAGCAACGGCGCCGGCAAGTCCACGGTGCTGAAGGCCATCTGCGGCGTGCTGTATCCCGAGGAAGGAGAGATCACCGGCGGCAGCATCCGCTACGACCAGCAGGCGCTGCAGCGCTGCGCCCCGCACGAGATCGTGCGCCGCGGCCTGGTGCAGGTGCCCGAGGGCCGGCGCCTGTTCGCCACGCTGACGGTGGAAGAGAACCTGCGCATGGGCGGCTATGTGCGCCCGGCGGCCGAGACCGCGGCGGCGATGGCGCGCGTGTTCGCGCTGTTCCCCGCGATCGAGGCGCACCGCCACCGCACCGCCGGCTACCTGTCGGGCGGGCAGCAGCAGATGGTGGCCATCGGCCGCGCGCTGATGGGCGAGCCGCGCCTGCTGCTGCTGGACGAGCCCTCGCTGGGACTGGCCCCGCTCGTCATCGACGAGATCTTCGCCGCCATCCGCCGCCTGCGCGACGAGCGCGGCCTGACGGTGCTGCTGGTCGAGCAGAACGCCAAGCTGGCGCTGTCGCTGGCCGACTACGGCTACATCATGGAAAGCGGCCGCATCGTGCTCGACGGCACGCCCGAACGCCTGCTGGCCAACGACGACGTGCAGGAGTTCTACCTCGGCGTGCACGCCGGCGGCGAGCGCCGCAGCATGCGCGACGTCAAGCACTACAAGCGCCGCAAGCGATGGCTGTCTTGACCAACGGTTCAGATCAGCCGCTGCTGCAGTTGCGCGGCGTGGGCAAGCGGTTCGGCGGCGTCGAGGCGCTGGCCGCCATCGACCTGGCGGTGCAGCGCGGCCACATCTTCAGCGTCATCGGGCCCAACGGCGCCGGCAAGACCACGCTGTTCAACATGGTGTCGTGCCTGCTGCCGCCGAGCAGCGGCCGCATCGTGCTGGACGGCGACGACATCACCGGCACGCCGGCGCATCGCCTGTCGCGCCGCGGCGTGGCGCGCACCTTCCAGAACCTGGCGGTGTTCAAGCACGAGACGGTGATGGACAACATCCTCACCGGCATGCACGCGCGGCTCGCCACCAACGTGTTCGAGGCCGCCGTCTTCTGGGGCCGCGCGCGCCGCGCCGAGATCCAGGCCCGCGAGGCGGCCGAAGAGATCGTCGAGTTCCTGGAGATCGAGACCATCCGCGACCTGCCCGTGGGCACGCTGTCGTACGGCCTGCAAAAGCGCGTGGAACTGGGCCGCGCGCTGGCGATGAAGCCGCGGCTGCTGCTGCTCGACGAGATGGTCTCGGGCATGAATCAGGAGGAGACCGAGGACATCGCGCGCTTCATCCTCGACATCCGCGACGAACGCGGCGTGACGGTAATGATGATCGAGCACGAGATGGGCATCGTGATGGACATCTCCGACCGCGTCTGCGTGCTCAACTTCGGCCGCCTGATCGCGCAAGGCACGCCCGACGCTGTGGCCGCCGACCCGGCGGTGATCGCGGCTTACCTCGGCCAGGCGGAAGCAGCATGAGCGTTGCCGACCATCGCTTGCGCGCGGACAGCACGCTGCCACCCGGCGTGGCCGAAGGCTGCGCCACGATGCCCGCCATCCTGCTGCACCGCGCCCGCACCACGCCCGAGCGCGTGGCGCTGCGCGAGAAGATCCGCGGCGTGTGGCAGGCCACCCCTTGGCGCGGCTACGCCGAGCGCGTGCGCGACTTCGCGCTGTACCTGCAGACGCGCGGCTTCGGGCCCGGCGACAAGCTGGCGATCGCGTCCGACGGCACGCCCGAATGGTTCATTGCCGACCTGGCCGCGCAGTCGCTGGGCGGCGTGACGGTGGGCATCTACCCCACCAATCCCTGGCCCGAGCTGCAGTACATCGTGCGCCACTGCCGCGCCAAGGTCGCCGTGTGCGGCGACCAGGAACAGACCGACAAGGTCTTGGACGCCGCGCGCGAAGGTGAAGGCCTGCCGGCGCTGCAACAGGTGCTGACGGTGGACACCAAGGGCATGCGCCGCTATGCCGACCCCGTGCTGGCGCCGTTTGCCCAAGCGCTGGCCGAAGGCGCGCGGCTGGCCGCCGACGCGGCGCGCGTGGCGGCCTGGGAGGCCGGCGTGCAGGCGCTGCGCGCCGAGCAGGACGCGTTGATCGTCTACACCTCGGGCACCACCGGCATGCCCAAGGGCGCGCGCATCTCGCACCGCGGCATCGTGTCCGACGCCGCGGCGCTGGGCGCCGTGCAAGGCCTTGCCGGCCGGCCGCTGACGGTGCTGTGCTACCTGCCGCTGTGCCACGTGGCCGAGCGGCTGATGTCGCCGGTGATGCAGCTCGTCTACGGCTCGGTCGTCCACTTCGCCGAGTCGATCGACGCGGTGACGCAGAACCTGCGCGAGATCGGCCCCAGCTTCTTCTTCGGCGTCCCGCGCATCTGGGAAAAGCTGCAGTACCAGGTGCTGATCCGCTCGCGCGACGCGCGACCGATCGCGCGCCGCGCCTTCGAGCGTGCGCTGGCGTGGGCCACGCCGGTGGCCGAGCGCGCCATCGCCAACGGCGGGCGCCATGCCACGCTGCGCGACGCGGCGCTGGCCTGGCTGCTGCGCGTCACCGTGTTCAGCAACCTGCTGGCCAGCGTGGGGCTGGACCGCGTGCGCGTGGCAATGACCGGCGGCGCGTCGATCTCGCCTTCGGTGATCCTGTTCTTCCGCGCGATGGGCGTGCCGATCTACCAGATCTACGGCATGACCGAGACCAGCGGCGCCACGCACGCGCAGACGCCGGAGCGCTCGCGCCTGGGCTGGTGCGGGCCGCTGCTGCCGGGGCTGGCCGAGCAGCGCGTCACCGACGACGGCGAGCTGCAGGTGCGCGGCACCGTGGTCTTCAACGGCTACCTGTTCGACGAGGCGGCCACGCGCGCCGCGTTCGACGACGGCTGGCTGCGCACCGGCGACGTGGTGGAACTGGACCAAGCCACCGGCGAGGTGCAGATCATCGACCGCAAGAAGGCCATCCTCATCACCAGCGGCGGCAAGAACATCACGCCCTCGCTGATCGAGAACGCGCTCAAGGAAAGCCTGTACATCAGCGAGGCGGTGCTGCTGGGCGACGGCCGCCACTTCGTCTCGGCGCTGATCCAGATCGACCTCGACACCGTGGGCAAGTGGGCGGCCGAACGCGGCCTGGCCTACACCACCTACGAAACGCTGGCGCAACTGCCGCAGGTGCAGGCGCTGATCGAAGCCGACGTGAAGCGCGTCAACGACCGCTTCTCGCGCGTGGAGAACATCCGCAAGTTCGTGGTGCTGCGCAAGCAGCTCGACCACGACGACGGCGAGCTCACCGCGACGATGAAGGTGCGCCGCGGCGTCATCGAGAAGAAGTTCGCCGCCGAGATCGCGCAGATCTACGGCCGCGCGAAGGAGGCGGCGTAGATGGACTACTTCGTCAATCTCGTCACCTCGGGCCTGGTGATCGGCGCCTTGTACGGCCTGGTCGCGATGGGCTTTGCCATCGTCTACCGCGCCACCGGCATGGTCAACTTCGCGCAGGGCGAGGTGATGATGCTGATCGCCTACGCCGCCTACAGCCTGAGCACGATTCCCGGGCTGCCGTTCTGGCTGCTGCTGCCGCTGGTGCTGGCGGCGTCGGTGGGGCTGGGGCTGGTGATCGAGCGGCTGTTCATCCGCCCGATGCTGGGCGAGCCGATGTTCAGCCGCGTGATGGTCACCATCGGGCTGGCGGTGGTCATCCGCTCCAGCGTGCTGCTGATCTGGGGCGTCGAGCCCACCGCCTTTCCCCGACCGTTGGGCAGCGAACCACTGCGCCTGGCCGGCATCGCGCTGTACCCGGGGCAGATCTTCGCGCTGGTGTCGCTGGCGCTGCTGTGCGTGCTGATGGCGCTGTTCTTCTCGCGTTCGCGCATCGGCATCGCGATGCGCGCCACGTCCGACAACGAGACCACGGCGCTGCTGATGGGCATCGACGTCAAGCGCATCAGCGGCATCGCGTGGGCGCTGTCGGCGGTGTTCGCGGCCTTTGCCGGGCTGTCGTTCTGCCTGATGTTCAGCCTGGAGCCCGAGATCTCGCAGATGGGGCTGCGCGGCTTTCCGGCCACCATCCTGGGCGGGCTGGATTCGGTGGTCGGCGGCGCCTTCGGCGGCCTGGTGATCGGCGTTGCCGAGAACCTGGCCGGCGGCTACCTGGGCCGCGGGCTGAAGGAGATCGCCGGCTTCGTGCTGATCGTGGTGGTGCTGATGGTCAAGCCCTACGGCCTGTTCGGCCAGCGCGAGATCGAAAGAGTCTGACATGTTGCCCCCAAGCTCACTTCGTTCGCGGCCCCCCGAGGGGGCGCTCAGTGTCTTCGGAACGGCCGGGCGACACTGATGAGAAGCCGCACCTACAAGACCGACGTCGCGCAGCTCGTCGCGCTGTCCGACCACCGCGCGCCCTGGCTGTGGGCGGCGGCCGCGCTGGCGCTGCTGGCGCTGGCGCCGCTGGTGCTGGGCGCGTTCGGGCTCAACCTGCTGATCACCATCTTCGTGCTGTCCATCGGCGTGCTCGGGCTGAACCTGCTGTCGGGCGTGGCGGGGCAGATCTCGCTGGGGCACGCCGGCTTCCTGCTGATCGGCGCCTATGCGCAGGCCATCCTGACCACCGACTACAAGCTGCCCGGGCTGCTGGCGCTGCTGCTGGCCGGCGCGGTGGCGGCGCTGGCCAGCCTGGTGGTGGGCGTGCCGTCGCTGCGCCTGAAGGGCTTGTACCTGGCGATCACGACGCTGGCCTTCACCTTCATCGTGCGCCACGTGGTGCTGTTTGCCGAAGGGCTGACGCGCGGCTCCAACGGCATGCCGGTGGAAGCGTTGTCCGTCGCCGGCTTCTCGTTCAAGGGCGACCAGCGCTTCTACTACGCCGCGCTGGTGATGCTGGTGCTGGCCGTGCTGGCGACACTGAACCTGATGCGCACGCGCATCGGCCGCGCCTGGCTGGCGGTGCGCGACCACGACATCGCCGCGCGCGCGATGGGCATCGACCTGATGCGCACCAAGCTGCTGGCCTTCATGGTCAGCGCCTTCTACACCGGCGTGGCCGGCGCGCTGGTGGCGGCGCAGACGCGCTTCATCAACGTCGACACCTTCAGCGTGCTGGTCAGCATCGAGGCGCTGGCGATGGTCATCGTCGGCGGCATGGGCCGCGTGCACGGCGCCATCCTGGGCACGGCGCTGATCGTGCTGCTGCCCGAGACGCTGAACCTGGCCTTCGGTGCCGCCGGCGACGGCGTGAAGACGCTGATGGCCGACCGCATCTACGAGGTCAAGGGCCTGATGTACGGCGTGGTGATCCTGCTCTTCCTGCGGCTGGAGCCCGAAGGCCTGGCCGGCATCTGGCGCAAGGTCAAGCGCTTCTGGGTGCAGTGGCCGCTGTCGCAGTGACGGCCGGCCGGTGACGTGAACGGTGCAACGACAAACATGGAGACCCGCATGAAACAGACTTTCCTCGCGGCGGCTGCCGCCGCCCTGCTCAGCTTCGGCGCCGCACAGGCGCAGGAGGTGGGCGTCACCGCCACCGAGATCCTGCTCGGCGAGGTGCAGCCGATGTCGGGCCCGGCATCGCTGATCGGCAAGGCCGGCGCCGCCGGGTCGAAGCTGGCGATTGCCGAGATCAACGCCGCCGGCGGCATCAACGGCCGCAAGCTGCGGGCCATCTACGAAGACGACGGCTACGTGCCGTCGCGCTCGGTCTCGGCGGTGAAGAAGCTGATCGACAGCGACAAGGTGTTCGCGCTGACCGGCACCACCGGCAGTTCGCACATGGTGGCGATGCTGCCGACGATCGAGGAAGCGAAGATCCCCACCATCGTGCACATGGCGCCCAATCCGGCCATCGTCAACCCGCGCCGGCCCACGGTGTTCATGATCGGCCCCGACTACGACCTGGCCGGCTACGTGCCGATGCGCTACATGGTCGACAAGCTCGCCATGAAGGGCGGCAAGTTCGGCATCCTTTACCAGGACGACGACTTCGGCAAGGCGCTGCTCGCCGGCTACCAGAAGGCGATGAAGGAGTTCGGCCTGGCGAGCGTGGCCGAGATCCCGTTCAAGCGCGGCGCCAAGGACTTCTCCGCCGAGGTGCTGACACTCAAGGACAAGGGCGTGACCGGCGTCTACCTGGGCACGCTGACCACCGAGTCGGCCGCCGTGATGTCGGAGTTCCGGCGCCTGGACATGAAGGTGACGATCGCCACGCTGTGGGCCGGGCAGTTGCCCGCCGCGGTGAAGCTGGCGGCGCCCGCCGGCTACCCGTACCTGATCCCCGACTACTACGCGTCGAACTACGACCCCGCGGGCCAGCAGTTGATGGAACTGGCCAAGAAGCACCTCAGCGCCGACGACTACGCCAACTTCAACCGTTATACCGTCAGCGGCTACGTCGGCACCAAGGTGCTGGCCGAAGGCATCAAGCGCTGCGGCGCCGCCGTCACCCGCGCTTGCGTGGTCGACCAGTTGAACAAGCTGCAGAACTTCGGCACCGCCGGCCTCACCGGCCCGATCTCGTTCAACAACCCCAAGGCGCAGGCGGTGCTGCCGATCAAGCTGTTCCAGACCGACCCGGCCAGCGCGACCGTGAAGTCGCTGACCGACTTCATCGCGTATTGAGATGTCGGCCAACCGCGACCCCAACCGCTACCGCTCGGCCTTCAGGCCGGGCCTGTTCGACGGCCGCACGGTGGTGGTCACCGGCGGCGGCAGCGGCATGGGCCGCTGCACCGCGCACGAGCTGGCCAGCCTGGGCGCGCGGCTGGCGCTGGTGGGGCGCAGGCTCGACCGGCTGCAGGCCGTGGCCGAGGAAATCACTGGCATCTACCCTGAACGCGCCGGCCAGGTCAGCACGCACGGCTGCGACATCCGCGACGAAGCGGCCGTCAAGGACACGGTGGCCGCCATCGTGGCCGCGCATGGCGGCATCCACGGCTTGTTCAACTGCGCCGGCGGCCAGTACCCGGCCGCGCTGCGCGACATCACGCTCAAGGGCTGGGACGCGGTGGTGCGCAACAACCTGCACGGCACCTTCCTGTTCAGCCGCGAGTGCTACGTGCAGTGGATGGAAGGCCACGGCGGCAGCATCGTCAACATGCTGGCCGACATCTGGGGCGGCTTGCCGGGCATGGGCCATTCGGGCGCCGCACGCGGCGGCGTGCTCACCTTCACCGAGACGGCGGCCTGCGAATGGGGCCATGCCGGCGTGCGCGTCAACGCGGTGGCGCCGGGCTGGGTGGCCTCGGCCGGCATCGACACCTACGACGAAGACTACCGCCAGCTGCTGCGCGGCCTGCGCCGCAAGGTGCCGCTGCAGCGCTTCGGCACCGAGGCCGAGCTGTCGTCGGCGGTGGTCTACCTGTTGTCCGACGCGGCCGGCTTCGTCAACGGCGCCGTCATCCGCGTCGACGGCGGCGTGCCCACGGCGCGCCACACCTGGACGCTGCAGCCCGCCGAGCGCCAGTTCCCGTTCGACGGCTTTCCGCAGTACCAGCCGCCGGTGACCTTTGCCGACCCTGCCGATCCGCCAGCGACATGAGCACCCCGCCCACCTTCACCCAGGTCAGCGTCGAGGCGCGCGGCGCCGCCTGCCGGGTGACCATCGACCGTGCCGCGCAGCACAACACCATGACCGACGTGGTGATGCAGGAGCTGGCCGCCGCGCTGCTGCACGCCGAAGGCCTGCCCGGCGTGCGCGCCATCGTGCTCACCGGTGCCGGCGACAAGACCTTCTGCGCCGGCGGCGCGCTCAAGGCCACGGCCGAGGGCTCGCCTTTCGCGCTGGAGCCCGGCCGCTGGGACCACCCCGTGGCCGAGCTCTTCCGCGCCATGGACCGCTGCAACCTGCCGATCGTGGCGCGCGTCAACGGCGGCGCCTTCGGCGGCGGGCTGGGCCTGGTGTGCGCCTGCGACTTCGCGGTGGCGGTCGACACCGCGATGCTCGGCACCACCGAAGCCCGCGTCGGCGTGTTCCCGATGATGATCCTGCCGCTGCTGATGCGCGTGGTTCCGCGCCGCCGGCTGCTGGAGCTGTGCTGCTATGCCCAGCGCTACACGGCGGCGCAGGCGCAGCAGATGGACATCGTCAACGAGGTCGTCGCCGCCGACCAGCTCGACGCCGCGGTCGACGCGCTGGTGCAGCGCCTGGCCGCCAACTCGCCGGTGGCGCTGCGCATCGGCCGCCGCGCCATCGGCGCGATGACCGACCTCTCGCTCGCCGACGCGCTGAACCTGGCGCAGGCCGTGCTGCCCGTGCTGGCGCAGAGCGAGGACGCGCGCGAAGGCATGAAGGCCTTCGCCGAGCGGCGCGCGCCGGTATGGCCGGGGCGATGATGGCGACGCGCACGCCGCGCACCGCGCCGCTGCGCACCACGCCGCTGCGCATTGGCTGCGCCGCCGGCTTCTGGGGCGACAGCGAAGCCGGCGCCGCGCAGCTGGTGCGCCATGGCGACATCGACGTGCTGGTGTTCGACTGCCTGGCCGAGATCACGATGGCGCTGCTGGCGCGCGCCCGCGCCAAGGACCCGGCCGCCGGCTACACGCCCGACTTCGTGCGCAGCATCGCCGCTTTGGGCCCCGAGATCCGCGAGCGCGGCATCAAGGTGCTGTCCAACGCCGGCGGCATGAACCCGCGCGCCTGCGCCAGCGCCTTGCGTCAAGCGTTGGCGGCGCAGGGCGTGGCGCTGAAGATCGCCGTCGTCGAAGGCGACGACCTGTCGGCGCAGGCCGACGAACTGCGCGCCGCCGGCACCGTCGAGATGGCCAGCGGCGCAGCCCTGCCGCCCAGGCTGCTCAGCATCAACGCCTACCTGGGGGCGCAGCCGCTGGCGGCGGCGCTGGCCGCGGGCGCCGACATCGTGATCACCGGCCGCGTGGTCGACAGCGCCGTCACGCTGGCGCCGCTGGTGCACGCCTTCGGCTGGGCCTGGGACGACTGGGACCGGCTGGCGCTGGGCAGCCTGGCCGGCCACGTCATCGAATGCGGCACGCAATGCACCGGCGGGCTGTTCACCGACTGGGAACAGGTGCCGGGCTGGGACGACATGGGCTTTCCCATCGTCGAATGCGCGGCCGACGGCCGCAGCTTCGTCGTCACCAAGCCGCCCGGCACCGGCGGGCTGGTGACGCCGGCCACGGTGGCCGAGCAGGTGCTGTACGAGATCGGCGACCCGCGCGACTACCGGCTGCCCGACGTTCGATGTGACTTTTCGCAGCTGAGCCTTCAGGCCGACGGCCCCGACCGCGTGCGCGTCGGCGGCGCCATCGGCCGGACGGCGCCGGGCACGCTGAAGGTCTGCGCCACGCATGCCGACGGCTGGCGGCTGCTGGGCACGCTGATGGTCGGCGGCGCCGACGCGGCACGCAAGGCGCAGCGCGTCGGCGAGGCCATCCTGGCGCGCAGCGTGCGCCTGCTGGGCGAGCGCGGCATCGCGCCGTTCAGCGAGACCAGCCTGGAAGTGCTGGGAGCGGAAGCGACGTACGGCCCGCACAGCCGCGCCCGCGCCGCGCGCGAGGTGGTGCTGAAGATCGCCGCGCGCCATGCCGACAAGGCAGCGCTGGAACTGCTGGCGCGCGAACTCGCGCCATCGGCCACCGCGATGGCGCAGGGCATCACCGGCTTCGCGACCGGCCGGCCATCGCCGTCGCCCGTGGTGCGGCTGTTCTCGTGCCTGGTTGACCGCCGCCGTGTGCGCGCGCAGGTCTCGCTGGACGACTTGGCGCTGCCGTTCGACGACGCATCTGAAGCGTTGGGCGACGTGGATCTGCCGCCGCTGCCCGTGGCCGCGGCGCCGGCCTTCGGCGGCGCCCGCACCCGCGTGCCGCTGCTGCGCGTCGCCCACGGCCGCAGCGGCGACAAGGGCGACACCGCCAACATCGGCATCGTGGCGCGCAGCGACGCGGCCTGGGCCTGGCTGCGGCAGGCGCTGACGGCCGACGTGGTGGCCGCCTATATGGCCCACGTGACGCGCGGCAAGGTCACGCGCCACGAGCTGCCGGGCCTGAGGGCGCTGAACTTCACGCTCGAACAGGCCCTGGGCGGCGGCGGCGTTGCCTCGCTGCGCTACGACCCGCAAGGCAAGGCCTTCGCGCAGATGCTGCTGGACCTGGAGCTGGATGTGCCGGACGATGTGTTGTCAAGTTGCCGCCGGGCCGCCCCAAGGCAACTTGACCCCCTCGGGGGGCGGACTGGGCAGGGCCCGGTCCTGGGGGCAAACGGGTCCGCGCCATGAACCAACCCGCCTCCGTCACCCCCATCACCGCCGGCAAGCAGACGCCGCGCCGCCTGCGCCGCGCCAGCGAAATCCTGGCCGCCGCGCGCGAAGTGTTCCTCGACAAGGGCTTCGAACGCTCGTCGGTGGCCGAGATCGCGGCCCGCGTGGGCGTGGTCGAAGGCCTGGTCTACACCTACTTCCCGACCAAGCGCGAGCTGCTCAACGAGGTGCTGCGCGGCATGTACGTGCCGCTGATCCACGACATCGAGACCGGCTTCTCGCGCATCCACGGCCTGCGCAGCCGGCTGCGCTTCCTGATCTGGCGCCACCTGCGCGTGTACGTCGAGGAGCCGGGGCTGTCGCGCATCGTGCTGCACGAGGTGCGCACCGGGCCCGAGTACTTCAAGTCGGTGCTGCACGACCTGCACGTGCAGTACACCGCCTTCCTGATGCGCACCGTGCGCGAGGCCGAGCGCGACGGCGAACTGGCGCCGGGCACCGATGCCGAGATGGTGCGCAGCATGGTCTACGGCGGCATCGAGCACCGCATGTGGGCCACGCTGTTCGGCCGTGGCGCGGTCGACGTCGAAGCGCTGGCCGACAGCTACACCGAACTGGTGCTGCGCGGCATCCAGCCCGCCAGCTCAGGTGAAGCGTTGGAACGCCGCATTGCGCGGCTCGAAGCCATGGCCGCCGCCCCTGCACCGAAGAAGGCGCCCGCCAAGACCGCCCGCCGCAAGAAGCCATGACCGACATCCGCAAGCTCTTCATCGCCAACCGCGCCGAGATCGCGCTGCGCATCGTGCGCAGCGCGCGGCGGCTGGGCATCGCCACCGTCGTGCCCTGGCACGCGCAAGACCGCCACGGTCCGGCGCTGGCCGAGGCCGACGAGACCGTCCAGGTCTTCGGCGAGCCGCCGGTCTCGGCCTGGCTGGACGCTGCCGCGATGATCCGCGCCGCGCTGGACAGCGGCTGCGACGCGCTGCACCCGGGCTACGGCTTCCTGTCGGAGAACGCCGGCTTCGCGCGCGCGGTGGCCGCAGCCGGGCTGGTCTTCGTCGGCCCCGATGCCGCGGCCATCGAGCTGATGGGCGACAAGATCAGCGCGCGCAAGTTCGCGCTGGCGCACGACGTGCCGGTCACGCCGTCGGCCGACGAAGCCGACGACCCGGCCACCTTCGCCGAACGCGCCCGCGCGGTGGGCTTTCCGCTGCTGATCAAGGGCGCGGCCGGCGGCGGCGGCAAGGGCATGCAGATCGTGCGCGACGGCGCGGCGCTGGCCGATGCCATCGCCGTGGCGCGCAGCGAGAGCCAGCGCTACTTCGGCGACGGGCGCCTCTTTGCCGAGCGCTACGTCGAAAGGCCGCGGCACATCGAGGTGCAGGTGTTCGGCGACCGGCAAGGCCACGTCATCCACCTCGGCGAACGCGAATGCTCGATCCAGCGCCGCTTCCAGAAGCTGATCGAGGAAACCCCGGCGCCCGGGCTGGCCGGCGGCTTGCGCGATCGCATCTGCAGCGCGGCGGTGCGGCTGGCGCAGGCCGCCGGCTACGTCAACGCCGGCACCGTGGAGTGCATCGTGTCGCCAGACGGTGAATTCTTCTTCCTGGAGATGAACACCCGGCTGCAGGTCGAGCACCCGGTGACCGAGATGGTGACCGGGCTCGACCTGGTGGAGCTGCAATTGCGCATCGCTCAGGGCGAACCGCTGCCGCTGGCCCAGGCCGACGTGCGCTGGCACGGCCATGCCATCGAATGCCGGCTGCTCGCCGAAGACGCCGACGCCGGCTTCGTGCCCGACACCGGCCGCGTGCGCCTGCTGCGCGTGCCGCAGGGCCCGGGCTTGCGCTTCGACGGCGGCGTGACCGAAGGCGCGCCGGTGACCGCGGCCTTCGACTCGATGCTGGCCAAGCTGGTGACGCATGGCGCCACGCGCGAGCTGGCCCTTTCGCGCGCCCGCCAGGCGCTGGCCGACACCGTGATGCTGGGCGTGACGCTGAACGCCGACTTCCTGTCGCGCGTGCTGCAACACCCCGCCTTCGCCGCCGGCGAGACCGACACCGGCTTCATCGAGCGCCACCGCGACGCCTTGAAGCCCGCCGCACTGAGCGACGCCGAGCGCCGCCTGCTGCTGGCGGTGGCCGCGCGTGCGCTGCACGAACCCGCGGCCAGGCCGCTGTCCCTGCCACACGCCGCGATGGGCGCGTGGCGCAACTGACGCCCCCATGAACGCCTTCCACTTCAGCGACACGCCGCAGCGGCGCCACCGCGTGCATCGCCAGCCAGGCAGCGACCAGGTCGTCGTCGACGGCAAGCACGTTGCCGTGCAGGCGCTGGGCGGCGGCCGCTTCCGCGCGCTGCTGGACGGCCGGCCCCAGCAGTTGCACGCCGTGCCCGACGGCGACGCGGTGCTGGTGCAATGGCGCGGCCGTGCCTGGCGCATCGAGCGCATCGATGCCACGCGCGCCAACGCCGCCGCCGCCGGCAGCGAGGCCGGCGTCTCGCACGCGCCGATGCCCGGCGTGGTCGTGTCGCTGCAGGCCGCGGCGGGCCAGCGCGTGAGCGAAGGCGAGGCGCTGCTCGTCATCGAAAGCATGAAGCTGCAGATGACCATCACGGCCGCCTGCAGCGGCACGGTGCAGGCGCTGCCGGTGGCCGCCGGCCAGACCTTCCAGCGCGGCGCCGTGCTGGCGCAGGTGAAGCCCGACGAGGAAGCAAGATGAGCCGCATCGTCAGCCATCTGGACACCACGTCCGACAGTTACCGCCACAACCACGCCGAGATGACGCGCCGCGTGCAGGCCTTGCGCGAGCTGACGCACAAGGTGCGCCACGAACGCCCGGCGCGCGACGTGGAACGCCTGCACCGGCAGAAGAAGCTGACCGTGCGCGAGCGGCTGGACCTGCTGCTCGACCCCGGCACGCCCTTCCTGGAGCTGTCGACGCTGGCCGCCAACCGTGCCTACGGCGGCGAGGTGCATGGGGCCGGCTGCGTCTCGGGCATCGGCATCGTCAGCGGCCGCGAGGTCGTCATCCACGCCGACGACCCCAGCATCAAGGGCGGCGCCTGGTACCCGCTGACCATCAAGAAGATCGTGCGCACGCTGGACATCGCGCTCGAGAACCGGCTGCCGGTGATCCACTTGTGCGACAGCGCCGGCGGCTTCCTGCCGCTGCAATCCGAGCTGTTCCCCGACCGCTACGCCGCCGGGCGCATCTTCCGCAACCAGTGCACCTTGTCGAAGCTGGGCGTGCCGCAGATCGCGGTGGTGCTGGGCCATTGCACCGCGGGCGGCGCCTACATCCCGGCGCTGTGCGACTACAGCGTCATCGTGCGCGGCAACGGCGGCGTCTTCCTGGGCGGGCCGCCGCTGGTCAAGGCGGCCACCGGCGAGGTGGTCACGGCCGAGGCGCTGGGCGGCGCCGACATGCACACCAGCGTCTCGGGCACCTGCGACTATCCGGCCGACGACGAGCCGCACGCCTTCGCGATCGCGCGCGACATCCTGGCGCAGACGACGCCGATCGAGAAGACGCGCATCGACCGCGTCGAGCCCGAAGACCCGCACCACGACCCGGCCGAGTTGTACGGCATCATCCCCGCGGACTGGAAGACCGGCTTCGACATGCGCGAGGTCATTGCCCGCATCGTCGACGGCAGCCGCTTCCACGAGTACCAGCCGCACTACGGCAGCACCCTGGTCTGCGGCTTCGCCCGCATCTGGGGCTGCAAGGTGGGCATCCTGGCCAACAACGGCGTGCTGTTCAACGACAGCTCGCTGAAGGCCGCGCACTTCATGCGCCTGTGTGATCGCGACCGCACGCCGCTGGTCTTCCTGCAGAACATCACCGGCTACATGGTGGGCCGCGAGTACGAGGAACGCGGCATCACCAAGGACGGCGCCAAGATGATCATGACGCAGGTCGGCTGCTCGGTGCCCAAGTTCACCGTCATCGTCGGCGGCAGCTTTGGCGCCGGCAACTACGGCATGTGCGGCCGCGCCTACGACGGCCGCTTCCTGTGGATGTGGCCGCAATCGCAGATCGCCGTGATGGGCGCCGAACAGGCCGCCAACACGCTGGCCGAGGTGAAGATCCGCCAGCTCGAACGCAAGGGCCACCGGCTGGACGAGGCCGAGATCGCCGCCATCCGCGAGCCGGTGCTGCAGCGCTTTCGCGCCGAGAGCGACGCCTACCACTCCACTTCGGAGCTGTGGGACGACGGCATCCTCGATCCGCTGGACACCCGCAACGCCTTGGGCATGGCCATCGTCGCGTCGCTGAACGCGCCCTTCGGCGAACCCGGCTACGGCGTGCTGCGACTGTAAGGAGGCACCGGCCATGTTCACGCCCGACGAACGAGCGACCATCGGCGAGAGCTTCGCCGCCTGCGCGCAGCGCTTCGGCGACCGGCCCTTCCTGGCCGTGCCGGCCCACGCGTCACGCGCCTACCACCCGGCCGGCTACGAGCTGAGCTACGCCGGCGCGGCCGCCGCCGTGCAGGCGCTGATGCGCCGTTATGCCGACGCCGGCTACGGCCTGGGCCACCGCGTGTCGCTGCTGCTGGAGAACCGCCCCGAGCACCTGCTGCACAAGCTGGCGATGAACGCGCTGGGCGTGTGCTGCGTGCCGCTGAACGCCGACCACCGCGCGCGCGAAATGGCCTACGTGCTGGACCACGCCGAAGTCGACCTGGTGATCGCCGTCCCTGCCCTCGTGCCGCTGCTGCGCGCGGCGCTGGACGTCGCCACGCAGCGGCCGGCGGTGGTGTTGCTGGACGACGCCGCGCCGTGGCCGCGCGCCGCGGTGCCGGCCCCGTCGACGGCGCCGGCACCCGACACGCCGGCCAGCGTGCTGTACACCTCGGGCACCACCGGCCGGCCCAAGGGCTGCGTGCTGTCGCACCGCTACGAACTGGAAGCCGGGCGCTGGTACGCCACCACCGGCGGCCTGGCCACCTTTCACGACGGCAGCGACCGCATCTACAACCCGCTGCCGCTGTTCCACGTCAACGCGTCGATCTTCTCGTTCTTCTGCGCCATGCTGCGCGGCAACTGCCAGGTGCAGACCGACCGCTTCAGCCCCGCGCGCTGGTGGACCGAGGTGGCCGAGTCGCGCGCCACCGTCGTGCACTACCTGGGCGTGGTGGTGCCGATGCTGCTGGGCCAGCCGCCGGGGCCGCTGGACCGCGGCCACGGCGTGCGCTTTGCCATCGGCGCCGGCGTCGACCCGCAGCGCCATGCCGAGTTCGAGGCCCGCTTCGGATTCCCGCTGATCGAGATCTGGGGCATGACCGAGATGGTGCGCGCCATCGTCGACAGCGAGCCGCCGCGCCCGGTGGGCACGCGCAGCTTCGGCCGCCCGCGCCCGGGGCTGGAGGTGCGCGTCGTCGACGACGCCGACCGCGAGCTGCCCGCCGGTACGCCCGGCGAGATGCTGGTGCGCAGCAGCGCCGCCGCGCCGCGCAGCGACTTCTTCAGCGGCTACCTGAACGACCCCGCGGCGACCGAGCAGGCCTGGCGCGGCGGCTGGTTCCACACCGGCGACATCGTCACGCGCGCGGCCGACGGGCGCCTGAGCTTCATCGACCGGCGCAAGAACATCATCCGCCGCTCGGGCGAGAACATCGCCGCGGCCGAGGTCGAGGCCGTGCTGCAGGCGCATCCGCTGGTCGAGCAGGCCGCCGTGCTGGCGGTGCCCGACGATGTGCGCGAAGAAGAGGTGCTGGCCTGCGTGGTGCTGCGCCCGCAAGGCCGCGCCGACCCGGCCGCCGCGGTGCAGGCCTTGTTCGAGCACTGCAACGCCGAGCTGTCGTACTACAAGGCGCCGGGCTGGATGTGGCTGGCCGACAGCATCCCGACCACGTCGACGCAGAAGATCCAGAAGCACCAGATCTTCGAGCCCGGCACCGACCCGCGCACGCTGCCGGGCATGGTCGACCTGCGCGCGCGCAAGCGCCGTGACGCCGCTTCTGCAAGCCCCCAGGGCCGGGCTGCGCCCAGCCCGCCCCCCGCGGGGATCCAGGCGCCCGGCGAAGCCGGCTCCCCTTGAAAGGCCGAGCGCGATGCCACTGCCCGCCCTCTTCCAGCAAGCGCTGCGCGTGCCGGTGATCGGCTCGCCGATGTTCCTGGTGTCGTTCCCGCCGCTGGTCAAGGCCTTGTGCAAGGCCGGCGTGGTGGGCACCTTCCCGCACGTCAACGCCAGGCCGTCCGAGCAGTTGGACGAATGGCTGGCCGACATCGCCGCCGAGCTGGCGGCATACCGCGCCGCGCATCCCGGCGCGGTGGTGGCGCCGCACGGCGTGAACCTGGTCGTGCACAAGAGCAACCCGCGCTACGAGTGCGACCTCGACATCGTGGCCCGGCACCGCGTGCCTTTCGTCATCACCTGCCTCGGTCACCCGGGCCGCGTGGTCGATGCCGTGCACGGCTACGGCGGCACGGTGTTCTGCGACGTCACCGGGGCCGAGCACGCGCGCAAGTGCATCGATGCCGGCGTCGACGGCCTCATCTGCGTGGGCGGCGGCGCCGGCGGGCATGCGTCGGCGCAGAGCAGCTTTTCGCTGGTGCGCGAGATCCGCCGCTTCTGGCCAGGCTGCCTGGTGCTGGGCGGCGCCATCAACGACGGCTGGCAGGTCCGCGCCGCCGAAGTGCTGGGCGCCGACCTGGCCTACGTCGGCACGCGCTTCCTGGCGACGCAGGAGTCGAACGCGCAGCCCGACTACAAGCAGATGGTGGTGGACGCGACGGTGGCCGACCTCGTCTACACCGACCGCCTGTCGGGCGTGTACGCCAACTTCCTGCGCCCTTCGTTGCAACGGCATGGCATCGACGTGTCGCAACTGCCGCCCAAGCGGCCCGACATGAGCACGCTGGCCGACCATGGCGCCAAGCTCTGGAAGGACTTGTGGAGCGCCGGCCACGGCGTGGCGACGATCGCCGACATCCCCCGCGTGGCCACGCTGGTGGACCGCATGGTGGACGAGTACGCCCAGGCCTGCACGCTGCCGCCGAGCGCGGCCATCGCGCCATGACGGGCCGAGCGCCGGGCCGCTCCCAAGCCGGCCCGCATCCCCTCGGGGGATCGTCGACCGTACCCGGTCGACGAGGGGCGAACATGACGCCGGTCGACTTCTGGTTCGACTTCGGGTCGCCCTACGGCTACCTGATGGCCGAGCGCATCGACGCACTGGCCGCCGCGCATGGGCGCACGGTGCGCTGGCGCCCGATCCTGCTGTTCGCGGTGCTGCGGCAACTGGGCCTGCCGGCGCCGCTGGCCCATGCCGCCAGGCGCGACTACCTGCTGCTGGACGTCGAGCGCTCGGCGCGGCACCTGGGCCTGGCTTATAGGCAGCCGAGCCGCTTCCCCGTCGTCACGCCCTTGCCGGCGCGGCTGTTCCACGTCCTGGCCGCACATAACGGGGCAGCAGCGGCGGCCTTTGCACGCGCCGCGCTGCGCGCCGCGTTCCGCGACGACCAGGCGCTCGACGATGCCGCTTTCGCCGGCGCACTGGCCGCGCGCTTCGACGGCCGCGAGGCGGCCCTGCTGCTGCAGCAAGCGCAGGCCGATGGCGCCCGCGCCGCGCTGGCGCAGGCCGTCGACGAGGCCGTTCGACGACAGGTCTTCGGCTCGCCCTTCGTGCACCTCGACGGCGAGCCCTTCTTCGGTGCCGACCGCCTGCCGCAGATCGAAGCGCGGCTGGCCGGACGGCTGGCTCCTGCTGACAAGGATCGACCATGAACGACGATGCCGTGCTGACCCGCCGCGAAGGCGCCGTGGGCGTGCTGACCTTCAACCGCCCCGAGCAATTGAACACGCTGGACATGCCGATGATGCTGGCGATGGAAGCCGCGCTGGGCGTGCTGGAAGCGGATGCGCAGGTGCGCGCGATCGTGATCACCGGCGCCGACGAGCGTGCCTTCATGGCCGGCGGCGACATCAAGGACCTGGCCACGCGCCGGCCGACGGGCTGGTACGACGAGTTCGGCAAGACCGTGCACCGCGTGTTCCGCCGCTTCGAGACCTGCGACAAGCCCACGCTGGCGGCCGTCAACGCCTGGGCGCTGGGCGGCGGCATGGAGCTGATGCTGTGCACCGACCTGCGCCTGCTGGCGGCCGAGGCGCGCATCGGCCTGCCCGAGATCCGGCTCGGCCTGTTCCCGGGCGGCGGCGGCTCGCAGCGGCTGATGCGGCAGATCCCGCTGTGCCAGGCCAAGCTGTTGATGTTCACCGGCCGGCAGCTCAGCGCCGACCAGGCACTGGCGCTCGGCCTGGTCAACGAAGTGCTGCCGCGCGCCGAGCTGATGCCGCGTGCCATGGCGCTGGCCGAGCAGGTGGCGCAGATGTCGGCGCAGACGCTGAAGCTGCTCAAGCACGCGATGCTGCATGGCGCCGAGATGCCGCTGGACGCGGCGCTGGCCTACGAGCGCGCCATGCTGTCGGTGGTGCTCGACCACCCCGACGCGAAGGAAGGCTGCCAGGCCTTCCTGGACAAGCGGACGGCGCGCTTTGCGGCGCCGTGACGCCATTCGATTCAACCGCAGCTCCTCTTTCGGAAGGTCTCATGAATTCCCCTTGCTTCGTACGCATCGCCGTCGCAACGGCGGCCGCCGCCTGCCTGATGACGGGCCCGGCCCACGCCCAGTTCAGCGGCGAGGTCATCCGCATCGGCCTGATCACCGACATGTCGGGGCCGTTCGCCGATCTCGACGGCCCCGCCGGCGTCGAAGCCATCCGCATGGCCGTTGCCGACATGAAGGGGCAGGTGGCCGGGCGCAAGATCGAAGTGCTCGCCGCCGACCACCAGAACAAGGCCGACATCGCCGTCGGCAAGGCGCGCGAGTGGATCGACACGCAGGGGCTCGACCTGCTGATCGGTGGCAGCAATTCGGCCGCCAGCCTGGCCATGGCCAAGGTCGCCGCCGAGAAGAAGAAGCCATTCATCTCGATCGGCGCGGCCTCGGCGCGCCTGACCAACGAGGAATGCTCGCCCTACACGGTGCACTATGCCTACGACACGGTCGCGCTGGCCAACGGCACCGGCTCGGCCATCGTCCAGCAAGGCGGCAAGTCGTGGTTCTTCCTGACCGCGGACTACGCTTTCGGCCACTCGCTGCAGGCCGACACGTCGGCCGTCGTCGAGAAGGCCGGCGGCAAGGTCGTCGGCAGCGTCAAGCACCCGATCGGCGCGTCCGACTTCAGCTCGTTCCTGCTGCAGGCGCAAAGCAGCAAGGCGCAGATCCTGGGCCTGGCCAACGGCGGCAACGACACGGTCAACTCGATCAAGAGCGCCCGCGAGTTCGGCGTCACGAAGACGATGAAGCTGGCCGGCATGCTGATGTTCATCAACGACATCCACGCCCTCGGCCTGCCGGCGACCCAGGGCATGTACCTGACCGACAGCTGGTACTGGGACCTGACGCCGGCCTCGCGCGAGTGGTCGCGCCGCTTCTTCGCGACCTTCAAGCGCATGCCGTCGTCGCTGCAGGCCGCCGACTACTCGGCGACGATGCACTACCTGAAGGCGGTCGCGGCCGCGAAGTCCGACGACGGCGACGCGGTGATGAAGAAGATGAAGGAGCTGCCGATCGACGACATGTACACCAAGGGCACGATCCGCGCGCAGGACGGCCGCGGCGTGCACGACATGTACCTGCTGCAGGTGAAGACCCCCGCCGAGTCGATGAGCCCGTGGGACTACTTCAAGGTGGTCAGCCGGATCCCCGGCGACCAGGCCTTCACGGCGCTGGCCGACAGCAAGTGCCCGTCGGTCAGGCGGTGAATCCGGCCCTGCGGCGACCCGGCCTTCACGGCCCCTTCACAAGGAGACGATGACGTGAATACCCGACGCGATCTCATCGTGGCATGCGGCCTGGCGGTCGCCCTGCCGCTGGCGCATGGGCAGCCGGCCGACTGGCCTGCGCGGCCGCTGCGCATCATCGTTCCCGCGCCGGCCGGCGGGCCCTACGACCGCTTGATCCGGCCGATCGCGCAGGACCTGGCGGCCAGCCTGAAGCAGCCCATCGTCATCGACAACCAGCCCAGCGCCGGCAACATCGTGGGCACGCGCGCCGGTGCCGCGGCCGCGCCCGACGGCTACACGCTCACCATGACCGGCATGGTCAACACCATCACCGCCGGCCTGCACGAGAAGCTGCCCTTCGACATCGTGGCCGACTTCGCCCACATCAGCGCGATCGGCGAAGGCGCGCAATGGCTGGTGACGCGCAGCGACTCGGGCATCGAGTCGGTGGCCGACCTGGTGGCCAAGGCCAGGCGCGAGCCCGGCAAGTACAACGTGGCCACGTCGGGCGCCGGCAGCGCGGGGCACCTGATGATGGAGCTGTTCCAGCGCGCGACGGCAACGCAGATGGTGCACGTGCCCTACAAGGGCGGCACCCCGGCGCTGAACGACACGCTGGCCGGCGTGGTGAACCTGCTGGCGATTCCGCAGAACGCGGCGCAGCAGCATGTGCAGTCGGGCAAGCTCAGGCTGCTGGCGGTGAGCAGCCGCGACCGCAGCCCGGCGGCGCCGAACGCGCCCACCTTCAAGGAGCTGGGCTACCCGCAGCTCACCGTGACCAGCTGGGTCGGCTTGTCGGCCCCGCGCGGCACGCCGCCCGAGGTGGTGCGCAAGCTGTACGCGGCCCTGCAGGCCACGCTGGCCAAGCCGAGCATCACCGACCCGCTGGTGGCCGAAGGCCTGGCGATGATGAAGACCAGCCCCGAGCAGTACGCCGCGTTGGTGAAGGCCGACACCGAGCGCTGGGGCCTGCTGGTGAAGAGCCTGGGCTTGAAGCCCGAGTGATCGGCCGGAGACCGGGCATGCCCTTCATCGATTGCGCCGGCCGCGCCATCTACGCCGAAGCCCACGGGCTCGACCGGCGCGCCGCGCTGCCGGTGCTGATGCTGCACGGCGCCGGCTCCAACGCCGCCACCTGGTGGCAGCAGCTGCCGGCCTTCAGTGCGCGCCATCCGGTGCTGACGATGGATCTGCGCTGCTTCGGCCGCTCGGCCGCGCCGATGGCCGAGTTCCGGCTCGAGCACTTCGTGGCCGACGTGCTGGCCGTGCTCGACCACTTCCAGTTGCCCAGCGTGGCCGTGCTGGGCCAGTCGCTCGGCGGCATGGTCGGCCTGCGGCTGGCGCTGCAGCAGCCTGCCCGCGTGGCCGCGTTCGTGGCCTGTGATTCACCGCTGGGCGTGGACCAGCCCGACATCCTGGCCGCGCTCGAAGCCCGTGCGCGGCGCGCCAGCTCACAGACCCTGGAGCAGCGCGCGCTGGGTGCCTGGTTCCTGCAGCGTTCGCCCGAGCGCGCGGCGCTGTACGCGCAGATCAACCACTTCAACCCGGGCTCGATCCAGGTCAGCCCGGCCGATTGGCGCGAGGCCATGGACCGGCTGATGGAGCCCGCCCGCCTGCTGCCGATGAGCGCGGTGGCCGGCCTGCGCTGCCCGGTCCTCTGGCTGGTCGGCCGCGAAGACCCGCTGGTGCCGCTGGCGGCCATGCAGCAGGCCCATGCGCTCACCCCGGGCAGCGAGCTGGCGGTGGTCGACGACTGCGGGCATTCCACGTACTTCGAGAAGCCCGAGGCGTTCAACCATCTCGTGCTGGATTTCCTCGTGCGGCGCGTGAACGCTTGAGCGTGCCGGCGCACCCGCCAACGCTGGGTGCCGTGCGCAGGCTCTCTCAGCGTCCCCATCCTCAAGCCGCCGCCACCTCGTCCAAGCCCCAGCTCGCCAGCACGTAGTTGCGGCCGCGGAATGCGCCGCCGCCGTTGGCGATGGTGGTCTTGCGGCCGCGCACGTCGGCGCGCCAGCGGGGGGCGGAGCGGTCGGCCACGCCGTCGGCCAGACGCTGGCGCATCTGCGCTTCGCTGATGTGGCCGGCCAGCGGCGCCAGTTCGGCCACCGTCTGCACGCGCGAAGTGCCGTTCTGCACGTGGCAGTCGAAGCACAGCGAGACGCCCAGTTCGGTGGTTAGCTTGAGCTTGCGCGCGGTGGCCGCGGCGGGCACGAAGTAGGCGTCGTAGGCGCGCTGCAGTTGCAACCGCTTGACGATGGGCTCGTCGCCCAGGCGCGCGAAGGCCTGCTTCCACGGCGCCGGCACTTCCGTCTTGGCCGCGCCGGTGCTCAGGCCGTCGGCCCAGGCGAGCTGCTGCGCGCGCGGCTTGGCCATCTGCTCGCGCCAGACGGCGGCCAGCGGGCCGAGCACGCGGTCCAGCGTGCCGGGCACGGCGGCCTCGGCCTCGGCCAGCAGCACCTGGATTTCGCCGCTGGCCAGCGTGAAGCCGATCAGTCCCCAGGTCAGCCCGGCACCGTCGAAGTTGCCCTGCAGCAGGCCGAAGCCATGGCCTTCGAATTCGGCGGTGATGCTCATGCAACGTTCGAAGAGCGTCGGCAGCGCTTCGTTGGTGAGCTGCTGCCAGGTGGCGGTGTCGACCGCGCCGCTGGCCGGCAGGCCGCGCGCGCCCTGCAGCCGCGCCAGCGCGTCGGCGGTGTCGCCGCCGAACACGCCGTCGGCAAATTTGTCGGCCGGCGCGACGAAGAAGCCCTGGCGCAGCAGGTCGAGCTGGATGCGGCGGGCGATCATGCCGCGCAGGCCGCGGGCGAACCAGATCCTGGACATTTCAATCCTCCATGCTGCCAAGCCATACCAACGCCGCCTGCAGCGGCGCCACCCAGCAGCCGCCGCGGATCCGGCTTTGCCGGTCCGCTGGCGGCGCCCCCTGGGGGGAGGCGCCGAAGGCGCTTCGGGGGGGGGTCATTTCAAATCGGCCACGCAGCGGAAGCCCAGGTTCTCGGTGCCGTCAGCTTCGCGGCTGGACGCCCAGCGAACGCTGGCGCGCGACTGCATCAGCGAGTTCAGGTACGAGCCGCCGCGCATCGCGTGGCCGCCCTGCGGCTCCTGCCAGGGGTCGGCCGTGTACTCCCACACGTTGCCGGCGAGGTCGGCCACGCCGTAGGGGCTGTTGCCGGCGGGGAAGCTGCCCACGTCCACCGGGCGGTCGGGCTTGGCGGCAAAGCCCTGGAAGCGGCTTTCGTCGGGCTGGTCGCCCCAGGGCCAGAAGCGGCCGTCGGTGCCACGCGCGGCCTTCTCCCATTCGGCGTCGGTCGGCAGCCGGCCGCCGGCCCAGCGGCAGTAGTCGCGCGCCTGCGCCCAGCTGACGAAGGTGGCGGGGCGGCGCGGGTCCTTCTGCGCGTCGACGAAGCGCGGGTTCCACGGCGGGCAGGCCGGCTGGCGGCCCTGGCACTCGCGCTGGTAGGCGGCGAAGGCGGTCATCGTGACTTCGGTGGCGCCGATGTAGAAGGCGCCCACCCAGGTGCGGCGCAGCGGCTTTTCGCTGGCGTAGTAGTCCTCGTTGCGCGCGCTCAGGCCGCGGCGCAGGGCGTCGCGCGTCTGCAGGTCGGAGCCGAGCAGCGCGCAGCCGCCGGCCACCAGGCGCGACGGGCCCCAGCGGTCGTCGCGCGCGGCCGGCGCGTCGCTCAGCGGCGGCAGCCAGACCTCGATGGTGCCGGCGCGGGCGGCGGCCGCGGCGCGGCTTTGGCTGCGGTCGTTCAGCGCCAGCCGGCGCAGGTCGCCGCCATCGGCCAGCGCGGCGTTCAGCAGTTCCTGCGCGCGCTGCGCGGCGGCGCGGTCGGCATCGGCGAAGTAGCGCACGTCGCCGCACACGCGCTGCACCACGGCCTCCGCCTCGCCGCCCAAGGTGAAGCCCGACGCCGCCAGCCGCTGCAGCAGCGTGGCCGCCAGGCGGGCGTCGGCCGCGCCGTCGCCGCTGCGGTGGGCGACGACGGTGACGCGCGCCGGCGCGGTTGGCGGCGGCGGCGGCGCCGCCGTCGTCGGCGCGGCCTGTGCCGCCGTCGGCGCGTAGGCGGCGGCCACTTCGGTCAGCGCGCGCGCGGCGGTGACGGCGGCGCTGCGCTGCGCCTGCTCGGCCTCCTTGGCCGCCTGCTCGGCCTGGCTGGCGATGCGTTGCTGCAGCAGGCTCATGGCGATCAGCACGGCGACGACGGCGAGCACGCCGATGCGCGCATAACGCTTGATGCGGTGATCACGCTGCGCCTGCGCCTGCCGCCAGGCGGCGAAGGCGGCTTCGCCGGCCGACAGGTAGGGCGCCAGCTCGGCCAGGTCTTGCGCTTCGATCAGCGTGTCGGCGTCGTCGTCGGCACCGCCGCCCACCCAGCCGGCGTAGGCGGCCGCCACCTGCAGCGACGGCGCCAGCCAGCGCGCGGCGGCCTGGCGCAGCGGGTCCAGCCCGGCCCAGTCGCGCGGGCGGTGGGCGATGGCGACCAGCACGTCGTCGCCCTGGCGCTGCACCTGCAGGATGCCGACCGCCGCCAGCCGCTGCACCAGCGCCGCGGCGCGGCCGGCGAACACCGGCATGGCGACCGAGCGCGCCCAGCTGAAGGGGTGCAGCACGATGGCGCCGTCCTCGGCGCGGCGCAGCAGGCGCAGCAGCAGCGCGTTGAGGCCATCGCGCTCGGCCGCCGGCACGCTGCCCAGGCGGCGCTCCAGCTCGGCGATGAAGTGGCCGTCGATGCCGCCCACGCGGTCGTAGGCGTCGTTGGTCAGCCAGCCGCGCTGCTGCTGGCGCCACAGCTGGCGCAGCAGCCGCTGCACGGCGGCGGCCGAAGGCTGCGGCCCGGCGTCGGTGAACAGCCGCTCCAGCAGCCCGGGCTCGGCGCGGCGGCCGCTGTAGGCCAGCGCGGCTTCCACCGCGGCGCGCAGGCTCTCCGCGTCCAGCGCCGCCAGTTCGACGCGCGGCGCCGTCGCCACGGCGGCCATCAGCGCCTCGGCGGCGTCGCCGAAGCGGCAGGCGTGGTGCAGCCGGTCGCCCGGCTGCGTGGCGGCGGCGCGGCCGGCCACGCGCCAGCCGTGCAGCGCCTGGCTCTCGGCCTGCGCCAGCGGCGCGGCGCGCCAGACCAGCAGCAGCCGCGGGCCGTCGGCGCGCTGCCAGGCCTGCAGCACGGCTTGCAGCACCTCGTCGTCGGCCTCGTCGGCATGGTCCAGCACCAGCAGCGCGTCGGCGCCGAGCTGCAGCGCGCGCTGCCAGGCGGCGCGCCAGCGCTCGTCGGCGGCCACGGCGCCGCGCAGGTTGAGGGCTTCCAGCACGGCCGGGTCGCGCCCGCCGCGCAGCGCCGGAAAGAGGCCGGCCATCACCAGCGAGGTCTTGCCGGCGCCTGACGGCCCCACCAGCAGCAGCCGCCGCTGGCTGACGGCCAAAGCGCGCAGACTCTCGATGGCCGCGCGGCGGCCGCCGAAGACCGCGGCGTCGCCTTCGCCATACGCGCCCGAGCCGGGGAACGGCGAGCCTTCCACCGTGCCCGGCGGCTGCAGCGGCGCCGACTTCGGCGAAGCCTGCGTCTGCTCGGCGCCGGCGGCGCCGCGCGCCAGCGCCTCGGCCAGCAGCAGCACGCCACTGCGCTCGGCCGGCCAGCGGCGCAGGTCGATCAGCGTGCAGTCGCGCAGCGTCTGGCCGAAGGCCAGCTCGAAGGCGTCGTCCACCGCGCCGGGCAGCAGCAAGCGCACGATGGCCGGCGGCCGCGGCAGGCCGCGCGCCAGCTTCAGCTCGGCGCGCTGCCAGGGGCTGATGCCCTGCGCGTCGGCGCACAGCACCAGCACCTCGGCGTGGCCCAGCTGCTCGGCGGTGGTGAGCGGCAGGTCGCGGTCGGCGCCGAAGGCCTCGGCCTCGCCGAACTCGGTGCGAAAGCGCGCGCCGGTGCGCTCCAGCGCGGCCAGCAGGTCGAGCAGCAGCGAGCGCGAGCCGCGCGGGCACGACAGGTACGCGTCGACGCCGGCCGAGCGGCGCGAAGGGTCGAAGGCCGGCGCGGCCTGCGCCTCGGGCCCGGGGCCGGCGGCCGTCTCGGGCCGCAGCGCGCGGCGCGCGGCTTCGCGCAGATCGGCGGGCACGCTGTCGCCGGCCAGCACCAGCAGCGCGTCGGCGAGGTGGCGGTAGCGCTCGGTCAGCGCCTGGCCGCCGTCCACCGGGCGGTTGGTGACCTGCTCCTCGAAAGCGAACTCGGGCACGTAGGGCAGCGCCAGGTCGTCGGCGCTGATGCCCAGCTCGGCGTGCAGCGGCGGGCGCAGCGCGGCGAAGGCCTCGTCGAAGCGGCGCTCGAAATCGGCGCGCGCCTCGGGCAGGCGCTGCTCGACGCGCGCCGGCACCACCACGATGGACAGCGGCGGCCGGTTGCGGCGCAGGCGCTGCACCTCGGGGCTGTTGAGGTCGGCGGCCAGCTCGCGCGTGCCGTCCAGGTTCTGGTGGTTGGGCGCGCTGAGCATCACCACCACGTCGGCCAGCTGGCAGGCGCAGACGCCGCCCATCTCGGTCACGCCGGTGCGGCTATCGGCCAGCACCACGTCGTACTGCTCGTCGCCGGGGCCCACCAGCGCGCGGCGCAGCCATTCGAAGAAGGCCTCGCCCTCCCAGTTGAAGTAGAAGTCCTGCCAGTCGAAGGTGCGCACGGCCAGCGCGTAGGCGCGGCGGTCGTCCTCGCTGGCGCGGCGGCCGGCGGGCATCAGGTCGAGCCGGCCGCGGCGGCCGAAGTCGGCCACGCCGCGGCGGATGAACTGCGGCAGCTGGCGGAACTCGGCATCGTCGGCCATGCTGCCGCTGCCCGACAGCGCGCGCTTGAAGGCGTCGATCAGGTCGACCACGCCCTTGCTGGCGTGCACGTCGGCCACCGGTACGGCGAAATAACGTTCCAGTCCAGGGGCTTCGAGGTCGAAGTCGATCGCCAGCACGCGCAGGCCGCGGCTGGCCAGCTCCCAGGCGATGTTGGCCATCGCCATCGAGCGGCCGACGCCGCCCTTGTAGGAGTAGAAGGTGTAGATCACGGCCGCAGGTTCCGGGCCTCGCGCTTCAGGCGATGCCGGTCTCGCTGCGGATCAGCGCGCGCCGGTCGTCCAGCGCGTTGCCGGCCTGGCCGGTCAGCGTCTCGGGGATGGACAGGCGCAGCCAGCGCATCAGCCGCATGCGCGAGGCCATGTTGATCTCGCAGGCCGGGTCCATCGCCACCAGGAAGCGGCGCCGCAGGCTGCCCATCTGCAGCACGCCGTTGCCGCGCAGCGAGGCTTCCACCGTCTGCGGCGGCGGGTCGAAGGGCGAGACGGTGGCCACCACGAGGTGCTCGTCGCCCAGCAGGTCGGCCGCCGCGGCGCGCACGCGCGGGTGGCACAGCGACAGCTCGTCGGCCAGCACCAGCACGCGGCGCGCCATCACCTGCGAGAGCAGCTTCAGCGCCTCGGTGTCGTCGCTCATCAGCGGCTCGAAGGAATAGGGCCGCAGCCGGATGCGGTGGCCGAGCAGCGCCTCCTGGTCGCGGCGCGGCATCACCGGCTGGCGGTTGATCTCCTGCGCCACCTCGGCCAGCACGGCCAGCGCGGGGCGCGCAGCGGCGTCGCCGCCGTCGGCGCCTTCCGGGCCAGGACCGAACGGCTGCCAGTCTTCGCGCGTGGCGCCATAACGCTGCAACCAGTCGTCACCGGCGGCCTGGAAGCGCTGCACCGCGCGCGCCAGGAAGCCGCGCTGTTCGTCGTTCAGCTCGTCCTGCAGCGCGGGGTCGTCGCGCAGCGCCTGGGCTTCGGCGCGCGTCATCGCCACCACCACGCATTGCAGGCCGACGAGCTTGGGGTCTTCGATGTCGCGGTGCATGGTGCGCATCTGGCGCACGGCGGCCGCCAGGTCGGGCGTGATGGCGCCGGCGCTGGCGGCGGCCCAGTCGTCCAGGCGGTGGCGCTGGCTGAGATTCAGGCCCGCCAGCCAGGGCCAGGCATCGTCGGCCACGCCCAGTTGCAGCCCGGCGACGAAGCCGCACTGCCGGCGCACGAAGGCCAGCACGCGCTGCAGCGCGCCGAGGTCGGCGCCGAAGCGCGCCGCCGAGGGGCTGATCAGCAAGGCCGCGCCGCGGCAGACGGTGAGGCGGCGATCGAGCTCGCGCCAGTCGATGCCGTCCTCGGGGTTCCAGCGGCAGGTCTCGACGCTCCAGCCCACCGCGGGGTCGGCCAGTGCGGTGGCCAGCCGCGCGGCCGGCGCTTCGTCGTCGCCGCCCAGGTGCAGCAGCATCAGCGAGCGCGACAGCAGCCGCGGATGCGGCCGGCTGACCCCCGGCGTGATGGCCGGCGCATGCTCGCGCCGCCGCGCGTCCAGCCGCTTGACGGCGTCGTTGACGCCGTTGAGCACGGCGCTGGCCAGCGTGGTGGCGTCGTCCCAGCGGCCGGGCACCACGGTCTTGCGCACCAGGTCCCAGAAGAGCTTGCGCGAACGCTCGTCGGCCTCGCGGCCCTGGTCGGCGTCGGACAGCTCGATCGGCGGGCGCGTCTGCTCCAGCACCACCAGTTCCTTGCCCGTCTCTTCGGCGGCGCGGAACTCCAGCTCGGTGATCGACAGCGCGCCGGGGTTGTCCTCGGGCGGGCGGTAGCCGTAGCGGCGGCCGGCCAGCAGCAGGTAGACCTCGCATTCGCGCACGTCGTCGAGGCAGGTCTTGACCAGCGGCTCGGGGCTGGCGCGGTAGCTGTGGCGCACCGTGTGGTTGGCATCCACCAGGAGCTGGATGACCTGCGCGCGTTCGGCGTCGAGGTCGACCTTGGTCGACGACAGGTACACGATGGCCATGTCGGGCGATTCTGCTGCGCGCCCGCGGCGCCGACAACGGCCTCTTTAGGGACGAACGGCGGGGCTCTCCAGCGCCAGCCCTGCCGCGCGTTGCATCAGATACAACTCCAGCGCCAGCAGCTCGGCGCTGCCGTAGGCCGGCGCTTCGGCGCGCACGCCGTTGAAGCAGCCGCGCAGCCGCCGCTGCAGCGAGCCCAGGCCCTGCCATTCCAGCCGGTACAGCGGGTAGCCGGTGGGGTGGCCCTGCGGGATCACGCTGCCGCCCAGGCGGCGGCCGGCCAGGCCTTCGTGGCATTGCGCGCACGCGAGATCCAGTTGGCCGATGCGCTGGCGGTACAGCCGCTCGCCCTGCGCGCGCCAGGGCGCCAGCCGCGGGTCGGCCGGCGGCGCGATCGGCAGCCCGCGCGAGGCCATGGCGACCCAGGCTTCCAGGCCCAGCACGGCCTCGCTCTCGGGCGCGAAGGCCGGCGCCTGCTGGTGGCGCACGCGGCAGGCGTCGATGCGGCCGGCCAGCGTCAGCGGCGCGCCGCTGGGCTCGTCGAACGCCGGGTAGCGCGGCGCGACGCCGCGCATCGATTGCCGTGCGTCGCCATGGCAATCGGCGCAGGACCGGTTCGCCGCGCCGGCGCGCTGGCCCCAAGTGGCCTCGCCGCCGCGCACCCACAGCATGGCCGGGTTCTGCGCGTCGCCGCGCTGCAAGGCCTGCACGGCCGGCGTCATGTCGGCGAAGCCGGAGCGGCGGTCGTCGGCGGCGACGAGGCCGCTCACCAGCACGGCCAGCAGCAGCGTCAGGCGCTTCATGCCAGCGCGATCGCGACGGTCTCCACATGCTGGAAGCCGCGGTCGCCGGTCCAGCGCAGTTCCAGCGTGCCGCCTTCGTCCAGCCGCAGCCAGAACGCCAGGTAGGGATTGGCGGCGATGGCGGGGAAGCAGTCGGCGGCGAAGACCAGCTCGGTGCCCAGCCGCGCCTCGAAGCGGCGCACGATGTCGCGCGGCAGCATGCGGCCGTCGCTGTCGCGGCGGTAGCCGGTCTCCATCGGGTGCTGCAGCGTGGCGCGCACCTCGAAGGCTTCGCCACGGCGCAGCACGGCGGGCAGATGGACCAGCGCGCGGGTCGCCACGGCTAACCCTCCACGCAAGCGGCCAGCGTGACCAGCACGTCGGCCTGCGCGCGCCACACGCTGCCGTCGGCCAGCGTGGCCAGCGCCAGCACGCGCTGCGAGGTGGCCAGCCGGATGCGCGTGTCCACCCGCGCGCGGCCGGCGAAGCGTGGCGAGAAGTGGAACACCGCCACCTCGGGCTGCGGGTTGTGCGAGGTGAAGACGGCCACGCGGCGCAACTGCCCGGCCGCCACGCCCGCCACCTGCACCGCCAGCGGCACCGCGTTGCCGTTCTCCACCAGCTCGGCGATCTCGATCGCGACGCGGCCGTCGCGGATCTCCGCGCCGCCGGCATAAGCCGTGATCGCGGCCTGCAGCGATTCCGGCGTGGCCTGGGCGCGCGGCGCCGCGGCCAGCGGCAGCAGCGTGACGGCCAGCACCTGGCGGCGGTCGAGCGTCACCTCAATCCTTCAGCGTCAGTAAAAAGGCCACCACGTCTTCCACCTGCTGCGCATCGAGCACCGGCTTGCCCTGCCAGGCGCGGCCGACGCGCTGCAGGTTGTCGCTGCGGTGGAACGGCGGCATCACGCTGTCGGGGTCGACACGCCGGCTGTCGACGATGCGCAAGCGCAGTTGCCCGGCGCTCCAACGGCTGCCGGCGCCGGCCAGGTCGGTGGCGATGTTTCCCTGGAAGCGCTCTTCCGGAAACGGCCCGCGGTGGCACAGCAGGCACAAGCCCTGCTGCCGGCTGGCGACGATGGCGCGGCCGCGCGCCGCGTCGCCGGGGGTGGCGGTCAGCGGCTGCTCGATGGCGTCGCCGGCCGCCGCCACGGCCGGCAGCGGCGCCAGCAACGGCACCACGAGCACCACGCAGGCGAGCCATTCACGCACGCTGCAACTGGTTCTTCAGCGGCAGCTCGCGGATGCGCTTGCCCGTCGCCGCGAAGATGGCGTTCAGCACCGCCGGCGCGGCCACCGCGATCGTCGGCTCGCCGACGCCGCCCCAGAAGCCGCCCGACGGCATCACGATGCTCTCGACCTTGGGCATGCGGTCCATGCGCATCACCGGATAGCCGTCGAAGTTCTTCTGCTCGATGGCGCCGTCCTTCACCGTGCATTCGCCGTACAACGCGGCCGACAGGCCGTAAACGAAGCTGCCTTCGATCTGCGCCTCGATCTGCTGCGGGTTGACGGCGTGGCCGCAGTCGGTGGCGGCGACGATGCGGTGCACCGTCAGCTCGCCGCGCGGCGACACCGAGACCTCGGCGCAGGCCGCGACATAACTGCCGAAGCCATGGGTCTGCGCGAGGCCGCGGAACACCTTCTGCCCGGCCACGTCGGGCGCCGGCCGGCCCCAGCCGGCGCGTTCGGCCACCGCGTCCAGCACCGCGCGGTGCTTGGGGAAGCCCGTCATCAGCTTGCGCCGCAGGAGCAGCGGGTCCTGCCGCGTGGCGTGCGCGATCTCGTCGATGAAGCATTCGAGGTAGATCGCGTTCTGGTTCAGGTTGACCCCGCGCCAGAAGCCCGGCGGCACGTGCGGGTTGCGCATCGCGTGGTCGATCAGCAGGTTGGGAATCGCGTAGCCGATCATCGCCTCGCCGCCGCCGTCGTTCAGGCCCTGGAAGACCACCGGGTCGCGGCCGTCGCGGATGTTCTGCGGGAAGATGCCGGCGACGATGGACTGCCCCGAGATGCGCATGTGCAGGCCTTGCACGTCGCCGTTGGCGTCCAGCGCGGCCTGCAGCTTGCACATCGTCACCGGGTGGTAGGCGCCCTGGGCCATGTCTTCCTCGCGGCTCCACAGCAGCTTGACCGGCGTGCCCGGCAACTCCTTGGCGATCAGCACCGCCTGGCGCACCCAGTCGTGCACCGCGCCGCGACGGCCGAAACCGCCGCCGAGGTGGATCTTGTACACCTCGCACTGCGACGGCGGCAGCCCGGCGGCCGCCGCGGTGGCGGCCAGCGCGGCCTCGCCGTTCTGCGTGGGGGTCCAGACTTCGCAGCGGGCGGCCGTCCCGGCAGTCGCCGCAGTCCACTTCGCCGTGGCGTTCATCGTCTCCATCGTCGCGTGGTTCTGGTGCGGGTAGCCGTACACCGCGCTGACCACGCGCGCCGCGCCGGCCAGCGCGGCCTTGGCGTCGCCATGCCGGTTGCCGGGCGCGGCGCCGTCGGCGTCGAGCCCGGCCTTCAGCACCTGGGCGAAGGCAGTCGACGAGGCCGTGGCGTGCTCGCCGAGGTCCCAATCGATGGCCAGCGCGTCGAGCGCGGTCTTGGCGCGCCACCAGGTGTCGGCCACCACGGCCACCGCGTTGCCGTCGACCGTCAACACCTTCTTCACGCCCGGGCGCTTGAGCACCGCGGCGGCGTCGTAGCCGCGCACCTTGCCGCCGAACACCGGGCACTTGCGGATGGCGGCGTTGAGCATGCCCGGCAGCTTGAGGTCGGCACCGTAGACCTGGGCGCCGGTGGTCTTGTCCACGGTGTCCAGCCGCGCCAGGCGCTTGCCGGCGAGCGTCCAGTCCTTGGGGTCCTTCAGCGGCACCTCGGCCGGCGGCGCCAGCTTGGCGGCGGCCGCGGCCACCTGGCCGTAGCCGGTGCGGCGGCCGCTGGCCGGGTGCGTGATCACGCCGGCCGCCACGCGGCATTCGGCGGCCGGCACCTTCCACGCGTCGGCCGCGGCCTGCACCAGCATCATGCGCGCCGCGGCGCCGCCCTTGCGCACGTAGTCGTGCGACTCGCGGATGCCGCGGCTGCCGCCGGTGGAGAAGTTGCCCCAGACGCGGTTGCGCGCCAGGTTCTGCCCCGGCGTGGGGTACTCGGTGCTGACGCGCGCCCAGTCGCAGCCCAGTTCCTCGGCGACGAGTTGCGCCAGCCCGGTGAGCGTGCCCTGCCCCATCTCGGAGCGTGCGATGCGGATGATCACCCGCTCGTCGGGCTGCACCACCACCCAGGCGTTGATCTCCGGCGCGGCGCCTTGCGCGGCGGCGCGGGTCGGAAAGCCGAGCATGAAGCCGCCCGACAGCGCGGCCGCCGAGCCGATGAAGCCGCGGCGCGAGAGTTCGAACGTGTCCATGGTGTTCAACTCCTGACCACGTGCACGATGTCCAGCGCCGCGCTGCGCGGCGCCTGGCCCGAGGCCTGGCGGATCGCCGCGCGCACGCGGTTGTAGGTGCCGCAGCGGCAGATGTTGGTGATGGCGGCGTCGATGTCGGCGTCGCTCGGCTTGGGCTTGTCGGCCAGCAGCGCCGCGGCCGCCATGATCATGCCGCTTTGACAGTAGCCGCACTGCGGCACGTCGAGCGCCACCCAGGCCTTCTGCAGCGGATGCGAGCCGTCGGCCGACAGGCCTTCGATGGTGGTGATCTTCTGCGTCGGCTGCACCGCGGCGGCCGGAAGCGCGCAGGCACGCACCGGCGCGCCGTCCACGTGCACGGTGCAGGCGCCGCACTGCGCGATGCCGCAGCCGTACTTGGTGCCGGTGAGGCCGAGCTGCTCGCGCAGCACCCACAGCAGCGGCGTGTCGGCATCGGCCTCGTAGTCCAGCGACTTGCCGTTGACGTTCAGACGCGGCATGGCGAAATCCTCCGGGGGGCAGCACGGCGAAGAGGTGATCATGCGCGCGCTGGCCTGCCTTGCGGGGAGCAGGGAAACACGGAGGGGCCGAGGGACCGAGGGTTCTGCGGCCGGGCGCGTGCGGGCTATTCCGGCTGAGCGACGCGAAGGGCGGCGGCGCTGCGGTCGCGCCGGTACTCGCCCGGCGTCTTCCCGGTCCAGCGCTTGAACGCGTGGCGGAAGGCGACCACGTCGCTGAAGCCGACGGTGGCGGCCACGTCCTCGATGCCGAGCAGCGTGGTGCTCAGGTAGTCGATGGCCAGCGCCTTGCGCACGCTGACCAGCAGGTCGCTGTACGACGTGCCCTCGGCTTCGAGCCGGCGCCGCAGCGTGCGCGAGGTCATGCACAGGCTCTCGGCGATGACCTCGATCTCCGGAAAGCGCCCCGGCGTGCGCGTCAGCTCCTGATAGACGCGCCGCGTCACGCCGGCCTGCCAGCGGAACTGCTCGACCAGCTTCGCGCACTGGCCCGACACCTGCGCGGCGGTGATCGGGTTGGCCATCTGCGGCGCGCGCGACAGCCAGGCCGCCGGATAACTCAAGGCGTTGCGCGGCTGGTCGAACTCGATCGGGCACTCCAGCGCCGCCGACAAGGCCGCCGCATGCGGCGGCTCGGCTTCGCGGAACTGCGCGCGTGCCGGCACGCACCACGTGCCCATCACGTCCTTGACGACGGTGGCGTGGATGCCGAACTGCAGGTCGATCAGGAAGCGATACAGCCGGTCGTCGACCGCGGGCAGCGGCAACTCGTCGCGGCCCGGGAACAGCCACGACGCCGTGCCGCCCTCCTGCACCCATTCGATGTCCATCATGCCGTTGGACAGCCGGTGGTAGCGCACCGCCGTGTCGAACGCGCGCTCCATCGATTCGGCGCACAGCATGGCGTAGCCGTACATGCCGTAGCACGACGCGTGAACGCGGCAGCCGACGAGCAGGCCGAGGTCGTTGCCGTCGTACAGCCGCACCGCCTCGCGCGCGGCGGCCAGGAACTGCAGCGACGAGGTCAGCGTCGCCGCATCGCCGAGCGCCTGCGCGTCGAGCCCGGCCTGAACGAGCACCGACGCCGTGGGCACGCCCATTTCGGACAGCACCTCGAGCAGCACCGCGATCTTCGTCGGCGGGTAGCGCTTCTCGCGCAGATCGATGGCGGCATCGGTGCCCGCGAGCCAGGACGCCGGCTGCCGCGCATGCGACGGTGCGGCGTCGACGTCAACGTGGCCGGACATGTTCCGAGGGGGCTTTGGCGAGGGAAGGCGACATTTTGGGTCGTCGCGAGACCGGGTTTCGCTCAGGGTTCTCCCTAGGCGCCGGCGCCTCGGGGCGGCATGTTGTCCGCAGCGATCATCAGTTGGTCCATCGTGAACATTTCCAGTCCGCGGTGCCGCCGCCATAGTTCGGCGCGCCCAACGAAGGACGGAGATGCCTGACCTGCTCGAATCGCTGCGCGCCCTGGTGGGCGAGGTCGGTGTGCTCGATGCACCGACCCTGGCGAAGCGCTCGGCCGGCGCGATGCGCGCCGACGCGCTGCAGGCGCTCGCGTTGGTGCGGCCGGCGAACACCGCCGAGGTGTCGGCGGTGCTGCGCCTGTGCCATGAACGGCATCTGGGCGTGGTGACGCAGGGCGGCCTGACCGGCCTGGTGCACGGCGCCGACGCCGGGCCCGAGCAGATCATCCTGTCGCTGGAGCGCATGCGCAGCATCGAGGCCATCGACGCGGTGCAGCGCACGGCCACCGTGCAGGCCGGCGTCACCGTGCAGGCGCTGCAGGAGGCGGTGCAGGCGCAGGACCTGGCATTCCCGCTCGACCTGGGCTCGCGCGGCAGCGCCACGCTCGGCGGCACCGCCGCCACCAACGCCGGCGGCAACCGCGTGCTGCGCTTCGGCATGACGCGCGACATGGTGCTCGGCCTCGAAGTCGTGCTGGCCGACGGCAGCGTGGTCTCGTCGCTGAACCACCTGATCAAGAACAACGCCGGCTACGACCTGAAGCACTGGTTCATCGGCTCGGAAGGCACGCTGGGCGTGATCACGCGGCTGGTGCTGCGCCTGCGCGAGCGGCCGCGCTCGCACGACGTGGCGCTGGTGGCGCTGCCGTCGTTCGACGCCGTGGCGCAATTGCTCAAGCACATGGACCGCTCGCTCGGCGGCCAGCTGTCGGCGTTCGAGGTGATGTGGCCGAGCTTCTACCAGCTGGTGACCACGCCGCCGGCCCAGGGCCGGCCGCCGCTGGCGCCAGGCCAGGCGTTCTATGCGCTGGTCGAAAGCCAGGGCGCCAGCATCGAGGCCGACGCCGAGCGCTTCGCCGCCGCGCTGCAGGTGGCGATGGACGAGGGCCTGGTGGTCGACGCCACCGTCGCGCAATCGGGCGGCGAACGCCAGGCGCTGTGGGCGCTGCGCGACGACGTGGCGCAGGTGATGGTGGGCGGCGTGCCGATGGGCTTCGACATCTCGCTGCCAATCGGCGAGATGGAACGCTACACGCGCGAGCTGGCCGAGGCGCTGCAGCGCGAGATCGGCGCGCACCAGCTGTGGATCTTCGGCCACTTGGGCGACGGCAACCTGCACATCGTCGTGCAGGTCGGCGCCGAACAGGCAACGCACTTGCGGCCGCGCATCGAAGCGCTGGTCTACGCGCCGCTGGCCGGCTTCGGCGGCTCGGTGTCGGCCGAGCACGGCATCGGCCTGGAGAAGAAGGCCTGGCTCGCCATCAGCCGCAGCGAACCGGAGATCGCGCTGATGCGGCGCATCAAGGCGGCGCTGGACCCGCAGCACCGACTCAACCCGGCCAAGGTCCTGCCTTGACGCCAACAGCCCCCACTGCACCCACTGCACTTGGAGACAGGAGAAAGACCATGACCGAAATGCATGACTACATCGTCGTCGGCGGCGGCCCCGGCGGCTGCCCGGTGGCCAACCGCCTGAGCGTCGACGGGCGCACCACGGTCTGCCTGCTCGAAGCCGGCGGCGACAACAAACACGCCACGGTGCGCGTGCCGCTGCTGCTGATCGCCAACGTGCCGAAGAAGAACGGCTTCAACTGGGCCTTCGACACGGTGCCGCAGAAGGGACTGAACGGCCGCATCGGCTACCAGCCGCGCGGCAAGGGCATGGGCGGTTCGAGCGCGATCAATGCGCTGGTGTACATGCGCGGCCACCCGGGCGACTACGACGAATGGGAGGCGATGGGCTGCCCGGGCTGGGGCTACCGCGACGTGCTGCCGCTGTTCCGCAAGTCGGAGCACAACGAGGTCTTCCGCGACGCGTTCCACGGCCAGGGCGGCGAGCTCAACGTGGCCGCGCTGCGCACCGACAACCGCTATCACAAGCTCCTCACCGACATGCTGCGCCAGGCGGGCCTGCGCGAGACCGATCCGAACGGCGCCGAGCAGGAAGGCTACAGCGTCGCGCAGGTGATGCAGAAGAACGGCGAGCGCTGCTCGAGCGCGAATGCCTTCATCGAACCGATCCAGGCGACGCGCAAGAACCTGACCGTTCACCTCAACACCCAGGCGACGCGCATCGTGTTCGAGGGCAAGCGCGCCGTCGGCGTCGAGGTCGTGCAGCAGGGCCAGGCGCGCACGATCCGCGCCCGCAAGGAAGTGATCCTGGCGGCCGGCGCGCTGCAGACGCCGCAGCTGTTGCAGCTGTCGGGCGTGGGGCGCGCGGCCGACCTGAAGCCGCTGGGCATCCCGATCGTCCACGACCTGCCGGAAGTGGGCTACCAGCTCTCGGACCACCCGGACTTCATCCTCGGCTACCAGATCCCCGACGCCGACGGCCTGCTCGGGCTGTCGCCCAAGGGCTTGTTCGGCCTGTGGGGGCAATGGGGGCGCTACAAGCGCGAGCAGCGCGGCATGTTCACGTCGAACTTCGCCGAGATCAACGGCTTCATGCGGCTGACGCCGCGCAGCCCGCGGCCCGAGGTGCAGTACGAGTTCGTCGTCGGGCTGGCGATCGACCATGCGCGCAAGCTCGAGCCGCGCCACGGCCTGTCGTGCCACATCCTGTGCCTGCGCCCGAAGAGCCGCGGCAGCGTCAAGCTGCAGAGCGCGCGCTGGCAGGATGCGCCGCTGATCGACCCGAACTTCCTCGACCACCCGGACGACGTGCGCGAGATGGTCGAAGGCGCCAAGCGCGTGGACCGCATCGTCAAGGGCTCGCGCGAGATCGGCCCGCGCATCAAGAAGGACTTGTTCACCGCCGATTGCCGCAGCGACGCCGACTGGGAAGCGGTGATCCGCGCGCGCGCCGACACCAACTACCACCCGGTGGGCACCTGCCGCATGGGCACCGACGACCGCGCGGTGGTCGACGCGCGCAGCCTGAAGGTCAACGGTTTGCAGGGCCTGCGCGTGTCCGACGCCTCGGTGATGCCGGCCATCACCGGCGGCAACACCACGGCGCCGACGGTGCTGATCTCGGAGAAGTGCGCCGAGTTCGTGCTGGCCGAGGCGCGCGCGTCGGCCAGCCCGGTGCACGCGGCGGCCATGGTCTCCTGAACCGGGTGCTGCCGCCGGCGCACGGCATCCGCCGCGATGCCGCGCCGGAGCACCGACCGAACCCTAGCTTGACGCAAAGGAAAGCCACGCCATGAACGCCCCGATCGCCCCCCAGCACCTGACGATGCCGGCCGAATTCCAGGCCGTCTTCGACCAGCAGCAGGCCGCGTATCGCCGCGACCGCAACCCGAGCTTCGAGCAGCGGCGCGAGGCGCTGCGCGGCATCCACCGCCTGATGGTCGAGAACCAGCAGGCACTGGTTGCTGCGGTCAACCAGGACTACGGTTGCCGCTCGACCTTCGAGACGCGGTTCACCGAACTGCTCGGCGTGCAGGATTCGGCACTCGACGCGATCAAGCACCTCAAGCGCTGGATGAAGCCGACCCAGCGCAGCCTGGACCCGACGCAGTACCCGCTGGCCAAGGCCTGGACCTTCCCGCAGCCGGTGGGCGTGGTCGGCATCGTGGTGCCGTGGAACTTTCCGATCGCGATGGCTTTCCAGCCGCTGATCTGCGCCTTCGCCGCCGGCAACCGGGCGATGATCAAGATGAGCGAGAACTCCAACGCGCTGGCCCGCCTGTTGAAGCAGCTCTCGCCCAAGTACTTCCCCGCGGACCAGCTCGCCTTCTTCGAGGACGGCGGCGGCCGCGGGCCGGCCTTCACGCAACTGCCCTTCGACCACCTGTTCTTCACCGGCTCGCCGGCCACCGGCCGCGCGGTGATGGCCAACGCGGCGCGCAACCTGACGCCGGTAACGCTGGAACTCGGCGGCAAGTCGCCCTGCGTCGTCGCGCCCGACTACCCGATGAAGAAGGCGGCCGAACGCATCGTCTGGGCAAAGATGCTCAACGCCGGACAGATCTGCACCAACGTCGACTACCTGTTCCTGCCCGAGGGCAAGGTCGACGATTTCGTGCGCGAGGCACAGGCCATCGCCGGCGCGCGCTACCCCGACATCGGCAACGGCGACTACACCGCGCTGATCGACCAGCGCCAGTACGACCGCGTGCAGGCCACGCTGGCCGACGCCGTCGCCCGCGGCGCGCGGGCGGTCAACCTGTGCGTCGGCCAGAGCGGCGACGCGGCGCGCCGCATCATGCCGCTGTACGCCGTGATCGGCGTCACCGAGGAGATGCAGATCATGCAGCGCGAGATCTTCGGGCCGCTGCTGCCGATCAAGACCTACCGCAGCAAGGAGGAGGTGGTCGACTACATCGGCGAGCGAGCGCGCCCGCTGGCGTTCTACGTGTACAGCGACGACAAGGCGCTGCAGCAGTACTACCTCAACCACACCATCTCGGGCGGCGTGGGCATCAACGAATCGCTGCTGCAAAGCGGCATCCACTCGCTGCCGTTCGGTGGCACCGGCAACAGCGGCATGGGGCACTACCACGGCCTCGAAGGCTTCCTCACGTTCTCCAAGCTGCGGCCGGTGTTCAAGCAAAGCCCGTGGCGATCGCTGAACCTGTTGATGCCGCCCTACGCCGGCCGCGCCGGCAAGATGCTGGACTTCATGCTGAAGCGCAAGTCCTGAGGCTGCCGAGAGCCGGCCCCGCAGGGCCGCAGCGTTCGAGTCCTTGACCGGTCGGCCCGGCCTCAGGCATCCAGGTGCTGCTTGAAGAACGGCACCAGGCGCTCCAGCGCCTTGCCCACCGGCCGAGGCTGGTCGTACAGCTCGTAGTGCGACGTCTCCTCCACCACGACCAGCTCCTTGTGCTTCGATGCCGCGCGACCGTAGATCTCCTGCCCGTCGCGGTAGGCGCCGAAGCCGCCAGGCTTGTCGCCGATGATCACGATCATCGGCGCGGTCAGCAGGGTCTCGGCCAGGTGGAAGGCGTCCCAGCCGACCGATGCGCTGCGGTGCGAAAACATCGCGCGCGTACCGGCGCTGTCGTTCACGCAGCGGTTGCGGTAGTAGTCGGTCGCGCCCAGCACGTCGATGTCGGTGACGCCGGCCTGCTTCGCTCCATCCATCGAAGGCGGCACGAACAGATCCACCTGCAGCGGCGCGCCGCGGGCTTCGGCGGTGCGTTGCCGGGCCATCGCGTCCAGCGCGCCGATCGGGTCGTAGCCGCTGAAGCCCTCGCGGCACAGGCGGCCGAAGTTGACGCCGGTGATGCTGGCCAGCGCCTTGATGCGCCGCTCGGTCATCGTGATGTTGATGGCGTAGCCGCCACCGCCGCAGATGCCCAGCACGCCGACGCGGTCGATGTCCACATAGGACAGCGTCGCCAGGTGGTCGATGACGTGGCGGAAGTCTTCGACGGCGAGCGTCGGGTCTTCGATGTAGCGCGGCTCACCGCCGCTGGAGCCCTGGGTGCTGCGATCGAAAGCGATGGCGATGAAGCCGGCTTCGGCCAGCGCCTTGCCGTAGACGTTGCCGGCGGTCTGCTCCTTGCAGCTGCCGATGGGGTGCGCGCAGACGATCGCTGCGTATTTCTTCTTGGGGTCGAAGCCGGGCGGAAACTGGATATCGGCGGCGATGTCCCAGTACATGTCCTTGTTGCGGATCTTGACGGTTTCCATGGCGGTTCCTGCTGAGCGCTGGCGGGAGCGGCATGATGGCACCGCAGTGGTTGAAGAAGGCCTTCGATTACCCCTTCGGCCTGCAGTGCCGCACGTTCGGACGGCGTCGAGCGGCCCGTGACGATCAGCAGGCCCGCAGGGCACCGGTACCCCGCGGTACCCGGCCCCGCCCCTCCTCACCCCTTCAACACCTTCTCCACCCTGGCCCCCCGCAGCCTGAAGGCATCGGGCATCCGCGAGCCCAGCAGCGGGCGCAGGTACAGGCGGAAGGCGTCGGTCACGTCGGTGCCGCTGGCGGTGATGAACTCGTCTTCCATCGTGCGCGTCTTGCCGGCCACGGCGTCCAGCGGCAGCAGTTCGTAGTCGGCCGAATAGAAGCCGGTGCGCTTGATGGCCACCGAGCCGTCGCCGTGTTTGCCGTTGACACCCCAGAAGGCGTATTGCACCGCCTTCTCGCCGACCTCGCGGGCCTCGCGCTGGTCGACGTCGGAGACGCAGCCGACGAAGCTGCGCTGCAGGTAGCCGAAGGTGTCGCCGCGCACGCGCTTGATCTTGAGCTTGGCCTTGAGTTGGTACTGCGGAAGACGCTTTCGGCCTCGGGAATCACAAGCGGGAGACGGCTCATACTCTCCACGCCACGCGCAATCACCAGTTGCCCTGTACCTGCCTTGATGACACGCGCAGCGATGCCCAACGCGTCCAGGCGCGGGCCGCACAGGCGATTGACCTGGCGCCAGGCACTTCGACAGGCAGGCCGGCCAGCAACGAGGCCATGCGCGCGACGTTTCGGCTGACCCCGTCTGCTTGATCAGTAGGACTTGGGCAACCCGAGTACCCGCTCGGCGACGAAGTTTAGGATCATCTGCGGGCTGACCGGCGCGATGCGAGGGATGTAGCACTCGCGCAGCAGCCGCTCGACGTGGTATTCCTTGGCGTAGCCCATGCCGCCAAGCGTGAGCACCGCGTTCTGGCAGGCTTCATGCGCCGCCTCTGCCGCCAGATACTTGGCGGCGTTTGCCTCGACCCCGCAGGGCTGGCCGGCGTCGTAGAGCGCGGCTGCCTTCATCACCATCAGGTCAGCCGCCTCCAGACTCATCCATGCGCGCGCCAGCGGGTGCGCCACGCCCTGGTTCTGGCCGATGGGTCGGCCGAAGACGACACGCTCGCCCGCGTACTGCGTCGCAATGCGCAGCGCCGCGCGGCCCAAGCCGACCGCCTCGGCGCCGATCAGGATGCGCTCGGGGTTCATGCCGTGGAGGATGTACTCGAAGCCCCGGCCGTCTTCGCCGATGCGGTCGTCCTCTGGCACCTCGAGGCCGTCGATGAAAAGCATATTGGAGTCCACCGCGGCGCGGCCGAGCTTATGGATCTCGCGCACCTCGACGCGGCTGCGGTCGAGCGCGGTGTAAAACAGCGTCAAACCCTGGGTGGGCTTCTTCACCTCCTCCAGCGGCGTGCTGCGCGTGAGGATGAGCATGCGGTCGGCCACCTGCGCGGTGGAGATCCAGATCTTGCGGCCTGAGAGCCGGTAGCCGCCCCCCGGCTGGCGCACGGCATGCGTCTTCAGGCGCGCGGTGTCCAGGCCAGCGTCGGGTTCGGTGACGGCGAAACAGGCTTTCTCCTTCCCCTCGATCAGCGGCGGCAGAAAGCGCGCTTTCTGCACCTCACTGCCGAACACCACCACCGGGTTGAGACCGAAGATGTTCATGTGGATGGCCGAGGCACCCGACATGCCGGCGCCGCTCGCGCTGATGGTACGCATCATCAGCGCAGCCTCGGTGATGCCCAGTCCGGCGCCGCCCTGCGCCTCGGGCATCGCGATGCCCAGAAACCCGCCAGCGGCCATGGCTTGGTGGAAGGCATGCGGGAACTCGGCCTTCTCGTCCTGCTCGCGCCAGTATTCGATCGGGAAGTCCTGGCACACGCGCTCGATGGCATCGACCAGCGCATGCCGGTCTTCGGTAGGCGTCAAGTTCACGGTCTGTCTCTTCAGTGGGTTGAAGGCAAATGGGGTGGAACGGGCCGGGGCGCGGCCCATTTGCAATCAGATCACGCGAAGCCGCCTCAGCTCATCGAGTTCGGTCGCATCGAGGCCGATGGCTCCGTAGACGTCGGCGTTGTCGGCGCCCAGCGGGCCTGCCGTGTGATGGATCGCGCAGGGGTCTCGCACGAACCTCGGCACCACGCCGGGTATGCGTACGGCGCCGTGGTCCGCATCCTGCACGGTCTGCAAGAAGCCGCGCGCCTGCATCTGCGCGTCTTGCGCGATCTGCCTGGCCGAATACACCGGCGCCAGCGTGCCGCCGCTGCGCTCGAAGCTGCATAGGATCTCATCCAGGCTGTGCTGCGCGAACCAGCGCTCGAAGACGCCATTCAGCGCTGCGGCTGACTCGCACCGGCCATAGTTGCTGCCGTAACGCGGATCGACCGCCAGATCCGCGCGGCCGATGGCAACGCAGTTCGCGGCGAAGATTGCATCGGTGCTGCCGGACAGCGATACCCACTGTCCGTCACGGCTTCGGTAGACGCCGCCAGGCGCCGTGTACTGGCTGCGATTGCCCGTCCGCTCGTGCGACTCTCCGAGCAGATCGTGCTTGAGCGTGAGGAAGTCCAACAGTTTCAGCACGCCCTCGGTCAGCGACAGGTCGATTTCCTCGCCAGGCAGGCCGGGGTCGCGCGCCCGCTTCCACAGCGCGACCATGACACCCAGCGCGGCGAACAGGCCGCCGATGGCGTCGCCGATCGGATAACCCGCGTGCATGGGTGCGCCATCCGCCTCGCCCGTGATGTAGACCAGGCCGCCCATGGCCTCGAACACGCGCGCGAAGCCCGGGCGGCCGGCGTAGGGGCCGTCTTGCCCAAATGCGGTGGCGCGCAGGATCACTAGTCGGGGTTGCACCTCCCACAGCGTCTCGCGCGGCCATCCCCAGGCGTCAAGCGTGCCCGGGCGGAAGCTCTCGATCAGCACGTCGGACCGGGCCAGCAAGGCGCGGAACAAGGGCCGCGCACGGGGGTGGCGCAGGTCCAGCGTCAGCAGCTTCTTGTCGCGGTTGGTCACCTTCCACCAGAGCGAGCGGCCGTCCTTCAGGGGCGGGAAGTGACGCAGCCCGTCACCGCTGCCGGGCAATTCGATCTTCGTCACCTCGGCGCCATAGTCCGCCAGCAGAGCTGCGGCGCTGGGCGCCGCGACGATGGTGGAGATATCGAGGACCTTCAATCCGTGCAGGGGTCCGCTTTTGCCGCCCGGGCCAACGGGATCGGTCATCACAATGCAGGCCTCGCCCCGATCATCGGCGCTGCAGCGCGACGCCCTGCGCGATCAGCGTCTCGATCTGCGATTCGCTCAGCCCCGCCTCTCGCAGCACCGCCAGCGTGTTGGCGCCGATCTCCTGAGGTGCCTCACGGTAGGTAGCCGGGGTCCGGCTAAGCCGAATCGGCGAGGCCACCGAGCGGAAATCGCCGATGCGGGCCACCATGCCCCGGTGCTCAGTGTGTGGGTGGTTCAATGCCTCGACCACGTCATAGATGACGCCGCAGGGCACACCCACCGCGACCAGGCGCTTGAACAACGCCTGCGCCTCGAAGCGGTGGAAGACGGCCTCCAAGTCCTGCTTGAGCTCGAAGCGATGCACCGCCCGCTGGGCATTGGTAGCGTAACGGGGATCGCTCGCCAGTTCGGTGCGCTCCACGGCCTCGCACATGCGCTGGAATTGGCCGTTGTTGCCCACCGCGATATAGATCGGATCCGTCGCGGTGGCATAGGTGTCGTAGGGTGCGATGTTCGGATGGCCGTTGCCGGACCGGATCGGCGGCTTGCCGGTAAAAAGCGAGTTGATCGAATGCGGGTACAGCGAGAACAGGGCGTTGTCGTACAGCGCCGACTCGATGGACTGCCCCTTACCGCTACGCGCCCGTTCGTGCAATGCCAGCAGCACGCCGATCACGGCGCTAAGCCCCGTCGTTACGTCCACAATCGGCACGCCGACGCGGGTGGTCGCGCCTGTCGGCTCGCCGTTGATGCTCATGATCCCGCTGAGCGCCTGCACCGCCGCGTCGTAGCCAGGCAAACCGCCCAGCGGCCCCGTCGCGCCGAAGCCCGTAACGCGGCAATGGATCAGCCGGGGAAAGCGCACAGAGAGCACCTCGTCATAGCCCATGCCCCAGCGTTCCAGCGTGCCGACCTTGAAGTTTTCGATGAGCACGTCCGCGTTGGACAACAACTGCATCAGCACCTCGCGGCCCTGCGGCAGCGCGAGGTCCAGGCAGACCGTGCGCTTGTTACGGTTGATGCCCGCGAAGTAGGAAGCCATGCCGTCCTCGTTGAAGGGCGGGCCCCAGGTGCGTGTCTCGTCGCCCATGGGTCCTTCGATCTTGACCACGTCCGCGCCGTGATCGCCCAGGATCTGCGCGCACAGCGGGCCGCCCAGCACACGGGAAAGGTCAACGACCTTCAAACCATCCAGGGATGCCATGGCTCCAATCTCCGAAGTCGTGATGTTGCGTATGGATGTTCAATCGTCGCCGAGTGGCGGCAGTTCGGCCCCGACGCTCCAGCGGGCCGGCCTGCGCTCGCGCGCGGCGGTCACGCCTTCGACGGCCTCGGAGCGCATCTGCTGGGCGAAGACGAGGGCAGCGGCGTCCAGGTACGAACTCAAGGCTTCGGCCGGCTGACCGGCGAGCGCACGCATCTGCGCCAGCAGGCGCTTCGTGGCGGCTCCGGCCGCGGGTGCCGTGGCGACGATTCGCTTCAGGACCTCCCGCGCCAGCGGCGGCAGCGCCTCCTGCGATTCAGCGAGATAGTCCAGCACACCGATGCGGTAGGCCTCGGCAGCGTCGATTCGTTCGCCGGTGAGCATGAGACGGCGCGCCGTCTGCGCGCCCAGGCGCGCGCTGACGAAGGGCAGGATCTGGCCAGGCACCAGCCCAATGCCAGCCTCGGGAAAGCCGAAACGGGCCACAGGCGATCCGATGCAGATGTCCACCGCGCAGGCGAGGCCTGCCCCGCCGCCCATGGCGGGGCCGTGGACGCAGGCCACGGTCACCTTCGACGATTGGACGAGTCGGGTCAGGAATTCACCATAGCGCCGGTTGCCCACCGCAATGGGGTCGTTGCCGTCCGCACCCGGCTTGACTGCCAAGCGATCCGCGATATTGCCCAGATCACCACCGGCACTGAAGGCCTGACCCGATGCGGTGAAGAGGATCGCCCTCACCGCAGCCATGCCTTCGGCCCGATCGAGCGCCTGCATCAGCGCTTGGATCATGTCCGGGCCCAACGGATTTCTCGCCTCAGGTCGGTTAAGCTCGACGCGGAAAACCGCGCCGCACACGGCGGTGCGTACGAACGGCGCCTGCACGGCGGGTGGAGAAGAGATTCCGGTGCTCATGTCGATCCATTGCGAATGTTGAGAATCACGGACTGTTGCGGGTGGCTGCCGCGCTTTTTCACATGAGTTTTCGCAACCTCGACATTGGCCTGCTGCGTACCTTTGTGGCCGTGGCGGAAAAGGAAAACTTCGCCGTGGCAGCGGAGCGGGTGTTCCGCACACAGGCTGCGGTATCTCAGCAGATGCAGAAGCTGGAAGCGGCGCTCGGCCGAACCCTGTTCGAACGCGTCGGGCGCAGCAAGCGCCTGACCCCCGAGGGCAACCGCTTCCTGGATCATGCTCGGCGCATCGTGGGCCTGAACGACGAAGCCTATCGCGCAATGACCCAAAGGGACTACGACGAGCCGGTGCGGGTTGGGGCCTGCGCGGACGCCGTCGATTCGCTGGTGCCCGGGTACCTGGAGATGTGCGCCGAGGCATTTCCGGGTCTGCGCGTCGACATCCAGGTGGGTCGCAGCCGCTGGCTCACCTCGGCCTTGCGGCGCGGCGATATCGACCTGCTGGTCATGCTGGACCCGCTGCCGAACCCGGAGTTCGAGCAGGTCGTGCTGCGCACCTCGCCGGTGACGTGGATCGCAGGCGCCCGCCACCACCACCAGTCCGGGGCGCCTGTCCCGCTGGTGCTCATCGAGCGGGCCTGCCCCTTTCAAAGCATGGCAATCAAGGCGCTGTCGGATGCTGACATTCCCTGGCACGTCGCGTTTCAGACCTCGACGCTGGCAGGCATCCGTGCCGCGTTGCGCGCGGGCATGGGCGTCACGCCGCGCACCGTGGAAATGCTGGCGCCCGATCTGAAGGTGCTGGACCCGAACGCCGGCATGCCCGTGCTGCCGAGCATCAGCTACCGGCTCTATGCGCGCCCCGGCAAGCTCAGCGAGAGCGCTCTCGGCGTCAGCCGCCTGATCTCGCCGCGCTGAATGCAGCGCCGACTTCATGGCTGGCGCATGCCCGCGTCGGTGATGATCTTGCCCCACAGCTTGGTGTCGCGTCGCTGCAGTTCCAGCAGGTACCCGGGTGCGACCGGCGTCGGAAGCAGGCCCTTTGCGATGAGGAAGCTGCGCCCCTCGGGCGCGCCGAGGATTTCGCCGATCCAGCGCGCCAGCAGCTTGGCAGTCGGCTGCGCCGTCGACGCATTGGCGCTCCAGATCGCGATCCACGAACTGACGTCAAAGTCGGGAAAGCCGCTTTCCGCAAGCGTCGGCACGTCAGGCAGGGAAGGCGCGCGCTCGGCGCCAGAAATCGCCAGCGCGCGCACCGACGCAGCCTGGATCTGCGGCAGTGCAGTGACCATGTCGCACAGGTAGTAGTCGAACTGCCCGCCAAGCAAGTCCGTCATGGCCTGGCCGCTGTTCTTGTACGGGATGTTGACCGCATTGAGGCCGGCTCTCTGCCTGAACAGTTCGCCGCTGATGCGTCCGCCAACGTTGGCGCTGGCGAAGGACAGCTTGTTCTCGTCCCGCCTGGCCCAGGACAGGAACTCCTTGAAGTTTGCGGCCTGCACGCGCTTGGGATTGACCAGCAGCACGAAGGGCGTGCTGGCCATCGTCGCCAGCGGCGTGAAGTCCACCTCCGGATCGTAGGGAAGCTTACGGTAGATGGTGCTGTTGGCCGCGTGCGTTGACGAGCCCGACACCAGCAGCGTGTGGCTGTCGGTCGGCGCCCGGACCGCGGCCTCGGCGGCAATGTTGCCGTCGGCGCCAGCCTTGTTCTCGACCACCACCGGCTTGCCGGAGCGTTTGGACAGCGCCTCGCCCACGAAGCGCGCGATGCTGTCGGAGGCACCTCCCGCGCCGTAGGCCACGATGATGCGGACTGGCTTGTCAAGCTGCTCGGCAGCTGTGCCCGAGGCCGGCTGTGCGAAGGCACGCGGGGCCCACAAGCCGACGGCCAATAGCGCCATCAGCGCAATGCGGCGCAACCCGTTCGAGCGGGTGGGCGGGTCGTGACGGATCGTGTCGCCAGATCGATGTTCGGTTCGCATGGGGCGTGTCTCCTGGGTTCGTCGCAAGTCAATGAATGGCCCGCCCGTTCAGGGCGCGCCGGCAGCGCCTTCGGGGCGCAAGTCCGCAGGGCAATCGATATCCATGTCGAGCAGCATTTGGGCGTAGCACTTGCCCAGCGGATCGGAGCGCAGGCTGCACGAGCCTCCGCCCCCGAGCGCCTGCTCCAGCACGAAGTTGAAGGCTCCGATGCCGGGCAACTCGTGGCGCGTGACCGGGCCTTCGATCAGGTGCGCGAAGTAGTCGCGCACCCGCTCAGCAGTGGCCTGCTCGCGCACCACCGGCAACCAGGCCGGATCGCGCACCATCAACCCGACGTTGGCGTCGTTGCCCTTGTCGCCGCTGCGTCCGACGACCAGCGCGCCCAGCGGTACGCGCACGGTCGGCTGCATACCGTCCCGCAGCACCTCCTCCGTCACGACGCGCCGCTCCGGCGCGTCCTCCGCGGCACCGCGCCGCTCCGGTGCAGCCGCTGCCGCGGGCTCGACAGACTCAGCGCCCAACGGCACGTCCACCGGCAGAGCTGGGCCGCCGGTCATCTGCCACTGCACCTGCACGTCAGCCTTGGGCAGCAAGAAGGAGGCTGCGCGAATCACACTCTGGATGTCCGAGCGCCCGCCGAAGTGGCTTCGCGTGCCCGGCCCCATCGAAGTGCCCGCCGAAGCGGCCTCCTTTTGGAGAAAGGCCAGCGCGCGCTTGTCGGCATGCTGGGCGGCGATGCGCAGCACCACCTCCCGGCTCTCGCGCACGCGGCGATGCGGCCCGTACATCGACTCGGCGCCCAGCAGCTCCACCAAAGTGTCGCTGTAGTCTGCGTGGCCAGCCTCGGCCATCAGGCGGCGGCTGCGCGCCAGCAGGGCCTGAGCGGTGCGTTGGGCCTTCTCCATCGCACGCTGGCCGCGAATGGCCATCATCAGCGCGATCTGGTAGCCCTGCTGGTAGGTCGCCGTCACCTTGTAGCAGTCGCCCGGCGCGTTGCCCATAGCGCCACTGACGCGCACGCGGCCACCGCCGGCCTCGAAGCCCGGCAACTCCTCGATCTGCACCTCGGAGAAATCGCAGACGACGTCGGGCAGCGCATAAGCCCGTGGGTCGCCGATCTCGTAGAGCAACTGCTCGCCCACGGTCTGGCGCGTCACCAGTCCGCCGGCCCCAGCGGGCTGGTGAAGCTCGAACACGCCGTCCGCCGTCATGCGCACCAGCGGATAGCCGATGTCGGTCCAGTCCGGCACGCGCTCCCAGTCCGTGAACAGCCCGCCCGTGGCCTGCGCGCCACACTCCACCAGATGGCCCGCCAGGCTGGCCTGTGCCAGCCGGTCGTAGTCCTGCATCGACCAGCCGAATTCATGAATCGCAACACCTAGCATCGCTGCGCTGTCCACGCTGCGGCCGGTGACGACAACGTCGGCGCCGCCCGCCAGCGCCTGGGCGATGGGCAAGGCGCCGAGGTAGGCACTGGCCGACATCAGTCCAGGCAGCGTGGCATCGGCCGGCTCGCCGGGCCAAGGCCTGAAGCGGCTCCGCAGCGAGAGCACGTCGTCGCCGGAAACAGTGGCCACCTTCAGGTCCAGCCCCTGCTCGTGCGCCAGCGCCAGGATGGCGTCGCGGCAGCCCTCCGGATTCAGGCCGCCCGCGTTGGACACCAGCCGTACGCCCCGCGCTTTCAGTGCGCGCAGGTTCGGCTTGAGCGCCGCGGTGACGAAGTCCGTCGCATAGCCCAGCTCGGGCGAGCGCAGGCGTGCCCGCTGCAGGATCGCCATGGTCGTCTCGGCCAAGTAGTCGAAAACCAGGTAGCCCAGGTCGGGCTCCTGCAGCAATTGCGGCACGGCGATCTGCGAGTCGCCCCAGAACCCCGAGGCACCGCCGATCACGATCGCACGGCCGGCCTGTACTCGCGGGTCCATCATGACTCTTCCTCCGGCTCGGTGGACGCAGCCTCGGCGCTCACCTCGACCAGCACCTGGCCAGCGTTGAGCTGCATGCCCGCCTGGCCCAGCACACGCGCGACGCGGCCCGCGCGCGGCGCCACCAACGGCATTTCCATCTTCATGGACTCCAGCACGGCCAGCGTCTGGCCGCGCTCGACTGCATCGCCCTCGGTGACCATCACAGCGATCACACGCCCGCTCATCGGCGCCCGCACGCTACCTTCGCGGGATTCGCCCCCATCGGCCCCGAACCGAGTCAACCGCCTGAACACGAAGGTATCTGCACCGTCCTGCAGCCACCATTCGTCGCGCTGTGGCGAGTAGCACGCCAGTTGGCGATACACGCCGTTCACGGCCAGCCCGAGGGTGCCGCCCCGGGTACCTGCAGCGGGCTCCCAGAACAGGTTACCGATGGAGTACGCCACCTCCTCGACCTTCGCCTCGGCGCGCCGATTGCCGTGCGCAGCCATTGGCGCGCCGCTATGCAGGCGCATGCACAACTCGCCTGCCACTGCTGATGGCCGCAGCTCGGCGGCGCATGGCTCACCCCCGTCAAGCGCCTGCGTCACATCCACGAGCCACACGACGCGCGTTTGCGTGGGACCGCTCGGTAGCCCCTCCCGATCCTGCGCCGCGGGGCCGGCCGCGCCTGACAGCAACACCGCCGCCGCCGTGCGCGAATGTGACGTGGGTTGTGCGCGCCACTCCGGCGACGCGGCGTCTTCCCGTCCCAGGAAGTCCGTTGTAACGGCACCGGCTGCGAAGCGTGGATGGCGCAGGCAGCGCGCCAGCAGGCCGAGGTTGGTGCGCACGCCCAGCAGCGCCGTGCGCTCGCAGGCCCGAGCCAGGCGGGACGTGCTCTCGTCGCGCGTCTCGCCCCAGGCCATGAGCTTGGCTACCATCGAATCGTATGCGGAGCCAATCTCCATGCCGGCCTCCAGCGCGCTGTCGACGCGGATATCGGGCGCGGGGCGCCACAGGCCGACGCGCCCCACCTGAGGCAGGAAGCCGGCGGCGGGATCTTCGGCGCACAGGCGCACCTCGATGGCATGGCCGCGCAGGCGCACGTCGTCCTGCGCCAGCGCGAGCCGCTCGCCCCTGGCGATGCGAAGTTGCTGCTCCACCAGGTCCAGACCCGTCACCAATTCGGTGACGCCATGCTCGACCTGCAGGCGCGTGTTCATCTCCATGAAATAGAAGCGCCCCCTGCTGTCGAGCAGGAATTCAAGCGTGCCCGCCCCGGTGTAGCCGATGGCCTCACAGGCACGCACCGCGACCTCGCCCATCACGCGGCGCAATTCGTCGGTCACCGCGGGCGAAGGTGCCTCTTCGATCACCTTCTGGAAGCGGCGCTGTGTCGAGCAGTCGCGTTCGCCCAGATGCAGGCAGCGGCCGTGCGTGTCGCACAGCACTTGGATCTCGATGTGCCGTCCACCCTCGATGGCGCGCTCGATGATGATCTCGTCGGAGCCGAACGCGCCCACCGCCTCGGAGCGCGCCTGGCGCAAGGCGCCGGGCAGATCCGCAGCATCGCGCACCACGCGCATGCCGCGCCCGCCACCGCCCGCCGCAGCCTTCAGGATGATCGGATAGCCGATGCGCTCGGCCGCCGCGAGCGCCTGTAGCTCCGTGGTGCAGCCCTGCTCGCCCGGCACGGTCGGCACCCCCGCCGCGATCATTGCCGCCTTGGCCTGGGCCTTGTTGCCCATCAGTGCGATGACCCGGGCCGACGGGCCGACGAAGGTCAAGCCCGCATCGGCGACCCCCTGCGCGAATGCCGCATTCTCGGACAGGAAGCCGTAGCCCGGATGGATGGCCTGGGCGCCACTGCGCAGGCAGGCCTCGATGAGCGCCGGCGCATCGCGGTAGCTGCGGACCGCCTCGGCCGGGCCGATCCGCACTGCCTCATCGGCCGCGCGTACGTGCGGGCTGCGGGCATCGGCATCAGAGTAGACCGCGACAGTCCGCAAGCCAAGCCGGTGCGCACTGCGCAGCACTCGCAACGCGATCTCGCCTCGGCTGGCGACGAGCAGTGTGTCGAAGCACATGTGACGCCTCCGCGCTCAGGCCGAGCGCTTCGGCAAGGTGCCCATGTGCTTGCAGATGATCGTCAGCATGATCTCGTCGGCGCCGCCGCCGATGGAGATCAGCCGCAGATCGCGCCAGGCGCGCGAAACTTTGTTTTCCCAGGTGAAGCCCATGCCGCCCCAGTACTGCAGGCACGAATCGGTCACCTCGCGGCACAGCCGGCCGGCCTTAAGCTTGGCCATCGAGGCCAGTTCGGTCATGTCGCCGCCCGCCATATGTACCTGCGCCGCGCGGTAGATGACCGAACGCAGCAGTTCCACCTCAGTCTTCAGCTCGGCCAATCGGAAATGCACCGACTGGTTGTCAAGGATCGAGCGCCCGAAGGCCTTGCGTTGACGCGTGTATTCGATGGTCTCGTTGATGACGTTGGACAGTGCGGTCACGCGGCGCGTGGCGCCGCTCAAACGCTCTTCCTGGAACTGGCGCATCTGATACGTGAAGCCCATGCCTTCTTCGCCGATGCGGTAGCGCTGCGGCACGCGGACCTCGTCGAAGAAGACCTGCGCCGTGTCGGACGACCACATGCCGACCTTCTTGATCTTGTTCATCGTGAGGCCGGAGTGCAGCTTGCCGTTCTCGCGCAGCGGCAGGCAGATCAGCGACTTGTTGCGGTGCGCGTTACCTTCGCTGGTGTTGGCCAGTAGGCACATCCAGTCGGCCTGCAGGCCGTTGGTAATCCACATCTTGGAGCCATTGATCACATAGTCGTCGCCGTCCTTGCGCGCCGTTGTCTTGAGCGAGGCCACGTCCGAGCCGGCGCCCGATTCGGACACCCCCAGACACACCACGAAGTCTCCCGCCACGGTGGGCTTGAGGAACGTCTTGCGCAGTTCGTCGGAGCCAAAGCGCGCCAGCGCCGGGGTAGCCATGTCGGTCTGCACGGCGATGGCCATGCCGACACCGCCCGCGCTGATGCCGCCGATGGCCTCGCAGAAGGCAATCTCGTAGGAGTAGTCCAGCCCCATGCCGCCGAACTCCACGGGCTTGTTCACGCCAAGGTAGCCGGCGCGGCCGAGCTTCTTGAATACCTCGTGCGCAGGGAAGATCTCATCGGCCTCCCACTGCTCGACGTGCGGCTCGATCTCTCGTTCGATCAGCTTGCGCACGCTGTCCTGCAGTGCGACGTGCTCAGGGGTCATCATGAAGCGTTGTCTCCTCAAAAAACTGAAATGGCGTGGGCCCGGCCGTGTGCCGCTGGCGACACGTGGCGCGGTGCCTCCGTGGCTATAGGCGAGCCACGCCGAACTGCATCGGTTGCACGCTCCGACAGGCGGCCTGATCCGCGGTCGTCAGCGCCATGCCCAGCCAAGCGCGGGTCTCCCTGGGGTCGATGACTCCGTCGTCCAGCAGCAGGCTGCTGGTGTGGATCGCGCTGGACTGTCGCTCGAAGGTGGCGACGATGCCGCGGCTCTCGGCCTCGATCGCCTGCTCGTCGGCTGGGCGCCCGCTGCGGCGAGCGGCGTTCTCGGCAACCAGACGCATGGTCATCGCCGCCTGCTCGCCGCCCATGACGGCGGTACGCGCGTTGGGCCATGAAAACAGAAAGTCTGGGCGGAAGGCGCGGCCGCACATGCCGTAGTTGCCGGCGCCGAAGGAAGAGCCGCACAACACCGTCAGGCGCGGCACCGGCGCATTCGACAGCGCCTGGATCAGCTTGGCGCCGTGCTTGATCATCCCGGCCTGCTCATGCTCGCGTCCGACCATGAAGCCGGTGATGTTCTGCAGGAAGACGAGGGGTCTGCCCAGTTGCACGCATGATTGGATGAACTGGGCGGCCTTGGTCGAACCGTCGCAGTCGAGCGGCCCGTTGTTGCTCAGGATGCCGACGGCATGACCCTGGACGCTGGCGTGGCCGCACAGGGTGTGTGGACCGTACGCGGCCTTGAACTCGCGAAAGCGCGAGCCGTCAACGATGCGCGCAATCACCTCGCGCATGTCGACCGGCGTACGCAGGTCGGCCGGCATCAGCTCCAGCAGGCCGTCTGCGGATGCGATGGGTTCGTCCCATCCGGCCATTGCGGCCTCGTCGCGCCAGCCAATGGTATCCACCACCTCTCGCAGGCGCGCGATGCCATCCAGGTCGTTGTCGGCCACATGGTCTGCCAGTCCGGAAATGCTGGCGTGCATGTCAGCACCGCCCAACTCCTCGTCGCTGGCCTCCTCGCCAGTAGCCGCGCGCAGCAACGAAGGTCCCGCAAGGTAGGCATGCGCCTGCCGGCGCACCATGATCACGTGGTCGGAAAGCCCCGGCAGATAGGCGCCGCCGGCTGCCGACGAGCCGTGGATGAGCGACACCACCGGAATCCCGGCAGCGGACAGCCGCGCCAGGTTGTAGAACATGCCGCCGCCGACAACGAAACGCTCCACCCGGTACTTGCGCAGGTTGCCGCCTGCGCTCTCCACCAACTGCACGAAGGGCAGCTTCTGCGCCAACGCGATCTCTTGCGCGCGGATCAGCTTCTGCCCGGTCAGCGCCTGCATGGCACCGGCGCTGATGCCCGAGTCGTTTACCGCCACCATGCAGCGCACGCCCTCGATGTGGCCAATGCCGACGATCAGCGCTGCCCCAGGGATGCTGGTGGCCGGGTCCGGATCCTCCAAGCCGCAGTAGCCGCACAGACTCATCAGCTCGAAGAATGGCCGGTTGGCGTCCAGCAGGTGCGCCAGGCGCTCCCGCGGCAGCAGCTTGCCTTTGGCGTGGAAGGCCTCGGCCGCACGCGCCGACTTGTCGACGGCCCGTTGCTCAAGGGCTCGCACTTCGCCAATCAGGGCGAGCATCCGTTCGCGGTTGCGTTCACTTGCGGAACGCGGGCGATCCGTGGATGTCGGCGGAGTGTCGTCGTGTTTCATCATGTCGATTCGAGCCAGCGATGACCTGCTTTTCGAAGCGAATGATGGGACGGTTCTCGCGCTGCATCCAATTAGAAGTGTGGCGCGACTAGATAAGCTTCTCTTATGTTTTGAATGCGCCTCCGACTGGCGCTGATGCGTAGACGCTTCCCTGCATTTGGCCAGCGGTCCCGGTTGACTCCCAATCGATCCGAGCCACACGGCGCACTGAGAACGACCTCGCTTCTCGTCTCTCGCCTTTGCCGCGCCAACCGTAACGTCGTTCCGAGCGAGCACCAGCCACCGCGCAGCTTGGCAGGGGCGAGCGATGGGCGGCCCGCGCAGACCCTCAGGCCCGCGGCGGCGCGATCATCGCCGCGTGTCAGCCTAGCGACTTCGGCATCCAGCGCACCCGCACGCCACCCTCCTCACCCCTTCAACACCTTGTCCACCCTCGCCCCCCGCAGCCTGAAGGCATCGGGCATCCGCGAGCCCAGCAGCGGGCGCAGGTACAGGCGGAAGGCGTCGGTCACGTCGGTGCCGCTGGCGGTAATGAACTCGTCTTCCATCGTGCGCGTCTTGCCGGCCACGGCGTCCAGCGGCAGCAGTTCGTAGTCGGCCGAATAGAAGCCGGTGCGCTTGATGGCCACCGAGCCGTCGCCGTGTTTGCCGTTGACGCCCCAGAAGGCGTATTGCACGGCCTTCTCGCCGACCTCGCGCGCCTCGCGCTGGTCGACGTCGGAGACGCAGCCGACGAAGCTGCGCTGCAGGTAGCCGAAGGTGTCGCCGCGCACGCGCTTGATCTTGAGCTTGGACTTGATCTCGTCGCACAGCAGGTCGGCCAGCGCGCCGCTGCCCGAGAGCTGCACGTTGCCGTGGGCGTCGCGCTCCAGGTCCTTGGCCAATTGCTCGGCGATGCTCTTGCCCGCGGCGTCGTGGATGCCTTCGCTCACCGCGATCACGCAGCGCCCGTGGCGCTCGTACGTGGCCTTCACGTCGGCCAGGAACTTGTCCAGCTCGAACACGCGCTCGGGCAGGTAGATGAGGTGCGGGCCGTCGTCGGGAAACTTCTTGCCCAGGGCGCTGGCCGCCGTCAGAAAGCCCGCGTGGCGCCCCATCACCACGCCCACGTAGACGCCGGGCAGCGCCGCGTTGTCGAGGTTGGCGCCGGCGAAGGCCTGGGCCACGAAGCGCGCCGCGCTGGGAAAGCCCGGCGTGTGGTCGTTGTGCACCAGGTCGTTGTCGATGGTCTTGGGGATGTGGATGCAGCGCAGCGGGTAGCCGGCCTTGCGCGCCTCGTCGGCGATGATGCGCACGGTGTCGCTGCTGTCGTTGCCGCCGATGTTGAAGAAGTGCTCGATGCGGTGCGCCTGCAGCACCTTGAACATCTCCTGGCAGTAGGCCAGGTCGGGCTTGTCGCGCGTGCTGCCCAGTGCCGCGGCCGGCGTGTCGGCCACCAGCTCCAGGTTGTGGCTGGTTTCCTGCGTCAGGTCGATGAAGTCTTCGTTGACGACGCCGCGCACGCCGTGGCGGGCGCCGTAGACGCGCGTCACCTCGCGGAAGCGCCGCGCTTCGAGCACCACGCCCACCAGCGACTGGTTGATCACCGCGGTGGGGCCGCCGCCCTGGGCGACGAGGATCTTGCCGGACGACATTAGAGAGCACCTCCTGAAAGCATTGTGCGCCCGCGTGCCGCTGAAGCCGCAGACCTATGATGACCGCATCGTCCGCTTGTCTGCCGAGGCCTTCATGAGCGCCGTCCTGCAACTCCAGCCCAGTGCTTCCGACCAGCCCCTGCGCGCCGCCTTCGCGCGCTTGCTGGCCGGCTTCGAGGCCGAGCGCGACCCCAGCCTGGCCGTGCGGCTGGACCGGCTGCAGCGGCTGGACGCCATGCTCACGCGCATGGCGCCCGCGATGCTGCAGGCCGTGTCCGACGACTTCGGCCACCGCCCGCCCGAGGTGACGCGGCTGGCCGACATCCTCCCGGTGCAGATGACGCTGCGCCACACGCGCCGCCACCTGCGCCGCTGGATGAAGACGCGGCGCATGCCCACCGCGCTGGTGCAGCGCCCGGGCTGGAACCGGCTGATGCGCCAGCCGCTGGGCGTGGTGGGCATCGTCAGCCCCTGGAACTACCCCGGCATGCTGGCGCTGACGCCGGCCATCGCGGCGCTGGCCGCCGGCAACCGGGTGATGATCAAGCCCTCCGAGATCGGCCCGCGCTTCGCCGAGCTGCTGCGCGAGCAGGTGGCGCAATCGTTCTCGGCCGACGAGATGGTGGTGATCACCGGCGACGCCGAGCTCGGCCGCGCCTTCGTCGCGCTGCCCTTCCACCACCTGCTGTTCACCGGCTCCACCGCGGTGGGCCGCCAGGTGGCGCTGGCGGCGGCGGCCAACCTGACCCCCGTCACGCTGGAACTGGGCGGCAAGTCGCCGGCCATCCTGTCGGCCAGCTGCGCGCTGGAACGCAGCGTGCAGCGGCTGGTGGCCGGCAAGCTGCTCAACGCCGGGCAGACCTGCATCGCGCCCGACTACGTGCTGCTGCCGCGCGCGCGCGTCGACGACTTCGTGGCCGCGGTGCAGCGCGCGCACGCCGCGCTCTACCCGACGGTGGCCGCCAACCCCGACTACACCAGCATCGCCACCGAGCGCCACTACCGCCGGCTGCTGGCGCTGCTGGACGACGCCAAGGCGCAGGGCGCCACCGTGTTGCCGGCGCATGCCGAAGCGCCGTCAGACGCCACGCGCAAGCTGCCGCTGCAACTGGTGCTGCAGCCGCGCGCCGGCATGCGCGTGATGCAGGAGGAGATCTTCGGCCCCATCCTGCCGGTGCTGACCTACGAGCGCATCGACGAAGTGATCTCGTACGTCAACGGACACGACCGCCCGCTGGCGCTGTACTGGTTCGGCGACGACGGCGCCGAGCGCGAACAGGTGCTGCGCCAGACGCTGGCCGGCGGCGTGACGGTGAACGACACGCTGTGGCACATCGTGCAGGAAGACCTGCCCTTCGGCGGCGTGGGCGCCAGCGGCATGGGGGCGTACCACGGCGAATGGGGCTTCCGCGCCTTCAGCAAGGAAACCGGCGTCTACCACCAGAGCCCGTGGTCGGCCAGCAAGCTGCTGTTTCCGCCGTACGGCCGCACCTTCGAGCGGCTGACCGCGATGCTGCGCCGCATCGGCTGACGGCCCGGCGGCTCGGCGCCCCGGCGGCGGCCCGGTCGCAGCCGTAACCGGCCGACACGGGCGCTTACCAACGCCGACGCATTTCTTCACCTGCGGCGGCGCCGATCCGCTGCAATGCGCGGGCCTTCGAAGCTGCCCGCGCCGCCTTGCCGGCGCCCGCCTCATGAACCTCGCCGCATCGCGCGGCCGGGCGCGCCGCCCCGGCCTTGGCATCGCCTTGAGCGTCGCCCGACGCTTCACCTCGTGCATCCTGCTGGCCGCCGCGTGCGCGGTGCCGGCGCAGGCGCAGTCCACCACCGCCACGACCGCCACGCCCACCGCCGGCCGCCTCATCGTGCGCGCCTACGGCAGCGTGGCCGCCGGCGTGTGGCCGGAGATGGAGGTGCGCCTCAACGGCGTCTCGCTCGGCAAGACCACGGTCGGCTCGGCCGCACCTACCGACTATGTGTTCAGCGCCAGCGGCCTGGCGGCCGGCGCCAAGGTCGACGTGGTCTTCACCAACGACGCCGCCGTCGGCGGCCAGGACCGCAACCTGTACGTGATGACGCTCAGCGACGGCAGCACCACCGTGCTGCCCACGCTGCCCGGCGCGCTGATCGACCGCGGCAGCGGCGCCAAGGCCTTCGACGGGCTGGACACGGTGGCCGCCCAGTCGGGCATCTACTGGTCGGGCGCGCTGCGCCTGACCTGGCCGGCACCGTCGTCGAGCAGCGCCAACCTGGCGGCCCGCGCCGCGGCGGCGCGCTTCCTGCTGCAGGCCAGCTTCGGGCCGACGCCGGCCGGCATCGACCAGCTTGCCGCCAGCACGCCGGCGCAGTGGATCGCCAGCCAGATGGCGATCGCCTACAAGAGCGACTTCGTCAGCCACGTGCAGGCCAAGTGGAACCAGGGCGCCGACTACCGCCCCGGTGGCAGCAACTACACCGATAGCTGGGTGGGCGAACGCTTCTGGGCCACCGCCGCCACGGCGCCCGACCAGTTGCGCAAGCGCATGGCCTTCGCGCTGCACCACATCCTGATGGCGTCGCAGAACGACTCCAACCTCTACAACCACTCGCGCGCCTACGCGCGCTACCTCGACATCCTGAACCAGCACGCCTTCGGCAACTACCGCGCGCTGCTGGAAGAGATCGCGCTCAGCCCGGCGATGGGCATCTACCTCTCGCACCTGCGCAACCGCAAGGAAGACCCGGCCAGCGGCCGCGTGCCCGACGAGAACTTCGCGCGCGAGCTGATGCAGCTGTTCACCATCGGCCTGGCCGAGCTCAACGCCGACGGCACGCCGAAGACCGACGCCGCCGGCAAGGCGATCGAGACCTACGGCAACGCCGACGTGATGGCGCTGGCCAAGGTGTTCACCGGCTGGTCGTGGGCCTTCCCCGACAACCAGCTCACCGAGAACCGCTTCCGCTGGGGATGGCCCGACTACAAGCTGGGCAGCGACACGCAGATCGACCTGCAGCGCATGAAGTTCTACCCCGGCCAGGGCTCGACTGCGGAAGTCAAGCTGTTCGCCGGCAAGCGTTGGGGCGTGACGATTCCCGCCGGCACCGAGGCCAACGCCAAGCTGAAGATCGCGCTCGACACGCTGTTCAACCACCCCAACGTCGGGCCCTTCGTCGGCCGCCAGCTGATCCAGCAGTTCGTCACCAGCGCGCCCAGCACGGCCTACGTCGCGCGCGTGGCGGCGGCCTTCAACGACAACGGCGCCGGCGTTCGCGGCGACCTGGCCGCCGTGCTGCGCGCCGTGCTGCTGGACGCCGAGGCGCGCAACGCGCCGGCGGCCACCAGCGGCAAGCTGCGCGAGCCGGTGCTGCGCGTCACGCAGTGGCTGCGCGCCTTCAACGCCACGTCGGCCAGCGGCCAGTACATGCTGGCCTGGGAGCTGGACGCGCAAGGCCAGCGCATCTGGCGCGCGCCCTCGGTGTTCGGCTGGTTCCGCCCCGGCTACGTGCCGCCGGGCACGGCCTTCGCGGCGCGCCAGGCCACGGCGCCGGAGTTCCAGCTGGCCAACGAAAGCAGCAGCGCCGCCTGGGTCAACCAGGCCGAGGCGATGGTCGGCTGGGGCATGGGCTGGAACGGCAGCGGCGCCGACGCGGTGGCCTCGTACGCGGCGCAGCAGTCGCTGGCGGCGGCCGGCAACGTGGGCGCGCTGCTCGACAACCTGAACGTGCTGCTGCTCGCCGGCCGCATGTCGGGCGAGCTGCGGCGCGACGTGCTGGACGCCATCGGCAGCGTCGGCGGCAACGACGCCGCCAGCCACCTCAACCGGGCGCGCCTCGCGGTCTACCTGCTGATGGCCTCGCCCGAATTCCTGGTTCAACGCTAACTCACGACATCAGCGACACCATGAACGCTTCCCGACGCCAACTCCTGCGCGCCGCCAGCGGCCTGGCCGCCGCGCTGCCCGGCGCGCGCGCGCCGCTGTCGCTGGGCCTGGCCGGCCTGGCCGCGCTGGCGGCGCAGTCGTCACGCGCCGCCAACACCGGCGGCGGCTACCGTGCGCTGGTCTGCCTGTTCATGAACGGCGGCAGCGACAGCCACAACTGGGTGCTGCCGATCGATGCCACGGGCTACGCGCAATACGCCGCCGCGCGCGGCGACCTGGCCTGGCCCACGGCGCGGCTGCAGGCCATCGCCAGCACGCGGCAGGCCGCCGGCCGCGCCTTCGGCATGCCGGTGGAGCTGCAGCCGCTGCGCAACTGGTACGAAGCCGGCCGCGCCGCGGTGCTGGCCAACGTGGGGCCGCTGCTGCGCCCGGTGACCAAGGCCGAGTTCCAAGCCGGCAGCGGGCTGCCGCCCAAGCTGTTCTCGCACAACGACCAGCAGTCGACCTGGCAGTCGCTATACCCCGAAGGCGCGGCCAGCGGCTGGGGCGGGCGCATGGGCGACCTGCTGATGGCGGCCAACGCCTACCCGGTGTTCACCGCGCTGTCGGCCAGCGGCAATGCGATCTTCCTGTCGGGCAGCCAGGTCACGCAGTACCAGGTCAGCGGCGACGGGCCGGTGGCGGTGAAAGGGCTGTCGGCCAACTGGATGTTCGGCAGCAACACGCTCAAGCCCATCCTGCAGCGCGTGGTGACGCGCGGCGGCCAGAGCGACTTCGACAGCGAGTACGGCCGCGTGATGCAGCGCTCGATCGACACCGCGGCCACGCTGCAGACGGCGCTGTCGGCCGTCAGCGTGCCGGCGCTGGCCACCACTGCCGTCACGCTGGGCGCGGCGCCGGCCATCACGCCGGCCAACGAGAGCCTGGCCAAGCAGTTGCGGCTGGTGGCGCGGCTGATCGGCGCCGGCCAGCAGCTGGGCATGCAGCGCCAGGTGTTCATGGTCTCGCTCGGCGGCTTCGACACGCACAATAACCAGATGTCGCAGCAGCCGGCGCTGATGGCGCGGGTGGCGCTGTCGGTGGACTACTTCCTCGGCGCGCTGCAATCGCTGGGGCTGCTGAACAACGTGCTGCTGTTCACCGCGTCTGACTTCGGCCGCACGCTGGTGAGCAACGGCGACGGCAGCGACCACGGCTGGGGATCGCACCACTTCGTAGCCGGCGGCGCGGTGAAGGGGCGCGACATCTACGGCACGTTCCCGCTCACCGCCACCGGCACCGCCGACGACGTGGGCTCGGGCCGGCTGCTGCCCAGCACCTCGGTGACGCAACTCGCCGCGACGCTGGGCGGCTGGCTGGGCCTGAGCGCCAGCGAGCAGGCGACGGTGCTGCCGGGCCTGGGCAACTTCCCGTCGGCGGCGCTGGGGATGGTCTGATCCGCTCCGGGCTCGGGCACGGTCATCGCGCGGATTCGCCTGAAGCCTCGGGGTGCTTTGATCGGTGGTTCTTCGCGTGCCAACGCCCCCGGCGGGGTTTCGTGCCCGCGGCAGACTGTTCACCGCCCAAGCGAGACGGTACCGCGTCACGCTGGACCACCAGCCATCGGCATGCCACGCTCCTTGCGCCTGAAGAGCGGACGGTGGTCGAGCGTGACGCCGCTCGCGACGCGCCGCTGGTGAACAGTCGGCGCTGTCGAGCAAGGCTTTGCGAGAACTGTCACCACCACCGGCCGGAGCGCAGCGACCGATCACCGAAGAACGAGCCGGGGGTGTTGCATTGAAGGTGCTTTCTTTGCCTACTTTCTTTGCACCAGCAAAGAAAGTAGGTCGGCCGCGGGGACGAAACCCCGCCGGGGGCCTGCGCACGCGAAGAACCGACGATCAAAGCAAGCCAAGCGACGACTTGCCCAAGTGCGACGCCGACCGAGCGGCCGTCTGCCTCAACCCTGCTGCTGCAGCGACCGCGCGCGCTGCATCAGCTTGGCCAGCGCGCGGTCGAGCACGGCGCGTTCCTCGTCGTCCAGCGCTTCCAGCAGATAGGCCTCGCGCGCCAGCACCATCGGCGTGATCTGGCGCAGCAGCGCGCGGCCCGCGGGCAGCAGCTGCACGATGACGTGGCGGCGGTCGTTCTCGTCGGTGCGGCGGTCGACCAGCCCGCGCGACTGCAGGCTGCGCAGCGCGCGGCTGGCCTGCATCTTGTCCAGCGTGGTGAGCTGCGCCGCCTCGGCCGCCTGGATGCGCCCGCTGCCGGCCAGCGCCGCCAGCAGCCGCCATTCGTCGCGCGACAGCTCGTAGCGCCGGTGGTAGACCGCGGCCATCGAGCGGCTGATGGCCTCGGTCACGACCGCCAGGCGGTAGGGCAGGAAGGCTTGCAGTTGCACCCGCCCATCGTAACGGATGTCACGATGGTTTCAGAACTCCAGCAGCTCGGTCGGCAGGCCCTTGTCGGCCAGCGCGAGGCGCACCTTCTGCGCATCCTGCTCGCTGTCGAACGGCCAGAACACCGCGCGCCAGCCGTTGCCGGCGGGCACCAGCTCGGTCTGCATCGGCACCGGCTGCAGCAGCGCCACCGCATGCAACTGCGCGGCCACGCGCTCTGACTGGCGGCGGTCGCGCAGCAGCGGCGTCACCAGCGCCCAGGCCTTGGTCGCCGCCGGCTCCTGGCGCAGCGCACGGCCGGCGGCGCGCAGTTCGCGGCGCTGCTGGTCATCCAGGCGCGGCCGCAACGGCGGCAGGTCGACGCTGCCGGCGCGGGCATCGGCCGCGGGCGGCGCCGATGCGACGAGTTCGGGTTCCGGCTTGGGTTTGGGCTTGGGCTCGGATTCGGCCGCCGGCGCTTCGGCGGCAGCCGTGTCGGTCGCGCGAGTCGGTGCCGGCGCCGAGGCGGCCTCGTCGGCCGGCTCGGGCGCCGAAACCGGCGTGGGTTCCGACGCCGCGGCCGCGGCCTGCGATGCGGCCGGCGCCGACGCGGCCGCCAGCAGCTTGGCCGCTTCGTCCGGCGCGGTGCCCGCACCGCGCAACTGCCAGGCCGCGCCGGCCGCGATCAACACCCCCGCCAGCAGCGGCAAGGCGCTGAGCGCGCGCTGCCGGCTCCAGTGCCGGCGGCCCAGCACCGCGCCGCCGGCGCCGGGCGCCAGCAGCAGGCGGTGGCGCTGGTCGCCGATGCCGATCGCGGCGGTGATGACGTGCAGGTCCAGTTCGGCAGCGCCGTCGCCGGCGCGGCGCAAGGCCGGGTCCAGCATCACCAGGCGCTGCGCGGCGCCGGCCGGCAGCGGCCAGTCGGCCACGCCATGCGCCGCCGCCCAACGCGCGACACGAGGCACTCGCAAAGGCTCGATGAAGTCTTCGCTGAACAGCGCCCGATAGGCGCCGCCGCCGCGCAGGCGTTCGAGCCAGGCCAGCGGATGCCAGCGCGGCCGCCGCGGCGGCAGGCCCGAGACCTGCCAGCGCATGCGCGCGGGCGCGGGCGGCGGTTCCGGCACGGGCGGCGGTTCGGCCGGCGCCGCAGCCGGCGCCTCTGCCTGCGGGTCGGCTGGCGGTTGTGCCGACGCTTCAGCCGGCGCTTTGCCGAGCGATTCAGCGGGCGCTTCACCGGGCGCGCCACCTGGCGATTCACCGGGCGCTTCGGCCGCCGGCCCGACGCTTGCCTCGCCAGCCGGCGCCGCCACGGCTGCCGCAGCCTCCGCCGTCGGCGCGGCCGGCTCCGGCTCGCCGGTCGGCGTCGTCTCGGCCCATGCCTGAACCTGCGCCCCCTGCACGGCGAACGGCAGGCTGACCACGCCCACGCTGTGCACGTGGTCGGCCTTGATGCGCGTGGCCAGCGGGTGGCGGTTGTGCCAGGCCACCACGCGCGCGACGATCTGTTCGTCGCGCTCGCACATGGTCGGGGCCTCGGGCTTGGGCTTCATCGCGCGATTGTTCCGGCCGCCATCACCGGCCCAGACGCCGAACAGCCGGGTTTTCCCGGGTCAGTTGATGCCATCGACCTTGCGGCAGATCAAACGGGGCCGGCCCCGGCGTCGGCTCCAATCGTAACCCTCGTTACGATCACGACCCGGAGACCGAGCATGAAGATCCAGCGCATCCACCACGTCGCCTACCGCTGCCACGATGCCAAGCAGACCGTCGAGTGGTACCGCGACCACCTGGGCATGGACTTCGTGCTGGCGATCGCCGAAGACCGCGTGCCCAGCACCCACGCGCCCGACCCCTACATGCACCTGTTCATGGACGCCGGCGGCGGCAACATCCTGGCCTTCTTCGAGCTGCCCAACTCGGCGCCGATGGGGCGCGACGAGAACACGCCGCCGTGGGTGCAGCACATCGCCTTCAAGGTCGACAACGTGCAGACGCTGGAAGACACCAAGGCGCGGCTGCAGGCCAAGGGCATCGAGGTGGTGGGCATCACCGACCACACCATCTTCAAGTCGATCTATTTCTTCGACTGCAACGGCCACCGCCTGGAGCTGGCCGCCGACACCGCGACGCCCGAGATGCAGCAGCGCCTGGACACGGTGAAGTGGGACATGCTGGAAGAGTGGAGCCGCACCAAGCGCGCGCCCAAGCACGCCGCCTGGATGCACGAGAACGAATTCGCCGGCGTGGCGGATCAATGACCCGGCGCATGACGGCGACCTACACCTACCCGCGCTACGGCTACGCGCCCAGCGCGGCGCAGCGCGAAGGCCGCGTCGAGCGCCACCCGGTGGTCGTTGTCGGCGCCGGGCCGATCGGCCTGACCGCGGCGCTGGACCTCGCGCAGCGCGGCCTGCCGGTGCTGCTGCTCGACGACAACGACACCGTCAGCATCGGTTCGCGCGCCGTCTGCTACGCCAAGCGGCCGCTGGAGATCTGGGACCGGCTGGGCGCCGCCGCGCCGATGGTCGACAAGGGCGTGAGCTGGCAGCTCGGCCGCGTCTACTTCCGCGACGAGCTGGCCTACTCGTTCAACCTGCAGCCCGAGCCGCGCCACCAGATGCCGGCGATGATCAACCTGCAGCAATACCACCTGGAGGAGATGCTGATCGCCGCCATCGGCGGCGAGCCGCGCATCACGCTGGCCTGGAAGCACCGGCTGTTGTCGCTGCAGCAGCAGCCCGACCACGCGCTGCTGAGCGTGGAGACGCCCGACGGCATCTTCCAGCTGCAGGCCGACTGGGTGGTCGCCTGCGACGGCGCCAACAGCGACACCCGGCGCATGGTGGGCGCCGGCTTCACGGGGCAGTTCTTCCAGGACCGCTTCCTGATCGCCGACGTGGTGATGAAGGCGGACTTCCCCACCGAGCGCTGGTTCTGGTTCGACCCGCCGTTCCACCGCGGCCAGAGCGTGCTGCTGCACAAGCAATCCGACAACGTCTGGCGCATCGACTTCCAGCTCGGCTGGGACGCCGACCCCGAGGAAGAGAAAAAGCCCGAGCGCGTGCTGCCACGCATCCGCGCGATGCTGGGACCCGAGGCCGATTTCGAGCTGGAATGGGTCTCGGTCTATCAGTTCGCCTGCCGCCGCATCGACCGCTTCCGCCACGGCCGTGTGATCTTCGCCGGCGACGCGGCGCACCAGGTCTCGCCCTTCGGCGCGCGCGGCGCCAACACCGGCGTGCAGGACATCGACAACCTGGCCTGGAAGCTGGCCCTGGTGCAGCGCGGCGACGCGCCCGAGGCGCTGCTCGACAGCTACCACGACGAACGCGCTGATGCGGCCGACGACAACCTGCTCAACAGCACGCGCTCCACCGACTTCATCACGCCCAAGAGCCGGGCCAGCCGCCTGTACCGCGACGCGGTGCTGGAACTGGCCAAGACCGAGGCCTTCGCGCGGCCGCTGGTCAACAGCGGGCGGCTGTCGACGCCGACGCCGTACTTGCAATCGCCGCTCAACACGCCCGACTGCGACGCCTTCGCCGCGCGCATGGCGCCCGGCACGCCCTGCGCCGACGCGCCGGTGCGCCGCGCCGGCCGCGACGGCTGGCTGCTGCAGGCGCTGGGCCAGGGCTTCGTGCTGCTGGCCTTCGGCGACGAGGCGCGCGCCGAGCCGGTGCGCGTGGGCGCCGTCAGCGCGCTGCCGCTGGTCGTCGGCCGCGACGTGGTCGACCCCGAAGGCCTGCTCGCCGAGCGCTACGACGCGCAGCCCGGCACCGTCTACCTGATCCGCCCCGACCAGCACGTGGCCGCGCGCTGGCGGCGCTTCGACCCCGCGGCCGCGCAAGCCGCGCTGCGCCGCGCGCTGGCCATCGCCACGGAGGCCGCGCCATGAGCGCGCCGGGCCGCTCCCAAGCGCTCATCCCCGAGTGCGCAGCACGCAGGGTAGTCCAGTGAGCGCGCAGGGCCGCTCCCAAGCGCTCATACCGGAGCGCGCAAGCGCGGAGGTTGCCTTATGACCACGCTGCTGACCCAGCCCCGCATCGCCGACCCCGACGGCTTCTACGAAGCCTTGATCGCCAGCCAGCGCGAGCTGTCCGACGACGAGGCCGCGCTGATGAACGCCAAGCTGGTGCTGACGCTGGCCAACCACATCGGCGACACGGCGGTGCTGCTGCAGGCGCTGGCGCTGTGCCGGCCGGCGGAGGCGGCAGCCCAACGCTGATTCGCCGGCGAAAACCCAAGCGAGAATGGCCCCCGCGAGGCCGCCGCCCGGGCGGCCGTGGGTCCACGGGGAGCGAGGCGGATGGCACACGATGGCGGCAAGCGCCGGACCAGGCTGCGGCGGTGGCCAAGCACGGTGCTGCTCGCGGCGCTGTGCGTGGCCCCCGCTGCCGATGCCGCCGATCCGCCGCTGCCCCCGGTACCGGCCGAGGCCACGCTGCAAGCCCAGCGCATCCGCTTCGAAGGCCTGGCGTCGCTGCCCGCGGCCGAGCTGGAGACGCTGGCCGCGCCCTTCCTCGGCCGCCCGCTGCGCCCGCTGGAACTGGAAGAGCTGCGCCAGCGCGTTACCCGCGCGCTGATCGAGCGCGGCTTCGTCAACTCCGGCGCGCTGCTGGCCGAGCCCGCGGTCGACGCCGAGGGCACGCTGACGCTGCGCATCGTCGAAGGCCGGATCACGCGGCTGCGCGCGCAGGGACTTCAGCGGCTGGACGAGGCCTACCTCGCGCAGCGCCTGCTGCGCGAGGGCGAGCCCTTCAACGTCAACACGCTGCAGCAGCGCTTCCAGCTGCTGCTGGCCGACCCGCTGTTCGAGCGCCTGAACGCGCGGCTGCTGCCCGACGAAGGCCTGGGCCGCGCGGTGCTGGACATCGACGTCACGCGCGCGCGGCCGTGGAGCTTCAGCCTGTTCGCCAACAACCAGCTCGCGCCGGCCGTCGGCTCGGTGGCGGCCGGCGTCGACGGCAGCATCCGCAACATCACCGGCTGGGGCGACGCGCTCAGCGCCACCGCCTACGCCACCCGCGGCATCAACTGGAGCCACGACGCCAGCTGGGCGCTGCCGCTGTTCGCGCGCCGCACCGTGGCCACGCTGCGGCTGGCGCGCACGCATGCCTCGGTGGTGGAAGAGCCGCTGAACGTGCTGGGCATCGACAGCCTGGTCGGCGTGCGCGAGCTCGGCATCAGCCAGCCGCTGATCGACGACGCGCGCCAGCGGCTGACCATCGCCTTGACGCACTCGCTGCGCCACAACGCCACCACGCTGGACGGCGAGCCCTTCTCGGTGCTGGCCGAGGAAGCGAGCGGCAGCACGCGCACCGAGTCGTGGCGGCTGCAGCCCGAATGGACGCTGCGCGTCGACCGCCACGTGCTGGCGCTGCGCGCCACGCTGGTGAAAGGCCGCAACAACCTGCCGGCCGACCCGGTGCTGCCCGACACGCCGCCGCGCCGCTACACGCTGTGGCAGTTGCAGGGGCAGGCGGCGATTGCAATGAACGACGACGGCGGCCACTGGTTGCTGCGCGCGCAGGCGCAGCACAGCCCCGACCGCCTGGTGCCGCTGGAGCAGATGGCCGTCGGCGGCCGCCAGACCGTGCGCGGCTACCGCGAGAACACGCTGGTGCGCGACAACGCCTGGAGCGCCAGCGTCGAATGGCACCAGCCCCTGTGGCGCAGCGACGAGCGCCGCGCCGCGCTGAAGCTGGTGCCCTTCGTCGACGCCGGCCAGGCCTGGAACCACGACGAGGCGCGCCGCAGGCTGGCCTCGGCCGGCCTCGGCCTGGTGCTGAGCTGGGCCGAACTGGAGGCCGAAATGTTCTACGGCCGCCGCCTGGAGCGCCGCCCCACCGACACCCGCGGAGACCTGCAGGACCATGGCATCCACCTCGCGCTGCGCGTCCGTCCGTTCTAGGCTGGCGGCCGGCTTGCTGGGCATCGGCCTGGCGCTGTTGCCGGCCATCGCCCGCGCCGCCGACGCCGCCTGCCCCGCGGCGCCCGGCTCGCTGCACCTGGCCTTGAAAGACCAGCAGGCGGCGCTCGCCGCTGCGTCCGGCGATGCCGCCCGCGCCGCGGCCGCCGGCCGCCTGGGCGGGACCTATCTGCGCCTGAACCGCCTCGACGAGGCCGAGCCGCTGCTGCAGCAGGCGGCCGGCGCTGCCGCCGATCGGCCCACACGAGCCGCCGCGCTGATGGACCTCGGCCGCCTGCAATGGGCGCGCCACCAGCCGCAGCAGGCCGACCAGGCCTGGGCAGCGGCCGCCGCGCTGCAGCCCGACGACGCCGCGCTGGCGCTGGCCGCCGAACTCAACCGCATCCGCCTGGTCAACGAAGGCCAACGTTTGACGCGACTGCAGGCGGCGGCCCCGCGCGCCGCCGCGCTGGGCAGTGCCGCCGAACGCGCGCGCCACCTGCTCAACCTGGCGGCGCAGGCGCGCGCGCTGCCCGGCGGCACGGCGCTGGCCTTTGAGGCCTACGAACAAGGCCGCCGCCAGGCGCTGGCCGCCGCCGACCGGCATGACCAGGCCCGCCTGGCCGCCGAGGCCGACGACGGCTTGTCGTCGCTGTACGAAGCGCAGCAGCGCCCCGAAGAGGCGCTGCGTCTCACCGAACGCGGCATCGCGCAAGCCGCGCGCGTGCAGGCGCACGACCTGCTGCTGAACCTGGAAGCGCGCGCCGGCCGCCTGGCCCGCGCGCTGGGCCGCGACGATCTGGCGCTGGCCGCCTACCGCCGCGCGGTGGAGCACATCGAGGCGGTGCGCAGCGACATCCCGGTGCAATACCTCGACGGCCGCTCGTCGTTCCGCCAGACGCTGGCGCCCACCTACCTGGGCCTGACCGACCTGCTGCTGCAGCGCGCCGCCGGCACCCGCGGCGGCACCGAGCAGCAGGCGCTGCTGCGCCAGGCGCGCGACACGGTGGAGCTGATCAAGCAGACCGAGCTGGAGGATTACTTGCGCGACCGCTGCGGCGTTGCCGGCGCCGGCGGCACGCGCGGCGGCAGCGGCGCGGCGGCCTACGTGCCGCCGCCGGGCACCGCGATCTACTACCCCATCATCCTGAGCGACCGGCTGGAGCTGCTGCTCGAAACCGACCAGGGCATCGAACGCCGCAGCGTCGCCGTCGAAGCCGAGACGCTGCGCCAGCAGGTGCTGGACTACGTGGCCGCGCTGCGCGACGGCAACCCGCTGCGCGCCCGCTCCGAGGCCTTGTACCGCTGGCTGCTGGCGCCCATCGACGAGCTGCTGGCCCGGCACCGCGTGGAAACGCTGGTCAGCGTGCCCGACGGCGTGCTGCGCCTGCTGCCGCTGGCCAGCCTGCACGACGGCCGCGGCTACCTGCTGCAGCGCCTGGCCGTGGCCACCGTGCCGGCCTTGAGCCTGACGGCCACGCCGCGCCCCGGCCGCGGCCCGCTGCAGGCGCTGCTGGCCGGCATGAGCGAGCCCGGCCCGGTGGTCGACAAGCTGCCGGAAACCGTGGTCGACGGCCTGCTGGAGCCCGGCGCCCCCGCGCGCCAGGTGCGCGGCGCGGCGCGCAGCAGCGCCTTGCGTCAGGCGTTGGCGCTGCCGGGCGTCAAGCAGGAGATCGAGAGCATCGCCAAGGTCATGCCCGCCGAGGTGCTGCTCGACCAGGGCTTCACGCTGGCGGCGCTGAAGGAGCGGCTGCGCACGCACCGGCACCCGCTGGTGCACATCGCCTCGCACGGCGTGTTCGGCGACAGCGCCGACAGCACCTTCATCATGACCTACGACGAGCTGCTGACGCTCGACGGCCTGCAAGCCCTGCTGCGCGACGAGCGCCCGGGCCAGCCGCCGATCGAACTGCTGACGCTGTCGGCCTGCCAGACCGCCGAAGGCGACGACCGCGCGCCGCTGGGCATGAGCGGCACCGCGCTGAAGGCGCGCGCGCGCAGCGCCTTGGGCACGCTGTGGCCGGTGTCGGACGACGCGGCCAACCGCGTGATGGCCAGCTTCTATCGCCGCTTGGCGGCAGGCAGCGCGCAAGGCGGCACGAAAGACCCCGTGTCGCGCGTGCAGGCGCTGCGCGAGGCGCAGCTCGAACTGCTGCGCACGCCCAACCGCCAGCACCCGTTCTACTGGGCGCCCTTCATCCTGATCGGAGACTGGTCATGAAGCACACCGCCATCGCGCTGGCGCTGGCCGCCGCCTGGGGCACGCTGCACGCCGCCGCGGTGACCGACGGCACGATGGGCGCGGTGCAGTCGCTGTCGGGCAACTTCACGGTGCCGCAAAGCCTGGGCACGCTGCGCGGCGGCAACCTGTTCCACAGCTTCGGCAGCTTCTCCATCCTGGCCGGCGAATCGGCCACCTTCCTCAGCGGTGCGGCGGTGAACAACGTCATCGCGCGCGTCACCGGCTCGCAAGCCAGCCTGCTGCAAGGCCTGCTGGCGCTGAAGGCCGAGGGCGGCGCCAGGCCCGACTTCTTCCTGCTCAACCCGCGCGGCATCGTCGTCACCGCCGGCGCCAGCTTCGACCTGCCGGCCGGGCTGCACCTGTCCACCGCCTCGCAACTGCGCTTTGCCGACGGCAGCACGTGGTCCACCGGCGGCAGCAGCCCCAGTTCTTTGAGCGTGGCGGCGCCGGAAAGCTTCGGCTTCCTGGGCGGCGAAGCGGCGCTGCGCTGGCGCGATGCCGGCCTGCACTTGGCCGCCGGCAGCACGCTGGAACTGGCCGGCGGCAGCGGCGTGACGGTCGACAACGCCTTGCTGCTGGCGCCCGGCGGGTGGGTGCGCGTGCAGTCGCCGGGCACGGTGGCGCTGACCAACGGCGGCCTGCTGGCGGCCAACGCGCCGACGGCCGACGCGGCCGGCCGCATCGACATCGCGGCGCAAGATCTGTCGATCAGCGGCGGCGCCAACGGCCTGCGCACCGGCCTGGTCAGCCAGACCGGCGCCGCGGCGCAAGGCGGCGGCATAACGATCAAACTCAGCGGTTCGCTGGCGATCGACGGCGGCGGCGAAATCACCAACCAGGGCGCTTCGGCCGTCGCCAACGGCGCCACGCGCATCGAGGCCGGCAGCGTCACGATCAGCGCCGACGCCGATCGTTTCAGCTCGGTCTTCGCGCAAGGCCTGGGCAGCGCGCCGGGGCCGGCCATCGGCCTCAGCGTGGCCGGGCTGCTGGACCTGCGCGGCGGCGACATCAGCAGCGCCGCCGGCGGCAGCGGCGCGGCCGGCGCGATCGACATCGGCGCCCGCGCCGTGCGGCTGGACGGCCTGGGGCTGACCGGCTACGGCGGCATCAACGCCTATGGCAACAGCGGCGCGCCGGGCGCCGTCAGCGTCGCCGCGGCGACCACGCTCGAGCTGCTGAACGGCGCGCGCATCGCCTCCAGCAACCGCAGCGGCGGCGAGGCCGGCGCCATCAGCGTGCTGGCGCAGCAGGCGCTGTTCGACGGCCAGGCGCAGACGGCCGCGATCAGCAGCGCCAACAGCGGCAGCGGCCGCGGCGCCGACGTGCTGCTGGCCGTCGGCGACCGGCTGACGCTGGCGCCCGGCGGCCAGGTGTCGGCGTACACGCTGGGCAGCGGCGCCGCCGGCGACGTGCGCGTGGCGGCCGCCCGCATCGAGGCGCAAGGCAACCATGAAGCGGGTTATGTCACCGGCATCTTCGACAGCTCGCTGGCCGCCCAGGCCGGGCCCGGCGGCACCGTCAGCGTGCTGGCCGGGCGCATCGCGCTGGGTGGCGACGCCGCCATCTCCACCAGCACGCTGGACAGCGCCGCCGGCGCCGGCACGGTGCGGGTGCAGGCCGACGAATTGCTGGTCGACGGCCAGGGCCGCGCCGGCGGCATCCAGTCGTTTGCCTACGGCGGCCAGGGGCCGGCCGGCACGGTGCTGGTCGACATTACCGGCAAACTGAGCCTGCTGGACGGCGGCTCCATCATCGCCGGCACGCTGGGCAGCGGCGACCCCGGCGCCATCGCGGTGCGCGCCGGCAGCGTGCTGATCGACGGCAGCCGCGCCACGCAGGTCTACACCGGCATCGGCGGCGACGCTTTAGGCTTCGGCGCCGGCGCCTCAGTGGCGGTGCAGGCCGGGCGCATCGACATCCTGCAAGGCGGCTCGATCTCGTCGGCCACCAACAGCAGCCGCGACGCCGGCAACGTGCTGATCCAGGCCGGCACGCTGCGCGTGGACGGCGGCGGCAACACTGCCACCTCCACCGGCATCTCCACCACCAGCGGCAGCCGCGGCGCGGCCGGCAACCTGGTGATCGAGGCCGACCACGTCGAGGTGCTGGCCGAAGGCCTGGTGTCCAGCAGCGCCATCGGCGCCGGCCGCGGCGGCGCCTTGCGCATCAGCGCCGACACCATCACCCTGGCCGGCGGCGGCACCGTGGCCTCGGTGGCCGCCGGCAGCGGCGACGCCGGGCCGGTCGAGCTGCAGGCGCGCGGCGCGGTCAGCCTGGCCGACGGCGGCATCGTCGCCGCCAGCAGCGGCGGCAGCGGCGCGGCCGGCCGCGTGAGCATCAGCGCCGGCACGCTGACGCTGGGCGGCAGCAGCGCCGACGGCCAGCGCAGCCGCATCGTCAGCCGCGCGCTGCCGGGCTCGGCGGGCGACGCCGGCAGCATCGCGATCACGGTCGACGGCGCTTTCACGATGGCGCCCGATTCGCTCATCAGCATCGCCAACGATGCGCAGGTGGCACCGGGCGCCGGCTTCGCGCCGTCGTTCGTGCGCGTGCAGGCCGGCAGCATCGCGCTCTCGGGCGCCGAGATCTCGGCAGCCTCCAGCCGCAACGCCGACGCCGGCGCCATCGCGCTGCGCTCGGGCGGGGCGCTGTCGCTGTCGAACAGCCTGCTGCAGACCACGGCGCACGACGGCCAGGGCGGCCCGATCGCGCTGGACGCGGCCGGCATCGTGCGGCTGCATAACGCCATGGTCACGACCTCGGTCGACGGCACGGCCGGCGGCGACGGCGGCAACATCCGCATCGCCGGCCAGGCGCTGGTGCTGCAGTCGGGCTTCGTGCAGGCCAACACGGTGGCCAGCCAGGCCAGCGGCGGCACCGTGACCATCGCCGTGCCGCTGCTGGTGCCCGACGGCAGCAAGGTCTTCATCGGCGGCAACCGCATCGCGCAGTTCCGCGCCGACACGCCGGGCTACAACGTGATCCAGGCGGCCGCGCCCAACGGCCTGGCCGGCACGCTGGACGTCACCACGCCCGACCTCAACCTCTCGGGCCAGCTCGCCGCGTTGAGCACCGCGCGCATCGACTTCGGCCTGCTGGGCCGCGACCAGTGCCAGGTCGGCTTCGACAGCAGCTTCACGCCGCTGGGCCGCGGCGCGTTGCCGGAAGCGGCGGCCGAGCCGCTGCGCGCACCGCGTCGCTAACGACTGACATCACCATCATCATCACGAACGGAGACCGGACCATGCATCCCATTCATCCCGTGCGCCGCCGCCTGCTGCAGCTCGGCGCCGGCAGCGCCGCCGCGCTGGCGCTGCCGCTGCGCGCGCAGGCCGCGTGGCCGAGCAGGGCCATCCGCTTCGTCGTGCCGTTCGCGCCCGGCGGCAGCAGCGAGATCGTCGCGCGCACGACGGCGGCCGAGATGTCGAAGACGCTGGGCCAGTCGGTCTTCGTCGACAACAAGCCCGGCGGCGCCGGCAACGTGGCGATGCAGGAGGTGGCGCGCGCCGACGACCAGCACACCGTGATCCTGGGCCACATCGGCACGCTGGCGGTGAACCCCTACATCTTCGACAAGCTGCCCTACGACCCCAACAAGGACTTTAAGCCGATCTCGCTGCTGGCCAAGGTGCCCAGCCTGTACCTCGTGCGGCCCGACCTGCCGGCGAAGAACCTCAAGGAGTTCATCGCGCTGGCCAAGAAGAACCCGGGCAAGCTGAACTACGGCTCGGCCGGCAACGGCAGCGCCGGCCATCTGGCGATGGAGTACCTGAAGATGGTCAGCGAGACCTTCGTGCTGCACGTGCCCTACCGCGGCACCGGCCCGCAGCTCACCGACCTGCTGGCCGGCCGGCTGGACGCGTCGTCGGTCGGCGCCGCGGCGGTGATGCAATTCATCAAGGCCGGCAAGCTGCGCTGCATCGCCACCGGCACCACGCAGCGCATCCCGCAGCTGCCCGAGGTGCCGACGGTCGCCGAGCAGGGCTACCCCGGCTTCGAGATGACGCAGTGGTACGGCCTGATGGCGCCGGCCTCGCTGCCGCAAGCCGCCGCCGACAAGCTGGCCGCCGCGGCGGCGGCCGCGGTCAAGCAGCCGTCGGCGCACGAGAAGCTGAGCGCCGACGCCGCCATCGGCATCGGCGGCACGCCGGCCGAGTTCGCCAAGTTCATCGCCGCCGAGCAGGCGCGCTGGAAGGTGGTCGTGGCGCGGGCGAAGATCAAGCCGGATTGACACGAGCAACGCCGCACCTGAAACCCTGGGCCCGCCGCGGCCGCTACACTTTCCGAGCGGTGGGACCTCATCTGGCGCGGAACACACGATGGACACGACCTTGATCGTCGTCGACCCCGACATCCAAAGCGGCACGCCCGTCTTTGCCGGCACGCGGGTGCCGGTGCAGAACCTGTTCGACTACCTCGAAGAAGGCGACTCCTTGGAGGTGTTCCTCAAGCAGTTTCCTGCGGTGAGCCGCGAGCACGCCGTGGCCGTACTGGAACGGGCCAGGGCATCGTTGCTGGCCGATGCGCATCCTGCTTGACGAGTCGCTGCCGCATGACCTGGCACCGCTGATCGCCGGGCACGAGGTTTCTACGGTTCGCGAAGAAGGATGGTCAGGCGTCAAGAACGGCAAGCTGCTGGCGCTGGCGGCCACCAGATTCGATGCCTCCCTCACGGCCGACCGCAACCTCGAGTTTCAGCAGAACTTGGCCAGGCTGCCGATCGCGGTGATCGTGCTCGTGGCCCGCAAGAACCGCATCCAGGACATCGAACCGCTGCTGCCGGAACTGCAGCAGTTGCTGAACCACCTGCCGCCGACGACGCTGCGCAAGCTGGGCGCCTGAAGCTCAGCCCACGATCGTCCCACTGACCTCGCCCAGCCCGATGCGCGCCGCGCCGGGCTGCTGGCAATGGGCGCGCAAGGTCACCGTGTCGCCGTCCTGCAGGAAGGCGCGCTGCTCGCCATTGGGCAGCGTCAGCGGCCGCGTGCCGTTGGACGACAGCTCCATCAGCGACGCATACGTGCCCGGCTTGGCGCCCGACAGCGTGCCGCTGCCCAGCAGGTCGCCGGGCTGCAGGTTGCAGCCGTTGCTGCTGTGGTGGGTGAGCATCTGCGCCCAGGTCCAGTAGGCGTCGGTCAGGTTCGATTGCGACAGCCGCACGGCCGGCGTGCCGGCCTCGCGCATCGCGGCGGTCTGCAGCCAGACTTCCAGCGTCATCTCGATCGCGCCGGCCTCGCGGTTGAAGGCGCCGTCGAGGTAGGGCAGCGGCTGCGGGTCGCCGGCCGGGCGCGTGAAGGGGCGGCGGTACGGCGCCAGCGCGTCCATCGTGACGATCCACGGCGAGAGGCTGCTGGCGAAGCTCTTCGACAGGAAGGGCCCCAGCGGCTGGTACTCCCAGGCCTGGATGTCGCGCGCCGACCAGTCGTTGAGCAGGCACAGGCCGAACAGGGCGTCCTCGGCCTCGTCGATGGGCACCGGCTCGCCCTGCGCGTTGGCGCGGCCGACGAAGGCGCCCACTTCCAGCTCGTAGTCGAGCTTGCGGCAGGGGCCGAAGCTGGGCGCCGTGGCCGTCGGCGCTTTGGTCTGGCCGTTCGGGCGCTTGACGTTGCCGCCCAGGCCGATGCTGGAGGCGCGGCCGTGGTAGCCGATCGGTACCCACTTGTAATTGGGTAGCAGCGGCTCATCGGGACGGAACAGCTTGCCGATCGTCACCGCGTGGTGGATGCCGGTGTAGAAGTCGGTGTAGTCGCCGATGCGGCAGGGCAGCGCCATCTCGGCCCGGGCCTGCGGCAGCAGGCACAGCTCCAGGAACGGCGCCTGATCGCTGCCTTCGGCCAGCGCCGCCGAGAGCGCGGCGCGCAGGCCGCGCCAGGCCTCGCGGCCGAGTTGCATGAAGCCGTTGAGGTCGCCTTCGGCCAGCGGCGCCAGCAGCGCGTGCGCCGGCTCGCCCCAGGGGCATTGCTCGCGCGCGAGCTTCAGGTCCAGCACCTGGTCGCCGATGGCCACGCCGATGCGCCAGGGCTCGTCGGTCCCCGCGCGGCGGAAGCGCCCGTAGGGCAGGTTCTGCACGGGGAAGTCGGTGGCGCCGTCGTTGGCGCTGGCGACCCAGCTCTTCAGCGCGGGGTCGTGGGTGGCGTCGGTCGGCATGGCATCAACCCTCGAAGTGATCGGCAAGCGGCGCCCAGCAGCCGGCATAACCCGCATCCAGCGCACCCCCGCGCAGCGCGAACTCGGTGCAGCGGAAGCGCCAGCGGCTCTCGAACATGAAGGCCAGCGTGTGGTCCAGCTTGTGCGGCGCCAGCGGCGCGTTGCTGGCCTTGTCGAAGGCCTCGGCGTCGGGGCCGTGCGGCACCATCGCGTTGTGCAGGCTCATGCCGCCGGGCTTGAAGCCCTCGGGCTTGGCGTCGTACTGGCCTTGCACCAGGCCCATGAACTCGCTCATCACGTTGCGGTGGTACCAGGGCGGGCGGAAGGTGTCCTCCATCACCATCCAGCGCGGCGGGAAGATCACGAAGTCGCAGTTGGCGGTGCCCGCCGTGTCGCTGGGGCTGGTCAGCACGGTGAAGATGCTGGGGTCGGGGTGGTCGAAGCTGATCGAGCCGATGACCATGAAGTTGGCCGTGTCGTACTTCAGCGGCACCAGGTTGCCGTGCCAGGCGACGACGTTGAAGGGGCTGGCCGCCACGCGCGTGCGCCACAGGCTGCCGCCGAACTTGCGCACCACCTCGATGGGCTGCGCATCGGCCTCGAAGGCCGCCACCGGCGCCAGGAAGTCGCGCGGGTTGGCCAGGCCGTTGCTGCCGATGGGGCCCAGCTCGGGCAGGCGGAACGGGGCGCCGTAGTTCTCGCAGACGTAGGCGCGCGTGGGCCCGTCCACCAGCACCTGGAAGGCCAGGCCGCGCGGCAGCAGCGCAATCTCGCCGGGCCCGGCCTGCAGCAGGCCCAGCTCGGTGCGGATGGTCAAGCGGCCCTGCTGCGGCACGATGAGCATCTCGCCATCGGCGTTGATGAAGGCGCGCTGCATGCTGCGGTTGGCCAGCACCAGGTGCGCGGCGATGCCGGTCTGCGCATCGGCGTCGCCGTTGACGGCGATGGTGTGCATGCCGTCGATGAAGTCCAGCGCCCGCTGGGCCGCATCGGGCACCGGCGACGGGTGCCAGCGCAGCGGGTCGGGCGGCGTGTCCACGCCCATCGCGGCGCCGGTCTTCCAGGTGGCGTGCGCCAGCGGCTCGTGCGCCGTGCCGGCCACCACCACGCTGGGCTGGCGGCGGTACATCCAGGTGCGGCGGTTCTCGGCGCGCGGCGCGGTGAAGGCGCTGCCCGACAGCAGCTCGGCATACAAGCCCTTGGCCACGCGCTGCGGGCTGTTGCGGCCCTGCGGCAGCGTGCCGGGAACGGCCTCGCTGGTGAACTGGTTGCCGAAGCCGCTGAGGTACTGAAACTCACTCATCGAGAGGATCCGTTGAGGTTGGCGCGCGCCGCGGCCAGCGCGGCCTGCAGCACGTCGAGGCGGCCCACGTGGTTGGCCAGCAGCAGCACGAGGCGGGCGTTGAGGTCGTGGCTCTGTTCGAGCGTCAGGTCCTGGTGGGCGGCCAGCAGGGCTTCGTAGAAGTCGTCGGGCCGTTCGAGATTCGGTTCGGTGATCAGCATGGCATCAACGCCTGGTGCAGGGCGCGGCGCACCGCCGCGGCGTCGGGCTTGCGCCAGCGCGCGGCCACGTGGTGGTCGGGCCGCAGCAGGTAGGTCGTGCCGGGCGCGGCGTCGTAGCGCTGGGCGGCCAGGCCTTGCTCGTCGCGCAGCACGGCGCCGTCGATCGCGACGGTGCCGACGTCCAAAGCAGTCGCCCAGGCCGGCGCGGGGCCGAACACCAGCAGCGTGAAGCCGGCGCCCAGCTCGCGCAGCAGCCAGCTCGGCTTGCCGTTCTTGACCAGCGGCGCGTCCACGGCCGGCGCGCCGGGGCGCAGCGCGGCTTGGAAGCCGTCGCCGTCGGCGCTGTTGAGCGCCGAGCCGTCCAGCGTGGCCGGCACCGACAGCCGGCCGCTGTTGACGACGCGGCGCGCGAAGGCGAAGTCGCGCGCCAGGCCCAGCACCGCGTCGCGGAACAGGCGGCTGATCTCGCTCTTGGGCGTGATGAAGTCGGTGGCGCGGGTGCTGTTGAGGATGTTCTCGTCGGCGGCGTATTCGCGTTCGCTCGCATAACTGTCCAGCAGCGCGTCTTGCGCGCGGCCGCGCAGCACGGCGTCGAGCTTCCAGGCCAGGTTCTCGGCGTCCTGCACGCCGGAGTTGGCGCCGCGCGCGCCGAAGGGCGAGACGCCGTGCGCCGAGTCGCCCGCGAACAGCACGCGGCCGTGGCGGAAGCGGTCCATGCGCAGGCAGGCGAAGGTGTAGACGCTGGCCCACTCCAGCGTGAACGGCAGCTCGCGGCCGAAGCCCTGGCGCAGCACCTGCTGCACGCGCGGCACGATGCGCTCGGGCTGGCGCTCCGCGTCGGGGTCGGCGTCCCAGCCGAGCTGGAAGTCCAGCCGCCACACCTTGTCGGCCTGCTTGTGCAGCAACACGCTGTAGCCGCGGTGGAACGGCGGGTCGAACCAGAACCAGCGCTCGGCGGCGTCGTTGTCGAACAACGGGGCGTCGAACTTGAGGTCGGCGATCAGGAAGCGGTCGTGGAACACGCGGCCCTTGCTCTCCTGCCCCAGCAGGCCGCGCAAAGGCGAGCGCGAGCCGTCGCAGGCCGCGACATAACCCGCCGTCAGCGCGTACGGGCCGTCGGGCGTGTCCACCGTCAGCGTGACGCGATCGCCTTCCTGCGCCAGCGCGCTGACCTTGTTCTGCCAGCGGATTTCGAGGTTGGGCAATTCCATCGCCCGCTCGACCAGAAATCCTTCGGCGTAGTACTGCTGCAGGTTGATGAAGGCCGGCCGCTCGTGCCCGGCCTCGGGCAGCAGGTCGAAGCGGTAGACCTCCTGGCTGCCGAAGAAGACGCGGCCCACGCTCCAGCTCACGCCTTTGTCGACCATGCGCTGGCCGACGCCCAGGCGGTCCCAGATCTCCAGCGTGCGCTTGGCGAAGCAGATCGCGCGCGAGCCGGTCGACAGCTTGTGGTCGTTGTCCAGCAGCAGCACGCGCTGGCCGCGCTGCGCGAGGTCGATCGCCAGGCTCAGGCCGACCGGGCCGGCGCCGACGACGACCAGCGCGTGGTGCGCCGGCGCGGCGGCGTCCTGGTCGGGGCTCTTGCGGTACTCGAACTCGAGCTGCTGGTAGTCAACAACGTTCGACATCACCGGCGCCGTCAGGTTTCAAGGGCCTTCCACATCTCCACGTCGCGCTCGGCGGTCCAGATGCGCGGGTCGCGGTACTGCGTGGCCTCGTCGTAGGCGCGGGTCACGTCGAAGGGCATGCAGTGGTCGAAGATCACCCAGTGGCCGTACTTCGGGCGCACGGCGGCCATCGTCTCCTGGTAGACGGTCTTCAGGTCCTTGCCCGAGGCGGCGCCGGCCTTGACGGCGGCGAACACGTCGGCGATGAAGGCGCGCGTGCCTTGCAGGCCGGCGGCCACCTGCTCGGGCGTCTGCAGCGCGGCGCCGCGGCCGGGCACGAGCTGCGCCGGCTTCATCGCGGCCAGGTTGTCCAAGGTTTGAGGCCAGTCGGTGAAATAGGCATCGCCGGCGTAGGGCGTGGCGTCGAACTCGACGAGGTCGCCGCTGAACAGGATGCGCTCGGCCGGCAGCCAGACGATGGTGTCGCCCTTGGTGTGGCCGCGGCCGACCTGCAGGATCTGCACCTCCAGCTTGCCCAGCCACAGCGTCATCTTGCCGCTGAAGGTCAGCGTCGGCCAGGTCAGGCCCGGCGGCACGCTCTCGACGTTGCGGAACAGCCGCGGGAAGCGGCCGATCTCGCTGGCCTTGTCCTGCTCGCCGCGCTCTTTGATCATCGAGAGCGTGTCTTCGCTGGCGATGACGTGCTCGGCGCCATAGGCCGCCGCGCCCAGCACGCGCACCGCGTGGTAATGGCTGAGCACCACGTACTTGATCGGCTTGTCGGTCACTTCGCGGATGCGGCGGATCACGTCCTCGGCCATCACCGGCGTGGCTTGCGTGTCGATGACCATCACCGCGTCGTCGCCGATCACGATGCCGGTGTTGGGGTCGCCTTCAGCGGTGTAGGCGTAGGCGTGGTCCGACAGCTTGGTGAAGCTGACCTTCTTTTCCTGCAGGTCGGCCTGGCTGGCGAAGGCTTTGGCGGGGGTCTGGGCGCTCACGGGGGATCTCCGGCTGGCTTTGCGTTAATCAAACGCATTCGCTATGGCTGAATTCAGCGCTTGATCTTAGTCACTGCGTTTGATAATGTCGAATCCATTCGACTAAGTAAAAACACCTAATGCCTGCCGACCGCGCGCCAGCCGACGACGACGACGACAGCCGCCCGCAGCGCGGCATCCAGAGCATCGAGGTCGGCGGCCGGCTGCTGCTGGCGCTGGCCGGATCGGGCCGGCCGCTGGCGCTGAAAGACCTGGCGCAGGCCGCCGGCATGTCGCCGCCCAAGGCCCACCCCTACCTGGTGAGCTTCGGCAAGCTGGGCCTGGTGGTGCAGGACGCCGGCAGCGGCCGTTATGGCCTGGGGCCGCTGGCCATGCAACTGGGCCTGATCAGCCTGCAGCAGTACGACCCGGTGCGCCTGGCCACCGCGCGGCTGCCGGAGCTGGCGCGCCAGCTCGGCCACATGGTGGCCATCGCCGTCTGGGGCAACCAGGGGCCGACCATCGTGCGCACCGAGGAGCCGCCGGCGCCGGTGCACGTCAACATGCGCCACGGCACGGTGATGAGCGTGCGCGGCACCGCGTCGGGCCGGCTGTTTGCCGCCTGGCTGGCGCCCGAGCGCACACGGCCGGCGCTGGCCGCCGACCCGGTCGGCGTCAGGGCCGAGGCCGCCTTCCAGCGCGAGTGCGCGCAGGCCCGCCGCGAAGGCCTGGCGCACGCGGTGGACTCGGCACTGCCCGGCATCAGCGCGCTGGCCGCGCCGGTGTTCGACGCCGCCGGCGCCATGGTGCTGAGCCTGACCGTGATCGGCCCCGGCGCAATGCTGGACACCCGCGCCGACAGCGCCGCCGCGCAGTTGCTGCGGCAGGTGGCGGGCGAGCTGACGGCGCAGTTGGGCGGTAGTAGGCCCTAGTTGTGTAGACTTCCACACACGGAGGCGCCGATGGCGACCAATCTCGCGCTCGACCCCAAGCTGCTCGACCAGGTGCTCGAACTCAGCGGCGAGCCGACCAAGAAGGCCGCCGTCACGCTGGCGCTGAAGGAGTTCGTCGCCCGCCGCGAGCAGAAGAAGCTTGCCGAGCTGTTCGGCAAGCTCGACTGGGATTCGAGTTACGACTACAAGGCCGTGCGCAGCCGCTCATGACGCTGCTGGTCGACACCAGCGTGTGGTCGCTCGCGCTGCGGCGCGACGGCCCGACGGACGCGCCCGAGGTCCGCGTCCTCCAAGAGGCGCTGGCCGGCTCCGATGCCGTCGTCACGACCGGCCTGATCCTGCAGGAACTGCTGCAGGGCTTCAACGCGCCGCGCGGGGCAGCGGCCCTCATCGAGCGCTTTCGGGCGCTACCGACCATCGCCCCGGACCGGCAGGATCACATTGCCGCCGCCGAGGTGCGAAACGCCTGCCGCCGGGCCGGCGTTCAGGTCGGGACGATCGACGCGCTGCTCATCCAGCTCTGTGGCCGGCATGAGCTGACCTTGCTCTCCACGGACAAGGACTTCGCTCACGCGGCAATGCAGGTGCCGTTCAGGCTTTGGCGGCCGGCGGGCGCCGCCTGACGACACCATGCGCATCAAGCCGCGTGTTGCTCCGGCATCCGGCCGCGATGGCTGGCGGCTGTCGCCGGTTCACTTGATCGTCGCCGCCGTCATCGTCGCGCTGGCAGGCGTGGGTCTTTGGGACGGTTGGCGGGCCGCGCTCGGCGTCGGCAAGGCCGCGCCCGTCAGCCTGCAGGCCGCCAGCGCCCGATTCGCCAACTCGGATCGCAATTGGCGGGCCGTCCCCTTCGAGAACGAAGAAGGCAGCCGGGTCTGGTTGACCAAGACCGACCTGCTCCTCGTGCTTCCGGACGGACAGGCGTTCAGCGTCCACTGCGCCTGGTCGGGCAGCGCCTGTGAACACCTCAGGCAATCTCCGCAACGTGGGCCGATCGACGCGGTCGTCTTGCCGGTCGAGTTCGCGCCTCACCACTGGCTGATCGAAGCCACGCTCGACGGCAAGGTCCTGGCGCAGGAACCGGCGCAATGGCTGGCCCTGCGCGCCAAGCTGAGCAGCGACAGGAACCTGTTGCTCGCGACCGTCGCCGTCGTGGTCTTGCTGCTTGGGTGGGGCTGGTGGCTGCGAAGCCCGAGCCCCGCGAGAGCTGCGCGGCCGAAGGGATGACAGCCGCCGGCCGCCTGAAGCGCGCTGCGCCGCGCTGCGCTACGCTCGGCCGCATGACGATCACCCTGCAGCCGATGACCGAGGCCGAATTCGCCGCCTACCAGGCCGACCAGGTGCCGGACTATGCGCAGCAGAAGGTACGGTCGGGCCAATGGCCGGCGGCCGAGGCGCTGGCGCTGGCGCAGCGCGAAGTCGCCGGCTTGCTGCCGCAGGGCCTGGCGACGCCGGACCATCGCTTGTTCACGCTGCGCGACGACGACGGGCAGCTCGTCGGCTGGCTGTGGGTGGCCGAGCAGCCGCGGGCCGACGGCGCGCGCTGCGCCTACGTCTACGACGTCGTGATCCGGCCCGAGCGCCGGCGCGAAGGCTGGGCCACGCAGGCCTTCACGGCGCTGGAGGCGCATGCCCGCGTGCGCGGCCTGGCCGCCATCGGGCTGCACGTGTTCGGCCACAACCATGGCGCGCGGGCGCTGTACGAGCAGCTGGGCTTCGTGGCCACCAGCGTGGTGATGAGCAAGCCGCTCGACGGCGCCTGAGCAGGGCGCGCCGGCCTTGCGTCGCGCTTGCGTCGCGCTTGCGTCGCGCTTGCGTCGCGGGTGCGTCGCTACGGCCGCCCGCTGCTGCCCGCCATCCGCCGCAGCGTCGGCAGCCCGATGCCCGCCGCGTCGAAGCCGCCGTCGGCCGCCACCAGCTGACCATTGACGTAACTGGCCGCCGGGCTGCAGAGGAAGCCCACCACCTGGGCGATTTCCTCGGGCGTGCCGTAGCGGTTGAGCGGAATCGCGTCGTGGTAGTCGGCGCGGATCGCCGCGGTGTGCACGAGCTTGGCCATCGCGGTGTCGACCGGGCCCGGCGCCACCACGTTGACGCGGATGCCCACGTTGCCCAGCTCCACCGCCTGCTGCTTGCTGAGGTGGATCACCGCCGCCTTGCTGCTGCCGTAGGCCACGCGCAGCGTGCTGGCGCGCAGCCCGGAGATCGAGGCGATGTTGACCACCGCGCCGCCGCCGCCGCGGCGCATCAGCGGCACGCAGGCCTGGGTGCAGAGGAACACGCCGTCGAGGTTGGTCGCCATCACCTCGCGCCATTCGGCGAACGTGGTCTCGACCAGCGGCTTGAAGACGGCCACGCCGGCGTTGTTGACCAAGCTGTCCAGGCGGCCGAAGCGCGCGTCCAGCGCGGCCACGGCCTGCGCCACCTGCGCGGGGTCGGACACATCGGCGTGCAGCGCCAGCACGGCGTCGGGCCGGGCCAGCGCGGCCTCGGCGCGGCGCAGCTCGGCGCCGTCGCGGTCGAGCAGCGCCACGCGCTGGCCCTGGGCCAGGAACCATTCGGCCACGGCCAGGCCGATGCCGCGCGCGGCGCCGGTGACCAGGGCGACGGGCGTGGCGTGCGTGGCGGACGAAGCAGCGGAAGCGGCGGTCATGGCGTGAGGCCCGGGGCGCTGGAAGACAAAGGTCATACTAATGGGCTTTCGTCCTTCCTCCAGCCCACAACACCCCCACACGGAGATCGATCGATGATGACCACCACCCGCCGCCAACTTCTCGTCGCCGCCGGTGCCGGCGCCGCCGCCAGCCTGGGCGCCGGCGTGGCCTTCGCGCAGAAGGCCGAGTTCAGCTACAAGTTCGCCAACAACGTGCCGCTGACGCACCCGCTGAACATCCGCGGCAAGGAGGCGGTGGACGCGATCCGCGCCGAGACCAAGGGCCGCGTCGACATCCAGATCTTCCCCAACAACCAGCTCGGCGGCGACACCGACATGCTGAGCCAGCTGCGCTCCGGCGGCATCGAGCTGTTCACGCTGTCGGGGCTGATCCTGGCCACGCTCGTGCCGGCGGCCTCGATCTCGGGCATCGGCTTCGCGTTCCCCGACTACGACACCGTGTGGAAGACCATGGACGGCGAGCTGGGCAATTATGTGCGTGCACAGATCGCCAAGTCGGGCCTGCTGGCGATGGACAAGATGTGGGACAACGGCTTCCGCCAGATGACCTCGTCGGTGAAGCCGATCCAGAGCGCGGCCGACCTGAAGGGCATGAAGATCCGCGTGCCGCCGTCGCCGCTGTGGACCTCGATGTTCAAGGCCTTCGACGCCGCGCCCACCTCGATCAACTTCAGCGAGACCTATTCGGCGCTGCAGACCAAGGTGGTGGAAGGCCAGGAGAATCCGCTGGCCATCATCAGCGTGGCCAAGCTCTACGAGGTGCAGAAGTACTGCTCGCTGACCAACCACATGTGGGACGGCTGGCACTTCCTGGCCAACCGCCGCGCCTGGGACAAGCTGCCCGAAGACCTGCGCGCCATTGTCGCCAAGCACCTGAACGCCACCGCCATCAAGCAGCGCGCCGACGTCGCCGCGCTGAACGCCGGGCTGCAGAAGGAGCTGGCCGACAAGGGCATGGCCTTCAACCAGCCGAAGACCGACTCGTTCCGCGAGCAGCTGCGCAAGGCCGGCTTCTACGCCGAGTGGAAGGGCAAGTTCGGCGACGAGGCCTGGGCGCTGTTGGAACGCAGCGTCGGCAAGCTGGGCTGATGCACGCGGCGACTGACAAGGCGCCGCAACCAGTGACAGCGGCTGTCAGCGCGCCGCCGCCGCCGCGCGGCGCCCTGGCGCGCGCCGACCGCGTGCTGGGCTGGCTGGTGGAAGTGCCGGCCGCGGCGCTGGTGCTGGCCGACGTGGCGGTGCTGTTCGCCGGCGTGGTGGCGCGCTTCGTGCTGCACAAGCCGCTGGTGTGGTCCGACGAGCTGGCCTCGCTGCTCTTCCTGTGGCTGGCGATGCTGGGCGCGGTGGTGGCGCTGCGCCGCGGCGAGCACATGCGCATGACGGCGCTGGTGGCCGCGCTGGCGCCGCCGCGGCGCGCCTTCTACGAAACGCTGGCCATCGCCGCCTGCCTGGCCTTTTTGCTGATGCTGGGCTGGCCGGCCTTCGAGTACGCCTACGACGAAGCCGCCATCACCACGCCGGCGCTGGAGATCTCCAACGCCTGGCGCGCCGCGGCGCTGCCGGTGGGCGTGGCGCTGATGCTGGCCTTCTCGCTGCTGCAGCTGGCGCGCGTCGGCTCGTGGCGCCGCGTGGCGGCGGCGCTGGCTGCCATCGCCGCCATCGTGGCGCTGTTCTGGCTGGCGCGGCCGCTGTTCGAAGGGCTGGGGCGCTGGAACCTGCTGATCTTCTTCGTCGGCGTGGCCGCGGGCTGCGTGTTCGCCGGCATCCCGATCGCCTTCGCCTTCGGGCTCTCGACCTTCGGCTTCCTGGCGCTGACCACCGGCACGCCGCTGCCGGTGATCGTCGGCCGCATGGACGAAGGCATGTCGCACATCATCCTGCTGGCGGTGCCGCTGTTCGTGTTTCTCGGGCTGCTGATCGAGATGACCGGCATGGCACGCGCGATGGTCGACTTCCTGTCCGGCCTGCTGGGCCACGTGCGCGGCGGCCTGAGCTACGTGCTGATCGGCGCGATGTACCTGGTCTCGGGCATCTCGGGCTCGAAGGCGGCCGACATGGCGGCCATCGCGCCGGCGCTGTTCCCCGAGATGAAGAAGCGCGGCGCCAAGGAAGGCGAGCTGGTCGCGCTGCTGGCCGCCACCGGCGCGCAGACCGAGACCGTGCCGCCCAGCCTGGTGCTGATCACCATCGGCTCGGTCACCGGCGTGTCGATCGCGGCGCTGTTCACCGGCGGCCTGCTGCCGGCCGCCGTGCTGGGCCTGGTGCTGTGCGCGGTGGTCGGCTGGCGCAGCCGCGGCGAAGACTTGTCGGGCGTGCAGCGCACCGCTTGGGGCGTGGTGGCGCGGCGCTTCGCCATCGCGCTGCCGGCGCTGGCGCTGCCCTTCGTGATCCGCACCGCGGTGGTGGAAGGCGTGGCCACCGCCACCGAGGTGTCGACGCTGGGCATCGCCTACGCGGTGCTGATGGGCTTGTTCGTCTACCGCCAGTTCCCGTGGCGGCAGCTCGGGCCGATGCTGGTGGCCACGGCCGCGCTGTCGGGCGCCATCCTGCTGATCGTCGGCACCGCCACGGCGATGGCCTGGGGCCTCACGCAGTCGGGCTTCTCGCGCTGGCTGGCCGAGCTGATGGCCGCGCTGCCCGGCGGGCCGCCGATGTTCCTGGCCGTCTCGGTGCTGGCCTTCGTCGTGCTGGGCAGCGTGCTGGAGGGCATTCCGGCCATCGTGCTGTTCGGGCCGCTGCTGTTTCCCATCGCGCGCCAGCTCGGCGTGCACGAGGTGCACTACGCGATGGTGGTGGTGCTGGCTATGGGCCTGGGCCTGTTCGCGCCGCCGCTGGGCGTGGGCTACTACGCGGCCTGCGCCATCGGCCGCGCCAACCCGGACAGCGGCATCAGGCCCATCGTGGGCTACCTCGTCGCGCTGCTGGTCGGCGTGATCGTCGTCGCCGCGGTGCCGTGGCTGTCGATCGGCTTCCTGTAGAGACGGTCGCGACAACATCGTGTTGCAAGGGGCAAGGGCCAACGCGCTAGCGTCGGCCGCATGTTCGCCCGTTCATCGTCCGTCATCGTCGATTCGTACAGCGCGCGCCGCGCGCGCAAGAAGTTGCCGCGCTGGCTGTTGCTGCTGGCCGCCGGCATTGCCGCCGGTGCCGGCGGCGTGCTGCTGGCGCAGGAGCGCTGGCTGCCGCCGCGGCTGTCGGCCGCCGAATCGGCGCGCCTGGCCAGCGCCTTCGACGATGCCGACCGCGAACGCCTGCAACTGCGCCAGCAGCTCGCCGAGACGCAGGCGCGACTGCAGCAGGCGCAAGGCCAGTTGCAACAGCTCGGCGAGACCGACCAGGCGCGCCGCCGCGAGCTGGCGGCGCTGCGCGAAGACTTCGGCGCGCTGGTCGACGCGCTGCCGCCCGACCCGCGCGGCGGCGCGGTGCAGGTGCGCGCCGCGCGCTTTCGCGCCGAGGACGGCAAGCTGGGCTACGACATCGTGCTGACGCGCAACGGCAGCGCCCCGTGGAACGGCGTGCTGCAACTCGTGCTGAGCGGCAGCGCCGGCAACCCCAACGCCAGCGCGCGGCTGGAGCCGCTGCCGGTGCGCATCGAACGCCACGCCAGCCTGCGCGGCAGCCGCCCGCTGCCCGCGGGGCTGGCGGACGCGCGCCAGGTCAGCATCCAGGTGCTCGACCGGCCGCAAGGGCAGTTGATGGGGATGCGGGTGATGAACCTGCGCTGACGCGCTTGCCGGAAGTCGGCCGCGCGGACGAAAGCCCGCCGCGGGCGTGTGCATGCCGCCCCCCTCCTAGAATCGTTCGCGAGCGTTTCCTCTCCCACCCCTCGCAGCGAAAGACCCTCACCATGCGCGACTACCTGAAGTTCTACATCGACGGCCAATGGGTGGACCCGGCCGCGCCGCGGACGTTGGACGTCATCAACCCCGCCACCGAGGCCGTGGCCGGCCGCATCAGCCTGGGGTCGGCGGCCGACGTCGACCGCGCCGTGAAGGCCGCGCGGCGCGCCTTCGACGCATATTCGCAGACCTCGGTGACCTCGCGCATCGCGCTGCTGGAAGCGCTGATCGCCGAGTACCAGAAGCGCTACGCCGACATGGCCGCCGCCATCACCGAAGAGATGGGCGCCCCCGCCGTGCTGGCGCAGAAGTCGCAGGCGGCGATGGGCCTGGCCCACCTGCAGACCGCGCTGGCGGTGCTGAAGGACTACCACTTCGAAGAGCAGCGCGGCACCACGCTGATCCGCAAGGAACCGATCGGTGTCTGCGCCTTCATCACGCCGTGGAACTGGCCGGTCAACCAGATCGCCTGCAAGGCCGCGCCGGCGCTGGCCGTGGGTTGCACGATGGTGTTGAAGCCGAGCGAGATCGCGCCTTTCTCGGCGCAGATCTGGACCGAGATCGTGCACGCCGCCGGCGTGCCGGCGGGCGTGTTCAACCTCGTCAACGGCGACGGGCCGACGGTGGGCAGCGCGCTGAGCGCGCACCCCGAGGTCGACATGGTCTCGTTCACCGGCAGCACGCGCGCCGGCATCGAGGTGGCGCGCAACGCCGCGCCCACGGTCAAGCGCGTGCACCAGGAACTGGGCGGCAAGAGCCCCAACATCATGCTGCCCGACGCCGACCTGCAGCGTGCCGTGACCGCCGGCGTGCGCGGCGTAATGAACAACTCCGGCCAGAGCTGCAACGCGCCGACGCGCCTGCTGGTGCCCAAGGCGCGCATGAACGAGGCGCTGGCCATCGCCCGCAAGGCGGCCGAGGCCACCACGGTGGGCGCGCCCGACAGCGGCGCCACGCTGGGCCCGGTGGTGTCGGCCGCGCAGTGGGACAAGATCCAGACGCTGATCGGCAAAGGCCTGGAAGAAGGCGCCACGCTGGTCGCCGGCGGCCCGGGACGGCCCGAAGGCCTGGACAAGGGCTACTACGTCAAGCCCACGGTGCTGGGTGGCGTGACCAACGAGATGACGGTGGCGCGCGAGGAAATCTTCGGCCCGGTGCTGGTGATCATCGGCTACGACGACGTCGACCAGGCGGTGCGCATCGCCAACGACACGCCTTACGGCCTGGCGGCCTACGTGTCGGGCGCCGACTTGGAGCAGGTGCGCGCCGTGGCACGCCGCCTGCGCGCCGGCCAGGTCAACATCAACAGCGCGCCGACCGACCTGATGGCGCCGTTCGGCGGCTTCAAGCAGTCGGGCAATGGCCGCGAATGGGGCGACCATGCCTTCGGCGAATTCCTGGAAGTGAAGGCGATGCTGGGCTATGCGCCCAAGGCCGCCTGAACCTCCGAACCCGCCGGAATAACGGGTTATGCCGGATCAGCCGCGCGGGCGCACCGGGTTCGCGTCCTGCGATATGTAGATCTCGACGCGGCGGTTCAGCGCGCGGTTCGAATCGGTGGTGTTGTCGGCGATCGGGTACGACTCGCCGTAGCCGCGCACCGCGATGCGCGTCGCCGCCACGCCCATGCCCGCCAGCGTGGCCGACACCGCTTCGGCGCGGCGCTGCGACAAGGCCAGGTTGGCGGCGTCGCTGCCCACGCTGTCGGTGAAGCCTTCGATCAACACCTGCCGCTCGGGGTGCGCCTGCAGGTAGGCGGCCAGCTTCTGCAGCGAGGCCTGTGCCGTCGGCCTGACCTCCGCGCGGCCGAACTCGAACAGCACGTCGCCCAGCGTCACCAGCATGCCGCGGTCGGTGGGCTTGGCCTGCAGTTCGGCCAGTTGCTGCTGCAACTCGGCCGTCTGCTGGCGCGCGCTGGCCTCGCTGGCCTGCGCCTGCGCCGCCTGCGCGCGCGCCGCGTCGGCCTGCGCCTGCGCGGCATCGGCCTGCTGCTGCGCCGTCATCGCCTGCTGGCGCGCGCTGCTGGCCTGCTGCTGCGCCATCGTCGCCTGCTGGCGCGCGGCGCTGGCGTCGGCCTGCGCGCTGGCGGCCTGCGCCTGGGCGCGGCGCGCTTCGGCGGTGCGCGCATCGGCTCGGGCGCGCTCGCGGTCGGCCTCGGCGCCCTTGATGGCGTCTTCGTTGCGCTTGGCCTGGGCCACGGCCATCGCCGTCTCGGCCTGGCGGCGCGCCACGTAGGCGGCGCTTTCCACGTCGGCCAGCGGTTCGCCCTTGGCGTTGAGTTCGTCGGCGCGCCGCAGGCTGTCGCCGGCGCGCTTCAGCTCCAGCGGCGCGTTGCCGAGCACCTGGCCGTCGGATTGCGCGCGCTGCACCGCGTCGCGCGCGGCCAGCAGTTCGGGCGGCGGCGTTCGGTCGCTGGCGCAGGCCGCCAGCAGCGCCGCCGCGGCCAGCGCGCTGAGCTTGAGAAGGGTCTTGTTCATGATGGGGTTCCTCGTCACGCGATGGACACGACGTGATGTCGCGATCGCGCGGTGTTCAGAGCTTGGCCGTTCAGGGCTTGGCCAGTTCGGCGCGCAGCGCGCGGATGCTTTCGCGCAACTCGTTGAGCGCCACGTCGGAGCGCTTGGCGCGCGCCCGCGCTTCGGCCAGCGTGGCGTCGGCCTCGGCCTGCTCGGCCAACTGGCGCGCCAGCACGTAGTCCTTGTCGGCCATCGCGCGGTTGGCGCGCGCCATCTTGTCGCGCGCGGCGGCCATCTCGACCGGCGCCTCGGCCGCCGCCGGGCCGCTGGCGCGGTCGACCGCGGCGCGGCTCACCGCCATCTGCTCGCGCGGCGGCGGCACGCTGGAGCAGGCGGCCAGGGCCAGGGTGGCGACGGCCAGCGCCGCCAGCGCGGCGCGCGGCCGGCGCAGCCGTGAGGACGATCGACGGTCGTTCGGAAGATTCATCGCAAAGCTCCTGCAGTTGACTTGCAGTCATTCGTTGGTTGCATGGCACGCCCATTCGTTGCATCAGGGCGCATCGCCATCGTCGAAGAGCTGCTGAGAGGCCTGCACCGCGGCCACGTCCAGCATGCCGTGCGCGTCGGGCTGCACCGCGGCGGCGGCCACGGCCGACAGCGTGATCAGCAGCGTGGCGACAGGGGCCAGGAGGCGGGTGGTCATGCGGTTCATTTGCAAAGCTCCGACGGCGGCGTTTCGATGACCTTCACTGTGCCGGGGCGGCCCCGGCAGGCCCATCGTCCGACGCCGGATCCGCTTGTCGGACAAGGCCGACACGCCACCATCTTTTGACATCGATGGCGATTCGGCCCGTCCTAGAGTGGCCGCCCTCGCAAGCAGTACCCCACCGCAACCGCGGTGAACACCCGATGCAGCAGATCCGGCAACTGGTGACCTGCGGCCAGCTCGGCCTGACCGACACGGGCCGCGCGCTGCCGCGCTGGCTGGTCCAGGCGCGGCATGAATGCGCCCGCCTCGGCGTGGCCGGCGGGCTGTTGTTCGACGGCGAAAGCTGGGTGCAGCTGTTCGAAGGGCCGCCCGAGGCCGTGCAGCCCTTGTGGACGCTGCTGCAGATCGCGGTGGACCTGGGGCTGCAAGGCGTGCTGCTCGACCGCCACCACGCCGGCGCGCAGGCCGGCAGCCACTGGCAGATCGGCTACGTCGATCCGCCGCTGCTCGCCGGCCTGGCCGCGCAGGTGGTCGACCCCGGCGCCGAGGCCGTGGTCGCCTTCATGGCGGCGCTGCAGGCCTGCGACGCCAGCTGAGCCGTGTCAAGCCTCCGACGGGCCAGCCGATGGCCGCGGGCGCGACAGCTTCTGCAGCAGCTGGCGGTCGAGCGCGAATTGCTCGCGCACCAGGCCGAACGACAGGTCGAGCGCGTGGCGCCGCTGCGCCAGCCACAGCGCGATGGCGCCGACCAGCGGCACCGCCGGCGCGGCGGCCAGCGCCCAGGGCGCGGGCATCTGGTCCAGCGGCAACACCGCCAGCAGCAGCAGCGCCATGCCGCCCAGCACCAGGGCCAGCGCCGCGCACAGCAGCGCGGCACCGGCCAGCATGCAGCGCAGGCGCAGGCGCAAGGCCGCCTCGGCGGCTTCGGCCGAGGCCAGTTCCAGGTAGGCGCCGGCGTGCTCGGCCAGCAGCTCGGGCCGCGTCACCAGGGTCTTGAACAGCGGGTGCAGGAACATCATCGCGGCTGGCCTCGGCGGGTGGACGCGGGAGAAATCGCGAGTGGATTCGCGGCTGCCTGGCCAGCGCCGTCACGCGCTGCCCACCATCGCAGTGTAGGCAAGGCGCGCCGCCCTGCCCAGCGGCTGACGCCGCCCGCCGCGGTAGGTGGCGTCCTACGCGGTCGACGCGGCGTCGTCGCAGGCCGGCAGCCGCGCGCTGACGGTGGTGCCGCCGCCGGGCGCCGACTGCAACTGGAACTGCCCGCGGTCGGCCTCCACCCGGTAGCGCATGCCCAGCAGGCCATGGCTGCCGGCGCGCGCGCCCTGCGTCTGGAAGCCCACGCCGTTGTCGCGCACGCTGACCTGCACCACGCCGTCGCTGCCGTCGAGTTGCAGTTCCACCTGACTGGCCTGGGCGTACTTGGCGACGTTGGTCAGCGCCTCCTGCACCAGGCGGAAGACGGTCAGCTCGGCGCCCGGCGCCAGGCGCACCGGCTCCAGCACGGCGTCGACCGTGATGCCCGAGCGTTCGCTGAACTCGCGGCACAGGATCTCCAGCGCCGGCACCAGCCCCAGGCTGCTGAGCGTGGACGGGCGCAGGTCTTCGATGATGCGGCGCTTGAGCGCGATGCCGCTGTTGAGCGATTCGGTGAGGTGCGTCAGTCGCGGCAGCAGGTCGGGCGCCGACTGCTGCAGCTTCGGGCGGATGCGCGCCACGTCGAGCTTGGCCGCGGTGAGCAGCGCGCCCAGCTCGTCGTGCAGGTCGCGCGCCAGGCGGGCGCGCTCGTCCTCGCGCGCGGTCTGCAGGTGGCGCGCCAGCTCGGTCAGCTCGGCGGTGCGGCGCAGCACCTCTTGTTCGAGGCGGTCGCGCTCGGCCTGCACGGCGGCCTGCTGCTCGCGCCGCTGCTCGTGCAGCAGCCGCCCCTGGCGCACGAAGAGGACCAGCACCATCAGGCTCACCGCGGTGAGCGTGGCCACGCCGATGCGGTTGAGCAGCAGCACGTCGAAGACGTTGCGCAGCCCTTCCTCGATGCGCCGGTTCTGCTGCGTGGTGAGCGCCTGGCCCTCCTGCAGCAACTGGTCCATCACCTCGCGGCCGATGCCCGAGCGCACGACGTCCACCGCCGCCTCGTGGCGGCCCTGCTGCGCCAGGCGCAGCACTTCCTCCATCTCGCTGAGCTTGGCGTTGACCAGCTCGGCCACGCGGCGCAGGTGGACCTGCGCCTGCTCGTCGCCCAGCCGCGTGTAGGCCGTCTGCAGCGTGCGCAGGCTGGCCTGCACGTCGGCGCTGGCCGACTGGTAGGGCTGCAGGTACTCGTCGCCGCCGGTCAGCAGGTAGCCGCGCTTGCCCGACTCGGCCGCGCTCAGGCGCTGCAGCATCTGCACCAGCTGCAAGCGCGCCTGGCCCATCTCGACCAGGCGGCTCAAGCCGCTGTCGGCGCCGCGGTAGGCGGATTCGCTGATGCCCAGCATCAACGCGGCCATCACCGCCGCGGCGGGGATGGCCAGCGCACTGTGGCGCAGGCGTTCGATGAACGCGGTGAACCCCGACAGGCTGCCGGTCATGGCCTACACTCCTTCGACCTCGGTTGTGCCGTCGATGCGGCGGTGGAGCGCCCATGATCCGAATCGGAATCGTCGACGACCATGCCATTGTGCGCACGGGGCTCAAGCAGTTCTTTTCCGACCAGGTCGACCTGCGGGTGACCGGCGAAGCCGCCAACGGCCGCGAGGCGCTGAACCTGGTGCGCAGCGGCGAGGTCGACGTGCTGCTGATGGACTTGTCGATGCCCGACCAGGGCGGCGTCGACGCGCTGGCCGCGATCAAGGCGCGCGCGCCCGAGCTGCCGGTGCTGATCCTCTCGGGCTTCCCCGAAACGCACTACGCGACCACGCTGCTGAAGCAGGGCGCGGCCGGCTACCTGAACAAGGAATGCGACCCCGAGGAGATCGTCAAGGCCATCCGCACGGTGTTCCGCGGCCGCAAGTACATCACGCCGGCGGTGGCCGAGCTGCTGGCCGACACGCTGGGCGGCGACACCACCAAGCTGCCGCACGAGCTGCTGTCGGAGCGCGAGTTCCAGGTCTTCCTGCGGCTGGCCAAGGGCGAGACCATCGGCCACATGGCCGAGAGCATGTCGCTCAGCGTCAAGACTGTCAGCACCTACCGCACGCGGGTGATGGAGAAGATGAGCCTGGCCTCGAACAGCGACCTGACCTATTACGCGCTGAAGAACGGGCTCATCCAGTAGCCACAGCGCCGCGCGCATGCTCAGGCCGACCCTTCGGCATTGATTTCCTCGCAGTAGGCCAGCAGCTCTTCCAGCTCGGCCGATTTGTCGAACACGCGGTCGGCGCCGAGCTGCAGGCAGCGCCGCCGCATGTCGGCGGTGGCGTAGTTGGTCAGCACCACCAAGTGCAGCTGCGGCCGCGCCGGGCGCGCGTGGCGCAGCACTTCCAGCCCGCTGCCGGATTTCAGGAAGATGTCGATGATCATCAGCTCGCAGTCCACGCCTTGCTGCAGCCAGGCGAGCGCGCCGCTTTCGTCCTCGGCATAACCCACGACCTGGACGGCCAGCATTTCCTCCAGCGTGGCCACGAGGTTCTGGCGGATCAACGGGCTGTCTTCGACGACGAAGCAGCGCATGGCGGTCGCTGGCATTTCCAGGGTTGGGTTCAGGGTGATTATCGGCAGCGCCTCGGCCGGCGTTGCGGTGGTCTCGCTGAGATTCACGTCGGATGATTCCTACAGTGCCACCTTCCTTGGTGCGCTGCCGCGTGCTGGCGCCGGCCCGCTCAAGGCGCGGCGCCGCCGCGCTTGGCCAGCACCTGGCGGCAGGCCGCCGCGGCGGGTTCGCCGTCGTCGTCGCCGGCGTCCATCAGCGGCAGCAGCGCGGCCAGCGGGTTGAGCATGCCCAGCAGCGCCGCCGGCACCAGGCGGCGCGCCAGCGGCGCCTTGTCGACCGAGACCTTCGGCGCGCCCAGCGTGCCGCGCACGCGCAGCGGCGAGCGCAGCGCCAGCGGGCTGAAGTCCTTGGGCTCGACGCGCGCCACCAGGTCGAGCCGCTCGTCGGCCAGCGACAGCGAGCCCTCGGCCCAGACCGTGGAGTCGCGCGTGTCGACGACCAGCACGCGCGGTTGCACGCGGCCATTGGCGATCGCCAGGTCGGCGGCGCCGCAGTCGATGCGCAGCGCGTCGTCGCCGCGCAGCGCCACGCCCAGCGCCTGCGCCACGTCCAGCCCCGCCAGCTCCACCGCCAGGTGCGAGATGCGGCCGCGGCTGAGCACGCCCCAGGCGCGGCCATCGGCGCTGGCCAGCAGCTGCGAGGTGGAGTTGCCACGCCCCTTGAGCTGGACGCGCCCGGCCAGCCGGCCGGCCACGTAGGGCGGCTGCTGCGGGCGCTGCAGGCCGCTGATCCACTGCGCCAGCTCGACGGCGCGCAGGCCCAGGTCGACGTCCCAGCTGGCGGGGCGGCTGCGGCCGTCCAGCCGCACATGGCCGTCGAGCCGGCCGCGGGCCAGGCGGGCGTCGAGCCGGTCGATCAGCAGCACGCCGTCTTTCAGGCTGAGGTGCGCGCGCAGCGGCTGCACGGCTTCCAGCCCCGGGTGGCCGAGCTCCAGGCGGTCGAGCGCGATGCCCACCTCGGCCTGCATCGCGTTCAGCGACGGCAGGTCGAAGGGCCGGTCGGGCAGCACCTTGGCGCCGTGCGGCGGTGTGGCGGCGCCGTCGGGCGCGCGCGTGCCGATCGCCGGGCCCAGGTCCTGCAGCCACAGCGCGCGGCCGCGCAGCTCGCCGCTGAGCACCGGCTTGGCGGCGGGCGGGGTGTCGAACGCGAAGTCGCCGGCGAGGTCGCTGCGGCCGATGCGCGCCTGCCGCACCGTCGCCTGCCAGCGCGTGCCGGCGTGCTGGATGCGGCCTTGCATCGAGAAGGCCGCCGTGGTCGGCAGCGTCAGCCGCAGCGGCTGCCCCACCGCCGCCAGCGAAGGGCCCGACAAGCCGAAGCTGCCGTCGAGCTTGGCGCCGTCCATCGGGTCTTGCAAGCGGCCATCGAAGTGCAGCCGCGCCTGGCCGGCCTGCACGTCCAGCGTCAGCGGCAACTGCACGCCGCGGTCGCCCAGCGCCTGGTCGGTCAGCGCCGCGCCGGCGCGCAGCGTGGCCGTCACCGGCGCCTGGCGCAGGCTGCCGGTGGCATCTGCCAACCAGCCACCGGCGGGCGGCGGCTGGCTGGCCACGTTGCCTTCGAGGCGCAGCGCCATTTGCGCATCGGCCAGCGTCCAGCGACCCTGGCCGATGCGCAGGTCGGCGATCTGCACGCCCTGGATTTCGCGGGCTGGCGCCGTGGCGGCGCTGGCAGAGGCCGCCGATGACGCGGCCGATGCGGCTTCCGACGACGCCCCCGCCTCGATCGCCTTGCCGAACTGCCAGCTCGCGCGGCCGTCGGCCAGCCGTTCCAACTGCAGTTGCAAGGCGTCGGCGCTCAAGGCCTGCAGGCGCAGCGGGCGGCCGTCGTGCGCGGCCCACAGGTCGCGCCAGCGCAACTTCAACTCCAGGTGCTGGGCGTCGAGCATCGGCCCGAGTTGGCTCCACGAGGGGTTGCCGATCACCAGCCGCTGCAGGTGCAGCCGGATGCCGCCCAGCAGGTGCAGCCTGAAAGCGCCGGCGCCCGGAGACAGCTCGACGCTGCGCTCCAGGCGCTGGGCCGCAAAGGCGGCGGCCGGTCCGGCGAGAAAGGGCCAGCCGATCGATTCGGCGACGCCGACGCCGACGATCAGCGCCGCGGCGACACCGGTGGTCCAGATCAGCGCGCGGCGCATGCCCGATCAGCGGCCCCGGGGGGCGGGGCCGCTGCCTCCAGCATCACTTGTCCCAGCGGTCGCCGATATCGCGTTCCCAGCTGGCCAGGCGCTTCTCGGCTTCTTCCTGCGCGATGCCGTAGCGCTCCTGGATCTTGCCGGCCAGTTGCTGGCGGCGGCCGGCGATGACGTCCATGTCGTCATCGGTCAGCTTGCCCCACTGCTCGCGGACCTTGCCCTTGAGCTGCTTCCAATTGCCTTCGACGCGTTCCCAGTTCATGGTGCTTCCTTTCGAGATGAGCGATGGATGACGGCCGGCGCTCAGCTGCGCACGACGATCTGGTTCTTGACCGACTTCACGCCCTTGACCTTGCGGGCGATGCTTTCGGCCGACGAGCGCTCGTTGGCGTTCTTGGCGAAGCCCGACAGCATGACCTCGCCGTTGAGCGTCTCCACCTTGATCGAGCTGGCGTCGACTTCCTTGTTCTCGACGAACTTGGCCTTCACCTCGGCGGTGATGACCGAGTCGTCGACGTAGGCGCCGACGGTCTGCTGGTCGCGGGTCACGGCGCAGCCGGGCAGCACCACGAGGGCGGCGACGGCGGTGGCCAGGGCGGCGAGGGTGTTGCGAGCGATCATGTTGAAAATCTCCTGTGATGGCCTGGTAGGTTGATCGGCGCGCGCCGACTCTCGGTCTCGGCCACATCGCCTTCGGTGCACCAGCCGCGCTTGCGCATCCGATGGAACAAACTGTAGGCGGCAGCCCCCGGCGACCGGCATCGGACAGCAGACACGGCGCTTGTAGGACGGTGGCTCGTCGCGTTGCAGGCCGCACCGCCGGCGGTTGGTGACCGCAGGCGACGGCCGGCGGCGGCCGCCGTGGCGGCCATGGCGGCCGCGGCCGGCGCGTCAGTCGTAGCGCGCCGGCTCGCCCTTGGCCGGCACGCCCACGCCGAGCAGCGCGAAAGGCCCGCGGCCGCTGCAGGCGGCGATCAGGCCCAGCACGCGGCCCGGCTCGTCGCCGACCTGGTGCCAGTCGAAGCGCCAGGTCCAGTTGGGCGCGCCCATCGTGCCGGGCGTGTTCATGCGCTGATCGCCGGGCAGGCCCAGCACGTCCTGCAGCGGCACGATGGCGAGGTGGGCCACCGAGTTGTAGGCGGCGCGGATCATCGCCCAGTGCACGTCGTGCGCGCCGCAGGCCAGGTAGGTGCCGGCGAAGCGGCGCTCGCGCTCGGGCGCCGCGGCCCACCAGCCCTGCACGGTGTCGTTGTCGTGGGTGCCGGTGTAGACCACGGCGCGCGGCTCGTAGGTGTGCGGCAGGTATTCGTGCTCGGCGTCGCCGCTGAACGCGAACTGCAGCACCTTCATGCCCGGCAGGCCCAACGCCCGACGCAAGGCGTGGACGTCGGGCGTGATGAAGCCCAGGTCCTCGGCAATGATCGGCAGCCCGCCCGGTACGCCCAGCGCCGCGACGACGGCGTCGAACAGCGCGCGGCCCGGGCCCGGCCGCCAGCGGCCGCTGCGCGCGTCGGGGCTGGCGGCGTCGATCTCGTAGTAGCCGGCGAAGCCGCGGAAGTGGTCGATGCGAAAGGCGTCGGCCTGCTGCAGCATGCGCTGCACGCGCGCCGTCCACCAGGCCCAGCCCTCGGCGGCCATGCGGTCCCAGCGGTACAGCGGGTTGCCCCAGCGCTGGCCCTGCGGGCCCAGCGGGTCGGGCGGCACGCCGGCCACCACGGTGGGCTGGAAGTCGTCGTCCAGCGTGTAGAGGTCGGGCCGCGCCCAGCAGTCGGCGCTGTGGTGGGCCACGAAGATCGGCAGGTCGCCCAGCAGCTGCACGCCGCGCGCGTTGGCGTAGGCTTTGAGCGCGCTGCACTGCTCGTCGAACTGCCATTGCACGAACTGCCAGAAGCCGATCTCGGCCGCGTGCTGCTGGCGCGCGCGCGCCAGCGCCGGCGGCTCGCGCCGGCGCAAAGGCTCGGGCCAGGTCCACCAGGGGCGGCCGGCCTCGGCCGTCTCCAGCGCCATGAACAGCGCGTAGTCGTCCAGCCAGCCGCGGCTGGCGCGGCACCAGGCGGCATAACGCTGAAGATCAACGGCGTCAGCGCGGGTGAAGAAGCCGGTCGCGGCAGCGCGAAGCTGGCCCATGCGCCACATGCTGACGTGCGCGAAGTCGACGCGGCGCTCGTCGAAGCCGCCAGGCGGCAGCAGCGGCGGCGGTAGCCAGCCGGCTTGGATCAGCGGCTCCAGCGCCACCATCAGCGGGCTGCCGGCGAAGGCCGAGACGCTCTGGTACGGCGAATCGCCGGGCCCGACCGGCGTCGTCGGCAGCCACTGCCACCAGCGCTGCCCGCAACGCTGCAGCCAGTCGACGAAGTGACGCGCCGAAGGCCCGAAGTCGCCGATGCCATGCGGCCCGGGCAGCGAGGTGGGGTGCAGCAGCACGCCGGCGGCGCGGCGGTCGAGGTTCATGCAGGCGATGCTACCGACCGCGCCCGCGGTGCCATCATCGCCGCCCGCCGCCCGCCGCCCGCCGCCCCTCACCCCGCGCTCGCCGCCGCACGAACCCACGATGCAAGCCATCACCGCCGCCGCCGTTGCCGCCGCCCTGCCCTACCAGCGCCTGGTGCCGGCGCTGCGTGCGATGTTCGCCGCCGGCTGCGAGGTGCCGCCGCGCCAGGTGCTGCGCTGGGGCGACGGCGAGGGCGGCGACGTCACCTCGCTGGTGATGCCGGCCTGGCAGCCGCCCAGCGCCGCGGCGCCCGGCTTCTACGGCGTGAAGGTCATCAACATCGCGCCCGGCAACGCAGCGCGCGGGCTGCCGGGGCTGCACGCCAGCTACCTGCTGCACGACGCCGCCAGCGGCCGCCCGCTGGCCCTGCTGGACGGCGACGAGCTCACCCTGCGCCGCACCGCGGCGGCGTCGGCGCTGGCTGCATCGTTCCTGGCGCGCGCCGATGCGGCGCACCTGCTGGTGCTGGGCGCCGGCCGCGTGGCGGCGCAGTTGCCGGCGGCCTACGCGGCGGTGCGGCCGCTGCGCCGCGTCAGCGTGTGGGCGCGGCGGCCGGCATCGGCGGCGGCGCTGGCGGCGCAACTGCAGGCTGAAGGCTTTGCCGCGCAGGCGGTGGCCGACCTGCCGGCCGCGGTGGCCGCGGCCGACATCGTGAGCTGCGCGACGCTGGCCACCGCGCCCATCGTGCACGGCGCCTGGCTGCGGCCGGGCAGCCACCTCGACCTGATCGGCAGCTTCACGCCGCAGATGCGCGAGGCCGACGACGACTGCCTGCGCGGCGCCGCGCTGTTTGCCGACACCGAGGAAGCGCTGACCAAGAGCGGCGACCTGCTGGCGCCGCTGGCCAGCGGCGCGATCACGCCGCAGCACCTGCGCGCCACGCTGGCCGCGCTGTGCCGCGGCGAGCATGCGGGGCGCCAAGACGATGCCGAGCGCACGGTGTTCAAGTCGGTGGGCACCGCGCTGGAAGACCTGTGCGCGGCGGTGCTGGCGTACCAGGCATCGGCATCGGCATCGGCGACGGCGACGGCGACAGCGACGGCGACCGCGACGGCGACCGCGACTGCGACCGCGACCGCGACGGCCGCCCCGCCGGCGCGCTGAGCGCCGCCGGTTATCCTGCCCGCCATGCCCTGCACGCCACCGCGCCGCCGCCGATGAGCCCGGTCTCCCGCGCTGCCGGCTGGATGGCCGGCTGGCTGCTGCTGATGGTGGTGATCGCGGTGGCCGGCCGCGAGGCGATGCGCGAGCTGGCGGTGTTCCAGGTGATGCTGATGCGCTCGCTGATGGGGCTGGTCATGCTGTGGCCGCTGGTCCACGCCGCCGGCGGCGCGCGGGCCTTGAAGACGCGGCGCCTGCCGCTGCACCTGCTGCGCAACACGGTGCATTACGCGGCGCAGTACGCCTGGTTCGCGGCGCTGGCGATGATTCCGCTGGCCCAGGTGGTGGCCATCGAGTTCACCATGCCGCTGTGGTCGGCGCTGCTGGCCGCCGCGCTGCTGGGCGAGCGGCTCGATCGCTACAAGCTGATCGCCGTGGCGCTGGGCCTGGCCGGCGTGGCGGTGATCGTGCGGCCCAGCGCCGCCGGGCTCGACGCCGGGCAGTTGATCGCGCTGGCCGCGGCCTTCGGCTTCGCGGTCTCGGTGGTGATGGTCAAGTCGCTGACGCGCAGCGACGCCGCCGTCGTGCTGAGCTTCTGGATGCTGCTGATCCAGAGCGCGATCGGCCTCGTTCCGGCACTGCTGGTGTGGCGCTGGCCCTCGGCCACGGTGTGGGGCTGGATGGTGGTGGTGGCGTTCTGCGGCACCTTCTCGCACTACTGCTTCGCGCGCGCCATGGCGCACGCCGACGCCACCGTGGTGGTGCCGATGGACTTCCTGCGCGTGCCGCTGTCGGCGCTGGTCGGCTGGGCGGTGTATGCCGAGCGGCTGGACTGGTTCACCGCGGCCGGCGTCGCGCTCATCCTCGGCGGCAACAGCCTCAACCTGAAGCGCGCCGCGCCGCCGCGCGTCGGCGCCGGCGACCGGGCGGCCCCGCCCTGAGCGCAGTACGCTTGGGGCTGCCGGCGCCGCCGGCCCGTGCATCTTCAAGAGGTGAACCGTCATGACCGACGCCGCCCCCTTCACCGCCGCCCGCGACTGGCTGCTGGCCCATCGGCTCGACCAGCCGCAGGCCGCCGCGGCTTTCCGCTGGCCGCAGCTCGAGCACTTCAACTGGGCGCTGGACCACTTCGACGCCATGGCGCGCGGCAACGCGGCGCCGGGGCTGTGGATCGTCGACGAAGGCGGCGCCGAGCAGCGCCTGAGCTTCGACGAGCTGCACCGCCGCTCCAACGCGCTGGCCAACCGCCTGCGCGGCCTGGGCGTGCAGCGCGGCCACGTGGTGCTGCTGATGATGGGCAACGAGCCGGCGCTGTGGCTGGCCATGCTGGCCTGCATCAAGCTGGGCGCCGTGGTCGTGCCGGCCACCACCTTGCTCAGCCGCGACGACCTGCAAGACCGCTTCGAGCGCGGCGGCGTGCGCCACGTCATCGTCGACGGCGCGCTGGCCGAGCGCTTCGCCGACCTGCCCGGCGGCTACACGCGCATCGCCACCGGCAACGCGGCGCCGGCGGGCTGGCTGCGCTTCGACGAGCTGCTCACCGGCGACGAGGCCTTCACGCCCGACGGCCGCACGCGCGCCGACGACCCGCTGCTGCTGTACTTCACCTCCGGCACCACGGCCAAGCCCAAGCTGGTGATGCACACGCACCAGAGCTACCCGGTCGGCCATTTGTCGACCATGTACTGGCTGGGCCTGCAGCCGGGCGACGTGCACCTGAACATCTCGTCGCCGGGCTGGGCCAAGCATGCCTGGAGCTGCTTCTTCGCGCCGTGGAACGCGGCGGCCTGCGTCTTCATCTTCAACCAGCCGCGCTTCGATGCGGGCGCGCTGATCGAGGCGCTGGCCACGCACCCCGTCACCTCGCTGTGCGCGCCGCCCACGGTGTGGCGCATGCTGATCCAGCAGGACCTGGCCGCCGCGCGGCCGCGGCTGCGCCTGCGCGAGCTGATCGGCGCCGGCGAGCCGCTCAATCCCGAAGTTATCGAGCAGGTGCGCCAGGCCTGGGGCCTGACCATCCGCGACGGCTACGGCCAGACCGAGACCACGGCGCAGATCGGCAACGCGCCGGGCCAGCCGGTGCAGCCGGGGTCCATGGGGCGGCCGCTGCCGGGCTACCGCATCGCGCTGCTCGACGCCGACCAGCGCGAGGTCGACGAAGGCGAGATCGCCATCGCGCTGGACCCGCGGCCGCTGGGGCTGATGCCCGGCTACTGGGGCGACGCCGCCAAGACCGCCGAGGTCATGCGCGACGGCTGGTACCGCACCGGCGACGTGGCGCGGCGCGATGCCGACGGCAGCATCACCTACGTCGGCCGCGCCGACGACGTGTTCAAGTCCAGCGACTACCGCATCAGCCCCTTCGAGCTGGAAAGCGTGCTGATCGAGCACCCCGCGGTGGCCGAGGCCGCCATCGTGCCCAGCCCCGACCCGCTGCGCCTGGCCGTGCCCAAGGCCTACGTGGTGCTGCGCGCCGGCCACGCGGCCGATGCCGACACCGCGCGCAGCATCTTCGAGTTCCTGCGCGAGCGGCTGGCGCCCTACAAGCGCGTGCGCCGGCTGCAGTTCGCCGAGCTGCCGAAGACCATCTCCGGCAAGATCCGCCGCGTCGAGCTGCGCCGCGCCGAGGCCGCGGCGCGCGCCGAAGGGCGCGAGCAGCCGGCCGAGTTCGTCGACGAAACGCCGTCGGCGCGCCGCTGACGGCACCCGTCGCGTACCCCGACTGCGCCCCGACCGCGCCCCGACCGCACCCCGACCGCGCCCCGACCCCGCCCAGGAGACCCGCGCCATGAACCCCGCCGACCCCCGTGCGCCGACCGGCGGCCTGTCGCAGGTGCGCGGCCGCACCGACGAGCCCTTGTCCGACGCCACCGTGTTCGAGCTGCTGGCGGCCGCCGCGCAGCGCTGGCCGCAACGCGACGCCGCCGTCTTCAGCGAGCAAGGCCAACGTTTCACGTGGGCCGAGCTGCTGGCCGGCGTGGAGACCGCGGCCGCCGGCTTCGTGCGGCTGGGCGTCCAGGCCGGCGACCGCGTCGGCATCTGGTCGCCCAACCGCAGCGAATGGCTGATCACGCAGTTCGCCACCGCGCGCATCGGCGCCATCCTGGTCAACATCAACCCGGCCTACCGGCTGGCCGAGCTGGAATACGCGCTCGACAAGTCCGGCATCAGCGTGCTGGTGACGGCCGCCGCCTTCAAGAGCAGCCACTACCTGGAGATGCTGCAGGCGCTGGGCGTCGACGCCGACGGCCGCAGCGCGCGGCTGCCGGCGCTGCGCCGCGTGGTGCGCCTGGGCGACGAGGCCACCGCCGGCATGCTGAACTGGCGCGCGCTGCTGCGCCTGGGCGAAGGCCACGAAGGCGAGCTGCCGCCGGCGGGCGCGCTGCACGCTCGCGAGCCGATCAACATCCAGTTCACCAGCGGCACCACCGGCGCGCCCAAGGGCGCGACGCTGACGCACCACAACGTCGTCAACAACGCCATGGCGGTGGCGCGCTGCATGCGGCTGACGGCGGCCGACGCCTTGTGCATCCCCGTGCCGCTGTACCACTGCTTCGGCATGGTGCTGGCGGTGCTGGCCTGCGTGAGCGTGGGCGCCAAGATGGTGTTCCCCGGCGAAGGCTTCGAGCCGGCGGCCACGCTGGCCGCGGTGCAGGCCGAGCGCTGCAGCGCGCTGCACGGCGTGCCGACGATGTTCATCGCCGAGCTGGACCACCCTGACTTCGCGCGTTATGACCTGTCGACGCTGCGCACCGGCATCATGGCCGGCGCGCCCTGCCCGATCGAGGTGATGCGCCGCGTGCAGCGCGACATGCACATGACCGAGGTCACCATCGCCTACGGCATGACCGAGACCAGCCCGGTGAGTTTCCAGAGCGCCACCGACGACCCGGTGGACAAGCGCGTGACCACGGTCGGCCGCATCCTGCCGCACCTGGAGGTGAAGATCGTCGACATCGACGACCGCGTGGTGCCGCTGGGCGAGAAGGGCGAGCTGTGCACACGCGGCTACAGCGTGATGCTGGGCTACTGGAACGACCCCGAGCGCACCGCCGACGCCGTGCGCGACGGCTGGATGCACACCGGCGACCTGGCCACGCTGGACGAGCAGGGCTACTGCAACATCGTCGGCCGCGTGAAGGACATGGTGATCCGCGGCGGCGAGAACGTCTACCCGCGCGAGGTGGAGGAGTACCTGTTCCGCCACCCCAAGGTGGCCGCGGTGCAGGTCTTCGGCGTGCCCGACGCGCGCTACGGCGAGGAGCTGTGCGCCTGGATCATCGCCAAGCCCGGCATGGCATGCAGCGAGGACGAGATCCGCGCCTTCTGCCGCGAGCAGATCGCGCACTACAAGGTGCCGCGCTACATCCGCTTCGTGGCCGAACTGCCGGTCACGGTGACCGGCAAGCCGCAGAAGTTCCTGATGCGCGAGGCCATGCTGCGCGAACTGGGGCTGCAGGCGCAGGCCACGGCCTGAGGACAGAAAAGCCTCGGGCCGCGGCCTGGAAGACCGTCAGGCGACGGCCTTCTTCACCGCGCGGCGGGCGCGCTTGACCGCCGGGGCCTTGGCCACGTCGGCGGCGGCCTTGCGGGTGCGGCGGGCGGCGGTGCGGGCCTTGGCCTCGACCGTGCGGGCCTTGGCCTCGACCGTGTCGGTGGCCTTGGCGACGCTGCGCGCGGCCTTGCGAACGGCCTTCTTCACCGGGTGCGCGCCGACGGCGTCGGCCAGCTGGGTGGCGCCTTCGGCCAGGCGGCCCGACAGCGCCAGGCCCACCTTGGCGGCCGGCAGGCTGATGCTGGCAGCGGCGTCGAGGCTGCTGACGATCGCCGGCTGGCGCACGTCGGCGGCCATGTCCGCCAGCTTGGCGACCTGGGCGACGGCGAATTCGCTGCCGCGCACGATGCCGGCCTCGACGCGCTGCTGCGCTTCGTCGATGCCCTTGACGACGATCTGGTTGACGCGGTCGCGCACGGCGTCCAGGCGCTCGGCCACTTGCGGCGCCACGCGCGTCGCCCGCGGCAGCACCTGCTCCTGCAGGGTGCCGTCGACCATGCTCACCAGGCGGCGGCTGCCGGCACCGGTGGCGGCCACCACCTGGGTGGCGGCGGTGCGGTAGTTGGCCATCGTCTCCATCGTGATGCGGCTCAGGCTTTGCGTGGTCATTCGTGTGTCCTCTCGTGCCCGCTGTCCGGGCTGGTTTGTCGATGGCACCGAGTTTGGTCGCAAACTTCTAGAGAGCCCAACCGAAAGCACGCCGCTTTCGCTAGAGAGAGCCCCCTACGGAAACCCCCCGCGCGGCTGGTAGACGCGGACGTGGTCGACCTCCAGCGTCGCCGGCAAGGCGGCGGCGTCGACCGCGCCGCCGAGGTCGCCGCCGAGCGCCAGGTTGAGGATCAGGAACTGCGGCCGGTCGAAAGGCCAGCCGCCGGGGTCGGCCGCGCCCTGGTTGGGGTAGTGCCAATGCACCACGCCGTCGACGCCGAACCACAGGCCTTGCGCCGTCCACAGCAACTGGTAGTCGTGCAGCGCGCGGCAGGCGTCGGGCCGCCGCGCGTTGCCGTGCGCCGCCGCGCCGGCGCTGCCGGCCGCCGTGTGCACGGCGCTGGACACGCGCTGCGGCGCGCTGCCCACGTGTTCGAGGATGTCGATCTCGCCGTCCTCGGGCCAGCGGCCGCCGGCGCCGACCAGCCAGATCGCCGGCCAGGTGCCGCGCCCGCAGGGCATGCGCGCGCGCACCTCGAAGAAGCCGTAGGTCCACGCCGCCTTGCCGCGCGTGATCAGCCGCGCCGAGGTGTAGCGCTGGCCGCCCCAGTCGGGCGCCGCGGACGGGCTTTCGAGGCGCGCGGTGATCAGCAGCCGGCCGCCGCGCACCACGGCGTTGCCGGCGCCCGGGCCGCCGTAGTACTGCTGCTCGTGGTTGTACCAACCTTCCTTGTTACGCGCGGTGTCGTGCACCCACTTCGCGGGGTCGGGCGGCCCGTCGCGGTCGAACTCGTCGGACCATGCGAGCGCGTAGCCGGGCGGCGGCGCGAGGCGCGGCGTGGGCGGCGATGTGGGCGGCGATATTGGCGGCGGCGCGGTGGGCGCGGTCATGGCACAGCCCGCCAGCAGCGCCGCGGCGAGCGCCGCCGCGACGGGCCTGCCGCCCCTCATGCCGCGCCCCTCACGCCGCGCCCCTCACGCCGCGGCCTCCAGCCGCCGCCCTTCGGCGTCGAAGCACAAGGCGCGCGCCGCGTCGGGCTGCACGCTGAAGCCGTCGCCGGGCACCAGCTGGCCGTCGGCGGCGGCCAGCTTGGCGGTCAGCAGGCCGCCGACGCCGTCGACGCGCAGGTGCACGATCGCGCTGTCGCCCAACTGCTCCACCAGCACGACGGCGGCGGCTATGCCCTGGCCCGGCGGCGCGCGGCGCAGGTGCTCGGGCCGCAGGCCCACGCGCTGCACCGGCGCCGGCGCGCCGGCGGTGACGGCGGCCCACAGCGCCGCGTGCGCCGGGCTGCTGGCGGCGGTCGGCCGTTCGAGCAGGTTGACGCGCGGCGCGCCCAGGAAGGCGGCGACGAACTGGTTGGCCGGCCGCTGGTACAGCGCCAGCGGCGCGCCCACCTGCTCGATGCGGCCGGCGTTGAACACCGCGATGCGGTCGCCCATGGTCATCGCCTCCACCTGGTCGTGCGTCACGTAGATCATCGTCGTGCCCAGCTCGCGGTGCAGCCGCGTCAGCTCGATGCGCATGTCCACGCGCAGCGCAGCGTCGAGGTTGGACAGCGGCTCGTCGAACAGAAACACCTTGGGCTTGCGCACGATCGCGCGGCCGATGGCCACGCGCTGGCGCTGGCCGCCTGACAGCGCCTTGGGCAGGCGATCGAGCAGCTCGGTGATGCGCAGCGTCTCGGCGGCGCGCCGCACCTGGGCGTCGCGCTCGGCGCGCGCCACGCCGGCCATGCGCAGCGCGAAGCCCATGTTCTCGGCCACCGTCATGTGCGGGTACAGCGCATAGCTCTGGAACACCATCGCGGCGCCGCGCTCGGCCGGGTGCACGTCGTTGACGCGCTCGCCGTCGATGCACAGCTCGCCGGCGCTCACGCTTTCCAGCCCGGCGATCATGCGCAGCAGCGTGGTCTTGCCGCAGCCCGAGGGGCCAACGAAGACCATGAACTCGCCGTCGCGCACGTCGAGGTCGACGCCGCGGATGACCTCGCTGGCGCCGAAGCGCTTGTGCACGCCGCGCAGGCTGACGCGGCCCATCAGCGCGCCCCCGCGCCGGCCGTGGCGGCGCGCCAGTCGGCCAGCAGCCGCCGGTACCACTGCGCGCTGGCCTTCGGGGTGCGCTGCTGGGTGGCGAAGTCGACGTGCACGATGCCGAAGCGCTTGCCGTAGCCCGAGGACCACTCGAAGTTGTCCAGCAGGCTCCACACCAGGTAGGCGTCGACGGCGGCGCCGCCGTCGCGCGCGTCGGCCACGGCGCCGATGTAGCGGCGCAGGAAGTCGACGCGGTCGTCGTCCTGCACCGTGCCGTCGGCCAGCAGTGCGTCCTTGAACGCGGCGCCGTTCTCGGTGATGCGCAGCCGCGCCGGCGCGTAGTCGCGCTGCAGGCGCAGCAGCAGCCGCGTCAGGCCGTCGGGGCAGATCTCCCAGCCCATGTCGGTGACCGGCAGGCCTTGCGCGGCGGCGTCCCAGGGGCCGGCGGCGCTGACGACGACGCGCGTGTAGTTGTTGATGCCCAGGAAGTCCAGCGGCTGGGCGATGGCGGCCAGGTCGCCCGGCTGCACGATGGGCGCGTCGGCGCCCAGCGCGAAGGCCACGTCGTCGGGGTAGCGGCCGTGGAACAGCGGCTCGCAATACCAGCGCAGGCCGAGGCCGTCTTCCAGCCGCGCCTTGGCGACGTCGGCCGCCGTGTCGCTGGCCGGTTCCACCGACGACAGGTTGAGCACGATGCCCAGCGCCGCGGGGCAGCCGTCGTCGCGCAGCGCACGCAGCGCCAGGCCGTGGCTAACCAGCAAATGATGCGCCACCTCAAAGGCGGTGCGGCGCGACTTCAGGCCCGGCGCGAAGACGCCTTGCTCGTGCCCCAGCACGGCGATCACCCAGGGCTCGTTGTGCGTGACGATGCTCGCGCAGCGCGCGCCCAGGCGGCGGGCGATGCCGCGCGCATAGTCGACGAAGTGCTGCACCGTCTCGCGCGCCGCCCAGCCGCCGCGCTGCTGCAGCGCCTGCGGCAGGTCCCAGTGGTTGAGCGTCAGGTGCGCGGCGATGCCGCGCGCGGCCAGGCCGTCGACCAGCCGCTCGTAGAAGCGCAGCCCGGCTTCGTTCCAGGCGCCGCAGCCCTCGGGCTGCACGCGCGGCCACGAGACCGAGAAGCGGTAGGCGCCGACGCCCAAAGCGGCGATCAGGTCGAGGTCGGCTTCGAGGCGGTGGACGTGGTCGCAAGCCACGTCGCCGTTGCTGCCGTCGGCGATGGCCCCGGGAACGCGGCAGAAGCGGTCCCAGATCGACTCGCCCTTGCCGTCTTCGCGCGCCGCGCCTTCGATCTGGAAGGCGCTGGTCGCCACGCCCCAGACGAAGTCGCGCGGAAAGCGCGCGGCCAATGCGGCATCGGAAAGCATCATCGGATTCATTTCACGGCGCCGGCGGTGAGGCCGGCGATCAACTGCCGCGACGAGACGGCGAACAGCACCAGCAGCGGGATCGTCGCGATCGCCGAGCCGGCCATCAGCGCGCCCCATTCGGTGTTGGATGGGTTCTGCAGGCTGCGCAGCGCCAGCGGCAGCGTGAAGTTCTCGACGCTGCGCATCACCACCAGCGGCGCCATGAAGTTGTTCCACGACCCGATGAAGGTCACCAGCCCCAGCGTGCCCAGCGCCGGCCGCAGCAGCGGCAGCGCCACGCGCCAGTAGATGCCGAACTCGCCGCAGCCGTCCATGCGCGCGGCCTCGATCAGCTCGCGCGGCACCGCGGTGGCGGCGTACTGCCGCACCAGGAAGATGCCGAAGGCGCTGGCCGCGCCGGGGATGTACAGCGCGCGGTGCTCGTCGATCCAGCCGAGCGCATCCATCACCATGAAGCTGGGGATGATGTTCATGAAGGTGGGCAGCATCATCGTCGCCATCACGAAGGCGAACAGCGCCTCCTTGCCGCGGAACTCCAGCCGCGCGAAGGCGTAGCCGCCGAGCGAGCAGAACAGCAGCGTCAGCGCGGTGGAGGCCAGCGCGACGTAGACGCTCCAGCCGACGTTGCGCCAGAACGGCAGCTGCTCGGTCAGGATGCGCAGGTTCTCGTCCAGCCCGCGGCCGAAGACCAGCGGCGGCGGCAGGCTGAAGATCTCGGCGCGCGTGTGCGTCGCGAAGACGAACATGAACCAGAACGGCGCCATCATCACGAGCGCGCCCGCGGCCACCAGCGCATAGGCCAGGCGGGCCCGGGTCTCGGCGGGGTGCGGCGCCGTCATTCGGCAGGCGGCTTGAGCAGCCGCTGGGTCAGCCAGGTGAGGCCCAGCACCACCGCGAACAGCAGCCACGACATCGCGCTGGCGCCGCCGAAATCGTTGAAGTCGAAGGCCATGCGGTAGAGGTACATTGCCGCGGTGAGGCCGGCCTGGTCGGAGCCGCCACGGCCGTTGGTCAGCACGAAGGGCTCTTCGAAGAGCTGCAGCCCGCCGATCACGCTGAGCGTGACGCCGAAGAAGATCATCGGCCTGACGCCCGGCAGCGTGATGTGCAGGAACTGCCGCCACGGCGACGCGCCGTCCAGCGTGGCGGCCTCGTACAGGTCGCGCGGAATGGCCTGCATCGCCGCCAGGTAGAGCACGAGGTTGAAGCCCAGGTAGCGCCAGAACACCACCAAGGCGATGGCCGGTTTGATGTACTCCGCGCGGTTGAGCCAGTCGATCGCGCCGATGCCGGCCAGGCGGTCGAGCAGCAGGTTGACGAGCCCGTAGTCGGTGGAGAAGAACGACGCGAAGAGGATCGCCACCGCGACGGTGGAGGTGATGTAGGGCAGGAAGTAGGCGCCGACCAACGCGTCGCGGCCGCGGCGCACGCGGCGCTCGATGAAGGCGGCCAGCGGCAGCGCCACCAGGTGCTGCGGCACGCCCGAAGCGACTGCCAGCCACAGCGTGTTGCGCAGCGCCTTCCAGAACCACTCGTCGCCCAACGCGAAGGCGAAGTTCTCCAGCCCCACCCCGTGCATGGCGTGCAGCCCGCCGGTGGGGTCCCAGCTCTGGAAGGCCAGCCACAGCGAGAAGAGCAGCGGGAACAGCCCGAACACCGCGAACAGCACGAAGAACGGCGCGATGAACACGTAAGGCGCCCACTGCGGCGGCAGCCAGCGGCGGCGCCGGCGCGGCAAGGGCGCAGCGGCGCTCGTCATCGGTTGGCCCGCCGCTCCAGCAGGCGGCGCGCGTCGGCCAGCGCCTGCGGGATGCTTTTGCCGCGTTCCAGCACCTGGTCGAGCTCGGCGCCCATCACCTCGTCGGCGAAGGGGCCCTGCTTGTGCATGCGAAGCGCCGGCAGCGTGCGCGCCGCCTCGCGCCACAGCCGGCGCGCGCGCTGGCCGCCGAGAAAGGGCATGGGCTCGTCGAAGTAGGGGTCGTCGTGCGTCGCCAGCAGCGTGGGGAAGGCGTCGATCTCCTTGAAGGCGCGCAGCTGCACCGTGGGGTCCAGCGTCATCAACCGGATGAAGTCCCAGGCCAGCGCCTTGCGCCGCGGCTCGGCGCGCCGCGCGATGGCGTAGAACGATCCGCCGTAGCCGACGTTGGCGTCTTCAGGCAGCGGCGCGGCGCGCCAGCGGCCGGCCGTTTCGGGCGCCAGCCAGCGCGCCAGTTGCCCGCTCATCCAGGCGCCGGCCAGCGCGGTGGCCACGCGGCCGCGGCGCAGGCTTTCCACCCACTCGTTGCTCCACAGCGCCTGGCGCGCATCGAGCCCGGCCTGGCGCACGCGGCGCGCCAGCTCGAAGCCGCGCACGAAGCGCGGGCTCTCCACCTGCACGCGGTTGTCGGCGTCGTAGTACAGGCCCTCGCCCGAGCGCAGGCCGGCGCGCACGACGATGTCCTTGACCTCCTGCGCGTGGCCGATCAGCCGCGCGCCGGTGCGCGCCAGGATCTGGCGGCCGGCGTCGAGGTAGCTGTCCCACGACTGGGTCAGCCGCTCGGCGGCGACGCCGGCGCGCTCCAGCACGTCGGCGCGGTAGAACATGGTGCCGGGGCCGATGTCGGCCGGCGCCGCGATGACCTCGCCGCGCGCGTTGGTCGCCTGGTCGTAGGCGCCCGCGACCCAGCGCGCGCGCTCGTCGCCGATGCGAAACGGCGGCTGCCGCAAGTCCTCCAGCCCGCCACCCTGCGCGAAGCGGCCGACGAAGCTGATGTCCAGCGCCATCACGTCGGGCAGCCGCGACGCGGTGGACAGCGCGGTGGTCATCGCGGTGTGGTGGTCCAGCCACTGGCGGCCGACGACGTCCAGCGCCACCTCGGGGTGGCGCGCGCGCCACTGCGGCTCGACCCAGCGGATCAGCTTGTCGAGCAGCGGGTAGGCGGCCACCGTCAGGCGCGGCACCTCCGGCGGCGTGGCGGCGGCGCCCGCCCAGGCCGGCGCCGCCAAGCCGCAGGCGAGGATCGTGCGCCGCGTGGGCTGCGTGGAGAGCGTGTTCAAGAGGCCGCGCGAAAGGCGCCGGCGCGGGAGCGGCCGGCGGGGCGAATTATTAACGCCGAATTAATGCGCGGCGGGCTCGGACATACCCGGCATCGCGGCCGGCGGCGCCGGCGGGGCGCTCGACGGCGCGGTCGGCGGCGTTGTCGACGCCGCGGCCGACGATGTTGCCAACCCCGCGGCCGACCCCGCGGCCGCCATCGCCGCCGGCAGCACCATGCGGGCGATCAGCCCGCGCGGCTCGGCGGCCAGCAGCGACACGCTGCCGCCGTGGCGCTGCGCGATCTCGCGCACGATGGCCAGGCCCAGGCCGCAGCCGGTGCCGTCTTCGCGGCCGCGCACGAAGCGCTCGAACACGCGCTCGCGGTCGGCCGCGGGCAGGCCGGGGCCGTCGTCCTCGACCTCCAGCACCGCGTGCGCGCCATCGCGGCGCGCGCGCACGGTGATGCTGGCGCCGCTGCCGGCGTAGTGGATGGCATTGTCGATCAGGTTGGTCAGCGCCTCGCCCAGCAGCAGCGGCACGCCGTCCACCGGCAGCGGCGGCGGCTGCGGCGCGCCGTCGTCGGGCCCGGCGAAGCCGAGGTCGGCGCCGGCGGCCAGCGCGCGCGGCACAATCTGCGCCGCCACCGCGCTGGCCAGCGCCGCCAGGTCGACGCGGCTGCGCGCGCTGGCGGCGGCCGAATCGGGCTCGGCGCGGGCCAGCGCCAGCAACTGGTTGACCAGCCGCGCGCTGCGCTGCGCACTGGCGTGCACGCGCTGCAGCCGCTCCACCAGCAGCGGCTCGCGCGCGTCGTGCAAGGCGATCTCGGTCTGGCTCTTCAGCCCGGCCAGCGGCGTGCGCAGCTGGTGCGCGGCGTCGCTGATGAAGCGCTTCTGCGCCGTCACGTGCTGGCGCTCGCGCTCCAGCAGCGTGTTGATGGCGCCGGCCAGCGCGCGCACCTCCAGCGGCGCGGCGTCCAGGCCGATCGGCGCCAGGTCGTTGGCGGCGCGCCCTTCCACCTGCAACTGCAGGTGCTTGAGCGGCCGCAGCCCGGCGCGGATGCCGGCCCAGACGATGACCGTCATCAGCGCGATCAGCACCGACAGCGGCAGCGCCGTGTCGACCAGGATGCTGCGCGCCAGCGCCTCGCTGCTGGCACGCGAGCGCGCCACCTGGACCAGCATGGTGCCGTTGCTCGTGCCTTCGGCGCCGAACGGCAGGTACAGCGCGACGACGCGCACGCGCTCGGGCGCGGCGGCGGCGCCGGCGACGTATTGCGCGTCGAAGAAGTACGGTTCTTCCATGCGCGGCGCGGCGATGCGCGCCGCCGGCAGCAGCGGGTCGCCGAGCAGGAAGCGGCCGGGCGGCGAACTCACCGCATACAGCACGCGGTCCGACGGGTCGGCCTCCAGGATCTCCTGCGCCGAGCGCGGCAGGTCGATGAAGAGGCCGGTGGCCGTCGGCTTGATTTGCCGCGCCAGCGCGCGCGAGGCCTGGGCCAGGCTGGCGTCGATGGCCTGGTGCGCATAACGGCCGACCAGGTTGTACGTGAACAGCGCCGCGGCGACCCACAACACCACTTGCGGCAGCAGCAGCCAGATGAAGAGCGTGCGGTGCAGCGACCTTGCACCGTGCACGGCGCGGTTCATGCCGCGCCCGGCTCGTCCTCGAGCAGGTAGCCCAGCCCGCGGACCGTTCGGATCGACAGCGCCGAGCCTTCGAGCTTGCGGCGCAGCCGGTGGATGTGCACCTCGATCGAATTGCCGGCGCCAGGCTCGCTGCGGTCCTGGTCCCAGGCCTGGGCGATCTGCGACTTGGTCACCACCTGGTCGCGCTGCGCGAGCAGCAGGTCCAGCAGCATCCACTCGCGCGGGCTGAGGTCGATCACCGTGCCTTCGACGCTGGCGCGCCGCGCCTGGCGGTCGAAGCGCAGCCGGCCCGAACTGAGCGTCTGCGCCGGCGCGCGCTGGCGGCGCAGCAGCGCGTGCAGCCGCGCTTCCAGCTCGGGAAAGTCGAAGGGCTTGGTCAGGTAGTCGTCGGCACCGGCGTTCAAGCCGGCGACGCGGTCGTCCAGCGAGTCCAGCGCCGTCAGCACCAGCACCGGCAGGCTGCGGCCGGCCTGGCGCAGCCGGCGCAGCACGGTCAGGCCGTCGACCATCGGCAGCCCGAGGTCGAGGATGGCCAGGTCGAACGGGTGCTTGAGCAGCAGGTACTCGGCCACCGCGCCGTTGGGCGCGGCCTCGACCGTGAAGCCGGCGCGCTGCAACTGGGCGGTCAGCGCGTCGGCCAGCAGCGCGTCGTCTTCGGCCAGCAAGGCGGTGATCGCGGAAGCCATGGCGCATTCTGTCAGCGGGCCGGCGCCGGGGTAAGGGTTAACATGAGATTAACGATGCATCGCGTTCGTTAAGAATCTCCGCCAGACGTTGCCAACGCCGATAACGGCCGCCGTGCGCGGCTGGCACCCGAGGAGACAGCCCCGATGCGCCGAACAGCCCAGAGCCCCCGGTTGCGCCGTGCCGCAGCCCGCCAACCCCATGTTTCGCTGCACCCGGTGGCGGCGGCCTCGCTGCTGCTGGTGTCGGCGCTGGCGCAGGCCCAGCAGCCGGCGCAAGACCCGGCGCAGCGCGTCGAAGTCACCGGCATCCGCGGCGCGATCGAATCGTCGATCGCCATCAAGCGCAACGCCGACGGCGTGGTCGAGGCGGTGACCAGCGAAGACATCGGCAAGCTGCCCGATACCAGCATCGCCGATTCGATCGCGCGGCTGCCCGGCCTGGCGGCGCAGCGCATCGACGGCCGGCCTTCGGCGCTGTCGATCCGCGGCCTGGGGCCCGACTACGCGGGCGGCCTGCTCAACGGGCGCCAGGTGGTCAGCGCCGGCGAAGGGCGCTCGCTCGAATACGACCAGTTCCCGTCGGAGCTGGTCAGCAAGGTGCTGGTCTACAAGACGGCCGACGCCTCGGTCATCGGCCAGGGCCTGTCGGGCACGGTCGACATCCGCCCGGTGATGCCGCTGGACTTCCGCGGCCGGCAGCTCTCGATCAGCGCGCGCGGCGAGAAGAACTCCTACGGCGGCCTCTCGCCCAGCGGCAACGGCGGCACCGGCAACCGCGTGAGCATTGCCTACGTCGACCAGTTCGCCAACAACACGCTGGGCGTGGCGCTGGGCTTCGCGCACCTGGACACCCCCGGCCAGGCGAAGAAGTTCGAGTCTTGGAAGTACGGCGACTACGTCGGCCAATGGGGCGCCGGCGCCACCGGCGTGCCGTCGCTGGGCGTGGGCAACAACCGCGCGGCCTTCGCGCAGGGCTTCGAAGCCAGCGTCACCTCCAGCAAGCAGGTGCGCGACGGCTTCATGGGCGTGCTCGAGTACCGCCCCAACAAGGATTTCCGCAGCACGGTCGACCTGTACTACTCGAAGTTCGACCAGGAACGCGTGGGCCACCACTGGGTGGGCGACATCGGCTTGTGGTCCAGCCCGCCGGCGGCCTTCAGCAACACCAGCACCGCCAGCATCGACGGCACCACCGTGCTGGCCAGCGGCAGCGTGGCCAACGGCCGCAGCCTGGTCTACGACAAGAACTTCAACCGCACCGACAAGATCACCGCGGTCGGCTGGCGCAACGAACTGGGGCTGGCCGGCAACTGGAAGGCGATGGCCGACATCGGCTACTCGCGCGTCGACCGCGACGAGAACTACATCCAGAGCGTGGCGCGCTCGACGACGCCGACCACGCTGACCTTCTCCGGCCTCGACACCGTCGACAACTTCGGCTGGAGCACCAACCAGAACCTGACCGACCCGTCGACGGTGGTGCTGACCAACAACCCCGACTGGGCCGAGATGCGCACGCCCAAGTTCAGGGACGAGACGAAGTCGGCACGCCTGTCGGCGCACAAGGACTTCGAAGGCAGCTTCCTCGCCGGCATGGAGGTCGGCCTGGGCTACAACCAGCGCGACAAGTCGGTCGAGTCGGCCTCCTACCGGCTGACGCTGGGCAGCACCAACGTGGCCATCCCCGCCGCCGCGGTGGGCGCGCCGGCCACCATCGGCATGGGCGGCATCAGCACCGACATCCTCACCTGGGACGTGCCCAGCGTGATGGGCCTCTACACGGCGGTGCCCAAGGACCCCTGGTCCGCCAAGGACAACCGTTATGCGGTGCACGAGAAGGTGGCCACCGCGCTGCTGAAGTTCGAGGTCGATTCCAAGCTCGGCTCGGTGCCGGTGCGCGGCAATTTCGGGCTGCAGGTGGTGCGCAGCGAGCAGTCGTCCGACGGCTTCGCCTGGAACGACGGCGGCAACGCCGGCTCGGGCCAGGTGATCCCGGTGCACGGCGGCGCCACCTTCACCGACGTGCTGCCCAGCCTGAACCTGGCGTTCAGCCTGCAGAGCGACCTGATCGCCCGCGTCGGCCTGGCCAAGACCATGGCGCGGCCGCGCATGGACGACATGCGTGCCGGCGCCGACCAGCCGCGGCTGGTGGCCAACTCGTCGGCGGCCGGCGAGACGCAAGGCCACTGGACGGCCAACAACGGCGGCAAGCCCGACCTCGAACCCTGGCGCGCCAAGTCGCTGGACCTGACGCTGGAAAAGTACATCGGCAAGCGCAGCTACGTGGCGGTGGCCGGCTTCTACAAGTGGATGGACTCGTTCATCTACTCGCAGACCACGGTGCGCGACTTCTCGGGCTTCCCCAACTACTCCAGCACGCTGGTGCCGGGCTGCCCGGCGTCCAACCCCGGCTGCAACCCCAACCTGGGCGAGCTGACGACGCAGGCCAACGGCCGCGGCGGCAAGGTGCACGGCATCGAGCTGATGGGCGCGCTCGACGGCGCGCTGGTCACGCCGGCGCTCGACGGCTTTGGCATCGTCGCCAGCTACTCGGTCAACGCCAGCGACCTGCCGCTGGACAACAACGGCAACCGCATCAAGCTCGACGGCGCCTCGGGCACCGTCTACAGCCTGACGGCCTACTACGAGAAGCACGGCTTCTCGGCGCGCATCGGCCAGCGCTACCGCTCGGCCTTCACCGCCACCACGCGCGGCGTGCTGCTCAACACCGAGACCAGCACGCACATCGACGCCGAACGCCAGGTCGACCTGCAGATCGGCTACGCCTTCAACGACGGCGCGCTGCGCGGCCTGTCGCTGCTGCTGCAGGTGAACAACCTGACCAACGCGCCGGCGGTGCAGCGCCAGAGCGCCGAGATCGTGGGCAGCGCCGGCAACAAGGCGGCGCTGCTGCCGTGGCGCTACGAGAGCTTCGGCCGCGCCATCCTGCTGGGCGCCACCTACAAGTTCTAAGTTGGCCGACCGCCTCGTCAGCAAGGTCGTCATCGTCGGCGGCGGCACGGCCGGCTGGATGGCGGCGGCCGCGCTGGGCAACCAGCTGGGGGCGAGCTGCGAGATCACGCTCGTCGAGTCGGACGAGATCGGCATCATCGGCGTCGGCGAGGCGACGATCCCGCACATCGCCACCTTCAACGCCATCCTGGGCATCGACGAGAACGAGTTCCTGCGCGCCACCCGCGGCACGTTCAAGCTGGGCATCGAGTTCGTCGACTGGGGCGCCATCGGCGACCGCTACCTGCACGGCTTCGGCGCCGTCGGGCCCGAGCTCGACGGCCTGCCGTTCCACCACTACTGGCTGCGCCTGGCGCTGGCCGGCGAGCGCAGCGACCTGGCGCAATACTCGATCAACGCCGCGGCGCCGCGGCGCGCGCGCTTCATGCGCGCCCGGCGCGACATGCCGGGCTCGCCGCTGGCCGAGATCGTCAACGCCTTCCATTTCGATGCCTCGCTGTATGCACGTTACCTGCGCGGCATCGCCGAGAAGAAAGGCGTGCGCCGCCGCGAAGGCCGCATCGTCCAGGTGCTGCAGCGCGACGATGCCGGCTTCGAAGGCTTCATCTCCGGCCTGGTGCTGGCCGACGGCAGCCGCATCGACGGCGAGCTGTTCGTCGACTGCTCGGGCATGGCCGCGCTGCTGATCGAGAAGACGCTGAAGGCTGGCTACGAAGACTGGTCGCACTGGCTGCCTTGCGACCGCGCCGTCGCCGTGCCCTGCCGGTCGGTCGAGCCGCTGCTGCCGATCACCCGCGCCACCGCGCATTCGGCCGGCTGGCAATGGCGCATTCCGCTGCAGCACCGCATCGGCAACGGCCACGTCTACAGCAGCCGCTTCATGGACGCCGACGAGGCGACGGCGATCCTGATGTCCCACCTCGACGGCGCGGCGCTGGCCGAGCCGCGCCACATCCGCTACGTGCCCGGGCGGCGCACGAAGATCTGGATCAAGAACTGCGTCGCGCTGGGGTTGGCGGCCGGCTTCTTCGAGCCGATCGAGTCGACCAACATCCACCTCGTGCAGACCGGCATCGCACGGCTGCTGACGCTGTTCCCGCGCACCGGCTTCGACGCCGCCGACATCGCCGAGGCCAACCACCAGGCGCGGCTGGAATACGAGCGCGTGCGCGACTTCATCATCCTGCACTACAAGGCCACCGAGCGCAGCGACTCGCCGTTCTGGAACCACTGCCGCACGATGGCCATCCCCGACACGCTGCAGCACAAGATCGACCTCTACCGCAGCAACGGCCGCTTCTTCCGCGAAGACAACGAACTGTTCGGCGAGCCGAGCTGGGTGCAGGTGATGGAAGGCCAGCGCATCCACGCCCGAGGCTGCCACCCGTTCGCCGAGCAGCGCCCGCTGGCCGAGGTGCGCGCCTTCGTGGCCGACACGCGCTCGGTGGTCGAGCGCTGCGTCGACGTGATGCCCGGGCATGCCGAGTTCATCGCGGCGAACTGCGCCGCCAACGGTGCCGCCGCCACCGTTCCCGCCTGACGCCATGACGCGAGCCGACTCCACCCGCGACACCGCCGCCCCGCAACGCCGCGACTTCCCGCCGGACTTCCGCTGGGGCTGCGCCACCGCGTCGTACCAGGTCGAAGGCGCCGCGCACGCCGACGGCAAGGGCGAGTCGATCTGGGACCGCTTCTGCACGCAGCCCGGCGCCATCCGCGACGGCAGCAGCGGCGCCGTCGCCTGCGACCACTTCCACCGCTGGCCGCAAGACCTGGACCTGGCGCGCGACCTCGGCGTCAACGCCTACCGCTTCTCGGTGGCCTGGCCGCGCATCTTTCCCGCGGGCCGCGGCGCGGCGCCGAATGCCGCCGGGCTGGACTTCTATTCGCGCCTGGTCGACGGCCTGCTCGAACGCGGCATCGAGCCCTGGCTGACGCTGTACCACTGGGACCTGCCGCAGCCGCTGCAGGACGCAGGCGGCTGGGCCGCGCGCGCCACGCTCGACGCCTTCGCCGCCTACGTCGACGCGGTGACGCGCCGCCTCGGCGACCGCGTGAAGCGCTGGATCACGCAGAACGAGCCCTGGTGCGTGGCGATGCTCGGCCACCACGAAGGCGTGCACGCGCCGGGCCGGCGCGACCTCGCCACCGCGCTGCAGGTGGCGCACCACGTGCTGCTGTCGCACGGGCAGGCGCTGCCGATCATCCGCGCCAACGTGCCAGATGCGCTGGCCGGCATCACGCTGAGCCTGCACCCGATCGCGCCGGCCGGCCCCGGCGCCGCCGACGCGGCCGCCGCTTTCCGCCACGACGGCCTGCGCAACCGCTGGTTCCTGGATCCGCTGCACGGCCGCGGCTACCCGGCCGACGTGTGGCAGCGGCTGGGCGCGCTGGCACCGACCGTGCTTCCCGGCGACCTGGAAGCGATTGCGCGGCCGACCGACTTCCTGGGCATCAACTACTACTTTCCCGAGCACGTGGCCGACGCGCCCGGCCACGGCGTGCTGGAGGCCCGCGTCGTCGAGCCCGGCGCCGAGGTCGAGCGCACCGGCTTCGGCTGGGAGGTCGCGCCCGACGGCCTGGTGCGGCTGCTCGATCGCGTGCAGCGCGACTACCGCCCGGCGCCCATCGTGCTGACCGAGAACGGCGCCACCTACGACGACGTGGTGACGCCCGACGGCCGCATCCATGACGCTGAACGGCAGCGTTACCTGCAGCGCCACGTGGCCGCGGCACGCGAGGTGCTGGCGCGCGGCATCGCGCTGCAGGGCTACTTCGCCTGGAGCCTGCTGGACAATTTCGAATGGGCCGAAGGCTACCTGCGGCGCTTCGGGCTGATCCATGTCGACTACGCCACCCAGCAACGCACGCTCAAGGACAGCGGCCTTTGGTACCGCGACTTCCTGCGCGCGTGAACGGCGGCGCGCGGCGCGGCTCGCGGCCTTGCCTGCGCTGCTGGCCCTGCTGGCGCCGCTGCTGCTGGTCGGGCCCGTCGCCGCGCAAAACGCCGCCGCGCCGCCGCGGGTGCGCGCCGAGGTCGTGCACTGGTGGACCTCGGGCGGCGAATCGGGCGCCGTGCAGGCGCTGGCCGAGGCTTACCGCGCGGCCGGCGGCGCCTGGGTGGACATGGCGGTGACGCTGGGCGAGCAGGCGCGCGCGGTGGCGATCAACCGCATCGTCGGCGGCAACCCGCCGACCGCGGCGCAGTTCAACACCTCGCGCCAGTTCCTCGACATCGTCGAGCAAGGCATGCTCAACCCGATCGACGACGTCGCGGCGCGCGACGGCTGGGACCGCTTCCTGCCCGAGATCGTGCTCGACGCGGTGCGCGTCAACGGCCACTACTACGCGGTGCCGGTCAACATCCACATGCCGACCTGGATCTGGATCTCGAAGGCGGCGTTCCGCAAGGCCGGCATCGCGGCCGAGCCGCGCAGCATGGACGAATTGTTCGCCGCGCTCGACCGCCTGCAGGCCGCCGGCCTGGTGCCGCTGGCGCACGGCGGCCAGGCCTGGCAGGACAGCATCGTCTTCACCGCGGTGCTGGCCAACGTGGGCGGCCGCGAGCTGTACCTGAAGGTGCTGCGCGACCGCGACGCCGAGGCCATCCGCTCCGACGCCTTCCGCCAGGTGCTGCTGACCTTCAAGCGGCTGCAGGGCTACGTCGACGCCGGCTCGCCGGGGCGCAACTGGAACGACGCCACCGCGCTGCTGATCAACGGCAAGGCCGGCGTGCAGTTCATGGGCGACTGGGCCAAGGGCGAGTTCACCGCCGCCGGCCAGGTGGCGGGGCGCGACTTCGGCTGCATCGCCGGCTTCGGCGCGGCCACGCCCTACATCATCCAGGGCGACGTGTTCGTGTTCCCGAAGACGCGCGACGCCGACGCGCTGAAGGCGCAGAAGCTGCTGGCCGGCGTCATCACCGCGCCGGCGACGCAGCTCGCCTTCAACGCGCGCAAGGGCTCGATCCCGATCCGCACCGACATCGACGTCTCCAAGCTCGACGTCTGCGCGCGCCAGGGCATCGCCGCGCTGAAGGACCGCCAGCGCCCGGTGGGCAACGGCGAGATGTACCTGACGCCGGAACAGAACGGCGCGCTGGCCGAGGTGCTGACCGCCTACTGGAACCGCAACATCGCGGTGGAAAAAGTGCAGCGCGACATCGTCGCGTCGCTGCGGCGATGAGCGCGCGCGCCGCGCTGCCGGCGCTGGCGGCCGTGGCGGCCGTGGCGATCGGCCTGCTCGTCGCGCTGGGCCTGGCCGGCTGCGCCCACCGCGGCGCGGCGGACGCGCAAGGCCCGGCGGTCGAGGCCTGGTTCACCACCGGCGACCAAAGCCGGCTGCTGCAGCGCGACGAGCTGCCTCGTTACTTCAACGCCACCACCGCGGCGGCGGCCGGCACGACGACGATCGAGGTCGACGACACGCGGCGCTACCAGGTCATGGCCGGCTTCGGCGCCGCCATCACCGATGCCTCGGCCTGGCTGATCCAGCGGCGGCTGAACCAGGCGCAACGCCAGGCGCTGCTGGAAGAGCTGTTCGGCCGCGGCGAGCGCGGCATCGGCTTCGACCTGACGCGGCTGACCATCGGCGCCTCGGACTTCTCGCCGCGCCACTACAGCCTGGACGACCGCCCGCCCGGCGAGACCGACCCCGAGCTGCGGCACTTCTCGATCGAGCCGCAGCGCGCCGACGTGCTGCCCGTGGTGCGCGCGGCGCGGCGCATCAACCCGCAGCTGCAGGTGATGGCCTCGCCGTGGAGCGCGCCGGCCTGGATGAAGACCAGCGGCAGCCTGATCCAAGGCCGCTTGCGGCCCGACATGCAGGAAGTCTTCGCCCGCTACCTGGTGCGTTATGTCGAGGCCGCCGCTGCCGAAGGCGTCGACATCTTCGCGCTGACGCTGCAGAACGAGCCGGCCTTCGAGCCCGAGGGCTACCCCGGCATGCGGCTGGAGGCGGCCGACCGCGCGGCAGTGATCGGCCGCCACCTGGGCCCGCTGCTGGCCGCGCGCGGGCTGCGGACGCAGATCATCGAGTGGGACCACAACTGGGACGCGGTGCAGGAGCCGCTGGCGGTGCTGGCCGACGCCGAAGCCAGGCGTCATGTCGCCGGCGTCGGCTGGCATTGCTACGTCGCCGAGTCGCACTTGCCCAACCAGAGCGTGGTCCACGACGCCCACCCCGACAAGGACACCTGGTTCACCGAATGCTCGGGCGGCGCGTGGAAGCCGCACTGGCCGGAAACGCTGCCGTGGATGGCGCGCACGCTGATCATCGGCACCACGCGCCACTGGGCGCGCGGCGTGCTGATGTGGAACCTGGCGCTCGACGAGAACCACGGCCCGCGCCTGGGCGGCTGCCCCGATTGCCGCGGCATGGTGACCATCGATTCGGCGACCGGCCGCGTCACCCGCAACATGGAGTTCTACGCCTTCGCGCACGCCAGCAAGTTCGTGCGGCCGGGCGCCCGGCGCATCGCCTCCAGCGAAGGCGCCGACGGCGTCGACAACGTCGCCTTCCGCAACGCCGACGACGGCTCGATCGTGCTGGTGGCCTGCAACTCGGGCGCGGCGCCGCGGCGGCTGACGGTGCGCCACGGCGCGCGCGCCTTCGAGGTGGAACTGCCGCGCGAAAGCGTCGCCAGCTTCGTCTGGCGGCCCTGAGCTTCAGGCGGCGCGGCCGAGCGCGCGCGCCAGCGCCTGCGCCAGCGCGGCGCGCGTCAGCGGCTTGGCGATGCGCACCGCCACGCCGGCGGCCGCGGCGCGCTGCTCGAAGCGCGGGCCGCCCCAGCCGCTGGCCAGCACCACCGGCAGCTGCGGGCGCAAGGCATGCGCCGCGGCGGCCAGCGCGGTGCCGCTGAGGCCGGGCATGCGCTCGTCGGTCAGCAGCAGCTCGAAGCGGTCGGGCTCGGCGCGCAGGCGCTGCAGCGCCTCGGCGCTGGACGCGGTGCCGAAGGGCTCGTAGCCGAGGCCGGCCAACATCTCCTCGGCCAGGCGCACCAGCGCCGGCTCGTCGTCGACCACCAGCACCGCCTCGCCGCGGCCGAGCGGCAACGCGGCATCGGCATCGGTATCGTCGTTAGCTGGCGGCGGCGCGGCGGGCATGGCGTCGCCGTCGCTGCACGGCAGGTAGAGCTCGAAGTAGGCGCCCTCGCCGGGCCGGCTGTGCACGTCGATGGCGCCGCCCAGTTCGCTGACCACGCCGTGCACCACCGCCAGGCCGAGGCCGGTGCCCTGGTGGCCGGCGGCGTCGCCGCGGCGCGTGGTGAAGAAGGGTTCGAACAGCCGCGGCAAGGCCTCGGCGGCGATGCCGTCGCCTTCGTCCTGCACGCCCAGCCGCGCGTACAGCCCCGGCTGCAGCCGGCCTTCGAACAGCCGCCGCCCGGCGGCCACCGGGTGCAGCGCCAGGCTCACGGTCAGGCAGCCGCCGGCTGGCCGCGGCGGCTGCTGCATGGCCTGCAGGCCGTTGACGCACAGGTTCATCACCGCCTCGAACACCGCGGCCGCCTCGGCCTGCACCACGGCCTGCGGCGCCTGCAGCCGGCGCTGCAGCGTGATGGCGGGCGGCAGCGAGGCCTGCAGCATCTGCAGCACCTCGTCGACCAGCGGCTGCAGGCGCAGCGGCGCGTGCGGGCGCGGCGCGCCGCGGCTGAAGGCGAGGATGCGGTCGACCAGCGAACGGCCGCGCTGCCCGGCCTGCAGCACCTGGTCGAGCTGGCGGGCGGCGGCCGAGCCCTCGGCCACCTGGGCGCGCGCCAGTTCGCCGTAGCCGACCACCGCCGCCAGCACGTTGTTGAAGTCGTGCGCCACGCCGCCGGCCAGCGTGCCCAGCGCTTCCAGCCGGCGCGCGCGCGCCAGTTGTTCCTGCAGCCGCTCGCGCTCGGCGCGCGCGCGCGCGTTGCGCAGGCCGAGCAGCAGCGTGGCCGCCAGCGCCGAGGCGGCGAAGGCGCCGACCAGGCGCGCCTGATCGGTCCAGCCGGCCAGCGTTTCGGCCTGCCCGCGCGAGACCACCAGCATCATCTGCTGGTGCGCCAGCGGCCGCGCCGCCACCAGGCGAACGCTGCCGTCGTCCAGCGGCATCGGCCGCGCGGCGCCGGTCTCGGGCCAGTTCCACACGCCGCGCGCCACGGCGTCGGGCTCGGCGGTGCGCGAGTTGTCGCCGGGGCCGTCGGCGATCAGCGCGCCGTCGCTGCGGTACAGCGCCATGCGCGTGTCGGGCGACGGCGCCAGCTTGGGGAAGTCGCGGTCCAGGAACTCGGGGTCGGCGACCAGCATCACCACGCCCTGGAAGCGGCCGGCGGCGTCGCGCCAGTCGGTGGCGACGGCGATGGCCGCGGCGCCGGCGGCCGCGGCGGCCCCGGCGACGCTCGCCGCCGCCTGCGACACCGCCGCAGCAGCCGCCGCCGCGGCCGCCGGCCGCGCCGGCGCCGGGTACGGCAGGCTCACGCTCAGGCTGCCGGGTGTCGCGCTGCGCACCGCCGCCAGCAGCTCGGGCGGCGCCGGCGGCGGCAGCCGCGGCTGCGACGAGGCCAGCGGCGCGCCGCGCTCGTCGGCCAGCACCAGCGCCCGAAAGCGCGGCAGGCCGGCGATGCGCGCGCGCAGCAGGCCTTCGGCGGCGGCGCTGCCGGGCGCCCAGCGGCCCTGCGCCAGTTCGTCGCGGCTGGCCTGCAGCACGGCGTTGGCGGCGTCCAGCGTGGCGTCGGCCTGCGCCGCCATCGCGCCGGCCAGCGAGGCCAGGTGGCGCAGCTCGGCGTCCACCGTCTGCCGGCGCAGCGTCCACAGGCCCAGCACGACGGCGGCGGCCACCAGCAGCTCGGCCAGCAGCAGCAGGCGCAGCGCATGCAGCCCGAGGGCCGGCGAGCGCCGGCCGGAAGCCGCTAGAGTCGCATCGACGAAATTCACGCCGCCAGTCTGTCATGCCCGCGCTGCCGATTCCGGAAACCGCGGCGGTTGCGCCGCCGCCGCTGCCGCATGTGCTGGTCGTCGACGACGACCCCGCGCTGCGCGCGCTGCTGCAGGAATACCTGGGCGACCACGAGCTGCGCGTGACCGCGGTGGCCGACGGCGCCGCGATGATGGCGGCCTTCGACCGCGAGGCGGTCGACCTGGTGGTGCTCGACCTGCGGCTGCCCGGCGACGACGGCCTGCGCCTGGCGCGCCGGCTGCGCGAGCGCGCCGCCGTGCCCATCGTGCTGCTGACCGGCCGCGCCGAGGAGGCCGACCGCGTGATGGGCCTGGAGCTGGGCGCCGACGACTACGTGACCAAGCCCTTCAGCCCGCGCGAGCTGCTGGCGCGCATCCGCGCCGTGCTGCGGCGCAGCCAGATCACCGCGCAGACGCAGGCCGAGGCGGTGCCGCCGGACGACCGCCGCCGCGCGCTGCGTTTTGCCGGCTGGGAGCTGAACCTGCGCACGCGCCGCCTGGTGGCGCCCGACGGCCGGCGGGTGGAGCTGAGCAACCACGAGTTCAACCTGCTGGTGGCCTTTTGCGGTGCGCCGCGGCGCGTGCTCAGCCGCGACCAGCTGCTCAGCCTGTCGCGCCTGAACCATGCCGAGGTCTACGACCGCACGGTCGACGTGCAGGTACTGCGCCTGCGCCGCAAGCTGGAGGCCGACCCGTTCCACCCGGCGCTGATCGTCACCGAGCGCGGCGCCGGCTACCGCTTCGACAGCGCGGTGGAGACGCTGTTCTGAGCGCGCGGCCGAAGCGCGCCGCGGCCGCGCTGGCGCTGGCCGCCGCCTGGCTGTGCCAGGCCCAGGCCCAGGTCCAGACCCAAGCGCAGACCCAGGCGCAGACCGCCGCCGAGCCGCCGCGCATCGGCCTCGTGCTCAGCGGCGGCGGCGCGCGCGGCGCGGCGCACATCGGCGTGCTGGAGGTGCTGGAGCGCCTGCGCGTGCCGGTGCACTGCGTGGCCGGCACCAGCATGGGCGCGGTGGTGGCCGGCGCCTGGGCCGCCGGCGTCAGCCCCGAGCGCATGCGCGGCGAGCTGACCGTGGTCGACTGGGGCGAGCTGTTCCTCGACAGCACCGACTACCGCGACTTGAGCCTGCGCAACAAGCACATCGTGCAGCGCTTCCTGCCCGGCACCGAGCTGGGCTTCTCCGCGCAGGGGCTCACCGCGCAGGCCGGCCTCGTGGCCGGGCAGCGCATCAAGCTGTTCTTCAACGAGCTGGTGCGCACCGACCTCGGCGAGCCCGAGCTGCAGTCGCTGGCGCTGCCGGTGGCCATCGTCGCCACCGACATCGGCAGCGGCGAGCGCGTGGTGTTCCGCACCGGCCCGCTGACGCAGGCCATGCGCGCCAGCATGTCGGTGCCCAGCCTGATGGCGCCGGCCGAGGTGGGCGGGCGCCGGCTGGTCGACGGCGGCCTGGTCGACAACCTGCCGGTCGACGAGGTGCGCGACCTGTGCCGGCCCGACGTGGTGATCGCCGTCAACGTCGGCTCGCCGCTGCTCAAGGCCGAGCAGGTGACGGGGCTGCTGTCGGTCACCGCGCAGATGGTCAACATCCTGACCGAGCAGAACGTGCAGCGCTCGATCGCCAGCCTGAAGCCGACCGACATCTACCTGCGCCCGGCGCTGGACGACATCGGCGCCGGCGATTTCGAGCGTCATGCCGAGGCCGCCGACCGCGGCCGCGCGGCGGCGGAAGCGTCGAGCGACCGGCTGGCCGCGCTGGCGCTGCCGCCGGCGGCCTACGCGCAATGGCGCCAGCGCTTCGAGCAGACGGCGCGGCTGCCGCCGCGGGTCGACGAGATCCGCATCGCCGGCCTCAGCCGGGTGTCGTCGTTCGCGGTGCAGCGCCAGCTGCGCCAGCGGCCGGGCGAGCTGCTCGACGGCCTGCGCCTGGGCCGCGACCTGGTGCGCGTGTACGGCGACGGCGACTTCGAAGGCGTCGACTACCGGCTGCTGCGCGAAGGCGATCGCAACGTGCTGCAGGTGCAGCCGACCGAGAAGCGCTGGGGCCCCGAATACCTGCGCCTGGGGCTGGCGCTGTCCAGCACCGCCAGCCAGGGCGCCAGCTACTCGCTGCGCGCGGCCTGGCAGCGCACCTGGCTCAACGCCTGGGGCGGCGAGCTGCTGGTGGTGGGCGAGCTGGGCAACACCAACGGCGCCAGCGTCGAGTGGTTCCAGCCGCTGGCGGCGTCGCCCACCTGGTTCTTCGACAGCGGCGCGCTGTACCGGCGCGAGCGGCTCGACCTCTTCGTCAGCAACGACCGCGTGGCCGAGTACGTGATCGAGAAGGCCGGGCTGCAGCTGGCCGTCGGCGCCAACGTGAGCGATCTCGGGCAGCTGCGGCTGGGCTGGCACGAGACGCGCTGGAAGCCGTCGCTGACCACCGGGCTGGCGCTGCTGGCCGACGGCGCCAGCAACCAGCACGGGCTGCTGGCCACGCTGGAGATGGACCGGCTGAACCGCCGCTTCTTTCCGACCGACGGCTGGTCGCTGCAACTGCAGGCCACCGACAACCGCGGCGACGGCATCGCCTACACGCGCGCCGGCATCGACCTGCGCAACGCCTGGCCGCTGACGCAATGGGTCATCGGCACGCGGCTGGCCTGGACCGGCTCGCCGCGCGGCACGCTGCCGGCCTGGGACGGCGCCTCGCTCGGCGGTTTTCTCAACCTGTCGGCCTTCTCGGCCAACCAGGTGGCCGGTGATTCTGCGCGTTATGCCCACGTGCGCGCCGAGCGCGTGGTGGGCACCATGCCGCTGGGGCTGCGCGGCGACTTGCGCATCGGCGGCGCGCTGGAAGTCGGCCGCATCGGCGGCCCCTTCGTGCCAACGCGGCACACCGGCTGGCTGAACTCGCTGACCGGCTACGTCGGCGGCGACACGCCGGTGGGCCCGGTCTATCTGGGGCTGGCGTACTCGACCAGCGGCGTCGTCAACGCCTACCTGTTCATCGGCGCGCCGTGATGAGCCCCCCCCGAAGCGCCTGCGGCGCCTCCCCCCAGGGGGCGCCGCCAGCGGCCCGGCAAAGCCGGTTCCGCGGCGGCTGCTTGGTTGCGCCTGACTATGCGACCCGCGTGCCGCCTTGCGGGAGGTAGCTCACGTGGCCCGAGGGCACGTGGCCGGCGGCGTGCTCGACGTGGCCGGTCTGGTCGTCGAAGAAGAAGTCGGGCTCGAACTCGCGCAGGAACTCGCCCTTGGGCAGGCCGCCGAGGAACATCGCCTCGTCGACCTCGATGCGCCAGTCCATCAGCGTGCGGATGGCGCGCTCGTGCGCCGGCGCGCTGCGCGCGGTGACGAGCGCGGTGCGCACGCGCATCGGCCCGGCCGGCGCCTGCTGCAGCGCGTGCAAGGCCTGCAGCAGCGGCTTGAAGGGGCCGGGCGCCAGCGGCACCGTGCTGCGCTCGCGCTCGTGGCTCTGGAAGGCCGACAGCCCGTCACGCTGGAAGACCTGCTCGGCCTCGTCGGAGAACAGCACCGCGTCGCCGTCGAAGGCGATGCGCACCTCGTCGGGATGGGCGTCGGACGCGCGCGCGCTGTGCGGGTAGACGCGCGCCGCCGGCACGCCGGCGGCCAGCGCCGAGCGCACGTCGGCCTCGTTGGTCGACAAGAAGAGGTTGGCCGCCAGCGGCTTCAGGTAGCGCCAGGGGCTGGTGCCGCGCGTGAACACGCCGCGCTCGATGGGCAGTTCGTAGTGCTGGCACGAGCGGAACACGCGCATGCCCGACACCGGGTCGTTGCGCGAGAGGATCACCACCTCCACCCGCGCCGCGCCGGCGTGGTTGAAGGCCAGCAGCTTGTGCGCCAGCGAAAACGCCACGCCGGGGCGCGCCGGCTGCTCCAGCCGCTGCAGTTGAAGCTGCATGTAGGCGCGGTCGTCGGCGGCCTCGAACAAGCGGTTCTCGTCCTCGAAGTCGAACAGCGCGCGCGAGCTGATCGCGACGACGAGGCGGCCTTCGAGGGTGGCGGGCATCGCCGCATCATAGTGATGGGGCGCGGCACAATCGCGCCGCCCCGATGATCGACGTCCAAGACCTGCGCTTCGCCTGGCACCGCGCCGGCCCCGAGGTGCTGCGCATCCCCGCGCTGCACATCGCCGCCGGCGAGGCGGTGTTCGTGCACGGCCCCAGCGGCTGCGGCAAGAGCACGCTGCTGGGCCTGCTGGCCGGCGTGCTGCTGCCGACCGCGGGCGACGTGGCGCTGCTCGGCCAATCGTGGGCGGGGCTGTCGGGCGCGGCGCGCGACCGCCTGCGTGCCGACCACGTGGGCTACCTGTTCCAGCAGTTCAACCTGCTGCCTTACCTGAGCGTACTGGACAACGTGCGCCTGCCCTGCCGCTTCTCGGCGCGCCGCGCGCAACGCGCGGGCGACGTGACGGCGCGCGCGCAGGAACTGCTGGCCGCGATGGCGCTGCCGGCCGACCACTGGGGGCGCCGCGCCGACGCGCTGTCGGTCGGCCAGCAGCAGCGCGTGGCCGCGGCGCGCGCGCTGATCGGCGCGCCCGAGCTGGTGATCGCCGACGAGCCGACCTCGGCGCTCGACGCCGCGCTGCGCGACGGCTTCATGGCGCTGCTGCTGCGCCACTGCGCCGCGGCCGGCAGCACGCTGGTCTTCGTCAGCCACGACGAGCGGCTGGCCGCGCCGTTCGCGCGCCGGATCTCGCTGCCGGAACTCAACCTGGCGGCCGCCGCGCGATGAGGGCGTCGACATGAAAGCGCTGCTGGCCATCGCCGCGCGCAGCGCCTGGAACCGCCGGCTGACGCTCAGCCTGGTGGCCTTGTGCATCGCGCTGGCCACCGGGCTGCTGCTGACGCTGGAACGGCTGCGCAGCGACGTGCGCACGAGCTTTTCGCAAGCGGTGTCGGGCACCGACCTCGTCGTCGGCCCGCGCATGGGTTCGCTGCCCTTGATGCTGCACGCCGTGTTCCACCTCGGTGCCGGCGGCAACGGCATGCGCATGGACAGCGTGCGCGCGCTCAGCCAGCAGCGCGCGGTGGCCTGGACGCTGCCCGTCGCGTTGGGCGATTCGCACCGCGGCCGGCCGGTGCTGGGCACCACGCCCGAGTACTTCACGCGCTTCCAGTACGGCGAGCGCCAGCCGCTGCGCTTCAGCCAGGGCCGCGCCTTCGCCGGCACGCTGGACGGCTTGTACGAAGCGGTGGTCGGCGCCGAGGTGGCCGAGCACCTGGGCTACCGGCCCGGCCAGGCGATCACGCTGCAGCACGGCGGCGACGAGCTGCGGCACGAGCACGAGGCCGGCCACGACGACAAGCCCTTCACCATCGTCGGCGTGCTGGCGCCCACCGGCACGCCGGTGGACCGCACGGTGCACGTCAGCCTGCCGGCGCTGCAGGCCATCCACCTGGAATGGCAGGGCGGCGCGCCGCTGCCCGGCGTGCACATCGCGCCCGAGCAGGCGCGCAAGTTCGACCTCGAGCCCAAGCAGGTCAGCGCCGTGCTGGTCGGCCTGAAGGTGCGCGCCGCGGCCTTTGCCGTGCAGCGCTGGGTGGCCGAGTACGAGGCCGAGCCGCTGATGGCCGTGCTGCCCGGGCTGGCGCTGGACGAGCTGTGGCAGGTGCTGGGCGCCGCCGAACGCGCGCTGCAGGCGATGTCGGCGCTGGTGGCCGCGGTCAGCCTGGCCTCGCTGGTGGCCGTGGTGCTGGCCGGGCTGAACGAGCGCCGGCGCGAACTGGCGGTGCTGCGCGCCGTGGGCGCCGGGCCGCGCCACGTGCTGGGGCTGCTGACCATCGAGGCGGCGCTGGTCACGCTGGCCGGCTCGCTGCTCGGCGCCGTCGTCGCCACGGCCGCGCTGGCGCTGGCCGCGCCCTGGCTGCAAGCGCGCTGGGGCATCGCGCTGCAAGGCGGCTGGTGGCCCAGCAGCGGGCAGGCGCTGCTGTGGGCCGCCGTCGTGTTGGCCGGTATGCTTGCCGGACTGATACCAGGCCTGCGGGCCTACCGCCTGTCGCTGGCCGACGGGCTTTCGCCACGGAGCTGATGCCTCGATGCTGCGCCGGACCTTCGTTTGCCTGCTGCCCCTGGCAGCCGCCGCGCCCGCCGGGGCGCAGACGCCGCCCCGCTTTCGCGAGATCAAGTGGGACGAGCTGGTGCCCGCCGGCTGGGACCCGATGAAGGACCTGAAAGACCTGCAGCAGCTCGACGGCCTGACCGACGCCGACCCGCGCGCCGCCGAGCTGCTGAAGAAGATGCGCGCCGTTTGGGACCAGGCGCCGTCGAACCCGGCGCTCGACGGCCAGAACGTCCGCATTCCCGGTTATGTGGTGCCACTGGAAGAAGGCAAGGACGGCGTCGCCGAATTCCTGCTGGTGCCCTACTTCGGCGCCTGCATCCATTCGCCGCCGCCGCCGGCCAACCAGATCATCCACGTGCTGCCGCGCAGCGTGGCCAAGGGCGTGCGCTCGATGGACGCGGTGTGGGTCAGCGGCACGCTCAGGCGCGAGAAGGTCGACTCGCTGATGGGCACCGCCGGCTACCGCTTGCAGGCGCTGAAGGTCGAACCCTATGTCCAACCGTCACGCTGACATGAAACCCCCACGCTCCCTTCGTTCGCTGCCCCCCCGAGCGGGCGGTCGGTCCCTTCGGAACGGCCGGGCGGTACTGACATGAAGAACGGCAACGACCTCACGCGCAACACCTTCGCGGTGCTGGCGCTGGCCCTGCTCATCGGCGCCTCGCTGTGGGTGCTGCGGCCCTTCCTGGGCTCGACGATCTGGGCCACGATGGTGGTGGTGGCCACCTGGCCGCTGATGCTGCGCATCCAGGGCCTGGCCGGCAACCGGCGCTGGGTGGCGGTGTCGGTGATGACGGTGCTGCTGCTGCTGCTGTTCGTGGTGCCGCTGACGCTGGCCATCGTCACCATCGTGCAGAACGCCGACCAGTTGGCCGAATGGGGCAAGCAGCTCACCAGCTTCCGCCTCAGCCCCAAGCCGCCGGCGTGGCTGCTGGGCGTGCCGATGGTCGGCGGGCAGCTCGGCCGGCTGTGGGAGCAGGCGGTGGCCAACGGCGTCGACGGCATGCTGCAGCAGCTGACGCCCTATGCCGGCAACCTGACCAAGTGGTTCGTCTCCGAGATCGGCGGCGTCGGCTACCTGATGCTGCAGTTCCTGATGACGGTGATCATCGCCGGCATCCTGTACGCCAGCGGCGAGGAAGCCGCCGACCAGGTGCGCCGCTTCGCGCGCCGCCTGGCCGGCGAGCGCGGCGAGTCGACCATCCAGCTGGCCGGCGACGCCATCCGCGGCGTGGCGCTGGGCGTGGGCGTCACTGCGCTGGTGCAGGCGGTGCTGGGCGGCATCGCGCTGGCCATCGTCGACGTGCCTTTCGCCGGGCTGCTGAGCGCGGTGATGTTCATGCTGTGCATCGCCCAGTTGGGCCCCACGCCGGTGCTGGTGCCGGCGCTGATCTGGGTGTTCTACGACGGCTCGGTCGGCGGCGGCATCTTCCTGATCGTCTGCACCATCGTGCTGACCTCGCTCGACAACGTGCTGCGCCCGGTGCTCATCCGCATGGGCGCCGACCTGCCGCTGCTGCTGATCTTCACCGGCGTCATCGGCGGGCTGCTGGCCTTCGGCCTGGTGGGCATCTTCGTCGGCCCGGTGGTGCTGGCGGTGGCCTACATGCTGCTGGAATCGTGGATGAACGAGCCGCCGCCGCCGCTGAGCTGACGCCGCGCGGCAGCCGCAGCAGGCCGGTTCAGCCAAGGCCTGCACACAAATGCGCCGGCGCGCGGGCGCTATTCGGCCCATCGTTTGTGGCACGCTTTGGTCGAATGGCGCAGCTGTCGCACGGAGGTTTCGTCGCATGAGCAAGAGCAACGACCTGGTTCCCGTTCCGCGGGCCCCCGCCCGCGGCCTGCCGATCGCCAGCATGCGCAGCGTCTACCGCGTGCACGACGTCGAGCGGCGGCTGGACAAGCTGCCGCAGCGCGAGCACGAAAGCCTGCGCGCCACCTACGAGCGCATGCTGGAAAAAGGCGCCGAGCGCTTCCAGGTCAAGCCCTCGGGGCTGCCGGCGATGGAGCACCTCTACGACGAGCTGCCCAACTTCACCGAGGTGCTCGACGAGGTGCGCCGCCAGCTCGCGCTGTGCCAGGACGGCCCCGACGCGCTGGAGATCACGCCGATGCTGCTGCTCGGCCCGCCGGGCATCGGCAAGACGCATTTCGCGCGCGAGATCGCGCAGTTGCTGGGCACCGGGCTCGGCTTCATCTCGATGAGCAGCCTGACCGCGGGCTGGGTGCTCAGCGGCGCCTCGTCGCAGTGGAAGGGCGCGCGGCCGGGCAAGGTGTTCGAGACGCTGGTCGACGGCAACTACGCCAACCCGGTGATGGTGGTCGACGAGATCGACAAGGCGCGCGGCGAGCACGCCTACGACCCGCTGGGCGCGCTGTACAGCCTGCTGGAGCACGACACGGCCGAGGCCTTCACCGACGAGTTCGCCGAGGTGCCGATCGACGCCAGCCAGGTGATCTGGGTGGCCACCGCCAACGACGAGCGGGCGATTCCCGAGCCCATCCTCAACCGCATGAACGTGTTCGAGCTGCGCGCGCCCGACCGCGACGCGGCGCGCCGCATCGCGCGGCGGCTGTACCAGGCCATCCGCGCCCAGCACGGCTGGGGCCATGCCTTCGACGCCGAGCCGCCTGAAGCCGTGCTCGAACGCTGCGCCCAATGCGCGCCGCGCGAGATGCGCCGCGCCTGGATGACGGCTTTCGGCAACGCGCGGCTGGACGGCCGCGCCACGCTGGAGCTGCGCGACCTGCCCGACGCCGGCTCACGCCGGCAGCCGATCGGCTTTACCCACTGAGCCGTCTTTCGGCCGCCGCGCCTGGCGCACGAAGGCGACGAGCTGCCACACGAAGAACAGCGCGATCAGGCTGACCAGCGTGGCGCTGATCGGCCGCGTGACGAAGGCCGAGAAGCTGCCGCGGCTGAGCAGCATCGCGCGGCGGAAGTTCTCTTCCAGCATCGGCCCGAGGATGAAGCCCAGCATCAGCGGCGCCGCCTCCAGGCCCAGCCGCAGGAAGGTGTAGCCCAGCAGCCCGAACACCGCGGTGACGTAGATGTCGTCGAGGTTGTTGTTGACGCTGAAGGTGCCGATGCAGCAGAAGAACAGGATCGCCGGGAACAGCGCCGCGTAGGGGATCTTGAACACCGACAGCCAGTACTTGACCATCGGCACGTTCAGGAACAGCAGGAAGCAGTTGCCGATCCACATGCTGGCCACCAGGCCCCAGAACAGGTCGGGGTGCTCGCCGATCATGTTGGGCCCGGGCTGGATGCCCTTGATGATGAAGGCGGCCATCATCAGCGCCATCACCGCGTTCTCGGGGATGCCGATGCTCATCAGCGGGATGAAGCTGGTGCGCGCGGCCGCCTCGTCGGCCGCCGCCTGGCCGGCCACGCCTTCGATGGCGCCCTGGCCGATCTCTTCGCGGTGCCTGCTGAACTTCTTCTCCACCGCATAGGCGCCGAACTGCGCCAGCGTGGGCCCGCCGCCGGGCAGCAGGCCGAGGATGGAGCCGATGACGCTGCCGCGCAGCGCGCTGGGCACGATGCGCTTGAACTCGGGCCAGGTCGGCATCAGGTCGATCTTGCCGTTGAAGGGCGTGAACTGGTTGCGCGCGTCGAGGTTCTTGGTGATCTCGGCGATGCCGAAGCAGCCCAGCGCCACGCTGATCAGGCCCACGCCGTCGGCCAGGAAGGCCTGGTCGAAGGTGAAGCGCTGCATGCCGCTGGTGACGTCGGTGCCGATCTGCCCCAGCAGCACGCCGACCAGCGCCATCGCCAGCCCGTTGAGCAGGCTGCCGCCGGTGGTGACGTAGCTGACGCAGACGAAGCCCACCAGCATCAGCGCGCAGTAGTCGGCCGGGCCGAACAGGAACGACACCTCGGCCAGCGACGGCGCCAGCGTCGACAGCACGACGATGGCCACGCTGCCGCCGATGAAGCTGGACATGCCGGCGGCGAACAGCGCCAGCCCGGTCTTGCCCTTGAGCGTCATCGCATAACCGTCGATGCAGGCGACGATGCTGCTGGCGTGCGGGATCTTCATCGTGATCGCGCTCACGCTGTCGCCGTACTGCGCGCCGTAGTAGATGCCGGCCATCATGATCAGCGCGCCGCCGGTGGGGATCGAATAGGTCAGCGGCAGCAGCAGGCTGATGGTCGACAGCGGGCCCAGGCCGGGCAGCAGGCCGATCAGCGTGCCCACCGTGCAGCCGATGGCGCAGTACATCAGGTTGGCCAGCGTCAGCGCGTGGCCGAAGCCGAAAGCCAGGTTGTGCAGGACGTCCATCACAGCAGCGGCAGTTGCAGGCCGAGGAAGTAGCGGAAGGCGAAGGCGATGGCGATCAGCACGGCGCTGATCTTCAGGTTGCGCCGCCACGAATAGCCGTCGCCGGCGAGCGCCGAGACGAACACGAGGTAGACCACGGCCAGCAGCATCTTCAGGTGGTCGGCGATCAGCACGAAGCCGATCAGGCTGGCCAGGATGATGGCCATGTTGCGCACGTTGAAGTGCATGGCCTCGGGCGCGATGAAGCGCGACTTGACGACCATCGCCAGCCCGATCAACCCCAGCACCACGCTGATCATCAGCGGGAACAGCCCGGCGCCGGCGCGCGCGAAGCTGCCCAGCGGATAGCCCGCGGCCGGCACGCCGAAGAACAGCGCGATGGCGATCAGCGCCACGCCGCGCATCAGGTTCTGGTTGAGCATTCTTGCCCTCCTCCACCGGCACTGTCGCCAGCGGCGGGCAAGGCTTGATGACCGGCCTCGTTGCAGCTGAAACCGCCCGGCGCCCTTGCTCCGGGCGGCCGGGCGGCCGGGCGGATCAGTCCAGCGCCAGCGCGGCGCCGTCCAGCGCGACCTGGGTGTCGGTGATCAGCCGCGTCGGCACCGCAGCGAGGTAGGGCTCGAAGCGGCCCTTGGCCTCGAAGCGCCGGCGGAAGGCCGAGGCGGCGAAGCGCTCGGCAAAGCGCGGCACCACGCCGCCGCCGATGTAGAGCCCGGCGCGCGCGCCCAGCGTCAGCGCCACGTTGCCGGCAAAGCCGCCGAGCAGCGCGCTAAAGAGGTCCAGCGTCTCGCCGGCCAGCGCGTCGCTGCCGTCTTGCGCGGCCTGCACGATGGCCTCGGCGCTGGCGCCGGCCGGCGCGGCGGCGTCCTCGCCTTTCAGCTCGGCCAGCGCCGCGTACAGCAGCGGCAGGCCGGTGCCCGAGAGCAGCCGCTCGGCCGAGACGTGCGGGTGTCGGCGGCGCACGCGCTCGATCAACGCGGCCTCCTGCGCATTGCCGGCGGCCAGCGTGGCGTGGCCGCCTTCGCCGGGCAGCGCCTGCCAGCCGCAGCGCGTGCGCAGCACGGCGCCCACGCCGAGGCCGGTGCCGGGACCGACCACGGCCAGCACGGTGCCCGGTGGCGCGGTGCCCCGGTCCGGCGGCGCCGTCGGACCGATGGGCCGCCACTGCTCGGGCGCCAGCCGCGGCAGCGCCAGCGCCAGCGCTTCGAAGTCGTTGACGATGAGCAGCTCGTCCAGCCCCAGCACCTGGCGCACCGCTTCGCGCGAGAAGTCCCAGTCGCTGTTGGTGAAGGCCACGCGGTCGCCGGCCACCGCGGTGGCCACCGCGAAGGCGGCTCGCTTTGGCGCGCGCCAGGCCGCGCCCAACCGGCCCTGCAGCTCGGCCAGGTAGGCCTGCGCCGCCTCGGCCGGGCCGGGGTGCTCGCTCACCGGCAGCGTGCGGCGTTCGTCCGGCGCCTGGCCGGGTGCGCCGATCCAGCCGAAGCGCGCGTTGCTGCCGCCGATGTCGGCCACCAGGCGCGGGTAGCCGTCCGCCGCCGGGCCGGCCGCGGGCACCGCAGCGGGCGCCGGCGCGTCGCTCACGGCTTGCTGCCGAACAGCGCCGCGGCGCGCTGCTTGATCTCCTGCAGCTCGCTGGCGCTCACCGAGTACTGGCCGGTGGTGCGGTTGACGTCGACCTTGAACTCGACGTCGCGGCCGCGGTTGGACAGCACGCCCGAGCTGAACTCGTAGTCGTCGCGCTCCCAGGGCGCGCCTTCGGCCTTGGCGTCGTAGTCCTGGTACTCGACGCGGTAGATCTCGCCGCTGGCCAGGTTGAGCTGCGCGGTGCTGGTGATCACGTCGTCCGAGGTTTCGTCGCTGATGGTGATCGGTACGGTGAGGTCCAGAGTCTTGCCCCTTTGGGTTGATGGTGTCGATGGGTTCGCGGCGCGCATTGTCCGCCGCCGCGCGGCCGCCCGGTCAACGCGGCGGGAGCCCCGCCGTCCAGGCCGGCAGCGTGTAGCCGCTGAGCAGCGCCGCCACGCGTAAAGCACCGGCCGCCAGCGCCGCCAGCGCCAGCGCCAGCTCGGGCGACAGCCCGGCGGCATGCGCGCCCACCAGCACCCAGCCGCCGGCGAAGGCGCACACGGCGTAGGGCCGATGGTCGCTGAAGGCGCGCGGGATCTCGTTGCAGACCACGTCGCGCAGCACGCCGCCGAACACCGCGGTGACCATGCCCATCAGCACCGCGACGATGGCCGGCATCTGCAGGTCCAGCGCGATCTGCGTGCCCGAGGCGGCGAACAGCCCGAGGCCCAGCGCGTCGGGCCATTGCATCGCACGCTCGGTGGGCGCGATGTGGCGGCCGCGCATGAACAGCATCGCCGCGCCGCACAGCGCCAGCAGCGCCCACAGCCAGTTGGCGTGGTGCACCCAGAAGAAGGGCCGGCGGTCGAGCAGCACGTCGCGCAGCGTGCCGCCGCCGAAGGCCGTGAGCCCGGCGACGACGACCACGCCCACCGCGTCCAGCCGCTTGCGCGCCGCCTCGATCAGCCCCGACAGCGCGAAGGCGACGATGGCCACCGCCTCGATCGCGACCTGCGCCTGCGACAGGCTCCATGGCGAAGGCAGCGGGCTGGGCATGGGTGGGCGGCTCCGGCGGGAAAAAAGACCCCGCGATCATCCCGGATCTTCGCCGCCCGGCGGCCGAACAGGCCACGATTGCCGGCGTTGTTCGGGCGCTCGGCGCGCTTCAGCCGGGCGCCGCGCGGTCCGATAGAAGCTGCATCGCCATCCGCCTTGCCCACCCGACCATGCAAGCCGATCCCATCATCGCCGACCGCGGCGAATTCGTCGACGCGCTGCACTCGCTGCGCCAGGGCCACGTGCTGGTGCGCACCAGCGAAAGCGCCGGCGGCTGCGTGCTCGACGGCAACATCGTCTACCACTCGTACCCCACGCTCAAGCGCTACGGGCTGATCGACGAGTTCCCCAACCCGCAAGGCTTCGTCAACGCCAGCTACTACCGGCTGACGCCGCGCGGCCGCGACTTCGCCGAACGCGCCTGCAGCGCCTGGCGCCGCCAACCCATGTGGCAACGGCTGGCCGTGCGCTTCACGGGCTGAAGCTGACGGCCCCCGGCCGCCTGGCGGCCGGTCCCCGAGGGGGCTGGGCTCAGAACCGCGAGCCGGGCTCTTCCAGGAAGGCCAGTTCCTCGGCCGTGCTGTCGCGGCCGAGAACCGCGTTGCGGTGCGGATAACGGCCGAAGCGGGCGATCACCGCCTGGTGGCGGCGCGCGCTGTCCAGCCAATCGGCCTGCGCCGGGTGCTGGGCCGCCAGCGCGCCGAAGAGGCGCAGCGATTCGGCCTGGTCGGCGGCGTCTTCGCTGTGCTCGAACGGCAGGTAGGCAAAGCAGCGCTGCAGCGGTTTGAGCTTGCGGTCGCGGCCGCCGGCCACCAGCGCCTTGGCGGCGGCCAGCGCCTGCGCGTCGCCGGCAAAGGCGCGCGGCGTGTGGCGGTAGGCGTGGCGCGTGAACTGGTCGAGCACGACGATGCGCGCCAGCGCGCCCGGCGGCGTGCGCTCCCAGTCGGCCAGTTCGCCGGCCAGCGCGGCGCGGAGCACGGCGCCGAAGCGGGTGCGGATGGAGACGTCGAACACCGCGTCCTTGCGGAACCATTCGGGGTTGACGCTCTCGGCGTCGCCGAACCAGACATCGATCACGGCTTGGGCATCGGCGGGCAGCGGGTCTCGCATGGCGGCGATGTTAGGGCGGCGCCTGCGCGCCGGGCTGCGGCGGATCAAGCGCTGCGCCGCAGCCGCATGGTCGGCTCGGCCGCCGCCGGCGGCGGTTCGAAGCCGGCGCTCAGGTGCAGCCGGCCCTCGGCATCGGCCAGCACCAACTCGACGTCGGCCAGCCCCTCCACCAGCGCCAGCCCGCGCTCGGGCCCCAGCACGCAGACGGCCTGGGCCAGCGCGGCGGCAGTGGAGGCTTCGGGCGCGATCACGCTGACGCTGCGCGTGCCGGCCGTCGGCCGGCCGCTGAAGGGGTCCAGCACGCGGCGCGGCGCGGCGCTGGACGCCGCCAGGTCCTGCAGCGGCAGCAGGGCCAGCGCGGCGTCGGCGTGCTGCGGGTCGCGGATGGCCAGCATCCAGGGCTTGCCGCGGCGGTCGCCCAGCACCCGGCTGTGCGGCCCCACCGAGACGATGGCGTGCGCGATGCCCAGGCGCTGCAGCAGCGCCACGCCGCGGTCCACCGCATGGCCTTGCAGGAAGGCGCCGAGGTCGATGCGCATGCCGGGGCGGGCGAAGCGCAGGCTGGACTGCAGCGGATCGAACTGCAGCAGCCGCCAGCCCACGGCCTGCCGCGCGCGCGCCAGGCCGGCGTCGTCGGGCGCGGCGGTGGCGGGACGCCCTTCCTGCTGCACGGCCAGCGCCGCCACCGTCACGTCGAAGGCGCCGCCGGTCAGGCGCGAGAACGACAGCGCGCGGCCGAGCAGCGCGCACAGCTCGGCGCTGAGCAGCAGCGGCCCCTGCGCGCCGGCGGCGTTGATCAGCGCCAGCTCGGAGCCGGCGCGCCGGGCGCTGAAGGCGCGCTCCAGGCGTTGCATCTCGGCCAGCACGGCGGCCATCGCGGCGGCGCCGCGGGCGCGGTCTTCGGCCCACAGTTGCACGGTCAGCGCGGCGCCCAGCGCGAGCTGCTCGCGCTGCATCCAGCCGCCCTGCGGCGCGGTGCCGCCGCGCGGGTGGCCGGCGTTGCCTGAGCCCCGATCCGCCATTGCTTGCATCTGCCCCTTGGGTTGCAGCGGCGATGCTGGCCGCCACCGGCGCGGGTGTCCAGCCCGCCGGCGGCAACGGGCATCAGTCTTACATCCGGTGGCGAATCAGTCGGTGTCGGCGCGGCGGCGCGCCGGCACGTCGGGTCAGTAGGTTTCCAGGTGCAGCCGGCCTTCGCGCTTGAGCGCGGCGCCGATCGGCTCCCACGGCAGCCCGGCCTGCTGCGCCACGTCGCGCAGCGCCAGCATCACGCCTTCTTCCATCGCCTTCAGCCCGCAGACGTAGAAGTGGCTGGCGCCGTCCTGCAGCAGCGCGGCCAGGTCGGCGGCGCGTTCGCGCATCAGGTCCTGCACGTAGCGCTTGGGCGCGCCGGGCGTGCGGCTGAACGCGAAGTTGATGTCGATGAAGTCTTTCGGCAGGTTCTGCAGCGGCCCGAAGTAAGGCAGCTCCTGCTGCGTGCGGGCGCCGAAGAACAGCATCAGCTTGCCGCCCTCGAACTTGCCGGACTGGCGCAGGCGGCGCCGCCACTCGGTCATCGCGCGCATCGGCGCGCTGCCGGTGCCGGTGCAGATCATCACGATGTGGCTGCGCGGGTGGTTGGGCATCAGGAAGCTGGTGCCGAAGGGGCCGATGACCTGCACCTTGTCGCCGACCTTGAGGTCGCAGACGTAGTTGCTGGCCACGCCGCGCACCGGGCGGCCCTGGTGGTCTTCGAGCACGCGCTTGACCGTCAGCGAGAGGTTGTTGTAGCCGGGCCGCTCGCCGTTGCGCGGGCTGGCCACGCTGTACTGGCGCGCGTGGTGGGGGCGGCCGGCCTCGTCGGTGCCCGGCGGGATGATGCCGATGCTCTGCCCTTCCAGCACCGGGAACGGCATGGCGCCGAAATCGAGCACGATGTGGTGGGTGTCGTATTCGGTGCCGACCTGGGTGACGCGCACGTTGCCGCTGACGGTGGCGGTGATGCTCTTGTCGGACGCCTTCGGCCCGTACAGGTTGGTGTAGCCGTGCGCCGCCGACCACGGCGGCAGCGTGGCGTTCCAGGCGCCGCTGTTGAAGACGGTCTCGCCGCTGGGGTCGGCGGCCGGCGGCGGCTCGGGCAGCGGCGCCTGCGCATCGACCGCGACGCCGGCGGCCGCCAGCTCGTTGGCCGACAGCTCGGCGGGCAGCACGTCCCAGCCGAGCTGCTCTTCGACGCTGTAGGCCTTGAGCCGCGGCATCTGGCGCCAGTTGTCGATGCTGCCGGTGGGGCACGGCGGCACGCAGGCCAGGCAGGTGTTGCACTTGGCCGCGTCGACCACGTAGTTGCGCGAGTCGTGCGTGATCGCGCCCACCGGGCAGGTGGCCTCGCAGGTGTTGCAGCGGATGCAGATCTCGGGGTCGATCAGGTGCTGCCTGATGACGCCTGCGTCGGCCATGTCCATCAAAGTCTCCTCGGTTGTCATCCCCTCCGGGGACAGGTCGCCGCAGGCGACCAGGGGAGTGCGGTGTTAGCGCGCCGAACCGGATCCGGGTCCCCCGGTCCGGTTCGGTAGCCCCCTCGGGGGGCGGCCGCCCGGCGGCCGGGGGCTCACATCAGCCGAAGCGGACGTACTCGAAATCGACGGGTTGCCGGTTGATGCCCATCACCGGCGGCGCGATCCAGTTGGCGAACTTGCCGGGCTCGACGACGCGGCCCATCAGGCTGGCGACGAAGGCGCGGTCGCCGGCGCTGGGCAGCCATTCGTCGACCTTGGCGTCCCACTCGGCCTGGCTGATGACGCGGCCCTCGGGCGAGACCTTGACGCCGGCCAGCGAGCCGATGTTGCGGTGGAACGCCTTGTGCGGCGCCTTCAGCCGGAAGGGGATGCCGGCCTTCTCGATCACCTTGTTCCAGCGCTCGACGCCGGCGATGCTGTCCTTGATGTAGTCGTCGCGCAGCACCTCGTTCAGCGCGTTGAGCATCGGCACTTCCTTCTCCACCAATTGGCCGTTGGCCACCTGCAGCACCTTGTAGTGCTGGCCGCGCAGCTGGTGGTCGTCGTTGCGCTTGCCTTCCTCGAAGCGGCCCTTCAGCCCGGTGCTGTAGAAGGTGGCGGCGTTGCTCGACTCGTCGGCGCCGAACAGGTCGATGGTGACGCTGAAGTGGAAGTTCAGGTAGCGCTGGATCGTCGGCAGATCGATCACGCCGGCCTCGCGCAGCTTCTTGGGGTCGTCGGTCTTCAGCTCGTTCATCGCCGCGCAGGTGCGCTGGATGACGCGGCCGACGCCCGACTCGCCGACGAACATGTGGTGCGCTTCCTCGGTCAGCATGAACTTGGTGGTGCGCGCCAGCGGGTCGAAGTTGCTCTCGGCCAGCGCGCAGAGCTGGAACTTGCCGTCGCGGTCGGTGAAGTAGGTGAACATGAAGAAGCTCAGCCAGTCGGGCGTCTTCTCGTTGAAGGCCTGCAGGATGCGCGGCGTGTTGGCGTCGCCGCTGCGGCGTTCGAGCAGCGCCTCGCCTTCCTCGCGGCCGTCGCGGCCGAAGTACTTGTGCAGCAGGTAGACCATCGCCCACAGGTGGCGGCCTTCCTCGACGTTCACCTGGAACAGGTTGCGCAGGTCGTACTGGCTGGGGCAGGTCAGGCCGAGGTGGCGCTGCTGCTCGACGCTGGCCGGCTCGGTGTCGCCCTGCGTGACGATGATGCGGCGCAGGTTGGCGCGGTATTCGCCGGGCACGTCCTGCCAGGCGGGCTCGCCCAGGTGGTCGCCGAAGTGGATCTTGCGGTCCTTCTCGGCCGGGTTCAGGAAGATGCCCCAGCGGTAGTCGGGCATCTTCACGTGGCCGAACTGCGCCCAGCCCTGCGGGTCGACGCTGATCGCGGTGCGCAGGTAGACGTCGAAGTTCTGGCTGCCGTCGGGGCCCATGTCGCCCCACCATTGCAGGTAGTTGGGCTGCCACTGCTCGAGCGCGCGCTGCAGCGTGCGGTCTTCCGACAGGTTGACGTTGTTGGGGATCTTCTCGCTGTAGTTGATGCTGCTCATGGTGATTCCTTAAATTCGGTTCCAATCGAAGGCGGCCTTGTCGCCCTTGCCGTAGACCTTGAGCGCGCCCTTTTCGCCGACGGCGTTGGGGCGCTGGAAGATCCAGTTCTGCCAGGCCGTCAGGCGGCCGAAGATGCGGGTGAACATGTTCTCCTGCCCGTTGAAGCGCAGGTTGGCTTCCATGCCGGTCAGCGCGTCGGGGCTCATCGCGACGCGCTCCTCGATGGCGATGCGCGTCTCGTCGGCCCAGTCGATGTCGTCGGGGTTGCTGGTCACCAGGCCCAGCGCGAAGGCGGCGTCGGCGTCCAGCGGCTGGCCGATGCGCGCGCGCACCGCGTCCAGCGCCGGCTGCTCGCCGTAGAAGCGGCGCGCCAGGCGGCTCTCGCCGGTGGCCATCGGATAACGGCCGAAGTTGGCCTCATCGACGGTGATGGTCGGCGCGCGCGCCGCGTCGTCGGGCAGCGCCAGCATGTAGCTGCGGTCGCAGGCCAGCGCCAGTTCCAGGAAGCTGCCGGCGAAGCACGAGCCCGGCTCGATCAGCGCATACAGGCTGCGGCTGCTGACGTCCAGGCGGCTGAGCGCGCGGCGCAGCAAGCCGGTGGTCTCGCGCACCAGCCAGTGGCCGGCGTGCTGCTGCAGCACGGCGTCCATCGCCAGCACGGCCGCCGCTTCGCCCTCGGTCTTGATGAGCCACAGCCCGATGTCGGGTTCGTTGGTGCGCATCATCAGGATCGCGTCGTCCAGCTCGCGCGCCAGCGCCAGCGGGTACCAGGCGGCGCCGGCGGCCTCGATGGCCGCGACATCGGCCGGCTGCGCGCCCTGCGGGGCCTGCACGGTGAGGGTGGCGACGCGACGCGCGCGGTCGATCGCCACCGCCACGTGGCCGTAGCGCAGCGCGTCGGCCTCCACCGTGCGCTGCAGCGGCGTCAGCGTCACGCCCTTGGGATTGGTGGCAACTGCCGGACGGTCGCTCTGCGCCGCCAGCTGCAGCGCGCGTTCCTGCACCTTGGCGGCGAAGGCGGCCGGCTTGGCGATGTCGTCGACCAGCCGCCAGTCCTTGGCCTTCTGGCCGCGCACGCCTTCGGTGGTGGTGCAGAAGATGTCGGCCAGGTCGTGGCGCACGTGGCGCTTGTCGGTCACGCGGGTCAGGCCGCCGGTGCCGGGCAGCACGCCGAGCAGCGGCACCTCGGGCAGGCTGACGGCCGAGTTGCGGTCGTCGACCAGGATGATCTCGTCGCAGGCCAGCGCCAGCTCGTAGCCGCCGCCGGCGCAGGCGCCGTTGACGGCGGCCAGGAACTTCAGCCCGCTGTACTTCGACGAATCCTCGAAGCCGTTGCGCGTCTCGTTGGTGAACTTGCAGAAGTTCACCTTCCAGGCGTGGCTGGACACGCCCAGCATGAAGATGTTGGCGCCCGAGCAGAACACCTTGTCCTTCAGGCTGGTGACGACCACGGTGCGCACCTCGGGGTGCTCGAAGCGGATGCGGTTGAGCGCGTCGTTCAGCTCGATGTCGACGCCGAGGTCGTAGCTGTTCAGCTTGAGCTTGTAGCCGGGGCGCAGGCCGCCGTTCTCGTCGAAGTCGGCGGCCAGCGTGGCCACCGGGCCTTCGAACTTGAGCTTCCAGTGCTTGTATTGCGACGGATCGGTCTGGTAGTCGACGCGGGGGGTGCTGCTCACGGCGGGCTCCTTCGGGCTGCGGGGCGGGATCGATGAGTAGGCATCATATTGCCTGTTCTGACTCAACGCAAGCGATTTATGCATTATTTTTCGTGTCGATGCCTTGGCGTGCCGGGGAAACTATACGCTTGACAGCGATCGGGGTCGTGCCTACAGTGCGCAACAGGCAACATATTGCATAAATCGACATGAACACCCCGACGCCCGAAGCCTTCCGCCAGCAGATTGCCGGCCTCACCGCCCAGCTTCAGGGCCGCGCGCTCGACGGCGCGCTGGACGACTGGCTCAACCGCGAACACGGCGCCGCCAGCGCCAGCTACGCGGCGCTGAAGGCCGCCTGCCAGGCCGGCGTGGCCGCCGGCTGGCTGTGCAACCGCGAAGGCGGCGGCATCCGCTACGGCCGCATCTTCAAGCCCGCGCCCGACCTGCACGGCTTCTCGGTCGACGTGGTCGACATGCGCGACATCGCCGGCCCGCACCACGTGCACCCGAACGGCGAGATCGACCTGATCATGCCGATCGAAGGCGACGCCTTGTTCGACGGCCGCGCCGCCGGCTGGCTGGTCTGCCCGCCGGGCAGCGCCCACCGGCCGACCGTCAGCCAGGGCCGCGCGCTGGTGCTCTACCTGCTGCCCGAGGGGCAGATCCAGTTCAGCTGAACCCACCGAGGACCAACGCCATGCCCCCCAGCACAGTGCCGCCGCCGGGCGAGCGCTTCAACTTCGCCCAGCACCTGCTGGAACGCAACGCCGGCCGCCCCGGCAAGACGGCCTTCGTCGACGAGCAGGCCAGCCTGAGCTACGGCGAGCTGGCCGAGCGCGTGCGCGGCCTCGCCGCCGGCCTGCGCGCCCTGGGCATCAAGCGCGAAGAGCGCGTGCTGCTGCTGATGCTGGACAGCGTGGACTGGCCGGTGGCCTTTCTCGGCACGATGTACGCCGGCGCGGTGCCGGTGGCCGTCAACACGCTGCTGACCGCCGACGACTACGCCTACATGCTGGAGCACAGCCGCGCGCAGGCGGTGCTGGTGTCGGGCGCGCTGCTGCCCACACTCACGGCGGCGATGGTGAAGAGCGATCACGAGGTCGGCAAGGTCATCGTCTCGCGGCCGCTGGCGCCGCTGCACCCGTCGGAGGTCGACTTCGAGGCCTTCGTCGCCGCGCAGCCGCCGGCGCCGCGGCCCGCCGCCACCGGGCCCGACGACCCGGGCTTCTGGCTGTATTCGTCGGGCTCCACCGGCCGCCCCAAGGGCACGGTGCATTCGCACGGCAACCCCTACTGGACGGCCGAGCTGTACGGCGCCGGCGTGCTGGGCCTGCGCGAGGACGACGTCTGCTTCTCCGCCGCCAAGCTGTTCTTCGCCTACGGGCTGGGCAATGCGCTGAGCTTCCCGATGAGCGCCGGCGCCACCACGCTGCTGATGGGCGAGCGGCCGACCCCCGAAGCCACCTTCAAGCGCTGGCGCGGTGTACCGGCCGGCCCCCACGGGGCTCCGCCCCTGCCCCCCGAGGGGACGCTCGCGGCGCCGGGCGACCCGTCGCCGCTGAAGCTGCTCAAGCCCACCATCTTCTTCGGCGCCCCCACCGGCTTTGCCGGCATGCTGGCGCACCCGGCGCTGCCGCCGCGCAGCGAGCTGGCGCTGCGCCTGGTGTCGTCGGCCGGCGAGGCGCTGCCGGCCGAGCTGGGCGAGCGCTTCAAGCAGCACTTCGGCGTCGACATCGTCGACGGCATCGGCAGCACCGAGATGCTGCACATCTTCATCAGCAACCGGCCCGACCGCGTGCGCTACGGCAGCACCGGCTGGGTGGTGCCGGGCTACGAGATCGAGCTGCGCGGCGAAGACGGCGCGCCGGTGCCCGACGGCGAGATCGGCGACCTCTACATCCAGGGCCCGAGCGCCGCGATGATGTACTGGGGCAACCGCACGAAGACGCGCGAGACCTTCCAGGGCGGCTGGACCAAGGCCGGCGACAAGTACGTGAAGAACGCCGACGGCAGCTACACCTACAGCGGCCGCAGCGACGACATGCTCAAGGTCAGCGGCATCTACGTCAGCCCCTTCGAGGTGGAAGCCACGCTGGTGCAGCACCCGGCGGTGCTGGAAGCGGCGGTGATCGGCGTGCCCGACGCGGAGGGCCTCACCAAGACCAAGGCCTTCGTCGTGCTGAAGGCCGGCGCCGCGGTCTCGGCCGACGAGCTGAAGACCTTCGTCAAGGACAAGCTGGCGCCGTACAAGTACCCGCGGCAGATCGAGTTCGTCGCCGAGCTGCCGAAGACGGCCACCGGCAAGATCCAGCGCTTCAAGCTGCGCGAGAAGGAACTGCAAGCCGGATGAGCAGCCAGCGCATCGAACTGCCCTGGGACGGCCGCCGCGTCCGCATCGAGCACCGCTGGCTGCGCGCCGACGACGCGGCGGCGCCGCTGCTCGTCTTCCTGCACGAAGGCCTGGGCTCGGTGTCGGCCTGGCGCGACTTCCCCGCAGAGCTGTGCGAAGCGGTGGGCTGCCGCGGCCTGGTGTACTCGCGCCCGGGCTACGGCCGCTCGACGCCGCGCGCGGCGGGCGAAACCTGGACGCCCGAGTACATGCACCGCCAGGCGCTGGAACTGCTGCCCGCGCTGCTGCGCGCGCTGGGCGTCGAGCAGCCGCCCTGGCTGTTCGGCCACAGCGACGGCGGCTCCATCGCGCTGCTCTACGCCGCGCGCCACGCGGTGGCCGGCACCATCGTGCTGGCGCCGCACATCCTGGTCGAGGACCTCTCGGTCGAGAGCATCGCCCAGGCCCGCCAGGCCTGGGCCGACGGCGACCTCAGCGAACGCCTGGCGCGCCACCACGACGACGCCGCGTCGGCCTTCTTCGGCTGGAACGACGTCTGGCTGAGCCCGGCGTTCCGGCACTGGTCGATCGAGGACGAGATCGCCGGCATCCGCGGCCCGCTGCTGGCAGTGCAGGGGCTCGACGACCCCTACGGCACGCTGGAGCAGATCCGCGGCATCGCGCGCCGCGTGCCGCAGACGCGGCTGCTGGAGCTGCCCGACTGCGGCCACGCGCCGCACAAGGACCAGCCGGCGGCCGTGATCGCCGCCGTCCGTGAGGTGATGCCGGGCCGCCGAGGCCGCTGACGACGCCGACGCCGTTGAAGACGCGCTTCGCCTCAAGTCGAGGCGCGAAACGGCCGATGTTGCGGCCATGAAGCCGTCTCCTTCGCCTGCCGCCGCCGCCGGCGCCATTCCCGCCGCCGCGCCGGCCGATGCCTTGCAGCCGTTCCTCGCGCTGGCCCCCATTGGCCTGGTGCAGGCCGCCGACGATGGCCGCATCGCTTTCGCCAACGCGCTGGCCGCCGAACGGCTGCAGCCGCTGGCCGGCGAAGGCGGCCTGCACAACCTGTTCGACGCCTTGCTGAGCGTGGCGCCCGATCTGCGCGCGCAGGCCGCGGCCTTCACCGCGCCGCAAGGCCTGCTGCTCGACCACCTGCCGCTGCACCCGCGCTCGGCCAAGCCGGCGTCGCTGGCGCTGACGCTGCTGAAGCTGGCGCCCGGCCGCTGGCTGGCGATGATCGACGACACCAGCGCCGAGACCCGGCGCGAGCGCGAGCTGCAGCAGCTGCAGGCCTGGACGCACGGCATCGTCAAGGGCGTGGCCGACCACGGCCTGGCGACGCTCGACGCCCAGGGCCTGTGCCGCGACTGGAACGCCAGCCTCGGCCGCGTGACCGGCTTCGATGCCGACAGCCTGGTCGGCCGCTCGCCGGCGCTGCTGGCGGTGGACGCCGCGGCCGCCGAACGCCGCCTGGCCGAACGCCTGCTGCTGGCCGATGCCACCGGCTGGAGCCACGACGAAGGCTGGCTGGCGCGCCCCGACGGCAGCCGCTACTGGGGCAGCAGCCTGATCACGCCGCTGCGCACGCACGACCTGCCCGAACCCGGGCCGCGCTGCTACAGCCTGATCGTGCGCGACATCTCGCACCTGCGCGAAGCGCGCAGCGCGCTGCGCGGCTCGATCTCCAGCGACCCGCTGACCGGCCTGAGCAACCGCCGCGCCTTCCACGAAAGCGGCGAGCTGGAACTGGCGCGCAGCCTGCGCGCGCCGCGCGCGCTGGCGGTGCTGCGCATCGACATCGAAGACTTCGTGGCGCTGCACGCCGAGCACGGCCACCCCGCCGGCGACGCGCTGCTGCGCCACCTGGCCGGCGGGCTGAGCGCCACCTTGCGCAGCAGCGACCTGGTGGCGCGCACCGGCGGCCCGGCCTTCGTGGCGCTGCTGTGCGGCGCCGATGCGGCGCAGGCGCTGGGCGTGGCCGAGCGGCTGTGCCGCCACGTCGCCGGCCAGGTGCTGGAGGTCGACGGCGTGCCGATCCGCTACCGCATCAGCGCCGGCGTCGCCGCGCTGCAGCCGGGCGACGCCGCGCCGAGCTGCCTGGACGAGCTGGTGCTGCGCGCCGACTGCGCGCTGGACGCGGCGCGCCGCCGCCCCGGGCTGCCGGTGGGCTGCTGGAGCGAAGACACCGCGACGGCCGCGGCCGCCTGACGGCGCCGGCAGCGGGCGGCTGAGCTAAGCTGCCCGCCATGGACACCACCCTCTTCCCGCGACTGCGCGACCTGTTCCGTCAGCTCGGCCTGCCCGACGAGCCGGCGGCGATCGACCGCTTCATCATCGAGCACCGCCCGCTGCCGGCCGGCACCGCGCTGTGCGACGCGCCGTTCTGGTCGCGCTCGCAAGCGCAGTTCCTGCGCGAGCAGATCATGGCCGACGCCGACTGGGCCGAGGTGGTGGACATGCTGTCGGCGCGGCTCGAAGGCTGAGCCGCCGGCTCACACCCGGCGCGCGCGGCCGGCCCAGTAGGGCTCGCGCAGCTTGCGCTTGAAGAGCTTGCCGCTGTCCTCGCGCGGCAGTTGCGCGTGGAAGCTCACCAGCCGCGGCACCTTGTAGCCGGCCAGCCGCTCGCGCACCCAGTCGCGCACCGCTTCTTCGGTCAACTGTGCGCCGGGCTGCGGCTGCACCGCGGCGGCCAGGGCCTCGCCGAACTCGTCGTCGGGGATGCCGAACACCGCGCAGTCGGCCACGCCGGGCATGGCGTGCAGCACGGCCTCGGTCTCCGCCGGGTAGATGTTGACGCCGCCGCTGATCACCAGGTCGGCCTGGCGGTCGACGATGAACAAGTAGCCCTCGTCGTCGAGGTAGCCGACGTCGCCCATGGTCTTGAGCCCGCCGCGCTCCATGCGCGCGCGGGCCTCGGGGTTGCCGGCGTAGCTGAAGTCGCTGAACGCCGGCTGGTCGATGTAGATCAGGCCGGGGCGGCCGGCCGGCTGCTCGCGGCCTTCGTCGTCGAGGATCTTCAAGGTCACGCCCGGCAGCGCGGCGCCGGCCGAGCCGGGCTTGCGCAGCGCCTGCTCGCTGGTCAGCAGCGTCATGTAGCCCAGCTCGCTGGCGCCGTAGCACTCGTTGATCACCGGGCCCCACCACTCGATCATCGCGCGCTTGACCTCGGGCGGGCATGGGCTGCCGGTGCTGGCCACCATGCGCAGCGAGCCGACGTCGTGCGCCGCGCGCTGCGCCGCCGGCAGCGCCAGCAGGCGCACGTACATCGTCGGCACCAGGTAGGCGTGGCTGAGGCGATGCGCGGCGATGAGCTGCAGCGTGCGCAGCGCGTCGAAGCGCGGCTCCAGGAACAGCGTGCCGCCTTCCTGCGCCACGCCCAGCGCGTAGCTGTTGGGCGCGCTGTGGTACAGCGGCGCCGACAGCAAGGCCTGCATGCCCGGCGCCAAGCCGTAGGCCAGGCGGCGCAGGTCGAGCGCGGCGCGCGATTGCGCCGGCGTCATCGCGGCGCGCACGATGCCCTTGGGCCGCCCGGTGGTGCCCGAGGTGTAGAACATCGCGCCGCGCGGCGCGGCCGGCGCCTCGCCGGCCAGCGGCGGCGTGGCGTCGCGCAAGGCCTCCCAGGCCGGCGCCGCGCCGCTACCGTCGCCACCGATCGCGTAGACGGCGGTGGTGCCGGGCTGCAGGCCGTGCAGCGTGTCCAGCAACCCGGCATCGGCGATGAAGACGCGCGCGCCGCTGTTGCCCAGGATGTACTGCACCTCATCGGTCTTGAAGTGCCAGTTGACGGGGCACCACTGCGCGCCCAGATGGCGCACCGCGACCATCAGTTCCAGCGCCTCGGGGCTGTTGCGCTGCATCAGCGCCACCACGTCGCCATCGCCCACGCCCAGCGCCTGCAGCGCGGCGGCCGAGCGGCGCCAGCGCTGCTCGAAGGCGTCGGCGGCCAGCGTGCGGCCCTGGAACACCAGCGTCGGCCGCATCGTCAGCGCGCCGGCCGCGGGCTCGGCGCCGGCACGCGGTCGAGGTCGAGCAGCGAGATCTCCTGGGATGCGTCGGCGGGCCCGGCGAGCGGGGGGTCGGCCTCGATGTCGACCGGCTCGGTGTCGGCAAAGGTCATCTTGCCGGACTGCGCCTCACGTTCGGCGCGCTCGTCGCCGAGCGCCAGCATGGCCTGCAAGGCAGCGAGCTTGGCCTTGTGCGCCTGTTCGGGGTCCAGCGGCGGCGCCGGTGCGGCGGGCGCTGCACGGCGCAACGGCGTGGGCGCCGGCGCCGGGCCGGCCGCCTTGCGCGCCGCGGCGGGCGCCGCCGGCCGCGGCGGCTTGACGCTGCCGCGCGCCGCCGTTTTTTGAAGCTGGTGCTGCTGCAGCCGGCGCTGCCGCAGGCGCTGCCGCGACGACAGCCGCAAGGCCAGCGCCACCCCCAAGCCGGCCACCGCCACGACGATGGCCACCACCAGAAGCAGGACCTGCAGTGCAACGCTCATCGGCCTCCCCAGCGACGAACGTGCGCAACATAGCGTGCGGCCCGCAGCCTGTCTACCCTGAGCCCCGCGGCGCATCGCGCGTCCGGGGGGTGCCTCGTCACTCGCGCTCGAAGATCAGGCGCAGCGCCAGCCGCCGCTGCGGCGCGGCCAGCGTGCCCAGTTCGGCCAGCATGGCCTGGCCGCGGTCGCACGCCGGCTCGGGCGGCGCCGGCGCCACCGGCGGGCGCCACAGCTCGGCCAGGCGCTGCGGTGCGCGCAGGCCCAGGGTGCGGCGAATGACTTCCAGCTCCAGCGCATTGGGCTTGCGCACCGGCGTGCCGCGCGGCGGCTCGTCGAGCGCGGCCAGCAGCCACTGCGCCTCGCGCCAGGCCAGCGCCGGCGGCAGCCGGCGGTGCGCCGCCACGTCGCCCAGCAGCAAGGCGCGGCACAGCTCGGGGTCCAGCGCCAGCAGCGCGCCGATCTGCGCCTGCAGCAGCTCGGTGAACAGCCAGCGCGTTTCCGGACTGGCCTGCGCCAGCAGCCCCGGCAGCAGCGCGGCGACGACCTCCTGCGCCGCCACCTGCACGGCCTCGGCGCCCTGCGCGCTGGCGGCGCCCATGCGCTGCACCGCCAGCGCCTGCACGCCGGGATAACGCCGCTCCAGCGCCTGCCACAGCGCGCTGGCGCTCAAGGCCTCGGCGTAGTCGGCCACCGTGGCGCCTTGCGGCGCCGGCAGCTCCACGTCCAGCGGGCGGCCGGGCACGGTCACCAGGTGGGCGGCGGCGCGCTCGTCGGCGTCGGGCACCCAGGGCCGCGCCGGCGGGCTGGCCAGCACCTTGTTGACGAGGTGCGCATCGAGCCCGGCCTGCGCCAGCTGGCCGCCCAGCACGCGGTTCAGCACGGCCTGGTACGGCGGGTTGAAGGCGCCGGCCGAGAGCCGGTGCAGCGCCAGGCTGGCGCCTGGCAGCACCTGCCGCTGCGGCCCGGCCAGGAAAGCCAGCGCGCAGACGCCGCTGCAGGCGCCGACCACGCGCGTGGCCAGCGCGCGTGCGCGCAGCGCCGCGGCGATGCGCAGCGCCTCGGGCAGGCGGCCGCCGGCGACGTCCAGCGTCACCAACCGCAACTGGGGCGCGCCGGCGAGCGCTTGCGTCACCGCGTCGGCACTGCCCAGCGCCAGCGGGCCCTTGACCTGCAGCCGGCGGCCGTCGGCCGACAGCGCCACGCTGGCCTGGCCCAGCGGGTCGCGGCCGACCGCCAGCCATAGGCGGTCGACCATTTGCGGCGCGAACTGCAGCGCGGCCCAGACCACGCCGCCGAGCAGCAGCGCGGCCATCGCCACGGTGGCGGCCGCGGCGCCGATGCGCTCAGCCGCGCGGTAGCGCCACGGCTGGCGCGCCGCGCGCCACACGCCCAGCAGCCCGAAGCCCAGCAGCGCCAGCAGCAGCGGCCAGCCCAGCAGCAGCAGCAGGCTGCCGGCGCGCAAGGCGAAGTTGCCCAGGTGGCCGGCGGCGTCGACCATGCCCAACAGCAACAGCAGCGGCAGCGGCAACCACAGGCCGACGACGACCACGCTCTGTGCCAGCGGCAGCTCGCCGGCGCGATGGCGGGCGAGGAAGCTGCCGCCGGCGACATCGGCTTCGACCACCAGCGCGCCGCTTTGGCGGTCGTGCCAGGCCTGCGGCTGGCGGCTGCTGTCGGTCCACAGCGACGCGAAGCCGCCGCTCAGGCCGCTGACCCAGCCGGCGGCCCAGCGCCGCAGCGCGCGCGGCAGCGACAGCGGGCGCAGGCTGTCGGCGGCGACCACTTCCTGCTGCAACAGCAACTGCCCCGGCGTGCCGCCGAACACGCGCCAGCACGGCAGCGCGCCCAGCGACAGCAGCAGCGGCAAGGCCAGCAGCCAGAGGCCGGCGCCCGCCCGGCCCGCGGCCTGCCAGGCCCAGCACAGGGGCAGGCTGACCAGCAGCAGCCACAGCGCGTCGATGCCGAAGGCCAGCAGCCGCGGCAGCGGGCCGACGACCTCGCGCGGCGGGTCGTCGATGGCGTGGCGGCGGCTCAACGCGGCCACGCCCTTGCCGGCGCGCGCCGCGGCGCGCCGGGGGGCACGGCAGCGGCGGCGCCGGCCGGCAGCGGGGTCCACGGCAGCAGCGTTGGCGGGCTCATCGTCGATACGGGGCCGGCCTTGGAGCCGGCGAACGAGTCTAGCCGCCGTGGGCGACCCGCCGGCCTGCCCCGCCGGCCCGTGCTAGGGCAAGATCGCGCCACCGCAAGCCGCAGGAGACGACGCGATGGACATGGGACTGCAAGGGCAGGTGGTGCTGATCACCGGCGGCAGCAAAGGCATCGGCCTGGCCTGCGCCCAGGCCTTCGCGGCCGAGGGCGCGCGGGTGGCGATCGCCTCGCGCGACGCCGCGCACCTGGCGGCCGCCGCGGCGCGGCTGCACGCCGCCGGCCACGGCGTCTTCACCCACGCCGCCGACCTGCGCGAGGCCGCGCAGGCCGAAACGCTGGCCGACGCTGTGGAAGCCGCGCTGGGCCCGGTGGACGTGCTGGTGACCAGCGCCGGCGCCGCCTTGCGCACGCCGGTGGCCGAGCTGACGGCGGCGCATTGGGCGGCGGCCATGCAGGCCAAGTACTTCACCGGCATCCACGCCATGCAGGCGCTGCTGCCGCGCATGGCGGCGCGCGGCCGCGGCGCGGCGGTCAACGTGGTGGGCGCCGGCGGCAAGCTGGCCACGCCGACGCACCTGCCCGGCGGCGCAGCCAACGCCGCGCTGATGCTGGCCAGCGCCGGCCTGGCCAACGCCTACGGCCGCCAGGGCGTGCGCGTCAACGTCGTCAACCCCGGACTGGTGGCCACCGGCCGCATGCACGAAGGCCTGGCGGCGCAGGCGCGGGCCAGCGGCCAGAGCGTGGACGCCGTGCTGGCGCAGCAGCGCGAGCGGCTGCCGCCGGGCCGCATCTGCGAGCCCGAGGAAGTGGCGCGCGTGGTGCTGTTCCTGGCCTCGCCGCAAAGCAGCTACGTCAGCGGCGCGGTGCTGGCGGTCGACGGCGCGCTGACGCCGATGGTGGTCTAGCGAACAAGCCTCAGGCGGTCCACAGGTCGAGCAGCGCGGCCTCGAAATAGCGCGCAAAACGAGCGGCATCGAACAGCGGCGACGCCAGCACCTGTCGGCGCAGCCCGGCGCGCAGCCGCGCCAGGCCGTCGAGGTCGGCGGCCCAGCGGCGGCCCAGCGCGAGGTAGGCCTCCTCGTCGGCGGCGATCCAATCGGCCAGGCCGGCGTTGGCGGCGATGGTCTCGCCGTTGTGGGCGACGAAGCGGCTGCCGCGGCGCGTGATGACGGGCACGCCCATCCACAGCCCTTCGAGGCTGGTGGTGGCGCCGGGGAAGGGGAAGGGGTCGAGCGCGATGTCCACGCGCTGGTAGGCGCGCAGGTAGTCGGCGCGGTCGGTCGGCCCTTCCAGCAGCAGTTGCGCCGGCGCCAGCCCCTGGGCCTGGAAGCGCTGCGCGAGCGATTGCGCGAAGGCGGGGTCGGCCAGCTGCCTGTTCTTCAGCAGCAGGCGCGAACCGGGCAGCGACTGCAGCAGCCGCGACCACAGCGCGACCACCGCGTCGCCCAGCTTGGCGGCGTTGTTGAAGCAGCCGAAGGTCAGCGCGCCGCTCGCCAGCGCCGGCAGCGCGCCGACCTCGATGGCTTCGGCCGGCGGCGTGAAGCAGAAGTAGGTCTCGGGCAGGCGCACGATGCGCTCGACGAAGTGCCCTTGCTCGGCCGCCGGCGTGACCTGCGGGTCGCCCAGCACGGCGTCGATCGCCGCCAGCCCGGTGCTGCCGCAATAGCCCAGCCAGGCCAGTTGCCGCGGCGCCGGCCGGCGCGCGAACACCGGCAGCCGGTTGTGCGCGGTGTGGCCGGCGAGGTCGATCAGCACGTGCACGGCGTCGCCGTGGATGCGCGCGGCGGCCGCCGCGTCGTCCAGCCCCACCAGCGGCTGCCAGCGCTCGAACAGCGGTTGCAGCCGCGCCGTCATCGCGTCGCGGCGGTCGCTGCTGGGGTAGGCGATCAGCTCGAAGCGGCTGCGGTCGATCGCCGCCAGCGCGGCCTGCAGGAAGTGGCCCACCGGGTGCTCGCGCAGGTCGCCCGAGACGAAGCCGACGCGCAGCCGCGCCGGCGGCACGGCCGCGCAGCGCCACTGCGTATAGGGCGCGCCGGCGGCGGCGGACACGGCGTCGCCATAACGCCGCGCTTCGGCGCACAGCGCTTCGGCGTCGGCCGTCTCGACGTAGTTCAGCGCGAAGATCAGGTTGCTGTGCGCTTCGTGGTAGTCGGGCTGCAGCGCCAGCGCGCGCCGGCAGCCGTCTTGCGCCTCGGCGAAGCGGCCCTGCTCGATCAGCGCCACGCCCAGGTTGCTGTGCGCCTCGGCATAGTCCGGGCTCAGCGCCGTGGCGCGGCGGTAGCAGGCCTCGGCTTCGGCCAGCCGGCCTTGCCCCAGCAGCGCGATGCCCAGCGTGTTGTGCGCCGGCGCATGCGCCGGCGCCAGCGCGATGGCGCGGCGCGCCGCCGCCTCGGCCTCGGCCGCGCGGCCCAGGCCGAGCAGCAGCAGCGCCAGGTTGCCCTGCAAGGGGCCGTGGCCCGGCCGCAGCGCCAGCGCGCGCCGGCACGGCGCTTCGGCGGCGGCGAGGTCGCCCAGTTGGATCAGCACGGTCGACAAATGGGCCTGGGCGTCGACCAGGCCGGGCTTGAGCGCTACCGCCCGGCGCAGGCTGGCCGCCGCCTCGGGCAGGCGGCGCTGCGCGGCCAGCGCGCGGCCCAGGGCGACATGGGCCTCGGCATGGCCGGGATGCGCGTCGACCAGTTCCTGCGCCAGCGTGCGCGCCAGCGCGGCCATGCCGGCGCGCAGCGCGCCGCTCACGGCCTGCAGGTCTTGCGCCGAAGGGCCGACGGGCTGCTTGCGTTTCATGGGAGGCAAGTGTCGCCGCTGTGGGCGCGGTAAAACGCAGGCCTGCCCATTCAACCCGCCCGAAGCCGGAGGCCGCGATGTCCGCTGCAGCAAACCCCGTCACGCCCGTCGCGCTGGTGGTCGGCGCCGGCGACGCCACCGGCAGCGCGATTGCCGCGCGCTTTGCGCGCGAGGGCTACATCGCCTGCCTGACGCGGCGCTCGGCCGACAAGCTGCAGCCGGCCGTCGACGCCATCCGCGCCGCCGGCGGCCAGGCCTTCGGCTACGGCAGCGACGCGCGCCAGGAAGACGAGGTGGCGGCGCTGGTCGAGCGCATCGAGAACGAGCACGGGCCGATCGAGGTGCTGGTGTTCAACATCGGCGCCAACGCGCCCTGCAGCGTGCTCGACGAGACGGCGCGCAAGTACTTCAAGGTGTGGGAGATGGCCTGCTTCGCCGGCTTCCTGAACGCGCGCGAAGTCGCCCGGCGCATGGTGGCGCGCGGCCGCGGAAGCATTCTCTTCACCGGCGCGACGGCCTCGCTGCGCGGCGGCGCGAACTTCGCGGCCTTCGCCGGCGCCAAGCACGCTTTGCGCGCGCTGGCGCAAAGCCTGGCGCGCGAACTGGGGCCGCGCGGCGTGCACGTGGCGCACGTGGTGGTCGACGGCGCGATCGACACCGAGTTCATCCGCAGCCGCTTCCCCGAGCGCTACGCGCTGAAGGAGCAGGACGGCATCCTGGACCCGGCGCACATCGCCGACAACTACTGGCACCTGCACCGGCAGCCGCGCGACGCCTGGACCTTCGAGCTCGACCTGCGGCCTTACATGGAACGTTGGTGAGGACCCGACGACCGGTCGCTCGGTCGCGCGGTCGCGCGGTCGATCAGTCGATCAGTCGATCGGTCGATCAGTCCTCCAGCAGCGCGCGCAGCATCCACGCGGTCTTCTCGTGGATGTCCATGCGCTGCGTCAGCAGGTCGGCGGTGGGCTGGTCGTCGGCGTCGTCGGCCACCGGGAAGACCTCGCGCGCGGTGCGCGCCACCGCCTCGTGGCCCTGGGCCAGCAGCGCCACCATTTCCATCGCCTTGGGCGGCGTGGCCGGCACGTCCTTCAGCGAGCTGAGCTTCTCGAACTGCGCGTACGAGCCCGGCGCCGCATGGCCCAGCGCGCGGATGCGCTCGGCGATCGGGTCGACCGCGTTCCACAGCTCGGTGTACTGGGTCATGAACATCGCGTGCAGCGAGTTGAACATCGGCCCGGTGACGTTCCAGTGGAAGTTGTGCGTCGTCAGGTACAGCGTGTAGGTGTCGGCCAGCAGCCGCGACAGCCCGCCGGCGATGGCGGCGCGGTCTTTGTCGCTGATGCCGATGTGGATGGCGGCGGGGCTGCTCGATGCTGACTTCTTGGCCATGGTCTTGCCTGCGGGGAGGCGGTGAACGATGAGGGCGACAACGATAGCGCGCGGCCGCGGCCTTGTCTGCCGCAAGGCTTCGTCGAAGGCCTCATCGACGGCGCACGAGGCGCAGGCTACGGCGCCGCCGCCAGCTCGTAGATCGCGAAGCCGCCGTTGCGGTACACCAGCGTGAGGCCGGCCACGTCGTCCTGGCGGTTGCCGATGAAGGGCAGCAGCCGCGCGGCCAGCGTGTTGGCGCTGGCCGCGTCGCGCAGCGCCACGGCGCGCAGCACGTTGCCCGGCTGCTTGATGACGGTGTAGGCCACCTGCGGCGCGTCCTGCAGCCAGCCGCGCACGCCGCGCACCGAGCGGTGGACGTCGCCGGCATCGTTGAAGTCCTGGAACGAGACGCCGATGGCCTGCGGGAACATCTCGCCCAGCAGCAGCACGTCGCGCACGTGCAGCACGACGAGGGCCTTGCGGCCGCCGACCAGCGCGCGCAGCCGGCGCACGCCTTCGTCCTCGGCCGCCACCAGCGCGCCGGCGAAGGTCTCGAAGGCCTGGCGCTGCGCGGCGTCGGCCTCGCTGTCGGCGTCGGCGCTGCCGCCCCAGAAGGCGCGCTCGGCCTGCATCACCTGCGCCTTGCGCGCGGCCCAGTTCGGCGGCACGAACAGCGGCAGCGCGAGGTGGCGGTCGAAGCGCATCGCGCCGCCGCCCCAGTGGCGCAACTGGCGCGAGGTGTCCCACCACGCGAGCACCGGCGTCGCGGCGTCGCGGTGGCGCGCCAGCACCGCCGCCAGCGCCTGCGTCTCGTCCTTGGGTGGCGGCAGGTAGAGCAGCGGGTCGTCGACGCGGGCGCGCCAGGCCAGCAGCACGCGGCTGCCGTCGCCGGCCGCGGCAGTTTCGGCTTCGGCGACGACGCGCTCGTCGGCCGCGGCGACGACTTGCAGCGTGCGCAGCGGCGCGGCGGCCGACGCGGCCGCCGGCGCGGCTTGCGACGATGACGATGACGATGACGACGACGCCGCCGCGGCCGCAGCCACCTCGACATAGCGATAGGGCGCCGGCACGTTCGCGTGCCGCCACAGCGTGGCCGCGGCCAGCGCCAGCAGCGCCGCGCCGGCCAGCCCCAGCAGCGCGGGCCCCGCGCGGCGGCCGCGCCCGCCGGCCGCGCCGCGGGGGCCGATGGCCGGCACGGCGGCCATCAGCGCCGCTCGTCGTGGCAATCGTCGGCGCCGTCGCGCCGCCGGCGGCGCAGCGCGCCCAGCAGCAGGCCGCCGCCGGCCAGCGCCAGCGCGCCCGAGGCGGCCAGCGGGTGCTCGGCCAGCACCTCGGCATCCAGCCAGCCGGCAGCGGATGCACTGGCGTTGGCGCTGGCGTTGGCGCCGGCATTGGTGCCGGCGTCACCGCGCCGGTTCAGCCACGAGGTGCGGCGCGTCGCGCCTTCCAGTTGCTGCAGCCGCCGCTCGGTCTGCGCCTTCTCGCGCAGCAAGGTGTCCTGCTCGCTGATCAGCGTCTGGTCCTTGATCAGGTCGCTCCAGCCGTGGCTGTAGGTCCAGCCGCCGGGGTTGACGTGCTGCAGGCCCTTCATGTAACGCGCAATGTGCTGCTCCCACATCTCGGCGAAGGTGCGGTCGACCACGGTCGCGTTGTTGCCCTTGCTGAAGAACAGCGAGGCGAAGGCGCCCGGCTCGTCCTTCTCGGGCTCGGGCAGCGGCGGCCGGTTGGTCTTCTGGCCGACCAGCAGCTGGTCGTCGTAGAGCTTCTGCACCACCTGGCGCGTGTCCTCGACGAGCTTGACGCCGTCGAGGATGCCGGTGTCGACCATGCTCAGGTAGGTCTTCGCGAAGCGCGGGCTGTGGCATTGCGAGCAGGTGCCGGCCCAGGCCTCCTGGCGCGCCTTGAACCAGGGGTGCTGCAGGTTGTCGGCGATGCTCTTGAACGGCAGGAAGCCCCAGCGCACCTTGCGCGTCACGTTGTGGCTGTACTGGCCGTTGAACTCCATGTGGCAGGTCTGGCAGGTCGGCGCCGTCTGCCCGCCCTGGGTGAAGGCCTTGGCCAGCGGCGCGTTCCAGTCCCACTTGCCGCCGTGCACCTGGTAGGCGGTGCCGTGCTTGGACAGCAGGAACTGCTCGTACTCGTTGTGGTCCACGCCGTTGTGGCAGGTGGCGCAGGCCTCGGGCTTGCGCGCTTCCACCGCCGAGAACTCGTGCCGCGTGTGGCAGCCGTCGCACTTGGCCTGGTTGTAGTGGCACATCGTGCAGCCGGCGGCCACGTCGCGCTGCTGCAGCGCGGCCCAGGTGGCGGTCTCGACGTTGGCGGTGTAGTCCACCGCGTGCGAGGGATGGCCCGGCGCCCATTGCTTCTGCGGCCAGACCTGGGTATCGCGCTCCGACTCGGCCTCGGCGAACTGCTTGATGTGGCAGGTGCCGCATTCGGCGCGGCTGGGCAGGCGCAGGTCGCGCACGTGGTGGCCCGAGGCCTTGCCCACGCCCATGTGGCAATCGATGCAGCCCACCTCCTTCAGCGGCTGGCTCGCGCCCAGCAGGCCCTGGCTGCGCAGGTTCTGCTCGACCTCGGTGACGATCGCCTGCTTGTACGCGCGCGCATCGCCGGCCGGCAGCTTGCGCAGCGCGTCGAGGTTGGCGTGCACGCTCTTCTGCCAGGACTGCACCCAGCCGTGCGTGACGGCCTGGTGGCATTGCACGCATTGCTCGCGCGTGGCCTCGATGTTCACGTCGGGCGGCTTGTAGAACAGGCTGGGCGCGAGGTACTGGTCGATCGCCGCCGGCTCCCACCACTTGGCGAGCTTGCCCTTGTTCAGGTTCTGGCGGTAGCGCGCGGCCAGCGCGTCGTACAGCTCCTTGGGCTTGGCCGAGCGGCTGAGGTTCAGCGCCTGCAGTTGCTCGTCGGGCACGGTGTCCCAGATCTGCGCCGGGGCCGCGACGCTGGCCAGGGCCAGCCAGAGCAATAGACCGGCGCGAGCAAGAATGCGGTTCATCTCGACCCCTCCGTGGCTGGCGCGCTGCGGCGCGATGGCTCCGTCGGCCGATGGTCCGGGCCGGCGGCGGCCGCAGCAAGGGCCATGGGCGGCCGGCGCGATGGAGCCATGGCGGCGGCCGCGGCCGGCCGCGAGCGTGTCCCCTGCGCGGCGCCGATGGCCGGCGCGTTACGCCGACAGCTTTCGCGTTACGCCACGCCGATGGCGCGTGCCACGCGCGCAATGCCGGTGTCGATCTCGTCTTCGGTCAAGGCGGCATAACCCAGCAACAGCGCATGCTGCCAGCGTCGCTCGGGCTCGCCGTCGTCGCCCAGCCAGGCGTTGCCGCGCCGCAGGCCGTAGACGCCGACGCCGGCTTCGCGCGCGCGCTGCTCGATCGTCGCCGCATCGGGCAGATCGCCGCCGGCCTGCCACAGCACGTGCATGCCGGCGTGCGCGCCGGCCGGCTGCACGGCGCCGAAGTGGCGCGCCAGCGCCGCCAGCAGCGCGCCGCGGCGCGCCGCGTAGTGCCGGCGCAAGCGGCGCAGGTGGTGCACGAACTCGCCTTCCTGCAGGAAGGCCGCCATCGAAGCCTGCACCAGCCAGGGCGAGCCGTTGGTCAGCAGCGCCTTGACGGTGGCGGCCGCCTCGCGCAGCTCGCGCGGCACGATCATGTAGCCCAGGCGCAGCCCCGGCGCCAGGCTCTTGGACAGGGTGCCGAGGTAGATCACCTGCCCCGTGCCGTCCTGCGCCTTCAGCGCCGGCAGCGGCGCGCTGTCGTAATAGAAGTCGCCGTCGTAGTCGTCTTCGATCAGGTAGCCCTCGCGCTCGGCCGCCCAGCGCAGCCAGGCCTGGCGGCGGCCGGGCGAGAGCGCGGCGCCGGTGGGGTACTGGTGCGCCGGCGTCAGGTAGACGACGCGGCACTCCGGCGGCAGCGTGCCGGGCACGGCGCCGTCGGCGTCGACGGCCACCGGCAGCACGCGCGCGCCGTAGCTGGCGAACACGTTGGCGGCGCCGGCATAACCCGGATGTTCGACGCCAACGGCCGTGCCCGGCCCCAGCAGCAGCCGGGCGACGACGTTGATGCCTTCCTGGATGCCGTTGGTGACGACCACGTCGTCGGCCGTGCAGACCACCGAGCGCGCCGCGCCGCTGTGCGCGGCCACCGCGGCGCGCAGGCGCTGCAGGCCGGCCGGGTCGCCGTAGCTGCCGTCGCCGTGGCGCACGTCTTCGGCGAGCGAGCGCTCGACCAGCCGGCGCCAGGTGGCGGCCGGGAACAAACGCGGGTCCGGCCGGCCGACCCAGAAGTCGAGCGCCAGGCCCGCGCCCTGCGCGGCGCGCGGCGGCTGCAGCGCATGCATGCGGCCCTGGAACAGCGGCCGCACGCGCTCGGGCGCGGTCCCTGTTGGCGGGGGCGCCGGCGGCACGGCCGCCGGCAGCGGCTTGGGCGCCTGCAGCGCGACGAAGGTGCCCAGCGGCGGCCGCGCCTCGATGAAGCCTTCGGCCGTCAACCGCTCGTAGGCCAGCGCCACCGTGTTGCGCGAGACGCCCAGTTCGGCCGCCAGCTGCCGCGTGGCCGGCATGCGCAGGCCGGGCTGCAGCCGGCCGTCCTCGATGCGGCTGACGAACTCGTCGAACAGCTGCTCCTGCAGGCTGCGGTCAGAAGCCGGTTGGAGCTGGATGGGGATCTGCATGGTCGAAGCCGCCCATGCGCAGTGTCGCTCAGGCCAGGGCCCGCGCCGCCGGGCGCCGCCACAGCCAGGTGAGCGCCATCACCACCAGCGCCAGCGGCACCAGCGAGCCCAGGTTGAGCAGGAACCAGCCCTGCGTGGTGACCAGCGCGCCCGACGCGAACGAAGTGACTGCCGTGGTCGTGAAGACGCAGAAGTCCATCGTGCCTTGCGCGCGCATGCGCTCCTGCGGTCGGTAGGTGGTGGTCAGCAGCGTGGTGGCGCCGGTGAACAGGAAGTTCCAGCCGACGCCCAGCAGCAGCAGCGCGGCCAGGAAGCGCTCGAACTCCAGCCCGGTCAGCGCGATGACGATGCACGCCAGGTTGAGCACCGCGCCCACCGCCATGATCGGCAGGATGCCGAAGCGCTGGATCAGGTGACCGGTGAAGAAGGCCGGCACGAACATGCCCAGCACGTGCCACTGGATGACCATCGCCGCGTCGCTGAACGGCAGCCCGCAGCGCTGCATGGCCAGCGGCGTGGCCGCCATCAGCAGGTTCATCACGCCATAGGCCAGCGCGCCGGCGGCGATGGCGACGACGAAGGCCGGCTGGCGCGCCAGCTCGGCCACCGTGCGGCCCTGGTCGCTGCCCGGCGCGGCGGCCACGTGCGGCGGAAAGCGGATCGTCGACATCACCGCCAGGCCGATCAGCGCCACCCCCACCAGCGCCGCGTAGGCACCGGCAAACGGCGCGGGCAGCCAGTCGCGCGTGGCGTTGGCGAGGTTGGGGCCGATGAAGGCGCCGGCCACGCCGCCGGCCATGACCAGCGAGATGGCCTTCGCCTTGTGCTCCGGCGCCACCAGCTCGGGGCCGGCAAAGCGATACAGCTGCGCATTGGCGTTGTAGAAGCCGGCCAGCACGGTGGCGGCCAGCACGCCCCAGAAGCTGCCGCGGCTGACCGCCAGCGCGCCGCCGGCCGCCGTGAGCGCCGCGACGACCAGGCCGATCTGGAAGCTGCGCTTGCGCCCCCAGCGCGCCTGCAGCCGCGCCACCGGCGCCGCCGCCAGCGCGCCGCCGACCACGTAGCCCATCACCGGCAGCGTGGCCATCCAGCCGGCCGGCGCCAGCCGCAGCCCGACCAGGCCGTTGATGGCGATGAAGGTCACGTTGTTGGTCAGGAACAGCGCCTGGCAGACGCACAGCAGCAGCAGCGAGCGGTTGGGTTTCATGCAGTCTCGCGGTCAGCGATTCTCGAAGGGCAGGCCGGCGGCCATTCTGCGCGGTGATCAAGGCGCGCCGGCGTCGGCCAGCCCCAGCGCCTTCTGCGCCAGCGCCAGGAAGGCGGCGCGCTCGGCGGCCGACAGCGGCGCCAGGATCTCGGCCTGCAGCGCTTCCACCACCGGCCGGCTGGCGGCCAGCAGCCGCTTGCCTTCGGGCGTGAGGTGCAGCAGCCGCGCCCGCCGGTCCTGCGCGCTCACCACGCGCTGCACCAGGCCCTTGAGTTCCAGCCGGTCGATCACGCCGCCGATGGTGGCGCGGTCGAAGCTGATGGTCGACGCCAGGCTGGCCTGGTCGACGCCGGGCTGCTGCGCCACGGCGTCCAGCGCCGCGAACTGCACCGAGGTCAGCTCGAACCCGGCGGCCTGCGTGCGCGCCAGGAACACCTGGGTCGACTGCTGGTGCAGCCGGCGGATCAGGTGGCCGGCCATCTCGATGCGATCCATCGGCGCCTCCGCGCGTGGGCGGCCCGGCGCTGCCGCCACGGCCTTGCGCCGGGGTTGACGCTTTTGCTCAGTATACATATCATATGCTTTCTTATCGATTGTCGCCACGGGGGCGGCCGAGGACACCCACCATGCAATTCCACCTCAACGGCTTCCGGCCCGGCGACCCCGACGTTTTCCCCGCCGCCGCCGGCCACCGCCGCGCCGGCGACCCGTTGCCGCCGACGGTGGACGTGCTGATCGCCGGCGCCGGCCCCGCGGGCCTGTGCCTGGCGGCGCAACTGGCGCGCGTGCCGCAGATCCGCACGCTGCTGGTCGAGCCCAAGCTCGGGCCGATGGAGAAGGGCCAGGCCGACGGCATCAGCGTGCGCTCGATGGAGATGTTCCAGGCCTTCGGCTTTGCCGACAAGGTCAAGCGCGAGTCGGTGTGGATCAACGAGACCACCTTCTGGGCGCCCGGCGCGGCCGCGCCGCTGACGCGCGTGGCGCGCGTGCAGGACGTGCCCGAGGGCACTTCCGAAATGCCGCACGTGCTGATCAACCAGGCGCGCGTGCACGACATGTTCCTCGACCTCATGCGCCATGCGCCGAGCCGGCTGCAGCCCGACTACGGCCTGAAGGTGGCCACGCTGAGCATCGACCCCCATGCGGCTGAGTACCCGGTCACCGTCACGCTGGAGCACACCGCGCCGGGCCGCGAAGGCCAGACCGCCACCGTGCGCGCCAACTACGTGATCGGCTGCGACGGCGCCCGCTCGGCCGTGCGCGGCGCCATCGGCGGCGCGCTGCACGGCGACGCGGCGCACCAGGCCTGGGGCGTGATGGACGTGCTGGCCGTCACCGACTTCCCCGACTGGCGGATGAAGTCCTTCGTGCGCTCGCAAGGCGACGGCATCCTGATGGTGCTGCCGCGCGAAGGCGGCCACCTGGTGCGCCTGTACGTCGAACTCGACCGCCTCGGCGAGCACGAGCGCGCCGCCGACCGCGGCATGGGCAGCGCCGACATCATCGCCAAGGCGCAGCGCATCTTCAGCCCCTTCAAGCTGGACGTGAAGGAAGTGGTGTGGTGGTCGATCTACGAGATCGGCCACCGCCTGACCGACAAGTTCGACGACGTGCCCGAGCCCGAGGTGGCCACGCGCGCCCCGCGCGTCATGCTGGCCGGCGACGCCTGCCACACCCACAGCCCGAAGGCCGGGCAAGGCATGAACGTCTCGATGGGCGACACCTTCAACCTGGGCTGGAAGCTGATCTCGGTGCTGACCGGCCGCGCCGATGCCGCTTTGCTGCACAGTTATTCAGGCGAACGGCGCGCTGCCGCCAAGGGCCTGGTCGACTTCGACCACCAATGGGCGCGCGTCGTCGGCGCCCGCGCCGAGGACGACGCCGCCACCGGCCCCGACGGCCTACCGCGCGTGGCGCGCGAGTTCATCAACAACCTGCCCTTCACCTGCGGCCTGACCATCCGCTACGAACCCGGCGCGCTGACCGGCGTCGCCACGCACCAGCGGCTGGCAACGGGCCTGCCCATCGGCAAGCGCTTCCATTCGGCGCCCGTCGTCCGCCTGGCCGACGCCAAGCCCATGCAACTGGCCCATTGCATCGAGGCCGACGCGCGCTTTCGCCTGTTCATCTTCGCCCCCGCGGGCGATGCCGGCCAAGCCGGCGGCGCGGTGGCCGCGCTGTGCGACTGGCTGCAGCACGACCGCGCCTCGCCGCTGCGCCGCCACACCGCGCCGGGCGAGGACGTCGACGCGGTGATCGACGTCCGCGCCGTCTTCCAGCAAGGCTTTCGCGCGCTGGACTACGGCGCCCTGCCGGCGCTGCTGCGCCCGCAGGTCGGGCGTTATGGCCTGTGCGACTACGAGAAGGTCTTCTGCGTCGACGTCCAGCGTGGCGAGGACGTCTTCGCGCAGCGCGGCATCGACCGCGCCGCCGGTTGCCTGGTCGTCGTGCGCCCGGACCAGTACGTGGGCCACGTGCTGCCGCTGGACGCGCGCGCCGAGCTGGCGGCGTATTTCAACGGCATCCTGCGCGTGCGGGGCTGAGGGCGCGAGCGAGGCGCCGCGCGCGATCCATCAGGCCACGGGCGCTTGAACGATCTGCAGTTCGTTGCCCGAAGGATCGCTGAACGTCGCCAGCACGCCGCCCCAGGCCTGCCGTTCGGGCGGCCCGCTGAACGCCACGCCGACGGCAGCCAAGGCTTCGTACGCGGCTTGCGCGTCGGCGACCGCGAACGAGAGCCCCGTGAAGCGCCCGACCAGCGCCCGTTCTTCTGCCGGTGCGTCGGGCGCAACGGCTTCGACGACGAGGTCGATCGCCGCTCGAAACACGCAGTAGCCGTGCGCCGATCCATCGGCCTTCATCGACAAACCGAGCGCTTCGGCATAGAACCGCTTGGCGGCATCGAGGTCCCAGACAAAGACGCGCGCGGCGCCGATGGTCATGTCGATGTTGGCCATCGGCTTAGGCCGCTTGGGCGTGCAACGCGATGCGATTGCCTTCCGAGTCGAGCACGATGGCGCGCCAGCCATGAGGGCCGATTGGATGGGGCGGCTGCAGGACCTGGCCGCCATGCGCCGAGACCGCGGCGACCGCCGCTTGAAGTCGACCGTCGGCGTTGAGGTAGACGAGCGGTCCGGTCGCTGACGGCCGGTTGTCCTGGTCGGGCAGGTAGAGGCAGCCGCCGACATCCTGGCCCTCGTGTTCGAGCAGGCCGAAGACGAAGCCCGGCCCGCCCTCCTTGGTGACCTTGGCGCCGAGCACGGCTGCATAGAAGCCGATGGCCCGGTCCAGGTCCGTGACCGGGATGTCGACCCAAACGACGCGGTTGCTCATGCCTGACTCCTTCACGTTGGCGCCGGTCTCGGCTTGACGATGGCGTGGTTGCCGTTGGCTCGATCGTCGCGGACTGTGCCAGGTTTCGCGGCGGCCGCGATCGGGTCGATCACGACCGCTGCCTCGCGCCCACCACCTGCGCCAGCACGTCGGCGGCGTCGGCGGCGTTCGTGCCGCGCCAGGCGACGATCTGGTCGGGGCGGATCAGCGCGAGCGGCGCTTCGTACAACTCGCGCAGCGACGGCTGCGGCAGCCGCACGACGCGCAGGTCGACGGCCCGCGCCTGCGCCGCGGCTTCGAAGGCGGCGGTGGGCGGCGCGTCCGGCCCCAGCGCCAGCAGCGTCCATTCGCCGTGGAACAGGTCGTACAGCGAGCGTCCATCGTCCAGCCAGGCATGCGGCGGGCGGCCGCCGGGGCTGGCGGTGGCGGTGTAGTGGTTCGGCTCGTCGGGCGGCAGGGCCGCACCGTCGCCGACGATGATCGGCGAGCCGTCGTAGCGGCCGCCGAACGTGACCCCGGGGATGTTGAACTCCAGGCGGGCATGCTCGTCGAGGTGCCTGGAAGCGAGCTGCCGTGCGGCGTCGCCCTCGGCCGAGTCGGCGTCGAGCTCGGGCTTGGCGGCGAACAGGCCCACCGAGTCGGCAAAGCGCCGCGCATAACCGGTGTTGCGCGCGGCCAGCGGCTTGCGCTCGGCCTCGTAGCTGTCCAGCAGCGCCAAGGGCGCGTGGCCGCGGATCACGCTGGCGAGCTTCCAGGCCAGGTTCACCGCGTCTTCGATCGCCGTGTTGTAGCCCAGCCCGCCGGTGGGCGTGAACAGGTGCGCCGCGTCGCCGGCGATGAACACGCGGCCCTGCTGCATCCGTTGCGCGACCAGCGCGTGCCCGGCCAGCCAGGTGCCCATCGACAGGATCTCGATCGGCAGCTCGGCGCCGACGGCTTCGGCGAACACGCGGCGGGCGTCGGCCTCGGTCCAGGCGTCGGCATCTTCGCCCGGCCGCAGCGCCGCGTGGAAGGCGTACTCGGAAACGCCGTCCACCGAGGCCATGAAGGCACGCCGCTGGTGATTGACCGCGACGTACATCCAGGCCTTGGGGTGGCGCAGCGCCGACAGAAAGCTCGGCGCGCGCAGGTACACGGCGAACATCTTGCCGCCCATGAACTCGCGCTGGATGCCGGTGACGCCGCCCCACTCGATGCCCAGCGCGTGGCGGACGAAGCTGCGCGCGCCGTCGGCGCCGACCAGGAACCGGGCGCGCACCGCCTGCGCCGGGCCGCCATCGGTCGGCCGCACCGTGGCGCTGACCGACGCGCCGTCGTCGCTGAAGCGATCCAGCGTCCAGCCGTAGCACACGTCGTTCGAGGGCCATGCCTGCGCGTGGCGGCGCATCACCTGCTCGACGAACTTCTGCGACACGCGGTGCGGCAGCTCCGCCGCGCTCCACGAGCCGGTCATCGACTTGATCTTGACCACCGCCTCGGCGGCCGTCGGCAGGCTGATGCGCGCCAGTTGATGGCCGGCGTAGCGGGTGAAGTAGGCGATGTCGGTGGGGTGGTCGGCCGGCAGGCCCAGCGAACGGATCTCGTGCGCGAAGCCCAGGCGCCGGAAGTGCTCCATCGTGCGCGCCTGGGTCGCGTTGGCCTGCGGGTTGAAGGCCGTGCCCGGCTTGGCATCGACCAGCAGGCAGCGGATGCCGCGGCGGCCCAGTTCGTTCGCCAGCATCAGCCCGCAGGGGCCGCCGCCGGCGATCAGAACGTCGGTGTCGAGCACGTCGGTGTCGAGCATGGGCCGTGCCGCTTCGGCGGGCCGGGGACTGGCGCTCATCGGAGACCTTCCTCTGAATCGACAAATGCTTAGGTTACCGAAGCAATCGGTCGTATGCTACCGGGAATCCACCATGACGAACGCGGCCGATCCGAAGGCGTACCGCTGGCGACTCCACAACCCGGGCCGCGTGCTCAGCAATGCGCTGCGCCGCTTCGAGGAGCGGGTGCTGGAACTGATGGGCGAGGCCGGGCACGCGCAGACCCGCCGCTCGCACGTGAACCTGACGCGCCACCTGGACCTCGGCGGCACGCGCATCACCGAGCTGGCGCGGCGCGCGGCGATGACCAATGCCGCGATGACCGAACTGATCGACCAGTGCGAAGCGCTCGGGCTGGTCGAGCGCGTGATCGACCCGACGGACAAGCGCGCGCGCATCGTGCGCTTCACGCGGGCCGGCCTGCGCTGGCTGGATGCATTCGGCCGCGCCGTCGCGCAGGCGCAGGCCGAGATGGCCGCGGAAATCGGCAAGAGCAGCCTGACGGCCGTGATGAATGAACTTGCGCGTTATGCGGCGCCGATGGAACCCAGCGACGCGGGCGCTTGACCTAACGCGGAAATCGGGCGTCTGATTCGACCGTCACGCTCTTGGCCAAGTTGCGCGGCTGGCTGCGGCGGCGCGGCTAACTGTTCCGAGCCAATAGTGTGGTGAACCCCGATTGAGCATTGGCGCGGGTTCGCAGCGGGGCGATTCGGCGCCACGCCATCGGCGTGTCGTGGGCGCGGGCTGGGTCCGAGTGAGCGAGAACAGCCGCAGCGAGCAATACAGTCGTGAACGACGTGTCAGGCGACACGACGCTCAACGGATGTCTGCTTGAAGCCGACGCTGACACCAGAACCTCTTCGTCGGGCGTCTAGATTCGGCCATTACCAGACATCTGCGCACATCAGCAAAGAGCCATAACGCCTTGACCAAATATATATCTCAGCCGGTCAATAAGAGAAACCGCGTGGCAAACCAATGCAGGACACGCCCTCCAGTGGCATGACGACGTTTCGGCAAATCACTTGCGGAGACCTCCGCGGCATACAGGTCTTCATCGGAGGCGCTTTAACAAGACGCTCAACGCTTGACCAAGTCGCTCGCATTGCGTCGAACAGCGCGTAGGCATTCCTTCTGGACTGATTCATCGGTCATGGCACGCGCCAACATCACGGCGCCTACACTTTGCGCCAGAAGCGCCCAGGCCGCATCTTCATCCCTGGTGAATTGGCCAATGAGGTCTTTCATCTCCTGGACGCCCTCTTGAAACCTCTGTCTTGTTGCGCCGTCCGCCCTGGAGACTTCTGCCGTCATCGCCGGCAGCATGCAGCCTTCGGATGGTTTGGCGACGTGTTTCGTGCTCAGGTAGCCCGCGATGGCCTTCTCAAATTCAATCGGGTGCTCGGGAGGCAGGTGGCTGAATCGGTCGAGTGATTTCTCAATCTCGGCATCGACGACGGCGCTGAACAGACCGGCCTTTCCGTCAAAGTGCCGGTAGAGCGCGCCACTGGTGACGCCAGCCGCCGAGGCCAGGGCGTCCACACCGCTGCTGAAGAATCCGTGCTCCTTGGCAAAGCTGCCACTAGCTGCCAGCAGGCTTTGTCGCGTCGTTTCCTTTTGATCTTTGGGGTATCGCATGGACTGTTGTCGAGAAGGCTAGCGCGCCGCGCTGGTTTGATAACGTTCATTATCCATGAAGCGGAAGTCGACTGCAATGTTCGTTCGCTGTCATCATTGACCTGCCCCCTTCAGCCGTACCAACGATGAGGCCGAAGTCCGGGTTGCAAGATCAGCCGTTGTCTTCGTTGTTGGCTGGCTGTTGAGCTGCATCGCCGGCGAGCCGGCGATGCAGCTCGGCGAACCTGGCTGGCGGCATGCGCCCGATGCTGCTGTGCGGCCTGACTTGGTTGTAGTCGTGTCGCCAGGCGCTGATCGCCGTGCGGGCTTGGTGCAGCGTCTGGAACCAGTGGTCGTTCAGGCACTCGTCCCTGAACTTGCCGTTGAAGCTCTCGATGTAGCCGTTCTGCATCGGCCGCCCCGGCTCGATGAGGACATGGCGTACGCCGTGGCCTTGTGCCCAGGCCATGAAGGCACGACTGGTGAACTCCGGCCCGTTGTCGGTGCGCACAGCGCTCGGGTAGCCACGGAAGATCGCCGCGCGGTCGAGCAAGCGCGTCGTGGATGCGCCGGTAGCCGAAGCGCCTGCGCGCGTGCGCGATCTCGACGATCCTGTTGCCAAGCTCCGTGGTCATGGGGTCGGTCTCGGGTGGGTTGCGGTAGCTGTCGCGGGCGAGCCCCACGAGTCATGAAGAGCTTGACTGCACTTGCATTTATAAGATAACGTTCGTTCCGGTAACGTTCGTTATCATCGTTTTATCGAGGCTCACGTGTCCACCCATCACACCGCATGCATCCTCTGCTCTCGTAACTGCGGCCTGCTGGTCGAAGTCGAGAATGAGCAGTTCAAGAAGATCAAAGGCGATGACGACTGCCCAAGCAGTAAGGGCTATATCTGCCAGAAGGCCGCGCGATTGACGCACTACCAGAGCCATTCGGATCGGCTGACGCACCCGTTGAAGCGCACCAGCGACGGAAGCTTCGTGTCCATCTCGTGGGACCAGGCGCTCGACGAAATCGCAGCCAAGCTCAAGTCCATCAAGAGCCAATATGGCGGCAAGGCGTTCGCGTTCTACGGCGGCGGCGGGCAAGGCAACCACCTGGGGGGCGCTTACAACCAACAGTTGCTCCGCGTGATGGGCAGCCGCTACCGCTACAACTCGCTGGCGCAAGAAAAGACGGGCGACTTCTGGGTCAATGGCCGGATGTTTGGCAGCCAGAAGTGCCACACCACCGAGGACGTCGAGCACGCTGACTACCTGCTGGTCATTGGCGCCAACCCCTACCAGTCGCATGGCATCCCCAGTGCCCGCGACACGCTCAAGCACTTCAAGAACGACCCCGCCAAGACCTTGGTCGTGGTCGATCCTCGCAAGACCGAAACCGCCAAGATGGCGGACATCCACCTGCAGCTGAAGCCTGGAACCGACGCCTACCTGATGTCCGCCATGCTGAGCATCATCGTCAGAGAGGGCCTGCACGATGAAGACTTCCTGCGCACCCGTTGTCAAGGCTTCGATGCGGTCAAGGCGGAACTGCTCAAGGTGCCTGTGGAGCAATACGTCCAAATGGCCGACGTGCCCATTGAAGCTGTCTACCAGGTGGCTCGCGGCTATGCCAAGGCGCAGCGAGGCTGCCTGCGCATCGACTTGGGCATCCAACAGTCGCTCAACAGCACGCTGAACTCCTACCTTGAAAAGCTGCTGTTCCTGGTGACCGGCAACTTCGGCATTCATGGGGGCAACAACCTGCATGTGGGACTGATGCCTGTGATCACCGACTCCGACGAGCGAAAGCCCTCCACCGTGCGAACCGTTCGGCATGGCATGTTCCCGATCAGCGCCCTGTACCCTCCTAACCTCCTGGCCGATGAAATCAACCATGACCACCCCGATCGCATCCGGGCTCTGTTCGTGGACAGCGGCAACCCTGCTTCCACGATCGCAGACACTGGCAAGCTGGAAGAGGCCTTCAAGAAGCTTGAACTGATGGTGGTCGTGGACGTGGCCATGACCGAAACAGCTCGCCACGCTCATTACGTCCTGCCTGCGGCGTCCCAGTTCGAAAAGACAGAAGCCACAGGCTTCAACCTCGAGTTCCCGGAAAACTACTTCCACCTGCGCCACCCCATATTCGAGCCAACGGGCGATGCCTTGCCCGAGGCGGAGATCTACACACGCCTGCTCGAAAAGATGGGCGCTGTGCCCAAACGCTACCCAGTCCTCTCGTTCATCGCCAAGCACGAACCCAAAGCCACTGGCCATGCCTTGTTCATGGGCGCATTGGCCCTCAAGTTCTTGAAGCAAAGCCGCTTGAAGCAGGCTCCCTCGTCTGTCTTGTACCGCACGCTGGGTCAAGCCATGGGGCCGCTGGGAAGCGCCGCATTTTTGCTGCCTTTGTCCATCGTCTTCGCCAAGGCACACCCTGCGGCAGTGCGCCGCGCAGGCGTGCAGGCGCCCTCGTGGAAGCTGGGTTACGAGCTTTTTCAACGCATCCTGAATTCGCCTCAAGGTGCTGTGGTCAGCCGCCACGAGATGGATGACACGTGGTCACTGATCGCTCACGCTGACAAGAAGATTCAACTGGCCGATCCGGAGCTGATCCAACTTCTGGTGCAACTGCCACAGCAACACATCGACCAAACCTGCGACAGGTTCCCCTTGGTGCTGATGGCCGGTGAGCGGCGCTCCTACAACGCCCAACAGATCTATCGGAACCCGGCCTGGCGCAAGCAGGATCCGCATGGCGCCCTGCGCATTCACCCGGACGACGCACAGAAATATGGCTTGCAGAACGGCGGACGCGCCATGTGCGAGTCGGAGGCGGGCCGCATTGAGGTGCATGTGGAGGTGGACGAGCAAACGCGCCCCGGCTTTGTCACCTTGCCGCACGGCTATGGCATGCGCTTTCAGGACAGCGCCCCCATCGGCCCCCAAATCAATCGGCTCACGCCCAACACTCGACGTGACCCGCTGACGCACACGCCCTATCACAAGTACGTTCCTGTCAACCTCCTTCCGATTGCTGCATGAGCACCTCCAGTTCGTCTCCTTTCTTGGCTGAAACCGTGACCAGCGTTCATCACTGGAACGACACGCTGTTCAGCTTCAAAACCACCCGTAACCTAAGCTTTCGCTTTCAAACTGGCCAGTTCGTGATGATCGGCCTGGAAATGCAGGGACGGCCACTGCTCAGGGCTTACAGCATCGCCAGCCCGCACTACGAAGAGCACCTGGAGTTCTACAGCATCAAGGTACCCGACGGTCCGTTGACATCCCGTCTGCAACACCTGAAGGTCGGAGACAGCCTGCTGGTTGGCAAGAAGCCCACCGGCACCTTGATCAACGACAACCTGCGTCCTGGTCGCAATCTCTACTTGCTGAGTTCGGGAACGGGGCTGGCGCCCTTCATGAGCACCATCACCGATCCAGTTTATTACGAGGCCTACGAGCACATCGTTCTCGTGCATGGCGTGCGCTACGTCAGCGAACTTGGCTATCGGGACTTCATCACCCAGGACTTGCCTGGCGACGAATATCTTGGCGAGATGGTGCGTGCCAAGCTGCGCTACTTCCCGACGGTGACCCGGGAAGACTTTCCTCAGCAAGGACGTGTGACCGACCTGCTCGACCAAGGCGAGATCACACGCAGTCTGAACCTGCCCGATCTTGACCCCGAAGTCGATCGCATCATGATCTGCGGCAACCCGGGTCTGTTGACCGATCTGGTGGCCATCCTGGAGCGACGCGGGTTTGACGAAGGATCGATGAACAAGCAGGGCTCGTATGTGATCGAGCGTGCTTTCGTCGAGAAGTAAGACCTCCACAGAAATGAGGAGAACCACATGACCTTCGTCGTCACGGATGCATGCATCCAATGCAAGTACACCGACTGCGTGCAAGTCTGCCCGGTCGACTGTTTTCAGGAGGGCCCCAACTTCCTGGTCATCGATCCACAAGGCTGCATCGACTGTGGCGTTTGCGTGCCCGAATGTCCCGTAGAAGCCATCTACGCGGACGACGATCTGCCTGCAAATCAGCAGCCGTTTCTGCAGCTCAACGCAGAAATCGCAGCCAGCGGCAAATGGCCAATCATCACTGCACAAAGGCCACCATTGAGCGACCACGAATCGTTCAAGGACATCAAGGGCAAGCTGCATTTGCTGGATCGTGCGGGCGCCTGATCGACTCCTGATCGACCGGTTCGGCCGGCGGATCAACTATCTCCGCGTGTCCGTCACCGACCGGTGTGACATGCGATGCAGCTACTGTATGCCTGTCGGATTCAAGGGCTTTGAAGAGCCAGCGAACTGGTTGACGCATCAGGAGTCCATCCGCCTCGTTCATCTGTTTGCCACTCTGGGCGTCAGCAAGGTGCGCATCACAGGTGGTGAGCCTCTGCTCAGACGCGGCGTGGCCGATCTGGCGCGTGGCTAACCACAGAGACCGTCGAGGTTGCCAAGGCGACTCGCCTGAAGGCTACTTGGGCGAGTTGGTCTCGAGTCCGCTTCGATGTCTCGCAGGCCATGCGCGAGCGGGAGCAACTGTTCACGCTTGGTTGGCACTGCGTCGGCTTCTGGCACACGCACCCCGAAGCCGACCCGAAAATGTCAAACGAGGACCGGGCGTTGGCCAAAGAGCATGCGCGTGCTGCGATGACAGTGATAAACGGGTTGGTGTTTGCCATCGTCGGTACCCAGCCTCTACCAACCGGCCTTCGCGTTTGGTGTCATAACGGCGCCGACTTGACTCCTATGGCCTTCATATCGTTGGCATCGGGAGCTGCCGACGTCTGGGCACCGCAGGGTAGATGAGAGCAGTCGCAAAGTCGGGACCATGCTATCGGGCAACCCGCAACTGCAACTGCATCCACAAGTAGCAATCGCTGTCGCGGTTGCGGTTGCGGTTGCGACCACGCTCCGCACCGCCCAGCGTCTTGAAGCGCAGTTTCAGGTACGACTCTCGACACGTCCACAGTAAGCAACTACGTTCTCACTGTCGGCAACCTGGTTAGGGAGTCTGTTTTTCCGTCAGCGACTCTGTTTCCAGTAACCGACTCAATTTCCCGCGCACATAACGCCGCACAAGAGCGTACCCGTCATTCGACGGTCACGCTCTTGGCGAGATTGCGTGGCTTGTCCACATCCGTCCCCCGCGCGCAGGCCGTGTGATACGCCAGCAACTGCAGCGGCACCACGTGCAGGATGGGGCTCAAGGCGCCGTAGTGCTCCGGCATGCGGATCACGTGCACGCCGGGGCCGCTTTCGATGCGGGTGTCGCTGTCGGCAAACACGTAGAGCTGGCCGCCGCGGGCGCGCACTTCCTGCATGTTGCTCTTGAGCTTCTCCAAGAGCGCATCGTTCGGGGCCACGGTCACCACCGGCATCTGCGCGGTCACCAGCGCCAGCGGGCCGTGCTTGAGTTCGCCAGCGGGGTAGGCCTCGGCGTGGATGTAGCTGATCTCCTTGAGCTTCAGCGCGCCTTCCAGCGCGATCGGGTAGTGCAGCCCGCGGCCGAGGAACAGCGCGTTCTCGCGCTTGGCGAAATCCTCGCTCCAGGCGATGACCTGCGGCTCCAGCGCCAGCACGGCCTGCACCGCCACCGGCAGGTGGCGCAAGGCCTTCAGGTGCGCTGCTTCGTCGGCCTCGCTCAGGCGGCCGCGAACCTGGGCCAGCGCCAGCGTCAGCAGGTACAGGCCGACGAGCTGCGTCGTGAAGGCCTTGGTGCTGGCCACGCCGATCTCCACGCCGGCGCGGGTGATGTAGGCCAGCTCGCACTCGCGCACCATCGCGCTGGTGGCCACGTTGCAGATGGTCAGCGTGTGCGGCATACCCAGGCCGCGCGCGTGCTTCAGCGCGGCGATGGTGTCGGCCGTCTCGCCGCTCTGGCTGATGGTGACGACCAGCGTGCGCGGGTCGGGCACGCTGTCGCGGTAGCGGTATTCGCTGGCGATCTCCACCGTGGTGGGAATGCCGGCGATCGCTTCCAGCCAGTAGCGCGCGGTGCTGCCGCTGTAGTAGCTGGTGCCGCAGGCGAGGATGAGCACGCGGTCGATGTCCTTGAAGACGCGGTAGGCGCCGTCGCCGAACAGCTCGGGCGTGATGCCGGCCACGCCTTCCAGCGTGTCGGCAATGGCGCGCGGCTGCTCGAAGATCTCCTTTTGCATGTAGTGCCGGTAGGGGCCCAGCTCGGCGGCGCCGCTGTGCGCGTGCACGGTGCGCACCAGGCGGTCCACGGGCACGAAGCGGCCGGCCGCGTCGCGCGCGCTGATCCACACCTTGCCGAGCTGCAGGTCGACGACGTCGCCTTCTTCGAGGTAGACGATCTGGTCGGTGACGCCGGCCAGCGCCATCGCGTCGCTGGCCAGGAAGTTCTCGCCTTCGCCGACGCCCAGCACCAGCGGCGAGCCGGCGCGCGCGCCGACCACGCGCTGCGGCTCGTCGCGGCAGAACACGGCGATCGCGTAGGCACCGCGCAGGCGCGGCAGCGCGCGCTGCACGGCGTCGAGCAGGTCGCCTTCGTAGAGGTGCTGCACGAGGTGGGCGATGACCTCGGTGTCGGTCTGGCTGGCGAAGGCGTAGCCGCGCGCTTCGAGCTCGGCGCGCAACTCGTCGTGGTTTTCGATGATGCCGTTGTGGACGAGGCCAATGCGCGCGCGCGCCGCGCCTTCGTCCACGCCGTCCAGCGCGCCAAAGCCGGTGCTTTCGGGGCTCATGCCGGGGCCGGCCGAGAAGTGCGGGTGCGCGTTGTGGACCTCGGGCGCGCCGTGCGTGGCCCAGCGGGTGTGGGCGATGCCGGTGCCGGCTTCGATGTGGCCGCTGTTGACGGCGGCTTCCAGCTCGGCCACGCGCGAGGTGCTGCGCGAGCGGCGCAGCTCGCCGCCTTGGTGCACCGCCACGCCGCAGGAGTCGTAGCCGCGGTACTCCAGGCGCTTCAGGCCTTCGATGAGCACCGGAACGATGTTGCGCTTGCTGACGGCACCGACGATTCCGCACATGGTTGAGAAGTCCTTGCTGCTGGGGATAGCAGGGATGCTAGGCGCAGTGACTTGGCGTTTTCTTGCAAACTTTCGTCATCAACGCACAATTTGGCCGTATCCAAGCCAGCTCGCAATCAGAGATCATTTATTGATCGAAATTGACGCATCATTGCAAGATGCTAGCCCTTGACACCACCGACCGCCGCCTGCTGGAACTGCTGCAGGCCGACGCTTCGCTGTCCAATCAGGCGCTGGCAGAGCGTGCGCTCACCTCGCCAGCCACCGCCTTGCGTCGGGTGCGCCGGCTGGTCGACGCCGGCGTGATCGAGCGCCGCGTGGCCTTGCTGTCGCCGGCGGTGCTGGGCGCGCAGGCGCTGAACGCCATCGTCGAGATCACCCTGGATCGGCAGGGCGCCGAGCATCTGGAGGCCTTCGAGCAGCGCGCCGTGAACGATGGCGCGGTGCAGCAGGTCTGGCGCGTCTCGCCGGGGCCCGACTTCGTGCTGGTGGTGCAGGCGGCCGACATGGCCGACTACCAAGCGCTGGTGCAACGCCTGTTCACGCAGGACGCCAACGTGCGCAACGTGAAGGCCTACTTCGCCGTCAAGCGAGCGAAGTTCGACCCCCGCCTCAAGCTCCCGGCGCTGCCGCCGACTTCAGCACCGCCAGCCCCTTGAGGTACTCGCCCTCGGGGAAGACCAGCGTCGTCGGGTGGTCGCAGGCGCCTTCCAGCCGCGCCAGGATGGCGCCGTCCACGCCGGCATCGGTGGCCGCGCCGGCCACGATCTTGTGGAACAACTCGGCACCGATGCCGCCGCTGCAACTGAAGGTCAACAGCAGCCCGCCCGGCCGCAGCAGCTTGAGCGCCAGGCGGTTGATGTCCTTGTAGGCGCGAGCCGCGCGCTCGGCGTGGCTGGCGGTGGGCGCGAACTTGGGCGGGTCCAGCACGATGGCGTCGAACGATTCGCCGACCTTCAGCCGTTCGCGCAACAGCGCGTTGACGTCGGCGTCCACCGCCTGGTGGCGCGCTGCGTCGAAGCCGTTCAGCGCGACGTGCGCCGTGGCGCGCTGCAGCGCCGGCGCCGACGAGTCGACGCTGACCACCTCGGCCGCGCCGCCGGCCAGCGCCGCCACGCTGAAGCCGCCGGTGTAGCAATAGCAGTTCAGCACCCGCTGCAGCCCGAAGTGGCGCACCCAGCCGGCAAACCGCGCGCGGTTGTCGCGCTGGTCCAGGTAGAAGCCGGTCTTGTGGCCTTGCGCCACGTCCAGCGTCAGCCGCCAGTCGTGTTCGCGGATGGTGATGACGGTGTCGCCGTCGCCGCGCAGCCAGCCGCTGCGCGATGCCAGCCCTTCCAGGCCGCGCACGCCGGAGTCGCTGCGCTCGTACAGGCGCGCGGCGCCGCTCATGAGTCCATGTGGCTCTGCCACTGGACTCATGCCCCCCCGGGGGGCGGCCGGCGACGCCGGCCTGGGGGCACACTGCTCCAGTAGCAGGTCGGCGATCGTCTCGCGCCAGCGCTCGGTGCCGGCGGACAGGAACTGCGCGCTCAAGGTGTCGCCGTAGCGGTCGACGATCAGCCCCGGCAGGCCGTCGGCCTCGCCATGCACCAGGCGCACGCCGTCGCTGTCGATCGGCAACCGCGCGCGCAAGGCCAGCGCGGCGGCGATGCGGCGGCGGAAGAAGTCGCGGTCGATGCGCTCGGCCTCGTCGAAGCTCCAGGCGCGCAGGCGGATCATCGAACTGGGGCTGTACGCGCCCCAGGCCAGGAAGCGGCCGTCGGCGGCCTCGATGCGCACCGTCTCGCCGGCGTCGGCCTTGCCGCGGTCGACGCTGCCCTGGAACACCCAGGGGTGGCGGCGCAGCAGCGAACGCTCCTTGCCCTCACGCAGGCGGACGATCTTCATGGGCGGCCATTGTCGCGTGGCCGCCGGCCGGCAATACTGCCGAGCACGCCGGTCACCGAGGACGCGCCATGGCCACTGCCCAGCATCTCGTCACGCGCACCCTGGTCGTCGGCGCGGCGGCCGCGTTGCTGGGGTCCTGCGCGCAGCCGCTGCAGCCCGACCTCAAGGCCACCGCGCCCCGGCTCGACGGCTTCGGCAGCCTGCCCTCGGCGGCGGCCATCAGCAGCGCGTCGCCGGCCGCGCGCCAGCGCTTTGCCGACGCCAGCCTGCAGGCCTACGCCTTCAACGAAGCCGAGGCCGTGCGCATGTTCAAGGCCGCGCTGGCCGCCGACCCGGCCTGCGCGATGTGCGCCTGGGGCGTGGCCTGGCAACTGGGCCCCAACATCAACGCACCGCAGCGCGGCGACATGAGGCAAGCCGAGCGCTATGCCGACCTCGCGCTGCGCAACGCCGCGCTGGCGCCGGACCTGTCGGCGCGCGAACGGGCGCTGATCGAGGCGATGGCGCTGCGCGTCGGCCACGCCAGCACCGCGCGCGAGACGGCCCCGCTGCGCGCCGCCGTCTGCAGCAGCAGCGGCGGCGACCCCGACGCGCGCCGCGACCCGCTGGAGCAGGCCTATGCCGACCGCCTGTACCAGTTGCTGCAGCGCTGGCCCGACGATGCCGACCTGCTCTCGCTGTGGGCCGAAGCCGAGATGGTGGCCACCTCGGGCGACTGGTTCGACGACAAGACCGGCCGCTACGCCGCCCGCCTGGGCGAAGTGGCCGACCGGCTGGAACGCGCGCTGCAGGCCCAGCCCGCGCACACCGGGCTCAACCACTACCTGATCCACGTCACCGACACGCGCGCCCAGGCCCACCGCGCCGTGGCCGCGGCCGACCGCCTGGGGGCGCTGGCGCCCAAGGCGCCGCACCTGGTGCACATGCCGGCGCACACATACGCGCATATCGGCCGTTATGCCGACGCCACGCGCGTCAACCAGCAGGCGGTGGCGCTGGACGTCGAACTGGCCGACCTGCAGAAGGCCCAGGGCTTCAGCGTCAGCAAGGACTGGCGCAACCATAACCAGCATTTCCAGTGGTTCGGCGCGCTGATGGAAGGCCGCGGCGACCTGGCGCTGGCCGCCGCCCGCGAGCTGGCCACGCGCAACGCCGCGCGCAAGAGCCCGTATGCCGACTACCTGCGCGCGCTGCCGGCGCTGACGCTGCTGCGCCTGGAACGCTGGGACGCCCTGCTGGCCGAGCCGCCGCCGGTAGACCAAAGCGGCCTGGGCCGCGTGCTGCACGGCCATGCGCGCGGCATCGCGCAGTTGCGTCGGCAGGACCTGCCGGCCGCGCTGAAGACGCTGGCCGAGGCGGCGGAGGCCAACGCACAAGTGGCGCGTGGGCACGCCGAGGAAAAGGGCTTCGATGCCTGGCTGCGCAAGACGGGCGACGGCGCCATCGCCCGGCTGCTGGGCGAGATCGCGCTCACCCAGGGCCAGCCCGAAGCGGCGCTGGCGCAACTGCAGCAGGCGGCCGAGGCGATGCGCGAGTCCGACGAGAACGAGCCGCCGTTGATGGCCGCCGGCGCCGGCGTGATGCTGGCCGACCTGCAACTGCGCAGCGCCCAGCCGGCGCAGGCCGAGGCCACGCTGCGCGACGACCTGAAAGCCTGGCCGAACAGCGGCTGGGCGCTGCGCGGCCTGCTGCGCGCGGCGCAGGCGCAAGGCCAGGCCGCCGCGGCCGCCGACTGGGGCCGGCAACTCGCCGCCGCCTGGCCGCTGGCCGACGCGGCGCTCAAGGACGCGCGCTGAATCGACGAGCCGGCCGGCACCGCCGCGTCAGGGCGCGGCCGGCGGCAGCAGCATCTGCTCGCGCCACACCATCGCGCGGTGGATGCGCGTGTGCGCGCTCGGGTGGTCGAAGAAGACGAACTCTTCCACCGGCCCGGGCTGCGTCTTGCGGTATTCGGCCAGCTTGAGCATGACCTCGGCGAAGCCCAGCGGCTCGCGCGACAGGTTGAGGCCGAAGATGTCGGCCTCGGTTTCGTGCTCGCGGATCAGCGTGCTCATGATGGGCGTGGCGATGAACAGCGCCAGCGACAGCACGGCCGCCAGCAGCGGCAGCGATGCGATGTCGAACTCGTCGCGCAAGCGCCAGCGCGCGCCGAAGCGCGCCAGCAGCCGCCGCATCGCCCACGCCGTGCAAGCGAACAGCAGCAGCGCCAGCGCGGCCAGTTCGAGCAGCATCTTGGGCATGTGGAGCAGCGCGTAGTGGCCGATCTCGTGCGCCATCACGGCGCGGATCTCGGGCAGGCTGCTGCGGTTGAGCAGGTTGTCGTTCAGCCGCACCTGCGCCAGGCCGCCGAGGCCGGAGACGTTGGCGCTGACGCGCGTCGTCTGGCGCGAAGCATCGACGACGTAGACCTCGTTGGCAGGCACGCCGCTGGCGCGCGCCATCGCCAGCACGGCCTGGCGCGCCGGGCCGTCGGGCACCGGCTGGTAGCGGTTGAACAGCGGCTCGATCCACAGCGGCGAAACGAGAATGACGATCGCCAGCATCGCCACGGTGGTCAACGCGCCCCAGGCCCACCAGCGCGCGCCGGCGCGGCGCATCACCGCGTACAGCACGGCGGCGCCCAACGCGGTCAGCCCCACGGCGACGGCAAGCCCGATGAGCTGCTGGCCGAACCAGTCGCCGAAGCCCTGCGTCGCCATGCCGTAGGCGTGTTCGCGCACGAAGCCCTGGTAGACGGTCAGCGGCAGCGACAAGACCCAGCCGGCCAGCGCGTAGGCGGCGCCGTACAGCGCGTCGCGCTGCCAGCGCCGCCGCAGGTGCGCGTCGGCCCAGTCGCGCAAGGCCGTCGACGGCCGCGTCCACAGCAGCAGCGCGGCGATCGCCAGGCCCAGCAGCTGGTTCCACAGCTGCAGCCAGTAGCCGCCTTCGAAATAGGCGTCGGAGCGCGCGACCGATGCCGCCGGCAAGCGCGCCAGGTAGGCCTGCGTGGCAGCCTCCGGGTCGCGCGGCAAGGCGGCACGCCAGGCGTCGTCGGCCGGCTGGATCACGAAAGCCGCGGCTTCGGCAGCCTGCGCCGTGGTCGGGGCCACCAGCGCCAGTGCCAGCGCCAGCCACAACGGCAGCAACAGCGGCAACGCCCACATCATCCACAGGCGCGCCGCCGCGTGCAGGCGCTTCGCAGGTCTCGAAAGCATGGTGATCTCCTCAACCGTGGCGCGCTGCGCGCATTCCATCAAGCCTTGCGCTTCGCCCGCGGGTGCGCCGCGTCGTAGGCCTTGGCCAGGTGCTGGAAGTCCAGCCGCGTGTACACCTGCGTAGTGGCGATGCTGGCGTGGCCCAGCAGCTCCTGCACGGCGCGCAGGTCGCCGCTGGACTGCAACAGGTGCGACGCGAAGCTGTGGCGCAGCATGTGCGGGTGCACGCGCGTCGGCAGCCCGGCGCGCAGCGCCTGCGCCTGCAGCCGCTTGCGCAACTGGTTGGCGGTGAGCCGCCCGCCGCGCTGGCTGACGAACAGCGCCGGCTCGCCCGCGGCCGCCAGGGCCGGCCGCAGCGCCAGCCAGCGCGCCAGCGCGTCCAGCGCCGGCCGGCCCACCGGCACGCCGCGGCGCTTGCGGCCCTTGCCCAGCACATGGGCCATGGCGTCGTCGCGGTCGATCCAGCCGGCGGCGTCGGCGCCGGCAGCCACGTCCAGGCCCAGCAGCTCGCCGATGCGCAGGCCGCAGCCGTACAGCAGCTCGACGATGGCCTGGTCGCGCGCCAGCAGTTCGGGGCGGCCGGCAGCGGCGGCGTCGGCCGCTGCCTTGGCGTCGGCATCCGCCAGCGCCACCGCCTGGTCCACCGGCAGCGCCGACGGCAACGGCCGCGCTGCCTTGGGCGCGCGCACGGCCTGCGCCGGGTTGCTGGCGACCAGGCCGTCGCGCCCCCACCAGGCGTAGAGGCCGCGCCAGGCCGACAGGTGCAAGGCGATGCTGCGCGGCGCCAGCGACTGTGCGCGCAACCCGGCCAGCCAGCCGCGCAAGTGATGGGCCTGGGCTTCGCGCAAGGCCACGCGCTCGGCGGCGGCCAGGCGCTGCAGGCGCACCAGCGCGTCGCGGTACAGCGCCAGCGTGCGCGCGGCCAGACGCCGCTCGACCTGCAGGTGGCGCAGATAACGCTGCAGCTCGGCGTCCAGCGGCTCCTGCGCCAGCGCGAGCGGCGGCGCGGCCATCGTCAAGCCCGTGGCAACAGGCGCGACAGCGCGGCGCTGGCGACCTCGCCGATGCGCATCAGGAACTCGGTGCCCATGTCGGCCGCGTAGCGCGTGGGGTCGGGCGAGCCCAGCACCAGCAGCCCGAAGGCGCCATCGGCGGCGCCGTGGCGCAGCGGGATCAGCGCCAGCGAGGCCACGGTGGTCGGCTCGTCGAGCCAGCGCGCGGCCTCGAAACCGGCGTTGACGCCGCAGTACGGCGCCACCAGGCTGCCGGCGAAACTGCGCGCATCGTCGCTGACCGGGCTGGCGAAGCCGGCGCCGGCGAAGGCGGCGTCGGCGCCCCACACGCGCACCGCGGCCTGCGGGATCAGGAACTCGTGGCGCAGCTCGTCGACCACCACGCGCGGCAGCTCGGCGGCGTCGGCAGTGAGGAACAGCGCGCGCGTCCAGCGGTGCAGGCGGTCGGCGATGGCCAGGTTCTCCTGGCCGTGGCGCAGCATCTCGACGATCTTGCGCTCCAGGCCTTTGATGCGCTCGCGCAGCATCTCCATCTGCCGCTCCTGCAGCGACACCGCGCGCTGGCCGTGCGGGCTGGTGAGCTGCACGCTGGACAACAACTCGGCATGGCGCTCGAAGAAGCCGGGCGTGTTGGCTAGGTAGTTGGCGATGTCGTTCTCGGTGATGCCCTGCACCCCTTGATGACCGGTCGGCACGTTCACAGTTCGATCTCCCCTTCGAAGACGGTCTCGGCCGGGCCGGTCATCAGCACCGGGGCGTCGCCGCCGGCCCATTCGATGAGCAGCCGGCCGCCGCGCGTGTCGACCTCGACGCGGCGGTCCAGCCAGCCCAGGCGGATGCCGGCCACCACGGCGGCGCAGGCGCCGGTGCCGCAGGCCAGCGTCTCGCCGGCGCCGCGCTCGTAGACGCGCAGGCGCACCCGGTCGCGGCTCGCCACCTGCAGGAAGCCGGCGTTGACCTTGCGCGCAAAGCGCGGGTGGGCTTCGATCAGCGGCCCGTCGGCCGCGACCGGCGCCGTGTCGACGTCGTCCACGCGCTGCACGGCGTGCGGGTTGCCCATCGACAGCACGGCCACCTCGCAGCGCCGGCCGTTGGGCAGATCCAGCGGCCACCGCTCGAAATCGCCTTCGCGCCGCGGCTGCAGGCCGCTCGCATCGAAGGGCAGCCGCGCGTGCTCGAACAGCGGGCGGTTCATGTCCACCGTCACGCGGCCGTCGTCGCGCAGCTCCAGCGTCAGCAGGTTGTTGACCGTCTGCACGCGGATGCGGCGCTTGGCCGTCAGGCCGCGGTCGTGCACATAACGCACGAAGCAGCGGGCGCCGTTGCCGCAGTGCTCGACCTCGTCGCCGCTGTTGTTGAAGATGCGGTAGCCGAAGTCGACGTCGGGCTGCTCGCTGCGCTCGACCACCAGGATCTGGTCGGCGCCGACGCCGAAGCGCCGGTCGCCCAGCCGCTGCACCTGCGCCGGCGTCAGCGCCAGCGGCGCGCGCGTGGCGTCGAGCACGACGAAATCGTTGCCCGCGCCCTGCATCTTGGTGAAGCGCAATCGCATGGCGGCGGATTATCTCAGCCGTAGAGCGAGGGCTCGCCCGGCGGCCGCGTCTTGAAGCGCTTGTGCACCCACAGGTACTGGCTGGGGTTGCGGCGGATTTCGGCTTCGATCCACTCGTTCATGCGCCGCGCGTCGGCAAGGTCGTCGTCGCCGGGCCAATGGTCCCAGGGTTCGCCGAAGCGCACCACGTAGCCGCGGCCGCCGGGGAGGATTTCGGTGACCACCGGCTGCACCGTCATGTTCAGCGATCGCGCCATGCGCGACGGCGCCAGCAGCGTGGCCGCCGGCACGCCGAAGAACGGCACGAAGGCGGCGTCGCGCAGGCCGAAGTCCATGTCGGGCAGGTTGAAGAAGATGAAGCCGCGCTTGATGGCGCGCACCAGCGGCAGCGCGCTTTCATGGCGCGAGAAGGCCGCGCCCTGGCCGAAGCGGTAGCGGCCGCGGCGGATGGCCTGGTCGAACACCGGGTTGCTTTGCGCCTGGTAGATCGTCGCCACCTGGCGCGCTTGGTACAGCTGGCTGGCGGTGCCGGCCACGTCCATGCCGACGAAGTGCGGCACCAGCCACATCACGGCGCGGTCGGGGTGGCGGTCGCCCCAGCCGATGTCGCCTTCGACGCGGATCAGCCGCCGCAGCCGCGCCGGGCTGGCGTACCACAGCAGCCCGCGCTCCAGCGCGCTGCGCACGAACCACTCGAAGCAGCGGCGCGCGATGGCGCGGCGTTCCGCCGGCGGCAGCTCGGGCAGGCAAAGCTCCAGGTTGCGCAACGCAATGCGCCGGCGCGAGCCGGCCAGCCGGTACAACAGCCGCCCCAGCACCACGCCGATGGCCGCCAGCAGCGGCAGCGGCAGCCAATGCAGCAGCCAGACCAGGGCCAGCACGAAGCGCGCGCCCAGGTGCTTCACGCGGCCTCCGGCCGGCGCGGCGTCTTGTAGCGGTGGTAGCCCCACAGGTACTGGCGCGGGCAGCGGCGGATCACGGCCTCCATCGCGCGGTTGATCACCGCGGCGCAGGCCGCGTCGTCGCCGCCCTCGGGCAAAGGCTCGGGCAGCGCTTCGGCGTGCACCACGTAGCCGGCGCCGCGCGGCAGCCTTTCGGTCCACAGCAGGCCGACGGCGGCGCCGGTCTGCTGCACCAGGCGCGCGGCCAGGGTCATGGTGTAGGCATCACGGCCGAAGAAGGGCACCCACACGCCCATGCCGTCGGGCGGCACCTGGTCGGGCAGCAGGCCCACGGTCTCGCCGCGGCGCAAGGCGCGCAGCATCTGGCGCACGCCGGCCAGCGTGGCCGGCGCGGTGGCCAGCGCGGGGCGGGCGCGCGCCGTCTCTTCCAGTTCGCGCAGCCAGCGCTTGCGCGCCGGGCGGTACAGCACGGTGACCGGCTGGCGCTGGCCGAAGCGCTGCGCGTAGGCCTGGGCCGAGACTTCGAAGCTGCCCAGGTGCGGCGTCAGCAGCACCAGGCCGCGGCCGGCGTCGAGGAGCGCCTGCAATTGCTCCAGCCCGTCCCAGCGCAACGGGTCGGCGATCGGTTGCGCCGGCGGGCGCAGCCACAGCCGCGGCAGCTCGGCCACCAGGCGCCCGGCCTCGGCCACCGAGGCGCGGCGGTCGGCGGCCGCGACGCCCGCGAGTTGGGCGTTGGCGCGCAGCCGGCGGCGGTAGCTCGGCGACAAGGCGTAGGTCAGCCAGCCGAGCGCGGCGCCCACAGCGTGCAGAAGCCACAGGGGCCATGTCGACAGCCAGCGAACCAGGGACAGCATGCTTCCTATAATCGACGGGTCGCTGAGTTAAAGGACAACTTGCGGGGCGACACGCGGCGCGAAGGATAACTTTCGCGCCGCCGGGCCGGCCGGCCCTCATCCGCTAAAGCGTTCGCCATGTGCCCCAAAAGCCCCGGCGACGCAAGCCGAGCAACTTCAGGAGCACACAGCAAGTGGCGAACGATTTCCTCTTCACGTCAGAGTCCGTGTCCGAAGGCCATCCCGACAAGGTGGCCGACCAGATCTCCGACGCCATCCTCGACGCGATCTTCAAGCAGGACCCGCGCAGCCGCGTGGCCGCCGAGACGCTTTGCAACACCGGCCTGGTGGTGCTGGCCGGCGAGATCACGACGCAGGCCAACGTCGACTACATCCAGGTGGCGCGCGACACCATCAAGCGCATCGGCTACGACAACACCGACTACGGCATCGACCACAAGGGCTGCGCGGTGCTGGTGGCCTACGACAAGCAAAGCAACGACATCGCGCAGGGCGTGGACCACGCCAGCGACGACCACCTGAACACCGGCGCCGGCGACCAGGGCCTGATGTTCGGCTACGCCTGCGACGAGACGCCCGAGTTGATGCCCGCGCCGATCTACTACGCGCACCGCCTGGTCGAGCGCCAGGCCCAGTTGCGCAAGGACGGCCGCATGCCCTACCTGCGCCCCGACGCCAAGAGCCAGGTGACGATGCGCTACGTCGACGGCAAGCCGCACAGCATCGACACCGTCGTGCTGTCCAGCCAGCACGCGCCCGAGTGGAGCCTGGGCGACAAGATGAAGCCGCAGTTCGTCGAGGCGGTGATCGAGGAGATCATCAAGCCGGTGCTGCCGCAGGAATGGCTGAAGAACACGCGCTACCTGGTCAACCCGACCGGGCGCTTCGTGATCGGCGGCCCGCAGGGCGATTGCGGCCTGACCGGGCGCAAGATCATCGTCGACACCTACGGCGGCGCCTGCCCGCACGGCGGCGGCGCGTTCAGCGGCAAGGACCCGAGCAAGGTCGACCGCTCAGCCGCTTATGCGGCGCGTTATGTGGCCAAGAACGTGGTCGCCGCCGGGCTGGCGCGGCAGTGCCAGATCCAGGTGGCCTACGCCATCGGCGTGGCGCGGCCGATGAACGTGACCGTCTACACCGAAGGCACCGGCAAGATCCCCGACGACCGCATCGCCGCGCTGGTCAACGAGCTGTTCGACCTGCGGCCCAAGGGCATCATCCAGATGCTGGACCTGCTGCGGCCGATCTACGAGAAGACCGCGGCCTATGGGCACTTCGGGCGTGAAGAACCCGAGTTCACCTGGGAAAGAACCGACAAGGCAGCCGCGCTGCGCGCGGCTGCGGGCCTGTAAGGCCCCGAGCAAAGCGAGCTTGTCGGTTCTTCGGCGCAGGCTCACATCGCGCAGCGATGTGAAGGCCCGCAGGGCCGGGCCGGAGCCAAAGGACTCACGCCCTTCAAGCCCCCACGCAGCACCGGTTGTGCCCCCCCACCTGCGCCTCGCGCAGCGCGCTGTCGGCGCGGTCCAGCAGCCGCTGGTAGTCGGGGTGGCCGTCCCACAGCGCGGCGCCGATGCTCACCGTGATCGACAGCCGCGCGCGGCCGGCCGGCGCGCGCACGCGCATGGCCTCGACCTGGCGGCGCAGGCCCTCGGCCACCGAGGACAGCGCCTCTTTCGAGGTGTCGACCAGCAGCACCAGGAAGCGCGCGTCGCCGATGCGGAACACGAAGTCGCCGGCGCGCACGCTGTCCAGCATCAGCGCGGCCACGTCGGACAGCGCGGCGTCGGCGCCGTCGGCACCGACGGTCTCGCGCACGCGGTCGAAGTGGTCGATGTCGACCGCCAGCAGCGCGAAGCAGCCGCGCTGGCTTTGCGCCAGCGCGATCTCGCGCTTGGCCACCGACGGGAAGTAGCGCCGGTTGAGCAGCCGCGTCACGTTGTCGCGGCCGTCCTCGGCTTCGATGTAGCGGTCGAACATCGAGGTCAGCAACTGCTTGATCTCGTCGATGCGCTGGTTCAAAGCGGTGACGATCTCGCGCGCATCGGCATGCTGGTGGCGCGCGCGCCGCAACTGCGGCAGCCAGTCGCCTTCGATGTTGTGCATGCAATGGCCGATGCGCTCCAGCTCGGGCGAACCCTCGAACAGGATCGAGCCCTTGTGCTGCAGCCACAGCCCGAACTGCGAGCTGCTGTGCGCCGCCGGCACCAGCCCGGGCGGGCCATCGGCGGTCCAGTAGCCGGCCATCAGGATCTGGTGCGCCCATTCCAGCAGCTGCGACTTCTGGCGCTCGCGCTCGGCCATCATGTCCTGGTGCAGGAAGAACAGCCGATAGGCTTCGTCGGACCGCGCCATGCGGTTGGCGTTGGCGACGTAGGCTTCGTTGATGGCGTCGATCGCCAGGTCCATCATTTCGTAGACGTACTGCACCGCCTCGCCCAGCTCGGCGCGCGGCAGCGAGGCTTCGGCCAGGCGCGCGACGATCTCGCGCTTGAGCAGCCGGGCGCCCTGCGCCACCAGGTCCATCGGCACGCCGATGCGCGCATGGACCTCGCCCGTGCGGCGCTGCATCAACACCAGCTCGGGCACCGGCGTGCCGGGCGCGAACAGCGCGCGCAGCCAGCGCGCCATCGAGGCATGCAGGCGCCGGTTGACGACCTCGTGGTCCAGCAGGCCGGCGCTGCGCGGCTCGGCCAGCATGTGCTCGTAGAAGGCGCCGGCCAGCGCTTCGGCGTTGGCGTCGACGCTGTGAGCCACCTGGTGCCGCAGCACCGGATTGAATTCACCGAGAAACCCGCTCCAGGCGGGCGGGACGTCGACGATCTTGGGTCTTACCGACATGCAGATGCGGATGTTGTCTTGGATTCGCCGCCCGACGGACAGCTTGAGCGTGATTTCATGCGCAACCGGCCCCGGGTGTTCGTGAACGACGATCGTCCCCGACGGCAGCCCCGCCTGTGAAGCCTCGAAGTCGAGGTTATTCCTTAAAAAACATGAAGCCGGGTGCGCGGCGGGTTGTGGCCGGCCGCGCCGCGCGGCATGCTGCCGGCCGCCATGATGCGCCTGGAACCGACCGACCTGCAAAAGCCGCAACCCGCGCTGTCGCTGCGCTTCGGCGCTTTCGAACTGCGGCCGCACACGCGGCAATTGCTGGCCGACGGCGTGGAGCTGCCGATCGGCGGCCGCGCCTTCGACCTGCTGCAGGTGCTGATGCGCCGCCACCACGAAATCGTGTCGTCCGACGAGTTGCTGCTTGCCGTCTGGCCGGGCCAGGTGGTCGAGCCCAACAACCTGCAGGTGCAGATCTGGACGCTGCGCAAGCTGCTGGGGCCGCGCGCCATCGCCACCGTGGCGCGCCGCGGCTACCGCTTCGTGCCCGAACTGGCCGGGCGCCGTGGCGGCGCCGAGGCCGCGCGCGGGCCGGCCGAAGCGGCGTCCGGCATCGCGCTGCCGGTGCTGGCGGTGCTGCGAACACACCGCCACGCCACGCTGACCGGCGACAACCTGCCCGCCCTGCTGCGGCTGGCGCTGGCCTGCGCGCACCAGTTGACGGCCCCGGCTGGCGGCACGGTGTGGCAGTTGGACGGCTCGGCGCTGGACGACGGCATGGATGACGCCCGTGACGACGACCGCAAAGACGGCAACAACGCCGGCAGCAACGCCGGCCAAGCGCCAGCCAGCCGGCCGCCGGCGCTGCTGCGGCGGTTGCCGCGGGTGCACAGCCGGCCCGACATCCTGGTGCTGCAGGCCGGCGTGGCGCCGGCGCCCGGACTGGCCGAGGCCATCGGCCAGGGGCTGATGGCGGCGCCGCTGCTGCGCGTGCTGGCGGTGGCGGGCACGGCCATCGGGCTGCCGCAGGAACAGGTGCTGACCATCGCGATGCCGGCCGCCCGGCCCAGGCCCGAGGCGACGCCGCTGCGCTGGCAGGGGCGCGGGCGCTGAGGACGCTGAACGCGCTGGGCGCCGCTCAGTTGCGCTGCACGCGCACCTGCACGGCGCGCGGCGCGGCGGCCGCATCGGCCCACACGCGCAGGCGCAGGCTCAGGGTGTCCAGCCGCACGGGGCAGCCCAGGTCGCGGGCGTCGACGCGCATCGTCACCGGGCCGTGGCCCGGCCGCTGCGGCGACATCGCCGCCAACAGCTCGCCGGCGCTGGCCAGCAGCCCGCCGCGGCTTTCGCAGCCGTCGAGCTTGTAGACCACGCTGAGCCCTTCGAACACTTCCACCGAGCGCAGGTGCTCGGGCTGCAGCCGTTCGATGCTGATGGCGGCCATCCAGCCCGGCGCGCCCAGCAGCGGTGGCCGCACCGGCCCCGCCCAGCCGAAATGCAGCACCCATTCGGTCGGCAACTGGCCGCTGGCCGGCGTAATGGCCTCGCGCGACAGGCACGACAGACAAGACAAGCAGGACAGCGGGTACTCGGCGTCGGCCGGCCGGCAGACGCCGCCGGGCACCGCAACGGGGTCGACCGCGGACTGGAACATGCGGCGCATGCTAGGCAGCCGCGCACTCAAAAGTCCTTTATTGCGTCATTTGACGGGTCAAGCGTCAAGCATCCCGTACACGATCGCCCTCGAGCTTCAGTGCGCCGCTGGCCGCCAGCTCGCGCACGAGTTGTTCGACCCACTGTCGCAACGCGTGCACGCCGGCGGGGCGGAAGCGCTCCCACACCTCGTGCAGCAGCGGCGTGGCCGCCGTCCATTGCAGCAGGGCCGGCAGGGCTTGCTCGCGCTCTTCCATCAGGTGGTACTTCAGCAGCACCTTGGCCGCGTGGCGGGCGTGGCGCGCCGGGTCGTCGCGCTGGCCTTGCAGGCGCCGACGGGCGCGCGCCAGCGCGGCCGGTACGTCGTCGAAAGGCCGGCCGTGGCCGGGCACCACCAGACGCACCGGCAAGCCGGCGATCAGGTCCAGCACCTGCGCCAGGTCGTCGAAGCCGGGCTCGCCCTGCAATTCGGGGAAGACGATGCCGAAGCCGTTCTCCCACAGCGCGTCGGCCGACAGCAGCACGCCGTGGCGGCGGTCGAACAGCATCAGCATGTGCGGGTCGTGGCCCGGCGCCGGCAGCAGTTCCCAGTCGCGGCCGCCGGCGCGCAGGCCTTCGCCGGGCTGCAACGCGGCGCCGGCGTCGAAGCGCTCGATGCGCTGGCCGGTGCTGCGGTAGCTCAGGGCCGCCGCGTCCCATTGCTGCACCGCCTGCCGCTGGCCGGGCGGAATGGCGATCGGCACGCCGTAGTGCTGCTGCAGCAAGGCGTTGCCGCCGCAGTGGTCGGAGTGCAGATGGGTGTTGGCGATGCCCGCCAGCGGCCGGCCGGCCAGTTCGCGCTGCAGCAGCGCCAGGGTCTGCTCGGCGTGGTTGACGTGCGAGGTGTCGACGAACCAAGCGCCCGCCTCGCCGGGCGCGGCGTGGATCAGCACGTTGTTCGACGACAGCCAGCCGCGCTCGAAGACGGCCAGGCCGTCCAGGGGATCGCTGCCGGCACGGGTCACCGCGGGTCCTCGACGGGGGATGAGACGATGCGCGCATTGTCGCCGCCGCCTCGATGACTCCGCCGACCCTCGCCCAACTGCGTCGCCATGCGATCGCCCGCTCGCTGTTCAAGCCCACCACGCTGCCGCGCGCGCTGCAGCGCCTGGGCTTCGTGCAGGCCGACCCCATCCGCGCGCCGGCGCGCGCGCAGGACCTGACGCTGCGCCACCGCGTGCGCGACTACCGCGCCGGCGACCTGGAGCGCCGCTACCCGCGGCTGCCGATCGAGGAAGACTTCCTCGTCAACTACGGCTTCGTGCCGCGCGCCGTGCACCACCTGATGCACCCGCGCCGCGCGCGCCAGGAGTGGACGGCTGCGCGCTGGGCGCAGGCGCACGCGGTGCTGGACTTCGTGCGCGAACGCGGCGTGGCGCACCCGCGCGAAGTGGACCAGCGCTTCGCGCACGGCAAGACGCGCAACTGGTTCGGCGGCTCCAGCAATGCCAGCACGCAGTTGCTGGACGGCATGCACTACCGCGGCCTGCTGCGCGTGGCGCGGCGCGAAGGCGGCATCCGCCTGTACGCCGCGCGCGAGGCGGCAGCGCCGCCGGCCGACGCCGCGCAGGCCTTCGACGCGCTGCTCGACATCGTCGTCAACCAATACGCGCCGCTGCCCGAACGCTCGTTGTCGGAACTGGCCAGCCACCTGTGCGGCGGCGCGCCGCAGTGGCGCGGCGAGCGCGGCGCCTTGCTGGCACGCGCCCGCGCGCGGCTGCCGCAGGCCGAAGTGGACGGCACGCGCTGGCTGTGGCCGGCCGGCGAGAACCCGGCGTCGCGCCGCCACGCGGTGGACGCGCAGCAGCTGCGGCTGCTGGCGCCCTTCGACCCCGTGGTGTGGGACCGCCGGCGCTTCGAGCAGTTCTGGGGCTGGGCCTACCGCTTCGAGGCCTACACGCCGCCGGCCCAGCGCGTGCGCGGCTACTACGCGCTGCCGCTGCTGTGGGGCGAAGCGGTGATCGGCTGGGCCAACGTCGGACAGGCTCAAGGCCGGCTGAGCGTCGAACTCGGCTACGTCGGCGGCCGGCCGCCGCGCGGCGCGGCCTACCGGCAGGCGCTGGACGAAGAACTCGACCGGCTGCGGCGCTTCCTCAGTCCTCGATAACCCCGCGCGCGGCCAGCAGCGCGCGCGCCACCTCGGCCACGCCGTCGCCGCGCTCGCCCTGCGTGATCCACGCCGGCCAGTGCTGCAGCTCGGCCGCGAAGCGGCGCAGGTTGGCCACGCCCACGCTGTGCACGAAGTGCTGGAACATCGGCTGGTCGTTCGTGCTGTCACCCACGTAGACCCAACGTTCGACCTCATCGTCCAGGCGCCGCCCGAACAGGCGCTGCAGCATCCACTGCGCCGCGGTCCACTTGCTGTGCTCGCCGAACCAGCCGTTGACGTGGATCGAGCTGACGGTGGCCGTCATGCCCGCCGCGCGCATCAGCGCCACCACCTCGGCGATGGCGGCCGGCGGCAGCTGGTGGAACTCGCTGTGGTCGATGGCGATGTCGGTCAGCCGGCCGCCACTGTCGGCGGCCAATGCGGCGCCCGGCACCTGCAGCAGCACCTGCCGCGCCACCTGCGCCAGGCGCTCGGCGTTGCGCGCGCGCGTCGCTTCGTCCTGCACGAACTCCGTCCGCACGCCGCCGGCATCGGGAATCAACGCCACCGCGCCGTTCTCGGCCACCAGCGCCGCCAGCGGCCACTGCGCGGCGAACGGCAGGCTCCAGCCATGCGGCCGGCCGGTGATGGCGATCACCGGCACGCCGGCCTCGCGCAAGGCCTGCAGCGCGTGCAAAGCGGCGGGTTCGATGGCGCCGTCGCGAGTCAGCGTATCGTCGATGTCGGTCATCAGGCCGACGACCCCGGCCCAGGCTCGTGGCGGCAGTTCCGACAGCGGTCGGGGCCGCCGGGCTTGATCGGGATCAATGCTTTCGGGGGTCTGGCTGACGATCATCAAAGACCCACTTCCCGTCAAAACGCGCGTCACATGAGCACCCATTCTGCCGCACGCACCCGTACGACCCCGGCCGCCAAAGCGGCCCCCCGCCGCCGCGCCGGCCCGCGCGCCGTGAGCGCCGGCGACACGCCTGCGGCCCTCGATGCCGCGACGCTGGAAGCCGACCGCGTGGCGCGCGCCAGCACGCGCACCGAAACCATCGCCGCGATGGCCTTGTCCGACGTCCTGTCGCAGCACGCCCAGGGCGGCGCCGAAGCGCCGGGCGAGTGGCTGACCCAGTTGCAGACGCTGATCGACGGCGCCGCGCCCGACGAGGTGAAGTCGCTGCGCCGCCTGCTGTTCGAGCGCCAGCACGAGCAGACCTCGGCGGCCAACAGCATCGACCCCGACCTCGAACTGGCGCCCGGATGGCGCGACGGCGGCTACCCGTACCGCAACCTGATGTCGCGCAAGAACTACGAGAAGCAGAAGTACCGGCTGCAGGTGGAACTGCTCAAGCTGCAGGCCTGGGTGAAGGAAACCGGCCAGCGCGTGGTGATCCTGTTCGAGGGGCGCGACGCCGCCGGCAAGGGCGGCGCGATCAAGCGCTTCATGGAACACCTCAACCCACGCGGCGCGCGCGTCGTGGCGCTGGAAAAGCCCAGCGAGGTGGAACGTGGCCAGTGGTACTTCCAGCGCTACATCGAGCACCTGCCCACGCGCGGCGAGATCGTGCTGTTCGACCGCAGCTGGTACAACCGCGCCGGCGTCGAGCGGGTGATGGGCTTTTGCAGCCACAACGAGTACGAAGAGTTCATGCGCCAGGCGCCCGAGTTCGAGCGCCACCTCGTGCGCTCGGGCGTGCACCTGTTCAAGTTCTGGTTCTCGGTCAGCCGCGCCGAGCAGCGCCGCCGCTTCAAGGAACGCCAGGCGCACCCGCTCAAGCAGTGGAAGCTGTCGCCCATCGACATGGCCAGCCTCGACAAGTGGGACGACTACACCCGCGCCAAGGAGGCGATGTTCCTGCACACCGACACGTCCGACTCGCCGTGGACCGTGATCAAGAGCGATTGCAAGAAGCGCGCGCGGCTCAACGCGATGCGCTACCTGCTGCAGCGCCTGCCCTACACCAACAAGGACGCGGCCGCGCTCGGCACGGTCGACCCGCTGCTGGTGGGCCGCGCGGCACTGGTGGCCGGCGCCGCCGAGGAATTCACGCCGACCAGCAACGCCTGAAGGCGAACGCGCCGCTAGAATGCGGCGCACTTTCCGAGGAGCGTTGCAACCCCTTCACAGGGGCCAGGCTCGGAACAACACCTGTTGCAACCGCGCTCACCTGCACGACCGTCGTCGTGGGTGAGCGGCCCCTCCTTTTCCCGGTCCGCCGCTGCCACTCGCGCGCGCCGTCGTTCGTGCAGGCCCCTCGTCATGCCTGGAGCCCGAACATGAACGCCGTCCTCAAAACCAAACCCGCCGCCGATCACGCCGTGGCCGACCTGTCGCTGGCCGACTGGGGCCGCAAGGAGATCGCCGTCGCCGAGCACGAGATGCCCGCGCTGATGGAGATCCGCCGCGAATACGCCGCCGCGCAGCCGCTGAAGGGCGCGCGCATCACCGGCAGCCTGCACATGACGATCCAGACCGCGGTGCTGGTCGAGACGCTGCAGGCGCTGGGCGCGCAGGTGCGCTGGGCCTCGTGCAACATCTTCAGCACGCAGGACCACGCGGCGGCGGCGCTGGTGGCGAACAAGGCTGACGGGGTCGGCACGCCGGTGTTCGCATACAAGGGCGAGTCGCTGAAGGACTACTGGGACTACACGCACCGCATCTTCGAGTTCGGGCCCAAGGGCGCCGACGGCGAAGGCCCCAACATGATCCTCGACGACGGCGGCGACGCCACGCTGCTGATGCACCTGGGCAAGCGCGCCGAGCGCGACGCCTCGGTCATCGCCAACCCCGGCAGCGAGGAAGAGCGCGAGCTGTTCGCCGCCATCAAGGCCAAGCTGGCCGAAGACGCCAGCTGGTACAGCCGCAAGAGCGCGCACATCATCGGCGTCACCGAGGAAACCACCACCGGCGTGCACCGGCTCAAGGAGATGAGCGCCAAGGGCACGCTGATGTTCCGCGCCATCAACGTCAACGACTCGGTCACCAAGAGCAAGTTCGACAACCTCTACGGCTGCCGCGAGAGCCTGGTGGACGGCATCAAGCGCGCCACCGACGTGATGGTGGCCGGCAAGATCGCCGTCGTGGCCGGCTATGGCGACGTGGGCAAGGGCAGCGCGCAGGCGCTGCGCGCGCTGTCGGCCCAGGTGTGGGTGACCGAGATCGACCCCATCAACGCGCTGCAGGCCTGCATGGAGGGCTTCCGCGTCGTGACCATGGACTGGGCCGCCGACAAGGCCGACATCTTCGTCACCGCCACCGGCAACAAGCGCGTGATCACGCGCGAGCACATGCAGGCGATGAAGCACAACGCCATCGTCTGCAACATCGGCCACTTCGACAACGAGATCGACATCGCCGCGGTCGAGGGCCTGCAGTGGGAGGAGATCAAGCCGCAGGTCGACCACCTCATTTTTCCCGACGGCAAGCGCATCATCCTGCTCGCCAAGGGCCGGCTGGTGAACCTGGGCTGCGGCACCGGGCACCCGAGCTACGTGATGTCGTCGAGCTTCGCCAACCAGACCATCGCGCAGATCGAGCTGTACACGCACAGCGACTTCTACGAGCAGGGCAAGGTCTACGTGCTGCCCAAGCACCTGGACGAGAAGGTGGCGCGGCTGCAGCTGAAGACGCTCAACGCCCAGCTCACCGAGCTGAGCGACGAGCAGGCCGAGTACATCGGCGTGCCCAGGCAAGGCCCCTACAAGCCCGACAGCTATCGGTATTGAGATGAGCGCCAGCCTGCCTCCGATCAGCTTCGAGTTCTTCCCGCCCAACACCCCGGTGGGCGACCAGAAGCTCAAGGCCGTGGTCGCCGATCTCGCCGCGCTGCGGCCGCAGTTCTTCAGCGTGACCTACGGCGCCGGCGGCGCCACGCGCGACAAGACGCTGGCCACGGTGGCGCAGATCGCCGCCGCCGGGCACGAGGCGGCGCCGCACCTGTCGTGCGTGGGCAGCACGCGCGCAGGCATCGCCGAGATCCTGGCCACCTACCGTGCGCAAGGCATCCGCCGCATGGTGGCGCTGCGCGGCGACCTCCCCAGCGGCACCGCGGTGGCCGGCGAGTTCCGCCACGCCGCCGAACTGGTGCACTTCGTGCGCGAGACGCAGGGGAGCGACTGGCACATCGAGGTCGCGGCCTACCCCGAGTACCACCCGGAACAGCGTTATGCGGCGCGCGACCTGCGGCACTTCGCGGCCAAGGTGGCGGCCGGCGCCAGCTCGGCGATCACGCAGTTCTTCTTCAACGCCGACGCCTACTTCCACTTCGTCGACGAGGTGCGCAAGCTCGGCGTCACGGTGCCGGTGGTGCCGGGGATCATGCCGATCCACAACTACGCCAAGATCGCGCAGTTCGCGGCGCGCGACGGCATCGAGATCCCGCGCTGGGCGGCGCTGAAGATGGAAGGCTTCCTCGACGATGCCGCCAGCGTCCGCGCCTTCGGGCTGGACGTGGTGACCGACCTGTGCCGCCGCCTGCTCGACGGCGGCGCGCCGGGGCTGCACCTGTACACGCTCAACCAGTCGCCGCTGTCGCTGGAGATCTGCCGCCGGCTCGGCTACTGACCACCGGCGTGGCAGCCAGGCGACGCCTGGTTTTGACGCAGATCAGAGGCCATGACCATTCCCCGGTCATGGCCTTTTCGTTTGCTGCACCGCAACCAAACGCGCGGGCACGGGCGGCCCAATGAGCCCATCCCGTTCAACACCCCCGAAGGAAGAAGACCATGTCCCGTCGCTGGATCGCCCCTGCCGCCCTTGCCACCGCCCTCGTTGCCGCTGCGCCGTTCGCGCAAGCCCAGGCCGAGCAGGGCAACTTCATCGTGCGCGTGCGCGCGGTGCACCTCGACTCGGCCAACAAGGACAGCACCGGGCTCGGGCTGACCATCAACAACAAGACCATTCCCGAACTCGACATCAGCTACTTCCTGACGCCCAACCTCGCGGCCGAGCTGATCCTGACCTATCCGCAGAAGCAGCGCGTGTACTCCAACGGCACGCAGATCGGCACCTTCAAGCACCTGCCGCCGACGCTGACGCTGCAGTACCACTTCACCGGCATCAACGGCTTCCGCCCCTACGTGGGCGCCGGCATCAACTACACCAACATCAGCGACGTCGACATCCTCGGCGGCGTGGCCGGCCTCAAGCACAACAGCGTCGGCCTGGCCGCGCAGATCGGCGCCGACATCCCGCTGGGCGGCGGCTGGCTGATCAACCTCGATGCCAAGAAGGTGCAGATCAATACCAAGGTCTACGTGAACGGCGCCGACCAGGGCAAGTTCAAGGTCGACCCGACGCTGCTGAGCGTGGGCGTCGGCTACCGCTTCTAAGCACCCCGCGGGCCGCGCGCGGCCCGCCCATCAGGCGTGCGGGCCGCGCGCGGCCCGCGTCGCCTCTACAGATCGGGGCGCTGCCAGTGCAGCCCCTCGTCGGTGAGCATCGCGTCCAGCGGCACGTCGTGCGGCTCGGGCGCCAGCCAGGGCACGCTGCCGTTGGCGTAGCCCACGCCCACCGTCAGCGGGCGCGGCTGCAGCGCCGCCAGCGTGCGGTCGTAGAAGCCGCCGCCGTAGCCCAGGCGCAGGCCCTTGGAGCCGAAGCCGACGCAGGGCACCAGCAGCAACTGCGGCTCGAAGGCCTCGGTGTCCTTGGGCTTGGGAATGCCGTAGGCGTCGTCCTCCATCGGGCAGCCCGGGTACCAGACGTGGAAGCGCAACTGCTTGCTCTCGCGGTTGATCACCGGCAGCCCGATGCGGCGCTTGGCATCGGCCTCGCTCCAGCGGTACAGCGCCGGCAGCGCGTCGAACTCGCCCTTGATCGGCCAGTAGGCGCCGATCGTCCACTCCGGCCGCTCCAGCAGCCACACGCGCAACACCTCCTGCAGGTGCACCGACCGCTGATGGCGGTCGACCATGGCCTGCCGTTCGGCCTGCAACTGCTTGCGCAGCACGCGCTTGTCGCGCGAGGGTTCGAGAGACAGCTTGAAGGGCAGCGTCATGGGCGGTGCGGTGGGCGGCAGCGGTGCGGCATTGTCGCCCTGCGCCGCTGAACGCCCCCGCGACTTCGCCTGGCGGCCTACTGCTGCGGCGCCTCCAGCACCACCACGCGCGCCTCGGGCCAGCCTTCGGCCACCCATTCGCTGCCCGCGGGCAGCGGCAGCCGCTCGCCGGCGGACAGCCACAGGTCTTCGGCGCCGTCCAGCGAACGCTGGCTGCGCGTCAGCCACACGCGGCCTTCCTCCACCGCCAGCCAGCGCTCGACGGCGGCCGGCGCCAGCCGGCGCGCGCTGCGCGCTGCCAGCCGCCACTGCCACGGCGCGCGGGCCGCGCAGTCATGAGAGTTCGTCATTGCCTTGCTGCTCATCGCAATCTCCGGTCGGGCTTGTGCAGGGCTGTACTTTGCAGGCGAGCGCGGCAATCGTCCAATCACGATGCGGTCGTTGATTGATAATGATCCGTCATGAGTACGCGACGCCAGCGGCCGCTCAACATCGGTCCCTTGCGGGCTTTCGTCGCGGTGGCGCGGCTGGCCAGCTTCCGTGCCGCCGGCGAGGAGCTGCACCTCACGCAGCCGGCCATCAGCCGCCAGATCCGCGCGCTGGAAGACGAGATCGGCAGCAGCCTGTTCCTGCGCGGCACCCGCCATGTCGAGCTGACGGCCGCCGGCGCCACGCTGCTGGCCAGCGTCGAGCCCTGGCTGCAGCGGCTGGACGCCGGCGTGCAGCAGGTGCGCCGCCAGGGCGGCCGCCAGCGCATCACCGTCACCACCTTCGCGTCGTTCGCCACGCTGTGGCTGATCCCGCGGCTGCAGGACTTCCAGCGCCGCCATCCCGACGTCGACATCCGCGTCTCGGCCGGCGATGCCTTCGCCGATGCCGACGACCCCGAGACCGACCTCGCGCTGCGCTACGCCCACGCCGACCAGGTGCCGCCCGACGCCAGCCCGATGTTCGACGAGGTGCTGACGCCGGCGGTCAGCCCCGCGCTGCGCGACAGCCTGGGCCGCCCATGGGTGCCGGCCGACCTGGCCCAGCAGACGCTGCTGGAAGAAGATGACCACCGCGCCAGCGCCGAGTTCCTGAGCTGGCACCACTGGCTGCGCCTGCACGCGCCGCCGGGGCTGGAGCCGCGCGGCTGGATCTACCTGAACTACACGCACCAGCAGATCCAGGGCGCACTGGCCGGCCAGGGCGTGGCGCTGGCGCGCGTGGCGCTGGTGCACGAGACGCTGGCGCGCGGCGAGCTGGTCGAGCCCTTCGGCGCCGAGGGCCGCATCGGCTCGCCCTTCGGCTACTGGCTGCTGCGCTGGCGCGTGCGCCCGCCCACGCCGCACCTGCTGGCCTTCGAAGAGTGGGTGCTGCAGCAGGCCGCCGAGACGCGCACCGCGATGCAGGACCGGCGCTGAGCGGCGCTGCGCGACGCTTTGGCGGCGCCGGCCCCACGCGCCGAGTGCCGCGGCGCTGCGCTACAGTGGGCCGCAGCATGTTCAGCCGTCGTAGCCTCAATCGTTCGAAGTCCTGGCTGCTGGTGGCGCTGTCGGCCACGCTGACCGCGGCCTTTGCCCAGCCCCAGCCTCAGCTCCAATCGCCGCCCGCCGCCGGCGCCACGGCCGCCGCCGGCGCGCCCAGCCCCGACGACCCCATCGTCGAGGCCCGCGAGGCCTTGCGCAAGAAGGACAAGCCGCGCCTGCAGGCGCTGCGCGAGCGCGTCGTCGCCGCGCGCCATCCGCTGGCCCAGTGGGTCGACTACTGGGAGCTGGGCAGTCGTCTGGCCGAGGCGCAGCAAGGCGAGCTGGAGGCTTTCTTCGAACGTTGGAGCGGCAGCTACGTCGAAGACCGGCTGCGCAACGACTGGCTGCTCGAACTGGGCCGCCGCCGCGACTGGGTCAACTTCACGCGCGAGCATCCCCGCTACCGCATGAACGATGACCTCGAAGTGCAGTGTTATGCGCTGCTCGCCCAGCACCTCGCCGGGCGCGAGGTCAAGGCCGCGGCGCTGGCCGCCTGGTATGCGCAGCGCGAGCTCGACGACGGCTGCAACGCCCTGGCCACCGCGCTGGCCGAGGCGCACAAGCTGAAGGCCGGCGAGATCTGGCACGAGATGCGGCTGTCGGTCGACGCCAACCGCCTGCGCGCCGCGCGCGCCGCTGCGGCGCTGCTGGGGCCGTCCACCGCCACGGCGATCGGCGAGGTGCTGGACCAGCCGGCGCGCTTCCTCAAGCGCCACCTGGTCGAGCCCAGCGGCCAGCACCAGGAGCTGGCCGTGCTGGCGCTGATGCGGCTGGCCGCCGGCGACCCCGATGCCGCGCAGGCCGAGCTGGCATCGGGCTGGTCGCGCTGGCTCGACGACGACGACGCGGCGCTCGCCTGGGCGACCATCGGCCGCGCACTGGCCCAGCGCCTCGACGACCGCGCCTACGACGCCTACCAGCAGGCCTGGCGCCGCCAGCGCGAGCAGGGCAGCGCGCCGCGCTGGAGCGACGACACGCTGGCCTGGAACGTGCGCGCCGCGCTGCGCAGCCCGCGCCCCGACCGCGAGCGCTGGGGCCGCGTGCTGCAGGCCATCGAGGCGATGAGCCCCGCCGCCGCGAAAGACCCGGGCTGGGACTACTGGAAGGCGCGCGCCTTGAAGGCCCGCGCCCGCAACGAGGCCGAGCGCGAACGCGCCGCCGCCGCCTTCGAGCGCCTGGCCAACGGCGCCGGCTCTTTCGGCTACTACACCCTGCTGGCGGCGCAGGATCTCGGCCGGCCGGCCGGCCTGCCGCCGCTGCCGCCGCCGCTGACCGAGGCCGAACAGGCGCTGGCCGCGCAGACGCCGGGGCTGCAGCGCGGCCTGCAGATGGCGCGCATCGGGCTGCGCGACGAAGGCCGGCGCGAATGGAACTTCAGCCTGCGCGGCCTGGGCGACCGCGAGCTGCTGGCGGCCGCTCAATTCGCCTGCCAGGCGCAGGACTGGCAGCTGTGCATCAACACCAGCGAGCGCACGCGCGAGCAGGTCGACCTGCGCCAGCGCTACCCGATGCCGTTCGCCGCCGAGATCACCGCGCGCGCGCGCGACAGCGGGCTGGAGCCGGCCTTCGTCTTCGGCCTGATCCGCCAGGAAACGCGCTTCCTGCCGCAGTTGCGCTCCAGCGCCGGCGCCGCCGGGCTGATGCAGCTGATGCCGGCCACCGCGCGCTGGACGGCGCGCAAGCTCGGCGTGCCGTTCCAGCCCGAGCAGGTGACCGACATCCCCACCAACCTGCTGCTCGGCACCACCTACCTCAAGCTGGTGCTGGACGACTTCGCCGGCTCGCAGGCGCTGGCCGCGGCGGCCTACAACGCCGGCCCCAACCGGCCGCGCCGCTGGCGCGAAGGCCCGGTGCTGGACACCGCCATCTGGGCCGAGAACATCCCCTTCAACGAGACGCGCGACTACGTCAAGAAGGTGCTGGCCAACGCCACCATCTACGACCACCTGCTGGGCAACGCCGCGCCGCGGCCGCTGCTCCAGCGCCTGGGGCCGCGCATCGGCCCGCGCGAGGCCGGCGCCGCGGCGGCCGATGCCAACCTGCCCTGAACCGACCTGACCGCATGGAGAAAACCCGATGGCGTTGACGCTGGTGATCGGCAACAAGAATTACTCGTCGTGGTCGATGCGGCCCTGGGTGCTGCTGAGCCAGCTCGGGATCCCTTTCCACGAGCGGCTGCTGCGCTTCGACTTCGGCGAGAACTCGGCCTTCCGCCAAGCGGTGGCCGAAGTCAGCCCCGCCGGCCGCGTGCCGGTGCTGCTGGACGACGGCTTCGCGGTGTGGGACAGCCTGGCGATCGCCGAGTACCTGCACGAGCGCTTTCCCGAGCGCGGCGTCTGGCCGGCCGGCCAGCAGGCGCGCGCCCGCGCGCGCAGCCTGTGCGCCGAGATGCACGCCGGTTTCTCGGCGCTGCGCAGCCACTGCCCGATGAACATCGAGGCCGCGCTGCCCGAGGTGGGCCGCCGCGTCTGGCAGGAGCAGGCCGCGGTGCGCCAGGACGTGGCGCGCATCGAGGCGATGTGGACCGAGGCGCTGGCCGCCGCCGGCGGCGGGCCCTTCCTGTTCGGCGCGTTCAGCGCGGCCGATGCCTTCTTCGCCCCGGTGTGCATGCGCTTCAAGAGTTATGCGCTGCCGCTCTCGGCCGTGGCCCAGGCCTACGCCGAGCGCGTGGCCGCCGCCCCCGGCGTTGCCCGCTTCATCGCCGAGGCGCTGGCCGAGCACGACTGGGTGGCCGAGGACGAGCCCTACCGCCAGCGCCCGCCGGGCTGACCGACGGCGATGCAGCTCTACGTCGTCGGCGGCGCGGTGCGCGACCAGTTGCTCGGCCGCCCCGCGGCCGACCGCGACTGGGTGGCCGTCGGCACCACGCCCGAGGCGCTGCTGGCCGCCGGCTACCGTCCGGTGGGGCAGGACTTTCCGGTCTTCCTGCACCCGCAGACGCACGAAGAAGTGGCGCTGGCGCGCACCGAGCGCAAGTCGGGCCGCGGTTATCACGGCTTCGTCTTCCACGCCAGCCCCGAGGTCACGCTGGAGCAGGACCTGGCGCGCCGCGACCTGACGATCAACGCGATGGCGCTGGACGAGCAGGGCCGGCTGGTCGACCCCTTCGGCGGCGAGCGCGACCTGCGCGACGGCGTGCTGCGCCACGTCTCCGACGCCTTCGCCGAAGACCCGGTGCGGCTGCTGCGGCTGGCGCGCTTCGCGGCGCGGCTGCCGGGTTTCAGCATCGCGCCCGAGACGCTGGCGCTGGCGCGCCGCCTGGTGGCCGCCGGCGAGGTCGACGCGCTGGTGGCCGAACGCGTGTGGCAGGAGCTGGCGCGCGGCCTGATGGAAGACCACCCGGCGCGCATGCTGGAGGTGCTGCGCGACTGCGGCGCGCTGGCGCGGCTGCTGCCCGAGGTGGACCGCCTGTGGGGCGTGCCGCAGCGCGCCGAGCACCACCCCGAGGTCGACACCGGCGTGCACCTGCTGATGGTGCTGCAGATGAGCGCGCGGCTGCACGCGCCGCTGGCCGTGCGCTGGGCCTGCTTGTGCCACGACCTCGGCAAGGGCACGACGGCGCCCGAGCAATGGCCGCGCCACCTGGGCCACGAAGGGCGCAGCGCGGCGCTGGCGCGCGCCATCAGCCAGCGCCTGCGCGCGCCGGCCGAATGCCGCGAACTGGCCGAGCTGACGGCACGCGAACACGGCAACGTGCACCGCAGCGGCGACCTGGCCGCCGCCGCCGTGCTGCGCCTGCTGGAACGCTGCGACGCGCTGCGCCGGCCCGAGCGCTTTGCGCAGCTGCTGCTGGCCTGCGAATGCGACATGCGCGGCCGCCTGGGCTACGAAGACCAGCCCTATCCGCAACGCCAGCGCCTGGCCGCCGCCTTGCAGGCTGTGCTGCAGGCCGACACCCATGGCGCCACGCAGCAGGCGCTGGCGCAGGGCTTGAAAGGCCCGGCCATCGGCCAGCGCGTGCAGCGCGCGCGGCTGCAGGCCCTGGCCCGGGCGCTGGCTCAGCCCTTGGGGATCAGCGGCGCGGTGGCGTCGCTCAGCGCCGACGCCACCGACGACGCGTCGGCCTCCGGCGCCGGCTGATCCACCGGCACCGGCCGGCCGGTCAGGTAGCCCTGCACCAGCTTGAAGCCCATCAGGCGGCAGACCTCGGCCTCGGCCTCGGTCTCCACGCCTTCGGCCAGCGGCACCGAGCCCAGTTCGGTGACCAGGCGCACGAGGTCGCCCACCACCTTCTGCTTGCGCTCGCTGGCCATGTCGATGCCGCGGATCAGCCCCATGTCGAACTTGACGAAGTGCGCCGGCACCTCGCCCAGTTCGTTCAGCCGCGCCTGGCCGGCGCCGAAGTCGTCGTAGGCGAAGCGCACGCCGATGTCCTTGAGCCGTGCCGCCAGCTCCTTCATGCGCGCGATCTCCATCACCGCCGTCTCGTGCACCTCCACCACCAGGCGCGGCGCGTCGGGGTTGTCGCGCAGCGCCGCCAGGGCCTTCAGGAAGGCCTCGTCGAAGGTCTCCTTGGGGTGCGTGTTGACGAACAGCGTGGCGCCCTTCATGCGCGCCGCGACGGCCTTGATGCCGTAGTCACGGAAGGCCTGGCTCAGCTCCGACTCGCGGTCGAGGTGGGCCGCCATCTGGAACAGGCGGATCGGCGACTGCGGCAGGTCGGGGTGCAGCCCGCGGCCCAGCCATTCATGGGCGAACAGCTCGCGCGTGCGCATCTCGACGATGGGCTGCAGCGCGCCGCTCAGGCCCTGGCCGCGCAGCAGCGCCTTGAACTCGCGCTCGCGCGGCAGGAAGTTCTCGCTCAGGCCGCGGCCGGCCGGCACGATCACCGTGCGCTCGTCGTCGCCGCTCAGCGTGGAGCGGTTGACGAAGGTGGCGTTCTCGTCGTCGCGGCGGCCGATGCGGAACTCGGCGTGGGCGAAGTGGATGACGTCCTTCTCGGCCAGCAGCACCGAGCCGTTGATGCGCTGGCGGTTGACGTAGGTGCCGTTGGTGCTGTCGTGGTCGGTCAGCCGCAGGCGGCCGCTGATGTCGACGTCCAGCTCGGCGTGGCGGCGCGACAGGCCCATCGTCGCCTCGGTGAGGTCGTTGCCGGGGTCGCGGCCGATGAGAAAGGGCAGCCGCTTGATGGGGTGCACCACGCGCGAACCGTCGGCCGCCACGGCTTCGAGATACCAGACTGAATCCACGGCAGGCAGTCCCCCTTCGGAGTCGCGGATGCGGCCCAGCGCCGAAGGTGCTTCAGACCGTAAGCGCTGGTGACGGGACTGTAATGCCAGAACTACAACGTGTGCGAGCGGTCGCCGGCGGCAAAGCCGATGGCGTCGAAAGGCGTGGCCGCGGCGGCGAAGCCGATCACCTTGAACAGCTCGCCCATCTCGTGCTCCAGCAGCAGCGGCTGCGCCGCCACCTGGGCGCGCACGTCGGCCGCCGCCAGCAGCGCCGGCAGCCCGCAGTTGAGCAGGAAGCGCGCCTGCGAGGTGTAGCCCAGCACCTGCAGCCCGGCGTCCTGCGCGGCCAGCGCGATGGCGCTGAAGTTGACGTGCGCCGTGATGTCCTTGGCGCCGGGGTCGGCCAGCGGATCGGTGTCGGCCACGTGGCCGCGGTGGCACATCAGCGTGCCGCCGTGGCGCTGCGGGTGGTAGTACTCGTGCTCGGGAAAGCCGTAGTCGATGAAGAAGGCCGCGCCGCGCTGCAGCCGGTCGGCCAGCGTGCGGACGAAGGCCTCGGCCTGCGGGTGGACCTCGGTCACGGCGCCGGGCAGGAAGCGGCCGCGTTCGGCCGGCGGGCGCAGCGCGGTCGGGCGGTCTTCCCAGGCCAAGTGGTCGCCTTGCAACACCACACCGCGCTCCAGCCAGCGCTCGCCGTCGTAGTGCAGCAGTGGCACCGGCATCGCGTCGAGCACCTCGTTGCCGACCAGCACGCCTTGCATCCGCGGCGGCAGCGCGTCCAGCCACGCCACCCGGTCGCCCCAGGGCTGCAGGCGCGCGGCCTGGCGCTGGCGCAGGCCGGCCGACACGTCGACGACGTGGTAGCGCCGCACGCGCTCGCCCAGGCTGCCCAACAGCTCGGCGGCCAGCGCGCCGCTGCCGGCGCCGAACTCCCACACCTCGTCGGTGCCGGTGGCCTGCAAGGCCTGCGCGACCTGCGCCGCCAGCGCGCGGCCGAACAGCGGCGACAGCTCGGGCGCGGTGACGAAGTCGCTGCCGGGTTTCGTGCCCATGGGCGGCAGCTGGCCAAACATCCGCTCGCCGCGCGCGTAGTAGCCCAGCCCCGGCGCGTACAAGGCCTCGTGCATGTAGCGATCGAAAGGCAGCCAGCCGCCGGCGGCGGCGATGCGCTGCGCCAGGTGCCGGAGCATGGGCGACCCCCCCGCCGATACACTCGCGCCCTCGCCTTCTTGCATCCACGCATTCTAGGAACATGGCCTCGGCCGAACCCGTCAACGCCGCCCGGCGCTGGGCCATCGTCACCGGCGGCTCGGTGCGCGGCGGCCTGGCCATCAGCCGCCGGCTGCACGCCCGCGGCCTGGGCGTGGTGGTGCACCACGGCAGCGCGGCCAGCGCGGCGCGCGCGCAGGCCGTGGTCGACGAGCTGAACGCGCGGGTGCCCGGCAGCGCGCGGCGCTGGGAGGCCGCCTTGCAGGCACATCCGGCGTTCCCGGATGCGACGCTCGATGTCGCCCACGTCGTCTGCAACGCCAGCCGCCTGGCGCCCAGCGAGTGCGGCGATATGGACGCGGCCGAGCTGGACTTCCGCATCCACGTCAGCGGCCACGCGGCGCTGCTGGCCAGCGTCGAGCCCAGCCTGCGGCGGCTGCGCGGCAGCGTGGTGGCGGTGGGCGACCTGCAGACCCAGCAGCCCAATCGCGACCACGTGTGGTACCTGGTCGCCAAGGCCGGGCTTGAGACGCTGATGCGCACGCTGGCCGTGCAGTGGGCGCCCGAGGTGCGCTGCAACGTGGTGGCGCCGGGCGCGCTGGCCTGGCACGCCGGCTGGAGCGACGAGCCGCGCCGCGCCGCCATCCTGCAGAGCATTCCGCTGGCCCGCATCGGCAGCTTCGACGAACTGGCCGACTGCGTGGCCTGGCTGGCGCTGGACGCCGGCTACGTCAACGGCCAGGTGCTGAAGATGGACGGCGGCCGCTCCGCCTGGCTGCCATGAAGGCGCAGTTCGAGGTCGACACGCTGGCGCGCCAGGTCGAGATCGGCTGCGCCGACGACGAGCACGGCGTGCGCCAGGCGGTGACGATCACGCTGCGCGCCACGCTCGACGACCGCGCGCTGTTCGCCGGCGACACGCGCACGCCGCCGTTCGACTACTGCGCGCTGATCGACGCCGTCGACGCCGCGCTGGCCTCGCGCCCGCGCTTCATCCTGCAGGAGACGCTGGTCGTCGCCATCGCCGCGCGCGTGCTGGCCGATCCGCTGGTGCAGGCCATCGAGATCGCGCTCGACAAGACCGAGCGCTATCCCGGCTGCCGCTCGATCGGCGTGCGCGCCGCCTTCGACCGCGCCGCTTTGCGCGCGCTGGCCGCCCGCTACCCCGAAGACCCTGCCCTCGCCGCCCATGCCTGACGCCACCATGCTCGACGCCACCACGCTCGACGCCCCCGCGCCGGCGGCCCCAGCCGCCGCCGACGCCCGCAAGGCCGCCTTCGAGGCCAACAAGCTGAGCAAGCGGCTGCACCGCCAGGTGGGCCAGGCGATCGGCGACTTCAACATGATCGAGGCCGGCGACAAGGTGATGGTCTGCCTGTCCGGCGGCAAGGACAGCTACTCGCTGCTGGACATCCTGCTGTCGCTGCGCCAGCGCGCGCCGGTGCCTTTCGACATCGTCGCCGTCAACCTCGACCAGAAGCAGCCCGGCTTTCCGGCCGACGTGCTGCCGCGTTATCTGAGCGGCCTCGGCGTGCCCTTCCACATCGAGGCGCAGGACACCTATTCCATCGTCAAGCAGCACATCCCCGAGGGGCAGACGATGTGCAGCCTGTGCTCGCGGCTGCGCCGCGGCATCCTGTACCGCGTGGCCGGCGAGCTGGGGGCGACCAAGATCGCGCTCGGCCACCACCGCGACGACATGGTGGTGACGCTGCTCATCAACATGTTCTTCGGCGGCCGGCTCAAGGGCATGCCGCCCAAGCTGGTCAGCGACGACGGCCGCCACGTCGTGATCCGCCCGCTGGCCTACGTCGCCGAGAGCGACCTCGAGCGCTGGTCGGCGCACCGGCGCTTTCCCATCATTCCCTGCAGCCTGTGCGGCAGCCAGGACAACCTGCAGCGCGTGCAGGTGAAGGCGATGATCCACGACTGGGAGCGCCGCCACCCCGGCCGCATCGACAACATGCTGCGCGCGATGGGCCACGTCGTGCCCTCGCACCTGATGGACCGGAACCTCTACCCGTTCACCACGGTCCAAGCGCGCGGGGTGGCCGATCCGGCGGGCGACAAGGCCTTCGACGACGACGACCCCTGCGGCCCGCCAACCCCGTTGCCGGCGACCGCGCCGATTCGGCTGATGACCAAGGACGAGGCATGAACCGACGTTTGCTCTTCATCGCACTGGGCGCCGGCAGCGCCTGGCTGGCCGGCTGCGCCAGCGTGGGCATCGTGACCAGCGATGTCTCCAGCTTCGGCGAGTGGCCCGCCGGCCGCCAGCCCGGCAGCTACGCCTTCGAGCGGCTGCCGTCGCAGCAGGCGCAGACCGACGAGGCCACGATGCTGGAGCAGGCGGCCGCCGGCGCGCTGGCCAAGGCCGGCTTCAAGCCCGCCGCGGCCGGCCAGGAGCCCGACGTGCTGGTGCAGCTCGGCGCGCGCTTCCTGCAAAGCGTGCGCGCGCCCTGGGACGACCCGCTGTGGTGGGGCGGCGGCTTCGGGCGCTTTCGCAACGGGCCGTGGATGGGGCCGTCGTGGTCGATGTCGTGGCGCTACCAGTCGACCGTGTACCAGCAGGACGTGGCCATCCTGCTGCGCGACCGCGCCAGCGGCAAGCCGCTGTTCGAAGCGCGCGCGTCCAACGACGGCACCAGCCGCGCCGATGCTGCCACCGTGGCGGCGATGTTCGAGGCGGCGCTGATGGACTTTCCCAAGCTGGGCATCAACCCGCGCCGGGTGACGGTGACGCTGCCGCCGCCGCCGCCGCCGCGCTGATCGATGAATGGGTTGATGGGTTGATGGCTTGACGGCCCGACGCGCCGCGGCGCGCTGCCGCGCCTCAGGGCGCCGGCGTCGCCGCGTGCAGCGCGCGCAGGTCGTTTTCCCAGCCCTGCAACCGTTCGCGCGCGGCCTGTCGCTGCGCGGCCGTGCTGGCGTTGTGCAGGCGCGCCGCGAAAGCGCAGTTGTAGTCGGTCAGCCGCTGCTGGTAGGCGCGGTACTCGGGGTCGGGCGAACGCTCCTGCCGCTCGGTCAAGGCGCGCAGCGCGGCGGTGATGCTGTCGCGGTCGGCCTTCTCGGCCAGCAGGCGGCGCAGGCTTTGCATCATGTCGCGCTGGCGGCGCAAGCGCTCGGCCAGCCAGGCCTCGGGGTTGAACGGCGAGGCCTTGACGCCGTCGCTCAGCAGGCGCAGCTGCGCCTCGTCGAGCTTGCCGTAGAGCATCTCGGCGCGCTCGCGCGTGCGCTTCACGGCAGCGACGTGGCGCTCCTGCGGGTCGCTTTGCAGGAAGTCGCTGCGCATCTCGTCGTTGCCCTTCGCGTAGCGGCGCTCCACATGGCGCAGCTGCGCCTCGGTCAGGCCCGGCACCCAGGCGGCGGCGGTGGTCAGGCCCTGGTCGAGCGCCGGGTCCAGCAGGCGGCGGCCTTCGTCCCACCAGCGGCAGGCCTGGGCCGGTGTGATCGAATCGCCGATCCGCGCGCGCACGCCGGCCAGCCAAGCCGCGTAGCCGGGCAGTTGAGTCTTACGATGCCAGCCGAACCACGCGTGGATGTCGTCCTTGACGCGCGTGGCCGGCTCGCCGCTGAAGTCGCCGTAACCGTCGATCCACCACCAGGCCAGCGTGGGTCCGTTGTCGTAGGCCACCCGCAGCGCGGTGCAGCCCGACAGCAGCCACAAGGCCAGCACCAGCAACACCGCTCTCACATCCTTCACACGCATGGCACTCCACGTCGTCATCATGGCCGCGGGCAAAGGCACCCGCATGAAGTCCAACCTGCCCAAGGTGCTGCACCGGCTGGGCGACCGCGCGCTATTGCAGCATGTCCTGGACGCGGCCGCCGCCTTGCAGGCGCCCGAGCGCGAGCTGCGCACGGTGATCATCACCGGCCACGGCGCCGACGCGGTGGAAGCGGCGATGGCCGGCAGCGGCGCCGCCTTCGTGCGCCAGATGCCGCAGCTCGGCACCGGCCACGCCATCCAGCAGGTGGTGCCGCTGCTGCCCGATGACGACAGCACGGTGCTGATCCTCAGCGGCGACGTGCCGCTGGTGCAGCCCGACGCGCTGCGCCAGTTGACCGCCGCCTGCGGCGGCAGCCGGCTGGCGCTGCTGACCGTCGAGCTGGCCGACCCCGGCGCCTACGGCCGCGTGCTGCGCGCCGCCGACGGCGGCGTGCAAGGCATCGTCGAGCAGAAGGACGCCAGCGCCGCGCAGCGCGCCATCCGCGAGATCTACTCCGGCATCATGGCGGCGCCGGCGCGTCACCTCAAACGTTGGGTGATGGCGCTCGGCAACGACAACGCGCAGCGCGAGTACTACCTGACCGACATCGTGCGCCTGGCCGTCGCCGACGGCGTGCCGGTGGTGGCCGAGACCACCGACGACGAGACCGTGGTGCTGGGCGTCAACAGCCCGCTGCAGCTGGCCGACCTCGAGCGCCGGCTGCAGCGCCGCCAGGCCGTGGCGCTGATGGAAGCCGGCGTGCGCCTGGCCGACCCGGCGCGCTTCGACCAGCGCGGCACGCTGCACTGCGGGCGCGACGTGGAAATCGACGTCGGCTGCATCTTCGAAGGCACGGTCAGCCTCGCCGACGAGGTGCGCATCGGCGCGCACTGCGTGATCCGCGACGCGCGCATCGAGGCCGGCGCGGTGATCCACCCGTTCTCGCACATCGACGGCGCCGTCGTCGGCGCCGGCGCGCTGGTGGGCCCCTACGCGCGGCTGCGGCCCGGCGCCGAGCTGGGCGCGCAGGTGCACATCGGCAACTTCGTCGAGGTGAAGAACGCCTCGCTGGCCGCCGGCGCCAAGGCCAACCACCTGGCCTACCTGGGCGACGCCACCGTGGGCGAGCGCGTCAACTTCGGCGCCGGCAGCATCACCGCCAACTACGACGGCGCCAACAAGCACCGCACGGTGATCGAGGCCGACGCCCACATCGGCAGCAACTGCGTGCTGGTGGCGCCGGTGACCATCGGCGCCGGCGCGACGATCGGCGGCGGCTCCACCATCGCCAAGCCGGCGCCGGCCGGGCAGCTGACGGTGGCGCGCGCCAAGCAGATCAGCCTGTCGACCTGGTCGCGCCCGGTGAAGGCGAAGAAGGGCTAACGCTCGATTTAGACGGCTTCAACGGCTTCGGCGACGCCGGCCGCCAGGCACAGGTCGTCCCAGGCCTTGGCCTTGTCGGGCAGGTTGCGCAGCAGGTAGGCCGGGTGGTAGGTGACGACCAGCGGCACGCCCTGATAGCGGTGCACGCGGCCGCGCAGCTTGCCCACCGGCTCGCTGCTGCGCAGCAGGGCCTGCACCGCGAAGCGGCCCATCGCCAGGATCAGCCGCGGCCGCAGCAGCTCGATCTGGCGGATCAGGAAGGGCTCGCAAGCCTGCATCTCGGCCGCTTCGGGGTTGCGGTTGCGCGGCGGCCGGCACTTCAGCGTGTTGGCGATGTAGACGCGCTGCGCCGGCGGCGGCTGCGCGCCGTCGGCCGCGCGCGTGAGCGACAGCGCGCGCAGCATGCTGTCCAGCAACTGGCCGGCGGCGCCGACGAAAGGCTCGCCCTGCAGGTCTTCCTGCTCGCCCGGCGCTTCGCCGACGACCATCCACTGCGCCTGCGGGTGACCGACGCCGAACACCGTCTGCTTGCGCGTGCGGCACAGCTCGCAGGCGGTGCAGGCAGCCACCGCCTCGCGCAGCGCGGGCCAGTCGAGCGTGGCGATGCGGGCGCGACGCTCCTCGTCGGCCAGCGGCGCGGCTTCATTGCGGGCCGCGGGGGCGGGTGCCGCGACTGGGGCCGGCGCGGGTGCAGGTGCGGGTGCACGCGCTGCTGGTGCGGCGACCACGGCCGGCGCGGGCGCCGGCTCAGCCGCGGGCGCAGCCGCGCCCGGCGGCTGCCACACCACCAACCCCATCTCGCGCAGCATCCGCTGCTGGCGTTCGGTCCAGGTCATGGCGGCGCGTCGGCCAGCACCAGCTTCATCACCACCGCGTCCTCGCGCCGGCCGTTGCCGGCCGGGTAGTACTCGCGACGCAGGCCCACCTCGGCAAAGCCGCGGCGCTGGTACAGCGCGCGGGCGCGGGCATTGCCGGCACGCACTTCCAGCCACACCAGCGGCAGCGCGCGCTCGCGGCTGCGCTGCTCCAGCACGTCCAGCAGCCGCCCGCCATGGCCCAGGCCCTGGCACGCCGGCGCGACGGTGAGGTTGAGCAAATGCATCTCGCCGAGGCCGGTCATCGCGACGAAATAACCGATGACCTGCGCGTCTTCGTCGAGCAGCAGCTCGGCCAGGTAGCCGGCGGCCAGCGAGTCGATGAAGTTGCCGCGCGTCCAGGGGTGGCTGTAGGCGCGCGACTCGATGGCCAGCACCGCGTCCAGGTCGGCGGCCTGCATCGCGCGCAGCGGCGGTGCGGGCGGCAGCGGCGGCGGCGGCAGCGTCGTCATGCAGCCGAGCGCGCCGCGGCCCGCTCGGCCGTGGTCTGCGCCACCTTGTCGCGCACGTACAGCGGCAGCGCCTGGGCGGCATCGACGCCGGCACCGGCGCGCCAGGCGTGGTCGGCCAGCTCGATCAAGGCCGCGGCGCGGTCGTCGCCGACCGACAGGCGCTGCGCCGCCGGCCACAGCGCAGCGAGCGCGGGCCCGAACAGCGGCACGGCCGAGCCGGCCACGCGCGGCGGCGGCGCGGCGCCCCAGGCGCGCGCCAGGTCGTCCGGCGCCCACAGCGCCGGCGGCTGCAGCACGGTCCAGCCACCGACAGCGTCATGCCGGTAGCGGCCGGCGTAAATCTCGCCCATGCGCGCGTCCATGGTCACCGCCAGCTCGAAGCCGGCGCCGGCGCCGGCTTCGCGCCGCGCCTGCTCGGCCACCAGCAGCAGGCTGTCCAGCGGCAGCACCGGGCAGCCCAGGCCGAAGGCCAGGCCCTGGGCGACGGCGCAACTGGTGCGCAGGCCGGTGAAGGCGCCCGGCCCGCGGCCGAAGCCGATGGCCACCACGTCTTGCATGCGGCGGCCGGCGCGCTGCAGCAGCGCCTGCGCCGCCGGCAGCAGCTCGGCCGAGGCCTGGGCGCCGCCGGGCGCGTTGTGCAGCCAGCGGCCGGCCTCGGTCTGCACCGCCAGCGCCATGCGCTCGGTGGCGGTGTCGAAGGCCAGCAGGGTGTGCGGCGGCTGCGGCAAGGGCATCGAACGAGTGTAGCCGTGCGATCATCGGCGCCATGCCCTGGGCTTCGCCGAATGCCGTTGATTTGCTGGGTTATGCCGCGGCCAGCCTGACCACGCTGTCGTTCTTGCCGCAGGCGCTGCTGACGCTGCGCACGCGCAACGTGGCCGGCATCTCGCTGGGCATGTACGGCGCCTTCACCGCCGGCGTGGCACTGTGGCTGGTGTACGGCGTGCTGATCGGGCAATGGCCCATCATCGTGGCCAACGCGCTGACGCTGGGGCTGGCCTCGGTGATCCTGGGGATGAAGATCGCGGTCGAGCGCGGCCGCCGCGAGCAGGCGGACCAGCAGCTCTGATCAGAACGGGTTGCCGGTGGCCCGCGCCACCGCCAGCGTGCCCAGGCGGGTCTGCCCGCCGTACGCAAGATGGCGGTCGTCGGCCCACAGCCAGGTGGCCGAGGTGCCCGAGGCCACAAGCGTCTGCGTCGTGCAGTTGGGCAGCGCGACGGTGCACACCGCGGTGGTGGCGTCGGTGACGCCGTAGCTGCTGGCGTACTTGGCCACCGACTGCACCGCCTCGTCGCCCAGCACCAGGCCGATGTAGCGGCCGTCGTTGAGGATGGTGGTGCGCAGCTTGCTGTTGAAGGCCGCCGTCAGCCGGGTGAGCAGCGCCGAGCGGTCGATGTCGCTGAACTTGGCCTTCTCCGCCAGCGCGTACGGGCTCAGGCCCATGTCGGGCACGGTGGCGACGATCACGCGCGCACCCAGGTCGACGAGGCGGTTGACCTGCGCGCCCAGCCGCGCGCCGCGGTCGGCCAGTTCGGCGGTGAGCTGTTCCTCGGTCTGCTGCGGATACGCGGCGTAGAGGTCGAGCACGTCGTTGGCGCCCACCAGGATGGTCACCAGGCTCAGCGGCGCAAAGCCGGCGCGCGCGATCTGGCTGTCGATCTGCGTCTTCAGGTCATCGGCGCGCGCGCCCGCCACGGCGCGCATCTCGGCCTTGGTCGCGCTGGAATTGTTGGGGTTGCACTCCTGGAAGGCGAAGCCGTAGTGGTTGGCCACGGCCTGGGTCCAGATCGGCTCGGTCGCGCAGTCGATCGCGCCATCGGTCGTCAGCGGGTTCACGGTGTAGCGCCGGCCGTCGGCCAGGATGACGCTGCTCTCGTCGCCGAAGGCCACGTACTGGTCGGGGATGAAGGCTTCGTACTGCGTGGTGCCGCCGCCGCAGGCCGCCAGCAGCGTCGCCGCGAAGACGGCGGTGAGCCCGAAGCGCGTGATGCGCGCCGATCGACGCCCAGATGTCATTGGAAAAACTCCGAAAGTCGCTGCGGTTGGGAAAGGGAATGAACGCCTGGACGACCGGCCGCCGATCATGCGGCCGCCGCAGCGCGGGCCAACCGATCACGCACACCGTCCCACGCGGGGCCGGGTGGCGGCGTCTCGACCCAGATCAGCCGGGCGCCGCCGGCATCGAAGCCGCGCAGCACCGCGAACAGTTCGTGCGCCACGTCTGCCGCCCGGTCCGGCATCAGCCGCAGCGTGATGCCGCGCGGCGCCTGCCGCACCGTGCGGGAATATACCGCGAGGCCCTGCGGCGGCTGGCCGCCGGCCAGCACCTCGAAGGCGCTGCGCAGCATCGCGCCGTCCATCAGCCGCAGCTTGGCCACGGGCGCGTAGTGCGCCGCCAGCGTGCCCGAGGCACGCGGCGCGTCGTCGCCCGGCGGCCGCAAGGCGGCGCCGAGCACGGCCTCGATCTCGTCGCGCGCCAGCACGCCGGGGCGCAGCAGCGCCGGCGCGGCGCGGCTGCAGTCGACGATGGCCGACTCGATGCCCAGTTCGCAGTCGCCACCGTCCAGCACCGGCAGCTCGGGCCCGAACTCGGCCGCCACGTGCGCCGCCTGCGTGGGGCTGATGCGGCCGAAGCGGTTGGCGCTGGGCGCCGCCACGCCGCGCACGCCGCGCGCTGCCGCCGCCTGCAGCAGCGCGCGCGCCACCGGGTGCGACGGCATGCGCAAGCCGATGCTCGGCTGCCCGGCCGCCGCCGCCGCGCCCACGCCCGGCCGGCGCGGCACGATCAGCGTCAGCGGCCCGGGCCAGAAGCGCTCGGCCAGGCGCTGCGCGGCCGCGCTCGACAGCTCGCCGAAGTGGCGCGCGTCGTCCAGCGTGGCGACGTGGACGATCAGCGGATGGTCGGCCGGCCGGCCTTTGGCGGCGAAGATGGCGGCCACCGCAGCATCGTCGTCGGCGCGCGCGCCGAGGCCGTAGACCGTTTCGGTGGCGAAGCCGACCAGGCCGCCGGCGGCCAGGCGGTCGGCGGCAGCGGCCACGGCGGCCGGGTCTTGTCCGTCGAGGATGGGCATGGGCGCGCGCGGTCGGTCAGAAGGGCGGCAGGCCCAGGCGCTGCGCGGCCTGCAAGGCGGTGGCGCGCGCCGCGGCCGCGCTGGCCGCGGTGACGGTCAGGTGCCCCATCTTGCGGCCGCGGCGCGGTTCGGCCTTGCCGTACAGGTGCAGGTGCACGCCGGGCAGCGCCAGCACGGCGGGCCAGTCGGGCTCGCGCGGCGTGGCGACGGCCGCACCGCCGGCGGCATCGGCGGCGAACCACAGGTCGCCCAGCAGGTTGAGCATCACCGCGGCCGAGTGCTGGCGCGGCATGGCGAGCGGCAGGCCCAGCAGGGTGCGAAGCTGCAGCCCGAACTGCGAGAGGTCGCAGGCATCGATGCTGTAGTGACCCGAGTTGTGCGGGCGCGGCGCCATCTCGTTGGCCAGCAGTCGGCCGTCTTGCAGCACGAAGAACTCGACGCACAGCACGCCCACGTAGTCCATCGTCACCGCCAGCTCGCGCGCCATGCGCGCCGCTTCGGCGGCGGTGGCGGCATCGACGTCGGGCGCCGGCACCTGGGTGACGGCGAGGATGCCGTCGCGGTGCAGGTTCTGCTGCACCGGCAGGTGCACGCAGGCGCCGTCGGCACCGCGCGCCACCAGCACGCTGAGTTCGCAGCGGATCGGCAGCAGCGCCTCCAGCAGGCAGGGCGAGCGGCCCAGCGCCTGCCAGGCCTCGGCCAGCGCGGCGCGGTCGGCCACGCGCCGCTGGCCCTTGCCGTCGTAGCCGAGCTGCGAGGTCTTCAGCACGCCGGGCAGCAGCTCGTCGGCCACGGCCTGCAGATCGGCCGCCGATTCGATGCGCGCATGCGGCGCGCAAGGCACGCCGCTGCGCCCGAAATGCGCCTTCTCCAGCGCGCGGTGCTGGCAGATGCGCACCGCCGCGGCCGCCGGCGAGACCACGCAGCGATCGGCCAGCGACTGCAACACGGCGGCCGGCACGTTCTCGAATTCGGTCGTCACGGCGGCGCAAAGCGCGGCCATCTCCGACGCGGCGGCTGGGTCATCGTAGGCTGCACACAACAGTCGGTCGGCCGCCTGCCCGGCCGGCGCGCTCGGGTCGGGATCGAGCACGACGGCCCGATAGCCCATCGCCTGCGCCTCATGAACCAGCATGCGGCCGAGCTGGCCGCCGCCCAGGATGCCGATGCTGCGCGCGCGCGCCGCGGGCGCCGCCGGCGTGGCCGGGCGCTCCGCGCTCACGACAAGTCCTGCGTCATCGCGCGCGCCGCCGCGGTCTGCCGCGTGCGAAAGTCGTTCAGCTTCTGCAGCAATGCCGCGTCGTCCGCGGCCAGCATGGCCACCGCGAACAACGCCGCATTGGCCGCCCCGGCGGGCCCGATGGCAAACGTCGCCACGGGTATCCCTTTGGGCATCTGCACGATCGAATACAGAGAATCGAGCCCTTGCAGATACCGACTGGCTACCGGAACCCCCAGCACCGGCACGGTGGTTTTGGACGCCAGCATCCCCGGCAGATGCGCCGCACCCCCCGCCCCCGCAATGATCGCCCGAAACCCCCGATCGGCCGCGCTGGCCGCAAACGCGAACATATCGTCAGGCATGCGGTGCGCTGACAATACTTGCCGATGATAGGGAATGGCAAATTCATCGAGGACTGCAGCGGCGTTGGACAAGGTTTCCCAGTCGCTGGAGGAGCCCATGACGATGGCGATTTGATCGTGAGAGTTTTTCCCCATATTCAATATTGTCAAGCCAATAAAATGAAATCCTACAAAGCCGGAAACGCAAAATCCTTTGGGGCACGCTCGCCGAGCACTTTCAAAACGTCAGATTCTCGTTGACAATTTAGATCAAATCTCGCGATCGCATCCTGCCACATTTTCGTGAATCTCTCATCCAAACCATCAAACTGTTTGAGTGCCAACTGGATCGAATAAGCGGCGATCGCCATACCGCTTGCACTAACTCCACCAAAGAATCTTTCCATGAGTGCTGACGCGCCTTGAATCACCTGAGATTGATCAATTTCACTCAATATGGCTCGGCTTCGCAATATATCTGCCGATCGCATCAATTCTGCCGCAGGCCAAATGGCAGCTAGATCAGCGGGAACCTTCGATGAAGTGAACCGACGGATCGCTTCAGCGTACTGCCCCTGGACGATTGCAAGCTGCCCAAACAACAAGTCGAATGCCCAACCCAAAGACGTATCTTTGATATATTGAGCATAATTCTCTGCGGATGCCGCCTGAACAATTAGATGGCATTCTTCAATATCGAGGTCGAGACCTTTAACTTCTTGAATGCGCACATTGAAAACTTTGATTGCGGCGCGATTGTATAAAATTGCCCCAAGAGATGAATCATCCCCCAATCGAAGTGCAGACTCTCGCGCAGATTTATACCAGTTGTCAGCCTTCTTTATCGCACCAACGTCTTCACAGGTATCCGCCACAACAAGACAGGCACGGGCAGCCACCTCATCCGACACAACGCGACCCGAAACAAAGATATCTGCCAAATCACGCGATAAATTATCCCATTGACCGAGTATACGGTGAACGGCAGCAAGCCACGCGGCGACCAATAACGGAAGATCATCATTTGGCGGGCATCCCGCTGCCAGCGCACGGCTTCGATTCAATTTATCAATTGCCTTGGCAGCGCCATTTTCGAAGTATTCACAAACACCTTCTGCGAAGTTTATATAAGCAACAATCTGTGCTGTATTCATCTGCGAGAGCACTGACCTAGCCGATCGAATTATCTCGCGTGCATCATCAAGGTGTCCCAAGCGCGCTTTATAGACCGCATGCTTCAGACGGAGCATCCAATGCTTGTGAATATCTCGTTCACCTGAAAGGGCAGCAATCAGACTGGATTCGTATCGAGACATCACTCCCTCGCTAGAAGCATCGGCCTTCATCCGATCACGGCGCCTGAAGCGACTCGGCTGTCGCAACGGCCCAAGGCTGCGCCGCAACCGACAACAGAACGCAAATGCAGGTCGTGTTCATTGTTGGCAACTTCGACCACGTCCATGGCTGTACCGCGGTCTAACGCGCATTTTGGACTGCATCCTTGCCTCCTAGTTTGCGTCAACATCGACGGAACAGCAGGGTGGGCTTTGACTGGTCGCAGCCAAGTGTGCTCGATACCTTCTCACTCACCAAGGCACGCATTACCATGCGCGACAGCGTCGAGACGTACGAGAGACGGATGTCCAATGCTCGGCGCACAACGACATCAACTCTGACGGAGAACACTCATGGCAACTGCAAAGAAGGCACCGGCTAAGAAGGCGCCGGCGAAGAAGTCTGCACCCGCTAAGAAAATGGCGCCCGCAAAGAAGGCGGCATCCGGAAAGGCGGCGGCTTCTCCTAAGACTGCAGCCAAAAAAGCCGCCCCCGCCAAGAAGCGCACCCCCAACGCCGCCTTCATGAAGGCGATGACGCCCAGTGCGGCGCTGGCGGCGGTGATCGGGGACAAGGCGATGCCGCGGACCGAGGTGACCAAGAAGGTCTGGGAATACATCAAGAAGAACGGGCTGCAGGACAGCGCCAAGAAGACCATGATCAACGCCGACGCCAAGCTGAAGGAGATCTTCAAGAAGGCGCAGGTCTCGATGTTCGAGATGACCAAGCTGATCAGCAGCCACCTCAAGTAAGGCCCGCAAGGCCAACCGGGAAAGCCGCAGCGTCGGTCGGATCGACCGGCTGCGGCTTCGTCGTTTTCGCCGCCGACTTGCTCAGCGGCGGCGCGTCAGTTGACCACCTGCGCCAGGCTGCCGCTGGCGTACTGGCGCGCCACGGCGGCCAGCGGCTCGGGCTTGATCTTGCCGGCCTGGCCTTCGCAGCCGAACTCCACGTAGCGCTGGCGGCAGATGGCCTTAGCAGCCTCGCGCGCGGGCTTGAGGTAGTCGCGCGGGTCGAACTTGCCGGGGTTCTCGGCCATGTACTTGCGGATGGCGCCGGTCATCGCCAGCCGGATGTCGGTGTCGATGTTGATCTTGCGCACGCCGTACTTGATGGCGTGCTGGATCTCCTCCACCGGCACGCCATAGGTCTCCTTCATGTCGCCGCCGTACTGGCGGATGATGGCCAGCAGGTCCTGCGGCACGCTGGAGCTGCCGTGCATCACCAGGTGGGTGTTGGGGATGCGGCGGTTGATCTCCTTGATGCGGTCGATCGCCAGGATGTCGCCGGTGGGCTTGCGGGTGAACTTGTAGGCGCCGTGGCTGGTGCCGATGGCAATGGCCAGCGCGTCGAGCTGGGTCTTCTTGACGAAGTCGGCCGCCTGCTCGGGGTCGGTCAGCAATTGCTCGCGCGTCATCGTCGCGTCGGTGCCGTGGCCGTCTTCCTTGTCGCCGCGCATGGTCTCCAGCGAGCCCAGGCAGCCCAGCTCGCCTTCGACCGTGACGCCCTGGCGGTGCGCCATGTCCACCACCTGGCGCGTCACGTCGACGTTGTAGTCGTAGCTGGCGATGGTCTTGCCGTCGGCCTGCAAAGAGCCGTCCATCATCACCGAGCTGAAGCCCAGGTCGATGGCGCCGCGGCAGACCTCGGGGCTCTGGCCGTGGTCCTGGTGCATCACCAGCGGAATGTGCGGCCACGACTCCACCGCCGCCTGGATCAGGTGCTTGATGAAGGGCTCGCCGGCGTACTTGCGCGCGCCGGCGCTGGCCTGCAGGATCACCGGGGCGTTGACCTCGGCGGCGGCCGTCATCACGGCCTGCACCTGCTCCAGGTTGTTGACGTTGAAGGCGGGGATGCCGTAGCCGTTTTCGGCGGCGTGGTCGAGCAACTGGCGCATCGAGACGAGGGGCATGGCGGGCTCCGGAAAAATGGTCGGGTGGATGGAATTCCAGGCCCTGTCGGCGCTCGCTGCGTAACCGGGCCGTAACCGGCGGATTTTAGGCGCTGGCCCCGGGCGGCCGCGGCCTTGTCCGCACGCGGCGCAGGCGCGCGGCGAAGGCATGCAAGCGAAACTGGCCGGATTTCGCCCGGCTTTTCCGCGCTCGGCGGCGGGCAGCTCTTGCCGACACTGCGGCTCACCTGCCCCTTGTCTGCGGGCCGCCCGCCGAAGACCACGCCGATGAAGCCCGCCGCCCGCCTGGCCGATGCCACCGCCTGGATCACCACCGCCGCCACGCGCGCCGGGGATGAGTTGCCGGCCTATGTGATGGACCGCCTGCAGATCGGCCGCCGCTCGGCATTGAGCCTGCTGCGCCGCTTGGAAGCCGCGCAGTGGCTGCAGCGCAGCGGCAGCCGCCGCAAGCCCTGCTGGCAGCCGGGCCCGCTGCGCCAGGTGGTGCAGCGCTATGCGCTGGCCGGGTTGCAGGAAGACCTGCCCTGGAGCCGCGACTTCGCGCCCTTCTTCCAGTTGCCGCCCGCGGTGGCGCGGCTCGCGCAGCACGCCTTCACCGAGCTGCTGAACAACGCCATCGAGCACAGCGGCGGCAGCCAGGTGACGATCTCGCTGCGCCAGACGGCGCTGCACCTGCAGTTGCTGGTGTCGGACGACGGCTGCGGGCTGTTCCGGCGCCTGCAGGATGCGCACGACCTCGCCGACCCGCGGCTGGCGATGCTGGAACTCAGCAAGGGCAAGCTCAGCAGCCTGCCGGATCGCCACAGCGGCCGCGGCTTGTTCTTCTGCTCGCGCCTGGCCGACGTGCTGGACCTGCATGCCAACGAGACGGCCTTCCAGCACCGCGGCTTCGGCGGCGCGCCCGGCTGGCGTGAAGGGCGGCCGCTGGCGCGCCAGGGCACTTCCGTCTATCTGGCCGTCGCGCTGGACACGCCGCGCACGCTGGACGCGGTGCTGCGCCGGCACAGCGCCGATGGCCGCGGCTACGGCTTCGAGCGCACCGCGGTGCCGCTGAAGCTGCTGACCGGTGGCGCCGGCGCCGCGGTGCACCTGGCCTCGCGCGCGCAGGCGCGGCGCGCGGCGCTGCGGCTGCAGGCCTTCCGCCATGCCGAGCTGGACTTTTCGGGCATCGACGAAATCGGCCACAGCTTCGCCGACGAGCTGTTCCGCGTCTTCGCGCGCGAGCAGCCGCTACTCGAACTGCAGCCCACCGGCATGGCGCCGGCGGTGGCGGCGATGGTCGATTCGGTGCGCGCCGGCGGCTGACGCCGGCTGGGCCTCAATCCACCCGGCAGACTTTCAACATGTTGGTACCGCCGGGGTAGCCCATCGGCTCGCCGCAGGTGATGGCGTAGGTGTCGCCGGGCTTGAGCTCGCCGCGCGCCACCAGCAGCTTCTCGGCCTGCACCAGGGCCGAATCGCGGTCGCTTTCCTTGGCCATCAGCATCGGCCGAACGTTGCGGTAGAGCGCCATCTTGCGTTGCGACACGGTCTGCGTCGTCAGGCCGAAGATCGGCAGCTTGATGTTGTGCCGGCTCATCCACAGCGCCGTGCTGCCCGACTCGGTGAGCGCGATGATGGCCTTGCAGCCCAGGTGATGCGCCGTGAACAGCGCGCCCATCGCGATGCTCTGGTCGATGCGGCCGAAGCGCTTGTTGGTGAAGTCGGTGTCGAGCGAGACGTCCTCCGCGCGCTCGGCCTCCAGCGCGATCAGCGCCATGTGCTCCACCGTCTCCACCGGGTACTTGCCGGCCGCCGTCTCGGCGCTCAGCATCACGGCGTCGGTGCCATCGAGTACCGCGTTAGCCACGTCCGACACCTCGGCGCGCGTGGGCACCGGGTTCTGGATCATGCTCTCCATCATCTGCGTGGCGGTGATGGCCACCTTGTCCATCTCGCGCGCCATGCGGATCATCTTCTTCTGCAGCGCCGGCACCGCGGCGTTGCCGACCTCCACCGCGAGGTCGCCGCGCGCCACCATGATGCCGTCGCTGGCCTTGAGGATGGCTTCGAGCTGGGGGATGGCCTCGCTGCGCTCGATCTTGGCGATCATCGCCGGCTTGTGGCGGTAGGCCTCGCCGGCCACGTTGGCGAGCTGGCGCGCCATCTCCATGTCGGTGGCGCTCTTCGGGAAGCTCACCGCCACGTACTCGGCCTGGAAGGCCATCGCGGTGCGGATGTCTTCCATGTCCTTGGCCGTCAGCGCCGGCGCCGTCAGGCCGCCGCCCTGCTTGTTGATGCCCTTGTTGTTGGACAGCTCGCCGCCGACCTTGACGACGGTGTGCACCTGCTCGCCGCGCACCGCGTCGACGGTCAGCACGATCAGCCCGTCGTTGAGCAGCAGCGTGTCGCCGGGGCGCACGTCGCGCGGCAGCTCCTTGTAGTCCAGGCCCACGGCGTGCACGTCGCCGGCTTCGGCGCGCTGCGCGTCCAGCACGAAGGGCTGGCCGTTTTGCAGCATCACGCGGCCGTCGACGAACTTGCCGACGCGGATCTTCGGCCCCTGCAGGTCGGCCATCAGCGCCACCGTGCGGCCCACCTTGTCGGCCGTGCGGCGCACCAGCTCGGCGCGGGCGATGTGGTCCTCGGCCTTGCCGTGGCTGAAGTTCAGGCGCACCACGTCGACGCCGGCGAGCAGCAGACGCTCCAGCACCTCCGGGTCGCTGGACGCGGGGCCGAGGGTGGCGACGATCTTGGTGGCACGCGACATGGGCTGGAGCTTCTGATTCATGGAACCTGGCAAGGGCGGCGGCAGGGCCGGCGGATTATCAGCGCGCGCCGGCTGGCCGCGGTTTCATCGCGGTTTCATCGCGGGCCCCGCGCGACCCAACCCACTACGACTCGGCCACGGCCTCCGCGACGGCCACCGCCGTCATGTTGATCACCCGCCGCACGGTGGCCGACGGCGTCAGGATGTGCGCCGGCTTGGCCGCGCCCAGCAGCATGGGGCCGACGGTGATGCCGTGGCCGCCGGTCATCTTGAGCACGTTGAACAGGATGTTGGCGGCGTCCAGGTTCGGCAGCACCAGCAGGTTGGCGCTGCCCGTCAGCGTCGTCTCCGGCAGGAAGCCGCGGCGGATGTCGTCCGACAACGCGGCGTCGCCCTGCATTTCGCCGTCGCTTTCGATGTCGGCCGGCGCGCGCTCGCGGAACAGCAGGTGCGCCTGCCGCATGCGCTGCGCCGAGTCGCGGCTGGACGAGCCGAACATCGAGTGCGAGACGAAGGCCACGCGCGGCGGGATGCCGAAGCGCCGCACCGCGTCGGCGGCCATCATCGCGATGTCGGCCAGCTCCTCGGCGCTGGGCGCCTCGTTGACGAAGGTGTCGGTGATGAACAGCGTGTGGTCGGGCATCGTCAGCGCGTTCAGCGCGGCCATGGTGCGCACGCCGGGGCGGCGGCCGATGACGTTGCGCACGTGGTCCAGGTGCTGGTCATAACGGCCGACCAGGCCGCACAGCATGGCGTCGGCCTCGCCGCGGCGCAGCATCAGCGACGAGATCAGCGTGTTCGACCGCCGCACCGAGGCCTTGGCCACCTCGGCGGTGACGCCCTCGCGCGCCATCAGGCCGCGGTAGGTCTCCCAGTATTCGCGGAAGCGCGGGTCGTTCTCGGGGTCGACCAGCTCGAAGTCCTGGCCCGCGCTCAGCCGCAGGTTGGCGCGTTCGATGCGCATCTTCACCACTTCGGGCCGGCCCACCAGGATGGGCCGCGCCAGGCCTTCGTCCAGCGCCGCCTGCACGGCGCGCAGCACGCGCTCGTCCTCGCCCTCGGCGTAGACCACGCGCGCCGGGCGCGTGGCGTGCGCGCGCTTGGCGGCGCTGAACACCGGGCGCATCACCATGCCGGTCTGGTAGACGAAGCGGGTCAGCGAATCGCGGTAGGCGCCGAGGTCGGCGATCGGCCGCGTCGCCACGCCCGAGTCGGCCGCCGCCTTGGCCACGGCCGGCGCGATGCGCAGGATCAGCCGCGCGTCGAAAGGCTTGGGAATCAGGTAGTCGGGGCCGAACGTCAGCTCCTGCCCGGCGTAGGCGGCGGCCACCTCGTCGCTGGTCTCGGCCTTGGCCAGCTCGGCGATCTCGCGCACGCAGGCGAGCTTCATCGCCTCGGTGATCTTGGTGGCCCCGCAGTCCAGCGCGCCGCGGAAGATGTACGGGAAGCACAGGACGTTGTTGACCTGGTTGGGGTAGTCGCTGCGCCCGGTGGCGATGATGCAATCGGGCCGCACGGCCTTGGCCAGTTCCGGGCGGATCTCGGGCTCGGGGTTGGCCAGCGCCAGGATGATGGGCTGGTCGGCCATCGTCGACACCATCTCGGCCGACAGCACGCCGGCCGCCGAGCAGCCGAGGAAGACGTCGGCGCCCTTCATCACGTCGGCCAGCGTGCGCGCGTCGGTGCGCTGGCAGTAGCGCAGCTTGCTCTCGTCGAGCCGCGCGAAGTCGTCGCGTCCTTCGCGCACCACGCCGCGGCTGTCGACGACGAAGATGTTCTCGCGCCGCACGCCCAGCCCGACCATCACGTCGAGGCAGGCGATGGCCGCGGCGCCGGCGCCCGAGGCCGCCAGCTTGACCTCGCCGATGCGCTTGCCCACCAACTCCAGCCCGTTGAGCAGCGCGGCCGCCGAGATGATGGCGGTGCCGTGCTGGTCGTCGTGGAAGACGGGGATGTTCATGCGCTCGCGCAGCTTCTTCTCGATGTAGAAGCACTCGGGCGCCTTGATGTCTTCGAGGTTGACGCCGCCCAGCGTGGGTTCGAGCGCGGCGACGATGTCGACCAGCTTGTCGCGGTCGCGCTCGGCCAGCTCGATGTCGAAGACGTCGATGCCGGCGAACTTCTTGAACAGGCAGCCCTTGCCTTCCATCACCGGCTTGCCGGCCAGCGGGCCGATGTCGCCAAGGCCCAGCACCGCCGTGCCGTTGGTGACCACGCCCACCAGGTTGGCGCGGCTGGTGTACTCGGCGGCCAGCGCCGGGTCCTGCTCGATCGCCAGGCACGCATAGGCCACGCCCGGCGAGTAGGCCAGCGACAGATCTCGCTGGTTGGACAGCGGCTTCGTCGGCGTGACGGCGATCTTGCCGCGCGTCGGCGCGCGGTGGTATTCCAGCGCCGCATCCTTGAGCGCCTGTTCGGCCGCGGACAGCTTGGGCTGCATGCTCGTCTCCTTCGTTGTTCGTTCTCGATGGGCGGACGGTACACCCGCACGCGCCCCGGCGGACAGCCCCCGGCTCAGCCCTGCGCGCGCCGCTGCAGCACCTCGAAGGCGGGCAGCGTCTTGCCTTCCAGCACCTCCAGGAAGGCGCCGCCGCCGGTGCTGATGTAGCCCACGTCTTTCTCGATGCCGTACTTGGCGATGGCGGCCAGCGTGTCGCCGCCGCCGGCGATGCTGAAGGCGCTGCTCTGCGCGATCGCCCGCGCGATGGTCTCCGTGCCCTTGGCGAAGGCGTCGAACTCGAACACGCCGACCGGGCCGTTCCAGACGATGGTGCCGGCGGCCAGCAGCTTGGCGGCCAGCAGCTGTGCCGTCTTCGGGCCGATGTCGAGGATGAGGTCGTCGTCGGCCACGTCCGTGGCTGCCTTCACGGTGGCCGGCGCGTCGGCGGCAAAGGTCTTGGCGCACACCACGTCGACCGGAATCGGCACCTCGGCGCCGCGCGCCTTCATCGCCTCGATCACCGCCTTCGCCTGGTCCACCAGGTCGGGCTCGGCAAGGCTCTTGCCGATCTTCAGCCCGGCGGCCAGCATGAAGGTGTTGGCGATGCCGCCGCCGACCACCAGGCCGTCGACCTTGGCGGCCAGGCTTTGCAGGATGGTCAGCTTGGTGCTCACCTTGCTGCCGGCGACGATGGCCACCAGCGGCCGCTTCGGGTTGGCCAGCGCCTTGGTGATGGCGTCGATCTCGGCGGCCAGCAGCGGGCCGGCGCAGGCCACCGGCGCGAACTGCGCGATGCCGTAGGTGCTGGCCTCGGCGCGGTGCGCGGTGCCGAAGGCGTCGTGCACGAAGATGTCGCACAGCGCGGCCATCGTGCGCGAGAGCGTCTCGTCGTTCTTCTTCTCGCCCTTGTTGACGCGGCAGTTCTCCAGCAGCACCACCTGGCCGGGCGCGACGTCGACGCCGTCGACCCAGTTCGACTTCAGCGGCACCTCGCGCCCCAGCAGTTCGGCCAGCCGCGCGGCCACCGGCGCCAGCGAGTCTTCGGGCTTGAAGGCGCCCTCGGTCGGGCGGCCCAGGTGGCTGGTGACCATCACCGCGGCGCCGGCGTCGAGCGCCATGCGGATGCAGGGCACGCTGGCGCGGATGCGCGTGTCTTCGGTGATGCGGCCGGCATCGTCCTGCGGCACGTTGAGGTCGGCGCGGATGAACACGCGCTTGCCCTTGGCGAGGCCTTGCGCGGCGAGGTCGGCGAAACGGAGGATCTTCATGGCGGGGCGGCAGTCAGTGGAGGAAATCGCTGCCGGCGATTGTCAGGCCGGACATCGCGCCTACCAACCCAGCCCCAGCCGCAGCGCCAGCATCACCGCCATGCCGACGACGATGGTGCCCAGGATGCTGCGCTGCCAGGCGTAGAACAGCGCGGCGGCGGCGGCGGCGTAGAGCCGCGCGTCCTGCAGCGTGGCGACCCACTGGCCCTGCGTCAGCACCACCTCGGGCGCGACCACCGCCGTCAGCGCTGCCAGCGGCGCGTAGCGCAGGCCCTGGCGCAGCCAGGCGGGCAGCGGCCATTCGCGGTCGGGAAGCAGGAAGAAGCCGCGCGTCAGCAGCGTGATCAGCCCCAGGCCGACCAGCGCCAGCAGCAGCGACCAGGACCACTCCAGCGTCGCCGTCATGCAGCCCCCTTGGCGCTGCGCGCCGTCCCCCCGAGGGGGAGCGAGCGCAACCGGGGGACCCGGATCGCGCTCATCCTCATGTCCGGTCGTCGGCGGTGGCTGCGCCGGCCGGCGTGCGGTGGTCCATCGCCACGCCCACCAGCACGGCGGCGGCGATCGCCAGCACGATGTTCAGCTTGTACGGCAGCCCGTAGCTCAGCACCGCGGTGACGGCGGCCACCGCCGCGGCGACCCAGGTCGAGCGCGTGTTGAGCATCGAGCCGATGAGCCCGATCAGCACCAGGACGCCGGCGAAGCCCAGCCCCCATTCGGTGGGCACGCGGTCACCGAGCAGGATGCCGGCGACCGACGACAACTGCCACGCCGGGTAGTTGAGCGCCGCGCCGCCCCAGAAGTAGGCCTCTTGCCCCGGCGCCGGCTCGGGCCGCGGGTAGCGCTTCATGAACAGCACGAAGTTCAGGTCGGCCGCGAAATAGGCCAGCCGCAGCCGCCGCGCGCGCGGCAGGTGGCCGAAGTAAGGGCGCCACTGCGTGCCCAGGATCACGAAGCGCAGGTTGACGCAGGCCGCCGTGGCCCACACCACCCACAGCGGCGCACCGCCGGCCAGCAGCGGCAAGGTGGCGAGCTGCGCGCTGCCGGCGAACACCAGCAGCGAGGTCGCCAGCGCGATCGACACGCTCATGCCCGACTTCACCATCGCGACGCCGGTCACCAGCCCCCAGGCGGCGATGCCCATCGCCGGGCCCACCATGTCCTGCACGCCGCGGCGAAACGCAGGGTCGCGCCACCGCGCGCTCGCACCTTCCATGCGGCCGATTGTGATGGCGTCGCGGCGGGTCCGCGGCCGGCCGCGGCGGTGGCTGCCAGCGCGTCAGTGGCGCTTGGCGTCGTGGCCCTTGGCGCTGGCGGTCTTGGCCGACTTGGCGTCGGCCTCGTCGTCGGCTTCGCCATCGGCGCTGGCCGTGGCCTTGGGCGCCGAAGCGGCGGCACCCGGCGGCGGCAGCACGGGCGCGACGACCTCGATCTTGTTCTCGCGCATGTAGTCGTTCATCTCGCGCCAGCCGGCGAAGACGGCGCCCTTGTCGGACTTGCGATTGAGCGTGTAGCAGTCTTCGATGGCGCGGCCGGCGTGCCGGCAGGCGCCGCCGATGGCCTTGCCTTCGGCTTCGCGCCGCCCGGCAACGGCACCCGCCGACTCGATGCCCAATTGCTCGCAGCCCGCCAGCAAGGCGAGCACGAGGACGGCGGCGAGGGTGATGGCGGATCGCATGGCGGAGGGCGTCAACCCTCGCTATCGGCCGCCGGGCGGGGCGGCTTTAGTCCAGCCGCGTGCCGGCCGTCACGCCGCGGCCGCGCAGGAAGTCGGCCACCGCCACGCGGCGGCCGCCGGTGCGCTGCAGTTCCAGCAGGTCCAACGCGCCGTCGCCGCAGGCCACGCGCAGCACGCCGACCGGCGCCGCCAGGCATTGGCCGGGCTCGCCGCGGCCGGGGGCCAATGCCGCGCGCCAGAGCTTGACCGTCTCGCCGTCGAGCCGGAAGCTGCAGCCGGGGAAGGGGTCGAAGGCGCGCACGCGGCGCTCGATCACGGCCGCCGGCTGCGACCAGGCGATCGCCGCCTCGGCCTTGTCGATCTTGTGCGCATAACTGACATTCTCGGCGGGCTGCGGCTGCGCCGGCCGCTCGCCGCGCAGCCAGCCGGGCAAAGTGTCGACCAGCAGCCGCGCGCCGAGCGCGGCCAGCCGGTCGTGCAGCGTGGCCGCGCTGTCGTCGGGCGCCATCGCCACGCGGGCGGCGGCGATCATCGGCCCGGTGTCGAGGCCGGTGTCCATCTCCATCAGCGTGATGCCGCTCTCGGCGTCGCCGGCTTCGATGGCGCGCTGGATCGGCGCCGCGCCGCGCCAGCGCGGCAGCAGCGAGCCGTGGATGTTGACGCTGCCGCGGCGCGCGCAGCCCAGCGTCCAGGCCGGCAGGATCAACCCGTAGGCGGCGACCACCAGCACATCAAGATCGGCCGCTGCCAGCGCCGCCTGCGCGGCGGCGGCGTCTTCCGGGTACTTGCCGTCCAGCCGCAGGCTGCGCGGCTGGATCACCGGCAGGCCGCGCGCCAGCGCCTCCTGCTTGACGGCCGAGGGCTGTAGCTTCAGGCCGCGGCCGGCCGGCCGGTCGGGCTGGGTCAGCACCAGCGGCACCGCGTGCCCGGCATCGGCCAGCGCCGCCAGCGCGACTTGCGCGAAGGCCGGCGTGCCGGCGAAGCCGACGCGAAATCGCTCGCTGCCGCTCACGCTTTGCCGGCCTCGTCGCGCGTCTTCTTGATCATCTTGGTGCGGATGCGGTCGCGCTTGAGGGCGCTCAGGTACTCGACGAAGACCTTGCCCACCAGGTGATCCATCTCGTGCTGCACGCACACCGCGGCCAGGTCTTCGGCGTGCATCTCGAAAGGCTCGCCGTCGCGGCCGAGCGCCTGCACCTTCACGCTGGCGTGGCGCTCCACCTTGTCGTAGATCGCCGGCACCGACAGGCAGCCTTCCTCGGCCAGGCGGAACTCGGGGCTGCGCCAGCTGAGCTCGGGGTTGATCAGCACGATGGGATGGTCGCGCTGCTCGGAGGTGTCCATCACGATCACGCGCCGGTGCACGTCCACCTGGGTGGCGGCCAGGCCCACGCCCTCGGCGGCGTACATGGTCTCCAGCATGTCGTCGACCAGGCGGCGGATGCCGTCGTCCACCGCCGCCACCGGCTGGGCCACCTTGTGCAGGCGGGGATCGGGATAGCGCAGGATGGTCAGGCGGGCCATGGCAATCGGCAAAAGGGCAGCCGCCGGCGGTTGCGGCTACACGGCGAAACAGTTGTGGACGAGGCGCAACGCAGCGCGTGTGAGGGGCTTCGCATCAAGCGCGTTGAGCGGGCCACTTTCGTTGCGATATCAATGATTTAGGGGCAGAATCTGCGAAACCAAGTGAAGAGTTTTGGCGGCTGCGGCGGCTCTTGGGCTGCGGCACGCTGTTGATCCATGGCACCGATTGTGGCATTCGCGCGCCCCGCGGCGCGCCAGCCGGGAGACCCGCACATGAGTCGAAGCGATCGTCGAGGCGAGCCCCGCGCGGGGCAGCGCCGCGGACGTCTGGCCGCCGCGATGGCCCTCGGCGCACGGGGCACCCTCGCTGGCGTGATCGGCCTCAGCGGCCTGACCAGCCTGCCCGCGCTGGCCGCCGGCGGCACCGTGCCCAACTACCCGATCACCGAGCAACAGCGCAGCACCGCCAACCAGGTGGCGCAGGCCGGCGTGCCGCTGTCGGACCTGGCGGCCAACGCGCCCGACTCGCACACCGTGCAGCGCGGCGACACGCTGTGGGGCATTTCCCGCATCTTCCTCAAGAGCCCCTGGCGCTGGCCGCAGCTGTGGGGCATGAACCTCGACCAGATCCGCAACCCGCACCTGATCTACCCCGGCCAGGTGCTGGTGCTGGTCAAGGCCGACGGCCGCGCCACGTTGCGCGTGGCGCAGGACGCGGGTCCGCTGGGCGGCACCTTGACGCTGTCGCCGCGCGTGCGCGCCGAACTGCTGCCCAACGGCGCCATCGCCTCGCTGCCGCTGCACCTGATCGGCCCCTTCCTCAACGAAGCCGTGGTCTTCGACACCGACGAGTTGGCGCGCGCGCCGCGCATCGTGGCCACGCAGGAAGGCCGCGTGATCGTCTCGCGCGGCGAGACGGCCTACGTGCGCGGCGACCTCGGCGGCGCGCGCGACTTCCGGCTGTTCCGCGAGCCGCGGCCGCTGCTCGACCCAGTGACGCGCGAGGTGCTGGGCTACGAAGCCACCTACGTCGGCACGGCCGAGTTCGTGCGCGACGGCGGCTTGCTGCCGGCGGCCGACGGCAAGGCCTCGCTGGTGGTGCCGGCCACCTTCCGGATCAACGAGACGCGGCTCGAAGCCGGCGTCGGCGACCGCCTGTCGCCGGTGCCGGCCAGCGACCTGGCTGCCTACATGCCGCACCCGCCCACCACGCCGGTGGACGGCCGCATCGTCTCGGTCTACGGCGACGCGCTGCGCGCCGGCCAGAACCAGATCGTCGCGCTCAACCGCGGCGCGCGCGACGGCATCGAGCGCGGCCACGTGCTGGCCTTGTGGCGGGCCGGCGAAGCGGCGGTCGACCGCACCGACGGCCAGCGCACCTTGATGCGCCTGCCCGACGAGCGGCATGGCCTGCTGTTCGTCTTCCGCGTCTTCGACCGCGTGTCCTACGCGCTGATCCTGTCGGTGTCCGAGCCGGTCGGCGCCGGCGATCGCTTCACCCAGCCCTGAGCGCGCCGCGCTTGCCGATCGACGCTGACGAGCTCGGCGCCTGGCTGCGCCTGCTGCTGGTGCCCGGCGTCGGCCGGCAGGCGGCGCGCCGCCTGCTGCAGGCGCTGGGCTCGCCGCAGGCGGTGGCCGCGGCCCCTGGCGACCAATTGCGGCCGCTGGTCGGCGACAAGCTGGCCGCCGCGCTGCTGCAGGACAGCGACGACTGGACCCGCGCGCGCGACTCGGTGCTGGCCTGGCTGCAAGGCGGCACGCAGCGCCAGGTGATCACGCTGGGCGACCCCGCCTATCCGCCGGCGCTGCTGGAAAGCCCGGACCCGCCGCTGCTGCTTTACGTGCAGGGCGAGGCGCGCCATTTGTCGGCGCGCGCGGTGGCCGTGGTCGGCAGCCGCCGGCCGACGGCCCAGGGCCGCGACAACGCGCACGCCTTCGGCCAGGCACTGGGCGCCGCCGGCTACGTGGTGGTGTCGGGCCTGGCGCAAGGCATCGACGGCGCCGCGCACGAAGGCGCGCTGGCCGCCGGCGCGCCGACGGTGGCCGTGCTCGGCACCGGCCCCGACCGCGTCTACCCGCCGCAGCACCTGGAGCTGGCGCGCCGCATCGCCGCGCAGGGTGCGCTGCTCAGCGAATACCTGCCGGGCACGCCGCCGCTGGCCGAGAACTTCCCGCCGCGCAACCGGCTGATCGCCGGGCTCTGCCTGGGCACGGTGGTGATCGAGGCGGCGCTGCGCTCGGGCTCGCTGATCACCGCGCGGCTGGCCAACGAGGCCGGGCGCGAGGTGTTCGCGGTGCCGGGGTCGATCCACGCGGCGCAGTCACGCGGCTGCCATGCGCTGATCCGCGAAGGCGCGCACCTGGTCGAAAGCGCCGCCGAGGTGCTGGCGGAACTGGGCGGCACGGCGATGCCGCCGCCGGCAGCGGCCCCGGAGGTGCCGCCGCCGCGCGACGCCGACCCGCTGCTGGACGCGCTGGGCCACGACCCCATCGGCCTGGACGGCCTGCAGGCCCGCACCGGGCTGCCGACCCCCACGCTGCTGGCCCGGCTGCTGGAGTTGGAGCTCGACGGCCAGGTCGCGCGGCTGCCCGGCGGCCTGTTCCAGCGCCGCGTGCGCGCCTGAGGCGCAGCCGGCGGGACGGGCGGGCCCCGCCAGGGCCCTGCCCCGGGGCGGTCAAAAGGCCCTGGGGTATAGTGGCTCGCATGTTCGACGTGCTGGTCTATCTCTACGAGAACTACTGGCGGCCGGACGCTTGCCCCGACCACCGGCAGCTCTCGCGCAAGCTCAGTGCCGTCGGCTTCGAGTCCGACGAGATCCAGGAAGCGCTGCACTGGCTGGACGGCCTGGCCAGCACCGCCGAATCGCGCGTCGGCGAGCAAAGCAGCCGCAGCCTGCGGCTGTACACCGAGGCCGAGCGCGAACTGCTCGGCGAAGATTCGATCGCCTTCATCAGCTTTCTCGAATCGGCCGGCGTGCTGCCGCCCGAAATGCGCGAAATGGTGATCGACCGCGCCAGCGCCGTCGGCAGCGGCCCGCTCGGCCTGGAGGACCTCAAGGTCATCGTGCTGATGGTCTTCTGGAGCCTGGGCGAGGAGCCCGATGCGCTGATCCTCGACGAACTCTTCGTCGATCCGGAAGACCGCTTGATCCACTGACGCCGGCGCTCGCAACGACCAGCCGCCGCAGGCGGCCAGGTCGCAGCGGCGGCAAACGGGCCGGACCCGATCCGGGTTCCCCGGTCGGGTTCGGTGCCCCCTTGGGGGGCGGCCGCCCGGCGGCCGGGGGCTGTCAGTTCAGCAGGCGAGAGGAGTCCACGTCCAGCTTGGCCAACGCGCTGCGCGTGGCGCGCACGGTCAGCGCTTCGTCCTGCGCAGGCAGCAGCAGCCCGGCCTGCAGGTACGACGCCAGCCGGTGCTGCTGGAACAGCATGCAGCGGCCCTGCGGCGTGACGAACAGCGAGAGCTGCTTGCGCAAGCCCTGCCAGGCCAGTTGCACCGGCTCGTTGCGGCCCTTGTGCTCCAGCATGTACCAGCTGCCGACCTGCAGCTCGCGCGCCCAGGCCACCATCGCCGGCGTCGGCATCGAGCCGCCTTCGAGCACGATCTCCAGTTCGCTGCTCTGGTGGCCCGAGAGGTCGAGCACCATCGACTCGTCGATCTCGACATTGGAGGCGTCGGGCAGCATCTCTTCCAGCGTCTCCAGCCGCTCCATCATCTCGCGCAGGCGGTCGTCGGGGATCACCGCGGCGCGCGCCGTGAAGGCCGCGGCCAGCGAGTTGTTGAGCTGCTGGATCTGCTCGTCCTGGCGGGCACTGTCCATGCCGGCCGACGACATGCCTTCGCGCAACTGCTTGAGCAGCGGCGGCAGCCGGCGGATCACTTCGGCGCGTTCCTCGCGCGAGACCTTGGCGCTTGCCGACCAGATCAGGTCGGCCGCCGCGCGCTTCATCTTGCGCGTGGTGTCGCCCTGCCCGCCGTAGCGCACGGCCGCGGTGGCCAACACGTCGGCCCAGACGTGGAACAGGAACTGCCGCACGCCTTCTTGCACCGGCATCTCGTTGAGCATGCGGCGCAGCTCGATCGTGTACTGGATGGCCAGCGTCTCGCGCTGCTCGACCTGCTGGGCCAGCGAGACGCCCTTCTTGGTGGCCTCGTTCTGGTCGCGGAAGTACTGCTCCAGGAACTTCTCGAACTCGGTCAGCACCGTCTGGAAGACGCGACGCCCGGTGTCGGGGTAGGCCTCCACCACCTGCACGATGCGCTTGACCTCTTTTTCCAGCGCCTCGCCCACCTGCATCGACGACGCGCTGTCGAAGCCCATCACGCAGGCGCCCATGCGGTCGATCAGCCGGCGCGCCGGGTGGTCGATGGTGGCGAAGAAGTCGGGCTCGGACACCGCGACGCGCAGCACCGGCATCTGCAGCCGCGCGAACCACACGCGCACCGCGGCGGGGATGCGGTCCTCGGTGAGGATGCTCTGGAACAGCAGCGCGACGATCTCGATCGTCGCCCGCTCCTCGGGCGTGGCCGCGGCCTTCTTCAGCGCCTGCTTGCGCTGGTGCAGGTCCTCCAGCATCGCCGGCGTGGTGACCTGCATGGCGCGCTGGGTGGTCGCCGAATAGCGCCGGCGCACCCCCGTCTGTGCCGAGTCGATGGCCTGCGCCAGGCCCGGCGAGACGGCGCCGCGCCCCGCGCCCGACTGGCCGAAGTGCGGCAGGTGGCGGCCGACCAGCCGGTTCAGGCGCAGCAGCACGGCCTCGGCATGCTCGCCGCTGCGCGGCAGCGGCGCGCTGCGCGTCATCAGCCGCGTTTCTTCGCCGACGCCGCCGTGGCCGGTGCGCACGAAGCCGCCGCTCACGGTGGGGTCGTAGCCGCCGGCGGTGCCCGGCCCGTACAGCGAGCCCTGCGGCGTGTTGCCGCTGCCCGCCACCCAGCCCAGCGGCGCCTGCGGATGCGTGCGCGCGCGGCGGATGAAGGGACGCAGGTCGACCTCGGGCAGCACGCGCTGCTCGATCAGCCAGCGGTTGGTGTCGTGGTAGCACTCTTCGACGAGGTGCGCGAACTCCTCGTGCAGCACCGGCTGCAGTTCGCGCCAGCTGGTCAGGCTGATGCCGGCGGCGCGCCAGGCGTCGAACACGATGCGCGCCAGCACGTGGGCGCGCAGCAGGTCCTGCGCTTCCAGCTCGGTGCGGCCTTCGAGCGTGGCCACGCGCGAGCGCAGGTCGGCAAACTCCCACGACGCGCGGTCCATGATCGCCAGCGCCAGCCGCGAGGTGACGATCTCCAGCTCGATCGTGTCGTCGTCCACCAGCGACAGGCCGGCCGCGCCGCGGCCCGGCGGCGGCAGGTCACCCGGCCGCGACGCCGAGATGCCGTGCACCAGGGCGTGGCGCAGGGCATTGACCATCGACCGGTGCCAGCCCTGGGCGCCCTTTTGCAGCTCTTGCAGCAGGTCGCGCCGACGGATGAAGATCGAGTGCTCGGCCGGCTTGTCGAACAGCGCGCGGCTACCGTCGAGCGCCGACTGCACCAGCGCGGCCAGGTGCCGCACCACCTCCTCGACGTACAGGCGCCGCGCCTGCGCGGCGAGCTGTGAGGGGGCGGCATACGTCGCCATGGGCTCGGAACGATGAAATTTCGTGAATTCTTGACGCTCGAAGGACTCTACACCACGGCCCCCGCGTTCGGGTCATTCGGATCGTGGTCCTTGTTGGCCTTGACAAGGTCCTCGCGCTTGACCCCCAGCCACATCGCGATGCCGGCGGCCACGAAGATCGACGAATAGATGCCGAACAGGATGCCGATGGTCAGCGCCACCGCGAAGTAGTGCAGCGTGGGCCCGCCGAACAGCAGCATCGACAGCACCATCATCTGCGTGCTGCCGTGGGTGATGATGGTGCGGCTGGTGGTGCTGGTGATCGCGTGGTCGATCACCTGCGGCGTGTTCAGCTTGCGGAACTTGCGGAACGTCTCGCGGATGCGGTCGAAGATCACCACCGACTCGTTCACCGAGTAGCCCAGCACCGCCAGGATGGCCGCCAGCACCGCCAGCGAGAACTCCCACTGGAAGAAGGCGAAGAAGCCCAGGATGATCACCACGTCGTGCAGGTTGGCCACGATGCCGGCGACCGAGAACTTCCACTCGAAGCGGAACGCCAGGTAGACCATGATGCCCAGCACCGTGACGGCCAGCGCCAGCGCGCCGTCGCGCGCCAGTTCCGAGCCGACCGAGGGGCCGACGAACTCGGTGCGCATCAGGCGCAGCGGCTCGGCGCCGGCCGCGGTGGCGCACGAGGGCCGGCTCACCTGCTCGCCCTGCGGCGTGGTGTACTGCTTGGTCGAGACCGTGCCGGCCTCGGCCTTGCACAGCGCCGTCAGCACGGTGTTGGCCACCTCGCTTTGCTTGACGTCGCCGCGGATCGGCACGCGCACCAGCACGTCGTGCGAGGTGCCGAAGTTCTGCACCTGCACCTCGCCGTAGTTCAGCGCCTCGACGGTGCCGCGCACGCGGCCGATGTCGGCGGCCTGCGCGTACTCCACCTCCAGCACCGTGCCGCCGGTGAATTCGATCGACAGGTGCAGCCCGCGGGTGATCAGGAAGAACACCGCCAGCGCGAAGGTGACGAACGAGATGACGTTCAGCACCAGCGCATAGCGCATGAAGGGGATGTCCCGCTTGATGCGGAAGAATTCCATTTGCGCGCCCCCTGGTCAGTTTTCGGTGGCCGGCCGGCCCGCATCGGCCTGCGGCTTCCACACCTGACCGATGGAGACCGACTTCAACCGCTTCTGGCGCCCGTACCACAGGTTGACCAGGCCGCGCGAGAACACCACGGCAGAGAACATCGAGGTCAGGATGCCCAGGCAGTGCACCACCGCGAAGCCGCGCACCGGGCCCGAGCCGAAGGCCAGCAGCGCCAGGCCGGCGATCAGCGTGGTGATGTTGGAGTCGAGGATGGTGCCCCAGGCGCGCTCGTAGCCCGCCGCGATGGCCGCCTGCGGCGGCGCGCCGCCGCGCAGCTCTTCGCGCACGCGCTCGTTGATCAGCACGTTGGCGTCGATCGCCATGCCCAGCGTCAGCGCGATGGCGGCGATGCCCGGCAGCGTCAGCGTGGCCTGCAGCATCGACAGCACGGCCACCAGCAGCAGCAGGTTGAAGCCCAGCGCCACGGTGGAGAACACGCCGAACAGCAGGTAGTAGGCGCACATGAACAGCGCGATCGCCGCGAAGCCGTAGGTGACGCTGTGGAAGCCCTTGGCGATGTTCTCGGCGCCCAGCGCCGGGCCGATGGTCTTCTCCTCGATGATCTCCATCGGCGCGGCCAGCGAGCCGGCGCGCAGCAGCAGCGCGGTGTCGGTGGCCTCGGCGGTGGTCATGCGGCCGGAGATCTGGAAGCGCGCGCCCAGCTCACTGCGGATCACCGGCGCGGTGACGACCTCGCCCTTGCCGCGCTCGAACAGCAGGATCGCCATGCGCTTGCCGACGTTGTCGCGCGTGACGTCGCGAATGATGCGCGCGCCCTTGGCGTCCACCGTCAGGTTGACCGTGGGCTCGTGCGTTTGGCCGTCGAAGCCGGGCTGCGCATCGCTCAGGTTGTCGCCCGTCAGCACCACCTGGCGGAAGACGATCAGCGGCTGGCCGCCGCGCTCGACGAAGCGCTCGCTGCCGAAAGGCACCGGCCCGGCGCCGCGCGCCGCGGCCTGGGCCTCGGCGCTTTCGTTGACCATGCGCAGTTCCAGCGTGGCGGTGCGGCCAATGATGTCCTTGGCGCGCGCCGTGTCCTGCACGCCCGGCAGCTGCACGACGACGCGGTCGACGCCCTGCTGCTGGATCACCGGCTCGCTGGTGCCCAGTTCGTTGACGCGGTTGTGCAGCGTGGTGATGTTCTGCTTGAGTGCCTGCTCCTGCACCTTGAACGCCGACTCGGGCTTGAGCGTGCCGCGCAGCTTGGGGTCGCCGGCGCCTTCCTGCACGTCCTGCCAGGCCATCTCGGGCAGGTTGTCGCCGAGCACGTTGCGCGCCGCGTTGCGCGACTCGGCGTCGCGGAACGAGACCTCCACCGCATTGCCGTCGCGCGCAATGCCGGTGTGGCGGATGTTCTTGTCGCGCAGCAGCGTGCGCATGTCGCTGCTGACCGACTCGGCCTTCTTGGCCAGCGCCGACTTCATGTCGACCTGCATCAGGAAGTGCACGCCGCCGCGCAGGTCCAGGCCCAGGAACATCGGCAGCGCGTGGATGCGCGCCAGCCAGGCCGGCGAGCGCGAGACCAGGTTCAGCGCGACGATGTAGCCGGGGTCGGCGGGGTCGGGGTTCAGCGCCTTGGAGACGGCGTCCTTGGCCTTGATCTGGGTGTCGGTGTCGGCGAAGCGCGCGCGCACCGAGTTGCCCTCCAACTGCACGAAGTCGGGCTTGACGCCGGCCTGCTGCAGCGCCTGCTCGACGCGCGCGGTGACGGCGGGGTCGATCTTGACCGTCGCCTTGCCGCTGGACACCTGCACCGCAGGCGCCTCGCCGTAGAAGTTGGGCAGCGTGTACAGCAGCCCGATCACCAACGCGATGGCGAGGATCGCGTACTTCCACCAGGGGTATCGGTTCATGGCCCCGGCGGCTTACTTGAACGTGCCCTTGGGCAGCACCTGGATGATCGACGGCCGCTGCACCTGCAGTTCGACGCCGTTGGCCACCTCGACATGGACGAACGACTCGCCGATCTTGGCGATGCGCCCGATCACGCCGCCGGCGATGACCACCTCGTCGCCCTTGGCCAGCGCCTCGATCATCGCCTTGTGCTCCTTCTGCTTCTTCATCTGCGGGCGGATCATGATGAAGTAGAGCACCACGAACATCAGCACCAGCGGTGCGAAGCTGAGCAGCGATTCGGCGCCGCCGGCGGCGGGGGCGCCCTGGGCGTAGGCGTTGGAGATGAACACGTGCAGGATCCTTCAGATAGGCCCGCCTCGCGCGGGCAAGCCGACAATTTTAGGGGCTAGGCCGATCCGGCCGGGGCACACTCCGGTGCGGCGCCGTATTCGCGCCCATCAGCACCTCTCGTGACATGAGAACCAAGGTCTTCCTCACCATCGACACCGAGTTCAGCATCGGCGGCGCATTCCGGTCCGCCGACGGCGCCTTGCCCATCGGCGACCAGAACGTCCTGTGCAATGTCGGCGGCAGGTCCGAAGGGCTGGGCTTCATGCTCGAAACCTTCAAAACACACGGCCTGGAGGCCACTTTCTTCGTCGAAGCGCTGCAGGCGACGTATTTCGGCGACGAACCGATGGCGGCGCTGGCGCGGCGCATCGGCGCGGCCGGGCACGACGTGCAGCTTCACCTGCACCCGGTGTGGACCTATTTCGAACACCCGCAATGGCGGCAACAGCTGGCCACCGTCCGCCCCACCGACAACATGCACGAGCGGCCGCTGGCGCAACTGGTGCAATGGCTGCAGCGCGGCCGAGAAGCCCTGATTCGCTGGGGTCTTCCGGCCCCGATCGCCCTGCGCACCGGCAACCTGATGGTCGATCGCAATGTCTACCGCGCCATGGCCAGCGTCGGCATGACCGTGGCTTCCAACGTGGCGCGCGCGGTGTTCGAACCCGGCGACGCCGCCTTGCGCCTGAATGCTGGCATCCATTGGGTCGACGGCGTCCTCGAGCTTCCCGTGCTGACCTATGCCGATCTGGCCGTCGGCGCGCGCCAGCGGCGCAAGGCGCTCACCATCACCGGCACCTCGCTGGCCGAGGCGACCTGTTTGCTCGACCGCGCTCACCGCGCGGGCCTGCAGGCGGTGGTGCTGCTGACCCATTGCCACGAGTTCGTCAAGGGCGACATGCGCGGCAACCTGGCCGCCAACCGCGTCAACCAGCGGCGCCTGGCCGGCATCTGCCGCTACCTGCAGCGCTCGCAAGACCGCTTCGAGGTCACCACCATGGGCCGCATGGCCGGCTGGCCGCAGCAGGCCCCTGCTTCCGACGACCCGCTGATCGGCGTTCCCGCGCCGCTGGCGGTGGGCCGCATGCTGCAGAACAAGCTCAATGAATTTCAATGGTACTGAGTGCCCACAGGTCCGGGCCGGCCCGGCCTTGCCCGTGAGCCAATGACCGCAACGCCATGAGCCCGCTCGAAATCGTCTCCGGCCTCGCGCTGCGCCACCTCAAGGGCAGCCGCGTCAGCGCGCTGCGCGACGCCTACTTCTCGTTGCGCACGCGCCTGTCGCCGGCGCTGCGGCTGATCCACGGGCAGTTCGACGCCGCCGAACTGCGCCGCCATCTGGTCGAGCGTGTCGGCGACGACTGGCAGGTGCTGATGGTGCACAGCTCGGTCAACCACATGAAGCCGATGTACACCGGCACGCCCCTCGAACTGGTGCGCATGCTGGTGGACTGGTGCGGGCCGCAGCGCACGCTGGCGATGCCGGCCTTCTACTTCGGCGACCCCGAGGTGGGCGGCGCTTTCGACACCTTCAAGCGCAACCCCCGCTTCGACCTGCGCCGAACGCCGTCACAGATGGGGCTGGCCACCGAGTTGTTCCGCCGCATGCCCGGGGTGCTGCAAAGCCGCCACCCGGTCTATCGCGTGGCGGCGCTGGGACCGCTGGCCGCCGACATCACGGCAGGCCACGAGCGGGCGTCGACGCCCGCCGGGCTGGGAACGCCGTTCGAGGCGATGGCGCGGCTGGACGCGCGCATCATCGGCATCGGCAAGCCGATCCAGGTGCTGACCCAGGCTCACCACGTCGAAGGGGCTATGGGCGATGCATTCCCGGTGCCCTGCACCGTGGGCGAACCGCTGCCGATGACGCTGGTCGACCGCGACGAGGAGATCGCCTTCCTGCTGCCGCGACGCTCGTACCAGGGGCGCTTCAACATCTGGCGTTTGCGCAAGCTGATGCGGCGCGACAGCCTGCGCGAATGGACGTTCCACCACGTGCCCTTCTTCGCGTCCAGCGCCAGGGACGTGACGGACCAGCTCACCGCCGCCGCGCAGCGCGGTCAGACGCTGTACGAATGATCGCGGCTGCCGGTCAGCCGGCGCCGGATCCATGCCGTCAGCCCGCGGCGCCGGTTCTCGGTCACGGCGCCGATCAGGCCGACCGAGGCGGCCACCAGCAGCGTCGTCAGCAGCCACGCCGTGTAGCCCTTGTTGTCGAGGCGCAGCACCGAGCCCCAGAACAGGAACAGCGGCTGGTGCAGCAGGTACAGCGTGAAGGTGTAGGCGGCCAGCAGGCGGATCGGCCGCTCGCAGACGACCAGCACCTGGCCGACCACCGGCGCGACCTTGCGCATGCCGGCGAAGTGCAGCATCACCAGCAGCCCGAGCAGGTAATCACCGAGGAAGAAGCGCGAGAACGTGAACTCGATGAACCGCGTCTTGCCGACCAGCGCCTCGAACACGGCGCCGGCGCGATGCTCGACATCGAGTTGCAGGTAGCACGCGATGCCGATCACGGTGCCGACCACCAGCACCCAGGCGGTGCGCAGCGAGATGTCCGCCAAGCGCTGCCAGCGGTACAGCACCACCCCCATCGCCCACACCGGCGCCAGCAGCAGCAGCTTGGGGCCCAGCAGCAGCGCCAGCGCGGCGATCACCAGCCAGGCCTTGCGCCGAGGCAGGAAGACCAGCGCCCCGAAAGCCACGTAGTACCAGAACTCGTAGCAGATCGACCAGTACGGCACGTTGGAGAAGCTGGTGATCGAGACGAACCAGGCCTCGTTGAGCATCAGCAGGCTGCCGGCAATGCGCGGCAGGAAGCGGTCGAAGGGGTAGCCGCTGTAGACGTCCGGCAGCAGCTGGCGGCCGATGCTGTCGAGCACCACCGTCAGCACCAGCGCCGGCAGCGCGACCGAGTACACGCGCGACAAGCGGCTGGCGGTGAACGATGCCCAGTCGCGCTCCTTGGTCGCCGTCACGTAGGTGATGACGTAGCCCGAGAGCACGAAGAACACGATGACCGAGCTGTGCCCCAGCTGGCTGGCCGGCAGGATGGGCTCGACGAGCCAGCGCTGGTTGGAGTGGTACAGGTAGACCAGGCAGGCCGCCCCGAACCGCACCACGTCGAGGTAGAGGGAAAACGTCTTGGGGATCGCAGGGCTGCTCATCGCTGGACCTCGGGCCCCGTCCGGTCGGCCGCCAGCGCCTTTGCCGCAGCGTCCGCGAACAGGCGATAACACAGGGCGTTGGGGTGGCCATCATAGGGGCCGATCTCCAGCGACAGGTGCGAACTTGCGAAATGTTTGGCGAACAACGGCTCCACGTCGACGACCTGCAGGCCCGCGGCGCGCGCGCGCTGCATGAACGCCTGGCGCTGCGCATCCGCCGGCACGCGGCCCTGCGCCAGCGCCCGCCGGTCGGCATCGACGAGCAGCAGCAGCCGCCCGTCGCGGAAGGGCTGGATGCGCTCGACGAACGCCGCCAGCACGGCGTCGAAGGCAGCGGGCGACAAGCGCGGCCCATCGGCGGCGCGGTCGGCAGGCGCTCCCGGCGCTGCCGGGGCGTGCGGCTCGGTGCGCTTGAAGAGCGTGCCGAGCAGGCGCGCCGGGTCCAGCTTGAGCTGGCTGGCCACGTAGCGCGCCAGCGCCGACTGCCGCAACCAGCGCTTCACCGTCGACGCCGGCGGCTGCAGTTCGGTGCGGGGCGCCAGGCTCGCTGGGTCGAGGCACTGGCTGGCCACGTTGCCCGACCCGCACATCGCCTGCCAGATGTCGCCGCGCTCGATCAGCACGACGAAGTCGCGGATCTGCAGCCGCTCGTGCGCGAAGCGGATGCGCTCGGCATAGTCGAGCAGCGAGCTGCCGGCGGTGCCCATCGAATACACCGGGCGCCGGCCGTCCAGTGCGGCTTCGAGCTGCTGCGCCGGACGGTCCTTCGGCACCAGGCTGGCCGCGTCGACGAAGCTGTCGCCAATCAGCGCCACGGCGTTGGGGTCGGGCTTGAAGCTGCGCTCGGCAACGAAGCCCATCTCGTTGGTGCGCAGGCGTTGCGCGTTGCGCAGGTCCCAGCCGGTGGCGTAGTCGGTCTCCAGCAGCGGCTGGAAGGTGGGGATCTTCGGGTCGACGTAGGTGCCGACCCGTGTCGCGCCGGACACCGGCAGCACGCGCAGCAGCAGCTCGCAAGCCAACAGCAGGGCCAGCGTGCCGAGGACGAAGCCGGAGAGGACGCGCATCGTCAGAAGTTGAAGTAGATGAAGGCGCTGACCGAGTCACGCGCCGCGTTCAACACCACCAGCAGCAGCGTTGCCGTCAAGGCGGCACCGCCGAGCCAGCCGCGCTGGAAGGCGCCGCGTGCGGCCAGCGCCTGCATCTGCTGGCCGATGCGGTTGCTGTTGGGCAGCAGGCAGGCGATGAACGCCAGCACCGCGCACCAGCCGGCCCCCGTGCCGGCGTGTAGTCCGGCGTTCCACAACAGCGGATGAACCTCGGTCGGCGGCGTCAGCCCCGCCATGCCTTGCAGCATGCGCCCGGCGCCGCCCAGCGAGGTGGCGCGGAACAACACCCAGGCCACGACCACCGCCAGCATGGTCAGCGCCCAGCCGAACAGGCTGAAGGCCCGGCTGCCGTCGAGCCGCCGGCACAGCGCCGCGCCGCAGACGGCACGGAAGGCGTGGTTGACCATCAGGTACAGCCCGTGCAGCGCGCCCCAGATCACGAACGACCAGCTCGCGCCGTGCCAGAGGCCGCCCAGCACCATCGTGATCGCCAGGTTGGCGTAGCGCCGCACGCTGCCGTGACGGTTGCCGCCGAGCGCGATGTACAGGTAGTCGCGCAGGAAGTTCGACAGCGAAATGTGCCAGCGGCGCCAGAAGTCGCTGATGCTCGTGGCCTTGTAGGGCGAGTCGAAATTGAACGGCAGCCTGACGTTGAACAACAGCGACAAGCCGATGGCCATGTCCGAATAGCCCGAGAAGTCGAAGTACAGCTGGAAGGTGTAGGCCAGCGCCCCCAGCCAGGCTTCGGTGAGATCAGGCGCGCTGCCGCCATCGACCGGGTTGAACACCGCATCGGCATAAGGCGCCACGCCGTCCGCCAGCACCACCTTCTTCACCAGGCCGAGCGCGAAGATCGCCAGCCCCGCCGCCAGGTTGGCGCCGTTGATGCGGTAGATCGCCGCATCGGCGAACTGCGGCATCATCTGCGCGTGGTGCAGCACGGGCCCGGCCACCAGGTGTGGGAAGTAGGTGACGAACAGGCCGTAGTGAATGATCTGCGCTTCGTTGACCTTGCCCTTGTAGGTGTCCACCAGGTAGGCCAGTTGCGTGAAGCTGTAGAACGAGATGCCGATGGGCAGGATCACGCGGCCGATGTGCCATTGCACGCCCAGCAATGCGTCCACGCTGTCGACGAAGAAGTTGGCGTACTTGAAGTAGCCCAGCAGCGAAAGGTTGAACACGATGCCCAGCACCAGCCAGCGGCGCGCGCGGACCGATCCCGCGCCCGCGCGGGCGATGCGCAGGCCGACGGCGAAGTTGCAGCCGATCGACGCCAGCAGCAGCAGCGTGAAGATCGGCATCCACCAGCCGTAGAAGAACAGCGAGGCCAGCAGCAGCCACGCGGCCGCCGCCCTGTGCGAAGAGCGCCCGGCGATGAAGAACCCCAGCAGGGTCAGCGGCAGGAAGAGCAGTACGAACTGCGCTGTCGTGAAAAGCATCGAGGCGAGGTGACCGCTTGCGGAGGAGGCCGGCCGCAGGCGCCGTGCGGCACAGGGCCTGCAACGAGCTCGGGTCTGCGGGGTCTGGCCGAAGATACTAGCCGCTGCGCAGGCGCACGACCGAGAACTCACCCACGCTGGCCGTCGATTTCAACCGCCCACCCCCCGGTTCGCATGGCGCGAAGAGGCGCGGCCGTTCAATCCGGCAGCGTCGTCGCCCGCTCGCGGCCGGCGCGGTAGACCTCGGCCATCTGCGGGTTCTGCTGCACGCGCAGGCGCATGACGTCGGCCGGCGTGGTCAGCGCCAGCACGCGGCAGTCGAAGCGGCGGCAGATCGACGGCGCCTGTTCGTGGATGCCGCAGCCCGAGTTGGTGAGGTAGACGCAAGCGCCGTCGGGCCGGCGGTCGAGCACGGCATAGCCGTCCTCGACATGCCAGCGGTAGCGCCGTGGGTCATCGGCAGGGCCCAGAAAGACGCGGTCGTGCCAGCAGCAGGCGCGGCAGCCGCCGCAGGGCAGGTCGGCCACCTGCTGCTTGCGCGCCGCCAGCGCATCGGCCTGCGGCGGCTTCACAACTGCAGGAACCAGGCGTTGGAGCCGGCATGCGGAAAGTAGACCACGCCGCGCAGCGCCGGCACCCACAGCCAGCGGTTGTAGACGCCCTCCTCGCCGCTGAGCGCCGGGCCGCGCTCGATCGCGCTGCCGCCGCGGGTCGCCAGCAGGGTCACTGCCAGCGTGTCGGCATCGATGCGGAACACCGCGGCGCCGGCCGCCGTGCCGCGCACGAGAAAGGCATCGAGATGCGGCACGTAGACCATGCCCAGCGACGGCAGCAGCGCATCGAAGGCCGGCCTGGCGGCGCTGCTCGGGTGCGTGCGCGCCGTCCAGGTGCCGGTGGCCAGGTCGCAGGTGTAGGGTTGCTTCGGCCCATAGCCGCGCAGCCACAGCAGCCGCCCGCGCTTGGTGTCGACGGCCGTTGCCGCCATGGCGCCGCTGTTGAGTTCGGCCGGCAACGGGCCCATCACCTCCCAGCGGCCGCCGACGCCCGCGGCCGCCGGCGTGAAGCGGCGCAGGCTCGGTGCCTGCACGACGTACAGGCGCTCGGTGGACGGATCCTTGCAGACGCAAAAGCCGATCGCCAACGTCCAGCCGGCAGCGCCGAACACCGGCGGATAGGTGCCGGCGGCATCCCAGCCGTTGGTCCCCTGCGGCAGCTTGACGTTGAAGGCCTCGACGTCCTGCCAGCCCGAGCCGTAGGGCGACATCGAGCCGCCGAGCCGCAGCGCGCGGTCGTGGCGCTCGATGAATTGCTGCCCGTAGTAGCTGTGCGCCGAGGTCGGCAGGCCGTCCTTGTAACGCCCTAGTTCGGGGTGCTCGTTGGACGGCGCCGTCACGTTGTCGACCACCTTGCCGTTCGAGCCGGCGAACCACTCCACCCAGGCCGGCTGGTCGGCCATCAGCGCGATCTTGACCACCTCGTTGCCATAGTAGTCGCCGTGGCCGCCGTTGGCCGCCGCCCAGACCTCGGAGCTGCGCGTGTCGATCGACAGCCCGCACCACGCATCCAGCCGCGACCGCGGCCCCACCACCGCCGCACCGCCCGACAGCGTCAGCGCGACATTCGTCGGCACCTGCGCGCTCAGGTTGGAACCCGGCAGTTCGCGCCATTCGCCGGCCGCCTGGCCGCGGTTCCACGCCGGCGGCACCACGGCCGCGGCGCCGGCCGCGCCCGCGCCCGCGGCCGCCATGGCCACGCCCGGCGCGACGGCCCACACCGGCTGCAGTTGCAGCCCCTGCACGAACTCGGACCAGTTGCTGGCCGAACTCAGGCGCTGATAGGCCGCCTGCGCGCCAGCCACCTGATGCCGCACGGCATAGGCCAGCGCCGGCAAGGCGTTGGCCAGATAGCCGTCGGCATTGAGCCCCATGCGCAGCGGCCCGTCGACCTTGGGCCCCGGCGCCACATAGGGCGGCGGCTTGCGATCCAGCGGCGAGCGGCCGCCGAACGTCGCCCGGTACACCTGGCCCCAGTTGCTGTACCAGGGGCCGCCCCCGCCTTCGAAGTCGGGGGTCTCGCTGGGCGCAATGGCGATCGAATAGGGCGCGGCGTCGCGAAACAGGAAGTCGCCCTCGGCAGCAGTGCCGAACTGGCCGATGACGTTGGGCGCGTTCCACGCGAACAGCGCGTCCAGGCGCGACCGCGTGGTGCCGTCGAGCGCCGTCGCCAGGTCTTTGGCATAACCCAGCGCCGCGGTGAAGAAGGCCTGCATCCAGGTCGCGTCGAAGTACACGTCGTCGTTGATCGTGTAGCGCGTGTTCTCCGCCGGCGCCCGGCTGAACGGCGGCGCCACCGTGACCACGTTGGTGCTCATCACGAACGAAGTGACGGTGCGGGTTTCGCCGCCGATCGTGAGCTTCCAGCCGACATACTGGTCATCGGCCGTCTCGTTGTACGGCGCGCCGTAGAGGCCGCCCTGGACGACCAGGGACTGCGCCGTGCTGCCGGCGGCGATCTGGCCTCCCATCAGGCCGTTGTAGTCGGAATACGGCGTGACGAAGCCCAGCGGGTTGCTGGGCTTGAGCACGTAGCGGCCGTGGTAGTACTCGATGTTGTTGCGCAGGTTGGCGGCGAACTCGGCCTTGAACACGGTGTCGTCGTCCGGCGTGGCGGCCACGGCCTGGGCCAGCGTGCGCCAGCGCCAGGCCACGCCACGCACGCTGCCGGCTGCCTCGGTCTTGAACAAGCCCTTGACACCTTCGCGCCAGGTGTTGGGCGCCGCCAGCGCATTGGCGGCCGCCAGGAACTGCAACTCCTCCAGGAAATACTGCCGGCCGGTCACGAGGTAGGCGAGATAGCCCATCGACGGCTGGTGCGACGATGGCCACGCCGGCGGCTGCGCGCCGCCGGCCTGCGGCGGCGTGGTCCAGCCGGGGGAAGGTTCCATCACCGTCAGCGTCGAATAGCGCGAGATGCGCGGCGGGCGAAACGCTTGCTGCGGGTTGGTCTCGTCGCGGAAGTGGAAGCCGTAGCGGCCCGCCGAGTAGCCGTTGAAGACCACGCCCTTGAAGGTTTCGGGCGCGCTGCAGGTCAGGTACAGCACATCCCATTCGGGCAGCAGGCCGATCGACGGGCTGTAGCCGGCGGTGCCGATGGCCAGCGGGAAACTGCCTTGCTGCAGTGGCACGAAGCTCGTCGGCAGGGCCCTCACCCGCGCCGCTTGAACGGGCGTGACCGCCTGGTAGGTCGGCACCAGGCCCGTGGCCTGCAGGTAGGCCGCATCGTGCTTGACGGTGACATCGTGCGCGGCCCCCAGCCAATGCGACGTGGCCGTGCCCGACAGCAGCGGCGTACGCTGGTGGTGCAGCAGCTCGATGGTCTGGCGAAAGCGTTCGCGCCCGCCGAGTGCGAACACATAACTCGCCACTTTGGACGACGGCGCCGGCACCAGCAGGTAGCCGTTCTCGACGCTGGGCAGCACCTCGACGCTGCCGTCGCGCCACAGGTTGACGTCCAGCCAGGCCACCAGGTGCGGGTCGGTGCCGATCGGCTTGCGGAACTTCCAGCTCGACATCAGCGGGCCGGACACCCAGCTGGCAAACGGCTGGTCCCAGTCGGCGTCGGACCACGCGGCACTGCCGAAGCTGCCGGCGTCGACCGCCGCCTTGACGCCGGTGGCCCGCAGGTCGGCGGTGGTCAGCACGGGGCCGGCGGCGCCGCTGCCGCTGCGCAGCGCCAGGGCGTAGGCGGCGTTCGCCTGCAGGTCCAGCAGCGCCGACACGACGCCGAAGCTGACGCTGCCGTCGGGCCAGCGCGTCTTGACGTCGATCTGCAGGCCGTCGAGCGCGCTGCCGGCCGGCAGGTCGCCCGGCCTGAACACCTGCCCGAAGCTCACCGGCGCGCTGCCGGTGACGGTGTCGCGCAGCGTGGTGGTCGTGATCAGCGTGCCGGCAGCCGCGGCCGGCGGCGGCGTGGCCGGGCTGCCCGTGCTGCCCGGCGCGGTCGCCGCGTTGCCGTTGCCGCCGCAGGCCGACAAGGCACCGCCGAAGGCGGCTGCCATCAGCAACTGGCGGCGCTGGGCGTCGATGTCGTGGGCATCCATCGACGCAGATTAATGGAGTTCGACGACCCTGCGGTGTCCGGTCGATGCGCCGCGTCAGCGGCGACGGTGTCAGCGGTTGCAGGAATTACGTCGCGTCACCAGCGTCGATGCGGAATTTCGGCGCGTGCTGCTGCAGCCACTGCTCCAGGATCATCAGGATCCACACCAGTTCGCCGTAGTAGCCGGGGTGCTGCGGCAGGTATTGGTCGACGAGTTCGCGGATGAAATCGGCGCGCACGACGCCGCGGTCGGCCAGGCTGTGCAGCGAATCGACCGCCAGCTTGCGCAGCCCCGCGTGGCGGCTGGTCCAGACGCCGAAGGGCAGGCCGAAGCCCTGTTTGCGCTTGGTGATGATGGCCTCGGGCAGGAAGTCGCGCAGCGCCTCCTTGAAGAACCAGCGCAGCTTCAGTCCCTTGAGCTTGTAGTCGGGCGGCAGCTGCATCGAGAAGTCGAGCAGCGACTGGTCGAGGAACGGAAAGCCCACCTCGACACCCGCCAGCCGCGTGGTGCCGCAAACCTTGGGCAGGTCGCTCTCGGCGAGGGTGTAACGCCAGTCGAAGGCCAGCGTGCGGTCGATCTCGTTGTCGGCGCGCGCCTGCGCCCAGACCTCGCGCTGCTGCCGCGCCGGCGCCTCCTGGTCGACGCGCGACAGGAAGCCGGCGGCAAGCACGTTGGCCGCGCCCAGCCGGCGCAGCAGGTTGTACATCTGCAGCCGGTCGGGCATCGGCACCTTGGCCTGCTCGATGTAGCTGGTGCCCTTGCGCAGCAGCGGGGCGCTGCCGATCGGCGTGCGCTCGAACAGCGGCTCCAGCATGCCGGCGCGCAGCGCCGACGGCACGCCGCGGTACCAGCCGAACACCCGTTGCTTGGCATAACGCGAATTGCCACCGAACAGTTCGTCGCCGCCGTCGCCTGCCAGCAGCTTGCTGACGCCGTCGTCGCGCGCCTCCTTGGCACAGTAGTAGGCGGGCAAGGCCGACGAGTTGCCGAACGGCTGGTCGTAGGAAGCCGCCACGTCGCCAATGCTGCGCACCAGGTCGTCGGGCGTCACGTAGTACTCGTGATGCCGTGCGCCGAAATGGCGGGCCGCGATGCGCGCGAACTCCATCTCGTCGTAGCCCTCGGCCTCGAAGCCGATCGAATAGCAGGCCGCGGCCTCGCCGGTGACGGCGCGGATCATGCCGGCGACGGTCGAGCTGTCGGTGCCGCCGCTGAGGAAACACGCCGCCTTGCTGCCGTCGAGCTGGCGTTGCACGGCCTGCTGCAGCAGCTTGCGAAACTCGTCCTTCAGCGCCGGAAACGAGACCGATCCGGCCGGCGGGCTGAACTCCGGCACCCAGTACGGCGCCACCGTCAGCCGGCCGCCTTCGAACAGCACATAGTGGCCCGGCGGCACCCGCATCACGCCCTTGAAGATGGTGCGCGGCGACGGGATGGCGTGGAAGTAGAGGTAGTCGAAGATCGCCTGCGGGTCGAGGTCGGGCTCGGCATCGGCCAAGTCATCGGCCCGCGCGGCAAAGCGCAGTTCGCCGCCCACGAGGCGATAGCACAGCGTGCGCACCGCGAAGCGGTCGACCGCCAGGAACACGCGGCCCGAGTCTTCGCGCAGCGCGACGGCGAAGTCGCCGCTGGCGCCGCGCGCGGCCGCGGCCGGGCCTTCGGCCAGCGCCGCCTGCCAGGCGGCCGCGGCATCGCCGGCGCGCACGAGGTGGTTCAATGGTGCAGCGTTGAAGACGGGCGAGCCGGCGGTGATGGATTGGACGATGGACATGGGCCTTCAGGCGAGCGGACGGTCTTCAGGACTCAGGCGGCGTTGGCCGCTGCCGCGGCCGGCCGCGGCGGCTGCAGCGTCAGCCCGAGCAAAACCAGGAAGTAGAACAGGAACGCCACGCGCGGGATGTCGAGCAGGCTGTCGAACATCCCCACGACGAGAAATCCTGCCAGGCCGCCGGCGACGCTGGGTGCCAACGCATGCGAGTGCGCCGCGCCGGCGACCACGCGCCACAGCGCCGCGGCCACCAGCGTGGCCAGCAGGACCAACCCGACCAGGCCCTGGTCGAACAACACATGGGCCGCCATGTTCTTGATGTGCCATGGCATGTGATGGCGGTCGCTGGTCATGAACCAGCGCGCCAGGTCGTCGGAGAAGCCGCCGTTGACCAGCAGGTTGCGGCCGTCGGACGCCGTAAGTTGAAGGTTATCGACGTCAATGCGCTGGCCCGCCGTTTCCGACGCCACGGAGAACATCGCCAGCCTGGGCGCCCAGGCGCTGCCGGCGTCCAGCGGCGCGCCGTCCAGGCGCAGCTTTACCGCCTGCCACTGGCCGGGCCGCGCCGGCAGACGCGCCTGGCCGATCAGGCAGCCTTGGTCGTACAGCAGGTGCTTCAGACAGACCTCGAAATGAACCACGGCCTCGCCGTCCGAGCGCAGGTCGGCGCTCACGACCGCGGGGCCGACCGGCACCGGCACGCGCTGCGACAAGCGCTGCACCTCGCCCCAGCCCAGTTCGTGCCGCCCGGCAACCAGCGTCAGGTGGGCGTTGCCACCGTCGTCGCGCAGCCGGTAGTCGCCCGGCGTTTCGCGGCTGGGCACGGCGAAGGCGAAGTCGTCGACGAAGCGGCCCAGTCCGCGGCCGAAGAGCCACTGCGCCGGCGTCTGCAGCAAGGCCAGCCCCTGGCGCCAGTGCTGCACGCGGCCGCCGAAGTCCGAACCGGTGGTGGTGAAGCGCCCGCTCATGTAGTCGCCGCCGCTGAAGGCCGCCACCACACCGGCCGTCAGCACCAGGGCGCCGCCGGTGACGCCCAGCCAGCGCCCTTGCGTGGGCCAGGGCGGCCGGCGGCTGACGACCACGATGCCCAGTGCCAGTGCCAGGCCGATCAGCACCGGCAGCGCAGCGGTCAATGCCGGGCCGCCACCCCAGTGGCGAATGACCAGCGCCGCGCTGACCAGCGCCGCCACCAGCCCGCCGACCACGGCCACCGCCGCCGCGCGCGACCGCGCGGCGGACCGCTGGCCGCCGGCGATCAGCCCCAGCGTGAACAGCGCGCAAGCCGCAAAGGCGATGTAGGCACCCTTGTCCACCACATGACTCAGCCCCCAGGCCGCGGCGGCGAGCAGCGCCCCCGCCGCCAGGCCGGGCAGCCGCAGCGGCAGCGCTACGCCGCCCAGCGCCCGCGGTGCCGCCAGCAGCAGCACGCAGCAGCCCAGCAAGGCCAGCAAGCCGCGGTAGCCACTGCCCGGGAACAGCGTGGCAGCAGCCCAGGCAAAGGCCGCCACCCACGCCGCCGCCAGGGCGCTGGCCAGCAGCCAGCGCCGCGGCTGCAGGCTGCGCTGCGCCAGCGATTGGCGCGCGTATACCATCAACATGACGGTTAGCGCCATCGGTATGGCCAGATAGACGCCGCGCGAGAACGTGGTCAGGCAGACATAGCCGGCCAGCGGCAGCACGCCGGCCATCAGAAGCCAGCGGGGGCGCGAGGTGGCCGTCATCAACTCGCGCACGACGAAGGCGAAGGTCAGCGCCAGCATGCCGTCGAGCGCGGCGCCGCCGACGTGCATTTCCCAGAACAACGCGGTCGTGCGGTAGTCGGTGGAGAAGTTGAGCAGTCCGGTGAAGGCCACGCGTTCCCAGATCGCCGCCAGCGACGTGGCCAGCAACCCCAACACCAGCCCGAGCGACAACTGCCGCGAGGCCGCCGCCGCGTTGCGACGAACCGCCGCGCGCCACAACGGCCACAGCAGCAGCGGCGCGAACAGCGGCTTGGCCAGGCGCACCGCATTCATCGGCTCGCGGTAGCCCTGGAACAGCCCGAACGCGAAGCCCCCGGCATCGTCGAAGCCGCGCAGCATCGATAGCGCCGTCGCCGCCGCATAGAGCAACAGCGCCAGCAGGACCAGTGGCGATGCACGCGGCGCACCGGCGGCGTCGCCGGCGCGCGACCGGCCGCCCTTGATGGCACGCCGCAGATAGCCGCCGGCCGCGATGGCCAGCACCAGCAGGTCCCATTCCTCGAACGTGATCCAGCCCGTCCAGGGTGCGAAGCCGATGACCGGCAAGGCCGCCGGCAGCACCACCAGCCAGGCCCCCGGCCAGACCCCGAAGGCCACACAGGCCAGCGCAAACAGCGCCGGTGCCAGCGGCGGCGACAGCGGGTATCGCAACGCCAGCCACAGGCCGGCCGCAATGCAGCCCGCGGCCACCAGCAGCGACGTGGCGGCAGCCCAGCCCAGCCGACGCTGCACACGCGCAGGGCGGCCGGCGCGCCGCGCCGTGGGCTCAGCGGTGGGCATGACGACAACGGCCTTCGAAGAGGTTGGGGCGATCCATGCGCAGGTGGCAGCGAAGGCCCGATCGACCTGCGCGACGGCAAGCGTCGGCGGCACCGGGACGAGGCCGAAGGAATGATAGGGTGTGGCCCCTCGCACGCCAAACCGGCGCGGCCCAAGCGGCGCGGCAGCGTGCGAAAGTGACTGCGGCGCGGCCGCGGGCCTGGCTCACAATGCCGGTCCCGCAGCCCGGCTGCGTGGCGGGCTTGCCGCCTGATCCCGACCCTGCAGGCCTGCCCGCGTGAAGCCCTCTTCCGATCCCGACCCGTGCGCCCCTGGCGCGCCTGTTCCCGCACCCGTGCCCACGCCGCCGCCCGCGAGCGCTGCGGTGGCCGCGCCCACGCCTGCTGCCGGCGCCAACCACCTGTTGCGCGGCTCGATCTGGATGATCGCGGTGCGCTGGGCCATGCGGCTGATCGGCCTGGTCAGCACGATGATCCTGGCGCGGCTGCTGGCGCCCGGCGACTTCGGCCTGATCGCGATGGTGATGATCGCCTATGGCCTGCTGGAGACCATCTCCTATGCCGGGGTCGACCTGGCCTTGATGCGCAGCGGTGCCGACTCGCGCGAGCACTACGACACCGCGTGGACCGTGCAGATCCTGCAAGGCGTGTTCATCGCGCTGTGCCTGGTGGCATCGGCCGGTTTCGTGGTCGACTACTTCAAGGAGCCGCGCGCCGCCGTGGTGATGTACTGGGTGGCCTTGCGCGCCGTCATCGACTCGCTGCAGAACATCGGCGTCGTCGCCTTTCGCAAGGAACTGGATTTCGCCAAGGAGTTTCGCTTCTCGCTCTACAACAAGCTGCTGAACTTCGTCGTGGTGGTCGGCGCCGCGCTGTGGCTGCGCAACTACTGGGCGCTGGTGCTGGGTTCGATCGCCTCGTCGCTGATCACCGTCGTCGTCAGCTACGTGATGCACCCGTTCCGCCCGCGGCTGTCACTGGCGCGCATTCGCGACATCTGGGGCTTCTCGCAGTGGCTGATGATCTCGCGCATCGGCTCGTACCTGAACCGCAAGTGCGACGAACTGGTGGTGGGCGGCCACGTCGGCGTCGTCGCCATGGGCAACTACCACGTGGCCAGCGACCTGGCCACCTTGCCCAGCAACGAGATCGTGATGCCGGTGCGGCGCGCGATTTTCCCGACGCTGACGAAGATTGCCGACCGCGCCGACGAATTCGCCCGCGGGGTGTTGTCGAGTTTTTCCGGCGTCTCGGCGCTGTGCCTGTTCATCAGCGTCACGCTGCTGGTCAGCGCGCCCGAAGTGGTTGCCGTGGTGCTGGGCGCGCAGTGGAGCGACGCCGTGCCGCTGATGCGGTGGATGGCGCTGTTCGGCGGCTTTTCGGCGCTGGTGCTGGTGCTCGAAGTGCCGCTGTGGGTGGCCGGCCGCACCAGCAATTCGGCCGCGCAGACCTGGCTGGAACTGGCCATCATCGTGCCGTCCACGCTGCTGGCCGTGAGGGCCTACGGCGCCGAAGGCGCGGCAGCGGCGCGCGCCGGCGTGTCACTGGCGATGGTGCCGGTGATGATGATCCTCACGGCGCGCAACAGCAGCGTTTCGCTGGGCCAGCTTGCCGGCGCCCTGTGGCGGCCGCTGGCCGCCGCGCTGCTGACGGGCGCCTTGGTGCACCTGCTGCCCTTCGCCGACGGCTGGCCCGCCTTGCTGCGCCTGGCGCTGAAGGCCGGCACCTGCGGCGTGGTCTATTTCGCCTTGCTGCTGGGGTTGTGGTGGGTCGGCGGCCGGCCGGCCGGCATCGAGGCCACGATCGTCAACCACCTGCGGCAGCGCCTGGCGCGGCGCCGGGCCGCGCCGCCGCCCGATCTCGGCTGAAGACCATGGACGTTCAACCCATCCGCGAAGCCGACCTGCCGGTGGTCGGCGAGTTCCTGCACCAGCATCTCAACCGGAAGATCGCGGCGCAGACCTGGAGCGATTCGTTGCGGCACCGCTGGGCGGCCGCGCAGCCAAACCACGGCATGCGGCTGCTGACGCCCGAAGGCCGCCTGGTCGGCGTGCTGTGCGCGGTGTATTCCGACCAGCTCATCGCCGGCAAGCTCGAACGCTTCTGCAACCCGCACAGCTGGTGCGTGCTGGACGAATTCCGCCATGCCAGCATCAACCTCGTGCTGGCGGTGATCCGGCAGCGCGACTACCACTTCACGATGTTCACGCCCAACCCGAAGGTGACCCAGGTCTTCATGGGCCTGCGCTTTCGCCTGCTGGACGATGCCTTGCTGTACTTTCCCAACCTGCCCGCCCTGGGGGGCGGCTTCGTCGAAGCCCGGCCGGAACGCATCGCGCAACACCTCGAGGGCGCGGCGCGCGCCGAGTTTGAAGCCCACCGCGCAATTCCCTGGCTGCGCTTCGTGGCCTTCGGCCCCCCGGGCAATGCCTGCCTGGCGATCTACAAGCGCGGACGCTGGAAGAAGATGGCCTGCGCGATGATCTCGCACCTCAGCGACCCGGCGTCGATGGCGCGCCACGGCCCTCTGCTGCGGCGCCACCTGCTGCTGCAGGGCATGCCGGTGTCGCGCATCGAGGCGCGCTTCGTCACCGCCGCGCCGCCACTGGCCTACCGCACGCAGCGCACGCAGCCCAAGCTGGCGTTGACGCGCACGCTGGCCGATGCGCAGATCCGCGACGTCTACAGCGAACTGATGGCGCTGGACATCTGACGCACCACGGCCAGCATGGCGTCGAGGGTGGGCGCCACGCCCGACTGCAGGATCGACGCCGTCTGGTCGGTGGCCATGCGCGGCAGCCGGGTGTGGACCACCACCACGTTGCGCAGGCTGCGGTTCAGATCGTCGGCCAGCACCTCGGCGGCCGCCTTGACCATCGCGTACTCGGTCATGCCCTTGGGGCGCTCGCTGATGAACACCGTGGACGGCAGGTAGACCCGGGCCGGACGCTCGCGCTCCACGCCATCCAGCCACAGGCACAGCGCGTAGAAGCGCTGCAGGTAGAAGTCGACGAAGCCGTCGAACGCCGTGCGATCGAACAAGCCGGTGCGCTTGCTGTAGATGCGCGGCGTGGCGAAGTAGTACACCGCATCGAGCGCCGCGGGGTCGAGCCCGCCGGCGTCGAAACCGGCCTGCAGGTCCAGCGGCACCACGCTGCAGCGGCCGCGGCCGGCGGCATTGATATCGGCCGCCACGGCTTCGGCGTCGGCGCGCCCGCTGGCATACGACACCATCACGTCGCCGCCGCCGGCAGCCAGGATCTTGGCGGTGATTTCGCCCAGCCCGCGCGAGCCGCCGACGACCAGGCTGCGCACGCCCCGGAACTCGTCGCCGCGCAACTGCGCCGCGACCTCGCCCATGGCGGGCTGGGGCTGCGGCGGCGGCCGCAGGAAGGCGCGCAACTCGCCGCGCACGGCGCCGTCGAAAGCGACGATGAAGAGGTGAAAGCGCGGGTCGTAGCGCCGCACCTCGAAGCGCAGCGTTCGCGCCGCCGGGTCCGCGGGCATCAGCACCAGCGACGAGAACACCGAATGCAGGCCCGGGCACAGCATGCCGACGAAGTACGACAACTGCGCCAGCGCCGTCAGCGCCGGCGCGCCCAGCCTTTCGGCAGCACGCGGGAAGCGCGCTGCCAGCTCGTCCTGCCAGACGGGCAGTTCGATGACGCTGCCGATCTGCGAGCCCGGCGGCTCGTCCAGCGCGGCCGGCAATTCACCCAGTTGGCGCACGGGCAAGGTCGCGCCCGGTTCGCGAACCTTCGCCGCCGCGCCGGCGGACAGCGGGTCGATCGTGATCTCGGTGCTGGCCAGGCCATCCACCGAGGCGGTGATCAGGCTGCGCCCCTCGTCGGCGCGCTGGCTGAACACCAGCGGATCGCCCACGTTCACCGGGTTGGCGAAGCTGCAGGCGATGGACGCGACCGCGCTCGTGCCGGGCGGCTGCCAGAGCTCCAGCGCGTGCATCAGCGTGTGAATGCCATGCACCACCTGCCGCCCCGACAGCAGCCGCCGCGCCGCGACGGCGTCGACGTGCATGGGGTTCCAGTCGCGCGACGCGGTGGCGAATTCGATCTGGTCCTGCGCGGTGAACCTCTTTTGTCCGAGCGGCCGCGCCGCCGCCGATTCATGGGTGCTCATGCGCGCGATGATGGCATCGGTCCGAGCGGCCCCGTGCGGCGTTCGGTGACCAAGTTGGCAGCGCCCGCGCCAGAGGCCGCGAGGCCCGTGATAACCTCAAAAGTCCCCAGGATTCCGACCGGGTTGCGATGGCGGCACGGCCACCGTCGGCCGGCGGCCGCCCGTCCGGCGCGGCTGCCGCGATACCCGTTGTCCGCATCGCGATGACCGACTTCGAGAAACTGCTGTCCACCCAGTCGCTGGCGCAACTGCGCGCCGAATTGAGCACCGGCAAGGCACCGGCCAGCCCTGCGCACGCACAGCAACTGGCCGCGCATGCTGCCAGGCTGGCGGCGCCGACGCATGAATTGCGCATCGGCTTCGTCCACACCTACACCAGCGACTTGCTCGACCCCTGGCTCGGCATGGCTGCCGCGGTGCAAGGCACGTCGATCAAGATCCATCACGCGCCCTACGGGCTGGCGCTGCAGGAAGCCGCGCCGCAGTCTGCGCTGGTGCAGCACAAGCCGCAGCTCACGGTGCTGCTGCTGCAGCGCGAAGACCTGCATCCGGCGCTGGCGCGCCCGGTCACCGGCCTCGGCGTCGAAGGCATGGCGCAGCTTCGCAGCCAGGCGCTGCAGCACTTGCAGGAGATCGTGGCCCGCTTTCGCGAGCAGCCGGTCGGCCACCTCGTCGTGAGCCTGCTGCCGCGCATCGCGGGTCCGGCGCTGGGGCTGTTCGATGCCCAGGCCGAAGCCTCGGAAGGCGCCTGGTGGTCGGGCCTGAAGGCCGAGCTGGGCCAATGGCTGCGCACGGCAGTGCCTTCGTCGCTGCTGCTCGACCTCGACGAGGTGCTGCTGCAGGTCGGCCGCACGGCCTTCTTCGACCGCCGCTTCTGGTATTCGGCGCGCTTCCCGTTCGCGCCGGCGGCGGCCCATGAAATCAGCCGGCGGCTGGTGGCCATCGGCATCGCGCTGACCACGCCCAAGGCCAAGGTGCTGGTGCTCGACGCCGACAACACGCTGTGGGGCGGGGTCGTCGGCGAGGACGGCTTCGATGGCATCAAGCTCGGCCCCGACTACCCGGGCAACGTCTACGTCGACTTCCAGCGCCGCATCCTCGATTTCCAGCAGCGCGGCCTGATTCTCGCGATGTGCAGCAAGAACAATGCGGCCGACGTCGACCAGGTGCTGAAGGAGCACCCGCACCAGGTGCTGCGCGACGAGCGCTTCGCGGCGCGGCGCGTCAACTGGGTGCCCAAGCCGGAAAACCTGGTGTCGCTGGCCAAGGAGCTGAACCTGGGGCTGGACGCGTTCATCTTCGTCGACGACAGCGACCACGAGTGCGCCGCCGTGCGCCATGCGCTGCCGCAGGTCGAGGTGATCCAGGTGCCGTCGCGACCGACCGAGATCGCCGGTTGCCTCGACCAGGTGGCCCGGCTGGAGGTGCTGTCGCTGACGGCCGAAGACCTGTCGAAGACCGAGATGTACGCGCAGGAACGGCGCCGCCGCGAGCTAATGGACAGCGCCGACACCGGTGGCGACTACCTGCAGCGGCTGGGCATGAAGATGAGCATCCGCGTCGACGTGCCCGCCAACGTGCCGCGCCTGGCGCAGCTGACGCAGAAGACCAACCAGTTCAACCTGACGACGCGCCGCTACGACGAGCAGCAGATCCAGTCGTTCCAGCGCGCTGAAGACTGGCTGGTGGCCGACTTCTCGCTGGCCGACACTTTCGGCGACAGCGGCGTCGTCGGCCTGGCGTTGATCAACCTGACGACGCCGCAATCGGCACGGCTGGACAGCTTCATGATGTCGTGCCGGGTGATCGGGCGCGAAGCCGAAGGGGCCTTCCTGCACACCTTGTTCCGCCACCTGGCCGAGCGTGGCGTGCAGGAGGTGAGCGCCGAATACCTGCCGACGGCGAAGAACGACCTGGTGAAGAACTTCCTGCCCGACCAGGGCTTCGAGCCGCTGGGCGACGGCAAGTACCGGCGCGACCTGGCGAAGTCACCGCCCAGGGTCGAGAGCGAATTTCCGATCGAGATTTTGTTGACCGCGGGTGGCGGGCGCTGAGCCGCGTTCGCCCCCATCAGCCTGAGGCATGAGTGTGTCCATGACGACCTTCGAAAAACTGCAACAGACGATCGCCGCCACGCTGAAGGTGCCGCCGGCCAAGGTGACGCAAACCACGCGCGACCAGGACCTGCCGGCCTGGGATTCACTCGGCCAGGTCAACCTGATCATGGCGCTGGAGCAGGAGTTCAACGTCTTCATCGAGGTCGAGGAGTTCGGCAAGCTGAACTCGGTGCCGGCGATCCTGGGCTTCCTGGAGCAGCAAGGCCTGTCGTGAGCAGCGTGAGCCTGGACGCGGGCAGCGTTCGCGACGCCGCCGCCGCGCCGGCGGTGGCGCCGGCGGCGGCCGTGAAGCCGCAGGCCTTCGTGCTGCCGGGTTCGCGCGGCGGGTTGTGCGCGCTGTACTTTGCGCCGCGCCCCGGCGTGGCGCTCAAGGGCGACGTGCTGGTGGTGCCCTCTTTCGCCGAGGAGATGAACCGCTGCCGGGCGATGGTGTCGCTGCAGGCCCGCGCCTGGGCCGAAGAGGGCGTGGGCACGCTGGTGCTCGACCCCCATGGCACCGGCGACAGCGCCGGCGACTTCGTCGACGCCACCTGGGCCCAGTGGCGCGACGATCTGCTGCGCGGCATTGCCTGGCTCGAACGGCACGGCCAGGGCTGCCAGGCGCTGCTGGGCATTCGCCTGGGCGCGATCATGGCGGCCGAACTGGCGCGCGAAGCGGGCGGCGTGCGCCACCTGCTGCTGTGGCAGCCGGTGCTGTCAGGCAAGACCTTCTACACGCAGTTCCTGCGCATCCGCATCGCCGCCGAGCTGAACCTGCCCGAGCGCGTGAAGTCGACCAACGAGCTGCGCCAGATGGGCGCCGCCGGCAAGGCCGTCGAAGTATCGGGTTATGAAATCGGCCCCACCCTCGGCGCTGAACTCGACGGCCTGAGCTTCGACGCCGCCGCCTGCGCAACCCGCACGGCGATCACCTGGTTCGAGGTCAACGCCGAGGCCGAGGCGACGATTGCCCCCGCGTCGCAGAAGGCGATCGACGAGTTGCGCCACGCCGGCGCGACGGTGCAGGCGCACAGCGTCGCGGGGCCGGCCTTCTGGCACGTGCATGAGCGTGAGCTGGCCCCGTCGCTGATCGCCGCCACCACGCGCTGCGCCGCTGCCTGGGGCGTGCGAGACGCCGCCCATGCCGGCGAGCCCGCCGAGCCCGGCGAAGCGGCCGTCGCCGCGCCGGCCGAGTTTCCGCTGGTGCTGCGCTGCGGGCCCGAGCTGCTGTCGGCCAACCTGCACCTGTCGGCGCCCGATGCCACGCGAGGCGTGGTCATCATCGTCGCCGGCGGGCCGCAATACCGCGCCGGTGCGCACCGCCAGTTCGTGGCGATGGCGCGCAAGCTTGCCGCGAACGGTTATCCGGTGCTGCGCTTCGACCTGCGCGGCATGGGCGACAGCAGTGGCAGCTACCTCGGCTACGAGCATTCGGTGCCCGACATCCGCGCCGCCATCGACGAGTTGATGGCGCGCCAACCGCAGCTACGGGACGTGACGCTGGTCGGCGAATGCGAGTCGGCCTCGGGCATCCTGTTCTACGCCTTCCGCGATGCGCGGGTCAGCGGCGCGGTGCTGATCAACCCCTGGGTGCGCACCACCGAAGGCCGCGCGCAGGTGATCCTGAAAGACTACTACTTCGACCGCCTGCGCTCACCCGAGTTCTGGTCCAAGCTGCGCAGCGGCCGCTTCGACGTGCTGGGGTCGTTGCGCTCGCTGGCCGACGTCGTGCGCGCCTACGTGCGCGGCAAGCGCATGTTCGCGCGCTCGTCGCTGGGCCAGGCGGAGGACGATCTGTCCGCGCTGCCGTTGCCGGTGCGCACGGCAACCGGCATGAGCCGCTTCACCGGCCGCGTGCTGCTGCTGATGAGCGGCAACGACTACATCGCGCGCGAGTTCGACGAGGTGGTGGCCGCGTCGCGCGCGTGGGACGGCTTGCTCGCCGACCCGCGCGTGCTGCGCCGGGACATCGAAGGTGCCGACCACACCTTCTCGCGCAGGCACTGGAAGGAAGCCGCGTCCGACGCGGTGGTCGGCTGGATCAAGGCCTGGTAGCGGCCTTCATCGCGACGCGGCCGAAGCGGCTGGCGCCGCCGATGCCGCTGAAGCCGGCACCGACGCGGCGTCGGCGGCCGCGGCGGGCACGGGGTCGGTCCACTTGCCGGCGGCCTGCAGGCCCTGCTTGAGATCGGGCCGCGCAAAGCCCTGGGCGATGGCCAGGTGCGCCTGCGCCAGCGCCTTGTCGTACTGCTTGAGGTCGAGGTACAGCAGGCCCAGGTTGTGGTGGGTGAAAGGCTCGTCCTTCACCACATCCGCGATGACGTCGAGCTGTCGCATCGCTTCATCGGGCCGGCCTTTGACGGTGAGGTACTTGGCGTACAGCATGCGCGCGATCTGGTCGTCGGGCCTGAAGGTCAGCGCCCGCTTGAAGTAGCACTCGACCGGGAAGTTCGCGCCCTTGAGCGTGTCGCTCTTCATGCGCACGCTCAGATTCAGCATCGACGCCAGCGCCCGATGGTGGTTCGGGAACGCGCGCAGCGTGTAGTCGATCTCGCCGGCCAGGGTGCCCGACACGCCGCGGATCAGCGATTCGACGGCCGGCGTGAAGTGGTAGTCCTCGACGATCTTGAGCTGCTGACCCTGGGTGACGCGGTAGTCGAACGGGCCGTAGGTGTTGGCGAAGGCATTGCCGCAGACGGGATCGGCGGCCTGTGCCGCCGCCGGCGGCGCAAAGGCAGCCGCCAGCATCAGGGCCAGGATCAAGGCCGGCCGGTGGGCGGGACTGGGTCGAAAGCGGGTGATTCCCATGGCGCTGGTTGCGGCCTCGACGGAGGCTGAAGCGAGCGCGAAGTCTATACGCCGGGCCCGCCGGCCCCGGCTGGCGTCGGCACCGCCGTGCAAGGGCGGGCCGGCAAAGCTTCACGATGTCACGCCGCTGCATCGGCCTTGCGGCGGGCGGTCGCGCCGGCGCTGCGCCCGTCGCGTCGGGCATGGTTCTTCAGGTAGATCAGCAGGGCATGCGCGTGGTCGATCGGCCCGCGGCTCTTGCGATACAGCGGCTCGCTGCAGACGGCGCGCAGCGTATCCATCGTCAGCGCCAGGCCGAAGGCAGCGTTGAGCCGGTCCAGCGTGGCCTCGGGGCGCAGCAGCAGGTCCTCGAAGCTGGCCTGCAGGCAAGGCAGGCCGCTCGAACGCACGAAGTGCAGATTGGACTGCGTGATGCCGTCGTTGTAGCGGCGCGTGAACTGCGGGCTCTGGATGTGGCGGCGGATGTTGGACGACACCCAGGCCTGCACCGGGTCGCGCGTGAGCACCAGCACCGCGATGCGCTCGAGGTCCAGCGCGCGCGCCCAGACCCGGATGGTCCAGGTCAGCCGCGGATCCTTCCACAGCCAGGGCGCCTGGGCATCGCAGCTCCGCACGAAGTCCCGGTACGGCGCCAGGTCCAGTTGTTCGGCGGCGCGCTCGATCGCCAGCACGTCGGCGACGTCGAAGCGGTGCTCGTGCGCCAGCGTCGGGTGCAGCTCGCGCAGCAGCCGCCGGTTCAGTGCCACCAGGTCGGCGCTCTCGTACGTGTTGTAGTCGGGCTTGTGGACCGTTTCACCGCCCAGCCAGTAGCCGGCCTGGCCGAGCAGGGCCGAGAACACCGAGCTGCCGGTCCAGCCATGGGTGAGCACGATCACGTTGCGCGTGCCGGGGTTGGCGGTCATGGGCGTCGTTGCAAGTCAGTTCGGGTGCGGACTCTCGCGCCCCGGCGTGACGGCCTGATGACGCGCGGCGCCCGGGCGCCGCGCCAATTCGTCACGAGTTCGCCGCCGGCCGTGTGGAATGGCGCGCAAGCGGTTGATTTCGCGGCGCTTTCGGCGATTGCATGGCGCCTCCGTGAAGCCCCTGCATGCGAGAATGCTTGACGCTTGACGACGGCGTCGTCAGCGTCCCTGCGGGGATCAAGCCAGGTGGCAGGGCCACGTTTGCCGGTGAGGGGCGGGCCGCTCGTCACCAACCAGGAACACAAGGACATTCATGGGCGTGATCGAAAAAGCGGCTTCGACCGAACAGGACTATCGGTCCAGTCACCTGGAAGTCGGCGGCCGCTACGATGCCAAGTTAGCCGAGTCGCCCTTCGATGCCTACATGTCGGCCTGGGAACGCAAGTACCTGCCCGGCATCATCAAGCGCTTTTTCCCTAGCGGGCCGGCCCGCTATCTCGACTTCGCCTGCGGCACCGGTCGCATCACCGAGCAGATCGCGCCGCTGGCCAAGCAATCGGTTGCCGTCGACATCTCGCCGACGATGATCGAAGAGGCGCGGCGCAAGTGCCCGCAGACGCGTTTTCATCTCGGCGACCTGACCACGACCGACCCCGACCTCGGTCAGTTCGACCTGGTCAGTTCGTTTCGCTTCTTCGGCAACGCGCAAGACGAACTGCGCGACGGCGCGCTGCGGGCCATCACGCGCCGTTTGCAGCCGGGCGGCCACCTGCTGATCAACAGCCATCGCAACCCGCGCGCCTTGTACGCGGTGTTGGACCGCCTGACGGGCGGCCCGGCCAGCGGCATGGACCTTCATCTGCCCAAGCTGCGCAAGCTGCTCGACCGCCACGGGCTGAGCATCGTCTGGCTGCAGCCGATCGCCGTGTGGATGTACCGCTCGCGCATCATGCTCGACACCCGCCCGGACGACTCACAGGCCGCGGCGAAAGAGGCCCGCTACGGCAGCGCTTCGTTCGCGTCCATCGCGCCCGACCTCATCGTCGTCGCCCGCAAGCGCTGAGCGCTCGCCGCCACGCACGCGGGTTCGATGGATGTCCAATTCCCCTACGCCGACGGCGGGTCGCGCAGGCGGCTGCTGTATCGGCTGCCCTCGACGCCGGCGCCGCGGCGGCTGCTGATCGTCTGCACCGACGCCGAACAGGCGCGCATCGGCGACGACTGGGGCGCACCGGTGCAGGTGCTTGCACCTTCTGCACTGGCCGCCGAACGGCAACAAGGCCCGGCCCGCTTCGACGCCGTTGCCTTGCCGGCGCTGCTGGATCGGCCGTCCGCCGTCGACACCGGCGAACTGCTGGCCAGCGTGCGCTACCTGCTGGCGCCTGCGGGCGTCGTCGTCGGCCACGTCGCGCATGCCCTGGCCTTGCGATCCATGGCCTCTCCGCGCGGCATGGCCGGCGCGCTGGCCGCCCTGCTGCAACCGCAGGCCATCGACCGCGCGGGCGGCTGCCGGCGGCGGCTGCTGGGCGCGGGCTTCGTCGCGCCGCAATGCTTCTACGTGCAGCCTGCGATCGAAGACCCGATGGGCCTGATCCCGGCGCAGGGCCCCGCGGCACGCGCGCACTTCGTGCAGTCGGTCCGCTCGACGCGCGAACTGCACCACGTGCTCGGGCATGTGCCGCGCCTGCTGATGGCGCACGGCGGCCTCGGCGGCATGATGCAGGCGCAACTGTTCTTCTGGGCGCGCCGGCCATGATCGACGAGGTGCTCGGTCTCGTGGCCGACGAGCATTGGTTCGATCGCTCGCGGCCGTTCGAGGTCTCGATCAACCTCACCCAGGGCGCCTGCCTGTGGCTGCTGCTGACGCGCCGCGGCGTCAGCGATACCTACGTCAAGTTTTCCGATTGCTTCGACCTGCGCCAGGAGGCCGCTCGCGCCGCGGCGGCCAGCACGCGCTACCCGGGCCTGGCGCCGGCCTTCATCGGCCATGCCAGCCGCGGTACGCTGCAGGTGCTGGTGTGCCGGGCCGTGCCCTACCGCCGGCTGTCGCCGGCGCAGTTGTTCCACCCCCGGCAGGGACAGCGCGCGCTGGCCGATCTGCTGGGTTATTTCGACGCCATGCAGCGGCCACAGGCGGTGCAGGTGCCGGGCCTGTCGGCGGCGGCCGAGCCCGCCGAGCTGCTGCAAGCACTGCAGGCCTACTTCGCCGGCCAGCCCAGCGCAGCGCTGGCCCGGCGCTGGCTGCGCAACGATGCGTTGTCGCGGCTGGCCAGCGTCGTGCCCCATGCGCAGCACGGCGACCTGGTGCTCAACAACATCGGCGTCACGCCGACGGGCGCCACCGTCGTCTTCGATTGGGAAGACCTGAGCGCGTCGTGGCTCACCGGCCTCGATCTGTTCACCCTGGAACTGTCGCTGGCGGGCAGTGCCGAGCGCCTGTTCGCCGCGCGCCTGCAGCCGCAGTCACCGATTTCAGGGCTGGTCGCCCGCGCCTGCGAGGCGATGCGGCTGCGCCGCGACGACTACGAGACGCTGACGCCGCTGTACGCGCTGGTTTTCCGTTATCTCAAGCGCAACTATGGGCCCGGCGTGCGCGAGCGCATGGACCTGCTGCTGCGCGACCTCGACCAGCAGCGCAACCGCGCGCTGGACTGAAGCCGCCGCGAATCAGGCCGCAGCTTTCTGTTGCACGAATTCGAGCAGCGTGCCGAAGGTGCGGAAAATCGAACCGTCGATCTCGTCGTCTTCGACCGTGATGCCCAGGCGGTCCTCGAATGCCGTGAGCAGCGACACCACGCCCATCGAATCGAGTTCCGGCAGCGCGCCCATCAACGGCGAGTCGTCCTTCAGGCTGAGGCCGCGGCCGCCCAGGCTGAGCGTCGTGTCCAGGAGCGAAAGCAATTCGGTTCTGATGTCCAAGCCGGATCTCCTGGGCAGGCGAGCAAAGTGGCCCGCATTCTAGGTGGCTGCCGCGCCGTGGGCAGGCGCACTTCGTCACAGAACGCCGGGCCACCGTGTCAGGGCCGGCGCAAGGCCCTGCGCTACATTTTTGGGCTGGCTTCGCAAGGCCCTTCAACCGCGTGAGCATGCCCGTGCCCGAATCGACCCTGCTTCCCGAACTGATCTTCGCCACGGCCGCCCGCGCCGGCGCCAACACGGCGCTGACCGACGGCAAGCGGGCGGCGTCGTATGCCGACCTCGAAGACCAGGTTCGCCGCTTTGCCTGGGGCCTGGTGGCGCACGGCGTGGCCCGTGCCGAGCGGGTGGCCATCTACCTCGACAAGCGCATCGAGACCGTGGTGGCCAGCTTCGGCGCCACCGCGGCCGGCGCGGTGTTCGTGCCGGTCAATCCCTTGCTCAAGCCCGAGCAGGTCGGCTTCATCCTGCGCGACTGCGACGTGCGCGTGCTGGTGACCTCGGCCGAGCGCCTGCCGCTGCTGCCGTCGGTGCTGGCCGAATGCCCGGCCTTGCGCACGGTGGTCGTGGTCGGCGACCTGCCGCCGGCACCGCCCTCGACGACGCCCGTGGTGCCATGGTCGCAACTGCTGCGCACGGGCCCGCAGGCCACGCACCGCGTCATCGACACCGACATGGCGGCCATTCTCTACACCTCGGGCAGCACCGGGCGTCCCAAGGGCGTGGTGCTGTCCCACCGCAACATGGTGGCCGGCGCCAAGAGCGTGGCCAGCTACTTGGAAAACGTTGCCGCCGACACCTTGCTGGCCGCGCTGCCGTTGTCGTTCGACGCCGGCTTCAGCCAGTTGACCACGGCCTTCCACAGCGGCGCGCGCGTGGTGCTGCTGAACTACCTGCTGCCGCGCGACGTGCTCAAGGCGATGGAGCGCGAACAGGTCACCGGCCTGACCGCGGTGCCGCCGCTGTACATCCAGCTCACGCAGTTGCCGTGGCCCGAGGCCATCGGCCGGCACCTGCGCTATTTCGCCAACACCGGCGGCCGCATGCCGCGCGAAACGCTGGCACTGCTGCAGCAGAAGGTGCCGCAGGCCAAGCCGTTCCTGATGTACGGCCTGACCGAAGCGTTTCGCTCGACCTACCTGCCGCCGGAAGAAGTCGCGCGCCGGCCCGATTCCATCGGAAAGGCCATTCCGAATGCGGAGATCCTGGTGCTGCGGCCCGACGGCACGCCTTGCGACGACGACGAGCCCGGCGAGCTGGTGCACCGCGGCGCGCTGGTCGGCATGGGCTACTGGGGCGATGCCGAGAAGACGGCCGAGCGGTACAAGCTGATGCCCGGCCGCGAGAGCGGGCTGCAACTGCCCGAGTACGCCGTGTTCTCCGGCGACACCGTGCGCCGCGACCGCGACGGGTTTCTCTACTTCGTCGGCCGGCGCGACGAGATGATCAAGACCTCGGGCTACCGCGTCAGTCCGACCGAGGTGGAAGAGGTGCTGTACGCCACGCGCCTGGTCGGCGAATGCGCGGCCTTCGGCGTCGATCATCCGTCGCTGGGCCAGGCCATTCACGTCATCGCCACGGCGCCGGAGGCGGCCGCCGATGTCGACGTGCCGGCCTTGCTGGCGCAGTGCAAGGCGCGCATGCCGGCCTACATGGTGCCGGCGCAGGTGCAGGTGGTGGCGGGCCCGCTGCCGCGCAACCCCAACGGCAAGATCGACCGCAAGCTGCTGGCCACCGAATGGGTCGCGCCGACCCGCGAAACCGCCTGAGGCCGCCGCGATGAACGACGAACGCAGCACGGCCCCACGCGCAGCGCCGGCGCATGTGCCGATGTCGCAGTACGGCTTGTCGGGCGACGAACTCGTGGTCGGCGGCAAGCCGATCTCGGTGCTGGCCACGCAGGTCGGGCAGACGCCGTTCTACGCCTATGACCGCGGCCTGCTCGCGGCGCGCGCCGCGCAGCTGCGCCAGGCGCTGCCGGCCGGCGTCAAGCTGCACTACGCGATGAAGGCCAATCCGATGCCGGCGCTGGTGGCGCTGATGGCGCGGCTGGTCGACGGCATCGACGTGGCATCGGCCGGCGAGCTGAAGGTGGCGCTGGATGCCGGCGCCGACGCGGCCGAAGTCAGCTTCGCCGGGCCCGGCAAGCGCGACATCGAACTGCACCAGGCGGTGGCGGCCGGCGTGCTGGTGAACGTCGAATCGGCGCGCGAGCTGCCGGTGCTGGCGCAGGCGTCGCAAGCGCTTGGCCTGCCCGCGCGGGTGGCCGTGCGCGTGAACCCCGACTTCGAGCTGAAGGGCTCGGGCATGAAGATGGGCGGCGGCTCCAAGCAGTTCGGCGTCGATGCCGAGGCGGTGCCGGCGCTGCTGTCGCAGATCGGCAAGCTGCAACTGCAGTTCGAGGGCTTCCACCTCTTCGCCGGTTCGCAGAACCTGCGCGCCGAATCGATCTGCGAAGCGCAGCGGCTGTCGTACGAGCTGGCTCGGCAGTTGGCCGGGCACGCGCCGGCGCCGGTGCGTTTTCTCAACCTGGGCGGCGGCTTCGGCATTCCCTACTTTCCCGGCGAGCAGCGGCTGGACCTGCAGCCCATCGGCGAGAACCTGGCCGCGCTGCAGGAGCGCGCCCGCACCGAGCTGCCCGAGGCCAGCCTGGTGATCGAACTTGGGCGTTATCTGGTCGGAGAGGCCGGCGTCTACGTGACGCGCGTGGTCGACCGCAAGGTCTCCCGCGGACAGGTCTACCTGGTGTGCGACGGCGGCCTCAACCACCACCTGTCGGCTTCAGGCAACTTCGGCCAGGTGCTGCGCAAGAACTACCCGGCGACGATCGGCAACCGCGCCGGCAGCCGCGCCGGCAACACCACGCGCGAGACGGCGTCGGCGGTGGGGCCGCTGTGCACGCCGCTGGATCTGCTGGCCGACCGCATGGAACTGCCCGTGGCGCAGGCCGGTGATCTGCTGGTCATCTTCCAGTCGGGCGCCTATGGCGCGAGCGCCAGCCCGCAAGGCTTTCTCGGCCATCCCGTGTATGCCGAGGTGCTGGTCGGCGCGGTCAACAGCTGATGCCGCCGTCGATGACGAGCGTCTGGCCGGTGATGAACGCCGCCTGATCCGACAACAGGAACAGCACCACGGGCACCACATCGTCGACCGTGCCCAGGCGGCCGAGCGGCGTGCGGTTGATGATCTGGCTGCGCTGGCGCTGCTGAAGGCTGGCCGACATCTCGGTTTCGAGGTAGCCCGGCGCGACCGAATTGACCGTGATCTTGCGCCGCCCCACCTCGCGCGCCAGCGCACGGGTCAGGCCGTCGAGCCCGGCTTTCGACGCCGAGTAGGCGGCCAGCCCCGTGTAGCCGCGCGAGCCGATGATCGAGCTGATGTTGATCAGGCGCCCCGCCGTGCCCTTGGACAGCAGGTGCCGCAAGGCCAGCCGGCTCAGACGCAACGCGCCCGTCAGGTTGGTTTCGATGATGCGTTCACTATCGACGTTAGGCAGCGTGGCCAGGATGCCGTCCTGCGCCGTCGCCGCATTGTTGATGAGCGCCCACAACGGCCGCCCGGCCGTCCATTGCACGGCCTGCGCGAAAAACCGCTCTTCGTCTTCGGCCTGGCCGACCGCGGCTGCACACCACGACAACCGCGCCGGGCCGGCTTGCGCCATCAACGCTTGCAGTTCGGGCGTCTGGCTGCGGCTGCAGGTGAAGACGTTGTAGCCCTGCTGCAGCAACTGGCGCGTGGTGGCCAGGCCCAGGCCGCGGCTGCCGCCCGTCACGAGCACGCATTTGTCCGTCATGTCCATTCATCCCCCTCGCTGCTTCTTGCCGGTGGCTGAAGCATCCAAAGCCGTCACTTGCCGCAGCACGCGCGGCACCTTGTAGCCGCCAAGCCGCTGCCTGGCGTGGGCGACGATGATCGGCCTGACGTCGTCCAGGCGCAGGCCCTCGGCCAGCACCAGCTCCACGCCGACCAGTTCGCCGGTGATCGGATTGCGTGCCGCGAAGGCGCGCACATCCGCCACCTGTGGCAGTTCGAGCAGCGCCGCCTCGATTTCCTCGGGCCTGACTTTCGCGCCGCCGACATTGATGACCGAGTCGACACGGCCACGAAACAGCACGCGATCGCCCTCTGCTTCGACCAGGTCGCCGGTGGACAGCCAACCGTCGGCATCGATCGGCGATGCCCCGGCGCCGGCCACGTAGGCCTGCATGGCGCGCGGGCTGCGCACCTGCAGCGCGCCATCGCGGATGCGCAGGCTCACGCCGTCGATGCCGTCGTCCAGCCAGGCCCGCGGGAAACCGGCACGGCCGTCGCGCACGGCATACAAGGCCCCGGCTTCGGTCGACGCGTAGATGTGGACGATGCCGGCCGCGGGGAAGCACTGGCGCAGGCGGTCGAGCGTGACCTGATCGACCGCCTCACCGCCGAGCGTGATGTGCCGCAGCGGCACGGAAGCCGCCTGCGGGCCCAGCGCCAGCATGAAGCCGCGCCAGAACGTCGGCGTCCCGCTGCACAGCGTGGGCCGATGGGCCAGCGCCGCGGCGGCCAGGCTGGCCACGGTGGATCGGCTCACGGCCAGCAGTTCGGCGCCCGACACCAACGCCGTCAGCAACACCTGCAGGCCGGCAAAGCTGCACGGGTGGTAGGTCAGCAAGACGCGGTCGTGCTGCGCGGCGGCGGCATCGCGTGGCGACCGCACGCGGCCCAGCAAGCGATCCAGCCGATGCATCGCGACCTTGGGCGTGCCGGTGGTTCCCGAAGTGGCCAGCAGCACCAGCCCCGCCGCTTCGGCCCGCCGCGGCAGCGGCAACTCGACCAGGCCCAACTCGCCATCGAGCAGCGCCGAGACGCCCAGCTCGCGCCACACCGGCGAATCGGGCGGCGTGGCCTGGCGCCACAGCAGCAGATCGCAACCGGCACGCTGGCAGGCGAGCAGAGCGACCAGCGCGGCGTCGGCGCGGTCGGAGATCAAGGCCACGCGCTGACGCGCCCCTTGTTCGAGTCGCTGCGCCAGGCCGGCCACCAGGGCCTGCACCGCGGCCGCGGGCAAGCGCACGCCGTCTTGCAACAGGCCGGCGGTGCCGATCGTCAGCTCGGCGGCCATCAGCCCACGTACAGCGCCGCCAGCTCGCCCACGGTGCGGAACTCGATGAAACCGCCGGCAAAGGGGTCCTTGCCCAACCGCGTTTCCAGTTCCACCACCACCGCGGCGAGGTCGAGCGAATCGATGTCGAGCTCACCCCCCAACAAGCGCGTTTGCGAGTTGACGGGCCCGGCCTGCTGCCCCCGTTCTGCGAGAATTCTCTGCACCAGTTCGGCAATCAGTGATTCGACTTGTTCGATGCTCATGGTTCGTTTCGGCACGCATGGCCAAGAATGAGGACGGCTTGATGGACACCCGGCAGATCATGCCCGAGTCTCCGTTCGTGGTGGCCGAGCAGCTTCAACCCGCACTGCTGGCCGATTTCGAAAAGGCCTTGCCCCAGGGGCCGGCGAAGTATCCGGTGGCCGCCTTCATCGCCGGCTTGCACCCGGGTCAATGGCTGGGCCAGTACGGCCGTCTGGACGAGCGCTCATTGCGCGTGACGGCGCAAATTCGTGCCGAGGGCGGCGACGTCGCGCTCGATGCCTACCACCGGCTGGCGCTCGCGGCGTTGATTGCCGCGCATCCGCAACGCCGGCAGGCGCTTCGCATTCCGGCATCGATCGAGCTCCAGTACGAGATCGAATTCAACCGCATACTGGCGCAGTTGAAGACCAACCGCGCCGGCTTCTATCTGCATGACAACGACCTGTTCCTGAAAGACCTCGGTGTGTGCCGCGGCAAGCTGCTGCCTTGCGGCGCCCAGTTGGTAGACATCCGCTCAGGCGTGCCGAGGCGCATCCTGGCATCCGGTGGCGTGGCGCAGGCGCTGGGCGCGCTGAGCTTCTTCGGCCTGCAATGCCGGGGCTTCAAGCCCCTGCTGGAACTGCACTACGACCCCAGGGCATCGAGCCAGTTCACGCCTGAAGCCTGGGATCGATGTTACCTGCGGATCGCCGACATCCTGGCGCTCAACGATGACGTTCTGGGCGCTTTCGGCAGCAGTTGGTGGTTCGATCCGGCTGTGCCGGCGTTGAGCCCGAAGCTGTCGTTCCTGCTGCAGCGCCCCTTGTCCGAGGGCGCGCGCACCTTCAAGGTCGGCAGTGACGACAGCGCGGTGAAGAACGCCACGCGCTTCTCCAAGGAGCGCAGCGAAGCCGTCGCCCAAGGACGCTACGTTCCCACCCACTACACGATGGCATGGCCGGCACGACGGCTCATCGATTGGGCTCGCAAGGCGCGCGCCGGCGGCCTGCAGGGCTGAGCGTCGCATGAGGCGCAAGTTCCTGGCCACGGCCCGCGCACTCGGCTTGTTCGCGCTGGCGCACCGGCTGACGTCGCGCGGCCTGCGCATCCTGTGCTACCACGGCGTCGCGCTGGCCGACGAGCAGCAGTTCCAGCCCAAGCTCTTCATCAGCGAGGCGGTGTTCCGCCAACGCATGGCCTTTCTCCGCGCCCGCGGCTATCCGGTGCTGACGCTGGCCGATGCGCTTCAGCGCCTGGATGCAGGCACGCTGCCGCGGCATGCCACGGTGATCACCTTCGACGATGGCTGGCTGGGCACCGGCACGCTGGCCGCGCCGGTGCTGGCCGAGGCGCGCTTCCCATCGACGCTGTATGTGACCACGCGCGAAGTGCTCGAAGGCACGCCGGTGCTCAACGTCGCCGTGCGCTACCTGTTGTGGGCAGGCCGCGGCGCTGGGCGCATCGAATCAGCGCCCGGCGGCATCGGCGGCAGTTTCGACCTCGCGGAGCCGGCGCAGCGCGAGGCACTCGCCACGGCCATCTGCGAACACGGCGGCCGGCTGGAGCCGGCGGCAAGGCTGACGTTGATGCAAGGCCTTGCCGCCCGCTTGACGATCGACTGGGAACGCTTTGAGCGCCTGCGCTTGTGCCGCTTGATGGACTTGACCATGCTGGCGCGCCTGCCGGCGGCCGGCATGGACCTGCAATTGCACACCCACACGCACCGCTTTCCCGACCAAGACCGCGTAGCGGCCGCCGACGAAATTGCGCGCAACCGCCAGGCCTTGGCGCCCGTGGCGGCGAGCGAACTCACTCACTTCTGCTACCCCAGCGGCGAGTACCACGCAGGCCAGTTCGCCTGGCTGCGCGAGAGCGCCGTGCGCAGCGCAACGACCTGCGTGGCCGGCTTCAACTATGCCGAGACGGAGCGCATGGAGCTGCGCCGCTTCCTCGACGGCGAAAACATCTCGCAACTCGAGTTCGAGGCCGAAATGTCCGGCTTTCTCGAACTGCTGCGGCGCGCGCGCCGCTGGCTGAAGCCGGCATAGCCGGGCGGCGCCGATCCGCCCGTTATGAGCGTTATTCCTGCGGCGCCGAATTCAGCCCTTACTTGCTGGAAACGCCCGCCGTTGCCGGAAGATTCGTTCGCGGAGCAGCCGGCGGCTTGCCTTCCACCCCTTTGACGAAGAAATCCATCTTGTCGAGCCAATCCTGGTCGGCCATGGCACCGGCGGCCAGGCGCTCCTTGCCGGCACCGTCCACCACAGGCCCGGTGTAGACCGCGAACGTGCCGCTCTTCAGGCCGGCGCTGAGCTTTTCGACCTGCTCCCTGATGTCGGCAGGAACGGCGTCTGCGATCTTCACGACGGCCAGCTGGCCCTCCTTGATGCCCACGGACGTGCGGCCCGTGGCCCAGGTGCCGTCGATGGCCTGGCGGATTTCCTTCTTGTAGTAAGGACCCCAGTCGACCACGCACGAGGCCAGGTGCGCCTTCGGCGCATAGGCGCTCATGTCGCCGTTCCAGCCGAATGCACGCTTGCCGTTCGCCTCCGCGGCTTGCAGCACCGCGGTCGACTGGGTGCTTTGCAACAGCACGTCGGCGCCGCCGTTCATCAGGCTCTGCGCGGCGGCGCTCTCCTTAGGCGGATCGAACCAGTCGTTGACCCAGACGACCTTGGTCCTGACCTTCGGGTTGACGCTCTGCGCGCCCAGCGTGAAGGCGTTGATGCTGCGCAGCACCTCGGGTATCGGCACGCTGGCCACGAAGCCCAGCGCGTTGGTCCTGGTCATCCGGCCGGCGATCACGCCAGCAAGATAGGCCACCTCGAAATGCCGGGCCTCGTATGACCGCAGGTTCTCGGTCGTCTGGCGGCCGAAGGCAGTCTCGAACTTGACGTTGGGGAACTCGGCGGCCACCTTGAGCATGGGCTCGATGTAGCCGCTGCTGGTCGCGAAGATGATCTGGTTGCCCTTGGCGGCCAGGTCGCGAATCACGCCCACGGCGCCGGCGCCTTCGGGCACCTTCTCGACGAAGCTGGTCTGTACCTGGCGGCCCAGCTCGGCCTCCACGGCTTTGCGGCCACGGTCTTGCGCCATCGTCGAGCCGGCATCGGCCACGGGGCCGACATAGACCCAGGCCGCCTTCAGCGCCTCGGGCTTCGGCATTTCGGCGGCCGATGCAGCGGCAGCGGCTTGCGATGCCGCTGGCGGGGTCGCGGGCTCGCTGGTCTTCTTGGTGCAGGCTCCCAGTGCGGCGGCAAGGGCAAGGGCAAGCAGGAAACGCTTCGACGGTTGGCTCATGCGCACGGGATCGGGTGGGTCACTGGCTGGTCTGGATGGTCAGCACCGGGCGCAAGGTCGTGTCGCCGGTGTACTCGCTGCTGTAGAAGTATTTCAGGTTGCCGTTGCCGCTGAGCGGGTCGAGCACCCAGCCCCGGTTGGCTCGGCCGTTGGCCATGGCTTGCACGCCCGCGGTCACGTCGAAGTTCAGCCAGCCCGGCGTCCATGCCGTGTCGCCGATGGCGTCGGGACTGGTGGCGGCATCGGTGCCCAGCCCGGTGGCACCGGCCCCGGCCCATGCCACGCCGCTGCGGGCCTGGTTCCACGTGACTTCGTTTTGCACCCAGTTCGCAAGCAGCGGGCGCAGCTGGTACTTGGTGTCGTAGTAGCTGTACT
>JAIUPH010000009.1 GCA_020161065.1 Pseudomonadota bacterium
CGGTGCTGCTGATCGACGAGATCGACAAGGCCGACATCGAGTTCCCGAACGACCTGCTGCGCGAAATCGACCGCATGGAGTTCTACGTCTACGAGACGCGCGAGCTGGTCAAGGCGCGGCACCGGCCGATCGTCTTCATCACGTCCAACAACGAGAAGGAGCTGCCCGACGCCTTCCTGCGCCGCTGCTTCTTCCACTACATCAAGTTCCCCGACGCCGAGACGATGCAGAAGATCGTCGACGTGCACTTCCCCGGCCTGAAGAAGGAACTGCTGGCCTCGGCGCTGAAGACCTTCTACGACGTGCGCAACCTGCCCGGGCTGAAGAAGAAGCCCAGCACCAGCGAGCTGCTGGACTGGCTGAAGCTGCTGGTGGCCGAAGACATCCCGCTCGAAGCGCTGCAGAGCAAGGACGAGAAGGTGGCCGTGCCGCCGCTGGTGGGCGCGCTGCTGAAGAACGAGCAGGACGTGACGCTGTTCGAGAAGCTGGTCTTCATGCAAAGGCATAACCGATGAGTTGGTTAGCGCCGGTCACGCTGCAAGGCCCGCACGCACGGCTGGAACCGCTGTCGCAAGCGCACGCCGAAGGCCTGCGCGAGGCCACGCGCGACGGCGAGCTGTGGCAGCTGTGGTACACAGCCGTACCCTCGCCCGAAGGCATGGCCGCCGAGATCGAGCGCCGCCTGGGCCTGCAGGACAAAGGCCTGATGCTGCCGTGGACGGTTTTCGACGCCGCGGGCCGCATCGTCGGCATGACGACCTACATGAACGTCGACGCCGCCAACCGCCGCGTCGAGATCGGCAGCACCTGGTATGCGCGCTCGGCGCAGCGCGGCGCGCTCAACACGCAATGCAAGCGGCTGCTGCTGGGCCACGCCTTCGAGGCGCTGGACGCCATTGCGGTGGAGTTCCGCACGCACCGCCTCAACACGCAGAGCCGGCGCGCCATCGAGCGGCTGGGCGCGCAGTTCGACGGCATCCTGCGCGCGCACCAGATCAGCGCTAACGGCAGCCTGCGCGACACCGCGGTCTACAGCATCACCGCGGCCGAATGGCCCGCCGTGCGCGCCCACCTCGACTGGCAGCTCGTCAAGCCGCGCTGAACGCGGCCCTTCCATGGCCAAGCACCAACTTCTCGACGTCGACACCCTGTGGCAGATCGAGCGCCTGGGCACGCCCAGCCTGGCGCCCGACGGCGCGCAGGCCGTCGCCGCGCTCACCCGCTACTCGATGGACGACAACACGAGCCGCAGTTCGCTGTGGCTGCTGTCCACGCTGGGCGGGCGGCCGCGCGCGCTGACGCAGTGCGGGCCCAAGGACGGGCAGCCGCAATGGAGCCCGCGCGGCGACCTCATCGCCTTCGTCGCCAAGCGCGAGCAGCAAGGCGCCAAGGACGAGGAAGCGCAGCTCTACCTGATCGCGCCCGACGGCGGCGAGGCGGTGCGCGCCGCCACCGTGGCCACCGGCGTCGACGCCTTCCGCTGGCTGCCCGACGGCCGGCGCATCGTCTTCGTCTCCTGGGTCTGGCCCGAGCTGAAGGGCGAAAAGGCGCAGGCCAAGCGGATGGCCGAGTTCAAGAAGCGCAAGGAAAGCGGCTACGCCACCAGCGAGATGCAGTACCGCTTCTGGGACCACAACCTGCCGATGGGCCGCGAGCCGCAGCTGCACCTGCTGGAACTGGGCCGCGACGGCAAGCCCGGCCGCGTGAAGAACCTGTTCGAAGGCCGCGGCTTCGCGCTGCAGCGCGCCGACCCCGATGCCGACAGCTTCGACGTCTCGCCCGACGGCCGCCGCGTCGCCTTCGCCTACGACCCGGCGCCCGAGAAGCGCATCGAGAACCGCCTGGCGCTGGCCGAGCTCGACCTCAAGAGCGGGCGCATTGCGACCCTCGTGCGCGACGCCGACTGGCACCTGGATTCGCCGCGCTACGCCCCCGACGGCAACCGCATCGCCTTTCTCGCCCAGCACGACGCGCTCAAGCACACGCAGCCCGAGCACCTGGCGGTGTGGGACCGCGAAAGCGGCCGCTGGGACGTGGTCAGCGCCGAGTGGGACCACGCGGTGCAGGCGCCGCTGCTGTGGGAGGACGACGGCCTGGCGCTGCTGCTGATGGCCGAGCAGGAAGGCCGCCGCCACCTGTGGCGCTTCGACCTGCACGACCGCCGCGCCGAGCGCGTGGTGTCCGGCGGCACCGTGCAGGGCTTCGACAAGCGCGCCGGCGTGCTGCTGACGCTGGCCGACGCCGTCGACCACCCGCCGCAGTTGACCGCTCATTTGCCGGCGCAAGCGCCGCGGCGCATCGAGTCGTTCAACGACCGGTTGCTGGCGCCGCTGACCATGGGCCGCACCGAGGAGGTGTGGTTCAACGGAGCCCGCGCGGCCGAAGGCCCGCCTGACGGGCCCGGCGACCCGGTGCAGATGTGGCTGACCTACCCGCCCGGCTTCGACGCGAAGAAGAAATACCCCATCCTGCACGTCATCCACGGCGGCCCGCACACCGCCTTCGGCGACGCCTTCCACTACCGCTGGAACGTGCAGGCCTTCGCCGCCCAGGGCTACGTGGTGGCCTGCGTCAACTACCACGGCTCCAGCGGCTTCGGCTATGCCTTCCTCGACAGCATCACCCACCGCTGGGGCGCGCTGGAGCTGCAGGACATCGAGGCCGCCACCGCCTGGCTGCTGACCAAGCCCTGGGCCGACGCGCGCCGCGTCTTCGCCACCGGCGGCTCGTACGGCGGCTTCATGGTCGCCTGGATGAACGGACACGTCGAACCCGGGCGTTATGCGGCCTACGTCTGCCACGCCGGCTGCTTCGACTGGACGGCGATGTTCGCCGACGACGCCTTCAGCTGGCACGTCAAGGAGCTGGGCGCCTACTACTGGGACGACCCGGCGCTGGTGCTCAGCCAGAGCCCGCACGCCTTTGCCGGCGCGATGCGCACGCCCACGCTGGTGATCCACGGCGCGCTGGACTACCGCGTGCCCGACGGCCAGGGCCTGGCCTACTACAACACGCTGAAGGCGCGCGGCGTGCCGGCGCGGCTGCTGTGGTTCGCCGACGAGAACCACTGGATCCTGAAGCCGCGCAACAGCCGGCAGTGGTACGGCGAGTTCTTCGCCTGGCTCAAACGCTACGACCCCGGCGCCGGCGGCGCCAAGGCGGCGCGCAAGCGCTCAAGCCAGCACTGAAGGCTCGGCCTGCTCGATGCGGTCGCGCCCGCGCGCCTTGGCCGCGTACAGCGCGCGGTCGAGCCGGCGCGTCAGCGATGCCAGCGGCTCGCCGCCGCCCTTCACCACCGCCAGCCCGATGCTGATGGTCACCTGCAGGCCGCCGCCTTCCGGGTGCCGCAGCGCGCGCACGGCGGCCAGCAGCCGCTCGGCGCTGCGCCGGGCACCGGCCTCGTCGGTGCCGGGCAGCAGCACGCAGAACTCCTCGCCGCCCATGCGCGCGACGCGGTCCACCTCGCGCACGTGGCTGCGCAAGGCCTGCGCCACTCGCACCAGCACGGCGTCGCCGGCGGCGTGGCCGTGGCTGTCGTTGATGGCCTTGAAGTGGTCGATGTCGAGCGACAGCATCGCGTAGCCGCTGCCGAAGCGGCGCTGGCGGCGCGCCTCGGCGTTCAACAGCCGCTGCATCGGGCGCCGGCCGAGCAGCCCGGTCAGCGCGTCGTGGTCTGACTGGTGCTGCAGCCGTCGCACCAGGCGCAGCACCACCATGGCCAGCAGCGCGGTGTTGATCAGCATGCCGAACACCATCGAGGCAAAGGCCGTCGCCAGGTTGCCGTTGCCGGGCGCGTCGATGGCGCCGACGCTGGCCATGCCGATGAAGAGCCCCACCACCGGGCGCAGCGCGAACAGCGCGCCGATCAGCGCCGCCGGGGCCGCGCACCAGCGCGCTGCCGAGCGGCCGAACTCGTCCGACAGCGACAGCATCACCTCGTGCGCCGCGCGCAGCAGGGTCCAGCCGATCAGCGTCGACGACAGGCCCACCGTCAGCAGCATGTTGCCGCCGAGCAGCGTCGACGCCGCGTTGCCGGCCACCACCAGCGCGGCCACCGCGGCATGCTCGCGGTCGCTCGGCGGCAGGCGCCCGAAGATCTGGATGCCGCGGCGCATCGCCACGAAGCTCAGCACCAGCAGCGCGTTGGCCAACACCACGCCGAGCCAGGGGTCGATGCTGGCGCGCACCAGCACCAGCGCCATGCCGGCGGCCACCATCAGCGTGGCGGCCGACCAGTGCAGCGCGGCGCGGCGCGCCAGCTGCAGCGATGCCGCCATCAGCCACAGGCCGCCGAACAGCGACTGCTGGAACAGGATGACGGCAAGCAGCAACGGGGCCTGGTTCATGAACGGCGACGGCTCGGCCCTTCGTGCGATGGGACCACAATAGCGGCTTCGGACGCGAAGCCATGCTGATCAACTTCTTTTTCACCCTGCGGGCCGCCAAGCTGCCGGTCTCCGTGAAGGAGTACCTGACGCTGCTGGAGGCGCTGCAAGCCGGCGTCATCGACCGCTCGGTCGACGACTTTTATTTCCTGGCGCGCAGCGCGCTGGTCAAGGACGAGGCGCATTTCGACAAGTTCGACCGCGCCTTCGGCGCCTACTTCAAGGGCGTGGAGCTGCTGACCGACTTCACCAAGGACATTCCGCTGGAGTGGCTGCGCAAGACGCTGGAGCTGGAGCTCAGCCCCGAGGAGAAGGCGGCCATCGAGAAGATGGGCTGGGACGAGCTGATGGCCACGCTGAAGAAGCGCTTCGAAGAGCAGAAAGAGCGCCACCAGGGCGGCAGCAAGATGATCGGCACCGGCGGCACCAGCCCCTTCGGCGCCTACGGCTTCAACCCGCAGGGCGTGCGCATCGGCCAGGACAAGGGGCGCAACCGCAGCGCCGTGAAGGTGTGGGACCAGCGCGCCTACAAGGACTACGACGACACCAAGGAACTCGGCACCCGCAACATCAAGGTGGCGCTGCGGCGGCTGCGCCGCTTCGCGCGCGAGGGCTCGGAACTCGAGCTCGACATCGACGACACCATCCACAGCACCGCGGCCAACGCCGGGCTGCTGGACATCAAGATGGTGCCCGAGCGCCACAACAAGGTGAAGGTGCTGCTGCTGATGGACGTGGGCGGCACGATGGACGAGCACATCCACCGCGTGGAGGAACTTTTCAGCGCCGCCAAGACCGAGTTCAAGCACCTCGAGTTCTATTACTTCCACAACTGCGTCTACGACTTCATGTGGAAGAACAACCGCCGCCGCTTCAGCGAGAAGTTCCCCACCTGGGACGTGATCCGCAAGTACAACAAGGACTACAAGCTGGTCTTCGTCGGCGACGCCACGATGAGCCCCTACGAGATCCTGCAGCCCGGCGGCAGCGTCGAATACAACAACGAGGAACCGGGCGCCGAATGGCTGCAGCGGCTGACCCACGCCTTCCCCAAGTACGCCTGGATCAACCCCGAGCCGCAGGGCGTGTGGCAGTACCGGCAGAGCATCGCCATCGTCCAGCAGTTGATGAACCAGCGCATGTTCCCGCTGTCGCTGGCCGGGCTCGAAGGGGCCATGCGGCTGCTCAGCAAATGAAGAGGCTGGCACCGCGCGGCGGCCTGCGGCTGCTGTCGGTGCTGGGCCTGCTGTGGCTGGCCCTGGCGCTGCAGGGCTGCGCGGCGCTGTTCGGCGGCGGCAAGGCGGCCGGCCCTGACAGTGCGGCCAGTGCGGCCAGCGCCGCCAGCGCGGCGGCGGCCGGTGCGCCGGTGGTCAACGTGGTGATCGACGCGCCGTCGCCGCTGCGCGAGCTGCTGCAGCGCAACCTCGACCTCGTGCGCCTGGCCAGCCTGACGCGCGGCGACGCCGTCACCGGCGACGAACTGCAGCGCCTGGTGGACGCCGCGCCGGCGCAGGTGCGCGAGCTGCTGCAGACCGAGGGCTACTTCAAGCCCGAGCTGACGGTGCGCCGCGTGCCGCCGAGCGCCGCCGGCCAGGCCGAGAGCGTGCTGCTGCAGGTGAAGCCGGGGCCGCGCGCGCACATCTCGCGCGTCACGCTCGAAGCCGAAGGCGCGCTGGAACAGGCGCAGGCCGCCGGCGACGTGCACGCCCGCAACGTGCTGGCCGAGTGGCGCGCCGCCTGGCCGCTGCACACCGGCAGCAACTTCCGCAACGCCGACTGGAGCGACGCCAAGGTCTCGGCGCTGACGCGGCTGCGCAGCGCCGGCTACGCCGCCGCCGCGTGGAGCGGCACCTCGGCCGAGGTCGACCGCGACAGCAACGAGGTGCGCTTGTTCCTGGTGGCCGACAGCGGCCCGCTGTTCAAGAGCGGCACGATCGACGTCGAAGGGCTCGAGCGCCAGGAGCCGGCCACCGTGCGCGCGCTGGCCGGCTTCACGCCCGGCACCCCGGTGACCGAGGCGCTGCTGCTCGACTACCAGGAGCGGCTGCAGAAGGCGGGCCTCTACGAGAACGTCACCGTCACGCTCGACCCCGACCCCGAGCAGGCCGGCGCCGCCACCATCCACGTGCGGCTGCACGAGCAGCCGGCGCAGGTCTACACCGTGGGCGTGGGCTTCAGCGCCAACAACGGGCCGCGGGCTTCGCTGGAGCATGTCTACCGCCGCGTGTTCGGCTACCCGGTGTCGTCGACCAACAAGTTCGAGCTGGGCCAGCTGCGCCAGGCCTGGACCGGCGAGATCAGCACCCACCCGGGCGAGCGCTCGCGCCGCTGGCTGCTCGGCGGCACCATCGAGCGCCAGGTCTCCGACGACGACGTGGTGATGTCGCAGCGCCTGCGCGCCGGCCGCGCTCAGGAAACGCGCGAGCTGGAACGCCTGGTGTTCGCCGAGGTCGAACGCGGCCGCCGAACCACCGACATCAGCGACGTGTCGACCTTCGCGATCTCCGGCAACGTGCACGTCGTGCTGCGCCAGCTCGACAGCGTGCTGCTGCCCACCGACGGCTACACGCTGTCGCTGCAGGGCGGGCTCGGCCGCTCGCACGGCAACGCCTCGGAAAGCGGCTGGTTCCAGCGCGCCTACGGGCGGCTCACCTACTACCGCCCGCTGGGGCAAAGCTGGTACGGCCAGGGCCGCATCGAGGTCGGCCAGGTCTTCCTGCCCAACGGCGTGGCGGCGCCCGACTCGCAGCTCTGGCGCGCCGGCGGCGACGACTCGGTGCGCGGCTACGCCTACCGCAGCCTGGGGCCCATCGTCGACGGCAGCGTCACCAGCGGCCCGGTGATCCTGACCACCAGCCTGGAGGTGGCGCGGCCCTTCCTCGCTTCCATGCCCTCGCTGTGGGGCGCGCTGTTCATCGATGCCGGCCGCGCCGGCAACAGCTTCGGCGGCCTCAAGCCCGCCGTCGGCTACGGCGTCGGCGTGCGCTGGCGCAGCCCCGTGGGCCCGCTGCGCCTGGACCTGGCCTGGGGCCAGGAGGTGCGCAAGCTGCGCCTGCACTTCAGCGTGGGCATCGCCTTCTGATGGCCGACGTCGACCCCACCCCCGCCGACCCGGCGACCGCCGTGGTGCCGCCCGTGGTGCCGCCGCCGCTGCCGCCCGGCAAGCCACGCGTGCTGTGGCACCTGCTGCAGCCGGTGCTGCTGGTGGCGCTGCTTCTGGCCGTGGTGGTGGCCGCCCTCGCCGGCGCCGCCGCCTGGCTGCTGCGCAGCGAGGACGGCAGCCGCTGGCTGCTGGCGCGCGTGCCCGGCGTCGAGCTGCAAGGCCTGCAAGGCGCGCTGCTGTCGGAGCGCTTCGCTGCCGAGCGGCTGGCCATCCGCTGGGGCGGCGGCCAGCAGTCGATCACCATCGACGGCCTGCGCGCCGAGGGCGTGCACTGGCGCTGGCACCCGGCGCCCGGCGCCTGGCTGGGGCTGCAGGCCGCCAGCCTGCAGGCGCGCCGCATCGACGTGCAGACCGGCCCGCCGAGCCCGCAGCCGCCCAAGCTGCCGCCGACGCTGGACGCGCCGCTGCGCGTGCAGATCGACCGCCTGCAGGTGGCCGAGCTGCAGATCGACCAGCTGGCGCCGCTGCGCAAGGTCGACGGCCGCGAGCTGCGCCTGTGGGAGCCCGGCGGCCGCGAGTACGAGCTGCGCGCGCTCAGCCTGGACTGGGAGCGCGCCCACCTCGAAGGCGCGCTCGCGCTCGGCGCCCACCCGCCGTTCACGCTGCAGGTGCAGGCGCAGGTGCGCGTGGCCACCGACGCCGGCGGCCCGCCCTGGTCGGCCGAGCTGCGCGCCACCGGGCCGCTGGCGCGCTTCGACTTCAACGGCACGCTGCGCGGCCAGCCGGCACGCGCCGGCGCCGCGCCGCCGGCGCTGGACGTGGAAGCGCAGATCACGCCGCTCGACCCCTGGCCGCTGGCCCGCCTGCGCTTGCGCACGCAGGCGCTGGACCTCTCGGCGCTGTCGGCCGCGGCGCCGCGCACCGCCGTCAGCGGCCGCGTCGACATCGACAGCCGTTCGCTCGACGGCCCGTTCGGCGCCGCCATCGAGCTGGACAACGCCAGTCCCGGCCGCTGGAACGAAGGCCGCGTGCCGGTACGCCGGCTGCAGGCGCGGCTGCGCAGCCCCGACGCCGACCGCCGGCGCCTGCTGATCGAAGACTTCGACCTGCAGCTGGCCCGCGGCAGCGACAGCGCCGGCCGCTGGCGCGGCAACGGCCAGTGGCTGGGCAACAAGCTGCAGGTGGACAGCCGCATCGACGATCTGCGGCCGCAACTGCTGGACAGCCGCGCCGCCACGATGCAGCTGTCGGGCCCGCTGAACTTCATCGTCCACGGCCTGCCGGCGCCGAGCGCCGGCGTGTCGGCAGCCTCGGCGGCCTCGGCCGCTGCCCCCGCCACGTCGACCGCCGCCGCCGCTTTCAACCCCCGCGCGCTAACGCTCGACCTGAAGACCACGCTGGAAGGCCAGATCACCGGCAGCCCGCACCCGGTGAAGGTGGCCATCGACGGCAGCGCCGACCTGCAGCGCGTCAACCTGCGCGAGCTGCGCGCCGAGGCCGGCGCCGCCCAGGCGGTGCTGGCGCTGCAGGCGCAGCGGGTTGCCGGTGGCAGCGGCGCCGGCAGCTGGCAGTTGCGCAGCAACGGCCGGCTGGCCGACTTCGACCCCCTGCCCTGGTGGCCCGGCGAAGAAGCCTCGGCCTGGCGCGCCGGCAAGCACCGCCTGTCGGGCAACTGGTCGCTCGACGTCACGCTGCCGCCGCTGAAGCCCGGCGTGACGCCGCTGGCGCTGGCGCAAGGCACCGTGGGCAGCGGCAAGCTGCAGATCGACCGCTCGCTGCTCGCCGGCGTGCCGCTGGCGCTGACGCTCGAACTCGGCCATCGCAGCGGCGGCGACACGCCCAGCACCGTGGTCGGCGAGCTCAACCTGGGCGGCAACCGGCTGCAGCTGGAAGGCCGCGGCAACCCGCTGGGCGACGGCCGCGCCGACCAGGTGCACCTCGACCTGCAGGCCGGCCAGCTGGCCGCGCTGGCGCCGCTGGCGCGGCTGGACCCCGAGCTGGCCGCCTGGGTGCCGCGCGCCGGCCAGGCCCAGGCCAGCCTGGACATACAGGGCCGCTGGCCCAAGGCGCGCAGCAACGGCAAGGCGCGGCTGCAAGGCCTGCAGCTGGGCACGCTGCAGGCGCGCAACGTGCAGGCCGACTGGCGGCTGGACACCGCCGCCGACCAGCCGCTGCTGCTGCAGGCCGAGCTGCAAGGCCTGGTCTCCGGCAAGCAGCAGGTGGAGCGGTTGCAGGTCGACCTGCGCGGCACCGGCCGCCAGCACCGGCTGGAGCTGACGGCGGCGCTGCCGCAAGGCCCGCCGCCGGGGCTGGACACCGTGCTCGGCCTGCGCACCGCCGCCGGCACGCTGGCGCAACTGCGCGCCGACGGCGGCTGGACGGCCGACAGCGGCGGCGGCGGCCGCTGGGCCGGCCGCGTCGAGCAGTTGACGCTGGGCCCCTGGGGCGGCGCCGGCGGCGGCGCCGCGCCCACCGGCCCCGGCACCGCCTGGCTGGACGCCCGCGACCTGCGCGCCGAAGTGCGCTTCGACGCCGCCGACGGCCTGGCCGAAATCCAGGCCGACGCCGGCGCCTTGCGCCTGGCCGAAGCCACCACGCTGCGCTGGGACGAGGTGCGCGTGGACCTGCGCGGCGCCCATCCGGCCTTCGCGCTGCGCGCCGAGCTGGAGCCCTTCGAGCTGGCGCCGCTGCTCGCCCGCGCGCAGCCGACGATGGGCTGGCAGGGCGACCTGCGCCTGGCCGGCAAGGCCGAGCTGCGCGTCGGCGACAAGGTCGACGCCGACATCGTGTTCGAGCGCCGCGGCGGCGACCTGCGCGTCACCGAAGACAGCGTCAGCACCTCGCTCGGCCTGAGCGAGCTGCGCGCCGTGGCCAGCGCGCACGACGGGCTGTGGCAGATTGCCGCCGGCTTCGCCGGCCAGTCGCTGGGCCAGGCCTCGGCGCGGCTGAACCTGCGGCCGCGGCCCGAGCAGCGCTGGCCGACCGCCGACACGCCGATCGACGGCCTGATCCAGGGCCACGTGGCCAACCTCGGCGTCTGGAGCACCTGGGTGCCGCCGGGCTGGCGGCTCTCGGGCGCCCTCAGCACCAGCGCGAGCGTGACCGGCCGCGTCGGCGACCCCGACTACGCCGGCGAGATCAGCGCCAGCAACGTGGCCGTGCGCAACCTGCTGCTCGGCGTCGACCTGCGCCAGGGCGAGGCGCTGATCCGGCTGAAGGGTGCTAACGCTGAAATCGAACGGTTCACGCTGCACGGCGGCGACGGCACCGTCAACGTCAGCGGCAACGCCCGCCTGGCCGACAAGCCCGACACGCGGCTGCAGCTGCGCGCCGACCGCTTTCGCGTGCTGGGCCGCGTCGACCGCCAGCTCATCGTCAGCGGCGCGCTCGACGTGGCGCTGACCGAGAACCTGATCCGCCTGGACGGCAAGCTGCACGTCGACGAAGGCCTGTTCGACGTGAGCCGCAGCGACGCGCCCTCGCTCGACGACGACGTCATCATCCGCCAGGCCGGGCCCGCGCCGGCGCAGGCGCAGGCCGCGCCGCCGCCGCGTCCGCGGCGCAGCCAGCAGGTGGCGGTGGAGGTCGACCTCGGCGAGCAGCTGCGGGTGCGCGGCCGCGGCCTGGACGGCAAACTCAGCGGCAAGCTGCGCCTCGGCAGCGCCAACAACAAGCTCACGCTCAACGGCATCGTCAGCGCCGCCGGCGGCACCTACGCCGCCTACGGCCAGAAGCTCGAGATCGAGCGCGGCATGGTCGTCTTCAGCGGCGACATGGAGAACCCCGCGCTCGACGTGCTGGCGCTGCGGCCCAACCTCGACGTGGAGGTCGGCGTGGCCATCACCGGCAGCGCCAACGCGCCGCGCGTGCGCCTGTACTCCAGCCCGGAGATGAGCGACACCGACAAGCTGAGCTGGCTGGTGCTGGGCCGCGCCTCCGACGGCCTGGGCCGCGCCGACACCGCGCTGCTGCAGCGCGCCGCGGTCGCCCTGCTGGCCGGCGACGGCGAAGCGCCGACCGACGCGCTGATCCGCAACCTGGGCCTCGACACCCTGAGCGTGCGCCAGAGCGACACCGACGTGCGCGAGACCGTCATCACCCTGGGCAAGCAGCTCTCGCGGCGCTGGTACGTCGGCTACGAACGCGGCATCAACGCCACCGCCGGCACCTTCCAGCTCATCTACCGCATCGCCCAGCGCTTCACGCTGCGCGCGCAGTCGGGCGCCGAGAACTCGCTCGACCTGATCTGGGTCTGGCGCATCGAGGGCGATGGGCCGGCGAAGCCGGCCGAACAGGCGCCCGTGCCAAAATCGGCCGCTTCCGCCCCGCCGTAGTTCAACGGATAGAACGGGCGCCTCCTAAGCGCCAGATACAGGTTCGATTCCTGTCGGAGGGACCAGATCGCCGCTGGCCTTCTTGCGCGCCAGGCGGACGCTCAGCGAGCGCTGATGGCCGCCGCGGCCTGGCGCACAAAGCCCGCGGCTTCGGCCGGCGTTCGCAGTTCGTGCCATTGCAGATGCTCGAAAGCGCCGCTCGCGCGCAGCGCGCGGTATTTGCTGCGGTTCTTTCCATAGGTCGAGATCGACCACCAGATGATCGAGTCTTTCGAAAGGAACGCCCGCCCGATCGACTCGCGATTGCCGTGCCACAGCGTCTGCCGAAACAGCGCGCGGCGCGCGGTCCGGCGAACGATGCGCGAGAAGACGATGCGGCGGCTGAAATTCAGCCAGACGACGTGCGAGGCGCGCGGCCAGACGATGTCGCGCACCGCGCTGTAGTTGCCGTCGACCACCCAGGCCGGCCCTGCCGTCGCCTGCGCCACCGCCTGCGAAAACTCGCTGCGCGGGCGCTCGGTCCAGCCGGGCGCCCAGTGCAGCCGGTCGAGTTCGACGTAGCGGCCGCCCGTCGCAGCGGCCAGCAACCGCGCGAAGGTCGACTTGCCGGCGCCGCTGGTGCCGATGACGACGTAGCGCATGCCGCGCAGTGTAGACGCCCTTGCTAACCGCCGATTTCAACGGCATCGCGCCAACGCGAGGCGGCACCGGCGCGGGTCACACGATCGCGCCCTCGCGCAGCCGCTCGACCGCCGCGGCGTCGAGGTGCAGGCGCTGCGCCAGGATGGCCTCGGTGTCCTGCCCCAGCGGCGCGCTGGGTTCGTACGGCACGCGCTCTTCGTGCTGGAAGCGCACGGGGCTCGACGGCACGACGATGCGGCCGTATTCGGGGTGGTCGATCCATTGCAGCGAGCCGCGGGCGTGCAGGTGCGGGTCGTCGATGACCTCGGTCACCGTGCGCACCGGCGCGCAGGGCACGCGGTGGCGGATCAGCAGCTCGAACAGCTCGGCCTTGCCGTATTGCGCCGTAATCGCGCCGATCGCCGCATCGACATCGTCCATGCGCTCGCAGCGCCCCTTGACGGTGGCCAGTTGCGGGTCTTCGGCCAGCGCCTTGGCGCCCAGCGCCTCCACCAGCCAGGCCCAGTGCTGGTCGTTGTTGGTGATGATCGCCAGGTAGCCGTCGGCCGTGGGGTAGACGTTGTACGGGCACAGCGACATGCCGGTGTGGCGGTTGCCGGTGCGCATCGGCGCCTGGCCGTTCGATCCGTAGTACAGGCCCAGGCTCGACGCCAGCGTCGGGTACACGGCCTCCATCATCGAGACCTCCACCGTCTGCGGCTGGCCGCTGCGCTCGCGCGCGAACAGCGCCGCGCCGATGGCGCCGAACAGGTGCACGCCGGCCAGCAGGTCGGCCATCGCCGGGCCGGCCTTGACCGGCGGCCGGTCGGGGTAGCCGGTGGTGTCGATGACGCCGGTCATCGCCTGCACGGTGAGGTCCATCGCCGGGTAGTCGCGGTAGGGGCCTGACTTGCCGTAGCCCGAGCTGGACGCATAGACAAGCCGCGGGTTGGCCGCGCGCAGCACGGCTTCCGACAAGCCCAGTCGCTCCATCACGCCGGGCGCGAAGTTCTCGACCAGCACGTCGGCCTGCGCCACCAGCTGCAGCAGCAGGTCGCGGCCGGCCGGCGCCTTGAGGTTGAGCGTCATCGTGCGCTTGTTGGCGTTGAGCATCGCGAACGGCATCGCCGCGCCGCTGGCGCCCTGGCGCTTGCGCAGGTGCTCGCCGCCGGGCGGCTCGATCTTGATCACCTCGGCGCCGGCCTGCGCCATCAGGAAGGTCGCATAGGGCCCGTTGTAGATCTGCGTGAGATCGAGGACGGTGACGCCGGTGAACGCGTGGGACATGGACTTCGGGCTCGTGTCGGGAACTTGACTTGCACTGTAGCAGTCGGTTTCGTAGAATGCAACGCACTTCGTCTAGTGGAACCAAGAGAGCTAACGCCATGAACCTTCGCACGGTCCGTCGCTCCCTGATCGCCGCGTTCGCCGCGGCCGCCGCCGCGGCCCTGCCGTCGTTGCCGGCGCAGGCCCAATCAGGCTTCCCGAACAAGCCGCTGAAGATCGTCGTGCCCTATGCGCCCGGCGGCTTCACCGACATCGTCGCCCGCCTGGTCGCCGAGCGCCTGGCCGACACGCTGAAGCAGCCGGTGCTGGTGGAGAACAAGCCCGGCGCCTCCACCATCCTCGGCGCCGAGGCGGTGGCGCGCGCCGCGCCCGATGGCTACACGCTGCTGATGGCCACCACCACCACGCTGTCGACCAACCCGCTGATGTTCCGCAAGCTGCCGTACAAGGTGGCCGACTTCGCGCCGGTGGCCCTTACCGGGCTGACGCCTTTCGTGCTGGTGGCGCACCCCTCGGTGCCGGTCAGCGACGCGGCCGGCCTGGTCGCCTACGCGCGCGCCAACCCGGGCAAGCTGAACTACGCGATGCTGGGGCCGGGCTCGTCGACGCACCTCGTCGACGAGATGCTGCGCTCGCAGGCCAAGGTGGACATCCGCGACGTGCCGTACAAGGGCTCGGGCCCGGCCAATGCCGACCTGCTGGCCGGCCACGTGCAGCTGAACTTCGACGCCGTCTCGACGGCGGCGCCGCGCATCCGCAGCGGCCAGCTCAAGGGCCTGGGCATCACGGCCGAGGCGCGCTCGCCGCTGCTGCCCCAGGTGCCGACCTTCAAGGAATCGGGCCTGCCGCAGATGGTTGCCTACTCGTGGTACGGCCTGCTGGCGCCGGCGGCCACGCCGCCGCAGGTGGTCGAGCGGCTGCACCAGGCGGTGCGCGAGGTGCTCGCGCTGCCCGAGGTGCAGGCGCAGCTGGCAGCCAACGGCGCCACGCCGCCGCTGCTCAGCGCCCGCCAGTTCGGCGAGCTGATCGACGAGCACGCGCGCATCTGGGAGCGCATCGTCAAGCCGCTCAACATCCAGCTCGACTGACGGGGCCGACGGCCCATGACGGCAAGCGAACTGCAGGGCCGCGTCGCGCTGGTCACCGGCTCGACCGACGGCATCGGCCTGGCGATCGCGCGCGCCCTGGCCGGCCGCGGCTGCGCCGTGATGCTCAACGGCTTCGGCGAAGCCGACGCCATCGCCGCGCTGTGCGCGGACATCGCGGCCGCGCACGGCGTCAAGGTGGCGCATGCGGCGGCCGACCTGCGGCTGGAAGCCGATGCGGCGGAACTCGTTCCACGAACGCTCGGCCGCTTCGGCCGGCTGGACATCGTCGTCAACAACGCCGGCACGCAGCACAAGGGCCCCGTCGAGCAGCACCCGCCGGCGCGCTGGCGCGAGGTGATGGCGCTCAACCTCGACGCCGCCTTCCACACCATCCGCGGCGCGCTGCCCGGCATGCGCGAGCGCGACTGGGGGCGCATCGTCAACATCGCCTCGGTCTACGGCCTGGCGGGCGGCGTCGACCGCAGCAGCTACGTCGCCTCCAAGCACGGCCTGGTCGGGCTGACCAAGGCGGTGGCGCTGGAGACCGCCAGCACCGGCATCACCTGCAACGCGGTGTGCCCCGGCGACGTGGCGACGCGCATCTTCCACCGCAACGCCAAGCTGCTGGCCGAACGCGAGCAGATCAGCCGCGCCGAGGCCGGCCAGCGCATCGCCGCCGGCAACATGCCATCGGGCCGCGTCGTCGCGCCCGAGCAGGTGGCGGCGCTGGCCGTCTTCCTGTGCACGACGGCCGCCGACGAGATCCGCGGCGCCGCGCTGCCCGTCGATGGCGCGTGGCTGGCGCGTTAGGCGCGTTGGGTACGTTAGGCACGTTAGACCCGCATCCAAAACCAGGCCGCCCCGGCCGCTGAAGAAGGACCGCCATGGAAGCCGCGTTGTTGCTGAAGGACAAGCTGGCCCTCGTCACCGGCGCGGCGCGCGGCATCGGCCGCGCCATCGCCGTCGCCTACGGCCAGGCCGGCGCGCGCGTGGTCGTCACCGACCTCGGCGCCGACGCCTGTGCCGAGACGCAGGCCGCGGTGGCCGCCACCGGGGCGCCGGTGTGGCGCTTCGCGCTCGACGTCACCGATGCCGAGGCCTGCCGCCGGCTGGCCGCCGAGGTGCAGGCGGCGGCCGGCGACCTCCAGGTGCTGGTCAACAACGCCGGGCTGATGATCCGCGACGCCATCGACAGCCCCGGCGTGCACGACAGCGTGCGCCGGCTGATGGAGGTGAACTACTTCGGCACCTTCAACGCGATGCACGCCTTCCTGCCGGCGCTGCGCCGCAGCCGCGGCTGCGTGGTCAACATCGCCTCGGGCGCAGCGCTGACCGGCCTGCCGGGCTGCGTGGGCTACTCACCGTCGAAAGGCGCGGTGAAGATGCTGACGCAGGCGATGGCGGCCGACCTCGCCCGCGACGGCATCCGCGTCAACGCGGTGGCGCCCGGCGTCATCGAAACGGCGATGACCGAGTCGACCCGCAACGACCCCGACCGGCTGGGCCGCTTCATGGCCCGCATCCCGGCCGGCCGCCTGGGCCGGCCGGAAGAGATCGCCGGCCCCGCCGTCTTTTTGGCGTCCGATCTTGCCAGTTATGTCAACGGCATCACGCTGCCGGTCGACGGCGGCAAGCAGGCGGTGTAGGCCCGCGTTCCCCATGATCCAGCCAACGGAAGCTCCCATGTCGCCACCGAATCGCTTCGCCCGCGCCCGCCTGCTGCTGCCGCTGGCGCTGTGCCTGCCGGGCCCGCTGCTCGCTCAAACCGCCACGCAAGCCGCCACGCAAGCCGCCGCATGGCCGACCCGTCCGGTCCGCCTGGTGGTGCCTTATGCGCCAGGCGGCCTGACCGACGTGCTGGCGCGCCTGGTGGCGCAAAAGGCCGCCGAGTCGCTGGGCCAGCCCATCGTCGTCGAGAACCGGCCCGGCGCCAGCACCGTGGTCGGCGCCGAGGCGGTGGCGCGCGCGGCGCCCGACGGCCATACCTTCCTGATGGCGGCGGCGACCACGCTGACGACCAACCCGTTGCTGTTCAAGAAGCTGCCGTACAAGCCGTCCGACTTCACGCCAGTGGCGCTGGTGGGCATCGTGCCTTTCGCGCTGATCACCAACCCGGCCGTGCCGGCGCAGACGGTGCAGGAGTTCATCGCCTACGCGCGGGCCAACCCCGACCGGCTGAGCTTCTCGACCGTTGGGCAAGGCGCGTCGTCGCACCTGGTCGGCGAGATGTTCAAGGCCGCCACCAGGACGGCGTTGCGCGACATCCCGTACAAAGGCTCGGCGCCGGCGCTGACCGCGGTGCTGTCGGGCGAGGTGAACGCCACTTTCGACGGCATCACCAACTACCTGCCGCACGCGCGCAGCGGCCGCCTGAAGATCCTGGCCGTGTTCAGCGAGGCGCGCGTGCCGGCGGCCGAGATGGTGCCGACGATGGTCGAATCGGGTTTCGCCGATGCGGTGGCTTATTCGTGGTTCGGCGTCGTCGCGCCGGCCGGCACGCCCAGGGCCATCGTCGAACGCTTGAACCGCGCCATCAACGACGGCTTGCAGACCCCCGAGCTGCGCGAGCGGCTGCGCGCCGATGCTTCGGCAGGACCTATCCTCTCGCCCGAAGGCTACGGCGAGTTCATGCGCCGGCAGGCGCAGATCTGGGAGAAGGTGATCGCGCCGCTGAAGCTGGAGCTGACGCCGTAGCCGCGGCGCTCAGCGCGCGGCTGCGCTGGCACGCGCCGCCGCCGCGCGCAGGCCTTGCACGGCGCGCGCATACGGCGGCGGCCAGGCGCCATCGGCCTGCAGCGCCTGCGCCGCGTGCAGCGCCCAGTGCGGATCGTCGAGCATCGCGCGGCCGATGAACACCAGGTCGGCCTGGCCGGCACGCACGATGGCCTCGGCCTGCGCGGGCTCGGTGATCAGCCCGACCGCAGCGGTGGCGATGCCGGCCTGGCGGCGGATGGCCTCGGCAAACGGCACCTGGAAGCCCGGCGCCGCCGGTGCCCTGGCCGCTGCGCTGATGGCGCCGCTGGAGCAATCGATCAAGTCGACGCCGAGGTCCTTCATCCAGCGTGCCAGCTCGATCGATTGTTCGAGGTCCCAGCCGCCGTCGACCCAGTCGGTGGTCGACAAGCGCACCGACAGCGGCCATTCGTCGGGCCACACCGCGCGTACCGCGGCGGCCACGCGCAGCGGCAGTCGCGCGCGGTGGCGCAGGTCGCCGCCATGCTCGTCGCCGCGCCGGTTGGCGATCGGCGACAGGAACGAGTGCAGCAGGTAGCCGTGCGCCATGTGGCATTCGAGCAGCTTGAAGCCCGCCGCCCGCGCGCGCCGCGCCGCGGAGACGAAGTCGTCGACCACCTGCTCGATGTCGGCCGCCGTCATCTCGCGCGGCGCCGGATGGTCGGCGGCGTAGGGCAGCGCGCTCGGCGCCATCGGGGTCCAGCCGTCGGGCGGCGCGTAGACCGGCTTGTGGCCGAGCCAGGGCACGGCCGTCGACGCCTTGCGCCCGGCGTGGGCGAGCTGGATCGCCGGCGCGGCGCCGGCCTCGGCGATGAAGCGCGCCACCGGCGCCAGCGCCGCGGCCTGCTCGTCGGACCACAGGCCAAGGTCCATCGCGCTGATGCGCCCTTGCGGCGAGACGGCCGTGGCCTCGACCATCACCGCGCCGGCACCGCCGAGCGCCCGGCTGCCCAGATGCACCAGATGCCAGGCGGTGGCCACGCCGCCCGGCGCCGAGTAGGTGCACATGGGCGACATCACCACCCGGTTGCGCAGCGTCAGCCCGCGCAGCGTGAAAGGCTCGAACAGCGCGGGCGCCGACATGTTCAGACGATGCCGTCCTTGCGCAGCTGCGCCACGCGCTCGGCGTCGTAGCCGACGCTGTCGCGCAGCACCTCGTCGGTGTGCTCTCCCAGCGCCGGTGGCGGCCGGCGGTAGCGCACCGGCGTCTCGGAAAAGCGGATCGGGTTGGCCAGCATCGGCATCTCGCGGCGCTGCGGATGCGGCTGCTGCACGACCATCTCGCGCGCGCGCAACTGGGGGTCGGCGAACACTTCGTCCAGCTCATAGACCGGGCCGCAAGGCACGCCGGCGCGGGCCAGCGCGTCGATCCAGTGGGCGCGCGGCCGGCTGGCGAAGACCGGCTCCAGCGCGTCGTTGAGCGCCCGCCGATGGGCGATGCGCGCCTGGTTGTCGACGAAGCGCGCGTCGGCCACCAGTTGCGGCACGCCCAGCGTCTGGCACAGGCGCACGAACTGCGGCTGGTTGCCGACCACCAGCATCACCGCGCCGTCCTGGCAGCGGTACATCTGCGACGGCGCGGCCGTCGGCGATGCGGTGCCGTGGCGCGGCAGCGGGTCGCCCGAGACCAGGTAGCCCGTGCCGGCGTGCGACAGCGCCGCCACCTGCGAGTCGAGCAGCGCCAGGTCGATGTGCTGGCCGCGGCCGGACACGTTGTCGCGGTGCTGCAGCGCCGCCAGGATGGCCACCGAGGCGTACATGCCCGCGGTGAGGTCAGACGCGATCAACCCCACCTTCTGCGGCCCGCCGCCGGGCTGGTCGTCGGGGTGCCCGGTGACCGCCATCAGCCCGCCCATGCCCTGGAAGATGGAGTCGTAGCCGGGCTTCATGCGCGCCGGCCCGGTCTGGCCGAAGCCGGTGATCGAGCAGTAGACCAGGCGCGGATTCAGCCGCGCCAGGCTGGCGTAGTCCAGGCCGTGGCGCGCCAGGTCGCCGACCTTGTAGTTCTCGATCAGCACGTCGCTTTGCAGCGCCAGCGCGCGCACGATCTGCTGGCCTTGCGGCGTCGACAGGTCGGCGGTGAGCGAGCGCTTGTTGCGGTTGGCGCTGAGGTAGAAGCCCGAAACCCGGGTCTCGCGGCCCGCGTCGTCGCGCAGGAACGGCGGGCCCAGGCGCCGGGCATCGTCGCCGGCGCCGGGGCGTTCGACCTTGATGACCTCGGCGCCGAGGTCGGCCAGCATCTGGCCCGCCCAGGGGCCGGCGAACACCCGGCTGAGGTCGAGCACCTTCAGGTGCGACAGCGCCTGCCGGCGTTCGTCTGGTTCAGGGGACGGCGTGACACTCATGCGCTTGAATGGGTCAGCGTAGCGAAACCGCGGCCGCCAGGCGGACGCTCAGGTCTTGGGGATGTTCAGGCTCTTGACGACCGGAATCCAGCGGTCGATCTCGGCGCGCAGGAACTTGTCCATCTCCGCCGCGCTGCCGCCGCGCGGCTCCATGCCGATGGCGCGGGCGCGGGCGACGAAAGCGGGGTCGGCGATCGCCTCGTTGACGGCGCGGTTGAGCTTGTCGACCACCTCCTTGGGCGTGCCGCCGGTCACCGACAGGTAGTAGCGCAGCGGCGCGTCGAAGTCGTAGCCCTGCTCCTTGAAGGTCGGCGCGTCGGGCGCCTGCGGCAGCCGGTGGCCGTCCATCACGCCGAGCACGCGGAACTTGCCGCTCTTGATGTGCGGCAGCGCGCTGGTGATCGAGGTGCCGTAGATGTCGATCGAGTCGCTCAGCATCGCCTGGATGGCTTGCGCGTCGCCGTTGAACGGGATGTGGTTGGTGCTGATGCCGAGCGAGCGCTCGAACAGCACCGGCGCGAGGTTGGTCAGGATCGCCGCGCCCGGCGAGCCGCGGTTGATCTTGCCCGGGTTGGCCTTGGCGTACTCGACCATCTCCTTGATGTTGCGGTACGGCAGCTCGGTGCGGCCGACGATGACGGTCGGCTGGTAGGCGATCTGCGAGACCGAGGCGAAGTCTTTCTGCGGGTCGTAGGGCAGCTTGTCGAACAGGACCGTGTTGGTGCCCAGGATGGCGACGAACGACATCAGCAGCGTCTGCCCGTCGGGCCGCGCCTTGGCGACGTAGTCGGCCGCGATGATGCCGCTGCCGCCCGGCTTGTTCTCGACGATGACGCGCAGGCCGCGCTTGGTCATCTCCTCGGCCAGCATGCGCACGTAGGTGTCGGTGCCGCCGCCGGCGTTGAAGGGCACCACGATCTTGGTGACGCCTTGCTGGGCGGCGGCGGGGCCGAACACGGTGGCCAGGGCGAGGAACGCGCCCAGGAGGCGGCGGCGGTGGTTCATCTGGAGTCCTTTGCGGGGCGGATGGTTGCACGGGATGCGCACGGTCTCGCAAGGCGGAACGGGCGCGGCGCGGGGTACGCGTCGGCGCGGAATATACGGACGAATCCGCTTTCGTGCAACTTTTCGGTATTTGTTCCGTCTTGCGGAACTACCAACTTCAGCGGCGCGGCCCGGCCCCGGCAGGTCCGCCAGCGATGCCGGCGATGCCGGCGATCTCCGCGATGCCGTCGACGATGCGCGGCCACATCCGCAGCGGCAGCGAATGCCCCATGCCTTCCAGCACCAGCAGCCGCGCGCCGGGAATGCTGCGCGCGGTGTCGACGCCGGCCGCCAGCGGCACCAGCGGATCGGCATCGCCGTGCACCACCAGCGCCGGCACGCTGACGCCGCGCAGCGCCTCGCGCCGGCTGCCCGAGGCCAGGATGGCCGCCAGCTGGCGCGCCGCGCCGGCCGGGTTCAGCCCGCGGGCGTGGTTGCAGGCGGCGCGCGCGCGGTCGCGCTCGTCCTCTTCCGGGAAGGCGCCGCCGCGCATCACGCGCCAGGTCTTCAGGTAGTGCTCGGTGTAGGCCGCAAGTTCGAGCGGCGTCGGCCTGAACAGCGCATTCATCGCCGTCGCGTCGGGCGCCGGCAGGTCGCGCGCGCCGGTGGTCGACATGATGGAGGTCAGCGACAGCACGCGCTCGCGGTGATGGACGGCGAGCAACTGTGCGATCGCCCCGCCCATCGACGCGCCGACGAGGTGCGCGCGCGCGATGCCCAGCGCGTCGAGCAGGCCCACCGCGTCGTGCGCCATGTCGCGTAGCAGGTAGGGCGCGGGCACCGGCAGCCGCATCCAGGCGCGCATCATCGCGCTGGCCACGTCGGGGGTGCCGGCGTCGTCGAAGCGCGTCGAGCGGCCGGCGTCGCGGTTGTCGAAGCGCACGACGTGAAAGCCGCGCTGCGCGAGCTGCACGCAGAAGTCGTCGTCCCAGCCGACCATCTGCGCGCCCATGCCCATGATCAGCAGCAGCGCCGGATGTTGCGGCACGCCGAAGGTCTGGCAGCACAGCGTCAGGCCGCCGGCCTGAACCAGCCGCTCGGGCGAGCGCGCGACGCTGCGCGGCGGCACGGCGCGGCTCATCGGGCGACGCTCGCGCTCACGCGCCGGCGGCGTCGAAGACGATCACGCTGCGCGCCACGTCGCCGCGGCCCATCGCGGCAAAGCCTTCGTTGATGTCGTCGAGGCGGATGCGGCGCGACACCAGGTCGTCGAGGTTCAGCCGCCCCTGCAGGTACAGCTCGACGAGCCGCGGCACGTCTTCGCGGATGCGCGCCGAGCCGAGCGCCGAGCCGCGCAGCTTCTTCTCCAGGAAGAATTCGCTGGCCTCGACCGCCACCTTGGTGCCCGGCGCGAACAGGCCGACGATGGTCGCCGTGCCGCCGGGCTGCAGCATGCGAAAGCACAGCTCCACGCTGGCCGGGTTGCCGATGCACTCGAACGAGTATTCGACGCCGCCCTGCGTCATCTCGACGATGCGCGCCGCCGTGTCGGCATCGGCCAGCACGCCGTCGGTGGCGCCGAAGCGGCGCGCCAGTTCCAGCTTGGCCGGCACGGTGTCGACGGCGATGACGCGGCCGGCGCCGGCGATGCGCGCGCCGTTGATCGTCGACAAGCCGACGCCGCCGCAGCCGACCACGGCGACGGTCGACCCCGGCATCACCTGCGCGTTGCGGAACACCGCGCCGGTGCCGGTGATCACGGCGCAGCCGAGCAGCGCGGCGCGGTCCAGCGGCATGTCATCGCGGATCTTGACCAGCGCATTGCGGTGCACCAGCAGCTTCTCGGCGAAGCCCGACAGATTGAACACCTGGCTCACCGGCTGGCCGCCGCGCGACAGGCGCCGCGCCTGGCCGGGCGGCTGCTTGACCGTCGTGTCGCCGCACAGCGCGAAGCGCCCGCCCAGGCATTGCCGGCAGGCGCCGCAGAACACCGCCAGCGCGCCGACGACGGGGTCGCCCGGCTTCAGGTCGTGCACGCCGGGGCCCAGCGCCTCGACGATGCCCGACACCTCGTGCCCCAGCACGCCCGGCAGCGGGAACTTGCGCATGCCCTGCACGTAGTGCCAGTCGCTGTGGCACAGGCCGACCGCCGCGGTGCGCACCAGCACCTCGCCCGGGCCGGGCGCGGCGATGTCGATGTCGCGGATGACGAAGGGTTCGCCATAGGCTTCCAGCAGGGCAGCTTTCATACGGGCAGCACAGGTCGGCGGTTGCGATCGCGGCCAGTATAGCCACATAACGGAACCGATTGCGACTGGTGGCACCGCAACGGCGCGGCGCGCCGGCGGCCCGGTTGACGGGCCATTGCCGGCCTGGCTACACTTGGCGATTCCGTCTGTCGGTTTGTAATCCGTTTTTGGAGCGACCATGCCCTCACCCGCCGGCCTGCACTCGCTGGACCGCGTCATCGGCGACCAATGGCCGCGCCTGGCCAGCGACGACGACCGGCGCGCCTTCGAGTCGGTGCCGTACGCAAGCCGCATCGCCGCCGACAGCACCTACGAGGCGCTGCGCCTGGGCGCCGCGATCGACGGCCGCACGCCGGCGCTGCTGTTCCTGCCCAACGCCAGCCCGGAAGACGAGCCGCTGGCGCTGTCGCACGCCGGCTTCTTCGGCCGCGTCACGCAGACGGCCAACGCGCTGCACGCGCTGGGCATCGGCCGCGACGACGTGGTGAGCCTGCTGCTGCCGCTGGTGCCGCAGGCCTTCTACGCGCTGTTCGGCGCGCAGGCCGCGGGCATCGCCAATCCGGTGAACCCGTTCCTGGAAGCCGAGCAGATCGCCCACATCCTGCGCGCGGCGAAGACGCGCGTGCTGGTCACGCTGGGGCCGTCGCGCGGCTTCGACATCTGGGAGAAGGTGGCCCGCCTGCGCCGGCAGTTGCCCGAGCTGAAGGCGGTGCTGGTGGTCGGCGCCACGGCCGGGCTGCTGCCCGAAGGCGCGCAGGACTTCGACGCGCTGGTCGCCGCGCAGCCGGCGGACCGGCTGGCGAGCGGCCGCCGCATCGCCGCCGGCGACGTGGCGGCCTATTTCCACACCGGCGGCACCACCGGCTTGCCGCAACTGGTGCCGCTGACGCACGGCAACCAGGTCTACCAGGCCTGGGGCATGGCGCTGATGTTCCGCACCCGGCCCGCCGCCACGCTGCTGATGGGGCTGCCGCTGTTCCACGTGGGCGGCGCGCTGACGCAAAGCCTGCAGCACCTGGCGGCCGGCGGCACGCTGGTGGTGCTGTCGGCCGCCGGCTGGCGCAACAAGAACGCGATGCCCGGCATCTGGCGGCTGGTCGAGCGCTACCGGCCCGCGCTGCTGGGCGGCGTGCCCACCGTGCTGGGCGCGGTGCTCAACGTGCCGATCGACGGCTGCGACGTCTCCAGCATCCGCACCGCCACCGGCGGCGGCTCGGCCTTTCCGGTGCCGATTGCCGATGCCTACCAGCACCGCTTCGGGCTGCCGATCCTCGAAACCTACGGCATGACCGAGGCGTCGAGCTGCCACACGATCTCCTACCCCGAGCGGCCGGTGTACCTGGGCTCGGTGGGCCATCCGCTGCCCTACAGCAGCGTGCGCGTCGTCGAGGTCGACGACAAGGGCAAGTTGGTGCGCGACTGCGCGCCGGGCAAGATCGGCGTCGTCACGATGGCCGGGCCCGGCGTCTTTTCGGGCTACGCCACCGGCGCGCCGGATGCGCCTTTCGTCGAGCCCGGCTGGGTCAACAGCGGCGACCTCGGCCGCGTCGATGCGCACGGCTACCTGTGGATCACCGGGCGCGCGAAGGATCTCGTGATCCGCGGCGGCCACAACATCGACCCCACCGGCATCGAGGAGGTGCTGTACGAGCACCCGGCCGTGGCGCTGGCCGCCGTGGTCGGCGAACCCGATGCCTACGCCGGCGAGTTGCCGGTGGCCTACGTGCAGCCCAAGCCCGGCGTCAGCGTCGACCCCGCCACGGTGCTGAAGTACGCCGCCGCGCGCACGCCCGAGCGCGCCGCCATCCCCGTGCAGCTGTACGTGATCGATGCGATGCCGCAGACGGCGGTGGGCAAGGTCTACAAGCCGGCGCTGCGCCACGACGCCGCCGAGCGCGCGCTGCGCCGCCTGCTGGACTTCGTGCCGGCGGCGGGCGGTGCGCTGGAGGTGCGGGTCGGGCCGCATGCGGCGCACGGCACGCTGGCCGAGGTCACGCTCGCCGGGCCCGCGGAGCGCCGCGAGGCCTGGCTGGCGCAGGCCAAGGAGCAACTCGACCCGCTGACGCTGCGCCATGCGCTGGCCTGGCGCAACGCCTGAACGGAGGCCCGGCCCATGAGCACGCCACCCTCGCCCGCCCCGGCGCCCGCCGGCCCCGCCACGCTGCTGAGCGACCCGGTCAAGGCCTGGCGCGACTGGTTCGTCCGCAACGAACGCGAGTGGAGCGAAGCGCTCACCCGCTTGATGAAGGACGACGGCGTGGCACGCGCCGTCGGCCAGGAGATCAACACCGCCCTGCATGCCCAGCAGATGCTGGCGCAAGGCATGGCCACGCCGCTGGCGCTGCTGAACCTGCCGACGCGCGACGACGTGGTGGCCTTGGGCGAGCGCATCGGCCAGCTCGAAGATGCCGTGGCCCGCATCGAGGCGGCGCTGGTGCAGGCGCTGCGCGCCGGCGCGGCGGGCACGGCGGGCACGGCACACGCGCCGGCGCGCACGCGGCAGCCGCCGAAGGCCGCCAAGGCAAGCGCGGCGCGGCGGCGATGACGGGCGACTACGAGCAGCGCCGCGCGGCGCTGGCCCAGCTCGAACAGGCGATGGCGCGAGAGACGGCCGTCACGCCCAAGGAACTGATCCACGCGCGCGGCACGCTGCGCCTGTACCGGTACCTCCCGCAGACGGCGGACGTGTATCGCGTGCCGGTGCTGATCGTGATGTCGCTGGTCAGCAAGCCCTACATCTTCGACCTCGCGCCCGGGCAGAGCCTGGTCGAGCACCTGGTGCGCGCGGGCTTCGAGGTCTACCTGATCGACTGGGGCACGCCGCGTGCCGAACACCGCGGCCTGAAGGTCGACGACTACGTGGCCGAGCTGCTGCCGGAATGCGTCGAGCAAGTGCGCGCCTACGCCGGCGCCGATTCGGTCAGCCTGCTCGGCTACTGCCTCGGCGGCATCTTCACCGCGCTGTACGCGGCCCTCGAAGCGCCGGCCGCCGCCGCGCGCGGACGGCTGGCCAACCTGCTGCAGATCGCCACGCCGATCAACGGCGCCGGCATGGAACTGCAGCGCGCGCTGGTCGGCCCCGGCGCGCTCGACCCCGACCTCATCGTCGACACCTTCGGCAACGTGCCGGCGTCGATGATCGAGGGCGCCTTCCAGATGCTGCGCCCGCTGCAGAAGGCGTCGGGCCGCATGAGCCTGCTGAACCACGCCGACGACCCCGCGTTCGTGAAGGCGCATTTGCGCATCGTGCGCTGGGGCGCCGACGCGCTGCCGTTCCCCGGCGCGGCCTTCCGCCAGCTGGCCAACGACTTCATCCGCGGCAACCGCATCGTCGAAGGCCGCTACGAGGTGCGCGGCCGGCGCGTCGACCTCGGCAGGATCCGCGTGCCGCTGTTGCACGTGGTGGCCGAGCACGACCACGTGGTGCCGGCCGCCGCCTCGCGCGACCTGGTGCGGCTGGTCGGCAGCCGCGACAAGGACGAGTGGGTGATCAAGGGCGGCCACGTCAGCCTGGTCGCCGGCGCCGGCGCCGTCACGCGGACCTGGCCGCGCATGGTCGGCTGGCTGGCGGCGCGCTCGACTTGAAGGCGGCCGCGCCGGCGCCGCGCCGGCGCCGCGCAGCGCGGCTCAGGGCTCGACGACGTTGAACATCGGGTCGAACTCGTCCAGCGTCTCGACGAAGCGGCGGAACAGCGCGGCGTCGCCGCGCACCGCCAGCGTGCCGGCGTCCAGCGCCGCCAGCAGCGCGGCGCGGCCGGCCGACAGCGTGGCGAGCTGCGCGCGCGACATCTCCACCACTGCCTGCGCGGCGGCGCCATGGCTGCCCGGCAGGTGGCTCAAGGCGCCGTTGGACAAGCTGACGCGGTGCGAATCGACACTGCCGTCGTCGCCGAGCAGCCGCCAGTCGAAGCGCGCGTCGAAGGCCTGGGCGCGCGGCCCGTCGACGCGGATACCCAGGTATTCGAGGAAGCTGCCGAACGGCAGGATGGCCACCACGTCGGGGCTGATCGACACGCCGCGCGGCGCCGAGGCCTGCGCGCGGCTGCGCAGCTCGCGCGCGCCCAGCAGGTAGGCGTTGCGCCAGGTGGCCGACTCGGCCTGGTAGCCGAGCTGCTCCATCGCATCCGCCGCGAGTTCGCGCGCCGCGCGGTGGGCGGGTTCGGCGAACACCACGTGGTTCAGCGCCTCGACCACCCAGCGGAACTGGCCGGCGTCGAAGTCGGCGCGGGCGCGCTCGACCACCGCGTCGGCGCCGCCCATGTACTGCACGTACTTGGCGCCGGCCTGCGCCGGCGGCAGCGCGTTCAGGTGCGCCGGGTTGCCGTCGTAAGGGCCCAGGTAATGCGCGTAGATGGCGTTGACGTTGTGCGCCACCGCGCCGTAGTAGCCGCGCGCGAACCACTGCGACGACAGCTTGTTCGGCAGCATCAGCTCGTCGGCAATCTCGCGCGGCGTGCGGCCGTGGCTCATCAGGCGCAGCGTCTGGTCGTGCAGGTAGCGGTAGAGGTCGCGCTGCCCGGCGACGTATTCGGCGATGCGCGCGCCGCCCCACACCGGCCAGTGGTGCTGCACGATCAAGGCGTCGACCTGCGGCACGAAGGCGTCGAGCGCCTGGTCGAGGTAGCGCGCCCAGGCCAGCGAATCGCGCGTCTTCGCGCCGCGGATCGGGCACAGGTTGTGCATCGTGTGGCAGGCGTTCTCGGCCAGGTTCAGCACGCGCAGCCCGGGGTAGAGCATGTTCATGTCGGCCGGCGCCTCGGTGCCCGGCGTCAGGTGGAACACGATCTCGACGCCATCGACGCGGCGGCGCTCCACCGGCTGCGTGATCAGCGTGGTCGGCGCGATGAAGCCGTCGCCGCCGCGGCCCACGGCCTTGCCCAGGCCGCTGTCGACATGCGCCATGGTGCCCGCGTCGAGCGACCAGCCGAACTGGAACAGCGCGCGCCGGCGCATCGGCACGCCGGCCAGGATGGATTCGGAGAACGACTCCTCGGTGAAGCCGAAGGGCGCGATGACCTCGACGCCATTGCGCACGTCTTCCGGACTGATGACGCCGCGCACGCCGCCGTAGTGGTCGCGGTGGCTGTGGGTGTAGATCACCGCCACCACCGGCCGCGGGCCGCGGTGCGCGCGGTACAGCGCCAGCGCCGCGCGCGCATGCTCGGTGAACTGCAGCGGATCGACGACGATGACGCCGCTGTCGCCTTCGATGAAGCTGACGTTGGCCAGCGAGAAGCCGCGCACCTGGTAGACGCGCTCGGCCACCTGGAAGAGGCCGTGGATGGCGTTGAGCTGCGCCATGCGCCACAGGCTGGGGTTGACCGTCGCCGGCGCCTCGTCCGCGAGAAAAGCGTAGGGTGCCAGGCTCCACGAGACGCCGCCGGCATCGGCATCGATGTGGGCGTCGGGCAGCGTCGCGATGAAGCCGCGGCGCGCGTCGTCGAAGTCGCGGCGGTCGCTGAAATCGAGCTCGTCGAAAACCTGGCGGTTGGCGGCGATGGTGTCGCGATGGGCGGGCTTCATGCACGGCCTTTCGCTGCGGCGGCGGCGCGGGCGACCGGCAGGCCCAGCAGCGCTTCGAAGCTTTCGTGGTCGAGCCCGTCGACGAGGTCGACCAGGCGCAGCCCGGCCGGCGTGCATTCCAGCGTCGCCAGGTCGCCGTAGATGCGCTTGACGCAGCCGATCGCCGTCAGCGGGTAGCTGCACTGCCGCACCAGCTTGCTGGCGCCTTGCTTGGTCAGCAACTCCATCATCACCCAGGTCTGGCGCGCGCCGACCGCCAGGTCCATCGCGCCGCCCACCGCGGGGATCGCGCCGGGCTCGCCGGTGTGCCAGTTGGCCAGGTCGCCGGTGGCCGAGACCTGGAAGGCGCCGAGCACGCAGATGTCGAGGTGGCCGCCGCGCATCATCGCGAAGCTGTCGGCGTGGTGGAAGAAGGCGCCGCCGGGCAGCAGCGTCACCGGCTGCTTGCCGGCGTTGATGAGGTCGTAGTCTTCCTCGCCGGCGCGCGGGCTCGGGCCCATGCCGAGGATGCCGTTCTCACTGTGCAGGACGACCTCGCGGTCGCCGCCCAGGTGGTTGGCCACCAGCGTGGGCATGCCGATGCCGAGGTTGACGACGGCGCCGTCGTGGATGTCGCTTGCCACGCGGCGCGCGATCTCGTCCTTGCTGCGTTTGGGGTAGGCCATGGCGATCAGGCTCCTCGGGGCGCCGGTTCGGGGTTGGGCACGCCGCCGGCCGCGGTGGCGGTGCGCGCCACCTGCACGATGCGCTGCACGAAGATGCCCGGCGTCACCACCGCCTCGGGGTCGAGCGCGCCGAGCGGCAGCACGTCGTAGACGCTGGCCACGGTCTTGGCCGCGGCCATCGCCATCACCGGGCCGAAGTTGCGCGCCGCCTTGCGGTACGTCAGGTTGCCCCAGCGGTCGCCGCGCTCGGCCTTGATGAGCGCGAGGTCGGCGTGCAGCGCGGTCTCGAACACCTGCCAGCGGCCGTCGAGCAGCCGCGTTTCCTTGCCCTTGGCCAGCTCGGTGCCGTAGCCGGTGGGCGTGAAGAAGCCGCCGATGCCGGCGCCGGCGGCGCGGATGCGCTCGGCCAGGTTGCCCTGCGGCACCAATTCCAGTTCGATGCGGCCTTCGCGGTACAGGCGGTCGAAGTGCCAGGAATCGGCCTGGCGCGGAAAGCTGCAGATGATCTTGCGCACGCGGCCGGCGGCCAGCAGCGCGGCCAGGCCTTCGTCGCCGTTGCCGGCGTTGTTGTTGACCACCGTCAGCTCGCGCGCGCCTTGCTCGATGAGGCCGCCGATCAGCTCGTTGGGAATGCCTGCAGTGCCGAAGCCGCCCACCATCACGGTGGCGCCGTCGGGCGTGTCGGCCAGCGCTTCGGCGACCGAGGTTGCCAGCTTGTCGATCATGGCGTTCAGAAGATCTCGAACAGCCCGGCGGCGCCCATGCCGCCGGCGATGCACATCGTCACCACCGCATGGCGCACGCCGCGCCGCCGGCCTTCGATCAGCACGTGGCCGGCCAGCCGCGCGCCGGTCATGCCGAAGGGGTGGCCGATGGCGATGCTGCCGCCGTCGACGTTGAGCCGCTCGTCGGGAATGCCCAGCCGCTGCTGGCAATACAGCGCCTGCGACGCGAAGGCCTCGTTCAGCTCCCACAGGCCGATGTCGTCGACCGTCAGGCCATGGCGTTGCAGCAGCTTGGGCACGGCGAACACCGGGCCGATGCCCATCTCGTCGGGCTCGCAGCCGGCGACGGCGAAGCCGCGGAACGCGCCCAGCGCCTGCAGGCCTTCGCGCTCGGCCAGGCGCGACTCCATCAGCACGCAGGCCGAGGCGCCGTCGGCCAGTTGCGACGCATTGCCGGCGGTGATGAACTGGCCCGGGCCTTTCACCGGCTCCAGCCGGCTCAAGCCTTCGTAGCTGGTGTCGGCGCGGTTGCAGGTGTCGTGGTCGATGGTCACCTGCTGCCGGCTGACGGCGCCGCTGGCGCGGTCGGTGACGGCCATGGTCGTCGTCACGGCGACGATCTCGTCGCGGTAGTGGCCGGCGCGCTGCGCCTCTGCCGTGCGCTGCTGGCTTTGCAGCGAGAAGCGGTCCTGCGCTTCGCGGCTGATGCCGTAGCGCTGCGCCACGCGGTCGGCGGTGTCGATCATCGCCAGGTAGAGGTCGGGCTTGTGCTCGCGGATCCAGGGGTCGGTGCCGTCTTCGCCGTCGCGCGTCTGGATGCCGGAGATGCTTTCGACGCCGCCGGCGACGATGGCCGGCGCGCCGTCCAGCACGATGCGGCCGGCCGCCTCGGCCACCGCGTGCAGGCCCGAGGCGCAGAAGCGGCTGACCGTGGCGCCGCCCACTGCCAGCGGCAGCCCGGCGCGGATCACCGTCTGGCGGCCGATGTTGCGGCCGGTGCGGCCTTCGGGGTAGCCGCAGCCGAGGATCAGGTCTTCGATCAACCCCGGGTCCAGCCGCGCCCGCTCCACCGCCGCCTGCACGGCGAAGGCGGCCAGCGTGGGCCCCGGCGTGACGTTGAACTCGCCGCGGTGCGCCTTGGTGAGCGGCGTGCGCGCGGTGGAAACGAAGACGGCTTCACGCATCGGGAACTCCTTGCAGCGATGTCAGGGCTGGGTCGAGAGGCGGAAGCGCGCCAGCGCCAGGTCGCCTTCCCATTGCACGTCCAGTTCCACCGGCGCGTCGGCAACCAGCGCCTCGTTCGGGTCGGTGAGGTTGGTCAGCAGGCGCGGGCCTTCGGCCAACTGGACGAGCGCCACGTGGTACGGCAGCCGGCTCTCGAAGGCCGGATGGTAGGCCTGGTGGTAGACCACCCAGCTCAGCAGCCGGCCGCGGCCGCTGGCCGCTTGCCAGCTCACCTCGGGGCTCAGGCAGGCCGGGCAATGCCGGCGCGCCGGCAACCACGTGTGCCCGCAAGCGCAGCGCTGCACCAGCAGCCGGCCTTCGCGCAAGGCGTCCCAGTACGGCCGGCTGGTCTCGTTGATGTCGGGCTGGGGCAGGTCCATCGTCGCCATCGTCAGTTCCCCAGGATCAGCGTCGCATGCGTGTGCATGGTGCCGCCTTGGTTGCTGACCAGGCAGTGCCTGGCGCCGCTGACCTGCAGCCGCGCCGTGCCGCGCATCTGGCGCACGCCTTCGATGATGAGCTGCAGCCCCGGCATGCCGGTCTCCGACAGCAGGCCGCCGCTGGTGTTGATGGGCAGCCGGCCGCCGTGCTCGATGGCGCCGTCGGCCACGAAGCGGCCCGCCTCGCCCTTGCGGCAGAAGCCGTAGTCTTCCAGCGTCATCAGCACGGTGATGGTGAAGCAGTCGTAGAGCTGCGCGACGTCGATGTCCCGCGGCTTCAGGCCGGCCATGCGGAACGCGGTGTCGGCGGCGCGCGCCGCCTCGGTGGCGGTCAGCGTCGCGCGCTGCGGCAGTTCGTACGAGGTCTGGCCGTGGCCGAAGCCGAGCACCGGCACCGGCATCGGCACGCCCAGTTCGCGCGCGCGGCGCGCGCTCATCACCACCAGCGCGGCGCCGCCGTCGGAGACCAGCGCGCAGTCGGCGCGGCGGATCGGGTCGACCAGCCACGGCGACGCCAGGTAGCCGGCCAGGTCCAGCGGCGCGCGCAACTGCGCCTGCGGGTTGCCGGCGCCGTGCTGGCGGCTGGCGATGGCGACGGCGGCCAGGTCTTGCGGCCGCGTGCCGTACTCGATCATGTGGCGGCGCTGGATCATCGCGTAGCCGGCGGCGGTGGAGAACCAGCCGTAGGCCGCGTCGTCGCCGCGCGCGCGGCCGTAGACGGCGCGGTTGCCGCTGCGCGGGTTGTCGGCGTAGCAGACCAGCGCCACGTCGCACTGGCCGGCCTCGATGGCCATGATCGCGAACGACAGCAGCGTGATGTTGGCGGCGCCGCCCTGATCCCAGCAGCCGCCGATGCGCGGCGTGATGCCCAGCGCCTCGGCCACCTTCTGGCCGTACATGAACTGGTGCGCCGAGGTCGGCACCTTGACGAACACGGCGTCGACCAGCGACTTGTCGACGCCGGCGTCGGCCAGCGCGTGGCGGCAGGCCTCGACGTTGAGCGAGACAGTGTCGCTGCCCGGCAGCCTGCCGAACGCGGTGTGGCCGATGCCGGCGATGACGTGGCGGCCGCTGAGGTTCACGCTCAGTCCCCCGCGAACTTCGGCGGCCGCTTGTCGCTGAAGGCCTGGCGGCCTTCGGCGGCGTCGGTGCTGCGCTGCAACTGCTGCTGCACGAACTGCTCCAGCCGCAGGCCAAAGGCCAGCGGCACGTCGCCGCCGCGCAGCGCCAGCTCTTTCGCGGCCTGCACCGCCAGCGGCGCGTTGGCGGCGATGCGCCGCGCCAGTTCCAGCGCGCTGGCCATCACCTGCGCGGCCGGCACGACGCGGTTGACGAGGCCCCAGCGCGCCGCGGTGGCCGCGTCGATGGCATCGCCGGTCAGCAGCAGTTCCATCGCGATGGCGTGCGGCAGTTGCTGCGGCAGCCGCTGCGTGCCGCCGTTGGCGGCGATGATGCCGCGCTTGACCTCGCTCAGCGCGAAGCTGGCGTGGTCGGCCGCCACGCGCAGGTCGGTGGCCAGCATCAGCGTCATGCCGCCGGCCAGGCAGTGGCCGTTGATCGCGGCGATCACCGGCTTCCAGATCTCCAGCCCGCGGTTGAGCAGCATGCCTTGCTGCGTGCGCCACAGCTCGGCCATCGGCGCCTTGCGGCCGATCCACGACTTCAGGTCGGCGCCGGCGCTGAAGGCCTTGTCGCCGGCGCCGGTGATGATGGCCACGCGCACCGCCTCGTCGTCGCGCACGCGCGCCCAGGCCGCCGACAGCGCAGCGTAGTGCTCGGCATCGAGCGCGTTGCGCTTGTCGGGCCGGTTGATGGTGATGACGGCGATGCCGCCGTCGAGCAGCTCGAAATCGATGGCCATGCGCTGATTCTCGATGGGCCCGCCGACTCAACGCCCGACGCCCAGCAACTGGCGCGCCAGCACCATGCGGTGCACTTCCGACGGCCCTTCGCCGATGCGCTTGATGCGCAGCTCGCGGTACCAGCGTTCCAGCGGCAGCTCGCGCGACACGCCTAAAGCACCCAGCACCTGGATGCAGCGGTCGACGACGCGGCCGGCGGTCTCGGTGGCCGTCACCTTGGCGATCGACGAGGCCACCTTCAGGTCGCCGCGGCCGAGGTCGGCGATCCACGCCGCCTGGTAGGTCAGCAGCCGCGCGGCGCGCAGTTCCATCTCGCTGTCGGCGATCATCCATTGCACGGCCTGCTTCTCGGCCAGCTTGCTGCGGAAGGTCACGCGCTCCTTGGCCCAGTCGATGGCGATCTGCAGCGCCGCCTGCGCGATGCCGATGGTGCCGGCCGCATACGGGATGCGCCCTTCCACCAGCCACTTCTCGCAGACCTGGAAGCCCTGGCCTTCGTCGCCGAGGCGGTCGGCCACCGGGATCTCGACGTCCTTGAACGTGATCTCGTAGGGCGCGTACGAGCGGATCACGGGAATCGGCTTCATCGTCATGCCCGCCGGCTGGCCATTGACGATGAAGCAGGTGATGCCGCCGCGGTCGCCCTGCTCGCCGGTGCGCGCGAAGACGATGCCCCAGTCGGCGCCCTCGGCGCCGGTGATCCACATCTTGCTGCCGTTGAGGACGTAGCGGTCGCCCTTCAACACCGCGCGCGTGCGGATCGAGCGCGCCGGGTCGGCGCCGCCCGACGATTCGCTGATCGCCACGTAGATCTTGCGGCCCTGGTCGATGCCGGGCACCGCGTACTTCTCGATCTGCTGCGGCGTGCCCAGGTAGATGGCGTTCGGCGGATCGGCGCCGAAGGCACCACAGGCCGGCACGTAGGCGCCCATGCGGCACTTGGCGGCCTCCTCGGCCACGACGGCCTGGCCCAGCAGGCTGAGCCCGGCGCCGCCATGCTCGACCGGCGAGCGCACGCACCACAGCCCGATGCCGCGCGCCTTGGCCTGCAGCCGCGCCAGCACCTCGGCCGGCAGCTCGTAGGCGTCGTGCGGCGCCTTGTCCTCGGCCGGCTTGACCTCGGCGGCCATGAAGCGGGCCACCGTGTCCTGGATCTGTCGAAGCTCTTCGGAGAGCTCCCAGCTGTCTGTACTCATCGGCGCCTTTCCAGCGGTTGGCCAGTGTGCGGCGATTGTTATTAATGGAACTAGATTCGTCAAGTGGAACGCGCTTGACACGGCCGCCGCCGATCGACAGAATGGCCCACCTTCCGCTCGACGGAACTCAAAGACTTGTTGGCTGCTGGAGACACCCCCGCCATGCGATTCCCCCTCGTGCTGCGCCGCCTGCTCGCCGGCGCCTTCACCCTGGCCGCCGCCGCCGGCGCGGCGGCGCAGTCCGTCACCCACATCGTGGTGCCGTTCAACGCCGGCGGCGCCACCGACGCCTATGTGCGCGTGATCGCCGAGGAGATGACGCGGCGCGGCATCCAGACCATCGTGGAGAACAAGCCCGGCGCCTCGGGCATGATCGCCGCCGACTACGCGGCCCGCGCCCGGCCCGACGGGCTGACGCTGTTCCTGGGCTCCAACAGCACGCTGGCCAACAACGTGGTGCTGTTCCAGAAGATGAGCTACGACCCGTTCAAGCAGTTCACCGCGGTCTCGCACATCGGCTACCAGCCCAGCATCCTGATGGCGCGCGCCGACGCGCCGTTCAAGACGCTCAAGGAGTACGTGGCCTACGCCAAGGCCAACCCGGGCCGCATCAACCGCGGCTCGGTCGGCGCCGGCAACATCACCAACCTGGCCGGCGTGATGCTGGACAAGGCGGCCGGCATCAGCACGCTGCACGTGCCCTACACCGGCGACCCGCTGGTCATCCAGGCGATGCTGGGCGGCACGGTCGACGCCTACGTCGGCTCGATCACGCTGGCGCTGCCGCAGGTGCAGGCCGGCAAGCTGCGCGTGCTGGGCGTGTTCGACGACCAGCGGCTGGAGCAGTTGCCCGAGGTGCCGACCGTCAAGGAAAGCGGCTGGGACCTCGATGCCTACGCCTGGTACTGCTTCGTGGCGCCGACCGGAACGCCGCGCGAGGTGATCGCCAAGCTCAACAAGACGGTCAACGAGATCCTCGCCAGCCCCGAGGTGGCGGCCAAGGCGCGCACGCTGGGCGTGGTGCGCCGCGGCGGCACGCCGGAAGAGCTGACGAAGTTCATCAAGAGCGAGTACGACCGCTGGGCGCCGGTGATCACCGAGCTGGGCCTGGCCAAGTCGATGTGACGGCGGCCGGCCGCGCTGCAAGCATGTCCGCCTCGCGCCCGCTGTACCGGCCCGACGAACTGGCGCGCGTGTTCGCGCCGGCCAGCATCGCCGTGGTCGGCGTCTCGGCCAACCCGTCGGCCTTCGGCTCGATCACCCACGCCAACATCGCCGGCCCCGGCCGCTTCGCCGGGCCGGTGTACCGCGTCAACGCCAAGTACGAGCAGATCGACGGGCAGCCTTGCTACCCCTCGATCGCCGCCTTGCCGCAGACGCCGGACTGCGTGTTCATCGCCGTCGCGCGCGACGCCGTCGAGGCGGTGGTGACGCAGTGCGCGCAGCGCGGCGTGGGCGGCGTGGTGCTGTTCGCGTCGGGCTACGCCGAGACGGGGCTGGCCGAGCGCGCCGCCGCGCAGCAGCGGCTGCTGGCCATCGCGCGCGGCGCCGGCATGCGGCTGCTGGGCCCCAACTGCGTGGGCTTCATGAACTACGGGCTGGGCGTCATCGGCACCTTCGGCACGGCCTCGTTCAAGGGCGCGCCGGGGGCCGGCGCGGGCGGCCCGATCGGCCTGGTCAGCCAGTCGGGCGCCGTCGGCGCCGCGCTGGCGCAGGCCCAGGAACATGGGCTGGCGCTCAGCCACATGCTGACCTGCGGCAACGCCAGCGACATCGACGTCGCCGACCAGGTCGCCTACCTCGCCGCCGACCCCGCGTGCCGCGCCATCGCCTGCCTGTTCGAGGGCATGGCCGACCCGCAGCGCTTCCTGCACGCGGCGGCGCTGTGCCACGAAGCCGGCAAGCCGCTGGTGGTGCACAAGCTGGGCACCAGCGAACGCGGCGCGCAGGCCGCGGTGTCGCACACCGGCTCGGTCGCCGGCTCGCAGGCGGCGCACCGCGCGGCGTTCGAGAAGGCCGGCGTGATCGTCGTCGACGAGGTCGAAGCGCTGCTCGACACCACCTCGTTCTTCGCCAAGGCGCCGCCGCCGCGCGCGCCCGGGGTGGCGGTGGCCGCCGTCTCCGGCGGTGCCTGCATCATGCTGGCCGACAAGGCCGAGGAAGCGCAGGTCGCGCTGCCGCATCCGCGGCCGCAGACGATGGCCGTGCTGGAACGGCTGATCCCGGAATACGGCGCGCCCGGCAACCCCTGCGACATGACGGCGCAGGTGCTGTCGACGCCGGAGAACCTGAACGAGTGCTTCGACGCGCTGCTGGCCGACGACCAATACGGCGCGCTCGTCGTGCCGCACACCTATGCCTATGCGCCGGCGACGGCGCGCATCGAGATCATGGGCCGCGCCGCCGCCCGCCACGGCAAGATCGCCTGCGCGGTGTGGCTGACGCAGCACCTCGAAGGCCCGGGCGCCGTCGAGACCGAGCGCAACCGCCACGTGGCGCTGTTCCGTTCGATGCGCCATTGCATGGCGGCGCTGGCGCAGTGGAACCGCCGCGCCGAACGCCGTGCAGCGCAGCGCCCGGCCGCCGGCCGCCTGAGCGACGCGCAGGCCGCCGCGCAGGCGGCGGCGTTGATCGAAGCCTCGCCGCATGCCACGCTGACCGAGCGCGAAGGCAAGCAGGTGCTGGCCACCTACGGCGTGCCGGTGGTGCGCGACGTGCTGGTGCAAGGCGAAGACGAAGCGGTGGCCGCTGCCTTGGACAACGGCCTGCCGGCGGTGCTGAAGGTCGAGTCGCCCGACATCGCGCACAAGACCGAGGCTGGCGTGGTGCGCCTGAACCTGCGCAATGAGGCCGAAGTGCGCGCCGCGTTCCGCCAGGTGATGAACAACGCGCGCGCCGTGACGCCGCCGGCGCGCATCAGCGGCGTGCTGGTGCAGCCGATGCTGCCGCAGGGCACCGAGATCATGGTCGGCGGCCGCATCGACCCGCAGTTCGGCCCGATGGTCGTCGTCGGCCTCGGCGGCGTGTTCGTCGAGCTGCTGAAAGACACGGCCGCGCGGCTGGCGCCGGTGGATGCGCAGGAGGCGCGCCGCATGCTCGGCGAGCTGAAGGGGCAAGCGGTGCTGCGCGGTTTTCGCGGCGCGAAGTCGGTGGACCTCGAGCGCCTGGCCGAGATCGTCGCCCGCGTGTCCGAGTTGCTGGCCGACCAGCGCGAGCGCATCGCCGAGCTGGACATCAACCCGTTGATCTGCGACGGCGCGCGCATCGTCGCCGTCGATGCGCTGATCGCCAGGCGGCGCGATGAATGACGCGACATCCCCGCTGGCGCAATACCAGGCCTGGCTGGCGCGCGGCGAGCTGGGCTACCAGGTCGATGCCCACGGCCGCCCGGTCTTCTTTCCGCGCGTGCTGGCGCCGGCCGGCCGCGAGGGCCCGCTGTCGTGGCGCGCCAGCCGCGGCCTGGGCACGGTGTATGCCACCACTCACATCGCGCCGAAAGGCGAGCCGGCCTACAACGTGGCGCTGATCGACATGGACGAAGGCTTCCGCCTGATGAGCCGCGTCGAAGGCATCGCTGCCGATCAAGTGCGCATCGGCCTGCGCGTGAAAGTGCGCGTGCGCCCGGCCGAAGGCGACGCCGACGCCTACCCGGTGTTCGACCCCGTGGAGGACGCCGCATGACCGCGCCCGGCCGCCGGCGCGGCGCCGTGGCCATCGTCGGCGCGGCCGAGTCCGACATGGGCGAAGTCGCCACCGGCATGAGCGTGATCGACCTGATGGGCCAGGGCGTGATGCGTGCGCTGGCCGACTGCGGGCTGGCGCTGGCCGATGTCGACGGCGTGTTCGCCGCTGCCGGCCAGAGCCGCATGCCCAGCGTCGCTTTGTGCGAATACCTCGGCCTCCGGCCGCGCTACCACGACAGCACGATGCAAGGCGGCTCGTCGTTCATGACGCACGTGGCCCATGCGCAGGCGGCCATCGAAGCCGGCCTGTGCGAGGTGGCGGTGATCGCCTACGGCAGCACGCAGCGCAGCGCCGGGCGCAAGAACGTCGCGCCGCGCGAGTTCAATCCGTACGAGACGCCGTTTCGCCCGGTGCTGCCGGCCAGCGCCTATGCGCTGGCGGCGTCGCGCCACTTCCACGCGTTCGGCACCACGCGCGAGCAGCTTGCCGAAATCGCCGTCGCCGCGCGCCAATGGGCGCTGAAGAACCCGCAGGCCTGGGAGCGCGAGCCGCTCTCGCTGCAACAGGTGCTGGCCTCGCGCATGGTCAGCCACCCACTGACGGTGCGCGACTGCTGCCTCGTCACCGATGGCGGCGGCGCGCTGGTCGTCACCTCGGCGGCGCGCGCACGCTCGCTGCGCCAGCCGCCGGCCTATGTGCTGGGCACGGGCGAAGCCATCAGCCACCTGAGCATCAGCAACATGGCCGACCTGACGGTCACCGCGGCGCGCGAATCGGGCGCCCAGGCTTATGCGATGGCCGGGCTGCGGCCGCGCGACATCGACGCGGTCGAGGTCTACGACGCCTTCACCATCACCACGCTGCTGTTCCTGGAAGACCTGGGCTTCTGCCCCAAGGGCGAAGGCGGCCGCTTCGTGCAGGACGGCGCCATCGCACCCGGCGGCACGCTGCCGGTCAACACCAACGGCGGCGGGCTGTCGTACGGGCATCCCGGCATGTACGGGCTGTTCGTGCTGATCGAGGCGGTGCGGCAGATCCGCGGCGCGTGCGGCGAGCGGCAGGTGAGCGGCTGCGAGACCGCCATCGCGCACGGCAACGGCGGTGTGCTGTCGGCGCAGAGCACCGTGATCCTCGGCGCGGCCGCGGCGCTGTGAGCGCGGCGGCCGCTTCGATCGGCTTCGATCGGCTTCGATCGGCTTCCAGCGGCATCCGTCGAACGATTCCACTGAACGGCCCAACTTCCATTTTTGACACATCGCCCCCATGAGCAACGCCCACTACGCCGTCCACGGCCGCAGCGCCGTGATCACGCTGGACCACCCGCCGGTCAACGCCATGGGGCATGCGCTGCGCCAGGCGCTGGCCGCGCACCTGGCGACGGCCTGGGCCGACGCGGCGATCGATGCCATCGTCATCAACGGCGCCGGCAAGCTGTTCTGCGGCGGCGCCGACGTCAAGGCCTTCGGCACGCCGGCTTCGCGCGCCGAGCCCAGCTCGCGCACCATCGTCCGGCAGATCGAGGACTCGGCCAAGCCCGTCATCGCCGCCATCCACGGCAGCGCGCTGGGCTTGGGGTTGGAGTTCGCGATGGGCTGCCACTACCGCATCGCGCAGCGCGGCGCTAGGCTCGGCCTGCCGGAAGTGAAGCTGGGCCTGCTGCCCGGCGGCGGCGGCACGCAGCGGCTGCCGCGCCTGGTGGGCGTGGAAGCGGCCGCGCGCCTGGTGGCCGACGGCGACCCCGTCGGCGCCGACGAAGCGCTGGCCCTGGGCCTGGTCGACGAGGTGGCCGCCGAAGGCGAACTGCTGCCGGCCGCGCTGGCCTTCGCGCAGCGCGTGGCGACGCAAGCGGTGCATCCGGTCGCTTCGCGGCGGCCGCTGCCGCCACCGGGCGATGCCGGCTTCTTCGCGGCCGAGCGCCAGCGCATCGGCGCCGCGCGCCGCGGCCAGCCGGCGCCGCTGGAGGCGCTGGCCTGCATCGAGGCGGCCACCACGATGGCCTTCGACGACGGCCTGCGCTTCGAGCGCGAGCGCTTCGACGTGCTGCAGCACGGCAGCGAATCGAAGGCGCTGCGCCATCTGTTCCTGGCCGAGCGGGCGGCCGCCAAGCTGGCCGGCATCGCGCCCGACATCGCGCCGGCGCCGATCGCCCGCGTGGGCGTGATCGGCGCCGGCACCATGGGCGGCGGCATCGCGATGAGCTTCGCCAGCGCCGGCATGGCGGTGACGCTGGTCGAAGCCAAGGCCGAGGCGCTGGAGCGCGGGCTGCAGACCATCCGCCGCAACTACGAAGGCACGGTGGCCAAGGGCCGGCTGGCGCGCGCCGAGGCCGAGGCGCGCATCGCGCGCATCACGCCGACGCTGGACTTCGGCGCGCTGAAGGATGCCGACCTCGTGATCGAAGCGGTGTTCGAGGACATGGACGTCAAGAAGGACTTGTTCGGCCGGCTCGACGCGATCTGCAAGCCCGGCGCCGTGCTGGCCACCAACACCTCGCGCCTGGACATCGACGAGATCGCGCGCGCCACGCAGCGGCCGGGCGCCGTGATCGGGCTGCACTTCTTCAGCCCGGCCAACGTGATGCGGCTGGTGGAGGTGGTGCGCGGCGCGGCCACCTCGGCGCCGACCATCGTCACGTCGATGGCGGTGGTACGCGCGGCGGGCAAGCTGCCGGTGCTGGTCGGCGTGTGCGACGGCTTCGTCGGCAACCGCATGGTGGCGCAGTACGCGCGCGAGGCCGAGTTCCTGCTCGAAGAAGGCGCCACGCCGCAGCAGGTGGACGGCGCGCTGAAGCGCTTCGGCCTGGCGATGGGGCGCTTTGCGATGTCGGACCTCGCGGGGCTGGACATCAGCTGGGCCAGCCGCAAGCGCCAGGCCGCCACGCGTGCGGCGAACCGGCGCTACTCGAAGGTGGCCGACCGCCTGTGCGAGCTGGGCCGCTTCGGGCAGAAGACCGGCGCCGGCTTCTACCGCTACGAGGCCGGCAGCCGCACGCCGCTGCCCGATCCGCTGGTCGACGAGATCATCGTGCAATGCGCGCGAGAGGCCGGCATCGAGCGCCGCAGCATCGGCGACGACGAGATCGTCGAGCGCACGATCTACGCGCTGGTCAACGAAGGCGCGAAGATCCTCGAAGAAGGCATCGCCCAGCGTGCGTCGGACATCGACCTCATCTACGTCAACGGCTACGGCTTTCCGGCCTGGCGCGGCGGGCCGATGTTCCATGCCGACACCGTCGGGCTGGACAAGGTCTACGCGCGGGTCTGCGAATTCGAGCGCCGGCACGGCGACTTCTGGAAGCCCGCGCCTTTGCTGGAACGGCTGGCGCGCGAGGGCAAGAGCTTCGCGAAGCCGGAGTGAGTGAATGACCGCGCGACCGCGCGGTCACCAGGGCGCAGGCCGCCTCAGGCCGAGGCCTTGTCCGCCGCGCGACGCGGCCGCGCCGGCGCCTTCTTCGCCGCGGGCTTCTTCTTCGGCAGCGCCTGCTTCTCGGCCACGGCATCGTCGGTCAGCAGCTTGAGGTCGATGGCGTGCTCGGGGCTGGCGCCCAGCCGGGTGGAGACGTCGCGGCCGGCGGCGATCATGATCTCGGCCAGCTCCGAATCGCGCGGGTCGACGCGCACGCTGGGGCCGGTGAGCGCCAGCGAATGCGGCACGCGGCCGTCCATGTCGAAGATCGGCACCGCGATCGCGGTGAGCCCGGGCACGCGCTGGCCGCGCGTGAGGCCGAAGCCCTGGCGGCGAAAGCGCGTCAGCTCGCGGTCCAGCGCCGTGCGGTCGAAGTCGGCCGGCGCGTTGGCCTTCAGCACCCGGTCCAGTTCCTCGGGCGCCATGTAGGCCATCACGACGCGGCCCGCAGCGCCCAGGAACAGCGGCTGGTGCTGGCCCAGCCGCGCCATCGACATCAGCGGCGACGGCGTGTCCACCACCTCCAGCACCATGCGGTCGGTGCCGACCACGGTGTTGAGCGTGACGGTCTCGTGCGTCTGCTGGTTCACCTGCAGCATGATCGGCCGCGCGATCTCGCGGATCGACAGCGTGCCGCGCACCAGCCCGCCCAGCCGCGCCAGCTTCAGCGACAGGCAGTACTGCTGGTTGTCCATGCGGATCAGGAAGCCGGCGCGCTCCAGCGTGGCGACGAGGCGGAACGTCGTCGTCTTGGGCATGCGGATGCGCTCCGACAGCTCCTGCAGCGTCAGGCTCAGGTGCTCGTTGTCGAAGGCGTCGAAGATGGCCAGCGCGCGGCCGACGGCTCGGATCATGAACGTTCCCGGTGCGGGTTTCGTTGCACGGAACTATAAGCCAAGGCTATGCGGCCAGCGCCTCCCCGGCCCGCCGCGCGAAGCGTTGCCGGTGGGCGGCGGCGTTGCCCAGCCAGCCGGCCAGCACCAGCGCGCGCTTCAGGTGCAGGCCGGCGTCGTATTCGTCGGTGAAGCCGATCGCGCCGTGCAGCTGGATCACCTCGCGCGTGATGCGCAAGCCCGCGTCTGCCGCGCGCGCCTTGCAGCGGCTGGCCACGCAGGCGCGTTCGTCGCCGCCGATGCCGGCGTCGAGCTTGGCCACCGCTTCGTCGAGCACGGCGCGCAGCAGTTCCTGCTGCACGTAGAGGTCGGCGGCCTTGTGCTGCAGCGCCTGGAAGCTGCCGATCGGCTTGCCGAACTGCACGCGGGTGCGCATGTACGCGAGCGCCATCGACAACGCGCCCTCGGCGACGCCCAGCATCTCGGCCGCCGCCAGCACGATGGCTTCGTCGAAGGCGCGGTCGAAAGCCGCCAGCGCCGGCGCGCCCGGCGCCGCCACGACCTCGGCGGCCGCCACGCGCACGCCCGCCAGCGTGAGCACGTCGGCCGGCGTTTCGTCGGCGCGCCATTCATGCTGCAGGCTAACGCCGAAGCTCGACGCGTCGACCCAGAACAGCCCCGGCCCGCCGGCACCGCGCGCGGTGACGACGAAGCCGTTGGCGCCCGCCGCCCCGGCCACGAAGCGCTTGCGGCCGTCGAGCACGAAGCCGTCACCTTCGGCGCGGGCGGTGGTGTCGATCGCCGCCGCGTCGATGCCGCCGACGCCTTCCTGCCAGGCGACGGCAGGCAGCGCCGTGCCGTCGGCCACCGCGGGCAGCAGCCGCTGCTTCAACGCGGCGTTGGCGCCATGCTGCAGCAGCCGCGCGGCGAACACGGTGGCCACCATCGGCTCGCCGAGCAGGCCTTTGCCCAGCGCCTGCAGCACCGCCGCCAGCTCGCCGAAGCCGAGGCCCAGGCCGCCGTGCGCCTCGGCCACGGTGATGCCGAACCAGCCCAGCGCGGCCATCTGCCGGCACGCGGCGGGGTCGTGGCCCGGCAGCGTGCCGCGGCGCTCGCGCAGGCGGCGGGTGTCGGCGTGGCCGGCAACGAAATCGGCCGCGCTGTCGCGCAGCATGCGGATCTGGTCCGCGCGTTCCTGGGTCGCTGTGTCCATGGGGTCTCGCAAGGCGTTCAGGCCGGCAGTTCGAGCACGTTCTTGGCCAGGATGTTGCGCTGCACCTGGCTGGAGCCGCCGTAGATGGTGAAGGCCCGGCAGTCGAGGAAGGGGTAGAGGATGTCGATGGCCTCGCCGTCGACGTCGACCTCGCCGTTCAGCGTGCCGAGGTCGCCCGCCGCCTCGACCATCAGCTCGGTCACGCGCTGGCAGGTCTCGGTGGCCCAGATCTTGAGCATCGAGACCTCGAAGCCGAAGCTGCCGCCGGTGCGCATGATCTGCGCGAAGCGCTCGTAGGCCGCCGCGCTATCGAGCACGTCCATCGTCACCTGCGCCAGCTTGTCGACGAACACCGGGTCGTGCAGCTTGCCGGCGGCGCGCGCCAGTTGCTTCAGCCGCAGCAGCGCCAGCATCGACTGCCGCGGCGAGCCCGACCAGATGCGCTCGAAGCCGAGCAGCGCCTTGGCCACGTCCCAGCCCCGGTTCAGCTCGCCGACCAGGTTGGCCAGCGGCGTGCGCACGTCGTCGAGGAACACCTCGCACAGTTCTTCGTGGCCGGCGATGTTGCGGATGGGCCGCACCTTCACGCCGCTTTGCCGCATGTCGATCATCACGAAGCTGATGCCGGCCTGCTTCTTCACCGTCTTGTCGGTGCGCACCAGCGCGAACATGTGGCTGGCGTCGAAGGCCACCGAGGTCCAGATCTTCGAGCCGTTGATGACGAACTCGTCACCTTCGATGCGCGCCTCGGTGCGCAGGCTGGCGAGGTCCGATCCGGCGTTGGGCTCGGAGTAGCCCTGGCACCAGGTGTGCTCGCCCGACAGGATCTTCGGCAGGAAGCGCCGGCGCTGCTCGTCGGTGCCGCGGGCGATCAGCAGCGGGCCGATGTTCATCAGCCCCTGGTCCATCACGCGCGGCGCGCCGCTGCGCTCCAGCTCTTCCAGGTAGACCAGCACCTTCGATTGCGACAACCCCATGCCGCCCCACTCCACCGGCCACGCCGGCACCAGCCAGCCGTGGGCCGACAGCGTCAGGTACCACGGCTTCACCTCGGCCCAGCGCGGGCGGCGGCTGAGGTGGCGCAGGTGCGCCGGCACGTGCGCGGCGAAGAACTCGGCGGCGGCGCGGCGGAACGCCTCGTCGCCGAGCGCATTCCAGTCGCGGCGCGGCGGCGCGCTCGTCTCGCTCGTCGCCACGGCCTTACACGCCCTTGAACACCGGTTGGCGCTTCTCCAGGAAGGCCTTGGCCGCTTCGTGGTGGTCGCGCGAGTTGATCGACAGCATCTCGTAGGCGATCGACGCGTCGAGGATCAGGTTGAGCTGCTGCTTGATCCACTTGTTGACCGACAGCTTGGTCCAGCGCACGGCCAGCGGCGGCAGCGCGTTGAGTTCGCGCGCGATCTCCATCGCCGCGGCCATCACCTCGTCGGCCGGCACGACGTGGTTGACGAGGCCCATCGCCTGCGCTTCCTTGCCGTTCATCAGCTTGCCGCGCATCAGGAACTCCTTGGCGCGGTTGGGCCCGACGAGGATTGGCCAGATCACCGCGCCGCCGTCGCCGGCGACCAGCCCGACCTTGACGTGCGAGTCGCCGAACTTGGCCGTCTCGGCAATCACCGTCGAGTCGGCGAACAGCGCCAGCGTGGCGCCCAGGCCCACCGCATCGCCGTTGATGGCGGCGATGATGGGCTTCTCCACTTCGAGGATGGCCTGGAACAGCCGCTTGGTCGACGCCGGTGTGTCGATCGAGAACTTCCAGCCCTCTTCGCTGCCGAAGCGGCTGACCATGCGCTTGATGTCGCCGCCGGCCGAGAAGATCTTGCCGGCACCGGTCAGCACGATGACGTTGACCGCCGCGTCGTGCGCCAGGTCCAGCCACACGTGTTCCAGCTCGGCGTGCATCTCGGCGTGGATGGCGTTGCGGTTGTCGGGCTGGTTCAGCGTCAGCGTGGCGATGCCCTGCTCGCGCTGGACGGCGAGGTAGCGGTAGCGCGAATAGTCAGGCGTCATGACGGCACTTTCGGGTCGTGAGGGAGCTTGCGATGGAGGGGCGGAACACCGTCGAACGGCCGCTTCACAGCAATTTCGAAACGTGTTCCATTTTTCATTGTATTCTTGGCGCATGGAACCGATCTGTCAAGCCGACGTGCAGGCCTTGCTCGACCGCGAAGCCATCCGCGATTGCCTGTTCCACTACTGCCGCGGCATCGACCGCGCCGACGAGGCGCTGCTGCGCTCGACCTACTGGGACGACGCGCAAGACTGCCACGGCGCCTACCGCGGCAGCGCCGACGGCTTCATCGCACAAGCCATTCCACGGCTGCGCCGCGGCGGGCGCGGCGTGCATCAGGTCAGCAACATCCTGATCGAGCTGCACGGCAGCGTGGCGGCGGTGGAAAGCAGCTTCCTCGCCTTGCAGGTCGGCGCCGCCCAGCCACGGCTGGAGACCTTCCTCGCCGGGCGCTACGTCGACCGCTTCGAGAAGCGCGCCGGCGAATGGCGGGTGGCCGACCGCACCGTCGTCTACGACTGGATCGAAGAGCGCGAGCGGCCCGAGCTGGCGGACGACGATGCCGCCTTGTTCGGCGCCCGGCAGCCGACCGGCCAGCGCGGCGCGGCCGACCCGGTGTACGCGCTGCTGCGGCAAGTGCGCGGGCCGCTTCGCGGCTGAGCCTGCGGCGGCGGTGCCGTTGAACGGCGCTGTTATTCGCCGGCCTCGATCAACGCCGGCAAGGCGACGCGCAAGGCATCGCCGACGCGCAGGCCCAGCGCCTGCGCCGCGTCGTTCAGGCGCGAGACCACGCCGTGTTCCCAGGTGTCCAGCGCATCGCCGATGCGCGCGCTGTCGTGCGACACCGCGGCGGCGGCGCGCCCTTGCGCCTGCAGCATCGCCAGCGCGGCGATGCCGGCGCCGTCCTTGCCGATGCCGGCGTCGTTGAAGACCGCCAGCCGGAGCGGCACCGCGAGCGCGTAGGCGCCCGAGCTGACGCCGCCGTGCGAGCCGGAGATGACGATGGTGCCGGCGTCTTCGGCCGCCACCATCGTGATGCTGTCGGCCACGACGATGCGGCCGCGCGGGCCGCGGGCCAGCTCCTGCTTGCGCATGCCGGGAGTCATGACAGCCCCTCGCCCGACGGGTACGTCAGGCGATCCCCCGAGGGGATGCGGGCCGGCTTGGGAGCGGCCCGGCGCTCGGCCCGCGGCGCTAACAGCATGTGTCGCACTTCTCACTCCACCGCCCGCCGGCGCAGCGCGCGCGACAGCAGCAGCACCGGGATCAGCCCGACGCCGACGATGGCCAGCGACGGCAGCGCCGCTTCGCCCAGCCGTTCGTCGCGCGCGAAGTTGAAGGCCACGACGGCCAGCGTGTCGCTGCCGAACGGCCGCAGCACCAGCGTGGCGGGCAGCTCCTTCATCGCGTCGACGAACACCAGCAGCACGGCGGCCAGCGCCGAGCGGCGCAGCAGCGGCGCGTGCAGCCGCCAGAACAGCCGCGCCGGCCGCGCGCCCAGCATGCGCGCCGTTTCGTCGACGGACACCGGCACGCGCGCATAGCCCGCTTCTACCGACTGCAGCGCCACCGCCGAGAAGCGCGCCAGGTAGGCGTAGGTCACGCCGAACAGCGTGCCGGTGACGGTGGCAGCGATCGGCCAGTCGGGCCAGCGCTGCTGCAGCCAGCCCATCGGCAGCAGGATGCCGATGGCCACCACCGCGCCGGGCACCGCATAGCCCAGCGCCAGCGTGCGCGCGGCCAGCGGCAGCGCGCGGCCGCCGCCGCGCCGGCGCAGCGCGAAGGCCAGCGCCAGCGCCAGCGCGGCCGCCAGCAGCGCCGCCGTGCCGGCCAGCCGGAAGCTGGACCACGCCCATTGCGCAAAGCGCGCCAGCGGCAGGCCGAACTCGGCATGGTGCGCCTCCTGCCACAGCATCCAGCCCAGCCAGCCCACCGGCAGCACGAAGCCCAGCAGCACCGGCAGCGCGCACAGGCCCAGCGCCGCGGCGGCGGCGGCGCCGCGCAGGCGCAGCGGCCGGGCATCGGCGGCGTGCGCGGCGCCGCTGCGGCTGCTGGCATAGCGCAGCCGGGCTTGCGCGGCGCGCTCGGCGGCCAGCAGCAGCGCCACCACGGCCAGCAGCACGGCGGCCAGCTGCGCCGCGGCGATGCCGTCGTTCATCACCAGCCAGGCCTTGAAGATGCCGGTGCTGAAGGTGGTGAGGCCGAAGTAGGCGCCGACGCCGTAGTCGGCCAGCGTCTCCATCACCGCCAGCGCGGTGCCGGCGGTGATGGCCGGCCGCGCCAGCGGCAGCGCCACGGCCACGATGCGCCGGCGCGCGCCGGCGCCGAGCATGCGTGCCGCCTCCATCAAGTGCGTGGCCTGCTCGCCCAAAGCGGTGCGCGCCAGCAGGTAGACGTAGGGGTACAGGCACAGCACGAACAGGATCACCGCGCCCCACAGGCTGCGCACGTCGGGCCACAGCGCGCCGCGCAGCCCGAAGGCGCGGCGCAGCCCCGTCTGCAACGCGCCGCTGTACTGCAAGGCGTCGGTGCCGGCATAGGCCAGCACGTAGGCCGGCATCGCCATCGGCAGCAGCAGCGCCCATTCGAAGTGGCGGCGGCCGGGAAAGTCGAACAGCGTGACGGCCGCCGCCGTGGCCGCGCCCAGCAGCATCACGCCGACGGCGACGCCGGCCGCCAGCAGCGCCGACTGCAGCGCGTAGGCCGGCAGCACGGTGGCCGCCTGGTGGCGCAGCACGCCCAGCGCGGCGGCGTCGGTGGCCAGCCAGGCGCCCAGCACGCCGATCACCGGCAGCGCCAGCAGCAGGCACAGCGCCGTCAACGCGGCGCGCATGGAAGACCGATCGCAGGGAAGATGAGAACGAGCCGCATTTGCAACGGCCGATTATCATCGGCGCGATGTTCCTCGAACTGCAAGCCGTCTCGGTGCGCTATGGCCGCGGCGCGGCGGCCAAGACGGCGGTGGACGGCGCCTCGCTCGGCCTGGGCAAGGGCCAGATCGGCGTGCTGCTGGGGCCTTCGGGCTGCGGCAAGACCTCGCTGCTGCGCGCGGTGGCCGGGCTGGAGCGCTGCGAGGCCGGCCGCATCCGCATGGGCAGCACCATGCTCAGCGACGCCGCCGCCGGGCTGCACGTGGCGCCCGAGCAGCGCCGCATCGGCATGGTGTTCCAGGACTACGCGCTGTTCCCGCACCTGAGCGTGGCCGACAACGTGGCCTTCGGCCTGCCGCAACTGCCGCGCGCCGAGCGCGACGCCCGCGTGCGCCAGATGCTGGACCTGGTGGGTCTGCCGCAGGCCGGCGCCCGCGCGCCGCACCAGTTGTCCGGCGGGCAGCAGCAGCGCATTGCGCTGGCGCGGGCGCTGGCGCCGCAGCCCGAGCTGCTGCTGCTGGACGAGCCTTTCTCCAGCCTGGACGTCGACCTGCGCGAGCGCCTGGCGCAGGAGTTGCGCAGCATCCTCAAGGACAGCGGCAGCACGGCGCTGTTCGTCACCCACGACCAGCTGGAAGCCTTCGCGCTGGGCGACGTGGTCGGCGTCATGCAGGGCGGCCGCCTGGAGCAGTGGGCGCGGCCCTACGAGCTGTACCACCGGCCGGCCAGCCGCTTCGTCGCGCAGTTCATCGGCCACGGCGTGTTCACGCCGGCGCGCATCGAGCGCGGCGGCGACCAGGCGCGGGTGCGCACGCCGCTGGGCGAGCTGGTCGACCTGCAGTCGTGCCCGCTGCCCGAGGCCTACCCCGGCGGCGAGTGCGACCTGCTGCTGCGCGCCGACGACATCGTGCACGACGACGCCAGCCCGGTGCGCGCGCGCATCGAGCGCAAGGCCTTCCGCGGCGCGGAGTTCCTGTACACGCTGCGCCTGGCCAGCGGCGAGCCGCTGGTGGCCCACGTGCCCTCGCACCACGACCACGAGCCCGGCGAATGGATCGGCATCCGCGCCGAAGTCGACCATCTGGTGACGTTTCCGCGATCGGCTTCGTAAAGCGGCGTAAAGCGCTGCAAAGCACCGGCGGCAACGGTGCAACTTTCTCCCTGGGAACGACTCCGAAGCCGCTGCGGTTCTATACTGAACTTGCGTTTGCTATCTCGCTTTCGTCTCGTCGGGAAGGGCGTCGAACATGGGTGCCAAATTGAAGGTCGCGGGCTTGCTGGTTGCCGGTGGCATGGCCGGCGCACTGGCCACGCTGCAGGTGCAGGCCGTCGCGCACAGCGCGCTGGCGCCGCTGCCGCTGGCCGAGTTGCGCCAGCTGGCCGACGTCTTCGAGATCATCAAGTCCGACTACGTCGAGCCGGTCGACGAGAAAAAGCTGATCGGCGACGCCATCGCCGGCATGGTCTCCGGGCTGGACCCGCACTCGCAGTACTTCGACAAGAAGAGCTACAAGGAATTCCGCGAAAGCATCGGCGGCAAGTTCGTCGGCATCGGCATCGAGATGGGCATGGAAGACGGCCTGGTCAAGGTGGTCTCGCCGATCGAGGGCTCGCCGGCCTTCCGCGCCGGGCTCAAGTCGGGCGACCTGATCACCAAGATCGACGACACGGCGGTCAAGGGCCTGACCGTCGACCAGGCCGTCAAGCGCATGCGCGGCGACCCCAACACCAAGGTCGTGCTGACGGTGTTCCGCAAGTCGGAAAGCCGCAGCTTCCCGGTGACCATCGTGCGCGAGGAAATCCGCGTGCAAAGCGTGCGCGCCCGCATGATCGAGCCCGGCTACGGCTGGGTGCGCGTCAGCCAGTTCCAGGAGCGCACGGTCGACGACTTCGTGCGCAAGGTCGACGAGTTGTACAAGCAGGACCCCAATCTCAAGGGCCTGGTGCTCGACCTGCGCAACGACCCCGGCGGCCTGCTCGATGCGGCGGTGGCGCTGTCGGCCGCCTTCCTGCCGGCCGACGTGCCGGTGGTCAGCACCAACGGCCAGGTGGCCGAGTCGCGCCAGGTGTTCAAGGCCTCGCCCGAGTTCTACCTGCGCCGCGCCGGCAGCGACCCGCTGCGCCGCCTGCCGGCCGCGCTGAAGACGGTGCCGCTGGTGGTGCTGGTGAACGAAGGCTCGGCGTCGGCCAGCGAAATCGTCGCCGGCGCCTTGCAGGACCACAAGCGCGCCACCGTGATGGGCGCGCAGACCTTCGGCAAGGGCTCGGTGCAGACCGAGCGCCGGCTGACGCCCGACACCGCGCTGAAGATCACCACCGCGCGCTACTACACGCCCAGCGGGCGCAGCATCCAGGCCAAGGGCATCGTGCCCGACGTCTGGCTCGACGAAACGGCCGACGGCAACGTCTACGCCGCGCTGCGCATGCGCGAGGCCGACCTCGACAAGCACCTGCAAGGCCGCGACGAGGCCAAGGACGCCGCGCGCGAGAAGGCCCGCGACGAAGCGCGCAAGAAGCTCGAAGAGCAGCAGGGCAAGGACGGCAAGGACGGGCCGAAGCCGCTGCCGGAATTTGGCAGCGCCGAAGACTTCCCGCTGATGCAGGCGCTCAACCAGCTGCGCGGCAAGCCGGTGGTGGTCAGCAAGTCGGCCACCGAGCGCAAGCCCGAGACCACCAACAACTGAAGCGCGCAGCCCGCCCCGGCGCACGCCGCGAAGCCCGCCCCGCCCGGCGGGCTTCGTGCTTTCCAACCCGACGCCAGCGATGACCGACGAACAGTTGCTGCGCTATTCGCGCCACCTGCTGCTCGACGAGATCGGCGTCGAAGGCCAGCAGCGCCTGCTGGCCAGCCACGCGCTGGTGATCGGCGCCGGCGGCTTGGGCTCGCCGGTGGCGCTGTACCTGGGCACCGCCGGCGTCGGCCGCATCACGCTGGTCGACGACGACAACGTGGACCTGACCAACCTGCAGCGCCAGATCGCGCACGACCGCTCGCGCCTGGGCCAGCCCAAGGCCGAATCGGCCGCGCAATCGGTGCGCCGCATCAACCCCGACCCGCAACTGCAGGCCTTGGTCTGCCGCGCCGACGAAGCCCTGCTCGACGACTGGGTGCCGCCAGCCGACGTGGTGCTGGACTGCAGCGACAACTTTCGCACCCGCCACGCCGTCAACGCCGCCTGCGCGCGCCATGGCAAGCCGCTGGTCAGCGGCGCGGCGCTGGGTTTCGACGGCCAGGTTTCGGTCTACGACACGCGCCAGCCCGACGCGCCTTGCTACGCCTGCGTGTTTCCGCCCGAGGCGGCGTTCGAGGAACAGGCCTGCGCGACGATGGGCGTGTTCGCGCCGCTGGTGGGCATCGTCGGCGCCGTGCAGGCGGCCGAGGCGCTGAAGCTGCTGGCCGGCGCCGGCCAGTCGCTGGCCGGCCGGCTGCTGATGCTGGACGGCCGCCACATGCGCTGGGACGAGCTGCGCATCGCCCGCCAGCCGCAATGCACCGTGTGCGCCGCGCGCAGGGTTGATAAGCTGCTTCCATGAACCAGCGCCCCCCCGCCGAGCTGACCGCCCGCAACTTCCCCAGCGCCGAGGCCGAGGCCCGCCAGCAGGCCGACACCGAACGTTATGCCGGGCCCGACAGCGCCTATCGCCTGGCCTTCACCGACACCGAATTCCTGCTGCGCGAAGAGCTGCGGCCGGTGCGCATGCAGCTCGAGCTGCTCAAGCCCGAGCTCATCCAGCAGGAGCAAGGCATCCGCTCGACCATCGTGATCTACGGCAGCGCGCGCATCCCCGCGCCCGAGGTGGCGGCGCAGGAGCTGGAGGCCGCGCGCGAGAGCGGCGACGCCGCCGCCCTGCGCCGCGCCGAGACCGCGCTGGCGATGAGCCGCTACTACGACGAGGCGCGGCGCTTCGCGGCGCTGGTCACCACCCGCTCGCGCGCCTACCGCACGCCGATCTACGTGGTCACCGGCGGCGGCCCCGGCATCATGGAAGCCGGCAACCGCGGCGCCTACGAAGTGGGCGGCAAGAGCATCGGGCTGAACATCGTGCTGCCGCACGAGCAGGCGCCCAACCCCTACATCACGCCGCAGCTGTGCTTCCAGTTCCACTACTTCGCGCTGCGCAAGATGCACTTCGTGATGCGCAGCATCGCGCTGGTGTGCTTTCCCGGCGGCTTCGGCACGCTCGACGAACTGTTCGAGACCATGACCCTGGTGCAGACCGGCAAGAGCCGGCGCCGCCCCATCCTGCTGTTCGGCCGCGCCTTCTGGGATCGGCTGATCAACTTCCAGCACCTCGTCGACACGGGGATGATCAGCGCCGGCGACCTCGAGCTGTTCCACTTCGTCGAGACCGCCGAAGAGGCCTGGGACCGGCTGGCCGAGCACTACGGCTTCGAGGCCATGCCCGACGACGACAAGGAGTTTGCCGAAGATGCCTGACAAGCCCGCGGTCAGCCTGATCGGCGCGCCCACCGACATCGGCGCCGGCGCCCGCGGCGCCAGCATGGGCCCCGAGGCCTTGCGCGTGGCCGGGTTGCAGGCCGCGCTGCAAGGCCATGGCCTGGAAGTGGCCGACCGCGGCAACCTCAGTGGCCCCGCCAACCCCTGGCTGCCGCCGGTGGACGGCTACCGCCACCTGGCCGAGGTGGTGGCCTGGAACCAGGCCGTGCACGACGCGGTGGGCGCCGAACTGGACTTGGGCCGCCTGCCCATCCTGCTGGGCGGCGACCACAGCCTGGGCATCGGCAGCATCAGCGCCGTGGCGCGCCACTGCCGCGCCACCGGCCGCAAGCTGCGCGTGCTGTGGCTGGACGCGCACGCCGACTTCAACACCAGCGCGCTGACGCCCAGCGGCAACCTCCACGGCATGCCGGTGGCCTGCCTGTGCGGCCACGGCCCCGAGCCGCTGGTGCGCATGGCCGGCGCCGTGCCCGCCATCAGCCCCAAGGCCGTGCGGCAGATCGGCATCCGCAGCGTGGACCCCGGCGAGAAGCGCCTGGTCCACCAGATGGGCCTGGAAGTCTTCGACATGCGCTACATCGACGAGATGGGCATGCGCCACACGATGGAGCTGGCGCTGGCCACGCTGGACGCCAACACCCATCTGCACGTGAGCTTCGACGTCGACTTCCTCGACCCCGAGATCGCCCCCGGCGTCGACACCACCATCCCCGGCGGCCCCACCTACCGCGAAGCGCAGCTGTGCATGGAGATGATCGCCGACACCGGCCGCCTGGCCAGCCTGGACGTGATGGAACTGAACCCCGCGCTCGACGTGCGCAACAAGACGGCGGTGCTGGCGGTGGATTTGATCGAGAGTTTGTTCGGGAAGAGCACGCTGATGCGCGAGCGGGCCTGAGGCGCAGCGCCGATCGATTGCGCGTCCACGACGGATGCTACGGATCGATCAATCACCGTCCACGCACCTTCTCCTGGGCACGCAGGTGCACCAGCGTCTTCAGGACCAGTTCTACGGCTTCGCGCTCGGCCTCCGCACCACCCGCTGCAGCAGGCGCTCCAGCGCCGCCGCCGGGTCGCTGCTGCGGCCGGTGTGCACCGGCGAGACCTGGATGCTGGTGCTGCGGGGGGCGACCAGCCAGTCGAAGCGTTCGCGCATCGACAGGCGGCCGATCGGTCCGGCGGCGTCGCCGCCGGCGCAGATGGCGGGGATGGCGGCCAGCGCGCCGCGCAGGGCGTCGACGTCGGCGGCGGGGTTCAGCGCGCGCAGCCGCGCTTCGTCGAGTTCGATGCGGGCGTCGAGGAAGCCGCGCGCCATGCAGGCGACGATGACGCCGGCGTTGACGAACTCGGCGCGCTGCACGTCGGGCACCACGCGCACCACGGCGTAGTCATAGGTGCAGGGATCGGGCACGCAAGGCCTCCTCTGCAAAGGCGCGCGGCGCCTGCAGGCGCTGCTGCAGGTAGTGCCGATAGGCGGCGCGCTGCGCGGCCGGGGTGGCGAACAGCGGGTGCGCGTCCAGCCAGTCGTCGGGCACGAGGTCGACGATGCTGCCGATCACTTCGGGCGTCAGCCGCGCGGGCAGTTCCGCATCGACTTCGGCAAGCTGGTCGGCCGCGCCCAGCAGCACATGGTCGCGGATGGGCGCGAAAGGCCGCGTCGCGCGCTCCAGCGCGCCGTCCCACTGGTGGTGGAAGATCAGCGCGGCGCCATGGTCGATCAGCCAGGGCTGGCGGTGCCAGACCAGCAGGTTGCTGTTGCGCGGCGTGCGGTCGACGTTGGACACCAGCGCGTCGAACCAGACGATGGCCGAGGCCAGCCGCGCGTCGGGCCGGTGCACCAGCGGGTCGAAGGCGACCGCGCCGGGCAGGTAGTCGAGCGCCAGGTTGAGGCCGGCGCTGGCGCGGATGAGGTCCTGGATCTCGGGGTCGGGCTCGGTGCGCGCCAGCGCGGCGTCGAGTTCGATGAACACGATCTCGGGCACCGGCAGGCCGAGCGCGCGCGCCAGTTCGCCGGCGATCAGCTCGGCCACCAGCGCCCGCCGGCCCTGGCCGGCGCCGCGAAACTTCAGCACGTACAAGCCGTCGTCGTCGGCCTCGACCAGCGCCGGCAGCGAGCCGCCTTCGCGCAGCGGCGTGACGTAGCGGGTGGCGGTGACCGTTCTCATCGGCGCGGGTTCACCGCCGATTGTGACGGCTCGATCGGCGCGCGGCCCGCGCGTCGCGGGCGCGCCGGCCGCGCGTTCAGCGACGGCTCATCAACAGCCCGACCACCAAGCCGACGCCGGCACCGATGGCCAGCGATTGCCAGGGGTTGTCGTGCACGTAGTCGTCGGCGGCCTCGCCGGCGGCGCGCGCCTTGTCGGCGGCGGTGGCCTGCAGCGCCTGCAGGCGCAGCTTGGCGTCGGCCATGCGCTGCTGCAGGCGGTCGCGCACACTGCCGGCCTTCTCGCCCATCTCGCCGGCGGTGAGCTTGAGCAGCTCTTCGGCATCGGCGATCACCTGGCGCAGGTCCGCCATCAGCTTGTCTCTCTGGGCGACGGTGAGTTCGGTCATGCAAGGCCTCCTGTGGGTTGACGTGAATGCGCCGACCGTACCACTGCCGCCGGTGAACACCAACAACAACGGCGTCGGCGCAGGGGCTGTTGGCCGGCGGTGCGCGAGCCGATCAGCCCGTCCAGCGATCGTAAGCCCGCGCCGGCAGCGGCTGGCCCCACAGGTCCACCGCGACCGGCGTGCCCTGGTGGACGCGCAGCGCCGCCTCGCCGCGGGCGTAGGCCAGGCCGATGCAGCGGCCGGCGCGCCAGCCCCAGCCGGCGGAACTGAGTTCGCCCACCGGCCGGCCGTCGACCAGCAGCGTCTCGCCGCCCCACACGTAGGGCGCGGCATCGTCCAGCACCACGGTCAGCAGCTTCTTCTTCAGCGGCTGGCCTTGCGCGGCCAGCAGCGCGCCGCGGCCGATGAAGTCGCAGCCCTTGTCGAGCTTGACGCCGGCCAGCAGCCCGGCTTCGAACGGCGTTTCATCGGGGCCCAGCTCGGCGCCCCAGGCGCGGCGGCCGGCCTCGATGCGCAGCGCGTCCAGCGCGTAGTAGCCGGCGTCGCGCAGGCCGAGGTCCGCGCCGGCCTCGCCCAGCGCGTGCTCGACGTGGCGCGCCATCTCCACTGGCACGTACAGCTCGTAGCCGGGGCCGCCGACATAGGCCATGCGCGCGGCGCGCACGCGGGCGTGGCCGAGGTCGATCTCGGCCGTGTGGCTGAAGGGCAGCGCCTGCGGCGACAACTCGTCGGGGCTGACGCGCGCCAGCAGCTCGCGCGACTTCGGCCCCATCAGCGATAGCACGCACCACTGCGCGCTGACGTCGCCGAGCACGGCGAACTCGTGCTCGCCGATGTGGCGCGTGATCCAGTCGGCATCGCGCACCGGCTGCGCCGAGCCGGTGACCAGCCAGAAGCGGTCGGCGGCCAGGCGAATCACCGTCAGGTCGCTTTCGAAGCCGCCGCGTTCGTTGAGCAGCGCCGTGTAGACCATGCGGCCCACGGCCACGTCGATGTCGTTGGCGCACAGCCGCTGCAGCACGGCCAGCGCGTCGCGGCCCTGCAGCAGCAGCTTGCCGAAGCTGGTCTGGTCGTACAGCGCCACGGCCTCGCGCGTGGCGCGCTGCTCGTCGATCATCCAGTCCAGCCAGCCGGGGCGGCCCAGCGTGTCGGCCGGCCGCGCGGCAGCGGCCGGGCGGAAGTAGTTGGCGCGCTCCCAGCCGTTCTTGGCGCCGAACTCGGCGCAGCGGACGACACCGTCGGCCGCCGGCCGTCCGGCGGCCAGCCGGTCGTACAGCGGCGAGGTGCGCAGCGGCCGCGCGCTTTGCAGCTCCTGCCGCGGCCAGCGCATCGCGTAGTGCAGGCCCAGCGTCTCGGCGGTGCGCTCGGCCAGCGCGCGGCGGTTGGCGCTGTAGGCGCCGAAGCGGCGGATGTCCACCTCCCACAGGTCCTGCGGCGCCTGGCCGCCGGCAATCCATTCGGCCGTCAACCGCCCGGCGCCGCCGCTGTTGGCGATGCCGGCCGAGTTGAAGCCGGCGCAAATGAAGTAACGCCTTAGCTCGGGGGCCTCGCCGAGGATGAAGTTGCCGTCGGGCGTGAAGCTCTCGGGGCCGTTGAGCAGCATCTTGACCTTCGCCGTCTCCAGGCAGGGCGTGCGGTGGATGGCATTGGTCATCAGCGGCTCGAACTGCTCCCAGTCCTCGTCGAGCAGCTGGAACTGGAAGGTGGCCGGGATCGGGTCCACCCGCCAGGGCTTGGCCAGCGGCTCGAAGCCGCCCATCAGCAACCCGCCCACTTCTTCCTTGTAGTAGATGTGGCCGTCGGGGTCGCGCATCACCGGCAGCATGGGGTGCACGCCTTCGACGCGGTCGGTGACGATGTAGAAATGCTCGGCCGGATACAGCGGCACGTTGACGCCGGCCAGCCGCCCGAACTGCCGCGCCCACTGGCCGGCGCAGTTGACCACCGTCTCGCAGCGCACCGTGCCCTGCGCCGTCTGCACGCCGACCGCGCGGCCGTGCGCCTGCAGCACGCCGGTGACCTCCACGCCTTCCAGCAGCTTGGCGCCGCGCTGGCGCGCTCCCTTGGCCAGGCTCATGCACAGGTCGGCCGGGTTGGCCTTGCCGTCACCGGGGATCCAGATCGCGCCTTGCAGGTCGTCGGTGCGCATCGGCGGGAAGCGGTCGCCGGCCTCGCGCGGGCTGATCAACTGCACCTCCACGCCGAAGCTGCGCGCCAGCGCGGCCTGCTTGCGCAGCACCTGCATGCGCTCGGGCGTGCGCGCCACGTTGACGCTGCCGCAGGCCTTCCAGCCGGTGGCCAGGCCGGTCTCGGCCTCCAGCGTCTGGTACAGCTCGATGCCGTACTTGGACATCTGGGTCATGCTGCGGTTGGGCCGCATCTGGCCGACCAGCCCGGCGGCGTGCCAGGTGGTGCCGCTGGTGAGGCGGCCCTGCTCCAGCAGCAGCACGTCGGTGATGCCGAGCTTCGTGAGGTGGTAGGCGGTGGAACAACCGGCGATGCCGCCACCGACGATGACGACCTGGGCATGGGTGGGCAATGTCATGCGCCACAGGCTAACCGATGCCGGGATCCGTACAGCAGGGGATGGCGGGCGCCGGCCCGGGGCGCTAGCGTTGGCGGCGCAACCGGAGCCCGGCCATGGCGTCAACGACCGCAAAGCCCGTCTTCCAGTTTCTGGTGAACGGCACGCGCACCGACAGTGCCGATGGCCGCTCGCAGCAGGTGCTCATCGGCGTCGGTGGTGGCGTCGGTACCGCCACCACCGGCGCCAGCCGCGCCGCCGGCAGCAGCGCGCCGCATCGGCTGACGGCGGTGGATGGCGAAGACGTGGTGCGCCTGCACATCGCCGGCGGCCCGGCGCTGCGGCTGCACCCGGCGCATGCGCAAGCGCTGCTGGCGCAAGCCGCCGGCACGCTGCCGCGGTCGGCCGGCGGCGGCGATGCTGCCAACGTGATCGAGGTGCCGGCGCAGATCGCGCTGCCCGACGCCGAAGCGGCGCGCGGCGTGGTCGGCCGCATCGTGCTGCGGGCCTTCGAGGTCTTCAAGCCCGACCTCGCCCAGGGTGCCGCGCTGGCGCTGGCCCGCAAGCTGGAAGCGCAGGTCTCGCCCGGCGTTCACGCGCTGCAGCCCGACGCCCTGGGCAGCCTGAAAGACCGCCCGCCGCTGGCCCAGGTGCCGGCTTCCGACAAGCCTTTGCTGGTGCTGGTGCACGGCACCTTCTCCAGCACCGCGGGCACCTTCAAGGCCTTGTGGCAGCAGCATCCCAGCCTGGTGCGCGACCTGTTCGGCCGCTACGGCCAGGTGCTGGCGCTGGAGCACCACAGCGTCACGCAGTCCCCGTTCGAGAATGCGGCCCGCCTGCTGCGCGCGCTGCCCGTCGGCGCCACGCTGCACCTGCTGACGCATTCGCGCGGCGGCCTGGTGGCCGAGGTGCTGGCGCGCGCCATGCGGCAAGGCGGCGGCAAGGCCTTCGACGCCATCGACCTGCAACTGCTGGCCGGCCCCGAGCGCCAAGCCCTGCGCGCCGAACTGGCAGCGCTGAACGCGCTGATCGCCGAGAAGCGGCCGCGCGTCGAGCGCGTGCTGCGCGTGGCGGCGCCGGCGCGCGGCACGCTGCTGGCCTCCGGCCGGCTCGACGCCTACCTGGGCGTGCTGGAATGGGCGCTGCGCCTGGCCGAGCTGCCGGTGCTGCCCGAGCTGGTGAACTTCGCCACCGCCGTGGCGCGCGAGCGCACCGACCCGCAGACGCTGCCGGGCCTGGAAGCCATGATCCCCGGCCGCCCCGTCTCACGGCTGCTGACGCGCGAAGACCTGGCGCTGGACAGCGAGCTGCGCGTGCTGGCCGGCGACATCCAGGGCGACTCGGTCCTCTCGTGGCTGAAGGTGCTGGCCACCGATGCCTTCTACTGGACCAGCCACGACCTGGTGGTCAACACCGATTCGATGTACGGCGGCCAGGCGCGGCTGCGGCCGCCGCGCTTCGTGTTCGAGCGCGGGCCCGAGGTCAGCCACTTCCGCTACTTCAGCAACCCGAACAGCGCGCAGGCGGTGGCCGACGGCCTGCTGCTCGACGAGCCGCCGCGCTACCAGCCGATCGGCCCGCGCTCGTGGCAAGGCCAGGCCAGCGACGGCGTGCGCGCGAAGCGGCGGCCGCCGGTGGACACCAAGGCGCGGCCGGCGCTGTTCGTGCTGCCCGGCATCATGGGCAGCCACCTGGCGGTGGGTGCCGACGCCGATGCCAAGCGCATCTGGCTGTCGTACGGCGCCATCCTGCTGGGCCAGGTCGACGAGATCCGCTACCCCCAGGCGGTGACGGCGCAGGAGCCGATCGACGACTACTACGGCGAGCTGATCGCCGACCTGGCGGACGACTACGACGTCATCGCCTTCGCCTTCGACTGGCGCCAGCCCATCGAAGCCAGCGCCAAGGCGCTGGCCCAACGCCTGGACACGGCGATGGCCGACCGCGCCGCCAACAACCAGCCGGTGCGCGTGCTGGCGCATTCGATGGGCGGCCTGGTGATGCGCACGGTGCAACTCGTCGCCGCCGACGTGTGGAACCGCTTCATCCAACGCCCCGGCGCGCGCTTCGTGATGGCGGGCACGCCCAACCGCGGCTCGTTCGCGCCGATGCTGGCCTTGGCGCGCCGCAACCCGCAGGTCAATCTGCTGGACCTGGCCGACACCTGCAACTCGTGGCGCCAGCTGCGCGAGATGATCGCCGCCTTCCCGGGGCTGATCCAGCTGCAGGCGCGCCAGGGCGGCGGGCTCGACCTGGCGCTGGCCGAAAGCTGGCAGCGCCTGTCGGCCTGGGACCTGGCCCACCCCGGCGCGCGCGAGCTGGTGGGCTCGGAGTTCGCCGTGCCGCAGCGCTCGGCCTGGGGCCTGCCGGCCGCCGAGGTGCTGGCGCAGATGGCCGCGCTGCGCAACGCGCTGGACGCTCAGCTCGAAGGTTATCAGTCGGCCACGCCCGAGCCGCGGGTGTGCCTGGTGGCCGGCCAGGCCGAGCAGACCGTGGTCGAACTGCGGCTGGACCCGCAAGGCCTGCAGTTCCTGGCCACCGCGGCCGGCGACGGCACCGTGAGCTGGGACTCGCTGCGCCTGCCCGGCGTGCCTTGCTGGCGCGCCGACGCCGAGCACGGCGACCTGCTGCGCGAGCGCGGCGCCTTCGCCGCCTACCGCGAACTGCTGGACCGCGGCGACACCCAGGCGCTGCCGCGGCTGGAAGACAGCGCCACGCGCGACGGCCAGGCTGCCGCGCCTGCCGACAGCGGCCTGCGCCCCTGGCGCGAGCTGCGCCGCCCCTACGTGCCGACGCTGGCCGAAGTGGGCGACGCCGCGCTCGGCAGCGGCAACCAGCCGCCGGCGCCGCTGCACGCGCTGGCGCGCAACGGGCCCACGGTGGAGGTCTGCGTGCTCAACGACGACCTCACCCACGTGCGCGAGGGTCTGCTGGTCGGCCACTACCGGTCGGAGGCGCTGACCGGCGCCGAGAAGATCCTCGACGCCTGGATCGGCGGCACCCTGTCGCGCGCGCTGGCGCTCGACAGCTACCCCAGCCAGCCGCAGCAGGTGCAGGTCTTTCCCAACCTGTCACGCAACCCGTTCGGCCCCTCGGTGGCCAAGCCCGATGCGGTGATCGTCGCCGGCCTCGGCGACGAGAACGCGCTCACGCCCGGCCAGCTGGGCGAGGCCGTGCAGCGCGCCGTGCTGGCCTGGGCGCTGCACCTGCGCCAGCGCGGCCGCGAGGCGCCGCCCACCATCGAGCTGGCCAGCCTGCTGCTGGGCACCGGCGGCTGGCGCATCGAGGTGGCGCAGTCGGCCGTGGCGCTGGCCGAAGGCGTGTGCGAGGCCAACCTGCGGCTGGCGGCGCAGAAGCTGCCGCTGCTGACGCGGCTGACCGTCGTCGAGCTGTACGGCGACCGCGCCTCCGCCGCGCACGAGGCCTTGAGCGGCCTGCAAGGCGCCTGGCCGCTGCGCGTGCTGCCGCAGGTGCAGCAGGGGCCGGGCGCGCGCTCGCGCACGCTGCAGCGCTACTACCGCGGCGCCGACTACGACGTGCTGCGCGTGCAGCGCGACGATGGCGGCAGCAGCGGCCAGCCGCCCAGCCTGACCTACACCGTGCACAGCCGCCGCGCGCGCGCCGACGAGCTGGAGCAGCGCTTCCAGCGCGAAGCCGTCGAGCGCCTGGTGGACAGCGCCGAGACGCAGGCACGCATCGACGACCAGCTGGCCCACGCGCTCTTCAACCTGCTGGTGCCGCTGGACCTGCGGCCGCAGCTGGCCGATGCCGATTCCATCCTGCTCGACCTCGACGACGGCAGCGCCATGCTGCCCTGGGAGCTGCTGCGCAACACGCGCGCGGCGGCCGACACCGAGCCGCTGGCGGTGCGCGCCTCACTGCTGCGCACGCTGCGCCGGCGCGACTACCGGCGCGGCCCGCAGGACAACACCGCCTCGCGCCGCGTGCTGGTGATCGGCGAGCCGCGCAGCGACCCCGCGCAATACCGCCGTCTGCCCGGCGCGCGGCGCGAAGCAGCGGCCGTGGCCGCGCTGTTCCAGGGCCAGGGCTGGCAGGCGCCGCCGGCGCTGCTGGGCGCCGGCGCGCAAGACGTGCTGAAAAGCCTGTACGCCGACGACTGGCGCGTCATCCACGTCGCTGGCCACGGCGACTACGTCAGCTATGCCGACCCGCGCCAGGCGCGCGGCGGCGTGGTGCTGGAAGACGGCATCTTCCTCGGCGCGCAGGAGATCGAGGCGCTGGGCACCGTGCCCGACCTGGTGTTCGTCAACTGCTGCCACCTCGGCCGGCTGGACGGCCGCGCCGCCGGCGCCGGCGCAACCCTCGCGCCGGCATCCAGGCCGGGCCCGCGGCCGCAGTTCGCGGCCACGCTGGCCTCGCAGCTCATCGACATCGGCGTGCACTGCGTCGTCGTCGCCGGCTGGGCCGTCGACGACCGCGGCGCCGAACGCTTCGCCACCACCTTCTACGGCCAGTTGCTGCGCGGCAAGACCTTCGCCGAAGCGGTGCAGGCGGCGCGCCGCGCCACCTGGACGGCCGACCGCGGCAGCAGCACCTGGGCCGCCTACCAGTGCTACGGCGACCCCACGTGGAAGCTGCACCGCGCGCGCGCCGACGGCACGCCGTCGCTGGACGTCACCCCCGAGGCCGAAGCAGCGCCCACCCCCACCCGCGCCGACCTGCTGGTGGCGCTGGAAGAAGTGCGCTGGCTGCCCGGCGCCCGCACGCTCACGCCCACCGGCCAGCTCAACCTGCAGGCCCGGCTGCGCGCGTTCGAGCAGCGCATCCGCGCCAGCGACGACTGGCGCCAGCAAGGCGAGCCGGCAGAGGCCGTGGCCGAAGGCTGGGCCGCGCTGGGCGACCTGGCGCAAGCGCGCGACGCCTACCAGCGCGCGCTGCTGGCCCCCGACGGCCGCGCCTCGCAGCGCGCCGCCGAGCAGCTGGCCAACCTCGACGTGCGCCTGGCGATGACCGCCGGCGACGCCGCCCGCATCACCGAGTTGCTGCACCAGCTGCAGCAGCGCGCCGACGCACGGCCCACGCAGGAAGCCTGGACGCTGATCGGCTCGGCGCACAAGCGCCTGGCCCTGCTGGCCGCCAACGCCCGGCCGCTAAACCGCGCCGAGGTCGACCGCGCGCTGGCGTCCATGGTCGACGCCTACGCGCAGGCCTGCCGCCAGCCTGCCGGCATCGACCAGGCGCACTACCCGCGGCTGCAGCTCAGCAACGGCCTGCTGCTGCAACGCCTGCTGGCCGGCGCGGATCCGCAGCACGAGGACCTGGCACAGGCGCTGATCGAAGCCCACGACCGCCTGCAGGCCGCCGACCGCGACGGCCCCGACTTCTGGAGCAGCATCGGCCAGGTCGAATGGGAGATCCAGCGTTCACTGGCCATCGGCCGCCTGGCCAAGGTGCAGGCCGACCTGGCCGACTGGCTGGCCCGCGTGCGCGAGCGCGGCGGCAACGCCCGCCAATGGGCTTCGGTCAGCGACAACCTGGCGTTCCAGGCGAGCCTGATGCGGCTGGCGGGGCAGGCGCAGGCAGCGCGCGCGCTCGGTCAATTGAAGGTTCAAGTAGACGGTTATGTAGACGGCAACGGCTGAACCCGCGCGACGCCCTCTCCCACCCCGTGGGAGAGGGTTGGGGTGAGGGCTGCACCCGCTCCCTCACAGCGCTCAGCCGCCGCGAAACGCCCGGCTCGAAATGCTGATCGAGTTGCCATCGGGGTCCTTGGCATTGGCGAAACGGTAGCCGTTGGCCTGGTGCGCGGGGCCGAACACCAGGCCCTCGGCGGCCGCCTTGGCGATGAAGGCTTCGATGTCCTGGACGTGAAAGCTCAGCTTCACGGTCAGCTGGCCCAGCTTGACCGACTTCGCCGCCTGGTGAATGAGGATGCCGGCGCCGCCGACGGTCGACCTCAGCTCGATCAGCCCCTCGGCAACCTCGCCCGTCGTCTCGAAGCCGAAGTGGCGGCTGTAGAACAGCGCCGTCTTCTTCATGTCGCGCGCGTAGATGATGATCGTGCCGAGCGTCTGGGCCATGGGCCACCCCGATCCCTTTTTCGTTCGCGCCCGCTCAAGCCGCCAGCACCGCCGCCACGTGGCAGCCGCTGCCGCCCAGCACGAACAGATGCCACAGCGCATGCGCATAGCGCCAGCGCGAATCGAAGACGAACACCGCCGCGCCCAGCGTGTAGGCCACGCCGCCGGCCACCAGCCAGGCCAGGCCCGGGGCCGAGACCTCGCGGATCAGCGCCGGCAAGGCCGGCAGCACCACCCAGCCCATCGCCAGGTACAGCGCGGTGGACCACAGCGGGTGGCGCAGCCGGTCGGCCAGCTTGATGGCCACGCCCAGCGCCGCCAGCGCCCAGACGATGCCGAACAGCGTCCAGCCCCAGCCGCCGCGCAGCACGCCCAGCGCGAAGGGCATGTAGCTGCCGGCGATGAAGACGTAGATGGCCGCATGGTCCAGCCGGTTGAACCAGCGCTTGGCGCGGCCCGGCGGCAGCGCGTGGTACAGCGTGGAGACGCCGTACAGCAGCAGCATGGTGCTCGCGAACAGCGTGGCGCCGACCACCGCCGCCGGCCCCGCCGCGTGCAGCACCAGCACCGGCAGCGAGGCCAGCGCCAGCAGCACGCCCAGGCCGTGGGTGATGGCGTTGGCGATCTCCTCGCCCAGGGTCTGCGGCCGGTCGGCGGCCGGTGTTGTCGTGATGGTCGCTGTGCTCGCGGTCATGGGCCGGCAGCCTAACATCGCCGCATGTCAGCGAACTCCCGCCCGGTCTACAGCACCGACCATGGCCGCCTGTGCCCCGGCTGCGCGCAGCCGCTGGCCGCGTGCCGCTGCAAGGCGGCGGCCGCGGCAGCAGCGCGCCCGGCCGGCGACGGCGTCGCCCGCGTCAGCCGCGAGAAGCAAGGCCGCGGCGGCAAGACCGTCACCGTGGTGCGCGGCCTGCCGCTGGACGACGGCGCGCTGGCCCTCGTCGGCAAGCAACTGCGCAGCGCCTGCGGCAGCGGCGGCACGGTGAAGGACGGCGTGATCGAGATCCAGGGCGACCACCGCGAGCGCGTGCTCGCCTGGCTGCAGCAGCAAGGCCACAAGGCCAAGAGCGCCGGCGGCTGAGCCCGGCTTCAACCCTCCGCAGCAGCGCCCGCCGACGGGCACGCAAACGCCAGCACGTGGCCATCGGGGTCCAGGCTGTAGGCCACCGTGTGGCCCCAGTCGCGCGGCAGTAGGCCCGACAGCTCGCGCGCACCGGCGCCCAAGGCCTGGGCATGGTGACGCTGCGGGTCGGCCACCAGCAAGTACAACTCGGCGCGCGGCGTGCCGTTGGCGGCGGCGGGATCGCGCAGCGCCGGGCCAAGCAGCCGCCGTATGCCGGCCTCCGGCATCAGCCCCAGCACGCCGCCAGCCGGAAGCGCGAACTCGGTCATCCCCGGCACGTGCAGTCGCGGCCGCAAGCCCAGCGCCCGTTCGTAGAAGCGACGCGAGCGCTCCTGGTCGGCGACGTAGAGGATGAAGAGCGACTCCACGCACCACCTACCGCAAGCGCCGCCGCGCCCGCCGCGGCGCGGCCGTGGCCGCCGCCGGCCCCGGCAGCGGCAGCCGCACCTCGGCCTTCAACTCCTTCAGCACGATGCGCGAGCGCACGTGCGTGATGCCCGGCAGGCGCAGCAGCGTGTCGTGCAGGAACTGCTCGAAGCGCTTGATGTCGGCCACCAGCACCGTCATCACGTAGTCGCTCTCGCCGGTGGTGCTGTGGCATTGCACGATCTCGGGCGCCGCCGCAACGGCCTTCTCGAACTGGCGCACCTTATCCTCGCTGTGCTGCGCGAGGTTGGCCTCGACCACCACGCGCAGGCCCAGGCCCACGGTCTCGGGGTCGACCAGCGCGGTGTAGCCGCGGATCACGCCGGCCGCTTCCATGTCCTTGATGCGCTTCCAGCAGGGGCTGGGCGACAGGCCCACCGCATCGGCCAGTTGCTGCACCGTCTGCCGCGAGTCGCGCATCAGCTGCTCCAGCAGCGCGCGGCTGTAGCCGTCCAGCTCGATCATCGGCGCGGCCACGGCATCAGCTCAGGACGAGCTGCGTCTGCGTGACCACCGCGCACAGCTTGCCCTGGTCGTTGCGGATCATCGTCTGCCACACCTGCGTGCTGCGGCCGCGGTGCAGCGCCACGCTCTCGCCGCTGACCACGGTGCCGACCTTGGCGGCGGCGATGAACTTGGTGCTGGAATCGGTGGTCGTCGTGCGCTGCCCTTCGCCCAGGTTGACCAGGGTGCCGATGGCGCCCAGCGTGTCGGCAAAGGCCATGTAGGCGCCGCCGTGCAGCGTGCCGCCGGCCGTGCACATCTCGGGCCGCACCAGCATCTCGGCGCTCACGCGCTCGGGGGCCAGCGCCGTCAGCCGCACGCCCATCATGCCGGGGAACAGCGGTTGGATGAGTTGCTGCCAATGGGCGACGTCGATCATGGGCCCGTCCCGGTGAAGAAAAATTCGCTCGAAGACCCTGCATCGGCAGCAGGATTTGCTGGGAATGTACCGGCACTCGGGCAAATGCGGCAACCTTTGTCCGCCGCGGCCGCCTACGCTTGGCGCCCCGCCCGCCCCGCCCGCCCTGCCGCCCGACCGAGGAGCCGCCATGCCCGCCACGCCGCTCGCCCGCCCCGACTACGCGCTCGACCACGGCCTGTGGGCCGAGCACGGCGCCGTCTTCCTGACCGGCACCCAGGCGCTGCTGCGCGTGCTGCTGATGCAGCGCCGGCGCGACGAGGCGGCGGGCCTGGCGACGCAGGGCTTCCTCAGCGGCTACCGCGGGTCGCCGCTGGGCGCGGTGGACCAGCAGGTGTGGAAGGCGGGGCAACGTTTCACGCAAGCCGGCATCCGCTTTTTGCCGGCGGTCAACGAAGAGCTGGGCGCCACCGCGGTGCTGGGCACGCAGCGCGTCGAGTCCGACCCCGAGCGCGTTTGCGACGGCGTGTTCGCGATGTGGTACGGCAAGGGCCCCGGCGTCGACCGCGCCGGCGACGCGCTCAAGCACGGCAACGCCTACGGCAGTTCGCCGCACGGCGGCGTGCTGGTGGTGGCCGGCGACGACCACGGCTGCGTCTCCAGCTCGATGCCGCACCAGAGCGACGCCGCCCTCGCCGGCTGGAGCGTGCCGGTGCTGGCGCCGGCCGACGTGGCCGACGTGGTGGAGTTCGGCCTCTACGGCTACGCGCTGTCGCGCTACAGCGGCGCCTGGGTGGCGCTGGCGGCGCCGTCGGAGGTGGTGGAAAGCGGCTGCACCGTCGATCTCGACGCCATCCTCGGCCGCGTGGCCGCGTGGCAAGACGCCGCCGCCGTGCAGCGCCTGAGCGGCCACCGCCCGCCGGCCGACGGCCTGCACTACCGCTGGCCCGACCTGCCGTCGCTGCGCATCGAAAGCCGGCTGGCCGACAAGCTGCAGGCGGTGGCCGCGTTCGCGCGCGTCAACCGCATCGACCGCGACGTGATCGCCGCTTCGCAGGCCCGTGTCGGCATCCTCACCGCCGGCAAGGCGCACCACGACCTGATGGAAGTGCTGCGCCGGCTGCAGATCAGCGCCGACGACCTGGCCGCCGCCGGCGTGCGCCTGCGCAAGCTGGGGCTGGTGTTCCCGATCGAGCCGCAGGCCATGCGCGACTTCTGCCAGGGCCTGGACGAGGTGCTGGTGGTCGAGGAGAAAGCCGGCCTGGTGGAGAACCAGCTGCGCGCGCTGCTCTACAACGACGCCGTCCGCCCGCGCCTGCTGGGCAAGCACGACAGCGACGGCGCGCCGCTGATCAGCGCTTTGGGCGAGCTGCGGCCTTCGCGGCTGATCGAGATCGTCGCGGCCTGGCTGGCGCGCCAGTCGCCGGCGCTCGACCGCCACGATCGCGTGCGCGACTTCACCGTGCCCGACCTGCTCAGCAACGTGGCCGATGCGGTGAAGCGCCTGCCCTACTTCTGCGCCGGCTGCCCGCACAACACGAGTACCAAGGTACCCGAGGGCAGCCATGCGCGCGCCGGCATCGGCTGCCACTTCATGGCCAACTGGATGGAGCGCGACACCGAAGGCCTGATCCAGATGGGCGGCGAAGGCGTCGACTGGGTCTCGCACGCGATGTTCACGAAAGTGCCGCACGTCTTCCAGAACCTCGGCGACGGCACCTACTTCCACAGCGGCTACCTGGCCATCCGCCAGGCCGTGGCGGCGAAGGCGACGATCACCTACAAGATCCTCTACAACGACGCGGTGGCGATGACCGGCGGCCAGCCGGTCGACGGCGGCACCAGCGTCGACGCCATCGCGCGCCAAGTGGAAAGCGAAGGCGTCGCCGCCGTGGTGGTGCTGAGCGACGACATCGCCAAGTACGACGGCCAGCGCGGCCGCTTTCCGGCCGGCACCGAGTTCCACCCGCGCGAGGCGCTGGACGCGGTGCAGCGCCGCTTGCGCGCGACGCCCGGCGTCACCGTGCTGATCTACGAGCAGACCTGCGCCGCCGAGAAGCGCCGCCGCCGCAAGAAGGGTGAGCTGGCCGACCCGCCGCGGCGCTTGTTCATCAACGAAGCCGTCTGCGAAGGCTGCGGCGACTGCGGCGTGCAAAGCAACTGCGTGGCCGTGTTGCCGCAGGAAACGCCGCTCGGCCGCAAGCGCCGCATCGACCAGAGCGCGTGCAACAAGGACTATTCCTGCGCCAAGGGCTTCTGCCCCAGCTTCGTCGGCGTCACCGGCGGCCGGCCGCGCCGCCACCCGGGGCTGCTGGGCGCGCAGCGCGAACCTTTTTTGCAGCAGGTGGCGCAACTGCCGCTGCCCGCGCCCTGGGATTGGACGGGGCCTTACGACCTGCTGGTCACCGGCGTCGGCGGCACCGGCGTGGTGACGGTCGGCGCGCTGATCACCATGGCCGCGCATCTGGAAGGCCATCACGCCAGTGTGCTCGACTTCATGGGCTTCGCGCAAAAGGGCGGCGCCGTGCTGTCCTTCGTGCGCCTGGCGCGCCAGCGCGGCGCGCTGAACCAGGTGCGCATCGACGCCCAGCAGGCCGACGCCGTGCTGGCCTGCGACCTGGTGGTGGCCGCCTCGCCCGACGCGCTGCAGACCGTGCGCCACGGCCGCACGCGCATCCTGGCCAACCGGCACGACACGCCGGTGGCCGACAGCGTGCGCAAGCCCGACGCCGAGCTGCACCGCAACGAGCTGCTGGCCAAGCTGCAGTTCGCCGCCGGGTCGGAGCGCGTTCAGACCTTCGACGCGCAGGCCCTGGCGCAGGACTTCCTCGGCGACACCGTGGCCGCCAACATCGTGGCGCTGGGCTACGCGTGGCAGCTGGGCCTGGTGCCGGTGGGCCTGGCGGCGCTGCAGCGCGCGGTGGAACTCAACGGCGTGGCGGTGGACAACAACCGGCTGGCGCTGTCGCTCGGCCGCCTGGCCGCCGCCGACCCGCAGGCCCTGGCCGCGTGGTCCGCGCCGGCCGCCGCCACGGCGCCGCCGACGCTCGACGAAAGCCTGCCGGCGCTGCTGCAGCGCGCCGGCACGCTGCTGGCCGCCTGGCAGGATGACGCCTGGAAAGAACGTTATCTGCGCAGCGTGCGCCAGGCCGAGGCGGCCGAGCGCGCACTCGGCGGCGACGCCACGCTGCCCTTCACGCGCGCCGTGGCGCGCAGCCTGCTCAAGCTGATGAGCTACAAGGACGAGTACGAAGTGGCGCGTCTGTACACCGACGGCAGCTTCCAGCGCGCGCTGCAGCAGCAGTTCGAAGGCGAGCTGAAGATCGAGTTCCACATGGCCCCTCCGCTGCTGGCCCGCGCGCACGACGGCCAGCCGCCGCGCAAGCGCCGCTTCGGCCCCTGGCTGCTGCCGCTGCTGAAGCTGATGGCGCGCGGCAAGCGCCTGCGCGGCAGCGCGCTGGACGTCTTCGGCCACACCGAGGAGCGGCGGCTGGAACGCCGGCTGATCGCCGAGTTCGAAGCCCGCATCGCCGAGCTGTGCCAAGGCCTCGACGCCGCGCGGCTGCCGCTGGCCACCGCCATCGCCCAGGTGCCGCTGGCCATGCGCGGCTTCGGCCACGTCAAGCTGGCCAACGTGGCGCTGGCCCGCGTGCGCGAGGCCGAGCTGCTGCACCGCTGGGACCCCCAACGCCATCCGCGCCCGGCCGCCGCCGCGGCGCCGGCGGCGGGGCAGTTCAAGGGGATTGCGGTCAGTGCGGAGTAGCTGGCGGAGTGGGAGGCGAAGTGGTTGGCGAAGTTGGCGGCCGCCGGCGCGAGTCATACACTGTCACGCCAAGTCTTACCGCCGGAGCCGCGCATGGCCACCACGATGACCGTCAAGGGCCAGGTCACCATCCCGAAGAAGGTGCGCGACGCCTTGCACCTGGCGCCCGGCGACCGCGTGGAGTTCGGCGTCAACCCGCAAGGTCAGGTCGTGGTTCACAAGGCAGGCGCTCGCCCCGGCGCCAGGGTGCAAGGCGCCAAGCGCGACCGATTCGAAGCGGCTCGCGGCAAGGCCCAAGTGAAGTGGCGCACCGATGAGCTGATGGCCCTGTTGCGCGGCGCTGACTGACGCGGCGCCTGCCATGGTTCTGGTCGACACCAACGTCCTGCTGGACGTGCTGGAAAACGACCCCGCCTGGGCCGACTGGTCGGTGGGCCAGTTGCGCGCCCAGTCGCAGGTGCACGAGCTGGTCATCAATCCGGTGATCTACGCCGAACTGTCGCTGGCCTTCGATTCCGTGCAGGCGCTGGACGCCGCGATCGAAGGCATGGGCCTGCTCGTGCAGGACCTGCCGCGCCCGGCGCTGTTTCTCGCCGGCCGCGCCTTCCTGAAGTACCGGCGCGAAGGCGGCACCAAGTCGAATGTGCTGCCCGACTTCTTCATCGGTGCGCACGCGGCGGTACTGGGCTGCGGCGTCCTGACCCGCGATGCCCAGCGTTATCGACGTTATTTCCCGACCGTGACCCTGGTGACGCCGACCGCGTGACGAGGCGTTTGCAGCCAGCACGCATGAACCCGGCGATCCGCCGACTCTGCCTGTAGGCGCCGGCCGACAGCCGTTGCCGCAGCCGGCCGACCGCGTGCCGTCGCGGCGGCTGGTGCAATCGCATCTTTGCAGCCCAATGCCCAAGGACCTTGCATGGCACAAGACACGCTCGAACGCCCACTCGAACGCCCGCTCGAACGTCCGGCGCTGCCGCCCGTCTGGGTCTGGCCGCTGCTGACGGCGCTGGCCGCCGCCGTCGGCACGCTGGCGTCGGTCGACGCGCCGGCGTTCTACGCGCGGCTCGACAAGCCCGCCTGGGCGCCGCCGGCGGCCTTGTTCGGGCCGGTGTGGACGCTGCTGTACGTGCTGATGGCCACCGCCGCGGTGCTGGCGGCGCGCAGCGCGCGGCCGGGGCGGCGGGCGGCGCTGGCCTTGTTCGGCGCGCAACTGGCGTTCAACGCGCTGTGGAGCTGGTGCTTCTTCGTCTGGCAGCGCGGCGCGCTGTCGCTCGCCGTGCTGGTGCTGCTGTGGTTGTTGATGGTGGCCACGACGCTGCGCTTCGCGCGACTGCGGCGCGCGGCCGGCTGGCTGATGCTGCCGGCCCTCCTGTGGGTGAGCTTTGCCGGTGCCTTGAACCTGGCGGTGTGGCTGCGCAATCCGGCGTTGCTGGGTTGACGGTTGACGGTTGACGGTTGACGGTTGGCGGTTGGCGGTTGAGGGTTGAGCGCCGGCGCGCTGAAGCGCGCTTCAAACGCCTTTCAAGCGCTTTCGTCGCAGCGGTGGATCTCGATCGTCGCGTGCACGATCTCCTCGTGCACCGCCAGCCAGCGGCGCACCGCGTCGGGCGTCAAGGCGGCGTCGTGCGTGACGATGCTCATGGCGCAGGCATAGGCGGCCTTGCCGACGCGCCAGACGTGCAGGTCGGCGATGCGCGCGTCGCCCGCTGCGGCGGCATGTTCGGCCACCACCTCGCGGATCTCGTCGACCACGGGGTGGTCCATCTCGCGGTCGAGCAGCACGCGGCTGGTGTCGGCGATCAGGCCGCGCGCCCACAGCGCGACCACCACGGCGCCCACGGCGCCGAGCAGCGGGTCCAGCCAGGCCCAGCCGAAGAACAGCCCGCCGGCCAGCGCCACGATGGCCAGCACCGAGGTGGCCGCGTCGGCGACGACGTGCAGGTAGGCCGAGCGCAGGTTGAGGTCGTGGTGGCCGTCGTGGTGGGCGTCATGATGAGCGGCATGCCCATGATCGTGACCATGCCCATGGCCATGCCCGTGATCGTGGCCATGGTCGTGGGCGCGGCCGAGGATCAGCGCGCTGAACAGGTTCACCAGCAGCCCGACGCCGGCGACGGCCATCGCTTCGGCGTAGTGGATGGGCTGCGGGCTGAACAACCGCTCGACCGAGCCGAACAGCATCAACGCCGCCACCAGCAGCAGGAAGATGGCGCTGGCAAAGCCGCCCAGCACCTCGATCTTCCAGGTGCCGAAGGCATAACGCGGATCACGCGCGTGCCGGCGCGCCGCGGCATAGGCGAAGGCGCTGAGCCCGATGGCCACCGCGTGGCTGCTCATATGCAGGCCGTCGGCCAGCAGCGCCATCGAGTTGAACAGCCAGCCGGCGGCGATCTCGGCCACCATCATCACCGCGGTGATCAGCACCACCCAGCGCGTGCCGCGCTCGCCGGCCGCGTTGCCGCGGTCGAACACATGCTCGTGCCGCCACGGCGCCAGGTCCTCGGTGTGCATCGGCGCGTTGTATCAGAAGCCGATGTCGCGCTCGCGAGTGATGGCCGAAGGCCGAAGGCCGCCAGTTCAGCCCAGCCGGTGCGGCGCGAGGTATTCCTGGCGATATTCCTCGAAGGGCACGGTGTCGGCCGCTTCGATGCGCGCCTGCTCGGCCACCGATTCGCGCGCCTCGGCCTCGAAGCGTGCCTGCAGCGCCGGCGCGAAGGGCAGCGCCAGCAGCGCCTGGCGCGCCGCCGCCGACTGCGCGCGCACGAAGCGCAGGTGCGAGTGGCCGAAGTCGCGCGCCATGGCCTCCAGCACGCGCGCCGACGGCAGCGTGGCCGGATGGCGCAGGCTGTGGCGCGCGGCGGCCAGCGCCTGCCGGTAGCGCGCGTCGTCCAGCGCCACGGCCAGCCGCTCGGCGACGGGCTCGCATTCGTCGAGCAGCTGCGCCGTCCAGTCGTGCAGGCTGACCGGGCCCTCGGGGCCGTCGAGCAGCAGCCCGGGCTCGCGGCCGCGGGCGGCCGTGACGTGCTGGTTGGACGCCAGGCGCACGAACTCCTCGGGGCTGTCGGGCGGGCTGTCCGACAGCAGGCAGTGCAGCAGCAGCACGTCGATGAAGCGCATGGTCTCGGCGGCGATGCCGGCCGGCACGAAGGGGTCGAGGTCCATGCAGCGCACCTCGACGTACTCGACGCCGCGCTCGCGCAAGGCGTGCAGCGGGCGCTCGCCGGGCAAGATCACGCGCTTCGGGCGGATGGTGCCGTAGAACTCGTTCTCGATCTGCAGCAGGCTGGTGGCCAGCTGGTTGTATTCGCCGCCCAGGTTGCGCACGCCCAGGCGCTCGTACGGCGGGTGCGGGCGCGTCAGCGCGCCGTGCAGCGAGCCGGCATAACTGCCGAGCCGGTTGTAGCTGACGCCGAGCGCGGCCTGCGCGTCGCTCTGGTAGCCCAGCCGCCCCATGCGCAGCGAGGTGGCGTAGGGCAGGCCCAGGCTGGCCTCGTCGGCGTTGCCGTTGCCGTTGCCGTTGATGGTTCCATTGCCATTGCCGTGCCCGCCCAGCGGCAGCAGCTCGTGCGGCCGTCCGTCGACGAAGCCCTTGCACACCGCCGGGCTGGCGCCGAACAGCAGCAGCAGCACGAAGCTGTGGCGGCGGAAGTTGCGGATCAGCGCGAAGTACTCGTCGTTGTCCAGCCCCGGCAGCGACCAGTTGTAGTGGATGCCCGAAATCGTCTGCATGCGCCGGCCGTAGCGATGCCCCAGGCCCATGCGGTAGACGCTCTTGGCGCGCGCGACGTTGCTGGTGCCGTAGGTGCCGATGGGGATGTTCTCGTCGGCCGGCAGCGCGCAAGGCATGCTGCCCACCCACAGCTTCTCGTCGCCGATGGCGCGGTAGACGAACTGGTGGATCTCGGTCAGCTCGCGCTCGCAGGCGTCGGCATCGCCGTGCACGCCGGTGATCAGCTCGAGCTGGCTTTCGCTGAAGTCGGTGGTGATGTGCGGGTGCGTCAGCGCCGAGCCCAGCGCCGCCGGGTGCGGCGTCAGCGCCAGCGCGCCGCCGGGCAGCACGCGCAGGCTTTCTTTCTCCACGCCGCGCCGCATGCCGCGCAGGCGTTCGGTGGTCAGGGCGGACAGGCGGGAGGCAAGGCGGCTCATGCGAAATGCGTCGGGTCAGCGTCGGGTCAGCGTCGGGTCAGCGTCGGGTCGGGCGTCGGGTCGGGCGTCGCGGCTGGGGCCGGCAGCGCCGGCGCCAAGCGGGGGCGCAAAGGTAGCAGGTTTGCGCAAGCGCCGTAATCAGTCGGCCTGGTAGCCCGTGGCCTTGACCGGCTTCTCCCACTTGGCGAGGTCGGCCTTCTGCACGGCGGCCAGCTGCTCGGGCGTGGAAGCGATGGGCTCCAGGCCCAGCTCGTCCAGCCGCTTGCGCAGGTCGGCATCGGCCATCGCGGTGGCCACGGCGCGCTGGATGCGCAGCGCCTGCTCGCGCGCCAGGCCGCCGGGGCCGTACATCGCGAACCATGCGCTGGCGTCGAGCGCCACGCCCTGCTCGCGCAGCGTGGGCACCTCGGGCACCAGCGGCGAGCGCGCGGCGCCCGACACCGCGATGATGCGCACCTTGCCGGCGCGGTGCTGCTCCAGCGACTCGGACAGCACGTCGATGTTGAACGCCGTGTGGCCGCCCATCAGCGCATTCATCGCCGGCGCGCCGCCCTGGAACGGCACGTGCTGCAGCTCGATGCCGGCGGCCTGGCCCAGCATCACGCCCAGGAAGTGCGGCACCGTGCCGGCGCCCGAGGTGCCGTAGTTCGCCAGCCCGGGGTCGGCCTTCACGCGGGCCAGCATCTCGGCCACGTTGCGCACGTTGCTCTTCGGGCCCGAGACCAGCGCGAACTGGAAGCCGGCCAGCTGGCTGATCGGCGCCAGGTCACGTGAAACGTCATAGCCCAGGCGCTTGAAGACCAGCGGGAACAGCACCACCGGTCCGCTGGGCATGATGATCACGGTGTTGCCGTCGGCGGGCGCGGCCTTCAGCGCGTCGATGGCGATGCGGCCGGCCGCTCCGGGCTTGTTGTCGACGACGGCCGTCTGGCCGCCCAGCGGTTCGCGCAGGCGCTCGGCGAGCAGCCGCGCGATGGTGTCGGCCGATCCGCCCGGCGGAAAGCCCACCAGGATGCGCAGCGGCGGCCGCTCGGCCTGCGCCAGCACGGCCGGCGCCGCCAGCGTGCAGGCCAGGCCGGCGATGAGGTGGCGGCGGTTCGTCATGGCGGGTCTCCTCGTGTCGTTGTCGGCGTGTCCGGGCGCTCAAGGCCGGGTCGGCACTATAGGCGCGGTGGCCAGCCGCCGCTGCAAGGCCTCGGCCTGCTGCCGCAGCGGCGCCGCCGGCTCCTGCGCGGCCAGCAGCGGCTGCAGCGCCTGCAGCCGCGCGCGGGCCTGCGCCGCGTCGCCGCCGGCCAGCGCCAGTTGCGCGCCCAGCAACTGCAGGCGCTGCAGCTCGGGTTGCGCGGGCGGCAGCGACGCGCGGCCCTGGCGCTCGGCCTCGGCGGCCTGCTGCAACGCCTCGGCCACCCGGCCTTGCGAGGCCAGCCATTGCGCCTGCAAGCGCGCGTGCTGCAACTGGCGCGCCGGGCCCAGCGCCTGCAGCCGCGGCTGCAGTTCGTCCAGCGCCGCGCGCGCGGCGGCCGCGTCGCCGGCGGCCAGCGCCAGCTCGGCCTGCGCGAAGCGGGTCTCCAGCCGGTCGCGGTGGTCGGGCGCCAGCCGCGCGGCGCGCGTGGCGGCGGCGGCTTCGATCAAGGGCCGCGCCGCGGCCGGCTGGCCGGCACGCAGCAGATAACGGCCCAGGTTGTGCTGCGCGCGGGCGATCGCCAGGTCGCCGGGCGGCAGCAGCGCCTGCCGCGTCTCCAGCGACCGGCGATAGCCGGCCGCGGCCTCGCCCACCTGGCCGAGATCCTCCAGCGCGGTGGCCAGGTTGTTCAGCCTGACCGCGTGGTTGATCGAGTGCTGGCCGGCGCCCTGCTCGGTGATGCGCAAGGCCTCGCGGTAGTGCGGCAGCGCGTCGGCGACGCGGCCGCGGTCGTGCAGCACGTTGGCCAGCTCGTTGTGCACGACGGCGGTCTTCTCGTTGTCGTCGCCGTACAGCGCGGCGCGCGCGCGCAGCGCCTGCAGCAGCAGCGCCTCGGCCTCGTCGAAGCGGCGCTGCTCGTTGAGCACGCGGCCCAGCACCTCCAGCGTGCCCAGCGTCAGCGGGTGCCCGGCCGGCCAGCGCGCCTGCTTGATCGCCAGCGAGCGGCGCAGCGTCTGCTCGGCCTGCTGCGGCTGTCCGGCGGCGCGCTGCGTGAGGCCGATGTTGTGCAGCACCACGGCCACCAGTTCGTGCTCGTCGCCGAACAGGCGCTGGCGCAGCGCCAGCGCCTGTTGCAGGTGGGCCAGCGCTTCGTCGTGGCGCTGCAGGCTGCCGAGCACGATGCCCAGCGTGTTGTGCGCCTCGGCCAGCGCGGCCTCGCCGCCTTCGGCGTCGCCCTGCGCGGCCAGCAGCGCCAGCGCTTCGCGCGCCGGGGCTTCGGCCTGCGCGGCCTGGCCCTCGTTGGACAGCACGACGGCCAGCCGCGACAGCGTCAGCGCCCGGCGCTGCGCGCGGCCGGGCTGGGTGCGCGCCTCGGCCGCGGCGTCGAGCGCGGCCGACTGCGTGTACAGCGCCACCGCGTCGGCCGGCCGGCCGATGTTCTCGAACACCTTGCCGAGCACGGTCTTGAAGCCGGCCTGCAGCGCCGGCTGCTGCTGCATGTCGAGCTCGATGCGCTCGCGGCCGCGCGCCACCAGCTCGCTGGCCGGCATGTCCTTGCGGCCCGAGACCGCGGGGTCGGCGCCCTCGAACAGGCCGACCACGAAGTCGCTCACCGCGCGCGTGGCGGCGGCTTCCTGCAGCGCCAGCCGCTCGGCTGCCTGGGCGCGGTCGCGCTGCTGCACCAGGCTGACGGTGAAGGCCACGCCGGCCAGCAGCGCCAGCGCCGCGGCCGTCGACCAGGCCCAGCGCCTTCGCAACAACTTGATCGTTAGGTAGGCGGGCGTGGCCGGCAGCGCGGCCACCGGCCGGTGTTCGGTAAAGCGCTGCAGGTCGGCCGCCAGCGCGCCCACGCCGGCGTAGCGCCTTTCGGGGTCGGCCGCGGTGGCGCGCGCGACGATGGCCTGGATCTCGCGCGCGCGCCGCGGCGGCAGCTTCAGCGGCTGCAGCAGGTCGCCCAGCATCACGCCCAGGCTGTAGACGTCGCTGGGCACGCTGGGCTTGTCGCCGCGGCGCTGCTCGGGGCTGGCGTAGCGCGGCGTGAAGCTGGCGGCGTCGTGCAAGGTGTCGGCCGTGGTGCTCCCCTGCAGCCGCGCGATGCCGAAGTCCAGCAGCATCGCCCGGCCCTCGGGCGTGACCAGCACGTTGCCGGGCTTCAGGTCGCAGTGCACGACGAGCTGGCGGTGCGCCGCGGCCACCGCGTCCAGCACCTGGCGGAACAGCGCCAGCACCTGCGGCAGCGCCAGTTGGCCGGCGATGCAATGCTGGTGCAGCGGCACGCCCTGCACGTACTCCATCACCAGGTAGGGCTGGCCCAGCGGCGTGCTGCCGCCGTCGATCAGGCGCGCGATGTTGGGATGCGTCAGCCCGGCCAGGATGCGGCGCTCGCGCGCCAGCTGCTCCAGGCCGCCGGCGTCGTCCCAGCTCAGCAGCAGCTTGACGGCCACCTGCTGCTCGTAGTGGCCGTCGCTGCGCTCGGCCAGGAAGACGCGGCCCATGCCGCCGCTGCCCAGCTCGCGGCGCAGCGTCCAGTTGCCCAGGCGGTCGCCGGGCTGCAGTTCGCTGCGCGGCGAGCCCAGGTCGAGCACCCAGTCGCTGGAATCGTCGGCGGCGGCCGGCATCGTCGGTGGCATGGCGCGCCGATTCTGCCGCCGGCTGCCGAGGGCACGACGCTGCGCCGCGCGCGCATCGTTTTCAGTCCCCCGCGTGACGGATGACGCCGCGGCGGCGGCCTGCATCGCCCGTCGCGCCGATAGACTTTGCAGCCTGCTTTTCGCCCGACCCGCCGAACCATGCCCCGCCGCCCGAACTGCCGACCGCGCCGACTGCGCCGCCTGCTGGGCGGCACGCTGGCCGCGGCGCTGCTGGCCACTGGCGCCGCCGCGCAGCCGGCCGACCCGGCGCTGCCGCCGGGGCTGAGCCTGGAATCGCTGCCGCGGCCGACCATGCCGCCGGCCGAGAAGGGCCCGGTCGTGCCGGCTCAGGTGGAACGTTGGCGGCAGGAGGCCCACGCGCACGAGTACGGCGAAGGCGCCGAGCGCGACCCCGTGCGCGCCGCGCAGCTGTACTGCCGCGCCGCGCGCTACGGCGACGCCGAGGCGCAGTACAGCCTGGCCTGGATGCTGACCAACGCGCGCGGCATCGAGCGCGACGACGCGCAGGCCGCGCACCTGTTCGCCGCCGCCGCCGAGCAAGGCCACCCACAGGCGCAGGCGATGGCGCAGCGCCTGGGCACGCCGCTGGGCGCGCCGCCGCCCTGCCTGCGCCCGCCCGATGGCGACCTGGTGCCGCTGGCCGCAGCGCCGCAGACGCCGCGGCCGTCCACCGTGGTCATCACCCGGCCCGGCGTGCGCCCGGCGCCGTTCCCCGAGCCCGCCCGGCTGCCGCCGCCCCCGCCGCCGCCCGGCGCGCCGCCGCAGATCGTGCGCTTCGTCGAGCTGGTGGCGCCGCAGTACAAGCTGGAGCCGCACGTGGTGCTGGCGGTGATGAAGCAGGAGTCGAACTTCGACCCCGGCGCGCTGTCGCCCAAGAACGCGCAGGGGCTGATGCAGCTGATCCCCGACACCGCGCGCCGCTTCAACGTGCGCAACGCCGCCGACCCGGCGCAGAACATCCGCGGCGGCATGGCCTACCTGCGCTGGCTGCTGGCCTACTTCGAAGGCGACCTGGCGCTGGCGCTGGCCGCCTACAACGCCGGCGAAGGCGCGGTCGACCGCTACCGCGGCGTGCCGCCCTATGCCGAGACGCGGCTGTACGTGCGCAAGATCATCGCCAACCTCAACGGCCAGCGCTCGCACCCCTTCGACGCCAGCGTCACGCCGCCGTCGGAGATGCTGGGCCTGCTGCGCGCGCTGCGCAGCAACTGAAGTGGTCGTCCCGGCTAACCCGTTACCAGAAGGTAGCGGCAGCCGCGCGCGCCCAGCGCCTTGAAGGCGAGCGCGCGGTCGACGGCAAAGCTGAAAGCGTCGCCTGCGGCCAGCCGGAAGCTCTCGTCGCCGTAGTCCACCTGCAGTTCGCCGTCCAGCAGCCACAGGCGCTGGCCGTAGGGCGTACCGCTCCACGGCGGATACGACACCTGCACGCCGCGCGGCAGTTCCACCTCCACCAGCTCGACGCCGTTGCCGTCGCGCGGGGCCACCTGGCGGCGGCGGTAGCCCTTGTCGGGGTCGCGCCACAGCGGCTGCTCGGCGCGGCGGCGCAGGCGCTGCGGCGGCTGCACGGGCGGCGCCAGCAACTCCGCCAGGCCGACGCCCAGGCCGGCGGCCAGGCGGCCCAGCAGCGTGGCGCTGGCGCTGCTCTCGGCGCGCTCCACGCGCGAGATCATGGCCTTGCTGACGCCCGAGGCCTCGGCCAGCGCGGCCAGGCTGAGGCCCCGCGCCTGGCGCAGCGCGGCGACGCGCGCGGCGATCTGGCGGTCGATGTCGGTGTCGTGGTCAGTCTCGGTGTCGTCCATGCAAAGTTCCCCATAAGAGACGATTGTCCATTATAGTGGACGCATTGCATCACGCCCCAACCGGAGCCGCATCATGCTCAAGCTCGTGGACTGCACCGAGGCGCGCCATGCCGGCGCCATTCTCGACTTGCTGAACGACGCCATCGTCCACTCGACCGCGGTCTACGACTACCGGCCGCGGCCGCCGTCGGCGATGGGCCCCTGGTTCGCCGCCAAGCGCGAGCACGGCTTCCCGGTGCTGGGGCTGGAAGACGAGGCCGGCCGCTTGCTGGGCTTTGCCAGCTACGGCAGCTTTCGCGCCTGGCCGGCCTACCACTACACGGTGGAGCATTCGATCTACGTGCACCGCGACCACCGCGGCCAGGGCCATGCGCGGCGGCTGCTGGCGGCGCTGATCGACGCCGCGCGCGAGCGCGACCGCCACATGCTGATCGGCGGCATCGACGCCGACAACGCCGCCAGCCTGGCGCTGCACCGCAGCCTGGGCTTCGAGACCTGCGGCACCATCCGCCACGCCGGCTACAAGTTCGGCCGCTGGCTGGACCTGGCGTTCGTGCAGAAGCTGCTGGACACGCCGCGCGCGCCGCAGGCGTTGTAAGCGCAGCGCCCTTGGGGTCTGCCCGGTTTGACCGCGGGCGGCCGCATGGCCACCATCGCCGGCAGCGCTGCCCTCGTCGGCGCGGTGGAGGTCTCGCGATGAACCCCTTCAAGCAACTGCTCCGGCGCTCGGGCCAGCAGCCGCTGCTGGGCACCTGGCTGCTGTCGGCCAGCCCGCTGCTGGCCGAGGCCGCCGGCCACGCCGGCTTCGACTTCGGCGTGATCGACATGGAGCACGGCCCGCTGGACATGGCCGAAGTGGTGCACCTGCTGCAGGCCATCGGCGGCACGCGCATGCTGCCGCTGCTGCGCGTGCCCTGGAACGACACGGTGACGATCAAGCGCGTGCTCGACGCCGGCGCCACCACGGTGCTGGTGCCCTTCGTGCAGAACGCGGCCGAGGCGGCGCAGGCGGTGGCCGCCGTGCGCTACCCGCCGCAGGGTGTGCGCGGCATGGCGGGCATGAGCCGCGCGGCGCGCTTCGGCATGCAGGCCGACTACATGGCGCAGGCCAACAAGCACATCGCCGTGGTGGTGCAGATCGAGACCGAAGCGGCGCTGGCCGAGCTGGAGCTGATCGCCGCGGTCGACGGCGTCGACGCGCTGTTCATCGGCCCGACCGACTTGTCGGCGTCGATGGGGCTGCCGGGCCAGTTGACGCACCGCCGCGTGATGGACGCGCTGGCGCAGGCCGCGCGGCGCTGCCATGCGGTGGGCAAGCCGATCGGCAGCATCGGCGTGGAGCCGGCGCTGCTGGCGCAGATCCGCGCCGCCGGCTACGACTTCCTGGCGGTCGACTCCGACCTCGGCCTCTTCATGCAGGCGGCGCGGCAGTCGCTGCAGGCCTTGCGCGGGCGCGACACCGCCGAGCACGTGCACGACCTGGCCGCCGGCACGCGGGCGGTGGGGTGAGGGCGCTTAACGCCGGCTTCACCCGCGACTCCTACACTCGGGCGCCATGAAGCGCCTGCCCTTGCCCGCCGGTCTCAACGCCCGGCTCCTTGCCATTTTCTTCAGCGTCCTCTGCGGCCTGCCGGCCGCCTGGGCGCAGAGCGCGCCGCTGCCGCCGATCCCGCCGCTGCAGCGCGCCGTCGGCGACCAGCACGAGGTGCGCCATCTCGTGCTGGACAACGGCCTCAAGGTGCTGCTGTGGTCCGACCCCAAGCTCAACGTCTCGTCGGCCGCGCTGGCGGTGGGCGTGGGCTCGCTGGCCGACCCGCCGCAGCGCCAGGGGCTGGCGCATTTCCTCGAACACATGCTGTTCCTGGGCACCGAGAAGTTTCCCGACGCCGACGACTTCGGCGCCTACCTGCAGCGCAACAGCGGCAGCAACAACGCCTACACCGCCGAAGACCGCACCAACTTCCACCTGGAGATCCGCCACAGCGCCTTCGAAGGCGCGCTGGACCGCTTCTCGCAGTTCTTCATCGCGCCGCGCTTCGACGCCCGCTTCACCGAACGCGAGATGAACGCGGTGGCCAGCGAGCACCAGAAGAACCTGGAGAACGACCTCTGGCGCGAGAACCAGCTGTCCACCGTGGCCTACGCGCCGGGCCACCCGGCGCGCCACTTCGGCACCGGCAGCCGGCAGACGCTGGCCGGCGTCACGCGCGACGAGCTGCTGGCCTTCTACAACGCCCACTACAGCGCCAACCGCATGACGCTGGCACTCACCGGCGCGGCCAGCCTCGATCAGCTCGAACGTTGGGCGCGGCAGTACTTCGGCGCGGTGCCCGACCGCCAGCTGCCGCCGCTGGTCTACCCGGCCGACTACCTGCCGCGCCAGCCGGCGCTGCGCGTGCTGCGCATGGAGCCGATCAAGGACCTGCGCCAGATGCACCTGGAGTTCGCGCTGCCGGGGCTGCAAGCGGGCTGGCCCCACAAGTCGGCGGAACTGCTGGGCCTGGCCTTCGGCAGCGAAGGCGCGGGCAGCCTGCTGGCGCAGCTGAAGGCCGAGGGGCTGGCCACGTCCTTGAGCGCCGGCGCGCAGTCGACCACGCGGCAATACGGCGCGCTGGAGCTGCAGATCGGCCTCACGCCGCAGGGCCTGCAGCAGACCGCGCGCGTGCTGCAGCTGGTCTTCGCCAACGCCCGGCTGTGGCGCGAGCAAGGGCTGCCGCCGCAGCTGTTCAGCGAGCGGCAGACGCTGGCGCGGCTGGACGAGCGCTTCCGCGACAAGGGCGAAGGTGCGTCGCTGGCCGCCGCCCTGGCCAACCTGGCCATGGACGGCCCGCTGGAGCTGGCCGAGCGCGTGCCCTACCTGTGGCTGCGCGAAGACCCGGCCGCCTTCCAGGCGCTGCTGGCGCGCGTGGTGCCCGACAACCTGCTGGTCACGCTGGTCGCCAAGGGCCAGCCGGCCGACCGCACCGAGCCCGTCTACGGCACCCGCTACAGCTACAGCGAAGACGGCGGCGCCGCCTACGCCGCGCTGCTGCAGCCGCCGTTGGTGGCCACGCTGCGCCTGCCGCGGCCCAACCCCTTCGTGCCGGCCGAGACGGCGCAGCGGCCGCTGCAGCCGGCGCACCTGATCGACACGCCGGCCTTAAGCCTCTACCACGCGCAGGACGGCGAGTTCCAGCGCCCGCAGGCCGCCTACCTGCTGCGCCACCGGCTGCCGCGCAGCCTGGCGTCCACCCGCACGGCGGTGCTGCTGCGCTTTTACGAAGCGGTCGTCAACGAGGCGCTGAACGAGACCACCGATGCCGCCGCCGAGGCCGGCCAGCATTTCGTGCTGACGGCAGGACTCAACGGCGTGCTGCTGGCCGTCGACGGCTGGGACGAAGCCAGCGGCCGGTTGCTGGACGCGGTGGCGCCGCAGCTGGTCGACCTGCGGCTCGACGAGCAACGCTTCGCGGCGCTGAAAGACCGGCTGCTGCGCGCGCTGTCGGCCGCCGAGACGGCCGACGCCTACCTCAGCCTGGTGGAGACGCGGCGCTCGCTGCTGCGCGAGTTCTACGCCACGCCGGCGCAGATGCTGCCGCTGGCGCAGGGCGTCACGCTGGCCGAGGTGCAGGCCTTCGCGCGCCAGCTCTACCGCGAAGGCCGGCTCGAAGCGCTGGTCTACGGCAACGTCGGCCCGCAGCAGGCCGCCGACGCGGTGCGCCGCATCGCCGCGCGGCTGGGCACGCGCGGCCTGCCCGACGCCGAGCTGCTGCGCAGCCGCCAGCTCGTCAGCCCGCCGGGCCAGGTGCTGCGCACCAGCCAGACGCTGGCGGTCAACAACTCCAGCTGGCGCGGCGAATGGCTGCTGGGCGACGACGGCCCCGAGCTGCGCGCCGCCGCGCAGGTGATCGCCGCGGCGATCGGCGACCCCTTCTACAGCGAGCTGCGCACGCGCCAGCAGCTCGGCTACATCGTGCAGGGCACCGCGATCGAGGACGAGCGCCAGACCAGCACGCTGTTCATGATCCAGTCGGGCGACTATCCGGCCGACGTGCTGCAGCAGCGCGCCGAGGCTTTCATCCAGACGCTGCCGCGCCTGCTGGCCGAGCTGCCCGACGACGCCTGGGCGACCGTGGTGGCCGGCGTGCGCGAACGGCTGCTGGAGCGCGACCCGTCGATCGCCGCGCGCGCCCGCCGCCTGTTCTTGCTGGCCTACGAAGAGCAGGCCGACTGGGCCCGCAGCCAGGCCACGGTGGCCGCGCTGGACCGCCTGGACAAGGCCCGCGCCGCGCAGATCCTGGCCCAGGCGCTGGCCCCCGCCACGCGGCGCGAGCGCAGCTTCCTCGGCTTCGCGCGCGAGCACCGGCCGCAGCAACCGGTGGCCGCCACCGCGCCGACGGTGGATCCGGCGCTGGCGGCGTGGAAGAAGTTGCAGCGTTATGAGTGAGCGGGCGCGGCCGGAACGGGCGCGTGCTGCATTGGCGCGGCCCGGCTAGAATTCCTACTTTCGATTCCTACTTTGGAGCCGCCGATGCAGGTCACCGAGAAAGGCCAGGTCACGATCCCCAAGGCCATCCGCGTGGCGGCCGGCGTGGTGCCGGGCAGCGAAGTCGCGTTCAGCCTCGAAGGCGCCAGGATCGTGATCACGCTGGTCGGCGGCGCGGTCAAGGACGATCGCCGGGCCCGGCTGCGGGCGGCCGCGGCGACCGTGCACAAGAGCTTCAGCCCCGAGTTCAGGCAACTCGGCGCCGACGAGGTGATGCGCTTCCTGCGCGGCGACGATGCCGCGGCGGCCGTGCCGGCGAGCCCGGCCAAGCGCCGTGGCCACCGTTGACCTGGCGGACTACGACGGCAGTGCGGGCACGCTGGTCGACACCAACGTCTGGGTCGACTGCATCGACGAGACCAGCGCCTGGCACGACTGGTCGGTGAACCAGTTGCAGGCCTGCAGCGAGCGCGCGCCGCTGCACATCAACGTGATCATCTACGCCGAACTTCTGGTGCCCAGGCCCAGCGTGGCCGCGCTGGATGCGTTGCTCGACGTCTACGACGTGCAGCGCAGCACGCTGCCCTGGCCGGCCGCCGCGCTGGCGGCCGCGGCCTATGCCCTGTATCGCCGGCGCGGCGGCGCCAAGCGCAAGCCGTTGCCGGACTTCTTCATCGGCGCCCACGCGGCCGTCTGCAACCTGAGCGTGCTGACGCGGGACCCGGCACCGTATCGCAGCTACTTTGCGCGGCTGGCGGTGGTCGCGCCCTGAGCGTCGGCCGCGCCCAGCATCGCCTCCAAGGCCTGCAAGGTATCGGCCTCGTGCAGCGGCTTGTCGTCGCGGATGCGCAGCATGCGCGGGAAGCGCAGCGCCACGCCGCTCTTGTGGCGCGCGCTGCGGTTGATGCCTTCGAAGCCCAGCTCGAACACCAGCGTCGGGCGCAGGCTGCGAACGGGGCCGAACTTCTCCAGCGTGTGGGCGCGCACCTCGCGGTCGACGCGCGCGAACTCGGCGTCGCTCAGGCCCGAGTAGGCCTTGGCCACCGGCAACAGTTGCAGCGCGCCGGGCTGCGCCGGCGCTCGCGCGCTGATCGCTTCCACCACGGCCTGCGCCTCGGCGGCGTCGCGCGGCGGGCGGTTCCAGACGGCGAAGGTGTAGTCGGTGTAGACGCCGGCGCGGCGGCCGTGGCCGGCCTGGGCGTAGATCAGAACGGCGTCCACCGTCAGCGGGTCGATCTTCCACTTCCACCACACGCCGTCGGCCTTGGTGCGGCCGCTGCCGTAGCGGCCCTGGCGCTGCTTGAGCATCAGGCCTTCGACACCCAGCGCGCGCGATTGCTCGCGCTGCGCGCCCAGCTGCGGCCAGCTCTCGACCGCCAGCAGCGGCGAGATGCGCAGCGCGCGGCCCTGCAGCAGCGCTTGCAGCGCCGCGCGGCGCTCGGCCTGCGGCTGCTGGCGCTGGTCTTCGCCGGCCAGTTCCAGCAGGTCGTAGGCGATGAAGGCCACCGGCGCCTCGGCCAGCAGCTTCTTGCCGAGCGTCTTGCGGCCGATGCGCTGCTGCAGCAGCGTGAAAGGCGCGGGAGCGGCATCGCCGTCGCGCCAGACCACGATCTCGCCGTCGAGCACCGTGCCTTCGGGCAGCGCCTGCGCGGCGGCCTGCAGTTCGGGGAAGCGCTCGGTGACGAGATCTTCGCCGCGCGACCAGATCCAGCAGCCGCCGGCGCGGCGCACGATCTGCGCGCGGATGCCGTCGTACTTCCATTCCACCAGCCAGTCGTCGACCGCGCCCAGCGCTTGCGGCGCCACCTGCAGCGGGTGCGCCAGGAAGAAGGGGTAGGGCTGGCCGGCGTCGCCGCTGCCGCCGGCTTCGTCTTCGACGGCGACCAGCCGCGCGAAGCGCTCGGCGCTGACCGTGGCGCGCGCGTCGGTCCAGCCCATCAGCCGCTGCGCGATGCGCTTGGCGTCGATGCCGGCATGCGCGGCCAGCGCGCGCTGCACCAGCAGCTTGCTGACGCCGACGCGAAAGCCGCCGCCGATCAGCTTGACCAGCAGGAAGCGCTCGTCGGCGTCGAGCTCGGCCAGCGCTTCGCGCAAGGCCGCGGCCTGCTCGATCGGCGACAGCCCGCGCAGCGGCAGCAGCCGCTGCTCGACCCAATGCGCCAGCCCGAGGTCGCTGCGCCGCACCGGCGGCGGCAGCACCAGCGCGATGGTCTCGGCAAGGTCGCCCACGGCCTGGTAGCTGGCCTCGAACAACCAGTCGTCGATGGCCGCCAGCGCGCAGGCGGTGCTGCGCAGCAGCGCGGTGGGCAGCACCTGGCGCGGCTTGCCGCCGGCCAGGAAGTACACCGCCCAGGCCGCGTCGGCCGCCGGCGCCTCGCCGAAGTAGCGCTGCAGCGCGGCCACCTTGTCGGCGGTGCCGGTGCTGGCGTCCAGGCTCTGGTAGAGGGCGGCGAAGCGGCGCATCGCCCGGTACGTTTGGCTTACCCGTTAGCTGCGTCTGCCGCCGGCACCGGCAGCGGCGGCGGCAGTTTCAACGCCTGGGCCAGCGTGGCCAGGCAGGCGGCCAGCGCCTCGCCCTGCAGAAAGCCCTCGGCGGCGTTGGCGTCCAGCCAGTCGGTGACGGGCTGCGGCCGCTGCGCGGCGGCCGCGGCCAGCGCCTGCTCGAAGCTGTCGGCCAGCAGCAACTGCCACACCGGCACGAGGTGCGCCCGGCCGCGGCGGTGCACGCGGCCGAAGCGGCGGGCGAGCGTGCGCGGGTTCCACGGCAGGTCCAGGTGCAGCACGGCGGCGTCGGCGCGGTGCAGTTCCAGCGCGCCGCTGCCGGCGTCGGCCACGCCCAGCACGCGCAGCGCACCGTCGTCGAAAGCCCTGGCCGCGGCCTGGCGCGTGGCGGCGGCGTCTTGCGCATGCCACAACGCGCAGGCCACGCCGGCGGCCTGCAGCTCGGCCTGCAGCGCGGCCAGCGCGCCGGGCCATTGGCTGAAGACGACCAGCGGTGCCGCGCTCTCGGCCAGCAGCGCCAGCACGGCCTGGGCCTTGGCGGCGGCGACGGCCGGCGCACCGTCGCCGGCGCAGAAGGCGCGCAGGGCCTGCACCTGCGCGTGCAGCGGGCGCTGCGCGGCGTCGGCCAGCCAGCCGTCGCGCTGCCAGCGCTGCAGCGCGGCCCGCGGCGCGGCCTGCAGATCAGCCAACGGCGCGCCGGCGGCCGCCGGCAGCGCCACCAGGCGCTCGTGCTCCAACTGTTCAGGCAACTGGCTGCGCACTTCGTCGAAGCGGCGCGCCAGCAGCACCGGGGCCAGCGTGGCCGGCAGCTGCTGCAGGTCGTGCAGGCCGCAGAGCTGGCCTTCGGCGTCGCGCTCGCCGTGGCGGTCCAGCAGCGCGGCATAGGCGCCCAGGCGCTGGTCGTCGACGAAGGCCAGGCGCAGCGGCAGCTCGGCCGGCCGCGCCAGCCAGTCGGCCGGCGGCAGCACGATGGCCTGCGCCGCCGGCAGCCGCAGCAGCGCCGCGGCGCGCTCGGCGTCGACCCACAGGCCGCCGCCCTCGGGCTCGTCGATGATCACCAGTTCGCTGGCCAGCATGGCGTGGCGCGCGGCGTCGGCGGCCACGCTGTCCAGCGCCATCAGGCTGCAATCGGCGTCGGCCGGCAGCGCCTGGCGCCAGCGGCCCAGGCGCTCGGCCGGCGCGAGGATCAGCACGCGCTCGATGCCGAAATGGCGCCGCCACAGGCCGATGGCGGCCAGCGCCTGCTGCCAGGGCTGCAACTCGGCGCAGTCGGCCAGCAGGCAGCGGCCGGCGCAGACGGCGAACAGCGCGCCTTCGGCCTGCAGCGGCAGCAGCGCGGCCAGCTCGGCGCCGTGCGGGCCATCGGGCAGCCGCTGCTGCAGGCGTTGCACGCGCCAGCGGGCGTCGCGCCCGGCGGCGAGGTGGGCCCACACGGCCTCGTCGACCTGCAACTCGTGGCCGGCCTCGCGGGCGGCGCGCAGCAGGCGCGGCAGCGCCTGGTCGTCCAGCGCGTCGGGCGGCACGCCCAGCACCTCGTCGGCCAAGGCGGCCAGCGAGGCCGGGCATTCGAGCCCGGGCAGCCACAACAGGCGGCGGCGCGCGGCCTGCAGCAGCTCGATGCGGCTGCCCACGCGCTGCGGGCCGCGCGCCAGCGCCGCGGCGCGCACCGGATCGGCCTGCACCGCGGCCAGCACGGCGCGCAGGTGCGGGCAGTCGGCATGCTCCGACAGCGCGAAGTCCAGGCAACTGCACCAGCCGGTGCCGGGATAGGGGCTGCGCAGGCGGACCTCGGCGTCTTCCTCGTCGGGCAGCTGCACGAGATAACGGCCGAACACCGCGTCATCGTCCGGGCCCTGGATGCGCGCCGCCGGGCCGGCGGCCGGCGCCGGCGAAGGCGCCTCGGGCTGGCGCTGCGGCGCGCGCGGGCTGCGCTTGCGCGCTGGCAGGGCTTCGGCATTGGCCTTGGCGTTGGCCTTGGCCTTGGCTGGCCGCGCAGGCTTCGCCGCGGCCTGCGGCGTCGGTTTCGGCGTCGGTTTCGGCGCGGGGTTCGGCACCGGTTTCGGCGCGGCCTTGGGTGCGGCTGTCGATGCGGCTTCCGGCACGGCTTCCGGCGCGGCCTCCGACGCGGCATTCAGCGCACCCTTCGCGCTGGACTTCTTGGCGGCCGGGCGGCTGCCGCGCTGGCGCGCCGGCGGCGGCGCCGCGGCGGTGGCGGTTGCCGCGGAAGCGGCGGCGCCCGGCTCGGCTTCGGGGCTGGCCGCGCGGGGCTTGCGGGTCTTGGTGGGCATGATGGCGGGTTCTGCGAGGGCGCAACTGTAGCCGCCCGGTCGGCGGCGCCCTCGGCGCTATAGCCGCCGCCGCGGCCGGCGCGTCGCCGGAGGCCGATCGCAGCGACCTGGGCAGCGCCCGTCATTTGACGGCCGCCGGGCCGCCCCCTATGGTGCGCGCCACGACGACCGCCGGAGACGCTGCATGACCGCCCATCCCCGCCCGCGCGCCGCACGATGGGCCGCCGACGGCACGCTTGCCGGCCGGCATGGCGCCTCGCCGAGCGCGCTGGCAACGACCGCGCCGGGCCAGGTCGCCGCATGGGTGCTGACGCTGACGCTGCTGGCCGGCTGCGCGCAGCCGCCCGCGCCGCCGCCCGCGACAAGCGCCGCCGCCGCACCGGCCGCCGCCGAAGCCGCGCCGCAGCCGCGCCCCTGCCCCAAGGGGCTGCCGGCCGACCTGCGCTGCCTGGGCGGCCGCGACAGCGCCGGCGCCTTCTACCTGATCGCACTGCCCGCCGGCTGGACGCCACAGCAAGGCGACCTGGTGCTGCACGCGCACGGCGGTCCTTTCCTCGGCGCGCCAATGATGCAGCGCGTGGAAGAGGATCTGCAGCGCTGGTCGATCGTGCCGCGCAGCGGCGATGCCTGGGCGGCCTCCAGCTTCGCGCAGGGCGGCGTCGCGGTGCGCGCCGCTGCCGAAGACACCGAGCGCTTGCGCCGCCTGTTCGTGCAGCACCTGGGCCGGCCGCGCCTGACGCTGCTGCACGGCCAGTCGTGGGGCGCCAGCGTGGCGGCGCGGGCGGCCGAGATCTTCAGCGCCGGCAAGCCGTACGACGCCGTGCTGCTGACCAGCGGCGTGCTGGCCGGTGGCACGCGCGCCTACGATTTCCGGCTCGACCTGCGGTTGATCTACCAATACCTGTGCGGCAACCACCCGCGGCCCGACGAGCCGGCCTATCCGCTGTGGCAGGGCCTGCCGGCGGGCAGCACGTTGACGCCGGCCGAACTGCGCCGCCGCGTCGACGACTGCCTGGGCCTGGACCGGCCCGCGGCGCAGCGCACCCCGGCACAGGCGCTGCGCGTGAAGACGCTGGTCGACGTCGTGCGCGTCCCCGAGCGCAGCCTGCAAAGCCACCTGGCCTGGGGGACCTTCCACTTCCAGGACATCGCGCTGCACCGCAGCGGCGGCGGCAACGTGTTCGGCAACCACGGCGCGTACTACCGAGGCTCGGCCGACGACGAGGCGCTGAACGCCAAGGTCGAGCGTTATGCCGCCGACCCCGCCGCGGTGGCGCGCTTCGCGGCCGACGCCGACCCCACCGGCCTGATCCCGGTGCCGGTGCTGACGGTGCACGCCATCCACGACCCCACGGCGTTCGTCGAGATGGAGCATCGCTTCGCGCAGACCATGACCGGCGCCGGCCGCGCCGACGCGCTCGTGCAGACCTACACCGACCATGCCGAGCACAGCTACCTGAGCGACGCCACCTACGTGGCGCTGCTGGACGCGCTGCGCGCCTGGGTGCGCGAAGGCCGCAAGCCGACGCCGCAGGCCGTGGCCGAGCGTTGCGCGGCGGCGCTGGCGCGGTTCCCGTCGGACTGCCGCTTCCGCCCCGAGTACCAGCCGCCGCCGCTGGACAGCCGCGTCGCGCCGCGCGAGCGGCCCTGAAGTCGTCCGCGGCCGGCTTCAGTCGGCTTCGTCGTCGGCCGTCTCGGCGCGCACGATGGTCACCGGCACCGAGGCATGCGCCAGCACCGACTGCGCCACCGAGCCCAGGCCGCCGGCGGCCGCGCTGCCCAGGCCGCGCGCGCCCATCACGATGGCGTCGCAGCCGTAGTTCTCGGCCAGCTCGATGATCAGGTGCTCGGGCGCGCCGCCGGCCACCTCGCTCTCGAAGCCGAAGCCGGCGGCTTCCAGCAGCGCCTCGGCCGGGCGCAGCAGGTCGGCGCCGGCGTCGCTGCGCACCTGCTCGATCACGCCGGCGTCGTGCGCCGTGACCACTTCGTACAACGAGGCCGGCGTCTGCACGTTGAGCAGCACGAACTCGCAGCGCAAGCCCTCGGCCACGCTGCGCAGCAGCCAGTGCAGGCCTTGCAGCGCGTGGGTCGAGCCGTCGATGGCCAGCAGGATCTTCATGGGGTCTCCAGTGAGCGCAGGTCCGGCGGCAAGGGGCGCCGCCACCCGGCGATGATGCCCCGGCTGCGCCACAATCGACGGCGATGACCCAGCGCCACCCCCACGTCGGCCCGCCGCACACCCTGCATTCGCTGCTCGAATGGCGCGCCTTGATCGAGTTGTCGCTGCTGCCCTGCAGTTGGCCGCTGCTGATGCAGGCGCCGCGCGGCGACGGCCACCCCGTGCTGCTGCTGCCCGGCTTCATGGCCGACGAGGCCACGCTGGCGCCGCTGCGCTGGTTCCTGTCGATGCTGGGGCACGACGTGCGCACCTGGGGCTTCGGCCGCAACGTCGGCTTCCAGGCCCGCCACGCGACGGCGCTGGAACAGAAGATCCGCCACCTGCACCACGCCAGCGGCGGCCGCCGCGTCAGCCTGGTGGGCTGGAGCCTGGGCGGCGTGTTCGCGCTGTACGGCGCGCACCAGGCCGGCGATTGCGTGCGCCAGGTGGTCACGCTGGGCAGCCCGATCAGCGTGGACGAAGGCGGCAGCCAGAGCCCGGCGATGGTGCAGGCGCTGTACCGGCTGATCGCCCACCCGCTGGGCCCCGGCGTGCACGCGGCGCAGCCGCGCGTGAAGAAGCTGCGCGAGCGCCGGCTGCCGCCGGTGCCGATGAGCTGCCTGTACTCGCTGACCGACGGCGTGGTGCCGCCGCAGGAAGCCACGCTCGACGGCGACCCCGCGCTGCACGAGAACATCCGCGTGCTGGGCAGCCACAGCGGCCTGGGCTTCAACCCGATGGCGCTGGCCATCATCGCCGAGCGCTTGGCGCAAGGCGAAGGGCAATGGCGGCCGTTCCAGCCCGAAGGCTGGATGGGCCTGGTCTATCGGCGGTTGGCCGGCGCGCGCGGCGCGGCGGCCGCGGCCTGAGGAGCTTCACGATGGCCGTCGGCAAACCCCGCCGCAAGCGCGCCCGCGGCAACAGCGCGTTGCAAAAGCAACTGGCCGAATTGGCGATTGCCACGCCGCAGGTGGTGGCGCACCGCGTCGCGCGCATGGCGCTGGCCGGCCCGCATCCATCGGCGCGCGACCGGCGCGAGTTCCACGGCATGGTGGCCGAGAAGCAGGCCGCCTTCGTCCAGTCGTGGACCGGCATGCTGGCCGAAGGCTGGCGGCTGCAGCAGCGGCTGGCGCTGGACGCCTGGCGCGGCCTGTGGCTGCCCGGCGGCGCGCCAGGCCTGCAGCCGCTGCAGATGCTGGCGCAGTGGCAGCAAGCGGCCCTGCAGGTGACCGGCAAGGGCCTGCAACCGGTGCACCGCAAGGCCACGGCCAACGCGCGCCGGCTGGCGCGCACGCGGCTCGTCAAGTAAGCGGCGAGCGGCTCGTCCGGCCGCCGCCGGCGGCGGCGGCAGAGGATCGACCGCGGTCTTGCCGATCATTTGATTTGATCGGCGTCAGGGGCCGGCGTGATCGCGCGTCAGCGCACATCAGCGCGCATCGGCGCGCTCTTGAAACCCGCGGTGCCGGCGCTACTTTCTCCACCAGCGGGACGGCCGGTGGCCGCCCCATCCCCCCGGCCCCCTGTGTGGAGATCCGCATGTACCGCAACCTGTTTCCGCGCGACCTGTTCGCCGAATTCGACCGCCTGCAGCGCGAGATGAGCGGCGTCTTCGACTACTCGCCCGCCATCCGCGGCCTCGGCCGCGGCGGCTTCCCGGCGCTGAACATCGGCAACACGCCCAGCGGCGTGGAAGTGTTCGCCTTCGCCCCCGGCGTCGACCCGTCGTCGATCGAAGTGCACCTCGACCGCGGCGTGCTCACCATCGCCGGCGAGCGCAAGTCCGCCCTGCCGCAGGGCAGCGACGAGAAGAACACGCTGCACCTCAACGAGCGCTTCGCCGGCCGCTTCCGCCGCGTGGTGAGCATGCCCGACGACATCGATCCGGCCAGCATCAACGCCAGCTTCCGCGACGGCGTGCTGCGCGTGGCCGCGCAGCGCAAGGCCGCCGCGCAACCGCGCCGCATCGAAGTCAACTGAAAACCCTTTGTCATCCGAGCCTCATCTCGCAGGAGTGAAACCATGAACACCCTGACCCAGACCCCGCAAGTGCAAACGCCGCAGACGTCGCAGACGACGCCGACCGCCGCCGGCACCACCGCCGCGCCGGCGCGCAACCGCGCCGCGCTGCTGCCGCCGGTGGACGTGGTCGAAGACGGCACCGGCATCACGCTGTATGCCGACCTGCCCGGCGTGCCGCGCGACAAGCTGGCGCTGCGCATCGAGGGCGACCAGCTCACGATCGAAGGCGACATCGAACTGGCCGTGGCCAACGGCGTGGAGTCCAGCCACGCCGAGGTGACGCTGCCGCGCTACCGCCGCGCCTTCACGCTGAGCAAGGAACTCGACGCCGGCAAGGTCAGCGCCGAGCTGGCGCAAGGCGTGCTGCGCGTGCGCATCCCGAAGGCCGAGCACGCGCAGCCGCGGCGCATCGACGTGAGCGTGGCCTGACGGCGAGAGGCGCATCATGAAAGTCGACGATCTGAAGCAGGAACTGAAGCAGGGCGTCGAGTCGTTCTGGGGCCGCGTGGAGCAGGGCTTCGGCCAGTTGCGCCAGTCGGCCGCCGGGGCGCTGACGCGCTTCAAGCCCGGCCAGCAGACCGGGCTGCCCGCCGCGGCCGACATCGATGTGCCCGCCGCGCTGGCCAACCCCGGCTGGGGCGTGGTGGGCGGCGACGTCTTCGAGGACGAGCAGCGCGTCGTCGTGCGGCTGGAACTGCCCGGCATGGCGCGCGAGGACTTCCAGATCGACGTGCTGCCCGACCTGTTGACCGTGCGCGGCGAGAAGAAGTTCGAGCAGGAAAGCACCCAGGGCCGCTGGCGCGTGCTGCAGCGCGCCTACGGCAGCTTCCAGCGCCGCGTGCCGCTGCCGGTGGCCGTGAAGGTCGACGAAGTGCGCGCCGTCTACAAGGAAGGCGTGCTGAAGGTCGAACTGCCCAAGGCCGAGGCAGCGGCGCCGAAGTCGGTGACGGTGCCGGTGAACTGATGAACTGATGAACTGAAAGTCGAAAATCGGCGGGGTCTGTCTGTGGAATATTTTCACACAGACTGCTATGCTGGGGCTCCGATTCCTCTTGGGGCCCCAGCCCATGCGTCGCTTGCACCTCGTCCGGCTCGGCCTCGCGGCCGTCACCTGCGTGCTGTTGGCCGCCTGCGGCGGCAGCGGTGGTGCCGACAGCGGCGCCAGCGCTGAGCCGATCGGTCCGGCGCCGACCACCGTCGGCATCGTCGGCCCCACGCGCGTCGAAAACGGCGAAGCGGGGCAATGGCGCGCGCAGATCAGCCCCGCGGCGGCCGATGCGGTCATCGAATGGAACTTCGGCGACGGCAGCGCACCGGCGCCCGGTGCCGTTACAGATCACCGTTATGCGGCCAGCGGCGCCTACACGCTGACCTTGAGCGTCACGCTGCCGGGCGGCGAGCGGCGAGTGCTGCAGCAGGCGCTGCGCGTGGGCGCCTTCGCTCGGCTGGAAGGCGCCAACTGCAGCGGGCCCGACCGCAGCGGCTGGTGCTGGCAATCGCCGGCCGCCGGCGCGCGCGACCTGATGGACGCCTTGTTCATCGACGACCGGCAGGGCTGGGCCGTCGGACCCGGGCCGACCCTCCTGGCCACGCGCGACGGCGGCGCCACCTGGGCGGCGCAGGCCGTGCCCGCGGCCTCGCAACCGGCCGACGGCGCCGACCCCGCGCTCGACCGGCTGGACCTGCTGCGCTTCGCCGATGCGCTAAACGGCATCGCGGCTTCCCTGCAAACCGGGCGCCTGCTGCGCACCGGCGACGGCGGCGGCACCTGGTCGGCCGTGGACGGCAGCGGCCTGAGCGTGCTGTCCGACGCCTGGATGCCCGACGCCAGGACCCTGGTGCTGAGCGGCCGCCGGTGGACCGCGTCGACCCAGCCCTATGGCGAGTTCGTCAGTCGCGTCAGCACCGACGGCGGCCTGAGCTGGCGCGACGCGGCGGCGCTGGTCACGATGGTTACCGCAGGCCCAACGTTATGGCAGAGCGGCCGGCAGTCCCAGGTATCGCGCGACCTGGGGCTGACGTTTCAGGATGTCGGCCCCCCGGCGCCTGCGCCGGCCAGTCCTTTCGTGACCATGCTGCCGCCACCCATGTGGAAGCCCTTGCGCAGCCCCCGCGTGGACGACACCGAACTGCTGCTGCAGGTGGCCGACATCCAGTCCACCGGTGCCGACTGGCTGCTGCGCCTGCTTGACCAGGGCCGGACGGCCATCGACGCGGTGGTGCAGCCGCCGCTGCCGGCGCTGACCGATCTGCAAGGCATGGGCAGCACCGATGGCGGCGAGCTGTGGGCCAGCTTCCGCACGGCGCCGCTCTACGACAGCAGCCAACCGTTCCGCTCGGACTGGCAGCGCGCGCGCAGCAGCGACGGCGGCCAGCATTGGCAGTTGGTCGGCGACGTCATGCAGACCCGCGGCTACGGCACGCTGCTGCGCCTGGACCGCAAGGGCTGGCTGCTGGCGTCGGGCGAGCAGCGGGCCTGGATCTTCGCCGACGGCGACGGCCTTGCCGCCGATCGCGACCTGCCCGAAGTCAGCACCGAACTGGGCGACGCCCGCCGCAGCGGCCAGCGCCTGCTGCTCGGCTTCGGCGTCGGCGGCCCAGGCTCGCGCTGGTACACCGCGGCCGACGCCGGCGCACCATGGAAGCTGCTACCGGGCGGCCAGCCCTACGACGGCGGCTTGTGGAACGTGGGCGGACTGTGGTTCTTCGACGGCCGACGCGGCCTGGCGATCAGCGAGCAAGGCTGGGCGCGCAGCGACGACGGCGGGCGCCACTGGGTCCTGCATCCGGTGCCGGCCGACAAGCCCAACGTTTCACTGCACTTCACGCGCGACGGCGTCGGCTGGGGCGTGCGCGAAGGCAAGCTCCTGCGCTCGGCCGACCGCGGCGCCACCTGGCAGGCGCGGTCCACGCCGGCCGGCGGCGAGGCCAGCGTCGCGCAGTTCATCGACGGCCAGCGCGGCTGGCTGACGGTGAAGGTCTACGACGCCACCCTCGGCTGGAAGCCCGAGCTGCACTTCACGCCCGACGGCGGCAGCTCCTGGCAGCCGCGCGCGCTGCCGCCGCCGTCGTCAGCGGCCGCCTACGGTGGTGTGGTCTTCGCCGACGAGCTGGTCGGCATGAGCACCGGCTACGACGAATGGACCCAGGAGTCGCTGTACGGGTCCACCACCGACGGCGGCAAGACCTGGACCCGCTCCACGGTGCCGGCCAAGCTGCAGGACAGCCGTGCCGACCCGCCCTTCGTGCTGGACGCCGGCCACGCCTGGATGCTGCGCCGCACAGCCGGCCTGCGGCGCGACTCGCACCAGGCGGACCTCTTCTTCACCGCCGATGGCGGCAAGACCTGGACCGAACGGGGGCGGCTGCCGGCTCGCGTGGCGGTCTACGGCCTGGCCTTCGCCGACGCCGACAACGGTTGGGCCGTCGGCAGCGGCGGCCTGGTGCTGCGCACGCGCGACGGCGGCCGGCACTGGGAGGTGCAACCCACCCAGGCCAGCGGGCGCGACCTGACCGTGGTGACGGCGGTCGACGCCCACACCGCCTGGATCGGCGGCGTGCGCGGCACCATCGTCAGCACCTCGACCGGCGGCGATTGAGCGCGCCAAGCAGCGGCGATCGAGCGGCCGCTACAAATGCACCGTGAACGGCGGCGGGCTCTGCCAGCGGTCGTTCAGGCCGTCGACATAGGTGATGGGAATCGCCGCCAGTTCTTCCTCGGACAGCCCTTCCAGGCAGCCGATGTTGACGCCGTACATGCGGCCGATCGGCGTCTCGGTGCCGATGCCGTAGGGCCGCACGCCGCAGACCTTGCAGAACCAGTGTTCGTTCTTCTTCGTGTTGAACAGGTACTGCGTCAACAAGCCCTCGCCGGCCAGCAGCCGCAGGTCGCCGTCGCGCGCGACGGCGGCCCAGAAGCGGTTGCGCCGGCAGACCGAGCAGTTGCAGCGGTAGGTGGGCTGCGTCAGGTCGAGGTCGGCTTCGAAGCGCACGCCGCCGCAGTGGCAGGCGCCCTGGTAGGTCTTGAGCATGGGCGGGCCTCCATGGTCGAAGCGAACACGTTCACACCGGCGCGGCGAACACCGGCGGCCCGAAGTCGCCGCGCAGCGCGCGCCACACCACCTCGGCCGTCAGCGGCATCTGCACGCGCTCGGCGTCGCGGCCGAGGCCGGCCGAGGCCAGCGCGTCGACCACCGCGTTGACCACCGCCGGCGTGGCGCCGATGGTGCCCAGCTCGCCGACGCCCTTGACGCCGAGCGCGTTGTTTTTGCACGGGATGCTGGTGTCGAACGCGGTCTTGAAGCCGGTGAAGCCGTCGGCGTGCGGCAGCGCGTAGTCCATGAAGCTGGCGCTCAGCAGCTGGCCGCTGTCGGCGTCGTAGTGGATCTTCTCGCACAGCGCCTGGCCGATGCCTTGCACGGCGCCGCCGTCGATCTGCCCGCGCACGATGGCCGGGCTGACGACGCGCCCGATGTCGTTGACCGACGCGTAGGCGACGATGGCCACCGCGCCGGTGGCGGGGTCGACCTCCACCTCGCAGACGTGGCAGCCGTTGGGCCAGGTGGGCCCGGCGACGTTGGAGGTGCTGTCGACGAAGAGGTGCCCTTGCGGCTGGCGGCCGGCCAGCGCGCCGAGGTCGATGCCGAGGTCGGTGCCGACCACGGCGTAGCGGCCGGCGCGGTATTCAATGTCGGCCAGCGGCGCTTCCAGCGCCTGCGCGGCCAACTGCTTACCCCTATCCACCGTGCGCTCGGCCGCCACGCGCACCGAGCTGCCGCCGGTGAACAGCGATCGGCTGCCGGCGCTGCCGAAGCCGTTGAGGCGGTCGGTGTCGCCCTGCACGATGCGCACGCGCTCGATCGGCACGTCGAACACCTCCACCGCCAGCTGCGCGTAGCTGGTGGCAATGCCCTGCCCCATGGCCTGCGTGGCCGAGCCGATCTCGATCATGCCGTCGGGCGTGATGTCGACGGTCACGCGCTCTTCGAAGACGTTGCCGCCGGTCCATTCCAGGAAGCTGGCGATGCCGCGGCCGCGCAAGCGTCCGCGCGCCGCGCTCTCGGCCTTGCGCGCCGCGAAGCCGGCCCAGTCGGCCAGCGCCAGGCCCTGGTCGAGGATCTTCTCGAAGTGGCCGCTGTCGTAGGTCTGCCCCATCGGGTTGGTGTAGGGCATCTGCTCGGGGCGGATCAGGTTGCGGCGCCGCAGTTCGGCGCCGTCCATCTGCAGCTCGCGCGCGGCGGCGTCCATCAGCCGTTCGGTGATGTAGATCGCTTCGGGCCGGCCGGCGCCACGGTAGGCGCCGGTGGGCGCGCAGTGGGTCAGCACCGCGGTGAAGTGGAAGTCGATCAGCGCAATGTCGTAGATGCTGGTGGCCACCCACGGGCCGATCAGCAACTGGATGGCCGCCGCCGTGGTGCTGGGGTAGGCGCCGACGTTGGCGATGGAGCGCACGCGCAAGGCCAGCACGCGGCCGCCGGCGTCCAGCGCCAGCTCGGCGCGGCTGGTCACGTCGCGGCCATGCACGGCGGACAAGAAGTCTTCCAGCCGCTCGGCCTGCCACTTGACGGGGCGCTTGAGCGTCCACGCGGCCCAGGCGACGGTGATGTCCTCGGGGTAGATGCCGGTCTTCATGCCGAAGCCGCCGCCCACGTCGCCGACCAGCACGCGCACGTCTTCGGTCTTCAAGCCGGGAATCGCCTCGACCAGGCTGGCGCGCACGCCGGTGGGCATCTGGCTGGACAGGCGCATCGTCAGCCGCCCTTCGTCGACGAAGGCCAGCACGCTGCGCGGCTCCATCGGCGACGGCGCCACGCGCTGGTTGACGAGGTCCAGCGACACGCGGTGCGCGGCGCGCGCGAAAGCGGCCTCGGCCGCAGCGGCGTCGCCATGGCGCATCTCGGCGCTGATGTTGTCGGGGGCGCCTTCCCACAGCACCGGCGCGCCGGGCCGCAGCGCGCGCACCGGGTCGACGTTGACCGGCAGCTCCTCGGTCTCGACGAAGACGGTCTCGGCCGCGTCCTTGGCGGCGGCGCGGCTCTCGGCGACGATGGCCACCACCGGCTCGCCGACATAACGAACTATTTCATGGGCCAGCGGCCACTTGGGCGGCGCCGCCATCGGCTGGCCGTCCGGGCGCTTGAAGGCCGGCGCGGTGGGGATGGCCTTCAGGCCGGCGGCCACCAGCTCGGCGCCGGTGAACACCGCCACCACGCCGGGCGTGGCGCGCGCGGCGTCCAGCTCGATGGCCACGATGCGGCCGTGGGCGACGGTGGAGCGCACGAAGACCAGGCTCAACTGCCCCGGCGGCACCACGTCGTCGGTGTAGCGGCCCTGGCCTTGCACCAGCGCCGGGTCTTCGATGCGGCGCACGTTGCGGCCGCTGCCGTAGCGCGCCGCGATGCTCTCGGTGGCGTTCATGCCTTGGCCTCCGCCATGTTTCTGGCCGCCAACTGCACCGACTCGACGATGTTCACGTAGCCGGTGCAGCGGCACAGGTTGCCTTCCAGCGCCTGCGCGATCTGTTCGGCGCTGGGCGCGGGCTGCTGCTGCAGCAGGCAGACGCTGGCCATGATCATGCCCGGCGTGCAGAAGCCGCATTGCAGGCCGTGGCAGGCGATGAAGGCGTCCTGCACCGGGTGCAACTGGCCATCGCGCGCCAGGCCTTCGATGGTGGTGACGCTGCGGCCCGCGGCTTGCACCGCCAGCACGCTGCAGCTCTTGACGGCCTGGCCGTCCAGCAGCACGGTGCAGGCGCCGCACTGGCTGGTGTCGCAGCCGACGTGGGTGCCGGTGAGGCCGAGGTCGCCGCGCAACAGCTCGACCAGCAGCGTGCGGTTGTCGACGGCGACGGCCTGCGGCTGGCCGTTCACTTGCAGTGTTAGGTCTGTCATCGGTGTCGTCCTCATCTGCCGCGCAGGAACAGGGCGTCCAGCTCCTTCATCGTGATCTGCCGCCAGGTCGGGCGGCCGTGGTTGCACTGATCGGCGCGGTCGGTTGTTTCCATGTCGCGCAGCAGCGCGTTCATCTCCTCGATGGTCAGCCGGCGGTTGGCGCGCACGGCGCCGTGGCAGGCCATGGTCGCCAGCAGCTCGTCGCGCGAGCGCTGCACCACGCGGCTGGCGCCCACCGCCTGCAGCTCGGCCAGCACCGCGCGCGTCAGTTCGGCCAAGTCGGCATCGGGCAATGCCGCGGGCCGGCTGCGCACCACCAGCGTGGCGGCCGACAACGGCGCCACGTCGAGGCCCAGGTCGTGCAGCGCCGCGGCTTCGCTCTCGGCGGTGGCCACCTCGGCCGGCGTGGCGGCAAAGCTCAGCGGCACCAGCAGCGGCTGCGCCGGCACCCGCGTGGCGGCGCCTTGCGCGGCCTTCAGGCGCTCGTAGACGATGCGCTCGTGCGCCGCGTGCATGTCGACGATCACCAGCCCTTGCGCGTTCTCGGCCAGCACGTAGACGCCGCCGATCTGCGCGACGGCGCGGCCCAGCGGCCAGGCGGGCGCTTCGGCGGCCGCTGCAGCCGGCACCATGGGCGCGGTGGGCGAATCAGGCCGCAGCGCGGCCCAGGTGGACAGGCCGCCCTGGCCGGGCGAGGCGGCGGGCGGCGTGTACGCACGGGGCCACGGCGGGTCGGGCTCGCGCACTTGCGGCGTATCGACCAGCGCCAGCGACGACTGCCACGATGGCTGCAATGGCGGTTGCAAGGGCGGCGCCAGCGGCACCGCCGACGCCGTCGCCACCGGCCCGGCCACGGCGGCCGCCTCGGCCGTGCGGCTGCCCGCCAGCGCGTCCTGCACGGCGGCCTGCACCGCGCCGTGCACCGCGCGGCCGTCGCGAAAGCGCACCTCGATCTTGGTCGGGTGCACGTTGACGTCGACCAGCTCGGGCGCGATTTGCAGGAACAGCGCGTAGGCCGGCTGGCGGCTGCCGTGCAACTGGTCTTCGTAGGCGGCGCGCACGGCGTGGGCGACCAGCCGGTCGCGCACGAAGCGGCCGTTGACGAACAGGTACTGCTGGTCGGCGCGGCTGCGCGCGGCTTCCGGCCGGCCGACGCGGCCGCTCAAGCCGAGCGGGCCGCGCTGCACCATCAGGCTGCGGCTGGCGGCCATGAAGTCGGCGCCCAGCACCTCGCCCAGGCGCTGGGTGGCGGCGTCGTCGAGCTGCGGGTCGAGCAGACGGCGCCACTGCGCCAGCAGCCGCCCTTCGTGCCACACCGCGAAGCCGACGTCGGGCCGCGCCAGCGCGTGGCGGCGCACGGCGTCCAGCGCATGGGCCAGCTCGGTGGCCTCGCTCTTCAGGAACTTGCGCCGCGCCGGGGTGTTGAAGAACAGCTCGCGCACCTCGATCGTCGTGCCCGGCGCGCGCGCGGCGGGCTGCAGCTCGCCGCCGCGGGCGTCGAGCCGCAGCGCATGGCCGGCGCCGGGCGGGCGGCTGGTGATCGAGACATCGGCCACCGAGGCGATGGCGGCCAGCGCCTCGCCGCGAAAGCCCATGGTCGCGACGCTTTCCAACTCGGCCAGGCTCGCGATCTTGCTGGTGGCGTGGCGCTTCAGCGCCAGCGGCAGTTCGGCCGGCGCAATGCCGGCGCCGTCGTCTTCCACCACCGTGCTGCGCACGCCGCCGCCGGCCAGGCGCACGGTGATCTGCGTGGCGCCGGCGTCGAGCGCGTTGTCGACCAGCTCGCGCACCACCGAGGCCGGGCGCTCCACCACCTCGCCGGCGGCGATCTGGCTCACCAGTTCGTCGGGCAGCTCGCGGATCGGCCGGCGCGGCGTGACGGAAAGCACGGCGTTCATCGCGGGGCATTCTAGGAGCGGCCCCACCGGGGCTGCCGATAATCGGCCGATGGATCTCCTGATGTGGCTGGTCGATTCCATCGTGCATGTCGACCAGCATCTGCGCGAGTTCGTGCTGGGCTACGGCGCCTGGGTCTACGCGCTGCTGTTCCTCATCATCTTCGTCGAGACCGGCGTCGTCGTGATGCCGTTCCTGCCGGGCGATTCGCTGCTGTTCGTGGTGGGCGCCTTGTGCGGGCTGGGGCTGATGAGCCTGCCGCTGACCTACGTGCTGCTGATCGCCGCCGCGGTGCTGGGCAACCAGACCAACTACACCATCGGCCGCCTCGTCGGCCGCCGCGTGTTCCAGTGGGAACAGTCGCGCTGGTTCAACCGCCGCGCCTTCGACCAGGCACACGCGTTTTATGAACGTTATGGCGGCATCACGCTGATCGCCGGCCGCTTCATGCCCTTCGTGCGCACCTTCGCGCCCTTCGTCGCCGGCGTGGCCGAGATGACGCGGCGCAAGTTCAGCCTCTACGACATCAGCGGCGCGGTGCTGTGGGTGGGCTCCATCGTCACGCTGGGTTACTGGTTCGGCAACGTGCCCTGGGTGCAGGCCAACTTGTCGCGCATCATCTGGGCGATGATCGTCATCCCGGGCTTGTTCGTGCTGTTTGGGGCCTGGAAGTCGCGGCGGCAGGCGGTGGCATGACGGCCCGACGCACATCATCCGATGGGCCTTGGCTGTCGATCGCCTTTACAGCGGGGCTGCGGAAAGATTCGGATACAGGCACACGCCAAGGCATCCCCCTAAATGCGGGATCGGTCTCGAATTTCGTCAAAAGTGACGACGAGGGCTGCGTCAAGACACTCAGAATGCTCTTGCCGACCGCAGTTCAAGGTCGGCTGCCGCACCGCGACAGTCGGCCATCGACCAGGCAACCAGCGCTGGGCGCGATACTTGCTTGATTTGCTACCAATGATTCCGAGGCCTGCGATGAACGAACACGCTCCGCAAACCGACACCCTGTCTCAGGCACGACGCAAGCTGCTGCGGGGTACTTTCGCAGTGCCAGCGGTGCTGGCCGTCCACAACGGCAGCGCATTGGCCGCGACCTCGAACAACAAGCGCTGCGCGATCAACTCGATCGCCACCGACCCAAGCACGCCGCCGCAGCCGATCGCGGGCTCCGGCACGGATGCCTGGACCCGCGCCTTCTACTACAACGATCAAGCGCCGACGGCGGCTCAGTGGGTTCGGTATGCCGACCTCCTGACGCTCTCCGGCTCGAAGGGTGTCGGCTTGGTGTCGCCCGCCGGCAGCAACACCGGGTACATCCGCGTGGTGGTCGGCGGCCTGTATGCGTTCGGCACGCCGACCGGCAACGTCAGCACGGCCGCTGCCGGCTCGGTGGCGCTGCTGTTCGACAACGCCGGCACGGCACCCACCACCGTGCGCATCGTCGGCTTCATTCAGCCGGGCGCCACCACGTTTGCCACCGGCACCGGGGTCGTCACGGGGTCCTGCTGGTCGTCGCTGGCGCCCTGACCGGCGCTGACCGGCGCTGATCGGCGTTGGCACGCTACCTCCGAATCCCGGGTTCGCGCATCGAGGACCTCGGTCCGGTCTGGGCGGCCTACAGCCCGGCCAGCGGCGAAACCCATTTGCTCAACGATGAAGCGGCCTTGCTGCTGGGGCGCATGGCCGATCATGGCGCCTGCAGCGCGGCCGAACTGGCGCAGGCGCTGGCCGACGACGTCGGCATCGCGGCCGACGAACTCGAACGCCGCCTGAGCCTCGGCTGGAACGCCTTGCTCGAAGCCGGCCTGGTGCGCGCCGTCGACGGCAGCGAGCCCTGGCCGCCGTGAGCGCCCTTCGGCACGACGCCGAACGCCTGGACGCCGTTGCCGTCGACCGCATCGGCCAGGCCCTGCAGGCCGATGGCCTGTGGCTGGACGTCGGCGCCGCCGTGCTGCGCGTGCAGTCGGCGTCTGCCCATCTGGCGGCGCAGTTGCGCGCGACCTACCCGGCGTTCCCGTTCCAGCCGGCGGGCGAATGGGCCGACGTGCATTGCCGGCTGGAGCCCGCGGCCGGGCTGCGCCGTTGGCTGCGGCCGCAGGTGGTGTTCAGCAGCGACGCGCGCGTCATCTTCTCGCCGTTCCCGGCCGATGCGCCGCTGCCGCTGTTCGAATGGGGCTGCAACTGGTTGATCGGCCAGCGGCTCAACCACCACCTGCTGTTGCACGCCGGCGTGCTGGAACGCGACGGCATGGCGCTGGTGCTGCCGGCCACGCCGGGTTCGGGCAAGTCGACGCTGACGGCCGCGCTGGCCCTTCGCGGCTGGCGCCTGCTGTCCGACGAGTTCGGCGTCTGCGACATCGAGCAGCGGCGCTTCAAGGCCATGCTGAAACCCGTGGCGCTGAAGAACGAGTCGATTGGCGTCATCACCCGCTTCGAGCCGCGCGTGGCACTGGGGCCGCTGTTCCCGAAGACGCGCAAGGGCACCGTCGCGCACATGGCGGCGCCGGCCGACGCGGTGGCGCGGCGGCACGAAGCCGCGGCACCGGGCGTCGTCGTGTTGCCGCGCTGGCAGGCCGGGCACGCCACCTTGTGGGAGCCCATCGGCGCCGACACCTGCTTCGCCGCGCTGGCCTTCAACGCGTTCAACTACCAGTTGATCGGCGAAGCCGCTTTCGACGCCGTGGTTCACCTGGCCCGCCACTGCCCGGCCTGGCGGCTGACCTACAGCGATCTCGACGACGCCATCGCGTCGCTGGAACGCCTGTGGGCCGAACATGCCGGCCGCGGGGTGCGCCCATGAATCGCCCGGCGCCCGCCTGGCTGACGCTGCTGGCCGAGCCGCAGCGCGCCGTCGACGCCACGCTGGCCGAATGGCAGCAGACCGTGCGCCTGGCGCGCCGGCTGCGCCTGCTGGGTCGCGTGGCCGAAGCCGTTGACGCTGCCGGCCTGCTGGATCGGCTGCCGGCGCCGGTGCAGCAGCACCTGCTGGCCGAACTGCGCGCCTCGCGCCACCGCGTGCGCGCGCTGGTCTGGACGGCCGAGCACGTGTCGCAGGTGCTCGCCGGCGCCGCCTACCCGCGCGTGCTGCTCAAGGGCGCCGCCTACCTCGCGCAGCAGTTGCCGATCGCTGCCGGCCGCCTGCCGTCGGACCTGGACATCCTGGTGCCGCGCGATGCCGTGGCCGACGCCCAGCGCCGCCTGCAAGCCCACGGCTGGCAGGAGGTCGAGCTCGACGCGCACGACCAGCGCTTCTACCGCGACTACAGCCACGAAGTGCCGCCGATGCGCCACCCGCAGTTCCGGCTCGAACTGGACCTGCACCACACCATCCTGCCGCCGGTGGCCCGCACGCGCGTCGACGCGGCGCTGCTGCTGGCGCGCGTGCAGCCCAGCGGCTGGCCGCGCTGGCAGGTGCTGTGCCCGGTGGACCAGATCCTGCACAGCGCCGCGCACCTGTTCCTGGATGCCGAACTGCGCGACCGGCTGCGCGACCTGGTGGACCTCGACGGGCTGATGCGCCATGGCGCACAACGGCCCGGCTTCTGGCCGGAGCTGCTGGACCGCAGCCGCGAACTGGGGCTGGACGAACCGCTGGCATTGGCCGTCGAGTACACGTCGAACTGGCTGCAGACGCCGGTGCCGGCGTCCACCTTGCGCAGCTTGCGCCAGCGCGGGCCCGGCGCCGTGCGCCGCGCCTGGCTGCTGCCCTTGCTGGACACCGTGTTGACGCCGGCCGACCCCGATGCGCTGCCGGCACGGTCGCAAGACCTCGCCGCCACCTTGCTGCTGGCGCGCTACCAGTTGCAACGCCTGCCGCTGCACCTGCTGCTGCCGCACGTGTGGCACAAGGTCCAGGGCCGGCGCCGCAACCGCGACGACGGCGACGACGCGTTCTGACCAACCCCGCGGCCGCGGCGCGCCGCTACAGTTGCCGCCCATGAACACGCCCTCGCTGAACGCCCTGCTGCGCCGCATGCCCAAGGCCGAGCTGCACCTGCACATCGAAGGCAGCCTGGAGCCCGAGCTGATCTTCAAACTGGCGGCGCGCAACGGCGTCGAGCTACCCTACGCCAGCGTCGAGGCGCTGCGCGCGGCCTATGCCTTCACCGACCTGCAGAGCTTCCTCGACATCTACTACGCCGGCGCCTCGGTGCTGCTGACCGAGCAGGACTTCTTCGACCTGGCCTGGGCCTACTTCGAACGCGCGGCGGCCGACAACGTGGTGCACGCGGAAATCTTCTTCGACCCGCAGACCCACACCGAGCGCGGCGTGCCGATCGAGGCGGTGATCCTCGGCCTGGACCACGCCTGCCGGCGCGCGCATGCCGAGTTCGGCATCAGCTCGGCGCTGATCCTGTGCTTCCTGCGCCACCTCAGCGAAGACGCCGCCTTGCAGACGCTGGAGCAGGCGCTGCCCTGGCGCCGCCACTTCATCGGCGTCGGGCTGGACAGCAGCGAGCGCGGCCATCCGCCGGAGAAGTTTGCGCGCGTGTTCGCGCGCTGCCGCGAGCTGGGGCTGCACCTCGTGGCGCATGCCGGCGAGGAAGGGCCGGCGGCCTACATCGAGAGCGCGCTCGACGTGCTGAAGGTCGAGCGCATCGACCACGGCGTGCGCTGCACCGAAGACGCGGCGCTCGTGCAGCGCCTGGCGCGCGAGCGCGTGCCGCTGACGGTGTGCCCGCTGTCCAACGTGAAGCTGCGCGTCGTCGAGCGCCTGGCCGACCACAACCTGCCAGCGCTGCTGGATGCCGGCCTGTGCGTGACGATCAACAGCGACGACCCCGCCTACTTCGGCGGTTATGTGGTGCAGAACTTCCTGGAGACCTTTGCCGCGTTGCCGCAGCTCGGCGCGGCGCAGGCGCGGCAACTGGCGGCCAACAGCTTCGAGGCGAGCTTCGTGCCGGCCGAGCACAAGGCGCGCTGGCGGCGCGAACTGGACGCAGTGGCCGAGCGGCTGGGCGCCTGACTCAGGCCGCGGCCGGCCGCGGCGGCTGCGGCGGTTGCGGCGGCTGCGCCGGCGGCATGGTCTTGCGCACCAGCACGACGATCAGGCTCAGCAGCGCGCCCACCAGCAGCAGCCCGGCGGCGCCGATCGCCCACACCACCCAGGCCAGCACCGGCGCGGCGCCGCCCAGCCAAGCCAGCGCGTTGTGCAGCACGCTCAAGAGCAGGTGCGCGTCTTCCAGCCAGGTGGGGTACCAGGTCTCCAGCCAGCCGCCCATCGGCAGGTGGCTCAGCCAGGGGCCGACCTGCGCCAGCCAGGCGCCATCGGTCGCCAGCAGCGCGCCCAAGGCCCAGGCCAGCGCGCTCCACAAGCCCACCAGCAGCAAGGTGACGATCCAGATGGCGATCAGCATCGCAGCATCGTAGCAAGCCGCGCCCGGCTTGCGCGCTTGTCCGCGCGCGGGCGACGGACAAGCCGCCGCCGCTCAGGCCGGCAGCGGTTCGCCGACCTCGGCCAGCGCACGCTGCAGCCGCGGCGCCTGCGGCCCGAAGGCGTAGGCGTCCATCGCCAGGCTGCCGTAGGTCACGCTGGCGTGCAGGCGCAAGCCCACCGCGCCCTCGCCGGCGGCGCCGCCGGCTGGATACCAAGGCAGCCAGTGCTCATCGGTCGGGTGCATCAGCGCCGCGTGCGGCGCCTGGCGGCGGTAGTCGTTCAGCGCGGCCCAGTCGGCGGCGGCCGCGCGCTCGGCCACCCAGCGGCGGAACTCGGCGCTGGCATCGATCTCGGGCGCGTCCACCGGCGGCCGGCCGGCGGCGCCGAACAGCAGGCGCAGGTTGTGCGTCAGGCTGCCGCTGCCGATGATCAGCACGCCTTCGTCGGCCAGCGGCGCCAGCGCATGGCCCAGCGCCAGCAGCCGCTGCGGCGCCCACTGCGGCGAAAAGCCCAGCGGCAGCACCGGCACGTCGGCATCGGGGTAGGCGTAGCGCAGCGGCGTCCAGATGCCGTGGTCGAGCCCGCCTTCGTCGACGCGGTGGCTGTGGATGCCGCCCTCGGCCAGCAGCGCCTGCACGCGCAGCGCCAGCTCGGGCGCGCCGGGGGCGTCGTAGCGCAGCTCGTACAAGGCCTGCGGGAAGCCCGAGAAATCGTGCACCGCTTCATGCTGCGCGCCGGCCAGCAGCACCGGCTCGCGCGTCAGCGTGTGGGCCGACAGCGCCAGCACGGCGCGCGGGCGGCCGAAGGCGGCATCGATGGCCGGCCCCAGGCGGCGCAGGAAGGCGCCGGCCTCGCCGGGCTCCAGCGCCGTCATCGGCGAACCGTGGGACAGGTACAGCGTGGGCAGCGGCAGCGTGTTCATGCCGCCATTGAAGCACCGCGCCGCGGCGCAGCCGTTCAAGGGTCTTGCACGCAGCGTTCGCTCGGCCGCCGGCCGCATGCGCTACCGTCGCGGCCGATGAACACCGCCCCTGCCCCGCTTTCACCGCCCGCCGTCTGGCTGCTGGCCTGGCGCCAGACCGTGCGCGACCTGCGCGCCGGCGAACTGCGATTGCTGGCCGTGGCCGTGATGCTGGCGGTGGCCGCGCTCACCGCGGTCGGCTTCTTCGCCGACCGGCTGAACACCGGGCTGGCGCGCGACGCCCGCCAGTTGCTGGGCGGCGACGCGGTGATCAGCAGCGACCAGCCGCTGCCGGGGGCGTTCCAGGCGCGGGCGCGGGCCATGGGGCTGACGCTGGCCACCAGCGCGCTGTTCCCCAGCATGGCGCGCGCCGGCGACGACCAGGGCGGCGCGACGCGGCTGGTGGCGCTGAAGGCCGTCAGCAGCAGCTACCCGCTGCGCGGCCGGCTGCAGTTGCGCCGCACGGCCGAGGGGCCGGTCGAGACCGTGGCCGCCGCGCCCACGCCCGGCAGCGCATGGGTGGACGCGCCGCTGCTCGACGCGCTGCAGCTGAAGGTCGGCGCGACGCTGCTGCTGGGCGACGCCAGCCTGCGCATCGAGCGCATCATCGAGCTCGAGCCCGACCGCGGCGGCGGCTTCATGAGCTTCGCGCCGCGGGTGCTGATCAACGAGGCCGACCTGCCCGCCACCGCGCTGGTGCAGCCGGCCAGCCGCGTGAGCTGGCGGCTGGCGGTGGCCGCACCCGGCGCCAGTGACGCGCCGGTGCGCGCCTTCGTGCAATGGGCCGAGGCACAGGTCCAGCAGGCCGCGCTGCGCGGCGTGCGCATCGAATCGCTGGACAGCGGCCGCCCCGAGATGCGGCAGACGCTGGACCGCGCCGCCAAGTTCCTGAACCTGGTGGCGCTGCTGGCGGCGCTGCTGGCGGCGGTGGCGGTGGGCATCGCGGCGCGCGACTTCGCCGAATCGCACCTGGACGACTGCGCGATGCTGCGCGTGCTGGGGCTGTCGCAGCGGCGCATCGCCGGCGCCTACACGCTGGAGTTCGCCTTCGTCGGGCTGCTGGCCAGCGCCGCCGGCGTGCTGCTGGGGCTGCTGGTGCACAACGTCTTCTTCTGGCTGCTGAAGGGCCTGGTGGAGGCCGAGCTGCCGCCGCCCGGGCCCTGGCCGGCGCTGTTCGGGCTGGGCGTGGGCTTCACGCTGCTGCTGGGCTTCGGGCTGCCGCCGGTGCTGCAGCTGGCGCGCGTGCCGCCGCTGCGCGTGATGCGGCGCGACGTGGGGCGGCTCAAAGCGAGCTCGCTGCTGGTGCTGGGCGCCGGCGCGGCGGGCTTCGTCGCGCTGTTGATGGCGGTGTCGTCGGACCTCAAGCTGGGCGCCATCGCGGTCGGCGGCTTCGCCGCCGCGGTCGCCTTGTTCGCGCTGCTGGCCTGGGCCGCGGTGCGGGTGCTGCGGCGGCTGGTGCCCGAGGCCGGCGCGCCGCGATGGCTGCTCCTGGCGACGCGGCAGTTGGCGGCGCGGCCGGCCTTCGCGGTGCTGCAGGTCAGCGCGCTGTCGGTGGGGCTGCTGGCGCTGGTGCTGCTGGTGCTGCTGCGCACCGATTTGATCGGCGCCTGGCGCCAGGCGACGCCGCCCGATGCGCCCAACCGCTTCGTGATCAACGTGCAGCCCGAGCAGGGGCCGGCCTTCAAGCAGGCGCTGGCCGACGCCGGCGTCACGCGCTACGACTGGTACCCGATGATCCGCGGCCGCCTGGTGGCGATCAACGGCCGCGAGGTCACGCCCGGGCAGTACGCCGACGACCGCGCGCAGCGCCTGGTCGAGCGCGAGTTCAACCTGAGCCACGCGGCGCAGATGCCGGCGCACAACCAGCTCGCCGGCGGCCGCTGGACGCCGGAGGAAGCCGACGCGCTGTCGGTCGAGGAAGGGCTGGCGCAGACACTGGGCCTGAAACTCGGCGACCGCCTGCGCTTCGACATCGCCGGCCAGACGAAGGAAGGGCGCATCACCAGCCTGCGCAAGCTGGACTGGGGCTCGATGCACGTCAACTTCTTCGTCATGTTCCCGCTCGCGGCGATGCCCGAGCTGCCCAGCACCACCATCAGCGCCTTCCGCGCGCCGGCCGCGCCGGGCTTCGACAACCGGCTGCTCAGGCAGTTTCCGAACATCACCAACGTCGACGTCTCGGCCACCCTCGGCCAGGTGCAGCGCGTGCTGGAGCAGGTGATCCGCGCGGTGGAGTTTTTGTTCGGCTTCACGCTGGTGGCCGGGCTGATCGTGCTGTTCGCGGCGATCAGCGCCACGCGCGAGGCGCGCGCGCGTGAGTTCGCGGTGATGCGCGCGATGGGCGCCGGCGGCCGTCTGCTGGCCCAGGTGCAGCGCGCCGAACTGCTGGGCGTGGGCGCGCTGGCCGGCACGCTGGCCTCGCTGGCCGCGGTGGCCATTGGCTGGGCGCTGGCGCGCTATGCCTTCGAGTTCAACTGGAACCCCGCGCCCTGGGTGCCGCTGGCCGGCGCCGCGGCCGGCGCCGTGCTGGCGCTGGCCGCCGGCTGGTGGGGCCTGCGCGAGGTGCTGCGCCGCCCGGTGCTGGAGACCTTGCGGCGCGCCGGCGCGGTCTAGGCTTAGAAGGTCTCCCAGTCGCCGTCGTCGTCGGCGCTGGCGGTCGTCGCGGCCGGTGCCTTGTAGGGCTTCGGCGCGGCGGCCGGCGGCGCTGCTTTCGCGGCGCTGGCCGTGGCGGGCGCCTTCGGCGTGCTGGACGCTGCGGGCGGGGTCGGCGTGGTCGACGTGATCGACGCGCTGGTCGCGCTGGTCGCGCTCGCCGCCGTCGCCGGCTTGGGCGTGGCCACCGCGGCAGCCGCACCCGCTTCCGGCGCGGGCGACGTCGCCGCCGCACCGGCCGCCGCGTTCGTGCTCGCCTTCATTGCCTTCGCAGCCTTCGCGGCCTTCGCCGGCTTCAGCGGCTGCGGCTTGCGCGCCGCGGCCACGGTCTGCTCGGCCAGGCGGGCCGGCGGCGTGGCGGGCACCGGGGCCGGCGGCACCGTCTTGGCGGGTGCGTTGGCGGATGTCTTGGCGGCTGTCATGGCCGCGGCCTTGGCCGGCGCCGGCATCGCCGCGAAGGTCCGCGCCGGGCCGTCGACCTTGAAGCCGGTGACCAGCGTCACCAGCGCGCGGGCCTGGTCCTTCAGCGATTCGGCGGCGGCGGCCGACTCTTCCACCAGCGCCGCGTTCTGCTGCGTGGCCTGGTCGAGTTGCGCCACCGCGTTGTTGACCGAGCCGATGCCGCTGCTTTGCTCGGCGGCGGCGGCGCTGATCTCGCCGATGATGTCAGTCACGCGCTGCACGCTGCCGACGATCTCGCCCATCGTGCTGCCGGCCTCGCCAACCAGGCGGGCGCCGGATTCCACGCGCTCGACGCTGGCGCCGATCAGGCCCTTGATCTCGCGCGCCGCCTCGGCCGAGCGCTGCGCCAGGCTGCGCACTTCGCCGGCCACGACGGCGAAGCCGCGGCCTTGTTCGCCGGCCCGCGCCGCTTCCACCGCGGCGTTGAGCGCCAGGATGTTGGTCTGGAACGCGATGCCGTCGATCACGCCGGTGATGTCGGCGATCTTGCGGCTGCTGGTGTTGATGTCGTCCATCGTCGCGACCACCTGGGCCACCACCTCGCCGCCGCGCCCGGCCACGCTGCTGGCCGAAGCGGCCAGCTGGCTGGCGGTGCGCGCGGCGTCGGCCGTCTGGCGCATGGTGCCGGTCAGCTCTTCCATCGCGCTGGCGGTCTGCTGCAGGCTGGCCGCGGCGCGCTCGGTGCGCTGGCTCAGGTCGACGTTGCCTTGCGCCACCTCGGTGGCGGCATGCTGGATGCTGTCGGTCGAATTGCGCACGCGGGAGACCACGTTGCGCAGCGCGTCGCGCATCGCGGCCACGGCACGCAGCAGGTCGCCGACCTCGTCGCCGCGGCGGGTGTCGACCTCGGCGGTGAGGTCGCCCTCGCCGATGCGGCGCGCCACGTCGCCGGCGGCGCGCAGCGGACGCACGATCGCATGCACCAGCAAGGCGCCGCCGATCATCATGCCCAGCAGCAGCAGGCCGGCGCAGGCCGCGCCGATGGCCAGGCTGCGCTTTTGCGCGACCAGGACGTCGGCGCGCTGCTGTTCGGCCAGGCGCAGTTCGAGGTCGACGAAGGTGCGCTGCTCACCCAGGTAGGCGGTCACCGCGGGCAGCACCGCATCGCGCAGCTGGCGGCGCGAGGCTTCGACCGACGCCGCGTCGCCCTTGGCGCGCAGCGCGGCCGCGGCTTCGCGCGCTTCGATGTAGGCCTTGCGGCGCTGCGCGACGCGGGCCAGCTGGGCCTTCTCGTCGTCGCTGGCGGCCAGCGATTCCATTTCCTTCTGCAGGTCGTTGATCTTGGCCGTGGTGGCCTTGATCTCGGGCGCGAAGTGCTGGGCCACGGCGGGGTCGCTGCCAACCACGCCGGCCACCACGCGCTGCACGTTGGCCTCGGTCAGGCCGGCCCAGCGCGCAGCCAGGCTGGCGATGCGCGCGGTGCGGGCCTCGGCTGCCATGCTGTCCTGCGTGATCGTCATGCTGCGCCAGGCGATGCCGGTGCTCAGCAGCAGCTGCGCCACCGCCACGACGACGACGGCCAGCCACAGCCGCTTGGCAAACGTGAATCTCATGTTCATCTCGAACGCTCTCCAGGCCCGAACGGCGGCGTTAGTTGACCAGGCCCATGTCGGCGCTGCTCATCAGGCCTTCGATGTCCATCAGGATCAGCATGCGCTCGTCGTCGCCGCTCTTCACGCTGCCGATGCCGGTGATGAAGTTGGACTCGACGTTGCTCTGCAGGCCGGGCGCCGGCTTGATGTGGTCGCCGCCGAGTTCCAGCACGTCGGACACCGAGTCGACCACCGCGCCGACCACGCGGCCGCGCACGTTGAGCACGATCACCACGGTGAAGGCGTTGTACTCGGCGGTCTCGCAGCCGAGCTTCAGGCGCAGGTCGATGATCGGCACGATCACGCCGCGCAGGTTGACCACGCCCTTGATGAAGTGCGGCGCGTTGGCGATGCGGGTCGGCGGCTCGTAGGAGCGGATCTCCTGCACGCGCAGGATGTCGATGCCGTACTCCTCGCCGCCCAGGCGGAAGGTGAGGAACTCGCCGCCCTCGGCGGCCGGCGCAGCGGCGGCGCTCGGGCCGGCATGGCGGGCGGTCTCGTGGCGGGCAATGACGGCGGCGTCGGTGATCATGTCCATGCGATGGCTCCTTTGGCGCTCTCTTGGAGGAAGGGCCCGTCAAGCGGGCGATTGCTGCTGTTTGCTTATCGGCCGGCAGGGCCGGCGCTGATGTCGGGAAATCTCGTCATTGCGCCCGCCGCCATCGGGGCGGCCGGGGCGCCGGCGCCGCCGCGCCGACCGGCGCGGCGCCACCGTCAGTGCCTGGAACGGCGCACCAGCGCGCCGATGTCCAGGATCAGCGCGACGCGGCCATCGCCCAGGATGGTGGCGCCGGAGACGTCGTCCACCTTGCGGTAGTTGGCTTCGAGGTTCTTGACGACCACCTGCTGCTGGCCGAGCAACTCGTCCACCAGCAGCGCGACGCGGCCGCCCTCGGCCTCGACGACGACCATGATGTTGGACACGCGCTCGAAGTCGAAGCGCGGCACGTCGAACACGCGCTCGATGTCGATCACCGGCATGAACTCGTCGCGCACCTCCACCACGCGGCCGCTGCCGCCGATGGTCTTGACCATGCCCTCGCGCACCTGGAACGATTCGACCACGCTGGACAGCGGCAGGATGTAGCACTCCTCGCCCACGCCCACGCTCATGCCGTCCATGATGGCCAGCGTCAGCGGCAGCCGCACGCGCACCGTCATGCCGTAGCCTTCGGCCGAGTCGATCTCCACCGTGCCGCCCAAGGCGGTGATGTTGCGCTTGACCACGTCCATGCCGACGCCGCGGCCCGAGACGTCGGTCACCGCCTCGGCGGTGGAGAAGCCCGGCGCGAAGATCAGCGCGAAGGCTTCCTGGTCGCTCATCGAGTCGGGCGCGTCGATGCCGCGCTCGCGCGCCTTGGCGATCAGCTTGGCGCGATTCAGGCCGCGGCCATCGTCGCGCACCTCGATCACGATGCTGCCGCCCTGGTGGCTGGCCACCAGCGTGACGGTGCCGGTCTCGGGCTTGCCCTTGGCGGCGCGTTCGGCCGGCAGCTCGATGCCGTGGTCGCAGCTGTTGCGCACCAGGTGCGTCAGCGGGTCGGTGATCTTCTCCACCAGGCCCTTGTCCAGCTCGGTGGCCTCGCCCTGGGTGACCAGCTCGACCTTCTTGCCGAGCTTGCCCGCCAGGTCGCGCAGCATGCGCGGGAAGCGGTTGAAGACCATCGACATCGGAATCATGCGGATCGACATCACCGCTTCCTGCAGGTCGCGGGTGTTGCGCTCCAGGTCGGCCAGGCCGGCGCTCAGCTGCTGGTACAGCGCGCTGTCCACGCCCTTGCCGTTTTGCGCCAGCATGGCCTGCGTGATGACGAGTTCGCCGACCAGGTTGATGAGCTGGTCGACCTTCTCCACCGAGACGCGCAGCGTGCTCGATTCGGGGTTGGCGGCGGCCTTCTCGGCCTTCGGCGCAGCGGTGCGCGTGGCGGCCACCGGCGCCGGCGTGGCGGCCGCCGGCGCGGGCACCGGGCTGGCCGCCGCAGCGGCGGCGGCCGGCGCGCCGGGCGCGTCGTCGAAGAAGCCGTAGCCGGGGTCGGCGGCGGCCGGCGCCGGCGCGCCGGGCGAGCCGGGGAAGAAGCCGTAGCCGGCGCCGGCGTCTTCCAGCCGCAAGTGCTCGCGCGCGACGTGGAAGGTGCACAGGTCCAGCAGTTCGGCGTCGGGCGTGGCGGTGATGATGCGGAAGCGCCGCAGCCCGTCGGCGGCCTGGCCACCATCGACGGCGTCGATGCTGCCCAGGTCGGGAATCTCGCGGAACAGCTCGAACAGCGCCTCGGCCTGCTGCGGGTCTTGCAGCGGGCCGACGGTCAGCACGCGGGCGCGCGTGCCGGGGCGGGCCGCCGGCGTTGCGGGCGCCGTGGGCGCGGTGGGTGCAGCAGCGGCCGGCGCCGGCGCGGCGCGCGGCGGCGCCGCGGCCGGGCCTTCGACCAGCGCGCGGATGGCGTCCAGCAGCTCGGCGGTCTCGATCGGCTCGGCGCCGTTGCCCTGGTGGCGCGCCAGTTGCGCCTTCAGCGCGTCGCCCGACTCCAGCAGCACGTCGACCATCGCCGCGGTGGGCGCCAGCTCGTGGCGGCGCAGCTTGTCGAGCAGCGTCTCCATCTGGTGCGTCAGCTCGGCCACGTCGGTGAAGCCGAAGGTGGCGGCGCCGCCCTTGACCGAATGCGCGCAGCGGAAGATGGCGTTCAGCTCCTCGTCGCCGGCGGCCTCGACGTCGATGGCCAGCAGCATCTGCTCCATCTGCTCGAGGTTCTCGCCGGCTTCCTCGAAGAAGACCTGGAAGAACTGGCTGAGGTCGATGCCGGCGTTCAGGCTGGCGCTGTTGTGGGTCTGCTCGCCCATGGGGAATGCTCCTCGCAACTGCGGTGGATGACGGCGGCCGCGCTCAGCGGATGACCTTGCCGATCACTTCGATCAGCTTGGTCGGGTCGAAGGGCTTGACCAGCCAGCCGGTGGCGCCGGCGGCGCGGCCGGCCTGCTTCATCTGGTCGCTGCTCTCGGTCGTGAGGATGAGGATCGGCGTGCTCTTGAACTTGGGGTTCTCGCGCAGCCGCCGGGTCAGGCTGATGCCGTCCATGCGCGGCATGTTCTGGTCGGTCAGCACGAGGTTGAAGTCGCGGCTGTTGGCCTTTTCGTAGGCGTCCTGGCCGTCGACGGCCTCCACCACGTTGAAGCCGGCGTTCTTGAGCGTGAAGCTCACCATCTGGCGCATCGAGGCCGAATCGTCGACGGCAAGGATCGAGTGCATGGGGGTTGCTCCTGGGTGCTTTTCGGGCGTGCGGGGTTCAGAACAGCTCAATCGAGCCGGCGTCCATTTCGTCCTGCGTCACCGGGTTGGGACGCAGCGGGGTCTCGTCGACGACGGCGGTGCCGTCCTCGTCGTCGGCCAGCGCATCGCGCGCCAGGCGGTCGGCGCAGCTGCGCAGCCGGCGCGTGGTGTGCGCGATGAGCTGGCTGGCCATGTCCTGGAACTGCAGCGCGGTGATCGCGTGGGCCAGCGTCAGGCGCGCCTCGCGGATCGGCGGCGGCTCGCTCTGGCTGGCCGCCTGCAGGTGCACCAGCGCGGCGTCCATGTGTTCCGAGGCGTAGGTGAAGTGCTGCATCAACGCCTGGCTGGCGTCGTCCAGCAGGCGCTGCAGCCGCTCCAGGTCGTTGTTGGCCACCAGCAGGTGATCCTGCAGCTCGGTGGCCGCCAGGACCGGCAGGGCCAGCGGCGGCGGTTCTTGGGGCGAGGCGAGCATCGGGCTTGTAGGGCGGCGGTTCGGGTTCTCGAAGAGGGGGCCACCGCGCAAGGGCGGCGCGGGCAAGCCATGCAAAGACATGCCCTCCGAAGCATTGTCGGCAGCACCCCGCCCGACATTGAGCGGAACAAGCGCGCTTTTCCGGCGCCTTTCGGCCAGCGTGACGAAAGTCGCTGGCCACCGTCCGGCTCGGCCCGGCGCCGCCCGGCCGCCGCTTTGCGATACTGGCCGCATGTCGGCCGCCGCCCTGCCGGAGCTTCCGGCGCAGACGCTGCGCATCCTGCACCTGGAGGATTCGGAGCTCGACCACGACCTCGTGCTGGCCCAGTTGCTGCGCGGCGGCCTGCGCGTGCGGATGCACCGGGTGGAGACCCGGGGCGAGTTCGAGGCCGCGCTGGCCGAGCCCTGGGACGCCATCGTCTCCGACTTCAACCTGCCGGGCTTCAGCGGCATCGACGCGCTGCGCATCGTGCGCGAGCGCGACGCCGTGGTGCCCTTCATCCTGGTCTCCGGCGAGATCGGTGAAGACCGCGCGGTGGCCGCCATGCGCAGCGGCGCCAGCGACTACCTGCTGAAAGACCACCTGGCGCGGCTGGCGCCGGCGCTGGAACACGCCATCGACGCCGCCCGCACGCACGCCGCCAAGCTGCAGGCCGACCGCGAGCTGGCGCAGTCGCGCCAGCGGCTGGCCGAGCTGGCGCGCCACCTGCAGACGCGCGTGGAGGCCGAGCGCGCCGCCATCGCGCGCGAGATCCACGACGACGTGGGCGGCTCGCTGACGGCGCTGAAGTTCGACATCGACTGGATCCGCCGCCACAGCAGCGAGGCCGCGGTGCAGCAGCGCGCCGCCTCGGCGATGGAGACGGTGACGCACGCCATCGGCGCCAGCCAGCGCGTGATGCACAACCTGCGCCCGGCCATCCTGGAGCAGGGCCTGGTGCCGGCGCTGCAATGGCTGGCCGGCCGCTTCGAGAAGCGCACCGGCGTCGAATGCGCCTTCCGCAGCAGCGACGAGCGCATCGGCACCGACGCCCTGCCGCTGCCCGAAGGCGTGCCGCTGGTGGCCTTTCGCACCGCGCAGGAGGCGCTGACCAACATCAGCAAGCACGCCCAGGCCACGCGCGTGACGATCGACCTCTCGGCCAGCGGCGGCGTGCTGTCGCTGGAGATCAGCGACAACGGCCGCGGCCTGGCGCGCACCGACCTGGCCAAGGCCACGAGCTTCGGCATCCGCGGGCTACACGAGCGCGCCTCCACCGTCGGCGGCTGGATCGACCTGAGCAGCGGCAGCGCCGGCACCACGCTGATCCTCTCGGTGCCGCTGGACGCACAATCCAGCGCCGCCCCGTTGCCGGCCGACGATGGCGGCGACGACAATCTCGACCACGACCCGTCCGCCTGGTCGGCCCTCTGAACCGCCCCAACCCGCCCACCAGCCGCCCACGCCGCCATGATCCGCGTCATCCTCTGCGACGACCACGCGCTGATCCGCCGCGGCATCCGCGACACCCTGGCCGACGCGCCCGACATGAAGGTGGTCGGCGAGGCCGGCGACTACACCGAGCTGCGCGGCCTGATGCGTCAGGAAAGCTGCGACGTGCTGGTGCTGGACATCAACCTGCCCGGGCGCAGCGGGCTCGACGCGCTGCACGCGCTGAAGGACGAGGGCTCGCCGGTCAAGGTGCTGGTGGTCAGCATGTACCCCGAGGACCAGTACGCCATCCGCGCCCTGCGCGCCGGCGCCTACGGCTACGTCAACAAGGGCGGCGACCCGCAAAGCATCGTCAACGCCGTGCGCACCGTGGCCCAGGGCCGCAAGTACGTGACGCCGGAGATCGCGCAGATGCTGGTCGACAGCCTCACCGCGCCGGCCGCCGAGCAGCCGCACCAGAAGCTGTCGGACCGCGAGCTGCAGACGCTGGTGATGATCGCCTCGGGCAAGCGCCTATCCGACATCGCCGAGGAACTGATGCTCAGCCCGAAGACGGTGTCGGTCTACCGCGCCCGCGTGCTGGAGAAGCTGCAGCTCGGCAACAACTCCGAGCTGACGGTCTACGCGATCCGCAACGGTCTCGTCGGGCAATGAGGTTGTCTTGAGCCTGCGCGCGGCGGCGCTCGACGACCCGCAGGCCATCCGCCATGCCGGGCGCGACCTGCTGTCGCTGGCGCTGATCGACGCGCGCAACCTCGGCCTGCGCTGGCTGGAGGTGTTCGAGCGCCGCGGCCAGGACGGCAACGCCGGCGGCGGGCCATCGGCGCGGCAGCTCGTCGCCCATGCCGGCTGGTACCAGGAATACTGGATCGCCCGCAACGTGCAGCGCGGCCGCGGCGAGCGCGCCGACGCCTCGGCGCCGCGGCTGGCCTCGATCGAGCCGGCGGCCGACGGCTGGTTCGCCGGCCCGGCTGCCGAAGCGCCCGCCGCCGACGACCTTCGCCGTTATCTCGCCGAGACGCTGGACGTCACGCTCGACCTGCTGGCCGGCGCCCGTAGCGACAGCCGCGACAGCCGCGACGGTGGTGACGGTCATGACGGCGACGACGCGCTGTTCTTCTTCCGCCAGGCGCTGCTGCACGAAGACCGCATCAACGAGACGCTGGCCGAGCGCGCCGCCGCGCTGCAGCTGCGCCGCCAGGGCGAGCCGCCGCCGCCCTGGCAGCCGCCGCCGGCGCGCAACGAGCGCGAGCCGCTGTGGCTGCCCGCCGCGCGGCTGGCGCTGGGCAGCCGGCCCGGCGGCCTGGTGCCCGACAACGAGCGCTGGGCCGAGGAACTGGCGGTGCCCGAGTTCGAGATCGACACCCAGCCCGTGAGCTGGGCGCGCTACATCGAGTTCGCCGAAGACGGCGGTTATGACCGCCGCGACTGCTGGAGCGACGACGGCTGGGCCTGGCTGCAGCAAACCGCGCGCCGCGCCCCGCGCGACGTGGAGCAGTTGCGCGGCGGCGTGCTGCTGCAGCGCCAGGGCGAACTGCAGCGCGTGCCCGCCGGCCAGCCGGTGCTGCACTGCAGCCGCCACGAGGCCGCCGCCTGGTGCCGCTGGGCCGGCCGCCGCCTGCCCACCGAGCCCGAATGGGAACTGGCGGCGCTGACGGCGCGCAGCCGCGGCCACGTCTGGGGCGACGTCTTCGAATGGGTGGCCGGCAGCGCCCGCCCCTGGCCCGGCTACGCGGCCACGCCGGGCAGCCTGGACCGAATGCCGGCCCCCGGCGCGTCGGGCACGATGGGTGTCTTGCGCGGCGCCTCCACCGCGACGGCGCCGCGCTGGCGTCACCCGAAGGCGCGGCGCTTCATGGCGCCAGCCGCCGACCACGCGTTCTGCGGCTTCCGGAGCTGCGCGGCCTGAGGGCGGCCGCGCCGGCCGCGCCGGCCTCGGCGTCCTCGTCGGCCGGCGGCTGGTCTTCGTCGGGCGTGTCGATGCGCTGCATGTTGTGCAGGATCTTCAGCAGGTAGTGCAGCGCGTGCGCGCCGTCGTTGATCGAAAAGCCGTCCAGCACCTGGTCGTAGTAGGCGTGGATCTTGGGCAGCGCCTGCGTCTGCCACAGCAGCCGGCCCGAGGGCGTGAGCCGCACCAGGCGCGAGCGGCGGTCTTCGGGGTCGCTGTCGCAGCGCAGGTGGCCGGCACGCTCCATGCGGCCGAGCACGCCCGACAGGTTCTGCCGGCTGACCATCAGGTAACGCGCCAGTTCGTTCACCGCCATGCCGCGCGCCGCCGCCGGCCGCGACACCGCGCCCAGCACCGCCCACTGCTGCGTGGTCAGGCCTTCGGCCTCCACCGCGCGGGTGCCGGTTTTATGCAACATGTTGGCGCATTGATACAGGCGGAAGAACAGCCGGTTGGCCAGCGCGATGCGCGCCTCGCGCTCCTGATCCACTAGGGTTTTCGCGGAGACCGGCGAACGGCGGGCGGCTTGTGGGGGCGACGGCATCGGCCTATGATATGTCTATGTATTGACGTGATCAAGGACGGCAGGCGATGGCTCGATTCGACGGCAAGGTGGTGGTGATCACGGGCGCGGGAGGCGGCATCGGCGGCGCCACGGCGCGGCGTTTCGCTGCCGAAGGCGCCCGGGTGGCGGTGCTCGACCGCGACCTCGCGGCCGCCGAGCGCACGGTGGTCGCCATCGCGCAGGCCGGCGGCCGCGCCGTCGCCCAGGCCTGCGACATCACGCAGCGCCCCCAGGTCGACGCCGCGCTGGCCGCCGTCACCGCCGCGCTGGGCCCGGTGGACGTGCTCGTCAACAACGCCGGCTGGGACGTGTTCGCGCCCTTCCTGAAGACCCAGCCCGAGCAGTGGGAGCGGCTGATCGCCATCAACCTCACCGGCGCGCTGCACATGCACCACGCGGTGCTGCCGGGCATGGTGGAGCGGCGCGCCGGCCGCGTGGTCAACATCGCGTCCGACGCGGCGCGCGTCGGCTCGTCGGGCGAGGCCGTGTACGCCGCCTGCAAGGGGGGCATCGTCGCCTTCAGCAAGACGCTGGCGCGCGAGCATGCGCGCCACGGCATCACCGTCAACGTGGTGTGCCCGGGGCCGACCGACACCGCCCTCTTCGCCGACTACAAGCTCGGCGCCGGCAACCCCGAGAAGCTGGAAGAGGCCTTCCGCCGCTCGATCCCGCTGGGCCGCATCGGCCGGCCCGACGACCTGCCCGGCGCCATCCTCTTCTTCGCCAGCGACGACGCCGCCTACGTCACCGGGCAGGTGCTCAGCGTCTCCGGCGGCCTGACCATGAACGGATGAGACCCACGCCATGACCTACGAAGACATCCTCTACGAAGTGAAGAACGGCCACACGGCCTGGATCACCATCAACCGCCCCGACAAGATGAACGCCTTCCGCGGGCGCACTTGCGAGGAGCTGATCCACGCGCTGCTGAAGGCCGGCTACGACAAAGCCATCGGCTGCATCGTGCTGGCCGGCGCGGGCGACCGCGCCTTCTGCACCGGCGGCGACCAGTCGGCGCACGAAGGCCAGTACGACGGCCGCGGCACCATCGGGTTGCCGATCGAGGAACTGCACGCCGCCATCCGCGACGTGCCCAAGCCGGTGATCGCCCGCGTGCAGGGCTTCGCCATCGGCGGCGGCAACGTGATGTGCACGCTGTGCGACATCACCATCGCCGGCGACAAGGCGCAGTTCGGCCAGGTCGGCCCCAAGGTCGGCTCGGTCGACCCCGGCTACGGCACCGCGCTGCTGGCGCGCGTGGTCGGCGAGAAGAAGGCGCGCGAGATGTGGTACCTGTGCCGCCGCTACAAGGCGCAGGAGGCGCTGGCGATGGGCCTGGTCAACGCCGTGGTGCCCAACGACGAGCTCGACGCCGAGGTGCAGCGCTGGGCCGACGAGATTGCCGAGAAGAGCCCGACGGCCATCGCCATCGCCAAGCGCAGCTTCAACATGGACACCGCGCACCAGGCCGGCATCGCCGGCATGGGCTTGTACGCGCTGAAGCTGTACTACGACACCGACGAATCGAAGGAAGGCGTGCGCGCCTTCAACGAAAAGCGCAAGCCCGACTTCCGCAAGCACGCGAAGTAGGCGCCGCGCCGTGAACCCCTACCTCGACGAGGACTTGCGTGCGCTGGCCGAGCAGGCGCGGCGCTTCGCGAGCGAACGCATCGCGCCCGGCTTCCAGGAGCGCGACCGCACGCGCGTGCTCGACCGCGGCCTGATGCGCGAGATGGGCGCGCTCGGCCTGATCGCGCCCGAGCTGCCTGAAGCGCTCGGCGGCCTGGGCACGGGGTGTCTGGCCGCCGGCGTGATCCACGAGGAGATCGCGCGCGCCGACCTCAGCATGAGCTACGTGAACCTGCTGGCCTCGCTGATCGCGCAAATCCTCGCCGAGCACGGCGAGCCGGCGCTGGTGGGCCCCTGGCTGCAACGTTTGACGCGAGGCGAGACGCTGCTCGCCATCGCGCTGACCGAGCCGCGCGGCGGCTCCGACGCCGCCAGCCTGCGGCTGAAGATGCAAGCCGCGGCCGACGGCAGCGGCGACTGGATCCTCAACGGCGAGAAGACCAGCATCAGCGCCGCCGACCAGGCCGATGCCGCGGTGGTGTTCGCGCGCAGCGGCACGGTGGAAGAAGGCGCGCGCGGCGTCTCGGCGCTGTTCGTGCCGATGGACCTGCCCGGCATCACGCGCACCCGCTTCGACTGCCACGGCCAGCGCGCCATCGGCCGCGGCAGCATCCACTTCGAGAACGTGCGCGTGCCCGCGCGCCACCTGCTCGGCGCGCCCGGCGCCGGCTTCGTGCAGGTGATGCAGGGCTTCGACTTCAGCCGCGCGCTGATCGGCCTGCAGGTGCTGGCGGTGGCGCGCCAGTCGCTCGACGAAACCTGGGCCCACGTGGCCGAACGCCAGGCCTTCGGCAAGCCGCTGGCCGCGTTCCAGGGCGTCAGCCACACGCTGGCGGCGCTGGACACGCAGGTCGATGCCGCGCGGCTGCTGTGCCTGCAGACGCTATGGCTGAAAGACCGCGGCCTGCCGCACACCGCCGAGGCCGCGATGTGCAAGTGGTGGGGCCCGCAGCTTGCGTACGAGACCGTGCACCAGTGCCTGCTGATGCACGGCCACGGCGGCTACGACCGCGGCCCGCTGGAGCAGCGCCTGCGCGACGTGCTGGGTTTCCAGATCGGCGACGGCACGGCGCAGATCATGAAGACCATCATCGCCCGCGCGCGCGCCGGGCGCGGCGCGGTGGGCGTGTAGAGCCGCCGCCGCGCGGCACTCCGCAGCGCGGCGCAGCGCGGCGCGGCGCGGCCCCTCACATGATCTTCAGCGACAGCATCCATTCGCTGCCCGCGCGCCGGCCGCCGGTGTAGCCGGCGCCGTAGCCGGCCGACAGCACCATCTCGTACCAGTGCATCACGCCCAGGCGCAGGTCCACCTGCGCGCCGGCGGAGCCGTGGCGCTGGCGCGTGCCGGCGCCGCTGTCGGTCCACAGCGCCGTGGCGAACAGCTGCGGCCGCAGCCAGGTGAGGTTGAGGTCGGGCGTGCCCACCGTGTCGAACAGCAGGCGCGGCAGCACCAGCTCGAACTGCTGGCGCACGAACGAGCGGCCCGACACCGCGTCGATGCCGAAGCCCGGCAGCGAGGCCGGCTCGCGGTAGCGCTGCACGGCGCCGTTGTCGACGCGGTTGTTGCCGAAGCCGCCGAAGTAGAAGTGGGTCAGCGGGTTGTCGCGCTCGCCGTGGCTGGCGCCCAGCGCGGTGCGCGACCACAGCGACGCGTGCGTCCACGGCAGGGCCCAGCCAAAGTTCAGGCCGACCTGCGACTGCAGCGTGGTCTGCCCGCCGGCGTGGCGCAGCGCCAGCAGCGCGTCGGCGGCGATGCCCTTCTCTTCCGTCACCGCGCCCAGCGAACGGCGCAGGTCGCTGTAGGTCAGCGCCAGTTCGCCGCTGCTGAGCGCGCTGAACGGCGCCGCCTCGTTCTGCGCGCCGGGCAGCGTGTCGATGCCGGTGTAGCGGGCGACGTCGACGCGCAGGTCCAGCCGACGCGGCAGTTCGCGGATGATCGAGAAGTCGTAGCCCAGCTTGAACTGCCAGCCCTTGCGGCTGCGCTTGGTGGGACCGAAGAGGTCGTAGAAGTCAGAACGGTTCCAGGCCACCGTGCCGCGCCAGCCCAGGTACTGGCCCTGCGCCAGCAGGTGCAGCCGCTCGGCGGCCGGCAACTCGGCATCGGGCGTGACGGCCACGGTGAGGTTGGCGTTGGCGTACGACAACCAGTCGCCCACGTTGACGCGCCAGCCCAGGCCGACGGCATCCTTGTAGCCCTGCAGCACCGGGTAGGCGCTTTGCACGCCCAGCCGCTCCAGCGGCCGGTAGATGCCGCGCGCCGCGATGATGGCTTCGTCGTCCACCGTGTTGGGCGAGTCGGCCTGCCAGGTCTTGAGCACGGGGTGTCGCTCGACGGCCTCGCTGCCCAAAAAGCGGATGGTGCCCAGGTCGCGCAGCGGCTCGGGCCGCAGGCGCGCGGGCAGCAGGCCTTCGCCCGTATAGGCCAGCACCACGAGCTGGCCGTCGTCCTGCGGCAGCGGCTTGAAGAGGCCCACCTCGGCATTGCTGACGGCCACCGTGCGGCCGCTGGCCAGGTCGAAGCGGAAGATGTTGGAGACGCCCGTGAAGTAGCTGCTGCCGTACAGCGTGCGGCCATCGGGCGCGAAGACGAAGCCTTCCGGCGCGGCCTGGCCGAAGTTCGATTCGCCCACCCGCATCAGCCGGTGCGGCGGCTGCAGCAGGTCGGCCAGCGACCACACGCGCAGCAACTGGTCGCCCTGCGGCTCGCTCACCGAGGCCGCGAGCAACTGCCCGTCGGGCGAGACGTCGAGGTCGCTGGGCACCACGCCGTAGGCAAAGCGGTACAGCGTCTGCCAGTCGGTGTAGGGCGGCAGCAGGCGCACCAGGCTGGCCAGCCCGCGGTCATGGCGCACGCCGATGAGGGCCCCGTCGGCGCGGTTGAAGGCCAGCTCGCCGATGCGGCCGCCCTTGATCAGCAGCGTGTGCTCGCCGCTGTCCACGTTCAGCACCATCAGGTCGCGCCGGTTGTAGTTGCGCGTGGTGTAGAAGATCTTGCGCTGCGCGGGGTCGTAGGCGATCGAGCTGACCGAGTACAGCGCGCCGCCTTGAATGTCCGTCAGCCGCTTGATGCTGCCGTCGCGCAGGTTCAAGGCGCCGATGTGCTCGACGATGCCGGTCTGCCGGAAGGCGCCGTACAGCACCTGCCGCTCGGCGTCGAGGAAGAGGCGCGAACTCGACCCCACGGCGCGCGCCGTCAGCGGTTGCAGCGGCGTGATCGGCACGCGCGCCACGCTGGCCAGGTTGGCGCGCTGGAAATCCTGCTCGAAGGCGACCCACTGCTGCCAGGCGGTGTCCAGCGGCAGGCCGAAGGTCTGCTCGAACGCCGCCGCGTAGTGGCGCCGGCTGCCTTCCTTGCGCTGCAGCCAGGCCACCACCTTCTCCGGCGAGTGCGCCCAGGCCAGCCAGGTGATGAAGCGCGTGCCGTACAGGTAGGCCATGGTGCCGGCCTGGAAGTCGGCGCGCACGCCGCGCGTGGACAGGCTCAGCGGATCGAAGAAGGGCGCGCCGTCGCGCACCATGCCGCGGAACACCATCTCGTCGTAGCCGCCTTGCGCGCGGCCCAGGCCGCCGCCCATCCAGGTTTCCATGAACACCGCGACGCCTTCCAGCAGCCAGCGCGGCATGGTGAAGCGCGGCGCCGTCAGGTAGCTGTAGAACAGCGACTCCGGGTTCTCGGCCTGTGCCCACACCTTGCCCCGCAGCAGGCCGCGCCAGCGCCGGTCTTCGGCGTCGGCCACGTCGCCGTTGGCCAGGTGCACCGTCTCGTGATTCATCACCGAGGCCATGCGCTCGCTGGACGGGTTGGTGTCCAGCGGGTTCGCGCTGGGCGAGACTTCCACCAGCATCCGGTTCAGCGGAATGACGGTCGCGTTGGCCAGGCCCGCGTCCCAGAAGTCCTTCAGAAAGACGACCGGCGGCTCCGTCGGTGTCCAGCCGAAGCGCAAGCGCTGCCAGCGCAGCGCCGTCGTGAAGGTGCGCACGGCGTGCGCGGTGAGGTAGTCCACCTGCGGCGACAGGTAGACCAGCCGCAGGTCCGGCGTCTCCAGCCAGGCCAGGCCAAGCGGGTCGTCGGCCTGCGCGTTGGCCGTGCTGGCCGCGCTGGACAACAGCACGGCACTGCACAGGGCGGCCAGCAGCCGCCTGCACGTCACTCCCGCCACATCCGGTTCCCTCGGGTCATTCGGCAGCGCGCATCCTAAAAGCGAAACCGCCAGCCGGGTGGCTGGCGGACTTGCGTTCGGACACGGCGCCTTCAGCGGATCACGCCGCACCAAAGCGGCGAGGCGCAACCCCAGGAGCGGGCAGCAACGCCCACGTTCCCGCGACGCGACGATTTACTCGGCGGCCAGCTTGTCGCCGACCGGCGGCTTGCGCTCGGCGGCCACATTGTCACCACCCGGCGCCTTGCGCTCGGCGGCCAGCCAGTCACCGACCGGCGGCTTGCGCTCGGCCGCCAGATTGTCACCACCCGGCGCTTTGCGCTCGGCAGCCAGCCAGTCACCGACCGGCGGCTTGCGCTCGGCGGCCAGGTAGTCACCGACCGGCGGCTTGCGCTCGGCGGCCAGGTAGTCACCGACCGGCGGCTTGCGCTCGGCGGCCAGGTAGTCACCGACCGGCGGCTTGCGCTCGGCGGCCAGCTTTTCGCAGCACGGCGGCGCCTTGCGCTCGGCCGCCACGTTCGACGCCGTCGCGCCGCTTTCGGCCACGGCCCTGGTCAGCGCGCCGACCGGCGCCACGACGGTCAGCTTGATGGCGGCGGCGCCTTCCTGCGCGGCACGGAAGCGCACGGCGGACTCCAGGCCGTCGGGCTGAGCGTAGGCCGTGGACGCCAGCGTGAGGGCGGCGACTAGCGCGGCGGAGCTGCTGGCGAATGTCTTGCGGTTGAAGCTCATCGTGTTCCCCTGTGTAGGACTGCGCGGGCGCAGCGAATGACGTTGCTGGTTGCCCCTCCGGAGAACGTTCGCTCCGGAAGCGGTGAAATCATTCTGAGACGCTGGCCGCCCGCGCAACGATGCACTGTCAATAGTGAACATCGATGCCGGCGCCACGGCCAACGCGCGGCCGCCAAAAGGCATACATTCCTGCCGCATCGAGTCCATCGACAGGCGGCGTGGAGGCAGTGATGTGGGGGACGCCCGCAATCGAGAACGAAGTGCTGGTCGAACTGGCTCGGCACGGCGAGACGCGCACCTGGGAATCCGGCGTGACGGTGGTCAGCCAGGGCGACGCGGCCGACTGCATGTACATCATCCACTCGGGTGAACTGCGGGTCTACGTGGTGGGCGAAGGCGGACGCGCGGTGGAGCTCAACACCCTGGGCGCGGGCGAGACCTTCGGCGAGCTGATGCTCAATGGCCGCCTGCGCTCGGCCACGGTCGAGACGCTGGCCCGCTGCACGCTGACGCGGGTGACGCGCGCGCACGCCGAGCGGCTGGTGAAGGAGCGGCCGGACCTCGCCTTCCACCTGATCGAGCGCCTGGTGGACCGCGTGCGCACGCTGACCGAGACCGTCGCCAACCTCGGGTCGATGGACGTCTACCAGCGCCTGGTGGGCCTGTGCACGGCGCAGGCCCGGCCGCACGAAGGCCGGCTGTGCGTGCTGGGCATGAGCCAGCAGCGCATCGCCGAGCGCGTGGGCGCATCGCGCGCGATGATCAACCGCCTGCTGCAGGACCTGACCCGCGGCGGCTACATCCAGCCGGAGCGGGGCTGCATCGTGCTGCTGCGCCCGCTGCCGTCGCGCTGGTGAACACGGCTGCCTCCGGCGGGGCCGCGGCCCCAGCGCCGGCCGACGCCGCCACGCTGCGCGCCGCCATCGCGGCCCTCGAATCCCAACGTTCCACATTGGGCGACGCGGTGGCCGAGCTGGCGCTGGCGCCGCTGCGCCAGCTGCTGGCGCAAGCCGAAGCAGCGGACGCCGATGCCGCCCCGCAACTGCGCCGCGCGCAGGTGACGGTGCTGTTCGCCGACATCGTCGATTCCACCGCGCTGGCCAGCCGGCTGGACGCCGAAGACGTGCTGCAGGTCTTCGGCCGCGTGCTCGAACGCGCGGCCGCCTGCGTGCGCGCGCGCGGCGGCCGCGTGCTGCGCTACACCGGCGACGGCTTGAAGGCCGGCTTCGGCACACAAGGCACGCGCGAAGACGACGCGGCGCAGGCGGTGGCGGCCGCGCTCGACATCCTGGCCGCCGGCCGCGAGCACGCCGGCTGGGTGGCGCGCGAGCACGGCGTCGACGGCTTCGCGCTGCGCGTGGGTGCGCACACCGGCGAGGTGGCGCTGGGCGCCGGCTTCGAGGCCGACAACACGCTCAGCGGTGACACCGTGAACATCGCCGCGCGCATGGAGCAGACAGCCCCTGCCGGCGCCTTGCGCATCAGCGCCGAAACCTGGGCCCACGTGCGCGGCCGCTTCGAGGCCGAGGCGCAAGCGCCGCTGGCGGTGAAGGGCCTGGCCGAGCCGCTGCAGACCTGGCTGGTGCGCAAGGCCCGACCCGGCGCGCAGCAGCGCAGCGCGCGCGGCATCGACGGCGTGCCCACGCGCATGGTCGGCCGCGAGGCCGAACTGGCGCTGCTGCAGAGCGCGTGCTCGCGCCTGTGCGACGCCAACGGTGTCGCGGCCGATTCCGCTGCCGGTTTCGCCGCCATCACCGTGGTCGGCGACGCCGGCATCGGCAAGAGCCGGCTGCTGGACGAGTTCAGCGCCTGGCGCCACGGCCAGCCGGCGCGCGTGCTGGAACTGCACGGCCACACCACGCCGCAGACCGAGGGCCAGATCTTCGGCCTGCTGCGCGACATCCTGGCGCGGCATCTGTGCATCGCCGACGACGACCCGCCCGAAGTGGCGCGCGCCAAGATGGAGCGCGGCGTCGTGCCCTTGTTCATCGACGACGACGGGCCCGACCTGGCCGAGGGACATGCACACCTGCTGGGCCACCTGATCGGCATCGAGTGGCGCGACAGCCGCCACATCAAGGGCATCCTCGACGACCCGCGCCAGCTGCGCCAGCGCGCCGTGCACGCCGCCGTGCAATGGTTCGGCCGGCTGGCGCGCCGTGAAGGCTGCCCGCTGCTGCTGCAACTCGAAGACCTGCACTGGGCCGACGTCGAGAGCCTGGATTTCCTGGACCAGCTGGCGGCCGCCAGCGCCGACGTGCCGCTGCTGATGCTGGCCGCGACGCGGCCCACGCTGTTCGAGCGCCGCGCCGGCTGGGGCGAGCGCCTGCCCCGCCACCGGCGCGTGGACCTGGCGCCGCTGGGGCCCGACGGCAGCCGCGTGCTGGTGGCCGAGCTGCTGCGCAAGCTGCAGCCGGCGCCGCCCGGGCTTGCCGAGCAACTGGCGCGGCACGCCGAGGGCAACCCGTTCTACCTGGAAGAGCTGGTGAAGATGCTGATCGACCGCGGCGACATCAGCACCGGCGATGCGTGGACCGTGGACCTGGCCCGCCTGGCGCTGACCGCGGTGCCGTCCACGCTGACCGGCGTGTTGCAGGCGCGGCTGGACAGCCTGCCGGCGCCCGAGAAGCGCGCGCTGCAGCAGGCCAGCGTGGTGGGCCCGGTGTTCTGGCCGCCGGCGCTGGCCGCCATCGAGGCTGCGGCCGTGGCCCAGCTGCCGGCCTTGGTGCGCCGCGCCCTGGTGCGGCCGCTGGGCGCGGTCGAAGCAGCGGGCCTCGGCGGCTACGCCTTCCACCACCAGCTGCTGCAGCAGGTGACCTACGGCACCGTGCTCAAGCAGGAGCGGCGCGCCGCCCACGCCCGCGTGGCGCGGTGGATGGCCACGCTCACCGGCCTGCGCGCCGGCGACTTCCTGGGCGCCGCGGCGCAGCACTTCGAGCGTGCGGGCGACGACGCCAGCGCCATCGAGTTCCACGCCCGGTCGGCCGAGCAGGCGGTGCAGCGCTTCGCGCATGAACGCGTGCTGCAGGCGGTGGGCCGCGCGATGGCACTGCTGGGCGACGCGTACCCGGCGCAAAGCGATGTGCGCTGGCGGCTGTTGTCCGTACGCGAGCAGACGCTGGCCTTGCAAGGCCGGCGCGACGAGCAGGCCGCCGACCTCGACGCCATGGCCGCGCTGGCCGAGGCCACGCACGACGACCGCCGCCGCGCCGACGTGGCGCGCCGCCGCAGCCTGCGCGCCATGCGCACCGCCGACTGGCCGCGGCAGGAACTGGCCGCGCGCGACAGCCTGGACGCCGCCACCCGCGCCGGCGACGACGAGCTGCGCCTGCAGGCGCTGCGGCTGCTGGCCTCGGCGCGCACGCTGCAGAACGACGTGGCGGGCGGCTGCGCGCTGGCCGAGCAAGGCCTGGCCGATGCGCGGCGGCTGGGCTTGCGCAGCGCCGAGGCGGTGCTGCTCAACGTCGTCAACGCCGGCGCGGCGCTGCAGGGCGACCTGCTGCGCTCGCTGGCGCTGACGCAGCAGACCCTGGTGATCCTGCGCGAGACCGGCAATCGCGCCAACGAGGCGATCGCGCTGTCGAACCTGGGCGGCGCGTGGATGAAGCTGGGCCGGCTGACCGAGGCGCGGCCGCACCTGGAAGCCGCGCTGCAGATGCTGCGCGCCAACGGCGACCGCACGATGGAAGGCGCGGTGCTGGGCATCCTCTCGGCGCTGCTGCTGTGGCAGGGCGACGCCGCGCGCGCCCTCGCGCTGGCGCAGGCCGCGGTGGACAGCACGCGCGCCACGCAGGCGCGCGACATGGCGGTGTTCGCCTGGCTGAAGGTCGGCCATGCCGAGCTGGCCCTCGGGCGCCTGGACGCCGCCCGCCAGGCCTGCGCCGAGGCCTTGGCGCAGGCCGAGGCCATCGGCCACCCGACGCGCCTCGACGCCCACGCCGGGCTGGCCGGCGTGGCGCTGGCGCAAGGTCATGCGGCCGCCGCGCGCGCCGCCGTCGAGCCGGTGCTGGCGCACGTGGCCGCCGGCGGCACGCTGGACGACACCGAGTACACGCGCGAGGTGGAGTGGCGCTGCCACCAGGCCCTGGCCGCCGCGGACGACCCGCGCGCCGAGGCCTGGCTGGCGCGCGCGCATGAGGGCCTGATGGCCCAGGCCGACGCGTTGCCCGACCCCGCGCTGCGCCACGACCTGCTGCACAACATCCCGCACCATCACGAGATCGTCGCCGCCTGGGCAGCGCGGGCGCGGTAGGCCGGCGGGACCCACCGCGGCCCCCGCTATGCTGCCGGGCCGGCGCCAGGCCGGCGGATTGCGAATCCGACCATGCTGCGATTGCTGCCCGCGCCCGTCCGCGGCGTGCTCACCGGCGCCCTGCTGGGCGCCAGCACGCTGTTCTTCGCCTTGCTGATGGTGCCGCCGGCGCTGCTGAAGCTGCCCTCGTCGCCGCAAGGCGGCCTGCGCCGCGGCTGCGACCGCGCGCTCAACGCGCTGGCCTCGGCCTGGGTGGCCGTCAACAACGGCTGGATCGCCGCCGTCTCCGCGGCGCCGTGGAACGTGCAAGGCCTGGACGGCTTGCACCGCCGCGGCTGGTACCTGGTGTCGCCCAACCACCAGAGCTGGGTCGACATCCCGGTGCTGCAGCGCGTGTTCCACGGCCAGATCCCGTTCTTGAAGTTCTTCCTGAAGAAAGAGCTGATCTGGGTGCCGGTGATCGGCCTGGCCTGGTGGGCGCTGGACTTCCCCTTCATGGCGCGCGGCCGCGGCAAAGGCGCGAGCCACGCCGACCTGGCCGCCACGCGCGCCGCCTGCGAGAAGTTCAAGCGCATCCCCACCACGGTGATCAACTTCGTCGAGGGCACGCGCTTCACGGCCGCCAAGCACGCCGCGCAGAAAAGCCCCTACCGCCATCTGCTAAGGCCCAAAGTCGGCGGCCTCGGCGTCGCGCTGTCGACCATGGGCGAGGTGTTCGAGGCGCTGCTCGACGTCACCCTCGTCTACCCCGACGGCGCCCCCAACTTCTGGCAACTGCTCAGCGGCCGCCTCGGCCGCGTGATCGTGCGCGTGCAGCAGCGGCCCATCCCGCCCGAACTGCTGGGCGGCGACCCCGTCGCCGACCGCGCGCTGCGCCAGCGCATCGCCGAGTGGGTGGAGTTGCAGTGGCAGGAGAAGGATCGGCTGATCGACGAGTTGCTGGCGCAGCGGCGCTGAGCGCGCGGCGCCGCCGCTGCCGCTGCCACTGCCGCTACCATGGCGCGATGGCCCGCATCGCCGGCAAGAGCACCGAAGACACCGTTCTCGACATGAAGCGCGCGGCGACGCGCCTGATCGCCCAGCATGGCTTCGAGGGCATGAACCTGCGCCTGCTGGCCGACGAGATCGGCGTCAAGGCCGGCTCGTTCTACAACCACATCGAGTCCAAGGAGTCGCTGCTGCACGGCCTGCTGGCCGACACCATGCAGGAGCTGATGCAGGGGCTGGACGCGGCGCTCGCCGGCGCCGGCGACCCGGCCGACCAGTTGCGGCGCTTCGTCGCCTTCCACATCGGCTTTCACGCCGCGCGCCGCGACGAGGTCTTCATCGGCAACGCCGAGCTGCGCAGCCTGTCGAGCGAGCACCGCGCCGACATCGTGGCGCAGCGCGATGCCTACGAGCAACGGCTGCGCGCGATCGTCGCCGCCGGCCGCCGCGCCGGCCTGTTCGACCCCGGCGACCTGCGCGTGGCCTCCTATGCGCTGATCGCCATGCTCAGCGGCGTGTGCACCTGGTACCGCGGCGACGGCCGCCTGGCCGTGCCGGCACTGGTGCGGCAGTACACGCGCATGGCGTTCGGGGTGGTGGGGGCGGGCCCGGCGGCAACGGCTGCATCAGCGTCCGCCCAGAAAAAACGTTAGTAGCAGGCGCCGCCGCCTACAACCGGGGTGCCGCACCCCGGTTCGAATGCCAGAACGCCAGGATCACCACCTTGCCGGGCAGCACGTGGTAGTACACGTCGTAGCGGATGCGATCGAGTTGCAGACTGCGCAGTTCGGGGTACTTTCGCGAAGCGCTGCGCTCGCCGATGCCGGGCTGAAGCGCCAGCAGTCTTGACGCCGCCTCGAAATCGTCAGCGATGGCGCCCGGCGCGGCGGGCCGATGCGCAGCCCACCACTTCGCCGCTCGCTCAAGCTGCGCCAATGCCCGCGGCGTCACTTCGACGGTATGCACGGCTCGTCGAACGGCCCGTCGGCCCTTCAATGGGCGCGCAACTTGCGAAGGGCTTCAGCGATGCCGATCGTTTCGCCGCGAAGCGATTGCGCGATCGATTCGTCCAGTTCCTGCTCCAGCTCCGGTGGAACGACGAACGTGCCGTCGCCCTCGCGCGCCAGCACGGTGACGACCGTGCCCTCGGGCAGGGCATCGCCATCGAGGACGATCTTGCCGTTGACGACGGTGCCAGTGGCGAGCTTCATGAAGCCGCATGCTACACGTTGCAGCAGCGAGCGCTGATGCTGATCGCCGCCTTGCCCGCCTCGGTCGATGAAGCCAAACTGCCCTCCCTGCTTTGCCTCGAAACGCCCGCCGCCATGCTCGACTACCCCGCCCTGGCCGCGCTGGCCGCCGTCGTCCGCGAGGGCAGCTTCGAGCGTGCGGCGCGGGCCTTGCACGTCACGCCATCGGCCGTGTCGCAGCGCATCCGGCTGCTGGAAGAACGCATCGGCTGCGCGCTGGTGGTGCGCGATCAGCCCTGCCGCGCCACCGAGACCGGCCGCCGGCTGTGCCAGCACGTCGACCGGGTCAGCCTGCTCGAACACGCGCTGCAGGAAACGCTGCCGGCGCTGGCGCCGCAGGGCGCGGCGCGCGTGGCGTTGCCGGTGGCGGTGAACGCCGACAGCCTGGCGACCTGGTTCGCGCCGCCGATGGCCGCCTTCGCCGCCGAGGCGCCGGTGTTGATGCAAGTGGCGGTGGACGACCAGGACCACACCGGCGACTGGCTGCGCAGCGGCGCCGTGCTGGCCGCGGTGACGGCCGTCGCGCGCCCGGCCACCGGCTGCAACAGCCGGCCGCTGGGCGCCATGCGCTACCGCGCGGTGGCCAGCCCGGCCTTCGTGGCGCGCCACTTCGCCGGCGGCGTGGGCGCCGGCAGCCTGGCGCGCGCGCCCAGCCTGGTGTTCAACCAGAAGGACGAATTGCAGGCGCGCTGGGCGCGGCGGCAGTGCCATCGCGCCGTCGAGCTGCCGCGGCACATGCTGCCGTCGGCGCACGCCTTCGTCGCCGCGGCGCTGGCCGGCATGGGCTGGGGCCTCAACCCGCAGGCGCTGATCGCCGCGCACCTGGCCGACGGCACGCTGGTCGAACTGGTGCCCGACACGCCGCTGGACGTGCCGCTGCACTGGCAGCAGGCGCGCGCCGCCTCGGCGCTGCTGGACGGCCTGGCGCGCCGCGTGCAGGCCGCCGCGCGCGACGCCTTGCTGCCGCCCTGAGCCGCGGCCGCGGCGGCTTCGCATCCGCGCGCCAGCCCCGCCGCGCGGCGCGATAAACTAACAAATGTTAGTATTTTTGGACCCGCCGCCATGATCGCCTACGTCCACCCCGAGGCCGCCGCCGCGGCCGCCCTGCCCTGCTGGTCGCCGGTGGAGGCGCTCGACGCGGCGGCGCTGCACGCGCTGCAGACGGCGCGGCTGCAGCAGCAGATGGCCTGGCTGTGGGCGCGCTCGCCGTTCTACCGGCGCAAGCTGGGCGCCGCCGGCCTCGGGCCCGACAGCGTGTGCGAGCCGGCCGACCTGGCGCGCGTGCCCTTCACCACCAAGCAGGAGCTGCGCGACAGCCTGCGCGCCGCGCCGCCGTTCGGCGAGCACCTGGCCGCCGACGCGGCCGACGTGATCCAGATGCAGGCCTCGTCGGGCACCACCGGCAGCCCCAGCTACGTGGCGCTGACGCGGCAGGACGCCGCGATGTGGCAGGAGAGCAGCGCGCGCAGCCTGTTCGCCTGCGGCATCCGCCCCGGCGACCGCGTGCTGCACGGCTTCTCGATGTCCAAGGGCTTCGTCGGCGGGCTGCCGATCTTCCAGGCGCTGCAGTACCTGGGCGCGCTGGACATCCCGATCGGCGCCGACGGCGGCGTCGAGCGGCTGCTGGCCGCCGCCTTCGACCTGCAGCCGCAGGCCATCGTCGGCACGCCCAACTTCCTGCTGCATCTGGCCGAAGCGGCGCAAGAGCTGCTGGGCCGCGACGTGCGCGAGATCGGCGTGCGCCGCCTGGTGGTCGGCGGCGAGCCCGGCGGCGGCATCCCGGCGCTGCGCCAGCGCATCCAGGAGGCTTGGAATGCCCCGTTATGCGAGTTGATGGGCGGCACCGACCTGGCCGTCATCTACTGGGCCGAATGCCAGCACCAGGCCGGCATGCACATGACGGCGCCCGACTTCATCGTCACCGAGCTGATCGACCCCGTCAGCGGCGAGCCCAAGCCCTTCGACGAAGGCGCCACCGGCGAGCTGGTGTACAGCGCCATCCACCGCCAGGCCTCGCCGGTGCTGCGCTTTCGCAGCGGCGACCACGTGGTGGTGACCGGCACGCGCTGCGCCTGCGGGCGGCGCCAGCCGATGATCCGCTGCTTCGGCCGCACCGACGACATGCTGATCGTGCGCGGCGTCAACCTCTTTCCCAGCGCGGTGCAAGACCTGGTGGAAGCGATGCGGCCCACCCTCTCCGGCCAGGTGCGCGTGATCGCCGACTTCGAAGGCCATTCGACGCAAGCCAACCTCAAGCTGCTGGTCGAGCGCGCGCAGAACGAGCCTGCGGGCCTCTCGCTGCCGGCGCTGAAGCAGGAGATCGAGCAGCGCGTGCGCGGCGCGCTGGCGGTCAAGGCCGAGGTGCTGCTGGCGCCGCACGGCAGCATCGACAAGCCCGGCGCCGCCAAGGTCAAGCTGGTCTGGCGCGAACTGCCCTTCATCGAAGGCCTGCAATGACGACGGCCGCCGATGTCGACGACGCCGCGCTCAACGCGGCCGCCTACCGCGCGCGGCTGGACGACCTGGCCGCGCGCCGCGCCGCCGCGCGCGCCGGCGGCGGGCCGCAGGCGCAGGCGCTGCACAAGGGCCGCGGCAAGCTGACGGCGCGCGAGCGCATCGACGCGCTGCTGGACCCCGGCTCGCCTTTCCTCGAACTGGCCGACCTGGCCGGCGCCGGCCTGCACGAGGGCGTGCCGCCGGGCGCCGGGCTGGTCACCGGCATCGGCGCCGTCAGCGGCCGGCTGTGCATGCTGATCGCCAACGACGCCACGGTGAAAGGCGGCACCTACTTCGGCATCACCTGCAAGAAGCACGTGCGCGCGCTGGGCATCGCCTGGCAGCACCGGCTGCCCTGCATCACGCTGGTCGATTCCGGCGGCGCCTTCCTGCCCGACCAGGCGCGCATCTTTCCCGACGAAGGGCAGTTCGGCTCGATCTTCCACCACCAGGTGCGCATGTCGGCCGAGGGCATCGCGCAGATCGCCGTGGTGATGGGCGCCTGCACCGCCGGCGGCGCCTACATCCCGGCGCTGGCCGACGAACTGGTGATCGTGCGCGGCCAGGGCTTCCTCTACCTCGGCGGCCCGCAGCTCACGCAGGCCGCCACCGGCGAAGCGGTGGAGCCCGAGGCGTTGGGCGGCGCGCAGATGCACAGCAGCGTCAGCGGCGTGGCCGACCACCTGGCCGAGGACGACGCGCATGCGCTGGCGATCACGCGGCGCCTGGTCGCCAATCTCGGCGACTGGCCGGCGCGGCGCTGGCAGACCGCTGCACCGCAGCCGCCGCGCCTGCCCGAGGCCGACATCTACCGCTTCATCAGCCGCGACGCGCGCCACCCCTCGGACAACCGCGAAGTGCTGCTGCGGCTGCTCGACGACAGCGCCTTCGACGAGTTCAAGCCGCTGTACGGCGACACGCTGATGTGCGGCTTCGGCCGCATCCACGGCTTCGCGGTGGGCGTGCTGGCCAACCGCGGCGTGCTGTTCAGCGACAGTGCGCTGAAGGCCGCGCACTTCATCGACCTGTGCTGCAAGCGCGACCTGCCGCTGCTGTTCCTGGCCGACGTCACCGGCTTCATGGTCGGGCGCGAGGCTGAGCAAGGCGGCATCGCCAAGGCCGGCGCCAAGTTCATCACCGCGATGGCTTCCGCCAACGTACCGAAGTACACGGTGATCACCGGCGGCTCCTACGGCGCCGGCTACCTGGCGATGTGCGGCCGCGCGTTCAGGCCGCACGCGATGTTCATGTGGCCCAACGGCCGCGCCGCGATCATGGGCCCCGAGCAGGCGGCCACCACGCTGGCGCTGGTGCGCGAGCAGATCCTGCAACGCAAGGGCCAGGCCTGGAACGACGCCGAGCGCGAGGCCTTCAAGCAGCCCATCCGCGACGAGTACGAGCGCTTTGCCGACGCCTACAACTTCGCCGCCAACCTGTGGGTGGACGGCGTGCTCGACCCGCTGGAGACGCGGCCCGCGCTGGCGCTGCTGCTGGAAGCCGCCTCGCGCACGCCGCGCGAAGCGACGCGCTTCGGCGTGTTCAGGATGTGAGGAAGCTGGCGTGCCGTTCCACAAACTGTTGATCGCCAACCGCGGCGAAATCGCCATCCGCATCGCGCGCACGGCGCGGCGCATGGGCCTGGGCGTGGCCACCGTGCACAGCGCGGCCGATGCCGAGGCGCCGCACGTGCGCGCCATCGGCGAGTCGCGCCTGCTCGGGCCGGCGCCGGCGGCCGAGAGCTACCTGTCGATCGAGCGCGTGCTGGCCGCGGCGCAGGCCGCCGGCGCCGACGCGGTGCACCCGGGCTACGGCTTCCTGTCGGAAAACGCCGCCTTCGCGCAGGCGCTGCAGGCCGCCGGCATCGCCTTCGTCGGCCCGACGCCGCAGCATTTGCGCGACTTCGGCGACAAGGCCGCGGCCAAGCGCCTGGCCGTCGAAGCCGGCGTGCCGGTGATCCCGGGCTCGGACCAGGCCAGCGCCGACCCCGAGGCCGTGGCCGCGATGGTGCGGCGCATCGGCGGCGCCGTGCTGCTGAAGGCCGCTGCCGGCGGCGGCGGCAAGGGCATCCGCATCGTCGACGAAGGCGCCGACGCCGACCACGCGGCCGAGGCCATCGCCGCCGCCATGCGCGAAGGGCGCAGCGCCTTCGGCGATCCGTCGCTGCTCGTCGAACGTTACCTGCCGCGCGGCCGCCACGTCGAGGTGCAGATCATCGGCGACGGCCGCGGCGGCGTGCGCCACCTGTGGGAGCGCGAATGCTCGCTGCAGCGCCGCCACCAGAAGGTGGTGGAAGAAGCGCCGGCGCTGCCGCTGCCGCCGGGGCTGCGCCGGCGCCTGCTGGACGCCGCCGTCGCGCTGGGCGAGCGCGTCGGCTACCGCGCGCTGGGCACGGTGGAATTCCTGGTGGTCGGCAACGAGTTCTTCTTCCTCGAAGTGAACCCGCGGCTGCAGGTCGAGCACCCGGTGACCGAGGCGGTGACCGGGCTCGACCTGGTGGAACTGCAGATTCGCGCCGCCGCCGGCGAGCTGGACCTCAGCGCCCTGCCCGAGCCGCGCTGCGAAGGCCATGCGATCGAGCTGCGCCTGTACGCCGAAGACCCGGAGCAAAGCTTCCTGCCCGCCAGCGGCCGCGTGCAGCGCCTGCAGTGGCCGCCGGCGCCGGTGCGCGTGGAGACCGGCATCGAGGCCGGCAGCGTCGTCACGCCGCACTACGACCCGATGCTGGCCAAGCTGGTCGTCCACGGCGCCAGCCGCGCCGAGGCCATCGCGCAAGCGCGCGCGGCGCTGGCCGCGACGCGGGTCGACGGCCTCGCGCATAACCTGGCATTCTTGGAGATGCTGCTGGCCAACCCCGAGGTGGCCGACGCCGTGCCGCACACCGGCAGCATCGATGCGCTGGCCGCCCGCTTGCCGCCGCGCGCCGCGTGGCGCGATGCGGCCGCGGCCATCGCCGCCGGCTGGGTCTTCAACCGCTCGCGCCAGGGCGGCGCGGCGCAGCCGGTGTCGGCCTGGCCCGGCTTCACGCATTGGCGGCTGGCCGCCCCCGGGGCGCTGCCGCCGCTGCAGCCGCAATACGCTTGCACCGATGGCGACGGCCGCGCCTGCAAGGCCGCGGTCGGCAACACCGCGCCCGGCGCCGACGCGCTGAGCGTGCGCTGCGTACCGGGCGATGGCGGCGACGAACGCCACCACACGCTGCACCTGGGCCCGGCCGGACTGGTGCTGGACGCCGTGGCCTTGCCGTTGGCGATCGGCGATGACAGCGGCCACGACCGCGCGCAGCACGGCGATCGCGACGTCGCCCGCGTCTGGATCGGCGACGGCCGCCACACGGTGTTCGTCAGCGTCGCCGCCGCCACCTCGGCGCAGCGCCGCACCGGCGGCGCCGCCGGCGCCGCCGTGACGGCGCCGATGACCGGCACGCTTCTGGAGCTGCGCGTGCGTGAAGGCGACACCGTGCGCGCCGGCCAGGTGCTGGCGCTGCTGGAGTCGATGAAGATGGAGATCCGCCTCACCGCGCCGCACGACGGCACCGTCGCCGCCGTCAGCGCCACGCCCGGCGCCACGGTGGAACGCGGCGCCGTGCTGCTGACGGTGCAGGCCGCCGCCCTATCGCCAGCGGTCTGACATCGAGCAAGGCCTGGGCGCCGCGGGCGCGGCTACGCTGCGTGACCGTCCTTCATCTCCAGACCCCATGCTTCGATGGCTGCCCGACCCGCTACGGGGCATCCTGACCGGCGCCCTGCTGGGGCTGAACACGCTGGTCTTCGCCGCGGCGATGGCGCTGCCGGCGCTGCTCAAGCTGGCCTTGCCGCCGGGCGCGCCGCGCCAGGGCTGCGATCGCGCGCTGAATGCGCAGGCCGCGGCCTGGGTGGCTGTCAACAACGGCTGGGTGGCCGCCGTCTCTCCCGGCGCCTGGGACGTGCAAGGCCTGGACGGACTGCACCGCCGCGGCTGATATCTGGTGGCGCCCGACCACCAGAGCTGGGTCGACATCCTGGTGCTGCAGCGGGTGTGCCACGGCCGCATCCCGTTCCTCAAGTTCTTCCTGAAGAACGAGCTGATCTGGGTGCCGGTGATCGGCCTGGCCTGGTGGGCGTTGGACTTCCCATTCATGGCCCGCGGCCGCGGCAACGGCTCTCGACATGATGACCTGCGAGCGACGCGCGAGGCCTGCGAGAAGTTCAAGCGCATCCCCACCACGGTGATCAACTTCGTCGAAGGCACGCGCTTCACGCGAGCCAAGCACGCCGCGCAGCGCAGCCCCGACCGCCACCTGCTGCGGCCCAAGGTCGGCGGCCTGGGCGTGGCGCTGGCGACGATGGGCGAGGTGTTCGAGTCCACGCTCGACGTGACGCTGGTCTACCCCGACGGCGCGCCCCGCTGCTGGGACCTGCTGTGCGGCCGCCTGCGGCACGTCGTGGTGCGGGTGCAGCAGCGGCCCATGCCGCCCGGGCCGCTGGGCGGCGACCCGGTGGCCGACACGGCGCTGCGCCACCACATCGCCGGATGGGTGGACGCTCAGTGCCAGGACAAGGACCGGCTGATCGGCGACTTGGCGGCCGGCCGGTGAAAGCATGAGACCGCCGGCCCGACGGCATCCTCCCGAGGAACGATCGTCATGACTGGAAGACCTTGCCTCGGGGTCAGCGACCGCCCATCATCCGCCGCACGGTTGCACTCGCGATCATGGAGATGCGGATGACGGCACCCAAGACACTGCCGAAGAAGAAGCGGATCATCGTGATCGGCGGCATCAGCGTCAACGATGCCGGCGGGCATGACAAGTCGCCTTGGAACTTCATCAACCCGGGCCTGCGCCGCGCAAAAGCGTTGGCGACGTCAGGCCAGTCGGTCGAGGTGCTGTTCTATGCGCCGAGCTACGAGCGGCGGGCGAGGGCGCAGAAAACCGAGGCCGATTCGGTCGACAACCCCCAAAAGAACGCCCAGTATTTCGAGTCCGTGGTCAAGAATGCGGCCGATAAGAACGGATACACGGTGACGAAGATTTCGTCGTCGCACGACCTCACCACCCGGATCGCCGCCAACACCTCGATTCAGAGCGTGGAGTACTTCGGCCATTCCAACGACCACGCGCTTTTCCTGGAGTACAGCTCCGTCAAACCGGGCACCAGTACGGACTCCTGGGGGATCGTCGGCGCGTCCTCGATCCCGAATTCGAACTTCACCGAAGACGGGTACTTCGCGTCCTACGGCTGCAATCAGGGCGAGAAAAATGGTCTGATGCAACACCTGCGCGCGATATGGAACATCCGCACGATAGGCGCCGTCGGCAAGACGGACTACGAAGCGGCGGGCGTGTTCGGCGGCCCCACGTACCCGAGCGCGGGTGACCGCTATGTCGAATTTCCGGCCCCTGATGCCGGTTCATCGCCCGAGGCCGCAAAACCGCAAACGATCCGGTTCGAGAGCCTGCCGTGAAGCAGGCCCGCCGCCCGCCATCCGCCGCTACTTCTGGCTCTTGACGAACTCCGCCGACTGCTCCTTGACCACCGCGCCCACCACGTCGGCGTAGGCCGAGATCCAGTCGCTTTGCGGCACCCACTTGGCGCCGTCCCACATGTCGACGCGGGTCTTGCCGCCGCCGCCGTGGTCGGACGCCGTCACCGTCACCGGCGACATCAGGCCGTTGGCGTCGAAGTTCTTCAGGCTCTCCAGGCCGGCCTTGATCTTGGCCGGCGTCAGCGGCAGGCCGCCTTGCTTGATGGCCAGCCGCGTGCCCTCGAACATCACCGAGTACATCGCCAGCCCGGTGTTGTAGTAGATGTCGCTCATGTTCTTCACGTCGCCGTTGCCCTTGCCCTTGGCGTAGAGCTCGGCCTCGATCTGCTTCATGACCGGGTGGTCCTTGCCGCCGACGACGTTGGTGCCGCGCTTGATGCCCTTGGCCTCGGCGGCACCGATGTTGGCGATGTCGACCTCGTTGAACCAGTTGACGACGATCATCTTGTCCATCGGGATGCCGTTGCGCTTGGCCTCCTTGGCGGCCACGACGTGCATCGCGGAGAGGTTCCAGCTGATGATCCAGTCGGGGTTGCTGCGGCGGATCTGCGTCCACACCGCGGCCTGGTCCTTGCCCGGCAGCGGGTTGGGGAACAGCTGCAGCTCGAAGCCTTCCTTCGCCGCCAGCGTCTTCAGCACCGGGATGGGCTCCTGGCCGAAGGCGTAGTCGGGGTAGATGAAGCCGATCTTCACGCCCTTCAGGTTGCCCTTGCTCTGGTTCTTGATGTACTGCACGTCGTTGGCGACCTGGCCCCAGTAGGTGGGGCCGATCGGGAACACCCACTTGAAGACGTCGCCGTCGATCGCGTCGCCGCGGCCGACGAAGCTTTGCAGCATGATGTTGCCGTCGGCCATGGCGCGCGGCAGCACGGCGCGCGAGACCGGCGTCGACAGGAAGTCGAACATCATCACGCCTTCGCGCTTGAGCTTCTCGTAGCACTCGATGCCGCGCTGCGGCTCGTTGCCGTGGTCCTGCGCGATGATCTCGATCTTCTGGCCTTCGATGCCGCCCTTGGCGTTGAGCAGGTCGGCATAGTCCTTCACCGCCTGCACGATCTGCGGCGTGACGAAGGTGTAGGCCTTGCTCAGGTCGTAGCAAAGGCCGTACTTGATCTGGGCCTGCGCGGCGCCGCTGGCGGCAACCAGCGCCACGGCGGCCAGGGTGGTCAGGGCTTTGAGCTTCATGGTCTGTCTCCTGCTCGTGGTGTGAAAGGACGCGGCATCAGGACAACCAGCGCTTGCGCCGCCGGTAGTGCTTGATCTCGTTGAAATCGCGGCCTTCGCGGCCGCCCAGGTAGAACTCCTGGATGTCGGGGTTCTTCTTCATGGCCTCGGCGCTGTCGTGCATCACGATACGCCCGCCCTCGATCAGGTAGCCGTGAGACACCACTTCCAGCGCGGCAATGGCGTTCTGCTCGACCAGCAGCACCGACAGCCCCTGCTCCTGGTTGATGCGGCGCACGATGTCGAAGATCTCGGCCACCAGGAACGGCGCCAGGCCGAGGCTGGGCTCGTCCAGCATCAAGAGCTTGGGCCGCGTCATCAGCGCGCGGCCGATGGCCAGCATCTGCTGCTCGCCGCCCGACAGGTAGCCCGACTGCGCCGTGCGCCGCTGGTGCAGGCGCGGAAAGTAGCCGTACACGCGGTCGAGGTCGCGCTTGAGGTCGGCGCCGCCGGTGCCGCGCACGGCGGAGGCGGCGACGAGGTTCTCGTCGGGCGTCAGGTGCTCGAAGACGCGGCGGCCCTCCAGCACCTGCACGATGCCGCGCTGCACGCGCGCCTGCGGCGGCAGCGCGTCGATGTTCTCGCCGAGAAAGTGCACCTCGCCGCGCGTGATCTCGCCGCGCTCGGCCTTCAGCAGCCCGCTCACCGCCTTCAGCAGCGTGCTCTTGCCGGCGCCGTTGGCGCCCAGCAGCGCCACCATGCCGCCCGGCGGCACGTCGAGCGAGGCGCCCTTGATCGCCAGCGCCACGCGGTCGTAGATGACCTCGATGTTGTTCAGCGAGAGGACGGTGGAAGGGGCAGCGGCGCTCATTTCCGTGCGTACCCGAAAGGCCAGACCAGCAGGTAGTTTCGAACGTTGGCGTAGAGCTTGCCCAGCCCCATCGGCTCGACCAGCAGGAAGCCGACGATCAGCGCGCCGTACACCGCGTGCGGCAGGTGGGCCAGCGTCTCGATGCCGATGTCGGCGCCCAGCAGCTTGGCGATCCAGGCGATCAGCGCGTTGATCTGCCCCGGCATCAGCAGGATGAAGGCGGCGCCGAACCAGCTGCCGATGATGCTGGCCAGGCCGCCGACGATCACCATCGCCAGCAGCTCGATCGAGACGTTGACGGCAAACTGCTCCGGCGTCACCGCGTGATAGAAGGTGAAGATCAGCACGGCGCCGCTGACGCCGCCGATGAACGACGAGGTGGCAAACGCCACCAGCTTGTAGCGGAAGGCCTGCACGCCGATCACGGCGGCCGCGTAGTCCTTCTCGCGCACCGCCACCAGCGCGCGGCCCAGCGCGGTGCGGCGCAGGTTGAGCATGAACAGGGTCACCAGCAGCGCCCAGGCCAGCGCCACGTAGTACAGGCCCACCTCCGACTTGATGGGCTGGCCGAGCAGCCGCATCGCCGGCGCCTGCAGCGTGGCGCCGACGCCGCCGCTGATGGCCGGCACGTGCGAGATCACCCAGTCCATCACGAACTGCAGCGCCAGCGTCGACAGCGCCAGGTACAGCCCCTTGACGCGCAGCGCCGCGAAGGCGAAGACGACGCCGATCACCGTGGACATCAGCCCGCCCAGCACGACGGCAATCTCCCACGGGATGCCGGCGCGCACGCCGTGCACCGTGGTGTAGGCGCCGATGGCCATTACCGCCGCGTAGCCGAAGTGGAACTGCCCGGCCCAGCCGATGATCAGGTTGAGCCCCAGCGTGGCCGAGGTCCACACCAGCCAGGGCGTGAGGTAGCTCGACAGCGCCAGCGACGACACCAGCACCGGCGCCAGCAGGCCGAAGGCGAGCAGCGCGACGATCATCGCGCGGTCGGCCGGGATCGGGAACAGCGCGCGGTCGCTCGCGTAGTCGGTGTGGCGGATGCCCGCCTGGCGGAACAGCATCGCTACAGCCTTTCGATGTCGTGGCGGCCGAACAGGCCGTGCGGGCGGATCATGATGGTGAGGATCAGCACCAGCGCCACCACGAGGTCGCGGCTGCCGCCGCCGAGCATGGGGTCGAGCACGCCGCTGGCCACCGCCTCGAACACGCCCAGGCCGATGCCGGCGAGGATGGCGCCGCCCAGGCTGTCCATGCCGCCCAGCACCGCGACCGTGATGCCCTTGAGCAACAGCAGCGACAGCGACTGGTCCACGCCCTGGATGCTGCCCCACAGCACGCCGGCCGCGGTGGCCACCAGCGACGACAGCGCCCACGAGAAGGCGACGCCGCGCTCCACCGAGATGCCCACCGCCCACGAGGCCATGTAGTCGTCGGCGATGGCGCGCAGCACCACGCCGCGCCGCGTGCGGAAGAAGAACACGAACACCGCGAACAGCAGCAGCGCCACCACGGCGCCGACCACGTAGGCGCGGTTGAGCAGCAGCGGGCCCAGGAACAGCGGCGCGTCGCTGACGCCGATCTTCAGCGGCCTGGCGGTGCCGCCGCCGATCACCAGCGTGACGGCGCGCAGGAAGATGTCCAGGCCCAGCGTCATCATCAGGATCATCACGATCGGCCGCCCGGCCAGCCGGCGCAACGCCACGCGCTCGATGGTCAGGCCCAGGCCCATCATGGTGATCATCGCCAGCGGAATGGCCGCCCACATCGGCAGCCCGGCGCCGTCGGCAAAGGCCAGCACCACGTAGGCGCCGACCATGGTCAGCGCGCCCTGCGCGAGGTTGGGCACCGAGCTGGACTTGTAGATCAGCACGATGCCCATGGCCACCAGCGAGTACATCAGCCCCGACAGCGCGCCGTTGACGCCGAGCTCCAGCAGGTACATCAGGTCCATGGGCCTCAGACTCCGACGATGCGCAGGTCGCGCTCGGTGACGCCGGTCTCGCCGGTCTCGTAGACGATGGTGGCCTTCATCGTCACGCTGGCGCGGCCTTCGTAGATGGCGTCGATGATCGGCGCATAACGCTCCTCCACCACGTTGCGGCGCAGCTTGCGCGTGCGCGTGATCTCGCCGTCGTCGGCGTCGAACTCCTTGTGCAGGCTGACGAAGTGGCGCAGCTTCAGCGGCTCGGGCAGCGTGGCGTTGACGCGCTCGACGGCGGCCTTGACCAGCTCGATCACCTCGGCCTTCTGCGACAGGTCGGCATACGACATGTAGGAGATGCCGCGCAGCTCGGCCCAGTGGCCGACCGGCTCCTTGTCGATGCAGACGATGGCGGCCAGCCGCTCGCGGCCCTTGCCGAGCACCGCCACGTCCTTCACCCAGGGGCTGAACTTGAGCCGGTTCTCGATGTAGTTGGGGATGTAGCGCTCGCCCTGCGCGGTGTGCACCACCTCGGACAGGCGGCCGAGCACGACGAGGTGGCCGTCGGGCTCGAGGTAGCCGGCGTCGCCGGTGTGCAGCCAGCCGTCCTGCAGCGCGGCCTGCGTGGCTTCGTCGTTATGGTGGTAGCCCTTGAAGACCGAGCCCGAGCGGATCAGGATCTCGCCGTTGTCGGCGATGCGCGCTTCCACGCCCGGCAGCGGCCGGCCCACGGTGTGCAGCCGCACCTCGGCCGGCTCCTGCATCGCGTTGAAGGCGCTGCTCTCGGTCTGGCCGTAGAGCTGGCGCAACTGCACGCCCAGGGCGCGATAGAACACGAAGGTGTCTTCGCCGATCGCCTCGCCGCCGGTGAAGGCGTGGCGCAGCCGCGTCAGGCCGAGCTGGTCCTTGATGGGGCCGTAGACCAGCCACTCGCCGAGCGCCCGCATCAGCTTCTGGCCGGCGCCCGGCGGCCGGCCTTCCAGCAGCGCGCGCTCGCGCGCGACGGCCTGCTGCATGAAGAAGTCGTAGAGCTTCTTCTTCAGCGGCGTGCTGTCTTCCATGCGCACCTGCACCATGGTCAGCAGGTTGTCCCAGCTGCGCGGCGCCGCCAGGTAGTAGGTGGGCGCGATCTCGCGCAGGTTGTGCAGCACGGTCTCGGGCCGCTCGGGCACGTTGATCGTGAAGTGCAGCGCGATGCCGGCGCCCACGGTGATCGCGAAGTCGCCCACCCAGGCCATCGGCAGGTAGGCCAGCACCTCCTCGCCGAAGCCGAAGGCCTTGGCGCGGTAGGCGTTGGCCACGCCCGCGAGCACGTTGCGCTGGCTGAGCACCACGCCCTTGGGCCGCCCGGTGGTGCCCGAGCTGTGGATGAAGGCCGCCGGGTCGTCGGGCGTGGCCCGCTCGATCAACGATCGACGCAAGCCGGCGTCGCGCGCCAGCCGCTGCTCGCCCTGCTGCTGCAGCGCCTGCCAAGAGACCAGCCCCGGCGCCTGGTAGGCGGCCAGGCCGCGCGGGTCGTCGTAGACGATGTGGGCGACGCTGGGCGCATCGGCGCGCAGGTCGAGGATCTTGTCGACCTGCTCCTGGTCTTCGGCCATCACGAAGCGCACGCCCGACATCTGCAACGAATGGCGCACCTCGTCGGGCGCGGCGTCGGGGTAGACCGGCATCGCATAGCCGCGCAAGGCGCCGGCGGCCACCATCGCGGTGTACAGGTGCGGGCGGTTGTCGCCCACCACCATCAGCGCGTCGCCGGCGGCGAAGCCTAAGGACTCCAGCGCGGCGGCGCAGCGCAGCATGCTCTCCAGCCACTCGGCCCACGTCGTCTGCTGCCAGATGCCGCGGTCTTTCTCGCGCAGCGCCACCACGCCGCCCAGCGCGGCGGCGTTGGCGGCCAGCAGGCGCGGCAGCGTGGTCTCGGGCGACAGGTCCCAGGGGCCTTGCACGGCGGCGGCGTCACTCCTCGCCACGGGCACCCCCCAGGTAGGCCTTGATGACGCGCGGGTTCTTCACCACCTCTTTCGGGATGCCGGTGTCGATGACCTCGCCGTAGCTCAGCACCAGCATGCGGTCGCAGATGCCGGTGATGATGTCCATGTGGTGCTCGATCAGCAGCACCGTCACGCCGCGTTCGTCGCGCGCGTCCAGCACGAAGCGCGCCATGTACTCCTTCTCTTCCTGGTTCATGCCGGCCATCGGCTCGTCGAGGATCAGGAAGCGCGGCTCGGCCACCAGGGCGCGCGCCAGTTCCACGCGCTTCTTCAGGCCGATGGGGATGGCGTCGACCAGTTCGTCGCGCACGCCCTGCAGTTGCATGAAGTCGATGGTCTCCTCGACGACGCGGCGGTGCTCGATCTCCTCGGGCCGCGCCAGCCAGCGGTAGAACGCGGTGCGCCAGACGCTGGGCTTCATGTGCACGTGGCGGCCGAGCAGGATGTTGTCCAGCACCGTCATGCCGTTGAACAGCGCCAGGTTCTGGAAGGTGCGCGCCACGCCGCGCCGCGCCACCGCGTGCGGCGCCATGCCGGTGATTTCGCGCCCCTCCAGCGTGATGCGGCCCTTCTGCGGCGGATAAAAACCGGTGATCGCGTTGGTCAGCGTCGTCTTGCCGCTGCCGTTGGGGCCCACCAGGCCGAAGATCTCGCCGCGGCGGATCTCCAGGTCGACGCCGGTCAGCGCCACCAGGCCGCCGAAGCGGCGCTCGATCTGCTGCACCTGCAGCACCACGGCATCGCGGTCGGCGCTCAAGGCCGCGGCCCCTTGCGCAGGTCGGCCGCGCTGCCGGGGTTGCCGATGCTGCCGCCGCTGCGCCGCGGCCCGATGCCGATGCCGTCGAACACCAGCGCGCTGATCTGCGCGGCCAGTTGCGCGACGCTGCCGCGCCGCGGGTCGTACCAGTCCACCGGCCAGTTGAGCGCGCCGACCAGGTACTGGCGGATCAGCGGCACCGGCACGTCGGCGCGCAGCGCGCCGGCCGCCGCGGCCGCCGTCAGCAGTTCGTCCCACAGCCGCGTGTAGGCGCTGCGCACGCCGTGGTGGCGCGCGCGCGCGGCGTCGGACACGTAGCGGTAGATGCGGATGTGCGCGGCCGTGAAGTCGCTGTGCTGCAGCATGCCCAGCAGATGGCCTTCGATCGCGGCCACCAGCCGCTGGCGCTGGCCGGCCGCAGGCGGCAGCGCGGCCAGGCGCTGGTGCACGGCGGCCGTCATCGCGGCGATGCCGCCATCCAGCACGCAGGCGGCGATGTCGTCCTTGCCCTCGAAGTGGTAGTAGACGCTGCCGGCCTTGATGCCCGCGGCATCGGCAATCTGGCGCAGCGTGGTGGTGGCATAGCCCTGCTGGGCGAAGAGCTTTGCGGCCGCGGCGAGGATCTGCTCGCGCGTGGCGGAGGTCGCCGACGCGGGCGCGGTGGCCGGCGCCGGCGAGGCCGACCCCGACGCCGCGGCCTTGGCCACCGCGCGGCGCGCCGGCGGCGAGTGGCGACCGAGGGTTTGCACGGCCATGCTCACGCCGGCCTCGGGGTTCGGCGGGTGAAACGGCGGCTCATGCGGCAGGGCGGCATCGTCGACAGGCGCAGCGGGTGCGACAGGCGTGCAGGGAGCGCAGTTTTTAACTGTCGAACGCTAGTTAGGCCAATCGGTGTTGACCCGGAGCGGGTGCGCCCCGAGGTCGGCGGCGCGCCTGGCGAGGCCGCAGCGGGATAACGCCGGATCTGAACGCCATCATCCCGGTCCGGCGGGTCGCGCCGACAGCCCCAATCGAGAGGATGCGGCGCGTCGTCATCCTCGCCCCGCCAGCGTATCCTTCAAAACAAACGGTTGCGAGGGAGTGCGTTGGAGACGTCGGGCCCACCTCCATGGACGCTGAGCGCGCGGCTGGATGGCGGCGTGCTGGAGTTCGCCCTCGGCGACGGGCGCCGCCTGGCGCTGCGTGCCCGCCAGCCGGCCGCGCTGCTCGGCCAATCCCGGCGCGCGATGCCGGCCGCCGACTTGCTGGGCGCGGAGTTGGCCACGCGCCTGGCCGCCGGCGATCCACGGGTGCTGAACCTGCAGCTCGACGAAGCGCTCGACGCGCTGGCGTGGGAGAGCCTGCAACTGGGCGCGTCGGGGGGCTCTTGTCTGGGCGAGCGCTTCGTCGTCGCCCGGCAGCTGATGTGCGACGCCGACCCGGCGCCCGTCCCCGCGGCCGCGCTGGCCGAGTCGCTGGCCGTTGCGCTGATCCACGCCAGCACGCCGCGGGCCTGCCCACAGGCGCTGCCGGTCGCGCTGGACGCGCTCGACGAGCCGTCGTCGCGCAAGGCGGTGACGGAAGCGCAAGTGCTGTTGCTGGACGGCGTGCCGCTGGCCCACCTGCTGGCGCGCGTCAGCCTGCCGCGCCGTGAGCGCCTGCTGGTGACCCTGGGGCCTGCGGCGGCCGGCGCGTCGTCGACGCTGACGGCTGCGATCGACCAGGGCGCTGCCGTGCTGAGCCTGGCGCCCACGGGCCATCTGACGGGCGATGCGGCTGGCGATCCCCGCGGCGACCCGCTAGACGAGCCGTTGCAAGGCCTGCTGCACCAGATCGGCGGCGGCGCCGGCGTCGGCGAGGCGGCGCGGCGGCTGCACCAGCGCGCCGCGCCGGCGCCCTTCGAGGCGCGGCTGTACGGCGACGCCGCGATGCGCTTCGTCCGCAGCCAGGCGCCGGCCTCGCGCCGCCAGGTGACGAGCCTGTCGTTCGATCTCGTCGGCTCGACCACGGTGATGCAGCAACTCGGCGACGAGGCCTATGCGGAGATGCTGGCCAGCCTGCACGCGCGCTGCACCCACATCGTGCGCCGGCACGGCGGCCAGCCCGACGACCCGCAGGGCGACGACGGCGTGATGAGCTACTTCGGCCACCCATCGGCGATCGAGGATGCCGCGGTCCATGCCGTCGAGGCCGGCCTGCAGATCGTGCGCACGGTCTCCGAACTGGGTGTCTCGGTGCGCGTGGGCATCGCCACCGGCGTGGTGGCCGTGCATGCAGGGCAGCCGGTGGGCTTGTCGATCCATCTTGCGGCGCGGCTGCAGCAGGCCGCACCGGCGGGCACCGTGCTGGTGGCGGAGGGCACGCGCCAGCTCGTCGCCCATGCCTTCGAGTTGAAAGAGCTGGCCGAGCGCCCCGATCTGAAGGGCATCGACGACCCGGGGCGGCTGCACCGGGTGACCGGCCCCAGCCGCGACGCCAAGCTGCACCGGCTGGAACGCCTGTCGCGGCTGACGCCGCTGGTCGGCCGCGAGGCCGAGCTCGAACGGCTGCACGCCGGCTGGCAACTGATCCGCCGCGGCGAATGCCGCCTGCTGCTGGTGCGCGCCGAAGCGGGCATGGGCAAGTCGCGTCTCGTGCGCGAGTTCCGCGGCCAGCTGGTGCAAGGCGGCGTCAAGGTGCTGGAGTGCCGTTGCCGCCCCGATGCCAGCGCCAGCCCCTACCTCGCGCTGGCCGAGGCGCTGAAGCGCTGGCTGGGCATCGGTGCCGGCGATGCCGATGCCCCCGCCCTGCAGAAGCTGGCCGCCGCGCTGCCGAGCACCTGGCGCGACGGCGAGCCGTTGGCGATGCTGGCGGCGCTGCTGGGCCTGGCGCCGCAGCCGCCGCAGCCATCCCCCGGCCGTGCCCGCCAGCGCATGCTGGCGATCCTGCTCGACTGGTTCGAGCTGTTCGCCAGGGACCGCGCCTGCTGCCTGATCGTCGAAGACTGGCACTGGGTCGACCCGTCGATGCGCGAGTTCGTCGACCACCTCGTCCAGCGCCGCGGCGGGCCGGGCCTGGTGCTGGTGGTCACGATGCGCAGCGAGGTCGGCCTGGTGCCGCCGCGCGGGCATTGCTTCGACCGCATCGAGTTGGCCGGCCTGGTGCCCGAAGCGGCGCGTGAACTGGTGCGCCGCGCCTGCGAAGACGCGCCGCTGCCCGCCAGCCTGGTGCATGCGCTGGCCGCGCGCGGCGACGGCGTGCCGCTGTTCCTGGAAGAAGCCACGCGCATGGCGCGCGAGCTGGACACCGAGCGGCTGGCCGCGCACGCCGCGGCGTTGGAGACCGTGCCCGCCTCGCTGCAGGACCTGTTGATGGCGCGGCTGGACAGCATCGGCGATGCGCGCACGGTGGCCCAGGTGGCGGCCGTGCTGGGGCGCGAGTTCTCGCTGGCGCAACTGGCGGCCTTGACGGAGAGCGGCCGCTTCGCGCTGGATGCCGGCTCGCTGGCGGAGCAACTGGCGGTGCTGGACGCCTCGGGGCTGGTGCGCACCGAAGGCGAGGATCTCTACGCTTTCAAGCATGCGCTGGTGCGCGACGCCGCGTACGCCTCGCTGTGGGCGCGCGATCGCCACGCGCTGCATGCGCAGATGGTCCAGTTGCTGCAACAGCGCTGGCCGGAGCTGGCCGCGCGCCGGCCCGAACTGCTGGCGCACCACCAGACCGAGGCCGGCCTGCACGCCGAGGCGTTGGCGCAATGGGAACTGGCGGCCAGCAACGCCAGCGCGCGCTCGGCCGAGCTGGAGGCCATCAGCCACCTGCGCCGCGCGCTGGCTTTGCTGGCCCGCAGTGACGCCGGCCCCGAGCGCGATCGCACCGCGCTGCGCCTGCAATTGATGCTGGCGGCACGGCTCCTCGCCACCGAGGGCTATGGCGCCGAGTCGGTGTCGCGCGCCTACGTGGAAGCCGGCCGCCTGTGCGACGCGCTGGGCGACGAGACGGGGCGCTTCAAGGTCGAGATGGGGCTGGAGGCCTACCGCTTCATGCGCGCCGACTTCGGCCCGGCACTGGAGCATGGCCGCCGGGCCGCCGCCATCGCGGCGCAGTCGGGCGACATCAAGCAGCGGCTGCATGCCCACTGGGGCTTGGCCTGCACGCTGTTCCACCAGGGCGAGCTGTGCGCGACGATGCGCGAGATGGAGACCGGGCTGTCGTTGTACTCGCCGGCGCTGCACCGTTTGTTCGGCGTGCAGGACCCGGGCATCATGTGCCTGGCCTATTCGTCCTGGGGCCTGTGGGAGCGGGCCCGGCCCGACGCCGCGGTGGCGCGCATCGACCACGCCATCGCGATCGCGACCGAGTTCGAGCACAAGTTCAGCCAGGCGGTGGCGCTGGCCTACGGTGCCAGCATCCACCTGCTGCGCGGCGAGCCCCAGCCGGCGCAGGCGCGCGCCGAGGCTTGCATCCGCGTCTGCGAGGAGGCGGGCTTCCCGGTCTGGCTGGCCATCGCTCGCTGCATGCGCGGCCGGCTGCTGTGCGGGCACGGCGACTTCGACGCCGGCCTGGCCGAAATGCGCGCCGGCCATGCCTTGTGGCTGTCCACCGGCTCGATGGTGTCGCAACCGCTGTACCTGGCGTTGCAGGCCGAAGGGCTGATGCTGGCCGGCGAGCCCGAGGCGGCAGTCGCCTGCGTCGACCAGGGCCTGGCGATCGCCGAGCGCTACGGCGAGCGCCAGCTCGAAGCCGAGTTGCGCCGCCTGCGCGGCGAGCTGGCGCTGCAGCGCGGCGAAGGCACCGAGCTGGCCGAGACCTGGCTCAAGAGCGGCCACGCGCTGGCGCTGCGCCAGCACCGGCTGGGCTTTGCGCTGCGCAGCGCCACCTCGCTGGCGCGGTGCTGGGCCGCCCAAGGGCGCCAACGGCGGGCGCGGCGCCTGCTGGTGCCGCTGCTGGCGCGCTGGAGCGAAGGCCGCGACACCCATGACCTGCGCGCGGCGCTGGCGCTGTGCGACACCCTGGCGCCCTAGCGCGCCCCACCCCGAACCTGCGAGGCCCCCGCCATGGCAAGCAAGGTAGTCGTCGATCCGCCCTGCCTGGAGACCTTCAACGCCCGCCCCAATGACGAGGCGAGGAACCGGCTGTTGCTGCAATGGCTGGAAGACGACGATCACCGCGCCGGGCTCTTCGCGATGATCAACGACGAGTGCAACGGCCGCCTCGGCTTCCCCAGCCGCGCCGGCCCGCCCGAGCCCTGCTGCCCCGACGACGAGCACCCGAGGCCGCCGCCGGCGATCGGCCACAAGACCGTGTACCTGGTCACCCAGCGCGCGCAGATCGAAGCGGCGCTGGCCGACGGCGGCCCGAACTACTCCAGCCGCGTCTATGGTGAACTGGGGGGCGGCAATTTCCTGCTGGCGCTGGACCCGTCGAGCGGCGGCGACGCCGCGCATGCGGCACAAGTGAGGGCGCTGCGCCACAGCTTTCCGAGGAGCGACGACCTCGTCGCCACCGTCGCCCACCACGCCTGCCAGGCGGCGGCCATCCTCTCGCTGCGCAGCCAGAAGTTCGATCTGGCCGCCTTCGCCGAGCAGTCGGCGCTGCGCTTTTGCCAGTATCTCTTCGGTTATGCGCAGACCGACTTCCGGCTGCTGGAGGCCAGCCTGCGCGCCAGCTATCGGGCGCTGGTCTACCAGGTGCTGGGCCGGCACTTCGCGACCGACCCGCTGGCCATCCCCCAGGCCAAGCAGGCGATGGGCCAGTTGCTGGCGCGCACTGCCGCGCTGATCGATGCCCATGCCATCGGTGACGAAGACGCGCTCAAGGGCTGCCGCCCGCCGGGCGCGCTGGCCGGCTTGCAGCCGGTGCTGAAGGCGCTGGGGCAATACAACGATCCGCTCAACGGCGAGCAGCGCGCCGTCGTCGCCGTCGGCGCCGCGGTGGGCACCGTCGGCAACGTGCAGGCGGCCGTGTGCATCGCCATCAAGGCCTTCTTCGCCGTGCCGGCGGCACGCAAGAAGGCCAGCGCGCTGGCGCTGGCGGAAAACGGCGGCCGGCCCAGCGCCCGCCGGCCGGAATGGCAAGCGCTGATCGGCGATGCCCTCGGCCGCAACCCGCCGATCGCCTTCCTGCCGCGGGTGCAGATCTCGACCAACGACGACGGCAAGCGGCAGTTCGACGACCTGCTGCTGGCGCTGGGCGGCGCCACCCGCGCCCCTCGAGCGCCGGCGTTCGAAGACCCGCTGATCTGGGGCCTGCCCGGCCAAGGCCGGCATCCCTGCCTGGGCCACGGGTTGGCCTGGCCGCTGATCGTTGAAGTGGTGCGCCACGTGATGGGCCTGCCGGGGCTCGAAGAGGAACTCGACCCCCTGGACGCCACCCCCATCGGGCTGAAGAAGCGCTGGGGCTTCGCTTGCGAGCGCTATCCCTTCACCTACCGCCGCGACCAGCGGCTGGCGCAGTCGACGCTGAACGTGGCCATGCGCATCCGGCAGCCGGTGAAGGACCACGCGGCCCGCCTGCGCGAGGTGATCCGCAGCGGCGCACCGCGCATCCAGGAGGCGCTGCGCGAATCGCGGCACCTGCACTTCGCGTGGTTCGAGTTCATCGAGCGCGACACCGTGCTGGTGCTGCACACCGTCTACGACGGCGACTTCGCGGCCTACATCCAGCACTTCGCGCTGCGCGTGGGCGACCTGTTCGACAGCCTGTTCGAATCGATCGAAGATGCGCCGCCGACGCCGGTGGACAAGTTCCCCAACGAGTTCATCGCGCTGATCCAGCGCTACAACCGCGCGCCGGCGATGGGCTACTTCTTCAGCGCCTACCCGCGCAGCGAGACCGCCGAAGTGGTGCGCAACGAGGCCGCAGCGTTGAAGCGACGCGAAGAAGCCCGCGCGGCCGACGCCGCGCAACGCCGGGGGGCGCAGCCATGAACGCTGCCTTCCACGACGTGCAGCGCATCGTGCTCGTGGGCGGCGGCAGCTGGCAGGCGGCGCAGCAACTGGTGATCGGCTTCGCCGAAGGGTGCGATCCGCTGCACTTCCTGCAGCGCCTGATGCAGGCGCATCCGATCACGGCCGCCCAGGCCGCGCGACCCGCGCTGCAATTGAGCCTGGGCTTCAGCCGGCGCGGGCTGGAGCGCGCCCGCGTGCCGGCCCATGTGCTGGCCTGCTTCGCGGCCAGGGCACCGGCCTTCCACGCCGGCGCGGCGCTGCGCGCCGCCAGCCATGCCGGCCAGTACGGCGACAACGCGCCGGCGTACTGGGACGGCGACTTCGGCTTCACGACGCTGGACGCGGTGCTGAGCCTGCATGCGACGGCGGCGGCCGAGGCGGCGCTGGACGATGCGGTGCTGAAGATCAAGGCCATCGCCGCCGACAGCGGCGCGCACACCGCCGAGCTGCCGCGGGCGCAGCGACTGTACGGGCAGCGCGGCGAGCTGCGCGTGCACTTCGGGCTGCGCGACGGCCTGTCGCGCATCGGCATCAACGGCTGCACCGACCCGAAGGAGCTGGGCCGCTGCAAGCCCACCTCGATGCACGAGGCCGGCGAGTTCGTGCTGGGCCACCCGCAGAACTCGGGCGCCAACCCCTGGCTGTCGACCGACGGCCGGCAGGTCTGGCCGAAGGAACTGCGCGTGTTCTTCCACAACGGCAGTTTCGGCGTGCTGCACCAGGTGGAGCAATACGTGGACGAATTCGAAGCCTTCATCACCGAGGCGGTGCGCGAGGCCGCCGCCGCCGGGGCTGAAGGCCTGGGTGCCGAAGCCATCCGCGCCAAGCTGTGCGGGCGCTCGAGCGAAGGCCGGCCCGCGGGCCTGGGGGCCGGCACCGACCCGCGCGACGACTTCGACTACGCTGACGACGTCCGCGGCGAAGGCTGCCCCTTTGGCGCCCACACGCGCCGCATGAATGCCCGCCTGGCCGAGCCGGGCGCCACGCCCGCGCAAGCGCACGATGCCGACCAAGGGCCCGCGCACAGCCACCGCCGCCCGCTGCTGCGGCGTGGCATGCCCTACGGGCGCGACGCGGGGGAACCATGCGGGCTGATCGGCCAGTTCTTCTGCGCCAGCATCGAAGACCAGTTCGAGCACCTGCTGGGCCAATGGGCCGACCGCGTACCGCTGGGCAGCCCTGACCGCGGCGGCGCACGCGACCCGCTGATCGGCGCCCACCAGGCCGGCGACGGTGGCTTCGAGATTCCGCTGCCCGGCGGCCGATCACTGCTGCTGCACGGCCTGCGCCCCTTCACGCGCACGCGCGGCACGGCCTATTTGTTCTACCCCAGCCTGACGGCGCTGCAACAGATCGCCGAAGACCGCCTGTTCGCCCCGCTGCCGGAGGACGAGTGAAGAAGGAGCCGGTGGCGCCGGGCGACGACATCTGCCCCGTGCCGGCACCGGTGGACGAAGTACCGCCGCTCGACCGCTACTGCGACCTGGTGCTCACCGGCGGCGTGGCCAGCGGCGTGGTCTATCCCTGGGCCATCGTCGAGCTGGCGCGCGCCTATCGCTTCCGCAACATCGGCGGCACCTCGGTCGGCGCGATGGCTGCCGCGCTGGCCGCGGCGGCCGAGTACGGCCGGCGCACCGGCTACGAGATGCCGTTCGAGACCCTGCGCCGCCTGCCAGCCGCGCTGGGCGAGGAACTGCCCGACGGGCGCACGCGCATGCTGTCGCTGTTCCAGCCCGCGCCGCAGGGCCGGCGGCTGATCCGCCTGTGGGCGCGGCTGTTCCAGGGGATGCCGCCCGGCAGCTACGACCGAAAGACGCAAGACCCGCCGGCATCAGCGGCGCCGGAATCGCCGGAATCGCCGGAATCGCCGCCGGCACCGGTGGCAGCGCCGAAGGTTCGCATCGGGCCCGTCATCGCCGAAGTGGCCAAGGCCTATGGCGCGGCCATCGCTTCCGGCGCCTTTGGCGGCGCGCTGCTGGCCTGGGCGATCGGCAACGCCCAGGGCCAGCACGCGGCTTGGACCACCGTGGTCCTAGGGCTGGCGCTGGCCGTGGTCTGCGCCGCCCTGGCGCTGCTGGCGGACTTGCGGCACGACATTCGCCGCGGCATCGTGGACAACGGGCTGGGCCTGTGCAAGGGCGGCACGCTGGAGCCGCAGGATCCGGACGACCCACGCCCGGGGCTGAGCGAGTGGCTGCACGAAGGCATCCAACGCAGCGCCGGCCTCAAGCTGAGCGACCCGCCGTTGACCTTCGGCGACCTCTGGACCGCGCCAGCCTACCCCGGCGCCCCGCTCACGCCTTGCACCGACGCCGATCCGCCGGGCCTGCGCGCCATCAACCTGCAGATGATCTCGACCAACGTCACCCACGGCCGGCCGTACCGGCTGCCGCTGGCCGACGAGACGAGCCGGCTGTTCTTCCGGCCCGACGAACTGAGGCCCTACCTGCCGCGGGCGGTGTTCGACGCGCTGCTGCAGGCCGCGCCGTCTTACGTACCGCGCTCGTCGTCCGACCCGCCGGCGGGCGACGACACCCGTGAGTTGCGCGAACTGCCGGGCGCTGGCCTGCCGGTGGCGGCAGCGGCGCGCCTGAGCCTGAGCTTTCCGCTGCTGTTCTCGGCCGTGCCGCTGTACGCCATCGACTACGAGCAGCGCGAGGCCGGCAGCCGCCGGCTGCGGCGCTGCTGGTTCACCGACGGCGGCGTCTCGTCCAACTTCCCGATCCACATCTTCGACGCCGCGCTGCCGCGCTGGCCGACCTTCGGCCTCTGGCTTGGCCGCCAGGACCCTTACCAGCGCCCCGACGACGCGCTCGTCTGGCTGCCCGATTTCCACGGCCGGGGCTGGGGCGACAACTGGAACCGCTTCGACCCCGCGACCCTGCCCACCATGGCCGAAGGCGCCACCACGCCGCCGGCGGCCGTGCCCGCGTGGCTGGCGCCCTGGAAGATGCTGGGCGGCTTCCTGGTGGGCCTGGCGACGACCGCAACCGACTGGCGCGACCGCACCAGCTTCCGCCTGCCCCACGTGCGCAACCGCGTGGCCCGGCTGTGGCTGCGTGCCGGCGAAGGCGGGCTGCACATCGGCATGCCGCGGCGGCAGATCCTGGAGATGGCTCACCGCTACGGCACGCTGGCCGGCCGCCTGTTCGTCGATCAGTTCTGCAGCGACGACGGCAGGGAAAAGGCCGCCTGGCGCGAACAGCGCTGGGTGCGCCTGCAGTTGCTGATCAGCAGCCTGCGCGAGCGGCTTTCCGGACTGTCCGCCAGCGCGGCCTACGCCGCGTTCAGCGTGCCGTTGCCGCGAGCGATCCGGGCCGCGGCCGCCCTTGGGCCGGTGCGCGACCACGGCGACGGCGGCAAGCTGGACGACGCCCAGGCCGCCTCGCTGCAGGAGCTGCTGGCCGAGTTGGTGCGCCTGGAAGGCCTGATGAAAGCGGCGGTGCCGCAGCCGTACAAGCCGCGGCCCGAGCCTGAGTTGCGGCTGCGCGCGCCGCTGTGAGCCGCCGCCAGCGCCCGAGGCGCCGCAGCAATCGCCCTCAGCGCCGCCCGCCGCCGCGCACGCGGTCCAACTCGCCCTGCAGCGACGCGGTCAGCTCGCCGTAGACCAGCAACTGCTGCCCCATTGCGCGCAGCCGCTCGCTGATGTGGCGCGACAGCGCGATCATCAGCTTGGCGGCGGCGCGCGGGTGGGCGTCGAGCATGGCTTCCAGCGCGGGCCGGCTCAGGCTGGCGGCGCGCACCGGCGACAGCGCCGTGCACTGCGCCGATCGCGGCCGGCCGTCGAGCAGCGCCACCTCGCCCAGCACGCTGCCCGGGCCCAGCGCGGCGATCGGCACGGCGCCGGCCGCGGCCTCGATGCCGACGTCGACGTTGACCTCGCCGTCCAGCAGCAACAGCATCTCGGCGCGGTCGCTGCCGTCGCCTTCGCGCAGCAGCGTCGCGCCCTTGGCATAACTGGCCACCTGCATGTAGCCGACGACGGCATGCGCCTCGTCGGCCGACAGCGCGAACAGCGCCTGCGACGAGCGCAGCACCGCCACCGCCTGCGCCGCCAGCGTCGGCACGTCGGCGAGCGGCCGCGTCCGCTGCGGCGGCACGGTGCTCTGGGCGGCGTCGTTCGGGTTCATGGCGAAGGCGGCGGCAATGGCCGAATCATTGTGGCAGACGGCCTGCCGGCCGCCGCCCGGGACAATGCGCGCATGCCTTCCGCGTCCACCCCCGAACCGGCGGCCGACCGCCCCGCCCCGCGCCCGCTGGCCATCGCCCTGACGGGGCTGCTGTCGCTCGCCGTCGCGATGGGCATCGGCCGCTTCGCCTTCACGCCGCTGCTGCCGATGATGCTGCACGACGGCGTGGTCGACCTCGACCGCGCCAGCTGGCTGGCCACCGCCAACTACCTGGGCTACTGGCTGGGCGCGCTGCTGTGCGCGCTGCAGCCGGCGCTGTGGCGGCGGCTGCGCGTGCGGCGGCCGCTGGCGCACACCGCCGCGGTGCGCAGCGGGCTGCTGGCCACGGTGCTGCTGACGCTGGCCATGGCTTTGCCGCCGGCGGCGCTGTGGCCGCTGTGGCGCGGCCTCGCCGGCGTGGCCAGCGCGCTGGTCTTCGTCTACGTCTCGGGCTGGTGCCTGGCGCGCCTGAGCGCGCTCGGCGCGCCGGCGCTGGCCGGCATCATCTACGTCGGGCCGGGGCTGGGCATCGCCGTCAGCGGCCTGGCGGCCAGCGCGATGGTGGCGCTGGGCGTGCACGCGGCCGCCGGCTGGGCCGTGTTCGCGGCGCTGGCCGTCGCATTGACCGCCTGGGCCTGGCCGCGCCTGCGCGGCACGGTGGCCGCGCCGCCGCCGCCGCCGCCGGGCGCCGCGCGGCTGCACGGCAGCGCCATCGCGCTGTTCACGCTGGCCTACGGGCTGGCCGGCTTCGGCTACATCGTGACGGCCACGTTCCTGCCGGTGATTGCGCGCCAGTCGCTGCCGGGCTCGATCTGGCTGGACCTGTTCTGGCCGCTGTTCGGCCTGGGCGTCGCCGCGGGCGCGCTGCTGACGACGCGGCTGCCGGTGCACAGCGACCGCCGCCATTTGCTGATGGCCTGCTACGGCCTGCAGGCGCTGGGCATCGCGCTCAGCGTGTGGTGGCCCAGCCTCGCGGGCTTTGCGCTCGGCAGCCTGCTGCTGGGGCTGCCGTTCACCGCGATCACGCTGTTCGCGATGCAGGAGGCGCGGCGGCTGCGGCCGCACAACGTCTCGGGGCTGATCGGCTGGCTCACCGCGGCCTACGGCCTGGGCCAGATCGCCGGCCCGCCGATGGTGGCCGCGCTGCTGCGCCACAGCGCCACGCCGGCCGCGGGCTTCACGCTGTCGCTGCAGATCGCCGCCGGCGCGCTGCTGGCCGGGCTGCTGATGCTCGGCTGGCTGGCGCGGCAGCATCCGCTCGGGCCGCCGCCTTAAGCGACCGCCAAGACCGAAATGTGCCCCGCGCCGGTCGCGGCCCGCCGCGGCCGGATCATGATTTCCACGTCCTGATTCAAGGCGGTCAGGAAGGTCAGCAGGCGCTCGACCGAGAACTGGTCGAGCCGGTAGTTCTTCAGCGCCGAGACCTTGGGCTGCGGGATATGCAGCAGTTCGGCGATTTCGCGCTGCTTCAGCTTGCGCCCCTTCAGCAGGTTGTTGACCGCCAGGGCCAGGCGGGTCTTGGTCTGCCGCTCACCGGCATCGGCATAGCCGAGATCCTCGAAGACGTTGGTCGTGCCGCGGGTGATCGCGATCGCTGGCTTCGTGCTGCTCATGGTGTGCCTCGGCTCTCGTAGTCCTGCTGCGCCCGCTTCAAGCGTTGTCCAATCAGTTTCACGTCTTCCTGCGGGGTCTTGATGCCCGACTTCGATTTTTTCTGGAAGGCGTGCAGCACATAGACCGCCCCGGCAAAGCGCACCGTGTAGACGGCCCGGTAGGTATCGCCTCGATGGTCCTCGACGATTTCAAGGACGCCGGGCCCTTCGCCCTTCCACGGCTTGGCGCGCGGATGCCGGGAACCCAACTGCGCCAGGCCCAGCGCATAACCCATCTCCGACTGGACTTCCGCTGGGAAGTCCTGGTAGTCCTTCTGCGCGGACCCGACCCAATGCAGAGGCTTCTCGCGCGGGGTGCCGTGCAGGGATCCTGTCATCCGGGGAAATATATCAAGACAGGAATAAGCTGGCAAACCTCAGATCACGATGCTCCCCACGCTGGCCCCGCCGCAGACGTAGAGCACCTGGCCAGTCACGAAGCCGGCCTCCGGGGCGATGAAGAACTGCACCGCGTGCGCCACGTCTTGCGGCGTGCCCAGGCGCTGCACGGGGATCGCCGCGGCGAGCTTGCGTTCGCGTTCGCTGTGCGCCGGCACCACCTCGTGGAACATCTCGGTACCGCCGATCGGGCCCGGCGCGACGACGTTGACGGTGATGCCCTCGGCCGCCAGTTCCAGCGCCCAGGTGCGGCACAGGCCCACCAGCCCGGCCTTGGTGGCGGCGTAGGCGCTGCGCGTGGCCGCGCCCAGGGCGCCGCGCGAGCCCAGCAGCACCACGCGGCCGAAGCGGCGCTGCCGCATGCCCGGCAGCACGGCCTGCATCAGCGTGATGGCGCTGCCGATGTGCAGCTGGCTGAGCGCCGGCAGGTCTTCGGGCTGCACGTCGGCCAAGAGCGCGGGCCGCATGGCACCGGCGTTATGCACGAAGGCGGTGACGTCGAACTGCCGCGCCACTTCGGCGGCCGCCTGCGCGGTGGCCGCGGCGTCGGCGAGGTCGACCGCGTGCTCGTGCAGCCGCGGGTGCTGCAGGCCGCTGCCGCGGCGCGACAAGGCCACCACCTCGCGGCCCTGGTCCAGCAGCCGCTGGCACAGCACGCGGCCGATGCCGGTGCTGGCGCCGGTGAGCAGGACCGTTCCGCTCATTTCGCGATCAAGGCCAGCACGCGCAGCGGGCTGCCGCTGCCCTTCTCGATCTTCAGCGGCGGCGTGATCAGCAGGCTGCCGGTGGGCGGCAGGCGGTCCAGGTTGCTCAGGCATTGCAGTCCCCAACGGCCGGCGCCGTGCATGTAGTAGTGGCAGGGGTAAGGCGGGCGCAGGTGGAAGCCCTGGCCGGCATCGGTGCCGATGGCCTCCGAGCCGAAGCCCAGCACGTCGCGCTGCTCGACCAGGAACTGCACCGCCTCGCTGCTGGGCCCCGGCGTGTGCTGGCCGGTTTCGTCGAAGTTCTGGTAGGCCTCGGGATCGGTGCGTTTCGACCAGTCGGTGCGCATCAGCAGCCAGCTTCCCGGCGCGATGCGGCCGTGCGCCGCTTCGAAGGCTTCGATGTCGGCCACGCTCAGCAGGTAGTCGGGGTCGGCGGCGGCCTGCTGGTGGCAGTCGATCACGCAGGCCGGCGCGACGAGGCGCTGCACCGGCAGCGTGTCGACCGTGCCGTGCGGCAGGTGGCGCCCCGAGATCCAATGCGCCGGCGCGTCGAAGTGGGTGCCGGTGTGCTCGCCGCAGGAGAAGTTGTTCCAGTACCAGCCGGGGCCGCGCTCGTCGTAGTGCGAGATCTCCTCGATGCGGAAGGGCCAGCACTGCCCCATCTCGGGCGGCAGCGCGATCTGCGGGAACTCGGGGCTCAGCGTCTGCGTCAGGTCCACCACCTCGATGCCGCCGCCCTGCAGCGCGGCGGCGAGTTGGGTCAACAGTTGAGCGTTGGGGGTCGTCATGGGGTTCATCCGCCCGCCGCCAGTTCGCGCTGCAGCACGCGCGGGTCGTCGCGCCAGCGCTCCAGCCATTCCTGCGCCACGTCGCCGGGGTAGACGTCCTCGACGCCGTCGCGCAAGGCCTGGACGATGGCCTTGGCCAGCGCCTCGGGCGCCAGCTTGGGCGGCGGCAGGTTCTGGTTCCAGTCGTCGTCGATCGGGCCCGGGAAGACGTTGACGACGCGGATGCCGGCCGGCTGCATCTCGGCGCGCAGGCATTGCGCCAGCGAATGCGCCGCCGCCTTGCTGGCGCTGAAGGTGCCGTGCGGCGGGAAGTTGGCCAGCGCGTAGATCGACAGCACGTTGACCCAGGCGGTGGCGTTCAGCACGCCGTCGGCCGCGCGGCCCTTCAGCGCCGGGCCGAAGGCCTGCGCCAGGCGCAGCGCGCCGAAGTAGTTGATCTCCATCTCGGCGCGCGCGGCATCGGTCCCGCGCCGCGCACCGATGCCGAAGCCGCGGTGCACCTCGGCGTTGTTGATCACGATGTCGACCTTGCCGCCGATTTCGCCGGCCAGCTCGGTCACGCTGCGCTCGTTGCTGAGGTCCAGCGGGACGAGCGTGACCTGCGGCAACGAAGCGATGTCGTCCAGCCCCGAGCCGTGGCGCTTCCAGGGCTCGGCATGGCCAACCCACACGAGGTCGGCGCCGGCCTTCACCAGCGCGCGCACGGCGGCCTGGCCCACGGCCGTCATGCCGTCGGTCACCAGCAGCTTGCGCATCCGGGGGTCGCAGCTCATCTCGCGCAGCATGGGGTCGTCGGCCATGTGGGGGGTCTCCTCGGGCGGAAAAGCGATCAGCACCGCGCGGCCGGCGCGGTCCAGCCGCGCGCCGACGCTCACGCGCGCGGGGGCGGCGGTGACATCGCCATGAAGGTGGGTGACGACGGTGGGCCCGGCATCGAGCTGCACCAGGCCCAGCCGCCAGGGCAGGCGTTCGCGGAAGAAGAGGTCGTTGCTGTGATGCAGCGTGGTCAGCGCCAGCAGCTCGCCGGCGCCCGACTGCGCGCGCCACTGCAGCCGCGGCGAAGTGCAATGGCCGCAGGCCTCGCGCGGCGGGTATTGCACGCGGCCGCAGTCGCGGCAGAGCTGCAGCTCGAAGCGGCCTTCGGCGGCGGCCGCCGTCAGGCTGAGCGCCACGCGGCCGCGCGCCCACGGCGGCACGTTCATCTGCCGCGTGCGCTGGACGGGATTCTTGCGCTTGGGGCGCATCAGCGGCATGGTCATGCGGGCTCTCCCAGGATCACCGCGCCGGTGCACAGGCAGCGGTCGTAGGTGACCATGCCATAGCCGCTGACCAGGCCGAGCCTGGGGTTCTTCACGGTGCGCTCGCCGGCGGCGCCGGTGATCTGCCGCAGCGCCTCGGTCAGCCCGAGGAAGCCGCCGGCGCAGCCGGCCTGGCCGGCCGACAACTGGCCGCCCGAGGTGTTGTGCGGGAAGTCGCCGTTCCACGCGGTGCTGCGGCCGCGCACGAAGGCGGGCGCCTCGTCGGCGCGGCAGAAGCCCAGGCCTTCGAACTGCATCAGCACGATCACCGGATAGTCGTCGTAGGTCTGCACGAAGCCGATGTCGGCGGGGCCGCAGCCGGCCATCGCATAGAGGTCGTCGCGGTCGACGTGCCAGCCGCCGCGCACCATCATCGGGTCGCTGCTGAAGGCGTTGTGGCGCTCGATGCTGGCGCGCAGCGCGGCAAACGGCAGGCCGAGGTCGCGCGCGCGCTGCTCGCTCATCACCAGGAAGGCCTCGGCGCCGGCGCAGGGCATCACGCAGTCGAACAAATGGATGGGCTCGGCGATCGGCCGCGCGGCGAGGTACTCGTCCAGCGTCAGCGGCTTGCTGAACACGCGCGAGCCGGCGGCCAGCGCGTTGGCGCGCTGGTCCACGCAGACGCGGCCGAAGTCGGCGCGCGTGGCGCCGCTGCGCGCCATGTAGGCCGCGGTGATGAAGGCGAACAGCGCGTTCGGCCCGCCCGAGCCGTAGGGGTAGGTGGCGTCGCGGCTGAAGTCGGAGAAGCCGCCGAGCATCAGGCGAAAGCTGTCGACGTGGTTGGTGTCGGCGGCGATGCAGGCCACCACGTCGGCGTCGCCCGCCTGCACCGCGCGCGCGGCGCGGCGCAGCGCCATCACGCCGCTGGCGCCGCCGTTGGGGATGTGGTCCAGCCAGCGCGGCGACAGCCCCAGGTGCTGGGTGACGCCGACCGCGGTGTCGGGCGCCAGCGAGAAGCAGCTGATCGTCAGGCCGTCGATCTGCTCCTTGGCCAGCCCGCTGGCATCGAGCAGCCGCTTCAGCGCCTGGCCGATGAACCAGTGCGCGCCGCGCGTGCTGTAGCGGACGTAGGGCACCGTCACGGGGACGGCGACCGCCACGCCTTCATAGCCGCGCCGGGTCATTCGCTCGCCCGCTTCTTCAAATGCCGCGTGTCGACGCAGGCCGCCGTGCCGGGGAGCTGCTGCGCCAAAGCCTTGAGTTCGCCGCGGGCGATCTTCTGCGAGGCGGTGAGCGGCAGCGCGTCGACGAAGGCGACATGACCCGGCGCCTTGTAGTACGCCAGCCGCTGCAGCGCGTGCTGCACGATGCGCTCGGCCAGCGCGGCGCGGTCGGCCTCGGGCACGGCCGCGTGGGTGACCACGCAGGCCAGCACCTCGTCGCCGCGCAGCGCATCGGGCGCGGCGGCCACGGCGCTGGCCTTCAGCTCGGGCATCTGGTTGAGCACGCCTTCGACCTCCACCGCCGAGATGTTCTCGCCGCTGCGGCGGATGACGTTCTTGCGGCGGTCGATGAAGTGCAGCTGGCCCGAAGCGTCGCGCCGCACGATGTCGCCGGTGTGGAACCAGCCCTGGTCCCAGGCCTCGGCGGTGGCGGCCTCGTCCTTCAGGTAGCCGGCGAAGAATCCATAACGCGGATCGTCGCCGGCATGGCGCACCCACAGCTCGCCGGGCTGGTCGGCCGCGGCATCGTTGCCGTCGTCGGCGACCACGCGCACCTGCACGTCGGCGCCTTCGCGGCCGAAACAGTTGCTGCCGACCTGGCGCGGCTCGGCATTGGCCATCACCACCGCGCCGGCGCCGGTCTCGGTCATCGCCCAGGCTTCCAGCAGCGGAAAGCCGAAGCGCTGCTCGAACGGCGCGTGCAACGCGCGATCGACGCCGGCGCCGAAGCCGAAGCGCACAGCGTGCGCGCGGTCGTCGGGCGACGGCGGCGCCTTCATCAGCATCGCCGGCATCACGCCCAGGTAGTGCACGACGGTGGCGCGCGATTCGCGCACGCTGGCCCACCAGGTGGCGGGGTGAAAGCGGTCCAGCACGACCAGGCAGCCGCCGGTCAGCACCATCGCCAGCGCCGAGTAGGCCATCGCGTTCATGTGCACCAGCGGCAGCGGCGTCAGCATGCGCTCGGCGCCGTCGCGCAGCGCCGCCAAACCGCCGACCTGCGCGTACCAGCGGCCGCTGTGCAGGTAGTAGCGATTGGGCAGCATGCAGCCCTTTGGGCGGCCGGTGGTGCCGCTGGTGTAGAGCAGCGCGCATTCGCTTGGCTCGCCGATGGCTCGATCGGCGCGCGGCGCGGCGAAGGGCGCCGGCGGCGGCGCGTCGCCATCGGCCATCAACGCCAAGGGCCGGCCCGCGGCCCGCGCCGCGGCGCGCAAGGCGGCATGGCGCTGCGGCAGCGCGACGGCCAACGCGATATCGCTGTGGCCGACCAGGTATTCCAGCTCGGCGCTGCGCAGCTCGGCGTTGATGGGCACGACCGAGACGCCCAGGCCGTTGAGCGCGAACCAGTGCCAGAAGAAGGCCGGCCGGTTCTCCAGCAGCAGGCCCACGCGGTGGCCGTGGCCGTAGCCGGCGGCCGCGTAGCCGGCGCGCAAGGCTTCGATGCCGGCCAAGGCTTCGCCGTAGGTCCACTCGCCGGCCTGCAAGCCGTAGGCGGCCGCGGTTTCGGCCAGCAGCGCCACGCAAGGCCGCTGCGGCCAGCGCTGCGCCGCGGCCGCGAAGGCCTGGGCGACGGTGGGCGGCAGGGGCTGCAGCATCACATGAAGAGTTGCAGGTTGCCGAAGGCCGCGTCGCAGTTGACGAGGTCCACGCGCTTGAGCTGGATGCGCAGGCCCTCGGGCGTGCTTTTCAGCGTGTGCGTGGCCCAGCCGGCGTGCAGTTGCTGCTCGTCCTGCCGCGCCTCCACGTAATGAAAGGCGGTGCGCGTGACGTAGAGGCCGGCGGCCTCGTCGCGCGACTCGACGCTGGGCGCCTGCAGCAGGTGGTGGCAGCGGCTGATCGGCTGCTGCGAGAAGGTGCGCGCGCCGTGCAGCCGTTCGATGCGCACTTGCAGCAGCAGCTTGTCCTCGTACATCAGCGAGCAGACGAGCCGCGGGTCGGTCTGGCCGTGCTGCAGCGGCATCCAGTAGTGGCCGTCGTCGGTGAAGAGGGCCAGCCAGTCGTCGAAGCGCAGATCGTCGAGCAGCCGCGCCTCGCGCAGCACGAAGCCGGCCAGATCGTGGTCGCTGGGCAAGGTGACGTTCATGCCGCCACCCCCTGCTTCATCGACGCCGTGATGTGGCGCACCCACGAGCGCATCTGGTTGCGCATCTGCCATTCGTTGGTGCCGTTGGTCACCACGCCTTCGGGGCGCGGCAGGCGGTCGTGCTCGGCGGGGTCGTACAGGCGCGCCACGTTGATCCAGTCGGTGCCGCGCGACAGCAGGCCGGCTTGCGCACGCTCGTACATCTCCAGGTCGTCGTGGCCCACCACCGAGGTGGGGGCGTTGATCAGCCGGTTGTACATCAGCGTGCGTTCCAGCAGCAGGTCGGGCGCGCCGACCAGGCGGAAGGTCCAGCTCTCGACCAGCGTGCGGTCGGCGGCGATGGGCTTGAACAAGCGCAGCGTCTGGATCGGCCCCTTGACCATGATGTTGGGCCAGTAGACGGTGTTGTGCCGCACCTCGCCTAGGATCTGCTTCGCCCGCGCCTCGCCGTAGGCAGCGACCATCTGCTCCCAGTAGCCCGGCACCGGCGAATACGCGGCGTGGATCGAGTCGGCCACGCCGGTGTGGCCGTGGCCGTGGTCCCAGACGCGGATGCCCATCTTCTCGAAGAACTCGTAGGGGCTGACGAAGGGCGCGAACAGCTCCACCGCCATCGGCTTGGGCGTGCCTTCGGGCGCGGCCTTCCACACGCGCACGGCGGTGCCGGCCGACGACTCGTGCGCCACCATCGGGTGGCAGGTGTCGGTCTGGTTGTCGACCAGCATCTTCCAGTTGCAGCGGTGCATATAGCGCAGCACGCCGCCGGCCACCTGCAGCCTGCCTTCGGGCGAGCGGTCGACCATGTTGTCCAGCGTCGACAGCGACTGGCCGAAATACTCGTCGAAGCCGACGCCCTGCGGCGCCAGGCGGCAGAACACGAAGTCGCGGTAGACCTGCGACGTGGCCGCGGGCATGCCGCGGCTGGCCTCGCACAACTCGAAGCCGGTGTTCTCGTAGCCCTGGCGCAATGGCGTGCTCTGCAACGCGCCGTCGAGCTTGTAGGTCCAGGCGTGGTACGGGCAGCGGAAGAAGCGCCCCGCGTGGCCCGCGCCTTCGCTGACCAGCTTGACGCCCTTGTGCAGGCAGCGGTTGTGCAGCACCTTCACGCTGCCGTCGGGCAGCCGCACCATCAGCACCGGCTGGTCGCCCACCGTGGTGGCGTAGTAGTCGCCGGGGTTGGGAATCTGGCTGGCGTGGCCGACGTAGACCCAGGTGTTGGCGAACAGGTGCTGCATCTCCAGCGCGAACAGCTCGGGGCTGGTGTAGCAGTCCTTGTGCACCTCGGTGTCGCGCACCAGCGCGGCGATGGCTTCGGGGTTGTCGCGGTACATTCAGCCTCCTCGTTAGCGCGTAGCGGATCAGGCAAGATTCAGGCGCTGCAGCGCCGCGGTGAGCGCGTGGCCCTGCTCGTCGGCCAGCGCGGCGGCGCGCAGCTCGGCCAGCGTGGCGGCCGGCAGCGGCTGGCGGCGCCAGGCGCGGCGCAGGCGATCGAAACTGGCCAGGCCGCGCTCGTGCGTGTCGCCGTAGCCTTTGACGAGGCGCTGGCAGCGCACGATCTCGACGGCCAGCGCCGCGTCGCCGCGCTGCAGCGCGGCGCGCACCTCGGCCAGCCAGGCCTCGATGCGCTGCTGCTCCACTTCGTAGCGCAGCATGCCGCGCCGCCAGCGGCGCAGGCCGGCCAGCGTCCACAGCAGCACGAAGCCGCCGAGCGAAGTGGTGCCGACCACGCGGCCGCGGTTGGCGATCCGCTCCACCCAGCGGCGCGGCGCGCCGGAGCGCAAGAGCCAACGTCCGACGCCAGCCGGCAGCGTGTCGGCAATCTCCTGCAGCCGCGGGTGCATGAACTCGCTGAAGGCCAGCACCTGGCCGGGCTCGGCGCGCACTTCGGCGGCCACGCGGGCGAAGCGGGTGTCGCGGGTCTTCAGGTCGGCGACGCGCACCGTGTCTTCGTAGCTCATCCACAGCGCGAGGTGGCGGGCCAGCTCAGCGGCCAGCGAGCTAACCTCGTTGTTGGACTGCACCTCGGCCAGCGTGGCCTGCAGACGGTCCAGGTACAGCGCGGCGTAGGCCGGGTCCTGCCAATCGACCAGCCGGCGCAGGCCTTCGACGACCAGCGGCAGCGCGGCGCCGCCGTGCTCGCGCGCGGCGCGGTCGAGCAGCGCCTGCACCTCGGGATCGCCAGCGCGCGGCAGCGTGAAAGGCGCCGGCGGCGGACTGTCAGCCGGCGGCTGCTGCGCCTGCCGATACGCCGCATCGAAAGCCGCCAGGCTGGACTTGACGCCGATGCCGCCGCGCTCGATGGTGGCCGCGAACTGCGCGCGCTCGAACGGCAGCGCGCCGGTGGCCGCCAGCGCGCCGAACAGCACGGCGCTGATCACGCTGCCCTGCACTTCCGCCAACGCCGCCATGTCGAAGCCGACGAAGCGCTTGGCCGCCTGCCGCGCCTGGGCCAGCAGCGCTTGCGCGTCGGCGCGGCCGTCGCCCAGCGCGGTCTTCTCGGCGATGGCATACACGCGGTGCGTGCTGGCCACCAGCGTCGTGCGGTCGGCGGTCACCAGCCCGCGCTGCACGGCGCGCGCGGCTTCCATCAGTTCGGAGGCCAGCACGAGGTCGACGTCGCCGGGCAGCGGCATCAGCGCCAGCACCGGCCGCGCGCCGGCGGCCTGCGCGGCGGCGCGCGGGAACAGCTCCACGTAGTAGATGGTGGCGCCGGTGCGCTGCGCGACGCCGGGCACCGAGGTGGTCTGCGCGATGTAGCCGTTATGCTCGCCGAGGTCGACCAGCCAGTCGGCCAGCACGCCGCCGCCCTCGCCGCCCATCGCGAGGACGGCGATCGTGATCGGGCGCGTGGCTTCGGTCATGCCCTCACCCCAACCCTCTCCCGCGCGGCGGGAGAGGGAGTCGAAGGCGGCGTGCGGGGCGGGCTCATCGCGTCAGAACGCCCAGCGCGCGCGGCGCGCCGCCGAGCGCGCCTGCAGCCAGCCGATGACGGCGCGCGACCAGCGCGCCTTGAAGCGGTCCCAGCCGCTGGGGTTGCTGACGATCTGCGCGCGGTAGAACGACGGGCACAGCACGGCGGCGTGCGCCAGCTCGCCGCACAGGCCGCAGCCGACGCAGGAATCGGCCACCGCCGTCACCGGGTCAGTGCGCAGCGGGTCGGGGTTGGGCTTGATGGTGAGCGATGGGCAGCCCGAGAGCCGGATGCACGAGTGGTCGCCGGTGCAGGTGTCGGGGTCGACGCCGAAGCGCTCGCGCACCACGCGCTCGCCGGCTGCAACGGCCTGGCGGGCCAGCGGCTTTTCGCGCCGCTGGCGGTTGAGCATGCATTCGCTTTGCGCGACGATGACCTTGGGCCCGCGCTCCTTCGTCGTCAGCGCGTGCTTCAGCGCCGCCTTCATCTGCGCCAGGTCGTAGGTGCGCGTCACCGTTTGCACCTGGCGCACGCCGACGCCGCGCACCGCGTCTTCGATCGCGTGGCCGGTGCTGCGCGTCGGGTTGGCGGCCTTGCTCGACAGCACGTCCTGGCCGCCGGTGGCCGAGGTGTAGCTGTTGTCGATGATCACCGTCAGGTTGTCCGACCGATTGAACACCGCGTTGGCGATGCCGCTGGTGAGCCCGTTGTGCCAGAAGCCGCCGTCGCCCATCACGCTGATGGCGCGCTTGGCGGCGCCGCGGTCGCTCAACGCCGCGGCGCCGGCCGCGCCCAGGCCGTAGCCCATGGTGGTGTTGCCGATGTTGAACGGCGGCAGGATCGAGAACAGGTGGCAGCCGATGTCGGCCGAGACGTGGTGCGGGCCCAGCTCGCGCTCGACCAGCTTCATCGCAGTGAAGATTGGGCGCTCGGGGCAGCCGGTGCAGAAGCCCGGCGGCCGCGCGTGCACCTGCGCGGCGGGTGCCGGCGCCGCCGGCGCGGCGGGCAGCGGCACGACCGCCGCGGCTCCAGCCGTCGCCTCGACGGCGCCGTAGCGCTGCAGAAAGCGGCGCACGCCGGCCAGCAGCTCGGCCGCGGTGTACTCGCCGGCGACGGGCAGCACGTCCTTGCCGTGCAGCGCGGTGGCGCTGCCGGCGCCGCGCAGGATGGCGGCCACGTTCTGCTCGATGAAGTTGGGCTGCCCCTCCTCCACCATCAGCACCGCGCGTTTACCTTGGCAGAAGCGCAGCACCTCGGCGTCGACCACCGGGTAGGCGACGTTCATCACGTACACCGGCAAGCGGCTGCGGCCGAAGGCGTCGGCGAAGCCCAAGCGCTCCAGCACGCGCGCCAGCGAGTTGAACTGTCCGCCCTGGACGATGAGGCCGAGGTCGCCCGCGCCCTGCCCGTCGTCGCCGCCGATGATTTCGTTGAGGCCGTGCTCCGTCACGTAGCGCACCGCGGCCGGCCAGCGCTGCTGCAGCTTCTCCTGCTCGTGCAAAAAGCTCGCCGGCGGCAGCACGATGCGGCTGGTGTCGCGCTGCGGCTGCTCCATCGCCTGGCGCAGCGTGAAGCTCGGGCGCAGATTGGGCGCGGTGGTGAACTCGCCGTGCACGTGGCAGGTGCGGATGCGCAGCATCAGCATCACCGGCGTGCGGCTGGCCTCGCTCAAAGCGAAGCCGTGCTTCACGGCGGCCACGATGTCGGGCAGGTTGGGCTTGGGGTCGAGCAGCCAGATCTGCGACTTCATCGCGAAGGCGTGGCTGCGCTCCTGCATGATGCTGGAGCCTTCGCCGTAGTCTTCGCCGACGATGACCAGCGCGCCGCCGGTCACGCCGCCGCTGGCCAGGTTGGCCAGCGCGTCGCTGGCGACGTTGGTGCCCACCGTGCTCTTGAAGGTGGCGGCGCCGCGCAGCGGGTAGTTGACGCTGGCGGCCAGCGTGGCGGCGGCCGTGGCCTCGCTGGCGCTGTGCTCGAAGTGGATGCCGTGCTCGGCCAGGATGTCCTGCGCGTCGGCCAGCACGTCCATCAGGTGCGAGATCGGCGCGCCCTGGTAACCGGCGACGTAGGCCACGCCCGATTCCAGCAGCGCCTTGGTGACGGCCAGGATGCCCTCGCCGCGGAAGATGCTGCCCGGCGGCAGGCGCAGCTTCTCGACCTCTTGCTTGAACGAACGTTCGGCCATCCCGGGCTGGCTTTCAGGGTTACTGCGGAAGGCTTCGCGGCCTCGTCGGCGTAGATTCAACTCCATGCATTTGCATTGGTCAAGAGGAAAAGCAATGAGTCGCCGCGCCCGTTTCGTCGACGGCTACCTGGCCGCGCTGCTGGCCCAGGCCAGCCACCGCATCTCGGCCGAGTTCCACCGGGTGGCGCGCGCCGCCGGCGTGCCGGTGGCCGAGTGGCGCATCCTGGCCTCGCTGGCCGGCGGCGAGGCGCTGCCGGTGGGCCGGCTGGCGCAGATCGTGATCGCCCCGCAGCCCACCGTCACGCGCCAGCTCGACCGCATGGCCGCCAAGGGCCTGGTCGAGCGCGTCGCGCACGAAAGCGACCGCCGCCTGGCGCTGGTGCGCATCACGGCCCAGGGCGAGGCGCTGGCCGACAGCCTGGTGCGCCAGGCCCGCGCGCACGAAAAGCGCGTGCTGGCGCCCTTCGGCCCGGAGCGCGCCGCGGCGCTCAAGCAGATGCTGGCGGAGTTGATCGAGGCGCCGTAGCGCCCGGCCGCTCCCACGTCGCCGGCGTGACGCCGCGCTCGCGCAGCTTGTACTTCTGCACCTTGCCGTTCTCGGTGCGCGGCAGTTCGCTCATCAGCTCGACGTAGCGCGGGATGGCGTGGCGCGGCAGGCGGCTCGCGCAGAACGCAACCAGTTCGGCCGGGTCCGGCGACGCGCCGTCGCGCGGCACGACGGCGGCCATCACCTCGTCTTCGGCCAGGTCCGACGGCACCGGGTAGACCGCGACGCCGGCCACCGCGGGGTGGCTTTGCAGCACCTGCTCGACCTCGAACGACGAGATGTTCTCGCCGCGGCGGCGGATCGCGTCCTTGATGCGGTCGACGAAGCGAAAGGCGCCGTCGGCGTCCTGCACCACGCGGTCGCCGGTGTGGAACCACAGGTTGCGCCAGGCCTGCACGGTCTGCTCGGGGCGGCCCCAGTAGCCGGCGGCGAAGCTGAAGGGCTCGGCCGCGCGCAGCAGCAGTTCGCCGGCCTCGCCGCGCGGGCATTCGGCGTCCCACGCGTCGGCCACGCGCGCCTCGAAGCCCGGGCGCAGCCAGCCCATCACGCCGCGGCGCGGTGAATCGGGCGCGGTGGCAATCACGAAGTTGGTTTCGGTCGAACCGTAGCCTTCCAGCAGGCGCACGCCGCTGCGCTGCTGGAAGGCCTCGCCGGCGGCCGCCGGCACGCCGGGGCCGAGGCCGATGCGCACGCGGTGCGCGCGCTCCGCCGCGCCGGCCGGCTGCGCCAGCAGGATGGGCACCATCGCGCCCAGCAGGTAGATCACCGTGGCGCCGGCCGCCGCCATCGCCGGCCAGAAGCCCGAGGCCGAGAAGCGCGGCTCGACGACGACGCTGGCGCCGGTCACCAGCGCCTGCGCGAAGGTGTTGAGCGCGTTGATGTGGAACAGCGGCAGCGTGGTGCACAGCACGTCGTCCGCGCCGACGCCCAGCACCGCCGCGCTGTGCCGGCCCCAGGCCTCGTACTGCGCCTGCGGGCACAACACGCCCTTGGCCGGGCCGGTGGTGCCCGAGGTGTAGAGGATCGCGAAAGGGTCGGCCGGCGAGACGGCGGCCGGCGCGATGGGTTCGCCGGCCGCGGGCCAGGGCTGCAGCGGCGGGCTCGGCACCGGCGGCGCCGCGGGCAGTTTGTCCAGCACCCAGATCGTCTGCAGCGTCTGCAGCGCGCTGCGCCGCAGGTCGGCCAGCGCCAGACGTTCCACGTAAGCCGCTTCGATGATCAGCAGTTTCGCGCCGCTGTCGGCGAGGTAGTAGCCGATCTGCGGCCCCATCGCCGCGGTGTTGATCGGCACCGCGGCGGCGCCCAGCCAGCCGCAGGCGAGCACGGCTTCCAGCGTCTCGATGCGGTTGCCCGCCATCAGCGCGACGCGGTCGCCGGTGCCGATGCCGGCCGCGCGCAGCGCCGCGGCGCGGCGGGCCACGGCAACGGGGGCTTGCGCGTGCGTCCACTGCCCGCCCGGCGCGCGCAGCAGCGGCCGGTCGCCGAAGCGCAGCGCCGCGCGCTGCAGCAGCGCCGGCAGCGTGCGCTCGGCCAGCGGCGGCGCGTCAGTCGCCATGAACATCGCCGCCCAGATAGGTGGCCTGTACGCGCGGATCGTCGGCCAGCACGCGCGAGTCGCCTTCGAGCGCGATCTCGCCCGTCTCCAGCACGTAGCCGCGATCGGAGCTTTCCAGCGCCGCGCGCGCGTTTTGCTCGACCAGCAGGATGGACACGCCGTCGTCGCGCAGCGCGCGCACGATGGCCAGGATCTCGACGACGATCAGCGGCGCCAGGCCGAGGCTGGGTTCGTCGAGCATCAGCAGCCGCGGCCCCGACATCAGCGCGCGGCCCAGCGCCAGCATCTGGCGCTCGCCGCCGGACAAGGTGTTGGCGCGCTGGCGGCGGCGCTCGGCCAGCCGCGGGAAGCGCTGGCACACCTGGTCCAGCCGCTGCTTCAGCGTGGCGGCCGACAGGCGCCGCGCGTAGGCGCCGAGCAGCAGGTTGTCCAGCACGCTCAGCTCGCCGAACAGCTCGCGCTTCTCGGGCACCAGGCACAGGCCGCGCTCGACGCGCGACTCGACGTCCAGCGCGCGCAGGTCGTCGCCGTCGAAGCGCAGCGTGCCGGCGGCGGCCGGCAGCAGGCCCATCAGCGCGCCCAGCAGCGTGGTCTTGCCGGCGCCGTTGGGGCCGATGACGGAGACGATCTCGCCGGCCTTCAGGTGCAGCGAGACGCCGCGCACCGCCTCCACGCGACCGTAGGCGACGTGCAGGTCGCTAACGGCCAACATCATCGTCATCGGCGCGCCCCCGCCGCGGCCGGCGCGCCCAGGTAGGCGGCCTGCACCTGCGGGTCGGCGCGCACCGCGGCCGGCGCGCCTTCGCTCAGCTTGCGGCCGAAGGACATGACGACCAGGCGGTCGACCAGCTTCATCACGAAGTCCATGTCGTGCTCGACGATCAGGATGGTCACGCCTTCGCCGCGCAGCCGGCGCAGCAACTCGGCCAGCGCCTGCTTCTCGGGCAGGCGCAGCCCGGCGGCCGGCTCGTCCAGCACCAGCAGCACGGGGTCGGCGGCCAGCGCGCGGGCGATCTCCAGCACGCGCTGCGTGCCCAGCGGTAGGCTGCCGGCCAATTCGTGCTCGCGCCCCGCGAGGCCGATGCGCGCCAGCTGGCGCCGCGCCTCGGCCATGATCTGCGCCTCGCTGCCGCGGTCCAGCCGCAGCCCGGCGGCCAGCAGGCCGCCGCGCGCGCGGGCATGCGCGCCCAGCGCCACGTTGTCCAGCAGGCTCATGCGCGGGCGCAGCTTCACGTGCTGGAAGGTGCGCGCCATGCCCAGCCGCGCAATGCGCTGCTGCGGCCAGCGGCTGACGTCGCGGCCCAGGAACTCGACCTTGCCGCGCGTCATCGGCAGCGTGCCGGTGACGAGGTTGAACATGGTCGACTTGCCGGCGCCGTTGGGGCCGATGAGGCCGACGATCTCGCCGCCGGCGACCTCGAAGCTGACGTCGTCCACCGCCGTCAGCCCGCCGAAGCGCTTGACCGCGCCTTGCACGCGCAGCACCGTCTGGCCGGCGGCGGGCAGCGCGCGGCGCGGCAGCGGCGGCGTGTCGGCCGCGGCGGCAGCGGCGGCCGCGTTGGTTGCAGCGGCCGCGTCGGCCGCCGCTGATGGCCCGCGCCAGCGCCGCCACCCACGTTCGACGTAGGCCATCAAGCCGCCGCGCGCGCGGTGCAGCAGCAGGATGAACAGCAGCGCGAAAGCGATGCCCTCGACCTGGCCGCCGCGCGTGGTGACGAGCGGCAGCACATCCTGCAGCGCGTTCTTCATCAGCAGCACCAGGGCCGCGCCGGCCACTGCGCCCGTCAACTGCCCAAGGCCGCCGGCCACCGCCATCAGCAGGTATTCGATGCTGGCGCGCAGGTCGAAAGGCGACGGGCTGACGAAGCGGTTGGCATGCGCGTACAGCCAGCCCGCCAGCCCGGCCAGCAGGGCGGCCAGCACGAACAGCGACAGCCGCACGCGGAAGGCATCGGCGCCGACGCTGGCCAGCAGCGTGGCGCCGCCGCGCAGGCTGCGGATGGCGCGCCCCGGGCGCGAGCGCAGCAGGTTGTGGCAGAACAGCAGCGCCAGCGCCACCAGCGCCCAGATCAGGGCGTACAGGGCGCGCGCGTCGGCCAGCGACCAGGGCCCGATGCGCAGCGGCGGCACGCCCGACAGGCCGGTGTGGCGGCCCAGCCCGTCGATGTTGCCGAACAGGATGGCGATCGACAGCCCCCAGGCGATGGTCGACAGCGGCAGGTAGTGGCCGCCCAGGCGCAGCGTGAGCGCGCCGATGGCCAACGACGACAGCCCGCACAGCGCCAGCGCGAACAGCAGGCCCCACCAGGGCGAGGCGCCTTGCGCCGTGGTCAGCCAGGCGGTGGCGTAGGCGGCGATGCCGACGAAGGCCGCCTGCCCGAACGAGGTGGCGCCGCCGATGCCCGTCAACAGCACCAGTCCCAGCGCCACCAGCGCGGCGATGCCGATGTCGTTGAGCAGCGAGACCGCGAAGTTGCCCAGCAGCCACGGCGCGGCGGCCAGCGCCGCCACGCAGGCAACGACGGCCCAACGACTCATGCCGGCCCTCCAGGCGACCCAAGCGCCCCGCCGCAGGCATGAACCAGGCAGCGCCAAGCGACCGCCGCGGAACCGGCTCCGCCGGGCCGCTGGCGGTGCCCCCTGGGGGGAGGCGCCGAAGGCGCTGCGGGGGGGATCATGAATCCAGTTCCTCGGCGTCGTCCTCGTCGTGATGGGCGAGGAACGATCGCAGCAGCAGCACCGGGATCAGCAGGCTGAAGACGATGGCGTCTTTCAGCGCGCCGCTGAAGAACGACGCGAAGCTCTCGAACACGCCGACCGCCAGCGCGCCGATGGCGGTGAGCGGGTAGCTGACGAGGCCGCCGATGATCGCCGCGACGAAGGCCTTCAAGCCGATGATGAAGCCCGAGTCGTAGTACATCGTGGTCACCGGCGCCACCAGCACGCCGATCAGCCCGGCCAGCAGCGAGGCCGCGGCATAGGCCATGGCCGCGGTGCGTGCCGGGCGGATGCCGACCAGCCGCGCGCCGACGCGGTTCACCGCGGTCGCGCGCAAGGCCTTGCCGGCCACCGTGCGCTCGAACAGCAAAAAGAACAGCGCGCTCAGCACGACGGCGGCGCCGACCATCAGCATGACTTGCGCGCTGAGCGGAAAGCCGCCCGGCAGCGTGAGGCTGCCGTCGGCCAGCGGCTTGGTGCGCGTGCCTTCGGGCCCGAAGAACAGCAACCCCAGCCCCGACAGCAGGAAGTGCAGCGCCAGCGACACCAGCAGCAGCACCAGCGTGGAGGCATCGGCGATCGGCTGCAGCGCCAGCCGCGCCACCAGCGGCACGATGGGCGTGACCAGCACCACCGCCAGCAGCACCTGCACGATGGCCGGCAGCGCGCGCCCGGCCAGCGCCCACGCGGCGAGACAAGGCAGCGCCGGCAGCAGGCCCCACCAGAAGAACGCGCGCGGCAGCCTGGCCCATTCGCCGCGGCGCGCCAGCGCGACGACTTCGGCCAGCAGCGCCAGCGCCGCCAGCGTCAGCACCAGGCCGATGGTGGCCGGGCGCTGGCCGCCTTCCAGCGCCGCCAGGCTGAGCGCGGCGAACGCCGCCACGTCGCCGAAAGGCACGAAAACGACGCGCGTGACCGAGAAGATCAACACCAGCCCGAGGCCGGCCAGCAGGTAGACGGCGCCGGTGGCCAGCCCGTCGACGCCCAGGATGAGGGCGATGTCCCAGCTCATCGCCCGCGCCGGCGTTCGATCAGGGCACCAGCTTCCACTGGCCCTTGTCGAGCTTGACGATCACGCGCGAGCGCTCGTCCGACCCGTAGCGGTCGCTGGGCTTGAAGTTGTAGACGCCGTGGGTGCCGACCAGCTCCTTGGTGCTGACGATGGCGTCGCGCAGTGCCACGCGGAACTGCGGCGTGCCCGGCTGCGCCTTGGCCGCCAGCGCGCGCGCCGCCGCGTCGGCGAACAGCAGCCAGGCATCGAACGAGTAGGCCGAGAAGGCGTCCACCGGCACCGCGCCATGCGCCTTTTGATACGCGGCGCGGAAGTCCAGCGCCACCTTGCGCACCGGGTTGTCGGCGGGCAACTGCTCGGCCACGATCACCGGCCCGGTGGGCGCCAGCAGGCCGTCGACCGCGTTGCCGCCGACGCGCACGAAGTCGGGGTTGATCAGCGCGTGCGTGCCGTAGATCAGGCCCTTGTAGCCGCGCTCGGCCAGCGCCAGGTAAGGCAGCGCGCCGGGCGTACCCGAGGTGCCGGTGATCACCGCGTCGGGCCGCGCGGCCACGATCTTCAGCACCTGGCCGGTGACCGACGTATCGGCGCGCGCATAGCGCTCGTTGGTCAGTACCTTGATGCCGTTGGCTTCGGCGGCCTTGGTCAGCGAGTCGTAGACGAGGTCGCCCCAGGCGTCGGAGAAGCCGATGTAGCCCACCGTCTTGACGCCCGAGCGCTTCATGCGCTCGACCACCGCGCCGATCATCAGCGGCGCCGGCTGCGGCAGCGTGACCATCCAGGCGCCGTCGTCGCCCGGCAGGTTGGCGTTGGCAATCGAGATCAGCGGCGTCTTGGTCTCGCGCGCCACGGCGGCGATGGCCAAGGCGCCGGGCGAGCCGGCGGTGCCGATGATGACGTCGACCTTGTCCTCGTCGATCAGCTTGCGCGCGTTGCGCGCCGCGGTGGAGGGGTCGGACGCATCGTCGAGCTGGATCAGCTGCACCTTGTGGCCGGCCACCTCGGGCTTGTAGACCGCCGCCGCCTGGATGCCCTTGGCGTAGGGCAGGCCCAGCGACGACACCGGCCCCGACAGCGAGGTGATGAAACCGACCTTCAGGTCGGCGGCCAGGGTGGCGGCGCTGCTGCCTGCCAGCGCCAGGGCCGCGGCGGCCAGGCGGAGACTCGTCTTCATGGATGCTGCCTTTCGAATGGAAGCTCGCGTGGCGCGGGCCGTCAATACATTACTTTTCAATATTTCCAATGTCAATTAGTTGTTCGCCCGGCCGCTGCTGGCCGCTCCGGTTCGCTCTGGCTGTCGATCAGTCGTCGCAGCGTCTGCTTGAGCTGCCGCGCCGCATCGGGACCGAAGGGCTGCAGCACCGCCTGCTCGTGCTGCTTGGCCAGCGTCATCAGCCGCGCCACGGTGCGCCGGCCCTGCGGCGTGATGCGCACCAGCGTGACGCGGCGGTCGCCGTCGTGCGCCAGGCGCTGCACCTGGCCGCGTGCCTGCATGCGGTCGAGCAGCCGCGTCGCGGTCGGGCCCTTGGTCAGCGACAGCTGCGCCAGGCGGCCGGTGCTCATGGTGCCGTTGTCGGCCAGCGAGGCCAGCACGCGCCATTCGGCGACCGACAGCCCGTGCGCCAGCACCACGCGGTGGAAGGCCGACGACACCAGGTGGCTGGCCTGGCCCAGCAGCGCGGGCAGGTAGTCTTCGACGAAGGCGGTGGTGTCGGTGGCTTCGTTCGCGTCGTTGGCGTTGGCGGCAGCGGCAGCGGCCCTGGCGGCCTTCATGCCGGGACGACGGCGCTGACCTCGATCTCGACCTTGGCGCGGTCTTCGATCAGCGCGGCCACCTGCACCGCGGTCATCGCGATGTCGTAGTGGCCGATCAGCTCGCGAAAGGCCTGGCCGATGGCCGGCAGCGCGGCCAGGTATTCGCGCTTGTCGGTGACGTACCAGGTCATGCGCGCGATGTGGCGCGGCTCGGCGCCGCCGGCCTTCAGCACGGCGACCACGTTGGCCAGCGCCTGGCGTGCCTGGCCGGCGAAGTCGTCGGTCTGGAAGCGCTCCTGCGCGTCCCAGCCGATCATGCCGGCCACGAAGACGTGGCGGCCTTGCGCGGCCACGCCGTTGGCGTAGCCCTTGGGGCGGCGCCAGCCTTCGGGAAGCAGGGTCTGCATGGAGGCGGTCTCCTCGGTTCCGGGATTAGGCACCGCGCGGCGCTGCGTCGCGCAGCAGCTCGCGGGCGATGATCAACTGCTGCACCTCGGTGGCGCCTTCGTAGATGCGCAAGGCGCGGATCTCGCGGTACAGCCGCTCCACCGGCTGCTCGCTGACGACGCCCAGCCCGCCCCACAACTGCACCGCGGCGTCGATGACCTGCTGCGCGCCTTCGGTGGCCACCAGCTTGGCCATCGCCGCTTCGCGCGTGACGTTGCCGCCGCGGTCGCGCTGCCAGGCGGCACGGTAGGTCAGCAGCGCGGCGCTGTCGATGGTGGTGGCCATCTGCGCCAGCTTGGCCTGCGTGAGCTGGAAGTCGGCCAGCACGCCGTTGAACATGCGCCGCGTGGTGGCGCGCCGCAGGCCTTCGTCCAGCGCGCGGCGCGCAAAGCCCAGCGCCGCCGCGGCCACCGAGGTGCGGAACACGTCGAGCGTGCGCATCGCGATCTTGAAGCCTTCGCCGGCGGCGCCGATGCGTTGCCCGACCGGGATGCGGCAGTTGCCGAAGCGCAGCTGGGCCAGCGGGTGCGGCGCGATGACATCGATGCGCTGGGCGATCTCGAAGCCCGGCGTGCCGGCGTCGACGATGAAGGCCGAGACGCCGCGCGCGCCCGGTGCTTCGCCGCTGCGCGCGAACACCACGTAGAAGTCGGCGATGCCGCCGTTGGAGATCCAGGTCTTCTCGCCGTTCAGCACATAGTGATCGCCCTCGGCGCGTGCCGCGCAAGCCATCGCGGCGACATCGGAACCGGCATCGGGCTCGGACAGCGCGAAGGCCGCGATCGCCTCGCCGCGCGCCACGCGCGGCAGGTAGGCGGCCTTCTGCTCGTCGCTGCCGGCCAGGCTGATGGCGCCCGAGCCCAGGCCTTGCATCGCGAAGGCGAAGTCGGCCAGGCCCGAGCGGCGGGCCAGCGTCTCGCGCAGCAGGCAGATGGCGCGCGTGTCGATGGCCTCGGCCGCGCCGCCCCAGGCCGTGCCGCCCACCGCGTGGCGCAGCCAGCCGCCGGCGCCCAACTGGCGCACCAGCGCGCGGCATTCGGCGTCGACGTCGGCGCCGTGCGCGTCGCCGATCTGCGCGTCGGCCCAGGCCTGCAGCTCGGCCGCCAGCGCGCGGTGGCGGTCGTCGAAGAAGGGCCAGTCGAGGTGGCTCATCTCAATTGCCTTCGAACACCGGCTTGCGCTTGGCGACGAAGGCGTGGTAGGCGCGCTTGAAGTCCTCGGTCAGCATGCAGATCGCCTGCGCCTGCGCTTCGGCCTCGATCGCCTGCTCGATCGTCATCGCCCACTCCTGGTGCAGCATGGTCTTGGTGATGCCGTTGGCAAAGCTGGGGCCGGCGACGAGATCGGCGGCCAGCGCCTGCGCCTGCGCCAGCAAGTCTTCCGGCGCCACCAGGCGGTTGAACCAGCCCCAGCGCTCGCCTTCCTCGCCGCCCAGCGCGCGGCCGGTGTACAGCAACTCGCCGGCGCGGCCCTGGCCCACGATGCGCGGCAGCAGCGCGCAGGCGCCCATGTCGCAGCCGGCGAGGCCGACGCGGTTGAACAGGAAGGCGGTCTTGCTGCGCGCCGTGCCCAGCCGCAAGTCACTGGCCATCGCGACGATGGCGCCGGCGCCGGCGCAGACGCCGTCGACCGCGGCGACGATGGGCTGCGGGCAGCCGCGCATGGCCTTCACGAGGTCGCCGGTCATGCGCGTGAACATCAGCAGCTCGGGCGCGGTCAGGCGCACGAGGGGGCCGATGATCTCGTGCACGTCGCCGCCGGAGCAGAAGTTGCCGCCGGCGCCCGTCACCACCACGGCCTGCACGTCGGTGGCGTACTTCACGCGGCCGAACAGGTCGCGCAGCTCGGCATAGGAATCGAAGGTCAGCGGGTTCTTGCGCTCGGGCCGGTTCAGCGTGACGGTGGCCACGCCGCCGGCCACCTGCCAGTGGAAGTGCTGCGCGGCATAACGGCTGAGCTGCTGCCGATTGCCGGCGGCCAGCGCGGGGTCGAGTCTTTCGGTCATGGGAGTGCCTTTCTCAAGTCTTGGCCAGCGCCTTCTCGCGCGCGAACAGCGTTTCCATCTGCGACTTGCCCGACTGGTACTGGCGCGGCCAGTGCACTTCGGTGAAGCCGATCTTGGCAGCCTCGGTCAGCGTCCACGCCGGGTTGGCGAGGTGCGGGCGCGCCACCGCGCACAGGTCGGCGCGGCCGGCGGCGATGATGGAGTTGACGTGGTCGGCCTCGCTGATGGCGCCGACCGCCATCGTCGCGATGCCGGCCTCGTTGCGGATGCGGTCGGCAAACGGCGTCTGGTACATGCGGCCGTAGGTCGGCTGCTGCTCGGCGCTGACCTGGCCCGACGAAACGTCGATCAAGTCGGCGCCGGCCGCCTTGAAGGCGCGCGCGATCTGCACCGCATCGTCGGGCGTGATGCCGCCGTCGACCCAGTCGTGCGCCGAGATGCGCACCGACATCGGCAGATGTTGCGGCCAGGCCTCGCGCACGGCCTCGAACACTTCGAGCGGGTAGCGCAGGCGGTTCTGCAGGCTGCCGCCGTAGTCGTCGGTGCGCCGATTGGTCAGCGGCGAGATGAAGCCCGAGAGCAGGTAGCCGTGCGCGCCATGCAGTTCCAGCCAGTCGAAGCCGGCGGCCGCGGCGCGGCGCGTAGCGGCGACGAAGTCGGCCTTGACGCGGTCCATGTCGGCGCGCGTCATCGCCTTCGGCAGCGCGCCGCCGTCGCCGAGGTAAGGCACGGCCGAGGCAGCCAGCAAGGGCCAGTTGCCGGCCGGCAGCGGTTGGTCGGCGCCGGCGCCGTCCCACGGCGCGTTGGTCGAGCCCTTGGCGCCGGCGTGGCCGATCTGCATGCCGATGCGGGCGTCGCTGTTGGCGTGCACCCAGTCGACGATGCGCTTCCACGCCGCGCCCTGCGCGTCGGTCCACAGCCCGGGGCAGCCGGGCGTGATGCGCGCATCGGCGCTGGTGCAGGTCATCTCGGCCATCATCAGGCCGGCGCCGCCCATCGCGCGCGCGCCCAGGTGCATCAGGTGGTAGTCGCCGGGCAGGCCGTCGACGCAACTGTATTGCGCCATCGGCGAGACGACGACGCGGTTCTTCAGCGTGACGGACCGCAGCGTGTACGGCGTGAACATCGGCGGCAAGGCCGTCGCGGCCGCCGGCCGCTGCACGCCGGCGCTTGCGGCAAACCAGCGCTCGTAGCCTTCCAGCCAGCCCTTGTCGCGCAGGCGCAGGTTCTCGTGGCTGATGCGCTGGCTGCGCGTCAGCATGCTGTACATGAACTGCTCGGGTTCGAGCTGGTCGCAGTAGCGCTCGCCACAGACCTCGAACCAGGCCATCGCGTTCCAGGCCGCGTTCTGCAGTCGCAGCGTCTCGATGCGGCGCGCTTCCTGGTAGGCGGCCAGCACCTCGGGGATGTGCTCGCGGCTGTCGCCCAGTGCCTGGAACTGCCGCGTCAGTTCGATGGCGTCCTCCAATGCCAGCTTGGTGCCCGAGCCGATCGCGAAATGCGCCGTGTGCACCGCATCGCCCATCAGCACGACGTGGCTGCCGAGGGCGTTCTGCAGCCACCATTGATCGCACACCACGCGCTGGAAGTTGAGCCAGGCGCTGCCGCGCAGGTGGCGCGCGTTGGTCATCAGCTTCGCGCCTTCGAGGTTGCCGTCGTCGAAGAGCTGCTCGCAGAACGCGATCGACTGCGCCTGGTCGGCCTGGTCCAGGCCATGCGCCAGCCACACCGACTCGGGGCACTCGACGATGAAGGTGGTGGTGTTCTCGTCGAACTTGTAGATGTGGGCCTGGAACCAGCCGTGCTCGGTCTTGCGGAAGTCGAAGGTGAACGCGTCGTAGAGCTTGTTCGTGCCCAGCCAGATGTAGCGGTTGGGGCGCGTCACGATGTCGGGCTTGAAGACGTTTTCGTAGCGGCCGCGGATGCGCGAGTTGATGCCGTCGCTGGCGATCACGAGGTCGGCGTCGGGGTACTGCTCGTCGGACTCGGCCTCCTGCTCGAAGACGAGCTGCACGCCCAGCCGCTCGCAGCGCGCCTGCAGGATATTGAGCAGCCGCTTGCGGCCGATGCCCACGAAGCCGTGGCCGCCGGAGCGGATGCGCCGGCCCTTGAACAGCAGCTCGATGTCGTCCCAGTGGTTGAAGGCCTGCTCGATCTCGTCGGCCGTCTCGCGGTCCCACTGGCGCATGTTGTCCATCGTGGCGTCGGAGAAGACCACGCCCCAGCCGAAGGTGTCGTAGGGCTTGTTGCGCTCGACCACGGTGATCTCGTGCGCCGGGTTGAGCTTCTTCATCAGCAGCCCGAAGTACAGGCCGGCCGGGCCGCCGCCGATGCAGACGATCTTCATCCGTGCTCCTTGGGCGGTCCGCCGCGCCGCGGACCTCAGGGCACGCATTTTTGAGTTGAATTATTTAGTTGTCAACTAAATGAGGGTTTGAAGTGATCGGTGTCAGTTCGCAGAGGCGGGTGCGGCAAAACGGCCGTCCGAGCCGCCCTTTGCGACACCGACAGCGGCATGCCACTGGTCGGCATGCCGCCATTGGTGCCTCTTGGCAGGCGACAAACAGCGTCGGCGCAGCGATCCGCCGGCGCATCCGGCCGCCGCGCGCTACGCCAGCGCCAGCGCCATGAACAGGCTGTGCGGATCGGCCTTGTAGTTGGCGAACGGGCCCGATTCTTGGAAGCCCGCGCTCCGGTACAACTGCTGGGCCGGGCCAAACGCCGGGTGCGTGCCGGTTTCCAGGCTGAGCCGGCGATAGCCGCGCTGCCGGGCCGTTTCGATGATGCGGGCCAGCACCGCGCGGCCGGCGCCGCGACCGCGCAGCCGGGCCGGCGTGCGCATGGACTTGATTTCGCCATGCTCGGCCGACAATTCCTTCAGCGCGCCGCAGCCGAGCAATTGCTCGTCGTCCCACACCGTCCAGAAGGTGATGTCGGGCGCCTTCAGTTTCGACAGGTCGAGCGCGAACACGTGTTCGGGTGGGCTCAGCTCGTACATGTTGGCCAGGTGCTCGCTGAGCAAGGCGTGGATCTCGGGGCGCGACAGATCGTCGACTTCGATGCGCAGGGTCATGTGGTCTCGATGGCTAGCGCCCTTCGTCCAGCGACGCCAGCTGCGAATGCCGGATGCGCGTGCTGGCCAGCGCGCCGGCGGATTCGAGGATGGGGTAGGCGATCGAGCAGATGTGCGAGTTGATGCGCTTCAATTCGCTGATCAAGTCGAGGTGCAGCGAGCTGGTCTCGATGCTTTGCGCCGTGTTGTCCTGCAGCCGCACGATGTGGTTGGCCGCGTACTCGTGCTCCAGGTCGCGGAAGCGCGCCTTTTCTTCCAGCAGCTTTTGCGCGTCGCGCACGTGGCCGTCGAGGAACACGCTCATGCCCAGCCGCAGGTTGGACAGCAGCCGCTCGTGCAGGTGGCAGATCTCGCCCATGCCGGCGTCGGAGAAGCGGCGGTTCTTGCGGATCTTCTTGTCTTCGATGTCCTGCAGCACGCGCTCGATGATGTCGCCGATCTGCTCCATGTTGATGGTGAAGCTGACGATGTCGGTCCAGCGCCGGCCTTCGCGCTCGGACAGCGCCTCGCGCGAGATCTGCGTCAGGTAGAACTTGATCGCCGAGTACAGCTCGTCGACCGTGTCGTCCATCTTGCGCAGGCGCTCGGCCTCGGCGAGGTCGTTGTCGCGCAGCACGGTCAGCACGCCGCGCAACATGGTCTCCACCACGTCGGCCTGGTGCAGCGCCTCGCGCGCGGCGCAGCTGATGGCCAGCGACGGCGTGGCCAGCGCCACCGGGTCCAGGTGGCGCGGGCGGTCGCTGCTCAGCCCCGTGCGCGGCGGGGGCAGCAGCCGCTCCACCAGCTTGGCCACCGGCCCGACGAAGGGGATGAAGATCAGCGCCAGCACCACGTTGAAGATCAGGTGGAACAGCACGATCTGCTGGTGCACCTCGCCGATGTAGGTCTGCAGCAGCACGTGGGCTTCGCCGATGAAGGGAATGGCCAGCAGCGCGCCCACCGACTTGAAGATGAAGTTGCCCAGCGGCAGCCGGCGCAGCTCGGCCTTGCCCGAGGCGGTGACCAGCATGGCCAGCACGCCGCTGCCGACGTTGGCGCCCAGCACCAGGCCCAGCGCCACGGCCACCGGCAGCATGCCTTGCGCGGCCAGCGTGGCCACCAGCAGCACGATGGCCAGGCTGGAATACGACAGCACCGCCAGCACGGCGCCGACCAGCAGGTCCAGCAGCACCTCGTTGGGCAGCGCCACCAGCAGCGCGCGCACCGCCGGCGAGGCGGTCAGCGGCTTGGTGGCGCCGACGATGAGCTGCAGCGCCAGCGTGATCAGCCCCAGACCGATCAACACGCGGCCGACGCGGCCGACGCTGGTGTTCTGGCGGCTGATGAACATCACCACGCCGGCGAAGATGAGCAGCGGGCTCAGCCACGAGAGGTCGAAGCTGAAGACCAGCGTCATCAGCGCGGTGCCGACATCGGCGCCCAGCATCACCGCCAGCGCTGCTGCCGTGCCGACCAGGCCGCTGCCGACGAAGCTGGCGACGATCAGGCAGGTGGCGGTGCTGCTTTGCACCAGCGTGGTCACGCCCAGGCCGGCCAGCGCCGCGGTGAAGCGGTTGCTGAAACTCAAAGCCAGCACGTGGCGCAGGTTCTCGCCGAACACGCGCAGCATGCCCGTGCGCACGATGTGCGTGCCCCAGACGAGCAGCGCGATGGCCGCCAGGAGATTGAGCAGGTGGATCACGGGTCGGTGGCCATCATAGGACCGCGCTCGACACTCTCGGCCGGGGCGTTCACCAGGGCAGCGAGTAGGTCTTCACGTTGGTAAAGGCCTTGCAGCATTCCTGCACGCCTTCCTTGACGCCGGTGCCCGAATCCTTGATGCCGCCGAAGGGCGTGACCTCCAGTCGGTAGCCCGGCACTTCCCAGACGTTGACCGAGCCGACGTTCAACTCGCGCACGAAGCGCATGATGTCGTCGAGCCGGTTGGTGCAGATGCCCGAGCTGAGGCCGTAGGCCGTGCCGTTGACCTGGGCGATGGCGTCGTCGACGTTCTTGAAGGTGATGACCGGCGACACCGGGCCGAAGGTCTCCTGCTTGACGACTTCCATCTCGCCGCGCACGCGGTCGATCAGCGTCGGCGAATACGAAGCGCCGTCGCGCCGGTTGCCGTGCAGCAGCCGCGCGCCTTGCGCCACCGCGTCGTTGACGCGGCGCTCGAACAGCTGCGCCGCGCCTTCGTCGATCACCGTGCCCATGTCGACCTGCGGGTCCAGCGGGTCGCCGTAGGTCCAGGCGCGCGTCTTGGCGAGCAGCGCGTCAGTGAAATCGGCGGCGATTTTCTCGTGCACGAAGATGCGCTTGACCGCAGTGCAGCGCTGGCCGCTGTTCTTGTAGCTGCCGTTGGCGGCCAGGTCGGCGGCCTTGGCGACGTCGGCGTCGTCCATCACCACCAGCGGGTCGTTGCCGCCCAGCTCGAGCACCTGCCGCTTGTAGACGGCCTTGGCGGCGATGTACTTGCCGATCGGCACGCCCCCGGTGAAGGTGACCACGTCCACGCATTCGTTGGTCAGCATCTCGTCGGCGATCTCCTTCGGGTCGCCGGTGATCACGCTCAGCATTTGCGGCGGCAGCCCGGCTTCGTACAGCACGTCGGCCAGCGCCAGCGCGGCCAGCGGCGTCTTCTCGGTGGGTTTCAGCACCATGCGGTTGTTGGTGGCGACCGATGGCGCCACCTTGTGGATCACCTGGTTGAGCGGGTGGTTGAACGGCGTGATGGCGCTGATCACGCCCAGCATCGGCTCGCGCATGGTGTGCACGCGGCGGCTCTTGCCGTGGTGCGTGAGGTCGCAGGCGAAGCTCTGGCCGTCGTCGACCAGCGCCTGCTGCGCGGCGAACAGCAGCACGTCGCTGGCGCGGCCCACTTCGTAGAGCGAATCCTTCAGGCACAGGCCCGATTCCAGCGTGATCAGCCGCGCCATCTGCGCCTTGCGCGCGGCGATCAGGTCGCCGGCCTTCATCAGGATCTTGTAGCGCTCGTGGCGCGTCAGTTTCGGCCGGTAGTCGCGCGCGATGCGAAAGGCGCGCCGCACGTCGTCGATCGTCGCCCGGGGCACGGTGGCGACGACCTCGCCGGTCCAGGGGTAGCGCACGTCGATCACGCGCTCGGCGTGCACCAGGTCACCGGCAATGCGCATGGCCTCGCGCTGCGGAACGTCGACGACGGGGGTTCGGGTGGTCATGGTGGTGTCTCTCCTGCAATGCAATGCGATGCGGTTCAGCCCGCGTGTTCTTCCTCGGCCAGGCAGGCGTCGATGATGTCGAGCGCCGCATCCATCTGCGCGATCGTGGTGATGAGCGGCGGCGTCAGCGTCAGCACGTTGCCCATCGTGGTCTTGAACGACAGGCCGCGGCTCAAGGCGCGGTACAGCACGCGCTCGGCGGCGGCGTTCGCGGGCTCGCGCGCGCCGTCGCGGTCGGTCACCAGTTCGATGCCCAGCAGCAGGCCGCGGCCGCGCACGTCGCCGATCAGCCGGCGGCGCTGCTTCATGGCCTGCAGCCGCTGCAGCGCGTGCGCGCCGACGCGCGCCGCCTGTTCGACGAGGCCGTCGCGCTCGATCACGTCCAGCGTCGCCAGCGCGGCGGCGGCGCTGACCGGGTTCTTCTCGTGCGTGTAGTGACCCAGGGCGAAGTCGCCGGCCACGTTCAGTTCGTCGCGCGCCAGGCAGGCGGCCAGCGGCAGCACGCCGCCGCCCAGCGCCTTGCCCAGCACCACGATGTCGGGCGCGGCGCCGTCGTGCTCGGCCGCGAAGAAGCGGCCGGTCTTGCCCAGGCCGGTGGGAATCTCGTCGAAGACGAGCAGCGTGCCGTGCGCGTTGCAGGCCTCGCGCACGGCCTGCCAGTAGCCCGGCGGCGGCAGGTAGGGCACGGCGCGCGCCGGCTCGGCGACGACGGCGGCGACGTCGCCTTCGCGCTGCAGCACATAACGAACCATGCCGGCGCAAGCCAGGCGGCAGCGCGCCAGGTCGGGCTGGCCGTCGCCATCCACCGGGTGGCCGTAGGCGCAGCGATAACAGCCGAAAGGCGCGACATGCTCGCTGCCCGCCAGCAGCGGCCCCAGGCGGCCGGCGCGGAACAGCGACTCGCCGCCCACGCTGCTGGCGCCGAAGCCGGCGCCGTGGAAGGCGTCCCAGAAGCTCAAGGTCTTGAAGCGGCCGGTGGCCACGCGCGCGAGCTTGATCGCCAGCTCCAACGCGTCGCTGCCGCCGGTGGTGAACAGCACGCGGCCCGGCTCGCCGGTCAGGCGTTTGAACTGCGCGCCCAGGCGTTCGGCCAGCTGCACCGCGCGCTCGGGCACGAAGCGCCGCGGCGCGAAGCTCAAGGCGTCGAGCTGCGCCTTGATCGCCGCGATCACCGCCGGGTGCCCATGGCCCAGGTGGTGCACGTTGTTGCCATGGAAGTCGAGGTAGCGGCGGCCCGCCGTGTCCTCGATGTACAGCCCCTCGGCCTTGGCGATGGTGGCCAGGCAGGGCGTGGAGACCGACTGGTGCAGAAACGCCGCCGCGTCGCGCGCCAGCAGCGCGCGGCCGGCTTCGTCCACGTGCGCTTGCTGCCAGGCGGCGCGCTGCGGCGTGCCGTTGACATCGCCCTCGCTTTGCGAAGGGCCGTTCACCACCGTCTCCCACGGTGGCGAAGCAGCACCAACGACGCAGTTGCTGGGCGGTCCCAAGCGGCCGCCGCGGATCCGGCTTTGCCGGGCCGCTGGCGGCGCCCCCTTGAGGGGGAGGCGCCGAAGGCGCCTCGGGGGTGGGTCATGTCGTTCCGTTGATCGCGTAGTCGAAGAGCTGGTAGCTCTTCAAAGGCTGCGATGCGGCCCTGGCCTTGTAGGCGGCGTTCAGCGGCCGGTTCAGGATGAAGGGCACGCGCGCTTCGGACACGCCGCCGTGCGTGCGCAGGCGGTTGCCTTCCAGGCCGGCAAGGTCGTGGTTGGCAGCCGAGCTGCCGATGCAGGTGTCCTCGCGCGCGATCACCACCACGTCGGCCTCGCGGTCGGCGGGCAGCTCGAACATCCGGCACGCCGTTTCCTTGTCCAGCGCCAGCTCGATGCCTTCCACGCCGACCAGCGCCTGGATGATCTGCCGCGCGTCGACCTCGCTGCGCGACCACACCCGCACCAGCCCGCCCAAGGCGCCATGGTGGGCGACGAAGGCGTCGGTGATCGGGCAGATCACCGTCGTCTTGCCGGCGCCCAGGCGCTGGTCGAGCAGGTCCTGCAGCCAGATCACGTTGGGCCGGCCGGCGGCGTTGCTCTTGTCGCTCATGCCGTGGTCGGCGGTCAGCGCCAGCGTGATGTCGTGCGCCGCCAGGCGGCCGAACACGTCGTCGAGCTTGCGGTAGAAGCTGCGCGCATCGTCTTCCGCCGGCGCCCACTTGTGCTGCACCCAATCGGTCAGCGACAGGTACAGCAGGTCGGGCCGGCGCTGCTGCAGCAGCTTGAGGCCGGCCTCCAGCACGAACAGCGACAGCTCCATCGAGTACATGCCGGGCTTGTCCATGCCGACGAAACCGAGCACGTCCTCGATGCCGTTCTCGGCCATCGTGCAGCGGTCGGCGAACTCGCTGGAGAACGAGACGTGGCCTTGCGACACGTCCAGCCCCTTGGCGAGCTGGCGGCGCAGCTTGTCCTTGGCGGTGATCGACACCACCTTGGCGCCGGCCGCGGCGAAGCGGGCGATGATGGTGTCGCCGCGCAGCAGCTCGGGGCCGGTCATCACCACCGGCTGCCAGGTGGCGGCGTCGAGGTAGTAGTTGCCCGAGATGCCGTGCCGCGCCGGCGGCGTGCCGGTGATCAGCGACATGTTGTTGGGGCAGGTGAACGACGGCATCGAGCCCTCGGCCACGGCGGCGAAGCCCTGCTCGATGAAGCGCGCGATGTTGGGGATGCTGCCGTCGGCCAGGTACTGCTGCAGGTAGCGCGGGTCGCCGCCGTCGATGCACACCGCCACCACCGGGCGCAGCGGCCAGCGGTAGGCGGTGTCGTTGATGGTGAGGGGAGTCGATGCCATGGTGGATGCGAAGGAGGTGACGGGAAGGTGGGGAAGGAAAGCTAACGCTTGTTGCTGGCGGACAGCGCGTCCTGCAGGCGCCGGCGGCTGTGCAGCACGTGCTCGGTCAGCAGCGTTTCGGCGCGCGCCTCGTCGCGCGCGGCGACGGCGTCGATGATGGCCTCGTGCTCCTGCGTCGAGCGCGGAATGATCTCGGCGCCGCGCGACAGCGTGGCGCGGCGGTACAGGTCGAGCTGGTTGACCACGCTGCGGTACTGCGCCAGCAGCGCGTTGTTGCGCGCGGCGCGCGCCAGCAGGTCGTGGAACTCGACGTTGAGCGCGAAGTAGTCCTCGGCGGCGCGCGCCCGGGCCTCCCTGGGCCCCTTGTGCGACTGCTGCATGCGGCGCACCACGGCGCGCAGCTGCTCGATCTCGTCGCTGGCGATGCGGCGCGCCGCCAGGCAGCCGATCAGCCCTTCCAGCGCGGCGCGCAGCTCGTAGAACTCGTTGGCCTCTTCCAGCGACACCTCGCGCACGAAGACGCCGCGGTTCTTCTCCAGCCGCACCAGCCCGGCCTGGCTGAGCGCGCGGAAGGCCTCGCGCACCGGCCCGCGCGAGACGCCCAGCGCCAGCGCCACCTCCACCTCGTTGAGCTTGGTGCCGGCGGCAATCTCGCCGCCGATGATGCGGCGCTCCAGCTCCTGCTGGGCCAGCGTGGCCAGCGAGTGCTCGCGCAGCAGCTCGATGGCCTGGGCGGCCCCGGCGCTGCGTCGCATCGGGTCGGCGGTCATGGTCGGCATCGTCCCCAAATGGTCGGCGTTTTGCAGATTGTCTACAAAATGCAAGTCCGCGCCAAGCCGCGGTCAATCGACGAAGCGCACGCCCTGCGTCTGCGCGCGCAGCCGCGGGTCGGCCGAGGCCACGCTCAGCGGCCCGCCTGCCAGCGCTTCGCGGCAGCGCGCCAAGGTGTCGTCCTGCAGCCGCTGCATGGCTTCGTGCGTGTAGAAGGTGAGGTGCGGCCACAGCAGCACCTGGTCCATCTCGAACAGCGGCGACAGCGGATGGCCCTGCAAGGCCAGCGGCTCGCGGCCGTAAACGTCGAGCGCGGCACCGGCCAGGCGGCCGGCCTGCAGCGCGCGCAGCAGCGCCAGCTCGTCGACGATCTCGCCGCGCGAGACGTTGACCAGCAGCGCCGATGGCTTGAGCCGCGCCAGCGCCGCGGCGCCGACCAGGCCGCGCGTGCTGTCGTTGAGCGTGCAGTGGATCGAGAAGGCATCGCAGCGCGCCAGCATGTCGCCCAGGTCGGCGCACAGCTCGACGCCCAGCGCCCGCGCCGCCGCCGGGTCGGCCCGCGGGTCGTGCGCCAGCACCGTCATGCGGAAGGCCGCGGCCATGCGCGCCATGCTGCGGCCGATGCGGCCCAGGCCCAGCACGGCCAGCGTCTTGCCGCTCAGGTCGCTGGCCAGCCAGGCCGGCTCGGGCCAGGCCCAGCCTTGCTGCTGCATCGCGCGGTGGATGGGCTTGAAGCGCTTGAACAAGGCCATCAGCAGCGCGAAGGCGCCTTCGGCCACCGTCTCTTCGGCATAGGCCGGCACGTTGACGACGGGGATGCCGCGCGCACGGGCCGCGGCGATGTCGATCGCGTCGATGCCCACGCCGTACTTGACGATGGCCTTCAGCCGCGTGGCCGCGGCGATGACGCGCGCGGTGACGGGCGTGTAGCACATCAGCAGCAGGTCGGCGTCGGCCACCGCGGCGGCGAGATCGGCCTCGGCCACGCCGTCGGCCAGCAGCAACAGCTCGCCGCCCCAGGCGCGCAGCGCGCGGTCGACCTCGGGCATCTGCAGCTCGCGGTCGACGCGCACCACCTTGAAGCTTGCGGGCAGGTTCATCGCGCTTTCTCCTTCAGCTCAGCCTGAGGACGACGACGCCGGTCACGATGACCAGCGCGCCCAGCACGCGCTGCAGCCCGAAGCGCTCTTTCAGCACCCAGACCGAGAGCGCGCTGGCGAACAGCACCGAGGTCTCGCGCATTGCCGACACCGCCGCCACCGGGGCGCGCGTCATCGCCCATAGCGCGATGCCGTACGACGCCAGCGAGGCCAGCCCGCCCAGCGTGGCCAGCCACCAGCGCTGGCGCGCATAGGCCAGCGCGCGGGCGCGGCCGGCGCGGCCGCGCCGCCACATCACCAGCGCCGGGTAGGGCAGCCCGTCCAGCACGAACAGCAGCACCACGTAGCTGGCGGCGCTGCCGCCGGCAGCGGCGGCCACGCGCACGCCCTGGCCGTCGATGAAGGTGTAGGCGGCGATGACCAGCGCGTTGGCCAGCGCGTAGCCGATGGCGCGGCCGTGGTGCAGCGCCTGGCCGGGGTGCGACAGGCCGACCATCAGCACGCCGCCGGTCACCGCCAGCACGCCGGCCCAGGTGCCGGGGCGCAGCGTCTCGCCCAGCACCGCCGAGCTGCCCAGCGCCACCAGCAGCGGCGCGCTGCCGCGCATGATGGGATAGGTGACGCCGAGGTCGCCATGCTGGTAGGCGCCGTTGAGCGTGAGGTAGTAGGCCACGTGCACCAGCAGCGAGCCGGCGATGAAGGGCCAGGCACCGCGCGGCGGCAGGCCCAGCCACAGCAGCAGCGGCAACGACGCCGCGGCACCGAGAAAGTGCACCAGCGCGATGTCCAGTTCCTTGTCGCCGCTGGACTTGACCAGGGTGTTCCAGCCGGCGTGCAGCAAGGCACCGCACAGCACGGCGGCGACGACCAGACCGTCCATTGAACCCGATTGAACCGGCTTGACCTTGGATTGTCAACAATCTGCAACCTGCGGTTGCTACCGTTGACACGCCCCGATCCACACGGGCACGATCTTCGCAACGCGCTTTTCTCCAGTCCACCCTTACCGAGGAGCCCTCACCATGAGACTGTCTGCCATCTCCCTCGCTGCCGGCCTCGTGCTGAGCCTGGGCGCCGCCTCGGCGCTGGCGCAGAAGACGCAGCTGCTGGTCTACACCGCGCTGGAGACCGACCAGCTCAAGGCCTACCAGGAGGGCTTCAACAAGGTGCAGCCCGACATCGAGCTGAAGTTCGTGCGCGACAGCACCGGCGTCATCATCGCCAAGCTGCTGGCCGAGAAGTCCAACCCGCAGGCCGACGTCATCTGGGGCGTGGCCGCCTCGGGGCTGGCGCTGTTCGACCAGCAGGGCATGCTGGAGCCCTATGCCCCGCTGAACCTGGACGCCATCATGAGCCAGTACCGCGACAAGAAGAAGCCGCCGGCCTGGTGGGGCATGGACGTCTACGGCGCCGTGGTGTGCTTCAACACGGTGGAAGCGCAGAAGCGCAACATCCCCAAGCCCGAGACCTGGAAAGACCTGCTCAAGCCCGCCTACAAGGGCCAGGTGGTGATGCCCAACCCGGCCTCGTCGGGCACCGGCTACTTCGACGTGGTGGCCTGGCTGCAGATGTGGGGCGACGACGCCGGCAAGGGCGGCGGCTGGAAGTACATGGACGGGCTGCACGACAACATCGCGCAGTACACGCACTCGGGCTCCAAGCCTTGCAACATGGCGGCGGCCGGTGAATACGTGGTCGGCATCTCGTTCGAGTACCGCGGCCACAGCAACAAGGCCAAGGGCGCGCCGATCGACCTGGTGTTCCCCAAGGAAGGCCTGGGCTGGGACCTGGAGGCCTTCGCGATCCACAAGGGCACCAAGAAGATGGACGCCGCCAAGAAGCTGGCTGACTGGGCCAGCAGCAAGGACGCGATGATGTTGTACGGCAAGAACTTCGCCATCACCGCGCAGCCGGGCGTGGCGCCCAAGCTGGCCAACATCCCGGCCGACTACGAGTCGCGGCTGATCAAGATGGACTTCGCCTACTCGGCCAGCAACCGCGAGCGCATCCTGGCCGAATGGAACAAGCGCTACAACGCCAAGTCCGAGAAGCGCTAGTGCCTTCGCGCAGTCCGGCCGCGGCGCCGGCCATTTCCTCGGCATCCTCGCCCGAGCGCTCGCTCGAACTGCGCGGCATCCACAAGGCCTTCGGCAGCTTCGTCGCGCTGCAGCACATCGACCTCGCCGTCCACAAGGGCGAGTTCATCTGCTTCCTGGGCCCTTCGGGCTGCGGCAAGACGACGCTGCTGCGCGTGATCGCCGGGCTGGAGGTGCAGACGCGCGGCGAGATCCGGCAAAACGGCCGCGACATCTCGCGCCTGCCGCCGGCCGACCGCGACTACGGCATCGTGTTCCAGAGCTACGCGCTGTTTCCCAACCTCAGCGTGGCCGACAACGTGTCGTACGGGCTCGTCAACCGCCGGCTGCCGCGCGCGCAGATCCGCCAGCGCGTGACCGAGCTGGTGCAGCTCGTCGGGCTGCCGGGCAGCGAAGGCAAGTACCCGGCGCAGCTGTCGGGCGGCCAGCAGCAGCGCATCGCGCTGGCGCGCGCGCTGGCCACGTCGCCGGGGCTGCTGCTGCTGGACGAGCCGCTGTCGGCGCTGGACGCGCTGGAGCGCGTGCGCCTGCGCCAGGAGATCCGCGCGCTGCAGCAGGAGCTGGGCGTCACCACCATCATGGTCACCCACGACCAGGAAGAAGCGCTGGCCGTGGCCGACCGCATCGTGGTGATGAACCAGGGCGCCATCGAGCAGGTGGGCTCGCCGCAGGAGGTGTACCGCGAGCCGGCCTCGCCTTTCGTGGCCGACTTCGTCGGCAAGGTCAACGTGCTGCCCGGCCGCGTGCGCCAGGGCCGGCTGGAGCTGGGCTCGCTGGTGCTGCCGCTGGCCGGCGCCGGCGCCGCCGGCCCCGACCGCGAGGTGCGCGTCTACCTGCGCCCCGAAGACGTGCTGGCGCGGCCGATCGACGAGGGCGACCCCCACGTCTTCGACGGCGCGATCGAGAAGATCGAGTTCCTCGGCTCGTACTGCCACGTGCACCTGGCGGCGCCGGCCTTCGCGCCGCAGGGGTTGATCGTCTACCTGTCGCTGAACTACCTGGCCGAGCGCTCGCTGGCGATCGGCTCCACGCTGCGGCTGCGCCTGCTGCAAGAGCGCGTGCGGGTGTTCTGACGATGGCCGCCACGCTCACGCCGCAAACCGCCGCCGGCGGGCCGCCGCTGCGGCTGCGCGCCCACTGGACCGAGCGCGTGGCGCAGGCCGCGGTGGCGCTGATCGTGCTGTTCCTGCTGGCCTTCCTGGCGCTGCCGCTGCTGGCCATCCTGCGCCAGGCGCTGGAAGACCGCGACGGCGCCTTCGTCGGCGTGGCCAACTTCATCGTCTACGCGCGCACGCCCTCGCTGCTGCAAAGCCTGTGGAACAGCCTGTGGGTGTCGGCCGTGGTCACCGCCATCACGGTGCCGCTGGCCTTCGGCTTCGCGTATGCGCTCACCCGCACCTGCATGCCGCTGAAGGGGCTGTTCCGCGGCATCGCGCTGGTGCCGCTGCTGGCGCCTTCGCTGCTGTCGGCGATCTCGCTGATCTACTGGTTCGGCAACCAGGGCGTGCTCAAGCACGCGCTCGATGCGCTGGGCATCGAGCAGATCTACGGCGCGGTGGGCATCGTCATCGCCGAGTGCCTGGCGATCTTTCCGCACACGCTGATGATCCTGATCTCGGCGCTGACGCTGGCCGACGCCCGCCTGTACGAGGTGGCCGACGCGATGGGCACCACGGCGGCGCGCAAGTTCTTCACCATCACGCTGCCGGGCGCCAAGTACGGGCTGATCTCGGCGGCGCTGGTCACCTTCACGCTGGTGATCACCGACTTCGGCATCCCCAAGGTGATCGGCGGCAGCTTCAACGTGCTGGCCACCGATGTCTTCAAGCTCGTCATCGGCCAGCAGGACTTCGCGCAGGGCGCGGTGGTGGCCATCCTGCTGCTGCTGCCGGCGGTGCTGACCTTCGGCGTCGACCACATCGTGCAGCGCAAGCAGACGGCGATGCTGACCGCCCGCGCCGTGCCGTACACCGCGGCGCCGGCGCGCGGCCGCGACCTGGCCTTCACCGCCTATTGCAGCCTCGTCGCGCTGCTGATGCTGGCCATGCTGGGCATGGCGGTGTTCGCGTCGCTGGCCTCGTTCTGGCCCTACAACCTGTCGCCCAGCCTCAAGCACTACGTCTACGGCCTGGTCGACAACGACGTCGCCACCGGCTTCTTCAACAGCCTGCAGATGGCCGCCGGCACCGCGCTGCTGGGCACCGCGGTGGTCTTCATCGGCGCCTACCTGCAGGAGAAGACGCGCGGCATGGCGCTGCTGCGCGGCACGCTGCGCATGCTGGCCATGCTGCCGATGGCGGTGCCGGGGCTGGTGCTGGGCCTGGGCTACATCTTCTTCTTCAACGCGCCGGCCAACCCGCTGAACGGCCTGTACCACACGCTGGCGCTGATGACGCTGTGCACCGTGGTGCACTTCTACACCACGGGCCACCTCACCGCGGTGACGGCGCTGAAGGCGCTGGACGGCGAGTTCGAGGCGGTCTCGGCGTCGCTGAAGGTGCCCTTCTTCAAGACCTTCTGGCGCGTCACGCTGCCCATCTGCACGCCGGCGCTGGTGGACATCGCGCGCTACTTCTTCATCAACGCGATGACCACCATCTCGGCCATCGTCTTCCTCTACTCGCCCGAGACGCGGCTGGCCTCGATCGCCATCCTCAACATGGACGAAGCCGGCGAGCTGAGCCCCGCGGCCGCGATGGCGGTGCTGATCGCCGCCGCCTCGGCGCTGGCCACCGTGCTGTTCATGCTGCTGGGCCGCTGGATCGACCGCCGCACCCAGGCCTGGCGCCGCACCACCCGCTGACCCCGACCCCGAAAGAGCCCCGCCCCATGGACCGCGACCGCATCCTCCTGACCCCCGGCCCGCTGACCACCACGCTGCGCACCAAGCTGGCGATGCTGAAGGACTGGGGCAGCTGGGACGCCGACTTCAACGCCCTCACCGCCGGCGTGCGCAGCCGGCTGCTCGACATCGTGCACGGCCACGACAGCCACGTCGTCGTGCCGCTGCAGGGCAGCGGCACCTTCAGCGTGGAGGCGGCGGTGGCGACGCTCGTTCCGCGCGACGGCCATGTGCTGGTGCCCGACAACGGCGCCTACTGCAAGCGCGCCGCCCGGCTGTCGCAGATGATGGGCCGCAAGGCCAGCGTGCTGCCCTGCGCCGAAGAGTCGCCGATCAGCGCCGCCGAGGTCGAGCGCCAGCTGCTGGCCGACCCCGGCATCACGCACGTGGTGCTGATCCACTGCGAAACCGGCACCGGCGTCGAGAACCCGCTGCAGGCGGTGGCCGAGGTCTGCCAGCGCCTGGGCCGGGGCCTGATCGTCGACGCCATGTCCAGCTTCGGCGCGCTGCCGATCGACGCGCGCGAGACGCGCTTCGACGCGCTCATCGCCGCCAGCGGCAAATGCCTGGAAGGCGTGCCCGGCATGGGCTTCGTCTTCATCCGCAAGGCCGTGCTCGACGGCTGCGCCGGCAACAGCCAGAGCCTGGCGATGGACCTGCACGACCAGCACGTCTACATGGGCAAGACCGGGCAGTGGCGCTTCACCCCGCCCACCCACGTGGTGGCCGCGCTGGCCGAGGCGATCACGCAGTACGTGGAAGAAGGCGGCCAGACCGCCCGGCTGGCGCGTTATGTCGACAACTGCCGCACGCTGGTCGACGGCATGGCGGCGCTCGGTTTCAAGCCGTTGCTGCGCCCTGAGGTGCAGGCGCCGATCATCGTCACCTTCCACGCCCCGGCGCACGCGGCCTACGACTTCAAGCGCTTCTACGAAGGCGCCAAGGCGCGCGGCTTCATGCTCTACCCCGGCAAGCTGACGCAGGTGGAGACCTTCCGCGTCGGCTGCATCGGCGCGATCGGCCGCAACGAGATGCGCCAGGCCGTCGACGCGGTGGCCGACACGCTGCGCGAGATGGGCATCCCCGACGGCACGCCGGCGGCCGCGGCGCTGGGCTGATCAGCCTTGCATTTTGGAAGCGCGGCTTCCAATCGACAAGGCAATGCAAGGCAAGGACCGAAGCAACGCCCCCAGGGAGACAGCATGGCCACGACGAAGAAGGAACACCCCGCGCTCGCCGCGCTGCGCAAGAGCGGCGCCAGCAAGGTGAAGGTCGCGGTCAGCGACATCGACGGCATCCTGCGCGGCAAGCTGCTGCACATCGACAAGTTCCTCGGCGCCGCCGAGCCCTATCCCAAGGGCGGCTTCGGCTTCTGCGACGTGGTGTTCGGCTGGGATGCGCACGATGTCTGTTATGACAACGCCCAGGTCACCGGCTGGCAGCACGGCTTCCCCGACGCGCTGGCGCGGCTGGACCTCGACACCGCGCGCCGCGTGCCCTGGGACGGCGACGTGCCCTTCTTCCTGGGCGAGTTCGTCACCGCCGACGGCGGCCCCTACCCCGTGTGCCCGCGGCAGACCTTGAAGCGCGTGCTCAAGCGCGCCGAGAAGCTGGGCTTCGCGGCGATGGCCGGCATGGAGTTCGAGTGGTTCAACTTCGCCGAGACGCCGCAGAGCTGGGCCGCCAAGCGCGGCGCGGCGCCCGAGCCCATCACGCCGGGCATGTTCGGCTACTCGCTGCTGCGCATGGGCGACCAGCGCGGCTTCTTCAACGCGCTGATGGACGAGATGCTCGCCTTCGGCGTGCCCATCGAGGGCCTGCACACCGAAACCGGCCCCGGCGTCTACGAGGCCGCCCTCGCCTTCTGCGGCGCGCTGGAATCGGCCGACCGCGCCATCCTGTTCAAGACCGGCGCCAAGGAGATCGGCAAGCGCTTCGGCGTGATGCCCAGCTTCATGGCCAAGTGGAACCAGCACCTGCCGGGCTGCTCGGGCCACATCCACCAAAGCCTGTCCGACGGGCAGCGCAACCTGTTCTTCGACGCCAAGAGCAGCCGTTCGATGAGCGCGCTGTTCGAGAGTTATCTGGCCGGCCAGATCGAATGCCTGATGCAGTTCGCGCCGATGTTCTGGCCGACCATCAACAGCTACAAGCGCCTGGTCGACGGCTTCTGGGCGCCGGTCAAGCCGACCTGGGGCATCGACAACCGCACCGCCAGCTTCCGCGTGATCGCCGGCAGCCCGAAGAGCACGCGGCTGGAAACGCGCTGCCCCGGCGCTGACGTCAACCCCTACCTGGCGATGGCCGCCGTCATCGCCGCCGGCCTGCACGGCGTGGAAAAGGGCCTCAAGCTCAGCGCGCCGCCGATCACCGGCACCAACCAGGGCGCCGATCACATCCCGCGCGCGCCACGCTCGCTGATCGGCGCCACGCACGAGTTCAAGCAATCGGCCATCGCGCGCGACTGGCTCGGCGACACCTTCGTCGACCACTTCGCCGCCACCCGCGAATGGGAGCACCGGCAGTGGCAGGACGCGGTGACGGACTGGGAGTTGAAGCGCTACTTCGAGATCATCTGACCTCGGTACGACGTCAAGCCTTGGTGTACGCCGTCTTCACCGTCGTGTAGAACTCGGCCGCGTACCGCCCCTGCTCGCGCGGGCCGTGGCTGCTGGCCTTGCGGCCGCCGAAAGGCACGTGGTAGTCGACGCCGGCGGTCGGCAGGTTGACCATCACCATGCCGGCCTGGGCATGGCGCTTGAAATGCGTGGCATGCTTCAGCGACGTGGTGGCGATGCCGGCCGACAGGCCGAAAGGCGTGTCGTTGGCGACGGCCAGCGCCTCGTCGTAGTCGCGCACGCGGATCACGCTGACCACCGGGCCGAAGATTTCCTCGCGGTTGATGCGCATCTGCGGCGTGGTCTCGGTGAACAGCGCCGGGCGCAGGTAGAAGCCGGGGGCGCCGTCGGCATTGCGCTCGATGCGCTCGCCGCCCACCAGCCGGGCGCCTTCGGCGCGGCCGATGGCCAGGTAGTCGAGGTCCTGCGCGAGTTGGCTCTGATCGACGACCGGGCCGATGTCGGTGCCGGGCTTGCGCGCGTCGCCGACCTTCAGGCCCTTCATGCGTTCAGCCAGCGCGGCGACGAAGCGGTCGTGGATGCCTGCGGTGACGATCACGCGGCTCGACGCCGTGCAGCGTTGGCCGGTGGAGAAGAAGCCGCTCTGCGCCGCGCACTCGACGGCCACCGCGAGGTCGGCATCGTCGAGCACGACGAAGGGGTTCTTGCCGCCCATTTCCAGTTGATAACGCGCCATGCGAGCGGCACAGGCCGCCGCCACGCGCGCGCCGGTGGCCACCGATCCGGTGAAGCTGATCGCCGCCACGCGCGCATCGTCCAGCAGCGCCTGGCCGACCTCGCTGCCGCGGCCCATCACGAGGTTGAGCACGCCTTTGGGCAGACCGTTGCGGTGCAGGATGTCGGCCAGCGCCCAGGCCGAGCCGGGCACCAGGTCAGCCGGCTTCAGCACCACGCAGTTGCCCCAGGCCAGCGCGGGCGCCAGCTTCCAGGCGGGGATGGCGATCGGAAAGTTCCACGGCGTGATCAGGCCCACCACGCCCAGCGGCTCGCGCGTGATCTCGACGCCGACGCCGGGGCGCACCGAGGGCATCGTCTCGCCGCCGGGGCGCAGCGCCTCGCCGGCGAAGAACTTGAAGATCGCACCGGCGCGCGCCGCCTCGCCCACCGCCTCGGGCAGCGTCTTGCCTTCCTCGCGCGCGAGCAGATCGCCCAATTCGGCCTTGCGCGCCAGGATCTCGCTGCCGGCGGCATCCAGCACGTCGAAGCGCTGCTGCGGCGTGCTCTGACTCCACGCGGCCGAAGCGGCCTGCGCCGCGCCGACGGCTTCGCGCGTCTGCTCGGCATCGGCCTGCGCATACTCGCCGATCACGTCGCGCGTGTCGCTCGGGTTGACGTTGGGCCGCGTGCTGCGGCCTTCGACCCATTGGCCGTCGATCAGGTTGCGGAACATGGCGCTTTCAAGCCTCCTGGATGGTCGATGACGATGAACGCCGTGGCGCGGCCGACCGCCGCACGCCGGCCACGCCGCAGGCGGCGATCAGCCCGATGCCCAGCGCGGCGCGGGCATCGGGCCACTGGCCGAAGAACAGCCAGCCGCCCAGCGTGGCGTAGCCGATCTGCAGGTACAGGTAAGGAGACAGCACCGCCACCGGCGCGTGGCGATAGGCCAGGATCAGCAGCCCGTGCGCCAGCGTGGCCAGCGCCGCCAGCAACACCAGCAGGCCCCAGGCCCAGGCCGGCAACGCGGTCCAGACGAAGGGCAGCGCGGCGGCGCTGACCGCCAGCCCGGTGCCTGCGGTCCAGAGCTGCAGCGTGCCGGCGTCCTCCTGCCGGGCCAGCAGCGCAGTCAGCCACTGGTAGGCGGTGTTGACGACGATGATGGCCAGCGGCAGCCCGACGCCGGCGGCAAGCGTGCGACCGCCGCTCGCCGACGGTCGCACGATCAGCAGTGCGCCGATGAAGCCGCCCAGCACCAGCACCCATTGCAGCCGGCCCACGCGAGTGCCGCCGCGCCGCCCCTCGCGCCAGGCCGCCAGCGCCGTCAGCGCCAGCGGCGTGAGCAGCACGATGGCGGTGAACTCGGCCACCGGCATCACCTGCACGGCCATGAAGGCGGTGCCGCTGCAACCCAGCAGCATCAGCCCGCGCAGCACCTGCAGCAACGGCCGGCGCGTGCGCAGCAGCGCCAGCCCGCGGCGCGGCAGCAGTGTGCCGGCCAACAGCGCCGCCTGCAGCCCGTTGCGCAGAGCCAGCGCCATCATCATCGGCGCCACCACCGACACCGCCTTGGTCGCGCTGTCCATCAGCGCGAAGCAGCCCGTCGCGCCGGCGATGAAGCCGATCCCGGCCAGACGCGACATCAGTCCTGCGCCACGCCCGTCAAGCCGCTGCTGCCGCCGCGGCGCGCAGCATCTTGCCGGGGTTGAGGATGCCGTTCGGGTCCAGCGCCTGCTTGATGCTGCGCATCAGCGCGACGCCGTCGGGGTGCTCGACTTCCAACTGGTGGATGCGGTGCAGCCCGATGCCGTGCTCGCCGGTGCAGGTGCCGCCATAGCGGATGGCGCGCAGCGAGACGCGCTCGGCCAGCGCGTCGGCGCGCGCACGCTCGGCCGGATCCGCCGGGTCGAAAACGATGCCGAGGTGGAAGTTGCCGTCGCCGGCGTGGCCGGCAATGGGCGCCACCAGGCCGCTCTCGCGCACGTCGGCCTGCGTCTCGAGCAGGCATTCGGCCAGCGCCGAGATCGGCACGCAGGCGTCGGTGCCGATCAGCCGGCAACCGGCGCGCAGCGCCAGGTTGGCCTGGTAGCAACTGTGCCGCGCCTTCCACAGCCGCGAGCGGTCCTCGGGCTGCTCGGCCCACGCGAAGCCGCTGCCGCCGGCGTCCTCGGCCAGGCCTTGCAGCGTGGCGATCTGCTCGTCCACTGTGGCCGGCGAGCCGTGGAACTCGATGAACAGCGTCGGCAGCGCGCGGAACTCGTGAAGCTGCGAATGGCGGATGCAGGCGTCCATCTGCACCTCGTCGAGCAGCTCGATGCGCGCCACCGGCACGCCGAGCTGCAGCGCGGCGATCACCACGCCGACCGCGGCGCCGAGGTCGGGGAACTGGCACACCGCCGCCTTCACCACCTCGGGCAGGCCCCACAGCCGAAGCTGGACCTCGGTGATCACGCCCAGCAGCCCTTCGCTGCCGACGAACAGCCGCGTCAGGTCGAAGCCAGCGGCGGTCTTGCGCGCGCGCGTGCCGGTGCGCACGATGCGGCCGTCGGCGGTGACCACGGTCAGCCCCAGCACCGCCTCGCGCATGGTGCCGTAGCGCACCGCGGCCGTGCCCGAGGCGCGCGTGGCCGCCATGCCGCCCAGCGAGGCGTTCGCGCCGGGATCGATCGGAAAGAACAGGCCCTGCGGGCGCAGCAGCGCGTTGAGCTGCTCGCGCGTGACGCCGGCCTGCACGCGGCAGTCCAGCGCGTCGGGCGAGACCTGCAGCACGCGGTCCATGCGCGAGACGTCGATGGTGATGCCACCGCACACCGCGGCGACATGGCCTTCCAGCGAGGTGCCGGTGCCGAAAGGCACGACCGGCACCCGCGCCGCGTTGCAGTGGCGCAGCACGAAGGCCACGTCGTCGTCGTCGCGCGCCAGCACCACCGCGTCGGGCAGGCCGGCGTCGGGCACGCCTTCGCCGCGGCTGTGCTGCTCGCGCGCCGCCTCGGCCGTGCTGAGCCGCTCGCCCAGGCGCGCGCGCAGCGTGGGCAGCAGGCCCTGGACGGCGGCGGCGACGGCGGCACGGTCGAAGGGGAAATCGGCAGCGTCCATCATGCGCCCAGGTAGGTTTGCCGCACGTAGTCGTCGCGGATCAGCTCGGCCGCGGCGCCGGCCAGCGCGACCCGGCCGTTTTCCAGCACGTAGCCGCGGTCGGCCACCGCCAGCGCGGCGTAGGCGTTCTGCTCCACCAGCATCACGGTGCGGCCGCCGTCGGCGATGCGGCGGATGTCGCGGAACATCTCGGTCGTCAGCTTGGGGCTGATGCCCATCGATGGCTCGTCGAGCAGCAGCAACCGCGGGTCGCTCATCAGGCCGCGGCCGATCGCCAGCATCTGCTGCTCGCCGCCGGAGAGCACGCCGCCCATGAGCGTGGCCTTGCTGGCCAGCACCGGGAACAGCGCGTGCACCTCGTCGAGCCGGCGCGCGAAGCCGGCCTTGTCCTTGCGGCGCACATAACCTCCCACTTCCAGGTTCTCGCGCACCGTCAGCGTCGGGAAGATGCGCCGGCGCTGCGGCACGCAGGCCACGCCGGCCGCGATGATGGCCTCGGTGGCCTGGCCGGCGATCGAGCGGCCTTCCAGCGTCACCGTGCCGGCGCTGGGCGCCAACCGGCCCATCACGGTGTTCAGCACGGTGGACTTGCCGGCGCCGTTGGCGCCGATCACCGCCACCACTTCGCCCCGGCGCACCTGAACGCTGATACCGAACAGAATTTGCGCCTTGCCGTAGCAGGCGTCGACCGACTGCAGTTCCAGCACCATCGGCGCGTCGTCCTTGGGCGGCTGGGCCTCGGCCATGCGTGCAGCGGCGGGGTCGGCCAGTCGGTCCATCAGAACTCGACCGTGCCCTTGACCACCGGCACGCCATTGACGATCTCCACCATCAACGGCCAGTTGGTGCCTTGCACGGCTTGCACCTTGGGTGTCTTCGTCAGCCGGTTGACGGCGTTGGCGGCGGCGTCGATTTCGGCCAGCGCCAGCGTCGCGGCGATGCTGGGACGAGAAATTCGGTGGGCAGTCATCGTGTCTTTCGTCGCAAGTCCTGGGTCTTCAGGCCGTCGCGGCCGCCGGCTCCGGCGCGCCGGCGTCGAGGTCGTAGCCGGCGCGCTCGCCGAGATAGGCTTCCACCACCTGCGGGTCGCGCGCGATCGCCTCGGGGCTGCCCTCGGCGATCTTCTCGCCGAGGTTGAGCACGACCACGCGGTCGCACATCGACATCACCAGCTTGATGCGGTGCTCGATCACCAGCACCGTGGTGCCCTGCGCGCGCAGGCGCTGCAGGATTTCGGCCAGCTCCATCACCAGGCCGCCGCGCAGGCCGGCCGCCGGCTCGTCCAGCAACAGCAGCTTCGGCCGGGTGACGGTGGCGCGTGCCAGTTCGACCAAACGGCTCTGGCCGAACGACAGGTCGCCGGCGCGGCGCTTTTCCAGCAAGCCGATGCCCATGGACTGCAGCGCTGCACGCGCGGCGGCCAGCGCCTGCGCTTCGTCGTGGCGACCGTCGGCCGGCGGCTGCCAGGCCAGCATCACGTTCTCCAGCACCGTCATCGATTCCCAAAGGCGCACGTTCTGGAAGATGCGCGCCACGCCGGCGGCGTGCAAGTCCCAGGCCGGCAGCGCGGTGACGTCGCGGCCCTGCAGCGTGCTGCGACCGCCATCGGGGCGCAGCACACCGGACAGCACGTTGACCAGCGTCGACTTGCCTGAACCGTTGGGACCGATGACGCCGAGGATCTCGCCCTCGCGGACGTCGAAGCTCACGTTCTCCAGCGCGTAGACGCCGCCGAAGTGCTTGGACACGCCGTCGACGCGCATCAGCACCGGCGCCTCGGGCCCCGGCGCCGCGGCACTGCGCACGGCGGCGGGGCGGTCGCCCTGGTCGTCGCCGAGGATGGTCTGCACGCCGCCGCCGTTTTTCTCGTGCTCGGGCAGCGGCAGCCAGGGCGCCAGCAGCCAGTCGCCCAGCACGCCCAGGCCGCGCGGTGCCACCAGCAGCACGACCACCACCGAGAGGCCGAACACCGCCATGTAGACCATCTTCAGGTCGCGCAGCAGCTCGGGCAGCAGCGTCACCACCGCCGCGCCCAGCAGCGTGCCGCCGATCGAGCCGAGACCGCCGATCACCGTCATCAGCACCAGCTTGATGCTCTCGAAGATGACGAAGTTGTTGGGCGAGATGAAGCCGGTGCACAGCACGTACAGGCAGCCGGCCAGCGCGCCCAGCACGCTGGACAGCACGAAGGCGGCGATCTTGATGCGCGGCGAATGCACCCCCATCGCCTCGGCGGCGAGTTCGTCGTCGCGCACGGCGCGCATCTGCCGGCCCCAGCGCGAGCGGTACAGCGCCAGCGCGCCGGCTCCGCACAGCAGCAGCGTCGCCAGCAGCAGCGGATAGGCCTGACCGTCCAGCGTGCTGCCCAGCCAGGGCAGCGACAGCGTGGGGATGTCGCGCAGCCCCATCGGGCCGCCGGTGAGCGGCTCTTCGTTGAGCACCACGAGGCGGAAGATCTCGTTGACCGCGAGCGTCGTGATCGCCAAGTAGTGGCCCTTGATGCGCAGCGCCAGCAACCCCAGGCCGAGGCCGACGGCTGCTGCCAGGGCCAGCGCGGCCGGCAGCGCGGCCCACCAGGGCCAGTGCAGCTTGACCATCAGCAGCCCGGCGGCGTAGGCGCCCAGGCCCATCAGCGCCGCCTGGCCCAGCACGATCTGCCCAGTCAGGCCGGTGACGATGTTCAGCCCCAGCGCCGCGATGGCAGCGATGAACGTCAGGTTGAAGACATGCAGCCAGTAGGTATTGACGCCCAGCAGCGGCGGCAGGAACAGCGCCGCGACGAGGGCGGCCAGCAGCAGCTTGCGTGGCAGCATGGTGCGGTGCTTGTTCAGGCGCTTCAGGCGCGGTCGGCGCTGCGCTCCGGCAGCAGGCCTTGCGGGCGCACGGCCAGGAAGACCAGCAGCAGCCCGAAAGCGATCACGTCCTTGTAGGTCGACGAGATCCAGTACGCGCCGAGGTTCTCGCACAGCCCCAGCAGCAGCCCGCCAAGGATGGCGCCGGGGATGCTGCCGAAGCCGCCGATGATCATCGCGACGAAGCCCTTCAGGCCCACCAGCGTGCCCATCTCGGTGGTGACGAAGAACAGCGGCGCCAGCAGGATGCCCGCCAGCGCGGCCAGCACGCTGCTGTAGGCGAAGGTGCCGGCCAGCACCTTCTGCACCGGAATGCCCATCAGCGCCGCCGTGTCGCGGTCGGCCGCCACCGCGCGCATCACCTTGCCGATCATGCTGCGCTGGAGCACCCAGTGCTGCAGCACCATCAGCACCAGCACGACCGCCAGGATCAGCAGCTGCTGCAGCCCGATCTTCACGCCCAGCAGCGTGATCATCTTCGCGCCCAGCGGACCGGGGTACATCAGCGGCTCGGGGCCGTAGAGGATGTGCGCCATCTCCTTGAGGAAGAGGCCGAAGCCCACCGTCGCGATGATGGCCACCAGCGGCCGCTGCTTCTGCAACCGCGCGAACACGACACGCGAGAACAGCGCGCCGAGCAGCGCCATCGCCAACGCCGCGCACACCAGCGCCAGCAGGAACGGAAAGCCCAGCGCCGTGACGAACGTGGCCACGAAGATGTAGGCCGCAAAGGTGACGAACTCGCCGGCGGCGAAGTTGACGATGGCCATCGTGTTCCACACGAAGGCGTAGCCAAGCGCGATCAGCGCGTAGATGGCGCCCATCGCAAGGCCGCTGGTGACGATCTGGTCGAGCATGGCCAGCGGGTCCTCGGGTTCAGAGCGCCTCGACCATGCGCTGCACGGCCACCATGCCGGGGTCGGCCAGGCCGACGCTGCGCTCGGCGAACATGCGCGCGCGGCCGATGCGGTTGGGCCGGCCGCTGAAATCGGCCACCGCCTGCGCGGCGGCGGCGCGCGCGGCGGCGGCGAGTGCGGGTGCGTCGGCATCGGCCGCGGCCGTGCGCAACGCCGCGGCCACGGCCAGCACCGCATCGATCATGGTCTTGTCGCCGGCCTGCGCACCGCCGCGCGCCGACAGCGCCGCAGCCACGTCTTCCAGCAGCCGCGGCAACGCCGCGCCGGTGATGACCGTGGCGTCGCCCAGTTGCTTGGCCACCGTCAGGAAGGCCACCGCGAGCAAGGTTCCGAAGCTCGACCCCGACGCCTTGGCGCAGGCCTGCGCGCAGGCCTTGAACAGCGCGCCCGGCGTTTCGCCGGCGGGCGCGGCGGCATCCAGCAGCGCCGTCAGGTTGGCCGCGCAACGCTGCAGCGTGGTGCCCAGGTCGCCGTCGCCGAGCCGCGCGTCCAGCGCATTCAGTTCGGGCGCTGCGGCATCCAACGCAGCGCACCAGCGCGGCAACGCCGTGCGCAAGGCCGTGGCATCCAGCGAAAGGCTCATCCGACTCTCCAGAACGGGCAGTCGGCCGGTGCCTTGAGCAGCCGTTCGAGCTCGGCGTCCAACGGCATCAGCGTCAGCGAGGCGCCGGCCATCTCCATCGAGGTGGCATAACGCCCGACCAGCGGCATCACCGCCGTCGCGCCGATCGATTCGAGCACGCGCGCGACGTGCCGATACACGATGTACAGCTCTTCGTGCGGCGTCGCGCCCAGGCTGTTGACCAGCACCGCGACGCGGCTGCCGCGCTGCAGGCCCAGTTCGGGCAGCAGCCGGTCCAGCATCTCCTGCGCCAGTTCGTCGGCGCTCTTGAGCTTGCCGCGCCAGATGCCGGGCTCGCCGTGGATGCCCATGCCGAACTCGATCTCGTCGTCGGCGATCGTGAAGCTGGCCTGGCCGCTTTCCGGCACCACGCAGGGCGTCAGCGCAACGCCGATGGAGCGCGCCGCGCCGGCCACCCGGCGCGCGACGGCGGCCACCTCGGCCAGCGACGCGCCCTCGGCGGCGCGCGCGCCGGCGCACTTGAAGGCGAAGACCATGCCGGCCACGCCGCGGCGTTTGGATGCCTCGGCCGGCGGTGCGCTGGCCACGTCGTCGGCCACGCGCACCGCATCGCAGGCCACGCCGTCGAGTTCCAGCAGTTCCTGCGCCATCTCGAAGTTCATGCGATCGCCGCCGTAGTTGCCGTAGAGGAACAGCACGCCGGCGCCGCCGTCGGCGGCCTGCGCCGCGGCCTGGCAGTCGGCCACACGCGGTCCGGCGAAGACGTTGCCCACCGCGCAGGCGTCGAGCAAGCCCTGGCCGACGTAGCCCAGGAACACCGGCAGATGGCCCGAGCCGCCGCCGGTGACGATGCCCACCTTGCCCGGCACCGCGCCGCCGGCGCGCGCGATCACGCGGCCGTCGTCGCCCAGGCGGCGCAAGGCCTCGGGGTGCGCGGCCACCAGGCCTTGCAGCATCTCGTCGACGTAGTCGGCGGGGCGGTTCAGGATCTTCTTCATGACGGCTCCAGCGATTGGCAATCCAGCGTCCGTCGCCCTACTGGCCGCGAATGCGCTTGAGCTCGTCGAGCACCTGGCCCATGGCCTCGGGGCCGATGGACTTCGAAGCGTTCTCGTAGATCGGCTTGGTCTTCTCGCGAATCCGCGCCATCTCGGGGCCCGCGATCTCGTTGACCACCATGCCTTGCGCCTTCAAGAACGCCAGGCTCGCGTCCTCCTTCTCGCGGCTGGCCTTGCGCACGGCGTCGCGGCTTTGAACAGCGCATTCCTGGAGAACGGCCTGCTCCTGCGGCGACAGCGAGTCCCAGACCTTCTTGGAGACCAGGAGCATGTTCGTGCTGTAGCTGTGCTTGGTCAGCGAAAGGTACTTCTGCACCTCGTAGAACTTCATGTTCTGGATGTTGGCGTAGGGGTTCTCCTGTCCATCGACGGTCTTGGTTTCCAGCGCCGAGTACACCTCGGTGAAGGCCATCGGCACGGCATTCGCCCCCAGGGCATTGAAAGAGTCGATGTAGACCTTGTTCTGCATCACGCGCAGCTTGACGCCGCTGAAGTCGTCCAGCTTGGTGATCGGCCGTTTGGAGTTGGTGGTGTGGCGGAAGCCGTTCTCCCACCAAGTCAGGTTGACCAAGCCAGCCGGCTGCATCTTGGCGCTGAACCAGTCTCCGACCTTGCCGTCGAACAGCGCGTCGGCCTCTTTCGTGTTGTTGAACAGGAAAGGCAGGTCGAACACGCCGAGCGCCGGCACCACGCTGGCCAGCGGCGACGAGGACGAGTTGACCATGTCCAGCGTGCCGGTGCGCGCGGCCGCCACCATTTGCGCATCGTTGCCGAGGACGCCATCGGAGAAGCCCTGGATCTTCAACCTGCCGCCAGACTTGGCCGGTGCGCACTGGGTCATCGTGACCACGCCTTGCATCATGGGGTGATCCTTGGGCGTGGCGGCGCCCAGGCGCAGGGTGCGGTCCTGGAACTGGGCGTCGGCCGGCCCGGCCGCCAAGGCCGCGGTGATCGCAAGGGTGAGGATTGAACAGGTCTTCATCGACGTCTCCGATCGGTTGTTGTCGCAACGTAAATTGACGCGTTCACGTCAGCCACTTGAGGGGAACCAGCACGAGGGACGGGAACGCGACCAGCAGGAACAGCACGGCCAGCTCGGCCCATAGGAAGGGCCAAAGCCCACTCATCGCCTGCTTCATGGTGATCTTCGAGACCCCGCAGATCACGTTGAGCACGATGCCCACGGGCGGCGTGATCAGGCCGATGGCGTTGTTCATGATGAACAGCACGCCGAAGTAGACCGGGTCGATGCCGGCATCCTTGACGATGGGCATGAGCACGGGCGTCAGGATCATGATGGTGGGCCCCATGTCGAGCGCCGTGCCGATGACCACCACGAGGACCATGATCGCCGCCATCAGGAGCGTCTTGTCGCCGGTGAAGGGTGCGAGCAGCCGTGCCACCTGGGCGGGCACATCCGACAGGGCGATGAGGTAAGCAGAGACCAGCGCCGTCGCGATGAGAAACACGACCACGGCCGTGCTCTTGGCAGCGGAGACGAGCAAGGGCAGGCAGTCCCGCAGATGCAGATCGCGATACACGACCAGCCCCAGCACGAACGCCAGCACGCAGGCGGCGACGCCGGCCTCGGTCGGCGTGAAGAAGCCGAACTTCAGCCCGCCGATGACGCCGACGGGCATCAACAAGGCCCAGATGCCGTCGATGCCGGCCCGCACGCGCTCGGCAAGTCCCTGGCGCGGCAGGACCTCGACCTTGTCGCGCCTGGCCACCCAGGCCCAGGCCGCCGCCAGCGCCACCCCCATCATGACCCCTGGGAAGATGCCCGCCATGAACAGCTTTCCGATCGAGACATTGCCGATCACCCCGAAGATGATCAATCCGATCGATGGCGGGATGACCGGCGCAATCACGCCGCCGGCCGCAATCAGCCCCGACGCGCGCGGAATGTCGTAGTTGGCCCTGCGCATCATCGGAATCAGCAGCGCGCCGAGGGCCGCGGTATCCGCCGCCGCGCTGCCGGAGATGGCGGCCATCAGCACCGAGGCGAAGATGGCGACATAGCCCAGGCCGCCGCGCAGGTGCCCGACGAAGGTCAACGCGAAGTTGACGATGCGCTTGGATATGCCTCCGGCGTTCATCAACTCGCCCGCCAGCAGGAAGAAGGGAATGGCCAGAAGCGGGAAGCTATCCGTCCCCTCGAACATCTTCTGCGACACCAGCGTGGGGTCGAACTGCCCCGACGCGAACATCAGCGCGACGCCCGTGAGGATCAGCGAGAACGCGATGGGCAGCCCGAGCGCCATGGTGCCCAGCAGCACGAGGGTGAAGACGATGATCGTCATCGCGCTGGTCCCTGACGGCCTGCCTGCGGCGGCAGCGCCTCGTCTTCCACGACGCCGATCAGTTCGGCGTCGGTGACGGACCCGGTGAGGATGCGCCAGAGCTTGTGCAGGGCCAGCAAGGCAATCGCCGTGCCCGTCACGTAGCCCATGCCGTAGATCCAGATCAACGACATCTCCGTGACAGGTGCGTAGGTGGTGGCGTTGACGTCATGCTGGCGGGCCGTGCCCCACACCATCAAGACACAGCACAGCACGATCAACACCTGGCTCAACGCCGCGCAGGCGACCTTGCCGGCATGCGGCAGGCGCTCCACCAGGTTCGACACGCCGAGGTGGGCGTTGTCGCGCATCGCCACGATGGCGCCCAGAAAAGTCAGCCACACGAAGCAATAACGGGACAACTCCTCGGATACCGTGATGCCCGAGTTGAAGGCGTAGCGCAGCACCACGTTGCCGAAGACCATGACCACCATCGCCAGCAACAGCGCGGCCAGCAGCAGATCCAGGGCGCGAAAGAGCCGGTGCATCTCAGCACGTTGCCGTCGTGCGCACGGCGGGTTGAATCATTCTTGTGTCTCCTCGCGCTCGCCCCACCCGGGGCGGCGCTTGCGGATGTGGTGCGTCGGCGGCGCCTCGGCGCGCCGGCGCCTTTGCGTCACTTGCGCGTCTTCGCCACCTCTTCGGCCAGCGCTTCGTAGAACGGCCGCTCGCGGTTGACGAAATCGGTCAGATCGGCCGTCGACAGGTAGCGGATGGTCAGGCCGCGCGTGTTCATGAAGTCGATGAAGGCCTTCTCCTTCATGCCCGCGGCAAAGGCGTCTTGCAGCGTCTTCACGGCAGCGTCCGAGGTGCTGGCCGGGGCGCCGACCGCGCGCCAGGTGCCGATCGACAGGTCGATGCCCTTCTCCTTCAAGGTGGGCACATCGGGAAACATGGCGCTGCGCTTGTCGGCCATCACCGCCAGGATCTTCATCTTGCCGCCTTGCACCTGCGAAGCGACTTCCGGCGGACTGGCGACGAAGGCATTGATCGTGCCGCTGAGCGCCGCCTGCACCGTGGGTGCCGCGCCGGCATAAGGAATCTGCAGCAGGTCGAGCCCGGCCTTCTTGGCCAGCGCCGACGCCGACAGGTGCCAGATGTTGCCGAAGCCCGAGTTGCCGACGCTGATCTTGCCGGGGTTGGCCCTGGCCTCGGTGATGAACTTCTCGATGGTGTCGAGCTTGGAGTCGGCGGGCACGACGAGGCAGGCCGGATCCTCGTTGACCAGGATGATCGGCCGGAAGTCTTTGCTCGAGAACTGCGTCGGCGCGAACTTGCCGAGCGTGAAGATCTCCGAGGTGTAGGAGTTGACGTTGAGCCCGTTGCCCGGCTTCTGCGCCGCCTGCGTGAGGCCGATCGCGCCGCCCGCGCCCGTGACGTTGTAGATCACGATGTTGCGGTTCAGGTGCGGCCGGGTCGCTTCGGCCAGGGCGCGGAACGTCATGTCGGTGCCGCCGCCGACGGCCACCGGGATGATGAAGTTGACCACCCCTTCGGGCAGCGCCGGCGTGGGCTGCGCAGCCGCCTGCCGCGCCGGGACCAGCGCCACCAGGCAGGCGGTGCCGAGCGTGGCCGCGAGAGCGTTGATGCGGGACCAGCCCGCCACTTGCGTCATGTTCGTTCCCCTCATGGGATTCAGTTGTCGAAGCGCAGCACGTTGTCGAGCTCGCGGCGGATGGCCGCGGCCTGCGCTTCGCTGCTGGCCGGCATCGGCATGCGCGGCTGGCCGGTCTCGACGCCCTGCAGACGCAGCGCGGTCTTGATGTTGGCCGGCAGGTTGTCGGCACTGATGGTGTTCCAGAAGCGCAGCATCGCCTCGTGGATCTGCAGCGCCTTCTGGTGGTCGCCGGCCTGCACCGCGTTCCACAGCGTCACGCACACGCCCGGAATGGCCGCCGGCTGCGCCGCAATCGTGCCCTGCGCGCCGAGCGCGAAGCCGCAGTACAGCAGCGCATCCACGGCGCAATAGACCTTCTTGCCCGGCGGCAGGCCGATCATCAGATCGGCGGTGAGCTTCATGTCGCCGGCGCTCTGCTTGACGCCGATGACGCCCGGCATGTCCTGCATGATGCGGATCAGCAGCGCCGGGCTCAGGTAGTTCCAGGGCACGACGTTGTAGATGATGACGGGGAACTTGGTCGCCTCGGTCAGCGCCTTGAAGTGCTTGTAGGTGGCGTCGTCGTCGCACTTGAAGACGTAGTGCACCGGCGTGACCTGCAAGCCGGCCACCGGCAGGTGCTCGATGCTCCGGGCTCGCGCAATCGCGTCGCGCGTGCTGTTGACGATGATGCCGGCGACCACCGGCACGCGACCCGCGACCTCCTCGCAGGCGATCTCCATCAGGCGCGTGAACTCCTGCGCCGAGTAGGTGTGGCCCTCGCCGCTGGAACCGCCGACGCAGATGCCGTGCACCTGCTTCTTGAGCATGAAGCGGACGACGCCGCGGAAGGCCTGCTCGTCGACCTCGCCGCTGGCGGTGAAGGGCGTGACGACGGGCGGGATGATGCCGATGAGATCCTGGGACATGCGAGCGGGCTCCTGATGAGGGCGATGTGGCGGCGAGCGGAGCGCGGCCTTGGCCGCGCAGGGATGAACACCTGATGGGTCAGTAATGTATGTCTAACATGTCAGAATGCGCTCACGGGTTTTCCCGCGAATCCGGAGCAGGCCCTCGATGCGGCCTTGACCCACAATCGCCCCTTGCCAGCCAAAGCCGAACCATGAGCTCCAGCCGTCGCCCGCCTTCCCGCCCGGCACCGCGCCCGGCCGCCGCCCGCAGCCGCACGGCGCGCCCTGCCGTCCCGCCCGCCGGCAGCGGCAACGCGCAGCGCGACGTGGCGTGGGAGCGCTTTCGCCAGCAGATCCTGGCCGCGCGGCTGCGGCCGGGCCAGTTCGTTTCGCAGCGCGAGTTGATGACGCTGCTGGACATGCCGCTGGCCGCGGTGCGCGAGATGATTCCGCGGCTGGAAGCGGCGCGGTTGCTGGTCACGGTGCCCAAGCGCGGGCTGCAGATCGCGCCGGTCGACCTGAAGCTGATCCGCAATGCCTTCCAGGTGCGGTCGATGATCGAGCGCGAAGCCGTGCAGCGCTTCGTGCGCGAGGTGTCCGACGAGGAGATCGACCGCCTGGAGCAAGCGCACCGCGAGATCCTGGCGCGCGCCGAGCGCGACCCCTCGGACGCCAGCCTCGATGCCGACGCGCTGCAAGCCGACTGGGGCCTGCACGATCGCATGGTCGATGCCATGGGCAACGAGATCCTGTCGGAGATCTACCGCGTCAACAGCCTGCACGTGCGCCTGATCCGCCTGGATGCCGCCGAGGTGCGCCCGCGCCGCACGCTGCCGGCGATGCAGGAGCACCTGGCCTTCCTGGCGGCGCTGCGCAGCCGCGACGAGGCGCGCGCGGTGGCGGCAATCCAGGCGCATATCGACAACTCGCGCCAGCGCGTGGTGGCGGCCCTGTTGGACAGCGCCTAGAACTTGACCAGCGTGCGCACCAGCGGCTGGCCCTTGCGCACTTCCACGATGTAGATCTGGTGGTTGCAGTCGCCGTTGGCCTCGCAGCGGTAGCTGGCCAGGACGCCGGTGTGCTGCAGCCGGCCGAAGGCTTCACGCAGCTTCAACGGGTCGGTGCCGCCGGCCATCGCGATGGCCTTGGCCGCCAGGTGCGCGCCGTCGTAGTAGGTGGCGGCGTACAGCTCGGCCTCGGTCTTGGTGGCCGCCTCGTACTTCTTGACGAAGGCCTGCACCATCGCGTCGGGGTTGGAAGGCACGAAGTCGCTGGAGCTGATGGCGCCCTCGCCCGCCTCGCCGGCGAGCTTGACGAACACCGGCTGGCTAAGCGACGTGGAGCCGGCGAACTTCATGTTGAGCCCGAGCTGCGCCGCCTGGCGCACGATGAGCGCCGCCTCGTTGTCGTGCGTCCACATGATGATCATCGCCGCGCCGGCATCGCGCAGGCGGCCGAGCTGGGCCGAGAAATCCTTGTCCTCGGCGTTGTGCGTCTCCACGCGCACCGGCTTGAGCCCGGCTTCTTCGATGGCCTTGATGACGCGTGCCGCGCCGGCCTTGCCGAAGTCGTCGTTGATGGAGATGACGCCGATCCGGTCGAGCTTGAGCGTGCTGCGCGCGTATTCGACCAGCGCCTTGGCCTGCACGTTGTCGTTGGCGCGGATGCGCACCACCGTGCTGCAGCCGTTGTTGGTGACCGGCACGCCGCTGGCGCCGGTGATCGACAGCGCCTTGCCGCAAAAGGTCTTCTGCGTGGCCATCTGCGCCACCGAGAAATGCGGCCCCAGGAAGACCTGCACCTTATCCTGCGACAACAGCCGGTTGACGGCGTTCATCGCGGCGTTGGGGTTGTCGGCCTGGTCGTCCTCATAAACCACCTGCAGCGGCTTGCCCAGCACGCCGCCGGCAGCGTTGATCTCGGCGACGGCCAGATCCACGCCCTGCCGCGTGTAGCGCCCGAGGTTGGCACGCGGGCCGGTCAGCGGCGCCGCCACGCCGAGCGTGACCTGGGCGGCAACGGGCAGCGGCGTCGCCAGTCCGGCGGCCAGCAGCGCCGCGGCGGCGGAAAAGGCGATGCGAACACTCGCGGTCATGATTCGTCTCCTGTCGTTGAGGTGGGTTGAAGCAAAGCTCACAGCACGGCGCCTTGCGAGCGCAGGCGCTGCTGCAGCGAGCCGATGTCCAGCGCATGCGGCGGGCAGCCGTCAGCTGCCGCCATTGCGGCCGCGGTGCCGGCCGCCTGGCCCATGGCCATGCAGGTTCCGGTGATGCGCGCGCTGGCCAGCGCCCGGCGTTCGGCCGAGATGCAGCGGCCGGCCACCAGCAGGCCGTCCACTGCCGCCGGCAGCAGCGCGCCCAGCGGAATGTCGTAGCCGGCATCGACGTGCTCGGCCGCCGCCATGCTGGCGCCTTTGGCGTCGTGGCTGTCGATCGGAAAGCCGCCGCGCAGCACGGCGTCGGCGAAGCGCCGGCCCTGCCGCACATCGTCGTCGGTCAGCACCGCACGGCCCGCGATGCGCCGGCTTTCGCGCACGCCCACGCAACTGGCACTGGCCGCCAGGAAGCAGCCTGCCGCACCGGGCACATAGCGCCGGAAGAAGGTGGTGAACTCCAACACCTGCTGGCGCAGCACCGCTTCGGCGCGCGCCATGTCGTCGGCCCGCGTGGCGTCCGCCGCGCAGCGCGTGACGTTGATGACCGCCTCGCCGGTGCGCACCCAACCGCTGTAGTGCAGCTCGTGCCGTTGCAGCGACACCGTCCCGTCGTCCCAGGCCTGCTTCAGCTGCGGGCCGAAGCCCCACAGGTTGACGTGATCCTCCCCGCGCAGCGCGGCCGGCGGCACGCCCAGCTTGAAGTCGCCGGGGTGACGCTCGACGTGGTCGAGCAGGGCCTGGTGGTCGACGCCGCCCAGCTTGAACAGCAGGCTCACCGGCTGCGTTTCCGCGCCCTGTGTCGACAGGAAGCCGCTGCCCGCGCGTGCCGCCAGGTCGGCGTCGCCGGTGGCATCGACCGCGGCGCGACAGGCATAGGCCGTGCGGCCGGACTTGTTCTCGACGATCACGGCGCGCAATGCACGCCCGTCACGCGCAACCCCGACCACCGGCGAGAAGGGCAGGAAGTCGGCCCCGGCCTCGACCACCATGCGCGTGACCACCGACTTGAACATCTCATGGTTCATTGGCACGCGCGACAGCGTGTAGCCCGTGTCGTCGCGCACATGCCCGGGCGAGGCACCGGCGCGAACGAGGCGGTCCACCAGTTCCTGCGGCATGCCGGCCACGACACGCTGGCCGACGGCGTCGAACCAGCCGGCGCTGTGCTCCAGCAACTGCGATGCGATGTGGCCGCCGAGGAAGCCGCCGCGTTCGAGCAGCAGCGTGCGCGCGCCGTTGCGCGCCGCCGCCACCGCGGCCAGCGCGCCCGCCGTGCCGCCCCCGGCGACGACGACGTCGTAGTCCTCGACCAGCGGCGTCTCGCGCGCCGCCTCGTGCAGCGTGGCCATGCTCCGTGCCCTTCGCTCCGTTGTGCGTGATGCCGGGGGGCACCTGCGTCACACGATTCAGCGCTTGCCGCGCACGGTTTGAATCTGCGCCTGCAAGTCGCCGACCAGGGCATCGCCGATGTCCTTGCGGTACTTGTCGAAGACCGGCTGCGCGAGCTGGCGCATCTTGGCGATCTCGGCAGGCGCCACTTCGTTGACCTGCATGCCGGCCTTGCGCACCACGTCCAGCGAGCGCGCGTCGGAGTCGCGGTTGACACGGCGCTGGTAGACCTTGGCCTCGTCGGCCGCCTCCAGCAACAGCTTCTGCTCGTCGGGCGTGTACTGATCCCAGCTCTTCTTGCCGACCAGGATCAGCATCGGGTTGTACATGTGGTTGGTGATCGACAGGTACTTGGCCACCTCGTAGAACTTGTTGCTGTCCATGTTGGAGATGGGGTTCTCCAGCGCGTCGACGGCCTTCGATTCCATCGCGGTGTACAGCTCGGAATAAGGCATCGCCACCGGATTGGCCCCGAGCGCGCGAAACACGTCGACGTAAACGGGCGACTGGATGACGCGGATCTTCAGCCCCTTCAGATCGTCGGCGCGCACGATCGGTTGGCGCGAGTTGGCGACGCTGCGAAAGCCGATGTCCCACCAGCTCAGATTGACCAGGCCATGGTCGCCCAGCATGGCGTTCATGCGCTGCCCGAAGGGGCCGTCGACGACGGCGTCGGCCTCGGCGACGTTGTTGAACAGGAAGGGCAGGTCGAAGACGCCGTATTCCTTGATGCGACCGACCAGCAGGCCGGCGCTGATCGCCGTCATGTCGATGGTGCCGCCCTGCAGCGAGTTGATCACCTGCAGGTCGCCGCCCAGCACGCCGGCCGGGTAGAGCTGCACTTTGATGCGGCCGCCGCTCTTCTGGGCCACCAGCTCGGCGAAGCGCTTGGCGCCCAGGCCCTGCGGGTGGTCGGCATTGTTGACGAAGGCAAGGCGAATGCTGCGCGTCTTGATGTCGGCGGCCTGCGCGGCCGGCAGCGCCAGGCCAAGTGCACAGACCGCGGCGGCGAAAGCGGACAAGAGGCGTCGACGCATGAAGGAATCTCCGGGAAGAACAGGCAAGGCAGGCTCAACGCAACAGCGCCAGCGGCACCATCACCAACTGCGGGAACAGGACCAGCAGGAACAGCACGGCGATCTGCACCAGCATGAAGGGCATGACGCCGCGGATCACATCGCCCATGGGCACGCGCGCGACGCCGCTGGCCACGTTGAGCACCGTGCCCACCGGCGGCGTGATGAGGCCGATGGCGTTGTTGATGACGAACAGCACGCCGAAGTAGACGGGGTCGATGCCGGCCTGCTTGACCAGCGGCATCAGCACCGGCGTGAGGATCAGGATGGTGGGCGCGAAGTCCAGAGCGGTGCCGACGATGACCACCAGCAGCATCATCACCGCCATCAGCAGGCGCGGACTGTCGACGAAGGGCTCCATCAGCGCCGTCACCTGCCCCGGGATGTCGGCCAGCGCAATCAGCCAGGCCGAGACCATGGCGGCGGCAACCATGAACATCACGACCGCGGTGGTCAACGCCGCCGACAGCATCAGCCCGTAGATCTGGCGCCAGTGCAGCTCGCGGTGCACGAACAGGCCGATCAGCAGCGCATAGGCGACGGCGACCACCGCGGCTTCGGTGGGCGTGAAGACGCCGAACTTGAGGCCGCCGACGATGATCACCGGCAGCACGAAGGCCCAGAACGCGTGCACCGTCAACTGCAAGCGCCGGCGCAGCGGCACGCGCGGCAGCACTGCCACCTTGTCGCGCCGCGCCACCCACCACCACGTGAGTGCCAGGCCGAGGCCGAGGTAGATGCCCGGCGCCACGCTGCCGATGAACAGCTTGGTGATGGAAACGCCGCCGGCCACGCCGAACAGCACGAGGCCGATCGACGGCGGCAGGATGGGCGCGATGATGCCGCCGGCAGCGATCAACCCGGTGGAGCGCGCGACGTTGTAGCCGGCGCGCCGCATCATCGGGATCAGCAGCGCGGCCAGCGCCGCGGTGTCGGCGATGGCCGAACCCGACAGCGCCGCCATCAGGATCGCCGCCAGCACGGCGACGTAGCCGAGGCCGCCGCGCAGATGGCCGACCCAGGCCATGGCCGCCTCCACGATGCGGCGCGACATGCCGCCGGCGTTCATCAGCTCGCCGGCCAGCAGGAAGAAGGGAACCGCCAGCAGCGCGAAGTTGTCGGCGCCGCTGATCAGGTTCTGCGCCAGGATCTGGGCGTCGAAGTTGCCCATCTGCACCATCAGCGCAACACCGCACACGAGCAGCGCGAACGCGATCGGCATGCCCAGCGCCATGGCGCCGAGCAGCGAACCGGAGAACACCCACAAGGTCATGGCCTGCCCCCGGCCGCCGGCACTGCCGCGCTGCCGTCGTGCAGGCGCTCGATGACCTCTTGCTCGTCGGACTCGGCGACGTCGATCAGTTCGCTCTCGGGCAGCCGCCCGGTGAGCAGCCGCCACAGATTGGCCGCGATGATCACCATCATGCTGCCGGCGCTGATGTAGGCCACGCCGAACACCCATTCCATCGCCAGTCCGGTGACGGGCGCCGCGCTGTCCATGTTGATGTCGTGCTGGCGCCAGGTGCCGATGAAGAACAGGGCACAGCACAGCAGCATCAGCGCATGGCTGACCCCGTAGCAGAGCTTGCGGCCCAGCAGCGGCAGCTTGCGCACCAGCGTGTCCACGCCGAGGTGGGTGTGCCGGTGCAGGCCGATGACCGCACCCAGGTACGTCAGCCAGATGAAGAGGAAGCGCGACAACTCTTCCGACACGGTGATGCCCGAATTGAAGCCGTAGCGCAGGATCACGTTGCCCAGCACCATCACCAGCATGGCGCCCAGGCACGCCACCAGGACGACTTCCAGCAGCCGGAAGTACAGCGCGACGAGTCGTTGCAGCATGGGCGCTGGCCGGGTCGGCGGCATCCGCGAGCTCCGGTCAGCGCGGCGCCGCGGCGCGCACGCGCTCGACCTCGGCGTAGAAGGCGCGTGCGAAGTCCTCGCCGACGCGCTCGTTCTGACGATCGATCACCGGCTTGAGCTGCACCGCCATGCGCTGGCGTTCGGCCAGGCTGACGTCATTGACCTGCATGCCGGCCTTCTTCACGGTGTCCAGCATGGCGGCCTCCATCGCGCCCAGGTTGGCGCGCTTCCAGGCCTTGGCCTCGCCGGCCGCCGCCATCACCAGCGCCTGCTCGTCCTTGTTCAGCCGGTCCCAGGTCTTGCGGCCCATCAGCAGGGCCTCGGAGTTGATCGAATGCTGGGTCATGCTGAGGTACTTCTGCACCTCCTGCATCTTCATCGTCACGATCTGCGGCAGCGGGTTCTCCTGGCCGTCGACGGTGCGCGTCTCCAGCGCCGTGAAGACCTCGGTGACCGGCATCGGCGTCGGGTTGGCGCCCAGCTGCTTGAACATGTCGATGTACATGGCGTTCTGGATCACGCGCAGCTTCAGGCCGTTGAAGTCCTCCCACCGAGTGATGGGGCGGCGGCTGTTGGTCGTGTTGCGAAACCCGTTGTGGGTGTAGGCGAGCACCACCCAGCCTTTGTCGAAGGCCTTGTCGGACAGCAGCTTGCCCATCGGCCCGTCGAGCACGCGGTCGAACTCGGCACCAGTTTGGAAGACGAAGGGGAAGTCCAGGATCGCCATCTCGCGCACCTGGCTGGCCATGGTGGCGGTGCCGGTGGTCATCACGTCCTGGGTGCCGGCCTGCAACTGGTTCTGCATCTGCACGTCGGCGCCCAGCACGCCGCCGGTCAGCACCTGCAGCTTGAGCTTGCCGCCGCTGCGCGCGTCCAGCGCCTCGGAGAACTTGCGCAGCAGCAGCGCGGCCGGGTGGTCGGGCGTCATGCTGGTGCCGGCCTTGAGCGCTTGCTGGGCGCGGGCCGGCAGCGGCATCGCGGCCGCCAGCATGGTGGCGGTGGCGACCAGCAGCAAGCCGCGACGGATGGCGGAAGAAGCATGCATCGACGGCTCCCTCGCGTCAGGCTCGCAGCGGTTGCAGCGCCGCCTTGATGGCGCTCTTCTGCGCGTCGCTGACGCGCATCATGGGGCGCCGCGGCTCGTACAAGGCCAGGCCCTGCAGATGCTGGATGTATTTGACGCAGGCCGGCAGGTTGTCGTGGCTGAGCGAGTTCCACAGCGCGTTGAGCTTGAAGTGCAGTTCGCGCGCGGTGGCGTGATCGCCCGCCTGCACCGCCTGGTAGACCTTGACGACGATCCCCGGCACCGCGGTGGTCAGCGCCGAGATGGCGCCGTGCATGCCCAGCGCGAAGCCGGGGTAGAGCAGCGCGTCGACGCCCGACAGCACCAGGTTGTGCGGCTTGGCGCGCAGCAGCAGGTCGGACACCGACTTGAGGTCGCCGCCGCTTTGCTTCATGCCGATGACGCCCGGCACCTCGTCCATGATCCTCAGCATCAGGTCCACGCTGAGGTAGTTCCAGGGGATGACGTTGTAGATGAGGATGGGGATGCCGGTGGCGTCGTAGATCTCGCGGAAGTGCTGCACCGTGGCATCGGCATCCGGTTTGAACAGGTAGTGCACCGGAGTGACCTGCAGCGCGGCGATGTTCAAGCCCTTCAGCCGGTTCACGCGCTCGATGGCGTCGCGCGTGCTTTGCACGATCAGCCCGGCGACGAAGGGCACGCGGCCGGCGGTGGCTTCGCACGACTCCTGCATGGCCTGCACGAACTCGGCTTCACCCAAGGTATGGCCTTCGCCGGTGCTGCCGCCGGCGACGATGGCACGTGCGCCCTGGCCGATGATGAAGTCCACCTGTTCGCGCAACGCCCCCTTGACAAGATTGCCTTCCAGGTCGAAGGGCATGGCGATGGGCGGCAGCACGCCGGTGAGTTGCTGGCGAAGTTGAGCGGCGGAGGGAGCGGGCACGGCGAGTCCTTTCTGTGCGGGGTCTGATATGAATCCGGATTCCGGATTTATGTTCCGGACAATTCTAGGCATCGACCGGCGCCGGCACAGCCCCGGGAAATCCCGCAGCCGGCAATGGCACGCGCGAGCGGGACGTGGGCGTTCACCGCCGCGGCCGCAGGCCGGCGGTCGAACAGAAGATGGGAGTTGCGGCGCCCGGGCGCGTCAGCCCGGCGCGGTCTCGCTGCCGAGCTGGCGCGATACGCTGTTGGCCGTCTGCACCACCAGCGGCGCCAGTTGCACCAGTCGTTCGGGCGTCATCCGGTCGGCCGAGCCGGTGACGCTCATCGACGCGAACACGTGGCCCTCGGCGCTGCGAATCGGCGCCGCGACGCAGCGCACCCAGATCTGGTGTTCGCAGTCGTCGATCGCATAACCGCGCAACCGCGTGGCCGCCAGTTCCTCGCGCAACCGCGCCGGGTCGGTGATGGTGTTGGTGGTGTAGGCGCGCAGGCCGTGCTCGATCACGCGCTCCACCACCTCGGACGGCTGGAACGCCAGCAGCGCCTTGCCCACGCCGGTGCAATAGGCCGGCGACGATTCGCTGGGCTGCACGCCGCGCGAGCGCTCGGTCGGCTCCTCGCGCTCGACGACGATGACCTCGAAGCCGTTGAACACCCCCAGGTGCGCCGACTCGCCGGTCAGCCGCGACAGCCGGTCGATGAAGGGCCTGGCCTCGCGCAGCAGGTCGAGGTTGGCCAGCGCCAGGCTGCCCAGTTCGAACAGCCGGATGCCCAGGCTGTAGTTGCCGCTGCGCGGATCCTGCTCGATGAACCCCACCTCGCGCAACGCCGACAGCATGCGGTGCGCGCTGGCGCGCGGCATGCCGGTCGCCGCCGCCACCTGCCCCAGCGACCGATGGCGGTGCAGGGTGGAGAAGCAGCCGAGCACCTCGACCATCTTGACGATGGACTGGATCCGGCTCTTGTCATCGGCGGCGGAACGATCGGCAGCGGCGTCGTGGGCCATGGTGGAGGACGCGACATGAACACGCGGGCGATGATATCGCCGTCATCGTTGTTCCGGAATACGGAAACACCAACGGACCGTGGCGACCCTGATCCGCAGCCCCGACGCGCTGACCGAGAATGCGGCTTTCCGCCAGCCGCCGCCCACGCCACCGTGATGACCATTGCCCGCTTCGCCTTCCCCACCCCCATCCACTTCGGCGCCGGCGCGCGCAAGCTGGTGGGGCCGCACCTGCTGGCGCAAGGCCTGAAACGGCCGCTGATCGTCACCGACCGCGCCTTGGCCGCGCTGCCGGTGGCGGCCGAGTTCCGCAGCCACCTGCAGGGGCTGGACGTGGCGGTGTTCGACGGCGTGTTCGGCAACCCGACCTGCGCGCAGGTGATGGCCGGCGCGGCGGCGTTCAAGGCGCACGGTGCCGACGGCGTGATCGCCTTCGGCGGCGGCGCGGCGCTCGACGTCGGCAAGGTCGTCGCGCTGATGGCGGTGCACGAAGGCGACGTGCTCGAGTACGTGTGGGACCACCCGCAGGTGCGCCCCATCGTGCAGCCGCTGCCTTACCTGGTGGCCGTGCCCACCACCAGCGGCACCGGCTCCGAAGTGGGCCGCAGCGCCGTCGTCAGCGAGGACGCCAGCCACGTCAAGCGCACCGTGTTCAGCCCGGCGATCCTGGCCCGCGCCGTGTTCGCCGACCCCGAGCTGACGCTGGCGCTGCCGCCGGCCGTCACCGCCGCCACCGGCATGGACGCGCTGACGCACAACATCGAAAGTTATCTCTCGCCCGCCTATCACCCGATGTGCGACGGCATCGCGCTCGAAGGGCTGCGCATCGGCGCGCGCGCGCTGCTCACCGCCGTCAAGGAGCCGGGCAACCTGCAGGCCCGCGGCGACATGATGATGAGCAGCCTGATGGGCGCCGTCGCGTTCCAGAAGGACCTGGGCAGCGTGCACGCCTGCGCGCATGCGCTGGGCGCGGTGGCCGACCTGCACCACGGCCTGGCCAACGCGCTGATGATCGACAGCGTGCTGGCCTGGAACCACGAGGCGGTGCCGCAGAAGTTCGACGAGCTGGCGCACGCGGCCGGCGTCAGCGGCGGCGGCTTCGCCTTCGTCACCTGGCTCAAGCACCTCAAGCGCGAGATCGGCATCGCCGGCGGACTGGCGGCGCATGGCGTGAGCGAGGCGATGCTGCCGCAGCTGGTGCCGCTGGCCGCCAAGGACTTCACCGGCGGCACCAACCCGCGGCCGGCCACCGAGGCCGACTACGAGCGCCTGTTCCGCCAGGCGATGTGAAGGGGGCCGCCGCGATGACGTCGTCCAAGCCGCTGCTGATCGGCGTGTCCGCCCGCATCTACTACCCCGGCACGCACGGCGCGCTGCCGGGCGTGTTCACCAAGACGCTGCACTACCTGGAGCAATCGGTCGCGCACTGGGTGCTGTCGGGCCACGCGATGGCGGTGATGGTGCCGGCCGTCACCAAAGACAGCATCGTGCGGCGCAGCGACCTCGATCTCGACGACTACGCGCACGCGCTGGACGGCCTGGTGCTGCAAGGCGGCAATGACGTGGCACCCGAGTGTTATGGCGAGGCGCCGCTGCACCCCGACTGGGCCGGCGACGCGGTGCGCGACAAGTACGAGATCGAGCTGATCCGCGCCTTCATCGCCGCCGGCAAGCCGGTGTTCGGCGTCTGCCGCGGCTTCCAGCTCCTCAACGTGATGCACGGCGGCACGCTGTGGCAGGACATCGCCACGCAGCGGCCGGCCGCGCTGGCGCACCGCGAGCTGGGGCAGTACGAGCGCCACTTCCACGCGGTCGAGATCGAGCCCGGCAGCCGCCTGGCCGCGCTGTACCCCGGCCTGCAGCGCACGGTGGCCAACAGCATCCACCACCAGGGCATCAAGGACCTGGCGCCCGGCTTCGTGGTGGAAGCGCGCTGCCCCGAAGACGGCATCGTCGAAGCCATCCGCCGCACCACCGGCAGCGGATATGTCGCTGGCGTGCAATGGCACCCCGAGTTCCACGATCCGCAGGACGGCCAGACCATCGACGACGGGCCGATGCTGCAGGATTTTCTGGCGGCGTGCCGGGCCGCCCGTTCCAACGCTTGAGGTCAGCATGTCGACGCTTGCCATCCACAACCCCGCCACCGGCGAACTGATCGCCACGCTGCCGGCCGACGACGAAGCCTCGGTGGCCGCCAAGGCCGCCGCCGCGCGGGCCGCGCAGCCGGCCTGGGCCGCGCTGAACATGGCCGAGCGCGTGGCCGTGGTGCAGCGCTTTCGCGCCGCCGTCGTCGCCGAACTGGACGACCTGGCCGCCACGATGACGGCCGAGACCGGCAAGCCGATCACGCTGTCGAAGAACGAGCTGAACGGCCTGCTGCCGCGCATCGACTTCTTCGTCGAGCAGGCCGAGGACGCCGTGCGCGACGAGCACGTCTTCGACGGCGGCGGCATGCACGAGCAGATCGGCCACGTGCCGCTGGGCGTGGTGCTCAACATCTCGGCCTGGAACTACCCCTGGTTCGTCGGCTGCAACGTCATCCTGCCGGCGCTGCTGACCGGCAACGCCGTGCTCTACAAGCCCAGCGAATACGCCACGATGACGGGCCAGCAGATCACCCACCTGCTGCACGCCGCCGGCGTGCCGCCGGCGGTGATGCAGTGCCTGGTGGGCGACGGCCGCGTCGGCACGGCCGCGCTGGCGCAGCGCATCGACGGCGTGTTCTTCACCGGCAGCCACGCCACCGGCGTGAAGATCGCGCAGGCGGTGGCGCCGCGCATGGTCAAGCTGCAGCTCGAACTGGGCGGCAAGGACCCGATGTACGTGCGCGCCGACGTCGACGTCAAGGCGGCCGCCGAATCGCTGGCCGACGGCGCGATGTACAACACCGGCCAGGGCTGCTGCTCGGTGGAACGCGTCTACGTGCACCGCGCGGTGCACGACGCCTTCGTCGAGCACTTCGTCGCCACCGTGCGCGGCATGAAGCGCGGCGACCCCGCCGACCCAAGCAGTTATGTCGGCGCCATCACCCGCGCGCCGCAGCTGGCGCTGCTGCGCGCGCAGGTCGACGACGCGCTGGCCAAGGGCGCCACGCTGGCCATCGGCGGCCAGGCGCTGCCGGGGCCGGGCAACTGGTTCGAGCCCACCGTGCTGACCGGCGTCGACCACACGATGGACGTGATGCGCGAGGAAAGCTTCGGCCCCATCGTCGGCATCCAAGCCGTGGCCGACGACGACGAGGCCGTGCGCCTGATGAACGACACCCGCTACGGCCTGACCGCCGGCGTCTACACGCGCGACGAAGCGAGCGCGCGCGAACTGCTGGCGCAGGTCAACGCCGGCAGCGTCTACTGGAACTGCTGCGACCGCGTCAGCCCGCGCCTGCCGTGGTCGGGCTGCGGCGATTCGGGCATCGGCCTCACGCTCTCGCACCACGGCATCCAGACCTTCACGCGGCCCAAGGCCTGGCACCTGAAGGCGCCGGCGTGACGCAGCCCACGCTGGCCATCTTCGATCTCGACCACACGCTGCTCGACGGCGACAGCGACCAGCTCTGGTGCCAGTTCCTGATCGACGAAGGCGTGCTCGACGGCGCGCACTTCGCGGCGCGCAACGCGCAGATGGAACGCGACTACCGCGCCGGCACGGTCTCGGTGCAGGCCTTCTGCGATTTCTACGTCGGCACCCTGGCCGGCCGCAGCCCGGCGCAATGGCAGCCGCTGCGCCAGCGCTTCGTGCAGGCCTGCGTCTTGCCCCGGCTGTATGCCGGCACGCCGGCGCTGCTGCAAAGCCATCGCCGGCAGGGTCACCAACTGCTGCTGAGCACGGCCACCAACCGCTTCCTCACCGAGCCCACGGCCGCGGCGCTGGGCGTCGACGCGCTGATCGGCACCGATTGCGAAGTGGGCGCCGACGGCTGCTTCACCGGCCGCACGCAAGGCCCGCCCAACATGCGCGCCGGCAAGATCGCGCGGCTGCAGGCCTGGGCCGCGGCGCAGGGCCAGGCGCTGGCCGGCCGGCACACGGTGTTCTACAGCGATTCGATGAACGACCTGCCGCTGCTGGAGCAGGTCGACGAAGCCGTGGTCACGAACGGCGAGCCGCGCCTGCTGGCGCTGGCCGCGCAGCGCGGCTGGCGCTGCATCAGCCTGGAGCACAAGGACCCCTCATGAAGCCGCGTTTCTATTTCGCGCCGCACACCTGCGCGCTGGCCCCCCACATCGTGCTGGAACACCTGGGGCTCGACTACGAGCCGGTGAAGATCGACTTCCGCGCCAACCAGCAGCAGTCGCCCGAGTACCTGGCCATCAACCCCAAGGGCCGCGTGCCGGCGCTGGTGACCGACCGCGGCGTGGTCACCGAGACCCCGGCCCTGCTGCTGTACCTGGCCCAGCAGCGGCCGGATGCCGGCCTGGCGCCGCTGGACGACCCCTTCGCGCTGGCCGAGCTGCAGGCGGTGAACAGCTGGCTGTGCTCGACCGTGCACGTCGCGCACGCCCACCGCCCGCGCGCCTACCGCTGGGCCGACGACCCCGCGGCGCAGCAGTCGATGAAGGCCAAGGTGCCGCAGAACATGGGCGACCACTTCGACTGGATCGAACGCGATCTGCTGCGCGGCCCGTGGGTGATGGGCGAGCGCTTCAGCATCGCCGACCCCTACCTCTTCGCCATCACCGCCTGGCTGCCGAGCGACGGCGTGGCGGTGGAACGCTTCCCGCGCGTGGCCGACCACCACGCGCGCATGCAGGCGCTGCCGGCGGTGCAGCGGGCGTTGGCGCAGCATGGGTGACGAATTGCAAGGCCTCGGCCGCGGAAGATTCGTCACGCAGCGCGTGACGAGTCGCCAGCCGTTCGGAATGGGCCTGGAAGAACGGCCGAATGTCCGTGGGTGCGCAAACCGACAGACGTCGCCAAAGTCGGCTGTCAGCTGCGCCAACAACGACGCCAGCAAGCTCAGCCCGTCGGTCGTGCGCGGCGTGTCGGGCGCTGCAACCCGGATGCCGTGCCGGCATCGTGCCCAGCGCTGAACGACGAACCGGACTCGACCGGCCGATCCAGCGCCACGGTTTCGGCCGGGATCGCACCCTCGTCCCGCAGCTTGCCAACGACGATGCGGGTGACGCCGGCGCGATGTGGGTGACGGGTCGGCCGCGCCGTGCCCTTCACCGCCGGCACCATTGCGATTCGCAGGGCACGCCGTCGCGATTGCCGTCCATCTGCACGCCGGGGCAGTTCTTCAGGAAGAACGTGGCTTCGGCGCAGGACGTCATCTGGCTGCAACGGGTGCGGCCATCACAGCGGAAGCCGCCGGTCTCCGGCTTGGCGGGCATCTTCGCCGCCGGCGGCGCGGAAACGGGGGGCGGCGGCGCAGCGGCGCCTTCGGCGCAAGGCCCATGCCGCTGCCGGAAATCCTTCGGGCTGACCGCCGCCGAGCCCACCTTGAACACGCCGCGGCTCAGCGCGCGGGCCATGCGTTCCTGCGGCACGAAGGGGCCGCGGTCGTACTTGATGCGCACGCTCCAGGCCTGGCCTTCCTCGACCATGCGGCGGTTGACCTCGATGTCGTCCTTCCACAGCGTGGCCAGCACGCGGCCGGCCGCCGGCGGCGCGGGCTCGCCATGCGGGTTGCCGATCTGCGCGCGCACCGGCTGCTTGAGCACCAGTTCGGCGAGGTAGGCGCGGGCGTCGGCGCCGCCGTCCTGGCAGATCTCGGGGGCGTCGATGCCGGCCAGGCGCAGCTCGATGGGCTTGCCGCCGCCATCGGGCGTGACGGTCAGCGTGTCGCCGTCCAGCACCGCGGTGACGGTGCCGCTGACGCTGCCCGCCATGGGCTTTTGCGCCGGCTTCGGTGGCGATGCGGCGCCGGCGCCGCCGGCGGCGGTCAATGCCGTTGCCAAGGCCAGCGCCGCCGCCGCGGCGAACGGACGGATCGTCGTCATCGTGCGGCCCTCCGGCGGCGCGGGCCGGCCTTGGCCGCCGCGGTGGCGGCATCGTCCTGCAGCGCCGCGTCGGCCTCGGCCAGCATCCGCGCCAGGCGGTCTTCGAGCTTCTCGGTCGTGAGTTGTTCGCGCAATCGTTCCACCATCAACGGCAAGGCAAAGGGGCTGGGCGCCCGCAGCTCGACGAAGTCCGGCGTGCGGCGCGCCATCTGCTGCAGCGCGGCCTGCAGGCGCTGCAGTTCCAGCTCTTGCGCCAGCACTTCGGACTCGGCCTGCGCCAGCAGGCGGTTGCCCGCATCGTACTTGCGGAAGACCTCGTAGAACAGCGCGCTGGAGGCCTGCAGCTGGCGCATGCTCTTGGGCGCGCCGGGGTAGCCGCCGAACACCAGCCCGGCCACGCGCGCGATCTCGCGAAAGCGCCGCTGCGCCAACTCGCCGGAGTTCAGGCTGGCCAGCACATCGGATAACAGGTTACGCGTTGACAACAGCTCGGGCAGCCGCGCACCGTCCAGCGCCACCGGGTTGGCGCCGACGATCTCCAGCCCGAGGTCGTTGACGCTCAACGAGAAGGTGTTGGGCGCCTCGCGCGAGAGCCGCCAGGCCAGCAGCTGCGCCAGGCCGATGTGCACGTTGCGGCCGGCAAAGGGGTACAGGAACAGGTGGTGGCCCTCGCGCGAGCGGTAGCGCTCGATCAGCAGCCGCCGCTGCGTGGGGATGCGCGACAGCCGCGCCTGCGTCTGCAGCATCGGCAGCGCGGCCTGCAGTTCCACGTCGAACAGGTCGCCCTGCAGCACCGGCACCGCGCCCGTGCCGGCCACGCGGTCCAGCACCTCCTGCACCGCGTCGGCCAGTTCGCTGGACAGCGGCATCTTGCTGCCGTTCCAGGCCGGCACCACGCCCTTCAGCCGCGTCGCCTTGCGCACCTGGGCCGTCATCTCGTGGGTGCGCACGTACTCCAGCACGCGGCCGCCGAAGACGAAGCAGTCACCCTTGGACAGCCGCGCGATGAAGCCTTCTTCGATCGTGCCCAGCGTGCCGCCGGAGACCCAGGCGACCTTCATCGTGGCGTCGGCGACGATGGTGCCGACCTGCAGGCGGTGGCGCTTGGCGATGCCGCGATCGCTCACGCGCCAGCGGCCGTCGACGCGCGCAATGCGGTGGTACTCGGGGTAGGCGCCCAGGCTGTCGCCGCCTTGCTCGCAAAAGCGCAGCACCCAGTCGAACTCGTCGCGCGTCAACGCCGCGTACGCGGGAGCGGCGCGCACTTCATCGAACAGCACGTCGGCGTCGAAGCCGGGCTGCACGCCGCCTTGCGCGTCGCGGTCGCTGCCCAAGGCGACGGTGACGAGGTGCTGCACCAGCACGTCCAGCGGCTTTTGCGGCGTGCGGCGCGACTCCACGCGGCCGGCCAGCGCGGCGCGGCGTGCGGCGGCGGCTTCCACCAGCTCCAGCGTGTTGGTGGGCACCAGCGTGATGCGGCTGGCGCGCCCCGGCGCGTGGCCGCTGCGGCCGGCGCGCTGCAGCAGCCGCGCCACGCCCTTGGCGCTGCCGATCTGCAGCACGCGCTCCACCGGCAGGAAGTCCACGCCGAGGTCCAGCGACGAGGTGGCCACCACGGCCTTCAGCCGGCCTTCCTTCAAGCCGGTCTCGACCCATTCGCGCACCTCGCGGTCGAGCGAGCCGTGGTGCAGCGCGACCAGCCCCGCCCAGTCGGGCCGCGCCTGCAGCAGCAGCTGGTACCAGATCTCGGCCTGCGAGCGCACGTTGGTGAAGACCAGCGTCGGCCCGCTGGCCGCGATCTCGTCGACCACCGGCTGCTGCATCTGCGCGCCCAGGTGGCCGCCCCAGGAAAAGCGCCCCGGCTCGGCGGGGATCAGGGTGTCGACCACCAGCTCCTTGGCGATGCGGCCCTGCACCAGGCGGCCGCCGTCGCGGCCGACCAGCGTGGCCATCGCCTCGTCCAGGTTGCCCAGCGTCGCCGACAGGCCCCAGACCGCGAGCCCCGGGTTCCAACGTTTGAGGCGAGCCAGCGCCAACTGCACCTGCACGCCGCGCTTGGAGCCGATCAGCTCGTGCCATTCGTCGACGATCACGGTGTGCACGCCGGCCAGCTCGTCGGCGCTGCGCTCGCGGGTCAGCATCAGGCTCAGGGATTCCGGCGTGGTCACCAGCGCCGCGGGCCAGGCGCGGTCTTGTTTGGCGCGCTCGGCGCTGCCGGTGTCGCCGGTGCGCGCGGCCACGCTCCAGCGCGGCGCCAGCTCGGGCAAGGTGAGCTGCAGCGCGCGCACGGTGTCGGCGGCCAGCGCGCGCATCGGCGTCAGCCACAGCACCTGCAGCCCCGGGCCGGGGCGCTGGCGAAGCAGTGCACCCAGCCACACTGCGTACGTCTTGCCGCTGCCGGTGGTGGCATGCAGCAGGCCGCTGTCGCCGGCGGCCATGGCCTGCCAGACCTCGGTCTGGAAGGCGTGCGGCCGCCAGCCGCGGGCGGCGAACCAGGCGTGGCAGCGGGCGATGTCGAGCGCGGTGGGGACGGACACGGCGGGCAACTCTACGGGCTCGCCGGAACCGGCGGCGTAAGATGCACCGCATGGGCAATGCCGTCGTCCTGCCGCGCATGAGCGCTGCCGAGTTCCTGGCCTGGGAATCGGGGCAGATGGTGAAGCACGAGTTCGTCGACGGCGAAGTCTTCGCGATGGCGGGCGCCGAGGACAACCACGTCACCGTGAGCCTGAACCTGGCGGTGGCGCTGCACCAGCGCCTGCGCGACACGCCTTGCCGCGCCTACATGTCCGACATGAAGCTGCGGGTGGCGGAAAACTTCTACTGCCCGGACGTCTTCGTCACCTGTGGCGCCGCGGACGCGGCCAGCCCGATGGTCAAGACCGAGGCCAAGTTCATTGCCGAGGTGCTGTCGGACGGCACGGCGGCCTATGACCGCGGCGCCAAGTTCACGAGTTATCGCCGCCTGCCCAGCCTGGAGGAAGTGCTGTTCATCGACATCGCCCGCCGCCATTGCGACGTGTATCGCAAGACCGTCGAAGGGCAATGGATGCTGCACGCCTACGGGCCGGGCGTTGCCATCCCGCTGGCCAGCGTGGGCCTGGAACTGCCGGCCGAGCAATTGTTCGCCAAGGTGGCCGGGCCGCGTTGACCGCCAGTCGCGGGGCCGGCGATCGCCGATCCGCAGCCTTCGCGCTCGTTCATGTGCCACGTCTTGCGCCACGTCAAGCTACTCACTCGCCGCGGGCCCTAGGCTCGCGGCCTTTGCCCCGGAATCCCCCGGAATCGGCGCCGGCCGTTCGGCTGCTGCGCCCGCTGCTCCATGGACTGCCCTCGACTGCCCTGCACCCTGCCTGCCGGCCTGAAGCCCTTGCGCCTGGCCGGGCGCGAACTGTTGCCCATCGTGCAAGGCGGCATGGGCGTGGGCGTTTCGGCGCACCGCCTGGCCGGCACGGTGGCGGCCGAGAGCGCGGTGGGCACGATCTCGTCGGTCGACCTGCGGCGCCTGCACCCCGACCTCATGGAGCGCACCGGCCACCTGCGCGTGGGCGAAGAGGCCAAGCAGGCCATCAACGCCGCCAACCTGGAAGCGCTGGAGCGCGAGATCAAGGCCGCGCGCGCGCTGTCCAAGGGTCGCGGGCTGCTGGCGGTGAACGTGATGCGCGCGGTCAGCGAGTACGCGGCCTCGGTGGTGAAGGCGCTGCAATGCGGCGTCGATGCGGTCGTGGTGGGCGCCGGCTTGCCGATGGACCTGCCCGACCTCGCGCGTGAACACCCCAAGGCGGCGCTGATCCCCATCCTGTCGGACGCGCGCGGCGTCGCGCTGGTGCTGCGCAAGTGGGAGCGCAAGGGCCGCATCCCGCAGGCCGTGGTGCTGGAGCACCCGCGCCTGGCCGGCGGCCATCTCGGCGCGGCCAAGGTGGCCGATGTCAACGACCCGCGCTACGACTTCGAGAACGTCATCCCGGCCACGCTGGCGGTGCTGCGCGAGGCCGGCATCGAGCGCGAGGTGCCGGTGATCGCCGCCGGCGGCGTGCGCAGCCACGAGGACATCCGCCGCCTGCAGGCGCTGGGCGCCGCCGCGGTGCAACTGGGCACGCCGTTCGCGGTGACCACCGAGTGCGACGCCCACCCCGAGTTCAAGCGCGTGCTGGCCGAGGCGCGCGACGAGCAGGTGGTGGAGTTCGTCAGCGTCGCCGGGCTGCCGGCGCGCGCCGTCAACACGCCGTGGCTGCAGCACTACCTGCAGGCGCTGCCCAAGCTGGCGGCCAAGACGCACAAGAAGCCGCGCTGCACGCTGGCCTGGGACTGCCTGGCGCAGTGCGGGCTGCGCGACGGCTTCCAGGGCTGGGGCCAGTTCTGCATCGACACCCAGCTTGCCGCCGCGCTGCGCGGCGACGTCAAGAAGGGCTTGTTCTTCCGCGGCGCCGGCGCGCTGCCCTTCGGCCAGCGCATCGCCAGCGTGCGCGAGTTGATCGAGCGGCTGCTGACGCCGGCCGCGGCAACGGCCGCTTCGGCGGCTGCCGCTGCGCTGCCGGCACCGGCGCTGGCGACCGCGGCCTGAGCGCCACGCGCGGGTCAGCGCTTTGGTGCCTTAGCGCGCCTCGCGCTCGGCGTCGGCCGCGAAGTCGCCCGGCGGCGCCGGCTCGCCCACCAGCGACGGGTAGACGCGCTCGAAGTCGGCCAGGATCTGCGCCAGCGGCACGTCGTCGAAGGCGCCGCGTTGCAGCACGTACTCCATGTGGCGGTTGCCGGCGCGGTCGAAGGGGTGGTAGATCGAATCGTTGCTGCCGTCGAACTCCAGCGGCAGCAGCCCGAAGCGTTCGCACAGGTCGATGTTGAAGGCCGGCGTCGCCTTCACCCAGCGGCCGTCGAGCCACAGGTCGCTGTAGCCGTGCCAGATGAAGACGTCGGTCTGCATCGACTTGCGCAGCCGCTCGGTGCTGAGGTGGTTGCGCACGTCGGCATAGCCCACGCGCGACGGGATGCCCGCGGCGCGGCACGCCGCCGTCAGCAGCGCCGCCTTGGGCACGCACCAGCCGTAGCCCTGCGCCAGCACCTGGCTGGCGCTGAGGCCGCGCGCGCTGAGGTCGATGCGGTAGGGGTCGTAGCGGAAGCCGTCGCGCACCGCGTGGTACAGCGCGACGGCGCGCGCGCGGTCGTCGCCGCTGCCGGCGTGCTCGCGGACGAAGGCGACCACCGCGGGGTGGTCGCTGTCGATGATGGCGGTGGGCGCCAGGCTGGCGGGGGTGGGGCTCATCGGGGTGGGTCTCCGGTTGTCGTGCATTCTGCCGCCGCCGGCACGGTGGCGATCCAGCCCTCCACCGGGTCGGCCCGCGGCGGCAGGCCATGGCCGGGCTGCACCGACGCCCAGGCCGCCTGCGCCAGGCACAGCACGGCGTCGAGCCGGTCGCCCGAGGCGTCGTGCACGAGCTGCTCGCGCAAGGCCTGCGTCGCCTGCAGCCGCAGGCCCAGACGGCTGCGACCTTGCTCCAGCCGCTCGACGATGTCCTTGCGCGCGATCAGGCGGTCGGCCTGCTCGCTGTTCTTGTACGAGCGGCGGCCGATCAGCTCGTGCGCCAGCAGCCCCGGGTAGGCCTCCAGCGCCGCGCGCTGCGGGTCGCCGGCGTGCAGGCCCGGCAGGTGGCAGCCGGCATCGACCAGCCGCGCCAGCCCCTCGTAGTACATGAAGCCCACCGGCACGTAGCGCGTCTGCAGCGGGCTGGTGGAGCTGATGCCGGCGCCCAGCGCCGTGTCGCAGGCGCGGTGCAGGAGCCGCTGCCCGGCCGGGCGCGCGTTGCCCCAGGCGTCGACCAGCGCGCGGAAGTCCATCCGCGTCGCGCAGCGGCGGCGCAACGCGCCGATCACCTCGGACGTTGTGGCGCCGAGGCCTTGCTGCTGCACGAAGGCACGCGGCAGCCCGAACGGGAAGTCGAAGCCGCCCAGCCAGGGCCCGGGCCGCTGCAGCAGCGCCTCGAACTCGGCCAGCGTGGGCAGCAACTCCACCGCCTGCAGCCGCAGCACGCCGCTGCGCAGCAGCCCGCGCGCCACGGTGATGGGCTTGCGGCGGCTGGGCGCGCTGCTGAAGTCGACGCCCAGCAAGGGCAGGCCGGCGTGCGGGCCCGTCACGTCAGCTCAACGCCAACACAGCGCCGGCCCGCCGGCCCAGGCCCAAGGCCAGCGCCGGCGGCAGCCACAGCGCGTGCAGCAGCGCGGCCAGCAGCACGAGGGCGAGCGCAGTCAAGGGCATGGCCAGATTGTCAGGGCGCTAAAGTGCGGGCGATGAACAGCAGCCCGACCCCCTCCTCCAACCCCGTGCTGGTGCAGGCCTGGCGCGGCGGCGTCGTCGAATCGGCGCACCGCGGCGCGTTTGCCGTCGTCGACGCCGGCGGGCGCCTGCACAGTTCGCTGGGCGACATCGAGCGGCCGATCTTCCCGCGCTCGGCCGTCAAGGTGCTGCAGGCGCTGCCGCTGGTGGCCAGCGGCGCCGGCGACGCGCTGGGCCTGAGCGACGAAGAGCTGGCGCTGGCCTGCGCCTCGCACGGCGGCGAGGAAGCGCACGCGCGCACCGCCGCGTCGATGCTGGCCAAGGCCGGCGTCGATGCCGGCGTGCTGGAGTGCGGCGCGCACTGGCCGTATAACGAGCAAGCCGCACGGACGCTGGCGCGCCAGGAGCAGGCGCCCGGCGCGCTGCACAACAACTGCTCGGGCAAGCATGCGGGCTTCGTCTGCCTGGGTTGCCGCTTGCATGGCGGACAGGGCGAGCTGCGCGGCTTTCTCTCCGGCTACGTCAAGCCCGAGCATCCGGTGATGCGCGAGGTCAGCGCCGCACTGCAGGCCGCCACCGGCTGGGACCTGTCGCGCAGCGCGCGCGGCACCGATGGCTGCTCGATCCCCACCCACGCGATGCCGCTGCGCCACCTGGCGCTGGCCTTCGCGCGCGTGGCCAGCGGCCAGGGCCTCGCGCCCGACCATGCGCGCGCCGCGCTGCGGCTGCGCCAGGCGGTGGCGCGCGCGCCCTTCATGGTGGCCGGCACGGGCCGCTTCGACACCCGCGTGATGACGGCCTTCGGCGAGCGCGTGTTCTGCAAGGTGGGCGCCGAGGGCGTGCACTGCGCCGCGCTGCCTGCGCTGGGCCTGGGCGTCGCGGTGAAGATGGACGACGGCAACACCAGCCGCGCCTGCGAGGTGGCGATGGCGGCGCTGCTGCTGCACCTGCTGCAGCCGGCGACCGACGCCGAGCGCACGCTGCTGCAGGCGCTGGCCGACGTCAGGCTGCGCAACTGGAACGGCATCGAAGTCGGCCGCCTGGCGGCCGTGGAGGTCGGCCGCCCGGCGGCCGCGGACGTGAACCGCCCGCCGGCCGCGTAGCCAAGGGCCCGTCGCCCGATGACGCCCGCGCTGTCGCTGTCCGCCTGCGCCGCCACCGCGTGGCAGGCCACGCCCGACATGGCGCTGCGCGTGTGCGTGGCCTCGGGGCTGCTGGCGCTGGCCGGCTGGTCGGCGGCGCGCCGGCTGTTCCCGGGGCAGCGCGCCTTCGTCGCGTTGTGCGTGGTGATGGCGGCGTGGATCGGCTTCAGCGTCAGCGAGCACGCCGCCGTCGACCCCGCCTGCAAAGGCAGCATCGGGCTGCTGGCGTGGACGGCCATCCTGGCGCAGCCGCCGCTGTGGGCGCTGTTCCTGTTCCAGTACCTGCACGGCCAGACGCGCGTGCCGTCGACGCGCGCGCGCTTGCTGCTGGCGCTGCCCTCGCTGCTGCTGCTGGCGGCGGCGCTGACCAACGGCTGGCATGGCCTGTGGTACGGGCCGCGCAGCGCGCTCGGCGCGCCGATCGCCGGGCTGGCGCGGCTGCACTACGACTACGGGCCGCTGTTCGGCGCGGCCATCGTCGTGGGCTACGGCTGGACGGCGCTGGCCTACGCGTTGACGCTGCGCGGCCGGCGCCTGGCGATGGCCGACCAGCGCACGCCGTGGAACGTCTTCCTGGTGATGATGACGGTGCCGCTGGCCGCCAACGCGGCCTACCTGCTGGCCGGCGTGCGCCTGTTCGGCAGCGACCCCACCAGCATCGCCTTCGCGGTGTCGCTGGCCGGCTTCGCGTGGATGATCGCGCGCAACCGGCTGTTCTCGCTGGTGCCGATGGCGCGCCGGCTGCTGTTCAGCGAGCTGCCGTCGCCGGTGCTGGTGCTGGGACCGTCGCGCCTGGTGATCGAGGCCAACGAGGCGGCGCGCCAGCTCGCCGACGGCCTGCCGCCGCCGGGCACGCCGCTGGCGCAGTGGCCGCGCTTCGGCGCCGCGCTGGCGGCGCAACTGCCGGCCAGCGGCGACAGTGGCTCGCCGGTGCTGCACCTCGATCCGGGCACCGACGGCGAACGCTGGTTCGACGTGCGCCTGCGCAACCTCGGCGATCGCGCGCAGCCGCTGGGCCTGCTGGTGCAGTTGCACGACGTGACGGCGCACGAGCGCCTGCAGACCGGCATGCAGCAGCGGCTGGCCGAGCGCGAGGCCGAGCAGGCCCGGCTGCGCGAGCTGTCGCTGCTGGACCCGCTGACCGCCGTGGGCAACCGCCGCGCGCTGGAGCAGCGCTTCGCCGCGCTGGCCGCCGAAGGCCGGCCGCTGGCGCTGGTGCTGCTCGACCTGGACCACTTCAAGCGCGTCAACGACCAGCACGGCCATGCGGTGGGCGACGCCGTGCTGCGCGACTTCGCCGCCGAACTGCGCGGCGCCGTGCGCGCCGAAGACCTGTTCCGCATCGGCGGCGAGGAGTTCGCGCTGCTGCTGCCGGGGCTCGACGCCGCGCAGGCGCTGCGCCGCGTGCAGCAGGTGCACGAACGCGTGCACGCCGCCGCGCTGGGCGGGCTGGCGCCGGGGCAAGGCTTCTCCGGCGGCGTGGCCGCGGCACCGCCGCATGCGGCCGAGTTGTCAGCCCTGCTGGCCGCCGCCGACGCAGCGCTCTACCGCGCCAAGAACAGCGGCCGCAATCACAGCCAGGTGGGTTGAGGCGCGCGCCAGCGCCGGCGAGTTGCAAGCCCATCGGTCAGAGAAAGGAATACCGCTTGACGGGAAGAAGATCGAAGCGCCGTTGACTCTGCGGGAAGTCCCTGTAGACATGTTAGGCAGCACTTCACCGTCGCCGGATGTATTCGTCCATGCATTTGACCGCGATGCTAAGTTGGGCGGTGGGCGTGTCGTCGTTCATTCTGTCGAGCCCACACCTAACACGTGCCGCTGCCTTGCGCTTGCCCAGTTCCTGACGGCTCAGTCCAAGTCGCTTTGCCTCGCGGATCTCGTCAGCTTCATCTACGTAGGGATCGTTGGCATTGAGGCCGTATTGTTGAAGTTCACCGGCCGATAGGATCTTCATGCGATCAGGCGGAATGAAGAGCGAGTCTTCGTACAACCTCGAAGGCACGTTGACCGAACCAAGGAACTTGGTGATCAAGGTGCCCCACCTCGCCTGCTTCGCCTTCTGCTGCTCCGGGGAATCGGCTCTGTCATCGGGGTCGTACGGACGGTGTATGCCGACAGTGGCGTACTGATTGACTATCCGGCGAGATGCACCAGCAAGGACGTACACGCAGGCGCTCAGACATCGTGCATCACGATCAACCGAGGCGGCGAGCTCTCGCTGCCGCAAGAGGCGCCCAATGTCGATGGCAGCTTCGATATTTCCGCCGGTGGAGTCGAGCTCCAAGATCGCGAACCACTTGCCCTTCAGTTTCTCGTCGAAACCACGCACGAGGTCGTTGATGTCATCGAAGTCCTTCCTGGAGATGCTCCCCTTCAGCAGCATGCGAACGTAGACGCTATCGGGTTTCCCGATTAGCGGCTGCGTTGAAACAAGTACTTCAGCATTTGCGGACAGGGCCAAGAAGGCCAAGAGTTGCCCCAGCAACCAGGCGCCGAGCCGCGGAGCACATTTGGACCGGAAGGCAGACGGGAGCATGGCACGCAGTGTATCGGGGAGTGGCGAAGCAATGCGGGGCCTGTGCTGCCGAACGTAGATCTAACTCAATATTGTTCGGTTAGTTGAGGAACCCATTCGGATTCGAAGGCGACCAAGATTTTGGCCGATTGGTTCTGGTCCGAGGCACGCAAGACCGCGATTCGAGGGGCATCGGCGTCGAGTCGATCGGCACCCGTGTCGGGGCGCTGCGATCGTGAGGAGCGTATTGCGAGTTCCGTCGCTTGACCATGCGCGGCGAGCGCTTGCCCAGCGTTCTCGTGGCGCGGATGCAGGCGCTGGCTGCAAGGAGTTCATGGAACCAGCGGCGCCTGCGTTTGGGCCGCTCTGGGGGGAAAGGCCCCGGAGCGGGGCTGTGTGCGTCGCAACAGTTCGACATGCCCCTTGAAGGACAACTCGGCGTGCGACAGCCGATGTCGCGTCGCACTCTGGTGCAGCAGCCAGCGCACGGCGTAGTGAGCCAGCACCCAGCCATAAAACTCCTGTCGAACCAGCTCCGGTGTCTTGCTTCGCAGCACGCGCCGGCTCTGACGCAGATGGGTCTTGAGTTCGTCGAAGACGGCCTCGATCTCCCAGCGCTGGTGGTACAGCGCGGCCAACTCCAAGGCCGGCGCCTCGTTCGGATCGAGCAGCGTGGTGAGCAAGCGGTAGCGCCGCTGAGCATCATCGGCGCCCGGCATCGCGTACTCGATCACGCGCACGACGATGCCTTGCTCGGCAGCGCGGGCCCGGCCAACGCCAGCGGGAGCCAGTACGCTGAGATACGTGCCGTCGTCGAGCAGCGTTTGCACCGGCAGTTGCCGCGTGTCCGAGCAGCGCCACAGCAAATCAGCGCCGGTGGCCCGCGCCTGTTGCCAGTGCTCGAAGCCGTTGAAGCCGCGGTCGGCCAAACACAGCATGCCTGGCCCCAGGTGCGCCAGCAACGGCACGCAAAGCTCCCATTCGCCAACCCGATACGCTGCGATGTTGGCGCCCAGGATGGCATGCGTCGCACACTCCACCAAAACCGCACATCGCGCCTGCGGATAGCCGGCGTGGCCGGCCACGCTGGTTCGGCTGCCGGGGTAGCCAAACGTGGCTGCGTTGTCAGCCTCGTCGGGCAATTCGAAACTGCTGCCGTCGATGGCCACCAGCCGGCGCCCGGCATAGAACGCATCCGCATGCGTGCGCTCCTGGGCCAGCGGCACACAGCACACGCGCACGAGGTCGGCCAACGGCGCAGCGCCGATCCGACTGCGCAACTCACTGATCGAAGACTTCGCCACCAGCGCCGGCTCGGCAGCGCCGCTGGACCAAGCCAGGCCTTGGGCGACCACGGCGAACACCTCTTCGTAGGCAGCCTCCGGGTACAGGCTCAAGGCCAGGCAGTAGTACACCCCGGCTACCGCCGGGAAGCTGCGCACCCGCCGGGTGTTGCAGCCGTGCGCGTCCAGCACTGCATGCACCGCCTCCGGCGGAATCACCCGCGCGAGCAAGCTCGCCGAAAGGTAGTCGCTCAACCGAGCGCCCGCCCCAAAGCACCGCCTTGGTTCTTGCCATGCAAGCCGCCTGCCGTCGAGTTGCGACAACGGCGATTGTGCACCAGAATCATCTAAGCGAACAGTATTGGCTTAGGCGCACTCGTTGTGCACAGCCGCTGGTTGTTCTGAAGACGAACCTTACTCCTCGACCTCTTCACAATCCAGCGCAACAAAGTCGTCACTTCTATTTCGCCGTGCCTGCGAGCGTTGGCATGATTCCTCGCTTGAGAATACCATCGATTTTCTCCACGTATTGCTGTCGACGCGCGAGTATTCATACTGCCATCTACCGCGACGAGAAGAAGGCGAGCCCCCACCACTGGACTGGAGCTGAAAGCCTGCACAATTAGCCGCTGCGTTTGCCCGCTCATTACCAGTCGGATACGCGCCCTGTGATGCCGCACCCATACTGGCAAACTGCGCTATAGTTCGACGCAGATCGTCCAAATCTACGGCCCGAGCCAGCGCAGCTGCTGCCCAGCAGTCGGCCTCAAGCTCCTGTGCCCGCGTCGCCCAGTACGTCATGTTTCGAAACCACATTCCCATGGGCAACGAATGCCCCAACATGTGATGCCCACATTCGTGCGCTAGCGCGAACTTTCGTGAGGTCGTCCAATTTCCCATAACCGCTGGATCGACATAGATTACCGGCCGACCGAACTGGTCTCTCGCTGCTACCGCGTTCTGTGGAGTGGGCATGACAACAACGGGTACTCCACAAAGCTCAGCGAATCCAGCGAACATCTGCGCACGCGCTGTGCCATGAGCGAGGAGACCGCTCAGGCAGAACATGATAAGCAGTGCTTTCATCATCAACTCCGACAGTATTCAAGGTGATCGCATTAACGGGCCTGCGTTACAGTCGCAGGGTCAAAAGGAACGAGAGCGCCTTGCTCATTTCGAGAGGCAATCGCGAACCCAAATACCTTCCATTCGTTTCGTTCTCCGATTACTGTGACATTCATGTAAAGCGGTTTGGAAAACTGCTCGAAGCTTGTCTCGTACATGTTGTACTGATAGCGTCCAACAGGCGCCCCGGGAGGGGACTGAGCAAAGGCTGTGCTCGAGAACTTTCGCTCGCGGACTTTGCCCAACGGCTTCATGTACTGATTGGTGACCTGAGCGAACTGGTCATAGGTGTACTGACTTTGAAATCGGGCGGAGGTTTGGTCGTATGCAGCACGCAAGTCTCCAGCGTCCATCGATTTAAACCACTTCTCAATCACCGGCTGCGCATTAGTTGATATCTCTTCGGGCTCCTTTAGCACCGGGGAGAGCGCTGCTGGCGCGCCGAAATAGACCACCAAGAACATGCCCAGGGCGCCACTAGCGCTAATTGCCTTGCTCCGTATCTCAAGTAACCCCGGCAGTATTGCGCCGATTCCTGCCGCGGCAAGAGACAGCACAATCCTGAAGACGGTGTATTGATAGGGAGTTGGATCAGGCTTGAAAAGGGCGGTTGTGAAAACGGTCGTCAGAAAAACGAGTCCGAAGCTAAATGCAGCAATTAGCTCCCATGGGCGGCGACGCGCTCTTCGAGATGGAACGGACACAGGATCAGCGGCATGATTGTCCACGCGTCTCTCCGTTGTTGAATTGATGTGCGGGTTTTCGACAGTCAACTCCTTGAAGGATGCTAGGGTGTAGCCGAGATGCACTCATCCTCAAAGCTGAGGATACCTGCGGCGAGAGCGTGCCCGTGCCGTTAGAACTTGCTCCCGATGCAGGCGGTGACCATGCCTTGGGCCTCGCGCGGACGGATCCCTGTGCTGCCTAATCTTACTGTGTCACAAGAGCAGGTTTGCGCTTGCTCTGCCGCAGCAGGGGCACTGCCCGAGGCGGGCGATCAGTGCGTAGCTGAGCCGGTGCCGCAGCGTCGTGATCGAGTTGTCCACGTGTCGCGGCCCGCGCAGGACTGCCGCGGGGGACGTAATCCTCGGGAAGAGCAGGCACTTGGCGTTCAATGAAGTTTTTTTTGCTGCCGACGGGTTTGTCTGCAATGAGTCGCTCCGCCATCAGGAACCCGTAGGCTGCAATGCTCAGACTGCCATGGTGGTGGAACCCACGCCAGCCGCGCCCTTCGTAGTGCCCGAGCCCGAA
>JAIUPH010000010.1 GCA_020161065.1 Pseudomonadota bacterium
ACGAGGTCGAGCGATTGTTCCGCCGCCTCAAGGGCTTCCGGCGCATCTTCTCGCGCTTTGACAAACTCGACGCACTGTTCATCGGCTTCATCAGCTTTTCGTTGATCGCCGATGGGCTGCGTTTGTGTTAACAGGCCCTAGGGAACGAGGGCGTGGCCGCCGGCGCCGCAAGGCATCAGCGCTCGGGCGGCGGCGCTTCGGGGTTGGCCCGCACGGTCTTATGCGGCATGAAGCTCTTCGCGGAGAACCTGGCGAAGCCGCTCGACAGTGAGTGGCTCAGACTCCTTGCCCGCCAGCTTTCCGACGACGGCCCTGAGTTCAGCATTGATCAAAGTCTGATACCCCGTTCCGTTGGCCTCTGCCTTGGTGCGGAAGAACTCCAGAATCTCATCGTCGAGCATGATCGTGATGCGCGTCTTGCCTGGAGATGGAATGACGGCACCGCGCTTGCCCTTGCTGAAGTCGTACTCTTTACGCATGGTATTGCTCCGATTCGCCGCGACTGGCCTTGCGTGCGGAAATGAGGCGAATCCGATCGCCGCGCAGGGTATGAACCACAACAAGCACTCGCCCGACGGTGTCCATGCCCAGCGTGATGAAGCGCTGTTCGCCTACGGAATCCGGATCTTCGATGGTCACAGCCATCGGATCGCGTAGCGCTTGCTCAGCATGGGCAAAGCTGACCTTGTGCTTGGTGAAATCGCTCGCTGCTTTGACTGGGTCGAACTCGATTTCCACGCGGTCGTTATGCATATAATATGCATACGCGTCAAGCAGGCTTGACTTCGTGCGGGGCTAATTTGTTCTAACCACGCCACCTGCACCACGCGCGGCGCAAATCCTGCAAACGCGGCCACGCAGGCCGTTCGGGGCCGAATCTGATGGACCAACCGAATCGAGGCGCGGGCCATTGCGTGGGTCATTACGGCGCGCCATCGACATCGGCCGGTCGCTCAAAAGCAAGGCAGCGAACATGAACGCCGCCGCCGACGCACCGCCATCGGCCCAAGCGCTGCGCCGGCGCTGTTTCTGCGCCACGCCCATCGGCGCTTGCTGAAGCGTGTCGATCGCCATCACGAACCTTCCGCCTCGCCGTCGACCGCCGTCGAAGCCGCAGCTGCCCCCGCCGCCGCAAACCGGTGGTACATGAAGAACTGCCCGTCACGCTGCCACTGCCGCGCTTCGTACAGCGCCTGCGCCTGCAGGTTGTCTTGCGCGACGTTGAGCGTGATGCGCACGGCGCCGAACGACCAGGCGTGCCGCTCCACGGCGGCCAGCAGCCGCGTGGCCACGCCGCGGCGGCGGCCGGCGGCGGCCACGTACAAGTCGTTGAGGATGAACACGCGCGCCAGGCTGACCGACGAGAAGCTGGGGTAGAGCTGCGCAAAGCCCAAAGCGGCGCCGGCCGCCTGGGCGATGAAGATCACCGATTCGCCGTGGTCGAAGCGCGCGCGCAGGAAGTCGCGCGCCGCCTGCAGCGCGCCGGGCTGGCCCTGGAAGCGGCGGTACTGGTCGAACAGTTCGGCCAGGTCGTCGAGGTCGGCGGCCACGGCCTGGCGGACGATGACGCCGCTCATCGGCGGTCGCCGCGCTCGCCTGGCGTCGCCGCCGCGGCCCGGCGCGGCGCCTCGCCCGTAGGTCGGCCGCGCCGGCCCCCTAGCTCATAAGCCACTTTCGATCCCCCGCCAAAGTGCTTGTTTTTGAACGACATTTGCGGCGCCGTTTTTTCAAATTGGCGTCTAAGTGTTTGATTTCACTGATTTTTTCGACAGTGTCGATTGACCGCCCGGGCTTGCGTCGGGTAAAGTGGGGCTAAGTGTCGGAAAGTGGTGAAAAGTGTCTGGATTCCGTGGCGGCCCGGTGGTGAAGGTGGACGAGAAGGGGCGGTTGACCGTGCCTTCGAAGTTCGCGACCGTGCTCGCCGCCACGGTGGGCGGGCAGCTGGTCGTCGCCAAGTCGCCCGACGGCTGCTTGAGCCTGTACCCGCTGCCGGTGTGGGAGCAGTTCGAGGCCGAGATGCGCGGCTGGCCGCTGGAGATGGACGGTTGGCGGCGGCTGTACGTCGGCTCGGCCAGCGACGTGGAGATCGACGGCGCCTCGCGCGTGCTGATCCCGCCCGAGCTGCGCCGCTGGGCGGGGTTGGAGCGCGAGGTCAAGTTCATGGGCGTCGGCGCGTATTTCGAGTTGTGGGACAGCACGCGCTACGACGAGCGCGAGGCTCGCATGCTGGCCGGCGAACGGCCCGAGACGCTGCAGAAAGCGGTCATCCGCTGATTGTGGCGATGACTCAGAGCCTGCACCAGACCGTGCTGCTCGCCGAGGCCGTGGAGGCCCTGGTGACGCGCGCCGACGGCATCTACGTCGACGGCACCTTCGGCCGCGGTGGCCATTCGCGCGCGGTGCTGGCGCGGCTGGGCGGCGGCGGCCGGCTGATCGCCTTCGACCGCGACCCCGATGCCGTGGCCGCCGCGCAGGGCGACGCGGCGCTGCGAGGCGACCCGCGCTTCGCCATCGTGCACGCCAGCTTCGCCGAGATGGCGGCGCGGCTGGCCGCCTTGGGCATCGCGCGGGTGGACGGCGTGCTGCTCGACCTGGGCGTCAGCTCGCCGCAGATCGACACGCCCGCGCGCGGCTTCAGCTTCCGCTTCGATGCGCCGCTGGACATGCGCATGGACACGACCCGCGGCGAGACGGCCGCGGACTTCCTGGCCCGCGCCGACGAGCGCCACATTGCACAGGTGATCAAAGACCATGGCGAAGAACGGTTTGCTCAGCCGATTGCACGTGCGCTTGTTGCTCGCCGCCAGGGCGGGAACCCCGTTCGAACCACCGGCGAGCTGGCCGCACTCGTGGCTCGTGTCGTCAAGTCCCGCGAACCGGGCCAGGACCCTGCTACGCGCACGTTTCAAGGCCTTCGGATTCACGTCAATGCCGAGCTTGAAGCGCTCGAGCAGGGGCTGAACGCGGCGCTGGCGCTGCTGGCGCCGCAGGGCCGGCTGGTGGTGATCAGCTTCCATTCGCTGGAAGACCGCATCGTCAAGACCTTCATCGCCCGCGAGAGCCGCGACGTGGTGGACCGCCGCGTGCCGATGGCGCCGCCGCGCGCGCTGCGGCTGGCGGCGCTGGGCCGCGTGCGCCCCGGCGCCGCCGAGCTGCAGGCCAACCCGCGCGCGCGCTCGGCCGTGATGCGGGTGGCCGAGCGCACGGCCGTCGCCGCCGCCGGCGGCGGGGAGGGCGCATGACGCGTCTCGCCGTGCTGCTGCTGGCCGCGCTGATCGGCAGCAGCCTGTACCTCGTGAAGACCTCGTACGAGGCGCGGCGCCTGTATGCGCTGCTCGACCGCGCCAAGGCCGAGCAGCACCAGCTCGACACCGAATACAAGCGCCTGGACGCCGAAGCCCAGGCGCAGGCCACGCACTTGCGCGTGGAGAAGACAGCTCGCGAGAAGCTGCAGATGCGCACCGCCTCGCCGGCGGTGACGCAGTACGTGACCGATGCGACGCCGGGCGCCGCCTCGGCGGCCGCAGGGGAAGGGGCGCGATGAAGATCATCTTTGGCCGCAAGGGCGGCAACGGCGGCAAGGCCGCCAAGGCACGCACGGCGCCGCCCAGCGTGCGCAGCGTCAACTACGCCACCAGCCCGCTGCTGGCAAGCAAGACGCCGCCCTGGCGGTCGCGCTTCATCGTCGCGCTGCTGGGCGCGGCCTTCGCGGTGCTGCTGGGGCGCGCCGTGTACATCCAGATCATCGGCACCGACTTCTATCAGAAGGAAGGCGAGAAGCGCTTCACCCACAGCATCGACGTGCCGGCCAGCCGCGGCCGCGTGCTCGACCGCAACGGCCTGGTGCTGGCCACCAGCGTGCCCACGCCGTCGATCTGGGCGCTGCCCAAAGACTTCCAGGCCGACGCCGCGCAGCGCAAGCAGCTCGGCAAGCTGCTGGGCCTGAGCAACGCCGAGCTGGACGAGCGGCTGGCCCGCTCGCGCAACTTCACCTGGCTGGCGCGCCAGGTCGACGACGCCGTGTGGCAACAGGTCAAGGCGCTGGACATCAAGGGCGTCTACCAGCAGCGCGAGTACAAGCGCAAGTACCCCGAAGGCGAATCGGCCGCGCACGTGGTGGGCTTCACCAACGTCGAGGAAGCGGGGCAGGAAGGCATCGAGCTGCGCTTCGACGACGCGCTGCACGGCAGCGACGGCTCGCGCACCGTGCTGCGCGACCGGCTGGGCCGCGTGGTCGACGACGTGGGCGAGCAGATCGACCCCGTCAACGGCCGCGACATCCAGCTCGCGGTGGATTCCAAGGTGCAGTTCTTCGCCTACCAGCGCGTGCGCGACGCGGTGGCCGAGCACAACGCCAAGGGCGGCAGCGTGGTGGTGCTGGACGTGCAGACCGGCGAGGTGCTGGCGCTGGCCAACTACCCCAGCTACAACCCGGCCGACCGCAAGCGCCTCACCGGCGCGCAGCTGCGCAACCGCGCGCTGACCGACATCTTCGAGCCCGGCTCGACGATGAAGCCTTTCGTCGTCTCGCTGGCGCTGGAAAAGAAGCTGGTGACGCCGCAGACGCCCATCAACACGGCGCCCGGCCGCATCCTGATCAGCGGGCTGCCGATCACCGATTCGCACCCGCACGGCGTGCTGACGGTCGAGCAGGTGATCCAGAAGTCCAGCAACGTCGGCACGGTCAAGATGGCCATGCAGATGCAGCCGCGCGAGATGTGGGAGATCTTCGCCCAGGCCGGCTTCGGCCAGAAGCCGCAGATCGACTTTCCCGGCGCCGTCACCGGCCGGCTGCGGCCGTACAAGAGCTGGCGCCCGATCGAGCAGGCGACCATGAGCTACGGCTACGGCCTGTCGACCAGCCTGCTGCAACTGGCGCGCGCCTACACCGTGTTCGCGCGCGACGGCGAGGTGATGCCGATCTCCATCCTGCGCCGCACCGAGCCGGCCGTCGGCCAGCGCGTGATCTCCGCCGATACCGCGCGCACCATGCGCCAGATGCTGCGCCTGGCCGCCGGCCCCGGCGGCACCGCGCCCAAGGCGCAGGCCATCGGCTACAGCGTGGGCGGCAAGACCGGCACCGCGCGCAAGGCCGAAGGCAAGGGCTACGGCAACAAGTACCGCGCCTGGTTCGTCGGCCTGGCGCCGGTGGACAAGCCGCGCATCGTGGTGGCGGTGATGGTCGACGAGCCCGGCAAGGGCGTGTACTTCGGCGGCGACGTGGCCGCGCCGGTGTTCAGCCAGGTCGTGCAGCAGACGCTGCGGATGATGAACGTTCCGCCCGATCTGGATGTCAAAGCCGGCATCCAGATGAAGAACGTGCCCGCCGAGCCGGAGAGCTTCTGACCGTGGCGCTGCCCACCTTCCACACCGCCGCCGAGGCCGCGCGCTTCCTGCGCGCGCGCGGCTGCGCGGGCTTGGGCACCGACAGCCGCCGCCTGCAGCCGCGCGACGGCTTCCTGGCCTGGCCCGGCCGCCGCCACGACGCGCGCGGCCAGGTCGGCGCGGCGCTGGCCGGCGGCGCCGCCGCCTGCCTGGTGGAAGCCGAGGGCGTGGCCGCCTTCGGCTTCGACGACAGCGACACGCGCATCGCCGCGCTGCCGGCGCTGAAGGTGCACGCCGGCGAGGTGGCCGCGGTGTTCCACGACGACCCCAGCGCGCGGCTGCAGGTGGTGGCCGCCACCGGCACCAACGGCAAGACCAGCACCGCGTGGTGGACGGCGCAGGCGCTCACGCGGCTGGGCCGGCGCTGCGGCCTGGTCGGCACGCTGGGCGTCGGCGAGCCCGGTGCCATGGCCGACACCGGCCTCACCACGCCCGATGCGGTGCTGCTGCAAGGCGCGCTGGCCGGCTTCGTGCAGCAGGGTTTCGCGGCCTGCGCGCTGGAGGCCTCGTCGATCGGCCTCGTCGAGCACCGGCTGGCCGGCACCCACATCGCGGTGGCGCAGTTCACCAACTTCACGCAGGACCACCTGGACCACCACGGCAGCATGGCCGCCTACTGGGCCGCCAAGCGCCGCTTGTTCGACTGGCCGGGCCTGCGCGCCGCGGTCGTCAACGTCGACGACCCGCAAGGCGCGGCGCTGGCCGTCGAGCTGCGCAGCCGCCCGGATCTGGCGTTATGGACCGTCTCCCTCCGCGGCGCCGCGGCGCGGCTTCAGGCGCAGGCGCTGCAGCATCGGGCCGAGGGCCTGGCCTTCGAGCTGGTGGAAGGGCCCGAGCGCCACGCCGTGCGCAGCGCGCTGTTCGGCGACTACAACGCCAGCAACCTGCTGGTGGTGGCCGCCGGGCTGCGCGCGCTGGGGCTGCCGCTGGCCGACATCGCCGCCGTGCTGCCGCAACTGCAGCCGGTGCCCGGCCGCCTGCAGCCGGTGACGGCCGGCAGCGGCAATGGTGGCAGCAGCGGCGGCAACAGTGACCGCATGGCGCCGCTGGTGCTGGTCGACTACGCCCACACGCCCGACGCGCTGGACCAGGTGCTGCAGGCGCTGCGCCCGCTGGCCGCGGCGCGCGGCGGCCGGCTGTGGTGCGTGTTCGGCTGCGGCGGCAACCGCGACGCCGCCAAGCGCCCGCTGATGGGCGCCATCGCCGAAAGCCGCGCCGACCAGGTGGTGCTGACCAGCGACAACCCGCGCGACGAAGCGCCGGGCTTCATCCTGTCGCAAATCCTCGCCGGCGTGGCCGGGCACGACGACGTGGCGGTGATCGAAGACCGCGCCCAGGCCATCGCCCACGCGGTGGGCCAGGCGGCCGCGGCCGACGTCGTCGTGCTGGCCGGCAAGGGCCACGAGCGCTACCAGGAAGGCCCCGGCGGCGTGCGCCGGCCCTTTGCCGATGCCGAGGTGGCGGCGCGCGCGCTGCAGGCCCGGCCGGAGGCGGCGGCATGATGATGACGCTGCAACAGGCCTTCGATTTGCTGGGCGGCGCCGCCACGCTGGTGGGCGATGCCGACACGCCCATCGAGCGCGTGCACAGCGACAGCCGCAGCCTGCAGCGCGGCGACCTCTTCGTCGCGCTGCGCGGCGACAGCTTCGACGGCCACCAGTTCCTGGCGCAGGCCAAGGCCGCCGGCGCCGCCGCCGCGCTGGCCGAGCGCGGCATCGCCGACGCCGGGCTGCCGGGGCTGCAGGTGGCCGACAGCCTGGCCGCGCTGCAGCAGTTGGCGGCCGCCTGGCGGCGCTCGCTTCCCGTCGCGCTGATCGCGGTGGCCGGCAGCAACGGCAAGACCACGGTCACGCAGATGATTGCCGCCATCCTGCGCGCCTGGCTGGGCCCGGCGGCCTTCGCGACCGAGGGCAACCTCAACAACCACATCGGCGTGCCGTTGACGCTGCTGCGCTTGCGGCGCGAGCCCGTCGGCGTGGTCGAGCTCGGCACCAACCATCCGGGCGAGATCGCCGCGCTGGCGCGGCTGGTGGCGCCGCAGGTGGGCGTGATCAACAACACCCAGCGCGAGCACCAGGAGTTCCTGCACGGCCTGGACGCGGTGGCGCTGGAGAACGGCCAGCTCATCGACGCGCTGGCCGACGGCGGCGCGCTGGTGATCCCCGCCGCCGACGCCGGCACTGCCGCGTGGCTGGCGCGCGCCGCGGCGCTGGGCATCGGCCGCGTGCGGCGCTTTGCGCTGGACGGTGACGGTGCGGGCGATGCCGACGCCGCCGCCGAAGTCCGCGGCCAGGCGCAATGGGCCGACGGCGGCTGGCGCCTGCAGGTCAGCGCGCCCGAAGGCCGCCTGGAAACGACGTTAGCCATCGCCGGCCGCCACAACGCGCGCAACGGCGTCGCGGCCGCCGCCGCCGCGCTGGCCGCCGGCGCGCCGACGGCTGCCGTGGCGCGCGGGCTGGCGGCGTTCACGCCGGTCAAGGGGCGCAGCCGCAGCCTGGGGCTGGACTGGCAAGGCCGGCGCGCGACGCTGGTCGACGACAGCTACAACGCCAACCCCGATTCGGTGCTGGCCGCCATCGACGTGCTGGCCGAGCTGCCCGGCCCGCGCTGGCTGCTGCTGGGCGACATGGCCGAGGTCGGCCGCGAAGGCCCGGCGTTCCACGCCGAGGTGGGCCGCCACGCGGCGGCGCGCGGGCTCGACGCGGTGTGGACCTTCGGCACGCTCAGCGCCGAGGCCGGCCGCCAATGCCGCGGCCGCCACTTCGACGACATCGACGCGCTGGTGGCCGCGCTGCCGGGCGGGCCGGCGGCGGCGGCCATCCTGGTGAAGGGCTCGCGCTCGATGCGCATGGAGCGCGTGGTGCAGGCGCTGCAAGCCACGGCGGCGGAGGGCGGCCATGCTGCTTAGCCTGTCGCAGTACCTGATGTCGGTGTACCCCGAGCAGCTGGGTTTCCTGCGCGTCATCCAGTACCTCACCTTCCGCTCGGTGCTGGCGGCGTTGACGGCGCTGCTCATCGGGCTGGCCTTCGGTCCCTGGGTGATCCGCCGCCTCACCGAGATGAAGATCGGCCAGCCGATCCGCGAGTACGGCGTGCAGACCCACCTGGGCAAGCGCAACACGCCGACGATGGGCGGCGTGCTGGTGCTGATCGGCATCGGCGTCTCCACCGTGCTGTGGTTCGACTGGAGCAACCGCTTCGTCTGGGTGGTGATGCTGGTCACCTTCGGCTTCGGCGCCGTCGGCTGGGCCGACGACTACCGCAAGGTGGTGCACAAAGACCCCGAGGGCATGCGCAGCCGCGAGAAGTTCTTCTGGCAAAGCCTGATCGGCCTGGTGGCCGCGCTGTACCTGGCGTTCAGCGTCTCCGAAACCTCCAACCTGCGCGTACTGGGGCTGTTCCTGCGCTGGATCGGCAGCGGCTTTTCCAACGAGCTGCCGCCGCGCGCCGACCTGCTGGTGCCGTTCTTCAAGACCGTGAGCTACCCGCTGGGCGTGTTCGGCTTCATCGCGCTGACGTGGTTCGTGATCGTCGGCGCCAGCAACGCCGTCAACTTCACCGACGGGCTGGACGGCCTGGCCATCATGCCGGTGGTGCTGGTGGGCTCGGCGCTGGGCGTGTTCGCCTACCTCACCGGCAACTCGGTGTTCAGCCGCTACCTGCTGATCCCCTACATCCCCGGCGCCGGCGAGCTGCTGGTGTTCTGCGCCGCGCTGGCCGGCGCGGGGCTGGCGTTTCTGTGGTTCAACGCCAACCCGGCGCAGGTGTTCATGGGCGACGTCGGCGCGCTGGCGCTTGGCGGCGCCTTGGGCACCATCGCCGTCATCACGCGGCAGGAGATCGTGCTCGGCATCATGGGCGGCGTCTTCGTCGCCGAGGCCTTGAGCGTGATGCTGCAGGTGGCCTGGTTCAAGTACACGCGCCGCCGCTACGGCGAAGGCCGGCGCATCTTCCTGATGGCGCCGCTGCACCACCACTTCGAGAAGAAGGGCTGGCCCGAGACCCAGGTGGTGGTGCGCTTCTGGATCATCACGATGCTGCTGTGCCTGGTCGGGCTGGCGAGCTTGAAGCTGCGATGAACTTCCTGCGCGACGGTTCCGTGCTGATCCTGGGCCTGGGTGATTCCGGCCTGGCGATGGCGCGCTGGTGCGCGCGCCAAGGTGCGCAGGTGCAGGTGTGGGATTCCCGCGAGCAGCCGCCGCAGGCCGCGACGCTGCGCGCCGAGTGGCCCGACGTGCGCCTGTTCAGCGGCGAGCTGGGCAGCACGCTGCCCGCAGGCGTCAAGCTGCTGCTCAAGAGCCCCGGGCTGATGCCGCACGACGCGCGCATCGCGCCGCTGCTGGCCGCGGCACGCGCCGCCGGCGTGGCGGTGATGGCCGAGCTGGACCTGTTCGCGCAGGCGCTGGCCGATTTGAAGGCGGCGACGGCGGCCGAAGCCGTGCAGGCCGCGGCCGATGCCCAGGCCGCGGCCGCCGCCGAAGCGGCCCCCGCGGCCGACGCCCCCGCCGAAGACGAACCGGCCCCGGTCATCGCCCCGCCGCCGCCGCCCGAGCCCGGCTATGCGCCGAAGGTCATCGCCATCACCGGCACCAACGGCAAGACCACGACCACCGCGATGACCGGCCTGTTGGTCGAGCGCGCCGGCCTGCGCGTGGCGGTGGCCGGCAACATCGGCCCCACGCTGCTCGACCGGCTGACGGCCATGCTCGACGGCCCGCGCGACGCGTGGGCCGAGGCCTGGGTGCTGGAGCTGTCGAGCTTCCAGCTGGCCGATGCCGGCGATGGCTTCGAGCCCACGGCCGCCACGGTGCTGAACCTGACGCAGGACCATCTGGATTGGCATGGCGACATGGCCGCCTACGCGGCGGCCAAGGCGCGCATCTTCGGCCGCGGCGCGACGATGGTGATCAACCGCGACGACGCCGGCGTCGAGGCCCTGGTGCCGGCGCCGGTGGCCGTGAAGACCGGCCGCGGCAAGCCGCAGATCAGCGCGCGCAAGGTGCTGCGCTTCGGCCTTGGCGCGCCCGACAAGCCCGGCGACTTCGGCCTCGTCGAAGAAAACGGCATGGCCTGGCTGGTGCGCGCCTTGCCGGCCGACGAGACCGTGAAGAAGCGCAAGGCCGAGGACGAGGAGCTTCACCTCCAACGTTTGATGCCAGCCGACGCGCTGCGCCTGCGCGGCCGCCACAACGCCGCCAACGCGCTGGCCGCGCTGGCGCTGGCCACGGCCATCGGCTGCCCGCTGGCGCCCATGCTGCACGGCCTGCGCGAATACGCCGGCGAGCCGCACCGCGTGCAGTTCGTCGGCCGCGTCGGCGGCGTCGATGCCTTCGACGACAGCAAGGGCACCAACGTCGGCGCCACCGTCGCCGCGCTGCTGGGCCTGGGCGCCGACCAGGCGCCGGCGCGGCTGGTGCTGATCCTCGGCGGCGACGGCAAGGGCCAGGACTTCGGCCCGCTGCTGGCGCCGCTGCAGCGCCATGCGCGCGCGGTGGCGCTGATCGGCCGCGACGCGCCGGCCATCGAAACGGCGCTGGCCGCGCTGGCCGCGGGTGGCGTGCCGCTGCAGCGCCACGACACGCTGCCCGACGCGGTGGCCTGGTGCTTCGCGCAGGCCAAGGATGGCGACGCGGTGCTGCTGAGTCCCGCCTGCGCCAGCCTCGACATGTTCAAGAACTACGCGCACCGCGCCCAAGTCTTCGTCGACGCGGTGCGTGCGCTGGCGGCCGAACGCGGGGAGGTGCTGTGACGCTGGCCGGCGTGCTGCAACGCTTCAACCTGCAAGGCCTGCGCGAGCGGCTGTGGTCGCAGCGCGACCGCGCCTTCGGCCTGCCGGTGCGCGACGCGGTGCACGTCGGCGGCGCACGCCCGGTGCGGCTGGCCGACTTCGACCACGCGCTGGTGCTGGTGGTGCTGGCGCTGGTGGCCTTCGGGCTGGTGATGGTGTATTCGGCCTCGGTGGCGCTGGCCGACAACCCCAAGACGCTGCGCTTCGCGCCGACGCCCACCTTCTTCCTGATGCGCCACCTGCTGGCCATCGGCATCGGCCTGGTCTGCGCGCTGGCCGCGGCGCAGGTGCCGGTGTCGGTGTGGGAACGCTTCGCGCCCTGGATCTTCGTCTTCTCGATCGTGCTGCTGGTGCTGGTGCTCAACTCGCACATCGGCAAGGTGGTCAACTTCTCGCGGCGCTGGATTCCGCTGGGCTTCATGAACTTCCAGCCGTCGGAGCTGGCCAAGCTGGCGATCGCGATGTACGCCGCCAGCTACATGGTGCGCAAGATGGACGTGAAGGAGAACTTCTTCCGCGCCGTCTGGCCGATGGCGCTGGCGGTGGCCTTCGTCGGCCTGCTGCTGCTGCGCCAGCCCGACATGGGCGCCTTCATCGTCATCGCGGCCATCGCGATGGGCATCCTGTTCCTGGGCGGCGTCAACGCGCGCATGTTCTTCCTGATCGCCGCCGTCGTCGTCGCCACCTTCAGCCTGATCATCGCCTTCGACGACTTGCGGCGCGAGCGCATCCTGGCCTATCTCGACCCCTGGAACCCCAAGTGGGTGCAGGGCAAGGCCTACCAGCTGACGCACAGCCTGATCGCCATCGGCCGCGGCGAGCTGTTCGGCCAGGGGCTGGGCGCCAGCGTCGAGAAGCTGCACTACCTGCCCGAGGCGCACACCGACTTCCTGCTGGCGGTGATCGGCGAGGAACTGGGCTTCGCCGGCGTGGCCACCGTGATCGTGCTGTTCTTCTGGCTGACGCGGCGCATCTTCGTCATCGGCCGCCAGGCCATCGCGCTGGACCGCGTCTTCGCCGGGCTGATGGTGCAAGGCATCGGCCTGTGGATGAGCGCGCAGGCCTTCATCAACATGGGCGTCAACCTCGGCGTACTGCCGACCAAGGGGCTGACGCTGCCGCTGATGAGCTACGGCGGCTCGGCGATCCTGGTCAACCTGGTGGCGATCGCCATCGTCGTGCGGGTGGATCGAGAGAACCGAGCCCTCATGCGCGGAGGACGCGCATGAGCCACCTCGTGATCATGGCCGCCGGCACCGGCGGGCACATCATTCCCGGGTTGGCCGTCGCCCGCGAGATGAAGTCGCGCGGCTGGTCGGTCAGCTGGCTGGGCACCCGGCAGGGCATGGAAAACCAGCTCGTGCCCAAGGCCGGGCTGCCGCTGGACGCCATCGCCTTTGCCGGCCTGCGCGGCAAGGGCCTGCTCGGCTGGTTCACCGGCGGCTGGCAGTTGCAGCAGGCCTTCTGGCATTGCCGCCGCATCCTGCGCCGGCGCGCCGCCGACGTGGTGCTGGGCATGGGCGGCTACGTCTGCTTTCCCGGCGGGCTGATGGCCTCGGCGCTGAACAAGCCGCTGCTGCTGGTCAACGCCGATGCCGAGCTGTTGCTGTCCAACAAGTGGCTGCTGCCGGTGGCCGACCGCGTGGCCTTCGGCTTCGACGGCGGCGCCGCGGCGACGACCAAGAATGCCGTCGTCACCGGCAATCCGGTGCGCGCCGAGATCGAAGGCATGCCGCCGCCCGAGAAGCGCTTTGCCAGCCGCAAGGGCCCGCTGCGGCTGCTGGTGGTCGGCGGCAGCCTGGGCGCGCGCGTGCTCAACGACACCGTGCCCGCCGCGCTGGCGCTGCTGCCGCAAGACCAGCGCCCGCAGGTCACGCACCAGACCGGCAATGCGCACCACGCCGACGTCAAGGCCGCCTACGACGAATGCGGCGTGCAGGCCGAGGTGCTGCCCTTCATCGACGACATGGCGGCGCGGCTGGCGGCCTGCGACCTGATGGTCTGCCGCGCCGGCGCCATCACCGTCAGCGAGCTGTGCGCCGCCGGCGTGCCGGCGCTGCTGGTGCCGCTGATCGTCTCCACCACCAGCCACCAGCGCGACAACGCCGAGCTGATGGCCGCGCGCGGCGCCGCGCTGCACCTGCCGCAGGCCGAGCTGACGCCCGAGCGCCTGGCGGCCGAATTGAGCGCACTGACGCGCGAGCGCTGCCTGGCGATGGCGACCCAGGCGCGCGCGCTGGCGCGCCCGCGCGCCGCGCAGCGCGTGGCCGACGAGCTGGAAAAGCTGGCGGGCAAGCGATGAAGCACGCCCTCAAGCACATCCACTTCACCGGCATCGGCGGCGCCGGCATGAGCGGCATCGCCGAGATGCTGCTGGCCCAGGGCTATGCGGTGACCGGCAGCGACGTGGCCGAGAGCGACATCACGCGGCGGCTGCAGGCGCTGGGCATCGCGGTGCGCATCGGCCATGCGGCTGCGCAGATCGAAGGCGCCGATGCGCTGGTGGTCTCCAGCGCGCTGAAGGCCGACAACCCCGAGGTGCTGGCCGCCCGCCAACGCGGCGTGCCGGTGGTGCACCGCGCGGTGATGCTGGCCGAGCTGATGCGCCGCCAGCAAGGCGTGGCCATCGCCGGCACGCACGGCAAGACGACCACCACCTCGCTGGTGACCACGGTGCTGATCGAAGCCGGCCTCGACCCCAGCTTCGTGATCGGCGGCACGCTCGCTTCAGCCAACGCCAACAGCCGCCAGGGCCGCGGCGACTTCATCGTCGTCGAGGCCGACGAAAGCGATGCCTCGTTCCTGCACCTGCTGCCGGTGCTCGCCGTCATCACCAACATCGACGCCGACCACATGGACACCTACGGCCACAGCCTGCAGCGGCTGCACCAGGCCTTCGTCGACTTCGTCCACCGCATGCCCTTCTACGGCGCCGCGGTGGCCTGCGTCGACGACGCCGGCGTGCGCGCCGTGCTGCCGCGGCTGCAGCGCCCGGTGGTGGGCTACGGGCTGTCGGATGGCGCCGCCGTGCGCGCGCTGGACGTGCAGGCCTTGCCCGGCGGCCGCATGCGCTTCACGGCGCGGCGCGCCGGGCTGGCCGATTTGCCCATCGAGCTGGGCCTGGCCGGCGAGCATAACGTTCGAAATGCGCTGGCCGCGATCGCCGTGGCGGCCGAGCTGGAAGTGCCCGACGCCGCGGTGCAGCGCGCGCTGGCGAACTTTGCCGGCGTCGGCCGCCGCTTCCAGCGCTGGGGCGAATTCGTCACCGCCGACGGCGGCGCGTGCACGCTGATCGACGACTACGGCCACCACCCGGTGGAGATGGCCGCGGTGCTGGCCGCGGCGCGCGGCGCCTTCCCCGGCCGGCGGCTGGTGCTGGCCTTCCAGCCGCACCGCTACACGCGCACGCGCGACTGCTTCGCCGACTTCGTGCGCGTGCTGGGCCAGGCCGACGCGGTGTGGCTGACCGAGGTTTATGCCGCCGGCGAGGCGCCGATCGCCGGTGCCGATGGCGCCAGCCTGGCGGCCGCGCTGCAGGCTGCCGGCACGCCGGTGCAGTTCGTCGAGCGCGTGGCCGATCTGGCGCCGGCGCTGGCCGCGCAATTGCGCGGCGGCGACGTGCTGATCGGCATGGGCGCCGGATCGATCGCGCAGCTCGCGCCGGCGCTGAAATCCATCGCGGGTCAAGCCCGAGTGACGGCACAATGAGAGACAACGTGAACATCGATGCCCGCACCCTCGGAAAATGCGCTGTCCTGCTGGGCGGCGAGAGCGCCGAGCGCGAGGTCTCGCTGATGTCGGGCCGCGGCGTGCTGGCCGCGCTGCAGTCGCAAGGCGTCGACGTGCAAGGCTTCGACCCCGCCGAGCGGCCGCTGGCCGAGTTGAAGGCGCAAGGCTTCGCGCGCGCCTTCATCGCGCTGCACGGCCGCCACGGCGAAGACGGCACCGTGCAGGGCGCGCTGGAACTGCTGGGCATCCCCTACACCGGCAGCGGCGTGATGGCCAGCGCGATTGCCATGGACAAGGTGATGACCAAGCGCGTGTGGGTGGCCGAGGGCCTGCCCACGCCGGCCTGGCGCTGGCTGTCGCCCGACGATCCGCACGCGCTGGCGCGCGAGTCGCTGATGAAGGTGCCCGACGAGCTGGGCCTGCCGCTGATCGTCAAGCCGCCGCGCGAAGGCTCGTCGATCGGTGTCACCAAGGTCGAAGGTTATTCGCAGATGCAGGACGCGGTGGCGCTGTCGGCGCGCTACGACCCCGACGTGCTGTGCGAGGCCTTCGTCGACGGCATCGAGCTGACCTGCCCGGTGCTGGGCCAGGGCGCGGCGGCGCGCGCGCTGCCGGTGGTGCGCATCGACGCGCCCGGCGGCAACTACGACCTGCACCACAAGTACTACAGCGAAGACACCGGCTACCGCTGCCCCAGCGGACTGGCCGCCGACGAAGAAGCCGAGGTGCAGCGCCTGACGCTGGCCGCCTACCGCGCTTTAGGCTGCCGCGGCTGGGGCCGCGCCGACCTGATGCTGCGCGCGCGCGACCGCAAGCCCTTCCTGCTGGAGATGAACACCAGCCCGGGCATGACCAGCCATTCGCTGGTGCCGATGTCGGCGCGCGCCGCCGGCATCAGCTACGAGGCGCTGTGCCTGCGGTTGCTAGCCGCGGCCACGCTGGACTCGGCGCGCTGATCGATCGACCCATCCGCCATGGCCACCACCCGCATCACCCGCCCCGCCCCCGGCGCCGCCGCTGCCGCGGCGGCTGCCGTGGCGCTGCCGGGCGACGTGCGGCTGATGAACGCGGTGGCCAGCGGCATCTACGCGCTGGCGCTGCTGGCGCTGCTGGCGGCGGCGGTGCTGTGGTTGTCGCGCTCGCCGCTGTTCGCCATCCGCGGCCTGCGCGTGGAAGGCGATCTGTTGCGCATCAACGCCGAGACGCTGCGCGCCAACGCGGCGCCGCGGCTGGCCGGCAACTTCTTCAGCACCGACCTGGCGAAAGCGCGCGCCGCCTTCGAGGCCGTGCCCTGGGTGCGGCGCGCCACCGTGCGCCGCATCTGGCCCGACCGCCTGGTGGTGCACATCGAAGAGCATCGCGCCGCCGCGCTGTGGCAGGGCGACGACCGCGACGACCGCCTCGTCAACCAGCAAGGCGAGGTCTTCAGCGCCAACGTCGGCGACGTCGAGGACGAAGCGCTGCCCAGCTTCAGCGGCCCGGCGGGCAGCTCGGCCGCGGTGCTGTCGCTGTACCGCCGGCTGCAGCCGGTGCTGCAGCCGCTGGACCTGGAGGTGGAGCAGCTGCAGCAGTCGTCGCGCGGCTCGTGGCGGGCGCTGCTGGACAACGGCGCCACGCTGGAGCTGGGCCGCGGCAGCGAAGACGAGGTGATGGCGCGCAGCGAACGCTTCGTGCGCACGCTGCCGCAGATGCTGGCGCGCTACCACGCGCCGCTGGAGTACGCCGACCTGCGCCATGCCGACGGTTATGCGCTGCGCCTGCGCGGCGTCAGCACCAACCCGGCGCCCAACGCCAAGCCCGGACCGTAGAGAGCAGCGATGGCAAAAGAAAACAAGGACCTCGTCTTCGGGCTCGACATCGGCACCGCCAAGGTGATGGTGGTGGCCGCCGAGGTCATGCCCGACGGCGACCTGCGCGTGGCCGGCCTCGGCGTGGCGCCGGCGCACGGCTTGAAGCGCGGCGTGGTCGTCAACATCGACGCCACCGTGCAAAGCATCCAGCAGGCGCTGAAAGAGGCCGAGATGATGGCCGCCTGCAAGATCGACCGCGTCTACACCGGCATCACCGGCAGCCACATCCGCGGCCAGAACTCCACCGGCATGGTCATCGTGCGCGACAACCGCGAAGTCACGCCGGTGGACGTGACGCGCGTCGTCGAAACCGCCAAGGCCATCAACATCCCCGGCGACCAGCGGCTGCTGCTGGTCGAGCCGCAGGAATTCGTGATCGACGGCCACGAGGTGAAAGAGCCGATCGGCATGAGCGGCAGCCGGCTGGAAGTGAAGGTGCACATCGTCACCGGCGCGCAGAGCGCCGCCGAGAACATCCTGAAATGCGTGCGCCGCTGCGGGCTGGAGGTGGAGCGCCTGGTGCTCAACCCCAGCGCCAGCGCCGCCGCGGTGCTGACCGACGACGAGAAGCAGCTCGGCGTGGCCGTCGTCGACATCGGCGCCGGCACCACCGACGTGCAGATCTACACCGACGGCAGCGTGCGCCACACCGCGGTGATCCCGATCGCCGGCGACCTGATCACCAGCGACATCGCGATGGCGCTGCGCACGCCGACCAAGGACGCCGAGGAGATCAAGGTCGAGTACGGCGTCGCCAAGCAACTGCTGGCCGACCCCGGCGAGCAGGTGGAGGTGCCCGGCCTCGGCGACCGCGCGCCGCGCATGCTGTCGCGCCAGGCGCTGGCCGGCGTGATCGAGCCGCGCGTCGAAGAGATCTTCAGCCTGGTGCACCAGGTCATCCGCGAGAGCGGCTACGAGGAGCTGCTGTCCAGCGGCGTGGTGATCACCGGCGGCTCGGCCGTGATGCCCGGCATGGTGGAGCTGGGCGAGGACATTTTTCTGAAGCCCGTGCGCAAGGGCCTGCCGACTTACGGCGGCGCCTTGTACGACATGGTGGCCAACCCGCGCTCGGCCACCGTGATGGGTCTGCTGGAGGAAGCGCGCCAGGCGCGTTCGCGCGGACACAAGGCGGCCACGCAGGCCGGCTCGGTGTCCACGCTGTTCGGCCGCGCCAAGGACTGGTTCTTGGGTAACTTTTGACGTGAGACGAAAAAGAAGGGGCGCCGGTTCGAAGCCCCGTGACGAAGACGAAGCGAAGACGTTCACTTTTCAGTTTGGCAACTGCAACGCACAAGGAGGCTGACATGCCTATCGAGATGATCGAAGAGTTTGACCAGGGCACCCAGATCAAGGTGATCGGCGTCGGGGGCGGCGGCGGCAACGCGGTCGAACACATGATTTCGCAAGGGGTCCAGGGCGTGGACTTCATCTGCGCCAACACCGATGCGCAGGCGCTGAACCGCAGCAACGCGCGCAACCTGGTGCAGCTGGGCGTCAGCGGCCTCGGCGCGGGCAGCAAGCCCGACGTGGGGCGCAGCTCGGCCGAGGACGCGGTGGAGAAGATCCGCGAAGCGATCACCGGCGCGCACATGCTCTTCATCACCGCCGGCATGGGCGGCGGCACCGGCACCGGCGCCGCGCCGGTGATCGCCCGCGTCGCCAAGGAGATGGGCATCCTCACCGTGGGCGTGGTCACCAAGCCCTTCGAGTTCGAGGGCAAGCGCCGCGGCAAGCAGGCCGACGACGGCGTCACCGAGCTCGAAGCCAACGTCGACAGCCTGATCGTCGTGCTCAACGAGAAGCTGCTCGAAGTGATGGGCGACGACGTGACGCAGGAGCAGGCCTTCGCGCACGCCAACGACGTGCTGAAGAACGCGGTGGGCGGCATCAGCGACATCATCCACATCCCCGGCCTCGTCAACGTCGACTTCGAGGACGTGAAGACGGTGATGAGCGAGCCCGGCAAGGCGATGATGGGCACCGCCACCGCCGGCGGCCCCGACCGCGCCACCAAGGCGGCCGACGCCGCCGTGGCCTGCCCGCTGCTGGAAGGCATCGACCTGTCCGGCGCGCGCGGCGTGCTGGTGCTGATCGCCGCCGGCAAGAGCACCTTCAAGCTGGCCGAAAGCCGCAACGCGATGAACACGATCCGCCGTTATGCGGCCGACGACGCGCACGTGATCTACGGCACCGCCTACGACGAAAGCCTGGGCGACCAGCTGCGCGTGACGGTGATCGCCACCGGCCTGTCCAGCGCCGCGCGCCGCGCCGAGAACCGCCCGCCCACGCTCAACGTCGTGCAGCCGCAGGCCGTGGCCGCGCAACTGCGCACCGGCACCGACAACCTGCCCATCCTCAACACCCCGGTGCAAGGCGCGCAAGCCGCCGGCACCGACTACGCCGGCCTCAACACGCCCAGCGTGTGGCGCAATGCGCGCGTGCAGGCGGCGGCCAAGGTGGAGGCGTTGTCGAGCAACGGCATGGACGAGATCGAGATCCCGGCGTTCCTGCGCAAGCAGGCGGACTGAGCCGGCCGACCGAGGGCAACCCGCGCGCGGCAGACCATTCGCCGCGCGCGGCATGCCGGCATGAAGTTCCTCGTCGTCGACGACCACCCGCTGGTGCGCGAGGCGCTGGCCGCGGTGCTGCTGCAGTTGCGGCCCGGGGCCGAGGTGGTGCAGGCGGCCAGCGCCTCCGCCGCGCTGGCCGCGCTGCGCGACGGCGCGGCCGTCGACCTCGTGCTGCTGGACCTGCGCCTGCCCGACGGTTCCGGCCTGGCGCTGCTGCCGACCATCGCGGCGCAGAGCATCGGCACGGCCGTGGTGCTGCTGTCCGGCGAGCTCGACCGCGCCACCGTGCAGCAGGCCTTCGCGGCCGGCGCGGTGGGCTGCGTGCCGAAGACCGAGCCGCGCGAGGTGCTGGCCAGCGCGCTGGCGCTGGTGCTGGCCGGCGGCGTCTACGTGCCGCCGTTGGCGGTGCAGCCTTTGGCGACCACGGTCACGCCCAAGACCACCGACAGCAAAGCGCCCACGCCGGCCGAGCGCGGCCTGACCGGCCGCCAGCTGGACGTGCTGGCGCTGCTGATGCAGGGCAAGAACAACAAGCTCATCTGCCGCGCCCTGGGCCTGGCCGAGCCGACGGTCAAGAACCATGTCTCGGCGATCCTGCGGGCGCTGGGCGTGGACAGCCGCACCGAGGCGGTGCTCGCCGTCACCCGCCTGGGCTGGCAACTGCCGCCACCGCCACCATCACTGCCACCGTCACCGCCACCGCGCTGAGCGGCCGCGTGCCGGGCCGGGCCGCGCGAGCGTTCAGCCGCGCGCCAGCAGCCGCGTCAACGCGCTGCGCAGGCGCAGCGCCGACAGCGGCTTTTCCAATTGCGGCAGGCCGGCCGCGGCGATGCGTTCGCGCGTCGGCCGAGTCACGTCGCCCGTCATCACCAGCGTCGGCAGGGCGCGGCCGAAGTGGGCGCGCAGCCGCTCGGCCACCGCCACGCCGTCGTCGCCGCGGTCGAGGTGCAGGTCCACCAGCAGCAGGTCCGGCGCCGGCCCCAGGTCGTGCAGGTCGCTCGGCAGGCAAGGCAGTCCCTGGACGCTGCAGCCCCAGCCGCGCAGCAGTTGCACGGTACCGTGCAGCACCGGCTCGTGGTTGTCCACCACCAGCACGCGGCGGCCTTGCAGCGCGTCGCCCAGGGCCGGTTCGGCGGCGGGCGGCGCGGCCTGCGCCGGCACGGCGGGCAGGTCGACGCTGAAGCAAGAGCCGCGGCCGGCAACCGAGCGCAGGTGCACGCCGTGGCCCAGCAGCGCGGCCAGCCGGGCGACGATGGACAGCCCCAGGCCCAGCCCTTCCGGCGCCGCCGCGCCGCCGCCCGGCGCGCGGTAAAACTCGTCGAAGATGCGCGCCTGCTCGTCGGGCGCGATGCCGATGCCGGTGTCCCACACCGCCAGCCGCCAGCCCGCCGTGGTGCGCCGGCAGCCGAGCAGCACGCCGCCTTGCCGCGTGTAGCGCAAGGCATTGCCGACCAGGTTGCCGACGATGCGCTCCAGCAGCACGGGGTCGCTGTGGGTCCAGCCGGCGCAGGCGCGGATGCGCAGGTCCAGCCCCTTGGCGCGCGCCGCGGCGGCGCAGCTGAGGTCCATGCGATCGAGCACCTGCTGCAGCGGCAGCGCCTGCGGCTGCGGCGTGACGACGCCGGCGTCGAGCTTGGAGACGTCGAGCAGGCCGTCGAACAAGGCGTTGATGGCGTCGATGGCCTGCGCGATGCGCGCCGCCAGGCCTTGCCGCTGGGCGGCCGCGGGGTCGAGCTGCCATTGCGCCACCATCAGGTTCAGCGCGTGCAGCGGCTGGCGCAGGTCGTGGCTGGCGGCCGCCAGCAGGCGCGACTTGGCCTGGTTCGCTTCCGACAGCTCGCGCGTACGCGCCTGCACCTGGCGTTCCAGGCTGCCGTAGCTGGCCTGCAGCTCGACGGCCATGGCGTTGAAGCGCTCGCCCAGTTGCTGCAGCTCGTCGCCCGAACTCAGCGCGATGCGGTGCGACAGTTCGCCCGCGCCGATGCGCTGCGCGCCCTGCGCCAGCACGCGCAGCGGCTGCGTCAGCCGCCAGGCCGACCACAGCGCGGCGCCCAGGGCCAGCAGCAGCCCGGCCGCGGCCACCCACAGCGCGCCGCGCGCGGCGGCCCACAGCGGCGCGTCGGCTTCGTCGATGGGTTGCTCGACCACCACGCGCCAGAGCGTCGGCTGCAGCACCACGCTGCTGGCCAACACCTCGGCGCCACGGCTGCCGCGCAGCTGCAGCGCCGTGGCCGGCCCGGGGCCCGGCGGCGCGGCCGCAAACGCTCGGCTGATGTCGCTGAAGTCGCTGTTGCGCAGCACGAGGTTGATGTCGGGGTGGGCGATCAGCCGGCCGGCGCGGTCCAGCACGTAGGCCAGGCCGTGCTGGCCGATGCGGATGCGCGAGACCACGTCCCAGATGAACTTCAGGTTCACCTCGGCGATGGCGACGCTGCCGTCGGGCCCCGGGCCGGCCACGGCCAGCGTCAGGAACGGCTCGCTGCCTTTGCGGAACGTTACGTCGCCGCGGTAGCTGCCGTGGGCGCGCGCGCCGGCGAAGGCGGGCGAGACCGAGCGGTCGGCGCCGCTGTCGAGCCGGCTGATGGCCAGGCGCGATTCGGCCACGCGCTCGCGCCCCTGGCCGTCGAGCAGCACGAGGTCGGTGATGGCCGGCGCCTGGCGCAGCGTGCGCAGCACGTCCAGCCGGCGCTGCGGCGCGGCGCCGGCGCTCCAGGGCAGCGCCGTCAGCCAGGCGAGCTGCAGTTCCACCTCGCGCAGGAACTGCTGGATGCGCACGGCCGAGGTCTCGGCCTGCGCCAACTGCAGCGCGGCCAGCGCCTCGCGCTGCTGGCGGTAGATGAGCGTGGCCGTCACCAGCCCATCGGCCAGCAGCGGCAGCGACACCAGCAGCACGAAGATGCCGGCATAACGCCGGCGCAGCGTGGCCCGCGGCGGGCGGCCGGGCGCCGCCGGCGCCGCCTCACTCGATGCGTTGGTCGGCACGCAGCAGCAGCTCCGCCGGCAGTTGCAGCCCGATGGCGCGGGCGGTGCGGAGGTTGACCACCAACTCCAGGTCGCGCGCCTGCTCCACCGCCACGTCGGCCGGGCGGGCGCCGCGCAGCAGCCGGTCGGCAATGCCCGCCAGCTGGCGGAAGTAGCCGCGCGCGCTGGGGCCGTAGCTCATCAGGTTGCCGGCCTCGGCGAACTCCGACCAGCCCGACAGGCTGGGCACCCGGCGCGCCGCCGCGAAGCCCGCCAGCAAGCGCGCCTGGCCGTTGATCAGCGCGTCGGGAATGGCCAGCAGCATGTCGGCGCCGTCGCGCGCCACGCGGTCCAGCGCGGGTTCCAGGTCGGCCGCCGACTGCAGGCCGTACCAGGCCAGGCTCAAGCCCAGCTGGCGGGCTGCCGCCTGCGTGGCGGCGCGGTCGATCGCCACGCCGGGGTGCACGTCGTTGGCCACGGCGGCCAGGCGCTTGCCACCGGGGGCCGCGGCCTGCAGCAGTTCCACGCGCTTGCCCGCCAGTTCGGTGGACAGCGCCGTGATGCCCGTGAGGTTGCCGGCCGGCCGCGCCAGGCTGCTGACCAGGCCGGCTTCCACCGGGTCGCCGTTGATGCAGAAGACGACGGGCCTGCCGGCGGCCACCGGCTTGGCGCCGAAGACCATGGGGCCCTGCGCCACCAGCAGGTGCACGTCCTGCTGCACGAGCTCGGCGGCGAGTTCGCCGCTGCGCGGGCGGTCGCCATTGCGCACCAGCAGTTCCAGGTCGTGGCCCTCGACCCAGCCGCGATCGGCCAGGCCCGAACGGAAGGCCGCCAGCGCCAGCGCCGACGCCGTGCCGCCCACCGCCCCTTGCCAGCCGAGCCAGCCGACGCGCCACTTGCGCGTGCCCTGGGCCGCGGCCCCCCGCGCGGCTGCGGCCAGCACCACGCCGCAGGCGTGCGGCAGCACCACGCCGCAGGCGTGCGACAGCACCACGCCGCCCGCGTGCGCCAGGAACAGCCGGCGGCGCGCGTGCGTCGGCGTTCGGCGGTGTGGCGTCACGGTCATGCCGGCCCCTGCAAGGTGATGACGGGCCATGTTAGGCCGGCGGCCACGCGCCGGCATGGTTCGCAAGTACCGGTACCGGCGCATCGGGACTGGTTCTTCACCGCGACCTCTGCACGATGCGCCGCAGCGGCGCTTGGCGAAACCATGGCGGCACCTTCACTGCACTGACCGCGAAGCAAGGAGTCGCCGATGAGCCCGCAACGTCGTTTTTGCTTGGCCGCCCCCGTGTTGATGGCGCTGTCGCTCACCAGCACCGGCAGCTGGGCGCAGGCCGCCGCCTTTCCGGCGCGGCCGGTCACCCTGGTCGTGCCGACGCCGGCCGGCGGCGCTTCCGACACGGCGGCGCGGCTGCTGGCGCGATCGCTCAGCAGCGCCTGGCACCAGCCGGTGGTGGTGGAGAACCGCGCCGGCGCCGGCGGCGCGCTGGCGGCGCAGGCGGTCATGGCCGCCGCCCCGGACGGCCACACGCTGCTGTGGGCGCTGTCCGCGATGGCCGGCCTGCCGCTCGTGCAGAAGGGGGCGCCGTACCGCGCGCTGAGCGAACTGGCGCCCGTGGCCAACGTCGTCGACTTCGGCTTTGCCTTCTTCGTCAACCGCGAGCTGCCGGCGCAGAACTTCGCCGACTTCGTGGCCTATGGCCGTGCCCACCCCGACCGCCTGAGCTTCGCCACCGGCACGCTGGGCGAGTACATGATGGCCGAACACGTGCTGAAGGCGGTGGGCGTGAAGGCGCTGCGCGTGCCCTACAAGGGCGGCGCGCAGTTGATGCCGGACCTCATCAGCGGCCAGGTGCAACTGAACTTCGGGCCGATTCCCAGCGGCCTGCAGCACGTGAAGGCCGGCAAGCTGCGCATGCTGGCCACCGCGCTGCCGCAGCGCAGCCCGCTGCTGCCCGACGTGCCGACGTTCGCCGAACTCGGCATTCCGCCGGGCAACCAGCCGACCTGGAACGCCGTGCTCGCGCCGGCGGGCACGCCGCGCGACATCACCGAGAAGCTGGCCGCGGCCATCGCCCGCAGCCTGCAGGACCCGGCCCTGCGCGCCACGCTGCAAGCCAACGGCGCCGAGCCGCTGGGCAGCACGCCGCAGCAACTGGCCAAGGCCGTGGAAGCCGCCACGCAGGCCTGGAAGGCCTTCGTGCGCGAGCACGACATTGCGCCGGAGTGACGCCATGGCGGCTTGCTCTTGTTCTCAGGCTTCGCCTGCTTCGCCGGCTTCCCCTTCTTCCCCCGCCATCCGCAGCGCCTGCGCCATGCCGAGCGAACCGCGCCGCGCCACCTACCTCGCGCTGCTGGGCGCCTTGTTCGCGCTCTTCAGCTCGGTGCGCGTGCTGGCCTATGTGCCCACCGTGTGGGCGGTGGCTGCCAGCGGCGATTCCAGCCAGCACTCGCTGTGGACCTGGTTCACCTTCCTCGGCGGCAACGCCACCATGGCCTTGTGGCTGTGGGAGCACAACGGCCGGCGCAGCAACCGCGCCATTGCCGTCAGTGCCGCCAATGCGCTGATGTGCGCCGCCATCGTGGCCGTCATCGTGTGGACGCGGCGCTGACGCGCCGAGCGCGATGCTCAGTCTTCGTCATCCGGCGGGCCCGCCGGCGCGTCCCGCCCCATCCGCGCGTCGGACAGCTTGCCCGGCAACGGGTCCAGCCGATCGCGGAACCAGCCGATGCGCTCGGTGCTGCGCACGTCGAAGGCCGGGACGTAGGGCTTGATGTCGACCACCGGCGTGCCGTCGACCATGTCGTTGCCCGTGAAGTGCAGCACCGGCCCGACGATCGAGTGCAGCCGGACGATGGACAAGCCCAGCCGGTTCGGCCGGCTGGGTGCGCGCGTCGCGAACACGCCATGCGCCACGTCGTCCAGGAAGGGCACGACGGCAAGCGGCTCGTCGGTGCCCAGGTGCAGGTGCGTGATGAGGATCAGGTACTCGAAATGCTCCAGATCCTTCAGCCCGGCCACGAAGGCCGGGAACACCTCGAGTTCGCCGGCGACCTCCGGCGCCCCGGCGGTCTGGATGGGCACGCCGACCTTCGACTTGAACGCGCTGCGGACGACGCCGATGGGGCGTAGCGAAATGGTGTGGGGTTCGGGCATGGGGTTCTCCAGATGTCACCGGCGGCGTGGCCTCAAGCATCCAGCGCCCCCGGATCCGCGCGCAGCATCAGCCGCGCGAGGTCGGCCGAGTGGCCGCTGCCCATCTTGTCGGTGATGCGCTGGCGGTGCACGTGCACGGTGTTGTCGCTGATCGCCAGCGCGCGCGCCACCTCCTTGTTGCTGAGGCCCAGCGCCACCAGCCGCGCCACCTCGCGCTCGCGCGGCGTCAGGCGTTGCAGCAGCGCCGCGGCTTCGTCGCGGCGGCTGCGCTCGCGCTGCGCGGCCACGCTGGCGGCGACGGCGTGGCTCACGGCGTCCATCAGCGCCTGCGGCTTGAAGGGCTTCTGCAGGAAGTCCAGCGCGCCGGCCTTCATCGCCTGCACGGCCTGGTCGACGTCGCCGTGGCCGGTCATGAAGACGATGGGCCAGCGCGAGCCGGCGGCCACCAGCCGCTGCTGCAGCGCCAGCCCGCTGAGGCGCGGCATGCGGATGTCCAGCAGCAGGCAGCCGCCTTCGGGGCCGGGCGCCGGCGCGGCCTGCAGGAAGGCCTCGGCCGAGGCGTGGCCGATGGCCTGCCAGCCGCCGTCTTCCAGCATGAACAGCACCGAGCGCAGGAAGGGCGCGTCGTCGTCGACCACGTGGACCTGCGGCAATGGCGTCATGCGGCGTCTCCTTGCAGCAGCGGCAGCGTCACCTCGAAGACCATGCCGGCCGGCTGCAGCGACTGGGCACGCAGGCTGCCGCCATGCGCCTCGACGATGCGGCGGCAGATCGGCAGCCCGAGGCCCAGGCCGTCGGCCTTGGTCGTGAAGAAGGGTTCGAACAGGCGCGCGCGCTGCTCGTCGGTGAGCGGCGGGCCCTGGTCGCGCACGGCCATCACGACCTGGCCGTCGCGGCGCTGCACGTCCAGTTCGATCGAACGTTGGCCGTCGGCGTTGCCGTCGCCCTTGCCGTTGCCTTGGTCGTCCCCGCCCGCGCGGTGCGCGTCGAGCGCGTTCTTCAACAGGTTCAGCAGCACCTGCTGCAGCTGGCGCGCGTCGCCCTGCACGCAGGCGGCTTGAGCGTCGGGCGCCACCACCAGCCGCACCTCGGGCGCCTGGCTCTGCAGGCCGCGGAACAGCGCGATGGCCTGCTCGGCCACCTGCCGTGCCAGCAGCCGTTCGCGCCGCGGCGCGCGCCGGCGCGCCAGCTCGCGAATGCCTTGCAGCACCTGCGCCGCGCGCTCGGCCTGGCCGGTGATGTCGGCCAGCGCCTGCTCCAGCGCCTGCGGCGACAGCGTGCTGCGCGCCGCGCGGCGCTGCACGCTGGCGGCGTAGTTGGCGATGGTCGCCAGCGGCTGGTTCAGCTCGTGGCCCAGCGTGGCCGACAGCTCGCCCAGGATCGACAGCCGCGCCAGGTGGTCCAGCGCCTCGTGCTCGCGTTCCAGCTCGCGCGCCAGGCGGTCGCGCTCGGCCAGGCTGCGCTGCAGCTCGGCCGTGCGGCGCTGGACCAGCACCTCCACGCGCAGCGTGTAGGCCAGCCCCAGCAAGGCCAGCAGCAGCACGCCGGCCGGTAGCCACCAGTAACGGTGCATCAGCGCCTGCCAGCGGGTTTCGCGCAAGAAGGCGTAGGGCTCGACCTGCAGCGCGCGCAGCACCTCGTGCACGCGCTGGTAGTCGGCCGGCACCGACCAGCGCAGGCCGCCGGCGTCGGCCGGCAGCGCCAGCAGCGTGGTCAGCACTTCGCGCGACAGCGCCGGCGGCGTGCCGGGCAGCGCCGCGAAGGCCCAGCCCGGGTACAGCGGCGACGAGGTCTGGCACGGCAGCGAGCCGGCGGGCCGCGCCAGCACCACCTGCAGCGCGCCGGCGGCGACGCGGCCTTCGCGCAGCCACTGCTCCAGCAGGCAGGTGCGGACGATGCCGACGTCGGCGTCGCCGCGCAGCACGGCGTCGGCGACGCGCGTCATCGGGCTGCCGGTGAAGACGCGCGTCAGCGCGCCCGACTCGGCATCCAGCCCCTCGGCCAGCCATTGCGCGGCCGCCACCTGGTAGCCGCCGAAGGCCTGCTCGGAGACGGCGGCCACGCGCCGCCCGCGCAGCGCGCTCCAGCGCGCCGGCGGCGCTGCGCCGCCGCGCATCAACACGGCGGAGCCCACCGCGTGCGCCGGGTCTTCGTGCGCCGCGCCTTCGCTGCCGGCCTGGGTGGCGATGCGCGTCACGCCGAGGCGCGCTTCCAGCACCACGTAGTGGCCGGGGTTGGTGACGACGAAGTCCAGCTCGCGCGCGGCCACGGCGCGTGCCAGCGTGTCGAGGTCCAGCACGCGAAGCTGCCAGTCGTGCTGCGGCAGCCGCTCGGCCAGCGCCGCGCGCAGCGGCTGCCAGGTGCGCTGCGTGTCGCCGTCGTCGCTGACCGCCAGCACGCCCAGGCGCACCGGCGCGGCGGCGGCCGCTGCGGCCATGGCCCCCGGCCATGCCAGCGCGAGCAGCCACGCCAGCAGGGCGAGCCTGGGGCGCCAGGGCAGCGGGGCGGGCGGGGCGTGCGGGTCGGGTGGCAGCAAGCGAACAGCGGCGGGAACGGACGAAGGCAAGCGGAACAAGGGTCGAGTGTGGGCGGCGGCGCGGTCGGTCGGCCATAGCCCGAATCGGCTAGGGCGCTAGGCGCTCCGGGCACTGGGCGCGGCGGCCGGTCGTTCTTAGCATGCAGGCATTCGAAACGCCGTTGCCCGGAAAGCCCGTCATGCGCCTTGCCTCCTCGACCTCGTTGCGCCCCACCATCGTAGCGGCCGCGCTGCTGGCCGCCGGCTCGGTGCTCGGCATCGCCGCGGCCCTTGGCGCCGATGCGGCCGCGGCGCCGCCGAAGGTCGACCTCGTCGGCCGCGCGGTGCCCGACCCGGCGCAACTGCCGCCCGGCCCGCAGCGCGACCTGGTGCGCTACGGTGAGGCGCTGACCGCGCGCACCTTCGCGATCATCGGCCCCGAGGTGGCCGACCCCAAGATGCGCCACGCCGGCAACAACCTGGCCTGCACCTCGTGCCACCAGGCCGGCGCCACCAAGCCCTTCGCGATGCCGTGGGTCGGCGTCAGCGCCAGCTTCCCGCAGTACCGCGCCCGCGAGGACGACGTCAGCACCGTGGAAGAGCGCGTCAACGGCTGCATGCAGCGCAGCATGAACGGCCGCACGCTGGCGCTGGACTCGCGCGAGATGAAGGCCTACGTCGCCTACATCGCCTTCCTGTCCACCGGCGTGCCGGTGGGCGCGCCGATCAGCGGCGCCGGCACGCTGCAGAGCAAGGTGCCCAACCGCCGCGCCGACGTGGCCGCCGGCGCCCAGGTCTATGCCGCCAAATGCGCGGCCTGCCACGGCGCCGAAGGCCAGGGCCAGCGCGTCGGCAAGGTGGGCGACGCCCAGGGCTACGCCTTCCCGCCGCTGTGGGGGCCCGACAGCTTCAACAACGGCGCCGGCATGAACCGCATGCTGATGGCCACGCGCTTCATCCGGCATAACATGCCACTCGGTGCGAGCCACGCCGCCGGCCAACTCGACGACGACGAGGCCTACGACGTGGCGGCCTACATGCTGAGCCAGCCGCGCCCGGTCAAGGCCAACCTGGAGGCCGACTTCCCGGCGCGCTGGAACAAGCCGATCGACGCCGCCTTCCCGCCCTACGTGCTGGGCTTCCCGCCCGAGCAGCACCGCTTCGGCCCGTTCCCGCCGATGGCCGAGAAGGCGCGCCAGGTGGCGGCGCAACGCGCGGCGGCGGCGGCGTCGCAGGCGGCGGCCAAGTAGGCGGCGGCGGGCGGGCGGCCAAGTAGGCGGCCGGCGGGGGGGCGGAGCGGATGAGCCGCTGCCCGCTCAATGTCTTCTGGAGGGCGTCGGCCTGAACCGGTACCTGACGGGCTGACGGGCGTGCGGTCCAGCGAAGTCGGCGGATGAACCGGCGAAGCGGCAGGCCCTCACCGGCCGGCTCAGCCGCGCCGCGCCTTCTCGATCGCCGCGATGTCGATCTTCGTCATCTGCATCATCGCCTCGAAGGCGCGCCTGGCGGCGGCGCGGTCGGGGTCGGTCACGGCGTCGAGCAGCGCGCGCGGCGTGATCTGCCACGACAGGCCCCACTTGTCCTTGCACCAGCCGCACTGGCTTTCCTGGCCGCCGTTGCCGACGATGGCGTTCCACAGGCGGTCGGTCTCGGCCTGGTCGTCGGTCGCCACCTGGAACGAGAAGGCCTCGCTGTGCTTGAAGGCCGGCCCGCCGTTGAGGCCCACGCAGGGGATGCCCAGTACGCTGAATTCGACCGTCAGCACGTCGCCTGCGCTGCCGTCGGGGTAGTCGCCCGGCGCGCGGTGCACGGCGCCCACGGCGCTGTCGGCGAAGGTCTTCGCGTAGAACTGCGCGGCTTCGAGCGCGCTGCCGTCGTACCAGAGGCAGATGGTGTTCTTGCTGGCCATGGCGCGTCTCCGAAGCGGGGCCGGCAGTCTAAGGTCTCGGCCCGGCCGGGCGGCCGCCGGCGCCGCGAATGTCCCCATCAGCGGCTGGCCGCCGCCCGCTGCTCGTGCAGCAGGTAGACCCCGGCCGCCAGCAGCAGCGCGATGCCGGCGGTGGCCAGCGCGTTGGGCACGTCGCGCCAGACCAGCCAGCCCAGGGCCAGCGCGGCCAGCAGGCCGACGTAGCGGAACGGCGCCACCACCGACATCTCGCCATGGCGCATGCCCAGCACGATCAGCCAGTAGCCGCCGCTCAACAGCGCCGCGGCGGCCGCCACGCGCAGCGCCTGCGCCGCGTCCAGCGGCTGCCAGGCCGCGCTGCCGGCCATCCACAGCGCGGCGGCCAGCGTCACGGCCATGGCGTTGGCCAGCGTCACCAGCAAGGCCGGCACGGACGGGTCGATGCGCCGCGTCAGCAGGTCGCGCGTGGCCTGGAACAAGGTGCCGGCCAGGCAGACCCAGGCCCAGGCGCTGAAGCCGGCGGCCGCCGGCTGCACGATGAGCAGCACGCCGCCGAAGCCGCCCAGGATGGCCAGCCAGCGCGCCGCGCCGGGCCGTTCGCCGAGGAAGAGCACGGCCAGCAGCGCGATCACCAGCGGCGAGGCGAGGTTGATCGCCGTCGCGTTGGCCAGCGGCAGGTGCATCAGCGAGGCCAGGTAGATCAGACTGCCGACGGCGTCGACGGCCGCGCGCAGCAGCACGCGGCAGTCGGCCACCTGGCGCAGCCGGCGCGTCGCGCCGGTGGCCTGCGCCAGCGTGAGGACCAGCAGCGTCGCGACGCAGCCGCGCATGACGATCAGTTGCGGCAGCGGCAGCGATTCGCCCAGCTTCTTCATCAACATGTCGTTGACGACGAAGCAGACCATCGCGGCCGAGATGCAGGCAATGCCGCGCCGGTTGGCGGCGGCCAGGGTCACGGCGGCAGACATGGGGCGCGATGATGCCTAACGCGGCTCGGCTGCCGGCGGCGCCTCGGCATCGTCGAGGCCGCGGCCGGCGCCCAGGCCCAGCAGGCCGCCGGCGGCCATGCCGGCACCGCCGCCGCCGCCCGCACCGCCGCCGCCACCAGCGCCACCACCGCCACCACCACCGCGGCCACCGCCGTCACCGGCTCCGCGGCCGCCGGCGCCACCGCCGCCGCGCGCGCCGGACGCCGCGCTGCGCAGCGGGCCTTGCTTGGGGATCGCCAGTTCGGCCGGCACCGGGTCGAGGTCGAGCACCTCGCGGATGAAGTCGCGCAGCGACAGCACCAGCGCCGCGGTCTCGATGCTGCGCCCGGCCGCCATGTCGGTGGCGGCCTGCGCGGCCAGCCGCACCTGCTCGGCCGTGCCGAGCAGCAGCACGTCGGACAGCGCGGCCTCCACCGCGTCGCGGATGCGCCGGCGGCGCTCGGCGCCGGGGCGCGGCGAGGCGCTGTCGCCGTTGTCGCCGTTGCCGTCGCCGGGTGCGGCGCGGCCGCGCGCATCGCGCAGGTGGCTGGGGTCGACGCCGAGGTCGCCGGTGAACGATCCGCCCAGCGTCTTGTAGGCGGCGATCAGCGTCTTCAGGCGTTCGTTGATCTGCCGGTTCTGGCGCTCGCGCCGCTGCTGGATGCGCTGCATCACCAGCAGCCGGATGCCCACCGCCACCACGGTAACGAGGATCAGCCCCAGCAGCGTGGACAGCAGGCCTTGCCAGGAGCTGAAGTCGATCGAGCTGCGCATGGGCGCAAGGGTAGCAGCGCGCGGCGCGGGTGCCGGTACCGCGCCGGGCTCAGGCGGCCTGCGGCCCGGCCACGCCGTCGTCGACCACGAAGCGCGCCAGCGTGGCGATGCCGCTGTCGGGCCGCGTCACGTCGTCGACCACGCGCAGCGTCGTCGTCCAGCGTTGCGGGGTGACGTCGGCCACCGCGTAACCGCGGCGGTCCGCGCGCGCCAGCAGGACGTGCGGGTTGTGGTCGGCGATCGCTTGTGCGCGGGCCTGCGGGGTGCCGCTGGCCGACGCGATCGAGGTGCCGCAGAACTCGCTGCCGATGACCGGCGAGCGCGGATCGGCAAAGTCCGCCAGCACGCGGCAGACGTAGTTCTGGTGGATGTCGCCGCCCAGGATCACGGTGTTGCGCGGCGCGGCGCCGCGCACCGCGTCGAGCAGGCGCTGGCGCGCGGCGGGATAGCCGTCCCAGGTGCTGGCGTGGTAGCGCTCTTCGGGCAAGGGCTGGTAGTTGCGCCGCGCGAAGATGGTCTGCTGCGCCAGCACGCTCCAGCGCGTGCCGGCGCGGGCATCCTGCGCCAGGCCTTCTTCGACCCAGCGCTCCTGGCGCGCGCCGAGCATGCTGCGGGCGGGGTCCAGCAGTTCGGGGCAGGCCTGCGGCGTCACCGCGGCCAGCGGCGCGCCGCCCGGCGGGCGGCAGGCCTGGCGGTCGCGGTACTGCCGCGTGTCCAGCGCGTGGAAGCGCAACAGCCGGCCCCAGGCATGCCGCTCGTGGATGCGCAGGCCGTCGAGCGTGCCCAGGCCATCGATGCCGGAGGTCAGCACCGAAGCGCGCAGCGGCATGTTCTCGTAGAAGGCCTGGTAGGCGGCGCCGCGCCGGCGCAGGAAATCGTCGGCCGCGCCGCTGCCGTGCAGGCCGGCGTAGTCGTTCTGCACTTCGTGGTCGTCCCAGGTGACGATCCAGGGGCAGGCCCGGTGCGCGGCCTGCAGCAACGGGTCGCTGCGGTACAGCGCGTAGCGGTCGCGGAAGTCCGCCAGCGTGCGCGCCGCCGGTAGCGTGTGGTGGCGCACCAGCGGCGGGCTCGGCGGCTTGGCGGGCATCGCGTACTCGTAGATGTAGTCGCCCAGGAACAGGATCAGGTCCAGGTCTTCGCCGAGCAGGTGGCGGTAGCCGGCGTAGTGGCCTTGCTCCCAGCGCTGGCACGAGACGAAGGCGAAGCGCGCGCGTTCGGGCAGCGCGTCGGCGGCCGGCGCGCTGCGGGTGCGCGCCGTGGGCGTGACCGCGTCGCCGTGCATGAAGCGGTAGAAGTACCAGCGGCCCGGCTGCAGGCCCGAGACTTCGAGGTGCACCGCGTGGCCGAGCGCGGCCCGCGCCTCGGCCTGCCCGGCGCGCACGATGCGGCGGAAGGCCTCGTCCTCGGCCACTTCCCAGCGAACGGTCAGCGATTCGGGCAGCGGCACGCGCGGCGTGTCGGCGGCCACGGTGCCCGGCACCGGACCGTCGAGCAGCCGCGTCCACAGCACGAAGCCGTCGGCCGTCGGTGCGCCGCTGGCGACGCCGACGGGGAACAGCTCGCGCTGCTTCAGCGTGGCCGACCAGGCCCAACGCGGCAGCGAAGCGGCGGTGGCCGCCGCGGCAGCCATGGACAGCAGCTCGCGGCGCTGCATCAGGGCGGCTCCAGCGGCCGTCCCTGCATGCCGTCGGCCGCGACCCCGAGGTGGCGCAGCACGGTCGGCGCGATGTCGATCAGCGACACCGGCTCGCTTCGCTGGCCGCTGCGAAAACCGCCGCCGGTCAGGCAGAGGAAGGGATGCTGTTCACGCGCGCCCAAGCCGCCATGCTGCGCGCAGCCGACCGCCGACGAACTGCTGAACGGGCTGCGCACCGCCACGCTGCGGCCCATCACGCCATGCGCATTGACGGCGTCGTCGCAGCGCAGCGCCAGCGCCAGGCCCAGCGGGCCGTCGGTGGGCAGGCCGATCTCGGACAAGGCTTCGCCGCTGACCACGCGGCCGGTGAAGTCCTGCTGCTGCAGCCAGCGTTGGACGGCGGCCATGCGCGAGCGCGCCTCCGGCGCGAAATACAGCAGCGCCGCGTTGCCATTGGGCGCCACCACCAGGTCCGACGATTCAGGGCCTTCCTTCCAGCCGGCCTGCACGAGCAGCGCGTCGAGGTCGATCTGCCGGCCGACGGTCTCCATCCCGTGGTCGGAACAGGCGACGAGCAGGATGTCGTCGCCGCCCGGGTCCAGCGCCTGCACGGTGCGCCGCACCTGGTCGACGCAGGCGTCGGCTGACGCGATCATCGCCAGGTGCTCGGACGACCCCAAGGCGCTGTGATGCGCGGTGTGGTCGGGCTCGGACAGCCACAGCACGGCCAGCGCCGGCGCGCGCTCGCGCAGCACCTCGCCGCAGAAGCGATCGGTCATCGCGCGGTCGCCGGCCGCGCCCACCTCGATGGCCAGGCCATCGGCCAGCGCCTGCCCGCCGGGCCCGCGTGAGCCGCTGCGGTGATAGACATGGCCGAAGCCGTCGGGGTCCTGCAAGTACGCGGCGCCGGGCGAGACGTTGGACATCACGATCGTCCCGCCCTGGCCGGCCAGCCGCTCGGCCCAGGTCGGGCGGCGCAGCGTGCGGCCGGTGGCGCGCTGCAGGCGCTGCAGGAAGTCCGGCTTGCCGGCCGACAGCCGCACGAGTTGGCCGTTCTCGATCAAGACCATGGTGTTGCCGAGCAGGCCATGGGCCATGGGCAGGCAGCCCGTGGCCATCGAGGCCGAACTGGTCCGCGTCGTCGACGGGAAGACGCTGCGCGCCGCGCTGAAGTCGGCACCGGCCGCGCGCAGCGCCGACAGGCAAGGGGCCGTGGCCGGGTCGATCTGCTCGGCGCCGAGGCTGTCGCAGACCACGACGACGGCGCGGCGCCGGCGCTTCATGTCGAGCCGCCGGCGCGCGACGGCAGCGTCGATCGGTCGAGGTAGTCGTGAAAGTGGACGGTGATCTGATCGGCCTGCAGGAACACCACCGCATAGGCCGGCGGCTCGTGGCTCTTGGGCACCGGCGCGACCGTGTGCAGATCGAACGGCACCTGGTGGTTGAGCCCGCGCATCGTCGAGAACGGCACGCCGCGCCAGCTGCCGCACACCGGGCGGTGGACATGGCCGAAGAACAAGTGGCGCAGTTGGTGGCGCCGCCGCGCGGCGAGGTCGACGAAGGGCTCCGGGTTGGCGACGCCGATGCGGTCGAGGCAGGGGATGCCGATGTCGAACGGCGGGTGGTGCATGAACAGGCAGAAAGGGCGATCGCCGAGCCGTTCGACCTGGCTGGCCAGCCAGGCCTGCCGCTCGGCGCAGTACAGGCCGCCGTTGCGCCCTTCGTCCAGCGTGTCGAGCATCAGCAACGCTGATTCCGCGAGGTCGAAGCGGCCCTGCACGAAGCCGTTGCCGTCGTCCAGCGCGTCGCGGAAGGCCGCTGCGAAGGGCGCGCGAAGGTCATGGTTGCCGAGCAGCGCGAACCAAGGGAAGGGCAGCCGTTCGAGCTGGCCGCGCAGCGCGGCGTAGGCGGCCGCCTCGCCGCGGTGGGCAAGGTCGCCGGTGATCACGCAGCAGGCGGCGTCGCGGTGATGTTCAAGGATGTCGTCGATGCAGGCCACCAGGCGGGCATGGGGGTCCAGCCCGTGCAGGATCTCGCCCGGCGCGACGAGGTGGGGGTCGGTGATCTGGATGAGCTTGGTCATGCGCAAACCGCTTGGGGATGGGCCTGCACGGCGTGCAGGGCGCTGGCCTCCAGCAACAGCCGCGTGTAGCCGCTGCGTGAGGCGCGGAACACCTCGTCGGTGGGCCCGGCTTCGCAGACCTCGCCGTGGCGCAGCACCACCACGCGGTCGGCCATGCGGCGGATCACGCCGAGGTCGTGGCTGATGAAGAGATAGGCGGTGCCGGTGTTGCGCTGCAGCTCGAGCAGCAGGTCCAGCACCTGTGCCTGCACCGAGACGTCCAGCGCCGAGGTGATCTCGTCGCAGACGATGAGGTCGGGCTCCGCCGCGAAGGCGCGCGCAATCGCCACGCGCTGCTGCTGGCCGCCCGACAGCTGGCGCGGGTAGCACTCCAGCAGCGCCGGGTCCAGGTGCATGGCGCGCATCAGCGCTTGCGCGCGCTCGCGCAGTGCGGGGCCGCGCAGGGCGGTGAACATCGCCAGCGGCCGCTCCAGGATGGTGGCGATGCGCTGGCGCGGATTCAGCGACGACAGCGGGTCCTGGAACACGATCTGGATGCGCCGGCGCAGCGCCAGCGGCCGCTCCGAGGCCTTGGCCGCCAGCGCCTGGCCTTCGAACTGCAGGGCGCCGCCGGTCGGCCCCATCAGCCCGGCGACCAGCGAGGCTGCCGTCGACTTGCCGCTGCCCGATTCGCCGACCAGGCCCAGGGTCTCGCCGCGGTCGATGGCGAACGACAGCTCGGCCAGCGCCGGCCGCGTTGGAGCGGCCGCGCGCTGCCACCAGCTGCGGCGGCGCGCCGGGTATGCGAACGCCAGCCGCTGGGCGACCAGCAGCGGCGCGGCGTCGTGCGCGCCCGGCGGCCGCGTGCGCGGCGGCGGCTCGGCGTCGAGGCGGGGAATCGCGGCGATGAGCTGGCGTGTGTAGGCATGCGCCGGCGCGCCGAAGATCGTCGACGCATCGCCGCGCTCGACGACGCGGCCCTGGTGCATCACGATGACCTGGTCGCACATGCGCGAGATCACGCCGAGGTCGTGGCTGACGTAGATGAGCGCGGCGTTGAAGCGCTGGCGCAGGCTGCGCACCAGCTCCAGCACCTGCACCTCGGTGGTCTTGTCGAGCGCGGTGGTCGGCTCGTCCAGCACCAGCAGGCCGGGGTCGCCGGCCAGTGCCGCGGCGATGACCACGCGCTGACGCTGGCCGCCCGACAGCTCGTGCGGATAGCGCGCGCAGATGGCCGCGGGGTCCGGCAGCCCAGTGGCCCGGAACAGCTCCAGCGTGCGCGCGCGTGCCTCGGCGGCCGTAGCGCCGCGCAGGTGGCGCACGGCTTCGTCGACCTGCGCGCCGATGCGCAGGTGCGGCGTCAGCGAACTCAAGGGGTTTTGCGGCACGAAGGCGATGTGCCGGCCGCGCAGCGCGCGCCGGCCGGCTTCGTCGAGCTGCAGGATGTCGGTCCCGGCGATGCGGACCGTGCCCGCCGTGATCACGCCGCCGGCGCGGCAATGGCCCAGCAGGGCGCGCGCGACGGTGGATTTGCCCGACCCGCTTTCGCCGACGATGCCCAGGCTGCTGCCCGCCTCGACCGTGAATTCGACGCCGCGCACCGCGCTGACGATGTGGCCGTCGCTGCGGCGGTAGCCGATGTCCAGGCCGCGGACTTCGAGCGCGGCGTTCATGCTGCGTCCTGCCCGCGCGTGGCGTCGAGGCCTAGCGCGCGCGCCAGCGCTTCGGCGGCGAAGTTCAGCCCCACCACCAGCGTCGAGATGAAGACGGCCGGCGCCAGCACCAGCCAGGGCGCGTAGGCCAGCTGGCCGACGCCTTCGGCCACCATCAGGCCCCAGTCGGGCGTCGGCGGCGAGATGCCCATGCCCAGAAACGACAGCGCGCTGAGCAGCAGGATGGCGTGCGACATGCGGATGGCGAACTCCACGTAGACCACGTCCAGCGTGTTCGGCAGCAGCTCGCGCAAGATGATCGACGCCGTGCTCTCGCCGCGCAGTTGCGCCGCCTTCACGTAGCCCAGGTTCACCTGCGTCAGCGCCTGCGCGCGAACGATGCGGATCACGCCCGGAAAGTAGACCAGCCCGATCAGCACGATCAGCACCGGCAGCGATTCGCCGAAGCCCACGGTGAACAAGGCGACGAACAGGATGCCCGGCAAGGCGAGCTTGAGGTCGACGATGCGCATCATGACGTCGTCGAACACGCCGCCGACGTAGGCTGCCGTCACGCCGAGGATGCTGCCCACCGTCACCGCGACGACGACGCCGGTGAACGCGGCCAGCAGCGCCGTGCGCCCGCCCCACAGCAACCGCGACAGGTAGTCGCGGCCCAGCACGTCGGTGCCCAGCCAGAACTCGGCGCTCGGCGGCTCGGCGCGGCCGCCGTTCAGCGCCATCGGGTCGTAGGGCGCAATCGCCGGCGCGGCCAGCGCGATGGCCAGGTGCAGCACGACGAGCGCGATGCCGACGACGGCAACGGGCCGCAGCAGCGCGTGAAGGTTGATCCTGAACATCATGATGGTTCAACGGCTCCCGGCGCTGCCGGGGCTGCGCGCACGCGGGTCGAGCGCCACCACGGCAAGGTCGGCCAGCAGGTTCATCGTCACGACGGCCAGCGCCGCCAGCAGGCTGACGGCCTGCACGATCGGCACCTCGCGCTTGTCCACCGCCTGCAGCAGGATCATGCCGAGGCCGGGATAGCCGAACACCTTCTCGACGACGACGATGCCGCTGAGCAGCCCCGCCACGTACAGCGCCGCCGAGTTCAGCGCCGGAACTACCGACGCGGGCAGCGCGTGCCGCAGGATCAGCCGCAGTTCACCCAGCCCGGTGAAGCGCGCGCGTTCCACGTAGTCGCTGGCCAGCGCCTCGATCAGGCCGGTGCGGATGAGCTGCACGAGGTGGGCGATCGAGCCGAACACGATGGTGGCCACCGGCAGCATCGAGACCGCCAGCAGCGCCGACGGCGGCGCGTCGGCAAAGGCCAGGATGACGGCCGGGAACAGCGGGATCCAGATCGCGAAGATCAGCACCAGCAGGTTGCCCGACGCGAACTCGGGGATCGAGTAGCCGATCACCGCGCCCATCGACGCCAGCGTGTCGGGCAGCCGCCCGCGCCAGTAGGCGGCCACGATGCCCAGCAGCAGCGACACCGGAATGGCCACCAGCGCGGTGACGACGGCCAGCAGCAGCGAGTTCTTCACCGGCTCGCGGATGATGTCGATGACCGGCGTGCCGCCGAGGATGGTCTTGCCGAAATCGCCGCGCACGGCGCCGCCCAGCCAATGCAGGTAGCGCAGCGGCGCCGGCTGGTCGAGGCCGAGCTCGCGCCGCTTTCGCGCCAGGTCGGCGGGGCTCATCATCGCGATCTCGTCGGCCGTCAGGCTGACCTCCAGCGCGTCGCCGGGCAGGACCTCGGTGGCGATGAACACCAGCATCGAGGCCAGCAACAGGGTCAGCGCGTACAGCCCGACGCGCCGCAGCAGGGGCATCGCCATGCTCGTCCTCGCCGGGTCAGGACTTCCACACTTCGTCGAAGCGCGTCGACCAGAACTGCGAGTGGTTGCGCAGGTCGTGCACGTTGGGCTTGTGGATGATGAGGTTGCGCCGCCCGCCGGCCGAGATGATGGGCACCTCGTCGCGCACGATCTCCTGCATGCGAACGTAGTGGGCGCGCCGCTTGTCGGCCGCCGGCTCGGCCAGCGACTTCTGGTACAGCGCCATGTACTCGTCGCAGCCCGGGCCGCTCCAGTAGCCGCTTTCGTTGTTGTCGGGGCGCAGCCGGTACAGGCTGACGCCAGGATTGCGCGGACCGGCCGGCGTGTAGGCGAAGCGGTGCTTGCGCGTCTTCTCGGCATCCTCGACGCGCCATTGGCGGTAGCCGTCGCTCGGCCGTTGCTCGATGGGCAGCGTGATGCCGGCGTCCTTCACCGACTCGGCCAGCACCTGGAACACGCGCGGCACCTCGGGCCAGGTGGCGGCGAAGTAGAAGGTCGGCAGCTTGATGCCGCCGGCGTGCCCGGCTTCGGCCAGCAGCGCCCGCGCGCGCGCCACGTCGCGCAGGCGCGGCAGCGGCACGAAGGCGGCGTTGGCCGGCGTCAGGTGCGAGTCGTTGCCCACCCAGCCGGCCGACTTGCCGTACACGATGCGGATGATCTTCTCGCGGTCGATCGCCAGCCCCAGCGCCTGGCGCACGCGCTTGTCGGCGAGCGGGCTGCCTTCGATCTTGGGGATCACCATCAGCGCCTGGTCGCCGCTGCTCGACAGGTTGTACTTCAGCTCGGGCGTGCGCTCCAGGTCGGGCAGCAGTCCGGGGTCGACGCCGATCACGGCGTCGAACAGCCCGCCGCGAAAACCGTTGAGCGCGCTTTCCATGCGCCCCGGCGAATTGACCACTTCGAGCCGGTCGAGATAGGGGAAGCCTTTGCGCCAGTACTTCTCGTTGCGCTCCAGGATGATGCGGCGCTTGGGGTCGAGGCTGACGATCTTGAACGGCCCGGTGCCGATGCCGGCCATGCCGATGGCGTCCTTGTCGGCGGCCGGCATGATCATCAGGTGGTACTCGGCCAGCACGTAGGGGAACTCGCTGTTCGGCGCGTCCAGCGTCATGCGCACCTTCTTGCCGGCCTTCTCGACGTTGACGATCTGCTTGGCGTAGCCGGTCGAGGCCTGGTGGAACTTGAACGACGACACCACGTCGTCGGCCGTCATCTCGCGACCGTCATGGAACATCACGCCCTCGCGCAGCGTGATCTCCCAGACCTTCAAGTCGGCGCTGGGCTCCCACGCGGTGGCCAACTCGGGCTGCACCTCCAGCTTCTCGTCGACCCAGGTCAGTGCGTTGTAGGCGCTGCGGTTGTTGAGGTCCAGCCAGTGATGCGGATGGCGGCCGGTGCGCGCGTCGCCGATGCGGTTGTTGGGGTAGGTGTTGGTGTAGACGAAGGTGCCGCCTCGCCGCGGCGCCACGGCTGGCGCTGCCGGTGCCGCCAGCGCGGCATCGGCCGCCAGCCAGTCGGCCAGCGACAGCGCCGCCGTGGCGCCGGCACCGGCCAGCAGCCGGCGGCGCAGGGTGTTCGGAGCCTGGAAATCGTCGCTTGTCATTGCTTGTTCCTCGTCACCGCTCACCAAGGCAGCGTGAACGTCTTGCAGGTGGTGAACGACTTGATGGCTTCCTGCACGCCTTCCTTGTAGCCCAGGCCCGAGTCCTTGATGCCGCCGAACGGCGTCAGCTCGATGCGGTAGCCGGGCACTTCCCAGAGGTTGACGGTGCCGACCTTCAGCTCGCGCGCGAAGCGGGTGGCGTCGTCCAGCCGGTTGGTGCAGATGCCCGACGACAGGCCGAAGGCCGTGCCGTTGGAGATGGCGATGGCCTCGTCGATCGTCGCGAAGGTGATGATCGGCGACACCGGGCCGAAGGTTTCCTCGCGCACCACGGTCATCTCGGGGCGCACGCGGTCCAGCACCGTCGGCGCGTACAGCGCGCCGTCGCGGCGGTTGCCCACCAGCAGCCGCGCGCCTTGCGCCACGGCCTCGTCCACCACCTGCTGGAAGCGGCACGCGGCCGCCTCGTCGATCACGGTGCCCATCTCGTTGGCCGGGTCCATCGGGTCGCCGAAGGTCCAGGCGCGCGTCTTGGCCACCACGCGTTCGGTGAAGGCGGCGGCCACCTTCTCGTGCACCAGCATGCGCTTGACGGCGGTGCAGCGCTGGCCCGAGTTCTTGTACGAGCCCTGCACCGCCAGGTCGCTGGCCTTGTCGAGGTCGGCGTCGTCCATCACGATCAGCGGGTCGTTGCCGCCGAGTTCCAGCACGATGCGCCGGTAGCCGGCCTTGGCGGCGATGTATTTGCCGATCGGCACGCCGCCGGTGAAGGTGACGAGGTCGACATGGCGGTTGGTGATCAGCTCGTCGGCGATCTCGCGCGGGTCGCCGGTCACCACCTGCAGCATCTCGGGCGGCAGGCCGGCCTCGTACAGCAGGTCGGCGAAGTAGTAGGCCGACAGCGGCACCTTCTCCGAAGGCTTGAGCACCATGCGGTTGTTGGTGGCCACCGCCGGCACCACCTTGTGCGCCACCTGGTTCATCGGGTGGTTGAAGGGGGTGATGGCGGTGATCACGCCGAGCAGCGGCTCGCGCGTGGTGATCACCTTGCGCTTCTTGCCGTGCGGCGTGAGGTCGCACGAGAACACCTGGCCGTCGTCGCGCAAGGCTTCGTTGGCGCCGAAGTTCAGCACGTCGGCGACGCGGCCGATCTCGTAGACGCTGTCCTTCTTCGACAGGCCCGACTCGCTGGTGATCAGCGTCGACGCTTCGTCGGTGCGCTGGCGCAGCAGCGCCGCGGCGCGGTTCATGATGGCCGAGCGCTCGTAGCGCGACAGCGTGGGCCCATAGGCCTGCGCGATGTCGAAGGCGCGGCGCACTTCGTCGACGCCAGCCATCGGCGCCGTGCCGACGCGCTGGCCGGTGAAGGGGTTGCGCACGTCGATGGCGCGCGCGGTGCGCCGCTTCTCGCCGCCGATGCGCAGCGCCTCGGCGCGGAACGCGGTGGCGTCTTCCATCACGGTGCTCATGCGGCCTCCTTCAATGCGGTGCCGATGAAGTTCTTGCCGCGCGCGCCGCTGAGCGCCGCGGTGATCATCTGCTCGGCCTGCTCGTCGCTGATGCCGTAGTCGGTGAAGCGCGTCTTCACGCCCAGGCGCTCGATGAATGCGGCCAGCCGCTCGGGCGCGCGGTCCAGCGCGCCGAGCGCGCTGGCGAGCACGGCGTCGCGCCGCGCGTCGCGGCCGAGCGCGCGCTCCAGCACCATCGGCAGCGAGAACGAGCAGGCAATGCCGTGCGGCAGCCCGTAGCGCAGCGTCATCTCGTACGAGATGGAATGCGCCAGCGCCGTGCGCGTGTTGGAGAACGCCATGCCGGCCTTCAGCGCCGCCAGCGCCATGCGGCCGCGCAGCTCGATGTCGTCCAGCCGCTCCATCAGCCGCGGCAGCGTGTCCAGGATGTCGTGCACGGCGGCCACCGCGAAGGTGTCGGACACCGGGTTGGCGTTGACGTTCCAGATCGACTCCAGCGCGTGCGACAGCGCATCGAGCCCGCTTTGCAGCGTGACCGCGGCGGGCAGCGAGAGCATCAGCTCGGGGTCGATGACGGCGACGGCCGGCCAGGTCTCCGGCAGGTGCAGCGAGTACTTCTTCTGCGCGCCGCGGTCCCACACCGTGGCCCAGGGCGTCACCTCGCTGCCGGTTCCGGCGGTGGTGGGCACGGCGACGAGCGTCTTCACCGCCGCCGGCTTGAAGCCCTTGCCGGCCGCCAGCGCGGCGATCAGGTCGTCGAAGCGGCCGCTGGCGGTGCGCACCATCAGCGCCTTGGCGGTGTCGATGGCGCTGCCGCCGCCCACCGCCACCAGCACCTGGGCGGCTTGCGGGTCGCGCCAGAAGCCTTCGTACAGCGCGCGCAGCTCGGTGACGTCGGGGTTGGGCTGCACGTCGTCGATCACGCCGGCCAGCCGATCGCCGAGCAACTGCTGCAGCCGGCCCAGCAGGCCCAGCGCGCGCGCTTCCGGAAAGGTCACGACCACGGCGCGCTGGCTGCCCAGCAGCGCCGGCAGGGACGACAGGGCCCCCGCCCCGTACACGCTGCGCACGGGGTTGAAGTATTCGCAGGACATGAAGGAAGACCTCTAGGTGGATGCCGGCGCGCCGGGCGGCGCGGGCTCGAAGACATCGGCGCGGCGGCGGTTCATCTCAACGCGCGCCCTTCTGGATCCACGCGCGCAGCCGGGTCGACACGTAGTCGGCCACCATCACCATCACGATGATCACGACGATGCAGGTGGCGGTGTCCTGGTACTGGAACAGCTTCATGCTGCCCACCAGCTCGAAGCCGATGCCGCCGGCGCCGACCATGCCCAGCACGGTGGCCTGGCGCAGGTTGGTCTCGAAGCGGTAAAGCACCACCGCGATCCACGCCGTGACGACCTGCGGCAGCACCGCGAAGATCACCGTCTGCACCGGCCCGGCGCCGGTGGCGCGCAGCGCCTCGATCGGGCCCTGGTCGATCTCCTCGATCGATTCGCTGAAGAACTTGCCCAGCATGCCCGCGCCGTGCACCGCCAGCGCCAGCACGCCGGGAAACGGCCCCAGCCCGACCGCGGCGACGAACACCAGCGCCAGGATGATCTCGTTGATGCCGCGCGTGACGTTGAACACCTGGCGCGTGAAATGGAACACCGCCATGTTCGGCGTGAGGTTGCGCGCCGCGAAGAAGCACACCGGCACCGCCAGCACCACCGCCAGCAGCGTGCCCCAGATGGCGATCTGGATGGTCTCGATCGCCGGCACCCACAGCTTGTCGAGGAAGCCCCAGTTCGGCGGCACCATGCGCGCCAGGAAGTCGCCGATCCAAGGCAGCCCCTTGCCCAGTTCGCCGAAGCTGACCTGGGCGCCGCGCGCAGCCCACCACAAGGTGCCGATGGCCAGCACGCCGGCGGCCAGCCGCGGCCACCAGCCCAGGCCGCCGGCGGGGCGGCCCAGCAAGAGCGCGTAAGAACCGATCTTCATGATGTCAGGCCTCCTCCAGCGCGAACGACTGCAGCGGCGGCGGCGCGGCCGCGTCGGCGGCCGGGCTGATGCGGCCTTCGCCCTGGTCCAGCCCGGGGTAGATGCGGTGCAGCACCTCGTCGCTCAGCGCGCCGGGGCCGCCTTCGAAGACGATGCGCCCGCCCGAGACGCCGACGATGCGTTCGCCGAACTCGCGCGCGTACTCGATCTGGTGCAAGTTGCAGACCACGGTGATGCCCAGCTCGCGGCTGGCCTGCTTGAGGTAGTTGAGCACCGTGCGCGAGGTCTTGGGGTCGAGGCTGGCCACCGGCTCGTCGGCCAGGATGATCTTGGGCTGCTGCGCCAGCGCGCGGGCGATGCCCACGCGCTGCTTCTGCCCGCCCGACAGCGTGTCGGTGCGCAGCTCGGCCTTGTCCTCCAGCTCCACGCGGCGCAGGCATTCGCGCGCGATGCCGATGTCGCGACGCGGAAACACCTGCAGCCACGAGGCCGGCCCCGGCATCGAGCCCAGCCGCCCGGTGAGCACGTTCTTCAGCACCGACAGCCGCGGCACCACGTTGTAGTGCTGGAAGATCATCGCCACCTGGCGGCGCAGCGCGCGCAGGTCGGCGCCTTGCGGCTTGACGAGCTGGCCGTCGATGCGGATGTCGCCCTGCGTCGGCTCGGTCAGGCGGTTGATGCAGCGAAGCAGCGTCGACTTGCCGGCGCCCGAGGGGCCCAGCACGACGAGGAACTCGCCGGGGGCGACGTCGAGGTCGATGCCCTTGAGCGCCTCGAACTCGCCGTAGCGCTTGGTGAGGCCGCGGATCTCGATCACTTCATCTTCCTCAGGTCGAGGTTCAGCGCCTTGGCGGTCTCGCGGATCACGTTGTAGGCCGCGTCGGTGGTCGGGTGGAAGCCGTTGAGCTGGCCCTGGTCGGACCAGGGGATGTCCTTCACCTCCATGAAGGCGGCCTGCACGCGCTTCTTGAGCGCCGGGTCGAGGTCCTTGCGCCAGACGGTGGGCGACTCGGGGATCGGCTCCGACTTCCACACGACGACCAGGTCTTCGCGCTTGGCCAGGCCCTTGGCGATGGCGGCGTCGAGGATGCGGTCGGCAATCGCCACCGCGTCGACCTTCTTGTTCTGCACCGCCACCGCGTTGGAATCGTGCGAGCCCGAGAAGACCACGCGGCCGAAGTCCTTGTCGGGGTTGAAGCCGGCCTTGATGAGCCCGGCCTTGGGGAACAAGTGGCCCGAGGTGGAGCTGGGGTCGACGAAGGAGAAGGTCTTGCCCTTCAGGTCGGGCACGGTCTTGATGCCGCTGTCGGCGCGCGCCACGATCAGCGAGTGGTAGTAGGTGCGGCCGGCCTTCTTGGTCTCGGCGACGGCGAAGGCCTCGATGTCGGCCACCGTGGTGCCCAGCACGTAGGAGAAGGGGCCGAGGTAGGCCACGTCCAGCCGCTTGCTGCGCAGCGCCTCGATCACGCCGTTGTAGTCGGCGGCGACGAAGGGCTTGACCGGCATGCCCAGCGCCTTCTGCAGCATGTCCATCATCGCCTGGCTGTTGGCGATCATCGCGCGCGAATCTTCCGACGGGATCAGCCCCACCGTCAGCACGTCGGCCGCGCGCGCGGCCGGCGCCAGGGCCGCCAGCGGCAGCCCCAGCAGGGCCGGCGCACCGGCGATCAGGGAACGGCGGGTGACTTTCATCGCTTGTCTCCAGGTTGCTGAACGTGAGGCCCGTCAGTCTTGAGCTTGTGCGTGACGGCGCGGTGACGCAGGCCGCCACTGTCGGGCTGGCGGCCGCATTCATCCAATCCAAGTTCATGCACCCGTGTATTGAGGCAATCTATAGTTCGACCGGGATAACACCGAGCGTGCCGTCATGCGCCTGACACAGTTGCGGTCCTTCCACGCGGTGGCCACCAGCGGCAGCTTCACCGCCGCGGCGCACAGCCTGCACGTCAGCCAGCCCACGGTGACCACGCAGGTCGGCCAGCTGGAGGCGCTGTACAAGGTGGAGCTGTTCCACCGCACCGGCCGCCGCGTGCGCCCCACCGAGGTGGGCGAGCGGCTGCTGCTGCTGTCGCGCCAGATCTTCGGGCTGGAGGCCGAGGCCGTGCAGTTGCTGCGCGAGACCGGCGAGCTGCGCTCGGGCCGCCTGCGCGTGGCCGCGGTCGGCCCTTCGCACGTGACGCGCATGCTGGTGGCCTTCAACCAGCGCTACCCGGGCGTGAAGGTGACGGTCAGCACCGGCAATTCACAAGCGGTGCTGGACCGGCTGCTCGACTACAGCGCCGACGTCGGCGTGCTGGCGCAGGTGGCGCGCGACGGCCGCTTCGTCTCGGTGCCCTACAGCGAGCACCCGGTGGTGATCTTCTGCAACGCGGCGCACCGCTTCGCGCGGCGGCGCAGCATCCGCACCGCCGAGCTGCAGGGCGAGAAGCTGATCCTGCGCGAGCAGGGCTCGACCACGCGCAAGGCCATCGAGCAGGCGCTGCGCGACGCCGGCGTCGAGCCGCAGGTGGTGATGGAGGTGGCCAGCCGCGAGATCATCCGCGAGGCGGTGGTGCAGGGCGTCGGCGTGGCCGCCGTGTCGGAGGTGGAATACGTGCCCGGCGCCGGGCTGCACGCGGTGCGCATCAGCGATGCGCAGGTGCGCACCTACGCCCACGTGGTGTGCCTGGCCGAGCGGCGCGACATGCGCATCGTGCGCGCCTTCTTCGAGGTGATCGGCGCCGAGCCTTGAAGACCAGGGCTAACGGATCGGGATCCGGATCCGGATCCGGGTTTCGCGGTCCGGATCGCGCCCTCCCGGCGGGACCGGGACCGGCCCGCCGGGCCGCAGGAGGCTAACCATCAAGCCAGGCGGAAGACGGCCACCGCGTTGACCAGCTGCGCCGCCTGCGCGCGCAGGCTGTCGGCGGCCGCGGCGCTTTCCTCGACGAGGGCGGCGTTCTGCTGCGTCACCTGGTCCATCTGGCTGACGGCCTGGCCGATCTGCACGACGCCGTTGCTCTGCTCGCCGCTGGCGTGGCTGATCTCGGCGACGATCTCGCCGACGCGGCGGATCGCGCCCACCACCTCGCGCATGGTGCCGCCGGCTTCGTCGACCAGCGCGCTGCCTTGCTCCACCTGCTCGACGCTGTCGGTGATCAGCGTCTTGATCTCGCGCGCCGCCTCGGCCGCGCGCTGCGCCAGGCTGCGCACCTCGCCGGCCACGACGGCGAAGCCGCGGCCCTGCTCGCCGGCGCGCGCCGCTTCCACCGCGGCGTTGAGCGCCAGGATGTTGGTCTGGAAAGCGATGCCGTCGATGGTGCCGATGATGTCGGCGATGCGCCGGCTGCTGCCGTTGATGTCGGCCATCGTGCGCACCACGCGTTCCACCGCGTCGCCGCCGCGCTGCACCAGCGCCGAGGTCTCCTGCGCCAGGCGGTCGGCCTGGCGCGCGCTGTCGGCGTTGTGCTGCACGGTGGAGCCGAGCTGCTCCATCGACGCCGCCGTCTGCTGCAGCGCCGCGGCCTGTTCCTCGGTGCGCTGGCTGAGGTCCTGGTTGCCCTGCGCGATCTGCGAGCTGGCGCTGGCCACGCTCTCGGCGTTGCCGCGCACCACGCCCACCACGCCGGCCAGGCGCTGGTTCATGTCGGCCAGCGCTCGCAGCAGGTCGCCCACCTCGTCGCGCGACGGGGCGCCGATGGTGGCGCTGAGGTCGCCCTTGGCCACCGCCTGCGCCAGCGCCACCGCGCGGGCCACCGGCCGCGTGACGGAGCGCGCCATCAGCCAGGCCAGCACGCCGCCCAGCGCCAGCGCCGCCAGGCCGAGGCCGGTCACCCAGTAGATGGCGGTGCGCACGCCGCTGCGCACGGCTTGCGCGGCCTGGTCGGACTGCTCTTGCGCCATCTTGTCGATTTCCTTGATCTTGGCGACCAGCTGGTCGAGCAGCGGCGTCAGCTCGTTGACGCTGCGCTCGCGCGCCTCGTCGGCCTTGCCCTCGGCCACGTTGCGGTCGACGCGCTGGAACGAGGCCACGTAGCGCTCGCGCAGGCTCACCAGCTCGGCCAGGCGCTGGCGCATCTCGGCCTGCGTGACCAGGCGGTCGAGCGTGCGCAGCTGCTCGGTGGCCGAGTTGCGGTTGACGGCGATGCGCTCGCGGATCACGCGCTGCCGCTCGGGCTGCTCGCTGATCAGCAGTTCCATCGTGCGCGCCGCGTTGGCGCGCGTCGCGGCCTCCAGGTCGGAGCTGGCGCGCGCGCGCACGAGGTCGACGCTCATCAACTGCTCGAGCATGGTGTCGGCCGAGCGGAAGTTGGCGATCGCCAGCGTGGTGATGCCGATCAGCAGCGCCAGCACGGCGCCGAAGCCCAGCGTCATGCGCGTGGCCAGCTTGAGGTTTTGGAGGGACTGCATGGGGCCTCGGGGCGGATGCTTGGATGAATTCGATGTGCGCAGCATCGGCAGCGCCGCCGCCGGCTTGAATGCCGTCGCGCGACTTGTTGCACCAGATCAAACCGGCGCTGTCGTGAAGGCCGCCGCAGCCGTGGCGGCCGACCTCGTTGGGATCCCGAGTTCTTGTTGAAAATCAAGATCCGGGCAAGATCCATGAAAGATCGGGCCCTTCCAATCCAGCCCGTCCGCCGCGATCGACTCGCGGCAGCCTTGCAGCTGTTGAACAAGGATGCGAATGGAGTCATCGACGGATAAAGCGCAGGTCGCGGCGTTGCGCACCGCATTGCTGATCGGCGCCGCGTATTTCTTGTTCGGCGCGCTTTGGATCCTGCTTTCTGACGCGCTGCTCGAAGCGATGTCGACCGACGTTGCCTGGCTGATGGCGGCGCAGCGCCACAAGGGCATGGTCTACGTGATCGTCACCGCGCTGGCCCTGGTCTACTTCGTGAACCGCCGCTACCTGCGGCTGCTGGCCATGCAGCAGCGCCTGGCCGACAGCGACCTGCGCGTGCACGACCTGTTCATGAACCACCCGCAGCCGATGTGGGTGTACGACATGGACAGCTACCGCTTCCTGCTCGTCAACGACGCCGCGGTGGCCGCCTACGGCTACCCGCGTGAGGTGTTCTTGACGATGACGGCGCGCGACATCCGCCTGCCCGAAGACGTGCCCTCGTTCGTGGCCGCGGCGCGGCTGCACGCGGTGGGCACCGGCTCGCCCGGCGTGTTCCGCCACCGCACGCACAGCGGCCGGCTGCTGCTGGCGCGCATCAGCGAGCACCGCGTGGTGCTGCAAGGCCGCCCGGCGATGATGGTGATGGCCGAAGACGTCACCGACGAGGTGACCCTGCACGACGCCGTGCAGCGCCAGCAGCGCCAGTTCCGGCAGTTGCACCAGAGCCTGGGCGAGGTGCTGTGGATGGCCACGCCCGACGGCGCCACCGTGCTGTACGTGAGCCCGGCGTTCGCCACGCTGTACGGCCGCAAGCCGGCCGAACTGATGGCCAACCCGCTGCTGTGGCGCGACTGCATACACCCCGACGACCGCGACCGCGTGCCCGACCTGGCCGGCGGCGCGCCGGGCATCGAGCAGGCCGACTGCGAGTACCGCATCGTCAGGCCCGACGGCAGCGTGCGCTGGATCCAGGACCGCCGGCGGCTGATCCGCGACGAGCGCGGCGAGGTCACGATGATGGGCGGCATCGCCGAGGACGTGAGCGCGCGCCGCGAGCGCGACGAGGCGCGCGACGAGATGCGCTCCAAGCTGCAGGCGATGGTGATCGAGCGCACGCGCGACCTGGAGCAGGCCAACATCGAGCTGGAGGCCTTCTCGCGCACCGCGGCGCACGACCTGCGCAGCCCGCTCAACGGCATCGTCGGCATGAGCCAGCTGCTGCGCCTGCGCGCGGCGCCGGCGCTGGACGATGCCGGCCGCGGCTACCTCGAGCAGATCGAGCGCTCGGCGCGCGACATGGCCGCGCTGATCAACGACCTGCTGGCGCTGTCGCGCGCCGGCAGCGTGCCGCTGGACCGCAAGCTGGTGGACCTGGCGCCGCTGGCGCGCGGCCTGGTCGACGAGTTGCGCCTGCTGGAGCCGCAGCGCCGCGCGCGCGTGCGCATCCCCGAGCACATGCCGCTGTGCTGCGACGAGGGGCTGATGCGCTCGGTGCTGCAGAACCTGATCACCAACGCCTGGAAGTTCTCGTCGCGCAGCGACGAGACCGAGATCGCGCTGGCCATCGAGCGCGGCGAGCACGAGACCACGCTCACCGTCAGCGACCACGGCGCCGGCTTCGACGCCGGCGCCGCCGGCGCGCTGCTGCGGCCGTTCCAGCGCTTCCACTCGCAGGCGCAGTTCCAGGGCACCGGCCTGGGGCTGGTCACGTGCCAGCGCATCGCGCACCGCCACGGCGGCCGCCTGCTGCTGAAGTCGGCGCCCGGCCAGGGCACGCGCGTCTCGGTCGTGCTGCCGAATGCACGGGCCGATGGAGGTTCAACCATTGCGCCGCCGGCGGCGGCTGACGGCTGAATTCAGTACAGCCGGATGGCCGAGTCGAACTGCCAGGTGCGGCGGATTTCGATGACGTCGAAGTCCTGCGCCAGCGGCGGCGGGAACGGCGGGAACGGCGCCAGGTTCTGCACGATCTGCCGGATCGCGGCGTCGATCTCGGCCACGCCGCTGGGCACGACGAAGGTGACCGACTCGATCGAGCCGTCGCGCCTGACGGCGACGGTGACGACCGGGTTCACGCGCATCTGGCGCGCCGCTTCGCGCAGCGGCTCGGCCGAGGCGTTGAACTGGATCTTGCGCGCCCAGGCCTCGGCGTACAGCACCAGTTCGGCATTGGGGTCGCTGCGGCCCAGCAGCCGGCCGCGCCGCGGGCTGCTCCACGAATAAGGCAGCTGGTTGGCGGGCGGGTTGGACGCGGCGGCGGCCGCCGCGATCGCATCACGACGCGCGGCTTCTTCGTCGAGCTGGCGGCCGATGGCGCGCTTGATCGCCTCGCGGCGGGCGTTGTCGGCGTCTTGTTGCGCGGCCTTGGCGCGGGCGGCTTCCTGGCGGGCGGCCTCTTGTCGGGCGGCTTCTTGACGGGCCGACTCTTGCCGACCCGCCTCTTGTCGAGCGGCTTCTTGTCGAGCGGCGTCTTGCCGGGCCGCTTCCTGCCGCGCCGCTGCTTCGCGGGCAGCGGCCACGCGCTCGGCCTCGCGGCGCTCGGCGTCGACGCGGGCCGCCTCCTGGCGCGCCGCCTCCACGCGGGCGGCTTCGAGACGTTCGGCTTCCAGCCGCGCCGCTTCCAGGCGCTGTGCGTCCAGGCGCGCGGCTTCCTGTCGTTCGGCCTGTTGCCGGGCCACGGCCAGCCGCGCCGCTTCCTTGCGTTCGGCTTCCTTGCGCTCCGCGTCCTGACGCTCGGCCTCGGCGCGTTCGGCCTGCGCGCGGGCGGCGTCCTGCTGCGCGGCCTTTTGTCGCTCGGCTTCCTCGCGGTCGGCTTGCTGTCGCGCGGCGGCCAGCTTGGCGGCTTCCTGGCGTTCGGCTTCCGGACGCTGGGCCGTCTGCTCGGCCGTGGCCCGTTCTGCTGCTTGTTGAGCTGCTTGTTCGGCTGCTTGTTCGGCGGCCCGCTCCGCCGCGATCCGCTCGGCCGCCGCCCGCTCGGCCTGCAAGCGCGCTGCCTCCACGCGTGCGGCTTCCACGCGTGCGGCTTCCTGCCGCTCAGCGGCCTGTCGCTCGGTTTCCAGCCGCCGAGCCTCGGCGGCAGCGGCCATGGGAGGCTCGTCGCCGTAGGGCGCGGGCGTCGGCTCGCTGGCCGCCGGGGCGGGCGGCGCTGCCGCGAGGGTGGGCGCCGCGGTCGCGGCCGCCGACGCTGCCGCGATTGCCGGCGGCGGTGCCGAAGCGGCGGCCGCCACGGGCGGCAGCGGGTCGTCGCGCCGCTCGACGGTGATCAGGTCGAGCGCCGGTTCGGGCTCGGCCACCGCGGTGTCGACGGGCGGCGGCTCGGCCAGCGGCGCCGTCGCGCGGCTTGGGACGATCGCCTCGGCGGTGGCCTCGGCGGTCGCCGCAGGCGGCGGCGCCTGGGCGTCGCGCGGTGCCGGATCCGCCGGTGACGGGGCGGGCAGTGGCGGCGGTGGCGGGTGCGCCGGGGAAGGCGGGGAAGGTAAAGAAGGCGGCCGCGCCGCCGGCGCCGCCGGCGGCGGCACGAGCACGATGCGCAGGTCGGGCGCCTCGGCGCGGCGCTCGCGCCAGGGGAAGTCGAGCCCCGGCAGGCCGAGCCCCTGGCCGCCGAAGGTCAGGCTGAGCAGCAGCGCATGCACCAGCAGCGACAGCAGCAGCGCCGGGGCCAGCCGCCGGCGGTCGGCAGCGTTCACGCGGGCTCCGTCTTGAAGGCCGCGCCGCCCGATCGCATCAACAGCAGGAATCCGTTCTTGAGCCGCACCGCGGGCATTGTCGCCCGGGACTCAGGGCCTGAAGCGGTAGCCGATGCCGGCCTCGGTCAGCAGGTGCCGCGGCTGCGAGGCGTCGTCCTCGACCTTCTTGCGCAGGTTGGCCATGTGCACGCGCACGTAGTGCGTGTCGTCGGCATGGCCCGGCCCCCAGACGGCCTTGAGCAACTGCTGGTGCGTGACCACGCGGTCGGGCTGCGCGGCCAGGTGGGTCAGCAGCCGGTATTCGATCGGCGTCAGGTGCAGCGGCTCGCCGCCGCGCTGCACCACGCGGCGCGCCAAGTCCACGCTCACCGCGCCGAAGCGCAGCTCCGGCTCGGCCGCCGACGGCGTGGCCAGCGCCTGGCGCCGCAACTGCGCGCGCACGCGCGCCAGCAGCTCGCCGGCGCCGAAGGGCTTGACGAGGTAGTCGTCGGCGCCGGCGTCGAGCGCGGCGATCTTGTCGGCCTCGCCGCTGCGCGCCGAGAGCACGATCACCGGCGCCGCCGACCAGGTGCGCAGCTCGCGGATCAGCGCCACGCCGTCGCCATCGGGCAGCCCGAGGTCGACGATGGCCAGCTCCGGCCGCCGGCTGCCGGCTTCGATCAGCCCGCGCTGCAGCGTCGCGGCCTCGAACACCTCGTGCCCCTCGCTGGCCAGCGCGAGCCGCAGAAAGCGGCGGATGTCGGGCTCGTCCTCGACCACCAGGATGCGGGCGCGCAGTTCCATGGATCGTGATGTTAGGCGCCGGCATCGGCGCTGGCGCTGCCGTCGTCGGCCGGCGGCTGGCCGCGCGGCAGCGTGATCGTGAAGCGCGCGCCGGCAACGCCGCCGCCGGGGCCGATGCGGTTCGCGGCGGCGATCGTGCCCTGGTGCGCCAGCACGATGGCGCGCGCGATGGCCAGGCCCAGGCCGACGCCGGGCGTCGCGCTCTCCTTGCTGCCGCGCTCGAACTTGTCGAACAGCGCGGCCTCGCGGCCGGCCGGCAGGCCCGGCCCGCCGTCGTCGACGCGGATCGCCACCTCGGATGGCGAGGCCTCGGCCGCGATCTCGATCGCGCTGCCGGCGGGCGTGTACTTGGCGGCGTTCTCCAGCAGGTTGACGAGCACGCGCTCGAACAGCACCGCGTCGATCTGCAGCAGCGGCAGGTCGTCGGCCAGCGCCACGCGCAGCGGCCGCCCGGCCAGCACCGGCGCGCAGGCGGCCAGCGCGCTGCCCACCACCTCTTCCAGCGGCTGCCATTCGCGCCGCAGCGGCACCGCGCCGGCCTCCAGCCGCGCCATGTCCAGCAGGTTGCCGACCATCGCGTTCATGCGCAGCGCCGAGTCGCGCATCGCGCCGGCCAGCTCCTGTTGCGCGGCCGGCAGCGGCGGCGGCGCCAGCACCAGCGCGTCGGCCAGCCCCACCAGCGCGGCCAGCGGCGTGCGCAGGTCGTGCGAGATGGCCGACAGCAGCGAGTTGCGCAGCCGCTCCGACTCGATCTGCACCGTGCTCGCGCGCGCCACGTCGACGTAGTGGATGCGCTCCAGCGAGATCGCCAGCAGCGAGGCGCAGGTGTCCAGCAGCCGGCGCTGGTCGGGCGTCAGCGCGCGGCGCTCGGCCGGCCGCACCGCCAGCACGCCGCGCAGCCGCATCGGCGCCTTCAGCGGCAGCACCAGGCATTCGCTGGCGGCCAGCGTGTCGGTGCCGAAGCCGGCCGCCTGGCCGCGGTCGAAGGCCCATTGCGCGACGGCGCCGTCGACCGCCGCCGTGCCGCCGGGCAGCGCCGCCAGGCGCTCGTGCGCGTCGACGGCCAGCAGCGTCGAGCCGGCGTTGAACTCGGCGGTCAGGAAGCGGGCGCCGATCTCGGCCACCTGCTCCGGCAGCAGCGCCGCCGAGAGGTCGCGCGACATCTCGTAGAGCCCGCGCATGCGGTGCTCGCGCTGGGTGGCCGCCTCGGCCTCCACCTTGAGCCCGGCAGTGAGCTGGCCGATGGCCAGCGCCACCACCAGCATCACCGCGAAGGTCACCAGGTACTGCACGTCGCTGACCGCGAACGAGTAGCGCGGCGGCACGAAGAACAGGTCGAACAGCGCCACGCCGAGGAAGGCCGCCAGCACCGCCGGCCCGCGGCCGTGCACCCAGCCGACGCCGACCACGGCCAGCAGGAAGATCATCACGATGTTGGTCAGCTCCAGCACCGGCTGCAGCGGCGCGGCCAGCAGCGCCGTCAGCGCGCAGGCGGCCACCGCGGCGGCGTAGCCCTGCCAGCGCCACGGCGTGGCGGCGGCGGGCCCAGCGGGCCGGTCGGCGGTGCCGGCGCTGCGCGCCGCCGCGGCGGCCGGCAGCGCCACCTGGATCAGGTCCAGCTCGTCGGCCAGCGCGGCGATGCGCTCGGCCGCCGAGGGCAGCCAGCGCCAGCGGCGCCGGCTGCGGCCGACCACCACGCGGGCCAGGTTGTGGTCGCGCGCATAACGCACCAGCGCAGCGGCCACCTCGGGCGCGGCCGGCGCGGCCACGGTGGCGCCCAGCTCCTGCGCCAGCTTGAGCACGCGCAGCGCCTGCTCGCGGCGTGCCGGCGGCTGGCGCCGCGCGGCCGGCGTCTCCACGTGCACCGCGTGCCAGGGCAGGCCGAGCTGCGCGGCCAGCCGGGCGCAGGCGCGCACCACCTTCTCGCCGCGCTCGCCGGGGCCCACGCAGGCCAGCAGCGCCTCGCGGTTGGGCCAGATCGGCTGCACCGCGCGCCGCCGGCGGTAGGCCTGCATCTCGCCGTCGACGCGGTCGGCGGTGCGGCGCAGCGCCAGCTCGCGCAGCGCCAGCAGGTTGCCCTTGCGGAAGAAGTTGGCGGCGGCACGCTCGGCGGGCTCGTCGCCGGGCCGCGGCCGGTACACCTTGCCGGCGCGCAGCCGCTGCAGCAGCTCGTCGGGCGGCAGGTCGACCACCACCACCTCGTCGGCCTCGTCGAACAAGCGGTCGGGCACGGTCTCCCAGACGCGGATGCCGGTGATGCCGCCGACCACGTCGTTCAGGCTCTCCAGGTGCTGCACGTTCATCGTCGACCAGACGTCGTTGCCGGCGGCCAGCAACTCGTCCACGTCCTGCCAGCGCTTGGGGTGGCGCGAGCCGGGCGCGTTGCTGTGCGCCAGCTCGTCCAGCAGCAGCAGCGGCGGCTCGGCCGCGCCGGCGTGCTGAGCACCCCAGGCAAGCGCGCCGTCGAGGTCGAACTCCTGCAGCACGCGGCCGCGGTAGGCCACGGGCTTGAGCGGCAGCCGCGGCAGCGGGCGCGCCATCGCCTCGGTCTCGGCGCGGCCGTGGGTCTCGACCAGGCCGACGATCAGCGCCGCGCCCTGCGCCTGCACGGCGCGCGCCGCGGCCAGCATCGCCCAGGTCTTGCCGACGCCGGCCGCGGCGCCGAAGAAGATCTTCAGCCGGCCCCGGCGCGCGCGCGCCTCGTCGGCCTGCACCTGCTGCAGCAGCGCATCGGGGTCGGGGCGCGCGGCCTCGGTGCTCACGCGCCTCCCGCGCGGCCGTGGCGCGCGGCGCCGCCGGGCCTGCGCAGCCGCTGGTCGCCTGGGTCGATCGGGATCGGCATCGTTCAGCGCCCCTTCCTGGGCGGCATTCTGCGGCGCGGGCCCCGCGTCGGCCGCGCCGGCCGCGCCGGCCGTGTCAGCAGCCAGCCGGCCAGCGCCATCGGCAGCACGACGGCCGCCAGCGCGCCGAGGGCGCCCCAGACGTCGGCCATGGCGCTCAGCGCTCCGAATCCAAGGCCAGGTTCAGCCGCAGCACGTTGACGCGCGGCTCGCCGACGAAGCCCAGCAGCGGCGCCTCGGCGTGCTGCGCGACCAGCGCGCGCACGCGCGCCTCGGGCAGGCCGCGTACGCGCGCGACGCGGGCCGCCTGGTAGTCGGCGGCGGCGCGGCTGATGTGCGGGTCCAGCCCGCTGGCCGAGGCGGTGACCAGGTCCACCGGCACCGGCGCGGTGTTGGCGGGGTCGGCGGCGCGCAGCGCCTGCACGCGGGCTTGGACGGCGGCCACCAGCGCCGGGTTGGTCGGCCCCAGGTTGGAGCCCGCCGAGTGGGCCGCGTCGTACGGCGTGGGCGTGGTCGCCGAGGGCCGGCTCCAGAAATGCCCGGGGTCGGCGAAGGCCTGGCCGATCAGCGCCGAGCCGACGACGCGGCCCTGGTGCACGACGAGGCTGCCGTTGGCCTGGGCAGGGAAGGCGAGCTGTGCGAGGCCGGTCACCGCCAGCGGGTAAGCGAGGCCGGTGAGCGCGGATAACACGATAAACAGAACCACGGCGGGGCGCAGGATGGCGGTCATGACGAGCACTCCTCAGGCCAGGCCCAGCGCGGCCAGCGCCAGGTCGATCAGCTTGATGCCGGCGAAGGGCACGGCCACGCCGCCCAGCCCGTAGAGCAGCAGGTTGCGGCGCAGCAGCGCCGCCGCGCCCACCGCGTGGTAGGGCACGCCGCGCAGCGCCAGCGGGATCAGCGCGACGATGACCAGCGCGTTGAAGATCACCGCCGACAGCACGGCCGAGGCCGGGCTGGCGAGCTGCATCACGTTGAGCGCCCCAAGCTGCGGATAGGTGGCGACGAAGGCCGCGGGGATGATCGCGAAGTACTTCGCCACGTCGTTGGCGATGCTGAAGGTGGTGAGCGAGCCGCGCGTCATCAGCATCTGCTTGCCGGTCTCGACGATCTCGATCAGCTTGGTCGGGTTGCTGTCCAGGTCGACCATGTTGCCGGCCTCCTTGGCGGCCTGGGTGCCGGTGTTCATCGCCACCGCCACGTCGGCCTGGGCCAGCGCCGGCGCGTCGTTGGTGCCGTCGCCGGTCATCGCCACCAGCCGGCCGGCGGCCTGGTGCTCGCGGATCAGCCGCAGCTTGGTCTCTGGCGTGGCCTCGGCCAGGAAGTCGTCGACGCCGGCCTCGGCCGCGATGGCGGCGGCCGTCAGCCGGTTGTCGCCCGTGACCATCACGGTCTTGATGCCCATGCGGCGCAACTCGGCGAAGCGCTCCTTGATGCCGCCCTTGACCACGTCCTTCAGCTCGACGAGGCCCAGCACGCGGCTGCCGTCGGCCACCACCAGCGGCGTGCTGCCGCGGCGCGCCACCTCGTCGACCGCGGCCTGCAGCGCGGCGGGCACGCTGCCGCCCAGGCCTTCCACGTGGCGGCGGATCGCGTCGGCCGCGCCTTTGCGCAGCGCGCGACCGTCGGGCAGGTCGGCCCCGCTCATGCGCGTCTGCGCGCTGAATTGGACGAAGGCCGCGCCCGGCGCCGCCAGGTCGCGCTCGCGCAACGGAAAGCGCTGCCTGGCCAGCACGACGATGCTGCGGCCTTCGGGCGTCTCGTCGGCCAGCGAGGCGAGTTGCGCCGCGTCGGCCAGCTCGGCCTCGGCCACGCCGGGCGCGGCGATGAAGGCGCCGGCCTGGCGGTTGCCCAGCGTGATGGTGCCGGTCTTGTCGAGCAGCAGCACGTCGACGTCGCCGGCCGCTTCCACCGCGCGCCCCGAGGTGGCGATCACGCCGGCCTGCATCATGCGGCTCATGCCGGCCACGCCGATGGCCGACAGCAGCGCGGCGATGGTGGTCGGGATCAGGCACACCAGCAGCGCGACCAGGATCACCAGGCTCACCGGCCGCCCTGCGCCCGTGGCCTGCACGCCGAAGGCCGAGAACGGCAGCAGCGTTGCCACCACGCCGAGAAAGACGATGGTCAACGCCACCAGCAGGATGGTCAGCGCGATCTCGTTGGGCGTCTTGCGGCGGCGGGCGTTCTCGACCATCGCGATCATGCGGTCGACGAAGGTCTCGCCGGGGTTGACGGCGACGCGGATCACGATCCAGTCCGAGAGCACGCGCGTGCCGCCGGTCACCGCCGAGAAGTCGCCGCCCGATTCGCGGATCACCGGCGCCGATTCGCCGGTGATCGCGCTCTCGTCGACCGCGGCCACGCCGGCGACGACCTCGCCGTCGGCCGCGATCACGTCGCCGGCCTCGGCCAGCACGACGTCGCCCTTGCGCAGGCGCTCGGCTTCCAGCGGCTGCCATGTCAGCGCGCTGCGCGGCGTGTCGGCGTGCGGCTCGCCGTCCAGCCGCTTGGCCCACGTCTTCTTCTTCAGGCCGCGCAGCGAGGCGGCCTGCGCCTTGCTGCGGCCTTCGGCCAGCGCCTCGGCGAAGTTGGCGAACAGCACGGTGAACCACAGCCACAGCGCCACGCCGACGCTGAAGCGGTCGGGCTGCGCGGCGGCCAGCGCGGTGGTGAAGGCGCTGCCCACGTAGACGACGAACATCACCGGGTTGCGCCACTGCACGCGCGGGTCCAGCTTGGCGAACGCCTGGCCGGCGGCCGGCGCCAGCAGCGCGGGGTCCAGCAGTTTCAGTCGGGGTCGGCTCATCGCGTCCTCAAGGGGTGTGCAGCATCAGGTGCTCGACCACCGGGCCCAGCGCCAGCGCCGGCACGTAGTTCAGCAGGCCCACCAGCCCCACCGTGCCGACGAGCAGCACGACGAACAGCGGCCCGTGCGTGGGCAGCGTGCCTTCGGTGGCCGCACTGCGCTTCTTGGCCGCCAGCGAGCCGGCGATGGCCAGCACCGGCACGATCACCGCGAAGCGGCCGAACCACATCGCCACGGCCAGCAGCACGTTGTAGAAGGGCGTGTTGGCCGACAGCCCGGCGAAGGCGCTGCCGTTGTTGTTGGCCGCCGAGCTCAGCGCATACAGCACTTCCGAAAAGCCGTGCGGCCCGGGGTTGGCGATGCCGGCGCGGCCGGCGCCGGCCAGCACCGCGGCCGCGCTGCCCAGCAGCACCAGCAGCGGCGTGACGAGGATCGCCAGCGCCACTATCTTCATCTCGTGCGCCTCGATCTTCTTGCCCAGATACTCGGGCGTGCGGCCGATCATCAGCCCGGCGATGAAGACGGCCATGATCGCGAAGATCAGCATGCCGTAGAGGCCGGCGCCGACGCCGCCGAAGATCACCTCGCCGAGCTGCATCAGCACCAGCGGCACCGCGCCGCCCAGCGGCGTGAAGCTGTCGTGCATCGCATTGACGGCGCCGCAGCTCGCCGCCGTGGTGATGGTGGCGAACAGCGCCGAGGCGTTGATGCCGAAGCGCAGTTCCTTGCCTTCCAGGTTGCCGCCGGGCTGCGCGGCGCCGGCGTGCTGGTCCACGCCCAGCGGCGCCAGCAGCGGGTTGCCCTGCTGCTCGGCCGCCGTGGCGGCCACCACCGCGGCGGCGAAGACCAGCGTCATCGCCGCCAGCAGCGCGAAGCCCTGGCGCCGATCGCCCACCATGCGCCCGAACACGAAGCACAGCGCCGCCGGGATCAGCAGCATCGCCAGCATCTGCAGCGCGTTGCTGATCGCGCTCGGGTTCTCGAAGGGATGCGCCGAGTTGGCGTTGAAGAAGCCGCCGCCGTTGGTGCCCAGCATCTTGATCGCGAGCTGCGAGGCCACCGGCCCCAGCGCGATGCTTTGCGGCGCGCCTTCCAGCGTCTGCAGCGCGCGGTCGGCCGCCAGGGTCTGCACCACGCCCAGGCCGGCCAGCGCCAACGCAAGGGCCAGCGACAGCGGCAGCAGGATCCACAGCGTGCCGCGCAGCAGGTCGGCCCAGACGTTGCCGACCGCCGACGACGAATGGCGCGCGAAGCCGCGCACCAGCGCCGCCGCCACCGCGAGGCCGCTGGCCGCGGAAAGGAAGTTCTGCACCGTCAGCGCCAGCATCTGCGTCAGGTGGCTCAGCGTCGACTCGCCGCCGTAGCCCTGCCAGTTGGTGTTGGTGACGAAGCTGACCGCGGTGTTGAAGGCCGAGTCGGGCGCCACCGCGCCGAAGCCCTGCGGGTTGAACGGCAGCACGCCCTGCAGCCGCTGCAGCGCATAGACGGCGAGCAGGCCCAGGCCGTTGAACGCCAGCAGCCCCAGCGCGTAGGCCGGCCAGCCCTGCGGTCGATCGGCATCGACGCCGGCCAGCCGGTACAGCGGCGCTTCCAGCCGCAGCCCCCAGGCGAAGCGGCCCTGCAGCACCGCCTCGATCCAGCGCGCCAGCGGCCAGGCCAGCAGCAGCAGTACGCTCAGATAGGCGGCCAGTTGCGTGCAGGCCGCGGCGGTCACGAGAAGTCCTCCGGCCGCAGCAGCGCCGCCAGCAGGTAGACCAGCAGGCCGAGCGCGATCACGGCGCCGGCCCAATCCCAGCCTGCCCAGCCGCTCATCGCGACTCCTGGCGCGTGGGCTGCAAGCGTTCGCAGCCGCGCACCAGGCCCAGCACCGCCAGCCACAGCGCGACGGCCAGCGCGAGGTACATCAGGTCCATGCCAGTCTTCCATTCGACACCGGTCAGACACGGCAGGCATGCTGGGCCGGCGGCCGTCAAGCCGCTGACAAGATTCGGCGGCCGGGCGTCAAGATCGCATCAAGGGCCGTGCTGCCGGCGCGCGCGATGTGGGCTCGGCGGTCAGCCGCCCGCGGATCCGGCGATGATTGCGGGCGCGCTTCCTCTTCCAGGAGTCGACCGATGACCGCTTTCCTGCCGGCCCGCGCTGCGGGTGCTTCCTTGCTGGCGACGCTGCTGCTGACGGCCGGCTGCGTCGTCGTGCCCGAATCGCAGTCGTCGCTGCCGCCGCTGGACGAGCCGCCGCCGGTGGAGATCGTCTATGAAGACGCGCCGCTGCAGCAGCCGCCGCCGGTGGTGGTGGCCTGGGCGCCGCCGCCGATGCGCGTGGAGCCGCTGCCGCCGCCGCCCTTCGGCGCGGCGGTGTGGGTGGGCGGCTACTGGACCTGGCGCGGCAACTGGGTGTGGGCTTCGGGCCGCTGGATGGCGCCGCCGCGCTACGGCTACGGCTGGGTGCAGCCGTACTACGAACTGCGCGACGGCGTGGTGGTCTTCGTCGCCGGTCATTGGTCGCCGCCGGGCATGGGCTTCGTGCCGCCGCCGCCCGGGCTGCGGCTGCGGCCGGCGCCGCCGGCGCCGGGCGTGCGGCCGGGGCCGCGGCCGCAGGGGCCGGCGGGCAGCTTCGTGCCGCCGCCGCCGGGTTCGCGCTTCGGCCTGATCGTGCCGGCGCCGCCGGGCACGCCGCCGGCGGCCGTGTACGGCGCGCCGCCGGTCAACCGGCCCGGCATGCGCGTGCAGGGCGGGGCACCCAATGCGCGCGGCGGTCAGCCGATGACCATCGTCGCGCCGGGCTCGGCCACCGTCTCGGGCCGGCCCTTCGAGGGGCCGGCGGGTGGGCCGCATGCGCCGCCGCAGCAGCCGTCGCAACCACCGACGCAACCGATGCAACCGATGCCGCCGCCGCGGGCGCCGGAGGTGGCGCCGGCGCCGCCACCGCCGCGCGCACCGCTGACGCCGCCAGCGCAACCGCAGCCGCAACCGTCACAACCGCAACCGCAACCCCAGCCGCAAGCGCAACAGCCGCCGCCGGCAGCGCCCGGCGCGCCGGCGGCGCCGGGCACCCAGCCCGGCTACCCCGGCGTGCAGGGCCGGCGGCTGCCGCCCACCGTGCCACGGCCGGCCGCGCAGCCGCCGGCGGCGCAACAACCGGCCGCGCAACAACCGGCCGCGCAACCACCGCCCGCGCAGCAACCCGCCGCGCAGCAACCGGCCGTGCAGGAGCCTGCCGCCCAACAACCCGGCGCGCGTGCCCCCGGCCGGCTGATGCCGCGCCCGCAGCCGCCCGCCGCGGCCAACCCTGCGCCGACGGTGCCCGCTGCGCCCGCTGCGCCGGCCGCCGTGTCGCCGCCGACCCCGCCCCGCCAGCCACCGGCGGCCGCTCCGGCGCAGCCGCCGCGCCAGGCGGCCGAGCCCGCGGGGCGCCGCGCGGCCGACGACGCCAAGCGCGCGGCCGACGACGCGAAGCGCGCCGAGGCCGAAGCGGCGCGCCGTGCGCAGGCCGAGAAGGAACGCGCCGCCCGCGAGAAGGAACGCCAGCAGCGCAGCCACGACAAGAAGGACCGCGACCGCACCGATTGAGCAGCGCCCGGGCAACCGCTGCAACGCCCGGCGGCGCCCGGGCAACTGCTGCAACGCCCGGCGGCCCCGGGCTCAGCGCCGGCTGGGCGGTCACCGCACAATGGCGGCTTGCCCGCTCGCCCACCGCACATGACCGCGCCAACGCAGGACCTCAAGCTCTTCCAACCCGGCCGCATCGGCGACATCGCCATCGCCAACCGCGTGGTGATGGCGCCGCTGACGCGCAGCCGCGCCGACGAAGCCGCCGGCGACGTGCCCGGCAGCGCGCTCAACGTCGAGTACTACCGCCAGCGCAGCGGCGCCGGGCTGATCGTCAGCGAGGGCACGCAGATCGCGCCGCTGGGCAAGGGCTACATCGCCACGCCGGGCATCCATTCCGAGGCGCAGGTGCAGGGCTGGCGCCGCATCACGCAGGCGGTGCACGAGGCCGGCTCGAAGATGCTGGCGCAGATCTGGCACGTCGGCCGCGTCTCGCACCCGGCGCTGACCGGCGGCCTGCAGCCGGTGGCGCCTTCGGCCGTCGCGGCGCAGGTGCTGGTGCGCGCGCACGAGGGCAAGCTGCCGGCGCCGCTGCCGCATGCCTTGAGCGTGGCCGAGATCGCCGATGTCGTCGACCAGTACCGCCGCGCCGCCGCCAACGCGCTGCGCGCCGGCTTCGACGGCGTGGAGATCCACGGCGCCAACGGCTACCTGATCGACCAGTTCCTGCGCGACGGCGCCAACCATCGCAGCGACGCCTACGGCGGCACGGTGGAGAACCGCTGCCGCTTCGCGCTGCAGGTGGTCGACGCGGTGGCCGCCGAGATCGGCGCCGGCCGCACCGGCATCCGGCTGTCGCCGGTGACGCCGGCCAACGACCTGGCCGACGGCAACCCGCAGGCCGTGTTCGGCGCGCTGGTGCAGGCGCTCGACCGCCGCGGCATCGCCTTCATCCACCTGATCGAGGGCGCCACCGGCGGCCCGCGCGACGTGCCCGGCTTCGACTACGGCTGGGCGCGGCGCCACTTCCGCGGTGCCTACATCGCCAACAACGGCTACGACCGCGAGACGGCCATCGCCGCGGTGGCGTCGGGCCGCGCCGATGCGGTGGCCTTCGGCCGCGCCTTCCTGGCCAACCCCGACCTCGTGCAGCGGCTGAAGACGGGCGCCGCGCTCAACAAGCCCGACCCGCGCACCTTCTACTCGCCGGGCGCCGCCGGCTACACCGACTACCCCACACTTTGACGCCACTGGGCGCGACGACGATGAAGTACCTGCACACCATGGTCCGCGTGACCGACCTCGAAACCTCGCTGCGCTTTTACCGCGACGCGCTGGGCCTGCAACTGCTGCGCCGCACCGAGGTGCCGCAGGGCCGCTTCACGCTGGCCTTCCTGGCCGCGCCGGGCGACGAGCATGCGCAGGTCGAGCTGACCTTCAACTGGGACCCCGAGGCCTACGGCGGCGGCCGCAACTTCGGCCACCTGGCCTACCAGGTGGACGACATCTACGCGATGTGTGCGCGCTTGCAGCAGCACGGCGTGCAGATCCTGCGCCCGCCGCGCGACGGCCGCATGGCCTTCGTGCGCTCGCCTGACCAGATCTCGATCGAGCTGCTGCAAAAGGGCGAGGCGCTGGCACCCGCCGCGCCGTGGAAGGACATGCCCAACGTCGGCAGCTGGTAGCGCGCGGCGCCGGCCGGTCTCGCGATGCGGCCTTGTCCTACGCGCCGCGCCGGCGGCTGCGGCTGCAATCACGCCACGGGCCCGAGCACCCTGCCAGATCGGCGGACAAGGGGCCTGACCGGAGGGTGTCATTCATGAACGCAACGAGGATCGCGGCCATCGTGCTGCTGGTGGCCGGCGTGCTGGGCCTGGCCTACGGCGGCTTCAGCTACACCAAGGACAGCACCGCGCTCAAGCTGGGCCCGGTGGAACTGCAGGTGAAGGAGAAGGAACGCGTCAACGTTCCGGTGTGGGCCGGCATCGGCGCGATCGTCGTGGGTGGCCTGCTGCTGGTGGTGGGTGGTCGCCGTTCGTGAACGTGCATGACTGACAACAACGCCGGCGGCGGGACAAGGCCCGCGGCCGGCGTTGTGCGCGATGCCAGCTCAGGCGTCGCCAGGGTGATCGTCGTTCAAGCGTCGTTCAAGCCGCGCGGTCGAAGCGGTCGAGGTTCATCACCTTGGTCCACGCCGCGGCGAAGTCCTTGACGAACACGGCTTGCGCGTCGCTCGACCCGTAGACCTCGGCCAGCGCGCGCAACTGCGAGTTCGAGCCGAACACCAAGTCGGCCACGGTGCCGGTCCACTTCACGGCGCCGCTCTTGCGGTCGCGCCCTTCCAGAGTGCCGCCGGCCGCCGCGCGCCAGGCCGTGTTCATGTCGAGCAGGTTGACGAAGAAGTCGTTGCTCAGCGTCTCCGGGCGATCGGTGAACACGCCGTGCGCCGACTGGCCGGCGTTGGCGCCCAGCACGCGCAGGCCGCCCACCAGCACCGTCATCTCCGGCGCCGTCAGCGTCAGCAACTGGGCCTTGTCGACCAGCATCTCGGCCACGTAGGGCTCGTAGCCAGAGCGCACGTAGTTGCGGAAGGCGTCGGCCTTGGGCTCCAGCGGTTCGAACGACGCGGCGTCGGTCTGGTCTTCGCGGGCATCGGTGCGGCCGGGGGTGAAGGGCAGCGTCAACGTCTGGCCGGCTTTGGCGGCGGCGGCTTCCACCGCGGCGTCGCCGGCCAGCACGATGAGGTCGGCCAGCGAGATCTTGCGGCCGCCGCCCTGCGCGCCGTTGAACTCGGCGCGGATCGCTTCCAGCTTGGCCAGCACCTGCGCCAGTTGCGCCGGCTGGTTGACTTCCCAATCCTTCTGCGGCGCCAGGCGGATGCGCGCGCCGTTGGCGCCGCCGCGCTTGTCGCCGCCGCGGAAGGTCGACGCCGAGGCCCAGGCCGTGGCGACGAGCTGCGCGATGCTCAGGCCCGAGGCCAGCACCTGGCGCTTCAGCGCGGCGACGTCGGCTTCGTTCACCAGCGGATGGTCCACGGCCGGCAGCGGGTCTTGCCAGATCAGCTCTTCCTGCGGCACCAGCTTGCCGAGGTAGCGCGCACGCGGGCCCATGTCGCGGTGCGTCAGCTTGAACCAGGCACGGGCGAAGGCGTCGGCGAACTGGTCGGGGTTCTCCATGAAGCGGCGCGAGATCTTCTCGTAGGCCGGGTCGAAGCGCAGCGACAAGTCGGTCGTCAGCATCGTCGGCAGCAGCTTCTTCGTCTTGTCGAAGGCGTGCGGAATGGTCGCGCCGGCGCCCTTGGCCACCCACTGGTGGGCGCCGGCCGGGCTCTTGGTCAGCTCCCAGTCGTAGCCGAAGAGGTTCCAGAAGAAGTTGCCGCTCCACTTGGTGGGCGTGCTGGTCCAGGTGACTTCCAGCCCGCTGGTGATGGCGTCGGCGCCGCGGCCGCTGCCGTGGCTGTTGGCCCAGCCCAAGCCTTGCTCGTCGATGGCGGCGGCCTCGGGGTCGGCGCCCACGTGGCTGGCCGCCGCCGCGCCGTGCGTCTTGCCGAAGGTGTGGCCGCCGGCGATCAGCGCCACGGTCTCTTCGTCGTCCATCGCCATGCGCGCGAAGGTCTCGCGGATGTCGTGCGCCGCGGCCACCGGGTCGGGGTTGCCGTTGGGGCCTTCGGGGTTCACGTAGATCAGGCCCATCTGTACGGCGGCCAGCGGGTTGTCGAGCTTGCGGTCGCCCGAATAGCGCTTGTCGCCGGACAGCCAGGTGGTCTCGGCGCCCCAGTACACGTCCTGGTCGGGCTCCCACACGTCGGCGCGGCCGCCGGCGAAGCCGAAGGTCTTGAAGCCCATCGATTCGAGCGCCACGTTGCCGGCCAGCACGATGAGGTCGGCCCACGAGAGCTTGCGGCCGTACTTCTGCTTGATCGGCCACAGCAGCCGGCGCGCCTTGTCGAGGTTGACGTTGTCGGGCCAGCTGTTCAGCGGCGCGAAGCGCTGCTGGCCGCGACCGGCGCCGCCGCGCCCGTCGCCGATGCGGTAGGTGCCGGCGCTGTGCCAGGCCATGCGCACGAACAGGCCGCCATAGTGGCCGAAGTCGGCCGGCCACCAGTCCTGCGAATCGGTCATCAGCGCCTTCAGGTCGGCGACCACGGCGTCGA
>JAIUPH010000011.1 GCA_020161065.1 Pseudomonadota bacterium
CTAGGGCCTGTTAACACAAACGCAGCCCATCGGCGATCAACGAAAAGCTGATGAAGCCGATGAACAGTGCGTCGAGTTTGTCAAAGCGCGAGAAGATGCGCCGGAAGCCCTTGAGGCGGCGGAACAATCGCTCGACCTCGTTGCGCCGCTTGTACATCTCGCGGTCATAGTCCCAGGGATCGAGCCGTGTCTTGGGCGGCGGCACGACTGGGATGTAGCCGAAGTCCAGCGCGAGTTGAATCGTCTCGTTGCCCGCGTAGGCGCTGTCCATGAGCAAGTGCAGTGGCCGGTTCGGTGCGCCCAGGTGGCTAAGCAGTTCTCGACCCATCGGCGCGTCGCCGGCTTGGCCCGGCGACAGCGCGAACGTTATGGCCGTTCGAGCATCCGCGGCAACCATATGAACCTTGGTGGTCCATCCGCCGCGGGACTTGCCGATGGCCTGCGGGCCGTTTTTTTTAGCGCCCCCGTGCCGTCGGGATGCACCTTGATGATGGTGGAGTCCAGCGACACGGCCTCGATGCGGATGCGCACGACCTGCGATTGCTGCAACTGCTCGAACACCCGATCGAGCACGCCCAGCTTGGACCAGCGGTTCATGCGTGTGTAGATCGTGTGCCAGTTGCCGAAGCGCTTGGGCAGGCCGCGCCACTTGCAGCCGTGCTCGGCCACGTAGAGGATGGCGTTGAGCACGTTCAGGTTGCTCATGCTCACGTTGCCGCGCTGCGTAGGCAGGCAATGCTCGATGCGAGCGAACTGTTCTGCGGTGATCTCCATCTCCGCAGTGTCGCCGCTCCTGCGGCATCGGCGCCAGTAGTGTTAACACGCCCTAGGCCCTGGAAGGAATGGCATAGCGCTTGCGGAGCATCGCCACCAGTTGCGACGCCAGCGAGCAGATCACCATGTAGACGACGGCCACCGTCAGGTACATCTCGACCAGCCGGGCGTCGCGCTGCGCCACCTTGGACGCCGCCCCGAGCAGGTCGGTGATCGACAGCACGTACACCAGCGACGTGTCCTGAAACAGGATGATGGTCTGCGTGAGCAGGATCGGGCTGACGGTACGGAACACCTGCGGCAGGATCACCAGCCGATAGGTCTTGGCCGTCGACATGGCCAGCGCCTTGCAGGCTTCGTATTGGCCCTTGGGGATTGCCTTCAAACCGGCCCGAATGATCTCCGCGTAGTAGGCTGCCTCGAACAGCGTGAAGGTGATGAACGCCGTCCACACCGGGCCGATCGGCACCGGCCGCGGCGCCCCGGTCACCCACATCAACACCAGCGGCACGAGGAAGAAGAACCAGAACAGCACCATGATCAACGGGATGGCGCGCATCAGCGTGATGTACCCGCCGGCGAGGCGCGCGGCGACCGGCACATCCAGGTGGCGCACCAGCGCGAGTGCTGTGCCAAGGATCAGGCCCCCGGCAAAGCCGACGGCCGTCAGTTGCAGCGAGAAGATCAGTCCTTGCAACAGGAACGGGAAGGCCTGCGCGACGACGGAGAAGTCGAGGGGTCCCACCTCACGCCACCTGCTTGCGCGCGCCTGGAGTCGACGCCTTGGCGCCCTCCTGCCCCGGCGTGCGGAACCGTTCTTCCAGGAAGTGCATGCCGGCGTAGACGACCAGCGCCAGCACCAGGTACACCACCGTGGCCGACCCGAAGGCCTGAAACGTCTGGAAGGTGAACTCGTTGATCTGGCGCGCTTGCGCGGTCAGTTCCAGCAGGCCGATGGTCAGTGCGACCGAGGTGTTCTTGAAGATGCCCATCACCTCGCTGGTGAGGGTCGGCATGATGATGCGCAGGCACTGGGGCAGCAGCACCAATCGGTACACCTGCAGTTCCGTCATGCCGAGTGCCTGTGCCGCCGACCGCTGCCCGAGCGGCAGTGCTTCGATGCCCGAGCGAACCTGCTCGGCCACCCGCGCCGCGGTGTACAGCGACAGGCCGATCAAGGCCGGGATGAAACTGCCCCAGGGCGGCGCGATGTGCTTGTAGGCGTCGCCCAGTGACTTCGGCAGCAGTTCCGGGAACACGAAGTACCAGAGGAACATCTGCACGATGACCGGGATGTTGCGGAACACCTCGACGTACAGCCGTCCGGCGATCGCCAGCGACCGATGCTGCGACGTGCGCGCACTGCCGACGAGCACGCCGATCACGAAGGCGATGCACCAGCCGGTGATAGCAAGGGTCAGCGTCCACCCCAGTCCGGAGAGGAGCCAGTCCAGGTAGCGCTCCTCGCCCTCCTGGACGGTTTCGAGCAAGACAAACGACATGGATCTGGCTCCACCCCCGGCTGCGTGGTCAGCCGTCGATCTTGTCGCTCGGCGCCTTGACGCGTTCCTTCAGTTTGTCGCTCATCGGGAACGCCAAATTCATGTTGCGCGGCGGGATCGGCGACTCGTACCACTTCTTGTAGAGCTTTTCGAATTCGCCGCTCTTCATCAGGCCGCCCAGCACCCCGTCGACCAGCGTCTTGAACTCCGGATCGTCCTTGCGGAACATCAGGCCGTAGTAGATGTTGTCGAGGTTCGTCGGCACCAGCGCGAAGGCGGCCGAGTTGCGAGCATTGGCCTTCTCGCCCGCCAGCAGGATGTCGTCCTCCATCCATGCGACGGCGCGACCGCTGTCCAGCGTCAGCATCGACTCGCCGTGGTCCTTGGCCTGGATGACGGTCAGTTCGAGCTTCTGCTCGTCGTTGATCTTGCGGGTGAAGCCGACGGCGTTGGACCCCTGCGTGACGACGGCCGTCTTGCCTTTCAGGCCGGCCGTCTGTTTGATGCCGGCATCGGCACGAACCAGCCACATCGGCTGGCTGACGAACGTAGCCACCGAGAACGCCACCTGCTTCTGCCGGGCCGCGTTGTTGGCCGTACCGCCGCACTCGATGTCGACGGTGCCGTTGACGACGAGCGGAATGCGGTTGGACGAGTTGACGGCGACGGTCTTGACCTCCAGCTTCGGCAGGTTCAGTTGCTGCTTCACCTTGGCGACGATCGCCTCACACAGGTCCATCGAGATGCCCACCGGCTTTTGCTGACCGTCGAGGTAGGAGAACGGGATCGAGGATTCACGGTAGCCGAGCGTGATCGCGCCGGTTTCCTTGATCTTCCTGAGGGTGTCGCCACCGGCTTGCGCCTGAGCCGGGTTGGCCAGCAGCGCGCCGGAAAGACAGACGACCGATACGAAGGTGCGGGTGTTCATTCGGAACTCCGTGGTTGAAGTGAGTGTCGGCAGGCTGGGGAGGTCAGTCCATCTTCTCGACGGCTCGGCTCGCGCAAGCGGCGTCTGAATGACGGCGCAGGACGTCGCCCAGCCGCTCGACGTCGTCAAGGGTGTTGAACATCGCGAACGAGATCCGGATGCCGTCGCGTTCAGGCGAGACGCGAACTTGGTTGTCGGCAAGGTGCTGCGCCCAATCGGCCAGCCGGACGCCGAGCACGTAGATGTGCGCACGGTGCTCGCGCTTGCGCGGGCCGACGAGCGGAATTCGCAGTTCATCCAGCAGTTCGATCAGCCGGTCACCCAGCGACAGCGTGTGACGCTCGACGTTTTCGACGCCAACCTTGGTGATCAGGTCGATGGCGGCGTTCAGGGCCTGGATGTCGGGCAGGTTGAGGTTGCCGGTTTCGAAGCGGGCGGCGTCGCTGCGTGTCTTCAGGTCATCGGGCCGGGCAATGTAGTCGGCCGGCGGATTGGCCAGGCTGGACATCGCCAAGTAGGCCGGTTGCAGTTCGTCGAGTCCGTCGCGCACGACCAGCACGCCCAGCCCCTGCGGCACCAGCAGGCCCTTGTGCGTGCCGGCAGCCAGCACCGAGATGTTCATCGCCTGCACGTCGATGGGCAGTACGCCGACCGACTGCATGGCGTCCACCACCAGGTAGATGCCGCGCTCCTTGCAGAAGCGACCAATGTCCGCGATATCGTGGCGCTGGCCGGCATGGAAGCTCACGTGCGACAGGCAGATGGCCTTGGTGCGGGCGTCGACGGCGGCACGGAATGTCTCGGCGTTGGCGACGTCGCTTTCAGCGTGCAGCTTGACGAAGCGAACCTCGACGCCCTTGCGACGCTGGTTCAGCCAGGCGTAGGCCGCGTTCGGATGATCGCCCTCGATCAGGACGACGTTGTCGCCCGCCTTGAAAGGCACCGCGTTGGCCGCGATGTTGATGCCTTCGGACGTGTTCTTCGTGAAGGCGATTTCGCTGGGCGCGGCGTTGAAGAGTGCGGCAACCCGGGCCCGCGTCTCTTCCACACGGCGCAGCCAGACCGGCTTGGGCCCAGCCGTCTCGTGTCCTTCCGCAAGGAAATCGGCCAGTGCGTCGCGAATGCTGGTCGCCAGCGGCGTCTGGTGGGCCGAGTCGAGGTACAGCATGCGCTTGGTGACGGGGAACTCGCTGCGCACGGAGGCAAGGTCGATGGTGTGGCTCATGGATTTCGCTGGTGGTGACGAAGTCGCCCGCTTCGCTGTCAGGGCCCGCGCTGCCGGGCTGTGTTGGACGAAATCCTAGGTGCCGCGGTGAGCTACGGCGTCTCGACTTCCGAGACCTGAAGTCGAGTCACGAGCGTCCGAAAAATGAGCGTTTCCCCTTGATTTGCCTACGGCACCCTCAAGGCAAGGTCGTCCGAAATTCGAGACTTAATTTTGTGATGCGCCGGCGTGGAGGCATCGAAACGGGCCGAACCAAGATGCGCCGCCAGCCTGGTGCCCTGCACATCGAATCCGAATTCCTCGGCGGCGCCGATATCCCATCGACCGCCTCTTGGAACGTCGCCACTTCCCTACCCACCTCGCGCAACGGCACGGGCGCGCGTCAGTGGTAGTCGTCCTCGAGTTGGTGACGCACGGCCAGCACAGCGACGTTGGCGTCGTCCTCGATCTCGAACAAGGCCACGTAGCCCGATCGTCCGAATGGAACGATCAGTTCGCGCAGGAACGGACTCTGCCCGGCCTTGCGACAGGTGAAGGGAGAAGCCGTCAGCGCTGCGATGCCGGACCGCAGTGCAGCGATGGCTTGCGTCGGCAGGCCCAAATCACCGCCGTCGCGCGAAAGCTCGCGTTCCAGCAGGAAGTCGAACAGCCGGTCCAGGTCGGCTGCAGCGCCCCGGGTCAGCCGCACCTTGAACGTCACTTGCCCTTCTTCGCCAGGCGCGCGCGCGCGACGTCGAGCTTGCGTTGCAGGCCGTCGAGCACCACGCTGGCATCAACATAGCCACCCGTGCGGCGCGCCTCGTCGCGCGAGCGCAGACCGCGTGCGATGAACTCGGCCTGCATGCGACGGCGCTCGACACTGGCGCGCACCGAGGCTTCGACGAACTGCGAAAGCGTCTCGCCCTCTACCAGCACCGCTTCGACCTCGGCACGAAAGTCGGGCTCGACACGGATGGACGGAATGGTGGTCGTCTTCATCGGCAGACTGTATCGCAATTGCGCCACAACATGGCCGCGCAGCCCGGCAGTGGGGTGGCGGGCGGGGAGGCCATGAGACCCGCGGACAAGTCCGGCGAGACCTTGAGGCAAGACAGCGGCCGCTCGGCGATCGACGATGCGGCCCGGCCCCAACGCGTCATCCGCCCCAAGGAGTTCACCGCATGCCCGCCCTTCAACACCCGAAGCTGCGCGTCGCCGCCGTGCAGGCCGCGCCCGAGTTCCTGGACCTCGACGCGACGATCGACAAGGCGATCGCCTACATGGAACGCGCGGCCGCCGACGGCGTGCAGTTCATCGCCTTTCCCGAGACCTGGATCCCCGGCTATCCGTGGTGGATCTGGCTCGCGGCGCCGGCACTCGGCATGCAGCATGTGCAGCGCTACTTCGACCACTCGCTGGTGGTCGGTTCGCCCGAGTTCCAGCGCCTGTGCGACGCCGCCCGCCGGTGCAAGCTGTGGCTGGCCATCGGCTACAGCGAACGCGCCGGCGGCAGCCTCTACATGGGGCAGGCCTTGATCGACGACACCGGCAAGCTGCTGCAGACGCGCCGCAAGCTGCGACCGACGCATGTCGAGCGCTCGGTGTTCGGCGACGGCGACGGCTCCGACCTGACCGTGATGCCCACGCCGATCGGCAACGTCGGCATGCTGAATTGCTGGGAGCACCTGCAGCCGCTCAGCAAGTACGCGATGTACGCGCAGAACGAACAGATCCACGTGGCCGCGTGGCCCAGCTTCTCGGTGTACCGCGGCGGCGCGCACGCGCTAGGCGCCGAGGTCAACAACGCCGCCAGCCGGATCTACGCGGTCGAAGGCGGCTGCTTCGTCATCGCGCCCTGCGCCACGGTGTCGGCCGCGATGCAGCAGATGCTGTGCGGCGACGACCTGCAGCGCCAGTTGCTGCTGCCCGGCGGCGGCTTCGCGCGCATCTATGCGCCCGACGGGCAGGAGATCGGCAACCGGCTGGAAGAGACCGAGGAAGGCCTGGTCGTCGCCGACATCGACCTCGGCCTGATCGCCCTGGCCAAGGCCGCGGCCGACCCCGCCGGTCACTACGCCCGCCCCGACGCCACGCGCTTGCTGCTCAACAAGACCCCAGGCAACCGCGTGGTCACGCAGATGCCCGAGGCTTCTGGCTTCCGCGAGGTCACAACGCCCATCGCCGCCGCTACGATGGAGTGACACGTCCGTGGCCGGTGCGGGCGGCCCGAGGAGAAGCGCGATGCGGCATGTCCTGACCACCGAAGCCGTCGGCTCCGGCGAACGCGTGTCCTACTGGGTCGACATGATCTGCTCGACCTACGTGAAGCTCGAGTGCGACCCCGCGCCCAGCGGGCGGCCGGGCTTCGAGGGCGCGATCGAGCACCACCGGCTGCCGGGGCTGGAACTGTCGGTGGTGCGATCGGGCCCGCAGACGGTGCTGCGCACCGCGTCGGCCATCGCGCGCGACCCTGAAGACTGCTTCCTCATCGCCACCCAGACCCGTGGCCACGGCATGGTCGAACAGGACGGCCGCGAAACGCTGATGTCGCCGGGCGAGTTCTCGATCTACGACAGCAAGCGCCCCTACACGCTGCGCTTCAGCGAGGATTTCGAGGAAATCGTTCTGAAGGTGCGCGGCGACACGCTGCGCGCGCTGGTGCGCGACGCCGAATCACTGACGGCGACCAAGGTCAGCGGCTCCAGCGGCCCCGGGCGCATCCTCCACGGCATGTTGCAGGCGCTGCGCGGCGACCTCGATTCGCTGCCCGCCGCGTCGGCCTCGCCGCTGGGCGACAGCCTGCTCAGCCTGGCGGCGGCCGGCCTGGGCACGCTGCAGGGGGCGCCGCGCGTCGAATCGAGCGCGCTCAAGGCCTACCACCTGGAGCGCATCCGCCGGCACATCGACGACCGCCTGCACGAGCCGAACCTCACCATCGAGGCGGTGGCCATGCAGCTGGGCATGTCGGTGAGCCACCTGCACCGGCTGTTCGCCGGCGAGCCGCAGTCGCCCGCGCAATACCTGTGGCAGCGCCGGATGGAACGCTGCTCGCGCGACCTGCTGGACCCGCGGCTGGCCGCGCGGCCCGTCTCGGAGATCGGCTACCGCTGGGGCTTCAACGACGCCGCCCACTTCAGCCGCGCGTTCCGCGAGCGCTTCGGCTGCCCGCCGCGTGAATGGCGGCAGCGCAAGCTCCAACGCGGCGCGAACGGCGCCGCCGCCGGCGTTCACTGACCGCGACCGAAGCCTCAAGCGGCGAAGCGCGCCACCGCCTCTTCGTTCCAATCGATGCCGGTCCCGGGCTCGTGCGGGCACACGGCCTTGCCATCGGCGAATGTCAGCGGCCGGGCCAGCACGGCGCCGGCGAGGTCCATGCGCTCCAGCCAGTGCGCGGTGGGCGTCACGGCCAGCAGGTGCACCGAGACCTCGGGGAAGATGTGGCTCGACATCGGCACGCCGGCCGCCTGCGCGATGGACGCCGCGCGCAGCCAGCCGGTGACGCCGCCGATCTTCATCGCGTCGGGCATGGCGAGGTCGCAGGCCCCGGCCTCGATGGCGCGTTGCATCTCCAGCGGCCCGCACCAGTTCTCGCCCATCTGGATGGGCAGGCCGTGCTGGCGCAACCTGGCGTGGCCGGCCAGATCCTCCTGCACGGTGGGCTCTTCGACCCAGGCGACCTGCTCCTCGCGCAGCGCCTGGATGCGGCGTTGCGCCTCCGGCACCGTCAGGCCCTGGTTGTAGTCGACCATGATCTGCACGTCAGGTCCGACCGCCGCGCGCAGTGCGCGCACGATCGCCAGGTCTTGCTGCAGGCTGGGGTAGCCGATCTTGGTCTTGATCGCGCGATAGCCGGCTGCAGCGGCCGCCGCCGCGCGGCGCACGCCGAGGTCGAGCCCGTCCATGCTGTGGCTGTCGTAGGCCGGCAGCTCGCGCGGCGTGCCGCCCAGCAGCGTCACGAGCGGCACGCCCTGGTGCAAGGCCAGCGCATCCCACACCGCCATGTCGATGCCGGCGCAAGCCATGATCGCCAGGCCCGGGCGACCGAGCAGGCGCAGGCGCGACGCAAACCACTGGTCGATGTCGAACGGCGCCAGCGGCTGCCCGACGATGGCGGCGCCGAACGATTCCAGCAGCGTCTTCGTGGCCTGCAGCGCCAGGGGCGTGTAGGTGAACACGTAGGAACGGCCGGTCACGCCGGCGTCGGTGTGCAGGTCGACCAGCACCAGCGGCGAGGTGGCGACGATGCCGACGCTGGTGCGAACCGGAAATTCCAGCGGCACGTTCACGGCACGCGCCGCCAGCGCGGTGATCTTCGGCGCCATCATCGGTGCGCGCGCCATCGCGGGCCTGTGCCTTCAGTTGACGGCGGTTCGGCCCAGCGTCTGGCGACGCGCATCGACGAGTGCCTGCACGCGCGAAGCCAGGCCGGCGCGGTTGTCGGTCTGCAGCTTCCGGAACGCGTTGGCGAGGTGGAAGCGCACCGTCGGGTAGCCCACTTCCAGGCGGCGTGCAATCTGCTTGTCGGCGCAGCCGCAGGCCACCAGCCAGGCCACCTCGGCCTCGCGTTGGCTGAGGCGCGCGCAGCGCTGCAGCAGTTCTTCGGCGCGCTCGGTGGATTCACAGGCCGGCGCCGCCGTGCGGTCCCAGCACAGGCGGCCCAGCGCCGCGGCGATGGCCGGCTCGACCATGCGCATCAGTTCGACATCGTTCGGCTCGAAGTTGCCGCGCTCGCGCTTGCGCCAGATGCGGAAGTCGCCGACCGCCGCCTCGCGCTCGAAGAAGTAGACGTTGATGCCCCAGTGCATCTGCTCGGGGCGCAGGAAGTCGTTGAAGAACTCGGTCTTCGCGAGATCGGGCTGCCGCAGCACCTGGGTGGCCACGGTGGGGCGGCGGCGCTCCATCATCGGGAACGTCAGCGGGTCGATGAAGCGGAAGTGGTCGTCCCAGTGGCGCAGGCTGTCGGCCGACACGTTGACGGCGGTGAACCGCTCGAAGCGAGCCACCTCCGCATTCCACACCATCGACACGTACTGATCGGCCGCCAACAGTTCCAGCATCGGCAAGGCCAGGGCTTCGCGCAACGCATCGCCGTCGGTGGCCTCCGCCAACAGCCGCATGACATCACCGAGCGCTCGCGTCTGGGTCGTGGACAGGTGCATGGTGGGCCTTCGGCAAACTTCGTGCAAACGCAACTCGTCGGATCGTAGGCAGGCCCCGTGGCGCCTGAATCGGTGCAGACCCCCACCCTAGCGATCCTGATAGGTGTCCGCCGACCGCCCGGCTCCTAACCTGCGCGCTGCCGATTTTCGGAGACGCCATGGACCTCATCGACTGCACCGCCACCGAGATTCTCAAGGCACTGGAACGCGGCTCCGCCAGCAGCACCGAACTGGCCGAGCAATGGATCGCGCGCACCGAGCAGGCGTCGGTGCTGAACGGCTACGTCAGCTTCGACGCCGCCGGTCTGCTGCAGCAAGCCGCACAGGCCGACGCGCGCCGGGCGGCGGGCGAGCGCCTGCCGCTGCTGGGCCTGCCGATCGCGCTGAAGGACAACATCGATGCGGTCGGCTTCCCTTGCGGCAACGGCACCGGCGCCCTGCACGGCCGCCATCCCGTCGGCGACGCCGAACTGGTGCGCCGGCTGCGCGCGGCCGGTGCGCTCATCGCCGGCAAGGTCGGCCTGCATGAGCTGGCCTTCGGCATCACGACGAACAATGCCGTCACCGGCGCGGTGCGCAACCCGTGGGACCTGTCGCGCATTCCCGGCGGCAGCAGCGGCGGCTCGGGCGCGGTGGTGGCCGCGCGCCTGGTGCCCGCGGCGATCGGCACCGACACCGGCGGCTCGGTGCGCGTGCCGGCGGCGCTGTGCGGCGTGGCCGGTCTTCGGCCCAGCGTCGGCCGGGTCAGCGCCGACGGCATCGCGCCGATCTCGGCGACGCGCGATACCGCCGGGCCGTTGGCGCGGAGCGTGGCCGACCTGAGCCTGCTGGACGGCGTGCTCACCGGCGACGCGGCGGCGCCGCCCGACGTGTCGCTGCGCGGCCTTCGCCTGGGCCTGCCGCAGACGTACTTCTGGGAAGACCTGGAGCCCGGCGTGCGCGCGCAGGCGCAAGCCGCGGTGGCCGCGCTGCGGGCCGCCGGCGCCGAGATCGTTGCGGTCGATCTGCCGGGCATCGCGCAGCTCGATGGCGAGGTCAGCTTCGTCGTCGCGCTGTACGAATTCGTGCGCGACATGACGGCGTATCTGCGCGACCGCTCGCGCGGCATCGGCTTCGAGCAGCTCATCGCCGGCATCGGCAGTGCCGACGTGAGGGCCATCGCCGGCCCGCTGCTCGGCGAAGGCGCCGTTCCGGAGGCCGCGTACCGCCAGGCGCTGGAAGCGCGCAAGCGCCTGCAGGCCTTGTATGCCGAGACGTTTGCCAAGTCCGGTGTCGCCGCGCTGGTCTTTCCCACCACGCCGAGCACGGCCGCGCGCATCGGCGACGACGAAACCTTCGATTTCAGCGGCCGCGCCTGCCCGACCTTCGCCACCTTCATCCGCAATGCCGACCCCGGCAGCAATGCGGCGCTGCCGGGCCTCTCGCTGCCGATCGGCCTGAGCCACGGGTTGCCCGTCGGTCTGGCGCTCGACGGCCCGGCCGGCAGCGATCGCCGCTTGCTGGCCATCGGCGCGGCCGTCGAGGCGGCCCTGCCCCCGATGCCGCTGGCGCCCGTCCCGCGCTGACGAACCCTTTTCGCACGACCCCTTGCATCCACCCAGGAGAATCCCATGGACCGTCGCCTGTTCCTGCAATCGACCGCCGCGGCTTCGGTGCTCGGCGTTGCGCACCCCGTCTTCGCCGCAGACGCCGTCAAGGTCGCGGTGATGATTCCGCAAAGCGGCCCTGCCGGCCTGTTCGGCCCATCGGCCAAGGCCTGTGCCGAACTCGCCGCGGAGACCATCAATGCGCGCGGCGGCCTGCTCGGCCAGAAGATCGAGCTGCTGTTCGGCGACGCCGGCCTGGCGCCGGCCGAAGCGTCGCAGGCCGCGCTCAAGCTCTGGAAGGGTTCCGGCGCCGCCGCCGTGATCGGCATGCACGACAGCGCCGTGCGCGGCGCGCTGGTCGGCCTGTTCAAGGGCCAGGTGCCGTACTTCTACACGCCCGTGTACGAAGGCGGCGAATGCGCCAAGGGCACCTACGTCAACGGCGAGACCCCGCAGCAGCAACTGCAGCCGGTGATCCCCTGGATCGCCGCGGAACGCAAGCCGAAGAAGTGGTACCTGATCGGCAACGACTACATCTGGGGCCGCAACACCAACGCCGCGGCCAAGGGCTACATCGAGAAGACCGGTGCCCAGGTGGTGGGCGACGAATACCTGCCGTTCACGGTGGACAACTTCGACGCCAGCCTCGCGCGCATCCGCGACAGCGGCGCCGATGCGGTGCTGGTCTCGCTGGTCGGCGGCGCGTCGGTCGGCTTCAACAAGGCCTTCGCGAGCTTCGGCCTGGCCGACAAGGCGCTGCGCCTGGGCACGCTGATCGAGGAGAACACGCTCGCCGGCATCGGCCTGGCCAACGCGAAGAACCTCTATTCCAGCGCCGGCTATTTCGCCAACATCGCAACGCCGGCGGCGCAGGCCTTCGCCGCGGCCTACGGCAAGCGCTTCGGCCCGCAGGCACCGGCGCTCAATGGCCTCGCGGAGTCCACCTACGAGGGCTTTCTGATGCTCGAAGCCGTGGCCAGGAAGGCCGGCGCCCTGAGCGTGGCGAAGATGGACGCGGCTTGCGAAGGCGCTTCCTACAGCGGGCCCCGCGGCGCCGTCACCATGAAGGCCCGCCACGTCGAGCAGGACGTCTACGTCGCCGATGTCGCCGACAAGGGCTTCCGCGTCGTCAAGACCTTCTCGCACGTCAGCTCGGGCCAGACCTGCAAGGCGTGACGACATGGACGGCGGCACGCTGCTGCACGCGCTGAACCTCGTCTACGAGCTGTCGACGCTGGCGCTGACCACGCTCGGCCTGGCCGTGGTGTTCGGCCTGCTGGGCGTCATGAACATGGCGCACGGCGAGTTCGTGATGATCGGCGCGTACTCGGTCGTCGCCGTGCAGCAATGGGGCCTGCCGACGCTGGCCGCCTTCCCGCTGGCGATCGCGGTCTGCGCGGCGCTCGGCTGGGTCGTCGAGCGCTGGCTGATCCGGCCGCTGTATCGGCGCCCGTTCGACACCTTGCTCGCGACCTGGGCGCTCGCGATGCTGATGCGCAAGGTCGTCGAGGCCATCTGGGGCAAGGGCTTCCGCAATGTCGACGACGCGCTGACCGTCGCGGTGCCGATCGGCAACACCTCGTACCCGGCCTACCGCCTGGGCCTCATCGCGCTGACGATCGTGCTGCTGGCGGCGCTGGTCTTCTGGTACCGGCGCAGCAGCGCAGGGCTGCGCGTGCGCGCGATGACCGGCAACCCGATGCTCGCGCAGGCGCTCGGCATCGACACGCAGCGGCTGGCCTCGCGCACCTTCATCGTCGGCGTGGTGCTGGCCGGCGCGGCCGGGGTGATGCTGGCGCCGCTGATCCGCATCGAGCCCGGCATCGGCGTCGACTACCTGCTGGACGCGTTCTTCGTGCTCGTCGTCGGCGGGCTCGGCACGCTCGGCGGCCTGGCCGGCGGCGTCGGCGTCATCGGCGGCTCGCAGGCCCTCGTCAGCAGCCTCTTCGGGCAGACCAGCGGCTATGCCGTCGTCCTGGTCATCTCGATCCTCTTTCTCTGGCTGAAGCCCGATGGCATCTTCGCTCGCCGCTGAGTCGCGGGCCGCTTCATCGCGCGATCCCCGCCCGCGCGGCCGGTCGCTGTGGCCGGCCGCGACGCTGGCGGCGGCGCTGATCGCCCTGCCGTTCGCCGGCAACGACTTCATCGCCTACCAGGTCGCGCTGTTCCTCATCTACGGCATCGCGACGCAGGGCGTCGCGCTGTGCTGGGGCCGGCTCGGGTTTCTGCCGCTGGGCCACTCGCTGTTCTTCGGCCTGGGCGCCTACATCGCCGGCGGCGCGGCCAAGGCCGGCGCCGCGCAGCCGCTGTGGTGGCTGGCCTTTCCGCTGGCGCTGCTGCTGCCGGCACTGCTGGCCTGGGTCGTCGCGCGCCTGATCTTCGCGCGCAGCATGCGCAGCGGCCCGTACTTCTCGCTGATCACGCTGGCGATGACCATGCTCGGCTTCCTCGCGGCCCAGCAATGGAGCAGCATAACCGGCGGATTCAACGGCATGGGCAACATCCCCGAGCCGCCCGGGCTGGAGCGCTACTCCACGCTTTACTGGCTGGTGGCCGCGGCCGCCGTGGCCAGCACCGCCACGCTGGGCGTGCTGGTGGGCCGTCCGCTCGGCGTCCTGTGGCGGGCGATCGCGCAGAACGAAGAGCGCATGCAGCTCTTCGGCTACGCCACCGACCACGTCAAGGCCAACGCCTACGCCTTCTCGGCCTTGCTCGCGGCGGGCGCGGGAGCGCTCTTCGCCACGCACCAGGGCATCGTCACGCCGCAGGCGATGAGCTTCGTGCTGGCGACCGAGTTCGTCATCTGGGCCGCCGTGGGCGGCAAGGCCAGCCCGCTGGGGGCCTTGCTGGGCGCCGTCGTCGTCGGCTATGCGTCCGCCGAGCTGCGCGACCACTTCGCGATGTGGGAGGTCTTCGTCGGCCTGCTGTTCATCGCGGTGGTGCGCTTCCTGCCGGACGGCATCGCGGGGCTCGCGGGCCTTGCCGGGTTCGGCGGCAAGCCGGCGCGTCGCAACGCGAACGTGGCGATCACGCCTTTGCCGGCGCCGCCCAGCTCGGCGCCGAAACAGGTGCCGGCACTCGTCTTCGACGACGTCCGCTCGACGCAGGGCGGCGTGCGCATCCTCGACGGCTTGAGCTTCAGGCTCGCAGGGCCCGGCATTCGCGCGGTCATCGGCCCCAACGGCGCCGGCAAGACCTCGGCCTTCAACGTGCTGACGGGGCGGCTGCCGGTCACCGGCGGGCACATCCAGGTGGGCGGTCGCGACGTGACCGGTTGGACCGCCTGGCGCGTTGCCCGCCTGGGCGTCGGCCGCAAGATGCAGGTGCCGTCGGTGTTTGCCGACCTGAGCGTCCGCGAGAACCTGTCGGTCGCCCTCTGGGCCGGGCGGCTGCACGGCAGGGCCGCGCTGCGCCGGGCGCCACAAGCCTGGTGCACGCCGCTGCTCGAAGAGATGCTCGGCTGCTTCCCGGAGCTGGCCGCTTCGCTCGATGTGCCGGCCAGCCGGCTCTCGCAAGGCCACCGGCAGGCGCTGGAGTTCGTGATGACGGTCTTGCCCGAGCCGCACCTGCTGCTGCTGGACGAGCCCTGCGCCGGGCTCTCGCCGGCCGAGACGCAGCGGATGATCCAGGTGATCGTGCGCGCCGTGCGGCGCCTTGGCGCCGGCGCCTTGTTGATCGAACATGACCTGGCGGCGGTGGCGGCGCTCGACGGCGAGGTCTATGTGCTCCATCAGGGCCGGATGCTCGCGCAGGGATCGCTGCAAGACCTGCAAGCGGATCCGGCCGTGCGGGCCGTCTACGCCGGCGCCCGCAAATGACTGCGATCGCGCTGACGTTTGAAGACCTGGTGTGCGGCTACGGCGACACGATGGTCGTGAGAGGCGTGTCGGGCCGCGTGCAGGCCGGCAGCGTGCTCGGCATCGTCGGCCGCAACGGGGTCGGCAAGTCGACGCTGCTGAAATGCCTGGCCGGCTTTCTGCCGGTGTCCGGCGGCCAGGTGCGGTGGCGTGACCGCGACCTGAGCGGCGTTCCGGCACACGCCCGGCTGGCCCGCGGCATCGCCTACGCGCCGCAGGAGAACGTGGTGTTCGGCGAGCTCACGGTCGAAGAAAACCTGTGGCTGCACCTGCCGGACCGCAACGCGGCGCGCTACCACCCGCTGCTGCAGGCCTTTCCGCGAATCGGCGAGCGGCTGAAGCAGCGCGCCGGGCTGCTGAGCGGCGGCGAGCGCAAGCTGCTGTCCTTCACGCGGACGATGGGCCTGCAAGCCACGCTGGCGATGCTGGACGAGCCGACCGAGGGCGTGCAGCCCGAGAACATCGACCGCATGGCCCAGGTGGTCGGCCGCCTGAAAGCAGCGGGGCACGGCTTCGTCGTCGTCGAGCAGAACCTGAGCTTCATCGAGCAGGTCGCCGACCATGTGCTGGTGCTCGATCACGGCGAGCGCGTGCTGGCCGGCACGCTGGCGGACCTCGGGCGCGCGGCGATCGAGAAGCACCTGATGGTCTAGGGCTTGTAGGCCACCGCCTTGATCTCGATGCGCAGCTGCGGGTGCGGCAGCTGGTGAACGGCAACGGTCGTGCGCGCCGGCCCGTCGAAGCCGAAGAACTCGCCGTACACCGCGTTGTAGCCGCCGAAGTCGGCCATGTCGACGAGGAAGGTCGTGACTTCGACGACGTCCTCGAGGCCGGCGCCGACGCTCTCGAGAATGTCGCGGATGTTCTCGATCACCGCGCGCGTCTGCTCGCGGATGTCGAGGCTCAGCGTGCCCATCGCATCGGCGCTCGCGCCGGCGATGCTGTTGTCCGGCCGGCGCGAGCTGGTGCCGGAGACGAACAGAAAATCGCCGGCCCGCTTCACGTGCGGGAAGCGGCCGCGCGGCGTGGCCTTGCCGGGCACGACGGTGGCATCTTTGCTCATGCTGCAGGCTCCGCCGCGCTGACCCGAAAGCCGATCCGCCCCAGCCGCTGGAATTCGGCGCTGACCGCCGCGCCGGCTCGCAGTTCGACCGCGGCGGTCGCGCCGCCGGCCATCACGATGCTGCCGGGCTCCAGCCGCTCACCCGCCGCGGCCACCAGGCGCGCCGCCGCCACCAAAGAGCGCAGCGGATGACCGAGGATCGCCGCGGTGCTGCCGACCTGCGCCGCGCGGCCGTCGATCGCCAGCACGATGCCGAGGTTGGCGACGTCGACATCGGGCTTGTGCCACGCACCGAGCACCACGCCGGCGGACGACGCGTTGTCGGCGATCACGTCGGCCAGCGAGAAGCGGAAGTCGCGGTAGCGCGAGTCGATCACCTCCAGCGCGGGCGCCACCGCCTCGACGGCGTCGAGCGCCTGCAGCGGCGTCACCACGCCTTCCAGCGGCTTGCTCAGCAGGTAGCAGACCTCGGGCTCCACGCGCGGGTGGATGTAGGCGTCGAACGGCAGCGGACCGCCTTCCTCGCAGACCATGTCGCTGGTCAGCCGGCCCCAGATCAGCTCCGACAGGCCCATCTGCTGCATCTTCGCGCGGCTGGTGAAGCCCATCTTCATGCCGATGCGTCGCGCCCCGCGCGCCAGGCGCTGCGCCACCAGCGCCGCCTGCACCGGGTAAGCCTCGGCCAGGGTCGGCGCGTCGGCACCCTCGGGCTGCGCGATGGCGTGCCGTTGCCGCGCCGCCTCGTCCAGCCGCCGTGCCAGCGATTCGATGCGTTCGCTCATCGTGCCTCCTGTACCGCGCCGAACGCGGCGCGCACGCTGCCCAGGCCTTCGATGCGGGCCTCGATCACGTCGCCGGGGCGGGCGACGACCATCGGGCCGAGCGCGCCGGTGAGCACGGTGTCGCCGGCTTTCAGCGGCTGGCCGACGCGCACCATCGTGCGCGCCAGCCACAGCGCCGCATTCAGCGGGTGGCCGAGGCACGCGGCGCCGACGCCCACCGACACCGGCTCGCCTTGCAGTTCCATCACCATGCCGGCCAGCCGCAGGTCGAGCCCGGCCAGCGCCACCGGCGTGTTGCCCAGCACGTACAGGCCCGACGAGGCGTTGTCCGCCACCGTGTCGACGATGCGGATGTTCCAGTTCGCGATGCGGCTGCCGACGATCTCGATGGCCGGCAGCGCGAACGCGGTGGCGCGGATCACGTCGGCGATGGTCAGCCCCTCGCGGTCGAGATCGTGCTCGAGCACGAGCGCCACCTCGGCCTCGCACTTCGGCTGGTGCAGGCGCGACCAGGGCACGTCCTCGCCGTCGGCATAGGCCATGTCCGCGAACAGCATGCCGAAGTCGGGCTGGTCGACGCCGAGCTGCTTCTGCACGGCCAGCGAGGTCAGGCCGATCTTGCGACCGGCGATGCGCCGGCCCTCGGCGACCCAGCGGCGGGTGTTGGCGTCCTGCACCGCATAGGCCGCGGCAACGTCGTTCGCGGGCAGACGTTCGCGCACCGGGTCGATCGCGCCGCCGTGCACATGCACGTGGAACAGGTCGTCGGCGACGCGCCGGATGTCGTCGTTCATGCCAGGGCCTCCTGCGCTTCGATGCGGACGCACACGTTGGTCAGTTCGGAATAGAAGTTGAGCGAATGGGCGCCGCCTTCGCGGCCGATGCCGGAGATGCCCGCACCACCGAACGGCGTGCGCAGGTCGCGCAGGAACCACGAGTTGACCCACGCGAGGCCGACGCGCATTGCCGGCGCCACGCGGTGCGCCCGGTCGACGCTGCCCGTCCACACCGTCGCGGCCAGGCCGTAGTCGGAATCGTTGGCGCGCGCCACCGCCTCGGCCTCGGTGTCGAAGGGGCTGACGTGGCACACCGGGCCGAAGATCTCCTCGCGCATGCAGCGCGCGCCGTCGGGCAGGCCGGCCAGGATCGTCGGCTCGATCCAGAAGCCGCCGTCACGGGCGTCACCGAAGGCCGGCACGCCGCCACCGGTGACGAGCGTCGCGCCTTCCTGCTGCGCGAGCCGGTAGTAGGCCAGCACCTTGCGGCGGTGCTCGGCGGAGATCAGCGGCCCCATCGACGTGCCCAGCTCACGCGGCCAGCCCAGCACCAGCTCACGCGCCTTGCGCGCCAGCGCGTCGACGAAGCGTTCGTAGATCGGCCGCTCGACCAGCACGCGCTCGGAGCAGAGGCAGACCTGGCCGGTGTTGAGGAAGCTGGCGCGCACGAGGCCGTCGACGGCCTTGTCGAAGTCGCAATCGGCGAAGACGATGCCGGCGTTCTTGCCGCCCAGCTCGAACGAGATCGGCTTCACGCCCTCCGCCGCGGCCCGCATGATCGCGCTGCCGGTGCGCGATTCGCCGGTGAAGGTGATCGCCGCGATGCCCGGGTGCGTGGTGATGAACTCGCCCGCCGAGTCGGGGCCGAAACCGTGGACGAGGTTGAACACGCCCGGCGGCAGGCCCACCGCGTGCATCACCTCGGCAAGCAGCGTGGCGGTGCCGGGCGTCTCCTCCGATGGCTTGGCAACGACCGCGTTGCCGCAGGCCAGCGCCGGCGCCACCTTCCAGGTCAGCAGCAGCAGCGGCAGGTTCCAAGGCGAGATCACGCCGACCACGCCGAGCGGCTTGCGCACGGTGTAGTTCAGCGCGTGCGCACCGCCGGGCAGGTCGAGCTGGAAGCTTTCGAGCGGCGCCGTCTTCAGGATGTCGGCGAAGACGCGGAAGTTCGCCGCGCCGCGCGGGATGTCGAGCGTCGACGCCAGCGCGCGCGGCTTGCCGGTGTCGGCGATCTCGGCATCGAGAAAGTCGTCGAAGCGGCGCTCGATCTCGTCGGCGATGCGGTACAGCATCGCGGCCCGCTCGGCCACCGGCGCGCGGCCCCAGGCGCCGCGCACGGCGGCGCGCCCGGACTCGACGGCGGCGTCGACCATCGCGCGGTCGGCCTCGTGCACCTCGGCGATCGTGCGGCCGTCGGCCGGATCGATGTCGGGAAAGCGGCGAGCGCTCTCGACCCATTCCCCGGCGATGTAGTTTCGGTACTGTCTCATCGGATCCTTTCCGGAGTCGCAGGCTCTCGCGTGGCGCGCGCGGTCACGACAGGCGCACGACGGCCGCACCGCAGCCGAATTGCGGGCCGTAGGCATACACCTCGCACGCGCCCAGGCGGCCGCCCAGCGCGCCGAGCGCAAAAGCGAAATGCTTGAATCCCATGTCGACCTTGGCATGGGCCAGGTAGTCGGGCAGCTGGCGCTGCAGTTCGTCGAGCTCGCGCGCGCCGATCAGCTTGAGGATGCGGCGGTTCCACTCGTCGTCGGTCGCCGTCGCGACGGCGTCGTCGGCGAGCGCCCGCGTGTCGCGGAACTGGCTGCCCGAGAGCTCGCCGACCGCCAGGATCACCACCCGCTTGCCCTGCGCGGTGGCCTGCGCGGCAACGATCTCGCCGAGCGCCTGCGTGCGCGCGGCATCGTGGTAGAGGTTGTTGGCGACGATCAGCGACGGGAAGCTGCCTTCGGCGTTGGCCAGCGCCTGCGCCGTCAACGTGCCCGAGTCGAGCGGGAAGCCGGCGTAGTCGACCAGCTTGGAAGCGATGCCCGCATGCTGCGCGGCGCGCACGCAGGCGCGTGCGAGCGAGACATCGGTCGTGATGTCGTAGCGCATCTCGCCCAGCTCGTGCCAGTTGTCGTCGACGTGCAGGCCGGTCACGCGGGCGCGGCCCTGCCACAGCTGGTCGAGCACCGCGTACCAGCGCGTCGAGTAGATCACCAGCGTGTCGGGCTGCAGGTCCTGCAGGTCGCGCGCGACGCGCGCGTAGCCCCGGCGCAGCTCTTCGTACGCCGGCTCCTGGCGGGCCAGCGTGAGCAACGGGCTGCCGCTGACCAGGTAGGCGCCGACGACGCCGGGCTGGTCCGCCAGGCCGCCGCCGGCGCTGCGACCGTCGTCGCCGACCAGCACGGTGGCCATGCGCCGCCAGATCGACGGGCCGCTGCGGCGGCGCGCCGGCTGCCGCAGGTCATGCACGATTCCCATGACGCCGCGCGGCAGCAGCAGCATCAGCAGGATCGACAGCACGCCCATCACCAGCATGCCTTGGCCGGCCGCCGCCGCGAGCACGCGGTCGACCAGGATGTAGAGCACGCCGCCGATCACCGGCCCGGCCACCGTTCCCATGCCGCCCGCCACGACGATGAAGACGAACGCCGACGCCCAGCCGAGCGAGAAGGCCGAGGGCGGCGTGATGATCACCACGTCCATGTAGTACAGCCCGGCGGCCAGGCCCGTGACCGTGGCGCTGAACAGGAACACCGCGGCCTTGACCTGGTTGACGTCGACCCCGCTGGAGCGGGCCGCGTCCTCGTCGTCGCGCACCGCCGTCAGCGCGAGGCCATAGCTCGAGCGCATCCAGCGCCAGATCACCGCCGTGGTGACCACCAGCAGCGCCAGCGCGACGTAGTACATCTGCAGCGGCGTCACCGCCGACTTCAGCTGCATGCCGCCGCCGGCGCCGACGACGCGCCACTCGTTGAACACGCTGGCCACCGCCTCGGCCACGAGCCAGGTCGCGACCGCGAAGTACGGGCCTTTCAGCCGCAGCAGCGGCAGCGCGCCGAGGAAGATCAGCAGCAGCAGCGCAACGCGCCGCACGTAGGCGCTGCCGAAGACGTCGGCCGCCGGCACGCGGGCGATCAGCCATTCGTAGAGCAGCCACAAGACGACCGCGACGACGACGCCGATCTTGACGCGCCGCCGGCTGCCGCCCTCGCGCAGCGGCAGGCACAGCAGCCAGGCGAACAGCAGCGAGGCGATGCCGGCCACCGGCCACGACGTCCAGATGGACGCCGGCGAGTAGTAGAAGACGATGGCCTGCGCGAAGCCGCCGATGCCGACGAACACTTGCTGGCCGAAGGTCAGCAGGCCCGCGTAGCCGGCCATCAGGTTCCAGGCGTGGCCAAGCGTGGCGAACACGAACACCGAGAACAGCAGGTGCAGCAGGTAGCTCTGCGGGCCGGTCATCGCCGGGACCAGCAGCGCAATCGCCAGCACCGCGGCCGCCCACGCCGCGCCGCGGCTGCCGTAGAAGGAGTCGGCCAGCAAGCGGCCGGCCGAATCGGGTTCGCGGCCGTGCGCGCTCATCGGGCGAACAGCCCCTGCGGCCGCACCGCCAGCACGAACAGGATCAGCAGGTAGCCGGCGACCTGTTGCGCCGCCGGGCCGGCGTAGGTGCCGGCCAGCACCTGCACGACGCCGAGCAGCACGCCGCCGACGAAGCTGCCCCACAGCGAGCCCAGCCCGCCCAGCACGACGACGCCGAAGGCGGTCAGCAGGAACGGCGGGCCGTCGAAGGGCTGGAACGAGCGCGTCATGCCGACCATGAAGCCGGCGATCGACGCGCTGGCCAGCGCCACGCCGCTGGCCACGCCGTAGACGTGCGAGGTGCGCATGCCCATCAGCGCGGCGACCTCGGCATCGTCGCTGGCGGCGCGGATCGCGCGGCCGATGTGGGTGCTGCGCATCCACAGCGCGAGCGCCGCGAGCAGCACCGCGGCGGCGCAGAAGAAGCCGAAGCGCAACGTCGACAGGCTGAGGTCGGCGCTCAGGCGGATCGCGGAATAGGACAGCTCGTTGCGGATGGTGGCGGCGTCGGAGCTGAACACCAGCAGCATGCCCTGGCTCAGCACGATCGACAGGCCGAAGGTGACGAGCAGCGGCAGCATCAGCCCGTACAGCGGCGACATGCCGCGCCGCTCGGCCGCCTGCACCGACACGTGGTTCAGCAGCACGCGCTGCACGAGATAGCCGACGCCGAACATCAGCGGCACCACGACGGCGAGCGCCCAGAACGGCGCGACGCCGGGGATCATCGTCAGCAGCGCCACGCAGAGGTAGGCGGCGACGATCAGCCAGTCGCCGTGCGAGAGGTTGACGAGCCGCATCACGCCGAAGTTGAGCGCGAGCCCGACGCTGATCAACGCGTACGAGCCGCCCAGCACGGCGCCGGACAGCACGCCGTTGGCGATCTCGACGCCGAGCCAGTAGAGATCGTCGTTGCTCATCGCTCGCTCGCCTTCATGCCTGCCGCGCCTCGCCGGCGCCGAAGTACGCGGCGGTGATCGCCTCCATCGGCACCTCGCCGGGCCGGCCTTCGAGAACGATGCTGCCTTCCAGCATCACGCAAAAGCGCGTGCTCGACGCCAGCGCGCGCTTGAGGTCCTGCTCGACGATCACGCAGCTGACGCCGCGCTCGATGATCTGCGCCAGCTTGCGGTAGATCTCGTCGACCATCACCGGCGCGAGGCCGAGCGACAGCTCGTCGAACAGGATCAGCTTGGGCCCGCTCATCAGCGCGCGGCCGATCGCGACCATCTGCTGCTCGCCGCCGCTCATCTCGCTGACGGTCTGGCGGCGCCGCTCGCGCAGCCGCGGGAACAGCTCGAACACCTCGGCCAGGCGCTGCGCCGCCTGCGGACGGCAACGCGCCAGGTAGGCGCCGGCAAGCAGGTTGTCTTCCACGCTCATGCGGTCGAACAAGCGCCGGCCCTCGGGCACCAGCGCGATGCCGGCATCGACGATCTCCTCCGGACCGAGCTTGTCGATGCGCCGGCCCTCGAACTCCACCAGGCCGCGAAGGTGCGAGCGCGCGCCGTGGTTCATCAGGCCGACGATCGACTTCAGCAGCGTGGACTTGCCGGCGCCGTTGGCGCCGATCACCGCCAGCACGTCGCCGCGCGCCAGTTCGAGCGAGCAGTCGTAGATCGCCCGCAGCTCGCCGTAGTAGGCCGACAGGCTGGCCACCCGCAGGACGGTCTCAGGAGCCGAGGTAGACACGCTTGACCTCCGGCATCGTCATCACCTGCTGCGGCACGCCGAGGGCGAGCACCTCGCCACCGGCAAGCGCCATCAGGCGGTCGGTCGCGACGAGCATCGTGCGGATCACATGCTCGATCCAGACGACGCTGATGCCCATGTCGCGCAGCCGGCGCACCAGCGCGATGAACTCCTCGACTTCCTGCTCGGTCAGGCCGGCCGCGACCTCGTCGATCAACAGCAGCTTCGGCCGCATCGCGAGCGCGCGCGCCAGCTCGTGGCGCTTGCGCACCAGCAGCGGCAGCCGGCCGGCCAGCGTCTCGGCGTAGCGCGTCAGGCCGGTGGCGGCCAGCGCGCGCTCGATCCACTCGGTGGCATCCGCGCCGTGCAGCCCGCCGGCGAAGTGCGCCGCGACGCGCAGGTTGTCGAACACCGTCATCTGGCCGAACGGCCGCGGCACCTGGTACGTGCGCGCGATGCCGCGGCGCGCGCGGTCCTGCGGCGGCAGCGCGGTGATGTCCTCGCCGCGAAACAGGATCTGCCCGGCCGACGCCTCGACCTGGCCGGCGAGCATGCCGAACAGCGTGGTCTTGCCGGCGCCGTTGGGGCCGATGATGCCGAGGATCTCGCCCTCGACCACGCCGAACGAGACCGCGTTGGCGACCTGGATCGCCCCGAAACTCTTGGACAGCGCGCGCACCTCGAGGATGTTGGCCATCGCCTCAGCGCCTCGCCGCCAGCGCGATCCATTGCGCGAGCGGGCTCTTCGGATCCTCGAAGCCGTAGATCGCGTCGAAGTGGTTGCGCCCCTCCTGCGGCAGCCGCCGCGCGCGGTTGCCCGCGGCCTGCCAGGCGGCGAGGAAGTCGTCGGACTGGCGGCGGAATTCGTCGGGCTCGTTGCCGCCCCAGCTCACCAGCGCCGGCGTCGCGCACGACCGCACGTGGAACAGCGGCGAGTTGCGCTGGATCACGCCGTCGTCCAGCTGCAGCATGGGCTGCATGTTCGACCAGCGCAGCGGGCGCAGGTCGAACAGCCCGCTGACCATCACCGCGCCGGCCAGCGGATCGGGCGGCAGGCCGTAGTCAGCGTCCCAGTCGGTCTGCAGGCACATGGCGGTCAGGTGGCCGCCCGCCGAATGGCCGCCGAGCACCACGCGCGACGGGTCGCCGCCGTGGCGGTCGATGCGCCGCAGCACCCAGGCGACGGCGGCGCGCATCTGGCGCGTGATCTCGTCGATCGTCACCTTCGGGCACAGCGCGTAGTTGACGACGACGGTGGTGATGCCCAGTTCGTGCAGGCCGAGCGCGACGCACGAGAACTCCTTGCTCGACAGCATCCGCCAATAGCCGCCGTGGATGAACACGAACACCGGCGCGCCGGGCATCGCGGCGGAGAAGATGTCGAGCGTTTCGTCGCGGGTGGGGCCGTAGGGCACGTCGAGCGTGCAGCGCAGGCGGTGGCGGGCCAGCCGGCTTTCGTCGATGTAGTGGCGGGCGTAGACGGTGAAGTCCGGCACCGACTGCTCGACGTCGTACTGCGCGTCGATCTCGGCTTGGGTCGCGAACTGTCGGTACAGGGGGCGCATGGGCGGGCCACGCCGGGCCCCAGCGAGGCCCGGCGTTGCGGACGGCTCGTCAGTGGTAGGTCTTCATGTCGCCGGTCTTCTTCACCGACGGGTAGACCGCGTTGTAGACGTTCTCCTTCACCAGCTTCTTGCGCTTGTCGTCGTAGCGCCACTGCGCGCCGCCGAGCGGCTGCACCGAGTAGTGCTGCTCGTTGAACTTCACCGTGCCGGCAACCGTGTCGAGGTTGGTCTCGGCCAGCGCCTTCAGCACGGCGGCGCGGTCGGTGGTGCCGGCACGCTGCAGCGCGTCGAACAGCACGTCGTAGGCCGCGTCGTCGTAGCCGAGCGGCGGGATGTACTGCTTGCCGGTCGCCTTTTCGTAGGTCTCGACCAACCCTTCACCGGTGTAGCCGCCGAACTTGCTCTTGCCCGGATAGGCCGGCGACCAGAAGTTCACCGACAGGATGTTCTCGCCGGCCTTGCCGATGGCGTTCATCGGCTCCGGGTAGCCGGTGGCCTTGTCGATGATGTACATCTTCGGCTTGTAGCCTTGCTGTGCGGCCTGCTGCAGGTAGTTCTGCAGGTCCGGCGGGGCCAGCACCCCGGTGACGACCTCGACCCGGTTGCGCTTGAACTGGTTGATGATCGAGCTGAAGTCCGGCAGGCCCTGCTGGAAGCGGCCCGGATCGGTCGGCTTCCAGCCTTCCTTCTTGAAGGCCGGGTCGAACAGCGACGCGAACACCGTGCCGTCCGGATCGTTCGGATAGAGGTAGCCGATGTTGCCGTTGAAGCCGCCCGGCAGCGCCTTGATCATGCCGACGTGGTTGGTCACCAGGTCGGGCACGCCGAAGAAGAAGTGGAACGTGTGCTTGAAGGTCTTCGGCTTGCCGTCGGGGCCGAACAGCCAGGCCTCGACCGGCGTGTTGACGGTGATGCACGGCACCTGGTTGCGCTCGCACAGATCCGACGGCGCGTTGGTGGTGTCGGGCGTGCCCTGCGCCATCAGGAAGTCGACCTTGTCCTGCAGGATCGCGCGCGTCGCGGCGTCGGCGGAGCCGGCAACGGTGCTCTTGCTGTCGTAGATCTTGTACTCGACCTTGCACTGCTGGTTGCCGACCTTCAGGCCGCCGGCCTTGTTGATCGGGCCGACCTTGTGGTCGTCGACCCAGGGCGTGTCTTTGCCGACGTCGGCCAGCGGGCCGGTGACCGGCACGACGCGCCCGATCTTGATCGTGCACGACTGTGCCCAGGCGCTGCCCGAGAGGACGGCGAGCGCGACGCAAGTGAACACGTTGGTCATCTTCATGGATGCAGGCTCCTGTGTGCCGGGGGTTGCTACAACGTGAACTCGACGACGGCCGCACCGCTGCCGTACGCCGGTCCGTATCCGTGAACGCGCGCTCCGGGGAAACGCCCCTTCAGCGCGCCGAGGATCCAATAGAAGTGCTTGAAGCCCATGTCCGCCCGCGCCTCGCGCGCGAAGTCGGGCACCAGCGCGCGCAGCTGCGCGACATCGCCCGACTCGACCAGTTGCAGGATGCGCTGGTTCCACTTGTCGTCGTCGGGGCTGGCGATGCGGTCGGTGCGCACGTCGATCTCGGTGCGGAACTGCGAGCCCGAGAGGCCGCCCACGCCGACCACCGCGACCCGCTTGCCCTGCTCGTCGGCGCAGGCCACCGCCATCGCGGCGAGCTTCTCGGTGGTGGCGGCATCGTGGTAGAGGTTGTTGGAGGCAACGACCAGCGGCCGCTCCGGCGTGCCCACCTCGAGCGCCTGGCTCGCGACGATCGTGCCGGTGTCGATCGGGAAGGCCTCGTAGTTGACGCCGCGCGCCTGGACGCCGATGCGCGGCGAAGCGGCCACGCAGGCGTGCGCGAGTTCGGTGTCGGCGTGCAGGTCGTACGGCAGGTCGCCGTGCTCGTACCAGTTCTCGTCGACGTGCACGCCGCGGCTGCGCCGGTGCGTGAGCCATTGCTGGTCGAGCACCGCGAACCACTGCGTCGAGTAGACGAGCACCGCATCGGGCCGCGACGCCGCGAGCGCGCGGCCGGCGCGCTGGCAGGCCGCCGCCAGCCGGCCCCAGGGCAGCACCTCGGGCTTCAGCCGCGGCAGCGGCGAGCCCGGAACGAGGAAGGCGCTGACGACCGGCATGCGGCGGCCGTCAGTCCGTCAGCCGCGCCAGCGACGCTGGCTCGCGGCCCAGCGTCGACAAACCTTCGCGCTGGAGGTTCCAGCCCATCACCGCGTTGCCGGTGCCGATCACCGTGCCGTAGCCGTACAGCTCGCCGGGGATCTCGGGGTAGCCCATCGCCGAGAACATCCAGGTGAAGGCGCCGGACTTCACCTCGGCGAACGCCTCCTCGATGAACTGCGGCAGCAGCTTGAACACCTCGCGCGTACGGCCCTTGCGCATCAGCTCGATCATGCGCATGTCCCACTTGTAGCCCTCGTAGGTCTGCGGGTGCTCCTTGCTCATGTCCTCCGGGATCGCGGGCTCCTCGTGGAAATGCCAGTGCGACAGCGTGTTGGACGCCAACAGCACCGCGCGCCGCCCGGTCCGGCGGATCGCCTCGCGCGTGGCCTTGCCGAGCAGATCCATCTCCGACAGGCCTTCCTTGGTGTTCAGGTAGTACGGCGTGTTGTTCGCCGACAGGCCGACGACCGGGATGTCCCACTGCGGCCGGATCATGTGCAGGCAGGTGATCGTTCCGTAGTCGACGCGGAAGTTCGGGTTGCGCATCATCTTCGTGACGAGGCCGAGCTTGCGGCCCTCTTCGGCGCAGGCCTCGGCCAGCTCCACGTCGACGTCGAGCGAGAAGCGGTAGCGGAAGAGGTTCGGGAAGATCGGATCGACCGACTTGCCCGACAGCGTGCGCACGCCGAGCAAGTGGTGCCCGACCGAGGTGATCCAGTGCGGCGAATGCACGAGCAGCACGTCCGGCTTCAGCGCCTCCAGGTCGGCACGCGCGCGCTCGTAGGCCCAGCGCAGCGGCTCCCAGCCGCCCTGCGAGCGGGGCTCGTTCTGCTCGGGGTTCTCGCCGTACACCAGGTGCGGCGGGTGCGGGGCCAGGAAGCCCGCGAGGATCTCGCCTTGTGCCATCGTGACCTCCGCCCGGCCCGCCGCTCGCCGACGTGCCCATCGGGATTCGGAATTAGGCCGTATACGTTGTGTTCCGGGGCAGTCTAGGAATGCCGGACAGCGAAGTCAAGCGCCGCGACCGCACGGCCATACCTAGAAGTTTCCCTGGGCCGGGCCCGTCTTGACGGAGAGTGGACACGCTTCTATAAAGACAGCGCTCATGCACTGCGAGCGCCATAACTAGCATGTATACGTACAGCCATACGTACAGCCGCGAGAGCCGCAAACCGCACCGCGCATCGCCCCGCACGCCGCCGATGTCGAAGGAACGCGATGGCCGCGCCTGAGACGGCGCGCCGCGGCCGGCGCCACGCCGCGGCGGCGCCGCAGGATGCCCGCGAACTGGTCACGGCCCCGGTGCGCGAGTTGCTCGATCGTTTCCGCCTGGAAGACGTGGGGTCGCATCTGCTGCGCCGCGCGCACTTCCTGGCCGAGGAGCTGTTTTCGCAGGAGTTCGCCGCCCAGTCGATCACGCCGCGGCAGAAGGCCGCGCTCGTCACGCTCTACCAGCAGCCCGGACTCAGCCAGAACTCGCTGGCCGACCGCTTGTTCATGGACCGCAACACGGTGGCCGAGATGGTTCGCCGGCTCGCTGCCAACGGCCTGGTGCGACGCGTTCCCGCCAGCGACGATCAGCGCGCGTACGAGCTGTTTCTCGCGCCGGCCGGCGCCGACATGCTCAACCGCGTGATGCCGCGCGATGCCCGCGTCGAACACCAGGTGCTCGAGCGCTTGCCGGAAGAGTACCGGCCGCTGTTCGTCAAGTGCCTGCGCCTGATCGTCGAGCGGCCCGCGGCCGCCCCCGCCGAAACCCGACCATCGCCCAGCGAGTAGCGCCCATGGAGATCAACTTCGGTTCCGTGCTGTTGACGATCATCGTCGTCGTCGTCGCGATCGGCATCGCCTGGTGGCTGCTCTCCAAGCTCTACCAGCGCTCGACGAGCGAGACCTCGTTCGTGCGCACCGGCTTTCTCGGGTTGCGCGTGTGCATCTCCGGCGGCGCGCTGGTCATCCCGGTGCTGCACGAGGTGACCCGCGTCAACATGAACACGATGCGCATCGGCGTCTCGCACCGCGACCACGATGCCTTGATCACGCAGGACCGGCTGCGCGTCAACGTCGATGCAGACTTCTACGTCCGCGTGGCGCCGACGACCGAGGCGGTGAACGCCGCCGCGCGCACGCTGGGCGGCCGCACGATGTCGATCGACGCGATGCGGCAGCTGCTGTCGGCGCGCTTCGACGATGCGCTGCGCACCGCCGCCGCGGAATCGACCATGGAGGCGCTGCACGAGCACCGCAGCGCGTTCGCGCAACGCGTGCGCGCGCTGGCATCGCAAGGCATCGACACCAGCGGCCTGGAGATCGACAGCGTCTCGATCAGCTCGCTGGACCAGGCGTCGCGCGAGTTCTTCAATCCGAACAACGCCTTCGACGCCGCCGGCCTGACGAAGCTGACCGAGGAAATCGAGCAGCGGCGCAAGCGCCGCAACGAGGTCGAACGCGAAGCGCAGGTGCAGATCCAGCGGCAGAACCTCGCGGCCGAGCGGCAGATGCTCGAGCTGCAAAAGGAGGAGGAATATGCCCGCCTGATGCAGGAGCGCGACATCGCGATCCGCCGTGCGCAGGAGCAGGCGCAGATCAGCATCGAGAGCGCCGAGATGCAGCGCTCGTCGCAGGTGGCGGAAGTCACGTCCACCGAAGCGGTCGAGCGGGCCAAGCTCGTGTCCGAGCGCACCGTGCGCGAGGAGAAGCTGCGCGTCGAGCAACAAGTGCGCGAGATCGAGATTTCCAAGGCACTGACGGTGGAGGTGGCCGAGACCAAGCGCCGCCGCGCGCTGGAGCTCGAGCAGCAGCGCAACGAGATCGAGATCGCCGAGCACTCGCGCTTGCGCAACGAGGCCCTGGTCGACGCCGAGCGCTCGCGCGCCGAGGCGGTCAAGGCCGAGGAATCGGTGGTCACGCTGCGTGAGCTGGAGCGGGCGCAGCGCGACAAGGCGCTGGTGCTGGTGGCCGCCCAGCGCGATGTCGAGGTCAAAGGCCTGGCCATCGTGCAGGCCGCCGAGGCGGAGCGCGAAGCCGCTGCGCGCCGTGCCGAAGCCATGCGAACCACCGCCCTGGCCGAGAGCGACGCCGAACGGATGCGCCAGGCAACGGCCGACCAGGGGCACGAGATCGAGGCCCGCGCCCGCCGCGCGCTGAACGAGGCGGAGAACGCGATGTCGGCCGAGACCCTGCAGTTGCGCATCCGCCTCGCGACGCTGGAGCGCATCGAGGCCGTCGTCCGCGAAAGCGCGCGTCCGCTCGAGAAGATCAGCGAGATCAAGATCGTGCACGTCGACGGCCTTTCGGCGCCGTCGCCCACCGGTGGCGGCGGCGAGCCGGCCGCGAGCGTGTCGGACCAGGTCATGTCCAGTGCGCTGAAGTACAAGCTGCAGGCGCCGCTGGTCGAGGCGCTGCTTGAATCGGCCGGCATCAATGCGGGCGACGCGCGGCGCGATCTCCTGCCCTGACCAGCGCCTCCGCGCACTGCCCCATCAACGCCTCGATGCGCGCCGGCATCTGCGCGTCGATGTCCATCGCCACCTCCGACCGCAGCCGATCGAGCAGTTCCCTCGCCTCGCCGGCGCGGCCCTGATCCAGCAGGTGCTGCGCCAGGTCGAGCCGGGCGCGGGCTTCCCAGGCCAGGGCGCCCTGGCTCTGCGCCACTTCGATGGCGCGCTGGAAGCAGGCTTCGATGTCGGCGGCGGGGCGGCCGAGCTTGGCGAGCACGGTGCCGCGGTAGCGGTGCAATTCGGCTTCGCTCCAATGCTCGCGGGTGCTGTGGGTGCGCTCGAGCCACAGCGCCAATGCGGCTTCGGTGCCTTCGGTGTGGCCGGCGGCTGCGCGCGTGGCGGCAAGGTGGCCTTGCCAATGCGGCAGGAAGTGCCGCGCGCCGGTCATGCGGAACAGCTCGAGCCCGCTTTGCAGGCCCTGCAGCCCGGGCTCGGTCTGCCCGCGCAGGCCGGCGACCCAGGCCTTGATCATGTAGCCGTGGGCCAGGAAGATCAGGATGTGCTGTTCGCTGCAATAGGCGATCAGCTCTTCGCTGTAGGCCTGCGCGCCTTCATCGTCGCGGCAGAAGATGCAATGCCAGCCGGCAAAGGCCAGCGCAAAGGCGAACGACAGCGGATGCGCCAGCCGCCGCGCCAGCGCAACGGCCTGCTGCGAGGCCTGCAGCGCCTGCGGCTGCCGGCCCTGCAGCCAATAGATCCAGATCAGATAGACGTAGCACAGCACGCCCGGGTCGTGCCCGAACAGGAAGGCGTGGCCGCCATGCCGCTCGACGGTGTACATCTGCAGGCAATGCTCGAGCTGCTGGCGCGATGCAGTGAATTCGCCGCGGAAGAATTGCGTCAGGCCCAGCGTCACGTCGCCTTCGATCAGCAGATCGTCGCCGGGCGTGTTCTGCGCAATCTCGCAGAACCGTTCCGACATCGCGAGCGCGGTGTCCAGATTGGCGCTGACGATGTTGTAGGCCACCTGCTGGTACAGGGCCGCCGGCAACAGCGGCGTGTTGCCCACCAGCGTGCACAGCGCCGAGACGCGGTCGCACGAGGCCTTGACCTCGTCGGCGGCGTAGCCCTTCCACGTCATCAACGCGTGGCCCAGCACGATGCGGAAATCGAGTTCGCGCACGTCGCGCTCGGGCGAAGGCGGCGTCTCCTCCAGCAGCGCCAGGCCGCGGCTGAAATGCGCCACGGCCTCTTGCGCCGACGAACTTTTCATCGCCAGCCGGCCGGCCGCGTGCCAATAGCGCATCGCCGGATCGCGCTTCTTGCCGGCGGTGTAGTGCTGCGCCAGCACGTCGGGCTGGCGCGCCGCCAGTTCGGGGAAGCGGTTCTCCATCACCTCCGCGATGTGCGCGTGCAGCGCCTCGCAATGGCGCTTGAGCAGCGAGTCGTAGGCCACGTCGCGGATCAGCGCGTGCTTGAAGCGGTATTGGCCGCGGCTGCGGTCGCTGCGCGTCTGCACCAGGTCGGCCTTTTCCAATTCGGCCAGGCCGCGTTCGAGTGCGGCGGGGCTGCCGGTCCATACCGCGTCGAGCAGTTGGCGGTCGAAGTCGCGGCCGAGGATCGCGGCCACCTGGGCGACGGATTTCGTCTCGCCCATGTGGTCCAGCCGCGCCATCAAGGCGTCTTGCAGGCTTTCGGGGATGGTGCTCGCGGGCTCTGCAGCGGCGCCTTCGGCCCGCGCCGGCGCGGGTTGCGGCTGCGCATGGTCGACGAAATGCCGGGTCAGCATTTCCAGGTACAGCGGAATGCAGTCGCTCTTGCGCAGCAGCTCCTGCTGCAGGCTGTCGCGCAGCGCCACTTCGCCGGCCGCCAGGCGCACCAGTTCCAGTGCCGGGGCGTCGGGCAGCCGGCCCAACTCCACCGCGGCGATGTTGTCCTGCGCGGCCCACGGCGGCACGAATTCGGCGCGCGAGGTCATCAGCGTGTGCGTGGTGCTGCCCGGCGAGCCGGCCAGCCACAGGCCGATCAGCTCCAGCGTCGACGGGTCGGCCCAGTGCAGGTCTTCCACCACCAGCAGCACCAGCGGCAGCGGGTACAGTTGCTTCACCAGGTCGGCCAGGTATTGCAGCGTCAGGCGCTTCTGGCGATCGGCGGTGAGGTTCAGCGGCGCATAGCCGGGCGGCACCGGCAGCGACAGCAGCATCGCCAGGCAAGGCACGGCCTGCGCGGGGTCGATGGCGGTGCGGCCGACCAGCGTTTCGATCACCTTGCACTTTTCGGCGTCGCTCATCGCGCCATGCGCCAGAAAGATCGCCTGCCACCAGTCGAGCACCGGGAACAGCGCGCTCTGGTTGTGATACGGCGAGCATTGCAATTCGACCGGCAGGATGCCGTGCTGCGCGCAGATCTCCTCCACATGCGCGCGCACCAGCCGCGATTTGCCGATGCCGGGCTCGCCCCGCACCAGCACCGCGTGGCCGTCGTGTTGCACCGCTTTGTCGGCGCATTGGCGCAGCAGTTGCAGTTCGCCGTCGCGGCCGACGATCGGCAGCGTCTCCAGGCCGTGCGCGGCGGCAAAGCGGCTCAGCCGCGCGCTCGGGCCGATGATCTGCCGCACCCGCATCGGCTCAGCAATGCCCTTGAGCGTGCGCACGCCCAGGTCCTTGAATTCGAAAGCCTGGCCCAGCAGGCGCCGCGTGTGCGGCGAGATCACAACCGTGTCCGGCTCGGCCAGCGCCTGCAGCCGCGCCGCCAGATTGGGCGTGCTGCCGACCGCCAGGCGTTCGGCGGGCCCGCCGGCGCCGACGTGCTCGCCGATCACGACCTTGCCGGTGGCGATGCCCACGCGCACCTGCAATTGCACGCCCGGCGCGGGCTGCAGCGCGCGCACGGCCTGCACGACCCCCAGACCCGCGTGCCCGGCACGCAACGCGTCGTCCTCGTGCGCGCGCGGGTAGCCGAAATAGATCAGCAGCCCGTCGCCCAGGTGCTGCGCCACCCAGCCGTCATAAGGCTCGATGGCCGCGACGCACGCGTCCTGGAAGCGGCGGATGATTTCGCGCAGGTCCTCCGGATCGAAGCGCGTGGACAGCGGCGTGGAGTCGACGATGTCGCAGAACATCACCGTCAGTTGCCGGCGCTCGCCGCCGTTGGCCACATTGGCCACCGCGGGCGCATCCGGTGCGGTCGCGGGCGCGGGGGCTGCAGCAGTTGCCGTGGAAGCTGCCGTGGCGGTTGCCGCGGCGGTTGCGGCTGCCGTTGCGGCCGCCGCCACCGCCTGCAACGAGGTGCCGCAGGCCTGGCAAAAGCGGAAGGTGTCGCCGTTGTCGGCGTGACATTGCGGGCACTTCATGTCTCGACCTCAGGGTAGCCAGCCGCGCCGACCGACGTCCGGGAGCGACCCGAGTTTGCCCACCACCGGCGTTACAAGGCTGCTGGGGTATTCCCGCAAATCTTGAAGGGACAACTGGACAAGCCGGCCCGCGCGCGGTTCAGCCGGCGGACGCGACGGCGGGCTTGGACCGCGAGGCCGCCCCTCACTCCCACTCAATCGTCGCCGGCGGCTTGCTGCTCACGTCGTAGGTCACGCGGTTGATGCCGCGCACCTCGTTGATGATTCGCGATGAGACCTTCTTCAGCAGCGCGTACGGCAGTTCGGCCCAGTCGGCGGTCATGAAGTCGCTGGTCTGCACGGCGCGAAGGGCCACCACGTGCTCGTAGGTGCGGCCGTCGCCCATCACGCCGACGCTCTTCACCGGCAGGAAGACGGCGAAGGCCTGGCTGGTGAGGTCGTACCAGCTCTTGCCGCTGGCTTCGTCCTTGAAGGCGCGCAACTCGTCGATGAAGATCGCGTCGGCGCGGCGCAGCAACTCGGCGTATTCGGGCTTCACCTCGCCGAGGATGCGCACGCCCAGCCCCGGGCCGGGGAACGGGTGGCGGTACACCATGTCCGGCGGCAGGCCCAGGGCCACGCCGAGTTCGCGCACCTCGTCCTTGAACAGGTCGCGCAGCGGCTCCAGCAGCTTCAGGCCCAAGGTTTCCGGCAGGCCGCCGACGTTGTGGTGGCTCTTGATCGTGGTGGCCTTCTTGGTCTTGGCGCCGCCGCTCTCGATCACGTCGGGGTAGATCGTGCCTTGGGCCAGCCACCTGACGCCGCTCTCGGCGCCAGTTCGAGTTGCAGCGTTGGCGATCTTCTTTGCCTCGGCCTGGAAGACCTCGACGAACTCGCGGCCGATGATCTTGCGCTTTTGCTCGGGGTCGGCCACGCCTTGCAGCTTGCCGAGAAACTGCGCGCTGGCGTCGACGTGCACCACCTTGGCATGAATGTTCGACGTCGGCCCGGCGAACATCTCCATCACCATGCGGCCTTCGTCCAGGCGCAGCAGGCCGTGGTCGACGAAGACGCAGGTTAGCTGGTCGCCGATGGCGCGGTGGATCAGCGCCGCGGCGACGCTGGAATCGACGCCGCCCGACAGCCCCAGGATCACCTGCTCGTCGCCCACCTGCGCGCGGATGGCGGCCACCGCTTCCTCGATGTGGTCGCGCATGATCCAGTCGGAGCGGGCGCCGGCAATCTGCAGCACGAAGCGTTCCAGCAGCGCGCGGCCCTGCACGGTGTGCGTGACCTCGGGGTGGAACTGCACCGCGTAATAACCTCGATCTTCGTCGGCCATGCCGGCGATCGGGCAGCTCGGCGTGCTGGCCATCAGCTTGAAGCCCGGCGGCAGCGCGGTGACCTTGTCGCCGTGGCTCATCCAGACCTTCAGCATGCCGTGGCCTTCCGCCGTGGCGAAGTCCTGGATGCCGTCCAGCAGCCGGGTGTGGCCGCGCGCGCGCACCTCGGCGTAGCCGAACTCGCGGTGCGTGCTGGCCTCGACCTCGCCGCCGAGCTGCACCGCCATCGTGAACATGCCGTAGCAGATGCCCAGCACCGGCACGCCGAGGTCCCACACCGCCTGCGGCGCGCGCAGCTCGTGTTCTTCGTAGGTGCTGGCGTGGCTGCCGGAGAGGATGACGGCCTTGGGCGCGAAGGCGCGCACGAAGTCGTCGCCGACGTCGTTGGGGTGGATCTCGCAGTAGACGTGCGCCTCGCGCACGCGGCGCGCGATGAGTTGCGTGACCTGGGAGCCGAAGTCGAGGATCAGGATCTTGTCGTGCATGGCGATGAGGTTCAGGCCGGGGCGACGGCCGCGCCCGCGTGGCGGCGGAAATGGCGGATGGCGATGAAGGCGCCCAGCGCCTGCAGCGCCGCGCAGAAGAAGAACGGCAGCCCGATCCAGACGTCGCCCGGCGGCCGGTGCGAGACCACGCCCAGCAGCGTGGCGCTGACCAGCGGCGCCAGCACCGCCATCAGGCTGGTGAGCGAAGCCACCGAGCCCATCGCCTGGCCTTGCTCGTGCGAGGCGGCGGCGTTGGAGACCAGGCTTTGGATCGAGGCCTGCGCGCCGCCGCCGATGAGGTTGCCGACGATGATCACGGCGAACATCATCCAGCCCTGGCTGGCCAGCCCGAAGCCGGCGTAGGTGAGCGCCGAGCCGATCAGCCCCACGGTGGCCAACTGCCGCGCCGACCAGCGCGCCAGCAAATGCTTGAGCAGGAAGCCCTGCACCAGCACCGACATCACGCCCACCGCGAACAGCGACCAGCCGTTCTGCGCCGGCCCCCAGCCGAACTTGAACGTGGTGTACAGCACCCAGGCGTTATGCAGCGTGAATTGCGCCAGCGCGGCCAGCGCGATCACCGCCACCAGCGGCCCCACGCCGTGCAACTGCGCCAGCCCGCGGAAGGCGCCGATCGGGTTGGCGCGCCGCCACTCGAAAGGGCGGCGCTTGTCGGCCGGCAGCGATTCGGGCAGCACGAAGAAGCCGTACAGCCAGTTCAGGATGGCCATGCCGCCGGCCACGAAGAACGGCAGGTGCACGTCGATCGAGCCGAGCAGCCCGCCCATCACCGGCCCCAGCGTGAAGCCCAGCCCGAACATCGCGCCGATCAGCCCGAAGCGGCGCGCCCGCTCGGCCGGCGGCGTGATGTCGGCCACGTAGGCGTTGGCCACCGCAGCGTTGGCCTGCATCAGGCCGCTGACGCAGCGCACCGCGATCAGCATCCACAACGCGGTGGCCAGCCCGGTGACGATGAAGCTCAGGGCCAGGCCCGAGAAGCCGATCAGCAGCACCGGCCGCCGTCCATGGCGGTCCGACAGCGCGCCGAGGATGGGCGAGCCGAAGAAGTTGGCCACGCCGAAGCTGAAGCTGACGACGCCGAACCAGAAGGTCTGCTCGGCCGGCGACGCGGTGAAGGTGCCGACGATCAGCGGCAGCACCGGCACGATCAGCCCGATGGCGATCATGTCGATCAGCACCGTGATCAAAATGAACGGCATCGCCGCGGTTCTTCGTGCCCCCCGCCCGGCGGGTCCGCCGGGCGACCCCCCGGGGGGGTGCGGGCCGGCTTGGGGCGGCCCGGCGCTCGGCCCGCTGCCTGCAGCGCCCTCGTCACTGCGCATCGTCACTCCGCCCGGTAGTTGGGCGCTTCCTTCGTGATCTGCACGTCGTGCACGTGGCTCTCGCGGATGCCGGAGGAGGTGATCTCGACGAACTGCGCCTTGGTCTTCATCTCTTCGATCGAGGCGCAGCCGCAGTAGTGCATGGAGGCGCGCAGGCCGCCGGCCATCTGGAAGATGATGCCGACCACCGAGCCCTTGTACGGCACCTGGCCTTCGATGCCCTCGGGCACCAGCTTGGCCGAGGTCTCGCCGGCGCCGCCTTCCTGCCCTTCCTGGAAGTAGCGGTCGGCCGAGCCCTTCTGCATGGCGCCGATCGAGCCCATGCCGCGGTAGCTCTTGTAGCTGCGGCCCTGGTACAGGATCACCTCGCCCGGCGCCTCTTCGGTGCCGGCGAAGGCACCGCCCATCATCACGCTGTCGGCGCCGGCGGCAATGGCCTTGGCCAGGTCGCCCGAGAAGCGGATGCCGCCGTCGGCGATCAGCGGCACGCCGCTGCCCTTCAGCGCCTTGGCCACGCCGTCGATGGCCATGATCTGCGGCACGCCGACGCCGGTGACGATGCGCGTGGTGCAGATGCTGCCGGGGCCGATGCCGACCTTCACCGCGTCGGCGCCCGCTTCCACCAGCGCCAGCGCGGCGTCGCCGGTGGCGATGTTGCCGCCAATCACGTCGACCTGTGGGAAGTGCTTCTTCACCCAGCGCACGCGGTCCAGCACGCCGGCCGAATGGCCGTGCGCGGTGTCGACCACCAGCGCGTCGACGCCGGCCTTCACCAGCAGTTCCACGCGCTCCTCGGTGCCATCGCCCACGCCCACCGCGGCGGCCACGCGCAGCTTGCCCTGGGCATCGCGCGCGGCGTTGGGAAAGCTGGTCTGCTTGGTGATGTCCTTCACCGTCATCAGGCCGCGCAGTTCGAAGGCATCGTTGACGACCAGCACGCGCTCCAGCCGGTGCTGGTGCATCAGCGCCTTGCCTTCGCCGGGCGAGGCGCCTTCGTGCACGTAGACCAGGCGCTCGCGCGGCGTCATCACCTCGCGCACCGGGGCGTCCAGGCGCGATTCGAAGCGCAGGTCGCGGTTGGTGACGATGCCCACCACCGTCTTGCCCTGCAGCACCGGAAAGCCCGAGAAGCCGTGCTGGCGCGACAGCTCCAGCACCTCGCGCACGGTGGTCTCGGGCGTCACCGTGATGGGGTCGCGCAGCAACCCCGATTCATAACGCTTGACGCGCGCCACTTCGGCGGCCTGCTGGCGCGGCGTCAGGTTCTTGTGCATGACGCCGATGCCGCCCTCTTGCGCGATGGCGATCGCCAGGCGCGCTTCGGTCACCGTGTCCATCGCCGCCGAGACCAGCGGCAGGTTCAGTCGGATGTTGCGGGACAGTCGGGTGGCAAGGCTGGTGTCGCGCGGCAACACCTGGGAGTAGGCGGGGACCAGCAACACATCGTCGAAGGTCAGCGCTTTGCCGAGTAGGCGCATGAAAAGGCTCCGGGCGCAAAAGCGGATTATAGGGATGACCCTCGATCCGCCCGGCTCCCCGTTACAGACCGGACACCCGTGCCCCCATGGCGGCGACTACACTGCGCGCCATCATGCGTCGACCGCCCCTCTCCCCGCTTCACCGCCGGCGTCTGGTGGGCGTGCTCGCCGCCAGCCTGGCCCTGCTGCTGGCGCTGCCGGCGGCGGCGCAGTGGCGCTGGCGCGATGCCAATGGCCGCGTGACCGCGAGCGACCGGCCGCCGCCGCGCGAGATTCCCGACAAAGACATCCTGCAGCGCCCCGCCGCGGCCGCGCGCCCCACCGCCAACGCGGCGCCGGCCAACACGGCCGCGTCGGCTGCGGTGGTGGCGGCATCGGGCCCCGCCTCGGCGCCGGTCGACAAAGACCTGCAGGCCCGCAAGAAGGCGGCCGAAGCCGAGCAGCAGGCCAAGGCCAAGGCCGAAGAGCAGCGCAACGCCGCGATCCGCGCCGACAACTGCGCCCGCGCGCGCAGCCACCTGGCCACGCTGGACAGCGGCCAGCGCCTGGCGCGCATCAACGACAAGGGCGAGCGCGAGGTGCTCGACGACGCCGCCCGCGCCGCCGAGGTGCGGCGCGCGCGCGACGTCATCGCGTCGGATTGCCGCTGAGCGCCTTCTTGCCCTTGTAGCGCTGGCGCCGCGCTTCCTTGGGGTCGACCTGCAGCGGCCGGTAGATCTCCACCCGGTCGCGCTCGCGCAAGAGCTGGTCCAGGCCGCAGGCGCGGCCCCACACGCCCACCGCTACCGCCTGCAGGTCCAGCCCGGCGCGCGGCAGCACGCCGCTGGCGAGCAGCGCGTCGCGCACCGTGGCGCCGGCCGGCAGTTGCAGCGGCGTCAGGTCGATGCGGTGCGGCGCCGCGCCGTAGGCCACCTCCACGGCGATCATGGCCTCAGCGGCGGCCATACACGGCTTCGGCGCGCTTGACGAAAGAATCGACGAAGGTGTTGGCCACGCGGTCGAACACCGGGCTCACCACCGTCTCCAGCGCCGTGCTGGCGAAGGCGTAGCGCAGGTCGAACTCGATCTTGCAGGCCTGCGGCGCGCCGCCGGCGGCGGCGCCCAGCGGCAGGAACAGCCAGGTGCCGTCGAGCAGCGAGAACGGCCCGTCCACCAGGCTGATGGCCACGCGCTCGCCGGGCACGTTGGCGTTGCGCGTGGTGAAGCGGTGGCGCACGCCCATGTAGGCCAGGCCCAGGCGGGCGGTGACGCCGTCGTCGTGCTGCTCCAGCAGCTCGGCGCTCTCGCACCAGGGCAGGAACTCGGGATAACGCGCGAAGTCAGTCACCAGGGCGAACATTTCCTGCGGCGAGTACCACAGCAGGACCGACTTGCGCACATGCTTCATAGAATGGCGCGATTGTAAAAGTGCCCCGCGCCACCATCTGCCCGCCATGGCCGCCATCGCCGAAAACCGCCGCGCCCGCCACGAGTACAGCATCGAAGAAACCTTCGAGGCCGGCATCGTGCTGTCGGGCTGGGAGATCAAGGCCATCCGCGCCGGCCAGGTGCAGTTGACCGACGGCTACGTGCACATCCGCAACGGCGAGCTGTTCATGATCGGCTGCCGCATCAACGCGCTGCGCAGCGCCAGCACGCACGTGGTGCCCGAGCCCGACCGCACCAAGAAGCTGCTGATGCACAAGGACGAGATCCGCCGCCTGGTCGGCAAGGTGGAGCAAAAGGGCTTCACCCTGGTGCCGCTGAACCTGCACTACAAGGGCGGTCGCGTGAAGGCCGACATCGCGCTGGCCAAGGGCAAGGCCTTGCACGACAAGCGGCACGACGAGAAGAAGCGCGACTGGGAACGCGAGAAAGGCCGGCTGATGAGACACAAGGTCTCGGGGCCGTCCAAGGAACACTGAGCGTGGCCTGGCGTCAGTCCAGCGCGCGCAGCGCCTGAACCAGGTCGGCGCGCAGCGCGGCTTCCGATTCCAGGCCGATGGCCAGCCGCACCAGCGTGCCCGGGTAGGGCGGGCGCCCACCGCGCATGCCGCTCAGGTCGTAAGGCACGGCCAGGCTCACCGGGCCGGCCCACGAATAGCCGATCTTGAAGAGCCGCAGCGCGTCGACGAAGGCATCGACCTGCGCCTGCGAATAGCGCTCGTCCACCATCACCGAGAACAGCCCGGCGGCGGCCGTGCATTGCGCCCGCCAATACGCGTGGCCGGGGCAGCCGGGCAGCGCCGGGTGCAGCACGCGGCTGATCTCCGGCCGCGTGGCCAGCCACTCGGCCAGCGCGCGCGCCGTGGCGTCGTGCGCGTGGTAGCGCAAGGCCAGCGAGGGCAGCGAGCGCAACAGCAGCTCGGCATCGTTGCCGGCCACGCCGTAGCCCAGGTGCATGTGGGCGAGCTTGATGCGCTCGTGCAGCGCCGCGCTGCGCGTGGTGACCGAGCCCATCAGCACGTCGCCGCCGCCCGACGGAAACTTGGTCAGCGCCTGCATCACGATGTCGATGCCCAGCTCGAAAGGCCGCAGCGCAATGCCGGCGCCCCAGGTGTTGTCGATCGCCGTGGTCACGCCGGCCGCGCGGGCCGCCTGCACCAGGCCGGCGAGATCGGGGAACTCCATCGTCACCGAGCCGGCGGCCTCCAGCCACAGCAGCTTGGTGTTGGGCGTGACCAGCGCGGCCAGGCCGGCGGCGTCCAGCGGGTCGTACAGCCGGTGCGTGATGCCCCAGCGCGCCAGGTCGGTGCGCGCCAGTTCGAGGCTGGGGCCGTAGACGTTGTCGGGCAGCAGCACCTCGTCGCCCGGCGACAGCAGCGCCAGGTCCACCAGCGCCACGGCCGCCAGCCCGCTGGGCACCAGCACGCACTGGCTGCCGCCTTCCAGCGTGGCGATGCGCTCTTCCAGCGCGAAGGTGGTCGGCGTGCCGTGCAGGCCGTAGGTGTAGCCGTCCTTGAACCGCCAGTCGCGCTGGCGCAGCGCGGCGACGTTGGGGAACATCACCGTCGAGGCCTTGTAGACGCCGAGCTGCGGCGCCGCGAAGCCGGCCGGCGCTTGATAAGGATGGTGAATCAGCTCGGTCGGATCGAAACGTGTCATGTCGGGCGTTGCCTCCAACGTTCAGACCGGCATGCCGACGAGATCGTGCCCCTCGGTGGCCACGATGCGCGCACGCGCGAACTCGCCCGCCTTCAGCGTGCGCGAGGCCTTCTCGGGCGGCAGCAGGCGAACGGTGCCGTCGATCTCCGGCGCATCGGCATAACTGCGCGCCCGCGCCCCCTTGCGGCCCAGCGCCGACGCGTGGTCCACCAGCACCTGCATGGTGGCGCCCACGCGGCGCTGCAGCCGGCGCGCCGAGACGTCCTCGGCCACCGCCATGAAGCGAGCGCGCCGCGCTTCGCGCTCTTCGGCCGGCAGCGCGCCGGGCAGGTCGTTGGCCGCCGCGCCGTCCACCGGCGAATAGGCAAAGCAGCCGGCGCGGTCGATCTGCGCCTCGCGCATGAAGGCGAGCAGGTCCTCGAACTCGGCCTCGGTCTCGCCGGGAAAACCGGCGATGAAGGTCGAGCGCACCACCAGCTCGGGGCAGGCCTCGCGCCAGCGCGCCAGCCGCTCCAGGTTGCGCTCGCCGCTGGCCGGGCGCTTCATGCGGCGCAGCACCTCGGGGTGCGAATGCTGGAACGGCACGTCGAGATACGGCAGCACCTGGCCCGCGGCCATCAGCGGCAGCACCTCGTCGACGTGCGGATAGGGGTAGACGTAGTGCAGCCGCACCCAGGCGCCGTAGGGCTCGGCCAGCCGGCCCAGCGCCTCGCACAGCTCGTACAGCCGCGTCTTCACCGGCCGGCCGTCCCAGAAGCCGGTGCGGTACTTGACGTCCACGCCGTAGGCGCTGGTGTCCTGGCTGACGATCAGCAGCTCCTTGACGCCCGACTCGAACAGCGCCCTCGCCTCGCCCAGCACGTCGCCGATCGGCCGCGACACCAGGTCGCCGCGCAGCCCCGGAATGATGCAGAAGGTGCAGCGGTGGTTGCAGCCCTCGCTGATCTTCAGATAGGCGTAGTGGCGCGGCGTCAGCTTGATGCCGGCCGAACCGCGCGCTTCTGGGACCAGGTCGATGAAGGGATCGTGCGGCTTGGGCACGTGGCGGTGCACCGCGTCCATCACCTCCTGCGTGGCATGCGGGCCGGTGACGGCCAGCACCTTGGGGTGGACGCCGCGCACCAGGTTGCCGCCGCCGGTGTCGGCCTTGGCGCCCAGGCAGCCGGTGACGACGACGCGGCCGTTCTCGGCCAGCGCCTCGCCGATGGTGTCCAGGCTTTCCTTGACCGCGTCGTCGATGAAGCCGCAGGTGTTGACGATCACCAGGTCGGCGCCGGCGAAGGTCTTGCTGGTCTCGTAGCCTTCGGCGCGCAGCTGGGTCAGGATCAGCTCGGAATCGGTCAGCGCCTTGGGGCAGCCGAGCGAAACGAAAGCGACGGTCGGCACGCCGGCAGCGCCGGCGGAGGAAGTCTCTGGAACCATGCCGGCATTGTCGGTCATTGGCCCGCACGCGAAGTTCGGGCGCCTGATCCGCGAGACGGGACTGCGCGCCGCGTGATCGGCCGCTGGCGGGCGCGCCGGCCTCCGGCGCCCGGCTCACGCCGACCGCCCGCCTTGCGCCTCCTGCGCCGTCGCGCTGGACCAGCGGCGCACCTGGCGGCGCAGCCATTCCAGCGCGTCGTCGACGTAGGTGAAGACCACCGGCACGACGAGCAGGCTCAGCGCGGTGGAGGTCAGCAGGCCGCCGATCACGACGATGGCCATCGGTTGGCGGAAGCTGGGCTCGGCGCCCAGGCCCAGCGCGTTGGGCAGCATGCCGGCGCCCATCGCGATGGTCGTCATCACGATCGGCCGCGCGCGCTTGTGGCAGGCGTCGACCAGCGCGTCCAGCCGCGGCAGTCCGCGCTCGCGGCGCGCCATGATGGCGTACTCGACCAGCAGGATCGAGTTCTTGGTGACGATGCCCATCAGCATCAGCACGCCGATCACCGCCGGCATCGAGAAGGCCTGGCTCGTCATCCACAGCGCCATCAGCGCGCCGCACAGCGCCAGCGGCAGCGCCGACAGGATGGTGGCCGGCTGCAGGAAGTCGTGGAACAGCAGCACCAGCACGGCGTAGATGCAGAACACGCCCACCGCCATGGCCAGGCCGAAGCTGCGGAACAGCTCGCCGGTGCGCTGGATTTCGCCCGATTCCACGGTGCGCACGCCAGCCGGCAGCTTGGCCAGCGCGGGCAGTTGCATCGCCTCGCGCTGCACCTCGCCGATGGCGCGGCCGGCCAGCTCCACGCTCAGCGTGACGTTGCGCGAGCGGTCGAGCCGGTCCACCTGCGAAGGGCCGCTGCCCAGCGACAGATCGGCCACCGCGGCCAGGTTGACCGAGCCCTGGCTGCCCGGCACGCGCAGCTGGCCGATGGCGTCGATGTTGGTGCGCACGGCCGGGTCCATACGCACGCGGATGGCCACCTGGCGCTCGGGCAGGTTGAGCTTGGGCAGCGCCGTCGAATAGTCGCCGTAGGTCGCCATGCGCACGGCCTCGCCCAGCGCGTCGGAGGTCACGCCCAGCGCCGCGGCGCGCTCGAAGTTCGGCCGCACCTGCACCTCGGGCCGCTGCAGCGCCGCCGACGAGGTGACGTTGCCGATGCCCTTCAGGCCGCGCAGCTGGCCCTCGGCCTGCGCCGCGGTGCGGGCCAGCGCGTCGGCGTCGTCGGCGGCCAGCGTGATGGTCAGCGTCTCGCCGCTGCCGCCGGAGCCCACCGCGACGCGCGTGGCCGGGATGGCGCGCAAGGCCTCGCGGATGCGGCTCTCGACGCCCGACTGCTTCAGCTCGCGCTGGCCGCGCGGCAGCAGGTCCACCGTCAGCGTGGCGCTGCTCACGTCGGTGGTGCTGCCGCCGCCGAAGCCGCCGCCGGTGCTGGCGGTGCCGGCGGCGATGAACACGCTGTCGACGCCGGGCACGCGCTTGATCAGCTCGGCGGCCTGCTGCGCGGTGACGGCCGTCTCCTGCAGCGTGCCGCCGGGCGGCAGCGTCAGCGTCACGCGGGTCTGCGACTGGTCCTGCGCCGGCATGAAGCCGGTGGGCAGCAGCGGGATCAGCGCCATCGAGATGCCGAAGAACACCAGCGTCGCCAGCACCGTGGTCTTGCGCCGCGTCAGCGCGCCGCGCACCCAGCGCAGATAACGCGTCATGATGGCGCCATCGGCCTGGCCCTGGCCGTCGCCCGGCGGCTTGGCCTTCAGCAGGTAGGCCGCCATCATCGGCGTGACCAGCCGCGCCACCAGCAGCGAGGCCAGCACCGCCACCGAGGCGACGATGCCGAACTGGCGGAAGATGAGCCCCGGAATGCCGCTCATGAAGGCCGTCGGCAGGAACACCGCCACCAGCGTGAAGGTGGTGGCGATGACCGCCAGGCCGATCTCGTCGGCCGCCTCCATCGCCGCCTGGAACGGCTTCTTGCCCATGTGCAGGTGGCGCTCGATGTTCTCGATCTCGACGATGGCATCGTCGACCAGCATGCCCACCACCAGCGACAGCGACAGCAGCGTGACCGTGTTCAGCGAGTAGCCCAGCAGGTACATCGCGCCGAAGGTCGGGATGATGGACAGCGGCAGCGCGGTGGCCGAGATCAGCGTGGCGCGCGTGTCGCGCAGGAACCACCAGACGACGGCAATCGCCAGCAGCGCGCCTTCGATCAACAGGTGCATCGAGCCTTCGTAGTTGTCCTCCACCGGCTCGACGGTGTTGCTGGCCTCGGTGATGCGCAGGTCGGCATGCTGGGCCGCGAAGCGCTTCACCGCGGCGCGCACGTCGTCGGCCACCTGCACGTCGGAGAAGCCTTTCGAGCGCGTGATCTGGAAGCCGATCACCGGCTTGCCGTCGCGGAAGGCCAGCGTCGTGCGCTCGGCATGGCTGTCGCTGATGCGGGCGATCTGGTCCAGCCGCACGTAGCGCCCGTCGGCCAGCGGCAGCGTGATCGCGCCCACTTCGGCGGGCGTGCCGACGGTGGCGATGGTGCGCGTGGACTGGCGCTGCCCGCCGATCTGCCCTTCCCCGCCCGACGATTCGGTCTGCACCGCCTTCAGCCGCGTCGACACGTCGGCCGGCGTCACGCCGAGGCCGGCCATCAGCGTGGGGTCGAGGTCGACGTGCACCTCGCGGTCGATGCCGCCGACGCGCGCGAACGTGCCCACGCCCTTGACGGCGCGCATCGCCTTGGCGATGTCGTTGTCGACGAACCACGACAAGTCCTTCTCGTCGCGCTGCGCCGATTCGGCCGTGAAGGTGAGGATGGCCGAGCCCGTCGTCGTCACCTTCGAGACGGTGGGCGAGCTCATGCTCGACGGCAGCTCGGCGCGTGCGCTGTCCACCGCGTTGCGCACCTCGCTGAGCGCGGCCTCGCTGTCCTTGTCGAGCTCGAAGCTGACGCTGATCGTCACCGCGCCCTGCGTGATCGTCGTCGTGATGTGGTCCAGCAGCGTCAGCGAGGCGAGCTTGTCCTCGATCTTGCGCGCCACCTGCGTTTCCAGCTGCGCCGGCGCCGCGCCTTCGAGGCTGGCCGACACCGTGATGGTCGGCAGATCCATGTCCGGGAAGTCCTGGATCTGCAAGCGCTGGAAGCCGATCAGCCCCAGCACGCCGAGCAGCAGGAACACCAGCACCGAAGGCACCGGGTTGCGGATCGACCATGACGAGACGTTCATCAATGCGCTCCCGCCAGCGTGACCACCGCGCCATCGGACAGGAAGGCGCCGCCCTTGGCGACGACGCGCGTCGCGGCGTCGAGGCCGGCGGTGATTTCGACGCGGCCGTCGCGGCGGCGGCCGGTGGTCACCGCGCGGCTGGCCACCTTGCGCTCGGCGTCCACCAGGTGCACGTAGGAGCGGCCGTCGCGCAGCACGACGGCGGCCTCCGGCAGCGTCAGTCCGCGGCTCGCCGGCAGCTCGATCGTGCCGGCCGCGAACACGCCGGCGCGCGCCGGCGCATCGGCGCCCAGGCGCACGTAGGCGATGCCGCGGCCGGTGCTGGTGCTGAGCGTCGGCGAGACCAGGCGCACCTGGCCTTCGACGACGGCGCCGCCGGGGATCTCGACGCGCGCCGCCTGGCCTTCGCGCACGGCGGCCAGCTGCTGGGCGTCGAGCTCGGCGCGCCACTCGATGCGGCCCTGGCGGATCAGCCGGTACAGCTCGGTGCCCACGCTGGCCACGTTGCCGACGATGCCGCTCTTGGCGGACACGATGCCGGCGTCGGGCGCGACGATGCGCGTCTGCGCCAGCTTCAGCCGCGCGCTCTGCAGGTCGGCGCGCACCGAAGCCAGCGACGCGCGCGCGCTGGCCTCGGTGGCCTGGTACTCGTCGAGCTTCTGCGGCGCGATGGCGCCGGCCACGTCGATGGCCTGCGCGCGCTTTAGGTTGCCGGCCGCCTGCTGCAGGCTGGCCTCGGCCTGCGCCACCAGCGCTTCCTGCTTGGCCAGTTCGGCGCGCACGGTGTCGTCGGCCAGGCGCACCAGCAACTGGCCCTTGGCGACGCGCTGGCCGATGGTGGCGCTCAGCTCGGCGATGCGCAGCCCGCCCACCTCGGGGCTGATGACGATCTCTTCCCAGGCCGCCACGGCGCCGCTGGCGCGCAGGCTTTGCGGCCAGTCGCGCGGCTCGGGCGCCACCAGTTCGACGGTCAGCGCCGAGGCCGGCGTGGCCGCCGCCGCCGACGTTGCCGCGCTGCCCGACGGCTTGCGCAGCAGCAGCGCGGCGGCGACGAGCGCCGCGGCCAGCAACGCGCCTAACAGGATATTTCGTTGGATCTTCGTCATGTGCTCGGGGCGCTCGGGGCGCTCGGGGCGCTCGGGGCGGTGGCCGCGCGGCTGCGCGGCGGCGTGATGGGGGTCGGCGAGCCGCGGTCCCAGCCGCCGCCCAGGGCCTTGTAGAGCGCGATCCAGTCCGACACCTGGTCGCGCTGCAAGGCGATCAGGTCGAGCTGCGCCGACAGCGCCTGCCGCCGCGATTCCTCGAAGCTCAGCAGGCTGATGGTGCCGGCGCGGCGCTCGGCCTCGGCGCCGGACAGGTAGCGGCGGTAGGCGTCGGCGGCGGCCTCGGCCTGCCCCACGCGGCGGCCGGCGGCGTCCAGCTGCACCAGCGCCTTCTCGACCTCGGTCACCGCATTGCGCACGGCCTGGCGCCACTGCGCGTAGGCCACCTCGTGGCTGGCGCGCGCGGCGTCCACCGCGGCGCGGCGCGAGCCGCCGTCGAACAAGGGAATCGAGATCGTCGGGCCGAACGACCAGTTGCTGCCCGACACGCCGGCCGTGGCCGAGAAGCCGATCGACCCGCCGAGCTGGATGCTCGGATAGAGGTCGGCCACGGCAACGCCGATGTTGGCGCTGGCCGCGGCCAGGTCGCGCTCTTTCGAGGCCACGTCGGGCCGCTGGCGCAGCGCCTCGGCCGGCACGCGGTCCACCGCGAAGCCGGGCGCCGCCGGCAGCGCGGCGCTGCCGCCGGCCAGCAACGCGCGCAACTCGGCATCCGCCAGGCCGCTGAGGTTGGCCAGCGACTGCACGAGCAGCTCGCACTGCGCGCGCTGCGCCAGCAAGGCCGAGGTGGTGCTGGCCTGCGTGGCCTGCGCCAGCGCGCCGTCGGTGGCCGGGCTGAGGCCGGCGCGCACCAGCGAATCGGTGGCGCGCGCCGTCTGCTCGACCGAGACCAGTTCCTGCCGGTAGATGTCCACCAGCAGGCCGCAGGCCCGGTACTCGACGTAGCTGGAGGCCACCTCGGCGGCCAGCGTGACGCGCGCGTCGTGCCAGTCGCCGCCGCGGGCATCGAGCTTGGCGGTGGCCGCTTCGACGTTGCGCCGCAGCTTGCCGAAGAGGTCCAGCTCCCAGCTGGCGTCGAGGCTGGCGGCGCGCGTGGTGGTCGTGACGCTGCCCGTGCCCGTGCCCTGCTGCCGCGCGCGGCTCACGCTGGCGCCGCCGCTGAGCGTGGGCCAGGCGCTGGCGCCGGTGCCGGCCAGCGTGGCGCGCGCCAGCGCCACGTTGCCCCAGGCGGTGGCCAGCGTCGGGCCATCGGCTTCGGCCGCCTGCTGCAGCCGCGCGAGCACGGGGTCGTTGAACTGCTGCCACCACTGGCCGAGATCGCGCACGCTGCCGCCGTGCGGCAAGGGGCTTGCCCATTGCGCTTGCACCGCGGGCTCGGGCGGCCGGTGCTCGGGCCCGACGGCGGCGCAGCCGCCGAGCGTGATGGCCAGGGCCAGCGTCAACGACGACAGCGGATGAAGCGGCTGCAGCATGCATGCGCCGCGGGCGCGGCGCCGTTCGAAAGGTCTTGCCATGATGGGTGCGAAAGGCTGGCCACGATGTTAGGAGGCAGCCTCGCGCGGCGCGGCGCACCGGGGTTAAGTTGGGTTAAAACGCCCCGGCCGGCGCGCCGTGCGCGCGGCAGCGAACCGACACTTGCGCCATGAACCCCCGCGTGCTGCTCGTCGACGACGACATGGAGTTGACGGCGATCCTCTCGCAATACCTGCAACGCGAAGGCTTCGAGGTGCACGCCGTGGCCGATGGCCTGGCCGGCGTGCAGGAAGCGACGACGGGCCGCTACGCCATCGTCGTGCTCGACGTGATGATGCCGCGCCTGTCCGGCATGGAGGCGCTGCGCCGCATCCGCGGCAGCAGCACGGTGCCGGTGTTGATGCTCACCGCGCGCGGCGACAACGTCGACCGCATCGTCGGCCTCGACATGGGCGCCGACGACTACGTGCCCAAGCCCTGCACGCCCGGCGAGCTGGTGGCGCGGCTGCGCGCCATCCTTCGCCGCACCGAGCGCCGCGGCGACGCGCCCGACGCCGCCGCCGATGCCCGCGGCCCGGCCGCCATCGAATGCGGCCCGCTGCTGCTGCTGCCCGGCGAGCGCTCGGCGCGCTGGCACGGCGCGGCGCTGGATCTGACCGGCACCGAGTTCAACCTGCTCGAAGTGCTGGCGCGGCAGGCCGGCCAACTGGTCAGCAAGGCCGACATCTCGCTGCAGGCCTTCGGCCAGCCGCTGGCGCGCTTTGATCGCCGCATCGACGTGCACATCAGCAGCATCCGCCAGAAGCTGGGCGCCAGGCCCGACGGCCGCCCCTGGATCCAGAGCGTGCGCGGCCAGGGCTATCAACTGCTCGATGGCTGAGCCCGCCGGGAGAGACGCCATGTTGGAAGGTTATGCGGGCCGGCTGTTCTGGAAGCTGCTCCTCGCGCTGTGGGCGAGCATGCTGCTGTCGATCGTCGTCGCGGTGGCCTACCTGCGCTCGGTCGAGCTGGCGGCGGCACCGGCCAGCATGGCGCTGACGCCGCCGCCCTCGGTGCCGCTGTTGCCGCTGCTGCCGCTGGCGCCGGTGATCACCGGCATGGTGGCCATGTTCGCCGCCGGCGTCGGCGTGGCCTGGTACCTGGCGGTGCCGCTGCGCCAGTTGCGGCGCGGGCTGGCGCAGGTGGCCGAAGGCCGCTTCGACGTGCGCGTCAGGCCGGCGCTGGGCCGGCGCCGCGACGAGCTGGCCGAACTGGCCGACGACTTCGACCGCATGGCCGCGCAACTGCAGCAGCTGGCGCGCTCGCGGCAGGAGCTGCTGCACGACATCTCGCACGAGATGCGCTCGCCGCTGGCGCGCATGCAGGCCGCCATCGGCCTGCTGCGCCAGGACGCCACGCAGGCCGCGGCGATGATCGACCGCATCGAGCGCGAGAGCGAGCGCATGGACGCCCTCGTCGAGGAACTGCTGACGCTGCACCGGCTGGAGGCGGCGCCCGAGAGCTGGGCCGAGGGCACCGTCGACGTGCTCGACCTGCTGCACGCGGTGGCCGAAGACGCCGGCTTCGAGGCGCGCGCCGCTGGGCGCGAGCTGCGCATCGACGCGCCGGGCGAGTTCGTCGCGCGCGTGCGCGGCGAGCTGCTGCACCGCGCCTTCGAGAACGTGGTGCGCAATGCCGTCAAGTACACGGCCGCCGGCACCGCGGTCGAGATCCAGGCGCGGGTGGATGGCGGCGAGCTGGTCGTCACCGTGGCCGACCGCGGCCCCGGCGTGCCCGAGCACGCGCGCACGCTGATGTTCCAGCCCTTCACGCGGCTGGAAGGCGCGTCGTCGGTGCGCGGCATCGGCCTGGGGCTGGCGATCGCGCAGCGCGCGCTGCAGCTCAACGGCGGCAGCATCGAGGCCGGCGCGCGGCCCGGCGGCGGGCTGGTGATGACGCTGCGGCTGCGCGCAACATAAGCACACGAAGTGCGCCGGCGCGCCGGCACGCCGGCACGCCAGCGCGCCGCCCTACTTGTCGCTGGACGAGCCCGGCATGCCGGGGAACAGCGAGCCCTTGCCCAACTGTTCCTGCAGGCGGTCGAACATGGCCTTGGACTGCTCCAGGTACGGCGTCATCAGCCCCTGCACGAAGGGCGATTGCGGGCCCAGGAACTGCGTCCAGATCTCGGGCGTGAAAGAGCGCCCCGACTCGGCCAGCCGCGCCTGCAGCTCGCCGAAGGCGCGCATGTTGTTCTCCATGAACGCGCCCATCAGCCCCTGAGAGGCGTGGCCGTAGAAACGGATGATCTGCTCCAGCGTCTGCGTGCTGAAGATGGGCACGCCGCCGGACTCTTCTTCCAGGATGATCTGCAGCAGGATGCTGCGCGTGATGTCCTCGCCGGTCTTGGCGTCGCGCACGTCGAAATCTTCGCGCGCCAGCACCATGCGCTTGACGTCGGCCAGCGTGATGTAGCTGCTGGACTGGGTGTCGTACAGGCGCCGGTTGGGGTACTTCTTGAGCGTGCGCTTGCCGGCGGCGGAGGCGTCGCGGTCCGCAGCCGGGCTGCGGCGGGATGAAGGCATGCGCGGGCTCTCCTGGGGCGGCGGTGGGTCGACGGGAACGGCTCATTCTAGGAGCCGGTACCCCGCCCGCCGCTGGGGGGTTACCCCGCCGGGAATCACCATCGGCCGCCGCTGGACGGCGGTCAAAACCAGAGGTTGGCGCTCAGGTTGACGTAGCGCCGCCAGTAGCCGGTGCCGCCGCCGGCGCCGGCCAGGCCCAGGCTCTGGCCCGAGCCGCCGGCCGCCAGCCCGAGGCGCCAGCCGGGCGTCACGTCCCAGTCGATGCCCAGTTCCCACAGGTGCGGCTGGCCGCTGCTGGCGTTGCCGGCGGCGTCCACCTCGCGCGAGCGGCCCAGTCCGGCGCGGGCGCGCAGCTCGAAGGGCCGCATCTCGTGCTGCAAGGCCAGGTACAGCCGCGCCTGCGCATAACGCCGCGGGTTCCAGTACCCGCGGTCGATGGCGTCGCTGCCGTGCACGCGCTCGAAGCCGCTGGCCTCCAGGCCCAGCGCCAGCCGCGGGCGGTTGAGCAGCCGGTGCTCGACGCGGCCGCCGGCGCGCAGGCGCAGCGTGCCGTCGTCGAAGCGCAGCGCGGCGGCCTCGGCGGCCCACAGCCAGCGCGCGTCGGGCCGCTGCTCGACGCCGGCCGACAGCACGTCCACCGTCACCCGCGCGGCCAGCGCGCGCGGCGTTTCCACCAGTTCGCGCGTGGCTTCGGCGTCGACGCGCCAGCCGTCGTCGGGCACGCCGCGCAGGCGCAGGCTGGGCAGCAGCGTCGACCAGCCGCCCAGGCGCGAGGCCTTCAGCGCCGCGGTCGTCCACCAGGTGCCGAAGCGGCCGTCGGGCTCGCCGGCGCGCCAGCCCAGGCTGGCCTGCAACTGGCCGCCCTCGGGCTCGCCGGCGGGGTCTTGCAGTTGCAGGCGGCGCCACTGCAGGTCGGCCGTGGCGCCGGCCCAGGGGTGCCAGCCGGCGCCCAGCACCTGGGCGTCGGCGCGCAGGCGGTCGCGGTCGTCGGCGCGCTCGACGGTCAGGTAGGCGTAGCGCGTGCGCTCGCGCCAGACGCGCCAGTCGCGCAGCCAGGCCGAGTCGCGGTCGGTCGGGTCGGCCAGCAGCGGCCAGGCGCGCTCTTCGTAGCCGGCCCAGCGCCAGGCGCGCGCCAGGTCGGCACGCTCGCCGGGGTGCACCGGCGCGCTCAAGGCGTTGAAGCGGCGCAGCGCCAGCCGGTGCTGGCCGTTGAAGTTGTAGGCGTTGGCCAGCGCCCAGGCGAGGTCGCGGTCCTGCGGCTCGGCGGCCACCAGGGCCTGCAGCTCGGTGATGGCGGCGGCCTCCTGGCCGTTCCACAGCAGCGACATCGCGTAGCGCCGGTGCAGCCGCCGCTGCTGCGGCGCCAGCCCATGCGCTTGCGCGAAGGCGGCCAGCGCGCCGGCCTGGTCGCCGGCCAGCTGCCGCGCCTGGCCCAGGCCGTCCAGCGCCTCGACGCGGGCCTCGTTGCCGGCGGCCGCGGCCAGCCGCTCGGCGAACAGCGTTTGCGCCTCGGCCGCGGCGCCGCTCCACAGCGCCTGCCAGGCCAGCGAGGGCACGATGTCGGCGCGCCGCGCCGGCGCTGCCGCCAGCGCCTGGCGGTAGAGCGCGGCGGCCTCGGCGTTGCGGTCGGCATAACCGTTGACACGGGCGGCTTCGATCAGCAGGTCGGCGTCGTCGCCGTGGCGCTGCACGAGCAGCGCATAACGCGGCAGCGCAGCGGCCCAGTCGCGGCGGTCGGCGGCGGCGCGGGCCTCGGCGCGCAGGCTGGCGGTGGGGGCTTGCGCGTCGATGGCGGCAGCGGCAGCGGTCGCGGTGGCGGTGGCGGCAGTCTTGGCCGCCTCGTCGGCCCTCGCCAGCGGCGCGGCCACGGCCAGCGCGGCGGCCAGCGCGGCCGCCGCCAGGACGCTGCGCCTCAAGACCCGCTCCCGGTGCGCGCCGTCGACCAGCGCACCGCCGTGCGCGACGGCCGCCGCAGCAGGTGCGGCAGCGCGCGCACCGTGGTCAGCGCCAGGAAGGCCCAGTAGACGATGGGGTACCACACGGCATAGGGCAGGAAGCGCACGATGCCTTCGTCGTAGCGGCGGTCGACCAGCACGCCGATCAGCAGCTGCAGCAGGCAAAGCGTGGCGATCGCCATGCCCCACAGGTTGGGGATCGGCGAGGCGCCGATCGGCGGCAGCCCGACGGCATACGACAAGGTCCACAGCGAGGCCAGCGCGACGAAGCACACCGACCACAGGATGGACAGCGACGACTCGATGAACACCGGCCACAGGCGGCGGCAGTTCCAGGTGGTCATCACGTCGGCGTGCTTGCGCAGCACCTGCGCCAGGCCGCGCGCCCAGCGCAGGCGCTGGCGCCACAGGCCGCGCCAGCCGGTGGGCACCGTCATCCAGCAGATGGCGCGCGGCTCGTAGCGCACGTCGTAGTGGCGCTTTTGCAGCTTCCAGGTCAGCTCGATGTCCTCGGTGGGCATGTTCGGGCTGTACAGGCCGACGTCGTACACCGCGCTGCGGCGCAGCGCCGCCACCACGCCGGAGACGGTGACGATGCGCCCCCACACGCGCTGCGCGCGGCGCAGCAGGCTGATGATGGACGAGAACTCCACCGCCTGCAGCCGCGCCAGGAAGCTGCCGGTGTTGCGCACGCGCGGGTTGCCGGTGACGGCGGCGACGCGCGGCGAATCGAAGTGCGGCACGATGTAGCGCAGCATCATCGGGTCGGGCTCGGCATCGGCGTCCAGACCCATCAGGATCTCGCCGCGGGCCAGCGGCAGCAGGTCGTTCAGCGCCATCGCCTTGCCTTCGTTGCGCGCCTTGCGCACCAGGCGCAGCCGCGGGTCGGCCAGCAGAGGCTGCAAGGCCTGCCAGGTGCCGTCGCGCGAGCCGTCGTCGATGACGATCACCTCGAACGCCGGGTAGTCCAGGCGCAGCATGGCCTGCACCGAGCGGGCGATCACCGCCTCTTCGTCGTGCGCCGGCACCAGTACGCTGACGAAGGGCAGGCTGGCGTCGGGGCGCTCGCGGTCGGGCGGGCTGGCGTCTTCCCAGCGCCAGCGGAAGATCAGCGCCGTGACCATCCACATGATGCTGGTGACGATCGGGTAGGCCGCGAAGAAGGCCAGCGCCAGCGTGTAAGGCCACGACAGCTGCAACTGCAGCAGCCACGATTCGAGCGTCATGCCATGTCCTTCGCGACGAAGCGCTTGGCCTCGCCGTCGATCACGATCTCGATGCAACGCGCGCTGGCCAGCGCCGGCCAGTCGGCTTCGATGCGGCGGCCGTTGAAGTCGACATCGTGCTGCACGGCCACCGGCGTCACCGCGCGGCGCGGCCCCTTGCGGCGGTAGATGCCCACGTTGTGCGCCACCCACGACAGCGTGAGCACCGGCACCACCAGCAGCGCGGCCAGCATCAGCCACTTCAGCTCGCCCACGGCCGGCCGGTCGGCCGTCACGCGCAGCCAGCTCCAGGCGAAGAGCAGCCAGCCCAGCACGATCAGCAGCGCGTGCAGCAGGCGCCGCAAGGGCGGCAACGGCTGCGCGGGGCCGGGGCTGGCGGCCACCTCACCCGTGCCGTGGCGCCACCAGGGCCATGCCGTGCTGCCGCTGCGCCGCGGCGACCTCACGCCGCGGCCCGGCGCCGGCGCGCCGCCAGCGCCAGCAGGCCGAGGCCTGCCAGCGCCGCGACGCCGGGCTCGGGCACCGCGTCGGCGGGCAGCAGGTGTTCGGTGGGCACCAGCGTCCAGTCGCCATTGCCTTGCGACCAGCGCAGGTCGACCACGCCGGCGCCCAGGCGGTTCCAGCTGCCCATCTCGAAGGCATACAAGCCTTCGCCGAGCAGCAGGTTGTCGGCGAAGCCTTCGCGGTCGCGCGGGTTCAGGTAGTCCTGGCCGATCTCCAGCGTCTGGCCGCCGGCGCCGGTCAGGCGCAGGAAGAAGCCGTCGTCGTACAGCACGCTGAAGTTGTATTCGCCGGCCTCGGTGATGCGGATGTAGCCGGTGAAGACGCTGATCCAGTTCTGCTGCTCGGCGGCGCCGGCTTCGGCGTCGGCGCAGTTGCCCAGCGCCGGGGCGCTGCTGAAGAACGGCAGCAGCGCCACGCTGCCCCAGGTGGCGGTGTAGCACTCGTTGTAGCGCGAGTTGCCGTAGTTGATGCTGCTGACCTGGCCGCTCCAGCCCTGCACCGGCTGCGGGCCGGGGCCGCCGCCAACGGCCGACATCACCTGGTTCCAGTCGGCCTGGCCCCACAGCCCGCTGCCCCAGGCGTAGCCGCCGATGGCCGAGCCGTTGCCGTAGGTGTGCGTGGCCTCGTTCCACAGCACGGTGCTGCCGTGCCATTGATTGTCGATGCGGTAGAACGCCGCGTCGGCGCCGGTGCCGGTGGCGTAGCTGCCGGCGAACTGCGGCGCCAGCGCCAGCGGCCCGGCCGCCGCGGCGGCGCTGAACAACGCGGGCGCCAGCCACCACAGCGGGCGCAGGCGGCAAACAGAAGTCGTGATCGAGGACAACACGGTCATGCTCCAGTCAAAAGACAAGGTCGGCAGGCGGCGCCCGGCGCGCGGGATGGCCTGCCATCGGTATATCGGCGCGGCGGGCGACGGGGCCAAGCCACGGTCCGCGGCCGGGCGTGACGGATGCACGCGGCGCGGGCCAGGGTGGCCACCGGGGGAAATTGCTCGCTGAACCATGGCGTCCAGCCTAGCCAGCGCGCCCTGGGGCCAGGCTCAGGGATTGGATGAAACCCCGCCCCGCGCCGGGCCGCCGCCACCCCCGCGTGAGATGCTGACGCCCCGCTTTTGCGGGGGTGCGGCGGCGGCGGCGATGCCGTGTCACCGCCGCCGCGCCTGGCGCACGCCGGCCACGCGCGCCACCGCGCGCAGCGCCTGCGCCAGGCGGCCGGCATCCTCGGCTTCCACCGTGAACACCATGCGCGCCAGCGCGCCGCCGCGCTGGCCGGGCTGGCGCGCTTGCGACTGCGTGTTGACGGCGATGACGTTCAAGCGCTCCTTGGCGAACACCTCGCTGATGTCGCGCAGCAGGCCCTGGCGGTCGTCGGCCTCGATCTGCACGTCCAGCGGGTAGACGGCGGCCTTGTCGCCGCCGCGGCCGCTGCCGCCCTGCGCGCCCCACTGCACCTCTATCTCGCGGCCCGGAAAGCGCTCGGCCATGTGGCGGAAGTTGACGCAGTCGCGGCGGTGGATGGCCACGCCCTTGCCGCGCGTGACGAAGCCGCCGATGGCGTCCGGCGGCGCCGGCCGGCAGCAGCGCGCCAGCGCCGTCATCAGCGAGCCCATGCCGACCACCAGCACGCCGCCGCTGGCGCCGCCGCTGCGCGAGCGCTTCAGCAGCGGCGCTTCGGCCTCGGCCGCCGGCGGCGGCGGCGGGCGCAGCAGGTTCTCGATGTTGCGCAGCGAGAACTCGTCCTTGCCGACCACCTCGAACAAGCCGTCGGCCGACTTGAAGCCCAGCTGCTCGGCCAGGTGCTCCAGCTTCAGCGCGGTGCGGCCTTCGCGCTGCAGCAGCTTTTCCACCAGCTCGCGGCCGCGGGCGATGGTGGCGTCCAGCGCCTGGGCGTTGAACCAGGCGCGCACCTTGGCGCGCGCGCGCGGGCTCTTCAGGTAGCCGAGCTCGGCATTGAGCCAGTCGAGCGAGGGCCCGCCGTCCTTGGCGGCGACCACCTCCACCGTCTGCCCATGCTTGAGCGGCGTGTTCAGCGGCACCATCGCGCCATCCACGCGCGCGCCGCGGCAGCGGTGGCCGAGGTCGGTGTGCAGGCTGTAGGCAAAGTCGACCGGCGTGCCGCCGGCCGGCACCTCGACGATGGTGGCCTGCGGCGTGAAGACGTAGATGCGGTCGTCGAAGCCGGCGCCGGCGCCGCCGGCCGTGGCCTCGCCGCTGAAGTCGCGCTCCCAGGCCAGCAGCTCGCGCAGCACGGCGCGGCGCGCCTCGGCCAGGCGCTGCTCGTAGTCGCCGCTGGCCGACACGCCGGCATAGCCGCGCGCGCCGGCCTCCTTGTACAGCCAGTGCGCGGCCACGCCATGCTCGGCATGCTCGTGCATCGCGGCGGTGCGGATCTGCACCTCCAGCGGCCGGCCGTCGTCGCCCAGCACCACGGTGTGCAGGCTCTGGTAGCCGTTGGGCTTGGGGCGGGCGATGTAGTCGTCGAACTCGCCGTCCACCGGCGGCAAGGCCTCGTGCACGCGGGCCAGCGCCGCATAACACGCAGCCTTGTCGGCCACGATGACGCGCAGCGCGCGCACGTCGAACACGCGCTCGATGCTCAGGTGCTTGCCCTGCATCTTCTTCCAGATGCTGTACAGGTGCTTGGGCCGGCCCAGCACCTGCGCCGGCACGCGCGCGCGCTGCAGCAGGTCGGCCAGACGGCGGCGCGCCTGCTCGACGACCTGCTCGCGTTCGACTCGCTTCTCGTCGAGCAGCCGCGCCACCTGGTGGTAGGCCTCGGGGTCGAGGAAGCGGAACGACAGGTCTTCCAGCTCCCACTTGATCTGCCAGATGCCCAGCCGGTTGGCCAGCGGCGCGAAGACCTGCTGCGACTCTTGCGCCAGCGGCCGCGGGCAGGCCTGCCGCGCCGCGGCGAACCAGCGCAGCGACTGCAGCCGCGAGGCCAGGCGCAGCAGCACCACGCGCAGGTCGCGGCTGAAGGCCAGCAGCATCTTGCGCACGCGCTCGGTCTGCAGCGCCTGCTGCTCCTCGCCCACCTGGGCGCCGCGCGCGGCGCGCTGGATCTGCACCAGCTTGCGCGTCAGCATCACCAGGCTGGCGTACGACGGCCCGAACGCGCGGTTGACCATCTCCTCGGGCCGCGCGAGGTAGTCGCCCGCGTACACCAGGTAGGCCGCGGCCTGCATCGACGGCGCGGCGCCGATGGCGCGCAGGATGCCGGCCACGCCCTCGGCATGGGCCCAGGCCGACTCGCCGGTGTCCAGCACCTGGCCGGCCAGCAGCGGCTCGGCAAAGGCGCGGGCGCGCTGCAGCGCGTCGCCGGCCTCGGCGGCGGTGTCGGCAAGCTGGACGATGGCGGCCGTGGCGCGCGAGGCCTCGGCAAGCGTCTTCATGGCGCGGTCAGGAACTCCCGCACCGCCTGGCGCTGGTCGGCCTGCACCAGCGTGGGCGCGTGGCCGACGCCGGCAAACTCGACCAGCCGCGCCTTGGGGCCGCGCTCGGTCATCGCCCGCGCGGTGGCCGGCGACAGCAGGTCGGAATCGGCGCCGCGCAGCAGCAGCACCGGCAGCTTCAGCGAATCCCAGGCCTGCCACAGCAGCGCCTGGCCGGCGGCCGCCATCTCGGGCGTGATGGCGCGGAAGGGCACGGCAATGGCCGGGTCGTAGTGCGGCTTGAAGCCGTCGCCATCGGGCACGAGCTGCGGCCGCGTCAGCGCCAGCCACTGCTCGCGCGTGTGCGGGCCGAAGCCCTGGCTGATGGCCAGCAGCGCGTCGGCCGCCTCGTCCACGCTGCGCCAGCGCACCGGCTGGCCCAGGTAGGTGCCGATGCGCTGCAGCGACGAAGGCTCGATCACCGGCCCCACGTCGTTGAGCACCAGGCGGCGCAGCGGCGAGTGGGCCAGCGCCGCGACGCCCAGGCCGATGAGCCCGCCCATCGAGGTGCCGACCCAGTCGACCACCTCGGCATCGAGCCGCGCCAGCAGCGTCACCATGTCGGCCACGTAGGCCGGCACGGCGTAGCCCATGGGGTCGGCCAGCCAGTCGCTGCGGCCGCGTCCCACCACGTCGGGACAGACCACGCGATAGCGGCCGCAGAGGTCGGCGGCCAACGTGTCGAAGTCGCGCCCCTGGCGCGACAGGCCGTGCACGCACACCACCACGCGGCGGTTGGCGGGGTCGCCCCATTCCCAATAGGCCATACGGTGCAGGCCGCGGCTGTCGAGACACTGGACGTGGCGCAAACGGGGCTCGGTCATGGCGATGCGTGGGCAGGGAGGGACGGGAAGCGCGGCGCTGGAATCGGCGCGCGGCCGATAATGAAGCGATCGTAACCACAGCAGGAGCAACAAGCATGTTGACAGGCAAGACCGCCCTGGTGACAGGGTCCACCAGCGGCATCGGACTGGGCATTGCGCTGGCGATGGCGCGCCAGGGGGCGCGGGTCATGCTCAACGGCTTCGGCGACGTCGACGGCGCGCTGGCCGAGGTGCGCGCCTTCGACCCGCAGGCGCTGCACGACGGCGCCGACATGAGCAAGCCCGAGCAGATCGAGGCCATGGTGCAGCGCTGCGAGCGCGAACTGGGCCGGCTGGACATCCTGGTCAACAACGCCGGCATCCAGCACGTGGCGCCGATCGAGAAGTTTCCGGTCGAGCGCTGGGACGCCATCATCGCCATCAACCTCAGCTCGGCCTTCCACGGCATGCGCGCCGCGCTGCCGGGCATGAAGCAGCGCAACTGGGGCCGCATCATCAACATGGCCTCGGTGCACGGCCTGGTGGCCTCCACCGAGAAGTGCGCCTACGTGGCCGCCAAGCACGGCATCGTGGGCCTGACCAAGGTGGCCGCGCTGGAGAACGCGACCACCGGCGTCACGGTCAACGCCATCTGCCCCGGCTGGGTGCTGACGCCGCTGGTGCAAAAGCAGGTGGACGCCCGCGCCGCGCAGGACGGCGTCGACCAGGCCGAAGCCAAGCGCCGCCTGCTGGGCGAAAAGCAGCCGTCGATGCAATTCACCACGCCCGAGCAACTGGCCGAACTGGCGCTCTTCCTGTGCTCGCCGGCGGCCGACAACGTGCGCGGCGTGGCGTGGCAGGTGGACGGGGGGTGGACGGCGCAGTAGCGACGGCCGCTGCGCGGCGGCGCTGGTCAGCGTTGGGACAGCACGCGGCAAGTGACGGCAAGTCGACGTTCAACGCTTGCTGCCCATCGCCATCGAGGATCAACTGGCGCCATGGCTTCCGATCTCAAGACCGTGCTCTTCATCGCCGACCAGAGCGGCCTCGGGTCGCGGCTGACCTACCGGCGCATGTTCGGCGAATATGCGCTGTACCTGAACTCGAAGGTCGTCGCCTTCGTGTGCGACAACAAGCTCTTCCTGAAGCCGACCGACGCCGGCCGCGCGCTGCTCGGCACGCCGACCGAGGCACCGGCCTACCCCGGCTCGAAGAACTACTTTCTGCTCGAAGAAGAGCTCGAATCGCCGGCGCTGCTGCGCGACGCTTTCGAAACGACCGAAGCCGTGCTGCCGTTGCCCAAGCCCAAACCCAAACCCAAGCCCAAACGGCCGAACGCGAAGCCGGCGGCCCGACGATAGCAAGCGACCCCCAACGCATGACCTCGCCTGCCGCGCCGGCCGACCTCGGCTTCAGCTACCGCGTCCGCAAGAACGGCGACGTGGAGATTCTTCACCACGGCCGCCTGGCGTCCACGCTGCGCGGCCACGAGGCCGAAGACTTCCTGCACGACGCCGGCGATGCGGCGTCGCCGGCGGCGCAGCAGTTGATGGCGCGCGTCACCGGCAACTACAAGCACGGCAACGAGCGCCAGGCCAGCCAGCACCCGCGCAACCGGCGCTGACGAGGCCGTCGCTCAGGGCGACAGCACCAGCGGCTCGGCCAGGTCGCGGTTCTGGTCGCGGAACCACAGCCTGACGGTGCGGCGCGGCGCCGAGCCGATGCCCGACTTGCGCGCGCCCAGCACCACGGCGTACTGGCCATGGTGCTCGAAAGCGAAGCGGCCGGCCGAATCGGTGACGGTGTCGGCCACCCGCTCGACCGCCGTCACCGTCTTGCGCGACAGCACCACCGTGGCGCCGGCCACGGGCGCGCCGTCGGCCGCGACGACACGGCCGCTCAGGTGCCCGTCGTCGTTGGCGGCCACGTACAGGTTCCAGGCCAGCGCGACCAGGCCGATGGCCGCGAAGGTCAGCGTGAAGCGGTTGAGCAAGAGGACCGATGGCTTCATCGTCGCGCCCCTGGCCTCAGCCCTTCGCCGCGCCAGAGGTCAGGCCGCGGATGAAGTCGCGCTGCGCGAGCAGGAAGACCAGCAGGCCCGGAAGCACCACCAGCACGCAGAAGGCATAGAGCGCGCCGGTGGTGTCTTCGAACGACGCGAGAAACGCGACCAGCCCCAGCGGCATGGTCTGCTGCCCGGGGCTGCGCACCACCAGCAGCGGCCACAGGAATTCGTTCCACGACCAGATGAACGACAGGATGACGTTGGTGGCGACGGCCGGCTTCGACAGGGGCAGCAGGATGCGCGTCAGGATCTGCCATTCCGACAGGCCGTCGATGCGCGCCGCGTGGATCAGCGATGCGGGAACGGCCTCGAAGTTGGACTTGAACAGGAAGATGCAGACGATGTGGCTCAGCGCCGGCAAGGCGATGCCGAGCTTGCTGTCCAGCAGCCCCAGCTGCGAGGTGAGCAGGTAGGCCGGGATGATGGTGGCGTGGAACGGAATCATCATCGAGGCCAGCAGAAAACCCAGCACCAGTGGCTTGCCGGGAAACTGCTTGGTCAGCGCGTAGCCGGCCATCGCGTTGAGCACGAGGTTGGCGGCCACGACGATCAGCGCCACCACCACGCTGTTGAAGAACAGCCGCAGGAACGACACCGAGTACCAGGCCTCGACGTAGTAGTAGAGGTTGGGGTCGACCGGCAGGATGGACGGCGGGTAGGTGAACAGGTTCTCGCCGGTGAGGCTGGTCTTCAGCACCCAGTAGATGGGCGTCAGCATGATCAGGCTGACGGTGATCAGCGCCGCGTGGACGAGCAGCTTGGAACGGGTCTTCATGGCTTTGCCGGACGGCCGCTCATTCGGCGATGTCGACCTTGCCGGCGTCGCCGCCCGACAGGCGGTTGGCCAGCAAGGCGATGGCGAGGAACAGCGCGAACATCACCGCCGTCATCGCGGCGGCGTAGTCGAAGCGCGTCAGCGTGAAGGCCTGCTTGTAGATGTAGGTCACCAGCAGTTCGGTGGCGCGGCCGGGTCCGCCGCCGGTCATGGAATAGATCAGGTCGAAGCTCGTGAACGAGGCGATGATGCCCAGGATCACGCAGAGAAACAGCGACGGCCGCAGCAGCGGCAGCGTGATGCGCCAGAAGCGGTGGATGGCCAGCGCGCCGTCGATGCGCGCCGCCTCATACAGGTGCGACGGGATGTTCTGCAGCCCGGTGAGCAGGATCACGACGAACAGCCCCAGCATCTGCCACACGGCCGCCACCATCACCGCCGCCAGCGCGAACTGCGTGCTCTCCAGAAAGGCGATGGGCCGCGAGATCAGCCCCATCGACTGCAGCGCGTAGTTCACCAGGCCGCCGCGGTCGTTGTACAGCCAGCGCCAGACGATGCCGACGGCCACCACCATCATCGGGTAGGGCAGGAAGATGATGCTGCGATAAAGGCCCTTGCCGACCACCTTCTGGTCGACCAGCAGCGCCAGGCCGAGCGCCAGCGCGATGGACAGCGGCGTGGCCAGCATGAACAGCCCCGTGTTCTTCAGCGCCACCCAGAAGGTCTCGTCCTGGAACAGCATCTCCTCGTAGTGGGTGAGGCCGGCGAAGGCGATGGCCTTGCCGGGCGCCCAGTAGCTGAACGACAGCACCACGTTCCACAGCAGCGGCACCACGCGGTAGGCCAGGTAGATCAGCAACGCCGGCGCCAGCAGCAGCGCGATGAACAGCCATTCGCGGCTGCGCCGGCGGGCGAAGAAGCCGCGTCGCGCGGCGGTGGCGGCAGCGGCAACCGTGCCGCCGCCCGCCACCGGCTCAAGGACGGGCGAGCTCACGGTCGATGCGCTCCTGCGCCTTGGCGAGCGCGGCCGCCGCGTCGCCCTTGCCCAGCAGCACCGGCTGCACCTCGGTCCAGAAGATGTCCTTGACGCGCGCGTCCTTCGGCGTCTTCAGGTAGCCGGTCATCTTGTCGAGGTTGCGCGTCGTCAGCTCCAGCGCCTTGGCTTTCAGCGGGTTCTCGTCGCGCATCTTTTCGAGCAGCGCCTTGTCGACCGCGGTGTTGAGCGTGGCCACCGAGAAGTTCTCGGCGAACACCTTCTGCCATTTGTCGGAGGTGGCGATCTTGATCAGCTCGACCGCGGCGTCGGGGTACTTGCTCGACTTCGAAACGCCGAAGCCATGGTTGTTGGGCACTGCGTAGAGGCCGGCCAGCTCGACCACCTCGACGCCCTTCTCGTCGATCCAGTCGGCCTTGCTCGCCGCCCAGAACAGCGCCGAGGTCGGCGCCAGGTACATCGCCACGTTGCCCGAGGCGAAGGCGGTGTTGGGCTCGACCCAGCGGCCGGTCCACGAGATGTTGTTGATGACGCCGTTGCGCGTGGCTTCCGACAGCTTGGCCAGCGTCGCCGCGCCGGCGGCGGTGTTGAAGGCAGCCTTGGTCAGCGTCGGGTTCAGCACGTCGACGCCGTTCATCTTGAACAGCGGCCAGTACAGCCAGTCGAAGTTGGTGGTGAGGAAGCCCGACTTGCCCGGCCCCTTGACCTTGGCCGAGGCCGCCATCAACTCGTCGAAGCTGCGCGGCATCGCGTCGATGCCCGAGGCCTTCATCAGCGCCTTGTTGCCGAACAGCAGCGTCTTGCTGAAATACCAGGGCAGCAGCCAGTTCTTGCCGTTGGCGCTCCAGATGTCCAGCGCGCCGGGCGCGAAGCGGGCCTTCAGCGCCGCGTCTTTCGCGAGGTAGGGCGTGAGGTCGAGCAGGCGGTCGTCGAGCGCGTACTCGGCCCACAGCGTGCCCTGGATGTTGACCACGTCGGGCGCCGTGCCGGCCGCCAGCTGCGCCTGGTAGAAGGTGGCCCACTCGGTGCCCTTCTTGTCGATCCACTCGACCTGGATGTCGGGGTACTTCTGGTTGAACTCCTTGGTCCAGGCGGCGATCTTCTCGCCGTAGACCGGCAGGTTCCAGGTCAGCAGCGTGATCTTCTTCTGCCCCTGGGCCTGCGCCGGCAGCGCGGCGGCAACGGTGCCCAGCAGCAGGGCGGCGGCGGCGCGCGTCAGTAAGGTCTTGCGGTTCAACATGGTGTCTCCTTGGTGTCGTTGGCGGGTCGGGAAACGGGAATCGGCAGCAGGCGAGTCAGCGGGTGGCAGGCTCAGGCGCGGCTCACGATCGCAAGGCCACGCCCGACGGGGCCGCGAACAGGTGCGAGCGCTGCAGGTCCAGCCGCAGGCCGATGGCCGAGCCCGGCAGCGGCCGCACCTCGGGGCGCACGCGCGCCACCATCGACTGGCCGCTGATGCTGGCGAAGACCAGCGTGTCGGGGCCCAGCGCCTCGACGACGTCGACCGTGCCGCTGACGTCGGCCATGCCGGCCGGCGTCTCGCCTTGCGCCACCGTCACGTCTTCGGGGCGAATGCCCAGCACCACCGCGGCATGGTCACCGGCCTGGCCCGGCGCCAGCGGCACGCTGACGGGGCCGTCGCCCAGCACCAGCTGGCCGCCGCGGCAGGTGCCGTTCAGCAGGTTCATGGTGGGCGCGCCGATGAAGCCGGCGACGAACTGCGTGCGCGGGCGGTGGTACACGTCGTCGGGCGAGCCCACCTGCTCGATGTGGCCGCCGCGCATCACCACCACGCGGTCGGCCAGCGTCATGGCCTCCACCTGGTCGTGCGTCACGTAGATGGTGGTGATGCCGAAGCTGCGGTGCAGGCGCTTGATTTCCAGGCGCATCTGTCCGCGCAGTTTGGCGTCCAGGTTGGACAGCGGCTCGTCGAACAGAAAGACCTTGGGCTTGCGCACGATCGCCCGCCCCATCGCCACGCGCTGGCGCTGGCCGCCCGACAACTGCTTGGGCTTGCGGTCGAGCAGCGCGCCGAGGTCGAGCACGCGCGCCGCCTCGCGCACGCGCTCGCCGATCTCGGCGGCCGGCACGCCGCGGTAGCGCAGCGAGAAGGCGATGTTCTCGAACACGCTCATGTGCGGGTACAGCGCGTAGTCCTGGAAGACCATCGCGATGTCGCGGTCGCGCGCGTCGACTTCGTTGACGACGCGGCCGTCGATCAGGATCTCGCCGCCGCTGATGTCTTCCAGCCCGGCCAGCATGCGCAGGCAGGTGCTCTTGCCGCAGCCCGAGGGCCCGACCAGCACCACGAATTCGCCGTCGGCCACCTGCAGGTCGATGCCGTGCACGATGGGCACGGCGCCATAGTTCTTGGCCAGCTTGCGGAACTCCACCGTTGCCATTCGTCGTCTCCGTTCACGCGCTCGGGGCGGTGCGCGCGGGCGCATGCTCGGGAGACGGCGTCGCCCAGGCCTGCGGCTCCAACAGCCAGGGCGCCAGCGGCGGCACCACGCCGGGCGTGTCGGGCAGGGACACCACGCCGTCGCGCACCACCAGGGGTTCGGCAAACGCCTCGCTGCGCTGGCGGTTGGGGTTGGCGTCCATCTCCACCATGCCGGCGCCGCCGATCGCGGCCTTGAACTGCAGGCTCGCCATCAGGCCGATGCCGCCGGCCAGCCAGTGCGGGCAGATCGACGCCGGCGTGCCCTGCAGGCGGCGCGCCAGTTGCAGGTTCTCGCTGATGCCGCCCCACTTGCCCAGGTCGGGCTGCAACACGCGCACCGCGCCGCGCTCGACGGCGTCGACGAAGCGCTGCTCGCCGAGCAGGTTCTCGCCCCCGGCGATGGGCAGCGAAGGCGCCAGCGCCGCCAGCAGCCGCCAGTCGTCCCACGCGGCATCGGCGCGCAGCGGTTCTTCGCACCAGGCGATGCCGGCTTCGGCCAGGCGCGGCAACCAGGCCTTGGCCTGCTCGACGGTCCAGCCCTGGTTGATGTCCACCATCAGCGTGGCGCCGCGCGGCAGCGCGTCGCGCGCGGCGGCGAGGCTGGCGTGGTCGGTCGCGTCGTCGAAGCCCAGCTTGATCTTGAAGCCGCGGTGGCCGGCGGCGTGCTGGGCGCGCACCGTCTCGGCCACGTGGCGCGGGCCGATGCCGCTGGCGTACACCGGCACCTCGCGCCGGCCGCCGAGCAACTGCCACAAGGGCTGGCCGGCGCGCTTGCCGAACAAGTCCCAGGCCGCCTGGTCCACGGCCGCGATCAGCTGCGCCATCGCGCCGTAGTCGGCGCACTGCAGGCGCAGGATGGCGAACAGCGCGTGCAGCCGGGCCTGCACCTCGGCGGGCGCGGCGAAGCGCTGGCCTTGCAGCGCGGGGCGCACGTACTGCTCGATCAGCGTCGCCTTGTAGCGCGCGCCGCCGGCGGGAAAGTTGCACCAGGCCTCGCCGAAGCCTTGCACGCCGTCGGCATCGGTCAGCCTGACGATCAGGCCCGGGCGCGAGTGCATGCTGCCGAACGAGGTGCGCACCGGCACGGCAATCGGATCGTCGAGCAGCCGCAGGTCGACCTGCGCGACCGTGGCCGGCGACCAAGCGACGGATGGGCGGGGCGCGTCGTCGATCGCCGCCATCAGTAGCCTGCGCTCTTGGCGGGCGCCGCGGCCTGGCGGCCGAACACGCCCATGTGCGACTTGATCGTTGCGTTCATGGCAGCCAGGTCAGAGCCGATGGCGACGAAATCGTAGCCGACCTCTGCCAGGCTGCGCGCCAGTTCCGCCGTCGGCGCCACCACGCCGGCCTTGCGCCCGGCGCGGTGCACGGCCTGCGGGGCCTGGCGCACCGCCGCCTGCACCTCGGGGTGCAGCACGTCGCCGAGGTGGCCCATGCTGGCCGCCAGGTCGCCGGGGCCGATGAAGACGGCGTCGACGCCGTCGACCGCCGCGATCTCGGGCATGCGGGCGTAGGCCTCGACCGTCTCCACCTGCACGATGACGAACAGCTCGGGCCCGCTGCGCACCAGGTAGTCAGCCAGCGTGCCGTAGTGGCTGGCGCGATGGACGGCGGCCACGCCGCGGATGCCGGCCGGCGGATAGCGCGTGGCGCGCACGGCGGCGGCCGCCTGCTCGGGCGTCTGCACCATCGGGAACATCAGCGTCTGCGCGCCGGCGTCGAGCACGCGCTTGACCGTCACCGCGTCGTTCCACGGCAGGCGCGTGATCGTGCCGGCCGGCGTGCCGGCCAGCGCGCGGTGGATGTCGACCATGTCGGGCAACTCGATCGGCACGTGCTCCATGTCGACGACGAGGAAGTCGAGCCCGCTCCAGCCCAGCGCCTCGGCGCAGGTGGCGGAAGCCGACATCAGCCAGGTGCCCAGCGGCGTTGGCGCTTCCTGCAGGCGGCGGGCGAAGCGGTTCTCGAAGCTCATGAGGTTCACCGTGAAGGGTTGGTGGGCGACGCTGGCGTCAACTCGATGGCGCGCTTTTCGACGAAGGCGCGCTCGGCCGCCAGCGAGACGGCGACGCTCGGCCGCGCCTGCTCGGGCGACATCACCGAGCGGCCCGCGTGGAAGCCCTGGTAGGCGCGGCGCAGGTTTTCTTCCAGCTCGAACACCTCGCCCGAGAGCGGGATGGTCAGCGTCTGCACGTCCGCATCGCCGCGCCGCAGCTTGAGCTCGAAGCTCGGCGTCAGCGTGCGGTCGAGCGTGCCGCTCCACCAGGTCCTCAAAGCGCCCGCGCTGCCGGCCAGTTCGAGCACCGTGTGGTGCTCGAAGCCGCCCAGGCATTGGTTGAGCACGGCGGTCGAGCCGTCGGCCCATTCGAGCACCACCGTGAAGTGCTCGCTCAAGGCGCCGCCGAGTTCGTTGCCGAAGGCGCTGACTTTCGCCGGCGGCCCGTTGCCTTGCGCGTACCAGAGGATGAGGTCGATGAAGTGCACCAGCTCTTCGAGCACCCACGAGCCGACGCGGCCCGGGTCGTAGCGCCAGCCGCCGGCGCCGCTGCGAAACGGCTTGCGGAACAGCGAGAGGTGCTGGTGGCGCACGGCGCCGATGGCGCCTTCGTCGAGCAGCGAGCGCACCAGGCCCCATTGCCGCGACACCCGCAGCTCGTGGTTGACGGCCACCTGCCGGCCGGCGCGCCGCGCGGCCGCGGCGACGGCGTCGCACTGCGCGAGGTCGAGGCCCAGCGGCTTCTCCAGGAAGACATGCTTGCCGGCTGCGAGCGCGTCGATGGCGGTCTGCGCATGCAGATGGTTAGGCAGCACGACGTTGACGACGTCGATGCCGTCGTCGCGCAGCATGGCGGCGCCGTCGTCGTACAGCCGTGCCGCGGGCACGGCCTCGGCCGCCGCCCGGCGCGCCGCCTCGCTGCGCGCCAGCACGGCCACCACCTGCGCGCCGTCGATGGCGCGGATGGCGGTCGCGTGCATCAGGCCCCAGGCCCCGAAGCCGGCCAGGGCCACGCGGGTGGGCTTCGTCGGAGAGGGGTTTGGCGAACTTATGCGGGCCTCGCGTTGCAAGCGGTGGAGTGGAGAGAGACGGCGCTGGTGGCTCGGATCGCTCAGCTCACGCGGCCGCGCGCATCGATGTCGAGGTGCCCGGCCGGCACGCCGCCGCGCGTGCACAGCAGCCGGTCGGCCAGGTTGCTGACGACGCAGGCGTGGTTGGGCAGCACCCTCACCTGCTGGCCGATGGCCGGCACCTCGGCGCAGGCCGAGACGTCGACGAAGCCATGCTCTTCGGCCAGCTTGTACAAACGCGCCTGCGGGTAGTCGATCAACAGCCCGTGGCCGACCTGGCCCGAGAGGTCGGACGACAGCGTCTTCGAGCCGGCGTCGATCAGCACGCGGCCCGGCTCCGGGTGGCTGACCACCGTGGCGACCACGGTCAACGCGCAGTCGGCCAGCGTGGCGGCGCCGAGCGCCACCATCTGGCGGTCGTTGTAGACGTAGGTGCCGGCGCGGTACTCGGTCTCGCCCAGCGTGCCGATGCGCGCGCGGTTGGGCGTGCCGCCGCTGCAGAGGGTGCGCAGCGGCTGGCCGCGCGCTGCGCATTCGCGCCGCGCCTGCGCGATGAACGCGGCGCTCGCCGACAGCTCGCCTTCCGGCGGATAGAGCAGCAGGCCGTCGAACACCAGGCCCGGCAGGCCGGCGATGTGGGCGGCGAGATCGGCGGCGGCGCCGGCCGTCGTCACGCCGCAGCGCTGGCGGCCGGTGTCGCACTCGACCAGCAGGCGCAGCGGCGCGCCCGCGCGGCCGGCCAGCGCCTGCGCATAGCCGTCGGCGGCCTCGCGGCTGTCGCAGCACAAGCTCAGCGTGCAGCGATCGGCCAGCGCACGCAGGCGATGGTGCTTGGCGACGCCGACCACGTTGTACGAGATCAGGATGTCGGCGATGCCGGCCGCGGCCATCACCTCGGCCTCGCCGAGCTTCTGGCAGGTGATGCCGATCGCGCCGGCCGCGAGCTGCAGGCGCGCCATGCGGATGGACTTGTGCGTCTTGATGTGCGGCCGGTTGGCCACGCCCTGCCGGTCGCACAAGGCCTGCAGGCCGGCGATGTTGCGCTCGGCGACGTCGAGGTCGACGACGGCCAGCGGCGTGTCCAGCGGCATGTCCAGCAACGGCATCGCTTGCGGCATCGCTTGCGCAGCAACGGCGTTCATGCCGCGGCCCCTTCGCGCGGCAGTTCCCAGGGCCGCGGCAGCGGCGCATGGTGGCGGCCGCCGCGCCACAGCGCCAGCGGCTTGAGCAGGCGCACGCCGTCGCGCTGCACGCCGGCCGCGTCGGTGAAGCGCAAGGCCACGTCGACGGGCTTGAGCAGCGCCACGTCGGCGCAAGCGCCAACGCCCAGGTGGCCAAGGTCCGGCCGCCGCAACGCCTGCGCCGGCGCGACGGTGACCATGCGCACCACGTCGCTCAGGCCGAGCCCGCAGTTCAGCAGCTTGTTCATGGTGTGCAGCAGGTCGAAGGCCGGGCCGTCGACGCTGAGGCCGTGCACGTCGCTGGAGATGCAGTCGGGCAGGAAGCCTTCGGCGATGGCGGCATCGGCGCTGGCAAAGCCGAAGGCGCCCATGCCGTGGCCGATGTCGAACAGCACGCCGCGCTGGCGGCCGCGGCGCAGCGATGGCAGCACGTGGCCGGCGTCGTCGACCGGCGCGTTCGGCGCCGGGCGGAAGCAATGGGTGAGGATGTCGCCGGCGCGCAGGCGGTCGACGATCTCGGCGTAGCCGGGCGGCGGCCGGCCGACGTGGCACATCACCGGCAGGGCGAGCAAGGCCGCGGCCTCGATGGCGCGGTCCAGCGCTTCGAGCCCGACCTCGCCAGACACCGCGCCGCCAAGGCGGACCTTGATGCCGACCACGCTGTCGGCATGGCGGCGCGCTTCTTCCACGCAACGCGGCACGTCGAGCAGCGCGCGGTGCGCCGCTTCGCCGACCATCACGCGGCGGTCGAAAGCGAAGATGCCCGGGAACGAGATGTTCAGGAAGGCCAGCACGCGCGTCGCGGCGCGGCCGATCACGAAGTCGGCCAGCCCCGCGTAGTTGCCGGCGCCGGCGCTGCCCGCATCGACCATGGTCGTGACGAGCGAGCGCCGCGCCACCGCGTCGGGGTCCACGCCATACGACGTGGCCTTGTGGTAGACGTGGGTGTGCAGGTCGATCAGGCCCGGCAGCGCGATGGCGCCGGCCGCGTCGTGCACGGCGGCGGCACCGGCCGTGCGCGCCAGGTCGCGGCCGAGGCGCGCGATGCGGCCGTTGCCGATGCCGATGTCGAGCGTCTCGTCGATGCCATGCGTGGGATCGATGACGCGGGCGCCGGCGATCACGGCGTCGAGCGGAGCGTCGAGCGCGGTGTCGAGCGAAGTGCCGAGTGAAGTGCGGTTCACCATGGCAGCGGCTGGCCGTCGAAGCTGACGTAGGTGCCCGTCTCGTGGTTGCCCATGCGCGCCACGGTGGCACGCATGGCGCTGACGCTGTCGCGCGCGCTCAGCGGCGCCTGCGGGCTGCCGCCGGCGGTGTTGACCCAGCCGGGGTGGATCATCGTGACGGCGACGCCGCGGCGGTGCAGGTCGAGCGCCAGGCTGCGGCCGACGGCGTTGAGCCCGGCCTTGCTGGCGCGGTAGCCGTAATGGCCGCCGGTGAGGTTGCTGGCGATCGAGCCCATGCGGCTGGTGACCAGCACGATGCGGCGGATGCCGCTGGCCGCCACGTTGTCGACGAAGGTCTCCACCAGCTTCAGCGCGCCCACAAGGTTGACGGCCAGCATGCGGTGCACGTAGTCGAAATCGAGCTGGCCCAAGTGCCCGCTGTCGAGGCCGATGCCGGCGTTGGAGACCAGCAGGTCGAGCGGCGCGCCGCCGATGCGTTGGCGCAAGGCCTCGAAGTCGCCGAAGGCCGTGACGTCGAGCGCCGCATGCTGCATGCGATCGTCGGCCAGCGCGTTGGCGATGTCGCGGTAGGTGGCCCACACGGTCCAGCCGGCATCGGCATATTGCTGCGCGAATTCGCGGCCGAGGCCGCTGTCGCAGCCGGTGACCAGCACGCTCGTCATGGCTTGGCCCTCGTGGTCGTCGTGACGGGTTGATCGAACAAGCTGAAGAAGGGCTCGGGCACGCCGCGCGCCCCCAACCCGTCGATGCTGAACAAGGCGCCGGCCTGCGGCCAGGCGGCGCGCTCGCCTTCGGCCAGCAAGCCGCTGGCGCTGCTGACGTACAGGCGGTCGAGCCGCGGGCCGCCGAAGGCCACCATCGTCGGGTGCTTGGCCGGCACCGCGATGCGCTCGACCAGGCGGCCGGCCGGCGAGATGCAGGCGACGGCCGCGCCATGCACCAGCGCGCACCAGTAGTTGCCTTCGCGGTCGCAGGTGGCACCGTCGGCGCGGCCTTCGATGTCGGCCGTCGAGAAAAAGACGCGCTTGTTGCCGATGCGGCCGCGTTCGAGGTCGAAGTCGTAGACCCACACGGTTTCGTCGCGGCTGTCGGCCAGGTACATGCGGCTGTCGTCGGGCGCGAAGGCGATGCCGTTGCCGATGATGAAGTCGCCGTCCATGCGCCGGGGCTGCAGGTCGGCGCCCAGCTGGAACAGCTCGGCCGAGCGGCCGATGAAATCGGAGTGCACGCTGGCACACCAGTAGCGGCCGCGGCGGTCGCACTTGCCGTCGTTGAGCATCAGCCGGCGCTCGCGCGCCAGCGGGTCGGCGAGCAGGCTGCAGTGCGCCTGGCCGTCGTGCAGGCGGATGTGCTGGAAGCCGGCGCGCGTGCCGGCAACCAGGCTGCCGTCGCGGCAGAAGACGAAAGAGCCGATGTCGAACGGCAAGGCGAAAGACTCGACGACGCCGCTTGCGGGGTCGAGCCGGCGGATGGCCGGCGCGAAGCTGTCCACCCAGTACAACCGCTGCTCGCCGGCATGCCACAGCGGCGATTCGCCCAGCCGGTCGGGCCCCGGCACGACGACTTGCACGTCGCTCATGGCCGAGGCTCCCGGCAGCGATAGCGCAGGCCGTAGCTCGCGCGCTCGCCCGGCGGCAACCGGCAGGTGGACGGGCGGCCGGCGAAGTCGCCTTCGAAGTCGTCGCGGTCGCCGTGGCCGGTCCACGACTCGATGCACAAGAAGGGCGCGCCGCGCGGCTGCCAGAACGCCCAATGCGCGAAGCCGCGGCTTTGCACGTCGACCGCCGAGCCGTCGGCCGCCTGCAGCGTGACGCTGCGGCTGCGCGCGTCCAGCAGGCACAGCGCTTCGTCGGCGAACAAGGCCTCGTCGAGCGCCAGCCGCCGCTGCGCCAGCGGAATGGCCCGGCGCGCCGCCGTGAACAGGCCTTGCGCGGAGATGACGGGCACCTCGGCGCGCTCGTCGGCCTCGAAGCGCAACTGCCCACCGCCCGCCCAGGGGAAGCCCGGGTGCAGCCCCAGCGAGTAAGGCAGTGGCCGCGTGCCGGTGTTGCCGACCTGCAGCTCGACCGTGAAGGCGCGCGCTTGCAGCGTGCAGTTCACGCGCAGCTCGAAGTCGAAGGGGTAGCAGGCACGCGTCGCGCCATCGCTGCGCAGCAGCAGGCCGACGCGGTCGGCCGACTGCTCGACGACGCTGAAGCTCGATGCAGCAGCGAACCCATGCGTCGGCATCGCGAGCGCCCGGTCGCCGAAGCGCGCCAGGCCGCCGCGCAAGCGGCCGACCACGGGGAACAGCAGCGGGCTGTGGCGCGGCCACCAGCGAGCGTCGCCCGACCACAGCCATTCGCGGCCGCCGCAGGACCAGGCGCACCATTCGGCGCCGCGCGTCGAGACGCGCGCCGTGGCGTCGCCGCAGGCCAGCGTCAAGGTCGCCGGCGTCACGCCGCGGCCTCGGCCGTCATCTCGGGGCTGGCGAGGTCTTGGTCCATGTCGTCGGGCAATCTACGCCAGCGCGGCGCCGGACGGCAAGGCCCGGCGCGCCCGGCAGGTCGACCTGTGCGGCGCGAACGACACGCTTCACGCCCAGGCCAGCTCGCCCGCCGCGGCGGGCAGGCCCGCGGCCAGGCCTTCGCGAACCGTCGGATGGCGCAGCGTGAAGCGCAGTTCGCGCTTGATGCGGCCGTTGTCCAGGCGGCGCGATTCGCTCATGAAGCTCAGGCTGGCGCCCGGCAGCTGGGCTTGCGCTTCGGCGCGGCCGAGGCGCGGCGGGCGCGGCAATCCGCTCAGGTCGGCCGCCAGGTCGAAGTAGTCGCCCATGCGCAGTTCGCTGTCGTCGCTGGCGTGCAGCACGCGCTGCGGGCGGCCGCGCAGCAGCGCCGCCACGCACAGCCGGGCCAGGTCGTCGGCGTGGATGTGGTTGGTGTAGACGTCGTCCTCGGCGCGCAGCACCGGGCTGCCGCGCCGCAGCCGCTCGCGCGGGTCGCCGCCGGGGCGGTCGGCGGCGTAGATGCCGGGCACGCGCAGGATGCTGACCGCCACGCCGTGGCGGCGGCCGAAGGCACGCAGCGCGCTTTCGGCATCGGCGCGGCGCCGCGCGCGGTCGGTGGCCGGCGCGATGGCGCGCGTTTCGTCGAAGCGCGCGCCGCCGCAGTCGCCGTAGACGCCGCTGGTGCTGGCGTAGACGATGCGGCGCAAGCCCCCATCGCGCGCCAGCGCCTGCAGCAGGTGGCGCGTGCGCGTGTCGGCGCTGCCATGCGCCGGCGGCGGCGCCAGGTGCAGCACGTGGTCGGCCAGGTGGGCCAGCCGGTGCAGGGTGGCCGGCTCGTCCAGGTTGCCCAGCAAGGGCAGCGCACCGGCCGCGCGCAGCGAGGCCAGGCGCTCGGGCGCGCTGGTCAGCGCCAGCACGCGCCAGCGCGGCTGCAGCAGGCGCAGCACGCGCAGCCCGATGTCGCCGCAGCCGACGATCAGCAGGCGCGGCCGGCGCGAGGCGGGTGCGGGAACGGGCATGGCGAGGCGGCTCGGGTCAAGGCGGGGCGCGACAGGGTGTGACAGCGCGAGGGCACAATCGGCGGCCCAGTGTAGGTGGGCGCAACCCGCAGCCGCCCGTGAAGGCACCACCGTGAGTTTTCAAGTCACCCTCAAGCCGGCCGAACGCAGCTTCTCCGTCGAGCGCGATGAGGCCATCCTCGCCGCCGCCATCCGCCAGGGCATCGGCCTGCCCTATGGCTGCCGCGACGGCGCCTGCGGCTCGTGCAAGAGCCGGCTGCTCGAAGGCCGCGTGATCCACGGCGCACACCAGCTCAAGGCCTTGTCGCAGGCCGAGGAGGAGGCCGGGCTGATCCTCACCTGCTGCGCGACGCCGCAGACCGACTGCGTGGTCGAGGCGCGCAGCGTGCCGGGCGCCGGCGAGCACCCGGTGCTGAAGATGCCCAGCCGCGTGATGGCCATCGAGCGCGCCGCGGCCGACGTGATCGTGCTGCGCATGCAGTTGCCGGCCAACCAGACCTTCCGCTACCGCGCCGGGCAGTACATCGAGTTCATCCTGCGCGACGGCTCGCGCCGCAGCTACAGCATGGCCACCGCGCCGCAGCGCCTGGGCAACCCGCCGGCGATCGAGCTGCACCTGCGCCACATGCCGGGCGGCAAGTTCACCGACCAGGCCTTCGGCACGCTGAAAGAAAAGGACATCCTGCGCATGGAAGGCCCGTTCGGCAGCTTCTTCCTGCGCGAGGACGGCGACAAGCCGCTGATCCTGCTGGCCAGTGGCACCGGCTTCGCGCCGATCAAGGCGCTGGTCGAGCAGATGCAGGACCAGGCCATCACGCGGCCCGCCGTGCTGTACTGGGGCGCGCGCCGCAAGGCCGACCTCTATCGGCACGACTGGTGCGTCGAGCAGGCCGCCGCGATGCCCACGCTGCGCTACGTGCCGGTGCTGTCGGAGCCGACGGCCGACGACGGCTGGAGCGGCCGCACCGGCTTCGTCCACCAGGCGGTGATGGCCGACTGGCCCGACCTCTCCGGCCACGAGGTCTACGCCTGCGGCGCGCCGGTGATGGTGGACGCCGCGCAGCGCGACTTCGTGCAGCGCTGCAGCCTGCCGGCCGAGGCGTTCTACGCCGACTCTTTCACCTCCGAAGCCGACAAGCACGGCGCCACGGCATGATCCATCGTCGTCACCTGCTGGCCGCGGCGCCAGGCCTGGCCCTGGCGCTGAATGCGGCGCCTTCGTGGGCGCAGCAAACCGCGCGCAGCATCCGCCTCGTCGTCCCCTACCCGCCCGGCGGACCGCTGGACGTGGTGGCGCGCGCGCTGGCCGAGCGCGTGAAGGACAGCCTCGGCACCGTGGTCGTCGACAACCGACCCGGCGCCGGCGGCAACCTGGGCGCCGACCTCGTCGCCAAGGCCGCGCCCGACGGCCAGACCCTGGTGATGGGCGCGGTGGCCACGCATGCCATCAACCCCTGGCTGTACGCCAGACTGCCCTACGACCCGGTGCGCGACTTCACGCCCATCACGCGCGTGGCCCAGGTGCCCAACGTGGTGGTGCTGAACGCGCAGACCGCGGCGCGCCTGCAGATCGACACGCTGGCCGACCTGGTGGCCTACGCCAAGCGGCACCCGGGGCAGCTCAACTACGGCAGCGGCGGCAACGGCAGCGCCGGCCACCTGGCCGGCGAGATGTTCAAGCGCCAGGCGGGGCTGTTCATCGTGCACATCCCTTACGCCGGCGGGCCGCCGGCGCAACTGGCGCTGCTCTCGGGGCAGGTCGACTTCACGATCGACAACCTGGCCACGGCCTCGGCCAACATCCGCAACGGCAAGCTCAAGGCGCTGGCGGTGACCACCGCGCGGCGCGCGGCCGCGATGCCCGAGCTGCCCACCGTGGCCGAAGCCGGCGCCCAGCTCGGCCTGGCGCAGTTCGACATCCACACCTGGTTCGGCCTGTTCGGCCCGGCGCACCTGGACCCGGCGCTGACGCAAAGGCTCAACAAGGCCTTCATCGACGCGCTGGCCACGCCCGAGTTGAAGGCCCGCATGACCACGCTGATGGCCGAGGCCGCGCCGACCACGCCCGAACAGTTCGGCGCCTTCGTGAAATCCGAGCTGGCGAAGTACGAGGCGGTGGTGAAGGCCAGCGGGGCGAAGGCGGATTGACCACCCTATAGTGGCGGCCGTCCGGCTGCGGCCGGCCTTGCGACCACACTTTCAACTGGAGGACTTTCCGATGCGCCGTACCACCTTGACCCTGGCCCTGACGGCCGGCGTGGCCTTGCTGGCCGCTTGCCAGAGCACGTCCAGCCCCGGCAGCTCATCGAGCAGCACCGCCGCGACGCCGGCGCCGGCCGCCGCGTCGAACAAGATCGGGCCCGGCATGAACGCCCGCGGCGAGGTGGTCGACTCATCCAAGGTCGAAGCGGGCTACGGCCAGAAGGTCAAGGGCGTGGGCGACTGGGAAGGCGAGATCACCGGCAAGCCGGCGCCCGGCACCAAGTTCACGCGGCTGCAGATCGGCATGAGCCGCCAGCAGGTGCTGGACATCGTGGGCCAGCCCACCGACCAGGGCGCCTACGTCACCGGCAAGGCCTGGATCCCGTTCTTCTTCGGCGCCGACCGCTACCGCCACGAACTGGCCTACAAGGGCCAGGGCCGGCTGATCTTCGCCGGCTCGGGCGGCTTCGATTCCAACGCCCACCTGATCTGGATCATCCACAACGCCAGCGACACGGGCTATCGCTGAGCGCCGGCGCGCCGGGGGCGGCTGGCTTCACTCGCCCAGGTAAGCCGCCCTCACCTTGGGATCGTCCAGCAGCGCCTTGGCTTCGCCGCTCATCGTGATCTCGCCGGAGTCCATCACGTAGCCGCGGTTGGCCAGGCTCAAGGCGCGGCTGGCGTTCTGCTCGACCAGCAGCACCGTGGTGCCGCGGCCGTGGATGTCGGCCACCACCTCGAAGATCTTGTCGACCATGATCGGCGACAAGCCCATGCTGGGCTCGTCCAGCAGCAGCAGCTTGGGGCGCGCCATCAGCGCGCGGCCCATCGCCAGCATCTGCTGCTCGCCGCCGCTCATGGTGCCGGCCAGCTGGTTGCGGCGCTCCTTCAGGCGCGGGAAGATGGCGAACACCTTCTCGATGTCGGCATCGACCTCGTTGTCGTTGCGCACGAAGGCGCCCATCTGCAGGTTCTCGGTGATGGTCATGCGGGTGAAGGTGCCGCGGCCCTCGGGCACCATCACCAGGCCTTGCTTGACCAGGTCCCAGGGCCCCTGGCCCTTGATCGGGCGGCCCATGAACTCGATGTCGCCGGCGGCCACCGGCTGGGTGCCGGTGATGGCCTTCAGCGTCGTCGTCTTGCCGGCGCCGTTGGCGCCGATCAGGCTGACCAGTTCGCCCTGGCGCACCTCGAAGCTCACGCCCTTGACGGCCTGGATGCCGCCGTAGGCCACCTTCAGGCCGCTGACCTTCAGCATCGTCGCGCTCATCGCTCAATGTCCTCCGGTGCCGAGGTAGGCCTCGATCACCTTCTCGTTCTTCTGCACCTCGGACGAGGTGCCCTCGGCGATCTGCTTGCCGTAGTCGAGCACGGTCACGCGGTCGCACAGGCCCATCACCAGCTTGACGTCGTGCTCGATCAGCAGAATGGTGCGGTTGTCGTGGCGGATGCGGTCGATCAGCTCGCGCAGCACCACCTTCTCGGTGGCGTTCATGCCGGCGGCCGGCTCGTCGAGCGCGATCAGCTGCGGGTCGGTGGCCAGCGCGCGGGCGATCTCCAGCCGGCGCTGGTCGCCGTAGCTCAGCGTGCGCGCCTTGTAGTCGGCATAACGGCCGATGCCGACGTAATCGAGCAGTTCCTGCGCGCGCGCCTTGATCGCCGCCTCCTCGGCCTTGAAGCCGGCGGTGCGGAAGATCGCGCCGAGCAGCCCCGAGCCGGTGCGCACGTGGCGGCCGACCATCACGTTCTCCAGCGCCGTCATCTCGGGGAACAGGCGGATGTTCTGGAAGGTGCGCGCGATGCCGGCCTTGGCCACCTCGTGCACCGCGGCCGGCTTGTAGGGCTTGCCGCCCAGCTCGAAGCTGCCCGAGTCGGGCGTGTAGAGCCCGGTGATGACGTTGAAGAAGGTCGTCTTGCCGGCGCCGTTGGGGCCGATCAGCCCGTAGACCTGGCCGCGCTGGATCTTGATGCCGACGTCGGACAAGGCCTGCAGCCCGCCGAAGCGCTTGGACACGCCTTGCACGTGGAGGACGGTATCGCTCATGTCTGCCCCTGGTCCGGCGAGTACGTCGGCCGATCCCCCGAGGGGATGGCGGGCCGGCTTGGGAGCGGCCCGGCGCTCGGCCCGCCTCTGACGTTTGATTGCCTCATATGCGGTCCCAGGCCTTCAACGGGTGGGCGCCGGCACGGCCTTGCCGTGCTCGGGCGACGGCCACAGCCCGCGCGGGCGCAGCAGCATGATGATGATCATCGCCAGCGCGATCAGCAACTGGCGCAGGATGGCCGCGTCGATGCGGCCGCCGCTCATGTTCTGGATGTCGCCGGCCACATAACGCAGCACTTCGGGCAACGCGGCCAGCATCAGCGCGCCGAGGATCACGCCGGGGATGTGGCCCAGCCCGCCGAGCACGATCATCGCCACGATCATCACGCTCTCCATCAGGCTGAACGACTCCGGCGAGACGAAGCCCTGGAAGGCCGCGAACATCGAGCCCGACACGCCGCCGAAGGTGGCGCCCATGCCGAAGGCCAGCAGCTTCATGTTGCGCGTGTTGATGCCCATCGCCTTGGCGGCGATCTCGTCCTCGCGGATGGCCATCCAGGCGCGGCCGATGCGGCTGGTCTCCAGCCGGTGGCAGATGACCACGCTGCCGACCACCAGCGCCAGGAACAGGTAGTAGTACAGCGTGACCGAGGGGATGCGGAAGTCGCCGATCTCCAGCGCCTTGCCGAAGTCGAAGCCGAAGATGCGCATCGAGTCGATGCGGTCCAGCCCGCGCGGCCCGTTGGTGATGTTGACCGGCTGCTCCAGGTTGTTCATGAAGACGCGGATGATCTCGCCGAAGCCCAGCGTCACGATGGCCAGGTAGTCGCCGCGCAGCTTGAGCACCGGCGTGCCCAGCAGCACGCCGGCCAGGCCGGCCAGCAGCGCGGCGGCCGGCACCACCACCCAGATCGGCGTGTGCAGCCCGTTCGGGAAGACCTGCGCGAACCACTCGAAGTTCTCGCCCAGGTGGGGGCTGGCCATCAGCGCGTACATGTAGGCGCCCACGGCGTAGAAGGCGACGAAGCCCAGGTCCAGCAGCCCGGCATAGCCGACCACGATGTTGAGGCCCAGCGCCAGCAGCACGTACAGCAGCGCGATGGCCATGATGCGCACCCAGCCCTGGCCGAACTGCTGCACGAACAGCGGCAGCGCAACCAGCGCCACCGCGCACACCAGGAAGACGACGAACTTGTTCTTCATGGCGTTCCTCAGGCGCGGTCGGCCACGCGCTCGCCCAGCAGGCCGGCGGGCCTGAGCGTCAGCACCAGGATCAGCGCCGCGAAGGCGAAGATGTCGACGTACTGGCTGCCGAGCACGCCGCCCGTCAGGTCGCCCAGGTAGCCGGCGCCGATGGCCTCGATCAGGCCCAGCAGCACACCGCCCACCACCGCGCCGGCCAGGTTGCCGATGCCGCCCAGCACGGCGGCCGTGAACGCTTTCAGCCCCGGCAGGAAGCCCATGCTGTGCTGCACGGTGCCGTAGTTGGCGGCCCACATGACGCCGGCCACGGCCGCCAGCGCCGCGCCGATGATGAAGGTGGCCGAGATCACCATGTCGGGGCGCACGCCCATCAGCGAGGCGACGCGCGGGTTCTCGGCCGTGGCGCGCATCGCGCGGCCGAGCTTGGTGCGGTTGACGAGGTACATCAGCGCCAGCAGCAGCACCACGGTCAGGCCGAGGATCATGCACTGCGTGATGGTGATCACCGGCCCGCCGAGGTCGATGGGCGCCGACGGCAGCAGCGACGGGTACGGCTTGGGATTGGGCTTCCAGACGATCATCGCCAGCGTCTGCAGCAGCAGGCTCATGCCCATCGCGGTGATCAGCGGCGCCAGCCGCGGCGCGTTGCGCAGCGGTTTGTAGGCGAACTTCTCCACCGTGAAGTTGAGCGCCGCGCAGACGACGATGGCCGCCAGCATCGAGATGAGCAGCAGCAGCCACCCGGGCAGGCCCGAATCGGACATCGCGGTGACCAGCGTCCAGCTCACCATGGCGCCGACCATCAGCACCTCGCCGTGCGCGAAGTTGATCAGGTTGATGATGCCGTACACCATGGTGTAGCCCAGGGCCACCAACGCATACATGCTGCCCAGCACCAGGCCGTTGATGACCTGCTGGATGAAGATCTCCATCGCGTGTGACTCCTGTCCTGCTTGATGTCCGCCCGTCCCGGCACGGATCTCGTGCGGCTGCCGGCGTTGTCGCTATTAGCAAGAACCCGGCCTGTTGGGCCGGGTTCGTTGGGTGGCGGATTCTAGGTGCCGCGGCGGCTGGTGCCGGGCAGGTGTTTCCCGCGTCAGGCGGGCACCGTCCGGTATCGAGGCATGCTCAAGACGCATCGGCCGGCGGCTGTCGCGCGGCCTCGTTGAGCCGGCGCAACTCGGCCAGGCGCTCGCCGATGCGCAGTTCCAGGCCGCGCGCACTGGGCTCGTAGAAGCGCCGCTCGGGCACATCGTCGGGAAAGTAGTTCTCGCCGGCGGCGAAGGCACCGGCCTCGTCGTGCGCGTAGCGGTAGCCGGCGCCGTGGCCGAGCTGCTTCATCAGCCGCGTCGGCGCGTTGCGCAGCCGCTCGGGCACCGGCCGCGTGCCGTCTTGCTTGACGGCCGCGCGCACCTCGTTCCAGGCGCGGTAGACGGCGTTGGACTTCGGCGCCACCGCCAGATAGGCCACCGCTTCGGCAATCGCCAGCTCGCCTTCGGGCGAGCCCAGGCGCTCGTAGACCTCGGCAGCATCGAGCGCCAGCCGCAGCGCCCGCGGGTCGGCCAGGCCGACGTCTTCGCTGGCCATGCGGATCACGCGGCGCGCCAGGTAGCGCGGGTCGGCGCCGCCGTCGAGCATGCGCGCCAGCCAGTACAGCGAGGCGTCGGGGTCGGAGCCGCGCACCGCCTTGTGCAGCGCGGAGATGATGTCGTAGAACTGGTCGCCGCCCTTGTCGTAGCGGCGCAGCAGCTCGCCCAGCGTGCGCTCCAGCGCCGGCTCGTCCAGTTCGAATTCGCCGGCCGCGCCTTCCACCAGGCTTTCGTAGGCGTTGAGTAGCCGGCGGCCGTCACCGTCGGCATGCGCCACCAGCCGCGCGCGGGCGGCGGCCGTCAGCGGCGGCGCCTGCAGTTCGGCCGCGGCACGGTCGAGCAGCAGCGACAGCTCGTCGTCGGCCAGCACCTTCAGCACATGCACCGTGGCGCGCGACAGCAGCGCCGAGTTGACCTCGAACGACGGGTTCTCGGTCGTCGCGCCGATGAAGGTGAAGAGGCCCGATTCGACGTGCGGCAGGAAGGCGTCCTGCTGCGCCTTGTTGAAGCGGTGCACCTCGTCGACGAAGACCAGCGTGCGCCGCCCGCGCCGCGCCTCGCGCTGCGCGGCGTCGACCGCCTCGCGGATGTCCTTGACGCCGGCCAGCACCGCCGACAGCACGATGAACTGCGCCTCCACCGCATGCGCCAGCAGCCGCGCCAGCGTGGTCTTGCCGACGCCCGGCGGGCCCCACAGGATCATCGAATGCACGCGGCCGCTTTCCAGCGCCGCGCGCAGCGGCCGGCCCGGCGCCAGCAGGTGGCGCTGGCCGATCACCTCGTCCAGCGTGCGCGGGCGCAGCCGCTCGGCCAGCGGCGCGGCCAGACCGGGCGCCGGATCGGCGGCGCTGGCGGTGCCTCCGGTGCCCTCGGTGCCGCCACGGCCACCACGCTGGGGCGAGTCTTCCTCGAACAGCGAGTCCTGCTGCGCGGCCATCGACAGACGCCGCTACTGCTCCACCACGTCGGCCCCGGCCGGCGGCGTGAAGCGGAACTGCTCCGGCGCGATGGCAGCATTGGCCGCGAAGCCGCTGAACTGCAGCAGCGAGCGCTGGCCGAAGTTGTCGACGATCTCCACCGCCGCCAGCTCCTTGCCCTTGAAGCCGACCTTCATGCTCTTGAACGAGCCGTCGGCCGCCTTCGGCGTGGCCAGCGCCCAGTCGAGCCCGCCTTGCGGGCTTTCCGCCTTCAGCGTGAAGTCGGCGTCCAGGCTGCCGCCGGCCAGCAGCGCCGCCGGCGTGCTGCCCAGCGCCTGCGCCAGCTTGCGCGAACTGGCCTGGTTGAGGTCGGCGTCGTAGATCCAGACCTTGGCGCCGTCGGCAACGATCAACTGCTCGAACGGCTTGGCGTAGGCGAAGCGGAAGCGGTTGGGGCGCTGGAACTCGAAGCTGCCGCTGCTCACCTTCTTCTTCGCACCGTCGACCGAGGTGACGGTCTGCGTGAACGCGGCGCGGCCGCTCTTCACGTCGCGCACGAAGTCGCGCAGCGTGTCGACGGCATCGGCGTGCGCGGCGCCGGCGGCGCCAGCGGCAAGCACCAGCGCGATCAAAGCGGCAGCTCTCATTCGTCCTTCTTCGGCAGCAGCAGGTCGCGGTTGCCGTTGGTGGCCATGGCGCTTACGAGTCCGCTCTTCTCCATTTGTTCCAACAGCCGCGCCGCGCGGTTGTAGCCGATGCGCAGGTGGCGCTGCACCAGCGAGATCGACGCCCGCCGGTGCTGCAGCACCACGGCCACCGCCTGGTCGTACAACGCATCGCCCTCGCCGCCGCCGGTGGGGCCGTCGAGATTGAGCGCGCCGTCGCCGTCGCCTTCGAGCAGGCCGCCTTCGAGGATGCCTTCGATGTAGTTCGGCTCGCCCTGGCTGCGCAGGTAGTCGACGACGCGGTGCACCTCGTCGTCGCTGACGAAGGCGCCGTGCACGCGCACCGGCACGCCGCTGCCGGGCGGCAGGTACAGCATGTCGCCCTGGCCCAGCAGCGCTTCGGCGCCCATCTGGTCGAGGATGGTGCGGCTGTCGATCTTGCTGCTGACCTGGAAGCTCAATCGCGTCGGGATGTTGGCCTTGATGAGGCCGGTGATCACGTCGACGCTGGGCCGCTGCGTCGCCAGGATCAGGTGCAGCCCGGCGGCGCGCGCCTTCTGCGCCAGGCGGGCGATCAGCTCCTCGATCTTCTTGCCGACCACCATCATCAGGTCGGCCAGCTCGTCGATCACCACCACGATGTGCGGCAGCCGCTCCAGTGGCTCGGGTTGCTCCGGCGTCAGGCTGAAGGGGTTGCCGATCGATTCGCCGCGCTCGGCGGCGTCGGCGATCTTCTTGTTGTAGCCCGAGAGGTTGCGCACCCCGAGCTTGCTCATCAGCTTGTAGCGGCGCTCCATCTCGCCGACGCACCAGTTCAGCGCGTTGGCAGCCTGCTTCATGTCGGTGACCACCGGCGCCAGCAGGTGCGGGATGCCTTCGTAGACCGACATCTCCAGCATCTTGGGGTCGATCAGGATCAGCCGCACGTCGCGCGCCTCGGCCTTGTACAGCAGGCTCAGGATCATCGCGTTGATGCCCACCGACTTGCCCGAGCCGGTCGTGCCGGCCACCAGGCAGTGCGGCATCTTGGCCAGGTCGGCGACCACCGGGTTGCCGATGATGTCCTTGCCCAGGCCCATGGTCAGCAACGACGCCGCATCGTTGTAGACCTGCGAGCCCAGGATCTCGGCCAGCCGGATCGTCTGACGTCGCGCGTTGGGCAGTTCGAGCGCCATGTAGTTCTTGCCCGGCACCACCTCGACGACCCGGATGCTCACCAGCGACAGCGAGCGCGCCAGGTCCTTGGCCAGGTTGACGATCTGCGCGCCCTTGACGCCGGTGGCCGGCTCGATCTCGTAGCGCGTGATCACCGGCCCCGGCTGCGCCGCCACCACGCGCACCTCGACGCCGAAATCTTTCAGCTTCTTCTCGATCAGCCGGCTGGTCATCTCCAGCGACTCGGGCGTCACGCTCTCCTGGCGGCCGGGCGCGGCATCCAGCAGGTCGACCTGCGGCAGCTTGGTGTCGGACAGCTCCTTGAACAGCGGCTGCTGGCGCTCGCGCGCCACGCGCTCCGACTTGGGCACCTGCAGCACCGGCGGCTCGATCACCAGCGGCACGTGCTCTTCCTCGGTCTGGCGCTCCAGCTCCAGCTCGACGTCGTGTTCGCGCTCGCGCTGCGCCAGTTCGCCGATGCGGCGGTCCTGCTCCTGCTCCTTGCGCTCCTGGCGGCGCTCCAGCAGCGCTTCCACGCGCTCGCCGATGGCGTCGGCCAGCCGCGCCCAAGAGAAGCGCAGCGCCATCGCCAGGCCCAGCAGCCCCAGCACGATCCAGACGACGCCCGAGCCGGCGAAGCCCAGCCAGCGCATCGACGCCGGTCCCAGCACATAACCCAGCACGCCGCCGGCATGGCCGGGCAGCGCCGCCTCCCAGCGGTACAGGCGCGTCCACTCCAGGCCGCAGCTGGCCAGCAGCAGCAGCGCCAGCCCGGCCCAGAACATCCAGCGCGGCGGCCGCGGCGCCGCGGCGCCCAGCGGCCCGCGCAAGGCGCGCGCCAGCGCCGACAGCCAGGCCCGCCACGTCACCGGCACCAGCCACCAGGCCGACCAGCCGAACAGGAACAGCAGCAGGTCCGACACCCAGGCACCGATGGCGCCGGCCTTGTTGCGCACCGCCTCGCCGCTGCCCGAGGTGGTGAACGCCGGATCGGCCGCGTGGTGCGTGGCCAGCGCCAGCAGCAGCAGCGCGCAAGCGACGAAGCCCAAGGCCAGCATCAACTGGCGCCGCGCGCCCATCATCGGCGGCTGGGCGTCGCGCGTGCCCATGGCCGTGCCAGCGGCGGCGGCGGCGCCGTCGGCCTGCAAGGAGCCGAGAGGAAAACTCATGCGCACATTGTGCGCGATGGCGGCCGACGGCCGGCCGCGTTCAGTCGTTCTGCAGCCGTTCCTTGATGACCACGAAGCCGTTCTCCTGCGTCTCGATGACGCCGCGGTCTTCCAGGTCCTTCATCACGCGGCTGACCATCTCGCGCGAGGCGCCCACCACCTTGGCCATGTCCTGGCGCGACACCTTGTGGCGGATGATCTTGATGCCGTTGTCTTCCTCGGCCATGTCGAGCAGCGTGCGCGCGACGCGGCCGTACACGTCCAGCAGCGCCAGCGATTCGATCTGCCGGTCGGCGTTGCGCAGCCGGCGCACCAGGCCGCGCAGGATGGCGTAGGCCAGCGTCGAGCCCTCGGGCAGGCAGCGCGCGAAATCGCCGCGCGCCAGCACCAGCATGTCGGTCTGCACCTCGGCGCGCACGGTGGCCGAGTGCGGCTCGTTGTCGATCAGGCTCATCTCGCCGACGTAGTCGCCCGACTCCAGCACCGCCAGGATGACCTCGCGTCCGCGCGAGTCGGAGGTCAGCACCCGCGCCCGGCCGTTGAGCAGGATGAAGAGCGCATTGCTCTTGCGCCCCTGCTCCACCACCAGCTCGCCGCGGCGAAAGCGCCGCTTGACCACGCTGTCGGCCACGGCCTGCGCCTGGTCGGCGGTGAGCATCGAGAACAGCGGGACCCGGCGGATGAGATCCAGGTTCGACAACATCGACATGGGCAGTCCTCTCTTGTTGTGACGATCGCAGCGGCCCCGGCTCCTGGCCCCGGGGCTTGTCCGCAGGGCCCGCGGCCGGGCCGCGGGTCTGCAAGAATCCGCCTATTGTGCCCACAGGCGCCGTGGCGGCCAGCGGCAGCGGCCCCTGGCTGCGCTGCGCGGCCTGCAATCCGTGGGCCTGACGCGACGGCGCCGCCCAACGACCCTGCCAATTCCTGCCTTCCACCATGAGCGAATCGACCACCCATGCCCGCGTTCTGATCCTCGGCTCCGGGCCGGCCGGCTACACCGCGGCGCTGTACGCCGCGCGCGCCAACCTGCAGCCGCTGCTGATCACCGGCCTGGCCCAGGGCGGGCAGTTGATGACGACGACCGAGGTCGACAACTGGCCGGCTGACGTCAAGGGGGTGCTGGGCCCCGACCTGATGCAGCGCTTCCTGGAGCACGCCGAGCGCTTCAACACCAAGGTCGTGTTCGACCACATCGCCAAGGTCGACTTCAGCCGCCGCCCCTTCGTGCTGGAAGGCGACAACGGCCGCTACACCTGCGACAGCCTGGTCATCGCCACCGGCGCCAGCGCCAAGTACCTGGGCCTGCCCAGCGAACAGGCCTTCATGGGCAAGGGCGTCAGCGGCTGCGCCACCTGCGACGGCTTCTTCTATCGCAACCAGGACGTCTGCGTCGTCGGCGGCGGCAACACGGCGGTGGAAGAAGCGCTGTACCTGTCCAACATCGCGTCCAAGGTGCACCTGATCCACCGCCGCGACAAGTTCCGCGCCGAGCCCATCCTGGTCGACAAGGTGATGGCCAAGGCCGCCGCCGGCAAGATCGAGTTGCACCTGTGGCACACGCTGCAGGAAGTGCTGGGCGACGCCAGCGGCGTCACCGGCGTGCGGCTGGCGTCCACGCAAGGCGGGCCGACGGTGGACCTGGCGGTCAAGGGCTGCTTCGTGGCCATCGGCCACCAGCCCAACACCGACATCTTCAAGGGCCACCTGGAGATGAAGGACGGCTACATCGTCACGCGCACCGGGCTCGACGGCTTTGCCACCGCCACCAGCGTGCCCGGCGTGTTTGCCGCCGGCGACGTGCAGGACCACGTCTACCGCCAGGCCATCACCAGCGCCGGCACCGGCTGCATGGCGGCGCTGGACGCGCAGCGCTTCCTGGAGCAGGTGGAAAGCTGAAAACCGCGTTGCGGCTATACTTCGCAGCTTTGCCGGAAAACCGGCAACAGGCTACCGCCACCTGATCCTGGCGAGGTCAAGCCGTCACACACCGAGGCCAGCGCGAGCCAGCAAGCGCGACCGAGGTGCCGGCTGTTTTCAAAGAAGAGAGCTGTCATGGCACGCAAGTGCGAAGTCACGGGCAAGGGCCCGATGGTGGGAAACAACGTCTCCCACGCCAACAACAAGACCAAGCGCCGGTTCCTGCCGAACCTGCAGTACCGCCGCTTCTGGGTCGAGAGCGAGAACCGCTGGGTGCGCCTGCGCATCTCCAACGCGGCGCTGCGCCTGATCGACAAGAAGGGTATCGACGTGGTCCTGAAGGACCTGCGCACCCGCGGCGAAGCCTGAGACCCACCGACGATAGGAGCATCCCATGGCCACCAAAGGCGGACGCGAAAAGATCAAGCTCGAGAGCACGGCCGGCACCGGCCACTTCTACACCACCAACAAGAACAAGAAGACGACGCCCGAGAAGCTCGAATTCCTGAAGTTCGATCCCAAGGCGCGCAAGCACGTGCTGTACAAGGAAACCAAGCTGAAGTGAGCGGGCGGCCGGCAACGGCCCCTTCACCCTGAACGAACCCGCCCGCGTGGCGGGTTTGTCGCTTCTGGCGCCTGCGGCACCCGCGGCACCAGCGCCAGCCAGGCCTGCAGCAGCGGCTGCGCCTCGTCGTCGGGGCGCCAGACGCAGTGCAGTTCCGACGTGGCGTCGACGTCCTTCAGCGCGATGAAGCGCACGCCGGCCAGGCCCGAGCGGCGCATCGGCGCCGGCGCGATGGCCACGCCCAGGCCTTGCGCCACCGCCGCCACCACCGACAGCCAGTGCCGCAGTTCGTGGCGCACGCGCGGGTAGAAGCCCGCCTGCGCGCACAGCTCGACGATTTGCGCGTGATAGGCCGGCGAGACCTCGCGCGAGAACAGGATGAAGGCCTCGTCGCGCAGCGCGCCGAGCGCCACCGAGCGCCGGGCCGCCAGCGCATGCGTGTCGGCCACGCAGGCGACGAAGGGCTGGGCGTCGACCTGCAGCGAACGCAAGGCGTCGGGCGTGCGGCGGCCGTGGACGAAGGCCACGTCCAGCTCGCGCCGCAGCAGCGCGTCGATCTGCTCCTGCGAATTCAGCTCCACCAGCGACAGCGCCACGCCCGGGTGCGCGCGCGCGAAGGCCTGCATCCAGCCCGGCAGCCCGCGGTACAGCAGCGAGCCCACCATGCCCACGCGCAAGCGGCCCACGGCGCCGGCGGCCACGTCGCGCGCCAGCGCTTTCGCCTCGTCGGCCTGCGCCAGCAGCGAACGCGCCCGCGGCACGAAGGCCTGGCCGGCCGCCGTCAGCCGCACGCCCTTGCTGTCGCGGTCGAACAGCCGCGCGCCGACGCTGGCTTCGAGCTGCTGGATGCTCAAGGACAGCGGCGGCTGCGTCATCGCCAGCCGCTGCGCGGCGCGGCCGAAATGCAGCTCGTCGGCCAGCGCCAGGAAGTGCCGCAGGTGGCGAAGCTCCATTTGCCGATCATATCGACGCAGCCAGAAATTGAATTGGACGTGAATCGCCGCCGCTGCCGATACTGCGCGCCCGACGACGCAGCCCCGAAGGACGCCGATGACCGCCGAGCACCCCATTCCCGACGCCCGCGGCACCAATCTGTACGCCGCCGACGCCGAGCTGCAGGCCCTGCTGCCGCTGTACCTGCCGGCCGACCTGCTGGCCCACCTGCAGCCGCATCTGCAGCGCCTGGGCGCGCTGGCCGGCGGCGTGCTGGACGACCTGGCGCTGGCCGCCGACAAGCACCCGCCGCTGCTGGAGCACCGCACGCGCACCGGCATCGATGCGCAGCGCATCGTCAAGCACCCGGCCTACGTCGAGCTGGAGCGCGTGGCTTTCAGCGAGTTCGGCCTGGCCGCGCTGTCGCACCGCGGCGGCGTGCTGGGCTGGCCGCAGGCGATGCCGGCGGCCGCCAAGTACGCACTGTCGTACCTGTTCGTGCAGGCCGAGTTCGGGCTGTGCTGCCCGCTGTCGATGACCGATTCGCTGGCGCGCACGCTGCGCAAGTTCGGCGCGCCGGCACTGGTGCAGCGCTACCTGCCGGCGCTGACGACGCAGGATTTCGACCAGCTCGCCCAAGGCGCGATGTTCATGACCGAGCAAGGCGCGGGCTCCGACGTGGCCGCCACCACCACGCGCGCCGAAGCCCAGGCCGACGGCAGCTACAAGCTGTGGGGCGACAAGTGGTTCTGCTCCAACCCCGACGCCGGGCTGGCCATGGTGCTGGCGCGCATCGCCGGCGCGCCCGCGGGACTGAAGGGCATCTCGCTCTTCCTGCTGCCGCGCCGGCGCGGCGACGGCAGCGGCAACGCCTACCGCATCCTGCGGCTGAAGGACAAGCTGGGCACGCGCTCGATGGCCAGCGGCGAGATCCGCTTCGAAGGCGCCGAGGCCTGGCTGGTCGGCGAGGCCGGCCGCGGCTTCAACCACATGGCCGACATGATCAACAACTCGCGGCTGTCCAACGGCATGCGCGCCGCCGGGCTGATGCGCCGCGCCTACGGCGAAGCGCTGCACGTGGCCACGCACCGCGAGGCCTTTGGCCGCCGCCTGGTGCAACTGCCGCTGATGCGGCGCCAGCTGCTCAAGCTGCTGCTGCCCACCGAGCAGGCGCGCACCATGCTCTTGCAGACCGCCGATGCGCTGCGCCGCGCCGACGCCGGCGAAGACGGCGCCTATGCGCTGACGCGCATCCTGACGCCGCTTATCAAGTTCCGCGCCTGCCGCGACGCGCGCAAGGTCACCGGCGACGCGATGGAAGTGCGCGGCGGCTGCGGCTACATCGAGGAATGGAGCGACCCGCGGCTGCTGCGCGACGCGCACCTGGGCTCGATCTGGGAAGGCACCAGCAACATCGTTGCGCTGGACGTGATCCGCGCCATCCGCCGCGAAGGCTCGCTGCCAGTGCTGCAGCAACATCTGCAGACGCTGCTCGACGGCGCCGAGCTGCACGCCGCGGCGCGCGCGGTGTTCGACGGCGCGCTGCAGCGCACGCTGGCGCTGGCCGCCCGCGTGGCCGAAAGCCATGGCCGCGACGACCACGCGGCGCGCCAGGCGGCATCCGCGCTGTACCACGTGAGCAGCGCCGTGGCGATGGCCTGGGAAGCCACGCGCTGCCGCTCGGCCCGGCGCATGACGCTGGCGCAGCTGGTGCTGCGGCAACGCGTGCTGCCGCAAGACCCGTTGCAGCCGCAGGACGCGCCGGCCTCGGCCGACGAGCTGCTGCAACCCGCGGCGGCAGCGACCGCCGCGCCGGCCGCAGTCAACCTGTTCTGACCGATCGACCAGCGAACACCGGAGACAAGCCCCATGAACCTTCGCCGCCCCCTGCTCCACGCCTTGCTGGCCGCGCCGCTGTGGCTGGCCGGCCCGCCTCTGCAAGCCGCCGACTTTCCGACCAAGCCGCTGACGCTGGTCGTGCCTTTCGCGCCCGGCGGCCCCACCGATGCGATGGCGCGCGTCTTGGCCGCCGCGCTGAAGGGGCCGCTCGGGCAAACGGTGATCGTCGACAACAAGCCCGGCGCCGGCGGCAACATCGGCGCCGAATGGGTGGCACGCGCGCCGGCCGACGGCTACACCATGCTGTTCGGCACCTCGGGGCCGTTGGCGATCAACCAGTTCCTGTACCCCAAGATGGCCTACGACCCGCTGCGCAGCTTCGCGCCGGTGATCGAGATCGGCGACCTGCCCAACGTGCTGGTCGTCAACCCAAGCGTACCGGCGCGCAACGTGCAGGAGCTGGTCGCGCTGGCCAAGGCGCGGCCGGGCACGCTGAGCTATGCCTCGTCGGGCAACGGCGCCTCGTCGCACCTGGCCGGCGTGATGTTCAACCTGCGCGCCGGCACCGACTTGCAGCACATCCCGTACAAGGGCACCGGCCCGGCGTTGAACGACCTGCTGGGCGGCCAGGTGGCGATGACCTTCACCGACGTGCTGACCGCGCTACCGCACGTGCAGGCCGGCAAGCTGCGCGCCCTGGCCGTGACCACCGCGGCGCGCTCGAAGGCGCTGCCCGACGTGCCGACGCTGGCCGAGCAAGGCGTGAAGGACATGAACGTCAGCGTGTTCTTCGGCATCGTCGTGCCGGCGGCCACGCCGCCCGACGTGGTGGCGCGGCTGAACGCCGCTTACGTGCGCGTGCTGGCCGACCCCGAGGTGCGCGGCAAGCTGGCCGCGCAAGGCCTGGAGCCGCCGGCGGCCACCACGCCGGCGCACCTGACCGAGTACATGCGCCAGGAGGCGGCGCGCTGGCAGGACGTGGTGAAAGCCTCCGGCGCAAGGCTGGACTGAAGGCCATGTCTGCACTCGATGGCATCCGCGTCGTCGACGCCTCGCGCATCCTCGGCGGGCCGTTCTGCGGCCAGGTGCTCGGCGACCATGGCGCCGACGTGCTGAAGGTCGAGCCGCCGCAAGGCGACGACACGCGTGCCTGGGGCCCGCCGTTCGACGCGCGCGGCGTCGCCTCGTACTACCACGGCCTCAACCGCAACAAACGCGTGCTGACGCTCGACCTCGGCGGCGAAGGCGGCCGCCAGCGCCTGCTGGAACTGCTGGCCGAGGCCGACGTCTTCGTCGAAAACTTCAAGACCGGCACGCTGGAGCGCTGGGGCCTGGGCTGGGAGCAGTTGTCGCAGCGCTTTCCGCGCCTGGTGCACTGCCGCGTCTCGGGCTTCGGCGCCGACGGCCCGCTGGGCGGCCTGCCCGGCTACGACGCGGCGCTGCAGGCGATGTGCGGGCTGATGAGCGTCAACGGCGAGGCGGGCGGCGCGCCGCTGCGCGTGGGCCTGCCGGTGGTCGACCTGGTGACCGGCCTCAACGCCGCCTTGGGCGTGCTGCTGGCGCTGCAGGAGCGCGAACGCAGCGGCCGCGGCCAGTTCGTCGAATCGGCGCTGTTCGACAACGGCTTGTCGCTGCTGCACCCGCATGCCGCCAACTGGTTCCTGGGCGGCGGGCGCCCGGGGCGCAGCGGCAACGCCCACCCCAACATCTACCCCTACGACGTGCTGCGCACCGGCACCGCGCCGGTGTTCTTCGCGGTCGGCAACGACAAACAATTTCGCCAGTTATGCGCCGAACTGGCGGCGCCGGCGCTGGCCGAGGACGCGCGCTTCGCCAGCGCCGGCGCGCGCTCGGTGCACCGCGCCGAGCTGAAGCCGGCGCTGGAAGCGCTGCTGGCCGCGCACGACGGCCCGGCGCTGGCCGAGCGCTTGATCGCCCTGGGCGTGCCCTGCGCCGCGGTGCTGGACGTGCCCGAGGCGCTGGACCATCCGCACACGCGCCACCGCGGCATGGTGGTCGAGTTGCCCGGCGGCTACCGCGGCATCGCCTCGCCGGTCAAGCTCAGCCGCACGCCGGCCAGCTACCGGCTGCCGCCCTTGAGCGAGGGCCAGGCCTTCCTGCCGCGCGAAGCAGCCAACGACGGCTGACCGTGGTGGCGCCCGCGTGCGCGCTTGAGATCCATCAAGCCCGGCAGCGGATGAGTCTCTAGACTGCGCTTCATTCGCCGCCGCCCTGGCGGTTTGCGCCGGGTTCAGGCATTGCCGCCGCTTGCCGGCCGACAGGAGCCACGATGACCCCACTGGGCCGCGCCCTTGCGCTGGGCGCCGGCGTGCTGGCCGCGCCGGCCGTCGCCGTCGCGCAGACCGAAGACCGGAACTTCGACACCGTCACCATCATCGGCACCGGCTTGCCGACCGAGGTGCTGCGCAGCCCGGCCTCGATCACCATCATCTCGCGCGAGCAGATCGAGCAGACGGCGCCGGTGTCGATCGCCGCGCTGCTGCGCCACGTGCCCGGCGTGCAGATCTCCGAGGAAGGCATCGAGCGCATCGCCATCCGCGGCGAGATCGCCCGCCGCGTCGCGATCCTGATCGACGGCCAGAAGCTGACCGACCACACGAGCTACGGCCAGCCCGTGCTGGTGGACCCGACGACGATCGAGCGCATCGAGGTCGTGCGCGGCTCGTCGTCGGTGATCTCGGGCAGCAGCGCCATCGGCGGGGTGATCAACATCATCACCCGCAAGGGTGCGGCCCAGCCCTTGAGCTTCAGCACCACGGCGGGCTATTTGTCGGCGACGCAGGGCTACCGCGTGTCGGCCAGCGCGGCGGGCACCGTCGGCGCCGGGCCCGGCAAGCTGGACTACAACTTCAGCGCCGGCAAGATGAAGCAGGAAGACCGCCGCACGCCCGACGGCCGGCTGACCCCCTCCGACGTGGAGGACGCCAATCTCTCGGCCCACCTCGGCTACCGGGTCGACGGCCACTACATCGGCCTCAAGGCGCAGGCCTACGACCTGGCCGCCAACGTCTACGTCGGGCAGCCCGACTTCCTGATCGCGCTGCCGCAGCGCGACCTGCGCAAGGCCTCGCTGTTCTACGAAGGCACGGCGCTGGCGCCGTGGCTGGCCAAGCTGGGCGTCAACGTCTACCGGCAGACCATCGACCGCGATTTCCGCAGCGACGCCAGCACCAGCGCCGGGCCGTTGCGCATCCGCGTGCGCGCCGATTCGATCGACGAGCAGACCACCGCCGGCGCCAAGCTGCGCGCCGAGATGAAGTTCTCGGAAGGCAGCCGCACCGTCGCCGGGCTGGAATGGGAGGACGACGCGCTGGCCTCCGACAAGACCACGCGCACGACGCGCACGCCGCCGGGCACGACGACCACGTCGCTGCGCCACGACGATGCGCGCACCGTCACCGTCTCGCTGTTCGGGCAGCACGAGATGACGCTGCTGCCCGACCAGCTCACCGCCATCGTCGGCGCGCGCGGCTACCGCGTGCGCGCCGACCTCGGTGCGTCGGCCACCAATGGCGTTGCCAACCCCCGCCGCGACAACGCCGACAGCCAGGCGCTGGGCTCGGCCGGCGTGGTGTGGACGCCGGCCCGGCGGCTGGCCCTGCGGGCCAACGTTTCACAAGGCTATATCTACCCGACGCTGGGGCAGCTGTTCCTGACTGCCACCGGCGGCGGCACCACGCTGGTGGGCAACCCCGACCTCGTACCCGAAAGGTCGACCACCTACGAGCTGGGCGCGCGCTACGCGACCGGTGCCACGGTGCTGGACGCCACGCTGTTCCACGCCCGCACCAACGACTACATCGCCACCGTGGCTTCGGGCAGCACCGGCACCTACCGCAACGTCGACGCCGCGCGCAGCCTGGGGCTGGAGGTGTACGCCGAACACGCGCTGCGCGGCTGGCGGCTGACGCCGTACACCTCGTTTTCGGCGATGCGCCGGCAGCTGCGCTACGGCAACGGCCTGCGCACCGACGACGGCGGCTCGCCGGCCTTCAGCGGCCGCATCGGCCTGCGGCAGGATTGGAGCTGGGGCACGCTCGGCGGCAGCGTGGACGCCTTCGTGCGCGGCGAAAGCCGGGTGCGGCTGCGCAGCGAGACCGGCGCGCTCAGCGGCTCGGCCGCCGGCTACGCAACCTTGCACCTCAGCCTGCACGTCGACTTCGGCGACGCGCTGGCGCTGGTGGCCGAGTTCAACAACCTGGCCAACCGCCGCTACGCGCCCTACGACCAGATGCCGGGCGCTGAGCGCTCGGTCAACCTGTTCGTGACGAAGCGGTTCTGACGCGCGTTCGCGACTAAACGCGCGCAGCGCGCGTTCGAGACTAAGCCCGCGCGGCGGGCTTTCGCGACTAAGCCCGCGCCGCGCGCAGCTTGAGCGAGAACTCCTGCAGCGCGGCGATGCCGCTGTCCTCGGCCTTGCGGCACCAGGCCTGCAGGTCGTGGACGAGCTGCTCGGCGGTCACGCTCTTGCGCGTCCACAGCTGGCGCAGCTCTTCGCGCATGGCCACCAGCTTGGCGAGCTTGGGCGCGTCGCCCATCGCCTTGGCCAGCTGCGGCTTCACGCCTTGCGGGATCTTGTCGTCGTCGCGGTGCAGCCAGGCTTTGGCCAGGTTCATGTTGACCCAGCGCATGCTGTTCTCGGCGCCTTCGCGGCGCAGCCGCTCCAGTTCGCCGCCCACCGCGCGGCGCATCTCGGCGGCATAACGCGCCATCACCTCGTAGCGGTTGGCGATCAGCGCTTCCAGCGTCTGGTCGTCGGCCACCGGCTTGACGTCGCCCAGCGCCAGCCGCGGCGGCGTCTTGCGCACCTTGGCCATGCCGAGCATCTCCATCGCGCGGATGTAGCCCCAGCCGATGTCGAACTCGTAGGGCTTGACCGACAGCTTGGCCGAGGTCGGGTAGGTGTGGTGGTTGTTGTGCAGCTCTTCGCCGCCGATGATGATGCCCCAGGGGCTGATGTTGGTGGAGGCGTCGGCCGCCTCGAAATTGCGGTAGCCCCAGTAGTGGCCCAGGCCGTTGATGATGCCGGCCGCGGTGATGGGGATCCACAGCATCTGCACCGCCCACACCGTGGCGCCGATGGCGCCGAACAGCAGCAGGTCGATGATCAGCATCAGGCCCACGCCCTGCCACGAGAAGCGGCTGTAGAGCTTGCGCTCGATCCAGTCGTCGGGCGTGTTGTGGCCGTACTTGCTGAGCGTCTCCTGCACCTTGGCTTCGGCGCGGTACAGCTCCGAGCCGGTCAGCAGCACGGTCTTGATGCCGCGGGTCACCGGGCTGTGCGGGTCTTCCTCGGTCTCGCACTTGGCGTGGTGCTTGCGGTGGATGGCCACCCATTCCTTGGTGACCATGCCGGTGGTCAGCCACAGCCAGAAGCGGAAGAAGTGCGACGGCAGCGGCCCCAGTTCCAGCGCGCGGTGCGCCTGGCAGCGGTGCAGGAAGATGGTGACGGCCGCGATGGTGATGTGCGTCATCACCAGGGTTGCCAGCACGATCTGCCACCACGGCAGGTCCAACAGGCCATCGCTCAGCCAGTCCACCGCCGCATTCAGAATCGCCCAATCGGGTAACAACATGATCGCCAAACCTCGGTGCCACCGGGCACTGTCCAACCCTTGATTGTAAATGTGGCGTCCATTGGCACCAAGTACGGGCTTGCGCCGGGCTGGAGAATTCGCTAATAGCGGTGGGCCGCCAGCGCGTCGCGCACCTCGCGCCGCAGCACCTTGCCCAACGGCGAGCGGGGCAGCGCCTCCAGCACCCGCACCCGGTCGGGCAGCGCATGCGCGGGCAGCAGCGGGCGCAGGTGCCCTGTGAGCTCGGCGGCCCAGTCGGCCGCGCCCCGGCCCCCGGCCGAGCGGCGCAGCGAGACCACCAGCCAGACCGGGCCGGGGCCGTCGGCCGCCGGCGGCTGCACCAGCACGGCCTCGCGCACTGCGGGATGGCGGTGCGCCGCGTCTTCCACCTCCCGGGGGTAGACCGGCAGCAGCACGCCCCGGCGCTGCACCTGCACCAGGTCGGCCTGCCGCCCCAGGATGAAGAGATCGCCGTCGGCGTCGACGCGCCCGAGGTCGCCCATCGCCAGCCAGTCGTCGCCTGCCGGCACCAGGCCGTGCGCGCCCCAGTAGCCGGCAAAGCGCGTCGGGCTGCGCACCAGCACGGCGCCGACCTCGCCTGCCGGCAAGTCCCGGCCCTGGTCGTCGACGATGCGCAGCTCCACCCCGGCGACGACGCGGCCGCAGGAGCCCAGCCGTCGCGGCTGCCCGGCCAGCGCGCCGGCGTGCGCCGGCGCCGACATCAGCGCCAGCGGCGGCAGCACCTCGGCGCTGCCGTAGCCTTGCTGCAGGATCGGGCCGAAGCGCTGCAGCGCCTCGGTCAGCTTGGGCACCGGCATCGACTCGGTGCCGTAGACGAGCTGGCGCACCGCCGCCAGCCGCCGCGGGGCGTCCGGCAGCTCCAGCAGGTCGATCAACTGGCTCGGCGTGACGAACAGCCGCGTGACGCCGTGCCGCGCGGCGCAGTCCACCCAGGCCGCGGTGTCGCGGCTGGGCGGGATCACCAGCGGGCTGCCGCTGAGCAAGGCCGGAAACAGCATGCCGCTGCCGGCGCCGCACAGCGGAATCGCCGTCAGGCAGGGCCCGGCGGGCGCCGCCGGCCCCGACAGGTCGGCATTGGCCAGCAGCATCTGCAGGCTGCGCATCTGCGCGCCGTGGGTCGACGCCATCAGCTTGGGCGCGCCGGTGGTGCCCGAGGTCGTGACCAGCACCGCCACGTCGTCCGGCGCCACCGGCACCGCCGCGGGCAGCGGCGGGTGGGCCGCCAGCCAGGCTTCGTAGTCGGGCCCGGTCAGCACGCGGCGCGCGCCCGGCGGCGGCGCGGCGGCGGCCAGCGGCAAGTCCGGCGAGGTGATGACCACGCGCGGCTGCACGCAGCCCAGCAGCGCGCGGGCCGCAGCGGCGTCGGCAAAGTCGGGCAGGCAGGCTGCCACCGCGCCGCATTCCCAGGCCGCCAGCCGCAGTTCGACCAGCTCGTGCTCGTCGTGCAACTGGTACAGCAGCAGTTCGCCCGGCTGGAGCCCGGCACTTTGCAAGGCCTGCGCCAGGCGCAGGCTGCGCTCGTGCAAGGCGCGAAACGTCCATTGCCCGCTGGGCGTGACCAGCGCCAGCCGGCCGGCGTAGCGCTGGCAGGCCCAGCGCACGGCATCCCTCGGCACGCGGAAGCGGCCCACCAGCCAGCACGCCAGGCGGTGGCGTAGACGATCGACCCAGCGCATGGCGCCGGCCTCAACAATTGGTTGCAGGCATGGGGCCGATGTTGCGCACCCTGTCGGCCCGAAAGCTTGAACACTTCTGCCACGATGCCCGTCCACACCGCGTTTGCGATGAGCCTGGGGCCTGCCGTGCCGGGCAGCACGCTGGCCTCCTGGTGCCTGCTGGCGACGCGGGCGCTGGTCGCGTTGCCCGGCGGGCCGCCGCCGGCCGCGGCGCAGCACGCCGCGCCGGACGCCGCGCTGAAGGCCGCGCGCCAGGGCGCCGGCGCGCTGGCCGGCCGCGCAGCGGCGGCGGTGCGGCTGCTGCGCGGCGCTGCCGACCCGGCCGACTTCGTGGCGCGCTGGAACCACCTCGACGCCGCCGTGCCCAGCCGCCATGCCACGCGGCTGCGGCTGGACGGCACGCACGCCGTCTGGCTGCAGCACGGCGGGCGGACCGGCGGCGCGCTGGCCCACTCGCGCCTGGTGGTCGCCGGCACCGTCTGCGCGTGCCTGGCGCAACTGGGGCTGCACACCGTCTGCCAGGGCTGGGTGTTCGACGCTGGCGGGTTCCCTTCGGCGGCGGGCGGCGCGCCGCGCCCGGCACCGGCAGGGTCTCCTGGATCGTTCGCCATCGAGATCGTTCACCACGGCGCGCAGGCCGCGCGGCCGGCAGACCCGTTCCCGATCCCCGAGGACGTGCCCGCCCTCGCCCCGCTGCTGCGAGCGCTGACGCTGGAGCCGGGCCAGGCCCCGGCGCTGGCCGCCGCCGCGGCGGCGGCCGGCCTCTCGCCCCGCCGCCTGCAGCGCCTGCTGGCCACGGCCGGCGTCACCTGGCCGCAGGTGGTGCGCGCCGCCCGGCTGCAGGCGGCCGCGGCGCGGATGCTGGGCGAGCCGCGGACCTCGCTGACCCGCATCGCCCATGAACTGGGCTTTGCCGATTCGGCGCACTTCGCGCGCGGCTTCCGCGCGGCCGCCGGCCTCACGCCCAGCGCTTACCGCAACATCGCGCGCGGACGCGCGCCGTGAGCCGGACGCTCAGCGCCGTTGCCAGACGGCCGCGAAGAAGCCGTCGGTCTGCTGGCGCTGCGGCCACAGGCGCAGGAAGGGCCCTTCGACCAGGCCTTCGGGCGCCTCGACGTGCGCCGCGGCCAGCGCCTCGGCCGCCGGCAGGGCGACGAAGTCGCGGCCGTGCTGGGCCTCGAAGGCCTGCACGGTGGCCTCGTTCTCGTCGCGCAGCAGGCTGCAGGTGGCATACACCAAGCGGCCGCCGGGCTTCAGCAGCCGCGCGGCGCTGCCCAGGATGGCGATCTGCTTGGCCTGCAACTCGGCCACCGCGGCCGGGCTCTGGCGCCACTTCAGGTCGGGGTTGCGGCGCAGCGTGCCCAGGCCCGAGCAAGGCGCGTCGACCAGCACGCGGTCAATCTTGCCGGCCAGGCGGCGCACGCGGTCGTCGCGCTCGTGGGCGATCTGCGCTGGGTAGACGTTGGACAGCCCGCTGCGCGCCAGCCGCGGCTTGAGCGCGTCCAGCCGGTGGCCCGACACGTCGAAGGCGTACAGCCGCCCGGTGTTGCGCATCGCCGCGCCCAGCGCCAGCGTCTTGCCGCCGGCGCCGGCGCAGAAGTCCACCACCATCTCGCCGCGCTTGGGGTCGGTCAGCAGCGCCAGCAACTGGCTGCCTTCGTCCTGCACCTCCACCGCGCCGCCGGTGAAGACGTCGAGCTTGTTGAGCGCCGGCTTGCCCTGCACGCGCAGGCCCCAGGGCGAATGCGGCGTCGGCTCGGCGGCGATGCCGGCGTCGGCCAGCGTGCGCTGCACCTCGTCGCGCCGCGCCTTGAGCGTGTTGACGCGCAGGTCCAGCGGCGCCGGCGCCGACAAGGCCTGCACGAGTTGCCAGAACGCCGCCTCGTCGAGCTGCTCGCGCAGCGCCGCGGCCAGCCAGTCGGGCAGGTTGTGGCGCAGCTTGGCCGGCAAGGCGCTGCGGTCGACGGCCTGCACCTGTTCCAGCCACTGCTGCTCTTTCGGGCCCAGCGCGCCGCGCAGGAAGGTGGCGCTGCCCTGCCAGGCCAGGATGGCCAACCGCCGTTCGAGCGCGCCGCTGCCCGACTGCGCCAGGTGCTGCAGCAGCAGGCGCTGGCGCAGCACGGTGTAGGCGGTTTCGGCCAGGCTGTGGCGTTCGCGCGCGCCCAGCGCCTTGTGCTTGCGGAAGAAGGCCGAGACCACGGCGTCGGCCGGCTGGTCGAGCTTGAGCACCTGCCGCAGCAGTTCGGTGGCCAGGTCGAGCAAGGCGTTGGGGTGCATCGCGCTACATCAACACTTGAGACGCGCCGTCGGCCTGGCGCACGATGCCGGCGTCGTCCAGCCGCAGCTTGCCTTCGACGAACCAGCGCACCGCCAGCGGGTAGATCACGTGCTCGGTGGCCAGCACGCGCGCGGCCAGCGCCTGCTCGTCGTCGCCGGCCAGCACCGGCACGGCCGACTGCATCACGATCGGCCCGTGGTCGAGGTCGGCCGTCACCAGGTGCACGGTGGCGCCACTCAGCTTGCAGCCGGCGGCCAGCGCGCGCCGGTGCGTGTGCAGGCCCGGAAAGGCCGGCAGCAGCGAGGGATGGATGTTGAGCAGCCGCCCCTGATAACGCGCGACGAAAGCCGCGCCCAGCACGCGCATGAAGCCGGCCAGCACCACGAGGTCGGGGCCGTAGCCGTCGATGGCCTCGGCCAGCGCGGCGTCGAAGGCTTCGCGCGAGGGCTGGGCCTTGTGATCGACCACCGCGGTGGCGATGCCGCGGCCGCGCGCGAAGGCCAGCCCGCCGGCGTCGGCGCGGTTGGCGATCACCGCCACCACGGCCGCCGGCCAGCGCTGCTCGGCGCAACGCTGCACGATGGCTTCCATGTTGGAGCCGCGGCCGGAGATCAGGATGACGATGCGCTTCATTGGGGGCGCCGGAGTGTAAGCCTGAGACAATGCGCGCCTTTCGTCGTCCGCCAGCCCTTTGCCATGCGTTCCCGCGTCCTCTCCGGCATGCGCCCCACCGGCGCCCTGCACCTCGGCCACTACCACGGCGCCCTGAAGAACTGGGTGCGCCTGCAGGAGCAGCACGACTGCTTCTACTTCGTGGCCGACTGGCACGCGCTGACCACGCACTACGAAGAGCGCGAGGTCATCGAGAAGAACGTCTACGAGATGGTGATCGACTGGATCGCCGCCGGGCTGGACCCCGACAAGAGCACCATCTTCATCCAGAGCCGGCTGCCCGAGCACGCCGAGCTGTTCACGCTGCTGGCGATGGGCACGCCGCTGGGCTGGCTGGAGCGCGTGCCGACCTACAAGGACCAGATCGACAAGCTGAAGGACCGCGACCTCGCCACCTACGGCTTCCTCGGCTACCCGCTGCTGCAGGCGGCCGACATCCTGATCTACAAGGCCAACTACGTGCCGGTGGGCGAGGACCAGAGCTCGCACGTCGAGCTGACGCGCGAGGTGGCGCGCCGCTTCAACCACCTGTACGGCCGCCTCGGCGGCTTCGAGGCGCAGGTGGCCGCGGCGCTGGCGCGGCTGTCCAAGGACGATCAGCGTTATTACGAGAAGCAGCGCAAGGCCTTCGGCGAGACCGGCTCGGCCGAGGCCTGGGGCAAGGGCGAGGCGCTGGTCAAGCGCGCCGCCGCGGCGATCGAAGGCTGGAGCGAAGGCGACACCGAACTGCTGCTGGGCCACCTGCGTGGCAGCGGCCGCGCCATCCTGGTCGAGCCGCAGGCCCTGCACACCGAGGTGCTGCGCCTGCCCGGGCTGGACGGCACCAAGATGAGCAAGAGCTACGGCAACGCCGTGCTGATGCGCGACGCGCCGGCCGAGGTGGAAAAGAAGATCCGCGGCATGACCACCGACCCCGCGCGCGTGCGCCGCACCGACCCCGGCGACCCCGAGAAATGCCCCGTGTGGCAGTTCCACAAGGTCTACAGCGACGAGGCCACGCGCGACTGGGTGGTGCGCGGCTGCACGACCGCCGGCATCGGCTGCCTGGACTGCAAGCAGCCGGTGATCGACGCCATCGTGCGCGAGCAGCAACCCTGGCGCGAGCGCGCCGCGGCGCTGACGGCCGACCCGAAGAAGGTGCACTGGATCGTCGAGATGGGCACCGAGCGCGCGCGCACCGTGGCTCGCCAGACGATGAAGGACGTGCGCGAGGCGATGGGCTTGAACTACTGATGGCGACGACGACGATGACGACGACCCCTGCGCTGCAGACCATCGAGGTGGCGTCCACCGACCGCCCCGCCGCCAGCATCATCGTGCTGCACGGCCTGGGCGCCGACGGCACCGACTTCCTGGCCTTCGCCGACGAGGTCGACCTCGCGCCGGTGGGCCCCGTGCGCTGGGTGCTGCCGCGCGCGCCGGTACGGCCGGTGACGATCAACGGCGGCCAGCCGATGCGTGCCTGGTACGACATCCTCGGCACCGACCTCGCGCGCCGCGAGGACGCAGCCGGCCTGCGCGCGAGCTTCGCCGCCGTGCAGGCGCTGGTCGAGCGCGAAGTCGCGCGCGGCGTGCCCTCGCAGCGCATCGTGCTGGCCGGCTTCTCGCAAGGCTGCGCCATCACGCTGGGCGCCGGGCTGCGCTGCCCGCAGCGGCTGGCGGCGCTGGTCGGGATGTCGGGCTACCTGCCGCTGGCCGCCGCCAGCGCGGCCGAGCGCAGCACGGCCAACGCCGGCGTGCCCATCTTCCTGGCCCACGGCCGCGACGACCCGGTGGTGCCGCTGGCGCGCGGCAGCGCGGCACGCGACGAACTGCAGGCGCTGGGCTACCCGGTCGAGTGGCACGAGTACCCGATGGAGCACTCGGTCTGCATCGAGGAGGTGCGCGCGCTGCAGGCCTTCTTGCGACGCGTGCTGGCGGCCTGAAGCGAGGGGGGCCGTGGCCGGCCTGCACATCACCGACATCGAAGCCGCCATCAACTGGTGGCGCGAGCGCTCGCCGTCGATCGACGGCATCACGGCCTGCGCCGAGGTGCGCGCGCTGGCCGAGGTCTATGCCCTGATGGTCTACTACCGCGAAGCCCGCTGCGACGAAGACCGCATGCCGGCGGCCGCCCGCGCCGCCTGGATGGCGTGGTATGCGAGCACACCCGATTCGCCGTGCATCGCCATCTGCTCCACCAGCCAGGGCGACGCCGTCTGCAAGGGCTGCGGCCGCACGTTCGACGAGGTGCAGCACTGGACGGCCTACGGCCCGGCCGCCAAGCGCGAGGTGTGGCGCCGCATCACGCAGCAGGCCACGGCCTGGCGCTTCAACCGCTATGCCGAGCGCGCCGCCGGCGACCCCGCCGCGGCGCCGCCGGCCGACGACGGCCCGCGCGCCGGGAGCCGCCGTTGAGCGGCCGCTTCAGCGACAGCGTCGGCCGCATCGCCGCCCTCGCCTGGCCGCTGTTCGTCGGCCAGCTCTCGGTGGTGGCGTTCTCCACCGTCGACACCGTGCTGCTGGGCCGCCACTCGGCGGCCGACCTGGCGGCGCTGTCGGTCGGCGCCTCGGCCTACATCACCGTCTTCATCGGGCTGATGGGCGTGGTGCTGGCGCTCGGCCCCATCGTCGGCCAGCTGTTCGGTGCGCGCCAGCTGGTGCAGGCCGGCCGCCAGTTGCACCAGGCCGTGTGGCTGGCGCTGGCGCTGGCGGTGGTGGGCAGCGCGCTGCTGCTGTTTCCGGTGCCCTTCATCCGGCTGGCCCGCCTGTCGGGCGAGCAGGAGACGCTGGTACGCAGTTACCTGAGCGTGCTGGCGCTGTCGCTGCCGGCCTCGCTGCTGTTCTCGGCCTACCGCGGCTTCAACAACGCCGTCTCACGGCCGAAGGCGGTAATGGCGCTGCAGGTGGGCGGCCTGGCGCTGAAGGTGCCGCTGTCGGCGCTGCTGATCAGCGGCGTGCCGGCCCTGGGCCTGCCGCCGCAGGGCGTGGTGGGCTGCGCCGCCGCCACCGCGCTGGTGATGTGGAGCCAGCTCGCCGTGGCGCTGCTGGTGCTGCGCCGCGACCCCTTCTATGCGCCGTTCGAGATCTGGGGCCACGGCCTGCGGCCGCCCGACCGCCAGGCGCTGCTGGCGCAGCTTAGGCTGGGGCTGCCGATGGGCTTGTCGATCCTCATCGAGGTCAGCGGCTTCGCGCTGATGGCGGTGTTCATCGCGCGGCTGGGCACCACCGCGGTGGCCGGCCACCAGATCGCCGCCAACCTGGTGGCGGTGATGTTCATGCTGCCGATGGCGCTGGCCACCGCCACCAGCACGCTGGTGGCGCAGCGCGTGGGCGCGCGCGACCGCCACGACGCGCGCCGCCTGGCGCGCCACGGCATCGGCCTGGGCATCGGCGTGGCGGCGGTGTTCGGCAGCGCGCTGTTCCTCGGCCGCGAGGCGGTGGTGCGCCTGTACACGCAGGACGCCGCGGTGATCGCCGCCGCGCTGCCGCTGCTGGCCTGGGTGACGCTGTTCCACGTGGTCGACGCGGCGCAGACGCTGGGCGCCTTCGTGCTGCGCGCCTACCGCATCGCCACCGCGCCGATGTTCATCTTCGCCGCCTCGCTGTGGGGCCTGGGGCTGGGCGGCGGGTACTGGCTGGCCTTCGACGTGAGCGGCCTCACGCCGGCCGCGCTGCGCGGCGCGCCCGGCTACTGGGCGGCCAGCACGGCCGGGCTGACGCTGGCCGCGGTGCTGCTGCTGGCGCTGGTGGCGCGCGTCATGCGCGAGCAGAAGGCGCAGGGTTCGGCGGCGCCGGCAGCGCCAACGTGAAGCAGCTGCCGCCGCCGTCGCGCGGCTCGCAGCGCACGCTGCCGCCGTGGCGCTCGGCGATCTGCCGCACCAGCGCCAGGCCGAGGCCGACGCCGCCGGCCCGCTCGGCATGGCCGGGCAGGCGGAAGAAGGGTTCGAACACGTGCTCGCGATAGGCCTCGGGCACACCGGCGCCGCGGTCGCAGACCTGCACTTCGACCTGGCCGCCGTGGCGCTGCACGCCCAGGTCGATCTCGCTGCCGCCGTAGCGGCGGGCGTTTTCCAGCAGGTTGCGCAGCGCGCGGCGGATCAGGCGCTCGTCGCCTTGCAGCATCAAGGGCTGGCCCTGCACGTTGGCGCCGACGCGCGCCGCCTCCTCCGCGGCCAGGCCCAGCAGGTCGAGCTCTTCATGGCGGTCGAGCGCGGCGGCGGCGTCCAGCCGGCTGGCCAGCAGCACCTCTTCGACCAGCGCGTCGAGCTCGCCGACGTTGACGTCGATCTCGTGCCGCAGCTGGCGGCGCTGCTCGGCGGTGGCGTCTTCCAGCATCGAGACCGCCATCTTCAGCCGCGTGAGCGGCGAGCGCAGCTCGTGGCTGGCGTTGGCCAGCAGGCTCTTGTGCGTCTGCAGCAGCGCCTCGATGCGGCCGGCCGCGCGGTTGAAGCTGGCGCCCAAGGCCGCGACCTCGTCGCGCCCGTCCTCGCTGACGCGCTGGTGCAGCGCGCCGGCGCCGAAGGCCTCGACGCCGCTTTTCAGCGCCTCCAGCCGCCGCGTCAGCCGCCGCACCACCGGCCAGGCGCCGCCGGCCACCGCGGCGAACAGCAGCAGCAGCAGCAGCGCCAGCGCCACGCCGTCGGGCAGCCCCGGCGGCAGCCAGCCTTGCGGCGGCGTGCCCACGCCCAGCGGCCCGGCCGTCATGCCGGGGCGCAGGACGCCCGGCGGCTGGCCGCCGCGCGGCAGGCGCAGCAGCCACAGCGTGCGGCCATCGTCCATGCGCACCGCCTGCTGGCGGCGCTGGAACAGCGGCCCGGCCTCGGCCTCGCGCCGCGCGTACGACTCGGAGGTGGCCACGCGCTGGCCCTTGGCATCGTCCAGCGCCAGCGGCAGGCGCAGGCGCTGCGACCAGTCGCGCACCGCCTGCTCCTGCTCGGCGGGCGGCGCGTCGGCCGCCGGCAGCGAGCGCTGCAGCAGGTCGGCCCAGGCCTCGGCACGGTCGCGCGCCGACGTCTCGAAGCGCGTGCGCTCCTGCTCCAGGTGGCGCTGCACCAGCCAGCCCGAAACCAGCGCGAACAGCGCCAGCGCGACCAGCACGGTGACGTAGATGCGCAGGTAGAGCGAGCGCATGGGGGTGGTGACTCGACGCCGCCGCTCAGCTCTCGCCGTCCTGCTTGCGCGCGAAGACGTAGCCGCTGCCGCGCACGGTCAGCACCCGCTTGGGGTTCTTGGGATCGTCTTCGATGACCGCGCGGATGCGCGAGATGTGCACGTCGATGCTGCGGTCGAAGGCCTCCAGCGGATGGCCTTTGAGCGCGTCCATGATCTGGTCGCGCGAAAGCACGCGGCCCGGGCTCTTGGCCAGCACCACCAGCAGCTCGAACTGGTGGCTGGTCAGCTCGCAGGGCTTGCCGTCCAGCCGCGCCTGGCGGGCGCCGAGGTCGATCTCCAGGCGGCCGAAGCCGAGCACGTCGTCGCTGCCCGGCTCGGGCGTGGCGCGGCGCAGCAGCGCCTTCACGCGGGCCAGCAGCTCGCGCGGCTCGAAGGGCTTGGGCAGGTAGTCGTCGGCGCCCAGTTCGAGGCCGACGATGCGGTCCATCGGCTCGCCACGCGCCGTCAGCATCAGCAGCGGCAGCCGGCGCAGCTTGGGGTCGGCGCGCAGCTCGCGCGTCAGGTCCAGGCCGTCGCCGTCGGGCAGCATCAGGTCCAGCAGCAAGGCGTCGTAAGGCGCGCCGCGCAAGCGCTCACGGCCGGCGCCCAGCGAGCCGGCGGCGTCGACCTCGTAGCCGTTGCGGCGCAGGTAGTCGCCCACCATGTCGGTCAGGCGTTGGTCGTCGTCGATCAGCAGCAGGCGGGGGTTCAAGATGGGCAGGCTCCGGACGAGAAAAGGCCCCGGGGCGGCCGGCCAGGCCGTACACCCCGGGGCTGCCGAGCTTACTTCGGCGCGGCGGCGCCGCGCCGGCTCATGCGCTCGGCCATGCTCTGCTGGCGCTGCTTGACCAGCGCGGCCAGCTTGGTGCGCTGGTCGGCCGACAGCACCCGGCTGACGTCGAGCATCGCCTGCATCATGCGCTTGCTGGCGGCGTCGTGGCGGGCCAGCTGCTGCTGGCGCAGCGCCTCGGCGGCGTTGGCGTCGACGGTGGGCTGGCTGAACAGCGTGATCATCTGGTCGTGCAGCGCCTGGCCGGAATCGCGCTGCGCCTTCAGGTCGGTGCGCGCGGCATCGAAGATCTGGCGGATCTGCGTGCGCTGCTCGGTCGTGGCGTTGACCTCGTCGAGCATGCGCGGGCTCAGCATCGGCCCCATCATCATCGCGCCGGCGCCCGGGCCGCCGCCGTGGTGGCGCGGGCCATCGGGCGCGGCTTCGGCGGTCAGCACCATGCTGCCGGCCAGTGCCACCACGAGTCCGGTGGCCAGCAGGCGGCCGGCACTGCGGTTCCAGCGGTTGGCGTTCGTTTTCATCAAGACAGGCTCCAATCGGTGTTGCGATGGGCCGGGATGATGGGCGGGGCAGTTGTCGTCGCTGTGCGGGGCGGGTAAAGATCTGTTTGCAGCGCCATCTCAGTACGAGGTTTCGCGCGCGTCCTCGCCGCGGCGCACGGCCTTGTGGATGGCCTGGGCCGAGCGCGAATTCAGCTCGCCCACCAGCTCGACGGCCGGCTCGTCCACCGGCGCCAGCGAGAGCCCGTCGAGCACCACGCCGCCGTAAGCGGCGCGCAACGCTGCTTCGGCCTCGGCGGCCTCGTCGCCCTGCAGCGGCTCGGGGTGGGGCTGCGGCGCGCCGTCCAGCACCGAGGGTGTGGCTTCCAGCTCGCTGTCGCCGGGGGCGCGCGGCTCGGCGCCGGCCTCGGGTTCGCGTTCGATCAGCGCCACCGCCATCTTCGAGCGCAGGCTGGCCAGGCCTTCGTCGGACCAGTTGATGACCACGCGCTCGAACTGCTCCAGCGCGCGCTTGAGCACGTCGTACGGGATCTTCTGCAGCGCGCGCACGCCCTTCTTGCCGAGCGCGTGCTCGATGAAGGCCAGCTGGCGCAGCGCCTGGCGGTTGTCGGGCATCTCGTCGAGCAGCGCCGCCAGCGACTGGCGGATGCGCAGCAGGTCCTGCTGCTCCTTCAACGCCGCCGGGTCGACCGGCTTGTCGCCGCGCTTGCGCGCCGCCGGCGCCGCCGATTCGGCCAGCACCAGCTCGATGCCGCGCTCGCCGCGCTGCACCTTCAGGTCGGCCTTGAAGAAAGCGCGGACGCCTTTGGCGAGAAGGGTGAAAGGAGCGGAGATCGAGGCCATGGCAAGCGGGCGGAAGAAGGCATGGGCGGTCTGACCGCCGACGTCTTCGCTATCGGCCGCCGGCCAGAGGACTTGAGGCGGACTTGAGGCGGACTTGAGCCGCCCCCGGCGCACTCAAGCGGCGCAGGTGCGGTTCTTGCCGGTGCGCTTGGCTTCGTACAGCGCCTCGTCGGCGCGGCCGAGCGCGGCTTCCAGCGCCTCGCCGGGGCGCCATTCGGTGACGCCGGCCGAGAAGGTGACGAACACTTCGCGCTCGTCGTGCATGAACAGCGCCGCGCTCAAGGCGCGCTGCAGCCGCGTCAGCGTCTCGCGGGCCTCGTCCAGCGCGGTGGCCGGCAGCAGCACCACGAACTCCTCGCCGCCGAAGCGCGCCAGGTGGTCCACCGGGCGCAGCCGCTGGCGCACCTCGGCGGCCAGCGACTGCAGCGCCTTGTCGCCGGCGGCATGGCCCAGGCTGTCGTTGAGCTTCTTGAAGTTGTCGATGTCGATCAGCCCCACCGCCAGCGGCGCGCCGGCGCCGTCGCGCTCGCGGCGCGCGGCCTCCACCTCGAAGGCCTGGGTCAGGCCGCGGCGGTTGGCCACGCGGGTCAGCGCATCGGTGCTGACCTCGTCGGACAGGCGGCGCAGCTCGCCTTCGAGCGAGCGCACCTGCTCTTCGAGCTGGCGCGCGCGGTCGTGCTCGCCCTGCAGGCGCGACTGCGCCTGGCGCACGAGCTGCTGCACCGAGTGGCTGTCGTCGACCAGTTCGCGCACCACGCCGGCCAGGCCTTCGATCGAATCGGCCGCCTCGATGGCCCGCACGTGGCGGCTGACGTTGTCGTGGAAGCGATCGGTCTGCTCGCCGAGCTCGCCGATCTCGCCCAGCATGCGGTTGATGAGCTGCTTGAGCGCGTTGCGCGCCTGCTCGCGCTCGGCGCGCACGCGGGCGTGGCGCTCGCGCGTCTCGGCCAGGATCACCGTCGCGGCGCGCACGCTGCGCACGTTCAGGCCTTCGGCCAGCCGCGCATGCAGCACCTCGGCCTGGCCACGCGCCCAACTTTCGTCCTCGGCCAGTTCGGCCAGGCCCAGGCCCAGCTCGGCGCACAGCCGGTTGACCTGGTCGACCAGGTGGTGGCGGTGCGCGAACAGGCGGCGGATCTCGTCGCACACCGCGTCCAGGTCCTGCAGGCAGGCGGTCGTCGGCCCTTGGCCCGCCAGGCGGTCGGCCAGCGCGCCCAGGCGGTCGGCCAGCTCGGCGGCGCGCGCCTCGCCGGGCGGCAGCGCGGCGTTGACGGTCAGGCGCAGGTGGTCGATGGCGGTCGGCCAATCGCCGCCGGCAACGGCACCGTGGCCGTTTTCGGCATGGGCATGGATATGGCCATTGGTGTGCGATTGCGCCTGGGCATCGGCGGCCTCGGCGGCCGCCGCCGATGGCCCTTCGGCCACCGCCACGCCGTCGTCGGCCGGCAGCGGGCCATCGGACTCCCAAGAGCCGACCAGCGCCGCCAGCCGCTGCTGCAGCCGCTGCAGGTCGCTGCGGCTGCCGTCCAGCACGCGCTGCAGGCTTTCCTTCTTGCGCGCCACCGACCATTGCCGGCTGCCGCGCTGCAGCGCGCGCACCAGGCGCTCGACCAGCGTGGCCCAGGCCTGCGCCTGCGCGCTGGCCGACTGCGCGTGCCGCTCCAGCGCCTGGCCGGCCTGTTCCCAGCGGCCCTGCATCAAGGCCTGCAGCAGTTCGTCGCGGCGCTGCGGCTCGTCGCCCAGGCGGGCCAGCAGCCGTTCCAGCAGCGGCCGCGCGCGCTCGGGCAGCACGGTGGCGGCGTGGCCGGCTTCCTCGGCAAAGGCGCGGGCGTAGTTCTCGGGGGTCGGTTCGAGCTGCGCCATCGCCAGGCGGCGCAAGGCGCCCTTGGCAATCTGCGCCGGGGTGGCGGCGGTCATCGGCGGCTTCAACCTCGAACGGCGTCGGCGCTGGCTTCCAGCTCGCCGGCCTGCGTGATCCACGGCGCGCTGCGCGCCAGCACCGCCTGGTGCAGCCACTGCTCCAGGTCGCCGGCGGCGGCCGGGCGGCTGAACAGGAAGCCCTGCATCACCACCACGCCCAGGCGGTGCAGCACTTCCATCTGGCGCAGCGTCTCCACGCCCTCGGCGATGACGCGCAGGCCGAGCGAGCGCGCCAGCGCGATGATGGCGGTGACCACCGCCGAGCTTTGCGGGCTGACGCCGAGGTCGCGCACGAAGCTGCGGTCGATCTTCAGCTCGGAGATCGGCAGCGTGGTCAGGTACGACAGCGACGAGTAGCCGGTGCCGAAATCGTCGATCGCGATCTCGACGCCGATCTCGTTGAGCCGGTGCAAGGCCGGGATCACGTTCTGCAGGTCCTTCATCAGGTTGTCTTCGGTGATCTCGAGCATGATCACGCGATGCGGCACGCCGTGCGCGGTGACGACCTGGTGGATGTGGTCGACCAGGTCGCTGCGCTCGAACAGCCGGCTGGGCAGGTTGACGGCGATCGACTCGCTGAAGCCGAAGCTCTGCTGCCAGGCCTTGGCCTGGCGCGCCGCCTCGGCCAGCGCCCATTCCGACAGCGGCACGATGAGGCCGGTCTCTTCGGCCAGCGGGATGAAGTCACCCGGCGGCACCAGGCGGCCGCCGCGCTGCCAGCGCATCAGCGCCTCGACGCCGATCATGCGCGCGTTGCGCACGTCGATCTTGGGCTGGTAGTGCAGCACCAGCTCGTCGCGCTCGATGGCCTTGTGCAGCGCCGTCTCCAGCTCGAGCTTCTCGCGCCCGCGGCCGGCCAGCTGCGGGCCGTACAGCGCCGAGGCATTGCGCCCGGTGGCCTTGACCGAGTACATCGCCACGTCGGAGTTGCGCATCAGGTCGGCCACGCTGCCGCCGTCGCGCGGGTACATCGCGACGCCGACGCTGGCGGTGACGAAGCATTCCTGCGCGGCGACGACGATGGGCTCGCGCATCACCTCCAGCATGCGCTGGGCCACGCGCTCGGCGTCGCGCTCGTCGGCCACCTCGGGCAGCAGCGCCACGAACTCGTCGCCGCCCAGGCGGCCCACGGCTTCCAGCGAGCGGTGCGAGCGCACGCCCATGCCGTGGCCTTCGTACACCGCCTCCAGCACCTGGTCGGAGTGGCGCACGCAGCCGCGCAAGCGGCGCGAGACCTCCATCAGCAACTCGTCGCCCGACTGGTGGCCCAGCGTGTCGTTGATGATCTTGAAGCGGTCGAGGTCGATCAGCAGCAGCGCGCACTGGTGGCCGAGCCGCCGCGCCATCTCCAGCGCGCGCTCGGCGCGCCACAGCAGCTGGCGGCGGTTGGGCAGGCCGGTCAGCGCGTCGAAGTTGGCCAGGTGGCGGATCTTGTCCTCGGCCACGCGGCGGTCGGTCACGTCCTGCACCACGCCGGTGTAGCCGACCATCTGGCCCTGCTCGTTGAACTCGGGCTCGGCCTCGACGTGCACGACGTGGTCGCCGCTGTACCAGTGCGGCGTGATGCGCATGTCGCTGGTCAGCACCGAGCCGTGCTGCAGCGTGCTACGCAGCATGCGCATCAGCACGCGGCGGTCTTCGGCCGGCACCAGGCGCAGCAGGCCGCGGATGCTCAAGCCCTCGCCGGGCCCGAGGCCGAAGACGCGCAGCGCCTCCGGCGACAGCAGCAGCCCGCCGTGGCGGCGCCAGTCGAAGCTGCCCATGCGCGCCAGGTCCTGCGCGCGCGCCAGCTTGCTCTTGCTGCGCTCCAGCTCCTGGCGCGTGCGCGCGGCGCGCAGCAGGTAGCGCAGGCGGCCGTCGAGCAGGCTCCACTGCTGCGTCCACTGCTGCGTCTTGACGAAGAAGTCGGTGGCGCCGGCCTCGTAGGCGCGGGTGATCGAGGCCTCGTCGTTGAGGCCGGTCAGCATCAGCACCGGCACGTGCTCGCCGCCGGGCAGCGCGCGCAGCGAGCGGCAGGTGTCGAAGCCGTCGAGCTCGGGCATCATGGCGTCGAGCACCACCACGTCGGGCATGCCGTCCTGCAGGGCCGCCAGCGCGGCACTGCCGCTGTCGACCTCGCGCACGACGAAGCCGCGCTCGCGCAGCGCGGCACCGGCGATCATCAACGTCACCTGGTCGTCGTCGGCCAGCAGCACGCGCGGATGGTCGCGAGCGTGCTCTTCGGCATAGGACGTGGCAACGGGACTCATCGGCTGGCGCGCTACGTCGCGAGCATAGCCTCAACGGCCGCGAGCACCTGCCGTCCGTCGGCGACGAGCGACTGCAACTCGGCCACCGGCGGCACCTGGCGCTGGCTGCGCAACTGCTGCTCGAGTTCGGCGCAACGCTGCGAGAAGTCCATGGCGCCGATCGCCGCCGACGACGACTTCAGCGTGTGCGCCGCGCGCGACAGCCGATCGGCATCGCCCGTCGTCGCGGCCTGCTCGATGTCGGCCAGGTGGCGCTTGAGCGAGGCTTCGTAGGCCTGCAGCACGCGCCGCAGCACGCCGAGCTGGCCGCTGGGGTCCAGCTCGCGCAGGCGTTCGATGGCCTGCGGGTCGATCAGCGGCGTGGGCAGGGACGGCGACGGCGACGGGGACGACGACGGCAATGCCGACGCCGCCGGCTGCGGCCACGCGGCGCCGCTGGCTTGCGAGGGGCCGTCGGCCCCATGGCGATCGAAACCCATGGCCTTGTCTTTCTTCATCTCGTACCTGCGCGTACCGCAGCCCCCTGGCGATCCGCCGGAGAATGCCGGCAGCACGACCTGGCCGTCAAGGCGACCGGCACGACGCCGTCAGGGAACTTCGGCGGCCTCTTGCGTCGGTTATCGGGCGTTGCGGCGCGCTCTTGAGGATGCTGTCGAGGACAGCGTCGAGGACGGCGGCGCGCCCACGTCCTCGCGTGCGGTCTCCGTACAATCGACGCCATGCGCGTGCTGTCCCTCGCGGCGACCTCGATCGCCCCGGCCTTGTCGGCAGCGGCCGATGGCAGCGCCTCTTCCGCCGGCAGCGGGCCGTGGATCTTCGCCAGCGTGGCCTTCATCGGCGTGGCCACCGCCAGCTACGCGGCCGGGCTGTGGCGCTCGGGCCGCGCCCGCGACGATGCGGCGCCACCGCCGCCGGCAGCCTCACCCCCAACTGCACCTGCCGCGCCGGACGCACCCACCGCCCCCGCGGCCCCCGCCGCCACGGCCGCCACCGCCGCGGCGCTGCGCCAACTGGCCGCCGGCCTGGCCGCCGACCCGCGCCCGGCGCTGCTGCTGCACACCGATCGCGCCAGCGGCCAGCGCCGCCTGCTGCAGGCCAACGCGGCCGCGCTGCAGCAGCTCGAAGCCACCGCGGCCGCGCTCGGCGGCCCGTGGTCGGCGCTGGAAGCGGCCGCGCCGGCGGCGCTGCGCCACGCGCTGGCCGACCCCGGCGCGCCCGGCGGCTGGTGGCTGCTGCGCGACGAAGGCGAAGGCCTGTGCCTGGCGCTGGGCCCCGACGACGGCGGCGGCGCCAGCGACGAGACGGCCTCGCTGGTCTACACCGTCTCGCACGACCTGCGCGCGCCGATCCGCGTGGTCGACGGCTTCACGCGCATCGTCAAAGAAGACTACGGCCGCCAGCTCGACCGCGTCGGCAACGACCACCTCGACCGCGTGCTGGCCGCTGCCGCGCGCATGAACCAGATGATCGACGCCGTGCTCACCATGGCGCGGCTGGCCACGCAGCCGCTGGTGCGCCAGCCGGTGGACCTGTCGCAACTGGCCGGCTTCGTGATCGACGACCTGCGCCGCGCCACGCCCGAGCGCCAGGTGGAGGTGCAGATCGAGCCCGGGCTGCGCAGCCGCGGCGACCCCACGCTGCTGCGCCTGGTGCTGGAGAACCTGCTGGGCAACGCCTGGAAGTACAGCGGCCAGAACCCGCGCGCGAAGATCGAGTTCGGCTGCAGCCGCGACGAGGAAGGCGCGCGCTGGGTCTATGCGGTGCGCGACAACGGCGCCGGCTTCGACATGCGCGTGGCCGACCGCCTGTTCGGCCTGTTCCAGCGCCTGCACAGCGCCAAGGACTTTCCGGGCACCGGCGTCGGCCTGGCCTCGGTGCGGCGCATCGTGCAGCGCCACGGCGGCCAGGTCTGGGCCGAGTCGGAGCCCGGCCGCGGCGCGGTGTTCTACTTCACGCTGCCGGGTTGAGCGCCCGGCAACGCCGCGCTCAATCGACGCCGCTGCGCGCCAGCTCTTCCACCGCCTGCACCAGCCGCTCGGCTTGCTGCTCGACCAACAGGCCCTGCTCCTGCGCCAGCCGCTGCACGCGCTGCCAGGCACGCTCGCGCGTCAGCGAGTAGCGGTGCATCACGATGCCCACCGCCATCGCCACCAGTTCGGTGGGCACGGCCGCGGCGGCGGCGGCCGATGACGCCGGCACCGCCGCTGCGGCGGGGCCGGCCGCCGGCTGCGGCTCGGCCGGCGCCGGCGGCGCGCCGCTGCGCAGGCGGGCCAGCGCGGCGTCGACGGTGGGCACGATCTTACCCACGTCCAGCGGTTTCACGAGGTAGGCCACCGCACCCAGCGAGCGCACCTTGGCGGCGGTGCCTTCGTCGGAGAAGGCCGACAGGAAGATGAAGGGGATGCGGCTCACGTCGCGCAGATACTCGGCGACGTCGAAGCCGGTCTTGCCTTCCATGCGGATGTCCAGCAGCGCCAGCTCGGGCTTGTGCTCGCGCGCCAGCAGGATCGCGTCGTCGCCGTTGTCGGCGTCGATCACCTCGTAGCCGGCCTGCGCCAGGCCGTGCACGACGGTCGCCAGCACCAGGCGGTCGTCGTCGAGCACCAGGATGCGCCCCTTGTTCTTGCTGCTCATCGCTGCCTTGGCCCCTGCATGGGCGGTCATTGTGCGGCAACCGGCGCCAGCCCCGGCGGCGCCGGCGCGGCTTCGCGCTGCACGCTGGGGGCGCGCAACTGCACGCGCGCGACGACCTCGGCGCCCTGCTGCTGCAGGGTCAGCGTGGCGCTGCGGCGCGGCAGCAGCGCGCGCGCCAGGCCCAGCCCCGACAGGCTGCCCGGGAAGCGCGCCAGGTCGAAGCCCGGCGGCAGCAGCCCGCGGTTGGCGATGGTGATGCTGACCAGCGGGCCTTCGTCCACCGCCGTCTCGCAGCGCACGCCCTCGCCGCGGCCGTGCTTGACGGCGTTGGTCAGCAGCTCGTTGAGCGTCAGCGCGATCGGGATCGACTCGGCCTCGGGCATCACCCAGTGGCCGGCCTCGTCGGAGGTGCGCACCTCGATTTCGCGGCCGAAGGTGCGCTGCACCGAGGCCGCGATGGCCTGCAGCACGTGCGCCACGTGCAGCGGCCCGCCGGCGCCGACCTGCAGCCCGTAGACCTGGGCGATGGCCTGCACCTGGCTCACCGCCTCGGCCAGCATGGCGCCGGCGCCGGGGTGGCGCTCGGCGTGCTGCTGCAGCAGCCCGGCCACGCCCTGCAGGTTGTTCTTGATGCGGTGGTGCACCTCGCGCACCAGCACCTCGCGCTGGGCGATCGCGGCCTGCAGCCGCGCCTGCTCGGCGGCGCGCTGCTCGGTGACGTCGCTGGCCACCAGCAGCAGTTGCGGCGCCACCTCGGCGCTGGGTGCCAGCGTCACGATGCGCACGTCCCACACGCCGGCGCCGGCCTCGGCCTCGTCGCGCCATTCGTGGCGCTGCACGGCCTCGTCGCGGCAGCGCGTCAGCCAGCCGGCCAGCGCCAGCGCCTTGGCCGCCGGGCAGCATTCGTCCGGGGCACGGCCGACCACCAGTTCCGACGCGCGGCCGAAGAAGGTGCCGGCCATCTGGTTGAGCTGCAGCACGCGCAGGCTGCGCGCGTCGAACAGCGCCATCGCCAGCGGCGCCGTCTCGATCATGCGCTGCAGCGAAGCCTGGGCCTGCGCGATGCTGACCTCGGCCTGGCGGCGGCGCTCGATGTCGAGCAGCGCGAAGGTCAGCTGGCCGTGCGCCTGCGGGTGCGCGCGCGCGGTGACGACGGCATTGCCGACCACCCAGAACTCGCGCCCGTCGCGCGCCTTCAGCCGGCATTCGAAGGTCTCGGACTGCCCTTCAGCCAGGCGCTGCAGCCAGTCGGTGCGGCGCAGCGGGTGGTCGGGCTCGGGCGTCGCGGCGATGCTGATCGCCTCGCCGACGAAGTCGGCCAGCTCGCCGCCGAACATGCGCCGCGCCGAACGGTTCATCCATTCGATGCCGCCGTCGCCGACGGTGACGATGCCGACCAGCACCGAGTCGAGCAGCGCGCGCGTGCGCTCGGCCTGGCCGGCCAGGCTTTCGCGGGCGCGGTAGCGCTCGTCGACGTCGACGTAGGAGCAGATCACGCCGGCCTCGGGGTCGGCGGCGTCCACCGGGCGCGCCGCCACCTGCACCCACAGCAGGCTGCCGTCGCGGCGGCGCAGCCGGCGCTCGGCGCTGTAGCGGCCCTGCTGGCGCAGCGAGCGCGCCATCGAGGTCTCGAACTCCACGCACTCGCGCGCGTCGGCGTGCAGCTCCAGCCCGTCCAGCGCCGTCAGCTCGGGCGGCGCGTAGCCGGTGAGCGCGGCCATCGCCTGGTTGGCGCGCTCGATGCGGCGGCCGCGCATGTAGACGATGCCGACGTCGGACAGGCTGAACATCAGCTCGCGCTCGCGGCCCACGGTCTCCAGGTCGGCCTGCTGCGACTTCAGGCGCGAGATGTCGGTCAGCACCGCCACCGCCTCGGGCGCGCCGGCGTGCGAATCCTCGGCGCGGCGCAGCGACAGCGTGAACCACACGGCGCTGCCGTCGCCGCCGGGCGCCTCGCCGCCGGGCAGCTCGGCCTCGAAGGCCTGGCCCTCGGCCAGCGCAGCGGCGGCCTGCTGCACCACGGCGGCGGCCTGCGGCGGCAGCGCGGCGAACAGGCCTTCGAAGCTGGCGCCGGCGGCGCCGCCGGGCGGCAGCCGCAGCATGCGCTCGAAGCGGCGGTTGCAGCGCACCAGCATCGCCCCGCGCAGGTAGGCGATGCCGGCGGTGGATCCGTCGAGGATGCTCGACAGCTCGCGCAGCAACTGCTCGTTGTGGCGGCGCGCGCGTTCCTGCTCGGTGATGTCGAGCGTGACGACCGAGGTCGCCGGGCGGTCGCTGCCGGCCGTGCCGGGCAGCGCGCCGGGCTCGACGCGGGTCAGCAGCCAGCGCTGGCCCAGCTCGGGGTGGCGCACGGCAAAGCGCACCTCGGCGCGCTCGCCCTGGCGCAGCGCGCGCTGCAGCCTTTCGTACTCGGGCAGCGAGTCGGCCTCCACCAGGTCGCGGCCGATGCCCAGCAGCCCGGCGCCGGCCGCCGGCGCCGGCGCCGGCACGCCGCCGCCCTGGCGCGCGCGCAGCGGCGCCAGCCAGCCGCGGCCGGGGTCGTAGGTGGCGACGCCGACGCTGGCGGTGTGCATCAGCGCGCCCATCTCCAACTGCGCGAGGTCGCGCTCTTCCTCGGCGCTGCGGTCTTCCACCACGGCCATGTAGCGGCGCTCGCCGCCCAGCGTGGCAAAGCTCGACAGCCGCGCGCTCAGGCGCCGGCGGCGGCCGCCGGAGAGCCGCACCGAGGCCTGCTGCTCCAGCGGCGGCGCGCCGGGCACCAGCTCGGGCAGCGGCGCGCCGCGCTGCCAGGCGAGCAGGTCCTGCAGTTCCTGCGGCGCGTCGGACAGCATCACCGGCACCTGCTCGACCAGCAGCTCGAAGGCGGGGTTGGAGCGCACGATGAGCCCGGCGTGGTCGAACACCAGCATGCCCGCCGGGCTCAGGTCGAACCATTGCGCCAGCTCGTGCAGCGAGCGCTCGGCCTGGGCGCGCGCCAGGTGCTCGCCGGTGGCGTCCTGCAGCAGTTCGAGCAGCAGGCGCTGGCCGCCGGCCTCGATGGGGTACAGCGCCGAGCGGAACCAGCGCTCGGCGCCGCTGGTGTGCAGCAGCCGGCGCTCGATCAGCGTCGCCACCTGGCCGGCGGCCGGCGCGTCGCCGAGGGCGCGGCGCGCGGCGAGCAGCAGTTCCTGGTCTTCGGGCGCGGCCAGCAGCACGAGGTCTTGGCCGAGCAGCGCCGTGCGCGCGCGGCCGCTGAAGGCGACGAAGGCCTCGTTGGCGTCGACGATGCGGTGCGCGCGGTCGTGCAGCAGCGCCGGGAACGGCGAGGCCCACAGCATGCGCAGCAGCTCGCCTTGCGCCGCCGGGCTGCCGGGCGCGGCGCCGGCGTCCAGCGCCGTCAGCCGCGTCGCCAGCGGCGCCGCCAGCGCCTGCAGGCGCAGCAGCCGCAAAGCGCCGGCGCCGCGGTTGATGGCGCGCAGCAGCCCGGCGTCGCCGGCTTCCAGCAGCGTCTCGCTGCGGGCTTCGCCCTGTGCCGCGAACCAGCGCGCCAGCTCTTGGCCCAGCGGCGCCAGCACCTCGGTGGCCGGCGTGCCGGGCGGCGCCTGCAGGTTGAGCAGCGCGCGCGCCGCCGCGTTGGCGCCCAGCAGCAGCAGGCGTTGCGGCGCGAACCACAGCAGCGGCTCGGCGACCTCGTCCAGCAAGTCGGCCGGGACGTCCCTCGTCGGTGGCGTGGGGCTGCCGGGCGTCACGTCATTCGAGCTGCGCCGCCGAGGCCAGCGCCGACAGCAGCGCGCGGTTGACTTCCGACACGCCGAGCAGCAGCCGGTCGGCATGCTCGCGGATGTCGATCAGCGATTCCTGCTCGATCGCCTGCACCAGCTCCAGATAGGGCAGGAAGGGCCCGTCCTCGCCGAGCAGCGCCTGGCGCACGCGCTCGGCCACCGGCACCTGGCGCAGCAGCTCGGCAAAGGGCTGGCCGAGCAACCGGTCGAGCAGCGAGAACACGCCGCAGATGAACAGCTCGCCGCGCAACTCGGCGTCGCCGCTGCCCTTGACCAGCTCTTCCATGATCAGCCCGCGGCGCACGGCCGCGAACATCACCGGCTTCATGTTGACGTCCTTGCTGGCCGAGGCCAGCAGCAGCGCCAGCCAGCGCTTGAGCTTCTGGTAGCCGAGGATCATCAACGCGTGGCGGAACGAGCCGATCTCGACCGACAGCCCGAAGCCGGGCGAGTTGATGTAGCGGATCAACCGGAAGGCCAGCGTCGGGTCGTTCTTCAGCACCGCTTCGAGCCGCTCGACCGGCTCTTCGCGGTCGACGCGGTTGATCAGCTCCAGGATCACTTGCAGCTCCGGCGCCACCGCCTTCTTGCCGCTGCCCGGCGGCGGCGGCGCGCCCAGCGGCCAACCGGCCACGGCGACGCAGCCGGACTTGAAGGCGGCGTCGACCTCGCCGCTGCTGCGCACGCCTTCGCGCAGGCGCGGCAGGCCCGGCGACGCCGCAGCACCGGCGTCTTCGACCTGCAGCGCGAAGGCGCCTTCCAGCGCCGGCGGCAGCGGCTCGCGCGGCCGGCCCTTCAGCGCCATGCTGCCGCCGGCCTCGGCCAGCGCCTGCGCGGAGACGGCCATCAGCGGGTCGGCCAGCGTGAAGGCCGGCACCTCGATCATGAAGCGCGGCAGCGCCGGCGCGTTGAGCAGCGCCAGCAGCATCGAATCGCCCGCGGCATTGAGCAGCAGCGGAATGCCGCCGATGCCGGCGCCGTTGGCACTGGCGCTGCCGTCCATCGGCCGCATGCGCAGCGACAGCGCGGCACCGCTCTCGGGCCACACCTCGGACAGCAGTTGCATCAGCTCGGTGCCGTCGACGGCGGCCTCGGGCTGGCCGGCGGCCAGCGTCAGCCGGGTGGCAACCACCGAACGCTGGCGGTCGATGACGGCGCTGTAGCCCAGCACCAGCCGGGCGAGAAGGGGGTGATCTTGCATGGAGCGCCGGCCTCAGCCGCTGATGTAATTGAACAGCGACATGCGCTGCACGAGCGAATAGGCCTTCAAGGCCGCATCGTAGCCGGTTTGCTGGTTCTGGAAGTCCGAGATCGCCTGCACCATGTCAAGGTCCTCGGCGTTCGATTTCTCGGTCTGCGAGGCCAGCTTGCTGTCGGCGATGCGCTGCTCGAGCTGGTCCATGCGGTTGAGCGCCTCGCCGGCGCGGGCGCGCACGGCCAGCAGGTGGTTGTTGAAGGTGTCGAGGTCGCTGATGCCGGTCTTCACCGCGGCGGCCACGTCCTGGCTGCTGACGCCGGGGGCCGACAGGCTGTTGATGGCCGTGTCCAGCACCTTGAAGATCGACAGCGGCGGGTCGCCGGCGTTGGTGCCCGGCGCCTGCAGCCAGGCCTGCTGGCCGTCGATCGAGGTGCTGAGCGTCGATTCGGTGGCCACCAGCGTGTCGCCGGCCGAGCCCTGGTAGGTGACGCCGGTGGCGCCGTCGACGAAGGGCGGCGACGAAGCGCCCTGCCCGCCGAACAGGTAGGCGCCCGAGCCGTCGGTGCGGTTGGCCACGCCGAGCAACTGGTCGCGCAGGCCCTTGATCTTGTCGGCCAGGTTGGCGCGCTCGCTGTCGGTGTAGGTGGCGTTGCCCATGCCCACCAGCGCCTCGCGCGATTGCTGCAGCAGCTCGCCGGCGTCGCTGAGCGCCGACTCCGACAACTGCGTGCTGCTGCGCGCCGCCTGCAGCGCGCGCTTTTGCGCATCGGCCTTGGCCATGGCGGCCAGCGCGCGCTCGGCGGTGGCCGCGGCCACCGGGTCGTCGCTGGGCTTGGACACGCGCTTGCCGCTGGTGAGCTGCTCCTGCGTGGTCTGCAGCGAGCGCTGGCGCGTCTGCAGCTGGTTGATGGTGTTCTGGTAGGCGCTGTAGGTGGCGACGCGCATGAAAAGGTCTCCGGTGCGGGCGGTCGGCTGCGGCGGGATCAGCCGGCGATGTCGAGCAGGTCCTTGAACACGGCCTGGGCGATCTGCAGCACCTTGGCCGCCGCCTGGTAGCTTTGCTGGAACTGGATCAGCCGCGCGGCTTCCTCGTCGAGGTTGACGCCGGTCTTCGAGGTCTTGGCGTTGTCGGCCGCCGTCGAGCGGGCGGCCGAGATGGCGGCCGTGGAGTTGGCGCCCTGCGTGCGCACGCCGATGTCCGACAGCGAGGCGATGAAGCTCTCGGTGAAGCTCAAGCCCCCGCTCGTCTGGCCGCTGGGCAGTTCGGTCAGGCCGACCAGGTTGAGCGAGTCCAGCGCGTTCATCGCCAGCGCGTTGCCGTTGTTGTTGCTGGCGTCGGTGGTCGGCGCGATGACGATCTTGTCGCCGGCGGCGGGCACGCCGCCGAGCTGGATCTTGAAGCCGTTGATGTCGGGCTCGCCGCTGGCCGGCGCCGCTTCGCCCGGCGTCCAGGTGCCGCTGCCCGAGCCGATCAGGATGCCGCCGCTGTCGCGCAGCTCCCAGGTGTAGTCCATCTTCGACGGGTCGCTCGACGGCCCGGTGAAGGTGAGCGTGGCGGTGGCCGTCGGGTCGACCGGCGTCGAGGTCATGGTCAGCGAGCTGACCGCCGCGGTGCCGGTGTTGGCGCTGTCGGTGCTGGGCACGAAGGGCGACGCGGCGGCCACGTCCAGCGGGTCGGACAGCAGCCGCTGCATGCCGCCGGCGGCGCGCGTCACCGGCTGCAGCAAGAAGCGCTCGCCGGCCGACGGCCCGCTGTTGAAGTGCACCACGAAGCCGTCGACCTGCTGGCCGTCGACCACCGCAATCGGCGCCGAGCCGTCGTCGGGCGAGCGCTTCAGCTGCCACTGGCCGGCGTTGTTGGGGTCCTCGCGCAGCTCGTATTCGGCGGCCTTCAGCTGGCTGGCGTCGACCACCTCGATCGACACGTTGCTCGTGTACTGGCCGCTGGCGTTCTTCAGGTTGGTGGTGGCCGGCATCACCTGCGCCTGGGTGGCGGCGGTGAAGCCGAACATCGCCTTCGAGGCCACGCTGCCCACCGGCGGCTGCAGGTTCAGGCCCAGCATCTGCTGGTCGTTGACGGCCGCGGCCAGCGCCTGGCTGAGCTGGCCCAGCTGCACCTGGCCGGCCACCAGGTCTTCGTCCTGGAACTTCAGCAGCCCGGCGATGCGGCCACCGCCCAGCGAATCGGTGCTCAGCGGACGCACCGTCGAGCCCTCGCTGATGGCCACCGCCGAGCGCGAGCCGTCGAAGGTGCTGTGCACGACCTCCAGCTTCTCGGCCACCGCGCCCAGCACCAGGCGCTGGCCGCCGCCGATGAACACGCCCACGCTGCCGTCGTCGGCCGCGATGGTGCTCACCTGCACGTGTTCGCTCAGCTGCGAGAGCAGTTGCTCGCGCTGGTCGAGCAGGTCGTTGGCGTCGTGCCCGAGGCCGCGCGCGGCGGAGATTTCCTTGTTGACCTTGGCGATGCTCGAGGCCAGGCTATTGACCGCACTGACCGACGACTGCAGGTCCTGGTTGACCTGCGTCTGCAGCGTGGTGAGCTGGGTGCCGGCCTCGTTGAAGCGCAGCGCCAAGTCTTGCGCCCGCGCCAGCACCACGCTGCGCGAGGCGCTGTCCGACGGGTGGCTGGCCAGGTCGGACAGCGACGAGAAGAATTGCGAGATCGAGTTGCCGATGCCGGTCTCGCCGCTCTGGAACACGCTTTGCAGCTGCGTCAGCCGTTCGCTGCGCACCGCGTCCATCGACGCCAGCGCCTTGGCGCTGGCCGCCTCGCGCGTGAGGAAGGCGTCCTGCGAGCGCTGCACGCCCGCGATCTTGACGCCGGCGCCGAAGTAGCCCTGGCTGGTGCCCTGCCCCTGCGCGGTGGCCAGCAGCGTGGTCTGGCGCGAGTAGCCCTCGACGCCGGCATTGGCGATGTTGTTGCCGGTGGTCTGCATCGAGGCGTAGCTCGCGGCCATCGCGCGCACGCCGATCGAAAGCAGTGAGGTGGTGCCCATGGCGAGTTCCCCGTCGTCAGGCGCTGGCCGAGCGCTGCAGGCGCAGCGTCGTGTTGATCACGCGGGTCAGCTTCTCGGCGTAGGCCGGATCGGTGGCATAACCCGCTTTCTGCAGGCCTTGCGCGAAGCCCGCGGCGCTGCTGCCCTTGGCCACCACGTTGGCGTAGCGCGGGCTGTCCTTGATCAGCTTGGCGTAGTCGGCGAACGATTCCGCGTGGCTGGCATAGGCGCGGAACTTGGCCGTCACCTTGCGCGCCACGCCGCCAATGTATTCGGTGGTGGTGACCTCGGCCACCGGGCCGTTCCAGTTGGCGCCGGCCTTGATGCCGAACAGGTTGTTGGCCGGCGTGCCGTCGGCGTGCTTGATCTCCTTGCGGCCCCAGCCGGTCTCGTGCGCGGCCTGGGCGATCATGAAGGCCGCCGGGATGCCGGTGGCGCTTTCCGCCTGCGCGGCTGCCTCGGTATGTTGTTGCACGAAGCCGGCGGCGCTTTTCTCGGGGATCTTCACCGCCTTGTCCAGCCGGTCCAGCGGCTGCGCCGTGGTGTTGGCCGTGGCCTTGGCGCCGGTGGCCGGAATCGGCCCGGGCGACAAGCCCATCTGCCGTTCCAGCTGCTTCATGATGGCGTCCGACAGCCCGCCCTTCATGCCCGACAGGCTGGTCGCCATCTGGCTGTCCAGCATCTCGGTGCCCAGCTTGCTGCCCTGGTTGTCGAGCATGCCGCTGTCCAGCGTGGTGGCGCGCATGCTTTTCATCAGCTCCTGCATGAACAGCGATTCGAACTGGCGCGCCGCCTCGCGCACCGCCGCCTTGGGGTCGCGCGCGGCCGTGCCCTTCAGCGCGTTCAGCGACGTCGCGTCGTAGCCCAGGCGGTTGGTCGGTGCGACGGCCATGGCAGCGTCCCGTCAGATGACTTCGATTTCGGCGTTGAGCGCGCCGGCGCTCTTGATCGCCTGCAGGATCGCCAGCAGGTCCTGCGGCGTCGCGCCCAGCGCGTTGAGCGCCTTCACCACCTCGGCCAGCTTGGCACCGGCGGGCAGTTGCACGAGGGCGCCACCCTGCTGGGTGATCGCGATGTCGCTTTTCTCGCCCTGCACCGTCTGCCCTTGCGACAGCGGGCCCGGCTGGCTGACCACCGGCGTCGAGCTGATGGTGACCGACAGGCTGCCGTGCGCCACCGCGCAGGGGCCCAGCGTGACCGCTTCGTTGAGCACCACCGAGCCGGTGCGCGCGTTGAGCACGATGCGCGCGGCGCGCTTTTCCAGCTCGACCGGCAGGTTCTCGATGTCGGCCAGGAAGGCCACCCGCGCATCGGGGTCGGCGGGCACGCGCACCTGCACCACGCGGCCGTCCAGCGCGCTGGCCACGCCGCCCTTGGCCGCGTTGATGGCCTTGGCCACCGCGCGCGCGGTGGCGAAGTCGTTGCTGTTGAGGTCCAGGCGGATGGTCTCGCCGCGCTGCAGCGGCGTCGGCACCGAGCGTTCGACGGTGGCGCCTTCGGGGATGCGGCCGGCCGAGAGGTGGTTGATCTGCACCTTCGAACCGCCGGCCGCGGCGCCGGCGCCGCCGACGATCAGGTTGCCCTGCGCCAGCGCGTAGATCTGGCCGTCGGCGCCCTTCAGCGGCGTGGCGATCAGCGTGCCGCCGCGCAGGCTCTTGGCGTTGCCGATCGAGGCCACCGCCACGTCCAGCGGCTGGCCCGGCTGCGCGAACGGCGGCAGCGTGGCCGTCACCATCACCGCGGCGACGTTCTTCGATTGCACGGTGACGCCGGCCGGCAGCGTGACGCCCATCTGCTGCAGCATGGCCTGCAGGCTTTGCGCGGTGAACGGCGCCTGCGTGGTCTGGTCGCCGGTGCCGTCGAGGCCGATCACCAGGCCCAGGCCCTGCAGCGGGTTGTTGCGCACGCCCTGCACGCTGGCCAGTTCCTTGACGCGGGCAACCGCCGCCTTGGACGGCAGCGGCCACCACAGCGCGGCGCTGGCCAGCACGAAGGCGATGGCGACCAACAGGCGGAGCCAAGCATCAGCCGCGGATCCGGCTTTGCCGGTTCGCTGGCGGAGCCCCCCTGGGGGGGAGGCGCCGAAGGCGCTACGGGGGGGGGTCATATCGGCAGCAGGCTGAGGAAGACGCGGCCCAGCCAGCCCATCACTTGCGCATCGGCCTGGGCGCCGCGGCCGCGGTGCTCGAGCCGCACGTTGGCGATCTGCGTGCTGGGCACGGTGTTGCCGGCCTGGATGCTGCGCGGGTCGAGCTGGCCCGAGAAGCGCAGCGTGTCGACGTTGTTGTTGACGCCGATCTGCTTCTCGCCGGCCACCAGCAGGTGGCCGTTGGGCAGCACCTCGCGCACGATCACGGTGATGGTGCCGGTGAAGTCGTTGCTGCTCTCGGTGGTGCCCTTGCCTTCGAAGGTGTTCGACCCGGTGGCCGAGGCGCTGGCGCGGCTCAGGCTCTTGACGAAGGGCAGCGCGCTGATGCCGCCGTCGACGGCGCCGTTCTTGTCGACCGAGCTGGTCGACTTGGCGCTGGCCGTGACCTTCTCGACGATCTGCACCGTCAGCGTGTCGCCGACCAGGCGCGCGCGCGGATCCTCGAACAGCGGCCGGTAGCTGGCGGCGCTGAAGATGGCGCCGGTGGGCACCGGCGCGGCCTGCGCCGGCGCGGCGGCCGGCAGCGGCTGCGGCTTGGTGTCGGTCATCTCCACCCGCGGGTACAGGAAGTCCTGCACCGTGCCCAGGCAGCCGGCCAGCGGCAGCGCCAGCAGCGCGATGCCTAACGATCGAATCGAACGCATCACAATTGCCCCAGCTTCTGCAGCATCTGGTCGGAGGTCTGGATGGCCTTCGAATTCAGCTCGTAGGCGCGCTGCGTCGCGATCATCGAGACCAGTTCCTCCACCACGTTGACGTTGCTGCCCTCGACCATGCCTTGCGCCAGCGTGCCCAGGCCGGTGTTGCCCGGCGCCGCAGCCTGCGGCGCGCCGGAGCTGGCGCTCTCGGCGAACAGGTTGCCGCCGCGCGGCTCCAGGCCGGCCGGATTGATGAAGTTGGCGAGCTGGATCTGGCCCACCGTCTGCGCCGCGGTCTGCCCGGGCACGGTGGCGCTGACGGTGCCGTCCTGCGCGACGGTGACCTTCTGCGCGTTGGCCGGAATCGTGATGCCCGGCTGCAGCACCAGGCCGGCGTTGGTGACGAGCTGGCCGTTGGCGTCGATCTGGAACGAGCCGTCGCGCGTGTAGGCGGTGCTGCCGTCGGGCATGGTGATCTGGAAGAAGCCCTTGCCCTTGATGGCCAGGTCGAGGTCGCTGCTGCTTTGCTGCAGCGCGCCCTGGCTGAAGTTGCGCGTGGAAGCCGCCACGCGGGTGCCCAGGCCGACCTGCAACCCGGTGGGCAGCACGCTTTGCGCGTCCACCGCCCCGCCGGTCTGGCGCAGGTTCTGGTACATCAGGTCTTCGAACACGACACCGCCACGCTTGAAGCCGTTGGTGCCGGTGTTGGCCAGGTTGTTGGCGATGGCGTCCAGCTTGGTCTGCTGGCCTTCCATCCCGGTCTTGGCGATCCAGAGTGATCGGATCATGCGCGCTGCTCCCGCTAGTGGCGTTCGAGCCGCATCTTCGCCTTGGCTTGAGGTGGGCAAGCGGTCGATAAACCGCCGCTTTGCCCGCCAGATCGGCGCCGGGCCACCACCCTCACCCCAGCCCTCTCCCGCACGCGGGAGAGGGAGCCGGAGGCACGGCGCGCCCACAGTCCCCTCGGGGACCGGTCGCCACAGGCGACCAGGGGGGGCGGCGGTGTTAGCGCCCTGAGCCCCCTCGGGTGGGCCGAGCCCGGACGAAGAACAGTCCCTGCGGACTGTTCTTCGCCTGCGAGGGCCGTCGCGCCTGCAAGCCCGACGGCGGCCGCCCCAGCGGCCGGGGGCTCAAATCACGTTGGTGAAAGCAGCCGCGACGCCGCCTGATCCCGCGTCTCCGCCGTCTGCAGGCTCTTCATCTGCTGCTCGAACTGGCGCGAGGCGGCGATCATCGCCACCATGGTCTCCACCGGGCTGACGTTGGAGCCTTCCAGCGCCCCGCCCTGCAGCCGGGCCTGCGGGTCGGCGTCCAGCGGGTTGCCGTCGGCGGCGCGGAACAGGCCGTCGTCGCCGCGTTTGAGCGCGGCCTCCGGCGTCACCAGCTTCAGCCGGCCCACGGCCTGCGGGCGCGCGTTGCCGACGGTGGCGCTGATGGTGCCGTCGCCGGCCACCTCCAGCTGCGCCCCGGCCGGCACGGTGATCGGCCCACCGTCGCCCAGCACCAGGCGGCCGGTGGCGGTGACGATCTGGCCTTGCGCATCGACCTCCAGCGCGCCGGCGCGGGTATAGGCCTCGGTGCCGTCCTGGCCCTGCACGCTGAGCCAGGCATTGCCCTTCAGCGCCACGTCGAGGTCGCGGCCGGTGCTTTGGATGGGGCCGCCGGTGCTGTCGTAGCCGATCGTCGATTCCAGCGCGTAGGCGCGCGTGCTGGCGCCGTCGCCCTGCACCGGCACGGCGCGGAAGGCGGCCATCTCGGCGCGAAAGCCGTTGGTCGAGGCGTTGGCCAGGTTGTGCGCCAGCACGTCCTGGCGCTGCAGCGTGGCCTTGGCGCCGGACATCGACAGGTAGATCAGGCGGTCCATCGCTCAGGCCCCGGTTGGTTCGCGATCAGCGCAGGTTGACCAGCGTCTGCATCACCTGGTCCATGGTCTTGATGCTTTGCGCGTTGGCCTGGTAGGCGCGCTGCGCGGTGATCATGTTGACCAGCTCGGCCGTCAGGTCGACGTTCGATTCCTCCAGCGCGCCGGCCTGCAGCACGCCCAGGTTGCCGTCGCCGGGCACGCCGGTCACCGGGTTGCCGCTGGCGTAGGTGGTGGCCCACATGTTGTCGCCGATGGGCTGCAGGCCCTGCAGGTTGCGGAAGTCGGCGATCTCGATCTGGCCGGCGCTCTTGGTCTGGCCGTTGGAGTAGCGCGCGGTGATGATGCCGTTCGATTCGATGCCCACCGAGCTGAGCTGGCCGGCGGTGAAGCCGTCCTGCGTGAGGTCGGTGACGCCGAACGACGAGGCGAACTGCGTCACGTCCATCGACAGCGTCATGCCGCTGATCGGCAACGGCAGCACGCCGTTGCTGCCGGCCGCGCCCTGCACGTCGGGGAAGGCGATCTCCAGCTCGTTGGTGTTGGGGTCGATCACGCCGGTGACGCCGGTGCCGCCGGTGAAGGCGGTGGGCACCGAGCCGTCGTCGCTGAAGGTGATGGTGCCGATCGGGTCCGGCGCGGCGCTGGTGCCGCCCACCGAGGCGCCGTTGGCCGTGACGTAGACGTTCCACTCGTCGGGGCCGGTGCCGTCGTTGACGGCCGAACGCTGGAAGTAGTACGTCAGCGCCACCGGGTCGCCCTTGGCGTCGTAGACGGTCAGCGAGGTGGCGCTGTTGAAGGTGCTGGAATCGGTGAAGTCGATCTTCGGCGACGTGGCCGGCACGGTGATCGGCTTGGTCGAGTCGAGGTTGAGCTCCATCGCCGTCTTCTTGGTCGCCTGCGGCGCGATGCCGCCGGTGGGCAGCTGGATCGGCACCGCCAGGCCGGCCTGGATCTGGCCGGTGCCGCGGTCGGCGGTGTAGCCGAGCAGCTTGTCGCCGGTGTTGTTGACGATGTAGCCGTCCTTGTCGACCTTGAACTGGCCGTTGCGCGAGTACTTGGCGGGGCTGGCGCCGTCGCTCACCTGGAAGAAGCCGCGGCCGTTGATGGCGATGTCCAGCGCGTTGTCGGTGGCCGTGATGCTGCCCTGGCTGAACTGCTGCGCGATGGTGGCCAGCTGGGTGCCGATGCCCACGCCCGAGCCGGCCGAGGCGTTCAGCGCGGTGGCGTAGAAGTCGGAGAACTCGGCCCGCGACGCCTTGGCGCCATAGGTGCCGGCGTTGGCGATGTTGTTGCCGATGACCTCGAGATTCTTGCTCGTGGCGTTCAGTCCGGACAGGCCTTGCTGGAAGCTCATGAAATGTTCCTCGGCGCGCGCGGCGCCCGGTTGGGTGAGGTCTGAAAAAGGGCGTTCAGTCGTAGGTGACGACGCTGCTGGCGGGCACGGTGCCGTTGCGCGCCAGGGTCAGCGTCAGCGCGTTGCCGGCGGTGCTGACGGCCTGCACGCGGTCGATCATCAGCGTGCTGCTCTCGACGGCGGTCTTGCCGTTCATGGCGCTCACGCGGAAGGTGTAGGCGGCGCTGGCGGCGTTGCTGCCGGGCTTCCATTCGAAGTTGTGCAGCCCGGCGGTCTGCGCGCCGAGGTTGACGGTGCCCACCACCTGCTTGTTGGCGTCCAGCACCTCCACCGTCACCGAGGTGGCGCTGCCCGTCAGCGCCACGGCGCCGCGGCCGACGCCGCTGCTCATGTCCAGCGAGTTGCCTTCGAGCTTGACGTCGTGGCCGACCACGGCGGCCGCCTGCAGCGCCTGCATCTGCAGCAGGTGGCTGCCCAGCGCCTGCACCGACTCGTTGACCTTTTCGAGCTGGGTGACGGTGTTGATCTGCGCCATCTGCGTGGTCATCTGCGCGTTGTCCATCGGGTTCAGCGGATCCTGGTTCTGGAGCTGCGTCACCAGCATGGTCAGGAAGCGGTCGGCGCTGGCCGTGGTATCGGACGACGACGCCTTGCTGCTGCTCTGCCCGTACAGCGCGTAGGCGTCGTTGACGGTGGTGCCGTCGGCGGTGATGGTCATGCTGGCGCTCCTTGCGGCGGGGTCACACCTGCTGGCCCATCTGCAGCGTCTTCTGCATCAGGCTCTTGGCGGTGTTCATCACTTCGATGCTGTTCTGGTACGAGCGCGAGGCCGAGATCATGTTGACCATCTCTTCCACCGCGTTGACGTTGCTGTAGGTGACGTAGCCGTCGGCGTCGGCGCTGGGATGCTTGGGGTCGTGCACGCGCCGGCCCTGCGCCTGGTCTTCGCGCACCGTGCTCACGCGCACGCCGGCCGCCGAGTCGTTGTGTCCCTGCTCGCCCATCAGCACGGTCTGGAACACCACCTGGCGCGCCTTGTAGGCCTGGCCGTCGGGCCCGGCCACCGTGTCGGCGTTGGCCAGGTTGGAGGCCACGACGTTGAGCCGCTGGCTTTGCGCGCTGACGGCGCTGCCGGCGACGTCGAAGATCTTCATCATGCTCATGACGGCCCCCGGTTCAACCCTGGTTGTGCGACTTCATCGCGTCCAGCGTCGTCTTCACGCTGCTGTTGATGAAGCGCAGCGTGCTCTCGTACTTGAGCGCGTTCTCGGCGAAGCTGGCGCGTTCGCGGTCCATGTCGACGCTGTTGCCGTCGAGGTTGGTCTGCGAGGCCATCGCGTAGTTCAGGCGCGGCTGCGCGCTGCCGTTGCCGCCGTCGGGCGTCTGCGCCGCCAGCGCGGCGTTGTCGGCCAGCTTGAAGCCGCTGCTGCCGCCGCCGTTGGCCTGCTGCAGCGCCTGCGCGAAGTTGAAGTCGCGCGCCACGTAGCCCGGCGTGTCGGCATTGGCGATGTTGCTGGCGATCAGGCGCTGGCGCTCGGCCCGCAGGCCCAAGGCCCGGGTCTGGAAGTCCAGCGTCGATGTCAGACGGTTGATCATCGGCCGCATTCTGGGAGCGCGGCGCCACCGACTGAAGCCGGAACAACAAGGCAAAGCCGGGCCATTTCAAAGCCGGCGGCCGCCGCGCGCCGACTACAGTGCCCGGCGTGAACCCACGCCCTGCCCGCCAACATTTCCTCGTCGCCGCCGCCTGGCTGGCCCTGGCCGCGCCGGCCTGGGCGCAGCCGGCCGAGCCGGCCATCGAGACCGCGATGGCCGAGCCGGTGCGCGCGCTGGTCGGCCAGAGCCTGCGGCTGCCGCCGGGCGTCGCCACCGGCGACAACGGCGCCGGCGCCGCCGGCCGGCCGGCACCGCGCGTCGAGATCGAGATCGGCAAGCTCGACCCGCGGCTGCGCCTGGCGCCGTGCAAGCGCATCGAGCCGCAACTGCCGCCGCAGGCCCAGCTGTGGGGCCGCACGCGCATCGGCCTGCGCTGCGTGGAGGGCGAGCGGCCCTGGCAGGTGTGGCTGCCGGTCAGCGTGAAGGTGTTCGCGCCGGCGCTGGTGGCGCGGCGCGCGCTGCCCGCCGGCACCGAGCTGGCGGCGGCCGACCTGCAGGTCGGCGAGGTCGACTGGGCCGCCGAGGCTCAAGCCCCGCTGACGCAGGCCGACAAGCTGATCGGGCGCAGCCTGGGCCGCGCGCTGCAGCCGGGCCAGGCCTTGCGCAACGGCGACCTGCGGCTGCGCCAGTGGTTCGGCGCCGGCGACACGGTGCAGATCCTGGCCCGCGGCGAGGGTTTTGCGGTCGGCGGCGAAGGCCAGGCGCTGACTCCGGGCATCGAAGGGCAGCCGGTGCGGGTGCGCATCGAATCGGGCCGTATCCTCACCGGGGTGCCGGTGGCCGAGCGGCGCGTGGAACTGAGCTTGTGATGGTGGACGACGAGGGGCCGGCGGCCTTCTCCCCCTCGTCTGCGGGGGTTGGTGAAAAATTGTGAGTGCGGGCCTAAAGTCCGTGTAGGGCATGACCGATACCCTGAACACATCAACCGGGAAACCCCCGGTCAACGCCAAGGGTCCAGGCCCTGGGAGTCCAGCATGAAGATCGGTTCACTCAACAACACGCAGCCCGTCACCACCACCGCCACCGAGCGCAAGAACGGCAGCCCCACGGTTGACGGCAAGCGCACGGCCAGCGGCGACACGGTGGCCATCTCGGCGCAGGCCACGGCGCTGGCCGGCCAGGCCGACGACGGCAGCTTCGACGCCGGCAAGGTCGACCGCATCAGCCGCCAGATCAAGGACGGCAGCTACAAGGTCAACCCCGAGGCCATCGCCGACAAGCTGATCGCCAACGCCCGGGAACTGCTGAGCGGCAACAGCCACTGACGGCAGGATGCGCCCGATGCTGAGTTCGACCCTTGAACTACAGGCGCTGCGGCAGGTGGCGGAGCTCGAGCCGCCGCTGACCGAGCTGGAAAGCCGCCTGGGCGGCCTGGCCGAGGCGCTGCGCAGCAACGATGCGCAGGCCATCGAGAGCCAGGCCACCGAGCTGCACCGCGCATTGGCCCGCGCCGTCGGCCAGTTCGCCCGCGCCGCGCGCGAAGGCGCGGTGCCCGGCGTGCTGCGCCAGCGCCTGGCGCTGGCCGGCGGCCAGGTGGCCGCGCAACGCGAAGCCCTGGCCCGCGCCACCGCGGCGCTGGACCGCGCCATCGACGTGCTGCTGCCCGACCATCCGCTGCACGGCGTTTACGGCGCCGCCGGCCTGTCGGAACGCCGCCCCGGCAGCGGCCGCCTGCAGGCCTGACGCGAAACCGCGCCACCGATCACGACCCACCGATCACGACCACGGGCCTTGCCGGCGACGGCAAGGCTTTTCGGCTTTTGGGCCGCTGGATGGGCGACGCGCACGGCCTGAACCTGAGCGGACGCCGCCGCACCGGCAGCGCGGCGCCGCACCAGAACCTACCAGCGCAGCAGCAGAAACCCCGCCGCCGGCACGAACACCAGGCCGAAGGCGAGGATGGCGGCGGCGTTGAGGCCGAGCCGGTCGCGCAGCAGCGCGGTGAAGGCCAGCGCGGCGCACGCGAGTTGGAGCGCGGCCATGAAGAGCGCGGGCGCGCCGTCGACGAAGACGAACGTCCGTGTGAAGCGCCCAATGCCGTGGTGGAAGCCGCCGCCGTAGAGGATCAGCCACGCGCCGGTCAGCGACAGCACGCCGAAGATGGCGATGGCGATCTTGGCGGCAGTGGAGGTGGGAGGCTGACTCAACGGCGGGCCTGGCGGTTCAAATGCAAAGGCCGCCGGCATCGCGCGGCGGCCTTGGGGCCGATGATAGTCAGCCGCGGGCTACCACTCGCGCAGCCGCGTGCGCAGCCGTGCGATCGACTGGCTGTGCAGCTGGCAGACGCGGCTTTCGGTCACGCCGAGCACGGCGGCGATCTCCTTGAGGTTCATGTCCTGCTCGTAGTACATGCTCATCACGAACTGCTCGCGCTCGGGCAGGTTCTTGATGGCCTCGACCAGGGCCTCGCGCATGCGCCGGTCCTGCAGCCGGCCCAGCGGGTTGGCGTCCTCGTCGGCGACGTGGCGGTCGAGGTAGTCCTCGTCGCCGTCGTCGCCGCTCATGTCTTCCAGGTAGATGAGCTGGGTGCCGCGCACCTTGCCCAGCAGTTCCTGGTACTCCTTGAGCGACAGCGCCATTTCCTTGGCGATCTCGGCCTCGTGGGGCGCGCGGCCCAGCCGCTGTTCGAGCTTGTGCACGGCGGTCTCGATGGCGCGCTGCTGGCGGCGGTCGCCGCGGCTCATCCAGTCGCTGCCGCGCAGCTCGTCGAGCATGGCGCCGCGGATGCGCTGGGTGGCGAAGGTCTCGAACTGCACGCCCTGGTTGGCGTCGAAGCGCGACAGCGCGTCCGACAGGCCGATCATGCCGACCTGGATGAGGTCGTCCAGTTCGACGTTGGCCGGCAGCTTGGCGATCATCTGGTGGGCCAGGCGGCGGACCAGCGGGCTGTACTGCTTGAGCAGTGCGCCGGTATCGAGTTGTCCCTTGGCGGTGTACATGGCGGTCGGCTCCCGTGGGCGGGGTCTAGAACGGTGAAGGCGCGGCGGCGCGCGCTGGCGGCGTCGAGCGTTGCGGGGTGGCGGGCAGGTGGGGCGCCGCTTCGTCCAGCGCCAGCTGCGCGGCCAGCAGCCGTTGCAGCGCGGGGTCTTGCGCGGCGGCGGGGTCGAACAGCGGATCCACCGCCGCCCAGTCGTGCAGCACGGCGCCGAGGAAGCTGTCGGCACAGCTGGCCAGGCGCTCGGCGATGGCCGGCACGCGCGGGCGTTCCGGGTCGGCGGCAAGCACCAGGTCGAAGGTCATCAGGCCGCAGCGCTGCACCAGCAGCTTGGCGGCGGCATAAGCCTGCTTGATCGATTCCGGCCGGTCGGCGCCCACCAGCAGCGGGCGCAGCGGGCGGCGGCCGATGATGCGCGCCAGGTCGCTGGGGTCGGCGTGCAGCAGCATCAGGTCGTGGCCGGGCGCGGCGTCGAAGGCGGCGTCGATGAAGGCGGCGGCCGAGCCGTGGGTGTCCACGTGGGCCAGCGGCACGCCGCGCGCGGCCAGGTAGCTGAGGTGGTCGTCCAGCCGCTCGACGCCGGCGGCAAGGTCGAACAGCGCCGTCTCGTGCGGCGGCGGCGCGCTGCTGGCGGCGTCCACCACCAGCACGCGGCGGCCGTGCGCGGCCAGCGCGGCGCTCAGCGTCTCCAGCAGGGCCTGGCTGGCGGGCACGAAGGGGTTGGCGGCCACCGCCAGCAGGCGGCGGCGCGACGCGAACAGGCGACGCAGGCCGCTGGCCTGGTCGGCCGGTTGGCGCGCGGCGGCGGCAGCGAAGGCGGCGCGGCGCATGACGAAAGACTCGCCCATGGTTCAGGCCGCGTGCGCCAGGGCCGCGGCCGTGGCGGCGGGGTGGCCGGTGAACACCAGGCTCACGTCGTTGTTGTCGAGCTTCCAGGCGCTGGAGCCGCCGGCGCGCAGCGCGCGCTGCAGCAGCGCCTGGGCCGACAGGCGGTGCCAGTCCTCGGGCACGCGCTGGCCGTTGGCCACCGCCAGCACCTTGACCTTGTGGCGGATCAGCGCATCGAGCGCCGGCGCCAGCTTCATGGCCTCGTCGATCTTCGACAGGATCACGCCGCGGCAGGTGTTGGCGCGGTAGGCGCCCAGCACGTCCTCGACGGTCTCGCCCTGGCTGGCGGCGTTGACCACCAGCAGCCGGTTGACCGAGCGGTGGCTCAGCATGTCCAGCAGTTCCTTGGTGCGGGTGTCGCGCTGCGCCATGCCGGCGGTGTCGATCAGCACCATCTTCTTGCCGGCCAGCAGTTCCAGCAGGTCGTCGAGCGAGGCGCGGTCGTGCGCGGTGTGCACCGGCACGCCGAGGATGCGGCCGTAGGCGCGCAGCTGTTCGTGCGCGGCAACGCGGTAGGCGTCCAGCGTGATCAGGCCCAGGTGGCCGGCGCCGTGCCGCGCGGCGAAGGCGGCGGCCAGCTTGGCGGTGCTGGTGGTCTTGCCGACGCCGGTGGGGCCGATCAGCGCGAACACGCCGCCCACGTCTTCCAGCGGGCTCTCGGCCTCGCCGGTGAGCAGGTTGCGCTGCAGCACGTTGCTGGCCCACTCGATCTCGTCGCCGTCGGCGGGCAGGCCGTCGACCAGCTTGCGCACCAGCACCGGCGAGAAGCCGCATTCGAGCAGGCGGTGCGACAGCAGCGCCTGGCGCGGCTGGCGCTGCAGCTTCTCGATGAAGGCCAGTTCGCCGAAACGTTGCTCGATCAGGCCGCGCACCGAGCGCAGCTCGCGCAGCATCTCGCCGTTCTCGGCCGGCGCGGCAGCAGGCATGGTGATCGGCGCGGCGCCGCGTTCCGGCGCGAAGCCCGCCAGCGCTTGCGCTGGCACGTGGGCGCGCTGCGGCGTCGAGCGCGGGCGCTGCAGTTCGTCGGCCAGCTCGGCGGCGATGTCGGGCTCGGGCAGCAGGCGGCGCGGCGCGGCGGGGGCGGCCGCGGCGGCCATGGCGCTGACCGGCAGGGGCTGCGGCGCCGCCAGCGGCGCGGCGTCGCCCTGCCCCGCCATCTCGGAGCGGCGGCGCTTGAGCATGCGTTCGCGCACGTAGTCCTGGAACGACAGCGTGCTCATCGCCAGCTGCTCGACGTCTTGCTCCACCGGCCCGTCGGTGCGCGCGGCGGCGTGGCGCGCAGCGTGGGCGGCATGGGCGGCCGGCGCGGCGGGCGTGGCGGGCGTGGCACTCACGGTCGGCGCGTTGTACTTTTCCAGGTGCTGCAGGCTTTCGGGGGCCATCGCCAGCACCTCCACGCCTTCGGGGCAGGGCCGGGTGGACATCACCACGGCGTCCTCGCCGAAGGTCTGGCGCACCAGGGCCAGGGCCTCGCGCGAGGTGCGGGCGGTGAAGCGCTTCAAGTTCATGCCAGGCCTCCGATGACGGATCCGATGCGGATGGAATGGGTCTCAGGAATCTCGCTGTGCGACAGCACCTTCAGCCGCGGCGCGGCGCGGCGCAGCAGCCGGGCCACCGGCACGCGCAGCACGTCGGGCACCAGCAGGCAGGCCGGCAGGCCGAGGTTTTCCTGCTTCTGCGCGGTCTCGGCGGCGCTCTTGGTCAGCGTGTCGGCGACGCCGGGGTCCAGCGCCGCGCCGTGCGGCGAGGTCAGCGCCTGCGCCACCAGGCGCTCCAGCTCGGGCTCCAGCGCAATCACGTCGAGCTCCTTCACCGGGCCGTAGATCTGCTGCACGATCACCGGCGCCAGGCGCACGCGGATGCGGCTGGCCAGTTCGCCGGCGTCGCTGACGGTGGCGGCGTGCTCGGCCAGGCACTCGACGATCGAGCGCATGTCGCGGATGTGCACGCCTTCTTCCAGCAGCAGCTGCAGGACCTTCTGCAGGGTGGAGATTCCGACCATCTTGGGGACCACGTCTTCGATCAGTTTGGGTGCGAGCTTGGTGACGTGCTCCACCAGGGCCTGGGTCTCGGTGCGACCCAGCAACTTGGCAGCGTTCACCTGCATCAAGTGTGAAAGATGGGTGGCCACCACGGTGCCGCAATCAACGACCGTAAACCCATGCATTTGGGCCTGCTCCTTGTGGCGCTCGTCGATCCAGACGGCGGGCAGGCCGAAGGCCGGATCGACCGTCTTGGCGCCCGGCAGCTGGATGGTGGCGCCGCCCGGATTGATGGCCAGGAACTGCCCCGGGAAGGCCTCGCCCTCGCCCACCACGGCGCCGCGCAGCGTGACGCGGTAGATGCTGGGCTTGAGGTCGAGGTTGTCGCGGATGTGCACCGGCGGCGGCAGGAAGCCGACCTCCTGGGCGAACTTCTTGCGCACGCCCTTGATGCGGCCCAGCAGGTCGCCGTTGGCGCCGACGCGCGCCTTGTCGACCAGCGCGATCAGCCGGTAGCCGACCTCCAGCCCCAGCACGTCCACCGGCGCCAGGTCGTCCCAGCTCGCCTCGGCGTTGGCCACCGGCGCCTCGCCGGGCACCGGCGGCTCGGCGGCGCGGGCGGCCGCCTGCTTGGCGCGGCGCGTCATCAGCCAGGCCAGCCAGCCCAAGGCGCCGCCGACGATCCAGAACACCAGGTGCGGCATGCCCGGCACCAGGCCGAGGCCGAAGACGATGCCGGCGGCGATGGCCAGCGAGCGCGGCGAGGCGAACACCTGGCCGCGGATCTGGCTGCCGATGTCCTCGTCCTTGCCGACGCGCGAGACCACCATCGCGCTGGCCACCGAGATCAGCAGCGAGGGGATCTGCGCCACCAGCGCGTCGCCGATGGCCAGCGTGACGTAGCTGCGCGCCGCCTCGGCGGCGCTCAGGCCGTGGCCGACCATGCCGATCACGAAGCCGCCGACCATCGAGATGAAGAGGATCAGCAGCCCCGCCATCGCGTCGCCGCGCACGAACTTGCTGGCGCCGTCCATGCTGCCGAAGAAGTCGGCCTCCATGCCCACCTCGGCGCGGCGCTTCTTGGCCTCGGCCTCGTCGATCAGGCCGGCGTTGAGGTCGGCGTCGATCGCCATCTGCTTGCCGGGCATGGCGTCGAGGGTGAAGCGCGCGCCGACCTCGGCGATGCGCTCGGCGCCCTTGGTGACGACGACGAAGTTGATGACGACGAGGATCGCGAAGACGATCAGGCCGACCGCGAAGTTGTCGCCGATCAGCACGTGGCCGAAGCTCTCGATCACGCGGCCGGCGGCGCCGGGGCCGTTGTGGCCGTCCATCAGCACCACGCGGGTGGAGGCGACGTTGAGCGACAAGCGCATCAGCGTGGTCACCAGCAGCACGGTGGGCAGCGCCGCGAAGTCCAGCGGCTTGACCATCTGCGACGAGACCATCATCACCATCAGCGCGATGGCGATGTTCAGCGTGAACAGCAGGTCCAGCGCGAAGGGCGGCAGCGGCAGCACCATCATCGCCAGCATCAGCACGACGAAGGCGGGCATCGTCAGCGCCTTGGCGCCGGCGGCGTGCGGGCCCAGCAGGGCCTGCAGGCGGATCATCTGGTCCTTCATGCTTCAGGCGTCCTCTTGCGCCGGCGCGCGGCGGCGGCCGGGCGTTGCGGGGCGTTTTGCGGGTCCAGCTCGGGCGGCACGGCGGGCGTCGGCGCGCTCAGCGCCGCGGCCGCCGCCGGCGTGGCGGCGCGGCGCAGCTGGTAGACCCAGGCCAGCACCTGCGCCACGGCGCCGAACAGCACGGCCGGAATCTCCTGGTCGATCTCGGCGTGCGCGTACAGCGCGCGCGCCAGCGGCGGCGCCTGCAGCACCGGCACCTGGTGCTCGGCGGCGAGGTCGCGGATGCGCAGCGCCAGCAGGTCGCTGCCCTTGGCGACGACGCGCGGCGCGGCCATCGTCGCCTCGTCGTACTTCAGCGCCACCGCGTAGTGGGTGGGGTTCATCACCACGAGGTCGGCCTCGGGCACCGCGGCCAGCATGCGGCGGCGCGCCATCTGGCGCATGCGCGCCTTCATCTTGCCCTTGACCTCGGCGTTGCCCTCCTGCTCCTTGAACTCCTGCTTGACCTCGTCGAAGCTCATCTTCAACTGGTTGGCCAGCCGCCAGCGCTGCAGCGGCACGTCGACCAGCGCGAAGGCGCCCAGCGCCAGCACCAGCAGCATCACGCCGCCGCGCAGCAGCTCGGCCGAGCTGGCCAGCGCGGTGGCCAGCGGCTGGCCGCTGAGCGCGATGAACTCGCCCAGGTGCTGCTTGAGGTAGAGGCCGCCCACGGTCAGCAGCACGGCGGCCAGCAGGCAGGCCTTGAGCGTTTCCACCAACTGGTGGCGCGACAGCAGCCGCGGCAGCCCGGCCAGCGGGTTGAGCTTGTCGAACTTCGGCGCCAGCGGCTTGAGCGTGAAGTTCCAGCCGCCCGACAGCAGGCTGGCGGCCACCGCGGCCAGCGCCATCGCGATGCCCAGCGGCAGCACCATCAGCAGCATCTGCAGCACCTGGTCGAGCGCCTGGCGCGTCATCGCGTCGGAGGCGGCCAGCGTCTGCGCGTCGAAGCGCAGGCCGCGCGCCAGCATGCCGCGCAGGCGCTCGACGGCCGCCGGCGCCAGCGCCGCCAGCAGCAGCGTGCCGGCGCCGATCAGCGCCAGGTGGCCGAGGTCGCGCGAACGCGGCACCTGGCCGTCGCGGCGGGCTTTGAAGATCTTCCGCGCGGAGGCGGGCAGGTTGCGATTCTGGGCGTCGGCCATGGCAGGTCGTGGCTCCAGGAGGGAGCCCCGTCATGGTGCCGTGGCGGCGGCGGCACTTGAGGCCGATAAGACGGGCTTTCCCGGCCCGATTTCAGGCCGTGGCGCTGAAGCCCGGGGCACCGGCGCCGGCGTACAGCGCCGCGCCGGTGGCCTTGAGTGCGCTGCCGTTCCAGTAGCGCACCGATTCGATGCCGCTCATCGTCAGCGAGGCCAGCGTGGTGACGGCGCCGGTCTTCTTGTCGCGCTTGGTCAGGGTGGCGCTGCTGCCGTCGCCGGCCACGCTCCAGGTGGCGCCGGACACCTTCTTCAGCAACAGCGTGTCGTTGCCGCTGCCGCCCACGGCCTGCAGGTTGCCGCCGGTCCAGTACAGGCTGTCGTCGCCGGCGCCGCCGTCGAGCGCGCCGCCCAGCGGGTTGGCGACGAAGCTGTCGCTGCCGCTGCCGCCCACCGCGCGCGTGAACTGGCTGCCGGCGGCGATGGTGAGGTTGTTCTGGCCGGTGTAGGTGGGCTTGCCGATCAGCGACGTGATCGTCTTGCCGCCGGACTTGAGCTTGGCGTACTCGGCCTTGCTGAACGGCATGTCGGAATAGGGGTCGACGACGCCGATCGAACTGCGCTTGCCGGCGCGCAGGTCGACCACGTTGCGCCCGCTCTGGTTGGACAAATCGATCTCGCTGCCGGCGTTGGGGTTCCACACGGTGGCCGACATCGCCTGGTCGGACGCCCACGAGTAGGACTGCGCGCCGGCCGTCGTCGCGGCGCCGTACAAGTACTGCAGCGCCTGGATGTCGTAGGCCTGGTAGCTGCCGGCGTTGACCTGCGTCTTGCTGAAGGCGCCGCCCTCGTATTCGATGCGCGTCATGTCCTTGGCATCGTGGTAGGACATGATGGTGTTGCCGCGGTTGTCGGCGCTGCCGCTGAGGTAGGGCCCCGCCGTGCCGCCGCCGCCGGCGTTGTAGTTGCCCGGGTGCTTGAGGCCCAGCGCGTGCCCGGTCTCGTGCAGCAGCACCTGCCAGGAATAGCTGCCCTCGTCCCAGTCGTCGTGGAAGCCGGCCTGGTTGTTGGCCAGGAAGACCTGCGAGCCCTCGTTGGGATAGCGCGCGTAGCCGGCGCTGCTGGCCTGGGCGTTGCTGCCGTACTGGATGTCGCCGCCGCCGCTGACTTCGGTGAAGCTCACGTCGATCAGCGTCGACAGGTACTGGAAGGTGTCGCGCACGCGCTCGCGCTGGTCGCCGTCGAGCGCCTGGAAGCCGTTGGCGTCGCTGCCGCTCAGGCCGGCGGCGTTTTCGATGAAGCTGTAGGTCAGCGTCTTCTTGGCCGTCGCCGAAGGCTGCGCGCCGCTGGCGCCGGCGTCGTGGAACCAGCGGTTGCCGCCGGCCAGCAAGGCGTCGGTGGTGATGCGGCCGCTTTTCTTGATGCTGTCGGTGTAGTCGACCGTGGCCGCCGCGGCAGCCGTGCGGGCCGACGCCGGCGCGCTGCTGACGCCGCTGGCCGCGGCCACGCGCGCGCCTTCGGCCAGGCCGGCGGCCTGGCACTGCAGACAGTTGCAGACCACGCGCGTGGTCGGCGCACCCAAGGTGTAGCTCGTCACCGTGGCCAGTGGCGAGCCGTGCTTGCGCGAGGCGCCGACCTTGGCCGCAGAGTCCAATTCGACGGGGCCCAGCGCTCCCAATGTGATTTGCATGACCTGCCTCCAAAGCCGGCGTGTCGTTCGCCGGAACAACGGCCGTTTCGGCCCGCAATTGAGGGCATCAAATGCGGACGGACGAAGGCCTTGTGAAGTCGGTCACGAAAATCGGGATTCCAGAAGACGACGAGAGCCCGCGGGCTCTCGTCTCGTGCGCGCGCCGGGCGGCGCGGCGGCCGGGCGGATCAGAAGCCCAGGCTGGCCAGCAGGTCGTCGACCTCGCCCTGGTTGGCCACCACGTCGGTGCGGCCTTCGGGGTTGACCACGGGGCCGTTGAGCACGTTGGGGTCGACCTTCTCGCGGTGCTCGGGCGGCACCACCTGCACCAGCAGCTTGACGAGGCTGTCTTCCAGCTCGTTGGCCAGCTTGACGACCTTGGCGACGACCTGGCCGGTGAGGTCGTGGAAGTCCTGCGCCAGCATGATGTCGGTCAGGTGCTGGTCGACGCTGGCCGAGCGCGCCTCGACCTCGGCGACGAAGTTGAACACCGCGCCCGAGGCGACGGCGCGCACCGGGTCGGCGCCCAGCTTGGCGGCCAGCTCGCGCGTGTGGTCGGAAATGCAGCGCTGCTCGGCCTTGGCGCGGTCGACCGAGGTCAGCACCTTGTCGGCGGCGGTCGCGGTCTTCTCGGCGATGTAGGCCAGGCGGCTGCGCGCGTCGGGCAGGCCGTCGGCGGCCACCTGCAGTTGCGGCATCACGCCCAGCTGCTGCAGCGTGTCGTGCAGCAGCCGCGTCAGGGCGCCCAGTTGCAGGTAGACGTCCTCCGACGTGGCCGACTGGCCCACCGGCAGCGACAAGGGCGCCGGCACGGGCACCGACGAGGGTTCGGCCCGTTGCAGCAGGGTCTGTGCGCTTTCCATCTTCATGCGGCTCTCCTGTTGGCTGCGGCGCGTCAGGCGGTGGCGGCCAGCTTTTGCAGGATCTTCTGCACCTTCTCTTCCAGCGTCGCCTTGGTGAAGGGCTTGACGATGTAGCCGGCGGCGCCGCTTTGCGCGGCCAGCACGATGTCTTCCTTGCGCGCCTCGGCCGTCACCATCAGCACCGGCAGGTGCTTGAGGCCGTCGTCGGCCTTGATGTTCTTCAGCAGCTCGAAGCCGTTCATGTTGGGCATGTTGATGTCCGAGACCACGAAGTCGAACTTGCCCGAGCGCAGCAGGTTGAGGGCGACCACGCCGTCCTCGGCCTCTTCGGCGTAGTTGCAGCCCATCTCCTTGAGCAGGCCGCGGACGATGCGGCGCATGGTGGAGAAGTCGTCGACGATCAGGAACTTCAGGTCGGTGGCGTTGCTCATGGCGGGTGGCCTCGTGCGGATGGCGGCGGATTCGGGTAGGAAGTTGATGCGTTATCGGTCGGCACGCGGCCGGACTTGACCCCGCGGCCGCGACGTTATGCGCTCAACGCCGCGGCGGCACCAACTGCGGCGCAATCGACGCGGGTTTGTCGGCGCCCTCCTCGGCCGCCGGCTCGACGACGTCGGGCGCGGTGCGGAAGAAGCGGTCTTCGGCCTCGCGGTTCATCACGATGATGCTGATGCGGCGGTTGGTCGGCGCCAACGGGTCCTTGGGCTCGAACAGCGAGCTGGCCGCCAGCCCCTGCACGCGCAGAGGCCGGTCTTCGGGCAGGCCGCCGGCCATCAGCTCGCGGCGCGAGGCGTTGGCGCGGTCGGCCGAGAGCTCCCAGTTGCTGTAGCCGCGGTCGCCGCCGCCGAAGGGCGCGGCATCGGTGTGGCCCTCCAGCGTCAGCCGGTTGGGCACCTCGCCCAGCACCGAGCCGATGGCGCGCAGCAGGTCGCGCATGTAGGGTTTGACGGCCGCCGAGCCGCTGTCGAACATCGGCCGGTTGCCTTCGTCGACGATCTGGATGCGCAGCCCGTCGCGCGTCATGTCCAGGCGGATCTGGCTGCTCATCGCCGACAGCGTGGCATTGGCGGCGATCTTCTGCTCGATGCGTTCTTTCAGCTCGTCCAGCGCCTTCTGCTCGGCGCGCAGTTGCTCGGCCTTCAGCGCCTGCAGGTTGACGGTCTTGCGCTTTGCCTCGACGTCGCCGTTCTTCACCTGGCCGGTGCTGCGCGACAAGTCCTGCCCGCCGCCCTTGATGACGTGCGAAGCGTCGCCCGAGCCCTGGCCGCCGCCCAGCAGCGAGACTTTCAGCGGGGTGCTGAAGTAGTCGGCAATGCCCTTCTTGTCGCCTTCGGTCGTGCTGCCCAGCAGCCACATGAGCAGGAAGAAGGCCATCATCGCCGTCACGAAGTCGGCATAGGCAATCTTCCACGCGCCGCCATGGGCGGCATGGCCGCCCTTCTTGACGCGCTTGATGATGATCGGCTGCAGCTTTTTCGCATCACCGGCCATGGCTACTTCTTCCCTTTGACGTGGCCTTCCAGCTCGGTGAAGGTCGGCCGGTCACCCGAGTACAGCACCTTGCGGCCGAACTCGATGGCCACCTGCGGCGCATAACCCTGCATCGACGCCAACAGCGTGGTCTTGATGCATTGCAGCTCCTTGCCGGCGTCTTCCACCTTCTGCTCCAGCAGGCCGCCCAGCGGCTCGACGAAGCCGTAGGCCAGCAAGATGCCGAGGAAGGTGCCGACCAGCGCCGAGCCGATCATGCCGCCCAGCACCGCCGGCGGCTGGCCGACCGAGCCCATGGTGTTGACCACGCCCAGCACCGCGGCCACGATGCCGAAGGCCGGCAGGCCGCCGGCCAGCCGCGCGATGGCTGCAACGGCGGCGTGCTCTTCCTGGTGGTGGGTCTCGATCTCGCTGTCCATCAGCGATTCGATCTCGTGCGCGTTGAGATTGCCCGACACCATCATGCGCAGGTAGTCGGTGATGAACTCGGTCACGTGGTGGTCGTTGCCCACCGTCGGGTACTTCTGGAACAGCGGGCTGCTGTGCGGGTCCTCGACGTCCTTCTCGATCGACATCAGGCCTTCCTTGCGCGCCTTCTGCAGGATGTCGTACATCAGCGCCAGCAGCTCCATGTAGCGCGCCTTGCTGAAGCGGCTGCCCTTGAAGCACGCGCCCAGCCCGCGCAGCGAAGCCTTCACCACCTTCATCTGGTTGTTGGCCAGGAAGGCGCCCAGCGCGGCGCCGAAGATGGTGATCAACTCGAACGGCAGCGCATGCAGGATGACGCTGATGTTGCCGCCGTGCGCGATGTAGACGCCGAAGATGCACCCCAGCGCCAGGACCCAGCCGATGATGACGAACATGATGAGTTTTTAGTCAGGCACGCCCCGAACGACTTCGGGACGACGGAGATCTGGCGGGGTTATCGGCCATCGCTGCACTTCTTTGAGTCCATGCGGTACAGCCACAGCGGGCGGCCGCCGCCGGCGTCCAGCCGCCGCCAGGGCTGCACGCCCGGCACCGCGAATTCCAGGCTCACCAGCCAGGCGCCGCGGGGCAGTTCGGCCTCGGCCTTGGCCCAGGCGCGCGCCATGCTTTCGGGGCGCTGGAACAGGTAGACGAGTTGCAGGCCGCGCCAGTCGCCGGCCCACAGGTCGCCGCGGCGCACCGCGGCAAAGCGGCAGCGGCGCGCGCAGGCCCAGGCCAGCAGCGCGCTCCACTCCACGCCTTCGATGCGCGCCGCCGGCCAGGCGGCGTGCAAGGCGCGCAGGCCGTGCCCGAGGCCGCAGCCGGCGTCGAGCACGCGCGCGCCGGCCGGCAGCGCGATGGCAGCGGCCAGCGGCCGCAGCGCGTGGCGCGGCGTCGGGAACAGCGGGGCGTCGGACCAGGCGCGCAGCGGATAGGCCAGCACCAGCGGCAGCGCCGCCAGCAGCCAGGCCCAGGCCGGCGCTGCCGTGCCCAGCGCCAGGCTGGACAGCGGAAAGCCGGCCGCGACGATCAGCCGCCGCCAGCCGCCCTGCACGCCGAAGGCCAGCGCCGCGCCCAGTGCGCTGGCCAGCAGCGCGCTGGGGCCCGGCGGCAGGGCGCAGGCGCGCGCCGCCGCAAAGCCGGCCCAAGCCAGCGCCCAGGCCAGCAGCGCCGGCAGCGGCCAGCGCAGCGGCGGCAACGGCCAGCGCGAGGCAGGAATGGTCTTCACGGCTGCAGTGTCGATCGCGCGGCCGGCCGGCCAAGGGCCGATGAAGCGGGCCTTCGCCTGCCAGTTGCGCCCGGTCGGCGAACGCCGGCGCGGCTTTCGGCCGCCCCAAAAGAAAACGGGCGGATCCGTGAGGATCCGCCCGAAAGCACAGAGGACTGTGCCAGGAGGAGACAAACCTTCAAATGCTGCGCATGGATGCAGTTTCGGCCGCTCGGCCGCCGTTCTGCAACGCCGTCGCTGGCAGCATTTCACGCAGCGGTGGCGGCCTTGCGCGGCTCGGCGCGCGAAGCGGCATCAATTCGCGGTTCGCTGTGGAGTTGCAGCGAGCCGGCGGCCTTGCCCTTGCCGGCGCGCGCCGGCGGCTCGCACAGGCCGCAGACGTAGTGGCGGGCGATTTCGTGCGGATGGGTGATGAAGTGGCCGCCGCACTTGCTGCAAGGCGTCATCGTCAGCATGCCGTTGTCGACGAACTTCACCAGCCGCCAGGCGCGGGTGACGCTGAGCATCGGCTCCAGCCCCTGCGCGCTGATCTGCTCCAGGTAGAGCTGGTAGGCCTTGATCACGGTGTCGATCTCGTCGAGCTCGGCCACCTTGTTGAGGTATTCGTGGGTGTTCAGGAACAGGCTGGCGTGGATGTTGGGCTGCCAGGTCATGAACCAGTCGGTGGAGAACGGCAGCTGGCCCTTGCTGGGGCTGCGGCCCGAGACTTCCTTGTACAGGCGCAGCAGCCGCTCGTAGCTCAAGTCGGTTTCGCTTTCCAGCACCTGCAGCCGCGCGCCCAGGTGGATCAGCGTGACCGCACGTTCGATCTGGCGGGCTTCACTGAGGATGCTCTTGTTGCGGGCCATGTTGCGTTCTCCTTCCTTGTGTACTGATTCGGGGGACCGTCGACAGCCGGGTCAGGCCGCTTCCTGGTGGCGGCCGGCCATCAGGATCGAGGCATGCAGGCGCGACACGCCTTCGTTGGCGGCGCCCTTGCCGTGGCTGGTGAGCAGGTTCCACACCAGGTCGTCGTCCATGCGGAAGCGGCACAGCAGCGTGTTGCCGGTGGCGATCTTCATCATCTGCGCCGAGGTCAGCGCGCCGATCAGGCCGGCGGTCTCTTCGCTGATGCCCAGCCGGAACAGCGCCTGGTCGCGGTCGCTGCGGATCAGGCTCTGGGCCAGCATCAGGTACGACAGGTTGGCTTCGCGGATTTCGGCAAGGATCTGTTCGGAGGTCATGGCGGCGGGCTTTCGGTTGAAGTGGCGTTGCGTTTCAGCGTGAAACGAACTGTAGAGATTCAAACTGGGCCGCAACATCAGGCCATTTCCGTCGCTGCAGTCCCGCATCTTCCATGCCCCTTGTCAGACAGATTCCTACACGGTGTCAGCCTCGCCACTGCGGCGCAGCGTCAAGGCGACGATCACCGGGGCGATGGCCGCCTGCAGCCGCGCGCGCGCCTCGGCGTCGCCGGGCGCGCGCTGCAGCGCCGCCGCCGCGCCGACCAGCGCCTCGGCGCCCAGCGAGCCGGCGATGCTGCCGAGGTCCTGCGCCAGGCGGCGCGCGCGCTCGGGCCGGCCGGCGGCCATGGCCTCGTCGAAGCTCTGCGGCCAGCCGGCCATGAAGACGCTGGCATGCTCGACCAGGCGCTCGAACAGCAGTTCGTCGCCGCCCAGGCGGCGCACCCCGGCGGCCTCGTCGAGCACGGCCGCCGGCACGCGCGTCGGCGCCGCCTGCGGTTCCGCCGCCGGCAGCGGCGCCGGCGCGGCTGGCCGCGCCAGCTGGCGCAGCGCGTCGATGAGCTGCTGCTTGAAGAAGGGCTTGGACAGGTGGCGGTCGCAGCCGGCGTCCAGGCTGGCTTGCACGTCGCTGGCGAAGGCGTTGGCCGTCAGCGCCACCACGGGGGTGCGGCGGCGGCCTTGCGCCGCCTCGGCGGCCTCCAGCCGGCGCAGCTCGCGGGTGACGCTGAGGCCGTCCAGCCCCGGCATCTGCACGTCGAGGAAAGCGATCTCGAAGCGCTGGCGGCGCAGCAGTTCCAGCGCCATCGGGCCGTTGCCGACCACCTCCAGCGCCAGCGGCTGGTCGGCCAGCATGGCGCGGAAGATGTAGACGTTGACCTCGTTGTCCTCGGCCAGCAGCACGCGCAGCGGCGCCGCCGGGCCGGCCGCGGCGTCGGCCGGCGGCGCCGACGGTGCTGGCGCGTCCGGCGCTTCGGCCGGCTCGGCCGGCACGACGGCCGGCGGCAGCGGCAGGCGCAGCGCGAACACGCTGCCGACGCCTGGCGTGCTGCGCACCTGCACCGAGCCGCCCATGCGCTGGGCCACGCTGCGCGTCAGCGCCAGCCCCAGGCCGGTGCCGCCGTACAGCCGCGTGATGCTGCCATCGGCCTGGGCAAAGGGCTCGAACACCGTCTCCAGCTTGCTGGGCGCGATGCCGATGCCGGTGTCGGCCACCTCGAACAGGATGAGCCCGGCGTGCTCGGGGTCGTGGCCCACGGTCAGCCGCACCTCGCCCTCGTGGGTGAACTTGATGGCGTTGCCGACCAGGTTCATCAGCCCCTGCTCCAGGCGCTGGCGGTTGCCGAGCACGCCGTCGGGCAGGTCGGCGGCCAGGTCCAGGCGCAGCCGCAGGCCCTTGCCCTCGGCGCGCGGGCGCATCAGCGCGGCCAGGTGGCGCAGGCTGCGCTGCAGCGAGAACGGCTGCAGTTCGAGCTGCAGGCGGTCGGCCTCGATCTTCGACAGGTCGAGCAGGTCGTTGATCAGCTCGTGCAGCGCGCTGCCCGACTCGCGGAACACCTGCACGTGCTGGCGCTGCTCGGCCGTCAGCGGGCTGTCGGCCAGCAGGTCGGCGACGCCCAGCAAGGCATTCAGCGGCGTGCGCATCTCGTGGCTGATGTTGGCCAGGAAGGCGCTCTTGGCGCGCGCCGCGTCGGCGGCCACGGCGGCCTGCTGCGCCAGTTGGCGCTCGTGCGCGGCCTGGCGCCGCTGGTAGGCCAGCAGCGACAGCGCCAGCCCCAGGCCCAGCGCCAGCAGCGGCGCCGCCCACAGGCTGGGCTGGCGCTCCAACAGCAGCGCCGCCAGCGCCAGCGCGGCGCCCACCCCCAGCGCCAGGCCGGCGGCGGCCGCGTCGCGGCCGGGCGAGGGCCGGCCGCGCAGCACGGTCCAGGCCGCGGGCAGCAGCGCCACCAGCAGCAGCAGCCCGTTGAGCGCCGGCGACGGCGGCCGCACCCAGGCGCCTTCACGCAGCGCCGCGTAGGCCTGGGCCAGCGCCACGGTGCCCGACATCTGGCCCTGCACCGTCATCACCGAATCGGCCAGCAAGGCGCTGCTGCCGATGAAGACCACGCGCCCCTGCACCGGCTGGCGCAGCGCGGCGGCGTCGCGGCGGCCGAGCGCGGTGTCGGCCAGCTCGGCGAAGGGCCGCACCGCCGGCCAGGCCTGGCGTGCCGGAAAGGCCAGGTGCAGCGAGCCGGCGGCGTCCACCGGCGGCAGCGGCGCCGCGCCGTCCACCGCCTGCAGCACGGCCAGCGACATCAACGGCAGGCGCAGCGCGCCGGCGTCGTGCCACAGCGGCAGGCGGCGCAGCACGCCGTCGGCGTCCAGCGGCGTGGTGATCACGCCCAGCGGCGGCGGCCGCTGCGCCGCCGACCACACGGTGGGCGTGGGCAGCGCCAGCGCCGGCCAATCGTGCACCGGCCGCGCCGCCGGCACCGACGAGGCCAGCGCCGCCGCGGCCGGCGTGAAGCGGCCGCTGCCGTGCTGCAGCCCGGCGGCCGCCAGCACCACCGGCGCGCCGGGACGCGCCAGCGCGCGGGCCAGCGCCGTGTCGCCGGGCTGGGCATCGGCCAGCAGCAGGTCGATGGCGATGCCGCGCGCCCCCAGCTCGCGCAGCTGCTCGATGGCCAGCGCATAGACGTCGCGCTTGAAGGGCCAGGGGCCGAAGCTGTCCTTCAGCGCGGCGAGCGAGGCATCGTCGATGTCGAACACCAGCACGCCGCCATCGGCCTGCGTCGGCGCCAGGCGGCGCAGCTGCCAGTCGATGCCGCCGCGCGACAGCCAGGCGTTCAGCGGCGACAGCAGCACCAGCAGGCCGATGGCCGCCGCGCTGCACCAGATCCACCAGGGCCGCGCGGCCGCGGCAGCGCGGTTCGCGCTCGCGCCCTCGGCCGGGCCCTTGAACCGTCTCATGGCACCAGCAGCAAGGTGAACGGCAGCAGCCACCACCACCAGCGCGACGGCGGCGGCTCGGGCACGTCGACGATCTGCGCGGTGCCGAAGGCGCCTTCGCGCCCGTCGCTGGCTTCGCTGGCCAGCGTGCGCACGCGCACGAAGTAGCGGCCGGGCTCCAGGCCGGCCAGCCGTTCCTGCGTGTCGGCGGTCTCGCGGTCGATGCGCGGGGCGCTGAAGGCCGCGTCGGCCGCCACCTGCAACTGGTAGCGCGCGCCGGCCACGCCGGCCGCCGACCAGCTGACGGTGACACCGCCGTCGTCCAGCCGCGCCGGCTGCTGGTCCGGCGGCTGCGGCGGGGGTTGCAGCCGGCGCATGGCCTGCGCGTCGCCCCAGGGGCCGGGGTGGCCATCGGCGCGCACGCCGGCCACGCGCCAGCGGTAGCGCCCGGGCGGCAGGCTGACCTCGGCCTGCGCGGCATCGAGGTCGTCGCGCGTCAGCAGCGGTTTGGCGAAGTCGTCGCCGGCGGCCGCCACCTGCAGCCGGTAGCGCGCCGCCTCGGGGTTGCGCGACCAGGCCAGCACGATGGGCTCCTGGTCGAGGCTTTCATCGGCGCGCGGCCGCAGCAGGAACGGCGGCTCGGGCCGCGCGGCCAGCTCGAAATCGAGCTGCGCGTCCTGGCCTTCGATGGCGCGGCCATCGGCGGCGCGCGCCAGCAGCCGGTATTCGCCATCGGGCAGCGGCAGCCGCCAGCTCGCCAGCGGCGGCGTGAACACCGCTTCGGCCAGCAGCCGCGACGGCGTGCCGCGGTCATGCACCTGCAGCCGGACATGGTGCACGCCGCCGTCGGCCGCCAGCGGCAGCTGCAGCAGCACGCGCTCCAGCCGCCGCGGCACGCCGTCGAGCGCCGGCGCCGGCAGCAGCGGTTGCGGCGTTAGCACGATGCCGCCGGCCTCGGCCCGCGTGCCGTAGCCGCCGTCGACGGCCTGCGCGCCCACCGCCACGCGGCCGTGCACCACCTCGGCCAGCGTCAGCCCGTCGTCGACGCGGGCGCGGAACGCCGTGCCGCGCACGCCCAGGTTGACCACCGGCGTGCGGATCTGCATCTGTGACGGCGGCTGCTGCACCGGCACGTCGGCCTGCACGCTGCCGCGTTCGAGCTGCAACTGCATCTGCACCGGCGCGCCGCCGCCCAGCCGCGCGTGCTCCTGCACGCGCAACCGGCTGTCGGGGCCCAGCGCGGTGCGCGTGCCGTCGGCAAAGCGCAGCGAGGCCGAAGACTGCGGCCCGGTGACGATCTGCTCGCCCGCCGCCACCTCGGCAGCGGCGGCCAGCGGCCGGCGGCCGTCGGGGCCTTCGACGAAGACCTCGCCATGCACGTGCAGCACCTCGGCCGCCGCCGGCTGGCGGCGCAGCATCGCGTACGGGATCTGCAGCGTGCTGCCGGGCTGCAGCCGCCGCGGGTTGGCAATGCCGTTGAGGCGCTGCACTTCTTGCCAGCGCGCCTGCGGCTGCAACAGCCGGGCATGCAGGCCGATTAAGGTGTCGCCGCGTTCGATGCGGTAGGACCACAGCTCGCCGGCGGCCGCGGTCGCTGGCACCGGCGCTGCCGGCAGCGCGGCCGATGCGGCGGGAACGGCTGCGGCCACGGCCATCCGCAAACTCCAGCGCAGCGCCTGCATCACCGCCTCTCCCCGGCCGCGGGGCTTCAAGCGCCCCGTCGAAACGCAATATACCCGTGGGGCCGATCAGCCGTGCCTTGTCCCGGCAATTCGGCCCATGGCCGGCGCGGGCACCGGCCTAGCATGCCGAGCACCCCGACGAAAGGCCCCAAGCGCATGACCGCCGCCACCCTTGATGCCCCGCTCGCCCCGGACGGCCTGTTGCAGCGCCTGGAGCAGTTGGAAGCCTTCGCCGCCCAGGCCAGCGCGGCCATCGACCAGCTCGTCGGCGCCGTGGTCGACGCGCAGCAGGCGCAAGCCGCCACGCCCTCCGCCGTCGACCAGCAGGCCCAGGAGCTGCAGGCCACCAAGGCCAAGCTGCGCGAGCTGGAACAGCAACTGGCGCTGGAGCGCGCCACACGCGACCTGGCCGGCGTGTCGCGCATGCACCCCAAGGCGCGGCGCGCGGTGTTCGTCGGCACCACCTATTTCGGCTGTAATGTCAAGTACGCCTGGCTGGCCGCGCAGGCCCAGGCGCAGGCGCGCGGCATCGACGTCTGGTTCCTGCCCTTCAATGCCGAGCAGCAGCGCCTGGTGGCCGCGCTCGGCGGCCAGTGCCTGCCGCCTTCGTATGCCGAGTGGACGCCCGAGCACCTGCACGTGGCGCTGTCGGCCGCGGTGCTGGTGACCAGCGACCACTTCCTCAACCCCAACCCCTATGCCGCCGCGCTGCTGGCCGGCGCGCGCCACCTGCAGTTGTGGCACGGCGTCTCGATCAAGGAGATCGGCCTGCGCAACCTGGCGCCCGGGCGCGCGCTGGGGCCGCACTTCGCGCGCGTGCTGGCCACCTGCGGCCCCTATGCGCGGATGCTGGGCACCGCCGCCGCCGGCGAAGCCGAATGGCGCCGGTGGTTTGCTTTCGAGCGTTATGCGCCGGTCGGCTATCCGCGCAACGACGTGCTGCACCGCCAGCCGACCGAGGCCGACCTCGCCGGCTGCGACCGCGACACCTACGAGCGCGCCCGCGCCGCGCTGGCGCGCGGCAAGCGCGTGATCCTCTACGCCCCCACCTTCCGCGACGGCCGGCCCGACTGGGTGCTGCACGCCGGCCTCGACAAGCTGGCCCAGGCCGCGGCCCAGGGCGGCGACCTGCTGGTCGTCAACCTGCACCCGGTGGAAAGCCCGCAGATCCCCAAGCTGGCGCCGCTGCTGCCCGGCGTGGCCTTCGTCGCGCCGCGCACCGACCTCTACCCGCTGCTCGGCCAGGCCTCGGCGCTGGTGACCGACTACTCGTCGGTGATGTTCGACTACCTGCACGTCGACCGCCCGGTGCTGCTGTTCCGGCCCGACCACGCGGCCTATACGCAGAAGTCGCGCAAGCTCTTCGACGACAAGCTGAGCGCCCTGCCCGGCCCGCTGTTCGACGACGCCGCCACGCTGGCCCGCGCCCTGCGCCGCGCCGACCTGGGCCAGACGCCGGCGCACGCGCAGGCGCGCCGGCAATTGCGCGAACAATGGTTCGACCACCACGACGGCGGCGCGGCCGAGCGGCTGCTGACGGTGATCGACGACGAACTGGCAATCGCCGGCGCCGGCGCGCCGGACCCCGCAGCCTGATCGCGCACCGCTCGGGCCGTGGTCATCGGCCCAAGCCGCGCCAGCGACCGCCCGACCCGCCCTACCCGCCCTACAACAGCCACTGAATCGGCAGCAACGACAGCGCCCACAGCAGCGCGCGCTGCAAGGCGGTGGTGCCGGGCTCGATCTCGGTGGTGGTGGGCTGGCCGTGGTCCAGGCCTTGCCATTGCAGCTGCCCCTGCGGGCCGAGCTGCAGCCGGTAGGCCATCTGCGGCAGGCGTTCGTCGAGCGCCTGGCCGAGCTGGCGCGCCAGCGTCGGCGCGTCGATGACGAAGCCCATCTCGCAGTTCAGCAGCGCGCTGCGCGGGTCGAAGTTGAACGAGCCCAGGAACAGCGTGCGCTCGTCGATCGCGAAGGTCTTGGCGTGCACGCTTTCGCCGCCGCCGGAGAAGCGCGTCTGAGCCAGCTTCAGCGCCGCACGCCCCTGGGCGTCGAGCGCCCGCGCCTCGAACAGCTGCACGCCGCTCTTCAGCAAGGGCTCGCGCGCCGGCGCGTAGCCGGCGTGCACCAGCGGCACGTCGCTGACCTTCACGCCGTTGGTCACCACGCGCGTCGGCAGGCCGCGCTGCGCCAGCGCCGACAGCAGCGCGGTGCCCGGCTCGCCGGGCACGAAGTAGCCCGACACCAGGTCGAGCCGCTGGCGCGCGCCGGCCAGCAGGGCGGCGATTTCGCGCGCCATCAGGTCGTCGCGCAGGGCGTCGGACAGCGCCTTGTCGGGATGGTCGGCCACCAGCCGCACCGGCGCCCAGCTCAGCCCCTGCTGCTGGCCGCGCCACAGCAGCCGGGCCAGCGCGTCGCCGGCGGCGGCGCGGTATTCGTCGGCCAGAGCGTCGTGCGCGGGCGGCGGCCGGCGGTAGCCCGCCAGCGCCTCGGGCGGCGGCGCGCGCAGCAGGGTCTCGGCGTCGTAGGCCGCGGCGCTGGACCAGTAGCGGTCGAACGTGGCCTGCACGTCGGGTACCACGGCGCCGACGGCCAGCGCGTCGACGTCGATGAACAAGCCGCGCGCCTTGGCGCCGAAGTACACGTCGCCGACGTTGCGGCCGCCGACGACGGTGAGCGCGCCGTCCACCGTCAACGACTTGTTGTGCATGCGGCGGTTCAGCCGCGGGAAGTCGAACAGGTAGTTCAGCGGCCGCAGCGCGCGCAGCGTGAGCGGGTTGAACAGCCGCACCGCGATGTTGGGATGGGCGTTGACCGCGGCCCACATGCCGTCGAGCCCGGCGGTGGGGTTGTCGTCGATCAGCAGCCGCACGCGCACGCCGCGGTCGGCGGCGGCGACGATCTCGCTGAGCAGCATGCGCCCGGAGAGGTCATCTTCCCAGATGTAGTACTGCGCGTCGACGCTGCGCCGGGCCTCGCGCACCAGGCCCAGGCGCACCGCGAAGGCATCGACGCCATCGGGCAGCAGCAGCAGGCCGGTGGCGGCGGGCTGAGCGTGGGCGCGCAGCAGCGCATCCACCTGCTCGGCCAGCGCGCCGCGGCCGGCCTGCAGCGGCAGTTCGGCGGCCGCCCGGCCGCGCGCCGGCAGCGGAAAGGCCAGCTTGAGCACCAGCGCCAGCAGTGCCAGGCCCGCCAGCAGTGCCAGCGGAATGCCGATCCAGGGCGGCGGCAGGCGCATGACGGCGGCCTTCAGCGCGGCGGCGGCGGCGCTTCGGCCTCGGCCGCGGTTTGGGCTTGGGCTTGGGCTTGGGCCAGCCGCAGCCGGCTGTAGAACTCGTCGGTGGCGGCCGCCACGTCGCCATGGCCGGGCGGGCCGACCCAGAACCGCACCTGCAACTGCGCGCCGGCGCCAAAGGCGCTCAAGGCGTTGACCAGCACCTGCGGTTCGGGCGTGGCCTGCACGTGTGCGCACTCGCCCAGCACGCGCAGCGCCAGCGCCTTGGTGTCGGCCAGCGGTTCGTCGCCGGCCAGCGGCAGCATCAGCGTGACGCGGCGCGACTGGCGCGCCTGGATCACCTGCACGCGGTTGGTGTAGAGGTCGCTGTTGGGGATGACGACCAGCCGGTTGTCGGCCGTGCGCAGCAGCGTGGCGCGCACCTGGATGTCTTCGACCACGCCTTCGTCGGCGCTGCTGACGATGAGGTCGCCGATCTGGAACGGCCGCGTGATGAGGATCAGCAGTCCGGCCAGCAGGTTCTGGAAGATGTCCTTGAACGCGAAGCCCACGGCCACGCCGCCGACGCCCAGCGCGCCCAGCACCGACGAGGCGGTGATCGACGGCACCACCAGCGACAGCGCGACCATCAGGCCGAACAACAGCAGCAGCCAGCGCAGCAGCCGGCTGAGCACGATCACCACGTTGCGCGGCTGCTGCGTGCGTTCGAGCAGCGCGCCCAGCGCGGCCGAGCCGGCGCGCGCGCCGGCCCAGAACAGGCCGAACACCAGCAGCGCAATCGCCACCTTGGGCAGCGCGGCCATCAGGCCGTCGGCCATCTCGTGCGCGGTGCGCGCGGCGCTCTGCAGCTCGAAGCCGAACGACGCGGGCGACGCAGGCGACGCGGGCGACGCGCTCGACGTGGCGCCCGCTGCCGTGGCGGCGGGCACCGCGGTGGCGGCGGCGAAAGCGGCGGTCGCGGCGTTGGTCGTCATGGCCTGCGCGCCGCCTGCAAGGGACGCGCCTCGACCTCGAAGCGCAGTTGCACCGCGTCAGTCTTGGTGCGCGACTTGAACCATTCGGTCAGCCGCTGGCGCGCCGCCGCCGGCAGCGGGCGCGGCGTGCTCACCACCAGGTACAAAAGCGGCCGGCGGCCGCCGCTGACGGGCATGATCAGCCCCTCGCCCACCACCACGTCGCCGACCTCGGGGTACAGCGAGCGCAACTCGCGCACCAGGTCGTCGGCCTGGCGCGGCAACTGCTCGCGCAAGGCCTGCGCCTCGGTGAGCACGCGGATGCGCTCGTCGCGCTCCTGCACGCGCACCTGGCTTTCGCGCAGCAGGTCGTTCAGCAGGCTGGTCTTCAGCGCCGTCACGTCGAACTTGGCGTCGCCCACCTGGTGCAGCACGAGGTGGGCGCCTTCCAGCGCGCGCTCCGACGCCAGCCGCTGCTCGATGACCTTCACCTGGTCGGGCGGCACCGGCTCGCCGATCAACGAGACGTCGATGCTGCGGCGCGCGGGGTCGATGCGCGTCTCGATCACCTGCGTGTGCGCGAAGACGAAGGCGCCGGCCACGAACTGCTGGGCCTGCGCGCGGAACACCTCCTGGCGCACCAGGTTGACCGCCAGGTACACGCTGGGCAGCGCAGTGCCCAGCGCCAGCACCCACATGCCGACGCGCACGCGCTGGCCGGCGCCGGCGCCGGCCACGCGGCGCGCGCGCAAGCCCACGGCGCGCACGCCGACCGCGGTGGCCACGGCGATGAACACGCAGTTGATGGCGTACAGGTACATGGCGCCGCCGAAGAAGCGCCAGTTGCCGGTGGCCAGGCCGAAGCCGGCGGTGCACACCGGCGGCATCAAGGCGGTGGCGATGGCCACGCCGGGGATGACGTTGGACTTCTCGCGCCGCGTGATGCCGACGATGCCGGCCAGGCCGCCGAACAAAGCAATCAAAACGTCCCACAACGTGGGCGTGGTGCGCGCCAGCAGTTCGGACTGCGCCTCGCGCAGCGGCGTCAGCATGAAGTACAGCGCCGACACCACCAGGCTGATGCCGGTGGCGATGGCCAGGTTGGCCAGCGAGCGCCTGGCCAGGTCGAAGTCGAGCACCGCCAGGCCCAGGCCGGCGCCCATGATCGGCCCCATCAGCGGCGAGATCAGCATGGCGCCGATGATCACCGCCGTCGAATTGACGTTGAGCCCGACCGACGCCACGATGATGGCGAACATCAGGATCCACGGCGTGGCGCCGCGAAGCTCGACGCCGTCGCGGATGCGCGCTTCGATCTCGGCGTCGTCCGCCTTGTCCTGGCGCAGGCTGAAGCGCGCGTTCAGCAGCCGCCGGTAGCGGCGCAGCCGGCGCTGGCGCGGGTCTGCGTTGGTGGGTGCGGCGTCGGTGCTCACAACAGCATGAAGGCCGCCGCGGCCACCAGCGTGGGCCCCAGCGCGGCCAGCAGCAAGCCGCCCGGGTTGACCGCCTCGTCGGCGAAGTGCCGCTGCAGCAGCGACAGGCCGGCCGGGTTGGGCGCATTGGCGATCACGGTCAGGCCGCCGCCGGTGACGGCGCCGGCCACCAGCGCGTACTTGAACTCCGGCGTCAGGCCCTGCACCAGCGAGCCCAGGTAGGTGAGCGCGGCGTTGTCGGTGAACGCCGTGAGCAGCGTGGCGCCGACGAACACCTGGTCGGCCGTCATCGACAGCAGCAGCGGCTGCAGCCACCAGTCCTGCAGCCCGCCCAGCACCACCAGGCCGGCCAGGAAGAAGGCCACCAGCAGCGCCTCGCGCACCAGCAGCGGATCGTGGTGGCGCTCGAAGGCGCGCGCCAGGCCGATGAACAGCATCAGCAGCCCGAGCACGAACTCCGGGTCGTGCGAGAAGCGCACCAGGCCGGCCAGCAGCGCCGCGTGCAGCAGCACCATGGCAACCGGCACCGGCGGCTGCGAGGCATCGGCCGCCGGCTCGCGCCAGTCCAGCGCCTTCAGCTCGCGCAGGAACAGCAGCGTGGCGCCGGTGGCATTGACCACCACCGCCAGCGCCGCGCGCCAGCCGAAGTGGCTGAGCATGAAGGCCGTGTCCCACTGCCAGGTGGCGGCCACCATCAGCACCGGCGGCGCCGCGAAGTGCGTGAGCGTGCCGCCGATCGACACGTTGACGAACAACACGCCCAGCGTGCCGTACTTCAGCCGCGTCGACACCGGCAGCGAGTAGATGCGCTTGGACAGGATCAGCGCCGCCAGCGTCATGGCCGCCGGCTCGGTGATGAACGAGCCCATCAAGGGCACCAGCGCCAGCACCACCCAGTAGAACGACACCGCGCCCGGCAGCGGCAGCGCGCGCGCCACGCCGCGGACCAGGGCCGAGGCGGTGCGGATCACCGGCCGGCTGGCCGCCACCACCATGATGGCGAAGACGAACACCGCTTCGCTGAAGTTGCGCGAGCGCACGTACGCGACCGCGGGCTCCGAGCCCTCGGTGAAGAACATCAGCGTGACCAGCACCATGGCCCAGAAGCCGAACACCACCTCGACTTCGCCCAGCAGATGCCAGACGCCGGCATAACGCCCGCCGCGCGCGGCGATGGTGTCGAAGCGGCTGGCCGCGAAGGTGTGGAGGATGGCCAGCGCGAACAGCGCCGTGGCGATCAACTGGGTGGTCGTGGGCCTCACGGCGCGGGACTGCTTTCGATGGTGACAGCGCTCGAAGGCGCTCGGGGCGAAGCGGCCATCCTAACGCGAGTCACGGCGACTCCCTGCGAGTCCCCACGCCGCCCGGCGCGCAGCGCGGAAGTAACATGCCAGCCGAACGGTGCTGTCGCAGGCCGTCGCGGCGGCGCGCGGGTGCACGCCGCCGTTTCAACCGTAGGAGGACATCGGACATGATCGATCGAAAACTTCAAGCGCTGGCCGGCTGCGCCGCCGCCGCCGGGCTGGCACTGGCGATGGCCCTGCCCGCCGCGGCGCAGACCGGCGCCGCGGCGCCGGTGGCCGGCGCCGTGCGGCTGGGCGTGGCGGTGGCCGAGATGGACGTCGTCGCCAAGGGCTGGAGCGCGAAGAAGAGCGTGCTGGGCCACAACGTCGTCAACGACGAAGGCAAGAAGATCGCCAGCGTCGAAGACCTCATCGTCGCGCCCGACCAGAAGGTGTCGTTCGCCATCCTCGACGTCGGCGGCTTCCTCGGCATGGGCGAGCGCCGCGTCGCGGTGCCGGTGGAACAGCTCAAGCCCGGCCCGAAGGGCAGCTTCCTGCTGCCCGGCGCCACCAAGGACGCCTTGAAGCAACTGCCGCACTTCGTCTACGCCAAGGCCCATTGAGGCACGGCCCGCCGCCGCGCGCGAACACGCCATGACCGGCGCCGGCCAGGCCGCCGAGGGCGCGGGCGAAAGCCTGCGCACCGTGCTGGTGGCGCTGGCCGTGAACGCCTTGATCGCGTCGGCCAAGAGCGTGGCGGCCGCCATCAGCGGCTCGGCCGCGATGCTGGCCGAGGCGGCGCATTCCTGGGTCGATGCCGGCAACGGCATCTTCCTGCTGCTGGCCGAGCGGCGCGCCGCGCGCGCGCCGACCGCGCTGCACCCCATGGGCTTCGGCCGGTCGGCCTACGTGTGGGCCATGGTCGCCGGCTTCGGGCTGTTCACCGCCGGCGCCGCGGTGTCGGTGATGCACGGCATCGCCGCCTTGCGCGCCGGCCCGGCGGCCGGCGCGGCGCAGGACACCACGCTGGCCTATGTGGTGCTGGCCGTGGCCTTCGTGCTGGAGTCGGTGTCGTTCCTGCAGGCGCGGCGCCAGGTGGCGCAGGCGGCACGCTCGCGCGGCCGGCAGCCCTGGGCCTTCGTGCTGGGCACCTCGCAGACCACGCTGCGCTCGATCTACCTCGAAGACATCACCGCGCTGGGCGGCATCGTCATCGCCGCGCTGGCGCTGTGGCTGGGCGAACGCACCGGCAATCCGATGTACGACGCGGTGGGCTCCATCCTCGTGGGCCTGTTGCTGGGCGCGGTGGCCATCGTGCTGATCGTTCGCAATGCGCAGTTTCTGGTGGGCGACCCCGGCACGCCCGAGATGCGCGCCGCGCTGCGCGACTGGCTGCTGCAGCAGCGCGACGTGCAGCGCGTGGGCACCATGCACATCGAGTTCGTGGGCCCCGGGCGCGTGCTGGTGGTGGCCGCGGTCGGCCTTGCCGGCGACCCCGTGGCCTCGGTGCTGGCGCGGCGGCTGCGCGCGCTGGAGGACGAACTGTGCCGGCTGCAGCCCGCGGTGGCGCGCTGCCTGCTGACGGTGGGCTTGCCGGACGGCGACGAGGCCTGCGCGCCGTAGCGGCGCGTGCGGCCCTCAGGCCCGCGCGCGCACGGCGGCGACGACCTCGGCCTTCAACTCGGTGCTCGACACGCCTTCGGTGCGCGGCAGGTAGACCACGTCGCACAGCGGCTTGAACTCGTCGAAGCGCCCTTCCCAGTCGCTGCCCATCACCAGCGCATCGGCGCCATGGGCGACGATGTCGTGCGCCTTCTGGCCCCAGTCGGTCTCGGGGATCACCGCGTCGACCCAGCGGCAGGCGGCCACCATCGCCGCGCGGTCGGCGTACGGCACGACCGACTGCTTGCCCTTGACGGCGTTGAACTCGTCGGTGGAGACGGCGACCACCAGGCGGTCGTAGCGCTGGCGGATGCGCTCGAACAAGCGCACGTGGCCGATGTGGAACAGGTCGTAGGTGCCGTAGGTCAGCGCGACGGTGGGCACCGTGGAGCGCGGCGCAATGGTGGGCGCGGCCGGGCCGGCGCCGGTGCCGACTGAAGACGGACGAACGGCAGGAGCGGCGGGCAGGCTCATCGCGGCGGGGCTTTCGGCAATCGGGTGACGGCGGCCGCCGCACGCGGCCGCTCCGATGCCGAATCTAGGCCGCCGCCGCCGCCGGCAAAGCCCCGAACAAGCGCCCGCCGGCGGCCTTGTTCGCCGCCTGGCGCCGCTTCAGGTCTTGCCGTTCTTGGCGATCAGCGACTTGGCCGCCGCCAGCAGGTCCTTGCCCTTGAAGCCGCGCTTGTCCATGTCGGCCACCCATTCCTCGTCGACGTGGCTGGACAGCTTGATGAACTCTTCGCGCTGCGCCGCGGTGAACTGGTAGATCTGGTTGCCGCGGTCCACGGCGGCCTTGCGGCCCAGCGCGTCGTTGCCCTGCTGCGTCTTGCCCAGCCAGGCCGAGGTGGCGAGGCCCGAGTTGGCGTCGATCACCTTCTTCAGGTCGGGCGCCAGGCCGTCGTAGCGGGCCTTGTTCATCGCCATCACGAAGGTGGTGGTGTAGAGCGCGCCGCCGCTGTTGTCGAACTCGCTGTGGTACTTGGTCAACTCGTGCACCTTGACCGAAGGCACCACCTCCCAGGGGATCACGCAGGCGTCGATCGTGCCCTTGCTCAGCGCGTCGGGAATCTGCGGCAGCGGCATGCCCACCGGCGTGGCGCCCACCGCCTGCAGCATCTTGGTGACCAGCCGCGTCGGGCCGCGCACCTTCATGCCCTTCAAGTCGGCGACGCTCTTGATCGGCTTGTGCGCCGAGTGGAACATGCCGGGCCCGTGCACCTGAAGCGCCAGCACGTGGGTCTCCTTGAACTCGTCGGGGCAATAGGTCTGGTAGTACTCCCAGTAGGCCTTGGAGGTGGCCTCGGCGTTGTTCATCATGAACGGCAGCTCGAACACCTCGATGCGCGGGAAGCGCCCGGCCGTGTTGCCGGGCAGCGTCCACACCACGTCGACCACGCCGTCGCGCGCCTGGTCGTACAACTGCACCGGCGTGCCGCCGAGCTGCATGGCCGGGTAGCCCTCGAACTTGATGCGGCCGCCGCTGTCCTTCTCGACCTTCTCCATCCAGGGCTTGTGCATCGACAGCCAGACGTTGCTCATCGGCGCCATGAAGGTGTGGAACTTGAGCGTGACCGTCTGCTGCGCCAACGCGGCCAGCGGCGTGCCCAGCGTCGTGGCGGCAGCAGCGGCGGCGCCGCCGCTGATCAGGGTGCGACGTTTCATCGAAGGTCTCCAGGTAAGGCGAAATCGGCAAAGCCGGCAACTTAACGACCGGCGCGCCGCGCGGCCGTCCCGGTTTTCCCTAGGACGCTAGTTGATGAAGCGCACCAGCCACAGCGGCACGATCGGGAAGAACAGGAACAGCATGGTGCGCAGCACGTCGCTGATGAGGAACGGGAACACGCCGCGGTAGGTCTCGGCCATCGGCACGTCCTTGGCCATGCCGTTGACGATGTAGACGTTGAGCCCCACCGGCGGCGCGATGAGCCCGAAGCCCACCGTCATCAACACCATGATGCCGAACCAGATGGCCGCCATGTCCTTGGGCATGCCGAAGTCGAGCGCCATCACCATCGGGAAGAAGATGGGAATGGTTAGCAGCAGCATCGACAGCTCGTCCATCACCGCGCCCAGCAGCACGTAGAACAGCAGGATGGCCACCACGATCCACAGCGGCGACAGCCCCCAGCTGCCGACCACCGCGGCCAGCTGGTTGGGCACCTGGGTCAGCGCCAGCGCCGAGTTCATGAGGTCGGCGCCGATGAAGATGAAGAAGATCATCGCCGCGCTGGCCGCCGTGCCGTAGAAGCACTGCTTGAACTTCTCGAAGGTCATGCCGCCGCGCAGCAGCGCGGTGAGGAAGGTGGTGGTGGCGCCGACCGCCGCGCCTTCGGTCGGCGTGAACAGGCCGCCGTAGATGCCGCCGAACACCAGCGCGAAGATCAGCAGGATGGGCGCGATGCCCATCACCGCGCGCAGGCTCATGCGCGGCGGCGTGTCTTCGACCTCGGGCGCGTGGCCGGGATACAGGCGCACGTAGATCGCCACCGCGACCATGTAGCCGACCATCGCGATCAGCCCCGGCACCACGGCGGCGGCGAACAGCTTGCTGATGTTCTGCTCGGTGAGGATGGCGTAGATCACCAGCACGATCGACGGCGGCAGCTGGATGCCCAGCGTGCCGCCGGCGGCGAGCGTTCCGGTGGCGATGCGGCCGGAGTAGCCGTGGCGCGTCATCTCCGGCAGCGCCACGCTGGTGATGGTGGCCGCGGTGGCCACCGACGAGCCGCTGATCGCGCCGAAGGCCGCGCAGGCCAGCAGCGAGGCCATCGCCAGCCCGCCCTTGAAGCGCCCCATCACCGAGGCCGCGAACTCGAACAGCGCCTTGCTGATGCCGCCGTGCGTGGCGAACTGCCCCATCAGGATGAACAGCGGGATCACCGACAGGTCATAACTGGCGAAACGCGCGAACGCCTGGGTGTTGAGGAAATTGGCGTACGGCAGCCAGCCAGCCTGCAGCAGGTAGCCGATGGACCCGGCGGCGAACATGCTCACCGCGATCGGCACGCGCAGCGCCATCAGCAGCAGCATCGAGCCGAAGATCAGCCCGGTCAGCATCAGCGGCGTCATGCGGCGGCTTCCTGGTCGAAGCCGCGCAGCGCCTGCGCCAGGCCGATCACCGCGGTCAGCGCCAGCGGCGGCACCATGCCGACGTAGACGGTCCATTCGGGCAGGCCCATCATCATCGAGCCGGCGCCCGAGTTCCAGGCGTTGATGCCGCCGATGGCGGTGCGCCAGGCCAGCAGCCCCATCGCCAGCGCCACCGTGAAGGCGCCCATGCGGTCGAGCCCGTCCTGCACCGACTGCGGCGCGCGGTTGGTGAAGAAGTCGACGATGATGTTGTTGCGCCGCACCTGGCACCAGGGCATGAACAGCGCGATGGCCGCGCCGGCCGCGAAGCCCGACAGCTCGAACGCGCCGACGATGCTCCAGCCCGTGGTATTGCGGCCGATCAGGCTGATGCAGGTCATCAAGGTGATGACGATGATCAGCACGCCGGCCAGGATGGCGCACAGCTTGGCCAGCTGCTCCAGCAGTTTCATGACGCCCCTCAGGAAGATGCCGCCGCGGCCAACGCCTCACGTCGCCGGGCAACGATGGAGCCGGATTCTTGGGCCGGCCCGGCGGCCGTCAATGCTGATCTTTCCCGATCGCCCGGCCGCTCAATAGCGTGAGAAATACTCTCGCCGCTGCCAGTCGTCCTGGTCCTCGGCCTGCGCGTGGCGCTGCGCTTCCGATCGCTTGATGCGGCCGAGCAGGCGCACGAAGTCGGCGCCGAAGCCCTGGGTCATCACCGCGCTGGCCTCCAGCGCGTCGAGCGCGGCGTCCAGGCTGGTGGGCAGCGCCGGGCCGCCGTCGGCATAGGGCGCGTCGGTGGCCGGCGGCGGCTGCAGGCCGCGCTGCAGGCCGTCCAGCCCGGCGTGCACCTGCGAGGCCATGTAGAGGTAGGGGTTGGCCATCGGCTCGCCGATGCGGTTCTCGATGCGCGTGCCGGCGTCGCCCGGCGCGCCCAGCACGCGCAGCATGGCGCCGCGGTTGTCGCGCCCCCACAGCGCGGCCAGCGGCGCCAGCGCGTTGGGCCGGAAGCGCGCGAAGGCGTTGACCGTGCTGCAGCCGAACACCGCGGCCGCGGCGGCATGCTGCAGCAGCCCGGCCAGCCAGGCGGCGCCGGCGTCGGACAAGGTGGCGCGCGCGTCGTTGGCCGTGGGCAAGGCCGCGCCGGCGGCCGGCGCGTCGCGCATGAAGGCGTTGCGGCCGTCGGCGCGGCTGACCAGCGACTGGTGCAAGTGCCAGCCGCTGGACATGATGTTGGGAAACGGCGGCCGGCACATGAAGGTGGCGTGGTAGCCGGCGCGCTGCAGCGCCTGGCGCACGCCGTTGCGGAACAGCACCATGCGGTCGGCCGCGGTCAGCGCGTCGGCCACGTCGAACACCGCCTCGAATTGGCTGGGGCCGAGCTCGATCTCCAGCGAGCGCAGCGGCAGCGCGAGGCCTTGCGCGGTGCGGCGCACGATGTCCAGCATGGCGTGCGCGCGGTCGGCCCAGGCTTCGGACAGCAGGTTGTAGCCCGGGTGCAGCAGCGCCACCTGCGGCGGCTCGCCGGGCCAGGCGGCGGCGGCCGGGTCGTCGCGCTCGGCGACGATGCGGTAGACGTGGAACTCGACCTCCAGCCCGCAATGCAACTCGTAGCCCTGCGCCGCCAGCCGCTGCAGCGCGGCTTGCAGCACGCGGCGCGGGTCCAGCGCGACGGGGCTGCCATCGGCGAACCAGGGCTCGCCGCGCAGCCAGGCGGTGCCCGGCGCCCAGGGCAGCATCACCAGGCTGGCGGGATCGGGCAGCAGCAGCAGGTTGCCGGCGCCGAACAGGTCGGCGAAGCCCGGCAGTTCGGCCTGGGTGCCGCGCTCGAACACCTTGAACGCGGTGCGGTCGGAGGTGTCCTTGAGCATCAGCGTGTTGACCAGGCCCAGGCCGTCGCGCAGCGCCGAGGGCAGCGCCTCGGGCATCAGCGTCTTGCCGCGCAGCATGCCGTGCAGGTCGCACCAGCCGACGCGGACCTGCTCGACGCCTTGCGCCTGCAGCGTCTGCAGCAGCGCCTGGCAGGCAGCCTCGCGCCCGGCGTCGTGCACGCCGCAGCGCTGGGCGAAGCCGCTCAAGACGCGGCCTCGGCCGCGGTGCCGGGCGCCGGCGCGGCCGCGGCCAGCCAGGGCGCGCCCTGGCGCTTGGCCTGCACCTGCGCGGTCCAGAAGCGCTCCCAGTCCTGCGCCGGGGCGATGCAGTCGATGGTGTCGGGCGCCGTGGCCGCCTGCGCCGGGCGCGGCGGCGGCTTGCCGGCGGCCACGGCGTCGATGGCGGCCATCAGCGCGCGGCGGTTGGCCATTATCACCTTGTCGCTGGTGCCCAGGTGCTCGCGCGTGCGGTCCTGCAGCGCGCCCATGCTCTCCACCGCCCACTGGTCGTGCACGTTGATGTCGTTCTCGCCCATTCCGAGGTAGGTGCGCGTGCGCTGTTCGGCGCTGTCGTAGCCCCAGTCGTTGTGGCGGCCCTTCTTGGGCACGTAGTCGGGCAGGTTCACCGCGTCCAGCCGCTGGCGGCGCATCTCTTCCTTGTCCAGCGGATCGGCATAACTGGTGAAGAACGAGTACCAGTAGGTGTTGACGTCGTCCACCGGCACGTGGAGCTGGGTGATGGTGATGGTCTCCGACAGCGGGATCACGAAGGTGTACGGGAACAGCGCGTTGGTCACCCGCACGTGGGTGAGCTGGTCGTTGATCAGGCGCAGCGTGGTCAGCCGCAGGTGGCCGTCGGCCAGGTTCTCGTGGCGGATCTCGGGGCGGTGGAACTCGCGCATCACGCGCGTCATCGGCCAGCGCTCGCCGTCCACCGCGCCGACGCTGGCGCCGCGGAACTGGCGGCCGTAGGTGTGCGACAAGTCCTCGTCCTGCAGGAAGCGGTGCAGGAAGGAGGCGTGCGCCGGATCGATGCCGACCTCGAAGGCCTGCAGCCAGTTGCACTTCCATAGCCCCTTGAAGGCGAAGCTGTGGCTGGCCGGCGCGCGGAACGCGTCGATCGCCGGCAGCGGCGCGGGCTCGCTGCCTTCGTCGCCCAGCCAGGCGAACAGCACGCCGGCCACCTCGCGCACCGGGTACGAGCGCTGGCGCACGCGCTGGCACAGCGTGGAGCCGTAGGGCTCGGCCGGCGTTTCCAGGCAGCTGCCGGCGGCGTCGAACTTCCAGCCGTGGAAGGGGCAGCGCACGCCGTCGCCTTCGTGCCGCGCGAAGGCCAGGTCGGCGCCGCGGTGCGGGCAGTCGCGATCGAGCAGGCCCCAGCGGCCTTGCTCGTCCTTGAAGAGGATGAAGTCCTGCCCGAGCAGCCGCACCGCCTTCAGCGGCCGTTCGGCCATGCGCGGGTCGAAGCGCGGATCGAACTCGTCGACCAGGGCCGCCGGGTGCCAGTAGTGGCGCATCAAGGCGCCGCCCGCCGTGCCGGGACCGATGCGGGTGATGCGTTCGTTGTGTTCGGCTTGCATGCCAGACCTCGCAGCGTGACGGTGATGCGTCGGAGTCTAGCGGCGGCGGGCGGCGCCGGCCGGCTGCCGGTAAACCCGCGCATGCGCGGCGCTCGATTGCCCCGACGGTTCGTATCGGCGAGCAGCAAGTTCAGTAAGATGTTTCCGCGACGACCCTCACCCCAACCCTCTCCCGCACGCGGGAGAGGGAGTGAAGCGAGACGCCCTCTCCACCGGAAACGGGGGAGAGGGTTGGGGTGAGGGGGTGCGGCGGGTCATGCCAAGCTTCGTTGCCAACAGAAATCATGATGCGCCACGACTGCAACGCGCGGAGCCGTTTGCGATGACAACCGCCGGCAAGACCATCGAGCATTGCCGCACGCGCGCCGAGTTCATCGCGCGCGGCCTGGCTTCGCGCGAGGAGGCCAGACGCACCGGCGAGTTCCGTCCGGCGCGCGAGGTGCATGCCGAGTTGGCGCGGATGCTCGAGAAGGCCAAGGCAAGGCTCCTGGCCAAGCGCGATCGACTCGAAGACGACGATCACTGACCCGCGGCCGTTGGCGCGGCAGGCTGCCTACAACCCCCGCACCATCTCCACGTGGGCGATGCCGGCCTCGTCGAACTGCGGGCCGCGCGGCTGGAAGCCGGCGCGCAGGTAGAACGGCGCGGCGCTGAGCTGGGCGTGCAGCAGCACCTCGCGGTCGCCGCGGGCGCGGGCCTCAACCATCAGCGCATCGAGCACGGCGCGGCCGATGTGGCTGCCGCGCATGGCCGGCAGCACGGCCATGCGGCCGATCTTGGCGGTGCCGGGCACGTGCTCCAGCAGCCGCCCGGTGGCCAGCGGCATGCCGAAGCGGTTGTAGGCCACCGCGTGCAGGCAGCCGGCGTCGGCGGCGTCCCACTCCATCTCGGCGGGGATCTTCTGCTCGTCGATGAAGACGGCGGCGCGGATCTTCTGCGCCTCGCGGCCCAGCTCGTCCCAGGGGCCGACGCGCACGTCGACCATGGGCTTGCCGGCCTCGAAGCCGAGCAGCACCTCGCGCAGGTCGGGCGGCACCGGGCGGCTCGCCATCGTGGCCGGGTCGGCGAAGACGTAGACCAGCTCGCCGCGCACCAGCCGCTCGTCGCCGCGCAGCACGGCGCCTTCGAACACCAGCGACGAGTTGCCGATGCGCGCGCAGCGCACGGCCACCTGCAACTGGTCGTCGTAGCGCGCCGAGCCTTCGTATTCGACCGTGGCCTTGCGCACGTAGAGGTCGCCCTGCAGCAGCTCCATGGTCTCGTGGTACGGCAGCGCCAGCGCGCGCCAGTAGCCGGCGATGGCGGTGTCGAAGTACATCAGGTAGTGGCCGTTGAAGACGATCTTCTGCATGTCGACCTCGGCCCAGCGCACGCGCAGGCGGTCGAAGAAGCGGTAGTCCGATCGGTGGTTCATGGCGTCAGATTCTTGCGCAGCGCCGCGGCGGCGGCGTCCAGCGCGTGGCCGGCTTCCTTGAGCACGCGGCCCATCTTGATGAAGTCGTGCGTCAGGCCGCGGTAGAGCTCCAGTTCCACCGCGACGCCGGTGGCGCGCAGGCGGTCGGCGTAGGCCAGGCCTTCGTCGACCAGCGGGTCGCATTCGGCGAGGATCACGCAGGCCGGCGCCACGCCGTCCAGCTCGTCGGCCAGCAGCGGCGCGAAGCGCCAGTCGCTGCGCTGGCCGCTCGGGATGTAGTGGCCGAAGAACCATTCGATCGCCGCCGCGTCGAGCAGAAAGCCGTTGGCGAACAGCCGGTGCGACGGCGTGTCGGCGCGCGCCGCGGTGCCCGGCGTGATCAGCAGTTGCAGCCTCAGCGGCAGGCCGCGGTCGCGCGCATGGATCGCCGCCACCGCGGCCAGCGTGCCGCCGGCGCTGTCGCCGGCGACGGCCAGGCGGCTGCCGTCCAGACCCAGCGCCTCGGCGGCGCCGGCGGCCAGGTGTTCCAGCGCGGCCCAGGTGTCGTCCACCGCGGCCGGGAAGCGGTGCTCGGGCGCCAGCCGGTAGTCCAGCGCCAGCACTGCGCAGCCGCTGCGCCGCGCCAACTGGCGGCACAGGCTGTCGTGCGTCTCCAGCCCGCCGATGACGAAGCCGCCGCCGTGCAGGTACAGCAGCAGCGGCAGCCGCTCGTGCGAAGGCGCGTACAGCCGCGCCGGCCGCGGCGCGCCGTCGCCGCCGGGAAGTTGCAGGTCCTGCACCCGCGGCAGCGGCGCGCGCGGCGGCTCCAGCACCTCGGCCGCCAATTGATAGGCCTGGCGCGCCTGCTGCGGCGTCAACTGGTGGAAGGGCGTGCGGCGGGCGCGCTGGATGCGGTCCAGCAGGCCGGCCATCGCCGGGGTCAGCAAGCGGGTGCTCAAGGTCCAGGGGACCGCCTTGCGCGGCGGCAACAGCCAAGGGGCCTGCAGCATACTGGCGGCCCTGCCCTCGCCGGCCGCGCCCGGCTCATCGGTCTCACCTGAACCCTGCCATGGCCCGCATCCTGTACCTGACCCAGATCGACATCGACTTCGGCGTGATCAGCCTGCTGCCCGAGGAATGCCGGCGCATCGGCATCGCCAAGCCGCTGGTCGTCACCGACCCCGGCGTGCGCGCCGCCGGCGTGCTGCTGCCGGCGCTGGACGCGCTGGGCGCGCTGCCGCACGCGGTGTTCGATCAGACGCCCAGCAACCCCACCGAGGCCGGCGTGCGCGCCGCCTGCGCCGTCTATCGGGCCGAGGGCTGCGACGGCTTGATCGCCGTCGGCGGCGGCAGCAGCATCGACCTCGCCAAGGGCGTGGCGATCGCCGCCACGCACGACGGGCCGCTGAAGACCTACGCGACGATCGAAGGCGGCAGCCCGAAGATCAGCGAGCGCGCGGCGCCGCTGATCGCCGTGCCGACGACGGCCGGCACCGGCAGCGAGGTGGCGCGCGGCGCCATCGTGATCGTCGACGACGGCCGCAAGCTGGGCTTCCACAGCTGGCACTTGATGCCCAAGGCCGCGCTGCTCGACCCCGCGCTGACGCTGGGCCTGCCGCCGCTGCTGACCGCGGCCACCGGCATGGACGCGATCGCGCATTGCATGGAAACCTTCATGGCGCCGGCCGTCAACCCGCCGGCCGACGGCATTGCGCTGGACGGGCTGCAGCGCGGCTGGGCACACATCGAGCGCGCCACCCGCGACGGCCAGGACCGCGACGCCCGCTGGGCCATGATGAGCGCCAGCATGCAAGGCGCCATGGCGTTCCAGAAGGGGCTGGGCTGCGTGCATTCGCTGTCGCACAGCCTGGGCGGCGTCAACCCGCGGCTGCACCACGGCACGCTCAACGCGATGTTTTTGCCGGCGGTGATCGCCTTCAACGCCGGCGCGCCCAGCATCCAGGCAGAGCGCCGCTTGCAGCGCATGGCCCAGGCCATGGGCCTGAGCGGCTGCGACGAGCGCGGCAGCGAACTGGGCTCCGCCATCCGCGCGATGAACGCCCGCCTCGGCCTGCCGACCGGGCTGCGCGCGATGGGCGTGAGCGAAGACCAGTTCGACCGCGTGATCGACGGCGCGATGGCCGACCACTGCCACAAGACCAACCCGCGCCTGGCGACGCGCGATGACTATCGGGCGATGCTGGAGCAGTCGATGTAGCGCGGCCGCGAGACCGCCTATCCCGCTTTGACTTCGTTCAACAGCTCAGGGTGGCGGTCCAGCACCTTCAGCAGCTTGACCAGTGCCAACGGCGGTTTGGTCTTGCCGTTCTCGTAGCGCGAAAACGCATTGACGCCGCCGCCGAAGATCTCGGCCGCTTCGCGCTGGTCCAGCGCCAGCTTCTTGCGAACGCTGGCAATGAAGCCGGGATCGACGATGCTGGCGTTGACTTGGCGATTGAAGGCCAGCATGGCCGCGCTCACGCGCGCCGATTCCGCCGCATCCAGCACGCTTTCGCCGCAGGCCGGACAGTGGTCGCCGGCCACCGCCGCAATGGTGGTCGCTTCGCCCTTGTAGGTATACCGCAGGTCACGGACGTCGTGCACCAGTTCGGCCGCCGCGCAGATGGGCATCGCATGTTCACAAGTCCTTGAAAGACACGATGAGCAGGTCATCGACGACCGTCGGTTTCAGATAGACCTCGCCCGCTGCCGTCCTGGGCCGGTACACGTCCTGCCAGATGCGGTGATCGGCATGCGTGGTCATGCTCTTGTGGAAATCTTGCAGCGTCAGCGCCTTGACCACGCCGATCATGGCGTCGAAATTTGGCCCAGCGTCCAGCAAAAAGGCCCAGCCGACAACGTCGCTGGGCCTTTTGCTGGATGCCGCCGGCAGGCCGCCGGCGGCTCGTCTTCAGTGGTGTGTGCCGTCGAAGAACTGCTCGTCTTCGGTCGAGCCCTTCAGCGCGGCGGTGGAGGCCTGCTTCTCGATCGTCGTCGTCACGGCGTCGAAGTAGCCGGTGCCGACCTCGCGCTGGTGCTTCACCGCGGTGAAGCCCTTGTCGGCGGCGGCGAACTCCCTTTGTTGCAGTTCGACGAAAGCCGTCATGTTGTTGCGCGCGTAGCCGTGGGCCAGCTCGAACATGCTGTAGTTCAGGCTGTGGAAGCCGGCCAGCGTGATGAACTGGAACTTGTAGCCCATCGCGCCCAGCTCGCGCTGGAACTTGGCGATGGTGGCGTCGTCGAGGTTCTTCTTCCAGTTGAACGACGGGCTGCAGTTGTAGGCCAGCAGCTTGCCCGGGAACTTGGCGTGGATCGCGTCGGCAAAGGCCTTGGCGAACGCCAGGTCGGGCTTGCCCGTCTCGCACCAGATCAGGTCGGCATAGGGCGCGTAGGCCAGGCCGCGGCTGATCGACTGCTCGAGGCCGTTCTTCGTGCGGTAGAAGCCTTCGACCGTGCGCTCGCCGGTGCAGAAGGGCTTGTCGTTGTCGTCGACGTCGCTGGTCACCAGGTCGGCGGCCTCGGCGTCGGTGCGCGCCAGCAGGATGGTGGGCGTGCCCATCACGTCGGCGGCCAGCCGCGCGGCGACCAGCTTGGCCACCGCTTCGCGCGTCGGCACCAGCACCTTGCCGCCCATGTGGCCGCACTTCTTGACGCTGGCCAGCTGGTCCTCGAAGTGCACGCCGGAAGCGCCGGCGTCGATCATCGCCTTCATCAACTCGAAGGCGTTGAGCACGCCGCCGAAGCCGGCCTCGGCATCGGCGACGATGGGCGCGAAGTAGTCGATGTCGTTCTTGCCTTCGGACCACTGGATCTGATCGGCGCGGGCGAAGGTGTTGTTGATGCGGCGCACGACCTTGGGCACCGAGTCCACCGCGTACAGGCTCTGGTCGGGGTACATCTCGCCGGTGCTGTTGGCGTCACCCGCCACCTGCCAGCCCGAGAGGTAGATGGCCTTCAGCCCGGCCTTCACCTGCTGCATGGCCTGGTTGCCGGTCAGCGCGCCCAGACTGTTGACGAAAGGCTCGGTGTTGATCAGCTTCCACAGCTTCTCGGCGCCGCGCTTGGCCAGCGTGTGCTCGACTTGCACCGAGCCGCGCAGGCGCACCACGTCGGCGGCGGTGTAGCCGCGCTGGATGCCCTTCCAGCGCGGGTTCTCGGCCCAGTCCTTTTCCAGGGCGGCGGCTTGTTGTTCACGGGTGGCTTGGCTCATCGGAGGGCTCCAGTTGCGAGTGGGTTCAAACGAAGGATTCAACGCCTTCAGGCTAACCGCCGCGCCGGCGGCTGCCAAGACTTATGTCTTATATAAGACATTAGATCGAAGCGTTAGCAATCAATGAGTTATCGACGATCTTCCACATCGTGAACTCATGTTCTTGCATATGGTGAATTTTGCTGCACTGCCGCAGACCTGAATTCCGCATCGTGAAAGCCAGCTTTCGCGATGCAGGAATCCGCCCCTCAGCTTCGCGGCACCGCGCTCAGCCAGTGCGCGTACACCGTGTCGGCCAGCGCCTGGTGGGCCGCCAGTTCGCTGTCCAGGCCGGCGCGCAGCGCCGCCGCGCCCTGCACGCTGGCCGGGTGCTGCTGCTGCGCCGCCAGCCAGCGCGCGCCGTCGTCGGCCGCCCAGCGCTGCAGCTTGGCCGCGTCGATCTCGACGTGGAACTGCATCCCCAGGTGCGGGCCGATGGCAAAGGCCTGCTGCGGGCAGGCGGCGCTGCCGGCCAGGTGCTGCGCGCCCGGTGGCAGCGCGAAAGCCTCGTAGTGCCACTGGAACGCCGTGGCTTGGCGGCGGCCGCCGAACCAGGCGCGCGCGGCGTCACTGTCGGCGATGTCGATGGCCTGCCAGCCGACCTCGGGCGCCGGCGAAGCGGTTACCGGCGCGCCGAGCGCCCGCGCCATCAACTGCCCGCCCAGGCAGTGGCCGATGACGGGCCGGCCGGCGGCCATGGCCTGGCGGATCAGGTCCTCGGCCCGGCGCAGCGAGGGCAGCGGGTCGTTGGCGCTCATCTCGCCGCCCAGCACGGCCAGCGCCGAGAAGGCGTCGATGCGCTCGGGGAAGGCGTCGCCGGCCTCGGTGTTGCGCCGCTCGACCGGCACGCCGCGGCGCTGCAGCCAGTCGCCGAAGTAGGCCGGGCCGTCGGCCGACAGGTGCTGCAGGATGAGGACGGGCTTCATGCCGGGTTGGGTTCCAATGCGACACCACCAGTGTGCCCTGCCCCGCCATGACCTCGTTCGCCTACCTCTCCGACCAACGTTTCATGAAGCTCGACGCGGCGCCCGGCCGGCGCTTCGGGCTGGCCGGCATCTGCTGGGACGGCAGCGTCACCAACCGCCCGGGCGCGCGCTTCGGGCCGCGCGCCATCCGCCAGGCCAGCGCCATGCTGTGCGACGGCACGCACCCGCACTTCGACACCACGCCCGACGGCCACCTGGCCGACCTGGGCGACCTGGCGCTGCCCAACACCTCGCTCGACGGCATGCGCGCCGCGCTGGCGCCGCTGCTGCCGCCGCTGCTGGCGCGGCAGCACATGGTGTGGCTGGGCGGCGACCACTCCATCACCTTGCCGCTGCTGCGCGCCTACACGGCGCACCTGGGGCGGCCGCCGGCGGTGATCCACTTCGACGCGCATTGCGACACCTGGCAGGACCACTTCGGCGAACCCAGCGGCCACGGCACCTGGGTCTACGAGGCCATCGAGCAAGGCCTGGCGCTGGCGCAGGGCTTCGTGCAGATCGGCATCCGCTCGGCGGGCGTGCGCGCGGCGCGCGAGTATGTGCGCGACCAGGGCGGGCTGATCTTCACCGCGCGCGACCTGCGCGGGCTGGAGAGCACCGCGCAATTGCAACCGGTGCTGCAGGCCATCACCGCGCGGCTGCAGTCGCTGGGCAACCCACCGGTGTACTTGTCACTGGACATCGACTGCCTGGACCCCGCCTTCGCCCCCGGCACCGGCACGCCCGAGCCCGGCGGCCTCAGCACCAACCAGGTGCTGACGCTGCTGGAAGAGCTGGCTGGCCTGCCCTTCGTCGGCATGGATTGCGTCGAGGTCTCGCCGCCCTACGACCACGCCGAGCTGAGCAGCTACGCCGCGGCGCAGCTGGTCTGGACCTACCTCTGCGGGCAGTTGGCGCGCCACCCCGGGTAGCTTGATCCTGCGCAACCCGGGCCCGGGCAGCGCCTCAAGAATCCGGGCAAACCCTGGAGAGCCGCCATGTCCGACGCTGCCGTCCACAAGTCCCGCCCCGTCCGCAGCCCGGCGCCGGCGCTGCCCAGCTTCGAGTCGCTCGACCGCACGCATGCCCAGGTGCTGCAGGTGCTCAAGCAGTTCGACCAGTTGCTGCAGCACCTGGACGACAACGGCGCCGACAGCGTGGCGCAGGCCAGCGCGCAGGCGATCCACGATTTCTTCACCGGCAGCGCACGCCAGCACCACGCCGACGAGGAACGCCTGGTGTTCCCCGGCCTGCTGGCCAGCGGCGACGCCGAGATGGTGCAGCACGTCAAGCGCCTGCAGCAGGACCACGGCTGGCTGGAAGAAGACTGGCTCGAACTGGCGCCGCAGATCGAGGCCATCGCGACCGGCTACAACTGGTACGACACCAGCGTGCTGCGCCACGCGCTGCCCATCTTCACGGCGCTGTACGAAGAGCACATCGGCCTCGAAGAATCGCTGATCTACCCCGAGGCCAAGCGCCGCCAGCAGGCGCTGGCCGACGGCGCCCGCCAGCGCACGGCCTGACGCCGGGGCTACAGGCTCAGCGCCGTCGTCTTCTTCACCGTGCGCAGCACCAGCATGCTGTTGCTGCGCACCACGCCGGGCAGCCGCGGCAGCACCTCGGCGTGGAAGCGCTCCAGGTCTTCCGCGTCGCGGTAGACGAAGCGCACCAGGTAGTCGTTGCTGCCGGCGACGTAGAAGCAGTCCAGGATCTCGGGCTGGTCGCGCACCGCCTGCTCGAAGGCATCCAGCCGCGCCGGCTGCGTGCTTTCCAGGTTGATGATGGTGTAGCTGGTGCCGTGGCGGCCCACCGCGCGCGCGTTCACCAGCGCCACGTACTGGGCGATCACGCCGGCGTCTTCCAGCGCCTTCACGCGGCGCAGGCAGGCCGACGGCGACAGGTGCACGCGCTCGGCCAGGTCGACGTTCGACAAGCGCCCGTCGGCCTGCAGTTCGGCCAGGATGGCGCGGTCGATGCTGTCGATGATTTCTGCATCGCGTTGCGTGCTGTCGACCGTCTTTCGCATGATGTGCGAATACTACTTGCGCGCGCCGCAGAAAGTTGCGCCGACGAGGGTAGCCGCCGATGCAAGCCGCAAGCACATTGCGCCGCCGCTTGCCTAGACTGCGTGCTTTGCCTTTCACCCGCAGGAGTGGCCGCATGAGCATCGACCTCGACGCCTTCTGGATGCCCTTCACCGCCAACCGCCAGTTCAAGAAGGAACCCCGGCTGCTGGCCCGTGCCGACGGCATGTACTACTGGGACGACGGCGGCCGCCAGGTGCTGGACGCCGCGTCGGGCCTGTGGTGCGTCAACGCCGGCCACAACCGCGCGCCCATCGTCAAGGCCATCCAGACGCAGGCCGCCGAACTGGACTTCGCGCCCACCTTCCAGATGGGCCACCCCAAGGCCTTCGAGCTGGCGGCGGCGCTGGTGAAGATCGCGCCGCCGGGCATGGAGAAGGTGTTCTTCACCAACTCGGGCTCCGAATCGGTGGAAACGGCGCTGAAGATGGCCATCGCCTACCACCGCGCGCGCGGTGAAGGCACGCGCACGCGGCTGATCGGGCGCGAGCGCGGCTACCACGGCGTCAACTTCGGCGGCATCTCGGTAGGCGGCATCGTCGGCAACCGCAAGACCTTCGGCACGCTGCTGGCCGGCGTCGACCACATCCGCCACACCCACGACCCCGCGCGCAACGCCTTCAGCGTGGGCCAGCCGGCGTTCGGCGCCGAACTGGCCGACGACCTGGAGCGCCTGGTGGCGCTGCACGACGCCTCGACCATCGCCGCGGTGATCGTCGAGCCGGTGGCCGGCTCCACCGGCGTGCTGCTGCCGCCCGTAGGCTACCTGCAGCGCCTGCGCGAGATCTGCGACCGCCACGGCATCCTGCTGATCTTCGACGAGGTCATCACCGGCTTCGGGCGCACCGGCACGCCTTTCGGTGCGCTGACTTTCGGCGTTACGCCGGACCTGATGACGCTGGCCAAGGGCATCACCAACGGCTGCGTGCCGATGGGCGCCGTGCTGTGCCAGCGCAAGATCCACGACGCCTTCATGAACGGGCCCGAGCACCTGATCGAGTTCGCCCACGGCTACACCTATTCGGCGCACCCGCTGGCCTGCGCCGCCGCCCTGGCGACGCTGCAGCTCTACCAGGACGAAGGCCTGCTCACCCGCGCCGGCGAGCTGCAGGCCTACTTCGGCGAATGCGTGCACGCGCTGAAGAGCGAGGCCAACGTCATCGACATCCGCAACATCGGCCTGGTGGCCGGCATCGAGCTGCAGCCGCGCCCGGGCGACCCCGGCAAGCGCGCCTACGACGTCTTCACCGACTGCTACCGCCAGGGCGTGATGGTGCGCGTGACGGGCGACATCATCGCGCTGTCGCCGCCGCTGATCGTGCAGCGCGCGCAGATCGACCACATCGTCGACACCTTGCGCACCGCGCTGCGCCGGGCGGCGTAGCCGGCCGGCTTCATGCGCCTGCTGGCGATCGACCAGGCCCTCGCCCGCGACTCGTACTACGCCGCCACGGCGCAGCGCGCGCAGCGCTTCGCGCCGCTGCAGGGCGACGCGCAGGCCGACGTGGCCATCGTCGGCGGCGGGCTCGCCGGCCTGTGCGCGGCGCTGGACCTGGCCGCGCGCGGCCGCCGCGTGGTGCTGCTGGAAGCGCGCGAACTCGGCTGGGGCGCCAGCGGCCGCAACGGCGGCCAGGCCATCCACGGCCTGGCCTGCGAGCCCTCGGTCATCGAAAGCCAGCTCGGCCTGGACGAGGCGCGCCGCGTGTGGGCGATGTCGATCGAGGCGCTCGACCTGCTGCGCCAGCGCATCGCGCAGCACGGCATCGATTGCGACTGGCGCGACGGCTACCTGGGCCTGGCCACCAGCGCGCGCAAGGGCGCCGAGCTGCAGGCCTGGGCCGACCGGCTGGAGCGCGTCTACGGCTACCCGCTGGCGCGCATCGCGCCGGCCGAGGTGGGGCGCTGGATCGCCAGCGAGCGCTTCCACAGCGGCGTGCACGACCCGCGCTCGGGCCACCTGCACCCGCTGAAGTACACGCTGGGCATCGCCGCCGCGGCGGCCGCCGCCGGCGTGCAACTGCACGAGCAGACGCCCGTCACCGCGCTGCGCCAGGGCGCGCGGCCGCAGCTGGTGACGGCGCACGGCACCGTCAGCGCCGCCCAGGTGCTGCTGGCCGGCAACGTCTACCTGCAAGGCCTGGTGCCGCCGCTGGAGCCGCGCATCATGCCGGCCGGCACCTACATCGCCTGCACTCAAACGTTGGGCGAGGCGCGCGCCACCGCGCTGGTGCCCAGCCGCTCGGCGGTGTGCGACACCAACTTCGTGCTCGACTACTTCCGCACCACGGCCGACCACCGGCTGCTGTACGGCGGCCGCGTCAGCTACAGCACCGCCACACCGGCCGACCTGGCCGAGAGCATGCGCCAGCGCATGCTGGCCACCTTCCCGCAGCTGCAAGGCGTCGAGGTCGACCATGCCTGGGGCGGCTTCGTCGACATCACGATGAACCGCGCGCCCGACTTCGGCCGCGTCGGCGGCAACGTCTACTACCTGCAGGGCTTCTCAGGCCACGGCCTGGCGCTGACCGGGCTGGCCGGGCGCCTGGTGGCCGACGCGATGACCGGCGACGCCTCGCGCTTCGACGTCTTCGCGCGCCTCAAGCACCGGCCCTTCCCCGGCGGGCGGCTGCTGCGCCGGCCCAGCCTCGTGCTGGGCATGGCGTGGTACCGCTTGCGCGATATGCTCGCGGCATGACGAAGGCGCTCAACCCCTCGGTCATGCCGCGCGCGCCCGTGGTGCTGGTGCCGGCTTGCAACAAGCGGCTGGGCGAGCACCCCTTCCACGTGGTCGGCAAGAAGTACATCGACGCCGTGCGCCTGGCCGGCGCGCTGCCGCTGATGGTGCCGCACGCCGAGGCCGACGAGATCGACGCGCTGCTCGACATGGCCGACGGCGTGCTGCTGACGGGCTCGGTCTCCAACGTCCACCCGTCGCACTTCGGCCAGGCGGTGCTCGACCCGCAACTGCCGCTGGACCCGCTGCGCGACGGCTGGACGCTGCCGCTGGTGCCCAAGGTCATCGCGCGCGGCATGCCGCTGCTGGCCATCTGCCGCGGCGCGCAGGAAGCCAACGTGGCGCTCGGCGGCACGCTGCACCAGGCGGTGCACGACGCCGGCCCCTTCAACGACCACCGCGCCGACGACGCGCGCCCGGTCGAGGTGCAGTACGGTCCTTCGCACCCCGTGCGCCTGCGCGCGGGCGGCCTGCTGCAAGCCATCCTGCAGCAAGGCGAAGTCACCGTGAACTCGGTGCACGGCCAGGGCCTGGACCGCCTGGCGCCGGGCCTGCGCGTGGAAGCCACGGCGCCCGACGGGCTGGTCGAGGCGTTCTCGGTCGAAGGCGCGCCGGGCTTCGTGCTGGCGCTGCAATGGCACCCCGAGTGGCGCGCCGCCGACAACCCGGTCTCGGTGCAGCTGTTCAAAGCTTTCGGCCAGGCGCTGCGCAACTACCGCGACCGCGTGCGGGGCCCCTTGCCCGCCTGAAGCCCGCGGGCGGCGGCGCGCGACGCGCGCGCGGCTGGCCGCATCCGCAGACCCCGGCTTCCCGCCGCCGCGACACTTGCGCGGCGGCCCCATCCGCATACCGAGTGCCCCATGACGACGAGAGAACTGTTCACCTTCAGCGAGCTGGAACACTGGCTCGACCAGCACCGCGTGACCGAGATCGAATGCCTGGTGCCCGATCTCACCGGCGTGGCGCGCGGCAAGATCCTGCCGCGCGAGAAATTCACCGAAGACCGCGGCATGCGCCTGCCCGAGGCCGTGGTGGCGATGGGCGTGACCGGCGAGTTCCCCGAGGAGGGGCCGTACTACGACGTCATCACGCCGACCGACCGCGACATGCAGTTGCGCCCCGACCCCAGCACCGTGCGCATCGTGCCCTGGGCCACCGACCCCACCGCGCAGGTCATTCACGACTGCTACGACCGCGACGGCCAGCGCGTGCCGTTCGCGCCGCGCTCGGTGCTGCGCCGGGTGTGCGACCTGTATGCCGAGCAGGGCTGGTCGCCGGTGGTGGCGCCCGAGTTGGAGTTCTACCTGGTGGCCCGCAACACCGACCCCGACGTGCCGCTGAAGCCGCCGGTCGGCCGCAGCGGCCGCAGCGAGACCAGCCGCCAGGCCTATTCGATCGACGCGGTCAACGAGTTCGACCCGCTGTTCGAGGACGTCTACGACTACTGCGAGAAGATGGAGCTCAACGTCGACACCCTCATCCACGAGGTCGGCGCCGGGCAGATGGAGATCAACTTCTTCCACGCCCACCCGCTGGGGCTGGCCGACGAGGTGTTCCTGTTCAAGCGCACGGTGCGCGAGGCGGCGCTGCGCCACGACATGTTCGCCACCTTCATGGCCAAGCCCATCGCCGGCGAGCCCGGCAGCGCCATGCACGTGCACCAGAGCGTGGTGCGCACCGGCGACGGGCACAACATCTTCAGCAACGAGGACGGCACGCCCAGCCAGGAGTTCTACTGGTACATCGGCGGGCTGCAGAAGTACATCCCGGCGGCGATGGCACTGTTCGCGCCTTACGTCAACAGTTATCGGCGGCTGGCCCGCTTCACGGCCGCGCCGATCAACATCCAGTGGGGCACCGACAACCGCACCGTCGGCATCCGCAGCCCGCTGGCGCCGCCGGCGGCGCGGCGCATCGAGAACCGCGTCATCGGCGCCGACGCCAACCCCTACGTGGCGCTGGCGGCCACGCTGGCCTGCGGCTACCTGGGCGTGCGCAACCGCATCGAGCCGTCGCCCGAATGCAAGGGCGACGCCTACCTCGGCGAATACCAGCTTCCGCGCAGCCTGGGCGAGGCGCTGGCGCTGCTGCGCGCCGAGCGCGACCTGGCCAGCGTGCTGGGCGAAGGCTTCATCACGGTGTACACCGAGGTCAAGGAGATCGAGTACGCCGAGTTCATGAAGGTGATCTCGCCGTGGGAACGCGAGCACCTGCTGCTGCACGTCTGAGGAGGGCCGAGATGAACACCCGCACCACGCAAGAGCTGCAGGCGGCCGACGCCGCCCACTTCCTGCACCCCTTCACCGACCACCTGGGCCTGGCCAAAAAAGGCGCGCGCGTCATCACGCGCGCCGACAACATCTACCTGTGGGACAGCGACGGCCACAAGATCCTCGACGCCATGAGCGGCCTGTGGTGCGTGAACGTCGGCTACGGGCAGCAGGCGCTGGTCGACGCGGCCACGCGCCAGATGCGGCAGCTGCCGTTCTACAACGCCTTCTTCCAGACCGCCACGCCGCCGGCCATCGAGCTGGCCGAGCTGCTGGCTTCAGTGACGCCGCCGCACTTCAAGCGCGTGTTCTTCAGCGGCTCGGGCAGCGAAGGCAACGACACCGTGGTGCGCATGGTGCGCCGCTACTGGGACCTGCTGGGCCAGCCGCAGCGCCAGGTCATCATCAGCCGCCACAACGCCTACCACGGCAGCACCATGGCCGGCGCCTCGCTGGGCGGCATGGCCGGCATGCACGCGCAAGGCGGGCTGCCGATCCCCGGCATCGTGCACATCGAGCAACCCTACTGGTGGGCGCACGGCCGTGGCCTGTCCAAAGACGATTTCGGCCGGCTCGCCGCGTCGTGGCTGGAAGACAAGATCCAGGAGGTCGGCGCCGAGAACGTCGCCGCCTTCATCGGCGAGCCGGTGCAGGGCGCCGGCGGCGTGATCATCCCGCCGGCCACCTACTGGCCCGAGATCCAGCGCATCTGCGACGCCCACGGCATCCTGCTGGTGTCCGACGAAGTGATCTGCGGCTTCGGCCGCACCGGGCAGTGGTTCGGCTGCGAGACGCTGGGCTTCAAGCCCGACCTGATGACCTTCGCCAAGGGCGTGACCAGCGGCTACGTGCCGCTGGGCGGCGTGATGGTGGGCGACCGCGTCGCGGACGTGCTGGTGCAGCAGGGCGGCGAGTTCGCGCACGGCTACACCTATTCGGGGCATCCGGTGGCCTGCGCGGTGGGCATTGCCAACATCAAGCTCATCCAGCAGCTCGATCTGGTGCGCCACGTGCGCGAAGACGTGGGCCCGCTTCTTGCTGAAGCCTATGCGCAACTGAGCGAACACCCGCTGGTGGGCAGCGCCGAGACCTGCGGCCTGATGGCCGCGCTGCTGCTCGTCAAGGACAAGGCCCGCGGCACGGCGTTCGCCGAAGATCGGGAGGTCGGCATGCTGTGCCGCAGCCACTGCTTTCGCGAAGGGCTGATCATGCGCGCCGTGGGCGACCGCATGATCATCGCGCCGCCGCTGGTGATCACTCGCGCGCAGGTCGACGAGATGGTGGCGCTGATCCGCCGCTGCCTCGACCTGACGCTGGCCGACGTCACGGCCCGCGGCTGGTTGTCATGAGGCCCGGCGCCGCGGCGCCGGGGCCAACCGCTGCCGGCCTACCCAATTCATGCGATGGCCGACCCCGTGCGTGCACCCGATCATCGCTTTCGGCCTTAGCCTAGACTCGTCGACAGTTAACTGCTTCACAAGCCCCCACTCCACACAGCCCACCCGGAGGTTTCTTGATGAGCGCGAAGTCTTTCCGCCCGGCCGCCCTGCTGGCCGCTGCCGCCCTGGCCCTGGCCGCCACCGGGCTGCGAGCCCAGGAAGAAGAAAAGGTCGTCAACGTCTACAACTGGTCGGACTACATCGCCGAAGACACGCTGAAGAACTTCGAGAAGGAAACGGGCATCAAGGTCCGCTACGACAACTTCGACAACAACGAGATCCTGCATGCCAAGCTGGTGGCCGGCAAGACCGGCTACGACGTGGTGGTGCCGTCGTCGAACTGGGCCAAGCTGCAGGTCGACGGCGGGCTGCTGCGCAAGATCGACAAGAGCCAGATCCCCAACCTGAAGTACCTCGATCCCTCGGTGCTGAAGCAGTTGTCGGCGATGGACCCGGGCAACGAGTACATGGTCGACTGGCTGTGGGGCTACACCACGGTGGGCATCAACGTCGACAAGGTAAAGGCCGCGCTGGGCAGCACGCCGATGCCCGACAACGTCTGGGACCTGGTGTTCAAGCCCGAGTACATCAGCAAGCTCAAGAGCTGCGGCGTGAGCTTCCTGGATTCGGCCACCGAAGTCATCCCGGCCGCGCTGCACTACCTGGGCAAGCCCTCGTTCAGCAAGAACCCGTCGGATTACGGCGCCGCGGCCTCGCTGCTGAAGGCCGTGCGGCCCTACATCACGCTGTTCAGCAGCTCGGGCTACATCAACGATATGGCCAACGGCAGCATCTGCCTGGCGCTCGGCTGGTCGGGCGACATCAACATCGCGCGCCAGCGCGCCATCGACGGCAAGACCGGCAACAACATCCAGGCGCTGCTGCCCAAGAGCGGCGGGCTGCTGTTCTTCGACGTGATGGTGATCCCGGCCGACGCGCCGCGCCCGGGCAACGCGCACAAGTTCATCAACTACATCCTGCGCCCCGAGGTGCACGCCGGGCTGACCAACAAGGTCTTCTACGCCAACCCGAACATCGAGTCGAAGAAGTTCGTCAAGCCCGAGGTGGCGGCCAACCCCACGGTGTTCCTGTCGCCCGCCGAACTGGCGCGCATGGTGCCGCCCGATTCGCTGAACAACGACCTGCGCCGGCTGATGACGCGCACCTACACGTCCTTCAAGACCGGGCTGTGACCTTGGCGGCCGCGGCGCCGGCGTTCCTGCAGATCCAGGGCGTCACCAAGGACTTCGGCGGCTACAAGGCCGTCGACAACGTCAGCCTGGACGTGCGGCAGGGCGAGATCTTCGCGCTGCTGGGCTCGTCGGGCTGCGGCAAGACGACGCTGCTGCGCATGCTGGCGGGCTTCGAGACGCCGAGCAGCGGCCGCATCGTGCTGGAAGGGCGCGACCTGGCGGAAATGCCGCCGTACGAATGCCCGATCAACATGATGTTCCAGTCGTACGCGCTGTTCCCGCACCTCACGGTGTGGGAGAACATCGCCTTCGGGCTGAAGCGCGAAGGCATGGCCAAGGGGCCGCTGACGGCGCGCGTCGAAGAGATGCTGGCGCTGGTGCAGCTGGGCAAGTTCGCGCAGCGCAAGCCGCACCAGCTGTCGGGCGGCCAGCAGCAGCGCGTGGCGCTGGCGCGCAGCCTGGCCAAGCGCCCCAAGCTGCTGCTGCTGGACGAGCCGCTGGGCGCGCTCGACAAGAAGCTGCGCGAGCAGACGCAGATCGAGCTGGTCAACATCATCGAGAAGGTGGGCGTCACCTGCGTGATGGTCACGCACGACCAGGAAGAGGCCATGACCATGGCCAGCCGCATCGCGGTGATGAGCGAGGGCCGCTTCCTGCAGGTGGGCGCTCCGGGCGAGATCTACGAGACGCCGGCCACCCGCTTCGTGGCCGACTTCATCGGCAACGTCAACCTGATGGACGGCACGCTGACGGTGGACGAGCCCGACCACGTCATCATCAGCTGCGCCGACTGCCGGCACTACGTGGGCCACGGCATCACCGGCACCGAAGGCATGCCGGTGACGGTGGCGCTGCGGCCCGAGAAGATCCACCTCAGCCGCCACCCGCCCGCCGGCGAAGGCGAGTTCAACCGCGTGGAAGGCACCGTGAAGGAGATGTCGTACTTCGGCGCCTTCACCGTGTACCAGCTGCAGCTGGCCAGCGGCGCCATGCTCAAGGTGAGCCTGGCCAACACGCAACGCCACCGCGACGACGCCTTCACCTGGGGCGACCCGGTGTGGGCGCACTGGTCGCGCTCGGCCCACGTGGTGCTGACGCAGTGACGAAGGCCCTGCGCCGTTTGTTCAGCGGCCGCGGCGCGGTCGTCGGGCTGCCCTACGCCTTCCTGCTGCTGTTCTTCCTGCTGCCGTTCTTCATCGTCTTCAAGATCAGCGTCTCCGAGATGGAGGCCGTCACCTTCAAGGACGTGCTGACGCTCAAGGAAGGCGTGCTGCAGCTCACCGTGAAGTTCGGCAACTACGTCTTCATCACGCAGGACGCGCTGTACTTCAAGACCTACCTGGCCAGCCTGAAGTACGCCGCCGCCACCACGCTGCTGTGCCTGGCCATCGGCTACCCGTTTGCCTACTTCATGGCGCGCGCGCGCGCCACCGTGCAGCCGGCGCTGCTGATGCTGGTGATGCTGCCGTTCTGGACCAGCTTCCTGCTGCGCGTTTACGCCTGGCGCGGGCTGCTGGCCGAGGACGGCTGGGTGGCCGAGGCGCTGATCGCCATCGGCGCCGACCAGGCGATGGCCGCGCTGGGGCTGATCGCCGCGCCCGGCAAGCTGCTGCATTCGCCGTTCTCGCTGGTGCTGGGCATGACCTACACCTACCTGCCCTTCATGGTGCTGCCGCTGTACGGCAACTTGGCCAAGATGGACCTGCGGCTGCTCGAAGCCGCCGCCGACCTCGGCGCCACGCCGTGGGTGGCGTTCTGGAAGGTCACGGTGCCGCTGTCCAAGGCCGGCATCATCGCCGGCAGCATGCTGGTGTTCATCCCCTGTGTCGGCGAGTTCGTCATCCCCGAGCTGCTGGGCGGCCCCGAGACGCTGATGATCGGCCGCGTGATCTGGGACGAGTTCTTCAGCAACAACGACTGGCCGATGGCCTCCACCGTGGCGGTGGTGATGATCCTGCTCATCATCGTGCCGCTGGCGGTGTTCAACAAATACCAGGCCGAGGCGCAGGAGGCGCGGCGATGAGGGGCGCGCGCTTCAACGCCTGGTTCGGCCGCGGCTGGCTGTCGGCGGGCTACCTCTTCCTGTACCTGCCGATCGTCGCGCTGGTGGTGTATTCGTTCAACGACTCGCCGATCCCCAACGTCTGGCGCGGCTTCACGCTGAAGTGGTTCGCGCGGCTGCCGGCCGACACCGAGATGGTCAACGGGCTGTGGCTGAGCCTGAAGATCGCCTTCCTCACCGCCTGCGGCGCGGTGGTGCTGGGCACGATGGCGGCGTTCGCGCTCGTCAAGTACCGGCGCTTTCGCGGCCGCACGCTGTTCAGCGGCATGGTCAACGCGCCGCTGGTGATGCCCGAGGTGGTGGTCGGCCTGTCGCTGCTGCTGATGCTGGTGCAGATGCAGCGCGCGCTGGGCTACCCCGAGCGCGGCCTGTTCACCATCTGGCTGGGCCATTTGCTGCTGGGCATGGCCTACGCCACGGTGGTGATCCAGTCGCGCCTGCAGGACCTCAACCCGCAGCTCGAAGAAGCGGCGATGGACCTCGGCGCGCGGCCCTCGCAGGTGTTCTGGCTGGTGACGCTGCCGATGATCGCGCAGTCGATGGTGTCGGCCTGGCTGCTGACCTTCACCATCAGCCTGGACGACGTGGTGCTCTCGGCCTTTTTGTCGGGCCCCGGCGCCACCACCATGCCGCTGGTCATCTTCAGCCGCGCGCGGCTGGGCCTCAACCCCAGCGTCAACGCCGTGGCCACCATCACCGTGGCGCTGGTCAGCGTGGGCGTCATCGCCACCAGCTACCTGATCGCGCGCGCCGAACGGCGCCGGGCGCAGGAAGCCGCCGCCGCCGCGCGCGCCTGAGCGAAGAAGAACCGCCGAAGAAGAACCGCCGAAGAAGCGCCGAACAACCCCGACCACACCCCGAGGAGAACCCAGATGAGACTCGTCGCCCGCACCGCCGTGGCCCTGGCCGCCGCTGCTGCGCTGCCTGCCCTGGCTCAGAGCAACGCCGAGCTGCTGCAGGAGTTGAAGGCCCTGAAGGACCGTGTGCTGGAACTCGAAAAGAAGCTGCAGGCGGCGGCCACGGCGCCAACGCCGGCCGCCGCGCCGGCCACCGCCACGGCCGCGGCACCGGCCACCGCACCGGCCGGCATGACGCCCGAGCAGGCGCGCGAGCTCAACCGCATCACGGTCAAGGCCGAGGCGATGCAGGACAGCTTTGCCGACCTCGGCTACAAGGGCCTGAAGATCAGCGGCGCCATCGATCCCACCTGGATCTACAACCGCCGCCAGGACAACTCGACCTTCGTGCTGCTGAACAACGGCGGCGCCCGCTACACCTACGACAACAGCTACTTCGGCATGGCGGTGCTCGACTTCGAGAAGGAAACCGACAGCGGCACCAAGTGGAAGCTGACGCTGGCGCCGGAGCGCGGCACGGGCTCGCTGTTCAACGGCTCGGTCGTGCACGAGGCCTCGGTCAGCCTGCCGCTGACCGACCTGCAGACGCGGCTGTGGGTGGGCCAGATCCCCGACTGGACGGGCTATGAGTACACCATGCCCAAGGACAACAAGCTCATCACCCACAACCTGCTGTTCGACACCATGGCCCCCACCGCCTACACCGGCGCCGTGCTCGACGTGAAGCGCGGCAAGTGGTGGACGCGCGTGGGCCTGGCCAACATGAACACCGCGCGGCGCACGCCGGGCAACAAGACGCCGGCCTTCATCTACCGCGTGGATTACAGCAAGGGCGAGTTCGAGGGCTTCGGCTTCACCGGCTTGCACGGCAAGGCCACCAACTACGCCGCCGACGGCACCTGGGTCGACGCCGACGGCGTGGAACAAGGCTTTGCCGACGCCGGCCGCGACACCGCCATCAACCTGCTCGAATTCGACGCCTACTTCGTGCGCGGCGACTGGTCGGTGTTCGGCCAGGTCAGCTACGGCCAGCAGAAGAAGGCCGCCATCTACAACAGCGACGGCGTGCTGCGCGACGCGCGCTGGTGGGGCGTGTCGACGACGGCGGCCTACAAGATCACGCCGCGGCTGGAGAGCGTGCTGCGCGCCGACTTCACGTCGAACAAGCGCAACGGCGGCGGCCTGCTCGGCTACAGCTACGACGACTACGTCAACGGCATCGGCCGCGGCCTGCTGGCCGACGGCAGCTACGCCAAGGGCGCCGACGTGGGCAGCAACCGCTGGGCGCTGTCGCTGGGCATGAACTACCTGTACGACGAGTTCACGCTCTTCAAGCTGGAGTTCCGCCACGACGGCGCCAGCCAGCCGGTGTTCGCCTCGATGTCGGGCAACGGCATCAAGGGCTACAGCAAGAGCAACCAGTTGCTGGGCGCCTCGGTGGTCGTGAAGTTCTGATTGCGCGCACACCGGCCTCCCGTCACCGCCGCCTACTTGTCGCTGGCCGCCAGCATGGCGCTGGTGGGCAGCTACGTCGGCCTGTCCAAGCTGCTGGTGGCGGTGTTCCCCGTCTTCCTGCTGGCCTGGCTGCGCTTTGGCATCGCGGCGCTGGCCATGGCGCACTGGGTCCGGCGCACGCCGGCCGAGGCGCCGCTGTCGCGCCACGACCGCTGGCTGCTGTTCTGGGAAAGCTTCCTCGGCAACTTCCTGTTCAGCGTGTGCATGCTGTACGGCGTGAAGCTCAGCTCGGCCGTCGCCGCCGGCGTGGCGATGGCCGGCATCCCGGCCGCGGTGGCGCTGCTGTCGTGGCTGGTGATGCGCGAGCACATCGCCCCGCGCGTCTGGCTGGCCATCGCCTGCGCCGCATCGGGCATCGCGCTGCTGGCGCTGGCGGGCCACGACGGCGCGGCGCCGCTGTCGGCGCTGGGCTTCGCGCTGCTGATGGGCGCGGTGTTCTGCGAGGCCTGCTACGTGGTCATCGGCAAGCGGCTGACGGGCAACGTCGCGCCGCGGCGCATCAGCGCGCTCATCAACCTGTGGGGGCTGGCGCTGGTCACGCCGTTCGGCCTGTGGCAGGCGCTGGCCTTCGACTTCAGCGGCGTGCCAGCGCCGACCTGGGGCCTGCTGGTGTTCTACGCGCTGGCCGCCAGCATGGTGACGGTGTGGCTGTGGATGAAGGGCCTGCAGCACGTGCCGGCAGCGCGTGCCGGCGTCTTCAGCGTGATGCTGCCGGTGAGCGCGGCGCTGATCGGCGTGGTGGTGCTGGGCGAACCCTTCACCGGCCTGCACGCGCTGGCCTTCGCGATGGCGCTGGCCGGGTTGCTGCTGGCGACCTGGCCGGCGCGTGAGTCGACGGCCAGTTGCTGAGTCCGCCGGCGCGTGTGTCGACGGCCAGTTTTTGAGTCGGCCGGCGCGTGAGTTGACGGCCCGTTGCTGAGTCCGCCGGCGCGGCGTTATGCACCGCCTGGCTGGCCGTAGCCGCGAAAGCGCTCGATCACCGCGGCCATCTCAGCCTCGCTCAGCAGCGCCGGCTCGCCCACCGACACCGCGCGCAGGTAGCTGTCGCACAGCGATTCGATCTCGATCGTCACCTTCATCGCCTCGGGCAGCGTGGCGCCGGCGCTGACGAGGCCGTGCGTGGCCAGCAGCGCGGCCTTGCGGCCGTGCATGGCCTGCACCACCGCGGCCGACAGCTCGGGCGTGCCGAACAGGTGGTACGGCGCGCAGCGCACGTCGGCGCCGCCGGCCACTGCCACCATGTAGTGGAAGGCCGGCAGCGGCCGCCGCAGGCAGGCCAGCGCGGTGGCATGCGTGGGGTGGGTGTGCACGACGGCGTTCAGCTCGGGCCGCGCCTGGTACAGCGCCTGGTGGAAATGCCATTCCGACGACGGCGCCCGGGCGCCGCGGCGGCTGCCGTCGAAGCCCAGCCACACCAGGTCGGCGGCGGCGCAATCGGCCGCGCCCATGCCCGTGGGCGTGATCAGCATGCCCTCGCCCCAGCGCTGGCTGAGGTTGCCGGTGCTGCCGCGGTTGAGGCCCAGCGCGTCCAGCCGCTGCAGCGCAGCGATGAGTTGATCGCGCCGCGTGGTTTCGTCGAACGTTGGGGTGTTCATCGGGTCTGCGCGATCAAGGCCACCAGCGCCGCTTCGTCGGCCGCCACCACGCCGTGCTCGGTGATGAGCCCGCTCACCAGCCGCGCCGGCGTGACGTCGAAGGCCGGGTTGGCGGCCGCGCTGCCGTCGGGCGTGAGCTGAATCTCCAGCACGCAGCCGTCGGCCGTGCGGCCCGACAGGTGCGTGACCTCGCGCGCGCTGCGCGCTTCGATCGGGATCTCGGCCACGCCGTCGAGCAGCGCGAGGTCGAGCGTGCTGGTCGGCATCGCGGCATAGAAGGGCACGCCGTTGTCGTGCGCGGCCAGCGCCTTCAGGTAGGTGCCGATCTTGTTGCAGACGTCGCCGCGGCGCGTCACGCGGTCGCAGCCGACGATCACCAGGTCCACCTGCCCATGTTGCATCAGGTGGCCGCCGGCGTTGTCGGCGATCACCGTGTGCGGCACGCCGGCGTGGCCCAGCTCCCAGGCCGTCAGGCTGGCGCCCTGGTTGCGCGGCCGCGTCTCGTCGACCCACACGTGCAGCGGCAGCCCGGCGGCCTGCGCCTGGTAGATGGGCGCGGTGGCGGTGCCCCAGTCCACCGTGGCCAGCCAGCCGGCGTTGCAATGCGTCAGCACGTTGACCGGCTGCCCGCGCGGCTTGCGCGCCGCCACCGCCTGCAGCAGCGGCAGGCCGTGGCGGCCGATGGCGGCGTTGGCCTGCACGTCCAGCTCGGCGATGGCATCGGCCGCGGCCCAGGCCGCGTCGCGCCGGGCGGCGGCGGGCAGCGGGCGCAGCACGGACAGCATGCGCTCCAGCGCCCAGGCCAGGTTCACGGCGGTCGGCCGCGCGCCGCGCAGCGCGGCGGCATGACGCTCCAATTGCGCGTCATCGGCGCCGGCGTTGAGATGCAGCGCCAGGCCGTAGGCGGCGCAGGCGCCGATCAGCGGCGCGCCGCGCACCCACATCTCGGCGATGGCGCGGTGCACCGCGTCGCCGTCGGCCAGGCGCTCGATCCTCAATTTGTGCGGCAGCACGCGCTGGTCGATCACGAACACCGCATCGCGCTGCGGCGCCGGCCACAGCGTGCGCATCGGCCGGCCGTCGACCTTCATCGCGCGTTCACAGCACGCGGCCGGCGATGGCGCGCAAGCGCTCGACCAGCGCCGGGTCGCGGTGTTCCGGCGCGGTGATCAGCGCATGCCGCAGCGCCCTGCGGCAGCGGCAGGCGGCGCCGGACGCGTCGGTCGACAGCGCGGCCGCCAGCGCCGCCACCAGGCCTTGGGCGTTGGCGGCGTTGGCCAGCAGCACGCGGATGATGGCGTCCACCGTCACCGCGTCGTGCGCCGGGTGCCAGCAGTCGAAGTCGGTCACCATCGCCACGCTGCAATAGCAAAGCTCGGCCTCGCGCGCCAGCTTGGCCTCGGGCATGTTGGTCATGCCGATCACGCTGCAGTTCCAGCTGCGGTAGAGCTGCGATTCGGCCAGCGTGCTGAACTGCGGCCCTTCCATCGCCAGGTAGCAGCCGCCGCGCACGTGCGGCACGCCGCGCGCGGCCAGCGCGGCCTGCACGTGGTCGCCCAGCCGGGCGCACACCGGTTGCGCCATCGAGACATGCGCCACCAGCCCGCTGCCGAAGAACGACTTCTCGCGCGCGAAGGTGCGGTCGATGAACTGGTCGACGACGACGAAAGTGCCCGGGTCCAGGTCGGCGCGCAGCCCGCCCACGGCCGACAGCGAGAGCACGTCGGTCACGCCCTGCATCTTCAACGCGGCGATGTTGGCGCGGTAGTTCACCTCGCCCGGCGGAATGCGGTGGCCGCGGCCGTGGCGCGGCAGGAAGACCAGCTCGGCATCGCCCAGACGGCCGCGGAACAGCTGGTCCGACGGCGCGCCCCAGGGCGTGTCCACCGTCAGCCAGCGCGTGTCGGCCAGGCCCGGCAGGTCATACAAGCCGCTGCCGCCGATGATGCCGATGATGTTGCGCGTCATGCCGCCACCTCCGCCTGCCCGGCCCGGCGATGCGCCAGCGCGTGCACCGCGGCCGGCGCTTCGGTCTTCAACCGATGGTCCGACCACACCCGCCGCCAGTGCCGCGCCCCGGGCTCGCCATGCCACAGCCCCAGCAGGTGGCGCGCCACGTGCGGCCACGGCACGCCGGCCGCGGCCTGGCGCTGCATGTAGGCCAGCATCGCGCGCTCGATGTCCAGCCGCGTGCGCGCCACCGGCGCGGCGCCGAAGAAGCGCGCGTCCCAATCGGCCATCAGCCAGGGGTTGTGATAGGCCTCGCGGCCCAGCATCACGCCGTCGACGTGCGCCAGGTGCAAATCGATTTGATCGTTGGACGTGATGCCGCAGTTGAGCACGATGGTCAGATCGGGAAAGTCGCGCTTCAACCGGTACACCACCTCGTGGCGCAGCGGCGGAATCTCGCGGTTCTCTTTCGGCGACAGGCCTTGCAGCCAGGCGTTGCGGGCATGCACGATGAACACCTTGGTGTCGGCCCGCCGCGCCAGCGTGCCGACGAAGTCGCGCACGAAGCCGTCGCCTTCGACGCGGTCGATGCCGATGCGGTGCTTGACCGTCACCGGGATCGACACCGCGTCCTGCATCGCCTTCAGCCCGTCGGCCACCAGCTCGGCCTCGGCCATCAGGCAGGCGCCGAAAGCGCCGCGCTGCACGCGCTCGCTCGGGCAGCCGCAGTTGAGGTTGACTTCGTCGTAACCCCATTGCTGCGCCAGGCGCGCGCAACGCGCCAGGTCATCGGGCTCGCTGCCGCCGAGCTGCAGCGCCACTGGATGCTCTTCGGCATTGAAGTCCAGGTGCCGCGCCACGTCGCCATGCAGCAGCGCGCCGGTGGTCACCATCTCCGTGTACAGCCGCGTGCGGCGGCTGAGCTGGCGGTGGAAATAACGGCAATGCTGGTCGGTCCAGTCCATCATGGGAGCGACGGACAGGCGCCAGGGGCTGAAGGGTTGATCGGTGTGCACGAAGGTCTTCAGTGGGTGCGGGCGCGGGTGAGGTGAATCAGAGGGCTGCCGAGGGGTTACCGCCGCGCGGAGGGCGTATGGTAGTCAATGGCTTGCGTGCGACGTTCGGGCGGCGATTCACCGCGACTTCATGATCCGCTTTGTAAACTCGTACGCCGCCTGCTGTACGTACGCACTGTCGACCAGCTCAAGACTAATCTCTGATTGGCCTGCGGCGTTGTTGGACCAGGAGGCGAGCATGTTGGAGGTTCGAGAAGGCGAGAATCGGAGTACCAAGGAATCTACGACCGCGCTACGCCCCAGCGGTTGAACCTCAAGTTGAATAGCCGGCCAGTCGTCGATCGTACGGCGTCCAACTCGTGCCTCGTGGTCATTGGCAACTAGCACTTGAACGACGCCCCGCAGAGTTGGCTCGATCACGAACTCGCAGAGTTGGGAAAAGTCCTTGAGCAGTTTCTCCACCGCCTGCCCCTTCCGCGCTTCTTCGTCGCCTAGTTCTTTAAATAGATCCGCGAATCGGTACGTCGCCTGGTGTTCAGTTGAAATGATCATGCTATCCACGTGACCATGCGAGGGAACGGTATCGAATTGCCAACTAACCGCAGCGTCTGTGGACGTCGATTCCGAGGCCTCGAGCCACTCCAAGTACGCCTTGATGAGAGCCGCCGCGTCCGCGCGCGCCATGGTCAGTTCATCCTCCGTGGCGTCGCGTTGTGCCTGACCCGCTGATTTGCCGCGGTGCCGCCCTTGAAGAATCTCCGAGTCGTTGCAGATCTTCTGCAAGCGATCACGGACCGATTTTTGTCTCTTGAACATATCCGGAGCTGACGCTGCAGTTCGCTTGGTGAAGGCTTCGCTCACTTCATAAAGATAGACAAGTTCGTTTGGCCCATCGCTCAACGCCATTTTGAAGCTTGTGCGCATTCGTGCAAGGGTTGGATCCGTCGCACGATGCCTCAAGACTGCTTGGCTGCATTGGCGCTTTTGGTCAATTCGCTCCTGCTTCGTGTCAACGTCGATCGTCACTCCATCCGGAGTTCCGAATTTGACAGTGCTTTCAATGCCTTCAGTCAAGGCGAAATTTGTCAATGTCCCATTACGGTCGTGACCCACCACGCCGATCACTTTGAGGGAGACGGCCACAAGGTGTATGAGCTGTGCGCCGAACAGCAGATCTTCCACAGCGGCTTCAGCCTCCTTCACTCGCGCTCTGACATCAGCGCCGGACACATGGCCGTCGAGTCTTGCAGTCGCCGTCCCATCTCCCTTCACCTCTAGCCAGAGTTGACCGCGTTGAACTGTCCGCGTCTGTTCAAGGAGGTTGGGCGGATCAAAGCGCCAGTCAACTTGGATGAAACCGGTGGCGTTTGTCATATTAGAGGAATAGTCTGTCCGACCGATGGGGTAGTTCACTGCATATCAGTGCGCCCCCGTACGCCCGCAGCCACTGGACTCGAACGATGATGCGCACTGCCGAGCCACAACCTGGATCAAGTTTGGGAAACTCAACCCAGTCCAGAGGTCGATGGTCCTTCCTTGGGGCATCCAAGGAGAAACAGGTTGACGCTGCCGAGCATGATAGACACCTCCGATCACTATCAATCGGATGGAAGCGTGACCAGCCTTGCCAAGATCTTCATGTCGGGGCGCAGCCAAGCCGTGCGGCTGCCCAAGAAACTGCGCTTCTCGGGTGACGCCGTGATCGCTCGTCGCCTGGGCAACGGCGTGCTGCTGCCGGTCGATGCGCCGTGGCAGACGCTTCAGCGGTCGCTCGACGAGTTCGAGCCCGGGTTCATGATCGAACGTCAGCAGCCCGACCGCCAGCAGGTTCGCGAAAGCTGACCGCGATGAGCGCGCCGCGCCCGGCAGGCCGGTGCGACCTGCGGGTCACACCGGAACACGGGGCCGCCGCTGCGCCCTGACGAAGCCCGCTCCTCAAGCCCGCCCCGCCGTCTCCGCAATCCCCGCCGCCAGCCTTGGCATCAGCGGCAGCGGCAGGTCGTGGCCCATGCCGGGGACGATGTCTTTCTCGGCGCCGGCGATGTGCTCGGCGAGGTGGTGGGCGGCGGCCACCGGAATCAGCGGGTCGGCCTCGCCGTGCATCACGAGCGTGGGCATGCGGATGCGCGAGAGCAGCGGCGTACGGTCGCCGTCGGCGACGACGGCGGTCAACTGACGCAGCGTGCCGGCCGGGTGCCACGAGCGCTGCACGCTGGCCAGCAGCCGCGCGTGCATCAACGCCGGGTCGGGCGGATAGGCCGGGCTGCCGATGGTCGCCAGCACGCGCTGCAAATGGGCCACCACGTCGTCGGGCCGGCTGCTGGCGGGCCGCGCCAGCAGCGCCTGGCGCACGGCCATCGAAGGCTGCGGCAGGCGGCGCGCGCCGGCGGTGGTCATCAGCAGCGTCAGGCTGCGCACGCGCTCGCCGTGGGCGGCGGCCAGGTGCTGGGCGATCATGCCGCCCATCGACGCGCCGCAGACATGCGCCTGCGCGATGCCCAGCGCGTCCAGCACGCCCAGCGCGTCGGCCGCCATCTCTGCCAGGCGGTAAGGGGCGCGCACGTTCAGGTGCAGCAGGTGGCGCATGCCGGCCCAGGCCAGGTTGGGCAGGCCCAGTTCGTCGAAGTGCTGCGACAGGCCGATGTCGCGGTTGTCGAAGCGCACGACGCGAAAGCCGCGCCGCACCAGGTCCTGCACCAGCTCGTCGGGCCAGGCGATCAGCTGCATGCCCAGGCCCATGATGAGCAGCACCGCCGGCGCGCCGGCCGGCCCCTGGTCGTCGACCTCGATCTGCAGCCCGTTGGCGCTGATCCTCATCGGCGCGCCTTGGCCGCCTTGCGCGCCGCCGAAGTCGCCGACGTGGCGGTCAGCGGGCGCAGCCGCCCGGCCACCTGCCCGACGGTGCCTTGCAGCGTGCCTTGCAGCGCCCCTTCCAGCGCGCTGCTGACCACCGCCTTGGTGACCTTGCCCACGGTGCTGCCCACGGCGCCGCTGATGCCGCGCTGCGCACGGTCCACCAGCGAGGCGCGGCGCGGCGTGTCGGCATGGTCGTGGTCGCCGGGGCGCGGCAGCGCCTGCAGGTCGTCGAAGGCGACGCGCAGGGCCTGCGCCAGCTCGGCCACGTCGGGCAGCGCCTGGGCGTCGGCCATCAGCCCGAAGTCGAGCGACTGGTCGTAGCTCTGCACCGTGATGTTGAGCCCCATGCCGTGCACGACGATGGAGGTGGGGTAGTTGGTCAGCATCTTGGCGCCCGCCATGTACAGCGGCACCGGCGGACCTGGAACGTTGGAGATGACGACGTTGGCCACCTGCGGGATGCGGTCGGCCACGCGCGCCTTGCCGTACAGTGCGGTGGCCGCCTCCAGCAGCCAGGGCACGCCCAGCGACGGAAAGTCGGTGGGCAGGATGCTCTTCAGCGAGCCCATGGTCGACTTCATCGCCGCGCTGGCGGCCTTGATGTGGGCCAGCCGCTTCAGCGGGTCGGCGATGTGGGTGCCCAGGCTGATCAGGCTCATCGAGGCCTGGTTGTCAGCGCTGGTGTCGCCCTTGGCGCGCAGCGAGATCGGCACCGCCGCCACCAGCGACTTGCGCGGCAGCATGCGCTTCTTGGCGAACAGGCGGCGCAGCGCGCTGCTGCACAGCATCAGCACCGTCTCGTTGAGCGTGGCACCGTGCGCCTGGCCCAGCTCGCGCAGCTCGGCCAGCGGCAGGCTGATGCTGGCGAAGGCGCGGCCCTCGGTGACCGAGTTGTTGAACACCGTGGCCGGCGCCAGCGTGATGTTGCCGCTGCCCTTTTTGCCGCTGAGCAGCGCGCTGTGCGAGACGGCCTGCGTGGCCGCGTCCTTCAGCGTGCCCACGGTCGACGGCAGGCTGCGGATGATGCCGGCCACCTTGCCGGCCTGGCTGGCCAGCACGCCGCGCAGCATCTCGGTCATGTCGAGCTTGAAGACGCGCTGGCGCTTGGCCGCGCGCGGCTCCAGCTTGCGCGGCTGCGGCGTCAGGTCGAGCAGCGCGTTGGCCAGCGCCACCGCGGCCTGGCCGTCCACCGCGGCGTGGTGCAGCTGGGTGTAGATCGCCGCGCGCCGCTGGCCGCCGGGGCCCGGCGCCAGGTCTTCGAAGACGTGGAACTTCCACAGCGGGCGCTGGCGGTCCAGCAACTGCGGGTGCAGGCGGCCGACGGCGGCTTCGAGGTCGGCGATGCCGGCGTTCTTCGGGCTGACGCCGGGCACGATGTGCTGGCGCAGGTCGGGCACGGCGTCCACCCAGGCCGGGTTGGCGATGTTCAACGGCATCCACCACAGGCGGCGGCGCAGCGCCGGCGTGGCCGGCAAGCGCTCGGCCACGTGCTTGCGCACCGCGGTGATGAACTTGCCCCTGAAGCCCGGCGGCAACTCGTACAGGTGCAGCGCGCCCACGTGCATGGGCATCTGCGGGGTTTCCAGGTACAGGAAGGTGGCGTCGAGTCCCGAGAGCTGGTTCATCGGCAAGGTCCGCGGCAGCAGTGGCCGGCGCATCTTAGACTGCCGCGATGAGCAGCCCCAGCACCGGCCCCGGCACCACCGCCCGTCGACGCTTCCGCCGCCGCGCCGACCAGGCGGTGGCCGCCGTGCGCATCGACCTCGACACCGACGGCCTGCGCTACCGCAAGTGGGGCCACGAGCAGTTTGCCAAGCGCGGCGACTGGCTGGTGGACAACGCCGGCGAGGTCTACACGGTGGACGCCGAGAGCTTTGCGCGCACCTATCGCAGCGTCGGCCGCGGCGCCTACCTGAAGACCACGCCGGTGTGGGCCCAGCGCGCGGCGCAGGCCGGCAGCATCGCCACCAAGGAAGGCCGCAGCGCCTACGAGGCGGGCGACTGGCTGGTCAGCAACGCCGAGGACGGCAGCGACGCCTACGCGGTGAGCGCCGCGCGCTTCGATCAGATGTACGAGGCCGACGACTGATCGGGCCGCGGCCGCATCGCCAGCCACTCGTTGCCCACCAGCGCGGCCAGCACCAGGCCGCCGCCGCCCAGCACCGCGGCGCTGGGCTCCTCGCCCGCGCCCAGCCACGCCCAGAGCACGCCGAACACCACTTCCAGCAGCGCCAGCAGCGAGATCTCGGGCGCCTTCAGCACGCGCGAGACGGCCATCGCGATCAGGCAGGGAATGGCCAGCTGCACGCTGCCCAGCAGCGCCAGCCAGCCCAGGTCGTGCGGCGTGGCGGCCAGCGGCAGCGCCAGCGGCAAGGTCACCGCGGCCGACAGCAGCGAGCCGGCCAGCACCGCGGGCAGCATGTCGCCGGCTTCATCTTCGCTATCGCCGTCGTCGAGGCCAGGGCCGTGGTGCAGGTGCTGCATCAGCGTCCAGTTGGTGGCCGCGGCAATCGGCACGCCGAGCGCCACCAGCACGCCCAGCCAGTGCGAGCCGCCGGCAAAGCCGACCTCGTGCCCGTACATCCACGCGATGCCGATGCCGGCCACGACGATGGCGCCCCAGGTGCGCAGCGGCAGCCGGTGGCCGAGGAAGAGCCGCGCGCCCAACGCCGTCAGCAGCGGGCCGAGCGACATGGTGATCAGCACGTTGGCCACCGTCGTCAGCGACAGCGCCAGCATGAAGGCGGTGAACATCGTCGCCCAGCACAGCGCCGAGATCCAGAACGCGCGGTCGCCGTTGCGCAGCGTGCGCCACAGCGCCGCCGGGCCGCGCAGCCAGCCCAGCAGCACGACCAGCGTCAGCGCGCAGAACACGGCGCGCCAGAAGGTGATCTCGAAGCCGCGCGCCGAATGCAGCCAGCGCGTGACGACGCCGGCGATGCTCCACATCAGCGTGCACAGCACCATCAGCCAGACGCCCTGGCGATGCTTCATCGCCACGCGCTCAAGCGGCTTCGCGGCTGGCCCGCTTGCGCTCGTGCTCCTTCAGGAAGCGCTTGCGCACGCGGATGCTCTTGGGCGTGATCTCGACCAGCTCGTCGTCGTCGATGAACTCGACCGCGTACTCCAGCGTCAGCTCGATCGGCGGCGTGATCTTGATCGCGTCTTCCTTGCCGCTGACGCGGAAGTTGGTGAGCTGCTTGGTGCGCACCGCGTTGACGACGAGGTCGTTGTCGCGGCTGTGGATGCCGACGATCATGCCTTCGTACACCGGGTCGCCGGGGCGCACGAACATGCGGCCGCGGTCGTCCAGCTTGCCGAGCGCGTAGGTGACGATCTCGCCGTCGTCCATGCTGATCAGCACGCCGTTCTTGCGGCCGGCGATCTCGCCCTTGTACGGCTCCCAACCGTCGAAGATGTTGCTGATGAGGCCGGTGCCGCGCGTCAGGTTCATGAACTCGTTGGAAAAGCCGATCAGCCCGCGCGCCGGGATGCGGTACTCCAGCCGCACGCGGCCGCGGCCGTCGGTCTCCATGTTGACGAGTTCGCCCTTGCGCTCGCCCAGGGCCTGCATCACGCCGCCCTGGTGCTGGTCTTCGATGTCGGCGGTGACCAGCTCGATGGGCTCGTTGCGCTGGCCGTCGACGTCCTTGAACACCACGCGCGGCTTGCCCACCGCCAGCTCGAAGCCTTCGCGGCGCATGTTCTCCAGCAGGATGGTCAGGTGCAGTTCGCCGCGGCCCGACACCTCGAACACGCCGTCTTCGCCCGACTCCTTCACGCGCAGCGCGACGTTGCTCTGCAGCTCTTTCTGCAGCCGGTCCCACACCTGGCGGCTGGTGACGAACTTGCCCTCGCGCCCGGCCAGCGGGCTGGTGTTGACGCAGAAGTTCATGGTCAGCGTCGGCTCGTCGACCTTCAGCATCGGCAGCGGCGCGGGCGAGTCGACGCTGGTCACGGTGACGCCGATGCCGATGTCCTCGATGCCGTTGATCAGCACGATGTCGCCCGGGCCGGCCTCGGCCGCCTGCTGGCGCTCCAGGCCCTCGAAGGTCAGCACCTGGTTGATGCGGCCCTTGTAGCTGCGGCCCTCGGGCCCTTCCATCACCAGCACGTCCATGCCCGGCTTGATGGTGCCGGCGTTGACGCGGCCGACGCCGATGCGGCCGACGTAGGTGCTGTAGTCCAGCGACGACACCTGCAACTGCAGCGGCGCCGCCGGGTCGCCCTGGTGCTCGGGCACGTGCTGGAGGATGGTCTCGAACAGCGGCTGCAGGTCGGCGCCCCAGGCCTCGCCGGCCGGCCCTTCCTTCAGCGAGGCCCAGCCGTTCAGGCCCGAGGCGTAGACGACGGGGAAGTCGAGCTGCTCCTCGGTGGCGCCGAGCTTGTCGAACAGCTCGAAGGCGGCGTTGATCACGTAGTCGGGCCGCGAGCCGGGCTTGTCGACCTTGTTGACGACGACGATGGGCTTGAGCCCCAGCGCCAGCGCCTTCTTGGTGACGAAGCGGGTCTGCGGCATCGGGCCTTCCTGCGCGTCGATCAGCAGCACCACGCCGTCGACCATCGACAGCGCGCGCTCCACCTCGCCGCCGAAGTCGGCGTGGCCCGGCGTGTCGACGATGTTGATGTGCGTGCCCTGCCAGGTGACGGCGCAGTTCTTGGCGAGGATGGTGATGCCGCGCTCGCGCTCGATGTCGTTGCTGTCCATCACGCGCTCGGCCACCTGCTGGTTGTCGCGGAAGGTGCCGCTCTGGCGCAGCAGCTGGTCGACCAGCGTGGTCTTGCCGTGGTCGACGTGGGCGATGATCGCGATGTTGCGGATGGGATGGGTCATGGTCGTTCAGGCCTGTGCGGCCTGCACCTCGAGGGGACTGAGAAGACGGTCGGGAATCAGTTCGCCGCCGGCGATGTGGCCGGCGCCGAGAAAGGCGCGCGGCGCCTCGGCATAGACGCGCACGGCCGGCGCATCGGCCAGCGCCACGCGGCGGCGCAGCCCGGTGAGGAAGCGCGCCGCTTCGTCGCCGGCCAGGTTGACGGCGGGCCATTGCTGCAGCAGCACGTCGGCGGGCAGCAGCAAGGCGGCGCGCTCGGCTTCGTCCAGCGCGGCCAGTTCGTCGATGGTGATCGCCTGCTCGACGCCGAGCGCGCCGCTGCCGGTGCGGCGCAGCGCCGCCAGGTGCGCGCCGCAGCCAAGCGCGGCGCCGATGTCCTCGGCCAGCGTGCGCACGTAGGTGCCCTTGCTGCAATGGACGTCGATCACCAGCGTGGGGCTTTGCCAGTCGACGATGGCGATGCGGTGGATCTCCACCTCCCGCGCCGGCCTTTCGACCTGCACGCCGGCGCGCGCGTATTCGTACAGCGCCTTGCCGTGGTGCTTGAGCGCGGAGTGCATCGGCGGCGTCTGCGCAATGCGGCCATGCAAGCGCGCGCAGGCGGCCTCGATGGCGGCGCGGTCGCAGCTCACCGGCCGTTCGTCGACCACCTGGCCTTCGCGGTCGCCTGAGGTCGTGCGTTGGCCCAGGCGCAGCGTGGCGCGGTAGCGCTTGTCGGCGTCCAGGCTGGCCTGCGCGAACTTGGTGGCGGCGCCGAAGCACAGCGGCAGCAGCCCGCTGGCCAGCGGATCCAGCGTGCCGGTGTGGCCGCCCTTCTCGGCGCGCAGCAGGCCCTTGGCCTTCTGCAAGGCGTCGTTGCTCGTCCAGCCGAGCGGCTTGTCGAGCAGCAGGACGCCGTGCACGGCGCGGCGCGGAGAAGCGGTGCGGTTCATCGGTTGCTCACGTTCGGCCGGGCTGCGCCCCACCTCACTCCTTGGCCCGCGTCGAATTCGCGCGCGCGATCAGCGCGTTGAGGTCCGCCGCGCGCTCGGTCGTCTGGTCGAAGTGGAAATGCAGCGTCGGCACGGTGTGGATCTGCAGCCGCTTGAACAGGCCGTTGCGCAGGAAGCCCGCGGCCTCGTTCAGCGCGTCGGCGCTGGCCTGCGGGTCGCCGACCAGCACCGAGAAGAACACCTGGGCGTGGGCGTAGTCGGGCGAGACGTCGACGTGGCTGATGGTCACCATGCCGATGCGCGGGTCCTTGAGGTCGCGGATCAGCTCCGACACGTCGCGCTGGATCTGGTCGGCGATGCGGAACGATCGATTGGCGGTGGATTTCTTGTGGCGCATGGCGATGAGCCCCTCTAAACGCAAGGGCCCCGTCGGCTGCCGACGGGGCCCCTGCAGCCGTTGGCAGGCGCGGACTACAGGGTGCGGGCGACTTCCTTGACCTCGAAGAACTCCAACTGGTCGCCTTCCTTGATGTCGTTGTAGTTCTTGAGCTTGATGCCGCACTCGAAGCCTTCCTTGACCTCGCGAACGTCGTCCTTCATGCGCTTGAGCGATTCGATCTCGCCGGTGTAGACGACCACGTTCTCGCGCAGCAGCCGGAAGCGCGCGTTGCGCGTGACCATGCCCGCGGTGACCATGCAGCCGGCCACGGTGCCGATCTTGCTGGCCACGAACACGGTGCGGATCTCGGCGGTGCCGATGACCTCTTCCTTCTGCTCGGGCGCCAGCATGCCCGACATCGCCGCCTTCACCTCGTCGACCGCGTCGTAGATGATGTTGTAGTAGCGGATGTCGACGCCGTTGCCTTCGGCCAGCTTGCGCGCGCCGGCGTCGGCGCGGGTGTTGAAGCCGATGATGACGGCCTTCGACGCGATGGCCAGGTTGACGTCGCTCTCGCTGATGCCGCCCACCGCCGCGTGCACGATCTGCACCCGCACCTCGGCCGTCGACAGCTTCTGCAGCGACTGCGCCAGCGCTTCCTGCGAGCCCTGCACGTCGGCCTTGATGATCAGCGACAGCGTCTGCGCCTGGCCTTCGCCCATGGTCTCGAACATGTTCTCGAGCTTGGCGGCCTGGCGCTTGTTGAGCGTGACCTCGCGGTACTTGCCCTGGCGGAAGGTGGCGATCTCGCGCGCGCGGCGCTCGTCGGCCAGCACCATGAAGTCGTCGCCGGCCTGCGGCACTTCGGTCAGGCCCTGGATCTCCACCGGGATCGAAGGCCCCGCCGATTCGGTGTTATGCCCGTCCTCGTCGATCATCGCGCGCACCCGGCCGTAGCTGCTGCCGGCCAGCACCACGTCGCCCTTCTTCAGGGTGCCGCTTTGCACCAGCACGGTGGCCACCGGGCCACGGCCCTTGTCGAGCTTGGCCTCGATCACCAGGCCCTTGGCCATGGCGTCCTGCGGCGCCTTCAGCTCCAGCACCTCGGCCTGCAGCAGCACCTGCTCCAGCAGGTCGTCCATGCCCTGGCCGGTCTTGGCCGAGACGGGGACGAACGGCGATTCGCCGCCGAACTCTTCGGGCACCACGCCTTCGGACACCAGCTCGCTGCGCACGCGCTCGACGTTGGCGTCGGGCTTGTCGATCTTGTTCATCGCCACCACGATGGGCACCTCGGCCGCCTTGGCGTGGTGGATGGCTTCCTTGGTCTGCGGCATCACGCCGTCGTCGGCGGCAACCACCAGGATCACGATGTCGGTGGCCTTGGCGCCGCGCGCGCGCATCGCCGTGAAGGCGGCGTGGCCCGGGGTGTCGAGGAAGGTGATGGTGCCGCGCGGCGTCTCGACGTGGTAGGCGCCGATGTGCTGCGTGATGCCGCCGGCCTCGCCCGCCGCCACGCGGGCGCGGCGGATGTAGTCCAGCAGCGAGGTCTTGCCGTGGTCGACGTGGCCCATCACCGTGACCACCGGGGCGCGCGGCAACTCGTCGCCGGTGGCGGCGGCCTGCTCTTCCTCGGTGAAGGCGTCGGGGTCGTCCAGCTTGGCGGCGAAGGCCTTGTGGCCCATTTCCTCGACGACGATCATCGCCGTCTCCTGGTCGAGCTGCTGGTTGATCGTGACCATCTGGCCGAGCTTCATCAACTGCTTGATGACCTCGCTGGCCTTGACCGACATCTTGTGCGCGAGGTCGGCCACCGAGATGGTCTCGGGGATGTGCACCTCCTGCACCACGGCCTCGGCCGGCGGCGTGAAGCTCGGGCCGTCGTCGTCGCGGCCGCCGCGGCGGCCGCCGCGCGGCGCGCGCCAGCCGGCGCGGGCGCCGCCGCCAGTGTCGCCGCGGGTCTTCAGCGCGGCGCGCTTCTTGGCGGCGTCGTCGGCCCAGCTCGACGACAGCTTCTCGCTCTTGACCTGCTTTTTGTCGCCGGGCTTGGCGGCGCCGGCGGCCGCGCCCGGCGCGGTGCTGCCGGGCTTGGCCGTCGGCTTGTGGATGGTGCCCTTGATGGCTTCCTTGGCGGCGTCGGGCTTGGCCTCTTCGGGCTTCTTGGCGACCAGCGTCTTGCGCGGCGCCGACATCATGGCGCGGATGGCCGCGGCTTCGGCCTCGGCGGCCTTGCGGCGGCGTTCCAGGTCGGCCTGGCGCGCGCTGTCCTCGGCGGCCTTGTCGGCGGCCTTGACGACGCGCAGCACGGGCTTCGGCGGCTCGGCCGGGGCCGCAGCAGCCGGGGCCGCGGGTGCAGCAGCAACGGCCGGGGCCGGCGTGGCGGCCGTGGCGGGTGCGGCAGCGGCAGCAGCGGGCGCGGCCTTGCCGGCGGCCTTGGCGGCAGCGACTTCGGCGGCGGCCTTGGCTTCGGCCTGGGCCTTGGCGGCGGCTTCCTCGGCGGCCTTGGCGGCAGCCGCTTCGGCGGCGGCCCTGGCGGCGGCTTCGGCGGCCTCGCGGGCCTGGCGCTCCTGCTCTTCGCGCACGCGGCGCTGCTCGGCCAGCTCCTGCTCCTGCAGGCGGATGGCCTCGGCCTGCGCGCTGGCTTCTTCCTCGCGGCGCTTGAGTTCCAGTTCCTCGGCGCTGGGGCCGGCGGGCTCCTCGACGGCCGGCGAGGCGTCGTCGCGCTTGACGAAGACGCGCTTCTTGCGCACTTCCACCTGGATGGTGCGCGCCTTGCCGCTGGCATCGGCCTGCTTGATCTCGCTGGTGCTCTTGCGCGTCAGCGTGATCTTCTTGCGCTCGCCGGCGGCGGCGGTGCCATGCGCGGTGCGCAGGAACTCGAGCAGGCGCTCCTTGTCGGCCTCGGTCAAGGCGTCTTCGGGCGACTTCTTGCTCACGCCGGCCGACTGCAGTTGCTCGAGCAGCGCCGCCGCGGGGCGATTGAGCTGCGCGGCGAACTGGGCGACGGTGGTCACGGCCATGTTGCGGACTTCCTATCCTGGGGTATGCGGTGTCGGTCGAGTCGGTGCTTGCGGCGGCGGCGGGCCTCAGGCGGTGAACCAGTGTTCACGCGCCTTCATGATCAACGCGCGAGCCTGCGCTTCGTCGACACCGGTCATCTCGGTCAGCTCGTCGACGGCCAGGTCGGCCAGGTCGTCGCGCGAATGGATGCCGCCACTGGCCAGCTTGGCGATCAGCTCGGGCGTCAGGCCCTGGCCTTCGAACTCCAGGTCGCGCAGGTCCTGCGAGACCTCCTCGACCTGCTCTTCCTTCTCGATCTCCATCGTCAGCAGCGCATCCTTGGCGCGGGTGCGCAGCTCCTGCACGGTGTCTTCGTCGAAGGACTCGATCTCCAGCATCTCCTGCAGCGGCACGTAGGCCACTTCTTCGAGGCTGGTGAAGCCTTCGGCGATCAGGATGTCGGCCACTTCCTGGTCGACGTCGAGCTTCTCGACGAACAGCTTGCGCACCGATTCGCTCTCGCTGGCCTGCTTGGCCTGCGACTCCTCGGCCGTCATGATGTTGATGCGCCAGCCGGTCAGCTCGGAGGCCAGGCGCACGTTCTGGCCGCCGCGGCCGATGGCGATGGCGAGGTTCTCCTCGTCGACCACCACGTCCATCGCATGGCGCTCCTCGTCGACGACGATCGAGGCGACGTTGGCCGGCGCCAGCGCGCCGATGACGAACTGCGCCGGGTCTTCCGACCACAGCACGATGTCGACGCGCTCGCCGGCCAGCTCGGTCGTCACGCCGTTGACGCGCGAGCCGCGCACGCCCACGCAGGTGCCGATGGGGTCGACGCGGCGGTCGTGGCTGACGACGGCGATCTTGGCGCGGCTGCCGGGGTCGCGGGCGCAGCTCTTGATCTCCAGCAGACCCTGCTCGATCTCGGGCACCTCCTGCGCGAACAGCTCGACCATGAAGCCCGGCGCGCTGCGCGACAGCATGATCTGCGGCCCGCGCTGCGTGGGGTCGACGCCCAGGATGAAGGCGCGCACGCGGTCGCCGCTGCGCAGGTTCTCCTTGGGGATCATCTCGTTGCGCTTCAGGCGCCCTTCGACGCGGCCGCTCTCGACGATGATGTCGCCCTTGTCCAGCCGCTTCACGGTGCCGACGAAGATCTTGTCGCCGCGCGACAGGAAGTCGTTCAACAGCTGCTCGCGCTCGGCGTCGCGGATCTTCTGCAGGATCACCTGCTTGGCCGCCTGCGCGCCGATGCGGCCGATCGGCACCGACTCGATCGCTTCCTCGATGTAGTCGCCGACCTCGATGTCGGGGATGCGGTCGATCGCGTCGGACAGCATCTCTTCGGCGTCGGCGTTCTGCAGACCGGCCTCGTCGGGCACCACCAGCCAGCGGCGGAAGGTTTCGTACTCGCCGGTGTCGCGGTCGACGGCGACGCGGATGTCCACCTCGCCGCCCTGCAGCTTCTTGGTGGCCGATGCCAGCGCCGCCTCGACGGCGCCGAACACCACCTCACGCTCGACCGTCTTCTCGCGCGAGATGGCGTCCACCAGCATGAGCATTTCGCGATTCATTCCTGACCTCCGTCTTGCGGCGCGGCCGGCGCGGCATCACCCGCCGCCGCCTGCGCCTTGCGTCCCTTGCGCCCCTTGAAGTCCAGCACCGGCACCAGCCGGGCCTCGCGGACTTCGTCGAGGCCGAACCCCAGAACCTGCTGCGTCTTGCCGTCTTCGAAGACCAGCGTCCAGCCGCCCTGCTCGTCGCGGCCGAGCAGGCCCTTGAAAGCCTTGCGCCCCTCGAAGGGCTCCTTGAGCGTCAGGCTGACCTGCGCGCCGGCGAAGCGCTCGAACTGCGCCTCGGTCTTCAGCGGTCGGTCGAGCCCGGGCGACGAGACCTCCAGCCGCTCGTAAGGCACGCCGTCGACCTCCAGCGCGTACTGCAGCTGGCGCGTCACCAGCTCGCAGTCGTCGACGGTGACCGCGTCGCCTTCGTCGCCGGTGGTGTAGCGCTGGCCGGGCAGGCGGTCGATCGTCACGCGCAGCAGCCCGCGCGGCGCGCGCTCCACGTCCACCAGCTCGTAGCCGAGGCCGCTGACGGTGCTCTCGATCGCGACGCGCGCGTCAGCACGGGGCGGCTGCGGGCGTGGCCGCGCGGCCCCTGCCGAAGCTTCCCTTGAAGGCTTTGCCGCCTTTGCTGCTTTTGCCGCCGTTGCCGGCCCCCGTGCTGCCAAGATCTGCGCTCGCTCCTGTCCAAGCCCGGGCTCTGCCGCCACCGTCTTGGACGCCGGCCCTTTCGTGCGCGGCCGGTACGGCATGTACGGCGGCCGGCCAAAAAGCCAAGCGAGCAAAAAAAATGGGCTGGAAAGTTTCCGCCCACGCAGCTTTACCCGGGAAAGCCGTGGAGTATAGCCGGCGGCAATCCCCCGGGCAAGGCCCATCGTGCCACGCAAGCGCTGGTGCTAGAATCGCCGGCTTCACGACACTCCTTCGGAAGACACCATGGGATTCCTCGCCGGCAAGCGGCTGCTGATCACGGGCGTGCTGTCCAACCGTTCCATCGCCTACGGCATCGCCCGCGCCTGCCGGCGCGAAGGCGCCGAGATCGCGCTCAGCTACGTCGGCGAGCGCTTTCGCGAGCGCAGCATCGAGTTCGGCCGCGAGTTCGGCACCGACCTCGTGTTCGACTGCGACGTCGGCAGCGACGAGCAGATCGAACGCCTGTTCGGCCAGCTCGGCGACGCCTGGCCGCAGTTCGACGGCTTCGTGCACGCCATCGCCTTCGCGCCGCGCGAGGCCATCGCCGGCCGCTTCCTCGACGGGCTGACGCGCGAGAACTACCGCATCGCGCAAGACATCTCGGCCTACAGCTTCCCGGCGATGGCCAAGGCCGCGCTGCCGCGCCTGCGCCCCGGCGCCGCGCTGCTGACGCTGACCTACCTGGGCGCCATGCGCGTGGTGCCGCACTACAACACCATGGGCCTGGCCAAGGCCGCGCTGGAGGCCAGCGTGCGCTTCCTGGCCGCCGACCTGGGCGCCCAGGGCGTGCGCGTCAACGGCATCTCGGCCGGCCCGATCAAGACGCTGGCGGCCAGCGGCATCAAGGACTTCGGCAAGCTGCTCAGCGCCTTCTCGGCGATGACGCCGATCCGCCGCGCGATCACCATCGACGACGTCGGCAACACCGCCGCCTTCCTGCTGTCCGACCTGGCCGCCGGCATCAGCGCCGAGATCGTCTACGTCGACGGCGGCTTCAGCCACGTGGCGCTGGCGGATCCGGACGCTGGGCCGGCCTGACGGTTCCCGACGCCGGCGCCCTGCTGCATTTGCACCACTCGCGCGTGACTCGCTTCAATCGCTTCACTCGCTTCACGCGCGCGCACACACGATGCGCGCGCCCTCGCCGGCCCGCAGGCCGTCCCGGCGGCGCGCGAAGTAGCGCCGGTTCAGTTCGTCGGGCGTGACGCTCTCGGCGGCAGCGAAACCCATCTCGAGCAGCCGCTCGCGCAGCGCCGGCGGATCGAAGCTGGACAACCAGGGCTCGCCTTGTTCGGCGGCCTTGTGCGCCAGCACCTCGGTGACCACGCGCTCGATCGGGTTGAGCATCGCCGCCGGCACCACGTGGTCGAAGCACAGCCGGCTGCCGGCGGCCAGGCCCGCCAAAGCCCGCAGCGTTGCCAGCACCGCGTCGGCCGTGAGGTACATCGTGACGCCCAGCCAGGCGATGCAGGCCGGCTGCTCGGCCCGGAAGCCGGCGCGCTGCAAGGCGGCGCGCAGATCGTCGCGCTCGAAGTCCAGCGCCGCGAAGCTCAGCGAGGGCGGCAACTCGATGCCGGCCTCGGCCAGGCGTTGCCGCTTGTCGGCCTGCGTGCCGGGGTGGTCGACCTCGAACACGCGCAGGCCCGCGTCGCGGTAGGGGTTGCGGTAGGCGAAGGTGTCGAGGCCGGCGCCCAGCACGACGTACTGGCGCACGCCGTCGGCGACGGCCTGGGCGAGTTCATCCTCGGCGACGCGGCCGCGCGCCACCAGCGCGGCGCGCAGCGCGCGCGACAGCGGATCGTTCAGCACGAAAGGGTCGGCGCGCAGCGCGGCCTCGGCGGCCAGGCCCAGCATCGGCAACGCGACGGGATCGGGCAGCACCAGCGGCTCGTCCAGCAACTGGTGCACGGCGCGCAGCGCGGCCACGGCCTGCGCCGTGCGGCTGGCCGCCCCGTGGCGGACGACATTCATCGAAACAGCGGACATCGCAGCCTCCGGTGATGGTGGAGGCGCCATCGTCCACCCTCACCTTGCGTCAGGGTCAAGGGCCGCGGCGCGCTGCACGTAGCGCAGCACCGCCGGCGTGAAGGCCGCGCCGGCGCGGATCAGCGGTTCGTTCTCGTAGGCCGCCAGCAAGCGGGCGGCCAGCCCGGCGTCGCGCCGCACGGTGCGGTCCAGCAAGGCCCGCCATTCGCGTGCCAGGCGCCGCGCCGCCGCGGCTTGCGGCGGCGTGCCGTCGGCCAGCAGCCGCTCGGCCCGCGCGGTGAGCGCGTGCCACTGCGGGTCCAGCGTCTTGTCCAGGCGCTGGAAGTCGTCGGCATCGATGTAGCGGGACAGCACGTCCAGACGCACTTGAACCGCCTGGTCGATGTAGGCGATCAAGGCCCGGTCCATGCCCTCGGGCAGCGGCAGGCCCGGTTGCTCGAACAGCATGCTGCTCCAGCGCCGCAGCAGCGCCATGTCGCCGTTCATCCAGCGCGCGCACAGGTCCATCCAGCGCCGCACCAGCGGCTGCAAGGCCAGCGCATCGGGCGCCACGCCGCGCTGCATGGCGTCGCGGATCGACTGCAGCAGCGGCGCCCATTGCGCGGCGCCGGAGGTCCAGCGTTCGAGGATGAGCCTGAGCTCGGTGACGCTGAAATAACGCTCTAGAACATTCATCGACGACAGGCTCGCCAGCCAGTCGTCGACGCCCGGCCGGCCGCCGCCGGCCAGCAGGCTTTGCATGGCGCCCAGCCGCTCGCGCAAGGCCTGGGCGCGGACGATGTCCTGGTCCAGCCGAGCGATCAGTTGCGCCACGATCGCCGGCAGCGCGGCGCCACCGCCGTCGAGCAGTTGCGCCACGTCGCCCAGCCGCAGGCCCAGCCGCCGCAGCGCCTGGATGCCGTGCAGCCGCGCGATGTCGTCAGGGCCGTACAGCCGGTAGCCGCCTTCCGAGCGCCCGGAAGGCCGCAGCAGGCCGATGCGGTCGTAGTGGTGCAGCGCGCGCACGGTGAGCCCGGTGCGCCTGGCCAGTTCGCCGACGCGCAGCAGCACGCTCACCGCTCACCCGCGCGGCCGCCTCAATCGGCCACGCAGTCGACGTAGTAGCCGGTGGCTTCGTCCTCGACGAGGCCGTGCACGTCGGTGTCGAAGCCGGGGAAGGCCTCGTTGAAGCGGCGCGCGAACTGCAGGTAGTCGATGATCTTGCGGTTGAAGCGCTCGCCCGGCACCAGCAGCGGAATGCCCGGCGGGTACGGCGTCAGCAGGCTGGTGGTGATGCGGCCTTCCAGCGCGTCGATGCCCACGCGCTCGGTCTTGCGGCGGGCGATGTGCGCATAGGCCTCGCTCGGCTTCATCGCCGGCTGCAGGTCGGACAAATACATCTCGGTGGTCAGCCGCGCCACGTCGTTCTTGGCGTAGGTCTCGTGGATGGCCTGGCTGAGGTCGCGCAAGCCCATGCGCTCGTAGCGCGGGTGCGCGGCGCAGAACTCGGGCAGGATGCGCCACAGCGGCGCGTTCTTGTCGTAGTCGTCCTTGAACTGCTGCAAGGCGGTGAGCAGCGTGTTCCAGCGGCCCTTGGTGATGCCGATGGTGAACATGATGAAGAACGAGTAGAGCCCGGTCTTCTCGACCACCACGCCGTGCTCGGCCAGGAACTTGGTGACGATGCTGGCCGGAATGCCGGTGGGCGCGAACTTGCCCGACAGGTCGAGCCCCGGCGTGATGATGGTGCACTTGATCGGGTCGAGCAGGTTGAAGCCGTCGGCCAGCGCGCCGAAGCCGTGCCACTTGGCGTTGGCCTTGAGCATCCAGTCGCTGCTTTTGCCGATGCCCGATTCGGCCAGCTTCTCGGGGCCCCAGACCTTGAACCACCAGTCGCGGCCGAAGTCTTTTTCCACCTTGCGCATGGCGCGGCGGAAGTCCAGCGATTCGAGGATGCTTTCTTCCACCAGCGCGCGGCCGCCGGGCGCTTCCATCATCGCCGCCGAGACGTCGCAGCTCGCGATGATCGCGTACTGCGGGCTCGTGCTGGTGTGCATCAGGTAGGCCTCGTTGAAGAGGTGGCGGTCGAGCTTGACGTTCTGCGCGTCCTGCACCAGCACCTGGCTGGCCTGGCTGAGGCCGGCCAGCAGCTTGTGCGTGCTCTGCGTAGCCCACACCATCTGGTCTTTCGGGCGCGGGCGCTTCTTGCCCATCGCGTGGAACTGGCCGTAGAAGTCGTGGAAGGCGGCGTGCGGCAGCCAGGCCTCGTCGAAGTGCAGGTTGTCGACGTAGCCGTCGAGCCCGTGCTTGATGGTCTCGGTGTTGTAGAGCACGCCGTCGTAGGTGCTCTGCGTCAGCGTCAGGATGCGCGGGCGCACCTGCGCGGGGTCGACGCCGGCCAGCAGCGGGTTGGCCCTGATCTTGCGCTCGATGGCCTCGCGGCTGAACTCGGCCTGCGGGATCGGGCCGATGATGCCGTGGTGGTTGCGCGTGGGCGTCAGGAACACCGGCACCGCGCCGGTCATGATGATGCTGTGCAGCACCGACTTGTGGCAGTTGCGGTCGACCACCACCACGTCGCCCGGCGCCACCGTGTGGTGCCACACCATCTTGTTGCTGGTGCTGGTGCCGTTGGTGACGAAGTAGCAGTGGTCGGCGTTGAAGATGCGCGCCGCGTTGCGCTCGCTGGCCGCCACCGGGCCGGTGTGGTCGAGCAGCTGGCCGAGCTCCTCCACCGCGTTGCAGACGTCGGCGCGCAGCATGTTCTCGCCGAAGAACTGGTGGAACATCTGGCCCACCGGGCTCTTGAGGAAGGCCACGCCACCGCTGTGGCCGGGGCAGTGCCAGGAATAACTTCCGTCCTGCGCGTAATCCATCAGCGCCTTGAAGAACGGCGGCGCCAGGCCGTCGAGGTAGCTCTTGGCCTCGCGGATGATGTGGCGGGCCACGAACTCCGGCGTGTCCTCGAACATGTGGATGAAGCCGTGCAGCTCGCGCAGGATGTCGTTCGGGATGTGCTGGCTGGTGCGCGTCTCGCCGTAGATGTAGATCGGGATGTCGGCGTTCTTGAAGCGGATTTCCTCGATGAACTTGCGCAGGTTCAGCACCGCCGGGTCCAGCTCGGGGCCGGGCGTGAACTCGTTGTCGTCGATCGACAGGATGAAGGCGCTGGCGCGGCTTTGCTGCTGCGCGAACTGCGCCAGGTCGCCGTAGCTGGTGGCGCCCACGACCTCGAAGCCTTCCTTCTCGATCGCCGCGGCCAGCGCGCGGATGCCGAAGCCCGAGGTGTTCTCGGAGCGGAAGTCCTCGTCGATGATGACGATCGGAAAATGAAAGCGCAGCATGGCAGGGTTCCCGAAGGCTGGGGCGGGGCGGTCGGCTGACGAAGGCGCGCAGTGTAGGGGCAGCGCGCCCGGGGCCGCGCTCGCTCTACACTGCCCGGCGCCTGGACCTTGGCGCTGGAGACGATGATGGACTGGAGCGCATCCACCTGGTGGTGGCTGGCCGCCGGGCTGCTGGTGGCCGCCGAGTTGCTGAGCGGCACCTTCTACCTGCTGATGGTGGCGCTGGGCTGCGTGGCCGGCGCGCTGCTGGCCTATGCCGGGCTGGGCGTGGCGGCACAGCTGGCGCTGGCCGCGCTGGTGGGCGCCGGCGCCACCGCCGCCTGGCACTGGCGGCGCGCGCACGCGCCGCGCTCGGCGCCGGTGGAAAGCAACCGCGACGCCAACCTCGACGTCGGTCAGACCGTCTTCGTCGAGGCCTGGGCCGGCGACCGCACGGCGCGCGTGCAATACCGCGGCAGCTGGTGGTCGGCGCACCTCGCGCGCGGCGCGGCGGCGGCCGCGGGGCCGCACGTCATCGTGGCCGTGCGCGGCAACCAGCTCGAACTGTCGCCCGCTGCCGCGGGCTGAAGGGAAACGGCGCCATGGAAGTCGTGATCATCATCGTCGTCATCGCGCTGATCTTCGTCGCGCGCACCTTCAAGATCGTGCCGCAGCAGCACGCCTGGGTGGTGGAACGGCTGGGCAAGTACGACCGCACGCTGACGCCGGGGCTGAAGTTCCTGGTGCCCTTCATCGAACGCGTGGCGTACAAGCATTCGCTCAAGGAAGTGCCGCTGGACGTGCCCAGCCAGGTCTGCATCACCAAGGACAACACGCAGCTGCAGGTGGACGGCATCCTGTACTTCCAGGTCACCGACCCGATGCGCGCCAGCTACGGCTCCAGCGACTACCTGGCCGCCATCACCCAGCTGGCGCAGACCACGCTGCGCAGCGTGGTCGGCAAGATGGAACTGGACCGCACCTTCGAGGAGCGCGAGCTGATCAACACCAGCGTCGTCAACGCGCTGGACGAGGCGGCGCTGAACTGGGGCGTGAAGGTGCTGCGCTACGAGATCAAGGACCTCACGCCGCCGGCCGACATCCTGCGCAGCATGCAGGCGCAGATCACCGCCGAGCGCGAGAAGCGCGCACTCATCGCCGCCAGCGAAGGCCGCCGCCAGGAGCAGATCAACATCGCCACCGGCGAGCGCGAGGCCTTCATCGCCCGCAGCGAAGGCGAGAAGCAGGCGCAGATCAACACCGCGCAAGGCGAGGCCGAGGCCATCAAGGCCGTGGCCGACGCCACCGCCGAGGCCATCCGCAAGGTGGCCGAGGCGATCCGCCAGCCCGGCGGCGAACAGGCCGTGCAGCTCAAGGTGGCGGAAAAGGCGGTGGAGGCCTACGCGCAGCTTGCGCAGAAGAACAACACGATGATCGTGCCCGGCCACATGGGCGAGGTCTCGGCGCTGATCGGCACCGCGATGGCCTTGATGAAGAAGGGCCCCGGCCCGACGCCCGGCTAGAATCCGCGCCCTGCCCTGGCTGCGCAAGCGTCGCGCAGGCACGGAGGGATGGATGAGTGGTTTAAGTCGCACGCCTGGAAAGCGTGTGGGGGTTAACAGCCCCCCGCGGGTTCGAATCCCGCTCCCTCCGCCAGGATACTCCCTCCCCAAGGTGCACGAGCGTGCAGCAAGGGTGCAGGTAGAGAAGTCCTAAGCTGTTGATTTGACAGCGGTTTTCGACTCACACACACTCGCGTAAGTGCACCGAAGGCGAAGTCCGGTGCGCCAGCCTCGCGCCGCTTACTGGCGGACGGACTGGCGGACGGACTGGCGGACGGACCAAGCGAGGTGACGCATGTCGAAGGTCTCAAAGCGTGGCGCGAAGCTGCATCTGCTGACCGCGCGGGAAGTGCTGAACGCCGGTGACGGCGACCACGGTGACGGCGGCGGGCTGTACCTTCGCGTCCGGGATTCAGACCGTTCGGCGGCCTGGATCTACCGCTTCACATCGCCTACAGGCCGGCGCCGGGAAATGGGCCTTGGCGCCGCGCACCGCGCCAACGCTCAGCAAGCCGGTGCCTCGCTGACCGGCGCGCGCGACCTGGCGCACCGCTGCCGCGAGCAACTGCGTGCCGGCATCGACCCTATCGATGCCCGTGACGGTCGGCGCGACGCGCAGCGCGAGGCCGAAGCCGCCAAGCGATCCGCCGAAGCCCTGGACCATTGGACGCTCGCCCGCTGTGCACGCGACTACTTCGAGCGCGCGATCGAGCCCAGCCGTACGCCCAAGCACGCCGCGCAATGGATCAGCTCGCTTGAAAACCACCTCGCGCCCGAGCTGTGGCATGCGCATGTCGACAGCATCGAGCCGCCGGCGCTGCTGGCCGCGCTGCTGGCCGTGAAGCCGCACGAGCGCGCGCGCAACCTCAAGGGCGACAAGCTGCCCGAGACGATGCAGCGCCTCCGCCAACGGCTGGACGCGACCTACGAAGACGCGATCTTTCACCGGCGCGCGACCAAGAACCCGGCCGCCGCCGTCAAGCGCAAGATGCGCGAGGCCGCGCCCAAGCGCGACCGCGGCCAGTTCCGCGCGCTGCCGTACAAGGAAGCGCCAGCCTTCATGGCCGTGCTGCGCCAGGCCGAGGGCATCGCCGCGCGCTGCCTGGAATTCGCGATGTTGACTGCTGCGCGCACCAGCGAGGCATTGCTGGCCGAGTGGAGCGAGTTCGACCTCGATGCGGCCGTCTGGGTCGTGCCACCGAACCGCATGAAGTCCGGCGAGGCGCATACGATCTTCCTGTCGCCGCGGGCCGTCGACATCCTCAAGGACATGCAGCGCCTCGGCGAGCGCCATGTCTTTCCGACCAACGCCAAGCGCGATGTCGACGGCGCGTCGGCGGCGATGTCCAACATGTCCATGCTGGTGACGCTCGACCGGCTCGGCTATCGCGACCGCACGACCGTGCACGGCCTGTGCCGCGCGACGTTCAGCACCTGGGCCAACGAGACCGGAGCGGCGCGGCCCGACGTGATCGAGGCGTGCCTTGCGCACGAGGAATCCAACCGCGTGCGCGCGGCCTACAACAGGTCGAAGTTCAACGACGAGCGGCGTGCACTGCTGGAAGCCTGGGCAGAGTACCTGGCGAGGCCTGCAGCGCCCGTGATCGAGCTTGAGAGCAAGCGAGCCTGACCGTACCGCCGCCCGGCCGGATGCCGGGCACCGTGGCCGCTGCGGACCAGCGGCAACAAGGCGGCCCTGGTGGGTGGTAGAGCACCTGCCAGGGCCTGGCCAAGACCGATGAAAGGAACATCGACATGGTTACCTCAATTGTCCCCGCACCGGCGCCGCGCGCCGATCTGCGGACCCAATCCAACCCGCAGGCGTTCCGCCGCCACATGGCCCGTTTCGAGTTGGCCAAGACCCGGTTGCTGCTGGCCGAGGGCAACCCCGAGCGCGCGGCAGCCGCGTTTGCCCGCGCCAAGACGTGGCGGTGGGATCCGGCGATGCAGGCGGCGCCGGCGGCCGACGCAGCCGACCAAGCGAATGGAGGGGTGAATCATGGCTGACAAGACCGAGTTCGTAGCCACGCTGCCATTGCATGAAGCACGCTGCAGCCTGGAGTTGAAGATGGACCAACTGAAAGCCATCACATCCTTCCTGGTGGTCGGCGAGCTCTACCAGATGGCGGACGGCGTACAGGCCGGCGTACTCGGCCTGGTGTCTGACCTGACCGATGAGGTGGCAGCTTTGGCGGCTGTGGTGGACCGGGCAGTCGGCGGCGAGGTGAGCCATGGCTGACAAAGCCTGCTTCGACCTGCTGGCCACCAAGGCCGAGCAGTTGCAGGATCTGATTGCAGTCCTGGCCGTGCTGGAAACCGCGGGCGAAGCGGAAAAGTTGGCGCGGCTGGCCTACATCGCCGAGGATCTGGTGGCTGAGGTCGTCCGCCTCGTCTACGAGGTCTTGCCGAAGTAGCCAGCCACGGGCTGACCGGCACCACCGCGGGCCCTTCGGGGCCCGCTGCTTGTTCGGCCGGTGCTGCCGCCTTACCGCGAGCCGATGGACTGCCATCAGAGTGCAATGGCGCCGCTGGGCACTTTGGTGTAAAGTCGTCGCTATTCGGCGAGACCGAATTCTGAATCCCTCTGTCGCGCGTACCTAGCTTGAGAAGGTGGTCGCAAGGCGTTGACGGGGGTTCTAAGGCTAGTTCGAAGACACCGTGCCCCGGCCCTGGATGGGGCGGCTGGATGGCCTGCACGGGCGTAGAACTAATCCCTGGATGGGGAAGCGTTGAGCTAACTGCTCGCGCTTCCCTTTTTCGTTTCTGGGTGGCGCGGGCCTCGAAAACACGAGGTTTCAATGTCCGCACACTCGACGACATCCACCCCCGCCGCGCTGCTATCCGAAACTGAATTCCGCGGATTGCTCCGCGTGAGCGAGCGCAAATTCAAAGCACTCCGCGCGGCAGCAGTGATCCCCCCTCCGCTGGAACTGGGGCCGCGCGTGGCGCGCTGGACCCACGATGACTATTTGAAGGTTGTCGAAGCGCTGCCGCGTCGCGAGAAGGCGCCCGAACCGCAGCGCCTGCACGATGGCCGCCGCGCGCGCATCGAACGGATGAAGGTGACTGGCCAATGAACGCGCCCGACATCGCCATCAATGCCGAGCGCAAGGCCTGGGCAACAGTACAGGCACAGTGCGCGTTAGCAGGCTTCAAGGCTGACCTGATCGACAACGACGATGGTTGCCTGATGCTGATCGTTAGCCGCTGGGCGTTGACTCGCAGCTTTTCGTTGCCGGCGGATGTGGAGAGCTGGCTGCGGCGCGTCGGGGCGCCGGCGTGATGTCCGGCGCTATCGACTGGCACGGCCCGCGCCGGCAGCCGTGCCCGGCCTGCGGCCGCAACGAGCGCGACAGGACGCTGGGCATCACGCTGAACGATGACGGCACCGGCGTGGCGCATTGCTTCAGGTGCGAGTACGTCAGCACGCTGCGCGACGACCGGCCCAGCGCCAAGCCCGCAACGGTGCGCCTGGCGGCCCCTACACGCCGCGAACCGGCGCCGGCGCTGTCTACGCACTGGTTTGACTTCTTCGCGCGCCTGGAGCCCGTCGCAGGCCCCGCGCAGGCCTACCTGAAGGCCAGGCGCTGCGTCGTCCCGCCCTTTGACGGCGCCCTCCGGTGGCATCCCAACCTGCGCCATCCGAGCGGCCACACCGGCCCGGCGCTGGTCGCGCTTACCACCGATGCTGTGACGCGCGCGCCGCTGACGTTGCACCGAACGTGGGTTCAGGCCGACGGCACCAAGGCCCCGGTCGACCCCCCGCGCCTGCTGCTGAGCGGCCATCGGAAAGCCGGCGGCGTGATCCGGCTGTGGCCCGACGAAGCCGTCACCGCCGGCTTGGCTGTGGCGGAAGGCATCGAGACAGCGCTCGCGCTCGCGCACGCTTACCAACCGGCCTGGGCCTGCATCGATGCCGGCAACCTGGCCGCGCTGCCGGTGCTCGGCGGCATCGAGTCGCTGCTGATTGCAGCCGACCATGACGACGCCGGCATCAAGGCCGCGCAGGCCTGCGCCGCGCGCTGGGCGGCTGCCGGGCGTGAAGTGCATGTCGCGATGCCCGAGCAGCGCAAGTCAGACTTCAACGACGTGGCGGTGGCCGCATGACGATCGCGGGCGTACACCGGCTTGTCAACACGGCGAGACGGGTGCCGGCGCCAACGGCACAGCCGGACGAGGGATCGCAGCATCGCGGCAGGTGCCTGGCTTCAGAGCCGGCCGGCTTTGATGCCGCCGACCTCGTGTTGATGGACATGCCTGACCCGGTGTTCCTATGCCGGCCTTGGGTCTCGGAAGGTGTGGCGCTGATCGTCGGGCGCCCGAAGATCGGCAAGACCACGCTGCTGCGTCAAGTGGCCGTGCAAGGCAACGTCGGCGGCAAGCTGCTGGGTTCGGATTGCATATCCGCTGAAGTCCTGTTCCTGTCGCTGGAAGAAGGCCCGCGCCTGATGCGCACGAAGCTGCGTTCAATGAACCTGTCCGCAGAAGCGCTCAGGGGCATCCGTGTTGAATTCGAGTGGCCGCAGGGTCTGCCTGGCGTCGAACGCATCCGGGAATGGCTGCAAGCCCGACCGGACCCCAAGCGCATGCCAGTGGTGATCGTCGACAGCCTCACCCGCTTTCGTACACCGCCGCCAGAGCGCGGCATGGCATTCGCCGCCGACTATGAGGCCGTGAAGATGCTGGCTGACCTGGCCAAGGAGTTTCCCGGCCTGGCCGTGCTGGTCCTGCATCACACAACCAAGGCGATGCCCGACGACCCGGTGGCCGCAATCAGTGGCACCTATGGGCTGACGGCGGCGGCCGACAACTACATGATCCTGCTGAAGCAAGGGCAGAAGTTCAGGCTGCACTGCGGCGGCCGCTTGTGGGCCAGCGACGACGCCGACTTCGAGCTGGTGCGCGAGGCCGGTGGCTGGGCGCTTGGCGGGCTGTGGAGTTTCGGCGTGGAGTCAATCTCACCGAAGCAGACGCAGGTGCTCGACCTACTCAAAGCGGGCGCCAAGACGGCCGCAGCACTGGCCAAGGCAACAGGCCAGGAGGACAGCGCCATGCGCCATATGTGCGCCGCCATGGAGCGCAAGGGACTCATCTGCCGGATCGCCAACGGCTGGGGAATTGCGCAGTGACCTCCCCTTCTCTCTCTTCTTCTTCACGTTCTTCACGTATTCACGTTCTTCACGAAGTTCACGGTGAGCGTGAAAAGCGTGAAGTGTGTGAGGGGGGGAACGGTTGCGCGCCTTGCCGAGCTTGCCTCGGCGCGAAAAATCGGCGCCCGGTTGTCTAGACAAGCAAGCCCGCATAGACAGATGAATCCTCCGCCAAACCCCCAGCACCGGCGCGGCTGGCGCGACGCCGCCCGGCGCGTCCGCCAGCCAGTCCACCACCTAGCCGCAACTGAAAGACACCATGCTTGAACGACTGCGCACCTTGTGGCGCCGCATCAGTCCCCACCATCGCCGCATCGCCGCAAAGCGTCGGCTCGAAGCCGTGCTGCACGAACACGGCATTTCCAGAACGCGCGCCGCGCGGATCGCCAGCCACTACCTCAAAAAGGACGCTCCCCATGCCTGAAGCCACCCAGACCCACGAGACCACGCCCGAGCCGACCGGCGACGAGGTGAAGAACCCGGCCGCCGTGCTGCTGAAGAACAAGGAACTGCTGGCGCGCAATGCCGAGCTGCAGGCGCGCGTCACCGAACTCGAAGGACAGGCCCAGGCGCTGACCGAGGCACACAGCAAGCTGCAGGCCGACTTCGCCGACTTTCACATCCGGCGTCCGCTGGCGCGCGTGGCCGAGCAAATCTCGCCGGTGCCGGACCTGTGGATGGCCGAGTTCTCGAAGCTGTACGACGTGCGCCAGGTCGGCGACGATCTGCGAGTCTTCGACAAGAAGACGGGCGAAATGTGCGTCGTGCCTGAAGGCACGCGCACGGCTGGCAAGCCCATTGATCTGACGCCCGAAAGCCTGTGGGCGTTTCTCGATCGGGGCGTCAGCGAGAGGAGCAAGAAGGACTCTGAGTGTGATCCTCAGGCCGCCCGATTCAACTGGTTGATGCGCTACCTCGGGCCCTCGGGCGGTGGTGCAGTCGGCAGCTTCGGCAGCGGCTTGAAGGGCGTGATGCCAAGCGCACCGGCGCCCAGTCCTGAGCCCGCATCGACACCGCCGCTCGGCTTGCGCTGAGCAGCCTAACCGCCTAACATTACGGCACCGCCTGGCCACGCTGGGCGGCACCCCTCTTGGGCGCCACGCGCCTGCGCTGACCGTTCACGACGGCCTGCGAATCAACCCCCTTGATTCCGAAAGGCCCTACCGTGGCTGTCACCCAAATTGCGGACGTAGTCGTCCCGACCGAATTCACTGCCTTCCTCGTTGAGAACGTTGCAACCAAGGCCGCGCTGGTCCAGTCCGGGCTGATGGCGCGCAATGCAGCCATCGATGCCCAACTGAAGGCCGGCGCGGACAGCTTCAGCGTGCCCTTCTGGCGCGATCTGTCCGACGACGCTGCCGACCTCGCGAACGACAACCCGGCATCCATCGCCACGCCGCGCAAGCTCGGATCCGGCAAGCAGCTCATTCGCAAGGCCTTCCTGCACGCCGGCTGGTCGGCGATGAACCTGGCGTCCGAACTGAGCGGCAGCAACGCATTGACCCGTATTCAGGAGCGTGTCGATGCCTACTGGACGCGGGAGCTTCAGCGCCGGCTGATCGCCTCTCTGAACGGCATCCTAGCCGACAACGCTGCGAACGACGGCGGCGACATGATCATCGATATCAGCGGCGCGGCCGGGACGGCAGCGAACTTCAGCGCGGGCGCTGTCATAGATGCTGCTGCAACCTTGGGCGACTCGCTGCGCGACCTGACCACGATCGGATTGCACTCCTCAGTCTACAAGGCTGCGCTGAAGTCCGATCTGATCCAGACTGTTCCGGCATCGCAGGGCGGCTTCATCCAGACCTTCCGCGGCCTGGCCATCCTGATCGACGATGAACTGCCGCTGGCCGCCGGCGTGTACACGTCAGTCCTGTTCGGCGCCGGCGCTTTCGGCTTCGGCGTGAGCCAACCGCGTGTGTCCGCTGGCACCGAAATCGAGAGCGTCCCCGGCGCCGGTAACGGCGGCGGCCAGCAGATCCTGCATTCGCGGGTGAACCTGGCTGTGCACCCGGCCGGGTTTCAGTGGCGCGAAGCCAGCGTCGCAGGCGAAAGCCCGAGCGTCGCCGAGTTGGCCATGGCGGCCAATTGGGATCGCGTCGCGGGGTCGCGCAAGCACGTCCAGATCAGCGCTCTGAAGCACAAGCTGCCGTGACGACGCGCGGCAAGCTGCCTGGGCGCGTGAAGGCGCCCGAGGACAAGCGGTGCGTCGGGCGGCCGATGAAGATGCCGCCGCCCGATGCGCTGGAAGTCATCCGCGCGACCACCTCCACCGGTGCGACCAAGCGCGGGGTTGCGATGGCGCTGGGCGTGAACCTGGACGTGCTTGCGCGCTGGCTGGCCGAGCACCCCGAGCTGGCTGAGGCCTTCGCCGAGGGACGCGAGACCGAACGCAGGGTCCTTCACGCTCGTCTGTTCGAGCTTGCCACGAAGGGCGAAGGCCGGGACTCGCTCATCGCGGCGATGTTCTTGCTGAAGTCGCGGCACGGGTACGTCGAAGGCGAGAAGGACGCGCAAACCAATCGCGTGAGCATCAACTTCCAGCTTCCAGGCGCACAGCCGCTTAACACGCTCGTTATCGACAATGATGCAGATCGAATTCACCGACTTCCAGCAGCGCCTGCTGAGTCTGCCCGAAGAGGTTGACGTTTTCGCCGGTGGCGGGCGCGGCGGCGGCAAGTCTTACGCGCTGGCGCTGCTGGCCCTGCGTCACTGCGAGCAGTACGGCGAGCGTGCGCGGGTGCTCTACCTGCGCAAGACTTACGCGGGCCTGCGCGACTTCGAGCTGGTCACGCGCGAGCTGTTCGGGCTGGTCTATGGCACGGACGCGCGCTACAACGGCAGCGAACACCTGTGGCGGCTGCCCAATGGTGGCTACATCGAGCTAGGCCAGCTTGAGACTCACGCCGACTATGCCAAGTACCAAGGCCGCTCGTTTACGCTGCTGCTGATCGATGAGGCTGGCCAGTACGCGCAGCCCAACTTGTTGGACTTGATGCGCTCCAACCTGCGCGGCGCGAAGGACATCCCGATTCGCGTTGTCGTGGCCGCGAACCCGGGCGGCCCGGGGCATCACTGGATCGCCAAGCGCTACGTATTTCAGGCCGGACCTTGGAAGCCCTTCCGCGAGGGCACGAGCAAGCGCTTGTGGGTCTACGCGCCGTCGACGTACGACGGTAACCAGTTCATCGACCGCGATCAATACCGCGTTCAACTGGAAAGCGCATGCCCGACCGACCCGGAGCTGCTGCGCGCGTGGCTGACCGGTGACTGGGCCGTGAACCGCGGCGCCTACTTCGCCATGGTGCTGGACGAGTCGCGCAACGCCTTTGACCCCTGGCAGGCCATCCCCGAAAGTTGGGACTATTGGCTGGCGCACGACTTCGGCAGCGCGGCACCGAGCGTCACCTACGTCGTGGCCCAGTCGCCAGGCGATCAGCACGAGGGCGCGTTCTACCCGCGCGGATCCATCGCGCTGGTCGATGAGCTTGCGGCCGTGCGGCGCGACAACCTGAACATGGGCTTGGGTTGGACCGCGGCGACCACCGCGGAAGAGGTCATCGCCATGTGCAAGCGCTGGGACATCAAGCCGCGCGGCGTGGCCGACGATGCGTGCTTCGCGAAGTCGGGCCTTAGCTCGGGCAGCATCGCCGACGAATTCGCGCGCAAGGGCGTGACCTTCGAGCCCGCGAAAAAGGCCGACCGCATCACGGGGTGGCAGTTGATGCGTCGCATGCTGGCCGACGCCGGCAAGCCCGATGTGCCTGGGCTGTACATCAGCCGCGCCTGCAGCTACTTCTGGTCGACCGTGCCTTACCTGGCACGCGATCAGAAGCGCGTTGAGGACGTGGACAGCACCGGGCCTGACCATGCCGCTGATGCGTGCCGTTATGGGCTGCTGCGGCTGCGCCGCGCTGCGTCGGTGGGGCCCTTGCGGATCTGAAGTGGCCTGCGCGCCGAGCGCCGCACGGGCGACCTGCTGTAGTGGGTGTGCGCGCCGGTTTCGGACGGTTGGCTTGTGTCGGCTGCCTCGCGCCCCCTAACGCCGGTCATTGGGGCACGTCCCTACCGGTTTCGCGCGGCGCGCACGGCGCAGTTTAGGGCGTGCCGGAGCGACTCCCGCGCGCGCTGCCGCGACGCTCATGCTGCAGCCGCCATTCTAGCGCGGGCTACAGTCGCGCGCATGTGCTCGAACTACATCGCCGTCACCCGCACGGACCGGCTGCTCACCTTCTTCGGCGTGGCGCGCGACCCGAGCGAGCCGCCGCCCGAGTTCAGCGCCGAGATCTGGCCGCAGCGCCTCGCGCCCTTCATCCGCCGCGCCGAAGACGGCAGCGGCAATCGGCAGATCGAGGCCGGCCAGTTCGGGCTGCTGCCCTTCTTCGCCAAGGAGCTGGCCTACGGCAGGCGCACGTACAACGCGCGCAGCGAGACCGTCGCCACGCTGCCCAGCTTCCGCGATGCCTGGAAGCGCGGCCAGCGCTGCATCGTGCCGGCCGAGGCCATCTTCGAGCCCTGCTGGGAGACCGGCACGGCCGTGCGCTGGCGCATCCAGCAGGCGGGCGAGGTGCCGATGGGCATCGCCGGCGTCTGGGCGCGGCATCCCAAGCTGACCACGAAGGATGGCAAGCCGATGCTCAGCTTCGCCATGCTGACCGTCAACGCCGATGGCCATCCGGTGTTCAAGCGCATGCACAGGCCCGAGGACGAGAAGCGCATGGTCGTGATCCTCGACCCCGCAGAGTACGACCGCTGGCTGCAGTGCACCGTGGCCGAGGCGGCCAGCTTCTTTCGGCAGTGGACGGGCGCGCTCGACGCCTTCCCCGCACCGCTGCCACCGCGCCGACGCCAGGGCGCAGATGAGGCTGCAGAGCCACCGGACGACGCTTGACCGCACCTTGATCATCGAGTTCGCATCGTGCGACTTCGATCCATGCTTGAGATTGACCGCCTTGGCCGCCCGCATCCCTTCATCCGCGGCACGCCGCAGCATCTCGCCGGCCTTGCGCTGGGCGCGGCAGGCGGGGCGGAATCAAGTGGCGGACGGACTGGCGGACGGACGAAAAACGGTCCGCAGAGCCTTATTTCATGCGGGTGTTGACAGACGCTCCCTCCGCCAGGAACATCGAAAACACGGGCCTCGCAGGCCCGTTTTTCTTTCCACCCACGTCCCTACCCATGTCTTGACGGGCGCGCTCGACCGCGTTGCGCGGCGGCGCGGAATCGGTGCGAAGGCCCCGCCGCCGCCCCAACGACAACCGGCCCCGAAGGGCCCGCAAAGGTGCAGGTCGTGGCCGGCGCCGCAGCGCCCGCCATGCCGCGCCGATGCCGACAAAATGGCCTTTGGGCGCTCTTGCGCAGGATCAAGAAGCATCCTAATATCGGACACAGATATTCTTTTATCGGACTGATCGGCGGCAGGAGCAGACAGGTTCATGGCGGTCTTCGATCCGTTTCCGGTGCCGGCGCATCAGGGTCTGGCGCCCACGCACGTCATCGACTGGGAGGCCATCGCCAGCACGCTGGTGCGCCGCATCCTGGCGCTGCAGCGCGGCGAACGGGTGATCATTTCCACCGACCCCTACTACGGCGGCGCCGCGCTGGACGCGCTGCGCTGCGAGATCCAGCGCGCCGGTGCGCTGGAACTGGCCAGCATCCTGCACTGGTCGCCCACGGTGTCGCAGTTGCGGCTGCCGAACGGGCGGCATCCGGACCGCGAGCTGGACCAAGCGGAGACGGCGGCGATGAAGCAGCTCTTCGCCTGTGCCGACGTGTTCGTGCTGCTGATGAACGACCGGCGCAGCCCGCGTCGCACGGTGGCCAACTCGCAATCCGACGAGGTGGTCAACGAGTGGCGCGGCGGCCGTGCCGTGCACCTGCACTGGTTCCAGGATCCACGCTTTCCGGACCCGTCGCACCCGGTGAACCTGCTGCACGATCGCGTCACCGAAGCGGCGCTGATCCGGCTCGACTACGACTGGATGCGCCGCCTGATGGAGCGCATGGTGCAGCTCATCGCGGGCCGCGAGCTGCGGCTGACCGATGGCGCCGGCACCGACCTGCGCTTTCGTGCCGGGCTGCAGTTCCACACCAACTACGGCGATGCCTCGCGCGAGCGCATGGCGCGCTTCACCAGCGGCCGCGACCGCGAAGAGGAGGCGCCGGTCGGCAGCTTCCGCTTCATTCCCGAGGCCGGAACGGCCCACGGCCGGCTGGTGTTCCCGCGCCGCAAGGACGGCCAGTCACCGGCACTCGGCCGCGGGTTCGACACGCAGCCCTTCGCCGACGCCGGGCTGGCCTTCGAGTTCCGCGATGGCCAGGTCGTGGCGCTGCAGACCGAAGGCGACCAGCAGGCGCTGATGCAGGCCTGGCAGGCCGAGACCGGCGACAAAGGCGGCCTCGGTGAAGTGATCATCGGTTGCAACCCGCTGCTCACGCCGGTGCCCGGCAGCACGTTCCTGCCGCACTACGGCTTCGGCGCCGGCGTGCTGCGCCTGATCCTCGGTGACAACACGCTGTCCGGCGGCCGCGCGCGTTCCAGCTTCCACCGCTGGCTGATGTGGAGCGACGCCTCGCTCGAAGTCGAAGGCCGCCCGCTGATCGACCGCGGCCGGCAAGTTCCGCTCGAAGCGCTCTGTTCCTGAACCCTTGCCAAGAGAACCCGCCATGCCTTGCTCCCGCCGCAGCGTGCCGTTCCTCCTCGCCGGCCTGCTGTTGGGCGCGGTGACGGCCGAAGCCGCCGATGGCTTTCCCACGCCCGGCAAGCCCATCCGCATCATCGTGCCGTTCACGGCCGGCGGCCAGGCCGAGACGATGGCGCGCATCGTCGGCACGCGCCTGGCCGACGTGCTAGGCGTGCCGGTGATCGTCGAGACCAAGCCCGGTGCCAGCACGGCCTTGGGCGCGTCGGAGGTCCAGCGGGCCGCGCCCGACGGCCACACGCTGCTGTTCACCAACGGGCTGACCCATGCGCAGAACCCGCACCTGCGTGCCAAGCTGGCCTACGACCCCCGGAAGTTCACGCCGATCTTCCAGCTGGTCGAATCCGGCAACGTGCTGATCGCCAACCACTCGCTGCCGGTCGGCAACGTGCGCGAGTTGGTGGCCTTCGCGAAGGCCAACCCGGGCAAGATCAGCTACGCCTCCATCGGCGCCGGCTCCGGCGCGCACCTGCTGGCCGAGCTGTTCATGCAGAAGACCGGCACGGCGCTGACGCACATTCCCTACAAGGGCAGCGCCGATGCCAACCGCGACCTCTGGGGCGGCCAAGTCGACGTCATGTTCGACGGCTTCGGCACCGCCATCCAGGGGCTCAACGCCAAGCGCGTCAAGGCGCTGGGCATCGCCACGAAGACACGCAATCCGGCGCTGCCCGATGTGCCCACGCTCGCCGAGCAAGGCGTCGACGGCGTCGACCTGCAGGGCTACATCGGCTTCTTCGGCCCGGCCGACATGCCGCCGGCCGTGGTGACGCGCCTGAATGCGGAGATGCAGAAGATCCTGGACACGCCGGCGGTCACCGAGCAGATCCTGCAAGGCGGCAACACGCCGGCCGGCGGCTCGGCGGCAAAGTTCGCCAAGGTGGTTGCCGAGCAGTACGACACCTGGGGCGGCGTCATCCAGAAGATCGGCCTGAAGCTGGAATGAGCGTCGCGATTCTGGTGCTCGGCGCGACGGGCCGCGTCGGCTCGCTCGTCGTGCGGGAACTGGCCGCGGCGGGCTCAAGCGTCGGCGGCCTGGTGCGTGACCCGGCCCGCGCCGCCGCGCTGTGGCCCGCGGGTGTGCACGCGGTGGCCGGCGACCTGGCCGATGCCGCATCGGTGCGCCGCGCGATGCACGGCGTGCAGGCGGTGCTGATCAGCTCGCCGGTGCATCCGCAATTGGCGCCGTGGCAGTGCCAGGCCATGCACGCGGCCGCGGATGCGGGCGTGCGCCGCATCGTCAAGCTGTCCGGCTCGGCCTGGACGATGCGTCCTGGCGATTGCACCACCATCGGCGCGGCCCATGCCGCGGCCGAGGCCGAGTTGCAGGCACTGGTCGCCGCCGGCCGGTGCCAGGGCGTGTGCATCCGGCCCAACGCCTTCCTGCAGGGCATGCTCGGTCGCGTCGTCGCCGAAGCGCAGGCCGGCGGCCGCTTCGCGCTCGCGCTGGGCGACGCCCGCGTGGCTTTCGCCGACGTGCGCGACATCGCCGCGGCCTGCGCGCAGGCGCTGCGCGCAACGGCGCCGCCGGCCGGCATCGAGGTGACCGGGCCGGCCGCCGTCGGCGGTGCCGATATCGCGGTGCTGCTGCAGCGCCTGCTGTCGCGCCCGGTGGCTTACCGGCCGATCGAGGTTGCCGAGGCGATCGACCGCGCGCGCGCCACCGGCCTGTCGGCGTTCACGCTCCGGCACCAGCAAGAGGTGCTGCTGCGGCTGCGTGCCGGGGCGGGCGAGCCGGTCAGCGCCGAGTTCCAGGCCGCCGTGGGCCGCACGCCGCGCACGGTCGACGCTTACCTGGCCGAGGCCTGCGCCGCACGGGCCTGAGGCCGCTGGTGCGCCGGTGCGCCGGCGCGCCGGCGCAGCGAGCCTCAGTCGCGCCCCAGTTCCGGTGGACGCGCGTTGGCGTAGCCCGAGACGAAGTCCTTCACCGTGCCGTCCGGCGCGAACACGCTGCGCCGGATCGTGCCGATGTTGCCGCCGTAGACGTGGATGCTGATCGAGACGCGGTCGTCGAAGGCATTGCGTACGCGATGAACATCGCCCAGCGTCGGCGACACCGCCTCGACCTGCCCCGGCTCCAGTCGATGCTCGGGGCCCAGCGGTCGCGGCTCGCCGGCGCCGACCGCGTAGGCTTGACCGAATTCCGCGCCGCGCAGCACGCCGATCAGCCCCCAGACGGTATGGTTGTGAACCGGCGTGGCCTGTCCTGGCCCCCAGACGAAAGAGACGACCGAGAAGCGCTCTTGCGGGTCCACGTGCAGCAGGTACTGCTGGTAGTGCCGCGCATCGGGCTGGGCGCATTCCGGCGGCAGCCAGTCGTCGCGCGCCACCAGCGCGGCCAGCAGCCGCGAGCCGGCGACGACCAGTGCGGGCTCGGCCGGCGCGCCATCCAGCAAGGTGGCGAAGGCGCCGACGAATTCGCGCAGCGGCTTGAGGGTGTCGGGTGGTGTCGTCATGATCTCCGGAGCGTCGAAGGCAATTGCGGTGCGGATCCCTCAACGCGGGCGCGTGGCCGAGCGATAGGCGGCGATGCGCGCCTTCAGCCCCGGCCGGGCAGCGGAACGCACCAGGCGCTGCAGGTCCAGCGCGTCGCCGACGGTGCCGCGCGGGCGGCGCGCGCCCGCTGCCGCCTCGTGGATCGCGGCATGGGTCGCGTCGTCCAGCCGGCGCTGCGACTGCAGCAGCCGCTCGCGCTCATCGTCCAGCGCGCCGGCGGCGATGCGTTCGTGCGCCAGGCCGGCGCGCAGCGCCTGTGGCGTGTCGATGCGCTTGCCGCTGAGCACCCAGTCCTGCGCGACGCGCGCGCCCACCGCGTCGGCCAGGCGGCCGGTGCCCAGCACGAGGCCGAAGCCGGCGCCCGGAAAGGCAAACTCCGCCTCGCCAACCACCCAGCGCAGCGAGCAGGCGCAGAACAGGTCGGCGCCGGCGCCCAGCGCACGGCCCTGCGCGATGGCCAGCGTCGGAAAGCGTGCGGCCGAGACCGCCTGCAGCAGCAGTTCGACGCGGATGAACCGCGCCAGCAGGCTGTCGTCGGTCTCCGACTCCAGGTCGGACAGATCGAAGCCGGTGCAGAAGTTCGCGCCGGCGCCTTCGATCGTCAGCAGCCGCGGGCGCAAGGCATCGGCGCGCGCCAGCGCCTGCTCGAAGGCGGCGACCAGCGTGTCCGACAGCGCGTTGCCGCGCTCGGGGCGCTGCAGGCACAGGCGCAGGCAGTCGCCGTCCGCGGTGAGCTGCAATGCGGGCGCTTCGCTCATCGGCCGTAGGTCGCGCGGATCTCGTCGCTGTGCTCGCCCAACGCCGGCGGCGGGCGGCGGATCGGCAGCCCGACGCCATCGATGCGGATCGGCGAGGCGAAAGTGCGCGTCGCATGCCCGTTGGGCAGCGTCAGCGGCTGCACCCAGCCCATGTGCTGCGTCTGCGGGTCGGCCAGCGCCTGCGCGTAGGTGTTGATGCGCGCGTGCGGCACGCCGGCGCGGTGGAACACGCCGATCCAATGCTCGACCGGCCGTTGCTCGAAGTGCTGCTCCAGGATTTGCCGCAGCTCGTCCTGGTGCGCGGCACGCAGCGTCGGCGTCAGGAAGCGCGGGTCGTTCGCCAACTCGGGCAGGTCCAGCGCCTGCAGCACCTGCAGCCACAGCTTGTGGTTGCCGGCGGCAATGGCGAAGTAGCCGTCCTGCGCGCGGAAGGCCTGATAAGGCGCATTGCGCGGATGGGCCGAGCCCAGCTTGCGCGGGTCGCGGCCGCTGCCGAAATACTCGCTGGTCTGCAGCGCCGCGATGCCCAGCGTGCAACCGAACATCGGAATGTCGATGTGCCCGCCGCGGCCGCCGCCGCGCACCCGCGCCAGCCCGGCGGCGATCGCGAAGGCGGCATACAGGCCCGATGCGAAGTCGGACACCGGCACGCCGCACTTGACGGGCGCGCCGTCGGGCTCGCCGGTCACGCTCATCACGCCCGCGGCGGCCTGCACCGTCAGGTCGAAGCCGCCCTCGCCGGCGCGCGGCCCGTCCTGGCCGAAGGCCGAGATCGAGCAGTACAGCAGCCCCGGGTGCTGCGCCGCGAAGTCCTCGTAGCCCAGGCCCAGCCGGTCCATCACGCCCGGCCGGTTGTTCTCGACCAGCACCTGGGCATCGAGCACCAGCCGGCGCGCGATGGCGCGGTCGGCCGGCAGCTTGAGGTCCAGCACCACCGAGCGCTTGTTGCGGTTCAGCGAGGCGAAGTTCTCGCTGAAGCCCGCGCTGAGCGGTGGCCACTGGCGCAGGCCGTCGCCGGCCGGCGGCTCCACCTTGACGACGTCGGCCCCCATGTCGGCCAGCAGCATCGCCGCAAAGGGCCCGGCCGCGGTGGAGCAGAACTCCACGACGCGGACCCCGGCCAGCGCAAGATCGGTATCGCTCATCGTTGTCTTCATTCGTTGACGGCGGCCATCGCTTCGAAGCCGGCCTGCAGATCGGCGATCAAGGCGTCAGGCGATTCCAGCCCGACGTGCAGCCGCACCAGCGGGCCGCCGCTCCAGGGCCGCGCGGTGCGAAGGTCCGCCAGGTGCGCCGGCATGATGAGGCTTTCGAACCCGCCCCAGGAAAAGCCCAGCCGGAAGTGGCGCCGCCGGTCGCACAGCGCTGCCAGTTGCGCCTGGCTGGCCTGCTTCAGCTCGAAGCCGAACAAGCCGTTGGCGCCGCTGAAGTCGCGCTTCCACAGCGCATGCTGCGGGTGCGATTCGAGCGCCGGGTGCAGCACGCGGGCCACCTCGGGCCGCGCGGCGAGCCAGCGCGCCACGGCCAGGCCATGCTGCTCGTGTGCGGGCATGCGCACGTCCAGCGTGCGCATGCCGCGCAGGATCAGCCAGGCATCGTCTCCGCCGACGCACAGCCCCTGCTGGCGCACGGCCTGGTGCACGCGCGGCCACAGTTCGTCGCGGACGACAATGGCGCCCATCAGCACATCGGCATGGCCGCTCCAGTACTTGGTCAAGGGCAGCACCGAAACGTCCAGGCCCCAGTCGAAGGGCCGCGCCAGCCGCGGCGAGGCCCAGGCGTTGTCCAGGCAAGTCGGCACGCCATGCCGCCGCGCCACTGCGCACAGCGCTGGCACGTCCTGGATCTCGAAGGTGTAGCTGCCCGGGCTTTCCATGTAGAGCATGCGCGTGTTCGGCCGCATCAGCGCCTCGATGCCGGCGCCGATGCACGGATCGTAGAACTCGGTCTGCACGCCCAGGCGGGCGAGCATGCCGCGCGCAAACAGCCGCGCCGGCCCGTACACCGAATCGCTCATCAACAGGTGGTCGCCCGGCGACAGGAAGGCCAGCAGCGCGGTGGCGATGGCGTTCAGCCCGCTCGGCACCAGCGCCACGCGCACGGCGTGCGGGCCGGCTTCGAGCGTGCCCACCGAGTCGGCCAGCGCAAAGGTCGTCGGCGTGCCGGCGGTGGCGTAGTTGGCCGCGCGAAGCTGGCCGGCGGCGGTGGCGGCGACGGCCGCGCGCGTCTCGGCCAGCGTGTCGAACAGCACGCTGGAGGCGCGCCAGACCGGCAGGTTGACGCTCTCGTAAGGCGACGGGCCGGCGCTGCGGCCAAGCTCCGCCAGCGCCGGCGGCAGCGGCGGCTGGCCGCTCACGATCGCCACTCCGTCGCCACGCCAGCGTCGATGGCCTGCGCGCGCTGCAGCGCCAGTTCGAGCGCGGCGAGGTCCAGCGCGCCGAAGCCCAGCGACTTGTACAGCGTCACCTCGCGCTCATCGCGGCGGCCCTCGGCGCGGCCGCACAGCACGTCGCCCAGTTCGGCGACGATGGCCGCTTCGCTGATCGCGCCGGCGGCCAGCGCGCGCCGCACATCGCCCGATTCGGCGAGCGCCGCGTCGCGCCGGTCGACGAACAGCCGCGCGCGCGCCATCAGCGCGGGCTCGATCTCGCAGGCCAGCGGCGTGCTCGAGCCCACGGCGTTGACGTGGCAGCCGGGGGCGATCCAGCCGGCCTGCAGGATGGGATCGACGGCCGCGGTGACGGTGCAGACGACGTCGGCGTCGCGCACCGCGGCTTCGATGCTGGGCACCGCCACGGCGCCGAACGTCTGCGCCAGTTGCGCCGCCTTTTGCGGCGAGCGCCCCCACACGCGAAGTTCGGCCGCGGGCAGGATGGTGCGCATGGCCTGCAGATGCGAGCGGCCCTGCACGCCGGCGCCGACCACCGCCACCGTGCGCGCACGCGGACGGGCCAAGGTCAGCGTGGCCAGCGCCGAAGTCGCCGCCGTGCGCAGCGTGGTGAGCTGCGGCGCGTCGGCCACGGCCAGCACGCGGCCGTCGTCGCCGTCGTGCAGCACCACCAGGCCCTGCAGCGGATCGAGGCCGCGCGCCGCGTTGGCCGGCGTGACCACCATCTCCTTCAGGCACCAGCGGCGCGGCGCGGCCTCGCGCAGCGCCGGCATCAGCGTCAAGCCGGTGGCGCTGGTGCCCGGCGGCCTGACGCGGCTGCGCAGCGGGGTGTGGAAGCGGCCTTCGGCCACGTCGATGAAGACGGCGCGCATCGCATCGATGCACGAGCGCATGTCCAGGCATTCGCGCAGCGCCTGGCCGTCGAGGACGCGCATCATGCGGCGGCTCCGAAGTTGGGGCCGCAGCAGGCTACCACCGGCCGCAGCCGCGGCGGCGGCGTCTGGCGGCTGCGGCCGGCGACCACCGCGCGGCCATCGATCAACACGTGCGTGATGCCCGGCAGGTCGCCATGCGCGACGGCATCGGCCAGCGTGCTGCCGGCCGACCCTTCGACCGGGCCGCACAGCGCCAGGTCCGCCGGACGGCCCGGCGCCAGGATGCCTTCGGCCAGGCCATGCGCACGCGCCGTGTTGCCGGTGGCCACGGCGATGGCCTGCCCCGGCGACAGGCCGCACATCGAGGCCAGGAACAGCACGTTGCGCCAGGCACCGCGCGGAATCACGCCGGTGCCGCCAGGGGTGTCGCTGCCCAGGGTCAGCCGGCCCAGTTCGCCGCGCGCGACCAGCCGCGTGACCGCACGGTGGCCCGACCGATAGTTGCCGGAGGAGCACAACTCGAGCGGCATGCGCAACTCGTCGACAACGCGGTCGAGGTCGGCGTCGGACATCGGGATCGGACCGCCGGACACATGTGCCGCGATGTCGGGCTGCAGCCACGACAGCACGTCGAAGCCGCACATCTGGCTGACCCCAGAGCGCGAGACGCCGCCGGTGTGCACCTTGCTGCGCAAGCCGCGGTCACGCGCCCATTGCACGTAGCGCCGCGCCTCGTCCGGATCGCGCGAGAACGGATAGAACAGGAACTTCACCAGCCGCGCGCCGGCCGCGGCCAGGCGGTCGAAGTGCCGCTCGCTCATGCCCGGCACCAGCAGCGCGGTGCCGGCGTGCAGCTTGACGCCGGCCGGCCGCTGGTTGGCGAAGGTGCTGGCGTTGACCTCGGCCAGCGCGGTCACCAGGTCGGGCGTCATGCGGCCGTAGTCGAGGCCGGGCGTGTGCAGTTCGCCGGCAGACAGCATGCTGGTGGTGCCGCCGTGCAGGTAGTTGCCGACCCAGCCGATCGCGTCCTGCGTCGGCGTCCACTCGCCGGCCACCGGGTGCACGTGGCCGTCGATCAGCCCCGGCACGACGGCGCAGCCGGCCGCGTCGATCACGGTGTCGAAGCCCTGGTGCGACGGCGGGTCGAGCTCGGCGATCAGGCCGCCGGCGATGGCGAGGGCACGCACCGGCAGCACCGGCGCGTCGAGGTCGCCGGTGTAGAACTCGCCGATGTTGTGGATCAGCATGTTGTCCAATGGCGTCTCCGTGGCAGTCCGCATAACGGATAGCGTCAGTCGATAATCGACGCGCCATGACCGAGATCTCCAAGACCGCAGACCAGGCGCTGGTGCTGCTGGCCTATGTCGCCGAACACGGCCCGCTGGGCACCACCGAGCTGGCGCGCCGGCTCAAGATGCATCGCACGGTCGTGCACCGGCTGCTGGCCACCCTGCACCAGCGCGGCTTCGTGCACCGCGTCGAGGCCGGCTACGTGCCCGGCACCGCGCTGCTGCACCTGGCCCAGTTCGTCGAGCCCGAGCTGATCGGCGCCGCGCGTCCAACGCTGAACGCGCTGGCGCGCGAGTTCGGCGAGACCTTCATCCTCACCGCGCCGCAGGGCAGCTACGAGGCGATCCAGATCGACCAGGCCGTCGGCGGCAACCACTTCATGCGCGTGCAGCTCGCGCGCGGCTTTCGCCATCCGCTGTCGAAAGGCGCGAGCGGCCGCTCGATCCTGGCCTTTGCCGACGAGGCGGTGATCCAGCACTTTTTGGACGAGGCCGACGACCCCGAGTTGCTGGCCGAGCAACTGGCCGCGGTGCGCAGCCAGGGCTTCGCGGTGTCGCACGACGAGCTGTCGGCCGGCGTGCACGGCGTGTCGGTGCCGCTCGTCGTCGACAAGCAGGTGGCGGCGTCGATCGGCGTGGTCTATCCGGCGGTGCGCCAGACCTCGGACGCCGGCTACGCGCGCGCGCTGAAGAAGGCGGCCACGACCATCGCGCGCACCCTGCGCGGCCCGCGCGACTAGGCTCAAAGCGGGCTCTCGACGGCGACGATCTCGGGGAAGTCGCGCGTCGCCTCGGTGATGGCCTGGCCGATGCGGCCGGCATCGCCGACCTCGTGCATCAGCAGCAGCACCAGGCGGGCCAGGATCTGCGGCGTGGCCGGCTCGCCGGCGCGCGCCATGCGGTAGCACAGCCTGGTGTACAGCTCGTCGAGCTCTTCGGGTGCGAGCGTGCTCATCGGGCGCCTCCTTCGCAGCACAGCCGCACCGCGGCCTGGATGGTCGCCGCGTCGGCCGCGCGCCAGCGCGCCAGCAGGTTGCCGTCGGGGCGGAACAGGTAGACGGTGCCGGGCCGGGCGTCGTAGCGTTCGCCCAGCGCGCCGGCGGCGGCCGCCGGCAGCAGTTGCACCGGCGCGCCGCCGGGCACGCCGAGCGGGCGGCCCGCCAGCGCCGGCGCGTCGAAGGCCAGCGCGGTGAAGCCGGGGCCGATGCGGCGGCACAGCGGCGTGCCGTCGTCCAGCGGACCGTCGACGAAAGCGAAGCCGCTGGCCGGCCCGGCAGCGAACTCGGCAGGCGCCGCCGGCTGGTTGAGCGGCGACTCGGGGTAGCCCACGGTGGTGCTCTGGCGCGGATCGATCAGCCGGCGCACCCACGGGTGCCGCGCCGCCAGGCCAAGCACCGCCGAGCGCATCAGCGCGAATGCCGGCGCCGGCGGCGCCATGAACTCCGCGCTCTTGGACGCATGGCGCATGTTCTCGCGCATCGCGAACAAGCGCTCGGTGGTGTAGGTGTCGAGCAGCCTTGCGTCGGCCCAGCCGCGGATCGCGCCGGCCAGCTTCCAGGCCAGGTTGTTGACGTCCTCGAAGCCGGAGTTCAGGCCGCGCACGCCGAAGATCGGCACCAGGTGCGCGGCATCGCCGGCCAGCAGCACGCGGCCGTGCCGATACTGTTCCAGCGTCAGGCAGCTCGCGCGGTACAGGCTGATCCACACCGGCTGCCACGGCGCGGGCTCGCCGATCAGCGCCAGGTGGCTGCGGATGCGCTCCAGCACGTTCTCGGGTTGGACCGCTTCGTCCGGGTCTTCGCCATCGTGAAGCTGGTAGTCGAAGCGCCAGAGGTCGTCCTTGTGCTTGTGCAGCAGCAGCGTGGCGCCCGGGTTCGACGGCGGGTCGAACCAGGCGCGCCGTCCGGGCGGCATCGCGCTCGCCATCTTGATGTCGGCGATGACGTACTGCCCGTCGTAGCGCGTGCCGACGAAGCGCGCGCCGAGTTCTTTGCGCACGGTGCTGCGCGCGCCGTCGGTGGCCACGACCCAGTCGGCACGCAGCGTGTAGTCGCCCAGCGGCGTGCTCACGTCCAGTTCCGCGCCCTCGGCGTCGCTGCGCAGCGCGTCGACGCGGGTCTGCCAGCGGATGTCGATCAGCTCGGCATGCCGGGCGTCGATGGCATCGACCAGGAACTGCTCGATGTAGCACTGCTGGATGTTGACCAGCCGCGGAAACGTCGCCATCGGATCCTGCGGCACCTCGAGATGCAGCACTTCCTCGGTGCGGTGGTAGCTCCAGCCTTCGGCCCAGGGCAGGCCCTGCTGCATCACCGCCGCCGCCGCCCCCATCGGCTCGAGGATTTCCAGCGAGCGCGAGGTCAGGCACCCGGCCCGGCTGCCGGTGCAGACGCTGTCGTCGGCCTCCAGCACGACGCTGGCAATGCCCTGGCGCGCCAGCGCGATGGCCATCGCCAGCCCGACCGGACCGCCGCCGACGATCGCGACCGCGTGCGTGCGCGGGTCGCGGCCGGCCTGCAGCGCGGGCTGCCGCGCCGGATGCCGCTGGTAGTCGAAGTAGGAAACAAACTCCATGGGTGGCTTGGCCTCGGGCTGGATTTGTGGCAGACTGTAGTCCGATATTCGAACTAGTCGTTCCTATAAATGGACAGTTTATGCGACGAGTTCGATGCCGGTCAACCGTAGCACCTGCCCTTTTCCGGAGTCCCCATGCAGCCTGCGAACTTTCACGTGAATCGGCTCAACCACGTGGCCTGGCGCTGCCGCAACGCCGAGCAGACGCGCGCGTTCTACGAGGACCTGCTCGGCCTGCCGCTGGCCCACGTGGTGTGCGATGACCGCGTGCCGTCCACCGGCGAGGCCTGCGCCTTCGCCCACCTGTTCTTCCGCATGCGCGACGGCTCCTTCGTCGCCTTCTTCGACCTCGACGACGGCCAGGGCGCCAGCGACCCCACCACGCCCGGCTGGGTCAACCACCTGGCGATGTCGGTCGGCTCGCTGGAAGAACTGGAGCAGGCCCGGCAGCGCCTGCTGGATGCCGGCGTGCCGGTGATCGGCATCGTCGACCACCATTGGCTGAAGTCGATCTACTTCCACGACCCGAACGGCCTGCGGCTGGAACTGTCGTTCCAGGTGTGCGAGCAAAGCACGCTGGACGGATTCGCGCAGCAGGCGCATCGCACGCTGGCCGACTGGGTGGCCCTGAAGGCGCGCGCGCCGCAGCCGGCCGGCGGGGCGGCACGATGAGTTCGCCGCGACCGGCCGAACTGCTGAGCCTGGACGTCAAGCCGGGCCTCGCGATGGAGTCGCAGTCGGGCATCGCGCAGTTGTGGCCCCGCATCTACGGCAACCTGGTGCGTGCGCCGGGCAGCCGCTGCGCCGCCATCGTGATGCACCCGGCCAGCAACTTCATGGGCCACTACCTGCTGCAGCCGCTGGCGCAGGCCGGCATCACGATGCTGGGCCTGAACTCGCGCTACCTGAACAACGATTCGCAACTGATCATGGAGCGCGTGCTCCAGGACCTGGGGGCCGGCGTGCGGCACCTGCGCAGCCTGGGCTACGAACGCGTGCTGTTGATCGGCAACTCCGGCGGCGCCGCGCTGGCGGCCTACTACCAGGCACAGGCCGAGAACTTCAGCGCCACCCACACGCCGGCGGGCGACCCCTCGGGGTTGAGCGCGGACGACCTGCCGCCGGTCGACGGCATCGTGCTGACGGCCGCGCATCCCGGACGCTCGCGCCTGTTCTCCGAATGGCTGGACCCGTCGGTGATCGACGAGCGCGATGCCTTCTCGGCCGACCCGGCGCTGGACATGTTCAATCCCGACAATGGCCCGCCCTATGCGGCCGACTGGCTGGCGCGCTACCGCGCGGCGCAACTGGCGCGCAACCAGCGGCTGGAGCAATGGGCACGCGCACAACTGGCCTACGTGCGCTCGCTGCCGCACGGCGTTCGCGACATGGCCTTCATCATCTACCGCACCGCGGCCGATCCGCGCCACCTCGATGCCAGCATCGACCCCAACGACCGGCCGGCCGGCAACATCTGGGGCAACCCGCGCGAGATCAACTACGGCGCCAACAACATCGGCCGCTACACCACGCTCACCGCCTACCTCAGCCAGTGGGCGGCTTCGACGCAGGCCGACGGACCGTCCAACCTGCTGAACACGAGCGTGCCGGTGCTGTCGATCGAACACACGGCCGACGCCTCGGTCGTGCCGGCGATGAACGCCTTGTGGCTGTCGCGCACGCCGGGGCGCATCCGGCGCCATGTGCTGGTGGGCGGCACGCACTACCTGGCCGGCCAGTCCGAGAAGGTGCGCGAGACGGTGGACGTCATCCGCGCCTGGGCCGACGCGCTCTGAGCGCCGTCGCCCTATTCGCCCTGGATGTTCTTGGCCTTGATCAGCGCCGTCCAGCGCGAACGCTCGGCGTCGACATAACGCTTGAAGTCAGCCGGGCTGGCGCTGACCACCGGCTCCAGCCCGATGGCGCGCAGCCGCTGCGCAACGTCGGGGCTTTCGACGGCGGCGCGGATGCCGGCGTGCAGCTTGTCGACGATCGCCGGCGGCGTGTCCACCGCCACCGCGAAGCCCATCCACGACAACGCCGAAAAGCCCGGAAAGCCCTGCTCGGCAATGGTCGGCACCTCGGGCGCGATCGGCGAGCGCGCTTCGGTGGAGATGGCCAGCACGCGGATCTTGCCGCCCTTGAGCTGCGCCACGGCAACCGGCGAATCGAGCACGGCGAAGTCGAGCACGCCGCTGAACAGGTCGCTGAGGGCGGGGCTGGACCCGCGGTATGGCACGTGCTTGACCTCGATCTTGGCCTGGATGCCGAGCAGTTCCATCGCCATGTGGTGCGACGTGCCGATGCCGGCCGAGCCGTACGACAGCGCGCCGGGCGCCTTGCGCGCGGCCTCGATCAACTGCGGCAGACCGGTGAACGGGCTGTCCGGCCTGACCGCGATGAACAACGGCGTGCGCACGATCTGCGTCACCGGCGTCAATGTCTTCTCCGGCAGCGTGACCGGCTTGGGCTGCAGCGCGGCGGCCACCGCCAGCGTATCGACGGTGGCGGCCATCAGCGTGTAGCCGTCGGCCGCCGCGCTGGCAACGGCCTGCGCGGCGATGAGCGTGCCGGCCCCCGGCTTGTTCTCGATGACCACCGGTTGACCCCATTGCGCGGTGAGCTTGTCGCCGATCAGCCGCGCGATCATGTCGACGCCGCCGCCGGGCGGGAACGGCACGACGATGCGCATCGGCTTGCTGGGGAACGACGCGGTCTGCGCCAGCGCCGATGCCAGCGGCGCCCCCAGCAGGACTGCCGCGGTGGAACGGAGGAAAAGCTTGCGATGCATCAACGGGCTCCAAGGATCAGCGACCAATAATCGGTCACTGCTTGCCGATTATTGGACGCAAGCATCGTGCCATCGGAACCCGCGTCGCGCAAGCGCCAAGCGGGTTTTCGGCGTTGCGGATTGCCACCCTTGACGGCCAAGGGGCGCTGCACTAGCCTGCTCGTTTATCGGAGCAAATTGACCGATTATCGGTCTCATCGTGCTCTCGATGCGGGGTGTGGCGCCGCCTGCCGGCGCTGGAATCAAGGGAGATCCGATGCAAGACGCCGAAGGCACGTTGGCCGACCTGCGCCTGCAGCTCAAGGGCGCGCTGCGCAGCCGTGCCCTGCTGGTGGCCGCGCTGCTCGATGAACTGGAGCCCGAACTGGGCGCCGAACGCGCCGAAGCGCTGCTGACGCGGGCGATGCGCGGACGCGGCGAAGCGGCCGGCCGGCGCTTCCTGGCCGACTGTGCGCCGGCCGATTTCGAGCGGCTGCGCGCGCGCTTCATCGACATCCTGCCCGACCATGGCGGGCTGTTTGAGATCGACACCACGCGCTGCGATGCCGGCGGCCTGGGGCTGAAGTTCCGCAGCTGCCCGGTGAAGGAAGCCTATGAAGAGGCCGGCGTCGCGCCGGAGCGCATGCAGCGGCTGCTGCGCATCGCCGGCGGCGGCGACGTCGGCACCTTCGAAGGCGCGGGGTTCGCCATCCGCAACGACACCTGGGTGCCCGGCGGCCACGGCTGCTGCCACCTGCACATCGAACGCAAGGGCTGACCATGCAGATCCGCTTCGACGACGACGTGGTGCTCGTCACCGGCGCCGCCAGCGGCATTGGGCGGGCGACCGCGCTGGCCTTCGCCGCGGCGGGTGCGCGGCTGGTGCTGGTCGACCGCGAAGCCGGCCGGCTGCAAGCCGTGGCCGACGAGCTGGCGGCACAAGGTGGCGGGCCGGCGCTGCTGCGCGGGCTGGACGTCACCGACCGCGACGGCTGCCGCTCGCTGGCCGACGAGGTGCTGACGCGGGTCGGCCCGCTGCGCCACCTGATCAACAACGCCGGCATCGACGGCAAGGCCGATGTCGGCAGCGCCGAGGCCGATGCGCTGTGGGACCGTGTCATCGGCGTCAACGTGACCGGCATGCACAACATGATCGCGGCCTTCACGCCGCAGCTGCTGCAGACGCGCGGCACGATCCTGAACGTCGGCTCGACGCTGTCGTTCACCGGCAAGCCCCGGTCGGTGGCCTACGCGGCCTCGAAGGCCGCCGTGCACAACCTGACGCAGTCGCTGGCGATCGAGCTGGCCACGCGCGGCGTGCGCGTCAACATGCTGGCCCCCGGCGTCACCGAGTCGGGACTGACGGCAGCGCTGCTGGCCCAGCCGGCGCGGCTCGAAGCCTTCCTGACGCGCATCCCGATGGCGCGTGCCGCGCGGCCCGAAGAGATGTGCGGCGCCATCCTGTTCGCCTGCTCGGCCCATGCCAGCTACATGACCGGCGCGACGCTGCGCATCGACGGCGGTTGGCTGGCTCAATAGCCTAGCAGGCTAACAGGCCAAATGGGTGAATAGGCCGCGCCCGCGAACCTCAGCCCGGCGACAGGCCGGCGATCGGATCGGCCGGCTCGGGCGAAGGCCGCTTGAACGCGCTCTTGTAGCCGATCAGGTGCCAGGCGCTCGGCATCTGGCCGACGCTGACCTCGATCAGTGCCGGCCCGCGGCGCGCCAGCGCGCTGCGCAGCGCGCTCTCCAGGGCCGCCGGCGAATCCACGCGCTGCGACGGCACGCCGAAGGCATCGGCCAGCTTGCCGAAGTCCGGGTTGCACAGCTCGACGCCGATGGTGTGGCCAAACGTCTGCTGCTGCAGCAGCCGCACGTTGCCGAAGTGGCCATCGTTGAAGACCACGACCACGAGGTTCAAGGCGTAGCGCCGCGCGGTGGCCAGCTCCGCCAGGCCCCAGCCGAAGCCGCCGTCGCCGGTGATGCAGACCACCGCGTGGTCCGGCAAGGCCGCGGCCACGCCCAGCGCGGTGGGAAAGCCAAAACCGAGCGTGCCCTGGTAGCCCGGCGTGATTAGCGTCTGCGGCCGGTACACCGGGTAGGCAACCGTCGCCAGGTAGCCGACCTGGGTCAGCTCGTTGACGAGTACGCCGTCGTCGGGAATGGCGCTGCGCAGCGCCTGCACGTAGGCGAGTTGCGGCTGCACCTCGGCGAACTGCTGCCGCGCCCACTGCCGGGCGGCCTGCACCAGCGGGGCGCGCGATTCGTGGCGCGCCGCAACGGCCGCTTCCAACGCGTTCAGCCCCAGCACGGCATCGGCCTGCACCAGAAGGCCCGGCTGGCGCGGCGGCTCGGCGGCCGCGGCCTCGATATTCAGATAGATGAACTGCGTCGACGGCGACGTCCATTGCGGCAGCGGTGCCATGCGGTTCATGAAGCGGCTGCCGACCACCAGCAGCACGTCGGCCCGCCGGACGACGGGTCGGCCGGCCACCGAATCCAGCGCCAGCGGATGATGGTCGGAGATCGCGCCGCGACTGGTCTCGGTCATGATCACCGGCGCCTGCAGCCGCTGCGCCAGACGCTGCAGCGCCGCGCTGGCACCGGCCGCCAGCACCCCGCCGCCGGCATGGATGACCGGGAACCGCGCCGCCGACAGCAGCGTCGCCGCGGCCTCGATCTGCGCCGGGTCGGCAGGCAGGCGGCCGTCGAATGCGACCGGCGGCTCGATCAGTTGGACGTCGGCACTGCCGCTGAGCACGTCGTGCGGAATCTCGATGCCCACCGGCTGCGGGCGGCCGCTGCGCAACTGCTGCACGGCCTGGCGCACCAGCGCCGGCACCTGCTCGGGCCGGGTCGCGATGCCGTGCCACTTGGTGACGCTGCCGACCAGCGCGGACTGGTCCTTGATCTCGTGCAGCATGCCGTGGCCGGCACCGATCGTCGTCGAATGGATCTGGCCGGTGATCGACAACAACGGCGACGAGCAGGCATAAGCCGTCGACAGACCGGCCATCGCGTTGGTGAAGCCGGGGCCGGGCACGGTCATGCACACGCCGATGCGGCCGCCGACGCGCGCATACCCGTCGGCCATGTAGCTGGTGCTCTGTTCGTGGCGGGGGATCAGCAGGCGGAAGGTGTCGCCCATCTGGCGTATGCCGTCGATGGCCCAGTCGAGCTGGACGCCGGGTACGCAGAACAGGTCCGTCAGCCCTTCGAGCGCCAGTTGTCGGGCCAGCGCCTGGCCACCGGTGAGCGCCGTCATGACCTTGTCCTAGTCGAGCCGGATGCCGGTGCGCGCAATCACGCCGCCCCAGTAGTCGTAGCTCTTCTTCATGATGCGTTGGTGCTCCTGCGGACTGCTGTAGACGGAATCGAAGCCCCCGCGGTCGAGGATGCTGCGCACTTCGGGCGTCTTGGCCGCCTGCATCAGCGCGGCGTTCATCTTGTCGGCCAGTTCGGGCGGCATCCCGGCGGGCGCCAGCAGCTGTTCCAGGCCGGGTTCGGAGAAGCCCGGGAACCCCGCTTCGGCCATGGTGGGCAGGTTCGGTACCGATGCGATGCGGCTCGGTCCGATCACGGCGAGCAACTTCACGCGCCCGCCCGCCGCGTTGGCAATGGCGGACACCGAGGCATCGAACAGGATGTCGGCCTCGCCCGCCATCACTGCGCGGGCGGCGTCGGCGCCTCCCTTGTACGGAATGTGCGTCATGCTGATGCCGGTCTGCTGGCTCAGTGCCTCGCTGACGATGTGCGGAAACGAGCCGGCACCGAAGCTTGCGTAGTTCACCTTGCCGGGGTTCTTCTTCGCGTACTCGACCAGTCCGGCCACGCTGTCGTACGGTGCGTTGACCTTGGCCAGCAACACCAGCTTGTTGTAGGCCACCAAGCCGATCGGCGTGAAGTCCTTGAACGGATCGAACGGCGGCTTGGCGTAGAGGTGCGGCAGCTGGCTCGTCGTGCCCGTGGTCGTGTACATGAGCGTCGTGCCATCGGGCGGCGAGCGGCGCAACTCGTTGACGGCGATGACCGTCGAGGCGCCCGGCTTGTTCTCGACCACCACCGACTGGCCCAGCGCGGCCGTCAGGTGGTTGGCCATCGCGCGGGCGATGGTGTCCGACGTTCCGCCGGGCGGGAACGGGCTGATGATGCGAATGACTTTGCCGGGAGCCCAGGACTGCTGCGCCATGACGGCAGACGAGCACAGCAGGGCCAGCAAGACGCCAAGGAAGCCGGACAATCGTCGCATGGTCACTCCACAGTGAATCGGGTGGCAGAGGTTGCCTGTCGGGTCGGTGGACAAGACGGGCCATCGCGGGAACCTTGCTTCGTCAGCGGGCGATCGGGCAGGCGCCGAAGAAAGAATTCATTCTGCCCATCGCTTGACAAATAGTAAATCAAACCACCGGCGACGAACAACCGTAGAAACGCATACCCCTGTTGCAAAAAACGGCGGCAAGGCATTCACCCGAACTGCCGAGCTTCACGCGCCGTTTGCGGGCCTCGCGCCCGCCGCAGCGGCGGCCGGCCAGAGCGCCAGCCCACCCGCCACGCTGTAGGCCTGCGCGCGGCCCAGCCGGCGCAGCGCGGCCGCAGCCCTGGCACTGCGATTGCCGCTGCGACAGAACACCAGCACCGGCGCTTGCGCCGGCAATGCAAGCAGGTCGGGCAGGGCTTCGACCAGGCCGGACAGCGGAACCGCCCAGCGCCTGCCGGCATCACCGATCGCCAGGGTCTGCCCCAGACGCTGTTCGTAGGGCTCTCTGACGTCGACCAGCACCACGTCGGAGCGCGTCTCGAGCAGCGCCGCCACGGCTGGCGGCTGCAGCGCCACGCGGTCGATGGCGGTTGAGTCTTGCTGCGCCGGACCGTTCGCGTTCGTGAGCGTGCAGGCGAAGCGCTCTTCCGGATCATGGGCCGGCAGCAGCAAGGCCGCGGCATCCACGGTGGCCGCCAGCAGCGGCAGCCAAGGCGCAGCGGCAAGCGCGTCATGCGCCACGGGCGTACCGCAGCCCGACGCGGCTGCGGGCCAGGCGTCGCCGATGAACACCCAGCAGCGCCGATCGTCGTCGCGCAGGACGTAGAGGGCGGCATCGCAAGCCAGCCCCGGCAGCGTCAACCGGCTCAGGCGCTGCGCTCCGAGGTCGATGCGGTCGACACCGGCCGGCCAACCGCAGCACTCGCCGCCGCCGCTGGTCAACGCCGGCGCTACCGACGCACGCAGCGCCGCACGCAGCGCCACAGACGCGGATGCAAGGTCGGCGTGGGGGTGTGTCGCCAGCACGGCGGCAAGTTGCAGTCCACGACAGCGGATCCACTGCGCCAGCGACTCGACCAGTTCCGGCCGCGGGTCGATCACGACGCAGCGGCCGCCGGCCGGGTCGGCGACGACATAGCAGCAGGCGCCGTCGGCGACCAGGCGCGTCAGGCGAGGCACCGCCCCGTCGGCCTGCGGCAACGAAACGGCCCCCAGGCAACTGGCGCGGACCGATTCGCCGCAGGCCCGGATGCGCTCGCAGGCGGCATCGATCACATCGGCCGACGTCGCCGGCCCGAACGACAGGCGCACGGCGGCCGCGGCCTGCCAGGCCGGCAGACCCATCGCCTCGAGAACGTGGCTGGGCTGCGCCTTGGCGGCGCTGCAGGCCGAACCGCCGCTGACGCGGATCTCGGCCGCGTCGAAAAGATCGAGCAGCAGCCGCGAACTCAGCCCCGGGACCGAGAAGTTCAGCGTCGTCGGCAGGCACACATCGGCCGGCGCATTGAAGACGATGTCGGGGAAGGCATCGCGCAGCGCCGCGGCCAGACGTTCGCGGTAGTGCGCCAGGGTGTCCATGGGCTGGAACACCTGACCCGATTCCAACTCGGAGAGAACCGAGCCGAGGGCGGCGATGCCGGGCATGTTCTCCGTGCCCGAGCGCAAGGCGTCCTCCTGCCCGCCGCCGGCCAGCAAGGGCGTGACCGGCGTCCCCTGGCGGACATAGAGCAGTCCGATGCCCTTGGGCGCGTAGAGCTTGTGGCCCGAGAACGTCGCATAGTCGACGGCCAGCTCGCGCAGCCGAAGGTCGAGCTTGCCCAGCGCCTGCACGCCATCGACCAGCCAGAAGGCCCGGCTGCCGCCCAGCGCGTGCGAGATGCCTTGCAGATCGCTGATCACGCCGGTCTCGTTGTTGACGGCCATGGTGCAGACGAGCCCGGCACCGGGGGCACGAGCACGCAGCCAATCGAGGTCGTGCCGGCCGCGCCCGTCGACGGGGATCGCCAACACCTGCAGGCCCAGGCGGAGCAAATGGTTCCAGTGCCGGATCGCCTCGGGCACGGCCTTGTGTTCGGTGGCGCCATACAGCACGGTCGTCGCCGCACCGGCGCCACCCGCGAGGCGCTCGCGCAGCGCGGTCATCGCCGACAGCACCGCCGTCTGAATGCCTTCCGTGGCCCCGCTGACGAACAGAACCTGGCCATCGCTCGCCCCGATGGCGCGGCGGGCCTGCGCGCGGACGGCCTCCATCAGCGCGCGCGCCTTCAGGCCGGTGCCGTGCATGCTGCTCGGGTTGCCGAAGTCTTGCGCCATCGCCGCCAGCGCGGCCGTCCGCGCCTGCGCGAGAACGGGCGTGGTGGCATTGGCGTCGAGATAGATTTCCATGGCCTCACTCGACGCGGGTTCGGATCCACCAAACCGCGGCGCTTGGAGTATGTCAATCTCCATTGTATGGATTTTGAGAAACTTTGTTGCATCGATCGTCCGACCAAGGGAACGCCGCAACGCCAGGCGCGGCGCCTGGGATCATCGGAATCGCAGTAGTGCAGGGGCGAGGATTCAGCGCGCCGCGCGCGAACGCCGGCGCGCCGGCGCAGGCGCCGCCTCCGGCTCGGACGGCGAAAGGCGCATCGGCAACGCCGTGGAGTACTTGATGCGCTCCATCGCGAAGCTCGAACTCACGTCGTAGAGCTGACAGGCCTTGATCAGGCGCTTGTAGACGGCGTCGTAGCCCTTGATGTCCCTGACGACGACGCGCAGCAAGTAGTCGACGTCACCGCTCATGCGATAGACCTCGACGATCTCCGGGATGGACTGAACGGCCTTGGCGAAGCTCGCCAACCAGGTTTCGTTGTGCTGGTTCGTCGACACCTCGACGAACACCGTGGTGCCCAGTTCGAGCTTGTCGGGATCGCAGAGCACGACCTGCCCTGCGATGACGCCGTCTTCCTTGAGCTTGTGGATGCGCTTCCAGCACGGTGTGGTCGACAACCCCACCCGCGCGGCGATCTCGCTCACCGGCAGGCTGGCGTCCGCCTGCAGCAGTTCGAGAATCCGGCGATCGATCTCGTCCAATCTGGGGGTCCTGTCGTTGCTGCCCGGCGAAACGATCATAGCCCGCTGCGCAGGCGCGCCCGTTCCTGCAGCAGCCGGCGGTCGATCTTGCCGGTGGCGGCCAGCGGCAGGCGCTCCTCGAACCAGACGAATCGCGGGTGCCGGTAGGCCGGGGCGTGCGCCAGTGCGTAGCGCTTGACGTCCTCCACGCTCAAGCGGCGTCCTTCGCGCAGCACGCAGAAGGCCACCGGCTTGGCCCCCTTGATGGCGTCGTCGATCGGCACCACGCAGGCCTGCGCGATGTCGGGGTGGCTTTCGAGCAGCTTCTCGACTTCGCCGGGATAGACGTTCTCCCCGCCGCACACGAACATGTCGTCGCTGCGGCCGACGAAGTAGTGGAAGCCATCGTCGTCACGCCGGAACACGTCGCCGCTGACGAAGTAGCCGTCGTCGGTGAACGGCAGGCGGATCTCGGGCCGCCGGTGGTAGCCGAGCATCAGGCCGGGCGATCGCAACTGCAGCACGCCTTGTCGCGCGTTCCTGTCGTCTCCGTCCGCGAGCCGCATCTGCACCTCGGGGTGCGGATACCCGACCGACAGCGGCGGCTGGGGCAGCCCGTCCGGATGGCGGCCGAAGATCACCGGGCCGGCCTCGGTCGAGCCATAGGCATTGAGCACCGCCGCCTGCGGCAGGACTCGGTGGATCTGCTCGAGCAGGCTCGGGCTGACCGGCGCCGACCCCATGCGCAGACAGGCCACCGACGACAGATCCGCGCCGGCGAGCGCGTCGCGCTCGCGCAGCATCATCGCCACCATCGGCGGGACGGCCGTCAGCCAGGTGCACCGGTAGCGCGCGATCGCATCGATGTAGCCGAGGCTGTCGAACTGCGGCATCAGCACGATGGTCGCGCCCGAGGCGATGGCCAGCAGGCTCAGGCCAAGGGCGTTCATGTGATACAGCGGCGCCGCGATCAGGAAGCGATGGGCCGAAACGTCCTGCGCGCGGCGCCGGGCCCCGACGACCCAGAGGTGGCTGCGGTGTGACAGCACCACGCCCTTGGGACGCCCCGTCGAACCCGAGGTGTAGAGAAACATCGCCGGCTCGTCGGGCGCCGGGACCAGCGGTTCGAACGGCCCCGGATCGAGGAACGCGGCAAACGGCGTCGCGCCCGCCGGCAACGCCTGCGGCGGCGTGCCGAAGACGATCACCGGCACATCGGATGGCCCGGCCGACAAGCGCTCGCCGTCGCAGAAGAGCAGGCGCGCACCCGCATCGCGGATCACGAAATCGCTGAGCTCGCGCGGGAACCGATGGTTCACCGGCACCGGCACCAAGCCCGCCTGCATGGCGCCCAGGCAGGCCACCAAATATTCGCTGCGGTTGGCCGACAGGATGGCGATGCGATCGCCGCGTTGCAGGCCGCGGCCGCTGAGCGACCGCGCCGCCGCGCGGATCGACGCCGCGAATTCGGCGTAGCGCAGTTCCCGCGCGCCGCCTTCGCCGCCGAGGTCGATCATCGCCAGGCGGTCTGCATTCGCGCCGAGGTCGATCAGGTCGCCGAGATTGGTGAAGGTTCGCACCGGGTGCCTCGCCGCATCAAGCGTCGGGCCAGGCGCCCTGACCAGGGCCGACGAACTCGAGCACGCAGTCCCACAAGCCGGCGGCCGCGACGACGAGGCGATCGCCTTGATCGACCGCGCGTCCGGCCCGAAGGTCGTCCGCCAGACAAGAACGCGCGGCCGCCAGGGACCGCGTGCGCACGGCCAGCGCGCCCATGCAGCCCGCCTGCGCGGCTTGCGCCGCACGCGCACGGCCGGCCGCACCATAGCGGGCAGCATAGCGTTCGCGACTCATCAGGCTGAGGCGGAAGCCGTCCCACGTCGCGCACCGCTCGCCCGCCGTCCGCGTCGGCAGGAACGGCACGCCATCCAGCAAGCGGGCATAACGCTCGGCCTGCGTGGGCACGTCGTCCGCCACCACGACGAATTCGGCAAGCCCGGCGGCCGCATTGCCATGCACCAGCCAGTCCGGCCGCCACACCAACTCGGGTGTCTTGTGCTCGCAGCAGTAGACGCGCCCGCCGGGCAGGTAGTCGGGATGCACGCGCACGGTGGTGAACGCGGCCTGCCGCTCGACGCCATCGAGGACCACCGGCCGCGAGAAGTCCACCGGGTCGAGCACCGGCACGCCCTGCGCGCGCAGGCGACGATGCAGCGCCCTGGCGTCGTCGGTCGCGAACACCAGGCCGTCGAGACCGATCGGCGCCGAGGCGATCTCCTCGCGGACCTTCGTCGCGCCACGCTCGATGCCGACGAGTTCGAGGTAGTCGCGCTCGAACATCATCAGGTGGTTGATCGAGCCCAGCGAGTGATGGCCGCGCGGCGTCGGCGCGAAGCCCAGCGCGCGGAAGCGGTCGACCGCGGCGTCCATCCCGGTGAGGACGTTGATCACCGCATGGTCGACGCGGACCGCCATGGCCGCTCAGGCGCTCTTCGGCGCGGGCATGGCGTAGACGCCCCGGCCGCTGGCGAGCAACTGGCCCTGCTCGTTGAACAGCGACGCCTCGCACACCGAGAACTGCTTGCCGCCCTTGACCACCTTGCCTTTGCAGACGATGTCGCCCTTCATCGCGGCGCGGTGGTAGTCGACGCGCATGTCGATCGTCGGCACGCCGCGGCCGGTGGTCGATACCAGCGCCCAGTCGGCGCAGAGGTCGATCAGCGCCGCCAGAATGCCGCCGTGCGTGTAGCCGGCGTCGGGGTTGACGACCCATTCGGGTCGCCAGGTGGCCTTGATCTCGATCTCGCCATCGCCGACGCGCTGCACCTGCAATCCCAGCCACTGATGAAACGGCCCGCGCGTGAGCAGGGCTTGAACGCTCTCGACCGAAGGAAGGCTTTCCATTGGAGGCTCCGTGTGTCTCGTGCGGGTTCGTCGGCTCAGGGCGTCACGATGACCTTGCCCATGACCTCGCGGTCCTGAATCAGACGCAGCCCTTCGGCCGCCTGCTCCAGCGGCAGCACCTTGTCGATGACCGGCTCGATCCGGCCGCTCGCGATCATGTTCATCAGCGCGGCGAGGTCGTCGTCGTAGAAGCTGTTCGAGCCGATGACCTTCAGCTCGAAGCTCCAGATGTAGCGCAGGTCTTCCTTCGGATCGTGGCCCGCGGTCGCGCCGCACACCAGCAGCGAGCCGCCGCGCTTGAGGCAGCGCAGCGAAGGGACCCAGGTGCCACCACCGGTGAAGTTGACGACGACGTCGACGCCGCCTTCGTAGCTGCGACGCTGGGGCTTGCCGTACTTCTCGACGGCCCACTTGGAAAAATCCGTCGTCTTGTAGTCGAGGACGTGGTCGGCGCCGAGCGCCTTCAGGCGTTCGAGCTTCTCCGCGCTGCCGGCACAGGCGATCACCTCGGCGCCGAGCATCTTGGCCAGGATCACGCAGCCCGTGCCGACGCCGCCGCTGGCGCCGAGCACCAGCACCCGGTCACCCTTCTTGATGGTGTTGTGGGTGATCAGCATGCGGTGCGCGGTGCCGTACGCCACCGGCAGCGCGGCCGCCGCCTCGAAGCTCACGCCCTGCGGCATCCGGATCAACTGCTCGGCCGACACGAGACAGTACTCGGCCATGCCGCCGTCCATCATCTCGCCCATCAGGCCCTTCTTCTTGTTGAGCGGATTGACCAGCACGCGGTCGCCGGTCTGCCAGCCGGCGACATTCGCGCCGACCTCGACGATCTCGCCGGCCATGTCCAGGCCGATCACGACCGGCAGCGGCACCTTGATGCCCGGCATGCCGCGCACGGTGAAAACGTCGTGATAGTTGAACGACGAAGCGCGGACCCGAATCACGACGTGCCCTTCGATCGCCACGGGCCGCGGATGGTCGGCGACGACCTCGAGTTGCTCGAGGCCGCCATGCTGTCTGAGAACGAGGGCTTTCACAGTCGAGTCTCCATGTTGGGGGATTCAAAGGCTCAGGGCCGGTCGGCGACATCGACCGCCGCAGGCGGCGGCGGCGCCATCCGCTCAAGGCAGGGAACGGGCCCAGTCGACCATCGTGCGGCAGGCGATCGCTTTCTCCTCGGGCTGGCCATCGAGGTAGTGGCCGGCGCGCGCGATGCCGGTGATCCGCCGCTGCGCGTGCCTGACGCCGTCGAACAGCGACTGCGCATAGCTTGGATAACACCCCGGGTCGGCGGTGCCGTAGATGACGTGCACCGGCACCGAGACCGACGCCAGGCGCTGCGGCCCGTTGCCGTTGGAGCAGCGCAGGCTCCACTGCGACAGCCAGGAGCGCAGGCTCGTGTAGTGGCCGATCGAAGCCGGGATCAGGTTGGCGACATAGGGCTCGCCCCATTGCGTGGTGGCCTTGCGGTCCGAAGGCTCGAGGCTGAGGTCGAGGTTGCGCGGGTCGGCCATGGTGCCATGCACCACGAACGGCAAATCGTGGACGCGATCAGCGGTGCGATGGCGCAGGAATTCGAGCCGCTCCAGCGCCCAGTCGGTGATGCGATCGTTGCGCGCGATCTGCCCGGCGCGATAGCGCTGCAGGAACTCGGGCGCATACGGTGGGCCGTTGCGCTCGTCGAACATGTCCAGCGACGGATCGCGCCGGAACGGATCGAACTCATCCAGCAGCGCGGCGTCGAGCTTCTCGGTCAGCACCGTGTTGCGGCCGGGATGCGCCATCAGCATGACCAGCGCATCGGCGCGCGGCAAGCGCGCCTGCGTCAGATCGGGGCCGGCGCCGCAAGGCGCAGCCTGGATCGAAGGGTGTTCGGCCTGGTTCTGATACAGCGCCACCAAACCGCCGCCCCCGGAGTTGCCGACGAGCACGATGCGCCGGTATCCCTCCTCGCGCAAGTGCAGCAGCACGGAGCCGATGTCGACCACACAGTCTTCGAGCAGCAGCGTCGACTCGTTGTTGATGTACCGCGTGGACATGCCGACGGCGTCGACGCCCAGTTGCGACATCGTCGCCAGCGCATAGTGCGCCATGAAGTTCGACGACGGGTGCACGAACACGAACACCGTGTCGGATCGCTCGGCCGCGCGGTGCCGCGTGCACCACAGCAGTCCCGCCCGCCGGGCGACGCCCGATTGCTGGTTCAGGCGCCCGCCGTCGCTGCTGGCCAGCGGCTGCATGCGTACCGCCAGAAGCTCGCGTTCGCCGGCCGGTGCGGCGGCCATCGGGGATGCACTGCTCATGGCGTCGAGGCTCGAGGTCGCTGACGAGGGGCAACGGGCTCAGACGGCGCGGGCCGTCCACGAATGCAGGTAGCCGGACTGCTCGATGCCGGGCGCGCGCGCCGCCAGGCGCAGCGGCCTGAAGGTGTCCAGCATGATGGCGACCTCTTCGGTGCGCTGGCCGACGCGCTCGGCGGCCTTGTCGGTGCTGCCCGGGTGCGGCCCGTGCACGTGGCCGGCGGGATGCAAGGTGACCGATCCGCGCTCGATGCCCGAGCCGCGCCGAGAGAAGAAGTTGCCCTCGGCATAGAAGATGAACTCATCGGAATCGACGTTCGAATGGAACGACGGGATCGGCATGGCCCGGCTGTCGTAGTCGAGCATGCGTGGCACGAAATTGCAGAACACCATGTTCGGCGCTTCGAACACCTGGTGCACCGGCGGCGGCCGATGGAAGCTGCCGGTGATGGGCGAGAAATCGGCGATGTTGAAGGCGAAGGGATAGTTGCAGCCGAACCAGCCGACCACGTCGAACGGATGGCGTTCGAAGGTGTAGCGCGTGAGGCCGGCGCCCGTGCGCACCAACACGTCGACGCCCTCGCCTGCCACGAGCAGCGGCCCGGCCGGTGCGCGCAGGTCGAGTTCGCTGAACGGTGCCGTCTGCAGGAACTGGCCGTGCGCCGACAGGTAGCGCGCCGGCACCGTCACGTGGCCGGTGGTTTCGAAAACCAGCGCCCGCAGGCTCGGCGCCGGCAGCCAGCGGTGCGTCACGCCCTTGGGCAGCAGCACGTAGTCGCCGGGGCCTGCCTCCAGCGTGCCGAAGATCGTTTCCAGGCGCGCCCGGCCGTCGTGCACGAAGAACAACTCGTCGGCGGCCGCATTGCGGTACAAGGGCGAGGGCTCGCCGGCCGTCACGAAGCTCGCGATCACGTCCTGGTTGCCGCACAGCGCGAAACGCGACGAGACGGTATCGCCCGCGGCCTCGACGCGGCCCGTGTGCCACAAGCGGGGCAGCAACGGATGGTTGTCCATGAATTCCACCGGCGCACGGCCGACGCTTTCGCAGGCGACGATCGACGAGGGCGGGTGGCGGTGATGCAGCAGCGAGAAGTCCGACGAGAAACCCTCGAGCCCCATCACCTCGGTGCTGTACAAAGAGCCGTCTTCCCGGCGGAACTGCGAGAAGCGCTTGCGCGGGACATCGCCCACCTTCATGAAGCTTGGCATCGAACGACTCCCGCCACGGACAAGACCGGAAGAATGGAGGATCAATTGCTACGAACAGAATCTACTACAGCATCGAATCCGACGTAAATGCCAGCGGCGAAGATTTATCTTATCCTTGCATCGCACCATGAGGTAAATTTCTTTCACCTCACCCAGCATCCGACGCCATGCCGCCCAACGCCAAGCCCGCCGTCGTCGATCACAACCGCGCGCCGGACGGCAGCGCGCCCCAGCCGAGCTACGAGGTGGTGTTCGGCGAATACTTTCCTTACTCGGTGCACCCGCCGCAGCTTCCGGCCTCGGTTCGCGACGGCCGCGACGGACGTCGAGCCACGGTCGCGATCGTCGGCGGCGGCCCGACGGGCTTGACCCTGGCATTGGACCTCGCCAACCACGGCATCGCATCGGTGGTCATCGAAGCCGACGCGACGGTCTGCTCCGGCAGCCGCGCGGGTGCCTTCACCCGGCGCACGCTGGAGATCATGGATCAACTCGGCGTGGGCGAGGAGATTGCGGCTTCGGGCCTGGGCTGGAATCGCGGCTGGACCTACTACCGCGATGCGCTGGTCGCCGAATCGCTCATCCCCGACCGGCCCGACCAGCGCTTTCCCGCCACGCTCAGCCAGTTGCAGAACCTGATCGAGGAGCGGCTGGTCGCGCGCGCCGCGGCCTTCGAGGAACTCGTCGACATTCGCTGGCATTCGAAGGTGGTCGGCTTCGAGTCCGGTGCCGGCGGCGCGCGGCTGCGCATCGAACATCCGCACGGCCCCTACGACATGGAGGCCGACTGGGTCGTCGCCTGCGACGGCGGCCGCAGCATGATCCGCCAGTCGATGGGCCTGACGATGGAAGGTCAGCGCCATGCGGGGCGCTACGCCATCATCGATGTGCGCATCGACACCAGCGACTTTCCCGTGGGCCGCCGCTGGTGGTTCGACCCGCCGTCCAACCCCGGCGGCACGCTGATCATGTTCAAGAAGCCGGGCGGCATGCTCCGCTTCGACTACCAGTTGCGCGACGACGAGCCGACCGAAGAAGCCATGCAGCCCGAGCGCGTGCTCGCCAAGGTGCGCGCCCACCTGGCGATGCTGGGCGTCGACAAGCCGTGGCAGCCGGTCTGGCTGAGCCTGTATCGGGCCAGCGCGATGACGCTGCCGTCCTACCGACACGGCCGCGTGCTGTTTGCGGGCGACGCCGCCCATCTGGTGCCGATCTTCGGCGTCCGCGGCATGAACTCGGCCGTCGAGGATGCGCACAACCTGGCCTGGAAGCTGGCGTGGCACATCCGTGGGCTGGCCGCGGACGCGCTGCTCGACAGCTATTCGCTGGAGCGCGTCGCCGCGGCGCGCGAGAACCTGCGCTACGCCTCGAAAGGCGCCGAATTCATGTCCCCGCCGTCGGCGCCGCACCGCCTGATGCGCAACGCCGTGCTGGCGCTGAGCGCGCGGCATCCGGCGCTCACGTCGCTGATGAGCCCGCGCCAGCATTCGGCGAACGACTATGCGGGTTCGCCGTTGAACCAGGCCACGGCCGACGAGGCCGCCTTCGACGCCGGGCCCAGGCCCGGCATGGCGCTGCCCGACGGCCCGCTGCAACGGCTGGTCGACGGCGCGCCGGTCGATGGCGATCTGACGCAACTGCTGGGCCCCTGCTTCGACCTGTTCCACTTTGCCGCCGACCGCGGGCCCAGCCCGGCGCTCGCCGCCAGCGTCGCGTCGCTCGGCGCCGTGGCGCCGATCCGCCTGCACACCCTTGCGACGTCGGGCACGCCGGCCACGGCCGGCATCGACGCCATCGACCCCGGTGGCCGCCTGCACGGCCTCTACGGCGCGGTCGCCGGCGCCTGCTACCTCGTGCGGCCCGATGGTCACCTGCTCGCCCGGTGGAAGACCGTGCCCTCGGAGACCGAGCTGCATAGCGCGCTGGCGCATGCGCTCGGGCGGCCGGCCGCTGCGGCCTGATCAACCCTGCGGAGCCTGACGATGAATGCCCAGGAACTCGACGATGTCTACACGCAGCTCTGCCACGGGCTGACCGCGGCCGGCGAGGCGGAGACGCCGAACGTGCTGGCGCGACTCGTGTTGCTGCTGTTGCTGCAGGTGCCGTTGGCCGAGGCGGCATCGAAAGCCGTCGCCGACGCGCTGGCAGGCGCCGGGTCCGCGACATGACGACGAGCGCCGCCCCGCAGCGCCTGGTGGTCGCCATCACCGGCGCGACCGGCGCGATCTACGGCGTGAAGCTGCTGCAGCAGATCGCCCGCCTGCCCGGGTGGGAAAGCCACCTGGTGGTCACCGATGCCGCCGTGCTCAACGCCTGGCAGGAACTGGGGCTGTCGCGCAGCGACCTGGAGGCGCTGGCCACGGTGGTCCACAAGCCGCGCGACATCGGCGCCAGCATCGCCAGCGGCTCGTTCCTGACGCGCGGCATGGTGGTCGCCCCGTGCTCGATGAAGACGCTGTCGGCCATCGCCAACGCCTACTCCGACAACCTGGTCAGCCGCGCCGCCGACGTGATGCTCAAGGAACGCCGTCGCCTGGTGCTGCTCACGCGCGAGACGCCGCTCAACCTGGCCCACCTGCGCAACATGACGGCCGTGACCGAGATGGGCGGCGTCATCTTCCCGCCCGTGCCAGCCTTCTACACGCGCGCCGATTCGATCGATGCGCTGGTCGAGCACACGGTGCACCGCGTGCTCGACCTGTTCGACGTGCACTGCGACCGCATGGCGCGCTGGGAAGGCCTGAAGGCCGGCGCGGCGCGGCCCGATGCCGGCACCGAACCCGCAGCACCCGACTCCCCTTCGAAGGACTGACGCCACATGGACGAGAACTTCCGCGGCTTCCTGGACCGCCTGGAGCGTGAGGGCGACCTGATCGACGTCGACCAGCCGGTCGACATCCGCCACGTCGCCACGCTGGTCGACCAGAGCGACAAGGCGCTGCGCTTCAAGCAGCCGATCGGCTACGACATGCCCATCGTCTCCGGCATCATCCGCACGCAGCAGCGCGCCATGAAGTCGATGGGCGCGAGCACCTATGCGGAGATCGAGCAGAAGCTGCAGCGCGGCATCGACCAGCCGATCCCGCCGCGCTACGTGGAGCGCCCGCCGGTCAAGGAGGTCATCGCCACCGGCAGCGACGTCGACCTCTTCCGGCTGCCGATCCCGATGTCGTCCATCTACGACGGCGGGCCGATGATCACCGCCGGCATCGTGATGGCCCGCGATCCGGAGTACGGCATCAACTCCGGCATCTATCGCTTCATGGTCAAGGAGAAGGCGCTCACCGGCATCGACATCGTCACGCCGAACAACATGCGGCTGTTCGCGCAGCGCGCCTACGAGCAGGGGCGGCCGTGCGAGATCTCCATCTCCATCGGCAACCACCCGATGGAGATCATGGGCGCCGGCTACCGGGCGCCGATCGGCGTCGACGAGATGGGCATCGCCGGCGGCATGCGCGGCGTGCCGGTGGAGCTCGGCCGCTGCGAGACCGTCGACCTGCCCTTCCTGGCCGATTCGGAGATCGTGCTCGAGGCGGAGATCCTGCCCACCGGATGGACGCAGCCGGAGGGCCGCTTCGGCGAGTTCACGGCCCTGATGGGCGGCCTGCACTGGAACCCCAACGTGCGCATCAAGGCCGTCCTGCAGCGCCGCGACGCGCAGTACTACGCCTTGCACATGCCTTGGGAGAACACCTGGCTCGCCGCGCCGACGCGCTACCAGGCGATCCGGCGTGCACTGCGCACGGCCGGCGTGCAGGTCAAGGACATCAACGTCACGCTGGGCGGCCGCGCGTTCTGGCATGCGGTCATCTCGATCAAGAAGCAGGCCGGCGAAGGCAAGAACGCGCTGCTTGCCGCGTTGTCGGTGATGGACCTCAAGCATGTCGTCGTGGTCGACGACGACATCGACGTGTTCAACGGCGAGCAGGTCGAATGGGCCATTGCGACCCGCGTGCAAGGCGACCGTGACGTGATGGTCATCCCCGGCGCGCGCGCCAAGCCGCTGGACCCCAGCCTGCCCGTGATGCCGCCCGGCGTCGTGCCGACCGGCGCGAAGGTCGGCATCGATGCGACGATCTCCGAAGGCATTCCGCACGAGCGCTACGAGCGCATCTCGTACGCCTACGCCGACCGCGCGAAGATCGCCGACTACCTGGGCGGCAAGAGCGATGCCGCCGGCCTGACGGGCGACGCGCAAGCGGCCGAGGCCGAAGCAGCCATCGTGCAACTCTTGACGCAGGCGCCGATGTACTACCAGAAGCTTGCCGAGACGCTGGGCCGCTTCGGCTTCAACGTGATCGCCCGCGCGCTGGGGCAACTCCACGAGAAGCAGCAGCTGTGGCAGACCGACGAGGGGCGCCTGTGCCTGCGCGGCTCGAAGTTCGACGCCAAGCCGCCCGGCAAGCGCTGAGCCGATGAAGCCCGCCGCGCTGCCGGCCGAAGGCCGCATGACGGACACGACGCCAAGCCGCCCGCAAGGCAGCAGCGGTTCCGGCTTCTGGGAGCATTCCCTCAAGCTTTATGCAGACCCCGAGATCGCAAGCATCTGCCTGGATCTGCAGGACCGCTTCGGCCTCGATGTGAACCTGCTCCTGTTCTGCCTCTATGCCGGCCACCGGGGCCGCACCTTGTCGGCCGACGATCTGAGGCTGCTCGATGAGGTCGTCCGTCCGTGGCGCGCCCAGGTCATCCAGCCCCTGCGCTTGGTCCGCAACTGGATCAGGTCGACGACGACCGAAGCCGCCGCCGACGCGGTCCGCCGACAAGTGCTCGATGCCGAACTCGCGGCCGAGCATCGGCAACAGCGCTTGATGGAGGAAACCTTACCCATCGCGCCCGGGCCCACCGATCACGAGGCAAGCGCAGCAAACCTGGCCCGCTATGCCGAAATCCTGAACCCTCAGCCCGCCGGACCGCTCGAGGCCGCGTTGTCGACGCTGTGCCAGCGTTCAACGGAAGCACTCGACCGCGCAGACGCGGCCGGCGCGACGCGAGATCAAGCACTTCATCATGGCCTGGTCTCGTCGGCGCAGCGGCCTGCTGCGTCGGCATGAAGAACTCCACGCGCCACCCAACTGAGCGTCTTGTCTTGGCCCGTCGGCCCAGGCACAGTCGCGGGTCGCCAACGTGCCGCCCTTGTCGGCACGGTGATACTGTGGGTGTGTACAGCCATCGGGTTCTGAATTCAGACGCCATGCGCCGGGACACGACCAAAACAACCGGCTCTTCACCCGACTGTCGCACCTGATGAGCGTACTCAGCGAACTTCAACGCCATCGAGGGACTTTGCTCTTTGCGCGCAGGCTGCTCACCCTCGCTTTGGTTCTGCAATTGCCGTTTCTCGTCGTCATCGCGCTTCGGCAAACCGACCTCTTCTTTCACCTCCATCTGATCGGCGACAAGCAGTTGCCGAAGTCGGTCACCGGGCTCACGTGGGTCGGATCATCGCTGCTCGCCATTGCGGGCTTCACCCTGGTCTGTCGCCAGTTGTCCCTGTGGGAGGGCCATCTTGAACAGACCGCCTTGGCGCAACGCACGAGGGTGTTGGGGTCGCGGAAGATCGCCGCCGGCCTTCAGTTCTTCTTCTATTTCGTCTTCCTCGTTCCCGTCTTCAATCTCGTTCCGGTCCTCTGGGCGCGCGCGCAGGCGTCGTCGGCCCTGGCTGACCTTGCGCACATGATTCCGGCCCGTCGTCGTTGATCCAGCAGAGCGTTGCATGAAGTATCGCCATCGAGGCAGGGTGTTGTTCAAGATCCTTGGCGTTCTCGCAGGGCTCGTTTTCGTGATCTTCGGCTTCAAGGAAAACTCGGAACTCTCGCGCATTCAAAAGCTGGGCAAGCGCGCGACGGTCGAGCCGATCGGTCAGTACATGCAGTTCAAGCGCAGCGGCTCCACCACCTACATGGCCGAGTTTCACTTCACCACGGAAGACGGCCGCCCAATCGTTGCCAAGCATCGGTTCCCCGAGGAGGTGCTGGCTGACTTCAAGGCCAGCAGGCCGGTTCAAGTCATCTACCTGCCGAGCGATCCGCAAACCTTTGTCTTCGCCAGCGAACGGCGGTCTTGGACGCTCACCATCATCGGCGTCATCCTGGCGCTGGCGGCGCTCGTCCTGGCGTAGGCAGGCGCGCCGGTCGCGCGAGTGCGGCCCGGCCGTCGCTCCGCTCGAACCTGGGACCGCAAGCCAAGCTTCCCCTCACACCTTTTCCCGCATGGCCAATTCATTCAACGGCATCGGCACGACCTTCTACGGTCAGTGCGCATTCGAGCAAGACGGCTCGTTCATCACGACCAAGTGGTTCGTCCTGTTCTTCTTCCCTTGTGTGCCGATGGGCAGCCTGCGCGTGCAGCAGTTGGAGAGCAAGGGAATTCCGTTCCTGAGCCGCAGCACGGGCTACAACGTCATCGAGCAACTGCCCACGCATTGGCCGCAGGTGCTCCGAACCTGGGGCTTCGTGCTGTTCTACGGCTTGCTGCTGGCCAAGGTCCTTTCGTTCAACATGCCGCCGCTGGCCAAGTTCATCTTCCTGGCGGCCGGGGCGTTCTTGCCCTACGGCCTGCGGGCGATTGCCAAGTTCGGGCAGCGGTAGGCACGGTCAGCCGCTTCGGCCGCGGGGCGCCGGTTCTTGCGGCAGGCCGGTCCGCCGCCCCAGCCACAGGTACAGGCCGCTGCCCAGCACGACGATGGTGGCCATGTCCAGCAGCGCCCACAGCAGCTTCAACGGCAGGGCGCCGTCGCCGGCGACATGCAGCGGCCGCGCCAGCAGCGCCACCTTCAGATACCAGGGCAGTTCGAGCGATGCCGTGACCGCCGCGGTGCGCGCGTCCACCAGCACCGGGCGCGGCAGCCGGCTCGCCAGCGGGTCGTCGCCGTTCAGGTAGCAGGTTACGTGGTAGGGGCTTGAGTAGGCCGTGCCCGGAAACGCCGCGAACGCCAGCCGCCGGCCCGGCGCTTGCGCCTGCGCGGCGGCCAGCACGGCCTGCAGCGGCGCGCGCTGGTCTTCGGGCACGGGCGGCTGGCCGCGGTAGGCCGCCAGCCGTTCGGCAACTTCGGTGCGCTGCCAATGCGACAGCAGCAGCCCGGCTCCGGTGTTGACGACCCCGGTGGCGGCCACCGCCAGCGCCCAGACCAGGGTGCCGATGCCCAGCAGGTTGTGCAGGTCCAGCCACTGCAGCCGCGGCGAACGGCCGCGGCGCACGGTGCCGAAGTCCAGCCGCCGCATGAAGGGCGCGTACAGCACCACGCCGGAGATGATGGCGACGACCAGCAGCAGGCCCATCAGGGCGAGGAACAACTGGCCCGGCAGGTCGGCATAGAGGTCGGCATGCAGGCGGCGCAGCCCGCCCATCCAGCCGGGGTGGCTGGCGGCGTCGCGCAGCACGTGGGCGGTGCGGCCGTCCACCATCACCACGCGGGCGCCGTCGGTGGCGGCCGGCGTCGGCGCCAGCGTGACCTGCCAAAGCCACGCGTTGCGCGGATCGACCGCGGCGTGCTGCAGCATGAGCTCCGGGTGCCGTTCGCGCGCGGCGCGCAGCACGGCGTCGGCGGTGGCGGTGGCGTCGGCACCGGAAATCATCGGCGCCCCGCCGTTCCGCAGCGCCGGTGCCGCCACCGCGTCGCCCGACAGGCGCTCGATCTCGTCGTGGAAGATCAGCGGCAGGCCGGTCAGGCATTGCAGCAGGATGAACAGCGTGCAGACCAGGCTGCTCCAGGTGTGCAGCCAGGACCACGCGCGCAGCGACCGGGCGGCGGCCATGCCGTCTCAGCCCCGGCGCCAGGCGAACCAGGCCATCACGGCCACCGGCACGCCGAGCGCGAACCAGGACCAGGCGTGAACCCAGGGGTCACCCGAAAGTTCGACCGAAGGATCGGCCAGCAGCGCGGCGGCCAGGCCCGACGCCGTCAACGCACCCAGCGCGACGGGCCAGGCCCAGATGCGGCGCCGGCGGCTCGGCTTAAGCATCCACCTGCACGCGCTGGGCGTGCAGCGCCTCGAAGATCGGCGCGTCGCCGAAGCGGAACAGGTCCAGTGCGCCCCCCTCATCGGCGCTGGCGGAGAACGGCTGCCACGTGGGCACGACGAACAGGTCGCCGCGGCCGACGGTCCAGCGCTGCTCGCCCACGCTGACCTGGCCGGTGCCCTCGAATACCTGGTAAACCGAGGAGCCGACCTCGCGCCGCGGCAGCGTGCGCGCGCCGCCGCGCACGCGGTGCATTTCGGCGCGGATGGTCGGCAGCACGTCGCCGCCGGTGGTCGGGTTGCTGAAGCGCACCGCGGCGTGGCCGGGGCTCAGCGTGGCCGCGTGGCCATCGTCTTCCAGCGCCAACTGGTCGGCCAGCGCGCGGTCGGTGTCGGCCCAGCGGTAGGCGAGCAGCGGCGTGGCCGGCAGCGCCGCCGGCTGCGAGACCGGGCGCAGCCCCGGGTGGCCCCACAGCCGCTCGGACCGCGAGCGCTCGGGCGTGGCCTGCTCGGCGGCGCTGATCCGATGGCGGCCCACCTCGAAGAACTGGCTCTCGGTGTAGGCCGCGAACGGGATGTCCAGCCCGTCGATCCAGGCCATGGGTTCGCTGGCGGCGTTGTGGTGGGCGTGCCAGTTCCACGCCGCCTGCGGCAGGAAGTCGCCGCGCGCCATGCGCACGGGGTCGCCGTTGACGACGGTCCACACGCCCTCGCCTTCGACCACGAAGCGGAAGGCGTGCTGCGTGTGGCGGTGCTCGGGCGCGTGCTCGCCGGGCATCAGGTACTGGATGGCCGCCCACAGCGTGGGCGTGGCGTAGGGCCGCCCGCCCAGCGAGGGGTTGGCCAGCGCGATGGCGCGGCGCTCGCCACCGCGGCCCACCGGCACGATGCGCCCGGCCTCGGCGGCCAGTGCCTTCAGCCGCTGCCAGCGCCACAGGTGGGGCGCGGCGCGCGAGCGCGGGCTTGCCGGCATCAGGCCGCTGATCTCGGTCCACAGCGGCACCAGCAGCTCGCGCTCGAAGCCGCGGTACAGCTGCTCCAGCGCGGGCGTGGGCTCGGGCTGCCCGGGCCCGGCCACGGCCTGCAGGCGCACCGGGGACGGCGTGGCATTGGCGGTCATGCGCGGTCTCCTCTCGACCCGTGCATCGTAGTGGCGTTCGACCCCGCGGCGCGGGCCCGGCGCGGGCGCGGCGCGGGCGCGGCGCGGGCGCGCAAAGCCCCTTCGGCAAAGGCCCAAAAGGTCTTGCTGACAAAGCCCGGGCTTCCGGGCGATCATCGCCCGATGCACGCGCACATGCCCCTCATCGTGACGCTGGCCGCCGCGCTGGGGCTGGCGCTGGTGCTGGGCTTCGCGGCCGCGCGCGTCGGCCTGCCGGCGCTGGTGGGCTACCTGCTGGCCGGCGTGCTGCTGGGGCCTTACACGCCGGGCTTCGTGGCCGACCTCGACCTGGCGGCGCAGCTGGCCGAGATCGGCGTCATGCTGCTGATGTTCGGCGTCGGGCTGCACTTCTCGATCGACGACCTGCTGTCGGTGCGCCGCATCGCGGTGCCTGGCGCCATCGTGCAGATGGCGGTGGCCACCGCGATGGGCGCCGCGCTGGCGCTGGGCTGGGGCTGGACGCCGGCGGCCGCGCTGGTGTTCGGCGTCTCGCTGTCTTGCGCCAGCACCGTGGTGCTGCTGCGCGCGCTGGAGTCGCGCGGGCTGCTCGATTCGCACAACGGCCGCATCGCCGTCGGCTGGCTGGTGGTGGAAGACCTGGCGATGGTGCTGGTGCTGGTGCTGCTGCCCACGCTGGTGGGGCTGGCCGGCTCGGGGCCCGCCGCGGCAGGCGCCGGCGCGGACGTAGCAGCCGGCGCCGCCGGCGCCGGGGCGCTGGGCTTCACGCTGCTGCGCACGCTGCTGGCGGTGTCGGCCTTCGTCGCGCTGATGCTGCTGGGCGGCCGCCGGCTGCTGCCGTGGCTGCTGTGGCAGATCTCCAAGACCGGCTCGCGCGAGCTGTTCACGCTGTGCGTGATCGCGGTGGCGCTGGGCATCGCCTACGGCGCCTCGGCGCTGTTCGGCGTCTCGGTCGCGCTGGGCGCCTTCTTCGCCGGGCTGGTGCTGCGCGGCTCGGAGTTCAGCCACCGCGCGGCGGAAGAATCGCTGCCGTTTCGCGACGCCTTCGCGGTGCTGTTCTTCGTGTCGGTGGGCATGCTGTTCGACCCCCGCGTGCTGATCGAGCTGCCGCTGCAGGTGCTGGCCGTCACCGGCGTCATCATGCTGGGCAAGTCGCTGGCCGCGGCGGCGCTGGTGCTGGCCTTTCGCTACCCCTTCAGCACGGCGCTGACGGTCTCGGTCAGTCTGGCGCAAATCGGCGAGTTCTCGTTCATCCTGATCGCGCTGGGCGGCTCGCTGGGCGTATTGCCGCCGCAGGCCAAGAGCCTGGTGGTGGCCGGGGCGCTGCTGTCGATCGCGCTCAACCCGCTGCTGTTCGGCCTGGTGGAGCCGGTGCGGCGCTGGATCCTGGCGCACTCGGCGCGCGCGCGGCGGCTCGACGCGCGCGACGACCCGCTGGCCGAGCTGCCGCTGTCCACCGACCGCCGCTACCTCGCGCGCCAGGTGGTGCTGGTGGGCCACGGCTTCGTCGGCCGCCGCATCGCGGCGGCGCTAGCGGCGCGCGACGTGCCCTTCATCGTGGTGGAGCACCACCGCGAGCGCGTGGAAGCGCTGCGCCAGGCCGGCGTGCACGCAGTGGCCGGCGACGCCACCGAGCCGATGACGCTGGTGCAGGCGCACATCGCCGATGCCGGGCTGCTGGTGATCTGCGTGGCGCAGAGCACGGCGCTGCGGCCCATCATCGAGACGGCGCGCCAGCTCAACCCCGGCATCCCGGTGATCGTGCGCGCGCCCAACGCCGAAGAAGCCGAGCTGCTGCGCCGCGACGCCGGCGTGCGCAGCGCCGTGCACCCGCAGGGCGCGGTGGCCGAGGTGATGCTGAGCGAGGTGGCCGAGGCGCTGGCCGCCGCGCCGGCAGCGACGCCCGCGCCGGCGGCGCGCGTGGCCGGCGCGGTGCACTGAAGCCTGGCACACGCGCGGGCACCGGCCCCGCGGGCCCGACCCCGCGGGTACCGACCCCGCGGGCACCGACCCCGCGGGTACCCACCCGCGGACCCTAACGCGCGATCAGCGCGGCGAGCGCATGCGCAGCGTGTTGCCGCTGCCGCGGCTGCTGCGGGTGACGGCCGGCAGGCCTTGCGCCTCGCGCGCCTCGGCCTCGGTGAGGTCGCCCACCTCGCGCGCGTTGCGGAAGATCGCCGAATCCTCCACCGAGCGCGACGCGCCGGCCGGGTTGCCGGGCGTCGGCCGGGTGTCGATCTCGTTGCAGTCGACCGAGCTGGTCGCCATCACCAGGTGGTGGCCCGGGTAGCGCGCGGCCAGCGTCCGCGAGAACGGCCGCGACAGGTCGAACGGCGGGTTGATCGACTGGTACACGGTGCGGTTGTCGGGGCCGATCAGCGTGAAGCAGTAGGCGTCGGCCTGGGTGTGCAAGGCCACGGCGGCCAGCGCCAACAGGGGCTTGATCATCACGGGCAGTCCTCCATCAGTCACGGCGGGTCACGGCGGGTCACGCGCTGCATTGTGTCAGGCCGCCGGCTCGTGGCGGCGGCGGGCCAGCGCGTCGGCGTACAGCGCCAGGTACTGGCGCGCCGGGCCCTGCCAGCCCAAGCTCTCGCCCATGCCCAGGCGCATGCGGGCCAGCCATTCGGCCGCGGCGCCGCGCTTGAGCTGCAGCGCGCGCTGCACCGCCTGCGCCAGCGCGGCCGGCGTGGCGGCGTCGAACACGAAGCCGTTGCCGCCCTCGGCGGCCGCGGCTTCGCGCACCGTGTCGGCCAGGCCGCCGACGCGGCGCACGATGGGCAGCGTGCCGTAGCGCAGGCCGTACATCTGCGTCAGGCCGCAGGGCTCGAAGCGCGAGGGCACGGCGATCGCGTCGGCACCGGCGATCAGCCGGTGCGCGCGCGCCTCGTCGTAGCCGATGTGCACGTGCAGCCGCCCCGGGTGCGCCTGGTGGGCGATGCGGAAGGCGGCCTCCAGCGCCGGCTCGCCGGTGCCCTGCACCGCCACCTGCACGCCCTGCGCCAGCAGCTCAGGCAGCGCGGCCACCAGCAGGTCGAGCCCCTTCTGGCCGGTGAGGCGGCTGACCACCACCAGCAGCAGCGCGTCGTCGTCGGGCTGCAGGCCCAGCTCGGCCTGCAGCGCGCGGCGGCAGGCCTGCTTGCCCTGCAGCCGCTCGGCGTCGTAGGGCGCGGCAATGGCGCCGTCGCGCGCCGGGTTCCACACTTCGTCGTCGATGCCGTTGAGGATGCCGCGCACGTCCGACTCGCGGGCGCGGATCACGCCGTCGAGCCCGAAGCCGAACTCGTGCGTGGCGATCTCGCGCGCGTAGTTGGGGCTGACCGTGGTCACGCGGTCGGCGAACTTCAGCCCCGCCTTCATGAAGCTGAGCTGGCCGTGGAACTCCAGCCCGGCCGGCGACATCAGCCGCGAGGCCAGGCCCAGCAGCGGCCAGTCGTGCATCGGAAAGAGCCCCTGGAATGCGAGGTTATGCACCGTGTAGACCGAGGCCGCCTCGGTGCCCGCATGGTCGGCGATGAAGGCGCAGGCCATCGCCGCGTGCCAGTCGTGCGCGTGCACCACCTGCGGCTGCCATTGCAGGTCGGCATCGCCGCCGGCCAGGTGCGCCGCCACCCAGCCCAGCAGCGCAAAGCGCTGCAGGTTGTCGGGCCATTCCTCGCCCTGCGCGTCTTGATAGGGGCCGCCGCCGCGGCTGTAGAGGTAGGGCGCGTCGACCACGTACACCGGCAGCTGGCTGCCCGGCATGCGCGCCAGCAGCAGCCGCACGCGCAAGGCGCCGAAGCAGCAGCCGATGTCGATCACGCTGCGCTGGTGCTGCACAGCCTCCAGCACCGCCGGCAGGCCGGGCAGCAGCAGCCGCACGTCGGCGCCCTGGCGCGCCAGGGCGGGCGGCAGCGCGGCCACCACGTCGGCCAGGCCGCCGGTCTTGACGAGCGGGTAGACCTCGGCCGCGACGTGCAGCACCCTCACTGCAGCGCCCGCAGCATGCTGCTGGTGACGAGCGTGATGCCGTTGTCGCTGCGCCAGAAGCGCGCCGCGTCGGCGACCGGGTCTTCGCCGATCACCATGCCGGCCGGGATGCGGCAGCCGCGGTCGGCCACCACGCGCGTCAGCCGCGCGCCGCGGTCGACCTCCACGCCGGGCAGCAGCACCGATTCACTGACCCTGGCGTAGGAGTGCACGCGCACCTGCGAGAACAGCACCGAGCGCCAGGCGGCGCCGGAGACGATGCAGCCGCCCGAGACCATCGATTCGACCGCCATGCCGCGCCGGTCGTCGGCGTTGTGCACGAACTTGGCCGGCGGCAGCTGCGGCTGGTAGGTCCAGATCGGCCAGTGCGTGTCGTACAGGTTGAGCTTGGGGTCGGTGGCGGTGAGGTCGATGTTGGCGTCCCAGTACGCGTCGATCGTGCCGACGTCGCGCCAGTACGCTTCTTCGCCGCGGCGCGTGCCCACGCAGCTGAGGTCGAAGGGGTGCGCCGCGGCAACGCCGGCCTTCACCATCGCCGGGATGATGTCCTTGCCGAAGTCGTGGCTCGAATTCAGGTCGGCCATGTCGCGTTCGAGCTCGCGGTAGAGGTAGCGCGCGTTGAAGATGTAGATGCCCATGCTGGCCAGCGCGCGGTCGGGCTTGCCCGGCATGGCCGGCGGGTCGGCCGGCTTCTCGACGAAGTCGATGATGCGGCGCTTGTCGTCGACGTGCATCACGCCGAAGGCCGTGGCTTCCATGCGCGGCACCTCGATGCAGCCCACCGTCACCTCGGCGCCCTGCGCCGCGTGGTCGGCCAGCATCAGCGCGTAGTTCATCTTGTAGACGTGGTCGCCGGCCAGCACCACCACGTAGTCGGCGCGGTAGGAGGCCAGGATGTCCTGGTTCTGGTAGACCGCGTCGGCGGTGCCGCGGTACCAGCTTTCCTCGTCCACGCGCTGCTGCGCGGGCAGCAGGTCGACGAACTCGTTCATCTCGGGCTTCAGGAAGGCCCAGCCGCGCTGCAGGTGGCGCAGCAGGCTGTGGCTTTTGTACTGGGTGATCACGCCCATGCGGCGGATGCCCGAGTTGATGCAGTTGGACAGCGCGAAGTCGACGATGCGGAACTTGCCGCCGAAGTACACCGCCGGCTTGGCGCGATTGTCGGTCAGGTTGCGCAGCCGGCTGCCGCGGCCGCCGGCCAGCACCAGTGCCACGGTGCGCTTGGGCAGGTCCAGACTCTGGGCCAGGTCCTGTGGTTTCATCGGGTTTCCTCGCTACGATGGGATCGATTGTCATCCGGCTGGAACGGCCATTGCATGCGGCTGCGCATCCATTGCCCTTCCGGTCTTTCATCATGAACCTGCCTGCAAAGCCCTCCTCGTCGTCCGCCGCCTTGCCCAACACGGCAGCCACGGCGCTATCCGACGCCGTCGACCGCCACCTGCTCGCCACCGTGGCGACCGCCGCCGGCGAGGCCACGCCCACGCAGATGATGCACGCCGTGGCTCAGGTGGCGCGCGAGGAACTGGCGCGCCGCTGGGTGGCGCAGGACCAGGCCGACCGCGCGGCGCGCGCGCGCCGGGTCTACTACCTGTCGATGGAGTTCCTGATCGGCCGCAGCCTGGGCAACGCGCTGGCCGCGCTGGAGCTGCAAGGCGCCGCCGTCGACGCCGCGCGCCGCCACGCGCAGACGCTGGAAGACCTGCAAGCGCAGGAGCCCGATGCCGCCCTGGGCAACGGCGGCCTGGGCCGGCTGGCGGCGTGCTTCCTCGATTCGATGGCCACGCTCGGCCTGCCCAGCTACGGCTACGGCATCCGCTACGAGTTCGGCATGTTCGCGCAGACCATCCAGGGCGGCCGCCAGGTCGAGCACCCCGACGGCTGGCTGGAAGACGGCACGCCGTGGGAGTTTCCGCGCTGGGGGCTGGCCTATCCGGTGCGCTTCGGCGGCTGGGTGGAGCCTTCGGCCGAGCCCGGCCGGCCGCCGGTGTGGCGCCCTGCCGGCGAGGTCAGCGCCAAGGCCTACGACCTGGTGATTCCCGGCCACGGCACGCCGCGCGTCAGCACGCTGCGCTTGTGGAAGGCCGCGGCGCCGGCGCAGATCGACCTGCAGGCCTTCAACAGCGGCGACTACGCGCGCGCCGCCGAGTTCAAGAACCAGTTCGAGAACATCTCCTGGGTGCTGTACCCCAACGACAGCACGCCCGCCGGCCGCGAGCTGCGGCTGCGCCAGGAGTACTTCTTCACCAGCGCGTCGATCCAGGACATCCTGGCGCGCCACCGCGCCGAGCACGGCGGCCTGGCCGGCTTGGCCGAGCACGTGGCGATCCACCTCAACGACACGCACCCGGCCATCGGCGTGGCCGAGCTGATGCGCCTGCTGGTCGACGAGAACGGCTTCGAGTGGGCCGACGCCTGGGCGACGACGCAGCGCGTCTTCAGCTACACCAACCACACGCTGATGCCCGAGGCGCTGGAGACCTGGAGCGTGGGCCTGATGCAGCACGTGCTGCCGCGCCACCTGGAAATCATCTTCCGCATCAACCACGACTTCCTGCTCGAAGCCGGCCGCCACCGCCCGGGCGATGCCGACTTCCTGCGCCGGCTGTCGCTGATCGACGAGAACGGCGAGCGCCGCGTGCGCATGGCGCACTTGTCCATCGTCGGCAGCCACAAGGTCAACGGCGTCTCGGCGCTGCATTCCGAGCTGCTGCAGCAAACCATCTTCGCCGACTTCGCGGCGATCTGGCCCGAGCGCTTCGTCAACGTGACCAACGGCGTGACGCCGCGGCGCTGGCTGGCGCAGGCCAACCCGCCGCTGGCCGCGCTGCTGGACGAACGCATCGGCCGCGGCTGGCGGCTCGACCTGCAGCAGCTGGGCCGCCTGCGCGAGCTGGCCGCCGACGATGGCTTCGTCGACGCCTTCATCGCCGCCAAGCGCGCCAACAAGGCGCGGCTGGCCGCGCTGATCCGCGCGCAGACCGGGCTGGCGGTCGACCCGGCCAGCCTGTTCGACGTGCAGGTCAAGCGCATCCACGAGTACAAGCGCCAGCTGCTCAACGTGCTGCACGTGGTCACGCGCTACCAGGCGATGCTGGCCGACCCCAAGGCCGACTGGGTGCCGCGCACCGTGATCTTCGCCGGCAAGGCGGCCAGCAGCTACCACATGGCCAAGCTGATCATCCGGCTGATCCACGACGTGGGCCACGTCGTCAACGCCGACGCGCGCCTGGGCGGGCGGCTGAAGGTGGCGTTCATCCCGAACTACGGCGTCTCGGTGGCCGAGGTCATCATGCCGGGCGCCGACTTGTCGGAGCAGATCAGCACCGCCGGCACCGAGGCCTCGGGCACCGGCAACATGAAGCTGGCGCTCAACGGCGCGCTGACCATCGGCACCGACGACGGCGCCAACATCGAGATCCGCCAGCAGGTGGGCGACGACAACATCTTCATCTTCGGCCTGCTGGCCCACGAGGTGGCCGCCGCGCGCGCCGCCGGCTACCAGCCGCTGCGGCTGTACGAAAGCAACCCGCGGCTGCGCCAGGTGCTCGACGCCATCGGCGGCGGCAGCTTCAGCGCCGACGAGCCCGGCCGCTACCGCGGCCTGGTCGACGCGCTGCTGTGGGGCGGCGACCACTACCTGCTGCTGGCCGACTACGAGGCCTACCGCGCCGCGCAGGCGCGCGTCGACGCGCTCTACCGCGAGCCGCGCGCCTGGGCGCGCAAGGCCATCGCCAACGTCGCCGGCATGGGCGCGTTCTCGTCGGACCGCACGATCGCCGAGTACGCGCGGCAGATCTGGAACGTTGGCCGCCCAGCGTGAGCGATGCTGAGCCGATGCTGAGCGACGACGCCATCACGCGCCTGGCCGCCGGCCGCGACGGCGACGCCTTCGCGTCGCTCGGCCCGCACACCGATGGCGAAGGCCGGCACTGGCTGCGCGCGCTGCTGCCGCTGGCCGAAAGCGTGCAGGCCATCGGTGCCGACGGCAGCGTGGCCGAGCTGCCATCGCGCGGCCAGGGCGTCTTCGAAGGCCGGCGCGCGCGACCCGGCCCTTACCGGCTGCGCGCCCGCTGGCCGGGCGGCGAGGCGGTCGAGTTCGACGACCCCTACCGCTTCGGCCCGCTGCTGGGCGAGCTGGACGCCTGGCTGCTGGCCGAAGGCACGCACCTGCGCCCCTTCGAGCTGCTGGGCGCCACGCCGCGCGTGCACGAAGGCGTGGCCGGCACCGGCTTCGCGGTGTGGGCGCCGAACGCCGCGCGCGTCAGCGTGGTCGGCGACTTCAACCACTGGGACGGCCGCCGCCACCCGATGCGGCTGCGCCGCGAGTGCGGCGTGTGGGAACTCTTCCTGCCCGGCGTCGCGCCGGGCGCGCGCTACAAGTTCGAGCTGCTGGACGGCCACGGCCAGGTGCTGCCGCTGAAGGCCGACCCCTACGCCCGCGCCGCCGAGCTGCGCCCGGCCACCGCCAGCGTGGTGGCCGAGCTGCCGCCGCGCGTGGCGGCCGATCCGCGGCGCGCCGCGGCCAACGCGCGACAAGCGCCGATCGCCATCTACGAAGTGCACCTGGCCAGCTGGCGCCGCGTGCCCGAGCAGGGCAACCGCTGGCTCGACTGGGACGAGTTGTCCGCTCAACTGGTGCCTTATGCCGCCGGCCTGGGCTTCACGCACCTGGAGCTGCTGCCGGTCAGCGAATACCCGTTCGACGGCTCCTGGGGCTACCAGCCGATCGGCCTGTACGCGCCCACCGCGCGCTTCACGGCGCCGACCACGGCGCCGCACCGCCACGGCGACGCGCAAGGCCTGCGCCGCTTCGTGCAGGCGGCGCACGCGGCCGGGCTGGGCGTCATCCTCGACTGGGTACCGGCGCATTTCCCCAGCGACGCGCACGGCCTGGCGCGCTTCGACGGCAGCGCCCTCTACGAATACGCCGACCCGCGCGAAGGCTTCCACCCCGACTGGAACACGCTGATCTACAACTTCGGCCGCACGGAAGTGCGCAACTTCCTCGTCGGCAACGCGCTGTACTGGATCGAGCGCCACGGCATCGATGGCCTGCGCGTCGACGCCGTCGCCTCCATGCTCTACCGCGACTACAGCCGCAAGGCGGGCGAATGGCTGCCCAACGCGCATGGCGGGCGCGAGAACCTGGAGGCCATCGCCTTTCTGAAGCGCGTCAACGAAGTGATCGGCAGCGAATGCCCGCAGGCCGTGACGCTGGCCGAGGAGTCGACCGCGTTCCCCGGCGTCTCGCGCCCCACCTACGACGGCGGCCTGGGCTTCCACTACAAATGGAACATGGGCTGGATGCACGACACGCTGCAGCACCTGAAGCGCGACCCCGTGCACCGCCGCTGGCACCAGGGCGAGCTGAGCTTCGGCCTGGTCTACGCCTTCAGCGAGAACTTCGTGCTGCCGCTGTCGCACGACGAGGTGGTTCACGGCAAAGGCTCGCTGCTGACCAAGATGCCCGGTGACCGCTGGCAGCGCTTCGCCAACCTGCGCGCCTACCTGGGCTACATGTGGGGCCACCCGGGCAAGAAGCTGCTGTTCATGGGCGGCGAGTTCGCGCAAGCACGCGAGTGGAACGACGAGCAAAGCCTGGACTGGCATCTGCTGGACCAGCCCGAACACGCCGGCATGCAGCGCCTCGTGCGCGACCTCAACCACCTGTACCGCGAGCAGCCGGCGCTGCACCGGCGCGACAGCGAAGCCGGCGGCTTCGAGTGGATCCGCCACGACGACGCCGAGCGCTGCATCGTCGCTTTCGTGCGCCATGGCGACGACGGCGATGCGCCCGTTTTGGTCGTCAGCAACCTCACGCCGACGGTGCACCACGGGCTGCGCCTGGGCGTGCCGCGCGCCGGCGCCTGGGTCGAGCGGCTGAACACCGACTCGGCGCACTACGGCGGCAGCAACGTCGGCACGCCGCTGGGCCGCGCGCAAAGCGCAAGCCCCGGCGCCGACGGCCGCGCGCAAGCCATCGTGATCGACCTGCCGCCGCTGGCCACCGTGTTCTTCGAATGGACGAGCTGAAGCCCGGCCGCGCCTGGCCGCTGGGCGCCAGCGTGCGCGACGGCGGCGTCAATTTCGTCGTCGCGTCGGAACACGCCAGCGCCATCGAGCTGTGCCTGTTCGACGACGAAGGCAAACCAGAGCGCCAACGCCTGACGTTGCCCGGCCGCAGCGGCGACCTGTGGCACGGCTTCCTGCCCGGTGCCGGCGCCGGGCTGGTCTACGGCTTGCGCGCGCACGGCCCCTGGCGGCCCGAGCGCGGCCAGCGCTTCAACCCGCACAAGCTGCTGCTCGACCCCTGGGCGCGCGAGATCGTCGGCCGCTTCGACTGGGCCGCGGAAACGCCGCAGCCGCAAGCGCTGGACCCGCACGACAACGCCGCCACCGCGCTGAAGGCGCGCGTCGTCGACGACCATTGGGACTGGTCCGGCGACCGGCCGCCGCACACGGCGCTGGCCGACACCGTGCTCTACGAGGCTCACGTGCGCGCTTTCACCAAGCAGCTGCCGGGCCTGCCCGACGACTTGCGCGGCACCTACCTCGGCCTGGCCTCGGCACCGGCGATCGACCACCTGCAGCGCCTGGGCGTCACCGCGCTCAGCCTGCTGCCGGTGCAGCAGCACCTGGACGAGCGGCGGCTGGTGCAGTTGGGCCTGGTCAACCACTGGGGCTACAACACGCTGGGCTTCTTCTGCCCGTCGCCGCGCTACGCCAGCCGGCCTGACGGCCGCAGCGCGCGCGACGAGTTCCGCACCATGGTGCACCGGCTGCACACGGCCGGCATCGAGGTGCTGCTGGACGTGGTGTTCAACCACACCGCCGAGAGCGACGAACTGGGCCCGTTCATCAGTTGGCGCGGCCTCGACAACGCGAACTGGTACCGCCTGATCGAGCACCAGCGCAACGCCTACGAGAACTGGAGCGGCTGCGGCAACACGCTCGACCTGCACCAGCCGCGCGGCCTGCAGTTCGTGCTGGACTGCCTGCGCTACTGGGTGGGCGAGATGCACGTCGACGGCTTTCGCTTCGACCTGGCGCCGGTGCTGGGCCGCGGCGCGCAGGCCTTCGACCGCCAGGCTGCGCTGTTCAAGGCCATCCGCCAAGACCCGCTGCTGGCCGGCGCCAAGCTCATCGCCGAGCCCTGGGACCTGGGGCCGGGCGGCTACCAGCTCGGCCACTTTCCGCGCGGCTGGCTGGAGTGGAACGACCGCTTCCGCGACACGCTGCGCGCCTTCTGGCTGGGCCACGGCGGCGACCGCGGCGCGCTGGCGCAGCGCCTCGCCGGCTCGGCCGACGTCTTCCAGGCGCCGGGCCGCACGCCGCTGGAATCGGTCAACTACGTGGTCTCGCACGACGGCTTCACGCTGCGCGACCTGGTCAGCTACGACCAACGGCACAACGAAGCCAACCTCGAAAGCAACCGCGACGGCCACGCCCACAACCTGAGCTGGAACGCCGGCGCCGAAGGCCCGAGCAGCGACCCCGCGGTGCTGCGCAATCGCGCGCGGCTGCAGCGCGCGCTGCTGGCCTGCGTGCTGCTGGCCCAGGGCACGCCAATGATCGCCGCCGGCGCCGAGATCGGCCACACCCAGCAAGGCAACAACAACCCCTACTGCCTGGACAACGCGATCACCTGGCTCGACTGGGCGGCCGCCGATGAAGACCTGGTCGCCTACACCGCGCACCTGACCGGCTTGCGCCGCCGCCTGCTGCCGCTGGGCCCGCGCTGGTACAGTGGCCAGCCCGATGCGCAGGGCCGCGTCGACCTGGCGTGGCGGCTGCCCTCGGGCGCGCCGCTCGCCGCCGCCGACTGGCACGGCCCCGGCCGCACGCTGGCCGCGCTGATCGGCGCGCCGGGCCACGGCGGGGCGCCCTTGCGGCTGCTGATCAACGGCGACGAGGCCGACTGCGACTTCGAGCTGGACGCCGGCCGCTGGACGCTGGAACTCGACAGCAGCCAGCCGCGCGGCTGGCGGCCGTGGCGCGGCGAAGGCTCGCTGCGGGTGGCAGGGCGCAGTGTGGTGCTGCTGCGCGCGGACTGACGAGCGCCCGAACGCAGGATGAGTTGATGGGGCGCGCGGCCAGACCGGCCGCGCCGCCCCGCGCGCTACGCCGTCAGCTTGTGCTTCTTGAGCCAGTCTTGAAGCGCCGAATCGACTCTCGTTTGCCAACCGTCGCCGGTGGCGCGAAAGCGTTCGAGGACGTCTCGCGACAGGCGAATGGTGATCCGCTCCTTCGTCGGCGACTTCTGCGGCCCGCGGACGCCGAGCTTGCGCTGGAGTCCGGCCGAGAGCGAGGCCGCGTCGCGAAAGCGCTTCAGGTCTTCAGTCTTGATCTCTCGGACTTCGCCGTCAGGCTTGGTCAGGGGAGCGGGCCTTGGCATATCGGTTGACCTCACGGGCATTGGCCTTGCGGAAGCTGATGACGCGAATCCCTTCGTCGGTTTCGATGAAGCACAGGACATGGACTCGATCACCGAGCAGGCCGAGGGCGACCACTCGCGTCTCGCCGTACGCCTGGCGATCATCGACGGCGAACACGGCCGACTCGAAAGCAAAGTCCGCCGCGCGCTCGAAGGACAGCCCTCGAAGGCGGACGTTGCGCTCGCTCTTGGCCGGATCGAAGGTGACGCGCACCGGCAAATTGTATGCACAACATGATCACCCCCGCCGATGCCGGACGAACAAAAAAGGGGCGCCCTTGGCGCCCCTTCGTCGATCGTGGGTCGGCTGAAGCTCAGCGCACCACCGCGATCTGGTCGCGCTTGCCGCCCTTGAAGGTGTACAGCGTCAACGCACCGTTCTTGATGTCGCCCTTGGCGTCGAAAGCGATCTTGCCGGTGACGCCGTTGTAGTCGATCTTGGCCAGCACCGGCAGGTACTTGGCGGGGTCGGCCGAGCCGGCCTTGACCATCGAGGCCACCAGCACGTTCACGGCGTCGTAGACGTACGGGGCGTAGACCTTGACGTCGTCGTTGTACTTCTTCTTGTACGCGACGTAGAAGTCTTCCATCGACTTCTTGGCCGCGCCTTCGACGCCGCCGGCCTCGGCGCAGACCACCTGGCCGTCGCTCATGCCTTCCTGGGCCAGCTTGGGCAGCTCGCCGGTGCAGATGCCGTCGCCGCCCATGAACTTGGCTTCGATGCCGAGCTGCTTCATCTGGCGCATCATCGGGCCGGCCACGGCGTCCATGCCGCCGAAGAACACGATGTCGGGCTTCTTGGCCTTCAGGCTGGTCAGGATGGCGGTGAAGTCGGTCGCCTTGTCGTTGGTGAACACGCGCGCCACGGTCTTGCCGCCGGCGCCCTTGACGCCCTTCTCGAACTCGTCGGCCACGCCCTGGCCGTAGGCGGTGCGGTCATCGACCACGGCGATGTTCTTGCCCTTGAGTTCCTTGACGGCGTACTTGCCGAGCGTGCCGCCCAGGTGCACGTCGTCGGCCACCACGCGGAAGGCCGTCTTGTAGCCCTGGCGGGTGTACTTCGGGTTGGTGGCGCTGGGGCTGATCTGCGGGATGCCGGCGTCGCTGTAGATCTTGGACGCGGGAATCGTGGTGCCCGAGTTCAGGTGGCCGACCACGCCGTTGACCTTGGCGTCGACCAGCTTCTGCGCGGCGGCCGTGCCCTGCTTGGGATCGGCGGCGTCGTCTTCGGCCAGCAGTTCGAACTTGGCCTTCTTGCCGCCGATGGTCACGCCCTTGGCGTTGAGCTCGTCGATGGCCATGCGGGCGCCGTTTTCATTGTCCTTGCCCAGGTGCGCGATCTGGCCGCTGGTGGGGCCGACGTGGCCGATCTTGACGACCAGTTCCTGGGCGTAAGCCGTGCCCGCCATCAGGAGGACGGCGGCGCCGATGATCGCGTTGAACTTGACTTGCATGAACGAACCTCCGGTAGATGTTGTCGAGCCGACAAACTCATCAGGTTGAAAAACGGATGACGATACCGCAAAGCACCGACCGCACAACAGGGGATTGCGCGCGGCACCGCCTCAACGCCCGGCGGGCCGAAGCGGCTGACAGGGCCTGCCGCAAGGCCTTGTCGTGCCCCGTGTCGGGGCGCTGCTTCGGCACCTGGCGTCAGTGGCCGTGGTGCTGCATCTCCAGCCCGGCGGCCTTGTAGGCGCGCCAGCGCTCGCGCCCGCCGGCCTGGTCGTCGGGCTCGTTGCCGACGATCTCGATGATGCGTTCGAAGGCGCCGAGGTCGCTCACCAAGTCGGCGCCCAGGTTGACCAGCACGGCGGGCACGCCCGCGGCGGCTTCGGGCAGCGCACCGTCGACCAGCCAGATCGGCGTGCGCGCCGCCTGCGCTGGCAGCGCGCCTGCCGCGGCAAAGCGCAGGTGCGGCAGGAACTCGCGCTCGACGAAGGTCCACAGCTCGCGGTCGAGCCGGGCCAGCCGCTCGCGCGGCGCGCGCACCAGCACGCGAACGCCCTGGCCGTAGGCCTTGCGCAGCAGCCGGCAGGCGAAGCCGATGTCGTCGGCCACGCCGGTGTGGAACTCGACGCGCGTCGCCACCGGCGGACCGCCCAGGCTCAGCCCGCGCGGTTGATCAGGAAGTGCGTCAGCAGCGCCACCGGCCGCCCGGTGCCGCCCTTGGCGGCGCCCGACTTCCACGCGGTGCCGGCGATGTCCAGGTGCGCCCAGTCGTACTTGGCGGTGTAGCGCTGCAGGAACTTGGCCGCGGTGATGGCGCCGCCGGCGCGGCCGCCGACGTTGCCCATGTCGGCGAAGTTGCTCTTCAGCGCCTCGTCGTATTCAGCGTCCAGCGGCAGCCGCCAGGCGGGGTCGCAGCCGCGCTCGCCGGCGGCCAGCAGTTCGGCGGCCAGCGCGTCGCTGCTGCTGAACAGGCCCGAGCGGTGGTGGCCCAGCGCGATCACGCAGGCGCCGGTGAGCGTGGCGATGTCGACCACCGCCGCCGGCTTGAAGCGCTCGGCATAGGTCAGCGCATCGCACAGGATCAGCCGGCCCTCGGCATCGGTGTTGAGGATCTCGATGGTCTGGCCCGACAGGCTGGTCACCACGTCGCCGGGCTTCACCGCGGCGCCGCCGGGCATGTTCTCGCAGCTCGGGATCAGGCCGACGACGTTGAGCTTGAGCTTCAACTCGGCCACCGCGCGCAGCGTGCCCAGCACGCTGGCGGCGCCGCCCATGTCGAACTTCATCTCGTCCATCTCGGGCGCGGCCTTGAGCGAGACGCCGCCGGTGTCGAAGGTGATGCCCTTGCCGACCAGCACCACCGGCGCCGCCGCCTTCGGAGCGCCGTTCCAGCGCAGCACGATGAACTTGGGCGCCTCGTGCGAAGCCTGGGCCACGGCCATGAAGGCGCCCATGCCCAGCTTCTCGCAGTCCTTGCGCTCCAGCACTTCGAGCTTCAGGCCGTGCGACTTGGCCAGCGCCTTGGCGGCGGCCGCCAGGTCGCTGGGCGTGCAGTGGTTGCCGGGCCGGTTGGCGTATTCGCGCGCCAGGCCGATGCCGTCGGCAATGGCGCGGCCGCGCGCCAGGCCGGCGTCCAGCGCCGGCGCCTCGGCCTTGGCGCAGACCAGGCTGACGCGCGCGAGCTTCGAGTCCGGCGGCGCGCTCGGCTTGGTGTGGCGGTAGACGTAGGTCTGCTCGGTGGCCACCGCCACCAGCGCCTCGGCCTTGGCCGCGTCGAGCGCGGCGCCGGACAGCGCCACCGCCAGGTGCTGCGCGCCGCTGCCTTTCAGCAGCTTGAGGCCTTCGGCCAGCGCCTTGCGCCACGCCGCGGGCGCGGCGTCGCCGCAGGTGGCCACGGCCACGCGCGCGGCCTTGACGCCGGCCACGCGGTGCAGGTACAGGCATTGGCCGGGCTTGAGCGCCAGGTCGCCGTCGGCCAGCGCGGCCTTCAGCGGCGCGGCCAGCGCGGCGTCCAGATCGGCCGGCAACTGCTCGCCGGCCAGCAGCAGCAGCAGCGCATCGGCGGCGACGGCGCCGAGCCCTTCCTTGGGGGCGGGCTGGGTCTTGAAGTCCATAATGATCCGTTTCCTTCCAAGCCCTTTGCGCGGCGTGGCGCCAGGGGGAAAAAGCGACAAAGCGAAAAGCGCGGATGCTATTCGATTCAACCGTGCGTCGAGAGCTGGCGCGCAGCTTCGGTGCGACCCTGGTGGTGATCCTCACCATCGTCATCACGATGTTCCTGCTGCGCACCGTGCGGCTGGCGGCGCTGGGCAGCGTGTCGCCGCAGGACGTGGTGCTGGTGCTGGGCTACACCGCCCTCGGCCACCTGCCGACGATGTTGAGCCTGTCGATGTTCGTGGCCATCGTCGTCACGCTGGGCCGCATGTACCGCGACAGCGAGATGGTCATCTGGTTCAGCGGCGGCATCGGGCTGGCGCGCTTCGTGCGGCCGGTGCTGCGCATGGCCTGGCCGGTGCTGCTGGTGGCCGCGGTGCTGCTGCTGGTGGTGTGGCCCTGGGGCAACCGCAACAGCTTCGACCTGCGCGACCGCTACGCGCAGCGCTCCGACCTGTCGCGCGTGGCGCCGGGCGTGTTCCAGACCTCCAGCGACGGCAAGCGCGTGTTCTTCATCGACCGCGACAGCCCCGACAGCCTGGACGCCCGCAACGTCTTCGTGCTGACCCGGCTGCCCAACGGCGAGAGCCTGACCTCGGCGCGCAGCGGCCACCTGGAAGCCAAGGGCGACGAACGCTGGCTGGTGCTGGAGCGCGGCCAGCGCAACGACTTCGACGACAAGACCGGCGACCGCACGCTGGCCAGCTTCGACGCCTACCGCGTGCTGGTGCGCGAGCAAAGCGCGCGCGAAGCCGAGACGCGCCCGCCCAAGGCGCTGCCCACGCTGGAACTGGTGCGCGCGCCGAACGCGCGCAACCAGGGCGAGCTGGCCTGGCGCTTCGGCATGCTGCTGGCCACCGCCAACCTGCTGCTGCTGGGCGTGGGGCTGGCCGCCACCAATCCGCGCCGGCCGAGCAACTGGAACCTGCTGTTCGCGCTGCTCGGCTTCTTCGCCTACTTCAACCTCATCAACCTCAGCCAGGCCTGGGTGGGCAACGGCCGCCTGAGCCTGGGCGCGGCGCTGGCGCTGCTGCACGGCGGCGCCTTCGCGCTGGCGCTGGCGCTGCTGTGGTGGCGCGACCATGCGGCGGTGCTGCGGCTGCTGCCGCGGCGGAAGCTGTCGACATGAGCGCGCAGGGCCGCTCCCAAGCGCTCATACCGGAGCGCGCAAGCGCGGAGGTTGCCTTATGAGCCCGCAGGCTTTGCCAAGGGCTCATTCCCGCTCGGCGGGACCGGCCGCAGGCCGTAGGGTGCGCCAATGAGGACGGTGCGCCGGCTCTTCTACCGCGACATCCTGTCGTCGGTGGGCTTCGTCGCGGCGGCCTTCATCGGCCTTTTCTACTTCATCGACTTCGTCGACGACCTCGACACCGTCGGCCGCGGCGGGCGCGCCGCCTGGCACGTGGCGCTGGCATCGCTGTACCAGGTGCCCAGCCACTTCTACGACCTGTTCCCGATCGCGGTGCTGATCGGCACCATCTACGCGCTGGCGCGCATGGCGCAGGCCTCGGAGTACACCATCCTGCGCACCGGCGGCCTGGGCCCCGGGCGCGCGCTGCGGCTGCTGGCCACGCTGGGCGTGGCCTTCGGGGCGCTGAACTTCGTGGTCGGCGACTACCTCACGCCCTGGGCCGACCGCGCCTCGCTGCTGCTGACGGCGCAGTTCGACGGCGTGCGCCAGATCGGCGGCGCCGGCGCCTGGCTGAAGGAACGCCACCCCACCGCCGAAGGCGAGCACAGCGTGTCGATCAACGTCGGCGGCGTTGCCGCCAGCGGCCGGCTGCAAGGCGTGCGCGCCTACGAGTTCGACGCCGACGGCCGCCTCGTCTCGCGCACCAGCGCGCGCGAGGCCGACGTGGCCGCCGACGGCACCTGGACGCTGCACGAAGTGCGCCGCACCACCTGGCCGCGCGCGCGCAGCGACGCGCCGCTGGTGCGCGACGAAACGCTGCCGCAACTGACGATCAAGACCGGCCTCGACGCCCGCGTGGTGGCCGCCGCGGTGCTGCCGCTCAGTTCGATGACGACGCTGGAGCTGTGGCGCTACCGCGTGCACCTGGACGACCAGTCGCAGGCCTCGGCGCCGGTGGAGATCCGCTTCTGGAAGAAGGCGCTGTACCCGCTGTCGTGCCTGGTAATGGTGGCGCTGGCGCTGCCCTTCGCCTACCTGCACGCGCGCGCCGGCAGCGTCAGCCTGAAGGTCTTCGGCGGCATCATGCTGGGCATCGGCTTCGTGCTGCTGAACAACCTGGCCGGCCACATCGGCATGCTGCGCGACTGGACGCCGTGGGTGGTGGCCTCGGCGCCCAGCCTGCTGTTCCTGCTGCTGTCGCTGGCGGCGTTTGCCTGGCTGGTGCGCTACCGATGAGGAGGCCGCCGGTCCCGGGTTGACCAAAAGTGCCGTCGATCGATCGCGACGTTTTTTCGATTGGACTCGCGTGGCCCGGCCGGTCGATAGTGGCGCCACATGCTGATCGTCGACGCCCAGGTCCATCTCTGGAAGGCCGATTCCCCGGCCAGCCGCCACCAGGTGGCTGCGTGGAAGCATCAAAGCGGCATGCTGGGGATGCGCTTCACCTTTCACACGCCGCAGCATCGGCGCTGGATGGAAGACGGCACCGCCGACTGGCTGTGGCCGCTGGCCGAGGCGCACGGCGTGCCGCTGATGGTCAACGTGCCCGGCTCGGTGGACCTGATCGACCGCGTCGCCGAGCGCCATCCGGCCCTCCGGCTGACGATCGATCACCTGGCCTGCGCCGCGCACCAGAAGGACGAAGCAGCGTACGGCGACACCGAGCGGCTGATCCGCCTGGCGCGCCACCCCAACGTGGCCGTCAAGGCCACCGCAGTAGCCCGTTATACGAGCGAACCGTATCCCTGCCGCGGGACTCAGCCGCGCCTGCGGCGCATCTTCGACGCCTTCGGGCCCGAGCGCTATTTCTGGGGCAGCGACATCAGCAGCCTGCCGTGCACCTACCGCCAGGCGGTGACGCTGTTCACCGAGGAGCTGGACTGGCTGTCCGGCGGCGACCTGGAGCAGGTCATGGGCCTCGCGATCTGCCGCTGGCTGGGCTGGGCGGCCTGAAGCGCCCAGCGGCGGCCAGCGGCCGCCGGGCCGTCATTCGACCTTGAGGTTCAGCTCGCGCGCGAAATCGAACGACGGGTGGTTGGACAGCAGCACCTCGACGCGCTGCTCGCGCACGAGTTGCTGCATGCGCTCGGTCGAGCGGATGTAGGCATCCATGCGGTCGAGGTCGCGGCCGAAGTTGAAGCCGGTGCCGCCCCAGATCACGGCGCGCCAGCTCCGGGCGCCGGACTTGACTTCGATGATCGGCGAGATCGTTCCCAGCGTATGGCCGGGCGTCAGCGGCAGCAGGATCTCGGCGTCGCCCTGGCGCAGCTCGGCGCCGCCGTAGTGGTCGCCATGGCCATGCGTGACCAGCACGGTCTTGATCTGCGCCGAGGCCGGCTGGCACAGGCGCAGGAAGCTCGTCAGGTCCTGGCCCGCGGCCCGCGGTGGATCGTCAACCCGGCGTGCTCCAGTTCCGCGCGCAGCACGGTGCCGGTCACCGACTCGGTGGCGTACAGCGTCTTGCGCTCGGGCCCGCCGAAGGCGATGTTGGTCAGCGAGCGGCCGGCCACGCTCTTCAGCACGAGTTCGGGCTCGGCGCGCTCGTTGAGCACCCAGCACAGCCCCAGGCCGGGGTTGGCGACGATCACGCGGCCGTTCACGTCGACGGCCAGGCCGTCCGGCCCGCTGGGGCCGTAGGAGGTGAAGAACGCGCCGACCTTGGCGACGCTGCCGTCGTCGAGCAGCGGCACGCGCCAGACCTGGTTGCCGCGCGTCACGCCGAGGTACAGCACGCGCTCGTCGCTCGACAGCGCCACGCCGTTGGGGCTGGGCACGTTGGCCAGCAGCAGATCGAACTGTCCGTTCGGCCGCAGGCGGTACAGCCGCCCGCTCGGGTCGTGCAGCCCGGTCTGGCCCTGGTCGCTGAAATACAGGTTGCCGAGGCTGTCGAAGACGAGGTCGTTGACGCCCTTGAAGCGCTCGCTGTTGCGGCGCTCAAGATAGGGGCGCACGGCGCCCGTCGTCACGTCGCAGGCCATCAGGCCGTTGCGGTAGTCGGTGACCAGCAGCTCGCGCTCGTTCAGGAACTTGGCGCCGTTCGGCTCGCCGTCCCATTCGGCCACCAGGTCCCATTCGCCGGCGGCGTCGATGCGGAAGATGCGGCCGAACGGGATGTCGGTGACGTAGAGGTTGCCGGCCGCGTCGAACACCGGCCCTTCGAGGAAGCAGTCGGTCGGCTGCCCCGCCCGATTCGCATCGGCCCAGGCCGAGCGCACGCCGGCGCGGCGAAAGCGCTCGGGCATGCGCGTGAAGACCTCGGTCTCGCGCACCCGGGGTGGCTGCAGCACGACGATCATTGCCGTTCGAAGGCGGTGTTGGCCGCGATCCTGCCCCAGTACGCGGTGCGCTCGTGCAGGTCTTTGGCGAAGGTGGCCGCGTCCCAGTAGCCGGGCTCGGACGCGATGCCGTCGGCGAAGGCCTTCATGTCGGCCGAGGCCATTGCCGTGGCGATCTCTTTCTGCAGCCGTTCGATCACCGCCGGCGGCGTGCCCTTGGGCGCCCACAGGCCGGTGAAGTTGATCAACCCGGGGAACTTGACGCCGGCCTCGGTGAACGTCGGCACGTCGGGCAGCGACGCCAGCCGCTTGCTGCCGCTGATGCCCAGCAGCCGCGCCTTGCCGCCCTTCACCTGGCCCATGATGCCCGGCGTCGACGCGACCTGGAAATCGATGGTGCCCGAGAGCATCGCCAGCGTGGCCTCGCCGGCGCCCTTGAACGGCACGTGCAGGAAGTTGACGCCGGCGGCGATGCCCAGCGCTTCGCTGACGAAGTGCGGCGCCGAGCCCGCGCCGCCGGTGCCGTAGGTCACCTTGTCGGGCTCGGCCTTGGCGGCGGCGACCATCTCGGCCAGCGTCTTGAACTTCGAGTCGGCCTTGACGGCCACCGTCATCGGCGCGAACACGTAGGCGGCCACCGGCAGCAGCGCGTGCTCGTGGTCGAACGGCAGCTTCTTGAAGATGTGCGGCAGCAGCGCGTAGGTGGTGTCGTTGGCGGCCAGCGTGTAGCCGTCGGCCGGCGCCTGCACCACGGTCATCAAACCGATGGTGCCGGTGGCGCCGGCCTTGTTTTCGACGAAGAAGGTCTGGCCGGTCTGTTCCTGCAGCTTGGCCGCCATCTTGCGGGTGACCACGTCGACCGCGCCGCCCGGCGGATAGGGCACGACGATCTTCACCGGCTTGTCGGGCCAGGCCTGGGCCAGCATCGTGAGCGAGGCCATCGCGGCGCCGAGCAGCGCCTTCATCGTTCGGGTCATGTCGTTCTTTCCGGTTGATTCAGACGGTGGCGATCGGCGTCCCCGACCGCGTACGACCGGGAAAAAACCCTGCTGCCCGGCGGCGACTGCATCCAGCGCTGCGCCATGGCGGACCTCAGCCGTTCAAGACGGCCAGCGCGTTGCGCGCCGCGCCGACACCCATCTTCACGTAGGCATCGGCGGTCACGCCGCCGATGTGCGGGCTGAGCGTGATGCGCGGCTCGCCGTGGAAGGGGTGCGGCGCCGTCATCGGCTCGACGGCGAAGCTGTCGAGCCCGGCGGCCGCCACCTGGCCGCTGCGGATCGCGTCCAGCAGCGCGGCCTCGTCGATCAGCCCGCCGCGCGCGGTATTGACGACGATGACGCCGCGCTTGCACGCCGCCAGCGTCTGCGCGTTCAGCAGCCTGGCGTTGTCGGCCGTCAGCGGGCAGTGCAGCGAGATGGCGTCGGATTCGCGCCAGATCGCTGCCAGCTCGACGCGCTGCACATAACCAGGCAGCTGAGAGGCGTAGGGATCGAAGCCCAACACGCGCATGCCCATCGCATCGGCCATGCGCGCGAAGCGCAGGCCGATGGCGCCGAGGCCGACCAGGCCCACGGTGCGGCCTTCGAGTTCCACGCTCTTGTGCGTGGACTTGTCCCAGTGGCCGGCGTGCATGCGCGCGTCGAGCGCCGTCACCGACTTGGCGCAGGCCAGCAGCAGCGCCAGCGCATGCTCGGCCACCGCGGCCGCGTTGGCGCCGGCCGCCGCCAGCACCTGGACGCCGCGCGCCGCGGCCGCGGCCTTGTCGATGGTGTCGGTGCCGCTGCCGTGCTTGGAGATCACCTTCAGTCTCGGCGCAGCATCCATCGCCGCGGCGTCCACCTTGCCGTAGCGCACGATGATCGCCACCGGGTCGTGTCGCTGGCACAGCGCGACGATGTCGCCGTCGGTCGGCGCCTTGCCGGCGTAGACGACCTCGTAGTCGCCCAGCAACGCCAGCGCCGGCTCGGCGAGGTCGTTGCCGGTGACCAGGAAGACGGGCTTCTTCGTGCTCACAACGACTCTCCGTCCTTCAGCACGCCGGCGGCGCGCAAGGCGCCGTCCAGCCAGCCCGGGCGCAGCGCCTTGCGGCTCTTGATGTCGGCGATGCGCTTGGTTTCCGCGGCCAGCTTGTCGGCCGCCAGCGGCAGCATCGCGGCGGCCTTGGCGCGCTCGATCACGGTCACGCCGTCGGCATCGCCGACGACCAGGTCGCCCGGGTTCACGCTGACGCCGCCGATCGAGATCGGGTGGTTGACGCGGCCCGGCACCGACTTGGTCGGGCCGTTGGGATTGAGGCCCGCCGCGTACATCGGAAAGCCCAGCGCGCGGATCGCCTCGCTGTCGCGCACGGCGCCGTCGATCACCACGCCAGCGATGCCCAGCGCGGCGGCCTGCTGGCACATGATCTCGCCCATCAGCGCGCTGCTCAGGTCGCCCTTGCCGTCGACGACGATCACGTCGCCGGGCTGCGCGATGGCCAGCGCGGCGTGGATCATCAGGTTGTCGCCGGGCCGCACTTCGACGGTGACGGCGGCGCCGGCCACGCGCATCGCCGGCGACAACGCCGCGATGCGCCCGTTCAGCGCGCCGCGGCGCCCGGCCACATCGGCGAGGATCGACGAGGGGTATTGCGAAGCCTGTTCGACGACGGCCGGATCGACGCGCTCGATGGTCTTGATCACGTCGGGCCATGCAGCGGCTTGACTCATGTGAATCTCCAGCAAATGAAAGGGAAGGCGAAGCGCTCAGTCCACCCTTGCGCCGGATTCCTTGACGACCTTGCCCCAACGCGGGATGTCGTCGCGGATCAACGCGGCGAACTGCTCTGACGTGCCGCCGGCCGGGTCGGCGCCTTCGTCGCCGAGCTTCTTGCGCAACTCGGCGTTCTGCAGTGCCTTGTTGAACTCGGCGTTGATGCGCGCGACCACGTCCTTGGGCGTGCCGGCCGGCGCCAGCAGGCCGAACCAGGTGACGGCATCGAAGCCCTTGTAGCCCGACTCGTTGATCGTCGGCACGTTGGGCAGGTCGTCCACGCGCTTGGCCGAGGTCACCGCCAGCGCACGCACCTTGCCCTGCTTGATGTGGCCCAGCAGCGTGGGCACCGACGACAGGTAGATCTCCACGTTGCCGCTGATCACGTCGACGATGGCCTGCGACGCGCCCTTGTACGGCACGTGCTGCGCCTTGATGCCGGCGGCCTTCTGGAACAGCTCGCTCGTCAGATGGGCCACCGTGCCGTTGCCCGGCGACGCGAAGTTGATCGCGCCCGGCTTGGCCTTGGCGGCGTTCACCGCGTCGGCCAGCGTCTTGTAGGGCGTGACGGTGCCGGTCACCACCACCAGCGGTGCGTTGGCCAGCAGCACGATGGGCGCCAGGTCCTTCTGCGAGTCGTACGGCATCTTCGCGTACAGCGTCGGGTTGATCGCCAGGTTGCTGGTCTGGCCGATCACGATGGTGTAGCCGTCAGCCGGCGACTTGGCGACCGCGTCGACGCCGAGGTTGCCGCCGGCGCCGGGCTTGTTTTCGATGACGAAGGTCCAGCCGGTGGCGGCGGCGACGCGCTGGCTGGTCTCGCGGGCAATGATGTCGGTGCCGCCGCCGGGCGGGAACGGCACCACCAGGCGGATCGGCTTGGCCGGCCAGGCCTGCGCCAGGGCGCCGGTGCACAAGATCGTGCCGGCCAGGGCCAGCAGCAGGCGTCGAGAGGTGTCCATGCTTGTCTCCGTCGATGTCGGGTTGGCGCCGCTCGTGAAACGTCGGGCGCATCGCTCTGAACGCAGTATTGGCGAGCGCGGATATCGAGTCCAATCGATAATTTCTCGCCAATCATCGATGGAGCTTTTGGCATGGACCTTCGCGACCTGCGCTACTTCGAGACCATCGCCGAGCTGCAGCACCTGGGGCGCGCGACGACCAAGCTGCACCGCTCGCAGCCGGCACTGACCAGCAGCATCCGCCGGCTGGAAGCGCAGTGCGGCGCCGCGCTGTTCGAGAAGTCGGGCCGCGGCATCCGCCTCACCGAGGCCGGCAAGGTGCTGCAGAAGTGGGCACAGCGCGTGCGCTTCGACGTCGACGACGCCAAACGCGAGCTGTCGTCGATCGGCGCGGGCCTCAGCGGCCACGTGCGCCTGGGCATCGTGCCGACGGCGGCGCAGTTCCTGCTGCCGCCGGTGGCGCGGCAGTTGCTGCAAGAGGCGCCGGGCGTCACGCTGCACACCGTGGTCGGCCTGGTCGACACGCTGCGGCCGCAGTTGCGCGCCGGCGAGCTGGACCTGATGGTCGGCACCGAGAGCGCGGCCGAGCCGGGCTACACGGCGCAGGTGCTGGCCGAGGACATGATCGTCGTGGCCGCGAGCGAGCGCCACGAGGTCTTCAAGAAGCCCGTCACGCTGAAGGAGCTGGCCCACCAGGCCTGGGCCCTGCAGCCGCCGGGCCTGCCGACGCGCGACTGGCTGGACCACACCTTCGACCGCAAGCGCCTGCCGCGGCCGCGCGTGCAGGTGGAGGCGACCAGCCTGCTGGCGCTGCCCGCGCTGATCGTCGAGACCGGCTTGCTGAGCTTCATCTCGCGCCACCACCTGCAAGGGCAGGCGCGCATCCGCGGGCTGAAGGAAGTGCCGGTGCAGGGCGCGACGATGCGCCGGCGGCTGGTCGTCACCCACCGCGCGAACAGCTTCCTGTCGCCGGCGGCGCAGCGGCTCGTCGAGCTGTTCGTGCGCTCGGCGTCGGCCGGCTGAGCGGCCTTCGGGTCAGGCCAGCGCGGCGGCGTTGGGCATCGTGAAGTCCACGCCGTCCAGCGACGCGGCCAGCTGGTGCTGCTGGGCGGCGTCCAGTTCGACCAGCGGCGGGCGCACGTGGCGCCAGTCGGCGCGGCCGGTCTTCAGTGCGATGGCCGCCTTCATCGCCGGGATCATCGGGAACTGGGCGAAGGCGGCGCGCTGCGCATCGAGCTGCCGCTGCTGCTCGTCGGCGTCGGCGTGCTTCCAGGTCTTGTACAGGCGCACGATCGCGCTCGGGTTCACGTTGCCGGTGGCGGTGATGCAGCCGGCGCCGCCGCCGCGCAGCGTGGCGAGCAGGAAGTTCTCGCTGCCGGCGAAGACGTCGAAGCCCCGCGGCTGGAAGCGCTGCAGCATCGCCGCGGTGTGGCTCCAGTCCCCGGCGCTGTCCTTGATGCCGGCGACGATGCGCGGGAAGCGCGTCAGCAGCCGCTCGATCAGCGGCAGCGGGATCGGCACGCCCGAGACCGCGGGGATGTGGTACAGGTAGATGCGCAGCCGCTCGTCGGCCACGCCGTCGATGACCGACGCATAGGCGCGGTAGAGCCCTTCTTCGCTGACGCCCTTGTAGTAGAACGGCGGCAGCATCAGCACGCCGCCGCACCCGCAATCCACTGCATGCTTCGTTAGTTCAACGGCGTCGGCCAGCGCGCAGGCGCCGGTGCCCGGCATCATGCGCGACGCCGGCAACCCGGCGGCCAGCAGGCCGTCGAGCAGGCGGCGCTTCTCGGCCACCGACAGCGAGTTGGCTTCCGAGTTGGTGCCGAAGACCGCCAGGCCGACGTCCTGGTCCAGCAGCCAGCGGCAATGGCGCGTGAAGCGATCGGGGTCGGGCCGGAAGTCGGCGCCGAAAGGCGTCAGCACCGGAGAGAAGATGCCTTGCAGCCGGTCGGTCGTGGGGGTCACGGCGCTCCTCGTTGGTCGTGTTCAGTCGAGCTTGATGCCGGCTTCGCGGATCACCGCGCCCCAGCGCTGGGAGTCGGCGGCCTGGCGCTGGGCGAGCTGTTCGGGCGAGCCGTTGCCGCCCGAAGCGAACGAGATGCTGCCGGGCTGGTCCCTGGCGGCCGCCACGAGCTGGGCCCCCGTGGTGAAAGGCGAGCTGCCGCCCACCACCAGCAGATGCGGCACGGTGCCGATCAAGGCCACCGGCTCGTAGGCCTTGGCGGGGTCGTAGGGCAGCTTCATCAGGTGCGGCACGATGGCCTGCGGGCCGATGGAGGTGGCCAGCAGCGTCTGGCCGTCGGGCGCGGCGCGGGCGACGAAGGCGCCGCGAGGCCGGCGCCCAGCGCGGCCAGCGAAAGAACGAGGCTGATGCGGGAGCGGGCGGCAGGGTTCAATCGATGTCTCCGAACGGCGCGGCGCGCGCAGCGGCGGCCTCTCGGCAGCGAGTATCGGCAGCGCCTGACGCTCGGTCCAATCGATAATTCATGCCGATCGATTCACGGCACTTGGGTGGACGGCCGGCCCGGCCACGCACGCGCCGGCGCCGGGCCGGGCGGCGGCGGCGTCGACAACGGTTGCGCCCGCACCCGCGCGCCGCGTGCTGAGACAATCGGCGCCCGATGACACAAGGCCTGATCCTCTTCGCCCACGGCGCGCGCGACCCGCGCTGGGCCGCGCCTTTCGAAGACCTGGCGGCGCGGGTACAGGCGCAGCGGCCCGGGTTGGCCGTGCGACTGGCCTACCTGGAGTTCCTGGCGCCCGACCTCGGCGCCGCGGTGGCCGAGCTGGCCGCCGCCGGCTGCACGCGCATCGAGCTGCTGCCGATGTTCCTGGGCAGCGGCGGCCACGTGCGCCGCGACCTGCCGCAGCTGCTGGACGAGCTGCGGCAACGGCACGCGGGCCTGGCGATCGCGCTACACACGGCCGTCGGCGAGCTCGACGCCGTGCTGCAGGCGATGGCCGACGCCGCCGTGGCGCTAGCCGACGCCGGCGCCGCCGGCGCCGCGGGCGCCGCGGGCGCCGCGGAGAGGGCGGCATGAACCTGCACCAGTTCCGCTTCGTGCAGGAGGCGGTGCGCCGCAACCTCAACCTCACCGAGACGGCCAAGGCGCTGTTCACCTCGCAGCCCGGCATCAGCAAGGCCATCATCGAGCTGGAGGAAGAGCTGGGCGTCGACATCTTCGTGCGCCACGGCAAGCGCTTGCGCCGCGTCACCGAGCCGGGGCAGCTGGTGCTGAAGTCGATCGAGACCATCATGCGCGAGGTGGCCAACCTCAAGCGCATCGGCGAGGAGTATTCCAAGCAGGACGCCGGCACGCTGTCGATCGCCACCACGCACACGCAGGCGCGCTACTTCCTGCCGCAGCGCGTGGCCGAGCTGCGGCGGCGCTTTCCCAAGGTGCAGGTGGTGCTGCACCAGGGCATGCCCGAGCAGGTGGCGCGCATGCTGCTGGACGACGTGGCCGACATCGGCATCGCCACCGAGGCGCTGGCCGGCTACGACGAGTTGCTGACCCTGCCCTGCTACGAGTGGCAGCACGTGATGGTGCTGCCCGAGAGCCATCCGCTGGCCGCGGTGGAGCGGCCGACGCTGGAGCAGCTGGCCGCCGAACCGCTGGTGCTGTACCACCCGACGATGACCGGCCGCACGCGCATCGACCAGGCCTTTGCGCGCGCGCGGCTGAAGCCGGTGGTGGCGCTGGAAGGCATCGACTCCGACGTCATCATGACCTACGTGCGCATGGGCATGGGCGTGGGCCTGGTCACCGAGCTGGCGGCGCGCGCCGACACGCTGGCCGGCGGCCTGGTGGCGCGGCCGCTGGGGCACCTGTTCGGCCTCAACACCACGCGCGTGGCCTTCAAGCGCGGCGCCTACCTGCGGCACTTCGTCTTCGCCTTCGCCGAGCTGCTGTCCGAGCGGCTGTCGGCCACGCTGATCCAGCGCGCGATGAGCGGCACCGCCGACGGCGCCGACTACGAACTCTGAACCCAACGCTCGACATGACCGACTTGGCCTCCCCCCTGATCCGCACCCCCGCCCTGCCCTCGCGCCTGCCGCAGGTCGGCACCACCATCTTCACCGTGATGTCGGCGCTGGCCGCCGAGGTGGGCGCGGTCAACCTGGGCCAGGGCTTCCCCGATTTCGACTGCGACCCGCGGCTGCTGCAGCACGTCAGCGAGGCGATGGCCGCCGGCTTCAACCAGTACCCGCCGATGCCCGGCGTGCCCGCGCTGCGCCAGGCGGTGGCGGCGAAGACCGAGGCGCTGTACGGCCACGCCTACAGCCCCGACACCGAGATCACCGTGACGGCCGGCGCCACGCAGGCCATCCTGACCGCCGTGCTGGCCTGCGTGCACCCGGGCGACGAGGTGATCGTGCTCGAACCCTGCTACGACAGCTACGGCCCCAACGTCGAACTGGCCGGCGGCGTGGTGGTGCGCGTGCCGCTGTTGCCGGGCACTTTTCGCCCCGACCTGCCGCGCATCGCCGCGGCGATCACGCCGCGCACGCGCGCGCTCGTCGTCAACTCGCCGCACAACCCGACGGCCACGGTGTGGACGCGCGCCGAGATGCTGCAGCTGGCCGAGATCCTGGCGCCCACCGAGGTGCTGCTGATCAGCGACGAGGTCTACGAGCACATGGTCTACGACGGCGTGCCGCACGTCAGCGCGTCGTCGATCCCGGCACTCGCGGCGCGCGCCTTCGTGGTGTCGAGCTTCGGCAAGACGTTTCACGTCACTGGCTGGAAGGTCGGCACCGTCGCCGCGCCGGCGCCGCTGACGGCCGAGTTCCGCAAGGTGCACCAGTTCAACGTGTTCACCGTCAACACGCCGATGCAGCACGCGCTGGCGCGCTACCTGCAGGACCCGCGGCCCTACCGGGAACTGCCGGCCTTCTACCAGCGCAAGCGCGACCTCTTCCGCGCCGGGCTGGCGAAGACGCGGCTCAAGTTGCTGCCGAGTGCCGGCAGCTATTTCCAGAGCGTGGACTACAGTGCCGTCAGCAGCCTCAACGAGGCCGACTTCTGCCAGTGGCTGACGCGCGAAGTGGGCGTGGCCGCGATCCCGATCTCGGCCTTCTACGACGCCGGCTTCGAGCAAGGCTTTGCCCGGCTGTGCTTCGCCAAGAAGGACGAGACGCTGAACGCGGCGCTGGCGCGGCTGGCGCGCCTCTGAAGCGCCGCCGGCGGTTTGGGCCCTGGGCTTTCGGCTAGCGGCGGCGGCGGCCGCCGCCGTTGCCGTTGCCGCTGCCATTGCCCGGCACGCCGGGCTCGGTGGCCGTCTCGCCGAACAGGCTTTCCGGCACCTGCGGCTGGGTGACGTCGAGGTCCACCGGCACCGTGGGCGCGTTGTCCAGCGGCACCAGGCCCGAGTCGAGCGCGGGCGGCATCTCGTCCAGCGACATCGGCTGCGTGAAGTCGGCACCGTCGCCGATGGGCAGCAGCACGTCGACGCGGCCCGACTCCAGCGGCTCGCGGTCCAGCAGGTCGCGCGCCAGCGAGTACAGGAACAGCACGTCGCGGTAGGCCGGCATGTCGAACAGCTCGCCGCGCGACTTGCGGAACAGCAGCGACTCCAGCGCCGCCATCGCGTCGATCGGCGACGGCCACACCATCTGCAGCCGGCCCACCACCGCGGGGTAGTCCTCCAGCGAACGGCCCTCGGCGCTGTCGGCCTCCCAGTCGGGCGCGTAGGCGTTGAAGCGGTGGTTGAAGCGCGCACGCGTGCGCTCGTAAGCCTCGCGGTCGCCGCGCCGGCGGTAGATTTCCAGCAGCTTCAGGTAGGGCAGCGGGCTGCTGCCGCCGGTGCTGCGCAGGTGGTCCACCAGCAGGTCGATGGCCGCTTCGTCCTGGCCCAGCACGACGAAGAACTCGGCCTGCTGCTCGAGGTCGATCAACTCCTCGATCGTCACGTCGCGCGGCGGCGGCTCCTCGCGCCAGCCGACCGGCAGCGCATGCGTCTGCTCGACCACCGTGGGCGGCGGCTCGATCAGGCTGCTGACGCTGGGCAGCTCGGTCGCGAACACCGGGCCCAGCGTGGCCGGTCGCGTGCTGTTGTAGCCGCCGCTGGACGGCAAGGCGCCGGGGGCGCTGGCGTCGGCGCCGCCGCCGGAGTCGCCGCGCGACTCGGCGGCCCCCGTGCTCACCGCCGCCGCGCCGGCCGCGGTGGACTTGCCAGCCGCCGTGGCCTGCCACCAGGCCTGCTGGCGCTCGCGCTGCAGGCGGCGCAGCCGCAGCGCCAGGCCGAGCGCCAGCGCCGCCAGCAACACCGCCAGCGCCGCCAGCCAGGGCGTCCAGGCCGACATCGAATCGTTCTCGGCGGCCTTCTGGCGCAGCAGCCGCAGTAGCTCGCGGTCGGCCGCCGCGTCGGCGCGCATCTTCTCGATCACCTGCTCGAGCGCGGCCACGCGCGCGTCGGCCGACGAGGCGGCCAGCGCGGCCGCCTGCACCTCGGCGGCCGAGGCCGCGGCGCTGGCGGCTGCGGCTGCTTCCGCCGTTTGAGGCGGTTGAGGCGCTTGAGCCGCTTGAGAGGCTGGCGCCGCTTCAGCGCCGACCGCCGGTGCCGCGCTGGCGGCCGGCGGCGGCGGCTCCACCGCATCCAGCCGCAGCCGCGGCCGGGCCGCGCGCGCCGCCGCCTCGCCGGCCGGCGGGGTGGCGGCCGCCGCGGTGCGGCGCGGTGCCGGGCGCGGGCGGCGCACCGTGGGCCTGGCGGCGGCCGGCGGCGTGGTCGCATCGGCCCGCGGCCGCGCGGGCGCCGTCAGCGCCTCGCCGGCGGCCGGCGACGCCAACGCCGCCGCGGGCACCGGCTCCACCGCCGCGGCCAGCGCCGGCGCTGACTGCACCGGCGCCGGGTCGGCCAACAGCGTGAAGCGCCGCTGCAGCCGCGGCGGGCAGCCCAGCGAGACGGCCACCGTCACCACCGGCTCGTCGATGATCGAATGGGTTTGCACGCGCAGCAGCGTCGCGCTGCCGTCGCTTTCCAGCCGCGTGCGCACGGCGGCTGCGGGCAAGCGCTGCTCGCCGACCAGCACCTCGGCGCTGACGCATTCGGGGGCCAGCGTTTCGCCGGGGTCCAGGCGCAAGGCGATGGTCTGGTCCAGGCTCTGGCCCAGCGTCGCGACCGTGCCCGCGGCACCAAACCCCAGGGCACCAGCCCCGGCCGACCAGGCGGCCAGCGCGAAGGCGATTGCGAGGGGATGGAACCGCTTCTTCTGCATCGGGTTTGCGGTACGAAAACAGCGTTGGACTCTAGCATGTGGCTTGCCCGCCAAGAGGTGGGTCAAGCCCCTGCATCCGGGGTGCGCCGCCGGGTGTAGCCGCCGCGCGATGGCCGCAGCGGGGCCGTGCCGCGGCGGCGCCGGGCATGGCGGCGCGCCGGGACGCATCGACAACAATGCGCCGACGCGATGCACCCTCGCATGTCGCTTCAGAGACAAGGCATGAACACCTCGGTTCTTACAATCGAAGAACGTCAAAACATCGAGGCCGGCGCGTGGTTTTCCAAGCTGTCGCAACCCCTGCGTCAAGCCATCTTGTCGTGCAGCATCGTGCGCCGTCTCGGCGACGGCGCGGCGCTGACGGCGCGCGGCACGGCGGCCGAAACCTGGTGCGGCGTGGCGCGCGGCGCGGTGCGCGTCAGCACGGTGTCGCTGTCGGGCAAGCAGGTCACGCTGACCTACGCCGAGCCCGGCGTCTGGTTCGGCGACATCTCGCTGTTCGACGGCCTGCCGCGCACGCACGATGCGCACGCCCACGGCGACACCACCTTGCTGATGGTGCGCAAGCCCGACTTCAAGGACCTGCTGGCCCGGCACGTGGAGCTGTACGACGCGCTGCTGCGCCTGAACTGCCGCCGCCTGCGGCTGATGTTCGACCAGGTCGAAGACCTCAACACGCGCCCGCTGCAGGCGCGGCTGGCCAAGCAGTTGCTGCTGCTGGGGCGCAGCTACGGCATCGCGCAGGGCGACGAAATCCGCATCGGCCTGCAGCTGGCGCAGGAAGACCTGGCGCAACTGCTCGGCGCCTCGCGCCAGCGCGTCAACCAGGAGTTGAAGGGCTTCGAGCGCGACGGCGCGCTGCGCGTCGAGCCGACGCGGCTGGTGCTGCTGTCGCGCGACAAGCTGGTCGCGGCGGCTGAACGCTGCTGATTCCTTTCAATCTCACGAGGAGCTTCGACGATGGACGCCTTCACCGGCACCACGGACATGGCCGCCAGCCACGCCTTCGACGTGGCGGCGCTGGAGCGGCACCTGTCGGCCACGCTGCCCGGCTTTGCCGGCCCGCTGACGGTGCGGCAGTTCAAGGGCGGCCAGTCCAACCCCACCTACCAGCTGGTGACGCCCGGCGCCCGCTACGTGATGCGCAGCAAGCCCGGCCCGAAGGCGCGGCTGCTGCCCTCGGCGCATGCCATCGAACGCGAGTTCCGCGTGATGAGCGCGCTGGCGCTCACCGCCGTGCCGGTGCCGCGCATGCACCTGCTGTGCGACGACGAGGCGGTGATCGGCCGCGCCTTCTACGTGATGGAATGCGTCGAAGGCCGCGTGCTGTGGAACCCGGCGCTGCCCGAGCTCGGCCGCGACGAGCGCGCCGCCGTCTACGACGAGATGAACCGCGTCATCGCCGCGCTGCACACCGTGGACCTGCGCGCCGTGGCGCTGGAAGACTACGGCAAGCCCGGCAGTTATTTCGAGCGCCAGATCGGCCGCTGGAGCAAGCAGTACCTGGCCTCGGCCACCGAGCGCATCGAGGCGATGGAGCGGCTGATCGAATGGCTGCCGGCGCACCTGCCGGCCAGCGCGCGCGACGACGGCCAGGCCACCATCGTGCACGGCGACTACCGGCTCGACAACCTGATCTTCCACCCCACCGAGCCGCGCGTGGTGGCCGTGCTCGACTGGGAGCTGTCGACCATCGGCCACCCGCTGGCCGACTTCAGCTACCACTGCATGGCCTGGCACATCCCGCCGGGCGAATTCCGCGGCATGGCCGGCGCCGACTTCGCGGCGCTCGGCATCCCGACCGAAGCCGCCTACATACAGCGTTATTGCCAGCGCACCGGCCGCGGCGACCCCGGCGCGCTGATGGCCGACTGGAACTTCTACCTGGCCTACAACCTGTTCCGCATCGCCGCCATCACCCAGGGCATCGCGCGGCGCGCGCTCGACGGCACGGCGTCCAGCGCGCAGGCCAAGGCCACCGGCGCCGCCACGCGCCCGCTGGCCGAGCGCGGCTGGGCGGTGGCGCAGCGCGCCTGACCCCGAACGAACGAACGAACGAACCGCTGAAGGAGCAACGACGATGGACTTCGACTACACCCCGCGCGTCAAGGAACTGCAGGGCCGGCTCAAGGCCTTCATGGACGAGCACGTCTACCCGGCCGAGCCGGCGTACTGGGCCGAGATCCAGGCCAACACCGCCGCCGGCCGCCGCTGGACGCCGCTGGAAGTGATCGAGCAGCTCAAGCCCAAGGCGCGCGCCGCCGGGCTGTGGAACCTGTTCCTGCCGGCGCGCGCCGAAGCCCACGGCCCGGCGCTGAACTACGGCATGGGGCTGACCAACCTCGAATACGCGCCGCTGTCGGAAATCATGGGCGCCGTGCCCTGGGCCAGCGAGGTGTTCAACTGCTCGGCGCCCGACACCGGCAACATGGAGACCATCGCCCGCTACGGCACGCCCGAGCACCACAAGCAGTGGCTGGAGCCGCTGCTGGAAGGCCAGATCCGCAGCGCCTTCGCGATGACCGAGCCGGCGGTGGCCTCGTCTGACGCCACCAACATCGAGGCGCGCATCGAGCGGCAGGGCGACGACTACGTGATCAACGGCCGCAAGTGGTGGACCAGCGGCGCCGGCGACCCGCGCTGCAAGATCTTCATCTTCATGGGCAAGACCGACCCCGAGGCGCCGCGGCATTCGCAGCAGTCGATGGTGCTGGTGCCGCGCGACACGCCGGGCATCACCATCAAGCGGCCGCTGGGCGTGTTCGGCTACGACGACGCGCCGCACGGCCACATGGAGGTGCTGTTCGAGAACGTGCGCGTGCCGGTGTCGAACATCCTGCTCGGCGAAGGCCGCGGCTTCGAGATCGCCCAGGGCCGGCTGGGCCCCGGCCGCATCCACCACTGCATGCGCACCGTCGGCCTGGCCGAGCGCTCGCTGGAGCTGATGTGCCGCCGCGCGCTGTCGCGCGTGGCCTTCGGCCGCCCGATCGCGCAGCAAGGCGTGACGCAGGAGCGCATTGCCGAATCGCGCTGCCTGATCGACCAGGCGCGGCTGCTGACGCTGAAGGCGGCGTGGATGATGGACGTGGCCGGCAACAAGGCCGCCAAGGCCGAGATCGCGATGATCAAGGTGGTGGCGCCGACGATGGCCGGCCGCGTCATCGACTGGGCGATGCAGGTGCACGGCGCCGCCGGCATGTGCGAAGACTTCCCGCTGGCCTACTTCTACACGCTGGTGCGCACGCTGCGCTTCGCCGACGGCCCCGACGAGGTGCACCGCAACGCCATCGCCAAGCTCGAACTGGGCAAGTACGCCGCGGCCAAGGCGTGACGCGGCGGCGGCTTTGAGCGGCCTGAAACGGCTCTAGGCCGCCGGCGGCGGCGGCCCGAATCGGCTTTAGGCCGCTGCCGCCGGCGGCGGACCGTCGCCGACGCGCCGCGCCTCGCGCAGCGCCGCCTCGAACAGCCGCAGGTGCGGCTCGAAGGCGCGCGGCGAGGCCTCGTCGGCCTCGGTGCGCAGCGTGACCTTGCCGCGGTTGATCATCAGCACGAAGGCGGTGGCCGGGTCGATCGCCAGGGCGGCCAGCTGCGCGCTCAAAGGGCCCGCCAGCCACTGCTGCAGCCAGGGCTTGAGGCTGGACGCCGCCGTGTAGCGCTCGGCCAGCTCGCCCAGCTCGGGGCGGCTGAGCTTGGGGTACATCACCACCCAGCGCATCTCGGCCGGGGTCTCGGTGTCGATGCGCGTCTGCACGCCTTCGACGAACTGGTCGAACATCGCCTTCTCGATGGCTTCCTGCAGCACGCGGTTGAGCACGATGAGCTGCAGCTCGGCCGGCAGCGGCAGCTCGGCGCGGATGCGCAGCTCGCGCCCCAGCACGTAGGGCCGCTGCGAAGGGCCCCACTCCAGCCGCCAGGGCACGTTGCCGGCCTTGCCGTCGATGATGACGCCCTCGCCTTCGCGCGGGGTGCGGATCTGGATCTGCCCCGCGCGCGACCAGCCGGCAAAGGCCTCGGGGCCGACCTTGGCCGCCGACTTGGCGTTGCTGCCGGCGCCGGACAGCCAGCGTTTGATTCCGTCGAGCATGGTTTAGAGTGCCAGCGCAAGGCGCCGCAACCGGCAGCGCGCGAAAGGGTTCCCCGATGATCGAAGTGTATTCGTGGGCCACGCCCAATGGACACAAGGTCCACATCATGCTGGAGGAATGCCGGCTGCCCTGGCGCGCGGTGCCGGTGGACATCGGCAGCGGCGAGCAGTTCCGGCCCGAGTTCCTGAAGATCAGCCCCAACAACAAGATCCCGGCGCTGGTCGACCCCGAGGGCCCCGACGGCCGGCCGATCACGTTGTTCGAATCCGGCGCCATCCTGCTGTACCTGGCGGGCAAGACCGGCCGCTTCCTGCCTGACAGCACGCGCGGCAAGTACGAGGTGCTGCAGTGGCTGATGTTCCAGATGGGCAGCGTCGGCCCGATGCTGGGCCAGGCGCACCACTTCCGCATCTATGCGCCGGAGAAGATCGCCTACGCGATCGAGCGCTACAGCAACGAAGCCAAGCGGCTGTATGGCGTGATGAACCGCCAGCTGGCCAAGAGCACCTACCTCGCCGGACCCGAGTACAGCATCGCCGACATCGCGGTGTTTCCGTGGCTGCGCTCGTGGAAGAACCAGGGCATCGACTGGAACGACTTCCCGCACCTGAAAGGCTGGTTCGACGAGATCGCCGCGCGCCCGGCCGTCGTGCGCGGCGTGCAGGTGCTGGCCGACCAGCGCAAGTCCATCACCGACGACCGCGCGCGCGAAGTGCTGTTCGGGCAGGAGCAGTACAAGGCCCGCTGACTAGAATCGCGCCCCACTGCCCGTAGCTCAACTGGATAGAGCACCAGCCTTCTAAGCTGGGGGTCGCAGGTTCGAGTCCTGCCGGGCAGGCCAGTGGGGCTGCCGCTGTCGAGGTGGCCGCGGCCCAAACAACGGCGAATGCGATGTCGGGGGCGCACCGGTGACGAGGTGACCGATCGCTCGCGGCGCCCACGCAAGACTCGGACTTGCAAGGTCGATTTGCCGCCACCAAGCTGCACAAACGTACCATCTTTCCGCCCATGCACGCCTTCGCACGACGGGCGTCGCTGGCCCACACTCGTCGCCGGCCGTTTCGTTGGATGCTTCTCGCGGACAGCGGTATCGCGCCCGCGCGGCCGCCGCGCCTTGGTCAGCTGCGCGAACGCAACCGTTGCCTGCACGGCAGCATCTGCACGGGGCCGACTGACGTCCATTTGAAGCCCAGACGGAACAGGCTAGCTAGCTACAATCAAACCATCACCACCGCCGCTCGCCCCGTCGAAAAATGGGAACCGCCATGACCGAAGTCGCCTTGTACGAAGCCAAGAACCGGCTGTCCGAGTTGATCGACCGCGTCCAGCGCGGCGAGGTCATCGCCATCACGCGGCGCGGCAAGGTCGTGGCGCAGTTGGGCCTGCCCGCTGCACACGACAGCTCCGCCGTCGCCCGCCAGGCCGTGGCCGGGCTGCGCAGCGCGCGCCAGAACGTCCGGCTCGGCCGGCTGTCGGCGCGCGAGCTGATTGCCGAAGGGCGCCGGTGAGCGGGTTGGTGGTGGACGCCTCGGTCAGCGCCGCATGGTTCCTGCCCGACGAAGCGACGCCCTACACCGAGGCCGCATTGCAAGCGACGATCGACCGCGCGGTGTGGATACCGGCGCTGTGGCTGCTGGAGATCGGCAATCTGCTGCTCAGCGCACAGCGCCGCCGGCGCATCACCGCGGCCAAGCGGCGCGAATTGGTCTCCCATGCCCAGGCGCTGCGGCTGCAGGTGGACCGCACGCCGGTGCCGATGACGACGCTGGACGATCTGGCGGCGGCGCACGGCCTGACCACCTACGACGCGGCCTACCTCGAACTGGCGCTGCGCCGTGCGCTGCCGCTGGCCACGCTGGACGTCAAGCTGCTGCAGGCCATGATCGCCAGCGGCGTGGCGCTCGCCGAGCCTTGAGGGCTTGAACCAGCCCTGCCCTTGACCCCATCCGGCGCTGCCGGAGCCCGCGCTCCGCTCACTTCGGCGCCGAAGTGCTGCCGCCCACCTTCTGCGCCGCGCCGTCCACCGCCTCGGCCGTCGCCTTGGCGCCGCGGGCCACGCCGCTGGCGGCGGCCTTGGCGCCGCGCTCGACCCCGCTGGCCGCCGCCCGGGCACCACGCGCCGCGCCGCTGGCTGCGGCCTTCACGCCGCGGGTGGCGGCTTTCGCGCCGCGTTCCACGCCGCTGGCGGCCGCCTTGGCGCCGCGCTGGACGCCGCTGGCCGCGGCCTGCGCGCCGTGCACCACGGCCTGCTCGACCTTCTCCACCGTCGACGGCGCCTCGGCCGCCGCTGCCACGCCGGCGGTAAGGGCCAAGGCCAGCGCCGCGAGGCGGCCGGCAACGGCCGCGTTGCTGATGTTCATGTTCGTCCTTTCGTCCCTGACGGGCCGCCGATCATAGGCAGCGGCCGCCATGGTCTTGATCGCCTTGCGACCGCGATCGCGCCCGCCTGCCCGCGCTGGATGCCTATACAGTTGCAAGCCGTGAACGCCATCGCCGAATCGCCCGCCCCTGCCGCCGTCTTCGACGCGCTCAACCCCGAGCAGCGCGCCGCCGTGCAGCACGGCGACGAGCCGCTGGTGGTGGTGGCGGGCGCCGGCTCGGGCAAGACGGCGATGCTGGCCGCCCGCGTCGCGCGGCTGGTGCTCGACGGCGCCGACCCGCGGCGCATCCTGCTGATGACCTTCTCGCGCCGCGCCGCCGCCGAGATGCAGCGCCGCGCCGGCCGGCTGCTGCAGCGCGCGCTGGGCCTGCCCGCCACCGCGCGGCCGCCCGAGCTGCCCTGGTGCGGCACCTTCCACAGCGTGGGTGCGCGGCTGCTGCGCGAGCACGCCGCCGCCTTGGGGCTAACGAACGACTTCAACGTCATCGACCGCGCCGACGCCGAAGAGCTGCTGGCGCAGACGCGCACCCGGCTCGACCTGCACGCCGCCGAGCAGCGCTTTCCGCTGGCGCGCACGGCGCAGGCCATCCTCTCGCGCACCGTCAACAGCGCGCAGCCGCTGGCCGCCGTGCTGGCCCAGCACTTTCCCTGGTGCGCCGAGTCGCAAGACGGCCTGCGCCGCCTGTTCGCCGCCTACACCGAGGCCAAGCAGGCGCAGCGGCTGCTGGATTACGACGACCTGCTGCTGTACTGGCGCCTGGCGCTGCAGGAGGGCGCGATCGCGCACGCGATGGGCCGCCGCTTCGACCACGTGCTGGTCGACGAGATGCAGGACACCAACCAGCTGCAGGCCGACATCCTGCTGGCGCTGAAGCCCGACGGCCGCGGCCTCACCGTGGTGGGCGACGACGCGCAGGCCATCTACGGCTTCCGCGCCGCCGACGTGGCGCACCTGCTCGACCTGCCCCAACGTTTCACGCCACCGGCGCGGGTGCTGCTGCTGGAGCACAACTACCGCAGCACGCAGCCGCTGCTGGCCGCCGCCAACGCCGTCATCGAACAGGCCGGCCGGCGCTTCGCCAAGACCTTGTGGAGCGAGCGCGCCTCGTCGCACAAGCCGCAGCTCGTGCACGTGGCCGACGAGGCGGCGCAGGCCGCCTGGGTGGCCGACACCGTGCTGCGCCAGCGCGAGCAGGGCACGCCGCTGACGCGGCAGGCCGTGCTGTTCCGCACCGGCCACCACAGCGCGGCGCTGGAGCTGGAGCTGACGCGGCGGCGCATCCCCTTCGTCAAGTACGGCGGCCTGCGCTTCCTGGAAGCGGCGCACGTGCGCGACCTGCTGGCGCTGCTGCGCTGGACGCACAACCTGCGCAGCCGACTGGCCGGGCTGCGCGTGCTGCGCCTGGTCAGCGGCATCGGGCCGGCGGCGGCGCTGCAGGTGCTGGACCGCATGGACGCCGGCGCCGACCCCGCCGCCGCGCTGCTGGCCTGGGCGCCGCCGCGCCGCGCGGCCACCGACTGGGCAGCGTTCATCGACACCTGCCGCGCGCTGATCGAGCCCGATGCCGCGTGGCCGGCGGCGATGGCGCCGGCGCAGCGCTGGCTGCAGGCCCAGTTGCCGCGGCTGTATGGCGACGATGCGCCGGTGCGCAGCGGCGACCTCGACCAGTTGGGCCGCCTGGCCGGCGCCCACGGCAGCCGCGAGCGATTCTTGACCGAGCTGGCGCTGGACCCGCCGGCCGCCAGCAGCGACGAATCGGGCCCGCCGCATCGCGACGAGGACTACCTGATCCTGTCCACCATCCACGCCGCCAAGGGCCAGGAATGGCATTCGGTGCACTTGCTCAACGTCGTCGACGGCTGCATGCCGGCCGACGTGGCCACCGGCAGCCCGACCGAGATCGACGAAGAGCGCCGGCTGCTGTACGTGGCGATGACGCGCGCCCGCGAACGGCTGCACCTGCTGCTGCCGCAGCGCTTCTACGTCACCCAGCAGCGCAGCCGCGGCGACCGCCACCTCTACGCCGGCCGCAGCCGCTTCATCCCGCCGGCGCTCGACCCCTTGTTCGAGCCGGTGGCGCCGATGGCAGCCGGCGATGCTAACGAGCAAATGGATGAGCTGCCGATGCCCGCCATCGACCTGGCGGCGCGCCTGCGCCGCAGCGGCGGGCTGCCCTGAAGCCCATCGGCGCTGACAAGCGTGCATAGGCCGCAGCGCGGTGCTGGCGCGAACCATGGCCATCGCCGCGCTGGCGCGAACCATGACCATCGCCGCGCTGGCGCGAACCATGACCATCGCCGCGCTGGCGCGGCGTGCGCGTGCCGTTGCCAAGGGCGGTGGCAATGCCAATGGCGATGCCGTCGGCATGCTGACGAGTCGGACGGCGCCGTGATCGAGCACTTCGAGGCCAAGCCCGGCGAGCGCGACTACCAGACGCTGATCAACGAAGCGCTCGAGCAGGCCGCATTGCGGCTGGAGTTTGAACGGGCGACCAGGCCTGCGGCGCCTGCCGGGGCCTGAGGCCCAAGGCCTTGTGTGGTCGGGGTGAAAGGATTCGAACCTTCGACCCACTGGTCCCAAACCAGTTGCGCTACCAGGCTGCGCTACACCCCGAAGCTGCGCATTGTATTCAGGCCGCGGCCGGGGCCGGCAGGGCCAGCCGGCGGCGCACGCTCAGGCACTGCTGGATGTGCTGCTCGCACACGTAGCGCAGCGCCGAATAGGTCAGCGCCGCCGAGACCGCCTGGCCGGCGAAGGGCACGAACTTGGCGGCCTGCTGGGTGGTCAGCCGCACGCCCACCAGCTTGAGCATCCACATCACCAGCTCGCGCGTGACGACGCGGCCGATCAACATGCCGCCGCCGGCGCTGATGGCCTTGTAGACCACCACGCGGCGGTCGGGCGCGAGGCGCTCGATCTGCTCGTTGCTCAGCCCGAAGGCGCCGTTGATGCGCGGCAGCAGTTCCACCAGCAGGCCCACGTCGGTCAGCCAGTCCAGCCCGGGCACCGGCACCATCGCCACGCCGGCGGCCAGCAGCGCGCGGCGCTTGACCATCTGCCGGCAGCGCTGGGCAATGGCCTGCAGGTCGTCATCGCCCGCGGCGGGCAGCACTTCCCACTCGGGGGCGGTCTTGTCGGCAACGGCCATCGCGGTCTTCCTTTAAGCGGGCTGCGGCATCACGACGATGCCATCCTCGTCAGCGTACAGCCATTCGCCGGGCCGCACGATCACCCCCTGGATCGTCACGGGCACGTCGGCCTGGCCCTGGTTGCGCTTCTCGGTCGGCAGCGGCATCGTGGCCAGCGCGCGGATGCCCACGTCGCAGGCCGCCAGCTCGGCCACGTCGCGCACCGCGCCGTCGACCACCACGCCGGCCCAGCCGTTGCGCGCCGCGGCGGCGCCCAGGTTGCCGCCGACCAGCGCGCGGCGCAGCGAGCCGCCGCCGTCGACCACCAGCACGCGGCCCTGGCCGGGGCTGTCGACCGCGGCCTTGACGAGGCTGTTGTCCTCGTGGCACTTGACGGTGACGACGGCGCCGCTGAACCTGCGGCGGCCGCCGAAATCGCGCAACCCCGGCGGCAGCACGCGAAAGGCGCCGTCGCTGTCGTTCTTGTGGGCGTCGCAGAGGTCGCAGGTGGCGAAGTCGCTGCTCATGACGGGTTCCTCTCGATGGTGGCGGCCAGCGCCGCGGCGCGGATGGCCGACAGCGTGCTGCGGGTGGTGCTGACGTCGGTGGCCAGCTTCAGGTGCAGCAGCGTGGGCTGCTGCGCGGCCAGCGCGCGCGCGAACGCGGGCTCGAAGTCCGCGGTGCGGTCGACGAACGCCGCCTGCCAGCCGTAAGCGCGGGCCAGCGCGGCGAAGTCGGGGTTGGCGAGGTCGCTGCCGCTCACGCGGCCGGGGTACTCGCGTTCCTGGTGCATGCGGATGGTGCCGTAGCTGCCGTTGTCGACGACCACGCAGACCAGCTTGCGCGCGCCGTGGGCGACCGCGGTGATCAGCTCCTGCCCCGTCATCAGGAAGTCGCCGTCGCCGGCGATGTTGACCACCGTGCGCTGCGGCTGCAGCAGCGCGGCGGCCACCGCGGCGGGCACGCCGTAGCCCATGGCGCCCGAGGTCGGCGCCAGCTGCGTGCGGCCGTGGCGCTGCAGGCCCGGGTACTCGATATAACGGTGCATCCAGCCGGCATAGTTGCCGGCGCCGTTGGTGTAGACGGTGTCTTCGGGCGCCAGCCGGGTGATGGTCTTGACCACCTGGGCCATGTCCAGCGGCTCGACCACCGGCGCCTGCAGGTTGGCCTGGTAGTCGGCGCGCGCCGCCGCGGTGTGCTCGCGCCAGGGCAGCATGGCCGGCGCGGCCAGCGCTTCCAACGCCTTGGCGGCGCAGCCCATCGAAGCCTGCAGCAGCAGGTCGGCCGCGTAGACGCGGCCCAGTTCCTCGGGCCCGGCGTGGACGTGCACCAGCGCCTGCCGCGGCCGCGGCGCCTGCAGCAACTGGTAGCCGCCGGTGGTCATCTCGCCCAGGCGGGCGCCGATGGCGATGACGAGATCCGATGCGCGGATGCGCTCGGCCAGCTTGGGGTTGATGGCGATGCCGACGTCGCCCGCGTAGTTGGGGTGGCGGTTGTCGAACAGGTCCTGGAAGCGGAAGGCGCAGCCCACCGGCAAGGCCCAGTTCTCGGCAAAGTGCTGCAGCGCCAAGCAGGCCTCGGCGTCCCAGCCGCTGCCGCCGGCAATGACGAAGGGCCGCTTCGCCGCCAGCAACCTTTCGCGCAACTGGCGCAGGCCGCCGGGCGCGGGCCAGGCCTGCACCGGCTCCACCCGCGCCAGCACCGGCGCCATGGTGGCCTGCGTCAGCATGTCTTCAGGCAGCGCCAGCACCACCGGCCCGGGGCGGCCCTGCATCGCCACGTGGAAGGCGCGCGCCACGTACTCGGGCAGGCGGTCGGCGTCCTGCACCTCGGCCGCCCACTTGGCCATGCCCAGCGTGCCGGGACCGAAGAACTGGCGGTAGTCCAGTTCCTGGAAGGCCTCGCGGTCGCGCTGGTCGCTGGCCACCTGGCCGACGAACAGGATCATCGGCGTGCTGTCCTGGAACGCCGTGTGCACGCCGATGCTGGCGTTGGTGGCGCCGGGCCCGCGGGTGACGAAGCAGATGCCGGGGCGGCCACTGAGCTTGCCCTGCGCCTCGGCCATGAAGGCGGCGCCGCCTTCCTGCCGGCAGGCGATGAAGCGGATGCGCTCGCGCTGCTCGTAGAAGCCGTCCAGCACCGCGAGGTAACTCTCTCCCGGCACGCCGAAGGCGGTGTCCACGCCCTGGGCGATCAGGGCTTCGACGAGGGCGTGGCCGGCAAGGCGCGAGGTCATGGCGTCGGCAGGGTGGGCAGTGGATGCAGACCTGGGATTATCCCGGCCCGGCCGCGGCGCCGCCGCGTGGCGCGGCCATACTTGCACACTTGGTGAATTGATGGCTTCCTCGCCCGCTTCCGCCGCCGCTTCTGCCGCCACCGCTCGCCGGGCCGCCGCCCCCGGACGGCCGGCGGCCGCCGAGCCGCGCGCGCGCGACGCCGACCGCTCGCAGAAAGACATCCTCGACGCCGCGCTGGCCGAGTTCGCCGACGCCGGCCTCGGCGGTGCGCGCATGGACCGCATCGCCGAGCGCGCCGGCGTCAACAAGCGGCTGATCTACTACTACTTCGACAGCAAGCAGGGCCTGTTCCTGGCCGTGCTGGAGCGCGCCTACGAAGGCATCCGCGGCGAGGAGCAGCAGCTCAACCTGTCGCAGGAAGAGCCGATCGAGGCCATCCGCCGGCTGATCGCCTTCACCTGGAACTACTACATCGCGCACCCCGAGTTCCTCACGCTGCTCAACAGCGAGAACCTGCACCGCGCGCGCCACCTGAAGCAGTCGCCCAACGTGCGGCGGCTGAACTCGCCGCTGGTGGCGATGCTGGCCGACGTGCTGGAGCGCGGCCACAAGGCGGGCCTGTTCCGCACCGGGGTCGACCCGGTGCAGCTCTACATCTCGATCGCCGGGCTGTCGTACTTCTACCTCGGCAACTGCCACACGCTGTCGACCATCTTCGACCGCGACCTGCTCGGCACCAAGGCCAAGGTCGAGCGGCTGTCGCACATGACCGAGCTGGTGCTGGGCTACCTCGTGCGCGACTGACCGCAGCCGTTCAGTCCATGCCAAGCAGCTTGTAGATGCGCCGCGTGTAGGCGCCGAAGCGCTCGTGGGTCTTGATGTCCAGCGTGCGCGGGTGCGGCAGCTCGATCTCGAAGTTGTCGGCCATGCGCGCCGGGCCGGCGGTGAAGACCACCACGCGCGTGCCGAGGAACACCGCTTCAGAGATGCCGTGCGTGACGAAGACGATGGTCTTGCCCGACTCCTTCCAGATGCGCAGCAGCTCGAGGTTCATCTTCTCGCGCGTCAACGCATCGAGCGCGCCGAAGGGCTCGTCCATCAGCACCAGCTTGGGGTCGTGCACCAGCGAACGGGCGATGGCCGCGCGCTGCTGCATGCCGCCTGACAGCTCGTACGGATACTTCTCTTCGTAGCCGGCGAGGCCGACCATCGCCATCAGCGAGCGCGCGCGCTCGCGCGCCTCGCGCATCGGCAGGCCCAGCAGTTCGGCGGGCAGCAGCACGTTGTCGATGATGCGGCGCCACTTCAGCAGCAGCGGCGCCTGGAACACCATGCCGACGTCGCGCGCCGGGTCGAAGGGGTGCGTGGCCGAGCCCATGCGCAGCTCGCCGCCGTCGTGCGGGTGCAGGCCGGAGAGGATCTTCAGCAGCGTCGACTTGCCGCAGCCCGAGGGCCCGACCAGCGCCACCAGCTCGCCGGGCATGACGTCGAAGCTGGCGTCGGAGATCGCCAGGTGCTGCTTGCGCCCGCTGCGGTAGGTCTTGCTGACGCCGACGAGGTGGATGAAGGGGTCGACGGCGGCAGTCATGACACGCGCGCATCCTTGGCCACGAGCAGCCGTTCCAGCAGCATCACCAGCCCATACAGCAGCATGCCCAGCAGCGTGATCAGGATCACCGCCATGAACATCGCCGGCGTGTCCAGCGTCACCTGCACCTGCAGCATCAGGTAGCCCAGGCCGCGGTCGGAGCCGAGGAACTCGCCGACCACGGCGCCGGCCACCGCCAGGATGGCCGCCACCTTCATGCCCGAGAAGATGTACGGCAGCGCGCCGGGCAGCTGGATCTTGGTGAACAGCTGCCAGCGCGAGCCGCGCAGCGAGCGCACCAGGTCGAGCAGCTCGGGCTCGATCTCGCGCAGCCCGCGCGCGGTGGTCAGCAGGATCGGGAACACCGCGATCGAAAACGCCATGATGGTGTTCGGGAACACGCCGTACTTGAACCAGACGATGATCAGCGGCCCCAGGGCGACCTTGGGTACCATGTTCAGCGTCACCAGCAGCGGCAGCACCAGCGCCTCCAGCGTCTTCGACCAGGTGAACACCAGCGCCAGCGCGACGCCCACCACCAGCGCCAGCGCATAGCCGCCGAAGATCTCGGTACCGGTGACCAGCGCGTTGTGCCACCAGTCGTAGTTGGGCACGAACAGCGCGGCCAGCGTGTCGGCCGGCGACGGCATCACGAACTTGGGCACCTCGCCCAGGCGCACGAACAAATACCAGGCCAGCAGCAGCAGCAGGTGGGCGGCGATGCCCAGCGCGTACTGGCCGAGCCGCGAGTTCAGGCGGTCCATGGTCAAGCGAGCCGGCGCACGGCGTGGGCGGCGGCGCAGCCGTCGTCGACGGGCGCGGCGGCAACCACGGTCATGGCGGGCGGTGCGGAACGGTGTCGGGGCATAGGGAAAGTCTGTACCGTCTGGAGCGGCCAGCAGCGGGTGCGAAACGCGTCGCCGACCCTATACTGAACCCGCAAATCACCGATTGGTGAATTTACTCTAGCCCAGGCCCCGGGGCCCGTCAACGAGGCCGCACCCTGCCCCGGACCGCGGGGGCCCGCGCCCTGATCCACGCCAAGGAGACCGCATGTTCGCAAGACTCGCCAGACTCGCACTGGGCGCCGTGGCCGCCATGGCCGCCGCCGCACCGGCGGCCGCCCAGACCAAGGTCGACTTCATCCTCAACTGGGTGCCCGGCGGCGACCACGCGCCCTACTACTACGCCAAGAAGCTGGGCTGGTACGCGCAGGCCGGCATCGACCTCAACATCGAGCCCGGCAAGGGCTCGGCGCTGTCGACGCAGCGCGTGGGCGCCGGCGCCACGCCCTTCGGCCTGGCCGACATGGCCGGCGTGCTGGTGGCCAAGGGCAAGGGCGCCGACACGGTGGCCGTGTACAACGTCTACGCCAACTCGCCGCAAGGCATGTACTGGCTCAAGAGCTCGGGCATCAAGGGCGTGAAGGACTTCGCCGGCAAGAAGATCGGCAACCCCGCCGGCGACGGCGCGCGCGTGATGTGGCCGGCGCTGGCCAAGGCCAACGGGCTGGACCCGAAGAGCGTCACCTGGGTCAACATCGACGCCAACGGCAAGCTGGCGGCGCTGAAGGCGAAGTCGGTCGACGTGACGACCTCGTTCTACAACATCCACCACATCTTCGAGCGCGAGCTCGGCGCCGACATGGGCTTCCTGGCCTGGCGCGACGCCGGGCTCAACCCCTACGGCAACTCGATCATCGTCAACGCCAAGTACCTGGAGGCGAACAAGCCGCTGGTGGACAAGTTCGTCAAGGTGACGCAGCGCGCCTTCGCCGCCTGCGTGAAGGAGCCGCGGCCCTGCGTGCAGGCGCTGGTGGACGCCAACGGCGCGCTCAAGCTCGACAACGAGCTGGAGAACTGGGGCCTGGTCGAGAAGCTGATGAGCGACAAGTTCTCGCGCGAGATGGCGCTCGGCATCCACGAAGACGGGCGCATGAAGGCCGACTACGAACTCGTCAGCGAGTACATCGGCCTCGACAAGCCCTTCGACGTGAAGACGACCTACACCAACGAGTTCCTCGACCGCTCGATCAAGATGACCAAGTAGGCCCGCGGCTAGCCCAGCTCGGGCCCGGCAACCAGCAGCAATGCGGCCGGGTCGCCGGGGGCGCGCGCTGGGGCGGCGCTGTCGTCGTCATCGCCGCTGCCGCTGCCGCTGCCTTTGACCATGCGTGTGAACGGCCGCTGGAACTCGAAGCCGAGCGCCTGCAGCGCCGGCAGCAGCGCCTGGCGGTGGTCGCACAGGTCGACGTAGACGCCGCCGGGCTGCTCGCTCGGCGCCACCAGACTCGAAAGCGCCGCCTGCAGCAGCGCCAGCGCCACCGTGTCGTCGGCGGCCAGCAGCGGGCCGATCTGGCCGGCCTCGCGGCCATCGCGGGCGAAGACATGGCCGCACAGGCGGCCGTCGGCCGCTGCCGCCACCAGCGCGGCTTGCGGCCGGCGCTGCGCCAGCGCGCGCAGCAGCGGCGTGCGGTCGGCGCCGAAGGCCGGCGCGTCCAGCGCCTGCAGCGCGGGCCAGTCGCCGTCGTGCAGCGGGCGCAGCGTGATGCCGGCCGGCGGCCGCAGCAACGGCGGCGCCGGCCGCGCGGCGCGCCGGTAGCGCGCAAAACCCCAGCTGTCGCGGAAGCCTTCGCGCGCATAGACGTCGTGGCCGGCGGGCGTGGCGTCGAGCACGGCCGGCAAGCCCTGCTCGCGCAGGTACGCCAGCGCCTCGCGCAGCAGCCGCGTCGCCAGCCCCAGGCGGCGGAACTCCTGCCGCACCAGCACCATGCTGACCCACGCGAAGCGGCTGCCGGGCGTGCCCGGTGGCGCGGACTCGGACGCGGACGCGGCCGGCCCATAAGGCAGCACCAGCGTCGATGCCACGAGCGGCTGCGTGCCGTCGGCCAGCCGCGCGCGCAAGCCCCAGCCGCGGCCCAGCGCCAGCATCGTGCGCCAGTCGTCGGCGTTCTGGTTCCAGTGCGCCGATGCCGACAGCGCCACCGCATCGCCGACGTCGGCCGCACCCAGCGGCAGCACCGGGCTGTGCTCGGGCGAGGTGTCCATCGCCGCCCGCTCCCCGGCTTGTCAGGACGCGATGCCCTCGAAGCGGTCGCGCCCCAGCGCCAGCGCGCGCATCTTGGCGTCGGCGATGCTGCGCTTGAGCATCCAGAAGCCGCAGTCGGGGTGGATGTAGCGCACGCGGCCCGGGCCCAGCAGCGTCTCGGCGCGCTCGATCGCGCGCGCCACCGCGTCGGCGCTCTCGACGTCGGTGCGCTTGATGTCGACCACGCCGAGGCCGAGGCCGATCTCCGGCCGCAGCTCGCGCAGCGCGGCCAGTTCCTCGGGCGGGCGGTGCGCGCATTCCAGCACCACGTGGTCGGCGTGCAGCGCGTTCAGGTAACGCAGCAGTTGATCCCACGTGCCCTTCTGCACCGTCTGCCCGCCGTAGTTGCCGAAGCACAGGTGCACCGCGGGCGTGCCGCGCACGGCATCGAGCACGCGGTTGATCGCCGCGGCCGCCCACTCCCATTCGGCGGGGTGGCCGGGCAGGTTGGCCTCGTCGATCTGCACCACGTCGGCGTCGAGGTGGCGCACCTGCGCGGCCAGCGCGTCGGCGATGGCCAGCGCCAGCGCGGCGGGGTCGCCGTAGTGCTTGTCGATCAGCGTCTTGGCCAGCATGTGCGGGCCGGTGACGGTGAACTTGAAGGTCTTGTTCGCCAGCGCGTGGGCGCGCGCGCAGGCCAGCGGCAGGTCCAGGCTGCCGTGACCGATGGGGCCGACCACGGTGCCCGGAGGCCGCGTGCGGAACTTCATGCCGCTGGCCGAGCGGTAGGCGATCAGGTCGTCGAACGAGAAGCGCTGCGTGATGCCGTCCATCGGCCGCACGAAGTACTCGATCATGCCGTTGGTCTCGGGGTGGTTCACGTCGAAGCGGTAGAGCTCGCCGTCGCAGACGACATCGATGCCGGCCTGCTCCTGCGTGCCGATGACGACGCGCGTGGCGTCGAGCAGCGCCTGCTCGGACGGTGCCGCGAGCAGCCAGTCCGGCACGGGATAGGAGCCGACGACGGTGGTCTGGATGCGGGGCATGGTGGCGCTCGTGTTAACCGTTCGGTGACGATCGATGCTAGGGCGGCCCTGCCGGAGCGTCAATCGGCCCCAGGGAAAGCGCGCATGTCCTTGACGCCGCCCGAGGGCCGCGTCTACATTAATTCACCAGATGGGGATTAACAGCCGGGATCCCCGCGTCGGGCGCCGTGCGCGGCGTCGCCGCGGGCCCCGCTGCCGCAGGAGGCCCACATGCGCATCGACGACAGCGACCTGGCGGTCTACCGCCACAGCGGCCACCTCACGGTGCCGGGCGTGTTCGCCGCCGGCGTCGTCGATGCGCTGGTCGCCGACATCGAGCGCTGGGGCGAAAGCTTCCTCGCCGAGCTGCCGGCCGAGCAGCGCGCCTGGTACGTCGACGGCGGCGTCAAGGCGCGCTCGGTGCTGCGCAAGCTGGACAACCCGCACCACCACCGCGACGCGGTGCGCGAGCTGGCGCGCTCGCCGGCACTGGTCGAGCGGGTCGAGTCGTTCATCGGCCGCGGCGTCTCGGTTTACTTCAGCCAGATCTTCTTCAAGCCGCCCGAAGGCGGCGGCCCGAAGCCGGCGCACCAGGACAACTTCTACTTCGGCCCGAACGACCTTGAAGGCGTGGTGACGGCGTGGATCGCGCTCGACGACGCGACGCTGGACAACGGCTGCCTCTACTTCGGCGAAGGCAGCAACCGCGGCCCGGTCTACCCGCACGAGGCGCCGCCCGACGAGCCCTACAACCTGCAGTTGCCGGCCGCGCTGCTGGCGCGCCAGCCGATGACGCCGGCGCCGGTGATGAAGGGCGGCGTGTCGTTCCACCACGGCAACACCTTCCACCAGTCGGCGCCCAACCTGTCGACGCGGTGGCGCCGCGCCTGCGCGCTGCACTACGTCAACCACGGCACCTTCTTCGAGCGCCCTGCGCTGCCCTACGACCACGCGCTGAAGCTGCGCGTGAGCTGAACCCCGTTTCCCCCGAAAGACATCGCCATGACGACCGAACGTCTGGGCCTGATCATGCACGGCGTCACCGGCCGCATGGGGCTCAACCAGCACCTGATCCGCTCCATCGTCGCCATCCGCAACCAGGGCGGCGTGCTGCTGTCGGACGGCCGCCGCGTGCTGCCCGACCCGGTGCTGATCGGCCGCGACGCGGCGAAGATCGAGGCGCTGGCGCGCGCGCACGACATCAGCCGCTGGGGCACCAATCTCGACGCCGCGCTGGCCAGCCGGGAAGACAGCGTCTTCTTCGACGCCGGCACCACGCAGATGCGCCCGGCGCTGCTGGCCGCCGCGCTGCGCGCCGGCAAGCACGTGTACTGCGAGAAGCCGATCGCCACCACGCTGGCCGAGGCGATGGAGATCTGCCGCGTCGCCAAGGCCTCCGGCCTGAAGCACGGCGCGGTGCAGGACAAGCTGTTCCTGCCCGGGCTGCGCAAGCTCGACCTGCTGCGCCGCGCCGGCTTCTTCGGCCGCATGCTGGCGGTGCGCATCGACTTCGGCTACTGGGTGTTCGAAGGCGACCTGCAGCCGACCCAGCGCCCGAGCTGGAACTACCGCCGCGAAGACGGCGGCGGCATGATCCTCGACATGATGTGCCACTGGCGCTACGTGCTGGACAACCTGTTCGGCGAGGTGCAGTCCATCACCTGCCTGGGCGCCAGGCACATCGATCGCCGCTGGAACGAGGCCGGCCAGCCCTACGAGGCCACCGCCGACGACGCCGCCTACGCCACCGCGCAGCTGCGCGGCCACGGCGGCGAGCCGGTGGTCGCGCAGTTGACGATGAGCTGGGCCACGCGCGTGCGCCGCGACGACCTCGTCACCTTCCACGTCGACGGCACGCACGGCTCGGCCGTCGCCGGGCTGCAGGAATGCCGCGCGCAAAGCCGCGTGACCACGCCGCGCCCGGTGTGGAACCCCGACGTCAAGCAGACCATGAACTTCTTCGACCAGTGGCAGGACGTGCCCGACGCCCAGGCCTACGACAACGGCTTCAAGCTGCAGTGGGAAGCCTTCATCCGCCATGTCGCCGAAGATGCGCCTTATGCCTGGACGCTGGCCGAAGGCGCCAAGGGCGTGCAACTCGTCGAGGCGGCGCTGCAGAGCTGGCAGGAGCGGCGCTGGATCGACGTGCCGGCGCTGGCGGTGTAGGCGGCCATGGCCACCACGATCACGCTGCCCACCGCCGACGGCCGGCTGGCGCCCTGGACGCTGCTGGGCCCCGGCTCGTTCACCCCCGCGGCGCCGGGCACGCCGCTGCCGCGCATCGCCTATTCGGCCGCCCACGTGGTGGCCGATGCGCGCGCCGCGATCGACCCCTGGCTGCAATGCGCGATCGACTGGGACGCCACCATCGGCTACCGCCGGCGCCTGTGGCGGCTGGGCCTGGGCGTGGCCGAGGCGATGGACACCGCGCAGCGCGGCATGGGGCTGGACTGGCCGACCTCGCTGGCGCTGATCGGCCGCAGCCTCGACGCGGCGCGCGACCTGCCCGGCGCGCGCATCGCCAGCGGCTGCGGCACCGACCACCTGGCGCCCGAGGCGGCGCGCAGCGTCGACGACGTGATCCGCGCCTACGCCGAGCAGATGGCGGCGATCGAAAAGCTCGGCGGCAAGCTCATCGTGATGGCCAGCCGCGCGCTGGCGCGCGTGGCGCGCGGGCCGGCGGACTACGAGCGCGTCTACGACTTCGTGCTGAGCCAGGCGCGCGAGCCCGTCATCCTGCACTGGCTGGGCGAGATGTTCGACCCCGCGCTGGCCGGCTACTGGGGCAGCGGCAGCGACGTCGCGGCGGCGATGGACACCGCGCTGGGCGTCATCGCCGCGCATGCCGGCAAGGTGGACGGCATCAAGATTTCGCTGCTCGACAAGGCGCAGGAAATCCGCATGCGCCGCCGCCTGCCGCCGGGCGTGCGCATGTACACCGGCGACGACTTCGACTACGCCGAGCTGATCGCCGGCGACGGCGTCGGCGCGCACCCGAACCAGCGCCAGAGCGACGCGCTGCTGGGCATCTTCGACGCCGTGGCGCCGGCGGCCAGCGCGGCGCTGGCGGCCCTGGGGCGCGGCGACGCCGATCGCTTCCACCAGATCCTGGCGCCGACCGTGCCGCTGTCGCGCCACATCTTCCAGGCGCCGACGCGCTTCTACAAGACCGGCGTCGTCTTCATGGCCTGGCTCAACGGCCACCAGGACCACTTCGTGATGGTCGGCGGCCAGCAGAGCACGCGCTCGCTGCCGCACCTGGCCGAGTTGTTCCGCCTGGCCGACACGGCCGGGCTGATCGAGCAGCCGGACCTCGCCGTGCAGCGCATGCGCACGCTGCTGGCGCTGCACGGCGTGGCCGGTTGACGGCGGTGACGCCATGAGGGACTTCTCCGCCGACCATCGCTGGCTGTCGATCAACACCGCCACCGTGCGCCGCCAGCGCGGGCAGGACTGGAACCTGCTGCAGATCCTCGATGCCTGCGCGGCGCGCTGCATCCGCGCCGTCTCGCCGTGGCGCGACCAGGTGCACGCCGCCGGGCTGGACGCCGTGGCGCGCACGATCCGCGCCCATGGCCTGGAACTTTCGGGTTATTGCCGCGGCGGCATGTTCACCTACGGCGACGCCGCCGGCCGCGACGCGGCGCGCGACGACAACCGCCGCGCGCTGGACGAAGCCTGCCTGCTCGGCGCGCCTTGCCTGGTGCTGGTGGTCGGCGGCCTGCCCGGCGCACTGACCGGCCGCCCGGCGCACCAGGACATCGCCCGCGCCCGCGCGCAGGTGGCCGAAGGCATCGCCGCGCTGCTGGACGATGCGCGCGAGCGCCGGTTGCCGCTGGCCATCGAGCCGCTGCACCCGATGTACGCCGCCGACCGCGCCTGCGTCAACACGCTGGAGCAGGCGCTGGACCTGTGCGACGCGCTCGACCCCGGCCGCAGCGGCGCGCTGGGCGTGGCGGTGGACGCCTACCACGTCTGGTGGGACCCCAAGCTGCAGGCGCAGATCGGGCGCGCCGGCCGCGAGCGGCTGCTGGCCTTCCACGTCTGCGACTGGCTGCTGCCGACCACCGACCTGCTGGAAGACCGCGGCATGATGGGCGACGGCGTGATCGACCTGCGCCAGCTGCGCGGCTGGGTCGAAGCCACTGGCTTCGCGGGTTATGCCGAGGTCGAGATCTTCTCGCGCGCCAACTGGTGGCAGCGCGACGGCGGCGAGGTGCTGGACACCTGCATCGAGCGCTTCGGAACCTGCGTTTGATCACGCGCTGGCGCCGGCCACCCCGGCGCCGGCGCAGCGGCTCAGGCCGCCGCGACGGCCGCCGCCGCCGGCCGCGCATTGCGGCGCACGTTGACGGCGGTGGCGATCAGCAGCCCCAGCACGAAGGCGATGGTCAGCCACACGCCGCGGTAGTTGCCGGCGTCCATCATCACGCCGTAGACCAGCGGCGCCAGCGTCATGCCGACGTCCAGCCCCGAATAGACGACGCCGTAGACGCGCCCGGTGGCGCCCGGCGGCGTGGCCTGCTTGACCAGCAGGTCGCGCGACGGCCCGGCGATGCCGGCGCCGAAGCCCATCAGCACGAACAGCGCCAGCACCATCGCCGCCGACCAGTGGCCCAGCGCCAGCAGCAGCGCCGCCGCGGCCGCCACCACGAAGCCGGTGGCCGCGATGCGCACGCTGCGCTGCGGGTCGCTCACCAGGTAGCCGCCCAGCACCATGCCCAGGCCCGCGGCCACCATGTAGACCGACAGGCACACCGCCGCCTGGGCCGCCGGCAGGTCGTGCAGCTTGGCCGCGGCCGCCGGCGCAAAGCTCTGCACGCCGCCCAGCGCCAGCGCATACACCAGGAAGAACACGAAGCAGGCCCACACCGCCGGCAGCCGCAGGAAGCCGAAGCCGGCGTCGGCGCCGGCCGCGGCGCCGGTCTTGCGCGGCGCCGCCACGCTCAGGCGCCGGCGCTGCAGCCACACCATCGCCAGCACCGCCAGCACCACGCCGGCCACCGAGGCCAGCGCCACGCGCCACGAGCCGCTGGCCATGGTGATGCCGACCACGAACACCGGCGCCAGCGCCCAGCCCAGGTTGCCCGAGATGCCGTGCGCCGCATAGGCATGGCCCAGCCGCGGCGTGCTGACGCGCGCGTTGAGGATCGAGAAATCCACCGGGTGGAAGACGCAGTTGCCGAGCCCGGCCAGCGCCATGAAGACCAGCATCACCGCGTAGCTGGGGCTGGCGGCCAGGCCCAGCGCGCCGACCGCCAGCAGCCCCAGCCCACCCAGCAGCACGCGCTGCGCGCCGAAGCGGTCGACCACGAAGCCGGCCGCCGCCTGCCCGCCACAGGAAGTGATGAAGAACACCGACATCAGCAGCCCGAGCTGCGTGTTGCTCAACCCGAAGGCGGCGCCGATCCACGGGAACAGCGGCGGCACGATCAGCTGGCAGAAGTGCGAGATGCCGTGCGCGACGCTGATCACGCCGATGGTGGTGGCGTCTTCGCGCAAAGAGGCAGGGGCAGGAGCGGCGATCGTGTTCATCGCCGGCACTGTAGGCGCGGCCGTCGCGGCAGGGTTACGATAGCCGGCCAACTTCTGTCGAGAACATGCCAAGCCCCCGTTCGCCGCATGCGCAGCACGCGCCGCAATCGCAGCATTCGCCGCACGCGCCGCACTCGCCGATCCCGCCGCTCGACCCGCTGGGCTACGCGCCGACGCCCGAGCGCCCGCTGCGCGCCAAGCTGCGGCGCCTTGCGGCGCGCACGCGCGTGGTGCCGCACCAGCACCCCTGGGCGCAGGTGGCGATGTCGAGCAACGGCGTCATCCGCATGACCGCCGGCCACGGCACCTACCTGGTGCCGCCCTCGCGCGCGCTGTGGATCCCGCCCGGCGTCGAGCACGCGGTGACGGTGGTCGAAGACGCCGAGATCCGCACCCTGTACGTGCACCGCGGCGCGCGCTTCCTGCACGACGGCGGCGCGCCGCCGGCCACGCCGTTCGAGATGTGGCCCGAGTGCCGCGTGCTGGAGGTCTCGCCGCTGCTGCGCGAGCTGGTCGGCCACCTCGACGTGGCGCCCGGCGCCGGCGCCGGTGCCGCCAGCGAGCGCGAGCGCCGGCTCGGCGACCTCGTGCTCGACGAGCTGCGCCGCGCCGCGCCGGTGCGCCTGGGGCTGGCGCTGCCGGCCGACAAGCGGTTGCGCGCCTTGTGCGAGCGCGTCGTCGACGACCCGCTGCGCCACGCCACGCTGGACGGCTGGGCGCGCGACGCCGGCGCCAGCGCGCGCACGCTGGCGCGGCTGTTCCGCCAGGAGCTGGGCACCACCTTCGGCGAATGGCGCCAGCAGGCCCGTCTGGCGCAGGCGCTGGCGCTGGCCGCCGACAAGAAGCCGATGAACCTGATCGCCGCCGAGCTGGGCTACGCCAGCGCCAGCGCCTTCAGCGCCATGGTGCGGCGCACGCTGGGCACCACGCCCAGCCGCTTCCTGGGCCATCGGCCCTGAAGCCGCCGCCCCGCTACGATCCGCCACCCGCCCCTTCGCCAGCCCGACGCCCGCCATGACCACCGAAGCCCTCTACGACTACACCCGGCAAGACGCCAGCGGCGCCAGCTGCACCGTGCAGGCCTGGGCCAAGGTGCCGCAAGCGCTGAACGCGGCGCAGAAGGCCGAGCACAAGGCGCGCATCGCCGCGCTGCTGAAGGCCGAGGGCGCGGTGCTGGTGGCGCACTACTACGTCGACGGCGACCTGCAGGACCTGGCGCTGGAAACCGGCGGCTGCGTGGCCGATTCGCTGGAGATGGCGCGCTTCGGCCGCGACCATGCGGCGAAGACGCTGGTCGTCGCCGGCGTGCGCTTCATGGGCGAGACGGCCAAGATCCTGTCGCCCGAGAAGCGCGTGCTGATGCCCGACCTCGACGCCACCTGCTCGCTCGACCTCGGCTGCCCGATCGACGAGTTCGCCGCCTTCTGCGACGCCCACGCCGACCGCAAGGTGGTGGTCTACGCCAACACCAGCGCCGCGGTGAAGGCGCGCGCCGACTGGATGGTCACCAGTTCCTGCGCTCTCGCCATCGTCAAGCACCTCGACGACCAGGGCGAGAAGATCCTGTGGGCGCCCGACAAGCACCTGGGCCGCTACATCCAGGAGCAGACCGGCGCCGACATGCTGCTGTGGAACGGCGCCTGCATCGTGCACGACGAGTTCAAGGGCCTGGAGCTGGAACTGCTGCGCCAGCAGCACCCCGAGGCGCCGGTGCTGGTGCACCCGGAAAGCCCCAAGCCCGTGGTCGACCAGGCCGACGTGGTGGGCAGCACCACGCAGCTGCTCAACGCCGTGGCCAAGGGCAGCGCGCCGGCCTACATCGTGGCCACCGACAAAGGCATCCTGCACCGCATGCGCCAGCTGGCGCCCGGCAAGCTGCTGATCGAAGCCCCCACCGCCGGCAACAGCGCCACCTGCAAGAGCTGCGCGCACTGCCCCTGGATGGCGATGAACGCGCTGCAAGGCGTGCTGGCCTGCCTGGAGCAGGGCCACGGCGCGATCGAGGTGCCCGAGCCGGTGCGCAGCCAGGCGCAGGGCTGCATCGACCGCATGCTGGCCTTCGTGGCCGCCCACCCCGGCGCGCTGGCGGCGCCGGCGCGCGGGCTGGTGAAGAACATCGGCGCGGCCTGAGCGGCACCCGGCACCCGGCGCCCGGTTCAAGCCGGCGCCCGGCCCGCCGATATCAGCAGATGCCCACCCCCTTCGCGAGTGCCGCATGAACGCTGACTTCAGCTCGATCCAGAACACGACGGAGCGCCTGGTCTACCGGGCCATCGCCGAGATGGCGCCTTCGTATCCGGGGCTCGCAGACGACCCCGAGCGGCTGGCCGACGTGGCCTGCGTGGCGCTCAACCGGCTGCCGCCGCGCTACATCCGCCACGCGGTGGACTTCGCGTTCTTCACCACCGAGCGGCAGCGCCAGGACAGCGAACGCCAGGTGGCCGAGGCGGTCGACTTCGCCTTCGGCTTCGTGCAGGCGCGGGTGGCGATGGGCGCGCGCGCCTGAAGCCTTCGCTTCGGCTTCGCTTCAGTCGTAAGGCCGCCCGCTGCCGCGCGGCGGCCGCGTCAGCACGGTGGGGAAGCTCACCGGCAGCGCCTGCGGGTAGTCGCGGCTGTAGTGCAGGCCGCGGCTTTCGTGGCGGCGCAGCGCCGAGCGCACGATCAGTTCGGCGCAGTCGACCAGGTTGCGCAGTTCCAGCAGGTCGCGCGTGACGCGGAAGTTGGCGTAGTAGTCGTCGATCTCGCCGCGCAGCAGCCGGATGCGGTGCAGCGCGCGCTCCAGCCGCTTGGTGGTGCGCACGATGCCGACGTAGTTCCACATCAGCAGCCGCAACTCGTCCCAGTTGTGGCTGATCACCACCTGCTCGTCGGCGTCTTCGACCTGGCTTTCGTCCCAGGGCGGCAGCGCCGGCGCCGCGGCCGCCGGCGTGGCGGCAATGCGCGCGGCACAGGTGCGGCCCAGCACCACGCATTCCAGCAGCGAGTTGCTGGCCAGCCGGTTGGCGCCGTGCAGCCCGGTGTAGGTGGCCTCGCCCACCGCATACAGGCCCGGCAGGTCGCAGCGGCCATCGAGGTCGGTGACCACGCCGCCGCAGGTGTAGTGCGCCGCCGGCACCACGGGGATGGGCTGGCGCACGATGTCGATGCCCAGACTCAGGCAGCGCGCGTGGATGGTCGGGAAGTGCTCCTTCAGGAAGGCCTCGCCCTTCTCCTGCACGATGGGCCGGGCGTCGAGCCAGACGTGGTCGAGGCCGTGCTTCTTCATCTCGAAGTCGATCGCGCGGGCGACGATGTCGCGCGGCGCCAGCTCCAGCCGGCCGTCGTGCGCGGCCATGAAGCGCGTGCCGTCGGGCAGGGTGAGGTGCGCGCCCTCGCCGCGCAGCGCCTCGGTGATGAGGAAGCTGCGCTCCTGCGGGTGGTATAGGCAGGTGGGGTGGAACTGGATGAACTCCATGTTGCCGACGCGGCAGCCGGCGCGCCAGGCCATCGCGATGCCGTCGCCGGTGGCGGTGTCGGGGTTGCTGGTGTAGCGGTAGACCTTGCCGACGCCGCCGGTGGCCAGCACCACGGCCTGCGCGGCCAGCGTCTCGACGCGGCGGCCGTCGATGTCCAGCGCATAGACGCCGTAGCAGCGCGGCGGCTCTTCCTCGCGCCGCAGGTGGCGCGAGGTGACGAGGTCGACCGCCATCCAGCGCTGGCGCAGCGTGATGCGCGGGTGCTGGCGCGCGCGCGCCAGCAGCGCCTCGTGGATGGCGCGGCCGGTGGCATCGGCCGCATGCGCGATGCGCCGCACCGCGTGCCCGCCCTCGCGCGTGAGGTGCAGGCCCAGCGGGCCGGTGGGGTCGGGCGAGAACGGCACGCCGGCGGCCACCAGCCAGGCCACGGCCTCGGCGCTGTGCTCGGCGATGAAGCGCGCGGTGTGCTCGTCGACGATGCCGGCGCCGGCGTCCTGCGTGTCGCGCACGTGGGATTCGATGCTGTCGTCGCTGCCCAGCACGCCGACGATGCCGCCCTGTGCCCACGCGGTGGCGCCTTCGCTGAGCCCGCGCTTGGCCAGCACCACCACGTCCTGCGTCTGCGCCAGCTCCAGCGCCACCGTCAGGCCGGCCAGGCCGGCGCCGATCACCACCACGGGTCGCTGCGATTCAGGCATGACTTTGCATTCCGATGTTGAGTCGACAAATTGATGTAAGGAAATCTCGACAACTGACCTGCCGCTTGGGTGTTGTTCCGCTGTACGCCCGCTGGCCGGCGCGCCTATGATGCCCCACACGCCGCCATGCCAAACCCCGCCTACCCGTACAACCGAGCGTCCCGCCCCGGCGAGGCCGACGACCTCAGCGCACCGGCCACGCAGATCGTGCGCGACCGCGATGTCTACCTGGGGCAAAGCCGCGACATCGGCCGCCGCCTGGCGCCCGACCAGACCGAGCTGTTCGTCAGCGACGACCCGGCGCTGGCCCTGCAGCGCGAACTGGAGCGGCTGGCGCCGCAGTTCATCGCGCTGCACGACGTGGGCACCAGTTCGTCGCTGCGGCTGCTGCAGTCGATGTCGCACAACAGCGGCCCGGTGATGCGCCTGGCGGTGCGCCGCCAGGGCCACGGCGTGCCGCTGGCGACGCTGCAGTTCGTCGAGATCGCCGGCTCCGACGGCTCCACGCTGCGCGTCTACAGCACCGACGTCGACGCCGACAGCCACACCCGCCACCTGATGGCGCGCGTGCTGGTCTCGCACGCGCGGCTGGCCGTGCTGCTGTTCGGCGACCTGCCGCCGCATGCGCTGGCCTCGGCGCTGCAGCCGCTGGCCGACGCCGCCGGCCACGACCGCTGGCCCTCGCGCCAGATGCTGCTGATCCCGCTGGGCCTGCCGGGCCACCTGAAGGGCTTTGCCGAGCTGTTCCAGCGCAAGGGCATCGACGCGCAGGTGGCGCCGCGCGTGGCACGCGCCACCGATGCCTGGTCGTCGATCGGCGCCGCCTGGAACCGGCTGGACGAGGTGGCGCCCGAGCCGCGGCCCGGCTACGAGCCCACGCTGGAGCAGCCTCGCACCGACGACCTGGAGCCCACGCAGCCGATGGATCTGGGCCCCGGCGGCCGCAACGCCATGCGCATGGGCGTCAACTGGTTCGACTACGTGCAGCGCTGCGCCAGCGTCAAGGGCATGATCAGTTGCTGCGTGTTCGACCGCAGCGACGGCCACCCGCTGGCGCACGCCGGCGGCCGCCCGCCGGCCGAGGTGCTGCAGGCGCTGGGCGAGCAGTTGCTGGCCACTGCCGGCGAAATCGGCGCCATCATGGGCGCCGGCCCGGGCGTGCTGGAGGCCACCGTCAGCTTCCCCAGCCACCACCTGCTGCTGCGCGCGCTGCCGCGCCATCGCGGCGTGGTGCTGCACGCCGTGCTCGACGCCGCCACCGGCAACCTGGCCGTGGCCAAGGCGCAGTTGCAGCGGCTGGACCCCGACTGACGGTCTGCCGGTTGCGCCTTGGGGGGCCGTGGCTGCAACGCGGTTGCAACGCCGCTGCGCCACAGTGACTCCACGAGCCGCGTTGCGGCGGACAAGGAGCACCGATGACAGCCTTCCACACATCGTCCCTGGCCGGCCTCGGCGCCGCCGCCATGCTGGCCACCGCCGGCCTCGCGCCCGGCAGCGCGCAAGCCGCCTGGATGGGGCTGGCCGACGGCGACTACAGCGTCGTCCTGCACTGCGACAGCTCGACCCAGATCGCCTGCCCGTCGGACCTCTCGGGCAGCCTCAGCATCGCCGGCGGCCAGGCCACGGCGTTCGACATCGTGGTCGACGGCGTCGCCTTCAACGGCGACCCGGTCGACGCCGTGGTCGACGGCACGCTGGTCGACACCGAGGCCAGCACGCTGTCGTTCCTGCCCTACACCTTCTTGTCGCTGCGACTGATCACCGACGGCCAGATCGGCAGCTACGGCGTCGGCGACCGCTGGTGGGTGTACTGCAACAACATCGACCCCACCACCTGCACGCCCAACACCACCGGCACCTGGAGCGTGGATCGGCTGGCCAGCGTGCCCGAGCCGGCGCCGGCCGCGCTGCTGGCGTTGGCGCTGACCGTCGGCTGCCTGGTCCGCCGCCGGTCGCGGCAGGTCTGACTAGCGGACGACGCGCAGCGGCGCCAGCGTCGCGCGCAGCCTGGCGCGCGAGTCGCCGGATTCGGTGGCCGAGTGGCCCAGCGCGTCCTCGACGTTGCCGATGTGGTCCAGCATCAGCGCGGCCGCGCGCTCGAGCTCGCCGCGCTCGATGGCCTCGACGATGCGCTCGTGGTCGGCGCACGAGGCGCGCGCATCGTGGGTCGACTGGTACAGCGTGGCGACCAGTGTGGTGCGCGCGGTCAGGTCGCGCAGCATGTCCGACAACAGCCGGTGGCCCAGGCACTCGGCCAGGCAGACGTGGAAGTCGGCCAGCAGGAAGGCACGGGTGGCGACGTCGGCGCCATCGATGGCGGTCTGCTCCTCGCGGATGTGCTGGCGCAGGCGCCGCACCACGCTTTGCAGCGGCGCGCCGTCGAGCCGGCCGTCGGCCTGGCGCAGCAGGCCGGACTCGACCGCACGGCGGGCCGCGAAAGCGTCGCGCGCCTCGTCCACCGAGGGCTCGACGACGTACCAGCCCTTGCGCGTGCGCACCTCGACGAAGCCGCGCGCCTGAAGCTGCATCAGCGCCTCGCGCACCAGCGTGCGGCTGACGCCGAACAGGTCGGCCAGTTCCTGCTCGCCCAGCCGCTCGCCCGGCGCGAGCTTCTGCGCCAGGATGGATTCGACGACGCGCTGGGCGATCTCGGTCTGGGTGGCGGCCATGTCAGCGCTGCCCGGCCGCTCCGAAAGCGCTGACCGCCCCCGTGGCGGGCCGCGAACGAAGTGGGCGTGGGGGCTTCATGTATCGACTGTAGCGGGCGTTCAGGCCCGCGCCGGCGCGCCGACCGGCGTGCCGGCCGCAGCGGCAACGTCGGCAACATCGGCGTCGTCGTCGGTGGCCGGCACCGCCTTGCCGTCGAGCACCGCATGCGCGCGCTCGCGGTCGATGTCGCCTTCCCACGCGGCCACCGCGACGGTGGCGACGCAGTTGCCGATCAGGTTGCCCAAGGCGCGCGCGATGCCCATGAACCAGTCGACCGACAGCACCAGCACGAGGCCGATCGCCGGGATCGCCGGGATGGCCTGCAGCGTCGCGGCCAGCACCACGATCGCCGAGCCCGGCACGCCGTGCGCGCCCTTGCTCGTCACCAGCGAGATCGCCAGGATGGTCAGCAGGTCGGTCATCGACACCGGCGTGTTGGTGGCCTGCGCGATGAACACCGCGGCCAGCGTGATGTAGATCGAGAAGGCGTCGAGGTTGAACGAGTAGCCGGTCGGGATCACCAGGCCCACCGTGCTGTCGCGGATGCCCATGCGCTTGAGCTTGGACATGATCTGCGGCAGCACGCTGTCGCTCGACGTGGTGGCGAACACCACCGCCAGTTCCTCGCGCAGGTAGCGCAGCAGCTTGAAGATCGAGAAGCCGGCCATGCGCATGATCGCGCCCAGCACGACGACGACGAAGATGATCACCGCGGCGTAGAACAGCACCACCAGCATGCCCAGCTGCTTGAGCGAGCCGATGCCGTACTTGCCGACGGTGAAGGCGATCGCGCCGAGCACGCCCAGCGGGGCGAACTTGATGATGATGCCCATGGTCTTGAAGAGCACGTGCGACAGCGTGTCGATGAAGCCCGCGACCGGCGCGCCGCGCTCGCCCAGCATCGCCAGCGCAACGCCGAAGAGGATGGCGAACAGCAGCACCTGCAGCACGTCGCCGTTGGCGAAGGCGCTGACCGCGGTGGTCGGGATCAGCTTCATCAGGAAGTCGACCGTGCCGCCGCCGGTCAGCTTGCTGGCGTTCTCCGCGTAGGCGCTCATCGCCTTGGCATCCAGCGCGTGCGGGTCGACGTTCATGCCCACGCCGGGCTGGAACACGAAGGCCAGCAGCAGGCCGAGCATCAGCGCGATGGTGGTGACGACCTCGAAGTACACCAGCGCCTTGACGCCGACGCGCCCGACGCGCTTCAGGTCGCCGGCGCCGGCAATGCCGTGCACCACGACGCAGAACACCAGCATCGGAATGATCATCTTGATCAGCTTGATGAAGGCATCGCCCAGCGGCTTGAGCTTGACGGCGAATTCGGGCACGGCCAGCCCGATCGCGACGCCGACGATCAGCGCCAGCACGACCTGGCCGAACAAGGAACGCAGGAACTTGGGCATGGGGTTTCTCCGGTGGAGTGATGCAGCCATGTTTTGAGCACAAGCTTGCATACAAATAATGTAGGCAAACTTTTCCCGCCGATGACGAGGGGAAACCCTGGGCTTGCAGGAGGCATGCCGATGCCGGCGCGCTGCCGCTGCCGGAAGCGGACGTTCTCGGGTGACGCCCCGCTTTACGGCGCGCCTGGACATCCTGCCGCCTGCGCAGCGGTTGTTGTCGCCCCGCTGAGGCGCCGCCCGACTCAGGCTTCGCCGATCGACGGCGACCGCAGCTTGCTCACCGGGTCCTCGATGCGCTGCTGAATCGCCCGCTCGAGCGGCCGCGCGCCGAACACCGGGGCGAAGCCGACCTTGGCCAGCTCGGCCAGCGCTTGCGGGCGTTGGCAAACGCCTTGGCCGAGGCTGATGGCAAGGCAACGGGCACGGCAGGCGGCCGAGTCGGCCAACGGCGCTAGCCGGTCTTCTGGCGCAGCGGCGGACCGCTCATGTGCTGCTGCGCTTTCGTGCGCCCGACGCGGGGCGGCTCTCGCCGAAGACGGCCTTCAGGATGATTTCCGTCGTCGCCCAGAAGTGCTCGCCCAGCAGCTTGGCCGCCTTCTCGGCATCGCGTGCCATCGCCGCGTCCATCAGCGCACGGTGCTCCTTGCCTGGATCGCGGTTCTGCCTGGAGGTGTAGCGCTCGGCCAGGTTGCGGTAACGCTCGGACTGGTCGTACAACAGGCCGCACAGCCTCAGGCTCCAGGGCGAATCGCACCCGGCCAGCAGCGCTTCATGGAACTGCTGGTGGGCGGCGGCCCAAGGCGCGTGCAGCTCGGGTGTGGACGGCAACGGCGTCCTCGACAGGCGGTGGAAGGCGGACATCAGGTTCGACTCCCAGTCGATGCCGCCGTGCTCGATGGCGCGGCGCAGCGCGATGCACTCGACCTCGACGCGGTTGCGCGTCAGGTCCATCAGGTCTTCGCGTGACACCGGTGCCACGCAGAAGCCGCGCTGGTCTTCGGAGTCGACGAACCCTTCGGTCACCAGGCGCGACAGCGCTTCGCGGATCGCCGTGGCGCCGATGGCGTAGCGCTCGCTCAGCGCCTGGATGCGCAAGCGCTCGGTCGGCTGCAGGTGGCCGCGCAGGATGTCGGCGCGCAGCCTTTCGAAGGCCTGCGTCGTCAGGCTCTTGGCGCCGGGGGTTGCAAAGCTGAGGTCCATGGGGTGTCGGTGGGGCGCGCTGACGCTGGGCGGGAGCGCCCGTTGCGCGGGTTCATCATCGTTTATGGGTCTCATCATGTCCAGAATGGCCGTCTAATGGATTTCCCTATTTATTATCGATAAACACGTGCTTAATCTACACACCGGCCGAGCCTCGACGGGCGGGCTCGATGGGCGGCGACAACGCGCGGCCTCATGGTCCGGCGTGCGCACAGGAGCAGTTCGATGGCGGCAAGACGATGCAAAGGGGCGCTGACGTGCAAGACGGTCTGACGCGGCGGCGGTTCGCGGCCGGCGCGGCGCTCGCCGCGGCCCTGCCGGGGCACGCTGCGGTCGACCCCTTCGCGGCGCTGCGCCGTGCCGCGCTGCCGGTGCGGCAGCCGGCGCGCGCGCTGCTGCTGCACGCAGCGGCGGCCGCCGGCCGCATCGTGGCGGTCGGCGAACGCGGCGTCGTCGCGCTGTCGGACGACGGCGCGAAGCGCTGGCGCCAAGCGCGCCGGGTGCCGGTCAGCGTCACCTTGACCGCCGTGCGCTTTGCCGATGCCAAGCGCGGCTGGGCGGTCGGGCACGGCGGCGTCATCCTGACCAGCGCCGACGGCGGCGAGACCTGGGACTTGCAAGCCGACGGCCGCACGCTTGCCGCCGCGGCCGAGCGCGCAGCGGCGGCGCAGCCCGACCTGGCGCGCGAGGCGGCGCTGCTCGTGCGCGACGGGCCCGACAAGCCGCTGTTCGACCTGCACATCGCAGGGCCGAGGCGGCTGTTCGTGATCGGTGCCTTCAACCTGGCGTTCGAAAGCGCTGACGGTGGCGCAAGCTGGAGCGCCGCGTCAGGCCGCATCGACAACCCGAAGGCACAGCACCTGTATGCGCTGGCCGCACGTGGCAGTAGCTGGCTGATCGCCGGCGAGCAGGGCTTGCTGCTGCGTTCGCCCGATGGCGGGCGCAGCTTTCAACGCCTGGCCTCGCCTTACGCGGGAACCTTCTTCGTTGCGCTGGCGACCGACGCGGGCGAATGGATCGTCGCCGGCCTGCGCGGCAACGCCTTTCGTTCCGCCGACGACGGCCAGACTTGGCGCAAGCTCGAAGGCGCGCCGCCGGCGGGCTTCGTCAGCGCTTGCCCATTGCCCGGCGGCGGGGTGCTGCTGGCCAACCAGTCGGGCCAGCTCTTCGTGGTGCAAGCGGGCGTCGATGCCTTGCAGCCGCTGCCGGGCGCCAGCCTGCCGCCGCTCGCCTTCGCGATGCCCTTGCCCAGTGGCTCAGGTGACCCGGGTGACCCAGGTGCCCCGCGTCAGCCGGCTGGCGACACCCTGGCACTGACCTTCGCCGGCGCGCTGCGCCTGCGCGGCGGCAAACCCGCATGAACGCGAACGCGTCCGGCGCGCCCGTCGTGCGCGAGCTCGCACACTTCGATCGCCGCAGCGGGTCGGCGGTCGAGCGCGCGCTGTTCAACCATCGCGCCTGGGTCATCGCGCTGTGCACGCTGGTCACGCTGCTGCTCGGCTGGCAGGCCGCCAAGCTGCAGTTGTCGGCCAGCTTCGAGAAGACGATTCCCGCCTCGCACCCGTTCGTCGTCAACTACCTGAAGCACCAAAGCGACCTGCGCGCGCTCGGCAACGCGATCCGCATCGCGGTCGAAAATCCGCAAGGCACGATTTACGACGCCAAGTACCTCGACACGCTGCGCCGCCTGTCCGACGAGGTCTTCCTGCTGCCCGGCGTGGCGCGCACCGGAATGAAGAGCCTGTGGACGCCGAACACGCGCTGGGCCGGCGTCACCGAAGAAGGCCTGGAAGGCGGCCCGGTGATTCCGCAGGCTTACGCCGGCAAGCCCGGTCACTTGCAGGCACTGGCGGCCAACGTTGCACGCTCCGGCGAGATCGGGCAGACGGTGGCGCTCGACGCGCGCTCCAGCGTCATCTTCGTGCCCTTGCTGTCGGCCGATGGCGAAGGGCGCGCGCTCGACTACGGTGTCTTCGCACAGCGGCTGGAGGCCTTGCGCGCGAAGTACGAGCGCGAAGGCGTTCGCCTGCACATCACGGGCTTCGCGAAGCTGGTGGGCGATTTGATCGACGGCGTGCGCGTCGTCGCCGGGTTCTTCGCGCTGGCAGTGGCGGTGGCGGCTGCGATGGTGTTCGCCTACACGCGCTGCGTTCGCTCGACGCTGCTCGTCGTCGCCAGTTCGCTGATCGCGGTGGTCTGGCAGCTGGGCCTGCTGCCGACGCTGGGCATCGCGCTCGACCCGTATTCGATGCTCGTGCCTTTCCTCGTGTTCGCCATCGGCATGAGCCATGGCGCGCAGAAGATGAACGGCATCATGCAGGACATCGGCCGCGGCACGCACCGGCTGGTGGCCGCGCGCTACACGTTCAGGCGTTTGTTCGTCGCCGGCCTGACGGCGCTGCTGGCCGACGCGGTCGGCTTCGCCGTACTGCTGATCATCGACATTCAGGTCATTCGCGAACTGGCGCTGGCGGCGTCGATCGGTGTCGCGGCGCTCATCTTCACGAACCTGATCCTGCTGCCGGTGCTGCTCAGCTATGCCGGCGTCAACCCGAGGGCGGCCGCGCGCAGCCTGCGCGCCGAGCAGGCCGACCTGCAAGGCGATGCCAAGCACCCGCTGTGGGCGCTGCTCGACCGCTTCACGCAAGCGCGCTGGGCGCTGGGTGCGGTGGCTGCCGCGGCCGCCTTGCTGGCGCTGGGCATCGGCGTGAGCGCGCGGCTGGCGATCGGCGACCTCGACGCCGGTGCGCCCGAGCTGCGGCCCGACAGTCGCTACAACCGCGACGCGGCATTCATGAACGCCGCCTATGGATCTTCCAGCGACGTGCTCGCCGTCATGGTGCAAACGCCCGAGGGCCGCTGCACGAAGCTGGAAACGGTGCAACTCGTCGATCGCCTCGAATGGGAATTGGCGCAGTTGCCGGGCGTCGAGCGCACGAACACGCTGGCGTTGCTGAACCGCCGGGTTGCCGCCGGGCTCAACGAAGGTAACCCGAAGTGGTACGAGATGCTGCCGAGCCAGGCGATGGTCAATACGGTGACGGCGAACGCACCGCGCGGCCTGTACAACGACGCCTGCGGCCTGCTGACGATGTACGTCTACCTGCTCGACCACAAGGCGCAAACGTTGGCGCGCGTGGTCGATCACGTGCAGGCCTTCGCCGCCGCGAACGACAGCGCCGACGCGCGCTTTCTGTTGGCCGCCGGTTCGGCCGGCATCGAGGCGGCGACGAACATCGTCGTTCGCGACGCCTGGCGCAAGATGCTGTGGCTGGTCTACGCCGCGGTGGCGCTGCTGGCCTGGGCCACGTTCCGCTCGTGGCGCGCGGTGCTGGTGGCGGTGCTGCCACTGGTGCTGACCTCGGTCCTGGCCGAGGCGCTGATGGTGGCGCTCGGCATGGGCGTGAAGGTGGCAACGCTGCCCGTCATCGCGTTGGGCGTGGGCATCGGCGTCGACTATGCGCTGTACATCCTGTCGGTGATGCTGGCCCGGCTGCGCGAAGGCGACACGCTGTCGCAGGCCTATTACCGCGCGCTTCTGTTCACCGGCAAGGTCGTGCTGCTCACCGGCATCACGCTGGCCATCGGCGTCGTCACCTGGGTCGCCAGCCCGATCAAGTTCCAGGCCGACATGGGCGTGCTGCTGGCATTCATGTTTCTCTGGAACATGCTCGGCGCGCTGGTGCTGTTGCCGGCGTTGGCGCACTTTCTTCTCGATCCCGTTCCCCGGCGTGGCGATTCGATGCGTCCGCTTCAACTCGAAGGAAACCCGAAATGAGTGGTATGAGCCTTGTCCAAGACATCGCCTTCGTTCGCTACCAGGTCACCGACTTGAACCTGATGGAGGCCTTCCTCGCCGACTTCGGCCTGCACACCGCAGCACGCACCGAGCAGGCCTTGTACTCGCGCACGGCCGGTCCGCTGCACCACGCGCACATCGCCGAGCTGGGGCCGGCGAACGCGACCGTCGGCATCGGCTTGCTGGCGCGCAGCGCGCAGGCGCTGGACGAAGTGGCGCGCCGCACCGGCAAGCCGGTCGAGCCCAATCCCGAGCCGGGCGGCGGCCTGCGCGTTCGCTGCACCGATCCTGCCGGCTTCGTGGTCGACGTGATCCACGGCCAGGACACGTTCGAACCGCTGGCGGTGCGCGCGCCGCTCGAATTCAATGCCGCCGTCGGACGCAAACGGCTGGGCCAGCCGGTGCGGCTGAAGCCGCAAGTGGCGTCGATCACGCGGCTGGGCCACGTCGCGTTGCTGGTCGCCGACTTCCCCGCAACCCTGGCGTTCTATCGCGACGTGCTCGGCTTCCTGCCGTCGGACACCTACTGGGCCGGGTCCGAAGACCGGACGATTGCCGCCTTCATGCGCTGCGGCCTCGGCCAGCAATGGACCGATCACCACACGGTGGCCTTGATCACCGCCTCCGACGGCCGCAACCGCTTCGATCACAGCGCGTTCGAGGTCGTCGACTTCGACGACCTGGTGCAAAGCGGCGAATGGCTGAAGTCGCGCGGCCGCGCGCATTCCTGGGGTGTCGGCCGCCACATCCAGGGCAGCCAGCTTTTCGACTACTGGCGCGATCCCTTCGGCAACAAGGTGGAGCATTGGACCGATGGCGACCTGGTCAACGATTCCACCCCGGTCGGCCACGCCGCCGTGTCGCCCGAGGAATTGCGTCAATGGGCGCCCGCGGTCACACCCGAGTTCTTTGCCTGAGCGAGAGACCATGAAACTTGCGCGCTTCACGGCCGACGGCCGCACGACGATCGGCGTCGTTCACGAATCTCGCGTGTTCGAGATGGCGAAGCTGGACCCCACCGCGCCGCACACCTTGCGCGAACTGCTGGCGGCCGGCCCGGCGGCGCGCAATCGCCTGGCCGAGGCGCTGCGCCGTGCGCCTGCCGGCGGCCATGCGCTGTCTTCGGTGCGCCTAGAGGCCCCGATTCCCGATGCGCAGAAATACCTGGCGATCGGCATGAACTACCACGACCACGCGCAAGAGGCGGCGCGCGCCGGCGTTGCGGTGCCCAAGCATCAGCTCTGGTTCAACAAGCAGGTCACCTGCATCACCGGCCCATTCGCCCCGATCTACAAGCCGCGCGTGTCCGAGCAGATGGACTACGAAGCCGAACTCGGCGTCGTCATCGGCCGGCGCTGCCGATACGTGAGCGTGGCCGACGCGCCGGGCGTGGTCGCCGGCTACTTCGTGGCCAACGACGTGACGGCGCGCGACTGGCAATTCAAGAGCCCGACCTTCACGCTGGGCAAGAGCTTCGATTCGCACGGCCCGATCGGCCCCTGGATCACCACCGCCGACGAAATCGCCGATCCGCACAACCTGGAAATGAAACTGTGGGTCAACGGTGAACTGCGGCAAAGCGCCAACACCGGCGGCATGATCTACGACATCTGGCAGCAGATTCATGAATTGAGCCAGGTGATGACGCTGCAGCCGGGCGACCTGATCGCCACCGGAACCTGTGCCAACGTCGGCATCGCGCTCGGCAAGTTCCTGCAGCCGGGCGACGTGGTGCGCGTCGACATTGCAGGCCTGGGCCACATCGAGAACCGCGTCGAAGCGGAACCCGAGGCGCAGTGAGCGGGGCATGACGATGAAACGCGCCGTTCTGCGGACGATTCTGTTCGCGCTGGGGCCGATCCTGGACAGGGCGGCGAAATCGCGGCCGACGTTCCGCGCTTTCGCGAAGCGTCACGACCTCGTGGCCCAGATCCAGCTCAAGGACGGCAGCATCGGCCGCTGGTTCGACGTGCGTGGCGGGCGCATCAAGAGCCACGCCGGCCTGCACCCGAACCCGCAGGTGCGCATGGTCTTCAAGGACCTGCACACGGCGCTGACGATGCTCAAACCGAACCCCGACATGGGCGAGGTCGTGCACGCGGCGAAGAACTTCAAGGTCATGGTCATCGGCCCCGACCCGCTGTGCGTGTGGTGGATGCAGTTGCTGAACCTTTCGCAGGCCTCGGCGCTGAAGATGGGAACACCGCAGCGCGACGGCTGCACCCGCTTCACGATGATGACGAACGGCGGGCCGCTGTTCGTGCACGTGAAAGACGATCGCATCGTGCGCCTGGTGCCGATCGAATTCGACGCCGGCGACGCGCCGAGCTGGACCCTCGAAGCGCGCGGGCGGCGCTTCTCACCCAAGCGCATCGCCACCGTGGCCACGCACGCATTGGCCTTGAAGTCTGCCGTCTATGCCGACAACCGCATCGCGTATCCGATGAAGCGGGTCGACTTCGACCCCGACGGCGAGCGCAACCCGCACAACCGCGGCAAGAGCGGCTACGTTCGCATCAGCTGGGACGAGGCGCTCGACATCGTCAGCAGCGAGATCCTGCGCCAGCGCAGCGTGCACGGTCCGGGTTCGATGACGATCACCCACGGTTCGCATCACCAATGGGGCAACGTCGGCTATTACCTGTCGAGCCTGTTGCGCTTCGGCAATCTGATCGGCTTCACGCGCGTGGCCGCCAACCCCGACAGCTGGGAAGGCTGGTACTGGGGCGCCATGCACCACTGGGGCCAGGCGCAACGCGTGGGCATCGCCGGCGCCTACGGGCTGGTCGAAGACTGCCTGAAGGAAGCCGAACTGATGGTCTTCTGGTCCAGCGACCCGGAGAGCACGCGCGGCGGCTATTCGGCGCACGAAGGAACCCAGCGGCGCCAATGGGCGCGCTCGCTGGGCATGCAATTCGTTCACATCGATCCGCACTTCAACCCCACGGCGGCGTGGCTGGGTGGACGCTGGTTCCCGATCCGCCCGGGAACCGACGCCGCACTGGCGATGGCGATCATGCAGGTGTGGATCGCCGAGGATCTTTACGACAAGCCCTACGTGGCCGAACGCACCACCGGCTTCGAGGCTTGGCGCGACTACCTGATGGGCGCGCAAGACGGCGTTCCCAAGACGCCTGAATGGCAGGAATCGGAAACCGGCATTGCCGCCAAGGACGTTCGCGCCCTGGCGCGTCTGATGGCCAGGAAGAAGCTCTACCTCGCCGCCGGTGCCGGCGGCGGCGGCTTCGGCGGCGCCGGCCGCGGCGCCACCGGCGCGCAGTGGGCGCGCTGCATGGTCATGCTGATGGCGATGCGCGGGCTCGGCAAGCCGGGCATCAACATGGGCAACCTCGATTCAGGCGCGCCGGTCGATCACGAGTTCTACTTCCCGGGCTACGCCGACGGCGGCATCTCCGGCGAGCTGAACTGGAACGGCAACGCGGTCAACAACTACCAGAAGATGCCGCACGTCATCACGATGAATCCGGTGCGGCAGCTGGTTCCCAAGCAGCAGTTCCCCGAGGCGATCATCGAAGGCAAGGCCAGCGGCTACCTTTGGGATGGCGTCGCCACCGAACTGCAGTTCGCACCGTTCCAGTACCCGATGCCGGGGTTCCCGCGCATCCACATGATCTACAAATACGGCGGCTCGTGGTTTTCCACGCTGACGCAGTCCAAGCGAATGGAGGCGGCGTACCGCCACGAAAGCATCGAATTCGTCGTCAACCAGTCGATCTGGATGGAAGGCGAAACGCAGTTCGCCGACGTGATCCTGCCCGCGTGCACCCAGTTCGAGCGTTACGACATCGGCGAATGGTGTTCCGGCGGCGGCTACCTGCCGCACGGATTCAACAACGTCAACCATCGCGTCATTGCGCTGCAGCACCAGTGCATCGAGCCGTTGGGAGAGTCCAGGTCCGACTACCGGATCTTCAGCGACATTCTGTCCCGGCTGGGCATCGGCGCCATGTTCACCGAAGGCTGCAGCGAACTGGACTGGTGCAAGCGCGTGTTCGACTCGTCGGACGTTGCCAAGCGCATGAGCTGGGCCGAATTCTGCAGGAAGGGCTATTACGTCGTCCCTGCCGAACAGCAAGGCTTGCGCGCGCCGGTGCAGTTCCGCTGGTTTGCCGAAGGCCGCATCAAGGACATCGGCGAAGCCTTGCCGCTGCCATCGCAATGGGCCGGACCGTTCGGCTTCGGCCTGCAGACGCCCAGCGGCAAGATCGAGTTCCTGCCCCGGACGCTCGAGCGTGCGGACCCCGACAACCCCGAGCGCCCGGTGCTCAACCGCTACATCCCGTCGTGGGAGGGGCGGCGCAGCGTCGATCGCGTGCGCGCTTTCCCGCTGCAACTCATCGCCACCCATTCGCGCTACAGCTTCCACACCAACGTCGACGGCAAGGGCAGCGTGGTCAACGACATCGACGATCACCGCGTCAAGGTGCAAGGCCATTACTACTGGCTGCTGCGGATGAACAGTGCCGATGCAGCCGAGCGCGGCATCGCCCACCACGGCCTGGTCAAGGTCTGCAACGACCGTGGTGCGGTGATCTGCGCCGCCGACGTGTCGGCGATGGTGGCGCGCGGCGTCGTCAAGTCGTTCGAATCGAGTGCCGAATACCGGCCGCTGCGCATCGGCGACGAAGAGGTCGACATCGGCGGCAGCCTCAACATCCTCACGCCTTCGCGCCCGCAGCAGCGCGGCACCAGCAGCATGGCGCCGAACTCGTGCCTGGTGCAGGTCGTGCCATGGCGGCACGGCGCAGGCGTCGCCGACGTCTTGAGCGCGGCGCGCGCCAACCGAACCGAGGCACAGAAGGAGCCGGCGTGACGAAGTGGAACCTCATCATCGACGTCGCCGAATGCCACAACTGCAACAACTGCGTCGTCGCCGCGAAGGATGAACTCGCAGGCAACCGCTTCGCCGGCTACAGCGCGCCGCACCCGGCGCAAGGCCGCGGCGTGATCTGGATCGAACGCCGCGTGCGCGGCAGCGCTCACCACGTCGATGCCGCCTACCTGCCGCGGCTTTGCAACCACTGTGCCGACGCGCCCTGCGTGCGGGCGGCGCCAGGCGCCGTGCGCCAGCGCGAAGACGGCATCGTCGTCTTCGACCCCGACAAGTGCCGCGGCCGCCGCGATCTGGTCGACGTCTGTCCTTACGGCGCGGTGGTCTGGAACGACGCCGAGCAATTGCCGCAGACCTGGTTTTTCGATGCCCATTTGCTCGACGCCGGCTGGCATGCGCCGCGCTGCGTGAGCGTCTGTCCGACCGGCGCGATCGAGGCCGTGAAGACCGACGACGCCACGATGTCCGAGCGCGCCGCACGCGAAGGCTTGCGCACGCTGGCGCCCGAGCGCGGCACGCGGCCGCGCGTGCATTACCGCAACCTGCAGCGCATCGACCACGCGTTCGTCGGCGGCAGCGTCGTCGCCGCCGGCGAATGCGCACACGACGTCGAGGTGCGGCTCGAGCAGGCGGGCCGGCCGCTGGCCACGACGCGCACCGACACCTTCGGCGACTTTCGCTTCGACGGTCTGCAGCCCGGGCATTACAGCGTGCGCATCGACGACCCTGCCGGCAGCGCCGAATCGACGCTCGAACTCGGCAGCGAGAGCGTCGTGCTCGGCGACCTCCATCTTCGCACCTGAAAAGACACCGACACGAATCATGCAAGAACAAATCATCATCACCTGCGCGCTTACCGGTGCCGGCCCGCTGTCGCGCAACCCGGCGCAGCCGGTCACGCCGCGGCAGATCGCCGACAGCGGCCTGGCCGCGGCAGACGCCGGCGCCGCGATCCTCCACGTGCACGTGCGCGATCCGCACAGCGGGCAGTTTTCGGGCGATCTCGGACTGTACGAAGAAGCCGTCGGCCTGATCCGCGAAGGCAATCCGCACGTCATCCTCAACTTGACCACCGGCCTCGGTTCAGGCTTCTATCCGAAGGATCCGATGCTGCCGATCGAGGCCGGCGCACAGTCGCACATCTGGCCCGCCGAGCAACGCATCGCGCACGTTCTGAAGCTGCGGCCGGAGATCTGCACGCTGGATCTCGTGACGGCCCAGGTCTTCGGCGGCATCGTGATCAGCACCGAGCAGGTGCTCACGCGCATGGCCACGCTGGCGCGCGAGGCCGGCGTGAAACCCGAGATCGAACTCTTCGACAGCGGCGACGCCGTGCTGGCCAGGCACCTGCTCGGCAAGGGCGTGCTCGACGGGCCGGGCATGTACTCGTTCGTGATGGGCCTGAACTTCACGATGCCCGCCGACACCGAAACCATGACCTACATGCGCAACCTGCTTCCGGCCGCTGCGCAGTGGCAAGGTTTCGGCATCGGCCCGGTGCAGTTTCCGATGGCGATGCAGTCGATGCTGCTCGGTGGCCACGTGCGCGTGGGCATGGAAGACAACGTGTACATCGCCAAAGGCCAGTTCGCGCAAAGCAACGCGGCGCTGGTGACCAAGGCGCGCCGCCTGGTCGAGGCATTGGGCCCTTCGCTCGCGTCGCCGGCCGATGCGCGGCGCATGCTGGGGCTGCGCGCGCGATGAAATCCCTGCCCATCGATGGACTGACCCGGAAGACGAAGGACGAGACCATGGACTCGCCCTCCAGCGTTCGCGAGGGCAGTCAGTGGAGCCCCTCGTACGAGAAGAAGGCGGTCGGCCTGCTCGCACTTGGATTCGGACTCGTCGGGCTCGACCGCTTCATCATCAATCCGCTGTTCCCGGTGATGGCCAAGGACCTGGGCCTGAGCTACCGGGACATGGGCTTGATCTCGGCGGTGCTGGCGCTCGCCTGGGGCCTGTCGTCGATCTTCACCGGACGGCTTTCCGACCGCATCGGCCGCAAGAAGGTGCTCGTTCCTGCGGTCGTCGTCTTTTCGTTGCTGGTGGCCACCAGCGGACTGGCCACGGGGCTGCTCAGCCTGCTGGTGATCCGCGGCTTGATGGGCCTTGCCGAAGGCGCCTACGTGCCGGCGTCGATCGTCTCGACGATCGAGGCCAGCAAGCCCAGTCGCATCGGCCTGAACATCGGCATCCAGCAAATGGCCGCACCGCTGGTCGGGCTCGGTTTCGGGCCCGTCGTCGCGGTCTTCCTGCTGCAGGTGCTGCCGAGCTGGCACTGGGTGTTCGGCGTGGTTGCCGTTCCGGGCCTGATCGTCGCCTGGCTGATCGCGCGCACGCTGCGCGACGGCGCCATCGAAGCCGAGGTGTCGACCGAGTTCAAGTCGGCCTGGTGGTCCGTGCTGCGCTACCGCAACGTGGTGTTCAGCACCCTGGGCATGTGCGCGTTCCTGAGCTGCTTGATCGTGCTGTCGGCCTTCATGCCGAGTTACCTGACCGACCATTTGAAGCTCGGCCTCGACCAGATGGGCCTGGTGCTGGCAGGCCTGGGCGTGGGCAGTTTCATCGGCATGGTTGTGGTGCCGGCGGTCTCCGACAGGGTCGGACGCAAGATGACGATGGTCATCGCGCTCGCGATCGAACTCGCTGCGCTGTCGCTGCTGCCCGCCATCGGGCCTGAGCCGGCCAAGCTGTTCGCCGTGTTGTTCGCCGCGACCTTCATGAATGCCGGGGTCGTCGCGATCACGGTGGGGCCGCTCACGCACGCATCGGTGCCCGAACGCCTGGCCACCACGGCCACCGGCATCGTGGTGGGGCTTGGCGAGGTGGTCGGCGGCGCCGTTGCACCGGCGCTCGCCGGGGCATGGGCGCAGAGCGTCGGCATCACGGTGATTCCGAAGATCGCGCTCGTCGCGATCGTTGCCGCGCTGGTCATCGTCGTGCTCGGCATTCGCGAGCCCCAGGCGCGGCAGTGGCAAGCGGCTGGATGATCAGCGCGCCGCCGGCCGCCCGCGGGGCACGACGCGTGTCAAGCGGCCAGCGCGTCGGCCAGCCTGTATCGCTCGTCGCCAGCCTGCTCCGCCGGCGGCGACACGCCGGCGGCCAGCAGCTTGCGCGCCGCCATGTGGTCGCCGGGACGGTTGACCGAATGCACGGCGATCAACCGGGATTTGCGATACAGCAGCACCGAAAAGCGCCGTGACGCCGGGTCTCCGCGCCACACCAGGCGGTCGAAGCCCTCGTGCAGGCCCGCCATCTGCAGCTTGAGGTCGTATTGGTCGGACCAGAACCACGGTACGGCGTCGTAGACCTCGCTGCGGCCCAGCAGGTGCGCCGCAATCGTCTTCGCCTGGCCGAGCGCGTTCTGCACCGATTCCAGGCGCAGTTGCCGCTGCAGCAGCGGGTGGAAGAAGCGCACCGCGTCGCCGGCCGCGTAGATGGCCGGGTCGCTGGTGCGGCAGTACGCGTCGACGACGATGCCGTCTTCGCATTCGAGCCCGGCCGCAGCGGCCAGTCCGGTTTCGGGCTCGGCGCCGATGGCGGCCACCAGAAGACCCGTGCGGTGCGCAGCGCCGCTGCTGTCGGTCACCCGCAGGCCGCCCGTGGTGTCGCTTTCGTCTAGTTCCACACGCTCGACCGTGCGGCCGAACAGCACCTGCACGCCGCGGCGGCGGTGCTCTTCCAGCAACCAGGCGCTCAAGCACGCCGGCAGCGCCTGCGCCAGTACGCGTTGGCCGCGCGCGAGCACGCGAACCGACTTGCCGAGCAGCGTGGCCGTGGCCGCAAACTCCATTGCCGTGAAGCCGCTGCCGACGACGGTGACGTCGTGCACCGACTGCAGCCGCGCGCGAATGCGGTCGATGTCGGCGATCGTCTTGATCACGTGCACGTCGGCGACCCGTTCGCGCGACACCGAAAGCGGCCGCGCACGGCTGCCGGTCGCCAGCACGAGTTGGTCGTAACGCAGCGATTCGCCGTCATCGAGCACGACGCTGCGCCCACGGCGCTCGATGGCAACGGCGCGCCGGCCAAGGCGCAGGTCCACCGCTTCCTGGTCGTAGAAAGCCGCGGGGCGAAAGTGCAGGCGCGCCGGGTCGGCGTCGTGCTGCAGGTAGTCTTTCGACAGCGGCGGCTTGTGATAAGGCAACTGGCCGTCGGCATCGACGAGCGTCAGGCGCCCGGCATAACCGCCGCGCCGCAAGGATTCGACGCACTGGTAGCCCGCGTGGCCGCCGCCGACGATGACGACGCCGCGTTCCAGCGGTGCCATCGCTGCCATCAGCTCTGGGACTGCGGCAGGTGGACGACGATGCCGTCCAGCGCCGCCGACGACTTGATCTGGCAGCTCAGGCGGCTGGTCGGCCGGCGCTCGCTGGCAGTGCCTTCGAGCAGTTCGTCTTCCAGCGCCCCCGAAGGCCGCAACTTGTCGAGCCAGGCTTCGTCGACATAGACGTGGCAGGTGGCACATGCGCACTTGCCGCCGCATTCGCTTTCGATGCCGGCGACGTTGTTGTTCATCGCGCCTTCCATCAGCGACAAGCCGTTGGGAAGTTCCAGCTCGGTGCGGTGGCCGCCAGCGCTGACATAGGTGACTTTGGGCATTCGATACGTCCTTTGAAAAAGCCGTCAGCGCGCCGCGCAGGCGGTCGTCGGCGCCGTCAGGCGCGCCGCGTGCTCGCCGGCGATTCGCCCCGAGTTGACGGCAAACGCCAGCGTGGTGCCGGGAAAGACGATGCAGTAGGTATCGCCATACATGCCGCTGGCGATGTTGCCGACGGCGTACAGGCCGGCGATCGGCGCGTCGGTCTCGTCGAGTACGCGCAGCCGCGCGTCGACTTTCAATCCGCCCAGCGTGCCGAGCATGATGGGCGTGATCCGCAACGCGTAGAACGGGCCGTTGCGAACGGGATCGAGCACCGCGTTGTCTTTGCCGAATTGCGAGTCGGCGCCGTCGTCGGCCAGGCGGTTGTAGGCCTGCAGCGTATCGACGAGACCGGCGTGGTCGATGCCGCAGGCCCGGGCGAGTGCGTCGACGCTGTCGGCGCGGAAGATGTTGGGATTGCCGGCCGACACGGCGTCGTCGAGCTGCGCATCGAAATCGACGAGTTGCGGCCGTGGGTCCAGGAACGGCGGGCCGCCGCGCCTTGCATAGCCTTGCGTTTCCATGCGCCGACGGGTCTGCGCGTCGAAGATCAGGAAGGCCTGCTTGCGCGCCTGGCGGGTGAGCACATTGCCGCCGTAGTTGGGGATCGAACACAGCCGGTCTTCGTTGCCCAGGCGTTCGCCGCGGTCGTTGACCCAGAGGTAGGGCTGGCGTACGACGTTGCGTAATTGATTGCCGGTCGACCCGGGGCCGTTGAACTCGAATTCGATCTCGAGCAGCCCCAGGCCGTCCTTGGCGGCGCCCGCATCCCATGCCATGCGCTGGCTGTCGCCGCCGAGATAGACATTCACGGCCGGCCAGATGGTGCGTTGCACGTCATAGCCGGTGTAGTCCTTCATCCATTCGGCATTGCTGGCGTAGCCACCGCTGGCCAGCACGACGGCGCGCGCGCGGATCTCGGTTTCGCGCCCCTCGACGCAAGCCACGACACCCGCGATGCGCCCGCCGTCGCGCAGCAGTCGGATCGCCGGGCTCTTCAGCAGGATCGGCGTCGCGCGTTCGCGGCAGCGCGCCAGCAGCGCCTTCACGAGTGCGGCACCGGCGCCCTTGATCAAATGCCAGGTCGGCAGGCTGCCCTTGGCCATGCTCAGCGCCCCGAGGAACTCGACGCCGTGCGCCTGCAGCCAGTCGATGGTGGCGGCCGAACGGTCGATGATGGTCCACACCAGCGGCGCGTCGCCGCGGTAATGGTTGAACTCCATCATGCGCTCGAAGACGTCGGCCTTCGTGATGTGGATGCCGGCCGCGCGCTGCACGCAGCTTTCGACGGCCAGCAAGCCGCCGGGGAAATTGCTGGTGCCACCGGGTCTCGCGCCGGCCTCGAGGACGAGCGCCCGTGCGCCGCTCTCGGCGGCCGAGAGTGCTGCCGACAAGCCGGAGGCGCCGCTGCCCACGACCACGACGTCGGTCTCGATGCTGCTGGGGTGTTGCATGTCAGCGCACGCCTTCGCCGGCCAGCGCGTCGGGCGTGAAGTTCGTGTCGGGCCAGGGCGCCACGGGCTGGAACTGCTCCTTGGCGTCGTTGAGCACGCTCTCGACATAGCCTTCGCCGGAGATCAGGTCGTACACGCCCCACAGGCCAGGTGGCGCGGTGGCAGGAATGTCCGGCATGACCACGGGAATGGCGAAGCCGGTCTGCCAGAGCTGCCCTTTGGCGTCCCAATGGTCGGCCAGCAATGCGATCCAGGTGTCTTCGTCCAGGTAGTAGCGCCGCTTCGGTGCCAGATGCCGCTGGCCCGCGGCGACGGTGGCATCGATGACCCACACGCGGTGCAGTTCCCAGCGCACGTCGTCCGGGTTGAGGTGGTGCGCAAGTAGCGCCTGTGCCTGCGGACGCACCAGACTGCGGTTCGAGTTGTACGGCACCAGCAGTTCCTTCTTGCCGACGAGTTTCCAGTCGAAGCGGTCGAGCCGCCCCGCGAACACGTCGACCTGGTCCGACATCACGACGCCAGCGCTGGTGGGCATCGGCGTGTCGCAGCAGGCATTGGGTACCTTGCGAACGCGGCGCTGTCCGGGCAGGTAGGTCCATGTCTGGCCTTTGTCGGGGTCGAGCGTTGCGCGCGTCACGATGCCTTCGCCGGCACGGATCGGCGGGCCGAGGTTGACGACGCGCGCCAGGAAGTGCGTTCCGTTGAAAGCCGCAAGCGAACCGTTGCGTGCGTAATAGGGTTTCTGGAAGTTGCCCGCAGCCTGGATCGTCGGCACGTGCTTGCCGTCGGCCGTGATCTGCACGCCACGCACGTCGAGCCGCCAGGCCTCGCCATGCCAGTTCAGCGCGTGGTTCCACATCGCTTCGACGCCGCTCTTCGGAATCGGAAACGGAATGCCGCCATACGCGCCTTCGATCCGCGTGCCTTCGACGCGGGCCTGCGTTGCGTTCTTGAACGTGTTGTCGTAGACCCATTGCGGCGCGACGGCGCTGCGCTGCGTCTTGTAGACGTCGAGCCTGAACGTCTTCGGATAGCGCTCGAGCATCGCCCTCACGCCTTCGGTCAGCTTGTGGGCGTGGCTGCCGACGTTGTCGGCGGTCACGCTGTACAGCGGTTTGTCGCCGGCGAACGGGTCGGGCCGCCGGCCGCCGGCCGGCACGTTCCCGGCCGGCAGCGCCCCGCTCCACGCGGGAATGCTGCCGTCCTTGTTGCCGCCGCGCTCGGCACCCATCGGCGTCAGCTCGCTCTTCAGGCGCGCCGCTTCTTCGCTCGATACGGCGGCCACGGCCAAGGGCTGCAACGCAACGGCCAGCAGCGTGGCGGTGAATGCGATGCGGCGCGGAAAATGGTCATTCATTCGTCGTCACTCCAATCGACTTTCTCAAGTAAATGTGGCTTTGCCACTTTGCTTGACCCCCGCGGGGGGCGGGCTGGGCGCGGCCCGGCCCTGGGGGTGCTCAGAACGTGCGGCGCAGCGACAGCGAAACGAAATCGCGGTCCTTCAACGTCTGCTTGTAGGTAGCGGTGCCGTTCTCGAGGAAGGTACCTTCCGGTCCGAAATGGTGCGTGACGTTGAGCGCGAAACGCCAGGCGTCATGCCAGGCGCCCGAAATGCCGATGCTGAAGTCGCCGACCTTTTCGCCATAGAACGGCCCGACCACCGACGAATTGCCCTTCAGCCCGTAGCCCAGGCCGACGGGCACCGAGAGGTCGAGTCCGGGCAGCACCTGGCGGTACTTGGGCTCGTAGATCATTCGCACGTTGGTCGCGTCGCGCGTCGCGTTCTTGCTGCGCGCTGCGGGGTTCCTCGTCACGCTGGTCACCCGGTTCCAAGCCACTTCGCCCAGGAGGTCGGCCTCGCGGGAAAGAAAGCTCGGCGGCAGCGTGGCCAGCCACGACACCTGCGCATGCGCCGAGTTGCCGACCGCATACAACGCATTGGCGCTGTTGTCGCCGGTGCCGGTGGGGTCGCTTTGCGCGTCGCTGAGCAGCGGCGTATTGCGGCGCACCGACAACTCGCCGGCGAGATTGACGGCGCCCAGCGTCACCGTTGCGCTGCCGCCAAAGCTGCGAACGCCTTCGGGATAGACGAAATGGTAGGTGCCCATCTGGCCGCTGGCGAGGTTCCAGTTCGGTGCCGGCGCGCCGCTGCCGGGCGGTGCCCAGGTTCGCATGTAAACCATCGGCGCCTTGTCGTGGTAGCGCGTCGCGTACAAGCCGTAGTCGACGTCGCCCGCACGCCAGCGCAGTGCCAAACCGCCTTGGCCGCTGTTCTTCGCTTTGATGTCGTCGCCGCGCAGCATGTTGGCGTTCGGGATCGGCGCTGCGGCAGCCGGGACCCACGCACGTTCGCCGCCGGCGCCGACGACATCGGACTGCGACGAGAAGTAGCTGCCGACGCCGGGCAGGCGAACGGCTTCCCACTTGAACTGCAGGTAGGCGGCGAGCGACACCTCGGGCGTGATCTGCATCTGCCCCGACAGCTGATTGACCGGACGCTGCAATTCCTTGAATTGCGAGTTCGGTACCGAGGCGGCTTTGATGACGTCGAACGAGCCCTGTCCGTAAGCGATGCCGTTGGTGCCGAAGAACAGGCTTTCACCCCACAGCAAGGCGTGTCTGCCGAGCCGGGCACTCAGGCGCGAGCCCGAGCCGACCTCCACGCTGCCGAACACGAAGGCATCCAGCAGTTCAGCCTTGCCGCCGTGCAGCGTTCGGACCTCGTCGTTGAACTGGTTGTTCGGGACGCTGATGTTGTTGGCGGTGGCAGGCGAGTCGTTTTGGTTGCCGCGGCGGTAGACGCCGTCGTACCAGGCGGCGGCGCTGATGCGGCCACCCACGTTGCGGTAGTACAGATCGAACTCGCTCAGCAGGTCCAGTCGATTGGAAACCAGACCCTTGCCGAAATTTCGGTCGCCGTCATCGGAGTTGGGGTCCGAGAGGAGCGTGGCCGATGGCTGCTTGAGCCGCCAGGCGGTGCTGTACTTGACCGTCGTATCCCACAGGATCCGCAGATCGGGAATGCCGGTCTCCAATTGGCCGGCGGCGGCGCTTTGCAGCAGCGCGAGTTGCGTGGCTGCGGTCAGCCAGGTGACGGTGAGCACCCGCGACCCCGTCCCTCGCCGTCGATCGCGTGCTGGTCTGTCATTCACTTCTTGTCTCCTCAGCGTGTGTCATTGCCTGGCGCCCGTTGCGCCGCCCATGCCGGCCTTCAGCGAGCGGCGTCGTCTGCCGCCATCGGCCAGAAGTACGAGCCTTGCGCCGCGTGGGCGGGCCGCTGCGTGGCCTGCGCGCGCGCCGCGGCGTTGCGGCCGGCCACCAGGCCGGAGTACTGGGAGAGCATCGAGCACAGCCCATCCAAGCCACCCAGGCCGCTGGGACCGAGCCAGCCGCTGGTGGCGATGCCGACGGCGTACAGGCCCGCAATGGCGTTGAACTCGCCGTTCAAGACCGCCATTTCATGGTTGATGCGAATGCCGCCGAAGACCGAGTCCATCAGCTGCCCGCCGCGCACGGCGTAATACGGCGGCCGGGTCAATGGCAGCAGCCACTCCTTGGGCTTGTTGAACTCGCCGTCGCGGCCGCGCTCGCAATAGCCGTTGTAGCGCTCGACCTGCGACTTCAGCGTGGCGGCGTCGGCGCCGATCCAGGCCGCAATCTCGTCGAGCGAATCGCTGATCAGCACGCGACCGTTCTTGGCCTCCGATTCGAGTTCGTCGACCAGTCCGTCGAGCCAGGCGGTGACGTGGCGGCCTCTGAGCGCTTCGGGGCCCGATTCGGCGCCGGCTTCCAAGGTTCCAAAGACGTCGGGCGACGCCATCTGCCCGAAGATCTCTTCGAACGTGTTGAGGACCTCCCTGCGCTGCACCATCAGCTCCAGCGTCGGCCGGTCGATCAGCGCCCAGCACTGGTTGCCCGGCTGGCGTTCGATGGCGCTGCCGACCATCGAATGGTCGTCGTTGGTGCAGACCAGTGCTTCGTCGACGAAGCGCAGCCCGTGGCGGTTCACGAGGATCACGTGCGGCCGGTGCACGAGGATCATCAGCCGGTTGCCGGTGGCGTAGTCGGGGCCGACGTACAGGCGCGTCAGCAGTGCGTCGCGTGCGGCGCCGATGTCCTGCGCCATGATCATGCCGTCGCCGGAAGCCCAGGGCAGGTCGGCCGCGATGCGAACGTTGTTGAAGTCCACTTCGGGGAAGTAGGTCTTCATCAACGCCTTGTTGCCGGTGATCGAACCGGTTGCGACGATGACGCTCTTGGCGTCGATTCGCACCGCCTTGCCTTTTTGCACCGCGCGCACGCCGGTCACCGTGCCCGCCCCGTCGGTGAGCAGTTGCGTGGCGCGCGTCTCGAGCGAGATTTCGACGCCCAGTCGCTTGCATTCGTCGATCAGGATCTGCGCGATCACGTTGCCGGTCAGCGGCATCAGGCTTTCGCCCGAGCCGTCGATGATCTGGTGCGAGCAGCGGTATTTGCCGGTGCTGGCAACGACACGCTGGAACTTCGCGCCCTTCGATTCGAGCCACGCGAGCACGTCCTTGGAGGCATCGATCAGGTTGCGCGCCAGCCGGGCGTCGCAGCGCCAGTGGGCGCGCTCCATGTGGTAGTCGAAGATTTCGTCGGCGGCGTGCTCGATGCCTTGCCGGCGCTGTTCCGGAGAGTCGACGCCGAACAGGTTGCCGACCATGCGTCCGGTGCCGCCGAGCAGCTTGCGACGCTCGAGCACCAGCACCTTGCGCGCGCCGGCCTCGGCCGCCGAGACGGCAGCCGGAAGCCCCGACAGACCGCCGCCGATGACGACGACGTCGGCCTGCATCACTTGTTCGTCGGCGCTGTCGTCCAGCGGGGTGTCGTTGAGTTGCATGTCTGGAGGCTCCTGTCAAAGGTGGGGTGAGGTCAGTGGTGCTTGATGCGCTGCAGCCGCATGGGCGGCCGCGCGCGCCGGCCGGCGCACGACGAGCATCGCGACGAGTGCGACCAGCGCTGCGGCGGTGCCCGCCGCGAAGGCGAGGTCGTAGCTGTGGGTGCGGCTGCGGATGACGCCGGCGATCACCGGTCCCAGATTGCCGACGGCCGCGACGATCATCACGGTGCCGACGATGCGGGGGAAATCCTTGCGGCCGAACCAGATGGAGATCAGGCTCATGCCGAGCACGGTGGCGCCGCCGAAACCCAGACCGAACAGCACGGCCGCCAGCCAGGCCATGGCCTGCGTGTGTGTCATCAGGTTGAGCGCCATGCCGCACAGCATCAGCGCCTGCGCCACCACGGCGAGCCGGCGCATGTCCATGCGCAGCGCCAGCAGGCCGAAGCCCAGGTTGCCGAGCGAGCCGCAACCCAGCAGCACGCCGAGCACGGACGCGGCCATGGTCTTCGTCAGGCCGATGCTTTCGAGGAACGCGACGTGGTGCGCCATGACCATGCCCACCATGAAGAAGATGGCCGCCAGCGTGAGCGTCAGCAACCACAACGCAGGCGTCGCGGCCGCTTCCGCGAGCGAGAAGTCACCGCCGGCCGGCGGCGCGAACGCCGGCGGCGCCAGCGCGGCACCCGCGGCAGCGCCGTCGGGCACCTGGCCCAGGTCTTCGGGCCGGTTGCGCAGAAAGAGCGCCGGCAGCAACACGCCGAACAGCGCAGTCGCCAGCGCCAGCGCAAGGTAGGCGCCGCGCCAACCCTGTGCCGTGATCACCGACATCACCACCGGCACGAGCACGATGCCGCCCAGCCCCTGCGCCGCGACGTTCAAGCCCATGGCCAGCGGCACCTTGCGACGGAACCAGTTGTTGGCGACCGTGTCGGCAGCGATCACGCCGCTGAACCCTGCCCCCAGGCCGATCAGCAAGCCGAAGCCGAGGTAGAACTCCGGCAGGCTCGTCATCTGCTGCATCACGAGCAGGCCCAGCGCGTAGCACAGCCCGCCGGCCGGGATGACGCGCCGCGGCCCGTAGCGCTTGAGCAGCGCGCCGGCCACGGGCGCGCTGAGTTGGCTGAGCACGATCGCGACCGTGAAGGGCCCCGAGACGTCCGCGCTGCTCCAGCCGAAGTCCTGCGCGATGAAGGGAACGAAAGCGGCGAACGAATACAACACGCCGCCGCAGGTCACGAACGTCACCACGGCAGTGCTGGCCAGTGCCCACCACCCATAAAAACCGCGCCTGCCGCTGTGCATCTTTCGTCTCCTGGTCTGCGTTGCGCCTCGAGATGGCGCGGCAATGCAATGGAGGTTAGGTGCGGGCGCCGGCGCAAGAAAGTCGTGAGACGTCTGAGCCGGGAGGCGACACGCGAAGGCAGGCAGGCCCCTTTTCGACCAGGGCAAACCCGCGTTTCGCGTCACGGGCGTTGTGATCTACGATCTATAGAAATATCGATTTTACGGGGTTCGCCATCGACATCGCGCCTTCGACCGAGGATTCGACCGAGGAACCCGCGGACACGGCCAGCGGGCTGAGCGACGAGCTCGTGCGCGTGCTGTCGAGCAAGGCGTTCGCCTCGTCGTCGCGTTTGCGCGGGCTGCTCAACTTCCTGGCCGAGGAGACGTTGGCCGGCCGCGCTGGGCGCTTGAAGGAATACGCGATCGCGGTCGATCTGTTCGGGCGCGATGCCGATTTCGATCCGCGCATCGACGCCTGCGTTCGAAACGAGATCTGGCGCTTGCGCTCGCGCCTCGAGCACTACTACCTCGGCGAGGGCGCGGCCAACCCGTTGCGCATCGAATTGCCGCGCCGCTCGTTCCAGGTCGCGACCCGGCGCTTGCAACGCCGGGCGTTCGAACCGATGTCGACGGCGCCCGCGGCCATCGGCAGCGTCGGCAGCGTCGGCAACGTCGGCACCGTCGGCAGCGTCGGTGCGCTGCGCCTGCAACTGCAGGCTTTCGAGCTCCACGGTGAGCCGTGGCACGAGCGGCATTTCGGCAAGGCCGTGGCCGATGAGCTTGCGCTCGAGCTCGCCAACCACCCCAACGTCGAATTGGTGGTGGCAGGCGCTTCGCACGAAGGCGGTCTGTGGGTCGTGGAAGGCGCGGTCCATCGCCATGGCGCGCGCTTGCGCGCGATGGTGCGCATCGTCGACCCGCTTGCGGCGCGCCAGGTCTGGGCACATGCGATCGATGACATCTGGACCGATGCGCTGGACATGCAGCAGCGCTTGGCGGCCGACATCGTCGATGCGTTTCTGGAAGGGGCTGCGAGAACGCGCATCGGCTGGCAACCGATGGCCGAGACGCCGACGGTCGACGACGTGTTGAGGCGCATGCTGTATTTCGACGTCGGTCCGGCCATCGACGGCGGCCGTACGCTGTCGCGGCGTGTGCGCCAATTGCGCGCCCGCTTGCGGCTCCATCCCGAAGATGTTTCGGCACTCGGCGATATGGCGCTCACGCTGTCGGGCCTGGTCAATGCCCAACCGCAGGTCTGGCAGGCGCAATGGCCCGAACTTCGCGCCGCTGCGTTACGTGCAGCGCGCCTCGATCCGGCCGCGATCCCCCATGCCCTGGTGGCGCTGGGAATGGCCAGCCAGGCGCAGCACGACTGGCACTATGCCGAGCAGGTGCTGCAACGCGCGGTAGCGCAATGCCCGGAATACCCCGCGGCGCTGCTGGCGCGCGGCATGTGTCTGCTGATGACGGGGCGAGCGGAGCAAGGCTGCAGCGACATCGCGCGTGCACGCGACATCGAGCCGCGAACGGCGTTCACCGTCGGCACGCTCGGGTTCGCGCGCTACTACGTGCGCGACTACGAAGGGGCTGCCTTGCATGCCAGGGCGGCGATCGCGATCGACGGCGACTTCGAACCTGCGTACCTGCTGCTGGCCGACGCCGAATTGGATTCGGGGCGCGTCAAGCAGGCCCTGGCACGGCTGGACGAGGCCGCGCGGCTTCCGCGGGCGTCGCCGATCGTCATCGGCCGCCTGGGTTACGCGTGTGCGATCGCCGGCCAGCGACGGCGCGCTCAAGAACTGCTCGACGAATTGCAAGGCGCGAGCGCTCCCGCCGGGCGCGTGTCGGCAGCGATCTCGGAGATCCACCTCGGGCTCGGGAACATGGAATCGGCGTTCGATGGGCTGGAAGACGCGATGAAACGGCACGCGATCCGTCATTTGGCGCTGATGCGAGGCGCGGCGCGTTACGACCCGGTTCGCACGCACCCGCGTTTCACCGCGTTGGTCAGCGGCATGGGGCTGCCGCTCGCGGCTTGAACGCCAGCTCAGACCGGGCCGGGCGGTCAGGGCCCTGCGCGCTCTGCCGCCCGTTGCGCCGGCGTCCAGCGGCCTACGCTGAACGCCGCGCCGCCCAACTCAGTGCACGACCCGGTTGAAGTCGAACTCGCCGTTCTTCACGTTGACCGGAATCACGTCCTTGGGGCCGAACTTGCCCTCCAGGATCAGCTTGCTCACCGGGTTCTCGATGCGCTGCTGGATCGCCCGCTTGAGCGGCCGCGCGCCGAACACCGGGTCGAAGCCGACCTTGGCCAGCTCGGCCAGCGCTTCCGGCGACACGACCAGCTTCATCTCCAGCTTCTCCAGCCGGTGCTCGAGCTGGCGCAACTGGATGCGCGCGATGTTCTCGATGTTCTTCTGGTCCAGCGCGTGGAAGACCACGGTCTCGTCGATGCGGTTCAGGAACTCGGGCCTGAAGTGCTGCTTGACCTCGGCCCACACGGCGTCGCGGATCTTGTCGTTGGGCTGGCCGGCCATCTGCATGATGAGGTGCGAGCCCAGGTTGCTGGTCATCACGATGACGGTGTTCTTGAAGTCCACGGTGCGGCCCTGGCCGTCGGTCAGGCGGCCATCGTCCAGCACCTGCAGCAGCACGTTGAAGACGTCGGGGTGGGCCTTCTCCACCTCGTCGAGCAGCAGCACGCTGTAGGGCTTGCGGCGCACCGCCTCGGTCAGGTAGCCGCCTTCGTCGTAGCCCACGTAGCCCGGCGGCGCGCCGATCAGCCGGCTCACCGAGTGCTTCTCCATGAACTCGCTCATGTCGATGCGGATCATGTGGTCGTCGCTGTCGAACAGGAAGCCGGCCAGCGCCTTGCACAGCTCGGTCTTGCCGACGCCGGTGGGGCCCAGGAACAGGAAGCTGCCCAGCGGCCGGTTGGGGTCCGACAGCCCGGCGCGCGAGCGGCGGATGGCGTCCGACACCGCAGTGATGGCCTCGTCCTGGCCGACCACGCGCTCGTGCAGCTTGGCTTCCATGTGCAGCAGCTTGTCGCGCTCGCCCTGCATCAGCTTGGACACCGGGATGCCGGTGGAACGCGACACCACCTCGGCGATCTCTTCGGCACCGACCATCGTGCGCAGCAGCTGCGGGCCGGACTTGCCGTCCTTGCCGCCCTTCTTGCCCATCTCCTTGGCCTGCGCTTCCTTCAGCTTGTGCTCCAGCTCGGGCAGCTTGCCGTACTGCAGCTCGGCCACCTTGTTGAAGTCGCCCTTGCGCTTGAGCTCCTCGATCTGGAACTTGATGCGGTCGATCTCTTCCTTGACGTGCGCCGAACCCTGCGCGGTGGCCTTCTCGCTCTTCCAGATCTCTTCGAGATCGGCGTACTCGCGCTCGAGCTTGCCGATCTCGTCCTCGATCAGCGACAGCCGCCGCACCGAGGCTTCGTCCTTCTCCTTCTTGACGGCCTCGCGCTCGATCTTCAGCTGGATCAGCCGGCGGTCGAGCTTGTCCATCGCCTCGGGCTTGGAGTCGATCTCGATCTTGATCTTGGCCGCCGCCTCGTCGATCAGGTCGATCGCCTTGTCGGGCAGGAAGCGGTCGGTGATGTAGCGGTGGCTCAGCTCGGCCGCGGCGACGATCGCCGGGTCGGTGATCTCCACGCCGTGGTGCACCTCGTACTTCTCCTGCAGGCCGCGCAGGATGGCAACCGTCGCCTCGACGCTGGGCTCGTCGACCAGCACCTTCTGGAAGCGGCGCTCGAGCGCAGCGTCCTTCTCGACGTACTTGCGGTACTCGTCCAGCGTGGTGGCGCCGATGCAATGCAGCTCGCCGCGCGCCAGCGCGGGCTTCAACATGTTGCCGGCGTCGATCGCGCCCTCGGCCTTGCCGGCGCCCACCATCGTGTGCAGCTCGTCGATGAACAGGATGATGCGGCCCTCGTCGGCGGCCACCTCCTTGAGCACGGCCTTCAGCCGCTCTTCGAACTCGCCGCGGTACTTGGCGCCGGCCAGCAGCCCGGCCATGTCGAGCACCAGCACGCGCTTGTCCTTCAGGCTCTCGGGCACCTCGCCGTTGACGATGCGCTGCGCCAGGCCTTCGACGATGGCGGTCTTGCCGACACCGGGCTCGCCGATCAGCACGGGGTTGTTCTTGCTGCGCCGCTGCAGCACCTGGATCGTCCGGCGGATCTCGTCGTCGCGGCCGATCACCGGGTCCAGCTTGCCGCGGCGCGCGCGCTCGGTGAGGTCGAGCGTGTACTTCTTCAGCGCCTCGCGCTGGCCTTCGGCTTCGGCCGAATCGACCTTCTGGCCGCCGCGCACCGCGTCGATGGCCGCCTCCAGCGCCTTGCGCGTGAGGCCATGGCCGCGCACGATGCCGCCGAAGTCGCTCTTCGACTCGGCCGCCGCCAGCAGGAACATCTCGCTGGCGATGAACTGGTCGCCGCGCTTGCCGGCCTCTTTGTCGGCCTGCTGCAGCAGCACCACCAGGTCACGCCCGGGCTGGATCTGCTGGCCGCCGCCCTGCACCTGCGGCAGGTTGCGGATGGCGGTGTCCATCGCCGCCGCCAGCCCGGCCGTGTTGGCGCCGGCGCGGTCCAGCAAGGCCTTGGGCCCGTCGGGCTGCTGCAGCATGGCGGCCAGCAGGTGAGCCGGCTCGATGTAGGGGTTGTCGCGGCTCAGGGCCAAGCTCTGGGCATCGCCCAGGGCTTGCTGGAAGGCGGTGGTGAGTTTGTCGAAGCGCATGGATGAAGTCCTTGAAACTGTCATGGACATGCGGCCGGGCGGCGCGGTTTCAAGGCCGCCGCCCAGCCGTGAGGGGCAACGATAACGCCGCGGTAACGGGTTGCCGTCAAGGCCTGAAGCGGCGTCCCGCGCGCCGCCTCACCGCGCCGCGTCGAACGGCTGCGCGAACGCCGGGTTGAACGGATTGCGGTGCAGGAAGCTCTCGCGGTAGGGCGGTGGCACGTTGGGCAGCGCCCAGTCGTGCAGCCAGCGGCGGCCCTGGCGGTGGGCTTCGGCGGCGGCGGGCGCGTCGCCGGCGGCGGCGAGCGCGCGGTGGACGATCAGCCAGGCGCGCGGCGGATAGACGCCTGGCGGCACGCCGCCGGCGAAGCGACGCAGCAGCGCTCGCGCCAGGGCCGCGGCCTCGTCGGCGCGGCCCAGGGCCAGCAGGCGGTCGCAGTGCGCGATGCGCAGGCTCCACAAGGCGCTGGGGCAGTCGACGGCGGCGCAGTCGGCGGCCTCGGCGCGGACCAGCGCCTCGCCTTCGTCCGCCGGCAGCGACAGCGCAAGGTCGCGCGCCACCACCCAGCGCAGCAGCCGCTGGCTTTCGTTGCGCACCAGCTCGAAGGCCGCTTGCAACAGGTCGGCCGCCGGCCGGCCGGCCCAGGCTTCGATGCGCGCCCGCGGCACCAGCCACGACGGCGCATAGGCGTCGGCCGGCGGCTCGCGGCCCGAGCCCAGCAATTGCAGCGCGCGCGCCGGCTGGCCCAGTTCGAGGAACAGCACGGCCAGGTCCATCAGCCCGACGGTGCGCATCGGGTACTCGCCGGCGCCGCCCTGCGTGGCGAGGATGACCTCCATCAGTTGCTGCGCCTCGGCATAGCGCCCCAGTTCGCGGTACTGGCGCGCCAGGCCGATGAAGAAGACGACCGACGTCGACATCGGCGCGCCGGTGCGCGCGTGCAGCTCGCGCGCCTTTTCGTAGTACGGGACCGAGCGCCGCGTGCGGGCCCAGTTCGTGTGCAGCCAGCCGAGGTACATGTAGGCTTCCGCGGCCAGGCCCCAGTCGTGGGCCGCGTCGGCAATGGCACGGGCGCGCTGCAGCAGTGGCCAGGCCTCGCGCGGCCGGTCGGCCTTGCCCAGCAGGCTGGCCAGGTCGATCAGGTAGCGCGCGGCCTCGCTGTCGTCGCCGGCCAGCGCATCGCCGGCGCCGGCCTGCATCGCGGCGATGGCGGCATCGGCATCGCCCAGCCCCATGCGGCAGCGGGCCAGCAGCGCCGCCGCGCGGCGCCGCCGCCGCCCTTCGCCGGCCGGAAGCTGGCCCAGCGCTGCTTCGACCGCGGACAGCGCCGGCGCCCACTGCTGGCCTTCGGCATGGACGGCGGCGAGGCTCAAGGCCGCATCGGCGGCGTCCAGCGGCCCATCGACCAGTGCGCTCAGTTCATCGGCCAGGCGCAGTTGCTCGGCGTAGGCGTCGACGTAGCGGGCCGCGCGGCAGCGCCGCTCCAGCACCCGGAAGCGCTGCTGGCGGCTGCCGCCGCGCGCCAGGCCGCGCCGCGCGGCGTCGAGCATCGCGGCCTCCTCGCGACGCAGCCCGGCGGCCAGCGCCTGGTCGGCCGCGGCCACGTAGGCGGCCGCGGCGCGCAGCGGCTGGCCGCCTTGCTCCAGGTGGCGTGCCAGCCGCGCCGGCGGCACGGCGCGGTCGCGGTCGCGGTCGCCATCACCATGCGCCAGCGCATCGGCAATCTGGCGGTGCAGCTCGCAGGCGATCGGCGCCGGCAGCGTGGCGGCCACGCCTTCGCGCACCAGGTCGTGGGCGAAGGCGCCGCCGCGCAGCACTTGCGCGGCTTCCAGCTCGGACCAGGCCGGCGCCAGCTCCACGGCATGGCGCTGCAGCAGCCGCGCGGCCAGCGGCACCGAGAAGTCGGCCTCGGCCAGCGCGGCGATCTGCGCCAGTTGCAGCGCCGGCGCGCCCAGCTGCTGCAGCCGCCGCTGCACGAGCTGGCCCAGGTGCTGCGGCACCGGCAGCGCCGCCGGCGGCGGGCCGCCGGTGGCGCCGGCGCAGCCGAGCAGCGTCTGCAGCGTGTAGAAAGGGTTGCCGCCGGCGTGGCGCCACAGGGCCGTAGCCCAGCCGGCGGCGTCCAGGTCCGGCAGCGCCAGTGATTGCAGCAGTTCGGCCACTGCCTCGGCGTCGAGCGCGGCGAGCTGCAGTTCCTCGGTACCGTCGCCGGCCGGCGAGGCCAGCCAGGCCTGCAGCGCGGGCGGGCGTTCGGCGGCACGCACCGCCAGCAGCCAGCGCAGCGGCGCGGGTGTGGACGCTGGTGATGCGGGTGATGCGGGCGAGGCGGATGGCGCCACGGCCGGCGCCAGCAGCGCCAGCAAGGCGTCCAGCGACGCGGCATCGGCGAACTGCAGATCGTCGACGATCACGGCTGCGCCACCGGCGGCGGCCGCGTGCGCGGCCCAGGCGGCCAGCGCCGCCTGCAGACGCGCGGTGGCCGCGGCGCCGGGCGCCGGCGGCCCCAGCCCGGGCGCGAAGCGCGCCCATTCCTCGGCCGCCCAGGCGGCGGCCGGCGCGCCGGCGCGCTGCAGCCATCCCTGCACCAGGCGCGCCGCCACGCCGTAGGGCAGCTGCGCATCGCCGGGGCGCGCCTCGACGACCAGCGCGCCGGCACGCGCCGCCTGCTCGGCCAGCAGCCGGCTCTTGCCGATGCCCGGCTCGCCGCTCACCAGCACGTGGCGCCCGGCCTGCCAGGCGGCGGCGATGCGCTGTAGCGCCGCCTCGCGCCCTACCAGCCGCGGCGGGCGCAGCAAGGCCAGCGGCGGCGGCAGGGGCGCCGCGGCGGACTCAGCCGGCGCAGCGGCAGCGTCGTCGGCCAGCAGCGCGGCCAGCGCGCGCGTCTCGGTGCCCGGCCTGGCGCCCAGTTCGCGCGCCAGCCATTGCTCGCAGCGCCGATAGGCGGCCAGCGCGGCGGCGCGGTCGCCGCGCAGGTAGTGCAGCCGCATCACGCGGCGCTGGGCATGCTCCAGCCAGGGCGCCTCGGCGGCCAGGCGCTCGGCATAGCGCAGTGCGGCCGCCAACTGCTGGCTGGCGGCCAAGGCTTCGGCGCGTTCGGCCAGCGCGCGCTGGCGGCGCTCGGCCCAGCGCTCGCGCGCCAGCACCAACCATTGCGCGGCCTCGCCGTCGGCGCTGGGGCTGATGCCGGCCAGCAGCTCGCCGCGGCCGTGCTCGGCATCGGCGCCGAGCCGGGCTTCGAAGTCCGCCAGGTCGTGGACGACGTGGCCGGCCAGCTCCAGCGTGGCATCGCCCACCACCACGTCGACGCCGGCCGCGCGCTTGAGCCTGAACAGGCGCTGGCGCAGGCTCAGGTTGGCGCGGCGCGCGTCGCGGTCGGGCCACAGCCATTCGGCCGCACGCCGGCGCGGCACGGCGCCGTCGAGGGCCAGCCAGGCGAGCAGCAGCGCGTCGCTGGCCGCCAGGTCATGGGCCTGGTCGCCGCGGTGCAGGCGGGGCGCGCCGAGCAGGCTGATGCGCATCGGCCTCATCGTGGCAGCCCCGCCGATTCACGGACGGCCGGTCGGGCCATCGGAGGCCATCGCGGGCCATCCGGAGCCATCGTCTACGGGCTGCACGCCACCGGCTCGCTGCCCCACTCCTGCGCCAGCAGCCGGGGCGCGCATTGCGTGGCGCGCAGCTCGATGGTTCCGCCGGCGCTGCGGTAGCGGCAGGCCTGCAGGTCGGGCTGCAGCAGCACCTCGGCAGGCGCCTGCTGCACCAGGCAGGCGGTGACGACGGGCCGGGCGATCGCCTGGTCGCGCCGCCAGCGGTCGATGGCCTGGCGACGGGGTTCGCATTCGGCGATCTCTGGCGGCGCGTACCAGGCCAGCGGCCCGCCGACGAAGGCGCTGCGCGCGGCGGCGTCCAGCACGTCGGCCGGCGCCGAGCGCGTGCCGCGCGGCGCGCCGGCGAAAGAGCGCACGTAGCAGCCGCACCAGGCGTCGGCCACGCCGTCGCCGGCCTGGCGGCGGCATTGCTCGAACAAGCGGTTCAGCGCCGGCGCCTGCGGGTGGCGCTCCAACCCCGCGAGACTGCCGCGACCGCCGGGCGGCGCCAGCAGCCAGTCCGCCAACTGGCGGGCGTAGCGCGCCATCTGCGGGCCGGCGCAGCCGTGCCGTTCGATCAGGCGACTGGCGTCGGCCAGCGCGGGCGGCGAGCGCTGCACCTGGAAGGCGCTGTCGCGCTCGGCCCTGCAGGCCTCGCGGCGCGGCGGGTCGTCGACGATGCGCTCGCAGTCGGGCAGCATCTTCATCATCTCGTTGGCGGCGGCGATGGTGGTCGCCGCGTCGGCCGCGCTGCCGCGTCCGGACACGCCGCGCGCCACCGCCTCCTGCGTGCGGCGGACCTGCGCTTGCGCGATCTGCATCGCCGTGCCGGCCAGCCCCAGGTTCGGGCACGCTTCGTTGAGGCGGCCGAACGAGGTCAGCGCATAACTTGTATTTTCAACGTCATTCGACACGCGCGCCCCGTCGCCGGCGTAGAGCGGCGCCACCAGCTCGGGCCGGTTCAGGCCTTGCACGTTCAAGGCCGGGGGTGCCGATGAGGGCCGCGCCGCGGCGGCATCGACGACGCGCGAGGTGGCGGCCTGCTCCAGCAGCGCGGCGGCCAGCAGGCACTGGTCGACGCTCATCGGCTCGGGCTCGTCGCGCGCGCCGGCGCGCCAGCGCGCGCGGCAGGCGTCCACCGCGGCCGGCGCCGCGCGGCGCTCGGCCAGCGCCTGCTCGACGATGCGGCGCGCGCAATGCTCGCGCGGCTGGCCGGCGGCCAACTGCGCGCCGCACTGCGAGTAGGCCTGGGCCTGCCAGCGCCAGTAGGGCTCGCCGCGGCTGCCCGGCGGCGACAAGGGCAGCGACTCGGCCGAGCGGCAGAACGGCAGCCGCGGGTCGAGGCTGCACATCCTGGCCTGGGCGGCGGCGTCGGTGGTCGTGTTGGTGGCGGCGGTGGTGGTCGCGTCTTCGGGCGGCGCGGCGAACGTCGTGCGCACGCGGTCGACCAGCCGGCAGCCACCGGGGCCTTCCCAGGCCCAATAGGCGGGCCCGCCGAGCGCCGCGCGCCGGGCCTCGGCCCGATCGCGCGGGCGCGCGGCGCGTTCGGTCGCGGCGCCACTGTCCGCGGACGGGCCCGGCGCCAGACAGGCATCGACCTCGGCCTGATCAAGTCGGCGCTCGGCCAGCGCGCGGTCGATCTTGGCCTGCGCGCAGCGCGTGGCCATGCCGCTGCCGTCGCCGCCCGGCGGCGTCGGCCGGCAATCGGCGTCGAGCGCCCGGTTCCAGTCGACGAAGCGGCCGGGGGTCTGTGTCCGCGTGACAGGCGCCGCCGGTGGCTGCTGCGGCGGCGGCGCGGTCGCGGTCGGAGCCGCCGCCGGCGCAGCCTGCGAGGCGGCGTCGCAGCGCTGCCGGTAGCGCTCGCGCGCCTGGGCCAGCGCCTCGGGCCGCGTGCGCGGCGAGGCCTCCAGGCGCTCCAGATGGCGGGCCATCGAGGCGCACAGGCGTTCCTCGACTTCGGGCTGGGCATGGCAGCTGCCGGCCGCCAGCGCGGCGGCGAGCGCCAGCGCGAAGGCCGCGGCGGAGGCGTGAATCGGCCGCGTCATCAGGTGCTCCTCGTCAGTTCGTCACCGGCTGCCCATTGAAGCGCAGCGACAAGCTGGTCTCGGTGCCCGTCGTCACACCCTGGGTCACGGTGGTGCGCTTGAGGGGGAAGCCCTTGCCGGCGGGCACGGTGATGGATTCGCGGCGCACGAAGCGGATGGTGTCGTTCGACGGCTGCTGCGTGTCGCTCGTCGTGGTGGTGGGCGGCTGCCCGCCGACCGTGACCGTGCTGCTGCTCTTGAAGTGGTAGGTGGTCGAAATCGTCGTGCTGCCGCCCAACGGCAGCGAGTAGAACGTCAGCACCGTGGGCGGCAACGGCACGGCGCGGCCCGGTGGTGCTGCCGCTAGTGGGCGGCGGCGTGGTCCCCGACGAGTCGCCGGGGTCGGCCGCCGCGCCGCTGCCGCTGCTGCCGCTGCTGCCGCCGCCACCGATGCCGCACGACACCAGTAGGCCCGCTGCCGCCACCAAGGCCGTCGTCGTTGCGAGCCCCGCCTTGCGCCCTTGTCTCGCTTGCATGGTCGCCGCTCCCGCCGGCGCCCGTCGCCCCGCGGCAACGGCGGCACCGTGCGTCGCACCGTAGAACGGGGGCGTTACCGGCGGGTTACCGCCGCTCTACAGCAGCGGCCCCAGCCGCCGGTAGCGCCCGCCGTAGAACAGCAGCGGCGGCTCGTGGCTTTCGGCCAGCGAGAGCACGCGGCCGATGAAGAGCTCGTGGTCGCCGGCCTCGTGGCGGGCGGCGGTCTCGCAGACGAAGCTGGCCGCGGCGCCGGCCAGCAGCGGCAGGCCGCTGTCGCCGTCGCGCTGCCAGCAAGGCGGGTCGAAGCGGTGTTCGCCGCGCGACGCGAACTGGCGCGACAGCTCGGCCTGGCCTTCGGTCAGCACGTTCACCGCAAAGCGCGGCGCGGCGCGGAACACGCCCAGGCTGCCGCTGCTGTGCCGCAGCGACCACAGCACCAGCGGCGGGTCGAGCGACAGCGAGTTGAAGGAATTGACCGTCAGCCCCAGCGGCTTGCCGTCGGGCCCCAGCGTGGTGACGATGGTCACGCCGGTGGCGAAGCGGCCCAGCGCGTGGCGCAGGCGGTGCGGGTCGACACGGGACGCGGTCGCGGGGTCCGACATCGTGCCTTTCAGCCGGCCGCCGCCGTGGCGGCGGTTGCAGCGGCGGTCGCGGTAGCGGCGTTCCCGGCGCGCAGGCCCCAGCGCGCCAGCGCTTCGTCGTCGGCGACGCGCGCGTCGACCCAGCGCTCGCCCTCGGGCGTGCTTTCCTTCTTCCAGAACGGCGCCTGCGTCTTCAGGTAGTCCATCAGGAACTCGCAAGCCTGGAACGCCGCGCCGCGGTGGGCGGCCGCGGCCAGCACCAGCACGATCTGCTCGCCCGGCTGCAGCGGCCCCACGCGGTGCACCACGCGCGCGGCGCGCAGCTCGAAGCGGCGCAGCGCCTCGTCGATCATCGCCTCGATGGCCTTCTCGGTCATGCCGGGGTAGTGCTCCAGTTCCAGGCGGCTGATGCCGCCGGCCTGGCCGGGGTGGCGGTCGCGCACGGTGCCGACGAAGGCGGCCACGGCGCCGATGCCGAGGTCGCCTGCGCGCAGCGCCGCGGTCTCGGCGGCGAGGTCGAAGTCGGCGGTCTGGATGCTGACGCGGGGCGGCGCTGTCATGAGCGGGGCGGATTGTCGCATCGCTAGAATGCGCGCCCATGCCCTGCCCCGCCTTGCCCCTGCCGCGCCCGCGCCCTGCGCCGGCCGCCGCGGGCGTGGCCTGCAAACGGGGTGCCGAAAAACCGTTGCTCGTCTGACCGGAGCAAACGTTTCCGTCGTCAGGCTGGCGACGGAACGACGGCGGTTTCCCTCGAGCACTTTCCTCCTCCACCTCCCGCGTTCCTGCGCACGCCCGGCGCGGTGCTTCCACGCGGTCGGTGTCGATGTCGAGGAGTGCGAACGATGGTGGACTTGTCCGGGATCTGGATCCCTTTGATCACGCCCTTGCGCGGCGATGCGGTCGACGCCGCGGCGCTGCCGCGCCTGGTGCGGCACCTGGCGGCGCAAGGCGTGGCCGGCTTCGTCGTCTGCGGCAGCACCGGCGAAGCCGCGATGCTGGACGCCGACGAGCAGGCGCAGGTGCTGGCGCTGACGCTGCAGGCCAGCGGCGGCAAGCCGGTGTGGATGGGCCTGGCCGGCGTGCGCCCGGCGGCGGTGGCCGCACGCGCGCGGCAGTGCGCGCAGGCGCAGCCCGGCGTGGCGGGCTTTCTGCTGGCGGCGCCAGCCTACGTGAAGCCGTCGCAGGCCGGCATCGCCGACTTCTTCACCCAGGTGGCCGACGCCTCGCCGCGGCCCTTGATCGTCTACGACGTCCCGGCGCGCAGCGGCGTTCGCATCGAGCCGGCCACGCTGCTGGCGCTGGCGGCGCATCCGCGCATCGTGGCCGTCAAGGACTGCAGCGGCGACCGCGCCGCCGCGCAGGCCTTGCTGGACGACGGCCGCCTGGCGCTGCTGGCCGGCAACGACGACGAGCTGTTCGACCAGCTGGCGCGCGGCGCGGTGGGCGGCATCTCGGCCTCGGCCCACGTCGCCACGGCGGCTTTCGTGGAACTGCAACGCTTGCTGGCGACCGATCAGCTGGCCGCGGCGCGGGCCGTGTGGCAGCGGCTGGCGCCGTTGACGCGCGCGCTGTTCGCCGAGCCCAACCCGGCACCCGTCAAGGCGGTGCTGGCGCAGCAGGGCTGGATCAGCGACGAACTGCGCGCGCCGCTGCGGCCGGCCTCGGCGCCCGCGCGGGCCGCGGCGCTGGCGGCTTTGGCGTAGCGCCTCAGCCGCCGGTCACCGGCGGGAAGAAGGCCACCTCGGCACCATCGGGCACCGGGGTGGCGTCGTCGGCCATCACCTGGTCGACCGCGCCGCGCACGGCGCGGCCTTCGGCCAGGCGCTCGGCATAGGCGCCGCCGCGCGCGATGAGTTGCCGGCGCAGCGCGCCGAGCGTCAGCCCGGGCGCGGCCGGCAGTTCCTCGCCGGGGCCCAGCGCCTCGCGCAGCGAAGCGAAGAAGCGCAGCCGGATCGCCATCGTGCTAACGCCCGATCAGCTCGGCAAACGGCAGGAAGCGCACGCCGTCGCCGCGGCGGATGGCCTGCCCCGCGGGGTTGTCGACCAGCCCGTCGGCCCAGACGGCCGAGGTCAGCACGCCCGAGCTCTGGTTGGGAAACAGGTCCAGCCCGCCGGCGCCGTTGAGCCGCGCGCGCAGGAACTCGCGCCGCTTGTCGGGCCGCGGCCAGTCGAAGTCGGCGCGCATCGCCAGCCCGGCCGGCAGCGCGCCGGCGCCGCCCTGCATCACGCGCAGCACCGGCGCCACGGCGAGCAGGAAGTTGACGAAGCTCGACACCGGGTTGCCCGGCAGGCCGATGAACAGCGCGTTGTCTGCTTCGGCGCCGCGAACGCCGCCAACCGCCGGCGCTGACCGGCGGACCCCGCCATACGCCAAGGGCTTGCCCGGCTTGATCGCCAGCTGCCAGTGCTCGATCCAGCCCAGCGATTCGACGGCCGGGCGCACGTGGTCTTCGTCGCCGCCGGACACGCCGCCGCAGGTGAGGATCAAGTCGTTGCCTTCGGCGGCGCGGCGCAGCGCGTCGACCGTGGCGTCCAGCCGGTCGGGCACGATGCCGAGGTCGTTGACCTCGCAGCCGGCGGCCTGCAGCAGCGCACGCAAGGTGAAGCGGTTGCTGTTGTAGATGGCGCCGGGCTTGAGCGGCTGGCCGGGCATGGCCAGTTCGTCGCCGGTGGAGAACAGCGCCACGCGCGGCCGGCGGCACACCGCCAGCTCGGCGGCGCCGACCGAGGCGGCCAGGCCCAGCGCCTGCGGCGTCAGCCGCGTGCCGGGCTGCAGCACGGTGGCGCCGTGCTGCACGTCTTCGCCGCGGCGGCGGATCCATTGGCCCGCTTGCGGCACGCCGTTGATGCGCACGGCACCCAGGCCCTCGCCGCGCTCGGCGGGCAGTGCCTCGCACTGCTCCTGCATCACCACCGCGTCGGCGCCGGGCGGCACCTGGGCGCCGGTGAAGATGCGTGCCGCCGTGCCGCGCGCCAGCGGCTGGCCGACCACGCCGGCCGGAATGCGCTGCGCCACCGGCAGCACGGTGCCGGCGGCCGCCACGTCGGCGGCGCACACCGCATAACCGTCCATCGACGTGTTATCGGCCGGCGGCACGTCCAGCAGGCTTGGCACCGGCGCGGCCAGCACGCGGCCCAGCGCGTCGAAGGTGGAGACGGTTTCGCGCCCGGCGACCGCGTGCGCCGCGGCGCCGGCCAGCAGCCGCGCCAGCGCGTCGTCGAGGGTCAGCAGCGGGCGGCGGTCGGCGGCCATGGCACGCTCAGCAGTGCGCTTCGATGTAACGTTTGACGCCAGCCGCGTCGACCGGCAACACGGTGAAGCGGCGCGGCAGCGCTTCCAGCCCCTGCAGCGCGGCCGGGCGCTCGGGCTCGCGGCCCAGCGCTTCGTGGATGGTGGCGGCGAACTTCGCCGGCAGCGCCGTCTCCAGCACCAGCATCGTCGCGCCGGGCCGGCGGCGCTCGCGCCCGACCTTCAGCCCGTCGGCGGTGTGGGTGTCGATCATCGTGCCGAAGCGCTGCCAAGTGTCGCGGATGGTCGCCACGCGGTCGGCGTGCGTGCTCTTGCCGGAGACGAAGCCGAACGAGGCCGCGGGCGCGAATTCGGCCGCCGTCAGCGTGAAGCCGCCCTCCTTCGCGAGCTTCGGGCCGAACAGCTCGGCGGTGCGCGCGGCGTCGCGCCCCAGCAGGTCGAACACGAAGCGCTCGAAGTTGCTGGCCTTGCTGATGTCCATCGACGGGCTGCTGGTCTCGTAGGTCTCGGCGCCGCCGCGCACGCGGTAGGTGCCGGTGCGGAAGAACTCGTCGAGCACGTCGTTCTCGTTGGTGGCCAGCACCAGATGCTCGATCGGCAGGCCCATCGAGCGCGCCACGTGGCCGGCGCAGATGTTGCCGAAGTTGCCCGAGGGCACCGCGAAGCTGACGCGCTGCGCGTTGGACGCGGTGGCCTGGAAGTAACCCGCGAAGTAATACACCACCTGGGCCAGCAGCCGCGCCCAGTTGATGGAGTTGACGGTGCCGATGCGGTACTTGCGCTTGAAGTCGAGGTCGTTGCTGACGGCCTTGACGATGTCCTGGCAGTCGTCGAACACGCCTTCGATGCACAGGTTGTGGATGTTGGCGTCGGGCAGGCTGAACATCTGCGCCTGCTGGAACGGGCTCATGCGGCCGTGCGGCGACAGCATGAAGACGCGCACGCCGCGCTTGCCGCGCATCGCGTATTCGGCGGCGCTGCCGGTGTCGCCGCTGGTGGCGCCCAGGATGTTGAGCTGCTCGCCGCGGCGGCCCAGTTCGTACTCGAACAACTGGCCCAGCAACTGCATCGCCATGTCCTTGAAGGCCAGCGTCGGGCCGTTGGACAAGGCTTGCAGGAAGACGCCGTCTTCCAGCGGCTTCAGCGGCGTGATGGCGTCGGTGCCGTAGGTGGCTGCCGTGTAGGTGGCATGGCACAGCCGCTTCAGGTCGGCCGGCGGGATGTCGTCGATGTAGAGCGAGAGGATCTCGAAGGCCAGGTCGGCATAGGCCAGGCCGCGCCAGCGCTTCAAGGTCGCGTCGTCGATCTTCGGGTACTGCGCCGGCAGGTAGAGCCCGCCGTCGGGCGCCAGGCCTTCGAGCAGGATGTCGGAAAAGCCGCGCGGCGTGCGGTCGCCGCGGGTGCTGATGTACTTCACGGGGCCTCCTGCCGGGCCGCCCCAAAGGAGGCCCGCGCCCCCTTGGGGGGCCGCGAAGCCGCTTGGCGGCAAGCTTGGGGGTTCAATTCAGTTCTTCCTTGCGGATCTTGACGATCGGCGCCAGCACGGTCGGCAGCGCCTGCATCTGCGCCAGCGCCTTGCTCATGCGGCCTTCGACGGTGTCGTGCGTGAGGATGATGAGGTCGGTCTTTTCTTCGCCTTGCGCGCTCTCGCGCTGCAGCACCGCGTCGATGCTGATGTCGTGCTCGGCCAGGATGCCGGTGATGCGCGCCAGCACGCCCGCCTTGTCGGCCACCACCAGGCGCAGGTAGAACGCGGTGACCACCTGGTCGATCGTCAGGATGGGCGTGGCCGCCAGCGCGCCGGGCTGGAAGGCCAGGTGCGGCACGCGGTGGTGCGGGTCGGCGGTGTGCAGCCGCGTGATGTCGACCAGGTCGGCCACCACGGCGCTGGCGGTGGGCTCGCTGCCGGCGCCCTTGCCGTAGTACAGCGTGGTGCCGACCGCGTCGCCCTGCACCACCACGGCGTTCATCGCGCCTTCGACGTTGGCGATCAGCCGCGCGGCGGGCACGAGGGTCGGGTGCACGCGCAGCTCGATCCCCTGCTCGCGCCGGCGCGTGATGCCCAGCAGCTTGATGCGATAACCCAGCTGTTCGGCGTAGCGGATGTCGGCCGCCTGCAGCGCGGTGATGCCTTCGACGTGCGCCTTGTCGAACTGCACCGGAATGCCGAAGGCGATGGCCGACATGATGGTCGCCTTGTGCGCGGCATCGACGCCTTCGATGTCGAAGGTGGGGTCGGCCTCGGCATAACCCAGCGCCTGCGCGTCCTTGAGCGCCGCGCCGAAGTCCAGCCCCTTGGCGCGCATCTCGCTGAGGATGAAGTTGGTCGTGCCGTTGATGATGCCGGCCACCCAGTCGATGCGGTTGGCCGTGAGCCCCTCGCGCAGCGCCTTGATGATGGGGATGCCGCCGGCCACCGCCGCCTCGAAGGCGACGATCACGCCCTTGGCGCGCGCGGCCTCGAAGATCTCGGTGCCGTGAACGGCCAGCAACGCCTTGTTGGCCGTCACCACGTGCTTGCCGGCGGCAATCGCTTCCAGCACCAGCGCCTTGGCGATGCCGTAGCCGCCGATCAGCTCGATGACGATGTCGATGGCCGGGTTGGCAATCACCGCGCGGGCGTCGCTGACCACCTGCGCCGCGCTGCCGACCACCGCCTGGGCGCGTGCGGTGTCGAGGTCGGCCACCATGGTGATCGCAATGCCGCGGCCCGCGCGGCGGCGGATCTCTTCCTGATTGCGCTGCAGCACCTTGAAGGTGCCGCTGCCGACGGTGCCGATGCCGAGCAGGCCGACCTGGATATCGTTCATACGGAATGCCGCTTGCGGTAGTGGGACAGGAATCGCTCGATGCGGCCGACGGCCTCGGTCAGGTCGTCGGAGTTGGGCAGGAAGACCAGCCGGAAATGATCCGGCGTCGCCCAGTTGAAGCCGGTGCCCTGCACGATCAGCACCTTCTCGTCGGCCAGCAGCTCGTAGGCGAACTGCTGGTCGTCGCTGATCGGGTAGATCTTCGGGTCCAGGCGCGGGAACATGTACAGCGCCGCCTTCGGCTTGACGACGCTGACGCCGGGAATCTGGCTCAGCAGGCCATAGGCCAGGTCGCGCTGCCGGCACAGCCGGCCGCCGGGCGCCACCAGGTCCTTGATGCTCTGGTAGCCGCCCAAGGCGGTCTGGATCGCCAGCTGCCCCGGCGTGTTGGAGCACAGCCGCATCGAGGCCAGCATGTTCAGGCCTTCGACGTAGTCCTTCGCGCGCCGCTTGTCGCCCGAGACCACCATCCAGCCGGCGCGGTAGCCGCAGGAGCGGTAGTTCTTGCTCAGGCCGTTGAAGGTGACGAACAGCACGTCGTCGGCCAGGCTCGCGATGCTGGTGTGCGTATGGCCGTCGTACAGCGTCTTGTCGTAGATCTCGTCGGCGAAGACGATCAACTGGTGCTGGCGCGCCAGCTCGACGATCTGCTCCAGCACGCTGTCGGGGTACAGCGCGCCGGTCGGGTTGTTCGGGTTGATGACGACGATGCCCTTGGTCCGCGGCGTGATCTTGCGGCGGATGTCGTCGACGTCGGGCATCCAGTCGGCGCCTTCGTCGCAGACGTAGTGCACCGGCGTGCCGCCGGACAGCGACACCGCGGCCGTCCACAGCGGGTAGTCGGGCGCCGGCACCAGGATTTCGTCGCCGTCGTCGAGCAGCGCGTTCAGGCTCATCACGATCAGCTCGGAAGCGCCGTTGCCCAGGTAGACGTCGTCCACCGTGACGTGCGGGATCTTCTTTTCCTGCGTGTAGTGCACCACCGCGCGGCGCGGCGCGAACAGGCCCTTGCTGTCGGTATAGCCGGCGCTGTGCGGCAGGTTGCGGATCATGTCCTGCACGATCTCGTCGGGCGGCTCCAGCCCGAACACGGCCAGGTTGCCGATGTTGAGCTTGATGATGTGCTGGCCCTCTTCCTCCATCTGCCGGGCCTTGTCGAGCACGGGGCCCCGGATGTCGTAGCAGACGTTGGCGAGCTTGGCGGACTTGGTGATGGGCTTCAAGGGAAACGGGCGCTGACGCCTCGGTGCGGAACCTAGAATTCTAGGTCCCGACGGCTACGCAGAAGGCGGCAGCGCTTGAAGTTCCAACCCGACACCCTGGCCGGCGTCAACATGATCGGCCGCCACGACGCCGGCCGCGTCGCCGTCGGGCCGACGATGTACCCGCACAGCGTGCTGGTGCCCTGGGTGGGCGCGGTGCAGGCCTGGCCGGTGCCGTCGTTCCAGGCGCTGCAGGCGGCGCACTTCGAGCCCATCCTGGCGCTGCAGCCCGAGCTGGTGATCTTCGGCAGCGGCCGGCGCCAGCGCTTCGCGCACCCCTCGCTGCTGCGGCCGCTGATCGAGCGGCGCATCGGCATCGAGACCATGGACACGCCGGCCGCCTGCCGCACCTACAACGTGCTGGCCGCCGAGGGCCGGCGCGTGGTGGCGGCACTGATCGTCGAGCCCGCGGACGCGGCGCCGGCCGGCACGGCGGAGGGTACTTGACGCTGACTTTATAATTCGATGGTCAAGCCAGTGCGGCGTGACGCTTGCCGAGAACTGCCCACACATGACGCCTGTAGTCAATAAAGCCCTCCCGGAATTCGAAGCGCACGCCACCGGCGGCGTGAAGGTGACCCCGCAATCCAACCTCGGCAAGGCCGTGGTGCTGTACTTCTATCCGAAGGACGGCACCCCCGGCTGCACCACCGAGGCGATGCAGTTCCGCGACCGCTACAAGGATTTCCAGAAAGCCGGTGCCGTGGTCTTCGGCGTGTCGCGCGACAACATGGCCTCGCACGACAAGTTCAAGCAGAGCCTGGAACTGCCCTTCGAGCTGATCGCCGACACCGAGGAAAAGCTCTGCCACATGTTCGGCGTGGTCAAGAACAAGATCATGTACGGCAAGAAGGTCAAGGGCATCGAGCGCAGCACCTTCCTGATCGACGCCGAAGGCGTGATGCGTGCCGAGTGGCGCGGCATCAAGGTGGCCGGGCACGTGGACGAGGTGCTCAAGGCCGTGAAGTCTTTGAAGAAGGCGGCCTGAGATCCGAGCGCCGTCCGTCCCGTGGCCGCCTGCGGGCGGCGTGCCCCCGAGGTCCCGTCCCCGCCAAGGCCGCCCAGCTTGCTGCGCGGCCTTCGTCTTTTGAACCGCGAATTCAGCCCATGCCCCTGCCCAAGCCCCCGTCCAAGAAAGGCGACCTGCTCGCCGCCACCGCTTTCGAGGCCCAGGCCGGCCCCAAGGGCGACAAGCGGGCGCTGAAGACCCGGCCCAGCGCCGACGCCACGCCGCACTCCACGCTGGACTTGTTCGACGAGCGCGCCGCCCAGGCCGCGGCCGCAGCAAAAGCGGCCCCGGCAGCGCCGGCCGCCCCCGCGGCCGCCGTGGCGGTGCCCCAGACGCGCCCCGCCGCGCCCGAGCCGCGGCCGCGCAGCCGCAAGCCGCGCCACGAAGGCCCGCCCAAGCTCTTCGTGCTGGACACCAACGTGCTGATGCACGACCCGATGTCGCTGTTCCGCTTCGAGGAGCACGACGTCTTCCTGCCGATGATCACGCTGGAAGAGCTGGACAACCACAAGAAGGGCATGAGCGAGGTCGCGCGCAATGCGCGCCAGGTCAGCCGCGAGTTGGACGCGCTGGCCAGCTTCCACGACAAGCACGGCGTCGCCACCGACCCCACCGCCGGCATCGAGCTGGCCAAGACCGGCCACCGCGAGGCCGGCGGCAAGCTGTTCTTCCAGACCACGCTGCTCGACGTCAAGCTGCCCGAAGGGCTGCCGCAGGGCAAGGCCGACAACCAGATCCTCGGCGTCGTCAAAAGCCTGCGCTCGGCGCACGCCGACCGCGACGTGGTGCTGGTGTCCAAGGACATCAACATGCGCGTCAAGGCGCGCGCCCTGGGCCTGCCGGCCGAGGACTACTTCAACGACAAGACGCTGGAAGACGGCGACCTGCTCTACACCGGCGTGCTGGCGCTGCCGGCCGACTTCTGGGAACGCCACGGCAAGACCATGGAGAGCTGGAGCCAGGGCGGCCACACCTTCTACCGCATCAGCGGGCCGCTGGTGCCCTCGCTGCTGATCAACCAGTTCGTCTACCTCGAAAGCCCCGGCGCCACGCCGCTGTACGCGCGCGTCACCGAAATCACCGGCAAGACCGCGGTGCTGAAGACGCTGCGCGACTACGCACACGCCAAGAACGCGGTCTGGGGCGTGACGGCGCGCAACCGCGAGCAGAACTTCGCGCTCAACCTGCTGATGGACCCCGAGTGCGACTTCGTCACGCTCGCCGGCACCGCGGGCACCGGCAAGACGCTGATGACGCTGGCCGCCGGGCTCTCGCAGGTGATGGACGAGCGCCGCTACACCGAGATCATCGTCACGCGCGTGACGGTGCCGGTGGGCGAGGACATCGGCTTCCTGCCCGGCGACGAGCAGGAAAAGATGGGCCCCTGGATGGGCGCGCTCGACGACAACCTGGAAGTGCTGGCCAAGAGCGACAGCAGCGCCGGCGAATGGGGCCGCGCCGCCACCAACGACCTGGTGCGCAGCAAGATCAAGATCAAGAGCCTGAACTTCATGCGCGGCCGCACGTTCCTGAACAAGTTCGTGCTGATCGACGAGGCGCAGAACCTCACGCCCAAGCAGATGAAGACGCTGATCACGCGCGCCGGGCCCGGCACCAAGATCGTGTGCCTCGGCAACCTGGCGCAGATCGACACGCCCTACCTGACGGAAGGTTCGAGCGGCCTGACCTACGCGGTCGACCGCTTCAAGGGCTGGCCGCACGGCGGCCACGTCACGCTGGCGCGCGGCGAGCGCTCGCGGCTGGCGGACTTTGCGAGCGAGGTGTTGTAGCGGGGGTCTTTTACGTTGATGACGCTGTGCGTGCACAGTGCGTAAAATGTGCGCCGCAAACCATCACCGGAAAGGCATCGTCATGGCCGCCGTCTTCGCCGACCTGCTCGAATCGACGCGAGAGCCCGGCACCTCGCGCTTCTCCGCGTCGGGCATTGCCGGCATCCTCGGCCTGCAGCAGCAGGACTTGGCCGAGCTCGCCGGCGTCCATCGCAACACCTTGCGCACCCATCCCGAGTCGCCCCGGCTGCAGGCGGCGCTGCGCGACCTGATGCGGGTGGTCTCGGCCGCCACCGCCGTGCAGCCCGACGCGCAGCGCGCCATCTTCCTGATCAAGAACGAGCCCATCGCCACCTTCCGCCACAAGACGCTGATGCAACTGGTGCAGGAAGGCCGCGCCGAGGATGCGATCGGCTACCTGGAGTCGATCGGCGCCGGGTTCATTGGATGATCCTTTGCGACCTGCCGCCTGGAACCACGTTGTTCCGGGCGCATGCGCCGCGCTGGGCCAGCCTGCCGATGAGCGGCGCCGGCGCCGCGGCCCGCGGCGGGCGCTTCAACCGCGAGGGGGTCCAGGCGCTGTACCTGTCGCTGGAGGAACTGACCGCCCTGCGCGAGTACCAGCAGACCTCGCCGTTCCTGCCGCCCTGCACGATGTGCTCGTACACCGTGGCGCTGCGCAGGCTGGTCGATCTGCGCCAGCTGCACCGAGGCGATCCCTGGGACGCTCTGTGGCACGACTGGCGCGAAGACTGGCGCCACTTGCAGCTCGAACGGCATATCGAGCCGCCGACCTGGGTGCTCGCCGACATGGTGCTGGCCCAGGGTCACACCGGCATCCTCTTTCCCAGCCAGGCGCAACCGGGCGGCACGAACGTCGTCGTGTACCTTGATCAGCTCAAGGACGGCAACGAGGTACAGGTGAACGACCCCGAAGGCCGGCTGCCTCGGGACCAAGCGAGCTGGACGCGCTGAGCGGGCGAGGTGTTGCAGGCCAAGGGCTGTCTCGGACCTGCTTCGCCAATCGGCGCGCCTGGCCGGCGCGCGCGGCGTCGCGCCGCAGCGCGCGGCTACCGCCCGCCCGCTGCCTGCACCGCCGCCAGCGCCTTCTTCGGGTCGACCAGGTTGCGCCGGCCGTCGGCGCTGCGTTCGGCGGTGCCGACGATCACGTCGATCAGCTGCGCCGGCTTGAGCTTCGGGTTCACGGCCAGCAGCTTGGCCGCGAGGTTGGCCACCTGGGGCGACGCCATCGAGGTGCCCGACAGCGCGACGCGGCGGCCGCCCGGCAGATAACTCTCCACCTGATAGCCATTGGCGTGCACCTTGACGGTGGGGCCGTAGCTGGTGAAGGGCGCTTCGTCGCCGGCGCGGTCGACGGCGCCGACGGTCAGCAGGTTGGGCAGCACGATGTCGGCCGGCATGTCCTCGGCAAAGCTGGCGTCGTTGTTGCTGTTGCCGGCCGCGGTGACGAACAGGATCTGCGGCGCGCCGGCCATGGCGCGGGTCAGCGCGGTCTTGCCGATCTCGAAGTAGTCGCGCGCCAGCTTCTTGCGGTCTTCCGGCGACGCGCCGATGCCGCATTGCTCCAGGTCGCTCTCGATCGCGCCGACGCTGCCGCCCCAGCTCATGTTGACCACGCGCGCGCCGTGGCGCTTGAAGTAGTCCACCGTGGCGCGGTACTGCTGCGCTTCGCGCTCGGTCTGCTCGCGGCTCGGGCAGGGGTCGGGCTTGAGCGTGTGGCCGAACTCGATGCGCCCGACCAGCAGCCGCGCGTACGGGTTGCCGGCCAGCGCGATGCCGGCCACGTGGGTGCCGTGCTCGTAGTTGCCGGCGAGGTCGATCTCCTCGACCGTGCGCTTGTACTGGTCAGGCGGCAGCGTGGACAGCAACTGCTTGACCTGGCTGGCCTCGGGGCTGTCGATGTTGGACTGCAGGTCCGAGAAGCCCTTGCTCTGCTCGGCCATCTGCGGCAGCTTGTCGCGCAGTTCGGGCGGGATCGGCGACAGCTCGCCGCGCGCCGGCCTGGCGTACTTGTCGAAGGCGATCGGCGGCACCGGCGGCTGCGGCAACTGGGCGCGGTACAGCCGGGTGTCGACGCCGCTGTCCCAGATGCCGACCATCACGCGGCGGCTCGCGGGCAGCGGCGGCAGCGTGATCTCGCGCGCCGCCCAGATGTCGGGCTTGACGACGCGGTGCGCCGCCAGGTAGGCGCCGTAGGTGTCGACCAGCGTCTGCTTGAGCGGCAGCATCGCCACCAGCGTGAGCCGGGTGCCGACCAGGCCGGGCGCGAAGTCGCTGCTCAGCGCGCCGTTGGCGTCGACGATGGGCTGCAGCGTTTCGCGCACGCGGCCCAGGGCCATGCCCTCGCCCATCAGCTCGGCGCGCGCCTTGGCGCCCTTGATGTCGTTCTCGATCACCGCAAACGGCAGCGGCGCCAGTTCGCGCTGGATGTACTCGGCCACCGCCTGCGCGTAGCCGGGGCTGCCGATGGCGTGGGCTTTCGCCGCGCTGGCCACGGCGCGCAGGCGCAGGCCGGAGATCAGCTTGTCGGCCGGCTTGTCTTCCAGCGCGCGCACCTCGTCCAGGCGCGCCAGCGCGCCGTCGTAGCGGCCGGCCAGCACGTCCAGCGCGGCCAGCGTGCCGAGCAGATCGCGCTGCGTGGCCTTGTCGGCGAGGTCGTAGCCGGACAGCACGCTCTCGGTGTCGCGCCGCAGCGCGGCGGCGAAAGGCTCGAAGCGCCCGGCCGAGCGCACCACGTCGTCGAGCTTGGCGTCGAACTTGTAGCTGAAGCGCGGCAGGTCGGCCGCCTTCTCGATGCGCGGCTTGGCCTGCGCCGCCGCCAGGCCGGTGGCCAGCGACAACAACAACAGCAGGCCGCAGCGCGCCAGGGCATCGAACCGCATCGGCATCCTCCGGAATGTCCAGGGCCGCGATGCTAACGATGCCGAGGCACCGCCACCCGACGCCGGCTTCAAAGCCCCGGTTCGCGCACGCGGACGAAGGCCGCGAAGCGCGGCACGCTGGCCGCGGTGCGGCCGCGGTAGGCATAGGTGACGACCTGGCCCGGCACCGGCGGCTGCAGGCGCTGGGCGTCGCTGAAGCCGCTGCCGATGTCGAACACCGTGCCGTCGGCGTCGCGCACGCGCAAGGCGCCCAGGCGGCCGGCGTGGCGGCCGCGGCCCGGCAACTGGGCAATCACGGTCGCCTCGGCATCGGCCAGGGGCTTGAGCTTCAGCAGGTCGGCGCTGCGGCCGGCGCGCCAGCGGGCATCGGCGCGGTGCAGCACCAGCCCTTCGCCGCCGCTCGCCAGCACCTGCTGCAGGCGGGCTTGCAGCGCCGCCGCATCGGGCACGGCCTGTTGCGCCACGGCCGTCAGCCAGGGCACGGCAGCCTGCCGCACGAGCTGCTGCAGTTCGGCGGCACGCCGGGCGAAAGGTGCGTCGCTGCCGGGGCGGTCGAACACCAGGTAGCGCAGCGCGCGCCAATCGGCGTCCAATGGCCGGGCGCGGCGCACGATGCCGCTCAAGGCCTCGAAGCGGCCGCGCCCCAGCCACAGCTCGCCATCCAGCGGCAACGAAGGCAAGGCGGCCGTGAACCACGCCGGCGCGAAGACCGGCAGCCCGCTGCGAAAGCGCAGGCGCTCGCCGTCCCACAGCGCGCGCACGCCGTCGAACTTCTCGCTGACCAGGAAGCCCGCGGGGTCGACGTCGGGCGGCGCGTCCTGCGCCAGCATCACCGTGGCGGCCGGCCGTGCCGCGGCCGGCAGCGCGGCGGCGGCCAGCGAACTCAGGAAATGGCGGCGCTGAATGGACATGCGGGCTCCTCGGTGGAAGAGCCCGCAGTCTGCGAGCGGCGGCGCGCGCGCACCATCGCCCTGGCGTGCCCCCACCGGCGGGGGCACCCGATCAGGTGGCCGGCGTCACCAGCTCCTTGATCTGCTGCAGCGCCGTCGGATCCTCGATCGTCGTCAGGTCGCCGGGGTCGCGCGCCTCGCACACCGCCTGGATCGCGCGGCGCAGCAGCTTGCCGCTGCGCGTCTTGGGCAGCGTGCTGACGAAGCGCACGCGCGCCGGGCGGGCGACGGCGCCGAGCTGCTCGTCGACCAGCTTCATGATCTCGCCCTCGTGCTTGAGCGCCTGCTCGGGCGTCGCCGCCTTGGCCGGATCCTTCAGCACCGCGAAGGCCATCGCCACCTGGCCCTTCAGGTTGTCGGCCACGCCGACCACCGCCACTTCGGCGACGTTGGGGTGGCTGGCGATGCTTTCCTCGATCTCGCGCGTGCCCAGGCGGTGGCCGGCGACGTTGATCACGTCGTCGGTGCGGCCGAGGATGAAGAAGTAGCCGTCCTCGTCCTTGATGCCCCAGTCGAAGGTGCTGTAGACCAGCTTGCCCGGCACGCTCTTCCAGTAGGTGTTGACGAAGCGCGCGTCGTCGCGCCACACGGTCTGCATGCAGCCCGGCGGCAGCGGGCCTTCGATGGCCACCACGCCTTTCTGGTTGGCGCCCTTCAGTTCCTCGCCGGTGCTTTCGTCGAGCAGCTTGACGTCGTAGCCGTAGACCGCCTTGCCGGGGCTGCCGAACTTGCTGGGCGCCTGCTCGATGCCGTTGCAGATGGTGAGGATGGGCCAGCCGGTCTCGGTCTGCCAGTAGTTGTCGATGATGGGCTTGCGCAAGGCCTCGGCGATCCACTTCGCGGTGGGCTCGTCGAGCGGCTCGCCGGCCAGGAACAGCGCGCGCAGGCTCGACAGGTCGTGCCGGCTTAAGGCCTCGGGGTCCTGCTTCTTCAGCACGCGCACCGCGGTGGGCGCGCTGAACATCACGGTGACCTTGTACTTCTCGACCAGGTTCCACCAGATGGCCGCGTCGGGCCGCGTCGGCAGGCCTTCGTACATGATGGTGGCCATGCCGGCCAGCAGCGGGCCGTAGATGATGTAGCTGTGGCCCACCACCCAGCCGATGTCGCTGGTGCTGAAGTAGGTCTCGCCGGCATTGCCGCAGAAGATGTGCTTCATGCTGGCGGCCAGCGCCACCGCGTAGCCGCCGGTGTCGCGCTGCACGCCTTTGGGCTTGCCGGTGGTGCCGCTGGTGTAGAGCGTGTAGCTGGGGTGCGTGGAGTCCACCCACTCGCACGGCACCGGCGTGTCGAAGTGCTTGTCGCGCCAGGCGGCGTAGTCTTCGTCGCGGCCGGCCACGCGCTGGAACGGCGCCAAGCCGCGGTCGACCATCAGCACCTTGGCCGGCTTGTGCTGCGCCAGGCTGATGGCTTCGTCGAGCAGCGGCTTGTAGGCCACCACCTTGCCGCCGCGGCTGCCGGCGTCGGCGCTGATGATGGCGGTGGGCTCGGCATCGTCGATGCGGCTGGCCAGGCTGACGCTGGCGAAGCCGCCGAACACCACCGAGTGCAGCGCGCCGATGCGCGTGCAGGCCAGCATCGCGAAGGCGGCCTCGGGAATCATCGGCATGTAGACCAGCACGCGGTCGCCCTTCTTCACGCCCAGGCTCTGCAGCGTGGCCGCCATGCGCTGCACCTCGGCTTGCAGCTGGCTGAAGCTGTAGATGCGTTCTTCATTGGTCTCGGTGGAGACGAAGATCAGCGCGTTCTGGTCGCCGCGCGCGGCCACGTGGCGGTCCACCGCGTTGTGGCACAGGTTGGTGGTGCCGCCGACGAACCAGTTGGCGAACGGCGGCTTGCTGTAGTCGCAGACCTGCGTGAAGGGCGTGTGCCAGTCGATCAGCGCGGCCTGCTCGGTCCAGAAGGCATCGCGATCCTCGATCGAGCGGCGGTGGAAATCGGCGTAGGACGAAGGCATCGTTTGTCTCCTGGTCTGTTCGCGTCGATTAGGTGCGCAGGCGCTGACGCGCCCCTGACTGCCAGCACGACCGCGGCCCTGCTGTCAAGGCCCGCCAGGCCGCCGGAACGGCGGTAAATCGCGTTGACAGCGGCGTGGCCACCCCCCTATCCTCGCGGCCCGAATGATCGTACGCCACCTCACCACCCTGTCCGCCTGCGCGCTGTTGGCCCTGGGCCCCGCCGCCCAGGCCGCGCCCGAGGCCCAGCGCGGCGACGCGGTGCTGCAACTCCTGCAAGAGCGCGGCCTGCTGCCCAGCCAGGTGGCGGACCAGGTGGCCGGCAACACCCAGGCGCTGGTGCGCCAGGTGCGCGACCGCACGTCCGACCTGGTGATCTCGGCGCTGAACTTCCTCGGCGTGCCGTACCGCCGCGGCGGCAACGGGCCCGACCAGGGCTTCGACTGCAGCGGCTTCACGCGCCACATCTTCGAGCACAGCCTGGGCCTGGTGCTGCCGCGGCGCGCCGACCAGCAGGCCAACGAGGCGGGGCTGGAGCCGGTGCAGGAAAACGAGCTGAAGCCCGGCGACCTGGTGTTCTTCAACACCATGAAGCGCGCCTTCAGCCACGTGGGCATCTACGTCGGCGACGGCAAGTTCATCCACTCGCCGCGCAGCGGCGGCCAGGTGCGGATGGAAGACATGCGCGAGGCCTACTGGGCCCGGCGCTTCGACGGCGCGCGCCGCGCCGAGGCCGAAGCGCTGTCGATGTCGCTGCCGGTGTCGCTGCCGGCGGCCACCACCACCACCACCACCACCGCCCCCGCTCCCCGGCCCTGAACCCTGCCGCGGCGAGGGCCGCCGCGGCGGCGGCACAATCGCGGCCCATGGGCGAACACGTCATTCCGCTGGCCGACCTGCGCTACGCCGCCAGCGTGCCGCAGGTGCCGGCCACGGCGCCGCCGCCGAGCGGGCTGCTGGTCGACCGCCTGGGCCGGCCCTTGCGCGACCTGCGCATCTCGGTCACCGACCGCTGCAACTTCCGCTGCACCTACTGCATGCCGAAGGACGTGTTCGACGCGCGCTACCAGTTCCTGCCGCATGGCTCGCTGCTCAGCTTCGAGGAGATCACGCGCGTGGCGCGGCTGTTCGTCGCGCACGGCGTGCACAAGCTGCGCCTGACCGGCGGCGAGCCGCTGCTGCGCAAGCACGTCGAAGACCTGGTGCGCATGCTGGCCGCGCTGCGCACGGGCGACGGCGCGCCGCTGGACATCACGCTCACCACCAACGGCAGCCTGCTGGCGCGCAAGGCGCAAGCGCTGAAGGACGCCGGGCTGCGCCGCGTGACGGTCAGCCTGGACTCGCTGGACGACGCGGTGTTCCGGCGCATGAACGACGTCGATTTCCCCGTCGCCGAGGTGCTGCGCGGCATCGAGACGGCGCTGGCCGTGGGGCTGGCGCCGGTGAAGATCAACATGGTCGTCAAGCGCGGCACCAACGACCACGAGATCGTGCCGCTGGCGCGCCACGTGCGCGAGCATTTCGGGCCCGGCGTGGTGCTGCGCTTCATCGAGTACATGGACGTCGGCGCCAGCAACGGCTGGCGCATGGACGAGGTGCTGCCTTCGGCGCGCGTGCTGGAGGCCGTCGACCGCGTGTTCCCGCTGCGGCCGCTGCAGCCCAATGCCGACGGCGAGACCGCCGAACGCTGGGCTTATGCCGACGGCGGCGGCGAGATCGGCGTGATCAGCAGCGTGACGCGCGCCTTCTGCCGCGACTGCAACCGCGCGCGGCTGTCGACCGAGGGCAAGCTGTTCCTGTGCCTGTTCGCCAACCGCGGCCACGACCTGCGCGCGCTGCTGCGCGGCAGCCGCGACGGCGGCGCCTGCAGCGACGAAGAGATCGCCGCCGCCATCGGGCTGATCTGGCGCGAGCGCGACGACCGCTATTCCGAGCTGCGCGCGCCGCAGGCCGCCGCCGAGCCGGCCGCCGACGCTGCCGACGCTGCCGGCACGCGGCGCGTGGAGATGCACTACATCGGCGGGTGAGCCAGCCGCCGAGGTTGACCGTTATTCGGCCCCGTGCCCCGCCAGCTCCGGCGTGGTGATCTCGCCCGGCACGCCGCGGCGCGCGAACAGCGTGTACATGGTCGGCACCACGAACACCGTCAGCAGCGTGCCCAGGCTCATGCCGCCGACGATCACCCAGCCGATCTGTTGCCGGCTCTCGGCGCCGGCGCCGCTGGACAGCGCCAGCGGCAGCGCGCCCAGCACCATCGCGCCGGTGGTCATCAGGATCGGGCGCAGGCGCAGGCTGGCCGCCTCGACCACCGCGTCGTGCACGCTGCGGCCCTGCTGGCGCAGCTGGTTGCTGAACTCGACGATCAGGATGCCGTGTTTGCTGATCAGCCCGACCAGCGTGATCAGCCCGATCTGCGAATAGACGTTGAGCGTGCCGCCGGTCAGCCGCATCGCCAGCAGCGCGCCGACCATCGACAAGGGCACCGAGAGCAGGATCACCAGCGGGTCGATGAAGCTCTCGAACTGCGCCGACAGCACCAGGAAGATGAAGGCCAGCGCCAGCACGAAGGCCAGGCCCAGCGCGCCGGCCGACGATCGGAACTCGCGGCTGACGCCGTTCAGCTCGGTCGCGTAGCCCGGCGGCAGCACGCGCGCCGCGGCCTCGTCCATGAACTGCAGGCCTTCGCCGAGCGAATAGCCCGGCGCCAGGTTGGCGGTGATGGTGACCGAGCGGCGCTGGTTGAAGTGGTTCAGCTCGCGCGGGCTCACCGCCTCGCGCACCTTGACCAGCGACGACAGCGGCACCATCACGTCGTTGCGGCCGCGCACGAACAGGCGCTCGATGTCTTCCGGCGTCACGCGGCCGACGGCTGCGGTCTGCACGATCACGTCGTACTGGTCGGCGTCGCGCTTGTAGCGGGTGACGACGCGACCGCCCAGCATGGTCTCCACCGTGCGCGCCACCGCCTCCACCGAGACGCCCATGTCGGCCGCGCGCGTGCGGTCAACGTCCATGAAGATCTCGGGCTTGTTGAGCTGCAGGTCGATGTCGGGCTGCACGAGGTTCGGGTTCTTGGCGATCTCGGTCATCATGGCCTGCGCGGCGCGCGCGATGTTGTCCCAGCCGTCGCTGCTGACCACCACCACGTTGATCGGCCGGTCGCGGAAGCCCTGGCCCAGGCTGGGCGGCGTCACCGGGAAGGCGCTGATGCCCGGCAGCGCCGACAGCCGCGGGATCAGCTCGCGCTGCAGTTCCTGGGTGCTGCGCTGGCGCTGCTCCCAGTCCACCGTGCGCAGCGCGCCGAAGGCGCTGGACACCTGCCCGCCACCCATGAACAGGAAGCGGCGGTCGAACTCGGGGTATTGCGCGGTGATGGCCTCGATGGCGTCGAGATAGCGCGCCGTGTATTCCAGCGTGGCGCCGTCGGGCGCGCGGATTGGCATCGCGATCACGCCGCGGTCTTCGGTCGGCGCCAGCTCGCTCTTGGCGGTGGCGAACAGATAGGCGCTGGCCGCGCCGGCCGCCAGCGCCAGGCCGACGATGACCCAGCGCGCGTGCAGGCTGGCGCGCAGCAGCGCCGCATAACCGTCGACCAGCGCGGTCAGCAAACGCTCGACGCCGCGGTCGAAGGCGTTGGGGCTGGGGTTGTGGCGCAGCAGCTTGCTGCACAGCATCGGCGTCAGCGTCAGCGCGACGAAGCCGGAGACGATCACCGCGCCGGCCAGCGTCAGCGCGAACTCGCTGAACAGCCGCCCGGTGCGCCCCGGCGTGAAGGCCAGCGGCGCGAACACGGCGGCCAGCGTCAGCGTCATCGCCACCACGGCGAAGCTGATCTCGCGCACGCCCTTCAGCGCCGCCTGGAACGGCGTCAGCCCTTCCTCGATGTGGCGGAAGATGTTCTCCAGCACGACGATGGCGTCGTCGACCACCAGGCCGATGGCCAGCACCAGGGCCAGCAGCGTCAGCGTGTTGATGGTGAAGCCGGCGGCGGCGATCAGCGCGAAGGCGCCGATCAGGCTGACCGGAATCGTCACCAGCGGAATGAACGAGGCGCGCAGCGTGCGCAGGAAGACGAAGACCACCAGCGCCACCAGCACCACGGCTTCGAGCACGGTTTCGTAGACGGCCTTGATCGAGCGGTCGATGAACACCGACAGGTCGTTGGCCTGCAGCACCGTCACGCCGGCGGGCAGGTCGCGCTGGATCTGCGGCATCGCGGCGCGCACGCCGTCGGCCACGTCCAGCGGGTTGGCGGTGGCGTTGCGGATGATGCCGGTGCTGATGGAGGGCACGCCGTTGAGCCGCACGCGCGAGCGTTCGCTGGCCGCCGCCTCTTCCACGCGCGCCACGTCGCGCAGGCGCACGACGAAGCCGCTGGCCGTCTTCAGCGCGATGTCGTTGAACTGCGCCACGGTGTTGAGGTCGGTGCGCGAGGTGACGCTGAACTCGCGCTGCCGGCTCTCGATGCGGCCGGCCGGCACTTCGAGGTTCTGCTTGCGCAGCGCGTCCTCGACGTCCTGCACCGTCAGCCGGTACGAGGCCAGCTTGTCGGGGTCGAGCCAGATGCGCATCGAGAACTTGCGGTCGCCGCCGATCTGGATGTCGGCCACGCCGGGAATGGTCTGCAGCCGCGGCTTGACGACGCGGTTGACGAGGTCGGTCAGCTCCAGCGGCGACAGGCTGTCGCTGGTGTAGGCCAGCCAGATGGTCGGCGTGGCGTCGGCCTCGACCTTGGCGATGACGGGCTCGTCGGCCGCCTCGGGCAGCCGGCCGCGCACGCGCGCGACGCGGTCGCGCACCTCGGCGGCCGCCGTGTCGGGATCCTTGCTGAGGCGAAAGCGCACGGTGATCTGGCTTTGCTCGGTGCGCGAGATCGAGGTGATGATGTCGACGCCGTCGATGCCGGCGATCGAGTCTTCCAGCGGCTTGGTGATCTGCGACTCGATCACCTCCGACGAGGCGCCCAGCAGCCGCGTGCTGACGTTGACCAGCGGCTCGTCGATGCGCGGGTACTCGCGCACCGACAGCTGCTTGAACGAGACCAGGCCGACGAGGATCAGCAGCAGCGACATCACCGTGGCCAGCACCGGCCGCCGGATCGAGGTTTCCGACAGGCGCATGGCGCGGCCTCAGGTCTGCGGCGCGCCGCCGCGGGCGGCGCCCGGGCTCGACGCGCCTGAAGCCCCCGAAGCCCCTGAAGCGCCTGACGTGCCGGACGATCCCGTGGCCCCCGGCGCCGCCGGGTTCATCAGCTCGACCACCTTCACCGGCAGCACCTCGGCGCGCAGCAGCCGGCCGTGGCCGGCGGTGACCACGCGGTCACCCGCCTTCAGGCCTTCCAGCAGCTCGACCTTGCCTTCCAGCCGCAGGCCGACCTTGGCTTCCAGGCGGCGCGTCTGGTGGCCGCCGTTGCCGTCGGGCTCGACCTTGAAGACGAACTGCCGGCTGCCCTGCGGCACCAGCGCCTCCTCGGGCACGACGAGCGCGCCTTCGCGCACCGCGAACACGATGCGCGGCCGCGCGAACATGCCGGGGCGCAGCACGGCGTCGGGGTTGTCGACGCGCGCACGCACCAGCAGCGAGCGGCCGTTGGCGTCGACCTGCGCGTCCACCGCGTCGACGCGGCCCTTGAACAGGCGGCCGGGCAGCGCGTCGATCGCCAGCTCCACCGGCTGCTGCGGCTTCACGCGCGCGAGGTAGCGCTCGGGCAGCCGGAAGTCGACCGACATCGACGACAGGTCTTCGAGGTTGACGATGTCGGCGCCGTCCTTCAGGTAGTCGCCCAGGTGCACCAGCTTGATGCCGGCGGTGGCGTCGAACGGCGCCAGCAGCTTCATGCGCGCGAGCTGCGCGCGCGCCAGCGCCACCTGCGCCTCGGCCACCTGCAGCGCGGCCTGGTTCTGGTCGACCGCGCTTTGCGAGACGAAGCCCTGTGCCACCAGCTCGCGGCTGCGTTGCAGGTTGGTGCGCGCGATGGCCGCCTGCGCCTCGGCCTGCTGCGTCTGCGCCTGCTGCAGCGTGTCGTCCAACTGCACCAGCAGCTGGCCGCGGCGCACGCGCTGGCCGTCGCTGAAGTTGATCTGCGCGACGCGGCCCGCCACCTCGGGCCGCAGCATCACGCCCTGGCGCGAGCGCAGCGAGCCCACGGCCTGGGCGTCGTCGGCCAGCGTCAGCACTTCCACGGGGCCGACTTCCACCGCCGCCGGGCCGCCGGCGCCGGGCGCGGCCGATGCCGCCGGGCCGGCCGGGCCGGCCGCCATCGGCGCGGCGCCGCGCAGGCCCGGGCGCTGCTGGCTGTACCAGGCTGCCGCGGCCAGGAGGCCGATGCCGATCACGGCGATGACGGTGTGGATCTTCTTCAAAACGCGTGCGCCCGCTCGAAGGCGTTGGAATGTAGCGTCTGCGGCATGCCCCGCGCCATCGCCCGGTCAGGGGCGCGCCTGCGCGGCGCCGCGGTTGGCCAGCGCGTCGGCGCGCTCGTTGCCGGGGTCGCCGGCATGGCCCTTGACCCAGTGCCAGCGCACGTCGTGCTGGTCGCGCAAGGCGTCCAGGCGCTGCCACAGCTCGGCGTTCTTCACCGGCTTGCGGTCGGACGTGGTCCAGCCGCGCTGCTTCCAGCCGTGGATCCAGGTGGTGATGCCGTTGCGCACGTACTCGCTGTCGGTGTGGATGTCGACCCGGCAACGGTGCTTCAGCGAGGCCAGCGCCTCGATCACCGCGGTCAGCTCCATGCGGTTGTTGGTGGTGTGGGCGGCGCCGCCCCACAGCTCTTTCTCGTGCGTGCCGCTGCGCAGCCACGCGCCCCAGCCGCCGGGGCCGGGGTTGCCCTTGCAGGCCCCGTCGGTGTAGATCACCACCTCGCTCACGTCACACCCTTTCCTCGATCTTCGTTCGCTCGACACTTTCGCGCGGCGTGGCCACCACGGCCGCGGCCGGCGCCTTGGCGCGCTGCGCCTTCGCCAGCCCCACCAGCCGCATGCCGCGCACGCGCTTCACCGCCACCAGCAGGTAGGCCGCGCCCAGCACCGGCCACCAGCGCTCGCCCACGCGGTCCATCCAGTCGAAGCGCTGCAGCCAGCGCTCGGCGGCCAGCGGCGGCTTCCAGCAGCCGAACTGGCCGCTCTCGATCGCAAAGCCCAGCAGGCGCAGCCAGTCGCGCAAGCGCCAGTAGCCGATGAACTCGCCGGCGCGCGGCCGCTGCGGCTCGGCGCCGCCGGGCAGCCCCAGCCGCGGGTTCGACAGCCGCTGCCGCAGGCCCCACAGGCTGGCCGGGTTGAGCCCGCTGATGACGATGCGGCCTTCGGGCCGCAGCACGCGCTCGACCTCGCGCAGCACCTGGTGCGGGTCGTGCGCGAATTCCAGCGCATGCGGCAGCACGACGAGGTCGATGCTGTCGGCCGGAAAGGGCAGCGCGTCGAACTCGCACGTCAGCGCCAACGACGCCGCCGCGCCGGGCGGCAGGCCGGCATCGTCCACGACCCAGCGGTGCGGCATGCGGTTGGCGCGCAAGGCATCGACTTCGGGCAGCCCGAGCTGCAGCGCGTGGAAGCCGAAGGCATCGGTCACCGCGGCGTCGAGATGGCCCAGTTCCCAATCCAGCAGGTAGCGGCCCGGCGCCGTTTGCAGCCAGTGACCCAACTCTATAATCGATGGACTGCGCGCCATGGATCTGCTTGCCCTGCCCGCCTTTGCCGACAACTACATCTGGATGCTGCACGACGGCGCGCATGCCGTGGTGGTGGACCCAGGTGAGGCGCAGCCCGTGGTCGATGCGCTCGACCGCCTGCGCCTGCAGTTGGCGGCGATTCTAGTGACCCACCATCACCCCGATCACGTGGGCGGCGTCGATGCGCTGCGCCCGCGGCTGCAGGGCGTGGTCTACGGCCCGGCGCGCGAAGACATCCCCAAGCCCTTCACGCCGCTGCGCGAAGGCGACGTGGTCGGCGTGCTCGGCCTGCGCTTTCAGGTCATCGACGTGCCCGGCCACACGGCCGGCCACATCGCCTACGCGCAGCTCGACGAGCCGCGCGCGCCGCTGCTGTTCTGCGGCGACACGCTGTTCTCCGCCGGCTGCGGCCGGCTGTTCGAAGGCACGCCGGCGCAGATGCTGGCCTCGCTGCACAAGCTGGCCGCGCTGCCCGCCGACACCCGCGTGTGCTGCACGCACGAGTACACGCTGTCGAACCTGAAGTTCGCGGCCGCCGTCGAGCCGGCCAACGCACAGGTGCGCACGCACACGCAGCACTGCGAGTCGCTGCGCGCCGCGGGGCAGCCCACGCTGCCGTCGACGCTGGCGCTGGAACTGCAGATCAACCCTTTCCTGCGCAGCCGCGAGCCGGCCGTCGTCGCCGCCGCCCAAGCCCAGGGCGCGGCCTCGGCGGCGCCGGTCGACGTGCTGGCGGCCGTCCGTGAATGGAAGAACCGTTTCCGATGAAGAACGCACCCTCCCCGCTGCGCATGGCCGCCCTGCTGACGCTGGCCACCCTCATCGCCGGCTGCGCCACGGCCCCTCCAGCGCCGGAGGCGGCGCCAACCCCCACCACCCCGCCCGTGATCGCGCCCGCGCCCGTCGCGCTGCCGGCGCCCCCGCCCCCCGCCCCCGTCGTCGATGAGACCGCCACGCCGCCGCCCGAAGTGGGCCCGCGCGCGCGCCTGGACCCGCAGGACGATGCCTTGCGCGGCGACCTGTGGCTGCGCGTGCGCAGCGGCTTCGCGATGCCCGAGCTCGACAACGAGCTGGTGCGCAAGTGGGAGCAGTACTACGCGCAGCGGCCCGACTACGTGCAGCGCATGACGGCGCGCGGCGCGCGCTACCTGTTCCACATCGTCGAGGAGATCGACCGCCGCGGCATGCCCGCCGACCTGGCGCTGCTGCCCTTCATCGAGAGCGCGTTCAACCCCGAGGCGATGTCGGTCGCGCGCGCCGCCGGCATGTGGCAGTTCATGCCCGGCACCGGGCGCGACTACGAGCTCAAGCAGAACCTGTTCCGCGACGACCGGCGCGACATCCTGGCCTCCACCCGCGCCGCGCTGGACTACCTGCAGCGGCTGTACACGCAGTTCAACGACTGGCATCTCGCGCTGGCCGCCTACAACTGGGGCCAGGGCAACGTGCAGAAGGCGCTGACGCGCAACGCCCGCGCCGGCGAAGCGACCGACTACGCCAGCCTGCGCATGCCCGACGAGACGCGCAACTACGTGCCCAAGCTGCAGGCCATCAAGAACATCGTGGCGCGGCCCGAAGCCTTCGGCCTGGTGTTGCCGCCGCTGGAGAACCATCCGTACTTCGTGGGCGTGGCGGTCGAGCGCGACATCGACGTCGCGCTGGTGGCGCGCCTCGCCGGCCTGACGCTGGAGCAGTTCCAGCAGCTCAACCCGCAGCTCAACAAGCCGGTGGTGCTGGCCGCCGCGACGCCGCAGATCCTGCTGCCCTACGACAACGCCAACCTGTTCATCACCGCGCTGGCCGACTACCGCGGCCGGCTCGCCAGCTGGACGGCCTGGGTGGCGCCGCGCACCGTGAAGCCGCAGGAAGCCGCGCGCCACGTCGGCATGACCGAGGACGAACTGCGCGAGGTGAACCGCATCCCCGCGCGCATGCTGGTCAAGGCCGGCTCCACGCTGCTGGTGCCGCGCAGCGCGCAGCACGAGAACGACGTCAGCACCCGCGTGGCCGACGGCGCGCAGATCGCGCTGGCGCCCGACGTGCCGCCGCTGCGCCGGCTGCAGGTGAAGGTGGGCAAGCGGCCCGAGTCGGTGGCCAGCCTGGCGCGCCGGCACGGCATGACGGCGGCGCAGCTGGCCGCCGCCAACGGCGTGGCCGCGAGCGCCAGCTTCAGGCCCGGTCAGCTGGTGACGGTGCTGGTGCCCAACCGGCCGGTACTGGCGGCGAGCAAGGCGGCGGCGCCGGCGAAGGCGACGACCCAGGTGGCGGCCAAAGCGCCGGCGCGCAAGACCGCGGCCGCCCGCCCGGCGGCGCGCAGCAAGGGCGCGGCCGGCCCGCGCGCGGCGGCGGCGCGGCCCGCCAAGGGCGCCGTCAAGTCGGCCGCGCGCGGCGGCGTCAGTGCTTCTCGCGGGCGTGGTTGATCGAGTACTTCGGGATCTCGATCGTCACGTCCTCGTCCGACAGGATGGCCTGACAGCTCAGCCTCGAGGTCGGGGTCAGGCCCCAGGCGCGGTCGAGCAGGTCTTCTTCCGACTCGTCCATCTCGCCCAGCGAGTCGAAGCCCTTCTTCACCACCACGTGGCAGGTGGTGCAGGCGCAGCTCATCTCGCAGGCATGCTCGATGGCGATGCCGTTTTCCAGCAGCGCCTCGCAGATCGAGGTGCCGCGCGGCGCCTCGATGTCGTCGCCCTCGGGGCACAACTCGGGATGCGGCATAACGTGGATGATGGGCATGCTCAGACCTCGTCGAGCCGCCGCCCGGCCAGCGCCTGGCGGATGCCCTGGTTCATGCGCAGCGCGGCAAAGGCCTCGGTGCCGCCGGCCAGCGCCTTGACGGCGGCGTCGATGGCCTCGGCATCGCTGCCGGCGGCCGCTTGCGCGCTGGCCTGCAGCAGCGCTTCGATCTCGTTGCGTTCGCCTTCGCCGAGCAGGCCGCCATCGGCCTGCAGTGCGGCGCGGGTGGCCAGTTGCATGCGCTCGGCCTCGACGCGGGCCTCGCGCAGCGCGCGCGCGGCGATGTCGCTTTCGGCGTGCGAGAAGCCTTCCTGCAGCATGCGCGCGATCTGCTCGTCGCCCAGGCCGTAGCTGGGCTTGACGACCACCGAGGCTTCGACGCCCGAGCCCAGCTCGCGCGCCGCGACGCTGAGCAGCCCGTCGGCGTCGACCTGGAAGGTGACGCGGATGCGCGCCGCGCCGGCGGCCATCGGCGGAATGCCGCGCAGCTCGAAGCGCGCCAGGCTGCGGCAATCGGCCACCAGCTCGCGCTCGCCCTGCACGACGTGGATGGCCATCGCGGTCTGGCCGTCCTTGAAGGTGGTGAAGTCCTGCGCCTTGGCCACGGGAATCGTCGTGTTGCGCTCGATCACGCGCTCGACCAGCCCGCCCATGGTCTCCAGCCCCAGCGACAGCGCGATCACGTCCAGCAGCAGCAGCTCGCCGTCGCGCGAGTTGCCGGCCAGCGCGTTGGCCTGGATCGCCGCGCCCAGCGCCACCACTTCGTCGGGGTTGACGTTGGTCAGCACTTCGCGGCCGAACAGTTCGCTCACCAATTGGCGCACCAGCGGCATGCGCGTGGCGCCGCCCACCATCACCACGCCTTGCACTTCGCTGCGCTGCACGCGGGCGTCGCGCAGCACGCGGCGCACCGCCGCCAGCGTGCGGTCGACCAGCGGCCGCGCCAGCGCTTCCAGTTGCACGCGGGTCAGTTCCACGCTGCGTTCGCGGCCGCCGATCACGGCCTGCCAGCGTGTCTGCGCGTCGCTGCTCAAGGCCTCCTTGGCGGCGCGCGAGGCGACCAGCGCCGCGCGCTTGTCGCCCGCCGTCTGCGCCGGCACTTCGGCTTGCGCCAGCGACCAGGCGGCCACGGCCTGGTCGATGTCGTCGCCGCCGAGTGCCGCATCGCCGCCGGTGGCGACGACCTCGAACACGCCTTGGTGCAGGCGCAGCAGCGAGATGTCGAAGGTGCCGCCGCCCAGGTCGTAGACGGCGTACAAGCCCTCGCTGCCGTGGTCCAGGCCGTAGGCCACCGCGGCGGCGGTCGGCTCGCTGATCAGGCGCAGCAGCTTCAGACCGGCCAGCTCGGCAGCATCTTTCGTTGCCTGGCGTTGGGCGTCGTCGAAGTAGGCGGGCACGGTAATCACGGCGCCGAAGAGGTCGGCGTCGAAGCTGTCCTCGGCGCGCTGGCGCAGGCTGGCCAGGATCTCGGCCGACACTTCCACCGGCGTCTTCACGCCTTCGCGCGTGGCCAGCCCCACCATGCCGGGCTGGTCGACAAACTGGTAGGGCAGCCGCTCGCGGTCGGCGATGTCGGCCAGCCGGCGGCCCATGAAGCGCTTGGCCGAGACGATGGTGTTCTCGGGGTCGGCGGCCTGCTGCTCGCGCGCGGCCTCGCCGATCTGGCGGCCGCCGCCGCCGAGATAACGCACCACCGACGGCAACAGCAGCCGACCCTGCGCGTCGGGCAGGCATTCGGCCACGCCGTGGCGCACCGCGGCCACCAGCGAATGCGTGGTGCCGAGGTCGATGCCGACGGCGATGCGCCGCTGGTGCGGGTCCGGCGTCTGGCCGGGTTCGGAGATCTGCAGCAGGGCCATGCGCGTGGGCCTTCTCAGGAGGCTTCGAATTGTTCCAGCCGGCGCTCGATGTCGTCGCCGAAGCGGCGCACGAACATCAGCGCGCGCACCGCCTCGGCGGCGGCCGCGGCGTCTTGCCGATCGTCGAGCAGCGCCCCCAGTTCGGCCAGCAGGCGGCGCTCGGCGTCGTGCACCTGCGCTTGCAGCGCTTCGACCGGCGCGGTACCGGACGCATCGTCCAGCGCCTCGCGCCACTGCATCTGCTGCATCAGAAAGGCGGCCGGCATCGCGGTGTTGCTCTCGGCCTGGATCGGCGCGCCGGCCAGCTCGCACAAATAGGCGCCGCGGCGCAGCGGGTCCTTCAGGCGCTGGTACGCCTCATTCACGCGCACGGCCCATTGCATTGCCACGCGCTGCGCGGCGCTGCCTTCGGCGGCGAAGCGGTCGGGGTGCACGCGCTGCTGCAGGTCGCGCCAGCGGCGATCCAACTCGGCGCGGTCGACGGCAAAGCGGCGCGGCAGCCCGAACAGCGTGAAGTCGTCGTCGTCGAGCTTCATCAAACCCGGAACGATTCGCCGCAGCCGCAGCGGTCCTTCTCACGCGGATTGTGGAACCTGAAGCCTTCGTTCAGCCCTTCGCGCACGAAGTCGAGCTCGGTGCCGTCGAGGTAAGGCAGGCTCTTGGGATCGACCAGCACCTTGACGCCATGGCCTTCGAACACCAGGTCTTCGGGCGCCACGTCGTCGGCGTATTCGAGCTTGTAGGCCAGGCCCGAGCAGCCGGTGGTCTTGACGCCCAGGCGCACGCCCACGCCCTTGCCGCGGCGCGCGAGGTAGCGCGTGACGTGGCGGGCGGCGGCCTCGGTCAAGGTGATGGCCATGCGCTTGCGGCCCTCACTCGGCCGCCGCGGCGGCCGGCGCCGTGGCGGCGCCATGCTTGGCCTGGTAGTCCTGCACGGCGGCCTTGATCGCGTCCTCGGCCAGGATCGAGCAGTGGATCTTCACCGGCGGCAACGCCAGTTCCTCGGCGATCTGCGTGTTCTTGATGGTCATCGCCTGGTCGAGCGACTTGCCCTTGACCCATTCGGTGACCAGCGAGCTCGACGCGATCGCCGAGCCGCAGCCGTAGGTCTTGAAGCGCGCGTCCTCGATCAAGCCGGTCGCCGGATTGACCTTGATCTGCAGCTTCATCACGTCGCCGCAGGCCGGGGCGCCGACCATGCCGGTGCCGACGGTCTCGTCGCCCTTGTCGAAGGAGCCGACGTTGCGCGGGTTTTCGTAGTGGTCGACGACCTTGTCGCTGTAGGCCATGGTATTGCTCCGTTAGGTCAGCGGGCCGCGTTCAGTGGGCGGCCCATTGGATGGTGCTGAGGTCGACGCCGTCCTTGTACATCTCCCACAGCGGCGACAGCTCGCGCAGCCGCGCGACGCGGTCTTGCAGCGTGGCGACGGCGTAGTCGATCTCCTGCTCGGTGGTGAAGCGGCCGATGGTCATGCGCAGGCTGCTGTGGGCCAGTTCGTCGCTGCGGCCGAGGGCGCGCAGCACGTAGCTGGGCTCCAGGCTGGCCGAGGTGCAGGCCGAGCCCGACGACACCGCGATGCCCTTGATGCCCATGATCAGCGACTCGCCTTCGACGAAGTTGAACGAGGCGTTGACGTTGTGCGGCACGCGGCGCTCGAGGTCGCCGTTGATGAAGACCTGCTCGATGCCGCCGATGCCGTCGAGCAGCCGGTGCTGCAGCATGCGCACGCGCTCGATCTCGGTGCCCATCTCGGCCTGCGCGATGCGGAAGGCCTCGCCCATGCCGACGATCTGGTGCGTGGGCAGCGTGCCGCTGCGCATGCCGCGCTCGTGGCCGCCGCCGTGCATCTGCGCTTCCAGCCGCACGCGCGGCTTGCGCCGCACGTACAGCGCGCCGATGCCCTTGGGGCCGTAGGTCTTGTGGCTGGCCAGGCTCATCAGGTCGACCGGCAGCGTGGCGAGGTCGATCGCCACCTTACCGGTGGCCTGGGCGGCGTCGACGTGGAAGACGATGCCGCGCTCGCGGCACAGCGCGCCGATGGCCGGGATGTCCTGGATCACGCCGATCTCGTTGTTGACCAGCATCACCGAGACGAGGATGGTGTCCTTGCGCAGCGCATCCTTGAAGCGCTGCAGGTCGAGCAGGCCGTTTTCCTGCACGTCGAGGTAGGTCACCTCGTAGCCCTGGCGCTCCAGTTCGCGCGTGGTGTCGAGCACGGCCTTGTGCTCGGTCTTCACCGTCACGATGTGCTTGCCGCGGCTGCCGTAGAAATGCGCCGCGCCCTTCAGCGCGAGGTTGTTGCTTTCCGTGGCGCCGCTGGTCCAGACGATCTCGCGCGGGTCGGCGCCGATCAGCGACGCGACCTGGCCGCGCGCCTTCTCGACTGCTTCCTCGGCCTCCCAGCCCCAGGCGTGGCTGCGCGAGGCGGGGTTGCCGTAATGCTCGCGCAGCCAGGGGATCATCGCGTCGACGACGCGGTTGTCCACCGGCGTCGTGGCGCCGTAGTCCATGTAGATCGGGAAGTGCGGGGTCATGGAAGCGACGCGCTTGCAGCGTTATTTGTTGAAGGCCGAACCGAGCGCGAACACCGAGTTGGGCGCCGTCACCTTGATGGGCTTGACCACCGGCTGGCTGGAGATGGCGCGCTTGACCGGCGCCTCGTCGATCGACACGCCCTTGGCCAACTGGTCGTCGACCAGCTTCTTCAGGGTGATCGAATCGAGGTACTCGATCATCTTGGTGTTGAGGCTGGTCCAAAGGTCGTGCGTCATGCACTTGCCGGCGTCTTCGCCCATGCAGCTACCCTTGCCGCCGCAGCCGGTGGCGTCGATCGGCTCGTCCACGGCGACGATGATGTCGGCCACCGAGATCTCGGCCGCGGCGCGGCCCAGCGAGTAGCCGCCGCCGGGGCCGCGGGTGCTTTCCACCAGCTCGTGGCGGCGCAGCTTGCCGAACAACTGTTCCAGGTAGGACAGCGAGATTTGCTGGCGCTGGCTGATCGCCGCCAGCGCCACCGGGCCGGTGCCGGAACGCAGGGCCAGGTCGATCATGGCAGTGACCGCAAACCGGCCTTTGGTGGTGAGTCGCATGGCGTGCTCCTGTCAAAAAGGTGAGTCCGAGATGAGTCCGACTGTTTCGCTCAAGTATATAGGAAACCCACTGTTTTGATCAAGCTTTCGGCCGATCGTTCCGGGGCTCCCGCGGGCCCGGTTCGACCCGCTGCGGCCTCGCCAGTTCAGCCTGCAGTTCGGCCGCCAGCTTCGGCACCAGGCCGTCGCAGGCGTCTTCCACCAGGTCGAGCACCTTCTCGAAGTCGGCGGCCGAGCCGTAGTACGGGTCGGGCACCTCGGTCTGGCCGCCAAAGCGCGCGGCGTGGTTCATCAGCAGTTCCACGCGCGCGCTGGCGTCGGGTGGCGCCGCTTCCTGCAGCCATTGCAAATGGCCTTCGTCCATCGCTAGGATGCGGCGGAAGCGCACGAAGTCTTCGCCGACCACGCGCCGCGCGCGCAACGGCGACAGATCGTAACCGCGCTGGCGCGCATGCTGCTGCGCGCGCGGGTCGGGTGGTTCCTTGACGTGGAAGCCGTGGGTGCCGGCCGAATCGACCGCGATGCGGTCGCCCAGACCCGCGCGGTCCAGCCGCGCGCGCAGCACGGCCTCGGCCGTCGGCGAACGGCAGATGTTGCCGCTGCAGACCATCAGCACTTGCATCAGCGGCGGCGGCGCGCCCAAGCCCAGCCAACGTTTGAGCCGCTGCTTCATGCGCGCCCCCCGCCCGCGGCCTGGATCGGCACCACGTTGACGTCGTGCCCCGCGGCGCCGAAGGCCTGCTCGCGCAGCAGCGCCAGTTGGTCCCGCAGGCGCGCGGCTTTCTCGAACTCGAGGTTGCGCGCGTGTTCCAGCATCTGCTTTTCCAGCGTCTTGATGCGCTTGCCCAGGTCTTTCTCGTTCATCGCCTCGATCTCGGCGGCGGCCTTGGCCGAGCGCGCTTCCTCGCGCGCCGTCTTGTCGGAGACCACGCCGTCGATCAGGTCGCGGATGCGCTTGCTCACCGAACGCGGCGTGATGCCCAGCGCGGTGTTGTGCGCGATCTGCTTGGCGCGCCGGCGCTCGGTCTCGTCGATCGCGCGGCGCATCGAATCGGTGATCTTGTCGGCGTACAGCAGCGCGCGGCCATTGACGTTGCGCGCCGCGCGGCCGATGGTCTGGATCAGGCTGCGCTCAGCGCGCAGAAAGCCTTCCTTGTCGGCATCGAGGATGGCCACCAGGCTGACTTCGGGCAGGTCCAGCCCCTCGCGCAGCAGGTTGATGCCCACCAGCACATCGAAGCTGCCCAGCCGCAGGTCGCGCAGGATCTCCACGCGCTCCACGGTGTCGACGTCGCTGTGCAGGTAGCGCACCTTGACGCCGTTGTCGGCCAGGTAGTCGGTCAGCTGCTCGGCCATGCGCTTGGTGAGCGTGGTGATCAGCACGCGCTCGTTGCGCGAGACGGTGTCGCGGATCTCCTGCAGCACGTCGTCCACCTGCGTCGCCGCGGGCCGCACCTCGACCACCGGGTCGACCAGGCCGGTGGGCCGCACCACCTGCTCCACCACCTGGCCGGCGTGGGTCTTCTCGTAGTCGGCCGGCGTCGCCGAGACGAACACCGCCTGGCGCACCTTGCGCTCGAACTCCTCGAACTTCAGCGGCCGGTTGTCCAGCGCGCTGGGCAGGCGAAAGCCGTACTCCACCAGCGTGGTCTTGCGCGCGCGGTCGCCGTTGAACATGCCGCCGAGTTGGCCTATTAGCACGTGGCTTTCGTCGAGGAACATCAGCGCGTCGGCCGGCAGGTAGTCCACCAGCGTGGGCGGCGGGTCGCCCGGCGCGGCGCCCGAGAGGTGGCGCGTGTAGTTCTCGATGCCCTTGCAGTGCCCCACCTCCTGCAGCATCTCCAGGTCGAAGCGGGTGCGCTGCTCCAGCCGCTGGGCTTCCACCAGCTTGCCGGCCTTGACCAGCTCGTCCAGCCGTTCGCGCAGTTCCTGCTTGATGGTGTCGATCGCCGCCAGCACGCGCTCGCGCGGCGTCACGTAGTGGCTGGAGGGGTAGACCGTGAAGCGCGGGATCTTCTGCCGCACGCGGCCGGTCAGCGGGTCCAGCAACTGCAGGCTTTCCACCTCGTCGTCGAACAGCTCAATGCGCAACGCCAGCTCGGAATGCTCGGCGGGAAAGACGTCGATGGTGTCGCCGCGCACGCGGAAGGATCCGCGGCCGAACTCGATCTCGTTGCGCTTGTACTGCATGCGGATGAGTTGGGCGATCACGTCGCGCTGGCCCAGCTTGTCGCCGACGCGCAGCGTCATCACCATCTGGTGGTAGTCGGCCGGGTTGCCGATGCCGTAGATCGCGCTGACGCTGGCGACGATGATCACGTCGCGCCGCTCCAGCAGGCTCTTGGTGGCCGACAAGCGCATCTGCTCGATGTGCTCGTTGATCGCGCTGTCCTTCTCGATGAACAGGTCGCGCTGCGGCACGTAGGCTTCGGGCTGGTAGTAGTCGTAGTAGCTGACGAAGTACTCGACCGCGTTCTTCGGAAAGAACTCGCGGAACTCGCTGTAGAGCTGCGCCGCCAGCGTCTTGTTGGGCGCGAAGACGATCGCCGGCCGGCCGAGCTGGGCGATCACGTTGGCGATGGTGTAGGTCTTGCCCGAGCCGGTGACGCCCAGCAGCGTCTGGAAGCTCAGGCCGTCGTTGATGCCTTCGACGAGCCCGGCAATCGCCGCCGGCTGGTCGCCCGCCGGCGCAAACTGCTGCAGCAACTGGAAGGGCGAGCCGGGAAAGCTGACGAAACGGCCTTCTTCGGCCGGCGCAGCCGGGGCTTCGATGTCGGTCACTGTCGCCATGCGGGCTATCCCTGAGGTCCAAATACAATCGCGCCGCCGGCGGCCTGGCGCCGCCGGAGCAACCAGCGAGCGTAGCACCCCGCCTTCAGGATCTCACGCGATGACCGCCTCCGCCTCTTTGTTCGCCGCCGTCGAAATGGCGCCGCGCGACCCCATCCTCGGCCTCAACGAGCAGTTCGCCGCCGACGGCAACCCGAACAAGGTGAACCTGGGCGTCGGCGTCTACTTCGACGACGAAGGCAAGCTGCCGGTCCTCAAATGCGTCGCGGCCGCCGAAAAACAACTGCTGGAAGCGCCCAAGGCCAAGGGCTACCTGCCGATCGACGGCATCGCCGCCTACGACAAGGCGGTGCAAGGCCTGGTCTTCGGCGCCGACGCGGCCGCCGTGCGCGAAGGCCGCGTGGCCACCGTGCAGGCGCTGGGCGGCACCGGCGGGCTCAAACTCGGTGCCGATTTCCTCAAGCGCGTGAACCCCCAGGCGCTGGCGCTGATCAGCGACCCGAGCTGGGAGAACCACCGGGCGCTGTTCACCAACGCCGGCTTCGAGGTCGGCAGCTATCCCTACTACGACGCCGCCAGCCGCGGCGTGCGCGCCGCCGAGATGCTGGCCGCGCTGCAGGCGGCCGCGCCGGGCACCATCGTCGTGCTGCACGCCTGTTGCCACAACCCGACCGGCTGCGACCTGACGCCGGCGCAATGGGCCGAGGTGGTGAAGGTCGTCAAGGCGCGCGAGCTGGTGGCCTTCCTCGACATGGCCTACCAGGGCTTCGGCGAAGGCATCGCCGAAGACGGCGCGGTGGTCCAGCAGTTCCTGGCCAGCGGCGTGCGCTTCTTCGTCTCGACCTCGTTTTCCAAGAGCTTCTCGCTTTACGGCGAGCGCGTGGGCGCGCTCAGCGTGGTGTGCGGCGACCAGGACGAGGCGGCGCGCGTGCTGTCGCAGCTGAAGATCGTGATCCGCACGAACTATTCCAACCCGCCGACCTTCGGCGCCCACGTGGTGGCCGCGGTGCTGACCACGCCGGCCCTGCGCGGCCAGTGGGAGCGGGAACTGGCGGGCATGCGCGAGCGCATCCGCGCCACCCGCCACGCGCTGGTGGCCAAGCTGCAGGGCGCCGGCGTCAAGGGCGACCTCGGCTACATCACGCGCCAGAAAGGCATGTTCAGCTACTCCGGCCTGGCCAAGGAGCAGATGCAGCGCCTGCGCAGCGAATTCGGCGTCTACGGCGTCGATTCGGGGCGCATCTGCGTGGCGGCGATCAACAGCCGCAACATCGATGCCGTGGCGGCGGCGCTGGCGCGGGTGATGTAGGCCGGCCGCGGCGGCGACCGCGGCCTGGGCCGCGGCCCCATCGCATCGCATCGCATCGCGTCGATTAGGCAGGCTGATCTACGCGTTTTCGCGCATTCGCCGGCAGCCTGCCGCAGCGACGATCGGTATCTCGTCGTATCATTGCTGCAGCGCACAAAAATGTGCCGGCCTGTCAGTTTGGCTTCAGGGCTTGACCGGCATCATCCGTCACCGGCTGCCGCAGCCATCGGAGTCAGCGAATGCTCTACCAGATCTACGAAACGCAACGCGCCTTGATGGCGCCGTTCTCGGAATTCGCCAGCGCCACGGCCAAGCTGTACGACCACCCGCTGTCGCCCTTCGCGCACACGCCCTGGGCGCAGCGCATCTCGGCCAGCTTCGACCTGATGCACCGCCTGGCCAAGGAATACGAGAAGCCGGCCTTCGGCATCACCAGCGCCACCGTCGACGGCATCGAGGTGGCGGTGCAGGAGCAGGTGCCGATCAAGAAGCCGTTCTGCCGGCTGCTGCGCTTCAAGCGCTTCACCGACAACCCGCGCGCGCTGGAAGTCATGAAGTCGCAGCCCACCGTGCTGGTGGTGGCGCCGCTGTCGGGCCACCACGCCACGCTGCTGCGCGACACCGTCAAGAGCCTGCTGCACGACCACAAGGTCTTCATCACCGACTGGACCGACGCGCGCATGGTGCCGGCCGAGGAAGGCCCGTTCACGCTCGACGACTACGTGGCCTACGTGCAGGAGTTCATCCGCCACATCGGGCCCGAGGTGCACGTGATCTCGGTGTGCCAGCCCACGGTGCCGGTGCTGGCCGCGGTGTCGCTGCTGGCCAGCAACGGCGAGTTCACGCCGCGCACGCTGACGATGATGGGCGGCCCCATCGACGCGCGGCGCAGCCCCACCGCGGTGAACAACCTGGCGATGAACAAGAGCCATAGCTGGTTCGAGACCAACGTGATCCACCGCGTGCCGCCGAACTACCCCGGCGCGGGCCGCCCCGTGTACCCGGGCTTCCTGCAGCACACCGGCTTCGTGGCGATGAACCCCGACCGCCACCTGAACAGCCATTACGACTACTTCAAGCACCTGATCAGCGGCGACGACGACAACGCCGAGGCGCACCGCCAGTTCTACGACGAGTACAACGCCGTGCTCGACATGCCGGCCGAGTACTACCTCGACACCATCAAGACCGTGTTCCAGGACTTCGCGCTCGTCAACGGCACCTGGGTGGTCAACGGCCAGCTCGTGCGGCCGCAGGACATCACCACCTCGGCGCTGATGACGGTCGAGGGCGAGCTCGACGACATCTCCGGCGCCGGCCAGACGCGCGCCGCGCACGACCTGTGCACCGGCATCCCGGCCGGCCGCAAGTTCCACCACGACGTGCAAGGCGCCGGCCACTACGGCATCTTCTCGGGCCGCCGCTGGCGCGACGTGGTCTACCCCGACGTGCGCAGCTTCATCCTGCGCCACAACGGCGATGCGGCCGCGACCGCCCCCAAGGCCGCCAAACGCACGGTGCGCCGCGTGAAGTGAAGCCGCTGCCGCCGCTGCGGCCCCCGGCAGAAGCGCTGGACGCCGCGCTGCCGCAGACGCAGTGCACGCGCTGCGGCTACCCTGACTGCAACGGTTATGCGCATGCCATCGCCGCCGGCGAGGCCGACATCAACCGCTGCCCGCCCGGCGGCGCCGAAGGCATCGCTCGGCTCGCGCGGCTGAGCGGGCTGCCGCCGCAGCCGCTGGATGCGAGCTGCGGCCACGAAGGCCCGCGCGCGCTGGCCGTCATCGACGAGGCGTGGTGCATCGGCTGCACGCTGTGCATCAAGGCCTGCCCGGTCGACTGCATCATCGGCGCGCCCAAGCGCATGCACACCGTGATCGACGACCAATGCACCGGCTGCGAGCTGTGCGTGCCGGCCTGCCCGGTCGATTGCATCGCGATGGAGCCGGTGACGCCCGGCCGCAGCGGCTGGCAGGCCTGGAGCGCCGAGCAAGCCGACGCCGCGCGCGAGCGCTACGCCTTCCACCGCCTGCGCGTCGAGCGCGAAAGCCGCGAGAACGACGAGCGCCTGGCCGCCAAGGCCGCCGCCAAGCTGGCCGACCTGCCGGCGCACAGCCTGCACACCGACCCCGCGGTGCTGGAGCGCAAGCGCGCGGTGATCGAAGCCGCGCTGCAGCGCGCCCGCGCGCGCCGCGACAAGGAATCCTGATCGATGAAGCCCGAGGACATCGAACCCTTCTTCGCCACGCTGGCGGCGGCCAACCCGCAGCCGCAAAGCGAACTGGTCTACACCAGCGTGTTCGAGCTGCTGGCCGCGGTGCTGCTGTCGGCGCAGGCCACCGACGTCGGCGTCAACAAGGCCACGCGCGAGCTGTTCGCGCGCGCGCCCACCCCCGAGGCGATGCTGGAACTGGGCCTGGAGCGCGTGACCGAGGCCATCCGCAGCATCGGCCTGTACCGCACCAAGGCGCGCAACCTGCTGGAGACCTGCCGCCTGCTCGTCGAGCGCCATGGCGGCCAGGTGCCGCGCCGGCGCGAGGACCTCGAAGCGCTGCCCGGCGTCGGCCGCAAGACCGCCAACGTGGTGCTCAACGTCGCCTTCGGCGAGCCGACGATGGCGGTCGACACGCACATCTTCCGCGTCGCCAACCGCACCGGGCTGGCGCCGGGCCGCAACGTGCTGGAGGTCGAGCAAGGCCTGCTGGCGCGCGTGCCCGCGCGCTACGCGGTCGACGCCCACCATTGGCTGATCCTGCACGGCCGCTACGTCTGCCAGGCGCGCCGCCCGTTGTGCGAGGCGTGCCGCGTGCGCCCCTGGTGCGACCTGGGGCGGCACCTACAATCGGTGCCCGTGGCAACGGCGCAGGCGCAGCATGACCCAGCTCCATGATCTCGTCGAGCGTGTGGACCGACTCGTGCTGCGCCACGAGGAACTCAAGCGCACCAGCCAGTTGATGGAGCAGCAACTGCAGGCCCTGGCCGCCGAGCGCGACAGCCTGAAGTCGCGCCTGGCCGCGGCGCGCGCGCGCATCGACGCACTGCTGGCGCGGCTGCCCGCCGAAGGCAGCGCCGGTTCGACGGAGGCGCGACCATGAAGCAGGTGGAAGTCAGCATCATGGGCCACGGCTACATCCTCGGCTGCCCCGAGGGCGGCGAGGCGCTGCTGGCGCAGGCGGTGGCCAGCGTCGACAAGGAGATGACCCACATCCGCGACAGCGGCAAGGTCAAGGCGCGCGAGCGCATCGCCGTGCTGGCGGCGCTGAACCTGGCCTACCAGCTGGCCGAAAGCCTGGCACGGCAGCCGGCGGCGCCGGCTGTCGCCGCCGTCAACGGCGCCGGCCGCGCCGAGCTCGACCTCGCCGGGCTGCTGCGCCGCGTCGACGCGGCGCTGGGCGACGACGGCCAGCTGCTTTGATCGGTTGCTGTGATCGCTTGCTGTGATTTGCGCCACGCGGCGCGCCCTCGCAAGGTCTTGCGACCGCGGTCTAGAATGGCTTCGTCCGTCGTGTGCGGCAGGTCTTAATTTCCTTGTTCCGATGCTCACTGAGCAGGGCTTGGAACATCGCTCGGCTGGTGTGAGCGTCTCGCGTCAGATGAACCCGAAGCCTTGCTGACCTCGCCCACCTGAAACTTCGCTGAAGGTTCAGGGATCCGGCCTCCCGTTCACGGCGGACATCCTCACCCCCGCACCGACACCATGCCGCGCCACTGGCTGATGAAGAGCGAGCCCGACGAGGTGTCGATCGACGACCTGGCGCGCGCCCCCGGCCAGACCGTGGCCTGGACCGGCGTGCGCAACTACCAGGCGCGCAACTTCATGCGCGACGAGATGCAGCGCGGCGACGGCGTGCTGTTCTATCACTCGTCGTGCCCGCAGCCGGGCATTGCCGGCTTGGCCGAGATCGCCGGCGCCACCGAGCCCGACGCCACGCAGTTCGACCCCGCGAGCCCCTATTTCGACGCCAAGGCCAGCCGCGAGCAGCCGCGCTGGCTGCAGATTCCCGTGCGGCTGGTGCGCGTGACGCGGCTGCTGGGCCTGCCCGAGATGCGCGGCGCGCCGAGCCTGGCGACCATGCGCGTGCTGCAGCGGGGCAACCGGCTGTCGATCACGCCGGTGACGGCCGCCGAGTGGCGCGCCGTGCTGGCGCTGCTGGACCGCTGACGACGGCGCACCCGGCAAACCGTTCATGATGGACGTTAGCTGGCCGCTGGTGGCCGAGTTGCTGGTGCTCGGCTCGATCACCGGCTTCCTGGCCGGGCTGCTGGGCGTGGGCGGCGGCATGATGATGGTGCCCTTCCTGACCTGGATCCTGTCGGCGCGCGGCGTGGCGCCGGGGCTGGCGGTGAAGATGGCCATCGCGACGTCGATGGCCACCATCTTGTTCACCTCGCTGTCCAGCGTGCGCGCGCACCAGGCGCGCGGCGCGGTGCGCTGGGAGCTGGTGCGCTCGCTGGCGCCGGGCATCGTGGCCGGCGGGCTGCTGTCGGGCGCCGGGCTCTTCGCGCTGCTCAAGGGCCAGGGGCTGGCCGCGGTGTTCGCCGTCTTCATCGGCTTTTCGGCGGTGCAGATGCTGCGCGACCGCAAGCCCAAGCCGTCGCGCCAGATGCCCGGGCCGCTGGGGCAGGGGCTGGTCGGTGGCGCCATCGGGCTGGTCTCGGGCCTGGTGGGCGCCGGCGGCGCCTTCCTGTCGGTGCCCTTCATGACCTGGTGCAACGTGCCGATCCGCCAGGCGGTGGGTACCAGCGCGGCGCTGGGCTTCCCGATTGCGCTGGCCAACACCGCCGGCTACCTGCTGGCCGGCCGTTCGCTGCCGCCGGCGCTGCCCGGCGCCTTCGGCTACCTGTACCTGCCGGCGCTGGCGCTGCTGGCGCTGGCCAGCGTGACGATGGCGCCGCTGGGCGCCCGGGTGGCGCACCGCAGCGATGTCACGCGCCTCAAGCGGCTGTTCGCGCTGCTGCTGTTCGGGCTGGCCGCCTACATGGCCTACAAGGCCCGCGGCGCTTGAGCGGCGCAGCCGTCAGCCGGCCGGCCGCGGCAGCGGAATGCTGGCCAGCGTGACGTGGTTGCCGCCGCGCCGTCGTGCCTCGGCCAACGCCGCCTCGCACGAGGCCAGCAGCTCGGGCAGGCTTTGCGCGGTGTGCGGGAAGCTGGCCACGCCCATCGCCACCGTGAAGCCGAGCTCCTGGCCGTCGAGCAGCACGATCTGCGTCGCGCAGCGGCGGCGCAGGCCTTCCATGCGCGAATGCGCGGTGGCCAGCCCGACGCCCGACAGCAGGACCGCGAAGCGCCGCTCGTCGTAGCGGCAGGACGCGTCCATCGCCCGCGTGCCGCCGCGCAGCAGGCGGCCGATGGCCTCCAGCACGTGCTGGCGCGCCGGCTCGCCGCCGGCGCGAACCGCCTCGGTGGGCGGATCGAGTTCCACCAGCACCAGCGCGAACTCGCGGTGCTCGCGCGTCGACAGGTCGGCTTCGCGCCGCAGCTGGTCGTCGAAGTGCGCCCGCATGTACAGGCCCGACGCGGGGTCGCGCAAGGCCTGGTCGGCCAGCTCGCGGCGCAGCTCGGCGTTGGCGCGCTGCTGCTGCTCGAGCTGCTCCAGCGCGCTGCGCAACTGCTGCTCGCGCTGGCGCTGCTCGGCGCGGTCCAGCCACACGGCGGCCAGCTGGCCGGCGTCGGCCACGCGCAACACCGCGAACTCGCGCGGCCGGCCCTGCCACTGGAAGCGGTGCTCGCTCCACAGCGGCGCCGGCTGCTGGGCCAGCGCCGTCTGCTCGGCGGCGCGCAAGGCGGCCGCCGTGGCACCGTCGAACAACTCGCCGTCGAGGCAGCCGGGCAAGGCCTGCGGCTCGCGCCCGAAGAACTGCGCCATCGCCGCGTTGGCCTGCAGGTAGCGGCCGCTGGCCGCGTCCTTCACCGACAGCATGCCGCCCTCGGCCGCGAGCAGCGCCGCCAGCAGCCGCGGCGGCAGCGGATTCGCATCGAGAACGGCCTCGCGGTCGGCGGAGACAGGGCTGGCGCTCATGGGCTGCGAGCTTAGAGCATCGCCGGGCCGGTCAGACCCCCAGGATGCCTGGGGCCCACGGCGCTTGGCGGCGCCGAAGAATTCAGGCTAGAATCGCGGACTTTGCTGGACCCATTGGACTACTTAAGCGCATGACCACCATTCGTGTCAAAGAGAACGAGCCCTTCGACGTCGCCCTGCGCCGCTTCAAGCGCACCATCGAGAAGATCGGCCTGCTGACCGAACTGCGCGCCCGTGAGTTCTACGAAAAGCCCACCGCCGAGCGCAAGCGCAAGAAGGCCGCCGCGGTCAAGCGCCACTTCAAGCGCGTGCGCAGCATGCAGCTTCCCAAGAAGCTGTACTGAAGCCCGCCAGCTTCCCTGACACCACGATCGAAGCCCGCGCGGGCAACCGCCGCGGGCTTCGTCACTTGCGAGCGATGCCGACATGAGCCTGAAGGACCGCGTCACCGAAGACATGAAGGCCGCGATGCGCGCCAAGGACAGCGAGCGGCTGTCGACCATTCGCATGCTGCTGGCCGCCTGCAAGCAGCGCGAGGTGGACGAGCGCATCGTGCTCGACGACGCGGCCGTGGTCGGCATCGTCGACAAGCTGATCAAGCAGCGCAAGGATTCGATCGCCGCCTTCGCGCAGGCCGGACGCACCGACCTCGTCGACAAGGAAACCGCCGAGATGAAGGTGCTGGAAGGCTACCTGCCGGCGCGGCTGTCGGCCGACGAGGTCAACGCCCAGGTGTCGGCGCTGGTCGCCGAGCTGGGCGCGGGCCAGGCGCTGGGTCCCGGCGACATGGGCAAGGTGATGGCCGCGGCCAAGAGCCGCCTCGCCGGCAAGGCCGAGATGGCGCTGGTGTCCGCGGCCGTCAAGGCCGCTTTGGCAAAATGAGCGCGATGAATTCCCTGCCGATCAAGCCCATCGCGCCCGAGGTCTGCGTGGCCCCGCAACTGGAGCCGTCGTCGATGGCCGAGGCCGCGCGCCTGGGCTTTCGCGCCGTCGTCAACAACCGGCCCGATTTCGAAGGCGGCCCCGAGCAGCCGACCAGCGCGGCCATCGAGGCCGCGGCGCAGGCCGCCGGGCTGGCCTACCGCCACCTGCCGGTAAGCGGCGCCTATCAAAGCCCCGAGGAAGCCGCCGAGCTGGCGCGCCTGCTGGCCGAACTGCCGCGCCCCGTGCTGCTGTTCTGCCGCTCGGGCGCGCGCTCGGCCAAGCTGTTCGAGCTGGCGCAGCACGCCGGCTGACGGCCGCGCGCGCCGGTCGGCCCTCTTCCGGACTTTCCCTAGACCCCCGCCACTTTCGAACGCGACCGCGGCCGCGCTCCGTACAGTGCGTGCCGGCATTCGCCGCCGGAGCCCGCATGGCCGCACTTCTACAGCTCAGCCGCTGGATCGATTGGGTCAACGATCGATTCGGCACCATCGCCAAGTGGGCGGTGTTCCTCTCGTGCCTGATCTCGGCCGGCAACGCGCTGGTGCGCTACCTGCTGGAGATGAGCTCCAACGGCTGGCTGGAGATCCAGTGGTACCTGTTCGCCGCCTGCGTGATGCTGGGCGCGGCGCAGGTCATGCGCGTCAACGAGCATGTGCGCGTGGACGTGCTGTACGGCCGCTACTCGGGCCGCACGCAGGCGCTGATCGACCTCTTCGGCCTGACGTGCTTCGTGCTGCCGTCGATGCTGGTGATGATCTACTACGCATGGCCGCTGTTCGCCGGCATGTACGCCAGCGGCGAGATGTCGTCCAACGCCGGCGGCCTGATCCGCTGGCCGGCCATGCTGATGCTGCCGCTGGGCTTCACGCTCGTGCTGGCGCAGGCGGTCTCCGAGATCATCAAGCGCGTGGCCTGGCTGATGCACCGCTACGAGGGCGAGTTCCACTACGAGAGGCCCTTGCAATGAGCATGGAGAGTTTTGCGCCGTTCATGTTCGGCGCGCTCGTGCTGGTGCTGCTGATCGGCTTCCCGGTGGCCTTCTCGCTGTCGGCGCTGGGCCTGGCCTGCGGCTTCTTCGCGGTGGAGATGGGCTGGTTCAAGCCCGAGTTCATGACCGCGCTGCCGCTCAACGTGTTCGGCGTGCTGTCCAACGACCTGCTGCTGGCCATTCCTTTCTTCACGCTGATGGGCGCGGTGCTGGAGAAATGCGGCCTCGCCGAAGACATGCTCGACTCGATGGGCCAGCTCTTCGGGCCGGTGCGCGGCGGGCTGGGCTACTCGGTGATCATCGTCGGCTTCATCCTCGGCGCCATCACCGGCACCGTGGCCGGCCAGGTGATCGCGATGGCGATGATCTCGCTGCCGGTGATGATGCGCTACGGCTACAACATGCGTTATGCCACCGGCGTGCTGGCCGCCTCGGGCACCATCACCCAGCTCGTGCCGCCCTCGCTGGTGCTGGTGGTGATGGCCGACCAGCTCGGCAAGAGCGTGGGCGACATGTACAAGGGCGCCTGGGGGCCGTCGATCCTACAGGTGCTGATCTTCGCCGGCTACACCTTCGTGCTGTCGCGCCTGCGGCCGCAGCACGTGCCCGGCGTGCCGAAAGAGGCGCGCACGCTCAACGGCTGGGCGCTGTGGCGCAAGTGCCTGCGCGGCATCCTGCCGGCGGCGGCGCTGATCTTCGCGGTGCTCGGCAGCATGGGCGGCATCCCCGGCATCAACACCGCCATCTGCACCCCCACCGAGGCCGGCGCGATGGGCGCGGTGGGCGCGCTGCTGCTGGCGCTGGCGCACCGGCGGCTGAGCTGGTCGCTGCTGCACGAGGCGATGCTCGGCACCATGCGCATCACCGCGATGGTGGTGTTCATCCTGATCGGCTCGCGCGTGTTCTCGCTCGTCTTCCAGGGCGTCGACGGCGGCCGCTGGATCGAGCACATGCTGTCCAACCTGCCCGGCGGGCAGATCGGCTTTCTCATCGTCGTCAACGTCTTCATCTTCTTCCTCGCCTTCTTCCTCGACTTCTTCGAGATCGCCTTCATCATCCTGCCGCTGCTGGGCCCGGTGGCCGACAAGCTGGGCATCGACCTCGTGTGGTTCGGCGTGCTGCTGTGCGTCAACATGCAGACCAGCTTCATGCACCCGCCGTTCGGCTTCGCGCTGTTCTATTTGCGCGGCATCGCCGACACGCTGTTCAAGAACAAGGCGCTGCCGCGCAAGGTGGAGTCGACCGACATCTACCTCGGCGCCATCCCCTGGGTGCTGATGCAGCTGCTGCTGGTGGTGATCGTGATCTTCGTGCCGCAGACGGTGACGGTGTTCCTCGACAAGCCGCAGGTGCTGGACCTCGACAAGGCCTCGCGCGAGCTGCAGCAGATGGGCGGCATGACCAGCGGCGCCGACACCGCGCCGGCGCCCGACGCCGCCGCCTCCGACCCCGCCGTGCCGGCCCCCGGGCCGGCCGCCAGCGGCGCCGCGGCGGCGACCGAGGTCGACCCGATGAAGGCGCTGGAAGAGGCGACGCGGCAGGACGCGGCGAGGCGCTAGCAAAAAGGGCCCCGCCAAGCGGGGCCCTTTTTCGTTGCAACGTCCGACCTCAGCCGGCCGCTGCCGCCGTCACAGCTTCTGCGACTGCATGTAGCTGTCGAAGCCGGCTTCGGCGAAGCGGAACCACAGGTTCTGCTCGGCGCGGAACTTGACGAAATCGTCGTAGACCTTCTTCCACGCCGGGTTCTTGGTGCGCAGGTCTTCGTAGATCGCGTTGGCGGCCTTGAAGGCGGCGTCCATCGCGTCCTTCGGGTAGCGGAACAGCTTGGTGCCGCCGGCCACCAGCTGGCGCAGCGCCACCGGGTTCTTGGCGTCGTACTTGGCCAGCATCTCGGTGTGCGCCATGGCGGACGCCGTCTCCACCATCGCCTTGTAGTCGGCGCTCAAGCCATCGAAGGCCTTCTGGTTGATGAAGAAGTCGAGCTGCGGGCCGCCCTCCCAGAACGCCGGGTAGGCGTAGTTCGGCGCCACCTTGTTGAAGCCGAGCTTCTGGTCGTCGTAGGGGCCCACCCATTCGGCGGCGTCGATCGTGCCCTTCTCCAGCGCCGGGTAGATGTCGGCGCCGGGCAGCGCCTGCACGACCACGCCCAACTGCTCCAGCACCTTGCCGGTGACGCCCACGGTGCGGAAACGCAGGCCCTTCAGGTCGGCCAGCTTGGTGATCGGCTTGCGGTACCAGCCGCCCATCTGCGCGCCGGTGTTGCCGCCGGGGAAGTTGATGATGCTGTAGCCGGCGTAGAACTCGCGCATCAGGCTCAGGCCGTTGCCTTCGAGCATCCACGCCGTCATCTGCCGCGCATTCAGGCCGAACGGGATCGCGGTGCCGAGCGCGAAGGTCTCGTTCTTGCCGACGAAGTAGTACGGCGCCGTGTGCGCCATCTCGACGGTGGCGTTCTGCACGCCGTCGACCACGCCGAAGGCCGGCATCAGCTCGCCGCCGGCGTGCACCGAGATCTGGAACTTGCCACCCGACATCTCGCCGACCTTCTTGGCGAACAGCTCGGCGGCGCCGAAGATGGTGTCCAGCGACTTCGGAAAGCTCGACGCCAGCCGCCAGCGCACGTTGGCCTGGGCGTGGACGACGGCGGGGGCCATGCCGGCGGCCAGCACGCCGGCCAGTCCGGCGCCGTGAACGAAGGAACGACGTTCCATGGAGTCTCCTCGAAAAGGTGGGAAGGAAAACAAACAGTGGCGCATTCTAGGAAGGGCCGCGCCGGCCACGAAGGCGGGGGCAACCCTCGGTCGCGGCGCCGGCGGTCGGGCCCCGGGGCTCAATCACCGGCCAGCTTCATGCGCTCGATCAGCACCGAGCCGATGCTGCGCGAGCCCGAGTTGTAGACGTCGGCGCCGACCCAGGCAATGTCTTGGAACATCTGCTTCAAATTGCCGGCGATCGTGATCTCGGCCACCGGGAAGGCGATCTCGCCGCCTTCCACCCAATAGCCGGCGGCGCCGCGCGAATAGTCGCCGGTGACGCCGTTGACGCCCTGGCCCATCAGCTCGGTGACGAACAGGCCGCGGTGCAGCCGCTTGATCATCGCCGGCAGCGTGTCGGCCGCCGTCGTGCGGCGGCTGGTGAGCCAGAGGTTCTGCGCGCCGCCGGCATTGCCGGTGGTCTTCATGCCCAGCTTGCGCGCCGAGTAGCTGGACAGGAAGTAGCCCTGCAGCACGCCGCCGTCCACCACGCGGCGCGCGCGCGTGCGCACGCCTTCGTCGTCGAAGGGCGCGCTGCCCTTGCCTTTGCGAGCGTGCGGGTCTTCCTGCACATCGACGTGACTGGGCAGCACCGGCTGGCCCAGGCTGTCCAGCAGGAAGCTGGCCTTGCGGTAGAGCGCACCGCCGGAGACGGCGCCCACCAGCGAGCCCAGCAGCCCGGCGGCGACGCTGGATTCGAACAGCACCGGCACCTCGGCCGTCGGCACGCGGCGCGGGTGCAGCCGGGCCAGCGCGCGCTCGGCGGCGTAGCGGCCCACGGCTTCGGGCGCGGCCAGCTCGGCGGCGTCGCGCATCGAGCTGTACCAGCTGTCGCGCTGCATGTGGCGGCCGCGGCCGGCGATCGGCGACACCGACAGGTAGTGCCTTGAACTGGCGTAGCCGCCGCGAAAGCCGCGGCTGTTGCCGGCCCAGAAGTGCGACTGCTGCGCCGAGACGCCGGCGCCTTCGGAGTTGCCGATCTGCTTGCTGGTCGCAAAGGCCGCCTGCTCGCAGCGCTGGGCCAGCGCGGCGGCCTGCTCGGCGTCGATGGCCCAGGGGTGGAACAGGTCGAGGTCGCGCGCGGCCTCGGCGGCGCTGGCCAGGTCGGCGGCCTCGGGCAGGCCGGCGGCCGGGTCTTCGGCGGTGAAGCGCGCGATGTCGAAGGCCGCCTGCACCGTGCGCCGCACGGCGCCGGCCGAGAAGTCGGAGGTGCTGGCGTTGCCGCGCCGCTGGCCCAGGTAGACGCTGACGCCCAGCGACTTGTCGCGGTTGCGCTCGACGTTCTCCAGCTCGCCCTTGCGCACCGAGACCGAGAGCCCCACGCCTTCGGAGACCTCCACCCCGGCGTCGCTGGCGCCCAGCTCGCGCGCCAGCGCCAGCGTGTCCTCGACCATCTGCTGAAACTGCTCGCGCGCGAAGGCGAAGCCGATGTCGGGCCGGGGCTCGGGTGCACTCATCAAACTATGATACCGACCCCTTCTTCCACGCCGGCTCTCGCGCGAGCCCTGCCCCGCATGAACCGACGCGCCGCCCCGCACCGCGGCCTCGATGCCCACTACGGCGACGCCGCCGACGGCGACGACCGCCCCAGCAAGACGCAGCTCAAGCAGCAGTCGCACGAGCTGCAGAAGCTGGGCCTGCAACTGGCCGAGCTGAGCCAGGACCGGCTGGACCGCACCGCCATGCCCGACGCCTTGCGCGAGGCCATCGAGACCTACCGCCGCACGCGCTCGCACGAAGGGCGGCGGCGGCAGTTGCAGTTCGTCGGCAAGCTGATGCGCAGCGCCGACGACGGGCCGCTGCGCGAGGCCGTGGCCGCCGCCGCGCTGGGCTCGGCGCGCGAAACGCTGCTGCTGCATGAGGTGGAACGTTGGCGCGCCGAGTTGATGGCCGACGACGACGCCCTCACCCGCTGGCTGCAGGCCCATCCAGCCACCGACGCCCAGCAGTTGCGCAGCCTGGTGCGCGCGGCGCGCCGCGATGCCGCCGCGCTGAGCGCCGAGCAGCGCCAGCCGCGCGCGATGCGCGAGCTGTTCCAGTTCATCAAGCCGCTGCTGCAGGCCCAGGCCACGGCTTCGGACGACACGGCCGACCAAACCCATGAGTGACCGCGAGTGACCGTCCATGAGTGAGTTCGACCCCGTCCGCATCGGCCTGGTCTCGGTCAGCGACCGCGCGTCCAGCGGCGTCTACGAAGACAAGGGCCTGCCGGCGCTGAAAGACTGGCTGGCGCGCGCGCTGCGCAACCCGGTCGAATGGCACGAGCGGCTGATCCCCGACGAGCAGGACGGCATCAGCGCCGCGCTGCGCGAGCTGGTCGATGGCGTTCGCTGCCACCTGGTGCTGACCACCGGCGGCACCGGCCCGGCGCCGCGCGACGTGACGCCCGAAGCCACGCTGGCGGTGGCCGACAAGACGATGCCCGGCTTCGGCGAGCAGATGCGCCAGATCAGCCTGGCCTTCGTGCCGACCGCCATCCTGTCGCGCCAGGTGGCGGTGATCCGCGGCCAGGCGCTGATCATCAACCTGCCCGGCCAGCCGAAGGCGATTGCCGAGACGCTGCAAGGCCTGCCGCAAGCCACGCCGCCGGTGCCGGGCATCTTCGCCGCGGTGCCCTATTGCATCGACCTGATCGGCGGCCCCTACCTGGAGACCGACGAGGCGCTGTGCAAGGCCTTCAGGCCGAAGAGCGCGCAGCGGCCGCCGCCTCGCGCTTGAAGGGCAGCATCACGTCGTCGGGAATCGGGCAGCGGTAGGGCTTGCCGCCACGGCGCTGCAGCAACTCGGCCTTGGCCGCGGCCAGCGTGGCAGGCGCGCCGAACAGCTCGATCGCCGTCGCCGCCAGCGTCTTGGCGGCCAGCACCAGGCCCTTGTGCGCCAGCGAGCTCTTGCCCTGCGAGACGAGCTGCCATGAATGGAACGGCGTGCCGAACGGATAGCAGGCGGTGTTGCACTGCGCGGTGGGCGTGATCCAGCTCACGTCGCCGACGTCGGTCGAGCCGTACATCGGCCGCTGGTGGCCGGCCCGATACGGGTCGATCTGGTCGAACACCGGCTTGGGGTTGCGCCAGGCCTGGCTCAGCGAGCGCTCGGCCGACTCGATGTCGGCCTCGCTCAGCGCCTGGCGCTGGAATTCGCCGGCCTGCGCTTGCTCGTCGTCGCTGATCGGCGGCGCGCCGATGGCCTGCAGGTGCTTGAACATCAGCTCGTTGAGCACCTCGTTGGGCATCAGGTTCGAGCAGGCCTTGTCGAACACGATCTCCAGCTGGCAGTCGGTCATCAGCGCGGCGCCGCGGGCGACGTTCTTCACGCGCTCGTACAGCTCGGTGCACTGCTCGTTGCGCAGCGAGCGCACGAGGTACAGCACCTCGGCCTGCGCCTGCACGACGTTGGGCGAAAGGCCGCCGGTGTTCGTCACCGCGTAATGCACGCGCTCTTCCGAGCGCATGTGCTCGCGCAGGTAGTTGACGCCGACGTTCATCAGCTCCACCGCGTCGAGCGCGCTGCGCCCCAGGTGCGGCGAGGCCGCGGCGTGCGAGGCGCGGCCGCGGAAGCGGAAGTAGGCCTGGATGTTGGCCAGCGACGGCCCCGCCACGATGCCGTTGTGCACCTGCGGGTGCCAGGTCAGCGCGGCGTCGAGGTCGTCGAACAGGCCGGCGCGCGCCATGAAGGTCTTGCCCGATCCGCCCTCCTCGGCCGGGCAGCCGTAGAAGCGCACGGTGCCGCTTTGGCCGCTGCGTGCCAGATGGTCCTTGACGGCCAGCGCCGCCAGGTGCGCCGCGGTGCCCAGCAGGTGGTGGCCGCAGCCATGGCCGTTGTTGTTGGCAGCGCCCGGCGCGGGCCGGCAATCGAAGGCGCCGGCCGCCTGGCTCAGGCCCGACAGCGCGTCGTACTCGCCGAGGATGCCGATCACCGGCGTGCCGCTGCCGGCTTCGGCGATGAAGGCGGTGGGGATGTCGGCCACGCCTTGCGTGACGCGAAAGCCCGCGGCCTGCAGCGCATCGACGTGCAGCCGCGCCGACGCCACCTCCTGGTAGCGCAGTTCGGCCAGCGCCCAGATGCGGTCGGCGAGGTCGATCAGCCGCGGCGCTTCGCGCGCGAAGAAGGGTTCGAGGCGTTCGGCGGCTGGCGTGGCGGTCGGGGTGGTGGTCGCGGTGGCGGTCGGGGTGGTGGTCGGCGTGTCGGTCTGCATGTTCGTCGGCGCGTTCGTCTACTTCACCAGCCGGTTCAGCTCTTCGGCGTCGAAGCGCTCGGTGGTACAGGCATCGTCGGGCACGCAGTCGGCCACCGGCAGCTCGCGCGAGCGCGCCGAGAGCTTCTCGATCGCCTGCCACAGCAGCGCGATCTGGTGCTCGTGGCCCGAGGCGTTGTCGATCAAGCCCTTCATCGCCTGCGCCACCGGGTCGTCGCCCTGCGTCACGCCATAAGCCGAGAAACCCATCTTGGCGGCCGCCTGCTCGCGCGCGGCGTCGCCCGACTTCTGCACGATGCGCGCCGGAATGCCCACCGCGGTGGCGCCGGCCGGCACCGCCTGCATCAACACCGCGTTGCTGCCCACGCGCGCGCCGTCGCCCACCGTGAAGCCGCCCAGCACCTTGGCGCCGGCGCTGACGATCACGCCGCGGCCCAGCGTCGGGTGGCGCTTGGCGCCCTTGGTCAGCGAGGTGCCGCCCAGCGTCACGCCCTGGTAGATGGTGCAGTCGTCGCCGACCTCGGCGGTCTCGCCGATCACCACGCCCATGCCGTGGTCGATGAAGACGCGGCGGCCGATGGTCGCGCCAGGGTGGATCTCGATGCCCGTCAGCCAGCGCCCCAGGTGCGAGCTGAAGCGCCCGGCCCAGCGCCAGCCGCGCACCCAGAACGCATGCGCCAGCCGGTGCCACAGCACCGCGTGCAGGCCGGGGTAACACGTCAGCACCTCCCAGTTCGAACGCGCGGCGGGGTCGCGCTCGCGGATGCAGGCGATGTCTTCACGCAGACGGCTGAACATGGTGGGCACTTCGATAAAACGAAGCAGCAGTCTAGCCGTCATCGCCGCGGCGTGCCGGCGCGGCGCCTTCCACCGCCCGCTCCGCCGCCCGCTCCACCGCCCGCTCCACCGCGCGCGCAATGCCGCGCAGGATGTGCACCTCCTGCGTCGTCAGCGCGCTGCGCAGCGCCAGTTGCTGCAGCCGCGGCATCAGCTTCTTGGGCGCCGCCGGGTCCAGGAAGCCGATGCGCACCAGCACGCGCTGCCAATGTTCCAACGTGCCCTGCAGCGCCGCCAGGTCGGCGGCCTGCGGCTCGGCGGTGCGCGGCTGCACGGCATAGCCGCCCAGCGCCTGGCGCCAGTCGTAGGCCAACAGTTGCACCGCCTGCGCGAGGTTGAGCGAGCCGTAGCCCGGCGGCGTTGGAATGCTCAAGGCCACGTGGCAGCGGTAGACGTCGTCGTTGCTGAGGCCCGTGCGCTCGGGGCCGAAGACGAAGGCCACGCGCTCGGGGCCGCGCCCGGCCTTGTCCGCCAGGTCCGCCAGGTCCGCGAGGTCCGCCAAGTAAGGCCGCGGCGCCGCGGTCGGCGGGCCGAAGTCGCGCGGCGTCATCGCCGTGGCACAGGCATGGGTGCAGCCGGCCAGCGCTTCGGTCAGGCTGTCGACGACCTGCGCGCGCGCCAGCACGTCGGCGGCGCCGCTGGCCATCGCCACCGCTTCTTCGTGGCTGCAGACATCGGCGAAGCGCGGCCGCACCAGCACGAGTTGCGAAAAGCCCATCACCTTGATCGCCCGCGCCGCGGCGCCCACGTTGCCGGCATGGCTGGTCTCGACGAGCACGAAGCGGGTGGGGTCGGGCGCGGGATCGTTCATGGCTGGCACATTCACGGAAGGCAAGAAAGGCCCTCGGTAGAATCGACGGCTCGCAACGCATTGTCGTTGCCACGCTCTTTCTTCCCCGCCACGCCCCGCCCTCTTCTTCCTCAAGCCCGCAGGCCCGTTCCATGTCGCAAGCGCTCCACCCCATGCTCAACATCGCCGTCAAGGCGGCCCGCGCGGCAGGAGCGATCATCAACCGCGCTTCGCTCGACCTCGACGTGCTGAAGGTCGGCAGCAAGGGGCCCAACGACTTCGTCTCCGAGGTCGACCAGGCGGCCGAGCAGGCCATCATCGAGACGCTGCTGGAGGCCTACCCCGGCCACGGCATCCTGGCCGAGGAATCGGGCCGCCAGCATGGCGCCAAGCACAGCGACTTCGTCTGGATCATCGACCCGCTGGACGGCACCACCAACTTCCTGCACGGCTTCCCGGTCTACGCGGTGTCGATCGCGCTGGCGCACCGCGGCCAGGTGCAGCAGGCCGTGGTCTACGACCCCACGCGCAACGACCTGTTCTACGCCTCGCGCGGGCGCGGCGCCTTCCTCAACGACAAGCGCCTGCGCGTGTCCAAGCGCACGCGCATCGCCGAGGCGCTGATCGGCACCGGCTTCCCCTTCCGCAAGGGCGACAACTTCAAGCGTTATGTGAAGATGTTCGAGGAGGTCATGCAAAGCTGCGCCGGCCTGCGCCGCCCGGGCGCTGCCGCGCTGGACCTCTGTTATGTCGCCGCCGGCTGGTACGACGCCTTCTTCGAGACCGGCCTCAACCCCTGGGACGTGGCCGCCGGCTCGCTGATCATCACCGAGGCCGGCGGCCTGATCGGCAACTTCACCGGCGAGGCCGACTACCTCTACCAGCGCGAGGTGGTGGCCGGCACGCCCAAGGTCTACGGGCAGCTGGTGCAGATCCTGACGCCGTACACGCGCGTCATCCAGGAGCCCGAGGCCGAGACGCCGCCGGCGCCCGCGGCGCCCGCGCCCACGGCCACCGCCAGGCCGGGCCCGGTGCGCATCCGCAAGGCGGACGCCGACGGCGCGGCCTGATCCTCAGGCGCGGCGGCCGCGGCCGAGGGCGTCGCCGGTGCGCAACTCATACACCGCATACAGCGGCACCCCCAGCAGCGCTTGGAACGCCGGCTCCATCAGCTGGTAGGGCCAGCCGTAGCCTTGCATGATGGGGTGCGCGGCGGCGAGTTGCAGGCGCGGCGAATCGGCGCACAACTCGTCCAGCGTGCGCGGGCCCCAGCGGAATTCGGCGTCGGTGTGGCGGACCGAGGGGTGCAGCCCGGCGTGGCCGACGACCAGCCAGCACATCGCGTCGAAGGCGAAGGTCGAGCCGGCGGGCGCACGTTGGCCGAAGGTGCGCAGCACGGCGCGCGCCCGGGCCGGCGCCAGGTACATCAGCACGCCTTCGGCGAACAGGAACAGCGGCGCCGCGGCGTGGCCGGCGCGGCCGGCGCGGGCATCGTGACGATCCTGCGCGCTGGGCAGTCCCAGGTCGGCCCACCAGTCGGCGGCGTTGAGGTCGACGGCGCACAGCCGGTGCCGGCGGCCGCGTGCGGGCAGCAGCCGGCGGCGGATGGCCAGCACCTCGGGCAGGTCGGCATCGGTCATGTGCATGCGGCCGTTGTCCAGCCACTGCCGGTAGTTGGACAGGCCGCAGCCCAGGTTGACCACGTGGCCGGCCGGATGCGCGGCGACGAAGCGGGCCGCCAGGTCGCGGAAGCGGCGCGTGCGCGCCAGCACGCCGTAGACGCTGGCCCGGTCGCGCTGCCAGAGGGCGCCGTCGTCGCCCAGCGCCGCCAGCACGCGCGCGGCATCGGCGTCGCCGACCGCCAGCTCCGGGAACACCGCGTCGCCGAAGGCGCGGCCGGCCAGCGGGATGAGCAGCGTCGACGGCACGGCCGACAGGCCGGCGGCGCGTTCGGCGGTCTTGGACATCGGGCTCCTCCTGCGAAACCCTGGCTCGTGCTGGCTCGTGCTGGCTCGTACTGACTCGCCGATACTAGGCATTCACGTTAGGCGTTCACCAAAAGGGAGATTGCGAATGACCAGACTGTTGGGACTGTCGGGCAGCCTGCGCGCCCAGTCGTTCAACACGGCGCTGTTGCGCGCGGCGCAGGCGGCGGCCGGCGATGGCGTGATGCTGGACGCCGCCACGCTGCACGGCGTGCCGCTGTACGACGGCGACCTCGAACAGCAGCACGGCACGCCCGAGGCCGTGCGCGCGCTGAAGGAACGCATCCTCGCCGCCGACGGCCTGCTGCTGGTGACGCCGGAGTACAACAACGGCATCCCCGGCGTCTTCAAGAACGCCATCGACTGGCTGTCGCGCCCGACGCCGGGCGTGGCCGACGTGTTCAAGGACCGCCCGGTGGCGGTGATCGGCGCGTCGCCCGGCGGCTTCGGCACCGTGCTGTCGCAGAACCACTGGCTGCCGGTGCTGCGCGCGCTGGGCGTTCGCCACTGGAGCGGCGGCCGCCTGCTGGTCTCGCGCGCCGGCGGCGTGTTCGCGGCCGACGGCCGCCTGCAGGACGAAGGCGTGCAACGGCAGCTGACCGAGTTCGTCGGCGGCTTCGCGGCCTTCGTCGCGGCCGACGCGCGCGGCCGCAAGGCCAAGGCCTGAGGCGGTCGGCAGCGCGGCAGCGCGGCAGCGCGGCAGCACGGCAGCACGGCAGCACGGCAGCACGGGCGCACGGGCGCGCGGCGTCCCAGCCATGGAACGCTGAATTGAAGCGGCGACGGCTTTCGCGAACGCGCGTCCGTCCCCATCATTACGGCCATGCGGACACATTCGGTGCCCGCCCGACTGCCAAGGAGCCATTGATGAAGAAGATCCTCTCGACGCGCAGCGCCCCGGGCCGCCACTGGGTGGGCAACGGCTTTCCGGTGCACGGCATGTTCGACTACGGCGCCGGCGCTGCCGAGCGCAGCCCGTTCCTGTTGCTGGACTACGCGGCGCCCACGCGCTTCGAGCCCACCACCACGCGGCGCGGCGTCGGGCAGCATCCGCACCGCGGTTTCGAGACCGTGACCATCGTCTACGACGGCGAGGTCGAGCATCGCGATTCCACCGGCAAGGGTGGCGTGATCGGCCCCGGCGACGTGCAATGGATGACGGCCGGCGCCGGCATCCTGCACGAGGAGTTCCACTCCACCGACTACGCCAAGCGCGGCGGGCCGTTCGAGATGGTGCAGCTGTGGGTCAACCTGCCGGCCAAGGACAAGATGGCGGCGCCGGGCTACCAGGCGATCCTCAACAGCGACATCCCGCTGCGGCCGTTGAACGACGCCGCCGGCGAAGCGGCCGGCCAGGTGCGCGTGATCGCCGGCGAGTTCGACGGTGCGCGCGGTCCGGCGCACACCTTCACGCCGCTCAACGTCTGGGACGTGCGCGTAAAGGCCGGCCGCCGCGTGTCGCTGGCGCAGCCCGAAGGCTGGACCAGCATGCTGGTGGTGCTGGAAGGCACGGTGCAGGTCAACGGCGAGACCGTGCTGCGCGCGGCGCAGATGGCCACGCTGTCGGGCGAGGGGCGCGAGATCGCGATCGAAGCCAGCGGCGACGCCAAGCTGCTGCTGCTGTCGGGCGAGCCGATCGACGAGCCGGTGGTCGGCTACGGCCCGTTCGTGATGACCAGCGAGGCGGAGATCGCGCAGGCCATCGACGACTTCAACAGCGGCAGCTTCGGCCGCATGCAGTAGCCGCCTGAAGCGGGGGCCGGGCCGGACCGGCTCGGCCCCCTGCGCGATGCCCGTTGCCGCATGCGCTCAGCGCATGCGCCCGAACCAGCCGCGCAGCGCGGCCCGCAGGTGGTCGGCGCCGGCGCGGCCCCAGTCGCGCTGCAGTTCGCCGGCCAGGCCGATCACCGTGATCGGCACCGCGCCGGCCTGGATCATGCGCTGCATCGCCGCCTCGTGCGCCGCGGCGCTGACGCCGCCGATCGCATCGGCCACCACGTAGACCTCGTAGCCTTCCTTCAGCGCGTCCAGCACCGGGAAGGCGACGCAGATCTCGGTCCACAACCCGGCGATGATCAGCTTGCGGCGGCCGGTCTTCTGCACCGCGGCGCGGAAGTCGTCGTCTTCCCACGAATTGAGCGTGGTGCGGTCGATTTCCGGCACGCCGGGGAGCGCGGCCCGCAGCTCCTCGTTCGTGCCCTGCATGCCGCGGCTTTGCACGCCCACGGTCGACAGCACCACCGGCAGCTGGTACGCGGTGGCGATTTCGCCGAGCGTGATCACGCCGGCCAGCAAGCGCTTGGTGTCGATCGAGCCGACGCCCGCGTACTGCTCGGGCTGGTAGTCGATCAAGGCCAGCACGGCGTTGTCGGGGCTCAGCAGGTGGTCGGTTTTGGGGTCGCGGATGGGGGTCGGGCCGGACATGGCGGGTCTCCTTTCAGGGACGGGGGGTGAGCCAGATGATGAGCAAGGTGGGACCGATCGACAAGGCCAGCAGCGCCCACGGCAGCGGCAGCCCCGCGGCCACGGCCAGCGGCACCGCGGCAATGGCCGCCAGGCCGGCCCACCAGCCGCGCGAGCCGGTGGCGCCCATGTGCAGGGCGTGGCCGAACAACAGCCCGATGGCGGCCACCAGGATGGCCTGCGGCACCGCCACGGCGCTGATGGCCAGCAGCGGCGACAAGGCATGCGCCGCGGCGGCGCCGGCTTCCGCCGGCTTCAGCGTGTCGGCCACCACCTCCAGGCCCGAGCCCATGGCGGCCACCGCGGCAAACAGCAGGTAGTGGCCGTAGCCCCAGGCGAAGGCGCGCTCGCGGTGGTGGTGCAGCGCCTGGCCCGAAGGCAGCAGCGAGTACAGCCACCACATCACCAGTACCAGCAACATCGAGGCCAGGCCGACGATGCCGAGGTCGAGCGACCAGCCGCCGGCGCCGGCGCGCCAGACGTTGGACACCGCGTTGGCCGCGCCCAGCACGCATTCGCCGAGGCAGATGATGACCATCAGCGCATAGCGCTCGGCGATGTGGTGCGCGTGCCAGGGCGTGGCGCCGGCGCGCTCGGCCCACACCGGCACCAGCAGTTCCAGCACGCACAGCAGCACGAAGCCGGGCCAGAACCACACCGGCGGCAGCGCCAGCCGCGCGATCCACAGCACCTGCACCACCGCGATGCCGATCGCGTAGTGCAGACAGGTGCGGCGGTGCGGCGGATCGTCGCGCGCCGCCAGCAGCCACTGCGCCACCAGCGCCAGCCGCATCAGCGCATAGCCGATGGTGGCGGCCAGCAGGTCGCCGCTGAAGAAGCCCGGGATGCCGACCGCGAACACCAGCACGCCGAACATCTGCGCCATCGTCAGCAGGCGGAACAGCAGGTCGTCGTTGTCGTACGCCGAGGCGTACCACGTGTAGTTCATCCACGCCCACCAGATGCCGAAGAAGGCGGCCAGGTACTGCGGGATCACCGTCCAGTGGTGCTCGGCCTCGCCGTGGTGCAGTTGCGCCGAGGCCAGCGCGATGGCGACCACGAAGCTCAGGTCGAACAGCAGCTCCAGCGGCGTCGAGACGCGGTGCGCCTCCTGCGGGTCGCGGCCGCGCTTCACGCGCGCGCCTTGAGCCGCAGGCCGGTCAGCGGCGGCGCCGGCGTGCGCGGCGCGTCGGTGCCCGGCACGGCGCCGAAGCGCGCGCTGGCGCCGTTCCAGTCGGCCAGCGCCTGCTCCACCTCGGCCTGCGTGCGGGCGACGAAGTTCCACCACAGCAGCGGCGGCGCGCCGAAGGGTTCGCCGCCGAGCAGCAGCAGCTGGCTGTCGGCGGCCAGCTCGATCGCCACGCCGTCGCGGCCGCAGCCCAGGTCGAGCAGCGTGCCGGGCTGCAGCGCCTCGCCGGCCACCGTGGCGGCGCCGCGCAGCACCAGCACGGCATGCTCGAACGCCGGGTCGAGCGGCAGCGTGGTGCGCGCCGCGCGGCGCGCCACCAGGTCCAGGCCGACCAGCGGCGTGAACACCGCCACCGGCGAGCGCTGGCCGAGCGCTTCGCCGACCAGCAGCGTGAAGGTGATGCCGTCACGCTCGATCACCGGCAGCTCGGCGTGGTGCTGGAACGCCGGCGCGCGGTCGCGCTCGGCATCGGGCAGCGCGATCCACATCTGCGCCGCGTGCAGCGGGCCGCCGTCGCTGACCTGGTCTTCGCTGTGCACGATGCCGTGGCCGGCGGTCATCAGGTTGACCTGGCCGGCGCGGATGACCTGCTCGTTGCCCAGCGAGTCGCGGTGCAGCAGTTCGCCTTCGATCATCCAGGTGAAGGTCTGCAGCCCGATGTGCGGATGCGGCCCGACGTGCATGCCCTCGCCGGGCCCGAAGCGCGCCGGCCCCGCATGGTCGAGGAAGCACCAGGCGCCCACGGTGCGCAGCGCGCGGCCGGGCACGGCGCGGCGCAGCGTGATGCCGCCCACCTCGGAGGGCCGCGCCTCGATGCGGCGCAGGGTGGGTTGAGGGCTGGCCTCCGGCGCGTCGCCTGGACTCATCGTCTTCCTCCCGTTGGTCGATCAGTCGGGCATCTTAGGGTCGGCCGGCGGCGCAGCGGCGGCATCGGGCGCATCGGCGGCGTCCGCGGCGTCGCCGGCCGGCCGCTCGCTCGGCGGCAGCCATTCGGCCCAGTCGTCGCCGAACAACTCCATCGGGTGCTGCGTGCGGTCCGAACCGTTGCCGCAGGCCATGTCGCTGGACGGGCAGTACTTGTCGCAGCCCCAGCAGATGCGCTCAGGGTTCTTGGGATGCAGCGGAAACTTCTTGGCCATGGTGGCGTTCGCCCAGGAAGTCGAGCAGCGGGCCCTTGGGCACGATGCCGCTCGGGTTGAGGTGGCGGTGGCTCTGGTAGTAGTGGCGCTTGATGTGGTCCATGTCGACCGTCTGCGCGATGCCGGGCACGCCGATCAGCTCGCGCAGCAGGCGGCTCAAGGCCGGATAGTCGGCCAGCCGCCGCAGGTTGCACTTGAAGTGCCCGTGGTAGACGGCGTCGAAGCGCACCAGCGTCGTGAACAGCCGCCAGTCGGCTTCGGTCGGCGCCGCGTCGCCGACCAGGTAGCGGCTGCGCGCCAGCCGCGCCTCCAACTCGTCCAGCGCCGCGAACAGGCGGTCGAAGGCCTGCTCGTAGGCGGCCTGGCTGCCGGCGAAGCCGCAGCGGTAGACGCCGTTGTTGACGCGCTCGTAGACGAAGGCGTTGACCTCGTCGATGCGCTCGCGCAGCGCCGGCGGATAAAGCCCGGCGCGGCGCGGCGTGAAGGCGTCGAACGCGCTGTCGAACATGCGCAGGATCTCGGCCGACTCGTTGTTGACGATGGTGCGGCGCTGCTTGTCCCACAGCACCGGCACGGTGACGCGGCCGCTGTAGCCGGGGTCGGCGGCGAGGTAGACCTCGCGCAGGAAAGCGAAGCCGTTGACGGTGTCGGGGATGCAGCCCGGCCCGTCGCCGAAGGCCCAGCCGTCGTCGCCCATCACCGGGTCGACGATGGACAGCGACACCACGTCCTGCAGGCCCTTGAGGCTGCGCGCGATCAGCGTGCGGTGCGCCCACGGGCAGGCCAGCGAGACGTAGAGGTGGTAGCGCCCCGGCTCGGCCGCGAAGCCGCTGCTGCCGTCGGCGCTGACCTGGTGGCGAAAGCCCGCCTGCGTGCGCACGAACTCGCCGCCGCTGGCGCGCGTGTCGTACCAGCCGCTGCGCCACTGGCCGTCGAGCAGGTAGCCGCTCATCGCGCCGGCTCCGCGCCGACCGTGCCGCGCGCGCTGATGATGACGGCGCCTTCGCGCATCACCTTGGTGACCGGCGTGCGGGCCGCCACGTCGAGCAGCCGCGCCCACTGCGCGTCGTCCAGCGCGCCGCTGGCCCACAGCGTGCGGTGCACGTGCAGCTTGTCGTCGGCGTCGCGCGACAGGCTCAGCTCGGCGCGCAGCTCGCCCAGGTCCCAGCCCTTCTTCTGTGCGTACATGCGCAGCGTGATCGCGGTGCAGGCGGCCAGCGAGGCCAGGTACAGGTCGAACGGCGCCGGCCCGGCGTCGCGCCCGCCGAGCGCCGGCGGCTCGTCGGCCAGCAGCTGGTGCGGGCCCAGCGTGATGCGGTGCGCGAAGTCGGTGCCGGTGGAGACGATGCGGGCGGTGTGGCTCATGGGAAAGCTCCTTCTCGAAACGGCCGGGTCGAGCGGCGGCGGCGTCAGCGGAACAGCCAGCGCGACACCAGCCGGGTGTAGCGCGGCATGATGACGTAGACCATCAGCCAGACGACGACGACCACCACCACCAGCGCCTGCAGCGGCGGCCAGCGGCGCAGCGGTTCGAGCGCCAGCAGCGGCTGCAGCAGCCAGGGCACGATCTGCGTCAGCGGGTAGATGGCCGACAGCGTGACCAGGAACTGCTTGAACGGCCTGGCGTGCAGTGGCGCCACGCTGGGCGGCGTGAACCAGTATTCGAGCCCGGTCTCGATCTGCGAGGCCTGCTCCGACAGCAGCCAGGGCTGGGCGCGCTCGACGAAGCTGCGGCGCAGCGGCGAATCGATCCAACCGGTCAGGTGCTCGTGGGTGTCGAAGCGCAGCAGCGCCGCATACGGCGCGTTGGCCGTGTGCGGGCGGATGATGGACACGCCCATGTGGCCCGGGAAGTCGCGCGCCGCCTTGGCGATGGCCTTCAGCCAGGCCTCGTAGTCCGCCACCGCATCGGCGCGCACCTGGTGCTGGATCAACAGCGTGACGGAGTCGTTCACGGCAGCTCCTTCAACGTGCCACGTCAGGCGGCCAGCGCCGTCAGTGCCTCGTGCGCCTGCGCCAGGCCGGCGGCGCGCGCGGCGTCGCCCATCGACAAGCCTTCGGCGTAGACGAACTCGACCTCGCCGATGCCCATGAAGGCCAGCACGTTGCGCACGTACTGCGTCTGCACGTCGCCCGCCGTGCCGGCATAGCGGCCGCCGCGGGTGGCGAACACCAGCGCCTTCTTGCCTTGCAGCAGGCCTTGCGGGCCGGCTTCGGTGTAGCGGAAGGTCTTGCCGGCGCGCATGACGTGGTCGAACCAGGACTTCAGCATCGAGGGCACCCCCAGGTTGTACATCGGCAGCCCGATGACGACGACGTCGGCCGACGCCAGCTCGGCGATCAGGCGGTCGGAGTGGTCCACCGCGGCCTGCTGCTCGGCGTTGCGCTGCGTCGCCGGCGTCAGGAAGGCCTGGAAGGTCGGCCCATCGAGGTGCGGCATCGGCGTGCGCGCGAAGTCGCGCGTGATCACCTGGCCTTCGGCGTGGCGCTCGCGCCAGGCGGCGACGTAGGCGTCGGACAGCTGGCTCGACTGCCCCTGGTCGGCGAACAGGCTGGTCTTGATGTGCAAAAGGGTCTTCATGACGTTCCTCGTCGTGGCGGCTCAGCGCGCCGAGTCGAGCTGCTCGTGGTTCTTCTCGACGGCCTGCGCCTTGGTGTAGCTTTCGATCAGCAACTGGTACTCGGGGAAGATCTTGGTGTAGATCTCGGCCCATTGCAGCGCGTCTTCGCGGTGCCAGGTGCGTTGCAGTTCGGAGGCGACGGCGGCGGTGTCCATCGGCACCACGCCGGCCTGGACGATGCGCGCCAGCGTGATCTCCTGCGCCATCTTCGAGTAGGTGCCCGAGGCATCGACGACGGCGAACACCTTGTAGCCCTCGGCCACCGCGCTGATCGCCGGGAAGGCCATGCACACGCTGGTGATGGTGCCGGCGATGATCAGCGTCTTGCGGCCGGTGGCCTTCACGGCGGCGACGAAGTCGGGGTTGTCCCAGGCGTTGATCTCGCCCTTGCGCGCCACGTACTTGGCGTGCGGCGCGGCTTCGTGGATCTCGGGGATCAGCGGGCCGTTGGGGCCTTGCGGCACCGAGGCGGTGGTGATCACCGGGATCTTGGCCAGCGTCGCCATCTTCGCCAAGGCGGCGGCGTGCGCGCGCAGCTTCGGCATCGGCATGTCGTTCACGGTCTGGAACAGGCCGCTCTGGTGGTCGATCAGCAGCATCACCGCGTCGGCGGGGTCGATGACGGGACGCTGGCCATTGAAGTTGGCAACTTGGGCAAAGGCGGTCATGGTGTGGTTCTCCGTTGGGGTTGGGTGGGGTCGCGTTGGGGTTGGGGGTCAGGCGGTGGTGGCCGCGTCGGCGACGTCAGCCGCCAGCTCGACCGGGGGCATGCGGCCGAAGCGGCCGTCACGGAAATCGGCGTAGGCCTGCTCGATCTGCTCGCGGCTGTTCATCACGAACGGGCCGTGGCCGACCAGCGGCTCTTCGATCGGCTCGCCCGACAGCAGCAGCACGGTGGCGTGGTCGCTGGCCTCCAGGCGCACGCGCTGTCCGCCGCGGTCCAGCAGCGCCAGCGTCGCCTCGCGTTCGAGCGCCGTGCCGTTGACGCGCACCGCGCCGCGCAGCAGCACGACCGAGACGTTGCGGCCTTCGGGCAGATCCAGCTCGACGCTGCGGCCCGGCGCCAGGCGCAGGTCCCACACGTCGACCGGCGTGAACGTGCGCGCCGGGCCGCGCCGGCCGAGCGCCTGGCCGGCGATGACACGCAGCGAGCCGGCGGGCTGGCCTTGCTCGTCGCGCAGCGCCAGCACCGGAATGTCGGCGCAGGCCAGCGTCTGGTAGCGCGGCGCGGCAATCTTGTCGCGCGCCGGCAGGTTGACCCAGAGCTGCACCATCTCCAGCGTGCCGCCTTGGGCGCTGAAGGCCTTCGAATGGAACTCGCTGTGCAGGATGCCGCTGCCGGCGGTCATCCACTGCACGTCGCCGGGGCCGATGCGGCCGCCGGCGCCGGTGGAGTCGCGGTGCTCGACCTCGCCCTGGTAGACGATGGTGACGGTCTCGAAGCCGCGGTGCGGATGCTCGCCCACGCCGCGCGGCTGGCGCGACGGGCCGAACTGCGCCGGGCCGGCGAAGTCCAGCGCCAGGAAGGGGCTGGCATGCCGGCCCAGCGTGCCGTACGAGAACAGGCTGCGCACCGGAAAGCCGTCACCCACCCAGTGCGAGTTGCGGTTGCCGTAGATGCCCAGAACCTTCTTCATCTCACGCTCCTTGCGGATGCGAAGGAGTGATTCCCTCGCCGTGCAATGAATGTAGGTTTCGATCGAATCGGCCGGTAGTTCCTAGAATTGCGCTTCATCGTTCCATGCGTGGAACGGCCACCGAGCCCCGCCATGCAGGATTTCAACGATCTGGTCTATTTCGCCCACGTGGTCGACCACCGCGGCTTCGCGCCGGCGGCGCGCGCGCTGGCGGTGCCCAAGTCCAAGCTGAGCCGGCGCATCGCCGCGCTGGAAGACCGGCTGGGCGTGCGGCTGATCCAGCGCTCGACGCGGCGCTTCTCGGTCACCGACGTCGGCGAGTCGTACTACCGCCACTGCAAGGCCATGCTGGTGGAAGCGCAGGCGGCGCAGGACGCGGTGGAACAGGCCTCGGGCGAGCCGCGCGGCATCGTCCGCATGAGCTGCCCCATCGCCTTGCTGCACGCGCGCGTGGCGGCGATGGTGGTCGAGTTCATGGCGCTGAACCCGAAGGTCGAGATCCACCTGATGGGCACCAACCGCCCGGTCGACCTGGTGGCCGAGGGCTACGACATCGCGATCCGCGCGCGCACGCCGCCGCTGGAAGACTCCAGCCTGGCCATGCGCGAGCTGGCGCAGCGCGACTGGTACCTCGTCGGCAGCCCGGCTTTCTGCGAGCAGCACCCCGTGCCCGCCGTGCCGGCCGACCTGGACCGCCTGCCCAGCCTGGGCGACAGCCTGAGCGAGCGCGACCACCGCTGGCACCTCGTCGGCCCCGGCGGCACCACGGCCACCATCGCCTACCGCCCGCGCCTGGTGACCGACGACCTGCAGTCACTGCGCGCCGCCGCGGTGGCCGGGCTCGGCGTGGTGCAGTTGCCGGCCATGCTGCTGGAAGACGACCTGCGCAGCGGCCGCCTCGTGCGCCTGCTGCCCGAGTGGTGCTCCAAGGGCGCCGTCGTGCACGCGGTGTTCCCGTCGCGGCGCGGCCTGCTGCCGTCGGTGCGCTCGCTGATCGACTTCCTGGCGCTGAAGTTCGGCGAACTGCAGGAGGATTGACGCGCCGCGGCGGTGGTCAATGGCCGGTATGGCCGGTATGACCGGCATGGCCGCCATGGCCGCCATGCCCGCCGGGCTTGCGCACTTGCACCTCCAACGCACGACCCTCGGCCGCCGGCGCGACGGCTGGCGCCGCCGGCGCCGCGGCGCGCGGTTCCGGCGCCAGCTCGGCCGTGTACTCGCTGGCCAGCGTGCCTGGCGGGTGGCGGTACGGCCCGGGATCGGTGTCGTCGCCGCGGCGGACGTCGTCGCGCACCTTCACCACGCTGAACATGCCGCCCATGCCCACCGGGCCGAAGGGGCCGGTGCCGGTCATCATCGGCAGCGTGTTGTCGGGCAGCGGCATCTCCATCTCGGCCATGTCGTGCATGCCCTTGTCGCCCATCACCATGTAGTCGGGCACCAGGGCGCTGATCTTGCGGGCCAGGTCGCGCTGGTCGACGCCGATCATCGTCGGCACGCCGTGGCCCATGGCGTTCATCGTGTGGTGGCTCTTGTGGCAGTGGATGGCCCAGTCGCCGGCGATGGCGTCGAACTCGAAGGCCCGCATCTGGCCCACCGCCACGTCCACCGTCACCTCGGGCCAGCGCGCGGCCTTCGGCACCCAGCCGCCGTCGGTGCCGGTCACCTCGACGTGCGGGCCGTGCATGTGGATCGGGTGGTTGGTCATCGTCAGGTTGCCGACGCGGATGCGCACGCGCTCGCCGGTGCGCGCCACGAACGGGGCGATGCCGGGAAAGGCGCGGCTGTTCCAGGTCCACAGGTTGAAGTCGAGCATCGTGTTGACGCGCGGCATCGCGCTGCCGGGGTCGATGTCGTAGGCGTTGAGGATGAAGCCGAAGTCGCGGTCGACGGCGTGCTGCCGCGGGTCTTTCGGGTGCACGATGAACAGGCCCATCATGCCCATCGCCATCTGCACCATCTCGTCGGCATGCGGGTGGTACATGAAGGTGCCCGAGCGCTGCAGCACGAACTCGTACATCCAGGTCTTGCCGACGCCGATGGGCGGCTGCGTGAGGCCCGAGACGCCGTCCATGCCCGAAGGCAGCAGGATGCCGTGCCAATGCACCGTGGTCACCTCGGGCAGCTTGTTGGTGACGAAGATGCGGATGCGGTCGCCCTCCACCGCCTCGATCGTCGGGCCCGGACTGGAGCCGTTGTAGCCCCACAGCCGCGCCTGCATGCCCGGCGCAATCTCGCGCAGCACCGGTTCGGCTACCAGGTGGAACTCCTTGACGCCGTCTTTCAGCCGCCACGGCAGCGACCAGCCGTTGAGCGTGACCAGCGGCTGGTACGGCCGGCCATTGGGCGGCGGCGGCGGCCGCTGCGTGGTGGCCGCGGTGTTGAGGGCAGCCTCGGGCAGCCGCGCGGCACCGGCGCGGCTGACGGCGGCGGCGCCCAGCAGGCTGGCGCCGGCGGCCTTGAAGAAATGTCTGCGCTGGGTCATGGCGTGCTGGCGGTTCAATGGCCGGCCGCTGCGGCGGCCGACGACATGGTGGCGGTCGACGACAGGCCGGCGGCACCGGCCGCCGCGGGCGAGCGACCGGTCAGCGCGGTCTGCAGCCGCGATTCGGCGATCCAGTAGTCGCGCAGCGAGCTCACCGCGCCGACCACGCCGGCAATCTGCTCGCGGGCGTCGGCCAGCAGCTCGAACACGCTGATGAGCATGCCGTTGTAGCGAAGGAGTTGCTCGTCGGAGATGCGCTTGCGCAGCGGCACCACCTCGTCGCGGTACAGGCGCGCCAGCTCGTAGGCCGTGCGGTAGGCCGAGTAGCTCTCGCGCACCTCGGAGCGCGCCTGCACGCCCACCGCGGCAGTGCGGTTCACGGCCTGCAGGTAGAGCGCCTCGGCGCGGGCGACGCGCGCGCTGCCGAAGTCGAACAGCGGCAGCGTCAGCTCGATCTCGTAGCCGTTGCGGCGCGGCTCGCCGCTGGCGCTCTGGTTCTGGTAGCCGGCGTGCAGCACGTTGACGAAGCGGGTGGCCTGCGTCAGGCCGAGCGCGCGCGCCGTGGCTTCGGCCTCGCGGCGCGCCAGGCGCACGTCGAGCCGCTGGTCCAGCGCCGTCTGCTCGGCGTCGCGCGGCTCGGCCGCGACGGCCGGCAGCTCGGGCAGCCGCTCGGGCAGGCGCAGGTCCTGCGCATCGCCGCCGAGGCCGAGCACGCGCACCAGCGCCTCGCGCGCCACCACGGCCTGGTGCTGCGCGCGGGCCAGCTGCGCCGTGGCGTCGGCGTGGAACGACTGCTCGCGCAGTTGCGCGAGCGCGCTGAAGTTGCCGGCCGCCGCCATGCGGCGCGCCAGTTCGCTGGCCGCTTCGGCGGTCTCCAGCACGCGCTGCTGGAAGCCGACGAGCTGCCGTGCGGCGACGGCGGTGACGAAGGCCTCGCGCGCCGCGGCGGCCACGGCCACCGTACGGTCGGCGGCGCGCAGTTGCGCCTGCTCGAAACGCTGCTGCTCGACCTCGCGCGCCAGCGGCATCGTCAACAGGCCCAGCACGTCGAACAGCACGGCGCGATCGATCTCCACGCCATGGCCCGAGAGCCTGCCGAAGCTGAACGACGGGTTGGCCAGGCGGCCGGCGCGCACGAGGTCCGCCTCGGCGATGCCCAGCTCGGCATAGCCGGCTTGCAGCTCGCGGTTGTTGAGCAGCGCCACTTCGACCGCGCCGCCGGCGCTGAGCGGCTGCTGCAGCAACTCGGCGACGCGCGCGGCGGCGGCGTCGGACTGCGCGGCCGTGCGCAGCAGCGCCGGCGCGCGGCCGGTGCGTTCCTTGGCGAGCTGTTCGACGGCGCCGAAGCCGCCGTCGGGCGAGAACGAGGCGCAGCCGGTCAGCGCCAGGCTGGCCAGCGCGGCGGCGGCAAGGCGGCGCCGCGGCGCCGGCCGGTGATCACGGTGATGCATGGTGGAAGTCATCCGAGCTGCCGACGCGACGAGGCGGTCGGCCGATGCCCGCGCGGCACGCGCGAGCCCGATCAGGCCTCTGCAAGAGGCCGCACGGCGTCAGATGCTTCGGGGGGGGGCGGTCCTGGCCGTCGGCGATGAAGCTCGGCGCCGGCGCGGCAGCGTGCGGGAAGCCGCCGCCGGCCGGGCCATGCGGCAACGCCACCGCCGGCGCGGCGCTGGCCAGCGGCGGCACCGAGCAGCAGGCCGAGCACAGGTTGCAGCGCTCGGCGCCGGTTGCGCCGTCGTGATGCGCGGCAGCGCCGGCCGGGTCGGCATGGGCCGCGGGATGGTCCGCGGCGGCATCGGCATCGGCATCGGCATGGTGATGGACCGGCGCTGCGCCGGCCTCGCCCGCCAGGCCTGATGTACCCGTCGTACTTGCGGACGGCGGGCACGGCATTGCCGCCGCCATCACGCCGCGCACGGGCAGCATGAGCACCAGCAAGGTCAGCAGCAGGACACGGGCGACTCTCACGCGGCCGAGGGTAGCAGATCGACCCGGCGGCACCGCCGCCGGCTGGTCGATCCGGCGGCACCGCCGCCGGCTGGTCAATCAGGCGGCGCCGGGCGCCGGCACCAGCCCGTCGGTGCCGCTGCCGCACAGCACGACGGCGATCTTCTCGTCGTCGCGGAACGCGAAGCCGCGTTCGACCACGGCGGCCAGGGCCGTCGCTGCGCCCAGCTCGATGGCCAGCCCGGCCTGCGCCCACGCGACCGCGCTGGCCGAAGACTATTTCACCCGCATCCTGGCCTCGCTCAGCGTCTACGGCTGAACGCGTGCCGGCCGCGCCGTCTCACAGCGCGGCGGCGTCCAGATCGGCGCGCGTCGGCAGGCCTTCGGTGTCGCCCAGCACCTGCACGGCGCGCGCGCCGATCCAGGCGCCCCGGCGCACCGCCTCGGCGACCGGGCGGCCTTCGAGCAGCGCGCTGAGCACGCCGACGGCAAAGCCGTCGCCCGCGCCGACCGTGTCGACCACCTTCGCCACCGGGAAGCCCGGCACGCGACCGCTGCCGGCGTCGGCACTGTCGTAGTAGGCGCCGGCGGGGCCGAGCTTGACGACCACCAGCGAGGCGCCGCGTTCGCGGTAGAAGCGCGCGATGCCCTCGGGCGTGGTCTCGCCGGTGAGCAGCTCGCCCTCTTCGATGCCGGGCAGCACCCAGTCGGCACGCAGCGCCAGCGCGTTGATGGCCTCGCGCATGGCCTCGCGCGAAGGCCACAGCGCCGGGCGCAGGTTGGTGTCGAAGGAGATGGTTCGACCGGCCGCGCGCATCAGCGCCATCGCGCGCTCGGTGGTGGCCAGCGCACTGGCCGAGATGGCCGGGAACACGCCGGTGGCGTGCAGGTGGCGCGCCGAGCACAGCCAGGCGGCATCGATGTCGGCCGGCGCCATCAGGCTGGCGGCCGAGCCGCGCCGGTGGTATTCGGTCGGCGGGTCGCTGCCGTCGACGGTGCGGCCCTTGAACATCAGGCCGGTGCGTTGGGCCGGATCGCTGGTCACGTGCGAGCAGTCGATGCCTTCGGCCCGCATCGCGGCCAGCAGTGCGCGGCCCATGGAATCGGCACCCAGCCGGCTGGCCCAGCCGACCTTCAGCCCCAGCCGCGCCAGGCCGATCGCCACGTTGGTCTCGGCCCCCGCGGTGCGGCGGTGGAACATCGCCACGTCTTCCAGCGGGCCGCTCTGGTCGGCCACCAGCAGCAGCATGGCTTCGCCGAGCAGGGCGACGTCGAAACGGGTCGGCGCAGGAGCGGCGGCAAGGGCTGGCATGGCGCGATGGTAAGGTCCCGCCCCGGCCGCCGACCCCGCAAGCGCCACCTCTTCGATCCGGATGACTGAATTGGACTTCTCGGCGCACACGCCGGTCATGCAGCAGTACCTGCGCATCAAGGCCGAGCACCCCGACACGCTGGTCTTCTTTCGCATGGGCGACTTCTACGAAGTCTTCTACGACGATGCGCGCAAGGCCAACCGGTTGCTGGACATCACGCTGACGGCGCGCGGCAGCAGCGGCGGCGAACCGGTGGTGATGGCCGGCGTGCCGGTGCATGCGCTGGAGAGCTACCTCGCCAAGCTGATCAAGATGGGCGAGGCGGTGGCCATCGCCGAGCAGGTGGGCGACGTGGCCACCGCCAAGGGGCCGGTCGAGCGCAAGGTGGTGCGCGTCGTCACGCCCGGCACGGTGACCGATGGCGAGCTGCTGTCAGAGCGCGCCGACACGCTGCTGCTGGCGGTGCACCAGCAGCGCAACGTCTTCGGCCTGGCCTGGCTGGGCTTGGCGAGCGGCCAGCTCGGGCTGACCGAGTGCAGCGAGCGCGAGTTGCCCGCCTGGCTGGCGCGGCTGGCGCCGGCCGAGATCCTGCACGACGGCAGCGCCGCCTGGGGGCCGCTGCTGGCCCAGGCCCAGGCCGGCGGCCGCGCCGCGCGCACGCCGCGGCCGGCCTGGCAGTTCGACAGCGCCCTGGGCCAGCGCAAGCTGTGCAGCCAGCTCGGCACCAGCACGCTGGCCGGCTACAACGCGCAAGACCTGGGCGTGGCGCAGGCCGCCGCGGCGGCGGTGCTGAGCTTTGCCGAACACACGCAAGGCACCGTGCTGCAGCACGTGCGCCACCTGCAGGTGGAGCGCGCCGGCGAGCTGCTGGACCTGCCGCCGGCCAGCCACCGCAACCTGGAGCTGGTGCAGACGCTGCGCGGCGAGGACAGCCCCACGCTGCTGTCGCTGCTGGACACCTGCCGCAGCGGCATGGGCAGCCGCGCCTTGCGTCAATGGTTGACGCGGCCGGCGCGCAGCCGCGACGAGGCGCGGCGGCGCCACGCGGCGATCGAGCGGCTGTTGACGCAGGGCTTCGAGCCGCTGCGCGACGCCTTGCGCGGCATCAGCGACGTCGAGCGCATCACCGCGCGCATCGCGCTGCGCCAGGTGCGCCCGCGTGAACTGGCCGGCCTGCGCGCCACGCTGGCCGCGCTGCCCGGCTTGCGCCTGCAGGTGCCCGAGGGCGCGCCGCTGCTGGCCGAGCTGCAGCAGGCGCTGGCGCCTGATGCTGCCATCGCCGATGCGCTGCGCGCCGTCGCCGACGAACCGGCGGTGCTGCTGCGCGACGGCGGCGTCATCGCCGCTGGCGTCGACGCCGAGCTGGACGAGCTGCGCGCCATCAGCCAGAACTGCGACCAGTTCCTGCTCGACCTGGAGCAGCGCGAGCGCGCGCGCACGGCCATCGGCAACCTGCGCGTGCAGTTCAACAAGGTGCACGGCTTCTACATCGAGGTGACCAGTTCGGGCCTGGACAAGGTGCCGGCCGACTACCAGCGCCGGCAGACGCTGAAGAACGCCGAGCGCTTCATCACGCCGGAATTGAAGGCCTTCGAGGACAAGGCGCTGAGCGCGCAGGAGCGCGCGCTGGCGCGCGAGAAGTGGCTGTACGAGCAGCTGATCGACGCGCTGCAGCGCCACCTGGCCGAGCTGTCGGCGCTGGCGCGCGCCCTCAGCGGCCTGGACGCGCTGGCCGCGCTGGCCGAGCGCGCCGCCACGCTGGGCTGGTGCCGGCCCGAGTTCGTGCCCTACCCCTGCATCGAGATCGAGGCCGGCCGCCACCCGGTGGTGGAAGCGCGGCTGCAGGAAACCGGTGGCGGCGCCTTCATTCCCAACCACTGCCGGCTCGACGCCAAGACGCGGCTGCTTGTCATCACCGGTCCCAACATGGGCGGCAAGAGCACCTTCATGCGCCAGGTGGCGCTGATCGTGCTGCTGGCGGCCATGGGCTCGTACGTGCCGGCCACGGCCTGCCGGCTGGGGCCCATCGACGCCATCCACACGCGCATCGGCGCCGCCGACGACCTGGCCAACGCGCAGTCGACCTTCATGCTGGAGATGACCGAGGCCGCCGCCATCGTGCACGCGGCCACCGAGCAGAGCCTGGTGCTGATGGACGAGATCGGCCGCGGCACCAGCACCTTCGACGGGCTGGCGCTGGCCGGCGCCATCGCGACGCAACTGCACGAGCGCAACCGCTCGTTCACGCTGTTCGCGACGCACTACTTCGAGCTGACCGAGTTCCCGGCGCGCCACGAGCGCGCCGTCAACCTGCACGTGGGCGCCGTGGAAAGCGGGCACGACATCGTGTTCCTGCACCAGATCGAGCCCGGCCCCGCCAGCCGCAGCTACGGCGTGCAGGTGGCGCGGCTGGCCGGCATGCCGGCGGCGTTGATCCGCCAGGCGCGCGCGACGCTGGAGGCGCTGGAAGCCAAGGCCGCGGCCGGCCAGGCGCAGGTGGATTTGTTCGCGGCAGCGCCGGCTGAAGCCGCGGCGCCCGAGCCGTCGCGCGTGGAAGCGGCGCTCGGCCGCATCGACCCCGACGCGCTGACGCCGCGCGAGGCGCTCGACGCCCTGTATCGTCTGAAGTCCCTGCAGAACGAAGGCAACTCATGACCTACTGCGTCGGCATCCGCCTGAACGCCGGACTCGTGTTCCTGTCCGACAGCCGCACCAATGCCGGCATGGACCAGATCAGCACCTTCCGCAAGATGATCATCTACGAGAAGCCGGGCGACCGCTTCATGGTGATGCTGTCGGCCGGCAACCTGAGCATCAGCCAGTGCGTGCGCGAGATCCTGCAGGTCGAGCGGCTGGACAACGGCGACCACGAGCCGATCACGATCTGGAACGCCACCAGCATGTTCGACGCCGCGCGCGTGCTCGGCTCGGCGGTGCGCCGCGTGCACACGCAGGACGGGCCGTCGCTGAAGGCCAGCGGCATCGACTTCAACGCCAGCATGATCTTCGGCGGCCAGATCAAGGGCGAGGCGATGCGCATGTTCCTGGTCTACTCGGCCGGCAACTTCATCGAGGCGACGCGCGAGACCTGCTTCTTCCAGGTGGGCGAAAGCAAGTACGGCAAGCCCATCCTCGACCGCGTGCTGACGCCCACCACGCCGCTGGACGAGGCCGCCAAGTGCGCGCTGGTGTCGATGGACAGCACGCTCAAGTCCAACCTCTCGGTGGGCCTGCCGCTGGACCTGCTGGTCTACCGCGAAGGCCAGCTGCAAAGCGACGAGCATGTCTGCATCGACGAAGGCAACCCGTACTTCAACATGATCCACAGCACCTGGGGCCAGCGCCTGCGCGAGGTGTTCGAAGGCATCGACGACCCGCGCTGGGACGGCGGCGACAGCCCGCATCCGCTGATGGTGGACTCGGGCCGCTACGACCCCATGCGGAAAATCAGCCAGCCGAGCGATCGGATCGTCTAGTCAAGTGCGCAACACCACGCCGCCCGGCATGCGCGCCGAGCGGCGCACGCCGGCGATGTGGGTCAGCGGCGCGCAGTAGGCCTGCTGCATCTGCTGCACCTGGGCCTGCACGGCGTGCACGTCGGGCACCTGCGCCGGGTGGCGGCGGGCCACGGCGGCGGCCATGTCGATCAGCTTGCCGTTGCGCGTGTGCTCGCCCTGCTGCAGCAGCAGCTCGATGGCCGCCGGCACCTGCTGGCCGAGCGACTGGTTGAGCGCCTGCTCGGCGATGTTGCCGATCACCGCCTGGCAGTTGCGCAGCGTCTCGGCGGCCTGGGCATGGCCCTCGGCGGCGGCCACCAGCATCTCGGTGCTGGCCTTGGAGACGCAAAAGCGCAGGCCGATCTGGCGCAGCAAGGCGTCGAAGTCCTTGGCCGGCAGGTCGCCGGCGGGCAGCCGCGTCCACAGCCGCGCCCACAAGGCGATGGTCGAGGCGGCGGCCTCCAGGTCGAAGTCGCGCTCCAGCGCGGCGGCGGCCAGCGTCTGCGCCAGGGTCAGCGCCTCGTCGTGCCGCCGCGCCTGCAGCGCCACCAAGCCGGCCAGCACGCGCTGCAGGTGGGCCAGCCGGCGCTCGTCGGGCCGCGCCTGCTGCAAGGCGTTGACCTGGTCGGCCACGGCGGCCAGGCCGCGGCCGTCGGCCAGGTCCAGCCGCGCCAGCCCCAGCAGCAGCAGGCAGCCGGGGTCGAACAGCTTGGACTTGCGGCCGAGGTTGATGGTGCGCTCCAGGTGCTGCGCCGCCTCGCCCTTGTGGCCCTCGAAGAAGGCCAGGCTGCCGCGGCTTTGCATGCGCAGCAGGCAGCCCGGCGTCAGCTGCGCGGCGGCGCGGAAGGCCTCCAGCGCCGGCGCGAACTCGCCCTGCTCCACCAGCACGCGGCCCAGCAAATCGTGGGCGTCCGCATAACCGGGTACTTCGACGACCAGGCTTTCGAGCTGGCGCCGCGCGGCGGCCAGCTCGCCGGTGGCCAGCCGCGCCCGCGCGACGCCGGCCTTGGCCCAGCCCAGGCCCTTGTCGGCCACCACCGCCTGGTAGATGGCCAGCGCGCGCGCCGGCTGGTCGGCGCGCAGCCACAGCTCGGCGGCCACCTGGGCGGCGAAGCTCCAGTACGGCTCGCGTTGCTGGAAGCGCGCTTCGGCCAGCGCCGCGGCGCGCACGAAGTCGCCCGACTGGATGGCCTGGTAGATGGCCTTGAGCGAGCGCTTGCGGCGCCGCACCTCGGCCAGCCGCTCGGCCAGCACCTGGCCCGAATAGGGCTTGACGAGGTAGCCGTCGACGGTGGCCTCTGCGGCCTCCATCACCTGCGCGTAGCTGGCCTCGCCGGTCACCAGCATGAAGACGGTGCTGTGCGGCAGCAGCTGCTCGCGGCGCAGCTCGTCCAGCAGGTCCTGGCCGGACATCGGCGCGCCCTCGAAGTTCATCTCGCACAGCACGATGTCGTGCGGGCTTTCCTCCAGCAGCAGGCGCGCGTCCTGCACCTTGGCCATCTGGCGGATCTGCTGGACGCCGAGGTCGCGCAACTGCGCGGCCATGACGCTGCGCGACGTCGGGTTGCCGTCGATGACCAGGGCCTTGGCGGTGTGGATATCGCGATCGAACAATTGCTGTCGCCGGTCGTGAGCCTGTCAGGAGGTATCGGCGCCGGCCGCCGCAGCTTGAGGGCCGGCCCCGTCCGGCCGGGCGACAATGCCGCCAGGCATGAACCGAACCATCGTCTTTTCGCACGCCAACAGCTTTCCCGCCGGCACCTACCGCAAGCTGTTCGCGCACTGGGCCGCCGCCGGCTGGCGCGTGCTGGCGCCCGACAAGCTGGGCCACGACCCGGCCTGGCCGGTGGCCAGCAACTGGCGGCCGACGCGCAACGAGCTGATCCACTTCATCGAGCGCAGCGGCCTGCAGGGCCCGGCCTACCTGGTGGGGCACTCGCTGGGCGGCTACCTCAGCCTGCTGGTGGCCTGCCGCCGGCCGGAACTGGCCGCCGGCGTGGTGCTGCTGGATTCGCCGGTGCTCGGCGGCTGGCGGGCGCGCAGCGTGCGCATGCTGAAGGCGACGCGGCTGATGGGCCAGGTGTCGCCGTCGCGGGTGTCGCAGCGGCGGCGCCACCACTGGCCCTCGGCCGACGCCGTGCGCCAGCATTTCGAGGCCAAGCGCAGCTTCGCCCGCTGGGACGCCGCGGTGCTGGGCGACTACCTGGCCAGCGGCTTCGAGCCCGACCCGCAAGGCGGGCTGCGCCTGGGCTTCCGGCGCGAGGTGGAAAGCCGCCTCTACGACACCGTGCCCGACCACCTGGACGCCGTGCTGCGCCTGCACCCGCCGCGCTGCCCGGTGGCCTACATCGGCGGCACGCAGTCCACCGAGGGCCGGCAGGTGGGGCTGGAGGCCACGCGCCGCCTGGTGCGCGAGCGGCTCGAATGGATCGAGGGCTCGCACCTGTACCCGATGGAGCAGCCCGCGCTTACCGCCGCGGCGGTGCTGCGGCAGCTCGAATCGATGGCCGAGCCGCCAGCGGCGCCGAAGCGCGCGCTCAGGAACGCAGCCGCGACTTGAAGGTCTTGCGGAACTTCTCCACCTTCGGCCCCACCACCGCCGCGCAGTAGCCCTGCTGCGGGTGGTTGGCGAAGTAGTGCTGGTGATAGTCCTCGGCGCGCCAGTAGTTGGCCAGCGGCTGCAATTCGGTCACCACGCGGCCGCCCAGCGCCTGGTCGGCCTCGGCCCACACCTGGCGCGCCACCGCCTCGTGCGCCGGGTCCGACCAGTAGATGCCCGAGCGGTATTGCGGCCCGACGTCGTTGCCCTGGCGGTTGCGCGTGGTCGGGTCGTGGATGTTGAAGAAGATCTCCAGCACCTCGCGCAAGGGGATGCGGTCGGCGTCAAAGCGCACCTGCACCACCTCGGCATGGCCGGTGTCGCCGCCGCACACCTGCTCGTAGCTGGGGTCGGCCACGTGGCCGTTGGCGTAGCCCGATTCGACCGCCTGCACGCCGTCGACCAGTTCGTACACCGCTTCGGTGCACCAGAAGCAGCCGCCGGCCAGTGTGATGGTTTGCAGATTCATGCACGGCTCCTGTTTTCGTTGAGGCCCCGGGGCGGCCGGCCAGCGGCCGCTGGGCACAATGTCCGGTTCACACCATAAGCGATCCCGCCGATGAACGCCTGGCTGCAATCCATGGGGCTGGATGGCCTGAAGCTGCTGCTGTCGGCTCTGCTGCTGCCGCCGGTGCCCTGGCTGGTGCTGATCCTGCTGGGCACGGCCTGGCGGCGGCGCCGGCCGCGCACCGGCTGGGCGCTGGTGCTGCTGGGCGTGGCGCTGATCTGGGCCTGCTGCACGCACGTGGCGGCCGACCACCTGGGCCGTTGGCTGCTGAACCCGCCGCCGGCGCTGCGCGACCCCGACGGCCTGGCGCGCAGCGCGCCGGCCAAGGGGCAGACGCTGATCCTCGTGCTCGGCGGCGGCCGCAACCGGCCGGCCGAGTACGCCGACTTCAGCCTGACGCCGATCTCGATCGAGCGGCTGCGCTACGGCGTCTGGCTCAGCCGCCGCACGGGCTACGCGCTGGCCTTCAGCGGCGGCTTGAGCCCGGGCGCCGACGTGGGCCCGACCGAAGCCGCCATCGCCACCCGCATCGCGCGCGACGAGTTCCGCCAGCCCTTGCGCTGGGCCGAAGACCATTCGCGCGACACCCACGAGAACGCGCTGCGCAGCGTGGACCTGCTGCGGGCGCTGCCGCCGGCGGCCGCGGTGTCGCGCCTGGTGCTGGTCACGCACGAGGCCCACATGCCGCGCGCGCTGGGCCACTTCCGGCGCGCGCGCGACGCCGCGGACTTGAGCCTGGAGATCGTGCCGGCGCCGGTGGGCATCACCGAACGCGTGGCGCCGCGCAGCCTGGGCGACTACCTGCCCTCGCCCGACGGCATTGCGCGCTGCCGCTACGTGCTGCGCGAATGGCTGGCCCTGCTGGCGCGCGCCTGAGCCGCGCCGCTCACCACCACAGCGCGGCGACGAACACGCCCACCATCATCACGCTGAGCACCACCTTGGCCAGCAGCCCCAGCATGATGCCGATCCAGGTGCTCATGCCGACCTGCAGCGCGCGGCCGTGCTCGCGGCGGTCGATGTACTCGCCGACCGCGGCGCCGACCAGCGGCATGAAGAGCACGCCGACGATGCCCATGAAGAGCCCCGCCACCGTGCCGACCGCGGCGCCCAGCAGCGCCAGCCGGCTGGCGCCGGCGCGCTGCGCGCCCATCACGCCGGCCAGGTGGTCCAGCACCCAGGCCAGCACCGCCAGCAGCGCCACGAAGCCCAGCGTCCAGCCGCCCACGCGCTGGAAGTCGTCGATCCAGGCACCCAGCACGATGCCGGCCAGCACCAGCAGCGGCCCCGGCAGCGCCGGCAGCACCGTGCCGGCGAGGCCGGCGACGATCAGCAGCACGCACAGCACCCACCAGACGGTGACCATCGAGCTCCCTTCCATCCTGCGAAGGCCCGATGATGGACCCCGCGACCAGTGTGGGGCCGGCCCCGCCGCCTTCAAGCTTGCACACAAGCGCCCCAAGGTCATCGGCGGCGGCGGCGCCGTTTTGCACCACACTGCGACCCCATCCGACCGACTCCGGACCTCGACCCCACCATGAAAACTGCCTCCTTCGTCGCCCTGGGCCTGGCCCTGGTCATGGGCCTGGCCACCGTCGACGCCGACGCCAAGCGCCTGGGCGGCGGCCGCAACTCGGGCATGAACCGCGACATGCCGGCGCGCACCGCGCCCGACACGGCGCCGGGCAAGCCCGCGGCGCCCATGCAGCAGGGCACGCCGGCGCAGCAGCAGGCCGCTCCCGCCGCCGCCACGACCGGCGCGGCCGCGGCGGCTGCCGCGCCCAAGCGCAACTGGATGGGCCCGCTGGCCGGCCTGGCCGCCGGCCTGGGCCTGGCCGCGCTGATGAGCCACCTCGGCCTGGGCGAGGCCTTCGGCAGCTTCCTGCTGATCGCGCTGCTGGTGCTGGCCGCCGTCGTCGTGCTGCGCATGGTGCTGCGCCGCAAGCAGCCGCAGCCGGCCGGCAACAGCTATCGCGCCGCGCCGGGCGGTGGCGCGCAGGTGGCGTGGCCGCAGCAGAACCCGTCGCCGAACGCGGCACCGAACGCGGCGCCGAACGCCGCGCCCGCTGCGTTCACGCCGGCCGCCACGCCGCTGCCGGCCGAGCCCATCGTCGTCGCCGCGCCGGCCGTGGCCAAGGCCTTCGTGCCCGCCGCCTTCGATGCCGAGGCCTTTGCGCGCACCGCCAAGATGATCTTCATCCGCCTGCAGGCGGCCAACGACGCCGGCGACCGCGACGACCTGCGCGCCTTCACCACGCCGGAGATGTTTGCCGAGCTGAGCCTCGACCTGCAGGAACGCGGTGCCGAGGCGCAGCACACGGAGGTGCTGGCGATCGAGTCCGAGGTGCTCGACGTTGCCGAGGAGCCCGGCCGCCAAGTGGTCAGCGTGCGCTTCCGTGGCCAGTTGCGCGAAGCCGCCGGCGCCGCGCCGGTGGCGGTGGACGAGGTCTGGCACCTGGTGAAGCCGGCCGACGGCAGCCGCAACTGGGCGATCGCCGGCATCGAGCAGTGGCGCGGCTGAAGCGCCGCCGACGCTGACGAGAGCGACCCACCCGGTGCCGTTCAGGCCGCTCGAACTGCCCGCCGCGGCCGCCGAACGAGGCGGCCGCGTGTGGCTGAGTTCGATGCCCGGCCGCTTGGAGCCCTGGGCCGAGTTCCTGGCCGAGGCGCGCCGCACGGGGCTGCACGACGTGCTGTGCCTGAACCCGCTGTTCGAGGTGGAGCGCCTGTCGCCGGCCTATGCCAAGGCCATCGAAGACGGCAGCCTGCCCTTCGACTGGACGCACCTGCCGATGCAGGACTTCGGCCTCGCCGCGGAGGCGCTGGCTTACCGCGACACGGTGCTGCTGATGGCCGAGCGCGTGCGCGGCGGCCGCAGCCTGCTGCTGCACTGCGCCGCCGGCATCGGCCGCACCGGCACCACTGCGGCCTGCCTGTTGAAAAGCCTGGGCGCCTCGGCGCCGCTGGCGCTGCGCCGCGTGCGCGAGGCCGGATCCAACCCCGAATCGGCGCTGCAGCAGGGGCTGATCGACCGCTTCTGAACCGGCGGCTCAGCCCAGCGCCTGCCGCGCGTTGCGGAACATCCGCATCCAGGGGCTGGGCGCCGACACGTCGCCGCCGCTCCAGCTCATCTGCACGTTGCGGAACACGCGCTCGGGGTGCGGCATCAGCGCGGTGAAGCGGCCGTCGGCGGTGGTCACCGCGGTCAGGCCGTCGGGGCTGCCGTTGGGGTTGAAGGGGTAGGCCTCGGTCGCGCGGCCGTGGTGGTCGACGAAGCGCAGCGCGCGCTGGACGCGCGCGGCGTCGCCGCGGCGGCTGAAGTCGGCATAACCCTCGCCATGAGCGACCGCGATCGGCATGCGGCTGCCCGCCATGCCGGCGAAGAAGACGCTGGGGCTGGCCAGCACTTCCACCAGCGACAGCCGGGCCTCGAACTGCTGGCTGCGGTTGCGCGTGAAGCGCGGCCAGTCCTGCGTGCCGGGGATCAGCGGCGACAGCGCGGCCATCATCTGGCAGCCGTTGCAGACGCCCAAGGCCAGCGTGTCCGGGCGGTTGAAGAAGGCGGCGAACGCCTCGGCCAGCTGCGGGTTGAAGAGGATCGAGCGCGCCCAGCCTTCGCCGGCGCCCAGCGTGTCGCCGTAGCTGAAGCCGCCGCAGGCCACCAGTGCCTGGAAGTCGGCCAGCCGCGCGCGGCCGGCCTGCAGGTCGGACATGTGGACGTCGTAGCTCTCGAAGCCGGCCTGTGCCATCGCATAACTCATTTCCAGGTGCGAGTTGACGCCTTGCTCGCGCAGGATGGCGACCTTGGGCCGCGCGGCGCCGACCACCGCCGGCGCCAGCCCGGCCGCCGGCGCCGCGCCGGCCGCCGGGTCGAAGCTGAGGTGCCGGTGCAGGCCGGGGTCGTCGGCGGCGCCGGCCGCGGCGTGCTCGGCATCGGCGCATTCGGGGTTGTCGCGCTGGCGCGCGATCTGCCAGCTCACGTGGTCCCAGGCCTGCTGCAGGTCTTGCAGCGGGGCGCTGAACTGCAGCTTGGTGTCGCGCCAGACCTCGACCACGCCGCGGTCTTGCGTCTTGCCGATGACGTGCGTGTGGCGCGACAGGCCGTGTTCGCGCAAGACGCCGATCACGCGGTCGCGCTGCTCGCTGGCCACCTGCAGCACGACGCCCAGCTCTTCGTTGAACAGCGCCTGCAGCATCAGCTCGTTGCGGCGCTCGCCCACCTGCGCGGCCCAGTTCTTGGAGTCGCCGTACTCGGCGCGGCTGTCGGCGATGCCGTCGCTGTCGGTCACGAGGATGTCGACGTTCAAGCTCACGCCGCGGCGGCCGGCAAACGCCATCTCGCAGACGCAGGCCCACAGGCCGCCGTCGCTGCGGTCGTGGTAGGCGAGGATCAGGCCCTGCTCGCGCAGCGCGTTGACGGCCGCCACCAGCGTTTTCAGCTGCGCCGGCTCGTCGAGGTCGGGCACCTCGCTGCCGAACTGCCCCAGCACCTGCGCCAGCATCGAGCCGCCCATGCGCCGCCGGCCCTGGCCGAGGTCGACCAGCAGCAGCGTGGTGTCGCCGCCCGCGAGCTGCGGCGTCAGCGTGCCGCGCACGTCGGCCACGCTCGCGAAGGCGGTGACGATCAGCGAGACCGGCGCGGTGACCTGCTTGGCCTGACCGCCATCGGTCCAGCGCGTGCGCATCGACAGCGAATCCTTGCCCACCGGCACGCCGATGCCCAAGGCCGGGCACAACGCCATGCCCACCGCCTTGACGGTGTCGTACAGCGCCGCGTCTTCGCCGGGCTCGCCGCAGGCGGCCATCCAGTTGCAGCTGAGCTTGACGCGCGAGAGCTCGATCGGCGCCGCCAGCGCGTTGGTGATGGCCTCGCCCACCGCCATGCGGCCCGAGGCCGGCGCGTCCAGCGCGGCCAGCGGCGTGCGCTCGCCCATGCACATCACTTCGCCGGCAAAGCCGCGGTAGTCGGCCAGCGTCACCGCGCAATCGGCCACCGGCACCTGCCAGGGGCCGACCATCGGGTCGCGGTGCGACAGGCCACCCACCGTGCGGTCACCGATCGTCACCAGGAAGCGCTTGCTGCCGACGGTGGGGTGGCGCAGCACGTCGAGCGCCACCTGCTCCAGCTGGACGCCGGTGAGGTCCAGCGCGGCTTCGCGGCGCACCACGCGCTGCACGTCGCGCTGCATGCGCGGCGGCTTGCCGAGCAGCACCTCCATCGGCATGTCGATCACGCGCTCGCCCTGCGGGCCGTCTTCCAGCACCAGCTGCGGCGCGTCGCTGGCGACGCCCACCACGGCGAAGGGGCAGCGCTCGCGCGCGCACATCTGCTGGAAGAGCGGCAGCAGGTCGGGGTTCAGCGCCAGCACGTAGCGCTCCTGGCTTTCGTTGCACCAGATCTCGCGCGGCGCGAGGCCGCTTTCTTCCAGCGGCACGCGGCGCAAGTCGAACGTTGCCCCTTTGCCGGCGCCGTCGACCAGCTCGGGGAAGGCATTGCTGATGCCGCCGGCGCCGACGTCGTGGATGGCGAGGATCGGATTCAACGCTCCAAGCGCCCAGCAGTGGTTGATGACCTCCTGCGCGCGGCGCTGGATCTCGGGGTTGCCGCGCTGCACGCTGTCGAAGTCCAGCGCCGCGGTGTTGCTGCCGGCGGCCATGCTGCTGGCAGCGCCGCCGCCCATGCCGATGCGCATGCCGGGCCCGCCCAGCTGCACCAGCAGCGTGCCGGCGCCGAAAGGCTTCTTGTGCGTCTGGCCGGCGCTGATCGCGCCCAGCCCGCCGGCGATCATGATGGGCTTGTGATAGCCGCGCATCACGCCGGCCACCGGCTGCTCGAAGACGCGGAAATAACCGCCTAGATTGGGACGTCCGAACTCGTTGTTGAAGGCCGCGCCGCCGAGCGGCCCCTCGGTCATGATCTGCAGCGCGCCGGCGATGTGCCCGGGCTTGCCGACACCGCCCTGCTCCCAGCGCTCCGGCGCGCCGGGCAGCCGCAGATGGCCGACCGAGAAGCCGGTCAGCCCGGCCTTGGGCCGCGCGCCGCGGCCGGTGGCGCCTTCGTCGCGGATCTCGCCGCCGGCGCCGGTGGCGGCGCCGGGAAAGGGGCTGATCGCCGTCGGGTGGTTGTGCGTCTCCACCTTCATCAGCACGTGCGCCGTCTCTTCGCGCGCGCCGTAGGCCGGCGCGTTGGTGAAGCCCTGCGGCCCCCAGCGCTCGACGGCGTGGCCCTCCATCACCGCGGCGTTGTCGCTGTAGGCGACGATGCTGTGCTGCGGGCTCGTCTGCTCGGTGTGGCGGATCATGCCGAACATCGACAGCGGCTGGCGCTCGCCGTCGATGGTGAAGTCGGCGTTGAAGATCTTGTGCCGGCAATGCTCGCTGTTGGCCTGCGCGAACATCATCAGCTCGACGTCGCTGGGGTTGCGGCCCAGCGCCTTGAAGGCGTCGACGAGGTAGTCGATCTCGTCCGCGGCCAGCGCCAGGCCCCACTCGGCATCGGCCTCGCGCAGCGCCGGCGCGCCGCGGCCCAGCACGTCGACATGCGCCAGCGGCGGCGCCGGGCGCGGGTCGAACAAATGCGCCGCGGCCTCGCGCTCGAAGGCGGCCGCCTCGGTCATGCGGTCGTGCAGCAGCGCGGCCAGCGCCTGGCGCTCGTCGGCCTGCAGCGGCCGGGCGGCGCCGAGCAGGCGCTTTTCCAGCGTCAGCCGGAACTCGACGACGCGCTCGACGCGGTGCAGCGCCAGCCCGCAGTTGTGCGCGATGTCGCTGGCCTTGCTGGCCCAGGGCGAGACGGTGCCCAGGCGCGGCATCACGACGATCAGCTCGCCACCGGCAACCGGGCCGGCATAGGCGTCGCCGTAGTCGAGCAGCGCCGCCAGCTTGTCGACGGCGGCGCGGTCCGGCGCCGCGTCGAAGGCCGCCCAGTGCACGAAGCGCGCGGCCACCGCGGCCACCCGCGGGCACGCCGCCTGCAGCCGCGCCAGCAGGGCTTGCGCGCGGAAGGCCGGGAGGGCGTCGCCGCCCTCGAAGTGCATCAGATGGAGGGGCGTCGGCGACATGAGATCCCGGCAGGGTCAAGGAAAACCCGGATTCTAGGGTTGCGATGGAATAATCCAGACCATGTCTATTGCCATCAAATCCGCCGCCGACATCGAAGGCATGCGCGTCGCCGGACGGCTGGCCTCCGAGGTGCTGGACCTGCTGACGCCGCACATCCGCGCCGGCGTCACCACCAAGGAGATCGACCGCCTGGCGCACGAGCACATGGTCAAGGTGCAAGGCGGCGTGCCGGCCACGCTGGGCTACCAGCCGCCGGGCTACCCGGCGTACCCGGCGTCGCTGTGCACCTCGCTCAACGACGTGGTCTGCCACGGCATCCCCGACGAGCGGCCGCTGAAGAACGGCGACATCCTCAACGTCGACGTCACCGTCATCAAGGACGGCTGGCACGGCGACAACAGCCGCATGTTCGTGATCGGCGAGGCCAGCATCGCCGCCAAGCGGCTGTGCCAGATCACGTTCGAGGCGATGTGGAAGGGCATCGTCAAGGTGCGCCCCGGGGCGCGGCTGGGCGACGTCGGCCACGCGATCCAGATGTTCGCCGAGCACGCCGGCTACTCGGTCGTGCGCGAGTTCTGCGGCCACGGCGTCGGCGCGCGCTTCCACGAAGAGCCGCAGGTGCTGCACTACGGCCGCCCCGGCACGCTGGAAGAGCTGGTGCCGGGGATGATCTTCACGATCGAGCCGATGATCAACGCCGGCCGCCGCGACATCAAGGAAGACCGCAAGGGCGGCCGGCCTTACGACGGCTGGACCATCGTGACGCGCGACCGCTCGCTGTCGGCGCAGTGGGAGCACACGGTGCTGGTCACCGAAACCGGCTACGAGGTGCTGACGGTCTCGGCCGGCAGCCCGCCGCCGCCGGCCTTCGCGCCGCTGGGCTATGGCGGCCAGGCCGGGACGGCACCGGCCGCTGCGCCGGGCGCCGCCGCGGCCCCGGCGGCGGCCCCGGCGGCGACCACGGCCGCGACCTGAGGCGATGTCCGTGTCCGCCGCCGTGCCGCAGCTGCTGGCGGCCGACACCGGCGTGGCCGCGCTGCGCACGCGCTTTCGCGAAGGCAAGGCGGCGCTGCTGCAGCGCTTCGGCGCCAGCCGCCCCAGCGCGCCGGCGGCGGCGCGGCTGGTGCGCGCGCTGGCCCGCCACGTCGACCAGACGCTGTGCGACCTGTGGGCGCTGGCCGCGATGCCGGCCGACGCCGCGCTGGTGGCGGTGGGCGGCTACGGCCGCGGCGAGCTGTTCCCGTACTCCGACATCGACGTGCTGATCCTGCTGCCCGGCGTCGGCGGCGGCGCCGAGCCGCAGGAGCTGATCAGCGGCTTCCTCACCGCCTGCTTCGACGTCGGGCTGGAGATCGGCTGGTCGGTGCGCACGGTGGACGAATGCGTCAGCGAGGCGGCGCGCGACGTCACCATCCAGACCGCGCTGATGGAAAGCCGCCCGGTCTGCGGCCGGCGCCGGCTGTACAACGCCTTCCGCAAGGCCACCGACGCGGCGATGGACGCCAAGGCCTTCCTGCGCGCCAAGACGCTGGAGATGAGCCAGCGCCACGTCAAGTACGAAGGCACGCCGTATTCGCTGGAGCCCAACTGCAAGGAAAGCCCCGGCGGCCTGCGCGACCTGCAGGTGCTGATCTGGGTGGCGCGCGCCGCCGGGCTCGGCCGCACCTGGGGCGAGCTGGCGGCCAAGGGCCTGGTGACGCCTTTCGAGGCCCAGCAGCTGCGCAAGCACGAAGGCGTACTGCGCCTGATCCGCGCGCGGCTGCACCTGGTGGCCGGGCGCCGCGAAGACCGCCTGGTGTTCGACCTGCAGACCGCCGTGGCCGACAGCTTCGGCCTCAAGGAGACCAACGGCCAGCGCCGCAGCGAGGTGCTGATGCACCGCTACTACTGGGCGGCCAAGGCGGTGACGCAGCTCAACGAGATCCTGCTGCTCAACATCGAGGAACGCATCATGGGCAGCGAGCGCGCGCCCATGCGGCCGATCAACGCGCGCTTCCTCGACCGCGGCGGCATGCTCGAAGTGGCGCGCGACAGCCTGTACGAGGACAACCCACACGCCATCCTGGAGACCTTTCTCGTCTACCAGCAGACGCCTGGGCTACGTGGGCTGTCGGCGCGCACGCTGCGCGCGCTGTACAACGCGCGCAACCTGATGGACGCCGAGTTCCGCCGCGACGGGCTGAACCGCGAGCTGTTCATGGACATCCTGCGCCAGCCCAAGGGCCAGACGCACGCCTTCCGGCAGATGAACCGCACCAGCGTGCTGGGGCGCTACCTGTGGGTGTTCCGGCGCATCGTCGGCCGCATGCAGCACGACCTGTTCCACGTCTACACGGTGGACCAGCACATCCTGATGGTGCTGCGCAACGTGCGCCGCTTCTTCATCCCCGAGCACGCGCACGAGTACCCGTTCTGCAGCCAGCTGGCCAGCACCTTCGACCCGCCCTGGGTGCTGTACGTGGCGGCGCTGTTCCACGACGTGGCCAAGGGCCGCGGCGGCGACCACAGCGAGCTGGGCGCGCTGGAGGCGCGGCGCTTCTGCCGCGACCACCGCATCCCGAAGAGCGACGCGCAGCTCATCGAGTTCCTGGTGCGCCACCACCTGACGATGAGCCGCGTCGCGCAGAAGGAGGACCTGTCGGACGCCGACGTCATCTCTGGCTTCGCGCGGCTGATGGGCAGCGAGCGGCGGCTGACCGCGCTGTACCTGCTGACCGTGGCCGACGTGCGCGGCACCGGCCCCAAGGTGTGGAACGCGTGGAAGGGCAAGCTGCTGGAAGACCTGTACCGGCTGACGCTGCGCGCCCTCGGCGGCGCACGGCCCAACCTCGACGCCGAGATCGAGGCGCGCAAGCAGGAGGCGCGGCAGAAGCTGGCGCTGCTGTCGGCGCTGCCCGGCACCGAAGAGCCGCTGTGGAAGACGCTGGACGTGAGCTACTTCGCGCGCCACGACGCCGGCGACATCGCCTGGCACGCGCGCTCGCTGTGGCGCCACATCGAGACCCAGGTGCCCATCGTGCGGGCGCGGCCGTCGGCCGTGGGCGACGGGCTGCAGGTGCTGGTGTACTCGCCCGACCAGCCCGACCTGTTCGCTCGCATCTGCGGTTATTTCGACGCCGGCGGCTTCAGCATCCAGGACGCCAAGATCCACACCACGCGCAGCGGCTACGCGCTGGACACCTTCCAGGTCGTCAGCAACCGGCTGGAAAGCGACGACGACAGCGGCTACCGCAGCCTGATCTCGCTGGTGGAGACGCAGGCCGCGCAGGCGCTGGCCAGCGGCGGCCCACTGCCCGAGCCCAGCCGCGGCCGCGTGTCGCGGCGCGTCAAGAGCTTTCCGGTGGTGCCGCGCATCACGCTGGCGCCCGACGAGCGCGCCCAGGCCTGGCTGCTGACCGTCACCGCCAGCGACCGCAGCGGGCTGCTCTACGCCATCGCCCGCGTGTTGGCGCGCCACCAGATCAACCTGCAGCTGGCCAAGGTCACGACGCTGGGCGAGCGGGTGGAAGACACCTTCCTCGTCAACGGCCCGGTGCTGCAGCAGCCGAAGGCGCAGTTGCGCATCGAGAGCGAGCTGCTCGATGCCGTCGCAGCCCCAGCCTGAAATGGCGCAAGGTCCGCAACCCATCACCGTGGCCGCCGCGCTGGCCGGCGGCTTCGACGAGCTGATCGACGTGCGCTCGCCGGCCGAGTTCGCCGAGGACCACCTGCCCGGCGCGCTGAACTGGCCGGTGCTCGACGACGACGAGCGCGCGCGCGTCGGCACGCTGTACGTGCAGACCTCGCCGCTGGCCGCGCGCAAGCTCGGCGCGGCGCTGGTGACGCGGCGCATCGCCGCGCTGCTGGAAGCCCACGTGCAGGACAAGCCGCGCGAATGGCGGCCGCTGGTCTACTGCTGGCGCGGCGGCCAGCGCTCGGGCAGCCTCGCGCTGGTGCTGTCGCAGATCGGCTTTCGCACCGGGCAGTTGCAAGGCGGCTACAAGGCTTTTCGCGCCCACGTCCGCACGGCGCTCGACACGCTGCCCGAACGCTACGACTACCGCGTGCTGTGCGGCCGCACCGGCAGCGGCAAGACGCGGCTGCTGCAGGCGCTGCGCGACGCCGGCGCGCAGGTGCTCGACCTCGAAGGCCTGGCGCGCCACCGCGGCTCGGTGCTCGGCGCGCTGCCGGGGCAGCCGCAGCCGACGCAGAAGGCCTTCGACACCGCCGTCTGGCAAGCGCTGGCCGGCGGCGACGCCGCGCGGCCGGTGTTCGTCGAAAGCGAGAGCGCGCGCATCGGCAGCCTGCGCGTGCCCGAGGCGCTGCTGGCCGCCATGCACGGCCGCGGCCGGTGCCTGCGCGTCGACACCGACGACGCGGCGCGCGTGGCGCTGCTGCTCGACGACTACCGCGACAGCACGCTCGACCCGGCGCCGCTGTGCCGGCTGCTCGACGCGCTGGTCGAGCTGCGCGGCCGCGAGCGCGTGGCCCACTGGCAGGCACTGGCGCACGGCGGCCAGTGGCCGCAGCTGGCCGCGGCGCTGATGGCCGAGCACTACGACCCCTTGTACGAACGCTCGATGCGGCGCAGCTACCCCGGGCTGGCGGCCGCACCGTCGATCCGCCTGCAACGCGGCGACGCCGCCGAGCTGGCCGCCACCGCCGCCGCGCTGGTGCGAGACTCCACCGTGGCTTGACTTCGATCATGAGCCGGCCGTCGATCGGCAGGCAGGATGCACCACCCATGCAATGGCCCGACAACTTGCGCAACCCTCAGGCGCTGGCCGAATCCAGAAGCTTCACCGTCAAACCCATCCCGCTGTGGCGGCCGCTGGGCTGGCTGGCGCGCGGCTGGAAGGACTTGATGCGCTGCCCGCTGCCCGGCTTGCTGCACGGCCTGGCCGCGGCGCTGTTCGGCGCGGCCTTGATCGCCGTCGCCGGCCAGCAGTTCTGGCTGCTCACCGGCGCCTTCACCGGCTTCTTGCTGGTGGCGCCGATCGTCGCCACAGGGCTTTACGCGGTGAGCCGTGAACTCGACCGCGGCCGCCCCGCCAGCCTGGCCACCGCCTTGCGCGTGTGGAAGCCCGACGATTCGCGGCTGGTGCTGTTCGGCTCGCTGCTGGCGCTGGCCGGCACCGGCTGGGTGCTGACCTCGGCCTCGCTGATCATCGGCTACGCCGGCGCGCCGGTGCGCAACCCGGCCGACTTCCTGCGCGTGGTGGTGCTGGCGCCGCAAGGCTGGCTGTTCGAGGCCTGGCTGATGCTGGGCGCGCTGCTGGCGGCGCCGGTGTTCGCGTCCAGCGTGGTCGCCATCCCGCTGCTGCTGGACCGCAAGGTCAGCGTGCTGGCCGCCGTCTTCACGAGCTGGCGCGTCGTGATGGCCCACCCCGCGCCGATGGCGCTGTGGGCGGCGCTGATCATGATCCTGAGCCTGCTGGGCATGGCCACCGCGCTGGTGGGGCTGGTGGTCGTCGTGCCCTGGCTGGCGCATGCCAGCTGGCACGCCTACCGCGACCTCGTCGACACCACCGGCCTCGAAGCCCGACCCTAGACCTCACCATGTTCGGCTACACCGAAGAACAGATTGCACAGTTCGGCCTGACCTTCGGCGTCTCGGCCTTCATGCTGTACATGGTGTTCATCATCTTCCAGCTCGCGCGCGAGTCGAAAGCCGGGCGCTTCGGCACCTTCGTGCTGTTCCTCGCGCTCGGCTTCGGGCTGGTGGGCTTCGCGGCCAAGGGGCTGATCAAGTGGTTCCTGGCGGGGGTGGAGTAAGCCAGCGCCACAGCCTGCTGGAAGACCTGCAGGCGCTGGCCACGGGCACGCTGTTCGTCGCGCTGGCGGTGCTGCTGTTCCAGCACGTGGGCATGGTCACCGGCGGCACCGCCGGCATCGCCTTCGTGCTGCACTACGCCACCGGCGTGCCCTTCGGCGCCGCCTTCTTCGTGCTCAACCTGCCCTTCTACTGGCTGGCCTGGCAGCGCATGGGGCGGCGCTTCACGATCAAGACCTTCTGCGCCGTGGCGCTGCTGGCGCTGCTCACCGGCTGGGTGCCGCAGTGGCTGGAACTGCAGCGCGTGGCGCCGCTGTTCGCGGCCATCGGCGGCGGGCTGCTGGCCGGCACCGGCTTCCTGATCCTGTTCCGCCACCGCGCCAGCCTGGGTGGGCTCAACGTGCTGGTGCTGTGGCTGCAGGACAAGCGCGGCTGGCGCGCCGGCAAGGTGCAGATGGCCATCGACCTGGCCATCCTGCTGGCCGCCACGCCCTGGCTGGACGCCCGCCGGCTGGGCCTGTCGGTGCTGGGCGCGCTGGCGGTGAACTTCGCGCTGGCGGTCAATCACAAGCCGGGGCGCTACGTGGCGGTGTAGCGCGGGTGTTGCGCGGGTGTAGGGCCGGTGCAGGGCAGCCGTCGCGTCGACCCGTGGTCCAATCCCCGGTTCGATGTCATCCGACCGCCCCAAGCTCAGCCTGAAGCCCCAGGCCCCGGCGCGCGACCCGCGCCGGCGGCCGCTGCGCGGCCGCGGCGTCGCGCCGCCGCCTGCGCCGTTGCCCGCATCGGCACCGGCACCGGCATCGACGCCTTCGCGCCCGCCGCGTCCGGCGCCGGCGCCCATGCCGCCGCGCGCGCCGCGGCCGGCGCCCGTGCGCAAGCCGGCGCCGGCCGCCGCGGCCACGCCCCCCACACCGCCCACAGCACCCACGCCCGCCCCGCCGCCCGAAGGCACCCGCGTCTCCAAGCTGATGACCGACCGCGGCCTCGCCTCGCGGCGCGAGGCCGACGAGTGGATCGCCGCCGGCTGGGTGCGCGTCGACGGCGGCATGGCCGTGCTCGGCCAGCGCGCGCGGCCCGATGCGGTGATCGAGGTCGATGCGCAGGCGCGGCAGCAGCAGGCGCGGCAGGTCACCATCCTGTTGCACAAGCCAATCGGTTATGTCAGCGGCCAGGCCGAGGACGGCCACGAGCCGGCCGTCGTGCTGCTGCGGCCCGAGAACCGCTGGAGCGGCGACCGCTCGCGCGCGCGCTTCAACGCCGCTCAGCTGCGCGGCCTGGCGCCGGCCGGCCGGCTGGACATCGACTCCACCGGCTTGCTGGTCTTCACGCAGGACGGCCGCGTCGCCAAGCTGCTGATCGGCGACGAGACGCGCGTCGAGAAGGAATATCTCGTGCGCGTGGCGCACCGCGGCGGCGGCCGCCTGCCCGACGAGCAGCTCGAACGCCTGCGCCACGGCCTGGTGCTCGACGGCGTGCCGCTGCGCCCGGCACGCGTGAGCTGGCAGAACGAGGACCAGCTGCGCGTGGTGCTGCGCGAAGGCCGCAAGCGCCAGATCCGCCGCATGTGCGACCTGGTGGGCCTGGACGTGCTGGCGCTCAAGCGCGTGCGCATCGGCAGCATCGCGCTGGGCCCGTTGCCGCCCGGGCAATGGCGCTACCTGGATGAGCACGAGCGCTTCGTCTGAGGTGCATGCCGCGCCGCCGGCGCCCGGCCGCGCCCAGGTGGCGTGGGTGCTGGCGCTGCTGCTCGGCCTGCAGCCGCTGACCACCGACCTCTACCTGCCCGCGCTGCCGGCGCTGACGCGCTCGCTCGGCGCCTCGCTGGCCGCCGCGCAGCAGACCATGGCAGCGGTGCTGCTGGCCTTCGGCTGCGGGCAACTGCTTTGGGGGCCGGTCGCCGACCGCGTCGGCCGCCGCCCGGTGCTGCTGTGGGGGCTGGCGCTGTACACGGCCGCCGCGCTGGGCGCGGCGCTGGCCGGCAGCATCGGCGCGTTGATCGCCTGGCGCGCGCTGCAAGGCCTGGGCATGGCGGCGGCGGTGGTCTGCTCGCGCGCCTTGCTGCGCGACCTCTACGAGCCGCGCCAGGGCGCGCAGGTGATGGCCTGGGCAATGACCGGGCTCGGGCTGATCGCCATCGCAAGCCCAGCGCTGGGCGGGCTGGCGACGGCCGCCGCCGGCTGGCGCGCCGCGCTGGCGCTGGTGGCCGCCGGCGGCGCGCTGGCGCTGGCCGTGGTGGCCTTGCGGCTGCCCGAGACGGCAATGCGCCTGCGGCCCGACGCCACCCGGCCGCGCGTGCTGCTGGCGGCCTGGCGGCGCATTGCCACGCACCGCGTCTTCGTCGCCTGGGTGCTGCTCAGCGCGGCCACCTACGGCGGCCTGTTCACGATGCTGGCCGGCTCGGCCTTCGTCTACATCGACGTGCTGGGCCTGTCGCCCACCGCCTACGGCGCGGTGCTGGGCGCCGGCTCGCTGGCCTACATCGCCGGCACCTTCGTCTGCCGGCGCTGGGCGCATGCCTACGGCCCGGTGGGCGCGGTGCAGCGCGGCGCGGCCTTCACGGTGGCCGGCGGCCTGGCGATGGCGCTGCCGGCGGCGCTGGGGCTGCAGTCGGCGTGGGCGATCGCCTTGCCGCAGTGCCTGTACGCCATCGGCCACGGCGTGCACCAGCCCTGCAGCCAGGCCGCCGCGGTAGGGCCCTTCGCCGAGCAGGCGGGCGCGGCTTCGGCGCTGGCCGGCTTCGTCATCGCTGCGGTGGCGGTCGGCATCGCCTGGTGGCTGGGCCAGGCGCTCGACGGCACGGTGCGGCCGCTGGTCTACGGCGTGGCGTTCTGGTCGCTGCTGACCGGCGCCGTCGCCTGGACGCTGGTGCGCGCGCTGCCGCGATGAGCGCGCCCCGCCGGCCGCTGGGCCTGTGCCTGGCCGGGCCCACCGCCGCCGGCAAGACCGCGGTGGCGCTGGACCTGGCGCGCCATGCCGAGGTGGAGATCATCAGCGTCGACTCGGCCCTGGTCTACCGCGGCATGGACGTCGGCACCGCCAAGCCGAGCGCGGCCGAGCGCGCTGAAGTAGCGCACCACTTGATCGACATCCGCGACCCCGCCGAGGCCTATTCGGCCGCGCAGTTCGTCGCCGATGCCACGCGGCTGGCCGCCGAGATCCGCGCGCGCGGCCGGCTGCCGCTGCTGGTGGGCGGCACGATGCTGTACTTCAAGGCCTTGCGCGAAGGCCTGGACGCCATGCCGCCGGCCGACCCCGCGCGGCGCCGCGCGCTGGACGAGCGCGCCGCGCGCGAAGGCTGGCCGGCGCTGCACGCCGAGCTGGCGCGCGTCGACCCCGCCACCGCGGCGCGGCTGGCGCCGCACGATGCGCAGCGCATCCAGCGCGCTCTGGAGGTGCACGCGCTCAGCGGCCGCCCGCTGTCGGCCTGGCAGCAGGGCAAGCGCGCGGCCGATGCGCAGGCCTGGCCGCTGCTGGCGCTGGAGCCGCAAGCGCGCGAGTGGCTGCACCGGCGCATCGGCGAGCGCTTTGCCGCGATGCTGGCGGCCGGCCTGGTCGACGAAGTGCGCGCCTTGCGCGCGCGCGGCGACTTGAACCCTGAAATGCCCTCGATGCGCTGCGTGGGCTACCGCCAGACCTGGGCGGCCTTGGACCGCGATGAACTGCAGGCCCTGCCCGAGCGCGGCATCGCGGCGACGCGGCAGCTGGCCAAGCGCCAGCTGACCTGGCTGCGCGGCATGGCGCGCCAGGTGGTGGCCTGCGATGCGCCCGACGCGCCGGCGCAGGCGCGCGCGGCGCTGCTCGCGCTGGCGCGCGGCGAGGCGCCGGCATGCTGAACATCGAAGCCTTGAGCAAGCGCTACGGCGAGGTCGCGGTGTTCCACGACGTCTGGCTGCAACTGGCGCGCGGCGAGTTCGTCGCGCTGCTCGGCGAATCGGGCGTCGGCAAGTCGACGCTGCTGAACTGCATCGCCGGGCTCGACCGCGCCGACCACGGCCGCCTGGTCGTCGCCGGCGTCGACCTGGCCACCGCCGACGACGACGCCTGCGCGCGGCTGCGGCGCGCGCAGCTCGGCTTCGTGTTCCAGGCCTTCCACGTGCTGCCGCACCTGAGCGTGGCCGAGAACGTCGGCCTGCCGCTGCTGCTGCTGGGCCGGCCCGACGCGGCGCGCGTGCAGTCGCTGCTGGCCGAGGTGGGCCTGGCCGGGCTCGGCCAGCGCCAGCCGGCCGAGCTGTCGGGCGGCCAGCTGCAGCGCGTGGCCATCGCCCGCGCGCTGGTGCACCGGCCGGCGCTGATCCTCGCCGACGAGCCCACCGGCAACCTCGACCCCGACACCGCGGCGCGGGTGCTCGACCTGCTGCTGGCCCAGGTGCGCTCGGCCGGCGCCGCCTGCCTGCTGGTCACGCACTCGGCCGCGGCCGCGGCGCGCGCCGACCGCATACTGCGCTTAACACCGGACGGTATTCGCCCGCCTTGATTCAATTTAAGATTGCGCGCGCCTACTCGCCTTACATTCGCGCGCCATGTCGATCAAGCTGTACGACCAGGGCGGTCATCGCTGCCTGATGTTCACCGACCTCGGCGACATGGGTGGCGAGGCGGTGCAATCCAACCAGTTCCTCATCGTCGATGGCGACCACGGCGCGGTCATCGACCCCGGCGGCAACCTCGCCTACGGCGAGCTGTACCTCGAAATGTCGAAGCATTTCGCGCCATCCAAGCTGGACGCGCTGATCGCCTCGCACGCCGACCCCGACATCATCGCCTCGCTCGACCGCTGGACCACCGCGACCCAGGCCAAGATCTACATCTCGCAGTTGTGGGAGCGCTTCATCCCGCACTTCTGCAAGCCGGGCAAGACCACCGGCCGCGTCGTCGGCATCCCCGATGGCGGCATGCACATCGGCGTCGGCCGCGGCAAGCTGGTCGCGCTGCCGGCGCACTTCATGCACGCCGAGGGCAACTTCCAGTTCTTCGACCCGGCCAGCGGCATCCTGTTCTCGGGCGACCTCGGCGTCTCGCTGGTCGACGGCAAGACGGCGGCGCAGACGCTGCACAGCCTGCAGCCGCTGCCGCGCGGCATGGAGGCCTTCCACCGCCGCTACATGGTGTCCAACAAGGTGCTGCGGCTGTGGGCCGACATGGTGTCCACGCTGCCCATCCGCATGATCGTGCCGCAGCACGGCGCGCCGATGGAAGGCGCGGCGGTGTCGGAGTTCATCGCCTGGGTGCGCGAACTGGCCTGCGGCATCGACCTGATGGGGGCCGGCCACTACCAGGTGCCGGGCTGAGGGCCTGCCTCCGCGGCGCGCCCACAATGGCGCTGCGATGACCCGCGACCCCCCGCTGCTGCGCCTGCTGCCCCTGCTGTGGCGCGAATGGCAGCACCACCCCTGGCGCCACGGCCTGGTGCTGCTGGCGGTGGCGTTGGGCGTGGCGCTGGCGTTCTCGGTGCAATTGATCAACCAATCGGCGCTGGCCGAGTTCGGCGCCGCGGTGCGCGCCGTCAACGGCCAGCCCGACCTCAGCCTGCGCGGCCGCGCCGGCTCGGCCGCCGGCGTGCCCGACGAATGGCTCGACCGGCTGCGCCTGCAGCCCGGCGTGCGCGTCGCCAGCCCGGTGCTGGAGATCGAGACCCAGGCGGCTAACACCGATCACGAGCGTGTCGGCATCAAGCTGCTGGGCGTCGACGCGCTGGCGCTGGCGGCCATCGCGCCCGAGCTGCTGCCGCAGCCGGCGGCCGGCGAAGACCGGCTGGCCGCGCTCGACCCCGGCGCCGTCTTCGTCAACGCCGCCGCCCGCCAGCGCCTGAACCTGCACGACGGCGACACGGTGCGGCTGCAGGCCGGCGGCCAATGGCAGCGCCTGCGCGTCGCCGGCCACGTGGCCACCGGCGGGCCGCCGCTGCTGGTGATGGACGTGGCGGCGGCGCAGCGGTGGTTCGGCCACGGCGGCCGGCTTTCGCGCATCGACCTGCGGCTGGCGCCGGGGCAGCCGGCCGCGGCGCTGCTGCAGGCGCTGGCGCTGCCGGCCGACATCGGCGCCGCGCCGCCCGACGAGGCCGAGCAGCGGCTGTCGACGCTGTCGCGCGCCTACCGCGTCAACCTCACGGTGCTGGCGCTGGTGGCCTTGTTCGTCGGCGGCTTCCTGGTGTTCTCGGTGCTTTCGCTGTCGGTGGCGCAGCGCACGCAGGGGCTGGCGCTGCTCGGCGTGCTGGGGCTGCGCGCCGTCGAGCGCCGCCGCCTGGTGCTGGTCGAGTGCGCGCTGCTCGGCGCTGCCGGCAGCGTGCTGGGCCTGGCGCTCGGCGCGGCGCTGGCCTGGGCCGCGCTGCGGCTGCTCGGCGGCGACCTCGGCGGCGGCTTCTTCGCCGGCGCGCAGCCGGCGCTGCGGGTGGACGGCGGCAGCGCCGCGCTGGCCCTGGTCTGCCTCGCCCTGGGCAGCGCCACCGCGCTGGCCGGCGGCTGGCTGCCGGCGCGCCAGGCCGAGCGGCTGGCGCCGGCGCAGGCCTTGAAGGGCTTCAGCGGCCCGCCGGCGCGGCCGCTGCCGGCCGTCGCCGGCCTGGCCTTGATGGCACTGGGCGGCCTGCTGGCGCTGCTGCCGCCGGTGGCCGGGCTGCCGCTGGCGGCCTATGCCTCGGTGGCGGCCTTGCTGTTCGGCGGCGTCGCGCTGGTGCCGGCCGCCGTGCAGGCCCTGCTGGCCGGCGCCGGCGACGAGCGCCGGCCGCTGCTGCTGCTGGCCCGCCGCCGCGCCCGCCACCAGCGCGCCACCGCCAGCGCGGCGGTGGCCGGCGTCGTCGCCAGCCTGGCCTTGAGCGTGGCGCTGACGGTGATGGTGGCGAGCTTTCGCGACAGCGTCGCGGCCTGGCTGGACGGCGTGCTGCCGGCCGACCTCTACGCCCGCAGCGCCGCCGCCAGCGCCGCCGGCGACCAGGCCTGGTTCGGCCCCGAGCTGGCGGCCGCCGCCGCCGCGCTGCCCGGCGTGCAGCGGGTGCAGGCCGGCCGCGTGCGCGCGCTGGCGCTGGCGCCGGGCCGGCCCACCGTCACGCTGCTGGCGCGCCCGCTGCCCGACCCCGAACGCCAGTTGCCGCTGCAGGGACCGACAGGCCCGCTGCCGGCGGGCGAGGTGGGCGTGTGGGTCAGCGAGGCGATGGTGGCGCTGTACGACGCGCGGCCCGGCACGCTGCTGCGGCTGCCGCTGGGCGCCGACGGCGCCGCGCCGCCGACGGCGGTGCGCGTGCGCGGCGTCTGGCGCGACTTCGCGCGCCAGTTCGGCAGCGTGGCGATGGACCACGCCGACTATCGGCGCCTGAGCGGCGGCGACCGCCGCTTGAACGAGCTGGCGCTGTGGCTGGCGCCGGGCGCCAGCGTGGCCGCGGTGCAGGACGGCATCCGCCAGCGGCTGCCCGATCCGGCCGCGCTGGAGTTCGCGGCCACCGCCGAGCTGCGCCGCGTTTCGCTGCGCATCTTCGACCGCAGCTTCGCCGTCACCTACTACCTGCAGGCGGTGGCGATCGCCATCGGCCTGGTCGGCATCGCCGCCAGCCTGTCGGCCCAGGTGCTGGCGCGGCGCAAGGAGTTCGGGCTGCTGGCCCACCTGGGGCTGACGCGGCGGCAGATCCTCGCCGTGGTGGCCGGCGAAAGCGCCGTCTGGCTGGCCGCCGGCTGCGCCATCGGGCTGCTGCTGGGGCTGGCGGTCAGCGTCGTGCTGGTGCACGTGGTCAATCCGCAAAGCTTCCACTGGAGCATGGACTTGTCGCTGCCGGTGCTGCGCCTGCTGGCGCTGTGCGCCGCGGTGCTGGCCACCGGCGTGGCCACGGCGGCGCTGGCCGGCCGCCAGGCGGTGGCGCGCTCCGCCGTGCTGGCCGTCAAGGAGGATTGGTGAACCCGGCGCGGCGCCGCTGGCTGGCCGCGCTGGCGCTGCCGCTGGTGCCGGCGCTGGTGCCGCCACTGGTGCCCGGGGCGGCGCGGGCGGCCGAAGACAGCGATGCCGTGCGCCGCGGCCGCGCGCTGGCCTGGCCGCGCGACCACGGCGCCCACCTCGGCCAGCGCACCGAATGGTGGTACGCCACCGGCTGGCTGGGCAGCGCCGAGGCGCCCAGCCACGGCTTCCAGGTGACCTTCTTCCGCAGCCGCACGGGGCTGGCCGGCGACCTGCCCGGCCGCCTGGCGCCGCGCCAGTTGCTGTTCGCGCATGCCGCCGTCACCGACCTCGGCGCGCGGCGCCACCGCCATGCGCAGCGGCTGCTGCGCTGGAACGGGCAGTTCGACGAGACGGCCGCCGCCGGCGCCGCCACGGCCGACGCGCGGCTGTGGATCGGCCCCTGGTCGCTGCGGCGCACGGGCGGCGGCTGGCAGGCGCGCGTCGACGACGACGACTGGTCGCTGGAACTGCAGATGCAGCCGACGCAAAGGCTGCTGCTGCAAGGCGACGCCGGCTTCTCGCGCAAAGGCCCGCTGGAGACCCAGGCCAGCCACTACTACAGCGAGCCGCAGTTGGCGGCGCAGGCGCGGCTGCGCATCGACGGCCGCACGTTGGCCGCCGATGGCCGCGCCTGGCTGGACCATGAATGGAGCGACGAGCTGCTGGCCGCCGACGCCGTCGGCTGGGACTGGATCGGCCTCAACGGCTTCGACGGCAGCGCGCTCACCGCCTTTCAGCTCCGCCGCGCCGACGGCAGCGCGCTGTGGGCCGGCGGCAGCCACCGCGCGGCCGACGGCCGCACCGCCAGCTTCACGCCCGATGCCGTGCGCTGGCAGCCCGGGCGGCGCTGGCGCAGCCCGCAAACCGGCGCCGACTACCCCGTGCAGTGGCAGGTGCAGACGCCCGCCGGCACGCTGGCCGTGCGCGCGCTGCTCGACGGCCAGGAACTCGACAGCCGCGCCGGCACCGGCACGCTGTACTGGGAAGGCCTGAGCGAATGGCTGGACGCCGGCGGCCGCCGCGTCGGCCTGGGCTACCTGGAGATGACCGGCTACGCCGGCCGGCTGCGGATGTGAACCCTCAGGACCCCGCGGCCTGGTTGTCGCCGACCGAGGGCCCGCGCGGGCCGTGGGCCAGCCGCCGCGGGTCGACCGGCGCCGAGCGCACGCAGTTGCCGCCGGCGTGGCGGGCGGCGCCGAGCGCGGCCTCGGCGTCGTCGATCACCGCCTGCAGCGACAAATGCGCCGGCCGCATCAGCACCACGCCGACGCTGACGGTGGCGCGCAGGCGCTGGTCGCGCCAGGCGATTTCCAGCTGCTCCACGCGCTCGCGGATGCGCTCGGCCACGTCCAGCGCGCCCAGCGGGTCGGCATGCGCCAGGAACACCGCCAGCTGCGCATGGCCGAAGCGGGCCAGCGCATCGGCGCCGCGCAGCGTGGTCTGCGTGCTGGCGGCGATTTCGCGCAGCACCAGGTCGCTGGCCACGCCGTCGGCACCGTCGGGCCCTTCGCTCAGGCGGCGGAAGCGGTCGACGTCGACCAGCAGCAGCGCCGCGCCGATGCCGTAGCGGCGCGAACGCGCGAACTCGCGCTCGGCCAGCGCCACGAAGGGGCCGCGGGCGGAGATGCCGGTCACCGGGTCCAACGCGCCGGCGGCCAGCGCCAGGTGGCGGCCGCGCTCCAGGTCGCGGCTGATCTTGGCCAGCAGCAGCGTCAGCGGCAGCACGGCGGCCAGCGTGGCCAGCAGCACGGCGCCGGCGGGCGGCAGCCAGCCTTCCAGCGGCCCGGCGGTCAGCAGCCAGGCCAGGCCTGCGGCCAGCAGCGCCAGCGCGCTGCCCAGCGCCAATGCCGCGCCGGCGGCCTGCGGCCACGGGCGCCGCAACAGCAGCGGCCGCCGCGGCGGGCGGGCGGCGGCAAGCGGGGCGGCCGGCGTGGAGGGGGGCTTGCGCGACATGGCGGACCGAAGGCGGCGAGCCGGTATTCGACCACATCCGGCCGCCGCGTGAGTAGCGCCGCGAATGCGGGATGGCGGCGCCGGCGCGCTTATGCGGAATCAAGCCGCTTTCGGCCTTGTGGGACGATGCGATCCGTGTATCGGAACGGAGACGCAGGCGATGGCGCAGCAGGCCGGGCGTGACGAGGCCCTCTCGTCGATCGACGCCGCGGTGGACCGCGTGCTCGACGGCATTCCCGGCGACATCGTGCTGGGCATTCCGCTGGGCATCGGCAAGCCCAACCGCTTCGTCAACGCGCTGTATGCGCGCGTCGTGGCCAACCCGGCGCGGCGGCTGCGCATCGTCACCGCGCTGTCGCTGGAGCGCCCGGTCGGCCACGGCGAGCTGGAGCAGCACTTCCTGGCGCCGCTGGTCGAGCGCGTGTTCACCGACTACCCCGACCTGCAGTACGTGAAGGACCTGCGCGCCGGGCGGCTGCCGCCCAACGTGGAGATCTGCGAGTTCTTCATGAAGACCGGCGACTACCTCGGCAACGACGAAGCCCAGCAGCGCTACATCTCGACCAACTACACCTTCGTGGCGCGCGACATGGCGGTGCAGGGCATGAACGTCATCGCCCAGGCCGTGGCGGTGCGCGGCGAAGGGCCGGCGCGGCAGTTGTCGCTGTCCAGCAACCCCGACCTCACGGCCGAAGTGGCCGAACTGCTGCGCGCCGACGGCCGCCCGCTGCTGACGGTGGCCATCATCAACCGAAAGCTGCCCTTCATGGGCAACGGCGCGCTGGTCGAGCCGGGGCTGTTCGACCTGGTGGTCGACGACCCGGCCGGCACGCACGCGCTGTTCGGCCCGCCCAACGCCAAGGTCGGCACGGTCGACTACGCCATCGGGCTGCACGCCTCCAGCCTGGTGGCCGACGGCGGCACGCTGCAGATCGGCATCGGCTCGCTGGGCGACGCCATCGCGCAGGCGCTGATCGTGCGCGACCGCCACGGCAGCGAGTACCGCCAGATCCTGCAGGCCCTGGCCGGGCCCGAGCTGGCCGGCCGCGAGCTGGGGCGCTTCGACGAGGGCCTGTACGGCTGCTCGGAAATGTTCGTCAACGGCTTCCTCAAGCTGATCGAGGCCGGCATCGTCCGCCGCGAGGTCTACCCCGACACGCGGCTGCAGCAACTGGTCAACGACGGCCGCATCGGCGCCGCGGTGACGCCGGCCACGCTGCAGGCGCTGCTGCAATGCGGCCGCGTGCGCAGCCCGCTGGCCGCAGAAGACCTGGACTTCCTGCAGCGCTTGGGCGTGTTCAAGCCCGAGGTCAGGCTGCACGCCGGCCGGCTGCGGCTGGGCGACGTGACCTGCGGCGCCGACCTGCGCGACGCGGCCGACCGCGCCGTGATCGACCGGCACCTGCTGGGCACGCGGCTGCTGGGCGGCATCTTCATGACCGGCGGCTTCTTCCTCGGGCCTAACGACTTTTATGAGCGGCTGCGCAGCCTGCCGCCGCAGGCGCTGGCGCGCATCGACATGACGCGCATCGACTTCATCAACCAGCTCTACGGCCGGCTGCCCGGCGAGAGCGAGCTCAAGCGCGCGCAGCGCCGCAAGGCGCGCTTCATGAACACCACGATGGTGGTCACGCTGCTCGGCGCCGCGGCCAGCGACGCGCTGGAAAACGGCCAGGTCGTCAGCGGCGTCGGCGGGCAGTACAACTTCGTGGCCATGGCGCACGCGCTGCCCGATGCGCGGCTCTTGATGATGCTGCGCGCCACCCACGACCACAAGGACGGGCTGCGCAGCAGCATCGTCTGGAGCTACGGCAACGTCACCATTCCGCGCCACCTGCGCGACCTGGTGGTCACCGAATACGGCGTGGCCGACCTGCGCGGGCAAAGCGATGCCGAGGTCGTCAAGCGCCTGCTGGCGGTGGCCGACTCGCGCTTCCAGGACGAGCTGATCGGCCAGGCCAAGGCGCACGGCAAGCTGGAGGCAAACTGGCAGCTGCCCGAGCAACACCGCCACAACCTGCCGCAGGCGCTGGAAGACAAGCTGCACCCCTGGGCGCAGGCCGGGCTGCTGCCGGACTTTCCCTTCGGCACCGACTTCACGGCCGACGAACTGCACATCGTGCGCGCGCTGAAGAAGCTGCAGCACGCCAGCGAGCACCCGGCCGAGCTGGTGACGATGGCCATCAAGAGCTTGTGGGAGCGGCGCGAAGCGCCGCAGGCCTACCTGCAGCGCCTGGGCCTGGACGAGGCGCGCAGCTTCAAGGACTTGTTCGTGCGAAGGCTGTTCGCGGGCAACCTCTGATCGCGCTTGCCGGGCCGTCGTGACGGCCGCCGTGGGAATCCAGGCAATGTAGGGATGCGCTTCGAGTGGGATCGTGCCAAGGCAACGGCCAACGTCAGGACGCACCGCGTTTCCTTCGGGGAAGCCCAGACGGTCATCTACGACGACTTCGCCGCCCAGTTACGATTTCTCGAAGATGCGGTTGCGGGAGATCCCGTACGCCTCCAAGCTGAAGAAGTCGGCGACGATGCGGCCGTCCGACGACGTCGTCGACTACTTCAAGGCGATGGCCAGCGCGGCGGCAGCGCTCACTCCCGCGGCGCGCCGCCGCGCAGCGCCTTGAGCGACGAGCGCAAGCCCTTGGCTTGAAGGCGGCGCTGGCGCGAGGCGGCGGTCGGCTTGGTCGGCTTGCGCCGCTTCGGCGTATGGCCCGCCGCGTCGACCAGCTTCTGCAGGCGGGCCAGCGCCTCGGCCTTGTTGGCGGCCAGCGAGCGCGCCGACTGCGCCTTGATGACGACGACGCCGGCCGACGAGATGCGCTGGTCCGCCGTCTTCAGCAGCTGGTGCTTGACGGCCTCGGGCAGCGACGAGGCCGCGATGTCGAAGCGCAGGTGCACGGCATTGGAGACCTTGTTGACGTTCTGCCCGCCCGGGCCCTGGGCGCGGATGGCCTGCCACTCGACCTCGGACGCCGCGACGACGTGCCGCACGCCCTCACCCCGCGCGCCGCTCGGCCAGCAGCGCCGCCACCTCCAGCGCCATGCGCTCGGCGGCGCCGCGGTGCGCCTGGGCGAATTGCGTCGCGCGTTGGGCCATCGCGGCGCGCTCGGGGCTGGCGCTCAGCGCCACGGCGCGGGCAACGGCGGCGCCGAGGTCGGGCAGCCGCTCGGCGGCACCGGCGGCGATGGCGTCTTCGGCGGCGGCCGCGAAGTTGAAGGTGTGCGGCCCGATCAGCAGCGGGCAGCCGCAGGCCGCGGCCTCGATCAGGTTCTGCCCGCCCAGCGGTGCAAAGCTGCCGCCCAACAGTGCAAGGTCGGCCAGCGCGTAGTACAGCGGCATCTCGCCGATGCTGTCGCCGATCCACCCGTCGGCGCTGGCATCGGGTGCTTCGCCAAAGGAAGTGCGCCGCTGCACGCGCGGCAGCGCCTGCGCGGCCAGCGCCGCCACCTCGTCGAAGCGCTGCGGGTGCCGCGGCACGACCAGCAACAGCGGCCGCGGCGCCGGCAGCGCGGCCCAGGCCTGCAGCAGCGGCGCCTCTTCGCCTTCGCGCGAGCTGGCCATCATGACGACCGGCCGCGCCGCGGCGGCGCGCCAGGCGCGGCCGCGGGCCAGCAGCGCGGGGTCGGGCGCGAGGTCGAACTTCAGGTTGCCGCTGACCTGCACGCGCGCCACGCCGGAATGGCGCAGCCGGCCGGCGTCAGCCTCGGTCTGCGCCAGCGTTCGCGTCAGGCCCGACAGCGCCGGCTGGATCAGCGGCCGCAGGCGGCGGCCCTTGGCCATGCTCTTTTCGCTGAGGCGCGCGTTGGCCAGCACCATCGGCACGCCGGCCTCGCGGGCGGCGAGCAGCAGGTTGGGCCAGATCTCGGTTTCCATCAGCACGCCGACGGCCGGCCGCTGGCGGCGCAGGAAGCGGCGCACGGCGCCCGGCGTGTCGTACGGCAGCCAGGCCTGGGCGTCGCCGGGCTGCAGCAGCGCGCGGCCGGCCTCGCGGCCGGTGGCGGTGCCGTGCGTCAGCAGCAGGCGCAGGCCCGGCACCTGGCGGCGCAGCGCGTCGACCAGCGTCTTGGCGGCCCGCGTCTCGCCCAGCGAGACGGCGTGGATCCACACCCGGCCGGGCGCGACCTCGCCGTCGTACAGGCCCAGCCGCTCGTTCCAGGCGCTGCGGTACAGCGGCTCGCGGGCTCCGCGCCACCACAGCCGGGCGAAGTAGGCCGGCGCCAGCGCACGCAGCAGCCACGAGTAGCCGGCGCGGGCGAGCGCGGGCTTCATGCGGCTAACGTCAGTGCTTGGCGGCCTCGATCTTGGCGTCGGGCTTGACGCTGCGCAGCACGGCCATCATCTGGTCCTGGATGCGCTGCAGCGCCTCGGGCGTGTGGCCCTCGAAGCGCAGCACCAGCACCGGCGTCGTGTTGCTGGCGCGGATGAGGCCGAAGCCGTCGTCGAAGTCGACGCGCAGGCCGTCGATGGTGCCGATCTCGCCGTCGATGAAGTTCAGCCGGCCGTCGGCCACGCGCTCCAGCAGCTCGGCGACGACGGCGTGGTGCTCGCCCTCGGCGCAGGGCACGTTCAGCTCGGGCGTGCTGAAGCTGGTCGGCAGCGCATCAAGCACGGCGCTCGGATCGGCGTGGCGCGACAGGATTTCCAGCAGCCGCGCGGCGGTGTACATCGCGTCGTCGAAGCCGTACCAGCGCTCGCCGAAGAACAAATGCCCGCTCATCTCGCCGGCAAACGGCGCGCCGGTCTCCTTGAGCTTGGCCTTGATCAGCGAGTGCCCGGTCTTCCACAGCAGCGGCACGCCGCCGGCCTCGCGCACGGCCACCGGCAGGCGCTGCGTGCACTTCACGTCGTAGATGATGGTCTCGCCGGGGTGGCGCGAGAGGATGTCGCGCGCGAACAGGATGATCTGGCGGTCGGGGAAGATGATGTTGCCGCCGCGGGTGACGACGCCCAGGCGGTCGCCGTCGCCGTCGAAAGCGAGGCCGATCTCGGCGCCGCTCTTCTTGACGGTCTTGATCAGCACGGCCAGGTTCTCGGGCTTGCTGGGGTCGGGGTGGTGGTTGGGAAAGCTGCCGTCGACCTTGGAATACAGCTCGGTCACCTCGCAGCCCAGGGCGCGCAGGATGCCGGGCGCCGTGGCGCCGGGAATGCCGTTGCCGGAATCGACCACCACCTTCATCGGCCGCGCCAGCTGGCAGTCGCTCGTGATGCGGTGGCTGTACTCGGGCACGATGTCCATCGTCGCGCTGCGGCCCTTGCCCTTGGCGTAGGTCTCGCGCTCGATGCGCTGGCGCAGGCGCTGGATCTCGGCGCCGTAGATGGCGCGCCCGCTCATCACCATCTTGAAGCCGTTGTAGTCGGTCGGGTTGTGGCTGCCGGTGACCTGGATGCCGCTGCTGCAGCCGTACTTGCCGCGCGTCGCGGCGACGTAGTAGAGCATCGGCGTCGTCACGGCGCCGAGGTCGACGACGTCGAGCCCGGTCGACTTCAGCCCGCGGATCAGCGCCGCCGCCAGCGCCGGGCCCGAGGTGCGGCCATCGCGCCCGACGACCACCGCCTTCTGGCCTTCCAGCTTGGCCTCCGAGCCGAAGGCGCGGCCCAGGTGCTCGGCGAACTCCTCGTCGATGGTCTTGCCGACCACGCCCCGGATGTCGTAGGCCTTGAAGATCGAGGGTTGAACTTTCATGGTCAGCGTCGCAAAGAGGGTGCGGACCATTATGCGGGCAGCGCTTGGGGCAAACTCGGCGCCCTCGCCTGCCCTGCCGAAATGCCATGCGCCACGCCCGAATCGCCCGCCTGCTGCCGCCCCTGCTGATCGCCATCGCCTGCACGGCGGCGTGGGCGCAAAGTGGTGGCGTCGGCGGCATCAGCGGCGGCAGCGTGCGCCTCGTGATCCCCTTCGCGCCCGGTGGCGCGCAGGACGTGATCGGCCGCTACCTGGGCGACAAGCTGGCCCAGCGCACGGGGCAGACGGTGGTCATCGACAACAAGGCCGGCGCCGGCGGCGTGCTGGCGGCCGACAGCGTGGCCAAGGCCGTGCCCGACGGCCGGACGCTGCTGCTGGCCACCGGCGGCGCGATCTCGATCGCCCCGCACCTGAACGCGCGGCTGCCGTACGACCCGAAGCGCGATTTCACGGCCGTGGCGCTGGTGGCCGACACGCCGATGACCATCGCCGTGCGGGCCGACAGCCCGTACAAGACGCTGGCCGACGTGCTGCAGGACGCCAAGGCGCACCCCGGCAAGCTGGCCTACGCCTCGACCGGCAACGCGACCATCTCGCACCTGACGGGCGAGTTGCTGGCGCAGACGGCCGGCGTGCAATGGCTGCACGTGCCGTACAAGGGCGCGACGCCGGCGCTGGCCGACCTGCTGGGCGGCCAGGTGCCGCTGATCGTGACGAGCGCCGCCTCGATCGACCCGATGGTCGCCAGCGGCAAGGCGCGCGTGCTGGCGACCTTCTCCAAGGCGCATCTGCCGAACCTGGCCGATCGGCCGACGGTGTCGGAAGCGGCCGGCCTGAAGGGCCTGGAAGTGCCGGTCTGGGTCGGCGTGCTGGCGCCGGCGGCGACGCCGGTGGACCGGCTGCAGGCGCTGCAGACGGAACTGCTGGCGATCTGCCGGCTGCCGGAGACGCAGGAGCGCTTTCGCGGCCTCGGCGCTGCCGTCGAATGCGGCGACCGGGCGGCGCTGGCCCGCGTGATGGACGAGGACAACGCCCGCTGGGGCCGCGTCATCCGCCAGGGCAACATCAAGACGGAGTAGCGCCGTCGTGCGCATCGGCATCGCCGGCTGCGGCGGCATCGGCCTCGGGCTGGCGGCGCTGCTGGCGGCGGCCGGCCACGAGCCGTGGCTGTGGGCGCCGCGCGGCGGCCAGGCGCTGGCGGCGGCGCAAGGGCGGCTGCTGTCCAACGGCGTGATCGAAGGCGACTGGCCGCTGCGGCAGGCGGCCGACGCGGCGGCGCTGTGCGACGGGGCCGAATGGCTCGTCGTCGCCGTCCCGGCGAACGGCCACCGGGCCGTCGTCGACGCGCTGCTGCCGGCGCTGCGCCGCGGGCAGCGGGTGCTCGTCAGCTCGATGGCGTCGCTCTCGGCCTTGTACCTGCACGAGGCCGCGCTGGCCCGGGGGCTCGACGTGCCGGTGATCGGCCTCGCGAGCACGGTGCTGACGGCGCGCCGCATCTGGCCCGGCCGCGTGCGGGTGCTGACGCGACGCGGCCGGCTGGGGCTTTCGGTGCTGCCGGGCGGCGCGGCGGCTGATCAAGCGCTGGCTGAATGCCAGGCGCTGTTCGGCGATGTCTTCGAGCGGCAGCCGAATGCGTTGGCGACGGTGCTGGCCAACGTCAACCCGATCAGCCACGGCCCGCTGGCGTTGTTCAACTGGACGCGCATCGAGCGTGCCGAGTCGTGGCCGCAGTACCACTACCTGACGCCGCATGTCGCGGCCGTGATCGAGCGGCTGGACGCCGAGCGCCAGGCGCTGGCGGCGGCGTTCGGTCTGGCGCTGCCGCCGCTGGCGGCGCATTTCGCCGGCAGCTTCGGAACGCGTTCGCCGGCGTTGGCCGGCATCGCGGAGGAACTGCACGCGGCCCGCGGAGGGCCGCCGGGGCCGACCGACGTGCAAACGCGCTTCCTGCACGAAGACGTGCCATACGGCTTGGTCTTCAACGAGGCGCTCGGTCGCGTGGCCGGCGTCGCGATGCCAGCGACGGCGACGGTGATCGAAGCGGCGTCGCTCGTCTGCGGCACCGACTTTCGGGGCGGGAACGACTTGTTAATCCCGCTCGGCCTGGCCGGCTCGACCGTTGGGGCGTTGCTCAAGCGGCTGGGCTGATGGGGCGTTGCCATTGGCTTGGCCTACGGGTGCTTCGATCGGTCGTTCTTCGCTTGCACACGCTCACGGCCGGGGGCTTCAGCACGCGAAGAAGGGCCGATCAAAGCCCAGCGAAAAGCACACGTCCGAAAACGGCCAGTCGTCACCATCCCGCCGCCTATCATGCAGCGCATGGTCCTCGATGCCGATGCCGCCTACCTCGCCGTGAAAGCACGCGATGCCCGCTTCGACGGGCGCCTGTTCGTCGGCGTCACCAGCACCGGCGTCTACTGCCGGCCGGTGTGCCGCGTGCGGACGCCGCGGCGCGAGAACTGCCGCTTCTTCGACACCCGGGCGCAAGCCGAAGCGGCCGCCTTCAGGCCTTGCCTGAAATGCCGGCCGGAGATCGCGCCGGGGCTGTCGCAAATGGATTCGTCGCGCGAACTGGCCGACACGGCGGCGCGCATGATCGAACATGCCGTCCACGGCGGCCAGGCGCTGGCGCTGCCGGCGCTGGCGGCACGGTTGGGCGTGACCGACCGCCACCTGCGGCGCATCTTCCAGGCCGTGCATGGCGTTTCGCCGCACGACTACCTGACGACGCAGCGCCTGCTGCTCGCCAAGCAATTGCTGACCGACACCGGCCAGCCGGTGACGCAGGTGGCGCTGGCGAGCGGCTTCGCAAGCGTGCGGCGCTTCAATGCGGCTTTCGTCGAACGTTACCGGCTCAACCCGAGCGGCCTGCGCCGCGAAGGGGCGCCGGCGAAGGCGGCAGCGGCGCCGCTGCGGCTGGCATGGCGGCCGCCGTACGACGTGGACGGCGTGCTGCGCTTCTTCGCGCAGCGCCAGGTGGCCGGCGTCGAGCACGTCGAAGGCCTCGTGCTGCGGCGAACGCTTGGCTGGCCGCAGCCGGGCGGCGGCGGCCGCGCCCTCGGCTGGCTGGAAGCGCGCTTCGTCCCCGATCGGCACGAGGTGCATCTGCAAGTGGCACCGAGCCTGGCGCCGAGCCTGGGCGCCGTGCTGCAGGCCGTTCGCCAGGGCCTGGACCTCGATGCCGACCCCGAGCGCATCGATCCCGTGCTCGACCGCGTGCCCGGCGCGACGCGGCCTGGAACGCGGCTGCCGGGCGCGCTGGACGGATTCGAGCAGGCGGTGCGCATCATCCTCGGCCAGCAGGTCACGGTGAAGGCGGCGCGGACGCTGACGCATCGCCTCGTGCAACGCTTCGGCGTCGCCGTCGAGACGCCGTGGCCGGCGCTCGACCGCGTCTTCCCCGATGCGCCGACGCTGGCCGCCGCGGCGCCGGAGGCGATCGGCACGCTGGGCATCGTGCGCCAGCGGGTGCGGGCGCTGCAGGCGCTGGCGGCCGCCGTCGCCGAAGGCCGCGTCGCCCTGCACCGCGGCGCCCCGCTGGCGCCGACGCTGGCGGCGCTGCGCGAACTGCCGGGCATCGGCGACTGGACGGTGCAGCTGATCGCGATGCGCGTGCTCGCCTGGCCCGATGCCTGGCCGGCCGCCGACATCGGCCTGATGAACGCGCTCGGCACGCGCGACCCCAAGGCCGTCGCGGCGGCCGCCGAGGCCTGGCGGCCGTGGCGCGCCTACGCCGTGATGAAGCTGTGGCAACAGATGGAGAACGTGGCATGAAGAACCTGGCACTGAACGGCGTCGCGGCCGTCGCCGACATCGAGACGCCGCTGGGCACCATGACGGCGGCGGCCACGGCGCGCGGCGTCGCCGCGCTGTGGTTCGACGCCCGCGAGCGCTACGCCGCCGCCTTTGCCGGCGCGGCGGAAGACCCGGCGCACCCGCACCTGGCGGCGGCGCGGCGCTGGCTGCAGGCGTACTGGGCCGGCGACGATGCCGACACCGTCGAGGTGCCGCTCGACTTGCAAGGCAGCTTGTTCCAACGCGCCGTCTGGCGCGAGCTGCTGCGCATCCCCAAGGGCCGCACGCGGACCTATGGCGAGGTGGCGGCCGGCGTCGGCGCCGGGGCCGTCGCGCGGGCGACCGGCAGCGCCTGCGGCGCCAACCCGGTGGCGCTGATCGTGCCGTGCCACCGCGTCGTCGGCGCCAACGGTTCGCTGACCGGCTTCGCGGCCGGGCTGCCGCGCAAGGAGCGGCTGCTGCAACACGAAGGCGTGCTGCTCGTATGAGGGCGATGACGGCGGGCGACGCGGCCGAACTGCTGCTGCTGGGCGCGCTGTGGGGCGCGTCGTTCCTGTTCATGCGCATCGGGGCGCCGGAGTTCGGGCCGCTGGCGCTGGTGTTCCTGCGCGTCGCCGGCGCCGGCCTCGTGCTGCTGCCGCTGGTGGCGGCGCGCGGCCAGTGGCCGGCCTTGCGCCGCCATGCCGTGCCGCTGCTGGTGGTCGGCATCGGCAACTCGGCCTTGCCGTTCACGCTGTTCACGGTGGCAGCGCTGGTGCTGACGGCCGGGCTGGCCGGCATCATCAACGCGACGGCGCCGCTGTGGGGCACGCTGATCGCGTGGGCCTGGCTGCACGACAAGCCCGGCCCGGCGCGGCTGATCGGCATTGCCGTCGGCTTCGCCGGCGTGCTGGTCCTGGCCTGGGACAAGGCCGGGCTGAAAGACAGCGCGCACGGCGTCAGCCCGGGCCTCGGCATCGCGTGCTGCGTGGCGGCGACGCTGTGCTACGGCTTCACGGTCAACTACACCAAGCGCCGGCTGGCCGGCGTGCCGCCGCTGGTGGTGGCCGCCGGCAGCCAGTCGGCCGCGGCGCTGGTGATGCTGCTGCCGGCGCTGTGGGCCTGGCCGGCGCAGATGCCGAGCACGCGCGCCTGGGTCGCCGTGGCGGCGCTGGCGCTGGCGTGCACGGCGCTGGCGTACCTGCTGTACTTCCGGCTGATCGCCCATGTCGGGCCGGCGCAGGCGATCGCGGTGACCTACCTGATCCCGCCGTTTGCCATCGTCTGGGGCCTGCTGGTGCTGGGCGAGCCGGTCACCGCCGGCATGCTGGCCGGCTGCGCCGTGGTGCTGCTGGGCACGGCGCTGGCGAGCGGGCTGCTGCGCGCGCGGCGGCCCGATGCCCGCGCAACACCTTGAATTGCGGGCCGGACACCCCACTTCTCAGGCTCATCCGGTTTCTGCCGAAAAGCCAGGACATGAGCACCGACACCCAGATCCGCATCCCCGCCCGATTGCACGCCTTGGCGGCCACGGCCATGCTGCTGGAGCGCCTGGAGCAGGCGCCGCGCGGCGCCAGCGCCGCGCAGTACCGCAGCGTCGTGCGCCAGCTCGGCAGCCTGCTCGACGAAGCGGCCGACGAGCCAACGCTGCCGGCGCTGCTGGACAGCCTGCCCGGTCTGGCCGAGCTGCACGAGAACCGCCACTACGCCGAAGCCGGGCTGTGCCGCCATCCGCTGGAACAGGCCGTGCAGGCCGAGCAGCAGGCGCGCGAGCTGCTGGACCGGCTGCGCAAGCGCTGATCGCGGCGCCGACGCGAAGTCTTTACGGCTTCGCGGCGACGGCCTGCGCGATGCGGCCGAGCGCCGCGTCGTCCAGCAGCCGGGCGGCCATCGGCAGCAGCTCGCGCTGTTCGCGGGCGTGCAGCGCGTCGCAGCCGTCGGCCAGCACGCGCCAGTCGGCGGCGGCCACCGGGCGGCCAGCGGCCAGCGCGCCGCGAACGGCCCGCCATTGCCGCTGCAGCGCTTGCAGCTGACCGGCCAGCGCCTCGGCCAGCTCGCGGATGCAAACCGCATCGGAGCCGGCCATCGCCTCGATCATTTCGGGCACCAGGCTTTGCTGTTGAAAGCGGCGGTGGGCGGCGAGCGCGGCGTCGAAGGTTGGCAGCAGCGCCGCCGCTGCGGTAGCGTCTGGCGACGCCTCGTCGGCCAGCGCCCGCAGCACCGCCGCCGGCAGTGCCACCTGCCGCTGCCAGCCCTGCAACTGCGCCAGCACCGCCGTCATCCGCCCTGCCCGACGAGCGGCGCGAGAAATCCCCACGCGTTCTTGCTCAGCGCGACCGAGACGATCCAGCCGACGACGGTCAGCGCCGCCAGCCCGTACAGCGCCCGCTGCGCCGGCGGCCGGCCCGGGCGCAGGGCCAGCACGCCGAGCGCGACGTAGACGACGAGGCCGATGATCTTGGCCATCAGCCAAGGCGTGGCGGTCGGCGACAGCCGCAGCATCCAGGCCAGCCACAGCGCCGAGCCGAGCAGCACCGTGTCGACGATGTGCGGCAGCGTCTTCGCCAGGCGGCCGCGCACCCAGCCGGCGCCGGCCAGCGAGGCAGCGCCGCGCAGCGCGAAGCCGCCGATCGACAGCGTGACGGCGCCCTGGTGGACGAGCTTGACGGCGGCGTAGTCCATCGTCGGCGGCCCCTTCAGCCCGGCCGGCCGTCGAGCCGCGGGCGCGACAGGATGGGCCAGTAGCGCACGGCGTAGAGCCCGAAGCCGGCGCTCCACAGCGCGGCCGACAGCAGCACGGCGTGCACCAGCCCGGCCGGCGCCAGCAGCGGCCCGCCGACGCGCACCAGCGCCGCCAGCGCCACCAGCACATAACAAGTCACTTCATAGCCATCGGCGCGCAGCGGCCGCGCCGTGTGGCCGCGCGCCGTGCGCGTCATCATGCCGATGACCATGCCACCGACGGCGCCGACCGTCAGCGCGTGCACGGCCAGCGACGGCGCCGCCAGCCCCAGCACGCCGGCCACGCGCAAGGCCAGGTGCAGCGGCACCCACAAGTAGGCCAGGTGCAGCACCCAGACGAGCGGCACGCGCAGCGTCTTCCACGGCTGCCACAGCGCCCAGCGCGCGGCGTGCGCGGCGCAGGCCAGCGCCGCCACCACGGCCAGCGGCGCGCCGTCGATGCCCAGCACATCCAGCACGATCAGCGCCAGCACCGAGCCGAGCGCCGCCTTCTCCACCCAAGGCCGGCGCGACGCGGCGGCGCCGGGCACGCCGTTGTTGGTGAACATCGGGATCACGCGCCCGCCCATCACCGACAGGATGAACAGCACGACGTCCAGCGCCACCTGCACGCCGCGCCCGGGCGGCAGCGCCAGCAGCCCGAGCTGCGACAAATGGATCACCGCCGACGCCAGCGCCAGCAGCGCCAGCAGCCCGATGAAGAAGTAGTTGCGCTGGTTGCGCGCCTTGACGAAGGGCACCGCCAGCGCCAGCGCCGCGGCCAGCGGAAAGGCGATGTTGGCGGCCGCGGCGGCCAGCGCGTACGGCGTCAGCACCAGCAGCCGCGCCGCCAGCCACAAGGCGGCCAGCGCCGCCAGCGGCCAGCCGGTGGGCGTGGGCTGGTTGGTCCAGTTGCGGCCAGCCGTGAACAGGAAGCCGACGATCACCGCCAGCGTGAAGCCGAACAGCATCTCGTGCGCATGCCACAGTGGCCCGGCGAGATAAGGCTCGCGCAGCCAGCCCGAGAACTGCAGCGCCCACAGCGGGATCGACAGCGCCGCGAACACGCTGGCCAGCAGGTAGAAGGGCCGGAAGCCCAGGTCGAACAAGGCGAAGCGGCGCGCCGGCGCGGGCGCCGGCTCTTCAAGACGAAGCAGTGGTTTCATGGGAGGAAGCAGCAGCGGCGGCCCGCGGCGGCAACGCCTCGGGCGGGTGTTTCAGGCGCCAGGCGATGGCCGAGCCGAGCACCGTCAGCGCGAACAGGCCGATGGCGGCGGCGTTGCCGGCGGCGCCGGCGGCACGCGCCGCCGCGTCGCCATGGCCCCAGGCCAGGCGCAGCACGAGCGAGCCGTGCAGCAGCGCCAGCGGCACGTACCAGGCGGCGGTGAACAGCAGCTTCACGCGCGCCAGCGCCGGCAGGATCACCGGCGCGTGGCCCAGCATCATGCTGAACACGAAGCCGAGCGCCAGCGCGTGCAAGGCCATGTCGCTGAACGGCAGGCCCTGGGCGGCGGCCACCCAGGCGGCGCCGGCCAGCAACAGCCAGCCGTAGCCGAGCAGCAGGCAAACGGCCATGTAGCGGCTCAAGCCCTCGGTGTGGACGGTGCGGCGCGCGATGTCGAAGGCGAGCAGCCAGACGGCCAGCGCCGACAGCGCGGCGCCGTAGAGCAGCCCGCCGGCGCGCGGCCAGCCGCCCGACAGCGCCGCACCGGCCAGCAGCACGACGACGATGAGCTGCAGCGCCGGCCCGGCGGCGCGGCGGCGGCGCATCAGCCGCGTCATCTCCAGCCGTTCGGCGGCGATGGTCAGCAGCAGGAAGGCAAACCACCACGGCACGACGGTGCCGGCCGCCGCGCCGCCGGCGTGCAACGCCAGGCCCAGCGCCCAGGCGACGGCGGCGACCAGCAGCAAGGCCGTATGCGGCGCGCGCTGCAAGGCATAGACCTTGATGTTGACGGCGACGAAGCCCAGGCCCGCGGCCAGCGCCAGCAGGCGCGCCAACCCGTCGGCACCGCCCAGCCAGGCCAGACCGGCAACGGCCGACGCCAGCGGCCCGGCGAAGGCCCAGGCCGCCTTCAAGGCGACGGCGCGCTCCAGCCCGATCACCGTGCCCATGAAGACGCAGATCATCAGGAAGGCGTGGCCGAGCATCGCCGGCGCGATCCAGCCGCCGGGCAGCGCCGGCTGCACGTCGACGCCGGCGCGCAGCAGCCCGCCGGCCACGCCGGTCAGCAGCGCCGTTAGCACCGGCAGCAAAAACACCAGGCGCAGCAGCGGCCGCCAGCGCCGGCGGCTGGCGCTTGCATCGCGCGGCGGCAGCGTCGCCATCCCGGCCTCGCAGCGGCTACCAGCCCATCAAGGCCCTGGCGCGCGCGCTCAGGCGATCGGGCGTCCAGGGCGGCTCCCACACCAGCTCGACGTCGACCGCCATGCCGTCGGGCAGCACGCGGGCCAGCTCGGTCTGGCAGTCGTCGACGATCACGTCGGCCACCGGGCAGGCGGCCGAGGTCATGGTCAGCAGCAGGCGCAGGCGCTGGTCTTCGACCTCGACGCCATAGACCAGGCCGACGTCGACGATGTTCATCGCCACCTCGGGGTCGGCCACGCGGCGCAGCGCGTGGTGCACGGGCTGGCGCAGGGCGTCGGGGCCGTGGTAGGGGAAGGGCAGTTCGGGCGGCGGCAAATCACCGCCGGCATCGGGTTTCGCGTCCATCGCCGGGGCCTCGTCAGGCGGCCTGCGCCGCCGCGGCGCGCGGGCGGTGCAGGATGGCAATCAACTGGCGCGGGTTCTGGCAGATGTCGGCCAGCGTCAGCCCGTCCAGCACGGCGTAGAAGGCTTGCACGGCTTCGGCCAGCGCCGCCTGCAGGCGGCAGCAGCCCTGGATCGCACAGGTGCTGGCGCCGGGGTCGAAGCATTCGGCCGGCAGCGCCACGCCCTCGGCGTCGCGCACCACCTGGCCGACGTTGATGGCCTCGGCCGGCATCGCCAGCGTCAGGCCGCCGCCCTTGCCGCGCACCGTGGCCACCCAGCCGCACTTGCCCAGGTGGTGCACGACCTTGGTCATGTGGTTGGCCTTGACGTCGAAGGCGGCGCAGATCTGCGCGATGGTGGCGCGCTGCTCGGGCTTGGCCGCCAGGTACATCAGCACGCGCAGGCTGTAGTCGGTGAAGGCGTTGAGTTTCATCGGGTGGCGCGCGACCGGGCTTTGAAGCTGCATTGATTATGCATCTATTCAGCCCGATTCGGCGCGCCGCCCGTGCCACCACGACGGCGGTGGCGGCCGCCGCTCAGCGCGGCTGGCGCGTGATGCGCAGGTAGGGCCGCGGCGCCTTCCAGCCGTCGGGGAAGAGCTTGCGCGCATCGTCGTCGCTGACCGAGCCGGCGATGATGACGTCGTCGCCCGGCTGCCAGTTCACCGGCGTCGCCACCTTGTGCTTGGCGGTGAGCTGCATCGAATCGAGCACGCGCAGGATCTCGTCGAAGTTGCGCCCGGTCGTCATCGGGTAGGTCAGCATCAGCTTGATGCGCTTGTCGGGGCCGATCACGAACACCGAGCGCACGGTGGCGTTGGTGGCCGCGGTGCGGCCGTCGGACGTGCCGTCGACATCGGCCGGCAGCATGTTGTAGAGCTTGGCGACGGCGAGGTCCGAGTCGCCGATCATCGGGTAGCGCGGCCGGTGGCCTTGCGTCTCTTCGATGTCGGTGGCCCAGCGCTCGTGGTCGTCGACGCGGTCGACGCTCAGCCCGATCAGCTTGGCGCCGCGGCGGGTGAACTCCGGCTCGATGCGGGCCATGTAGCCCAGTTCCGTCGTGCACACCGGCGTGAAGTCCTTCGGATGCGAGAACAGGATCGCCCAGTCGTCGCCGATCCACTCGTGGAAGCGCAGCGGGCCCTGCGTGGTCTGGGCCGTGAAGTCGGGGGCGATGTCGTTGATGCGCAGGGACATGGTGGGCTCTCCTGAAACGCGCCGGTGCCGGTGATGACGACGGGCAGCCGCGCCGGCGCGGCGGGGATGCGCGCACTGCCCGCGCCGATTGTGCCGAGGCGTAAAGACCGCCCTGGCGACCACGCTGCCGGCGCAGCGGCCACCGTTTGCGGGTAGCGTTGCAGGCGGCGGGCCGCGCCTGGGCTGCGGCCGGGAGATTGCACATGCCGCACACGCCGAACCTGCAACAGCGACGGGTGCTCATCGCCGGGGCCACCGGCCTGGTCGGCCGCGAGTTGCTGGATGGCCTGCTGGCCGACCGCAGCGTGGCCGAGGTGCACAGCCTGGGGCGGCGCCGGCCCGCCGTGCGCCACCCCAAGCTGCACGCGCAGCAGGTCGACTTCGCGGCGCTGCCGGCGCTGCCGCCGCTCGACGAGGTCTACCTCGCGCTCGGCACCACGATCGCCGCGGCGGGCAGCCAGGCGGCGTTTCGCGCGCTCGACTTCGAGGCCAACCTGGCCGTGGCGCGCGCCGCGCGGGCGGCCGGCGCGCGACGCGCCGGGCTGGTCAGCGCGATGGGGGCCGGCGCCACGTCGGCGGTGTTCTACAACCGCGTCAAGGGCGAGCTGGAAGACGCGCTGGCGGCGCAGGGTTTCGAGGGCCTGGTGATCGCCCGGCCCTCGCTGCTGGCCGGCGACCGCCCGTCGCTCGGCCAGCCCGAGCGCCGCGGCGAGCGCATCGGCCTGGCGCTGAGCCGCGCGCTCGGGCCGCTGCTCCCGCTGGCTTACCGGCCGATCGACGCGGCCCGCGTGGCGCGCGCGCTGCTGGCGCTGGTGCCGGTGGCCAGCGGGGTGAAGCGGCTGTCGTCGGCGCAGATGCAGCGGCGCGACTACTGATCGGCTGAAGGTCAGCCCCGGCGCCCGGTTGAAGTGCGGCCGGCTGGCCGCACCTATCATCGGTTCCGCGAGGACCTCGATGAAATTCAAAGATTACTACCAGACGCTGGGCGTGGCGCGCGAGGCCTCGGCCGACGACATCAAGCACGCCTATCGCAAGCTGGCGCGCAAGTACCACCCCGACGTCAGCAAGGAGCCCGACGCCGAGGCCCGCTTCAAGGAGCTGGGCGAGGCCTACGAGGTGCTGAAAGACCCCGAGAAGCGCGCCGCCTACGACGCCATCGGTCGCCGTGCCGGCGGCGATGACTTCCAGCCGCCGCCCGGCTGGGACGCCGGCTACGAGTTCCACGGCAGCGGCCCCGGCGGCGAAGAGGTCGACCCGCGCCAGTTCAGCGACTTCTTCGAGTCGCTGTTCGGCCGCCGCGCGGCCGGTGGTGGCGGGCGCGCGGCCGGCGGCGGCGGGCGCCGCGGCGGTGGTGGCGGTGGCGCGCCGATCAACCTGCGCGGCGAGGACCACCACGCCAAGGTGCTGATCGACCTGCAAGACGCCTACACCGGCGCGCGCCGCAGCCTCACGCTGCGCATGCCGGCGTTCGACGAGCAAGGCCACGGCGTGCTGCAGGAGCGCACGCTCGACGTCAGCATCCCGCGCGGCATCCGCCAGGGCCAGAACCTGCGCCTGGCCGGCCAGGGCGGCCCGGGGCTGGGCAGCGGGCCGGCCGGCGACCTGTTCCTCGAAATCGAGTTCAACCCGCACCCGCGCTTTCGCGTCGACGGCCGCGACGTCTACGTCGACCTGCCGCTGGCGCCGTGGGAGGCCGCGCTCGGCGCCGCCGTTCCCGTGCCCATGCCCGACGGCGAGGTCGAGCTGAGCATCCCGCCCGGCTCGGCCGCCGGCCGCAAGCTGCGGCTCAAGGGCAAGGGCATTCCCGGCGATCCGGCCGGCGACCTGTACGCCGTGCTCGGCATCGTGTTGCCGCCGGCCGGCAGCGACGCCACTCGCCAGGCCTACGAAGCGCTGAAGACCGCCGCCGGCGCCGGCTTCAACCCGAGGAGAGCGGCATGAACGAGCGCATCACGTCGGTGCAGGTGCTGGACGACGGCGTCGAGCTGACCCTGGTCGAACTGTGCCGCGCCAGCCGCGCCCCCGAGGAGCAGGTGCGCCTGTGGGTGCTGGAAGGCGTGCTCACGCCGCGCGGCGCCGCGCCCGAGGAATGGCGCTTCGCCGCCACCGCGCTGCGCCGCGCGCGGCGCGCCCGCACGCTGACGCACGACCTGGAGATCAACACCCCCGGCGTCGCGCTGGCGCTGGACCTGATGGACGAGATCGAGACGCTGCGCGCCAGCCTGCGGCGGGCGGGGCTGTGACGCCGGCCTTCGCGGACACGGCAACACGCGCATGACCGCCCCGCTCCACCCGCACTACGACCTGCTGATCGCCGCCGCCCGCGCGCTGCCGCCGCTGCGCATGGCGGTGGTCCACCCGACCAACGCGGTGTCGCTGCAGGCGGCGCTGGAATCGGCGCGGCTCGGGCTGATCGTGCCGCTGCTCATCGGCCCCAAGGCGAGGATCGAGGCGGCGGCGCAGGAGGCCGGCGCCGACCTCGCCGGCATCGAGCTGGTCGAGGCGCCGCACAGCCATGCCGCGGCCGACCGCGCCGTGGCGCTGGTGCACGAAGGCCGCGCCGACGCGCTGATGAAAGGCGCGCTGCACACCGACGAGCTGATGGCCGCCGTGCTGCGCAGCGACGGCGGCCTGCGCACCGGGCGCCGCATCAGCCACTGCTTCGTGCTGGACGTGCCCGGCCGCGCGCAGCCGCTGATCATCTCTGACGCGGCGATCAACATCGCGCCCACGCTGGAAGAGAAGGTCGACATCGTGCGCAACGCCATCGACCTGGGCCAGGCGCTGCGCCTGCCGGCCGTGCGCGTGGCCGTGCTGTCGGCGATGGAGACCGTGAACCCGCGCGTGCCCTCGACGCTGGACGCCGCGGCGCTGTGCAAGATGGCCGACCGCGGCCAGATCACCGGCGCGCTGATCGACGGCCCGCTGGCCATGGACAACGCGATCGACCCCGAGGCGGCGCACATCAAGGGCATCGTCTCGCCGGTGGCCGGGCTGGCCAACGTGCTGATCGTGCCCGACCTCGACGCCGGCAACATGCTGGCCAAGAGCTTGAGCTTCCTCGGCGGCGCCGTCGCCGCCGGCGTGGTGCTGGGCGCGCGCGTGCCCATCGTGCTGACCAGCCGGGCCGACACCACCAGCGCCCGCCTGGCCTCGTGCGCGCTGGCCACGCTGCTGTGCCAGGCGGCGCGCGAAGGCCGCATCAAGGCCGTCGGCTGAACGCCCGTCGTCAGACCAGCAGTTCGTCCAGCTCGGCCTTGATGCGCTGGGCCGTGCGGATCTGCTCCAGCGTGCGGTCCACCGCCTGCAGCGCCTGCCAGGCGGCCTGGTAGTCGCTGCGCGCCAGGCCGGCTGCGGCGCTGTACGGGCGCTCGATGACGATGTGGCGCACCTCGCCGGGCGATTGCTGGGCCTTGCGCCGCCGCCGGCGACGCTCCGGCGTCGTCGCGGCGCCGGGCGATGGCGGCGCGGCCGCGAGATCACCGTCGGCGTCGGCATCGGCGCCGCCGGCCGATGCCACCTGGAACACCCGCGGGCCGCGCTGCGGATCAGCGGCGTCCGCCGCCCCGGTCGCGCCGGCATCGGCTGCCGGCACGGCGCGCCGCCGCCGCTTGTAGACGACGACGGCATCGGCGGCCGGCGAGGTCGCGCTGAACACCTGCTGGGCCGACAACGGCGGCTCCGGCGGCGGCGATGCGCCGTCCTCGCGCCGCGGCGCGGATGCCTTGTCGGGCTCGGAACCCGAGCGCCCCCATCGTTCGTTCATCGCGGCCGATTATCGCCGAGCGCGCCGCGCCGCCGGTTGGGCCGCGGCCCGCGCGGCGGCGCCGGCGCGGGCCGACGCCATCTGCCCGCTTTCGGTCGAGGTCACGCCGACGATGCGGGCCAGCTGCCGGCTCACGCTGATGTAGGCGTGGCCGATGCGGCTGTCGAAGTAGATCGAATCGCCCTTGGCCAGGCGCACGACCTGGCCGCCGTCGAAGTGCAGTTCCAGCGCGCCCGTCAGCACGTAGACGAACTCCTCGCCGTCGTGGCGCGCGTAGTCGCCGGGGCCTTCGATGCGGCGCGCGTGCACCGTGCCGACGACCGGGCTCATGCGCTTGCCCACCGCCTTGGTGCCGAGGAACTCGTAGGCGAGCGACAGCCCGCGGTAGACCACGCCGCGCCCGGCGCGCGTGACCACCGGGCCGGCCATCGGCGACGGCTGCTCGTCGGCGCCGGCGAACATGGCGTTCATGTCCATCTGCAGCGCGCGGCCGAGCGCGGCGAAGTTCTCGTAGCCCAGCGCGAGCTGGCCGCGCTCGGCGCGCGAGATGGTCGGGATCGACACGCCCGACAGCGCCGAGAGCTGCGCCAGCGTCCAGCCGAACTGCTGGCGCGCGCCGCGCAGCCGCCGGCCGAAGGTCTCGCGGTCCAGCGTGTTGGGCGCGGCGGCGGTTGGGGCGTGGGGCGGTGCCTTCAAGGTCGGCGGCGTGGCGGCGCGCGCATCGTACCCGCGGCCGCGGCGTGACGGCGCCGGAATTTGCGGATCTGCAATTTGCGGATACGCAAATCCTGGCTACACTGCCCCATGCCTGCCGCCGCCGACCGCATCGCCGCCGACTACCTCGTCGTCGGCGCCGGCATCGCCGGCGCGGCGCTCGGCTACTGGCTGGCGCCGCACGCGCGCGTCATCGTGCTGGAGCGCGAATCACAGCCCGGCTACCACGCCACCGGCCGCTCGGCGGCGCTCTTCATGGCCAGCTACGGCGCGCCGCAGGTGCGCGCGCTGACGCTGGCCAGCGAGCGCTTTCTGCGGCAACCGCCGCCCGGCTTCGCGGCGCAGCCGCTGCTGTCGCCGCGCGGCGCGCTGATGGTCGCCGCCCCCGGGCAACTGGCGCCGCTCGACGCGCACTGGGACACGCTGCGCGCGATGGCGCCCGCGGCGCAGCGGCTCAGTGCCGCGCAGGCGCGCGAGCGCGTGCCGGTGCTGCGGCCCGAGCAGATCGCCGCCGCCGTGCTGGAGCCCGACGCTGCCGACATGGACGTGCACGCCATCCACCAGGGTTACCTGCGTGGCCTGCGCCGCGCCGGCGGGCAACTCGTCTGCGATGCCGAGGTCAGCGGCCTGGCGCGCGCCGAAGGCGGCGGCTGGCTCGTGCAGGCCGGCCGCGGCACGCAGCAGCGCAGCTACGCCGCGCCGGTGGTCATCAACGCCGCCGGCGCCTGGGCCGACGTCGTCGCGCAACTGGCCGGCGTGCCGACGATCGGCCTGCAGCCGTGCCGGCGCTCGGCCTTCGTCTTCGCGCCGCCAGCCGGCATCGACGCCACGCACTGGCCGATGGTCTACGGCGCCACCGAAGACTGGTACCTCAAGCCCGACGCCGGCATGCTGCTGGGCTCGCCGGCCAACGCCGACCCGGTGCCGCCGCACGACGTGCAGCCCGAGGAGCTCGACATCGCGCTGGCCATCGACCGCATCGAGCGCGCCACCACGCTGGCCATCCGCCGGCCGGCCCGCACCTGGGCGGGGCTGCGTTCCTTCGTCGCCGACGGCGGCCTCGTCGGCGGCTTCGACGACGCGGCGCCGGGCTTCTTCTGGCTGGCGGCGCAAGGCGGCTACGGCATCCAGACCTCGGCCGCGATGGGCGAGGCCTGCGCCGCGCTGGCCCGCGGCCTGCCGCTGCCGGCGCACATCGCCGATTTCGGCCTCACGCCGCCGATGCTGGGGCCGCGGCGGCTCCATCCAACCGGATAACTTGTCATGCGCGTCTTCAGCGGATCGCTCGCCACCGAGACCAACACCTTCGCGCCCATGCCCACCGGCATGGCCTCGTTCCGCGACCGCGGCTACTACCCGGCCGGCAAGCACCCCGAGGCGATGAACTTCTTCGCCGGCCCGCTGTGCGCGGCGCGGCTGCGCGGCAAGGAGAAGGGCTGGACGCTGCTGGAAGGCATGGTCGCCGGCGCCCAGCCCAGCGGCACGACCACACGCGCCGCCTACGAGGCCTTGCGCGACGAGCTGCTGGCCGACCTGCGCGCCGCGCTGCCGGTCGACATGGTGGTGCTGGGCCTGCACGGCGCGATGGTCGCCGACGGCTACGACGACTGCGAAGGCGACCTGCTGCGCCGCGTGCGCGACATCGTCGGCCCCGCCGTCGTGGTCGGCGCCGAGCTCGACCCGCACTGCCACCTGACGCCTGAAATGGTGTCACAGGCCGACCTGCTGATCTGCTTCAAGGAGTACCCGCACACCGACGTGCTGGAGCGCGCGCTGGAGCTGGTCGACCTCTGCGCCGCGATGGCGGCCAGGAAGATCCGCCCGGTGGCGGCCGTCGTCGACACCGGCATGATCGTCACCATGCACACCTCGCGCGAGCCGGCACGCGGCTTCGTCGACCGCCTGCAGGCGCTGGAAGGCAAGGACGGCGTGCTGTCGATCTCGGTCGCCCACGGTTTTTCGTGGGGCGACGTGGCCGAGATGGGCACCAAGCTGCTGGTCTACGCCGATGGCGACGCCGCCAACGCCCAAGCGCTGGCGCGCCGGCTGGCCGACGAGCTGATCGCCCTGCGCGAGGGCTTGACCGTGCCCTACCCCGGCATCGACGCCGCGCTGGACGAAGCGCTGGCGCAGGCCGCCGGCCCGGTCGTGCTGGCCGACGGTGCCGACAACCCCGGCGGCGGCGCCGCCGGCGATTCCACCTTCGTGCTGCGGCGCCTGCTCGAGCGCGGCATCGCCAACGTCGCTCTGGGCCCGCTGTGGGACCCGATCGCCGTGCGCATCGCCTTCGAGGCCGGCGCCGGCGCGCGGCTGCCCTTGCGCATCGGCGGCAAGATCGGCCCGCTGTCGGGCGATCCGCTGGACCTGGAGGTCACCGTCAAGGCGCTGCAGCGCGACCTCGTGATGACGGGCCTGGCCAATGCGCCGGTGGCGATGGGCGACTGCGCGCTGGTGGAGACGGCCGGCATCGAGATCGCGCTGATCACCCTGCGCAACCAGGCGATGGGCACCGACCTCTTCACCCAGCTCGGCTGCGACCTGGCGGCCAAGCGGCTGATCGTCGTGAAGTCGTCGCAGCATTTCTACGCCAGCTTCTCCAAGGTGGCCAAGCACGTGATCTACCTCGGCGCGCCGGGCTCGGTGACGCTGGACATCACGACGCTGCCTTACACCAAGGTTCGGCGGCCGAAGTGGCCGCTGGACAAGACCGTTCGCTGAACCCCCAGGAGTCCGCCGATGAAACGCTCGCTCGCCTGCCTGCTGATGCTCGCCGCCGCCACCGCGGCCCCGGCGCAGACCAAGACGCTGAAGGTCGTCGCCCACGCCGACGTGAAGATCCTCGACCCGACCTTCACCACCGCCTACATCTCGCGCAACTTCGGCTACATGGTCTACGACACGCTGTTCGCGCAGGACGCCAACGGCACGCCCAAGCCGCAGATGGTCGACAAGTGGACCACCAGCAAGGACGGCAAGCTGTGGAACTTCACGCTGCGCCCGGGGCTGAAGTTCTCCGACGGCAGCGCGGTGACCAGCGCCGACGTCATCGCCTCGCTGCAGCGCTGGCAGTCGCGCGACAACCTGGGCAAGGCGCTGGTGGCCGCCGGCGCCGAGTGGAAGCCGGCCGGCGCGCAAGGCTTCACGCTGACGCTGGCCGAGCCCTTCGGCATGGTGCTGGACGCGCTGGGCAAGCCTTCGGGCTTTCCGCCGCTGATCCTGCCCGAGCGGCTGGCCAAGCTGCCGACCAACGCGCCGATGACCGAGGTGTTGGGCTCGGGCCCCTTCGTCTTCAAGCGCGACGAATGGGTGCCCGGCAACAAGGCCGTGTTCCTGCGCAACCCGGGCTACGTGCCGCGCAGCGATGCGCCCAGCGGCATGGCCGGCAGCAAGAAGCCGGCGTTCGACCGCGTCGAATGGCTGTACCTGCCCGACGCCAACAGCGCCATCGCGGCGCTCAAGCGCGGCGAGGTCGACCTGATCGAGCAGTTGCCGCCCGACTACATCGCGCCGCTGCGCGCCGATGCCAACGTCAAGATCGGCTCCGGTGGCTCGTACCAGGGCTTCCTGGTGATGAACCAGTCGTTCCCGCCGTTCAACAACGCCAAGGTGCGCCAGGCCGTGCTGCAGGCGGTGAGCCAGGACCGCTTCACCGCGGCGATGGGCTACCCGCTCGACATGCGCGTCACCTACTGCGCCACCTGGTTCATCTGCGGCGGCCCCAACGAGACCGACGCCGGCGCCGAGCCGTTCCGCAAGGCCGACGTCGCCAAGGCCAAGCAGTTGCTGGCCGAGGGTGGCTACAAGGGCGAGAAGGTGGTGCTGCTGGTGCCCAGCGACATCACCTACCTCAATGCCGAGGCGCTGATGGCGGCGCAGACCATGCGCAGCATCGGCATGAACGTCGACGCGCAGACCATGGACTGGGCGTCGATCGGCGCGCGCCGCGCGAAGAAGGATGCGCCCGAGGCCGGCGGCTGGAACATGTACGTCACGGTGGCCGGGCAGTTCGACGTCAACTCGCCCATCAACAACGCCTACCTCGGCGCGCCCTGCGGCACCAGCCTGCCCGGCTGGCCTTGCGACAAGCAGCTCGACGAACTGCGCGCCGCGTGGATCAAGGAGACCGTGCCGGCCAAACGCAAGCAACTGCTCGACGCCTTCCAGCGCCGCGCCTTCGAGGCCGTGCCCTACGTCAACGCCGGCCAGTATTCGGCGGCCTTCGCGGCGCGCGCCAACCTGAAGAACATCGACAAGCTGTGGGGCGGGCTGCCCAACGTGTGGGTGCTGGACCGTTGACGCTGCGCGTTCAGCTAACGGGTTAGGCGATGGGCTACCTGCTGCGGCGGCTGGCCGCCACGCTGCCGGTGATGGCGGTGGTCGCGGTCGTCGTGTTCCTGCTGATCCATTTGTCGCCCGGCGACCCGGCGGCGCTGATCGCCGGCGACCTGGCCACCGCCGACGACATCGCGCGGCTGCGCGTCGCGCTCGGGCTCGACCAGCCGCTGTGGCGGCAGTTCGGGCTGTGGCTGGGCCGGCTGGCCAGCGGCGACCTCGGCACCTCGATCTTCACGCAGGTGCCGGTGCGCGAGCTGCTGGCCCAGCGCATCGAGCCGACGCTGTCGATCGCCGTGCTGACGATGGCGCTGACGGTGGCCGTCGCCGTGCCGCTGGGCACGCTGGCCGCCTGGCGCGCCGGCAGCTGGATCGACCGCGCGGTGATGCTGTTCGCCGTGCTGGCCTTCTCGGTGCCGGTGTTCCTGGTGGGTTATCTGCTGATCTTCGCTTTCGCGGTGCACTGGCCGTGGTTTCCGGTGCAGGGCTACACGCGCATCGCCGACGATCCCGCCGCCTGGCTGCGCGGCCTGGTGCTGCCATGCATCAACCTGGCACTGGTCTACATCGCGCTGATCACGCGCATGACGCGCGCCACCGTGCTGGAGGTGCTGCACGAAGACTACATCCGCACCGCGCGCGCCAAGGGCCTGGGCGTGCTTCCGGTGCTGGGCCACGCGCTGCGCAACGCCGCGGTGCCCATCGCCACCACGGTGGGCGTCGGCATCGCGCTGCTGATCGGCGGCGTGGTCGTCACCGAGACGGTGTTCGCGATTCCCGGCGTCGGCCGGCTGGTGGTCGAATCGGTGCAGCGCCACGACTACCCGGTGATCCAGAGCGTGCTGCTGATCTCGGCCGCCGTCTACGTGCTGATCAATTTGCTGATCGACTTGAGCTACCGCTTGTTCGATCCGCGCATCGTGTATTGACGTGAGCACCGTCCCCACCCCCGCCGTCGACGGCGACGACGACGACGCGCCCTTCGCCCCGCCGCGCCTGCGCTGGCTGCGCAAGCACCCCACGCTGGTGACCGGCGCGCTGCTGCTGGTGCTGATCGCGCTGGCCTCGCTGGCCGCGCCCTGGCTGGCCACGCACGACCCGCAGGACCTGGACCCGCTGGCGCGCATGCAGCCGCCGTCGGCCGAGCACTGGTTCGGCACCGACGCGCTGGGCCGCGACGTCTACAGCCGCGCCGTCTGGGGCGGCCGCATCTCGCTGGTGGTGGGGCTGTCGGTGGCGGTGCTGGCCACGCTGGTCGGCACGCTCATCGGGCTGGTGGCCGGCTTCGTGCGCGGCGCCGACGCCTGGATCATGCGCATCATGGACGGCTTGATGGCGATCCCCGGCATCCTGCTGGCCATCGCGCTGATGGCGGTGACGCGCGCCAGCCTGACGACGGTGATCGTCGCCATCACCGTGCCCGAGGTGCCGCGCGTCGCGCGCCTCGTGCGCTCGCTGGCGCTGACGCTGCGCGAGCAGCTCTTCGTCGAGGCGGCGCACGCCGTCGGCACGCGGCTGCCCACCATCCTGCTGCGCCACGTGCTGCCCAACACGGTGGCGCCGCTGGTCGTGCAGGCCACCTTCGTCGCGGCGGCCGCCGTGCTGGCTGAAGCCGTGCTGTCGTTCCTGGGCGTCGGCGTGCCGCCGCAGGTGCCGAGCTGGGGCAACATGATGGCCGAGGGGCGCAACTTCGTCGCCGTGGCCTTCCACGTCATCCTCTACCCGGGGCTGCTGCTGGCGGCCACGGTGCTGGCGATCAACCTGCTGGGCGACGGCCTGCGCGACGCGCTGGACCCGCGCCTGGCGCGGCAACTTTGACGAGCGCGATGGACGACGACAACGCCGACGCCGCGCCGCTGCTGGAGGTGAGCGACCTGCGCGTGCGCTTCGACACGCTGGCCGGCCGCGCACGCGCGGTGGACGGCGTGTCTTTCGCGCTGCGCGCCGGCGAGACGCTGGGCGTGGTCGGCGAATCGGGCTGCGGCAAGAGCGTCACCTCGCTGGCCGTGATGCGGCTGCTGGCCGAGCCGCCGGCGCGCGTCAGCGGCCGGGTCCTGCTGCAGGGCACCGACCTGCTGGCCCTGCCCGAGCGCGCGATGCGCCAGGTGCGCGGCAACCGCATCTCGATGATCTTCCAGGAGCCGATGACCTCGCTCAACCCGGTGCTCACCATCGGCCGCCAGATCGCCGAGAGCGTGCGCGTGCACCAGGGCGCCGGCCGCGCCGAGGCGCTGGCGCGCGCGGTGGAGATGTTGAAGCTGGTGCAGATCCCCGAGGCCGAGCGCCGCGTCAACGAGTACCCGCACCAGTTGTCGGGCGGCATGCGCCAGCGCGTGATGATTGCGCTGGCGCTGGCCTGCAAGCCCGAGGTGCTGATCGCCGACGAGCCGACGACGGCGCTGGACGTGACGATCCAGGCGCAGATCCTCGACCTCATCGCGCGGCTGCAGCAAACGCTCGGCATGGGCGTGCTGCTGATCACGCACGACCTCGGCGTAGTGGCCGAGAGCTGCGACCGCGTGATCGTGATGTACGCCGGCCGCAAGGTGGAAGAAGCGCCGGTCGACGCCCTCTTCGACCGCCCGCTGCATCCCTACACGCGGGCGCTGATGGCCTCGATGCCGTCACTGAACGCCAGCGACGCGCGGCTGGCCGAGATCCCCGGCATGGTGCCGGCGCCCACCGCGCCGCGCCGCGGCTGCAGCTTCGCGTCGCGCTGCGCGCATGCCAACGCCCGCTGCAGCGCCGAGACGCCGCCGCTGCGGGTGCGCGCGCCGGGCCATGCCGCGGCCTGCTTCGCGCTGGACGAAGCGCGCGCCGACTGGGCGCTTGAGGCCACGGCATGACGGCGCCCTTGCTCGAAGTGCGCGACCTCAAGAAGCACTACGTGGCGCCGCAGCGCTGGTTCGCGCCGCGGCGGCCGCCGGTGCAGGCGGTGGACGGCGTGTCGTTCGACGTGGCGCGCGGCGAGACGCTGTCGCTGGTGGGCGAATCGGGCTGCGGCAAGACCACCACCGCGAAGACCGTGCTGCGGCTGATCGAGCCCAGCGCCGGCACCGTGCGGCTGGACGGCGAGGAGCTGACGGCGCTGACGCCGGAACAGATGCGGCTGCGCCGGCGCGATGTGCAGATCATCTTCCAGGACCCCTATGCCTCGCTGAACCCGCGGCTGGCCGCCGGCGAGATCGTCGCCGAGCCGCTGCGCAACTTCGGCGGCGCCACGCGCGCGCAGCGGCAGGAGCGCGTGCACTGGCTGCTGCAGCGCGTGGGCCTGCGGCCCGAGGCGGCCGCGAAGTATCCGCACGAGTTCTCCGGCGGCCAGCGCCAGCGCCTGGGCATCGCGCGCGCGCTGGCGTTGAACCCCAGGCTCATCGTCTGCGACGAGCCGGTCTCGGCGCTCGACGTCTCGGTGCAGGCGCAGGTCGTCAACCTGCTGATGGACCTGCAGGCCGAGTTCGGCATCGCCTACCTCTTCGTCGCCCACGACCTCGCGGTGGTGCGCCACATCAGCCGCCGCGTGGCGGTGATGTACCTCGGCCGCATCGTCGAGATCGCCGAGCGCGACACGCTGTTCGCCGCGCCGCTGCACCCCTACACTGAGATCCTGCTGTCGGCCGCGCCGGTGCCCAACCCGCGCACGCCGCCGCGCCGGCTGCTGCTGCAGGGCGACCCGCCGAGCCCCGCCAACCCGCCGCCGGGCTGCCGCTTCCACACCCGCTGCCCGCTGGCCCAGGACATCTGCCGCAGCCAGGCGCCGGCCTTGAGCAGCCGGCCATCGTCCACCACCGCCGGCGAGCACCTCGTCGCCTGCCACTTCCGTTGAGGTCGAACGTCATGAACGCCAACCACTACGACTTGCTGATCCGCGGCGGCACCGTCATCGACGGCAGCAAGGCGCCGCGCTTCGACGCCGACCTCGGCATCCGCGACGGCCGCATCGCGGCCATCGGCGACCTCGCCGGCGCCAGCGCCGACGAGACGCTGGACGCCGCGGGCCGCATCGTCGCGCCCGGCTTCATCGACTCGCACACCCACGACGACCAGGCGCTGCTCGGCCAGCCGGCGATGGCGTTCAAGGTCTCGCAGGGCGTGACCACGGTGATCGCCGGCAACTGCGGCATCAGCGCCGCGCCGCTGCGCGAGGGCATGGCGCTGCCGATGCCCTTGACGCTGATGGACACGCCCGACACGCCGCGCTTCACGCGCTTTGCCGACTACCTGCAGGCGCTGCGGCATCGGCCGGCGGCCGTCAACGTCGCCGCGATGGTCGGCCACTCGACGCTGCGCGCCACCGTGATGGGCGACGACCTCGACCGCGCCGCCACCGACGCCGAGATCGCCGCGATGCGCGCGCATGTCGAAGAGGCGATGCAGGCCGGCGCCATCGGCCTGTCCACCGGCACCTTCTACCCGCCGGCGGTGAAGGCGACGACCGAGGAGATCATCGAGGTCAGCCGCCCGCTCAGCGAGCGCAAGGCGCTGTACGTGACCCACATGCGCGACGAGGCCGACCGCGTGCTGGAGGCGCTGGACGAGACTTTCCGCATCGGCCGCGCGCTCGACGTGCCGGTGGTCGTCTCGCACCACAAGGTGATGAATCGCGCCAACCACGGCAAGTCGGCCGGCACGCTGGCCTACATCCGCGAATCGATGCGCCACCAGTGCATCGGACTCGACTGTTATCCCTACACCGCCGGCTCGACGATGATCCGCGCCGACCGCGGCATGATCGAAGAGCGCACGCTGATCGCCTCCAGCGAGCCGCACCCCGAGATGGCGGGCCGCGAGCTGGCCGACATCGCCGCCGAATGGGGCGTCGACCGCGCCGAGGCCGCGCGCCGGCTGCAGCCCGGCACCGCGATCTACTTCCTGATGGACGAAGCCGACGTGCAGCGCATCCTGGCCTTCGACGAGACCATGGTCGGCTCCGACGGCATCCCCGTCGGCGACAAGCCGCACCCGCGGCTATGGGGCACCTTCCCGCGCGTGCTGGGCCACTACTGCCGCGAGGTCGGCCTGTTTCCGCTGGAGACGGCGGTGTGGAAGATGACCGGCCTGACCGCCCGCCACTTCGGCCTGCAAGGCCGCGGCAGCCTGCAGGTGGGCCACCACGCCGACGTGGTGATCTTCGACGCCGCCACCATCAGCGACGCCGCCAGCTATGCCCAGCCGACGCTGCCGGCGCAAGGCATCGATGCGGTGATCGTCAACGGGCTCGTCACCTGGCGGGATGGGGCGCACACGGGGGCGCGTGGGGGGCAGGTGATCACGCGGGGGGCATGAGCCTCTCGGGGGCTCGTGAGCGGTCCTTCTTCGCGTGCTGAAGCCCCCGGCCGGGTCTCGGCCCGGCGGCCGACTCCCTTTCTTTGCTGGTGCAAAGAAAGGGAGCAAAGAAAGCACCTTGAACGCAACACCCCCGGCTCGTTCTTCGGTGATCGGTCGCTGCGCTCCGGCCGGTGGCCGTGACAGTTCTCGCAAAGTCTTGCTCGACAGCGCCGACTGTTCACCAGCGGCGTGTCGCGAGCGGCGTCACGCTGGACCACCGTCCGCTCTTCAGGCGCAGGAAGCGGTGGCATGCCGATGGCTGGTGGTCCAGCGTGACGACGTACCGTCTCGCCTGGGCGGCGAACAGTCGGCGCTGTCGAGCAAGACTTTGCGAGAGCATCGAGTGACAGCCGCACCGAGCGCAGCGAGCAAGCCGCAGCCGACGAGCCGTGGGTGTTGCATTCGAGGTGCTTTCTTTGCCTACTTTCTTTGCACCAGCAAAGAAAGTAGGTCGGCCGCGGGGACGAAACCCCGCCGGGGGCCTGCGCACGCGAAGAAAGCCCGCTCAACGCCCCGCGCGATCCGCAGGCTCAGCCACGTGCACTTCCAGCATCGCCCGGTGCTCCGTCACCGCCCGCAGCACCAGCGGCCGCAGCCCCTCGCCACCGGTCTCGACCACATGCGCCAGCAAGGCCGCACGCATGCGCGGCTCCCAGAACTTGCGCAGGTGCACGGCCGTCTCGCGGGCGCCTTCGTCGGCGTCGGGCATCGACTCGAAGAACTCGGCGATGCGGTTGGCCATGTGCAGCAGGTTGTCGATGTCCATGGTCTCAAAGGCCGAAGCGCTCGGGGAAGGTGTAGGCGACGAAATCGTTGCCGCGCACGAAGCCGGCCAGCGCCAGGCCGCCGTCGCGCGCCGTCTGCACGGCCAGCGCGGTAGGCGCGGAGACCGCGGCCAGCGCGCCGGCGCCGGCCACCGCGGCCTTCTGCACCATCTCGAAGCTGGCGCGGCTGGTAATGCAGATGAAGCCTTGCGCGGCGTCGACGCCCGCGCGCAGCATCGCGCCGACCAGCTTGTCCAGCGCGTTGTGGCGGCCCACGTCTTCGCGCACGATCAGCACCGCGCCGTCGACGGCGCACCAGGCGGCGGCGTGGCTGGCGCCGGTGAGCTGCTGCACGGCCTGCGCGCGGCGCAGTTCGCGCTGCGCGCGGCCCGGCGCCTGCGGCGGCAGGCGGACGACGGGCACTTTCGCCGCGCCGGGCAGCGCGCGCCGCACCTCGGCCAGGCTGTCGGTGCCGCACAGGCCGCAGCCGGTGCGGCCGGCCAGCGTGCGGCGGCGCTCCTTCAGCCGCCACTCGCAAGCCGACGCCACTTCGAGCTGCAGTTCCAGCCCGTCCGGCACTTCGTGCACGTCCACGCCGTACAGCTCGGCGGGGCTGGCCAGCAGGCCTTCGGTCAACGCGAAGCCGAGCGCGAAGTCTTCCAGGTCGGCGGGGCTGGCCATCATCACCGCGTGCGAAATGCCGTTGAACACCAACGCCACCGGCACCTCGTCGGCCACGGTGTCGCCCTGGCGTTGCGCGCGGCCGCCGCGCCAGGCGGTGACCTCGACGGGGCGCACGCCGGCAGGCATCAGCGCCGCGTCCGCCGGCTTCACTTGCCCACCACCGCGGCGCCGGCGCGCCGGCCCTGGTCCAGCAGGTCCAATTGCTGACGGTTGAAGTCAGCGTACTGGCGCTGCCACTCGGAAGGCTGCATCACCTTGTTGACCTGCACCGCCGTCACCTTGTACTCGGGGCAGTTGGTGGCCCAGTCGGAGCTGTCGGTGGTGATCACGTTGGCGCCCGACTCGGGGAAGTGGAAGGTGGTGTAGACCACGCCGGGCTGCATGCGGTCGCTGATGACGGCGCGCAGCACGGTCTGGCCGGCGCGGCTGGCCACGCCCACCCAGTCGCCATCGGCAATGCCGCGTTCTTCGGCGTCGTGGGCGTGGATCTCCAGGCGGTCTTCGTCGTGCCAGTGCACGTTGTGCGTACGCCGCGTCTGCGCGCCCACGTTGTACTGGCTGAGGATGCGGCCGGTGGTCAGCAGCAGCGGGTAGCGGGCGTTGACCTTCTCTTCGCTGGCCACGTACTGCGTGTTGAAGAAGCGGCCCTTGCCGCGCACGAAATGGCCGACGTGCATCAGCGAGGTGCCGGCTTCCGCGGTGTCGTCGTTGCAGGGCCATTGCACGCTGCCCAGCCGGTCGATCTTCTCGTAGGTGACGCCGGCGAAGCTGGGCGTCAGCGCCGCGATCTCGCGCATGATGTCCTCGGGGTGCGCGTAGTTCATCGGGTAGCCCAAGGCGTTGGACAGCAGCACCGTCGCTTCCCAGTCGCCCACGCCGGCCAGCGGCGGCATCACCTGGCGCACGCGGCTGATGCGGCGCTCGGCGTTGGTGAAGGTGCCGTCCTTCTCCAGGAAGCTGCTGCCCGGCAGCAGCACGTGGGCGTACTTGGCGGTCTCGTTGAGGAAGATGTCCTGCACCACCAGGCAGTCCAGCGCCGACAGCGCCGCCGCCACGTGCTGGGTGTTGGGGTCGGACTGCACGATGTCCTCGCCCACGCAGTACAGGCCCTTGAAGCTGCCGGAGAGCGCCGCCTCGAACATGTTGGGGATGCGCAGGCCCGGCTCGGGGTCGAGCGTCACGCCCCAGGCGGCCTCGAAGCTGCTGCGCACCGTCGTGTCGCTGATGTGGCGGTAGCCCGGCAGCTCGTGCGGGAAGCTGCCCATGTCGCAGCTGCCCTGCACGTTGTTCTGGCCGCGCAGCGGGTTCACGCCCACGCCTTCGCGCCCGACCATGCCGCAGGCCATGGCCAGGTTGCAGATGCCGATCACCATGGTCGAGCCCTGCGCATGCTCGGTGACGCCCAGGCCGTAGTAGATGGCCGAGTTGGGGCCGGCGGCGAACAGCCGCGCCGCGCCGCGCACCTCGGCCGCCGGCACGCCGGTCTCGGCCTCGAAGGCCTCGGGCGAGTTCTCGGGCCGGGCGACGAAGGCGCGCCATTCGTTGAAGCTCTTCAGGTCGCAACGCTCATTGACGTAGGCCTCGTTCACCAGGCCTTCGGTGACGACGACGTGCGCCATCGCGGTGATCACCGCGACGTTGGTGCCGGGCTTGAGCGCCAGGTGATGCTGCGCGCTGACGTGCGGCGCGCCGACCAGCTCGATGCGCCGCGGGTCGACGACGATCAGCTTCGCACCTTGGCGCAGGCGCTTCTTCATGCGCGAGGCGAACACCGGGTGCGCGTCGGTCGGGTTGGCGCCGATCACCATGATGACGTCGGCTTGCTCCACCGACTTGAAGGTCTGCGTGCCGGCCGAGGTGCCGAAGGTCTGCCCCATGCCGTAGCCGGTGGGCGAATGGCAGACGCGGGCGCAGGTGTCGACGTTGTTGGTGTTGAAGGCCGCGCGCACCAGCTTCTGCACGAGGTAGGCCTCTTCGTTGGTACAGCGCGACGAGGTGATGCCGCCCACCGAGTCCTTGCCGTGCTGGGCCTGGATCGCCTTGAAGCGCGTGGCCGCGAAGTCGATCGCCTCGGGCCAGCTCACCTGGCGCCAGGGGTCGGTGATCTTCTCGCGCACCATCGGCTGGGCGATGCGGTCCTTGTGCGTCGCGTAGCCCCAGGCGAAGCGGCCTTTCACGCAGGCGTGGCCTTCGTTGGCCTTGCCGTCCTTCCACGGCACCATGCGCACGACGGTATTTCCTTTCATCTCCGCTTTGAAGCCACAGCCCACGCCGCAATAGGCGCAGGTGGTGATCACGCTGTGCTCGGCCTGGCCGAGTTCGATGACGGTCTTTTCCTGCAGCGTGGCCGTCGGGCAGGCCTGCACGCAAGCGCCGCAGGACACGCATTCGCTGTCCATGAAGGGCTGGTCCTGGCCCGGCGAGACGCGGCTGTCGAAGCCGCGGCCGCTGATGGTGAGCGCAAAGGTCCCTTGCGTCTCTTCGCAGGCGCGCACGCAGCGGTTGCAGACGATGCACTTGGCCGGGTCGAACGTGAAGTAGGGGTTGGACTGGTCCTGCTTGGCGTCGCAGTGGTGGGCGCCCGCGATCCCGTCGACGGCTTGGGCGCCCACGCCGTAGCGCACCGCGCGCAGGCCGGTGACGCCGGCCATGTCCTGCAACTCGCAGTCGCCGTTGGCGGCGCAGGTCAGGCAGTCCAGCGGGTGGTCGCTGATGTAGAGCTCCATCACGCCCTTGCGCAGGTCCTGCAGCTTGGGCGTCTGCGTGCGCACCACCATGCCGGCCTCGGCCGGCGTCGTGCAACTGGCCGGGTAGCCGCGGCGCCCTTCGATCTCCACCAGGCACAACCGGCACGAGCCGAAGGGCTCCAGGCTGTCGGTGGCGCAGAGCTTGGGCACCTGGATGCCGGCGTCGACCGCGGCGCGCATCAGCGAGGTGCCCTTGGGCACGCTGAGCGTGCAGCCGTCGATCGTCAGCGACACGGTCTCGGCGGCGCCGCTGGCCGGCGTGCCGTAGTCGACTTCGGGTGCGTGGTGGGCAAGCATCGGAATTCCTTTCGTCACGCGGCGCGGGTCATGCCGCGCGTTGCTGCGGCGCGGCGATGCCGAAGTCTTCGGCGTAATGCTCCAGCGCCGACAGCACCGGGTACGGCGTCATGCCGCCCATCGCGCACAGGCTGCCGTGCAGCATGGTGTCGCACAGGTCGCGCAGCAGCATCACCTGCTGGGCGCGGTTGTCGCCGCGGATCACGCGGTCGATCACCTCCACGCCGCGCGTGCTGCCGATGCGGCAAGGCGTGCACTTGCCGCAGCTTTCCAGCGCGCAGAACTCCATCGCATAGCGCGCCAGCTGGGCCATGTCGGCCGTGTCGTCGTGGACCACGATGCCGCCGTGGCCGACGACGGCGCCGAAGGCGGCGTAGGCCTCGTAGTCGAGCGGCACGTCCCACTTCGCTTCGGGCACGTAGGTGCCCAGCGGGCCGCCGACCTGGATGGCTTTCACCGGCCGGCCGCTGCGCGTGCCGCCGCCGTAGTCGAACACCAGTTCGCGCAAGCTCACGCCGAAGGCCTTCTCGACCAGGCCGCCATGCAAGATGTTGCCGGCCAACTGGAACGGCAGCGTGCCGCGCGAGCGGCCCATGCCGTAGTCGCGATAGAACGCCGCGCCGCGCGCCAGGATGATGGGCACGCTGGCCAGGCTGATGACGTTGTTGATGACGGTGGGCTGGCCGAACAGCCCGGCCAGCGCCGGCAGCGGCGGCTTGGCGCGCACGATGCCGCGCTTGCCTTCGATGCTTTCCAGCATCGCCGTCTCTTCGCCGCAGACGTAGGCGCCGGCGGCCTTGCGCACCTCCAGGTGGAAGGCGCGGCCGCTGCCGCGCACGTGATCGCCCAGCACGCCGGCTTGCGTGGCGCGTTGGATCGCCTCGCGCATCGTCGCCACGGCGTGCGGGTACTCCGAGCGGATGTAGACATAACCCCGATCCGCACCGACCGCGAGCCCGGCGATCGCCATGCCTTCGATCAGCACGTAGGGGTCGCCTTCCATCGTCATGCGGTCGGAGAAGGTGCCCGAGTCGCCTTCGTCGGCGTTGCAGACCACGTACTTCTGTGCGGCGCTGGCGCCGGCCACGGTCTTCCACTTGATGCCGGCGGGAAACGCCGCGCCGCCGCGGCCGCGCAGGCCGGAATCGAGCACCGCCTGCACCACGGCCGCCTGTTCCATCGCCAGCGCACGGTCCAGCCCCTGCCAGCCTTCGTGCGCTTCGTAGTCGGCCAGCGAGAGCGGGTCGGTGACGCCCATGCGCGCGAAGGTCAGCCGTTCCTGCCGCGCGAGGTAGGGAATCGCTTCCGTCGCGCCCTGACACAGTGCATGCGGCCGGCCTTGCAGCATGCCGGCGGCCAGCAGTGCCGGCACGTCTTCGGGCGTCACCGGGCCGTAGGCGATGCGGCCGGCCGGCGTGACCACCTCGACCAACGGCTCCAGCCAGAACAGCCCGCGCGAGCCGTTGCGCACCAGCGTCAGCGGCAGGCCCAGCAGCGCGGCCTGCGCCTGCAGCGCGGCGGCCACCTCGTCGGCGCCGACGGCCAGCGCCGCCGAATCGCGCGGCACGTAGACGGTGGTCATCGCACGGCCTCCCGGTCGGCGGCGGCCGGCACCTCGGCCAGCAAGGCCTGCAGCCGCTGCGGCGTGACGCGCGCGTGCAGCCGGTCATCGATCTGCAGCGCCGGCGACGAGGCGCACAGCCCCAGGCAGTACACCGGCTCCAGCGTCACCGCGCCGTCGGCGCGCGTTTCGTGGCGGCCGCAGCCGAGCAACTGCTCGGCCTGCTGCAGCAAGGCTTCGGCGCCGCAGGCCTGGCACGACTCGGCGCGGCAGACCTGCACCACGGTGCGCCCGGCCGGCGCGCGGCGGAAGAAGTGGTAGTAGGTGACGACGCCATGCACCTCGGCACGCGACAGGTTCAGCGCGCGGGCGATCGGCGGCACCACATCGTCGGGCACGTGGCCCAGCGCGTCCTGCACGGCGTGCAGCAGCGGCAGCAGCGCGCCGGGCTGGCCGCGGTGCGCGGCGATCAGCTCGGCCACGCGCGCCTGGTCTTTGGCGGAAAGAGGGTTCGGCTTCATGCGAGGGCTGGCGTCGGCGGGCCGTTGCGGGTGTCAGTTGAAGAACTTGCCCGCGCTCAGCAGCGTGCGGTACACGCCCCAGGCCAGCGGGATGCCCACCGCCGCCCAGGCCGCGACGACCAGCGCGCTGGAGGTCTGGTGGAAGCTCATCGTCACCGGGCCGGCGGCCGTCTCGATCGCGCGTTCGTGCGCGAGGCGCTTTTCGGCGGCCAGTTCGGCATCCGACATGAAATGCTTGTCGGCCACCGGCCGCACCAGCAGGTTGCAGATGAGCCCGATCACCAGCATGCCGGCCAGGATGTACATGGTCTGGTTATAGACCTGTTCGCGCGGCAGGCCCAGGCCGAGCTGGTAGTCGCGCATGTAGTTGACGATCACGGGCCCGAGGATACCGGCCGTGGCCCAGGCGGTGAGCAGCCGGCCGTGGATCGCCCCTACCATCTGCGTGCCGAACAAATCGGCCAGGTAGGCCGGCGCGGTGGAGAAGCCGCCGCCGTACATGCTGAGGATGACGCAGAAGGCGGCCACGAACAGCAGCTTGGCGCCGGCCGCCGCGCTGCCCGGAATGCTGATGTACAGCGCCCCGCCCAGCACGAAGAAGACCACGTAGGTCAGCTTGCGGCCCAGCTTGTCCGACAGGCTCGCCCAGAAGAAGCGGCCGCCGATGTTGAACAGGCTCAGCAGCGCCGTGAAGCCGGCGGCAACGCCGGCGATGGCGGTGAGCTGCGTCTTGTCGAGCTCGCCGAACTTGCCGGCCACGCCGATCAGGCTGCCGCCGAACACCTCCTGCAGCATCGGGCTGGCCATGCCGATCACGCCGATGCCGGCCGAGACGTTCATGCACAGCACCATCCACACCAGCCAGAACTGCGGGATGCCCCACACCTTGTTCACGTGCACGTGGCCGTGGGTGATCATCGCGTTGGCGGTCTTGGCGGCCGGCGGCGTCCAGCCCTCGGGCTTCCAGCCGGCGGCCGGCACGCGGTAGCCCAGGGCGCCGCCCATCATGAAGACGAAGTAGACCAGCGCCATCACCACGAAGGTCTGCGTCACGCCGACGTCGGTGGCCGTCGCGAAGAGCTTCATCAGCTCGGCAGCCAGCGGCGAGCCGATCATCGCGCCGCCGCCGAAGCCCATGATGGCCATGCCGGTGGCCATGCCGCGGCGGTCGGGGAACCACTTGATCAGCGTGCTCACCGGCGAGATGTAGCCCAGCCCGAGGCCGATGCCGCCGATCACGCCGGAGCCGATCAGCATCATCCAGAACTGGTGCAGGTGCACGCCCAAAGCGGAGATCAGCATGCCGCCGCACCAGCACAGCGCGCTGACGACGCCGGCCTTGCGCGGGCCGGCGCGTTCCAGCCAGCCGCCCCAGACGGCGGCCGAGCTGCCCAGCAGCACGAAGAACATCGTGTACATCCAGCCCAGCGTGGAGATCTTCCAGTCGCAGTTCGTCACGAACAGCTCCTGCAGGAAGCCGATGTCGGCGGCGCACTTCACCGGGTCCTTGATGCCCAGCGCCTTCGACAGCGGCAGCCAGAACACCGAGAAGCCGTAGGCCATGCCGATGCACAGGTGGATGGCCAGCGCCGCCGGCGGCACCAGCCAGCGGTTGAAGCCGGGCGCGGCGACGATGCGTTCCTTGGACAGGAAGCCGGCATCGTGATGGTGGAGGGGCACACCCCCCGGCGTGAGGACCGATGACATCGTGTCTCCTGCTTTTCTGTTCGACCGCGGTTGCGGTGAGAATCCGCTCGATGGATCGCGGTCTGTCTATCGTCCCGGTGAACGCCGTGCCGCGCAATATGAAGGGAAGAGGCCGATGCATCGGCACTTGGCTTCCTAAGCGTCAACCCTCATGAAGCAGGTCTCGATCCGTCCGGTGTGGACCATCCAGGACGGCGACCAGCCGCCGCTGCCGGCGCGCCTGATCGAGCTGCTGGTGCAGGTCTCCGAATGCGGCAGCCTGCTGGTGGCGGCGCGCACGCTCAAGCTGTCGTACCGGCGCGCCTGGGACCTGGTGCGCGAGGGCGAGCAGTTCTTCGACGCGCCGCTGCTGGTGATGGCGCGCGGCCGCGGCTCCACGCTCACCGAGCTGGGCGCGCGCATCGTGTGGGCCGACAAGCGCATCCACGCGCGGCTGCGGCCGGCGCTGGAAACGCTCTCGTCGGAGCTGGCCGAGGAGCTGCGCGGCGCGCTCAGCGAGGCGCCGTCGGCGCTGCGCATCCACGCCAGCCACGGCTTCGCGATCGAGCGGCTGATCGAACGTTTGACGAAAGGCGGCCTGAAGCTCGCCTTCCACTACGCCAGCAGCTCGGCTGCCGCGGCGGCGCTGCGCGACGGCGACTGCGATGCCGCCGGCCTGCACATTCCCTTCGGCGCGATGGAGGCCGTGGCCGTGCGCCACTACCGCACCTGGCTGCGCGAGCTGGACCTCACGCTGGTCGACATCGCGACGCGCCGCCAGGGCCTGATGGTGCGGCCGGGCAACCCCAAGGAGCTGTTCGCGCTGGCCGACCTGGCGCGGCCCGGCGTGCGCTTCATCAACCGCCAGTCGGGCTCGGGCACGCGGCTGCTGCTGGAAGGCCTGCTGCAGGCGCAAGGCATCGCGCCGACGCGCATCGCCGGCTTCGAGCAGGGCGAGTACACGCACGCCGCGGTGGCCGCCTACGTGGCCAGCGGCATGGCCGACGCGGCCTTCGGGCTGGAGCCGCCGGCGCGCCACTTCAAGCTGGACTTCGTGCCGCTGGCCAGCGAGCGCTACTTCCTGCTGTGCCGCGACGACGTGATGGACGGCGCCGCGATGCAGGCCGTGCTGGCCGCGCTGCGCGACCCCGGCTTCAAGAGCCAGCTCGCCGCGCTGCCGGGCTACGACCCGGCGGCGGCCGGCCGCGCCACGCCGCTGGCCGAGGTGTACCCGGCGATCGACGAGGCGGCTTGATGGTGGCGGTGACGGCGCCGGTCACGGCGCCGGCCGCGCCCGGATCCGTTCCGTTCGGACGTTAGGCCGCGCCGTCCAGCAAGGCCGCCGCGCGCTCGAAGTCGTAGCGCGCCAGCGCCTCCACCAGGCGCTCGGCGGCGGCGCGCTGGCGAGCGTCGGCGGCCCATTGCCGCAGCTGGCGCGCGGCCTCCAGCGCGGCCGGGTCGAAGGCGGCGATGCATTCGCGCAAGCGCTGCTGCAAGGCCTCGATCGCCTGCGGGTCGACCGCCGGCGGCGGCGCCACGGCCGCGGCGGCGGCGGCATCGGCCTCGGCGCTGAAGCGCGCCAGGCCGGCCAGCACCGGCGCCAGCGCGGCGCAGGTGGTGGCCAGCGCGGCGTCGGTCGGACCCGGCGCCGCGGCCTGCAGGCACAGCGACTCCAGGTGGCCGGCGGCGGCCGCGGTGGCCACGGCGCCGATGGTGCCGGCGTTGCCCTTGAGCGTGTGCGCCAGGCGGATCATCAGCGGCCGGTCGCCGGCCTGCTGGGCGGCGCGGAACTGCGCCTCGAACGACAGCGCGCCCTTGCGGAACAGCATCAGGCTGCGCCGGTAGACCGCCGGCCGGCCGACGCAATGCTTGAGGCCGCGCTGCACGTCGATGCCGGGCAGCGCCGCCGGCACGCCGTCGCGGTCGTCGGCGGCGGCCGCCGCCGGCGGCGCCGGCGCCACCACGGCCGCCGCCTCGCGCACCGGCAGCCAGCGCACCAGCGTGGCGTACATCGCATCGACGCGGATCGGCTTGGCGATGTGGTCGTTCATGCCCGCGGCCAGCGCGCGCTGGCTGTCGCTGGGCATCGCGTTGGCGGTCATCGCGATCACCGGCAGGTGGCGCCACGCCGGGTGGGCGCGGATCGCCTCGGTGGCGCGGTAGCCGTCCATCACCGGCATCTGGCAGTCCATCAGCACGAGGTCGAAGGCGCCGTCGTGCGACAGGCGCTGCAGCGCCTCCTGGCCGTGTTCGGCGCAGACCACCTCGACGCCGGCGCTGGCCAGCAGGTCGACCGCCAGCTCGCGGTTCATCTCGTTGTCTTCCACCAGCAGCACGCGCGCGCCGTGCAGCCGCTCGGGCGCCGCCACCGCCGGCAGCGGCGGCAACGACGGCGCGGCGGCCGCGGCGGCGGCGGCGTCGATCACCGTGGCCGGCAGGCTCAGCGCGCGGCCCACCACTTCGAGGAAGCTCGACGCGGTGACCGGCTTTTGCAGCAGGCCCTGGAAGCGCGCGCCCTCCGACTCCAGGATCTCGCCGTGGCCGTAGGCGGTGACCAGCACCACCGGCGGCGCGCGCTCGCCCAGCCGCTGCTGCAGCCGGCGCGTGCACTCCTTGCCGTCGAGCAGCGGCATCTTCCAGTCCATCAGCACCAGGTCGAACGGCGCCTCGTCGGCGGCCGTGCCCTGCCCGGTGCCTTCAGCCGTTCCTTCGGCGGCCCGCACGATGCGCGCCAGCGCCGCCTGGCCGTCGCCCTCGGTCGCCGCCAGCAGCCCCAGGCGCAGGCACAGCTGCTGCAGGATCTCGCGCGCGATGGCGCTGTCGTCGACGATCAGCACGCGCTTGCCGGCCAGTTCGGCGGCCGACAGCATCGGCCGCAGCGCTTCGCCGCCCTGCGGCAGGCCGAAGCGCGCCAGGAAGTAGAAGGTGGTGCCGCGGCCGGGCTCGCTTTCCACCCAGATGCGGCCGTGCATCGCCTCCACCAGCCGCTGGCAGATGGTGAGCCCCAGGCCCGAGCCGCCGTAGCGCCGCGTGACCGAGTCGTCGGCCTGCGTGAATGATTCGAACAGGCGGCCGATCTGCTCGCGCGTCAGCCCGATGCCGGTGTCCTGCACCCAGAAGCGCAGCAGCTCGTAGGCCGGCTGCGGCTCGGCCGGCGCGCCGGGCTCGGGCTGGTGCGCCCACAGGCGAACGCCGACCACCACATGCCCGGTCTCGGTGAACTTGATGGCGTTGTTGCACAGGTTCAGCAGCACCTGGCCCAGGCGCAGCGGGTCGCCGATCAGCACCGCGGGCAGTTGCTCGTCGACGTCGAAGTGCAGCTTCAGCCCGCGGTCGGCGGCTTTGAAGCCGACCAGCGTGGCCAGGTGGTCGAGCACGCCGTCGAGCGGGAACGCCAGTTCTTCCAACTGCAGCTTGCCGGCCTCGATCTTCGAGATGTCGAGGATCTCGTTGATGATGCCCAGCAGGTTCTCGGCCGAGCGGTGCACCTTGACGATGTAATTGCGCGCCTTGTCGCTCAGCTCCAGCTGCAGCGCCAGGTGCGACATGCCGAGGATGGCGTTCATCGGCGTGCGGATCTCGTGGCTCATGTTGGCCAGGAACGCCGCCTTGCTGGCCGCCGCCTGCTCGGCCTCGGCCTTGGCCTGCGCCAGCTCGGCCTGCTGGCGGCGCAGCCGCTGGTTGGCCTCGGTCAGCGCGCTGGTGCGCTCGGCCACCTTGAGCTCGAGGTTGCCGTACAGCTCGGCGTTCTCGATCGAGATCGCCGCCTGCGCGGCCAGCCAGCCCAGCACCGTCAGCTTCGGTGCGCTGAACACGCGCGGCAGGCTGCCGTGCTCCAGGTACAGCACGCGGCGCACCGGCACCCGCCGGCCCAGCGCCAGGCACAGCGCGCTGGCCGGGCGCCGCGCGCTGAAGTAGGGGTCGTCGTCGAACTCGCCGACCACGCCCTCGGCGTGCGCCTGACCGGGCCTGTCCAGCACCTGCGTCTCGGCGCTGTTCATCACGTAGCGCAGCAGGCTGCGCGGCAGCGCGTCGTCGGCCGCCATGCCCAGCGGCAGCTCGACGACGGCGTGGTCGGCGTCGTCGGGGCGCAGCAGCACGGCGCCGCGCTCGGCGCCGGAGACGTCGATGATCAGCTTCATCAGCCGCCCGAGCAGGCGCTGCAGGTCGGTCTCGCTGCTGATGGCCTGCACCGCGCGCAGCACGGCCAGGGTGTCGATCTCGTCGAGCCGCGGCGTCGGCGCGCCGGCGTCGGCCCCCGGCGGCGCCAGCGCGCGCAGCATGGCCGCGACGCGGCGCGCCAGCACCGGCGCCTGCGCGCGCGCGTACAGCACGCCGGCGCCTTGCAGCGCGGCGCGCAAGGCCTCGGCCGCGGCGCCGCCTTCGCGCGCCAGCCAGTCGGCCAGCCGCTCCAGCGCATAGCCCTGTTCCAGCACATAACCCGCTTCTTCAGCGCGCCGCGCGGCGCTGCGGTACAGCGCGCTCACGGCGTCGGCCGGCGCCGGCCGGATGCGCGCCCATTCGGCGTCGAGCAGCGCCAGGCGGTGCGCCACGTTGTCGGGCGCGGCCCGCGTGCGGATGCGTTCGAGCCGGCCGCGCGCGGCCTGGAAGTCGGCCTGCAGCAGCGCGCGGCGCTCGGCCGGCGCGTGCGGCAGCAGGTTGACGCAGGCCAGCGCGCGCCAGAAGTCGATCACCACGTGCGGCAGGAACGGCGGCGACGCGGCGAGGTCGGGGTCGGCCGCGGCGTCGAGCACGGCCTCCCAGTCGCCGGCCAGGCCGAGCAGCGGCACGCGGGCGCCGAGCGCCAGGCCCATGACCATCGGCATGTCGTGGAAGCGCTCGCGAAAGCGCGCCTCGTCGACGTGGGCGCCGCCGATCGCGGTGAGCGCCGCCGTCTCGCCGCGCAGCGCCGCCGCGGCGCCGGCGTAGCACTGGGTGAAGCCGACGATCACGTCCATCGAGTACGGCTTGCAGTGCTCCACCACGCGCTGGTGCGCGGCCAGCACGTCGGCCGTGCTGCGGCCGAGGTGGTAGTGCGTGATCGCGATGATGTTCAGCAGGTAGGCCGCGTACAGCGGGTCGTGCGCGCGGCGCGTGACGGCCAGCGCCTCTTCCACCTGCGGCAGGCTGGCCTCGATGTGGCGCGACCAGTGCATGATGAACCAGAACTGGTGCACCCGGCTGCGGCCGAACGACCACAGGTCGAGCAGCTTCTCGTCGGACAGCCGCATCGCCACCTCGGCCAGGCGGCGGCCTTCGAGGTAGGCGCCTTCGTGGGCGATCATGCCCTGGCCGAGCAGCGTGTACAGCAGCGGCGACAGCAGCGTGTTGCCGAAGGCCAGGCTGCGGTTGGCGCCGACCACCGCCAGCAGGCTGAGCAGCGGCGTGTTGGTGATGGTGGCGGCGTCGGCCATCGCGCCGATCAGGCGCATGATCTTCTCGCTCAGCGCGTCGGCGGCCGGCGGCAGCGCGTACAGGTGCGGCGCCAGGTCGACCGCGCGCGTGCGCTCGCGGAAGTCGGCCAGCGCCTGCTCGAAGGCCTGCGTCAGCGCGGCGCGGTCGGCCGGCGCCGGCAGCGCGATGCCGACCTCGGCCAGCCCCTCGCAGCCGACGTCCAGCCCTTCGTGCATGCGGCTGGACAGGCACAGGTGCGCCGTCTGCACGATGCGCACCGCCAGCCGGTCGGCGGCGCTGCCGGCATGCGCCAGCAGCGCGCGCACGGTGGCCTGGAACGGCTGCTCGCGGTTCAGCACCGACTGCACCTCGGCCAGCAGCAGGTGCATGTCGTAGGCGGCGGCGTAGCTGGCGGTCCAGGCATCGGCCGGCAGCAGTTGCAGGCCGTTGTGCAGGTAGCTGGCGGCCGCCGCATAGGCCATGGCGCCCTTGGCGCGCTGCGCCGCGCGCTGGTTGAGCTGCGCCACCGCCAGCCGCTCGGCGGCGTCGGCCAGCCCGGCCAGCGCCTGGTTGAACTGGTCGACGATGCCGAACACCTCGGCGTCGAGCCGCTCGGCCGGCGTGCCCTGGCGCATGGCGCGGCCGATGCGCAGGTGCACGGCGGCCGCCTCGCCGCCGGCGGCGACGGCGTAGGCGGCCTGCTGCACGCGGTCGTGCGCGAACTGGAACTCGCGCTGCCCGGCGGCTTCGCTGACCGGCAGCAGCAGCTCGTCCTGCAGCGCCGGCGCCAGGTCGGCCAGCGCGCGCGCCGCGTCGCGGCCGGCCACCTGCGCCAGCAGCTCCAGGCCGAAGCGCTTGCCGATGCAGGCGCCGATCTTCAGCGCCGCCTGCGAATCGGCCGGCAGCAGCGCCAGGCGGCGCATCATCAGCTCGACGACGTTGTCGGCCGCGTCGTGCAGGCGCACCGCGTCGAGCTGCCAGCGCCAGCGGCCGGCCGCCTCGTCGTAGGCCAGGTCGCCCTGGCGCACCATGGTGGCCAGGAACTGGCGCGTGAAGAACGGGTTGCCTTCGGTCTTGTGCACCACCAGCGCGGCCAGGCCGGCGGGGTCGTCGATGGCGACGCAGCTGTCGGCCACCAGCGCCGCCACGTGCGGCACGGCCAGCGGGCCGACGGCCAGCTCGACGATCTGCGCGCCTTCGCGCCGCAGGTCTTCGAGCAGATGCATCATGGGGTGCGCCGCGTCGACCTCGTTGTCGCGGTAGGCGCCGACCATCAGCAGGTGCGCGCCGACGCCTTCGCGCACGAAGGTGCGGATCAGCGCCAGCGAGGCGAAGTCGGCCCACTGCAGGTCGTCGAGGAACATCACCAGCGGGTGGCGCTCGCTGGCGAACAGGCGCAGCAGCTGCGAGAACACGGCGTTGAAGCGCTGCTGCGCGGCGCTGCCGGTGAGCAGCGGCGCCGCCGGCTTGGGGCCGATCAGGCGCTGCAGCTCGGGCAGCACGTCGATCACCACGCTGGCGTTCTCGCCCAGCGTGCGCTCGACGGCGCCGCGCCACTGCGCCAGTTCGTCGCGCGGCTTGGCCAGCACCTGGCGCAGCAGGCTCTTGAAGGCCTCGATCAGCGCGGTGTACGGCGTCTCGCGGTGGTACTGGTCGAACTTGCCTTCGACCAGGCTGCCGCCGCTGGCCACCACGTGCGGCCGCATCGCGCGAACCAGCGTGCTCTTGCCGATGCCGGAGTAGCCGCCGACCATGCACAGCACGATCTCGCCGCGCACCGCGCGGTCGTAGATGCGGCCGAGCAGCGCGATCTCGGCGTCGCGGCCATACAGCCGGTCGGGCAGCCGGAACTGGCTGCCGCGGTCGACCTGGCCCAGCGCGAAGGGCTCGATCGCGCGCCGCGCCAGCCAGGCCTGCTGGCAGCCGCGCAGGTCGTGCAGCAGGCCCTTGGCGCTGGCGTAGCGCGCCGCCGGCAGCTTTTCCAGCAGCTTGTGCACCAGGTCGGCCAGCACCGGCGGCACTCCGGCGCGGCGCGTCTGCAGCCGCGGCGGCGCCACGGCCGCGTGGTCGTGGCACAGCGCCAGCGGGTCGGCGGCGTCGAACGGCGGCTGGCCGGCCAGCCGCTCGTACATCATCGCGCCCAGTGCGTAGAGGTCGCTGGCGGGCTCGGCGGCCTCGACGCGGCCCAGCTGCTCCGGCGCCTGGTAGCGCAGCCGCTCCAGGTCGATCTCGTCGCCCGGCGGCAGCAGGTGCAGGCCGCCGCCCGGCGCCACGGCGAACAGCGCCGGCCGCAGGCCGCCGTGCACGCCGCGCACGGCATGCCACTGGGCCAGCGCCTCGGCCCAGGCCACGCAGCCGGCCAGCGCCGCGTCCAGCGCAGCGGCCGCGGCCGGCTCAGGGCGCGGGCTCTGGCGGGTCGGCATAGCGCCGGGAGACCTTTTCGAACTCGTCGGTGAGGTTGAGGAAGGCGTCGATCACCAGCGGGTCGAACTGCGTGCCGCGGCCGGCGGCCACCAGCTCGACCACCTCGCGGTGCGGCATCGGCGCCTTGTAGCAGCGGCGGCTGATCAGCGCGTCGTAGACGTCGGCCGGCGCCATCAGCCGCGCCGACAGCGGAATCGCCTCGCCGGCCAGGCCGTCGGGGTAGCCGGCGCCGTCCCAGCGCTCGTGGTGGCTGCAGGCGATGTCCTTGGCCACGCGCAGGAACTCGGCCGTCACGCCGAGCTGGGCCTCGGCGCGCTCGATGGCCTCGCGGCCGTAGCGCGCGTGCTTCTTCATCTCCTCCCACTCCTCGGCGTTCAGCGGCCCGGGCTTGAGCAGCACGCGGTCGGGCACGCCGACCTTGCCGATGTCGTGCAGCGGCGCCGACTTGAAGAACAGCGCGATCTGCGCGTCGGTGAGCAGCGCCTGGTCGCGCGGGAAGCGGCGCAGCTCCAGCGCCAGCAGCCGCACGCAGTGCTTGGTGCGCAGGATGTGGTTGCCGGTCTCGTTGTCGCGCGTCTCGGCCAGCGAGGCCAGCGTCTGGATGGTGATGTCCTGGATCAGCTCGTTTTCCGCGGTGCGCCGCGCCACCTCTTCTTCCAGCCGCTCGTTGTGGTGGCGCAGGTAGTCGCGCGCGCGCTTGAGCTCGACGTGGTTGCGCACGCGGGCCATCAGCACCTCGCCGCTGATGGGCTTGCGGATGAAGTCCACCGCGCCGCGGCGCAAGGCGTCGGTCTCGTCGGAGGTGTCGGACAGCGCGGTCAGGAAGATCACCGGCAGCCCGGCCAGCGCCGGCGTGGCCTGCATCTCGCGCAGCACGGCAAAGCCGTCGGGCGAGCCCATCATCACGTCGAGCAGCACCAGGTCGACCGCGGCGCCGCTGCGCAGCAGCTTCAGCGCCGCCGTGCCGCTGGCCGCCGCGCGCACCTGGAAGTCGTTGCGCAGCACCTCGTGACAGAACGCGATCACGTCGGGGCTGTCGTCGACGACGAGCACCCGCCCCTTGCCTTCGAAGATCTCGCCCATGCGGCCTTTCTTCCGTGACGGTGATGAGACGCCGCCGCAGAGTGTGCCGCAAGCCGCGCCACCGGGCGAGCACAGGCCCGGTGGTCGCCGCGTCGGTGCCCCGTCAGCGCCGCGTCAGCGTCGCGGAGTCACCAGCACCGGCTCGCTGCGGAAGCGCTCGGGGAACAGGCGCCGCAACTCGTCGAGCTTGGGCGCGTCGTGCATCACGATGTAGGGATGGCGCGGGTGCTCGGTCATGAAGTCCTGGTGCTCGGCCTCGGCCGGGAAGAAGCCGGGGCCGGCCTCCAGCCGCGTGACGATGGGCCGGGCGAACCGCTTCGCCGCGTCGAGCTGGGCGATGTAGGCCTGGGCGACCTGCCGCTGCTCGGGCCCGATCGCGAACACCGCCGAGCGGTACTGCGGCCCGACGTCGGGCCCCTGGCGGTCGAGCTGCGTGGGATCGTGCGCGACCGAGAAGAAGATCTGCAGCAGCGCGCCATAGCTGACCTGCGCGGGGTCGAAGCTCAGCTCCACCGCCTCGGCATGCCCGGTGCGGCCGGTGCTGACCAGCGCGTAGGCCGCCGTCGGCGCGCTGCCGCCGGCATAGCCAGAGACGGCACGCTGCACGCCCTTGACGTGCTGGAACACGCCTTGCACGCCCCAGAAGCAGCCGCCGGCGAAGACCGCCTTCTGCAGCCCGGCGGCGGCCGGCGGCGGCAGGTCCTGCGCTGGCGGCGGCAGGCGCACGCCCGCCTCGGCGGCGCCGGCGCGGCCGGCGGCGGCGGCCAGCAGCGCCGGCGCGGCCAGCAGCAGGGCCAGGCGACGCAGGGCGCCGCGCCGCGGCGCGGGCCGTCCGGTATCCGTTTGCATAACGTCTTATCCTGTCGGCTTTTCGGCTGCGCTCAGCCGAAGGTGAAAGCATAGGCCGTGACGGCCGGGTCGAGGAACTCGATCGTGAAGCTGCGCTCGCGCACTTCGCCCGGCTGGCGCAGCAACTGGTACAGGCGCTGGCCGGTCACCGTGCCGCTGCCGTCGGCGGCCACGTCGATGCCGTGCGCCGGCCCCGGCGGCTGGCCGTCGATGCGCACCTGAAAGCGCACCGGCTTGCCGCCGGGCCCCGGCCCCATCACGAGGTGGAGGTCGCGCGCCTGGAAGCGAAAGGCGATGCGGCCGGCCGGCGCGTCGAGCGTGGCGCTCTCGGCGCCGACGGTCCAGCGGCCCTGCAGGCCCCAGGCGTTGAGCGCCAGCGCGGCGGCCGGCAGCGCGTAGTCGGCGGCGCGGTCGGGCGCGGCCGGCGGCGTCGACGCGAAGCGCTCGGCGCGCTGGTGGCCGAGGTAGGTCTCGGGCGAGTGCAGCGCGGCGTCGTCGGCGGCCTGCTGCACGCCGCCGGCCTGCACGTCGGCCAGCCCCGGCGCGACGCGCGCGGCGCCGGCTTCCTGCAGCAACTGCTGGATCACGCGCTCCGACTCGGCGTAGCCGCCCTCGCCGAAGTGGTGGTGGCGCACGCGGCCGCGGGCATCGATGAAGTAATGCGCCGGCCAGTAGCGGTTGGCGTAGGCGCGCCAGATCGCGAACTGGTTGTCCACCGCCACCGGGTAGCCGATGCCGAGCTCCTGCACCGCCCGCCGCACGTTGGCGAGGTCGCGCTCGAACGCGAACTCCGGCGCGTGCACGCCCACCACCACCAGGCCCTGGTCGCGATACTTCGCGGCCCAGGCCTTCACGTACGGCAGCGTGCGCAGGCAGTTGATGCAGGAATAGGTCCAGAAGTCGACCAGCACGACCTTGCCGCGCAGATCGGCGGCGGTCAGCGGCGCCGAGTTCAGCCATTGCGTCGCGCCGTCCAGCGGCGGCGCGACGCCTTCGACGGGCAGCGCGGCAGCGCCGGCGGAGGGTGCGGCAGAGGGGGCGGCGCCGGCTTGCATCATCATCGCCGGGCCGCCGCTCGTGGGCATGGCCATGGCCATGGCCGGCCCGGGATCGCGCTGGGGCTGCAGCCCGTCGACCAGCCGCTGTTCGAGGCCGGCGGTCGACGCCAGCGACCAGCGCGCCAGCACGCCGGTGTCCCAGCCGAAGCCGATGGCCACCACGCCGGCCAGCATCGCCGCGCCCAGGCCGCGGCGCAGCCACTGGCCGCCGCCGAGGCCGCGCTGCAGCAGCGCCAGCACGCGGCCACCGAGCAGCAGCGCGGCGGCCAGCGAGGTGGCGGCGCCGGCGGCGTAGGCCAGCAGCAGCAGCGTCGACGCGGCGCCGGCGCCCTGCAAGGCCGCGCCGGTGAGGATCAGCCCGAGGATGGGCCCGGCGCAAGGCGCCCACAGCAGCCCGGTGGCCACGCCCAGCAAGGCGCTGCTGGCGATGCCGCGCCAACCCGTGGCCGAGGCCGGCAAGGCCTGCGACAGCCGGCCGCCGGCGGCGACCAGCGGGCGCGCCAGCCGCTCGGCCAGCCCGGGCCAGCACAGCGCCAGCGCGAACAGCGCCAGCAAGGCCAGCGCCGCCGCGCGGCCACCCTGGTTGGCGGCGACAACCCAGCCGCCGCCCACCGCCGCCAGCGTGGCCACCGCGGCGAAGGCCAGCGCCATGCCGGCCAGCAGCGGCAGGCCGCTGCGCGCGAAAGGCTGGCCGCTGCGCGCGAAGACGAAAGGCAGCACCGGCAGGATGCAGGGGCTGACGATGGTCAGCACGCCGCCCAGGTAGGCCAGCAGGACGAGCAAGGCCGATTCCATCATGCGGCCTGCGGCACGAAGGCCAATGCCAGGCCGTTCATGCAATAGCGCAGCCCCGTCGGGCGCGGGCCGTCGTCGAAGACGTGGCCCAGGTGACCGCCGCAGCGGCGGCAATGCACCTCCGTGCGCAGCATGCCGTAGCGGCGGTCGCTGCGCGTGGCCACGGCGCGCTCCAGCGGCGCCCAGAAGCTGGGCCAGCCGGTGCCGCTGTCGAACTTGGTCTTCGACGAGAACAGCGGCAGCGCGCAGCCGGCGCAGTGGAAGCTGCCGGCGCGGTGCTCGTCGTTGAGCGCGCTGCTGCCGGCCGGCTCGGTGCCCTCCTGGCGCAGCACGGCGTACTGCGGCGGCGTGAGCCGCGCGCGCCACTGGGCGTCGGTGTACTGCACTTCGAAGCCTGGCGCCGCCTCGGCGGCGGCGGCGCTCGCGCGCAGCGGCGGCAGCGCGGGGACCAGGGCGGACAGGAGCAGGTGGCGTCGGGTGTTCATGGCGCCAAGCCTACGCGGCAGGCCTCCTGAAGTCTTCACGCAGAGTTCAACGATTCGTGAGAACTCGGCCGCGCCGCCATGCGCACAATCGCCGCAGCGCCGTGCCTTCCCGACCCGCTCCCGACTCCCTTCCGACACCCTGCCAAGCCCTGCCCGATGGCCGCCACCCGCCGCATCCTCCTGGTCGAGGACGACGCCCACATCGCCGAACTGCTGGCGCTGCACCTGCGCGACGAAGGCCTGGCGGTGGTGCACTGCGCGCGCGGCGACGACGGCCTGCGGCAGGCCGAGCGCGGCGGCTGGGACGCGCTGGTGCTCGACCTCATGCTGCCCGGCGTCGACGGCCTGGAGATCTGCCGCCGCGTGCGCGCGATGACGCGCTACACGCCGATCATCATCGTCAGCGCGCGCGGCAGCGAGGTGCACCGCATCCTCGGCCTGGAGGTCGGCGCCGACGACTACCTGGCCAAGCCCTTCTCGGTGCTGGAGCTGGTGGCCCGCGTCAAGGCGCTGCTGCGGCGCGCCGAGGCGCTGGCGCAAAACGCGCGGCTGGACGCCGGCTGCCTGGCGGTCGGCGGCGTGGCGATCGACCCGCTGGCGCGCGAGGCGCAGCTCGACGGCCGGCGCCTGGACCTGACGCCGCGCGAGTTCGAGCTGCTGCACTTCTTCGCGCGCCAGCCGGGCAAGGTGTTCTCGCGGCTGGACCTGCTGAACGCCGTGTGGGGCTACCGGCACGAGGGCTACGAGCACACCGTCAACACCCACATCAACCGGCTGCGCGCCAAGGTGGAGGCCGACCCGGCGAACCCGCGGCGCATCCTCACCGTCTGGGGCCGCGGCTACAAGTTCGCCGCCGACGCCGGCGGCCCCGCCGCATGACGCTGACGCTGACGCGCAAGCTGTCGCTGGTGTTTGCGCTGCTGCTGCTGGTGTGCAGCGGCAGCAGCGCCTGGCTGCAGCTGCGCTCCAGCCGCATGCACGAGCTGGAGGTGGCGCAGGCCCTCTCGCGCGAGCTGGCGGCCAGCATCGCGCGCGACACCCAGCTCACCGACGACCAGGGCCTGATGCCCGGCGCGGTGCGCCGCTTCTTCGGCCAGTTGATGACGGTGAACCCCGCCGTCGAGGTCTACCTCCTCGACCCCGAAGGCCGCATCGCCGGCCACGCCGCGCCGGCCGGCCGGCTGCGGCGCGAACGCGTCGACCTGGCGCCGCTGCGCCACCTGCTGGCCGGCGAGCGGCTGCCCATCCTCGGCGACGACCCGCGCAGCGCCGACGGCCGCAAGATCTTCAGCGCCGCGCCGCTGCAGGTGAACGGCCGCGACGTCGGCTTCATCTACGTGGTGCTGATGGGCGAGGCGCACGACGCGCTGGCCGCCAGCGGCTCGGCCGGCGCGGTGCTGAAGACGGCGCTGTGGTCGATCGCCCTCGTCGCGCTGCTGTGCCTGGTGGCCGGGCTGGTGGCCTTCACGCTGATCACGCGGCCGCTGCGCCGCCTGACCGAATCGGTGCGCAGCTTCGCGGTGGCAGGCGGCGGCAGCGGCGCCGGCACCGCGCCGGCGGCAGCGGCGGCAGCGGCCGCAGCGGCGGCCGCCGCACCGGCCCCCGGCGGCGCCGACGAAATCGCCGTGCTGGACAACGCCTACGGCCAGTTGACGGCGCGCGTGGCCGAGCAATGGCAGGCGCTGACGCGGCAGGACCAGGAGCGCCGCGAGCTGATCGCCACCGTCTCGCACGACCTGCGCACGCCGCTGGCCTCGCTGCACGGCTACCTGGAGACGCTGCTGCTGAAGGACGCCGTGCTCGATGACGCGCAACGCCGGCGTTATCTGCAGGTCGCGCTCGACCAGAGCCGGCGCCTGGGCGCGCTGACGCAAAGCCTGTTCGAATTGGCGCGGCTGGAATACGGCTTCGTGCAGCCGCAGGCCGAGGCCTTCTCGATGGTCGACCTGGTGCAGGACGTGTTCCAGAAGCACGAGCTGCGCGCCCAGGCGCGCGGCGTGGCGCTGCGCGCCGCGTTCCCGCCGGGGCTGCCGCCGGTGCGCGCCGACCTCGGGCTGATCGAGCGCGTGCTGGACAACCTGCTCGACAACGCGCTGCGCCACACGCCCGAAGGCGGCAGCGTCGAGGTGGCGCTCAGCTGCGGCGCGCCGGCGGCCGACACGCTGCAGGTGAGCATCAGCGACAGCGGCCCCGGCATTGCGCCGGCGCTGCGCGAGGGCCTGTTCCAGCGCCCCTTCACGGTGGGCGGCGCGCGCCGCGGCGGCGGGCTGGGGCTGCGCATCGTGCACCGCATCCTCGAACTGCACGGCCAGCCGGTCGCGCTGGTCGACCAGCCCGGCCGCGGCGCGTGCCTGCGCTTCGCGCTGCCGGTGGACGGCCGACTTGAAGCTGCGGCAACCACGCGACCCGGCGCTAGACTCGAAGCACCATGAGCACCAACTTTCCCGCCGACGTCTACACCGAGCCGTCGCCGCTCGACGTCAACACCCTGGCCAACCTGGGGCCGCTGCGCCGCATGGCCGGCATCTGGGAAGGCCAGCGCGGGCTGGACGTCAAGCCCAAGGCCGACGGCCCGCGCAAGCAGGCCTACGTGGAGCGCATCGAGCTGCAACCGATCGACCCGCAGACCAACGGCCCGCAGCTCTACTACGGGCTGCGCTACCACGCGCACATCACCAAGCCCGACCAGGTGAAGACCTACCACGAGCAGGTGGGCTACTGGCTGTGGGAGCCGGCCACCGGCACCGTCGTCCTCACGCTGACCATCCCGCGCGGCATGACGGCCATGGCCGGCGGCAAGACCACGGCCGACGCCAACGAGTTCGAGCTGGTCGCCACCGAAGGCCTGGCCGACTGGGGCATCTGCTCGGCGCCGTTCCTGCTGTACGCCTTCAAGACCACCGAGTTCCGCATCAAGGTGAGCTTCAACGACGACGGCACCTGGCGCTACGAGGAAGACACCGTGCTCGCGATCCACGGCCTCAGCGAGCCGTTCCACCACACCGACGTGAACCTGCTGCACAAGGTGGGCGAGCCGACGCCGAATCCGCTGGCGCGGTAAGGGGGCGAGCCCAAGCGACGACGGCGCCCGCTCAGGCGGAGATGCCGACGGTGAGCGTGGCAACGAAGCCGTCGGCGACGCTGCCGGTGACGGTCGCCAACTGCAGCGCCGCGCTGTCGTTGCCGAACACGTTGTCGCTGGCCAGTGAAACTCCCTTGAAGGCCGAGGCGCTGGACGCGTAGCCGCTGGCGCCGGCGTAGACGGTGCTGCAGGCGGCGGACGGCAAGGCGATCTGCGAGGTCTTGACGGCGTTGACCCCGGTCGAGGCCACGCCCAGGCTTGGATACACCTCGAAGTGGATGTGCGGCCAGCGGCCGCTGTAGCAGCCGGGAAAGATCGTCGTGAAGCTGACGGCGCCCAGGCTGTCGCTCACCTGGACGCCGCGCAGGTAGTTCTGCAGCGGCAGCGTGTACAGCGAGTACTTGCCGTCCTGGTCGCAATGCCACACGTAGACGGCGTAGCCATTCAACGTCGTGCACACCGCTGCCGTGTTGACGAGGTTGAGGGTGAGGGTCAGCGGCACGCCGGCCGCCGTGCCGGAGGCGCTGCCGAAGCTGCTGCGGATGTCGCGACGCACGATGCCGGACAGCGCCAGCGCGTTGACGACGTGCCCGTTGCTCGAGTTGGTGCCATCGGCGGGATAGGGGCCGCCGGTTTCGCTCGGGATGGTCGAACAGCCGCTCGGCGAGGGGCTGGGGGACGGCGCAGGAGATGGTGCAGGCGACGGCGAAGGCGAAGGGCTGGGCGCGCTCGGCGGGCCGGACATGCCGGGCCGCGGGGCTGCGGTGAGTGCACCGCTGACCACGGGAAGTCCGGTGGCCGCCGCGAAGCCGGCCAGGGTGCGAAGCGCGCGGCGGCGGCGTTCGAGGGCAGCGATCCGGTCGAGGTCGGCCTTCAAGCCTTCGTGGGGGTGCTCGTCGTGGTGCATGAGGGGTTCCTGTGGCGGGTCGTCCGCAGGAGCCATCGTCGGCACGCCGAATGTCAGCGGTGTATGGGCTTCGTCTCCAGGTCGACACAGTCTTCGTCACGGCCTTCGGCGCGCCGTTTGCCGTCGTCGCACCTTGAAACAATGACCCTCAAGGCAGGTTCTCCCGAAGAATCACCTGGCTGCGCGTGGCTTCGACGCCGGACAAGGCGTCGCGCCCATCGCGCAGGTTCGCAAAGATGCGCACGCAGTTCATCACCGCGGACTGCGGACTCTGGTTGATCACCGCGTCCATCGTGCCGTCGACCAGCAGCGCCCGGGTGTCCGGCGTCAGGCCGTGGCCGATGAAGACGACGCGCCGCTGCAGGTTGCTTTCTCGCAAGGCGCGTCCGATGCCTTCGGCGCCGCTGCCGATGTTGTAGATCGCCGCCAGGTCGGGGTGCTGCTCGAGCAGCGCGCGCGTCTGGCGGTAGTTGGTGCGCTCGTCGTCGTAGCCCTCGCGCAGGCCGACGATCTGCATCTGCGGGTACTGCTCGGCGAACAGCTGCAGGAAGCCGGCCTCGCGATCCATGTGCGCGTGGTAGCTGAGCGAGCCGGCGATCATCACCACCTTCGCGCGCTGGGTCGCGCCGACGAAGCGCGCGATCAGATAGGCCGCGGTGCGCCCGGCCGCGCGGTTGTCGAGCCCGACATAGCCGACGCAGCGCGAGTTCGGCAGGTCCGACACCAGTGCCACGGCCGGCACGCCATGCTCGGCCAAGGCGTGCACGGCCGCGCGCACTTCCGGGTGCTCGAGTGCCATGAAGGCCACGCCGCCGCAACCGCGTCCGCGGCGACGCAGCGCCTGCGCCAGCGAGCGCGGGTCGAAGCTGGGCACGAAGGCGACGCGACAGCGCACGTTCAACGGCGCCCAGTCGTCGTCCGAGTACTGCACGCGGTCGCCGAGCATGCGCAGGTAGCGGCTGCCGCCCGCCGGCAGCACGAACAACACCGGCAACGGCCGCTGGGACAGCAGCGCCCGCAACTCGGCGCGCGGCAGGTAGTGCAATTCATCGGCGGCGCGCAGCACGCGCTCGGCCGTGGCGGCGCGTACGCCGCTGCGGCGATGCAGCACGCGGTCGACCGTGGCCGTGGACACGCCGGCGCGCGACGCCACGTCGTTGACGTTCGGCAAGCTGCGTTTCATCGGCGCTCCCGCTGGGGCGGACGGCTCCATCAAAAGCCATCATCGAGCGCATTGTGTCGCGGCGTGCCGTCCGCCTATCGTCAACTTGCCGGGCGCTCGAACCCGCACCCTGACCGACAAGGAGACTGAAATGACGCAACCGACCTGCGTGACGCGCCGCAGCCTGCTGCGCGGCCTGTCCGCATTGCCTGCCGCCGGGATTGCCGGCATCGCCGGCAGCTGGCCGCGGCTGGCCCATGCGGCGCCCGAGTTCAGTTGGAAGTACGGCAACAACCTGCCCGTCACGCACCCGCTCAACGTGCGGGCGCAGGAGGTGGCCGCGCGCATCGCCGCGGAGAGCAAGGGCCGCATGGAGATCAAGGTGTTTCCGAACAACCAACTGGGCGGCGACACCGACATGGTGTCGCAGGTACGCTCGGGCGGCTTGGAGATCTTCAATCCGGGCACGATGGTCATTGCGACGCTGGCGCCGATCAGCGCCATCACCGCGGTCGGCTTCGCGTTCTCGAACTACGACCAGGTCTGGAAGGCCGTCGACGGCAAGCTGGGCGACCACGTTCGCGCCGCGTTCGCGAAGGTCGGCCTGCATACGTTCGAGAAGATGTGGGACAACGGCTTTCGCCAGATCACCTCCAGCACCAAGCCGGTGGCGAGCGCGGCGGAGATGGCCGGCATGAAGATCCGGGTGCCGGTCAGCCCGATGGGCATCTCGATGTTCAAGGCCTTGTTGGCCGCGCCGGCCAGCCTGCAGTTCAGCGAGGTCTATTCCGCACTGCAGACCAAGGTGGTCGATGCCCAGGAGAACCCGCTGGCGATCATTCAGACCGCCAAGCTCTACGAGGTGCAGAAGTTCTGCTCGATGACCAACCACAGTTGGGACGGCTATCACATCGTCGTCAACGGACGGGCATGGCGCGGGCTGCCGGACGACCTGAAGGCCATCGTCTCGCGCGCCTTCAACGACGGCGCGCTGCAGCAACGCGACGACCTGCGCAAGCTCAACGCATCGCTGCAAGCCGACCTGGCCTCGAAAGGCATGAGCTTCAACGCGCCGGCGTCCGACAGCTTCCGCGCGCAGTTGCAGAAGGCGGGCTACTACGCCGAGTGGAAGGAAAAGTTCGGCGCCGAGGCCTGGGCCCTGCTCGAAGCGACCGCCGGCAAGGTGTCGTGACATGAACGTGGGCCGCGCCGAGGCGAGCGATCTGCCCTTCCCTGGCGCGGCCGCCGGAAGCTGGCCAAGCGTGCTGGCCGGCATCGACCGCTGGGTGGGCATCGTGACCGAAGTTCCGGTCGCGATGCTCGTGCTGGCCGACATCGTCGTGCTGTTCGTCGGCGTGGTGGCGCGGTACCTGTTCCACGCGCCCATCGTCTGGTCCGACGAGCTGGCAAGCATCATCTTCCTGTGGATGTCGATGCTGGGCGCGGTGGTCGCGCTGCGCCGCGGCGAGCACATGCGCATGACGGCCTTCGTCGCCAAGGCGTCGCCCGAACGCCGCGCCTTCCTCGACGTGCTCGCCATCGCGGCGCCGTTGGCGTTCTTGCTGTTGATCGCGCACCCGGCCTTCGACTACGCGGTCGAGGAAGCGGTCATCGTGACGCCGGCGCTCGAGATCAGCAATGCCTGGCGTGCGTCGGCGCTGCCGGTCGGCGTCGGCTTGATGCTGCTGGTGAGCCTGCTTCGGCTGCTGCGAACGGGCTCGCCGGCGCGCGCGGCCAAGGCCGTTGCGCTCGTCGCGGCGCTTTGCGCGGCGTTCTGGCTGCTCGGTCCGCTGCTGCTGCCGCTGGGCAAGTGGAACCTGGTCATCTTCTTCGCCGGCGTGGTGGGCGCCTGCGTGCTCGCCGGCGTGCCGATCGCCTTCTCGTTCGCACTGGCGACCTTCGGCTTCCTGGCGCTGACGACGAAGACGCCGCTGCTGGTGCTGGTGGGGCGCATGGACGAGGGCATGTCGCACCTGATCCTGCTGGCGGTGCCGCTGTTCGTGTTCCTCGGCATGCTGATCGAGATGACCGGCATGGCGCGCGCGATGGTGCAGTTCCTCGCCAGCCTGCTCGGGCACGTGCGCGGCGGCCTCAACTACGTCCTCATCGGCGGCATGTATCTCGTGTCAGGGATCTCCGGCTCGAAGGCCGCCGACATGGCCGCCATTGCGCCCGTGCTGTTCCCCGAGATGAAGAAAAGAGGCGCGAAGCCCGGCGACCTGGTGGCGCTGCTGTCGACCACCGGCGCGCAGACCGAAACCATCCCGCCGTCGATCGTGCTGATCACGATCGGCTCGGTCACCGGCGTGTCGATCGCTGCGCTGTTCACGGGCGGAATGCTGCCGGGCGTCGTGCTGGGCATCGCGCTGTGCGCGGTGGTCTGGTGGCGCTACCGCGAAGAGGACCTGACCGGCGTGACGCGCGCCAGCGGCCGGGCCATCTGGCGAGCCTTGGTCTACGCCGCGCCCGCAGTCGCGCTGCCCTTCGTCATCCGCGCCGCGGTGGTGGAAGGGGTCGCCACGGCGACCGAAGTCTCGACGATCGGCATCGCCTACTCGGGCCTTGCCGGCTTGTTGATCTACCGGCAGTTCGACTGCAAGCGGCTGCTGCCGATGCTGATCGACACCGCCGTGCTGTCGGGCGCCATCATCTTCATCATCGGCGCCGCCACCGGGATGGCCTGGGCGCTGACGCAGTCGGGCTTCGCGCAGGACCTGGCAGCGGCGATGAAGGCCGTACCCGGCGGCGCCGCCGGCTTCATGGCCGTCTCGATCGTGGCGTTCGTCGTGCTGGGCAGCGTGCTCGAAGGCATTCCGGCGATCGTGCTGTTCGGTCCGCTGATGTTCCCGATCGCGCGCGCCGTCGGCATCCACGAGGTGCACTACGCGATGGTCGTCGTGCTGGCCATGGGCCTGGGCCTGTTTGCGCCGCCGTTCGGCGTCGGCTACTACGCCGCGTGCGCCATCGGCCGGGTCGATCCGGTCGAAGGCATGCGGCCGATCGGCGGTTACCTGGTCGCGCTGGCGATCGGCCTGGTCGCCGTCGCCGCGGTGCCCTGGTTTTCGACCGGCTTTCTCAAATAGCAGCCGCATTCAAGAGGATGGCATGAGCAGATTCTTCGGCGAGATCCGCCAGGTGGCGTACCTCGTGCCCGACATCGAGGCGGCGATGGACTACTGGTCGCGGGTGCTCGGCGTCGGACCGTGGTACTACAACGCCAAGGTGCCGATCCGCAACTACACCTACCGCGGCGAGCGCTACGAACCGCACAACTCGGTGGCGTTGGCCAATGCCGGCGGCCTGCAGCTCGAACTGCTGCAGACGCGCAACGACGTGCCGTCGATGTACCGCGACTTCATGCGTGCAGGCCATGCCGGCGCGCAGCACGTCGCCTACTGGACCGAAGCCTTCGATGCCGACCTGCAGCGCGCCGAGGCCGCCGGCTTCACCGTGTGCATGAGCGGCGAAGTGGGCGAGAACGGCCGCTTCGTCTACTTCGACGACCGCGCCGGCGGCCCTCCGGGCACGACGATCGAGTTGTCGGAAGTCGCCGGGCCGAAGGGCCGCCTGTTCAAGCTGATCCGCGAGGCCGCGCAAGGCTGGGACGGCGAGGACCCGGTGCGCCCCTTCCCCGACCTGGGCAAGCTGTGAGCCGGTGGTCATGAGCGAGCGCTATCGCGCCACCTACCTGATCGAGACGCCGCTGGACCCCGCGAAGGTCGCCGAGGTGATGGCCGGCGAACAGTCGTGCGGCACCTTCACGCGCGTCGAGGGCGAGACCGACGCGCTGCGCGAACGCGCGCGCGCCACCGTCGTGCGCATCGACGAACTCGGCAGCGTCGATGCGCCCAGCCTGCCCAACGCCTGGCTCACGCGCCAGCGGCGCGGCGGCCCCTACCGGCGGGCGCGCGTGCAACTCGCCTTCCCGAGCGCCAACGTCGGCGCCAACCTCGCGACCTTGGCGGCGACCGTTGCGGGCAACCTCTACGACCTGGGCGAAGTGACCGGCCTGCGCCTGGAGCGGCTGGCGCTGCCGGCCGCCCATCGCCGCCGCTTCGAGCGGCCGCGCCAGGGCATCGTGGGCACACGCGCGGCCACCGGCGTCGCCGAAGGCGCGCTGGTGGGAACGATCCTCAAGCCCAACGTCGGCCTGTCCGCTGCCGACACGGCCGCGCTGGTGGCGCGGCTGTGCGCCGCGGGCGTCGACTTCATCAAGGACGACGAGGTCTGTGCCGACCCGGCGCACGCCCCGCTGGCCGAGCGCGTGCCGGCGGTGATGGCCGTCGTGCGCGCGCACCGCGAGCGCACCGGCAAGCCCGTGATGGTGGCCTTCAACGTCAGCGACGAGACCGACGCGATGCGGCGCCACGCCGACCTGATCGAGCGCGAAGGCGGCAGCTGCGCGATGGTCAGCCTCAACTGGTGCGGCTTGTCCGCGGTGCAGACGCTGCGCCGCCACACGCCGCTGGCGCTGCACGGCCATCGCAACGGGTTCGGTGCGCTGGCGCGCCACCCGCTGCTGGGCATGGGCTTCCAGGCCTACCAGACGCTGTGGCGGCTGTCCGGCGTCGACCATTTGCACGTGCACGGGCTGCAGGGCAAGTTCTCGCAGGCGGACGATGAAGTCGTCGAGTCGGCGCGCGACTGCTACACGCCGCTGGCCGAGGGCATCGACGACGCGGTGATGCCGGCGTTCTCGTCGGGTCAGTGGGCCGGCACCGTGCCCATCACCTGGCAGGCGGTCGGCCGCGACGACCTGCTGTTCATGGCCGGCGGCGGCATCCTCGCGCACCCGGGCGGCCCGGCCGCGGGCGTCACCAGCATCCGCCAGGCCTGGGCCGCCGCGCGCGCCGGCCACCGCCTCGACGACGCGGCGCGCGACGCGCCCGAGCTGGCCGCGGCGCTGCGCTTCTTCGGCAAGGCGTGATCGGGCGATGAACGCGTCGCCCGCGCTGCTGTACTACGGCGACGACTTCACCGGGGCGACCGACGCGCTGGCCACCGCCAGGCGCGCCGGGCTGCGCAGCCTGCTGCTGCTCGAAGTGCCGGACGAGGCGCGCCTGCGGTCGATCGGCGAGCACGACTGCCTGGGCATCGCGGGCTCGGCGCGCTCGATGACGCCGGCCGAGATGCGCGACGAACTGGCGCCGGTGGCCGCGCTGGCGCGCCGCCTGCGCCCGCGCGTGCTGCACTACAAGACCTGCTCGACCTTCGACAGCGCGCCCGCCGTCGGCAACATCGGCGAGGCGGTGCGCGTGTTGCAGCCCGCCACCGGCAACGATGCCCTCGCCATCGTCGGCGGCCAGCCGAACCTCGGCCGCTACTGCCTCTTCGGGCATCTGTTCGCGGCCGCGGGCACCGGCGGCAACGTGTTCCGGCTCGACCGCCATCCGACGATGAGCCGTCATCCGGTGACGCCCATGTACGAGTCGGACCTGCGCGCGCATCTTGCCGCGCAGCAACTGCGCAACATCGGCCTCGTGCCGTGGACGCTGTATGCCGCCGGCGACGCCGCGCTCGCCGCGCATGCGCGGGCCGAGCGCGACGCCGGCCGGCCGATGCTGCTGTGGGACGTTGCCGAGCCGGCCCATCTGCTGGCCCTCGGACGCCGGCTGCTGGCCGAGTCGGCCGCGTCGGCCGAGACTGCCGGGTCTGCCGAGTCGGCTGATCGCGGCCTGCTCGCGGTCGGCCCGAGCAGCGTCACCGAGGCCGTTGCCGGCGCGCTGCGCGGGACCGCCAGCGCTTGCATCGACGCGCCCGGCGGCATCGCGGCCGCGAACGGCCCCGTGCTCGCGCTGGCCGGCAGCTTGTCGCCGATCACCGCGCGCCAGGTGGCCGGCGCCCGGTCGTTCGATGTCGTGCGACTGGATGCCGAACGCCTCGTCGAGGCCGACGGCGGCTACCGAAGCGGTGCGGCGCGCGACCTCGCGGCGCGGCTGGGCGCAGGACGGCATGCACTCGCCTGCACCGTGCCGCCCGGCGGCGCGCGCGCGCCGGTGGCTTCGCGCACGCTGGCCCACGCGGGCGGGCTACTGCTCGCTGAAGTGCTGCAGCTCACGCCGGTCAAGCGCATCGGCGTCGCCGGCGGCGACACCTCGAGCCACGCCGTCCAGGCGCTCGACGCCTGGGGCCTGAGCTTCGCCGGGCTGGTCGCGCCCGGCGCGCCGTTGTGCACGCTGCGCAGCGCGTCACCCGTGCTGGATGGCGTGCAGTTGATGCTCAAGGGCGGCCAGATGGGCGGCGACGACATCTTCGAGCGATTGGTCGCCGGCACGAAGTAGTGGCAAGCCTGGCGCTGCGCGAGTGTCAAGCCGCCGGTGACCGCCGCGCCGTGAGCCCAGTGCGAAAGCATGCGGCGAACCGGCCCTGGCGCGCCATGGCGGGCGCGGCGATCACATGCGTCGGGCCAGCCGCGCGAAAAGCCGTTCGGCGTTGCCGCGGTCGATGGCGTGCCGCTGCATCGGGTCCAGTGCAAACCGGTCCAGCAGGCCGGTGAAGTGCAGCGAGCGCGCCTTGGGGGCATACGGCCAATCGCTGCCGAAGGTGATCCTCGCCGGGTCGGCGAACGCCAGCAGCGACGGCAGCGCGTACGGGCTGCTCGTCAGCGCGGTGTCGAACCAGTAGCGCCGCAGCCGCGCAATGCCGGTTTCGATGCTGCCGTCCGGTGCGCAAATGCGCGCGATGCGCTCCGCTGCATAGGGCACGAAGCCGCCGCCGTGCGACAGGATGATCTTCAGATCCGGATAGCGGTCCAGCCAGCCGGCGCGCGCCATGTTGATCGCCGCGCGCGTGGTGTCGAGCAGGAAGTCGGCCGCGAACGGCGGGATGCCCGGCAGCGGTGGCGCCGGCAGTTCCGACGGGTGCACGAAGATCACCGCCTGGCGCCGGTTCAGCTCCGCCATCAGCGGTTCAATCGTCGCATCGCCCAGGTAGGTGCCGCGAACGTTGGTCAGCAGCACCACGCCGTCGGCCTTCAGCGTGTCGAAGGCGTACGAGAGTTCGGCCAGCGCCCCGTCGATGTCCGGCAGCGTCAGGGTGGCGAAGAAGCCGAAGCGACCGGGATGCTGGGAGACCACGGCGGCGGCGAACTCGTTGACCTCGCGCGCGACGCGGCGTGCCTGGGCATCGTCCCCAAGGTGCACGCCTGGCGTCGAGACCGAGAGGATGCCTGCGTCGATGCCACCCGCCTCCATCAATTCGAGCGCGCCTTCGGCGCTCCACTGCGGGATCGGCAGACCGCCGGCCGTGATGCCGTGCCGTTCAAGCCACGTTGCGTAGGCCGGCGGAACGATGTGCTGGTGCGTATCGATGCGTGCGTGCATGGCAAGTCCTGCGTCTCTACTCTGGTTGCAGGCCGGCGCGTTCGGCCGCGCTGGCCCATAGCTTCTTCTCGCGGGCGAGGAACGCGCGCGCATCGGCAACGCTGCCGCCCACCGGGTAGTTCTGGGTGGTCTGCAGCTTCTGCACCAGCGCCGGCGATTGCAGGGCCTTGCCGACCGCGGCGTTGAGCGCCTGCACGCGTGCTGCCGGCGTGCCCTTCCCGGCGAAGAGCATGAACCAGCCCGTCAATTCGAGACCACGCACGGTGTCCTTGGCCAGCGGCAGGTTCTCCAGCCCTGGCAAGACCTTGGTCGACGTGACCGCAAGCGCCTTGAGGCGGCCCGACTTGACCAGCGGCAGCAGCGGCGCAATGCCGTCGACCGAGACGACCGAGTCACCGCCGACGACGGCCTGGATGGCCTGGCCGCTGCCGCTCATCGGCACGTTGTTGAACTGCACGCCGGCCATCTGCCCGAGCAGCACGCCGGCCAGATGCGGAATCGATCCCCGCGAGGTGCTGCCGAGCGCCACCGAGTCGGGCCTGGCCTTGGCCATCGCGATCGCCTCGGCCAGTGTGTGGGGACCCTTGGCCGCACTGGCCACGAACAGCATCGGCGTCTCGGCGACAACGGCCACCGGTTCGAAGTCGGATGCGAGGTCGTACTTCGCCGCGCGGTAGGTGAGCGGCGTGATCGTCGCCACCGCGGCGTGCGCGAACAGCAGCGTGTTCGACCCGCTGGCGGCGGCCGTTTTCGCCGCCATCACGGCGACGATGCCGCCGGCACCCGGCTTGTTGTCGATGATGATCGTCTGGCCCAGTTGCGGGCCCAGCTCGTCGGCGAGCAATCGTGCGGCGATGTCGGGCGCGCTGCCGGCGGGGGCCGGGACGATCATCGTCAGCGGCCCCGGGTTTGGTGCCGCGGCCGCCACGCCGCCGGGCCCCAGCGCCAAGGCGAGCAGCGCGGCCGGCAGCCAGTGCCTGGCGGTACGAAGCATGCGTGTCTCCTTCGTCGTCGAATCCTGAAGGCGCCAGCTTAGGCAAGAGGTCGTCTTTCGAATACGGCAAGAGACCGACATCTAAAATCCACGACATGGATATCAGGGCCATCGACCTGAACCTGCTGCCGGTGCTGGATGCGCTGCTGCGACATCGCAGCGCCACCCTCGCGGCGCGCGAGCTCGACATGAGCCAGTCGGCACTCAGCACGGCCCTGGGGCGACTGCGCAGCCTGCTCGGCGACCCGTTGTTCGTGCGCACCGGTCGCGGCCTGCACCCGACGGCACGGGCGAGTGCGCTGGCCGAGCCGGTGGCCGAGATCATCGAACGCGTGCGCGACCGCGTGCTGCAGAGCGAGTCATTCGAGCCGACGACGTCGACGCGCGAGTTCCGTATCGCGCATTCCGACGTCGGTGCCTACGTGATGTGGCCGCGGATCGTTCGCGCCGTCCATGCCCGGGCATCACGAGTACGGCTGGAGCTGCGCACGCCGCGCCAAGAAGACATCGCGCCCGCTCTGGGCGAAGGGCAGATCGACCTGGCGATCGGCAGCTTTCCGCGCCTGCCCGAATCGCTCTTCCAGCAACGGCTGTTCGACCGCAGCAACGTCGGTCTCGTCGCCAAGGGACACCGGCTCATCGGGCGCAGGCTGACCCTTCGTGCGTTCGCCGCGGTGCCGCAGATCGTCGTGCGTGGAACGTCGGGCATCCAGGAGCGGGTCGACGAACAACTGGCCCGGCATGGACTGCGCCGCGACGACTGCATCGAGCTGCCGTCCTACCTGATGATTCCCCCGCTGCTCGAGGTCGGGGGCCGTCTCGCCGTCCTGCCCGGGCAGCTCGCCGAGGCATTCGCACGGCACGGTCATTTCGTCGGTCTGGAACTTCCGTTCACGCTGCCGCCGAGTGTCATTCGCATGCATTGGCATCGCCGCTTCAACGACGATGCGGGCAGCCGGTGGCTGCGCCAGGTCATTGCCGCCGAACTGCGTTCCGGACCAGGCGAGTGAGCGTCGAGCTTGCGCTGCAGCACGCGTGAGGCCCGCTCCAAGGCTCCAAGGCCCGGTGCGTCTTTGGCGACATGCGTCTGCTCGGCCACCGCGCGACCATGGTTCGCACGGCATCGAAGAGACTGCCGCCGCTGCGCTGTGCTTCGGCGACGGCAGAATGGCCCGCTCGACGCCATTCACCCTGACAAGAGCCCGCATGCGACAGACCACGCTGCCCGACGGCACCCCGCTGCCCGTGCTGGGCCTGGGCACCTGGCGGCTGGGCGAAGACGCGGGCAGGCGGCGGGACGAGATCCGCACCCTGCATGCCGCCATCGCGATGGGCTACCGGCTCATCGACACCGCCGAGATGTATGGCGACGGTGGCGCCGAGCAGGTGGTGGGGCAGGCCGTGGCCGATGCCGTGCGTGCCGGCGACGTGGACCGCGGGGCGCTGTACGTGGTCAGCAAGGTCTACCCGCACAACGCCAGCCGGCGCGGCACGGTGGCGGCGTGCGAGCGCAGCCTGAAGCGCCTGGGGCTGGACCACATCGACCTGTACCTGCTGCACTGGCGCGGCAGCCACCCGCTGCAGGACACGGCGGCGGCCATGCAGGCGCTGGTGGCGGCCGGCAAGATCCGCCACTGGGGCGTCAGCAACTTCGACGTCGATGACCTGCAGGCATTGGCAGCGCTGCTGAACCAAGGTGAGCCCGGGGCCCCGGGCTGCGCCACCAACCAGGTGTATTACTCGCTGGGCGAGCGCGGCCCCGAGTTCAGCCTGCTGCCCTGGATGCGCGAACGGCAAATGCCGCTGATGGCCTACAGCCCCATCGACCAAGGTGCGCTGGCTGCCGATCCAGCACTGGCCGCGATCGCCCAGCCGCGTGGCCTGACGGCCGCCCAGGTGGCGCTGGCCTGGATCAGCAGCCAACCAGGCGTGCTGGCCATTGCCAAGGCGGGCACGCTGCAGCACTTGCAGCAGAACCTGGCAGCCAGCGCCGTCGAACTGGACGCCGCCGAGCGGCAGGCCATCGAGACGCGCTTTCCGCGGCCGCGGCGCAAGACGCCGCTGGCCATGATCTGAGGGGCTTGAAGCTGCGCCTGCTCGAGCCTGCAGGCCAGGCCCACGACGACCGCTGCCGAGTTCAGGCGATGAGGGCTCGCGCGCCGGGGGAGGCGCCGTCGGATTTGCGCCAGACGAGCGTGAAGTTGTTGGCCGGCATCGGCACGGCCTCCTCCAGCGAAAGGCCTGCATCGGCGGCGACTTCCGCCACCTGGTCGATGTCGCGCACGCCCCAGAGCGGATTCCTTGCGCGCAGGCTCGCGTCGAACGCTTCGTTGCTCTGCGACGTATGCGCGCCGCCGCGCAGGTAGGGGCCGTAGGTCACCAGCACGCCGCCGGCGGGCAGGATGCTGCCGGCGCCCGCCATCAGCGCGAGCGTGGCTTCCCATGGCGAGATGTGGATCACGTTGATGCACACGACGGCATCGGCCGCGGTCACGGGCCAGAGGCACTTCGTGACGTCGATGGCCAGGGGCGGCCTGACGTTCGACCGCATGCCTGCGGCCGCCCAGGCCTCGATGGACGCATGCCGCTCCACGTCCATTTCGCTGGGCTGGAAAACGAGGGCCGGCAAAGCCTTGGCGAAGTGCGCCACGTGCTGCCCGGTGCCGCTGCCAATCTCGAGCACGAGGCCGCGTGGCGGCAATACGCGCGCGAGCACCTCGAGGATCGCTTGCTTGTTGCGCTCGGCCGAGGGAGCGGTTTCGCGTGCGTCCATGCGGCGATGGTAGGCGGTCTGCAGTCGTGCCCGCCGCCTCGATCGCCCTGTCGGCTGCCCGCCGCTGCGTGCCAACGGGCCGGGCCGACGACAACAAGCGAGCTATCGTCCGGTACCACCGGTGCGCACAAATGAAAACGCAACGCCGAGGCCTCGGCCTCGGCCTCGGCCTCGGCCGCGGGCTGATTGGTGGGCAGTGCAGGGTTCGAACCTGCGACCCCTGCCGTGTGAAGGCATCGTATATTTGTTTTCGGCTGTTCGTCGATGTCCGATTTACCTATGAAGATGGTTCGCGGGGACGCTAGAATGTTCGCCTAGGTTTTCCCCACTTTTCCCCACTCGTTCATGGCGAACATCACCAAGGTCTCCGACCGGGCGAGCCTCAAGCCACGGTCCGAACCGTACTGGCTAAAGCTGTCAACCGGCGCTTACATCGGGTTCCGCCGGATGACGGCCACGTCGATCGGCACGTGGATCGCGTATTGGCGCGACGCGGCGACTGGGAAGAAGACGAAGGCCAGCCTCGGCGACTTCGAGCACCTGCCGCCGTCCGAGCGATACGACGCGGCGCGCAAAGCGGCCGACGAGTGGTTTGATGGCCGCGCCGCCGGGATACGCACCGACGTGGGCACGGTGCGCGATGCCTGCGTGGCATACGTCGAGCACCTGCGCGCGCGCGGCAATGGGCCGGCGAACGATGCGCTGGGCCGGCTAGAGCGCCGTGTGATCGGGCGCGAGAAGGCCAGCCGGAAGCAGCCACTGAAGGCAAACCCGCTCGCCGCGTTGAAGCTCGATAGCTTGAGGCTGCACCACTTGAAGAAGTGGCGTGCCGGCCTGCCGCAGGCCACCCGGGCCGAGAAGGCATCCTCGCAGCGCGACCTGAACACCCTGAAGGCCGTTCTCAACTTCGCCCGCGGCGAGCAGATGGTTTCAAGCGATGAAGCGTGGAGCACGCTGCCAGGCTTCGACAACATCGGCGCCGGCAACACGGCGCGCGAGTACCTGACCGTCCAGCAGCGACGCCAGTTGCTCGATGCTTGCGAGCCCGCATTGCGCGACCTGTTGGAGGGCTTGGCGTTGCTCGGCGCTCGGCCGATTGAACTGGCCCGCGCCACCGTGGCCGACTACGACGCTCACAGCGCCACGCTGTCGCTGTGGAGCATGAAGGGCAAGCCTGCCATCAAGCGCGTGCGCAGCGTGCCCCTGAAGGCCCTTCCCGGCGCCTTGGCGCTGGTGCAGCGGCTGGCAAAGGCGAAGCTGCCCGGGGCGCCGCTGTGGACCCGTGCCGATGGCTTGGCGTGGCAGCACAGCGACCATGATGAACTCGTGCGCGCTGCGGCGCTGGCCGCAGGTATGCCCGGCGTGACTGCGTACGCCTTGCGCCATGCGTTCATCACCGATGCCGTGAGTAGCGGCGCACCGATTGACGTGGTGGGCCGAGTGGTCGGCACGTCGGCCGCGATGATCGAAAAGACGTACGGCAAGCTCGTGCAGGAGCACGCTATCCAGGCCTTCGCCGGCATGGCGAAGCAGGCACTTTGAACCGCCGCCCGGCCGGCTGCCGGGCACCGTGGCCGCTGCGGACCAGCGGCAACAAGGCGGGCCCGCGAGGCGCTACGAACACCGCGCGGGCCCTAACCACAACGATGGAAGGACCATCAATCATGGCTAACAAGATTGTCCACGCACCGGCGCCGCGGGCCGCCGGCCGCCGACCCTGGCGCACATACACCCCCCTCGCGAAGATCTACATGCAGCCCTGCCGCAGCGACGACATGCTCGACTACTTCCTCGGCACCAAGGATGCGCTGGTCGCGGCCGGGCTCGCGCCCGCTGAGTTGTTCCCTGGTGAACCGGGGCTGCCGAAGTGCAGCGTCACGCTCATGCCGAAAGGCGCGCCCACCGGAAACGGGCGCGTCTGCACGCCGGGACGGCTGACCCTCAGAAGGCGGGCGAAAGGCCAGTTTCTTGCCGAACTGGTTCCGGTCGCCGACGAGTTGGCGAAGCGGCGCGCACGAGTCGCAACCGAGCGCGAGACGCCGGCGGCGGCCGGCGGCGAAGCCTTGAAAACCGCCATTCAGCTGCTGGGGCATGCAGAAGTCCTGCATCGCGTGCAAGGCTACATCAACGTGATTCACGGAGTTGCGCCAGTACCGCGCCGTGACGGCAGGCCGTCGCGCGATTGCTCGCACCTGCGCCTCGTGTGGTCTGCTGCCTGATCTTGTTCGCCCCCGGCTGCGCCGGCCGGCGGAAACGCGGGACACCTTCACCCGCTGCCGGGGGCGCCCAATGAAGGGCACCACGAAGGGGGTGCGCATGGCGAAGACGCCGAAGACTCGCAAGGGCGAGACGATCCTGCCCGACCGCCTGGCGCGAGCAGCGCCATACGATGACGTTCTCGCCCTGCCCGCGCAAGAGCAGTACGAAGCAGCCATCGCACGGAGGGACCGGCTCCGGCAGCACCCAGACCACGCCGCCAAGGAGGTGTTGATGGCGGCATTGCGGGCGACGCTCGCGCGCCCGGAGGTACGGGCATCCATCACGACCGGACGCCTGGTGTACCTGTTTGAGGAGGTCGTTACCGGCTTCGTGCCCGGCGAGTCCGTCTTGGAGGTCCTAGAGCCCCTGCACGCCTTCCTGTCGTCTCGCTACGGCGGCGGGCGCCCGCGAAAGGTTGACCATGAGAAAGTGCTGCGCAGGCGATCCGCGCTCGAAGCGGCGTGGCACCCAACGCCAACGCAGGAAGTAGCGCGGGAGGCTGGCACGTCCGAGCGCAACGTGCAAAAAATCTTAGCGAAGGCCAGGAAGAAAAAACCCGGTTAGTTCGGGGCGCAGGGGTCTGATTCGTTCGTTTTCAACCGCCACCAATTGGCGAAAGGCGAACGATGAACGACTCACCCAAGAACGCTGGCAGCGCGCCGCAAGCGACCTACACGGTTCCGCAGTTCTGCGATGCGCACAACGTCAGTCGGACGCATCTTTACCAGTTGCTGAAGGACGGCGCCGGGCCGGCCTTGATGAAGGTCGGCCGTAGGACCCTCATCAGCGTTGAGGCCGCAGCCGCCTGGCGCCGCGACATGGAGGCAGCCACCGCGGCGGAGGCCGCGCAGTGAGCGCCGCCAAGGGCTTTCATGAGCGCGCGGCCCGCGCGGCGCTCGCAGGTTGGCAGCTCTGGCGCAGCGACGCCGACGACGGCCACGTGCGCTTTTTCGCGGCTCGCTGGGGCCAGGTCCGCGTCCTGGCCGACCTTGCCGAAGTCGACCGGTTCCTCGCACAGGTGGGCGCGACATGACCCGGCGCAAGATCAGGCCCGAACACGGAGCAAGCGTAACGCCCGACATGAGTCTTCGGGACGTAGCTTGTGCGCTTGGCGTTTCAACGTCGGAGTTGGGCAGGTGGAGGGCTTTGGCCGCGCTGCCGAACGACGTGTTCGAGCGCCGGTTGAAGATCGCGCAGAGCGCCTACACCAGCACCGGCCGGCTGGTAACTGCCGAATCAGTTCTACGTGCTGAAGAACCCGTCCCGGCGCGGGGACGGGTCGAGCGATGGAAGTCGCTTTGGCGCGGCATGAGCGAACAGGAGCGGTGCCGCGCGCGGGCATGGCTGCTGAAGGCTGGGGGCGCCGCCTGATGCCGCTCGACCTCAACGACGTGGAAGCGGCGCGCCGCTCCGGCGTTGCGCTGGACGCGATCAGCGCGGCCCAGCGCCAGCACGCCCGGGAGCATCGCCGACCGGCTGCGCTGACGGCACGCGAGGCCCTGGCCGCGCTCGAGTTCGAGGCGCTACTGGTGCTGGTGGCCGCCGGCAATCTGCGCAACGGCGAGCCGCTGTGCGACGACGACTTCGAGCGGCTGGCGCTGGCCCAGCGTCGCATTCAGACGCTCGTCGACGAGGTCAATCGATGAGTGCGTCGCTGGCTGAAGTCGCGCAGGCCAAGCTCGACGCGCAAGCTCGGGCACGAGCAACGAATGTTGCTTCGGCGCAGCCGCGCTTCGAGGTGCTCGACGCCGCTGCGCTGTTGAAACAGGAGATCAAGCCAGTGAACTACTGCGTGCCCGGATGGATTCCTGAAGGCCTGCTAGTGCTGGCGGCGGCGCCGAAAGTGGGCAAATCCACCTTGATCCTGCAGATCGCGGTTTGCAAGGCCGCAGGCCTTCCCTTCTGGGGTGCGGACGTGCCGAAGGGCAAGGTGTTGATGATCGACCTGGAGACGAACGAGCGCCGGCTGCGCCGCAAGCTGGAGTCGGCCGGCGCCACCAGCCTGGAGCCGGGGCGCCTGCTGTATGCGACCGATTGGCCGCGCGGCATGGCTGGCATCAACCGCATCGCCGAGTTGCTCGACGCCGAGCCTGAGATTAGCCTGGTGATCGTCGACACGCTGCAGAGATTCCGCGACAGCAGCAAAGGCGGGCAGAACGCCTATGCCGCCGACTACGATGCGATGGCACCTCTTCAGAAGTTATGTCGCGATCGCTCGGGTCTGGCTATCGTTGTCGTGCATCACAAGCGCAAGGCGGCCAGTGATGACCCCATCGATAGCCTGAACGGCAGCGCCGCCATTGCTGGTGCGGCAGACGGAATCTGGATCATCACCCGCAAGGGTGGCGACTACATCCTGAACGTGCAGGCCAGGGACTGGGAGCGCGACGAGGACGAGTTCCGCATCGAGCGCGATGCCGGGCAGTGGCGCTTGGTGAACGGGCCGCGATTCACGCCGAATGAAGCGGCGGTTCTCAAGCTGCTGGAGGTTGGCGGCGGTATGACGGGGCCTCAGCTCGGCGAGGCGCTGGGGGTGCATCGCACGAGTGCGCATGAGCGGCTGAAGCGCATGCAAGCCCGCGGCCTGATCCTCTTCCGCGATGGCGCATGGCAGATCTCTGTGTGAACCCCTACCACCCCTACAAAGAAAGTAGCCCCTACAGCCCCTACGGCCCCTACGGCCCCTACGGTAGGGGTGGTAGGGGTGGTAGGGGCGTAGGGGTGGCTAGTTCCGCCAGGTCTGCTTGAACTCTTGATCGAACCACGATTCCACGTCATAGGAGACCGAGGTGGTCGTTCGAAACTCCAAGTACGCCGAGTAGTTGGCCCGCACCCACGAATGGAAGGCTTCGAAGGACGGAGCAACGGCTGGATCGGGCGTGATTCCCTGAGCCCGCGCCCACTGGTGGCAAAGCTGTCGAATTGCCTTCTCGGCCTCACCCTTTTTCATTTCGAGTCCTCGTTTCTGCGTCTGGCCAATGTAAGCGACGCTCCCGAACGCATGAACCCTTCGCTAGCTAACGCCTTTACTGATCGCCATTGTCCGCCGCTGTTCTTTCTTCGCGCAGCACGTTGACCTTCATGGTTAGGACTGCTACATCACCGACCCATCTTCACAATGGGCGCTTCCTGATGAGCCTCTCTGCGATCCGCGAATCCCGTGCCGCCAAGGTGGCCGACATGCGTGCCTTGCTGGCGAAAGCCGATGCCGAGCAGCGCAACCTGGCAGCCGATGAGCAAGCGCGCTTCGGCGCGCTGAAGGCCGAGGTCACCGGGCTTGAAGAGCAAGAGGCGCGCGCGCAGTTTCTGGCCGATGCCGAGCGCCGCATGCTGGGCACGCCCGCTGACGGCGAGCAGCGCGACCGCGCCACGCTGGAGGGCCGCGTGTCGCTGTTGCGCATGCTGCAAGCGCAGACCGAGCAACGCGCGCTGACGGGCGCCGAAGCCGAGTTCCACGCCGAGGCCGAGCGCCGCACCGGCCGCAAGGCGCAGGGCGCCTACGTGCCCATGTCCTTGCTCGAAACCCGCGTCAACACCACGACGAGCGCGGCGGCGACCGTGGGCACCGACCTTCGTGCCGACCAGTTCATCAGCCCTCTGCGCGCCGCACTGCTGGCCCGGCGCCTGGGCGTGCGGGTGCTCTCTGGCCTGCAGGGCAACGTATCGGTGCCGCGTCAGACCGGATCGCACACGGTGGGATGGGTGGCCGAGAACAGCGCCGTCCCCGACAGCGACATTGCCACCAACTCGCTGAGCCTGACCCCCAGGCACGCGGGCGGCGTCACCGAGATGTCGCGCCAGCTCATCCAGCAGTCGAGCCCCGACATCGAGCAACTGGTGCGCGACGATCTGGCGTTCATGGTCGCCCGGGCCGTCGACTCGGCGCTGATCGTCGGCGGCGGCGCGAACGAGCCCGTCGGCGTGCTGTCCACCGCGGGCATCCAGACGGCGAGCCTTGCTACGCTGAGCTGGGCCAACGCGCTGGACATGATGAAGAAGGTCGAGTCCGAGAACGCTGCATCGGCTTCGACCTGCTGGCTCGGCTCGCCCGAGGTCAAGGCCAAGCTCGCCGGCACGCTCAAGGTGACGGGCGATGCCGGGGGCGGCTTCCTCCTCGCCGGCGGCCGCATGGCCGAGCTGCAGGCCTACTTCACGACGCAGATTCCGCGCAAGACCGGCTCGCCCGACAAGCTGCGCTTGATCCTCGGCGACTGGTCGCAAGTCATGCTCGGCGTCTGGTCCGAGCTCGACCTCCTCGTCAACCCGTTCGAGGGCGCGGCCTACGCCCGCGGCGGCGTCAAGGTGCGCGCGATGGCCACGGTCGACATCGGCGTGCGCCAGCCGAAGGCTTTCGTTCACGCCGAAGACCTCGCGCTGTGACGCTCGAAGTTCGCACGGCTACCGGCCTGGCGCTGCCCTCACCGGGCAGGCTCGTCGGCCATGCGGCCGTGTTCGATTCGCCGGCCGACCTGGGCCAGTTCGTGGAGGTTGTACGCCCCGGCGCGTTCACCCGCAGCCTGCGACAACCCGGCGCCATCACGGCGCTGTACGACCACGAGCGGCGCAGCATACTCGGGAGAGTGTCGGCCGGCACCCTGCGACTGCACGAGGACGCGCGTGGACTGGCTTTCGAGGTTGACCTGCCCGACACCACTGTGGGCCGTGACTTGGCCGTGCTGGTGCAGCGTGGTGACGTGGCTGGTTGCTCGTTCGGCTTCATAGTCCCGCCAGGCGGTGACCGCTGGGAGAGCCGCGCCGACAAGCCGCTGCGCGAACTGCGCGGCGTCGATCTGCACGAGATCACCATCACGTCGGCGCCGGCCTACGCCGACACGGCGGTGGCGATTCGCAGCATGCCCCGCCGCGACGCCGATGCGCTGCGCCTGCATCGTCTGTGGTTCGAGACCGTATGAGCGTCCTCGACCGCATGCTCGGCTTCGTCGGCCTGGAGCGCCGCACCGCGTCAGCCGATCCGTACTGGAGCAACTTCGCCGCGTTGCGCGGCGGCGCCATCACGCCCCGCAGCGCGGAGAGCGTGTCCGCGGTCTACGCCTGCGTGTCGGCCATCAGCGAGACCATCGCCTCGCTGCCGCTGATCCTGTTCCGGCGCACCGAGGACGACGGCCGCGAGCGCGCGAAGGATCATCCGCTGTACCGCGTCCTACACGAGGCGCCGAACCCGCAGCAGACCGCGCTGGAGTTCCGCGAGCTGATGCAGGCCTCGGTGTTGCTGCGCGGCAATGCCTTCGCCGAAATCGTGCGCGGCTACGACGGCCAGGCGCGCGCGCTGCTGCCGCTGCATGCCGATCGCGTGCAGGTGCTGAAGCTGGACGGCGGCCGGCTCGGCTACGACGTTCACGACGACCGCGGCCAGCGCCGCCGCCTGCTGCAGGAAGAGATCTTCCATCTGCGCCACCGCAGCGCCGACGGCGTGCTCGGCGTGAGCCCGATCGCAGCCGCCCGCGAGGTCGTCGAGCTGGCCATCGCCGAGCGCGAGCACGGCACGGCGACCTTTCGCAACGGCACCAAGGCGACCGGCGTCCTCCGGTTCCCCGGAAAGCTCTCGGTGCAGCAGCGCGAAGCCATCGCGCAGAGCTGGTCGAGCCAGCACGCGGGCGCGCACAACCACGGCCGGACGCCGATCCTCGAAGAGGGTGTGGACTACACGCCGGTGTCGATGACGCTCGAAGATGCCGAGTGGATCGGCGCGCGAGCGTTCAGTGTCGAAGAGATCTGCCGCTTGTTCCGCGTGCCGCCTACCGTCGTCGGCGACCTGCGGCACGGCAACTACAGCAACAGTGTCGAGATGGCCCGCCAGTTCGCCACACTGACCTTGCGCCGCTACCTGACCATGTGGGAACAGGCCATCGGCCGTTGCCTGCTGACTGAGGCCGGCCGCCGGATCTACTTCGCCGAGCACAGCGTCGAGGGCCTGTTGCGCGGCGACAGCCTGACCCGCGCGCAGTTCTACGAACGCGCCATCGCTGATGGCTGGATGAGCGCCGACGAGGTGCGACGCCTGGAGAACCTGCCAGCAAGGATGCCCGGTGTCTAAGCCACGCCTGAAGACCCTGCAGCCGCTGGTCAAGCCGCTGCCGCCGCTCGTCAAGCCGCTGCGCAAGCCCCGCGCAAAGCGCTCTGGCCGCGATGCCGACCCGCGCCGCACCCTTGCCCTCAACACGGCCGCTTGGCAGCGCCTGCGGGCTTCTGTGCTCGCTGGCGAGCCCTTGTGCCGCGCGTGCAAGGCGCGCGGTGTCGTCGAGCCTGCTACCGACGTGGATCACGTCAACGGCGATCCGAGCGACAACAGCCGCGCCAATCTGCAGCCGCTGTGCCATGCCTGCCACTCGCGCAAGACCGCGGCCGACCACGGCAAGAGCGTGACGCAGGGCTGCGACGCCAACGGGATGCCGCTCGATCCGGCGCATCCGTGGAACGCAGGAATCGCCAGCAACCGAGAGCGCTAGACCGACCGGTCCCCCGCGTTTCACTGCCATCTGCCCAAAAATGAGGCACCCATGAAGTCCACGCCGCGCCGCAAGCCTTCCACCTCTGCCGCCGCCGCCGTGCAGGCCGCGCAGAACGTCGCACAAGGCCCGATCGCGCCGCCGCAATACGTGAGCCTGCCCGAGCCATGCCGGCCGTTCTGGGATGCCGTGATGACCAGCCGGCCGCGCGATACGTGGACCGACTCCGACCTGGTGCTGGCTGCCAACCTGGCCCGCACGCAGCACGCAATCGAGGCGGCGCCGGTCGGCTCTGATGAGCACGCCAAGTTGACCCGCCTGGCGATGGCCCTCGCTCGCGCCGTGGCCGTGCATCCGACTGCCACCGTGGGCCGGGCTGCCGACATGGTGAACGCGGCCACGGCCGAGCGCGAGGCCCGCCAAGAACACGACGATCTGATCCCGACGCTGCGCGTGGTGCGATGACCCGCGCCGATCGCGTCATCGAGTTCATCGAGCGCTACTGCCTGACGCCTGACGGTGCGATGGTGGGCCAGCCGCTGAAGCTGGCTGCGTTTCAGAAGCGGTTCATCGTGGACGTGTACGACAACCCGGCCGGCACCCGCCGGGCCATCTTGTCGCTGGCGCGCAAGAACGGCAAGACGGCGCTGATCGCCGGCCTACTGCTGGCGCACTTGGTCGGGCCCGAGGCCAGGCAGAACGGCCAGATCATCAGCGGCGCGATGTCCCGGGATCAGGCCGCGCTGGTGTTCGGCCTGGCGTCGAAGATGGTGGGGCTTTCGCCGAAGTTGTCGGCCATCGTGCGCATCGTGCCCTCGGGCAAGCGGCTGCTGGGCCTGCCGCTCAACACCGAGTATCGAGCGCTGGCCGCGGACGGCCGCACGGCGCACGGGCTATCCCCGGTGCTGGCCATCCTCGACGAGGTGGGCCAGGTGCGCGGGCCGCAATCCGACTTCGTTGACGCCATCACCACCAGCCAGGGCGCGCACGAGGCGCCACTGCTGATCGCCATCAGCACGCAGGCCGCCACCGACGCCGATCTGCTGTCGACCTGGATCGATGACGCCATCGGCTCGGCCGACCCGCGCATCGTGTGCCACCTGCACGCTGCGCCGGCGGGCTGCGACCTGCTGGACGAGGCCGCTTGGCACGCGGCGAATCCCGCGCTGCGCGCGTTCCGCAGCCTGGACGACCTGCGCGAGCAACTCACGCAGGCGCAGCGCATGCCGAGCGCGGAGAACACGGCGCGCAACCTGCTGTTGAACCAGCGGGTTAGCACCGAAAGCCCGTTCATCAGCCCCGACGTGTGGAAGTCCTGCAGCGGGCCCGTGACGGCCTTCGACGGCCCGGTCTATGCGGGCCTGGACCTGTCGGCCCGCACGGACCTGACGGCACTGGTGATCGTCGGCCAGGTGGGCGGCGTGTGGCAGGTGCAGCCGCACTTCTGGACGCCCGAGCAAGGCCTTGCCGAGCGCGCCAGGCGCGACCGGGCGCCTTACGAGGTGTGGGCACGCCAGGGCCACCTGCATACGACGCCGGGCGCGACGGTGGACTATGAGCACGTGGCGGCCGACCTGGGCGCGATCCTGGGCGACCACGACGTGCAGGCCATCGCCTATGACCGCTGGCGCATCGACTTGCTGCGCAAGGAGCTGTCGAAGGCCGGGATCGAGTTGCCGTTGGTGGAGTGGGGCCAGGGCTACAAGGACATGAGCCCCGCGCTGGATGCGCTGGAGGCCGAGCTGCTGAATGGGCGCCTGCGCCACGGCGGGCATCCGGTGCTGCAGATGTGCGCCAGCAATGCGGTTGTGACGCGCGATCCCGCCGGCGCCAGGAAGCTGGACAAGGCGCGCGCCACGGGCCGCATCGACGGCCTGCAGGCGCTGGCTATGGCCATGGGTGCGGCCAGCAGGACCGAAGACACCGGGCCCAGCCGCTACGAAAGCGAAGGCTTCATGTTCGTCTGAATGACTGGGCTGCGCGGTCGAGACTGTCGGCCATAGACCGCGTGGCTGCCGCCTCTCACGAGGTGGCTTCATCACCCATGACCGGCACCGGCCCGCGCTTGGGCGGGGCACCTCGGACGCTGGATTCGACCGGCGGCACGGTGCCACTCTGATCGTGCGCCATCGTTCGCTCCGGCCCGCGAACGATTTTCCCCACAAATTCCCCACCACAAGCAAATGCGGCGCACTTGGCGCCGCTAAGTCTTTGATTTGCTTGATGTTTTTGGTGGGCAGTGCAGGGTTCGAACCTGCGACCCCTGCCGTGTGAAGGCAGTGCTCTACCGCTGAGCTAACTGCCCGGTGTCTGTGTCGCTGCCATGTCCGCGCTTGCGCCGACGGCAGGACCCGGTGACCGGGTGAGCCGGCGAGTATGCCACAAGCTCAAGCGCCGACGGTGCGCCACACGGTCTTGCCGCCGCAGGCCTTGTCCAGTTCGTCCAGCACGGCTTCGTGCGCTTTCGCTTCGTCGGGGCTGGCCTCGATCACCGGCAGCACCAGCGCCGAGAGGTCGATGTCGGCCACGGCCAGTTGCGCCGGGCCGGCGGCCTGGCTGTCGATGACCAGCGAGCCCTGGCCGCGGGTCATGCGGATGTAGACCTCGGCCAGCAGTCCGGCGTCGAGCAAGGCGCCGTGCAGCGTGCGGCTGCTGTTGTCCACCTCCAGCCGGCGGCACAGCGCGTCCAGGCTGTTGGCCTTGCCGGGGAACATCTCGCGCGCCATCAGCAGCGAATCGGTGATCTTGGCCACCACCTGCCCGATGGCGCCGCGGCCCAGGCGCTTGAGTTCGGCGTTGACGAAGCCGACGTCGAAGGCCGCGTTGTGGATCACCAGTTCGGCACCGCTCAGGTAACGCAGCAGCTCATCGGCCACCTCGACGAAGCGGGGCTTGTCGGCCAGGAACTGGTCGGTCAGGCCGTGCACCTTCAGCGCATCGGGGTGGCTGCTGCGCTCGGGGTTGAGGTATAGGTGCAGGTTGTTGCCGGTGACGCGGCGGTCGACCATTTCCAGGCAGCCGATCTCGATGATGCGGTCGCCCTTGTCGGGGTCCAGCCCCGTGGTCTCGGTGTCGAAGAAGATCTGCCGGGTCATGGATTCACCTTTTGCCGCCCGCACCACAGCCACAGCGCGGCGCCGCCGATGATCATCGGCAGGCACAGCCACTGGCCCATGCTCAGGCCCAGCGCCAGCGGGCCGAGGAAGTTGTCGGGCTCGCGGAAGTATTCGGCGATGAAGCGCAGCACGCCGTAGCCGAACATGAAGGCCGCGGCCACCTGGCCGCGCGCGCGCGGCCGGCTGCCGTACCACCACAGCAGCGCGAACAGCAGCAGCCCTTCCAGCGCGAACTGATACAGCTGCGAGGGGTGGCGCGGCAGCCGGTCGGGCGCCTGCGGGAAGATCATCGCCCACGGTAGGCCGGGGTCGGCCACGCGGCCCCACAGCTCGCCGTTGATGAAGTTGCCGATGCGGCCCGCGGCCAGCCCGGTGGGCACGCAGGGCGCGACGACGTCCATCACGTCGAGGAAGTGGCGGCGGCGCGAGTGCGCGAACCACGCCATCGCCAGCATCACGCCGATCAGCCCGCCGTGGAAGCTCATGCCGCCGCGCCAGACCATCAGGATTTCGAGCGGATGCGCCAGGTACTCCGCGGGCTTGTAGAACAGCGCATAGCCGATGCGCCCGCCCAGCACCACGCCCAGCACGCCGTAGAACAGCAGGTCTTCGACGTCGCGCGCCGTCCAGCCGGCGGCCGCGAACCAGGGCTTCTTGACGCGCTGCCGCGCCAGCCACAGGAACAGGCCGAAGGCGACGAGGTAGGTGATGCCGTACCAGTGGATCTGGACGGGCCCCAGCTCGATGGCCACGGGGTTGAATTGCGGGTGCACGAGCATGGCTCGGGATGCTAGCAGCCACCCTTCGCGCGCCGGCGGCGGCGCCGAAGTGCAGACCTAGAATGGGCGGCTAGCCCCCCCCAATTGCCAGCGCAGGAGACCGCAAGCCATGTCCGCGAACAAGATCAACCGCCGCTCGGCCCACATCACCGAAGGCGTGGCGCGGGCGCCGAACCGGTCGATGTATTACGCGATGGGCTACACCGAAGGCGACTTCGGCAAGCCGATGATCGGCGTGGCCAACGGCCACAGCACCATCACCCCCTGCAACAGCGGCCTGCAGCGGCTGGCCGACGCGGCGGTCGATGCCTTGAAGGCCGCCGGCGCCAACCCGCAGATCTTCGGCACGCCGACCATCAGCGACGGCATGGCGATGGGCACCGAGGGCATGAAGTACAGCCTGGTGTCGCGCGAGGTCATCGCCGACTGCGTGGAAACCTGCGTCGGCGGCCAGTGGATGGACGGCGTGATGGTCATCGGCGGCTGCGACAAGAACATGCCCGGCGGCATGATGGGCATGCTGCGCGCCAACGTGCCGGCGATCTACATCTACGGCGGCACCATCATGCCGGGCAAGTACAAGGGGCAGGACCTCAACATCGTCAGCGTGTTCGAGGCCGTGGGCCAGTTCAGCGCCGGCAAGATGAGCGAGGAAGACTTCTGCCAGATCGAGCGCCGCGCCATCCCCGGCACCGGCAGCTGCGGCGGCATGTACACCGCCAACACCATGAGCAGCGCTTTCGAGGCGCTGGGGCTGAGCCTGCCCTATGCGTCGACCATGGCCAACGTCGAGGACGAGATCGTCGGCATGGTGCAGCGCGCATCGGCGGCGCTGGTCGACGCGGTGAAGAACGACCTCAAGCCGCGCGACATCGTCACCAAGCAGGCGGTGGAGAACGCGGTGGCCGTGATCATGGCCACCGGCGGCAGCACCAACGCCGTGCTGCACTTCCTGGCGATCACCCACGCCGCGGGGCTGGACTGGACCATCGGCGACTTCGAGCGCATGCGCCAGAAGGTTCCCGTGCTGTGCGACCTCAAGCCCAGCGGCCAGTACCTGGCGATCGACCTGCACCGCGCCGGCGGCATTCCGCAGGTGATGCGCGAACTGCTCGATGCCGGGCTGCTGCACGGCGATTGCATGACCATCACCGGCAAGACGGTGGCGCAGAACCTCGCCGACGTGCCGCCACTGAAGGCCGACAACCAGGTCATCCGCAAGGTGAGCAACCCGCTTTACGCGCAAGGCCACCTGGCCATCTTGAAGGGCAACTTGAGCCCCGAAGGCTGCGTGGCCAAGATCACCGGCCTGAAGAACCCGGTGATCACCGGCCCGGCGCGCGTGTTCGACGACGAGCAAAGCGCGCTGGCCGCCATCATGGCCGGCAAGATCAAGGCTGGTGACGTGATGGTGCTGCGTTATCTCGGCCCCAAGGGCGGCCCCGGCATGCCCGAGATGCTGGCCCCCACCGGCGCGCTGATCGGCCAGGGCCTGGGCGAGAGCGTGGGCCTGATCACCGACGGCCGCTTCTCCGGCGGCACCTGGGGCATGGTGGTCGGCCACGTCGCGCCCGAGGCCTACGAAGGCGGCAACATCGCGCTGATCCACGAAGGCGACTCGATCACCATCGACGCGCACCAGCTGCTGCTGCAGCTGAACGTGGCCGACGACGAGATCGCCCGCCGCCGCGCCGCCTGGAAGCAGCCGGCGCCGCGCTACACCCGCGGCGTGCTGGCCAAGTTCGCGAAGAACGCCTGCAGCGCCAGCGGCGGCGCGGTGCTGGACAAGTTCGACTGACGCCCGCTCGGCGCGCTGCGCTGCAGCGCGCGTGCAGTCACCGCTCGCCCTTGCGATTGCGCGCGCGCTCGCGCGCGTCTTCGGCGGCTTCCTTGGTGGCGCGCTTGCGGCGGTCGCTGTGCAGCTTGAGGCCCAGCGCGGCCATGTCGCGCTCGCGGCGCGCCACCTTGCGCTCTTCCAAGCGGCGGATGGCGCGGCGCTGCGTCAGGCCGGTGGTGTCGGCATAGATCCACCACGCCAGCGCGGCGGCGAACGGCGCCAGGATCCACCACCACGACCAAGCCGCGACGGGGTCGATCTCCATCAGCTTGAGGACGACGAGCAACGCGCCGACGGCGACGAAAAGCATGGCGGTGGACCTCCGGCGGCCGGCACCGAGCGGCCGCCCTTGATGGGGCGGTCACTGTAGCCGATTCCGCCGGGGGCAGCGACCCGCGGCGCTTGCGCGCCGCACCGCGCTGATCGCGCGGCCTGGATCAGTTGATCTGGGCCAACTGGTCCAGGATCGCGGGATTTTGGCTACGGCCGGCCCTGCGGGCCTTGACTTCCGCGGCCGCGGAAGTCGGCCTGCGCCGAAATCCAGCCATCCGGCACCTTCAGTTCGTCTCCGCCAACTGGTCCAGGATGGCTGGATTTTCCAGCGTGCTGGTGTCCTGCGTGATCGCCTCGCCCTTGGCGATGCTGCGCAGCAAGCGGCGCATGATCTTGCCGCTGCGCGTCTTGGGCAGGTTGTCGCCGAAGCGGATGTCCTTGGGCTTGGCGATCGGGCCGATTTCCTTGGCCACCCAGTTGCGCAGCTCGTTGGCGATCTTCTTGGCTTCGTCGCCGGTGGGGCGCGGGCGCTTGAGCACGACGAAGGCGCAGATCGCCTCGCCGGTGGTCTCGTCGGGGCGGCCCACCACGGCGGCCTCGGCCACCAGCTCGGTGCAGCTCACGAGCGCGCTCTCGATCTCCATCGTGCCCATGCGGTGGCCCGAGACGTTGAGCACGTCGTCGATGCGACCGGTGATCGTGAAGTAACCGGTCTTCGCGTCGCGGATCGCGCCGTCGCCGGCCAGGTAGTACTGGCCCTTGAAGTCGTCGGGGTAGTAGCTCTTCTTGAAGCGCTCGGGGTCGCCCCAGATCGTGCGGATCATGCTCGGCCACGGCTTCTTGACGACCAGGATGCCGCCCTGGCCCCAGGGCACGTCCTTGCCCGTCTCGTCCACCACCGCGGCCTGGATGCCCGGCAGCGGCAGCGTGCACGAGCCCGGCACCAGCGTCGTCACGCCGGGCAGCGGGGTGATCATGTGGCCGCCGGTCTCGGTCTGCCAGAAGGTGTCGACGATCGGGCAGCGGCCGCCGCCCACGTTGGCGTGGTACCACTCCCAGGCGGCCGGGTTGATCGGCTCGCCGACCGAGCCCAGGATGCGCAGCGACTGCAGGTCGTACTTGCGCGGGTGCACGGCCTCGTTGGTCTCGGCCGCCTTGATCAGGCTGCGGATGGCCGTCGGCGCCGTGTAGAACACCGTCACCTTGTGGTTCTGGATCATCTTCCAGAAGCGGCCGGCGTCGGGGTAGGTGGGCACGCCCTCGAACACGATCTCGGTGCCGCCCAGCGCCAGCGGGCCGTAGGTGATGTAGGTGTGGCCGGTCACCCAGCCGATGTCGGCGGTGCACCAGAAGACGTCGTCGGCCTTCAGGTCGAACACCCACTTGGTGGTCAGCGCCGCGTGCAGCAGGTAGCCGCCGGTGCTGTGCTGCACGCCCTTGGGCTTGCCGGTGCTGCCGCTGGTGTACAGCAGGAACAGCGGATGCTCGGCTTCCACCCACTCGGGCTCGCAGGTCTCGCTCTGGCCCTTCAGCAGATCGGCCAGCCAGACGTCGCGCCCGGCGTTGAACGGAATCTCGCCGCCGGTGCGCTGGTGCACCACCACCTTGCGCACGCTGTCGCAGCCGCCGAGGGCCAGCGCCTCGTCGACGATGGCCTTCAGCGGCAGGTGCTTGCCGCCGCGCACCTGCTGGTCGGCGGTCAGCACGGCCACGGCGCCGGTGTCCTCGATGCGGTCGCGCAGGCTTTGCGCGCTGAAGCCGCCGAACACCACCGAGTGCGTGGCGCCGATGCGCGCGCAGGCCTGCATCGCGGCCACGCCTTCGACGCCCATCGACATGTAGATGATGACGCGGTCGCCCTTCTTGATGCCCAGCGACTTCAGCCCGTTGGCCAGCTTGCACACCTGGGCCAGCAACTCCTTGTAGCTGACCTTGGTGACCTCGCCGCCGTCGGCTTCGAAGATGAGGGCGGTCTTGTCGCCCAGGCCGCGCTCGATGTTGCGGTCCAGGCAGTTGTACGAGGCGTTGAGCGTGCCGTCGGCAAACCACTTGAAGAACGGCGCGTTGCTGTCGTCCAGCACCTGGGTGAAGGGCTTCTTCCAGGTGATGAACTCGCGCGCCAGGCGGCCCCAGAAGCCGGTGTAGTCGGTCTCGGCCTCCTTCACCAGCGCGTCGAAGGCGGCCTGCCCCGCGATGTGGGCGCCGGCCATCGAGGCCGGCGGGGGATACGACTTGTATTCGGTGGGGCTGTCTGCGCTGGCCATGCGGCTGTCTCCTTCAGTTGCGGCCGGAGTCCAGTTCCGGCCGGGCGCAAAGGTAGGTTCGGGCTCTTACCACGGCCTGACGCCGCACGCGGCGTGCGGCTGTGCATGCAGGGGCAGGTGCGCCGGCTACCTACAATCGCCGGCCATTGAACCCGCATCCGGACCCTCTTGCGCATGCATGAAAACCCCAAGGCCGTACCGCCGCCCCAGCCGCTGCCGCTGCGCATGGGCCCCCTGCCCTCGCTGATCTTCGCCAGCCGCTGGCTGCAGCTGCCGCTGTACCTGGGCCTGATCCTCGCGCAAGGCGTCTACGTCTTCCACTTCTGGGTCGAGCTGGTCCACCTGATCGAGGCCGCCTTCGGCGACAAGGTGGCGCTGGCCAAGCTGGTCACCAGCGTCGGCTACGTCAGCAACGTGCAGGTCGACGGCCTCAACGAGACCATCATCATGCTGGTGGTGCTGGCGCTGATCGACGTGGTGATGATCAGCAACCTGCTGATCATGGTGATCGTCGGCGGCTACGAGACCTTCGTCTCGCGGCTCAACCTCGAAGGCCACCCCGACCAGCCCGAGTGGCTGAGCCACGTCAACGCCAGCGTGCTGAAGGTGAAGCTGGCCACGGCCATCATCGGCATCAGCTCCATCCACCTGCTGAAGACCTTCATCAACGCCGCCAACTACAGCGAGAAGGTGCTGCTGTGGCAGACGGTGATCCACATCACCTTCCTGCTCTCGGCGCTGGCCATCGCCGCCGCCGACCGCGTGATGCCGCACGCGTCGAAGGACGACGATCACTGACGCGGGCCTGCTGCGGCCCGCGAGCGCCTAGCCGTTCGCCGGCGGCCGCCGGGAGGGGTGGAACACGCGCAGCACCTCGACCGTGTCGCCGCGCAGACCCGTTGCCGGCACTAACGCCCCACCATCGCCGCCGGCAGCACCCAGGCGTCGAACTGCTCGGCGTCGACGTGGCCCAGCGCCAGCGCGGCTTCGCGCAGGCTGGTGCCTTCCCGGTGCGCCTTCTTGGCGATCTGCGCCGCCTTGTCGTAGCCGATGTGCGGATTGAGCGCCGTCACCAGCATCAGCGAGCGCGCCACCAGCTCGGCGATGCGTTCGCGGTTGGGCTCGATGCCCGCCGCGCAATGCTCGTTGAAGCTGCGCATGCCGTCGCCCAGCAGGCGCACGCTTTGCAGGAAGTCGTGCATCACCAGCGGGCGGAAGACGTTCAGCTCGAAGTTGCCCGACGCGCCGCCGATGTTGATGGCCACGTCGTTGCCCATCACCTGCGCGGCGGCCATGGTCAGCGCCTCGCTCTGCGTCGGGTTGACCTTGCCGGGCATGATCGACGAGCCGGGCTCGTTCTCGGGAATGCTGATCTCGCCGATGCCGCTGCGCGGGCCGCTGGCCAGCCAGCGCACGTCGTTGGCGATCTTGGTCAGGCTGGCGGCCAGCGTCTTCAGCGCGCCGTGCGCGTGCACCAGCGCGTCGCACGAGGCCAGCGCCTCGAACTTGTTCGGCGCCGTCACGAAGGGGTGGCCGGTCAGCCGCGCCAGTTCGGCCGCCACCGCCTGCGCATAGCCCTTGGGCGCGTTGAGCCCGGTGCCGACCGCGGTGCCGCCCAACGCCAGCTCGTACAGGTGCGGCAGCGCGGCCAGCACGTGGCGCTCGCCATGGTCGAGCTGCGCCACCCAGCCGGAGATCTCCTGCCCCAGCGTCAGCGGCGTCGCGTCCTGTAGATGGGTGCGGCCGATCTTCACGATGTCGTCGAAGGCCAGGGCCTTGGCGTGCAGCGTCGCGCGCAGCGCGCGCAGCGGCGGCAGCAGCCGCTCGCCGAGCGCCTGCACCGCAGCCACGTGCATGGCGGTGGGAAACACGTCGTTGCTGCTCTGGCTGCGGTTGACGTCGTCGTTGGGGTGCACGCGGCGGCCCTCGCCACGCTCGCCGCCCAGCAGTTCGCTGGCGCGGTTGGCGATGACCTCGTTGACGTTCATGTTGGTCTGCGTGCCCGAGCCGGTCTGCCAGACCACCAGCGGAAACTCCTCGGCGTGGCGGCCGGCGATCACCTCGTCGGCGGCGGCCACGATGGCCTGCGTCTTCGTCTCGTCCTGCAGCTTCAGCGCGTGGTTGACCACGGCGCTGGCGCGTTTCACCTGGGCCAGCGCGCGGATCAGCTCCGGCGCCTGGCGTTCGCCGGAGATGTCGAAGTTCTGCAGCGAGCGCTGCGTCTGCGCGCCCCACAGCCGATCGGCCGGCACGTCGATCGGGCCGAAGGTGTCGCGTTCGGTGCGGGTGTTCATCGAGGGGCCTCGCGGTCAGCTTGCTGAATGGCTGGCAGCATAGCCTCGATAATTCGGCCGCCCCGTCATTCACCTCCCCAACGCCTCGCGCCATGACCGCCACGATCCGCTCCCAGGACCTGATCGACAGCATCGCTGCCGCCTTGCAGTTCATCAGCTACTACCACCCCGCCGACTACATCGCCCACCTGGCGCGCGCCTACGAGCGCGAGCAAAGCCCCGCGGCCAAGGACGCCATCGCGCAGATCCTCACCAACTCCAAGCTGTGCGCCGAGGGCCGGCGGCCGATCTGCCAGGACACCGGCATCGTCAACGTCTTCCTCAAGGTCGGCATGGACTTGCGCTGGGGCGCCGGCTTCGAGCAGGGGCTGGACCCGGTGGTCAACGAAGGCGTGCGCCAGGGCTACCTGAACACCGACAACCTGCTGCGCGCCAGCGTGCTGGACGACCCCTTGTTCGCGCGCCGCAACACCAAGGACAACACGCCGGCCGTGATCCACGTCGAACTGGTGCCGGGCGACAAGCTGGATGTCACCGTCGCCGCCAAGGGCGGCGGCAGCGAGAACAAGAGCAAGGTCTACATGCTCAACCCCAGCGACGACGTCGTCGACTGGGTGCTGAAGACGGTGCCGACGATGGGCGCCGGCTGGTGCCCGCCGGGCATGCTGGGCATCGGCGTCGGCGGCACGGCCGAGAAAGCCGTGCTGCTGGCCAAGCAGGCGTTGATGGACGACATCGACATGCACGAGCTGCTGCAGCGCGGCCCGCAGAACAAGCTGGAAGAACTGCGCGTCGAGCTGTACGAGAAGGTCAACGCCCTGGGCATCGGCGCGCAAGGCCTGGGCGGGCTGACGACGGTGCTCGACGTCAAGATCAAGACCTACCCGACGCACGCCGCGAGCAAGCCGATCGCGATGATCCCCAACTGCGCGGCGACGCGGCACGCGCACTTCGTGCTGGACGGCTCGGGCCCGGCCTTCCTGGAGCCGCCCAGCTTGGACCTCTGGCCCGACGTGCAATGGGCGCCCGACTACAACAAGAGCCGCGCGGTCAACCTCGACACGCTGACGCCGGCCGAGGTGGCGAGCTGGAAGCCGGGCGACACGCTGCTGCTGAGCGGCAAGCTGCTGACCGGCCGCGACGCCGCGCACAAGCGCATCCAGGACATGCTGGCCAAGGGCGAAAAGCTGCCGGTGGACTTCACCAACCGCGTCATCTACTACGTCGGCCCGGTCGACCCGGTGCGCGACGAAGTGGTCGGCCCTGCCGGCCCGACCACCGCGACGCGCATGGACAAGTTCACCGAGATGATGCTGGCCAAGACCGGCCTCATCAGCATGGTCGGCAAGGCCGAGCGCGGGCCGGTGGCGATCGAGGCGATCAAGAAGCACCAGAGCGCCTACCTGATGGCCGTCGGCGGCGCCGCCTACCTGGTGGCCAAGGCCATCAAGGCCGCCAAGGTGCTGGCCTTCGCCGACCTGGGCATGGAAGCGATCTACGAGTTCGAGGTCAAGGACATGCCGGTGACCGTGGCCGTGGACAGCAGCGGCAGCAGCGTGCATCACACCGGACCGAAGGAGTGGCAGGCAAAGATCGGCAAGATTCCGGTGGCGGTGGCCTGAGGCCGCTGCTCGCTTTCGATCGGCTTCAGGCCTCGGCCGTCGCCGCCTGCAGCCAGGGCGCCAGCGCCTCGGCGGGCAGCGGCCGCGCGATCAGGTAGCCCTGCAGCTCGTCGCAGCCCAGGGCCAGCAGGCGGCGCAACTGCTCGGGCGTCTCGACGCCTTCGGCCACCACGTGCTTGCCGAGCGCGCGCGCCAGCGCGACGACCGAGCGCGCCACCGCGTCGGCCGAGTCGCGGCGGCCGAGGTCGCAGACGAAGCTGCGGTCGATCTTCATCACGTCGACCGGCAGCCGGTACAGCGACGACAGCGACGAGAAGCCGGTGCCGAAGTCGTCCAGCGCCAGTTGCACGCCGGCGTCGCGCAGCGGCTGCAGACGCGCCGCGGCCTCGTCGGCGTCGCCGGCGAACACGCTTTCGGTCAGCTCGATCTCCAGCACGCCGGGCGGCAGCGCGTGGCGGCGCAGCGCGTCCAGCACGCCGGCGGCAAAGCCGGGCTCGGCCAGTTGCAGCGCCGAAACGTTGACGGCCACGCGCGGCACGTCGACGCCGGCGTCGCGCCAGGCGCGCATCTGGCGGCAGGCGGCCTCCAGCACCCAGCGGTCGAGCGCGCCGATGAGGCCGGTTTCCTCGGCCAGCGGCACGAAGCGCGCCGGCTGCACCAGCCCGCGCGTCGGGTGCGGCCAGCGCACCAGCGCCTCGACCGAGGCCAGGCGGCGGTCGCCGGCGCGCACCCGCGGCTGGAAGTACAGGCGCAGCGCATCGCGCTGCAGCGCCACCGGCAGTTCCGACTGCACCCAGGCGCGCGCCTCGGCGCGGCGGTCCAGCGCCGGCTCGAACCAGGCATGGCGCGCGCGCCCGGCGGCCTTGGCGGCGTACATCGCCAGGTCGGCGCGGCGCATCAGCTCGACGCGCTCGCGGCCCTGCTCGGGGCAGGCCACGAGGCCGATGCTGGCGCCGATGCGCAGCGTGTGGCCGTCGATGACGAAGGGCTCGGCCAGCCGCCGGCACAGCGCCGCGGCCAGCGCGCCGGCCGGCTCGCGTTCGGGCGGCAGCAGCAGCACGAACTCGTCGCCGCCGGGCCGCGCGATGGCCAGCGCCTGCGGCGCCATCGCGCGCAGCACGGTGGCCACCTCGCACAGCAGCGCGTCGCCGACCGGGTGGCCGCGGCTGTCGTTGACCGACTTGAAGCCGTCGAGGTCGATGAAGGCCAGCACGAAGGCCGAGGCCGCGGGCGCGGCAAGCCGCTGCTCGATCTGCTCGATCAGCCCGCCGCGGTTGAGCAGCGCGGTGAGGCTGTCGCGCACGATGCGCTCGCGCAGCGCGCGGTCGCGCTCGGCGGCCACCAGCATCACGGCGACGCGGTCGGCCAGCTCGTCCAGTTCGCGGCGCAGGTCGTCGTCGCATTCGGGCAGGGCGCCGTCCAGCAGCAGCAGCGCGCGCGTGCGGCCCTGCGCCTGCGCCGGCACCAGGCACAGGCCGGACTGCACGTCCAGCTGCAGCTGGCGCGCCACGTGGCGCGCCTCGTCGCCGCGCAGCGCGATCGGGCCGCGCTGCAGGCGGCCCAGCAATTCGGGGTCGACCGCCACCGCGGCGCCCGACTCGTCGCCTTCGGCGACGCGGCGCCAGCGGCCGCCGTCGTCGGGCGCCAGCAGCAGGCTCACGCGCACGCCGGGCACCAGGCGCCGCAGCCGCTGCAGCACGCGCTGCAGCGCGCGGCCGGTGTCGGGGCCGTCGAGGATTTCGCGGTCGATGGCCGACTGCACCTGCAGCGCCTGCATCTGCCGCTCGATACGGCCGGCCATGTCGTTGAACGAGCCGGCAAGCTGGCCGAACTCGTCGCCTCCGGCCAGCGTGACGCGCGCCGACCAGTCGCGCCGCGCCAGCGCGCGCGTGCCGTCGAGCAGCCGCTCCAGCGGCACCGTGGTGCGCCTGATCAGCACCAGGCTCAGCACCAGCACCAGCAGCAGGCTGAACAGCGCCGCCTTCCACGCCACCTGCTCGAATGGAAAGCCGCCGACCAGCAAATGCTCGGGCGCGGCGCGCCGCGTGAACACCCAGTCGATGCTGCCGAAGTCGCCGCGCGTGAACAGGCTCCACGACGCGCTGCGGATGCCGGCCGCGGCGTCGGCCTTGGCGTCGCTCAGGCCGTGCGGGCACAGCAGGCGCACGCCGCGCGCATCGACCACGCAGGTGCCGACAGCGGCGTCGCGCTCGCGCAGGTCGTCCCACAGGAACTGCGGCGCCAGCTCGGCGATCCACCAGCGCGCGTCGGTGCGCACGCCCACCAGCACGCGGCCCACGGCGCCGTCGCTGCCGGCGGCCCACCACAGGCGGCGGCCCTCGGTGTCGCGCGGGTCGGCGGCCAGGCGGCGCCACAGCGCCGCCAGTTCGGCCGAGCCCTGCACCGCGCCGCCGGCGTGCTCGACGGTGGCCACGCGCTCGAACAGCGCGCGCGCCGCCAGCGGCACCTGGGCCGAGGGCGAAGCGCCGGCCGGGCTGGCGGCCAGCGTCGCCAGCGCCGTCTGCGCCGACACCAGGCGGTCGTAGACGCGCAGCCCGGCGTACTTGGCGGCTTCGTGCAGCCGGCTGTGCATCAGCGAGTCGAGCCGCTCGGCCAGCACGCCGTAGGCCAGTGCCGCGAAGACGACCAGCGGCAGCGCGGCGCCGGCCAGCATCAGCCAGAACACGCGCCGCGCGACGGCGCTGCGCAGGAAGGCGGTTTCGAGACGCATGGCGGTCGGTGGCGGCGCAGGCGCTGGCCGCGTGGCCCTCAGAACGCCGACGCCGGGCCGATGAAGCGCCCGTTGTTGGCGCGCAGGATGTCGTCGCGGCTGGCCTTGGCCGTCAGCGGGCCGGTGCTGGCGCCGTCGGGGCCCTTGCTGTAGAGGTCGTAGTCGGTGTTCAGCGGCACCAGGTTGTGGTCCTTGCGCGCCTTGCCGTTGCCCTTGACGGTCATCAGGTTGAGGTACTCGTAGGGGTGGCCCCAGGGGTCGAGCACGCCGCCGCGGCCGATGTCGGCCAGGCTCTCGGGCAGCTGGCCGGTGTCCAGCAGGCGCTGGTCGAGCACCAGCGCGATGGCGATGATGTCGTCCTGCGCCTGGCCGGTTTTCATGCGGTCGCGCCAGCCGCCGAACATCGGCAGCGCGATGCCCAGCAGCACCGCGAGCATGGCCAGCGTCATCGCCAGCTCGACGAGCGTGAAGGCCGCGTCGCGGCGGCCCAGCGCCCGCGGCATCATCTCTGGCAGGTCCCCATGTGTGCCTATCGGCACGGCGGGGCCCGACTGAAGGCCGACGGAACACGCGGAACGCGCACGAATGCGCGCGGCGCGTCAGCCGGTGGGGGTGTGGATGACGCGCTGCGGGAACGGGATCTCGACGCCCAGGCGGTCCAGCGTGCGCAGCAGCGCCAGGTTGACGTCGGAGCGCACGTTGCCGGTGCCGTTGTGCGGGTCGCCGATCCAGAAGGCGACGGTCAGCTCCAGCCCGTCGGCCGCGAAGTTGCTGAGCTGCACGCCGGGCGCCGGCTGCGGCAGCACGCGCGGCACCGCGGCCACCGCCTGCACGAGTTGCGGCACCAGCGCGTCGAGCTGGGTGCCGTAGGCCACCTGCAGCACGGTGTTCAGCGCCACGTTGGGGTCGGCCAGCGAGCTGTTTTCCACGCGCTGCGTGATCATCATCTCGTTGGGCACGATCGACTCGCGGCCGTTGAGCGCGCGGATCATCGTGTAGCGCGTGCTGATGTCGGTGATGCGGCCTTCGAAGCCGTCGACCTTGACCACGTCGCCGATGCGCATGCTGCGCTCGGCCAGGATGACGAAGCCGCTGACGTAGTTGGCCGCCAGCTTCTGCAGGCCCAGGCCGATGCCCACGCCGAGCGCGCCGCCGAGCACGCCCAGGGCCGTGAGGTCGATGCCGGCGGCCGACAGCGCCACCATCAGGCCCACGAACAACAGCAGCGCGCGCAAGGCGTTGGCCGCCATCTTGCGGGTCGACAGGCTGCCGCCGCTGCCCTGCAGCAGCCGCGCTTCGAGCGCGGCCGAGATCCACAGCACCACCATCATCACCAGCACCGCGGTGATGCCGCCTTCCAGCAGGTTGCGCGCGCTGATGCGGCTGGCGCCGACCTTCCACTCGATGTCGTCCAGCTCGGCCAGCAGCAGCGGCAGCAGCCCGGTGATCCACAGCACCATGGCGCCCCAGGCCACCCACGACACCCAGCGCTCGACGGCGCGCATGAAGCCCGAGTTCGGGAACGCCCGGTGCAGCACGCGCACCGTGAGGCGGATGACGACCAGCGAGATCAGCACCGGCACCGCCAGCTTCATCAGCGCCGGCGGCACCCAGTGGCGCAGCGCCCAGCGCGCGACCAGGGCCAGCAGCAGCGCCGTCACCGGGAACAGCACGCCGCCGACCACGCCTTCGCCGAACCAGATGGAGTCGGGCTTGGGCTCGGGCCCGCGCAGGCCGCGCACGATGGCCCAGGCCAGCAGCAGGCAGCCGGCGATGACGGCCGCCTCGACCAGCGCCGAGGGCCGCAGCAGCGATTCGAGGAGCCGGCCGAGCTCGTCGATCGTCAGCGGCTGCTGCATCGTCGCCGGCGGGCCGTCACAGGTCGGCCAGCACGCGCACGTGCGTGGCCACGCTGCGCGCCAGCGCGCTCAGCGAGTAGCCGCCTTCCAGGCACGACACGATGCGGCCGCCGCAATGGCGCTGCGCCACGTCGAACAGCCGGCGCGTGATCCATTCGTAGTCGGCCTCGACCAGGCCGAGCTGGCCCAGGTCGTCTTCGCGGTGGGCATCGAAGCCGGCGGAGATGAACAGCATCTGCGGGCGGAATTCGTTGAGCCGCGGCGTCCACATCGCGTCGATGATCTCGCGCAGTTCGGCGCCGCGGGTGTACGGCGGAATCGGCACGTTGACCATGTTGGTGCCCTTGGGCACCGCGCCGCTGTAGGGGTACAGCGGGTGCTGGAAGAAGCTGCACATCAGCACGCGGTCGTCGCCGGCGATGATGTCTTCGGTGCCGTTGCCGTGGTGCACGTCGAAGTCGATGATCGCCACGCGCTGCAGGCCATGCACGTCCAGCGCATGGCGCGCCGCCACCGCCACGTTGTTGAAGAAGCAAAAGCCCATGGTCTCGTCGCGCGTGGCGTGGTGGCCGGGCGGGCGCACCGCGCAGAAGGCGTTGCTGGCGCGCCCGGCAATCACGTCGTCGGTGGCCGCCACCGCGGCGCCGGCGGCGCGCAGCGCGGCGCGCCAGGTGCCGGGGCAGGCCAGGGTGTCGGGGTCCAGCGCCTTGGGCTCGCCGGCGGCCTGCACCTGTTCCAGCAGGTCTTTCAGCTGCATCACGTAGCCGGCCGAATGCGCGCGCTCCAGCTGTTCCAGCGTGGCCAGCGGCGCGTCCTTGAACTGCAGCGCGATGTCGAGGCCGGTGGCCAGCAGGTGGTCGGAGATGGCGTCCAGCCGCTGGGGGCATTCCGGGTGGCCGGCGCCCATGTCGTGCAGGCGGCAATCGGTATGGCTGTAGAACAGGGTGCTCATCGGTCGCTTCGTCTCGTGTTTTTTCCGCTATGGTCGGGCCGCATGCAACCGGACACCGCGCGCCAGCTTTCCGGGCTGGTGGACCAGATTAGCACGATCATCGTCGGTAAACGCTTACAGATCGAGGACTGCGTGGCCTGCCTGTTGGCCGGCGGCCACCTGCTGATCGAGGACGTGCCCGGCGTCGGCAAGACCACGCTGGCGCATGCGCTGGCGGTCTCGCTGGGGCTGAAGTTTTCGCGCGTGCAGTTCACCGCCGACCTGATGCCCAGCGACCTGGTCGGCGTCAGTGTCTTCGAGCGCGCCAGCGACCGCTTTGTCTTTCATCAGGGCCCCGTCTTCGCGCAGGTGCTGCTGGCCGACGAGATCAACCGCGCCGGCCCCAAGACGCAGAGCGCGCTGCTGGAGGCGATGGAAGAGCACCAGGTCTCGGTCGACAACGAGACGCGCGCGCTGCCCGAGCCGTTCTTCGTGATCGGCACGCAGAACCCCAGCGACCAGCTCGGCACCTACCCGCTGCCCGAGTCGCAGCTCGACCGCTTCCTGCTGCGCATCACGCTGGGCTACCCCGACCGGGCGTCGGAACGCGCGCTGCTCACCGGCGTCGACCGCCGCCAGGCCAGCGCCCGGCTGCAGCCGGTGATGCTGCCGGCCGAGCTGCAGGCCGCGCAGGCCCGCGTGCTGCAGGTGCACGCGGCCGAGCCGCTGCTCGATTACCTGCAGGCGCTGATCGCGGCCACGCGCTCGGGGCAGTGGTTCGTCGACGGGCTGTCGCCGCGCGCCGGCATCGCCGTGCTGCGCGTGGCCAAGGCGCGCGCGCTGATGGCCGGCCGCGACTACGTGGCGCCCGACGACGTGCAGGCCATCCTGCCGCAGGCCATCGCCCACCGCCTGGTGCCGCTGCCCGGCTGCGGCCGCGGCGCCATCGAGCAGGTGCGCGCGATGGTCGAGGCGGTGCCGATTCCGTGATCCAGCATTGGCGGCGACGCGTGCGCGGCTGGTGGCTGGCGCGGCTGCCGCTCACCGACAACTGGACGCTGACCCAGGGCAACATCTACATCCTGCCCACGCGCGCCGGTCTGGTGTTCGCGCTGACGCTGGTGCTGATGCTGCTGGCCTCGATCAACTACCAGTTGAATCTCGGTTATGCGCTGACCTTTTTGCTGGCCGGCGCCGGCCTGGTGTCGATGCACCTCACGCACGCCACGCTGCGCGGGCTGACGCTGCACCTGCGCCCGGTGGCGCCGGTGTTCGCCGGCGACGCGGCGCTGCTGGAGATCGTCTGCATCAACCCCGGCGCCGAACGCCACGGCCTGGCGCTGCGCTTCGAGGACCGCGCCGCGCACGGCAGCAGCTTCGTCTGGACCGACGTGCCGGCGCAAGGCCAGGCCAGCGCGCGCATGAGCATGCGCCCGCCGCGGCGCGGCCTGCAGCCGGTGCCGGCGCTGGTGGCCGAGACGCTGTTTCCCTTCGGCCTGTTCCGCGCCTGGACGGTGTGGCGGCCGGCGGCGCAAGCGCTGGCCTGGCCGCGGCCCGAGGTGCCGGCGCCGCCGCTGCCGCCGGCGCTGGCGCGCCCCGGCGAGCCGCACGCGCAGCCGGCACGCGGCGAAGGCGCCGAGCTCGATGGCGTGCGCGCCTGGCGCCGCGGCGACACGCTGCGCCAGGTGCTGTGGAAGAAGGTGGCCAAGAGCGGCGAATGGGTCAGCCGCGACACCGCCGGCCACGCCGCGCCCGAGCTGACGCTGGACTGGCAGGCCGCGCGCGGCGCCGATGCCGAGCAGCGCCTGTCGCGCCTGGCGGCCTGGGTGCTGCTGGCCGAGCGCGAAGGCCATGCCTTCCGGCTGACGCTGCCGGGCCGCAGCCTCGACAGCGGCCGCGGCGACGCCCACCGCCGCGCCGCGCTGGACCTGCTGGCCTTGTGGTGACGTGACGGCGGCGCCATGAGCATTCGCGATGCCTGGCAACGCCTGCCGCGCGAAGCGCGCGACACGCTGTTCGTGCTGGGCGTCATCGCCTGGACGGTGTTGCCCCACCTCGACCACCTGCCGCCGTGGTGCGGGCTGCTGGCCGCCGTGGTGCTGCTGTGGCGCGGCCGCTTGGCGCTGCGCGGCGCGCCGCTGCCGCCGCGCTGGCAGGTCGGCCTGGTGCTGGCGCTGGCGGTGGCGCTCACCGCGTGGAGCGAACGCACCCTGCTCGGCCGCGAGGCCGGCGTCATCTTGCTGGTGATGCTGATGGCGCTGAAGACGCTGGAACTGCGCGCCCGGCGCGACGCGCTGGTCGTCTTCTTCCTCGGCTTCTTCCTGGTGCTGACGAACTTTCTGTATTCGCAATCGCTGGCGGTGGCGCTGTCGATGCTGGTCTCGGTGTGGGGCCTGCTGACGGCGCTGGTGCTGGCCCACATGCCGGTGGGCCGGCCGTCGCTGCAGCGCGCCGGCGCGCTGGCCGCGCGCGCCGCGCTGCTGGGCCTGCCGCTGATGGTGCTGCTGTTCGTGCTGTTCCCGCGCCTGGCGCCGCTGTGGGGCGTGCCGCAGGACGCCGCCGGCCGCACCGGACTGTCGGGCACGCTGCAGATGGGCGGCGTGGCGCAGATCGCCAACGACGAAAGCATCGCGCTGCGCGTGCGCTTCCTGGGTCCGGTGCCGGCGGCCGAGCAGATGTACTTCCGTGGCCCGGTGCTCAGCCGCTTCGACGGCCGCGAGTGGACGCGCAGCGCCGCCGGCTTCGCCCCGTGGCCGCGGCGGCGCGGCGAGCCGGTGGTGTTCGGCAGCGGCATCGACTACGAGATGACGCTCGAGCCCAGCCGCCTGAACCTGCTGCCGCTGCTGGAGCTGACGCCCGACCGCGCCGGCGCCGCGCCCGAGATCGAGGCCTACGGCCCGCTGCTGCGCGCCGACGCGCAATGGCAGCTCGACCGCCCGGTGACCGAGCGGCTGCGGCTGCAGGCGCGCGCCTTCACCGAGTTCCGCCTGGGCCCGCTGGACGCACTGCCCAACGCGGCCGACGACCTCGGCCTGCCCGCCGGCTACAACCCGCGCAGCCTGCTGTGGGCGCGCGCCCTGCGCGACCAGCCGCGCAACGCCGGCGCCGACGGCCGCGCGCTGGCCGAGCAACTGCTGGCCCACATCCGCGACCACGACTACAGCTACACGCTGGAACCCGGCAGCTACGGCCGCGACGCGGTCGACGAGTTCTGGTTCGAGCGCCGGCTGGGCTTTTGCGAGCATTTCGCCGCCGCCTTCGTCGTGATGATGCGGGCGATGGACGTGCCGGCGCGCATCGTCACCGGCTACCAGGGCAGCGACCCGTTGCCGGTGGACGGCTACTACGTCGTGCGGCAGAGCCACGCCCACGCCTGGGCCGAGTTCTGGCAGCGCGGCCTGGGCTGGGTGCGCGTGGACCCCACGGCCGCGGTGGCGCCCGAGCGCATCCGCGTCAGCCGCAACCTGCAGCCGCCGCCGGGGCTGATGGCGCAGGCGCTGGGCAGCGTCGACCCCGCGATGGCGCAGCGCCTGCGCCAGGCCTGGGAGGCGCTGAACAACCGCTGGAACCAGTGGGTGCTGAACTACTCGCGCGGCGAGCAGCTCAACCTGTTGAAGAAGCTGGGCTTCGAGGCGCCGGGCTGGGCCGACCTCAGCACGCTGCTGATCGGCGTGCTGTGCGCCATCAGCATCGCCGGCGCGCTGTGGGCGTTGTGGGACCGTCACCGCCAGGACCCCTGGCAGCGCCTGCAGCGGCGCGTGGCCGCGGTGCTGGCGGCGCTGGGCGTCAGCGTCGCCGCGCACGACCCGCCGCGGCGGCGCGCCGAACGCGTGCGCCAGGCCTTGGGCGCGAGCGGCGACGCGCTGGCCGCGCAGCTCGACGCCCTCGATCTTGCGCGTTATGCACCCGCGGCCGCCGGCCGCCCGGCGCTGTCGCTGCGCCGCTGGTGGGCCGCGTTCAAGCGGACGGCGGCGCAGCAGCGCCGATAATCGGCCGCATGTCTGCGCCAAGCCTGTCGTGCCGCCCGGGCCTGGCCTCGCTGGCCTCGCTGGCGTTCGTCATCTCGCTCAGCGCCTCGCTGCTGGCGCCGCCGGCCGCCGCCGCCAAGCCGCCGCGCGCGCGCGCCCAGCCCGCCACCACGGAAGCCGGCACGCCTTACCGCGGCCGCCCCGAGCTGAGCGCCTTTGCCGCCGAGGTGGCCGCGCGCCGCGGCTGGGACCAAGCCTGGGTGATGCTGCAACTGGCCGACGCGCGCCAGTTGCCGCGCGTGGCCCAGCTCATCATGCCGCCGCCCGCCGGCACGGCCAAGAACTGGGCGGCCTACCGCGAACGCTTCATCGAGCCGCGCCGCGTCGCTGCCGGGCTCGACTTCTGGCAGGCCAACGAAGACAGCCTGCAGCGGGCTGAAAGCGAATACGGCGTGCCGCCCGAAGTGGTGGTGGGCATCGTCGGCGTCGAGACCTTCTACGGCCGCGTGATGGGCAACTTCCGCGTGCTGGACGCGCTGGCCACGCTGGCCTTCGACTTCCCCAGCGGGCGCAGCGACCGCAGCGCCCTGTTCCGCGCCGAGCTGGAAGAACTGCTGGTGCTGGCGCGCCGCGAAGGCCAGCGCGCCGGCGAGATCAAGGGCTCGTACGCCGGCGCCATCGGCTGGCCGCAGTTCCTGCCGGGCAGCATCAACCGACATGCCGTCGATTTCGACGGCGACGGCCACATCGACCTGCAGCGCAGCCTGCCCGACGTGATCGGCAGCGTCGCGCACTACCTGCAGGCGCACGGCTGGCAGCGCGGCATGGCCACCCACTACGCCGTGCAGCCGCCGCCCGAGGGACCGGGCCGCGCGTTGCTGCTGGCGCCCGACATCAAGCCCAGCTTCAGCGCCGCGCAGATGGCCGAGCAAGGCGCCGCGCTGGAAGCCGCCGCCACCACCCACGCCGGGCCGCTGGCGCTGGTGGAACTGCACAACGGCGACGCCGCGCCCAGCCACGTGGCCGGCACCGAGAACTTCTACGCCATCACGCGCTACAACTGGTCGAGCTACTACGCGCTGGCCGTCATCACGCTGGGCGAGACCGTCAAGGCGCTGCGCCAGGCGCGCAGCGCGTCGAACAACCCTTGAGCCAAGGACACGATGAGCCGCGCCCGTCCCCGTTCCCTGCTGGCCGCGGCCGATTGCGGCAGCGTCCATCCGCGGCCATGAGCGCGCGCTTCACCGGAGCCAACGCATGAAATCAGTCGAACAGCACGCCTGCTTCGGCGGCCGGCAGGAGGTGTGGCAGCACGCGTCCCCGACGCTGGGCTGCGAGATGCGCTTCGCCCTGTACCTGCCGCCGGCGGCGCTGCGCGGCGAGCGCTGCCCGGTGCTGTACTGGTTGTCGGGGCTGACCTGCAACGAGCAGAACTTCATCACCAAGGCCGGCGCGCAGGCGGCCGCCGCGCAGCACGGCCTGATCGTCGTGGTGCCCGACACCAGCCCGCGCGGCGAAGGCGTCGCCGACGACCCGGCCTTCGACCTCGGCCAGGGCGCCGGCTTCTACCTCGACGCCACGCAGCCGCCGTGGGCGCCGCACTACCGGATGGAAGACTACGTGGTGCACGAACTGCCGGCGCTGGTGGAAGCGCAGTTCGCCACCACCGGGCGGCGCAGCATCAGCGGCCATTCGATGGGCGGCCACGGCGCGCTGACGCTGGCGCTGCGCCACCCGGGGCGCTACGCCAGCGTGTCGGCGTTCGCGCCCATCGTCGCGCCGTCGCAGGTGCCCTGGGGCCAGAAGGCCTTCGCCGCCTACCTGGGCGACGACCGCGCGGCCTGGGCCGCGCACGACGCGGTGGCCTTGATCGCCGGCGCGAAGGAACGGCTGCCGCTGCTGGTCGACCAGGGCGAGGCCGACGAGTTCCTGGCCACGCAGTTGCAGCCCGAGCGGCTGCGCGCCGCCTGCGCCGCCGCCGGCCACCCGCTGACCCTGCGGCTGCAAGCCGGCTACGACCACGGCTACTACTTCGTGGCCAGCTTCATCGCCGAGCACCTGGCGCACCACGCGCGCGCGTTGCGGGCTTAGGGCGCTGCGCGTGGCCCGCCGGCGTGCCGTTGCCGGCAGCGCCGTCGCCGCGCCGGCGCAGCAGTTCCAGGTAGTTGTAGATGGTGAAGCGCGTCACGCCCAGCGACGCGGCGGCGCGGCCGACGCCGCCCTTCACGATGAACAGGCCGCGCTGCATCATGGCCTGCACGGCCTGCACCTTTTCTTCCTTGTTCATCAGCGCCACCGGCTTGCCCAGGCGGCGCACGGCGTCGCCGATGATCTCGTGCATCAGCGCGTCCATGTCGGGCGGTTCCGCCGACGCCGGCGCCGCTGCAGCCGCGCCCTGCAGCAGCCGGCTCAGCCAGGCGTGCGCCGCCTCGGCGATGGTCAGGTCGGCGTTCAGGCACAGCGCTGCAAAAGGCTCGCCGGCGGCATCGCGGAAGACCACGGTCGACGACTTCAGCCGCGTGCCGGCGCGCGTCAGCGTGGGGTAGCCGTCGACGATGGAATGCACCGCCTGGCCGCGCTGCGTCAGCGTCTGGCGGGCAGCGGCAAACCCGCGGTCATCCTTCGGGCCGCTGAGGATGGGGTTGCCGATGCGCCGGTTGGACACGTGCCCGTTGGCGATGGCGACGATGGAGCGTTGCGGCTGCGTCAGGTCGTGCAACACCACCTCGACGTGGTGGCCGACGATGGTGCCCAGCATCTGCACCACCGGGTGCAGCGCCTGCATCAGTTGCCGGCGCTCGGCGGCCAGCGTCCGGGCGCGCGCGGCGGATACGGCAGGCGCGGTTCGGGCGGTCATGGCGGGGTCATCGTCGCTGGCTTGACATGGTTCGGGCGCACGGCCTACAGTCGATTGTAAACGCGCTGTTGAAGCCTTCAACACAATGTTAAATCGCTGAATCCGCGGATGGGCAGCCTCACCTCCTCCGTCGATGCGCCTCTGGGCGACGCCCGGGCGCTGCGCAGCGCCTTCCCCCACCTGCACGGCCGCATCTACCTGGACACCGCCGCCGCGGGCCTGTGCTGGCAGGGCCACGGCGCCGCGGTGGCGCGCTTCTACGACGAGGTCAAGAGCCGGGGCTTCGATGCCCGCCCGCAATGGCTGGCGCAGACGCAGGCGCTGCGCGCGCGCTTGGCGGCCTGGCTGTCGGTGGAACCGGCCGACGTGGTCTTCGTCTCCAACACCACCGAAGGCCTGAACCTGGCCGCGCACAGCCTGCGCCTGCCGCCGGGCAGCCGGGTGCTGATGGCGGCCGACGAGTTTCCGTCGCTGGTGGGCGCGTGGTCGCGCGCGCGGCCGGCGGGCGTCGAGCTCGTGCCGGTGCCGATCGGCGACGAGGCGGCGCGCGAAGCCGCGCTGTTGGATGCGCTGTTGGGCGCGCCGCCGGACACACGGCATTCATCGCAAGACGGGCAACCGGGCAGCGGCCTGTGCGTGCTGGCCGTGTCGCAGACGCATTGGAGCACCGGCACCACGCTCGACCTGCCGCGGCTGGGCCGCGCCTGCCGCGAGCACGGCGCGTTGCTGATGGTCGACGGCATGCAGGCGCTGGGCGCGGTGCCGACCGACCTGTCGCTGGTCGACATCTATGCGGCGTCGTTCTTCAAGTGGATGCTGTCGGGCTTCGGCATCGGCGTGCTGGTGACGTCGACCCGCGCCCGTGCGCTGATGGACGCCGCCTTCCGCGGCTACGGCAACCTGGACGATCCGGGGCAGTTGCAGTACGCCCACGTCAACATCCCGGCCGTCTACGGGCTGGACGCGACGCTGGACTTCTTCGAGCGCATCGGCTGGCCGCTGGTGCACCGGCGCGTGCAATGGCTGGGCGGCCACCTCGTCGACGGCGCTCGACGGCTGGGCCTGCCGCTCGTCACGCCGCCGACGGCGCGCGCCGGCATCTTCAGCCTGCGCTGCGCCGATGCCGATGGCCTGCGCGAACGGCTGGCGGCACGCGGCATCAGCGTGTCGGCGCGCGGCGACGGCATCCGCATCTCGCCGCACTACTACAACGAGCCCGAGGAAATCGACGCCTGCCTGGCCGCGCTGGCCGAGACCGCCGGCGGCCGCTGAATCCACCCCCGAGGAGATCTTCGATGAAACGCTTCGCACCCGCCCTGGCCACGCTGGCCGCACTCACCGCCGGCACCCCGACCTTTGCGCAGACCGCTCCGGCGCCGGCACCGGCGGCCTCGCCCACGCTGGCCGCCGTCAAGGCCCGCGGCGCGCTCAACTGCGGCGTCATCGGCAGTTCGGCCAACTTCTCGCTGCCCGACAGCCAGGGCGTGATGCGCGGCATCGACGCCGATTCCTGCCGCGCGCTGGCGGCGGCGGTGTTCGGCGACGCCAGCAAGGTCAAGTTCGTCAGCCTGACGCCGCCGCAGCGGCTGGTGGCGGTGCAGTCGGGCGAGGTCGACGTGGCCTACGCCAACATCACCTGGACCATGACGCGCGAGACCAAGTCGGGCGTGCAGTTCACCGCGGTGAACTTCTACGACACCTGGGGCGTGATGGTGCCCAAGGCGCTGAAGGTGGCCTCCACCGCCAAGCTGGGCGGCGCCAGCGTCTGCATGATCGCCGGCCCCGGCGAGACCAACGCGGCCGAGTACTTCGGCAAGATCAAGGTGCGCTACAAGCCGGTGGCCTTTGCCGAGGGCGAGCAGATGCGCAAGGCCTTCCTCGGCAAGCGCTGCGACGCGATCTTCCACAACGTCTCGGCGCTGGCCAGCTTCCGTGGCACGTTGGGAGCGCAGGCCGCCGACTATCTGCTGCTGCCCGAACTGCACGGCCGCGAGCCGCTGGCCGGCGCGGTGCGCAAGGGCGACGACCGCTGGCTGGACATCGCGCGCTACGTCTGGAACGCCCAGGTGGCGGCCGAGGAGCTGAACATCACGTCGAAGAACGTCGGCGGTTTCGCGGCGTCGACGGACCCCGACGTCAAGCGGCTGCTGGGCGCCGACGGCGACCTCGGCCCGTCGATGGGTCTGGAGAAGGACTGGGCGCTGCAGGTCATCACCCAGGTGGGCAACTTCGGCGAGATGTGGGAGCGCGCCTTTGCCGCCAGCGGCATGCCGCGCGGGCCCAACCGGCTGGCCTCGCAAGGCGGGCTGATGTACGCCTTCCCGATGCGCTGACGCGGCGCGTGCAGCAGCAGCGGCCGCCGCCCTCGCCTGCCCGGCCGCGGCCCGGCAGCCGCGCCGCGGCCGTGCTGCGCCAGGCGCTTGCCTTCGGGCTGCTGGGCGGCGCCTTGTTCCTGATGTTCCACCTGACGGCGGAGCATCTGCGCGCACGCGGCATCCGCACCGGCTTCGACTTCCTGTGGCAGCCGGCGACGACGCCGGTCTTCGATTCGCCGCTCAGCTTCCAGGCCGGCGTCGACAGCTTCGCCAAGGCCTTTGCCGCCGGCGCGCTGAACTCGCTGAAGATCACCGCGGCGGCCATCGTCGCGGCCACGCTGTTTGGCCTGCTCGTCGGCCTGGGCCGGATGTCGGGCAACGCGCTGGCGCGCGCGCTGTGCGGCGGCTACGTCGAGCTGATGCGCAACGTGCCGGTGTTGCTGCACATCTTCTTCTGGTACGGGCTGGTGCTGGAGTTGCCGGCAGCCGCCGACCTCGCCGGTGTCCCCGGCGCTATTGATGGCGGCCGGCATTGGCTGCTGGCCACCAACCGCGGCGTGCACCTGGCCTGGTTCGGCGTCGACGATGCCGGCCACTGGGGCTGGCAATGGCCGCGGCCGGACGGGCTGCAGATCAGCGGCGGCCTGTCGATGACGCCGGAGTTCCTGGCGCTGTTCATCGGGCTGTCGCTCTACACCGCCGCCTTCGTCGCCGAGATCGTTCGCGCCGCCGTCGAGGCGCTGCCGGCCGGCCAGTGGCAGGCCGCGGCGGCGCTCGGGCTGCGGCGGCACACCGTGCTGGCGCGGGTCATCCTGCCGCAGGCGCTGCGCATCGGGCTGCCGGCGCTGACCAGCGAGTACCTGGGCCTATTCAAGAACAGCACGTTGGCGGTGGCGATCGGCTACCAGGACTTCATGGCCGTGAGCAACACTATGTTGACCGACACCGGTCAGGCGGTCGAGGTGATGGCCGTCGTGATGGCGTTCTACGTGCTGGTCAGCCTGCTGGTCAGCGCGCTGATGCACGCCTTCGAGCGGCGCAGCCAGCGCGGCTGGGGGCGGCCCTGATGGCGACGGCTGGCGTTGCCGGCGGGTCTGCAGCGCCGCCGCGCCCTGGGCCATGGTTGCGGCTGCGCCGCCTGTTCTTCAACTCGCCCGGGTCCACGCTGACGACGCTGCTGCTGGGCACCATCAGCGTGCTGCTGGGCTGGCAATTCCTGCGCTGGGCGCTGGTGCAGGCGGTGTTCAGCACCGGCGCCGCCGGACCCGAGGCCTGCCGCGCCCCCGGCGTGGGCGCCTGCTGGGCGGTGGTGGGCGACAAGCTGCGCCTGATCCTCTTCGGCAGCTACCCGTTCGACCAGCAGTGGCGCGCCGCGCTGGCGATGGTGGTGCTGCTGGCGGCGCTGGCGCTGTCGGCCTGGCCGCGCCTGTGGCGGCCCGGGCTGGCCTTGCTGTGGATGCTGGCGCTGGCCGCCTTCGGCGTGCTGATGCACGGTGGCATGTTCGGGCTGCCGGTGGTGGGCGACGACCAATGGGGCGGCCTGCCCGTCACGCTGCTACTGGCTGCGATGGGGCTGGCGGCCGGCTTTCCGCTGGCCGTGGCGCTGGCGGTGCTGCGGCATTCGGCGCAAGCCGGCGTGGCGCGCGCGCTGGCGGTGGCCTACATCGAGCTCGTGCGCGCGGTGCCGCTGCTGGCGGTGCTGTTCCTGGTCAGCGTGATGATTCCGCTGTTCCTGCCGCAGGGCATGGACCTGTCCAAGCTGCTGCGGGTCTTCGTCGCTTTTGCGGGGTTCACCGCGGCCTACCTGGCCGAGGTCATCCGCGGCGGCCTGCAGGCCGTGCCGCGGGGGCAGGCCGAGGCCGCCATGGCGCTCGGGCTTACGCGCTGGACCACGCTGTCGACGGTGCTGTTGCCGCAGGCGCTGCGCGCCGTGCAGCCGGCGCTGGTGAACGTCTTCATCGCGTTCTTCAAGGCCACGTCCATCGTCGTCGTGGTCGGCATCTTCGACCTGATGACGGCGGCCAAGCGCGCCGCGGCCGACGCCCAGTGGCAGGGCTTCGGCACGGAGATCTACCTCTTCGTTGCGGCGATCTACTTCGTCTTCTGCTGGGCGATGTCGCGCTACAGCGCCTGGCTGCAGCGCCGCTGAACTGGGGGCCTGGAGCAGCCCAGTTCCGGCGATCGATGGCCGCGCGCGCCATCAACAATGCCTGACAGACATTTTCTGGCCGCCGCCGCTGCGGCCGGATGGAAGGATCGCCGCGATGAACCTGTTGTGGATGGCGCCGGCCGCGCTGGCCTTGATCGGCGTCGGCGCCCTGTTGATGCTCGCCCGCCGATCGAGCCGGCAACCGCCGCCGGCCGCGCGCCGGCCGCAGCCGGCGGCGACGCCGCCGCGGCCCGCGGCCGCAGGCCGCACGCCAAGCACGCCACGCGCGCCGGGTACGGCCGCGGCGCGCACGCCCAGCGCCGCGGCGGCCGCCGCCGACGCCATTGCCGCCGCCCAGGCCACGGCCGCAGCCGCCGTGCCGGTGCCGGCCGAGCTGGCCGACTTCCGCCCGCGCCCGGCCGTCGAGCTGCCGGCGGAGCGCCAGGCCGCGGTGCTGACGGTGTTCAAGGACGTGCCGCGGCCGCCGCGGCTGCTGCACCACCTGCTGTCGCCCGACTTCTTCGGCGGCGCCAGCTCGGCGCAGCTGGTCGACCTGATCAGCGCCGAGCCGCTGATTGCCGCCAAGGTGCTGGCCGCCGTCAACTCGCCGCTGTACGCCCTCAACCGCGCGGTGGACAGCATCGGCCAGGCCGTCACCTACCTGGGGCTGAACACGGTGCGCAGCCTGTGCCTGCAGTACATCGTGCGCTCGTCGTTCATGTCCGACACGCCCGAGCGCAAGCGGCTGCTCGACGAGACCTGGACCGCCAGCGCGATGGCCAGCGAACTGGCCCAACGTCTGACGCAAGCCCTCGGGCTGGACGACCGCGGCTCGCTGGTCAGCGCCGTGGTGCTGTCGTTCCTGGGCCGCGTGGCGCTGGTGGCGACCACGCCGCGCGGCATCCTGGCCAAGCTGCCCAGCCGCGGCCTGCTGGCGCGCGAGCGTGCCGAGCAGGACCGCCTGGGCCTGTGCGCCGCCGAGATCGGCCGCCTGCTGATGACCGACTGGGGCTTGCCGCCGGGCCTGGTGGCCGACGCCGCCGACCTCGACCGCGTGCTGGTGACGCCGGCCGCCGAGCTGGACCACGAGCGCGGCCGCCGCCTCGCGCTGGGCTACGCCTGCGCGCGCCTGGGCGAGCGCATGGCTGCCGGCGGCCTGCGCGACCTGGCCGTGTTCGACCTGCGCGCCGACGTCGACGTCGACCTCTTCCACCTGCGCGCCGCGCTGGGCACGCTGCCGCTGGCGCGGCTGCCGGTGGCGCTGCAGGCGCAGGACCTGGCGGCGGTGATGCAGCGCATGCAGCTGGCCTGCGGCGTGCTCGACCGCGAGGGCGCAGGCGCGCCCTCGTCCTGATACGGGCGCAGGCGCGCCCTCCTCGTGACCCGGGCGGCGTGCTAGTCTGCACGCATGCTCAAGGTCATCGTCCGCTGGCTGCTGCTGGCCGCCGCGCTGCTGCTGGTGGCGCATCTGTACCCGGGGGTCCGGGTGTCCAGCTTCGGCGCCGCCATGGGCGCGGCGCTGGTGCTGGGCCTGCTGAACGCGCTGGTGCGGCCGCTGCTGGTGCTGCTGACGCTGCCGGTCACGCTGCTGACGCTGGGCCTGTTCCTGTTCATCATCAACGCGCTGATGTTCTGGGCCGCGGCCTCGCTGCTGCAGGGCCTGGAAGTCACCGGCTTCACGGCGGCGCTGATCGGCTCGCTGATCTACAGCGCCTGCGGGCTGGTAATCGACGTCGCGCTCGAACGGCTGTTCCAGCGCGGCTGATCAGCTCCCTGCCGGACCCGGCGCCGGCCGCCGCCGGTACATGCCCAGGCCCACCAGCGTGGCCACCACGCGGCCGTGCTGGTTGATCAGCTCGTGCCGGCAGCGCAGCACGCCGCGGTCGGGCTTGCTGCGCGAGGCGCGGCACTCCAGCACCTCGGTGCGCACGCGCAGCACGTCGCCGGGTCGCACCGGCTCCAGCCAGCGCAGTTCGTCGATGCCGGGCGAGCCCATCGACGACTCGCGCGGGATGAAGTGGTCGCACAGCAGCCGCATCAGCACCGCGGCCGTCATCCAGCCGCTGGCCACCAGGCCGCCGAAGTGCGAGGCGCGCGCCGCGGCCTCGTCCAGGTGGAAGGGCTGCGGGTCGTAGCGGCGCGCGAAGTCGACGATCTCCTGCTCGCCCACCGTGTAGGCGCCGAACTCGAAGCGCTCGCCGACCGCGAAGTCGTCGAACCAGCGCTGCTGCAAGGGCACGGTGTTCATGCGTTCAGCGGGCGCGCAGCGCGAGTGATTGCGTGGCGCGGCCGATCAGGCCGTGCTCGTCGTACAGCGCCGATTCGGCCAGGCCGCAGCCGTGGTCGCCCAGCACGCTGCGCGCCTGCAGGCAGATCCATTCGCCCTGCGGGCGGCGCAGCAGGTTGATCGTCAGGTCGCAGTTGACGAAGCTGTAGCGCGCCATGTCCAGCGCCGCGCTGATGCCGTTGCCGGAATCGGCCGCCACCACCACGCGCTGATAGGGGCTCGGCGCCTCGCCCGCCACCAGCGGGTGGCGCAGGCGGAACCAGGCGCTGCACGGCCCGGCGAACATGTGGCCGTCGGCGACGCGGTTCTCGATCAGGTCGGCATAGCCGGGCTCGCGGCTGGCAAAGGGCATCTGGCTGGGCTCGCTGTCGGCCGGCGTGCGCGGCGCGCGCGGCAGCGGATGGCCGGGCGTGCCCGGCGGCAGCGGCAGTTCGTCCTCGCGCTGCATCAGCGCCGTGAAGCGCGCCACCTCCTTGCCGCCGGCAAGCAGCCGCGCCGAGTAATGCCCGGCGTTGCGGCCCACGTAGTCGGTGGCCACCTCCACGCTGCAATCGCCCAGCGGCACCGGGCGCAGCAGGTTGCCGGTCAGCCGGCCCAGGTGCGTCAGCCCCTGCGGCGCGGCGGCGCGCTCGATCGCCCGGCACACCAGCGCCGATGGCGGCCCCGCGTGCTGGTGGTCTGGATGCCAGGGCCCGCGCGTCAACGCGCCGGCGCTGAAGACGTGGCCATCGCGGCTGCTGAAGGCCCAGGGGGGAGCGGCGGTCATCGTGGCGGCGGCAGTGGTGAAGGCGGCATGACTGTAAGGCCCGGCGCTGGCGGCCGCCGGCCGTGGCGGCGGCGGGACGACAATGGTGCTTCCCCCCACAGCCGCACAACCGAGCGAATGCCGATGGACGCCTTGCACGGCCTGAAGGTGCTGGAACTGGGCCAGTTGATCGCCGGCCCCTTCGCCGCCAAGACGCTGGCCGACTTCGGCGCCGACGTGATCAAGATCGAGCCGCTGGACGGCGGCGACCCGCTGCGCCAGTGGCGGCTGCTGCGCGAGGGCACCTCCGTTTGGTGGGAACTGCAGTCGCGCAACAAGCGCAGCGTGGCGCTGGACCTGCGCAGCAGCGAAGGCCAGGCCGCGGTGCGCGCGCTGGCGGCCGAGGCCGACGTGCTGATCGAGAACTTCAAGCCCGGCACGCTGGAAGGCTGGGGCCTCGGCTGGGAGGCGTTGCACGCGCTCAACCCGCGGCTGGTGATGCTGCGCATCTCGGGCTTCGGGCAGACCGGGCCTTACGCCGGCAAGCCCGGCTTTGGCGTGCTGGGTGAAGCGATGGGCGGCCTGCGCCACCTCAGCGCCGAGCCCGGCCGCGTGCCGGTGCGCGTGGGCGTGAGCATCGGCGACACGCTGGCCGCGCTGCACGGCGTGATCGGCGTGCTGCTGGCGCTGCGCCATCGCGACCAGGGTGGCGGCGCCGGCCAGGTGATCGACGTCGCGCTCTACGAAAGCGTGTTCAACGTGATGGAGAGCCTGCTGCCCGAGTACGACGCCTTCGGCGCCGTGCGCGGCGCGGCCGGCAGCGCGCTGCCGGGCATCGCGCCCAGCAACGCCTACGCCTGCGCCGGCGGCGCCTACGTGCTGGTGGCCGGCAACGGCGACAGCATCTTCCGCCGCCTGATGCAGGCCATCGGCCGCGACGACCTGGCCCGGGACCCCGGCCTGGCGCGCAACGACGGCCGCGTGGCGCGCGTGGCCGAGATCGATGGCGCCATCGGCGCGTGGACCGCGACGCGCGCGATCGACGAGGTGATCCGCGTGCTGGAAGCCGCCGGCGTGCCGGTGGGCCGCATCTACACCGTGGCCGACATTGCCGCCGACCCGCAATACCAGGCGCGCGAGATGATCGTGCAGACGCACGACGTCGACGGCCGCCCGCTCAAGGTGCCCGGCATCTGCCCCAAGCTGTCCGACACCCCGGGCCGCTTGCGCACGCCGGCGCCGCGGCTGGGCCAGCACAATGCCAGCGTGCTGGGCCAGACGGGCTGGCCGGCGCAAGCCGCAAACGACGAGGCCAACGGCCAAGGGCCTGCCGCATGAACGCAAGCACCACGGGCGCCACGCCGCCGCCGGCCGTTCCGCTGCCCGACTTCCAGGCCCTGCCCGACCTGATTGCCGGCCATGCGCGGCAGCGGCCGCAGGCCACCGCGCTGATCGACGGCAACGAGCAGCGGCTGAGCTACGCCGAGCTGGATGCGTTGATGGACCGCGTGGCCGCCGCCTTGCAGCGCGACGGCTGCCGGCCCGGCGACAGCATCGCCATCTGCGCGCTGGCCGGCAACGCCTACCTCGCGGTGTTCCTCGGCGCGCTGCGCGCCGGGCTGGCGGTGGCGCCGCTGGCGCCGGGCGGCACGCCGGCGCAGATTGCGGGCATGGTGGCCGACGCCGGCGCGCGGCACCTGTTCGTCGATGCCGCAGGCGACGCGGCGGTACCGCCCGACGGCAGCGGCGCGGCGCCGCAACGCATCCGCCTGGACGCGCGGGATTCGCTGGACAGCTGGCTGGCCGCCGCCGGCGCGCGGCCGCAGCCGGTGGCGCTGCAGCCCGAGTGGCCTTTCAACATCATCTATTCGTCGGGCACGACGGGCACGCCCAAGGGCATCGTGCAATCGCACGCCATGCGCTGGGCGCAGGTGCGGCGCGCCGAGGCCGGCGGCTACGGCCCCGACACGGTGACGCTGATCGCCACGCCGCTGTACAGCAACACCACGCTGGTGGTGGTGGTGCCGACGCTGGCGCGCGGCGGCGCGCTGGTGCTGATGCCCAGGTTCGACACGGCCGCCTACCTGCTGCTGGCCGAAGCGCACCGCGCCACGCACACCATGCTGGTGCCGGTGCAGTACCAACGTTTGATGCAATTCGCGGGCTTCGACGGCCACGACCTGTCGAGCTTTCGCTTCAAGGCCTGCACCAGCGCGCCGTTCCGCGCCGAGCTGAAGGCCGAGGTGCTGCGCCGCTGGCCCGGCGCGCTGACCGAGTACTACGGCATGACCGAAGGCGGCGGCAGCTGCATCCTGTATTGCCATCTGCATCCGCACAAGCTGCACACTGTCGGCCAGCCGGCCGAGCAGCACGACATCCGGCTGATCGACGAAGACGGCCGCGAGCTGCCGCGCGGCGCCGGCGTCGTCGGCGAGATCGTCGGCCGCAGCCCGGCGATGATGAGCGGCTACCGCAACCAGCCCGAGCAGACGCGCGCGGCCGAGTGGCACGACGCGCAAGGCCAGCGCTTCATCCGCACCGGCGACGTCGGCCGCTTCGACGACGACGGCTTCCTGGTGCTGATGGACCGCCGCAAGGACCTGGTCATCAGCGGCGGCTTCAACGTCTACCCCAGCGACCTGGAAGCCGAGTTGCGCGCACACCCGGCGGTGGCCGACGTGGCCGTGGTCGGCGTGCCCAGCGCCGAGTGGGGCGAGACGCCGGTGGCCTTCGTCGTCCGCCGCGCCGGCGACCGCACCGCGGCCGACGAACTGCGCCAATGGCTCAACGCCCGCGTCGGCAAGACCCAGCGCCTGGACGACCTGCGCTTCATCGCCGAGCTGCCGCGCAGCGCGATCGGCAAGGTGCTCAAGCGCGAGCTGCGCGACGGCTACCGGCCGGCCGGCTGAAGCAGCGCGCAGCGCTGCGGCTCGGCGGCGCCCGCCGGCGGCTGCGGCATCGCCGTCACGACCCGGGCCTGCGCCAGCTCGTCGAAGGCCACCTGCTGCAACGCGCGCGCTTGGCCCGGCGACAGGCCCAGCTCGAAGGCCGAGCATTCGGCCTCGCCCAGCGTGCGCGGGTCGCGCCCGGTCAGCATGCCGAAGATCACCAGCGCCTGCAGGTAGTGGCCGTGCAGGCTGGCGTGGTAGTGGTCCCAGCCCCAGAGGTCGAGCAGCCCGGCGCCGATGCCGTCGTAGGGATTGCCGTCGGCCACGCCGGCGGCGATGGCGCGGTTCCAGGCCTGGCCGACCGGGATCACGCCGGCGATGCCCGGCACGCCGGCGGCCGCGCGGTCGTAGCCGGCGCGCACGTCGTCGGCCATCGCGGCGATCGGCTTGCCGTGCCAGGGCGTGCCGGCCGGATAGTTCTGGTCGGCGCGCGACCAGGTGGCCATCAGGTAGATGGTTACGTCGGCGTTACGGCGGCGCAGCGCCTCGGCCAGCGGCCGCACGCTGCGCACCAGCAGCGCCGGGTTGCCGGGGTCGGCGGCGTCGAGCGTGGAGTAGCCGTGCATCACCACGCGGTCCCAGGGGCGGCTGTCGATCAGCGCCAGCCGATGCTGCAGATGCCAGTCCAGCCCGCTGCCGCCGCGGGTCTCCAGGTAGACCTCGTGGTCCAGCCCGGCCTGCTGCACGAAGCTCTTGAACAGCGCCGGCACGCCGCCGGTGCCTTCGCCGTTGAGGTCGGTCACCGTGCCGGCGCGCCAGAAGCGCAGCGCCGTGCCCGCCGCGAAGGTGAAGCTGTTGCCGATGAACAGCACGCGCGGCGCCGCCGCGGCGGCGACGCCGGCCGCCAGCAGCGCGGCCAGCACAAGCAGCGCGGCCAGGAGGGGTCGGAGAAGCGACATCGGGCACGCTCGGGGTGGTTAGCATCATAGGGTTGCGGCCGCCGCAGCCCTGCCCTTCTTCGCCTTCACCAGGAGAGCCGCCCGCCATGAGCAGCACCCGCTACGAGCGCCAAGGCCGCGTCGCCGTCATCACGCTGGCGCACCCGCCGATCAACGGCATCAGCGCCGCGCTGCGCAGCAGCCTGCTCGACCATCTCGACCTCGCGCTGGCCGACCCCGAGGTGCAGGCCGTGGTGCTGGCCGGCAACGAGCGCGCCTTCTCCGGCGGTGCCGACGTCAAGGAGTTCGGCAGCCCGCTGGCGCTGCGCGAGCCGCGGCTGCCGGCGGTGATCGCGGCGCTGGAGTCGTCGCCCAAGCCGGTGGTCGCGGCCGTCGCCGGCGTCTGCATGGGCGGCGGGCTGGAACTGGCGCTGGGCGCGCACTACCGCGTGCTGAAGGCCGATGCGCAGCTCGCGCTGCCCGAGGTCAAGCTCGGCCTGCTGCCCGGCGCCGGCGGCACGCAGCGGCTGCCGCGCGCCATCGGCCTGGAGGCGGCGCTGAACATGATCGTCTCCGGCGCGGTGCTGCCCGGCGCGCGCTTCAAGGGCACGGCGCTGGCCGACGAGGTGGTCGACGGCGACCCGCTGCCGGCCGCCATCGCGCTGGCCGGGCGCGTCGTCGACGAAGGCCTGCCGCTCAAGCGCCTGCGCGACCTGAAGGTCGCCGAGCCGCAGGCCGAGGCCTTCTTGCAGTTCGCGCGCAACTCGGTGGCGGCCACGTCCAAGCACTTTCCGGCGCCGCTGAAGTGCGTGGACGCGGTGAGCCTGTCGGTCGGCAAGCGCTTCGACGAAGGCCTGCGGCTGGAGCGCGAGATGTTCCTGTCGCTGATGAACACGCCCGAATCGCGCGCGCTGCGCCACGTGTTCGCCGCCGAGCGCGCCGCCGCCAAGCTGCCCGACGTGCCCGACGACACGCCGCTGCGCACCATCGCCCGCGTCGGCGTGATCGGCGCCGGCACCATGGGCGGCGGCATCACGATGAACTTCCTCAACGTCGGCATTCCGGTGGTGCTGCTGGAAATGAAGCAGGAGGCGCTGGACAAGGGCCTGGCGACCATCCGCCGCAACTACGACAACAGCGCCAAGAAGGGCAAGCTCAAGGCCGAGCAGGTCGAGCAGCGCATGGCGCTCGTCACGCCGACGCTGAGCTACGACGCCTTCAAGGACGTCGACCTCGTGATCGAGGCGGTGTTCGAGAACATGGACGTCAAGCGTCAGGTGTTCGAGACGCTGGACGCGGTGTGCAAGCCCGGCGCCATCCTGGCGTCGAACACCTCGTACCTGAACCTCGACGCCATCGCGGCGACCACCCGGCGCCCGCAGGACGTGATCGGATTGCACTTCTTCAGCCCGGCCAACGTGATGAAGCTGCTGGAGGTGGTGCGCGGCGCGAAGACGGCGCCCGACGTGCTGGCCACCTGCATGGCGCTGGCGCGCCGCATCAAGAAGGTGGCGGTGGTCTCGGGCGTCTGCGACGGCTTCATCGGCAACCGCATGCTGGCGCGCTACGGCGCCGCGGCCGCCGGGCTGATCGACGCCGGCGCGCTGCCGCAGCAGGTGGACGGCGCGCTGCAGGCCTTCGGCATGGCGATGGGCCCGTTCCGCATGGGCGACCTGGCGGGGCTGGACATCGGCTGGGCCACGCGCAAGCGCCGCGCCGCCGAGGCCGGCGTGGCGATGACGCCGAGCGTGGCCGACCGGCTGTGCGAGGCCGGCCGCTTCGGCCAGAAGACCGGCGCCGGCTGGTACCGCTACGAGGCCGGCCGCCGCGACCCGCTGCCCGACCCGCTGACCGTGGGCCTGATCGAGCAGTTCCGCCACGACCGCGGCATCACGCCGCGCCGCGTGGACGACGGCGAGGTGGTCGAGCGCTGCATCTACGCGCTGGTCAACGAAGGCGCGCGCATCCTGGCCGAGGGCATCGCGGCGCGCGCCTCGGACATCGATGTCGTCTATCTCAACGGTTATGGCTTCCCGGCGCACCGCGGCGGACCCATGCTGTACGCCGACACCGTGGGCCTGCCGACGGTGGTGCGCGCGCTGCGCCGCTTTGCCGCCGAGCCGGGGGCCGATGCCTCGTGGCAGCCGGCCACGCTGCTGCTGCAACTCGCCGCCGAAGGCAAGACCTTCAACTGAGCGCGGCGGCTCGCGATGGCCTTCGAGGAGTTCACCGGCACCAAGCCGGTCGCCGCCCAGCACGCCTTCGACGAGGCGGCGCTGCTGCGCTACCTGCAGGCCCGCATCCCCGGCTTCGGCAGCCGGCTGCAGGTGGAGCAGTTCAAGGGCGGGCAGTCCAACCCCACCTTCCGGCTGACCGCCGACAGCGGCCGTTATGTGCTGCGCCGCAAGCCGCCGGGCGAGCTGCTGCCCTCGGCGCATGCGGTGGACCGCGAGTTCCGCGTCATCAGCGCGCTGGCCGGCAGCGGCGTGCCGGTGGCGCGCGCCCAGCTGCTGTGCGACGACCCCTCGGTCATCGGCAGCCTGTTCTACGTGATGGACTGCGTCGACGGCCGCGTGCTGTGGGACCCGGCGCTGCCCGGCCTGACGCCCGACGAGCGCCGCGCCCACTACGACGAGCTGGGCCGCGTGATCGCCGCGCTGCACCAGGTCGACCCGCAGGCCGTGGGCCTGGGCGACTACGGCAAGCCCGGCAACTACATCGCCCGCCAGGTGGCGCGCTGGACGGCGCAGTACCGCGCCGCCGAGACCGAGCCCATCGCCGCGATGGAGGCCTTGATCGAATGGCTGCCGGCGCGCATCCCGCCGGGCGACGAGGTGGCCATCGTGCACGGCGACTACCGCTTCGACAACGTGATCTTCCACCCGAGGGAGCCGCGCATCCTGGCGGTGCTGGACTGGGAGCTGTCGACGCTGGGTCACCCGCTGGTGGACTTCGCCTACCACTGCATGACCTGGCACATGGCCACCGGCGCCACCGGCCGCGGCCTGGCCGGGCTGGCGCTGGCGCCGCTGGGCATCCCCGACGAAGCCGCCTACCTGCAGCGTTATCTCGAACGCACCGGCCGCCGCCAGGCGGTCAGCGCCGAAGACTGGCGCTACTACCTGGTGTTCAACATGTTCCGGCTGGCCGGCATCCTGCAGGGCATCATGAAGCGCGCGCTGCAAGGCAACGCCTCGAACGAACGCGCGCTGCAGGCCGGCCGCCGCGCCAAGCCGCTGGCCGAGCAGGCCTGGGCGCTGGCGCAGGGCGCCTGAGGGGCACCGGTCGCATCGGCCTGCGCCGACGACCGCCGGCGTGGACCAGCCCGCGCCAGCGGTTCGCTCAGCTTGCCGGTTAGGCGGTGACAGTCTTGCGCGCGGCCGCCTTCGGCGCGGCCTTCACCGGCTTGGCCGGCTTGGCGGCGGCCTTGGCCTCGCGCAGCGCGCTGGTCAGCACCTTGGCGTCGGCGCGCTTGGCCTTGGTGGCCGCCACCGCGTAAGCGGCTTCGGCTTCCTGGCGCATGGCCACGGCCTTGTCGAGCGCGGCCTGGTAGCGCTCGACGGTGTAGGTGTTCTCGGTGCCGATGTAGATGGAACTGCAGCGCGGCGCCTGCCCGTACTGCGGCAGCAGCACCGAGAAGCTGCAGCTGCGCACCCGCGCGCCGGCCCGCGAGCGCACGATCGGCCCCGAGATGCCCACCGGCAGGCGGCTGGCCTTGTTCTCGCTGGGGCGCTTCTGCAACAGCGTGGGCGCCGGGCTGCTGGCAATGCGGCGCGCCAGTTCGAACTGCGCCGCCTCCAGCGAGGCCTTGGCGCCGCTGCCGTCCTGCGTGTGGTCGGAGAACAGCTTGGTGCCCGCGTAACGCACCTGCCAGCCGTGCGTGGCGCGGGTGTCGATGCGCTGGATGCCCTGCGGCACCTTGAATTTCTTGCCGTTGAAGATGATGACGTCGCGGAACTTCATGGGTATGTGTGTTGAGTCGATCGGCCTCCCCGAGACTCGCGCGTGCCTTGTCCAAAGAACTTCAGCCGCCCCGGCCGTTGTTCCCGGCGGTCCACGTCGCCGCGCGATTATGCGGCCATTGCTTCAAGAATAGAGCCCCCGCACTTGGGCGAACACCCGCGTCATCCCCAACAGGGCCGACACGTTCGGCGTGGCCACGCCGCAGCGCCGGCCCAGTTCCTGCACCGCGCCGACGATGGCGTCCAGCTCGATCGGCCGACCGGCGTCGACGTCCTGCAGCATCGAGGTGCGGAACGCACCCAGATGCGCGGTGACGCGGTGGCGGTCTTCGGGCGTCTCGGCAATCGCGCAGCCGATGCGCTGGCCGATGGCCGCGGCCTCGCGCATCGCCGCCGAGCAGAACTCGCGCAGTTCGGCATCGGCCAGGATGCGCTCGATGGTGGCGCCGGTGATCGCGCTCACCGGGTTCATCGTCAGGTTGCCCCACAGCTTGTACCAAAGGTCATAACGCAGGTTCTCGCTGTGCGTCACGTCGAAGCCGGCGGCGGCCAGCAGGTCGGCCACGCCTTGCGCACGCGCGCTGCGGCCGCCGCGCGGCTCGCCGACGATCAAGCCCTGGCCGCGCTGGTGCTGCACCACGCCCGGCGCGGCCAGCGCGGTGCTGGCGTGCACGACGCAGCCGATCAGCTGCTCGAAAGGCAGCGCCGCGGCGATGCCGCCGGCCGGGTCGACGCTGGCCAGCGGCGCGTCGCCGAGGCCCGGCAGCCCCAGCACGAACCACCAGGGCACGCCGTTCATCGCCGGCATTAGCAAGGTGCGCGGGCCGATCAGCGGCGCCAGCGTCGGCGCCAGCGCCGGCAGCGCCGGGGCCTTCACCGCGATCACCACCAGGTCCTGCAGGCCCAGTTCGGCGGGCGCGGCCGCGGCGCGCACCGGCGCCTGCATTTCCCGCCCCTCGATGCGCAAGCGCCAGCCTTGCGCCTGCAAGGCCTGCAGCGTCTGGCCGCGCGCTAGCGCCGAGACCTCGGCAAGGCCGCTCAAGCCGAGCCGGCAGCCGATGAAGCCGCCGACGGCACCGGCACCCACGATGCACACCTTCATCCAGATTGCTTTCGCGGCCGCGGGGCGGGCCGCCGTGGGCGGCGAGTCTCGCATGGCTCCCCTTCGGGAAAGCCCGTAGCCCCGGCAGCGCCCGCTGCTGATCCAGCGCAAACGGCCCCGGTTGATAAGCAACATACTGCATGTGTCTCGCAAGCGATAACGCACTATGTTGCGCCATCCGCTGCGCCACCCACCGCACCAGGAGCCAGACCGATGAGCCAGGAAGACGACACCCTGACCGAAGCCCGCGAGCAGATCAGCGACGAGCATTTCGTCGAGGTCCGCTACGACGAAGCCATACCGAACAACGTGGACCTTTCGTCGGACCGCCAGTTGCTGCGCGCGCTGCAGGCCTGGCATCCCAACTACCTGGAATGGTGGAAGGACATGGGGCCCGACGGCTTCCAGGACGCCGACGTCTACCTGCGCACCGCCGTCGGCGTCGACCCCGCGGGCTGGGCCAAGTTCGGCTACGTGAAGATGCCCGAGTACCGCTGGGGCATCCTGCTGGCGCCCAAGGTCGAAGGCCGCGCCATCCCCTGCGGCAAGCACAAGGGCGAGCCGGCGTGGCAGGAAGTGCCCGGCGAGTACCGCTCGCTGCTCAAGCGGCTGATCGTCGTGCAGGGCGACACCGAGCCGGCGTCCGTTGAACAACAGCGTTATCTCGGCAAGACCGCGCCCAGCCTGTACGACCTGCGCAACCTCTTCCAGGTCAACGTGGAGGAAGGCCGCCACCTGTGGGCGATGGTCTACCTGCTGGTCAAGCACTTCGGCAAGGACGGCCGCGAGGAAGCGCAGGCGCTGCTCGAGCGCCGCAGCGGCCAGCAGGACAACCCGCGCATCCTGGGCGCCTTCAACGAGCGCACGCCCGACTGGCTGAGCTTCTTCATGTTCACCTACTTCACCGACCGCGACGGCAAGATGCAACTGGCCGCGCTGGCCGAGAGCGGGTTCGATCCGCTGAGCCGCTCGTGCCGCTTCATGCTGACCGAAGAAGCGCACCACCTCTTCGTCGGCGAGACCGGCGTCGGCCGCACGATCGAAGCCACCTGCGCGGCGATGAAGCAAGCCGGCATCACCGACCCCTACGACGTGCAGCGCATCCGCGCGCTCGGCGTGGTCGACCTGCCGCTCCTGCAGCGCAAGGCCAACTTCCACATGAGCGTGACGCGCGACCTGTTCGGCAGCGAGATCTCCAGCAACGCCGCCGATGCCTTCAACACCGGGCTGAAGGGCCGCTTCAACGAAGCGCAACTGAAGGACGACCACCAGTTGCAGGACGCCCGCTACACGGTCACGCGCGTCGTCGACGGCCGCCTCGTCGACGAGGCGGTGCCCGCCCTGCGCGCCATCAACTGCCGGCTGCTCGACGACTACATCGCCGACTGCCAGGGCGGCATCGACCGCTGGAACAAGGCCATCGAAAAAGCTGGCATCGACTTCCGCATCACGCAGCCGCACAAGGGCTTCAACCGCCGCATCGGCGAGTTCGCGGGCCAGCGCATCAGCCCGGCGGGCGAGTTGCTGACCGAGGCGCAATGGGCCGAGCGCCAGGGCCAGTGGCTGCCCGGCGACGACGACCTTGCCTTCATCGGCTCGCTGATGAAGCCCTGCCTGCAGCCCGGCCGCTACGCGAGCTGGATCGCGCCGCCGCGCATGGGCATCAACCAGCAGCCGCTGGAGTTCGAGTACGTCAGGATCGATTGACAGCGCGGCCGCGCAGCCCCCGCGTCCCTGGGGGTGCGACCGCGTCGCGGGCGGCGGCCGCAAGGCCCGCCGCCCGCGTCATTTGCAGTGCGCTGAAATCGCTGGTAACGCCTTGTGCCGCAAGGCTTTGCCGAGGGCCGGCGGGCACCGCAATGCGGTCCGCGAAAGCCGTTTTTCGGGGCCCGCGGATCGGGTGCTTCCCGGTGCTGCCAGCACAATCATTGCGGGTATAGTGCGCCACTTTCCGGCGTCAGGCCGCAGCCGCTCACGAGGCGCCTGAACAAATCGAAGCGATGTTGGCCACCGACGCGGCGGCTTGCATCAGGAGGACTTTGCACCGTGGATTTCGCCCAGCAACAACGCAAACCGGGCAGGCATGTGGTGGGCATCGGCATCGTGCTCGCGATGCACCTGCTGCTCGGTTGGGCGCTGGTCACCGGACTCGCACAGCGCATGGTCGAAGTGATCAGGGCGCCGATCGAGACCAAGATCATCGAGGAGGTCAAGCCGCCTCCGCCGCCGCCGCCCGAGAACCTGCCGCCGCCGCCGAAGTTCGCGCCGCCGCCGCCGTCCTTCGTGCCGCCGCCCGAGGTCAACGTCAACCCGCCGCCGACGCCGGCCCCGGTGATCACCACCACCACGGTGGCGCCGCCGCCGGCGCCGGTGACCATCGCGCCGCCGCCGGCCCCGGTGGCCCCGCCGCCGGCGCCGGCAGCGCCGCCGGCGCCGCCGCGCATGGCGGCCAAGCCCACCATCGCCAACGTGCAGGCCTGCGCGCCGCAGGCCGACGACTACCCCGCCGCGGCGCGCCGCGCCGAAGCCACCGGCACCACGCGGGTGCGCTTCACCATCGGCGCCGACGGCAAGCTGGCCAGCGCCGACGTCATCAAGTCCTCGGGCCCCTCGCGCGAGCACAAGATGATGGACCGCGTGGCCGTGGCCAAGCTCAGCGAATGCAAGTTCGAAGCGGGACGCGACGAAACCGGCAAGCCGGTGGGCGGCGTCCACGAGGTCGAATACGTCTGGAAGCTCGAGTAGTCCCGCCCCTCCTTCCCCACGCCTGATCAGCGGTCACCGCCGCGAACCATCGCCCTTCCACCAGCGCCCCATCCGCCTGCGCTGTTCCCACGGAGTCAACATGTTCCTGTCCAAAGCTCTTCGCACCTCGATCGGGGCCTCGCTGATCGCTGCTGCCGGCCTGCTGGGCCTGGCCCCGGGCCTGGCATCGGCCCAGGCCTCGGCGCCGGCGGCCGACGCCGCATCGGCCGCCGCGCCCGCCCCGGCGCCGGCCCCCGCCCCGGCCGCCGCGCCGGCGGCCGCCGTCAGCGAAGAAGCCGTCGACAACCCCTACGGCCTGAAGGCGCTGTGGAACCAGGGCGACTTCGTCGCCAAGGGCACGCTGATCATCATGCTCATCATGTCGATGGGCAGCTGGTACATCATCTTCACCAAGCTGTTCGAGCAGCGCGCCATGCTCAAGAGCGCCGAAAGCTCGGCCGACACCTTCTGGAAGGCCAGCTCGGTGAAGGCCGGCGTCAATGCGCTGCAGGAAGGCTCGGCCTTCCGCTACATCGCCGAGGCCGGCATCAAGGCCAGCGAGCACCACGAAGGCACGATGGTCGAGCAGATCGACAAGCTCACTTGGGTGGGCATGAGCGTCGACCGCGCCTCCGGCAGCATCCAGAGCCGCCTGACCGACGGCCTGGCCTTCCTGGCCACGGTGGGCTCCACGGCGCCTTTCGTCGGCCTGTTCGGCACCGTCTGGGGCATCTACAACGCGCTGGTCAAGATCGGCATCAGCGGCCAGGCCTCGATCGACAAGGTGGCCGGCCCGGTGGGCGAGGCGCTGATCATGACGGCCATCGGCCTGGCCGTCGCGGTGCCCGCGGTGATGGGCTACAACTGGCTGATCCGCCGCAACAAGGCGGTGATGGACCGCGTGAAGGCCTTCAGCGGCGACCTGCACAACGTGCTGATCGCGGGCAAGCGCTGAAGCCGCCGTCCTCCGTCCGAGGCGCAAGCACATGGCCATGAACGTAGGGTCGCCCGACGCGGGCGACGGCGACGAGCAGCTCAACAACACCATCAACACCACGCCGCTGGTCGACGTGATGCTGGTGCTGCTGATCATCTTCCTGATCACCATCCCGGTGGTGACGCAGACGATCAAGCTCGACCTGCCCAAGGAGCGCAACTTGCCGACGCAGACCAAGCCCGAGAACATCGTCATCGCGGTCAACCGCGACGGCGAGGTCTACTGGGGACTGGAGCGCATGCCCGACAACGAGACGCTGGTCAACCGGCTGAAGGTCGAGGCCGTCAAGGAGCCGCAGCCCGAGGTGCACATCCGCGGCGACAACGAGGTGCGCTACGAATCGGTGGGCCGCGTCGTGGTGGCCTGCCAGCGCGCCGGCATCTTCAAGGTCGGCTTCATCACCGAGCCGCCGGCCGGCACGGCCGCGCGCGCGAACTGAAGGACCATCAACCATGGCCATGAATGTCGGCTCCGCAGGGGGCGACGAAGCGGGCGACGTGATGGTGGACATCAACACCACGCCGCTGATCGACGTGATGCTGGTGCTGCTGATCATGTTCATCATCACCATCCCGATCCAGACGCACGCGGTGAAGATGAACATGCCAGTGCCCAACAACGCCGCGCCGCCGCCCAAGCCGCCCACCATCATCCGCATCGACCTCGACTTCGACGGCACCATCGGCTGGAACGGCGAGATCGTGCCCACCCGCGGCGAGCTGGAAGAGCGGCTGCGCCGCGTGGCCGCCGAGCCCGACCAGCCCGAGGTGCACCTGCGCCCCAACAAGCTGGTGACCTACAAGTACGTGGCGATGGTGATGGCCTCGGCCCAGCGGCTGGGCGTCACCAAGATCGGCATCGTGGGGAACGAACAGTTTCTGAATTGATCTCTTCCCCCAGCGGCGGCGTCGGCTGCGGCGCCAGCGGCGGCCGAGGCGGCCGCCCGATGCCCCTGCGGCGATGCAAGGATTTCGACCGATGAAGATGCTGCGTACCCTCACCCTTTCCATCGTTGCCGCGGCCTGCATCGGCAGCGTGCAGGCCCAGGGCCTGCGCGCCGAGGTCGGCAAGCCGCTGCAGCAGGCCGGCGAGCTGCTGCGCCAAGGCAAGGCGCGCGAGGCGCTGGCCAAGGTTCGCGAGGCCGAGGCCGTGGGCGGCAAGAGCGCCGCCGAGCAACTGACCATCGACCGCATGAAGGCCGCCGCCGCGCAGCGCGCCGGCGACACGGCCACCGCCATCCAGGCGCTGGAAGGCATTGCCGCGCGCTCCGGCGGCAGCGAGCTGGGCCAGGTGGCCGAGCAGCTCGCCTCGGCCTATGCGCAGCAGCGCAACAACGGCAAGGCCAGCGAGTGGCTGAACAAGGCCATCGCCGCCGGCAACAACGGCGCCTCGGTCAAGCAGCTGCAGGCCTACCTGCAGGGCGCCAGCGGCGACTACGCGGCCATCGCGCGCGATGCCGCGGCCGCCGTCAACGCCGCCGAGCAGGCCGGCCGCCGGCCCGACGAAGGCGAACTGCTGCGCCTGGCCGACGCCCAGCAGCGCACCGGCAACAACGCCGGCTACAGCGCCACGCTGGAGAAGCTGCTCGTCTACTACCCCAAGAAGGACTACTGGAACGCCCACTTGGCGCGGCTGCCGCGCAAGCCCGGCTTCGGCGACCGCCTGGCGCTCGACGTGATGCGGCTGCGCCTGGCCAGCGGCACGCTGGCCAAGACCGAAGAGTTCATGGAAATGGCCCAGCTTTCGCTGCAGGCCGGGCTGCCGGCGGAAGCCTTGCGCATCGTCGACCAGGGCTACAAGGCCGGGCTGCTGGGCACCGGCGCCGAGGCCGCGCGCCACCAGCGACTGAAAGACCTGGCCGTCAAGCAGCTCGCCGAGCAGAAGAACGCCATCGCCGGCCAGGCCAACGATGCCGCGGCCGAGAAGGACGGCAACGAACTGGTGCGCGTGGGCAATGCCTACGTCAGCCTGGGCGAGGTCGACAAAGGCATCGGCCTGATCGAGAAGGGCATCGCCAAGGGCGGCCTCAAGCGGCCCGAGGACGCCAAGCTGCGCCTGGGCGTCGCGCAGCTGCAGTCGCCCAAGCTCAAGGCCAAGGGCGTGCAGACCTTGCGCAGCGTCGGCGGCACCGACGGCGCCGCCGACATCGCGCGGCTGTGGATCGTCGTCGGGCGCGAGTAAGCCGGCGATGACCGCGCCCGCCTGGCTGCAGGAGGCTGGCGGTGGCGTGCACACCATCGACACCGGCTTCGTGCGCGACCGCTTCGACGCCGCCTACCTCGTCGTTCGCGGCGGCCGCGCCGCCTACGTCGACACCGGCACCAACTTCGCGCTGCCGCGGCTGTTGGGCGCGCTGGATGTGCTGGGCCTGCCGCGCGACGCCGTCGACTGGGTGATCCCCACCCACGTGCACCTCGACCACGCCGGCGGCGTGGGCGCGCTGCTGCGCGAGCTGCCGCGCGCCACCGTGCTGGTGCACCCGCGCGGCCTGCGCCACCTGGTCGACCCCACGGCCTTGTACGAAGGCGCGCTGGCCGTCTACGGGCCCGAGGAAATGGCGCGCAGCTACGGCCAACTGGTGCCGGTGCCGGCCGCGCGCGTGCAGCCGTCGAGCGACGGGCTAACCATCCGCCTCGGCGGCAGCCCGCTGCGCCTGATCGACACCCCCGGCCACGCCAAGCACCACCACTGCATCTGGGACGAGGCCACGCGCGGCTGGTTCACGGGCGACACCTTCGGCATCGGCTACCCCGAGTTCGACGGCCCGCAGGGGCGCTGGCTGTTCCCCACCTCGACGCCGGTGCAGTTCGAGCCGGCGGCCTTGCGCGCCTCGGTGCAGCGGCTTTTGCAGGCCGATCCGCAGTGCATGTACCTGACGCACTTCGGCCGCGTCGCCGACGTGCCGCAGCGCGCCGCCGTGCAGCTCGAGTTGCTCGACCGCACGGTGGCGCTGGCCGAATCGCTGCGCGCCGCGCCCGAGCGCCACCAGCGACTGAAGGACGGCTTGCAGCAGCTCTACGCCGACAGCCTGGCGCGCCACGGCATCGCCATCGACCCCGCCGCGCTGGCCGAGCTGCTGGCCGTCGACCTCGAACTCAACGCGCAAGGCATCGCCGCCTGGCTGGATCGCGACAGCCGGCCCAAGGGCTGAACGAACCGATCCGGCCCAGCGGCCCGCCGCTGCAAAGAGACTTAGGCCGCTCAAGCGGCCGGCGGTGCGCCGTCGAAAGCCCGCTGCAGCAGCGCGCGCAAGGCGCCGCGCTCCAGCGGCCGCGGGTTCGGGTAAGGCGTGCTCGCGGCCAGCTCGGCGGCGCGGTCCAGCCCGTCGGCCGGCATGCCGATGGCGGCCAGCGAGGTGGGCGCGCCGTGCCGGCGCGCGAGCTGCTGCACGGCCTGCGCCGCCTGGGTGACGTCGGCGACGCCCAGCGCCCGCGCCACGCGGGCCATGGCCGCCGGCGCGGCCGCCGCGTTGTAGGCCAGGGCATGCGGCAGGATCACCGTGTGCACCTCGGCGTGCGGCAGGTTGAAGCTGCCGCCCAACGTGTGGCACAACTTGTGGTGCAGGCCCATCGCCACGCTGCCCAGCACGGTGCCGCACAGCCAGGCGGCATACAGCGCGTCGGCGCGCGCGGCCCGGTCCTGCGGGTCGGCCTGCAGCGGCGCCAGCGCGGCGGCGCCGGCGCGAATGCCTTCTTCGGCCATCAGCGCCGTCACCGGGTTGCCGTCGTGCGCATACAGGCCTTCGGCGGCGTGGGCGATGGCGTTGACCAGGCTGGTCACCGTCAGGCCGTAGGGCAGCGTCAGCGTCAGCTCGGGGTCGTAGATCACCGTGCGCGGCAGCACGCGCGCGTCGCGCCCGGTCTTCTTGACGCCGGCTTCGGTGAGGCCCCAGATCGGCGTCATCTCGCTGCCGGCGTAGGTGGTGGGTATCGCCACGATCGGCAGCGCGCTTTCCAGCGCAATCGCCTTGCCGAGGCCGGTGGTCGAGCCGCCGCCGATGGCGACCGCGCAGTCGGCGCCCAGCCGCGCCGCTTCTTCGCGAGCGGCGCGCGCGGCTTCGATCGGCACGTGCATCACGGCGCGCGGGAACACGCCGGCGGCGCGCGCGCCCAGCAGCGCCGCCACGCGTTCGGCCGACGCCGCCTGCTCCGGCGTCGACAGCACGATGGCGCGGCGCGCGCCGAGGCGCTCGATCTCGTCGCCCAGCTGCTGCAGCGCGCCGGCGCCGAACACCACGCGCGTCGGCGCGGCCTGGTAGGTGAAGGTCTTCATCGCGTCGTTCCTCGTTCGGGTTGCCGGCCGGCGGGCGAGCGTCGACCGGCGGCGGCAGTGTAGGCAAGCGGCACGGCCGCCGCGACACGGCCGCCGCGACACGGCCGCCGCGCCGGCGCGGCTCGTTAGCATCGGCCGTCGCCCTTCAGGAATCGCATCCGATGGCCGAGGCCCAGCCCTTGCGCTACGAGCAGTTGGCCGCCGACGTGCGCCAGTGGATCGAGGAAGGCCTGCTGCACGCCGGCGAACGGCTGCCCTCGGTGCGCGAGACCTGCCGGCGCCGCGGCGTCAGCCCGTCCACCGTGTTCCAGGCCTATGGGCTGCTGGAGGTCAACGGCCTCATCGAGGCGCGGCCGCGCTCGGGCTACTACGTGCGCGGCCAGCGCCGGGCGCCGCGGCCGACGCCGGCCGCCGCCGTGCCGCGGCACGAGGCGACCGAGGTCGCCGTCAGCGAGCTGGCGTTCGACCTCATCGAATCGGCGCGCGAGCCCGGCGTCGTGCCGCTGGGCTCGGCCTTCCCGGCCGCCCACCTGTTCCCGTTCGAGGCGCTGGCGCGCAGCGGCGCGCGCGCCATGCGGCGCGTGAAGCCGGGCGCGATCACCAGCGCGTGGACGGCCGGCGAGGAAAGCCTGCGTGACGCTTTGCGTCGCCGTCATGCGCTGCAGGGCGTGCCGCTGGACGAGCACGAGCTCGTCATCACCAACGGCGCGATGGAGGCGCTGAACCTGTGCCTGCAGGCCGTCACCGTGCCGGGCGACGTGGTCGTCATCGAGTCGCCCACCTTCTACGCGGCGCTGCAGGCGCTGGAGCGGCTGAAGCTGCGCGCGGTGGAGGTGGCGACCGACCCGCGCGACGGCGTCGACCTCGATGCTTTGAGCCGCTTGCTCGACCGCCAGCGCGTGGCCGCCTGCTGGCTGATACCGAGCTTCCAGAACCCGCTGGGCGCGCTGATGCCGGCCGCGCGCAAGCAGGCGCTGGTGGCGCTGCTGGCGCGGCACGGCGTGCCGCTGATCGAGGACGACGTCTATGGCGAGCTGTACGGCGGCGAGCGCCGGCCGCCGCCGGCCAAGGCCTTCGACCGGCACGGCGGCGTGCTGCATTGCTCGTCGTTCTCGAAGTGCCTGGCCCCCGGCTACCGGGTCGGCTGGGCCGCCGCCGGCCGCCACGCGCGCAGCGTGCAACGGCTGAAGATGATGAGTTCGCTGGCCACCGCGGTGCCGCCGCAACTGGCGATTGCCGACTACCTGGCGCAAGGCGGCTACGACCGCCACCTGCGCCAGCTGCGCGCCGCCCTGGCGCACGAGCAGCAGCGCGTGCGCCGGCTCGTCGAGCGACACTTTCCGGCCGGCACGCGCGTGACCCGTCCGGCCGGCGGCTACTTCCTGTGGCTGGAACTGCCGCCAGGCGTCGACGCCCTGAAGCTGCACCAGCAGGCCATGACGCTGGGCATCAGCACGGCGCCGGGCGTGCTGTTCTCGGCCGACCGGCGCTTCGTGCACCACCTGCGCTTGAACGCCGGCCATCCCGGCGACGGCCGCATCGACCCCGCGGTTCGACAGTTAGGCGAACTGGCGGCGGGCGCGGCAGCGGCCGCCGCTAGCGCAGCGCGAAGGTCGACGTCGACCAGGCCTTGAGCGGCTGGCCGCCGGCGGCGTCACGCACCTCGAAGCGGATCGGGATCATGCGCAAGGCGCCGCCCGGTTGCTGCTGTTGCTGCGCGGTGGGCGCGGCCATGCGCAGCGTCAACACCGTCATCGCGGTGGCGGCGGGCGCCACCTCGATCGCGTGGCCTCGTTCGATCGCCACCGGCCGCACCGCGGCACCCTCGGCCGACGCCGACACCAGCAGCCGCCGCGGCTGCAGCGTGGCGTTCATCAGCTGCAGCCGGTAGACGTTCTCGATGGCGCCGTCTTCCGACAGCCGCGCCAGCACCGAGCGGTCGCGCAGCACGTTCAGCCGCAGTTCGGGCCGCTCGGCCCAGCCCCAGGCCAGCGCGCCGCCCACCACCAGCAGGCCCAGCGCATAAACCGCGACGCGCGGGCGCCGCCACCGCGCCGTGCCGGCGCCGGCGGCCAGCGGGCGGAAGCGGATCAGCCCGCGCGGGCTTTGCAGCTTGTCCATCACCTGGTTGCAGGCGTCGATGCACAGGCCGCAGCTGATGCACGCCGCCTGCAGGCCCTGGCGGATGTCGATGCCCACCGGGCAGACCTGCACGCACAGCGTGCAGTCGACGCAGTCGCCCTGGCCGACGTGGCGGGCGTCGACGCCGCGGGCGCGCGCGCCGCGCGGCTCGCCGCGCGCTTCGTCGTAGGCGATGACGCGCGTGGACGGGTCCAGCATCGAGGCCTGGAAGCGCCCGTACGGGCAGGCGTGCTGGCACACCTTCTCGCGCAGCACGCCGGCGTGCAGGTAGGTGGCGGCGCCGTAGAAGACGATCCAGAACGCTTCCCAGGGGCCGAAGGCCAGCGTCGGCACGGTTTGCGCCAACTCGCGCACCGGCGTGAACCAGCCCACCAGCGTGAAGCCCGTCAACAGCGCCAGCGCACCCCAGGCCAGGTGCTTGCCGCCGCGGCGCAGCAGCTTCCCGGCGCCCCAGGGCGCGCCGTCCAGGCGCAGGCGGGCGCGGCGGTCGCCTTCGCAGCGCTGCTCGATCCACATGAACATCTCGGTGTACACCGTCTGCGGGCAGGCGAAGCCGCACCAGACGCGGCCGACCAGCGCCGTCGCCACGAACAGCAGCAACGCGCTGAAGATCAGCACGCCGGTCAGCAGGATGAGGTCCTGCGGGAACAGCACGGTGCCGAAGACGTAGAAGCGGCGGCCGTCCAGGTCGAACCACACGGCTTGCCGGCCGCCCCAGTTCAGCCACGGCAGGCCGTAGAACAAGGCCTGCGTCAGCCAGACCAGCGCCCAGCGGCCGCGCGTGAAGACGCCGCTGACGGCGCGCGGCTGGATGCGCTCGGCCGGCGCGATGCCGCCCGCCAACGCCGCCGACGCGACGATCGGAATGATGCGCTGAACCTGGGCCATCCTGACGCTCCTTGTCGCCGGGGCGGCAAGGGCCCCCGACGCTGGCGCGATGGTGGCCCCCGGGCGTCTGATGCGGAAGGTTCAGCGAAGTTGAATTTCGACCGGATCAGATGGGCTGGGCGTGGCCATGTCCCCAGCGCCTCAATCGCGGTCGGCCGGCATCGCCGCTCCCAGCACGGGCCCGCCGCCGTCGGGTGCCGGCGCCGGCGCGGGCGCGGGCTTCTTCTCGCGCACCAGGTAGCTGTAGAGCACCGGCACCACCACCAACGTCAGCAGCGTGGAGGTGATCACGCCGCCGATGATGGCGCGGCCCATCGGCGCCTGGATCTCGCCGCCGTCGTTGAGCGCCAGCGCCAGCGGCAGCATGCCGAAGACCATCGCCGCGGTGGTCATCACGATCGGCCGCATGCGGATCAGCCCGGCCTGCAGCAGCGCGTCGGGCACGCTGGCGCCGGCCTTGCGCGCGTGGTTGGCGAAGTCGACCAGCAGGATGGCGTTCTTGGTCACCAGCCCCATCAGCATCACCAGCCCGATCATGCTGAAGACGTTGAGCGTGCTGCGCCAGAACAGCAGCGCCAGCATCACGCCGATCAGCGCCAGCGGCAGGCTGGCCATGATGGCGATGGGCTGCAGGAAGCTGCCGAACTGGCTGGCCAGCACGATGTAGATGAAGATCACCGCCAGCGCCATCGCCGCCAGCAGGCCGCTGAAGGCCTCGGCCTGCTGCTGCATCTGGCCGCCGATGTCGAAGCTGTAGCCCGGCGGCAGCGTGGTCTCCTTCATCAACTTCTGCACGTCGTTGCCGACGTCGCCGGCGCTGCGGTCCTTGACGCCGGCGAACACCGCCTCGCGCCGCTGCAGGTTCTGGCGGCGGATGATCTCGGGGTTGAACACCGGCTCGATGTCGGCCACCGAATCCAGCGCGATCGGCGTGCCGTCCTTGGCAAAGGCCACCGGCAGGCCGCGCAACTGCTCCAGCCGCTCGCGCTGCGCCTGGTTCAGGCGCAGCACGACCTCGATCTGGTCGCCGTCGGGCGTGGTCCAGTAGGTGGCGACCTCGCCGTTGACGTAGGCGCGCAGGCTGCTGGCCAGTTGCGGCGCGGTCAGCCCCAGCTCGCGCACCGCGGCGTTCTTCAAGCGCACCGAATAGGCCGGCAGCCCGGGCTTGACCGAGCTTTCGACGTCGACCGCGCCGGGGATCTTCTTCACCTTCTCGGCGAACTCGTTGGCCACGCGCGCCAGGCCCTCGGGGTCGCTGCCCAGGATGGCGACGTAGATCGGCCGGTCGAAGCCGAGCGAGGCGTCGGTACCCGGCACCTTGGCGATGGCCTCGCGGATCGCGTCTTCCACCTGCTTCTGGCTGCGGCTGCGCTCGCTGCGGGCTTTCAGCACGATGTTCAGCCAGGCCTGGTTGCGCTGGCCGGCGCCGCCCACCCAGGTGGAGATGGTCTGCACCTCGGGCATGGCCAGCACGATCTCTTCCACCTGCTGCACCTTGGCGCTGGTGCGCTCCAGGCTGGCGCCCACCGGCATGCGCAGTTGCAGCTGGGTGTAGCTCTGGTCGGTCTGCGGCACGAACTCGCCGCCGACCAGCGCACCCAGCCCGATGGCGACGACGAAGCTGCCCACGCCCACCGCCATCACCACGCCGCGCGGCGTGATCGTCGCCCAGCGCCAGCGGCGCGCGCTGGCCTTGTCGCGGCTGCCGTCGGCGTTGAAGCCGTGGCCGTAGACCGGCAGCGGCGGCAGCCACACGCGGTAGCGGCGGCCGCTGAAGGCCCAGTGGATCAGCCGCTCGTAGACGGCGTGCGCCGCGTCCAGCATGCGGTCGGTGGCGCGGATGGCGTGGCCGATGCCCCACAGGTGCTTCAGCCGCGCCGACGGCGGGTCTTTCCACACGCTGGACAGCATCGGGTCGAGCGTGAAGCTGACGAACAGGCTGACCAGCACCGCCACCACCACGGTGATGCCGAAGGGGTAGAAGAACTTGCCGATGATGCCGCCCATGAAGGCCACCGGCGCGAAGACCGCGACGATGGCGAAGGTGGTGGCCATCACCGCCAGGCCGATCTCCTCGGTGCCTTCGCGCGCGGCGCGCACGTGGTCCTTGCCCATGCCGACGTGGCGCACGATGTTCTCGCGCACGACGATGGCATCGTCGATCAGCAGCCCGATGCACAGGCTCAGCGCCATCATCGTCATGAAGTTCAGCGTGAAGCCGAAGGCATAGACGGCGATGAAGCTGGAGATCACCGCGATCGGCAGCGTCAGCCCGGTGATGATGGTGCTGCGCCAGCTGTGCAGGAACAGGAAGACGATGGCCACCGTCAACAGCGCGCCTTCGACCAGCGTGTGCTCCAGGCCCTTGAGCGAGCCGCGCACCCAGTCGCTGCTGGCGTAGATCAGGCGCAGCTCGACGTCGGGCGGCAGCTGCTTGCGCACGTCGTCCATCGCCGCCTTCACGGCGTCGCCGGCGACGACGATGTTGACGTCCTGCTGCTTGAAGACGTTGAAGACGATGGCGCGCTGGCCGTTGACGCGGGCCAGCGACTCGGGCTCCTTCTCGCGCTCGACCAGCGTCCCCAGGTCGCCCAGCGTCAGCGCCAGGCTGCCGCGGCGGGCGACGACGATCTGCTCGAACTGCCGCGGGTCGCGCACGCGCCCTTCCACGCGCAGCAGCGCGTCGCGCACGGGGTCGGACAGCAGGCCCACCGGCTGGTCGGCGTTGGCGTCCTTCAGCGCGGCGGCAATCTCGGCCGGCGTCACGCCGTAGGCGCGCAGGCGCTGCGGGTCGAGGTCGATGCGCACCTCGCGCACCGTGAGGCCGCTGATCTCCACCCGCGCCACGCCCTCGGCGCGCTGCAGCCGCTTGCCGACGAGCTGGTCGCCCAGCACCGACAGCTCGCGCCCGCTGCGCGTCTTGGATAACAAGGCAGCATTGACCACCGGGTCGTTGTTCTCGTTGTTGAAGCGCGCGATCAGCGGCGCCCGCGCCTCGCGCGGGAAGGTGCTCTGCACGGCGGCGATGCGGTCGCGCACCTCCTGCATCGCGCGGCCCATGTCGGTGTCGACGCCGAACTCGATGTTCGACTGGCCGCGCCCCTCCAGCGCGCGCGAGGTGATGCGCTTGACGCCGGCCACGCTGTTGACCGCCTCTTCCAGCGGGCGGACGATCTCGCGCTCCACCGCCTCGGGGCTGGCGCCGGGGTACTCCACCTGCACCCAGGCGCCGGGGAAGCTGATGTCGGGCATCTGCTCGACGCCCAGGCGGTTGAGCGAGAACAGCCCCAGCACGCACAGCGCCACCATCACCATGGTGGCGAAGACCGGGTTGTTGATCGAGACCCTGGTGATCCACATCGCGCGGCTCCCCGTTCGGCCTTACTTGATGAGCGGCGTCGACGCCGCGGCCGAGGCCAGCGGCGGCTGCCTGACCGCCACCACGCTGGCCTTGGCGCCTTCGCGCAGGTTGTCGAAGCGGACGGCCAGCACCTGGCTGTCGGCGCGCACGCCTTCCACCACTTCCACGCGGCCTTCGCGTTCGTCGCGCCGGCCCAGCTTGACGGCGCGGCGCGCCAGCTGGCCGCCTTCGATCAGCCACACGTGGTCCTGGCCCGCGGTGCTGCCGATGGCCGAGATCGGCAGCGTCAGGCGCGGCGTGTCGTCGGCCAGCTCGACGCTGGCCACCGCGTATTGGCCGGCGCGCAGCTTCTCCTGCGGGTTGGCCAGCGCGATGGTGACGCCGATCGATCGCGTGCCCGGCTCGGCCGCCGGCGCGATGCGCGCAATGCGCCCGGCCACGGCTTGCGCCACGCCTTCCACCTGCACCTGCGCCGGCATGCCGGCGGCCAGCCGCGAGACCTCGTGCGTGCCCACCGCGCCGGCCAGCTCCAGCGTGGCCAGGTCGACGATGGTCAGCAGCGGCTGCTCCATCGCCACCTTCTCGCCGGGCACCACGTGGCGCTTGGCCACGATGCCGCCGATCGGCGCCAGCAGCGTGCCGTCGCGCAGCCCCAGGCGCGCCGTGTCGGCCGCCGCCCGCGCCGCCTGCAGCGCGGCGCGTGCGGTGTCGACCGCGGCGCGCGAGTTCTCCAGCGCGATCGAGCTGATGAACTGCTGCGCCGCCAGCCGCTCGTTCGAGGCATGCGTGCGCTCGGCCTGCACCAAGCTGGCCTTGGCGCTTTCCACGCTGGCGCTGCGCTCGGCCACGCGGCTGGTCTGCTCGGCCAGGTCGATGCGGCCCAGCGGCTGGCCCATCTGCACGCGCGCACCTTCGTTGACGTTCAGGCTCAGCAGCGTGCCGGCGGCCTTGGCGCGGACGACGGCGGTGGACGGCGCCACCAGCGGCCCCGAGAACTCCAGCCGCGCCGACAGCCGCGCCAGCTGCGGTTGCGCCACCTCCTGCGGGGTGAACTCCAGCGCCGGCGGCTTCTTCTCTTCCTGCTTGCCGCCGAACCGGGCCAGCGCCTGCACGCCCGGCCCGAAGCCGCCGAACCAGGCACCGCCGGCGCCGGCCACCAGCACCAGCACCAACGCGCCCAGCCACCATTTCTTCTTCATGCCAACCTCGTGTCCATCCTGCCGGCCGTCTCGCCGGTGGGCGCGAAGTGTAGGCGTGGGCGGACGGGCTGAACCGCGCTGCGACGGACGGCAGGCCGGCGCTGACGAGGCGCTGCCGGGGCCGACGAACCGCCGGCCGCTTTCAGGCGACCGTGTCGGCCACCTCGGCTTCGATCCAGCGGTCCAGCGCGGCGGCCGTCATCGGCCGGCCGAACAACGCGCCCTGCGCCTGGTCGCAGCCCAGCCGGGCCAGCAGCGCGGCCTGGTCTTCGGTGGCCACGCCGTCGGCGGCGCTGGTCATGCCCAGGCTGCGCGCCACGCGGATGGTGGCGGCCACGCGCACGCGCTGGTACTCCACCTCGGCGGCGCCGGCCACCAGCGCCGGCGCGACCGTCACCACGTCCAGCGGCAGCCCGTGCAGCGCGGCCAGCGAAGCGCCGCCGCTGCCCACCTCGGCCAGCGCCAGCCGCAGCCCGGCCGCCTTGAAGGCCTGCAGCACCGGCAGCAGCGCGCCGGCGCGCGCCTCGTCGCCGAGCACGGCCTCGCCGATCGCCAGCTGCAGCTGCGCCGGCCGCAGGCCATGCGTCTGCAGCAGCGCCTGCAGCGCCGGCAGCAGCTCGGGCTGCAATTGCTCCGGCGTCAGGTTCAGCACCAGCAGCCGCGGCGCGTGCTCGCCCCAGTTCACCTGCCATTGCGCGAAGGCCTCGCAGGCGGCGTCCAGCAGGTCGACGGCCGAGGGCTCGGCGCGGCCGGGATGTCGCCAGCGCAGCAAGGCCTCGACGCCCACCAGCCGGCGGCTGGCCAGCGCCACCAGCGGCTGGTAGGCCAGCTGGAATTCGGCGTCGGCGCCGTCGGCAGCCTCCGGCACGCGCAGCCATTCGGCGGCGGCCGCCGGCAGCGGCGGCGGCACGGTCGGCGGCGCGTCGGGCCCCGCATGCAATGGCACGGATGCGTCGCGGCCCTGCCGTTCGCACGGCTCGTCGCCGCTGTGGCGGGCGAAAGCTTCGGTGGTCCAGACCACGCGGCGCTGGCCATCGGTCAGCGGCGCGGGCTGCTGCAGCGGTTCGGCCCCCAGCGCCAGCGGCTCCTGTTCGCGCAGTTGGCACAGCAGGCGTTGTACGAGGCGGTGCTGGTGCCGCAGTGCCGTCAGCAGGCCGATCGCCGTCGCCGCCAGCAGCCCCAGGCTGGCCCACAACGGCCCGCGCGATGGCACCCCGGCGGTGGCCCACCAGGCCAGCAGCGCCCCATGCGCGACCAGCGCCACCAGCGCCAACAGCCCCGCGGCCAGCGCCAGGCGGCTGTGCCGAAGGCCGGCCCCAAGGGCGCGCGCGCCGGCGGCGCTGCGTGGACACGATATGGCAGCCAGGGGAGGTGGATTGGACATGGCAGGGCGCACTTGATGCCCATATCGGCCAGCGCCGCAGGGACTGAAGCGCTCCTCGTCCATCTGCGGCTTCGCCGGCGCCGTCTTCGGTATCGCTGCGTGCCAGGCGACGCTTGCGTCGGGGTCAACGCATGCGCTAGGCTCCGACGTAATCCGTTTGCGATACAGATACCGCTCATGAAAACCGCCACCATCCCGCCCGTGCGCGTCTCGGCCGAGTTCCGCGCCGAACTGGACGCGTCGCTGGAGGCGGGCGAGACCCTGGCTGCGCTGGTCGAGAAGGCCGTCAGCAACGAAATGGTTCGCCGCAAGTCCGAAGCCGAGTTCGTGAGGCGTGGACTTGCCGCGATTGCCCGCACGCGCAGGGACGGCAGCGGCATCCCCGCCGACGCCGTGATCGCCAAGCTGGAAGCCCGCATCGCCGCGGCACGCAAGACCCTGGCCCGAAAGAAGACCACGGCAACGGCCAAGCGGGGATGAGCGGCCCTTATCAGGTCGTCTTCAGCGACGAGGCGGAAGACGACCTGTTGCGGCTGTTCGACTTCGCGCTCATGCGCGAGCTGGAAAGTTCGGCGCCGGACCTGGGGCTGCCGGAGCGGGCCATCGAGGCCATCCGCGCAGGCTGCAGGTTCCTGGCCCACAGCCCATTCGGCTGCCGCAAGGCACCGCCGGGGCACAACGGCTTCGTGCGCGAATTGCTGATCTCGTTTGGCGCGGCCGGCTACGTGGCCCTGTTCGAGATCGTCGATGCGAACACCGTCATCATCGGCGCGGTCAGGCACCAGCGCGAGGAAGACTACCGCTGAACGCGCCGGCTCACGCCGCCGGCCGCGGCGCGGCGAATCAGGAAGCCGGCCGCTGCGCAGCGATGGCCGGCTGCGCCAGGTGCACGTCGCCGCATTGCGCGCGCTGGCGCAGCACGTGATCCATCACCACCAGCGCCAGCAGCGCCTCGGCGATGGGCGTGGCGCGGATGCCCACGCAGGGGTCGTGGCGGCCGAAGGTTTCCACGGTGGTCGGGTGGCCCTGGCGGTCGATCGACGCGCGCGGCACGCGGATCGAGCTGGTCGGCTTGATCGCCAGCCGCACCACCAGGTCCTGCCCGCTGCTGATGCCGCCCAGCACGCCGCCGGCGTGGTTGCTGGCGAAGCCCTCGGGCGTGAGTTCGTCGCCGTGCTCGCTGCCGCGCTGCGCGACGGCGGCGAAGCCGTCGCCGATCTCCACGCCCTTGACGGCGTTGAGGCCCATCATCGCCCAGGCGATGTCGGCGTCGAGGCGGTCGTACAGCGGCTCGCCCAGGCCCGGCGGCACGCCGGTGGCGCGCACCTCGATGCGCGCGCCCACGCTGTCGCCGGCCTTGCGCAGCGCGTCCATCTGCGCTTCCAGTTGCGGAATCACGCTGGCGTTGGCAGCGAAGAACGGGTTGTCGGCGATGTGTTGCAGGCCTTCGAACGGGATCTCGGTCTCGCCCAGGGCGCTCATCCAGCCGACGAAGCCGATGCCCAGCTTCTCGTGCAGCCACTTGCGCGCCACCGCGCCGGCGGCCACGGTGGGCGCCGTCAGCCGCGCCGACGAGCGGCCGCCGCCGCGCGGGTCGCGCAGCCCGTACTTGCGCCAGTAGGTGTAGTCGGCGTGCCCGGGGCGGAAGGTGTCGAGCAGGTTGCCGTAGTCCTTGCTGCGCTGGTCGGTGTTGCGGATCAGCAGCGCGATCGGCGTGCCGGTGGTCAGGCCTTCGTAGACGCCGGAGAGGATCTCCACCGCGTCGGGCTCGTTGCGCTGCGTCACGTGGCGGCTGGTGCCGGGGCGGCGGCGGTCCAACTCGCGCTGGATGTCGGCCTCGACCAGCGCCAGGCCCGGCGGGCAGCCGTCGATCACGCAGCCGATGGCCGGGCCGTGGCTTTCGCCGAAATTGGTGACGCGGAACAGTTCGCCGAAGGTGGAGCCGGGCATCAGTACCGCCCGGCCGTTCCGAAGGTACTGAGCGCCCCCTCGGGGGGCCGCGAGCGAAGCGAGCTTGGGGGCTTCATCCCTCGAGTTTACGGCGCGGCCTTGGCGCGCCGCGCTCAGGCGCCGTCGGCCGACGGCAGCGGCGTGCCTTCGGCCGGCCAGTCGCGGATGTAGGCCTTGAGCATGCGATTCTCGAAGTCCTGCGCGTCGACCACGGTCTTGGCCACGTCGTAGAAGCTGATCACGCCCATCAGCTCGCGCTTGTCCATCACCGGCATGTAGCGCGCATGGGTCTGCAGCATCATGCGGCGCACCTCGTCGATCTCGGTGGCCGGCGTGCAGGTGAGCGGCGCGTCGTCCATCACCGAGCGCACCAGGCGCTCGCCGAAGCGGCCGCCGTTGGCCACCACGGCCTTGATCACCTCGCGGAAGGTGAGCATGCCCAGCAGGTCGCCGTGCCCCATGACGACGAGCGAGCCGATGTCGAGCTCGGCCATGGTGCGGGCCGCGTCGGCCAGCAACTGGTCGGGCGGCACGGTGTAGAGCGTGTTGCCCTTGACGCGCAGGATGTCGGTGACTTTCATGGCGGTCGCGGCGGTGGATGAGGGGCAAAGACGGCGGGTCAATATAGCCCACAATGCCCGCCTTTCCTTTGCGCAATCACCGCCCATGGCCGGTTCTTCAGACCCCGGATTCGACACCCTGGCGCTGCACGCCGGGGCCGCGCCCGACCCCGCCACCGGCGCGCGCGCCGTGCCCATCCACCTGAGCACCAGCTTCGTGTTCGAGAACAGCGAGCACGCAGCCAGCCTGTTCAACATGGAGCGTTCGGGCCACGTCTACAGCCGCATCAGCAACCCGACCAACGCGGTGCTGGAAGAGCGCGTGGCGGCGCTCGAAGGCGCGGCGGGCGCGATCGCCACCGCCAGCGGCCAGGCGGCGCTGCACCTGGCGGTGGCCACGCTGGCCGGCGCCGGCGCGCACATCGTGGCCAGCACGGCCTTGTACGGCGGCAGCCACAACCTGCTGAGCTACACGCTCAAGCGCTTCGGCATCGAGACCACGTTCGTGCGGCCGCTGGACGTCGACGGCTGGCGCGCCGCGATCCGCCCCGAGACGCGGCTGCTGTTCGGCGAGACGCTGGGCAACCCGGGGCTCGACGTGCTGGACATCCCCACCGTGAGCGCGATCGCTCACGAGCACGGCCTGCCGCTGCTGGTGGACAGCACCTTCACCACGCCCTGGCTGATGACGCCCGTCGACCATGGCGCCGACCTCGTCTTCCACTCGGCGACGAAGTTCCTGTCGGGCCACGGCACGGTGATCGGCGGCGTGCTGGTCGACGGCGGCACTTTCGACTGGGCGGCTTCCGGACGATTCCCCGAGCTGAGCGAGCCGTACGCCGGCTTCCACGGCATGGTGTTCAGCGACGAGAGCACCGTCGGCGCCTTCTTGCTGCGCGCGCGGCGCGAGGGCTTGCGCGACTTCGGCGCCTGCATGAGCCCGCATACCGCGTGGCTGATCCTGCAAGGCATCGAAACGCTGCCGCTGCGCATGGCGCGCCACGTCGAGAACACGCGCAAGATCGTCGCCTTCCTGGCCGCGCACCCGCTGGTCGCCGCGGTCGGCTACCCCGAACTGGAAAGCCACGCCAGCCACGCGCTGGCCAAGAAACTGCTGCCGCGCGGCTGCGGCTCGGTCTTCAGCTTCGACTTGAAGGGCAGCCGCAAGCAGGGCCAGGCCTTCATCGAGGCGCTGAAACTGTTCAGCCACCTGGCCAACGTCGGCGACTGCCGCTCGCTGGTCATCCACCCGGCCAGCACCACGCACTTCCGCATGGACGACGCGGCGCTGCGTTCGGCCGGCATCACGCCGGGGACGATCCGCCTGAGCATCGGCTTGGAAGACGCCGACGACCTGATCGACGACCTGAAGCGCGCGTTCAAGGTGGCGGAGAAGGCGGCATGAAGCTCCACGTTCAAGGCCGCAGCGCCAGCGTCTACACCGGCAGCAAGCCGTTCGACCCCGCCCTGCCCTGCATCGCCTTCGTGCATGGCGCGCTCGGCGACCATGGCGTGTGGACGCTGCTGGCGCGCTGGTTCGCGCACCATGGCCACGGCGTGCTGGCGGTCGACCTGCCGGGCCATGGCCGCAGCGAAGGCCCGCCGCTGCCCAGCGTGGAAGCGGCGGCCGACTGGCTGCTGGCCGTGCTGGACGCCGCCGGCGCGCCGCAGGCCGCGCTGGCCGGCCACAGCATGGGCAGCCTGATCGCGCTGGAGGCGGCAGCCCGCGCGCCCCAACGTGCGACGCGACTGGTGATGATCGGCACCGCCTATCCGATGAAGGTCAGCGACGCGCTGCTGGCCACCGCGCGCGAACGGCCGCTGCAAGCCATCGACATGGTCAACGCCTTCTCCATCGGCTCGCTGGCCAGCAAGCCCGGCTACCCGGGGCCGGGCATGTGGCTGCACGGCAGCAACCGCGCGCTGATGCGGCGCACCCTGGCCGGCAGCCCGCCGGTGGATGGGCGCAACCTGTTCGAGCACGACTTCCGCGTCTGCGACGCCTACGCGGGCGGCCTGCAGGCCGCGGCGCAGGTGCGCTGCGCGGCCACGCTGATCCTCGGCCGCAACGACCAGATGACCAGCCCCAAGGTCACCAAGGACCTCGCCGCGGCGCTGAAGGCGCGCGTGGCGCTGGTCGACAGCGGCCACAGCCTGATGGCCGAGGCCCCTGACGCGGTGCTGGCCGCGCTGCGCGCGGCGCTGGCCTGAGCCGAGCGGCGCTGCGCGGCGCCTAAGGAAGGCCGCTTACTCCTTCAGGTCCACGCCGTAGAAGGTGTGGCGCCCGAAGGGGCTGAGCTTGAAGTCGACCACTTCCTTGCGCACCGGCTTGAGCTGCACCGCGTGGGCGATGGTGAACCAGGGCGCCTGCTCCTTGAAGATCACTTGCGCCTTCTTGTACAGCTCGGTGCGCTCGGCCACCTTGGACACCGTCTTGGCCTTCAACACCAAGTCTTCGAAAGGCTTGTAGCAGAACTTGGCGACGTTGCTGCCGCCGCTCTTGGCCGAGTCGCAGCCCAGCAGCGTGTGCAGGAAGTTGTCGGGGTCGCCGTTGTCGCCGGTCCAGCCCAGCATGCCCATCTGGTGCTCGCCGGCCTGCATGCGCTTGCGGTACTCGCCCCACTCGAAGCTCTTGATCTCGGCCTTGACGCCGATCTTCGCCAAGTCGGCCTGCATCAGCTCGGCGATGCGGCGCGCATTCGGGTTGTACGGCCGCTGCACCGGCATCGCCCACAGGTCGGTCGCGAAGCCGCCGGCCAGGCCGGCCTGGGCCAGCAGCTTCTTGGCGGCCTCGGGGTCGTAGGGGTCGTCCTTGACGGCGTCGTTGTACGACCACATCGACGGCGGGATCGGGTTCTTCGCCGCGATGCCGGTGCTGAGGTAGACGCCGTCGATGATGGCCTTCTTGTTGATCGCCATGCTCACCGCCTTGCGCACGCGCACGTCGTCGAAAGGCTTCTTCTGCGTGTTGAAGGCCAGGTAGCCGACGTTCAGGCCGGCCTGCTCCAGCACCTGCACCTTCGGGTCCTTGCGCATCGCGTCCAGGTCGGCCGGGTTCGGGTACGGCATCACGTGGCACTCGCCCTTCTGCAGCTTGGCCCAGCGCACCGCGGCATCGGGCGTGATCGAGAACACCAGGTCGTCGATCTTGGCCTTGCCGCCCCAGTACTGCGGGAAGGCCTTGTAGCGGATCACCGCGTCCTTCTGGTACTGCACCAGCATGAAGGGGCCGGTGCCGATCGGCTCCTGGTCGATCTTCTCGGGCGTGCCCGCCTTGAGCATGGCGATCGCGTATTCCTTGCTCTGCACGCCGGCGTATTCCATCGCCAGGTTCGACAGGAACGGCGCCTCGGGCCGGTTGAGCTCGACGCGCACCGTGTAGTCGTCGACGCGGTCCACCGACTTCAGCAGCTTGGGCATGCCCATGTCGTTGAAGTACGAGTGGTTGCTGCTGGTGACCTTGAAGTACGGGTCGTTTTCCTTCCACTGGCGCTCGAACATGAACACCATGTCGTCGGCGTTGAAGTCGCGCGAGGGCTTGAACAGCTTGTTCGAATGCCACTTCACGCCCTTGCGCAGGTGGAAGGTGTAGACCAGCCCGTCGGGCGAGATGGTCCACTTCTCGGCCAGCCCGGGCACGACGCTGGTGCCGCCGCGCTCGAAGTCGACCACGCGGCCGTAGATCTGGCTGCTGGCGTCGAACGAGGTGCCGGTGGTGTTGATGCCGGGATAGAAGTTCTCCGGGCTGCCCTCGGAGCAGAAGACCAGGGTCTTGGCATGGGCGCCGCCGGCGGCCAGCAGCGAGACGGCGCACAGCAGGGCCAGGCGCGATGGCTTGAAGCGCGGGAATGACATGGTCGGTGCCTTTCGAAAGCGAGACGAAAAAGTGGACAGGGAAGGCTGGCTCAGGCCGGGGCCGCGGTCGCGGCGGCCGGCGTCTGCAGGAACTGCTCGGCCAGGTGGCAGGATACCTGCCGCCCGGCCAGGTTGCGCAAGGCCGGCCGCTCGGCGCGGCAGCGCTCGACCACGTGCGGGCAGCGGGTCGAGAACACGCAGCCGGCCGGCGGGTTCAGCGGCGACGGCAACTCGCCGCTGAGCACGATGCGCTCGCGCCGCGCGCCGCTGTCGACGCTGGGCGTGGCGGCCAGCAGCGCGCGCGTGTAGGGGTGCAGCGGCTGCGCGAACAAGGCTTCGCGCGGCGCGCTTTCCATCACCAGGCCGAGGTACATCACCATCACGTCGTGCGCGATGTGGCGCACCACGCCGAGGTCGTGCGAGATGAACAGGTAGGCCAGCCCCAGCTCCTGCTGCAGGTCGGCCAGCAGGTTGAGCACCTGGGCCTGCACCGAGACGTCGAGCGCCGACACCGGCTCGTCGGCCACCACCAGCGCCGGGCGCAGCATCAGCGCGCGCGCGATCGCGATGCGCTGGCGCTGGCCGCCGGAGAACATGTGCGGATAGCGGTCGTGGTGCTCGGGCCGCAGGCCCACGCGGGCCAGCATGGCGCGCGCCTGCTCTTCGCGCTCGGCCGCGTTGAGCGTGGTGTTGATGACCAGCGGCGCCTGCAGGATGCTGCCGATCTTCTTGCGCGGATTGAGCGAGCCATAAGGGTTCTGGAACACCAGCTGCACCTGGCGCCGCAGCTCGCGGCGCTGGGCGGCATTGGCGTGCACCGCGTCGGCGCCCTGCAGGCGCAGCTCGCCGCGGGTGGGCGCTTCGATCAGCGTGACCATGCGCGCCAGCGTCGACTTGCCGCAACCCGATTCGCCGACCACCGCCAGCGTGCGCCCCGCCGCGATGGCGAACGACACGCCGCCCACCGCCTGCAGCCGCGCCGGCGGGCGCAGCAGGCCGCGCTTGAGCACGTAGGTCTGGGCGAGGTCGACGGCCTCGACGACCGGCACCGCAGGCATCGCAGGCACGACAGGCACCACCGGCACCGCCGACCGCGGCGTCGCACCTGCCGTCAAGCCCGTCGTCATGCGGTCCCCTCGGCCAGCGCGCCATCGCGCTCGCGGCGCGCCTCGCGCCCGGGGTCGCCCACCGGATAGTGGCAGCGCACGGCGCCACCCTCCCAGGGCTGCAGCGCCGGCCGCACGCGGCAGGCCGGCGTGGCCGACGCGCAGCGCGGCGCGAACAGGCAGCCCACCGGGCGGTCGAAGGCGCCGGGCACGACGCCGGGAATCGTCGCCAGCCGCTGCAGGCCCTGGCTGCGCTCGGGCATCGCCGCCAGCAGCGCCGCGGTGTAGGGGTGCTGCGGGGCACGGAACAGCTCGGCCGCGCGGCGCTCTTCCACCACCTGGCCGGCGTACATCACGGCCACGCGCTGCGCCATCTCGGCCACCACGCCCATGTTGTGGGTGATCAGCACCAGCGCCATGCCGCGCTCGCGCTGCAGGCTGCGCAGCAGTTCGAGGATCTGCGCCTGGATCGTCACGTCCAGCGCCGTGGTCGGCTCGTCGGCGATCAGCAGCCGCGGGTTGCAGGCGATCGCCATCGCGATCATCACACGCTGGTTCATGCCGCCCGACAGCTGGTGCGGGTAGTCCTTCATGCGGCCGGCCGCCGCCGGGATACCCACTTGTTCGAGCAGTTCCACCGCGCGCCGGCGCGCCGCGCGACCGTCCAGCCCCAGGTGCAGGCGCAGCGTCTCGACGATCTGGAAGCCGATCGTGAAGCAGGGGTTCAGGCTGGTGGTCGGATCCTGGAAGATCATCGCCACGTCCTTGCCGATGATGCGGCGGCGCTCGCGCGCGGCCAGGCCCGGCAGGTCTTGCCCGGCAAAGCGCATGCGGCCGGCGCGCACCTGGCCGGGGAAGCCGACCAGGCCCATCAGCGCCAGCATGGTCACGCTCTTGCCCGAGCCCGACTCGCCGACCACGCCCAGCACCTCGCCCTCGGCCAGGCTCAGGCTGACGCCGTCCACCGCGTGCAGCACGGCGCCCGCGGTGGGGAAGTCGACGCGCAGGTCTTCGATGTCGAGCAGTGGAGCGGACATCGGGGCCATCATTGCTTGAGCTTGGGGTCGAGCGCATCGCGCAGCCCGTCGCCCAGCAGGTTGAAGGCCAGCACGGTGATGAGGATCATCAGGCCGGGGAAGGTGACCACCCACCAGGCGCGCAGCACGAACTCGCGCGCGTCGGCCAGCATGGTGCCCCACTCGGCCGCCGGCGGCTGCGCGCCCAGGCCCAGGAAGCCGAGCGCCGCCGCGTCGAGGATGGCGGTGGACACGCCCAGCGAGGCCTGCACGATCAGCGGCGCCGCGCAATTGGGCAGCACCTCGATGAACATCAGCCGCAGCCGCCCGGCGCCGGCCAGGCGCGCCGCGGTGACGTAGTCGCGCGCCGTCTCGGCCAGCACCGCGGCGCGCGTGATGCGCACGTAATGCGGCAGTACGACGACCGAGACCGCCAGCATCGCGTTCATCAGCCCCGGCCCGAGGATGGCGACGATGACGATCGCCAGCAGCAGGCTGGGCAGCGTCAGGATCACGTCCATCAGCCGCATGATCACGATCTCGACCACGCCGCGCGCGAAGCCGGCCACCAGGCCCAGCACGACGCCGACGACGATGGACAGCGCCACCACCGCCACGCCGATGGTCAGCGACAGCCGCGCGCCGTAGATCAGGCGCGACAGCAGGTCGCGGCCGATGGCGTCGGTGCCCAGCGGCGTCGACCAGCTGCCGCCGTCCATCCACGCCGGCGGGCGCAGGAAGGCGGTGTTGTCGGTGAGGTCGGGCGCGTGCGGCGCCAGCCACGGCGCGAAGGCGGCCATCAGCAGCACCGCCAGCACGATGACGAGGCCGGCCACCGCGCCGGCGTTGGCGCTGAAGCTGGTCCAGAACTCGCGCAGCGGCCCGGGCGGAGCCGGCGTCGCGCCGTCGTGCTCGGCAGAGGCGGCCGTCATGAATGCTTGACCCGCGGGTTGATCACGCCGTAGGCCAGGTCGACCAGCAGGTTGACCAGCATCACCATGCCGCCCAGCAGCAGCAGGCCGCCTTGCAGCACCGGGTAGTCGCGCCGGCTGATGGCCTCGATCATCCACTTGCCGACGCCGGGCCAGGAGAAGATGGTCTCGGTGAGGATGGCGCCGGTGAACAGCACGCTGACCTGCAGCCCGATCACCGTGACCACCGGGATCAGCGCGTTGCGGAAGGCGTGCAGCGCCACCACGCGCCAGGCCGACAAGCCCTTGGCGCGCGCGGTGCGGATGTAGTCCTCGCCCAGCACCTCCAGCATGGCCGAGCGCGTCATGCGCGCGATGATGGCCAGCGGGTTGGTGCCCAGCACGATGGTCGGCAGGATCAGGTGCATCACGGTGGACTTGAAGGCGCCGGGCTCGCCCGAGAGCCACGAGTCGATCAGCAGGAAGCCGGTCACCGGTTCGAAGAAATACTGCACCGCGATGCGGCCCGACACCGGCGTCCAGCCCAGTTGCACCGAGAACAGCAGGATCAGCAGCAGCCCCCACCAGAAGATGGGCATCGAATAGCCGGTGAGCGAAACGCCCATCACGCCATGGTCGAACACCGAGTTGCGGCGCACCGCCGCCAGCATGCCGGCCGGAATGCCGACCAGCAGCGCGAAGACGATGGCGCACAGCGCCAGCTCGATGGTGGCCGGAAACAACGCCGCGAACTCCTGCAGCACGGGCGCCTGGGTGATCATCGAGCGGCCCAGGTCGCCGTGCAGCACGCGGCCGATGTAGATCGCGTACTGCGTCAGCAGCGGGCGGTCCAGCCCGTATTCGGTGACCAGCGCGGCGTGGCGCGCCGGGTCGATGCCGCGCTCGCCGGCCAGCGTCTCGATCGGGTCGCCAGGCACCAGCCGGATCATCAGGAACGCCACCAGCGTCATGCCGATGAAGGTCGGGATGACGAGGCTCAGGCGGGTCAGGATGAACCTCAGCATGACGGCGATGCTAGCGCGGACATCGGCGGGCGCCGGCGCCGCCGGGCGCCAGGCCCCGCCGGGCACCACGCCCCGCCGGGCTCAGTGCGCCTGGTCCCAGTTCGCGCCCACGCCCACCTCGGCCAGCAGCGGCACTTTCAGTTCGGCGACGCCGGCCATCAGCCTGGGGATCTCGGCGCGCGCCCAGGGCAGTTCGGCCTCGGGCACCTCGAACACCAGTTCGTCGTGCACCTGCATCACCATGCGGGTGGCGCGGCGCTCGTCGTCCAGCGCGCGCTGCACGGCGATCATCGCCAGCTTGATGAGGTCGGCCGCCGTGCCCTGCATCGGCGCGTTGATGGCCTGGCGCTCGGCGCCGCTGCGGCGCGGGCCGTTGCCGCTGTTGATCTCCGGCAGCCACAGGCGGCGGCCGAACACGGTCTCGACATAACCTTTTTCCTTGGCGGCGGCCTTGGTCTCGTCCATGTAGCGGCGCACGCCGGCAAAGCGCTGGAAGTAGCGGTCGATGTAGTCGCGCGCCGCCTTCTGCTCGATGCCCAGGTTGCTGGCCAGCCCGAACGCCCCCATGCCGTAGATCAGCCCGAAGTTGATGACCTTGGCATAACGCCGTTGCTCGGGCGTCACCTGGTCGACCGGCACGTTGAACACCTCGCCGGCGGTGGCGCGGTGCACGTCCAGGCCTTCGGCGAAGGCCTTCAGCAGGCCGGGGTCCTCGCTGATGTGGGCCATGATGCGCAGCTCGATCTGCGAGTAGTCGGCCGAGACGATGACGTGCCCCGGCGGCGCGATGAAGGCCTCGCGGATGCGCCGCCCTTCGGGCGTGCGGATGGGGATGTTCTGCAAATTGGGGTCGTTGCTCGACAGCCGCCCCGTCACCGCCACCGCCTGCGCGTAGTTGGTGTGCACGCGGCCGGTGGCGGGGTTGACCATCAGCGGCAGCTTGTCGGTGTAGGTGCCCTTCAGCTTGGCCAGGCTGCGGTGCTCCAGGATGCGCGCCGGCAGCGGGAAGTCGGCGGCCAGTTCCTGCAGCACCTCTTCGTCGGTGCTGGGCGCGCCTGACGCGGTGCGCTTCTTCACCGGCAGCCCCAGCTTGCCGAACAGCACCTCGCCGATCTGCTTGGGGCTGCCCAGGTTGAAGGGGCCGCCGGCGATCTCGTAGGCCTGCTGCTCGGCGGCCACCATGCGCGCGGCCAGCTCGTGGCTTTGCTTGGCCAGCAGCGCGGCGTCGATCAGCACGCCATGGCGCTCGATGCGCTCCAGGATCACCGCCACCGGCAGCTCGATGCGCTCGTACACCTCGCGCAGCCGCGGCTCGGCCTGCAGCCGCGGCCACAGCACGTCGTGCACGTGCAGCGTCATCTCGCTGTCCTCGCCGGAGTATTCGGTCGCCTTCGCCAGATCGACCTGCGAGAACGGGATCTGGCTGGCGCCCTTGCCGCACACGTCCTCGTAGCTCAAGCCCTTGCGGTTGAGGTGGCGCTCGGCCAGGCTTTCCAGGCCGTGCGGGCGATGGGCTTCCAGCACATAACTTTCCAGCAGCGTGTCATGGCGGTAGCCCTGCACGGCGATGCCGGCGTTGGCGAAGACGTGCAGGTCGTACTTGATGTTCTGGCCCAGCTTGGCCGCCGCGGCATCCTCCAGCCAGGGCCGCAGCCGCGCCAGCACCTCGTCGCGCGGCAGCTGTTCGGGGGCGCCGGGGTAGTCGTGGCCCAGCGGCACGTAGGCGGCGCGGCCCGGCTCCACCGCGAACGACAGGCCGACGATCTGCGCGACCATGGCGTCGAGCGAATCGGTCTCGGTGTCCAGCGCCACCAGCTCGGCGGCGCGCAAGCGCTGCAGCCAATGCTCGAAGCGCGGCCAGTCGGTGATGGTTTCGTACTCGCGCGCCAGCTCGGCGGCCGGCGCGGCGGGCGCGGCCGGCGGTCCATCGGCCGCCGCTGCAACCGAAGGCGCGGCCGCGGCCGCCGGTGCCGCTGTTGACGTTGCCAGCGCCTGCCCGGCCACCGCGACGCCCAGCGCTTCTTCCAGCTCCTTGCGCCAGGCGCGGAAGCCGTAGCGCTGGTAGAAGGCCAGCAGGCCCTCGCGGTCGACCGCGCGCAGCGCCAGCGCCTGCAGCGCCGGCCAGCCGGGCAGCTGCGCGCCGAGGTCGCAGTCGGTGCGCACGGTGATCAGCTTGCGGCCGGTGGGCAGCCAGTCCAGCGCCTGACGCAGGTTGTCGCCGGCCACGCCCTTGATGCCGGCGGCGGCGGCCACCACGCCGTCGAGCGAGCCGTGCTCGGCGATCCACTTGGCTGCCGTCTTCGGCCCCACCTTGTCGACGCCGGGCACGTTGTCGACGGCGTCGCCGATCAGCGTGAGGTAGTCGACGATGCGATCCGGCGGCACGCCGAACTTGGCCGTCACGCCGGCCACGTCCAGCACCTCGGGCGGCTTGGCCATGGTGTTGATCAGCGTGACCTGCGGCGTGACGAGCTGCGCCAGGTCCTTGTCGCCGGTGGAGATCAGCACTTGGTGGCCTTCGGCCGCGGCTTGCTGCGCCAGCGTGCCGATGGCGTCGTCGGCCTCGATGCCGGGCACCACCAGCACCGGCCAGCCGAGCAGCCGCACCACCTCGTGGATGGGCTCGATCTGCTGGCGCAGCGCGTCGGGCATCGGCGCGCGCTGGGCCTTGTATTCGGGGTACCAGTCGTCGCGGAAGGTCGGCCCGCTGGCATCGAACACGCAAGCCCCCAGCGCCGCCGGATGGCGATCGCGCAGCCAGCGCATCATGCCCACCATGCCGTGGATGGCGCCGGTGGGAAAGCCGTCGCCGGCGCGCAGGTCGGGCAGCGCGTGGAAGGCCCGGTACAGGTAGCTGGAGCCGTCGACCAGCAGCAGGACGTTGTCGCTCATCGGGCCATTGTGGCGCCTGCTTAGAATGCGCCGCATGAACGCCTTGCTGCGCCTCGCCGCCGTCTTGCCGATGCTGCTGCCGCTGGCCGCCGCGGCGCAGGCGCCCGAGCCGGCCGACGCGGTGCGCGGCGGCGAACCCAAGGTCGAGCGCATCGTGACCGAGGACGACGGCGTGCGCATCGAAGAGCTGCGCGTGCGCGGCCAGACGCAGCGCATCGTCGTGCACAGCAAGCTGGGCAGCCGCACGCGGCCCTACGAGATCGTGCCCGCCAACGGCGGCCGCGACCTGTCGCAGGACAAGGACAAGGGCGCCATCGGCCAGCGCGTCTGGTCCATCCTGTCGTTCTAGGCCGAATGGCGGTCTATACCGAAGTCGGCTTCGACGAGGCCGACCGACTGGTCAGGCGGCTGGGCCTCGGCGCGCTGACCGACCTGCACGGCATCCGCTCGGGCATCGAGAACACCAACTACTACGCCACCACGGTGCGCGGGCAATGGGTGCTGACGCTGTTCGAGCGGCTGCCGCGCGAGCAGCTGCCTTACTACCTGCGTCTGATGGAACACCTGGCCCGCCACGGCGTGCCGGTGCCGGCGCCGCAGGCCGACGACCGCGGCGAGATCCTGCACCAGGTGGCCGCCAAGCCGGCCGCGGTGGTGACGCGGCTGCCCGGCAGCCACCGCACGGCGCCCGACGCCGAGCACTGCGCGCAGGTGGGCGCCATGCTGGCGCGCGTGCACGCGGCCGGCGCCGACTTCGCGTTCCAGCAGCCGCACCTGCGCGGCTTGGCCTGGTGGCAGCAGGTGACGCCCGTCGTGCTGCCGCACCTGCAGCCCGAGCAGGCCGCGCTGCTGCAAAGCGAACTGGCCTTCCAGGCCGAACTGGCCGCCTCGGCGGCCGGCCAGGCGCTGCCGCGCGGCCATATCCACGCCGACCTGTTCCGCGACAACGTGATGTTCGACGACACCGCCGGCGCCGACCGCCTGTGCGGCTTCTTCGACTTCTATTTCGCCGGCGTCGACGCGCTGCTGTTCGACATCGCCGTGTGCCTGAACGACTGGTGCTGCGACCTCGACAGCGGCCGCCTGGCCGAGCCGCGCGCCGCCGCCTTCATGACGGCCTACCAGGGCGTGCGCGCGCTCGACGGCAACGAGCGCCGGCTGCTGCCGGCGATGCTGCGCGCCGCGGGCTTGCGCTTCTGGCTGTCGCGGCTGTGGGACTGGCACCTGCCGCGCGACGCGGCGCTGCTGCAGCCCAAGGACCCGGCGCATTTCGAGCGCGTGCTGCGCGAGCGCATCGCCGCGCCCTGGCACCCACCGCTGTAGCACCACGAAAGGCCGAACGCGGCGATGGCGATGATCCTCAAGTCCGTGGGCCCCGGCCGCGGCGCCTACTGGGTGCGCGACGGCCTGCGCCTGTACCTCAAGCGGCCGCTGGCCTTCACGGCGCTGTTCGTGCTGTTCCTGTTCGCGGCGCTGTTCATCGCGCTGGTGCCGCTGGTCGGCGGCGTGCTGCAGATCATGGTGGTGCCGCTGCTGTCGCTGGGCTTCATGATCGCCAGCCAGTCGGCGCTGCTGCAGGGGCCGGTGAACCCGTCGCAGTTCATCGAGCCGCTGCGCGCCGCGCCGGCGCAGCGGCGCGACCTGCTGCTGCTGTGCCTGCTGTACGGGCTGCTGGTGGCCGCCAGCCTGTGGCTGTCGGACCTCATCGCCGACGGCGGCTTCAGCCGCGGCATGGACTTGATGCGGCGCCAGAACGTGCCGCGCGCCGAACTCGACGCGCTGCTCGCCGAGCGCGGCCTGGCCGCCGGCGCGCTGTTCGGCGGCCTGGCCATCACGCTGATCACCATCCCCTTCTGGCACGCGCCGGCGCTGGTGCACTGGGGCCACCAGAGCGCGCTGCAGGCCTTGTTCTCCAGCACGCTGGCGGTGTGGCGCTGCCGCGGCGCCTTCTTGGTCTACAGCCTGACGTGGATGGCGCTGTTCATCGGCTGCGGCCTGGCCAGCGGGCTGCTGTTCGGCCTGCTGGGCCTGGGCGGCGTGGCGCCGCTGCTGATGCTGTCGGCCGGCCTCTTCTTCTCGACGCTGTTCTACGTCTCGCTGATCTTCACCTTCAACGACAGCTTCGGCATGCAGTGAGCGAAGGCGCTCATCACGCGGCGCTCATCACGCGGCGGTGCGGCGGTCTTCCTCGTCCTGCAGCTGGCGCCACAGGATCTTGCCGGTGCCCGACTTGGGCAGGGCGTCGGCGAACTGCACGATGCGCGGCGCCTTGTAGGTGGACATGCGCTCCTTGGCCCAGGCCACGATGTCGGCCGCGCCGACGCGCCCTTCGCGGCCCTTCTTCAGCACCACCACCGCCTTCACGGTTTCGCCGCGCTTGGCGTCACGGCTGCCGATGATGCAGGCTTCGAAGATGTCGGGGTGCTCGTACATCATCGCCTCCACCTCGGCCGGCCAGACCTTGTAGCCCGAGGCGTTGATCATGCGCTTGAGCCGGTCGACCATGAAGAAGTAGCCGTCCTCGTCGCGCCGCGCCAGGTCGCCGGTGCGAAAGAAGGCCTTGCCGTCGATCGGCACGAAGCTCTCGGCCGTGGCCTGCGGGCTGTTCCAGTAGCCTTTGAACACCTGCGGCCCGTGGACGACGATTTCGCCCACCTCGCCGACGGCCACTTCGCGCAGCGTCACCTGGTCGACGATGCGGCTGTCGACGTTGAACAGCGGCACGCCCAGGCACTGGCGCTTGGGCCGGTTGATCGGGTTGCTGTGCGTCGCCGCGGCGGTCTCGGTCATGCCGTAGGCCTCGATGAAGGTCAGGCCGGTCAGCTCGTGCAGCCGCCGCGCCACCGGCTCGGGCATGGTCGCGCCGCCGCCCGTCAGGTGCAGCAGCGAGGCCAGCGAATCGGCCGTGATGTTCGGGCTGGCCAGCAGGTCGACCACCATGGTGGGCACGGCGATCCACACCGTAATGCCCAGCTCGCGGATCAGCGTCAGCGCCGCTTCGCGGTCCCAGCGCGTCATCACCACCAGCGTGCTGCCGTTGTAGAGGCCGGCGTTCATGCCGGGCTGCATGCCGGTGACGTGGAAGAACGGCGCCACCGACAGCACCACGTCGGCCTGCGTCAGCTCGTGCAGTTGCGCCGTCACGCCCAGCACCGTCATCAGCGAGCGGTGGGTGTGGATGCAGCCCTTGGGCTTGCCGGTGGTGCCCGAGGTGTAGGGCATCACCGCCAGGTCGTCGGGCCGCGCGCGGTGCGGCCCGGGCCGGCGAGCGGCGGCCAGCGCGTCGGCCCAGGCCACGATGCCGGGCGCGGCGGGGATGGCCGGCCGTTCGGCCACCACGTCGGGCACGTCGACCAGCGGCGTGGCGCCGAGGTAGTCGCCGTAGGTGGCGGCGATCAGCGTCTGCAGCTTGCCCGGCTGCAGCCAGGGGCGGATGCGGTCGAGCAGCTCGGCGCCGACGAGGGCCACCTTGGCGCCGGCATCGTCGATGTAGTGCGCCAGCTCTTCCGTCAGGTTCATCGGGTTCACCGGCAGCACCACCGCGTCGGCGCGCACGATGGCGTAGTAGCCGACGATCCATTGCACGCTGTTCTGCGCGTACAGCAGCACGCGGTCGCCTTTGGCCACGCCGCAGTCTTGCTGCAGGTAGCCGGCCAGCGCATCCACTTCGGCGCGCAGGCGGGCGTAGCTGATCTCGGCGCCGTAGAAGCACACCGCCGTGCGCTCGGGAAAGCGCCGGGCCGACATCTCCAGGCCTTCGTACAGCGTGATCTCGGGCACCGGCACGGCGCGGTGGGCGGGCCTGAACTGGCGCAGGGTCTGCGGCTTCATGCGGGGCTCCTGAGGTCGTTGCCGGCCGCGGCGGCCGGCGCCGTTGCAGCCAGCCGCTGCTGCAGCTGGCCGTAAGCTTCGACCAGGCCGTCGGCCAGCGCCTGCGCGTCGGGCAAGGCCTCGGGGCTGGCCAGCACGCCGAAGTCGATGCGGTCGAGGTAGCTGACGCAGGTGATGTTGAGCGCCGTGCCGTGCATCAGCAGCGGCACCGGGATGAAGGTGCGCGCCGCCATGCCATCGAACCTCAGCGGCTGGCGCGGGCCCGGCACGTTGGACACGTAGAGGTTGACGAACGGCGGCAGGTGGTGGTGCAGGCGCAGGTCTTCGGCCGCCTTCATGCCTTCCATCATCGACATCAGGTTGTTCACCGCCGGCGCGCGCAGCGACGGCATCTCGACGAGCAGCCGCGACACCGGGCGCGCCGCGTCCTGCAGGTTCTTCGCGGCGTCGACGCTGCGCCGGATGACGGGGATCCAGCGCGCCGGGTCGGCTTCGTCGACCGGCAGCCGCGCCAGCATCAAACTGACCTGGTTGTTATGCGCCGTGTCGCCCGGCGTGCGCACGGACACCGGCACGCCGGCCACCAGCGGCTGCCGCGGCAGTTGCTGGCGGCCGGCCAGGTGCTGGCGCAGCGCGCCGGTGATGACGGCCAGCACGATGTCGTTGATGGTCGCCTGGTGCGCCTTGCCGAGGGCCTTCACCGCCGACAGGGGCAACGACGCCCAGCCGAAGCTGCGCGCCGGGCTCAGCCCGCGGTTGAACGGCGTGCGCGGCGCGGGCCGCATCAGCTGGCGCAGGTCGTCCAGGCCGAAGCGCTTGCCCGAGGGCGCTGCCTCGCCCTGCAGCTGCCACAGCTCGCGCGCGGTCTGCATCACGCGCAGCGGCATGCGCAGGTACAGGTCTTCGGCCGTGCGCAGCAGCAGGCTGGCCGGCGTGGGCGGCGGCGTCGGCTGCACCGGCGCGCCGGTGGCCGTGCCCTGCGGCCGCGCCGTGTCGCCGAACAAGCCGTCCACCACCATGCTGGCGGAGCCACCGTCGACGCCGCCGTGGTGCAGCTTCATGTACAGCGCAAAGCCGCCGCCGGCCAGGCCTTCGATCAGCCAGATCTGCCACAGCGGATGCGCGCGGTCGAGCAGCGGCGTGTGCAACTGCACCACCGCGTCGATCAACTGCTGCGGCCGGCCGGGCGCCGGCAGCTTGATGCGCTGCAGGTGGTAGTCGAGGTCGAGATCGGGCTCGTCGATCCACACCGGGTTGCCCATCTTCAGCGAGCGCTGGTCCAGCCGGCGGTGCAGCAGCGGCAGGTAGGGCGCGCGCTCGCCGACCTGTTCGCGCAGCTTGCGCATCGGGTCGGCACCGCGCGGCGGCTTGTCGAACAGGTGCAGGTTGGCGACGTGGAAGCTCATGCTCGGCGTTTCGCCGAGGAACCAGGCCGCGTCCATGCTGGACAGTGCGTGCATCGTCATCATCGACCTCGAAAGGCTGGACAGGTTGCGCTTCAGGCCGCTGCCGGCTCGGCCGCGGCTTCGGGGTTCTCGCTGCGGCCGCGGTAGCTGCGGTCGAGCAGGAAGCTGGCGACGGCGGCCAGCACCAGCACGCCGGCGAACAGGCGGAAGGTCTCGGCCGGCTTCCAGCCGGCGGCCAGCAGGTAACCGGTGGCCACCGGCGTGAGGATGGCCACCGCGCGGCCGAAGCCGAACATCCAGCCGATGGCGGTGGCGCGCACCGCCGCCGGGTACACCGTGGGGCTGATGGCGTAGAAGGCGGCGATGCCGCCGTTGGCGAACATGCCCACCACGAAGGCCAGCGCCAGCGCCAGGCCGGGGTCGCTGAAGTGGCGGCTGTAGACCCACAGCGCCAGCGTGCCGCCCAGCATCACCAGCATGGTGGCCAGCCGCGGCCTGATGACCAGCGACAGCGCGGCGAACAGCAGCGCGCCGGCCACGCCGCCCAGCGGCACCATCACGCCGGCGCGCACGCCGAGCGCGGGCACGCCGGTGGAATCGGCGATCAGCTTGGCCGTCCAGCTGTTGGCGAAGTAGAAGGCGCTGGTGATGAGCGCGAAGCCGAGCCACAGGAACACCGTGCGCCGGCCGATGACGCCGCCGAAGATGGTTTGCGCCGCATTCGCCTGCACGCCCTGCGCCTGCGAACGCGGCAGCGCCGCTGCCGCCGGGTAGCCCAGCGCGCGGGCGATGCGGTTGTAGGCGTCCAGCGCGCCGGCGGGCCGGCGTTCGACGAGGTAGGCGATCGACTCCGGCAGCGCGAACACCACCACCAGCAGCATGACGCCGGAAATGATGGCACCCAGCATGAAGGGCGCGCGCCAGCCGTGCTGCGCGATCAGCAGCGCACTGGCCGCGCCGCCGAGTGCCGCGCCGAGCGGAAAGCCGATGCCGTAGACGCCCATCACCACGCCGCGGCGGCGGTCGGAGCAGTACTCGGCCACCGTGATGTTGAGCGAGGCCACCAGCGCGCCGATGAAGACGCCGGCGCCGGCGCGATAGACCACCATCTCGGGCACCGAGTCGGCCATCGACGACAAGGCCATGCCCAGCGTGATGAACGCCAGGCACAGGATGACGTGGCGGCGGCGGCCGATGCGGTCGGCCAGCGGCGACAGCAGCGTGGCGCCGATGGCCATGCCGAAGACGCCGGCGCTGAGCAGGTAGCCCACCTGCACCGGGCTCAGCGCCCAGGCCTTGGCCAGGTGCGGGGCCACGAAGGCCATGACCAGGATCTCGAAGCCGTCGATCATCGTCAGCAGCAGGCAGATGATCACGGCCCGCCATTGCAGCGCACGCATCGGCTGCGTGCGAATCGCTTCGCTCACGTCCATGTTTGTCTCCTTTGAATCCTTGTGTGGGTGCGCCGCTGGCGCACGGTCTGGACCTGCGGTGCAGCGTAGGTCCGCGCCCGCCGGCCTGTAAATCAAGGCCTGCGGGATGTGCACAGGGTGCACAGGGCCGCGCCCGCCATGGCGCGCCGGCGGCCGGCGCGGCTATCGTGCAGGCCACAGGAGACAACCGCCATGCCCAAGACCGTGGGGGCCGCCTACCGCAACGTGACGGCGCTGGAACGAGGCCTGCAGGTGCTGGTGGCGCTGAACCGGCTGCCCAGCGGCATCGGCACCGTGGGCTCGCTGGCCGGCGCCACCGGGCTGCACCGCACCACGGTCAAGCGCCTGCTGGAGACGCTGACGGCGCACGGCTTCCTGCGCCGCAGCCATTCCGACGACACCTACCGGCTGGTGGCACGCGTTCGCGCGTTATCCGAAGGCTTCACCGACGACGAATGGGTCTCGTCGGCGGCCATGCCCGAGCTGGGCGAGCTGCTCAAGCAGCTGGTCTGGCCAAGCGACCTGACGACGCTGGACGGCGACGCGATGGTCATCCGCGAGACCACGCACCGCTTCAGCTCGCTGTCCTTCCACCGCAACATGGTGGGGCGGCGCATTCCGCTGCTGAACACGGCGTCGGGCCGCGTCTACCTCGCGCACTGCCCGCCCAACGAGCTGGAGCAACTGCTGCACTTCCTGGCCCGCAGCGCCGACGCCGAACAGGCCCGCATGGCGCGCGACGCGCGCCTGGTGCGCCACCTGCTGGACAAGGTGCGCCGCGAAGGCTGCGGCTGCAACAGCGGGGAATGGTCGGTGGAACCACACGTCGGCGGCATCGCGGTGCCCATCATCGGCAACGGCAAGGTGCTGGCCTGCCTGAGCGTGGTCTTCCTGATCCGCGTCATCAGCGTCGAGGACGCGCGCACGCGCTTCCTGCCGGCGCTGGCGGCATCCGCGCAGCGCATCGAGCGCGTCATCGCCGGCCCGGCGTGACAGGCTGATGACGGCTGCGCGGCCCCGTGGCGCCTACAGCGTCAGCCGCGTCAGGCCCCACACCAGCAGCACCAGCTGCACCAGGTTGACCAGCAGCGCCGCCGAGTGGACCTTGCGGAACGCCTGGATGGCGGCGGGGTCGCTGTCCTGGATGCGGGCGCCCAGGCGGTCCATCGTCGGGATCAACACCCGCCGCAGCGCGACCACCACCATGCCGATGACGGCCGCCCCGCCGGCGAACGCCAGCCGCCCCCACCAGGCGTAGCTGACGCAGCCGCCCACCGCGGCGATCAGCGCGGCCTTGTAGTAGACCTCGAAGAAGCGGCTGATGAAGCGGCCGTCGACCGGCGTGTCGTGCTGCAGCACGAGCAGCGGCAAGCCGCCCATGATGAAGTAGGCGGTGGTGACCAGCAGCACCACGGTGAAGGCCAGGGCGAAGAACGAACTGGTCATGGCAACGCGGGGTGCGGGCGCATGCGGCGGCGGAATCAGCCTTCGATCGGCGTCAGCTTGGCGATCGCCAGCGCCAGCCACTTGGCGCCGTGGCGGCCGAAGTTGACCTGCGCGCGGGCGTCGCTGCCGCTGCCTTCGAGCGTCAGCACCACGCCTTCGCCGAACTTGCCGTGGAACACCGACTGGCCGACGCGCAGCCCGCCTTCCGAGCGCTGCGCCGCCATCGCCTGCGGCAGCGGCACGGCGCGCTCGACCGCCGCGCGCGGGTCGACGCGGCCGGCACCGACGATGCCCGAGAGCCCGCTGCCGCGCTGCCAGGCCTCCTGGTAGCTGCGCGCGTAGCCCGAGCCGAAGCCCTGCTGGCGCGGCGTCAGCCACTTCAGCGCGGCGTCGGGCAGTTCGTCGAAGAAGCGGCTCTTCACGTTGTAGCGCGTCTGCCCGTGCAGCAGCCGCGTCTGGCTGAAGCTCAGGTACAGCCGCTGGCGCGCGCGCGTGATCGCCACGTACATCAGCCGGCGCTCTTCTTCCACGCCGTCGGCGTCGGACAGCGAGTTCTCGTGCGGGAACAGGCCTTCCTCGACGCCGGTGATGAACACCGCGTCGAACTCCAGCCCCTTGGCCGCGTGCACCGTCATCAACTGGATCGCGTCCTGGCCGGCCTGCGCCTGGTTGTCGCCGGCCTCCAATGACGCATGGGTCAGGAAGGCGGCCAGCGGCGACAGGATCTCGCCGGTCTCGGCGTCGGGCACCGGGGCTTGCGCACCGGCGGCGGCTTCGTCGATGGGCAGCGCGACGGCATCCTTGCCGAAGCCTTCCTGCGTGACGAAGCTCTCGGCGGCGTTGACCAGTTCTTCCAGGTTCTCGATGCGGTCCTGGCCTTCCTTCTCGGTGCGGTAGAAGTCCAGCAGCGTGCTGGCGTGCAGCACGTGCTCGATGATTTCGCGCAGCGTCAGGCCTTGCGTCGCGCCGCGCAAGTCGTCGATCAGCTTCTGAAAGCCCGCCAGCTTGGCGCCCGCTGCGCCGCCGACCGCGCCCACGCTTTGCATCAGGCTGCGGCCGCTGCCGCGCGCCGCGTCGGCCAGTTGCTCGACGGTGCGCGCGCCGATGCCGCGCGCCGGAAAGTTCACCACGCGCAGGAAGCTGGTGTCGTCGTTCGGGTTCTCCAGCAGCCGCAGGTAGGCCAGCGCGTGCTTGACCTCGGCGCGCTCGAAGAAGCGCAAGCCGCCGTACACGCGGTAAGGGATGCCGGCGTTGAACAGCGCGCTCTCGATCACGCGGCTTTGCGCGTTGCTGCGGTAGAGCACCGCGATCTGCTGGCGCTGCAGGCCGGCGCGCACCAGGGCCTGCGCTTCGTCCAGGAACCACTGCGCCTCGGCATAGTCGCTGCTGGCCTCGAACACGCGCACCGGCTCGCCGGCGCCGGCGTCGGTGCGCAGGTTCTTGCCCAGGCGCTGGCGGTTGTGGGCGATCAGCTCGTTGGCGGCGTCCAGGATGTGGCCGTAGCTGCGGTAGTTCTGCTCCAGCTTGACGACGCGCTGGACGCGGTACTCGCGCTCGAAGTCGGCCATGTTGCCGACGCGCGCGCCGCGGAAGGCGTAGATGCTCTGGTCGTCGTCGCCGACCGCCATCACGCCCTGGCCGCTGTCCGCCGACGGCGGCGCGAACATCTTCAGCCACGCGTACTGCAGCCGGTTGGTGTCCTGGAACTCGTCGACCAGCAGGTGGCGAAAGCGGCGCTGGTAGTGCTCACGCAAAGCGTCGTTGTCGCGCAGCAGTTCGTAGCTGCGCAGCATCAGCTCGGCGAAGTCGACCACGCCTTCGCGCGCGCATTGCTCCTCGTAAGCCTGGTACACCTCCACCAGCTTGCGGCCGTGGGCGTCGCGCGCGTCCACGTCGCGCGGGCGGCGGCCTTCCTCTTTCTCGCCGGCGATGAACCACGTCACCTGCTTGGGCACGAAGCGCTCTTCGTCGAGGTTCATCGCCTTGATCACGCGCTTGACGGCCGAGAGCTGGTCGGCGCTGTCGAGGATCTGAAAGCTCTGCGGCAGCCCGGCCAGCTTCCAGTGCGCGCGCAGGAAGCGGTTGCACAAGCCGTGGAAGGTGCCGATCCACATGCCGCGCACGGCGATCGGCAGCATCGCCGACAGCCGCGTCAGCATTTCCTTGGCGGCCTTGTTGGTGAAGGTGACGGCCAGCACGCCGCCGGGCGAGACCTGGCCGGTGGACAGCAGCCAGGCGATGCGCGTGGTCAGCACCCGCGTCTTGCCCGAGCCGGCGCCGGCCAGCACCAGCGCCGGCTCGGCGGCCAGCGTGACGGCGGCCAGTTGTTCGGGGTTCAGGCCCTGCAGCAGGCGCTGCGGTGCCGCGGGCACGTCGCTCATCGGGCAATTCTAGGAGGCGGCCCGGCACGGTCGCGGCCTGCCCCGCCCTGCCGCGCCCTCAGCCGCCGATCGTCATCCGCGGCAGCGGCGCGCCCAGCCCGGCGCGGCCGAAGGCGTGCTTGCGGTGGCGTTCGCTGCGCCTGAAGGGTTGGTACCACGCCAGGAAGTCGGCGGCCGCCATCGGGCGACCGAGCAGATAACCCTGCATCTCATCGCACCCCAGGCGGCGCAGCAGGTCGGCCTGGGCGTCGGTCTCCACGCCTTCGGCGACCACGTTCATCTCCATGCTGCGGCCGAGCGCGATCACCGCGGTGGCAATCGCCACGTCCTCGGCGTCGTCGGGCAGCGAGCGCACGAAGCTGCGGTCGATCTTCAGCGTGTCGATGTTGAAGCGCTTGAGGTAGCTGAGCGACGAATGCCCGGTGCCGAAGTCGTCGATGGCCAGCCGCACGCCCAGCCGCGCAAAGCTCTCCAGCATGGCGCGCGTGGCCTCGGTGTCTTCCATCAGCAGCGACTCGGTCAGCTCGATCTCCAGCCGCCGCGGGTTGATGGCGTTCTCGCGCAGCGAGTCCTCGATCAGCGAGGCCAGGTACGAATGCCGGAACTGGCGCGCCGAGAGGTTGACCGCCAGGCGCAGCGGCGGCAGGCCCATCTTGTCCCACTGGCCGAGCTGCTCGCAGGCGGCGCGGATCACCCAGGCGCCCACCGGCAGGATCATGCCGGTGTCTTCCAGCACGCCGATGAAGCGGTCCGGCGGCACCATGCCGTGGCCCGGCCGGTGCCAGCGCAGCAGCGCCTCGACGCCGGTGACCTCGCCGGTCTGCAGGTCGGCCTTGGGCTGGTAGTGCAGCTGGAACTCCTGGCGCTCGACGGCACGCCGCAGGCTGCCTTCCAGCGACAGCCGCGCCGAGACGGCGGCGTTGAGGTCGTCGCTGAAGAAGCTGTAGGTGCCGCGGCCGAGCGACTTGCTGCGGTACATCGCCATGTCGGTGTGGCGCACCAGGCCGTCGAGGTCGACGTCGTCGGTGGGGAACATCGAGATGCCGATGCTGCCCGAGACGACGATCTCTTCCTCGCCGACGCCGGTGCCCACGCGAAACGGCGCGTTCAGCGCGTCGAGGATGCGGCGCGCCACGGCCGCCGCGTCCTCGGCCGACTCCACCGCCTCCAGGATCACGGTGAACTCGTCGCCGCCCAGGCGCGACAGCGTGAACGGGCTGTCGTCGCGGGCGCCTGCGGGCATGCCGCCGGCCATGTCGGTGCCGCCGTCATCGACGCGGCGGCCCACCGAGTCGACGCTGCGCAGGCACTGCGTCAGCGTCTTGGCCACGTGCTGCAGCAGCCGGTCGCCGACCTCGTGGCCGAGGCTGTCGTTGACGAGCTTGAAGCGGTCGAGGTCGATGAACATCAGCGCCATCGGCTGCCCCGAGCGCTGCGCGCGCGCCATGGCCTGCGCCAGGCGGTCGCGGAACAGCGTGCGGTTGGGCAGCCCGGTCAGGCTGTCGAAGTTGGCGAGGTAGGCCAGCCGCTCCTGCGTCTGCCAGCGCTCGCGCGTGTCGCGCAGGTGCACGATCCAGAAGCGGCCCTCGGGCACGTCCAGCCGCTGCAGGCTCAGGTCCACCGCGCGCTCGGCCGGCGTGCCGCCGGCGGCGGGCTTGCGCAAGGCAGCAGCTTCGCCGTCGCGCAGCGCCGCGGGCAGCGCCGGCGGCTGGCCGTTCTGGCGCAGCAGGGCCGCCAAGGGCAGGCCCGGCAGCGGCTGGCCGCCGCGGTCGAACAACTGCACGGCGGCGGCGTTGGCGTCGCGCACCAGGCCCTGGTCGTCGCAGACCAGCAGCGCGTCGCGGCTGTGCTCGAACAGCGCGCGGAACCAGGGGCCGCTGCGCAGCGGCGGCAGCTGCTGCGCGGGCGCGGCGGCGGCGGGTGGCCCTGGATCGGCCGGCGCCATGCGCCGCCGCAGCGCCCCCAGGCGAGACATCCAGCCCTGCGGCGGGCTCGGTAACGCGTTCGACGATGCGGGGGTGGACACGGGAACTGTGGCGGCGCGGGCGGCGCCGGCGTTCGGGCGGATCCCCCGGTTGTCGGCAAGGTCGGGCGCGGTCTTGAGCGCGGCGCGCCCCGCCGCGTAGAATTCGGCACCGGGCCGCGGTTTTCGCTGCCCGGTTTTTTTTCGCCGCTACGGCGCCGCCGCGGGTCACGTCCATGGAAATTTTCGACTACGACAACATCCTGCTGCTGCCGCGCAAATGCCGCGTGCAAAGCCGCAGCGAATGCGACCCCTCGGTCGAGTTCGGCGGCCGCCGCTTCGCGCTGCCGGTGGTGCCGTCGAACATGAAGACGGTGCTCGACGAGCCCATCGCCGAGTGGCTGGCCGGCAACGGCCACTTCTACGTTATGCACCGCTTCGACCTCGACAACGTGGCCTTCGCACGGCGCATGCGCGAGCGCGGGCTGCTGGTGTCGATCAGCTCGGGCGTCAAGCCGCAGGACTTTGCCGTCATCGACCGCCTGGCCGCCGAAGGCCTGGGTGCCGACTACATCACGATCGACATCGCCCACGGCCACGCCGACAGCGTGCGCCAGACCATCGAGCACATCAAGGCGCGGCTGCCGCAGACCTTCGTGATCGCCGGCAACGTGGCCACGCCGGAAGCGGTGATCGACCTCGAGAACTGGGGCGCCGACGCCACCAAGGTGGGCGTGGGCCCGGGCAAGGTGTGCATCACCAAGCTGAAGACCGGCTTCGGCACGGGGGGCTGGCAGCTCTCGGCGCTGAAGTGGTGCAGCCGCGTGGCGACCAAGCCCATCATCGCCGACGGCGGCATCCGCCACCACGGCGACATCGCCAAGAGCGTGCGCTTCGGCGCCGCGATGGTGATGGTGGGCAGCCTGTTCGCCGGCCACGAAGAATCACCCGGCGCCACGGTGGAAGTCGACGGCAAGCTCTACAAGGAGTACTACGGCTCGGCCAGCGACTTCAACAAGGGCGAGTACAAGCATGTCGAGGGTAAGCGCATCCTCGAGCCCATCAAGGGCCGCCTGGCCGACACGCTGCGCGAGATGCGCGAAGACCTGCAAAGCAGCATCTCGTACGCCGGCGGCCGGCAGCTGGCCGACCTGAAGCGGGTGAACTACGTCATCCTGGGCGGCGAGAACGCCGGCGAGCACTTGTTCATGTAGCCGGCGCCGACGCGGCGTCGGCCGCGCGCGGCGGCGCCGGTGCCGCACCGAGGCTGCGCGTCAGGCGCTGGAACGCCGGCGAGCGCTGCAAGACCTCGCGCCCGGCGTCCTGCAGCAGCTTCACGTCTTCGGCGGCGATGGTGAACGCCGTGGGCACCTGCAGCGCCAGGCGCCGCCGCTCGGGGTCTGGCACGTCGCGCAGGCTGACGCTGACGACGTGGATCTCGGCGTCGGCGGCGAACGGGCTGCCGGGGCCGCCGCGCACCCGCGCCAGCTCGGCGTTCCAGCGTTGCAGGTCGTCGTCGAGCATCGCCAGCGTCACCCGCGTGCTTCGCGATCCGGCGCCGAACAGCAAGGCATTCGCCACCTGGGCGACGGTCGGCACGCGGTCGCTGAGGTCGATGCGGTCGGCGGTTTCGCGTTCCGAGTTGACCGCGATGAGGATCACCTTGCGGATCGAGCCGGCGGCCACGTCGTGCAGGCTGTCCTGGATCGAGCCGCGCGCGACGACGCGGTCCAGCAGGCCGCGCAGGCCCAGGTTGTCGGCCAGGCCGCCGTCGACGAGGTGCAGGTACGGGCGCTCGCGCACGTTGACGTAGCTCTCGGCGCTGGACTGCAGCATGCGCACGCGGTAGCCGCTCTCGCCCGCCGCGGCCTCGCCTGCCGTGTCCTTGCGCGCGGCCGGCGGCAGCCGCTGCCCGCACTCGCCGGCGTAGTTGCGCAGCGTCAACGGGCTCAGCAGCACCGGCACCGCCGACGACGCCGCCACCGCGAACGACAGCGGCACGCTGTTCAGGTCGGAACAGATCAGCGCGAACTGCTCGTAGGTGAACTCGAAAGGCGCGCCGGTCGTCAGGTCGGTCGCGGTCACCAGCAGCAGCGGCGCCTTCGGCCGCGCCGCGAGGTCGCCGAAGCGGCGCTGGCCGTACAAGGTGCTCAGCCGTTCTTCGAGCAGGTTGCTGCGCCCGTACCAGGGCGACGTCAGTTCGCGAAAGCCCGAAGGCGATAACATGCTGCGCACCAGCCCGCCGTCGACGTTGTCGAGCAGGAATTCGGGCTCGAAACGCGTCAGCGTCTCGTCGCCGAAAGCCGCGTAATGCGCCGCCAGGATGCTGCCGCCCGACACGCCGCCGATCAGCTTGACTTCGTCGAGCAGCGTCGTCGGCCGGCCCTCCCAGACGAAGCGCGTCGCCTGCAGTTCGCGCAGGATGCCCAGGCCGAAGGCGGCGGCGCGCGCCCCGCCGCCGGACAGCGTCAGCGCGACGACGATCGTCGGCCCCTCCCCGTGCCGATCGCCAAGGCGCCCCCGGCCGCCGGGCGCGCCGGTGACGACGAGCGATTCGTCCGCACGCGCGACGACGTTCTGCCACGGCCGGTAGGTCGAGCAGCCGCCGAGCAGCGCCACCACCATCATCAGCAGCAACGGCAGCAACGGGCGCAGGCCGGCGCTCATCGTCAACCCGCGATCGACCGCCGGAACATCAGCAGGCTGCCGGTGAGAAAGCCGACGCCCATGCCCAGCATGGTCACGACCTCCTGCCAGACCATCGCCGCATCCGCGCCGCGGTAGACGATGGCCTGCATGAAGCCGATGTAGTGGCGCGACGGGAAGAACCACGTGATGTATTGAACCCATTGCGGCTGGCTCTCCACCGGCGACATGCCGCCCGACAGCATCATCATCGGCATCACCGACATCATCATCAGCAGCGCGAACTGCGCCATCGTGCGCGCGATGGTGCCGAGCAGGATGCCGATCGACGCCGCCGCGAAGACGTAGATCGCCGTGCCCACGAGCAGCAGCGTGCGCGAGCCGGCAATCGGCACCTGCAGCGCGCCCTGCACCACGAACAGCAGCGACAGCGTGAACGCGACGACGATCACCAGCCCGTTGGCCCAGACCTTGGCCAGCGCGATCTGCACCGCCGTCAGCGGCATCACCAGCAGGTGCTCGATGGTGCCGTGCTCGCGCTCGCGCAGCAGCGCCGCGCCGGTGAGGATGATCATCAGCATCGAGAGCTGATCGGCCAGCGCCACCACCGCGCTGAACCAGGCCTGGGTGCCGTTGGGGTTGAAGGCGCGGCGGTTCGCCAGCGTGCCGTCGAGCCCGCCGCGGCTGGTCGTGCCCTCGCCCATCTCTTGCCGGTAGCGGGTGACCTCCTGCGCGATCATGTTCTGGATGTAGCCGCTGCCGGTGCCGGCCTGCTGAACCGCGGTGGCGTCGGCGCTGACGTGGACGTCGGTGTCGCGCCCGGCGCGGGTGTCGGCCTCGAAGCGCGGCGGGATCTCGACCACGAAGGTGTAATGGCCCTGGTCCATCGCGCGGTCGACTTCGGCCGCGCCGATGCGCTGCACCTTCTGGAAGTAAGGCGGATAGAACAGTTCGGTGATAGCGCGCGACAGCTGCGACTGGTCTTCGTCGACGATCGCGATCGCCGCGTTGCGCACCGTCTCGCCGGTGCCGGTGGACTGCGTGTAGATGCTGAAGCCGAAGGACCAGACGATGAACAGCATCATCGTCACGTCGCGCACCAGCTCCTTCAATTCCTTGGTGCCGAGCCACCAGATGTTGATCAGTGCCGACATGACCTACTTCTCCTGCTTCTTCAGCAACAGCACCGAGAGCACGAGGAACACCAGCGGCGCCGCGACCAGCGCCAGCAGGTCGCCGCGCAGGTCGGCAAGACCCAGGCCCTTGGTGAAGGCGCCCACGCTCATGTGCATGTAGTAGGTGGTGGGCCAGAGCGAGCCCATCAGGCGCGCGCCGCCTTCCAGCGTCGAGACCGGCTGCATCAGCCCCGAGAACTGCATCGTCGGCAGCATCGACAGCACCGCCGCGGCAAAGATCGCCGCCACCTGGCTGCTGGTGAACGACGAGATGAAGAGGCCATAGCCGGTGGCGGCGGCCACGTAGATCACGGCGCCGAGCGACAGCGCAACGACGCTGCCCTTGAGCGGCACGCCGAACAGCCACAGCACGGTGGCGACCATGATCAGGAAATTGATCATGCCGATGACGATGTACGGCAGCTGCTTGCCGAGCAGGAACTCGAGCCGCGTGATCGGCGTGGCGTAGAAGTTGGCGATGGTGCCGATCTCCTTCTCGCGCGCGACGCTGACGGCCGTGAGGATCGCCAGGAACATCATCAGCAGCATCGCCGGCACGGCGGGGCCGATGGCGTAGATGCTTTCGCCGGTGGGGTTGTAGCGGTTGCGGGTGAGGATGGTGGTGCTTGCATTCGACGTCGATGCGCTGCTCGACTCACGGCTGCGCTGCTGCGTAAAGAGGTTGTGCGCCGCCTGCACATAACCCTCGATCGTGGCGGCGCGCGAGGTGTTGGCGCCGTCGATCCAGGCCGAGGTTTGCCAGTCGGCGCCGCGCTTGACCGCGCGGCCGAAGCCCGCGGGGATCTCGATCGCCAGCGTGATGTCGTTGGACTTCATCCGCGCCTCCATCTCGGCGCTGCTGCCGATCGCTGGCTTCTCGGTGAAGTAGCGCGAGCTCGAGAAGTTGGCCAGGTAGGCGCGGCTCTCGGGCGTCTGGTCCTGGTCGAAGGCGGCGTAGCTGAGGTTGGTCACGTCGCTGGACACGCCGAAGCCGAAGATCAGCAGCATCAGGAACGAGCCGACGAAGGCGAAGGCCAGGCGGATCGGGTCGCGCAGCAGCGAGCGCGTCTCGCAGCGCGTGTAGGCGAGCAGCCGGTGCAGCGAGGTGGCGAGCGCCGATCGGGCGGCGCGCTTTGGCTCGGTGCCGGCCGCAGCGGTCAGCGCCGGGGTCGCCACAGCGGCGTTGCCAGCGGCCGCGGGCGCTGCCGTGCCGGCCGCCTCCGCCTGCTCGATGTACGACACGAACGCATCTTCCAGATCGCGCGCGCCCTTCGCTTCGATCACCTTCGTCGGCGTATCGCACACCAGCACGCGCCCGGCGTGCATCAGCGAGATGCGGTCGCAGCGCAGCGCCTCGTTCATGAAGTGCGTCGAGACGAAGATCGTCACGCCCTGGCGGCGCGACAGGTCGGCCAGGATGCGCCAGAAGTCGTCGCGCGCCTGCGGGTCGACGCCCGAGGTCGGCTCGTCGAGGATCAGCAGTTCGGGCTCGTGGACGATGGCCACCGCCAGCGACAGGCGCTGGCGCAAGCCCAGCGGCAAGGCCGAGGCCTTGGCGTCGGCGTAGTCGGCCAGGCCCAGCTCGGTGATGAGCTGCGCCGTGCGCTGCGACGCCTTCGCTTCACCCAGGTGGAACAGCCGCGCGTGCAGCATCAGGTTGTCGCGCACGCTCAACTCGCCATACAGCGAGAAGGCCTGCGTCATGAAGCCGACGCGGCGGCGCACCGAGATGTCGTGCGCGTCCACCGGCTGGCCGCAGACCTCGGCCGAGCCTTCGCTCGGTGCCAGCAGCCCGGTCAGCATCTTCATCGTCGTCGTCTTGCCGCAGCCGTTCGAGCCGAGGAAGCCGAAGATCTCGCCGCGTTCGATCGCGAAGCTCACGCGCTCGACCGCGGTGAAGGCGCCGAAGCGCATCGTCAGATCCTTCGCGACGATGACGGGCGCTTCGCTGCCGGCCTGGCGCGGCGCCATCACCAGCGGCTGCCCCGGCTGGCCGCCGTTCTGCAGCGCGATGAACACGGCGTCGAGGTCGTGCGCGCCGGTGCGCTCACGCAGCGCGTCGATCGTGCCCGAGGCCAGCACGTGCGCATGGTCCATCGCCACCAGCCAGCTGCAGTGCGCCGCTTCGTCCATGTAGGCGGTGGACACCAGCACCGTCATCTGCGGGCGCTCGCGCCGCAGGTCGGCGATGAGTTGCCAGAACTGCCGGCGCGACAGCGGGTCGACGCCGGTGGTCGGTTCGTCGAGGATCAGCAGGTCGGGGTCGTGGATCAGCGCGCAGCACAGCCCGAGCTTTTGCTTCATGCCACCCGAGAGCTTGCCGGCCGGCCGATCGAGGAACGGCAGCAGCCCGGTCGCCGCCGTGAGCCGGCGGATGCGCGCCTCGCGCTCAGGCGCCGACAGCCCGAACAGCGTGCCGAAGAACGACAGGTTCTCGGCGACGCTGATCTCCTGGTAGAGGTTCTTGCCCAGGCCCTGCGGCATGTAGGCGATGCGGGTGCAGACGGCGCGGCGATGCTTTGCCTCCCCCATGCTGCCGCCCAGCACTTCGACGCGGCCCGTCTGCAATTGGCGAGCACCGGCGATCAGGCCGAGCAGCGTGGACTTGCCGGCGCCGTCGGGCCCGATCACGCCGATCATCTGGCCCGCAGGCAGTTCGAGCGAGACCTCGTCGAGCGCCGTCACGCGGCCATACGCATGGCGCACGCCGCCGATGCGGGCCACCGGGCCAGCCACGGTTGCGGTCGTGGTCGTGGTCGCGGGCATCGTCAATCCACCGCGTCGATCGGGTCGCCGGCGCCGCGCTTTTGCAGGCTCTCGGGCCATGCCAGCGGGTTGGGGTCGAGCCGCACGTAGCCGGTGCCGCGCACGCCGGTCTTGACCTGGTCGACGTGGCGGTCGATCAGGCTTTGCGGCACGCGCAGCCGCACGCGAAAGACCAGCTTGTCGCGCTCGCTGCGCGTCTCCACCGACTTGGGCGTGAACTGCGCATCGGGCGAAACGAAGCTGACCTTGGCGGGGACCGCAAAGTCCACCGCGTCGAGCTGGATGCGCGCCTGCGAGCCCAGCGCAATGCGGCTGGCCTGCTGCGCCGGCACGAAGATCTCCATGTAGACGCGCGACAGGTCGACGATGGTCAGCACCTTGCCGCCGGCGGCGAGCACTTCGCCCGGGTTGGCCAGGCGATAGAGGACGCGGCCGCGCACCGGCGACTTGAGCGTCGCGTCGGCAATCTGCGTGTCGGTCTGCGCGACCAGCGCCTTGGCCGAGTCGATCGACCGCTCGCGCGCGGTCAGGTAGGTCTGCGCTGCCTCCAGCACCGCACGGGCGGCGTCGCGTTCGCTTTGCGCTTCGTCCAGCGCCTGGCCGCTGATGGCGCCGCTGCGCGCCAGCGGCGTCGCGCTCTTCAGGTTGGCCTCCTTCAGCGTCAGCTCGGCTCGGCGCTGGGCCACCGTGGCCTTGGCCTGCAGCATCGTCGCCTGCTCCATCGCCAGGTCGGCCGCGTACTTGGCGCGTTGCGCGTTCAGCTCGGCCACCGAGATCTGCGCGACGACCTGGTCGGCCTCGACGAGATCGCCCTCGCGCACCAGCACCTGGGTCAGGCGGCCGGCGGACCTGGCCGCCACGTCGACCTGGTCGGACTCGATGCGGCCGTTGGCCGACACCAGCCCCGCCGGCGGCCCGGCCTGGCGGCCCTGCCACCAGTTCCATGCGGGCACGGCGGCGGCGGCGACGCCGGCGGCAAGACCGAGGGCAAGGAAGAGCGACTGCTTTTTCATCACGGTGACTCGTTGAGGGAAATCGTTCGGGAGCGCGTCGGGATTCGTCGGGACCATCGCCGGGGTCGGTGGAAGCCTTCTTGACGGCAGCTCAGGCGTTGAGGCATTATATGCATGTGCGCACACAATGCAACGAGGAGAGCAAACGATGAATGCCGGCAGCCGTCCCCTGGCCCAACTCGCGGCCTCGTTCCTGCGCGTGCACCTGCTGGCGATGGAGCGCGTGTTCCCGGCGCAGAGCGCGCTGATGGAGGGCAACGATCTGTCCTTCAGCCAGTTCGCGGCGGTGATTCACATCTACACCCACGGGCCGATGCGCATCGCCGACATCGCCGAGGCCGCCCGCATCACCGACAACGCCGCCAGCCGCCTGGTCGACCGCCTGGTGCAGGCCGGCTACGTCAGCCGCGTCGAGGACCCGCAGGACCGGCGGCAAAAGCGGGTCGAGTTGACGCCGGCCGGCCAGGCGCTGCCGGACAGCTTGAACAAGGTCGCGGCCGACGCCTATCGCGGCGTGCTCACGACGCTGCCGACCGAGGTGCGCGAACGGCTCGCACAGACGATGGCCGAGGTCGAAGCGCATCTGCCGGCGCCGGCGCGGACGCAACTGCAAACCCGAAGGACCAAAGCATGAACCCCCGAAAGAATGCAAACCGCCACCCACGCTGGCGACCGTGGATCGCCGGCGCCGGCGCCGCACTGCTCTCGGCCTGCTCGACGCTGGCGCCGCCTTACGAACGGCCGGCCGCGCCGATCGCGCCGCAGTGGCCGCAGGCCGCCGGCGCTGCCGCGTCGGGCGCCGGCCGCAGCGCAGTCGAGCTGCCGTGGCGCGAGCTGTACACCGACGCGAAGCTGCGCCGCGTCATCGAGATGGCGCTGGCCAACAACCGCGACCTGCGCGTCGCGGCGCTGAACATCGAGAAGGCGCGCGCGCAATACCGCATCCAGCGCAGCGAGCTGGTGCCGAGCGTATCCGCCAGCGGCTCGCAGACGACGCAGCGCACGCCGGCTTCGCTGTCGGGCACCGGCAGCGATGTGGTCAGCCACAGCGTTGCGATCGACGTCGGCATCAGCGCCTACGAGCTGGACTTGTTCGGCCGCCTGCGCAGCCTGAAGGACGAGGCCTTGCAGTCCTACCTGGCCACCGAAGAGACGCGCCGCGCGACCCACGTCAGCCTGATCGCCGAGGTGGCCGGTGCCTACCTTTCGCTGGCGGCCGATACCGACCTGCAGGCGCTGGCCCGGCAGACGGTGAAGAGCCGGCAGGCCTCGTACGAACTCGAAGTCGAGCGGCTGAACGCGCGGCGCGACTCCCGGCTCGAAGTGCGCCAGGCCGAAGGCGAGCTGGAAGATGCGCGCGCGCAGGAACTGAGCGCCGACCAGCAGGTGGCCGCCGATCGCAACGCGCTCGAACTGCTGGTGGCCGCGCCGCTGCCCGCGGCGCTGTTGCCCGAGAGCGGCCGCCTGACGAGCCTGCTGGCCGACCGCGACATCCCGCCCGGCCTGCCGTCGGACCTGCTGCGCAACCGCCCCGACATCCGCTCGGCCGAGCACACGCTGATCGGCGCCAACGCCAACATCGGCGCGGCGCGCGCCGCGTTCTTCCCGAGCATCAGCCTGACCGCGACCTTCGGGCGCGCGAGCACCGAGCTCTCGGGCCTGTTCGGCGGCAGCACCTGGCTGTTCTCGCCGCAGATCAGCCTGCCGATCTTCAGCGGCGGGCGGCTCGAAGCCCAGCTCGACGCCGCGCGCGTGCAGCGCGAGATCGACGTGGCGCGCTACGAGCAGAGCATCCAGACCGCGTTCCGCGAAGTGGCCGACGTGCTGGCGCAGCGCGCGGTCGTCGACGGCCGCCTGGCCGCGCAACGCAAGCGCGTCGAGGCTTCGGGCGAGGCCTTGAGCCTGGTGCAGCTGCGGCACGCCAACGGCGTGTCGAGCTGGCTGAACGTGCTGGATGCGCAGCGCACCGACCTGAGCGCGCGCAGGTCGCTGATCCAGGCCGAGCTGTCGCAGCAGACGAGCCTCATCACGCTCTACAAGGTGCTGGGCGGCGGCTGGTCGGCCGCCGACGTATCCGCGCAGGCGCTGGCGCGCCCTTGACCGGCCTTCGCAGCGAACCATTCGCCAGACGACGAATCACACAGCGAGTCACACCCCGCCTCCATCGATGAACACGAGCATGAACACCCGCAAGACGAACGCGCCGCCGCGCAGCCTGGATCAGGCGCTGCACACCCGCCTCGCACGCTTTACGCAAGGCCTGTCGCCGGCCGCGATCGTCGGCGCCTACATGGACTGGGGCGTCCACCTCGCGATGTCGCCCGACAAGCAGCTGGCGCTGCTGACGCGCGCCTGGCGCCAGGCCGGGCGTCTGGCCGCGCAGGCCGCGCCGTCTTGGCGCGCCGAGGCGCCGGAAGGCGCGCCCTGCATCGAGCCGCTGCCGCAGGACAAGCGCTTCAGCGCACGTGAATGGCAGCAGTGGCCGTTCAACCTGATCTACCAGGCCTTCCTGCTGAACCAGCAGTGGTGGCACCACGCCACCACCGGCGTGCGCGGCGTGACGCAGCACCACGAGGCGCTGGCCACCTTCTACACGCGCCAGTTGCTCGACATGGTGTCGCCGTCGAACTTCGCGTGGTCCAACCCCGAAGTGCTGGCGGCAACGGTGAAGTCGGGCGGCGCCAACCTGATGCAGGGCGCGCTGCAATGGGCCGGCGACGCGATGCGCCAGGCCGCGGGCGACCCGGCTGCCGGCACCGAGCACTTCAGGCCCGGCCGCGAGGTGGCGATCACACCCGGCAAGGTGGTACTGCGCAACGAGCTGATCGAACTGATCCAGTACGCGCCGCAGACGAAGACCGTCTTCGCCGAGCCGCTGCTGCTGGTGCCGTCGTGGATCATGAAGTACTACATCCTCGACCTGTCGCCGGCCAACTCGCTGGTCAAGTACCTCGTCGAAGCCGGGCACACGGTGTTCGTGGTGTCGTGGAAGAACCCTGACGCGGCCGACCGCGACATCGGCATGGACGACTACCTGCAATCGGGCGTGATGGCCGCCCTCGATGCCGTCACCGCCATCACGGCCAAGACGGCGAAGAAGAAGATCCACGCGCTCGGCTATTGCCTCGGCGGCACGTTGATGGCGATCGCGGCGGCGCGCATGGCGCGCGACGACGACCCGCGCCTGGCCTCGCTGACGCTGCTGGCGTCGGAGCTCGACTTCAGCGAGCCGGGCGAGCTGGGCCTGTTCATCGACGAAAGCCAGCTCGCCTTCCTCGACGACATGATGGCCGAGCGCGGCTACCTCGACGGCAAGCAGATGGCCGGCGCGTTTGCGCTGCTGAATTCGCGCGACCTGGTCTTCTCGCGCAGCGTGCGCGACTACCTGCTCGGCCGGCCGCAGGAAGTGAACGACCTCGGCGCGTGGAACGCCGACGCCACGCGCATGCCGTATCGCCAGCACAGCGAATACCTGCGCGGCCTGTACCTCGACAACGACCTCGCCGAAGGGCGCTTCCGCTCGGGCGGCAAGCCGGTCGCGCTGTCGGACATCCGCGTGCCGATGTTCGTGCTGGGCACCCAGCGCGACACCGTGTCGCCCTGGCGCTCGGTCTACAAGGTGCATATGCTGACCGACACCGAAGTGAGCTTCTGCCTCACCAGCGGCGGCCACAACGTGGGCGTGGTCAACCCGCCGGGCGCCGATGGCGGCAGCGGCCCCGCGCGCAGCTGGCAACTCGCCACGCGCGACGCCGACGGCAAGTACGTCGACCCCGACAGCTGGCTTGCGGCCACGCCGACGCACACGGGCTCGTGGTGGCCGGCCTGGCTCGACTGGCTCAACGGCCGCTCGGGCCGCCGCGTCGTACCGCCGGCCATGGGCCATGCGGCGGCCGGCTATGCGGCCATCGACGACGCGCCGGGCCGCTACGTGAGCGTGGCTTGAGCATGGGCATGAACCCGGACCCCGCTGCGTGGCAGCCCACGCTGGCCGGCAAGCGCGGCCTGATCATCGGCATTGCCAACGACAAGAGCATCGCCTACGGCTGCGCCCGGGCGATCCGCGATGTCGGCGGCACGCTCGCGGTGACCTACCTCAACGCCAAGGCCGAGCCGCATGTGCGCCCGCTGGCCGAAGCGCTGAGCGCCGAAATCATCGCGCCGCTCGACGTCGAACAAGGCGGCCAACTCGAAGCCGTGTTCGAGCAGATCGGCCAGCGTTGGGGCACGCTCGACTTCGTGCTGCACTCGATCGCGTTCGCGCCGGCGGCCGACCTGCACGGCCGCGTGGTCGATTGCAGCGCCGCCGGCTTCGCACGCGCGATGGACGTGTCGTGCCACTCGCTGATCCGCACCGCGCGGCTGGCCGAACCGTTGATGCGCCACGGCGGCGCCATCGCGACGATGAGCTACTACGGCGCCGAACGCGTGGTGCCGCATTACGGCGTGATGGGCCCGGTGAAGGCCGCGCTCGAAGCCAGCGTGCGCTACCTGGCCGCCGAACTCGGACCGCAGGGCATCCGCGTGCACGCCGTGTCGCCCGGGCCGATCCTGACCCGCGCCGCATCGGGCATCGGCGACTTCGACGAGCTGCTCGATGAAGCCGCGCAGCGCGCGCCGACCCATCAGCTCGTGACGATCGCCGACGTCGGCCGCGTCGTCGCGATGCTGTTCAGCGACGGCGCGAAGGCGCTCACCGGCAACGTCGTCTACGTCGACGGCGGTTACCACGCCATGGCTTGAACGAGCCACCCCCTCATGGACACCCAGACCCTTTCGACCGCTGCCGACGACAGCGACTTTCTCGAGAACCGCCCGTTCGCCGAACTCGCGCCGGGCGACTGCGCGAGCCTCGTGCGCACGGTGAGCCAGCGCGACATACAGCTCTTTGCCGCGGTGTCGGGCGACGTCAATCCGGCGCACGTCGATGCCGCCTATGCGCGCAGCAGCCGCTTCCACGGGATCATCGCCCACGGCATGCTGGGCGGCGCGTTGATCTCCACCGTGCTCGGCACGCGGCTGCCCGGCCCGGGCACGATCTACCTCGGCCAGACGCTGCACTTCGCCAAGCCGGTGCACATCGGCGACACGCTGACCGTCACGGTCGAAGTCGAGTCGCTCGATGCCGCGAAGCGCCGCGTGGTGCTCGCCACGCGCTGCGTCAACCAGGACGCGCAGGTCGTGATCGAGGGCGAGGCCGAAGTCATCGCGCCGGCCGAGAAGCTGCGCATCCGCCGCACCGACCTGCCCGAGCCGCTGCTGGCCGACAAGAACCTGCGCTACGAACAACTGCTGGCCGCCGCGCGCGAGTGCGCGCCGGTGCGCATGGCGGTCGTCCATCCCTGCAGCAAGGAAGCGCTCGAAGGCGCGCTGGCCGCCGCGCGCATGGGCCTGATCACGGCGCGGCTGGTCGGCCCGCAGGCCAAGATCCGCAGCCTGGCGGCCGAGCACGGCTTCGACCTCGAAGGCATCGAGATCATCGACGTGCCGCACAGCCACGCCGCGGCGGCCCAGGCGGTGGCGCTGGCGCGCGACGGCGAGGTCGACGCGCTGATGAAGGGCAGCCTGCACAGCGACGAGCTGCTCGCCGATGTCGTCAGCGCGCACAGCGGCCTGCGCACCGGCCGGCGCATCAGCCACGTCTTCGTGCTCGACGTGCCGCGCTACCCCAAGCCGCTGCTGCTCACCGACGCGGCGATCAACGTCGCGCCCGACATCGAGGCCAAGCTCGACATCGTGCAGAACGCGATCGACCTCGCGCACGCGCTGGGCATCGCGCGGCCGAAGGTCGCGGTGCTGTCGGCGGTGGAGACGGTGACGCCCAAGCTCGCCTCGTCGATGGACGCCGCCGCGCTGGCGAAGATGGCCGACCGCGGCCAGATCACCGGCGCCATCGTCGACGGGCCACTCGCGTTCGACAACGCGGTGTCGATCGCCGCGGCGCGCACCAAGGGCATCGTCTCGCCGGTGGCGGGCGACGCCGACGTGCTGGTGGTGCCCGACCTCGACGCCGGCAACATGGTCGCCAAGCAGCTCGAATACCTTGCCGACGCGCAGGCCGCCGGCATCGTGATGGGCGCCCGCGTGCCGATCGTGCTGACCAGCCGCGCCGATTCGGCGCACTCGCGCATCGCCTCGTGCGCCATCGCGTTGCTGCTGGCGCGGCATAGGCTCGGCACCAGCGAGGCGAACGCATGAACGACGTCGTGCTGGTGATCAACGGGGGCTCGTCGAGCCTGAAGTTCGCCGTGTACGCGGTCCACGCCGTCCAGACCGTCCAGCCCGTTGCGCCGGCGCTGCAGCGCATCGCGCACGGCCAGGTCAGCAGCCTCGCGGGCGCGGCGCCGAAGCTCGCGGTGTGGGGACACGACGATGCGCTGCTGACCGACGAGCCCGTCACGGCGCCCAGCGATCGAACGCAGGTGCACGACTCGGCGCTGGCCCACGCGCTGCGCTGGCTGGCCGCCCATCGCGGCCGGCACGAGCTGGTGGCCGTGGGGCACCGCGTGGTGCATGGCGGCCAGCGCTTGCGGCAGCCGGTGCGCATCACGCCGGACATCCTCGACGCCTTGGCCGCGCTCGAACCGCTGGCGCCGCTGCATCAGCCGCGCAACCTGGCCGCGGTGCGCGCGATGTCGCGGCTGCAGCCGGCGTTGCCGCAGGTGGCGTGCTTCGACACCGCGTTCCACGTCACGCAGCCGCCGGTCGCGCAGGCCTTCGCGCTGCCCGACGAGCCGCGCTACGCCGACATCAAGCGCTACGGCTTTCACGGCCTGTCGTACGAGTACATCGCGAGCGTGCTGCCGCAGCATCTGGGCGCCGCGCGCGCCGACCGCCGCGTGGTGGTCGCGCACCTGGGCAACGGCGCCAGCCTGTGCGGCCTGAAGCAGCGCCGCAGCGTCGCGACGACGATGGGCTTCACCGCGACCGACGGCTTGATGATGGGCACGCGCTGCGGCAGCCTGGACCCCGGCGTCGTGCTGTACCTGATCGCGCAGCTCGGCATGCGCGCCGACGAGGTGCAGACGCTGTTGAACGAACGCTCGGGCCTGCTGGGCGTGTCGGGCCTGTCGAGCGACATGCGCACGCTGGAAGCCAGCGGCACGCCGCAGGCCGACGCCGCGATCGAGCTCTTCTGCTACCGCATCACGCGCGAGCTGGGCAGCCTGGCCGCCGCGCTGGGCGGGCTGGACGCGCTGGTGTTCACCGGCGGCATCGGCGAGCACAGCGCGCGCGTGCGCGAGCGCGTGTGCCGCGACGCACGCTGGCTGGGGATCAAGCTCGACGACGAGAGCAACCGGCGCGGCGCCGTGTGCATCAGCACCCCGACCAGCCGCGTCGCGGTGAACGTGATCGCGACCGACGAGGAGCAGATGATCGCGCGCCATGTCTGCGCGCTGCTCGGCGTGCGCGCCGACGTTGCGGACGCGGCCACGTAGCTTGCGGCGCCAAGCGCGCCCGCGCTGTCAGCCTCCAGCGCCGCGAACATGGTCGCGAAGCGACGACCGGTCGATGACGCAGCGTTGTGTCGCGTCGGCCTTCTTCGATTCGCTCAAGGCTTCGCCGGCGCCTCGACGCCCGACATGCGCAGCACCGCCGGCGGCAGCCGCTCGCCGCGGATCGCGATGGCCGCCAGCGCATCGGGCGCGAAACGGGGCACGCCGGCGCGGAAGTCTTCCGGCGGCGCGCCGGAGAAGCGGCGGTCGGCGACGATGGTTCCGGTCAGGAAGCCCATCGCCAGCGGGCTCCAGCAGACGAAGCCGATGCCCAGTTCCTCGCACAAGGGCAGCACCTGCGCTTCGGCGCCGCGCCAGATCATCGAATACTCGTTCTGGATCGCCGCCAGCGGCTGCACCGCGTGCGCGCGGCGGATGGTCTGCACGCCGGGCTCGGACAACCCGAAGTGGCGCACCTTGCCCTGCGCGATCAAATCCTTCACGGTGCCGGCGACGTCTTCGATCGGCACCTGCGGGTCGACGCGGTGCTGGTACAGCAGGTCGACGTGGTCGCTGCGCAGGCGCTTGAGTTGCGCGTCGACCACCGCGCGGATGTGCGCCGGCCGGCTGTTCAGCCCACCGGGGCGGCGCTGGCCGCTGACGGGGTCGATGTCGAAGCCGAACTTCGTCGCGATGACGACGCGCTCGCGCTGGCCTTGCAGCGCTTCGCCGACGATCGCCTCCGACAGGAACGGCCCGTAGGCTTCGGCCGTGTCGAAGAAGGTCACGCCGCGATCGACGGCGCGCCGGATCAGCCGCAGCGCGGCTGGGCGGTCGAAGCCGCTGCTGTAGTTGTCGACCACCGAGCCCGGCGCCGCGCCGGGCCGCCACTGGCAGCCCAGGCCGATGCTCGTGACGTCGAGCGTGCCGAGCTTGCGGTGGGGCAGCGCGGCGCTTGCGGTGGTCGTCGCGCCGGCCTGGCCGGCGCAGGCTTGCAGCAGCCAAGGCGCCACGCCGAGCGTGGCGGCGGTGGCGAGCATTTGCCGCCGCGAAGGCGACGGGTCGAAACGGCCGAATGGCTTGCGCATGATGAAACGCCTGCAGGGTCAGAGGTCGAGCCGGCGCTCGGCCATCCACTTCACGATGGCCGGGTCGCGGTGCGAGAAGAAGCCAGCGCAGCACCACCTGCCCGATCGACTTGCCGTGCTTGCGGCCGATGTCGACCAACACCGCGTTGCCGAACAGGCCGTTGCGCCCTTCGGCGAAAGGCGCCCAGGCTTCGGCCTGCACGCCGTTCTCGCGCATGAAAGCCACGCTCTCGGCCTGCTGGTGACCATGCTCGCGTCCTATCGTCCAACGCTTGCTTCAACGGCCGACCAGCGCCGCGAGTGGCGCCGGATAGCGCCCGCCTTGCACGGTGATGCCGGCCAGCGCTTCGTCGATGCGCCGCAGGTCGCCGGCGTCGAGCGTCAGCGCCGCGGCCGCCAGGTTCTCTTCCAGCCGATGCAGCTTGGTCGTGCCCGGGATCGGCACGATCCACGGCCGCTGCGCAAGCAGCCAGGCCAACGCCACCTGCGCCGACGTGGCGCCTTTGGCCGACGCGATGCCCGCGATGGCATCGACCAGCACCTGGTTCGCGGCGCGCGCTTCGGCGCTGAAGCGCGGCACGATGTTGCGGAAGTCGTCCTTTGCGAACGGCGTGTCGGCCTTGATCGCGCCGGTGAGGAAGCCTTTGCCGAGCGGGCTGAACGGCACGAAGCCGATGCCCAGTTCTTCCAGCAGCGGCAGGATGTCGCGCTCGGGCTCGCGCCACCACAAGGAGTATTCGCTTTGCAGCGCCGCCACCGGCAGCACCGCATGGGCGCGGCGGATGGAATCGGCGCCGGCTTCCGACAGCCCGAAGTGGCGCACCTTGCCTTGCTCGATCAGCTGCTTCACCGCGCCGGCCACGTCTTCCATCGGCACGGCCGGGTCCACGCGGTGCTGGTACAGCAGGTCGATGCGGTCGGTGCGCAGGCGCTGCAGCGACTGCTCGACCACCGCGCGGATGCGCTCGGGCCGGCTGTCCAGCCCGGCTGCCGGCGTGCCGCCGGCGAAGCCGAACTTGGTGGCGATGACGACGCGCTCGCGCACCGGCGCCAGCGCTTCACCGACCATCTCTTCGTTGAGCGCGCCGTAGGCCTCGGCGGTGTCGAAGAAGGTCACGCCGCGGGCCACGGCCTCGCGGATCAGCTGCACGCCGGCGGCGCGGTCGACGCCGGGCCCGTAGCCGAAGCTCAGGCCCATGCAGCCGACGCCGAGGGCGGAGGTATCGAGGCCGCTGCGGCCGAGGGGGCGGTGCTTCATCGTCATGGCGTTCTCCGGTGGCAATGCGGCGCACTGTAGGCAGCGCGCCAGCAAGCCGCTAGGGCGCAAAAGCTTGAACGACAATCAAGCCAGACTTGCCAATCGGCGCCCGCCGCCGGCGCCGCATCCACCATGGCCATCAACGAGTGGCGCGCCATCGCCAGCTTTGCCAAGGCCGTCGAGCTGGGCAGCATCCGCCGCGCCGCTGCCGCCCAGGGCGTGACGCCGCAGGCCACCAGCCAGGCCATCGCCCAGCTCGAAGCGCACCTGGGCGTGCGGCTGTTGCACCGCACGACGCGCAGCCTGGCCTTGACCGACGAGGGCCAGCGCTTCCTGGAAGCGACGCAGCCCGCGCTGGCCGCGCTGGAGCGCGCCTTGAGCCAGGTGCGCGAAGCGAAGGACGAGATCGCCGGGCCCTTGCGCATCGCCGCGCCGCGCTCGGCCTTCGTCGGCATCCTGATGCCGCTGCTCGACGAGTTCTGCGGCCGCCACCCCGCGGTGCAGCCCGACGTGCAGCTCGACGACGGCCGCAGCAACTGGGTGCTCGACCGCATCGACGTCGGCTTTCGCATCGGCGCTTCGGCTGCCGATGGCGTGATCGCCAGGCGGCTGTTCCCGGTGCAGCTGATGATCTGCGCGGCGCCGGCCTACCTGCAACGGCACGGCGCGCCGAAGTCGCTGGACGATCTGGCGCAGCACCGCTGCAGCGTCTTTCGCCACCCGGCCACCGGCCAGGTGCTGCCCTGGCACCTGTTGGTCGACGGCGAGGTGGTGCAGCGCCACGTCGTGCCGGCGCTGTCGACCAACGACGCCGAGCTGGAACTGCAGGCCGCGCTGGCCGGCCAGGTGCTGGCGCAGATCGCCAACCTCTCGGGCGCCGCGCACATCCGCGCCGGCCGCCTGGTGCCGCTGCTGCTGCAGCACATGACCGACGACATCGGCGTGCACCTGTACTACGGCAGCCGCGCCGCGCAGCCGCGGCGCGTGCGCGCCTTCATCGACCTGGCGCTGCAGCGGCTGGTCGATTCGCCGCTGCACGTGCTGTCGCCCAAGGAGCTGCAGCAGGCCGCCCGCGCGCGCCGGCCACGGCCGCCGCGCCGCGCGTAACATTCGATTCATGCCTGAATCGAGCGTTGCAAGCGGAGGACCAGCGATGGATGCCAGGGAACAGATCCTGCAGCGCTTTGCCGGCCTCAGCCCCACGCTGCAGGCCGCGGCGCGCTTCGTGGTCGACCATCCGAACGAGGTGGTGGTCGTGTCGATGCGCACGCTGGCCGAGCACGCCGGCGTGCAGCCGGCCACGCTGGTGCGGCTGGCGCAGCAGCTGGGCTACGACGGCTGGCCGGCGCTGAAGACGGCCTTCGCACAGGACCTGGGCCTGGGCTCGGATGGCCAGCGCTACGGCCAGCGCGCCCAGCGGCTGGCCGTGCGCGGCCGCCACGCCGACCTGGTGGGCGAACTGTTCGCCGTGCAGCAGCGCAACCTGGAAGCCACGCAGGCCCATTGCGGCGCTCTGCTGGGCGACGCCGCCCGGCTGCTCAAGCGCGCGAAGACGGTGCACGTGGCCGGCTTTCGCGCCAGCCACCCGGTGGCGTACGCGCTGTTCTACGGTTATCGGCTGTTCCGCAACAGCGTGCAGTTGATCGGCGCCCACGCCGGCGGGCTGGACGCCGAGCTGCGCGCCATCGAGCGGCACGACGCCGTCGTCGTCGCCAGCTTCGCGCCGTATTCGAGCGAATCGGTCACCGTGATCGAGCATGCCCGCGCCGCCGGCGCGCGCGTGGTGGCGCTGACCGACAGCCGCGCCTCGCCGCTGGCGCTGGGCGCCGACCTGTCGCTGCTGTTCGCGGTGGACAGCCCCTCGTTCTTTCCGTCCGTGGCCGCCGCCGTCGCCTTGACCGAGGCGCTGCTCGAGCAGCTCGTCGCCGACGGCGGCGAGGCCGTCGCCACCCACATCGGCCGCGTCGAGCGGCAGTTGTTCGACTCCGGCGCCTACCGCGCCGAAGCGGCGCGGCGGCCACCGGCGCCGCGCTGAGGTCGACCACGGCGCGGCGCCGATACAAACGTTTCAACCACCATTGACAAGCGCCGTGTGTTTCATACACTCGCGGTCCCGAAACGAACGTTTCCAACGCCGCGCACCATGAAACACGCCGCCCCCGCCCGCCGCTCCTTCCCCCTTGCCGGCGCCGCGCTGGCCTGCCTGGCCGCGCTGTCGGCCGCCGGTCCGGCGCAGGCCGAGTCCGGCGACGTGCTGAAGAAGATCAAGGACAGCGGCGAGATCACGCTCGGCTACCGCGAGGCGTCGATCCCGTTTTCCTACCTGGGCGGCGACGCGCAGCCGATCGGCTATTCGATCGACCTGTGCAACCGCGTCGTCGACGCCGTCAAGAAGGAACTGAAGCTGCCCAACCTGAAGGTCAACCTGCAGGCGGTGACTTCGCAGAATCGCATCCCGCTGGTGCAGAACGGCACCGTCACGCTGGAATGCGGCTCGACGGTGAACAACGCCGAGCGCCAGCCGCTGGTGGGCTTCAGCGTCACCACCTTCGTCGTCGCAACGCGCTTCGTCGGCCGCAAGGCGGCCCATCAGAAGACGGTGGACGACCTGAAGGGTCGGACGGTCGCCGTGACCACCGGCACCAACACCGTCAAGCGCGTGCGCGAGTTGAACGAGGCGCGCAAGCTCGGCATGACGCTGGTGAACGGCAAGGACCACGCCGAGTCGATGCTGCTGGTGACCTCGGGCCGCGCCGACGCCTTCTTCGAAGACGACATCCTGCTCACCGGCATGGCCGCCTCGTCGCAGACGCCGGGCGACTTCGCGCTCAGCACCGAGGGCTACAGCGTCGACCCCTACGCGCTGATGTTCGCCAAGGGCGACCCCGAGTTCAAGCGCCTGGTCGACGGCACGCTGAAGGGCTTGTTCGCATCGGGCGACATCAACCGCATCTACGACAAGTGGTTCACCCGGCCGATCCCGCCGAAGAACATCGTGCTCAACTTCCCGATGGGGGCCACGCTCAAGCAGGTGATCGCCAAGCCGACCGACTCGCCCGACGCCGCCGACTACAAGTGAACGCAGCGACCGCCATGAGCAGCAAGGTCATCCACCGCAGCCTGCGCGCCGTGCCGCCCGTGGCCGTGCGCGGCGAAGGCATCCGCTTGTTCGACCGCGACGGAAAGGCTTATCTCGACGGCAGCGGCGGCGCCGCGGTGTCGTGCCTGGGCCATGCCCACCCCGAGGTGCTGGCCGCGCTGCACGCGCAGATCGACCGCCTGGCGTACGCGCACACCGGCTTCTTCACCAGCGAAGTCTCGGAGGCGCTGGCCGAGCACCTGGTGGCGCACGCGCCGGCGGGGCTGGACCAGGTCTATTTCGTTTCCGGCGGGTCCGAGGCGATCGAGGCCGCACTGAAGCTGGCGCGCCAGTACGTGGTCGAGGTCGGCCAGCCGCAGCGCACTATGTTCGTCGCCCGCCGGCAGAGCTACCACGGCAACACGCTGGGCGCGCTGGCGGTGGGCGGCAACGAATGGCGGCGCCAGCAGTTCGCGCCGCTGCTGATCGACGTCGGCCGCGTCTCGCCCTGCTACGAGTACCGCGACCGCCGCGCCGGCGAAAGCCAGGACGGCTACACGCGGCGGCTGATCGACGAACTCGATGCGCAGTTCCAGGCGCTGGGGCCCGAGCGCGTGATCGCCTTCGTCGCCGAGACGGTGGTCGGCGCCACCGCCGGCGCGCTGCCGCCGACGCCGGGCTACTTCCGCGGCGTGCGCGCACTGTGCGACCGCTACGGCATCCTCTTCATCGCCGACGAGGTGATGTGCGGCATGGGCCGCACCGGCACGCTGCACGCGGTGGAGCAGGAAGGCGTCACGCCCGACCTGCTGGTCATCGCCAAGGGGCTGGGCGGCGGCTACCAGCCGATCGGCGCGGTGCTGGCCAGCGGCGCCATCGTCGACGCCGTGCGCCGCGGCAGCGGCCTCTTCCAGCACGGCCACACCTACATTGGGCACCCCACCGCGGCGGCGGCGGCGCTGGCGGTGCAGCAGGTCATCCAGCGCGACGGGCTGCTGGCCGCGGTGCGCGAGCGCGGCGCGCAGTTGCGCCAGGCGCTGGACGCGCGGCTGGGCGCCAACCCCCATGTCGGCGACATCCGCGGCCGGGGCCTCTTCATGGGCGTCGAGCTGGTGCGCGACCGCGAGACCAAGGCGCCGTTCGACCCCGCGCTCAAGCTGCACGCGCGCATCAAGGCGCAGGCCTTCGCCAACGGCCTGATGGTCTACCCGATGGGCGGCACCATTGATGGCCGCCTGGGCGACCACGTGCTGATCGCGCCGCCCTTCATCTCGACGGCAGCCGACATCGACGAGATCGTCGACCGGCTGGCGCGGTCGATCGGCGAGGTGCTGCAAGGCCTGCCGGCGAAGGAGCGTTCATGAACGAAGACCGCCTGCCGCCGCTGCCCGAATCGCAGTGGAGCGAGCAGCAGCGCGCCGAAGCGCGCGCGGTGATCGACGGCCCGCGCGGCGCGCTGGTCTCGCCTTTCGTGCCCTTGCTGCGCAGCCCCGAGCTGATGGGCCACGCGCAGCGCATGGGCGAGTACCTGCGCTACCGCAGCGCCATCGGCCTGCGGCTGTCGGAGCTGGCCATCCTGGTCACGGCGCGGCACTGGTCGCAGCCGGTGGAGTGGGCCATCCACGCGCCGATCGCGGCGCGCGAAGGCATCGCGCCGGAAGCCATCGCCGCCATCGCCGAAGGCCGCGACCCCGCGCCGCTGCGCGACGATGAACAGCTCGTGCACGACTTCTGCACCGAGCTGCACCGCGCGCAGTCGATCAGCGACCCCACCTGGGCGCGCGCCGTCGCGCGCTGGGGCGAGCAAGGCGTGATCGACCTCATCGCCATCAACGGCTACTACGCCTTGCTGTCGATGGTGATGAACGCCGCACGCACCGCCGTGCCGGCGTCCAGCGCGCCGCCGCTGCCGCCGTTGCCGCGCTGAACGGCGTCCGCCGCGCGGCCTGGCGCGGCCTGGCGCGGCGTGACGTGGCGTTGCCTGGCCTCGGTCCGTGCAAATCCGATTGCGCTTGCCTCATCAATGCAAGTACATTTGCACTCATGCTGCTGATGCAAATCCGCTTGCGCATCGGCGGCAGCCCTCCCCCTCGTTCCCGAAAGGACCTTCGATGAACTCGCTTCTTGCCCGCCTTGCCGCCGCGGCGCTGACCGCGGCCGCCCTGTTCGGCCCGGCTGCCCACGCCGAGACCCTGGTCGTCGCGGTCGACACCGCCTTCGTGCCCTTCGAGTTCAAGCAGGGCGACAAGTACGTCGGCTTCGACATCGACCTGTGGGACGCCGTCGCCAAGGAACTGAAGCTCGACTACAAGCTGCAGCCGATGGACTTCAACGGCATCCTGCCGGCGCTGCAGACCAAGAACGTCGACGTCGGCCTGGCCGGCATCACGATCAAGGACGAGCGCAAGAAGGTGATCGACTTCTCCGATGGCTACTACGACAGCGGCTTCCTGCTGATGGTGGCGGCCGACAGCCCGATCAAGGGCGCGGCCGACCTCAAGGGCAAGGCACTGGCCATCAAGACCGGCACCTCGGCGGCCGACTACGCCAAGGCCAACTTCGCCGGCACCGAGTTGCGCCAGTTCCCCAACATCGACAACGCCTACCTCGAACTGGCCACCGGCCGCGTCGACGCCGCGATGCACGACACGCCCAACGTGCTGTACTACGTGGCCACCGCCGGCAAGGGCAAGGTCAAGGCGGTGGGTGCGCAGATGATGGCGCACCAGTACGGCATCGCCTTCCCCAAGGGCAGCCCGCTGGTGGCCAAGGTCAACGGCGCGCTGGCCAAGGTCAAGGCCGATGGCCGCTACGCCGCGATCTACAAGAAGTGGTTCGGCACCGAACCGCCCAAGCCCTGATCGCGCGGCCGCCCGGAGACTGCGGTGGACTTCGACTGGTCGGTGATCGGGCAGGCACTGCCGGCCTTGCTGCAAGGCGCCAAGCTGACGGTGCTGATCGCGCTGGCCGGCCTCGCCGGCGGCGTGCTGGTGGGCTTGCTGTTCGGGCTGATGCGGGCCTACGGCAACCGCTTCGTCGCGCTGCTGGCGGCGGTGTACGTCGAGTTCGTGCGCGGCACGCCCATCGTCGTGCAGGTGATGTTCATCTACTTCGCGCTGCCGGTGCTGATGGGCATCCGCGTCGACCCGATGACGGCGGCCGTGGTCTCCATCATCGTCAACGCCGGCGCCTACATCTCGGAGATCGTGCGCGGCGCCTTCCAGTCGGTGCCCAAGGGCCTGAGCGAGGCCGGCCTGGCGATGGGCCTGGCGCGCTGGCGGGTGCTGGCCTTCGTGGTCGGACCGGTGGCCTTCCGGCGCATGATTCCGCCGCTGGGCAACCAGTTCATCGTCAGCCTGAAGGACACCTCGCTGTTCATCGTGATCGGCGTCGGCGAGCTGACGCGCCAGGGCCAGGAGATCATGGCCGCCAACTTCCGCGCCGTCGAGATCTGGTCGGCGGTGGCGGTGATCTACCTGGCGATGATCGGCGTGCTGACGCTGATGTTGCACGGCATCGAACGGCGGATGCGCATCCTATGAACACCCCAGAGGTCGGGCCGCGCCCGAGCCAAGCCCCGCGAGGGCCGGATCGCCCGGCAGCGCCGGATCGTCCCGAGACCATGGTCGAGTTCGCCGCCGTCTCCAAGCGCTTCGGCGCCACCGTCGTGCTCGACCGCGTCGACCTGCGCATCCACGCCGGCGAGGTGGTGGTGCTGATCGGCCCCTCGGGCTCGGGCAAGTCGACGCTGCTTCGCTGCATCAACGCGCTGGAGCCGATCAGCGGCGGCGAACTGCACGTCGACGGCCTCAGCGTGCGCGGCAGCCAGGCGCAGTTGCGCGCCATCCGGCAGGAAGCCGGCATGGTGTTCCAGCAGTTCAACCTGTTCCCGCAGATGACGGCGCTGCAGAACGTGGCCTTCGGGCCGCGGCAGGTGCGCGGCACGCCCAAGGCCGAGGCCGAGGAACAGGCGCGCGCGCTGCTGGCCAAGGTGGGCCTGGCCGACCGCGCCGGCCACTACCCGAGCGAGCTGTCGGGCGGGCAGCAGCAGCGCGTGGCCATCGCCCGCGCGCTGGCGGTGCGGCCCAAGCTGATGCTGTTCGACGAGCCCACGTCGGCGCTGGACCCCGAACTGCGCCAGGAGGTGCTGCGCGTGATGCAGGCGCTGGCCGAGGAAGGCATGACGATGGTGGTGGTGACGCACGAGATGGCGTTCGCACGCAAGGTCGGCACGCGGCTGATCTTCATGGAAGGCGGCCGCATCGCCGTCGACGGCCCGCCCGTCGCGCTGCTGGACGACCCGCCCAACCAGCGCCTGCGCGACTTCCTGCAACACGTCGACTAGCGATGGCCCGTCTGTCCTATCTGCGCATCGCAGGCGCGCCCTTCGATGCCGGCTTCGCGCTGGGCCGCTTCGGCGCCGCGGCGGTGCACGCCTACCGGCTGCAAAGCCCGGCCTGGGCCGGCGTGATGCGCTGGCGCGGCAGCGCCCCGGCCGCGGCCATGGCCGCGCTGGTGCAAGAACGCTTCCCGCGCATCTGGGCCGAGCTGCAAGGCCTGGCCCAGGGCCTGGAACTGCCCTTCGACGAGGTGCTGCTGTGGAACTGCCGCGGCGACCTGTGGGCGCTGGCGCCCGACGGCTGCACCACCGTGCAGATACCCGGCGCGGCCGGCTGGGCCATCGCCCACAACGAAGACGGCGACCCGCGCTTCGCGGGCCATTGCGCGCTGGCCGAATGCGCGATCGACGGCAGCCCGCCGTTCGCCGCCTTCGTCTACCCCGGCTCGCTGGCCGGCCACACCTTCGCGGTGACCGCCGCCGGCCTGGCGATGACGGTCAACAACCTGCGCCTGCGCGAGGCCGATGCCGGCGTGCCGCGCATGGTGCTGACGCGCGCGCTGCTCGACGCGCCCAGCCTGCCGGCCGCGGTGGAACTGCTGCAGCGGCAGCCGCGCGCCGGCGGCTTCCACCTGACGCTGGCGCACCGCGACAGCGCCGAGTTGCTGAGCGTGGAGTTCGGCTCGCGCGCCTGCTCGGTGCGCGCCGTCACGGCGCCGAGCGTGCACGCCAACCATGCCTTGCAGCCGGCGCTGTGCGAGCGGCCGCAGCTGGTCACCGGCTCGTCGGGCCAGCGGCAGCGGCGCGGCGAGGCGCTGCTGGCCCAGGCCGCGGCCGCCGGCGTCGCGGTCGACGCGCTGGCGATCCTGGGCGACGCCGAGCAGCCGCGCTTTCCCATCCACCGCAGCGCCGCCGACGACGAGGACGCCGAGAACACGCTGGCCACCGCGCTGATCGCCGTGCAGTCGGTGCGGTCCGTCCCGTCCGTGCCGTCCGTGCGGTCCGTGCCGTGCGCGCAGATCGTCTGGCAGGTGCACGAGCACCCGCTGCAGCCGCCGGTCTTCCGCATGGTCGGTGCCGCTAAGCTGCGCGGCTGACCCGACCGCCGCCGCCAGCCCATGCCCAAGCCGACGCCCCGCCCCGCCCTGCCGCCGCACGACGTGGCCGCGCTGCGCGAACTGACCGTTCGCATCGGTCGCGACGAAGGCGACGTGGCGCTGGGGCCCAAAGCCCACGCCGTGCTGGCCAAGCTGGTGGAGCGCCCGGAAGAAGTGGCGGTGCGCACCATCACCGAGCTGGCGGCCAGCCTGGGCGTCAATGCTTCCACCTTGACGCGGCTGGCCACGCGGCTGGGCTACGCCGGCTTCGTCGACTTCCAGCGCGTGTTCCGCGACGGCCTGGCGCAAGGCCACCGCCACTTCTACAGCGGGCAGGCCGGGCGTCTGGTGGGGTCGCGGATGGGGGCGGCGCCGGCCGGCGCCCGGGCGGCAACGTCGGGCGACGTCGACACCGTGCTGCAGTTGGCGCGCGAGTCGATCCGCAACGTCGAGGGCTTTCTGGCGCAGTTGTCGGCGGCCGACCTGCGCGACGCGGCCTCGCTGCTGGCCCGCGCGCCGCGCGTGCGCATCCACGGGCTGCGGCAGTTCGGCGCGCTGGCCAGCTTCCTGTGCTACGGCCTCGGCCTGCTGCGCGGCGACGTCGCGCTGCTCGATGCGCAAGGCCTGGGCGCCGCCGAAGGCCTGGCCCAGTTGCAGCGCGGCGACGTGGTGGTCGTCACCAGCGTCGCGCCCTACACGCGCGCGGTGGCGCAGGCCGCGGCGGCGGCCGCCGACGCCGGGCTGACGGTGATCGCGATCACCGACACCCGCGCCTCGCCGCTGGTGCCGCCAGCGCGCCATGCCTTCTTCGTGCCGCACGACAGCAGCTTCTTCAGCAACAGCATGGGCGCCTACGTGGTGTTCTGCGAAGGCCTGCTCAACCTGGTGGCCACGCGGCTGGGCCAGCAGGCGCTGGCGGCGCTGCAGCGGCGCGAGCGCTTCATCTCGGAGCTGGGGGTCGAGTAGCGACAGCCGGGCCTTGCTGCCGCAGCAAGCCGACGCAGCCCTCGCTCGGCATGAACAGCGGCGCCGGCAGGTCGTCGGCACCATGCCAGGCCCGGCGCTCGCAGGGGTCGGGCTCACGCAGCACGGGCGCGGCCGGGTCGTTCCTTCAGCGCGCCCACATGCCTTGCCGCTCCGCCGGCTCGCCGCGCGCGGCGCCGGCGCGCAGCGCGCGGCGCAGCACCGTGTCGGCCGCCGACGCCGCCGGGCAGCCGCCGCCGTCGGCATGGCGTTGCGCGGCGGCCAGCAGCGTTTCGTCGGCGCTGCCCAGCGGCTTGGACAGGTCTTCGGCCACCGCGCAGGTGGGGCCGATGCCGTTCCAGTAGCGGCCCTGGCCGGCGGCGTTGACCGATTCGAAGTTGACGACGTTGAAGGTGCTGTCGCAGCGGCTCACCGGCTGGAAGCCGACCGGCTTGCCGCAGCTGGCGGCGCCGACCACCACCACGTCGACGAAAGGCTTGAGGCCGTTGATCACCAGCTCGGCCGCCGAGCAGGTGCGCGGCCCGGCCAGCACGTAGACGCGGCTCAGGCCCAGCGCCGCCTGCGGGTCGTCGAAGCGCACGCTTTCGTCGTGGTCTTGGTCGAGCTTGTCGTTGTACAGCAGCCGCGCGTAGGTCTGGTTGCGCGTGCGCGCCGCCGCCACGTGCGAGGCCAGCGTGCGCGACAGCGAGACCAGGCCGCCGCCGTTGTAGCGCAGGTCGATCGCCAGCTCCTGCACGCCCTGCGCCTTGAAGTCGGCGAAGGCCGCGGCGATGCCGCTCTCGGCCTGGCTGATCATGTCCTTCACGTGCAGGTAGCCCATGCGCCGGCCCTGCGGGGTCTGCAGCACGCGCGCGCCGGTCACCGGGCTCAGCGCGAAGGCGCCGGCGCGCAGGCTGACGGTACGCGTACCGTTGCCGTTATCCAGCACCAGCGTCAGGCGCTGGCCTTCGGCGCTGGGCGTGAAGATGGCGTAGTCGTTGGCGGCGACGATCTCGGCGGCCGCGCGGCCGTCGACCGAGACGATGCGCTCGCCGCGCTGCACGCCTTGCGCGGCGGCGTCCGACAGCGGCTCGACGTAGCGCACGCGCAGCGGCCGCGCCGGGTCGGCGTGGGTCTCCAGCCCGGCCAGGTAGACGCCGTAGCCGAGCAGCCGGCCGTCGCCGAAGAAGCGGTCGAAGTCGGCCGTGGGCTCGATGTAGCTCCAGCGGTCGGCCACCGGAAACTGCGGGTCGTTGCCGGTGTACAGCGAGGCCTGGAAGAACTCGTCCAGCCCCATGTCGCGCGCCGGGTTGGGGTTGGGCGCCTGGCGGTACCAGAAGTACCACTCGTCGAAGTAGGCGTCGAGCCAGGCGCGTTCGTCCAGCGTGCTGCAGGCGATGCCGGGCAGCGGCGGCAGCGGGCTGTAGACCTCGTCGCCGCCGCCGCAGCCGGCCAGCAGGGCGGCGCCGATCAAGGCCATCGCGGCGCGCTTCAGGGGTGGGTTCATCGCGGCTCCCGGTCGGCTCGGCGGCAGGCCCCGACCTACAATGCCGGCCTCCCTGCCTGAGTGTTGCTGCACCGGCCCGCGCCCTGGACCCTGGTCCCCGTGCGGCGGCCGGCGGCAAACCATTGTGCCCTTGCCCGCCATGACCACGCCCGAGCTCGCCAAGTCCTTCGAACCCGCCGCCATCGAGGCCCGCTGGGCCCCGCTGTGGGACGCCGCGGAAGCGTTCGCGCCCACGCTCGATCCGTCCAAGCCCTCGTTCAGCATCCAGCTGCCGCCGCCCAACGTCACCGGCACGCTGCACATGGGCCATGCGTTCAACCAGACCATCATGGACGCGCTGACCCGCTGGCACCGCATGCGCGGCCACAACACGCTGTGGGTGCCGGGGACCGACCACGCCGGCATCGCCACGCAGATCGTCGTCGAGCGCCAGTTGCAGGAGGCCGGGCTGTCGCGCCACGACCTTGGGCGCAAGAACTTCGTCGCCCAGGTGTGGGACTGGAAGGCCAGCTCGGGCGCCACCATCACGCGCCAGATGCGCCGCATGGGCGACAGCGTGGACTGGAGCCGCGAATACTTCACGATGGACGACAAGCTCTCGAAGGTGGTCACCGAGACCTTCGTGCGCCTGTACGACGAAGGGCTGATCTACCGCGGCAAGCGGCTGGTCAGCTGGGACCCCGAGCTGAAGTCGGCCGTCTCCGACCTGGAGGTCGAAAGCGAGGAGGAAGACGGCTTCCTGTGGCACATCCGCTACCCGCTGGCCGACGGTTCCGGCGCGCTGGTGGTGGCCACCACGCGGCCCGAGACCATGCTCGGCGACACCGCGGTGATGGTGCACCCCGAAGACGAGCGTTATGCCGCGCTGGTCGGCAAGATGGTGATGCTGCCGCTGGCCGGGCGCGAGATCCCCATCATCGCCGACGCCTACGTCGACCGCGCCTTCGGCACCGGCGTCGTCAAGGTGACGCCGGCGCACGACGCCAACGACTACGCGGTGGGCCAGCGCCACGGGCTGCCGATGATCGGCGTGCTCAACCTCGACGCCACCATCAACGACCAGGCGCCCGCGGCCTACCGCGGGCTGGACCGCTTCGAGGCGCGCAAGCGCATCGTCGCCGACCTCGAAGGCCTGGGCCTGCTGGTGGAGACCAAGAAGCACCGGTTGATGGTGCCGCGCTGCGCGCGCACGGGGCAGATCGTCGAGCCGATGCTGACCGACCAGTGGTTCGTGGCGATGAGCAAGGCGGGCGCCGGCGGCCGGAGCATCGCGCAGCAGGCCATCGACGCCGTGGCCTCGGGCCAGGTGCGCTTCGTGCCCGAGCAATGGGTCAACACCTACAACCACTGGATGAACAACATCCAGGACTGGTGCATCAGCCGCCAGCTCTGGTGGGGCCACCAGATCCCGGCCTGGTACGGCAGCGGCGGCGAGATCTTCGTCGGCCGCAGCGAGGACGAGGCGCGCCAACGTGCGACGCAAGCCGGCTACGCGGGTCCGCTGACGCGCGACGAAGACGTGCTGGACACCTGGTACAGCTCGGCGCTGGTGCCGTTCTCCACGCTGGGCTGGCCGGCGCAGACGCTGGAGCAGGACCTGTTCCTGCCCAGCAGCGTGCTGGTGACGGGCTTCGACATCATCTTTTTCTGGGTCGCCCGGATGATCATGATGACCACGCATTTCACGGGGAAGGTGCCGTTCCGCGACGTCTACATCCACGGCCTGGTGCGCGACGCGCAGGGCAAGAAGATGAGCAAGAGCGAAGGCAACGTGCTCGACCCGGTGGACCTGATCGACGGCATCGCGCTGCCCGAGCTGCTGACCAAGCGCACCACCGGGCTGCGCAAGCCCGAGACGGCGCCGCGCGTGCGCAAGGAAACCGAGAAGGAGTTTCCGCAAGGCATTCCCGGCTACGGCGCCGACGCGCTGCGCTTCACCATGGCCAGCTACGCCAGCCTGGGCCGCAACATCAACTTCGACGCCAAGCGCTGCGAGGGCTACCGCAATTTCTGCAACAAGCTGTGGAACGCCACGCGCTTCGTGCTGATGAACTGCGAGGGCCACGACCTGCAGCTGGCCGAACCGGTCGAGCACCACGGCGCGCATTTTTCGCCGGCCGACAAGTGGATCACCGGCGAGCTGCAGCGCGTGGAAGCGGCGGTACATCAGGGCTTCGCCGAGTACCGGCTCGACCTGGTGGCCAACGCGATCTACGGCTTCGTGTGGGACGAGTATTGCGACTGGTACCTGGAGATCGCCAAGGTGCAGATCCAGGCCGGCGGCGAGGCCGAGCAGCGCGCCACGCGGCGCACGCTGATCCGCACGCTGGAAACGGTGCTGCGGCTGCTGCACCCGATCGCGCCCTTCATCAGCGCCGAGCTGTGGCAGACGGTGGCCGTCGTCGCCGGCCGCAAGACGGCCGACAGCGAGGCCACCATCGTCACCGCCGCCTACCCGGTGGCGCAGCCGGGCAAGATCGACGCCGCGGCCGACGCCTGGATGGCGCAGCTGAAGGCGGTGGTCGGCACCTGCCGCAACCTGCGCAGCGAGATGGGGCTGAACCCCGGCGAGCGCGTGCCGCTGCTCAGCCACGGCGCGGCGGCCTTCATGGCCGAGGCGGCGCCGCTGCTGAAGGCGCTGGCGCGGCTGTCGGAGCTGCGCGTGGTCGACGACGAGGCCGCCTTCGCGCAGGCCACGCGCGCCGCGCCGGTGGCGGTGCAGGGGCCGGCGCGGCTGGCGCTGCACGTCGAGGTCGATCTCGCCGCCGAAGGCGCGCGGCTCGACAAGGAGATCGCGCGCCTCGCCGGCGAGATCACCAAGGCCGACGCCAAGCTGGGCAACGAAAGTTTCGTGGCGCGCGCGCCGGCCGCCGTGGTGGCGCAGGAGCGCGCGCGCCTGGCCGACTTCAGGCAGGCGTTGGATCGTCTTCGAGACCAGCGAGCGCGCCTGGCCGCGTCGACCTGAAGTCGCCCTCGTCGCCGCGCGCGCGCAGGATCTCGTCCATGCGCTGCGCCACCGCCCAGGCGCTGCGGATGCGCGATTCGCGCGTGGTGCTGGCCACGCGCGGCGTGATCTGCAGCGAGCTGACATCGTGCAGCGGCCTCCCCGGGTCCATGGTGCCCGGCTCCATGCTGTCGAACCAGGCCGCGGCCATGCGCCGCGTGGCCAAGGCGTGGGCCAGCGCCTGCTCGTCGAACAGGCCCGACGGCGCCAGGCTCACCAGCACCTGGTTGGGCTTGCACTCGGCCAGGTAGCGCTGGCCCAGCAGGCCGTGGTAGCGCGAGTAGTACGACAGCAGCACGCACACGCCGTCGCTGTGCTCCATCAACTGGCGCAGCGGCACCGGCTCCACGCCCCAGCGGTCCCACAGACCGTCGCCGGCGTGCACCGCGGGGTCGTAGCCGATGACGCGGGCGCCGAAGGTGTCCAGCAACTGCGCCAGCGGCCGCGCCGCCGGCGTCATGCCGACGATGCCGACCACCGCGCCGCCCAGCTCGCGGCCGACGGCCAGGCCCTCGGCGTTGATCACCGGCATGCGGCGCAACATCTGCAGCAGCGCGCCGATGCTGAACTCGGCCTCGGCGTTGGCGCTGGCGGTGGCCGGGCGCACCACCTCCACGCCGGCGCGGGCGCAGGCTTCGAGGTCGAGGTTCTCGGCGCCGGCCGACAGCCGCCCCACCGTCAACAGGTGCGGCGCGGCGCGCAGCACCGCGCGGTCCACCGCCACCGAAGGCGGCAGCACCACGCCGCGGATGCGCGACAGCGCGGCGCGGAACTCCTGCGGGTCGTGCGCGAGGTGCGGCGCGTAGACCACGCCATGGCGCGCCGACAGCCAGTCCAGGACCTCCGGGTCCAGCGGTTCGACGACGAGCAGCTCCATGGGGGAAGGTTTACGCGTTCGGCCGGCCGGGCCATTGACCCATGCTGCCAGAATGAATGCTTTGATCCATTCTATGTAAGCAAATGTTGATCAAGAAGGCCATTTTCCCGGTAGCCGGACTCGGCACGCGCTTCCTGCCCGCCACCAAGGCGCAGCCCAAGGAAATGCTGCCGGTCGTCGACAAGCCGCTGATCCAGTACGCCGTCGAAGAAGCCTACGCCGCCGGCGTTCGCGAAATGATCTTCGTCACGGGCCGACACAAGCGGCCGATCGAAGACCACTTCGACATGACCTACGAGCTGGAGGTGGCGCTGCAAAGCGCCAACAAGAACGAGCTGCTGGAGGTGGTGCACAGCGTCAAGCCCGACGACATGGAATGCATCTACGTGCGCCAGGCGCAGGCGCTGGGCCTGGGCCATGCGGTGATGTGCGCGCAGCGCCTGGTGGGCAACGAGCCTTTCGCGGTGCTGCTGGCCGACGACCTGATGGTCGGCCCGCCCGGCGGCGCGCCGGTGATGCAGCAGATGGTCGAGCAGTTCGCCGAATGGCGCGCCTCGATCCTGGCGGTGCAGGAGGTGCCGGCCGAGCACACGCGGCGCTACGGCATCGTGGCCGGCGAGCCGGTGGCCGAGCGGCTGATGGACGTCAGCCAGATCGTCGAGAAGCCGGCGCCCGAGAACGCGCCGTCGCGGCTGGGCGTGGCCGGCCGCTACATCCTGACGCCGGGCGTGTTCCACGAGATCGCCAGCCAGCCGCGCGGCGTGGGCGGCGAGATCCAGCTCACCGACGGCATCGCCTCGCTGCTGCGCCGCGAGAAGGTCTTCGCCTACCGCTACGAAGGGCAGCGCTACGACTGCGGCAGCAAGGAAGGCTTCCTGCAGGCCAACGTCGAGCTGGCGCTGGCCCACCCCGAGCTGGGGCCGCCGTTCCGCGCCTTCCTGCAAGGCCTGGCGCTGTAGCGCGATGGCTGCGCCCGACCCCGCCACGCCCGATCCCGCCGCAGCGGCGGCGCCCGCCGCGCCGGAACCCGCGGCCGCGCCGCGCGTCGAGTTGCGCAGCCTGCACTGGCGCGACCCGCTGCACTGGCTGGCGCTGGGCTGGCGCGACTTCCGCCGCGCGCCGGCCATCGGGCTGTTCTACGGCGGCTGCTTCATGGTGATGGGCTGGGCGCTGCTCACCGTGTTCCAGCATGCGCCGGCCTACATGCTGGCCTTGTCGGCCGGTTTCCTGTTGATGGGCCCGTTCCTGTGCCTGGGCCTGTACCGCACCAGCCAGCGGCTGGAGGCCGGCGAGCGGCCCGATTTCGGCGACTCGCTGCTGGCCTGGGACACGCGCACCGCGCAGCTCGGCATCTTCGGCTTCGTGCTGCTGGTGCTGGAGATGCTGTGGGGCCGCGCGACGCTGGTGCTGTTCGCCGTCAGCTTCGACGGCATGCCCGACTTCAAGGGCTCGCTGCTGGCGCTGCTGGACCCCGAGAACCTGGGCTTCACCACCGCCTGGGTGGTGCTGGGCGCCATCTTCGCGGGGCTGATCTACGCCGTCAGCGTGGTGGCGATGCCGATGATCCTGCACCGCCAGACCGATGCCGTGACCGCCGGCCTGACCAGCCTGCGGCTGGTGCTGTCGCAGCCCGGCGTGATGCTGTGGTGGGGCGCGCTAATCACGCTGCTGGTCGGCGTGGCGATGCTGCCTTGGTTCGCCGGGCTGCTGATCGTCGGGCCGGTGCTGGGCCATGCCTCGTGGCACGCCTACCGCGCGGCGGTGGCCGACGGTGGCGACGCCGGCGGCGACGCCAAGGCTTGAGCCTCAGGAGCGGCTCGACCCTGATGGCGCTGCCGCCGGCGCCGGCGCGGCAGGGGCCGGCGTGGCCGGTGTCGCGGGTGACGCAGGCCGCAGCGGCGCGCGCGGGTCCAGCACTTCGTTTTGCAGCTCGCGGTCTTCGTGCCACCAGCCGCGGTACCAGGCGTCGCTGATCTCGCTGACCGAGGCCACCACGCGCGAGGCGCCCAGCGCCTGCAACGCAAAGCCGCCGGCCTGCAGGCGCACGCCGGCCAGGTCCAGCCGGCAGCCGTCGCTGCGCACGGCGATGCGGCCGCTGAAGTCGCAGGCCGTGGCCAGCAGTTCGCTGCCGGCGGCGTCCAGCGCCACGCCGTCGTCGGCGCGCACCTGCACGCCGGTCATCTCCACCGACGAATCGCGCAGCACGATGCGTTGCGCCACCACGTCGGTCAGGCGCAAAGCGTTGCAGCGCTCGATCCACACCTCGCGGTAGCGGCCGCTGAAGCGGCGGTCGGCCTCGCCGATACAGCGCAGGTCGGGCAAGGGGCCGTCGGCCGGCGGCAGGCGGCGCGACGCGGGCAGCAGCGGCTGCGGCGGCTCGCGCAGCACGCGCAGCAGCAGCGCCTGGAAGTCCTGCGGCGCCTGGTGCATGGGCGCGTGGCCGATGCCGCGCATGACGTGCAACTGCGCACGCGGCAGCCGCCGCGCCAGCAGCTCACCGGTGCGCAGCGGGGCGATGGGGTCGGCCTCGCCCCAGATGATCTGCGTCGGCTGCCGCACCGCGGGCAGCGCGGCGCTGAAGTCCTCGTCGACCAGCGCCAGGCCGGCGTTGATGGAGCTGCGGTCGCGCATCACCAGCGGCCACAGCCATTCGTTGTCGCGCAGCGCGCCTTCGGCGTCCAGCGGCAGCCCGAACACGCGCTCCACCAGGCGCTGGCCGAGGTCGCGCAGGCGCTCGGCCGGCTGCCGCAGCGGCTCGGGCAGGCCTTCCAGCGGCAGCCGCGCCATGTGCTTGGTGAACGCCGTGCGGTGCAGGATGCCGGCCACGTCGACCAGCAGCAGCATGGCCACGCGCTCGGGAAACTCGGCGGCCAGCCGCAGCGCCACCGCGCCGCCCATCGAATGGCCGGCCACGGCCGCGGGCCCGCGGCCTTCGCGCGCCAGCAGCCGCTCCAGCACGCGCGCGAACTGCGTCGGCGACAGCCGCGCCGACGACGCCGACGAGTAGCCGAAGCCCGGCAGGTCGACCGCCAGCACGCGCCAGTCGCGCGCCAGCGCCGGCATCACGGGCAGCCAGTCGGTGAAGCCGTTCTGCCCGAGGCCGTGCACCAGCAGCAGCGGCGGCGCGGCGGCCGGGCCGGCGCGCACGCAAAGCATCTCGCCGCCCAGCACCGGCTCGGGCTCCAAAGCCACGCGCCAGTCGGCCGGCAGGCGCGCGCGCAGCGCGTCCACGCTGCGCAGCCGTTCGCGGCAGTGGCTGCACGAGGCTTCCGGCGATGCGGCCGGCGCCTGCGCGAAAGCCGGTCGCCAGGCGATGGACGAAAGCGCCGACAGTGCCGACAGTGCCGACAACGCGGCGCGGCGGCCCGATGCGGTGGCGTGCTTCAGGGCAGCAGCACCGACGAGCCGGTGGTCTTGCGCGCTTCGAGGTCGCGGTGCGCCTGCGCCACCTCGGCCAGCGGGTAGCGCTGGTCGATGCGGATCTTCACCTGGCCGCTGCCGACCACCGCGAACAAGTCGTCGGCCATCGCCTGCGTGGCCTCGCGCGTGGCGATGTGCGTGAACAGCGTGGCCCGCGTCAGGTACAGCGAGCCCTTGGCGCCCAGCACGCCCGGCGCGAACGGCGGCACCGGCCCCGAGGCGTTGCCGAAGCTGGCCAGCAGCCCGAAGGGCCGCAGGCAGTTCAGGCTGCCTTCGAAGGTGTCTTTGCCGACGCTGTCGTAGACCACCTTGACGCCGCGGCCGCCGGTGATGTCCTTCACCCGCGCGACGAAGTCTTCCTTCGTGTAGTCGATGGCGTGCGCCGCGCCGTGTTCCAGCGCCAGTTGGCACTTGGCCGCCGAGCCGGCGGTGGCGATCAGCTGCAGCCCCAGCGCACGCGCCCACTGGCAGGCGATCAGCCCGACGCCGCCGGCCGCGGCATGGAACAGCACCGGGTCGCCCGGCTGCAGGCCTTCGACCGGCAGCGTCTTCTTCAGCAGGTATTGCGCCGTCAGTCCCTTGAGCATCATCCCCGCCGCGGTGTCGAAGGCGATGTTCTCGGGCAGCCGCACCACGGCCTTGGCCGGCATCACGCGCGCCTCGCTGTAGGCGCCGGGCGGGTTGCTGGCGTAGGCGGCGCGGTCGCCGGCTTGCAGGTGCGTGACGCCCTCGCCCACCGCCTCGACGATGCCGGCGGCCTCCATCCCCAGCGTCAGCGGCAGCGCGTTCGGGTACAGGCCGGTGCGCTGGTAGACGTCGATGAAGTTGAGCCCGCAGGCCTGGTGGCGGATGCGGATCTCGCCCGTGCCGGGGTCGCCGACGGGCAGCTCGACGAGCCGCATCTTCTCGGGGCCGCCGAACTCGCTGATCTGGATGGCGCGCGCCATGGCCATGGGCATCTCCTGTTCGGTGCAAGTCAGGCCGCGAGGTTAAGCCATGGCACCATCGACCCTGTCGATGAAGCGTGTTCTGCAAGCTCCCAACCTCGCGCTGGCCACGCTGTGGGCCGACCAGCTCGGCGCCGCCGGCATCACGGCCAGCGTGCAGCGCGCCTACGCCAGCGGCATTGCCGGCGAACTGCCGCCCGACCAGTGCCTGCCCGAGGTGTGGGTGGCCGACGACGCGCAATGCGAGCCGGCGCGCGCGCTGCTGGCCGACTGGCAGCGCGCGCCGCACCGCCACTGGGCCTGCCCCGGCTGCGGCGAGATCGTCGACGGGCCGTTCGAGAGTTGCTGGAACTGCGGCGGGCCGATGCCGGCGCTCGATCGCTGAGCGGCGCTGAGGCCGGCCTAGACCGAACTTTGACCAACGACCCTGCCGCAGAGCGAGCAGTGGTGCGGGTCTTCTTGATTTTGAGTGGTGAGTTTGTTGCCATGTAATTGAGGGTTTCTTCCCTTGTGTCGGATGGCAGTTTCGGCACCATGTCCTCGTGTACATCGAGACCATTCCCAACCGCACCTCACCGCCAGCGATCTTGCTGCGCGAGGGTTATCGCGAAGGCGGCAAGGTGTGCAAACGCACGCTGGCCAACCTCTCGAGCTGGGACCCGCAACTGGTCGAGCACTTTCGCATCCTTCTCAAGGGCGGCGTGGCGGTGGAGTCGGCCACCGCGGTGTTGAGCATCGAGCGCGCACTGCCGCATGGCCACGTCGCTGCGGCGCTGGGTGCAGCGCGCGGCTCGGGCTGTGCGCTGTGGTTCGGCTCGGCGCCCAAGGAACTGCAGCCCGTGCTGCAGGCCATGCTGGTGGCTCGGCTTATCGATCCGGCCTCGAAGCTGGCCACGCACCGTGCACTGCACGACGACACGGCCACCTCCTCGCTGGGCCGAGTGCTGGGCGTGGGCCAATGCAGCGCCGACGATCTGTACCGGGCGTTGGACTGGCTGCACGGCGCGCAAGCCGGCATCGAGCGGCGCCTTGCTCGTCAGCACCTGGTGGGCTCTACGCTGGTGCTCTACGACTTGAGCTCGACCTGGCTGACCGGGCGTTGCTGCGAGTCGGCCGCGCGCGGGCATTCGCGCGACGGCAAGCGCGACGACCCGCAAATCGTCTTCGGCCTGGTGTGCACGACGCAAGGCTGTCCAATCTCGGTGGAGGTGTTCAAGGGCAACACAGCCGACCCTGCCACGATGGCCAGCCAGGTCAGCAAGCTCAAGGAACGTTTCGGCATCGAGCGCATTGCCTGGGCCGGCGATCGGGGCATGCTGACCTCGGCGCGCATCGAGCAGGTGCTCAAGCCCCAGGGCATGGACTGGGTGAGTTCCTTGCGCGCGCCGCAGATTGCGCAACTGGCCGCCGAGCACGGGCCCTTTCAGCCCTCGCTGTTCGATGAGCGCAATCTGCTGGAGTTGACCAGCGAGCACTTCCCCGGCGAGCGCTTGGTGGTGTGCCGCAACCCCTTGCTGGCCCAGGAGCGCGCGCGCAAGCGGCTGGAGTTGCTGGCGGCTACCGAGGCGGATCTCGCAAGAATTGCTGCGGCCACACAGCGTGCGCGCAGGCCGCTGCGCGGCGAGCTGGCCATCGCGCTGCGCGTGGGCCGCGTGATCGATCGCTTCCACATGGCCAAGCACCTGTTGCTCAGGCTCACCGATACCAGCCTGAGTTGGACCCGCGAGGACGAGGCCATCGCGGCCGAGGCGGCGCTCGATGGGCTGTACGTGATCCGCACCAGCGTGCCCGCAGACAAGCTCGATGCCTGCGCGACGGTGGCCGCCTACAAGAGCCTGGCCCACGTCGAGCGAGCCTTCCGTTCGATGAAGACGGTCGACCTGAACGTGCGTCCGGTCTTCCACTACAGCGCGCCGCGTGTGCGCGCGCATGTGTTCCTGTGCATGCTGGCCTATTACGTGGAGTGGCACATGCGCCAGCGCCTGAAGCCCATGCTGTTCGACGACGAGCACCTGGCCGAGGCCAGCGCGCACCGTGCGTCGCCGGTGGTCAAGGCCTTGCGGTCCGAACACGCCAAGGCCAAGGATGCGAGCAAGACGGCCGACGATGGCTTGCCCTTGCACAGCTTCAGATCGCTGCTCAAGGACCTCGCAACGCTGACCTACAACATCGCCCGCACGGCGGCCAACCCCAACGCGACCATCGCTATCACCGCGCGTCCCACACCGATCCAGGCCAAAGCCTTCGAACTGCTCGGCCTCAGCCCGAACTGTTCCCAGTAAATCCCACTCGCCAAACCCGCAATCCTTGCGGCATCAGGCACTTACGCGCGATAAGGCGTCAAAGTTCGGCCTAGAACGTGCCCGGGTAGCTGCCGCCGTCGATCAGCACGTTCTGCCCGGTCAGGTAGCCGGCCTGCGCGCTGCACAGGAAGGCGCAGGTGGCGCCGAACTCCGCGGCCGTGCCCAGGCGCCGTGCCGGCAAGCCGGCGGCGCGGCCGGCGACGATCTCGTCCACGCTTTGGCCGGTCTTGGCCGCCGTGCCCTTGGCCATGCCGCGCACGCGGTCGGTGTCGAACACGCCGGGCAGCAGGTTGTTGATGGTGACGTTGCGCGAGGCCACGCGCACCTGCCGCGCCAGCCCGGCGACGAAGCCCGTGAGCCCGCTGCGCGCGCCGTTGGACAGGCCCAGCACGTCGATCGGCGCTTTCACCGCGCCGCTGGTGATGTTGACGATGCGCCCGAAGCCGCGCTCGGCCATGCCGTCGATCGTGGCCTTGATCAGCTCGATCGGCGCCAGCATGTTGGCGTCGACCGCCTTGATCCAGTCGTCGCGCGTCCAGTCGCGAAAGTCGCCCGGCGGCGGCCCGCCGGCGTTGTTGACGAGGATGTCCACCTGCGGACAAGCCGCCAGCGCCGCGGCGCGGCCTTCGGGCGTGGTGATGTCGCCGGCCACCGCGCGCACCTGCACCGCCGGGTTCAGCGCGCGCAGTTCGGCGGCGGTGGCCTGCAGCGCCTCGGCGCCGCGCGCGGTGATCACCACGTGCACGCCCTCTTCCACCAGCGCCTGCGCGCAACCCTTGCCCAGGCCCTTGCTGGCGGCGCAGACCAGGGCCCATTTGCCTTCGATGCCGAGATTCATGTTCGGGTCGTCCTTTCCGTCCTTTGATTCCTCAGCCGCGCCGGAACGCTGCCGCGGGTTTGCCGAGGGGCATGTCCGGCGTCAGTTGGGCTTGGCAATGAAGCCGGTCTTGCCTTCTCGGCTGAATCCGGCACCTTCATAGAACCGCAGGGTGGCGTCGTCCTTGCGTCCCGTGAGCAACATGACCTTGTAGCAGCCGCCGGCCCAGGCGAATGCGAGCGCCTCCTGAAGCAGGCGGCGGCCCCAGCCCTTGCCTCTGAACGACGCGTGCGTGACGACGTTCTCGATGACGCCGTAGGGACGGCAGGCCCGTGTGAGGTTCGGGACCAGCGTGATCGTGCAACCGGCAACCAGGCGTTCGTTCTCATAACCACCGAAGTAGCGGATCCTGGGGTTGTCGAGCGCCTCCTTCCACACGGCCTCGACCTGCGCTCGATCGGGAAGCGGCAGATCCTGCTCGTGCAGGTGCGCGTACAGCCGCAACAGGGCGTCGAGATCCGATGCCTGAAGCTCGCGGACGTGCACGCTAGGCGCCCAAGGTCTGGAGAGTCGTTCCGCCCGGCGCGCCCGAGGTCAGCTCGCTGCCTCGACGAACGCAGCAACCGGCACCGGCCGTGGCGTTGCAACGGACCCGCGCAGCGCCTTGATGCGCTCGACTTCGTGCATCGTCTGCGCGGTGAAGTACGAGGCGCCGCAGGCCGGGCACGACCACATTGGGATGTTCTCGATCACCAGCAGGCCGCTGCCCTTGCCGTAGCTCCGGGTCACGCGCTTGCGCTGAACCTGCCCGCTCCCGCAAGACTCGCACCGCACTTCAGCAGACGTAGACGGTGATGACGACGAGCTTCCCGCCACGGCCGACCTTGACGACGGCCTCCGCGGCTTGACCGTCAAGCGTGTGTCCGCGGATGACGCACTTGACTTCGCGCGTGGACTTGTCGCGCTGGCGCTCGACGACTTGACCCGTGAGGATGATGTTTTCGAGGTCGAAGACCGAGAGCTTGTCATCTTCAAGTTCATCAGCAGCGTGGGTGGAGACGACGTAGCTGAGCGTCCGGATCAGATGGCGGAGGTGGCTGATCGACACCTGGGTCATGCGCAAGTGTAGTAGTCAGCTCGCTTCGTGAGCTCGCTTCGTCAGCTCTCTGTCGCCGGAAGACTGCCGACGCTTGCCTGCAGCGGTCCCCGCAACGGCTACAAGCTGCCCGACGATCGCATGCCTTCGAGCCGCAGCGCCAGAGCCTGCTCCAGTTCGCCGAGCTGCTGCAGCAGCGCCTTGCGCTCGCCGTCGGATGCGCAGCCGGCAACCTGCTCGCGCAGCCGGGCGCGGCGCTGGAACAGCTCCAGTTCGGGCGGCGGCACGCCGGCGTTCTTCAGGATCTTGAACGGCAGCCTGAACTCGGCCGGCGTCTCGGCCCAGCCGGCGGCTTCGGCCAGCGGGCGGCCGAAGCTCTCGGCACTGCGCAACTCGCCCGAGCGCAAGGCCTGGTCGAGATGCTCGGCGATCAGTTCGTCCTGCGAACGGATCGCGGCATCGCGCTGCTGGCGGCGGTCGGAATCAAGCGGTGACGGCATGGTGGCCTCGGCTCGCGGTCACGCCGGCCGCCGGGCCAGCAGCGCCCACACGCCGGCGGCCGCCACCAGCGGCCCATGCGCGCGCCGGCGCTGCGCGATCGAATCGCTGATGACCGTCAGGATGGTCGGCCCGGGAATGACCAGCAGCACCGCGGATGCGGCGACGAAGGCAAGCCAGAGCTCGAGGGGCTGCGTCATCTTCCGTCTCCTTGGGATCAGGGGCTGCCTACCGCGCCCTCGCCAGCAGCCAGATCCCCGCCAGCACCAGCGCCGTGCCGGCGATGATCCACGAATTGAAGGGTTCGCCGAGGATCAGCACGCCCATGACGATGGTCGACAGCGGGCCGATCATGCCGGTCTGCGCCGCCATCACGGCGCCGATGCGCTCGACGGCCATCATCACCATCAGCACCGGCGCCACGGTGCAGGCGGTGGCGTTGAGCAGCGAGAGCCAGATCACCGGCTCGGCCACCACCGCCGCCGACAGCGGCCGCAGCAGCACGAACTGCAGCAGGCACAAGGCGCAGGCGACGCTGGAGGCCAGGCCGGTCAGGCGCAAAGCGCCCAGGCGCCGCACCTCGGCGCCGCTGTAGACCAGGTACAGCGCATAGCTCACCGCGCTGCCGAAGACCAGCGCCGCGCCCAGCGCGGCGTCGGGGCCGGCGAAGCGCAGCTCGTGGCCGAAGACCAGCGCCACGCCGGCATAACTGACGGCCAGCGCGGACAGCCGGCGAGCCGAGACGCGCTGCCCGTGCAGCAGCACGCCCAGCAGCAGCACGAGCGTGGGGTTGAGGTAGAGGATCAGCCGCTCCAGGCTGGCGCTGATGTACTGCAGCCCGGCAAAGTCGAGGAAGCTGGCCAGGTAGTAGCCGCTGAAGCCCAGGCCGAATACCAGCGCCGCGTCGCGCCGGGTCAGCGGAGGCCGGCCGCGGCCGCCCCACCAGGCGATCAGCAGGAACAGCGGCAGCGCGAACAGCATGCGGTACATGATCAGCGTGACCGCGTCCACGCCGTAGCGGTAGGCCAGCTTGACGATGATGGCCTTGCCGGAGAAGGCGACCGAGCCGGCCGCGGCCAGCGCCAGGCCGGGCCAGGCCTTGGCCGGCGCGCTCAAAAGCCGGCGGCCTGCCCGTCGCGGCGCGGGTCGCTGGCGGCGGCATAACCTTCGACCGACGGGTCACCCAGCCGCCAGATGAACTGGCCGGCACCGTAGTCCTGGTAGCTGTCGGTGAAGGGCAACACGTGGTGGCCGCGCTCGCGCAGGCCTTGCACGGTGGCCTCGGGCATGCCCAGCTCGCAGTTGACCATGCCGCCCGCGAAGCGCCAGCGCGGGGCGTCGCAGGCGGCCTGCGGCTGCTGGCGGTAGTCCAGCATGCGAACCAGGGTCTGCAGATGGCCTTGCGGCTGCATGTCGCCGCCCATCACGCCGAAGCTCATCTGCGGGCGGCCGTCCTTCATCAGGAACGCCGGGATGATGGTGTGGAAGGGGCGCTTGCCCGGCCCCACGAGGTTGTCGCGCCCGGGGTCGAGCGTGAAGCCGTGGCCGCGGTTCTGCAGGCTCAAGCCGTAGCCGGGCACGACGACGCCCGAGCCGAAGCCCATGTAGTTGCTCTGGATGAAGCTGACCATCATGCCGCGCTCGTCGGCCGCGGTGAGGTAGATGGTGCCGCCCTGCGGGCCGTGGCCGGGGCCGAAGTCCTGCGCGCGCTTCGGGTCGATCAGCGCGGCGCGCTGCTTAAGGTAGGCCGCATCCAGCATCTGCGCCGGCTTGAGCCGCATCGCCGCCGGCTCGGCGACATAACGGTAGACATCGGCGAACGCGAGCTTCATCGCTTCGATCTGCAGGTGCTGGCTGGCGGCGCCGTCGACCGGCAGCGCGCCGATGTCGAAGTGCTGCAGGATGCCGAGCGCGATCAACGCCGCGATGCCCTGGCCGTTGGGCGGGATCTCGTGCAGCGCATGGCCGCGGTAGTCCTGCGCGATGGTGCCGACCCACTCCGGCTGGTGGGCGTTGAAATCGGCCTCGCGCATGACGCCGCCGTGGGCCTGGGCGTGCGCGGCGGCGGCGGCGGCGATCTCGCCGCGGTAGAAGGCCTCGCCCTTGCTGTCGGCAATCAGGCGCAGCGTGCGCGCCGCCGCGGGGAAGCTGAACCGCTGGCCCACCGCCGGCACGCGGCCCTGCGGCAGAAAGGCCTCGGCGAAGCCGGGCTGCTGCGTCAGCTCGGGCAGCTCGGCGGCGGCGGCCCATTTGCCTTGCACGATCACCGGCACCGCGTAGCCGCGCTCGGCGGTCTCGATGGCCGGCGCCAGCAGGTCACCGAAAGGCAGTTTCCCGAAACGTTGGTGCAGCGCGGCCCAGGCCGAAACGGCGCCGGGCACGGTGACGGCGTCCCAGCCGCGCTTGGGCGGCGTCTTGGCGTCGGCGCCGTACTTGGCGCGGAAGTAGTCGGGCGTCCAGCCCTGCGGCGCGCGGCCCGAGGCGTTGAGCCCGTGCAGCGCCTGCCCGTCCCACAGGATGCAGAAGGCGTCGGACCCCAGGCCGTTGCTGCAGGGCTCGACGATGGTCATCACCGCAGCGGCGGTGATGGCCGCGTCGACCGCGTTGCCGCCGGCCTGCAGCATGCGCAGCCCGGCCTGCGCGGCCAGCGGGTGCGAGGTGGAAACGACGTTGCGCGCGAAGATCGGGCTGCGCTGGCTGGCGTAGCCGCGGGTCCAGTCGAAGGCGTGGGACATGGCGGTCGGTCCGTGGTGGGTGGAAGGGGTGGTGCTCAACGGGGCAGGCCGGGGCGCTGTTCGAGCAGCGGGTCGGCCACGTAGCGGCGCAGCACCGGCGGCGCCTGGCCCTGCTGGAAGCTCAGGCGCTGGGCGCGCAATTCGGCGTCGAAGGCGGTGAAGCGCTCCAGCCGGCGCTGGTGCTCGACCCAGTTCTCGTCGACGAAGTATTCGATGTAGCGGCCCGGCACCGCGGTGTCGCGGAACAGCCCCCACGACAGCGCGCCCTGGCGCAGCCGCGCGCGGCGGGTGCGCGCCATCACGGCGGCGAATTCGGCCGCCTGCGCGGGGTCGATCTGGTACTCCAGCGTCACCATCACCGGGCCTTCGTCGGGGCCGATGTCGAAGGCCGCCTGCGGCTGCACGCCGGTCTGCGCCGGCGAGAAATCGATGTCGGCCAGCCACTCGACGCTGAGCCGCCGCGTCAGCAGCAGCAGCGTCAGGCCCAGCGCGGCGGCGGCCAGCACGGCGGTGCGAACGTCGCTGAAGGCCGCCACCTGGCCCCACAGCAGCGAGCCCAGCGCCGAGCCGCCCATCAGCGCCATCTGGTAGATCGACATGCCGCGCGCGCGCACCCAGTCGGGCATGGCCTGCTGGGCGGCGACGGTCAGCGAGTTGGCCACCGAGATCCAGGCCATGCCCACCACCACCATCGCCGGCACCGCCAGCCACACCTCGGGCAGCAGCACCACGGCCACCGTGACGGCGGCGTGCACCAGCGTGCCGACGGTGACGAACTGGTTGCGCGAGAAGCGCTGCCGCCAGTGCGGGAAGCGCAGCGCCGCGACGATGGCGCCGATGCCGATCGACGACAGCATCACCGTGAAGGTGCCCGGCCCGCCGCCGTGCAGCTGGCGCGCCACCAGCGGCAACAGCGACATCAGCGCCGTGGCCTGCAGGAAGAACAGCGCCACGCGCAGCATCACCACGCGCAGCCGGTGCGACTGCAGCGTGAAGTTGATGCCGGCGCGCATGGCGCCCCAGAAGCGCTCGCCGGGCAGCGTGCTGGTGCGCGGCTGGCTCTGCCAGCGCAGGATCAGCACGAAGGCCACGCCGGCCAGCAAGGCGTTGAGCACGAACACCGCCGCCGGGCTGTAGACCGCCAGCAGGCCGCCGGCCAGCGCCGGGCCGACCACGCGCGAGAGGTTCATCGCGATGCCGTTGAGCGCCAGCGACTGCGGCAGGTGCTCCTTGCTGACCACCTGCGGCACGATGGCGGCGAACACCGGCCAGCGCATCGCGAGGCCGAAGCCGTTGAGGAAGGTCAGCACCAGCAGCAGCTCGGCCGTCAGCGCCTGCACCACGGCGGCGGCGGCCAGCACCAGCGCGATCACCAGCACCCACAGCTGCGTGGCCGCGAAGTAGCGCCGGCGGTCGAGGATGTCGGCCAGCGCGCCGCTGGGCAGCCCGAGCAGGAACACCGGCAGCGTGCTGGCGGTGGACACCAGCGCCACCATCACCGGGCTGGTGGTGAGCGTGGTCATCAGCCAGGCGGCGGCCACGTCGTTCATCCACATCGTCAGGTTGGCCGCCAGCCAGGCGAACCACAGGCCGCGGAAGACGGGCCCTTGCAGCGGGGCGAGTGCGGGGGGCAGGTTCACGTGTGGGGTGCGCACCAACAACAAGGCCCCGGCGATGCGGGGCCTTGGATTCAATTGTGCGTCAAGCTCGTCAGTGGAGCCTGACCGCCAGCCTGCGGCCAGCCCCTCCTGAGGCGAGGGACCGTCCGCAGGGACGGTCTCTCGTCCTCAGTCGGCATCCTGGAACGCCTCTTCGCGCTTGTTCTTGATCGCCGGCAGCGACACCACCACGATCATCGCCAGCGCCGCCAGCAGCAGCCCGGCCGACAGCGGCCGCGTCACGAAGGTGGACCAGTCGCCGCGCGACAGCAGCAGCGCGCGGCGCAGGTTCTCTTCCATCATCGGCCCGAGGATGAAGCCCAGCAGCAGCGGCGCGGCCTCGCAGCTCAGCTTGTAGAAGATGTAGCCGATCAGGCCGAACAGCACGCCGGTGAAGACGTCGAAGTTGTTGTTGTTCAGCGTGTACAAGCCGATGCAGCAGAAGCACAGGATGGCCGGGAACAGGAAGCGGTAAGGCACCGTCAGCAGCTTGATCCAGATGCCGATCAGCGGCAGGTTCAGGATCACCAGCATCGCGTTGCCGACCCACATCGACGCGATCAGGCCCCAGAACAGCTGCGGGTTGCTCGTCATCACCTGCGGGCCGGGCTGGATGCCCTTGATCGTCATCGCGCCGACCATCAGCGCCATCACGGCGTTGGGCGGGATGCCCAGCGTCAGCATCGGGATGAAGCTGGTCTGCGCGCCGGCGTTGTTGGCCGACTCGGGGCCCGCCACGCCGCGGATGTTGCCCTGGCCGAAAGGCACCTCGCCGGGCTTCATCGGCGACTTCTTTTCCACCGTGTAGGCAGCGAACGAGGCCAGCAACGCGCCGCCGCCGGGCAGCACGCCGAGCAAGGAGCCGAGCGCCGTGCCGCGCAGCACCGCCGGCCAGGCGAACTTGAAGTCCTGCTTGGTCGGCCACAGGCCCTTCACGTCCTTGGTGAAGACCTCGCGGTGCTCGGCCGGCTGGCCCAGGTTGGCGATGATCTCGCCGAAGCCGAACACGCCCATCGCGATGGCGACGAAGCCGATGCCGTCGGTCAGCTCGGGGATGTCGAAGCTGTAGCGCGGCACGCCGGAGATCACGTCGGTGTTGATCTGCCCGAGCAGCAGGCCGAGGATGATCATCGAGATCGCCTTGATCAGCGAGCCCGAGGCCAGCACCACGGCGCCGATCAGGCCCAGCACCATCAGGCTGAAGTACTCGGCGGGGCCGAACTTGAAGGCCAGCTCGGTCAGCGGCGGCGCGAAGGCGGCGATGATGACCGTGCCCACGCAACCGGCGAAGAACGAGCCCAGGCCGGCCGCCGCCAGCGCGGCGCCGGCGCGGCCCTTGCGGGCCATCTTGTAGCCGTCGAGCGCGGTGACGACCGAGCTCGATTCGCCCGGCACGTTGATCAGGATGGCGGTGGTGCTGCCGCCGTACTGCGCGCCGTAGTAGATGCCGGCCAGCATGATCAGCGCCGGCGTGGCGTCCAGCGCGTAGATGCTGGGCAGCAGCATCGCGATGGTGGCCACCGGGCCGAGGCCCGGCAGCACGCCGATCAGCGTGCCCAGCACCGCGCCGCCGAAGGCGTACAGCAGGTTCTGCAGCGTGAAGGCGACGCCGAAGCCAAGCGCGAGGTTGTTCAGGAGGTCCATGTCGTCGTCCTCGTCACTGCGCCGCGGTCTGCATGAAGGTGGGCCACAGCGGGATGGTGAGGCTCAGACCCTTGATGAAAATGGCCCACGAGCCGACCGTCAGGATCGCGCTGTTGATCAGCGCGTCGCGCCAGTGGAACTCGTCGCCGGCGGCCGAGCTGGTGAACACCAGGATGGGCAGCGCGATGGCCATGCCCAGCCACGGCAGCAGCACGCCGAACAAGGCGATCGAGGCCAGGATGATGAGCAGCGGCCGCCACGCGAAGGCGCCGACCTTGTCGCCGCCCTCGACCTCGACGGTCAGCGCCTTGAACAGCACCACCGCGCCGAGGATGGCCAGGATGATGCCCAGCCCGAACGGAAAGTAGCCCGGCCCCGGCCGCGCCGAGTTGCCGAAGCTGTAGTTGGTGGCGCCCCAGGCGAAGCCGATGCCCACCACGATGAACATCAGCCCCGACCAGAAGTCGCGCTGGCTCTTGATTTTCACGAGTTGTCTCCTCCAGCAGATGGATTCGCGGACCATTCTAGGGAGCGGTCTCCGCCTTCCCCGATGTGGTTTCCACTTAACGTTGAGCCCCCTACGGCTCGCTAGGGCGAGCCGGTCCCCCCGAGGGGGAGCGTTCCGGACCGGCACAGCCGGATCCGGAACTTCTCGATTCCCAGCAGGCCGCCGATGGTTCAACCCCCGGCATCCGCCCCGGGCGTGCTGCGCAGCACTTCCTCGATCGTGGTCTCGCCGCCGGCCACTTTCATGGCGCCGGCCAGGCGCAGCGGGCGCATGCCGTCCTTGTAGGCCTGGCGGCGCAGCGCCATCGCGTCCAGCGCGGGGTGGATGCTGTGGCGCGCCGCTTCGGTCACGGTCAGCAGCTCGTAAAGGCCGGCGCGGCCGCGGTAGCCGGTGTGGCGGCACTCCAGGCAGCCCACGGCCTTGTAGGCGCGCACGCCGCCCGACAGCCGCCACGGCCGCGCCAGTTCGTCCAGGCTTTCGCGCGTGGTGGCCTCATCGCGCTGCTTGCAGGCGGCGCACAGCGTGCGCGTGAGGCGCTGCGCCAGCACGCCGATGACGGTGGCCGCGATCAGGTAGCTCGGCACGCCCAGGTCGGCCAGCCGCGTGATGGCGCTGGCCGAATCGTTGGTGTGCAGCGTGCTGAAGACGAGGTGGCCGGTCAGCGCCGCCTGGATCGCCATCTCGGCGGTGGCCAGGTCGCGGATCTCGCCGACCATGATGATGTCCGGGTCCTGCCGCATCAGCGCGCGCAGGCCTTCGGCGAAGCCCATGTCGAGCGCCGGCTGCACCTGCGTCTGGTTGAAGGCCGGCTCGATCATCTCGATCGGGTCTTCGATCGTGCAGACGTTGACCTCCTCGGTGGCCAGGGCCTTCAGCGTGGCGTACAGCGTGGTGGTCTTGCCGCTGCCGGTGGGCCCGGTGACGAGGATGATGCCGTGCGCATGGCCGATCAGCTGCTGCCAGCGCTCGGCCTCGTGGGCGCCGAAGCCGAGCTGCTCGACGCGCTTGAGCGCCGTCTGCGGGTCGAAGATGCGCATCACCAGCTTCTCGCCGAACGCGGTGGGCAGCGTCGACAGCCGCATCTCCACCTCGCCGCCGGCGCCGTCGGCGGTGTCGGGGCGGCGCGTCTTGATGCGGCCGTCGAGCGGGCGGCGCTTTTCCACCACGTCCATGCGGCCGAGCAGCTTGATGCGCGAGGTCATCGCCGCCATCACCACCAGCGGCACCTGGTAGACGGTGTGCAGCACGCCGTCGATGCGAAAGCGGATGGCGCCCATGTCGCGCCGCGGCTCGAGGTGGATGTCGCTGGCGCGCTGGTCGAAGGCGTACTGCCACAGCCAGTCGACCACCTGCACCACGCCCTGGTCGTTGGCGTCGAGCGTGCCCTTGGTCTTGCCCAGCTCGACCAGCTGCTCGAAGCTGGCGCTGCCCGAGGTCTCGCCGCTCTTCTGCGCGGCGCGCACCTGGCGCGCCAGCGCGTAGAACTCGGTCGTGAAGCGGCGCACGTCGTCGGGGTTGGCGACCACCACGCGCACGCTGCGCCGCAGGTGGTTCTCGATCTCGCTGACCCAGCCCAGGTCGAAGGGCTCGGCGGTGGCCACCGTGACCTCGGCCGTGCCCACCTTCACCGGCAGCGCGCGGCGCAGCTCGGCGTACTGCACCGGCATCACCTCGGCGACGCGGCCGACGTCGGCGCGCAGCGGGTCGATGCGCAGGTAGCCCAGCCGCGCGCGGCCGGCCAGCCACTCGGTCAGCGCCTCCATGTCCAGCGGCTTGGCGGCGCCGGCGGCGTCGCGCCGCACCAGGCCGGCGCCGCCCAGGCGCACCAGCGCGTGCAAGGTGGAGTTGCCGGCCGACAAGCGGCGCGCCACGCGCTCGACGTCGTCGGCGCCGATCCAGCCGTCTTCGCGCAGCCAGTCGAGCAACAGCCGCCATTCGAGGCGGCCTTTGTGGATGGGCGCGGGGGTGTTTGCGTGGACGGGTGCGGCGGCCTTGACCATCGGTGCATTGTGCGCGCCGCGCGGCGGGCCGAGGTGTCGGCGCGGACACGTGGCGCCCCCCGTCAGCGCTTCGGAGACGTGGCGCGCCTTATCGCCCGGGGGGCGCCCAGGGCCGCACCATGCGCAGCCATTGGCGCGCGCGCAGCCCGAGGGCGCCGAAGCGCTGCTCGATCGCCGCGGCGCGCGCCAGCAGCTCGTCGCGGCCCGGCACCACCACGCCCTGCCCGGCCACGGCCACGGTGTTGCCCTCGCGCGTGGGCCGCAGGCTCCACAGCTGGTCGGCGCCGAAGGCGGCGGCAATGCGCGCGGCGCTGGCCGCGAAGCTGGCGCGGCGGCCGAACAGGTTCACGCTCATCACGCCGCCCGGCGCCAGCACGCGGCGGCAGGCGGCGTAGAAGGCTTCGTCGTCGAGCACCGGCGCGGCGGCCTCTTCGTCGTAGAGGTCGACGTGCAGCAGCGTCACGCCGCCCGGCGGCGCCTGTTGCAGCCAGCGCAAGGCGTCCATCGCCAGCACCTGCAGGCGCGCGCCGTCGTCGGGCAGCCGGAACCACAGCCGCGCGGCCTGGATCACCAGCGGGTTCAGCTCCACCGCCGTCGTGCGCATGCCCAGCTGGCCGTGCGTGAAGCGCGTGACGGCGCCGCTGCCCAGGCCGAGCTGCACCGCCAGCCCCGCGCCCAGCGCGTCGGCCGGCCGCCACAACAGGCTGGCCAGCATGCGCTGCACGTAGTCGAGCTCGATGCGCTGCGGGTCTTTCAGCCGCATCGCGCCCTGCACCCAGACCGAGCCCAGGTGCAGGTAGCGCACGCCGTCGTATTCGCTGATCGTGACGGAGGGGTGCGCGGCTGCGGCTGGGTCGATGGAGGGGTCGCTGGAGGGGTCGCTGGAATTTCGGCTCGCCATGGCGGCGAGGCTACCCCAGCAGCCCGGCCTGCCGGAACGCCGCCTCCCAGGCGGCGCGCTTGCGCTCGAAGCTCCAGCTCGCGTTGGCCGGGCTGGTGGACGGCAGCCGCAGCACCGCCGGGCCGAGGGCGCGCGTGATGCGCATGGTGCGCGCCGACTCGCCGCCGTTGTGGGCGATCAGCGCCAGTCGGGGCAGCCGCGCCACCAGCGCCGGCAGGTCGTTGAGCGCGGCGTCGCTGATGTCGCTGTCCAGGCTGCCCGGGCGCCGGCAGCGGGCGTAGACGTCCCAGATGCCGAGGCCGCGCTCGCGCACGAAGGCCAGCCGCTGCGCATACGGCCAGTCGGCCAGCGGCTGGCCCCACAGCGCGCCGAGCAGCGGCCAGAACTGGTTGCGCGGATGGGCGTAGTAGGCCTTGGCCGCCAGCGAGGCCACGCTGGGAAAGCTGCCCAGCACCAGCAGCCGCGTGGCCGGCCCGGCCACCGGCGCCAGGCCTTGCAGCAGCGGGTCAGCCGTCATGCGGCATGGCGTTCGATGCAGCGTGCGGCAAGGCGGCCAGCCGCGGCAGCGCCGCGTGCACGTTGGCGCTGGTGATGCGCGCCGCCTCTTCCAGGCTCCAGCCGCGCAGTTGGGCCAGCACCGCGGCGATGCGCGGCAGCTCGGCCGGCGCGTTGCGGCTGGTCCAGCCGGCGGCGCGCTCGGCCGCCGTGCGGTACAGCCATTGCGGCGGAATGTCGGGCGCGTCGGTCTCCAGCACCAGCGCCGTGGCCGGCAGTTCCACGGCCAGGCGGCGGATCTGCAAGGCGCGCTCGAAGGTCAGCGCGCCGCCGAAGCCGAGCTTGAAGCCGCGCTCGACGAAGGCCGCGGCCTGCGCCGCGCTGCCGTTGAACGCATGCGCAATGCCGCCGGCCACCGGCGTGCGGCGCAGCCCGGCCAGCAGCGCGTCGGCCGAGCGGCGCACGTGCAGGATCACCGGCAGCGCGGCGTCGCGGGCGATCTGCAGTTGCGCGCGATAGAAGCGCTGCTGGCGTTCGCGATCCAACCCGGGCACGAAGTGGTCGAGGCCGATCTCGCCGACGGCCACCAGCCGCGGATCGTCGCGCCGCGCCGCGAGCGCGGCGCGCAGCCGTTCAAGGTCGTCGTCGGCCGCCTGTTCGACGTACAGCGGATGGATGCCCAGCGCATAGGCCAGCCCGTGGCGCGCGGCCAGCGCCGGCAGGCTGTCGAACTGCGCCGCGGCCACCGCCGGCAGCACCATGGGGCCGACGCCGGCGGCGCGGGCGGCGGCCACCACGGCGTCGCGGTCGGCGTCGAACTCCGGCGCGTCGAGGTGGCAGTGCGAGTCGATCCACATGGGCTCGGCCGATGATGCCAGCGCTGCACGGCGCCGCGCGCAACGTGATACCGTTGGATCGCCCTTTCGCTTCTTGCGCGCCGGTGCCGCCGCCGGTGCCGGACGATCATGAGCAAGGCCCCGCTTTACAGCCGCTCCCGTCGCCACCCGGCCCAGGTTTCGGCGGCGACCGAGGCGTCGGCGCCCGCGTTTGCGTCCACCGCTGCGCCGACGTCGGCGGCCACGCCGCAGGCCGAGCCCGCCGCTGCGCCCCCCGCCAACCGCCGCCAGCGCCTGCGCGCCTGGCTGCACCGCCACCGCACGCCGCTGGCCGCCTTCGCCGGCGCCTTGCTGGCCAGCCTGGCGCTGGTGCTGGTGCAAGGCGTGCGCCCGGGCCACCGCGTGATCACGCAGGACGACATCGACCGCGCGGTGCGCGAGTCGCTGGAGAAGGAGCCGCTGCCCTCGGCCGCGGCGCGCGCCTACGAGGCCATCGCGCCCTCCGTGGTTCGCGTGGTCGGCCTGATGAAGGACGAGGACAAGGGCGACGACGACGCCGAGCAGCGCGCCATGGAGCGCAGCCTGGGCACCGGCGTGGTGATCATCAACAACGGCACCATCCTGACCAACCTGCACGTGGTGGCCGGCAGCAAGCGCGTGAAGGTGCGCTTCTGGAACGGCCACGAGAGCGAGGCCGCGATCGTCGGCACCCAGCCCGAGAACGACCTCGCGGTGCTCAAGGCCAACAGCCTGCCCGACGACCTGGAAGCGGCCACCATGCGCTCCACCGCCGACCTGCGGCCCGGCGACGAGGTGATCGCCGTCGGCAACCCCTTCGGCATCGGGCCGTCGGTCAGTGCCGGCGTCGTCTCGGGCCTGAAGCGCGAGTTCCGCAGCCCCGAAGGCGAGACGCGGCTGACCAACCTGATCCAGTTCGACGCCGCCGCCAACCCCGGCAACAGCGGCGGCCCGCTGGTCACGATGGACGGGCACGTGGTCGGCATCGTCACCGCCATCCTCAACCCCAGCGAGCAGCGCACCTTCATCGGCATCGGCTTCGCGGTGCCGATCGAGAATGCGGCACAGGCCGCGGGCATGCCGCCTTTCTGAGCATTCGAGAATCTGAAAAGGGCCCCATGGACGACAAGGCACAGAACACCGCCACCCTGATGGAGCAGGTGCTCTACGAAGTGAAGCGCGTGGTGGTCGGGCAGGACCGCTTCCTGGAGCGCGTGCTGATCGCCATGCTCGCGCAAGGCCACCTGCTGGTGGAAGGCGTGCCCGGCCTGGCCAAGACGCTGACCGTCAAGACGCTGGCGCGCACCGTGCGCGGCACGTTCAAGCGCATCCAGTTCACGCCCGACCTGGTGCCCGCCGACCTGGTGGGCACGCGCATCTACAACCAGAAGACGGGCGAGTTCGGCACCAGCTTAGGGCCGGTGTTCGCCAACCTGCTGCTGGCCGACGAGATCAACCGTGCGCCGGCCAAGGTGCAGAGCGCGCTGCTGGAGGTGATGCAGGAGCGCCAGGTGACGATTGCCGGCGAGACCCACAAGGTGCCCGAGCCGTACGTGGTGATGGCCACGCAGAACCCGATCGAGACCGAAGGCACCTACCCGCTGCCCGAGGCCCAGGTCGACCGCTTCATGATGAAGGTGCTGGTCGACTACCCCAGCGAGGAAGAAGAGTTCGTGATCGCCGAGCGCGTCACCGGCCCGGCGGTGGAAGTCAACGCCGTGGCCGACACCTTCCAGCTGGCGGCGCTGCAGCGCGAATGCCGCGAGGTCTTCGTCGACCCGGCGCTGATGCAGTACGCGGTGAAGCTGGTCAGCGCCACGCGCAAGCCGGCGCAGTACGGCCTGGCCGAGATCGCCAAGTACCTGACCTACGGCGCCAGCCCGCGCGCCACCATCGGCATGATCGAAGGCGCGCGCGCGCTGGCGCTGCTGCGCGGCCGCCGCTACGTGCTGCCGGAGGACATCGGCGACCTCGTGCACGACGTGATGCGCCACCGCGTGGTGCTGTCGTACGAAGCGCTGGCCGAAGGCATCACGCCCGACGCGCTGGTCTCGCGCGTGGTCAAGGCCATCGCGGTGCCGGACAAGCCGCTCGCCCACGCCAAGGACAGCAAGGAAGGCAAGGAGGCCGCCGGCCGTGGCTGAGGCAGCGCCGCCCCTGGCCGTCACCAGCGACGCGCTGCTGCGCCGCCTGGAGTGGACCGTGATCCGCCGCCTCGACGGGCTGCTGCAGGGCGACTACCGCACGCTGCTGCGCGGCGGCGGCGTCGACCTGGCCGACCTGCGCGAGTACCAGTTGCACGACGACGTGCGCCACATCGACTGGAACGTCACCGCGCGGCTGCAGTCGCCCTACGTGCGCCAGTTCATCGAAGACCGCGACCTCACCGCGTGGTTCCTGCTGGATCTCTCGGGCAGCGTCGACTTCGGCTCGGCCGAGGTGACCAAGCTGGCCTTGAGCGCCGGCTTCGTCGCCACGCTGGCGCGCGTCATCACGCGCCACGGCAACCGCGTCGGCGCGCTGCTGTATGGCCAGCAGGTCGACGGCGTGCTGCCGCCGGGCGCCTCGCGGCTGCACGTGCTGAACCTGCTGCAGCGCATGCGCCAGCGGCCGGCTGCGGCGCGCGCCGGCCACGGCCAGGGCACGGTGCTGGCCGACCTGCTGAAGGCGGCCGACGGCATCGTGCGCCGGCGCTCGCTGATCTTCGTGGTGTCCGACTTCATCAGCGCGCCGGGCTGGGACCAAGCGCTGGCGCGGCTGGCGCGCCGCCACGAGGTGGTGGCCGTGCGCGTCTTCGACCCGCTGGAGATGGAGCTGCCCGACGTCGGCCTCGTCACGGTGGAAGACGCCGAGACCGGCGAGCAGTTGCTCATCGACGCCAGCGACCCGGGCTTTCGCGAACGGTACGCGCAGATTGCACGTCAGCAGGAAGACGCGCTGCTGCAGGGCCTGGCGCAGTCCGGCGCCGACACGCTGGAGCTGGCCACCGACGACGACCTGCTCGACGCGCTGCTGCGCTTTGCCGACCTGCGCCGCCAGCGCGCGCGGCTGAAGGTGCCGACGCTCTTCCCTGCGCATTTCAAGCGGGCGGTGGCGGCATGAGCTTCTATTGGCCTTCGTTGCTGTGGTCGCTGCTGGCCTTGCCGTTACTCATCCTGCTGTACGTCTGGATCCTCAAGCGCCGCCGGCGTACCAGCGTGCGCCTGGCCAGCGTGCAGGTGGCCAAGCTGGCGCTGGGCCGCGGCCCGGGCTGGCGGCGCCACGTGCCGCCGATCCTGATGCTGCTGGCGCTGGCGGCGCTGCTGTTCTCGCTGGCGCGGCCAGTGGCCACCATCACGCTGCCGATGGCCGACCGCACCATCATGCTGGCGATGGACGTCTCGGGCAGCATGCGCGCCGAAGACGTCAAGCCCAACCGCCTGGTGGCCAGCCAGGAGGCGGCCAAGAGCTTCGTGCAATCGCTGCCGCACGAGGTGCGCGTCGGCGTGGTGGCCTTCGCCGGCACTGCTGCCGTGGTGCAGGCGCCGACCACCAGCCGCGACGACGTGATCGCCGCGATCGACCGCTTCCAGCTGCAGCGCGGCACCGCCACCGGCAGCGGCATCATCCTGTCGCTGGCGACGCTGTTCCCCGACCACGGCATCGAGATCCAGCACGTCACCGGGCAGCGCAACTTCCCGTCGAAGGCGATCGGCCGCGACAGCAAGGACGACAACAAGCCCAAGTTCACGCCGGTGGAGCCGGGCAGCTACAACTCGGCGGCCATCATCATGCTGACCGACGGCCAGCGCACCACCGGCCCCGACCCGCTGGACGCCGCCAAGATGGCCGCCGAGCGCGGCGTGCGCGTCTACACCGTGGGCATGGGCACGACCAGCGGCGAGATCATCGGCTTCGAAGGCTGGAGCATGCGCGTGCGGCTGGACGAAGAGACGCTGAAGAACATCTCGCTGCTGACCCACGGCGAATACTTCTACGCCGGCACCGCGGAAGACCTGAAGAAGGTCTACGAAAGCCTGTCGTCGCGCATGGTGGTCGAGCGCAAGGAGACCGAGATCACCGCCTTCTTCGCCGCCATCGGCGCGCTGCTGGCGCTGGCCGCGTCGGGCCTGAGCCTGTGGTGGTTCGGCCGCGTCGGCTGATCCACGGCTGATCCACAATCGGCGCCAGCCACCGCCCGCGGTAATCAAAGCGAGGGAACGCCCGCCATGCCCATCTACGAATACGCCTGCGAAGAATGCGGCACCGAGTTCGAACTGCTCGTGCGCGCCGACACCAAGCTCGAATGCCCGACCTGCCAGTCGACGCAATTGGAAAAGCAGCTCTCGGTGTTCGCCACCGCCGATGCCTCGGCACAAGCCGCGCCGACGCTGCCGATGGGCCCTTGCGGCAGTTGCGGCCACCCGGACGGGCCGGGGGCCTGCGGCATTCACTGAGCCGCGGCCAAGGGGCCCGTCAGCGCTCCACCCGGATCAGCCGCCCATCGGCGTTGTCGGTCAGCAGGTAGAGCCAGCCGTCGGGGCCTTGGCGCACGTCGCGGATGCGGGCCTTCAGGCCGGGCAGCACGCGCTCTTCGGCCACCACCTTGGGGCCGTCCAGCGTCAGCCGCAGCAGCGCCTCGCCGCGCAGCGCGCCGATGAACAGGCTGCCCTTCCAGCCGGGGTAGCGGTCGCTGGTCAGGAAGGCCATGCCGCTGGGCGCGATCGACACCGGCACCCAATGCCACAGCGGTTGCTCGAAGCCGGGCTTGGGGCCTTCCTCGCCGATGCGCGTGCCGGTGCCGTAGTTGCGGCCGTAGGTGACCAGCGGCCAGCCGTAGTTGCGGCCGGGCAGCACGAGGTTGACCTCGTCGCCGCCCTGCGGCCCGTGCTCGCTGGCCCACAGCTCGCCGGTGGCCGGGTGCAGCGCCGCACCCTGCACGTTGCGGTGGCCCAGGCTCCACAGTTCGGGCGCGGCGCCGGCGCGGCCGGCGAAGGGATTGTCGGCCGGCACGCGGCCGTCGGCTTCGATGCGCACGATCTTGCCCAGGTGGTTGGCCGCGTTCTGCGCATCGTCCTTGCGCGAGAAGCGGTCGCCCAGCGTGATGAACAGCCGGCCATCGCGCGCGAACACCAGCCGCCCGCTGCAATGCAGGTTGCTGGCCACCTTGGGCTGCTGGCGGAACAGCACGCTCACGTCTTGCAGACGCTGGTCGACCAGGCGGCCGCGGGCCACGGCCAGGCCGTTGCCGCTCTCGCCGCTTTCACCGCGTTCGGCCGCCTCGGTGTACGACCAGTAGATCCAGCCGTTGTCGGCGAAGCGCGGATCGGGCAGCACCTCCAGCAGCCCGCACTGGCCGCCGGCCGCCACCGGCGGCAAGCCGGCCACCGGCGCCGAGAGCTTGCCGTCGGCCGCCACCACGCGCAGCCGGCCGGGCCTTTCGGTCACCAGCATGCGGCCATCGGGCAGGAAGGCCAGCGACCAGGGATGGTCCAGCCCGCGCAGCAGTTCCACCGGCTTCAAGGCCTGCGCGGCGGCCGCGGCGCTGACCAGCCAGGCCGCCAGCAGCAGCGATAGCCGTTTGATCGTCGTCATGCAGCGCATCTTGCCAAAGCCGGCGGCCCGGCGCGGTTGACCTTGTTCAAAGTCCTGCCTTGGGCGGCCATGGTCTGATGGCTTCATCCATTGCTTGCCTCCTTCGCGGAGCTGATCGCCCATGTTGAACCAACAGGTTGCCATCGTCACCGGCGCGTCGTCCGGTATCGGCCGCGCCGTCGCGCTGGCCTACGCGCAAGCCGGTGCCAAGGTGCTGGTATCGGACCTCGCCGCCGCCGCGGCCGGCGGCGAAGAGACGGTGGCCCTCGTCAAGGCCGCCGGCGGCGAAGCGGTCTTCGTGGCCGCCGACGTCGGCGACCCCGCCGCCTGCGAGGCGCTGGCCGACGCCGCGGTGCAACGCTACGGCCGGCTGGACGTTGCCTGCAACAACGCCGGCATCGGCGGCGACCTGGCGCCCACCGCCGAGCAGACGGTGCAGAACTGGCAGCGCGTCATCGGCGTCAACCTGAGCGGCGTCTTCTACTGCATGAAGGCGCAGATCCCGCGCATGCTGGCAACCGCGAAGGACGGCAAGAACGGCGGCGGCGTGATCGTCAACATGGCGTCGATCCTCGGCGCCGTGGGCTTCGCCAACGCCGCGGCCTACACCGCGGCCAAGCACGGCGTGCTGGGGCTCACCAAGGTGGCGGCGCAGGAATACGCGGCGCAGGGCCTGCGCGTCAACGCCGTCGGCCCGGCCTTCATCCAGACGCCGATGATCGCCGGCCTCGAAGCCGACCCCGCCACCCAGGCGGCGCTGGTGGCCATGCACCCGATCGGCCGCCTCGGCCGGCCCGAGGAAGTGGCGGCGCTGGTGCTGTGGCTCAGCTCGCCGGCGGCCTCGTTCGTGACCGGCGCCTACTACCCGGTGGACGGCGGCTACCTCACGCGCTGATCGGGTGCTGACCCGGGGCGCCGGTCAATCGCCGGTCGCGGCCTCCACCACCATCTGCACGCGGGCCTGGCCGTTCCACTCGTCCAGGCTCAGCCGGTAGGCCAGCCGCGCGCGCGCCGGCAGCGGATCGGCGTGGCCGAACCAGATGGCGTCGCGCAAGGCGCCGCCGGCCATCTTCAGCCGCAGCTTGAGGTGGCGCTCGCCGACCAGGCGCTGCTGCAGCACCTGCACCTCGTCGCAGAAGGTCGGCGCCTCGAAGCCCTGGCCCCAGACCTGGGCGTCGAGCAGCGCCACCGTCTCGGGGTTGAACCATTGGTGGTCCAGCGGGCCGTCGGTGCGCAGCGTGCGCTGCAGCGTGGCCGGGTCCAGCCATTCGGCGGCCAGCCGCTCGAAGGCGGCGGCGAAGGCCGCGAAGCGGCTTTCCTCGATCGTTGCCCCGGCGGCCATCGCGTGGCCGCCGAAGCGCAGCAGCAACCCCGGCTCGCGCTTGGCCATCAGGTCCAGCGCGTCGCGCAGGTGAAAGCCGGCGATCGAGCGGCCCGAGCCCTTCAGCCGGCCGTCGGCACCGCGCGCGAAGACGAAGGTCGGCCGGTGCAGCCGGTCCTTCACGCGGCCGGCGACGATGCCGACCACGCCTTCGTGGAAGCCTTCGTCGTACAGCGCCAGCGCCGGCGGCGCGCCGGCCGCGGGCAGGTCGGCCAGCGTCGATTCGGCCACGTCGCGCATGCCGGCCTCGACCTCGCGCCGCTCGCGGTTGATGCCGTCCAGCTCGGCGGCCAGCGCGGCGGCGCGGCTGGCGTCATCGGTCAACAGGCATTCGATGCCCAGCGTCATGTCGGCCAGGCGGCCGGCGGCGTTGATGCGCGGGCCGAGCGCAAAGCCGAAGTCGAAGGCGCTGGCGCGCGCCGGCTCGCGCCGCGCCGCGGCGAACAACGCCGCCACGCCCGGCTGCAGCCGCCCGGCGCGGATGCGCTTCAGGCCCTGCGCCACCAGGCGGCGGTTGTTGGCGTCGAGCTTGACGACGTCGGCCACGGTGCCCAGCGCCACGAGGTCGAGCAAGGCGTCCAGCCGCGGCTGATGGCGTTCATCGAAGGCGCCGCGCGCGCGCAACTCGGCGCGCGCCGCCAGCAGCACGTAGAACATCACGCCGACGCCGGCCAGCGCCTTGCTGGCGAAGCCGCAGCCGGGCTGGTTGGGGTTGACGATCACGTCGGCCGCCGGCAGCACCGCGGCGCCGGCTTCCAGCGCCGGCAGGTGGTGGTCGGTCACCAGCACCTGCAGGCCGCAGGCGCGCGCATGGGCCACGCCGGCGACGCTGGCGATGCCGTTGTCCACCGTCACCAGCAGATCGGGCCGCTGCTGCAGCGCGAGGTCGACGATGGCCGGCGTCAGCCCGTAGCCGTGCAGCGCGCGGTCGGGCACCACGTAGCCCAGGCGGTCGCGCGCCGCGCCCAGCAAGGCCAGGCCGCGGATGGCCACGGCGCAGGCGGTGGCGCCGTCGCAGTCGTAGTCGGCGACGATGCAGATGCGCCGGCCCGCGGCAACGGCATCGGCCAGCAGCACGCCGGCCTCGGCCGCGCCGCGCAGGCCTTGCGGCGGCAGCAGGTGCTGCAGGCCGTCGTCCAACTCGTCGGCGGCGCGCACGCCGCGCGCGGCCAGCAGCCGCGCCAGCAGCGGGTGCACGCCGGCCTGCTCCAGCGCGAAGCTGGCGCGCGGCGGCACGTCGCGGGTGACGATCAAGGGCGTGGTCACAAGCGCTCCAGCAGCGGCGCGGGCTCGGATCGGCCAACGCCCGACATCAGCCTACTGATCAGCCCGCGCGGCGGCAGCGAGTAGGTCAGCGACGAGCGCTCGCCACACAGCGTCAGGCGCTCCGGCGCCTGCGCGGCCAGCTCCGCGTCGATCTGCTGCCAGGCTTTCGCCCAGCCCGGCCAGTCTTCGGCCAGCGCGGGCGGGCGCAGCCTTTCGTCGACGGTCGGCGTCGCGCCGGCGCAGGCTTGCGCCAAGCCGCAGCCGCTGAGCCAGAACGAGTTGACGGTGGACTGCCCGCGCGCTTCGCGCTCGGCGTTCAAGGGGTGGGTGTAGAGCAGCATCTGCACTTCGTTCTGCAGCCGGCGCAGCAGCCGCGCCTGCGGCCCGCCGGGCAGCCAGCGGTCGACGTTGCGGCCGATCACGCGGTCCAGCGACGCGGTGGGCAGCGCGGCCAGGCTTTCGTGCGCCAGGTACCAGCGCAGCGGCGCGCCCCAGTGGATCAGGAAGCCTTCGCTGGTGAAGAGCGGCGCCACCGCGTCGTAGAAGGCGCGCGACTCGGCCTCGTCGAGCAGCAGCGCGGCGGGGTCGGTCAGGCTCACCTGCTCGGTGCCCAGGTGCCAGTGCACGGGGGTCAGCAGGCCCCAGGCGAGGTCGCCCAGGTCCAGCGCGTCGGCGGCCGCCGCGCGGGCGGCGAACGGCAGGCAACCATCGGCGCCGGCCCAGCCCCAGGCGCGGGCCAGCGCGCGCTCGGGCGGGGTCGACAGCGAGTACTCGTCGCCTTCGTCGAGCGTGCCCTGGCGGCCGGCCAGCAAGGCCTGCAGCCGCGGCAGCCGCAGCTCGCGCAGCGCCGCCCGGCCGGGCTCGGACAGGGGCGCGGCGAACGGGATCAGCAGGTGCATGGGCCGGAATTATCCCGGCCCGCCAAAGACCGCCGCGGGCGAAGCCGGAAGGCCCGCGGCGCCGGTCAGCGGCGGCGTCGCCGCCGCCCGCCCAGCAGCGCCAGCGCCAGCGCCGCGCTGGCCAGCGAGCCCGGCGCAGGCACCTGCAGCACGCCGTTGTCGAACACCACCGGTGCCGACGCCGCCCCCGCGGCGCTGAAGCCGGCCATGCTGGGCACGAACTGCTGCTGCCCGCCGACATCGACGGTTGCGCCCAGCGTCGTCGTGAAGGTGTGCGTGGCGTCGAACTCGCCGCCGAAGCGGGCCCACAGGCCGAGATAGGACTGCACGAAGTAGTAGCGCCCGCTCTCGACCGTGAAACTCAGGGTGGAGGTCTGGCCGTCGCTGGTCAGCACGTCACGAAACAGCGGCACCTCCTCGCGATAGTCGGCCCGCGACAGGGCTTGCTCGGCGAAGCCCATGCTTTGCACATCGTTGGCGCGACGTTGGCGTCGAAGTGGAACACGTTGCTGATCGTGCGCGTCTCGGTCGGGCCGGCGTAGTAGAAGCTCTGCAGCGCCAACGAGTGACCCGACACGCGCGCCGTCGGCTGCGCGAACACGCCCTGCTTCAGGTCGAGCACGCCGGCCGCGCCCGAGGCGTCGATGGCCGAGCGCGTTGCTTCGCCGGCCACGATGCCGTAGCCATTGGTCGCCGTCGCCGCGGCGACGAAGCCGTTGAGCGGCTTGTAACCATCGGCGTCAGCCGCCACAAGAGCGCGTGTCCATCGCCAGGGGGATGATTGCCCGGCCGCTGCGGCGCCACTCGCCGGTCGCACGGCGGGGCCGGCCGCCTTCGGTAGCATCGCCGCCCCATGACCTTGCTGGACCGCCTGCCCTACGAATGGCACATCGGCTGGCGCTACACCCGCTCCGGCCGCGCGGGGCGGCGCAACGGCTTCATCAGCTTCATCTCGGGCGTCTCGATGCTGGGCATCGCGCTCGGCGTGGCGGCGCTGATCATCGTGCTGAGCGTGATGAACGGCTTCCAGAAGGAAGTGCGCGACCGCATGCTCAGCCTGGTGGCGCACGTCGAGATCGTCGACGCGCAAGGCGGCGCGCTGGCCGACTGGCAGGCCACGGCCGCCGCGGCGCGCAAAGATCCGCGCGTGCTGGGCGCCGCGCCTTTCGTCGCCGCGCAGGCGCTGGTGGCCAATGGCGAGCGGCTGCGCGGCGCGGCGGTGCGCGGCATCGACCCCGCGCTGGAAGCCGAGGTCACGCCGCTGGCGCGCGAGCTGCGCCGCGACGCGCTGGCCACGCTGCAGCCGGGCCAGTGGCACGTGGTGCTGGGCGGCGAGCTGGCGCGGCTGCTGGGCGCACGCATCGGCGACAAGCTGACGCTGATCGCCCCCAGCGGCCAGGTCACGCCGGCCGGCGTGGTGCCGCGGCTGCGCAGCTTCACGCTCGGCGGCACCTTCGACAGCGGCCACTACGAATACGACAGCACGGTGGCGCTGCTGCACATCGACGACGCGGCCAGGCTGTTCCGCATCGAAGGGCCCACCGGCGTGCAGCTGCGCCTGAGCGACGTGCAGCTCGCGCGCGCGACGGCCGCCGACCTGGCGCGGGCGCTGGGCCCAACGTACGAGGTGCGCGACTGGACGCGCGCCCACCGCACCTGGTTCGACGCCGTGCAGGTGGAAAAGCGCATGATGTTCATCATCCTCACGCTGATCGTCGCGGTGGCGGCGTTCAACCTCGTCAGCACCCTCGTGATGACGGTGACCGACAAGCGCAGCGACATCGCCATCCTGCGCACGCTGGGCGCCAGCCCGCGCTCGATCATGGGCATCTTCGTCGTCCAGGGCGCGGCCGCCGGCGTGTTGGGCACGCTGGGCGGCGCTGGCCTCGGGCTGCTGGTGGCGCTGAACATCGACGTCATCGTGCCGGCGATCGAGCGCGCGCTCGGCGTCGCCTTCCTGCCCGGCAGCGTCTACGTGATCAGCCGCATGCCCAGCGAGCCGATGGCCGCCGACATCGTGCCCATCACCGTCATCGCGCTGCTGCTGGCGCTGCTGGCCACCCTGTACCCGAGCTGGCGCGCCAGCCGCATCAACCCTGCCGAGGCCTTGCGTGGAGAGTGATCTGGTTCTGCAGGCGGTGGACCTGCACAAGCGCTACCACGAGGACGCCATCGACGTCACCGTGCTGCGCGGCGTCGACCTGCAGGTGCGGCGCGGGCAGACGCTGGCGGTGGTGGGCGCCTCGGGCTCGGGCAAGAGCACGCTGCTGCATTTGCTGGGCGGGCTCGACCAGCCGACCAGCGGCCGCGTCGAGCTGATGGGCCGCGACTTCGCGCCGATGGACGCCGCCGAGCAAGGGCGCTGGCGCAACCGGCACCTCGGCTTCGTCTACCAGTTCCACCACCTGCTGCCCGAGTTCAGCGCGCTCGACAACGTGGCGATGCCGCTGCGCATCCGCCGCCAGCCGGTGGCGCCGGCGCGCGAGGCGGCGCGCGCGATGCTGCTGCGCGTGGGTCTGGCGGCGCGGCTGCAGCACGGGCCGGCGCAGCTGTCGGGCGGCGAGCGCCAGCGCGTGGCGATTGCCCGCGCGCTGGTCACGCAGCCGGCCTGCGTGCTGGCCGACGAGCCCACCGGCAACCTCGACCGCGAGACCGCGCACGCCGTCTTCGAGCTGATGCTGCAATGCGCGCGCGAGCAGGGCACCGCCTTCGTCGTCGTCACGCACGACCAGGCACTGGCCGCGCGCTGCGACGAACGGCTGGCGCTGGGCGGCTGACGAGGCGCACGCGCGATGCCCTTCGAATGGCAGATCGGCTGGCGGCTGGTGCGCTCGCGGCGCGGCGGCTTCGTCTCCTTCATCGCCGGCGCTTCGATGCTGGGCATCGCGCTCGGCGTGGCGGCGCTGGTCATCGTGCTGTCGGTGGTCAACGGCTTCCAGCGTGAGGTGCGCGATCGCATGCTCGACGCGGTGCCGCACATCGAGCTGCAACTGCTCGACGGCGTCGACCCCGAGGTGCGCGCCGAGCTGCCCGCCAAACTGCGCGGCTGGCCCGGCGTGCGCGCCGTCGCGCCCTTCGTGCAACTGCAAGGCCTGCTGGGCCGCGGCGACACGCTGCAGGCGGTGCAGCTGCGCGGCATCGACCCCGCGCAGGAAGGCGCCGTCAGCACGCTGGCGCAGCGCCTGCCGCCGGCCACGCTGGCGGCGCTGCAGCCGGGCAGCCGGCGCGTGCTGCTGGGCCGCGAGCTGGCGCGCAGCCTGCACGTGCAGGCCGGCGACGACGTGACGCTGGTGCGCCCGGCGCTGCAGCCCGGCGAATCGCCGCGCCTGCTGGCGCTGCACGTCGCCGGCACGGTGGACAGCGGGCACTACGAGTTCGACAAGCTGCTGGCGCTGATGCACCTCGACGACGTGGCCGCGCTCGCCGGCGGCCAGGGCACGCGCGGCCTCAGCGTGCGCGTGCAGCAGGCCGAAGCCGCGCCGGCCATCGCCGCCGCGCTGCGCGACGTGGTCGGCCCCGGCATCGGCATCGCCGACTGGACGCGCACCAACCGCGGCTGGTTCGAGTCGGTGCAGATCCAGAAGCGCATGATCGGCATCATCCTGGCGCTGATCGTCGCGGTGGCGGCGTTCAACCTGACCTCGACGCTGGTGATGACGGTGGTCGACCGCCGCGGCGACATCGCCATCCTGCGCACCCTGGGCGCGCGGCCGGCGTCGGTGATGGCGATCTTCATGGTGCAGGGCGCGGCCAGCGGCGTGGTCGGCACGGCCGCCGGGCTGCTGCTGGGCCTGGCCGTGGCGCTCAACCTCGACCGGCTGATCCCGGCCATCGAGGCGCTGGTCGGCCGGCGGCTGATCGACGCCCAGGTCTACCTGATCGACCACCTGCCGAGCGATCCGCGCGCATCCGAGCTGCTGTGGATCGCCGGCGTCTCGCTGGCGCTGTCCTTGGCCGCCACGCTGTACCCGAGCTGGCGCGCCGCCACCTTGAAGCCCGCCGAAGCCTTGCGCCACGAGTGAAGGCCGGCGGCGGCGGACAATCCGCGCCGTGCACCACCTGATCAACGCCGACCTGCATTCGCACTCCACCGTCTCCGACGGCACGCTGGCGCCCGAGGCGCTGGCCGAGCGGGCGCACGCACGCGGCGTGGAGTTGTGGTCGCTGACCGACCACGACCACCTGGGCGGCCAGGCCCGCGCGCGCGAGGCGGCGCTCGACCTCGGGCTGGCCTACCTCACCGGCACCGAGGTCTCGGTGACCTTCGCCGGCGAGACGGTGCACGTGGTCGGCCTCGGCTTCGATGCCGACGATCCCGACCTCGCCGCCGGCCTGGCCGCCACGCGCGCCGGACGGCTGCAGCGCGCCCGCGAGATGGCCGCCGGCCTGGCGCGCGCCGGCATCCCCGGTGCGCTGGACGGCGCGCTGGCCTACGTGGAGCAGCCCGATGCGGTGACGCGCACGCACTTCGCGCGCTTCCTGGTCGAGCGCGGCGTCTGCGCCGATGCGCGCGAGGTCTTCCGCCGCTTCCTGGTGGACGGCAAGCCCGGCCACGTGCCGCACCGCTGGGCCAGGCTGGGCGACGCGGTGCGCTGGATCACCGGCGCCGGCGGCCTGGCGGTGGTGGCGCACCCGGCGCGCTGCCGCTTCTCGCCGACGGCCGAATACGCCCTCTTCAGCGAGTTCGCGGCGCACGGCGGGCGCGGCGTGGAGGTGGTGGTGGCGGCGCACGACGCCGGCGAGCAGCAGCGCTTTGCCGCCATCGCCGAAGAGTTCGGCCTCGCCGCGTCGCGCGGCAGCGACTTCCACGACCCGCAGGAAAGCCGCCTCGACCTCGGCGCCCTGCCCGACCTGCCCGGCCGCCTGACGCCGGTGTGGCAGCCGCTGGCCGGGCGCGTGGAGACCCGGCGTCAGGAGTGGATATAACTCTCCAGCTGAGCGATCGTCATCTCGTGGTCGCGGATCATGTCGTCGAGCAGGTCGCGGATCGAGATCATGCCCAGCACGCGCTCGCCTTCCACCACCGGCAGGTGGCGGATGCGCTTCTCGCGCATCAGCGCCATGCAGTCGCGCGTGCCGGTGCGCGGCGTCACGCGGAAGACGTTGGCCGTCATGATTTCGGAAACCTTGGTTTCCTTGCTGTTGCGCCCTTGCAGCGCCACCTTGCGCGTGTAGTCGCGCTCCGACACCACGCCCACCATGCGGCTGTCGACCATCACCACCAACGCGCCGACCTCGTATTCGGCCAGCAGCTTGAGCGCATCGAACACGCTCACCTCGGGTCGCACCGTGCGCAGCTCGCCCGGGTTCTGCCTGAGGAGTTCGGAAACCGGCTTCATCCTGCTTGCCCTCCGTCTTCAAGGCCGCAGGCTGCGGCACCTCCGCCGCTAGGCTACACAAGTTGCCGGGCGCTCGCCAGTGCCGGATAGGCCCGCCGCCTCAGGGGCTGTACGGATGACGTGCCCGTGCGAACATCAAGCCCATCATGCCGACCGCACGCATCGTCCGCTGGCTGCTGGCGTCGCTCGTCGCCGTTGCCGCGCTGGCCGGCTGCGCCGGGCTCGACGAGCAGCAGCGCCGCTGGATCTTCCAGCCCTCCGACCGCACCTGGGGCGGCGGCGCCGCGGCGGCCGCCGGGCTGCAGGAGGTGTGGATCGGCTTCGACTCGCGCGAAACCGGGCGCCCGGCCCGCCTGCACGGCCTGTGGCTGCCGGGCCCGGCGGCCGACGCCCCGGTGCTGCTGTACCTGCACGGCGCGCGCTGGGACGTGCGCGGCAGCGCCTACCGCATGCGGCGCATGCAGGAGCTGGGCTTCGCGGTGCTGGGCATCGACTACCGCGGCTTCGGCCAGAGCACGGCCGAGCTGCCCTCCGAAGCCATGGCCTACGAAGACGCCCGCGCCGCCTGGGACTGGCTGGCGCGGCGCCAGCCGCAGGCGCGGCGCTTCGTGTTCGGCCACTCGCTGGGCGGCGCGATTGCCGTGCAATTGGCCAGCCAGGTCGACGACCTCGCGGGGCTGATGGTCGAAGGCGGCTTCACCAGCATCGCCGACGTGGTGCGCAGCTTCAAATGGGGCTGGCTGCCGGTGGCGCCGCTGATCACGCAGCGCTTCGAAGCCGCGCAAACCATCCGCCGCGCCCGCGCGCCGGTGCTGGTGGTGCACGGCAGCGACGACCGGCTGATCCCGCCCGAGCTGGGCCGCGCGCTGTTCGACCAGGCGCCCGAGCCCAAGCGCTTCGTGCTCGTCGACGGCGGCACGCACCACAACACCAACGGACTGGCGCAGGCGCAGTACCGGGCGGCGATCAGCGATCTGTTCGGGCTTTGACGGCGGGCGCTGGCGGTTGCCGCCGGCGGCGGGCGCCGCCGCGTCGGCCCTTATGCTCGGCGCCGTGACGACGCAGCACGACGACGAGCCGCGCGGCGCCTGGACCGTGGTCTGGGCCTGCTTCACCGCGCTGGCGGTGATCTTCGGCGTGGCCTACTCCTTCGCCGCCTTCTTCGAGCCGCTGCAGCAGCAGTTCCAGGCGCGGCGCGCCGACCTCTCGCTGATGTTCGGCCTCTCGGGCGGGCTGTACTTCGTGCTCGGCGCCGGCGCCGGGCTGCTGGCCGACCGCGTCGGGCCGCGCGCCGTCACCAGCGCCGGCATGGTGTGCATCGCCGCCGGGCTGCTGGGCGCCAGCGTGGCCTCGTCGATGGCCGGCGTGATCGGCGCCTACGGCCTCGGCGTGGGCGTCGGCATCGGCCTCGTCTACACGCCGGCCATCGCCTGCGTGCAGCCCTGGTTCACGCGCCGCCGCGGGCTGGCCGCCGGGCTGGCCAGCGCCGGCATCGGCGCCGGCACGCTGGTGCTGCCGCTGCTGGTGGCCGCACTGCTGGGCGTGCTGGACTGGCGTGGCGCCTTGCGCGCGCTGGCGCTGCTGGTGCTGGTGGCCGGCCTCGCCGGCACCTGGCTGCTGCGCCGCGCGCCGGCGGCCAGCGCGCGCGCCGGCGCGGTAGCCGGCACGCCGCTGGCACAGGCGCTGCGCAGCCCGGCCTTCGGCTGGATGTACCTGATGTGCGTGCTGGGCGCGCCGGCGATGTTCATCCCCTTCGCCCACGTCTCGGCAGCGGCGCGCGACGCCGGCATCGACGAGGTGCGCGCCGTCGGCCTGGTGGGGCTGATCGGCGTCGGCTCGCTGGTCGGGCGCTTCGCCATCGGCGCGCTGGCGGACCGCCTGGGGCGGCCGCTGACGCTGATCCTGATGGAAGCGTCGCTCGGCCTGTCGATGGCGCTGTGGTCACTGGCAAACGGTTATGCCGCCTTCGCCGTCTTCGCGGTGTGGATGGGCCTGAGCTACGGCGGCATCGTCTCGCTGATGCCGGCGCTGGTGATGGACCTGTTCGGCGCGCGCGCCGTGTCGTCGATCCTCGGCGTGCTCTACACCGGCGCCGCCTTCGGCAACCTGGCCGGCCCCTTCGTCGCCGGCGCGGTGTTCGACCGCACGGGCAGCTACCAGCCGGTGATCTGGGGCAGCCTGGTGCTGTCGGCGCTGGCCACGCTGGCGGCGGCGCGCGCGGTGAGGCCGGTCAAGGCGGCCTGACGGACCTGTTCAAGCCCATGGCGCAGTGACCGATCTGCTTTGAGCGTGCCGCTTGGCGGCCGCTTCAGGCGCCGACCACCTTGCGCGGCCGGCCGCCCTTGGCGCCGTTGGCGCGCGCGGCGGCAGCCTTGGCCGGGCTGCGCGCGCTGCCGCCCGCACGGCCCAGCGCCGAGGCCGCCATCCATCGCTGCGAGCCGAACAGGCCTTGCAACAAAGCGGGCACATAAATGTCGGCATCCAGGCGCGGCCAATGCAGGCCCAGACCGCTGGGGCTGATCTCGATCTCGGCCAGATCGGCCGGCGCCGCCTCGGCCAAGCCTTCGGCCAGGTCCGCGGGAAATGCCAACTCCACGCCCGTACTCAGGCTCACGACCACGCGCGCGTGGCGCTTGTCGTAGCGGGCCGCCACGGCATGGCCGCCCTGGCGCAGTGCCTGCATTCGCGCCTGTGCCCGTTCAAGTTGCTGTTTCGTCGTCGCCATGAATCTCTCTCCATGCCTGCAGCAACTGGGGCAAGGCTCCCGTCAGCGCGCTGGTGATGCGGTTCAGTTCCGCAGGCCTGAACCCGAGGCTTTCGCGCAGCTCGGGCGGTCCGCTTGGCCCGTTGAGCTTGAACACCGCCTCGCCGTCCGCTCCGATGACGTGAACGTGCGCAGGCCGATGGTCGTTGGGGTAGATGACCACGCGCAAGCCGTCGAATCGCAGGACGGTGGGCATGGACGATGGTAGCGAAAACCCAAGCGATAGGGAATACGCTTCAGCCCGAACGCGGCAGCGGCGGGTACGGCCTCAACCGGATAGCGCGCAGTTGACCGGCCGCGCGCCGAGCTGCTCGCTCAGCACCGCCGGCGCCAAGCCCACCAGGTAGCCGCGGCGGCCGCCGTTGATCAGGATGCGCGGCAGCGCCAGCACCGAGGCCTCCACGTACACCGGCATGGTCTTGCGCAGCCCGAAGGGCGAGGTGCCGCCGACCTGGTAGCCGCTGTGGCGCTGCGCCACCTCGGGCTTGCAGGGCTCGACCGACTTGGCGCCGATGGCGCGCGCCAGGTTCTTGGTGCTGACCGAGGCGTCGCCGTGCATCAGCACGACCAGCGGCTGCGCGCGCTCGTCCTGCATCACCAGCGTCTTGACCACCTGGTGCTCGTCCACGCCGAGCTGGCGCGCCGATTCGGCGGTGCCGCCGTGGTCCACGTAGTCGTAGGGGTGCTCGCTGAAGCTCACGCCGGCGCGGCGCAGGAACTGCGTGGCCGGCGTCTCGCTGACATGCGGGCTCTTGCTCGTGTTTTTCTTCATGGGCCGCAGTGTGCCCGCCCCCAGCGCGCTGCCCTGATCGGGGCCGCCTGTCAAGGGCGCCAGGGTCAAGTTTGCCGGCCACGGGCCGAAACAGACCCCAAGCCTGATTTGCCGGACCCGCCACATGCCATTTGCCACGTTGTCAGCCCTCGAACACCGACTGTCCGTCGGCGTGCCCCTGCCCTTCAACGTGCGCGACAGCGACGAGACGCTGCTGCTGGCCCGCGGCCGCATCATCGAAACGTCGGAGCAGCTGGCCGCGCTGTTCCGCCGCGGCGCGCTGGTCGACGTGGCCGAGCTGCAATCGCCGCGCGAACGCGCCCGCCAGGCGGCGCGCCAGGAACTGCCGGGCTTGTGGGCCGACGGCCTGGGCCGCATCAGCCGCGTGCTGAGCGACTGCCGCGACGGCTCGTTCTCGCATGCCATCGACGAGGCCAGCGGCGCCGTGCTGGGCCTGGTCGAGCGCGACCCCGACCTGGCGATCTTCCAGGTGCTGACCCGCGAGGCCAATGCCGATGCCGCCTACGGCGCGCGGCGCTCGATGCAGGCGGCCATCACCAGCTTCCTGGTCGGCCAGCGCCTGGGCTGGGACGGCGCCGCGCTGGAGCGCGTGTTCAAGGCCGCGCTGACGATGAACCTGTCGATGCTGGAGCTGCAAGGCGAGCTGGCGCGCCGGCGCGCGCCGCCGAGCGCCGAGCAGCGCGTGGCCCTGGCCACGCACCCGATGCGCAGCGTGGAGATGCTGATGCAGGCCGGCGTGACCGACGAAGACTGGCTGCAGGCCGTGGCCCGCCACCACGAGCTGGAAGACGGCAGCGGCTACCCCACCGGCCGCCGCGACGTCGGCGAGCTGGCCTCGCTGGTGCGCCGTGCCGATGTCTACACCGCCAAGCTGGCCTCGCGCTCGCACCGCGATTCGCTGGCCGCCGACCAGGCCGGCCGCCAGATGTTCATGCAGGACCCCGGCCACCCGATGACGGCCGCCCTGGTCAAGGAATTCGGCATCTACCCGCCCGGCTGCTACGTGCGGCTGGCCAGCGGCGAGACGGCCATCGTCGTCGGCCGCGGCCCGACGGTGACGACGCCGGTGGTGGCCTGCCTGACCACCGCCCGCGGCACGCCGCTGACGGTGCCCACCCGCGTGGACACCGCGGCCGCCAAGCGCAACATCGCCTGCGTGGTGGGCGAGTCCAGCGTCGGCCACAAGCTGCCGCTGGACCGGCTGCTGTCGACGCTGGACTGAAGCCCGCGCGCGCGACGCCGGCAGGCGTTGCGCCGCCGAGCTAACGTTCTTTCTGCGCCAACGCGCGGTAGTAGGCCGCGCGGTCGGCGTCGCCGCGCGCGGCGTGCACCTCGGCCAGTTCCTCGAAGACGTAGGGGCTGGCGCCGCCGGCCGCGGCCCAGTCGGCCTCCAGCGCGCGCAAGGCGGCCAGCGCGTCGTCCAGCCGGCCCAGCAGGCGCAGCGTGTGCGCCACCATCCAGCGCGCGATGAGCACGTTGCCGGCGTTGCCGGCGCGTTCGTAGGCGGCCTGCGCCTGGCGCAGCACCGGCAGCGCTTCGGCCGGGCGCCCGGCCTCGTTGAGCGCGACGCCGATGTTGTTCAACGCCGCCGCCTCCCAGCGCCGCGCGCGCGGGTCGGCCGCGTTCTGCGCATAGGCCACCACGCGGCGGTTCCAGGCGATCTGGCGTTCGGCGTCGGGCTGCACCAGCGCCAGCATGTGCAGCGCATCGGCGGCCAGGAACTCCAGCCGCGCCGGCTCGGCCAGGTCGAAGGCCCGGTGGAACCAGGGCTCGGCCGCCGCCGGCTGGCCCGCCGAGCGCAGCACGCGGCCGCGTTCCAGCAGCGCGTGCACGCGCGGCGCCGGCCCGGCCGCCGCCAGCAGCGGCTGCAGCGCGTCCAGTTCGCGCAAGGCCTCGTCGTAGCGCTGCTGCAGGCCCAGGCTGCGGGCGATCTGCGCGCGCAGGACCAGCGCGTCGTCGCCGGCGGCCGTGGCCAGCGCGGCGCGCAGCCGCGCCTCGGTCTGCGCCGGGCGGGCGTAGTCCCACAAGCGATCGAGGTCGACCGCGGCGCGCAGCGGCGGCGCCGCCGCCAGCAGCAGCAGCGCCGCGGCCAGCGCCGCCGCCCGCTTCATCGCGGCGCGGTGGCCGCCGCCAGCGTGCGCAAGGCGTCGCCGGTGACGCGGCAGATGCGCCAGTCGGGCATCACCGTCGCGCCCATGCGCTGGTAGAAGCCGATGGCGTTGACGTTCCAGTCCAGCACCGACCACTCGAAGCGCCCGCAGCCGCGTTCCACGGCCAGTTGCGCCAAACGTTGCAGCAGCGCCTGGCCGATGCCGGCGCCGCGGTGCGCCGGCTGCACGTACAGGTCCTCCAGGTACAGCCCCGGCCGCGCCAGGAAGGTGGAGAAGTTGCGGAAGAACAGCGCGAAGGCGACCACCGTGCCGCCCACCTCGGCCACCAGTGCCTCGGCCACCGGCTGCGTGCCGAACAGGTGCGGCTGCAGCGTCTCGGGCGTGGCCTGCATCAGGTGCTCGAGCTGCTCGAACACTGCCAGCTCGCGGATCAGGCCGACGATGGCCGGCACGTCGCGCGGCTCGGCGGCGCGCAGGGTGAAAGGGGTCGACATGGCGGCGATTGTCGCAGCGCCTAAAGTCCGGGCGATGCAGAACCCCGCCCCCTACGCGCCGCGCCGCGCGTCCACCAGCCGTTTCGAAGCCATCCGCGGCCTGCGCCTGCACCTGCGCTGCTGGGGCGACCCGGCGCAGGCCACGGCCGAGCGGCCGCCGCTGGTGCTGACGCATGGCTGGATGGACGTCGGCGCCTCGTTCCAGTTCGTCGTCGACGCACTGGCCGCGATCGAAGGCGAAGGCCGCTTCATCGTCGCGCCCGACTGGCGCGGCTTCGGCCTCAGCGCCGCGCCCATCGCCGACAGCTACTGGTTCCCCGACTACCTGGGCGACCTCGACGCCATCCTCGACCGCATCTGGCCGCAAGGCGCGGTCGACCTGCTGGGCCACAGCATGGGCGGCAACGTGGTGATGATGTACGCCGGCGTGCGCCCACAGCGCGTGCGCCGGCTGGTCAACCTCGAAGGCTTCGGCATGCCCGCCACGAAGCCGCAGCAGGCGCCGCTGCGCCTGGCGCAATGGCTCGACGAGTTGAAGACCCCCGCCCGCCTGCGCCCCTACCCCGACCTGGCCGCCGTGGCCGCGCGGCTGCTCGCCAACGACCCGCTGCTGACGCCCGACAAGGCGCACTGGCTGGCGCCGCACTGGGCGCGGCCGGCGGCTAACGACGAAAGCGCGGGCCAGGGCTGGGACCTGCAGGCCGACCCGGCGCACAAGCACGTCAACCCCGTGCTCTACCAGGCGCCGGAGACGCTGGAGACCTGGAAGCGCATCGCCGCGCCGCTGCTGTGGATGGAAGGCGACCAGACCGACACCGCCAAGTGGTGGGGCCAGCGCTATTCGCGCGCCGAGTTCCAACAGCGGCTGACCGTCGTGCCGACGCCGGTGCGGCAAGTGGTGCTCTCGCCTTGCGGCCACATGCTGCACCACGACCAGCCCGAGGCGCTGGCCCGGGAACTTGCGGCGTTCCTGGCATGAGAAAATCGCCGGTTTTGCGAAGAACCGACGAGCCCGCCCATGGACATCGAACACATCAACGCGATCGGCACGCTGCTGGCCGACCTCAGCGCGCGCACCCAGCAGCTTCGGGGGTATCTTTGACTACGACCGCAAAAGCCTGCGGTTGAACGAAGTCAACGCCGCGCTGGAAAACCCCGCGGTCTGGAACGAGCCCAAGCGCGCGCAAGAGCTGGGCAAGGAAAAGAAGAGCCTGGAGACCGTGGTCGAGACCGTCGACCACCTGACGTCCAACCTCAGCGACAACACCGAGCTGTACGAGATGAGCAAGGCCGACGACGACGTCGACGGCCTGCAGGCCATCGAGGCCGAGGCCAACAAGCTGCGCGAGACGGTGGAACAGCTCGAGTTCCGCCGCATGTTCAGCAACCCGGCCGACCCCATGAACTGCTTCGTCGACATCCAGGCCGGCGCCGGCGGCACCGAGGCGATGGACTGGGCCAGCATGCTGCTGCGCCAATACCTCAAGTACTGCGAGCGCAAGGGCTTCAAGACCGAGGTGATGGAAGAGACCGAGGGCGACGTGGCCGGCATCCGCAGCGCGACCATCAAGGTCGAGGGCGACTACGCCTTCGGCCACCTGCGCACCGAGACCGGCGTGCACCGCCTGGTGCGCAAGAGCCCGTTCGATTCGGCCGGCGGCCGCCACACCAGCTTTGCCAGCCTGTTCGTCTACCCCGAGGTCGACGACTCGATCGAGATCGAGATCAACCCGGCCGACGTGCGCACCGACACCTTCCGCGCCAGCGGCGCCGGCGGCCAGCACATCAACAAGACCGACTCGGCGGTGCGGCTCACGCACATCCCCACCGGCATCGTCGTGCAATGCCAGAACGACCGCAGCCAGCACCGCAACCGCGACGAGGCCTGGGCCATGCTGCGCAGCCGCCTGTACGAGCACGAGATGCGCAAGCAGCGCGAGGCACAGCAAAAGCTCGAAGACAGCAAGACCGACGTCGGCTGGGGACACCAGATACGCAGTTATGTGCTGGACCAGAGCCGCATCAAGGACCTGCGCACCAGCGTCGAGATCAGCAACACCCAGAAGGTGCTGGACGGCGACCTCGATGCCTTCATCGAGGCCAGCTTGAAGCAGGGGCTGTGATGGGCGTCGCACGGCCGCTCCGAAGACGCCCGCTCCCCCTCGGGGCGACGGCGCGCAGCGCCAAGGGGGCTTCATGACCCAGGCGCTCTTGTTCGACCTCGACGGCACGCTGATCGACAGCATGCCGCTGCACCACGAGGCCTGGCGCGCCTGGTTCCGCACCCAAGGCCTGCCCTTCGACGAAGACGGCTTCTTCGCCGCCACCGCCGGGCGAACGAATGCCGAGATCCTGGCCGAGCGGTTTCCCGACCGCGCCGAGGCCGATCGCCTGCAGATGGCCGAGGACAAGGAAGCCCTCTATCGCGAGCTGGCCGCCACGCGGCTGACGCTGATCGACGGCGCGCTGCCGCTGCTGGCGCAGGCACGCGAGCGCGGGTTCAAGCTGGCCATCTGCACGGCATCGCCGCCGGGCAACATCGAGGTGGCGTTCCAGCGCTTCGGCCTGGGCGAGCGGGTCGACACGCTCACCAGCCCGGCCGACCGACCCTTCGGGGGCGGTCCTGACGACCGCTTGCGCGGCAAGCCCCACCCCGACATCTTTCTCGAAGCCGCGCGGCGCCTCGGCGCCGAGCCGGCGCGCTGCGTGGTGTTCGAGGACGCGCCGCTCGGCGTGGAGGCCGCGCGCCGCGCCGGCATGTGCGCCTTCGCCTTGAGCACCAGCCTGCCCGCCGCCGCCTTCGAGCCCTACCCCAACCTGATCGGCGTGGCCGCCGACCTGGCCCGCTTCGACCTCGACACCCTTTTCAACGAGACCCGCCATGCGTGAAGGCACCGCTCCCCTGATCCGCCGCGAGGACTACCGCGCGCCGGCCTACTGGATCCGCAGCGCCGAGCTGACCTTCGACCTCGACCCGGCCAAGACCATCGTCTCCAGCAAGCTGCAGATCGAGCGCAACCCCGATCGCCCGGGCGAGCCGCTGCGCCTGCACGGCGAAGGCCTGAACCTGCTGCGCGTGCTGGCCGGCGGCGAGAGCGTGTCGTTCCGCCACGACGGCGGCGAACTGGTGATCGACCAGCCGCCGGCGGCCGACGCCTTCACGCTGGAGATCCGCAACACCTGCGCGCCCGACAAGAACACCGAGCTGTCGGGCCTGTACACCAGCGGCGGCGGCTTCTTCACGCAGTGCGAGGCCGAGGGCTTCCGCCGCATCACCTACTTCCTCGACCGGCCCGACGTGATGGCCGTCTACACCGTCACGCTGCGCGCCGACAAGGCGCGCTATCCGGTGCTGCTGAGCAACGGCAACCTGGTCGAGCAGGGCCAGCTGGACGGCGGCCCCAACGGTCCACGTCACTTCGCGAAGTGGCACGACCCCTACCCCAAGCCGAGCTACCTGTTCGCGCTGGTGGCCGGGCGGCTGGTGGCGCGCGAGCAGCGCGTGCGCGCGCGCAACGGGCGCGAGCACCTGCTGCAGGTCTACGTGCGCCCGGGCGACCTGGAGAAGACCGAGCACGCGATGGCCTCGCTGGTGGCCAGCGTGATCTGGGACGAGGCGCGCTTCGGCCTGCCGCTGGACCTCGACCGCTTCATGATCGTCGCCGTCGAAGACTTCAACATGGGGGCGATGGAGAACAAGGGCCTCAACGTCTTCAACACCAAGTACGTGCTGGCCAACGCCGCCAGCGCGACCGATGCCGACTTCGCCAACATCCTGAGCGTGGTCGGCCACGAGTACTTCCACAACTGGACCGGCAACCGCATCACCTGCCGCGACTGGTTCCAGCTCTCGCTGAAGGAAGGGCTGACCGTCTTCCGCGACCAGGAGTTCAGCCAGGACATGGCCGGCGAAGCGAGCGCGCGCGCGGTCTGCCGCATCGAGGACGTGCGCACGCTGCGGCAGGTGCAGTTCCCCGAAGACGCCGGCACCATGGCGCACCCGGTGCGGCCGGACAGCTACTCGGCGATCGACAACTTCTACACCCCCACCGTCTACGAAAAGGGTGCCGAGGTCGTGCGCATGATGCACACGCTGGTCGGCCGCGAAGGCTTTGCCGCCGGCATGAAGACCTACTTCCAGCGCCACGACGGCCAGGCCGTGACTTGCGACGACTTCGCGCAGGCCATTGCCGACGCCAACCCCGGCTCGGCGCTGGCCACGCACCTGGGGGCCTTCAAGCGCTGGTACGCGCAGGCCGGCACGCCCCGCCTCACGGCGCGCGGCGTGCACGACGCCGCGGCGCGCACCTGGACGCTGACCCTGAGCCAGCAGGCCGCGCCCTCGCCCGGCCAGCCGCACAAGCAGCCCTTCGTGATCCCGGTGGCGATGGGCCTGCTGGCGCGCGACGGCCGGCCGCTGCCGCTGCACCTGCAAGGCGAGGCCGCGCCGCGCGGCCACGACGCGCTGCTGGTGCTGACCGAGCCGGAGCAGACCTTCGTCTTCACCGGCATCGACGAGCCGCCGGTGCCTTCGCTGCTGCGCGGCTTCTCGGCACCGGTGCTGCTGGACGACGGACTGGCCGACGCCGAACTGCTGGTGCTGCTGGCGCACGACAGCGACGCCTTCAACCGCTGGGAGGCCGGCCAGCGCCTGGGCCTGCAACGCCTGCTGGCCTTCCTGGCCAGCGACGCGTCGCCGGCGCCGGCGCTCGACGCCGACTACGTGGGTGCGATGCGCGAGCTGCTGCACCAGCCGGCGCTGGACCCGGCCTTCAAGGAACTGGCGCTGACGCCGCCATCCGAGAGCTACGTGGCCGAGCAACTGGCCGCCGCCGACCCGCAACGCATCCACGCCGCGCGCGAGCGCATGCTCGACGAGCTGGCCGAACGCCTGCACGACGACTGGCTGTGGGCCTGGGAACAGCACCAGGTGCGCGAAGGCTACGACCCCGGCCCGCGCCAGGCCGGCCGTCGCGCGCTCGCCAACCGCGCATTGGCAATGTTATGCCGCGCGGCCGTGCGCCGCGGGCAGGACGCCTGGCCCGGCCGCGCCTTCCAGCGCGTGAAGGACGCCGGCAACATGACCGATCGCCTGGGCGCGCTGCAGGCCCTGGTGGCGGCCGGCTCGCCGCTGGCCGGCGCCGCGCTGGCGCGCTTTTATGCCGACCACCGCGCCGAGGCGCTGGCCATCGACAAGTGGTTTGCCGTGCAGGCCGGCGCGCCCGAGGCCACCGACGGCACGAGCCGCGTGCTGCCGCGCGTGCGCGAACTGCTGCAGCACCCCGACTTCTCGCTGCGCAACCCCAACCGCGCGCGCAGCGTGATCAGCGCCTTCTTCGGCAACCCGGCGGCCTTCCACCGGCCCGACGCTTCGGGCTACGTCTTCTGGGCCGACCAGTTGCTGGCCGTCGATGCGCTCAACCCGATGCTGGCCAGCCGCATGGCGCGCGCGCTGGACCGCTGGCAGGCGCTGGCCGAGCCCTACCGCGGCGCGGCGCGCGAGGCCATTGCGCGGGTGGCCGCCAAGCCCGACCTGAGCGCCGACACGCGCGAGATCATCGGCCGCGCATTGGCCGAGGAGAAGGCCGCATGAAGCGCATCAGCCTGACGCAGTACCTGGTCGAGCAGCAGCGCGAGCACGGCCGCATCCCCGGCCAACTGCGCCTGCTGATCGAGGTGGTCGCGCGCGCCTGCAAGCACATCGCCATCGCCGTCAACAAGGGCGCCCTGGGCGACGTGCTGGGCAGCGCCGGCAGCGAGAACGTGCAGGGCGAGGTGCAGAAGAAGCTCGACGTCATCAGCAACGAGGTGCTGATCGAGGCCAACCAGTGGGGCGGCCACCTCGCCGCGATGGCCAGCGAGGAGATGGACAGCATCCACGTCGTGCCCGACCGCTACCCGCAGGGCGAGTACATGCTGCTGTTCGACCCGCTGGACGGCAGCAGCAACATCGACGTCAACGTCTCCATCGGCACCATCTTCAGCGTGCTGCGCAAGATCGGCCACGCGCGCGGCGTGTCGGAGGAAGACTTCCTGCAGCCCGGCCGCCACCAGGCGGCGGCCGGCTACTGCGTCTACGGCCCGCAGACCACGCTGGTGCTGACCGTCGGCGACGGCGTGGCGATGTTCACGCTCGACCGCGAGACCGGCTCGTGGGTGCTGACGGCGCAGGACGTGCGCATCCCCGACGACACCAAGGAATTCGCGATCAACATGTCCAACCTGCGGCACTGGGCGCCGCCGGTGCGGCGCTACATCGACGAATGCCTGGCCGGCAAGGAAGGCCCGCGCGGCAAGGACTTCAACATGCGCTGGGTGGCCAGCATGGTGGCCGACGTGCACCGCATCCTGACGCGCGGCGGCATCTTCATGTACCCCTGGGACAAGCGCGAGCCCGACAAGCCCGGCAAGCTGCGCCTGATGTACGAGGCCAACCCGATGGCCTTTCTGGTCGAGCAGGCCGGCGGCGCCGCCAGCAACGGCCACCAGCGCATCCTGGACATCGCGCCGACCAAGCTGCACGAGCGCGTCAGCGTGATCCTGGGCTCGAAGAACGAGGTCGAACGCGTCAGCCGCTACCACGCCGACGCGGCCTGACGGCCGCATCGAACGGCATGGGCACGCTCTACCTCATCCGCCACGGCCAGGCCTCGCTGGGCGCGGCCGACTACGACCAGCTCAGCGAGCTGGGCGCGCAGCAGTGCCATCGGCTGGGCCGTTACTTCAACGCACGCGGCCGGCGCTTCGGCCTGGTGCTGCGCGGCACGCTGCGCCGGCACGAGCAGTCGCTGGCCGCCCTCGCGCAAGGCCTGGGCGACGATGCGCTGCGGCAGCCCGCGCGGGTGCTGCCGGGCCTGGACGAGTACGACAGCCAGGCCCTGGTGCAGGCCGTGCACGCACCGTCGCTGGGGCCCATCGTCACGGCGGAAGACCGCCGCCGCCACTTCCGCCTGCTGCGCCAGGGCCTGGCCGCGTGGATCAACGGCGAGACGCGGCCCGCCGGCATGCCGAGCCACGCCGACTTCAGCGCCGGCGTGCGCGCCGCGCTGGACCAGGTGCGCGAGCACGCCGCCGCCGCCGATGGCGACGTGCTGCTGGTCTCCAGCGGCGGCCCCATCTCCAATGCCGTGGCCCAGGTGCTGGGCGCGCCGGCGCTGGCGGCGATCGAGCTCAACCTGCAGATGCGCAACAGCGCCATCACCGAGTTCGACGTCAACGCCAGGCGCCACGCGCTGAAGGCCTTCAACCACCTGCCGCATTTGGACGACGCCGAAGCCGCGGCCTGGGTCACCTACGCCTGAGCGGAGGCGGCGGCCGGTTCAATCCAGCGTCTGCCGCGCCGCTTCGTCGTCGCCCAGCAGCGCGCCGCGCTGGCGATACAGCGCCTGTTGCTCGGGCGTCAGCGCCTCGGCAACGGCCTCGCTGGCACGGCGGTGGGCGTTGCGCAGCGCGCTTTCGCGCCGGCCCTGGCGGTGCTGGTGGTGCAGGTCGGCGCGCGCCAGCGCCACCGCCGCCGGCGCATGGCGGCCGCGCAGACAGGCCTGCCAGGCCAGCTGGTCGAGCAGCGTGCCCAGCGTGCCGTCGGCGGCGCGCAGGTCGATCGCCTCGCGCGCCAGCGCCTGCGCTTCGTCGGTCTGCCCGGCTTCGGCCAGATAGGTGCTGAGGTCGCTCAACACCATGCCCAACCGTCCCCAGGCCTTGCGCTGCCGCGCCAGGGCCGCCGCTTCGCGTGCGGCCTGTATCGCCTCGGCCGGCTCACCCAGCAGCGCATGGCCTTGCGCGATCGTGGCCAGCGCCGGCAGGCGCATCTCGTCGTCCATGTTCGCCATCAACTGGCGGCCCAGGTTCATCTGCGCGCGCACGTGCTCCAGGTGGTCGAGTTGCGGCAGGCAGAAGATCACGGTCCAGAAGTGGCCGGCCCACAGCACCTGGCCCCATTGCGGATCGAAGCGGTCGGACAATTGCTCCAGCGTGCCCATGCAGCGTGGTTCGTCGCCGGTCAGCGCGTACAGCATGGCCAGCACCATCAGGGCGCGGAACTGGCCGCGGGGGTCGCCCAGTGCTTCGAACAGCTCGGCGGCGCGTGCGGCGGCCTGCAGGTCGCCGGGCGCGCCGCGCCGGTTGACGGCCAGCGCCCAGGCCAGTTGCAGCCGCGCTTCCAATGCCGGCGGCGTCTGCGCGTTGACGCGCTGCAGCGCCTGCCGGCAGCGCCGCGCCCCTTCGGCACGCAGGCCCAGGCGCGACCAGACCCAGGCCGAGGTGCCGGCCAGTTCGACGTGCAGGTCGGCCAGCGTCGGCTGCTGCGCCAGGCCATCGAGCGCGACGCGCAGGTTGTCGAGGTCGGCGGCGCGCGCCGGCAGCTCGGCCAGGCGGCCAAGGAACTCGTCGGCGCCGGGTGGACGCGTGAACTGGCGCAGCAGCGCGCGCACCAGGCGCGCCAGCGCGGCATCGGCCTCGCCCCGCGCGCACAGCTTGCGGTGCGCGAACAGGCGCGCGCTGTCGAGCAGGCGCACGCGCGGCGGCGTGCCGGCCGGCGCGTCTTCGGCCGCCGGCAGCGGCGCCAGCAGCGAACGGTCGAGCAGGCCCTGCAGCAGCTCGAGCGCCGCCGCAGCGGGGCCCGGCTCGTCGCTGCCGGCGGCGGCCGCCGGCTCATCGTCGGCCAGCAGCGCCTGGGCCAGCGGCAGCGACAGCCGGCCCGAACTCAGCCCCAGGCGGCGGAAGGCGCGCTGCTCGTCGGCGCCGAGCAGCGCATAACTCCATTCCAGCGCGGCCTGCAGCGTGCGCAGCCGCGCCGGCGTGCCGGCCGGGGCACCGGCCTGCAGCAAGGCCAGCGGCTGCCCCAATCGCTCACGCAGGCCGGCCAGCCCGAGCAAGGGCACGCGCGCGGCGGCCAATTCCAGCGCCAGCGGCAGGCCGTCCAGCGCGCGGCAGATGGCCGTCACGTCGGCCAGGGCCGGCTCGCCCTCGCGCGCGAGGTCGAAGCCGGGGTCGAGCGCGGCGACGCGCGCGCCGAACAAGGCCACCGCCGGGTTGGCGCGCTGCTCGGCGGCGCTTTGCGCTTCATGCGGCGACGGCAGCGGCGCCAGCCGCAGCAGTTGTTCGCCGGGAAACTGCAGCCTGACCTGGCTGGTGGCCAGCACCTGCAGTTGCGGCGCCGCTTGCGCCAGGCGGGCCAGCAGGCGGCATGCCTCGTCGGCGCGGTGCTCGCAGTTGTCCAGCAGCAGCAGCAGCGCGCGCTGGCGCAGCAGGTCCAGCAATTCGTCGTCGGCAGCGCCCAGGCCGGCCAGCGAAAAACCCAGCGCCCGCGCCACGGCTTCCGCCACCGGCGTGCTGTCGGCCAGGCCGGCCAGCTCCACCAGCCAGGTGCCAGCGGCCGGCGGCGGCGCCGCCGTCGACGGCGCCAGCGCGGCCAGCGCCAGCCGCGTCTTGCCGACCCCGCCAGGGCCGGTGACGGTGACCAGCCGGTGCTGCTGCAGCAGGCGGCGCAGCGTTTGCAGCACTTCTTCGCGGCCGATCAGCGGCGTGGCTTGCAGCGGCAGGTTGCCGAGCACGCGGCTTGGGATATCGGCGGCGGCAGGCATCGCCGGCGCTGCGGCCGCGTCGGCTGCCGGCGCCGTGCCCAGTTCCAGCACCAGCTGGTAGCCGCGCCCGCGCACGGTGGCGATGGCCTCGGCGCCCAGCAGCTTGCGCAGCACCGAGACCTGCACCTGCAGGTTGTTGTCCTCCACCACGCGGCCGGGCCAGATGCGCTGCACCAGCAGCTCGGCCTCCACCAGCTCGCCGGGCTGGGCCGCCAGCGCGGCCAGCAGGTCGAAGGCGCGGCCGCCCAGCGGCACCGGCTGGCCGTCGCACAGCAACCGGCGCTTGCGGGCGTCCAGCGTCCAGCCGTGCGCGGTCGATGCGGTGGTGTCGTTCAAGCCTGGCCGTCCTTGGGCGCCCCAATCGTCATGTTTGCGCGCCCCAATCGTCATGTTTCAGTCTATTTCAGCTGGCGCCGCGGCTGTTTCAAGGACAGCGCGCTGCCCGGCGCGGAGCATGGGCTTCGTCGACGCCAGGCGCCGCCCCGCACGGTCGGTGGACGGGCCAGGCCAGACGCCAGCGCCGGGACCGCGGCGGTCCCGGCTTCCCTCATAGCACCCACAGGAGTTGTCACCATGATCCGCTACACCCGCACGGCCGCCATCGCGCCCGGCAAGCTCGAAGGCGCGATGGCTTTCGCCAAGGAGGTCGCCGCGCACTGGAAGTCCCAATACGGCGTGACGATGGAGGTCGGCCTGCCGATCGCCGGCAACCCGTACCGCATGTGCTGGACGGCCACCTACGACAACCTGGCCGCGGCCGATGCGGTGCAGCTCAAGTCGATGGCCGATGCGCATTTCGTGGAACTGCTGGCCAAGGTGGCGCCGGAGCACTTCGTCGGCGGCTCGGTGCGCGACGAAATCTGGCGCGTCGTGCTCTAGATCGCCAGCCCGCGCCCGCCGCGCAAGCCCGGCACGCCGGTTCGCACGACCCATCACGGGAGCATGGAGATGGAAACCAGCCAAGCGGCGCGCGGACGTGCGCCGGCCGACGCGCCGCTCGAGACCGACTACCTGGTCGTCGGTGCCGGCGCCATGGGCATGGCCTTCGTCGACTCGCTGCTGAGCGAGCAGCCCGAGGCCCAGGTGCTGATGGTCGACCGCCAGCACCGCCCCGGCGGCCACTGGAACCACGCCTACCCCTGGGTGCGGCTGCACCAGCCCTCGGCCTGGTACGGCGTGGCCTCGCGCGAACTCGGCAGCGTCGACAAGGACACGCTGGGCCTGAACGCCGGCCTCTACCGCATGGCCACGGGCACCGAGGTGCTGACGCACTTCGAGCAGGTGATGCAGCAGCGCTTCCTGCCGTCGGGGCGCGTGCGCTGGCTGCCGATGACCGACTACCAGCGCGGCGCGGACGGCACGCACCGCGTCGTCTCGCACGTCGGCAGCCAGGCGCGCACGGTGCGCGTGCGCCGCCGCCTGGTCGACGCCACGCAGCTGCGGCCCGAGGTGCCATCCACGCATCCGCCGCGTTATGCGCGCTCGCCCGGCGTGAGCTGCATCCCCGTCAACGAGCTGGTGTCGACGCCGCGGGCCTACGCCCGCTACACCGTCGTCGGCAGCGGCAAGACCGGCATCGACGCCTGCCTGTGGCTGCTGGAGCACGGCGTCGCGCCGGCGCAGATCCGCTGGATCATGCCGCGCGACGCCTGGATGCTGGACCGCGCGAACTACCAGCCGGGCCTGGAGAACTTCGAGCGCAACATGACCCACCTGGCGGACCAGTTCGGCGCCATCGCCGAAGCCGGCACGCCGGCGGCGGTGTTCGCGAGACTCGAAGCCACGGGCGCGCTGCTGCGCCTGGACCCGACCGTCGAGCCGACCATGTACCGCTGCTGCACTGTCACGCAGGACGAACTCACGGCCCTGCGCACGATCACCGACGTCGTTCGCCTGGGGCGGCTGCGCGCGATCGAGCCGACGCGCCTCGAACTCGACCGCGGCAGCCTGCCGGCGGTGGCCGATACGCTGTACATCGACTGCAGCGCGGCCGGCATCAAGCCGATGCCCAGGCTGCCGGTGTTCGACGGCGAGCGCATCAACCTGCTGCTGGTGCGCGTCTGCCAGCCGCTGTTCAGCGCCGCCTTGATCGCCTACGTCGAAAGCCATGTCGACGGCGACGCGGCGCGCAATGCGATGTGCGCGGCGGTGCCCATCCCCGAGGTGCCGCGCGACTGGATCGTCATGTGGGCCCTGACGCTGGCCAACACCGCGCAATGGGCGCAGCACGAGGGCCTCAGCGCCTGGCTGCGCAACTGCCGCCTGAACAGCAACGCCGTGATGGCGCGCGGCGTGACGCCCGACGATCAGCCGCGCCTGGCGCTGCTGGCCCAGGTCTCGGCACTCGCCCAGCAGGCCGGCGCGCGCGTGCCCGCCCTGCTGGCGATGCCGTCTTAGGAAGTCGCGGGGAGCACCGCATGCCGCCGGCGTCGACGAGTTCGGTGCGCCGGCGGCCTTTGTCGAGGTGACCACGCGAGGCCGCGCCGCGCCGGGTGCGGCCAGCGATGTCGATCTGCTCGCTATAATCGCCGGTTTTCGCCGGTGTAGCTCAGTTGGTAGAGCAGCGCATTCGTAATGCGAAGGTCGGGAGTTCGACTCTCTTCACCGGCACCAATGAAGTCAAGGGGTTGGCGTTCGCGAGGCGCCGACCCCTTGTGCTTTGTAGCGGCACTGTAGGCATCCGACCGCGCCAGACCCGCGCCGCTTGCACGCTGTAGCCGACTATGAGCCTCGAGCGCGTTTCGCCGGCGCTGCGGGCGCGGGCATCGAGGCGATGCAGCACGCGGCGCGGCAGGCTGATGTTCACGCGCTCCAGCGTGTCGTCGAGCATCGCCGGATCGACCTTCACCAGCGCCCACAGCCAGTCCGCCAGCTCGGCGTGCGCGGCGCGCAGGGCGTCGAACTGCACGCCAGCCTCCTCCAGCATCCAGGCCTCGGCTTTGGCGTGCCACTTCCGCAGCAGGTCCAGCGGCCGGCGCCGGTCGTGCTTCTCGGCCAGGGCACTCGGCTTGCCGCCCGTGATCTGCGCCGCGATGCCGGCATCGTCTCGATGCTCGACCTCACGCGCCGCTCCGCGCCTCGCCGTCATCGCCCCCTCAGCCGACCGCCGCGCGCAGCAGCTGCGCCCCCTTCTCCCCGATCATGATCGACGGCACGTTGGTGTTGCTCGACGGCATGCTGGGCATGATGCTGGAGTCGATCACGCGCAGCGCCTCGACGCCGCGCACGCGCAGGTCGGGGTCGACCACCGAGCGCGCGTCGGCGCCCATGCGGCAGGTGCCGATCGGGTGCCACGAGGTCTGGCCGCATTCCTTGATGTACTGCAGCAGGCCTTCGTCGTCCTGCACGTCGATGCCGGGCCGCGTCTCGCGCTTGGCGTAGCGCTTGATCGCCGGCTGCTCGACCACGCGGCGCGCGAACTTCAGCGCGTCGAGCATTGCGCGCACGTCGGTCTCGTCGGTCAGGTAGGCGGGCTCGATCTCGGGGTCTTGCGCGGGGTCGGTGCCGGTGGCGTGCAGCCAGCCCTTGGACTGCGGCCGCAACTGGAAGAAGCCGACCTGGAAGCCGGGGAAGGCGTCGGTGGTGTAGCGGTCGGGCCCGCTGATCATGTGGATCTGGATCTTCACGTCGGGACGGTCCAGCGCAGGGCTGGTGCGCGCCTGCGCGTGCACCGTGGCCGAGGGCGTGGCCATGAAGCCCTTGCGCGTGAGCAGGTAGCCGGCGCCCATGGCCAGCGTGCGCCACTTGCTGGCCAGCACCTCGTTGATGGTGATCGGCTCGCTGCACTCGAAGGTGATGCGCGCCTGCAGGTGGTCGCGCAGGTTCTCGCCGACCTCGGGCGCGTCGTGCACGACCGGGATGCTCAAGCGCTGCAGGCGCGCGCCCTGGCCGATGCCTGACAGCTCCAGCAGGTGCGGCGTCTTGATCGGCCCGGCCGACAGCACCACCTCGCGGTCGGCGCGCGCCTGGTGCAGTTGCCCGCCTTCGCGCCACTCCACGCCGACGGCGCGGCGGCCTTCGAACAGCACGCGCGTCACCAGGCAGCCGGTGCGTTGTTCGAGGTTGGCGCGCGCCAGCGCCGGGTCCAGGTAGCCCAGGCCGGTGCCGCAGCGGCGCCCCTTGTGCGTGGACAGCTGCAGGTAGTTCACGCCTTCGTAGCTGGCGCCGTTGTAGTCGTCGACGTAGGGCACGCCGGCCTGCTGGCAGGCGTCGACAAAAGCGTCTGACAGCTTGTCGCGGCTGACATGGCGCAGGTGCGTCACTGAGATCGGCCCGCTGCGGCCGCGCCAGGCCTCGTCGCCGTGGGCGCTGGCCTCCAGCCGCTTGAAGTGCGGCAGGCAGTCGGCGAACGACCAGCCGCGGCAGCCCGCGGCCGCCCAGGCGTCGTACTCCTTCGGGTCGCCGCGCACGTAGATCATGCCGTTGACGGTGCTGGAGCCGCCGGTGCTGCGGCCGTGCGGCCAGTAGATCTCCTGCCCGGCCAGGCTTTGCTGGGGCCGCGTCTTGCTGGGCCACACGTAGCGTTCGTCGCCCAGGATCTTGGCCACGCCCACCGGCGTCAGCACCCAGAAGTCCTTGTGCCGGCGCTCGCCGGCTTCGAGCAGCAGCACGCGCGTGTTGGCGTCCTCGCTCAGCCGGGCGGCGACGGTGGCGCCGGACGACCCGGCCCCCACCACGATGTAGTCGAAGCGGCGCGCGTCCATGGCCTCAGTTCAGTTGCAGGTTGGCGCTCTTCACGGCCTCGGACATCCAGCCGAGTTCGTGGGCGATCAGCGACTCGAAGGCCTGCGGCGTGCTGGCCATCGCGGTGGTGCCGATGCCGATCAGCTTGGCCTTCACGTCGGGCTCGACGACGGCCGCGGCGACGCCGGCGCGCAGTTGCTCGATCACCGGCGCCGGCGTGCCGCGCACCGCGGCGAAGCCGCCCCAGAACACCACCGGCGGCATGTCGTGGCCCAGCTCCTTCAGCGTCGGCAGGTTGGTCAGCATCGCGTGGCGCTGGTTGTCCAGCAGCGCCAGCGGCCGGATCAGGCCCTTTTGCATCAGCGGCAGCGCCACCGCGAGCACCGGCGTGAGGTACTGGATCTCGCCGGTGGCCAGCGCCGTCGCCGCCTCGGGCATGCCCTTGTACGGCACGTGCACGGCATCCAGCCCGTTGCGCTTGCTGAACTGCGAGGTCCACAGGTGCTCCAGGCTGCCGATGCCCACCGAGCCATAGGTCAGCGACCCCGGCTTGGCCGCGCCGGCGGCCACCAGTTCCTGCACCGACTTGAACGGCGACGACGCCGGCACCGCCAGGATCGCCGGCATGGTGCCCATCAGCGAGATCGGCGCCAGCGTCTTCAGCAGGTCGAACTTCTTCAGCGCCGCCTGCGCCGCGCACATGCCGGTGTTGATGTGGATGAGCGTGTAGCCGTCGGCGGCGGCCTGCGCCATCGCCTGCATGGCGATGCTGTAGCTGGCGCCCGGGCGGTTCTCGACGATGAAGGTCTGCTTCAGTTGCGCCTGCATCGAGGCCACCACCATGCGCGCGGTGGCGTCGGCGGCGCCGCCGGCCGGCAGCGGCACGATGACCCGGATCGGGCCCTTCGACGGGTAGCCGTCCTGCGCGCGCGCCGGCGCGCCGACGAGGCCGCCCGCGCCCAGCGCGGCGAGCGAGGCGACGAAGCGGCGGCGCTGAAGGGAGGAAGTGTTCACGGTGTTGTCTCCTTGCCGAGGGTGGGGTCGAGGGGTTGTCGAAGGGAAAGCTAACGTTGAAACTGAATGTCTATCGGTCACTGGGCTTCGATCGCGGCGGCGCGCATCATCCGTTCGGTGGCGCCGATCTCGGCGGCCATCGCGGCGGTGTAGGCCTCGCGGCCGACGGCGGCGGGCACCTCGGCGCCGGTGGCTTCGATCTTTTCGCGCACCGCGGGCATGGCCAGCACCTGGCGCATGGCGGCCTCCAGCCGCTGCACCACCGCCGGCGGCGTGCCCGCCGGCACCGACAGGCCGCCGAACGCGACCACCGTGATGTCGGGAAAGCCGCTCTCCATGAGCGTCGGCACGCCGGGCAGGCGCGCGTTGCGCTGCGCGCCGGTGACGGCCAGCGCGCGCAGCTTGCCGGCCTGCACGTGCGGCGCGGCCACGCCGACGATCGGCAGCGAGAACAGGACCTCGCCGCCCAGCACCGCCAGCGACGCGCCCACCGCGCCCTTGTACGGCACGTGCACGGCCTTGGCCTGCGCCACTTGCAGCAGCCACTCGGCCGCCAGGTGCGAAGGCGTGCCGCTGCCGCCCGAGGCGTAGCTGGCGGCGCCCGGCTTGGCGCGCAGGCGCTGCACCAGGTCGGCGACGTTGCGGATGTCGGAGCGCGCATCGACCACCAGCACCGAGTCGGAGCTGCCCAGCATCGCCACGTGGATGAAGTCCTTCATCGCGTCGTAGCCGGGCGCCTTGTACAAGCGCATGTTGGCCGCCATCGGCGAGCTGGAGTAGACCCAGGTGAGGCCGTCGGCCGGCGCGCGCCGCGCCAGCTGCGCGCCCAGGTTGCTGGCGGCGCCGGGCTTGTTGTCGATGACGATCGGCTGCTCCAGCACCTTGGCCAGCGCCTCGGCGGCGATGCGCGTCAGGATGTCGGGCGACGAGCCCGGCTGGAACGGCACGATCCAGCGCACGGGCTTGCCCGCCTGGTCCTGCGCAGTGGCGGTCGCGGGCGCGAGGGCCGTGAGTGCCGACAGCGTGAGGGCGAGCAGCAGAGGGCGGCGTAGGTTCATGGCGTGGTGAGTGGTGCGGGTCGGGTGGATGGGTTGGAGCGGGTGCATCAGCGCCGCGCCGTCAAGCCGCGGCCGGCATCAGGATCGATTGCGTTTCGAGATAGGCCTGCAAGCCTTCCGGCCCGAACTTGCGGCCCAGGCCCGAGCGCTTGAAGCCGCCGAAGGGCATCTCGATGTCCATCTCGGCGCCGTTGACGTGCACCATGCCGGCCTGCAGCCGGCGCGCCACGGCCGCCGCCTCGGGGCCGACGACGTAGGCCGAAAGGCCGTAGGCGCTGCGGTTGGCCAGCGACACGGCTTCGTCGATGTCGTGGTAGGTCTGGATCACCAGCACCGGGCCGAAGGCTTCCTCCTGCACCGCATGCGCTTCGGGCGCCAGGCCGGCCAGCACGGTGGGCCGCGCGTACCAGCCGCGCTCCAGCCCCGCGGGGCGGCCGGGGCCGCCGGCCACCAGGCGCGCGCCGTCGGCCAGCGCGCGCTCGATGAAGGCCTGCACCTGCCGGTACTGCGCCTCGTTGCCCAGCGGGCCCATCTGCGTGGCGGCGTCGCCCGGCGGGCCGACCACCACCGCCTGCGCGACGGCGGCGGCAATGGCCTCGGCCTGCTTGGCGTCGGCCGCCGGCACCAGCAAGCGCGACGGCGCGTTGCACGACTGGCCGCTGTTGCGCAGCAGGCCCAGCAGGCAGCCGTTGACGGCGGCCGCGAGGTCGGCGCCGGGCAGCACCACGAAGGGCGACTTGCCGCCCAACTCCAGCACCACGCGCTGGCCTTGCGCCACGGCCTGCGCGCCAATGCGCTCGCCGGTGGCGCCGGAGCCGGTGAACGAGATCATCGCCACCTCGGGGTCGGCGACCAGGCGCGCGCCAGTGGTGGCGCCGTCGCCCAGCACCATGTTGAAGGCACCGGCCGGCAGGCCGGCCTCGTGCATCGCTTCAGCCAGCAGCACGGCCGAGGCGCTGGCCAGTTCGCTGGGCTTCCACACCACCGGGCAGCCGGCGGCCAGGGCCGGCAGCAGCACGCCCATGGGCCCGTTGACCGGCCAGTTCCACGAGGTCAGCGCCAGGCACACGCCGAGCGGCTGGCGCAGCAGCAGGTGGCGGCCGCGCGTCTCTTCGAAGGCGAACTGCTGCAGCACGTTGGTCCAGGCGCGCAACTGCATCAGGCCGGCGGGCACCTGCAGCCGCTCGCACAGCAGCCGCGGCGCGCCCAGGCTTTGCTGGATGGCGTCGACGAGGTCGGGCATGCGGCGCTCGAAGGCGGTGGCGATGGCCTGCAGCATCTGCAGCCGTTCGGCGCGGCTGCTGCGCGCCAACGTGCCACGTGCGCCGGCGGCGGCGCGCAGCGCGGCGGCGGCGTCGTCGGCGCTGCCGACCTGCACCGTGGCGCAGGGCTCGCCGCTGGCCGGGTCGGCCAGTTGCAGGTGTTGGCTGCCGCGGCTGTCGATCCAGCGGCCGCCGACGTAGTGTTGTTGAAAGTGCTGCATGGGCGTTTCGCTCCTGCTCACGACGGCATCAGCGCCGTGCGGTGTTGATCGAGTGCCGGCGCCGGCGCCAGCGCGGGCGGCGCCGCGCCGTCGAACAGCACGGCATGGCGCAGCGTCAGGCCGCCCGCCGCATCGCGCCCGACGAGGCCGCGCGCCAGCACCTGGGGGTCGGCCAGCGTTTCGTCGCGGCCGTAGACCGGCTCCACCGTGCTGTCCACCGTGCGCAGCCGCTGCTGCCACCAGGCCAGCGGCCGGCTGCCGATGCAGCGCGCCAGTGCCGCGGCCAGCGCCGGCTTGTCGGCATCGCGGCCACGGCGCGTGGCCCAGCGTTGGGCCGTCAGCTCGGCGCCGCCATCGGCCTCGGCCGCGGCTTCGAGGAAGCCGCGCCAGAACTTGTCTTCCAGCGTCGCCACGGCCAGGCGGCGGTCGTCGGCAGTGCGGTACAGCGCGCTGTCGGCCATCACCTGCGGCAGTGCGGCCGCATCGTCGACCGGCGGCGAGGCCAGCAGCATCGGCAGCGTCCAGGCGCAGGTGGCGTCGAACAGGCAGGCATCGACATGGCTGCCGCGGCCGCTGGCCTTGGCCTGCAGCCAGGCCATGGTGATGGCCAGCGCCGCGGTCTGCCCGGCGATGAGGTCGGCCAGCCGCAGGTGCGGGCGCGTGGCCGCGCCGTCCAGCTGCGAGGGCACCGCGAAGTAGCCCGACAACGCCAGCAGCCCGAGGTCGTGGCCGCCGTGGTCGCGGTAAGGGCCGCTCCAGCCGAAGGCCGACAGCGAGCACACCACCAGCCGCGGGTTGGCGGCATGCAGCGTCGCCAGGTCCAGCCCCTGCCGCGCCAGCGCGCCGGGGCGCATGCCTTCGACCAGCACGTCGGCACCGGCCACCAGCGTCAGCAGCGCGTCGCGGTCGGCCGGCTGGCGCAGGTCGAGCACCAGCGACTGCTTGCCGCGGTTGAGCAGCTCGAACATCGCCGCGTTCATGCTGCGCAGCGGGTCGCCGCCGGGCGCCTCGATCTTGATCACCTCGGCGCCGAAGGCGGCCAGCTGCGACGTCGTCCAGGGCCCGGGCAGCAGCGTGGAGAGGTCGAGCACGCGGCAGCCGGCGAGCGGTTGCGGCACCGATGCGAAGTCAGGCGCCACGGCCGGCCTCGAGCAGTTCTTTGGCGACGGTGTTGCGCAGGATCTCGCTGGTGCCGGTGAGGATGCGCATCATGCGCAGCATGCGGAACATCCACTCCACCGGATGACCGCGCACGAGCCCGGTGCCGCCGTGGATCTGCACCGCCTTGTCGGCGATGACGAACGCCTTCTCGGTGACCTGCAGCTTGCACATCGAGGCTTCCATGCGCAGCTCGGAGCCGGCGTCCAGCCGCCGCGCCGCGTCCATCACCATCGCGCGCGCCGCGTACAGCTCGGTGGCCATGTCGGCCAGCAGGTGCTGGATGGCCTGGAACTGGCCGATCGGCTTGCCGAACTGGCTGCGCTGGGTCGCGCGTTCGATCGACAGGCGCAGGCACAGGTCGGCCCAGCCGAGCACGGTCGCGCAATGCAGCAGCCGGTTCAGGTTGATGCGGCCGATGCCGAGGCGAAAACCCGCGCCTTCCTGGCCGATCAGGTTGGCCGCCGGCACGCGCAAGTCGTTCATCACCAGGTCGGCATGGCTGGCCTGGCCGTGCATGGCCACGTAGTCGCACACCACCTGCATGCCCGGCGCATGCATGTCGACGAAGAAGGCGCTGATGCCCTTGCTGCCCTGCCCCGGCTCGGTGACGGCGAGCACGATCGCCACGTCGGCATAAGGCGCGCCGGAGATGAAGCGCTTGCGGCCGTTCAGCACGTAGTGGTCACCATCGCGGACGGCGCGCGTCGCGATCGCCGCCGCGTCGGAGCCGGCCTGCTCTTCGGTGAGCGCGAAGCACACCGCCAGCTCGGCGGCGCAGATGGGCTTGAGGAAGCGCTGCACCTGGTCGGCGGTCGCCACGCGAAAGAGGTAGCCCACGCGCGGCGGGCCGCTCAGCTCGCCCAGCACATGCTGCGACAGCACGGCGCCCGACGACGCGACGGCTTCCTTCACGCGGCACATCTGCTCGGCGTTGAAGCCGGCGCCGCCTTGCTCGCGCGGCAGCATCAGGCCGTAGAAGCCGAGCGCGGCCGAGCGCTGCCACAGCTGCTTCAGCACCGCCTTCGCGGGCTGGCCTTCGTAGCCGATGGCGTGCTCGCGCTCGAAAGGCTTGACCTCGTCGTCGATGAAGCGCCGCAGCGCGGCGATGGTCGTATCCACGTCGTTCATACCCTGCGCTCCTGGCCGGCCCAGTAGGGCTCGCGCACCAGGCGGCGCACGATCTTGCCGTTCGGGTTCTTGGGCAGCGCCTCGCTGAAGTCGACGCTGCGCGGGCGCTTGAAGCCGGGCAGGCGCTGCGCGCAGTAGGCGAGGATGTCCTCGGCCGCCGCCGCCTGGCCGGGCTGCAGCACCACCACGGCCTTGATCGCCTCGCCCCACTCGGCGTCGGGCACGCCCACCGCCGCGGCCTCGAAGACGGCCGGGTGCGCGTACAGCACCTGCTCGACCTCGGCCGGGTAGATGTTGAAGCCGCCGGAGATGATCATCTCCTTCTTGCGGTCGACGATGTAGATGTAGGCCTCGTCGTCGACGGTGGCCAGGTCGCCCGTGAGGTACCAGCCGTCGACCACGGCCGCAGCCGTCAGCTCGGGCGCGTTCCAGTAGCCCTTCATCACGTCGTCGCCGCGCACCACGATCTCGCCCACCTCGCCGGGCTTCACGTCGCGGCCGGCGTCGTCGACCACGCGCACCTCGGTCTCGCCGTAGCAGCGCCCGCACGAGGCCAGGCGGCGCGGGTTGCCGGCCAGCGCGTCGACGTGGTCCTGCTGCGTCAGCAGCGTGACCATCGAGTTGGTCTCGCCGGCGCCGTAGCCCTGCGCGAGGATGGGACCGAAGGCGGCGATGGCCTTTTCCACCAGCGCCGGCGCCATCGGCGCGGCGCCGTACAGCAGGCAGTTCAGCGACGACAAGTCCCAGCGCGCGAGGTCGTTGCGCGCGACCAGGCGGTTGATCATGGTCGGCACCATGAACAAGCGCGTGACGCGCTCGCGCTGGATCGCGCCCAGCAACTCTTCTTCGTCGAAGCGGCCCAGCAGCAGGCTGGCCGCGCCGCACCAGATCAGGTAGACCAGGTGCATGCCGCTGGCATGCGTGATGGGGCCCACGTGCGCCTGCAGGTCGCCCGGCCGCGGGCGCGGCAGCGGCGCCATCAGGAACTTGCGCAGCATCGCGCGGCGGTTGCCGAAGGTCTGCATCGCCGCCTTCAGCACGCCCGAGCTGCCCGACGTGTAGTGCAGCACGGCCACGTCGTCGTCGGCCGCGGCGTGGCCTTGCGCCAGCGGCGCGGCGGCGGCCAGCAGCGCTTCGTAGTCGGCCTCCAGCGTGACCAGCCGGCGCAGCAGCGGCAGCTCGGCGCGGCGCGCTTCCACCGCCGCGGCATGCTCGGGCCCGGCCACCAGGATGCCGGCCTGCGAGTCCTGCAGCGTGTGCACCGTCTCGTCGCTGGACAGCCGCGCGTTCAGCGGCACCTTGATGAAGCCGCCCTTGTAGCAAGCCAGCTCCACTTCCACCACCTCGGCCCGGTTCCAGGCCTGCACGGCCACGCGGTCGCCGGGCCGCGCGCCAAGCGCCGCCAGCGCGGCGGCGAGGCGCGCCGCACGCTCGTCGAGCTGCGCGAAGCTCAGGCGCCGCCGGCCGTCGATCAAGGCCACCCGCTCGGGCCAGTAGCGCGCCGCGCGGGTGCTGATGTCGCCGAGTTGCATGCCATCTCCTGTCGCAATCGCGGGCCCGCAAGACGCGCTGCCCGTCGCTGCGGCGCAGTATCGAGATCGCTCTACCATTGCGCCAATATCGATTTGCACTCCACCCCATACCGCCGCGGCATCGCATGCTCGAAAGCCGGATCTCTCTCAGGCAGTTGCGCTACTTCGTCGATGTCGTCGAGCAGCGCGGCTTCACCGCCGCGGCGCGCGTGCTGCACGTGGCGCAGCCGGCGCTGAGCCGGCAGATCGCCCAACTCGAAGACGACCTCGGCGAGCGGCTGCTGCTGCGCCAGTCCGACGGCGTGCTGCCCACCGATGCCGGGCTGCGACTGTATGACCTGGCGCGCGCCGTGCTCGAACGCGTGAACGGCGCGCGCGAGGACGTGCGCGGCCAGCCCAGCGAACCGCAGGGGCGCGTGTCGGTCGCGCTGCCCACCACCGGCGGCACCGATCTCATCACCGAGCTGGTGCAGGTCTGCGCCGGCGAGTTGCCCAAGGTCGCGCTGCAGGTCATCGACGGCGTCAGCACGCAGACCGGCCACGTGCTGGAGTCGGGCATGGTCGACTTCGGCGTGGTGCCCAATGCCGACGAGGTGCCCGGCATCGAGGCCGAGCCGCTGTTCCACGAGCACCTGTTCCTGGTGCGCCGCGCCGCCGGCAGCGGCGTGCAGCCGGTGGACATCGCGTTCGCCGACGCGGTGGCGCTGCCGCTGGTGCTGGGGCCGCGCAGCATGCACCTGCGCCGCTACCTGGAGCAGCAGGCCGGCACCGCGGGCCTGGCGTTGACCGTGGCGCACGAGCAGCGCTCGGCCAACACCATCGCCGGCTTCGTGCGCGCCGGGCTCGGCGCCACCGTCACCAACTGGCCCAGCATGCGCGAGTTCTTTCCCGAAGGCCATGTGATCGCGCAGCGCATCGTGCAGCCCGACCTGCGCCGCACCATCGCCATCGGCCATGCCGCGGCGCGACCGCTGAACCGCGCGGCGCGCGCCACCTTCGACGTGCTGCGCCGGCTGCTGCTCGACCGCGTGCACGATGGCCGCTGGCGCGGCGAGGCGATCGACCCCGCGCGCTGAAGAGCTGAAGACCCTGGCGCCCGCCGCCGGCATGCCGGCGCAGCATGGGGCGAAGACGTGAACGGTATTGGCGGCCGCGCCCAAGCCTTCGGATACTGGGCCGGTCATCGCATCGACGCTCCGAGCCGAGCACGCCATGCCCCAGATCTCACAGCCCGCCCGGACCGCCCCGCCTTCGCGGCCGGCGCCCGCCGCGCCGACCATCGCCACCGGCTCGCGCGGCGAGCGCGCCAACGCCCGCCTCATCGCGCACGGCACGGCGCTGGGGCGCCGCGTGCACCGGGTGAGCGATCGCATCCACTGCCAGCTGGGCACCAGCCTGGGCAACGCCACGCTGGTGCGCGGCGCCACCGGCAACATCCAGTTCATCTACGACCAGACCGTGCGCGGCATCAACCGCGGACTGACGCCCGACGAGCTGGTGCGCTTCGTCACGCTGCCGGCATCGTTGTCGCAAGGCCGGCTAACGGGCCAGTTCGACGGCGAGCTGCCGTACCACGTGCGCCAGGTCTACGCCGGCCTGGTGGGCTGGTTCGGCAGCGACACGGCCGAGCTGCATCCGCTGGCGCCATCCGATTCGGCCGCGCGCTGGCTGGAGCTGGCCGGCGGCACGCAGCGCGTGCTCGACGAAGCGCGCGGCGCCATCGCCCGCGAAGACTTCGCCTGGGCCGCTGAACTGGCCACTGCGGTGCGCCGCGCCCAGCCCGCCAGCGAAGGCGTGCGCCGCCTGAAGGCCGACGCGCTGCGCGCGCTGGGCCAGCGCACGACGGCCGCCAACACCCGTTTCTGGTACCTGACGCATGCGCGCGAACTGGAGCGGCAGCTCCACACGCGGCGCGCGCCGATCCGCTTCGTCAACGCGACGACGGTGCAGCAGATGCCCTTGATGACCTACGTGCGCGCGCTGCGCTTTCGCATCGACCCGGCCTTGAGCGCCGCGGCCGCGCGCGTGGTGGCGCTGACCATCGGCGACCAGCCCTTCACGCTGACGCTGCGCAACGGCGTGACGCTGGTGGCGCCCGGCGAGCCGGCGCAGCCCGATGCGCGCCTGGCGCTGACGCCGGCGCAATGGGCCGCCCTGGTGGCCGGCGCCCTGGCCGCCGACTCCGCTGTCGCTGCCGGCGTACGCGCCGAAGGCGACCCCATCCTCACCGCGGCCGTGCTGGCCGCGGCCTATGCCGGCAACCCCGACGAAAGCAAGCCACTGCCATGAGCCACGACTACCTCGAACGTTACCGCGGCCAAGCCGTTGAACTGACCACCGGCCCGCGCGGCGCGCGCGTGCCCCAGGCCACCATCGACGTCCTGCGCACCACCTTCGCCACCGCGCCGCGGATGATCGAGGTGGCGCCGAAGATCTGGAACCTGGTCGGCATCGGCATCAGCAGCCGCGCGATGATCGACGCGCCCGAGGGCCTGATCATCTTCGACACCGGCGACGACCTGGAAGACGGCGAGCGCGCGCTGGCCGAGTTCCGCAAGGTCAGCAGCCGGCCGATCAAGGCCATCGTCTACAGCCACAACCACTACGCGCACGGCACGGCGCCGTTCCTCAAGGACTCGCCCGACGCCATCGTCATCGGCCACCACGACGTCAACCGCCACCTGAAGGAAATCGTCACCGGCTTCGCTTCCGGCGGCGAGTTTCCCGAGGCCGTGCCGGCGCTGACCGCGCGCTACCAGCAGCAGTTTGCCTTGCTGCTGCCGCCCGACGGCCCCGACACCGGCTTCGCCGCCACCATCCCGCCCAACAAGCCCAAGGGCACGGTGCCGGCCACGCACCTGGTGCGCGAAGGCGAGGCGATGAACGTCGCCGGGCTGACGATGAAGTTCTTCACCGAGCACTTCTCCGATTCCGAAGACACGCTCACCGCGTGGATCCCCGAGCTGGGCTTCGTCTACAACAACTTCCTCTGGCCCAGCCTGTTCAACTTCTACACGCTGCGCGGCGACGTGTTCCGCGACCCGCGCAGCTGGCGCGACGGGCTGCGCGTGATCCGCGACCTCGAACCCGAGGTGCTGGTCAACACCCACGCGCTGCCGACCACCGGCCGCGCCGAGGTCAAGCGCGTGCTGGAAAGCTACATGGACGCCATCAACTTCCTGATCGACCAGACGCTGCGCGGCATCAACCGCGGCCTGTCGGCCGATGAGCTGAAAGGCTTCGTGCAATTGCCGGCGCACCTGCGCGACTTTCCCTACAACGCCGAGACCTACAGCGAGTTCTTCTACTTTCCGCCGCACCTGTACCACCACGTGTTCGGCTGGTACGACGGCAACGCGGCCAGCATCCACCGCCTGCCCGAGGACGAAGAGTCGCGCCGCATCGTCGCCGGCTTCGGCGGCCCCGAGCGCGTGCTGGCCCAGCAGCGCGAAGCCTTCGCCGCCGGCGACCTGGTGTGGGCCAGCCGCCTGGCCGGCTGGCTGCTCGCCAGCGACCCCGGCAACGCGGCCTACCGCCAGGCCCAGGCCGATGCGCTGCGGCAGATCGCCTACCGCGCGCCGGGCACGATCGCGCGCCACTTCTGCCTGTCGCGGGCGCTCGAACTCGAAGGCAAGGTGAAGGTGCCGGCCTCGGTGCTGCCCGATGCGGCCGCCGTACTGGCCGTTGAACCTGCACGTTATATCGATTTCCAGCGCATCCGCCTCGCGCCCGAGCGCGCGCTGGAGGTCGATCAACGGCTGGTCATCGAGATCGACGACCGCGGCGCGCGCCACGCCTTGCACGTACGCCGCGGCGTCTGCGAGTTCGTGCGCGACCCCGGCGCGCCGCGCGCCGGCGACCTCGGCCTGAAGCTGGCGCACGCCGCCTGGGCCGACCTCTACCTGGGGCGCGAAAGCCTGGACGCGCTGCTCGCCCACGGCCGCGCACGGGCCAGCGACGATGCTGCCGTGCGCCGCTTCTTTGCGCTGTTCGACACCCCGCGCGAGGCCTGCGGCGACACTTCGGCCTGACAGCGCCGTCGACGAGCCGCGGGCCGCCGCGGCCGGCGCTGCGCTGGCTGCGCACGCAGGCCGCGGCGCTGGGCGACGACGCGGCGCGCATCGGCATCGCCGGCGTCAGTGCGGGCGGCGGCCTGCGCCTGAGCAGGCGGCCGCACAACGCACACGCCGCCAGATTCAGCGTCGTGCGCTTGGCGCGAGGTTGATTGGTGGAACCGGGGGGAATCGAACCCCCGTCCGCAAGCCATCGCCGGACGGTTCTACATGCGTAGCTGACTGATTTGAGTTTGAGGGCCTGGGTCGCGCAGCAGCACGCTACCCTGGCCCCGAGTCACTTGGTTTTAGGCCCCGGCCGAATGACGCGGCCGGAGACGATCCGATGTGAATGACCTTGCTGCTTCAGGCCTTGCGGCCCCAAGCCCAGCCCATCGGAGAACTGGTGCAAGGCTCACCGGTTTTAAGCGGCGAGGGCGAAACGTTCGTCGTTCGCAGTTACTTGTTTCCAGTGGATTTACGAGCGAACTGGTGCTCGGCATGCCCCGCGCCGACTCCGCACCCACGTCGAAGCCAGGTCGGTCCCAAGGCGCGGAGTTTAGGGCAGGTTCAGCCAGTTCAAGAGCCCCGATGGCGTGGCCGCCACATGATCGGCGCCCCAGTGCTCGATGGCCAGGTCTTCGCCCAGGTAGCCCCAGCCGGCGGCGACGGTGGTCAGCCCGGCGGCGCGGCCGGCGGCCACGTCGCGGGCGTCGTCGCCGACGTAGGCGGCATCGCGCGCGTCGATGCCGAGCTGGCGCAGCGCGTGGCGCAGCGGCTCGGGGTGCGGCTTGCGGTGCGGCGTGCTGTCGCCGCCGACCAGCACCGCGGCGCGCTGGCGCAACGCCAGCCCGGCCAGCAGCGGGTCGGCCAGGTACACGGCCTTGTTGGTGACCACGCCCCAGGGGCAGCCGCTGGACTCGATGCGCGCCAGCAGCGCCGGCACTTCGTCGAAGACGCGGCTGGCCTGCAGCAGGCGGCGCTGGTACAGGTCGAGAAAGGCGTCGCGCAGCGGCGGGTAGCCGTCGTCGGCCGGCGTCAGGCCAAAGGCGGCGCCGACCATGCCGCGCGCGCCCGAGCCGACGAACCGCCGCAGCCGTTCATAGGGCAAGGCGGGGCGGCCGTGCAAGGCCAGCAACTCGTTGGCGGCGCCGGCCAGGTCGGGCGCGCTGTCGACCAGGGTGCCGTCGAGGTCGAAGAGGATGGCGCGAAAGCGCATCAGGGCGCCGCGGCCGGCTTGCGGCACGCGAAGAGGTAGTTGACGCTGGTGTCGTCGTGCAGCCGGTAGCGCCGCGTGAGGGGGTTGTAGCCCAGGCCTCGCGTGGCCACGAGTTCGAGCCCGGCGTCGCGGGCGTGGCGCGCCAACTCGCTGGGGCGGATGAAGCGCGCGTATTCGTGGGTGCCGCGCGGCAGCAGGTTCAGCACGTATTCGGCGCCGACGATGGCGAAGGCAAAGGCCTTGGCGTTGCGGTTGAGCGTCGACAGGAAGACCCAGCCGCCCGGCCTGGCCAGCCGCGCGCAGGCGCGCACGGTGGACGCCGGGTCGGGCACGTGCTCCAGCATCTCCATGCAGGTGACGCTGTCGTAGGCGCCCGGCTGCTCGGCGGCCAGCGCTTCGGCGCTGATCTCGCGGTAGTCGAGGTCGGCGACACCGGTCTCCAGCGCGTGCAGCCGGGCCACGCCCAGCGGCTTGGCCGCCAGGTCGATGCCGGTGACGCGGGCGCCGCGCAGCGCCATCGCCTCGGCCAGGATGCCGCCGCCGCAGCCGATGTCGACGACGCGCCGGCCGCGCAGCGGCGCCAGCGAGTCGATCCAGTCCAGGCGCAGCGGGTTGATCTCGTGCAGCGGGCGGAACTCGCTGTCGCGGTCCCACCAGCGGTGCGCCAAGGCGCTGAACTTGGCAAGTTCGAGGTCGTCGACGTTGGGCATGAGCGGATGGCGGCGGGCTCAAAGACGAAACCCCGCCGAGGCGGGGTTTCAGGGTCGGCCGGTCAGGCCGCGGCTTTCACCGCGGCGCTGCGGTCACTTCTTGGTGCGGGTACCGACCACCTCGATCTCGACGCGGCGGTTCTTCGCACGGCCTTCGGCCGTCTTGTTGTCGGCAACCGGCTGCTTCTCACCCTTGCCTTCGGTGTAGACGCGGTTCTTCTCGACGCCCTTCTCGACCAGGTAGGCCTTGACGGCATCGGCGCGGCGCACCGACAGCTTCTGGTTGTAGGCATCGCTGCCGACGCTGTCGGTATGGCCGACGGCGATGATCACCTCGAGGTTGATGCCCTTGGTCTTGGCGACCAGATCGTCGAGCTTGGCCTTGCCTTCGGGCTTGAGCACCGACTTGTCGAAGTCGAAGAACGCATCGGCGGCGAAGGTGACCTTCTCGCTCACCGGCGCGGCGGGGACCGGAGCCGGAGCAGGCGCCGGAGCGGGGGCCGGCGCGGGCGCGGCGGCCGGCGCGGGAGCCGGGGCCGGTGCGGGAGCCGGGGCCGGCGCGGGCGGCGGGGGCGGCGGCGGCTTGATCGCGCCATCGCAATCTTCGGCGGCGGTGGCCGGGGTCCAGTTGGCGTCGCGCCAGCACAATTCGTTGGTGCCGTTCTTCCAGACCAGCGAGCCGTCGGCGTTGCGCCAGTTGTCGATGTCCTTCGCTTGCGCAAAGGCGGCGATCGGGGCGGCAAGCGCGGCAGCCGCGACCAGCATCACCACCTTGTTCACGTTCTTCATGTTTCTCCTCTCGATGAAAGCCGCAGCAAAGCCTGCGAAACGTCCATAACAACAAGCAAGACCGGGCAAAAACGCGGCACGCCGAGCCTTGTTGCTGGCTCTCGTGGGCCTTCACCCCCGACGAATCATTGTGCCATAGGGCGTCTGACGGACCTCATTTTGAGCCGCCCGCCAGCCTCTGCCGGCCTGCTTGTTGCGCGACTGCGACAGCAGCACCGCCCATTAGAATGCGCGACTTCGCCGCCCGGCCCCCTTGCCGCATGACGGGCGCCGTTGCGCCAGCCGATCACGCGCCGCTCTCGCTTCATGACCCAGTTCGCCAAGGAAACCCTCGCCGTCAGCCTTGAAGAGGAGATGCGGCGGTCGTACCTCGACTACGCGATGAGCGTGATCGTGGGCCGCGCCTTGCCCGACGCGCGCGACGGCCTCAAGCCCGTGCACCGCCGCGTGCTGTTCGCGATGCACGAGTTGAACAACGACTGGAACCGGCCTTACAAGAAAAGTGCGCGCATCGTCGGCGACGTGATCGGCAAGTACCACCCGCACGGCGACACCGCGGTCTACGACACCATCGTGCGCATGGCGCAGGACTTCAGCCTGCGCCACATGCTGATCGACGGCCAGGGCAACTTCGGCAGCGTCGACGGCGACAACGCCGCGGCGATGCGCTACACCGAGATCCGGCTGGCCAAGATCGCCCACGAGATGCTGGCCGACATCGACAAGGACACGGTCGACTTCGCGCCCAACTACGATGGCAGCGAGAAGGAGCCGACGGTGCTGCCGGCGCGGCTGCCCAACCTGCTGGTCAATGGCGGCACCGGCATCGCGGTGGGCATGGCGACCAACATCCCGCCGCACAACCTCAACGAGATCGTCGACGCCTGCCTGCACCTGCTGAAGAACGCCGACGCGACGATCGACGAGCTGATGGAGATCGTGCCGGCGCCCGACTTCCCCACCGCCGGCATCATCTACGGCCTCAACGGCGTGCGCGAGGGCTACCGCACCGGCCGCGGCAAGGTGATCATGCGCGCCAAGGCGCATTTCGAAGACATCGGCAAGGGCGAGCGGCAGGCGATCATCGTCGACGAGATCCCCTACCAGGTGAACAAGAAGACGCTGCTCGAGCGCATCGCCGAGCTGGTGCACGAGAAGAAGCTCGAAGGCATCAGCCACATCCAGGACGAGAGCGACAAGTCCGGCATGCGCGTGGTGATCGAGCTCAAGCGCGGCGAAGTGCCCGAGGTCGTGCTCAACAACCTGTACAAGCAGACCCAGCTGCAGGACACCTTCGGCATCAACATGGTGGCGCTGGTCGACGGCCAGCCGCGGCTGTGCAACCTGAAGCAGCTGCTGGAGATCTTCCTCGAACACCGGCGCGAGGTGGTGACGCGGCGCACCGTGTTCGAGCTGCGCAAGGCGCGCGAGCGCGGCCACGTGCTCGAAGGGCTGGCGGTGGCGCTGGCCAACATCGACGAGTTCATCGAGACCATCAAGAGCAGCCCGACGCCGCCGGTGGCCAAGGCGGCGCTGATGAGCAAGAGCTGGGACAGCTCGATGGTGCGCGAGATGCTGGCGCGCGCCGAAGGCCAGGCCGCCGGCGGCCGCGCCGCCTACCGCCCCGAAGGCCTGCCCGACAGCTACGGCCTGCAGCCCGACGGCCTGTACCGCCTGAGCGACGAGCAGGCGCAGGAAATCCTGCAGATGCGCCTGCAGCGCCTCACCGGGCTGGAGCAGGACAAGATCATCGGCGAGTACAAGGACGTGATGGCGCAGATCGCCGATCTGCTGGACATCCTGGCGCGGCCCGAGCGCGTCACCGCCATCATCAGCGGCGAGCTGGCCGCGCTGCGCCAGGAGTTCGGCCAGACCAAGCTGGCCGCGCGGCGCAGCGTGATCGAGCGCAACGCGCAAGAGCTGGGCACCGAGGACCTCATCACGCCGGCCGACCTGGTGGTGACGCTCTCGCACACCGGCTACATCAAGAGCCAGCCGCTGGCCGAATATCGCGCGCAGCGCCGCGGCGGGCGCGGCAAGCAGGCGGCGCAGACCAAGGAAGACGACTGGATCGACCAGCTCTTCATCGCCAACACGCACGACTGGATCCTGTGCTTCAGCGACCGCGGGCGCGTCTACTGGCTGAAGGTGTGGGAGGTGCCGCAAGGCGGCCGCGCCAGCCGCGGCAAGCCCATCGTCAACATGTTCCCGCTGCAGCCGGGCGAGAAGATCACCGTCGTGCTGCCGCTCACCGGCGAGTTCCGCAGCTTCCCCGGCGACCACTACGTCTTCATGTCCACCGCTTTGGGCACCGTCAAGAAGACGGCGCTCGACGAGTTCAGCAACCCGCGCAAGGCCGGCATCATCGCCGTCGACCTCGACGAGGGCGACCACCTCATCGGCGCGGCGCTGACCGACGGCAAGCACGACGTGATGCTGTTCAGCGACGGCGGCAAGGCCGTTCGCTTCGACGAGGACGACGTGCGCGCCATGGGCCGCAACGCCCGCGGCGTGCGCGGCATGGCGCTGGAGCCGGGGCAGAACGTGATCGCCATGCTGGTCGCCGACCAGGACGACACGCAAGGCGTGGAGAGCGACGAGTCGGCCCGCGTCAGCGTGCTCACCGCCACCGAGAACGGCTACGGCAAGCGCACCTCGATCATCGAGTACACGCGCCACGGCCGCGGCACCAAGGGCATGATCGCCATCCAGCAAAGCGAACGCAACGGCCGCGTCGTGGCGGCCACGCTGGTGCGCGCCAGCGACGAGATCATGCTGATCACCGACAAGGGCGTGCTGGTGCGCACCCGCGTCAGCGAAATCCGCGAGCTGGGCCGCGCCACGCAAGGCGTGACCCTGATCGCGCTGGACGACGGCGCCAAGCTGTCGGGCCTGCAACGCATCGTCGAGAACGATGCACAACCTGACGGCGCCGACGGCGGCGACGACACCGACCCGACCGGCGGCTCCGGTCCGGAGCACCCATGATCCGTTACGCCCTCGCCGGCGGCCTGCTGGCCGCCACCCTGTTCGCGCAGGCCCAGACCGCCAGCGCCCCGTCGTCGCCGGCCAAGAAGGACCTGGTCGCCAAGGTCATCAAGCTGCAGCAGCCCGGCATCGACGGCGTGGCCCGCCAGCTGGTGGACATGCCGGTGATGCAGATGCTGCAGCAGGCCGGCATCGCGCTGCAGCAGCGCGTGGCGGCCGACCGCCGCCAGGCCGTGGCCGCCGACATCCAGGCCGACGCCCGCAAGTACGCCGAGGAGGTGGGGCCGATCGCGCGCGAGCGCGTCAACCGCCTGGCGCCGGGCGTGATCGCGCCGGTGCTGGAAGAGAAGTTCACCGAGGACGAGCTCAAGCAGCTGGTCGCCATCATCGAGTCGCCGGTCAATCGCAAGTACCAGGCGCTGGGCCCCGAGATGCAGAAGGCGCTGACCGAGAAGCTGCTGGCCGAGATGAAGCCGGTGATGGAGCCCAAGTTCAAGGCGCTGACGCAGACCATCTCGGGTCGGCTGGCACCGGCGTCCGGCGCCAGCAGCGGCAAGTGATGGCCGATCCGGCCGCCGGCAAGCCCGCCCTGCAGGGCCTGCGCGAACGCATCGACGCCGTCGACCGCGAACTGCTGGCGCTGCTCAACCGCCGCGCCGCGCTGGCGCTGGAGGTCGGCGAGCTGAAGAAGCAGGAAGGCTCGGCGGTGTTCCGCCCCGAGCGCGAGGCGCAGGTCATCGACGGCCTGAAGGCGGTCAACGCCGGGCCGCTGAAGTCCGAGAGCGTGGCGCCGATCTGGCGCGAGATCATGTCCGCCTGCCGCTCGCTGGAGTCGCCGATGCGCGTGGCCTACCTGGGCCCGGCCGGCACCTTCAGCGAAGAGGCGGCACTCGGCTACTTCGGCAGCTCCATCGTGCGGCTGCCCTGCGGCAGCTTCGACGAGGTGTTCCGCCTCACCAGCGCCGGCGCCGCCGATTTCGGCGTGGTGCCGATCGAGAACAGCACCGAAGGCAGCGTGGCGCGCTCGCTCGACCTCTTCCTGCACACGCCGCTGTTCATCATCGGCGAGACCAGCCTGTTCGTGCGCCACAACCTGCTGCGCAAGACCGATTCGCTGGGCGGCATCCAGGCCGTGCTGGCGCACCCGCAGGCGCTGGCGCAATGCCACGAGTGGCTGAACACGCACCTGCCCGGCGTCGAGCGGCGCCCGGTGTCCAGCAACGCCGAAGGCGCCCGCCTGGCGGCGCAAGACGCCGCGCTGGCCGGCATCGCCAGCCAGCGCGCCGGCAGCGAGTTCGGCCTGCACCTGGTGGCCAAGGCGATCCAGGACGACCCCAACAACCGCACGCGCTTCGTCATCGTTGCGCATCCGCAGGCGCACCCGGCGCCCAAGCCTTCTGGCCACGACAGCACCAGCCTGGTGGTCTCGGTCGCCAACAAGCCCGGCGCGGTGCACGACCTGCTGGTGCCGCTGAAGGCGCACGGCGTCTCGATGAGCCGCTTCGAGTCGCGCCCCGCGCGCTCGGGGCAGTGGGAGTACTACTTCTACATCGACATCGAAGGCCACCCCGACGATGCGCGCGTGGCCGCGGCGCTGACCGAGCTGCGCGCCGCCTGCGCCTTCTTCAAGGTGCTGGGCAGCTACCCGGTGGACGTCCACTGACCGACTGACTTCTAGCGATCGAGGAACGGCGCGCGCATGTTCAACCAGTTGGGAGTGATCGGCTGCGGCCTGATGGGCGGCTCTTTCGCGCTGGCGCTCAAGCGCGCCGGCCTCGTCAAGCGCGTGGTCGGCTACAGCAAGTCGCCGTCGACGACCGAGCGTGCGCGCAAGCTCGGCGTCATCGACGTGGCGGCCGAATCGGCGCTGCTGGCGGTCTCGGGCTCGGACATCGTGCTCGTCTCGGTGCCGGTGGCGGCCACCGAGGCCACCTTCAAGGCCATCCGCCATCTCGTCGAGCCCGGCGTGCTGGTGATGGACGTCGGCAGCACCAAGCGCGACGTGGTCGACGCCGCGCGCCGCGTGCTGCGCGAGCGCGTCGGCGCCTTCGTGCCGGCGCACCCTATCGCGGGCAAGGAGCTGTCGGGCATCCAGCATGCCGACGCGGGCCTCTACAGCAACCGCCAGGTCATCCTGACGCCGCTGCCGCAGAACCCGCCCGAGCTGGTGCAAAAGGCCACCGACATCTGGTCGGCCATCGGCACCCAGGTGCTGAAGATGACGCCCGAGAACCACGACGCCGCCTTCGCCGCGGTGAGCCACCTGCCGCACCTGCTGGCCTTCGCCTACTTCAGCGCCGTGGTCAACCAGCCGCTGGGGCGCGACTACCTGTCGTTGGCCGGCCCGGGCTTTCGCGACTTCACGCGCATCGCCGCCAGTTCGCCCGAGATGTGGCGCGACATCCTCACCGCCAACCGCGAAGAGGTGCTCAAGCAGTCGCAGCGCTTCCGCCACGCGCTGGAGGCGCTGGAGCACGTGATGCGCGAAGGCAATGCCGACGCGCTGGAAGACCTGATCCGCGGCCCCGCCGAAGGGCGCGCCGCCTGGCAGATGAGCGCGCCCAAGGTGCCCGGTTCGCGTTGACGGGACCCGGCGCCGATGTTCGACATTCCCCATCTCGACCTGCCGCCGCTGCGCGGCGCGGCCGGCCGCGTGCGGCTGCCGGGCTCGAAATCGATCTCCAACCGCGTGCTGCTGCTGGCCGGCCTGGCCGAGGGCGAGACCGAGGTCCACGACCTGCTGGGCAGCGACGACACGCGCGTCATGCTGCAGGCGCTGCAGGCGCTGGGCTGCGGCCTGCAGCGCGACGGCGCCGTGCTGCGCGTGCGCGGCCTCGGCGGCCGGCTGCAGGTGCACGAGGCCGACCTCTTCCTCGGCAACGCCGGCACCGCGATGCGCCCGCTCACCGCCGCGCTGGCGGTGCTGGCCGCCACGCAGGGCGGGCGCTTCACGCTGCGCGGCGTGCCGCGCATGCACGAGCGGCCGATCGGCGACCTGATTCACGCGCTGCGCCCGCTGGGTTGCTCGATCGACGAGCTGGGCCAGCCCGGCTACCCGCCATTGTGCGTACACGGGCAGGCCGGCGGCCGGCTGCAGACGCAGCAGCCGATCCGCGTGCGCGGCGACGTCTCCAGCCAGTTCCTCACCGCGCTGCTGCTGGCGCTGCCGCTGGTGGCCGACGCGGCGCCGGTGGTGATCGAGGTCGACGGCGAGCTGATCTCCAAGCCCTACATCGAGATCACGCTCAAGCTGCTGGCGCGCTTCGGCATCGCCGTGCAGCGCGACGGCTGGCGCCGCTTCACCATTGCGCAGGGCAGCCGCTACCGCACGCCGGGCGCCATCCACGTCGAGGGCGACGCCTCGTCGGCCTCGTACTTCGTCGCGCTGGGGGCGATCGCGGCCACCCGCTCGGCGCTGCGCATCGAAGGCGTGGGCAGCGATTCGATCCAGGGCGACATCGCCTTCGTCGACGCCGCGCGCGCGATGGGCGCCGAGGTGCAATCGGGCCCGGGCTGGATCGAGGTGCGGCGCGGCCGCTGGCCGCTGCGCGCGCTGGCGCTCGACTGCAACCACATCCCCGACGCCGCGATGACGCTGGCCGTGATGGCGCTCTACGCCGACGGCCCGACACGGCTGACTGGCATCGCGAGCTGGCGCGTCAAGGAGACCGACCGCATCGCCGCGATGGCCACCGAGCTGCGCAAGCTCGGCGCCGCCGTGAACGCCGGCGACGACTTCATCGAAGTGGCGCCGCCGGCGCGCTGGCAGGCCGCCGCCGTCGACACCTACGACGACCACCGCATGGCGATGTGCCTGTCGCTGGCCGCCTTCAATCCCCTGGCCGGCGCCAACCCAGCGCAGCCGTTGCGCATCCGCGACCCGCAATGCGTGGCCAAGACCTTCCCCGACTACTTCGAGACGCTGTTCGGCCTGGTGCAGGCCGACCCCGCCGAGGTGCCGGTGATCACCGTCGACGGCCCTTCGGCCTCCGGCAAGGGCACGCTGGCGGCGGCACTGGCGCGGCGCCTGGGCTGGCATTTCCTCGATTCCGGCGCCGTCTACCGCGCGACGGCGCTGGCCGCCGGCCAGGCCGGCGTGGCGCTGGACGACGAGGCCGGCGTGGCCCGCGTCGCCGCGGCGCTGGACCTGCGCTTCGACGGCAGCCGCATCTGGCTGGCCGGCCACGATGTCAGCGACGAATTGCGCCGCGAAAGCACCGGCGCGCTGGCCTCGCGCGTGGCCGCGCTGCCCGCCGTGCGGCGCGCGCTGCACGCGCTGCAGCTGTCGTTTCGCCGGGCGCCGGGGCTGGTAGCCGACGGGCGCGACATGGGCACCGTCGTCTTCCCGCAGGCCACGCTCAAGGTGTTCCTCACCGCAAGCGCCGAGGAACGCGCCAAGCGCCGGTATAAACAGTTGATTTCAAAAGGAATTCAGGCTAGCATCGCCGACCTTCGCGCCGACATCGAAGCGCGCGACGCACGGGACCAATCCCGCGTCGCCGCCCCTTTGAAGCCGGCCGAAGACGCGCTGCGGCTCGACAACTCGCAGCTCGGCATCGACGAATCGGTCGACGCCGTGCAGCAGTGGTGGCAGCAGCGCAACCCGCTGGACCGGGCCTGAGCGAATCAGGCCCGAGCCGGCGCCAAGCCCCACCGCCGCTTCCCGCCCAGGCCGCCTCCGGCCGACATCGAGCGCGGTGGATGTCGTCCACCCCAACCGCAACCTTCGTTGCAAGCACCGCCCGGCTCTGCCTTCAACTCCTCCGGGCACCAGGAAACCTCATGTCCCAAACCCAAATGGCCACCACCGGCGGCGGCGAATCCTTTGCCGCCATGTTCGAAGAGTCGCTGAAGTCCAGCGACATGCGCGTCGGCGAGGTCATCTCCGCCGAGGTCGTGCGCATCGACTTCAACCACGTGGTGGTGAACGCAGGCCTCAAGAGCGAGGCCTACATCGACATCAGTGAATTCAAGAACGACCAGGGCGAGCTCGAAGTGCAGGTCGGCGACTTCGTCGCCGTGGCCGTCGACGCCGTGGAAAACGGCTACGGCGACACCATCCTGTCGCGCGACAAGGCCAAGCGCCTGGCCTCGTGGATGAGCCTCGAGAACGCGCTGGAGTCGGGCGACTTCGTCACCGGCACCGTCAGCGGCAAGGTCAAGGGTGGCCTCACCGTGCTGGTCAACGGCATCCGCGCCTTCCTGCCCGGCAGCCTGCTCGACACGCGCCCGGTCAAGGACATGAGCCCGTTCGAGGGCAAGACCATGGAGTTCAAGGTCATCAAGCTCGACCGCAAGCGCAACAACGTCGTGTTGTCGCGCCGCGCCGTGGTCGAGGCTTCGATGGGCGAGGAACGCGCCAAGCTGCTGGAGACGCTGACCGAAGGCGCCATCGTCAACGGCGTGGTCAAGAACATCACCGAGTACGGCGCCTTCGTCGACCTCGGCGGCATCGACGGCCTGCTGCACATCACCGACATGGCCTGGCGCC
>JAIUPH010000012.1 GCA_020161065.1 Pseudomonadota bacterium
AGACAAGGCGGGGCAGGAGCAACTCTGGCTGCACGCCCAGAAAGACCAGCTCACCGAAGTCGAGCACGACGAGGACAAGTGGGTCGGCAACGACCGCCGCAAGACCATCGACGGCAACGAGACCAATGTCGTCCACAAGAACCGGACCGAGACGGTCGACCAGAACGAGACCATCACCGTGCACCAGAACCGCACGGAGACCGTCGACCTCGACGAGACCATCACCATCCACCACAACCGCAGCGAGACGGTGGACTTGAACGAGACCATCTCGATCGGCATCAACCGCACCGAGACGGTCGGGGCCAACGAGACGGTGAGCATCGGCAGCAACCGCAGCGTGACCATCGGCGGCAACAAGACCGAGACCATCGCGCTGGCCAAGGCCGAGACCATCGGGCTGGCCAAGGCGCTGTCCATCGGGCTGGGATACCAGACCAGCGTGGGGGCGGCGATGAACACCTCGGTGGGCGGGTTCCAGGCCGACCAGGTCGGCTTGTACAAGAACGTGCTGGTGGCCGGCGGTGACTACAGCACCACGGTCAGCAGCGGCAGCAAGACGGTCACGGCGGCCAAGACCATCGTGCTGACGGCAGGCGACGGCGCTTCGGTGCTGACGATGACCGACGACTCGATCAGCCTATCGATCGGGTCCAGCACCATGGTGCTCAAGAAGGACGGCACGGTCACCGTCAACGGCAAGGACATCAAGCAGGTGGCCTCGTCGGACATCACCCACCAGGCCGGCGGCACGGTGAAGGTGGTGGCCAGCAACATCCACGACAACTGACGCCTGCCGTCGCAGCCACGCATGAACGCCCTCAAGCAAGCGTCGGTGACGCCTTTGCCGGCGAACGCCGCCCCCAACCCCGCGCCGGCCACGGTCCCCTTGTGGCAAGGCGAGGTGGTGGTCGCCGTGGACGGCGACGACTACGAAGTGGCGCTGAGCGCCGCCGCGCCGGCCGACCGCGTCAAAGCCCGCCCGGGCGCCTTGCTGCCGCAGTTGGTGGCCGGCGACGTGGTGCTGCTGGCGCGGCCGCCGGCCGATGGGCCGTGGGTGATCGTGTCGGTGCTGCAAGCGGCGGCCGCGGCACCCTGGCATGAGCGCGCCATCGCGCTGCGCTCATCGCAGTCCATCGCCTTGCAGTGCGGGGCCAGCACGTTCAAGCTGACGGCGCAGGGGCTGGCCCGTTTGGTGGCCTTGACCATCGAACACGACGCTCGCGACCTGGTGGACATCGACGGCGCCGAAGTCCGCATCAACTGAGGCCCGCCTTCAATGCATGTGGACCCTGACGCCCAGCAGGTCTTCCGGCGCGGCGTCATCCACCCGGTGCCGGAAGGTCAGCACCAGGTGCGCATGCTCGGGTTCGATGGTCAGCGTGTCAAACCGCGGCTGCACGGTGTAGACCTTGTCGCGCGTCGTCACGGTGATGTCGAACGTCAACAACGGCAGCTCGAAGCGCACCAAACCTTCCTCGCTGAGGTGGTGCAACTCGATCGCCGTCCCGGGCCCGACCTGGTCGGGGCCAAACTGCAGGCGTGGGTGCGCGCTGTTGGCCGCGCGTGCATCGGCCGAAGCCGGCAGCGCCGCCGGCAGGCCCTTCGCCGCCAGCTCATCGGCCGCATAGCTGCCCAGCCAGGCCCTTCTCGGCATCCAGTGGATCGGGCACGCACCGAAGCCGCCCGGCAGCGCCGGCGGCGCCTTGCCTGCGTACCGATCGTCGGCCCATTCCACTTGCGGCAGCGGCAAGCCCTCCACCGGCGGGCCGGCGCTGAAGCCGATGCCGCTGGGATTGGCCGGCCAGAACTGCTCAGGGCGCTTCGGGTCGGTGCCGCCGTAGGCCAGGCTGTAGATCAGCGGCAGCTGGCGCACCGGCTCGGCCGCGCCGATCGCCGGCACGGCGCCGCCCCATCGCCGCTGCCAGCGGCGCGCGCCCGAGACGCGCAACGCAAGATGCTGCGCGCCCACCCGCAGGCCCGCCTCGAACTGCGGCACGGCCTTGCCGCGCGGCGCATGGGCAATGGCGTTGACGATCACGTCGACCAGCGGCTTGTGGCCGTGGACATCGCTGTCCATGCGCAGGTCATGCAGGCGGGCGGGATCGTCGAAGAACACGGGCGCGCGCAGCACCGGCAAGGCGCGCTCCGCGCTGACCGCGCGGCCCTGGAAATCCAGCGTCGCCTTGACGACGACCACGCTCTGCGCCTGCCCGCGCGGGCCGGTGAGCGGCAGGATCTCGGCGGCGAATGGCGTCAGGTTGTCCAGCATCCGGGGGCGATGAAACGCGCCGGCGCGCGCCGGCAGGGGCACGGCATCCTAACGGGCGGCCGTGGGCCCCTTCGCGGGCGGCCATGACGCCGATATCGACGCATCCGGCCTTCATCTCGGCCCGCCCGGCGCGCGAGATGCCCCTGCGCCACGACCTGCCCCTGCGCCTGGTGAAGGCCTTGTGCAGCGAATACTGGCGGCGCAGTCACATGCTGCGCGTGCCCGCGCATCGGCTGGACGCGCTGCGCGTGTTCGACCTCCAGCTCGAACGGGCGCTGGCGGGCCTGAAGACCCACCTGATGCACGCGCCCGGGCTTGCCGCCGCATTGCATGCCGAGGTGGACGGCGTCTGCGCCGACCTGCAGGCCCCGCAGGTGGCCGTGTTCGCGCACGCCGGCCTGCACCTGCTAACGTTCCAGGCAGGCGGCACCTCGAACCTGCCCGGCGAGCTGTGGAACGAAAGCCTGGCGCGGCATCCGCAGGCCGTGTTCGACGCGTTGCGCTGGTGCTTCAACGAGCCCGTGGCCGCCTACCTGGCCGCGGGCGTCGAGCGCACGTTCACGGCTCGCAGCGAGACGCCGCTGGCCACCTTGTTGATGCGCCTGGGCATCGCGCGGCCTGCCGTGTCCGACGACTTTGCCGCTGAAATGACCCGCCATGCCGGCGCCACGCCGGGCGGCCTGGCGGCCTTGTGCCAATGGCGCTGCAGCGCCGTGTTGGACGAGGCCAAGGCGCTGCAGGCCGTGCAAGACGCCGACGACGAGAACGGCTTATGGGCGCTTCTTTTGGCCGGACACCCGGCCGCCGCGCCGCTGGCGCAGCAGATGCTGCAACGCCACGGCGATGCCGGCCTGGCGCTGGCCGTCTGCGCAGCGCACGACAGCCCCTGGCTGCGGCAGGCCATCGCGGCACCGGGCACGGACCGCGTCGATGCCGGTGGCGACGGCGACGGTCTCCCGCTGGCCGCGCGCTGGTACGGTGCGGCGCTGCTGGGCGACATCTCGCTGCTGCGCGCCTGGGCCAACCTGGTCGACCTGACCGACGACGGCGCCTGCCGGGCGCTGGCCGACGCCATCGCGCTGCTGACCGGCAACGATGCCGACGCCTTGTTCGACCCCGGCCTCGACGCCGAGCAACGCCGGCAGTTTCTCGCCGCCGTCCTCGCCGAACCCGGAACCGAAACCGCGTCGGCCTTGGAAGGCCGCGCACGGCGCGCCGGCCGGGCCCGCGACGAGGTGTTGCTGCAGGATGCCGCGCTGCTGACCGGCGCGCCACTGCGCCAGCTGCTCTACGCCGAGTACGCCGCCCGAACCCGGAGCCCGCTGATGGTGGCGGCCGACGAACTGGCCATGCTGCAAGTGAACGCCGTAGCCACCGCGTCGGCCTTCGAGACCGCGGCACGCTGACGGTCCACCCATGGCCCCGCTTCACGTCATCAGCACCGGTGCCTGCACGCCCTTGGGCGCGCGCGCGTGGCAGACGGCCGCGGCCTGGCACGCCGGCCTGTCTGCCTTCACACGGCAGGCCATGACGGGCCGGCGCACCGATCGTGCCACCGTGGCCAGGGTGCAGGCGATCGAACCCGAATGCACCGGCGCGGACCGCTTGCTGCGCCTGGCGGCGCCCGCGTTGTACGAGGCCATGACGGCCGATGACGGCAGCGGCCACGCCGCCGCCTGGCCACCGGCCGCGCCGCAGGCCGTGTTCCTGGCGGCGCCGGCCGCGCAAGGCGCGTCCGGCCTTCCGGCGGACGCCATTGCCCAGGCGCAGCGCCTGGCGCTGGACCTGCCGCGCGCCCTCGACCTGGCCGCCGAAATGCTGCCGCTGCAGGTGTTCGCCGGCGGCGCCGTCGCCGGCGCCGATGCCTTGCACGCAGCGCTGCGCTTCATGGACGAGCACCCCGAGGCGCCGTCCGTGCTGGTCGGCGGCGTGGACAGCTTTTGCGACACGCCGGTGGCCGATCGCTTGTTCGAGCAAGGCCTGCTGCGGGCCGGCGGCCATGCTGACGGCCTGATCGCGTCCGAGGCCGCCGCCTTCCTGCGTCTGGCACGGACGGCAGCCGTGGCGGCGCCGGAGGCCGGGCCGTCGCTGGCCCTGTCGCCACCGGCCATCCGTTCGGCGCCGAGGCCGCGCGTGGGCAGCCGCGACACGCTCGACGGTGCCGCCCTGATCGCGGCGACCGAACAGGCCCTGGCGCAGGCGCAGATGCCGGCCGATGGCCTCAACGCCTACTGGTGCGACGCCGACGGCACGCCGTGGCGCGGCAGCGAACTGGCCAGCCTGTCGGCGGCCCTGGCACCGCGCGGCGGCATGCCGCCGGTCACCGCGCCCGCCGGGGCATTGGGTGACGTCGGCGCCGCCAGCCTGCCTTTGATGCTGAGCCTGTTTCACGAGCAGCGCCAGGCGCTGCACCACCCTTTCATGCCACTGCCCGCGCAAGGCCAGGCAGGCGTCTGCGCCTTGTTCAGCGTCAGCGGGCACGACGCCAGGGTGGCCGCCTGCCTGGCCGCCTGGCTGTTGCGCCGCTGATCCGCTGCTGCCGCACGCCAAGCACCTGAATCCCGATCCCAAGTCCGCTTCGTCCGCTCGCTCCCATGGCCACCTACGTCAACAGCCGCCGCGCCATCCACCAGGGCCGCACGGCGGCCATGATCCCCGGCCCGCTGAACCCGGTGATCCCCAAGCCCGGCGGCACGCCGGTGCCGATTCCCAACCTGGCCCATGGGCCGGGCCTGCAGAACGGCACGGCCTCGGTCAAGATCGACGGCAAGCCGGTGTCGGTGGCCGGCAGCCGCTTCGATTCGCACCCGGCCACGCCCGACCGGCTGGGCGGCATCTCCGGCGTCACGTCGCAGGTGGTCGGCGGCGCGGCCGAGCCCACCAGCTACAGCGGCGACACCAAGTTCGAAGGCCGCGGCGCGGTGCGCTCGTTCGACACCACCAAGTCCAACTCGATGGTGATCAACCCCGGCCGCGCGATCAGCTGGATACTGTCGTGGCTGCCCGAGCCGTACGAGAAGCTGGCGCACAAGGTGCTGGACAAGCTGCCGGCCGCCTTCGGCGAGCAGTTGGCAGCGCTGGGCGACTCGCTCACCGACCCGGCCTCGCTGATCGGGCCGGCGCTCAAGCTGCTGGCCAAGTTCATTCCCGGGCTCAACGCCGTGGTCGGCGGCGCCGCGATGGCGCAGGCCGCCAGCGAGATGTCGGCGCTGGCCGGCGAGGTCGAAGCGCTGCTGACGCCGCCGCTCACCGACGCCAAGCTCGACCAGATCGCCGACCTCATCGCCGACCAGGTGGCCGCCACCTCCGTGGGCTTCGTCACCGGCAAGGCCACGCGCGCGCTGCGCAAGCTGAAGCCGCCCGTCAAGCGCATCGACAACAACGTCAACCCCAATACCACCGGCAAGATCATCGACGACGCCAAGCCTTCGATGCCGGCCGCCGCGGGCTGCGAACTGGGCACCTGCACGCCGGTGATCTTCGCCACCGGCGTGAAGATCATCAGCGCCGAAGACTTCGCGCTGCCCGGGCTCGTGCCGCTGGACTGGACACGCTTCTACCGTTCCAGCGACCGCCGTGCCGGCTGGCTGGGCTACGGCTGGAGCACGCCGCTGTCGGTGGAACTGGTGCTGGTCTACGGCCAGTTGCACTACTACGACGAGCGCGGCCGGCTGATCCGGCTGCCCGCGCTGGCCCGCGGCGCGGCGCACTTCGACGCCCGCCACAAGTTCACCGCCCGGCGCGACGACGCCGGCCGCTACAGCCTGACGCGCACCGACGGCACGCGGCTGGACTTCGGCGCGCCGCGCAGCGGGCAATGGCGGCTGCCGCTGCTGCGCCTGAGCGACCGCAACGACAACGCCATCACGCTGCACTACCCCGACTTCGACGGTGCCGCCGGCGTGGCCGGCGCCGCGCCGCGGCCGCTGGGCCTGACCGACAGTGCCGGCCGCCGGCTGCAGTTCGTGTGGACCAATGACGAACTGCTGGCCGAAGTGCGCCTGCAAGACGGCGACGCCGGCGCCGCCGACGGCAGCCTGGTGCTGGTGCGCTACGCCTACGACCGCGACGGCAACGAAGACGGCGACCGCCAAGCCAACCTGGTGGCCGCCGCCGATGCGCTGGGCGGCATCAACCACTACCGCTACCAGCAGCACCTGATGGTGGCCTACACCACCAAGAACGGCTTCACCCACCACCAGCAATGGAGCCGGCTCGACGCCGCGGCGCGCGTGGTGCGCACCTGGACCGACGAGCCCGGGCTGCTGGACACCCGCTTCGACTACGACATCGCCGCCCAGGTCACCCACGTCACCGACGCGCTGGGCCGCACCAGCAGCTACCACTACAACGGCAACCAC
>JAIUPH010000013.1 GCA_020161065.1 Pseudomonadota bacterium
ATGAACTCGCTCATGTCAGCCCCTCGCCCGGCGAGTACGCCGGTCGATCCCCCAAGGGGATGCGGGCCGGCTTGGGAGCGGCCCGGCGCTCGGCCCGCGCACTCATGTCAGCCCCTCGCCCGGCGAGTACGCCGGTCGATCCCCCAAGGGGATGCGGGCCGGCTTGGGAGCGGCCCGGCGCTCGGCCCGCGAATTCATGCCGCAGCCTCCGCGCCCAGATAGGCCTCCACCACCTGCGGATGGCGGCGCACCTCGTCGGGCGTGCCGCTGGCGATCACCTGGCCGAAGTTCAGCACCACCACGTGGCTGGAGATGTCCATCACCATGCCCATGTCGTGCTCCACCAGCAGCACCGAGACGCCCCATTCCTCCTGCACGTCGAGGATGAAGCGCGCCATGTCCTCGGTCTCCTCGCGGTTCATGCCGGCCACCGGCTCGTCGAGCAGCAGCACGCGCGGGCGCATGGCCAGCGCGCGCGCCAGTTCCACGCGCTTTTGCAGACCGTAGGGCAGCGCGTCCACGCTCTTGTGGCGGATGTGGTCGATCTCCAGGAAGTCGATCACCCGGCGCTCGATCTCGGCGCGCAGCGCATCTTCCTCGTCGCGCGCGCGTCGGCCGTGCAGCAGCGCCGAGACGAGCCCGGCGCTGAGCGTGTGGTGGCCGCCGAGCTTGATGTTCTCCAGCACGCTCAAGCCGCGGAACAGCGCGATGTTCTGGAAGGTGCGCGCCAGCCCCATCTCGGCGCGGCGGTGCACCGGCGTGCGCGTGATGTCCTGCCCGCCCAGCGTGATGCGCCCGGCCGCCGGCTTGTAGAAGCCCGAGATGGTGTTGAAGACGCTGGTCTTGCCGGCGCCGTTGGGGCCGATGACGGCCGTCACCTGCCCCGGCGCCGCCGCGAAGCCGACGCCGCGCAGCGCGTGGATGCCGCCGAAGCGCAGATCCACGCCGTCGACGGCCAGCGCCAGGCCGGGGGCGGTGGACGGGGGAAGGGTGGCAGACGCAGCAGGCGCCGCCGGGCTTGCAGTGAGCATACCGTACGCTACCGCACAATAAGGCTCCGTACCTCGGGATTTTCCCCGTCGCGGCGGCGGCGGTCGTACGCTAGCGTAAGACCAACGCCGATCCGGCGAAGGACGCGCTTCCCATGCAAGGCACCCGTTTCCTGATGCAGGCCGTGGCCAACCAGCCGCAGCGCACCGCCACCATCTGCAACGGCCGCCGCCGCAGCTGGGCGCAGCTGGGCCAGCGCGTGCCGCGGCTGGCGGCGGCGTTGCGGGCCTTGGGCATCGAAGGCGGCAACTTCGTCGCCGCGCTGGCGATGAACGCCGACCGCTACGTCGAGCTGTTCTTCGCCGTGCCCTGGGCCGGCGGCGCCTTCGCGCCGCTGAACATCCGCTGGTCGGTCGAGGAAAACGTCTATGCCCTCACCGATTCAAAGGCCTCGGTGCTGTTCGTCGACGACAGCTTCCTGGACCAGGCGCTGGAACTCAAGCGCCGGCTGGCCTGGGTGCAGCACCTGGTGTGGATGGGCGAAGGCCCCTGCCCCGAAGGCCTGCTGGACTACGAAACGCTGGTCGAAGGCCACCCGCCGATGCCCGACGCCGGCCGCCGGGACGAGGACCTGTGGGTCATCTTCTACACCGGCGGCACCACCGCGCACCCCAAGGGCGTGATGATGAGCCACCGCGGCCTCTTCGTCGCCACGCTGGGCTACCTGGCCTGGCTGCCCGACATCGAGGACTTGAGCTTCGTCTACGTGGCCGGCTACTTCCACTTCGCCGGCGCCAGCGCGCTGCTGTACATCACGCTGGCCGGCGGCACCCACATTCCGCTGCCCAAGTTCGACCCCGTGCTGGTGATGCAGGCGATCAGCGAGCACAAGGCCACCAACGCGGTGCTGGTGCCGACCATGATCAACCTGCTGATCCACCACCCCGACTTCCACCGCTACGACCTGAGCAGCCTGCGCACCTGCGTCTACGGCGGCAGCCCGATGCCCGAGGCGCTGATCACCGCGGCGATGAGCAAGCTGCCCACCTGGCGCTTCTACCAGGTGTTCGGCATGACCGAGACCGGCGGCTTCGCCAGCGTGCTGCGCTGGCGCGACCACGTCACCGGCGGCGCCAAGGCGCGCCGGCTGCGCTCCGCCGGGCAGGCGGCGCCGGGCAACGAGATCCGCATCCTGTTGCCCGACGGCCGCGAGGCGCCGCCCGACACGCTGGGCGAAATCGTCGTGCGCAGCGACATGCTGATGAACGGCTACTTCAACAACCCGCAAGCCACCGCCGGGGTGCTGAAGGACGGCTGGATGCACACCGGCGACGCCGGCACGATGGACGAGGACGGCTTCCTCTACGTGGCCGACCGCATCAAGGACATGATCGTCACCGGCGGCGAGAACGTCTACTCGATCGAGGTCGAGCGCGTGCTGTTCCAGCACCCCGCGGTGCGCGAGGCCGCGGTCATCGGCATCCCCAGCGCGCAATGGGGCGAGAGCGTGCACGCGGTGGTCGTGCCCAAGGACGGCATGACCGTCACCGAGGCCGAGCTGGACGCCCACTGCCGCGCCCACATCGGCGGCTACAAGGTGCCGCGCAGCTACGAGTTCCGCGCCGAGCCGCTGCCCGTCACGCCCGTCGGCAAGGTGCGCAAGAACGTGCTGCGCGACCCGCACTGGGCGGGGCGCGACCGCAAGATCGCTTGAAGCCAGAGCAACCAGGAGACGAGGCATGAACAAGCTGTGGATCGCGGCCGCGCTGGCCGCCGTGGTCGGCGCCGCGCCGGCGCAGACCATCAAGCTGGGCGTGGTCAACATCGACGCCGGGCCGCTGGCCGTCAGCGCCCAGGCCATCAACGAAGGCGCCACGCTGGCGGTGGAGACGCTCAACGCGCGCGGCGGCGCCCTGGGCCGCAAGTACGAGCTGGTGGTGCAAGGCCACGACGGCCCGCCGGCCGGCGCCATTGCCGCGGCGACCAAGCTGGTGCAGCAGCAAGGCGTGTCGTTCTTCACCGCGCTCAGCCCCTCGGGCAACTCGCTGGCGCTGATCCCCAAGCTGGAAGGCCTGAACGCGCTGTACATCGACGCCAGCGCCGCGTCCGACGAGCTGACCGGCAAGGCCTGCGGGCGCAACTACTTCCGCGTCGGCATCACCGATTCGGCGCAGGTCGGCATGTGGCTGGAGCTGGCGCGGCGCCAGGGCGTAAAGACCTTCGACATCATGAACGCCGACATGGCCGCGGCGCACAACGCCACCAAGTACTTCAAGGCCGGGCTGCCGGCCATCGGCGGCAGCGTCAACAAGGAGATCTTCACGCCGCTGACGACCACCGACCACGGCAGCAACATCGCCCAACTGTTGACGAAACCGGCCGACGCGCTGGTGATGTACATGCCCAGCTCGGCCGGCATCGGCCTGGCCAAGCAGCAGGCGCCGTTCGGGCTGTTCGACAAGTACAAGCTGGCGCTGAGCGCGTCGATGGTCAACGAGATCCTGATCGCCGGCCAGGGCGACACGACGGTCGGCGTGTGGTCGTCGCAGAGCTACCACGCCAGCCTGCCCGGCAACGGCAACCCCGAGTTCGTCAAGGCCTTCGAGACCCGCTTCAACCACAAGCCCGCCTACCTGGCGGCCGACGCCTACCTGGCCTTCATGCTGGTGCACGAGGCCATCGCCAAGGCGAAGTCGACCGACGTGGCCGCCGTGCGCAAGGCGATGGAAGGCCTGAAGTTCAACAGCTTCGTCGGCGAAGTCGAGATGCGCGCCGCCGACCACCAGATGGTGCGCCCGATGGTCGTCGTGCAGGCCGTGAAGGCCGGCCCCGGCAAGGGCGAGGTGGTGGTGAAGTCGGTGGAGCCGGCGGCCAAGGCGACGCCGGCGCCGAGTGGCGAGTGCAAGATGGCGGGCTGAGCGCAGCCGCCCGCGCGCGCTACAGCGCCCAGTTCGCCCGCAGCGACGGCCGCTGGCCGAAGGCTTGCGCCCAGGCGGCGACAGCGGGGTAGCGCTGGCGCCAGCCGAAGTCGGCGAAGCGCAGGTCCAGGTACCACAGCATGCAGGCCAGCGACAGGGTGCCGATGTCGACCCTGCCCTGCAGCGCGGCGGTGTCGCGCTCCAGCGCCTGCAGCGTGGTGTGCGCCTTGTCCAGCTGGGCGCTTCGCCACTCGGGCCAGCGCAGGCTTTCCGGGCGGGCCACTTCTTCATAACGCGCCAGCAAGGCGGCTTCCAGCACGCCGTCGGCCAGCGCCTGCAGGCGCAGCGCGGCCCAGCGCGCCGGGCCGCTGGGCGGGAACAGCCGGCCGCCGCCGGCCAGGTCGTCGAGGTACTCGCAGATCACGCGGCTGTCGTAGAGCACGCTGCCGTCGTCGGCAAAGAAGGTCGGCACCTTGCCCAGCGGGTTGACGGCGATGATGGCGGCGTCGCGGTTGACCGGATGGGCGTTCGACGGCAGCAGCTCGATGCGCGCCGACAAGCCCAGTTCGTGCGCACTGACCAGGCACTTGCGCACGAAGGGCGAGTTGGGGGAGAACAGCAGCTTCATCGCGGGGTCCTTCCGGGGTCAGTCGATCGGACGATCATGCGGCCAGGCGCGGCAACGGTACCGTGTCGTCGGCGCCGGCGGCGGCGGCCGCCGCCCGCGTGCCGGCGATCCAGCCGAAGCTCAGCGCCGGGCCCAGCGTGATGCCCGGCGCCGGGTACTCGCCGCCCATCACCGAGTGCATGTCGTTGCCGGCGGCGTACAAGCCCGCGATCGGCCGGCCCTGCGCGTCCAGCGCCTGCGCGCCGGCGTTGCAGCGGATGCCCACCGCGGTGCCGATGTCGCCGGCATACACCTTCACCGCGTAGAACGGCGCGCGCCGCAGCGGGCCCAGGCAGGCGTTGGGCTGGTGGTCGGCGTCGCCGAGGTAGCGGTTGTAGGCGGTGCTGCCCTTGCCGAATTCATCGTCGACGCCGCTGGCGGCATAACCGTCGAAGCGGGCGGCCGAGGCCGCCAGGGCATCGCCCGGAATGCCCAGCTGCGCCGCCAGCGCCGGCAGCGTGTCGGCCTTGAACAGGTAGCCGTCGCGCAGCAGGTGCTCGCGCGGGCGGCCGCCGGGCAGCGCCAGGCCCAGGCCCCAGCGCTCGATGAAGTCGTGATCGCACACCAGGTAGGCCGGGAACGTGGGCGCGCCGTTGCGCTGGCTGCGGTACATCGCCAGCACGAACTCGTGGTACGAGGTCGATTCGTTGACGAAGCGCCGTCCGGCGCCGTTCACCGCCATCAGCCCCGGCTTGGCGCGGTCCCACACCAGGTGCGGATAGCGCTGCACGGAGCCGTCGGCGCGCCGGCGCAGCGACACCGGCGCCCAAAACGCCGGGCTCTGGTGGCCGCTGCCCAGCACGGCGCCGGCGGCTCGCGCCAGCGCGATGCCTTCGCCGCGGTTGTCGGCCGGCGCCATCGACCACGGGCCGGTGGGCTGCGGGTACAGCTCGGCGCGCAGCGCGTCGCTCCACGGAAAGCCGCCGGTCGCGACGACGACGCCGCCGCGCGCACGCACGCGCAGGCTGCGGCCGTCGTGCAGCACCTCGGCGCCGACGACGCGGCCGCCGTCGAGCAGCAGGCGCTGCAGCGGCGCGCGCAGCCAGTAGTCGATGCGGCGGTCGAGCACGGTCTTGAACAACGCCGCGGCCAGCGCGTTGCCCAGCAGCAGCCGCGTGCCGCGGTGGTGGCCGCGCAGGCGGTCGGCGGCGTAGCGCAGCACCAGCTTCATGCCTTCGCGCCACGAGGTGAACGACTTCGTCACCGCCAACAGGTGGCGCACGTCGGTCATGTTGACCATCATGCCGCCGAGCACGGTGAACTCGGGCAAGGGATCGCGCAGCTCGCGGAAGTGCGCGCCCAGCAGCCGGCCGTTGAAGGCCAGCGGGTCGAGCGAGCGGCCGCCCAGCGCGGCGCCTTCGCGGTCGGGGTAGTAGTCGGGCGAATGGCTGCGCGCCAGCAGCCGCAAGGCGCTGTGCGACTGGAAGAAGTCCACCATCGCCGGCGCGGCGTCGAGGAAGGCCTGCTGCAGTTCGGCCGGCGCCGCGTCGCCGACCACGGCGCGCATGTAGGCGCGCACGCGCTCGGGCGTGTCGGGGTGGCCGACGGCGGCGCTCTGCGCGTTCAGCGGCGCCCAGATCGCGCCGCCGGAAACGGCCGTCGAGCCGCCGATGCGGTCGGTCTTCTCGACCATCAGCACGCGCGCCCCGGCCACCTGCGCGGCAATGGCCGCGCCCATGCCGGCGGCGCCGCTGCCGGCCACCAGCACGTCGACCTCGTGGTCCCACGCCGTCGCTGAATCGCTCATGCGCCCGATCCCCCCAGCGACTTGCCGCCGTCGACGAACAGCACCTGCCCGGTGATGAAGTCGGTCTGCGGCGAGGCCAGGAAAGCCACCGCCTGCGCCACGTCCTGCGGCCGGCCGGCCTTGCCGGTGGGCTGCAGCGCCAGCTGCGCGGCCAGCCGCTCGGGCGTCAGCGCGCGCAGGATGGGCGTGTCGATCAGCCCCGGCGCGATGGCGTTGACGAGGATGCCGCGCGGCGCCAGCTCCATCGCGCTGGCGCGCGTGTAGCCGACCAGCGCCGCCTTCGAGGCCACGTAGTGCGGGTGGTTCTTGGCGCCGAGGTAGGCGCGCGAGGCGATGTTGACGATGCGCCCGCCCGCCGGCATGGTGCGCGCCACCTCCTGCGTGAGCGTGGCCACCGCGACCAGGTTGACCTCGTAGGCGCGGCGGAAGTCGGCCGTCTGCACGTCGAAGAAGCGGCGCTCGTCGAAGATGCCGGCGTTGTTGACCAGCGCGTGCAGCGGCGGCAGCGAGCGCACCAGCGCGCGCACCGCGGCCTCGTCGGTGAGGTCCAGCACGTGCACGCCGACGGCCAGCCCAGCGGCGCGCAGCGCTGCGCCTTCGCGCTCGGCCAGCGGGCCGTCGCGGTCGACCAGCGCGACCTGGAAGCCTTCGCGCGCCAGCCGCTCGACGATGGCCAGCCCCATGCCGCTGGCGCCGCCGGTCACCAGCGCGTGGCGGCTGCCTTGCTGCTCGTTCATCGTTGGTTCCTCGTTCTTTCGCCGTTCGTTCGCCGTTCGTTCGCCGGTTCAAGCGGCCAGGAAGCCGCCGTCCACCGGCAGCACCACGCCGTTCACATAACTGGCCATCGACGAGGCCAGGAAGACCACCGGCCCGACGATCTCGTGCACCTCGCCGCCGCGCTTCATCGGCACGCGGTTCATGTACCAGTCGGTGCCGCCGGGCACCGCCAGCTGCGGCGCCACCATCTCGGTGAGCATCAACCCCGGCGCCACCGCGTTGGCGCGCACGCCGTGCGGCGCCAGGTCGCGCGCCAGCACCTGGGTCAGCGAGCGCACGGCGCCTTTCGACGCCACGTAGCCCGCGGTGGAGATGCCGCTGACGAAAGCGACGATCGACGACAGGTTGACGATGCAGCCGCGGCTGGCCTTCAGCGCCGGCACGAAGGCCTGGGTGACGTTGAACAGGCCTTCGAGGTTGACGCCGATCACCCGGTCCCAGACCTCGGCGGCCTGCGGATCGTCGATAGCCGCGCGGCCCGAAATGCCGGCGTTGTTGACCAGCACGTCGATCGGCCCGTGCTGCTGCTGCACCTGCTGGGCGAAGGCCTGCACGCCGGCACGGTCGGTGACGTCCAGCGCCGCCGCCCAGGCCTGGGCGCCTTGGCTCCGCAGCCGCGCGGCCAGGCTTTGCGCCTTGGCGCCGTCGAGGTCGGCGACGATCACGCGCGCGCCTTCGGCACAGCAGCCGGCGGCGATCGCCGAGCCCAGGCCGCCGGCGGCGCCGGTCACCAGCGCCAGCTTGTTCGTCAGCAGGTCCATCGCATCAACTTCCCAGGTAGGCGCGGCGCACCGCGGGGTCGTTCATCAACTGCGCGGCCGGGCCCGACAGACTGACCTCGCCGTTTTCCAGGATGTAGGCGTGGCTGGCGGTGGCCAGCGCCAGACGCACGTCCTGCTCGACCAGCAGGATGGTCAACCCCTGCTCGCGGTTGAGGCGCACGATGGTCTCGAAGATCTGCTCCACCAGCAGCGGCGACAAGCCCATCGACGGCTCGTCGAACAGGATCATGCGCGGCCGCGCCATCAGCGCGCGGCCGATGGCCAGCATCTGCTGCTCGCCGCCGGACAGCGTGGACGCGCGCTGCTCGCTGCGCTCGCGCAGCCGCGGGAACAGCGCGTAGACGCGGTCGAAGTCGTCGCGCACGCCGGCGCGGTCGCGCCGCAGGAAGGCGCCGAGCTCCAGGTTCTCGCGCACGCTCATGTCCTTGAAGACCTCGCGGCCCTCGGGCACCTGCACCAGGCCGCGCTGCACGATCTGGTCGGCATGCAGGCGCTGGATGGGCTCGCCGTCGAAGCGCACCTCGCCCGCGCTGGCCTCGATCAGCCGGCTCACGGCGTTGAGCGTGGTGCTCTTGCCGGCGCCGTTGCTGCCCAGCAGCGCGACGATGCTGCCCGGCGCGACCTCGATCGACACGTTGGACAGCGCCTGGATCGCGCCGTACGACGCGCTGAGCCCGCGCACCTGCAGCAGCGGCGTGGCGGCCGGCGTGGCGGCTGGCGTGGCGGCTTCAATGGGGGGCATGCGCCGCTCCCTTGCCGAGATAGGCCTCGATGACGCGCGGGTCCGCCGCCACCTCGCGCGGCGCGCCCTCGGCGATCTTCTCGCCGAAGGACATCACGGTGATGCGGTCGGAGATCGACATCACGAGCTGCATCACGTGCTCGACCAGCAGCACGGTGATGCCCTCTTTCGAGGCCAGCTCGGTCAGCAGCCGGTCCAGGCTTTCGATGTCGCGGTTGCGCAGGCCGGCGGCGGGCTCGTCGAGCAGCAGCAGCCGCGGCTTCAGCGCCAGCGCGCGGGCGATCTCCAGCAGCTTCTGGTGGCCGAAGGGCAGTTGCCGCGCCGGCGTCTCGCGCTCGTGCACCAGGCCCACGCGCTCGATCAGGTGGTCCACCAGCTCCTGCGTCTCGCGGCCGGCGCGGCGCAGCAGCTTGCCCACCGTGTCGGCGCTGTGCGCGTGGCAGCCCAGCAGCACGTTCTCGCGCACGCTCAGCTCGCCGAACAGCTCCAGGTTCTGGAAGGTCCGCGCGACGCCGAGGGCGGCCATCTGCTCGGGCTTGCGGCGCGTGACGTCGACGCCGTCGACGTGGATGCGGCCGGCCGACGGCTGGTAGTAGCGCGAGATGCAGTTGAAGGTGGTCGACTTGCCGGCGCCGTTGGGGCCGATCAGCGCGTGGATGGTGCCGCGGCGCACCTGGAACGACAAGCCGTTGACGGCCAGCAGGCCGCCGAACTTGACGGTAATGCCTTGCACGTCGACGAACGGCGTGGTCATCCGGCCCCCTGGGGCCTGCGGCCCGTCGCCCCCAGGGGGAGCGAGCGCGAGCGGCAAACCCCGATCGCGCTCATGCGATGGGCCTCTGCGCGCGCTTGAAGGTCGACGCGAACAGCCCCTTGGGCTTGAACATCATGAAGCCCATCAGGATGGCGCCGTAGATCACCTCCTGGATCGACAGCGCCTGGCGCAGCAGCTCGGAGATCAGCCCGAAGGCGATGGCGCCGGCCACCGCGCCGCGCACCGAGCCGATGCCGCCCACCACCACCATGGTCAGCACCAGGATGGTGGTCTGGAAGCCCAGGCTCTCCGGGTGGATGAACGAGGTGAACAGCGTGTACATGCCGCCGGCCACGCCGGCGAAGGCGGCCGAGATGGCGAACGCGGTCTGCTTCATCGCCTTGACGTTGATGCCCATCGCCAGCGCCGCGACGTCGCTCTCGCGCACCGCGCGCAGGCACGAGCCGAACTGCGAGCGCGACAACAGCACCGTCAGCCACAGCATCAGCGCCGCCAGCAGCACCACGAAGGGGTAGGCCTGCAGGTCGTTGCTGAGCTTCAGGCCGAACAGCTCGGCCGGCTGCATGCGCATGCCGTTGGAGCCACCGGTGACCGATTCCCAGTTGAGGAACACCCATTGCATCGCCTCGCCGAAGGCGAAGGTGGCCAGCGCCAGGTAGATGTCGCGCATGCGCAGCGCCAGCAGGCCGATCACGTAGCCCAGCAGCGCCGACAGCAGGCCGCCGGCGACGATGGACACGACGAAGGGCGGATGCCAGGCGGCGTTGACCAGCCCCGCGGTGTAGATGCCGATGCCGTAGAACGCGGTGTGCGACAGCGCGAACTGCCCCGCCTCGCCGATGACCACGTGCATGCCCAGCGCCAGCACGACGAAGACCATCAGCAGGTTCACCACGTACAGCACGTAGCCGCTGGCGGTGAAGGGCAGCACCAGCAGCAGCACGGCGGCGGCGGCCAGCGCCCAGCGGTCGACGGCGGCGATGTCCTTCATACCTTCTTCACCTGCAGCTTGCCGCCCAGCAGGCCCTGCGGCCGCAGCACCAGCGTGACCAGGATGGCCACGAAGGGCGCCACGACGATGGCGTTGGTGGAGATGAACAGGCCCACCAGGTTCTCCACCACGCCGATGATGAAGCCGCCCAGCACCGCGCCCGGCAGGCTGGTGAAGCCGCCGACGATGGCCGCCGCGTAGGCCAGGATGGCGATGTGCGCGATGTCGGGCGTGATCAGGATCTTGGGCGTGATCAGCAGCGCGGCCAGCGCCGAGATCAGGCCGGCCAGCGCCCACACCATCATGCGGATGTGCGACAGCCGGATGCCGACGATCTGCGCCGCCTTGGGGTTCATGCCCACCGCGCGCATCGCCTTGCCGATGCGCGTGCGGTTGAACATCAGGTACAGGAGCCCCATCACGACCACCGCGACGACGAAGATCGCCACGTCCAGCCGCGTCAGCGCGGCGTCGCCGATCAGCACCGGGTCGGCGCTGACCAGCGGCGGCAGCGAGCGCGGCGTGTCGCCCAGCCCGGTCTGCCGCACCAGCCCCTTGAGCACGTAGGCCAGGCCCAGCGTGGCGATGACGAGTTGCACGCCGACGCCGCGCGCGCCGCTGACGCGCTCCATCACCACGCGCTGGAACAGCGCGCCGATGCCGGCCACCGCCAGCAGCGTAAGCGGGATCACGGCCGCATACGGCAGCTTCAGCACCAGCAGCCCCATCAGCGCGATGTAGCCGCCGACCATGAAGATCTCGCCCTGCGCGAAGTTGGGCACGTCGGTGGTCTTGAAGACCGTGACGATGGCGATCGCCAGCAGCGCGTAGACGCTGCCGGTGACCAGCCCCGACAGCACGCCCTGCTGCAGGAACAGCCAGATGTCGGATGCGCTCACTGGGGCCGCCTCACTGGGGCAGGGTCACTGGGGCTGGATCACTCGGGCTGGATCACTTCGGCGGGTTCACTTGGGCTGGTAGACCCACAGGCTGCGGTAGGTGCCCGGCACCAGCGTCTTGTTCTCGCCGTCGAACTTCAGGTAGATGGCCGACTTCTGGCCCGCGTGGTCGGTGGCCGTCAGCTCGATGGGGCCGGCCATCACGCCGGAATCGAACTTGGTCTGCGCCAGCGCGGCCAGGAACTTCTCGCGCGTCAGCTGCGGGCCGGCGGCCTTCAGCGCGTTGACCACCGTCATCGCCGACGGAATGCCGTAGGGCATGTAGGTCTGCGGGTAGCCGGGCTTGGCCGCCAGGTCGGGGTAGCTGGCCTTGTACAGGTCGTACACCCACTTCAGCTTGGGGCCGCCGGGCACGTCGGCCAGCACTTCCTGGATGTAGACGTTCTTGAACGCCTCCTTGTTGCCGACGTTCTCGACCAGCTGCTTGAGGTCGGCCGTGCCGTTGACGCCCACCACGATGGGCTTGTTGAAGCCCAGCTCGTGCGCCTTCTTGATCAGCAGGCCCACCGGGCGCGCGTAGGTGGTGATCACCAGCACGTCGGGGTTGTTGGCGCGCACCTTCAGCATGGGCGCGGTGACGTCGGTGATGTTGGGGTTGACCGACTCCACCTTCAACTCGTCGCCCAGCTTCTTGGCCTGGAACTCGGCGGCTTCGAGGTTCCAGCTGCCGTAGGCGTCGTCGTGGTTGATGTAGCCGATCTTCTTGGCCTTGAGGTGCTCGGAGGCGAACTGCACCATCGAGCCGCCGACCGCGCGCTGCGAGATCGAGAAGGCGCCGAAGATGTACTTCGACGGCGGGTACAGCGCGCCGTCGCCCGAGGCGTTGAGCATCACGAAGGGGATCTGCGAGCGCTCGATGTACTCGCGCGCGCCGACCACTGCGCCCGAGCAAGAGCCGCCGTTCAGCGCGAACACCTTGTCCTGCTCGGTCAGCTTCTTCACCGCGGCCAGCAGGTCGTTGGCGCTGCAGCGGTCGTCCTCGATCACCAGCTCGATCTTGCGGCCGTGCACGCCACCTTCCTTGTTGACCTTGTCGTAGTACATCTTGGCGGCGTTCAGCACGTCGAAGCCGTAGGCCATCGAGTTGCCCGACAGCGGCGCGAAGACGCCCAGCTTCACCGTCTTGTCGGTGACGCCGGGGTCCTGCTGGGCCGCGGCGCCGGCAGCGAAGGCCGCCAGCGCAAGCGCGGCGACGAGGGGGCGGTGTTTCATCGAAGCTCCTCTGTGCGGAAGGACGGGGACGGGCGGCATGCCTTGCGGCATGCCCAGCTACTGCATGCGATAGCCGCCATTGACGTCGATGACGACGCCGGTCAGGTACGCGGCCTGCGGCGAGACGAGGTAGGCCACCGCGGCGGCCACGTCGTCGACGCTGCCGATGCGGCCCAGCGGAATGTTCTTGGCGGCGGCTTCCAGCGCGCCGCTGCCGCTGACGGTGCTGCGCAGCATGTCGGTGTCGATCAGCCCCGGCGCGACGGCGTTGACCGTGACGCCCAGGTGCGCCGACTCGCGCGCCAGCGCCTTGGTGAAGCCCAGCACCGCGGCCTTGGCGGCGATGTAGGCGGCGCTCGACCGATAACCGCCGAGTTGAGCGGCCACCGAACCGAAGAAGACGACGCGGCCGCCTTGGCCCGCCGGCAGCGGCGCGGCCTCGCGCCGCGCCAGGTATTCGCGGCCGACCAGGAAGCTGCCGCGCGCGTTGACGGCGAAGCTGCGCTCCCACAGGTCGAGCGTCATGTCCTTGATCAGCGGGCGCTCGCCGCCCGGCAGCAGCAGCAGGCCGGCGACGTTGACCAGCACGGCCACCGGACCGACCTCGCGCTCCAGTTCGTCGAACAGGCGGCGCACGGCGGCTTCGTCGCTGACGTCGGCCGTCAGCGCGCGGTGCGGCGCGCCCAGCGAGGCGGCGACGCGCGCCGCGTTGGCGCCGTCGATGTCGGCCACGGCGACCTTCAGCCCCTGCGCCGCCAGCAGACGGCACACCGCTTCGCCGATGCCCTTGCCGCCCCCGGTGACGAGGGCCCAGCGAGTGTCTGGGGCGGCGGTGGCAGCAGGCATGGCGGCAGCTTCGAGTGGACGGTGCGGCGGCACCCTTGGCCACCGCAGGCCGCGATTGTGTATACATGAACACCGTCATCCATGCGTATTTACCCCATATCAAGGCCTTACGCGCCGTCTATGTATACTTGACTTGATCGATCGACCCGAAGGACGGCCGCCGCGCGACGCCATGGAAACCTTGTCCGAACGTGTGACCACGACCGTGCGCGACTGGATCCTGCATGGCCGCCTGCAGCCCGGCGCGCGCATCGAAGAGGTGCCGCTGGCGCAGCAGATCGGCGTGTCGCGCACGCCGGTGCGCACGGCGCTGGCCGCGCTGGTCAGCGAGGGTCTCATCGACTACCAGCCTAAACGCGGGTACTCGGTGCGCGTGTTCGACCTCGACGCCATCATGGCCGCCTACGAGGTGCGCGCCTGCCTGGAAGGCCTGGCCTGCCGCAACGCCGCGCGCCGCGGGCTGACCGACGCGCAGGCCGCCACGCTGCAGCGCTGCCTGGACGAGGGCGACCGCATCCTCGACGGCGGCGAGCTGCGCGCCGAGGACCACGCGCCGTACCAGCAGATCAACGTCGACCTGCACACCACGCTGCTGCAGGCCTCGGGCAACCCCTGGGTCGAACGCTTCGCCGACCAGGCGCACCGCATCCCGTATGCGTCGGACCGCATCGTGCTGTGGGAAGACCATCCGGTGATCCACCGCTCGCACGGCGACCACCACCGCATCGTCGAGGCCATCCTCGACCGCGACCCGCTACGCGCCGAGCAGCTGATGCGCGAGCACGTGTACTACGCCGGCATGATCCTGAAGAACAACTTCCGGCGGCTGCAGGCGCGCGGGGGGTCGCCGATGCCGGCCCCGGGGTGAGGGCACGTCACCCCTCGCGCGGCACCATCAGGCATTCCTGCGTCGCGCTGGCCACCAGTTGCCCCTGGCGGTCGTGCACCCGCGCCACCGAGAGCCCGCGGCCCGCGGCGGCCGCAGGGCTGATGCTGTCGAAGTGCAGCCACTCGTCGGCGCGCACCGGGCGGTGCAGCCACATCGCGTGGTTCAGGCTGGCCACGTAGAGGCCATCCTTGGCCTGCGCTTCGGCCTGGTGGCCGCCGGTGGCGGGGTAGTTGACCCACCAGTCCGACAGGTAGGCAAACACCGCGGCGTGCAGCGCGGCGTCGTCGCCCAAGGGCCGGCGCGCGCGGATCCAGAAGCGGATGCGCGGCTCGGGCAACTCCAGCGCCAGGTTCGGCGGCGGCGCGGCCAGGCGGAAATCGAGTGCCGGCTTCAGCTCGAAGTGGTAGCCCACGGCGCGCTTGACGGCGTCTTGCCACTCGGCGGGCAAGTCGGCGGGCGACGGCAGCTGTTCAGGGTCTTCCAGCGCCACCGGCGGCGCGGCGCCGTGCGCCGGCGCGGCGGTCGGCAGCGCGAAGCTGACCTGGGCATCGAGCACCAGCCGCTGGCCGCGCTGCACGCCGCGCACGTGGCGCGACGCGAAGCGCTTGCCGTCCTGCAGCGGCGTGACCACGAGGTCGAGCGCCTCGTCCCACAAGGTGCCTTGCAGGAACATGAACTGCATCGCCGTGCAGGCGCGCTCGGCCGGCACGGTGCGCGCCGCAGCGGCCAGCGCCTGCGCCAGGATCTGGCCGCCATAGGCGCGGCCGTGGTTGTTGGCGTCGCCGCAGCGGGTGCGAAACGTCGTGCTGCCGGCCGGGCCGCTCGAATCGGCCAGCGCGTCCAGCGCCAGCAGTTCGTCGAAGTCGTGGCCGTCCCAGGCCGGAATCGGGTGTGTGCTCATCGTCGTCGTCATCGTGGCGTGGATTGTCGTCGCAGCCCGGCCAGGCGCCGGTCGATCTCGTCGCGGCTAACACCCAGGTTCAACGCCTTCGCGGTGCGCGCCTCGAAGGCCAGCGCCTCGGCCAAGGGCAGCCGCGCTTCGTCGTCCAGCAGCTTCTTGTAGGCGCGCAGCCCGGCGGGCGGGTTGGCCAGCATCTGGCGCGCCAGCGCCTGCGCCTCGGCCTGCAGCTGGTCGGCCGGCACGACGTGGTTGACCAGGCCCCAGGCCAGCGCTTCTGGTGCGCTGAAGAAGCGGCCGGTCAGTGCCAGTTCCTTGGCGCGGTGCGCGCCCACGCGCTGCTGCAGCCGCACCGATCCGCCCCAGCCCGGCAGCAGGCCCACCTTGGCGTGGGTGTCGGCAAAGCGCGCGTCGACGGCGGCGACCAGCACGTCGCAGGCGAGCGCGATCTCCAGCCCGCCGGTGATGCACAAGCCGTTGACGGCGCCGATCACCGGGCCGCTGAAGCGCTCGATCGCAGCCACCGCGCTATGCTCCCAGGCGCCGGCGGCCGGCGCGGCGCTCCACTCGTCGAGGTCCAGCCCGGCGGTGAAGGCGCGGCCTTCGCCGGTGAGGATCAGCACGTGGATCGCAGGGTCGGCCTCCAGCGCGTCGACCGCGGCGGCCAGCGCTTGGCGCAGCGCGATCGACAAGGTGTTCAGCTTGTCGGGCCGGTTGAAGGCGATGGTGGCAAAGCCTTCGTCGCTGCGCTCGACGCGCAGCGGGTCGTCAGGCCGCGGCGCCATCAAGCGCCCTTGAACTGCGGCTTGCGCTTGGCCAGCATTGCGCGGATGCCTTCCTGCGCATCTTCGCTGGCGGCCACGCGCGCCAGCGTCAGCGCCTCGTCCTCCAGTTGCGCCTGCAGCGGCGCGCCGCCGGCCTTGAGGAACAAGCGCTTGATCTCGCCATAGGCCAGCGTGGGGCCGGCGGCGAGCTGGCGCGCGAGTTTCAGCGCCTCGTCCTGCAACTGCGCGTCGGGCAGCACGCGGTCGGCCAGGCCGGCGGACTGGGCCTCGGCGGCGCCCAGCATCTCGCCCAGCATCACGAAGCGGCGCGCGCGCGCCGCGCCCATGCGCGCGGTGAGCGTGACGCTGGAGCCCGAATCGCAACTGAAGCCCAGGTGCGCGAAGGCCGAGCCGAACTTCGCGCCCTCGCCCGCCAGCACCACGTCGCAGCCGGCCAGCACGGCCACGCCGCCGCCCATCACGAAGCCCTGCGCCGCGCCGACCACCGGCACCGGCAGCGCCCACAGGCGCTGCAGGCCCATGTGTAGATCGGCCGTCCACTCGCGCACCAGCGGCCCCAGGCGGTCGACCACCGGGCCGAAGGCCTTGAGGTCGCCGCCGACGCTGAAGTTGGCGCCGTCGGCGCGCAGCAGCACGCCGCGCAAGCCCGGCGCGTCCCACAGCGCCGAGGCCACCTGGCGCAGGTCGCGCGTGAAGACGCCGTCGATCGGGTTGCCGCGCGCCGGCTGCGCCAGGTTGACGACGGCCAGCGCGCCGTCGCGCTCGACGCGGATCGAATCGGTGGTCAGTTCAAGGCTCATCGCGGGTTGTCTCCGGTGGCAGGATGATCATTGAGACTGTACAGTAACGTACGATCTCTGAACCACCTGCGTTGCCCGCAGCAACCCCCATGCTCAGCCCCCAGGACGACCTCATCGGCCACCAGTTGCCGACGACCTTCGACCAGCTCGACAACAGCGACCCCGCTTGGATGGAGCGCCTGTGGTACACCGGCCACCCGGCGCCCGGCGGCGAGCTGATCTTCGACCTCGGCCTCGGCTACCACCCCAACCGCAACGTGATGGACGCCTTCGCCGGCGTGGCGGTGCCGGGCCGGCAGTGGAACTTCCGCGCCAGCCGCCGGCTGCGGCCGGATCCGCTGAACACCACCGTCGGCCCGCTGTCGTTTCGCGTCATCGAAGGCCTCAAGCGCCACGCGCTGGCGCTGGCCGAGAACGACTCGGGCCTGCGCTTCGAGCTGGAGTTCAACGCGACGCTCAACCCGCACGAGGAAGCCGGCCACCTGCGCCGGCGCGAAGGCCGCATCACCGAGCACATGTACCGTGCCCAGCAGATGGGACGTTATGCCGGTTGGATCGAGTTCGATGGACGCCGCGTCGACGTCGACGGCTGGCCCGGCCAGCGCGACCACAGCTGGGGCGTGCGCGCCGAGATGCGCAGCGACGAAAGCCACCCGCCGCTGACCTTCTACCCGCCCTTCTTCTTCTGCTGGACGACCGCGCAGTTCAAGGACCATGGCCTGGTGATCTTCTTCAAGGAGCGCGCGCCCGGCGACCTGATCTACTTGAGCGGCGAGATCGTGCGCCCGCTCGGCGGCAAGGCTTCCGGCCGCGACCAGCTGGTGGCCGTGCAGCACGATCTGCAATGGCACGACGACCCCTTGGGCCAGAGCCTGGCCGGCGGCCGCTTCGACTTGAGCTTCGCCGGCGGCGAGCGGCGCACCGTGCAGGTCCGCACGCTGCCCACGCGCTACTGGCTCAAGGGCGGCCTCTACGGCGGGCTGGACGGCTGGTTCCAGGGCGACGACAAGGGCCGTGCGCTGTTCACCGCGCACGAGCGCTGGGACACCACCGACGCCGCCACCCGCCGCAAGCTGCGCACCCTGGCCGACCAGGTGATCGAGGTGCGCGACGGCGACGAGGTCGGCTACGGCATCATCGAATACGGCGTCGGCAAGGGCTACGAGAAGTACGCGTCGGTGCAGGCGCATCCGCCGATCTGAGCGGGCGCGCAGACCGCGGCGCACCGCACCGCCATCCGGCGGGGCTTTCACCGATGGGGCGGCCGCCGGCGGCGCTGCACACTGGCGCGCCACCCACGGAGGAGACCGCCGAGATGCCCACCCTGTCGCCCGTTCGCGCCGCATGCTCGGCCTTCGCCACGCTGCTGGCGCTGCTGGCGTCGTCGGCCCCCGGCCCGGCGCGGGCGCTGAACATCCTGATGTGCAACGACGATGGCCTGAGCGCCGCCAACGCGCGCGCCCTCAAGCAGCGCCTGGTGGCCGCGGGCCACAGCGTGGTGCTGTCGGCGCCGGCCGACAACCAGTCGGGCACCGGCGGCGCCATCAGCTTTCTGCGCGCGGTGCCGCCGCTCACTGGCAAGGAACGCGGCGCGGTCGACCTCGGGCTGGCGGCCGGCGCGCCGGGCGTCGGCCAGGCCGGCGACGATGCCGACGTGCACTACGTCAACGGCTCGCCGGTGATGGCCTGCCTGTACGGGCTGGACATCGTCGCCCAGCGCAAGTGGAAGGCGGCGCCCGACCTGGTGATCTCGGGCCCCAACGAGGGCAACAACACCGGCATGGTCAACGTCAGCAGCGGCACCTTCTCGAACATGATGTACGCGGTGAACCGCGGCCTGCCCGCGCTGGCCGTCAGCCATGCCAGCGGCCGCCAGGTGAAGTGGCAGGCCGACCTGCCGGCCACGCACCCGGCCTTCGAGGTGGCCGACATCGCCGTGCGGCTGGTGGCCGCGCTCGACGCCGGCCGCCGGCCCGGCAGCCCGCTGCTGCCGCGCGGCGTGGGCCTCAACGTCAACGTGCCCGCCTTCGCCGAGGGCACGGCCAAGGCCTTGCCTTTCAGGATGACGCAGATCGGCACCGCCACCGAATACATCCCCGCCTTCGTCGAGCGCCTGGCCGACGTGCCGGCCGCGGCCGCCCGCGGCGCCAAGCCCGGCGACCAGGGCATCACCATCGTCAAGGGCGGCAGCGTGCTGCCCAGCGGCAGCCGCATTCCGGCCGACCCGTCGCCGGACTCGGAGCAGAACGTGATCGACCAGCGCAACGCCGTCACCATCACGCCGGTGGAAGGCGCGCCCGACGCGCGGCCGGCCAACCGCGACGCGGTACGCACGCTACTGAACGCGCTGTTCGAGCCCGCCGCGACGCCGAAGTGAACGGCGCGCCCTGAGTCGGTGGCGGCGGCGGTGGCCTCAGAACGCCAGCGCCGCGCGGTGCCGCTCGCTGTCGATGTCTTCGGTGCGGCCGCGGTCGATGATCTCGCCCTTGGACATCACGACGAAGCGCTGCGTCGTGCGGCGCACCAGGTTCAGGTGCTGCTCGACCACCAGCACGCCGGTGCCGGCGTCGCGGATCTTGTTGAAGGTGCTGACCAGCTCGTCCACCAGCACCGGCGACAGGCCTTCGGTCGGCTCGTCGAGCAGGATCACCTTGGGGTTGCCCAGCAGCGCGCGGCCCACGGCCAGCATCTGCTGCTGCCCGCCGGACAAGGCGGTGCCGAGCTTGTGGCGCCGCTCCAGCAGGATGGGGAAGAGTTCGAATACGCGCTGCAGGTTCCAGTGCCCCTTGCGGCCGGCGGCGGCGCCGAGCAGCAGGTTCTCCTGCACCGTGAGGTGCGGCAGGATCAGCCGGCCCTGCGGGCTGATGCTGACGCCATGCTTGGGCGCGGCGTAGGCCGGCAGCTTCTCGATCGGCGTGCCGCCGACGACCAGGCTGCCGCCCTTGATGGTGGTGCCGCCGAAGAAACTGTTTAGCAGCGTGGATTTTCCCGCGCCGTTCTTGCCGACCACGGCGACCGACTCGCCGGCGTCGACGTCGAGGTCGACGCCGCGCAGGACCACGCTCTTGCCGTAGCCGGCGGTCAAGCCGCGAATCGAGAGAAAGCTCATGCCGCCGACCCCAGGTAGGCGTTGATCACGCGCGGGTCCTTGCGCACCGCCTCGGGCTTGCCGCTGACGAGCAGCCGGCCGAGGTCGAGCGCGGTCACGTCGTCGCAGAAGCGGAACACGGCGTCGACGTCGTGCTCCACCACCAGCGCCGTCACGCCGCGCTGGCGCACCAGCGCCACCAGGTGCTCGAACAAGGCCACGGTCTCGGTGGTCGACAGCCCGGCGGCCGGCTCGTCCAGCAGCATCAGGCTGGGCTTGCCGATCATCGCCAGCGCGATGTCCACGCGCCGCTGGTCGCCGTAGGCGATACTGTCGGCCACCTGGTCCAGCGCGGGCCGCAGCTCGAAGGCGTCGACGATCTGGTCGAGGTCGGGCTCGCCGAGTTGCGAGGCCACCAGTTCGAGTTGTTCGCGCACCGTCAGGCCGGGAAAGATGCTGGTGCGCTGGAAGCTGCGCGACATGCCGGCGCGCCGCCGCCAGGTCACGCTGCGCTGCGTGATGTCCTGCCCGTCGACGAAAACGCGCCCGCGCGTCGGCCGGCGGCGGCCGGTGATGGCGTCCATCAGCGTGCTCTTGCCGGCGCCGTTGGGGCCGATGATGCCGTGCAGCACGCCGCGCGCCGCCACTTCGAGGTTGACGCCCTCCAGCGCCTGCACGCTGCCGTAGCTGACGCTCAGGTCTTCGACGCGCAGCATTCACTGCCTCCGGCGGAACAGCTTGAGCAGGAAGCCCATCGCCCCCTGCGGGAAGGCGGCGATCATCACCACCACCGCGATGCCGGTCAGCAACTCCAGGTAGCCGGTGGCGCCGAAGGCGTCCTGGCCCCAGGTGTAGAGCAGCGCGCCCAGCAGCGGGCCGCCGACCGTGGCGCCGCCGCCCACCAGCATGGCCACCAGCGCGTGGCCGCCGGTGGCGAAGTCCAGCAGCTCGGGCGAGGCGAAGGCCGAGTGCAAGGCCATCAACAGCCCGGCGATGCTGACGATGAAGGCCGACAGCACGAAGGCCAGCAGCCGCGGCCAGACGGTGTCGAAGCCCGAGAAGCGCATGCGCTCCTCGTTGGCCTGCGTGGCGCGCAGCACCTGGCCGAAGCGCGAGTGCGCGGCGCGCCAGGCGATGAACATCACCGCGCACAAGGCCACCCAGGCCAGCGGCCAGAAGCTGGCGGCCTTGGACAGTGCCGCCGCGTTCAGGCCGAACAGGCTGCCGCTCAACGTCATCGTCAGCCCGTCGTCGCCGCCGGTGAGCGGGCGCAGCGCCTGCAGCGTGGCGGCCGACTTGAGCATCTGCGCCAGCGCCAGCGTCAGCATCGCGAACGGCAGCGGCCGCGCGCGCACCACCAGCGCGCCGGTCAGCGCCGCGAAGGCCGTGCTGCCCAGCAGCGCCAGCGCGGCGGCGGCCGGCAGCGCCAGGTTCAGGTGGTTGCTGAAGATGCCCAGCAGATAGGCGGGCAGCCCGATGAACGCCGCCACGCCGAACATCACCAGCCCGCACTGGTGCATCAGAAAGCCGATGCCCACCGCGGCGATGCCCAGCACGATGCCGTTGATCAGCAGCCCGAGGTGGAAGCCGCTGGTCAGCACCATCGGCACGAAGAGGCCCAGCACAGTCACCCCGACGAACACGCCCCAGGCGCGCCAGCGGCGGCCCGCCGGCGCGGCGGCGGCCGGCAGCGGCGCGGTCTTGGTCATCGTCGCCACCGCGTCCATCACGCCACCCGCCCGCGGCCGAAGCCCTGCGGCCGCCACAGCAGCACGCCGAACAGCAGCAGGTACGGCGCCAGCACCGCCAGCGACGGGAACAGCACCGTGCCGATGACCTGGATGAAGCCGTAGACCAGCGCCGCGGCAATGGCGCCGCCGATGCTGCCCAGCCCGCCGACGACGACGACGATCAAGCAACTGATCAGGATGCTGGCGCCCATGCCGGGGTCGACCGAGAGGTAAGGCCCGGCCAGCACGCCGGCCAGCCCGGCGAAGGCGATGCCCAGGCACACCACCAGCAGGCTCAAGCGGTCGGTGTTGACGCCCATCATCCGCGCCACGTGCGGCTGCTGGCTGACGGCGCGCGTGTACATGCCGCTCCTGGTGAACTTCAGCCAGCCGGCCAGCGCCAGGCAGGTGCCGAAGCCCACCGCGATGAGGAACAGCCGGTACGCCGGGTACATGGTGCCGAACAACTGCACCGAGCCGGCCAGCACCGGCGGCGGCTCCACCGACAACGGCACCGTGCCCCAGACCTTGTGCACCGCCGGGCCGATGATCAGCGCCAGCCCGAAGGTGACCAGCGCCACGTCCATGTGCGAGCGCTTCTGCAGCGGGCGCAGCACCGCCAGCTCGAACACCGCGCCCACCACGGCCAGCAGCAGCGGCACGACGATCAATGCGGCCCAGAAGCCCAGCAGCTTGCCGACCGAATAGCCGGCGTAGGCGCCCAGCATGTAGAAGGCGCCGTGGCCGAAGTTCATCACGTCGCGCAGGCCGAAGATCAAGGCCAGGCCGCTGGCCAGGATGGTCAGCAGCGAGGCCAGCGCCAGCGCGTTGGCGAGCTGCGCGACGCTGAAGAGTTGCGACCAGTCCACGTCGGGGCGCTTCCGGTCGGCCTCAGCTCGATGCCTTGCACTCGGGGCTGGCCGGCGGATAGATCTCCGGCCCCGACTTCAGCACCTTCATCTGGAAGATGTTCTTGCCGCCCGGCCCCTTCACCACCTGCGCCATGCCGTGCTGGCGGATCAGCTGGTGGTCGGCGGCGCGCATCTCCACGTTGCCGAAGATGGTGTCGATCTTCAGCCCCTCCAGCGCCTTGCGCACCTTGGCCGGGTCGGCCGAGCCGGCCTTGACGACACCGGCGCGGAAGGCCTCCAGCGCCACCATCAGGTCAGCGTCGGTGTAGAACGGGCGCCGCTTGGCAATGCGCTCGAAGTCCTGCACGTACTTCTGGTTGCGCGCGCCGGGCAGTTCGGGCGTCCAGCTCAGCGTGTTGTAGACGCCCAGCACGTTGTCGCCGTGCGATTCAAGCTGGAAGTCGGTGGCGAAGCCGTTGCCCAGCACCAGCTTGTACTTGTCGAACAGGCCGAACTGGCGCGACTGCTTGGCGAAGCTCTGGCCATCGCTCATGTACAGCGTGACCACCAGCGCGTCGGCCGGCTTGGACAGCTGGGAGATGTAGCTGCCGAAATCGGTGGTGCCCTGCGGCGAGAACAGGTTCTGCTGCACGCTGCCGCCCAGGCCGCCGACCAGCTCGCCGAAGGCCTTGGAAAAGCTCTGGCCGGCGGCGTAGTCCACCGAGATCAGGTTCCAGGTCTTGGCGCCGCTGCCCTTGACGAACTCCTGCATCATCCGCGTGCTCAAGGCATCGGGCGTGTTGACGCGGAAGTAGTTCGGCGCGCAAGACTTGGTCATCAAGTCGTTACTCTGCGCGTAGTGGTCGATCTGCAGCACGTTCAGCGAATCGAGCTTGGGCACCAGCGCCAGCGAATGCGAGCTTTGCGTCTGCCCCAGGATCACCGAGACGCCGCCCTGCTGCGCCAGCTTGGTGGCTGCGGCCACGGCCGCCGCCGGCGTGCCGCTGTGCGCCTGGATCACCAGCTCCAGCTTGCGCCCGCCAGCGCCGCCCTCGGCGTTGAGCATTTCGACCGCCGCCTTGGCGCCCGACTCCATCAGCCCGGCGTAGGTGGCGAAAGGGCCGCTGTCGATCAGCAGCAGCCCCACCTTGATGGGGCCGCCGGCCGGCTGCGCGAAGGCCAGCGGGGCGGCCAGGGCCAGGGTGGCGGCGGCGCCGAAGGCGCGGCGGGTGAAGCCAGGCATGGGGTCGTCTCCTTCAAAGGTGCGTCGGCTATTAATGCACTAGCGTACGGTATGGGTCGTAGACTAGCGCAATGGCCGCCGCTGTCAACGGGGGCCGACCCTGGCGCGGCCCCCCGCGGCGGGTCACGCCAGCTGTGAACGGCGATCAGCCCTCCCGGCCGCTGGACATTTCGGCGAACAGCGGCCGCGGCGAATGCTTGAGTTCGAGGTCCACCTCGGCGCGCATCGCCTGCAGCAGCAGCGCCTCGATGCGCGCGCGGCGCTCGGCGTCCAGCGCCGCGCCGGCCTCGCCATCCAGCCACTGCATCACCGATTGCAGCGCGCGGTTGCCTTCGTCGCGCCGCGCCAGCAGCTCGGCCGCCGGCGCAGCGGCGGGCAGTGGCGCTGTGGGCAGCGGCACGCCGACCAGCGGGCGCAAGGCGTCCAGCGCCCGCTGCTGGGCGGCGATCTGCTGCAGCAGAAAGCCGGCCGACCAGTCGGCGCGCACCTTGAAGGTGTTGAGCACGTTGATCACGCCGAACACCTGGCCGCGCGCGAACTCGTCGTCCAGCCGGCTCAGCACCTCGGTGCGCAGCGTCGCGCACAGGCCGTCGATCAGGCGGGGAAAGCTGTTGTTCATGCCTTGACCTCCCCGGCTTCGATCGTCTTCACCATCTGCCGCAAACAGGTGGCGATCTGGCTGCCCATCGCCGGCATGCGCAGGTCGTTGAAGCGCCCTTCCTCGAAGCAGCGCGCCGCCGCCATGTGCGTGGCCGCCAGCTTCAGCAGCGAGAAGGCCTGGTAGTAGCGCACCGAGGCCATGTCCACCGTGATGCCGGCCTGCTGCGCATAGCGGCCGTAGAAGCGCTCGGGCTCGGCCAGCCGGCCGATGTAGGGCGTGCCGCCCTTGTACATGGGCATGCTGGCCCAGGCCAGGTCTTCGTGCGGGTCGCCCAGGTGCACGAGTTCCCAGTCGAGGATCGCGGTGATCGCGCCATCCTGCTGCAGGAAGTTGCCGGTGCGGTAGTCGCCGTGGACGATGGTGACGCGCGGGGCGCGCGGGCAATGGCTTTTCAGCCAGCGCAGGCCCCAGTCGGCCAGCGGATAGGGGCGCATCTGCCAGCGGCGGATCAGCGCTTCCCAGGTCTGCACGCTGCGCAAGGCGGCGTTGTCTTCGTCCACGTCACCGGCCATGGCGGCGATCGGCTGGCCGCGCCAGTCGGCGCGGTGCAGCGCGGCCAGGCAGTCGATGAACTGGTTGGCCAGGCGGATGCGCAAGCCCTCTTCCAGCGGCGGTTCGGTCGGCGCCACCCAGGGCACCACCGCCTCGCCCTCGGCCTTGTCGCTGAACAGGAAGGGCGCGCCCAGGATCGCGGGGTCGTCGCTGTGCCAGAAGGCGCGCGGCAGCGGCACGCCACTGCCTTGCAGCGACTGCATGGCCATCACCTGCGGGCCGGCGCTGTAGGGCGCGAACAGACCATCGTCCGGACCCAAACGCAGGATCAGTTCCCGGTCGTCCACCGGCACCAGGAAGGTCAGCCACGAGAAGCCGACCGGAAAGCGCTTGATGCGGCCGATGCGCGGCGCGCGGCCCATCTGCGCGGCGAGATAGCGGCCGATGCGCTCGGTCAGGGCTTCGTCGCTGCCGATCGTGCTCATCTCGTCAGCCACGCCGGCCTTCGCTTCAATACTGCACGGCGGTGCGGCCGATGCGCTCGCGCGCGATGATCAGCTTCATCACCGCGGCGGTGCCGTCGCCGATCTCCAGCCCCATCACGTCGCGCAGGCGCTGCTGGTGCGGCAGGTCCTTGCTCCAGCCGTAGTGGCCGAAGGTCAGCAGGCATTGGTGGATCACGTCGACCGCGAACTTCGGCCCCATCCACTTGCACATCGCCGCTTCCTTGGTGTGCGGCAGCGCGGCATCGCGCAAGGCCAGCGTGTGGTAGCAGAGCTGGCGGATCGCCTCGATCTGCGATTCGCCTTCCGAGAGCGGAAAGGTCACGCCCTGGAACTGCCCGATCGGCCGCCCGAAAGCCTCGCGCTCCTTCGTGTAGGCCCAGGCTTCGTCGAGGCTGGCCTGCGCGGCGCCGCAGGCCTGCAGGCCGATCAGCGCGCGGCTGTAGTCGAAGCCCTGCATCACCTGCGTGAAGCCCTTGCCCTCGTCGCCGAGGCGGTGGTCCAGCGGAATGCGCACGTCGTCGAAGAAGACCTGGCCGCGGCCGATGACGGCGCTGCCCAGGTCGTCGAACTTCAGCGTCTGGATGCCCGGCGTCGAGGCCGGCACGAAGAAGGCGCTGACGCCCTTGGCGCCTTCGTCCGGCTTGCCGGTGCGCGCGAAGATCAGGTAGGCGTCGGCGCGGTCGGCGAAGGTGATGCTGGTCTTCTCGCCGTTGAGCACGTAATGGTCGCCATCCCTGCGCGCCTTCAACTGCAGGTTGGACGCATCCGAACCGCCGCGCGGCTCGGTCAGGCAGATGGCGACCACGGCTTCGCCGCGCACCATCTTCGGCACCCAGAGGTCGCGCACCGCCGGCTGCGCATGGCGGATGAGGATGGCGCCGTTGAGCGAGATGCCCACCGGCACCGCGCTGACGTTGAAGTCGCCCCAGGCCAGCGCCTCGACGACCAGCCCGGTGGTCACGCCGTCCAGCCCCATGCCGCCCTGGGCCTCGGGCAGGTCCATGCCCAGCAGGCCCAGTTCGCCCATCTGGCGCACCAGGCCGCGGTCGAGGATGCCGTCGCGGTCGCGCTGCTGGTAGCCGGGCAGCAGCACCTCGCGCGCGAAGCGCCGGGCCGATTCGATCAGGGCTTGCTGGTCGTCGTTCAGGATCATGGCCAGATCATACGCTAGTGCACGATATGCGTCCTCAGGGTCAGTCCGGAGTGGCGGCCTTGCGCAGCAGCTGGGGCACTTCCGCGCGGTGGAAGCCCTCGAACGGCGCGTTGTTGCGCGCGGCGGCCAGCTTCCAGTAGCTGCCGCGGTTGTTGGGCGTGCCGCCGTCCACGCGCAGGCACGTGCCGGTGACGTAGGCGGCGGCCGGCGACAGCAGGTAGACGATGGCGCCCGAGATCTCGGCCTCGGTGCCGAAGCGCTGCAGCGGCACCGTGGGCGGAAACGCCAGGATCTTGGCCTGCGCCTCGGGCGTATAACGGTCGAAGCCACTGGACGCGATGCCGCCCGGCGCCACCGCGTTGACGCGCACGCCGCTGGCCGCCCATTCGCAGGCCGCCGTTTCGGTCAGCGTCAGCATGCCGCCGCGCGAGGCGCCGGAGTGCGCGAAGTCGGGCCAGCCGTGCCAGATGTCGGCAATGATGTTGACCACCGCGCCGCCATGCTCGCCGAACCACTGGTTGTAGGCCTCGCGCATGAAGATGAAGCCGCCGGTCAGGTTGTTGCGCACCACGGCCTCGAAGCCCTTGGTCGAGATGTCCTTCATCGGCGATCGGTACTGGCCGCCGGCGTTGTTGACCAGCGCGTCGATGCGGCCGTGCTGCTGCAGCACCGCGGCCACGGTCGCGCGCACCTGCGCTTCCTCGCGGATGTCGCAGGCGTGGGTGCTGGCGCGGCCGCCGTCTTGCGCGATCTCGGCGGCCACCGCGTCCAGCTTTTCCGGCGTGCGGCCGACCAGCGCGACGGTCGCGCCCAGCGACGCCAGTTCGTGCGCCGTGCAGCGGCCGATGCCGCTGCCGCCGCCGGTGACGATGACGACCTGGCCCTGGAACAGGCCGGGGCGGTAGATGCTCTGGTAAGGCATGACGTTCTTCTCCAATGGATCAGGGGTTGGCGCCGCGCACCACGCCGGCGGCCAGCAGCGCGCGCAGCGCCTCGTCGGCGAAGCCCGCTTCGCGCAGCAGTTCCTCGCTGTGCTGGCCGGGCGCCGGCGCGCCGCGGCGCAGCGCGGCCGGCGTGCGCGACAGCCGCGGCGCCGGCGCCGGGTGGCGCACGCCGTCGAAGTCGGCGTAGGCCGCTCGCGCGCGCATCTGCGGGTGCCGCGGCGCCTCGTCGATGCTCAGCACCGGCGCCAGGCAGGCGTCGCGGCCGGCCGCGGCCTGCACCCATTCGTCGCGCGTGCGGGTGCGAAAGACGGCAGCGAAGCGCTCGCGCATCGCCGGCCATTGCGCGCGCTCGTTCTGCGGCGGCAGCGTGGCGGGGTCGATCTGCAGCACGGCCAGCAGCGCGGCGTAGAAGTGCGGCTCGATCGCGCCGACCGCGACGTGGCGGCCGTCCTTCGCGACATAACAGCCGTAGTAAGGGGCGCCGCCGTCGACCAGGTTGCTGGCGCGGCGGTCTTCCCACGCGCCTTCCTGCCGCATCGCCTGGAAGGCCGACATCAGGTGGGTGACGCCGTCGACCATCGCCGCGTCGACCACCTGGCCCTGGCCCGAGCGGCGCGCTTCCAGCACGGCAGCGAGCACGCCCACCGCCAGGTACATCGCGCCGCCGCCGAGGTCGGCCACCAGGTTGAGCGGAGGCGCCGGCGCCTCCGCGCTGCCGATGGCGTGCAGCGCGCCGGTCAGCGCCAGGTAGTTGATGTCGTGCCCGGCCTCGGCGGCCAGCGGGCCGGCCTGGCCCCAGCCGGTCATGCGGCCGATCACCAGCTTCGGGTTGGCCGCCAGCAGCACGGCCGGCGCCAGGCCCAGGCGTTCCAGCACGCCGGGGCGGTAGCCCTCGGTCAGCACGTCGGCCCGGCGAACGAGCTGCAGCAGCGTCTGCACGCCTTCCGGCCGCTTCAGGTCGAGCGCCAGCGAACGCTTGTTGCGGTTGTAGAAGTCGAAACGCGGCGGCCGGTCGGGCGGCGGGCCGCCGATGCGGTCGATGCGCACCACGTCGGCGCCCAGGTCGGCCAGCAGCGCGCCGGCAAAAGGCGCGGGGCCGATGGCCCCCAGTTCCAGCACGCGCACGTCGGCCAGCGCTCCGCTCATCGCAAGGTCCTTCCGTTGTCGGCCCGCTCGACGAGCCAGGCCGGGGGTGAAAAACGATCGCCGTGGCGCGCCGCGAGCTGGCGTGCGACGCGCACGACTTCATCGAGACCGAGGCCTTCCGCCCACCGCAGCACGCCGCCGCCGGGGAAGCCCAGGCCCAGGCGCGACGCGGCGTCGCCGTCGTCGGCATGGGCGATGCCCAGGCCCATCAGCCCCGGGCCGGCAATGGCGATCACGTCAGCACCGTCCTCCCTCTCCCGCTGGCGGGAGAGGGAGCCTGCCGTTGAACGGGCTGCTCAGTCACGGTGGAATCGAACCGCTTCGTCCAGCGCCACCCGCCCGGTGCGCGCCGCATTGGCCGCCACGGCCGCATCTTCGTAGCCGAAGGCGATGCCGAACATCAGCCGGTGCCGCTCGTCCAGCCCGAGGTGCCGGCGCACGATCGGCGCGTACAGCGCCAGCGCGCCTTGCGCGCAGCTGGCGATGCCGCGCGAGGTCAGCGCCAGCATCAGCGTCTGCGCCCACATGCCGATGTCGGTGGCCTCGCGGGCGTCGAAGGGCTCCAGCATGAAGACGAAGACCGCGTGCGGCGCGTCGAAGGCGGCGTGGTTGCGCCAGTACGCGGCCTCGCGGCCGGCGCGGTCTTCGCGCGCGACGCCCATCGCGCCGTAGAGCCGGCGCGCGGCATCGACCTGGCGATCGCGGTAGACGCCGGGGTAGCTGCCGTCGGCCGGCCAGTCGGGCGCGAACGGCTCGCTCGCCTGCGCCGCGCCGACCAGCGCCCGGCGCAAAGCCTGCAGCCGCGCGCCGCTGACCACGTGCGGCAGCCAGGGCTGGATGTTGCAGTTGGACGGCGCCCACTGCGCCAGCGCGAACACCTCGCGCAGCGTGGCTTCGGGCACCTCCGCCGGCAGGAAGCCGCGCACCGAGCGGCGGCGGCGGATCGCGTCGTCCAGCGTCATGCCCTGCCCTCGGCCAAGGCCAGCCCGCGCCGCGCATAGGCCAGCGCCAGATGGCGGCCGACGCGCGCCGCGTCGGGCAGAAAGCCGTTGCCGCCCTCGCCGCGCACCGCGACGCCGGCCGAGCCCACGGCGCCGCGGAACATGGCGAACACCTGGTGGAAGGTCGTCATGCGCTCGGTCGACCCGGCCATCGCGTAATAACGCTCCAGGTAAGCGTCTTCTTCCGGGATGCCCAGCTCGGCCAGCGGCAGGCCCAGCAGGCCGCCGTTCTCGTCGGGCGCCATGCGCCAGGCCTGGCTGTTGAAGGCCACGTCGACGAGCGGATGGCCCAGCGTCGACAGCTCCCAATCCAGCACGCCGACGACGCGCGGCTCGCTGGCGTGGAACATGATGTTGCCGATGCGGAAGTCGCCATGGCACAGGGTCTGCAACGTGCTGTCGGGCACGCGCTCGGCGAGCCAGGCGACCAGCCGGTCGAGCGCCGGGTTGTCGTCGTCGCCGCGGCGAAACCGCGCCCACTGCTCGCTCCAGCGCTTGAGCTGGCGCGCGAAGTAGTTGCCCGGCCGGCCATGGTCGGCCAGGCCGACGGCGGCCACGTCGACGCGGTGGATCGCCGCCATCGTGCGCAGCATGGCGTCGTACAGCGCCGCGCGCTCGGAGCTTGCCAGGCCGGGCGTCGCGAAGGCGTGGAAGACGCGGCCCTCCAGCTTCTCCATCAGGTAGAACGGCGTGCCCAGCACCGAGCGGTCGGCGCAGTAGTGCAGCGGCCGCGGCACCGGCACCGCGCCGCCGTGCAAGGCCTGCAGCACCTTGAACTCGCGGTCGATCGCGTGCGCCGAGGGCGCCAGCTCGCCGGCGGGCTGCTTGCGCAGCACGGCCTGCCAGTCACCACATCGCAGGAAAAAGGTGGGATTCGACATGCCGCCTTCGGTGCGGCGCAGTTGCAGGGCGCCGCGGCCCGCGCAACCGGCCTCGGCCAGGCCGTCCAGATAACCCGCCAGCCGAGCTGCATCGAAATCCAGGCCGCCCTCGTTCATCACGCCGTGGTCGTGTTGGCCTTCTTGCCGCTGAAGCCGAACAGGTATTGCGCGACGCGGCGCATCTGCACTTCCTCGGACCCCTCGGTGATGCGGTAGCGCCGATGGTGGCGGTAGATGTGCTCGAAGGGCATGTGGCGGCTGTAGCCGACGCCGCCGTGCACCTGCATCGCGCGGTCGGCCGCTTCGCAGACCAGGCGGTTCGCGCGGAAGTTGCAGATCGAGACCATGTCGCTGATCTCCAGCGGATCGCGCCGGTCCATTTCCCACGCGGTGCGGAAGAGGTAGTTGCGCACCATCTCGCATTCGGCGTACAGATCGACCAGCGGGAACTGGATCGCCTGCTTCTTCGACAGCGGCTCGCCGAAGGCCTTGCGTTCACGCGCGTAGGCCGCCGCGCGCTCGATGCAGTAGCGCGCCGCGCCGGCGCTGGCCGCGGCCTGGCGGATGCGGTTCTCGTGCACGAAGCGCTGCGCCACCATCAGGCCCTCGCCTTCGCGGTGCAGGATCGCGCTGTCGGGCACGCGCACATCTTTAAGCGCCACTTCCGCGTGGTCGCTGGGCATGTTGAAGGTCCAGTGGTTGTAGAGCACCTCGTGCCCCGGCGCGTCGGTCGGCACGATGAAGGCGGTGATGCCCTTGGCATCGCCCGGCCGGCCCGAACTGCGCGCGAACACCAGGTTGCCGTGCGCTCGCGCCACCTGGCTGTTCCAGCGCTTCATGCCGTTGATGACCCAGTGCTCGCCGTCCTTCACCGCGGTGGTCTCCAGCCAGGTGGCGTCGCTGCCGTGGCCGGGCTCGGTGAGCGCAAAGCTCAGGTGCTGCTCGCCGCTGATGATGCCTTCGATGTAGGTCTTCTGCGCCGGCGTGCCGTAGGCGTCGAGCACCGGCACGATGGGGAAGTTGCCGACGATCGACGACTCGTCCTGCAGGTCGTTGTGCAGCCCCAGGCCCTTGGCGGCGAGGTGCTCGCGGATCGCCGCGATCATCAGGTTGCTGGCGCCGCCGCCGCCGCGGATGGTCTTGGGCAGGCCCAGCCGCAGGTGGCCGGCCCGGTCGGCACGGCGCTCCATCTCGGCGATCAGCGCACGCCACTCGGCGCGCGGGCGGCCGTCGTTGGCCCAGTCGGTGCGCGCGTTCTCGCGCCGGTGGTCGAAGTACTGCGGATGCTCGCGCTCCAGCGGCTTGATCTCGCGGTCGATGAAGGCGTCGAGTTCGGCCAGCTTGGCGGTGATGTCGGCCGGCAGCGTGAAGTCCATCGGGTCCATCCTTTCGTGATGACGCATACCGTACACGTGCGTACGATGCGCGTCAATCGGCGCCTGCCCTGGCGGGGCACCGCAGCGCCGCGGCGCGGCGCGGCGACACGCTTACACCGGGATGCGCCCGTGCGGATGCGTGCTGCTGACGCCGCCGTCCACTGCGTAGAGCTGGCCGGTGACGAAGGAGCTGTCGTCGCTGGCCAGGAAGGCGGCCATGCCGGCGATCTCGTGTGGCTGGCCGGCGCGCTGCAGCGGCGTCATGTGGCCGATGCGGCCTTCCTTGCCGCGCTCGCGCGCGTAGTCGAAGACCTTGCGCGTCATCTGCGTCTCCACCAGCCCCGGCAGGATGCAGTTGACGCGCACGCCGCTGCCGCTGAAGGCGTTGGCCGCCGTTTGCGTCAGGCTGTTGACCGCGGCCTTGGCCGCGCTGTACGAGATGGCGCCGGCGTTGGCGCGCAGCGACGCGGCCGACGAGACGAGGATGATCGAGCCGCGCTGCTGCTCCACCATCACGCGGCCGGCGTGCTTGACGGCCAGCATGCTGCTGATCGCGTTGTCGCGCCAGACGGTCAGCCACTCGTCGACCGTCTGCTCCAGGATGCCGGCGTTGGTGCCCGGCGAGCCGGCGCTGGCCAGGAAGACGTCGACGCCGCCCAGCTCGGCGACGGCGCGCGCGACCACGGCCTCGATTTCGGCCTCCTGCGTGACGTCGGCCGTCATCGCCAGCGCGCGGCCGCCGGCGGCGCGGATGCGCTCGGCCGTCTCTTCGGTGTTGGCGGCGCGGCGGCCCACCACCAGCACCGCGGCGCCTTCCTGCGCGAAGCGCTCGGCGCTGGCGCGGCCGATGCCGCTGCCGCCGCCGGTGACGATGCAGCGCCGGCCTTCCAGTCGATTCATACGATGTTCCTCGTCATAGAGAGGATGTCGTCCAGCCGCCGTCCACCACCAGCTCCGCGCCGCTGACGTAAGCGCCGTCGCCACTGGCCAGAAAAGCCACTGCGCCGGCGATGTCGGCCGGCGCGCCGAAGCGGCCCAGCGGCATCGCCGCCTCGCGCGTGGCCAGCGTCGGCGCGTCGAACTGCGCTTTCGAGGCCTCGGTGCCCACCATGCCCGGCGACACCGCGTTGACGCGGATGCGGTCGGCCGCCAGCTCCACCGCGGCGGCGCGCGTCAGCCCCAGCACGCCGGCCTTCAACGCGGCGTAGGCGATGGCCTGCGTCACCGGCCGCGCGGCCGAGGTCGACGACAGGTTGACCACCGCGCCGCCGCCCAGGCGCCGCATCTGCGGCGCCGCGGCCTGCAGCGTCCACATCATGCCCTTAAGGCCGACGGCCAGCGTGCGGTCGACCATCGCCTCGTCGGTGTCGGCCAGCGGCGCGAAGCGCGCCCACACCGCGTTGTTGACGAGCACGGCCACCGGCGCGCCGAAGTGCGCCTCGACCGTCGCCATCGCCGCCGCCACCGCGGCGCGGTCGGCCACGTCGCAGACGAAGGGCTGCACGTCCAGCCCCTGCGCCTGCAGCGCGGCCACGGCCGGCAGCAGCCGGCGTTCGCTGACGTCCCAGGCGGCGACGCGGCCGCCCTCGGCCGCCAGCCGCGCGGCGATGGCCTCGCCGATGCCGCGCGCGGCGCCGGTGACGACGCAGACCCGGCCTTCGAAGCGGCGCATGCGCGCACCCCCTTCGTTCACTACCGTACGACCTTCGATCATAGGCAGCCGCGGCGCCGCGCCGTTGAGGGTTTTCCTCAAGTCGTACACTGGTGTACGACAGCTTAAGCTGTTCGCCATGCAAGCAGCCGTACTCGAACGAAGAGGCCCCGCCGGCCTGGTGTTGCGCGATTTCCCGGTGCCGCAGCCGGCCGAAGGCGAAGCGCTGATCCGCGTGCACGCGGTCGGCCTCAACCGCGTGGACCTGTACATGCGCGACGTGGGCGTCGGCATCACCCATGCCTTGCCGCAGGTGCAAGGCGTCGAAGGCGCCGGCATCGTGGCCCACGCGCCGCCGGGCAGCGGCCTGCGCGTGGGCCAGAAGGCGGTGCTGTACAGCGTGGCCTTTTGCGGCCGCTGCCGCTACTGCCTGGCCGGCGACCAGCCGCTGTGCCTGCACGCCAGCATCATCGGCGAGCATCGCCACGGCACCCTGGCCGAGTACGTGGCATTGCCGGCGCGCTGCGTGCTGCCGCTGCCCGACGACGCCGACCTGCAAGCCGCCGGCGCGCTGATGACCGGCCACCTGACGGCCTGGCGCATGCTGTTCGGCAAGCGGCCGCTGCGCATGGGCGAAACGCTGCTCGTCGTCGGCATCGGCGGCGGCGTGGCGGTGGCCACGCTGCAACTGGCGCTGCGCGCCGGGGCGCGCGTCATCGTCACCAGCAGCAGCGACGAGAAGATCGCCCGCGCCGTCGCGATGGGTGCCAATGCCGGCATCAACTACGGCCGCGAGAAGGTGGCCGAGCGCGTGCTGCAGCTCACCGGCGGCGAAGGCGTGGACATGGTGGTCGACAGCGTCGGCGAGAAAAGCTGGGCCGACTCGCTGCGCAGCCTGCGCCGCGGCGGGCGCATCGTCACCTGCGGCGCCACCACCGGCAGCAACCCACCGGTGGAACTGCAGCGGATGTTCATCCGCCAGCTGGAGGTCTACGGCTCCACCGGCGGCAGCATGGAAGAGTTTCGCCAGCTCGTCGCCTTGTTCGCGCAAGGCGCGTTGTCGCCGGTGATCGACAGCCGCTTTCCGCTCGCCCGCGTCAACGAAGCCTTCGGCCGCCTGCAGCGCGGCGAGCAGTTCGGCAAGGTGCTGGTGACGATTCCATGAACCTCGCCCACGTCAGCGCCCGCCCCTTCCCGCCGACCGAACAGGCCTGGGACGCGCGCGACAGCGTGCTCTACGCGCTGGCGCTGGGCTTCGGGCAGGACCCGCTCGACGAAGCCGAGCTGCCCTACGTCTACGAAGGCCGCGGCGGCGTGCGCGCGGTACCGACGTTAGCCGCCACGCTGGCGTGGACGCCGTTCTGGCAGCACGACCCGGCCACCGGCATCGCCTGGGTGCGCATCGTGCACGGCGAGCAGCACATGCGCTGGCAGCGCCCGCTGCCGGCGCAGGGCCGCGTGGTCGGCCGCCACCGCCTGCTGGCGGTGGAGGACAAGGGCGCGGGCCGCGGCGCGCTGGTCCACTTCGAGACCATGCTCGAAGACGCCGCCGACGGCACGCCGCTGGCCAGCGTGCGCCAGGTGCAGTTCCTGCGCGGCGACGGCGGCTGCGGCGCCTGGGGCGAGGCGCCGCCGCCCGCCGCGGCGCTGGCGGACGGCCTGCGCCCGATCGAGAGCGTCGACTTCGCCACGCTGCCGCAGGCCGCGCTGCTGTACCGCCAGGCCAGCCGCGACCTGATGCCCATCCACGCCGACCCCGAGCTGGCGCGCCGCGCCGGCTTCGAACGGCCGATCTCGCACGGCCTCAACACCCTGGGCCTGGCGATGCGCGCCATCCTGCGACGCCACGCGCCGGACGCGGTGCGCGCGCTGTCGGTGCGCTTCGCGGCGCCCGCGCTGCCGGGCGACACGGTGCGCGTGGAACTGTTCGAGGCGAGCGACGGCGTGTGCTTCAAAGCACACGCGCTGGAACGCAATGTGCCGCTGCTCGACCGCGGGCATTGCGAGCTGGCTTGAAGCCGGCATCTCTCCGGCGGGCCCCCTCTCCAGCACGCGGGAGAGGGGCCCACCGTTTCGCCTCGCGACGCCGGCGATCGACCGGCTCTACGCCTTGCTGCGCTTGCGCGTAAGCAGCGCCTCGGCCGCGCGCTGAAGGCCGCCGGTCGATTGCGCCAGGATCTGCGAGCGGTTCTCCAGTTCGATCGCCTGCGCGAGGCCGCTCGCCTCCGCATTGGCCCAGCCGCCGCGCTTGGTCATCCACACCGCGAAGGCGTCGTTGGCGGCGATGGCGCGCGCGGTGGCCAGCGCGCGCGGCAGCAACTCGTCGTCGGGCACGGTGGCCGTCACCAGGCCGATGCGCTCGGCCTCGGCGGCGTCGACCATGCGGCCGGTCAGCAGCATCTCGAAGCTGCGCGACAAGCCCACGCAGCGCGGCAGCAGCCAACTCACGCCCATGTCGCAGCCGGTCATCCCCACCTTGACGAAGGCGGCGTTGAAGCGCGCCGACGCCGCGGCGTAGCGCACCTCGGCCGCCAGCGCCAGCGCCAGCCCACCGCCGTTGGCCAGGCCGTTGACGGCGGCGATCACCGGCGCGCGCAGTGCGCGTAGTTTCGTCACCAGGCCGGCGAAGGCTTCCTGCCGCGCCGTCCACGCCGCGGCGCGGCCGAGTGTGTCTTCACCCGGCGCCGCCGCGGCTTCCGACAGGTCGAAGCCGGCACAGAAGGCGCGGCCGCGGCCGGTGATCACCAGCACGCGCAAGGGGGTGTCGTGCGCCAGCGCGTCCAAGGTTCGGTGCAACTCGGCCACCGTCGCGTCGGACAGCGGGTTCAACTGGTCCGGCCGCTCGAAGCGCAGCACCGTGGTGCCGGCGTCGTCGCCCGCCAGCCGTTCCAGCACGAAGCCCGGGAGCGACATCGCCGTCAACCGCCGCTGCCGGCGCCGATGGCTTCGCGCAGCTTGAACTTCTGGATCTTGCCGCTGGGCGTGCGCGGCAGGTCTTGCACGATCTCCACGCGCTCGGGCCAGTATTGCTTGGCCACCTTGCATTCGGCCATCCAGGCCTGCAGTTGCGCCAGCGAGAACTCGGCGCCGGGCCGCAGCACGACGAAGGCGCAGCCGCGCTCGCCCAGCCGCGCGTCGGGGTAGCCCACCAGCGCCGCGGCGGCCACCGCCGGGTGCTGGTAGAGCAGCGACTCGATCTCGACCACCGGCACGTTCTCGCCACCGCGGATCAGCACGTCCTTGGTGCGGCCGTTGATGCGGATATAACCCTCGTCATCGGCGTACGCCAGGTCGCCGGTGTCGAACCAGCCGTCGGCGTCGAAGGTCTTGACGTCGGGCCGCTTGTAGTAGCCCAGGAACATCTGCGCGCCGCGCACCAGCAGCCGGCCGGTCTGCCCCGCGGGCAAGGGTGCGCCGTCGAAGTCGACCACCTGGACGTCCACGCCTTCCAGCGCGCGGCCGTCGGTCTTGGCCGACTTGTCGGCGGCGCGCGCGGGCTCGGTCAGCGTCGACGACAGCGACTCGGTCATGCCCCACAGCGAGCAGACCTTGAGCTTGAGTTCGCGCGCCGCGCGCTCGATCAGCACCGGCGGAATCGGCGCGCCGCCGCACAAGAAGCTGCGCAGCGCCACCGGCCGCGGCGCGCCGCCGGCCACCGCTTCGCAGATGTCGTTGAGGAACGGCGTCGACGCGGCGGTGTAGGTCAAGCCCTCGTCGGCCATGATGGTGACGCCGCGCTTGGCGTCCCACACGTCCTGCAGCACGACGGTGGCGCCCAGGTTCAGGCCGAGCAGCATCACCGCGGCGTAGCCCGTCATGTGGCCCAGCGGCGAGCAGGCCAGCAGCACGTCGTCGGTGGTCAGCCCGAAGCGCGCGGCCAGCGAACGGTTGCAGGCCATCAGCGTGTTGGTGCTGTGCATCACGCCCTTGGGCGAGCCGGTGGTGCCGGAGGTGAACATCACCACCGCCGCCGCGTCGGGCGCCAGCACGGGGCTCGCCGGCGCCGGCTCGATGCGCTCGGTGCCCGACAGCAGCACACGGTCGAAGCCGTCGTCGCCGTCGCCGTCCACCACGATCACGTGCTGCAGCGCCGGCAGTTCGCGCTGCAGCGCGCGCGTCATCGCCGCGTGGTCGAAGCCGCGGAACAGCTTGGGCACGATCAACACCTTGGCCTCGGCGAAGCCCAGCATGTACGCCATCTCGCGCTCGCGGAAGATCGGCATCAGCGGGTTGACGACGGCGCCGATGCGATTGGCCGCCAGCGAGACGACGACGAACTCCCACCAGTTGGGCAACTGCACCGCGACGATGTCGCCGGCGCCGATGCCAAGCCCGCGCAGCGCGGCCGCGGCGCGCGCCACGGCGTCGCCGAACTCGCGGTAGCTGAAGCGGCGCGAGCGCTCGCGGTCGGCGCGGTAGGCCACCAGCGCCGGCTTGTCCGGCGTCTCGGCGATCGCTTGCGCCAGCGGCGCGTCGTAGGGAATGTCGGGCCAGAAGCCCTGGGCGCGCATGCTCTGCGCGTGGGCGGCGGCGTCGAAGCGGCCAGCGGTCATGGCGGATCTCCTGCCGCCGGTGCAAGCCAGCGGATCGCATTTAGTACACTAATGTACTATAAGCGTCAGTCAACGTCTGCCGACTCAGGGGAACCCCGAAGCCGCCAGGCTTCGATCGCCACCTTCGCCGCCCCCGCCGGCCGGCGAAGGAGGAAAGCCTCCGCTCAAATCTCGTCGCCCTGCAGGTACGTCAGCAGGTTGCGCTTCATCGCGTCCAGCGTGCCGGCGGCGGCTTCGAGCTGGGGGTCGGCCAGGCCGGCCAGGATGGTCTCGTTCATGCGATGGCTGACCTTGCGCATCTTGGTGACCAGCTGCTTGCTCTTGGCCTCCAGGAAGACGCGGTTGACGCGGCGGTCGGTGGCGTCGGCCTCGCGGCGCACGAGGCCGCTCTTCTCCAGCCGGTCGATCAGGCCGCCCACCGCCACCTTGCCGAGGTCCAGTTCCTCGGCCAGCTGGCTTTGCGTCATGCCGTCCTCGCGCGACAGGTAGGCCAGCACCCACCATTGCGAGCGGGTGACGTTCAAGGGCTTGAGGCTGCGGTCGAAGGCGCTGCGGCGCAGCCGCGAGACGTCGTGGATCAGAAAGCCCAGCCTCAGCTCCCAGTCGGTGGTGTGCGTGTCGGTGGCCATGTGCTCCCGATCCTATAAAGTACGTATGCGTATATCTTAGGGCCTGGCCCGCTGGCTACGCCGCCGATCCACCGGGCCCGAGGTGCGCGCGCGCGTAGGCCACGTACCAGTCGAAGGCGCCGGGGTTGGCGCAGGCGTCCTTGTTGACCACCTCGGCCGCGGGCCGGCCCAGCATCAGCTTCTTGACCGGCAGCTCCTGCTTCTTGCCGGTCAGCGTGCGCGGCACCTCGGCCACCTGCACCACGGCGTCGGGCACGAAGCGCGGCGACAGGCCTTCGCGGATGCGGCGCTTGAGGTCGGCCTCCAGCGCGGCGTCCAGCGTCACGCCGTCGCGCAGCACCACGAACAGCGGCATGAAGCTGGGCTTGCCGAGGAACTCGATGTCGACCACCAGGCTGTCCAGCACCTGCGGGTGGGCCTCCACCACGTTGTACAGCTCGGCCGTGCCCAGGCGGTGGCCATGGCGGTTGAGCGTGGCGTCGCTGCGGCCGTAGACGATGGCCGAGCCGCTGGGCGTGATGCGCAGCCAGTCGCCATGGCGCCAGACGCCGGGGTAGACGTCGAAGTAGCTGTCCCTGTAACGCTTGCCCTCGACGTCGTTCCAGAAGAACACCGGCATCGACGGCATCGGCTGCACGCAGACCAGTTCGCCGACCGCGTCGTGCAGTTCGCGGCCGGCTACGTCCCAGGCCTGCACGTCGGCGCCCAGGCAGCGCGCCTGCATCTCGCCGGGCACCGTGGGCAACTCGGGCGTGCCGCCGAGGAAGGCGCTGGCGATGTCGGTCCCGCCGGAGATCACGGCCCACCAGAGGTCGGCGCGCACCTGCTCCCAGCCCCATCGGTAGGCCTCGGGCGACAACGGCGATCCGGTGGAGCCCAGCGTGCGCAGCCGGCTCAAATCCAGCGTGCGGCCCGGCGCCAGGCCGGCCTTCAGGCAGGCGGCGTAGTAGGCGGCGCCGGCGCCGAGAAAGGTCACGCCGGTGTCGCTGGCATAACGCCATAGCTCATCGGCCCGCGGGAACGAGGGATGGCCGTCGTACAGGCACACCGTGGTGCCCAGCAGCAGGGCCGAGACCTGCAGGTTCCACATCACCCAGCCGGCGCTGCTGTACCAGTGGAAGCGTTCGGTCGTCGCGCCGCCGCCGCCGCCGAAGCTGGGCGACAGGTCGAGGTGGAAGCGCTGCAGCTTCAGCATTTCCAGCACCACGCCGCCATGGCCGTGCACGATGGGCTTGGGCAGGCCGGTGGTGCCGCTGGAATAAACAATCCAAAGCGGGTGGTCGAACGGCACCGGCCCGGGCGCCACGCGCCCGGGCGTGGCCAGCGCCGCGTCCCAGGCCAGCACGCGGCCCGGCCAGCCACCGGTCTCGAACGCCGGCGATGAATCGATGCCGCATTGCTGCAGATACGGCACCCACAGCAGCGAGCGCACGCTGGGCAGTTGCTGCAGCAGCTCGCGCACCGTCTCGCGGCGGTCGTTGGCCTTGCCGCCGTAGACCGCGCCGTCGACGGCGATCAGCACCTTGGGCTCGATCTGGCGGAAGCGGTCGCGCACGGTGGCCACGCCCATGTCGGGCGCCGTCAGGCTCCAGATGGCGCCCAGCGACGCGCAGGCCAGCAGGCCGACCAGCGCCTGCGGGATGTTGGGCAGGTGCGCGGCCACGCGGTCGCCGCGCTGCACGCCCAGATCGCGCAGCGTGGCCGCCAGCGCGGCGGCCTGGTCGACCAGTTCGGGCCAGCCGACTTCGACGCTGAGGCCTTGCGCCTGCAGGTGCTCGTTGCGGAACACCAGCGCCGGCACGCCGGCCTTGGCGGCCGCGTCGGCATGGCGCGCCAGCACGGCCGCGTAGTTGAGCTGCGCCCCGTCGAACCAGCGCGCGCCGGGCATGTGGGCGTCGGCCAGCGCCGCGCCGAAAGGCGTGGGCGATTGCAGGCCGAAGTGTTCCCACAGCGCCAGCCAGAAGCCGTTCACGTCGGCCACGGACCAGCGCCGCAGCGCCTCGTAGTCGGCCAGGTCGAGGCCACGCGTTTCGCGCAGCCAGTCGCGCAGCAAGGCGGTGTTGGCTTTCAAGCTCGGTCTCCTGCAGTGCTTGCCCTGTTGGGGAAACCCCCGTGCCCGCCGGGGGCGCGGAGCCTTGTTCCTTTATCGTTCACTAGCGTATCATGCAGCACATCATCAAACCCGCCATCCGGACCATCCCTCCCCGCCGATGACTCAAGCGCCCGCCATCTTCGGCCTGTTGGCCACCACGCGCTACCTGCCGCGGCTGCGCCTGGAACGCGCCGAGGTCTTCAACCAGCACCGCTGGATGGCGCCCGGCCTCAAGGGCCTGGCCAAGGGCCGCCGCGCGCTGGCGCATTGGGACGAGGATACGGTGACCATGGCCGTCGAGGCGGCGCGCCAGCTCGGCGCGGCCGAAACCGCCGATGCCGTCGCCGCGCTGACGCTGGTCTCCACCAGCCTGCCGTTCGCGGAGCGCTCGAACGCCGGCATCGCCGCCGCGGCGCTGGGCCTGCCCGCCGGCGCCGCGCTGCGCGATGGCGGCGCCAGCGCGCGCGCCGGCCTGTCGGAGCTGGCCGCCGCGCTGCGCCAGCAAGGCCAGGGCCTGGCCGGCGACAGCCTCGTCGTCGCCGCCGAGCGCCGCACGCCGCGGCCGGCCAGCGCGCTGGAGCTGATCGCCGGCGACGGCGCCGCCGGCGCGCGCGTCGGCCGCGGCGCGGCCATCGCCACGTTCGTGGCCCACCGCAGCGTGCACGCCGACTTCGTCGACCACTTCCGCGAAAGCGGCCACGCGCACGACTACGGCTGGGAAGAGCGCTGGGTGCGCGACGAGGCCTACCTCAAGCTGGTGGCCGGCACGATCAAGGCCTGCCTGGCCGATGCCGGCGTGGCCGCGGCCGACGTGGCGCACTTCGCGCTGCCGGCGCCGCTGCCGCGCGTCAACGAAGCGGTGGCGCGCAAGCTGGGGCTGCCGCCCACGGCGCTGGTCTCCACCGAGCACGAAAGCGCCGGCGACCTGGGCAGCGCGCAGCCGCTGGCGATGCTGGACATCGCCTTGCGCGCCGCCGCGCCCGGCGCGCTGGTGCTGGTGGCGGCATTCGGCAGCGGCTGCGATGCGCTGCTGCTGCGCCGCACCGAGGTGCCCTGCCCCAGCCCCGTGCCCGGCGCCGGCAAGCCGGAAACCAGTTACCTCAAACTGCTGTCGTTCACCGGCCAGATCGACCTCGAATGGGGCATGCGCGCCGAGATGGACAACAAGACCGCGCTCACCGCCGCGTGGCGCGACCATGCGCGCGCCGCACGCTTCGAGGGCGGCCGCTGCAGCGCTTGCGGCACGGTGCAGTTCCCGAAAAGCGGCGTCTGCGTCAACCCCGAATGCCGCGCCCAAGGCACGCAAGCGCCCTTGAGCCTGGCCGACGCCCAGGCGCGCGTGATGTCGCACACCACCGACTTCCTGGCCTACACGCCGCACCCGCCGTTCCAGTTCGGCCACGTCGACTTCGACAACGGCGCGCGCGTGCTGATGGAGTTCGCCGACGCCGACGCCGGCGAGCTGGCCGTGGGCCTGCCGCTGCGCATGGTCTACCGCATCAAGGACTTCGACCGCCAGCGCGGCTTCAGGCGCTATTTCTGGAAAGCGACCCCCGTGCGCAGGGAGACCAACTGATGGCCAGCGGCATCCGCGACAAGGTCGCCATCCTGGGCATGGGCTGCTCGCGCTTCGGCGAGCGCTGGGACGCCGGCGCCGACGAGCTGATGCTCGAAGCCTTCAACGAAGCCAAGGCCGACGCCGGCATCGACTTGAAGCAGATCGAAGCAGCTTGGCTGGGCGTGTGCCTGGAAGAGAACAACGTCGGCAAGACCGCCGGCCCGCTGGCCGCCGCACTACGGCTGCCGCGCATCGCCGCCACGCGGGTGGAAAACGCCTGCGCCACCGGCACCGAGGCCTTGCGCGGCGCGGCATACGCGGTGGCCGCCGGCGCGTACGACATCGTGCTGGCGCTGGGCGTCGAGAAGCTCAAGGACACCGGCTACGGCGGCCTGCCGGTGCGCACCCGCGGCGTGGCCAACGACCTGTGGCTGCCCAACAGCACGGCGCCCGGCGCCTTCGCGCAGCTGGCCTCGGCCTACGCCGCCAAGCACCGCGTCGACCCCAAGGACCTGAAGCGCGCGATGGCGCACGTCTCGGTCAAGAGCCACGACAACGGCGCGCTCAACCTCAAGGCGCACTTGCGCAACCGCATCACCGAAGACGACGTGCTGAAGGCGCCGACCATCGCCGCGCCGCTGGGCCTGTACGACTGCTGCGGCGTCAGCGACGGCGCGGCCTGCGCGATCCTGACCACGCCCGAGATCGCGCGCGCGCTGCAACCGGGGCGCGAGCTGGTGACGATCAAGGCGCTGGAGCTGTCGGTCAGCAACGGCGAGGAAGCGGGCTTCCGCCAATGGGACGGCGCCGGCATCCAGACCGCGCGCGAGGCCGCGGCCCGCGCCTACGCCGGCGCCGGCATCGGCGACCCGCGGCGGCAGATCGGCATGGCCGAGGTGCACGACTGCTTCTCGGTCACCGAGACCGTGCTGATGGAAGACCTGGGCTTCAGCGCGCCGGGCCGCGCCATCCACGATGTGCTGGACGGCTGCTTCGACCGCGACGGCGCGCTGCCGGTGCAGCCCGACGGCGGGCTCAAATGCTTCGGCCACCCGATCGGCGCCTCCGGGCTGCGCATGGTCTACGAGATCTGGCTGCAGCTTCAGGGCCGCGCCGGCGAGCGGCAGTTGAAGAAGCCCTTCGACCTGGGCCTGACGCACAACCTCGGCGGACACCCGCACCAGAACGTCTGCGCCGTGGCCATCGTCGGCCGCCAAGGTGCTTGAATCGCCACCTCGCCCACCTTCCACGCCCACACCATGAACGACGAAGTCTCTCCCGTGCTGTCCAGCGTCGACGGCAACGTCGGCCTGATCACGCTGAACCGGCCGCACAAGTTCAACTGCCTGTCGCCGCAGGTCTTCGACGAGATGCAGCAGGCCTTGCGCCGCCACGAGGCCGATGCCGCCGTCCGCTGCATCCTGATCGAAGGCGTCGGCGACCATTTCTGCACCGGCGCCGACCTCGACGCCGTGCAGCACCGCCGCAGCGAGCCCGCGGTGCTGCGCGAGTACATGCGCACCGGCCACCGCGCCATGCTGGCGCTGGAAGCCAGCCCGCTGCCGGTGGTGGTGGCCGTGCAAGGCCTTTGCCTGGCCGGCGGGCTGGAGCTGATGCTGTCCTGCGACGTGGCCGTGGCCGCCGGCAATGCGCGCTTCGGCGACCAGCACGCGCAGTTCGGCCTGGTGCCGGGCTGGGGCGGCAGCCAGCGGCTGCCGCGCATCGTCGGCATGCGCCGGGCGATGCATTTGTTCTTCACGGCGCAGCGCATCGATGCGGCCACCGCCTTGTCGTGGGGCCTGGTCAACCAGGTCTGCGAGCGCGACGAGCTGCACGCCGCCGCGCTGGCCTATGCGCAAGGCATGGCCAAGCGCAGCCGCCAGGGCCTGGCCGCGATGAAGCGGCTGGCGCGCGAAGGCGCCGACATCACGCTGGCCAAGTCGCTGGTGATGGAAGAAGACATCGGGCTGCACGCGCTGCTGCACCCCGACGTCACCGAAGGCCTGGCCGCGTTCCAGCAACGCCGCGAGCCCGATTTCAAGTAGCAGCCACAAGGAGTGCAATTCCCATGCGAGGACTGAGCGGCAAGACCGCCATCGTCACCGGCGCCGGCAGCGGCATCGGCCGCGCCATCGCCACGCGGCTGGCGGCCGAGGGCTGCGTGGTCGGCGTGTTCGACATCAACGAGGCCGGCGCCGCTGCCACCGTGGCCGCGATCGAGGCCGCCGGCGGCAAGGCGCTGGCGGTGCCGGCCGACATCACCGACTACGCCGCCGTCGCCGCCGCAGTGGCGCGCTTCGAGCAGCAGGCCGGCCGCGGCACCGACGTGCTGGTCAACAACGCCGGCTGGGACACGCCGATGCCCTTCCTGAAGACCACGCCCGAGTTCTGGGCCAAGGTCACGGCGATCAACTGGTTCGGCCCGCTGCACATGACGCACGCGGTGGCGCAGGGCATGAGCGCGCGCAAGAGCGGGCGCATCGTCAACATCGCCTCCGACGCCGGCCGCGTGGGCAGCAGCGGCGAGGTGGTGTACTCGGGCTGCAAGGGCGCGACCATCGCCTTCGCCAAGGCGCTGGCGCGCGAGCTGGCGCGCCACCAGGTGACGATCAACACCATCTGCCCCGGCCCCACCGACACGCCGGCGATGGACGCCTTCGTCGGCAGCGGCGAGCAGGGCCAGAAGATCCGCGACGCCATGGTCAAGGGCGTGCCGCTGGGCCGCATCGGCGTGCCCGACGACTACCCCGGCCTGGTGGCCTTCCTGGCCAGCGACGACGCGGCCTTCATGACCGGACAGACGATCTCCGTCTCCGGCGGACTCACGATGCATGGGTGAAGAAACATGAGCAAGGACTACAAGGACATCCTGTACGACGTGGCCAACGGCGTCGTGCGCATCACGATCAACCGGCCGGAGGTCTACAACGCCTTCCGCAACCAGACGCTGGAAGAGCTGATCGACGCGCTGCGCCGTGCCGACGAAGAGCGCAGCGCCAACGTGATGGTGCTGGCCGGCGCCGGCGACAAGGCCTTCTGCACCGGCGGCGACCAGAAGGTGCACTACAACGAGAGCGGCCTCTACGGCCCGCGCGGCACCGTGGGCATGCCCATCGAAGAGATGCACGCCGCGCTGCGCGACCTGCGCAAGGTGTCGATTGCCAAGGTGCAGGGCTTCGCGATCGGCGGCGGCAACGTCTTCGCCACCGTGTGCGACCTCACCATCGCCAGCGAGAAGGCGCAGTTCGGCCAGGTCGGGCCCAAGGTCGGCTCGGTCGACCCCGGCTGGGGCACGGCGTACCTGTCGCGCGTGCTCGGCGAGAAGAAGGCGCGCGAGATCTGGTTCCTGTGCCGCCGCTACAGCGCGGCCGAGGCCGAGAAGATGGGCCTGGTCAACAAGGTGGTGCCGCACGATCAGCTCGACGCCGAGGTCGACAAGTGGTGCGACGAGATCAACCAGCTGAGCCCCACCGCGCTGACCATCGCCAAGCGCAGCTTCAACGCCGACACCGAGCACATCCGTGGCATCGGCTTCCTGGGCATCCAGACCGTCAAGCACTACTACCAGAGCGACGAGTCCAAGGAAGGCGTGGCCGCTTTCAACGAGCGGCGCAAGCCCGACTTCAAGAAGTTCGTGACTTGACGACGGCCAGCTTGAGCCGCCTGCTGGCCCCCGGCCAGCGGGTCTGGCTGCCGACGATGGCCAACCAGTCGGCGCTGCTGGTCGACCAGTTGCAGGCCGACCCCGAGCGCGCCGCCGGCGTCACCTTCTGCGGCGTGCAGTTCCCCGGCATCGACAGCTTCGACCCGCTGGCGCTGCACCCGCAGGCACGGCAGATCGGCGGCTTCATGACGGCGGGGCTGCGCCGCGGCATCGCGCAAGGCCGCGCCGAGCTGCTGGCGCTGGACTACCTGGCGTTGGCGCGCCACCTGCAGCACGAGGCGCCGCCGTTCGACATCGCCTTCGCGCAGCTGACGCCGCCCGACGCCGACGGCTGGTGCGCGCCGGGGCTGTCGGCCGACTTCACGCCGCTGGTGTGGCCGCGCGCGAAGCGCCGCGCGGCGCACCTCAATCCGCGGCTGCCGCGGCTGGCCAGCAGCTTCCGCGTGCACGTCTCCGAGTTGGACCTGGCGGTCGAGGCCGATGCGCCGCTGCTCGACTTCCACGACCCCGCGGTCGGCGCGACCGAAGCGCGCATCGGCGCCCACGTGGCCACGCTGGTGCGCGACGGCGACACGCTGCAGTTCGGCATCGGCGCGGTGCCGCTGTCGCTGGCCGCCGCCCTGAGCGGCCACCGGCGGCTGCGCTTCCACGGCGGCATGCTGCCGTCGGCCGTGATGACGCTCGACGCGGCCGGCGCGCTGGACCGCGACGCCGTGATGACCGCCGGCTTGGTGCTCGGCGACGCGGCGCTGCGCGACTGGGTGCGCGGCGGCAAGCCGTCGCTGCGGCTCACCGACGTGACGCAGACGCACGGCCCGGCCGCGCTGGCGGCGTTGGGGTCCACCACCCGCTTCGTCGCGATCAACAGCGCGGTCGAGGTCGACCTCTTCGGCCAGGTCAATGCCGAGCGCGCCAACGGCATGCTGCAGGCCGGCGCCGGCGGGCTGCCGGCCTTTGCGCAAGGCGCGCTGGCGGCGCCCGGCGGCCGGCTGGTGATCGCGCTGCCGAGCACGGCGCGCGGCGGCACGGTCTCGCGCATCGTGCCGGCGCTGGGCGATGGCGGCCTGGTCACGCTGCCGCGCCACCTGGCCGACGCGGTGGTCACCGAGCATGGCGTGGCCGAACTGCGCGCGCTGCCGCTGGATGCGCGGGCCAATGCGTTGATCGCCATCGCCGACCCGGCGCAACGCGGCGCGCTGTCGGCCGCCTGGGACGATTGGCGCCGCAAGCTGTGACGACGAAGCCCACCGCCATCGACACGCCGCCCGCGGGCTTCGTCCCGGTGAAGATCGGCAGCGCCTTCGCCAGCCATTGCGCCGCCTTCCAGGCGCGCTGGCACGAAGGCCAACTGCAGCTCGGCTTCATCGTCGAGCCGCACCAGGTCAACCCTGGTGGCCATTGCCACGGCGGCATGTTGAGCCTGCTGGCCGACGTGCTGCTGTCCAGCGCCGCGCAGTACCAGACCGACATTCCGCGCCAGTTTTTGCCGACCATCGGGCTGCAGCTCGACTTCATGAACGGCGCGCCGCTCGGCAGCTGGGTGCAGGCCGAGGCCACGATCCTGCAGGTGACGAAGAACCTGGTCTTCTCCACCGGGCTGCTCAGCGCCCGCGGCAAGCCGGTGGCGCGCGCCAGCGGCGTGTTCCGCCGCGGCCCGCTGCTGCCCGACAGCGACAGCGACCACGGCCTGCAATTGCCCGGCATGCCGCCGCGGCCGCCGGGTTGCCCCTGAGTTGCAGCCGCCCGCGATCCGATATAGTACACATGCGTACCGTGTGGATGCACATGGCGCCACGACAGGAGGCTGCGGCCATGGCAGGACGATGGTTTGAACAATTCGAGGTGGGCCAGGTGCTGGACCACGAGATCCGGCGCACGGTGACCGAGGCCGACAACATCTGGTTCTGCAGCGCCACCTACAACCCGGCGCAGATCCACATCGACTTCGAATACTGCCGCCAGACCGAGTTCAAGCAGCCGCTGGTCAACAGCATCTTCACGCTCGGCCTGGTCATCGGCCTGACGGTGCAGGACACCACGCTGGGCACCACGGTGGCCAACCTGGGGATGACCGACACGCGCTTTCCCAAGCCCGTGTTCCACGGCGACACCATCCGCTCGCGCACCACGGTGCTGGAAAAGCGCGAGAGCAAGTCGCGCCCCAACGCCGGCATCGTGACCTTTCTGCACCAGGGCTTCAACCAGCGCGGCGAAGAAGTCTGCACCTGCACGCGGCAGGCCTTGATGCTGAAGGCACCGACATGAAACTACGCTCGATGCTCTTCGTGCCGGCGGACAGCGAGCGCAAGCTCGCCAAGTCGCTGGCCAGCGATGCCGACGTGCTGATCCTCGACCTCGAAGACGCGGTGGCCGAGGCGCGCAAGCCCGTCGCGCGGGCGATGGCGGCCGAGTACATCGGCGCCCATGCGGCGACGATCAAGCCGCGCCTGTTCGTTCGCATCAACCCGCTGGACACCGCGCTGGCGATGCCCGACCTCGCCGCCGTCACGGTGGCCGGGCTGGCCGGCATCCTGCTGCCCAAGACGCGCGGCGCGGCCGACCTCGTGCAGCTCGGCCATGGGCTGGACGCTCTGGAAGCGCGCGCCGGCCTGGCCGCCGGCAGCGTGAAGATCGTGCCGGTGGCCACCGAAACGCCGCACGCCATGCTCAACATGCAAGGCTTCGGCAACACGCCGCTGCCGCGGCTGGCCGCCGTGACCTGGGGCGCCGAAGACCTGTCGGCCGCCATCGGCGCCGTCTCCAACAAGGACGAAGACGGCGCCTACTCGCCGCTGTACGACTGGGCCGCGTCGCTGTGCCTGACGGCGGCGGCGGCCGCCGGCGTGCCGCCGCTGGACACCGTGCACACCGACTTCAAGGACGCCGCCGGGCTGGAGCGCGCCTGCCGCGCCTCGCGCCGGCGCGGCTTCCGCGGCCGCGTGGCGATCCACCCCGACCAGGTGGCCACCATCAATGCCTGTTATTCGGCGAGCGCGGCCGAGCTGGCGCATGCGCAGCGCATCGTCGACGCCTTCGCCGCCAACCCCGACGCCGGCGCCTTGTCGATCGACGGCCAGATGATCGACAAGCCGCACCTGACGCAAGCGCTGCGCACGCTGGCGGCGGCGAGCTAACGTTCAAAAGAGACACCATGGATTTCTCGATCAGCGAAGACCAGCGCGCCATCCGCGACGGCGTGGCCGCCGTCGTCCGCCGCTTCGACGACGACTACTGGCTGGCGCGCGACGACGACGGCGAGTTCCCGCGCGAGTTCCACCGCGCGATGGCCGATGCCGGCTGGCTGGGCATCACCATGCCGCCCGAATACGGCGGCTCGGGCCTGGGCGTGGCCGAGGCGGCGATCATGATGCACGAGGTGGCCAGCCACGGCGGCGGCATGGCGGCGGCCAGCACGGTGCACATCAACCTGTTCGGGCCGCACCCCATCGTGGTGTTCGGCACGCCGGAGCAGAAGGCGCGCTGGATCCCGCGGCTGGTGGAAGGCGCCGACCAATGCGCCTTCGGCTTCACCGAGCCCGACGCGGGGCTCAACACCACCGCGATCAAGACCTTCGCGCAGAAGGTGCCGGGCGGCTACGTCGTGCACGGCCAGAAGGTGTGGACCAGCACCGCGCAGGTGGCCAACAAGATCATGCTGCTGACGCGCACGACCAAGCTCGAAGACTGCAAGCGCCCGACCGACGGCATCACCATCTTCTACACCGAGCTCGACCGCAGCAAGATCGAGGTGCGCCGCATCCCCAAGATGGGCCGCAAGGCGGTGGACAGCAACGCCATCTTCATCGACGGCCTGTTCATCCCCGAGGCCGACCGCATCGGCGAGGAAGGCAAGGGCTTCAGCTACATCCTGCACAGCCTGAACCCCGAGCGGCTGCTGGTGGCCAGCGAGGCCATCGCGATCGGCCAGGACGCGCTGCGCCGCGCCACGCAGTACGCGCGCGAGCGCATCGTGTTCGACCGCGCCATCGGCCAGAACCAGGGCATCCAGCACCCGCTGGCCGAACGCTGGATGCACCTGGAAGCCGCCTGGGCGATGGTGATGAAGGGCGCGTGGCTGTACGACCAGCACCAGCCCTGCGGCGCCGAGGCCAACACCGCCAAGTTCCTGGGCGCGCGCGCCGGCTACGAGGCCTGCCTGCAGGCGGTGCTGACGCACGGCGGCTTCGGCTACGCCAAGGAGTACCACGTGGAGCGGCTGCTGCGCGAGGTGACGATCACCCGCATCGCGCCGGTGACCGAGCAGCTCATCCTGTCCTTCGTCGCCGAGAAGGTGCTGGACCTTCCCAAGTCATACTGAAAGGCGCCGCGGCATGTTCAAGCGAGAGCTGTTCAACGAGGACCACGAAGCCTTCCGCAGCACGGTGCGGCGCTTCATCGACCACGAGATCGCGCCCTTCCACGCGCAGTGGGAAGACTCCGGCGTCGTGCCGCGCGAGCTGTGGCGCAAGGCCGGCGCCGCCGGGCTGCTGTGCTGCACCGTGCCCGAGGCCTACGGCGGCGCCGGCGCCGACTACCTGTTCGACGTGGTGGTGTTCGAGGAGATGGCGCGCTCGGGCTTCACCGGCCCCGGCTTCATGATCCACTGCGACCTGGTGGCCACCTACATCGCCGGCTTCGGCAGCGAGGCGCAGAAGCGCCAATGGCTGCCGAAGATGGTGCGCGGCGAGGCCATCGGCTCGCTGGGCATGACCGAGCCGCACGCCGGCTCGGACCTGAAGGCGATCCGCACGAAGGCCACGCGGGTGAAGGACGGCGACGGCGACCACTTCGTGATCAGCGGCCAGAAGGTCTTCATCAGCAACGGCCAGCTGTGCGACGTGATCGTGCTGGCCACCAAGACCGACAGCGCCGCCGGCGCCAAGGGCGTGACGCTGTTTCTCGTCGACACCACGCTGCCGGGATTCCGCCGCGGCCAGAACCTGCACAAGCTGGGCATGAAGGCGCAGGACACCTCCGAGCTGTTCTTCGACGAGCTGCGCGTCCCAGCTTCGGCGATGCTGGGCGAAGAGGGCAAGGGCTTCGAGCTGATGATGACCAAGCTGGCGCAGGAGCGGCTGGCGCAGGCCATCCGCTCGGCCGTGGTGGCCGAGACGGTGATCGGCTGGACGGTGGAGTACACCGCCGGCCGCAAGGCCTTCGGCAAGACCATCGGCGACTTCCAGAACACGCAGTTCAAGCTGGCCGAGCTGCAGACCGAGGCCACCATCGGCCGCGTCTTCACCGACCAGTGCATCGCCAAGTTCATGCGCGGCGAGCTCGACGCGGTGGACGCCGCGATGGCCAAGATGTGGCTGTCCAACCTGCACTGCAAGGTGGTCGACGAATGCCTGCAGCTGTTCGGCGGCTGGGGCTACATGTGGGAGTACCCGATCGCCCGCGCCTATGCCGACGCGCGCGTCGTCAAGATCGCCGGCGGCTCGATCGAGGTGATGAAGCACATCATCGGCCGCCGGCTGTTCGCCGAATTCCAACCCTCGCGCTCCGACGCCAAGGGCGTCGCCGGCGTCAACCCGGTCTGAGGTCCCGATGGCTGCAGCATCCACCTTCCGCGCCGACGTGCTGGCCGGCAAGCGCATCCTCATCACCGGCGGCGGCACCGGCCTGGGCAAGGAGCTGGCGCGCCACTTCGTCGCCCATGGCGCCGCGGTCTTCATCTGCGGCCGCCGCGAAGCCGTGCTGCAGGCCGCGGTGGACGAGTTGCGCGCCGCCGCCCAGCACGGCGGCAGTGCCGAATACCACCTGTGCGACGTGCGCGAGGCCGAGCAGATCGAGGCCATGGTCGACCAGATCTGGGCCGGCGGCGCGCTCACCGGCCTCGTCAACAACGCGGCGGCCAATTTCATCTCGCCTTCCACCGAGATCAGCCCGCGCGGCTTCGCCGCGGTGCGCAGCACGGTGATGGACGGCGCGCTGTTCGCCACGCTGGCCTGCGGCAAGCGCTGGATCCGCGACGGCCTGCCGGGCAGCGTGGTCAGCATGCTCGTCACCTGGGTGTGGACCGGCTCGGCCTACGTGCTGCCCAGCACGATGGCCAAGACGGCGGTGCATGCGATGACGATGTCGCTGGCCGTCGAATGGGGCAAGCACAACATCCGCGTCAACGCCGTCGCGCCGGGGCCCTTCCCGACCGAGAGCGCGTGGGAGAAGCTGGCGCCGATCCCGAAGGCCAACGTCGGCGCGGCCTCGGCCGACGAGGTGCCGATGGGCCGCTTCGGCCGCATGCCCGAGCTGTGCAACCTGCTGACCTTCCTGCAGGCCGACGGCTGCGAGTACCTCACCGGCCAGAACATCGCCATCGACGGCGGCCACCACCTCGCGGCGCCGTCCACCTTCGCAGCGCTCGGCAAGCTGACGCCCGAAGACTGGGCCGAAGCCAAGGCCCTGGTGCGCGGCCGCGCCGAGCAGGAGAAGGCGCAGCGCTCGACCGGCTGAGCGCTCCGCAGGCTGACCGCTCCGCAGGCTGAACCGACCCGCGCCGTGGACGAACTGCACGACCTGCGGCGCCACGCCGCCGCCGCGCCACAGCGCTGTGCGCTGGTCTTCGGCGACCAACGCATCACCTATGGCGAGCTGGAGGCGCTGGCCAACCGCCTGGCCGCGGTGCTGCGCGCGCGCGGCTTGCGCCGCGGCGAGCACATCGCCTCGCTGATCGGCAACCGCCCCGAGGCGCTGGCGCTGGCCTGGGCCGCGTGGCGCTGCGGGCTGTACCTGACGCCGCTGTCCACCGCGCTGGCGGCGCCGGAGCTGCAGCACATCGTCGCCGACTGCGAGGCGCGCGCGCTGCTGGCCGACGCCGAGTTCGCGCCGCTGCTGGCCGCGCCCGACGGCTGGCCCGCCGGGCTGCAGCGGCTGGCGCCGCGCGGCGGCCTGCCCGGCTTCGACGACTTGCGCGCCGAGATTGCCAACGCATCACCTCAGCCGGCGGCGGACGAGCCGCCGGGCGCGCTGATGATGTACACCTCGGGCACCACCGGCGCGCCCAAGGGCGTGATCCGGCCGCTGCTGCCCGCAGGCTGGCGCGGCACGCCGCCTTTCGCGGCCGACCTGATCGCGCTGTTCGGCATCGGCGGCGCGCAAGTGCGCTACCTGTCGACCGCGCCGCTGTACCACGCCGCGCCGCTGCGCTTTGCGCTGGCCGTCACCGCCGGCGGCGGCACCGCGGTGGTGATGGACCGCTTCGACGCCGATGGCGCGCTGGCGCTGCTGGCGCGCGAGGCCATCACGCACAGCCAATGGGTGCCGGCGATGTTCCAGCGCCTGCTGGCGCTGCCGGCCGAACGGCGCGCCGCGTTCAGCGCGCCGGCGCACCAGTGCGCCATCCACGGCGCCGCGCCCTGCCCGCCCGCGGTCAAGCGCGCGATGCTCGATTGGTGGGGCCCCATCCTGCTGGAGTACTACTCGGGCAGCGAAGGCGTGGGCCTGACGATGATCGACGCCGCCGAATGGCTGGCGCACCCGGGCTCGGTGGGCCGCGCGCGCAAGGGTCGGCTGCACATCGTCGACGAATCCGGCCGCGAGCTGGCGCCGGGCGAGACCGGCCTCGTGTGCTTCTCGGGCATCGCGCCTTTCGCTTATCACAACGCGCCGGAGAAGACCGCGGCGCGCAGCTTGCGCAGCGCCGACGGGCTGCTGCTGCAGACCTTCGGCGACCTCGGCCACGCCGACGCCGAGGGCCGGCTGAGCTTGAGCGACCGCCTCGACGACATGATCATCTCCGGCGGCGTCAACGTCTACCCGCAGGAGATCGAGGCCGTGCTGCGCCGCGTGGCCGGCGTCTGGGACTGCGCGGTGGTCGGCATGCCCGACGAGCGCTTCGGCGAGCGCCCGGTCGCCTTCATCGTGGCGCGCCACGGCGAGGACGAGGCCGCCTTGCGTGAAACCTTGGCGCGCGAGATCGAATCCCGGCTCGGCCGCATCAAGCGGCCCGATGCGCTGCACTTCGTCGCCGAGCTGCCGCGCACGCCCACCGGCAAGCTGCTGCGGCGGCGCTTGCGCGGCTGGCCTGCCTCACGGCCGCCCAAGGCTTAGAGTCGGCCTCCTGCAAGACAGGAGCAACGATGAAGATCGGCATGGTGGGCGTGGGCATGATGGGGCACGGCATCGCCGGCAACCTGGTGAAGCACGGCCATGAACTGACGCTGCTGGAGCACCCCGGCAACCAGCCGCTGGCGGCGCTGAAGGCCGCCGGCGCGGCCAGCGTGGCCAGCGCGCGCGAGCTGGCGGCGCGGGTCGACGTGCTGATCCTGGTGGTGACCGGCTCGCCGCAGGTGGAGGCCGTGCTCACCGGCCGCGGCGGCGTGCTCGAAGGCCTGCGCCCGGGCAGCATCGTGATCGACTGTTCGACCGCCATCCCCTCGTCGACCGTGCGCATGGCGCAGGCGGTGCAGGCGGTCGGCTCGCGCTTTCTCGATGCGCCGATGACGCGCACGCCCAAGGAAGCCGCCGAAGGCCGGCTGAACCTGCTGGTGGGCGGCGACGCAGCGCTGCTGGACGAATGCCGGCCGCTGCTGCAGTGCTTTGCCGAGAACATCACCCACGTCGGCCCGGTGGGTGCCGGCCACGGCATGAAGCTGCTGCACAACTACGTGTCGCTGGGCATGGTCACGCTGCTGGCCGAGGCCGCGGCCTGCGCCGATCGCAGCGGCGTGGCCAGCGCCGCCTTCGTCGAGGTGCTGGCCAAGGGCGGCGGCGGCGGCGTGGCGCTGGAACGCATCAAGCCCTACCTGCTGAGCCGTGACCCCAGCAGCCTGCGCTTCACGGTGGCCAATGCGCGCAAGGACCTGGACTACTACCACCAGATGGCCGGCGATGCGCAGGCCCGTCGCGAGGTGGCGGCCGCGGTGCTGAGCACGCTGGACGCGGTGCTCGCGCAGCCGGGCGGCGGCGAGGCGCTGGTGCCCGAACTGGCGACGCGGCTGGCGGCCGGCTGAACCCAAAGGCCGCCCGGCGTGTCGCCCGGCCGCTGGCCGCCGACCGAAGTTACGCGGTGGCCGCGTCGGCGCCGGCCGACAGCTTGAACACCGACACCGTCTGCACCAGCTGGTGAGCCTGGTTCTTCAGGCTCTCGGCGGCCGCGGCGCTTTCCTCGACCAGCGCGGCGTTCTGCTGCGTGGCCTGGTCCATCTGGCCGACGGCATCGCCGACCTGCTGGATGCCGGTGCCTTGCTCGGCCGTCGCCGAGCTGATCTCGCCGACGATGTCGCTGACGCGGCGGATCGAGCCGACGATCTCGTCCATCGTCTTGCCGGCGCGGTCGACCAGCGTCGTGCCTTGTTCCACCTGCTCGACGTTGCGGTTGATCAGCGACTTGATCTCCTTGGCCGCTTCCGCGCTGCGCTGCGCCAGGCTGCGCACCTCGCCGGCCACCACCGCGAAGCCGCGGCCTTGTTCGCCGGCACGCGCCGCCTCCACCGCGGCGTTGAGCGCCAGGATGTTGGTCTGGAAGGCGATGCCGTCGATCACGCCGATGATGTCGCCGATCTTGCGGCTGGACTCGCTGATGCCCTGCATCGTGCTGACCACTTCGCCGACCACCGAGCCGCCCTGCGTCGCCACCCCGGCGGCGGCCTGCGCCAGCTGGTTGGCCTGGCGCGCGTTGTCGGCGTTGTTGCGCACGGTGCTGCCCAGCTCTTCCATGGTGGCCGCGGTCTGCTGCAAGGCGCTGGCCTGCTGCTCGGTGCGGCCGGAGAGGTCCTGGTTGCCGCTGGCGATCTGCGCCGAGGCAATGGCCACGCCGTCGGCGCCGCTGCGGATGCTGCCGACCACGGTCGCCAGGTGGTCCTGCATCTGGCCCATGCTGCGCAGCAGCTCGCCTTCCTGGCCGGGCAGCTCGCGGTCGATGGCCTGGTAGAGCTGGCCGTGCGCGATGCCGGCCGCCGCGCGGCTGGCGTCGCCCAGCACCTGGGTCGTGCGGCGGCGCAGGAACATCAGGCTGCTCAGCACCGTGGCCACCAGCGCGCCCACCGCGCCGATCGCCACCTTCGACCAGCGCTCGCTGGCCGTGGTGGCCGACGCCACTTCATGCTGCGTGCGCTCGTCGAGCAGGCCGAGGAACTCGTTCACCGGCTGCATGATCTTGGCCTTGTTCTGGTGGTAGGCCAGGTCGTGCATCATCTCGCGCGCCTTGGCGCGGTCGGGCTCGGCCTGCTTGGTGAAGCCGCCCTTGCCGTCGTCGAACAGGCCCTTGACCATGTTCATCGCGATGGTCTCGGTGCGCACCAGGTCGTCCGAATTGGCCTTGGCCTGCGCCAGCTTGGCCAGCTCGGCGTCGGTGAAGCCGGTGCGCTTCATCAGGTCGAGCAGCGGGACCGACTGGTCCGAGCTCGGCGCCGCGCCGTTGCCGCCGGCGGCGCGGAAGTCCCAGTAGATGCGCTCGTAGTGCTGGGGCCGCGCCTTCTTGCCGTCGCGGATGTCGAGGATCTCGAAATACTGCTGTTCCCACTTGGGGTCGCCGGTCACCACGTAGGTGCGGGCCAGACGGGTGAGGTCGTCCGAGCTTTGCCGCAACTCGTCGGCCAGCAGGTACGACTGGTAGCGGCGTGCTGCCGCCTCGTCGGCGACATCGCTGCTGAGGTTGCTCTTCACCGCGGCCGTGACCGCGACAACGCCCAACACCAGCAGGATGGCGGCGTTTCCATTGAATACTTGCCTGATCTGAATGCGCATCACACGACTCCTTCGATATGCAGCGGCTTCCCGCGGGATATCGGCGGACCCCACAGCCACTTGAGCGCACCAGCTGTAGGGAATTCGTGTCAGATGTTAGACATGAAGCGCGTGGCCGAGGGCTCGCAAGGCCGCTTCCTGCACCGCCTCGCCGAGCGTCGGGTGGGCGTGGATGATGGCGGCCACGTCTTCCAGCCGCGCGCCCATCTCGATCGAATGGCAGAACGCCGCGCTCAATTCGGCAACGCCGCGACCCACCGCCTGCCAGCCCAGGATCTGGTGCGTGTCCTTGGCGGCCACCACGCGCACGAAGCCATCGCCGGCCTCCATGCTCAAGGCGCGGCCGTTGGCGGCGAACGGGAAGCTGGCGACCATCACCTCGCGGCCCTGGTCGGCGGCTTCGTCGGGCGACAGGCCGGCGGTCACCACCTCGGGGTCGGTGAAGCAGACCGCCGGGATCGCCGCCGGCGCGAAGCGGCGGCGCCGTCCGGCGACGATCTCGGCCACCATCTCGCCTTGCGCCATCGCGCGGTGCGCCAGCATGGGCTCGCCCGTCAGGTCGCCGATGGCCCAGACGTTGCGCATCGAGGTGCGGCACTGGTCGTCGATCTTCACGGCGCGGCCGCGCAGGTCCAGGCCCAGCGATTCGAGGTTGAAGCCTTCCGTGCGCGGCCGCCGGCCGGCGGCGACCAGCACGCGGTCGGCCGGCAGCACGTAGTCGTCGGCATGGGCGCTGCGCACGCGCAGGCCGCCGCCGTCGGCCGTCAGGCCCTGCGCGCTGCACGACAGGTGCAGCGTGATGCCCAGCCGCCGCAGCCCGGCCAGCACCGGGCGCGTCAGCTCCTCGTCGTAGGCCGGCAGGATGCGGCCCTGCGCCTCCACCACCGCCACCTCGGCGCCCAGCTTGCGCCACGCGGTGCCCAGCTCCAGCCCGATGTAGCCGGCGCCGATGACCACCAGATGCCTGGGTACTTCAGCGAGCGCCAGCGCCTCGGTCGAGCTGAGCACCGGGCCGCCGAACGGCAGCCCCGGCAGCGCCAGCGGCTGCGAGCCGGTGGCCAGCAGCAGGTGTTCGCAGCGGATGCGCAAGCCCTCGCCGTCGCTGCCGGCGGCGGCCAGCTCCACCGTCTTGCCGTCGACGATGCGCGCCCAGCCCGGCACGACGCGCACGCCGGCCTTCTTCAGCAGCGCGCCGACGCCGCCGGTCAGCCGCTGCACGATGCCGTCTTTCCAGCGCTGGGTCTGCGGCAGCTCAAGCTGCGGCGCGCCGGCGCGGATGCCCAGCGCCGAGCCGGCCGCGAAGCCGCGCGCGCGCTCGAACTCGTCGGCGGCGTGGATCAGCGCCTTCGACGGGATGCAGCCCACGTTGAGGCAGGTGCCGCCGAGCCGTTCGCTCTCCACCAGCACGGTGGCGATGCCGAGCTGGCCGGCGCGGATGGCGGCCACGTAGCCGCCGGGGCCGCCGCCGATGACCAGCAGCGTCGTCTCGATCGTCTTCATGCGCGTCACTCCACGAACAGCAGCGCCGGGTGTTCCAGCAGCGCGCGGATGGCCTGGATGAAGCGCGCCGCGTCCATGCCGTCGACGACGCGGTGGTCGAACGACGACGACAGGTTCATCAGCAGCCGCGGCACCACCGCGCCGCCGCGCAGCATCGGCCGCTCGACGATGCGGTTGACGCCGATGATGGCCACCTCCGGGTGGTTGATCACCGGCGTGGTGACCAGCCCGCCCAGCGGGCCCAGGCTGGTGATGGTGATGGTCGAGCCGGCGAGTTCGTCGCGCGCCGCCTTGCCGCTGCGCGCCGCCTCGGCCAGGCGCGCCACCTCGCGCGCAAAGGCCCACAGGTCCTGCGCCTCGGCGTGGCGCAGCACCGGCACCATCAGGCCGCCATCGGTCTGCGTCGCGATGCCCAGGTGCACCGGGCGGTGGCGCGTGACGACGCCGGCCTCGTCGTCGAAGCGGGCGTTCATCTGCGGGAACTCGTCCACCGCCAGCACCACGGCGCGGGCCACCAGCGGCAGCAGCGTGAGCTTGCCGCGCGTGGCGGCGTACTTGTCGTTCAGCTCGCCGCGCAGGGCTTCCAGCTCGGTGACGTCGATCTCCTCGACGTAGCTGAAGTGCGGGATGCGGCGCTTGGCCTCCTGCATCTTCTGCGCGATCTTGCGGCGCAGGCCGATCACCGGCACCGCCTCTTCGCCATGGCGCTGGCGCCGGCCCGGCGCGCCGGCCTCGGCCGCCGCCTGGCCGCGCGTGCTGCGGTAGCGCTCCAGGTCGTCGTGCGTGATGCGGCCGGCCGGCCCGCTGCCGGGCACGAACTGCAGCTCGATGCCCAGCTCCCAGGCGCGGCGGCGCACCGAAGGCGCGGCGATCGGCCGCTCGCCCGGCGCGCGACTGCGCACGGGGGCGGCCGGCGGTGAAGGCGACGGTGATGGTGGTGGCGGCACGGAAGGCTGACGCTCGACTTGAGCGGCTTGCGCCGCCGGCGCGGGTGGCGCGGCGGCGGGGACGGGGGCCGCAGCAGCAGCGGCCGCGGCGCGCGGCGCGGCGCTGGCCGCGGCGCCGGCCTTCACGTTGCCCTCGCCCGCCACTTCCAGCCGGATCAGCTCGGAGCCGACGGCCATCGCCTGCCCCGGCACGCCGCCCAGCGACAGCACGGTGCCGGCCACCGGCGACGGGATCTCCACCGTCGCCTTGTCGGTCATCACGTCGGCCAGCACCTGGTCTTCGGCCACCGCGTCGCCCGGCTGCACGCGCCAGGCCACCAGTTCGACCTCGGCAATGCCTTCGCCGATGTCGGGCATCTTGATCGCATAGAGGCCCATGATCAGCCCCCTTCCACCGCGCGCTTGAGCGCCGCGGCCACGCGCGCCGGGCCGGGGAAGTAGGCCCATTCCTGCGCGTGCGGGTAAGGCGTGTCCCAGCCGGTGACGCGCTCGATCGGCGCTTCCAGCTGGTAGAAGCAATGCTCCTGCACCAGCGCCGACAGCTCGGCGCCGAAGCCGCTGGTGCGCGTGGCCTCGTGCACGATCACGCAGCGCCCGGTCTTCTTCACCGAGGCGACCACGGTGTCGAGGTCCATCGGCCACAGCGAGCGCAGGTCGACGATCTCGGCGTCGATGCCGCTTTCCTCGGCCGCCGCCTGCGCCACCCAGACCATGGTGCCGTAGGCCAGCACCGTGACCTGGCTGCCGGGCCTGAACACGGCGGCCGATTCCAGCGGCACGCGGTAGTAGCCTTCGGGCACCTTGCCCAGCGCGTGCGCCGACCAGGGCACCACCGGTCGGTCGTGGTGGCCGTCGAAGGGGCCGTTGTACAGGCGCTTGGGCTCCAGGAAGATCACCGGGTCGTCGCACTCGATGGCGGCGATCAGCAGGCCCTTGGCGTCGTACGGGTTGCTCGGCATCACGGTGCGCACGCCGCAGACGTGGGTGAACAGCGCCTCGGGGCTTTGGCTGTGCGTCTGGCCGCCGTAGATGCCGCCGCCGCAAGGCATGCGGATCACCATCGGGCAGGTGAAGTCGGCCGCCGAGCGCGAGCGCAGCCGCGCCGCTTCCGACACGATCTGGTCCGACGCCGGATAGAAGTAGTCGGCGAACTGGATCTCGGCCACCGGCCGCAGGCCATAAGCCGCCATGCCGACCGCTACGCCGACGATGCCGCCTTCGCTGATGGGCGTGTCGAAGCAGCGCGGCTTGCCGTACTTGGCCTGCAGGCCTTCGGTGACGCGGAACACGCCGCCGAAGTAGCCCACGTCCTGGCCGAAGACGACGACGTTGTCGTCGCGCGCCATCATCACGTCCAGGCCCGAGCGCAGCGCCTGGATCATCGTCATGTTGCGCGCCGCGCCGGCGGCTGGCGTGACGCCTTGTTCGAGGGTTAGCGCCGTCATCTCAAACCCCCAACTCTTGCCGCTGGCGGCGCAGGTGCGCCGGCATCTCGGCGTAGACGTCGTCGAACATCGTCGCCGGGCTGGGGATGTGGCCGTCGAGCAGCGTGCCGTAGCTCTCGGCCTCCTTCTGCGCGGCGGCGACCTCGGCTTCCAGTTCGAGCTGCACCTGGCGGTGCTCCTGCTCCGACCAGGCGTCGAGCCCGATCAGGTGGGCTTTGAGCCGCTCGATCGGGTCGCCGAGCGGGAAGCGCTGCCAGTCGTCGGCCGGCCGGTATTTCGACGGATCGTCCGAGGTCGAATGCGCCGCCGCGCGATAGGTCACCCATTCGATCAGCGTCGGCCCCAGGTTGCGGCGCGCGCGCTCGGCCGCCCATTGCGAGGCCGCGTAGACGGCGAGGAAGTCGTTGCCGTCGACGCGCAGCGAGGCGATGCCGCAGCCCACGCCGCGCGCCGCGAAGGTGGTGGACTCGCCGCCGGCGATGGCCTGGAAGGTGGAGATCGCCCACTGGTTGTTGACCACGTTCAGCACCACCGGCGCGCGGTAGACGTGGGCGAAGGTCAGCGCGGTGTGGAAGTCGGCCTCGGCGGTGGCGCCGTCGCCGATCCAGCCCGCGGCGATGCGCGTGTCGCCCTTGATCGCCGAGGCCATCGCCCAGCCCACGGCCTGGATGAACTGCGTGGCCAGGTTGCCCGAGATCGAGAAGAAGCCGGCGCGCTTGAACGAGTACATCACCGGCAACTGCCGGCCCTTGACGGGGTCGCGTTCGTTGCTCATCAGCTGGCACATCAGCTCGACCATCGAGACGTCGTCGCGGCTGAGCAGCAGGCCCTGCTGGCGATAGGTGGGAAAGCACATGTCGCCGGGTTCGAGCGCCATCGCCTGGGCGACGGCGATCGCCTCCTCGCCCAGGCACTGCATGTAGAACGAGATCTTGCGCTGGCGCTGCGCGATCACCATGCGGGCGTCGAAGATGCGCGTCTTCATCATCGAGCGCAGCCCGGCGCGCAGTTGCGCCGTCGACACCTCGGGCGCCCAGGGGCCGACGGCATGGCCTTGCTCGTCGAGCACGCGCACCAGGCTGTAGGCGAGGTCGGCGGTGTCGAAGTGCGTGGTGTCCACCGGCGGTCGCCGCACGGCGCCGGCCGGCGACAGGTGCAGGTAGGAAAAGTCGGTGACGCAGCCGGGGCGCCCGGAAGGCTCCGGTACGTGCAGGCGCAAGGGCGCGTGCGGTGGCTGCTGCGGGTGCTGGCTCATGCGAAGGTCTCCAGGCGCGGGTCGTGCCGATGATTTCGTCTGCCGCACGGGCAAGGGATGGTCGCCACGTGCATCGGGGCCGCGGGGGGTGGTGGCGGCTGAGGGGGAGTCTAGGCCCAAGCGCTGGCGGGCAGCTCAGTTTGACAAGGCGGCGGTCATCGCGCAGGCGAAGGCGTTCAAGGCGTAGCTCAGGCAGCCAGCCACTCGCGCCCGGCCTTGCCCAGCATCAGCTCGACATAGCCGGCGAAGCTGCGGCGCACCAGCAGCTCGAAGCTCGGCGCCGCGTCGGTCTGCCACAGCCATACCGCCGCCTTGAAGAAGTGCGAACCCTTGCAGTCGCCGGTCCGAAAGGCGCGCGGATGCAGGTCGAGCGGGCAGCCCTGCGCCAGCAGCTCGCGCGCCGGCGCGCCGCCCAGTTGCAGCACGTGGTAGCCGCTGCTCACGTCGGTCACCGCGTGGTGCGTGCCGGCCAAGGCGGCACGCAGCGCCGCGGCGAAGGCTGCCTGGCGGCCGCGCGGCGCGATCACGAACCAGTCGTCGGGCCCGGCCCACAGGACGCGCAGCACCTCGTCGGCGACGCTGGTGCAGGCCTGCAGCGGCAGCGCCAGGCCAAGCGCGCGCGCCGCCCCTTGCGTGAACGCCGCGTCCGACGGGTCGCCGCGCAGGTTGACGATGCCCGGGCCTTCGCGCCAGCCGACCTTGAGGTTGCGGTCGCCGCGCGCGGCGGCTCGGCGGTCAGACATGCTGGCGCTCTCCCTTGGGATCGAAGAACATGGGGCTGGCGATCACCGCGGTGACGCTGCGGCCGTCGCGCAGCGCGACGTGCACGCGCTCGCCGTGGCGCGAGAGGCCGCCACGCACCAGCGCCATCGCGATCGAGCGGCCCAGCGTCGGGCTGGCGTAGCTGCTGGTGACGTGGCCGGCCATCGGCGTCGGCGGCGGCGCCGGCCCCGGCGCGCCGGCCAGCACCTGCGCGCCTTCGGGCAGCACGAAGGCCGGGTCGTCGGTGAGCAGCCCGACGAGTTGCCTGCGGTCGCTGCGCGAGGTGTCGCTGCGCGCCAGCGAGCGCTTGCCGAGGAAGTCCTTGGTCCTGGCCACCATGGCGCCCATGCCCAGGTCGAGCGGCGTCACCGAGCCGTCGGTGTCCTGGCCGACGATGACGAAGCCCTTCTCTGCGCGCAGCACGTGCATGGCCTCGGTGCCGTAGGGCGTGACGCCCCACTCGGCGCCGGCGGCGTGGATCGCCTGCCAGACTTGCAGCCCCTGCTCGGCCGGCACGTTGACCTCGTAGCTGCGCTCGCCCGAGAAGCTGATGCGGAACAGGCGCGCCGGCACGCCGGCCAGCGTGCCTTCGCGCACCGCCATGAACGGGAACGCCTCGTCGCTGAAGTCGATGTCGCTGCCCAGCTTGCGCAGCAGCTCGCGGCTCTTCGGGCCGACCACCGCCGTCGTCGCCCAATGGTCGGTCACGGTGGTGAGGTAGACCTTCAGCTGCGGCCACTCGGTCTGCAGCCAGCGCTCCAGCCAGGCCAGCACGCGCGCCGCGCCGCCGGTGGTGGTGTGCATCAGGTAGTGCCGCTCGCCCAGGCGCGCGGTGACGCCGTCGTCGAACACCATGCCGTTCTCGTCGAGCATCAAGCCGTAGCGGCACTTGCCGACGTCGAGCTTGCTCCAGGCGTTGCAGTAGACCCAGTTCAGCAGCGTCGCCGCATCGGGGCCCTGGATGTCGATCTTGCCCAGCGTCGAGGCGTCGAGCATCGCCACGCCGTTGCGCGCCGCGCGCACCTCGCGCGCCACCGCCGCGTGCACGTCCTCGCCCGGCCGCGGGTAGTACCACGGGCGCTTCCACTGGCCGACGTCTTCGAAGGCGGCGCCCTGCTGCAGGTGCCAGGCGTGCATGGCGGTCGTTCGCACCGGCTCGAAGGCCTCGCCCAGTTCGAGGCCGGCCACCGCGCCGAAGGTCACCGGCGTGTAGTTCGGCCGAAAGGTGGTGGTGCCCACCTGCGCGATCGGCTTGCCGAGCGCCAGCGCGGCGATGCCCACGCCGTTGATGTTGCCGGTCTTGCCCTGGTCGGTGCCGAAGCCCAGTGCCGTATAGCGCTTGACGTGCTCGATGCTCTCGAAGCCTTCGCGCACGGCCAGCAGGATGTCCGACGCCGCGACGTCGTTCTGCAGGTCGACGAACTGCTTGGGCGCACGGCTCGGGCCCCTGGCATGCGGCACCAGCCACAGCGCGCGCAGCGTGCCGGCGTCGCGCGTCGCCACCGCCGGCGCGGCGCCGCCGGCTGATCCGGCAGCGGCGATGCCGGCGGCATGCCCTTGCTGCGCGGCCTCGCACAGCGTGGCGGCACCGCGGCAGGCGCCGGCCGAGCGTTCGCCCTGTGCCGGCGCGCCCGGCACGAACGCGGCGATCTCGTCGTCCCAGCGCGCCTTGCTGCCGGCCTGGGCCTGCAGGTGGATCACCGGGCTGAAGCCGCCGGACACGGCGAGCAGGTCGCAGTGGAGCCGCCGCGCGGCGCCGGCCAGCGCGCCGGCGGCGTCGATGGCCTGCACGAGCACGCCGCGCACGTGGCGGCCGCCAAGCGCCTCGGTGACCACGTGGCCCTGCAGCACCTCGATGCCGGCGGCGCGGGCGGCGGCGCTGCGCGCGCCGTCGGCCTGCGCCCGCGCGTCGACCACCTGCACCGCGGCGCCGGCGCCGTGCAGCGCCAGCGCGGCGTCGTAGCCGGCGTCGCCGTTGGTGAAGACCACGGCCCGGCGTCCCGGCAGTACCGCATAACGCCTGATGTAGATCGACACGGCCGAGGCCAGCAGGATGCCCGGCAGGTCATTGCGGGCAAAGACCAGCGGCCGCTCGTGCGCGCCGGTGGCCAGCACGACTTCGCGCGCGCGAACCTTCCACAACCGCTCGCGGCTGATGCCGCCGGCGGCGACAGCAGCAGCGGCGGCGTCGGCATCGCCTTCGTCATCCCGGCGCCGTTCGAGCAGCGTGACGAAGCGGTGGTCGTGAAAGCCGAAGGCCGTGGTGCGCGCCAGCAGCGTGACCTCGGGCATCGCCGCCAGCCGCGCCAGCGCCGCGGCCACCCACTGCGGCGCGGGCAGGCCGTCGACTTGCTCGTCGCTGGCCAGCAGCCAGCCGCCGGGCTCGGACTGCTCGTCGCAGACGATCACCCGCGCGCCGCTGGCGCCGGCGGCCAGCGCCGCGGCAAGGCCGGCGATGCCGCCGCCAACCACCAGTACGTCGGCATGCGCGTAGCGTTTGTCGTAGACGTCGGGGTCGCGCTCGCGCGGCGCTTCGCCCAGCCCGCTGGCGTCGCGGATGTGCGGCTCGAAGAACCGCCAGGCGCGCTGCGAGGCCATGAAGGTCTTGTAGTAGAAGCCCGCGGGAACCAGCCGCGCGAACCAGCCTACGGCCGCGCGCAGGTCGAACCCGACGCCGGGGCTGGCATGGACGCTGCGCGCCACCAGGCCGTCGACCAGCGCGACCTCGGTCATGCGCGCGTTGGGCACCGTGCGCGCGCCCTCGCCGAGCTGCACCAGCGCGTTGGGCTCCTCGACGCCGGCCGACAGGATGCCGCGCGGCCGGTGGTACTTCCAGCTGCGCGCCACCAGGCTGACGCCGGCCGCCAGCAGCGCCGAGGCCAGCGTGTCGCCGGGGTGCCCGCTGTAGGGGCGGCCGTTGAAGCGAAAGCGCAGCGTGCGGCTTCGGTCGATGCGACCGCCGATGCCCAGGCGCAAACCGCTCATGGGCGGCCCTCGTCCGACGGGGATGCCGGCATCGGCTCGCCGATCTTCCACACCGCGTAGAAGCGGCAGCTCACGGTGTCGCGCAGCGCCTGGAACCAGCGGCCGCAGCCGCTGGCGTGGCGCCATTGCTCGTGGTGCAGGCCCTTGGGGTTGCGGCGCATGAAGACGTAGTCGCCCCACTCGTCATCGCTCATCGCCTCGGTGTCGGCCGGCCGCGCGACGCCGCCTTCGCCGCCATAGGCGAACTCGCTCTCGGCGCGGGCGCCGCAGTAAGGGCATTCGATCTGCAGCATCGCCGGCCGTCCTTCAGTGGGCCACCGCCGCGGCGCCGTGTTCGTCGATCAGGCGGCCGCTGTGGAAGCGGTCCAGCGAGAAGGCCGCATTCAGCGCGTGCGGCCGGCCTTGCGCCACGGTGTGCGCCATCACCCAGCCCGAGCCCGGCGTGGCCTTGAAACCGCCGGTGCCCCAGCCGCAGTTGATGGTGAGGCCTCGCACCGGCGTCAGCCCGATGATCGGGCAGGCATCGGGCGAGACGTCGACGATGCCGGCCCACTGCCGGTTCATGCGCACGCGCGAGAACAGCGGGAACAGCTCGACGATGGCCGCCAGCGTGCCCTCGATCACCGGGTAGCTGCCGCGCTGGCCGTAGCCCGTGTAGGCGTCGATGCCGGCGCCGATCACCAGGTCGCCCTTGTCGCTCTGGCTGATGTAGGCGTGGATGGCGTTGCTCATCACCACGGTCGGGAGAATCGGCTTCAGCGGCTCGGAGACCAGCGCCTGCAGCGGGTGGCTTTCCAGCGGCAGCCGAAAACCTGCCAGCGCGGCCAGCACGCTGCTGTGGCCGGCGGCGACGATGGCCACCTTCTTGGCGCCGATGAAGCCGCGCGCGGTATCGACGCCGACCACCGCGCCGGCCTCGCGGCGGATGCCCTGCACCTCGCAGTTCTGCACGATGTCGACGCCCAGCGCATCGGCCGCGCGCGCAAAGCCCCAGGCCACCGCGTCGTGACGCGCCACGCCGGCGCGCCGCTGCAGGCTGGCGCCCAGCACCGGGTAGCGCGTGTTCAGGTTGATGAAGGGCAGCATCGCCAGGATCTGCGCCGGACTCAGCACCTCGGCATCGACGCCGTTCAGCCGGTTGGCGGTGACGCGGCGCTCGATGTCGCGCAGGTCCTGCAGCGTGTGGCCGAGGTTCATCACGCCGCGCTGGCTGAACATCACGTTGTAGTTGAGGTCCTGGCTCAGGCCCTCCCACAACTGCATGGACTTCTCGTACAGCGCGGTGGCCTCGTCCCACAAGTAGTTGCTGCGCACGATGGTGGTGTTGCGCGCGGTGTTGCCGCCGCCCAGCCAGCCGCGCTCGAGCACCGCGATGCGCCCGACGCGGTGTTCCTTGGCCAGGTAGTAGGCGGTGGCCAGGCCGTGGCCGCCGCCGCCGATGACGACCACGTCGTACTCGCGCTGCGGCTCGGGGCTGCGCCATTGCTGCTGCCAGCCTTCGTGGTAGCTGAGCGCGTTGCGCAGCAGCGACCAGATCGAGAATTTCTGCATGGAAGAGCCTGCCCGGCGCCAGGCCGCGGTGGCTTGCATGATGCGTTCGGGCGCCGCGCCGTGGCTCGTTGCTTTGCGACAGGACTTTGTCGATTCACGACGCGGCAGCGCCGGCCGCCGCGGCCCTGTGTCATGCTTGAACGATGAGCTTGTCCGATCGACCGCCGCCGCGCCGGCGGCGCGTTGCCTGAGCCATGTCGCAGCGCCTCGACGCCGTGCTGTGGAAGCGCTTGTTCGAGCGCTCGGCGCGCCCGGGCATGAGCCTGCAGCGGCAGATCCGCGAGATGCTGGTCGCCGCGATTCTCGACGGCCACCTGCCCGCCGGCGTGGCCATTCCGTCCAGCCGCGAGATGGCCGAGCAGCTTTCGGTGGCACGCAACACCGTCGTGCTGGCCTACCAGCAGCTCACCGACGAGGGCTACCTGATCGCCCGCGAGCGCAGCGGCTGCTTCGTCAACCCGGCGGTGCTGGCCGATGCGGCCGGGCGCGCGGCGCGCCCGTCGGCCGGTGGCTTCGGCGGCGACGGCGGCAACGGCGGCAATCGTGCCGAGGGGCGCGGCAATCACCCCGCCGCCGCCGCGCCGGACTGGGCGTCGCGCCTGCGGCTGCGGCCCGCCGCGCAGCGCAGCATCGTCAAGCCGGCCGACTGGCAGGCCTATCCCTATCCGTTTCTCTACGGCCAGTTCGACGCCACGCTGTTCCCCACCGCCGACTGGCGCGAGTGCTGCCTGAAGACGCTGTCGGTGCTGGACATCCGCGACTGGGCGCCCGACCAGATCAACCGCGACGACGAATCGCTGGTGCAGCAGATCCGCACCCGCGTGCTGCCGCGCCGCGGCGTGTGGGCCTCGGCCGACGAGGTGGTCGTCACCGTCGGCGCGCAGCACGCGCTGTACCTGGTGGCCGACCTGCTGATGAGCGCGTCGACGCGCGTCGGCATCGAAGACCCCGGCTACCCCGATGCGCGCAACATCTTCGCCTGCCGCACGGCGCAGCTGGTGCCGCTGCCGATCGACGGCGACGGCCTGCCCGCCGGCGACGCGCTGCGCGGGCTGGACTACGTCTACGCGACGCCCAGCCATCAATGCCCCACCGGCGTGACGATGCCGCTGGCGCGGCGCCAAGCCTTGCTGCAGGCGGCGCAGGACCACGACTTCGTGGTCATCGAGGACGACTTCGAATGCGAGAACCGCTTCGCCGGCGAGCCGACCGCGGCGCTGAAAAGCCTGGACCCGAACGGCCGCGTCATCTACGTCGGCAGCCTGTCCAAGAGCTGGGCGCCGGGGCTGCGCCTGGGCTACGTGGTGGCATCAGCCGCGCTGATCGCCGAGCTGCGGGCGCTGCGCCGGCTGATGCTGCGCCACCCTTCGGCCTTCGTGCAGCGTGCGTTCGCGCTGTTCCTGTCGCTGGGGCACCACGATTCGCAGTTGCGCCGCATCGCCGCCGCGCAGCGCGAACGCGGCGCCGCCGTGCTGGATGCGATGGCGCGCCACGCGCCGCAGTGCACGGTGGCGCCGCTCAGCGGCGGCGGCTCGTGCTGGGTGCGCCTGCCCGATGGCGTGAGCGCCCGCGCGCTGGCGGCGCGCGCCGCCGCACGCGGCGTGCTGATCGAGCCCGGCGACGTGTTCTTCCACGCCGACGCGCCGCCTTGCGAATACTTCCGCCTCGGCTACCAGTCGATTCCGGCCAAGTCCATCGAGCCCGGCATCCGGCTGCTGGCACAAGCGCTCGCCGAGGGGCACTCGGGGCGCTGACCCACGGCGCCACCGCGGCGCGCCGGCGCACCGGCACTCTCCGCTGGCCTCATCGAATGCCCGCAACTGGTGCTACGGATAGGGCGACGCGCCGCGCTACGCTGCGCCAAGCCGGAATCAAGCCGGCTGGAGATGCGCATGACCCCGCCCCGCCGCCAAGTCGACGTCGACTTCCTGCAAGCCTTCAACGACGCCTGGAACCGCCACGACATCGAGGCACTGATGAGCTTCATGGCCGACGACTGCGCCTTCCACGCGGTGGCCGGCCCCGAGCTGCTGGGCCGCAGCTACGTCGGCCGTGCGGCGGTGCGCGAAGGCTTCCAGCTCGCCTGGCAGACCTTCGCCGATGCCGCGTGGCGCGACGGCGAGCACTTCGTCAGCGGCGACCGCGGCGTCAGCGAATCCACCTTCAGCGGCACGCGCGCCGACGGCACGCGCATCGAAGCGCGCATGGTCGACGTGTTCACCTTCCGCGACGGCAAGATCGCCGTGAAGAACGCCTACCGCAAGGACCGCCCGCCGGTCCGCCAGCCTTGAGCAGCGGCCGCGCCCGATGGACATGACCGCGCCCGGCGGCGCCGCGCTCGCGCCGTACGACCCGCAGTACGACCCGCTGGTGGCGCCGACGCCCGGCCACGGCACCGACTACGCGCCCAGCTACTGGGTGGCCAGCGCCGGCACGCCGCCGGCCGACGACGGCCCCATCCGGCGCGACACCGATGCCGACGTGGTGATCGTCGGCTCCGGCTTCACCGGCCTGGCCACCGCGCTGTTCCTGGCGCGCGAGCACGGCATCCGCGCCACCGTGCTGGAGGCCAACCGCGCCGTCTGGGGCTGCACCAGCCGCAACGGCGGCCAGGGGCAGAACGCCAGCGGCCGGCTGTACCGATCGCAATGGATCGCGCGCTACGGCAAGGCCACGGCGCTCAAGCTCGACGCCGAAATCCGCCAGGGCTTCGAGACCTTCAAGTCGCTGGTGGCCGAGTTCCCCGAATGCGAGCCGCAGCCCGGCGGCCACCTCTACATCGCGCACCGCGACAAGAAGATGGCCTTCCTGCGCCAGGAAGCCGAGGTCATGCGCCGCGTGTTCGGCTACGACACGCACATCCTGTCGACCGACGAGGTGCAGCGCCTGTACGTGCGTGACGCCGAAACCTTCGGCGCGCTGCACGAGCCCGACGGCATCGGCGTGCACCCGCTGAAGCTGGCCTTCGGCTACCTGCGCAAGGCGCGCGAGCTGGGCGTCAAGGTCCACCCCGCGTCGCCGGTGATCGGCTTCGAAACCAAGGGCGGCGTGCACCACCTGCGCACGCCCGGCGGCACGGTGCGCGCGCGCGCCGTCGGCTTCGCGACCGGCGGCTACACCAGCAACGGGCTGCACGCCAGCCTCGACTCGAAGATCATGCCGATCCTGTCGAACTCGCTGGTCACGCGGCCGCTCACGGCGGCCGAGCTGGAGGCCACCAACTTCCGCACCACCGAGGTCATCACCGACACGCGCACGCTGCGCTTCTATTACCGCAAGCTGCCCGACCAGCGCGTGCAGATCGGCAGCCGCAGCTCGATCAGCGGTGCCGATGCGCCGAACCCCAGGCACATGCAGGTGCTGGTCAACGGCCTGCACCGCAAGTTCCCGGCGCTCAAGGACATCCGCATCGACTACTCGTGGTGGGGCTGGGTCGACGTCAGCCACGACATGATGCCGCGCATCGCGCAGCCCGACCCCGCGCAGACCGTGTTCTACGCGCTGGGCTACGGCGGCAACGGCGTGTCGTTCTCGGCGCATGCCGGGCGCCGCATGGCGCAGCGCATCGCCGGCCGTGCCGATGCGGCGTTCGAATTGCCCATCTACCGCAGCGCGCTGGAGTACCCCAACCTGTTCGACACCGTGCGCTCGCGCGCCTTCGCGCCGTGGCGGCGCCTCGGCCAGCGCTTTCTCTATCACTGGTACCACCTGCGCGACGAACGCTTGTGATGGCGTTGGCACCATCGACGCCCGGCCGCTGGCTCTAACGCGCGCCGGCGCGCTTGTCTATCGTCGGCCGCGCCGATCGCCGGTGCCCACACCAGGAGACTGTCCGATGTCGCTTCGTTCGCATTCCCGTCGCGGCCTGCTGGCCGCCGCCTTGTCGACGACCGTGCTGGCGGCATCGCTGGCCCTGCCGGCGCAGGCGCAGGAGCCCAAGCGCGGCGGCACGCTGGTGCTGGGCAGCACGCAGACGGCGCGCCACCTCAACGGCGCCGTGCAATCGGGCGCGGCCACCGCGGTGCCGTCGACGCAGTTGTTCGCCAGCCCGCTGCGCTTCGACGACAAGTGGAACCCGCAGCCCTACCTGGCCGAGAAGTGGACGCTGGCGCCCGACGGCAAGTCGCTGACGCTGAACCTGCGCAAGGGCGCGGTGTTCCACGACGGCAAGCCCATCACCTCGGAGGACGTGGCCTTCACGATCATGGCGATCAAGGCCAACCATCCGTTCCAGACCATGCTGGGGCCGGTGGAGAAGGTCGAGACGCCCGACCCGCAGACCGCCATCATCCGCATGAGCGCGCCGCACCCGGCCATCGTGCTGGCGATGTCGCCGGCACTGTGCCCGATCCTGCCCAAGCACATCTACGGCGACGGCCAGGACCTGAAAAGCCATCCGCGCAACGGCAACGGCCTGGTCGGCTCGGGGCCGTTCAAGCTGGTCGAGTTCACGCCCGGCCAGCGCATCGTGATGGAGCGCTTCGACAAGTTCTTCCTGCCCGGCAAGCCCTACCTCGACAAGGTGATCATCAACGTCTCGCCCGATTCCTCGAGCCTGCTGCTCGGCCTGGAGCGCGGCGACATCCAGATGATGCCCTTCGTCAGCATCCCGGCCGAGCTGCGCCGCCTGAAGGACGACGCGCAGATCCTGCTCACGCCGCGCGGCTACGAAGGCATCGGCCCGATCAACTGGCTGGCCTTCAACCTCGAACGCAAGCCCTTGTCGGACGTCGCCGTGCGCAAGGCGATTGCCCACGCGATCGACCGCCAGTTCATCGCCAAGACGCTGATGGGCGGCTTCGCGACGCCGGCCGAAGGCCCGCTGGTGCCGAGCAGCCCGTTCGCGACCACCGAACTGGTGCGTTATCCAACCGACCTGAAGAAGGCCGCCGCGCTGCTGGATGCCGCCGGCCACAAGGCCGGCGCCGGCGGCGAGCGCTTCAAGCTGACGATCGACTACTTCCCCGGCGCCGACGACCAGCAGAAGACGGTGGCCGAGTACGTGCGCGCGCAGCTCAAGAAGATCGGCATCACCGTCGAGGTGCGCGCGTCGGCCGACTTCCCGGCCTGGGCCAAGCGGCTGGCCAGCCACGACTTCGACCTGTCGATGGACCTGGTGTGGAACTGGGGAGACCCCATCATCGGCGTGCACCGCACCTACCTGTCGACCAACATCAAGCCCATCATCTGGACCAACACGCAGTCGTACCGCAACCCCAAGGTCGACGACCTGCTCAACAGCGCCGGCGGCCTGCTCGACGCCACGCAGCGCCGCGCCTACTACGCCACCTTCCAGAAGATCGTCACCGACGAGCTGCCGATCCTGTTCATCAACGTCGTGCCTTACCACACGGCGGTGAACCGCAAGGTGGCCAACGTGCCGATGTCGATCTGGGGCCCGATGTCGCCCTACGACGAGGTCTACTTCAAGTAGATGCGGGTGCCTGACATGACCCCCTTGACGGCGGACGGCGACCTGCGCTGCGCCTGGACGGCGCTGCTGCCGCCGCGTGCCGCAACGCCGCCGCTGGCCGGCCGCGTCGACTGCGCCGTCGCGGTCATCGGTGCCGGCCTCGTCGGCCTGGCCGCGGCCCGCCGCCTGGCCGAGTTGGCGCCGGCCGACCCGGTGGTGGTGCTCGACGCGGGCGAGGTCGGCGAAGGCTCGGCCGGCCGCAACTCCGGCTTCACGATCGACGTGCCGCTGTCGCACGCGATGCACGCCAAGGACTCGCTCGGCCCCGTCGGCGGCACGCAGCTCACCCTGTCGCGCTGGTCGTATGCCTGGCTGGAGCGCGTGGTTCGCGAGCACGCGATCGACTGCGCCTGGCAACGCTGCGGCCGCTACTACGCGGCCGCGACCGAAGGCGGCCGGCGCGCGCTGGACGGCGTGGCGACGCAGTTCGAGCAACTCGGCGAGCGCATCGAGCGCGTCGACGCCGACGCACTGCGCGAGCGGCTGGGCAGCGCCTACTACCGCGCCGCGCTCTTCAACGCGAGCTGCACGCTGCTGCAGCCGGCGGCGCTGGTGCGCGGCCTGGCCGACACACTGCCGCCGTCCGTGCGGCTGCACGAGCGCAGTCGCGTCACCGCCTGGCAGCCGCAAGGCGGCCGCCACCGCCTGGAGACCGCCGGCGCCGTGCTCACGGCGCGCCGCGTCGTCTGGGCCACGCACACCGACCTCGGCGAGTTCACGCCGCTGGCGCGCCGCTACCTCACGCTGCACACCTATGCCGGCGTGACGCCGCCGCTCGGCGACGAGGCGCTGGGCCAGGGACGCCTGTCGCAGTGGGGGCTGCTGCCGGCGCTGCGCGCGGGCAGCACCGTGCGCCGTTTGAGCGGCGGCCGCATCCTGCTGCGCAGCCTGTGGTCGTATGGCCGCGCGCTCGGCGCGGGCGAGGTGCGGCAGGCGCTGCAGCCGCTGCTTGCGGCGCGCTTCCCGCGCGCCGCTGCGCACGGCTTCGAATACGTCTGGGGCGGTCCGGTGTCGATCACGCGGCGCAGCGACCCCTACCTGGGCGAGTTCAGCCCCGGGGCCTTCGCCTTCACCGGCTGCAACGGCTCGGGCATCGTCAAGGGCACGGCCTACGGCATGCTGCTGGCGGAAATGGCAAGCGGCGGCTCGAGCGAAGTGCTCGAGCTGGCGCGCCGCGAACGGCAGGCGGCGTGGATTCCGCCGGAGCCGCTGCGGCGCATCGCGGTCGGCGTCACGCTGGCGCGCAACGCACGCCACGCCGGCGCCGAGATCTGAGCATCGCGAGCCAACGGCCGCATCGCCGAACCCGGCTTCGGGAAAGTCCTCAGCCGCTGGCTCCATCGAAGCCCCGCGATTGGCCCTATCGGCGTCGCCGCCGCGCACCTAAGGTCGCAGGCTCAACCGAATCGAAGCCGCGGCCGCCCCGCCGCCCTGGAGGAAGCCATGCCATCGCTCTTCGCTGCCCGTCGCCGACTGTGCTCAATGCTGGCGCTCGCCGGCGCGGCGCTGACGCTGCCGCTCGCCGCGCACGCCGACGAGCCGCGGCGCGGCGGCACGCTCGTCGTCGGCACCACGCAGACCGCGCGCCACCTCAACGGCGCGGTGCAGCCCGGCAGCGCGACCGGCATCCCGTCGACGCAGTTGTTCGCCAGCCCGCTGCGCTTCGACGACCAGTGGCGGCCACAGCCGTACCTGGCTGAATCCTGGAAGCTCGCCGACGACGGCAAGTCGCTGACGCTGAACCTGCGCAAGGGCGCCGTCTTCCACGACGGCAAGCCCATCACCTCGGCCGATGTCGCCTTCTCGATCATGGCCATCAAGGCCAACCACCCGTTCCAGACCATGATGGGACCGGTCGAGAAGGTCGAGACCCCGGATCCGCAGACCGCCATCATCCGCATGAGCGCCCCGCACCCGGCCATCGTACTGGCCATGTCGCCGGCGCTGTGCCCGATCCTGCCCAAGCACATCTACGGCGACGGGCAGGACCTGAAGAGCCATCCGCGCAATTCGGCCGACGTGGTCGGCTCGGGGCCGTTCAAGCTGGTGGAGTTCAAGCCGGGCCAGCGCATCGTGATGGAGCGCTTCGACAAGTTCTTCCTGCCCGGCAAGCCCTACCTCGACAAGGTCATCGTCACCGTCACACCCGACCCGGCCAGCCTGCTGCTGAGCCTGGAGCGCGGCGACATCCAGCTGCTGCCGCTGGTCTCGGCGCCGGCCGATCTGCGCCGCATCTCGCAGCATGCCGCGCTGGCGCTGACCCCCAAGGGCTACGAGGGCCTGGGGCCGCTGAACTGGCTGGCCTTCAACACCGGCCGCAAGCCGTTCTCCGACCTGCGCGTGCGCAAGGCCATCGCCCATACGGTCGACAAGAACTTCATCGCCAAGGCGCTGATGGGCGGCTTCGCGCAACCGGCCGACGGGCCGCTGGTGCCCAGCAGCCCGTTCGCCGTGACCGACGTCGTGCGCTACCCGGTCGACCTGAAGAAGGCCGCCGCGCTGCTGGACGAAGCGGGCCTGAAGCCGGACGCCAACGGCGTGCGCCTGAAGATGACGATCGACTACCTGCCCGGCTTCGACGACCAGCAGAAGACGGTGGCCGAGTACCTCCGCAGCCAGCTGAAGAAGGTGGGCATCGCCGCCGACGTGCGCACTTCGGCCGACTTCCCCGCCTGGTCCAAGCGCATCGCCGCGCGCGATTTCGACGTCACGATGGACGCCGTCTTCAACTGGGGCGATCCGATCATCGGCGTGCACCGCACCTACCTGTCGACCAACATCAAGCCCATCGTCTGGACCAACACGCAGGATTACCGCAACCCGCAGGTCGACGAGCTGCTGAACACGGCCGGCGGCATCCTCGATGCGACCAAGCGCAAGGCCTACTACGCCACGTTCCAGAAGATCGTCACCGACGAACTGCCGATCCACTTCATCAACGTGATGTCGATGCACACGGCGTTCAACCGCAAGGTCGGCAACCCGCCGACCACGATCTGGGGCCCGCTGTCGCCTTACGACGAGGTCTACTTCAAGTGAGGGCCGGCCAGGCCCGGCCACTGCCATGAACGCTGCGCGCTTCACGCTGTCGCACCTGCTGCAGGGGCTGGCGCTGGTGCTGGCGGTGGTGGTGCTCAACTTCGCGCTGGTGCACAGCGCGCCGGGCGATCCGGTGGAGACCATCGCCGGCGCCAGCGGCGGCATGAGCGAGGAGCTGAAGGCCCAGCTGCGCACCCAGTACGGGCTGGACCGGCCGCTGCCGGTGCAACTGGGCGTGTACCTGGGCAAGGTGGTGCGTGGCGACCTCGGCTACTCGTACTTCTTCAACCTGCCGGTGAGCGGGCTGATCGCCGCGCGGCTGCCGGCCACGCTGCTGCTGGTGCTGAGCGCGGTGATCGCCGCCTTCGTCATCGGCACCACGCTGGGCGTGCTGGCCTCGCGCAAGCCCAACGGGCTGCTGTCGCAGGCCATCACGGTGCTGGCGATGGTCGGCTTCGCGGCGCCGGTGTTCTGGACCGGGATGATGCTGGTCATCCTGTTCGCGGCGGCGCTGCCGGTCTTTCCGATCTCGGGCATGCGCGCGGTCGATGCCAGCGGCGGCGGGCTGGCCGGCGCGGTCGACGTCGCGCACCACCTCGTGCTGCCGGCGCTGACGCTGGCGCTGGTCTACCTGGCGCAGTACAGCCGGCTGTCGCGCGCCTCGATGCTCGACGTGCTGGGCGCCGACTACATCCGCACCGCGCGCGCCAAGGGCCTGGCCGACCGCGTGGTGCTGTACAAGCACGCGCTGCGCAATGCCGTGCTGCCGGTGGTCACGCTGCTCGGGCTGCAGTTCGGCAACGTGCTGGCCGGCGCCATCCTCGTCGAGACCGTGTTCAACTGGCCCGGCCTCGGCCGCCTGGCCTTCGAATCGGTGCTGCGGCGCGACTACCCCACCATCCTCGGCGTGCTGCTGTTCTCGTCGATCGTCGTCGTCGTGATGAATCTGCTCACCGACTTCTGCTACCGGCTGATCGACCCGAGGATCAAGACGGCATGAGCCCGGCACGGCCGCCGCCCCCGACCGAAGGCCCGTGGCTCGAAGCCGCGCGCATGTTCGCGCGCAACCCCTCGGCCATTGCCGGCAGCGTGCTGCTGGCGCTGGTGCTGCTGGTGGCGATCGCCGGGCCCTGGGTGCTGGCGGCCGACCCGTTCGAGCTGGTCGCCGCGCCGATGACGCCGCCGTTCACGGCCGAGGCCTGGCTCGGCACCGACTACCTCGGCCGCGACGTGCTCACCGGGCTGATCTACGGCGGCCGCGCCACGCTGCTGGTGGGCGCCGTGGCGGCGCTGCTGTCGGTGGCCATCGGCATCACCATCGGCGCCACGGCCGGCTTCTACGGCGGCCGCGTCGACCGCGCGCTGATGCGCGTGACCGAGTTCTTCCAGGTGCTGCCGGCGCTGCTGTTCGCGATGGTGGTGGTGACGCTGTTCTCGCCGACGCTGCTGACCGTGACGCTGGCGATCGGCGTCGTCAGCTGGACCGGCACCGCGCGGCTGACGCGCGCCGAGTTCCTGAAGCTGCGCGAGGTCGAGTTCGTGCGCGCCGAGCGCGCGATCGGCGCGCGCAACGCCCGCATCATCTGGGGCGTGATCCTGCCCAACGCGCTGCCGCCGCTGGTGGTGTCGGCCACGCTGGCGGTCGGCGTCGCCATCCTGTTCGAGGCCGGCCTGTCGTTCCTGGGCCTCGGCGACCCCAACCAGATGAGCTGGGGCCTGATGATCGGCTCCAGCCGCCAGTACCTGTTGTCGTCGTGGTGGGCCGTCACCTTTCCCGGCGCGGCGATCTTCGTCACCGTGCTGGCCGTCAGCCTGATCGGCGACGGGCTCAACGACGCGCTCAACCCGAAGCTGCGGGAACGCTGATGAACGCCGCGCCCGCGCAGGCCCCGGACGCCAAGCCGCTGCTCGAAGTGCAGGACCTGCGCGTGGAGTTCCGCACGCGGCGCGGCGCGGCGCTGGTGCTCAACGGCGTCGACTTCGAGATCCGCCCAGGCGAGACGCTGTGCGTGGTCGGTGAATCGGGCTGCGGCAAGAGCATGACGGCGCTGGCGCTGCTGCGGCTGATCCCGTCGCCGCCGGGGCGCATCAGCGGCGGCCGCGTGCTGTTCCAGGGCGAGGACCTCGTCACCGCCAGCGACGCCACGCTGCGCCAGGTGCGCGGCAACCGCATCTCCATGATCTTCCAGGAGCCGATGACTTCGCTGAACCCGGTGTTCAGCGTCGGCGAGCAGATCGGCGAATCGCTGCGCCTGCATGCCGGGCTCGACGCGCGGCAGGCGCGTGCACGCGCGGTGGAGATGCTGCGCGCGGTCGGCATCCCGGCGCCCGAGCGTCGCGTCGACGAGTACCCGCACCAGCTGTCCGGCGGCATGCGCCAGCGCGTGATGATCGCCATGGCGCTGGCCTGCCGGCCCGACATCCTGATCGCCGACGAGCCGACCACCGCGCTCGACGTCACCGTGCAGGCGCAGATCTTCGACCTGCTGCGCGAGCTGCAGCGCGACAAGGGCACCGCGATCATGCTCATCACGCACGACATGGGCGCGGTGGCCGAGATGGCCGACCGCGTGATGGTGATGTACGCCGGCCGGGTGATCGAGCGCGGCAGCGCCCGCCAGGTGCTGGACGCGCCGCAGCACCCGTACACGCAGGGGCTGATCGAATGCCTGCCGGCGCTGGGCAGCAGCCAGCACGACGACCGCGCCGAGCTGACCGAGATCGCCGGCGTCGTGCCCTCGATCTGGGAACTGGGCCAGGGCTGCGCCTTCCGCGAACGCTGCCGCCACGCGCTGCCGCGCTGCGCGGCCGAGGTACCGCCGCTGGTGGACATCGGCGGCGGCCACGCGGCGGCCTGCTGGCTGCGCGCGGGCGACGCTGCCGCGGAGCAGGCCCGATGACCGCGCCGCTGCTCGCGGTCGAAGACCTGAAGGTGCACTTCGCGCGCGCCGGGCGCGGCTGGGGGCGGCCGCCGGAAGTGGTGAAGGCGGTCGACGGCGTGTCGTTCGCCGTGGCGCGCGGCCGCACGCTGGCGGTGGTGGGCGAATCGGGCTCGGGCAAGACGACGACGGCGCTGGCCGTGATGCGGCTGGCGCCGATCACCGCGGGCCGCATCACGCTCGGCGACACCGACCTCGGCCGCCTCGAAGGCGAGGCGCTGCGCCAGGCGCGGCGGCGGCTGCAGTTCATCTTCCAGGATCCGTTCTCGTCGCTCAACCCGCGCCAGCGCGCCGGCGACGCGGTGCGCGCGCCGCTCGACCTCATGAAGGTCGGCACGTCGGCCGAGCGCACCGACCGCGTGGCCGAGCTGTTCGCGCAGGTGGGCCTGCGGCCCGAGCAGCAGCACCTGTTCCCGCACCAGTTCTCGGGCGGCCAGCGCCAGCGCATCAACATCGCGCGCGCGCTCGCCACCCAACCCGAGCTGGTGGTCTGCGACGAGCCGGTGTCGGCGCTCGACGTCGCCATCCGCGCGCAGATCCTCAACCTGCTGGCGCGGCTGCAGCGCGAGCTGGGCCTGACCTACCTGTTCATCTCGCACGACATGGCGGTGGTCGAGCACATCTGCGACGACATCGTGGTGCTGTACCTGGGCCAGATCGTCGAGCGCGCGCCGCGCCGCGAGTTCTTCGCGCGGCCGCTGCACCCCTACAGCGTGGCGCTGATGTCGGCCGTGCCCACGGTGCACGGCGGCCGCGCGCGCGCCGCCGCGCGCATCCAGCTGAGCGGCGATCCGCCGAGCCCCATCAACCCGCCCGCCGGCTGCCGCTTCGCCGGCCGCTGCCCGTTCTCCGAGCCGGCCTGCGCGACCGAGCCGCCGCCGCTGCGCGAGGTGGCGCCCGGCCACGCGGTGCGCTGCCGCCGCATCGACGTCGTCGACGGCACGCCGCGGCCCATCCTGCAGGCGCAGGCGGTCTGAGGCGCCGATGCTGGCGCCGATGCCCATCTCGATACCGATGCCGATGCGTCAACCGTCCACCACCGCCGCCAGCGCGATGCAGGCCACGCGCCCCACATCGGCCGCGGCCAGCGGCGGCGCCGGCGCAATCTCGTAGCGGCGGCCCATCACCTGCACCAGCCACAGCGCGCCGTCGAGCCCGCGCACCACGCCCTTGGCGCGCAGCAGGCCACCGGCCGGCGCGGCCAGTTCGGCGGCCAGCGCGTGCACGTCGGTGGCGCCGGCTATGCGGCGGTCGAAGAAGCGCAGGCGCTGCGCGGCCGGCACGCCGCCGGCCGCGGCGTAGCGGCCGCTGCCTTCAGCCCAGGCGCGGCCCGCCGCGTCGGCGCTGGCCTGCAGGCCGAACACCAGCTCGGGCGGCACGCGCGCCTGGCTGCACACGAGCTGCGGCGTGCCCGGCGCGGCGGCAGCCAGCGCCTGCGCCACGGCCTGCAGCTCGGCCGCGTTGGCGCGGTCGGCCTGGTTGACGATCAGCAGGTCGGCGTCGCGCCACTGCTGGCGCACGGTGTCGCCCATGTAGGCGTCGCGCGCCTGGCGCGGCGCCTCGGCGGCATCGACCACCAGCGCCACGCCCTGCACCTGCGCGCCTGGCGCCAGCGCGACGCTGCGCGCCACCGCGGCGGGCAGGCCGACGCCGCTGCACTCGACCAGCACCACCTCGGGCGGCGGCGTGCGCGCCAGCGCCTGCTGCAGCGTGCCCACCAGGTCGGCGCCGAAGCTGCAGCAGGCACAGCCGCCGGCCAGCGCCAGCACGCCGTCTGACGCGCCTTCGATCAGCTCGGCATCGATGCTGATCGAGCCGAAGTCGTTGACCATCACCAGCACGCGGCGCCCGCCGGCGTGGCGCAGCAGGTGGTTGACGAGCGTCGTCTTGCCGGCGCCCAGGTAGCCGCCGATGACGACGACGGGAGTGCTCGCCATGCGCCCTTCAGCGGGCGGCGAACACCCGCCCGCCCTGCACGGTGCCCCACACCGGCACGTCTTTCAGCGCCTCGGGCGGCACGGCGCAGGGGTCGTCGTCGAGCACGCAGAAATCGGCGCGCTTGCCGCATTCGATCGAGCCGATCTCGTCGTCCAGCCCCAGCGACCAGGCGGCGCCCAGCGTGATGGCGCGCAGCGCGTCGGCGACGCCGATGCGCTCGGCCGCGCCCAGCACGTGGCCGCTGGCGGTCAGGCGGTTGACGGCGCACCAGGCGGTGAACAGCGGCGCCAGCGGCGTGATCGGCGCATCGGAGTGCAGCGCCAGCGGCACGCCTTCGCGCAGCGCGGTGGCGGCGGCGTTCATGCGCTCGGCGCGCTCGGGGCCGACGGTCTGCGCGCGGTGCTGGTCGCCCCAGTAGAAGTGATGGTTGGCGAACAGGTTGACGCCCATGCCCAGCGCCTTGATGCGGCGGAACTGCGCGGCGCTGGCCAGCTGCACGTGCTGCAGCATGAAGCGGTGGTCGGCGCGCGGCGCGTCGGCCAGCGCACGCGCCATGCCATCCAGCGCCATCTCGGTGGCTTCGTCGCCGTTGGTGTGGGTGTGCACCTGCACGCCGGCGCGCAGCGCCAGCCGGTAGCACTCGTGCAGCGTCTCCGGTGCCGTGTACCACAGGCCGTTGGGCGCGCCGTTGTAGTAGCCGGGCCAGCGCAAGCGGGCCGAGAAGCCCTGGATCGAGCCATCGGCCACCGCCTTGATGCGGCCCAGCCGCAGCCGGTCGGTCTGGCGTTCGCGCAGCGCCAGCACGCGCGCCACCGCGTCGGCCGGCGTCGTGCCCAGCAAGCGCAGCAGCGGCACCACGCGCACCGGATAGTCGGCCGCGCCGGTGACGGCCAGCAGCATCTCCAGTTCGGGCTCGGTGAGCGCGGCGGCCAGGTCGGTGGCGGTGGTGACGCCGGCGCGCACGCACAGCTGGCCGAAGGCGCGCGTGCCGAACGCGTCGCTGCCGAGGAAGCCGCGGTCGAGGCCGAGCTGCGCAAACACCGGCAGCATGGCCTCCGGGCCCTTCAGCTCGCCGCTGGGCAGGCCGTCGGCACCGAGCGGCAAGCCAGGATGGTCGATGCCCGTGCGCAGAAAGCCGGCACGCTGCAGCGCGACACTGTTGACGTTGAGAATGTGGCCGCTGGCGTGCAGCACGCCCACCGGCCGCGTGCTGCTGACGCGGTCGAGGTCGGCACGCGTGGCGCGGCCGCCGGCGCCAAAGTAGATCGGATCGAAGCCCCAGCCCAGCACCGGCGCGTCGCCGCCGGCCGCCGCCGCTTGCGCGAGCGCGGCGACCACCGCTTCGAGCGACTTGGCGCCGGGCCAGCGCCGGGCTTCGTGGTCGCGCACGTCGAACCAGCCGCAATAGGTGTGGCGCCACAGCGAGCCGGCCATCAGGTGGCTGTGCCCTTCGACCAGCCCGGGCATCAGCACCCGCTCGGCGAAGCGCTCATCCAGCGTGTGCGGGCCCCAGCCGGCCAGCTCGTCCAGCGTGCCGGCACCGAGGATGCGCCCGTCGCGCACCGCCACGTGCGTGGCCTCGGGCCGCGAGGCGTTCATCGTCAGGATGCGGCGGGCGCGGTAGATGGTGAAGTCGGCGGCGGCAGGCATGGGGGCAGGCATTGGGGCAGTGTCGGCGACGGCGCGTTCAGCGCGCCAGCGCCTGCACTTCTTCGAACAGCGCGCTGCGGCCCGCGGGCTCGAACAGCCGTTCGGCCACGTCCATGTTGCGCCGCGGGCTGTTCATCCATTGCTCGAAGGCGGCTTCGTCCACCCAGTCGCAGATCACGCAGACGCTGCCTTCGTCGTCGCGCGAACGCAGCAGTCGGCCCGCGATGAAGCCCGGCACCGCGTCGCGGCAGACTTCGAGCACGCGGCGCTGCATGAACTGCGCCAGCGCTTCTTCGCGCCGCCCCGGCGGGCAGCGCAGCGTGAGAACCGAGACGTGGCGGGCCATGGCGTTCACTCGTTCAGCGAGATCTGCTTGTTGCGGATGATGCGGCCGTACACCTCGTACTGCTGGTGCAGGTAGTCCTGGAAGTCGTTGCCGGCCAGGAAGGCGGGATCGAGGCCGGTGGCGGCGATCTTGTCTTTCACCGCGGGCATCGCCAGCACCTTGGTGACCGCCGCGACGAGCTTGGCGCGCACGTCCTCGGGGGTGCCCTTGGGCGCCATCAGCCCGTACCACGAGCCGATCTCGGCGCCGTTGATGCCTTGCTCGGCCAACGTCGGCACGTCGGCCAGCGCACCGCCGGCGCGCTGTGCGGCGGCCACCCCCAGCACCTTGAGCTTGCCGCTGGCACGCAGCGTGGTGGCCGAGAGCCGGCTGCCGGGCAGCAGGTCGATGTGGCCGCCGCCGAGCGCGGTGACCGCCGGCGACGCGCCCTGGAACGGCACCTGGTTCATGGGCAGGCCGGTCGCCATTTCCAGCAGCGCGCCGGCCAGGTGCGCCGTGCTGCCGATGCCCCAGTTGCCGACGTTGAGCACCTGCTGGCGCTGGCGGGCCGCGTTCACGGTCTCGGCCAGCGTCTGGTACGGCAGGTCGGGCCGCGCCACCCACACCATGCTGAGCGTGGCGAACAGCGCGATCGGCTCGAAGCCCTTCACCGCGTCGTAGGCCAGGCCCTTGCGAAGCTGCGGGTTGATCGAATGCGTGTCGGCGGTGGCGGTGATCAGCCGGTAGCCGTCGGCCGGGCCGCTGGCCACGTAGGCGCTGCCGATCGCGCCGTTGGCGCCGGCGCGGTTGTCGACGTTGACGGCCTGGCCCAGTTCCTTGCCCAGCGCCTCGGCGATGACGCGCGTCGCCGCGTCGGTGCCGGCGCCCGGCGGCCAGGGCACGACGATGGTCACCGGCTTGCTGGGATAGGCCTGCGCGGCCGCGAGCGTGGCCATCAAGCCGGTCGACAGGCCGATCAACACGCGGCCCAACAGGCGGACCCAGTGGCGGCGGCCGTGACGTCTCATGCGGTGCATCTCGTCTCCTCGGGTGACGGGTGGGTGCGAAAGTCTAGGCAGCGGTCGGTGTCGCCACCTGTCGCATCGCGACATGCCTTGGCACCGATGCGACTCGGCCGCGAAGCTCACGCAGGCACCGCCAGGGCTTCGAATTCGCGCTGCAGGCGCGCGCCATGCAGGGCGCCGTTCGCTTCGTCATTCGCCGCGCCATTCGTCGCAATCAACACCAGCGAAGACGCCGGCGCCTGCGCGCCCCATGGCGCATCGGCCACCAGGCTGCAGCGCGCGCCCACTTGCTGGTAGACGTGGCGGCGCGCCGGATCCTGCGCGATGCGCAGCACGCCCTTGGCGCGCAGCAGGCGCGGCGCCAGGCCGGCCAGGAAGGCCTGCAGGCGCTCGCGGTCGAGCGCCGCCGTGGCCTGCAGGCTGCACGACTGGAAGTTCGCCGCGTGGTCCCAGGGTACGCTGGGTTCGCGCGTCAGGTCCCGTTGGCTGTGCACGCCCAGCAGCACGGCCGCCGGCAGCGCGCCTTGCACCACCTCCAGCACCGGCGTGGCCGGGCGCCGACGGCGCAGCAGCGCCAGCGCGGCGTCGCGCTGCGCCGGGCCGGCGAGGTCGGTCTTGGTCAACAGCAGCAGGTCGGCGGCGTCGAGCTGGCAGTCGACGGTGGCGGCCACGTCCGGCGCCGGGTGGCCGGCGGCGAAGTCGAAGGCGTCGACCAGGGTCAGCACGCCGTCCAGGCGCAGCGCCGGGTTGGCCAGCGCCACCTGGGCGATGCCGCGCGGGTCGGCCAGGCCGCTGGCTTCGAGCACCAGCGCGTCGGGCGGATCGGCGCGCTGCGCCAGTTCGATCAGCGTGCGCGTGAGGTCGGTGGACACGGTGCAGCAGGCGCAGCCGTTGGTCAGGCTGATAAGGTCGTCGCTGCGCGCGGCCACCAGCGCGGCGTCGATGTTGATGCGGCCGAAGTCGTTGACCAGCACCGCAATGCGGCGGCCGCCGGGTTCGGCCAGCAGGCGGTTGAGCAGCGTCGTCTTGCCGGCGCCGAGAAAGCCGCTGAGGATGGTGAGCGGCAGGCTGCCGTCGGGTGCCTGCAAACGCTGCGGCATCACGCGCGAGGCTTCCAGCAGGCCGCTGAGCATCTGCCAGGCTTCGGCGGCGCGCGCGCCGGCGCGCAGCGGCCGGCCGTCGCCGTCGAACGGGTTCGCGTTCATGCCGGCTGCAGTTTGCCCGCCAGCGCCGTGCCCCAGATGCCGATGTCCTTCAGCCGCAGCGGGTCGACCTCGTAGGGGTCTTCGTCGAGGATCGCGAAGTCGGCCCACTTGCCCGGCTCCAGGCTGCCGAGCTGGCGCTCCAGGCCCAGCACGTAGGCAGCGTCGATGGTGATGGCGCGCAGCGCGCGGTCGACGCCGATGCGCTCGCCCTCGCCGACCACGGTGTGGCCGTCCTTGGCGATGCGGTTCACCGCGATCCAGGCGGCGGTGAGCGGGTGCATCGGCACCACCACCAGCGAGAAGTCGGAGTGCAGCGCGAAGATCACGCCTTCGCGTTCCAGCGAGCCGAGCCGCGCCACCGCCTCCGAGCGGTCGGGCCCGTAGCCGACCGCGCTGTGCAACTGGCTGCGGTAGTGGGTGAAGTAGTTGTTGACGCTGGCCAGCCCGCCCAGCGCCTTCAGGCGGCGCGCCTGCATGGGGTCGCTGATGCAGTAGTGCTCCAGCGTGAAGCGGTGGTCGAAGCGCGGCTGGCGCTGCTGCAACTGGGCCAGTGCGTCGAGCGTGGCGTCGATCGCCTCGTCGCCGTTGGCATGGCAGTGGATCTGCAGCCCGGCGCGCCAGTAAGGCTCCATGCGGTCGGCCATGTCGTCCCAGGGCACGAAGTTGCGCAGGCCGTTGCTGCCGTCCAGGTAGCCGGGGAAGTTCAGCCGCAGCGACATCGCCGGGTACGAGCCGTCGGCCAGGTACTTCACGCCCTTGAAGAAGAGCTTGGGCGTGTTGCGCTGCTGCATTTCCTGCAGGAAGGCGGCCGCACGCTCGCCGTGCTTGGTGAAGATCGGCAGCTCCAGCGTCACCAGACCCATGCGCAGCGGAAAGTCGTCGGCGTTGACGGCCTCGTCGTGCAGCGCCCATTCGAGGTCGAAGTCGGAGGCGCCGAACACCATCTCGGTGGTCGTCGTCACGCCGGCGCGGCGCGCGGTGTCGCCCATGCGCTTCATGCCGGCAAGACCGCCACCCTTCTGGATTTCGGCGCGCATGCCGCCGAGCACGGCGCGCGCCGCCTCGATCTCGACGAACACGCCCTTGAGCCGGCCGTCGTCGTAGCGCAGCACGCCGTGGATCGTGGTGTCGTCGGGCACGCCCGAGCGCGCCAGCGCCGCCGAGTTGACGTAGATGAAGTGCGGCGCGTAGGCGATCACCCAGATCGGCCGCTCGCGGCTGATCGCGTCGAGCATGTCGCGGTGCAGGTGGCCGCCGTGCAGCGCCGGGTCCAGCCCCCAGGCCACCAGCGGCTTGCTGCGGTCGGGCTCGTCGTCGTGCGCGCGTTGCAGCGTGCGCATCACGTCGTCGAGGGTGTCTGCGGCCGGCACCATGCCGTCGGCACCCGGCGCCTCGATCGGGCCGATGTAGACCAGCGCAAGGTAGCCGGCCGACATCGAGAAGTGCGTGTGCGGGTCGATCAGGCCGGGCAGGATCACCTGGTCCTGCAGCGTGCGGTCGATCACGTGCTCGTGGCGCGACAGCCAAGGCTGCATCGATTCCAGCGTGCCGGTGGACAGCACCTTGCCGTCCATCACCGCCACCGCCTGCGCCAGCGGGCGCCCGGGGTCCATGGTTCTGACGCGGCGGGCCACGTACACGGTCACCTTGCTCATCGGGCAGCTCTCCTCGGGCGGCGGTCCGGCGGGCGCGCCGCGCGACGGCGCAGCGCTGCGAAGCCGCGCCATGCTAGGAGTTTCCGGGGGCCGAGAACCAGCGGGATGCGACATGATCTTGGCTCGATGCGTCAACGCCGTCCCACGCCCCGCCCTTCCGCCCCGGCACGCCCGCGGCCGGCCCAAGCACCGCAGCTGAAGGTCGGCTTCGTGCTGGCCGACCGCTTCACGCTCAGCGCCTTTGCCGGCTTCGTCGACGTCTTGCGCCTGGCCGCCGACGACGGCGACCGCAGCCGCCCCATCGCCTGCGCCTGGGCCGTGCTGGGGCCGCCGGGCAAGCCGATCCGGTCGAGCTGCGGGCTCGAAATCCTGCCGCAGCAGCCGCTCGAATCGCCCGAGTCCTACGACTACCTGGTGATGGTCGGCGGCCTGCTGCACGGCGGCCAGCGCCTGGTGCCGGGCACCGAGGCCTTGCTGCGCCAGGCGGCGCAGGCCGGCGTGCCGTTGGTCGGCGTGTGCACCGGCTCGTTCGCGCTGGCGCACGCCGGGCTGCTGAAAGGCCACGTCGTCTGCGTGAGCTGGTTCCACCGCGACGAGTTCGCCGGCAGCTTCCCCGACCTGCACGTGGTGGCCGACCGCCAGTACGTGATGGACCGCAACCGCATCACCTGCGCCGGCGGCACCAGCGTGGTCCAGCTGGCGGCCGACCTGGTGGAGCGGCACTGCGGCCATGCCGCTGCCGCCAAGAGCCTGCGCATCCTGATCCAGGACCGGCAGGCGGCGTCGCGCGCCTTCCAGCCCGAGCCGGTGGTCACGCGGCAGGCCGGCGACCACCTCGTCAAGCAGGCCATGCTCCAGCTGGAGCAGAACCTGCACGCCCCGCAGTCGATCGCCTCGGTGGCCGGCGCACTGGGCGTCAGCCCGCGCCAGCTCGAACGCCGCTTCCAGGCCGATCTGGGCCTGACGCCGCGCGAGTTCAAAGGCCGCCTGCGCCTGACCCGCGCGCGCTGGCTGCTGGAGAACACCGACCTGACGGTCACCGAAGTGGCGCTGGATTGCGGCTTCGGCGATTGCGCCCACTTCTCGCGCAGCTTCGCCTCGCACTTCGGCCAACGCCCCTCGGTGCTGCGCCAGGCGGCGCTGCGGGCGCAGCGGGGGCTGCCGACGGGGAAGACTTGAGCGACGTCCGCTCCGCGTAGTCGCGCCCGGCCGCTTCCAGCCCGGCCAGCGCAAAGCGGCGCAGGTGCGCGGCGAGCGCTTCGCGCGGCATGCGCAGCATCTCGCGCGCCGGCCCCGGCACGCCGGAGGCGGCCACCGACAGCATCAGGAACGGCGCGACGACGTTCAGCACGCAGGGCAGCAGCGCGGGGTCGTCGGCGGGGATCGCCGTCACCTCGCTGAGCAGCGCCGCCACCACCGCCAGCTTGGGCGCCAGCTCGCGCTGGTACAGCACGCGCAGGTGCGAGGTCGGTGCCATCACTTCGCGCGCCAGCACGCGGATGTGCCAGCTGCGCCGCGCCGCCAGGCCCTTGGCGAAGTTGTCGACCAGGCGGCCGAGCTTGTCGCGCGGCGGCAGGCCGCTGGCCATCAGCCGCTGCAGCTGCTCCAAGCTGACCAGCCGCCGGTGCGCCTCGGCCAGCACGGCCTGGTAGAGGCCGCCGCGGCTGCCGAAGTGGTAGTTGATCGACGCCAGGTCGACGCCCGCGGACTCGGCAATCGACTTGCTCGTCGCTTCGGCATAGCCCAGCGCGGCGAAGCGCAGGCCCGCGCATTCGAGGATGCGGGCGCGCGTGCGTTCGCCGTCGGTGCGCGTTGGTCGCTTGGCCGGGGGCTTGGCCTGGATCATGAAGACGATGGCCCTGCGGCGAAGTCAGCCGCCGCAGTCGGGCACCACACATTAGTCTAAAGTCAGTTTAAACTATTTGCCGTCCGGAGCTTTCGCGAATCGACCCCCCATGAAGATGCCCTTCCCCGCGGCGCTGCTGGCGGCGGCGCTGACCGTCGGCGGCCTGGCGGGCTGCGACAAGCGCGCCGCCGATGCCGATGCGGCGCTGGTGCTGTACGGCAACGTCGACATCCGGCAGGTGTCGCTGGCCTTCGAGGGCAGCGGCCGCGTCGTCGAGCTGAAGGCGCAGGAGGGCGATGCCGTCAAGGCCGGCGCGCTGCTGGCCGTGCTCGACACGCGCACGCTGGCGCTGCAGGCCGAGCAGGCGCGCGCCCAGATCGACGTGCAGGCGCAAACGCTGCAGCGGCTGCGCAACGGCACGCGCCCGGCCGAGGTCTTGCAGGCGCGCGAGCGCGTGGTCGCCGCGCAGGCCGAACAGACGCGCGCCGAACACGACCTGGCGCGGCTGCAAGGCGTGGGCGCCGCCACGCAGGGCCGCGGCGTCAGCGCGCAGGACGTCGACCGTGCCGCGCAAGCCCTGCAGGCCGCCCGCGCGCGCACCGAGGAACAGCGCCAGGCGCTGCGCCTCGCCGAGGCCGGGCCGCGGCAGGAAGACATCGCCGGCGCGCAGGCGCAGCTGAAGGTGTCGCAGGCGCAGCTGGCGCTGCTGCAGCACCAGATCGAGCAGGGCCGGCTGCTGGCGCCGGTGGATGCGGTGGTGCGCTCGCGCCTGGTCGAGCCCGGCGACATGGTGGCCGCCCAGCGCCCGGTGCTGACGCTGGCGCTGACGCGGCCCAAGTGGATCCGCGCCTACGTCGGCGAGAAAGACCTCGGCCGCCTCAAGCCGGGCATGGCGGCGCAGGTCAGCAGCGACAGCCGGCCCGACCAGCCGATCAGCGGCCAACTGGGCTACATCTCGTCGGTGGCCGAGTTCACGCCGAAATCGGTGCAGACCGAAGAGCTGCGCAGCAGCCTGGTCTATGAAGTGCGCATCACCGTCGACGACGCGGGCAACGCGCTGCGCCTGGGGCAGCCGGTCACCGTGCGCCTGGCGACGGGTGCGGCGCGGTGAACGAAGCCGCCGCCACCGTGGTGGCCGAAGGGCTGCGCAAAGGCTTTGCGGCGCCCGGCGGCCAGGCGGTGCAGGCCATCGACGACATCACTTTGAGCGTGCGCGCCGGCGAGCTGACGGCGCTGGTCGGCCCCGACGGCTCGGGCAAGACCACGCTGCTGCGCCTGATCGCCGGGCTGCTGAAGCCCGATGCCGGCCGCCTGCTGGTGCTGGGCATCGACGTGGCGGCCGATCCGCAGGCGGTGCAGAACCGCATCAGCTACATGCCGCAGCGCTTCGGGCTCTACGAAGACCTCAGCGTGCAGGAGAACCTCGACCTCTATGCCGACCTGCACGGCGTGCCGCCGGCGGCGCGCCGCGAGCGCTTTGCGCGCATGCTGGCGATGACCGACCTCGCGCCCTTCACCGCGCGGCCGGCTGGCAAGCTTTCGGGCGGCATGAAGCAGAAGCTGGGGCTGGCCTGCACGCTGGTGCGCTCGCCCGACCTGCTGCTGCTGGACGAGCCCAGCGTCGGCGTCGATCCGCTGTCGCGGCGCGAGCTGTGGAAGATCGTCCAGCAACTGGTCGAGGCCGAGCACCTGAGCGTCATCGTCAGCACCGCCTACATGGACGAGGCCGAGCGCTGCGCTCGCGTCTTCGTGATGCAGCGCGGCCAGCTGCTGGCCGACGGCGCGCCGGCCGCGCTGAGCGAGCGCGCGCGCGGCCTCACCTACACCGCCACGCCGACGGCCGGCGTGATCGCGCGCGACCTGCAGGCGCGCCTGATCGACGCGCGCGAGCTCATCGTCGACGCCGTGCCCGAGGCCGGCGCGGTGCGCTTCATCGCGCAGCCGCAGGCCGGCGACGAGGCGCTGGACGCGCTGCTGCAAGGCGCGCCCCGGCAACGCCGGCCCGAGGAGTTCGAGGACGCCTTCATGATGCTGCTGCGCCAGCACCAGGTGGGTGACGCGGGTGCGGCCGTTGCGGCCGTTGCGGCCGTTACTGCCGGTAAGGCCGGTGCGGCGGGTGCGGGCCGTGAAGCGCCCGCGGCCGCCGCGGCGGCGCCGCGCCCGCGCGCGGCCGGCGCCGGCCCGGCAGCGCCGGCGATCGTCGTGCGCGACCTGGTGCGCAAGTTCGGCGACTTCACCGCCGTGGCCAGCACCTCGTTCGAAGTTCGGCGCGGCGAGATCTTCGGCCTGCTCGGCCCCAACGGCGCCGGCAAGACCACCACCTTTCGCATGCTGTGCGGCCTGCTGCCGGCCACCAGCGGCCAGCTCGAAGTGGCCGGCCTGAACCTGCGCCATGCGCGCGCCCAGGCGCGTGCGCACATCGGCTACGTGGCGCAGAAGTTCGCGCTGTACGGCAACCTGAGCGTGCGCGAGAACCTGGCCTTCTTCGGCGGCGCCTACGGCCTGCGCGGCCACGCGCTGCGCCAGCGCATGGCGACGGTCGAGCAGCAGTTCGGTTTGGATCCGTCGGCGCGCAGCGGCGAACTTCCGGCCGGCTACAAGCAGCGCCTGGCGATGGCCGCCGGCCTGCTGCACGAGCCCGACATCCTGTTCCTCGACGAGCCGACCAGCGGCATCGACCCGCTGGCGCGGCGCGCCTTCTGGCGCACCATCACCGCGCTGGCGCAGGGGGGCGTGACGGTGATCGTCACCACGCACTTCATGGAAGAGGCGGAGTATTGCGACCGCATCGCCATCCAGGATGCCGGCCGCGTGCTGGCGCTGGGCACGCCGCAGCAGGTGCGCCAGCTGGCCGGCGGCGCGGTCGACATGAACGGCGCCTTCATCGCCATCGTCGAGCAGGGGCGCGCGCAGGCGGCGCGCCGCGCCGAGGTGGCGGCATGATCATCGACCACGGCTTCTGGCGGCGCCTGCGCGCGCTGCTGCGCAAGGAGGTGCGCCAGATGCTGCGCGAGCGCAGCAACCTCGCCGTCGGGCTGCTGCTGCCGGCGGTGCTGATCCTGCTGTTCGGCTACGGCTTGTCGTTCGACGTGAAGGACGCGCCGGTGGCGGTGGTGCTGGAAGACAGCGCGCCCACCGCGCGCGACGTGCTGGCCGGGCTGCAGGGCTCGCGCTACCTGTCGCCGTCGTGGACCACCGACATGGCCAGCGCCGAGCGGCAGTTGCGCGCCGGCGAGGTGGTGGCCATCGTGCGCGTGCCGCCGGACTTCTCGCGCCAGCTGGCCGCCGGCCAGGCGCGGCTGCAACTGGTGCTCAACGGCGTCGACTCCAACACGGCCTCTGTCGTGGAAGGTTATGTGAGCGGTGCCATCGCCAGCTGGGCCGCGCACCGGGCCGACCGCGGCGGCCAGGCGGGCGCCGCAGCGGGCAGCGTGCAGATCGTGCAGCGCATCTGGTTCAACGAGGCGGCCAACAGCACCTGGTTCCTGGTGCCCGGCCTGATCGCGCTGGTGATGACGCTGATCGGCGCCTTCCTGACCTCGCTGCTGATCGCCCGCGAATGGGAGCGCGGCACGCTGGAAGCGCTGTTCGTCACGCCGGTGCGGCCGCTGGAGCTGGTGCTCTCCAAGCTGGCGCCCTACGTCGTGCTGGGCGCCATCGACCTGGCGCTGTGCCTGCTGGCGGCGCGCTACCTGTTCGAGGTGCCGATGCGCGGCTCGCTGGCGGTCATCGTGCTGGCGTCGCTGCTGTACCTGACGGTGTCGCTGGCGCTCGGCCTGTTCATCTCCGGCGCCACGCGCAACCAGTTCGAAGCCAGCCAGATGGCGCTGCTGACGAGCTTCCTGCCGGCCATGATGCTGTCGGGCTTCGTCTTCGACCTGCGCAACGTGCCGGTGGCGATCCAGGCGATCAGCCAGGTGCTGCCGGCCACCCACTACATGGGGCTGATCAAGACCTTGTTCCTGGCCGGCGACAACTGGCCGATGATCGTGCGCGACTGTTCCATCCTCGCGCTGTATGCGCTGGCGCTGGTGGCGGGGGCGCGCTGGACCTTGCGCAAGCGGCTGCCCTGAAGCCATGTCAGCGCTGATCGCCGTCGTCGTCCGCATCGCCTTCCTGGTGCGCAAGGAACTGCTGGCCCTGCTGAAGGAGCCGTCGAGCCGGGTGATCCTGTTCGCCCCGGCGCTGGTGCAGTCGCTGCTGTTCGGCTACGGCGCCACCTACGACCTCAAGCACGTGCCCTATGCCGTGCTGGACCAGAGCCGCGGCGCCGCCTCGACCGAGCTGCTGGCGCGGCTGGACGGCACCGGCGTCTTCAAGCGCGAGTCGACGCTGGGCAATGCGCAGCAGATCGCGCCGGCCATCGACGGCGGCCGCGTGCTGCTGGTGCTGAGCATTCCGGCCGACTTCGAATCGCTGCTGGCGGCCGGCCAGCCGGCGCCGCTGCAGATGATCCTCGACGGGCGCAACTCATCGACGGCCGGCGCCGCCGCGGCCGATGTCGGCGCCATCGTCGCGGCGTTCAACCAGGAGCGCAGCGGCGCGGCCGCCGTCAGCATCGAGCGGCGGGCCTGGTTCAACCCTAACCTCGAATCGCGGTGGAACCTGATGCCGGCGCTGATCGCCGCGCTGAGCATGATGCAGACCCTGCTGGTGGCCGCGCTGTCGGTCGCCCGCGAACGCGAGCAAGGCACCTTCGACCAGTTGCTGGTGACGCCGCTGACGCCCATCGAGATCCTCATCGGCAAGGCGCTGCCGTCGATGCTGGTGGGGCTGCTGCAGTCGACCATCATCCTGCTGATCATCCGCTTCTGGTTCCAGATCCCGATGAACGGCTCGCCGTGGCTGCTGTACCTGGGGCTGTTCAGCTTCACGGCGGCGGCGGTCGGCATCGGGCTGTCGATCTCGGCGCTGTCGGTGAACATGCAGCAGGCCATGCTCTACACCTTCTTGCTGATCATGCCGCTGATGCTGCTGTCGGGCCTGCTCACGCCGGTGCGCAACATGCCCGAGGTGTTGCAGATCGCCACCTACGTCAACCCGCTGCGCTTCGGCATGGACCTCGTGCGCCGCGTCTACCTCGAAGGCGCGGGCCTGCGCGACGTGGCCATCGACTTCGTCCCCATGCTCGTGCTGACGGCCATCACGCTGCCGCTGGCCGCGTGGCTGTTCCGCAATCGCCTCACCTGACCTCCCGGAGGGCCCCGCCGTGTTCGTGCCCCACCACCCGCGCCACCGCGCGCCACACCGCACACTCCATCGCGCGCCACGCCTCGGCGCGGCCGCCTGGCTGCTGGCCGCCGCCGCGCTGGCCGGCTGCACGGCCGCCGGGCCCGACTTCGTCAAGCCCCCGCCGACGGCGCCCGACGACTGGACCAGTTGGCGCAGCGCCGACGCCTCGCTGCGCGGCAACGCGTTGGCCGACGCCGCATTGCCCGGCGCGTGGTGGCAGGCCTTCGGCGACCCGCTGCTCGACCGCCTGCAACAGCGCGCCGTCGACGCCAGCCCGGACGTGCTGACCGCCACGCTGCACGTGGCGCAGGCGCGCGCGCAACGCGGCACCGTCGCCGCCCAGGCCGGCCCCGAGCTGAAGGCCGACGCCGCCATCAGCCGCCAGCGGCAAAGCGCCTACGGTGCCGGCACGCGCATGCTCGACGCGCTGGGCGGCAACCGCGAAGCGCTGGCGCAGTTTCTCAGCGCGCCTTTCACGCTGTACCAGGCCGGCTTCGACGCGGCCTGGGAGCCGGACCTGTGGGGCCGCGTGCGGCGCTCGCTCGAAGCGGCCGATGCCGACTTGGCGCGCGAAGCCGCGCTGCTGGACCTGGCGCGGCTGACGCTGGCCAGCGACGTGGCGCGCAACTACTTCGAACTGCGCACCACGCAGCGACAAATCCGCCTGGCGCGCGAGGAAGTCGCGGTGATGGCCGACCGCCTCGGCCTGCTCGCCGCCCAGGCGCGCGGCGGCCTGATCGACGACGTGCCGGTGGAACGCCAGCGCGCCGACCTCGCCGCCCTGCGCGCGCAGTTGCCGGCCTTGCTGGAGCAGGAGGGCGCGGCCATCAACCGCATTGCGCTGCTGCTGGGCGAGCGGCCCGGCGCGCTGCGCGAGGAACTGACGGCGCCGGCCGCCGAAGCGCATGCTGCGCTGCCGAGCCTGGCACTCGGCCTGCCGTCGGAGGTGGCCTTGCGCCGGCCCGACGTGCGCGCCGCCGAAGCCCGGCTGCGCAGCGCCACCGCCGCCATCGGCATCGCCAGCGCCGAGCTCTACCCCAGCATCCGCCTGGGCGCGCGCGTCGGCATCGAGTCCTACCTCGGCAGCCGCCTGTCCGACTGGGACAGCCGCACCTGGTCGCTGGGCCCCAGCATCGACCTGCCGCTGTTCGACCGCGGCCGGCGCAAGGGCGTCGTGCAACTGCGCGAACTGCAGCAGCAGGAAGCGGCCGTCAACCACCGGCAGACGGTGCTGCGCGCCTGGCAGGAGATCGACGACGCGCTCAGCGGCTACGCCGCCCAGCAGCAGCAGGTGCGCGAACTCGAAGCGCGCGCGCAGAGCACCCGCGCCGCCTACGACCTGGCCCGCGAACGCCAGGCCGGCGGCCTGGTCGACTTCGTCGTCGTGCTCGATGCGCAGCGCGCCGAACTGCAGGTGCGCCGCGACCTGGCCGATGCCCAAGGGCGCCTGAACCTGCGCTACGTCACCATCAACAAGGTGCTGGGCAACGCGCCGCGGGGGACGTCGTGACCTCTGACGGGGAGGCCTGCGGCGCTGGTGCATCGTCTGGGCGCGAGGCCCAAAAAAAGAGCTTGCCTCCTGGGCCAACCGCGCGTTGACGTCGGTGCCGATGCGCCTGGCTTCGTAGCCGCGGCGCAAGGAGTTCATCCCCGACGCCCGCAGCGCGTCGATGTCTTCGTACGAAAGGCGGGGCTGGGCGAATTCGAGCGGGAAATCGCGGAGGGGAGAAGTAGCCACGCGCAAGCGCTCTCGGGGAGGAACGCTTTCACGGCTGTGTCAGCTCCGGCCGTGGGAGAGGTAAGATTTTAGGAGGTGGAGCTCAGTCCTCATACATCCACCCATGCTCAACAGAACGCTCGTAGTCAGCAAGGGCGAACGAAGGACCTTCGCGCAGCAGACTACGTTCGTGCTCAACGTACCTGTCCCATTCCCGCTCGATCCAGGCCTCGTTGCTGATTTCTGGCTCACGCCATTGTTCGTCGTCGAGTGCTTCCAGCCGAGCTTCGTTGATGACCGCCTGGTGGCTTTCGTCGCCGAAAACGCCCCAACTGAAGCCAGCACGCCGGACGATGGTCGCCACTTCCGAGATGCTGGCCAACAAGCTCGCACTCCGGGAAGCTGACCGGAAATTGTTGTGGGTCTCAATGAGCAGGTGGTTCGCCATAGATCGACCCCAAGCGACTGCGCCGATTAACGTCTCACTCTGTGGCCTTGTCGTCTGAGCCGTGCCGTGCTCGACCATCAGCGCCAGCCGCCGGGCCTCGGCCTATAGCCTTCCTCGAAGCCCGTCTTGAGGTCTTGCGGGCATCGTCAGTTCCCGCTGGGGACTTAGGCTCCGGCGGGGGTTTAGCGGCTGCGACAGCCGGCATCACCGGCACGAGCTCGGGCTTCGCCGCCATCAGCGCCAGCCGGCGAGCCTTGAGCGCCTCGGCCTTCGACGCATAGCCTTCCTTGAAGCCTTGCGCGGCGTCTCCGCCAGTCACGCCCTTGTAGACTTTGTGTCCGATGTACGCGCCAATGATGGCACATGGCAGCATCCCGTTCATCGCACCGAAGAAACCAGCGATGCCGATCTTTGCGCCGACTGCTCCGAGGGAAATAGCTCCTACCGCGACCGTCGCAGCATGACCTTTCTTCACAGCGTTTTCACCTTCGGACAAATGCCACGCAGAACTGCATCTAGGAACTCTCCTGGCGGCGCTGGCATCCACGTGGTCGCGCCGACTGTCGAGACCACCGTCCCAGTGGCATTCAGCCCTGAATGCTGCGTCGCCTCGATCGTGCGCACAAGATATCGAGCGCAATCGAACTCAGCCAGCATTCGGAACGACTGCGCGCCGTCTCGCGGAGCCGCGTAATTCACCATCACCCAACCACTAGGTGGGGTCGCGGACAGGCGCAACTGTCGCTGGTCGAGGAAAATCGAAAAACCAGGTGTGTCGGGCAATTTCTGCCAGGCCTGGGCGAGCGCCAGGGTGGGCGCCACGAGGGCGCACGCGAGCGCTAGTCGGCGCATAGTTCCCTCTCTGCGTTCAGCTCCGGAACTGGCATCTTACTTTGGCCGCCGGAGCCCCTGCACCCCGCGGTTCGCGAGGAAGTCTGCGCCGTAGGTGCCCACCACGTCGCGGTTCAGGTAGTGCGTCGGCGCGCCTTCGCGCGTCAGCTCGTAGTCGCCACGCCTCGCGCGCGTACCGATGCTGCCCAGCAGGCCCAGTTCCTTCACCGTGTAGTCGCGCAGGTCTGGCAGTTCGCTGTAGGCCATCGGCGGCTTGTCGATGCCCAGCCACTCCATCAGGCCGCCGCCGCGCAGGTTGTTAATGCTGTTTTTGATGGCGAGCCCGGCGAGAGCTTGGGGCTGGCCTGCGGCGGAAGTGTTCGGGTCTGCACTTGCCGCGCCCCGGGAACATCCTCTTCAAGTCGGCCAAGTTCTGCGCTGTCCGCAGCGGACTGATCTTCCCATCCTCTCCGGCAGACGCCGGAGCAACGGCCCGTTCCCATCACTCCGCCGAAGCTTTCGCAGCATCGCGGTTCTCGCGCTGCAGCGCGAGGAAGTTGTCCGGGGAACCGCCGATCGACGCGATGTAGGCGGCGGCTTTCGATGGGTCGCCATTCGCCTGTTCCCACGCCCACGCGGCACCTTGTCGCAGCGCGCCGCGGTTCGCCAGGTCGAGTTGCCGCGCGTCGATCTTCTCGGCGTAGTCCATGTCCTGGCCGCGCATGGCCACGTGCTGACCGCGACGTGCGGTGCCAGCGCCGATGTCTTGGCCGCGCACCGAAGTAGCGGCGCCGACATCCTGGCCGCGCAGCATGGCGGCATTGCCCATGGCGGCTTCGGCGGCGCGCTGCCAAAGGGACTCTTGCTGCATCAGGTAGCCGAATGTTCATTGCTGACCGGTCTGCGCCGGGACAACGTGCTCGGCCTCACCTGGAACCACATCGACATCGAGCGGCAGCTCGTGTGGGTCGAGAGCGAGGAGATGAAGGGCGGACAGGCGATAGCCGTACCGCTCAGCGTGCGTGCGACGGAGATCCTGAAAGCGTGTCGAGGCGCTCATAAGACCCACGTCTTCACCTACCGCGGCAAGCCAGTTCAAAGCGTGAAGACAGGGTTCTTGCACGCCTGCGCGCTCGCAAAACGCAAGGGTTTCACTTGGCATGGCCTGCGGCACACCTGGGCGACGTGGCACGTGCAGCGGAAGACGCTGCTCGACGTGCTGCAGAAGCTCGGCGCTTGGTCAGACCTCCGAATGGTCACGAACTACGCGCAGCACTCGGCGGACTACCTTGCGCGTTTGTCGAAGAACCGAAGGACAAGCCCAGCCGTCACCAGCGACGGCATGTCCTGCGCGCGCTGCGAGGTCTGTGCAGTCGGCTCGCGCAAGGCCATCATCGGCTTCCCGGCACACGGGCGAGATGCTGCAACAGCCGAGCGAGTCATCTCCCTGCACGGTCTACGCGACTATGACTAGAGACTATGAATCGCTAGCCCGCGTTGCCCCGCGCCAGCCCGCGGCCGCGTAGACTGTCTAACGAAGGCCTGCTTGGCCAAGTGCTTGTCACGAAACAAGAACTTGGTAGGCGCGAGTGGACTCGAACCACCGACCCCCACCATGTCAAGGTGGTGCTCTAACCAGCTGAGCTACGCGCCTGTCGAGCCCAGCAGTATAACCAGCTTTCAATGCCCTGGATCGTGCAGCTCGACACCGAATGGGTCGTCGTCGACAAGCCGGCGGGGCTGCTGTCGGTGCCGGGGCGCGGGCCCGAGGGCGCTGACTGTGCGTGGACGCGCGTGCGCGCGCTGGCGCCCGATGCGCTGGTGGTGCACCGGCTGGACATGGCCACCTCGGGCCTGTTGCTGTTCGCGCGCGGCGCCGCGCTGCAGCGCGCCTGCAGCATCGCATTCGCCGAGCGGCGCGTGCACAAGGCCTATGTCGCGCTGGTCGAAGGCGGGCCCGCGGCGCCGGCCGGGCAGATCGAGCTGCCGCTGGCAGCCGACTGGCCCAACCGTCCACGTCAGCAGGTGGACGCGCTGCGCGGCAAGCCCAGCGTGACGCGCTGGGCCGTGCTGGCGCGCGAGGGCCGGCGCACGCGGCTGGCCCTGTGGCCGCTGACCGGGCGATCGCACCAGTTGCGCGTGCATGCCGCCGCCGAGGGCTGGCCCATCGTCGGCGACCGGCTCTACGGCGGCGCGGCGGCCGCGGCCGAGCCGCGCCTGCTGCTGCATGCCCATGAACTGGCGCTGGCGCATCCGCTGGACGGGCGCGCACTGCGCTGGGTGTCGCCGGCGCCGTTCTGAAGCGGGCCGCCCGGCTTCAGCGCGTCGCGCTGGACGCGGCGGAAGCGGCGGAAGCGGCGGAAGCGGCCGAAGCGGCCGCAGCCGCCGCCTGCAGCAGCGGTGCGCGCAAGCGCCGTTCGAAGTCGGCGGCGGGCACCATCTGGATCAGCGTGCGGCCGCTGTCCTCGTCCTGCGCGATCGCCAGGCCGAGCGCCGGGTACAGCCAGTGGCGCGTGGCGCCCTCGCCGGGCAGCGTCTCGGCCGGCGCGCCGAAGCGGCTGCGCAAGGTGTCGGCATCGAGCCGGCGCGAAGGCACGAAGCTCAGGCCCGTGACGGCGCCGCGCAGCGCCGTCGCCAGATCCTCGCCGCGCAAGTGCCAGCGCTGCGCGCCGCCCTCGAAGGTCTCGCGCTTGGCCGAGCGCGCCTGCCATTGCTGCAGCGTCGCGGCCGGCACGTCGGCGGCCAGCACCAGGCGGCCGGTGATGCCGCCGCCGGTCCAGCGGTCGGTGAAGGCCTCCAGCGCCGCCGGGCGGCCGGGCGCGGCGATCACGCCGAGTTGCAGGTCGTCGCGCCAGAGCGCCAGCGCATCGGCCAGCGTCGAGCCCGGCAGCCGCAGGCCGAAGGCGCGCACGCCGCCAGCGTCGTCGCGCGTGATCTCCCACGGCGCGGGCAGTTCGGCCGCGCGGCCGGCGGCCGTTGATTGGGACGGTGATGGTGATGACGATGGCGGCGGCGGCTGCAGCATGCGCCAGCCCACCGGCACGAAGGCCGCCACCAGCACCGCCAGGCCGGCCAGCAGGGACCAGGTGAATGCGCTGCGGGTTTTCATTGCGGCCGATGATGCCAGCAGCGCACGCTGGTTATGCTGCGGCCGATGACGATGCCATTGACCCTCATCACCGGCGCCTCGCGCGGGCTCGGGCGCGCCGTGGCCGAGCAGGCGCTAGCGCAAGGCCACCAGGTGATCGGCCTGTCGCGCCGGCCGCCGGCCGATCTGTCGTCGCCGCGCTTCCTGCACTGGGCGGTCGAACTGGCCGATGCGCGCGCGGCGGCCGCGCAGCTGGCGGCCTGGCTGGCCGAGCAAGGGCCAAGGCCCTGGTCCAGCGCGACGCTGATCAACAACGCCGGCGTGGTGTCGCGCCCGGCGCCGCTGGCCGACAGTGATGCCGACGACCTGGCCAACGCGATCCGCGTCGGGCTGGAAGCGCCGCTGCTGTTGAGCGCCGCCTTCCTGCACGCCACGCGCGGCTGGCCGCTGCCGCGCAAGCTGCTGCTGGTGTCGTCGGGGCTGGGCCGGCGGCCGATGGCCGGCAGCGTTTCGTACTGCGCGGCCAAGGCCGGGCTGGACCACCTGGCGCGCGCGCTGGCGCTGGAAGAGGCGGCGCGACCCGACGGCGCGCGCGTGGTCTCGCTGGCGCCGGGCGTGATCGACACCGACATGCAGCAGCAACTGCGCGGCGCCGACCCGCAGGCCTTTCCGGAGCGCACGCGCTTCGCCGAGCTGCACGCCGGCGGCCAGCTCGACAGCCCGGCCGCGGCAGCCGCCAAGCTAATGCGTTATCTGGAACGTGCCGATTTCGGCGGCAACCCGGTCGCCGACGTGCGCGACGCCTGAACCTCAACCGGAGCCCCCTCATGACCGAAGACCTCGTCCTCGTCGACCGCGACACGCCCGGCCTGGCGGTGCTGACGCTCAACCGCTCGCAGGCGATGAACGCGCTGTCGGGCGCGCTGATGGCGGCGCTGACGGCGCAGATCGACGCGCTGGCCGCCGACCCCGCCGTGCGCGTGCTGCTGCTCACCGGCGCCGGCAAGGCGTTCTGCGCCGGGCTCGACCTGAAGGAACTCGGCTCGGGCAGCCGCCGCCTGGGCGGCGGCGAGCACGGCGTGACCGATCACGATCCGGTGGCCGCGCTGGACCGCTTCGGCGGCCCGGTGATCGGCGCCATCAACGGCGCGGCCGTCACCGGCGGCTTCGAGCTGGCGCTGGCCTGCGACGTGCTGCTGGCCAGCCCCAACGCGCGCTTCGCCGACACGCATGCGCGCATCGGCATCGCGCCGGGCTGGGGGCTGTCGCAGAAGCTCAGCCGCGCCATCGGGCCCTACCGCGCGCGCGAGGTCTCGTTCACCGGCAACTGGGTCAGCGCCGAACAGGCCGCGGCCTGGGGCTTCGTCAACCGCGTGGTGCCGGCCGAGCGGCTGCTGGCCGAGGCGCGCGCGCTGGCCGCCGACATGCTGGGCACGGTGCCGGCGATGCTGCTACGCTACAAGGCGGTGATCCGCGACGGCTATGCCCTGCCCTTCGGCGAAGCGATGGCGCTGGAGCGCACGCGCGGCCGCGAGCACAACGCGAGCGTGGCCGCCGACGCGGTGGAGTCGCGCCGCGAGGCGGTGCGCGCGCGCAACCGCGGCGAATAGACCGCGACCGAGCGCCAACCGAGCCGCGACCGAGCCGCGCAGGTGCCGCGCAGGTGCCGCGCCGGCGTGGCGCCCTCAGGTCCCCAGCATCACGCCGATGCCGCGCGCCGCGTCGATCAGCGCATGGTCGGGCGGCACGTTGCGCGTGCGGCCGGCCACCTCGTCCAGCGGCACGCTGGCGATGGCATCGCCCTGCAGCGTGACCATGCGGCCGAAGCGCCCGCCGCGCACCAGTTGCGCCGCGTGGTAGCCGAAGCGCGTGGCCAGCACGCGGTCGAACGGCGTCGGCGAGCCGCCGCGCTGCACGTGGCCCAGCAAGGTGTTGCGCACTTCACTGGTCAGCCGCGCCGCCAGCAACTGCTGCAACTGCTGGCCCACGCCGCCCAGGCGCAGCGGGTCGGGGCTGTCGGCGACGACTTCGCGCACCGTCAGCGCGCCGTCCTGCAGCCGCGCGCCTTCGGCGATGCAGATCAGCGTGTGGCCGGCCGTGCGCTCGCGCCGGCGGCAATGCTCGGCCACGGCTTCCACGTCGACCGGCAGCTCGGGCAGCAGGATCACGTCGGCGGCGCCGGCCATGCCGCCTTCCAGCGCAATCCAGCCGGCGTAGCGGCCCATGGTCTCGGTGATCATCACGCGGCCGTGGCTGCGCGCCGTGGTCTCCAGGCGGTCCAGCGCCTCGGCCACCACCGCCACCGCGCTGTCGAAGCCGAAGCTGCGGTCGGTGTGCCAGAGGTCGTTGTCGATGGTCTTGGGCACGCCCACCACCGGCAGCCCGAGTGCGCTGAAACGTTGGGCGATGGCCATCGTGCCGTCGCCGCCGATGGCCACCAGCGCATCCAGCCCCAAGTGGCCGACGTAGGCCAGCGCGTCGCCCGAGCAGTCGGCGCCCTGGGCGCCGAAGTAGTGGAAGGGGTCGCAGCGGTTGTGCGTGCCGAGCACGGTGCCGCCCTGCGCCAGCAGGCCTTGCACCGCGTTCGCGTCCAGCGGCCGCGCCTGGCGCGTCAGCAGGCCGAGAAAGCCGCGCTCGATGCCGGTGACGCGCGCACCGGCCTCGTTGGCCAGCGCCAGCGTCACGGCGCGGATGACGGCGTTGAGGCCGGGGCAGTCGCCGCCGCCGGTGAGGATGCCGACGTGCATCGCAGCAGGCCTTGGCGTCAGCCCAGCCAGCGGCTGAGGTCGGCCTTCAGCTTGCCGAGGTCGGCGCTGCGCGTGTACATCATGTGGCCGGCGTCGTAGTAGTGGTGCTCGATGCGCGCGGCCACGTCGGGCGGCACGTCGAGGTGGGCCAGCGACCAGTCGCTGGCGCTGTACGGCGTGCCCAGGTCGTAGCGGCCGCTGGCCACCAGCACCCGCAGGTGCGGGTTGCGGCGCAGCGCGCGCGCCAGGTCGGGCGTGGTGCAGGCAAAGCCGTTGCCGTTGGCGTCGCCGCGGTTCCAGTTCCAGGCCTTGTGCGCCCCGAGGTTGAAGGCCTCGTAGCGCGTTTCGAGGTTGACGCCCAGCGCCTGGCTGAAGTAGCCCAGCGCGCTCGCGGTATAGGCCGGCGCGATGCTCTCGATGCCGGGGTCGAACTCCCATTCGTGGCTGCGCACCGCCGCCATCGGGCCGGTGACGCGGGCGTCCAGCCGGCCCATCAGTCGGCCCTGCGCGCGCATGGCCTCGGTGAAGTAGACGTGGTCGCTGATGCGCAGGTTCTTGGCTTCGACCAGCGCGCGCGGCAGCCCGGTCAGCTCGGCGACGCGCGCGGCGATGCGCTCGCGCTTCGCGCCGTCGAGCCGGTGGCCGGCGTGCAGCGCGGCCAGGTAGTCGTCGGCGACGAAGGCCTCGGCGGCGGCGCGCGCCGCCTCGGGCGACGCCGCCAACGGCCCCTGCAGCAGGCCGTGGTACTGCGAGACGTTGGCGAAGGCCGGCAGGAACAGCGCATAAGGCAGCTCGTTGGCGGGCGTGAAGTCCAGCGCCTGCAGGTCCATCGCGCAGCTGATCAGCACCAGGCCGCTCAAGGCGACGCCGGCGGTCTGCAGGCTGTCGGCCAGCGCGGCAGCGCGCGTGGTGCCGTAGCTTTCGCCGGCCAGCACCACCGGCGAGGCCCAGCGCTGGTGGCGCGTCAGCCACACGCGTATCACCTCGCCCAGTGCTTCCACGTCGCCGTCGACGCCGAGCATGCGCTTGCGCGCGGCCTCGCTGGCGCAGACCGACCAGCCGGTGTGCGGCGGGTCGATGAACACCAGGTCGAAATGGTCGAACCAGGTCTGCGGGTTGTCGACCAGCGCATACGGCGCGCGCGCCGCGCCGCCGTCGTCGGGCACCAGCACGCGCTTGGGGCCGAGGGCGCCCAGGTGCAGCCACAGCGAGGCCGAGCCGGGCCCGCCGTTGAAGGCAAAGCACACCGGCCGGTCGGCCGCGCGCACGCCCTGGCGCTTGTAGCTGGTGACCATCACGGCGGCCTGCGGCTCGGCGAGCACGCCGTCGAAGCCCTGCGCCATCACCGGCAGGAACTCCACCCGCGCTTCGTAGCGCAGCGGGCCGCGGCCGGCGGTGGCGGTGACCGAGCCGTCGCTGACGGCCGGCGGCCGCAGCAGCAGCCGCTCGACCGTCTGGCGCAGCTTCTTGTCGGCTTCGCGTTCGCCCTCGCGGCCGGCGCCTGGGGCGGCGTCGCCGGCAACGGTGGGCTTGGTTTGCTCGTCAGCCATCAGGCACTCCCTTGTTTCATGATGCGGTCGCGTGATGTGGTCAGGTGGTGCGGTCAGGCCGTGCGCTCAGGCCTGCAGCAGCCCGGCATAGGCCGCCAGGTCGACGTTGCCGCCGCTCAGGATCACGCCCACGCGCTTGCCGCGCAGCTCGATCGCGCCTTCCAGCAGCGCGGCGGCGGCCAGGCAGCCGGTGGGCTCGACCACCATCTTCATGCGCTCGGCGAAGAAGCGCATCGTGCGCACGAGCTGCGCGTCGGTCACCGTCAGCACGCCGCTGACCAGGCGGCGGATGACGGCAAAGGTCAGCGTGCCGCAGTGCTGGGTCTGCGCGCCGTCGGCGATGGTCTTGGGCGTGTCGATGTGGACGATCTCGCCCTTGGCCAGGCTTTGCTGCACGTCGTTGCCGGCCGCCGGCTCGACGCCCCAGACCTCGATGCCGGGCGAACGCGCCGTGGCCGCCACCGCGCAGCCGCTGATCAACCCGCCGCCGCCCACGCAGACGAGCAGCGCGTCGAGCGGGCCGACGTCCTCGATCAACTCCAGCGCCGCGGTGCCCTGCCCGGCCATCACGTCGGCGTGGTCGTAGGGCGGGATCAGCGTCATGCCGCGCTCGGCGGCGATGCGGCGGCCGATGGCCTCGCGGTCTTGCGTGTAGCGGTCGTAGAGGATGACCTCGCTGCCCGGCTGCTCGCGCTGGTAGCCGCGCGTGGCGGCCAGCTTGGACGCCGGCGCGTCCTGCGGCATCACGATCACCGAGGGCATGGCGAGCAGCCGCGCCGACAGCGCGATGGCCTGCGCATGGTTGCCCGACGAGAAGGCGATGACGCCGGCGCGGCGCTGCTCCGCGCTGAAGCGCGCCAGCGCGTTGTAGGCGCCGCGGAACTTGAAGGCGCCCATGCGCTGGAAGTTCTCGCACTTGAAGAAGACGCTGGCGCCGCAAGCTTCGTCCACGGTGCGCGAGGTGCGCGCCGGCGTGCGGTGCGCCACGCCGCGCAGGCGGCCGGCGGCGGCGGCCACGTCGGCGAACTGGATCGGCAGGCTGGGCGCGCTGGAAAGCGGATCGGCGTTCATGCGCCGAGCATAGCCTGCGGGCCCTGGAAGCCGCCGCGCCTGAGGGTCAGCACCAGGGTGTCGCGCCAGGCCGGCGCGTCGCCCTGCAGCGGCTGGATCGGCGTGCTTTCGTGGATCACGCGGGCGTCGTCGAGCAGCAGCACGCTGAAGGGTTCGGCCAGCGTGAAGCGCACGCCTTGCGGGCCGTCGGCGGCGAACACGCGCGTCTCGCCGCCTTTCACGCCGTGGCGGTCGACCAGGAATACGGCCACCAGGTCGACGCCGTCGCGGTGCGCGCCCTCGGGCGTGGGGCGGCCGATGCCGTCGGTGGTGTCGATGCGAAAGACATGGGCCTCGGCGAACCAGCGCGCCGCCGGGTGCAGGCCGCCGGCGATGCGCGCCATGGCCTGCAGCAGCGCGGTCCAGCGCGGGTCGCTTTGCAAGGCCGGCGGCAGCGGCTCGAACCAGCGCTCGATGCCGCCGTGCAATGCGTTGTATTCCACGGGTTGCCAGTGCGCGCGGTGCGCGACGGCCTCTACCCGCCCCTCGTCGATGACGAAACAACCATGGCGGCGGCGGCGATAACGGCCGCCGTCGCGCAGGTAGTTGTCGCTCGGCAGGTCGGCCCAATGGGCTTGCCAGTCCAGCGGTGGACGCTGCCAGCCGATCAGTCCGGCCGCGGTGTCGGCGCTCAGCACGGCAAAGCCGGCCTGCGTCATTTGCTTGGGCAGCGCTGCGGCCGCCGTCAAGGGTGGAAGGGGTGAACTGTTGGACATGGGCAACGCAAGGCAGTCGGTGGCAAGGCCGGGGGCCTATTCTGGAGAGATCCCTCGAAAGGGGTGTCCGCGCTGTCAGCTTCGAGCCAAGCTCGGCCGTTAAGGTCAACGTGGAAGATCAGGACAAGCCGCCGCCGATGAACGCCACCACTCAAAGCGAACGCCAGGGCCTGGAGTTGGTGGACATCATCGACTTCAAGTGGCTGGCGGCCAAGGAAGGCCTGCACGTACACGTGGAACGCCTGCAGAAGGATCCGGCCTACGCGCTGGACTGCCTGAGCAAGGCCGCCGCGTCGCCGCGCGAGGCCGTGCGCGCCGCCGCGCAGCGGCTGCGCAGCCGCCTGGGCATCTGAAGCGCATGCTTCATCACGCCGGCGGCCAGGGCGCGCCGGCTTCCACCTGCCGCAATTCGGTCTTCAGCACCTTGCCGTAGTTGTTCTTGGGCAGCGCCGGCACGAAGCGGTAGGCCTTGGGCCGCTTGTAGCGCGCCATCTGCGCCAGGCAGTGCGCATCCAGCGCCGCGGCATCGACGGCCGCCCCCGCATCGCGGCAGACCACGTAGGCGACGACCGATTCACCCCACTCGGCGTCGGGCCGGCCGATGACGCTGACCTCGGCCACGCCGGGGTGGGTGAGCAGCACCTCTTCCACCTCGCGCGGGTAGATGTTGTTGCCGCCGCTGATCACCAGATCCTTGCTGCGATCGAGCAGCGTCAGAAAGCCCTCGTCGTCGACGCGGCCGACGTCGCCGGTCCAAAGCCAGCCGTCGCGCAGCGCCGCGGCGCTGGCTTCGGGCTGCTGCCAGTAGCCGGCCATCACCACCTCGCCGCGCACGCAGACCTCGCCCACCTCGCCGGCGGCCAGCGCGCGGCCGTCGGCGGCGCGGATCGACAGTTCCACCATCGGCTGCGCCACGCCCACCGAGGCCATGCGCTCGCGCCAGCGCGGGTGGCCGCGGTCTTCGATCACCGCCTTCGGCAGCACGGTGATGGTCATCGGGCTTTCGCCCTGGCCGTAGATCTGCGCCAGGTGCGGGCCGAGGGCGGCACGCGCCGCCTCCAGGTCGGCCAGGTACATTGGCGCGCCGCCGTAGACGATGGTGGCCAGCCCGTCAAGCGGCGGCCGGTGCAGCCGCGCATGCTCGGCCAGCCGGCGCACGATGGTCGGCGCGGCAAAGCACGAGGCGTTGCGCCAGTGCGCGGCCAGCGCGAAGCATTCGGCCTCGTCGAAGCCGCGCGATGCGGGAAGCACGTTGACGCCGGCGTTCATCACGTAGGCCAGGTGGTACAGCCCGCTGCCGTGCGACAGCGGCGCCGGATGCAGGCAGGCGTCGCCCGGCGCTACCGGCTGCACGGTGGCGACGTAGGCCATCGCGGCCCAGCGCAGGTTGCGGTGGGTCAGCGTCACGCCCTTGGGGCGGCCGGTGGTGCCGCTGGTGTAGAAGAGCCAGGCGGCATCGTCCTCGGTGCGCTCGGCCGGCGGTTCGATCGCCGTTGCCGCGGGCGGCTGCGGCTCGCGCCACAGCGCGGTGTCTGCAGGCAGATGCGGCGCCAGTTCGTCGGCGTGGCGGTCGTCGGCGATGCAGGCGCGCGCCTCGCACTGGCCGAGGATCCAGGCGGCCTCGCGCCCGTGCAGCCGCGCGTTCATCGGCACCGCGACGGCGCCCAGCCACCACAGGCCCCACAGCGCCACCAGGTACTCGGGCCCGTTGTCCATGAACAGGCCCACGCGGTCGCCGGCGCCGATGCCTTGGACGCGCGCCCACTGCGCAAAGCCGCCGGCGGCGCGCGCCAGGCCGGCGTGGTCGTGCACGACCTGCGTGCCCAGCGCGACGGCGGGGCGCGGGCCGTGCGCCAGCGCGTTGCGATACAGCCAGAGGGCGAGGTTCATCGGCGTCGGTCCTTTCGCTCAAGCGGTGGCGATCTGCTGCCAGGCGCGGTCCAGCCGCTTGGCGCTGACCGGCTGCGGCGTCCGCAGTTCCTGCGCGAAGTAGCTGACGCGCAGCTCTTCCAGCAGCCAGCGGTATTCGTCCAGCCGCGCGTGGCGGGCGCCGCGCAGCTCGGCCACGCGGCGCAGCCAGCGCTGCTCCAGCGGGCGCAGCTCGGCCAGGCGCGCGGCGTCGCGCGCGGGGTCGGCGCGCAACTTGTCCAGGCGCAGCACGATGGCCTTCAGATAACGAGGCAGATGTTGCAACGCGGGCCACTCGGTCTGCGCGACGAAGCGCTTGGGCACCAGGCGCTGCAACTGCGCCGCGATGTCGTCGGCCACCTCCTTGGGCGGCCGGCTGTCCTTGAGCTTGCGCTGCGCCGCGGCCAGCTCGGCCAGCACGCTGCCGGCCAGGCGGGCCACCTCGGCGGCGATCAGGTTCAGCCGCGCGCGCCCTTCGTCGAGCCGGGCCTTGAAGCCGGCGGCATCCACCGGCAGCGGCTCGGCGAGGAAGGCGCGGTCGAGCGCGACCTCGATGACCTGCTCGCGCAGCTCTTCCAGCGTGCCCAGGCCCAGGTAGGCGGCGGCCATCTTCTGCAGGTCGGGGATGTTCTTTTCCAGGTACTTCAGCGGCTCGCGCAACTGCAGCGCCAGCAGCCGGCGCAGGCCGGCGCGGTGCTTGGCGGCGGCAAGCTGCGGCTCGTCGAAGACCTCGATCTCGACGTGCGTGCCGCGGTCGATCAGCGCCGGAAAGCCGACCAGCGTCTGCCCGGCCTTGCGCAGCTCCATCAGCTCGGGCAGCTCGCCGAAGGTCCAGTCGGTGTAGCGCTGCGGCTCTTCTTGCTCCCTCTCCCGCGCGGCGGGAGTGGGTTGGGGTGAGGGCCGGGGTGAGGGCCCGGTCGAGGGCTGGGGCGAAGCTGCCGCGGCGGCCTTCGAGGGACTCGTCTTCAACCCCGCCAGCGCCTGGAACGCGCTGCGCGCCAGGCCGCCCAGCTCGGCCTTCAGGCCGGCCAGGTCGCGCCCGGCGCCGAGCTGGCGGCCGTGCTCGTCGACGACGCGGAAGTTCATGAACTGGTGCGGGCTCAGCTGCTCCAGCTTGAAGTCGTTGCGCTGCACCGGCAGCTGCGTCTTCTCGCGCACGGCCCGCAGCAACACCTCCAGCAGGCTGCCGTCGCCGAAGGCGTGCGTTTCGATGAAGGCTTGCGCAAACTCGGCCAGCGGCATCAGCCGCGAGCGCGGGCGCTGGTGCAGGCTCTTGACCAGCGCCAGCAGCTTGTCTTTCAGCATGCCCGGCACCAGCCATTCGCAGCGCTCGTCGGCGACCTGGTTGAGCGCGTAGATCGGCACGGTGACGGTCAGGCCGTCGCGCGCATCGCCGGGTTCGTGCAGGTAGCTGGCGGCGCAGTCGATGCCGCCCAGGCGCACGGTGCGCGGGAAGGCGGCGGTGGTGATGCCGGCGGCCTCGTGCCGCATCAGCTCGTCGCGCGAGAGCTGCAGCAACTGCGGCTGGCGCTTCACCTCGGCGCGGAACCAGCGCTCCAGCGCGGCGGTGCTGCAGACGTCGGCGGGAATCTGCTGGTCGTAGAAGGCGTGGATCAGTTCGTCGTCGACCAGCACGTCCTGCCGGCGCGCCTTGTGCTCGAGTTCCTCCACCTGGCGGATCAGCTTCTGGTTGTGCGCCAGGAACGGCAGTCGGGTCTCGATCTCGCCCGTCACCAGCGCCTCGCGGATGAAGATCTCGCGCGCGGCGGCCGGGTCCAGCAGACCGTAGTTCACGCGCTTGTTGTTGTAGACCACGATCCCGTAGAGCGTGGCGCGCTCCAGCGCCACCACCTCGCCGGCCTTCTTCTCCCAGTGCGGCTCCAGCAACTGCGTCTTCAGCAGGTGGCCGGCGATGCCGGGCAGCCACTGCGGCTCGATCGCCGCCAGCCCGCGGCCGAACAGCCGCGTGGTCTCCACGAGTTCGGCCGCCACCAGCCAGCGGCCGGGCTTCTTGCTGAGGTTGGCGCCGGGGTGGCGCCAGAACTTGATGCCGCGCGCGCCGAGGTACCAGTCCTCGTCATCGCTCTTGCAGCCGATGTTGCCGAGCAAGCCCGACAGCATCGCCAGGTGCACCTGCTCGTAGGTGGCCGGCACGGTGTTGAGCCGCCAGCCGTGCTCGGCGACGACGGTGTGCAGCTGGCTGTGGATGTCGCGCCATTCGCGCACGCGTCGCGGGTTGATGAAGCGCTCGCGCAGGCGCTGCTCTTGCTGGCGGTTGGACAGCTTGTGCGCGGTGTGGCCTTCGCCATGGCCGCGGCCTTCCTCGATCCACCGCCACAGCTTGAGCGTGCCCACGAACTCCGACTTCTCGTCGTCGAAGGGCTTGTGCTTCTCGTCGGCGGCCTGCTGCTGGTCCTGCGGGCGGTCGCGCACGTCCTGGCCCGACAGCGCGGCGGCGATCACCAGCACCTCGGCCAGCGACTGGCGGCGCTGCGCCTCCAGGATCATGCGGCCGACGCGCGGGTCCAGCGGCAGCCGGGCAAGCTGCCGGCCGATCTCGGTAAGCGCGTTGTCGTCGTCGACGGCGCCCAGCTCCGACAGCAGTGCGTAGCCGTCGGCGATGGCCTTGCGCGGCGGCGCTTCGAGGAACGGGAAGTCCTCCACCGCCCCGAGGTGCAGCGCCTTCATGCGCAGGATCACGCCGGCCAGAGAGCTGCGCAGGATTTCGGGGTCGGTGAAGCGCGGCCGCGCGGCGAACTCGTCTTCGCCGTAGAGCCTGATGCAGATGCCGTTGGCCACCCGCCCGCAGCGCCCGGCGCGCTGGTTGGCCGCCGCCTGGCTGATGGGCTCGACCTGCAACTGCTCGACCTTGTTGCGGTAGCTGTAACGTTTGACGCGCGCCAGTCCGGCGTCGACGACGTAGCGGATGCCGGGCACCGTCAGCGAGGTCTCGGCGACGTTGGTGGCCAGCACGATGCGCCGGCCGTTGCCGGGCTGGAACACGCGCTCCTGCTCGGCCTGCGAAAGGCGCGCGAACAGCGGCAGGATCTCCGGCGGCGGCCCGCCCCGATGCTGGGCCGCGAGGTGCTTGCGCAGATGGTCGGCGGCCTCGCGGATCTCGCGCTCGCCGGGCAGGAAGACGAGGATGTCGCCCGGGCCTTCGCACCACAGCTCGTCGACGGCGTCGGCGATGGCGTCTTCGAGGTCGGTGTTCTTTTGCTCTTCCCAAGGCCGCCAGCGCTGCTCCACGGGGAACAGCCGCCCGGAGACCATGATCACCGGCGCCGGCCCCTGCGCCGACGCGAAGTGCTGCGCGAAGCGGTCGGCGTCGATCGTCGCCGAGGTGATGATGATCTTGAGGTCGGGCCGCCGCGGCAGCAGCTGGCGAAGGTAGCCCAGCAGGAAGTCGATGTTGAGGCTGCGCTCGTGCGCCTCGTCGATGATCAGCGTGTCGTAGGCCGAGAGCAGCGGGTCGGTCTGCGTCTCGGCCAGCAGGATGCCGTCGGTCATCAGCTTGACCGAGGCGCCGGCCTGCAGCCGGTCCTGGAAGCGCACCTTGTAGCCGACCACCTCGCCCAGCGGCGATTGCAGCTCGTCGGCGATGCGCTTGGCCACGCTGGTGGCGGCAATGCGCCGCGGCTGCGTGTGGCCGATCAGCGCGCGGCGGCCGGTGCTCGGGTTGGCGCGGCCGCGGCCCAGTTCCAGCGCGATCTTGGGCAGTTGCGTGGTCTTGCCCGAGCCGGTCTCGCCGCAGACGATGACCACCGGATGCTGCGCGATGGCGCGCGCGATTTCGTCGCGCCGCGCCGAGACCGGCAGCGCTTCGGGGTAGGTGATCGGCGGGATGGGGTGCGCTGCGACGGCGGCAGCGCCGGGGCGGGGCTTCACGGGGCGCGGATTATCGGCCGCGCCCCGCACCCTGCGCGGCGCGGCCGCTCAGCCGGGCATCTTGTACGCGATGACGCAGAACACCGCGCCTTGCGGGTCTTGCAGCACCGCGAAGCGGCCGACGTTGGGGATGTCGGTCGGCGGCACGACGGCCTTGCCGCCCAGCTCGGCGCATTGGCGCGCGGTGGCATCGGCGTCGGTCACGGTGACGTAGCAGCTCCAGCAGGCCATCGGCGGCCCACCGGGCGGCGGCGCCATGATGCCGCCGACGGCTTCGGCGCCGACCTTCACGACGCGGTAGGTGTCGCCGTGCGCCATCGGCATGTCGTCGAATGTCCAGCCGAGCAGCTTGCCGTAGAAGTCGGTGGCCTTGGCGGGGTCGGGGGTTGCCAGCTCGCACCAGCTGAAGGCGCCGGGGGTCTTGAACGCGTCCATCGCTGCTCCTTTGGGGGATGGGAAGGAATCGGGCCGCGCATGCTGCGCCCACGGCGCCATCGCCGTCAACGTCGATGCCGCACAATGCGCGCCGCCACGCCCGTCGCGCCATGAACCTCGTCTTCCCGCACACCTTCGTTCCCTGGTTCCGCTCGGTGGCGCCGTACATCCACGCCTACCGCGGCAAGACCTTCGTGGTGGGGCTGGCCGGCGAGGCCATCGCCGCCGGCAAGCTCAACGCCTTCGTGCAAGACCTGGCGATCCTGCATGCCATGGGCATCAAGCTGGTGCTGGTGCACGGCTTTCGGCCGCAGGTCAACGAGCAGCTCGCGGCCAAGGGCCACGTCTCGAAGTTCAGCCACGGCATCCGCATCACCGACGCGGTGGCGCTGGACGGTGCGCAGGAAGCCGCGGGGCAGTTGCGCTTCGAGATCGAGGCCGCCTTCAGCCAGGGCCTGCCCAACACGCCGATGGCCAACGCCACGGTGCGCGTGGTGTCCGGCAACTTCCTCACCGCGCGGCCGGTGGGCATCGTCGACGGCGTGGACTTCCTGTTGAGCGGCCTGGTGCGCCGGGTGGACGGCGCGGCGATCCGCCGCGCCATCGACATCGGCGCGCTGGTGTTGCTGTCGCCGTTCGGCTTTTCGCCGACCGGCGAGGCCTTCAACCTGACGATGGAAGACGTGGCCACGCAGACGGCGATCGCGCTGCAGGCCGACAAGCTGGTCTTCATGACCGAGGTGCCGGGCATCCGCGAGAACCCCGACGACGCCGACAGCGGCATCGACACCGAGCTGGCGCTGGCCGATGCCAAGCGGCTGCTGGCGCGGCTGCCGCGGCCGCATCAGCCCACCGACACCGCGTTCTACCTGCAGCATTGCGTGAAGGCCTGCGAAGGCGGCGTCGAGCGCTCGCACATCCTGCCCTTCGCCGCCGACGGCGCCTTGCTGATGGAGGTGTTCACGCACGACGGCATCGGCACCATGGTGGTCGACGAAAAGCTGGAAAGCCTGCGCGAGGCCACGCCCGACGACGTGGGCGGCATCCTGCAGCTCATCGAGCCATTCGAGCGCGACGGCACGCTGGTGCGGCGCGAGCGCGCCGAGATCGAGCGCGACGTCAGCTACTACACCGTGATCGAGCACGACGGCGTGATCTTCGGCTGCGCGGCGCTCTACCCCTACCCCGAAGGCCGCACCGCCGAGATGGCGGCGCTGACCATCTCGCCGCACGTGCAAGGCCAGGGCGACGGCGAGCGAATCCTCAAGCGCATCGAGCAGCGCGCGCGCGCCGCCGGGCTGGACAGCATCTTCGTGCTGACCACGCGCACGATGCACTGGTTCATCAAGCGCGGCTTCGTGCCGGTCGACCCCGACTGGCTGCCCGAGGCGCGCAAACGCAAGTACAACTGGGACCGGCGCTCGCAGGTCCTCGTCAAGAAGTTCGTCTGACCGAAGGAGAAAAGCCATGACCCGCATGGTGCAGTGCGTGTATCTGAAGAAGGAAGCGCCGGGCCTGACCTACGCGCCCTACCCCGGCGAACTGGGCAAGCGCATCTACCAGCAGATCAGCGCCGAAGCCTTCGAGGCGTGGAAGCGCCACCAGACCATGCTGGTCAACGAGAACCGGCTCAACCTGGCCGATGCGCGCGCCCGCCAGTACCTGGCGCGGCAGATGGAGCAGTTCCTGTTCGGCGGCCAGGCCGAGACGCCGGCCGGCTACGTGCCGCCATCCGCCTGACGCTCGACGGTGGACGTAGCGGCGCCGGCAAGGGCGCCGGCCGGTTTCCCTGATGCGGCGCAAGCTTTCTCAATTGAGAGTGGTTCTCGTTCTCAGATAACATCCGCGTCCTCCGAACCGTTTTGGGAGTGACGCCTTGCGCCGCCTGTTTCATCTTCGCCTCGCCGCCCTGGCGCTGGTTGCCGGCCTCTCGCTGCCGGCCCTCGCCCAGGACAAGGTGCTCAACCTGTACTCGGCGCGTCACTACCAGACCGACGAGGCGCTGTACGACAACTTCACCAAGCAGACCGGCATCCGCATCAACCGCGTGGATTCCGACGATGCCGGCATCTTCAACCGCCTGAAGAGCGAGGGCGCCGCCAGCCCGGCCGACGTGGTGCTGCTGGTCGACGCCGCGCGGCTGTGGCGCGCCGAAAACGAGGGCTTGTTCCAGCCCGTGCGCAGTGCCGTGCTGGAAGAGCGCATTCCCGCCCAATTGCGCGGCAAGGACAGCGGCGAAGGACCTTTCTGGTTCGGGTTTTCGACGCGCGCGCGCATCGTGGTTTACGACAAGGCGTCGGTCGCCAAGGCCGACGTCGACCAGTACGAGAAACTCGCGCTGCCGGTCAACAAGGGGCGGCTGTGCACGCGCTCGGGTTCGCACCCGTACAACCTGTCGCTGTTCGGCGCGATGCTCGAACACCTGGGCCCCGAGAAAACCGAAACCTGGCTCAAGGGACTGGTGACCAATATGGCGCGCGACCCCAAGGGCGGCGATACCGACCAGATCAAGGCGGTGGCCAGCGGCGAATGCGCGGTGGCGCTGACCAACAGTTATTACCTGGCGCGGCTGATGCGCTCCACCGTGCCCGGCGAGCGCGAAGTGGCCGAGCGCGTCGGTGTCGTCTTCCCCAACCAGGCCGACCACGGCACCCACGTCAACGTGGCCGGCGGCGCGGTGGCCCGGCATGCCAAGAACCGCGAGGCCGCGGTCAAGTTCCTGGAATACCTCTCCAGCCCCGAGGCGCAAGGGTATTTCGCCAACGGCAATAACGAATGGCCGGTGGTGGCCGGCACCAAACTGAACAACCGCGCGCTCGATGCCTTCGGCTCGTTCAAGCGCGAAACCGTGCCGATATCGGTGATCGGCATGAATCAGGTGAAGGTGCAGCAGATTCTCGACCGCGTCGGCTACAAATAAGCCGCGATTCGATATCAGCGCCGCTCCCTGATATATTGACGCATCGCTTTTCACCGATGCGGAGTTGATTCATGGCCACCCGATTGAGCGACCTGCTGGCCAAGAAGGCCGAACTCGAGCAGCAAATCATTTCCCTGCAGCGCGAGGAACGCGGCGCCGCCATCGCCCAGGTCAAGGCCTTGATGGCCGAGCACGGCCTGAGCCTGGCCGACCTGGGCTCGGCGCGCAGCACCGCCAGCCCGGCCGCGGCGCCCAAGGGCCGCACCGGCGCCAAGGTAGCGCCCAAGTACCGCGACCCGGCCAGCGGCCAGACGTGGTCGGGCCGCGGCCTGCACCCCAAGTGGCTGCGGCAGGCGCTGGAAGGCGGCGCCCAGCTCGGCGACTTCGCGCTCTGAACGGCTGCCGGCCGTGCCGTCAGCGCCTCCGGTGCGACGACCACCCTGGGGCCTCTACCAGCAGCGCTCGCCCGCGGCCAGCGCTAGCATGCGTCGCCCGCTGAGCCGCTGACCCGAACGGGGACGGTTCGTGAATCGCCCCGACCCGCCCCTCTCCCTCCCACCGTCACCGCTGTCATCCCTGCCGGCGGACGAATCCGCCGCCACCGGCGAACCGTCCGCTGCGGCAGCTACGGCCGCCGCGGCCGCCGCCGCCGGCTGGCGCGACCGCCAGCCGCTGCTGCAGGCCGCCTGGCGTGCGCTGCGCGTCGGCCTGCTCGGCGGCCTGCTGGGCGCACTGGCGTATGCCGCCGCCGGCGCCGGGCTGCGCGGCATGGCCGCGGCGCTGGGCGTAGCGCTCGGCATCGGGCTGGCCGCGCTGGCCCGCCAGCCCGAACCGACGCGGCCGCTGGCCGCCACGCTGGCGTTCGGCCTGGCGCTCTGGTGGCACGGCGTCGCGCCGGCACTGGCCGTGGCGCTGAGCTTCGCCTGCGGCGTCGCGCTGGCCGCGGTGGGCGTGGGCATGAGCCGCGTGGCCTTCGACTGGCGGCTGGAGCGCGCGCGCGACCTGCTGTGGCTGCTGTGCGCTGCCGTGCTGCTGGGCCTGGTCGGAAGCTTTGTGCTGCCGCCGCTGCACGCGCGCTTCGGGTCGCTGCCGGCCACGCCGCTGCCGCCGCTGGCGCTGGGCGGCCTGCTGCTGGCGGGCCTCTTGGCGTCGGCGCTGCCGGCGCTCGGCCTGCGCTCGGGCTGGCCGAAGGCGCCGCGGCTGGCCTTGATCGTGCTGCTGTCGCTGCTGGTGCTGGCCGCGCCGCTGGCGCCGGCAGCGACCCAACTGGGCCGGCCCGGGCCGTGGTGGTGGAGCGTGCCCATCGTCGCGCTGGCCGCGCTGGCCATGCTGGGCAGCGTGGCCGTGGCGTCGACGGTGCTGCTGGTCGCGGCGCTGGGCCTGGGCCTGGCCAGCGTGACGGCCGGCGCCGCGGTGCAACTGCAGGCGTTGGCGACGGTGCTGACGATGCAAGGCCTGCTGCTGCTGGCCCATGCCCAGAAGGCCGAATCGGCCTGGCGTGAGCAGCGCTGGGAGTGGGCGCTGGACGGCTCGCGCCTGGGCGTCGCCGACTGGGGCCACACGCCGGGCGACAGCTTCGTTTCCGCGGCCTGGCGTTCGCTGGCCGGCTTCGGCGGCGCCGTCTGGTCGCCCGACGCCTGGGTCGAGGCGGTGCACCCCGACGACCGCGCCGAACTGCGCCACGCGCTGGCCCAGGTGTCGGCCGGCGAGGCCGGCCGCGTGCGGCTGGAGCTGCGCATGCCGGTGGTCGAAGGCTGGCGCTGGCTGGAGGCCACGCTGCTGGTGATCGAGCGCGACGCCGACGGCCAGCCGCTGCGCCTGCTGGCCACCTTGCTCGACGTCGACGAACGGCACGACGCGCAGGAGCGCCAGCGGCTGTCGGTCAGCCTGTTCCAGCACCTGCACGAAGGCCTGCTGATCACCGATGCCGAACTGCGCGTGCTGGACGCCAACCCGGCCTACACGCAGATCCTCGGCGTGCCGCGCGCCGAGCTGCTTGGCCAGGTGCCGTCGCTGCTGCGGCCGACGCCGGCCGACCCGCTGGCCCGCCAGCAGCGCGCGGCCATGTGGTCGGCGCTGCGCGCCAACGGCGGTTGGCGCGGCGAGTTGCGGGAGCGCCGCCGCTCGGGCGAGGTGTGCACGCTGCAGGCCACCATCTCGTCGGTGCGCGGGCCGCAGGGCGATTTGCGCTACCACGTGCTGGTGATCACCGACTTCACCGAGCAGCGCGTGCAGCGCGAGCGGCTGGAGCGCCAGGCGCATTTCGACGAGCTGACGCGGCTGCCCAACCGCGCGCGGCTGTCGCAGTTGCTCAGCGACGCGATGCGCGCCGCCGACCGCGACAAGTACCTGCTGGCCGTGTGCTACCTCGACCTCGACCGCTTCAAGCCCGTCAACGACCGCTACGGCCACGCCGCCGGCGACCGGCTGCTGGTCGAACTGGCCGGCCGCCTGCGCAGCGCCCTGCGCACGCGCGACACCTGGGCCGACACCGCGGCGCGCCTGGGTGGCGACGAGTTCGTGCTGCTGCTGCGCGCCGAGTCGCTGGAAGAAGCGCGCATGGCGGTCGAGCGCGTGCTGCGCGTGGTGGCCCAGCCCTACGTGGTGAACCCGGCCGAAGAGACGGTGCAGGTGACGGCCAGCATGGGCGCCACCGTCTACCCGATCGACCGCAGCGACGCCGACACGCTGCTGCGCCACGCCGACCACGCGATGTACGGCGCCAAGCAGTCGGGCCGCAACGGCTACCTGTTCTTCGACGCCGAGCACCGCCGCCGCACCGAAGAGCGCGTGATGGCCATCGGCCGCGTGCAGGACGCGCTGGACCAGGCCGAGTTCGTGCTGCACTACCAGCCCAAGGTGGACATGCGCGCCGGCCGCGTGCTGGGCTTCGAGGCGCTGCTGCGCTGGGACCATCCGCAGCACGGGCTGATCGCGCCGATGCAGTTCCTGCCGCTGATCGAGAACACCGGGCTGTCGTCGCGCATCGGCGACTGGGTGTTCGCGCAGGCGCTGGAGCATTTGTCGCAATGGCGGCGCGGCGGGCTCGACATCTCGGTCAGCGTCAACGTCTCGGCGCGCCACCTGCAGGAGCCCGATTTCGCGCAGCGCCTGTCGGAACTGCTGGCCCGCCACGCCGAGCCGCTGGCGCCGCACTTCGAGCTGGAGATGCTGGAGACCGCGGCGCATGCCGACATCGAGGCCACCTCGGCGCTGCTCGGCCGCTGCCGGGCGCTGGGCGTGCACTTCGCGCTCGACGATTTCGGCACCGGCTATTCCACGCTCACCTACCTCAAGCGGCTGCCGGTGGACGTGCTGAAGATCGACCGCAGCTTCGTCCACCACATGCTCGACGACCCGCAGGACCGCGCCATCGTCGAAGGCGTGGTCGGCCTGGCGCGCACCTTCGGCTGCGTGGTGGTGGCCGAGGGCGTGGAAAGCCCGGCGCAGGCGCGCACGCTGCTCGACATGGGCTGCGACATCGGCCAGGGCACCGGCATCGCCGCGCCGATGCCGGCCGGCCAGGTGGCCACCTGGGCGCGCCAGTACAAGGGCATGTTCGCGCTGGCCGCCGCGCCCGAGGGCGAGGCCGGCGCCAGCGCGGCCGGCGCTTGAAGCCCGGCGCCTGAAGCCAGCGCCTGAAGCCAGCGCTTGAAGCCAGCGCCTTAGACTCGGCCGGGTGATCCCCGCCGGCTTTCTGCAGGACCTGCTGTCGCGCGTCGACATCGTCGACGTGGTGGGCCGCCACGTGGAGCTCAAGCGCGGCGGCGCCAATTTGATGGGGCTGTGCCCCTTCCACGCCGAGAAGTCGCCCAGCTTCTCGGTCAGCCCGGCCAAGCAGTTCTATTACTGCTTCGGCTGCGGGGCCAGCGGCGACGCCATCCGCTTCCTGACCGAGCACACCGGCATGAGCTTCGTCGACGCCGTCACCGAGCTGGCGCAAGGCGTCGGCATGCAGGTGCCGCAGGAGCAGGTGAGCCCCGAGGAACGCGAGCGCCGCCAGCGCCTGGCGGAACGCCGGCTGTCGCTGACCGAGGTGCTGCAAAAAGCCACGCGCCACTACCGCGCCAAGCTGCGCGAATCGCCCGAGGCCATCGGCTACCTCAAGCGCCGCGGGCTTTCGGGCGAGGTCGCGGCGCGTTTCGGCCTCGGCTACGCGCCGCCGGGCTGGCGTGGCCTGGCCAGTGTCTTTGCGAGTTATGACGATCCGCTGCTGGAAGAGGCCGGCCTGGTGCGCAGCCCCGATGACGGCGACGACACGCCGGCCGAGGAACGCAAGCGCTACGACTGGTTCCGCCACCGCATCATGTTTCCGATCCGCGCCGTCGGCGGCGAGGTCATCGGCTTCGGCGGCCGCGTGCTCGACGACAGCAAGCCCAAGTACCTGAACTCGCCCGAGACGCCGGTGTTCAGCAAGGGGCGCGAACTCTATGGCCTGTTCGAGGCCCGGCAGGCGATCCGCGAGCGCGGCCACGCGCTGGTGGTCGAAGGCTACATGGACGTGGTGGCGCTCGCCCAGCACGGTTTCGCCAACGCGGTGGCCACGCTCGGCACGGCCTGCACCAGCGAGCATGTGCAAAAGCTCTTCCGCTTCACCGACGCCGTGGTCTTCAGCTTCGACGGCGACGACGCCGGCCGCCGCGCGGCGGCGCGCGCGCTGGAAGTGGCGCTGCCCCATGCGACTGAAATGCGCCAGGTGCGCTTCCTGTTCCTGCCGCCCGAGCACGACCCCGACAGTTTCGTGCGCAAACGCGGCGCCGAGGCTTTCGAGCAGGCGCTGGCGCAGGCCGTGCCGCTGTCGCGCCAGTTGATCGAGCAGGCCGCCCAAGGCCAGGCGCTCGACCTCGCCGAAGGCCGCGCGCGCTTCCTGGCGCAGGCGCGGCCGCTGTGGCAGGCCATGCCGGCCGGCGCCTTGCGCGACCAGTTGCTCGGCGAGATCGCACAACAGGCCCGGCTGGCGCGCGAGGAACTGGCCGCCTCGTGGGGCCAGGCCGGCGCGCCCGTGGCCGCCAACGCCGGCCCGGCCGCCGCGGGCGCCAGCGCGCGCCGCAGCGCGCCGCCGCCGCGCCGCGCCGCGCCGCGCGTGGCGGCAAGGCTGCCGCAGGACCGCGCCGCCGCGCTGCTGCTGCAGCGCTGCGAATGGTGGGAGCAGTTGAGCGGCGACGACCACCAGTTGCTGGCCACGCTGCCCGACTGGCATGGCGAGCTGTTCCGTTGGATCGACCGCTGGGTCGCCGAGCACGGCGCCACGCCCTGGTCCAGCCTGCGCGAGCTGGCGGCGGCCGAACCCTGGGGCGAAGCGGCGCGCGCGCTGGTCGACGGTGCCGAGGTGGCGGTCGAGCCGGTCGTCGAAGACCTGCAGGCGACGATCGCGCAGATCCGCTTCGGGCTGCGGCAGCAGCCGGCCTGGGCCCTGTTGGGCCGCCGATAGCTGCCACTAGCCGCCGCTAAGCCACTGCTGGCCACCGCGCGCAAGGCCGATAAGCCTTGTGGGGCAAGGCCTTGCAGCGGCCGCCCGGTATAATCCGCCTTTCACCGCAGCGGCAAGAGTGACGGCAGCGTCTGAAGTGCCAGAAGGTCCAAGGGGCCCGGGACCCGACCACCCTTCGTACAGGGTACACGACATGGTCAACCCGCCCCAGGCCTGCACACCCGTCGGGTCACGCGAACTTGCCATCCGGTTCCAGGTCTTTCACCGCGCCGCAACCGGCGCCGGTCCGTGCACGTGCGCCCGGGCCTGAGGCAAGACCCGTCGACCGGAAGCTGCCACCGCATCAACCGAGGATCCGCATGACCGCGAAGAAGTCCGCCGCCAAGCCGAACGCCGCCGAACCTGCCGCCAAGTCCGCCAAGCCCAAGGCCGCTGCCGCGGCGCCGGCCGCCAAGCCGGGTTCCAAGCAAGCCGCCAAGGCCGAAGCCGAAACCAAGGCCGGCGCCAAGGCCGCCGCCGCCAAGCCGCCCGCCAAGGGCGCCAAGAAGGTCGAGCCGGCCAAGAAGCCCGCCGACGCCGAAGACGAAGACCTGGGCGACATCGAAGCCGACCTGGAAGGCGAGGTCGAAGCCGAGGCCGAGGTCGAAGGCACCGACGACAAGGAAGCCAAGGCCAAGCCGCTGCGCATGAAGGTCAGCCGCGCCAAGGAGCGCGCGCTGATGCGCGAGTTCGGGCTCGACGAGACCACGCTCACCGAGGAAGAGGTCGCCAAGCGCCGCCAGGAGCTGAAGACGCTCATCAAGATGGGCAAGACGCGTGGCTTCCTCACGCACCAGGAGATCAACGACCACCTGCCCGAGAAGCTGGTCAACGAAGAGATCCTGGAAGCCATCGTCTCGATGCTCAACGACATGGGCATCGCCGTCTACGAGCAGGCGCCCGACGCCGCCACGCTGCTGATCAGCGGCAGCAACACCGCCACCGCCACCGACGAAGAGGCCGAGGAAGCCGCCGAGGCCGCGCTGTCCACGGTGGACAGCGAGTTCGGCCGCACCACCGACCCGGTGCGCATGTACATGCGCGAGATGGGCACGGTGGAGCTGCTCACGCGCGAAGGCGAGATCGAGATCGCCAAGCGCATCGAAGGCGGGCTGCAGGCGATGATGCTGGCCATCAGCGCCAGCCCGACGACGATCGCCGAGATCATGACCTACGCCGGCAAGATCGCCAGCGTGGAGATGCAGATCTCCGAGGTGGTCGACGGCTTCGTCAGCGACGACGAGGCCGACGACTACGTGGCCGAGGAAGACTTCGACGAGTTCGACGAGGACGACGACGACGACGGCCAGGGCGGCTCGAAGGCGCTGACCAAGAAGCTCGAAGAGCTGAAGAACCAGGCGCTGGAGAAGTTCACGCTGCTGGGCAGCCACTTCGACCGCATGCGCAAGGCCTACGAGAAGGAAGGCTACAAGTCGGCCGCCTACAACAAGGCGCAGCACGCCATCAGCGACGACCTGATGACGATCCGCTTCACGGTCAAGACCATCGAGCGGCTTTGCAACATCCTGCGCAGCCAGGTCGACGATGTGCGGCGTTATGAGCGCGAGATCCGCAAGATCGTGGTCGACAAGTGCGGCATGCCGCAGGAGCACTTCATCCGCACCTTCCCGCCCAACGTGCTGAATCTGAAGTGGGCCGAGAAAGAGATTGCGCTCGGCAAGCCCTACAGCGCGGTGCTGGCGCGCAACCTGCCCGCGGTGCAGGAGCTGCAGCAGAAGCTGATCGACCTGCAGGCGCGCGCCGTGGTGCCGCTGGAGGACCTGAAGGAGATCAACAAGAAGATGAACGAGGGCGAGAAGGCCTCTCGTGACGCGAAGAAGGAGATGATCGAGGCCAACCTGCGCCTGGTGATCTCCATCGCCAAGAAGTACACCAACCGCGGCCTGCAGTTCCTCGACCTCATCCAAGAAGGCAACATCGGCCTGATGAAGGCGGTGGACAAGTTCGAATACCGTCGCGGCTACAAGTTCTCGACCTACGCTACGTGGTGGATCCGCCAGGCCATCACCCGCTCCATCGCCGATCAAGCGCGAACCATCCGCATCCCGGTGCACATGATCGAGACGATCAACAAGATGAACCGCATCAGCCGCCAGCACCTGCAGGAATTCGGCTACGAGCCGGATGCGCCGACGCTGGCCGAGAAGATGGAGATCCCCGAGGACAAGATCCGCAAGATCATGAAGATCGCCAAGGAGCCGATCTCCATGGAGACGCCGATCGGCGACGACGACGATTCGCACCTGGGCGACTTCATCGAGGACACCAACAACGTGGCCCCGGTCGACGCCGCGATGCAGGCCGGCCTGCGCGACGTGGTGAAGGACATCCTCGACAGCCTGACCCCGCGCGAGGCCAAGGTGCTGCGCATGCGCTTCGGCATCGAGATGAGCACCGACCACACGCTGGAAGAGGTGGGCAAGCAGTTCGACGTGACGCGCGAGCGCATCCGCCAGATCGAGGCCAAGGCGATCCGCAAGCTCAAGCATCCGAGCCGGTCCGACAAGCTGCGGACGTACTTGGACAACCTGTAGAAGCGGACATGGCTGCCATCGTGCGCGGGCCGAGTGCCGGGCCGCCCCAAGCCGGCCCGCATCCCCTCGGGGGAGCGGTCGGCGTACCCGCCGACCGAGGCGCTCCATGACCCAGATCGCCGACCGCACGGTGCTGTTCGCCGACCTGCGCGGCAGCACCTCGCTGTTCGAGACGCTGGGCAACGCCGAGGCCACATCGGTCGTCACGCACTGCGTCAACGCCATCGTGCGGCCGGTGGACGAGCACGGCGGCCACGTCGTCAAGACTCTGGGCGACGGGCTGATGGCGGTGTTCGCCGACTCGCGCCCGGCGGTGCAGGCCTCGATCGTGATGCACGAGGTGCTCGACGCCATCGTGCAGAAGGGCCGCGAGCGCGGTGCTTCGCCGGGCCTGCGCGCGTTGCGCCTGCAGGTCGGCATGGCGCGCGGCGAGGTGGTGGAGATGGCCGGCGATTGCTTCGGCGACGCCGTCAACGTGGCCGCGCGGCTGATCGACCACGCCGGCGACAACGAGACGCTGGTCACCGGCGACGTGCTGCAAGGCCTGCCCAACGAGTTGCAGGCGCGCTTTCGCAGCCTGGATCGCCTGGCCCTGCGCGGCCGCGCCGAGCCGGTGCAAGTGCACGTGCTGGGCCGCCGGCGCGGCGGCGACGTGGGCGCGGTCACGCAGTTCGGCGACGTCTCCATCATCGGCGAGCCCGAAGGCCTGCGCCTGACCTGGAACGCCGTCAGCCGCGTCTTCGAGAACCGCCAGCTGCCGGTGGTGCTGGGTCGCAGCCCGCAGGCGAGCTTCTGCGTCGACGACTCGCGCGTCTCGCGCTCGCATGCGCGGGTGGACTGGTACAGCGGCAGCTTCCAGCTCACCGACCTCAGCTACAACGGCACCTACGTGCGCTTCAACGACGGCGAGATCGTCAGCCTGCGGCGCGGCAGCTGCACGCTGCACGGCAGCGGCAGCGTCGGCCTCGGCGCTTCGCCGGTCGATGCCGGCGCGGCCTGCGTGCGTTTCGAGGTCGTGCACCTCGGCGACACCGAGACCGGCGCCGAGCCCGCGCCGCTGCCGTCGACCACCAGTTGAGCGCCCGCGTCGCCGGCATGCGCTTTCGTCCCGAACCTGCGGCCTCGCCGTCGCCGTCGCCTTCGCCGTCGTCGGCCCCGGTGTCGGTAGCGCCGGCCACCGCGCTGCTGCTGGTCAACCTGGGCACGCCCGACGCGCCCACGCCGGCCGCGCTGCGCCGCTACCTGGCGGAGTTCCTGTCGGACCCGCGCGTGGTGGAGATCCCGCGCCTGGCGTGGTGGCCCATCCTGCACGGCATCATCCTGCGCCTGCGGCCGGCGAAGTCGGCCGCCAAGTACCGCTCGATCTGGCGGCCCGACGGCTCGCCGCTGGCGGCGTGGACCGAACGCCAGGCCAGCGCCGTCGCCGGCGTGCTCGCCGCACGCGGCCAGCGCATCGAGGTGCGCCACGCCATGCGCTATGGCCGCCCCGCGATGGGTGCGGTGCTGGACGAGTTGCGCGCCGCCGGCTGCACGCGCGTGCTGGTGCTGCCGCTGTACCCGCAGTACGCGGCCGCCACCACCGGCAGCGCCGCCGACGCGCTGCACCGCTGGGCCTTGCGCGCGCGCCGCGTGCCCGAACTGCGCAGCGTGGCCGACTACCACGACGATGCAGGTTATGTCGGCGCACTGGCGCACAGCGTGCAGCGCCACTGGCAGCAGCGGCCGCCGGCCGAGCGGCTGCTGCTCAGCTTCCACGGCGTGCCCGAGCGCAGCCGGCAGCTCGGCGATCCCTACCACGACCAATGCCAGCGCACCGCGGCGCTGCTGCGCGAACGCCTGGCCCTGCCGGCCGATCGGCTGCTGGTCACCTTCCAAAGCCGCTTCGGCAAGGCGCAGTGGCTGCAGCCCTACACCGAGCCCACGCTGCGCGAGCTGGCGCGCCAAGGCATCAAGAGCGTCGACGTGATGTGCCCCGGCTTCGCCGCGGACTGCCTGGAGACGCTGGAAGAAATCGCCCAGGAAGCGCGCGAAGCCTTCCTGCACGAGGGCGGCCAGACCTTCAACTACCTGCCCTGCCTGAACGACGACGAAGCCTGGATCGAAGCGCTGGCCGACCTGGCCGAGCGCCACCTGCAGGGCTGGGACACGCACGGCGCAACCACTGCCGGGGCCGCGCACCCATAATCCGCCGCATGGGCAACGCGGCCGTCCGCTTCAGCATGAGCGCCGAGGAGTTCCTGGCCTGGGAAGCGGGCCAGGCGGACAAGCACGAGTTCGTCGCCGGCGAGGTGTTTGCGATGGTGGGCGCGGTCGCCAACCACGTCACCGTGAGCCTGAACCTGGCCGTCGCGCTGCGCCAGCACCTGCGCGGCGCGCCCTGCCGCACGTTCATGAGCGACATGAAGCTGCGCGTCGACCAGGACTTCTTCTACCCCGATGTCTTCGTGACCTGCGGCGCCGCCGATGCCACCGCGGTGCAGTTCATGAGCGAAGCCAAGCTGGTGGCCGAGGTGCTGTCCGTGAGCACGGCTTCCTACGACCTGGGCGCCAAGTTCGAGGCCTACCGCCGCCTGCCGACGCTGGCAGAAGCGATGTTCGTCAACATCGAAGCGCGCCGCGCCGACGTGTTCCGCAAGGGCGCCGACGGCCTGTGGGTGCTGCACCCCTTCGGCCAGGGCGAAACGGTGCAGCTGGCGAGCGTCGCGCTGGACATCCCGGCGCCCGAGTTGTTCGCCGACGTGCGCGACGCAGGTTGACCGGGGCCGAGCGGGACCGAGCGGGACCGACGCCCGCCGCCGTCACCCCCCGCGCCGCACGCGCCGCCGCCAGGCCAGGAAGCGCGGCACCACCAGCACCGCCACCACCACGACCAGCAGCGCCAGCGACATCGGGCGCTCGACGAACACGCTCCACTTGCCTTCGCCGATCGACAGCGCGTTGCGCATCTGCGCCTCGGCCAGCGGGCCCAGGATCATGCCCACCACCACCGGCGCGGTCGGGAAGTCGAAGCGCCGCATCACCACGCCCAGCAGGCCGATCGCGTACAGCAGCAGCAGGTCGAAGGCCGACTGCCGCATGCCGTAGACGCCCACCGTCGCGAAGATCAGGATGCCGGCGTACAGGTGCGGCTTCGGCACCTTCAGCAGCTTGACCCACAGGCCCACCAGCGGCAGGTTCAGCACCAGCAGCATCACGTTGCCGATGTAGAGGCTGGCGATCAGCGCCCACACCAGCGCTGCGTTCTTGTCGAACAACTGCGGCCCGGGCTGGATGCCGTAGTTCTGGAACGCGCCCAGCAGGATGGCCGTGGTGTTGCTGGTCGGGATGCCCAGCGTCAGCAGCGGCACCAGGGTGGCTGTAATGGCAGCGTTATTCGCGGCTTCCGGGCCCGCCACGCCTTCGATGGCGCCGGTGGTGCCGAACTCTTCCTGGTGCTTGGACAGCTTCTTCTCGGTGGCGTAGCTCAGGAAGGTGGGGATCTCGCTGCCGCCGGCCGGAATGCAGCCGAAGGGAAAGCCGATGAAGGTGGCGCGCAGCCAGGCCGGCCACGAACGCCGCCATTCGTCGCGCGTCATGTGCACGCGGCTCATCTTGTTCTGCGATTCGGCGACGCGGCCTTCGTACAGCACCGCGTACAGCGACTCGCCCACCGCGAACAGGCCCACCGCGATCAGCACCACCTCCAGCCCGTCCATCAGCTCGGGCACGCCGCCGGTGTAGCGCGCCTGGCCCGAGATCTGGTCGATGCCGACCAGCCCCATCGCCAGGCCGATGGCCAGCGCCGTCATGCCGCGCAGCGCGCTCTGCCCCAGCACCGCGCTGACGGTGATGAAGGCCAGCACCATCAGCATGAAGTATTCCGGCGGCCCCAGCTTCACGGCGTAGGTGGCCACCACCGGCGCGAAGAAGGTCACCAGCACCGTGGCGATGGTGCCGGCCACGAACGAGCCGATGGCCGCCGTGGCCAGCGCGGCGCCGGCACGGCCGCTCTTGGCCATGCGGTTGCCTTCCATCGCGGTGACCATCGAGGCGCTCTCGCCCGGCGTGTTGAGCAGGATCGACGTGGTCGACCCGCCATACATCGCGCCGTAGTAGATGCCGGCGAAGAAGATCATGCTGGCCGTCGGCTCGACCTTCAGCGTGATGGGCAGCAGCATCGCCACCGCCGTCGCCGGGCCGATGCCGGGCAGCACGCCGATCGCCGTGCCGATGGTGCAGCCCAGCAGCGCCCACAGCAGGTTGACCGGCGTGCCCGCCGTCATGAAGCCCTGGATGAGTTGGTTCCAGATGTCCATCAGGCCTCCCGCTGGGCCGCCGCGAGGGAGGCCTGCGCCCCCTCGGGGGGCAGCGAACGAAGTGAGCGTGGGGGCACCATCACAACCATCCTGTCTGCGTGAGCCCGGGCAGGTTGATCGCCAGGAGTTGCGTGAACAGCCAGTACACCGGCGCCGCGATCACGAAGCCGATGGCCAGGTCGCGCAGCCAGGCCATCGGGTTGCGGTCGGACTTGCCTTCGCTGTGCTTGAAGCCGCGCACCGCCAGCACGAAGCACAGCGTGCAGCTCAGGATGAAGCCGATGGTGGTGATCAGCAGCGCGTTGGCCAGGATGCCCACGCTGACCCAGGCGAAACCCAGCCAGTCGCCATGCGCGCCGCCGGACGGCTCTTCGCGGTTGCGAAAGCCGCCGTCGCGCCGCACCTCGACCAGCAGCAGCACGCCGCAGACGGCCAGCATCGCCGCCACCACCCAGGGCAGGAAGTTGGGGCCGACGCCGCCGTAGCCGGCATCGCTGGGAATCGAGAGCGCGCCCGCCGCCAGCCCCAGGCCGACCACGAGCACGCCGGCGCCGACCAGCGCCTGCGGCATGCGCGGCGACACGGTCAGATCATCCCGCTCTTGGCCATCACGGCGCGCAGCGAGGCGAACTCGTCGTCGACGAACTTGCCGAAGGCGTCGCCCGACAGCACCGCCGGCGTCCAGCCGTTCTTCTCCAGCGCCTCGGCCCAGGCCTTGGTCTGCAGCGACTTGAGGATGAGGTCGATCAGCGCCTTGCGCTGCTCGGCGGTGATGCCGCCGGCGCCGTACACCCCGCGCCAGTTGCCGATCACGAGGTTGTAGCCCTGCTCCTTCATCGTCGGCACGTCGATGCCCTTGAGCCGCTGCTCGGAGGTGACGGCGATGGCCTTCATCTTGCCGGCCGCGATGTATTCGGCGAACTCGCTATAGCCGCTGCCGCCCACCGTGACGTTGCCGCCCAGGATGGCCGCGGTGGCCTCGCCGCCCCCACGGAAGGCCACGTAGTTGATCTTCGCCGGGTCGACGCCGACGTCGTGCGCCAGCATCGCCGCGGCGATGTGCTCGGTGGAGCCGCGCGAGCCGCCGCCCCACTTGACGCTGCCGGGGTCCTTCTTGAGCTGCTCGACCACGTCCTTCATCGTCTTCAGCGGCGAGTTGGCCGGCAGCACGAAGACGTTGTACTCGCTGGTCAGGCGGGCCAGCGGCGTCACCTTGTCCAGGCCCACCGGCGGCTTGCCGGTGATGATGCCGCCGACCATCACCGCGCCCATCACCATCAGCGCGTTCGGGTCGCCCTTGCTGCCGTTGGCGAACTGCGCCAGGCCGATGGCGCCGGCCGCGCCGCCCTTGTTGTCGTAGCTGACGGTGGCAGCACCCGCCTCCTGCAGCGCCTTGCCCAAGGCGCGGCCGGTGGTGTCCCAGCCGCCGCCGGGGTTGGCGGGCAGCATCATCTTCAGGTTGGGGCCGGCGGCGCGCGCGGCCGGCAGCGCGCCGGCGGCGGCCAGGGCGGCCAGGGTCTTGAGGAAGTGGTCGCGGCGCATGGCGTGTCTCCTTGGTTTCGAAGTTTGGCGAACGATCGATGCTGGCCGCCCACGCTGTCAACCGGCTGTCTGCCGCGCTGGGGAAAACCCCGAGCCGCGCGTGCCCATAATGCGCCGGCGCATGAAGCTGCTGTTGGTCGAAGACAACCCCGCGATGCAGACCACGCTGCAGCGTTCGCTGCAGCGGCGCGGCATGCAGGTGGTGGTGTGCGGCGACGGCGCGCGCGCGCTGGACCGCTGGCGCGCCAGCGTGCCCGACGTGGTGCTGCTCGACCTCAGCCTGCCCGGCGAGGACGGCCTGAGCATCCTGGCCGCGGCACGCGCCGAAGGGCTGCAGACGCCGGTGATCATCGTCACCGCGCGCGGCACCGTCGGCGACCGCGTGCTGGGCCTCAACACCGGCGCCGACGACTACCTGCTCAAGCCCTTCGACCTGGACGAGCTGGAAGCCCGCGTGCAGGCCGTGCTGCGCCGGCGCCAGCCGCCAGCCGGCGCCGCGGCGCCGCGCCGCTCTGACTTCGCCGGGCTCTCGGTCGACGATGACAGCGGCGCCGTCTACCTCGACGGCCAGGCGCTGGAGCTGAGCACGCGCGAATCGGCGCTGCTGCGCGCGCTGCTGGCGCGGCCCGGCCAGGCGGTCGGCAAGGAGCGCCTGAGCGAGCTGGTCTTCCCCGGCCAGGCCGAGGTGGCGGCCGACGCGATCGAGGTCGTCGTCTACCGGCTGCGGCGCAAGATCAAGGCGGCCGCGGTGGAGCTGGTCACGCTGCGCGGCCTGGGCTACCTGCTGCGCCGCTCGGCATGAGGCCCGAGGTGGCGCGCCCGGCCCGCTCGCTGCGCCGGCGGCTGCTGCTGGGGCTGCTGGCGCCGGTGCTGGGCTTCGTGCTGATCAACAGCGCCTGGCTGTACCGGCAGGCGCTGCAGGCCGCCGACACCGCCTACGACCGCACCCTGCTGGCCTCGGCCAAGACCATCGGCGAGCTGCTCGACGTGGCGCGCGTCGACGGCCGCCTGCGCCTGCAGGCCGACCTGCCCTACAGCGCGCTGGAAGCCTTCGAGGCCGACAACCGCAGCCTGCTGTACTTCCGCGTCACCGGCTTCGACGGCGAGATGGTGGCCGGCTTCGAAGACCTGCCGCCGCCGCAGCCGCGCGGCGCCAACAGCGTCTACGCGGCGCTGGTGCGCTTCTACGACGACCGCATGCGCGGCGAGCCGGTGCGCATGGCCGTGCTGCTGCAGCCGGTGGCCGGCACGCTGGGCCAGGGCATGGCCACCATCCAGGTGGCCGAGACGCTGGAGCTGCGCCAGGCGCTGGCGCGCCGGCTGCTGGTCGACCTGCTGTGGCGCCAGGCGCTGCTGCTGGCGCTGATCGCCGCCGTCGTGCTGCTGGTGGTGCAGCGCGCCACGCAGCCGGTGCGCGCGCTCAGCCAGGCGCTGCGCCAGCGCGCCGCCGACGACTTGTCGCCGGTGGCCGCGCCCCAGGCCCCGCGCGAGCTGCAGCCGGTGATCGAAGCCACCAACACCGTGATGGCCCGCCTGGGCGCGCTGCTGCAGCACCAGCAGCGCTTCGTGCGCGACGCCTCGCACCAGTTGCGCACGCCGCTGGCGGTGCTGAAGGCGCAGGTGCAGTCGGCCCGCCGCGGCGACGTCGACGCCCGCCAGGCGCTGCAGGAGATCGACGCCACCGTCGACGCCGCCACCGAGCTGGCCAACCAGATGCTGGCGCTGGCCAAGGTCGAGCAGTTGCGCCAGCAGGGCGACGCGCCGCTGACCGACTGGGAGCCCATCCTGCGCGCCGTGGCGCTGGAGCTGGCGCCGCTGGTCGCCGAGCGCGCGCTCGACTTCGAGCTGCAGGCCGCGCCAGCGCGCGTGCGTGCCCACCCCTGGTCGCTGCGCGAGCTGGTGCGCAACCTGCTGCACAACGCGATCAAGCACACCCCGCCGGGCGGGCCGCTGCTGATCGGCCTGCAGGCGCAAGCCGGGGAGGCGGTGCTGACCATCGCCGACGGCGGCCCCGGCATCGGCGATGCGCAGCGCGAGCGGCTGTTCCAGCCCTTCGCCGCCGGCGACCCGAACAGCGGCTCGGGACTGGGGCTGGCCATCGTGCTGGAGATCGTGCGCGCCGCCGGCGGCCGCATCGCGCTCGACAACCGGCGGCACGCCGACGGCCGCGTCGCCGGGCTCGACGCCGTGGTGCGCCTGCGGCTGGCCTAGCGCGCCGCCTGAAACGCCCGCACCGCCCTCACCTCATGGCCGAACCCCATCCCCCCGACCGCGTGCGCCTGGACAAGTGGCTGTGGGCCGCCCGGCTGTACAAGACGCGCTCGCTGGCCGCCGACGAAGTCGACAAGGGCCGTGTCACGGTCAACGGCCTGGCCGCCAAGCCGGCGCGCGAGCTGCGGCCCGGCGACCGGCTGGAAGTCCGCCAGGGCGCCGTGCTGCGCGTGCTGCGGGTGCTGGCCCTGAGCCTCGTGCGCGGCCCGGCGCCGGTGGCCCAGGCCTTGTACGAGGAAACCCCCGAAAGCCTGGCCGCCCGCGAGGCCGCCGCGGCGCAGCGCCGCCTGGGCGTGGAACCGGCCGACAGCCAGGAGCACGGCCGCCCGACCAAGCGCGACCGCCGCCGCCTGGCCGACTGGCAGCGCTGGAGCGCCAGCCTGGATGACGTCGGCGCCGCCGGCGACGCCGGCGACGTTGCCGGCAAACCCCGCAAAAAACCCTCTTGAAATCGCGGCGGCCGCCCTGACGTAGGCGCGCGTACCGTCCATCCACCCGCCATGAGCACCGAAAACGACCCGCAGCAGCCCAGCCCTGCCGACAACGGCGCCGCCCCCTCCGTGGAGGCGCAGCTTGCCGAACTGCAGGCCAAGCACACCGAGATGTCCGACGCCTACCTGCGCGCCAAGGCCGAGACCGAGAACGTGCGCCGCCGTTCGGAGGAGGAAGTCTCCAAGGCGCGCAAGTTCGCCGTCGAAGCCTTCGCCGAGAGCCTGCTGCCCGTCAAGGACAGCATGGAAGCGGCGCTGGCCATGCCCAACGCCACGGCCGATCAGGTGCTGGAAGGCGTGAAGCTCACGCTCGGCCAGTTGGTGCAGGCGTTGGAGCGCAACAAGGTCGTGCAGATCGCGCCGCCGCCGGGCACAAAGTTCGATCCCCACCAGCACCAGGCCATCAGCATGGTGCCGGCCGACCAGGAAGCCAACACCGTGGTCTCGGTGCTGCAGAAGGGCTACCTGATCGCCGACCGCGTGCTGCGGCCGGCCCTCGTCACCGTCGCCGCCCCCAAATGACCCGGCGGCGCCCTTGAAAAGCGGCGCCGTTATCCACAACTCCACGACAACCGGATTGCAGTTTCAGGAGAACCCCACATGGGCAAGATCATCGGCATCGACCTCGGCACCACCAACTCTTGCGTCTCCATCATGGAGGGCAACACCACCAAGGTGATCGAGAACAGCGAAGGCGCGCGCACCACGCCTTCGATCATCGCGTACCAGGACGACGGCGAGGTCCTGGTCGGCGCCAGTGCCAAGCGCCAGGCCGTCACCAACCCGAAGAACACGCTGTACGCGGTGAAGCGCCTGATCGGCCGCAAGTTCACCGAGAAGGAAGTGCAGAAGGACATCGACCTGATGCCCTACCGCATCGTCGCCGCCGACAACGGCGACGCCTGGGTGGAAGTGCGCGGCAAGAAGCTGGCGCCGCCGCAGGTGTCGGCCGAAGTGCTGCGCAAGATGAAGAAGACCGCCGAAGACTACCTGGGCGAGGAAGTCACCGAGGCCGTGATCACGGTGCCCGCCTACTTCAACGACAGCCAGCGCCAGGCCACCAAGGACGCCGGCCGCATCGCCGGGCTGGAGGTCAAGCGCATCATCAACGAGCCCACCGCCGCGGCGCTGGCCTTCGGCCTGGACAAGCACGGCAAGGGCGACCGCAAGATCGCCGTGTTCGACCTCGGCGGCGGCACGTTCGACATCTCGATCATCGAGATCGCCGATGTCGACGGCGAGAAGCAGTTCGAAGTGCTGTCGACCAACGGCGACACTTTCCTCGGCGGCGAGGACTTCGACCAGCGCATCATCGACTACATCGTCACCGAGTTCAAGAAGGAACAAGGCGTCGACCTGACCAAGGACGTGCTGGCGCTCCAACGTTTGAAGGAAGCCGCCGAGAAGGCCAAGATCGAGCTGTCCAACAGCACGCAGACCGACATCAACCTGCCCTACATCACGGCCGACGCCTCGGGTCCCAAGCACCTGAACATCAAGCTCACGCGCGCCAAGCTGGAGAGCCTGGTCGACGAGTTGATCGAGCGCACCATCGAGCCCTGCCGCACCGCGGTGAAGGACGCCGGCGTCAAGCTGGCCGACATCGACGACGTCATCCTGGTCGGTGGCATGACCCGCATGCCCAAGGTGCAGGAGAAGGTCAAGGAGTTCTTCGGCAAGGATCCGCGCAAGGACGTCAACCCCGACGAGGCGGTGGCCGTCGGTGCCGCCATCCAGGGCCAGGTGCTGGGCGGCGAGCGCAAGGACGTGCTGCTGCTCGACGTGACGCCGCTGTCGCTGGGCATCGAGACGCTGGGCGGCGTGATGACCAAGATGATCAAGAAGAACACCACGATCCCGACCAAGTTCAGCCAGGTCTTCAGCACCGCCGACGACAACCAGCCGGCGGTGACGATCAAGGTGTTCCAGGGCGAGCGCGAGATCGCCACCGGCAACAAGAGCCTGGGTGAGTTCAACCTCGAAGGCATTCCGCCGGCCGCGCGCGGGCTGCCGCAGATCGAGGTGACCTTCGACATCGACGCCAACGGCATCCTGCACGTCAGCGCCAAGGACAAGGGCACCGGCAAGGAAAACAAGATCACCATCAAGGCGAACTCGGGCCTCAGCGAGGCCGAGATCGAGAAGATGGTGAAGGACGCCGAGGCCAACGCCGCCGAGGACCACAAGAAGTTCGAGCTGGTGCAGGCCCGCAACCAGGCCGACGCGATGGTGCACTCGGTGCGCAAGAGCCTGGCCGAGCACGGCGACAAGCTCGACGGCGGCGAGAAGGAGAAGATCGAGGCCGCGCTGAAGTCTGCCGAAGAGGCGATCAAGGCCGACGACAAGGCCGCGATCGAAGCCCAGACCGAGGCGCTGATGACGGCCAGCCAGAAGCTCGGCGAGAAGATGTACGCCGACCAGGCGGCAGCGGCCGCGGCCGCCGGTGGCGGTGGCGAAGCGCCGCAGGGCGCCGGCCCGCATGGCGGTGGCGCCTCGTCGAAGGCGGCGGCCGACGACAACGTGGTCGACGCCGAGTTCAAGGAAGTCAAGAAGTGATGAACGGGCAGTCCCCCTCGCGGGGCTGCCGGCTCGTCTCGCCGCGTTCGAGCTGACAGGCCCTGGCCTGCAGCCCGGCGCGGCGAAGTCGTTTCACTGACTGCACTTCATCATGGCAAAGCGCGACTACTACGAAGTTCTTGGTGTCCCGAAGAACGCGTCCGAGGACGACATCAAGAAGGCCTACCGCAAGTTGGCCATGAAGCACCACCCCGACCGCAACCAGGGTGACACGGCCAAGAAGGCCGAGGACAAGTTCAAGGAGGCCAAGGAGGCGTACGAGATGCTGACCGACCCGCAGAAGCGGGCGGCCTACGACCAGTTCGGACACGCCGGCGTCGACCCCAGCATGGGCGGCCGCGGCGGGCCGGGGGCCGAGGGCTTCGGCGGATTCGCCGAGGCCTTCGGCGACATCTTCGGCGACATCTTCGGCGGCGGCGGCGCGCGCCGCGGCGGCGCCGGCGGGCAGCAGGTCTACCGCGGCAGCGACCTCAGCTACGCGATGGAGATCACGCTCGAAGAAGCGGCCCACGGCAAGGACACGCAGATCCGCATTCCGAGCTGGGACAACTGCGAGACCTGCAAGGGCAGCGGCGCCAAGCCCGGCACCAGCGCCAAGACCTGCCCCAGCTGCAACGGCAGCGGCACGGTGCACCTGCGCCAGGGCTTCTTCAGCATCCAGCAGACCTGCCCGAACTGCCGCGGCAGCGGCAAGATCATCCCCGAGCCCTGCGCCACCTGCAACGGCGCCGGCAAGATCAAGCGGCAGAAGACGCTGGAGGTGAAGATCCCCGCCGGCATCAACGAGGGCATGCGCATCCGCTCGGCCGGCAACGGCGAGCCGGGCACCAATGGCGGCCCGCCGGGCGACCTGTACATCGAGATCCGCATCAAACAGCACGAGATCTTCGAGCGCGACGGCGACGACCTGCACTGCAGCGTGCCGGTGAGCCTGACCACCGCGGCGCTGGGCGGCTCGATGGAGGTGCCCACGCTGGTCGGCAAGGCCGAGATCGACCTGCCCGAAGGCACCCAGCACGGCAAGACCTTCCGCCTGCGCGGCAAGGGCATCAAGGGCATCCGCTCCAGCTACCCCGGCGACCTGTACTGCCACGTGACGGTGGAGACGCCGGTCAAGCTGACCGAGCATCAGCGCAAGCTGCTGAAGGACCTCGACGAGTCGTTCAAGAAGGGCGGCGACAAGCACTCGCCCAACGCCAAGAGCTGGACCGACCGCGTGAAGGACCTGTTCAAGTAGACGGCTGGCTCTCAAGTTGATCCGGCTCCGCCGGGCAACTTGATCCCCCGCGGGGGGCGGGACGGGCCCCCGGCCCGGACCTGGGGGTGCTCAGAACAGGCTGCCCTGGCGCGCGTCGCCGGGCCGCCTGAACCGCGTGAGGTCCAGTTCCACGCGCTGCTGGTTGAAGCCCAGCCGCGCGCAGGCCTTGTGCAGGCGCTGGCGCAGAAGTTGCGCCCAGATGCCCTGCCCCGTCATGCGCGAGCCGAAGCGCGAATCGTTGTCGCGGCCGCCGCGCATCTCGCGCAGGCGCGCCATGATGCGCGCCGCCTTCTCGGGCACGTGCTGCTGCAGCCAGTCTTGGAACAGCGGCCTCACTTCCCAGGGCAGGCGCAGCACGATGCTGAAGGCCGAGGTCGCGCCGGCCTCGCGCGCCGCTTCGAGGATGCGTTCCAGCTCCGGCTCGTTGAGAAACGGAATCACCGGCGAGACGCTGACGCCCACCGGAATGCCGGCCGCGGCCAGCGCCGCGATGGTGCGCAGCCGCCGCTCCGGCGCCGCGGCGCGCGGCTCCAGGATGCGCGCGAGCGCGCCGTCGAGCGTGGTGATCGAGACGTACACCGCGGCCAGCCGCTCGGCCGCCATCGGCGCGATGAGGTCGATGTCGCGCTCGACGCCGGCCGACTTGGTGATCAGCGAGAACGCGTGCCGGTGCTCGGCCATCACCTCGATCACCGAGCGCGTGATGCGCAAGCGCCGCTCGGCCGGCTGGTAGGCGTCGGTGGCCGAGCCGATGTTCAGTTGCAGCGGCTCGTAGCCCTTTTGCGCGAAGGCGGCGCGCAGGCGTTCGGCGGCGTTGACCTTGGCGATGATGCGCGTCTCGAAGTCCAGCCCGGGCGACAGGTTGAGGTAGCTGTGCGTCGGCCGCGCGAAGCAGTAGATGCAGCCATGCTCGCAGCCGCGGTAGGGGTTGATCGACAGGTCGAAGCCGATGTCGGGCGAGTCGTTGCCGGCCAGGATGGACTTGACGCGCTCCTCGATGATCTGCGTCTGCGGCGCCAGCACTTCCTCGTGCGCGGCCTGCTCCAGCGTGCCCCAGCCATCGTCGAAGGCCTCGCGCTGGTCGGCGCTGAAGCGGTGTTCCAGCGCCCACATGGTGCCGCGGCCCTTGTGGGGTGCACGCGGCGCATAGACCAGCGTGGCGGAGGCGGCGGAGGAGCCGGTTTCAGGGGCAGGCGTCGGGTTGCGCATACTGGATATTCATCCAGTCTTTGCGCAGCGTCAAGCGGTTGATCAGGCGCTTGATCAGTACTCGCTGCCGAGGCTGCCGGGCGCCAGGTTGTCGAACTTGGTCAGCGGCTTCAGGAAGGTCAGCTTGACCGTGCCCACCGGCCCGTTGCGCTGCTTGCCGATCACGATCTCGGCGATGCCGGGCTCCTTGCTGTCCTTGTTGTAGTACTCGTCGCGGTAGATGAACATGATGACGTCGGCGTCCTGCTCGATGGCGCCCGACTCGCGCAGGTCGCTCATCATCGGCCGCTTGTCGTTGCGCGTCTCGACCGAGCGGTTGAGCTGCGACAGCGCGATCACCGGGCACTGCAGCTCCTTGGCCAGCGCCTTCAGGCCGCGGCTGATCTCGCCGATCTCGGTGGCGCGGTTCTCGTCGCTGCCGCTGCTGGAGCCGCTCATCAGCTGCAGGTAGTCGACGACGATCAGCCCCAGCGTGCCGCCGAACTGGCGCGCCATGCGCCGCGCGCGCGCGCGCAGCTCGGCCGAGTTGAGCGCCGGCGTCTCGTCGATGAAGACCTGGGCCGTCTTCAGCCGGTCGACCGCGTCGGCCAGGCGCTCCCAGTCGCCGTCCTTCAGGTTGCCGGTGCGCAGCCCCGACTGGTCGATGCGGCCGAGCGACCCCACCATCCGCAGCGCCAGCTGCGAGGCGCCCATTTCCATCGAGAACACCAGCACCGGCAGGCCTTCGGACACCGCCGCGTGCTCGGCGATGTTCAGCGCGAAGGCGGTCTTGCCCATGCTCGGGCGCGCCGCCAGCACGATGAGGTCGCCCTTCTGCAGCCCGGCGGTCATGCGGTCGAGGTCGTAGAAGCCGGTGCGCACGCCGGTCACCTCCTCGGCGCCGTTCTCGGCCAGCTCGTTGACGCGGTCGAGCAGCGCCACCACCAGCTTGTCCATGCTCTGGAAGCCCTGGCGCTGGCGCGAACCTTCCTCGCCGATCTTGAAGATCTTACCCTCGGCCTCGTCGAGGATCTGCGTCACCGCGCGGCCCTGCGGGTTGAAGGCGGTGGTGGCGATCTCGTCGCTGGCGGCGATCAGCTTGCGCAGGATGGCGCGCTCGCGAACGATCTCCGCATAACGCCGCATGTTGGCGGCACTCGGCACGCTTTGCGCCAGCGCGTTGAGGTAGGCCAGGCCGCCGCAGTCTTCGGCCTTGCCGAGCGCCTGCAACTGCTCGAACACCGTGATCACGTCGGCCGGCTTGGCGGCGTTGACCAGCGCGCCGACGGCGGCGTAGATCAGCTTGTGCTCGTGGCGGTAGAAGTCGCTGTCCGACAGCAGGTCGGAGGCGCGGTCCCAGGCCAGGTTGTCGAGCAGCAGCCCGCCCAGCACGCTTTGCTCGGCCTCCACCGAATGCGGCGGCACGCGCAGGCGGGCCACTTCATCGTCGCGCGGGTTGATCGAATCGCGGGGGTCGAAAAGAGTCGTCATGGCGCCTGCGATGATGCCGCAGCCGGCGCCCCGGGCCTGTGGACAAGGCTGGGGAGATTCGGGGCACAGCCGGTGCAATGCAGCCGAAAAAAAGGCCGGCATCAGCCGGCCTGTTTCGCAGCGCGGAGGCGCGGGCTTCAGTCGGCCTGCGGCACCACGTGCACGGTCACTTCGACCAGCACGTCGGTGTGCGCGGCCACCTGCACCGGGTGCTCGCCAACCGTCTTCAGCGGGCCGTTGGGCATGCGCACCTGCGACTTCTGCACCGTCAGGCCCAGCTTGCCCAGCGCGTCGGCCACGTCGGCGTTGGTGACCGAGCCGAACAGCCGGCCGTCGACGCCGGCCTTCTGCGCGATGCGCACGGTCTTGCCGCTGAGCTGCTCGCCCAGCGCCTGCGCGGCGGCCAGCTTGGCGGCGGCGGCCTTTTCCAGGTCGGCGCGGCGGGTCTCGAACTCCTTGATCGCGGTTTCGGTGGCGCGGCGCGCCAGCTTGCCGGGAATCAGGAAGTTCCGGGCGTAGCCTTCCTTGACCTTGACGACGTCGCCCAGGTTGCCGAGCTTGCCGACCTTTTCCAGAAGAATCACTTGCATGGGGCGGCTCCGTTCAGACCTTGTGTTGATCGGAATACGGCAGCAGCGCCAGGAAGCGCGCGCGCTTGATGGCGGTGGTCAGCTGGCGCTGGTAGAACGCGCGCGTGCCGGTCAGGCGGGCCGGCGTGATCTTGCCGTTCTCGCCGACGAAGTCGCGCAGCACGTCGATCTCCTTGTAGTCGATGTGCTCGACGTTGGCGACCGTGAAGCGGCAGAAGCGCTTGCGGCGGAACAGCAGCGACTGGGTGTTGCGCTTGGGGCGCTTGTCCTTGGAACCACGACCTTTACCGCGGGGTGGGGGCATGATGAATCTCCGAAGAATGCGTGACGAAATCGAATTGGGTGATGTGGAACAGCAGTCCGCGTCCGTTGCGCGCGCTGGTGACGAAGCCGGCAAACACCGCCGCCGTCCCCAGCGCCATCGCCGCCAGGCCCTGCGTCACCTCGCCGATGGCCACCGCGCGCATCTCCATCGAGACCTTGCGGGGCTGGCCGTTCTCGCTGAGCTCGGACTCGTGCTTGAGCACCAGGTCCAGAGCCGGCAAGCCGGCCGGCGTGTAGCGCAGTGCCGCCCTTTCGCTCAGTTGCGCGCTCAGCAGCAACCGGTTCATGGGCCGGCGGCGCCGCGCTTCAGGTGGCGGCCTCCTGGCGTTCCTTGCGGGCCTCTTCGCGCTCGACGGCCTTCATCATCACCGACGGGGTGGTGACGGCCTTGCCGGTGTTCACCGTCAGGTGGCGCAGCACGGCGTCGTTGAAGCGGAAACCCGTCTCCAGCTCGTTCAGCGTTTCCTGGCTGCACTCGATGTTCAGGCACAGGTAATGCGCCTTGGCCAGCTTCTGGATCATGTAGGCGAGCTGGCGGCGGCCCCAGTCTTCCACGCGGTGCACCTTGCCGCCGGCGTTGGTGACCAGGGTCTTGTAGCGCTCCAGCATGGCCGGAACCTGTTCGCTTTGATCCGGATGGATCAGCAGAACGATCTCGTAATGACGCATGCACACTCCTTTGGTTTCCCGTTGCAGGAAGCCGCCCCGGCAGCGTCGTCCAGGAAACCCTGGGGCCGGGTGCGGCAAGAAAAGCTGATGAGTATACCGCCTGGCGCCCGCCCGCTCAGCGCGCCTTGGCCAGGCGCTGCCAGGTGTCGGCCACCGTGTCGGGGTTGAGCGAGATCGAGACGATGCCCTCGGCGGCCAGCCAGTCGGCGAAGTCGGGGTGGTCGCTCGGGCCCTGGCCGCAGATGCCCACGTACTTGCCGGTGGCGCGGCAGGCGGTGATGGCGCGGCTGATCAGCGCCTTGACGGCGGCGTCGCGCTCGTCGAAGTCGTGCGCCAGCTGCTCCAGCCCGCTGTCGCGGTCCAGGCCCAGCGTCAGCTGCGTCAGGTCGTTGGAGCCGATCGACATGCCGTCGAAGTGCTGCAGGAACGCTTCCGCCAGGATCGCGTTGCTCGGCACCTCGCACATCATGATCAGCTTGAGGCCATTGGTGCCGCGCTGCAGCCCGCGCTCGGCCAGCATCTGCACCACGCGCTCGGCCTGGCGCACGGTGCGCACGAAGGGCACCATGATCTCGACGTTGGCCAGCCCCATGTCGTTGCGCACGCGCTTCAAGGCCTCGCACTCCATCGCGAAGGCATCGCTGAACTCGCCGCTGATGTAGCGGCTGGCGCCGCGGAAGCCGAGCATCGGGTTCTCTTCGTCGGGCTCGTAGCGGGCGCCGCCGATCAGCTTGCGGTACTCGTTGCTCTTGAAGTCCGACAGCCGCACGATCACCGGCTTGGGCCAGAAGGCCGCGGCGATGGTCGCCACGCCCTCGGCCAGCTTGTCGACATAGAAGGCGCGCGGGCTGGCGTGGCCGCGGGCCACCGATTCCACGGCCTTCTTCAGCTCGGGGTCGATGTTGGGGTAGTCGAGGATGGCCTTCGGGTGCACCCCGATGTTGTTGTTGATGATGAACTCCAGCCGCGCCAGGCCGACGCCGCTGTTGGGCATCTGCGCGAAGTCGAAGGCGAGCTGCGGGTTGCCCACGTTCATCATCAGCTTGATCGGGCAGTACGGCATCTCGCCGCGCTGCACCTCGGTGACCTCGGTCTCCAGCAGGCCGTCGAAGACGTAGCCGGTGTCGCCTTCGGAGCAGGCCACCGTGATCAGCGCGCCTTCGGCGATGCGCTCGGTGGCGTCGCCGCAGCCCACCACCGCCGGGATGCCCAGCTCGCGCGCGATGATGGCCGCGTGGCAGGTGCGGCCGCCGCGGTTGGTGACGATGGCGCTGGCCCGCTTCATCACCGGCTCCCAGTTGGGATCGGTCATGTCGGTCACCAGCACGTCGCCGGGCTGCACGCGGTCCATCTCCGCCAGGTTGCTGACCAGCCGCGCCGGGCCGGTGCCGATCTTCTGGCCGATGGCGCGGCCCTCGGCCAGCACGGTGCCCACCTTGGCCTGGTCGCCCTTGAGCTTGTAGCGCTGCTCGATGCGGCCCTCGGCCTGGCTCTTCACCGTCTCGGGCCGCGCCTGCAGGATGTACAGGCGGCCGTCGACGCCGTCCTTGCCCCATTCGATGTCCATCGGGCGGCCGTAGTGCTGCTCGATGATCACCGCATAACGCGCCAGCTCCATGACATCGGCGTCGGCCAGCGAATAGCGGTTGCGCTGCTCGGGCGGCGTGTCCACGGTGCGCACCAGGCGGCCGCCGGCGGCCTTGCCGTCGGGCGGCGCGAACTCCATGCGCTGCAGCTTGCTGCCCAGGCTGCGGCGGATGACGGCGAAGCGCCCGGCCTGCAGCGTGGGCTTGTGGACGTAGAACTCGTCGGGGTTGACGGCGCCCTGCACCACGGTCTCGCCCAGGCCGTAGCTGCTGGTGATGAAGACCACGTCCTTGAAGCCCGACTCGGTGTCGATGGTGAACATCACGCCGGCGGCGCCGAGGTCCGAGCGCACCATGCGCTGCACGCCGGCCGACAGCGCCACGTCGCCGTGCGCGAAGCCCTTGTGCACGCGGTAGCTGATCGCGCGGTCGTTGTAGAGCGACGCGAACACCTCCTTGATGCGGTGGAGCACGTCGTCGATGCCGCTGACGTTGAGGAAGGTCTCCTGCTGGCCGGCGAACGAGGCGTCGGGCAGGTCCTCGGCGGTGGCCGACGAGCGCACGGCGTAGCTGCCGCCCGGGCTGTCGCGGTCGAGCAGGCCGAACTGCAGGCGGATGCCAGCCTCCAGGTCGGCCGGGAACGGCGTGTCCAGCACCCAGCCGCGGATCTGCGCGCCGGCCTCGGCCAGCGCGCGCACGTCGTCGGTGTTCAGCGTGGCCAGGCGCTCGGCGATGCGCCGCTCCAGCCCGTCGTGCTGCAGGAACTGCCGGAAGGCATGCGCCGTGGTGGCAAAGCCGCCCGGCACGCGCACGCCGGTGGCGGCCAACTGGCTGATCAGTTCGCCGAGGCTGGCGTTCTTGCCGCCGACCGCCTCGACATCGGTCATTCTCAGTTGTTCGAACGGAACGACCAGGGCGGTCGCCAAAGGGGCTGAAGACATGGGAAAGCTCCGAGAGGTGAGAAAACCGGTGCTTCCGCATGCGCGCACGAACGCTGCAGCCAGGTGCTTGTGCGTTCGAGTGATCGACCCGGGGGGTTCATGCGCGGCCTGAAAAGGTCTGAAGGCGGAATGTTGGGGGCGATTCTAGGGAGTTCTTCCTTATGATGACCCGACCAGGGAGTCATTGAATGGCAGAACGAACCGTGTTCTTTGTCTCGGACGGCACCGGCATCACCGCCGAGACCTTCGGCAACTCGATCCTGGCGCAGTTCGCCACGCGGCCGCGGCACGTGCGCCGGCCCTTCATCGACAGCGTGGAAAAGGCCGCCCAGGTGGCCGCCGAGATCGACGAAGTGGCGGCGCGCGAAGGCCAGCGGCCCATCGTCTTCATCACGCTGGTGCGCGACGAGGTGCGCGACATCATCACCGACCCGCGCGGCAAGGGCATGGTGCTGGACATGTTCCGCGCCTTCGTCGAGCCGCTGGAAGCCGAGCTCGGCGTCAAGAGCAACCACCGCATCGGCCGCTTCTCCGACGCCAGCCAGAGCACCGAGTACCACGACCGCATCGAGGCCATCAACTTCAGCCTCGCGCACGACGACGGGCAGTCGGCGCGCAACCTCGACATCGCCGACGTCATCCTGGTCGGCGTCAGCCGCAGCGGCAAGACGCCCACCTCGCTGTACCTGGCCATGCAGCACGGCATCAAGGCCGCCAACTATCCGCTGATCCCCGATGATTTCGAGCGCGGCCGGTTGCCCGCCACGCTGGCGCCGTACAAGCGCAAGTGCTTCGGGCTGACCATCGACGCCGAGCGGCTGGCGCAGATCCGCCACGAGCGGCGGCCGTCCAGCAAGTACGCGGCGCTGGAGAACTGCCGCTACGAGATCGGCGAGGCCGAGGCGATGATGCGCCGCGAAGGCATCGCCTGGCTGTCGTCGACGCACAAGTCGATCGAAGAGATCGCCACCACCATCCTGCGCGACATCCGGCCCGACCGCCTGGTGTACTGACGCCACGGCGCTGCCGGCCCCGTTCAGCCGGCCGGCCGCAAGGCCTCGTCGACGACCTCGACCCAGTGCCTGACGGGCAGCGGCGTGCCGCTTTGCAGGTGCTGGATGCAGCCGATGTTGGCCGAGACGATGGCGTCGGGCGCGGCCGGCGTCGCCTGCACCAGATGGCCCAGCTTGCGGTCGCGCAGTTGCCTGGCCAGCGCCGGCTGCAGGATGCTGTAGGTGCCCGCCGAGCCGCAGCACAAATGGCTTTCGGCGGCGGCCAGCGTCACCTCGAAGCCCAGTTCGCCAAGGCTCGCTTCGACGCCGCCGCGCAGGCGCTGGCCGTGCTGCAGCGTGCAAGGCGGGTGGAAGGCCAGCCGCAGCGGCCGCTGCCCCGCCGAACGCGCCTGCAGCCGCGGCTTCAGCGCGGGCAGCAAGTCGGGCAGCAGTTCGCTCAGGTCACGGGTTAGGTCGCTGATGCGCCGCGCCCGCTCGGCATAGGCCGGGTCGTGCGCCAGCGCATGGCCGTAGTCCTTGATCATCAGGCCGCAGCCCGAGGCATTGCTGACGATGGCCTCGACGGCGCCCGCCTCGACCAGCGGCCACCAGGCGTCGACGTTGCGGCGCATGTCGGCCAGGCCGCCGTCGGCGTCGCCCAGGTGCGTCTTCAGCGCGCCGCAGCAGCCGTCGCCGGCGGCGCGCACGGCCTGCAGGCCGCCGGCATCCAGCACGCGGGCGGTGGCGGCGTCGATGTTCGGCAGCATCGCCGGCTGCACGCAGCCCGCCGGCAGCAGCACTTTGCGCGCCAGCGCGCCGGCCGGCCAGGCGCGCGCGGCGGCCGGCGCCGAGGCGGGCAGCTTGGCCTGCAGCGCCGCCGGCAGCAGCGGCCGCGCCCAGCGGCCCATCGTCATCGCGGCGCCGAAGGCCGGCGAGGTCAGGCCTTCCTTCAGCAGCCAGCGCAGCGCCTGCTCGCCGCGCGGGCGCGGCACCTGGTCGTCCACCAGCTTGCGGCCGATGTCGAGCAGGCGGCCGTACGGCACGCCGCTGGGGCAGGTGGTCTCGCAGTTGCGGCAGCTCAGGCAGCGGTCCAGGTGCTGCTGCGTGCGGCGCGTGACCTCGGCGCCTTCCAGCACCTGCTTGATCAGGTAGATGCGGCCGCGCGGGCCGTCGCCTTCGTCGCCCAGCAACTGGTAGGTCGGGCAGGTGGCGGTGCAGAAGCCGCAGCGCACGCACTTGCGCAGGGCGGCTTCGGCCTCGCGGCCGTCGGCCGTGTCGCGGTAGCGTTCGGCGAGTTGCGTTTCCATCGCGGGCCTCGGTCAGAACGCCGGGTGCAGGCGTCCGGGGTTGAAGATGCCTTGCGGGTCGAAGGCGCGCTTGAGCTGCCGGTGCAGCCGCAGCAGCACCTCGTTCAGCGGCGCCAGGCGCTCGGCCTCGGGCCCCTCGCCGGCCCAGCGCCAGGCGTGGCCGCCCACGCGCTGCGCCGCCGCCTGCACGGCCTGCGCCGGCGCCGGCGTGCGCAGCCAGCGCAGGCAGCCGCCCCATTCGACGAAGCCCTCGCCCGCCAGGCCGAGCGGCGGCGTGCCGGCCGGCAGCGACAGCCGCCACAGCGGCGCGGCGCCGGCCTCGGCAGCCGAGAAGAACCCGTGGCGATGGTCGCGCAGCGCGGCCCAGGCGTCGGCGCCGCCATCGAGCGGCCGCCCGCCCAGCAGCGCCGCCGCCGACTGCACGGCAGCGCCGGCGCCGGCCAGCCGCACCCACAGCGCGCCGGCATGCCAGGCGCTGGCCTGGATGGGCAGCGGCCGGCGCCGCCAGCCGTCCATCAACGCCAGGGCTTCGGCCTCGCCGGCATCGAGCACCACGGTGCGCTCAGCCTGCGGCCGCGGCAGCACCTTGAGCGACACCTCCAGGATGACGCCGAGCACGCCCATCGAGCCGGCCATCAGGCGCGACACGTCGTAGCCGGCGACGTTCTTCATCACCTGCCCGCCGAAGCTCAGGCAATCGCCGCGGCCGTCGAGCAGCGTGATGCCCAGCACGTGGTCGCGCACGCCGCCGGCCGCCGCGCGCGCCGGGCCTGCCAGCCCGGCGGCCACCATGCCGCCGACCGTGCCGCCGGGCGCGAAGCACGGCGGGTCGAACGGCAGGTGCTGGCCGGCGGCGTGCAGCGCCGCCTGCAGCTCGGCCAGCGGCGTGCCGGCACGCGCGCTGACCACCAGCTCGGTCGGCTCGTAGCTGCTGATGCCCGCCAGCTCGCGCAGCGCCAGCGGCTCGCCGCGGCGCGCGCCGCCCAGGAAGCGCTTGCTGTCGCCGCCGCGGATGTCCAGCGCGCGGCCGTCGGCGGCGGCGCCGCGCACCTGGTCGACCAGGCGCGCGAGCGCGGCGTCTTCATGCACCGTGGTGCTCATCAATACCTCGGTATGTGAGGGAACGGCAGCAGCCCGCGGCGCACGGTCATCTTGCCGTACTCGGCGCAGCGGTGCAGCGTGGGGATGACCTTGCCCGGGTTGAGCAGCTCGCCGGGATCGAAGGCGCGCTTGAGCGCGCCCAGCAGCGCGCGCTCGGCCGCCGAGAACTGCACGCACATCGAGTTCAGCTTCTCGATGCCGACGCCGTGCTCGCCCGTCACGGTGCCGCCCAGCGCGACGCTGGTCTCCAGGATGTCGGCGCCGAAGCGCTCGCAGCGGCGCAGCTGGTCGGGGTCGTTGGCGTCGAACAGGATCAGCGGATGCAGGTTGCCGTCGCCGGCGTGGAAGACGTTGGCGCAGCGCAGGCCGTAGGTCTGCTCCATCGCCTCGATCGCGCGCAGCACCTCGGCCAGCCGCTTGCGCGGGATGGTCGAGTCCATGCACAGGTAGTCGGGGCTGATGCGGCCGCTGGCCGGGAAGGCGTTCTTGCGGCCGCTCCAGAAGCGCAGGCGCTGCGCTTCGTCGCGGCTGCGTTCGATGCGGGTGGCGCCGGCGGCGCGCAGCACGGCGCTGACGTGGGCGGCCTCGGCGGCCACCTCCTCGGCGGTGCCGTCGCTTTCGCACAGCAGGATGGCCGCGGCGTCGAGGTCGTAGCCGGCGTGCACGAAGTCCTCGACCGCGGCCGTCATCCGCTTGTCCATCAGCTCCAGGCCGGCGGGGATGATGCCGGCGGCGATGACGGCGGCCACCGCGGCGCCGGCGCTCTCGACGTCGGGGAAGCTGGCCATGATGCAGCAGGCCAGCGGCGGCCGCGGGATCAGGCGCACCGTCACCTCGGTGACGATGGCCAGCATGCCCTCGCTGCCCACCACCAGCGGCAGCAGGTCCAGGCCCGGCGCATCGAGCGCGTCGCCGCCGAACTCGACCGCCTCGCCTTCCACCGTGAAGCCGCGCAGCTTGAGCACGTTGTGCAGCGTCAGGCCGTACTTCAGGCAGTGCACGCCGCCGGCGTTCTCGGCCACGTTGCCGCCGATGGTGCAGGCGATCTGGCTCGACGGGTCGGGCGCGTAGTACAGGCCATGCGGCGCCGCCGCCTCGCTGACGGCGATGTTGCGCACACCGCTTTGCACGACGGCCGTGCAGCGCACCGGGTCGACGGCAACGATGCGATCGAAGCGCGCCAGCGACAGCACCACGCCCTGGGCATGCGGCATGGCCCCGCCGGACAGCCCCGTGCCGGCGCCGCGCGCGACCACCGGCACGCCCAGGCGGTGGCAGACGCGAAGCGCGGCGGCCACCTGCTGCTCGGTGCGCGGCAGCAGCACCGCCAGCGGCCGCGCGCGGTAGACGGCGAGGCCGTCGGATTCATACGGCGTCACGTCCTCGCGGCGCGAGAGGATCATCTCCGGCGGCAGCACGGCGGCCAGGGCCGCCAGCAGCTCGGCGCGGCGCCGCTCGGGCACGGCCGGCGCTTCGCGCAGCAGGGAGGGCGCGGCGTTCATCGCGCGGCGGCTTCAGTGCACGACCATGGCCGTGAACGGCCACACGTAGGCTTGCAGCGTGACGTACAAGCCCACCAGGCAGGCCAGCGCGATGGAGTGGAAGAACACGTAGCGCAGGATGTCGCCTTCGTGGTTGAACCAGCGCGTGGCGGTGCTGGCGACGACGATGCTTTGCGCGTCGATCATCTTGCCCATCACGCCGCCCGAGCTGTTGGCCGCGCCCATCAGGTTGGCGCTCAGGCCCAGTTGCTCGGCCGCCACCTTCTGCATGCCGCCGAACAGCACGTTGCTGGCGGTGTCGGAGCCGGTCATCGCCACGCCGATCCAGCCCATCAGCGTGCCGAAGAACGGATACAGCACGCCGGTGCCGGCGAAGGCCAGGCCCAGCGTGGTGTCGGTCCCCGAGAAGCGCGTCAGCGTGCCCAGCGCCAGCATCAGCACGATGGTCAGCAGCGAGTAGCGCACCAGCCACAGCGTGCGCAGCCAGTGGCGCACGATGGCCACCGGGCTGTACTTCATCACCAGCGCGCCGACGATGGCCGCCAGCAGGATGCCGGTGCCGGTGGCCGACAGCAGGTTCAGCACGTAGACGGCGGCCTCCTTGTGCGGCGTGGGCACCACCGGCGGCACCTTCTCGATCAGGTTGTGCAGGCCGTCGATCGGGAACTTCGGCGCGTACAGGCCGTTCAGGTAGTCCTTCACCGGCGGCAGGCCCCAGACGAAGACGAACACGGTGAGGATCAGCCACGGCGTCCAGGCGCGCAGCAGCTCGGCCGGCGGGTGCTTGACGATGGCGGTGGCCGGCTTGGCCTGGCCGCCGTCGCTCTCGTGGCCCTTCAGGCTGGGCGAGGTCCAGATCTTCTTGGGCTGCCACACCTTCAGGAAGCCGACCAGGCAGACCATCGACACCAGCGCGGCAATGATGTCCACCAGCTCGGGGCCGATGAAGTTGCTCACCAGGTACTGCGGGATCGCGAACGACAGCCCGGTGACCAGGATGGCCGGCCAGATCTCCCACATCGCCTTGCGACCGGCGAAGGCCCAGATCAGCCAGAACGGCACCAGCAGGCTGAAGAACGGCAGCTGGCGGCCGATCATCGCGGTCACTTCCATCAGGTCGTAGCCGTGCACCTTGGCCAGCGTGATCACCGGCGTGCCCAGCGCGCCGAAGGCCACCGGCGCGGTGTTGGCGATCAGGCTCAGGCCCGAGGCGGCCAGCGGGCTGAAGCCCAGGCCGATCAGGATGCCGGCCGTCACCGCCACCGGCGTGCCGAAGCCGGCCGCGCCTTCGAAGAACGCGCCGAAGCAGAAGGCGATCAGCAGCAGCTGCAGCCGGCGGTCTTCGGTGATGCCCGACAGCGAGTCCTGCAGCACCTTGAAGCTGCCGTTGGCCTCGGCCAGCTGCTGCAGGAAGATGATGTTAAGCACGATCCAGCCAATCGGCAGCAAGCCGGTGAAGCCGCCGAACATCGCCGCGCGGCCGGCCATGCCGGCCGGCATGCCGTAGGCGAACACCGCCACCGCCAGCGCGGCCACGAGGCCGAGGCCGGCGGCGATGTGCGCCTTGATGTGGAAGAAGCCGAGCGCGGCCAGCATCACGACCACCGGAATCGCCGCCAGCGCGGTCGAGACGATCATGTTGCCGAAGGGGTCGTAGATCTGCTGCCAGGTCATGGCTTTGTCTCCATTGGTGTCGTTGGTGCGCGCATGCCGGCTGCATGGCGACGGGCGTGACTGTATGAAGACGGCCGGCGCCGCAGGTTGATAAATCTTTGCGGGCCGGTTGAGGCGGATTTGCGGCCGGGCGCCGCGCGCCGCCGGCCGGGCCGGGCGCGGAGGCGCGCGCCTACGCGGCCGGCGGCTGCGCCAGCGGCGCCACCAGCGCCTGCATCAGCCACTCGGCGAAGGCCGAGCATTCCCAGCGCTCCAGCGCCCCGGGCGCCCAGCACAGGAAGTGCTTGTGCAGCGACGACACCGAGCGCGGCGACAGCCGCACCAGGCGGCCCGACTCCAGCCAGGCGGCGCCCAGCTTGAGCCGCACCAGCGCCACGCCGAAGCCGGTGGCCGCGGCGTCGTAGACCAGGCCGAGGTCGTTGAACTGCGTGCCGACGCTGGGCTCCTTGGGCGCCATGCCGCAGTGGGCGAACCACGGGCTCCACGGTTCCAGCGGGCTGCGGATCAGCCGCGCCCGCGCCACCTCGGCCTCCGATGCGAAGCCTTCGAAAGGCCCGAACTCGTGCAGGTAGCTCGGGCTGCAGGCCGGCGACAGCACGTCGTCGACGATCGGCCGGTATTCCACGTCGGTGTAGCCGCCGATGCCGAAGCGCACCTCCAGGTCGGCCGTCTCGGCCTTCACGTCGAGCAGCGGGATCGACACCTGCAGCACGAGGTCGATCTCCGGGTAGGCGTTGCGGAACAGCTCCAGCCGCGGCATCAGGAACTGCCGGCAGAAGGTGGGCGTCACCGCCAGCCGCAGGCGCGCCGCGGGCTTGCCGCCGGGCTGCCCGGTCATCTGCTCCAGCGAGGCCAGGCCGCTGCGCACGTGGCCGATGTAGGCGGCGCCGTCGGCCGTCAGGTTGAACTCGCCGCGCCGGAACAGCGTGAAGCCGAGGTGCGACTCCAGTTGCCGGATGCGGTGGCTGACGGCGCTGGTGGTCACGCACAACTCCTCGGCCGCGCGGCTGGCGCTGCGCAGCCGGGCCACGGCCTCGAAGGTCACCAGGCACTGGATGGGCGGAATGCGTTGGAAGGCCATCTCGTCGTCCCCTTCAGGCCGCCGGCCCGCGGCGCAGGCTTTCGTAGAAGCAGACGGCGGCCGCGGCGGCGACGTTCAGCGATTCTTCGCCACCCGGCTGCGGAATGCGCACCCGCGCCACGCAGGCGGCCGCCAGCCGCGCCGAGACGCCCTGCCCTTCGTGCCCCAGCAGCCAGGCCGCCGGTTGCGGCAGCGCGGCCTGCGGCAGCGCCTGGCCGTCGTGCGAACTGGTGCCCACCAGCGGCAGGCGCAAGGCCAGCAGTTCGTCTTCGCCCAGGCCTTCGACGAGGCGCAGCGCGAAGTGCGCGCCCATGCCGGCGCGCAGCACCTTGGGCGACCACAGCGCGGCCGTGCCCTTGAGCGCCAGCGCCTGGCGCACGCCCAGCGCGGCGGCGCTGCGCAGGATGCTGCCGACGTTGCCGGCGTCCTGCAGCCGGTCCAGCACGACGCTGGGCAGCGCGGCATCGGGCTCGGCAGCGGCCGGCGCGTCGATGACGAAGCCGATGTCGGCCGGCGACTCCAGCGTGCCCAGCTCGGCGAACAGCGCGTCGGGCAACAGCGCGATGCGCGCCGCGGCGGCGCGCGCCAGGTCGCGCCGCGCCGGCCGCTGCCAGCCGCCGGCGCTGAGCAGCACCTGCCGCACGGCCACGCCGCGCGCCACCGCCGCGGCGCACAGGTGCTCGCCTTCCAGCCACACCAGGCCGCTGCGCCGGTAGGCCGCGCCGTCGCGCAAGCCCTTGCGCAAGGCCACCAGCAGCGCGTTGGCGCGCGAGGTGATCTGCAGCGGTGCCGCGTCGCTCGGCAAGTCCTGCGGGCTCATGGCTCGCAAACCAGGCGCACCGGCGCGAAGCTGCGGCGGTGCTCGGGGCAGGGCCCGTGCTCGCGCAGCGCGCGCAGGTGCAGCGGCGTCGGGTAGCCCTTGTGGCCGTCGAAGCCGTAGGCCGGCCACTGCGCGTGCAGCGTCTGGCACCAGCGGTCGCGGTGCACCTTGGCGACGATGGACGCCGCCGCGATGGCCGCCACCGTGGCGTCGCCCTTCACGATGGCTTGCGCCGGCATCGGCAGCAGCGGCAGCCGGTTGCCGTCGACCAGCACGCGCGCCGGCGGCAGGCGCAGCTTGTCCACCGCGCGCTGCATCGCCAGCAGCGTGGCCTGCAGGATGTTGAGGCGGTCGATCTCCTGCGCGCTGGCCTCGGCGATGGCCACGCACAAGGCGTGCGCCATGATCTGGTCGTGCAGCCGCTCGCGCTGCAAGGCGGTCAGCGCCTTCGAGTCGCGCAGGCCGCGGATCGGGTGCTCGTCGTCGAGGATCACGGCGGCCGCCACCACCGGCCCGGCCAGCGGGCCGCGGCCGACCTCGTCGACGCCGGCCAGCAGGCCCGGCCGCGCGTCGCCCCAGGGCAGGCCCAGCTGCTCAGGCCGCCAGCGTCTGCGCGATGGCATCGGTGGCCAGCCGCGCCGTGTCGCGGCGCAGCTGGTGGTGAAGTTCTTCGAAGCGCTGCTGCAGCGCCTGCACGCGCGCCGGCTGGTCCAGCCAGGCGAACACGGCGTCGGCCAGCGCCGGCGGCGTGCACTCGTGCTGCAGCAGTTCGGGCACGACGAAGTCGCGGCACAGGATGTTGGGCAACCCCACCCAGGGCTGGTAGGCCATGCGCTTCATGAGGCGGTAGCTGATCGGGTGCAGCTTGTAGCCGATGACCATCGGCCGGCGGAACAGCGCCGCTTCCAGCGTGGCGGTGCCGCTGGCGATCAGCGTCACGTCGCAGGCGGCCAACGCCTGATGCGAGCCGCCGTCGGTCAGCTGCAGCGGCACGCCGTCGGCATGACGGGCGACCAGCGGCGCCACCAGCGCGCGCAGGCCCGGCGCCACCGGCAGCACGAAGCGCAGGCCCGGCCGCCGGCGGTGCATCAGCGCCGCGGCCTGCAGGAACGGCGGCGCGTCGTACTGGATCTCCGAGCGGCGGCTGCCCGGCAGCACGGCGATCAGCGTCTCGCCGTCGGCGACGCCCAGCGCCGCGCGCGCCGCGGCACGCGGCACCTGCAGCGGAATGGCATCGGCCAGCGGGTGGCCGACGAAGGTGGCCGCCACGCCGTGAGCGCGCAGCAGCTCGGGCTCGAACGGGAACAGGCACAGCACGTGGTCGCAGGCGGCGGCCAGCTGCTTGACGCGGCCGCCGCGCCAGGCCCAGATCGACGGGCAGACGAAGTGCACGGTCTTCAGGCCGCCAGCGCGCAGCCGCGCCTCCAGGCCGAGGTTGAAGTCGGGCGCGTCGACGCCGATGAAGGCCGCCGGCCGCTCGGCCAGCAGCCGCTGCCCCAGCGCGTCGCGGATGCGCTTGATGGCGCGGTAATGCCGAAGCACCTCGACGTAGCCGCGCACCGCCAGCGCGTCGCTCGGCCACCAGGCCTCGAAGCCGCGCGCGGCCATCTGCGGGCCGCCGATGCCAGCCGTCAGCAAATCGGGCCAGCGCTGCTTCAGCCCGCCCAGCAGCAGGCCGGCCAGCAGGTCGCCCGAGGCCTCGCCGGCCGCCATCGCCAAGCGCATGGGTTCAGCGCGCGATGCCGCGCTTGGAAGACGCCAGGAAGTCGAGCATCACCTGCACGTCGGCATCGCCGTCGGGCGTGCTGCCCTTGAGCGCCGCGATCTGCTGCACCGCCTGCTCCAGCGGCAGCCCGTCGCGGTACAGCAGCTTGTGCATGCGGCGGATCAGCGCCTGGCGGCCGTCGCTGAAGTCGCGCCGCTTGAGGCCGACGAGGTTCACCGCGCGCACCGCCAGCGGGTTGCCGTCGACGGTGAGGTAGGGCGGCACGTCGTGCGCCACGTGGGCCTGGAAGCCGACCATCGCGTGCGCGCCGACGTGCACGAACTGGATCAGCCCGCTGAGGCCGCCGATGGTGGCCCAGTCGCCCACGTGCACGTGGCCGGCCAGCGTGACGCCGTTGGCCAGCACGCAGTGGCTGCCCAGGCGCACGTCGTGCGCCACGTGCACGTAGGCCATGATCCAGTTGTCGCTGCCGACGCGGGTGACGCCGTCTTCCTTGAAGGTGCCGGTGTTGAAGGTGCAGAACTCGCGGATCGAGTTGCGGTCGCCGATCTCGAGCCGCGTCACCTCGCCGCCGTGCGAGATGTCCTGCGGCATCGCGCCGATGGAGTTGAACTGGAAGATGCGGTTGTCGCGGCCGATGGTGGTGCGGCCTTCGATCACGCAGTGCGCGCCCACCGTGGTGCCGGCGCCGATGCGCACCCCGGGCCCGATGATCGCGTAGGGCCCGACGGCGACGCCCTCGTCGAGCTCGGCGCGCGCGTCGACGACCGCGGTGGGGTGGATCTGCGCCATGGGCGCGTCAGTCGATCTGGCGCATCGTGCACATCAGCTCGGCCTCGGTCACCACGTCGGGGCCGACGAAGGCCTTGGTCTTGTACTTGTAGATGCCGGCGCGCGCTCGGTCGAGCTCGGCCTGCAGCACCATCTGGTCGCCGGGCTCCACCGGGCGCTTGAAGCGCGCGCCGTCGATGCCGACGAAGTACACGACCATGTTGTCGGTGATGTCCTGGCCGGCCGATTCGAACGACAGCAGCGCCGCCGTCTGCGCCAGCGCTTCGAGGATCAGCACGCCCGGCATCACCGGCCGCGCCGGGAAATGGCCGCTGAAGAAGGGCTCGTTGATGGTGACGTTCTTGATCGCCTTGAGCCGCTTGTCCTTCTCGAACTCGATCACGCGGTCGACCAGCAGAAAGGGGTAGCGGTGCGGCAGCCGCTTGAGGATCTTGTGGATGTCGAGCACGGCAGGGGCGGCGGTCATGGCTTGTTCTCCAGCGCGCGGATGCGGTCGCGCAGCGTGTGCAGCTGCTTGAGCGTGGCGGCGTTCTTTTCCCAGTTCGCATTGTCGTCGATGGGGAAGAAGCCGCTGTACGTGCCCGGCTTGCGGATCGAGCGCGAGACCACGGTGGCGGCGCTGATGTGCACGTGGTCGACGATCTCCAGGTGGCCCAGGATCATCGCGCTGCCGCCGGCCGTGCAATGGCGGCCGATGTGCGTGCTGCCGGCCACGCCGGTGCAGCCGGCCATCGCGGTGTGCGCGCCGATGCGGCAGTTGTGGCCGATCTGGATCAGGTTGTCGAGCTTGACGCCGTCTTCGATCACGGTGTCGTCGAGCGCGCCGCGGTCGATGCAGGTGTTGGCGCCGACCTCGACGTCGTCGCCGATCCACACCGCGCCGAGCTGCTCGATCTTCACCCACTGCCCTTGCGCGGCCGCGTCGGGCGCGAAGCCGAAGCCGTCGGCGCCGACCACCGCGCCCGGCAGCACGAGGCCGCGCGCGCCGATGCGGCAACCGCGCTCGAAGACCACGCGCGCGCCCAGGCGCGAGCCCGGGCCCACTTCGGCATCGGCGCCGACGAAGGCCTGCGCGCCGACCACCACGCCGGCGCCGATGCGCGCGCCGGCGCCGATGAAGGCCAGCGCGCCGATGCTGGCGCTGGCGTCGACGTGGGCGCCGGCCTCCACCACCGCGCTGGCATGCACGCCGGGCGCCGCGGGCGGCCGCAGCCGCGCCGCCCACCATTGCGTGAGCCGCGCAAAATACAGGTAAGGGTCGGCGGTGACGATGGCGGCGCCGCGTGCGGCCGCGGCGGCCTGGTGCTCGGGCCGCACCACCACGCAGGCGGCGCGGCTGGTGGCCAGCTGCGGCGCCAGCCGCGCCTGCGCCAGGAAGCTGATGTCGCGCGCGCCGGCGCGCTCCAGCGGCGCGATGCGCTCGACCGTCAGCGCGGGGTCGCCGAGCAGGCTGCCGCCGAGGGCGGCCACCAGTTCGGCCAGGCTGACCTGCACGGCGCGCGGCGGCGGCCCTAGCGGGCCGGGCCGGCGTTGAGCGCCTTGATGACCTTGTCGGTGATGTCGATGCGCGTGCTGGCGAACACCACCTCTTGCAGGATCACGTCGTACTTTTCCTGGTCGAAGATCTGCTTGATCACGCGGTTGGCGCGCTCGACCACGCTGGCCAGCTCTTCGTTCTTGCGCTGGTTCAGGTCTTCCTGGAACTCGCGGCGCTTGCGCTGCAGGTCGCGGTCTTGCTCGACCAGCTCGCGCTGGCGGCGCGTGCGCTCGGCCTCGGCCAGGGTGGGCGCGTCCTTGTCCAGCTTGTCGGCCGCGGCCTTGAGCTTGGCGGCCTGGTCGTTGAGTTCGCGGTCGCGCTTGCTGAACTCGGCCTCGAGCTTGGCCTGCGCGGCCTTGGCGGGGGAGGCTTCGCGCAGCACGCGCTCGCTGTTGACGTAGCCGATCTTCAGCTCTTGCGCCGTCGCCGTGGCCGAGATCGCGGCCAGCGCCAGCGAAGCGGCCAGGGTTTTGAGCTTCGAGGTCTTCATCAGAACGCGGTCCCGATCTGAAACTGGAAACGTTGGATTCTATCGTTGGGCTTGACCTTCACCGGCACGCCCCAGCTCAGCTTGAGCGGCCCCACCGGCGAGATCCAGCTCAGGCCGACGCCCACCGATGCGCGCAGGCTGCCGGCATCGATCTTCTCGCCTTCGCGCCAGACGTTGCCGGCGTCGGCGAAGGCGAAGATGCGCAGCGTCTTGTCGTTGCCGGTGCCGGGCACGGGGAAGTACAGCTCGGTGTTGAAGTTGAGCTTGCGCGCGCCGCCGATGAAGGCGCCGGTGGGGTCGATCACGCCGAGCGAGCTTTGCTCGAACACGCGCACGCTGCCCAGACCGCCGCCGTAGAAGTTCTTGAAGATCGGGAACGGCCGCCCGCCCAGGCCCTTGCCCAGGCCCAGCTCGGCGTTGAACATCAGCGACATCTTCCACGGCAGCGGCCAGTACTCCTGGTACTGCAGGTTGCTGCGCAGGTAGCGCACGTCGCCGGCCATGCCCCATTCGAGGTTGACGCGCTGGTAGCGGCCGGCGGTGGGCGCCAGCGCGCTGTCGCGCGCGTCGCGCGCCCAGCCCAAGGTGAGCGGCACCGAGAAGCTGTTGGCGCCGTAGGTCTCGCGGTACAGGAAGTAGCTGTTGGGGATGCCGGTGGAGGTGCCGATGCGCGTGCTCTCGGCGCCGATGCCGACGAACACGGTGTCGAAATCGGTCACCGGCACGCCGAAGCGCACCGAGGCGCCGGGCGTCGCAATCTGGTAGGTGTCGCCTTGCGCGTTGTACGGGCGGCTGGTGCGGTAGTAGAGGTCCAGCGCGCGCGAGATGCCGTCGACCGTGAAGTACGGGTCCACCGCGCTCAGCACCAGGGTGCGGTAGTACTTGCTGGTGTTGACCTCCACGCCCAGGTAGTTGCCCGAGCCGAAGACGTTGTCCTGCTTGACCGACAGCGTCAGGCCCAGCTTCTCGGCGTTGGAGTAGTTGGCGCCGATCAGCAGGTTGCCGGTGGGCTTCTCGCCGACGGTGACGGTCAGGTCCACCTGGTCGGGGGCGCCGGCCACCTCGTTGGTTTCGACGTTGACGTCCTTGAAATAGCCCAGGCGGTCGACGCGGTCGCGCGAGAGCTTGATGCGGTTGCCGTCGTACCACGACGATTCGAGCTGGCGGAACTCGCGCCGCACCACTTCGTCGCGCGTGCGGGTGTTGCCCGCCACGTCGACGCGGCGCACGTACACGCGGCGCTGCGGCTCGGCCACCAGCGTGATGGCGACCAGGCCCTTGGCGCGGTCGATCTCGGGGCGCGAGTCGACGCGCGCGAAGGCATAGCCGTAGGCGCCGAAGAGGTCGCCGAAGGCCTTGGTGGTCTCGGTGACGGCCTCGCCGCGGTAGGGCTCGCCGGGCTTGAGCCGCACCAGCGAGCGGAACTCGTCTTCCTTGCCCAGGTAGTCGCCCTCCAGCTTGATGCCGGTGACGGTGTAGGGCTGGCCCTCGCGGATGGAGATCGTGATCGAGATCTCCTGCTTGTCGGGCGAGATGGTGACCTGCGTCGACTCGACCGCGAACTCCAGGTAGCCGCGGTTGACGTAGTAGGCGCGCAGCGTTTCGAGGTCGGCGTTGAGCTTGGCGCGCGAATAACGGTCGGACTTGGTGTACCAGGTCAGCCAGCCGCCGGTGGTCAGGTCGAACAGGCCGAGCAGCGTGGACGGCGAGAAGGCCTTGGCGCCGACGATGCGGATGTCGCGGATGCGCGCGGCGTCGCCCTCGGTCATCGTGAAGGTCACGTTGACGCGGTTGCGCTCGATCGGCGTGACGGTCGTCACCACCTCGGCGCCGTAGAGGCTGCGCGACAGGTACTGGCGCTTGATCTCCTGCTCGGCGCGGTCGATCAGCGCGCGGTCGAAGGGCAGGCCTTCGCCGATGCCGGCTTCCTTCAGCGACTTGGTCAGCGGGTCCTTGTCGAACTCCTTCAGGCCGTCGAAAGTGACGGTGGCGATCACCGGGCGTTCGTCGACGATGACGACGGCGACGTCGCCTTCGATCTCGATGCGCACGTCCTTGAAGAGGCCCGTCGCGAACAGCGAGCGCAGCGCGATCGCGCCCTTCTCGTCGTTGTACGTGTCGCCGATGCGAAACGGCAGCGCGGCGAACACGGTGCCGGGGTCGGTGCGCTGCAGGCCCTCGACGCGGATGTCCTTGATGGTGAACGGTGTCACCGCGCGGGCGGCGGGCACGGCCAGCACGGCCAGGGTGACGGCGGCGACCAGGCTGCGCGCCGGAGCGATCGGGAATGCGGGGAACATGAGGCGGTCAGTGCAGGCCCAGCAAGCGGGCCACGTCGTTGAACAGGGCCACCGACATCATCATCAACAGCAGCGCGATGCCGCCTCGTTGCAGACGCGCCAGCCAGAGATCGGAGACCGGACGGCCGGTCAGCCCTTCGAAAGCATAGTACATCAGGTGCCCGCCATCGAGCATGGGCAGCGGCAGCAGGTTCAGCACGCCCAGGCTGACGCTGACCAGCGCCAGGAAGGCGAGGTAGTAGCTCAGGCCCTGCTGCACCGATTGGCCGGCGTAGTCGGCGATGGTCAGCGGCCCGCTGAGGTTCTTGATCGAGGCCTCGCCGATCAGCATGCGGCCCAGCATGCGCAGCGTCAGCGCCGAGACTTCCCAGGTGCGCTGCGCGCCCAGCGCCAGCGCTTCCAGCGGGCCCTGGCGCACGGTCACCATCTCGGGCGGCGGGCCGACGAAGGCATCGATGCGGCCGAACTCGCGCCCGCCTTCGTTCACCGCGCGCGGCTGCACCGGCAGCTCCAGCACCTGGCCGTCGCGCTCGATGCGCCAGCGCTGCACGGCGGCGCTGCCCTTGGCCACCGACTTCATGATGCGCTCGCGCACGCTGAAGGCGTCGGCCACCGGCAGCGCGTCGATGGCCAGCACGCGGTCGCCCTTGCGCAGCCCGGCGGCGGCGGCCGGGCCGCCGATCTTCACCTCGCCCATCACCGGCTCGCTGTAGGCCGGGCCGAGGCCGATGGCCTTCATCGTCGAGGCGTCGACCTCGCGCGTGGCAAGCTGGCTCAAGTCGATGCGCGTGCGGCGCTGGCTGTGGCCCTGGGCGTCGCTGAGCATCAGGTACAGCGGCTCGCCCGACAGCGCGGCCTGCGTGATCTGCCAGCGCAGGTCGGTCATCGAGGCGACGTCGCGCCAGTCTTCGCCGTCGGCCGAGACCGAGCGCACCCAGTCGCCCGCCTTGACGCCGGCGGCCTCCAGCAGGCTGGCCGGCGCCGGCGTCGACAGCACGGCCTTGGGCTCGACGACGCCGTAGACATGCGCCGCCGCGTACAGCAGCACGGCCAGCAGCAGGTTGGCCAGCGGCCCGGCCGAGACGATTGCCGCGCGCGCCCACAGCGGCTTGCGGTTGAAGGCCTGGTCGCGCTCTTCGGGGCGCACCTCGCCTTCGCGCTCGTCCAGCATGCGCACGTAGCCGCCCAGCGGCAGCGCGCAGACCACGAACTCGGTCGACTCGCGGTCTTTCTGGCGCCGCCACAGCACGCGCCCGAAGCCGACCGAAAAGCGCAGCACCTTGACGCCGCAGGCCACGGCCACGCGGTAGTGGCCGTACTCGTGCACCACGATCAGCACACCCAGCGTCAACAGGAAAGCAAGAACGGTCGTGATCACAGGGCCAACTCCTCGGCATGGCGTGCCGCTTCGACGCGCGCGCGGCGATCCAGTTCCAGCAGATCGGCCAGCGCGCGCGGTGCCGCCGGCGGCGTGATGCGTTCCAGCGTGCGGCAGTTCACCGCATGGATCGCCGTGAAGCCGATGCGCCGATCGAGAAAGGCCTGCACCGCCACTTCGTTGGCGGCGTTGAGCACCGCGCTCGTGCCCTCGCTCGCGCGCAGGCAGTCGTAGGCCAGTTGCAGCCCGGGAAAGCGCTGCAGGTCCATGGGCTCGAAGCTGAGGCCGGCCAGCGCCGTGAAGTCCAGCCGCGCGGCGCCCGACTCGATGCGCTGCGGGAACGACAGCCCGTAGGCGATGGGCACGCGCATGTCGGGCGTGCCGAGCTGCGCCAGCACCGAGGCGTCGCGGCAGACCACCATCGAGTGCACGATGCTCTGCGGATGCAGCACGACGCGGATGCGCTCGGGCGGCAGCTCGAACAGCCAGTGCGCCTCGATCACCTCCAGCGCCTTGTTCATCATGGTCGCCGAGTCGACCGAGATCTTGCGCCCCATCACCCAGTTGGGGTGCGCGCAGGCCTCGTCGGGCGTCACGGCGGCAAGCGTGGCCGGGTCGCGGCGGCGGAACGGCCCGCCCGAGGCGGTGAGCACGATGTGGTCGATGTGCGCGGCCCAGCGGCTGCGGTCTTCGGGCAGGCACTGGAAGATGGCCGAGTGCTCGCTGTCGATGGGCAGCAGCGTCGCGCCGCCTTCGCGCACGGCCTGCATGAAGAGCGCGCCGCCGACCACCAGCGCTTCCTTGTTGGCCAGCAGCAGCCGCTTGCCCGCGCGCGCGGCGGCGATGCACGGCGCCAAGCCGGCGGCGCCGACGATGGCGGCCATCACCGCGTCGACCTCGGGGTGCGCCGCCAGCTCGGCCAGCGCGCCCTCGCCGGCCAGCACCTCGCTGCGCAGGCCTTCGGCGGCCAGCGCCTGCCGCAGCTGGCGCGCCGGCGCGTCGCCGGGCACGGCGACGAAGCGCGGCCGCCACTGCCGGCATTGCGCCAGCAGCTCGTCGAGCCGTTGCTTGCCGCTGAGCGCGAAGACCTCGAAGCGGTCCGGATGGCGGCCGATCACGTCCAGCGTGCTGCTGCCGACCGAGCCGGTGGACCCCAGGATCGCGATGCGTTGCAGCCGAGTCATGCGTACGGCGCCCTTCAAAGCGTGACGAAGGCCAGCGCCAGCGGGAACACCGGCAGCAGCGCGTCCACGCGGTCGAGCACGCCGCCGTGGCCGGGCAGCAGGTTCGAGCTGTCCTTGGCGCCGGCGGCGCGCTTGACCAGCGATTCGATCAGGTCGCCGACCACGCTCATCGCCGCCAGCGCCAGCAAGGCCAACGCGCCAGGCCACTGGCCGAGGCGGTCGAACAAGGCGCCGAACAGGCTGCGGCTGTCGGCGCCGCCGCCGGCTTCGACGGCCGTCCACGCGAAGGCCAGCAGCAGCACGCCGGCCATGCCGCTCCACACGCCTTCCCAGCTCTTGCCGGGGCTGATGCTCGGCGCCAGCTTGCGCCGGCCGAAGGCGCGGCCGCCGAAGTAGGCCGCGATGTCGGCCATCCACACCAGGCACAGCACCGAGAGGATGAAGTTGATGCCGATGGCGCGCGCCTGCGCCAGCGCCAGCCAGCCGGCCCACAGCAAGGCCAGGCCGAGCGCCAGCCGTAGGCCCTTGGGCAGCGCCGGCCAGGCCGGCGGACCGGCGCGCAGCGCCGCCACGCCGCCCAGCACCCACACGGCCGCGGCCAGCCACCACACTGGGCGCGGCGCATCGCTCGCCCAGCCGGCGGCCAGCGCCGCCAGGCAGGCAACAGCTAACAGCAGACCCGAGGCCACCGCGGCGGCGCCCGCGAAGCCGTTGAGGCGCGCCCATTCCCAGCCGGCGGCGCCGATCATCAGCAGCGTGACCAGCGCAAACGGCCAGGCGCGCGCGGCGAACAGCGCCGGCAGCAGGATGGCCAGCAGCACCAGGGCCGTGATGATGCGCTGGCGCAGCACCGCTGAAGACTCAGGCGCCTTGCGGCACGCCCTCGGGCGCGCTGCGCACGCCGCCGAAGCGGCGGTCGCGCCCCGCGTAGGCCGCCAGCGCCGCGTCGACCTCGGCGGCGCCGAAGTCGGGCCACAGGCAGTTGCTGAAGTACAGCTCGGCATAGGCCGTCTGCCACAGCAGGAAGTTGCTGACGCGCATCTCGCCGCCGGTGCGGATGAAGAGGTCGGGGTCGGGCGCGAAAGCCAGCGCCATGCGCTGCGCGAGCGCCGCCTCGTCGATCTGCGCGGGCGCCAGGCCGTCGGCCACGGCGCGCTGGCAGGCCTGCACCACGTCCCAGCGGCCGCCGTAGTTGAAGGCCACCGAGAGCTGGATGCGCGTGTTGGCCGCGGTGCCGGCCTCGGCTTCGTCCCAGGCGGCGCGCAGCTTGTCGGAGACGCCGGCGCGGTCGCCGACGATGCGGATGCGCACGCCCTCGGCGGCCAGCTTCTTCAGATATTTGGCGACGCCGATCAGCACCAGGTTCATCAGCCCCGAGACTTCTTCGTCGGGGCGCTTCCAGTTCTCCGACGAGAAGGCGAACACGGTCAGGTACTGCACGCCGCGCGCGGCGAAGACGTCGATCACGCGCAGCAGCGTCTCCATGCCCTGCTCGTGGCCGAAGAAGCGCGGCATGAAGCGGCGCTTGGCCCAGCGGCCGTTGCCGTCCATCACGATGGCCACGTGGCGTGGCACCGTGGCGTGCGCGGAGTTCGCTGCCGGCATGGATGCGAAAGGCGGGAGAGGCGAGAAAGGCGGGAGAAGCGAGCGCGGGAACGGGTCGTCGGCGGCCTCAGACGGCCATGACCTCGGCTTCCTTGGCGTGCACCAGGCGGTCGATCTCGGCGATCGTGCGGTCGGTGAGGCGCTGCACCTCGTCCTGCGCACGGCGCTCGTCGTCCTCGGACACGGCCTTGTCCTTGAGCAGCTTCTTCAGGTGCTCGTTAGCGTCGCGGCGGATCGAGCGGGCGGCGATCTTCGCTTCCTCGCCGGTGTGGCGCACGACCTTGGTCAGGTCCTTGCGGCGCTCTTCGGTCAGTGCCGGCATCGGCACGCGCAGCAGGTCGCCCTGCGCCGCGGGGTTGAGGCCGAGGTCGGACTCGCGGATCGCCTTCTCGATCTTGCTGCCCATGCCCTTTTCCCAGGGCTGCACGCTGATCGTGCGCGCATCGAGCAGCGTGACGTTGGCCACCTGGCTGATCGGCACCATCGAGCCGTAGTAGTCGACGTGCACCTGGTCCAGGATGCCGGGGTGGGCGCGGCCGGTGCGGATCTTCTGCAGCTCGGCCTTCATGGCTTCGACCGACTTGCCCATCTTCTGCTCGGCGGTCTTCTTGATCTCGGGGATGGTGGTCGTCATCGTCGATGCGCCTTTTTACACATGCACCAGGGTGCCTTCGTCCTCGCCCTGCACCACGCGCTTGAGCGCGCCGGGCTTGAAGATGGAGAAGACCTTGATCGGCAGCTTCTGGTCGCGGCACAGCGCGAAGGCGGTGGCGTCCATCACCTGCAGGTTGCGCGCGATGGCCTCGTCGAAGCCGATGCGCGCGTAGCGCGTGGCCGTGGGGTCCTTGTTGGGGTCGGCGCTGTAGACGCCGTCGACCTTGGTCGCCTTCAGCACGATCTCGGCGCCGACCTCGGCGCCGCGCAGCGCGGCGGCGGTGTCGGTGGTGAAGAAGGGGTTGCCGGTGCCGGCGGCAAACACCACCACCTTGCCTTCTTCCAGGTACTGCAGCGCCTTGGGCCGCACGTAGGGCTCGACCACCTGGTCGATCGAGATCGCCGACATCACGCGCGCCGTCATGCCCTCTTGCCGCATGGTGTCGGCCAGCGCCAGCGCGTTCATCACGGTGGCCAGCATGCCCATGTAGTCGGCGGTGGCGCGGTCCATGCCCACCGAGCCGCCGGCCACGCCGCGGAAGATGTTGCCGCCACCGATGACGACGGCGACCTCGCAGCCGAGCTGCGTCACCTCCTGCACTTCACGCACCATGCGCACGATGGTGGCGCGGTTGATGCCGTAGGCATCGTCGCCCATCAGGGCTTCGCCAGACAACTTGAGCAGGATGCGCTTGTAGGCCGGCATTCGGCGGGGCTCCGTTCGCGAGGGGTCGTCGAGTGTAAGGCGCCGGGACCGGCAGGCCCCGGCGCGGGCGGCCAGCGGCTGGCGCCTACTGGCCCTTGGCGGCGGCGACCTGGGCCGCCACTTCGGCCGCGAAGTCGTCGGTCTTCTTCTCGATGCCTTCGCCCACCACGTACAGCGTGAAGCCCTTCACCGTGGTGTTGGCCGCCTTCAGGTGCTGGCCGACGGTCTGCTTGCCGTCGGCGGCCTTGACGAAGACCTGGTCGAGCAGGCTCACTTCCTTGAGGAACTTCTGCACCGAGCCGTCGACGCGCTTGGCGACGATCTCGGCCGACTGCGTCGGCTTGCCGGCGGCGACGGCCGCGGCCGCATCCTCGGCGGCCTTCTCGGCGGCGATCTTGCGCTCCTTCTCGACCAGCTCGGCCGGCACCTCGGCCGACGACAGCGCCGCCGGCTTCATCGCCGCGACGTGCATCGCCACGTCCTTGGCCGCCGTGGCGTCGCCCTCGAACTCGACGATCACGCCGATGCGCGTGCCGTGCAGGTAATGCGCCAGCGCCTGGCCGCCGTCGTAGCGCTTGAAGCGGCGGATCGACAGGTTCTCGCCGATCTTGCCGATCAGGCCCTTGCGCACGTCTTCCAGCGTCGGGCCGAAGCCGTCCTGCTGGTACGGCAGCGCCGACAGCGCGGCCACGTCGGCCGGGTTCTTCTGCGCCACCAGCTCGGCGGCGGCCTTGGCGAAGGCCAGGAACGAATCGTTCTTGGAGACGAAGTCGGTCTCGCAGTTGATCTCGATCAGCGCGCCGGTGCGGCCGGCCACCGAGGCGGCGACCACGCCCTCGGCGGTGATGCGCGCGGCGGCCTTGCCGGCCTTGTTGCCGAGCTTGACGCGCAGGATTTCCTCGGCGCGCTCCATCTGGCCGTCGGCCTCGGTCAGCGCCTTCTTGCACTCCATCATCGGGGCGTCGGTCTTGGCGCGAAGTTCGGCCACCATGCTTGCGGTGATTGCTGCCATTGCAGGTTCTCCGGTGTTCAAAGGCCGGCGCCGCCGCGCGTGCGGCGGCGTGCCGGCCTGGGTGTGAGAGGGTTTTCAGCGCGGCCTCGAAACGAGGCCGCCGGCCAGCGCGGCCCCGATCAGGCCTCTTCGCGGACTTCGACGAACTCGTCGCTGCCGCCGGCGGCCGCCTGCACCACGTCGGCCGCGGCGTTGGCCTTGCCTTCGAGCACGGCGTCGGCCACCGCGCGGGCGTACAGCGCGACCGCCTTGGCCGAGTCGTCATTGCCGGGAATCACGTAGTCGATGCCCACCGGCGAGTGGTTGGTGTCGACGACGCCGATCACCGGAATGCCCAGCTTCTTGGCTTCGGACACGGCGATCTTGTGGTAGCCGACGTCGATCACGAACATCGCGTCGGGCAGCGCGCCCATGTCCTGGATGCCGCCGATGTCCTTTTCCAGCTTGCCGAGTTCACGGTCGAACAGCAGCGCTTCCTTCTTGATCATCTGCTCGGTGCCGGCTTCCTTGGTGGCCTGCATCTCCTTGAGCTTCTTCAGGCTGCCCTTGACCGTCTTGAAGTTGGTCAGCATGCCGCCGAGCCAGCGCTGGTCGACGTAGGGCATGCCGGCGCGCTGGGCTTCCAGCGCGATGACCTCGCGCGCCTGGCGCTTGGTGCCGATCATCAGGATGGTGCCGCGGCGGGCGCTGAGCTGGCGGATGAACTTCATCGCCTCGTTGAAGAGCGGCTGCGTCTTCTCGAGGTTGATGATGTGGATCTTGTTGCGATGGCCGTAGATGAAGGGGGCCATCTTGGGGTTCCAGAAGCGCGTCTGGTGACCGAAATGGACACCCGCTTCCAGCATTTCACGCATGGAGACAGACATGGAAACTCCGAAGGTTGGTTCTAGAATCCCGGCGCCAATCGACACCGTTGTTGCAACGGGATCGACACCTTGAGAAGCCGGGCTTCGCGACTCGCGGACCGCCGCCGGTGAAGGACGACGGTCCGCTGTGGTGTTCGCCACCGGGCATTCGAGGCGCCTCACGACACCTTGCCCGAAGACAAACCCGATGAGTTTAGCACGCGCGGATCAGGCCGATCCGCTTCCCGACCTGTGGGCCGCCCGCGGCGCCGTCGTGTCGGCCGCCGCCGGTGCCGCCGCCAGTGCCGCCGACTTGCTGGCCGAGAGCCTTCGCGCCGCCGAGAGCGCCGCCTGCGCCCACGCCTTCATCCGCCGCTTCGACGCCGCGGCGCGCGCCACGGCGGCGGCCGTCGACGCCCAGCGCGCGCAAGGCGCGCCGCTGCCGCCGCTGGCGGGGCTGGCGGTGTCGGTCAAGGACTTGTTCGACGTGGCCGGCCAGCCCAGCACCGCCGGCTCGGCGGCGCTGGCCGATGCGCCGGCGGCCACCGCCGACAGCCCCGCCGTCGCACGCTTGCGCCGCGCCGGCGCGGCGCTGGTCGGCCACACCAACCTGTCGGAGTTCGCGTTCTCCGGCGTCGGCATCAACCCGCACCACGGCACGCCGGCCAACGCCGCCACGCTGGCGCTGGACCCGGCGACGCCGCGCGTGCCCGGCGGCTCGACCTCGGGCGGCGCCACCTCGGTGGCCGCCGGCGCGGCCTGGGCGGCGCTGGGCTCGGACACCGGCGGCTCGATCCGCATCCCGGCCGCGCTGCAAGGCCTGGTCGGCTTCAAGAACACGCAAAGCCTGACGCCGCTGGCCGGCTGCATCCCGCTGTCGAGCACGCTGGACACGGCTTGCGCGATCACCCGCTCGGTGCGCGACGCGGTGCTGCTGCACGAGGTGCTGGCCGATCGCAGCTGCACGCTGACGCCGCGCCCGCCGCGGCTGCTGCGCCTGGCGGTGCCGACGACGCTGATGCTCGACGAGCTGGAGCCCGCCGTGGCCCGCGCCTTCGAAGGCGCGTTGCAAGCGCTGCGCGCGGCCGGCGCGATCGTCGACGAACTTCCCTTGCCGGCGCTGGCGCGGCTGGCCGCCATCAACGCCCAGGGCGGCTTCAGCGCCGCCGAGAGCTGGGCCTGGCACCGCCGGCTGCTGGCCGAGCGCGGCGATCGCTACGACCCGCGCGTGGCCTTGCGCATCCGCCGCGGCGAGGCGATGAGCGCGGCCGACTACCTCGACCTGATCGCCGCTCGCCGCGCCTGGACCGCCGAGGTGCAGGCCGTCACCGCCGGCTACGACGCGCTGCTGTCGCCCACCGTGCCGATGGTGGCGCCGCCGCTGGCGCCGCTGCTGCAAAGCGACGAGGCGTTCTTCGCGGCTAACGCCAGGTTGCTGCGCAACCCGGCGGCGGTGAACTTCTTCGACGGCTGCGCCTTGTCGCTGCCCTGCCAGGCCGCCGGCGAGCTGCCCGTCGGGCTGATGGTGTGGGCCGAAGCGCTGGCCGACGACCGCGTGCTGGCCGTCTCGCTGGCCATCGAGCAGACCTTGGCCGCCGGCCGCGCGGAGCGCTGACTTGCGCGTCGCGGTGATCGGCGCCGGCATCGTCGGCGTCACGACGGCCTACGAACTGGCCGCCGACGGGCACGAGGTCTCGGTCTTCGAGCGCCGCGCCGCGGTGGCCACCGAGACCAGCTTCGCCAACGCCGGCGTGCTGGCGCCGGGCTACGTCACGCCCTGGGCGGCGCCGGGCATGCCGCGCAAGGTGCTGTCGCAACTGTTCGACCGCCACGCCGCGGTGCGCCTGGGCGGCTGGGACAGCCTGCGCCTGCTGCCGTGGATGTGGCGCTGGTGGCGCGCCTGCCAGCCCGAGGTCTACCGCCGCAACCGCGGCGCGATGCAGGCGCTGGCGCACTACAGCCGGCAGCGCCTGCAGACGCTGGCCGATGCTTTGCGGCTGGACTTCGAGCAGGCCAGCGGCTACCTCGTGCTGTTGCGCGGCAAGCCCGAGTTGAAGGCCGCGCGCACCAGCCTGGAAGTGCTGAAGGAACTGGGCGTGCCGTACCGCCTGGTCGACGGCGACGAGGCGCGCCGCGTCGAGCCGGGGCTGAACCCGCAGCAGCCGCTGGCCGGCGCCATCCACCTCGCGCAGGACGGCGTCGGTAACTGCCGCCAGTTCGCGCAGTTGCTGCGGGCCGAAGCGCAGAAGCTGCAGGCGCGCTTCCGGTTCGAGCACGAGGTGCTGCAACTGCGCCCCGGCCCGCGGCCGCAGCTGAGCTGGCGCCACGGCGGGCGCAGCGGCGAGGACGCCTTCGACGCCGTGGTCGTCTGCGCCGGCGTGGAGGCCAACGCCGTGCTGCGCGACTGCGGCCTGCAACTGCCGCTGGCGCCGGTGCACGGCTACTCGATCACCGCGACGCTGCGGCCGGTCGAAGGCCATGTGGTGGGCCCGCGCTCGGCCGTGATGGACGAGGCCTACAAGGTGGCCTTGTCGCGCCTGGGCCAGCGCCTGCGCGTGGCCGGCAGCGCCGAGCTGGGCGGGCCGCTGGCGCGCATCAGCCCGGCGCCGGTGGCCACGCTGTACCGCGTGCTGGACGACTGGTTTCCCGGCGCCGTGCTGACGCGCGACGCGCAGCTCTGGAAAGGCGCGCGGCCGATGCTGCCCGACGGCCCGCCGGTGCTGGGCGCCAGCGGGGCCGACGGCGTGTGGCTGAACCTCGGCCACGGCTCCAGCGGCTGGGCCTTGTCGTGCGGCTCGGCGCGCGTGCTGGCCGACCTGCTGGCGGGCCGCGAGGCGGGCATCGACCTGGCGCCGCTCGGCCTGCAGCGCCTGCGCGGCTGACGGGCATACTGGGCCTTGCCATGGCCCCTGCCCTTGCTCCCGACCTTGCTCTCGACCTTGCGCTCGGCCTTGCCCCGTCCACGCCGGGCCCCTGGCGCGTGTTCGCATCGCCCGCGCCCTGGCCTTTGCACGACAGCGCCGGCACCCGCGCGCACGAGGCGGCGGCCTTGGCCGCGACGGCGCCGCATGCGCTGATGGCGCGCGCCGGACTGGCCGTCGCCCGCCTGGCCTTGGCGTTGGCACCGCAGGCACGTTCGGTCACCGTGCTGGCCGGCCCCGGCAACAACGGCGGCGACGGCTTGATCGCCGCCGGCCACCTGCAGCGCCAAGGCCTGCGCGTGCGCGTGCTGCACCTGGCCGATCGCGCTCGGCTGCCGGCCGATGCCGCCGACGCGCTGCAACAGGCGCTGGCCGCCGGCGTGACGATCGTCACCGAGCTAACTAACGATCTGCACGGCGCCGATCTACTGATCGACGCGCTGCTCGGCCTGGGCAGCACGCGCGCGCCGCAAGGCGCGCTGGCGCAGGCCATCGCGGCCGCCAACGCCAGCGGCCGGCCGCTGCTGGCGGTCGACCTGCCCTCGGGCCTGGACGTGCAGACCGGCTGCCGGCTGGGCACCGCGGCCATCCGCGCCGACTGGACCTTGAGCCTGCTGACGCTCAAGCCCGGCCTCTTCACCGCCGAGGGGCGCGACGCGGCCGGCGAGGTCTGGTTCGACGACCTGCAAGCCGGCGCCGCACCCGCGCCCACGGCCTGGCTCGGCGCGCATGGCGCGCCGCCGGCGCCGGGCTTCGCGCCGCGCCGCCACGCGCAGCACAAGGGCAGCTTCGGCGACGTGGTCGTCGTCGGCGGCGCCGCCGGCATGCAGGGCGCCGCGTGGCTGGCGGCCCGTGCGGCGCTGACGGCCGGCGCCGGCCGCGTCTACCTGAGCCCCTTGAGCCCGGCCATCCCGCTGCCGACGCTGCCGGAGCTGATGCAGCGCCCCGAAGCCTGGGCCGACGAGCCGGCGCGGCTGCGCCGCAGCACGGTGGTCTGCGGCTGCGGCGGCGGCGACGCCGTGGCCGCCGTGCTGCCGCCGCTGCTGCGCCACGCCGGCCGCCTGCTGCTGGATGCCGACGCGCTGAACGCCATCGCGCGCGATGCGTCGTTGATGGAACTGCTGGCCGCGCGCGGCCGGCGCGGCGATGGCACGGTGCTGACGCCGCATCCGCTGGAAGCCGCGCGGCTGCAAGGCACGACGGCCGCCGCGGTGCAGGCCGACCGGCTCGGTAGCGCGCAGGCGCTGGCCCGGCGCAGCGGCGCCGTGGTGCTGCTGAAAGGCTCGGGCACCGTGATCGCCGATGCCGCGCGCGCGCCGTGGATCAACGCCAGCGGCAACGCCGCGCTGGCCGCGCCGGGCAGCGGCGACGTGCTGGCCGGCTGGCTGGGCGGCCTGTGGGCGCAGCAGGCCGAAGCCGCCGAAGTCGCCTGGTGGGCCGCCCGCGCCGCCTGCTGGCTGCACGGCCATGCCGCCGACCGCCACCTGGCACGCTCGCCGGCCGCCTGCCTGCCGCTGCGCGCCGGCGACCTGATCGACGCGATGGCGCAGGCCGCCCAGCTAACGCGTTAGCCGCATCAACGGCGGCTGCGCCGCTTGGTGCCGGGCGCGCCGGCCGGCGCGGCGGCGCTGCCGCTCTTGCGGCTGCCCTTGTCGTTGTTCTTGCCGGCCTTGTTGCCCTTGCCGCCTTTGCCGGCCTTGCCGCCGGCACCCGTCTTCGCCAGCCGCTCGCGGCTGGCCTCCTTGGCCTGGCGGTCGGCGCTGCGCAGGTTGCCCAGCTCGTCCACCGCCGAGGCCGGCGGCCGCCCCTTGTCGGGCCGGCCCTGGGCCAGCAGGCGCTCGCCCTCGCCGTCGCGCACCAGGCGGAAGTCGATGCGCCGCGCGTCCAGGTCGACGCGGCTCACCTGCACCTGCACGCGCGCGCCGACGGCGTAGCGCACGCCGGTGCGCTCGCCGCGCAGTTCCTGCCGCGCTTCGTCGAAGCGGTAGTACTCGCCGCCCAGCTCGGTGATGTGCACCAGGCCTTCGACGTACAGCTCGTCGAGCGTGACGAAGAGGCCGAAGCTCGTCACCGCGCTGACGGTGCCGCTGAACTGCTCGCCCAGGCGCTCGCGCATGTAGCGGCACTTCAGCCAGGCCTCGACGTCGCGCGTGGCCTCGTCGGCGCGGCGTTCGTTGGCGCTGCAATGCGCGCCGGCCGCTTCCCACAGCGCCATCTCCTGCGACATCGGCTTGACCTGGCGCGGCGCCACCGCCTTGCCGCCGCGCCGCAGCTCGGGCGTGCGCGTCTTCGGGCTCGGCACCAGGTGGTACTTGCGGCCGCCCAGCAGCGCCTTGATCACGCGGTGCACCAGCAGGTCGGGGTAGCGCCGGATCGGGCTGGTGAAGTGCGTGTAGGCCTCGTAGGCCAGGCCGAAGTGGCCGCTGTTGTGCACCGTGTAGATGGCCTGCTGCATCGAGCGCAGCAGCATCATGTGGATCTGCGCCGCGTCGGGCCGCTCCTGCGTGGCCTTGGCGATGGCGGCCATCTCCAGCGGCGTCGGGTCGTTGCTGAGGTGCAGGCCGAGGCCCAGTGCGCGCAGGTAACTCTGCAGCGTGACGCGCTTTTCCGGCGTCGGCCCCTCGTGCACGCGGAACAGCGCCGCGTGCGACTGCGCGCTGATGAAGTCGGCCGCGCAGACGTTGGCGGCCAGCATTGCCTCTTCGATCAGGCGGTGCGCGTCGGTGCGCGTGCGCGGCACGATCTTCTCGATGCGGCCCTGCTCGTCGCAGACGATCTGCGTCTCCACGGTGTCGAAGTCCATCGCGCCGCGCACGTTGCGCTGCTTGAGCAGCGCGCGATACACCTCGTGCAGGTGCAGCAGGTGCGGCAGCAAGTCGGCGCGGCGCTCGGCCTCGGGGCCGCGGGTGTTGCCCAGCACCGCGGCCACCTCGGTGTAGGTGAGCCGCGCGTGCGAGCAGATCACCGCCGGGTAGAACTGGTAGGCGTCGATGCGGCCGTCGTCGGCGACGATCAGGTCGCACACCATCGTCAGGCGCTCGACGTCGGGGTTCAGCGAGCACAGGCCGTTGGACAGCTTCTCCGGCAGCATCGGGATCACGCGGCGCGGGAAGTACACCGAGGTGGCGCGCTCGTAGGCGTCCTCGTCGATCGGCTCGCCGGGCTTGACGTAGTGGCTGACGTCGGCAATGGCCACCAGCAGCCGCCAGCCGCTGAACGCCGTCTTGCCGCGGCCGCGCTTGTAGGGCTCGCAGTAGACGGCGTCGTCGAAGTCGCGCGCGTCCTCGCCGTCGATGGTGACCAGCGGCACGTCGGTGAGGTCGACGCGCTGCTTGCGGTCGACGGCGCGGATGCGCTCGGGCAGCGCCGCCGCCTGCGCCAGCGTCTCGGGCGAGAAGCGGTGCGGCACCTCGTACTTGCGCACCGCGATCTCGATTTCCATGCCGGCGTCGTCGATGTCGCCCAGCACTTCCAGCACGCGGCCCACCGGCTTGCTGTGCAGCGAAGGCGGCTCGGTCAGCTCCACCGCCACCACCTGGCCGGCGGCCGCGGTGGCGGTGGCGTTCTTGGGGATCAGGATGTCGTGTCCATAACGCCGATCTTCGGGGGCCACGACCCACTGCCCGCCTTCGAGCAGCAGCCGGCCGATGATGGGCGTCTTGCGGCGCTCCAGGATATCGAGCACGCGGCCTTCGGGCCGGCCCTTGCGGTCGAAGCGCAGCACGCGCACGCGCACGCGGTCGCGGTGCATGACGGCGCGCATCTCCTCGGGCGACAGGTAGATGGGGCCGTCGCCGTCGTCGCGCCAGACGAAGCCGTGGCCGTCGCGATGGCCTTCGACCTGGCCTTCCACTTCGCTGAGGATTCCGAGCGATGTGCTTGTGGTGTTCTTTTCTTTGATGATATAGTCCTTAGTTCCTGAAAGCCCAGGTGGCGGAATTGGTAGACGCACTAGTTTCAGGTACTAGCGCTGAGAGGCGTGGAGGTTCGAGTCCTCTCCTGGGCACCAGTCAACGGATGGAAGAAGCGGATAGAAGAGCGGGCCGACCTTGTCGGCCCTTTTCTTTTTCAGATCTCGAATTTGCGAGACAGGCCTTCGGGGCGCAGATTGTCGTAGTCCTCGAACGGCTGGTGGATCCACGGGCTGGTGGGCAGCAGTTCGCAGTAGTAGTCGGGCACGTAGGTCGACACGCCTTTCACCCATAGCACGGCGGCGCGCAGCTCGCTGATGGCGGGCATGCCGCGCAGCCGGTCGACCACGGCGCGCAGCGTGATGCCGGTGTCGGCCAGGTCGTCGACCAGCAGCACCCGGCCGGCCAGTTCGCCCTTGGGCATGGTGATGTACTTGGCCATGTCCAGCCGGCCCTGGATGGTGCCGGCCTCGGCGCGGTACGAGCTGGTCGACATGATGGCCAGCGGCTTGTCGAACACCCGCGAGATGATGTCGCCCGGGCGCATGCCACCGCGCGCCAGGCACAGGATCTGGTCGAATTCCCAGCCCGAGTGATGCACCTTGAGCGCCAGGCGCTCGATCAACAGGTGGTACTCGTCCCAGGACACGTACAGGTGCTTGCCGTCGTCGGTGAGCATGGGGTTCCTCGTTTCGGGGGAAGGTCAGGGCCGGTTCAAAACCGAATCAGGGCCGGAAAGGATGGCGCAGCAGGATGGTGTGCACGCGGTCGGGGCCGGTGGACACCATGTCGATCGGCGCGCCGGCGAGTTGCTGCACGCGTTCCAGGTAACGTCGCGCGTTGGCCGGCAGCTGCTCCCAGTTGGTCAGCCCGGCGGTCGTCTCGGTCCAGCCCGGCAGCGTTTCGTAGACCGGCTCGCAGGCGTCGATCTCGTCGGCGTCGAGCGGCAGGATGTCCAGCGACTGGTTGCCCAGGCGGTAGCCGACGCAGATCTTGATCTCGGCCAGCCCGTCGAGCACGTCGAGCTTGGTGATGCACAGCCCCGAGACGCCGTTGATGATGATCGCGCGCTTGAGCGCCGCCGCGTCCAGCCAGCCGCAGCGCCGCGCGCGCCCGGTGACGGTGCCGCGCTCCTGGCCCACGCTGCTGAGGTGGTGGCCCACGCTGCCGGGCTCGTCGATCGGCAGCTCGGTCGGGAACGGCCCGCCGCCCACGCGCGTGGTGTAGGCCTTGGTGATGCCCAGGATGTAGTGCAGCATGCCCGGCCCGACGCCGGCGCCGGCGGCCGCGTTGCCGGCCACGCAGTTGCTGGAGGTGACGAACGGGTAGGTGCCGTGGTCGATGTCGAGCAGCGTGCCCTGCGCGCCTTCGAACAGCAGGTTGGCGCCGTTCAGGTGCGCGTTGTGGATGCGGTAGCCGACGTCGGTCATCAGCGGGCGCAGCGCGTCGGCGGCGCGCAAGGCGCCGTCCAGCACGGCCTGCGCGTCGACGGCCGGCGCGCCCAGCGCCGCCAGCTCGCGGCCGTGGTGGGCCAGCAGCTCGCGCAGCTTGGCCTCGAAGCGGCCCGGGTGCTTGAGGTCCTGCAGGCGCAGCGCGCGGCGCGCCACCTTGTCTTCGTACGCGGGGCCGATGCCCTTGCCGGTGGTGCCGATCTTGCCGGCGCTGGACTGCTCGCGCCGCGCCTCGCGGGCGCGGTCGATCTCGACGTGGAAGGGCAGGATCAGCGGGCAGCTCTCGCTGATCAGCAGCCGCGGGCGCACGGCCAGGCCCAGGCCTTCGAGGCGCTCGATCTCGCCCAGCAGGTGCGCCGGGTCGACCACCACGCCGTTGCCGATGTAGCAGGTGACGCCTTCGCGCATCACGCCCGAGGGGATGAGCTGCAGCGCCGTCTTGCGGCCGCCGATCACCAGCGTGTGGCCAGCGTTGTGGCCGCCCTGGAAGCGCACGACGCCTTGCGCATGGTCGGTCAGCCAGTCGACGACCTTGCCCTTGCCTTCGTCGCCCCACTGGGTGCCGACGACGACGACGTTGCGACCCGGGCTCACCCGGTGTGCGATCTGCATGCTGATTCCTCTAGTTAGCTCTCGTTGGCTCGATCCAGGGCCCGGGCCTGCACGACCCAGCGGCCGCCGGCGGCGACCAGTTCGCGGTCGCAGGCCACGGCCTGCGGCTGCGCCTCGTGGCCGGGCAGCGCGAAGACCACCACCTCGCCGGCCTCGCGCAGGCGGCGCACCGCGGCGCGCAGTTCGGCGTCTTCGCTCCACGGCGCCAGCACCGCGGCGGCCGGGCCGGGCAGCTGCGCGACCTCGGCCAGGGCCTTGAGGTCGAGGCTGAAGCCGACCGCCGGCCGGTTGCGGCCGAACACCGCGCCCACCTCGTCGTAGCGGCCGCCGCGCGCCAGCGCGTCGCTCCAGCCGGCGCCGTAGAGCGCGAAGCGCGGGCCGCTGTAGTAGGCGTAGCCGCTCATGTCGGAGAGGTCGAAGCCGATCTGCAGCTCGGGGCGGGCGGCCTGCAGGTGCGCCGCCAGCCACGCCAGGTCGTCCAGCGCCTGGCGCACCAGCGGGCGGTCGGGCAGCGCATCGGCGGCGGCCGCCAGCACCTCGGTGCCGCCGTAGAGCTGCAGCAGCGCCAGCAGGCCGCGGCGCGCCTCGGCCGGGGCCACGGCGCTCAACTCGCGCAGCGCCGGCGCGTCCTTCTCGGACAGCGCCTGCACCAGGTCCTGCAGCCGCGCGGCATCCATCGGCACGCCAGCCAGCACGCCGCGCAGCACGCGCGCGTCGGCCAGGTCGATCACCAGGCGCCGCACGCCGGCGCCGCCCAGCAGTTCCAGCGCCAGTTCCTGCGCTTCGAGGTCGGCCTCCAGCCCGGCATGGCCGAAGATCTCGGCGCCGAACTGCAGCGGCTCGCGGCTGGCGCGCAGGCCCTGCGGCCGCGTGTGCAGCACCGGGCCGCAGTAGCACAGCCGCGTCACGCCCTCGTGGTTGAGCAGATGGGCGTCGATGCGCGCGGCCTGCGGCGTGGTGTCGCCGCGCAGGCCCAGCGTGCGGCCGCTGAGCTGGTCGACCAGCTTGAAGGTGCGCAGGTCGAGTTCATGGCCGGTGCCCGAGAGCAGCGATTCCAGGTGCTCCAGCAGCGGCGGAATCACCAGCTCGAAGCCGGCGCAGCGTGCGCGGTCGAGCAGCCGGCGCCTCAGCGCCTCGATTCGCGTGGCCTCGGCGGGCAGGACATCGGCAATGTGCTCGGGCAGCAGCCAAGCGGAGAGCATGAACAGCGCACCGGGGTTGAAAACGGCATTCTATCGGCGCCACCGGTGCCGAACTCGGGCGCCGAACTCAGCGCCACAGCACCAGCAGCAACACGCCGGCCAGCATGCTGCTGAGGCCGATGAAGCGCAGCTGGCCGTCGCTCAAGCGCGTGGCGCGCTCGAACACCTGGCGCCAGGCGCGCGGGCTGAAGAAGGGCAGCAGCCCTTCCAGCACCAGCATCAGGGCCAGCGCGCCCCACAGCCAGTCCCACCAGTCCCGCATGCCGTCGAAGATTTGCGTTATCAGCGGCCCCTGGCCGCCGGTGCGGCCGGGGCCGCCGGCGCCGTCGCGCCGCTGCTGCGCATGGCCTTGAAGAACTCGCTGTTGCTGTCGACCACCATCACGTCGGACTTGCTGCGGAACGACGAGCGGTACGCCTCCAGGCTGCGATAGAACTGCGCGAACTGCGGGTCGCGGCCGAAGGCGTCGGCGTACAGCGCCGAGGCCTTGGAGTCGCCTTCGCCCTTGATCTTCTGCGCGTCGCGATAGGCCTCGGCGATGATCACCTCGCGCTGGCGGTCGGCGTCGGCGCGGATCTTCTCGGCGTCGGCGATGCCTTGCGAGCGCAACTGGTTGGCCACCTGCTTGCGCTCGGACTCCATGCGGCGGTAGACCGAGTCGGTGATGTCGGCGACGAAGTCCACGCGCTTGATGCGCACGTCGACGATCTCGATGCCGAAGGCCTTGGCCTCGTCGGCCAGGCGGTTGCGCACGTCCTGCATGATCTTGTCGCGCTCGCCGGAGAGCACGGCGCGCACGTCGCGCTTGGTGATCTCTTCGTTGAACGCGGCCTGCACCACGGGGCTGAGACGGCTTTCCAGGTTGCGCAGGTCGGTGCCGTTGTTGCGGATGAACTGGCGCGGCTCGGCAATGCGCCACTTGATCAGCCAGTCGATCACCAGGCTCTTCTTCTCGGCGGTGAAGATCGGCCGCGTCTCGGGGCTGTCCAGCGTCTGGATGCGCTTGTCGAGGAAGACGACGTTCTGGAACGGCGGCGGCATCTTCACCTTGAGGCCGGGCTCGGCGATGACCTCCTTGATTTCGCCCAGGGCGTAGACGACTGCCAATTGGCGCTGGTCGACGATGAACAGCGTCGAGGCGGCGATGATCAGCACCAGCAGCGCGGCGCCGACGATGAGTCCGATGCGGTTCATGGTGTTCAGCGTCCTTCGCGGTCGCGCGTGCGCGAGTTGTCGCGGGAACGGGGGTCGGTCGCGGTCGCCGCCACCGGCGCCTCGGCCGGCGCCGGCGCCACCGACAGCGGCGGCGTGGCGGCCGCCGGGGTGCCGCCGCCTTGCAGCAGCTTGTCCAGCGGCAGGTACAGCAGGTTGGAGCCGCTGCGCGTGTCGACCATCAGCTTGCTGACGTTGGCGTACACCTGCTGCATGGTTTCGAGGTACAGGCGGTCGCGCGTGACGACCGGCGCCTTCTGGTATTCGCCCAGCACCAGGCGGAAGCGCTGCGCATCGCCCTCGGCCTGCGCCACCACGCGCGAGCGGTAGCCCTCGGCCTCTTCCATCAGCCGCGAGGCGGTGCCGCGCGCCTTGGGCACCACGTCGCTGGCGTAGGCCTGGCCTTCGTTCTTGAAGCGGTCGCGGTCGGCGCCGGCCTTGACGGCGTCGTTGAACGCGGCCTGCACCGAGTCGGGCACCAGCACGTTCTGCACGTTGACGTTGGAGATCACGATGCCGGCCTTCAGCCGGTCGAGCTGCGACTGGATGGACTTGACGAGGTCGGCGGCCAGCGCGTCACGCTGCTCGTACAGCACCGAGTCGACCTTGCTGCGGCCGACGATCTCGCGCACCGCCGATTCGGCCGCCTGCACGACGGCGGAATCGGGGTCGCGGTTCTCGAACAGGTAGGCGCGCGCGTCGTTCAGCCGGTATTGCACGGTGAAGCGGATGTCGATGATGTTCTCGTCCTGCGTCAGCATCGACGAGTCGCGCAGCCCCGTGGCCTGCACCACCGAGTTGCGGCCGACGTCGACCGAGCGCAGTTGCGTCACCGACACCGTCTCGTGCGCCTGGAAGGGATACGGAAAGCGCCACTGGAAGCCGGCGTCCACCGTGTGGCTGTACTTGCCGAACTGCGTGACCACGGCCTGCTGGCCTTCCTGCACGATGAAGAAGCCGCTGCCCAGCCAGCCCAGCACCACCACCGCGGCAATCAACCCGAGGCCGATGCCGGCGCTGCGCATGTCGGGCTGGAAGCTGCCGCCGGGGCCGTTGCCGTCGCCGCGGCCATTCGGGCCGTTCGGGCCGGGCGTGCCGCCGCCGCGGCCGCCGAACAGGCCGCTGAGCTTGCGGTTGAAGTCGCGCCACAGTTCGTCGAGGTCGGGCGGGCCTTCGTTGCGGCCGTTGTAGACCAGCGTGGCCGCCCAGGCCTTCAGCCGTGCCGGCAGCGAGCGGGGTGGGTGTGAGTAGGGCATGTGGTGGTTGGAGGCAGATCCCGGTGCCATCAAAGCGCCGCGGGTCGCGGCTCGGCGGCCGGCCGGCGATTGTCGTCCCGCGCCGCCGCCGGCGGCACGGCATCAGGTGGGGCGTTGCCGTCGGCGTTCAAGCCGCCGGCCGCGGCGGCCGCGATGATGCGCCGCAGCGCATCGAGCCCGCTGCCGGTAAGGGCACTGACGAAGACGCGCGGCACGCGCACGCCGGGGTGCGTCTCCACCCAGTCGGCCGTGACGCGCGGGCGCTGGTTGTCTTCGAGCAGGTCGCTCTTGTTGCAGACCCAGACCTGCGGCACCTGCCCGGCGCCGATTTCTTCCAGCACGCGCTCGACGTCGGCGCGCTGCTCGGCGGCGTTGGGGCCGGCGATGTCCATCACGTGCAGCAGCAAATCGGCGTCGGCCGCCTCCTGCAGCGTGGCCTCGAAGGCCTCGACCAGCTTGTGCGGCAGGTCGCGGATGAAGCCCACCGTGTCGGACAGCGAGACCGAGCAGCCGGCGTCGGCGAGCCAGAGCTGGCGCGTGGTGGTGTCGAGCGTGGCAAAGAGCTGGTCGGCCGCATAAGCGCGCGCCTTGACCAGCGCGTTGAACAGCGTCGACTTGCCGGCGTTGGTGTAGCCCACCAGCGAGACGCGGAAGGTGCCGCGCCGCTCGCGCGCCTTGCGCTGCGTGCCGCGCTGGCGCTTGACCTTTTCCAGCCGCTCTTTCACCGACTTGATGCGGTCGCCGATCATGCGGCGGTCCAGCTCGATCTGCGCCTCGCCGGGGCCGCCGCGGGCGCCGATGCCGCCGCGCTGGCGCTCCAGGTGCGACCAGCGCCGCACCAGCCGCGTGGCCATGTACTGCAGCCGCGCCAGCTCCACCTGCAGCTTGCCTTCGTGGCTTTGCGCGCGGGCGGCGAAGATGTCGAGAATCAGCGAGGTGCGGTCGGCCACCGGTACGCCCAGGTGGCGTTCCAGGTTGCGCTGCTGCGCGGGGCTCAGCGCCTGGTCGAAGATCACGCCGTGGGCCTGGGTTTCGGCCACCAGCAGCTTGATCTCGTCGGCCTTGCCGCTGCCGACGAACAGCGCCGGGTCGGGCGCGCGCCGGCGCGCCAGCACGCGGCCCACGGCCACGTCGCCGGCCGACTGCGCCAGCAGCGCCAGCTCGTCCAGGCTGGGGTCGAACGGCAGCGTGCCGCCGAGATCGACGCCCACCAGCACGGCGCGGGTGGCCTGGGCGTCGTCGGCGGCGGCGGCGCCTTTGCCCGTCGTTGCGGCTTGGCTCAAGGGGTCGGGGAAGGCGCGCTGCCGTCAGGCCGCATCGGGCGTTTCGTTGGCGTGGAAGTTCACCGCGCGGCCCGGCACGACGGTGGAGATCGCGTGCTTGTAGACCATCTGCGTCACGGTGTTGCGCAGCAGGACCACGTACTGGTCGAACGACTCGATGTGCCCTTGCAGCTTGATGCCGTTGACGAGGTAGATCGAGACCGGGATGTGCTCCTTGCGCAGCAGGTTCAGGAAGGGATCTTGCAGGAGTTGACCTTTATTGCTCACGATATGCTCCGTGATGTAAGACAAGAGACGCCGCCCACGTTATCACACGCGGTCGGCGCGGCGCGGCATGGCCCCCACGATGGAACAGGTTCAATCCGTGTCGAACGGGTTGCGCCCGCTGCGCATCTCGATGCGCAGCGGCGTGCCCACCAGCTTGAAGTGCTCGCGGAAGCGCCCTTCCAGGTAGCGCTTGTAGGCGTCGGTCACGTGGTCGAGGTTGTTGCCGTGGATCACCACGCGCGGCGGGTTCATGCCGCCCTGGTGGGCGTAGCGCAGCTTGGGCCGGAAGCGCCCGGCGCGCCGCGGCTCCTGGCGTTCCACGGCGTCGCGCAGCAGCCGCGTCAGCACCGGCGTGGGCATCTTGCAGGTGGCCGAGGCATGGGCCTGCAGGATGGCCTTCCACAGCGCCGACAGGCCTTGCCGCTTGATCGCCGAGATGTGCAGCACCGGCGCGAACTTCAGGAACGCCAGCCGGCTTTCGATCGAGCGTTCGAGCTGCTGGCGCTGGTAGTCGTCGGTGGCGTCCCATTTGTTGACGGCCACCACCACCGCGCGCCCGGCGTCGAGGATGTAGCCGGCGATGTGGGCGTCCTGGTCGCTGACGCCCTCAGTGGCGTCGATCAGCAGCAGCACCACGTTGGCGTCGGCGATGGCCTGCAGCGTCTTGACCACCGAGAACTTCTCCACCGCCTCGAACACCCGGCCCTTGCGGCGCAGCCCGGCGGTGTCGATCAGCTCGAAGCGGCGGCCCTCGCGCTCGAAGGGCACGGTGATGGCGTCGCGCGTGGTGCCGGGCTGGTCGAAGGCGACCAGGCGCTCCTCGCCCAGCCAGGCGTTGATCAGCGTCGACTTGCCGACATTGGGGCGGCCGGCCACCGCCAGGCGGATCACGCCGTCGGCTTCGGGCGGCGCCGCGTCGGCGTCGTCGGGACCGAAGTCGCATTCGGCCAGCGCCGCCTCCAGCAGGCTGCGGATGCCCTGGCCGTGGGCCGCCGAGACCGGGTGCGGCTCGCCCATGCCCAGTTCGTAGAACTCGGCCAGCAGCGGCGATTCGCTCATGCCCTCGGCCTTGTTGACGGCCAGCACCACGGCCTTGCCGCAGCTGCGCAGGTAACGCGCAATGTCGTGGTCCTGCCCGGCGATGCCGCCGCGCAGGTCGGTGACGAAGATCACCGCGTCGGCCTCGGCCACCGCCTGGCGCGTCTGCTTGGCCATCTCGGCGACCACGCCGCTGGGCTTGTCGGGCTCGAAGCCGCCGGTGTCGATGACGATGAACTCGCGGTTGCCGAGGTGCGCGTCGCCGTAGTGGCGGTCGCGCGTGAGGCCGGCGAAGTCGGCGACGATGGCGTCGCGCGTCTTGGTGATGCGGTTGAACAGCGTCGACTTGCCGACGTTGGGTCGCCCGACGAGTGCGATGACGGGCTTCATGGCCGGCTGGTCTCGGGTGGCGTCAGTTGACGCGGAAGGCGTAAAGCCCGCCGCCCTTGGTGGCCACCAGCAAGGTGTTGCCGGCCAGCAGCGGCGTGCCGATCACCGGCTTGCCGTCGGTCGGCAGGCGCAACTGGGTCTTGCCGTCGGCCACCGACAGGAAGTGCAACTGGCCTTGCAGGTCGCCGAACACCACCGACGAGCCGACCACGACGGCGCCGCTCAGGTCGCGGTGCAGCAGCCGCTCGTTGGTCCAGGCCAGGTCGCCGTTGCTGGCGTTCCAGGCGCTGACGCGGTCGACCGCATCGGCGCCGAACAGCCGCTCGCCGTTGCCGCCCACGGCGCCGGCGCCGGCGCTGTTGCGGCTCCACAGCACGGTGTTCTTGGCGAGGTCGACGCAGCCGACGGCCGTCTGGAACGAGCGCGCGCACAGCCGGTCGCCGTCGCGCACGGCCGGGCCCACCAGGTCGGCCAGGCGCTCGACCTCGTTGGAGCCGCGCGGCTGGCCGATCGGCAGGTCCCAGACCACCGTGCCGCGCAGCGGGTCCAGCGCCACCAGGCGCCCGCCCTGGCCGGCCAGCAACTGGTTGCGCGCGGCCATCAGCACGCCGGCCTGGGCCAGCGTGAGGGCGTCGCCGGCGCGCTGGAAGGTCCACAGGCGGCGGCCGTCGAGCACGTCGAAAGCGTGCACGCTGCGGTCCACCGCCATCACGAAGACGCGCTCGCCGGCCACCAGCGGCGCCGTCACCACGCGCGAGGGAATGCGCTGCTTCCACAGCTGCTTGGCGCCGTCGAAGGTGACGACCTCGTTGTCGCGCGTCACCACGGCGCTGTAGCGGCCGTCGCTGCCGACGCCGGCCGTCAGCGGCGCGCCGGCCTGGGCGCGCCAGAGCTCGGCGCCGGTCTCGGCGTTGAGCGCCAGCACGCTGCCGCCCGACGACGCGGCGATGAACTGCCCGTTGCGCGCCGCCACCGACAGCGCGAAATCGATGCCGCCGATGTTGGCCGACCACAGCTGGCGCCCGCTGATGCTGGGCGTGAACGTCTCCAGCGGCGTGGGCTTGGGCTTGTCCGACGAACAGCCGGCGAGCACCGCGCCCAGCAACAACCACGCCGCCGCCCAGGCGCGCGTCATCGGCCGGCCCCCGAAGCGGCGGCGCTGGCTGCCGCGGCCGGCGCGGCCGGCGCGGCAGCCAGCGAGACCAGCTTGGCCTCGACCAGGCGCTTGTAGTCGAGCTTGCCGTCCATCGCCGCCCAGGCGGCCTGGTAGGCGGCGCGCGCGGCGTCCTTCTTGTCCTGGGCCAGCAGCACGTCGCCGCGGCGGTCGGCCACCAGCGCTTCGAGGCTGGCGGACTTGATCTCGTCGAGCTGCTTCAAGGCTTCGTCGTACTGCTTGGCCTGCGCCAGCACGCCGGCCAGGCGCAGCCGCGCCAGGCTGCGCAGGTCGTCGTCGGGGCCGTTGGCGGCCACCCAGGTCAGCGTGGCCTTGGCGGCGTCGGCCTGGCCCTTGTCGAACTGCAGCTTGGCCGCGCCCAGGCCGCCCTGCTGCGCGAACGCGGTGCCGGGGAAGCGCTCCTTCAGGTCGTTGAAGACGCGGCCGGCCTTGTCGGCGTCGCCCGCGGCGAGCGCGCGGTCGAGTTCCTCGAACATCGCGCCGGCCTTCACGCCCTGGTCGCGCTGCCACCAGTTCCAGCCGTTCCACGCCGCGAAGGCGCCGAGCGCGAGGATCAGCACCCAGGTGATCAGGTTGCCGTATTGCTTCCAGAACGCTTTGAGCGCGTCGATCTGTTCCTGCTCTTGCAGGTCGAGGGAGGTGGCCATGAAGGGGCAGGCGTTGCGGGGCGGAAAAGCCCGTGATTATGCGTGGAGCAGTTCGCCAGCCCACTGCGCCACGTCGGCCAGCGCGCGCGTGGTCTGCGCGGCGTCGGCGCGGCGCAGCGGCTTGATCGCCACCTCGCCGCGCGCCAGCTCGTCGGCGCCGAACACCAGCGCGTGACGCGCGCCGCTGGCATCGGCGCGCTTGAACTGGCTCTTCATGCCGCCCCAGCCGTCCTTGCCCGCGGCCTGCATCAGCACCGAGACGCCGGCGGCGCGCAGCGCGTCCAGCGTGGCCAGCACGCGCGGCAGCGGCGCGCCCTCGCCGATCACCGCGTAGGCGTCGGGCGCGGCGCTCGGCACCGGCAGCCCCAGCTCCTGGATCAGCAGCAGCAGCCGCTCGATGCCGAGGCCGAAGCCGATCGCCGGCGCCGGCTTGCCGCCGAGTTGCTCGAACAACCCGTCGTAGCGCCCGCCGCCGCACACCGTGCCTTGCGAGCCGAGATGGTCGGTCACCCACTCGAAGACGGTGAGGTTGTAGTAGTCCAGCCCGCGCACCAGCCGCGGGTTGATGCGGTAGTCCAGCCCCGCGGCATCGAGCACCGCGCAGACCGCATCGAGGTGCGCGCGCGACTCGGCGCCCAGGTGCTCGGCGAGCTTGGGCGCCGCCTCGATCAAACCCTGCAGCGCGGGGTTCTTGCTGTCCAGGATACGCAGCGGGTTGCTGTGCAGGCGGCGCTTGGAATCGTCGTCGAGCTGTTCGGCATGACGCTCGAAATAGGCGACCAGCGCCGCGCGGTGCGCCGCGCGCTCGGCCGGCTGGCCCAGGCTGTTGAGCTCCAGCCGCACGTGCTGGCCGATCTGCAGGCCCAGCGCCTGCCACAGCCGGCGCAGCATGAGGATCAGCTCGGCGTCGACGTCGGGGCCGGCGCAGCCCAGCGCTTCCACGTCGAGCTGGTGGAACTGCCGGTAGCGGCCCTTCTGCGGCCGCTCGTGGCGGAACACGGGGCCGATGGACCACACGCGCAGCGGGCCGTTGTAGAGCGCGTTGTGCTCGATCATCGCGCGCACGATGCCGGCGGTGATCTCGGGCCGCAGCGTCAGCGCGTCGCCGTTCATCGCGTCGGTCCAGGAGTACATCTCCTTCTCGACGATGTCGGTGGCCTCGCCGATGCCGCGCACGAACAGCGCGGTCGGCTCGACCACCGGCGTCAGCAGGGATTGGTAGCCGTGCGCGGTCATCACCGCGTCGACCGTGCGCTCGAACCAGCGCCACAGCGCGGAGTCGGGCAGCTTGTCCTTGCGCGGCACGCCGGCCGGCAGGATGTCGTTCATGCCCTTCACCGCGGCCAGCGGTGAAGTCGATGGTTTGATGGCGAGGAGCTTTTCGGCCATGGTTCGAGCGGCGCGGCGACGCGCCAATGCAGATTCAGGGGAAGGTCGAGGGGCGGAGCGGCGGCGCCGTCAATGCGCGGCCGTGACGCTGCCGAAGCGGCGTTCGATGTAGCCCTCGACGATCTTGTGGAACTCGCGGGCGATGCCCTCGCCGCGCAGCGTCAGCGCCTTCTCGCCGTCGATGAACACCGGCGCCGCCGGCGCCTCGCCGGTGCCCGGCAGGCTGATGCCGATGTCGGCGTGCTTGCTCTCGCCGGGGCCGTTGACGATGCAGCCCATCACCGCGATCTTCAGCGTCTCCACGCCGGGATAGCGCGCGCGCCACACCGGCATCATCGCGCGCAGGTGGTCGTCGATCTGCTTGGCCAGCTCCTGGAACGTGGTGCTGGTCGTGCGGCCGCAGCCGGGGCAGGCCGTCACGCTGGGGTTGAAGGCGCGCAGGCCCAGCGATTGCAGGATTTCCAGCGCCACCACCACCTCCTGCGTGCGCGCCTCGCCGGGCTGCGGCGTCAGGCTGACGCGGATGGTGTCGCCGATGCCCTCCTGCAGCAGCTGGCCGATCGCCACCGCCGAGGCCACCGTGCCCTTGGTGCCCATGCCGGCCTCGGTCAGGCCCAGGTGCAGCGCGTAGTCGCAACGCTGGGCCAAGGCGCGGTAGACGGCCAGCAGGTCCTGCACGCCGCTCACCTTGCAGCTGATGATGATCTGGTCGGCGTCCAGCCCCAGCTCGCGCGCGTAGTCGGCCGAGCCGAGCGCCGACTGCACCAGCGCCGCGTACATCACCTGCTTGGCGTCCCAGGGCTGGGCGCGCTGCGCGTTGGCGTCCATCAGCGAAGCCAGCAGTTCCTGGTCGAGGCTGCCCCAGTTGACGCCGATGCGCACCGCCTTGCCGAGCCGCGCCGCCACTTCGACCATCTGCGCGAACTGGCGGTCTTTCTTGTCGCCCTTGCCGACGTTGCCGGGGTTGATGCGGTATTTGCTGAGTGCTTGCGCCATCGCCGGAAACTCGGTCAGCAGGCGGTGGCCGTTGTAGTGGAAGTCGCCGACCAGCGGCACGTCGACGCCCATGCGGTCGAGCTGCTCGCGGATGTGCGGCACCGCGGCCGCGGCCTCGGGCGTGTTGACGGTGATGCGCACCAGTTCCGAGCCGGCGATGGCCAGCTCTTTGACCTGGATCGCGGTCTCGATCACGTCCACCGTGTCGGTGTTCGTCATCGACTGCACGCGCACCGGCGCGTCGCCGCCCACGGTGACGATGCGGCTGCCCCAGACCACGCGCGCCTGGCGCGAGCGGCGCGGCCGCGGCGCCGACGGGGTGATCGGCGTGTCGTCTGACCAAACGTCGTTCATCAGCGCAGTTCCAGCCGGGCCACGTTGTTGCGAGTGTAGGGGGCCAGGTCCTGCGGCTGCCCGCGGAAGGTGACCACGGTGCCGCCGGCATTGCCCACGCGCAGGCGCAGCGGCGGCTTGCCGTCGACGGCCACGCTCTCGCCCTTGCGCAGCAGCCGCTCGAACACCGGCTTGCCGTCGGCGTCGCGCACTTCCACCCAGCTCGGCGCGCTGGCGGTCAGGCCCAGCAGGCCTTGCGGCGCGGTAGCGGCGCTGGCGGCGTCGGCGGGCAGCGTCGTTGCCGCCGCGGTCGTCGCGCCGGCGGTCGGCGCCGATGCGGCGGCTTCGCCCGTTGAAGACGCCGAAGCCAGCGTCGCCGCGGCCGCCGCCGCGACGGCCGAAGCCGCGTCGCCGGCCGCCGCGGCAACCGACGAAGCCGCGTCGGCAGCCGCCGCGGCCATGCCTTCGGCGGCCGAAGCCGCGGCCGATGCCGCCGGCACCGCCGGCGCCAGGGCAGCGGCGTTGTCGCGCGGCGCACCGCCCGAGCGCCAGCGGTCCAGCCAGTCCGGCGGCAGCAGGCCGACCACCACGGCGGCCAGCAGCAGCAGGCCGCCGGCCAGGAACATCGGCTTGCTGGCCCAGGCCAGGCCGGTGCCTTCGGAGCGCGACGAGCGCTCCTGGAACGGCGTGTTCAGCGAGCCCATCGCGCCTTCCAGCGGCGGCGCCTCGGCCTGCGGCAGCAGCGCCAGCACCGGCCGCGGGTCGATCTTCAGCGAGCGGCAGACCGACTGCGCCAGCGCGCGCGCGAAGGTCAGGTTGGGCAGCTCGTCGTAGCGGTCCTTCTCCAGCGCCTCCAGCTTGGCCGGCGCCACCTTGATGGTGGCGGCCAGCACGGCCAGGTGCAGGCCTTCGCTCTCGCGCGCGGCCTTCAGCAGGCTGCCGGCGGTGGGCGCCGGCTCGCCCGGGGCGCGGCTGCTGCGCTCGTCGGCGCCGGCGTCCGGCATCGGCTCAATCATCGAACTGCCCGAGCGACAGCCGCCGCGCCTCGGCCGAATCGGGGAAGCGCTCGCGCAACTGGCGCGCGAAGTCTTCCAGCCCCGGCCGGTTGCCCAGCCGGCGTTCGATGCGCGCCGCCAGCCACAGCGTCTGTGCGTTGGACTGCTCGGGCTGGGCGTTCATGCGGCGCACGTAGAAGCGCGCGCGCTCGTACTCGCCGCGCTGGTACAGCACCTCGCTGTAGGCGAAGGCGGCGGCCGGGTTGCCGGGGTCCAGCTCGAAGGCGCGCGCCAGCTGGCGCTCGGCCTCCGGCCAGCGGCCGGCGCGCGCCAGGCAGATGCCGTGCGCCGTCAGCGTGCGCGAGGCGCCGGTGTACTGCGGCGCGGCGAGCGCGGCGTTGAACTGCGCCTCGGCCTCGTCGAAGCGGCGCTGCTGGCAGGCGAACCAGCCGTAGTTGTGCAAGGTGTCGCCGTCGCGCGGGTTGAGCTGCAGCGCGTGGCGGAAGCTCTGCTCGGCGAGGTTGGGCTCGTTCAGGCTGGCGTAGATCAGGCCGCGCAGGTTGTAGGCCTCGGGCAGGTCGGGCTTGGCGGCCAGCGCCTGCTTGACCTCGTCGAGCGCCGTGGTCGACTGGCCGCGCGCGAAGTAGGCGGTGGCCAGCTCCAGCCGCACGCGGGCGCGCTTCTCGGCGCTGCTCTGGTCGGACTCGGTGCGGATCTCGCGATCGCCGCCGCCGGGCACGCCGACGCAGCCGGCCAGCCAGGCCGCCAGCAGCAGCACCATCCACCAGGCGCCGATGCGCTTCATGCCCCCACCTCCGGTTTGCTGACGACGGGACTCGCGACGGGAGTCAACGGAATCACCGCGCGGCGGCGCTGCATGCGTTCGCGCGCGTTGGTGCGGTCGGCCACCTCGCCGGCCAGTTGGCCGCAGGCGGCGTCGATGTCGTCGCCGCGGGTCTTGCGGATGGTGGCCACCAGGCCCGCGTCCCGCAGGATGCGCGCGAAGGCCTGCACGCGCTCGCGCGGCGAGCGCTTCAGCCCCGACTGCGGAAACGGGTTGAACGGAATCAGGTTGATCTTGCAGGGAATGCGCAGCCCGGGCGTGGTGCACGGGCTGCGGCCATTGACGAGGTCGACCAGCGCGCGCGCCTGCGCGTCGCTGTCGTTGACGCCGTCGAGCATGCAGTATTCGAAGGTGACGAAGTCGCGCGGCGCGCGATCGAGGTAGCGCCGGCAGGCGTGCAGCAGGTCGTCCAGCGGGTGCTTGCGGTTGAGCGGCACGAGGTGGTCGCGCAAGTCGTCGTCGGCGGCGTGCAGCGAGACCGCCAGCGCCACCGGGCAGTCGTCGCGCAGGCGGTCGATCAGCCGCGCCATGCCCGAGGTGGAGACGGTCACGCGGCGGCGCGAGAGGCCGTAGCCGTGATCGTCGAGCATCACCTTCAACGCCGGCACCAGCGCCGCGTAGTTCTGCAGCGGCTCGCCCATGCCCATCATCACGACGTTGGTGATGGCGCGTTCGCCGGCGGCCAGGTTCAGGCGCTGGCGCAGCGCGTGCTCGGCATGCCAGAGCTGGGCCAGGATCTCGCCGGTGGAGAGGTTGCGGCTGAAGCCCTGGTGGCCCGTGGAGCAGAAGCGGCAGCCCACTGCGCAGCCGGCCTGCGAGCTGATGCACAGCGTGCCGCGGTCGTCCTCGGGGATGAACACCGTCTCCACCACGTTGCCGGCGCCGACGTCGAACAGCCACTTGACGGTGCCGTCGGCCGAGACATGCTCGCTGATCCGCGGCAGCGGCCGCACCTCGCAGCGGCCGGCCAGCTTGTCGCGCAGCGCGCGGGCGAGGTCGGTCATGCGCTCGAAATCGGCCTCGCCCTTTTGATGGATCCAGCGGAACAGCTGCACCGCGCGGAAGCGCTTCTCGCCCAAGCCGGCACAAAAGGCCGCCACGGCTTCGAGGTCGAAATCGAGCAGGTTGACCAGGCTCATGCCGGGGCGCAGCGCTGCCGGGGGCCGTGCGCAGCCGCGTTCAGCGGCTGTAGACGTTCATGCCCGGGAAGAAGAAGCCCACTTCGACGGCGGCCGTCTCGGGCGCGTCGGAGCCGTGCACCGCGTTGGCGTCGATGCTGTCGGCGAAGTCGGCGCGGATCGTGCCCTTGTCGGCCTTCTTGGGGTCGGTGGCGCCCATCAGCTCGCGGTTCTTGGCGATCGCGCCCTCGCCTTCCAGCACCTGGATCATCACCGGCCCGGAGATCATGAAGCTCACCAGGTCGTTGAAGAAGGGGCGCGCCTTGTGCACGGCGTAGAAGGCCTCGGCCTCGCCGCGCGAGAGGTGCGCCATGCGCGCGGCGATGACCTTGAGGCCGGCGCCTTCGAAGCGCGAATAGATCTGGCCGATGACGTTCTTGGCCACGGCATCGGGCTTGATGATCGACAGGGTGCGTTCGACGGCCATGATGGGTCTTCTCCGGAAGGGGATGCTGGTTGGAAAAACCGCGAATTCTAACCAGCGGGTCGTTCAGCGGCCGCCGCCGCCTCGGCGGCCCGTTCAGCGGCCGCCACCGCGATTCCCGCCGCGGTTGCCCCCCGAGCCCGGGCCGCCGCCCTTGCCGCGGCGCTGGTTGCGGTTGCCGCCCTTGTTGTTGCCGCGGCTGCGGAAGGCGTCGGCGCCGATGTAGCCCACGGCCGTCTGCATCGGGTCGGGCTGGCGCTGGCCGCCGCCCTGGCCACCGCCCTGTCCGCCACCGGGGCCACGTCCGCCGGAGCGGCCGCCGCGGCCACCGCCGCCCCCGCCGCCACCCCCACCGCCCTTCTGCACGAAGCGCTTGTCGTAGGTCTGTTGCAGCGGGTTGGGGATCGGGCCGTCCTCGGGCAGCTCGCGGCGCGGCGCGCGCTCGCGCTGCAGCGCGCGGCGGTCGTAGGTCTGCTGCAGCGGGTTGGGGATGGGGTCGTCCTCGGTCAGCTCGCGGCGCGGCGCGCGGGCCTGCTGGATGGCGCGCTTGTCGTAGGTCTGCTGCAGCGGGTTGGGGATGTGCATCGGGCCGTCGCCATCGCCGCGCGGTTCGCGCTCGACACGCGGTTCGCGCTCGGCGCGCGCGCCGCGATCGGGCCGCGGGCCACGGTCGGCGCCGCGGTCGGGCCGGTTCTTGCCGCCGCGGCGGCCGCGCTTGTTGCGCGGGCCGTCGCCGCCGCCTTCACCTCGGTCCCCACGATCCCCACGATCCCCGCGCTCATTGCGCTCGCCATCGCGCGGCCGCTCGGTGCCCGTCAGGCGGCGCAGGGCGCGCACGTCCAGCTCGCTGAGGTCGACCCAGACGCCGCGCTTCAGGCCCTTGGGCAGCACCACGCAGCCGTAGCGGATGCGGATCAGCCGGCTCACCGCGTGGCCGACGGCCTCGAACAGGCGCCGCACCTCGCGATGGCGGCCTTCGGTGATGACGCAGCGGTACCAGTGGTTGGCGCCTTCGCCGCCGCCGTCGTCGATCTGCTTGAAGGCGCAGCGCTGGCCTTCGATCTCCACGCCGTCGAGCAGGCGTTGGCGTTGCTCCTCGTCGAGCGAGCCCAGCGAACGCACCGCGTATTCGCGCTCGATGCCGAAGCGCGGGTGCATCAACTGGTTGGCGAGGTCGCCCGAGTTGGTGAACAGCAGCAGGCCTTCGGTGTTGATGTCGAGCCGGCCGACCGACTGCCACTTGCCGTGCGGCAGCCGCGGCAGGCGGCGGAACACCGTCGGCCGCGCTTGCGGGTCGTCGTGCGTGACGACTTCGCCCACCGGCTTGTGATAGGCCAGCACGCGCGGCGCCGGCGGCGCGATGCGCAGCTTGACCGGCTTGCCGTTGACGGCCACGCGGTCGCCGAAGGAAATGCGCTGCCCCGTATGCGCCGGCTGGCCGTTGACGGTGACGCGGCCTTCCAGCACCCATTGCTCCATGTCGCGGCGCGAGCCGATGCCGGCCTGCGCCAGCACCTTGTGCAGCTTGGGCGCATCGGGCTCGGGCGCCAGCACGCGGCGCGGCGGCTCGGCCGGCGCGGCGGCGGCTGTTGCGGCATCTTCCTCGGCCGCCGGCGGCTCGGCGTCGAAGGCGCCGGACAGCACTTCGGCGAACAGCTCGTTGGGATCGGTGGGCGGCAGCGCCGGCACCGGCGGCGCGGCGGCGATGGCTTCGTCGTCGGCGGCGTCGTCGGCCTCGGGATCGACCTCGCCTTCGGCGCGCGGCGGACGCGGCTCGCCATCACGATCACGATCGCGGCGGTTGCGGCGGCGGTTGCGGTTGCGCCGGTTGCCTTCGCGCGGGGCGGTGGCGGCATCGGGCGCCGGCTCGGCGCCAGCGGCTTCGGCAGAAGGCGCTTCGGCGGGCTCGGCCGGCGCCGTTTCGGCGGGGGTTTCGACGACGGGCGGAGGCGCCACCTCGACGGGCAGGGCGGGCGCCTCGGCGACGGGCTCGGCCGCCGCTTCGACGGCCACCTTGCGCCGGCGCGGCGCGCGCGCCGGCTTCGCCGCGGGCTCGGCCGGCGCTTCGGCGACCGGCGGCGGGGTTTCGTCGGCGGCGGCTGGCGGCGTTGCGGCGTCGGCCGCCGCGGCTTTGGTCGTGCGCTTGCGGCGCGGCTTGGGCGGCGCGGCTTCGCCCTCCGGCGTTGGCGCAGGAAGCGTCGACTCGTCTGGCTCGTTGGCGTTCATGGCTGCTCGGTGAGCGGGGGCTCGGGGGAAGGTTCGGGGGTGGGCTCGGCGCTCGGCGCCGGGACTTCGGCAAGGGCGGGCTCGGCCTCGCCCAGCGGCAGGCTGGCCTGGCCGTCATCGGGCGCCAGCAAGGACACCTGCGCCTGCAGCGCGGCCACGGCATCGGCCGGCGCCTCGCCGGCGGCGGTGAGCGCCGGCAACTGGTCCAGCGAGGCCAGGCCGAGGTCGTCGAGAAAGGCCTGTGTGGTGGCGTACAGCGCCGGGCGGCCGGCGGCTTCGCGGTGGCCGATGGCCTCGATCCAGCCGCGGTCTTCGAGCTGCTTGACGATCTGCGAGCTGACCGTCACGCCGCGGATGTCTTCGATGTCGCCGCGCGTCACCGGCTGGCGGTAGGCCACGATGGCCAGCGTCTCCATCGCCGCGCGCGAATATTTGGGCGGCTTCTCGGGGTGCAGGCGGTCGAGGTACTCGCGCATCTCGGGCCGGCTCTGGAAGCGCCAGCCGGTGGCCAGCGCGACGAGCTCGACGCCGCGCTCCGACCAGTCGCGGCTGATCTCGTCGAGCAGCATGCGCAGGCTGTCGGGGCCGACCTCGTCGTCGAACAGGACGCGCATCTCGCGCAGCGGCATCGGTGCCTGGGCACACAGCAGGGCCGTTTCGAGGATGCGCTTGGCTTCGGCGCTCGTCGTCATCAAAGGGGCGGCTGTCAGGGGGCGTCACCGGCCGTGCCGGTGCGACTGAAAGCGGTTCGGGTTGGGTTCCGGGCCCTGCCGCGGTGCAAGCGTCGCCTGGTGGGCACGCTGCCTTATGGGGCGCGGTGGGTCGTCTGCATGGCGCCGGGCGGGGGCCGCCTGGATCCAGAAGGACTAGGGCGGCGGCTGCACCGCAGGGGCGCGGACGGGCCGCATTGTAGCCGCGCCGGCCAGCGGCGCCCAGGCCGCCGCGAAGTCGGCCGGCGGATCGCGTTGAAAGTCCATGGCCGCACGCGTCACCGGGTGCTCGAAAGCCAGCCGCTCGGCATGCAGGGCCTGGCGCTGCAGGCCGAGCGCGGGCTTGCCGCCGTACAACGCATCGGCCACCAGCGGGTGGCCGCGCCAGGCCAGGTGCACGCGGATCTGGTGCGTGCGCCCGGTGTGCAGCCTGCAGCGCAGCGCGCTGAAACCCTGTTGCACGGCCAGGCATTCGACATCGGTCTGCGCCGGCCGGCCGCCGGCGAGCACCGCCATGCGGATGCGCGCGGCCGGGTCGCGGCCGACCGGCGCGTCGATGCGCTGCAGCGCCGGCTGCACATCGCCCCACGCGATGGCGAGGTATTGGCGCTGCACCTCGCGCGCGGCGATGTCGCGCACCAGCGCGGTCACCGCCGGCAGCGTCTTGCCGACCACCATCAGCCCCGAGGTGTCCTTGTCCAGCCGGTGCACGATGCCGGCGCGCGGCAGCGCCGCGGCGCCGCCGTGGTGAGCCAGCAGGCCGTTGAGCAGCGTGCCGCTCCAGTTGCCGGCGGCCGGGTGCACCACCAGGCCGGCGGGCTTGTCGACGACGAGCAGGTGTTCGTCCTCGTACACGATGTCCAGCGCCATCGGCTGCGCGCGGAAGGCCTGGCTCTCGGCGGTGGGCACCAGCGTGACGGCGATGCGCTGCCCGGCGCGCAGCTTGCGCGCGCTGTGCGTGCAGGGCTGGCCGTCGACCTCGACGTGGCCGGCCTCGACCAGCCCCTGCAGGTGGTTGCGCGAGAACTCGCTGCAGGCCAGCGCCAGCAGCTTGTCCAGGCGCTGGCCGTGGCCGTCGGCGGCCACCGCCCAGGCGCGGCGTTCGGGCTCCAGGCCTTCGGCTTCGGCGTCGACTTCGGCGCGGCCGGCGTCGGGCTGTGTCATCGGCTTCCTATAATCCGGCGCCTTGTCTTCGGGTGCCACGGCTTTGCAAAACAGGGCCGACGCACCGACCGCACCGATGCACCCTGTTCCTACCTGGCGCCGCACCGCGGCCTTGCTGGCCGGCCTGGCCCTCACGCTGCTGGCGGGCTGCGCGTCCGACAACAAGGACGAGTTCGCCGGCCGCAGCGCCGAGAAATTGTATGCAGAGGCCAAGGCCGACGCCGATGCCGGCAGCTACGACCGCGCCATCAAGGCGCTGGAGCGCGTGGAAGGCCTGGGCGCCGGCACGCTGCTGGCGCAGCAGGCGCAGATCGACCTGGCCTACCTGTACTGGAAGACCAACGAGAAGGCGCAGGCGCTGACCACGGTCGAGCGCTTCATCAAGTACAACCCGTCGAGCCCGGCGCTGGACTACGCGCTGTACCTGCGCGGCGTGATCAACTTCAACGACAACCTGGGCCTGCTGGGCAACCTGGCCGGCCAGGACCTGTCCGAGCGCGACCAGCGCGCCTCGCGCGATGCCTACCAGGCCTTCAAGCAACTGGTGGAGCAGTTCCCGGCGTCGCGCTATGCGGCCGACGCGCGGCTGCGCATGGACTACATCGTCAACACGCTGGCCGCCTACGAAGTGCACGTGGCGCGCTACTACTACAACCGCGGCGCCTACCTGGCGGCGGCCAACCGCGCCCAGCAGGCGGTGACCGAGTTCCAGCAGGCGCCGGCGATCGAAGAAGCGCTGGACATCCTGGTGCGCAGCTACGACAAGCTGCAGTTGCCGGTGCTGCGCGACGACGCCGCGCGCGTGCTGAAGAGCAGCTTCCCCGACAGCGCCTTCATCCCGGGCGCCCGGCCCAGGCAGGCGGCGTCCAAGCCGTGGTGGCGCTTTTGGTAGGTGGGGTAGGTGCGGCAGCCGCGGTCGACGCCACCGGCGGGTGCATCGAAGCCAGCAGCGCCAGCCAGTCCAGCGCCTGCGCCTCGTCGGTGAGCACGCCCATCGCCGGCAGCGCCGCCTGCAGCCGGCGGCCGTAGGCCATCTGCCGCAGCCGCGGGTCGCACACCACCAGCAGGCCCTGGTCGGTCTCGGAGCGGATCAACCGCCCGGCGCCCTGCTTCAGCGCCACCGCGGCTTCGGCCACGTGCAGTTCGTCGAAGGCCTTGCGGCCCTGCGCCAGCAACTGGCGCGAGCGCGCCTCGACCAGCGGGTCGTTCGGCGGCGGGAACGGCAGCTTGTCGATCAGCACGCATTGCAGCGCGTCGCCGGGCATGTCGATGCCTTCCCAGAAGCTGTGCGAGCCGATCAGCACCTTGCCGCGGCCGTCGGCATAACGCTGCAACAGCGCGCGCCGGGGCTGCGAGCCCTGGGTCAGCACCTGCAGCTCGGCGCCGATGCGCTCGGCCTCGGCCTGCAGCGCCTCGCTCACCGCCTCCAGTGCGCGTAACGTCGTCGTCAGCACGAAGGTGCGCCCCTGCAGCGCCTGCGCCAGCCGCGCCGCCAGGCGGCCCACCGCCGCCGGGTGGCCCGTCTCGTTGGGCTTGGGAAACGGCAGCGGCACCCACAGCCGCGCGTGCTCGGCATAGTCGAAGGGGCTTTGCACGCGCAGCGTGGCGGCGTCTTCCAGCGCCGCCTGGCGGGTGAACCAGGTCAAGGCCTCGTCGTCGCCCAGCGTGGCCGAGGTGAAGATCCAGGCCCGCGGCGCCAGCGCGCGCTGCTCGGTCAGCAGCATGCGGATGTCCAGCGGCGACTCCACCGCGCGCGCCTGCAGCGGCGACAGGTCGATCCAGCGCACGTGCGCGTCGCTCGCCGGCTGGCGAAAGCGCTGCGTCAGCGCGCCGAGCTCCAGCGCGCGCTGCTGCAGGCGGCCGAAGTCGGGGCCGATCTCGGCGCGCGCGGCCAGTGCCTCGGCGGCCTGCGCCAAGGCCTGCTCCAGATGGTCCAGCGCCGCGGCCAGCTCGGCGCTGCCGGCGCGCTCGTCCCAGCGCAGCTTGCGCAGGCCGCGCACGTCGCGCAGCTCGCCGGCCAGCGCCAGGCGCAGGTCGCGCGCGCCCTTCTCCACTGCGGCGGCCAGCGGCTGCCACGGCGACAAGCCGCGCGCCTGCGCGTTGCCCACGGCCAGCAGGTCGCGCGCGAACTCCAGCGCCGGCGCGGTGCCCAGCGTCTGGCCGAGGAACTGCACGCCGGTGTCGACGAGCTGGTGCGCCTCGTCGAAGACGGCGGCGTCCACCGTCGGCAGCAGCTCGGCCACGCCGCTGTCGCGCAGCGCCATGTCGGCGAAGAAGAGGTGGTGGTTGACGACCACCAGGTCGGCGGCCATCGCCTCGCGCCGCGCCTGCACCACGTGGCAGTGGCGGAACTCGGGGCAGTCGCTGCCCAGGCAGTTGTCGCGCGTGCTGGTGACCAGCGGGATCACCGGCGAGCGTTCGTCCAGCCCGTCGATCTCGGCCAGGTCGCCGCTGAGCGTGGCCGGCGCCCAGGCCTCCACCCGGGCCAGCGCGCGCACCGCGAAGCGGTCGGGCAACTGCGCCATCAGCCGCGCCTGCTGCAGGCGGTGGCGGCACAGGTAGCTGGCGCGGCCCTTCAGCAGCGCGGTGTGCACCGGCACTTCCAGCTGGCGCAGCAGCCGCGGCAGGTCGCGCAGGTAAAGCTGGTCCTGCAGGCTTTTGGTGGCGGTGCTGACCAAGGCGCGCGCGCCCGACAGCAGCAGCGGCACCAGGTAGGCGAAGGTCTTGCCGACGCCGGTGCCGGCCTCGGCCACCAGCGCGTGGCGTTGCTCCAGCGCCGTGCAGATGGCCTCGGCCAGCGCCAGCTGCGCCGGCCGCGGGCGGTATTGCGGGTCGGCGCGGGCCAGCGGCCCGTCGGCGCCGAAGACGGCTTGCGTGCGCGCCCAGAGCGGAGACGTCACGCGGGTTCCGGCGGCTCCAGCTCGACCTCGAGCCGGGCGATCTGGTCGCGCAGCAGCAGGCGGCGCTTCTTCAGCCGCCGCAGGGTCAGCTCGTCGGCAATGGGATCGCCGGTGTTGCGGTCGATCAAGTTGTCCAGGTCCGCGTGCTCGATGCGCAACTCGATCAACCGGCGCTGGGGAGAATGCAGGTTGTCGTTCATTGCTGCACGCCGATGCGAAGCGCACAGTTTATATTCAGCGGATGAGTTCGACTGCCCAGGCTTTCCGCCTTACCGCGGCCACGGGGCTGCACAAAGGAGACCGGGCCTACCAGCAGGATCAGGTGGAAGTCCTGATCCATCAGCGCGCGAAAGGTTGCGCCCTGGGCATCGTGGCCGACGGCATGGGCGGCAAGAGCGGCGGCCGCAAGGCGGCCGACCAGGTGCTGTTGACCGGCCGCCAGGTGTTCGAGCGCTTCGTGCCCGACCAGGACGATGCCGGCGCGCTGCTGCAGCAACTGGTGATGGAAGCGCACCTGATGATCAAGCTCACGGCCATCACGGCCGAGGAAGAGCCGCACAGCACCATCGCCGCCTTCCTGGTCAACCCCGACCTCGAAACCTGGGTGGTGCACGCCGGCGATTCGCGCGTCTACCACTTTCGCGGGCCCGACCTGCTCAAGCGCACGTCGGACCATTCGTTCGTGCAGCGCCTGGTCGACGAAGGCAAGCTCAGCGAAGAGGCGGCCAACACGCACCCGCAGTCCAACCTGCTGACCGGCTGCCTGGGCACGCAGACCGACCCGCCGGTGACGCTGTGGCAGATCGACCAGCTGGCCTTCGGCGACACGCTGCTGGCCTGCAGCGACGGGCTGTGGCACTACTTCACGCCCAAGGAAATGGGCGCCATCGTGCACGCGCTGCCGCCGCGCGAAGCCGGCGAGATGCTGATCACCAAGGCGCGCCAGCGCGCCCGCGGCGGCGGCGACAACCTGTCCGTCGCGCTGCTGCGCGTCGACGCGCTGAAGTAGCGCCGCCGCGCGCCGACGCTGCGCCATCGCTGCGCCAACGCGGCGTCAACGTGGCGCCAACGCGGCGTTATCGCGGCATCAACGCGGCGTCAACGCGGCGCTGATGCCGCCGACGCCTGCGGCAGCGGCGGCAACGGTGCCGCCGGCTTGCCCTGCGCCTTGCGCTTGGCCACGCGCGCGTCGATGCGCGCCTGGTCGGCATCGATTTCCTGGCGCCGCTGGGCCGCGGCCGAGGCCCGCGCGGCCGCCGCCGCGGCACGTTGGGTCCGCGCCGCGGCGGCGGCCGCGCGGTCGCGCTTGGGCGGCTTGCCGGCGGCCGGCGCGGGGCGGGAGGCCGGGGCCGCAGAGGCACTGGTCGCGGCCGATGCGGGCGCGGCACTGGTAGCCGCCGAGGCCGCAGCAGGACCCGCCGCCGCCGATGACGCTGCAACACCCACCGCGGCCGATGCGGCCGCCTCGGGCACCAGCCGCTGCGCCAGTTCCTGCTGCTTGGCGCGCACCTCGGCCTCGCGGCGCGCGCTGCGTTCGCGGCGCTTGGCATCGTCGAGCTGCTGTTGGCGCGCCTGCACGGCGGCCAGCGCCTGGCGCTCGCGCGCGCGGGCCTCGTCGCGGCAGGCGGTGACGGCGAAGCGGTCGGCGCAGTCCTTCAGCTCCTGCGCGTAGCGCTGCTGGATCGCCGCGCGCTCGCGGGCCAGTTGCTGCTGTTGTTGTTGCTGCTGCGCCCGGCCCGCCGCGTCCGCGCCTTGCGCCAGCGCCGGCCCGGCGGCCAGCACCGGCAGGCATGCCCACAGACACCAGCGGCCGAAGGCGCGTCGCATCGCCGTCAGGTCAACGAAGTGTCGACCTCGCGCCGCGCCAGCGCCAGGTACTCGGCCGACTGCATCTCCGCCAGCCGCGAGACGGTGCGCGGGAACTCGTGCGCCAGCGGGCCTTCGGTGTAGAGCTGGTCGGCCGGCACGGCCGCCGACATCACCAGCTTGACGCGGCGGTCGTACAGCACGTCGATCAGCAGCGTGAAGCGCCGCGCCTCGCTGGCCAGGCGCGGCGGCATCTGCGGCACGTTGGACAGCAGCAGCGTGTGGAAGCGCGAGGCGATTTCCAGGTAGTCGTTCTGCGAGCGCGGCCCGCCGCACAGCGTGCGGAAGTCGAACCACACCACGCCGCCGGCGCGGCGCAGCGCGCGCAGCTCGCGGTGCTCGATGTGCAGCCGCGGGTCTTCGTCGCGCGCTTCGGCCAGGCGCTCGAAGCTGCTCGTCATCGCGGCGTCGGCCTCGGGGCCCAGCGGCCAGTGGTACATCTCCACCTGCGACAGCGTCTGCTGCCGGTAGTCGGTGCCGGCGTCGACGTTGACGACCTCCAGGTGCGCCTTCAGCAGCTCGATCGCCGGCAGGATGCGGTCGCGGTGCAGGCCGTTCGGGTACAGCCCGTCGGGCGGGAAGTTGGACGTGGTGACGATGCTCACGCGGTTGTCGAACAGCGACTGCAGCAGCCGGTGCAGGATCATCGCATCGGTCACGTCGGCGACGTGGAACTCGTCGAAGCAGATCAGCCGGTAGCGCCGCGCGATGCGCCTGCCCAGTTCGTCCAGCGGATCGGCCGTGCCCTTGAGGTCCTGCAGCTCGCGGTGCACCTCGCGCATGAACTCGTGGAAGTGCAGCCGCGCCTTGCGCGTCAGCGGCACCGACTGGAAGAAGCAGTCCATCAGGAAGCTCTTGCCGCGGCCGACGCCGCCCCACATGTAGACGCCGCGCGGGATCGGCGGGCGCCGGATCAGCTTGGTGATGGCGTTGCTGCGCCGCGCCTTGTAGTCGGCCCACTCGTTCTCGCAGCGCTCGAGCGCGTCGATGGCGCGCAGCTGCGCGGCGTCGGCCGCGTAGCCGCGCTCGGCCAGCGTCTGCTCGTAGATCGCGCGGACCGGCACGTCAGAAGTTCAGCGTGCGCTTGTCGACCGCCAGCGCGGCTTCCTTGGTCGCTTCGGACAACGACGGATGGGCATGGCAGATGCGCGCGATGTCCTCGGCGCTGGCCTTGAACTCCATCGCCACCACGGCCTCGCTGATCAGCTCGCTGGCCTGCGGGCCGACGATGTGCACGCCCAGGATCTCGTCGGTCTTGGCGTCGGCCAGGAACTTGACCATGCCGGTGGTGTCGCCAAGCGCACGCGCTCGACCATTCGCCAGGAACGGGAAGGTGCCGGCCTTGTAGGCGCGACCTTCGGCCTTCAGCGCCTGCTCGGTCTTGCCGACCCAGGCCACCTCGGGGCTGGTGTAGATCACGAAGGGGATGGTGTCGAAGTTGACGTGGCCGTGCTGGCCGGCGATGCGCTCGGCCACCGCGACGCCTTCTTCTTCGGCCTTGTGCGCCAGCATCGGGCCGCGCACCACGTCGCCCACCGCCCACACGCCGGCCAGGTTGGTGCGGCAGTCGGCGTCGACGACGATCGCGCCGCGCTCGTCGAGCTTCAGGCCCACGGCCTCGGCATTCAGGCCCGTGGTGTTGGGCACGCGGCCGATGCTGACGATCAGCCGGTCGACCTCCAGCGTCTGCGCCTGGCCCTTGGCATCGGTCCAGGCGACGCTGACGCCCTTCTTGCCGGCTTTCACTTCGCCGACCTTGACGCCGAACTCGATCTTCAGGCCCTGCTTGTTGAAGGCCTTGAGCGCCTCCTTGGCGATCTGCTCGTCGGCCATCGGCAGGAAGCCGGGCAGCGCTTCGAGCACCGTCACCTGCGCGCCCAGGCGGCGCCACACCGAACCCATCTCCAGCCCGATGACGCCGGAGCCGATCAGCCCCAGCGTCTTGGGCACGGCGCCGATGCGCAGCGCGCCGTCGTTGCTGAGGACCAGCTCCTCGTCGAACGGCACGCCGGGCAGCGGCCGCGGGTTGGAGCCGGTGGCGACGATCACCTGCCTGGCCTGCAGCGTCTCGCCGCCGACGGCGATCTCATAACCGCCACCTTCGACGGCCTTCACGAACGAGCCGCGGCCGTGGAAGAACGCGACCTTGTTCTTCTTGAACAGGTACAGGATGCCGTCGTTGTTCTGCTTCACGACGGTGTTCTTGCGGCCGACCATGGTCGCCACGTCGATGCTCAAGTCCTTCAGCCCGATGCCGTGCTCGGCGAAGTGGCGCGCGGCGTGCTCGTAGTGCTCGCTCGACTGCAGCAGCGCCTTGCTGGGGATGCAGCCGACGTTGGTGCAGGTGCCGCCCGGCGCCGGGCCGCCCTTTTCGTTCTTCCACTCGTCGATGCAGGCGACGTTGAAGCCGAGCTGTGCCGCGCGGATGGCGGCGATGTAGCCGCCGGGCCCGCCGCCGATCACGACGACGTCGAAGCTTTTGGTGGTCATCTTCGTCAGGCCTCAGATGTCGAACAGCAGGCGCGCCGGGTCTTCCAGCGCTTCCTTCATCGTCACCAGGCCCAGCACGGCTTCGCGGCCGTCGATGATGCGGTGGTCGTAGCTCATCGCCAGGTAGTTCATCGGGCGGATCACGATCTGCCCGTTCTCGACCACGGCGCGGTCCTTGGTGGCATGCACGCCGAGGATGGCGCTTTGCGGCGGGTTGATGATGGGCGTCGACAGCATGCTGCCGAAGGTGCCGCCGTTGCTGATGGAGAAGGTGCCGCCGGTCAGCTCTTCGATGCCCAGCTTGCCGTCCTTGGCCTTCTGGCCGTACTCGGCGATCTTCTTCTCGATGTCGGCAAAGCTCATCTGGTCGGCGTTGCGCAGGATGGGCACGACCAGGCCGCGCGGCGAACCGACCGCGATGCCGATGTCGAAGTAGCCGTGGTAGACGATGTCGTTGCCGTCGACGCTGGCGTTGATGACCGGGAACTTCTTCAGCGCCGCGACCGCCGCCTTGACGAAGAAGCTCATGAAGCCGAGCTTGACGCCGTGCTCCTTCTCGAACTTCTCCTGGAAGCGCTTGCGCATCTCCATCACCGGGGCCATGTTGACCTCGTTGAAGGTGGTGAGGATGGCGTTGGTCGACTGCGATTGCAGCAGCCGCTCGGCGACGCGCGCGCGCAGCCGCGACATCGGCACGCGCTGCTCGGGGCGCTCGCCCAGCGCCTGGCCGACCGGCGCGGCCACCGTGGGCAGCGGCCGGGCGACGGCCGGCGCCGCGGGAGCGGCCACCGGCGCCGGTGCCGGCTTCGGCGCGGCCGCGCCGGCGGCCACGGCGCCCAGCACGTCGCCCTTGGTCACGCGGCCATCCTTGCCGCTGCCGGGCACCGAGCCGGCGGCCAGGTTGTGGTCGGCCATCAGCTTGGCGGCGGCGGGCATGGCCACGCCGGCCTTGCTGCCGCCGGTGGCGGCAGCCGCCGCAGCGGCGGGGGCCGGCGCGGGCGCTGCGGCCGCGGCGGCCGGGGCCGCTGCAGGTGCCGCGGCGCCGGCCGTGCCCTCGGTGTCGATCCTGGCGATCAACTGGTCGCTGACCACGGTGCCGCCGTCGGCGACCACCAGTTCGGCCATCACGCCGGCGGCCGGCGCCGGCACTTCGAGCACGACCTTGTCGGTCTCGATCTCGATCAGGATCTCGTCCATCGCCACGGCTTCGCCGGGCTTCTTCTTCCACTGCAGCAACGTGGCCTCGGCAACCGATTCGGACAGTTGCGGGACCTTGACTTCGACGATAGCCATGATGTGTCTGTTAGGTGTGAGGTGATGTCCTCAAGCGGCCGCCGCGGATCCGGCTTTGCCGGTCCGCCAGCGGCGCCCCCTTGAGGGGGAGGCGCCGCAGGCGCTTCGGGGGTGGGCCTATTTCGTGAGGATGAAGCCCTTGAGCTTGCCGAAGGCCTGGTCGAGCAGCGCCTTCTGCTGCTCCTGGTGCAGGTGGCTGTAGCCCACCGCCGGCGAGGCCGAGGCCGGGCGGCCGGCGTAGCCGAGCTTCTGCCCGTCGCTCATGTTCTCGTGGATCTGGTGCTGGATGAAGAACCAGGCGCCCTGGTTCTGCGGCTCGTCCTGGCACCACACGATCTCGGTCGCGTTGGGGAAGCGCTTCATCTCGGCCGCGAAGGCCTTGTGCGGGAACGGGTAGAGTTGCTCCACGCGCAGGATGGCCACGTCCCAGGCCTTCTTCTCGTCGCGCTTCCTGATCAGGTCGTAGGCCACCTTGCCCGAGCAGCAGATCACGCGCTTGACCTTGTCGGTCTCGACCTCGCTGCGCGCCGGGCCGATCACGGTCTTGAATTCGCCGCGCGTGAATTCGCTCAGCGGCGAGGCGGCATCCTTGTTGCGCAGCAGGCTCTTGGGCGTGAGGATGATCAGCGGCTTGCGGAACTGGCGCACCATCTGCCGGCGCAGCAGGTGGAAGATCTGGCTGGCGCTGGTGGGCTGCACGACCTGCATGTTGTTGTCGGCGGCCATCTGCATGAAGCGTTCGAGCCGCGCGCTGCTGTGCTCGGGGCCCTGGCCTTCGTAGCCGTGCGGCAGCATCAGCGTCAGGCCGTTGACGCGGCCCCACTTCACCTCGCCCGAAGCGATGAACTGGTCGATCACCACCTGCGCGCCGTTGACGAAATCGCCGAACTGCGCTTCCCAGATGACCAGCGTGTTCGGCTCGGCGCTGGCGTAGCCGTACTCGAAGCCCAGCACCGCCTCTTCGGACAGCAGCGAGTCGATGACGACGAAGGGCGCCTGGTTGTCGGCCACGTTCTGCAGCGGCACGTAGGTGCCGGTGTCCCACTTCTCGCGGTTCTGGTCGTGCAGCACGGCGTGGCGGTGG
>JAIUPH010000014.1 GCA_020161065.1 Pseudomonadota bacterium
AAGAACGCGACGCGGGCGTTCGTCGCGCTGGGTTTGGCCAACATCTACCTGGCGCGCAAGCGCCTGCAGGCATGAGTGCGCCCGAATCGGGCGCACGAGGCGCCTCGAGGCCCGATTCGGGCTGCAAAGCGCCCGATTTCGGTCGATTTGGACGCTCAGATTCAGTATTGTGAAATCACGCTGACCGACCCGGACGATGCGATGGGTTGTTCAGCATTGCCTTAGCTTTTCAGCCATTCGCGTCTGCCACCCTGGCCCTGTTGCGCGCCAACGTTGAATTACGTCCTCCGTCAGTCGGATGGAGATCAGCCGCTTCGGGTTCAGTGACCTGGGGCGACCACCCCTGTTCACTTTGCCTTGCGCCAGCATCTCATCAGTCAGTTCAGGGAGTTCGTCGTACTCTTCCGGCTGGATGACGTGGGCGGCGACCCTCTGCAGATCAGAGCCCGAGGAGGGGCGCGATACGCGCTTGCTCGCGGTCATTGGCTTTCCTCATGCTACCGACATGACGATCCGCGCCACGCGCGCGTGTAGCCCACCACAACCATCCGATCGTCAAGCATCCCGAAACAGATCATCCGGATCTCACCGTACTCTTTGCGCCGATCCTGCGCCGGCGCCGGCGCCCGCGCAAGACTCGGACTGGCGCGGTCGATTCGCCGCTGCCAAGCCGTATGAACCTGCATTCCCCTCTGCCGATGCCCGCTGCCGCGTCGTTCGTGTCAGGCGCGTCGCCGCGACGTTCAAGCGCACCGGCAACCGGTCCCTGAAGCCGGCCGCCCGGCCCGCCAGCCCGCTCGCCCGCTCGCCCGGCTGGTCTACCGCATGCTGACGCGAGACCAGGCGTCCGCCAACCAGGGACCGCTGTGCCGCGAAGATCGCCGGCGCCAACGCGTCGTGCGTCAGCGCACCGAGACGGCTCGCGGATTCGGCCTGGCCATCGTCCCACCAGCACCTGCCGCTCGACTGGCCTGAACACCCCAAGGCCAATCAACCACTTAAGTGGCGCTTCTCAGAAGGGCAGCAGCCGCACCTCGACGCGGCGCGCTTCGCGGTCGCTGCCGTCGCCGGTGGTCGACTCGGGCTTGCGCAGCGCCACGCGGCCGGGCGCCACGCCGGCGGCGTACAGCGCGGCGCGCACGGACTTGGCACGCTCCTTGGCCAGCTCGGCGTTCTTGGCCGGGTCGCCGCTGGCGTCGTGGAAGCCCGAGAGCACCAGCTTGCGCTCCGGCGCGGCGGCCGCGGCGGCGCGGGCGGCTTCCAGCGCGGCGGCGGCATCGGGCGGCAGCGCGGCCTGGCCGACGTCGAAGTACAGCGTGGCGACCAGGTCGCCGGCCAGCGGGCCTTCGACCAGCAACTCGGCCGCTTCGACGGCCACGGCCGCCGCCGGCGCCGCGGCGGCGGCGGCCACCGCCGGCGCGCGCTTGTCGTGCAGCGTCTTCAGCGCCAGGCCGCCGAGCAGCCCGAACAGCAGGAAGGCGACCACGCCCAGCGCGGTCCAGACGCCGATGCGGGCGCCGTCGTCGAGTTCATCCAACATGGGTTCTTGTCCTCCGGGTTTGCTTCGAGTGTGCCGGCGCGCGCCGTCACGAGCCTGACGAATCCTTGGGCGGCTGCAGCAGCGGAATGCTGCCGCCGGCGCCGGCCAGCAGCCCGGCGCCGGTGTACACGCCCAGCTTGGCGCGCGTGTCGCTGATGTCGAGGTTGCGCATGGTCAGCTGGCCGATGCGGTCGGCCGGCGTGAAGGCGCCTTCCACCTTCTCCATGCTCAGCCGCTCGGGCGCGTAGGTCAGGTTGGGGCTTTGCGTGTCGAGGATCGAGTAGTCGTTGCCGCGGCGCAGTTCCAGCACCACCTCGCCGGTGATGGCGCTGGCCACCCAGCGCTGCGCCGTCTCGCGCAGCATCAGCGCCTGCGGGTCGAACCAGCGGCCGTGGTACAGCAGCTTGCCCAGCGTGCGGCCGTTGGCGCGATACTGGGCGATGGTGTCCTCGTTGTGGATACCGGTCACCAGCCGCTCGTAGGCGATGTGCAGCAGCGCCATGCCCGGGGCTTCGTAGATGCCGCGGCTCTTGGCTTCGATGATGCGGTTTTCGATCTGGTCGCACATGCCCAGGCCGTGGCGACCGCCGATGCGGTTGGCCTCTTCGAACAGCTCGACGTCGCTCGCGAACGTGCGGCCGTTCAGCGCCACCGGGCGGCCTTCCTCGAAGCGCACGGTCACTTCCTCGGCCTTGACGGGCACGTCGTCGCGCCAGAAGGCGACGCCCATGATCGGGTTGACGATGCGGATGCCCTGGTTCAGGTACTCCAGGTCCTTGGCCTCGTGCGTGGCGCCGAGCATGTTGCTGTCGGTGCTGTAGGCCTTCTCGACGCTCATCTTGTAGTCGAAGCCCGCGGCCTGCAGGTACTCGCTCATCTCCTTGCGGCCGCCCAGCTCGTCGATGAAGGCCTGGTCCAGCCAGGGCTTGTAGATGCGCAGCGAGGGGTTGGCGAGCAGGCCGTAGCGGTAGAAGCGCTCGATGTCGTTGCCCTTGTAGGTGCTGCCGTCGCCCCAGACGTTGACGCCGTCGTCGCGCATCGCCACGACCAGCGAGGTGCCGGTGACGGCGCGCCCCAGCGGCGTGGTGTTGAAGTAGGTGGCGCCGGCCGTGCTGATGTGGAAGGCGCAGGCCTGGATCGCGGCAATGCCTTCGGCCACCAGCTGCGCGCGGCAGTCGACCAGGCGGGCGATCTCCGCGCCATAGGCCAGCGCCTTGCGCGGGATCTCTTCGTAGTCGCTCTCGTCGGGCTGCCCGAGGTTGGCCGTGTAGGCGCAGGGAATCGCGCCCTTGGCGCGCATCCAGTGAACCGCGGCGCTGGTGTCCAGGCCGCCCGAGAAGGCGATGCCCACGCGTTGGCCCTTCAGCGCGGGCAACAGGGATTGCAGGATGTTGGCGGGCATGGCGGTGCTCAGGCTCGGTGGGCTCGGTAGGCTCGATAGGGGTCGGCGGCGAACCCGGCATTGTGACCGATGGCGCCGCGCGCGCCCTCCTTTGGTGTAGGACCGCACCTACCGGCCGGCCCGGCACCGTCCGCTGCCGGCGGCTTGGCGCCTTGGGCGAACCTCGGTTCACCGCGCGCCCCGGCGCGCCACCAGGAGATGGACCGATGAAAACCGCTTTGCAGACCGTGCTGGCCGCCGCCGCCGTCGCCTTTGCCGCGCCGGTGCTGGCGCAGGCCACCTTGTACTCGCGCGAAGGCTTCCGCGGCGAGACCGTCAACGTCGACCGCGCCGTTGCCGATCTGTCGCGCATGGGCTTCAACGACCGCGCCTCGTCGCTGGTCATCAACGGCCAGCGCTGGGAGGTCTGCGACGACGCCGGCTTCAACGGCCGCTGCGTGGTGCTGGGCCCGGGGCGCTATGCGTCGCTCGATGCGATGGGGCTGAACGACCGCGTGTCGTCGCTGCGCGTGGTGGACATGAACGCCCGCGACGGCGGCGACCGCCACGACGGCCGGCCGGACTTCCACCGCCGCCGCGGCGAACGCCTGTACGAAGCACGCGTGCTGGCGGTGCGCGCCGTCGTCGGCCCGCCCGAGCAACGCTGCTGGGTCGAGCGCCGCGAGGTGCTCGACGAGCGCCGGCCCAACGTGCCCGGCGCGGTGGTCGGCGCCGTGCTCGGCGGCGTGCTGGGCCACCAGATCGGCGGCGGCAGCGGGCGCGACCTGGCCACCGTCGGCGGCGTGGTGGCCGGCGCCGCCGTGGGCGCCAACGTCAACCGCGACGACGGACCGTCCGTCCGCAACGTGCAGCGCTGCAGCAGCGAGCCGCGCGGCCGCCAGCGCGCCGAGTACTGGGACGTGACCTACCAGTTCCGCGGCCAGGAGCACCACATGCAGACCACCGCGCCGCCGGGCGCGACCGTCACCGTCAACGGCCGCGGCGAACCGCGCGAGCGGTAACGTCGGGCGCCGCCGACTGACGACGCGGCGGTGGCGCGGCGGTGGCACGGCGGGGCGCCTAAGATCGCGCCCCTCATGCCCCATTCCGCCGCCGCTGCCGCCGCCCCGCTCGTCCACCCGCTGCCCAACGGCGTGCGGCTGCTGCTGATCCCGATGCCGCAGCTCGCCACCGTGACGGCGGCCGTCTTCATCCACAGCGGCAGCCAGCACGAGGGCGCGCGCGAATCGGGCATCAGCCACGCCGTCGAGCACATGGTGTTCAAGGGCACGGCCACGCGCGACGCGCGCCGCATCAACCTCGACGCCGAGCGCCTGGGCGCCGAGGTCAACGCCCACACCGACAAGGACCACACCGCCTTTCACATGCGCGGGCTGCCGGCGCACACCGGCCGCTTCATCGCCATGCTGGCCGAGCTGGTGGCCACGCCCAGCTTTCCGGCCGACGAGCTGGAGCGCGAGCGCGAGGTGCTGCTGCACGAGTTCACCGAGGACGAGGACGACCCGCTGTCCACCGCCTTCAAGCTGTTCGACAAGGGCTGCTGGGGCACGCACCCGGCGGCGCAGCCGGTGATCGGCAGCCGCCGCAACCTGCAGCGCTTCACGCGCGACGAGCTGGCGCAATGGGTGCGCCGGCACTACACCGGCGGCCGCACCGTCGTCGCGCTGGCCGGGCCGCTGGACGTCGACGCCGTGCGCCGCGAGGTGGAGGCCGCCTTCGCGGGCCTGCCCACCGGCGACGCGCCGGCGCTGGCGCCGCCGCAATGGCGCGGCGGCGTCTACAGCCGGCGGCTGGCGGGCAGTAGCCAGTCGCACCTGGTGCTGGGCTTTCCGATCGCCGCGCGCGGCGCCGACGACCCCACCGCCGCGATGGCCGCCGCGCTGCTGGGCGAGGGCATGAGCAGCCCGCTGCTCGACCGCTTGCGCGAGCAGCGCGCGCTGGCCTACTACAGCGCCTGCTCGGCCGACGTGATGGAGGCCGGCGGGCAGTTCGTCATCGAGGTCTCCACCGCGCCGGCGCAGCTCGACCCCACGCTGCGCGAGCTGGACGCGCTGCTGCACGAGCAGGCCGCGCGCACCGAGGCGGTGGACCTGGAGCGCGCGCGCAACCAGATCGTCGTGCGCCACCTGCGCGCGCTGGAGCGCCCGCTGCGCCGGCTGGAAGACGCGGCGCTGGAAGTCTTCGCCTTCGGCCGCCCGCGGCCGCCTGCCGAGCAACTCGAGCGGCTGCAGGCCGTCTCCGGTGCGCAGTTGCGTGCCGAGTTCGGCCGCATGCTCGGTGCCGGCGCCACGCTGGCGCTGGCCGGCAGCCTGCCGCGCGCCGCCAGCGAACGCGCGCGCGAAGCGGCCGGCCCGCTGCTGCGGCCGGGAGCGGAAACGGGCGGCTGAAAGCGAATCGTCGGCAGCCGCTACAGCGCCTGCTGCTCCGCCGCGCGGCCGGCGTCGACCAGCCAGGCGACGAAGTCGTACAGAAACCTCGGCTTGTCGGCATCGCGCGGCAGCATCAGGTAGTAGCTGCTGCCGGGCACGCGCACGTCGGGGAACGGCAGCGCCAGGCGCTGCTGCGCGAGGTCGGACGACAGCGTGGGAAACGAGCCGATGCCCACGCCCATGCCGTCGACCACGGCCTGCAGCGTGACGAAGAAGTGGTCGAAGCGAAGCTGCTGCGCCGGCCGCAGCGCGGCGCAGCCGGCCGCCGCCAGCCAGGCCTCCCAGTCGCCCGGCCGCGACTCGCTGGCCAGCAGCACCGCCTTGCCCAGGTCCCTGGGCCGCCGCAAGGGCTGCGCGCGCAGCAGCGCCGGGCTGGCGATCACGGTGGTCGACTCGCGGAACAGCGTGGCCACCTCGAACGCCGCGTCGGCCGCCGGCGAGCGCCGGATCGCCACGTCGAAGCTGCCCTTCAGCGCCGGCTCGTTGCTGAACGCCGTCGACACCCGCACCTCGGTATGCGGATGGCGCGCGCGAAAGTCCACCAGCGCCGGGATCAGCCAGCGCATCGCGAAGGTGGCCGGCGCGTTGACGCGGACGATCTTGCTGCGCGCCGCCTTGCCGTAGCGCTGCGAGGCATCGCTGATGTGGTCGAAGGCGGCGCTGATCTCGCGCGCGAAAGCCTTGGCGTGCGCCGTGGCCACGCGGCGCTGGCCGTCCTTGCGGAACAGCGGCTGGCCGAGCGCCCGTTCGAGCAACTGGATCTGCCGGCTGACGGCGCCATGCGTCAGGTTCAGCTCGCGCGCGGCGTCGGTGTAGCTGCCGGCGCGCGCCGTGACCTCGAAGATGCGCAGCGCGTTGAGGGGCGGAAGCTGGTGCGGCATCTGTGACGGCGCCTCACGCAAGCGCCAGTTTTTGTCGATGGCGTCAGTTTAATTGACGGACTAGGCTTGCGCCCATGAACGAAAGCCCCATCCAGACCCACACCCAGACCCACCTCCAGGTGAACGGCCGCCACTACCAGTTGCCGCGCGCGCCCACCGTCATCGTCTGCATCGACGGTTGCGAGCAGGAGTACATCAACCTCGCCGTGCAGGCCGGCGTGGCGCCGTTCTTCGCGCGGCTGCGCGAACGCGGCAGCGTGCTGTCCGCCGACTGCGTGATGCCCTCGTTCACCAACCCCAACAACCTGTCCATCGTGACCGGCGCGCCGCCCAGCGTGCACGGCATCTGCGGCAACTACTTCTTCGACCCGCAGGCCCAGGCCGAGGTGCTGATGAACGACGCGCGCTACCTGCGCGCGCCCACCATCCTGGCGGCCGCCGCCGCGGCCGGCAGCAAGGTGGCCGTGGTCACCGCCAAGGACAAGCTGCGCAGCCTGCTGGGGCACGAGCTGAGCGGCATCTGCTTCTCGGCCGAGAAGGCCGACCAGGCGACGCTGGCGGACAACGGCATCGCCGACGTGCTGTCCAAGGTGGGGCTGCCGCTGCCTTCGGTCTACAGCGCCGACCTGTCGCAGTTCGTGTTCGCCGCCGGGTTGATGCTGCTGAAGAGCGAGCGGCCCGACCTGATGTACCTGTCGACCACCGACTACGTGCAGCACAAGCACGCGCCCGGCACGCGCGAGGCCAACGACTTCTACGCGATGATGGACGGCTACCTGGCGCAGATGGACGCGCTGGGCGCGGTGATCGGCATCACCGCCGACCACGGCATGAACGCCAAGACCGACGCGCTGGGCCGCCCCAACATCGTGTTCCTGCAGGACCGGCTCGACGCCGCGCTGGGCGCCGGCGCCGCGCGCGTGCTGCTGCCCATCACCGACCCCTACGTGGTGCACCACGGCGCGCTGGGCTCCTACGCCACGGTCTACGTGACGCGGCCGGCCGACCGCGCCGAGGTGGCGTCGTTCATCGCCGCGTTGCAAGGCGTGGACGAGGTGCTGACGCGCGAGCAGGCCGCCGCGCGCTTCGAGCTGCCGGCCGACCGCATCGGCGACCTGGTGGTCCTGGCCCACCGCCTGGCCGTGCTGGGCACGCGGGCGGCGCAGCACGATCTGGCCGGGCTGACGGTGCCGCTGCGCTCGCACGGCGGCCTGTCCGAGCAGCGCGTGCCGCTGCTCTTCAACCGCCCGCTGCACCCCGCGCCGGCCGCGCGGCTGCGCAACTTCGACGTCATGGCGCTGGCGCTGAACGACGCAAAATAGTTTCGACAATAGTTTCGACACCAGCGCCGGCACCGGCGCCGGCGCCGGCACCGAACGAGGAGACCGATCCGTGATTCGCAAGCTCTGGCAGCACGCGCTGCTGTTCGCGGCCCTGGCCGGCACGGCGACGCTGGCCGCGGCGCAAGCCTATCCCAGCAAGCCGCTGCGCATGATCGTCGGCTTTGCTGCCGGCGGCTCGACCGACAAGCTGGCGCGTGCGCTGGCGCAGCAGATGACCGAGATCCTCGGCCAGGCGGTGGTGATCGAGAACAAGCCCGGCGCCGCCGGCAACCTGGCGGCCGAAGCCGTGGCCGGCGCGCCGGCCGACGGCTACACCTTGTTCATGGCCACGCTGAGCAGCCAGGCGATCAACCCACATCTCTACGCCAAGCTGCGCTTCGACCCCGTCAAGAGCTTCGAGCCGGTCGCCCTGGTGGCCAAGTATCCGCTGCTGCTGATGGTGCCGCCGCAATTGCAGATGACCAGCGTGTCCGACCTGGTGGCCTACGCCAAGGCCCATCCCGGCGCCACGTTCTTCTCGTCGGCAGGCAGCGGCTCGCCGGGCCATCTGGCCGGCGAGATCTTCAAGGCGGCCGCTCAGGTCGACGTGCAGCACGTGCCCTACCGCGGTGGCGGGCCGGCCATGATGGCGGTGATGAGCAACGAGGCGCAGTTCGCCTTCGAAACCATCCCCAGCGCCGTGGGCCTGACGCGCGGCGGCAAGCTCAAGGCCCTGGCGGTGACGTCCGATGCACGCTCCGGCGCCGTGCCCGAACTGCCGACGATGCAGGAAAGCGGATACAAGAGCTTCTCGGTCACCTCGTGGGCCGGCCTGCTGGTGCCGGCGGGCACGCCCAAGGACGTGGTGACGCGGCTGCACCAGGTGGTCAACCAGGCGCTCGGCAGCGCCGCGATGAAGGCGTCGATGGCGCAGGACGGCGCCGAGCCCGGCAAGGGCTCGCCGGCCGACTTCGCGCGCTTCATGGCCGACGAGTACAAGGCCTGGGGCGAGGTGGTGCGGCGCTCCGGCGCCAAGGCCGAGTGAGCGGGCGGCGCGGCCGCCGGCGGACCAGTGCCCGCAACCGAGGCCAGCCAACAACGGCCGCTCAGCCCGGCCGCTTCAGCACCTTGGTGGCCTGCGCAATCGCGCGGCTTGCCGCCGGCAGGCGGTCGTAGCTGGCACGCTCGAACAGCCGGCGCTGGGTGAGCTCCAGCGCGGCGCGGGGCTGGTGCAAGGCGGCCTGGCGGACCTCGGGTTTGAGGCCGGCCCAGACCGCATCGCAGGCCTGGCCCCAGCCGTGCACCAAGGGCCACCACCGCTTGATCGGCAAAGGCGTTTCGGTGCCCAGCACCTTGTTCTGGCCGAACAGCATGGTGTAGCCGACGTCGCGGGCCAGGCCGTCGAAGCGCAGCGACTCCGCCACGCAAAACACCACCAGGCTGCGCAGTTCGAAAGCCTCGGTGCCGTGCACCTGGCCGCGGGCCAGCGCATGCACGGCATGCGACAGGCGCTCGCCGTCGACGCGGCCGGCATCGGTCAGGCTGTCGTAGCGGCCCATGTCCATGTGGCCGGCCAGTTGCGTGATGTACAGGTCGCGTGGCCGCATCTGCAGCTTCAAGGCCTGGGCGTCGTCGTGGGTGTGCAGCAGCAGGGTCACGGGATCGCCGTCGCGACAACAGCGGTAGAAGTCGTTGCCCCAGCGGATGATGTTGCTGTCCTCCGTGAGATCGTCGCGCAGCCGGGCGATCTGCTGCTCCCAGTTGGGCCCGATGACGAGGTCGTTCATGTGCTGCGCTCCGCTCAGGCGCCGACCATAGGACAAGCGACGATCGTCCGCCCTCCCCAAGATCATGGACACCCGCGCCGGGCGCGGTCGCGCCCGCAACGCCCTACACGGCGCCGGTGCCGGCGCGCTCCGTATCATCCGCCGCTTTCTTGTGGAAGGCCGAGCGATGAGCCACTTCGAGACCCGCCAGCACGAGCTGCGCAAGACGCGGCTGCAGATGGTCGACGGCAACCTGACCGCCAACCTGCGCAGCGTGCAGGCCGGCGTCAGCGCGCGCGCCTATGTCGACGGTTATTGGGGCTTCGCGGCGGCGCCGGCCGGCGGCGCCGGCGTGGCGGCGCAGGTGCAGCGCCAGGCGGCCGACAACGCGCGCGCGATGGCCGGCTTCGGCCCGCGCCGCGCCTATGCGCTGCCCGGCGCGCACGCCGCCGGCGAGCAAGCCTCGCACGGCGGGCCGCTGCTGTCGGCGGCCGAATGCAGCGAGCGCATGGCCGCGCTGCACGCGCATTGCATGAAGACCTACCCGGGGCTGCGCTCGACGCGCGTGATGCTGACCGACGAATCGCACCTCAAGCAATTGCAGACCGCCGGCGGCGGCCGTTCGCTGTCGCGCATCCAGCGCGCCGCGGCCTACGTGGTGCTGGTCGGCGAAGACGAGCACGGCGCGCCGATCGAGCTGACCGAGATCGTCTCCGGCCCCGGCAGCCTGGCCGACATCGACTGGTCGCTGGCCGCGCTGGCGCCCAAGCTCGACGTGCTGCACGGCCACCTGCAGGCCAAGCGCCACGCGGTGCCGGCGCGCGGCGGCGAGCACACCGTGGTGCTGGCCGCCGACTTGGCCGGCATGCTGGCGCACGAGGCGATGGGCCACCCCTGCGAGGCCGATGCGGTGCTGGCCGGCGCCGTCACCGCCGGCTTGCGCGACCAGCGCGTGGCCAGCGAGCTGATCACCATGGCCGACCTCGCCCACCACTTCGACGGCCGCGAGCTGATGTGCCCGGTCTACGTCGACGACGAAGGCACGCCAGCCGACGACGTGACGATGATCGAGCGCGGCGTGCTGCGCCAGTTCATGCACAGCCGCGAGACGGCGGCGCGCCTGGGCCTGCCGGCCAGCGGCAACGCCCGCGCCTACGGCCCCGACGACGAGCCGCTGGTGCGCATGCGCAACACCGCCATCCTGCCCGGCAGCAGCACGCAAGACGAGCTGGTGGCCGGCGTCGACGACGGCTACCTGCTGCTCGACACCAGCAACGGCCAGGCCGACTCGACCACCGAGTTCATGTTCGGCATCAGCCTGGGCTACGAGATCAAGGGCGGCAAGATCGGCCGCGCCATCCGCGACACCACGCTGTCGGGCTCGGCGCTGAAGGTGCTGCAAAGCGTGGACGGCGTCGGCCGCGAGATGAAGTGGTCGTGCAACGGCTACTGCGGCAAGAGCCAGCCGATGGTGGTCTCGGTGGGCGGGCCGGCGCTGCGCGCGCGGGCACACCTGGGCGGGGAGTGAAGACGATGAGCGACCTTCAAGACAGCACCGTCGCCGACGCCGTCGACTACGCCAGCGACTACGCCGTCGAGCAAGCCGCCGAGCAGGCTTTGCAGGCGCTGCGGCGGCGTGGCTTCCAGCACGCGCAGGTGACGGCCAGCGAAAGCCGGCGCCGCGAGCTGAACGTGGCGCACAACGAGCCCAGCCTGCTGCGCAGCAGCCTGTCGCACAAGCTGGCGGCCACCGCCATCGTCGACGGCCGCCGCGCCTCGGCCGAGGGCAGCGATGTCAGCGCCGACGGCCTCGCCGCGCTGGTCGATCAGCTGTGGGACAGCGCGCGCTCGAGCCCGCAGGACGAGGCCAACGCCGTCTCCGCCGGCCAGCGCCTGCAGCTGGTGCAGGGCCCGCAGGCCGACGACGCGCAGGCCGACCCGCGCGCCCTGGCCGAGGCGCTGCGCGAGCTGCTGGCATGGCGCAGCGCGCACGCGCCGGCGATGATGATCGAGGAAGGCCAGGCCGCGCATGCGCTGGTGCGTTCGGCCACGCGCACCAGCGGCGGCAGCGCCATCGACTGCAGCCTGGGCTGCTGCGGCCTGTCGGTGTTCGGCCTGGCGCGCGAGGGCGGCCGTACCAGCAGCTTCAACTACGCCGGCGGCAGCGCGCACGCGCTGGCCGGCGCGGCCGAGGCCTTCGGCATCCTGCGCCTGATGGCCGAGCTGACGCGCCAGATCGACACCCGCCCCTTGGGCGAACGCTTCGTCGGCGACGTGGTGCTGGGCCCCGGCGCCGTCGACGACCTGCTGGGCTGGCTGATGGAGCAACTCGGCGACGGCCCGCTGATCGACGGCAGCTCGCTGTACCGCGAGCGCGTCGGCCAGGTCATCGCCTCGCCGCTGCTGACGCTGCGCAGCCGCTACGACGGCCCGGGCTGCCTGCCGGTCTCGGCCGACGCCTTCATCGCGCCGCCGGCCACGCTGCTGGACGGTGGGCGGCTGACGCAGCTAACGCCCAGTCTTTACGGCAGCCGCAAGACCGGCGTCGCCCACCGGCCGGTGGCCGGCAGCGGCTGGGTGCTGCAGCCCGGCGCCACGCCGCTGGCCGCCATCGTCGCCGCGGTGCCGCGCGGTGCGCTGGTTGGGCGGCTGTCGATGGGCGACCCGGCGCCCAACGGCGACTTCTCCGGCGTCATCAAGAACAGCTTCGTGATCCGCGACGGCGAGGTCGGCCCGGCGCTGGCCGAGACCATGATCAGCGGCAACGTCGCGCAGATGTTGCTGGACGTTGCAGCCGTCAGCGCCGAGAGCATCGACCGCGGCAGCGAGCGGCTGCCGTGGCTGCGCATCGGGGGTTTGCACTTCAGTTGAGCGCAAGGCCTTGCCGCTACAGTGGGGGACTTCTCCCCGCTGTCAGCCTCGAGGCCATGTCCGATCGATCGTCCGGTGCAGCGTCAGACACGCTCGCCGTCCTGGCCGAGGCCGGACCCGCGCTGGCCACGGTGGACGATGCCGACCGCATCGCCTGGTGTTCGCTGGCCTTCGCGCAGGCGCTGGGCACGGCGCCGGCCGCCGCGCTGACGGCCCGACCGCTGGCCGCGCTGCTGGGCGCCGAGGCGGCCGCGGCGCTGCTGTCGACGGCCGTGCGCAGCGGTACCGCTGGCGGCCCGGGCCTGCGCCTGCTGCGCCTGCCGGCCGACGACGAAGGCGCGCGCCTGCGCCAGCGCATCGCCGCGCTGAGCGCGCGGCTGGAACTGGTGCAGAACTGCTGCCACGCCGGCATCTTCGAGCGCGACCCGCAGACCATGCGCGGCCACTGGGACCGCCGCATGTACGAGATCTACGGGCTGCCGCCGCCGGCCGATCCGAACGGCTCGCCGGGGCTCGACGAGTTGGCGGCGATGGTGGTGCCCGACGACCGCGCGCGCCTGGGCTTCCGGCTGACGCTGCAGCAGCCCGGCCTGCACGGCGCGCGCGTGCGGCTGCAGCGGCCCGACGGCACGGTGCGCCACCTGCATTCGCAATGGCTGGTGGGCGCCGCCGAGGAGGGCGGCCGCGTGCCGCCGGTGCTGGGCGTGTGCACCGACGACAGCGAGGTCTTCGAGCTGGCGCGCCAGGCGCAGACGCTGCGCGAAGAGCTCGACCTGGCCTGCCGGCTGGGCCGCATCGGCCTGTGGCGGCACGACCTGGACAGCGACCGCGTGTCCTTCGACGACAACGCCATCGACCTGCTGGGCCTGCAGCCGCAGCCCGACGGCAAGGCGTCGGTCGACGCCCGCCGCTTGTTCCACCCCGACGACCTGGACGCGGTGCTGGCCTCGCGCGAGGACACGCTGCGCAGCGGCGAGCCCACCGACATGCTGGTGCGCATGCGCCATGCCGACGGCCGCTGGCTGCACGTGCTGGCGCGCCGCAGCCTGCAGCGCGACGCCGACGGCCGGCCGCTGGCCTTCCTGGGCGTGCTGCTCGACGAGACCGAGCGCGTGCAGCGCAGCCGCCAGGCGCAGCAACTGGCGCAGCGGCTGGAGGCCGCCGCCGAGGCGGCGCGAATCGGGCTGTGGTCCAGCCTGGCCGACGGCACGCAGGCGCTGTGGAACCGCCGCATGTTCGCGCTGTTCGGCCTCGACCCCGCCGGGCCGGCGATGGCGCTGGACGAGCGCTGGCTGCAGCGCTGCGTGCACCCCGACGACCGCGCTGCCGTGGCCGCGCGCCTGGCGCCGTGGCTGCGCGAGGGCAGCGGCCCGGTGGAAATCGAGTTCCGCGTGCGCCGGCCGAGCGATGGCGCGCTGCGCTGGCTGGTGCTGCGCGGGGCGATCGACCTGCGCGACGAGGGCCAGCGCCGCATCGAGGGCGTGGCCATCGACATCACCGAGCAGCGCGAGACGCTGGCCCAGTTGCGTGAAACGATGGAACGCGCGGCGCTGACGGCCACCGCGGTCGGCCTCGGCAGCTGGGTGCACGAAGGCGACACCGACCCCGTGCACTGGGACGAGGCCATGTTCCGCCTGCGCGGCGTGCAGTCGCCGGGGCGCGTGGTCTCCGACGATGAGATGGCGCGTTATGTGCACCCCGACGACCGCGGCTGGGTGATGGCCGACCGCCGCCAGCGCCTGCACAGCAACGAGCATTGGCGCCGCAGCTTCCGCGTGCAATGGCCCGACGGCACGGTGCGCTGGCTGGCCTCGCGCTCGGTGCCGATCTTCGACGCCCAGGGCCGCCAGGTGCGCCGCCTGGGGCTGAACTGGGACGTCACCGAGTCGGTCATCGCCGAGCAGGCGGTGCGCGAACGCGAGCGCGCGGTGGCCGAGAACCGCGCCAAGTCGCAGCTGCTCTCGCGCGTCAGCCACGAGCTGCGCACGCCGCTCAACGCCGTGCTCGGCTTCACCGAGCTGCTGCGCAGCGAGCGCGCCGGCCAGGACGCCGCGCTGCGCCGCAGCTGGCTGGACCACGTGGACGTGGCCGGCCACCACCTGCTGGCGCTGATCGACGACGTGCTCGACCTCTCGCGGCTGGACGCCGGCCAGATGCGCATCAGCCCACAGCCGGTGGCGCTGGAGCCGCTGGTGCGCAGCACGCTGCCGCTGGTGCAGCAGCAGGCCGCCGAGCAGGACGTGGCCGTGGCCGCCGAGGGCGCGCTGGCCGGCGTGGTACAGGCCGACCCGGTGCGGCTGCGCCAGGTGCTGCTGAACCTGCTGTCCAACGCCATCAAGTACAACCAAGGCGGCGGCCGCGTGCAGGTGTCGACCCAGGCTAACGACGATGGCTGGCGGCTGCTGGTGGCCGACACCGGCCGCGGCATCGAGGCCGAGTCGCTGCGCCTGCTGTTCGAGCCCTTCCAGCGCCTGGACGCCGACGCCTCGGGCATCCGCGGCAGCGGCATCGGGCTGGCCGTCAGCCGCGCGCTGGTGCTGCAGATGGGCGGCCGCATCGAGGTCGACAGCACGCCCGGCGAGGGCTCGGTCTTCAGCGTGCTGCTGCCCGGCAGCGCGGCCGCGGCCGCCGCGCCGGTGCCGGCGCCGGCCGCGCCGCTGCGCACGGCGCGCGTGCTGTACATCGAAGACAACGCCGTCAACGCGCTGCTGGTGCGTGAACTGCTGCGCCCGCACGAAGACATCCGGCTCGAGGTGGCCGTCGACGGCCACAGCGGCCTGGCGCTGGCGCGCGAGTGGCAGCCCCACCTGGTGCTGCTGGACATGCAACTGCCCGACATCGACGGCATCGAGGTGCTGCGCCGCCTGCGCGAAGACCCGGCCACCGCCGCGCTGCGCTGCGTGGCCTTGTCGGCCAACGCCATGCCCGCCGATGTGGCTGCCGCGCAGGCCGCCGGCGCCATCGGCTACTGGACCAAGCCGATCGAGTTCGGCAGCTTCGTGGCGCGGCTGCAGGGGCTGCTGGACGAGGGCTGAAGCGGGTTGAACCAGGCCACGGGTTAGACCCACCCCTCGACCGCGGGGGGTCCTCATTCAAACGGTTGATGCGTTCCACGCGCTGGACACAAAGCATTGCGCGTCTTTCCAACGTTTCCAACGTTTCCAACGTTTCCAACGCCATCAACGAACACGCAGGGGGCCCGCCATGAACCACGGTCTTTCAACGATGCCCGGCGCGCTGCGCCGCACCGCCATCGCGGCCGCGCTGGCCCTGGGCGGCATCCTGCCGGCCACGGCCGCCATCGTCACGCTGGGCGACGTCAACCCCAATCCCGGCAGCGGCGTCGTCGGCATACTGGGGGTCGGCAACAACGCCGCCGGCAGCGTCACCGTCAACGGCGGCAGCAGTTTGCTGATGGAACGCCTGGTCCTCGGCGGCGGCCCCGCCGGCAACGGCACGATGACCGTCACCGGCGCCGGCAGCAAGGGCACGGTGACCTTCGGCAACAACGCCAACAACGTCGACGTCGGCGGCGCCGGCGCCGGCAGCCTGCAGGTGCTGAATGGCGCCAGCTTCGTCTACGGCGACTCCAGCACGGCCTGCCAGCTCAACTGCCGGATCTTCGTCAGCAATGGCGCCGGCTCCAGCGGCAACGTGTTGGTGCAAGGCGCCGGCTCCAGCCTGTCGGCCGTCGGCGGCGTCTTCGTCGGCCATGCCTCGGTGTTCACGATGGCGACCGCCGGCTACGACTACGGCCAGCCCGGCGGCGCGTCCAGCGGCAGCGTCACGGTGAAAGACGGCGCCACGGTCAGCAGTTCGTTCCTGGCGGTCAGCCAGCCGGGCGGCGGCTCGGCGCCCACCGGCGCCGAATCGACCACCGGCACGGTGATCCTCGACGGCGTGGGCAGCCTGTGGACCCTGGTGCGCAACGCCGCGCAGACCGGTTCGCAGGCCTTGCTGGGCGCGGGGTCGGGGCGCAACACCTCGGGCAGCGTGGAGGTGCGCAACGGCGCGGTGATGAAGCTCGACGGCAGCAGCGCGCCGAGCCTGTACAGCGGCATCAATTTGGCCGCGGTGACCGCCGGCAGCACCACCAGCAACGCCCACGCCAGCCTGACGGTCACCGGCGCCGGCTCGCGGGTGGAGGTCGACGGCGGCGTCGGCTTCCTCAACGTCGGCCGCGGCAATGGCGCCAGTGCCGCGCTAACGGTCAGCGACGGCGGCGTCATCACCAGCAGCGGCACCGAGAGAGGACTCACTTACCTGACCATCGGCAACGGCGGCGGCACCGGCAGCGCGACGATCAGCGGCACCGGCTCGCTGGTCCGCCTGAACGGGCGCAACTCGGCCACCAACACCGAACCGTCGGCGGTGCTCAACGCCGGCGCCTTCCTGGCAGTCGGCACCGCCGCCGGCGGCTCGGGCGGCCACGGCACGATGACCATCAACAACGGCGGCCGCCTGGAGGTCGACACCAGCGCGCTGGCACTGACCAACGCCAACGGCCAAACCGGCATGTACGTCGGCGCCTTCGGCGGCTCGACCGGGCAGCTGACGGTCAGCGGGCCGGGTTCGACGCTGTTGATCAGCGCCGGCACCGGCATGACGCCCTACGTCGGCATCGGCCGCGACAGCGGCAGCGGCAGCCTGCTGATCAGCAACGGCGGCGTGGTCGAGGTCAGCAGCCTGCACACCTCGGTGCCCAACATCGGCAGCAACGTCTACCTGCCCGGCGACCTCAACAACTTCGAAATCGGGCGCAGCGTCTCGGCCGGCGCGACCAGCGGCAGCGTCACCGTCACCGGCGCCGGCTCCAAGCTGCTGCTCAGCGGCAACGCCGACGGCTTCATCCAGGTCGGCCGCGGCGCCAATGCGAACGGCAGCCTGACCATCGCCAGCGGCGGCCAGACGCGCAGCAACGTGGTGTTCATCGGCACCGAAGCGGGCAACGGCGTGCTCAACATGGACGCCGGGCACATGGTCATCGACGGCATGCTCAAGGGCGGCCCCTCGGCCGGCAGCGGCGGCAGCCTGGTCGTGGGCCGCGGCGGCGGCACCGGCGTGGCCAACATCGCCAACGGCTCGACGATCAGCATCAGCTCGAGCGCCCCCAATCCATCCCTCAGCATCGGCGGCTCGGGCACCGCGCCGGGCGGCACCGGCACCGTCAACGTCAGCGGCGGCTCGACACTGACGGTGGACGGGCCCGACGCCACCATCGTCCTCGGCCGCGCCGCCGCCAATACCGGCCCCGCCATCGGCACGCTGACGCTCAGCGGCGCCGGCACCAGCGTCAGTGCCACCGGCAGCAATGCCCGCGTGCTGATGGGGCGCACCGCCAACGGCACCGGCACGGTGACGGTCGGCGCCGACGCGGCGCTGTCGGCCACGGCGCTGATCGGCGTCGCCCACGACGGCACGGCCAGCACCGGCGGCGTGGGCACGCTGGTGGTCAACGGCACGGCAACCGCGGCGGCGTTGAAGATCGGCAGCAACGGCCTGGTCGGCGGCAACGGCGTGATCAACGCCGACGTCACCAACCAGGGCGTCATCAACCCCGGCAACAGCCCCGGCAAGCTGATGATCAACGGCGCCTTCGACAACAGCGACGGCAAGATCGTGCTGGAGGTGCAAAGCCTGGGCAACGGCCAGTTCGCGATGGATGAGTTGGTGTTCAGCGACTGGTCCAAGGTCTTCATGGGCGACGGCGAGATCGAGTTCGTCTTCCTCGGCGCCACTGACCCCACGGCCTTCCAGGACGCCGGCTTGTTCGGGCTGGGCAGCTTCTTCAAGCAAGTCGACGGCAACGGCAACGAAGCGCCGCTGGACGACAGCCTGCTGGCGCTGTTCACCGACACGAACTTCAGCGCCAGCGCCGCGCAGTTCGCGATCACCGCCTTGAGCTTCAACCCGCTGACCGGCGCGTTCAACGCCACGGTGGGCACGGCAGTGCCGCTGCCGGCGCCGCTGCTGCTGATGCTGCTGGCTTTCAGCTTGCTGGCCTTGCAACGCCGCCGCGCCGCACGCTGACCATCTGATCCCCCGAACAAGGGCCGCGGCGCCGATGCGCCGCGGCCTTTTCTTTTTGGGCCGGCCACCGCCGTTGCTACTCGAATCCGCCCAAATCAATCGATTAGCGAAAACACTAATCGCATTTCACTCACTAAGCTTAAATTTCGATTACATTAAGCCGCATCGTCAACGCCACGCGGAAGTTGCGCCATGAGCTTGATCGACACCTTGCGTGCCTTGCTGGGCCCCGGTGCCGTGCTGACCGAGCCGGCCGACCTGGCCGCGCACGTCGAAGACTGGCGCGGCCGCAGCCGCGGCGCGGCGGCCTGCGTGGCGCTGCCGTCCAGCACCGCGCAGGTGGCCGCCGTGGTGCAGGCCACGCGCAGCGCCGGCGTGCCGCTGCTGCCGCAGGGCGGCAACACCAGCCTGTGCGGCGGCGCCGTGCCGCATGCCGAGGGGCCGCCGCCGGTGGTGCTGAACCTCTCGCGCATGCGGCGCATCCGCTCGGTCGACGCCGCCAACCATTCGATGGAGGTCGAAGCCGGCTGCGTGCTGGCCGCCGTGCAGCAGGCCGCGGCCGAGGCCGGCCGGCTCTACCCCATCAGCCTGGGCGCCGAGGGCTCGTGCCAGATCGGCGGCACCATCGCCACCAATGCCGGCGGCACCGGCGTGCTGCGCTACGGCAACACGCGCGACAACGTGCTGGGCCTGGAAGTGGTGCTGCCCGACGGCCGCGTGTGGGACGGCCTGTACCGCCTGCGCAAGAACAACACGGGGCTCGACCTCAAGCACCTGTTCATCGGCGCCGAGGGCACGATGGGCGTGGTCACCGCCGCCACGCTCAAGCTGCACCCGCTGCCCACGGCGCATGCGGTGGCCTGGATGGCGCCGGCCAGCCCGGCGGCGGCGCTGCAGATGCTGGGGCGGTTCCAGCAGAACTGCGGCGCGCAGCTCTCGGCCTTCGAGATGATCGACAACGGCCAGCTGCAGTTCGTGCTAGACCACGTGCCCGGCCGCCGCGCGCCGCTGCCGCCCACGCACCGCTGGCACGTGCTGGTGGAGGTGTCCGACACGCGCGACGAAGCCAACCTCAGGCGCGCGCTGGAACAGGTGCTGGCCGAAGGCAGCGAGCGCGGCCTGATCGACGATGCGGTCGTGGCCGCCAGCGGCGCCCAGCGCGACGCGATGTGGCTGGTGCGGCACAGCGTGTCGGAAGCCAACAAGAAGGCCGGCGTCGGCCTCACCACCGACAGCGCGGTGCCGGTCTCGGCGGTGCCCGAGTTCATCGACAAGGCCAGCGCCGCGGTGCACCGCCTGGTGCCGGGGCTGCCCATCATCCTGGTGGCACACCTGGGCGACGGCAACGTGCACTTCATCCCCTTCTTCAGCTTCGAGCGCTGGCAGGCCCTGCCCGACCGCGACGCGATGGGCGCGCGCATCAAGCACGCCGTCAACGAAGTGGCGCACGCGCTGGGCGGCAGCTTCAGCGCCGAGCACGGCATCGGCCAGACGCTGACGCAGGAGATGGCGCTGTTCAAGCCCGCCGTCGAAATCGAGCTGATGCGATCGCTGAAGCACCTGCTCGACCCCGCCGACCTGTTCAACCCCCACCGGCTGCTGCCGCCTGTCCACCCTTGACCCCTGAAGGATCCGCGATGAAAGACCGATTCGTGCAACACCCGTCGCGCCGCGGCGCGCTGAAGACGGCCGTGGCCGGCATGGGCCTGCTCGGCGCCCCCGCGGTGCTGCGCTTTGCGCGCGCGCAGAGCAAGCGCATCGTCGTGCGCGACGACGGCGGCGTCTACACCAAGGCCTACGGCGCCGTGTTCTACAAGCCCTTCACCGAGAAGACCGGCATCGAGGTGGTGGGCGTGCAGGCCAACGCCGAGCCCATCGCGCAGATCAAGGGCATGGTCGAGGCCAAGAACTACACCTGGGACATGGCCAAGATCAGCCAGCCGGCGATCCTGCTGCTGACCCAGGGCGGCAAGGTCTACCTGGAAAAGCACGGCCTGGAAAACGACCCCGCGGTGAAGACGATTCCCGCCGCCTTCATGTCGCCCTACGGCGTGGCCACCAACGTCTACAGCACCGTGCTGGCCTACCGCACCGATGCCTTCAAGGGCCGCAAGGCGCCCAACTCGTGGGCCGACTTCTGGAACGTCAAGGACTTCCCCGGCCGCCGCTCGCTGCGCAAGCACCCGTTCGACACGCTCGAAGAATCGCTGATGGCCGCCGGCGTGAGCACCGGCCAGCTCTATCCGCTGGACATCGACCGCGCGCTGGCCAGCCTCGACAAGATCAAGCCTAACATCGATGTGTGGTGGAATTCGGGCGCCCAGGTGACGCAGATGCTGACCTCGGGCGAGGTCGACATGGTGGCCACCTGGGTCTCGCGGCCGCAGAACGCGATGATCGACGGCGCGCCGGTGGCCATCGTCTGGAACCAGAACCTCTGGGGCGTGGACAACTGGTCCATCCTGGCCGGCACGCCCAACGCCGACGCCTGCCGCGAGTTCATCAAGTTCGCCTCCGACGCCAAGCGCATGGCGGCGCAGACCGAGTTCTATCCGGCCGGCGTGACGCAGCCCGAGGCCTTCAAGTACATCAAGCCCGAGGTCGCGCGCAACTGCCCCACGCACCCCGACAACATCAAGAACGGCGTGCAGATCAACGCCAAGTACTGGCTCGACCACCAGGCCCCCGTCACCGAGCGCTTCAACGCCTGGGTGCTGAAATAGGCGCCGCAACACCATGGCGAGCTGCAAGCTGAAGATCAGCGGCCTGGGCAAGCGCTACGGCGACTTCGTGGCGCTGGCGCCCACCGATCTCGAAGTGGCCGAGGGCGAGTTCCTCACGCTGCTGGGCCCTTCGGGTTCGGGCAAGACCACGCTGCTGAACCTGATCGCCGGGCTGTCGGTGCCCGACGACGGCAAGCTGCTGATCGAAGGCCGCGACGCCACCTGGCAACCGCCGTACGAGCGCGACATCGGCATGGTGTTCCAGAACTACGCGCTGTTTCCTCACATGACGATCGAGGACAACATCGCCTTCCCGCTGCAGATGCGCAAGCTCAAGCCCGCGGCGGCGCGCGAGCGCGCGCGCCAGGCGCTGGACACGGTGCGGCTGCCGCAGGTCGCGCAGCGCTACCCGAAGGAGCTGTCGGGCGGCCAGCAGCAGCGCATCGCGCTGGCGCGCTGCCTGGTCTACAAGCCTTCGATCATCCTGATGGACGAGCCGCTGGGCGCGCTGGACAAGAAGCTGCGCGACCAGATGCAGCTGGAGATCAAGCGCATCCACCGCGAACTGGGCACCACCATCGTCTACGTCACGCACGACCAGGAAGAGGCGATGACGATGTCCGACCGCATCTGCCTGATGGAAGGCGGCCGCATCGCGCAGCTGGGCACGCCGGCGGACCTGTACTTCCGCCCGCGCAGCCTGTTCGTCGCCGATTTCCTGGGCGAGTCCAACCTGCTCGAAGGCCGCGTCGCGACTTCCGGCGGCGACGCCGTGCAGGTGACGCTGGCCGCCGGCGGCCGGCCGGTGGGCGCGCGCAGCAACGGCCACCAGGCCTTCGCGGCCGGCCAGCCGGTGCGCGTGATGGTGCGGCCGCAGAACCTGGGCCTCGGCGCCGCTGACCACGCACACGATGGCACACACGATGGCCCACGCGATGGCGAAGGCGACGGCGGCACGCTGCAAGGCACCGTGCTCGACCGCATGATCAGCGGCAGCCTGACCAAGCTGTACGTGCAACGCGCCGGCGCGGCGGCCGACGACGCGCCGCTGGTTGCCGCCTACCCCACGGCCCGGCCGCGCGAGCGCCACGAGATCGGCGAAACCGTCACGCTGCACTGGCGCCGCGCCGATGCGGTGGTGGTGCCCGCGGCATGAGCACTTCGGCTAACCGCGACATCTGGCGGCACCCGCTGTGGCTGGGCGCCCCGCTGGCGCTGCTGTTCGTGCTGCTGCTGATCTATCCGGTCGGCCAGTTGCTGCTGCTCAGCGTGCAGGGCAGCGAGGGCTGGACGCTCGCGCCCTACCGCAAGCTGTTCGCGTCGTCGGTCTACGTCAACGTGATGCTCATCACGCTGAAGATCGCCGCCTGGACCACGCTGCTGTCGGTGATCGCCGGCTACCCGGTGGCCTACCTGATCTCGTCGCTGCCCAAGGAGCGCAAGACCGCCTGGGCCTTCTGGATCCTGCTGTCGTTCTGGACCAGCTTCCTGGTGCGCGCCTTCGCGTGGATCCTGATGCTGTCGCGCAACGGCGTCGTCAACCAGTTGCTCACGGCGCTGGGCTTGCAGGACGCGCCGTCGAACCTGCTGTACTCCTTGGGCGCGGTGCTGGTGGGCATGGTGCACGCGCTGATGCCGCTGGCCGTGCTGACCATGCTGTCGGTGATGGAGAACATCGACCGCAACCTGCCGCGCGCCGCGCTGACGCTGGGCGCGCGGCCGGGCACGGCGTTCTGGCGCGTGTACTTTCCGCTCTCGATGCCCGGCGTCGCGGCCGGCGCCATCATGGTGTTCGTCACCGCGGTCGGCTTCTTCATCGTGCCCGCGCTGCTGGGCGGGCGCCGCGAGATCATGATCACCCAGCTCATCATCGAGCAGGTGCAGCAGACGCTGAACTGGGGCTTCGCCGGCGCCATCTCGGTGCTGCTGCTGGCCGTGGTACTGCTGGTCTTCCTGCTCTACGACAAGCTGCTGGGCCTGTCGACGATGACCGGCAGCTCGGCCGACCGCGGCCGCAAGCCGGGCCGCGGGCCGGGCCCGCTGCAGCACGCGGCCGATGCGCTGCTGGCCGCCCTGGGCCACGCCAGCGACGCGCTGCTGGCGCTGTGGCCGCGCCGGCTGCGGCGCGCGCGGCGCGAGGCGGCGCCCGGCACCACGCCGCTGCTGCGCGGCTTCGTGCTGCTGGTGCTGTTCTTCCTCAGCGTGCCGGCGCTGCTGATGATTCCGCTGTCGTTCGCCGACAAGTCGGGCCTCAACTGGCCGCCCAGCGGCTTCACGCTGCGCCACTACGAGACCTTGCTGCACTCGCCGCTGTGGATGCAGGCGGCGCTGCGCTCGCTGCTGGTGGGCCTGGGCACCGCCTTGTGCGCGATGCTGATCGGCACGCCCACGGCGTTTCTGCTGGCGCGCTCGCAGTTGCGCGGCAAGTCGCTGCTGCTGGCCTTCGTGCTGTCGCCCATCATCGTGCCGCGCATGATCATCGCGGTCGGGCTGTTCTACGTCTTCTCGCGCATCGGCCTCGTGGGCAGCTCGTTCGGCCTGGTGCTGGGCCACACGGTGATCGCCGTGCCCTACGTGGTGATGACGATGATGGCCGTGCTGCGCAACTACGACCAGCGGCTGGACCTGGCCGCGCAAAGCCTGGGCGCGCGCCCCTGGCAGACGCTGCGCCACGTCACCTTCCCCATCCTGGCGGCCGGGCTGCTGTCGTCGTTCCTGTTCGCCTTCGCCACCTCGTTCGACGAGCTGACGATCGCCCTCTTCGCCACCGGCGGCCTCAACGCCACCTTGCCCAAGCAGTTCTGGGACGAGGTGACGCTACAGATCTCGCCGGTGATCGCCGCGGTATCGACTTGTTTGTTCGTCTTCGTCGCGGCGCTGATCTGGGTCGCCGACCGGCTGCAGCGGCGCAGCCTGGCCAACTGAGCTTCGAGGTTCTTGCGCTTATGACACTCACCGCCGACCGCCTGCGCGGCATCTTCCCCGCCATCCCGACGCCGGTGCATGGCGACGACCGCATCGACACCCGCGCCGCGCAGGCGCTGGTGCGCCGCCTGGTCGACCACGGCGTGGCCGGCATCGTGCCGCTGGGCGGCACCGGCGAGTACGGCGCGCTGGCGCGCGAGGAGCGCGTGCGCATGGCCGCCGCCTGCGTGGAAGCGGCCGCCGGCCGCGTGCCGGTGATCCCCGGCGTGCTGGACCCCGGGCTGCACGACGCGCTGCAGGCCGGCCGCGCCTTTGCCGACGCCGGCGCCAGCGCGCTGATGGTCGTCACGCCCTACTACACCAACCCCACGCAGGCCGGGCTGCGCGAGTATTTCCTGCGTTATGCCGAGGCCTCGCCGCTGCCGATCCTGATCTACGAGATCCCGTACCGCACGCGCATCGCGATGGCGCCCGAGCTGCTGCACGAGCTGTCGCGCCACCCGCGCATCATCGGCATGAAGGCCTGCAACACCGACTGCTACCACTTCCTGAAGGTGGTGGCCGGCGTCGACGAAAGCTTTGCGGTGTTGAGCGGCGAAGACACGCTGTTCCCGCTGCACGTGGCCGCCGGCGCGCGCGGCGGCGTGGTCGTCACCGCCAGCCTGTTGCCGCGCACCTGGCAGCGGCTGTTCGAACTGGCATCGTCGGGCCAGACGGCGGCGGCGCTGGCGCTGCACCGCGAGCTGATCCCGCTGCTGGACCTCAGCTTCGCCGAGACCAACCCCGGCCCGATGAAGGCGGTGCTCGACATGATCGGCATCACCGCGCCGCAGTTGCTGACGCCGCTGGTGCCGCCGGCCGCCGAGCTGCAGGCGCGGCTGCGCGCCACGCTGGCGCCGCAGCTCGCCGCCGAAGCGGCGCTGGGCCCAGGCTGAGAGCGTGAGAGTTTTTCTCCGCCCCCCCGAATCTGGCATGCCTCTGGCTTGGCAACGGGCATGAGTCATCCCAAGCACCAAGACAGCGCGACAGGAGTTCTGTTCGAGGACCTGGCGCCGGCGCACGAGCACCTGACATCGGCGGCGGTGAAGGCACGAGCCGACGCTGTGCGCAGCCATCCGCCACGGCTGCTGCAGCCCAACCGCAAGCAGATCGAGCTTCGTGCGTCGGACCTGGAGTCGCTGCTGGGCGAGGAGCACCGCGCGCGGCTGGTGTGGGGTTACGTCGAGCGGCAGGACTTGAGCCGGCTGACCGAGGCGATCAAGGCGCGGGGCAGCAACGCCGGGCGCGCGGCGATCGAC
>JAIUPH010000015.1 GCA_020161065.1 Pseudomonadota bacterium
ATGTGCCAGCCGGGGCGGCCACGGATCACGGCGGTCTCGCCATTGGCAAGCCGGAAGCTGGCGTCCCATCCCGGTTCTTCGGCGGACGATTCCTTCCAGAGGACGAAGTCGCCCGGGTTCTTCTTGTGTGCGTCCACCTCGATGCGCGCGCCGGCCTGCTGCTTGTCCAGCCGCCGCCTCGACAACTGGCCGTAGTCGGCCATGGACGCCGTGTCGAACAGGACTTCTCCAGCCGCGACATAGGCATGGCCGCGGTCGATCAGGCTTTGAATCAACGTCACCATGTCGGCCTTGCCGTCGGCGCGCGGCAGCACGTCGGTGACGAGGTGCTCGTTGTGCACCTGCAGGCCCAGCGCCTCGCGGTACCAGCGCAGGTAGTCCATCCACTGCAGGCGCGGGATCTTGTCCAGCGCTTCCCAGGCCGCGTCACCGAACTGCGCGATGAACCAGGCGCGGAAGGTCAGCGACGCAATGCCCAGCGCCGGCCCGGCCAGCTGCTTGGGGCTGCGCAGCGTCTCCATGCGCGCGGTGGTGGCCCAGGGGCCTTCCCAGCCGGCGCGCGCTTCGTCGTAGACCTCGACCGCCATGCCGCGATGCGTCAGCGCCGCCGCCAGCGCCAGGCCGGCCATGCCGGCGCCGATGATGGCCACGTCGGCCACCAGCCGGCCTTCGTGCTGCAGCGCCGGCGTCCAGCGCGCGGCGGGCAGTTGCAGGCTGGCCAGGTCGTCGGCCAGGCGCTGTTGCAGGGCTTGCAGTCCGCTCATGGGTGGGTTTGGGACGTGAGTCGATGCCGCGATGCACGATGGCTTGCAGGGCAGGCGATTCATCATACTGATGGCCTCGTGGCATCGGCGAGACCTGCCGGTCTGCCGCGTTGCCCCGGCTGTTCAGCCCATCCATCTGAGGATGAAACGGCGCCCGGCGTGGTTATGCTGTTGCCGTCGCGAGGACAAATAGCGGGGGGAAAGAACCCATGGCAACGACGGTTGACGTCAACCGGATGTCGAGCGGCGAGCGCATTGGTCAAGCCATGCAGCTTGCGCTGCCCATGCTTCCCGCCGAAGCTCGTTTAACGGTACAGGCGATGCTGGAGCCGCGGGCATTGGCGTTGATTGCCGCCACCCTGGGCGTATGGGTGGGTTCCCATCTGTTCGGAATCGGCGAGATCGTCGATGTGGTGCTGCTCGGGGCCGGTGTTCTTGCGCTGGGTTTTGCCGTTTTTGAAGGGGCCGAGGAATTGCTTGCGTTGGCAAGTGAAGCACTCAACGCCCGCACGTCGGCTCACCTCGAATCGGCAGCGCGCCATTTCGCGCGTGCAGTGAACATTCTCGGCATCTCTGCCGTGCAAGCGTTGTTGCTGCGTGGGCAGGGCAGGGCCGCGGTGGCACGTGGCCGGCCGCAGATCCAGGCGCGGGTCAAGTGGGGCCGGCGCCGGCCGCCAGCAACAAGCTGTCGTTGACAAGACCCTCCAGCATTGCCGGCGAAAGCTTGGGCGATACCGATCCCTTCGGCCTTGTTGCGCTACTTGGAGGAGGCCCTGGCCGAAGGCTATGGGCAGTTGCGCGTCAACGGGCTCCTGGCTTCCTTTTCCGGGTTGCGCTTTCCGATCGTCGGCGGCTACATGACGGTTGCCGAACTGGCCGGCGAGGGCATGGCGATCGGGACGATCACCTTGGGCGGTACCTTGTTCTATGTCTGCATCGTGCAGGGCTTATCGGACCAACCATCATCGACGAGCAGCAAGCCGTCCAGATCGCCCGTGATCACGCGCGACGGCAGGGCTGGGCCTTCGTCGAGCCGGTGTCCGTAATCAAGCGAAGGGGCTGGTTCGGCAGCGCGGGCCGCTACGAACTGGAGACCAACGCGGGCCGGCTGGGCGCGAAAGCCCGCTTCACGCTCGACGAGCGCAGCGGCGACATCCTGTCAGCGGGATACGTGCCGCGCTGACTTGGAGATTCGCAGACGGTCATCGCGTCGTCTGACGCCGCCTCAGGCGGATAGCAGCACAGCACGCTTTGGAAAGGCCTTGGCCAGCTTGGCATCGGCCGTCACGAAACTCAGGTCGAGGAACTCGGCCAGGGCGACGTATTCGCAATCGTAGGCCGAGCAGCCGCTGGCCCGCGACAGCCGCAGGACATCGGTGGTTTCGACCTCGTATTCGTCGGCGCCGATGATCAGCGCGGCGCGGTGGTAGAGCACGGCGGCATCGGCCAACTCCAGCAGCTTGGCCCGCACGTAAGTGGCCAGCACGTTGCGCAACTCGCTGCGCCAAAGGCGCGGCGCCGCCCATTGCGGGTCTGCTTCCAGCAGCCGCTCGGCACTGCCGGTGTGCCGCCCGGGAATCAGCAGGTAGGCCAGGACGTTGGTGTCGACGACGATCAAGGGCGTCCCTGGCGCTTGAAGCGGTCGACGTCGGCATGGTCGAAGCTCGCTTTCGGCAGCCGGGTCCGCACCGCCCGGATGGCCGCCAGATGCTCGGCCGCCGGCGTGCGGGCGGGCAGCAACTGCGCTTCGAGGCGCGCGATGATTTCGCTGTTGAGACTGCGATGGTTGGCCGTCGCGGAGGCTTTCAACCGCTCGTAGATCTCGTCGGGAACGCTCTTGACGGTCAGCGTGGTGGGCATGGCGCGAGGGCTAGATCCAGAGACATCATTATGGTGTCGTTTCGGTTGGTGCCGCCAGCATCTGCAGCCCGGCCTCGGGCCCGTGGCGGCGGCAGGCGGCGTCGACGGCAGCCAGCGCCGCGTCGAGCAGCCGGGTCGGCGTGCCCAGGCTTTGCGCTTCGTCGCGCGCCAGGCCCAGGTCCTTGCGCAGCAGGCCCAGCGAGAAGCTGGCCGGGCCCTCGGGCGCCATCATGCGCAGCCAGTAGCCGTCGAACAGCGCGCTGGCGCCGCTGCCGCCGGCCAGGGCGGCTTTCAGCGCCGCGGCGTCCAGCCCGGCGGCGCGCGCCAGCATGGCGGCGTCGGCCACCGCCAGCAGCGAGCCGACCATCAGCGTCTGGTTGATCAGCTTGAGCCGGTAGCCGGCGCCGGCCGCGCCGGCATGCACCACGCGCTGGCTGTAGGCGGCCAGCAGCGGCTGCGCACGCGCCAGCGCCTCGGCCGGGCCGCCGACGAAGCTGGTGAGCGTGCCGCGCTGGGCGCCGGCCACGCCGCCGGTGACCGGCGCGTCGAGGCACTGCGCGCCAACGTTCGACGCCAGCCGCGCGGATTCAACGGCCGTGGCCGGCGCCGCGGTGCTGCAGTCGATGAACAAGGTGCCAGGCCGCGCCGCGGGCAGCAGGCGGCGGTGCAATGCGATCACGTCGGCCGGGCCGCCGACGCAGGTGCAGACGATGTCGCAAGCCGCGGCCAGCGCCGCCGCGTCGTCGCACCAGTGCGCGCCGGCGCGCAGCAGCGGCGCCGCGGCCGCGGGCCGGCGCGCCCAGGTGTGCAGCGCGAAGCCGGCGCCGGCCACGCGCTGGGCCATCGGCAGCCCGATGTGGCCGAGGCCGATCCAGCCGACCGTCGGTGCTGCCGACGCTGCCGTCATTGCGCCTGGATGCGCGCCTCGCGCACCACCTGCGCCCACTTCTCGGTTTCGGCCGCCAGGTGGTCGGCCAGCTGGCGCGGCGTGCCGCCCAGCGGCGTGGCGCCCATCTCCGACAGCCGCTTGCGCACGCCGGCGTCGGCCAGCACCTCGTTGGCGGTGGCGTTCAGCCGCTCGACGATGGCCGCCGGCGTGCCCTTGGGCGCCAGCACGGCGAACCACGTCGACGATAGCAGCCGCGGCTGGCCCAGCTCGGCCGTGGTCGGCACGTCGGGCAGCGCCGGCGAGCGCTGGCCGGCCATCACCGCCAGCGCGCGCACCTTGCCGCCCTTCACCTGGCCGGCGATGCCCGGGATCAGCTGGAACATCAACTGCAGGTCGCCGGCGATCAGGTTGGTCGTCGCCTGCCCCGGCGAGTTGTAGGGCACGTGCAGCATCTGCGCGCCGGCCTCGCGCGAGAACAGCTCGCCGGCCAGGTGCATCGAGCTGCCGATGCCTGTGGAACCGTACGACAGCTTGCCCGGGTTGGCCTTGGCATAACGCGTGAACTCGGCGAGGTCGCGCGCCGGCAGGTCGTTGTTGACGACCAGGATGTTGGGCACGTCGGCCACCAGCAGCACGGGCGTGAAGTCTTGCTGCGCGTCGAAGCCCGGCGTCTTGTACAGCGCGCGGCTGACCGCCAGCGTGCCGGCCCAGCTGAACAGCAGGTGGTAGCCGTCGGCCGGCTCCTTGGCGGCGGCGGCGGCGCCGATGTTGCCGTTGGCGCCGGCCTTGTTGTCGATCACGAAGGTGGTCTTCAGCCGCTTGCCCATCTCCTCGGCCAGCACGCGGGCGATGGTGTCGCCGGTGCCGCTGCCGCCGGGCGCCGGCACGATCATCTGGATGGGCTTGCCCGGCGCGGGCCAGTCCTGGGCCGCCGCGACGGCGAGGCCCAGGGCCAGCGGCAAGGCGACGGCGAGGCGGGGAAGCAGGCTCGGCAGCGGCATGGCGCAATCACTCATGGAAAGAGGCGCGCGATCTTGTCATGCCGGCGAGGGAACGGCGCCCAGCCCCGCATTGCCCCTGAGCCGCGCATCCGGCATCATCGCCCGCCGACTTTCCGGCTAGGAGGATTGCATGAACAAGCGATTGCCGCTGGCGCTGGTCGCCGTCGCCGCGCTGCTGGGCGGCTGCATGGGGCATCACATGCCCCATGGCAGCGGCGGCGCGATGGGCCCGCGCGGCGAGGCGATGTACGCCAACCCGCTGGTCAGCGTGAAGGGCGGCGTGATCGCGGTCAGCCCCGATCCGCTCGTCTTCACCAAGGACGAGAAGAACGTGCGCATCACCTGGCGGCTGGGCGCCGGAGACTTGCGCTTTCCCGAAAACGGCATCGTGATCGAAGGGCCGCGGCAGGACGAGATCGTCGACTGCAAGCCCGGCGAGGGCGGGCGCGAATTCAGTTGCCTGAACCGCAATACGCGGCCTGGGAAATACAAGTACACGATTCGGGTGATGCAGGACGGCAAAGAACTAAGGCCGCGCGATCCGGAGATCACCAACCTCTCGTGATCAATCGGCGGCGAACAGCGCCGCCTGTTCGTCGGTGACCTCGGTGCCGGTGGCTTCGCGGCCGGCGGCTTCGGCGGCGCTGAAGCCGGCAGTGCCCAGCGCTTCGCGCGCACGCGCCAGCATGGGCTGCAGAAAGGCGTCGTCGTTGGCGTCGCGGCGGATGCCGGTGCGCACGGCACGCGCCTCGGCGGCGCCGTAGAGCCAGGCGGCGCGCGTTGCCTGGCCCAGCGCAGCGGCCAGTCCGGCGCAGACCTCCAGCAGGCTTTGCGCGACGGGCTGCGAACCGACGGCCGCCGCGATGTCGCGCACCTCGGCCAGCATGGAGCCTGCAGTTGCCGTGCGGCCCTGGGTAATTAGCACCATGGCCTGGTTGAGCAGGCCGATCGCGATGCTCTCGCGGTCGCCCTTCTCGCGCGCCAGCTCGATCACCTGCTGGTAAAGCGGCTCGGCCGCAGCTAACCGGCCGTCGGCGCGGTGCAACTGGGCCAGCGAGTTGCTGGCCACCATCAGGATGTGGTGGTTGCCGTCGGCTCGCGCCATCGCCACAGTGGCCTCGTACAGCGAGCGCGCCTCGTCGCGCAGGCCCAGCGCCAGGTAGCTCATCCCAAGCGGCTGCATCACGGCGCTAATGCGCCCGGCGTCGCCTAGCTCGTGTGCGATCGCGCGGCTTTCCTCTAGGTAGCGGCGAGCTTCCTCGTGGCGACCCATGAAGCAACACAACTGCCCGGCATCGCACAGCACGCGGCAGCGGCCGAAGCTGCGCTCGTCAGGCCGCGTGCGTGCCAGCGCCTCGACGGTGACACGGTGCCCCAGCCCCAGCAGGCCGCGCGTGCGCCAATAGGGCTTGAGCACGAAGACGAGCTGCAGCCCGGCGTCGCGGCAGGCGGGCTCGCGGCCGCACCAGTCGTGCGCCGACAGCAGGTTGTCCAGTTCGGTGTCAAGGCAATGCAGCCACTGTGCCTGCTCGGGGCCCGAGAGCTTCAGCGGCGTGACCTCTGCAAAGGGCACGAAGTGGCCGACGTGGCGCGTGCGCGTGCGCGCCTCGTCGTCGCCGGCCGCGGCCAGCTTCTCGGCGGCATAAGCACGAACGGTGTCCAGCAGCCCGTAGCGCTGGCCGTCGGGATCCATCTGCACCAGCGATTTCTGCACCAGTTGCGCCAGCAGGTCCAGCACCTCGGCGGCGGGCAGGCCGTCGCCGCCGCCCACGGCTTCGGCGGCTTCCAGCGTCCAGCCACCGGCGAACACCGCCAGGCGGCGGAACAGCGCGCGCTCGGGCTCGCTCAGCAGTTCGTGGCTCCAGTCGATCAGCGCGCGCAGCGTGCGCTGGCGCGGCAGCACGGTCTGGTCGCCGCTGACCAGCAGCCGGAAGCGGTCGTTCAGCCGCGCCGCGATGGCCTGCACCGACAGCGCGCGCGCGCGCGCCGCGGCCAGTTCCAGCGCCAGCGGAATGCCGTCCAGCCGGCGGCAGATCTCGGCCACCGCGGCGGCGTTGGCGGCCGTCAGCCGGAACGCCGGCTGCACGGCGCTGGCGCGGTCGACGAACAGCCGCACCGCCTCGTGCCGGCCCAGCGCCTGCAGGTCGTCGCCGGCGTCGGGAACGCTCAAGGTCGGCACCTGGTAGATCGTCTCGCCGGCCACCTGCAGCGCGTCGCGGCTGCTGGCCAGCAGCTTGACGCCGGCGCCGGCCTGCAGCAGCCGCTTGGCGAGGTCGGCGCAGGCGTGCACGAGGTGCTCGCAGTTGTCCAGGATCACCAGCAGCGTCTTGTCGCGCACGTGGGCCAGCAGCGCGTCCAGCACGCCGTGGCCGGCATCTTCCTTGACGCCCAGCACGCTGGCCAGCGCCTGCGGCACGAGCAGCGGGTCGGCCAGCGGCGCCAGCTCGACCAGCCACACGCCGTCGGGGTACTCGTCGAGCAGTTCGGCACCGACCTGCACCGACAGCCGCGACTTGCCGATGCCGCCCATGCCCAGCAGCGTGAGCAGCCGGCAGCGCGCCAGCAGCTCGCGCAGTTCGCGGCCCTGCTGCTCGCGGCCAACGTACGAGTTGAGCTGCTGGGCCAGGTTGTTGGGCGTGGCCTCCAACGATCGCAGCGGCGGGAACTGCGCGCGCAGGCCCGGGTGCAGCAGCTGGTGCACGCGCTCGGGCTGCGACAGGTCGCGCAGCCGCACGCTGCCCAGGTCGCGCAACGCGGCCTGCGCCGGCAGCCGGCCGGCGACCAACTGCACCACGGCGCTGGACAGCAGCGCCTGGCCGCCGTGGGCGGCGCCCATGATGCGCGCGGCGCGGTTCAGCGCCGGGCCGTAGAAGTCGCCATCGCGGCGCTCGCAGGGGCCGCTGTGCAGGCCGGCGCGCACGCGCAGGTTCAGCCCGTCGGCCGGCGCCGGTGCGGCCAGCGCCTGCTGCAGCGCCAGCACGGCGCGCACGGCGTCGGCGGCGTCGTCGAAGACGGCGTGGATGCCGTCGCCGGTGCTCTTGACCAGCAGCCCGTGGTGCGCCTGCACCGCCTGGCGGCTGAGGGCGTCGTGCCGCGCCAGTGCCAGCCGCATGGCCGCGGGCTCACGCTCCCACAGCCGGGTGCTGCCCTCGATGTCGGTGAAGAGGAAAGTGGCGGTGTCGGCGCTCACGCGGGCGTTGGGGAGGCAAGGCTCGCGCCATTCTGCGTCCAATCGGGCGCAGTGCGTGGCGCGCCGCGGCGCTGCCGTCAGATGCGCGCCACCGCGTCGCCCGGGTCCAGCCAGCGCTGCACCCGGGCATTGAAGGCGTCGGCCGCCTCGTACTGCACCCAGTGGCCGGCGCCGGGCAGCAGTGCCAGTCCCCGGTATTGCGGCGCGTGCGCCAGCGCCGGGCCGATGCTGTCCAGGCGGTCGACGTAGATCGCGTCGAGGTCGCCCCACAGGCCGGCCAGCGGGCACGCGATGCGTGGCAACAGATGCAACAAGGCGTCGGTCAGCATCAAGCGCCGGCGGCGCATGCGGTCGCGCCGCACGTTGGCGTCGTGCAAGGCCACCGCGGCGGCGTCGATGGCGGCGGGGTCGGCGATCATCAGCACGCCGAGGTTGTGGCGGTGCACGGCGTCGCGGCGCTCGCCGGCGGGCACCAGGGTCCAGGCGCGCATCGGCAGCGGCTTGCGGCGCTCGGCGCTCAGCCCCGGCGCACCGACCAGCAGCAGGCTGCGAAAGCGCGCCGGCTCCGCCGCGGCCCAGTAGCCGGCGACCAGGCCGCCGTAGGAAAAGCCGATCGCGTCGACGGCGGGCGCGCCCAGCAGTTGCTGCAGGCCTTGCTCCAGCCAGGGGGCGCTGTCGTCGGCGTCGTCGCAGCCCGGCGGCTTGGCCGAGTCGCCCATGCCCGGCAGGTCGGGCGCCCACACGCTGCGGCCGGCGGCCACCAGCGGCTCGATGTTGCGCAGCCAGTGCGTCCAGCTGCCCGAGCCGCCGTGCAGCAGCAGCAGCGGCGGGCCCTCGCCCCAGACGTGCCAGACCAGCGCGCCGCCGTCGCCGCCGGGGCTGTGCAGCACGCGCGCGCCGGACGCGATGCGGTCGATGTCTTCGTGCATGGCGCCGCATTGTCGGTGCCGGGCCGGCGGCCGGCGGCGGCGGCGCGCCGGCACAGCCGGCACAATCGGCGCCGATGTCGAAGCTCGTCCGTTTCCTGCCGCTGCTGCTGGTGGTGCTGTTCATGGCCTGGTGCTCGACCAGCCAGCAACAAAAGCGCGAACTGGCGCCGCAGAAGGTGGAGCTGACCGAGCTGTTCCTGCGCCAGGGGCTGATCGCTTCCGGCAGCCCGCGCGAGGGCGAGCTGACCGAGACCGCGCGCCGCGTCGGCCGCACCGGCATGAACCAGCTCTTGTACAGCGCCGCGCCCGATGCTTCGATCGACGCCCTGCGCTGGATCATCGAGCACGGCGCCGACCCGGCGTCGATCGGCGCGCCCGAGGGCGTGCCGCTGCTGCACAAGGCCGCGCAGAAGCCGGCTTATGCGCGGCTGGAGTTCTTTCTCGGCCTGAAGCTCGACCCGCGCCAGCGCGGACCCGGCGGCAACACGCTGCTGCACGTGGCCGCGGCCGGCGGGCTGGACGAGCGCGTGCTGCAGTTGCTGCTGAGCAAGGGCTTGGCGCTCAACGACGCCAACGGCGCCGGCCAGTTGCCGGTGCACGTGGCCGGCGTCAAGTCGCTGGACGTGCTGGTGCGCGCCGGCGCCGATGTCGATGCCGTCGACGGCCTGGGCCGCACCGCCTTGCACCAGGCGGCGGCCGACCGCCGCACCGAGGTGGTGGTGGAACTGCTGCGCCTGGGCGCCTCGGTCTTCAAGACCGATGCCAAGGGCCGCACGCCGCTGCACCTGGCGGCGCAGGCGCGCGCCGAGGCCGCGTGCGACGCGCTGCTGGCCGCCGGCGCGCCGCGCAGCGCGCGCGATGTCGACGGCCAGACCGCGCGCGACCTCGCGATGGCGCCCGGCGCCGGCAGCAACCGTTACCGCGGCTTCATCGACAAGCTCTGAAGGCGGCTCTGAAGCCGGCTCTGAAGCCAGCTCTGACGGCGGGATCGGCGCTTGCCTATGATGGCGCCATGCCTGCCGCCGCCGCTGCCCCGCCGCCCCCCGGCCGATCGACGCTGGCCGCCATCGGCCGCGCGCTGCGCGCCTCGGCGCTGACCAGCGCGCGCATCGTCCAGCTGGGGGCGATGGTGCTGATGCTGGCGCTCACGCCGTCGACCTACCGCGCGCCCTGGCGGCGGCCGCTGGCGGTGCAGGTGGTGCGCGCGGCCTGGCCGCTGCTGCCCTGGTTCACGCTGCTGGCGGCGCTGCTGAGCCTGGTCATCATCCGCATCGTGCTGGTCACCGCGCAGAGCTACGGGCTGTCGCAATACGCGCTGGAAATGGTGGTGCGCGTGCTGGTGCTGGAACTGATCCCGATCACCGCCGCCTTCGCGGTGGCCTTGCGCGTGACGGTGCCGATGGCCGCCGAGCTGGCGCTGCAGCGCCGCGACGGCAGCCTGCAGCGCCTGCGCGGCGTGCCGGGCAACGCGTTGCGCGGCGAGATCGCGCCGCGCGCGCTGGCCGGCATGTTCAGCGTGCTGCTGCTGGCGGCCGTCAGCTCGGGCGTGGCGCTGGTGCTGGCCTACCTGCTGGCGCACGGCTTCTCGCCCTGGGGCCTGCAGCGCTACACGCGGCTGGTGGGCCATGTCTTCGAACCGGTGGTCTCGCTGGTCTTCGTGCTCAAGACCGGCGCGCTGGCGCTGGCGGTGTCGGTGGTGCCCATCGGCTCGGCGCTGCACGTGCGCGGCGAAGGCCTGTCGGGGCTGGAACTGCAAGGGTTGATGCGCATGTTCGTCGTCATGTTGATCGTCGAGACGGCCGCGCTGGCCGGCAACTACCTGTGAGCCGGCGATGAGCCAAGCGCCCCTGAACACCGAACCGCAGCCGCTGCCGCCGCTGCCTCCGCTGGCCGAGCCCGCCGAGCGCAGCGACCGCCTGGAGCGCCGCGCCGGCTGGCTGCTGCTGCTGCTGCTGGCGCTGGTCATCGGCACCATCGCCTACGTGCTGTACGCGCGCGGCGCCTTCGAGCGGACGCAGCGCCTGGTGCTGCTGGCCGACGATTCTGAAGGCGTGCTGGAAGGCATGGACCTCACGTTCTCGGGCTTCCCGATCGGCCGCGTGCGCCGCGTGGAACTGGCCGCCGACGGCACGGTGCGCATCCTGGTCGACGTGCCCGTCAAGGGCGCGCACTGGCTGCGCACGAGCAGCATCTTCACGATGACGCGCGGCCTCGTCGGCGGCACGCAGATCAAGGCCTACAGCGGCGTGCTGGCCGACCCGCCGCTGCCCGCCGGCGCCGAGCGCAAGCTGCTGGCCGGCGACACCGCCGCCGAGATCCCCAAGCTGATGGGCCAGGCGCGCGAGCTGCTGACCAACCTGACCGCCTTGACGGCGCAGGATTCCGAGCTGCGCCAGCTGCTGGCCCACGTGGAAAGCACGACGCGCCAGCTCGACCAGCGCCTGGGCGCCAAGGGCGGCGCGCTGGAGCTGCTGATGGGCGCCGACGCGCCCAAGCTCGCCGCCACGCTGGACGCCACGCGCCAACTGTTGACGCGAGTCGACGGCGTGGTCCAGCGCACCGACGGCCTGATCGCCCGCGCCGACGGCAAGCTGCTCGGCGAGCAAGGCCTGGTCGACGACGCCCAGGCCGCGGTGCGCCAGCTCAACGGCCTGCTGGCCGAGGCGCGCGGCAGCCTGCGCAAGGTGGACGGCCTGCTGCAGGACGCGCAGGCCGTGGCCGCCAACGCCAAGTTGGCCACCGCCGACCTGGGCGCCTTGCGCGCCGAGGTCGACGCCAGCCTGCGCAAGGTGGAGCAGCTCGTCAACGAGATCAACCGCCGCTGGCCCTTCAAGCGCGACCCGGAGCTCAAGCTGCCATGAAGCCCCGCCTGCTGCCGTTGGTGCTAACCTTTATGACGATGCTGCTGACCGCCTGCGCCGGCACGCCGCCGCCCGACTGGCAGATGAACGCGCAAGGCGCGATGCAGCTCACGCTGGACGCCTACCTCGCCGGCAACGACCGCGTGGCGACCAACGAGTTCACGCGGGCGCGCGAGGAGGTCTCTCGCACCGGCCGCCCCGAGCTGATGGCGCGCGCCGAGCTGCTGCGCTGCGCGGCCGACGTGGCCAGCCTGCAGTTCGGCGTGTGCGGCGGCTTCGAGCGCTACCGCGCCGACGCGGCGGCGCCCGAGCTGGCCTACGCGGCCTACCTGCAGGGCCGGCTGGCGGCCGGCCAGGCCGCGCAGCTGCCGGCCGCGCAGCAGCCGCTGGCGGCGCCGTCGCGCGGCGACGCGGCCGACCTGGCGACGCTGCAGGCGGTGGCCGACCCGCTGTCGCGCCTGCTCGGCGCGGCGCTGTGGCTGCAGGTCGGCCGCGCCTCGCCGGCCGTGCTGGCGCTGGCGGTGGACACGGCCAGCGCGCAGGGCTGGCGGCGGCCGCTGCTGGCCTGGCTGCTGGTGCAGCAGCGCCGCGCCGCCGATGCCGGCGACCAGGCCGAGGCGGCGCGCATCGGCCGCCGCATTGAGCTGGTGTTCGCCAACGGCAAGCCTTGAAGGCCGGCGACCCGACGCCGCCGCTCAGTCCACCAGCGCCCGCTTGACGTCGTCCTGCAAGCTGCGCAGGTGCACGCGCATGGCCTCGCGGGCGCGAGCGGGGTCGCGGCTGCGCAGCGCGGCCAGGATGTCGCTGTGCTCGTCGTGGTTCTCGCGCTGCCGGTGCAGCGGGCTGTGCAATCGGAACAGCCGCGCGTTGACGCGCAACTCTTCGACCAGGCGCGGAAAGACCACGTTGCCGCTGGCGACGGCGATGAAGGCGTGGAAGCGGTCGTCGAAGTGCCAGTACTCGATCTCGTCGTGCTCGCCGACGTTGAGCGCATCGATTTCGGCCTGCAGGCGGTCGAGGTCGGCCGGGTCGATGCGGATCGCCGCCAGCGCGATGGCCTCGCATTCGATCACCTCGCGTGCGCGCATGCAGTCGAAGTATTCCTTGGTCTCCAGCGCGCGCACGGCGTAAGAGCGCGCATCGCGCCGCACCAGCAGGCCTTCGCCGGCCAGACGCACCAGCGCCTCGCGCATCGGCGTGCGCGAGATGCGCAGGTCCTCGGCCAGCCTCGCCTCCTGCAAGGGGCTGCCGGCGAAGATCTTGCGGTCCAGGATCAACGTGCGCAGCCGTTCGTAGGCTTGCTCCGCCAGGCTGGCCGAGCGCGTCTCCAGCGGCGCGATCGTGATGGTGGCAGGCTGCGCCGGGCTGGGGAGACTGGGCATGTCACAGCCATTGTTGCAGCGGGTTGCCTGCGCGCGGTTCGCGCGGCCGCAGGCAGGGCAGGAACTGGCCCGAGCCCGGCTGCCCCTGGAAGCGGCCCTCGTGCCACACCAGCCGCCCGCGCGACAGCGTGGTGGCCGGCCACGCGCGCAGGCGCATGCCTTCGTAGGGGGTGTAGTCGACGGCGTGGTGCAGCATGTCGTTGCTCAGCGTTCGCTCCTGGCCCGGGCCGAACTGGTCCCAGACCACCAGGTCGGCGTCACTGCCCACGGCGATCGTGCCCTTGCGCGGGTACAGGCCGTACAGCCGCGCCGGGTTGGTGGCGGTCAGCTCCACGAAGCGGTGGATGTCGATGCGTCCGCCGAGCACGCCCTCGCTCATCAGCAGCGGCAGGCGCGTCTCCACGCCGGGCACGCCGTTGGGCACGCGGTCGAACGAGGCCGTCTCGCCCGCCACGCGCTTGCCGTGCGGCCCCTGCAGGTCGAATGGCGCATGGTCCGACGAGACGATCGTGAACAGGCCGCTGGCCAGGCCGTTCCAGATGAAGGGTTGATTGGCCTTGTCGCGCGGCGGCGGGCTGCAGATGCAGCGCGCGCCGTGCATCGCGTCGTCAGGGTCCAGCCCCAGGTCCTCGGCGCTCAGGAAGAGGTACTGCGGGCACGTCTCGGCGTGGATGGGCAGGCCGCGGCCGCGCGCCCAATGGATTTGCTCCACGGCCTCGCGGCCGGAGACGTGCACGATCAGGATCGGCGTGTCCATCAGCTCGGCCAGCGCGATGGCGCGGTGCGTGGCTTCGCGCTCGACGACCATGGGCCGCGAGCTGGCGTGGTAGCGCGGCGCGGTCAGGCCGGCGTCGAGCAGCTGCTCGGTCAGCCACGCGATGCAATCGCTGTTCTCGGCGTGGACCATCGTCATCGCGCCGTGGCGGCGCGCCACCGCCAGCACCTCGAGGATCTGGCGGTCGCCCAGCTTCAGGTCGTCGTAGGTCATGTAGATTTTGAAGGAGGTGTAGCCCTTCTCGATCAACTGCGGCAGCTCGCGCTGCGTCACGTCGCGGGTGGCGTCGGAGACGATCAGGTGGAAGGCGTAGTCGATCACCGCCTTGCCTTCGGCGCGGCGGTGGTAGTCGTCGACCGCGGCCTGCACCGAGCCGCCCTTTTGCTGCAGCGCGAACGGCAGCACCGTGGTGGTGCCGCCGCAGGCTGCCGAGCGCGTGCCGGTGAAGAAATCGTCGGCGAACTTCGAGCCGTCGCTGGTGGGCTGGTCGAAGTGACAGTGGCCGTCGACGCCGCCGGGCGTCACCAGGCGGCCGGCGGCGTCGAGGACTTGCGCGGCTTCGCCTTCCAGGCCCTGGGCGATGGCCGTGATGCGCCCGCCGCGCACGCCGATGTCGGCTTGGTAGCGGTCGCCGACCGTGGCGATGTCGGCATTGCGGACGATCAGGTCGTAGTGCGTCATGGCGGCAGGGGGGCTCAACGTTGTTCCAGCACCGTTTCCGGATGGGCGGCAGCGCTGCTGCTGTAGGCGCGGCCGAAATGGCGTTCGATGCGCCGCTGCACGAAGTCCCAGGCGGTCGTCATCAGCAGGTAGTAGATGGCCGCGACGATGAACAGCTCCAGCACCATGAATTTCTCCTGGATCAGCACCTGCGTGCGGCGCAGCAGCTCTTCCATCGAGATGACCGAAGTGATGGAGGTGGTCTTGAGCAGGCCGTTGACGCTGTTGCCCAGCGCAGGAACGATCAGCCGCAAGGCCTGCGGCATGATGATGTAGCGCATGGCCTGGACACTGCTGAAGCCGACGGCGCGCGCGGCGTTGGTCTGCCCCGCGGGAACGCCCTGGATGCCGCCGCGCACGATCTCTGCCAGGTAGGCTGCCTCGTTGAGGATCAACCCGGTCAGTGCCGACTCGACCACCGACAGCCGCAGCCCCAGTTGAGGCAGGCCGGTGTAGATGATGATGAGTTGCACCAGCAGTGGCGTGCCGCGAAACACCCAGATGTAGAAATGCGCCGGCGCCGAGAGCCAGCGCAGGCTGGACAACCGGGCCAGCGCGAGCGCGCAGCCCAGCACCAGGCCGCCGGCGATCGCGGCCAGCGTCAGCCACAGCGTGGTGACGGCACCACCGAGGATGTACGAATTGGTCAGGTAGTCGAAGAAGCCCGACCAGTTCCAGCCTTGTGCCATGAGCGTCCTTGTGTGCAATCGGTTCCCGCGCTTGCCGCAGCGCCTGCCGCGGCTGCGCCTGTGGCCGGTCTCAGCCGGCCGGGCCGCGCACGACGACGGCGCCGTCGATCGCCTTCACGCCGTACTGGTCGAACAGCTTCTGGAAGCTGCCGTCGGCCTTCATGTCGTTGAGCGCCTTGGCCAGAGCGTCGGCCAGCGGGCGGCTGCGGGTGGCCAGCGCCACCGGCGTCGGGAACAGGCCGTGCAGCACGCGGTCGAACTCGCCGCGCTTCTGGTACTCGGCGGCCGTCGAGTCGATCGACAGCGCCACCTCGACCTGGCCGGCGCGCAGCGACTGGTAGGCCATCGCGAAGTTCTCGAAGGTGCGGATGGTCATGCCCTTCAAGCCCTTGTCGGTGAGCTGCTTGTCCAGCTCGCGCGCCTTGCGCTCCTCGAAGCCGCCGATCTCCACGCCGATGCTCTTGCCCGCCAGGTCGTCGGCCTTGGCGATCTTCAGCGGATTGCCCTTGGCCGTGCTGATGCTGATGGCCTGGTCTTCGTACTGCAGCATCTGCATCAGCTTGGCGCGCTCTTCGGTATAGAAGATGCCGGTGTTGATCACGTCCCAGCGGCCGGCCTGCAGGCCGGGGATCATGGCCGAGAACTCGATGCGCACGTATTCGGGTTTCAGGCACAGGCGCTTGGCGAGCATCTCGCCCAGCTCGACCCGCATGCCCTTGAGCGCGCCGGTCTGGTCGACGTACTGCATCGGCGGCAGGGTCGGGTTCACCGACATCACCAACGTGCCCTTCTTGACGAGGGCCGAGTCCGGCACGGGCGACTGGCAGCCCTGTGCGTGGGCCGAAGTCATACCCAGCGCCAGCAGCGCCGCGCAAGCGAGGGGAACGAGCGTCTTCATGGTGAATCTCCTTCGGGAGTGATGGGGCGGGGAAAGAAAAACGGATCGCGGGGGTGCCTGCCGGCTGGGCCGCTAGGCGACGATGGAGCCGAGCAGGCCCAGGCGGTCGAGGTCGGCGCGCAGGGCCTTGGCATCGGCCTCGGGCAGCGGCAGCCGCGGCGCGCGCGGCTGGCCGACGGGCAGGCCCATCATCGCCAGGCCGGCCTTGGAGGCCGACACGTAGCGGTGGCCGCCCACCCAGCGCACGAGGGGCAGGATCTTGCGGTACAGCGCCAGCGCCTCGGGCATGTTGCGCTCGTCGGCCACCAGCTCGAACAGGCGTGCCGACCACTTGGGGATCAGGTTCGAGCACACGGCGACCCAGCCCTGCGCGCCCAGCCAGAACGACTCGTAGCCCAGGATGCCGGCGAACACCGTCATGCGGTCGCCGCACAGTTCGATGATGTCGCGCACCCGCGTGACCTCCAGCGTCGACTCCTTGATGTAGCTGCAGTTGTCGATTCGCGAGAGACGGGCGACCAACTCCGGCTTGAGGTCCACGTTGGCGGTGGCCGGGTTGTTGTAGACCATGATCGGGATGTCGATCGCCTCGCCCACCCGGCGGTAGTGCTCGAACAACTCGTCGTCGGTGGGCGTGCTGTAGAAGGGCGGGATCACCATCACGCCGTCGGCTCCCATCTGCTGGGCCTCGCGGCTCAGGCGCACGCATTCATCGGTCCATTCCGCGCCGGTGCCGATCAACACCGGCACGCGCTTGGCGGCGGTGTCGACGCAGGTCTCGATGACCATCTGGCGCTCGTCGGGCGTCAGCGACAGGAATTCGCCGGTGCTGCCCAGCGGGATCAGGCCGTGGATGCCCTGCTCGATCTGCCAGTTCACGAGTTTGCGCAGCGCGGGCACGTCCACCGACTGGCCATCGGCGGTGGTCGGGGTGATGAGCACCGTGTAGGTGCCTCTGAAGGCGGCCATGGATGTTCCTGACTCGGAAAGGGATGACGATTTGATCGTATACATGTAGTATACGTATACCGAATACGAAGTCAAACCTCATTCCCGATCGGTTTGCCTCCTCCTTGCATGCGCCATGCCTGACCTTCGCCTGCAACACCCGTCGGTGCGCGCCAGCGGCCGGCCGATCCGCTTCTGGTACGACGGCGAACCCGTCCAGGCGCTGGACGGCGAGACACTGGCCGCGGCCCTGGCGGCCGCCGGCATCGGGCCGCTGCGCCACACGCGCGGCGGCGAGCGGCGCGGCTTGTATTGCGGCATGGGGGCCTGCTTCGATTGCCTGGTCACCGTCGACGGCCAGGCCAGCCAGCGCGCCTGCCTGACCAAGGCGCGCGACGGCGCGCAGGTGCGCTCGGCCATGCCGGCCGGCACGGCGGCCGACCCGCTGCAACCCTTGGCGCCCGAGGCCGCCGACGCGCCCACCGGGCTCGAGACCGACGTGCTGGTGGTCGGTGCCGGCCCGGCTGGTTTGTCGGCGGCACTGGCGGCAGCGCGCGCCGGCTTGCGCGTGACGGTGCTCGACGAGCGCCCGCAAAGCGGCGGCCAGTTCTTCAAGCCGCTGGCGCCTTCGCACGAAGCCGCCGTGCCCATGGATCGCCAATTCGCGCAAGGCCTGGCCCTGGAGCGCGCGGTGCGCGAGGCCGGCGTCAGCGTCCACCAGCAGGCCCAGGTGTGGGCCGCGTTCTCGGCCACCGAGGTGGGGGCGCTGATCGACGGCCGTGCCGTCACCGTCGCTTGTCGCCAGCTCGTGATCGCGCCCGGCGCCTACGAGCGGCCGACGCCGTTCCCGGGCTGGACGCTGCCCGGCGTGATGACCAGCGGCGCCGGCCAGACACTGGCGCGTGCCTACCGCGTGGCACCCGGTGCACGCATCGTCGTGGCCGGCAACGGGCCGCTGAACCTGCAACTGGCGGCCGAACTGGTCAGCGGTGGCGCGCGCGTGCTCGCGGTGCTCGAATCGGCGCCGCGACCCGGCCTGCGGCAGGCGCGCGCGCTGGCCCGCGCGGCGCGCCACGCGCCGGACCTGCTGCTGCAGGGCTGGCAGTACCTGCGCCTGCTGCGCGCACACGGCGTTCCGGTGCTGTGGGGGCATGCCGTGACCGCCGCGGAAGGCACGGCCCGCCTCGAGCGGGTGCAGGCGGCGCCGCTCGATGCCGACGGGCGCGCCGGCGCGCCGGCACTCAGCTTCGAGGCCGACACGCTGTGCGTGGGCGGCGGCTTCGTGCCGTCCACCGAACTGGCGCGCATGGTGGGCTGCGCCCACCGCGTCGTGCCGCGGCACCTGGGCCACCTGGCGACCGAGACGCGCGACGACGGTGCGACCAGCGTGGACGGCGTCTACGTGGTCGGCGACGGTGCCGACCTCGGCGGCTCGCGCGTGGCAATGGCGGGCGGCACGCTGGCCGGCGCCGCGGCCGCCCGCGCACTGGGCCGGCCGCCAGGCGAGCACCGTGCCGCGCGGCGCGAGCTGCAGCACGCCCAGGCCTTTCAGCAGGCGCTGTGGACCTTGTACGCGGCGCCGCCGGTGCGCCTGGAGGGCGTGGCCGACGACACGATCCTGTGTCGCTGCGAGGAGGTGCGATTCGGCGACGTGCGCGCGCAGATCGGCGCCGGACGCGACACGCTGGCCGCGCTCAAGCGGAACACCCGCCTGGGCATGGGCCGCTGCCAAGGGCGCTACTGCGCGCTGACGGCCGCCCGCCTGATCGAGGAAACGACCGGCCGCGCGCCCGAGCCCGAGCAGTACTTCGCGCCGCGCCCGCCGGCCAAGCCGGTGCCGGCCGGTGCGCTGGGATTCGAGAAGCCCGAATGGGGCGGCCACAAGCCGGCCATCACGCCCAACCTGGCACGGCCGGTGGACAGCGGCGCGATGCCGCCGCAGCAGGCCGACGTGCTGGTCATCGGCGGCGGCGTGCTGGGCTCGTGCATGGCCTATTTCCTCGCGGCTGCCGGCCAGGACGTGCTGGTCGTCGACCGCGACGACCTGAACCTGCAGGCCTCGGGCGCCAATGCGGGCAGCCTGCACGTGCAGCTGCTGTCCTTCGACTTCGGCGCCAAGGCGCAGCAAGGCGGTGGCCCCGCCGCGGCCACGCTGCCGCTGGGCCCGCTGTCGGTGCAGTTGTGGCAGCAGATCGAGCGCGACTGCGGCGAGGACCTGGAGATCAAGCTCACCGGCGGCCTGATGGTGGCCGACAGCGAGGCCGGCCTGCGCTTCCTCGAAGCCAAGGCGGCGCTCGAACGCCGCCACGGCATCGAGGCGCAACTGATCGACGGCAGCGCGCTGCGGCGGCTCTCGCCGGCGCTGTCCACGCGGCTGCTGGGTGCCGAGCTGTGCCCGATGGAGGGCAAGATCAACCCGCTGCGCGCCACCTACGCAGTGGCCGCACGCGCGGCGCAGCGCGGCGCGCGCTTCGTGCGCGGCTGCAACGTGACCGCCATCGAGCGCCTGGCCGGCGAAGGCGCCGGCTTTGCCGTGCAGACCTCGCGCGGGACCGTTCACGCCGGCCGCGTGGTCAATGCCAGCGGCGCCTGGTCCAGCAGCATCGGCGACATGCTGGGCCTGCGCATTCCGGTCAAGGGAGCGCCGCTGCAGATGATCGTGACCGAGCCGGCGCCGCCGCTGGTCGACCACCTGATCGCCCATGCCGACCGTCACCTGAGCATGAAGCAGGCCGCCACCGGCGGCCTGATCATCGGCGGCGGCTGGACCGCCGCCTTCGACGAAGGCATGCGGATGAACCGCTCGCTGCGCGACAGCATCGAGGGCAGCCTGTGGGTGGCGCGGCAGGTGCTGCCGGCCGTCAGTGGGTTGCACGTGATCCGCTGCTGGGCCGGCATGAACGTGAACATCGACGGCGCCCCCATCCTGGGCGACGTGCCTGGCGTGCCCGGCTTCTACAACGCCGTCACGTCCAACGGCTACACCTTGGCGCCCATCGCGGCGCGGCTGGTCACCGAGCAGATCGTGCGCGGCCGCACCGACATCGACATCACCCCCTTCCGCATCGACCGCTTCTTCAGCCCATGACTTCAGCGAACCCGCGCGCCGCGATGCGCGCCTTCATCGACGAGCATTTCGACGAACAGGTGCAGTGGCTGGTCCAGCTCGTGCAGTGCCCGTCCGACAACCCGCCGGGCGACTGCCGGCCGCACGCCGAGCGCGCGGCGCAGCTGTTCGAGCAGCGCGGGCTGGCCGTCGAACGCCACCCCGTGCCCGAAGCGGTCTGCAGACAGCACGGCATGCGCAGCGTGACCAACCTGATCGTGCGCGAGCGCTTCGGCGACGGCCCCGTGGTGGCGCTCAACGCGCATGGCGACGTCGTGCCGCCCGGCGACGGCTGGTCCTGCGACCCCTACGGCGGCGAACTGCGCGACGGCTGGCTCTACGGCCGCGGCGCGGCGGTGTCCAAGTCGGACTTCACCACCTACGGGCAGGCGCTGCGCGCGCTCAAGCATGCGCATGCGCTGGGGGCGCCGCTCGCCGGCACCGTGGAGCTGCACCTGACCTACGACGAAGAGACGGGCGGCATGACCGGCCCCGGCTGGATCCTCGAACAAGGCCTGAGCCGGCCCGACCATGTGATCTCGGCCGCGTTCTCGCACCACGTGGTGGTGGCGCACAACGGCTGCCTGCACCTGGAGGTCACGCTGCGCGGCCGCTCGGCGCATGCCGCGCGGCCCGAGACCGGGCACGATGCCATCGAGGCCGCGGCCACGCTGCTGCCCGCGCTGTACCGCCATCGCGACAGCCTGGCCCACCGAGCCTCGCAGACGCCGGGCATCGGCCATCCGACCCTGGTGGTGGGACTGATCGGCGGCGGCATCAACACCAACGTGGTCGCCGACTGCGTGAGCCTGCGCATCGACCGCCGCATCGTGCCCGAGGAAAAACCGGAGGCGGTGGAGGCCGAGCTGCGCGCGGTGATCGAGCAGGCCTGTGCGCCGCTGGCGGGCATCCGCGCCGAGGTGCGGCAGATCCTGTTGGCGCGGCCCTTCACGCCGGCGCCGGGCAGCCAGGCGCTGACGGCGCTGATGTGCCGTGAGGCCAGCGCCGCGCTGGGCCAGCCGGTCACGCCGATCGGCGTGCCGCTGTACACCGATGCCCGTCTGTACGCCGAGGCCGGCATCCCGACCGTGATGTACGGCGCCGGCCCCGAAAGCCTGATCGAGGCCAACGGCCACCGTGCCGACGAACGCGTGCCGTTGCGCGAGCTGCGCGCGGCCACGGTGGCCGTGGCCAACGTGCTGCTGGAACTGCTGACGCCCGCGCCGAAAGGAGACGCGCCGTGATCGAGATCGAACACGTGAGCAAGTGGTACGGCAGCTTCCAGGTGCTGGCCGATTGCACGACCCAGGTGCGCAAGGGCGAGGTCGTCGTGGTCTGCGCGCAGATCGTGGAAGACGGTGCGAAGGAGGCGTTCTTCGGCCAGCCCGAGCAGCGCAGCGATCGAGCCCGGCAGTCCCTGTCGAAGATCCTCGCGCTCTGAGGACGGACCTGCCGGCGGCTGCCGGGAGGGATGCGAGCCTTCCAGGTAATGAGTTATGTCGTGGGCGCCGGAAAGTTGCGCGCCATCATCGGCGCCAGCGCCGGCAGCGCGCGCGCTGCTTCGGCGGCGCCGTGCAGCCGCGGGGTGTTGGCGGCGAACCAGTCGCCGCGCGGGCGCCAGCGCATCATCACCGCCAGGAAGACGTCCAGCGCCGAGAAGCGCACGCCCAGGAACCAGGGCGCGCCGGCCGCCGCTTCCACCGCCTGCCACAAGGCTTTCGCGTAGGCGTCGACCTCGTCGCGAAAGCCTTGCTGCGCATCGGCCGCCTTGACGAAGCGCGACGGCTCGTCGGCGTAGGTGAAGGTCGGGTAGACGTTGGCGACCAAAAACACCAGCCAGCGCAGGAAGGCGGCGCGCTCGGGGGCCTGCGGGCCGGGCACCAGGTCGTCGCGGCCGGTGAGATCGGCGAGATGGAGCGTGATCGCCGCGCTCTCGGTCATCACCTGGCCTCCGTGCTCGTCGCTGAGCACCAGCGTCGGCACCTGCGCCACCGGGTTGAGCGGGCGCAGCCGATCGCGCGCCGCGGCCGATTCGAAGAGGTCGCCCACCGCCTCGTAGCGGTAGGGCAGGCCGTAGACATCGAGCTGGGCTTCGACGATGGCCGAGCCCCAGCCGGGGTTGCCGTAAAGGATGGTTTCGCTCATCCCCGATTCTGGCGCTGGCGCAGCACCAGCAGCAACAGCGCGCCGGTGGCGCTGCCGATCCACAGCCGGGGGTCGGACACGAGTTGCGGCAACTGGGCCAGCAGCTCGGGGCATTTCTGCTCGACGTAGAAGGCCAGCTCGAAGATCTGCCGCGGGTCGACCTGCTGCGCTTCTTCGACGCCGATCTGCAGGCCCTGCCAGCGCGAGTGCGGCAGCAGCCGCGCAAAGGCGCCGGCGCCGATGGCGACCAGCGCCAGCGGCCCCACCGGCCGCAGCAGCACGGCCAGCAGGCGCGAGCGCACGTCGGGCGCGGCCTGCGCGTAAAGGCGCGCCAGCAGGCGCGGAACGTTGCGGGCGCGGTCGCGGCCGCGCCGGCGATCGGGCGGCGGCGACGCGTGGAGGGGAACAACGGGGCTCATGGCGGCGACCATAGCCGGCCTTCGTGACAGCGCGAAGGCCTTCATTGCAAAGTGATGTTTCGGCCGATGTCAGCCGCCGAGTTGCGTGGCCAGGTCGTCCAGGCCGCCGGCCTGCCAGTCCACCGGCTGCCGCGCCTGCCGCTCGCCGACGCCGGGGCCGTGCTCGTCGGGCCGCGCGATGTGCGCGGTGCGCAGCCCGCAGCCCGCGGCCGCGGCGAGGTCCGACGAATGCGCCGCCACCATCAGCACTTCGTCGGGCCGGCAGTCGAAGGCGGCGGCGGCCGAGCGGTAGACGACCGGCTTGGGCTTGTAGTCGCGCGCCAGCTCGGCGCCGAGGATGGCGTCCCAAGCTAGATCGTTATGCCGTGCGAGGTCGACCATCAACGAAATGTTGCCGTTGGAGCAGGGCGCGACGCGAAAGCGCCGGCGCAGCCGGCGCAGGCCGGGCGCCACGTCGGGCCAGGCGTCCAGCCGGTGCCAGGCCAGGTTGAGCTGCGCGCGCGTGGCCTCGTCGACGCCGTGCAGCCCGCGGTCGGCCAGCACCTGGTCGAGGTTGATGCGGTGCAGTTCGTCCAGCTTGCAAAACGGCAGCGCGCCGCTGCGCACGCGCTGCATGGCCGGCTGGTACTGGGCGCGCCAGTCGACGGCGAACTGCGCCGGGTCGGGCACCTGCGCGCCGAGCAGGCGGCGCACGTCGCGGCTGATGCCGCCGTGCCAGTCGACCAGGGTGCCGAAGACGTCGAAGATGAGGGCGCGGATCGGGGGCGGGCTGCGGTCGTCCATGCGCCGATGATGCATCGGGATTTTGGGGACAATGCGAACCATGGTTCCCCAGCGCACCCTGAAGACCCTGACCCACGCCGTCGGCGTGGGCGTGCACAGCGGCCAGAAGGTCGAGCTGACGCTGCGCCCGGCGCCGCCCGACACCGGCATCGTCTTCTGCCGCACCGACCTGGCCGACCCGGTGGACATCCCGGTGACGCCGCTGGCCGTCAGCGACACGCGCATGGCCACCACCATCAGCCGCGTCGACGATCCCGGCGGCCCCAAGGTGCAGACCATCGAGCACCTGTTGTCGGCTTGCGCCGGCCTCGGGCTGGACAACCTCTACGTCGACATCACCGCCGACGAGGTGCCCATCCTCGACGGCAGCGCCGCCAGCTTCGTGTTCCTGCTGCAAAGCGCCGGCATCGAACTGCAGAACGCGCCCAAGCGCTTCTTGCGCGTGACCAAGACCGTGGAAGTGCGCGAAGGCGAGGGCCCGACGCTGAAGTGGGCGCGGCTGGAGCCGTACGACGGCTACAAGCTGGCCTTCGAAATCGAGTTCAACCACCCGGCGCTGGACGCCACCGGCCAGCGCATGGCGTTCGACTTCGGATCGGGCCGCTACAAGCGCGACATCGCGCGCGCCCGCACCTTCGGCTTCACCAAGGACGTGGAGATGATGCGCGCCCGCGGCCTGGGCCTGGGCGGCAGCATGGACAACGTGATCGTCGTCGACGACTACCGCGTGCTCAATGCCGAAGGGCTGCGTCACGACGACGAGTTCGTCGCCCACAAGATCCTCGACGCGATGGGCGACATGCAGGTGGCCGGCAAGCCGCTGATCGGCGCCTACACCGCGTTCAAGGGCGGCCACGCGCTCAACAACAAGCTGCTGCGCAAGCTGCTGGCCGACGCGACGGCGTTCGAGGTGGTCAGCTTCCAGCGCCCGGCCGACGCGCCGGCCGGCCTGGCCGAGCTGGCGCCAGCCTGGTAGCGCGGGCGATGCTGGCCTTTCGCCTGGTCTTCGGCCTGCTGCTGCTCAGCGGCCTGCTGTGCTTTGCGATGTACATCGGCACCAGCCAGGTCGTCTGGCGCCGCCGCGGCATGGTCATCGTCAAGTGGACCGTGCTGGCGGCGTTCGGCTTCTTCGCGGTGCTGATCCTGGAGCGGCTGGCGCTGATGCTGTAGGCGCAGCGCGCTCGCAGGCGATCAAGCGCTCAGCGGCGCGGCTCAGCGGCTCAACCGCTCAGTGCGATCCGGCCTTCAGCGCCAGCGCCTGCAAGGGTGCCACCAGGCGTTCGCCTTCACGCTCGTGCAGCGCGGCGCGCAGCCGCAACTGCGCGGCCATGCGCTCGGCGTTGGCGCGGCCGGGCTCGCCCAGCAGCCGCTGCTGGTCGGCCAGCAGGCGTTCGGCGGCGGCCGCGGTGTTGAAGCTCGCCGCCGCGTTCGGCAGCAGCCTGGCCTTGGCGCCGGACATGTCGCCCGCGCGCTGCGCCAGTGCGCTCCAGTGCTGCAGCACGTGGGCGTAGACGGCCTCGCGGAACTCGGCCGGCCCCTCGCGGCCGATCAACCACGGCAACTGGGCGGCGATGTTCGGCGGCAGCCGCGGGTCGAGCATCAGCGCCAGCGTCTGCTGCATCAGTTCGCGCTCGCGCGCCGCCGCCAGCGCGCCGGCGAAGGTCCAGCGGTCGTCCTCGCTGGTGGCAGCCAGCAGCCGGCGCTGCAGCGCGGCGTAACGCGCGGCATCGGCGCTGCGGCCGGCGGCCTCGATCACGGCGGCGCGAATCGCCGCCGGCAGCGCGGCGCGGCCGGCCTCGTCGTCGTCGAACAGCGCGCCGGCGCGGGCGATGGTCTCGGCGTCGCCGTGCAGCGTCAGCGCGCCGATCAGCGTGGCGCGCAGCGCTTCGGTTTCGCTGTCCTCGCCGGCGCGTGGCGTCCAGCCCAGTGCGCGCAGTTCCGGCACCAGCAGGGCGCGGGCGGCGGCGTCCAGCGGCGCGGCGGCCGGGCTGTCGACCAGCGCCGCGCGCAGCCGCCGCAGGCCGACGACGGCCTGCGTCAGCAGCGCCGGGCGGCCGGCGCCCTGGGCGGCCGGCACTTCGGCCAGCAGCGCCAGCCAGTCGGCGAAGGGCAGCCGGTCGGACTGCGCCAGCGCCAGCCGGTCGCTGAGCAGCATCACCTGCGCCGGCGCCGACAGGGTGGCGAAGGCGGCGGCCAGCGCCGCCTGCTGCGGCGGCGCGTAGGCCACGCGGTAGTAGCCGATGCCGCTGGCGTTGACCAGCGTCGGCAGCGCCGGGCAGCCCGGCAGCGCCAGCGTCTGGCGCGCCTGGCCGAGCAGCAGTGTGTGCGGCCGGCCGTCGTGCAGCAGCGTCAGCGGCACCTGCCACAGGCGCCCGTGCGGGCCATAGGGCGCTTGCGTCAGCACCAGTTGCGTGCGCCCCTGCTCGCAGCGCGATTCGACGCCGATCAAGGGAAAGCCGGGCTGGTCGGTCCAGCTCGCCGCCACCGCGGCCACGTCGCGCCCGGCGGCGCGGCCCAAGTGGAACCACAGGTCGCCGGCGCTGGCGTTGGACAGGCGCCGCGCCTTCATGTAGGCGCGCAGCCCGTCGCGGAAGCGGTCTTCGCCGAGCCAGGCTTCCAGCATCGCCAGCACCGCGCCGCCCTTGTTGTAGGTGATGTTGTCGAAAACGTCGAACACGCGGTCTTCGGCCACGGCGCCGGAGCGGATGGCGCGCGTGGCGCTGCCGCCGTCGCGTTCCATCGTGCCGTCGATCTCGGCGCGGCGGTGCAGCGGCAGTTGCCATTGCGGGTTGAAGCGGTGGCTGGCCTTCTCGGCCATCCAGTCGGCGAAGGCTTCGTTGAGCCAGATCTCTTCCCACGACGCCGCGGTGACCAGGTTGCCGAACCATTGGTGCGCCACCTCGTGCGCGATGACGCTGTACACCCAGCGCCGGTTGTTGGCATTGCCGGTGGCGGGGTCGAACAGCAGCAGGCTGTCGACGTAGGAGATCAGGCCCCAGTCTTCCATCGCGCCGTTGCGCGTGCTGGGCACGGCCAGCTGGTCGAGCTTGGGCAGCGCGAAGGGCTGGCCGAAATACTGCGTGTAGTAGGGCAGGACCTGCTGCGTGACGCCCAGCGCGTAGGCGCCCAGCGCCTGCCGCCCCGGCATGGTGAGGATGCGCAGCGGCACGCCGGCGGCGCGGCCGGGCAGCGCGTCGAAGTGGCCGACCGCCAGTGCCAGCAGATAACTGGGCATCGGCGGCGTCCGCTGGAAGCGGTGCAGCACCGGTGCGCCGGGCGGCGTCGGCGTCGGCCGCTGCTCCGGCATGTTGGACAGCACCTGCCAGCCGGCCGGCGCGCGCACGCTCAGCTCGAAGGCGGTGCGGAAGGCCGGCTCGTCGAAGCCGGGAAACAGCTGGCGGGCGAACACCGCCTCCAGTTGCGTCGCCAGGATGTGCTGCCGCGCCCCGGGCGCGCCGTAGGGGGCGCGGTACAGGCCGCCGGCGGCCGCCTGCACCGGGCCGCTCCAGCGCAGCTGCAGCCGGCCCTGGCCGCGCGGCAGCGGGCGGCCGTCGGTTGGCGTCAGCCGCCAGGTCTGCGCCGCTTCGTCGGCCTGCAGCGCCAGGGCGCGCACGCGGCCGTCGGTGCCCACCCAGTCGCTGGCCGCCGCCTGCAGCTTGTGGGCGTGCAGCAGCAGGCTGGTCTGCGGCCGCCGCAAGCGCAGCGTGATGGTGCTGCGGCCGGCGAAGCGCTCGGCATCGGGGTCGACGTCGAGTTCCAGCTGCTGCAGCAGCGGGCGCACGTCCTTGGACAGCCGCCCGGGCGTGGCATCGAAATCGAAGCGCGGCTGCGCGCCCGCGGCCGGCGCCAGGCAGGCGGCCGCCAGCGCCAGGGCCGGGATGCGAAGGAGGTGGAGGTGCGGCATGGGAAGCGCACTGTAGCGCCGGCAGGGCCTACCATGCGAGCCTGGACGGACACCCGGAGGCGCCGATGAACCAAGCCCGCGTCTGTGTCGTTGCGGTCGAGCTTGCGCTTGCGGCGCTGTCTTCGCTGCTGGCCGCTTGCGACAAGCCCGCCACCGATGGCGCCGCGCCGCGCGACGGCGCTGGCGCCGCCGCCCCCGCGCCTGCAGCCATCGCAGCGCCCGGCCCCGCAACGGCGCCGACCGCCGCCCCGCCGGCCGCCGGCGGCAGCCAGCGCGTGGCCATCGTCGACGCGCAAGGCTTCGGCCAGCCGATCAACGCGGCCACGCTGGAGATCCCGGCCGGCTGGCGCGCGGACGGCGGCGTGAGCTGGCAGCGCGCCGACCCCTGCGTCAACAACCAGCTGCGCATCGCCTGGGTGGCGCGCGCGCCCGACGGCCGCCAGGCCTTCGAGGTGATGCATCCCTATTCGTGGCAGCTGCAGGGCCGCAGCGTGCCGATGAACCCCTGCCCGGTGCTGCCCTTCGCCTCGGCGCGCGACTTCCTGCAGGCCGTGGCCCAGCAGCGCCGCGCCGGCGCGCGCGTGCTGGACTATCGCGACCGGCCCGACGTGCGCGCCGACGCCGAAGCCAAGGCGCCGCCGCCGGCCGCCGGCGTGCGCCGGCAGATCGACGCCGGCGAACTGCTGGTGGCCTACCCGGCGCCCGACGCCGGCGGCGAGGTGCAGGAGCGCTTCAGCACCAGCGTCACCTTCACCGAGGTGCAAGGCACGGTGATGGGCGGCGCCGGCATCGTCTACGCGCAGCGGCAACTGGGCGGCACGCCCGATGCGGCGCTGGGCGCGCGCATCGCCGCGTCGATGCAGCCCGACGCGCAGTGGCTGGCGCTGATGCGCGAGGCCGGCCAGCGCGCCGCCGAGCAGCACGCCGGCCAGCAGCGCCAGCAGATCGAGCGCTGGCACGCCGGCGAGATGGCGCGCATCAACGCCCAGGGCGCCGCCGACCGCGCCGCCATCCGCGCGCAGACGGCGCGCGACGTGGCCGGCATCCAGGCGCAGACCAACGCCAACACCCAGGCCACCAACGACCGCATGCACCGCCGTAACCTGGAAGGCATCGGCGAAACCAACACCTACCGCGACACCAGCGGCAACCCGGTGCAGTCCAGCATCCACGGCGGCAGCCGCGTGTTCCAGCACCCCGACGGCAGCTACAGCAGCACCAACGACCCCTACGCCAGGCCGCCGGGGGCGACCGAGCTCAAGCGCGTGCCTTAGTCTTACTGTGTCACAAAGTCAAGTTGACGGCGGTCGTTCCCGCAGCATGGGCACAGGCCCATTCGATCGATCAGGCCGTAGCTGAGTCGGTGACGCAGAGAGGGTATCGAATCCGGCACGTGACGCTGCGCGCGCAGG